>NZ_QVMT01000009.1 GCF_003418935.1 Emticicia sp. C21 | reverse complement strand
CGCTCAATTTGCTAAGAAAATTCATGCAGTTACACTTAACGGGTTCCAATTTAAAGTTTTTGCTTTTATTGTCTCTTTTGCTATCTGCAAATTCTTCCGAATTTAAGGTAGCAACTTAAGTTATTTAAGGAAAATTTGTAGTGAATTTATTTAACTTTTTAATTGAACTATAATAAATTGCAGTTTGTATTCTTGAAATTTCAAAAGGTCGGCTTCATTAGTCTTTATTCTAATAGTCTGGAAACCGTGGCTAATGTCTTACAAAAAGGTTTCCATCAAATTGGTAACCTTTTCGGTTCCTTTTTTTGTGATTTGTAATTATAAACCATCCCTGTTAGTCAAAAAGGTAGTGTCTACCTTTTTCATTTCAGTTTTTGGAGGCTGGTACTTTGAAATCATCATTGTTAATTAAAAAGGTTCCCACCATATTGGTAACCTTTTTTCGGTTCCGTTTTCTTGGTTAATATATTGAGACACTCCAATAAATCTCTAACTTAAGTTTGTGTTTCAAAGTGTTTCCGAAGGTTTTTGGAATAATCAAACTGTTAAGTATTCTCTGTGCAGCGACATCCTATCCGGGGACTTCCAGTAGGGTTTTCATCAATTGACGCAGCGCAAGCGGAACAATACATTTTTAAAGGAAAAGGAATAATCTTAAACGAATTCAATAATAGAACTTAAATAATCATCAGGTATAAGAAAAATAAAAGCCATTTGCACCTGCAAATGGCTCCATAAATATTTTGTACAACTATAAATTAATTTCTCTTACTGATTTCATCTCTGATTTTGGCGGCTTTCTCATATTCCTCATTGGCAAGCGCCTGATTCAATAGATTGTTGAGTTCTTCTAAATTCAAGTCTTTTAAAGAATCTTTCGAGACTTTCTGAGGGCGCGTGGCAGAAGATACCAGTTCCTGCGGCTCATCAGCAGTTGTTGCCTCTTGCGCGGTAATACCTGCATCAGACAAAATCTGATTGGTTGTGTAAATTGGCACCTGAAAACGCAATCCGATTGCTACGGCATCAGATGGACGCGCATCTATCGATTTTTGGCGAATACCGTCGGTACAAACCACTTTGGCATAGAAAATACCCTCCCTTAAATCCGAAATCAATATCTCCTCAACTGTAAAATCAAATGCACGGGCAAATGATTTGAACAAGTCATGAGTCATTGGACGATTCGGAGTGATACGCTCCATTTCAATGGCAATGGCCTGAGCTTCAAACATGCCAATAATGATTGGCAATCGGCGATTACCAAATTCCTCCGCCAATACTAAAGCGAATGAGCCTGTTTGTGATTGGCTTGGGGACAAACCTAATATTTCGAGTTTTATTTTTTCCACGTTGCAAATATAAGGATTTCTTCATTGGTCTATTAATCGAATCAATAAAAATCTCCTGCAAATATTTAGTACATAGAATTTAACTTTAAAACATTTATTTTGGTTTCAGAAATTTGGTAAAAACTTAAAACTTTAAATTAAGTTTAGCATACCAGAATGCGCCATTAAAGCCCATCTGAACAGGATCCCATGCTCCACCTGATTCAGTATTATATGCCGATGACATATCTGGGTAGACATTGAAGATGTTATTACCACCAATTGTTAATCCTACTGATTTGGCGAATTTATAATTAAATGAAAGATCAGTAGTAACTTTAGGACTGTAAATATCATTTTCTTTAATATCATAATTCCAGTCAGCCAATTCTACCTTTCCAAATCTCACTAAGCGCAATACTGTACTGATTTTTTTTACCTGATAATCAAGCGTTAGGTTTATTTTTGATGGGGGAGCAGAAGCTCTCAGAAAATATTGTTCTCTTAAATCGAAGTAGGTATCTTCTTTACCGGCTAATTTTTCAGAGGTGTTGATGGCATCAATAGTTAGTTTATTGAAGTTGGCTGCCAATGAAGTAGTTAAATAGCCACTTCCCAAATTATTTCTATTAGATAAAATTACGTCCAGGCCCTTAGTAGTGGTTGAAACCGCATTCGTAAAGAATTGCGCTTTGCCTACGTTCAAACCTTTCAGAATATCCCCAATTTTATCGTCTTCGTCAGAAAACTGCCCTGTCAATACAATTCTATCCTTAACTTTTACTAAGTAAGCGTCAACGGTCAATGAAAAAGTAGAGTTAGGTCTCATGGTAAAACCTAAACTTACATTTTTCGATGTCTCCTGTTTTAAAGCAGGAATTCCTAATGCTTTGGTTACAGCACTACCATTGCGCGCAATCAAAACTTCCACAGGTTGACCGCCAATAAAGTTGGTAATTGTAGAATTGAAATTAATTTGTGGCAATGATGGTGCTCTGAAACCTGTACTCACTGTTCCTCTCAACATGAAAGATTCAGAAGCTTTAAATCGGGCAGATAGTTTGCCATTTAATGTACCTCCAAAATCACTGTAATTTTCATAACGTAGAGCCGCACCCATCATGAACTTTTTCGTGAAATCCACCTCCGTATCAAAGTAAATACCCACATTTGAACGTTTCGCTTTTATTATGTCACCAGGTTGAAATCCCGGAAAGCCCTGAGAACCCGGAGGAATGCCTGCCTCATAGCTTTTCCATGATTTTTCTTCACCTGCAAAAATCCTGTAGTTTTCCATTCTGTATTCTGCACCGAAAGCTAAGTTTAGTCCTGCCAGGGTTTGCTTATAGAATTTTGATAAGCCCAGATTAATAGTATTCTGGCTTAGTTGAAAACCACCTGCATCAAAAGAAGTCGGAGATTGCGCGCCAAGCGAAGTATTAAGGGTATTGTTAACAAAATAATGAAATTTGTTAGAACCGAATGTATTGGTCACATCGAAATCCCATGTACCTAATAAACTTCTGACACCAACCGCCAATGAATTATCGTTGATTCTGGTCTTAATCAGAGGGTCAAAACCATTTGGATAAATGGCAGGAATATTTCTGTCATCATCTGCAAAACGTGTCCAGGCATAGGCATCCCCATCACGTTTATTAGTTCCTCCGAATACATATAGTTTAGATTTTTCTCCCAGTTGAAATTGAGAATTCAAATATAGAGAGGCATTCACTATTTTAGGATCACCAAATTCACGACGTGAAATTTCATCCGGATTAGAATTAGCTCTATTGGTGTGGTCTCTGAAATTATAATCTCCTGTCAGGTTAATAAAGCCTTCTTTACCAACTTTGACTCCATAATTGGCATTGAAATTATAGTTTAATCCATCAAATTTCTTGTCGTCAAAACGATATTTAGCCTGATAAATGCCTGAGTTTGCATTAATATCCAGTGTATTGGTTGAAGTCTTAAGAATAATATTAATTACCCCGGCAATAGCATCTGAACCATATTGTGCAGCAGCCCCATCTCGTAAAATCTCAATTCGTTCGATGGCAGCGGCAGGAATGGCATTCAGATCTGTACCCGTATTGCCTCTACCTCTTGTGCCAAAGATATTTACCAAAGAAGACTGATGTCTTCGTTTGCCATTAATCAATACTAAAGTCTGGTCAGGGCCTAATCCTCTTAAAGAAGCAGGATCAACATGGTCGGTACCATCAGAGCCTGTTTGTCTGTTTGAGTTAAAGGATGGAGCCGCAAATTGTAACAATTGATTGATATCCAATTGTCCGGTCTTAGTTGTAACATCCTTAATGTCAATAACATCAATGGGAGCGGGCGTATCCGTAACTGACCTATTTAAACTTCTTGAACCAAGCACTACTACTTGTTGGAGAATATTAGATTCTTCCATGGTAATAGGTTTGTCTAAATCTTGTGGCGTAACTTCAATTTTTTTGAACCCGATAAAACTGATAACCAGAATTGGTTCAGCAGAAATTGTAGTAAGCTGAAAATTGCCATCTACGTCTGCTACTGTTCCATTATTTGTGCCTTTTTCAGCAATACTGGCACCAATGAGCGGTTGTCCGGCCGGGTCTACTACCTTGCCTTTAAGAATTGTTTTTTGAGCAAAAACTAACGAGGAGACCAGCATTAATAAATGCAGGAGTAATGTTTTTTTCATAACTATAATGTAATTGAGTAAATAATAGTGATAAAGAATTTCGGGTTCGAAATACGGATATTCCCCAGCGTTAGCAAAAAGATGTAGGATTTAGTTGAGGTTTATTTTATTGGCTGGTCAATTGAGAGCAAAAAAAAGCCTCAAAGAACTTAATCCTTTGAGGCTTTAAATGAAATACTTATCGATTTATTTCAGCTCTTTTACCGCTTTCGTCAACTTTGGTAATACTTCAAAAACATCACCCACAATCCCATAATCCGCTGCTTTGAAGAAAGGTGCGTCGGCATCTTTATTGATAACTACAATGACTTTAGAAGAGTTAACTCCTGCCAAATGCTGAATTGCACCAGAAATACCACAGGCAATATAAAGATTTGGAGAAACTTTCACCCCCGTTTGTCCAACGTGCTCGTGGTGAGGTCTCCAATCTAAATCAGATACCGGTTTTGAACAAGCGGTTGCGGCTTCTAATGCATCAGCCAAATCTAATAGGGGTTGCCAGTGTTCTGGGCCTTTCATACCACGTCCGCCAGATACCACCAAGTCAGCTTCGGGCAAAGAGACAGTTCCTGTAGCTTTTACAGTTTCTGTAACTTTGGCTGTAAATAAGTTTTCAGCTAAAGCAGGGGTAAAGGCTTCAACTGAAGCAGCATTTCCACTTTCAACCGGACTGACTACATTTTTCTTGATAGCTAATACTTTTATATCACTTGTTACATTCACATCAGCAAAGGCCTTGCCTGTGAAAATACTTCTTTTTACTTTAAATCCGTTTGATAAATCCGGAAGTTCTACCACATTACCAACCACAGCAGCTTTAAGTGTTCCGGCAGCTCGGGCAGTTACAGCATCAGCTAAAGAAGATTTAGCTGTGATAATTACTTTAGCACCCGAGGCATTGGCTGCTTCAACTAATACTTTGGCATACGCCATGCTATTTGGTGTTTCTAATTTAGCATCGTTAGCATGTAATACTTTGCTTGCACCATAATTACCTGCAATCGCTAATTCAGAAGAGTCAGCTTTACCAATGGCAAGCGCTGTAACAGAAGTACCTAATTTTTCGGCCACCTGAGCACCATAATAAATGGCTTCAAGCGATGATTTTTTGATTGCGCCATCAGCAATCTCTGTAAAAACTAATATAGCCATGATAAAATGTCTTTTCTGGAATGAATAAATGAATTATAGAACCTTTGCCTCTTTATGCAATAACTCAATGAGTTTTTCAGCTTCATCAGCAGGAATCATCTTGCAAGGGCCTTTTGCCGGTGGTAAGCTATACTTATCAGTGGCTGTAAGCGCTTCTCCCGAAGCAGGAATTACTTTTAAAGGCTTGGTACGTGCAGTCATGATACCACGCATATTTGGGATTTTCCATTCTGCAATTGGTTCCTGACAACCTAAAACCAGTGGAAGAGGAGCTTCTAATATTTCTTTACCACCTTCAATCTCACGAGTCATTTTCGCTACGCCTCCTTCAATATCTAATTGCATAACCGGAGAAAACGATGGAATGCCAAGAATTTCTCCAACAATACCGTGTACTACACCTGAATTATAATCACTGGTTTCTCTACCCATTAAAATCAGGTCGTAATTGCCTTCTTTGGCAACAGCAGCTATTTGTTCGGCAACAAAGTATGAATCCGTAGGTTCCACATCAACCCTAATGGCGTCATCAGCGCCAATAGCCAAAGCCTTTCGTATTTGAGGTTCAGCATCTGCCTCACCTACATTTAATACTGTAATTGTTGCACCAGATTTTTCTTTTAATTCTACCGCTCTTGCAAGCGCATAGTCATCGTAGGGTCCGATGATGTATTGTACTCCTGCCTTATTCAACTTGGTATCTCCATCAGTAAAACTGATTTTTGAAGTTGTATCAGGCACACTCGAAATGCAGACTAGTATTTTCATAGTATTTTGCCCCCGTACCCCTAAAGGGGAGTTTTTTATAGAAAAGATGCTTTTAGGGGTTTTCTAAAAAGCATTATTAATATAATGAACTAAGCGTTTTAATGTCTATTTTTGCTGTGTGAGCAATGTATAGAACGAAAAATTGTTATGCATGCATAACAATTGCAAATCTAAATTAAAGAGAAATAGTATGCAAGAGGAACGATTAAAAATTTTATTGCAATATCTGGAAGAAGAACCTGATGAGCCTTTTAATATTTATGGGGTAGCGATGGAGTATCTGAATAGTAATCCGGGTAAGGCTCTTTTTTATTTAGAGCAGCTTCTAAATGAGCACCCTGACTATGTGCCGACATATTATCATGCAGCAGCCTTATATTTTGAAATGGAGCAGTTCGAGAGAGCTAAGGAAGTGTATAAAAAAGGAATAGAAATAGCTCACCAAAAGCAGAATAATAGAGCTTATGATGAGCTAAAACGAGCTTATAGAATGTTTCTTGATGAGATTGAATAATTATTGAATATCAATGATAATATTCATCTTCCTCTTTCACATTCGTTTTTCCGAACAGAGCTCTGAAAGTATCAGTCATGTATAGCATAT
The DNA here is from genome assembly GCF_003418935.1 of Emticicia sp. C21. GTDB lineage: Bacteria > Bacteroidota > Bacteroidia > Cytophagales > Spirosomataceae > Emticicia. The sequence goes on along the minus strand of NZ_QVMT01000009.1, from coordinate 254,853 downwards.
CTAATACTTTGTTTCGAGCCTGTTTCATTATATAAACATTGCGGTTTTGTTGTATTTGTTCCTCAATCTGTTTCACCATAAAAGCCATACAATCTTCATTCACTGAAAAATCTTCAACGATATACATCAGGAAGCGATTATCCGGTTCATTATCTGCAAAATAAAATACCAAGTGAAAATCTTCTCCTACCAAAAAAGCAGCAGTTTTATTGGTATCAAATGTTTTAAACATTTCTCTGTTATCTACTAAGCAATCGATGATCTCTACCTCGTCAGCAATTATTCTTAATGTTGGTCTCAAGTTCATATCTCCGTCCTTTTTATTGTGTTTTCGTTTGTTGTGTTTCAAATATAACGTAATATTCTAAAAATAATTCAAAAAAAGTGAAAAAAAATCTTTGAATAGTTATATTTTAGATTTTAAAAAACTTTAAAATTTGCTTCGTTTTTGAGTATTTTTACTTAAAAAAATGTTTTTTCAGAAAAATCAAGTACCAATTTGGGTTGCTCACACATAATATTTTAAAAAAATCAGTATTTAAGCTTAAATCAAACCTCGTATTTTTGCAAAAAAAAACTTTTTTATGGGCTACAAAACCTCAAGAATTACTAATCATTCAATTAAAAATAATCGTGCCACCTCAGTTTTAATGATTTATACAGGAGGAACATTGGGTATGGTATATGACTCTAAAAGCAAAAGTTTAGTGCCGTTTAACTTTAATGAGATATTAACAAATGTGCCTGAATTGCATAGAGTTGAATTTGAACTGACGATTCTGACTTTAGACAAGCCGATAGATTCATCCAATATGACCCCAACAAATTGGGTAGAAATCGCCAGAATAGTTTATGATAATTTTGAGGAATTTGATGCCTTTGTTATTCTTCATGGAACTGATACAATGGCTTATACTGCATCAGCATTAAGTTTTCTTTTAGAGAATTTAAGCAAACCTGTAATTCTAACGGGAGCTCAATTGCCAATAGGTATAGCCCGAACAGACGCTCGTGAAAATCTGATTACGGCTTTAGAAATAGCCTCAGCCAAAATTAATGGGAGACCTGTTGTTCCGGAAGTAGCCATCTATTTCAATTCTTATTTGTTACGTGGCAACAGAGCCAAGAAAAAAGAAAGTAGCCAGTTCAATGCTTTCAGGTCAGAAAACTATCCTAATCTGGCAGAGGTAGGAGTAACGATTGATTATAACTTCCCATTTATTCGTCCATACAGAACTGATTTGCCTCTTCAATTACATGAAACTCTGGATGATAATGTGATGATTTTGAAACTTTTCCCCGGTATCCAACAAAATTTAATTAGAAACATATTTAATACGAGCGGACTGAAAGGAGTAGTATTAGAAACTTATGGAGCAGGTAATGCGCCATCAGAAAGTTGGTTTTTAGATGAACTCAAACATGCCATTGATAAAGGAATTATCATTTTCAATGTTTCTCAATGCGATGGAGGTAGAGTTTTACAAGGTACCTATCAAACAAGCCGCAAATTACAGGAAATAGGCGTAGTAAGTGGCTCCGATATAACGACTGAAGCAGCTATTACGAAAATGATGTATTTATTCGGAAAAGAAGGTTCCCATGAGCGTGTAAGGTTTAATCTCGAAAAAGATATTTGTGGGGAAATGTCAGTTTAAGCACATTCTTAATTACTATTTTTTTCGAAGCACCAGGTTTTTAAACTGCATCGGACTTTTGCCTTTAATCTGTTTAAAAACCTTACTGAAATATGAGACATTCGAGAAGCCGCATTCAAAGCAAACATCCGTTATACTTTTTTCGGTCATGAGCAACTTACACGCCTGATTAATGCGAAATTCGTTCACAAAATCAGTGTACGTCATGTTCATCACTTTTTTGAAATAGTTGCAGAATGAGGGAACCGTCAGGTGTGCCACATCAGCTACCAGTTTAATATTAATAGGAGCCTGATAAGATTGTTCTACATATTCATAAATACGTTTGATGCGTGCCTGGTCTTTCTGATTAAAGTCATACCGAGTATCAGCTACATTCAACAAAATGTATTCTTCTGAATGAGCTAGTATCTGAAAAATCGATAGTAATTCAACCATTCTCCCAAAGTGAGAAAGCTGAGGCATTTTCTTTAAACGATTTCCTACAATCTTTTTAGTATTTCCAAAGAAATGAATGCCATGTTGTGAGCGCTCAAAAAGCGCTTTAATGTCAGTCATTTCGGGTTTTTCGAAGAAACCTTCACCTAAGAAATCTTCTTTAAATTGTATTACAGTTTCTTCATGTTCATCCAATGCATCATAGCCAAAGCCTGCGTGGGGCAGATTTGAACCGATTAGTACCAAATCTCCGTCTTCATAATAGCTTAAATGATTGCCAACGTGCCGTCTGCCTGTACCATAATGAACAAATACCATCTCGTATTCCGGGTGGTAGTGGTAGTTCCAGGGAAAAATGTTTGAGGAAATTTTTAAGTGAAGCAGTCTGAACGAACTTCCTTCGTCAGGTTGAATTTTTTCAAAAGGAGTTTTCACTAGATTAAGATAAGAATAGTTAAAATTTTCATAAAAATAATAATATAGCATTAAAACTAATGAATGTAAGGATATTTTTTCTCTCTGAAAACTATGAATTTTGTCACACGTTAAATAATACATTTAGTTTTGTTTTAGAAAATACGTCAACGTATGATGAATAAAAAAGCGAGCCTTATGCTCGTTTTTTTTTATTGAAACTATTTAAATTAGCTAGTAAAGTCATAATACTTGCCTAATTTAGATTAATAATATCTATTCGCTAATTCACCATTACTAATTGGTAATTATTTAACTCATCCCTATCCTAAATACATTTATGAAAAACTGGAAAATCAAACTGTCTCTTTACCTCAATTACTTTGTATTTGCCATTTTATTGAATAGTGTAGGCATATTGATTCAGAAATCAATCAATACTTATCATGTTGACGAAATTGCAGCTAGTTCATTAGAAGCGTTTAAGGATTTATCGATTGCTTTTGTCTCATTCTTTGTAGGATCATTTTTGCCTCGGTTAGGTTATAAAAGAGGGATGTTGATTGCCCTAGGCTTGGTATTTATAGGTTGTATAGGCATGTACTTCGGTAATTCGTTTACGGCCGTAAGAATCCTTTTTGCCTGTGTGGGCATTTCATTCGCAGTTATTAAAGTCTCGGTTTATTCATTAGTCGGCCTTTTAGCCAATGATGATAAAGAACATAAAAGTATCCTTAGCTCTATTGAAAGCTTCTTTATGGTGGGTATTGCAGTGGCATTTGTGTCTTTCCCTTTGTTTTATAGTGATACTGATCCCAATGCCTGGTTAAGAGTTTATCTGGTAGTAGCCGCACTTGTAGCCATTTCATTTTTGTTCTTGCTTATTTCAGATTTTGATACATTAAATTATGAGATTCCTGGTAGCAATGTGGCTGATGATTTTAAACAAATGATTAGTTTATTGAAACGCCCTATGGTTTTGGTATTTGCCATAGCAGCCTTTATGTATGTAATGACTGAACAGGGAATTATGAGCTGGTTACCGACTTTCAATGAAAAAGTTCTGCATTTGCCTGAAAAAACCAGTGTATTTATGGCAGTCATTCTGATGCTATCCATAGCGGGAGGGAGATTTGTATCATCTATACTCATTAAGAAAATCTATTGGTTAACTATCTTATTAACTTGCCTGATAGGGGCAGCTTTAATGGTTATTCTGGTTCTGCCACAGACTAATAATCTGGAAGTAAAAGCGATTAATTCTTTAGCTGATGTCCCTGTTATTGCGTATGTGTTCCCATTAATTGGTTTCTTTTTAGCTCCTCTTTATCCTTTAATAAATTCTATTGTGCTGAGTGCTACCGAAAAGGTTTTTCATAGCCCTATGGCATCTTTACTTACATTTTTCTCAGCCATAGGTGGTACTTTAGGATCTCGTTTAGTAGGATACCTTTTTAAAGAAATAGGTGGGAGCAAAGCATTTTACTTTTCTTTGATACCTATGGCTATTCTTATTATATGCTTATTCTTATTAAATAATATTCAGAAGAAATCTGGTAAAAACATAGAATTCAATGCTTCTGGTGGTCATTGAATGTAGATGAAATAAAATGCGAGAAAAGATTAAATATATACACGAGTTAGGCGAACTGTTTGAAGACGTGCAATTAGCAAACGTATTTCCTGATAATAAAACTTTCCCGGATTGTACACCTAAGGGCATTAATAATGAAGAAAGTTTGCAGGAAATCAGGATAAAATATGCTGAACAAAAAAATTTATCAGATTTTGATTTGAGAGCGTTTGTATTGAAGAATTTTGATTTGCCCCAAGGCCACGAAACTTCTTATACCAGTGATAAAACTGAGTCAGCTCAAGAGCATATTGAGGAATTGTGGGCAGTGCTAACTCGTGAACCACATAATGAAAAATCTTCTTTGATACCTCTGCCTAATCCGTATATAGTGCCAGGTGGAAGATTTGGGGAGATTTATTATTGGGACAGCTACTTTACGATGTTAGGATTGCAGGAATCTGGCAAGATAGAGATGATTCAGGCAATGGTTGATAATTTTTCTTACCTGATTTACAAAATAGGACATATACCAAATGCCAATCGCACTTATTACATTGGTCGCTCACAACCGCCTTTTTATGCGTTGATGCTCAAATTATTAAGTGAAGTAAAAGGACCAAAGGTATTGTCAGATTATCTTCCTTATATGGAAAAGGAATATGAGTTCTGGATTGACGGGAGGAGATTGCTGAAAGGAGATACAAAAGCAGTCAAGAGAGTAGTTAAAATGCCCGACGGATCTATATTGAATCGTTATTGGGATAGCCATTGCACGCCTCGCCCGGAAGCCTATAAAGAAGATTTAGAATTAGCTACCCATTCCAGACAAAAACCAGAAGAACTGTATCGACATTTAAGAGCCGCAGCTGAATCAGGATGGGATTTCAGTAGTCGCTGGTTTAAAAATCCTGAAGCTTTCGATAGCATACACACCACCGATATTATTCCGGTTGATCTGAATTGTTTATTAGTCTATCTGGAAGAAACGATTGCTGATGTTTACGCCTCGCAAAAAAGTACTGTAACTGCTAAAAGATTCAAATCAGCAGCACAAAACCGTAGAGAAGGAATTCAGAAATATTGTTGGAATGAAGAAAAAGGATTCTACTTCGATTACGATTTTGTTCAAAGCTCACAGAAAGAATGCGAAACATTGGCTGCAACTTTTCCATTATTTTTTTCAATAGCCACTCAGGCACAAGCTGGAAAAGTGGCAAAGATTTTAGAAGAAAAATTTCTGAAGACCGGAGGCTTATTAACAACACTTGCCTTTACGGGCCAACAATGGGATGCACCTAACGGTTGGGCACCGTTACAATGGATAGCTTATAAAGGTTTAAAAAACTATGGATTTGATGAATTAGCTCAGAAAATTAAAATCAGATGGGTTGAGTTAAATCTGAAAGTGTATAAGGAAACAGGAAAAATGACCGAAAAATATAATGTGAATGACGAAAACCTGGAAGCAGGCGGGGGTGAATATCCAAACCAGGATGGGTTTGGTTGGACCAACGGTGTATTATTAAAAATGATGGCTGAATAAACTTATTTAGTATATTGATATATCCACCAGATTAGTACAAATTGCAATGGCAATCTTAACCATAAAAGAACGAAAGGAACCCTATGAAATTTGCCTGAGGTTGCCATATAAATATTTGCCGGAAAAACGGCTATCAATAGTATAATTAACCCCCATGCTGCGTAAATTCTTGTCGAATTGAAAAGCAACCCAATTCCCAATGCAATTTCGGCTACTCCGCTGATTAAGACCATTGCCCGATGATAAGGAATATAAGGTGGCATCGCCTTAATGAAAAATCTCTCCTGCGTAAAATGAGAAATACCAGCTACAACAAAAAGCAGCACAGCTAAGTATAGTCCAATAGTCTTGATTGTAAACATGCCTTAATGAGTAATATCGCTGCAAATTAATTTGTTTTTTATAACAAATAGAATTTACTTGGTAATAATATTCGACCTATAAACCTTTTACTATGAAAACGCCGCTAACTATATGTTTGCTATGGGTTCATTGCATAGCTGCATTTGCACAAAATGCTCCTAATAAGCTTATTGTGTCTTCTGCCAATGACTTTCTGAAATTGTTGGATCAGTCTCAACTTGAGAAAATCAGCTATGCTTACGATGCAGAAGAACGTTTCAATTGGTATTTTGTGCCAAAAGCCAGAAATGGACTCATGCTTAGAGACATGAATGAAAAGCAGAAAGAAGCGGCTATGAATTTGCTAAAGGCTACTTTAAGCCAGCAAGGGCATGAAAAAGCCATTGCTATTATTCAATTGGAAATTATATTGAAAGAATTGGAAAAAGCACCTCCTGAGAGCGATTACCGGAGCCCTGTAAAATATTACTTTACCATTTTTGGAACACCCGATGAAAAGAAACTATGGGGTTGGCGTATTGAAGGGCATCATCTTTCTATGAATTTCTCTTCTGAGTCGGGCAAGATAGTATCGGCCACACCTTTATTCTTTGGCAGTAATCCGGGCATTGTGCCGAGTGGAGAAAAGAAGGGGTATCAGATTCTGAAAGATGAGGTAAATTTTGGTTTTGAGCTACTTAATTCTTTTACTCCAGAACAATTGCAGAGAGTCATTATATCAGAAACTGCTCCTGGAGATATCATTACCAGTAACAAGCGCAAAGTAAATGCGTTAGCCAACGAGGGAATTACCTTTGCAGATATGAATCAGGCTCAACAAAAAATATTTTTGCGATTGCTAAGTGTTTATGTAAAGAACTATCCTTTGGGCTTTTCTAATGAATTAATGCAGAAAATTGAAAAGGCGGGTTTAAATCAATTAAGATTTGTTTGGGCTGGAGGTAAGAAATACGGAGAGAATAATGGACATTACTACCGCATTCAGAATGATGTGATTCTGATAGAATATGATAATACTCAAAATAATGGCAATCATATTCATACCGTAACCCGAGACTTAACTAATGATTTCGGAGAGGATATTCTTAAAAAACATTATCAACAAGAACATGTAAAAAAATAGTATTTGAAAAGAGGTATGATGAACCTTTTTTCCAGTACTATAAAAAATTAGATTATAGATGAAATACCTGTTACTGACGTTAGGTTTTATAAGCTTTATAAATACCTATGCACAAAAGAAAACCACTGAACCTTATTTTCCTCCATATAATGAATGGCAACAGAAAAGGCCTGTAGAAATGGGCTTAAACGCCACAAAACTTGACGAGGCCATTAATTTTGCTATTACGAATGAATCTAAGAATCCTCGAAATATGGAAGTATCGCATTACCAGAGTTTCGGAAAAGAGCCTTTTGGTAATGGAATAGGGCCTTTCGCTGAAAGGGGTGAGCCGACAGGTTTAATCGTTTATAAAGGTTATATCATAGCAAAGTGGGGAGAACCTGAAAGGTGTGATATGACACATAGTGTTACCAAAAGCTTCCTTTCTAGTGTAGTAGGCTTAGCAGTAGAAAGAGGATTGATTAAAAGTGTGAATGATACCGTTGCTCATTATGTACCATCTATTGAATTATATGGTCAGCCAGTGAATCGCCCTGCAGAGGATTTTGGTACGCCTGAACTGATAAATCTCTTCAATACACCGCATAATAGAACTATTACATGGGATGCACTCTTAAGACAAACCAGTGATTGGGAAGGAACACTTTGGGGCAAAACTGACTGGGCCGACAGACCGGATAAAGATACTTCTTTGTGGTTGAATCGTCCGAGAAATAAGCCGGGTGCTGTCTATGAATATAATGATGTGCGAGTGAATGTACTTTCCCTGGCCGCACTAAGTGTCTGGCGAAAACCCTTGCCACAGATTTTAAAAGAAAATATCATGGATAAAATTGGGGCATCAAACACCTGGCGGTGGACTGGATATAGAAATTCATGGATAGTGCTGGATGGACAAGCCATGCAATCTGTCAGTGGGGGCGGACACTGGGGTGGGGGTATGTTTATCAATGCCTATGATATGGCTCGTTTCGGTTTACTTTCACTGCATCGTGGAAAATGGAATGGCCAGCAAATACTCTCAGAAAACTGGATAAAACAAGCTTTGACACCAACACCTGCAGAATCCACTTACGGATATATGAACTGGTTTTTGAATACAGATAGAAAACTTCTTCCTAGCGCCTCTGCTAATGTATTTTATCATTTAGGTAACGGCACAAATATGGTTTATATAGATCCCGACCACGAATTGGTTATGGTTTCCAGATGGATAACTACCAATGCAATGGATGGATTAGTAAAACGCATACTCGAAGCATTTAACAAATAATTATATCAACCTATGATCATTAATCAGATGAAACAAACATTTTTTATTTTTTTATTAGCTTTACTTAGTTTTAGTGTTTTTGCACAAAGCCCAGCTCCAAAGAAAGAGTTCTATGAAATTCGTGAATATGAACTTCGCTTCGGTTCTCCTGCGTCTAACCTTGAAAATTACTTTAAAAACGCTTTAATACCCACTCTGAATCGATTAGGTGTGAAAAATGTAGGTGTGTTTAAAGAAATTGGCAAGTCTGAACCGGCAAAAATTTATGTTTTTATTCCTTATACTTCTATTGAGCAATATGCCACTATTAAGAATCAACTGAATTCTGACGAAAAATTTAAGGAATTAAGTCAGGACTATAATAGCCTTTTGCCAGATAAAGCGCCGTATGCGCGGTATACGACTTCTCTTTTATTAGCATTTGATGGACTTCCACAAATGATAAAACCCGGTACTGAACAACGCTTTTTTGAATTGAGAACCTACGAAAGTTTTTCAGAAGATGCTGCTCGCAGAAAGAGAAAAATGTTTAATGAAGACGAAATCAAAATCTTTTACAATACAAAACTATATCCTGTATTTTTCGGAGAAGTAGTGGCAGGTGAACATCAACCATGTTTAACCTATATGCTTACTTTCAAAAATATGGAAGAAAGAGATGCTAACTGGAAAGCATTTAGTGCTGATGCAGATTGGAAAAGAGTATCTGCGCTGCCGGAATATGCTAATACAGTGTCTCGCATCATAAGAGTTTTTTTAGAACCAACCACCTATTCACAAATCTAATTGAATGAAAAACATTTTAACCATCCTCACAGGAATCTTACTTACATTCCATGTAACTGCCCAGAATACCACTTTTGCCGAGCGATTAGGCTATCCGAAAGGAGCTAAAGTTATTATTATGCATGTTGATGATATCGGTATGTCTTATGATTCGAATATCGGAGCAATCAAGGCCATTGAAGAAGGTGTAGCTAATTCATTAAGTGTCATGATGCCTTGTCCTTGGGTTCCGGGATTTGTTCATTATTTAAAGAATCACCCAAAAACAGATGCCGGTTTGCACCTGACCCTTACTTCGGAATGGAAAGATTACCGTTGGGGTCCATTGGCAGGAAAAGCTAATGTTCCGAATCTGGTAGATGAAGAAGGGGCTATGTGGAGAAACGTACAAGGGACAGCTACGCATGCAACGGCTGATGATATTGAAAAAGAAATCAGAAGTCAGTTAGATAGAGCACGTACCATGGGTTTTGAACCTACACATATGGACTCACATATGGGAACGCTCTTTGCCAGAGCCGATTATTTGGAAAGATATCTTAAAATTGGCATGGAGCAGAAAATTCCGGTGATGTTTCCAGGTGGTCACGATCACATGATTATGAAAGAAATAGGTAATACAGGTCTTAAACTGGAACAAGCCCAGGCCATTGGTAAAAAACTATGGGAAGCTGGTTTACCAGTTTTGGATGATTTGCATAACATCAGTTACGACTGGAATCAATACAAAAACCAGAAAGTAAGCGACGAAGTTTTGCAGAAATATAAAACCCAGAAATACATCGAGTCCTTTAAAGATCTACAACCTGGTGTAACGATGGTAATTATGCATTGCACAGCCACTACCGAAGTGTTTGAGCATATTTCTGATTCTGGTAATAATAGAAGAGGTGATTTATTAGCCATGATTGACCCTGTACTGAAGAAATATATCAAGGATAATGGCATTATCATGACAACCTGGAGAGAGTTGAAAGAAAGAAGAGATAAAGTCAAATAAAGTATATAAAATAAGGCCGGGTAAACACTTTGCCCGGCCTTATTTTATATACTTTTTCATGCTCAATTGTGTAATCAGAATTTCACGGTGCCGTGTGCACCTTCTTCTACATATTCCTTCCCTGTTACTATTGTGCTTAACATTTTAATGCCTAATACAATTTTATTCGAATCACTATCCCAATATTCTGCCTCATGTGGATTTACTTTAATTAAGGTCAGATTCGGATCATCTTTTCCTTCAGGAAACCATGCTTTCGCAATGGGTGTCCATAGCTCATCAATTTTTCTTTGGTCATCTACCTGTTCTGCCTCTCCCATGATACATACATAAGTATTGTCAGATGGTTCAGCATAACAAATGCAAACTTTTGGATTGGCTTTTATATCATGAATTTTTTCTGAATCTTTGGCAGTCATAAACCATATACTTCCGTCTTTATCCATTCCTTGTGTTCCCATTGGTCTACTGTGAACATGACCATTCTTATGGGTGGTGCATAGCATTGCAAACTTTATGTCATTTACCATTTCACGAATATCTTCCCGGGTTTTCTTTTCTTCATTTTTCATTATTCTGACGTTTTGTGTAGATGGTTCAAAATCCAAAAAATCTATACCACACCAATATATTTAATGAAAACTTAATATGACAAAAATTGATGGGTAAGATAAGGGACATGATTTTGAGTAATATAATACTCATGAATCATAAATATGCGCTAAATCATGCTCTGGAATGATTTTTTACATAACTGTATGTAAAATCTCCAATAATTATCCCCGAATTAAACCTTTGGCACCCATGGACAAGTTAAACGAAGATGCGATGAGAAGCCTTAAACAGCTGTGCGAAATAAACGCCGTGAGAGTGAAAGGCTATCAGAAAGCTGTCGATATGATCAAGAACGGAAATTCAAAAAAGTATTTCCAGATAAAAATTGACGAAACAATTGATTTAACAGAATATATAAATCGCTCAATTGAAAGGTCAAGTCTTGAAAAAATGAGACCAACCAGAATCGAGAGTGAGAAAATTCATCAATCTCAATTTTATTTTACAATGGCTGCTTCATCAACTAACCCTCGCACGGTAGCTTTGTCGTGTCAGCTAGGAGATAAATTCGCTGAAAAAGCCTATACTTCTGCATTAAGTCAGTTATTGTCATTTCCAGAATTAAAAAGCATCTTAGGGAAGCATATATCCAGTCTCCGTAAATCTGTTGAATCAACTCAGGAGGCATTTGATTTAGCTCTTGTATATTAGAAAAGTATAACTGCGATTATTATTTTTGTCACAACTACATGGATTTAAGAACTGAGTCACCATTTTGGTTGATGAAAAACGGTATTGTCCGTTCATATCCTTCAATCAAACAATCTTATTCTACAGATATTGCCATAATGGGAGGAGGTATCACTGGTGCGCTGATCGCCTATCATTTGACCAAAGAAGGGATTCCTGCTATTTTATTAGATAAACGCAAAATAGGCATGGGTAGCACCTGTGCCAGTACTGCTCTGCTTCAATATGAAATCGATACACCACTTGGAGAACTTTCCAGATACGTAGGCACCGAAAATGCAAATAAAAGCTACCTTATGTGCATTGAGGCTATTGAAAAAATTCAAAATATTACTAAATCTTTAAAAAAAGAAGTGGGCTTTTCGTTGAAGAAAAGCTTTTATTTCGCTTCTACACAGAAAGATGCTAAAGAAATTAAGTCTGAATACCAGCTTAGAAAAAACATTGGCATTGATCTAGACATATTATCAAGCCAGGACATAAATAAACTATTTCCTTTTTCAGCTCCTGCGGGATTATTATCAAAGGATGGCGCCCAATTAGACGCTTATATTTTTACGCATGAATTAATGAATGCGTCGATGGAAAAGGGTTTAAAAATATTTGACAAAACTGAAGTAGTGGAGATGAATCAGCATAAAAGAGGCGTTGAACTGAAAACTAATTTTGGGCAGACAGTAAAAGCCAAAAAACTTATTATCGCCAGTGGGTATGAGTCTCAAGGATACCTCTCTAAAAAGATTGTTGATTTTAATTCTTCGTTTGCTATTGTCAGTGAGCCATTTGAAGCTAAGAAATTATGGTATGAGAACTGTTTGATATGGGAAACTGCCAGACCATATTTATATATGCGCACAACTGACGATAATCGTATATTAGTTGGAGGCAAGGATGTTACATTCTATAATCCAAACAAGAGAGATAAAATAACAGAAATAAAGGGAGTTCAACTTAAAAAAGCGTTTGAGAAGAAGTTTCCGGATTTAGACTTTCGAACTGATTTTTGTTGGGGAGGTACATTTGCTGAGACCAAAGATGGCCTGCCTTATATTGGTAAAGTAGCAGAACACCCCAATACCTATTTCGCTTTAGGCTTTGGTGGTAATGGTATTGTATTCAGCTTGTTAGCTGCTGAGATAATCAGAGATAGTTTAATCGGGAAGAAGAATAAGGGTGAGGAAATTTTTAAATTCGAAAGATAATGGCGGGTATAGTTTTTTAGCAAGTTTTTACAAACGTAAAAATTAATACTATCGTTTAAAATTTGAGCTATGAAACAACACGAAAAAGAAATTAATAATGCTGCTTCGAAAGAGAAGAGCATGAAAGACAAGCCTGTATTTGAAAGGCCTTATGACAGACAAGCGCAAAGGTTGACTAATAAAGTAGCACTCATTACTGGTGGAGATAGTGGCATTGGTCGCGCGGTAAGCATTGCTTTTGCCAGAGAGGGCGCCAATGTGGCTATTGTTTATAAAAAGAATACAGAAGATGCCGAAGAAACAAAAAGACTGGTAGAAGAAAAAGGGAAAAAGGCTCTGTTGATTGAATCAGACATTGTAAGCGAAGTAAATTGCGAGGAAATTATAAAACAGGTATTGAAAGAGTTTGGGAAGATTGATACCCTGATAAATAATGCTGCAGTTCAGTTTCCGCAGGAAACGATAAAAGATATAACTGCTGACCAGATGAAGCAGACCTTTGAAACCAATATCTTTTCAAATTTTTATCTGGTGAAGGCCGCATTGCCACACCTCAAAAAAGGGAGTTCAATTATTAATACAGCCTCAGTGGTTGCGTATCGTGGTAATCCTTTACTTTTAGATTATGCATCCACCAAAGGCGCAATTGTGGCTTTTACGCGCACTTTATCAGGGATGGTAGCGGATAAGGGTATTCGGGTAAATGCTGTCGCTCCAGGGCCTATCTGGACGCCTCTTATTGTTTCAACCTTTACCAAGGAACATCAGAAGAAATTCGGAAAAGATACTCCTATGAAACGACCTGGTCAGCCTGCAGAAGTAGCACCTGCCTACGTTTTTCTGGCTTCAGAAGATGCCAGTTATATCAGTGGTCAGGTAATACATATAAATGGGGGAGAGCCAGTGAACGGGTAAATGGAAACATATAGCTAAAACGCACAAAAAAGCCTTATGAGTAAATCATAAGGCTTTTTTGTGTATCAAGGCTTAACTACTATAATTAACCTATTCTAAAGCCGCTTCTTCATTAATGTGAGCTTCTGCCAGCTCTGTCAGTTTATGATCTGCCTCACCCTCTTCATCTAAAGTAGTTTGAAGAATTTCTGCTACCTCAAAATGCCCTAGAATACGTGCAATGTTTCGTAGAGTACCATAAGATGCTATTTCATAGTGTTCTACCTTTTGTGCAGCCATAATTAACCCGCAGTCCCTCACAAAACTTCTGGTATCGGTTGCTTCAACAATTTCATCTCCCTCCTGTAATAACCCTTCCATAGCAGGGCACTTCTTTGACTGAATTTTCTCTCCAACAATCTCAAAAACTCTTTCCAGACGATTGACATGTTTTTCAGTCTCGGCTAGATGGGTGTTAAACGCCATTTTCAGATCTTCTGAGGTTGCTGCTTTCGACATTCTGGGTAAAGCTTTTACCAGATGATTCTCGGCCCAATACAAGTCTTTTAAACCATCAACAAATAATGTTCTTAGTTTTTCACCATCATGTTCTGAGAATTTTGAACTCAAATTTTGATTAGGATTTTTCATGGCTCCCTGAATTTTAATTGAATAAAAAATAAGAGAAGTACTTATGACTTACAGGTATTGACAAAAAATCTGTTCCATCAAAATTATATCTGAAAAACACATTAATTAACAACAGAAATGTTTTTCAGAAAATCTAAATTTACAATCTTCTGAGGTAAAAAATCCTCACTAAAATCAGCCAGAATACTTCGTTTTTATAACGTATAATGATGTTAAGATTGAGTAGCTTTTTATTTTTCACAAATCGTTGATTTTCAGTTAATTATGAGTGTGTTTTTCTTGTATTTTTTTTGTGAGAATAGAATTTTTTATGCAGATTTTTCGTTATAATATAAGGGTGATTTCTGCAAGTGAAACACCCTTACTACCCACAAATTTTATACATATAATCTCGCTGTTTTTTACTATGGAAAATGTTGAAAGAAATTCAGTAATTAAAACCTACCAGGGAGGGAAATTAACCATGATGGACTCATCGTCTATCCCTGCCCAAGTATTCTTTAATCATTTCGAGGCTATTTATCGACATATCGAAAAAGAAATAGAAATGAATCAGGTTACTTCGCTGTTATCATGGAAAAAATTCAGGCCCTTTATGAACGATAATAGGGTTAATTATATAAAAGCCATGCTATTAAACGCATGGAATACGGAGTTTTCGTTAAGAGGTGTGGCTAAAGCACCCGAAAGTCAATTTATAAATCATTCATTGCATTGGACATTCCCACAGGCTTATTTTAGTATATTCTATTCAACCAGAGCACTAATGGGCACACAGGGCATCTATACGGCCGATGAGAGTGTTTTAGCGAAGCGTATGGCAAATTGGATAGAAAAAGGATTTTATCCAGCTTCGCTGGGTTATTATAGCTCTGGTAATTATAATGATTTCAAAATCCATCGTTTACCTAAAACGGATATTCAGCCAAGTGTTGATTACCTGAAAGATGAAGAGGATGTGGTATCGCATGTGGCACAATTTTTAAAAACTACCCGCACACTTAAGGCAAAAAAGCTTAGAGAGGTGATACAGAGTAATGAAGATACTGCGCTGAAGAATAAAAAGACTGGCGACCCTATATTGAAGTTTTCGAAGCAGGATTGGGAACAGATTACTTCTCAATTACCGGTAACTACTGTTTTTGATTTATTAGGTCGGTTGAAGTATTCAGAAAGCAATAGGGAGATTGAGCGTTATCTCAATGCCAATATTGCATTCGATGCCTTTCATGAATCTTTGATTGGCATAGTGTATTATATTAATCTTGTGCATGAGATATATCTTGTGAAAGCATTGGGCATAGAAGCTTACAAGAATCTATTAAATGAATTGCCTGTGTATCTGCAAAATGGCTTTGCACACGAAAGATTTAATCAGATTATTAAGCCTCAATTGCTGACCAAAGCTTATCACAACAAAAAGCAATGGGCAGCTTAATCAGAAGATTGACTATTATTTTGGGAATAAAGAAAGGGGGCATTTTCGGATGTCCCCTTTTCAGTTGGATTTTGTAGCTAAGGGCTTATTGGATTTAATAAAGTAAGTTGTGCAAAATTTAATAGCTTAACTAAAACTAAAGTCGTGTGAATTGATTAGAGCGTTAGTTACCATTAAAGTAAATTCGTCTATTCTAATATCCTAATTGTGTGAATTTTAAAATTGTTGTGTGCATTTAAGTTATTGGATTCAATCCTCAAATCTTAAATTATGTGAATTTTTTTTTATTTTTTGTTGTGTGTACTTACTCAATCGGATTCAATCTGTTCTTATTTTGTAAAGTTGGTGAATTTAATAGCTGTTAAGCTCGATGTGTGTAAATGTGAATTTGTAAATTTTAATTAAGTTGTGTGCTTACAAAGTTGCAAGCTGTGTGAATTTAAGCAACTATTATAATTCGTAACCTATACTGAATTATAAGTATTTTTAGTTGTGTGTATTTGAGTTGCGATCTTTTTTACCTGATCAGTAAAATGACTTTATATAATAGGATTCTGTTCGATTGGTTTTAAAACAAGGGGTATAATAATCGACTATACCCCTGTTTGACTTTCACAACCACTATAGAATCCACGATTAATATCTTACTTTGTCCAATTTTTAACTTTATCTTTCGCTTCGTTAGCTTTATCGCTGATTTTATCTCCAAGCTCGTCGGCTTTATCTTTTGTTTTTTCCCAGGTGTCTGATGCCTTATCTTTTGTTTTATTCCAAGCATCTGAGGCATCATCTTTAGTTTCTTCCCATTTATCTTTTGCCTTATCTTTTAAATCTTCGGCTTTATCTTTGGCATTATCGTAAGTTTTTTCTGCTTTATCTTGCCATACTTCTTTTTTTGATTTTGCTTCATCTAGCAGTTCTTCTCTTTCAGTTTTCATGATTTGTTGTGTGTTTTAAAATGTGTTGTGAGATAATTATTGAGCATTAAGGCTCGGCTTTTAAAGTATCGCCTTTTACGATCGCTGCTGAATCTTCTGGAGTAACCGTGCCAAAACGTCCACCTTTACCAGGTCCACCGACTGTTATAAAACCTCCGACGTAAGCAATGATTGAAAAAACGATTCCTAATCCAATAATCCAAATTAACATTTTTCTTAAATTAAGATTCTTTTCTTCTTTCACCTGCTCCTTGGTCTCGGGGTCGATGTTGTCTTTTTTTTCAGATTGCTTCATGGTTGTAGATTTAATGATTCTACTTACAAAAAAAATGTTCCTTAACGAAAAATAAAGATTTGCGGCATAATTTCCCCAATGTGTGGATACATGCGAGGAAATTCCTCAACTATTGGTTTGATTTCGAACGAAAATCAAGGGAGCCGTTATTTATGCATAAAAGTAGAAAATAAGTTGAGCAGAAATTCGTTCTGATACTTGATGAGAAAGATACTTGCGATACTTTTAGTGCTCTTTTTGATGCAGAGCTGCTACATCTACCGACCATGTCCGATCAAATCCTGCAAAGTATGGATGGAACATAGGCATGGAGAGAGAACATTCTCTCCGCGCAAAATATGGAAAACCCGGGTGCATTTTGTGGGTGAAAAACTAATAGGGGATAGTAACAAGCGAAAAATCAGAAAGCAAAGACGTGAGCTTGAAAAAAACTGATTTTAAGTCTCTCTCAGAAATCTAGATGGCAGTTAATCCATTCTCCATCAAATCTTGTTGGGAAATTCTTACGGTAGAAATTAATAGCCGGTTCGTTCCAGTCTAATACCTGCCACATCATACCCGTGCAATGCGTCTTTTTGGCTTCTTCAATGGTTTTATCAAACAATTGTTTTCCTAACCCATTGCCGCGCATGGTCTCAGTTACTACAATATCTTCCAGATACAATCTTTTACCTTTCCAGGTTGAATAACGGTAATAATAGATTGAAATTCCCTGAACTTTTCCGTCAACTTCTCCTACAAAGCAACCAAATATTTTGTTTTTGCCAAAACCATCTTTGACCATCATTTCCACGGTATTAGTAACTTGTTCGGGTGCTTTTTCGTAAACAGCCAATTCGTAAACTAAATTGAAGACCTGAGGAACATCTTCTTTTTTTATTTTTCTGATCTTGATTTTCATTGTAATTGTGGTTGTTTAGGTTCTAAATGAGTAAGCTTTTAATTAATACATTCATTATTTCTAATGGATTTAAGTCATTCGGTAACATAACTTTCCCATTTTGCCAGAACACTTTTAAAGTCATCCGGAAGCTCAGTATCAAATTGCATCCATTTTTTTGTGCGTGGATGAATAAATCCTAAAGTCTTGGCGTGAAGTGCCTGACGAGGCATAATTTCGAAGCAGTTTTCAACAAATTGTTTGTATTTATTAAAGACCTGTCCCCTTAATATTTTATCTCCTCCATATTCAACATCATTAAACAATGGGTGGCCAAGGTGCCTCATATGTACCCTGATCTGGTGCGTTCTGCCAGTTTCTAAATTACATTGAATCAAAGATACGTACCGCAAATCTTTCAGTATTTTATAATGAGTAATCGCTTCTTTACCCTGCGACCCATCTGGAAATACATCTGAAACCTTGCGATTTTTCAAACTTCTGCCAATAAAATTGTGAATAGTTCCACTTTCTTCTTTAGGCACTCCCCATATTAAAGCATAGTAGGTACGTTCAATTGTGTGTTCAAAAAACTGATTAGCCATAAACGTCATAGCATAATCATTCTTGGCAATCACTAATAAACCAGAAGTATCTTTATCAATTCTATGCACTAATCCCGGACGAATCTCTCCATTTCGGTGTGTTGGCAAGTTTTGGAGATAATAAATTAAGCCGTTTACCAAAGTACCTGTCCAGTTGCCAAAGGCAGGATGGACTACCATTCCTGCTGGTTTATTGATGATTAGAATATCATCGTCTTCAAAAACTATATTAAGGGGAATATTCTCAGGGATAAGTTCGGTATTTCTAGGTGGTTTGGGTAAAGAGTACGTGATAATATCAAATGGCTTTACCTTATAGCTGGCCTTAGCCGGCTGTCCATTTACCTTAATGGTTTCTGCTTCTATGGCGTTCTGGATACGATTACGCGAAAGATTTTTAGAGAAATGAGGCAAATATTTGTCCAGACGCATCAATGCCTGGCCTTTATCTACTACAACTCGTTGATGTTCGTAGAGTTCGTCTTCTTCGTCGTTATCAATATTCTCTTGTATTTCAGACATTCTTTTTAATTTTGGTGCAAATCTTAAAATCGCCAATTCAGCCAGCATTTTCAGCTGTTGAACCTTGACTCATCGTACAAAGATATGCTTGATTTTGAAAAAATACTAAATCTACCCTCACCATTAGAGCTTATCAATGACCCGATATTTGAAGAAAAAGCATTAAAGGTGTTTGTAAAGAGAGAGGATCTGATTCACCCACAGATTTCGGGAAACAAATGGCGAAAATTGAAATTCAACCTTCTGGCGGCAAAAAAGCAAGGTTTTAATAAACTAATAACCTTTGGCGGAGCGCATTCTAATCATTTATATGCAGTAGCTGCCATTGGTAGGTTCTTTGGATTTGAAACAAGTGGGATTATTAGAGGGGATGAACTGAATAATACCTCCAGTGTTACACTCCAATACGCTCATAATAATGGCATGAAATTACATTTTGTTTCAAGGGAGGCATATAGAGACAAATCCGAATTGCTGGAAATCTATGGAAAAGAAGACCAGTATGTATTACCGGAAGGTGGAACCAACGAATTAGCATTGGCAGGAGTGGGAGAGATGTACCAAGAGATTGTTAGTCAATTAGGCTATAAACCTGACTACATATTTTGTCCAATTGGTTCAGGGGGAACTATGGCAGGGTTGATTAATATTACTGCTCAGACCAAAATCATGGGAATTTGCGTATTAAAAAATGCTAACTATTTAGAAGAAGAAATCTCATCTTTAATTGAAAATAAAGAAAATCTGGTTCATAAAAACTTTATGATTTTCTGGGATTTTCATCAGGGGGGCTATGCAAAAAAAACTCCTGAATTACTTTCATTTATTAAGCTGTTTAAAGCAAAGCATCAGATAAATCTGGAGCACGTTTATTCAGGAAAGATGTTCTTTGCATTTTACCAATTACTGAAAACTGAAATTAAAAATAATAGCACTGTTGTGTTAATTCATACGGGTGGACTACGTTGATTCTGCACAATTTTGAATACTTTTGTGAAAACCATCAGAGTCCATCATTATCATAAAAATCTTTATCCTATGCAAGTAAAAGTATTTAATGACCCGGAAGAATTAGCTGAATCCGCTGCAAAATTTATTATTAATCTGGTAAGAGAAAAACCAACTGCCACACTCATTCTTACCTCAGGAGATACACCTGTAAAAACCTATAAAAAAATTGTTGAATTGGCTCAACCAGGTGATTTTGATCAGGTTACTGTCATCGGCTTAGATGAATGGGTAGGAGTACCAGCTACAAGCGAGGGCAGTTGCCGATATATAGTCGAAGAAAATCTGTTGAAACCATTGAATGTCAGTCCAGCTCAATATACCTTTTTCGAATCAATGACTGATGATTTACAAAGTGAGTGCGAGAGAGTAGACAAATTGATTTTTGAGAAAGGAGGAATTGATTTTATTATCGTTGGGGTAGGCTTAAATGGACATATAGGATTAAATGAACCTGGAACCAGCTTTGACTTATACTGCCATGTATCAAAACTGGCAGAAATTACGATAAGTACAGGGCAAAAATATTTTAATGAAAGTACCGAACTTACTCAGGGAATCACGATAGGTCTAAAACATTTATTAGAAGCTAAAACTGCTATTATGATTGCCACCGGAGAGAGAAAGGCTGAGATTATTCAAGAAGTAATAATTCAGGACCCAAATATCAATCTACCGGCTACAGTTTTCAAAAAACATATTAACGGACATATCTGGATTGATAAAGCAGCTGCATCATTACTTCAATAAAGTAGTGGCATCAATCACCTCAAAATAAGGGTGGGTTTTCAGCATATCTCTTAATACCTGAATATGCCCGCCACCAATAATAACTAATAATTTATGGTCAGAAGGACTGACACGAAGGAGTATATTCTGGAGAATTTTGGTATTCCGGAAATACTCCTTTGCTGTAAATTCGGCACCATAACCATTCGTATTGGTATCCATCCAACCCGTTATATTGAAATAATGTAAGGTAGACACACTTTCTTCTGAGTTCAATAGTATCAAATGGTCTTTAATGCTTAAATTTTTCCAGGTTTCATATCTGGCCAGATAATCTTTCAGAGCTTTATTTACACTTGGATTAGCCTTAAAATACGCATCATAAGACGGGCGTTTTCTTTCTAATTCATGAGAATAAAAGCTTGTTAATGTATCTAATTTGTTTCTTGCTAATTTTAATCCTGATACTAACTCAGCCTGTACATAATTAATGCATGTTACACCAATAGGAAGATTAATTTTTTGCGCAGTTTTTATTCCCAGTTGATAAATTTCATTGTACTCTACGTTACGTTCTGTCGGCTTAATACCCCTCTGATAATTTTTATAGACATTATCCCAGAAAGGTTGCGTATCAGGTGTATTCTCCACAAAAATTTTATCTGGCTTAAATTTAGCCAGAGCATCAACTACTTCTGAAATTTGTTGTTGACGATTCGGGGAAAGTAAATCAGTGAGTGAACCCTGCTTATAATCAGGAGTTTCGCCCATATGAAAAACTCCAAGAAAAGCAATCTGGACTTTTTCGCTCTGAGCAAATAATTGAAAAGATGTAGTTATCAGGAAAACAAAAAGGCTAATTTTTTTCATGTATAGGGTTTTGCTATAAACTTACGCAAAAAGAAGTCAGAATAGAAAGAAATTGAAGCGTTTTAAGTACTTATAGAAATTTACCATCTTTTAACAATCGAAACATAAGAACCAAAATTATCTCTGATTAAATCTCCATGATCAACAGCAATATTCACATTTAAGAAGGCTTTTAATTTATTTAGAGGAATAGCTGTATTGACACTATAAGATATTTGTGTCACAGGAGTAATGGGTTTACCGATTACATCGTACGAACCAAAGTTTTTACTATAAGATATTCTATTCGTAAAATTAATAGTGCCAATCTGGTTCGCTAAACCTAAATAACAAGCCCAGACACGATTATTATTGACGAAAATATAATTATTATCTACCTGTTTTTCTGATCTTAAGTTTTCCTCCGGTGTTAAGAATGGTGTACCAATTGTATTACGATTATATGACCATCCATCCAGATATTGTTGATGATTGAAGATGAAATTTTCTTCATTTGGGTGTCTGTCAGACAAGCCTAGAAGCCTTCCGAATGCAGCCACATAATGCCCCTGATTTTTAGTATAAAGATATTCAAATACTATTTTTTTAAATGCCGATTTGTTGGGTGTAAGACTTATCCCATAGAGACCATCATCCGTATTAGTAAAGCCAAAAAGCTGTCCATCATCAAAAATGAATTGTTTGTATAGTAGTAACCTACTTTTCTTAATTGTAATTTCTGCTCCGGCATCCATTGAACCCAGGTGATTTCCAAAACGATTTCCTAATTCAAACTTGTTGTATTCTTCATACTTAGGTATCATACCCCATATTTTTTTAAACGGAAATACCACATTGCCATAAACAAACCAGTCTTCTGGAAATTTGCCGTTAAATAATCTGTCATCTCCCTCTGGTAATTTTACTTTAGGGGTGCCTCCCCATTGTACATTATGAACAATCCCACCAAAAAGTTTTACTTTGGCCGATGGTGCACCCAATCTTAAAAAGAAAGACTTCTGATGCAGATAATAACCTTTTGCATAATTTTGCTCACCAAACCAGGCATGGGCAAAAGTCCCTTTAAAACTAAGCCATTTAAAAAATAACATGGTATAATTAGGGATACCAATCTGAACTCTGGGTAGCGGTAAGGCATTTCCCGACCATGAAATTGAGCCTGAACTAAGGGTAGTATCAACTAATCCATATATCTCTTTTCTACGTCCGCCGTAAATCTGAAAGGCTCCGATTTTGGCAGATATATAACCTTCCGGCACAATTAGCTGGGGCTGTCTGCCCAGAAGAGTTACCAATTCAGCACCATAATCAAGTCTGAAAAATTTATTGAGTGTGTCTTTTTTAGTTTTTAAAATCTGACGGCAAAGAAAGGCGGGGAGTTCTTTAGGAATACTTCCGAATTGATTACTTGCTTGCCAGAAAGGTAATTTATTAGTAAGAGAAAAATAGCCTCCTACTTCAAATTCATAATTGAATTTGTTTTTGAGCTGTTTTTCCTGAGCAAACACAGCAGTAGTAATAAGAAATGTTAGTACAGCGGTAAAGATTTTCATTACTGCATTTTTGGGGCTACTTCTTGGGTCGCATTCTAATACTAAATACCAGACAAAAACAATGCCTAATTTGCAATCCATTGCATAATTAGACCCGTAACATATCCACAATACGTACCAATAGCATTTCCTAAGATAGCCAATAGTACTCCAATTGGTGCCAAAGACGGGTGAAAAGCGGCGGCAACAACTGAGGCTGAAGCCACGCCACCGACATTGGCCTGTGAGCCAACTGCCGTAAAAAAGAATGGAGCTCTCACCATTCTTGCCGCTATTAAAATAAAAATAGCATGTGTTAGAATCCAGATTAAACCAACAATAAATAAGGTAGGATTCTGAAAAGCATCAAAAATATGCAATTGCATACCTATGGTTGCAATCAGCATATACAAAAACAAAGTACCAAATTTAGTTGCTCCCCAGGTTTCTAATTTCCGGGCTTTGGTTGTTGATAATATTAAACCCGAAGAAGAAGCAATGGTCACAATCCAGAAAGATTTTGATGCCAGACTATATGCTTTCAACATTGGGTAATTTTGCTCAATAAAAGGCGCGATGATGTCAGCAATGAAATGGGAAACAGCAGTAATTCCAAAACCTACAGCCAGTAAAATAATCAATTCCTGAAAATCAGGATTTTTTTGTTGCGCACTAGTATTCTCAACTTTAATTCTGATTTCCTCAATGACTGATGAATCGGCTTTCATTTGTTTATCAATCAATTTGGCCCTTCCAACAAAATATAATAATAACCCCAGCCATAATTCAGCAAACAATACATCTATGACACTCGTTTGGGCGAAAACGTTGGGAGCGGGCTGAAATACTTCTTTTAGCGCCAATTGATTAGCATTGCCTCCTGTCCAACTCCCAGCTATGGTTGCTAATCCCCTCCATACTTCTTCACCATTCCTGTTTAAAAAGCCAGGGTCAATATTTTTGCCAATCCACAACGCCAAAGGGCCACCAATCATTACACCTATAGCCCCGACCAGAAAAACAAATATTGCTTTTCCTCCTAAACGCTTAATAGCCTGAAAGTCAATTCCCAACGTAAAGAATACTAGACAGGTTGGCAATAAAAATCTGGACGCAGTCTCATCTAATTGTGATTGCTCGGCTGATATAATATTAAAAGAGCTGAATAAACCTGGAATAAAGAAACATAATAAAATGGGCGGAACGATTTTATAGATTTTCTCAAAGGCTTTAACTCTGGTTGAATAAAAGATAAGGGCTAGTGTACCAAGAAGGATGCCAAGTGCAATGGCGTCATTTATAAATAGAGGAGAGTTCGGGGTCATCCAATGAGGGTTTGATTTTCTTTGTTGATTATTCTATAAGATAGGTAAATTAAGAATCATCGTAAAATGGCTCTGATTCATACGAAAAATAGCAAAAAAGCTTCAAATAAAAAACACGCAATCCTCAATTTGGAACTGCGTGTCGCAATTACACTTCATCAACAAACTAAAAACCAAATAATGTTTTTGTTAAGCAAACATACTTAAAAAAAAAGTATGAAAGAAATTTAATCATAAATCTTTCATACTTCACGCTGTAAGAGGGGGACTCGAACCGCCCACGGTGTAGTTAGCCACAGTACAAATTTTGGTGGTCAATCCCAGTCGACTAAAATTGTCCGGCTTTATGCTGCGTTTGTCCTATTATCACCACCCCCGAGACAGGAGGGCATGGCTGCCAATTTCATCACCTTACATTATCATCGCCAAGGCTGTTTTTCTCTCGCTTTGACATTACAAAGTTACGACATAAATCTGTTTAATTGCAAATTTTTTATAAATTTTCTCAAATATTTAGATAATTATTAATTATTAAATATAATTATTGATAAATTCGCAAAAACATATGCTTTCAATGGACAAAAATTTAGAAATTGATAAAACAGATTTGAAGATTTTATCATTATTAATGCAGGATGCCAAGATGCCATATACTACTATTGGCGAGAAAATCTTTGTTTCAGGAGGAACCGTGCATGTCAGGATGGCAAAAATGGAACAAATGGGCATTGTAAAAGGTTCGCAACTGATTGTTGACCCTGTTAAACTAGGATGGGACATAAGCGCATTCATTGGCATATACTTAGATAAAAGTTCACTATATGATGAGGTGGCCGACCAACTCGAAAAAATACCAGAAGTAGTTAGTATTAACTATACTACTGGTATGTATAGTATCTTTGCCAAGATAGTTTGTCGGGATACGCTTCATCTTCGGGAAGTCCTCCACGATAAGGTACAAAAAGTTCAGGGCATTCAGCGTACTGAAACTTTTATTTCATTAGAGGAGAGAACAGTGCGTCCTATACCATTATTATAAAATACTTTCAAGGTATTACAACCTTTTTCATAGAAGTCTTGTCAATCCATAAAATTAGAAAGGTTCTGATAAAATTGGTACATTTGTGTTTTAGTTCTCTTTCAGGATAGCAACACATTGAATGGACTTTCGAGCATCAAGGCAAAATCAGATTTTTATTTTTATTGCAATTTTACTTCCTGTCATTTATGGAGTTTTCTTTATCAGAAATTTCAGCTTACCACTAACAGGAGGTGGAGATGTGGACGAATGGGAATATGTGGGCTATTTTTTATCTCAGAATATCCATTTCGATATCTTTCCACAAATTGCACTTCAGCAGAATCAGACATTTTATCCTTTTGGTACTACACAGGCTTTTTCTGACTGGTCGCTCGAAAGCAATTATTGGTTTGCTTTTTTTTACAAAAACTGGGGACATGGCGCATGGCTGAACTACTATTATGTTTTAAGCCTTGTGATTTCATTTTTAGGTTCGTATGTTTTGTTGAAGAAAGAATTTGGCGCAGAGAAAGCTTTTTTTGTAGGTTTTGTAGTGACATTTTTTAATTTCTATGCACTCAACAAATACCCACACCATTTTAATCATAGTACTATTCATTGGACAATCCTAAGTATTTTTTCTGATTTTGTATTAACGAAAAGGATTATTCTGCGAGAGAGCATTTCTCTGAAATGGGTGTTTTTGAAAGCTTTTCTGTTGATAGCTACACTTGGAATGAACTTAGGTTATATCTGTGGATTTGCTTTAACAAGTTTTGTTTTAAGTTTATTGGTGGTAGTCGTTGTCTTAATTAAAAGGTATAGGAAGCACGAAAATCAATTAGGGTTATATTTCACCAATTGGTTTAAAGAGATTAAGGCAAGTCTAGGTTTGTATGTATTACTAGCTGTTCCATCATTTTTGGTATTGTATTTTTACTTACCAATTGTGTGGCAGATTTATCGAGAGTCACAGTCATTGCATTTTGACAATGCAGAATCACCACACCTTTGGAGTCATCCGTTAAGAATGCTGTTTCCGTATTTTCCTTTTTTTAATGCCACACAAAATCCATTAACTGAAATATTAAGAGATATGCCCGAGGGGTTGGGTTCAGGGAGCCCTGGATGGTTTTGTTTAGGACTAGGTATTTTAGGGTTCTTTTCGAATTGGAAGAAATATTGGCTGGTGTTTTTACCCTTAGCGATTTTACTGGTCATTTCAACCTTTTATCATCCAAATAGGGTTCCGACACTAAAGATTTTTCCTTGGGGGACTTTTAATAGAGTACCATCAAGGTTTACCTCAATATTACCGGTTATTTTTTGTTGCTTTTTATTACCTCTTGATTTATATCGGGTAAGAATACCTAAAATATTAATAGGAGTCTTAACAGTATTATTTTTGATAGAGGGTGTGGTTGTTTATCGATTTTTGTACAATAAAAAAACATACATAGTCGATAAGAATTTTTTCAACTATATGTCTGAAGTTGAAAAGCAAAAAGGTGAAGCAGTTTTAGATTTTCCGTTTTGCGTGGTAGGAGGGGATGGGACAGGCTTAAAAGAAAATCTTTGTCCGATTTTTCAGAAAACGTGTAATGTATATGCCCTAAGACGCTTTCATCATAAAAAGGTGATAGGAGGTTATTATAGCCATATTCATCCGGCGGCGATTAAGGGTTTTGTTGATATAGGTGTAGGAAATCTGACTGAACCTGACTCCAGAGATTGGCGGAATGCTTCCAGAATTATTAATGACTTTTCAGACGAGCAACTGGCATACTTTGTTAAGTATTTTCAATACAATGATTTTGCAGGTATCAATTTATGTATTGATCTGATTCCAGAAAAAATGTATAAACAAATTGTTAATAAAATAGGACAACCTACACAAAGTACTGTGATTCCGGGGGCCGGAAGAGTGGTTTTTATTCCAAAACCAAGCTTATGGAGCAACTTTATTGATAAAAATAAAGCTCTAAGAATGAAGTTCCCGTGTGGTTGTTAAATAAGAAAAGAGCAATTTTAATTCAATTTAGAGCTTAAGGCTTTTAAATTATAAAAAAAAGCCTTTATTTTACAGTATACTCGCAATTTTTAACTATTATAACTAAGCCAAAAAAGCCTTATGGCAAAATTATTTCATTTACAAACGTTTTCATCGGAAAAGGGAAGTCTGACGGTTTTTGAAAAAATATTATCTGAGGGCATCAAGAGGATTTTTTATATTTATGATGCGGAGAATCAAATAAGGGGTGGTCATAGACATAAACTGGCTTATAACGCTTTAACTTGTGTAAGTGGAAGTTGTAAAGTTTTTGTAGATGATGGCGAAGAGCAGCATGTATATGATTTAGATGCACCTGATATGTGTTTATTACTCGACCCTAAGGATTGGCATGAGATGTATGATTTCTCTGAAAATGCTGTTTTGTTAGTATTATCCGATCAGTTCTACGATCAGGAAGATTATATTTTTGATAGATACCCGGAAAAAAAACTTAGCTCAATTCAATAAGCTGCTATTGAAAATAAATCTACAATAAAAAACCACCTTAGAATTGCTTCATAAGGTGGTATCACAAAATCAGCTATTAAAGCGTCTCTATAATAATATTGTGGTTAGTATAGATACAAATATCTGCCGCTATATTCAATCCTTCCTGTACCATTTCATGAGCGCTTAATTGTGGTGCATGTCTTTTTAAAGCTATCGCGGCCGATTGTGCAAACATACTTCCCGAGCCTATAGCTGCAATCTGATTATCTGGTTCTAATACATCTCCTGTACCCGAAATAACCAGAAGTTCTGTTTCATTGGCTATGATCAACATTGCTTCTAATTTACGCAGGTATCTGTCCATACGCCAATCTTTTGCTAGTTCAATAGCTGCGCGTTTCATATTACCACCATAAGAATTGAGTTTCTCTTCAAAGCGCTCAATTAAGGTAAATGCATCAGCTGTTGAGCCAGCAAAACCTGCTAATATTTTGCCGCCGAATAGCTTTCTTACTTTCCTTACGTTGCTTTTGGCAATAGTATTGCCCATTGTTGCCTGCCCGTCAGCTCCCAGAGCTACTTTACCATTATGAATGATCCCAAGGACAGTTGTTGCGTGTATTTTTTCCATCTTATTCTTTTTCTTCTACGGAAGAAATCTTCCAGAGATTATCTTCTAAATCAAAATTATAAATCAGTGTTTGTACATAAGGCTTTTTAAGATTTACTGTTACCCTCGCCTTTGTTTTGTCTATTTTAGTGGAAGAACTGTTTTTGAGTGCATAAAGTAGTTGTGCCGTCGTAGGAGGGTCCTGAGATAGTAAATACCTATCATAATCCATTCTTTCCGCTGTATCCTTTTTAGCTACAATGGCCTGCTTCTCGGCAAATTCATTTTTCAGATTCTTCATATACACGCTTGAAAACAATCCGGTCTTCTGAATAGCAACCAAATAGTTTTGGATGCATTTGGTATTAATTTTAATAATATCCATCCCTTCTCCATAAAAACATTCGTTTTCGTTGGGTAATTTTTCTGGTTTGCCTATCCAGGTAAAGAACTTGGTAAGCCTTTGTTGAGGTGTTTCCTGTGCGAATGAAGGAATAGCCAATACTAAAAAGCAATAAATCCCCCATATTTTCAATGAGGGATTTATCAGTGATTTCAATTGATATGCTTTGAATGACATCTATACCAATAATTTGTACGGTTCTTCCAACAATTGTTTTAAAGTAACCATAAATGCTGCACCAGTAGCGCCATCAACTACACGGTGGTCACAAGTAAGGGTTAGCTTCATGATATTAGTTACGAAGAACTGACCATCTTTAACACCAACCGTTTCTTTAATAGCACCCACAGCAAGGATACAAGATTCAGGAGGGTTGATGATTGAGGTAAACTGCTCGATACCAAACATACCCAGGTTACTTACTGTAAAGGTATTGCCTTCCCAATCTTTAGGTTGCAATTGCTTGTTTTTAGCTTTACCTCCTAAATCTTTGGTTTCGGCTGCAATCTGAGAAAGTGTTTTGGTATTGGCGAAACGGATAACAGGTACTAATAGTCCTTCTTCAACCGCTACGGCCATACCGATATGTACATGGTGATTTTTACGAATCTTATCACCTAACCAGGATGCATTTACCATAGGGTGTTTAGTTAATGCCGCTGAAACAGCTTTAATTACCATGTCGTTGAACGAAATCTTCACAGGAGAAATTTCATTCATCGCCTCTCTAGCCTTGATGGCTTTGTCCATTGTGATTTCCATCGTCAGATAGAACTCAGGGGCAGAGAATTTAGATTCAGCTAAACGACGAGCGATAGTCTTACGCATTTGCGAAAGAGGTATATCTTCGTAGCTTTCCTGACCCGCCGGAGCCGCTGCAACTACAGGAGCGGTAGTTTGGCTTGGTGTAGCAGGTTTAGTTTTTGGCTGGAAGCTATCAACATCATTTTTGACAATTCTTCCACCTTCGCCAGAACCATTTACATCAGATAAATTAATACCTTTTTCTTCCGCCAGACGTTTCGCTAATGGAGATGCCAATATACGCCCATTGTTAGCGGATACAGTTGATTCAGGTGTATTTGTTGCTTGCGGGGTGGAAGCAGCAGGTTGCTCTGATTTTGCTTCTGTTGGTGCAGGAGTAGCAGGAGTATTGCCAGCGTTTAGAAGCGCCTGATAGTCGGCACCTTCTTCACCGATAACAGCAATTACTGCATTCACTTTTGCAGCCTGTCCGGCTTCAACACCTATATACAACAATGTGCCATCTTCATAGGCTTCAAGTTCCATCGTAGCTTTATCTGTCTCAATTTCAGCCAGAATATCACCTGATTTTACTTTATCACCTACTTTTTTCAACCAGGTATGTATTACCCCTTCTGTCATGGTATCACTCAAAAGAGGCATTTGTACTGTTTTAGCTTTAATATTTGATGTATCTACTGCCGGGGCTGCCGGTGCAGTAGGTTGTGGCGCAGGTTGAGCAGCCGGAGCAGCTTCTTTTGGTGCTTCAGCAGGCTGTGCTGATCCACCACCACTTAAAAGGCTTTGATAATCTTCACCAGGTTTACCGATTACGGCCATGATAGCATCAACCGGAACAGATTGCCCCTTTTCTACACCAATATATAGCAAGGTGCCATCATAATAAGACTCCATATCCATTGTAGCCTTATCTGTTTCTACTTCTGCTAAAATATCGCCTGATTTTACAGTATCTCCAACTTTTTTATGCCATGCTGCAATCACACCTTCAGTCATGGTGTCGCTCATCTTGGGCATTCGGATTACTTCTGCCATTTTAAAAATTTGCTTGGTTTTGGATTAATGATTTTGCTGCAACGGTTCCTGTACTTTTATCAGAACATCATAGCTGAATAAAAAGTTACGTAGCCTTGAGCAATTTATTGATTTTACTTAGAATCGGTTGTAACAAATTTCTTTGATGCCCAAAATTATAATAAAGTCTGTGAATGTCATTAATATTCCAACAAAAACTTTACGTAATTCTATTACTGGAACGAAATAAAAAGCCCCTCCGTCAGTAGAATCAGGAAGGGCATTTATATTTAGCTAATCTTCAATACAGCCATAAATGCTTCTTGTGGCACCTCTACTGTTCCAATCTGGCGCATTCTCTTCTTACCCTTTTTCTGTTTTTCCAGAAGCTTACGTTTACGGGAAATATCACCTCCATAACACTTGGCAATTACGTCTTTGCGTAAGGCTTTTACCGTTTCACGGGCAATGATTTTTGCCCCGATGGCTGCCTGAATAGCAATTTCAAACTGCTGGCGTGGTAAAAGCTCGCGAAGTTTCTCACATAATTTCTTACCCCAATCGTAGGCTTTATCACGGTGCACAATAGCCGAAAGGGCATCAACCGGGTCACCATTTAAAAGAATATCCAGTTTTACCAGATTAGATTCACGATAGCCTATCAGATGATAATCTAATGAGGCGTATCCTCTTGATATAGTTTTTAGTTTGTCGAAGAAATCAAATACTACTTCCGAAAGCGGCATTTCAAAAGTTAACTCAACACGGGTAGCAGTCAGATATACCTGATTTTTCAGAATACCCCTTTTCTCCATACAAAGACCCATAATTGGACCAACGTAGTCAGAGGCTGTAATAATTTGTGCATTGATAAATGGCTCTTCAATCCAGTCGATATAGTTTGGGTCAGGCATTTCTGATGGTGCAGAAACTTCAAGAATTTCTCCTTTCTTATCTATTACGTTAAAACGTACGGATGGTACCGTCGTCAATACTGTCATGTCAAACTCACGTTCCAGACGCTCCTGTACAATCTCCATGTGTAGCATACCTAAGAAACCACATCTGAAACCAAAGCCCAAAGCGGCTGATGTTTCAGGTTCCCAGATAAGCGCAGCATCATTCAACTGCAACTTTTCCATGGCCTCTCTCAAATCCTCAAACTCTGAGGTATCAACCGGATAAATACCGGCAAATACCATGGGTTTTACTTCTTCGAAACCTTTAATGGCTTCTTTAGTTGGGTTTTCAGAGTGAGTAATGGTATCACCTACTTTTACCTCTTTGGCTACTTTAATACCTGAAATAATATATCCTACGTCTCCACAATCTACGTAATCCCGAGGTTCTTTGGTTAAACGCAGAATCCCTACTTCATCCGCAAAATATTCTTTACCTGTGGCTACGAATTTTACTTTATCACCTTTAGATATACGGCCGTTTTTTACACGGAAAATTACCTCAATACCGCGGTACGAGTTAAATGTAGAGTCAAAAATCAAGGCTTGCAATTCAGCATTTGGATTCCCTTTAGGTGGCTGAATACGATGAATAATAGCCGCCAGAATTTCATTAATTCCAATACCTTCTTTCGCACTTGCAGGGATGATAGAATCTCTGTCACAACCTATCAGATCTACAATCTGGTCTTTTACTTCTTCTGGCATTGCACCAGGTAAGTCAATTTTATTGAGTACCGGAATGATTTCCAAATCATGATCTAGCGCCAGAAAGAGGTTACTAATAGTTTGCGCCTCAATTCCTTGTGAAGCATCTACCACCAACAAAGCACCTTCACAGGCGGCAATAGAGCGCGAAACCTCATAACTGAAATCGACGTGACCAGGAGTATCAATCAGGTTTAATATATATTCCTGCCCTTCAAACTTATAATTCATCTGAATGGCGTGGCTTTTTATTGTAATCCCTCTTTCTCTTTCCAAATCCATGTCATCAAGCACTTGGGCTTGCATTTCACGATCTGAAATAGTATTAGTAGATTGTAATAGGCGATCGGCAAGTGTACTTTTGCCGTGGTCAATGTGTGCAATAATGCAGAAATTGCGAATATTTTTCATCTAAATGTTCAGTTCCGAGTCTTTAAGACAGCTGTGATGTTTAATAACTGTCTATTGATTTATTCGTAACAACGTAATATCTCTAAAACCCGTATATCAGGCTTGCAAACGAATTTTTGCAAAAATAGTAAGAAAAGGAGGATAAAATGAAGATTTTAAAGATAATTATCTCCAACTAAATAATTGCTCACATAATCCTGCACCGAATCTTCTAAAGAGGTAAAAGATTTTTTATACCCTATCAGACGTAGTTTACTCATATTCGCCTGAGTAAAATATTGATATTTATCACGAATATCAACTGGCGTATCTATGAAGTCTATCTGAGGCTCAAGATTCAGAGCAGCAAAGGTAGCCTTAGCCAAATCCAGGAAAGTACGGGCATTGCCTGTACCTAAATTATATATACCCGAATTACGACGTGAATGCATTAGATGAATACAAACTTCCACTAAATCTTTTACATATACGAAATCACGCATTTGTTCGCCATCTTTAAAGTCAGGTCGATGGGATTTGAAAAGTTTGATTCTTCCTGTCGCTTTAATCTGGTTGTAAGAATGGAAAATAACAGAAGCCATTCTACTCTTGTGGTACTCATTTGGTCCAAAAACGTTGAAGAATTTTAAACCCGCCCAGAAGAATGGAGCATCCTTTTGTAATAAAGCCCATTTATCAAACTCATTCTTCGATTCTCCGTAAGGATTTAAAGGCTTTAATTGAGGGATCTGCAATTCATTATCATCATAACCAAACTCACCATTCCCATAAGTAGCTGCTGAAGAGGCGTAGATAAGTGGAATCTGGTACAGATGGCACTTTTTCCATATCTGCTTTGAGTAATTCAGATTTAATCTGTTGAAAATATCTTGGTCAAACTCTGCAGTATCTGTACGTGCACCGATATGAAAACAAAACTCAACTTCAGCCTGATTTTTGTCTAACCACTCAAAAAATACGTCACGGTGCACAAACTCTTGTATCTTTTTATTCTCTAAATTCTTCATTTTCAGAGGATTAGAGAAGTCATCAACCGCAATAATAAAATTAAACCCGTCTTGATTCAGGCGTTGTATCAAACAGCTTCCAATAAAACCAGCGGCACCCGTAACAATTATCATAAAACTTTCGTAGTGTTATAAAGTTTGCAAATTTAGCACATTCCAAAACGTAAATCCATAGACTTAACTTCGATTAATTTGGACTTTTTAAAGAATATGCATTGAAATAACGTTCATAACAATAGGTTAATGCTTTTTTGATGGTAATTTTGTGAACTTTTTGTAACGGGTTCCGTTGTTAAAAGGTCAAAATGAAAATCAACAAAATATTATGATTCATATTACAAGGCGCGAAAGATTTAATGCAGCGCATAGATTGTGGAATGCCACGTGGTCGGAAGAGAAAAACAGAGAGGTTTTTGGTTTGTGTTCAAATATTCATGGTCATAACTGGGAACTGATTGTAACTGTAAAAGGTGAAATAGACCCTAACACAGGATTTGTAATGGACTTAAAGGCATTGAGCAAATTGATGAAACAGGAAATCATTGATAAAGTAGATCATACTTTTCTGAATGAAGATGTAGAATTCCTGAAAGGCAAGTTTCCAAGTACTGAAGTTTTTGCGGTTGAAATCTGGAATA
This sequence comes from Emticicia sp. C21, assembly GCF_003418935.1. GTDB lineage: Bacteria > Bacteroidota > Bacteroidia > Cytophagales > Spirosomataceae > Emticicia. The sequence goes on along the minus strand of NZ_QVMT01000009.1, from coordinate 220,443 downwards.
TATTAGCCCCTGTTATTGAGAATGAATACAATAGTGCTTTGCACTGTGTAAAACTAATTGAAACGCCTAATCACTATGTAGAGTATTTTGGGGAGTAATTCATTGTCTAATAGTAGAATAACTATTTCTTAGATTATTTAGAATTTTATCGAAATGTGTTAAACGGTTTTAAGACAAACTTTCAAAGTTATAAAAAGTGCAATTCCCTATCTATACAAAATTCAAGATTTTGAGGAACGTTTATTTTTTAGAAATACATTGACAATAAAATAATCACTTAATCACTAATTCACTCAATCACTAAATTCCTCCAAATGAAATACTTCATCATAGCCGGCGAAAGGTCAGGAGATTTGCATGGTTCTAATCTGATTACTGCTATTAAGCAAGCAGATAAAGAAGCTCAGATACTAGGATGGGGTGGAGATTATATGCAAGCAGCAGGAGCAACTATTCAGATGCACTATAGAGATACAGCCTTTATGGGTTTCTTTGAGGTAGTGCAGAACCTTTCAAAAATTCTTGGCTTTTTTAAACTCTGCAAGAAACAGATAGAGGAATTTCAGCCCGATGCCATTATTCTGATTGATTATGCAGGCTTTAATATGCGTATAGCCAAATGGGCAAAACCACAAGGTTATAAGTTATTCTATTATATCTCACCTAAGGTTTGGGCATGGAATCAAAAACGAGCTTTGAAGCTAAAACAAACCATTGATAAGCTTTTTGTGATATTCCCTTTTGAGGTCGACTTTTTTAAAAAGTATGATTATGAAGTTGAATTTGTGGGTAATCCTCTATTCGATGCAATTGCAGCCTTTCAACCAAATCCTGATTTCTTAAGCCAGAATAAACTCGAAAATAGCAAAATAATTGCCTTATTGCCCGGTAGCCGAAAGCAGGAAGTTGAGAAAATGCTTGAACTCATGGTTGCCACTAAAAAGCAATTTCCGGGTTATCGGTTCGTTATAGCAGGTGTAGGCAATCTTTCAAAAGAGTTTTACGAACGCTTTTTGTCTGATGATGTCAGCCTTGTTTTTGATCAGGCTTACGACTTATTAAGCCATGCCGAAGCAGCAATGGTAACAAGTGGAACAGCTACATTAGAAACTGCTTTATTTGGAGTTCCCCAAGTGGTTTGTTATAAAATGGGTCTGGTAACCTATAGTATAGCCAGCATGGTTATTAAAGTGCCTTTTATTTCGTTAGTCAATCTCATTGCTGAAAAAGAAGTAGTAAAAGAGTTGTTACAAGGCGAATTGACTTCTGAGAATATTGCGAGAGAAATTAAAGCAGTACTTGGTAATTCGGAGAAAAGAAAGCAGCAAATAGCGGACTATCAAAGAATAAGAGAAATACTTGGTAGTGCTGGGGCATCGGCTAAGACAGGGCAGAGAATTGTGGAGATATTGAATAATAGCAAATTGTAAATAATTAATAGTAAACAAAATTTTCGAAAAATGAGATTCAGTAAAGTTCTAATTGTCCTGACTATCAGTAGTTTAATTGTGTTTTCGTGTAAAGAGAAATCTGTTGTAGCGGCAAAGTCAAAAACAGAATATCTGGCAGGGGCTTCTTCTAAAACATGGAAGAATACGAAAGCGGAAGCAACCAATTCTGGTGGACTTAAAGTAGATTTAGTAACTACCCAACCTGCTTGTGTCACTGATAATATATTGATTTTTTATCCAAACAATACATATGAGTTCAGAGAGGGTGCAACGAAATGTGGTGCAAATGACCCCGACCTTTTGTTGAAATCGAACTGGAGCTTTCAGGAAAATGAAACTAAATTTAAAATCGACAAAATTGTTTTCCTGGGTAGAGAACTAAATGATACGGTATTTGACATTGTAGAATTGAACGATAACATTTTTACGGGACAAACAACTATTACATTGAACGGTGAAACGTATAAGTTTGTAGCGACTTTTCAGCCTGCACAGTAAGGAATATTGGTCTATAGAGAATAAATTTAACAAATTCGCCCATCGTATCGGTATTAAGGCTAAATTTGCGAACAAATATTTCTTAACTGGTGTTAGGATAATTACAGCAGATGCTTAGTTTGCTATTTGTTACTACGCAAAAGTCTAATATTTCGCTTTTATTTTAAAAGCGCACAAAGCAAAAATACATGAGTAAAGACTTAGAATTATTAGAAGAATTAACAAGCTCCGAATATAAATACGGGTTTTATACCGACATTGAGGCAGATGAAGTTCCGGCAGGATTAGACGAAAATGTAATCCGTTTGATTTCTGAGAAAAAAAACGAGCCTGAGTGGATGTTAGAATGGCGTTTGAATGCTTTCAGAACATGGTTAAACATGACTGAACCTAAATGGGCAAACATCCACTACAAACCTGTTGATTTTCAGGGTATCAAATATTATTCTGCACCAAAACAGAAGAAGACTGTTAATAGTCTTGATGAAATTGACCCGGAATTACGTCGTACTTTCGAGCGTTTAGGGATTTCATTAAAAGAGCAGGAGCGTTTAGCCGGTGTTGAATCAAAACCTTTATCAGGTGTTGCGGTTGATGCCGTGATTGACTCGGTTTCAGTGGCTACAACCTTTAAGGCAGATCTAAAGAAATTGGGAATTATATTCTGTTCAATGTCAGACGCTATTCAGGAACACCCTGATTTAGTTAAGAAATATTTGGGCTCGGTTGTACCAGTAAAAGATAATTTTTATTCAGCACTGAATGCAGCCGTATTTTCTGATGGCTCGTTCTGTTATATTCCGAAAGGCGTTCGTTGCCCGATGGAATTGTCTACTTACTTCCGTATTAACGCGGCAGGAACCGGGCAATTTGAACGTACCTTGATTGTTGCTGACGAAGGTGCTTACGTAAGTTATCTGGAAGGCTGTACAGCCCCGCAGCGTGATGAGAACCAATTGCATGCGGCAGTAGTTGAAATTTATGCTCACAAAGATGCTGAAGTAAAATATTCAACTGTACAAAACTGGTATCCGGGTGATAAAGAGGGGAAAGGTGGTATTTATAACTTTGTAACCAAACGTGGATTATGTTTCGGTGAAGGTTCTAAAATTTCATGGACACAGGTTGAAACAGGCTCTGCCATTACCTGGAAATATCCTTCCGTAATTCTTCGTGGTGATAATTCAATCGGAGAGTTCTATTCAGTAGCTGTTACAAACAATATGCAACAGGCTGATACCGGTACGAAAATGATTCATATTGGTAAAAATACCAAAAGCCGTATTGTATCAAAAGGTATTTCAGGAGGTAAAAGCCAGAACTCTTATAGAGGTTTGGTAGATATTTCAAAAAGAGCACAAAATGCCCGTAACTTCTCACAGTGTGATTCGTTATTATTGGGCGATAGATGTGGAGCACATACATTCCCATATATTGAAGTAAATAATTCTTCTGCCACAGTAGAACATGAAGCAACTACCTCGAAAATCGGCGAAGACCAATTGTTCTATTGCAACCAGAGAGGTATCCCAACAGAGAAAGCGGTGGCATTGATTGTAAATGGATATGTAAAAGAAGTATTAAACCAATTACCCATGGAGTTTGCCGTTGAAGCACAAAAATTATTAGAGATTTCACTAGAAGGAAGTGTCGGATAATTTTAGCAATAGATTATTTGTAGAAAAGACTGCTTGAAGGGCAGTCTTTTTTGCTGTAGTAGCTGCTCTTAATGATTTTTTATGTAATTATACATCTCTTCGAAACTCTTGCCTTTCACTTCTACCGCCAATACTGAATGCTTTTTCTCTACAGCTTCTAATTGCTGAATACATAATTGGATAGCTTCTTCACTCATTTCGCTAAAAATCATTTCTCCAGCTTTAGCCATATATTTATAGCATTCAGCCAAAGTTTGCCTGCCTTTCTCTGTAAGGCTGATTAAACGTGCTCTTCCATCTGTTTCGTCAGGGCGGGTTTGTATGAAATCATCGTACAGTAATTTCGCAATAGCTTCCATGCCTGTAGTGTATTCTACAAGTAAATAATTAATTAAATCTGTCTTGCGAACCTCACCTATATGTGCTAAACCATTCAGGTAATAAAAACCATCGTGGAACGGTAATTGAGTTTCGCTCATGGCAGCTCTTTGATAAAGATTAAAAGCGCTTGTGATACGCCCCATTGTTCTAAGAAGCAAGCCTCTACTATTTGCTGATGTATTTTCTTCGCTAAGATTTTGTTTTGCCAAATAATACCTGCAAAATTCATCAAGGTTTGCGTGTGGATTCTCTTGTTCATATGAATCCCATTCTATTAAGAGTTTTATTGTCTTATTCATAGATGTTATATCTGATCCGATGTAAATATAAGAAAATAAAAACTAATATGTTGTAAATAAATCTAAAGCGATGTATATTTGTCGATTAAATAACGAAAACAATATATTATGGATGATAAACTTATATTTGGTATTTACCCCGGTGGACTAGATGCTTTACAAAAAGGATTACCAAATAATCCTGAAAAGATTAATGAGGCATTAGATATTTTACAGGGTGATAAACAACTATTTCTGGTACGAGGATATAGAGGATTCGATAATGTTGACGTAGAAGCACCTGAAATGATGGAACAATATTGCATCAATGGAAGAAAATTGGATTTGACATTATGCTATAGGAGTGCTACAGGCGATATTGACGGATGGATTATTTTTATTAAAAGAATGATTCATCAATACTCAACGCATTTGCATAAAATACAAATTACAGAGGAACCTAATAATCCTGATGCTTTAACAGGAGGGGATGGGAGTTCTAAAAATATTCATGAAGCTATTATTGAAGGAGTTATCGTGGCCAAGCGAGAGGCTTCTCTATTAGGTTTGCATATAATGGTAGGCTTTAATGCCGTTGTCTCATTTAACCCGACGGATAGTTTCTGGCAAAGTTTAGCAGAGAGAATTACTCCAAAATTTATGAACTCGTTGGATTTTGTTGGTCTGGACTTTTTTCCCGATGTATTTATACCATTACCTGCAAAACCTGATGGTATTACAATAAGCATAGAAGAAGCGGTAAATCTGGTATTAAATCAATTCAGAAAAGCAAATCTAGCTATTGGGAAAATTTCAGACAATATTCCGATCCATATTACAGAAAATGGATGGGCCACTACTCCGGAACGCACCTTTCAAAGACAAAAGGAAGTCTTAATAGATACACTGCTCGTAGTGAATCAGTTGAAGGTGGAATTAAATATTACCCATTATGAGTATTTCGGTTTAAGAGATGCTGATAGTTCGGATAACGGATTCCAATTCGGTTTGATGAAAGATGATTATATATCTAAACCTGCTTTCGATGCCTATAAAACTCTGATAAAAAGTTATGGTTGAGATAAATATGAAATTTAATGTCAATTTCAATCAAAACTTGCTAAATATGTATAGAGTCTGTAGATTTGATAAAACCTGAATCTACTGAAATTTATGATGAACTACCATGATATACTTGCTCACGCTTTACAACAATTAGCCAAAATAGATGAAGATGATTTTAAGCTTGCTTCACCTTATTGGCAGCATAAGAATTATAAAAAAGGAGAGTATTACAATGAATACCGTAATGTGTGCAAGTATCTTGGATTTATTATTGATGGCGTTTTCAGAACATATTATGTTGATGATAATACAGGCGAAGAAAAGAATGTCTTCTTTTTCTCAAAAAATCAGGTAGTAGTTTCATTCAAAAGTTTTATTACTCAAACTCCCTGTAACTACTTTACTCAATCAATGGTCGATTCGAAGATTCTGTATATCCATATAGATGACCTTAACCGATTATATCAGAAATCTCATAAATGGGAACATTTTGGGCGACTCATAGCTGAGTTGGCCTTTAATGTTTCGATGAATCGTACTGAAAGCTTTTTATTTCAAACTCCTGAACAGCGTTACCTGCAATTAATTGACGAGCACCCTGATATCTTCAATACTATTCCATTATATCAGATTTCCTCCTATCTGGGCATCCAGGGCCCATCGTTGAGCCGCATTCGCAGGAGAATTATTGGTAAGTAATTATTTATTGATTTGATTAAACTCAGCTCGACTCTGCCCAAAACTTAGTGATACTCCGTGGTTAACTCATTCTTAATAACTGTATTGAATTTATTGGAAAAAAATCTGGCTTAGGTTGCTTATTTAACTTAGGTTAAAATTATTGTCATGCCTATCTATGACATTTGTATCATAATCTTAACGATAACAACAACACAGATTTTAAAAACATCAAATCAATACTACAATGAAAAATTCAATCACCACCAAAAACATCGTATTTATTACAGGCGCTTTCGTTCACAATTCTTCATGGCAGGAATGGCAAAAATATTTTGAAAGCAAAGGCTATAACACTATTGCTCCTGCCTGGCCATTTAAAGATGCACCAACTGCAGAGGATTTACGAAGCAGACAACCGAATGACACTGATTTAGCTGCCCTGACTTTAGATGAATTAGTAGATCATTATGCAAATATTGTGAAACAATTCCCGGAAAAGCCAATTATCATTGGTCACTCTTTAGGGGGGTTAATCACGCAGATTTTAGTAAACAGAGATTTAGCTGCAGCTGGTATCGCCATTCACCCGGTTGCTCCGCAAGGTATTATACCTTATGAATTCTCGTTCCTGAAAGCAGGCTGGAAAGTACTTGGTTTGTTTACATCCTTGAAAAAAACTTACCTGATGTCGTTTAAAGACTGGCAGTATGCTTTTGTGAATGGAATGCCATTAGAAGAACAAAAAGAAGCTTATGAAAAAAATACCATTCCTGAATCGAAAACTGTAGCCAGAGGTGGATTAACAAGTGCAGCAAAAGTTGATTTTGCTAAACCACATGCCCCTTTATTGATTACCTCAGGTGATAAAGATACAATTATACCGGCACACCTGAATATGCGTAACTATAAAGCTTACAAAGAATCAGGATCGGTATTAGATTATAAAGAATTCAAAGGTAGAAACCACTACGTACTAGGCCAAGCAACCTGGAAGGAAGATGCAGATTATATTCTGGACTGGATTAAAAAACAATAATTGATTAGATGTTCGATAAAAGTAAAGAGGAGAGACCTTAGCGGTTTCTCCTCTTTGCGTTTAAAATTACTGCTTCAAACTCTTTAGATACTCAATACTTTTCGGAACATTTACCAGTTCGTTATTACTTTCGTCTTCAATAAAGAAGTGTTTAATACCGATTTTGTTGGCTTCTTTAAAAATATTTGGCCAATCAGCTTGCCCTGTTCCTAAAACCACATCGTTCTCAGCAGGTGTATGACCAGAGAAATCACCTTTAATGCCTTTTTTCAAATCTTTCACGTGCATTAATTTCCAGCGATTAGGATATTTTTTCATTAAAGCTACAGGATCGCCGCCTCCATGAATGGTCCATAATACATCCATCTCAAAAGAAACGTATTCTGGATTTGTGTTTTTAATGATATAATCCATTAATGTACCATCTTCATATGGTCTGAATTCATAGCCATGGTCATGATAACAGAAGGTAATACCATTTTCTTTGAATATTTTACCGGCATAGTTGAAATCTTCTACTGCTTTTTTTGCCTCTTCAATGGTAAAATTATCACCTTTGTGAGGTATCCATGCACACATCACGTAAGTAGAACCCAATATCTTGGCTCTTTTGATGGTTTCTTCCGGATTTCTCAATTGCTCATAACCAATCCCGGTCGATGGAATCTTAATTCCTCTATCATCACACATTTTTTTAAATTCTTCTAATGTTACACCTTTTGCTCCACCACCTTCAATCTCGGTGATGCCCAATGATTTAATCAGGTCAAGTGTACCGGGTACGTCTTTAGGCATTACATTGCGATAAGTATAAGTCTGTACTGCAAATGGTGCTGTGTACAAAGGCTTTTTCTTTTGCGCATTTACTCCCTGAATAAATACCAGGCTTAATAAACTGTAAAAAAGGATTTTCTTCATAGTTAATGAGGCGATTTCCGCCGAGGTTAATTATAGTTATTAAAGGTTTTTCTTCTTCATTTCGCCCACTGCGTAGTTTGCTGCGCGGGCAGTTAGAGCCATATAAGTCAGGGAAGGGTTTTGCGTTCCGGTAGATGTCATGCAAGCGCCGTCTGTTACAAAAACGTTTTTGCAAAGATGCAAAGCATTCCATTGATTAAGCAAAGAAGTTTTAGGGTCATGTCCCATTCTTACACCACCCATCTCATGAATATCTGAGCCTGGATTTGATTTGCCATCAACCGCTTTTATATTTCTGAACCCTGCCTTGGTAAACATTTCCGTAAATTGTTCCATGTAATCCTTTACCATTTTTACATCATTATCAGTCCATTCGGCAGAAGTGACTAATTGCGGAATACCAAAAGGGTCTTTCAGTGTTTCGTGTAACCTGACATGATTTTTTTCGATTGGCACACATTCGCCCATCATCCATGAGCTTACGTGCCAATGATTATTCAATTTAGGAAACAATAGGCTATTCTTCAAATCTTCGCCAATACCTTCCCGGCTTGAATAAGAGCCTCTACCTGCGCCAACTCCAGCGGCATAACCTCTCAAAAAGTCAGTTTCCTGTGAATGCAGGTTTCTGAATCTTGGCACATAACCATTGCTTGGATTTTTTCCATCGGTGATCTTATCCAGAAAACCTTCATACTCAGCCGATATTTTACCACGGTAGTTATGCCAAGCTATAAATTTACCCAAAAGTCCACTGTCATTACCCAAACCATTGGGGAAACGAGCGGAGATTGAATTCAGCAAAATCAGGTTTGAGTTTAAAGCAGAACCATTAACAAAAATGATTTTCGCATAATACTCAATCATTTCTTTGGTATTGGTATCAACCACTCTTACACCTGAGGCTTTATTGAGTTTTTCATCAAAGATAATAGAATGAACAGTTGAGAACGGTCGTAAAGTCATATTACCAGTTTTGGCAGCCCATGGTAGGGTAGATGCATTGCTGCTAAAATATCCACCGTACGGACAACCACGATTACACAAGTTGCGATGCTGGCATGTAGCCCTACCTTGTTTTAAATGAATAGGCTGCGGGTCAGTTACATGCGCACAACGTCCCTGAATTACATGGCGTTTGCTATCATATTCTTTTATTAAAACTTTTTTCAGGTGTTGTTCTACACAGTTCAATTCAATCGGAGTAAGAAATTCGCCGTCTGGTAATTCCTGTAAACCATCTTTATTACCTGAGATACCGGCAAATTTCTCTACATGGCTATACCAGGGTGCAATATCAGCATAGCGGATAGGCCAGTCAACAGCAAATACATCACGTTTTGGGCCTTCGAAATCTAAATCACTCCAGCGTTGTGTTTGCCTTGCCCACATTAATGATTTACCTCCTACATGATATCCACGTGTCCAGGTAAAAGGTTTTTCTTCTACAAAGGGTTGTATCCCATCTTTCAGTGCAAACGGAAGCGTCTCTTCTCTTAAAAATGCTGCCCTGCCCTTAGGATATTGACTTCTGACATCTAAAGGCACTTGCCCGCGATGCTCGAAATCCCAGGGATTTTTCATAGCAGTTGGGTAGTCTGCAATATGTTTTATATCTCTTCCGCGTTCCAGTACGATTGTTTTCAAACCCTTCTCACATAATTCTTTTGCTGCCCAACCTCCACTAATACCCGAGCCAATCACGATGGCATCGTAAGTATTCTGTTTTTTTATATCTATTGCAAGATTTGCCATTTTATGTCGTAGTATAGGTGAATAGTTTATTTTTTTACAGATACACAACCATAATAATGCCCGGGTGCCATATTGTAATGCAAAAACTCTGTTTGCACATACTCAGAGGTAGTATATCCGAGTATAGTCAGATTTTTAATCAGACTATAAAACTCCTTCAGTCTGGTATCTTCACTTTTCTCAAAACCTAACAGTATTTGCTGCTTTTGCTGAGTATTACAGCCTTCAAAAGGTTTGCCGAACTGCTTTTGGGCTGTGGCATCGGTTGCAGATAAGCCATTCTTAATATTCTCAGATACAGGTGCTTCATAGCAATCTTGTAGCATTTTTTGCAAAAAAGCAGGCACACCTAAAGATTTTGCTCCTTTGGTAGAAGATTCAGGAATGATAGTTTCTACGATTACTTCGAGTATATTCTGTTCAGCAGTCTTGAAAAAACTTGAGCTTATCGACAAGGAGTTCGCGTTCCATCCGTTGGAGGCCCATGAAGGAATAGAGACAAGCCCACCTAAGGCTAAAGTCAGGTCTCTGATAGCTAAACGTCGGTTCATAAGTAGAATATTTGGATGGATAAATTTACTTTAAAATTTAATTCTTTTGAGGTTTTATGAGACAAAATTTAGTTTTGTATAGATAAAATATTAGTACTAATGAAAAGACAAAAAAACTTTGTTGAAATGATGATAATTATAGAGCCAAAAGATGAAAGTTTTCCTAAAAAGATGTATTATTAAGTAATTTTCATTCGCAGTTATTGCAACAAATAATAGCTTCATCATTTATCTATTCAAAACTGACAATTGAACATGACAAAATCATTAAACTGGACCAGAAAAGCTTTTAACAGAAGTATCGAATTTAAAGGTGAAAAAGGGGAAATCATAGGAACAATGACTTTCAAAATACTTGACAGAGATGTAGAGGCTGAATTAAACGGTAAAAAATTTAGATTCGATGTATATGGATTTGTGAATAAAGAAGTAGCTATTACAGACGAGAATAACCTGGAAGTAGGGAAGATTTATCTGGGTTTTAGAAATAAAGCTGAAGCACAACTCACTAATGGAGAAAAGTATATATGGAAAAGAGCCGATTTCTTTATGAGAGAGTGGGAACTTATACATGATTTGCCTGATACTGATAATGATCCAGTGATTATCAATTATGACCGTGATAGAAATTTTCTTAATCAGGAGGGCAAAATCAGCATCTTAGAATCAAGTGAAAATTCTGATTTATTGACACTTGTTGGTTTTTTCATTGGATTTTATTTTTTAAGAAGGCGTAGTGCGGCAGCGGCAGTTGCATTAGGAGTTGCCATAAGTTAAAGCCATAATATGTGATAGAGTTAAAAATGTAGCCTTGGTTTATGTCAAAAAAATAATACTACTTATAACCAAATTACCTCAATTACTTCTTCTGTTGTAACTACGGTAGTGTGTTTTACCTTTGAATTACGCTTTAATACAATAGAGTTACGTTTTACTCTTTGCGCATCTTGTGAAAGAACCAAATATGGTGTTTTTTTGTAGAAGACAGTTACTACCTCTCCCTCTTTTACCGCAATTTCAGCTTGCGATTCATTTTCTGGTATAGATAGGGTTCGGGTAATATTGCGAGATTCTAAAGGCTCTTTAGTTTGACTTCGGATTAAATCTAAAGCTTTGGCTGCATTAGGTATACCGTATCCTAGAAAATTATTACCAAAAGGATAAAGACTGGAAGATTTTTGTAAATAATTTTTGATTTCCTTATTCGTCAGTTTAGGGTTTGCTTGTAGCATACATGCAACAAAGCCCGTAATTACTGGGGCAGCTAAAGAAGTTCCATATAGTGAGTAACAAGCTACATTTGGTTTCAGGTATTCTAAGAAATCGGGGCCAACACTACTGTAGCCCATTTTAAGCCCAGTTTCGTTAGTGGCACCAACGGCAATCGTACCCTCTGCATCTGCCGGAGTTGAAATAATACGCCAATCCCGGTCACCACCTTCATTGCCTGCTGAAACCACTACCACAATACCTTTTTCTTCAGTCGCTATTTTAGCGGCTCGGGCAATAATGCTGGTATTCCCGTTCATTTGATCAGGTTTATAATCTTCCTTCGCATTCGAAAAACCTTTTGCATAGCCTAGTGAAGTATTAATTAAGCGTACTCCCAGGCTATCCATCCATTCCATTGCAGAAACCCAGTTATCTTCTTCACCGCGAAATTCCCTACCACCGGTATCGGTTCTTGCTAGATAAAACCTGGCCTGAGTAGCCAATCCTAATATCAATTTTTCATCCTGAGACTTGCCTGTTATGGCAGTCAGAACTTCAGTGCCATGAAAATCTGATGAGGTTTCACGTTCATCAAAATGATTAGTTTTCTTAGGGTTAATATAGTCTCTGATACCTAAAATCCTTTGTTCTGTAAACAAATGCCCTAGTGCCGGCGAATCACTAACACCATAATATCCGGCATCAATTACGCCAATGGTTATGCCTTTGCCATTTAAGCCTGCTTGTAGGAAACCCTCAATTCCAATCTGCTTCATTACATAGTCAACACGTAAATCATCTTCAGCTTTTAAGTGTGGTTTATCCAGATTAGTCTTGGTTATTATTAATTTGCCTTCGATGGGTATAATTTCCTGAACAAAAGGCAAACTTTTAATGTATTGTATCTGTGAATAAGTAAGATAAGAGGAAATTCCATTCAGCCATCTGGATTCATTAATCGCAAAAATACCATTTGATTTTAGGCCATTAATATATTTTTTATTGACAGGATAATCGGTTATTTGAATTTCAGCAACGCCTATCGCTCTTCTGTTTTCTTTACACGTTTCAGAAATGGCAGCACTTGCGTTTAAATCCTTATCTTTGAAAAGAACCCAATATTTCTGCTGCGAAAATCCTTGTAATGAAATGAAAACAAAGAAAAAAAGAAATTGCCCAACCCTTGTCATGTCAATACTATAATTCATATATTTAGATACCTGAAAACTGTTTTGTCTTACGTGATAAGACAATCTTTCAACAGAGTTTTTAATAAAAGCTATATTTAATTGATAAATTTAGCTGAAAATATTGATTAAATAAACCCAAACGACTAAACTCATTTAGAAAATCACCTAATATGCGTTACGAGCCAATTGATTCTACTTTGTTTTTAAGCAACCGCAAACGTCTCAATTCACTAATAAAACCCAAATCGATGGTAATTGTTTTGTCTAATGACGTCGTTCCGAGTAACGCCGATGGCACATTAGGTTTTAGACAAAATAACGATTTTTTTTATCTGACAGGTATTGACCAGGAGGAAAGTATTCTGATTTTATTTCCTGATTTTCCTGACGAGAATCTTAGAGAAATATTATTATTACGTGAAACCAGCGAGCATATAAAAACCTGGGAGGGTGAGAGACTGACTAAATTGCAAGCCACGAACATTTCAGATATTTCCAAAGTAGTATGGACAAGCAGTTTTGAGTCGATACTACGCAAACTGGTCTTTGAAGCCGACCAGGTTTACTTGAATATGAATGAGCATGACGGTGCAGATTGGAAATTTCAGAGCCGCGAAAGAAGATTTATTACAGAATTCCAGCAGAAATTCCCCTTGCATAAAGTGGAAAGATTAGCTCCTCTTATGCGCCAATTAAGGGTAATCAAACAGCCTCAGGAAATTGAGCTCATGAAAAGGGCCATTGAAATTTCGGCAAAAGGCTTTATGAGAATGGCAAAATTTCTGAAACCCAATGTACGTGAGTATGAGCTAGAGGCTGAACTGACCCATGAATTTCTAAGGAATCGCTCTCGTGGGCATGCTTTTCATCCAATAATGGCATCAGGCTCTAGTGCATGTGTGTTACATTATATTACTAACAACAATATTTGTAAAGAAGGGGAAGTTATACTACTGGATTTTGGTGCAGAATATGCTAACTACAATGCAGATATCACTCGGTGTTTACCTGTCAGTGGTCGGTTCACTCCACGTCAAAGACAGGTTTATGAGTCAGTTCTGAAAATTATGCGTTTGTCACGCAACATGATTGTGAAAGGGAACACCATGGATAAATTGCGAAAAGATGTAGGCAAGATAGTGGAGTCTGAATTAATTGGGTTGGGATTGTTGAGTAAGAGCGATGTAGAAAGACAAGACCCGGATGCACCTTTATATAGAAAATATTTTCCTCATGGTATTTCACATCATTTAGGGCTTGATGTGCACGATGTTGGCAGTCGATACGAAACATTTAAACCCGGCATGGTTTTTACCTGCGAACCGGGCATTTATATTCCAGAAGAAAAATTGGGCATTCGATTAGAAAATGATATTCTGATAACTCAAAAGGGGAATATAGATTTAATGGAGAATATTCCCATTGAGGTAGAGGAAATTGAAGAATTAATGAATAATTAGGTACTGATTTTAAGGGTTATGCAAAGAAAAACAGTTTTCCATTATCTTTGCAGCCCTAATAACTCAAACAATATGTATAAGAAATTGCTTTCCATGAAATTTTATTTCACGACTTTATTTGTTCTTACATCAAAGTTCTTATTAGCGCAGAGTGCAGATGAGTTGGTTTTTAAACAAAAAATGGATTTGCCTAAGGGAGAAAGTACTCCTCAATCAGCCTTGACAATTGCGCAATCTTTTATTGGTCAACCTTATAAGGCAGGTACGCTTGATGTGGCGACTAAAGAGCAATTAGTTTGTAATCTGAAAGATTTCGACTGCTGGACTTTTGTTGAGACAGTTTCAGCAATGGCAATTACGAAACATTCTTCTAAACCTGGTTTTGCTGCATTTCTTCATATGCTTAAGAAATTAAGATATAGAGACGGACAAATAAACGGATATGCTTCCAGGTTACACTATTTCAAAGAATGGGCCATAAGGGCGGAAGAGAATAAACTGGTGCAGGATATGACTGAAATGATAGGAGGAATATCGGCTGAAAAACAAATTAATTTCATGACCAGTCATCGTAATTTGTACCCTCATTTGCAGAATAATGAAACCTTTTCTACAGTTCAAAGCCACGAGAATCATTTGAATAAGTATGATTTTTATTATGTTCCCAAAGCCAATGTCAGAAAAGTAGAAAGTCAGATTCAGGATGGAGATATAATTGCCATTACATCAAATATCGAGGGGCTTGATTTTAACCATGAGGGTTTTGCTATCAGAAAGAATGGAAGAGTTCATTTGTTGCATGCTTCGCAGGAAATGAAAAAAATTGTAATTTCGACAGAGCCTTTAGCTGATTATCTAAATCGATTTAAAAAGCATTCGGGCATAGCAGTTGTTCGGCTACTTTGATAAAAACGAATTCCCGCAAAATTTAAACTTTGCGGGAATCATATTCTATTCTATCACCTGCCCGTCCTTCATCACCAGCTTTACATTTCTAATATCCTTGATATGAGTTGTTGGATTTCCCTCTACAATTACAATATCTGCTAATAAGCCTGTTTTAATTCTTCCAACCTGTTGTTCAATATGAAAAGCGTCTGCATTTGTACTTGTGGCAGATCGTAGAGCTTCTATTGGCTTCATGCCGTATTCAACTAACATTTCAATCTCTCTGGCATTGTCTCCATGAGCAAAAACTCCTACATCGCCACCCATGCATATTTTTACACCTGATTTCAACACTTCTTTAAATGACTCTTTTTTATGAGTTATCTTTTCAGGTTCCGGGTCAATCCCTTTTTTCCAACCACCATATTGATAGAGCGCATCACCTGCAGCCAAAGTAGGGCAGAGGCATACATTTTTTTCTACCATTAGTTTCCATATTTCAGGTGTCCCATTGTCGCCATGTTCTATAGTTTCTACACCACCCATGATCGCTCTCCTCATTCCTTCGGCTGTTAAAGCATGGGCAACAGTTGGTCTTCCCGAACTTTTAGCGGTTGCAACAATCAGTTTAATTTCATCAAGTGTAAAAGTAGGTGCAGCTTCACCTCTCAATCCCCATCGGTAATCAGCATAAATTTTTATTACATCAGCTCCTTTACCAATCTGATTTCTCACTTTTTTTATTAAATCATCGTGTCCGTCAGCTTCCTCTGCGCCTTGAGGTACGTTGATTTCTGAGGCAAATCCTTTAGGAGCATAGCTTCCGGTAGCTACTAAAGCCTTCGTGGCAATTATTAACCTTGGACCTAAAATTACGTTTTCAATAATAGCCATTTTTAAACCAACATCATCAAATTCTGCGCCTTCAGTTCCTAAATCTCTTGCAGTGGTAAATCCTGCTTTTAAAGTTCTTTCTGCATGTTTTACAGCTCGGGCAGTCCGATAAGAACGTGACTCCTTTAAAACCTGGTCGTTCCATGATGTTTCGTTATAAGGATGCAAGAACAAATGCGTGTGCCCCTCAATTAATCCGGGTAGTAGCGTACAGTTTTTCAGTTCTATTACTTTGGTATCTTTGCTTAGATTTTTTTCAATATCTGTTTGAAGTGCTATTTGTTCTATTTTATTACCTTTCACCATTACTCCATAATTTTCGAAGACTTTTTCTCCATCAAATACTCGGGCGGGCTTTAAATAAGTAGAGGTTTGTGCAAAACAATTAATTGAAAATTGAAAGGCTATTATAAATGTAATGAGCAGAGTTTTTTTCATAGAAAGTGGTGATTGAATATTTATAACATAATTTTAGTCACAGACTTACAGATTTGGCTGATTCGCTATCGATGGAACCACCTTAGACCAATCATACCAACTGCTATAAAGAGAAGTCCCATTACGATTTTAAAAGTACTCACCTCAGGGAGAAAAAGGCTAATTATAAGAATTAAGATGCCACAGGCAATTGCCACATAGCTTGCAATGATAGTAAGCTTGTTTTTATCCATGAATATGTAGGTTAGGGTATAAGTTTGAAATTTATTCAAAAATAAGATTAAATGAACAGTTTCTAATTTTTTACATAAATCTTTTATTGAAAATTTACATTTTTACAAAATAATATAAATCTAACGTATGCTTATCGGAATTGGAGGAGTCAGCCGCTCTGGCAAAAGTACTTTAGCAAATCTTTTGGTGACGCATTTTCGTAAAAATGGGAAAAAGGCGATTATTTTTCATCAGGACGATTTCGTTTTTCCTGAAACGCAAATCCCTAAAATTAAAAACCGGACAGACTGGGAGTCTCCACACTCTATTGATTTTGAATTGTTCAAAGAGGTACTCAGTCTTTTCAGAGAAAAGTTTGATGTGGTGATAGCGGAGGGCTTATTTGCATTTTATGATGAGTCTACGAATGCACTACTTGATAAAAAACTGTTTGTAAAAGTTTCTAAGCGCACATTTCTGATTAGAAAATCGATGGATACTAGATGGGGTTATGAACCAACCTGGTTTATTGATCACATCTGGAATTCATTTCAGAAATTTGGCAAGCCTTCTTCTGAAATAAAAGATTTACTGATTGTAAGCGGAGAGGATGAATTTGATATGGAAAAAGTAATTAAGTATTTAAATAAAAATAGCGTTTATTAAAACCATTAAACGGCTGATTTCCATTTTTTCAAAGATTAATTTTTGAATTTGTTTGATTTAACAGACCTTTGCACTCTCATTAAAAATAAGCTCAATGAATCTTATAGACGGAAAATTAATTTCGGCTCAGGTAAAACTAGAATTAAAAGAAGAAGTAGAAAAACAAAAAGCCAGTGGCGGTAAAATACCTCATCTGGCAGCTATATTAGTGGGTAATAATGGCTCAAGTGAAACTTATGTAGCCAGTAAGATTAAGTCTTGCGAAGAAATTGGTTTTAAATCAACACTTATTCGCAGAGATGATAGTATTACAGAGGAAGAACTACTTGAGGTTATCAGGCAATTAAATGATGATGAAGATATTGATGGATTCATTGTACAATTACCCTTACCATCACAAATAAACGTAGAAAAAGTAATTGAATCGATAGAGCCACGAAAAGATGTGGATGGTTTCCATCCAATCAATATAGGGCGTATGGCTAAGGGATTACCTGCCTACATTTCTGCTACACCTTTTGGTGTTTTAGAGTTAATTAAAAGATATAATATCGAAACAGCCGGAAAGCATTGCGTAGTAGTAGGCAGAAGCCAGATTGTAGGTCTACCTATGAGTATTCTGATGCAAAGAAATACATACCCGGGCAATTGCACAGTTTCGTTGGTTCATAGTCGTACACAGAATTTAGCTGAAATTACACGTCAGGCTGATATTCTCATTGCCGCTTTAGGCAAACCTGAATTTATTACGGCTGAAATGGTAAAAGAGGGTGCTGTTGTAATTGACGTAGGTTTAACACGTATAGTTGATGAAACCAAAAAAAGCGGATTTGCCTTGAAAGGCGATGTTAAATTTGACGAAGTGGCCCCGAAAAGTAGCTATATCACACCAGTACCGGGTGGGGTGGGGCTTATGACTGTAGCAGCTTTGATGTACAATACTTTGCTATCGGCACGAAGAGAAATTTATCAATAATAAAAACAGAGGCCTTAAAAAATAAGACCTCTGTCATTTTATATCATTTAATTTAATGATTAATAGAGAATTGATGTGTGACGCACTTACCCTTTGCCAACTGTAGTTCTACAAAATAAACCCCATCTTTTAATTTCTCAACATCAAACTCCTGCAGGCTGCCATTATGAAGATTTTGTTTTTGAATTACTCTTCCTTGCGAATCTTTTAGAAATGCGGTATTCTTCATGTTCATCATCATTTTAATATTATGGAAAAGGAGAAGCAAAAATTTTGCCGTTCAAACCTATAGACGAGCATTTGATTTAAAAATGTTGCATCGGTTTAATCAAGTAGCAAATTTTGATTCCGTGGATTGTAAATTATAACGGTTTAAGAAGAAAATTGTTTTAATTCAATCGATAAATTCGTTTAAATGACTGAATAAGCCACTCTTGAATCTTTTGATAAATTGGCTTTAAAAGAAGCAAAGATGAAAGAGTCGAGCGGAAGTGGCCTTATTTCTTTGAATTGTAACCCCATTTCGAGGAAAGTAGAAACAATAGGAATGAGGTTAGTAAATTTATGTTAGTGCTTAATACATTTATTTAAAGCCAGACATTCACTACTTATAAAAAATACTTTTAAATAGAAGGCAGTAATTAAGGACGGAAACTCATTTTAGTAGTATAGAACTTCCCTTTCTGGAATCTGAAATAAATTCGTCCTACACGTATAACTGTCATTTCTTTAATATTGGCTGGGTTAATAATATCGTCTTCCAAGGTATGAATACTGCCTTCAGTCTTTTTAGCTATCTGAACGTAGTCTGACTGAAAAGCTAAATCTTTCTTGTAAGTTTCCCCACATAAAATAATATGAGTTCTCTTCTTTAGTTTTGAAAGATTCCTCATGTCCTTTACATGACTACTATTATCAGCAATCATCACGAAGTCATCAACCTCCGGGAAGTTCTTTTGTGCAAAAAGTAATGCCTCAATATTATTTTCAGCTTTATCTTTATTATTTTCAGTATTATTGATGGCGGCAAACATGGTGTCCCACAATAGCAATTCATCTTTTTTCTTCACCATAAACATTTTACCTGGGAGTTTTCCTCTGGTTTCGTTCCCAAGGCTATCGCAATCAGTAAAGAAAATAATACCTTTTATACTGGTATTATCCACATTTTCCATCATCCAATCGAACACCTGAGTAGTGTATGGAAACATGCTAGAGGTCATGTCGCATACAATCACGATATTTCTCCATTTGTCAGCGTTGCGATCGAGCGCTTCATAAGAAGTTAACTCATAGGTTTTCCCTAATTCGCGTACTCTCATGATTTTATCACTCATTGAAACAGCCGATGCATTGAGAAAACGGAGTTCTTTATCAACAAAATCTGCGTGTTTTTCGGCAGGAGCAGCAACATTCCTTGATCTCAATTTATTGACTTTCAAATTAGCCAATGGTTCTGAAACAATGCTTTCAGATTCTTTAAGGGTTTCATCCACTGTAGGTGTTTTAGGTGCAGTGGGAACAGGATTCGATTTCTTTTCTTTAGGTAATTCTACTTTAGTAAACGTCTTTTCATCTATAGGTTCTTCTTGTTTTGGTTTTATTTCGGCGACAGGAGGTTTCTGAGCAATAACAGTTTCTTTGGCAGGTAGCGAGTCGACATCCGTAAACCAGTAATAACTCAATCCTAATACTAATACAACAACACTTGGAATGGAGAAACGTAGGAGATTATCAATCATAATTTTACGTTTCATCTTTTTCCAATCATCTGGCGAAGACTCGGGATGGAAATGGTTTAATTTCTCCCTGATAATCCGATGAAATTTTTCTTCTTCTGACATGACTACAATCTTTTTGTTAATTTTTGACGAAGCAACCCATTGGCTAAAGACAGATTCGCTCTTGAAGTACTTTCTGCAATGCTTAACATTTCGGCAATTTCTTTGTGTGAATACCCCTCTATTGCGTATAAGCTAAACACTACTCTGTAGTTAGTTGGTAAACTTTGCACTGCCAACATGATGTCTTCAGAGGAGAGCTTAGCGTAGACTGATTCGTCTCCATAATTTGATTCAGCAATATTGTCGTTTAATTCTGCCGATTGTTTATGAATGTTTTTTCTATAATGATCTATAGCTCCGTTAATCATAATTCTCCGAAGCCAAGGTTTAATACTTTCTATATTATCTATTTTGTTTAGATTCTTGAAGACCTTTAAGAACCCATCGTTCATAATTTCTAACGCGTCTTCTCTGTTTTCACAATAACTCATACAAGCAGATAAAGCAAACCCATGAAAATGCTCATAAAAAATTTTCATGGCCTTTTCATTGCCTTTCTGGCAATCTGCGACAACCTCCATCAAACTATTTGAGGTCAATAGCTTTTTTCTGGTTAAGGTTTTTAAGTAAATTTCTGCTGTTTGTGTTATCACGGGAAATTTACGATTGAATAGTGAAACTATTATTGATAAGACGTAAATTACCTGTCAAAACGCTGTTAAAAATAATTAATTTCCTGAAATTTTAGTAGAATCAGGATGATTCTTGTTTTCGGAGAACTATTTATTTTCTTTGTATTATGGCTGAACTCAGAACTTTATTACTATTCTTCCTTTTTATCGGGTATACGTAATCAAAGCCATTCTGTACTTTCAGATTATAATCAAAATATTCTAAAGCCCTTTGTAGATTATTACGGTTAATTGCAATAAAATAGGGGGTTTTGCCTTCGCCTCTTCGCACAAGTCGTGCATCCAGTTTAAAGATGGTACCTTCTGGATAATTTGACACTAGCCTGGATGGACAGCTAACTTTAAGGTCACATGGTATTTGCTGACCATTTATTGTACTTAGTCTCATGCGTTTTTTTCCAGTGTCAAAATAAGACTCTGCAAAAACGTCAAGAAAAAAAACTTTATTGAGTTCAGGAACTTCGTCCAGTAATGACAATTGCATCAGCTTAAGGCGTTTAGATATCATGGTACATTACAGGAGTATCCATGAATAATGCAAATCTATACAAAAAGTCGAAAATATTCCAAAGTGGTATATGTTTTTTTGCCCAAAAAGCGTACCTTTGCGAATCTTTTTTTGAGGCATAAACAAAATGGCAGAAGTTAAGATTTTTTCAGGTACTACATCAAAGTATTTAGCTAGTCGAGTTGCCGATTATTATGGCAAAGATTTAGGCGGTGTAAGCATCAATCGCTTTGCTGATAGCGAAATCTCAGTAAGTTTTGATGAGTCTGTTAGAGGGTGCGATGTTTTTCTTGTTCAGTCTACTTTTCCACCAAGTGATAATATCATGGAATTGTTGATGATGATTGATGCCGCAAGACGTGCCTCTGCTCACTATGTTTGTGCGGTCATCCCATATTTTGGGTACGCCAGACAAGACAGAAAAGACAAACCGAGAGTGGGTATTACAGCCAAGCTTATAGCTAATATGCTCACCGCAGCAGGTGCAGATAGGGTAATGACAATGGACTTGCACGCTGGCCAGATTCAAGGTTTTTTTGATATACCGGTTGACCATTTGGAAGGTACTTCGGTTTTTGTGCCTTATTTAAAGACGCAGAATCTTCAGAATCTAAAATTTGCTTCGCCTGACGTTGGTGGTGTATCACGCTGTCGCAAATTTGCCTCTTACTTCGATGCAGAGATTGTGATTTGTGATAAACACCGAAAAAAAGCCAATGAAATTGCTTCAATGCAGTTAATCGGAGATGTTGAAGGGTCTGATGTAATTCTGGTTGATGACCTGATTGATACAGGTGGTACTATCTGTAAAGCAGCAGAATTAATCCTTTCAAAAGGAGCAAAGTCAGTAAGAGCATTTTGTACACATGGTGTACTTTCAGGTAAAGCTCACGAAAACATCAGCAGTTCTGTATTAGAAGAATTAATAGTAACTGATACTATTCCGTTAAAGTATGATAATCCTAAAATCAAGGTATTATCAGTAGCCGAGTTGTTTGGCAAGGCTATCGGAAGAATCAGAGATAATGGGTCTATTAGCACTTTATTTATAAATTATCAACAGAATTTAGGTTTCTGATAAGATTTTATCAGGTTCTGAAATTCATTATTAAAATTTTAAAAAATGAAAAAAACTGAGATTGTAGGGTATAACAGAGCGAATCTCGGACGCCAGGCTTCACAGGAATTACGTGGGCAAGGAATGGTTCCGTGTGTATTATATGGTGGTACTGATCAGGTATCGTTCTATGCTCCGGCTTATTTATTCCGTGATTTACTTTTCACTCCTGATGTTTACGAAGTAACCATTAATATTGAGGGTAAAATTTACACTGGTATTTTGCAGGATTCACAATACCATCCGACAAATGACCAGATTATTCACGCTGATTTCTTGGAAATCACTCCGGATAAAGTTATTAAAGTAGCAGTTCCGATTAAATTACACGGTCCGTCAGAAGGACAAAAGAAAGGGGGTAAACTGGTTCAAAAAATGCAAAAACTACGTTTGCAAGGACCTGCTAAAAATATCCCTGATTATATTAATGTTGATATTAAAGATTTGGACTTAGGTAAATCTATCAAAGTTGCTGCCATTACAGAAATCGAAGGTGTAAAGATCCTTGACTCTGCAAGCAATCCTGTAGCGTTTATCTCAATTCCACGTTCTTTGCGTCAATAATAGCAACGAATTTTCTCGCTAATAGATATGTAGCGGGTTGGCAACAACCCGTTATTTTTTTGTTTAATTGTTATTACTATTACAACCACCCATTTCTGCTAAAAATGTAACACCTGGTTGGGTCTGAAAGCCATTTGTCAGGGTAATACTTTTATTAGCCTGCATTTTTATAATGGCAGCATTTCCCAATATATTTCCATTGAAACTAATGCTTTCAGAAGCGGTGTAATCATAGTTGCCACTAGGTATATTTTTGGTCAGATTCATTTCAGACTGGCATTCATTGTTCTTCAACTTCAATATCCAGAAATCATCATCGCCATGCCAGCCAGATACATCTCCATTATTAGGTGAAGCAGTATTGCCAATTACCAGATAGCCATTATCATAAGTATTTAGCATACAATTCGGTTCATCGTGCCCACTACCACCATAGGTTTTCTGCCAGCGCATATCGCCATTGATTGGATTAAGTTTAAGCACCCAGAAATCCGCACTGCCATGATTCCCTACTGGATCACCTTCGCCGTTAGCTGAATATGACTCGCCTACTACCAGATATTCACCATCAACCATTTGCAGAATCGAGCGGGCATATTCATTTTTAAGGCCCCCGTAGCACCGACTCCAAATTTTTTGTCCAAGGCTATCTATTTTTACAACCATATAATCTCTGTTATTAGGATTATCAAAGTTTGCGTGATTTTCTGCAGCATCATAATCATGAGAATAGGTTTCTCCGGCTATCACAAAACTGCCATCACTGCACTGAATTACAGATTTGGCAGATTCATCCAGCGTACCTCCAAAAGTATTCTGCCATTGCAATTCGCCGTCTTTATTAAGCTTCACTACCCAGAAATCTAATCCCCCCTTATTAGTAAGTCCGGGTAAATCTTCAGAATTTGAATAACCTACAAAAGCAAACCCACCATCTCGGGTTTTGATAATAGAGTGGGCATAGTCACTCTTTGAACCTCCATAAGATTTTTGCTTTGTCAGATTACCAGCTCCATCAATTTTTAGAAGTAAGGCATCAAATAGCCCATGGTTCCCTACTATAAGACTATCATTAGATTCGGAGTAGCCTGCTATTAAATAATTATCATTATCAGCTTTGCAGATCGAAAAACCATAGTCATTACTTGTGCCTCCGATACTTTTTTTCCATTCAATATCACCATTCTCATTAAATTTAATTATCCAGTAGTCAATATGTCCGTAATTTTCAGTTATATCGAAATCTACAGAATTGGTATGGCCAACACATATATACTTATGGTCATCGGTTTCAATTACTGAATTAATATAATCCTCTCCACGGCCACCAATTGATTTTTTCCATTGTAATTCACCCGAATGACTAAGTTTCATTACCCAGCCATCAAAAAAACCATAATGATTACTCAAATCAAAATTATCTGATTGTGAATGCCCACCTACAAAATAGCCTCCATCGTGTGTTTCTATAACCGAAACAGCCTTATCATAGAAACTGCCTCCATAAGTCTTTTGCCACTCAATTAAAGGTTGTTGGGCCTGGCTACAAAGATAAATGAGGAAAAACAGGACAAATAGTAAGTTTGGCTTCATGATTTATAGAGTTGGTGTTTGAATTAGGAGCATATTAGATGGGCTCTGACTCGATTAGCGTAGTCAAATTTAGAGGTATCAAAGGTATACTTTAGATTAATTCTATATTATTTATTGAGTGGCTGTTTCTGATACTATTTTGCTCTACATTATTTATATTTGTGTCAAAAAAAATCTTGCCACACAAAACGGTGACAAGATTGCTTACTACGACAGTTATTTACGACTTAAATATAAAATTTTTGCTGTGTGGATTTTTTAGTATTGTAGTACTTTATTAACTTCTATCATTACAAAAGTATCATCAAGCATATTTCTGAAATGCTCTAATTCCTTTGGAGTAAACATCAGGTAAAAATTGTTCATGGGTGTACGCATGCCCATTGTTCTGCCATTGCAACACAATTCTCCTGCTTCAAAAATGGTCTTTTCGTCTTCAAATATGACTCTGAATTGTCTTAAATCATCTTCCGAAAAAATGAACAACTGATTATTGAATACCAGATTATACTTTTCGCAACACTGACATTTACCTATATATCCGTAGGCGCAAGAAGCAAGGATTAATAGTTTGTGATTGTTCATTTTTATCGTTATTGATTTTTATTGTATAATTATTGAGTGAATGAGTGATTTAGTGAATGAGTGATTGAATCTCTTTTAGCAATTGATTTTCCCAATTATAGTTATAAGTAAAATAACTACTCAATCGCTTATTTACTCAATTAATTACTAAGTATATTCTTATTTTCACAATCTACTTTCTCACAATGTCCATATAGTAGCAAATCGTGCTGAGTGATTTCAAACTGCATCATTTCGCCTATCATTTTCTGTATTTGCTGTAAACGTGGGTCACAGAACTCTTTTACTTGCTGGCAGTCTAAGCAAATGAGATGGTCGTGCTGACGGAAATTGGCCGCTTTTTCGTATCTGGTGACATTATTGCCAAATTGATTTTTGCGTATCAAACCACATTCAAGCAAAACTTCAAGGTTATTATAGATAGTGGCTCTGCTAACATATTGTTTTTTATCAACCATGGTCTTGTAGAGATCCTCTGCATCGAAATGGTCGTGGCGCGAATAGATTTCTTCCAGCATCATCATGCGTTCTGTGGTTTTTCTTAGCCCTTTTTTGTCTAAGAAAATCAGAAATTTAGCCACTGCTTTCTCGTAATGTATATCTTTCATTATGCCTCCTTTCCAAAAATCACCTCTTCAGGTGCGGTGTTGTTACTAGTTCTGGCTTTAAAACAGTTTTTCTGTAGCAGCGTGACACAAAGGTAAAAGCTTATTTAGAATTAATCCAAATAATTTTACGATTTTATTTTTAATTAGTCTAAATAAGCTATACATTTGCAACACCAAATAACCACGGAAATTTTTTAAATGATGAGTAAACTAAAACCCCGAAAAATGAAGTCAATTTTTACAGTATTATTATTAATGTGTAGTGGATGGGTACTGGCTCAAAATGGTACCTTGAAAGGAAAGGTTACAACGAGTGATGGTAAGCCTGCCGAATTTGTAAATGTTATTATAAAAGGAGCTAATAAAGGTGCCACTGCTGATATTGAGGGAAATTACCAGATTAATAATCTAAAACCAGGGGAGTATACAGCTCAGGCAAGTTTTGTAGGATTAAAAGCAGAAAATAAAAAATTCACAATTAAAGCAGACGAAATAATAGCGCTTGATTTCGAAATGGAGGTTTCAGCTAATCAACTACAAGAGGTTGCTGTTGTAGCTAATCCAAGCAAATATGTAACAGATTATCCGTCAATTTCTTTACGTTTAAAAACTCCGCTATTAGAAGTTCCACAGAATATTCAGGTAATTACTAAGCAGGTAATTCAGGACCAACAGATTTTTGATATGTTGGAAGGAGTAACGCGTAATGTAAGTGGCGCTACCCGTGTTGAGCACTGGGACATTTATGCGCAAATAAATATGAGAGGTTCACAGATTGCAGGTTTCAGAAATGGAATGAATGTGCAGTCTACCTGGGGACCATTAGTAGAAGATATGAGTATGGTAGAGCGTATTGAATTTGTAAAAGGCCCTGCCGGATTTATGTTGGCCAATGGTGAACCAAGCGGCTTCTACAATATTGTAACTAAAAAACCTACCGGTATTAATAAAGGAGAAGCAACTATGACAGTAGGTAGTTTCAATACTTACCGCTCAACGCTTGACTTCGACGGAAAACTAACACAGGATGGCAAAATATTATATCGTTTGAACCTGATGGGACAAACCAAAGGCTCACATCGTGATTATGAATTCAACAATCGTATTTCAGTGGCTCCGGTATTGAAATTCCAGTTTACACCAAATACTTCGTTGACTGCTGAATATACTTATCAGTTCAATCAGATGTCGGTCATTGGTTCAAACTATTCTTTCTCTAAAAAAGGTATGGGAGATTTGCCAGTAAGCTTTACAACAGCTGAGCCTAATATGGATCCAACGAATATAAATGATAATACTTTATTCCTGACATTGGCACATAGCCTTAACAACAATTGGAAATTGACTGGCCAACTGGCTTATATGAAATATAGCCAACAAGGTCAGTCTTTATGGCCATCAGGTTTCTCTGCTAATGGTGATACGCTTTACAGAGGCGCTTCAATTTGGGATGTTATGGGTATAACCAAAGTAGGACAATTCTTCGTTAATGGGGATGCCAAGACCGGTCCTGTCAACCACCGTATTCTTGCAGGTTTAGATATGGGACAAAAAGATTTCTATCATGATTGGAATCAAGGTGGTGGTTTCTCTGGCCCGAATGGTTTCAATATTTATAATCCTGTTTATGGTACTGTTCCGGTTTCTGCTTATCCTAAATATGACCGTAGCCTGAGCTTACGTCAGAGAGGCGTTTACTATGCACAAAACTATGCAGCTCTCTATGCGCAGGATGAGATACGTTTCTTACAGGATAAATTAAGATTAACGCTTGCCGGACGTTTCACTAAAGCACAAAACAATGACCCTTATTCAGGCTTTGTTTCTGCGGAGAAATTTACTCCACGTATAGGTTTAAGCTACTCAATTAATAAAAATACAAGTGTTTATGCTGTGTTTGACCAGGCCTTTGTACCACAGGCAGGTGCTGATGCGAAAGGTAAAGCCTTTGACCCGATTACAGGAGATAATAAAGAAATAGGTATCAAACGTGAATGGTTAGGTGGATTGTGGTCTACTTCAGTTTCAGCTTATAATATTACTAAAAATAATGTTCTTACATCTGACCCTAACAATCAATTCTTCTCGATTCAATTAGGCCAAACACAGGTAAAAGGTATTGAATTTGACTTACGTGGGCAAATCATTCATGGCCTGGATTTGACTTTGAACTATGCTTATACTAATGGTAAAGTAACCAAAGATACTGACGAGAAAAAAGTTGGTGTACAGATACCTGGAACTTCTAAAAATGTTGCTAATGCCTGGTTAAGTTATAAAGCAACCAATGGTGCTTTACAAGGCTTTGGAATCTCGTTAGGAGGGCAATACCAAGCCGGACGTTCGTCCTGGTATGTGTTTGATGGTTCAAAACAAGGTTTGCCAAACTACTTCAGAATGGATGGTGCCATTTCTTATCAGGCTAACAAATTTGCCATTGCTCTAAATGTCAATAACGTTACCAATGCTTACCTATATATGGGTGGATATTATGAGTGGAGCCAGTTTTTCTACTTTCAGACAGAAGCTAAAAGAAATTTACGTCTAACTATTAATTACAAATTTTAAGAGGAATGACTTTTAAAAAAGCTATAGGCAAAATACACCTCTGGCTCGGACTCACGTCCGGGCTGGTGGTATTCATTGTTAGTATCACCGGGTGTATCTACGCCTTTCAATCCGAAATTCAAGACCTCACTCAATCTTATCGATACGTTGAGATTCAAAACAAACCGATGTTACCACCTTCTGCGATTAAAGCTATTGTAGAAAAAGCAGTACCAAACAAAAATATTCATAGTGTAACCTACGAGCGTCCTGGCAGAGCTGCTATTGCCACTATCTATCACTACGAACCAACTTATTATTACCTTGTCTATGTGAATCCATACACCGGAGAGGTTTTGAAAGCCAAGAATATGGATGAGGATTTCTTCCGTTTTATTCTTGATGGACACTTCTATTTGTGGCTTCCCGATGAAATAGGGCAACCAGTTGTGGCGTCTGCTACCTTGATTTTCGTAGTTCTAATGATTAGTGGATTGATACTCTGGTGGCCTAAAAATAAATCTGCTGCCAAACAGAGATTCTCTATTAAATGGAATGCCAAATGGCGCCGCGTAAATTATGACTTACATAACGTATTAGGTTTTTATATGACATGGGTGACTATTATTCTTGCTGTTACGGGTTTGGTATGGGGTTTCCAATGGTTTGCAAAAGCTTATTACTTTACCTTATCTGGCGGAAAGGAAGAAAAATTGTATTACGAACCAGAATCAGGAAAGCCTATGGCAAGCACAACAGCGGAGCCAGCCATTGACAGAATCTGGAAAAAAATGATTATTGAAACGCCAGGGGCAGCTACCATTGAAGTGCACCCACCAGAAACAGCAAAATCGACTATTGTTACTGCAACTACTACAGATGCCGATGTATATTGGAAGCATGATTACAGATATTTTGACCAGTATACATTGAAAGAAGTATCGGTTACAAGTACTTATGGTAGACTGAAAGATTTATCTGGTGCTGATAAAATCATGCGAATGAACTACGATATACACGTGGGAGCCATATTCGGTTTGGCTGGTAAAATACTAGCCTTTTGCGCCAGTCTGATAGCGGCTAGCTTGCCAATTACCGGGATTTATATCTGGTGGGGGAGAAGAAAGAAAGCTGCTAAAGTTGTAGCCAAACCTGCTACTTCTAACTCTCAGGTTTTTAAGCCTAAGTATTCATAAGTAGCAAGCTCAAAGCATTTTGTTAAGTTAAATCACTATTGTATATACACTTATAAAATAAACTT
Organism: Emticicia sp. C21; assembly: GCF_003418935.1. Lineage (GTDB taxonomy): Bacteria > Bacteroidota > Bacteroidia > Cytophagales > Spirosomataceae > Emticicia. The sequence continues at coordinate 190,975 of NZ_QVMT01000009.1, read as the reverse complement.
TATGAAAAATAAAATTATACTATTCGCCTTACTGTTCCTGCCGTTTTTATCTGAGGGACATGGTTACTGGCTTGAAGTGAAAGGTTCGGGAAAAGTAGGCGAGCCTGCCAAAATTCAGATTTTTTATGGTGAGTATCTGAATCAGGGAAGAATGAAAGGTAAGTCACTGGACAAAATGAATGAAATAAAACTCTTTGTGATTGATGAAGCCGGTAACCGCACTGAAGTGCCAACTGCACAAACTGAGACACACTGGGAAGGAACTTTTACACCAAAATCTGAGGGCAACTATCAGGTAATGGGTATTAACGAAACCAGAGAAGTTCAGGACTGGGTAAAACATAACCTGGGTATTGTAAGACCTATGCAGTACCTACGTACCAACTATATTGTTGGTAAAGCCACTGCTGCGACTAAACCAAATAATTATTTGGATATTATCGCTACTGAATCCGACAACGGAATAAACCTGAATGCATTTAAAAATAATGTTCCTGCTGATAAAGCTAAACTGACGATTATCAGCCCTGATGGTTGGGAGAAAACAAAAATCACCAGTGAAAGAGGCCGCGCTTCATTTGTGCCTAATTCCAAAGGTATTTATCTGATAGAAGCTGAATGGATTGACAAAACACCGGGCACCTATAAAGAAAAGCCTTATGAGTCTATCCGCTACCATTCTGAGACTACTATTGAAGTAAAGTAATAACGAATTTCAAATGGCGAATTAGCGAATATTGAATCTCGACACTTTCTATTCACTAATTCATCATTCGCTAATTCACTATTTATCTTATCTGCCATGAAATTCATCACAAACATTAAGAGTCCGAGTCAACTACAAAACCTGAGTGACGAACTCAAAAAAGTAGGTGTATCCTCTTTCAGGATTGATTTTGGCGTAAGTCATGTATTAACCATTAATCATGATTCTATAGGTGAAAATGAAGTTGAATGCGCCGTGCGTAAAGCAGGGTTTAAATGTGTCTGTTTTTAAGAAATGCGACTATAGTAATTGAGTGAGTGATTATTAAAGAGAAAAAAATATGTTTTCTGGTAATTAATCACTCATTCACTCAATTACTAAATATATCCAAATCAATATCTAAAAATAATTAATATGAAAAAAACTGTTTTATTACTATTGGTGAGCTTCGGTGCTTTTGCTCAGAAATCGTCTGACATTGCTGCTATTAAAGGGCAATGCGGTTGTCATGAAGTAAAATTTGATTACGCTGAAACTTTTACGCCAAACAAAGAGTACAAACTAAAAGATCAGTACCACGCCAAGGGAACAGAATACGTTTTTGTGGTTGAAGAGTCAAAAGACAAAATTGTTATTCAACACTTATTGGCTATTGGTGATACAATGGTGGTAAAACACTGGCGTGAAGACTGGACTTACGAAGACCCAAATTTATTGAGCTTCTATAAAGAGGGTGTCTGGAAATATAGCCAATTTGGAAAGGGGACTGTAAAAAAGGGCTGGACACAAAAAGTATATGAAGTAGACGATGCTCCACGCTATGAAGGTTTTGCACAATGGTCGCATGCCAATGGTAAACATCTTTGGGAAAGTAAAGTAGATGCGCCACTTCCACGTCGTGAGTATACTAAAAGAAAAGATTATAACGTATTAAAACGTGGTAATAGAATCTACGTAACTGACGCTGGTTACTTACACGAACAAGATAACGATAAAATCTTAAGAAAAGATGGTACTGATTTATTGATTGTTCAAGAGAAGGGTATCAACGATTACAAAAAATTGAGCAGTGAGAAAGATTGTGAAGTAACCAAAAAATGGTGGGCAGAGCATGCTCCTTTCTGGGCTGATGTTCGAGCTGAATGGGCACAGGTGTTTGATCAACATAAAAACATTACTATTAAACAATTTGTAAGAAGTAAAATGTTGAGCGAGTATTTCTCGACCATCGAAAAAGAGAAAAACGATTCTGCAACTAATCGTAAAAAAATCAAAGAAGTATTAAATCAATTTGTAGTATACAATGATGAAGTGATAGGAAAGAACTAATCGTTCAATCCTGATGTATCTGACTGTTAGAAAGCCTCTCGTGATTATCATGGGAGGTTTTTTGTTTCCTTAATCTAAGCTTTATTCTGTTTAGCAGGAAGTATGGCATGGTTGAAGCGTGATAGTAATTTATCTTTTTAAGACGTTAAATCTCATTATTTCCCTCAATTTCCTACACATTCACTAAATCTGTAGAAATCAAATACCCTTGAAATTGCTTGGTTGTAACTATGAAACCCATATTTGTAGCATTAAAAAATCAAACCAATGGGTAAATACAATCTTAATATTAATGGGAAACAACAGACAGTTGATTGCGATGCCGATATGCCTTTGCTATGGATACTTCGCGAAAAACTGGGTATAACAGGCACTAAATTTGGATGTGGTATAGCCATGTGTGGCGCTTGTACAGTGCATCTTAACGGTCAACCAACTCGCTCTTGTCAATTACCTGTCTTTCAGATAGGAAAATCTACCATCACAACTATTGAGGGAATAGCACCCTCTGAAAACAAACTACATCCGGTGCAGGAAGCCTGGCAGGCACACCAGGTTCCTCAATGCGGCTATTGTCAAAGCGGGCAAATAATGACTGCAGTGGCTTTTCTAAAAAATAATCCTAAGCCCAAAATGGAAGAAATAAGTGCGGCGATGAGTGGAAATCTATGCCGTTGTGGTACTTACGACCGTATTAATCAAGCTGTAAAACATGCCTCTGACCTTTTAACCAAATAAAATTATGAAAACTATGACCAGTCGTCGGGATTTTCTGAAAGCAGCTTCAAAAGCTTCTCTTGGCTTTTGCCTGGTTCTCGACCATGGAAAAATTTTACTGGCACAAGACGCTTTGGGAAATTCCGATTTCAGTTTCAACCCATTTATTAGTATAAATACCAACGGACAAGTTACGTTTGTGAATCCGAATCCTGATTTAGGCCAGGGTTCTTCTCAAGCCTCTGCTGCCTTAATAGCCGAAGAACTCGAAGTAAGCCTTGATAAAGTAAAGGTTATATTCAGTAGTGGGCAAGCCAATGAGGGGGCTCAGATTGCAGGAGGTAGTGGTGCAGTCAGAAGATCGTGGGAGCAACTCCGCCAGGCAGGAGCAGCTGCTAAAGAAATGTTTTTAAGAGCCGCTGCTGAGACGTGGGAAATGAGTGATTCCCAATGCAAAGCACAAAATGGAGAAGTAATTAACCTAAATACAAAAGCTCGTTTAAGCTATGGGGAATTGGTAGAAAAAGCACGCACCTTACCTATTCCCGAAAAACCTAAACTCAAAAACAAAGAGCAGTTCACTATTATTGGAAAGGCCACTAAGCGTTCTGATGTACTTGAACGAATTACCGGTAAAATGCAATATGGTATTGATGTAACAGTGCCCGATATGTTGTATGCAGCAGTTCTTCATAGCCCAACCATTATCGGCAAACTACAGAGTTATGATGATAAAGAAGCCCTGAAAGTAAATGGAGTTGTGGCAGTTGTACCTTGCAAGAGAACTATGCCATACAGCAGTTTTGATGCTTTGGCAGTGGTTGCAGACAGCTATTGGAGTGCCTTGAAGGGTCGTAGAGCGCTAAAGGGGGTCTGGGGCAAAGAGGGAGATCATTTGGATACCGATATTTACTTTAAAAAACTTTATTAAGAAGTTGATAAGTCGACTAAGCCATTTTATAACAAAGGCAATTTTGATGAAGTCTTTCATAAATCAGAGCAAAAACTGGATGAGCTATACGAATGTAATTTTGTAGCACATACACCTATTGAGCCAGAATGTGCCATTGTCCATGTAAGACCTGATGGTAAAGTGGAAGTTTGGGCAGCTATACAAAGTCCGGTGTGGATAAAAGACGACGTGTCAAAATTGATGAAAATATCAAAAGATGATGTGATTGTGCATGTCTATAATATGGGAGGCTCATTTGGCAGGAAAGCTTATCATGATTATCTGCTGGAAGCTTGCGAATTAAGTCAGAAATTGAAAAGACCGATAAAGGTAATCTGGTCGAGAGAAGATGACATTACACAGGGCCCTTATAGGTGTGGAGGAGTTTCAAGAATGCAGGGCTCTATAAAAGATGGCAAGATTGCAACCATACACCATTATGCGGTATGTGAAAGTATCGACGGCCAATTGAGAAATAGCCCGAAAGATGGCGAGGCAGAAAGTGGTGTGGGTAATGAAATTGGCTTCGAAAAAAATAAGTATCAGATTGAAAATATAAAAGTAAGTACCAAACGAGTAGCCACAGATATCCCGATTATGTGGTGGAGAAGTGTATATTCAGGTAGTTTTGCCTGGGCTCAAGAGTGTTTTATCGACGAGTTAGCGCATAAAGCCCAGAAAGACCCTTTGCAATTGAGGTTGGATATGTTGCAAGATAAAGGTTTTAGAAAAGTGCTGGAAACATTAGCAGAAAGGAGCCACTACAAAATGAAACCGGATGCTAATACCGCGATGGGAGTGGCAATATTTAATTCATTTGAAAGTACCTGTGCCATATGTATAACAGTAGCTAAAGTGGATAACGGAGTCAAAGTTATCAAGGTAATTTCAGTGCTTGATTGTGGTATATGTGTGAATCCGGACATGGTAAAAGCCCAGATGAGCGGCAATGTAATTATGGGTTTAAGCGCTGCTACCAAAGAAAAGATTGAAATCAAAGCAGGTATACCTCAACAGTCGAATTTTAATCAATATGCTTTGATTCGCAATGATGAGATTCCAGAAATCGAAACGTATATCATTGCCGACGGTGAAATACCGGGTGGAGTAGGAGAGCCAGGATTACCACCGGTTGCACCAGCTTTAGGAAATGCACTATTCAACCTAACCAATATTCGGGTAAGAAAATTACCCTTCGACCTGAATAATATCCAGGGATAATTTCAGGATTTTTACTTTAAATCTGGCCGATGAGCTGTTTACGATATTGGTGGGGTGTCATTCCGGTTTCTTTCTTAAATGCCTGATACAATGAGGTATTGCTTTTGAAACCAACTTGAGAAGCAATCGATTCTACTTTGTCATTTGAAACAGCATCGGCCAGCATTTTTTTTGTAGCTTCAATCCTGAATCTGTTCACATACTCATTGAAATTTATACCATAACCTGAATTAATAGATTGAGAAATCAGATAAGCAGGTTGACCTGTATATTTAGCTACTTCATTAATTGATAAGCCTTTTTGCTTGAATAACTCCTGGTATTTCATTAATTCTTCAACCTGACCGAGCACTTCACTTGCCTGCTTTTCATCCATCTGTTTAGGAGTCTTTACTAGAGAGAAAAAGGATGTTTCTGTCAATATCCTGAAATTTATAGCATATAAGATTAAAGCTCCGGCAAACGTGCCGGCTGCATAAAAATTGATGCTATTTATCATATACTGTAGCACAAATATTATCCAGAACAAAGCTACACCACCCGAAAAAAGAGTATAAGATCTAGGTAAGCCTTTACCTTTCACTGCCACCACTGAAGCCGCTTGAAAAACACCCAGGCAGGCAATACCCCATACATAAGCCCATGAAATAGGCTTAGAAGCATCTCCAACAATATAAGTAATTATTAGAGCAATAGAGGGTAGAAAAGTCAAATAATGGATTGGGTTAATCTTTCTGCCAATACTACTCAAGCTATATAAATAATGAGCAGGTCCAACTGAGAGCAAGCCTGTTGCACCCAACATAATACCAATGCCAGGGTACGAAATAGGGACAAAAACAAAGAAAGATTTGGCCAATCTAAAACCTAAGCCCATAAGCATTAATGCCAGAAAAAGTTGAGGCTTTTGTTTGAAGCCATTTTGAAAAAGCAATACAGTAACAATCAGAATACAATTAAATAGACATATACCGCAGAAGATACTGATAATGATTTGGTTGAACGACATAATTCTTTGTAATAGCTTTAAAATTTATCAAATATATTCAATTTGATACTTTGCTACAAAATGTATATGATGTCTTATACTCTCTGTGAGTTCGTAAAAGCTAAAGACATGAACCATCTTATTTGCCAATCAATAAAAAAAACGAGTATTTTTACTCTTGTCATTTTCGTTTAAAGTAATTTTAATCCTATTTCACCTGCACTTATGGCATGAATAATGCTTATGTCTAAGAAAACACGATCAAATATTCCTTGCCCCGTATAATAACATTAAATAGTCACGATTAAAATGCCATTGCATGAGAACAAAACTCCTATTGTTTTCAAGTGTGTTACTAATTTTGTCAGGAAATTTCATTTTTGCCCAAACCATTCAAAAGAATTACTTGGATGGGGAGGTGTATATTAAACTCAAAGAGTTTCCAAAGATTAATCTTAATTTACCCAATGGTGCCGTAAATATATCGGCCGAATTACCTTTTTTATCGAAAGCCAATCATATTTCTAATGTTTTAGAAGCTAAACGCAGTTTTTATTTCTCCAACTCAAGCGACCTGCAGAGAGTCTATCGTGTCAAAATTGGGAACCCAAAACTCATTCATCAATATATTAAAGAAATCGCTAAAGACAATAGCATTGAATATGTTGAACCTGTTCCATATAATCAGATTATTTCTATTGCTAACGATACTAAAGTTAGCAATCAGTATTATCTGAACAAAATAAAAGCTTACGAGGCATGGGATATATCTCAGGGTGGGGTTGATATAGTAGTAGCTGTCATTGATAATGCGATACAAACCAATCATATCGACTTAGCAGGTAATATGTTAGCCGGAAGAGACGTATCTGACAATGATAATGACCCTTCTCCACCAGATACCACCTTTTTTCATGGAACTCACGTAGCAGGTTTGGTTGGGGCTGTTACTAATAACGGTATGGGAATTGCTTCGGTAGGTTTTAACAGAGTAAAGATACTCCCAATAAAAGCCACACCCAACAATGCTTCATCGGAGAATGTTTATCATGGCTATGAAGGGATCTCATGGGCAGTGGCGAATGGGGCGAATATTATTAATATTTCATGGGGTGGGAGTGCCTATTCAGCTACTAACCAGTCGGTAATTGATAATGCATATGCTTCAGGGGTAATGATTATTGCTGCTGCAGGAAATAACGGTCAAAATACTACTTATTATCCTGCTTCTTACAATCGTGTAATTTCTGTTGCAAGTGTAACATCTCTTGACGAAAAAAGCTATTTCTCCAACTATGGTACAACTGTCGATTTAGTAGCTCCGGGCAGTAATATTTATAGTACCATACCCACTAATAAGTACGATTATCTGAGTGGTACATCAATGGCAGCGCCAATTGTAAGTAGTGTTTTTGCCTATGTATGGTCGGTTAAACCACATCTTAATCAATCAGAACTAGAAAATCTGATTAAGAGTACTTGCGATAATATAGATTCACAAAATTCAAGTTACTCTGGTTTACTAGGTAGTGGCAGAATAAATGTGTTAAAGGCTGTTTCCTGCATGGAAGATAATATTCAACCAATTATTACGCCGTCAGCAACAACTGTTCTTTGTCCAGGAGGCACAATTCAACTATCATGCAATACGACTGCAGGCGCATCTTATCAGTGGAAAAAAAATGGTACGAGCGTTGGTACAAATCAACCTACATTTACTGCCTCAGAAACCGGGCAATATACTGTAATTGTTAGTAAAGGTACTTGTGCTATTGCGGCAACTTCAGTAAAAGTAAGCGTTATCCCTGGTAGCGTTACTATAAATGTTGGTCTAACTACTGCTTGCGTGGGTGATTCTATTCTGCTTACTGCTCACAATCTAGAGGGCGTAAACTATCAATGGAAAAAAGATAATAATAATATAGGATTAAATGCTTATCGATTTTATGCTAAGCAGGATGGAAATTATACGGTTACCTTATCAGGTACCGGATGCGCAACCTCTTCTCCGGCTGTTAGTCTTTCATTTATTACACTTAATCCCACCATTACCTCTGATAATTCTACTATCCTGTGTTTAGGACAAACTACAAAGCTTTCAGTAAATGCAACTACCAACACAAACTATCAATGGAAAAAAGATAGCCAAATAATAAATGGTGCAACTGGTTTAACTTATGAGGTTTCGGAAGCAGGGGAGTTTTTAGTAGAACAGAAGTTGGGACAGTGTGTAGTAAAATCTAACAAACTAAATATTGTAATAACTACACACAGGGCATCACCTCCTATAGTGACGAATAGAGAAATTTGTGAGGGAACAAGTTTACAAGTCGGCAATGGTTTGCAAGCTACAGCCAATTCATGTATTGGTTCGGTCATCAAGAGTTATTCCTACACTGGCAATGTTATTGGATATGATGGAAATGAGCAAACAGGTAATAATCCTTCAATTACTGTAAGTGATTTAGCGACACAGTCTGTGGGTAAGCTAAAAGTTACAATTACCTTTGATAAAAAAGATCAGATTGGATTAAACGATTGCAGTTCACTGCATTTGGGTAGTTTTCCGTACAATGATGAATTATCTTTCAAAATCCAATCACCTGATGGCACCATACTGACACTTTTACCAAGCAATACCTATAATTATTATGAGTATAATGGACAAATAACAATCGTTTTTGAGGACGGTAAACCTCCTATAGCTGCTCAGTCAGCACCTGCTTCGGGTACATTTGCTCCACAGCAGGCTCTTTCAGTGTTTACTGGACAGAATGCGAATGGAACATGGACACTATTACCAAATGATAATTCAAGCGGTGATCCGCTCTGTGTTTCAGGTTTTGCTCTTGAAATTCAAATAGATAATGTTAGTTTACCCAATACTTTTAGTTGGTGGACATCTTATACAGGAGGAACTTTACTCGCCGCGGGCAATGAATTTGTGCCTGGGGATACTTTAATTGGAATGCATACTTATTATGTGCAAAATCATTGTGCAGGGGTTTGCCCTAGTGATAGATATACTGTAAATCTTAGTATCAGTCCTGCTGACATTGCACCACCCAGCATTATGGCATATGCCATAAGTTCAGCACAGTCTACAGAAATTAACCCATTACTACGTAACGCAAATCTTAGTAATCATAATCCGGTAACTATTCAAAGTGGAAATGAGATGGCAATTATTTCAGATAGAGCTCCTTTGATTAACCCTATTACAATATGTAGCGGCTCAGATATTCTATTATTAGGCACAGGTTGCATGGCTCCATTTCAATGGTCCACCAATGAAACGGGTGTAGGTATTATTGTTAGCCCTACCACAACAAATACATATTCAGTAAGATGTAAAGAGCAAGCTACAGGTTGTTGGACACCTTTTCAAAGCCAGGTTGTTGAAATAAAACCAACGGAGGTGGTAATAAATAATGCTGTTCCGCAAAAAGGTTTACAGACATTTGTTGGCAACCGTGTTTCAGCCATTAGTAAAGTCAATACACTTTCGGCTACCACTATTAAAGCTGATAATGCAATCCTATTTCTTCCGGGGTTCTCAGTTGGTGGGAATAGTACTTTTTTAGCGAACATTGAAAATGCGTGTGGCAATTAATTAAAGCAAAGTGCAAAAAAAACTTAATTAAGTAATAATTTTTTTATGTCTCTCAAATTAATGTTTGTTATAATTAATTGATAATAAGATATTTATTAATAAGTACCCAATTCTTCGTTCTAATTTTCAAATTATCACATTTTCAAATTCAACTTCTTCTGTTAAATTTGCAAACCTTGTAAAAAAAATACTTACTAAACTCAAATATTTCATTATGGATTCAATGATTGTCTATCTTGTTCCGGTGTTCGGAATAATCGGATTACTTTACACTGCTTGGCGCTTTAGTTGGGTTTCTAACCAACCAACCGGAGACGCTAATATGCAAAAACTCTCAGGTTATATAGCCGATGGAGCCATTGCGTTCTTAAAAGCAGAATGGAGAATCTTAGCTTTTTTTGCCATTCCAACCGCTATCTTGTTAGCTTGGTTAGGCTCAAGCGAGGGCACTGCCGAATCCCCAATTCATTCTTCCCCTATTATTGCTGTAGCATTCTTAATTGGTGCGGTTTTTTCAGCTACTGCTGGTTACATTGGTATGAAAATCGCTACCAAAGCTAACGTACGTACAGCACAAGCAGCTCGTACCTCATTAGCAAAGGCGCTTCAAGTTTCTTTCACTGGTGGTTCGGTAATGGGTATGGGTGTGGCAGGCCTGGCAGTTTTAGGCTTGAGCGGTCTTTTCATTATTTTCTATAACTATTTTGCAAAAGGTGAGTTGCTTACTTCTGATAACATGAAAAAAGCTATCGAAGTATTAGCAGGATTCTCATTAGGTGCTGAGTCTATTGCCTTATTTGCTCGTGTTGGTGGTGGTATTTATACCAAAGCTGCCGACGTAGGTGCTGACTTAGTTGGTAAAGTAGAAGCAGGTATTCCTGAAGATGATGTTCGTAATCCGGCAACTATCGCCGATAACGTAGGTGATAACGTAGGTGACGTAGCAGGTATGGGTGCTGACTTATTTGGTTCTTATGTAGCCACCATCCTGGCAACCATGGTATTAGGACAAGAAATCAGCGTTGTTGATGCCTTTAATGGTTTCTCTCCAGTAATCCTTCCTATGATGATTGCAGGTGTAGGTTTGCTTGCCTCTTTGGTTTCAACTTTCTTTGTACGTATCAGCAGCGAAGACTCTTCTGTACAAAATGCATTGAATTTAGGTAACTGGGCTTCCATTGTTATTACACTTATCGCTTCATACTTCCTGGTAACTCAAATTTTACCTGAAAATTTAAGTCTTCGTGGTCATGAGTTTACCTCAATGGGTGTTTTCTGGGCTATTGTGGTTGGATTAGTTGTAGGTGCTTTGATGTCAATCATTACGGAGTACTATACTGCTATGGGTAAACGCCCTGTATTATCAATCGTTCAGAAATCAGGGACAGGTCATGCTACTAACATCATTGGTGGTTTAGCAGTGGGTATGGAATCAACAGTATTACCAATTATCGTTTTAGCGGCTGGTATTATCTTATCATATAGCTTTGCTGGTTTATATGGTGTATCTATCGCAGCAGCAGGTATGATGGCTACAACAGCTATGCAATTAGCCATTGACGCCTTTGGTCCAATTGCAGACAACGCAGGTGGTATTGCAGAAATGTCTCAACTACCATCAGAAGTACGTGGACGTACAGATAATCTGGACGCTGTTGGAAACACAACCGCTGCGACAGGAAAAGGCTTTGCGATTGCTTCTGCAGCCTTGACTTCATTGGCACTATTCGCAGCGTTCGTTGGTATTGCAGGTATTTCGGCCATTGATATTTACAAAGCTCCCGTATTAGCAGGGTTGTTTATCGGTGGTATGATTCCTTTTATTTTCAGTGCCCTTTGTATTTCGGCTGTGGGTAAGGCAGCTATGGAAATGGTAAACGAAGTTCGTCGCCAGTTCCGCGAAATTCCGGGTATTATGGAATATAAAGCTGAACCTGAATATGAAAAATGTGTCGCAATTTCTACTCAAGCATCAATCAAACAAATGATTTTACCGGGCGCTATTGCCCTTATAGTGCCAGTGATAGTAGGTTTTGGATTTAAAGGAGTTTTTGAAGGTACTTCATCGGCAGAAATTCTTGGTGGCTTATTAGCAGGTGTAACAGTATCTGGTGTATTGATGGGGATGTTCCAGTCAAATGCAGGTGGTGCATGGGATAATGCTAAAAAATCATTTGAAAAAGGTGTTGTCATTGATGGCGAGACTTACTATAAAAAATCAGAACCTCACAAAGCTTCTGTTACAGGTGATACTGTAGGTGATCCATTCAAAGATACTTCTGGCCCATCAATGAACATTTTGATTAAATTGATGTCAATCGTTTCTTTGGTTATTGCTCCTTACATTGCAGTAAAATCAAACCATGCAGGCTTGGAAAACAAAAAAACTGAGGTGGTACAATCATCTTTACCAACAAGCATCAATCAAACCCTGGCAACTGGTGTAACCCTTAATTATCTTGAGGGTGGGGTAGAAGACCAATTGATTAAATCAATTCAAGCTTCATCGTCAAATCAGAAAGTATCATTCAATTTTAGTAGCTTAAACTTTGTTAACGGAAGTGCTTCAATTGAAGCGAATTCAATGAATGAAGTTTTGAATGTTGCTGAAATTCTGAAAGCGTATCCTAATGTAAACGTTAAAGTAGGCAGTTTTGCAGACAATGATACACAACTGGCAAACGAGCGTACCAAGGCTGTTAAAGCAGCACTTGTTGGCTTAGGAATCAACGCTTCGCGCTTCGAAAACGCCTAATATTTGTTGTAAGAACAATTGATTAAACTATAAAAGAAAAGCCGCTGATAAATTTTATCAGCGGCTTTTCTTTTATAGTTTAATGTTGTTTATTATAGATATGGAAATTGATGGGTAATATACCTTAGATAGAATACGTCTAACAAGAATACAAATCAATCACCACAGCCCCCAATCCTTGCTGTAAAAACGCTATTGGCACTTACACTAAACCCTGCACCTAATATAACGGAATTATTAGCTCTATAAATGGTTTGGGTCGGTGTTTCTATAAAATTGGTAGCAGTAATAGTATTACCTGTAAAAGTCTGCACAGAATTAGCATATACTTTATTATTAATAGCAACAGCGTCTGCAGGAGAAACAAACAAAATATTGTTAGAAGAAATAGGTGCGCATGGCGACCACTCTTTATGACAATAAGCATTATAACCTATTGGAGAGGAAGGAGTGACCATCAACGACTGCCCATTGGCCCCGTTGTTCCAGGTTATCACGCTTGTCGGGCAATCCTGTGCTATTAATAAATAAGATTCTCCGGTTGTACACAGCGTTACAGGACTTGTTAAAGGTGGAGTATCACCAATTGGAACATAATCAGACTGGGGATTAGAAGCATCATAAATCTGATAAATGTTCTGATCATTTTTTGTAAACCTGATTGTTTGCTTCTGAATCAATTCTTTGAATTTTGAATTATTAGAGACATTGGAAGAGACCGGAAAAACATATACCTGTGGAATAGTTAATACAGTTAATTTAACAGCTATCCGCGGACTCGGGCATAATCCCTCACAAATTGCCTGTGCAAAAAAAGTCTTTTCTCCGATATTAGTAGTTGAAGGAAAATAATCAGAACCAGTTGCCAGTAGATTTCCACCACTGGCAGCACTCCACCAGGTAATAGCAGGAGGTTGATTTGTTCCATTAGTAGTTATAGTCATAGAAAAGCCTTTTACGCACAAGGGGTCAATTGCGTTATCGTCTTCCGGTAATAATGTCCATATACCACTTGGATTCTCATTAAGGAAGGTAGCAAATGATTGAGCTGGAGCAAATGTACCTGATGCTGGTACTGACCCTTGGGGTATTTGACCCGCACCAGTCTGAAAAACAGTGGTTACAATACCTGATGTTGATGCTCCCCCTGAATAAACCCCGTTAGCAATTAGGGTAATAATTTTACCACTAGGAGACTGTAATTTGAAAGAAACCTCATCATTATAGGGAGTACTGCCGCCGTCTTCATCATCACAGGAGTTTTTATCGAATTGATCTTTCTTTTGCCAGGTAACAGAAACCTTTATGCTTGTGGCTGTGCCTGTCAGGCTAAATACGTTTACTGTGGGATCATCACCACTCTTATCAAAACCATCATAACCAACTAGCGGGCCATTATATGTAAAAGTAGTCGGGCCACTGTAATTACAACTGATTGCGGTAGCTTTTAAGCCTCCATTCTGGCTTAAATCTGTGCAATACGTAGCTTCTTTATCTGTAACAGTCGGAGCATTTGTAAAAGAAGAATTCAAAGATATTTTTGTTCTTTCTGAAAGTATGCTACAGCTGCCATTACTGATAATTACTTGATAATTTCCTATAGCACTGGCATTAAATGAGGTGGTGGTAATGTTAGTAAGTACCCCATCCTTGAACCATTGATAGGTATTGCCAGCTCCAGGATTAGCATTAAGAGCAACCGACTGGCCTTGACAAATAAATGAACTACCGTTAACCGTGATATTGGCGGATGCCAAACCTTTGTTTGCACAAGATATAGCTTTGAGCAAATTAACTCTACCGCCACCCAATAGCCCTTTGTAACCAGGATTAGCGGAATCTAAATTGTCAGCAGTATTTTTTAATAGACTTTCTAATTGTGCGGGTGTTAGTGAGGGAAAACAAGACCAGATAAATCCTAATGCACTTGAAATCAACGGCGTAGCCATAGAAGTACCATTAAGTGAGGAATAAGTATTAAATGGATAAGTGCTGAAAATTCCACGACCGGGAGCAGAAATATCTACCCAGGAGCCATAATTGGAAAAAGAACTTCGTTGATCATTATTATCTAAGCTGGCAACACCAATCACATGTCTGTAAGCAGCAGGGTAGCTTTCAACAGATGTGTCCTCATTGCCAGCAGCGGCCACCACAATAACGCCTTTATTATAGGCATAGTCTATCACTTCTTGCTCAGCCTGCGAGAATCCAATGCCACCCCATGATAAACTAATAATATCTGCTCCGTTATCAGCTGCCCATAAAATTCCCTCGAAACCAAAATAAATACCTCTTGGGTCAGCCCCGTCAGGAGTAGCTTTTATTGGTAAGACTTTTACGCGATTATTGCTTGCCGAAGCAACGCCCAGATTATTATTAGAGACAGCACTCACAATACCTGCCACATGTGTACCATGGCTAAATGTAATATTAGGTGGATTAGGATTATTGTCATCATCTCCCAGATCTTTTCCGGGCAACATATTGGCTTGTAAATCAGGGTGGTTGGTTTGAATGGCATTGTCAACAACTGCTACTACAACACTGGCACCACCCGGGTTAACATCCCATGCTTCGAAGGCTTTAATTTTATTCAGGAACCACTGCGAATTTGTACTAGGGTCGTTAGGTGTGGCAATGATTTGTCTGAACCGAACTTTCTCAACTAAAGCTACTTCTGGTAATTGCTTTAATGTTTTAAGCATTTCATCCGTTCTTTCAGGATTTTTCAGCTTTAAGCGATATATTTTTTGAAGATTTTCCGAATTGTTAGTATAAAACGGTTTGGTAGCTTGTTGCAAAACAAATTCGGAAGAAAACTTTTGTAAAAACTGCAATTCGCTCGACAAATTAACAGCGCTCGAAACAGCACCTAGAGGCTTTTGTTTCACTTTTAAATAAATTTCTCCATCAATAAAATCTTTATTAACTTTCTGACCTATTGTGGTAAATGTGATAAGTGTGGCAAAAATAAGTAGAGTTGTACGCATAGATTCGGATCATTAGTATTTTTCTGACCAATAGAAACAGTGGATAAAACCTTTTTTGCAGACTAAGTGAATCCCTACGTCTACTCACAGCAGTGTGTTTATATTAAATAAATATATTTGCATAGAGTGTCTCATTTATTGAACAAATTTATCCCAAAAAATGTAATTCAAGAAATCTATCATCGGTCATTAGCCGCTCAAACCTAAATATTGTATAATTTTTGATAACAATGAAGAAAACCCTAATTTTTTTACTCCTTTTTTATTATACGTTTAGTTTCGGGCAAACGAAACAGATGAGTGCAGGGGAAATCATACAGGCGATGAAACGATTGAATGTAGTAGGAAACGTCTTATATGTTGCTGCGCACCCTGATGACGAAAATACACTTTTTATTACTTGGCTTTCGAAAGAGAGGATGGTTCGTGCAGGATATATAGCCATGACCAGAGGTGATGGCGGACAAAACCTGATAGGCTCTGAACAAGGTGAATACGTTGGCTATTTGAGAACGCATGAGCTTTTAGGCGCCAGAAGCATTGATGGTGGCGAACAATATTTTACAAGAGCCAATGACTTTGGCTTTACAAAAACTACGGACGAAGCTCTAAGCACTTGGGGCAAAGAACAAATTCTCTCAGATTTGGTTTGGCGAATCCGTAATTTTCAGCCTGATATAATGGTCAATCGCTTCCCGCCCGATGCACGCGCAGGTCATGGTCATCATTCAGCATCTGCTGTATTATCAGAAGAAGCATATAAGGCTGCGGCAGACCCAAATCGTTTTCCTGAGCAATTGGCCTACGTAAAACCATGGCAGGTAAAACGTGTGGTGTGGAATTCTTTCTCACCTAATTTTCAGAATACTTCTCCTGAAGAGGGAAGCTATATTAAAATTCAACTAGGAAATTATAATGCTTTGCTAGGGAAATCTTATACAGAAATAGCTGCGGAGGCAAGAAGTATGCATAAAAGTCAGGGCTTTGGTTCGGCTAGAACAAGAGGGCAACGCGTAGATTATGCCTTGCATAAAGTTGGAGAGCCTGCAAAAGAGGATCTATTTGATGGTATTGATATGACGTGGAAACGTGTGAAAGGTGGTGAAAAAGTGCAGGGATTAGTAAATGAAATGTTAAGCAACTTTAAGGTTGAAAACCCATCTGCATCAGTCCCGGCTTTGATTAATATTTATAATGCTATTAATGGACTGGAAGAAAATGTTTGGACAACCTATAAGAAAAATGAGGTAAAAGACTTGATATTGGCATGTGCTGGGTTATGGTTTGAGGCAAATCCATCAGATTATTCGGTAGCTGGTGGTGACAAGATTAAAGTGAATCTCAATGTAGTGGCTCGGTCAAATGCCAATATTATATTAGAGAAAGTAAGTTTTAAGGGAACCGGAAAAGATTCAGCCATGAATCTGAAATTGGCTTACAATGTACCTGTCAATCAGAATTTTGATTTGCAAATACCAAGTATCACACCTATCACCCAGCCTTATTGGTTAATGGAAGAGAAAGAAAAGGGATTTTATAAAGTAAATGACCAGTTATTAAGAGGTTTACCCATTAAGCAAGCCGATTTAGTGTGTGATTATACGTTTTCAATTGAAGGCAAGCAATTCAATTTCCAGACGCCATTGACCTATAAATTTGTTGAGCCATCGATTGGTGAAATATATCGCTACTTTGAAGTTCGTCCGGAAGTGATGGCGACTATTGATGAAAAGGTTTATGCCTTTGCCGATAATCAACCAAAAGATGTGCATGTAACTTTGAAAGCGGGTAAGAGAAATGTGTCTGGTTCTATTGCCTTAAGTATTCCGAGCGGTTGGAGAGCCGAACCTGCTTCTATTAACTTTGATTTGAAAGATAAATACGAAGAGAAAAACGTAATATTCAAAGTATTCCCATCTACCACTGCCTCAGAGATAAGTTTAAAAGCGGTTGTAAAAACGGCCAATGGTACTTATAATCGCGGCATTGCTACGATAGATTACAAGCATATTCCAACATTGACTCTTTATCCTATTTCAGAAGCAAAGGCTATCAGAATAGATTTAAAGAAAAAAGGGACAAAAATAGGTTATATAGCCGGTGCGGGTGATGAAGTACCTGCAGCATTGACACAGATTGGCTATCAGGTAACTATGCTTACTCCTATTGAATTGGGTAAAGACTTAACAGGATATGATGCCATCATTGTAGGAGTGCGTGCCTACAATACTGAAGAACATTTGAAGTTCTTTCAGGAGAAATTGATGGATTATGTGAAAAATGGTGGAACAGTAGTTACGCAGTATCAGACAAATGCTTTCTATGGAACATCAAAAGTAAAAGAAATGGGGCCGTATAACTTTGGTATCGGACGCGGTCGTGTGACTGACGAAAATGCCGAAGTAAAAATCTTAAACCCTGCTCATGTATTATTAAATACACCAAACAAAATTACGCAAAAAGATTTTGAAGGCTGGATTCAGGAAAGAGGACTGTATTTTGCAGATAAATGGGCAAAAGAGTATGAAACCATTTTCTCGATGCATGATGCCAATGAAAGAGAGGAAGAGGGGAGCGTATTATATGCCAAATATGGCAAAGGGAATTTTGTATTTACAGGCTTAGCTTTTTTCAGAGAATTACCTGCGGGTGTGCCGGGAGCTTATCGTTTATTTGCCAATATGATTTCAGTAGGTAAGTGATATGCCCCTAACCCCTGAAGGGGATGAAAAAAGCTCTTCCATTTATTTGGCAAGAGCTTTTTTAATTCCCCTTCAGGAGTTAGGGGTATTTTTTAAATCACCACATTCACAATTCTCTTAGGCACTATAATTAATTTTTTAGGTGTATTACCTTCCAACCATTTGATAACGTTTTCATTGGCTAAAACTCCTTTTTCTATATCTTCTTTGCTCATATCTGCCGGGAATGAAATAGTAGTTCTTACTTTACCATTTATCTGAATGGGATATTCGAATGAATCTTCTATTAGATAATCAGCGTTAAATTCCGGATAGCTTTGGTGAGTGATTGTCCCTTTTTCATTACCTAATATCTCCCATAATTCTTCTGAAATATGTGGGGTATAAGCAGATAAAACAATTACTAACTGATCCAGAATAGCCTTTTTAGAGCATTTCAAATCAGATAGTTCATTCACACAAATCATAAAAGTACTTACTGATGTATTGAAAGAGAAGCTCTCAACATCTTCAGACACTTTCTTAATGGTTTTGTGCAATGCTTTCAGTTCTGCTTTTGTCGGCTCAGCATCTGTCACTATATATTTACCATTCTGATCATAGAACAATCGCCATAGCTTACGGATAAAGCGATGAGTTCCCTCAATACCACGAGTATCCCATGGCTTGCTTTCTGTCAATGGCCCTAAGAACATTTCGTATAATCTGAAAGTATCCGCGCCGTATTCTTCTACAATGTCATCTGGATTAACAACATTATAAAGTCGCTTAGACATTTTTTCGACTTGAGAACCACAAACGTATTTATCGTCTTCAAGAATAAATTGAGCACTGGCTAAATCTGGTCTCCATATTTTAAACTTCTCAACGTTTAAAACATCATTCTTAACTAAACTTACGTCAACATGAATTGTAGTGGTTTCATACTGGTTTCTTAAATTGTACGATACGAAAATCGGGTTTTTGTCAGCTCCCTCACTTGATTTCAAACGATAAACCAAACTTGATTTCCCTTGAATCATCCCCTGATTAATTAATTTCAAGGCATATTCTTCTTGTGGCACATAACCTCTGTCTTTCAGGAATTTGTTCCAGAAACGGCTGTATAATAAGTGTCCGGTTGCATGTTCTGTACCACCCAGATACAAGTCAACATTCTGCCAGTAATCAATGGCTTCTTTTGAGGCAAACTCGTTTTCGTTGTGAGCATCCATGTATCTGAACCAGTACCAGCTACTTCCTGCCCAACCCGGCATTGTACTTAGTTCGTATTGATTACCCTTGTAATTCCAGCCATCGGCACGACCTAGTGGTGGTTCACCATCTTCTGTTGGTAGATATTTATCAATTTCGGGTAAAACCATTGGCAAATCTTTTTCATCGATTAAATAAGGCAAATTGTCCTTAAAATAAATAGGAACAGGCTCACCCCAATATCGCTGGCGGGCAAAAACCGCATCTCTTAAGCGGTAGTTTACTTTTCCTTTACCAATGCCTCTTTCTTCCAATGAGTCAATTAGTTTTTTAGTTGCTTCCTGATAACCTAGGCCATTAATAATACCAGAATTGATATATTTACCTTCCTTAGTAGCATCGGCCTGAGTTTCAATATCCTGCTGAGAATCTAAAATCGGAACGATTGGTAGATTGAAATGTGTCGCAAAATTCCAATCTCGTTGATCACCTGATGGTACACCCATTACTGCGCCTGTACCATAACCAGCCAATACATAATCTGCAATCCAGATAGGTACTTTTTCTCCACTGAATGGATTGATACAATAGCTACCTGTAAATGCTCCTGAAACCTTTTTTACATCAGACATACGGTCTAATTCAGAGCGTTTTTGAGTTTCAGTAATATAGTTGTCAATACTTTCTTTTTGTTCCTGTGTGGTTAAACTAGTTACCCATTCATGCTCGGGTGCTAAAACCATAAAAGATACCCCATAGATTGTATCAACTCGGGTTGTGAAAACCTCAATTAAGGTGTCTGGCTTATTTTCGACTTCAAACTTTACCATGGCACCAACCGAGCGGCCAATCCAGTTGCGTTGTTGCTCTTTTAATGAATCAGACCAATCAATGGTAGTTAAACCACTAATCAAGCGGTCAGCGTAAGCAGTAATGCGCATCATCCACTGCTGCATTCTTTTCTGAATCACCGGGTAACCTCCACGTTCAGAAACACCATCTTTCACCTCGTCATTTGATAATACCATACCCAAAGCAGGACAGAAATTTACTACTGCTTCCGAAAGATAAGTCAATCGGTATTTTAACGAGATAGTATATTGCTCAGTTTCTGAAAGTGCATTCCATTCTTCTGCAGTAAAACTTCTTACATCTTCATCACAAACGGCATTTACTCCTTTTGTACCATTCTCGGCAAACTTTTCATACAATGTCTCTACCGGTTCTGCTTTATCAGAATCTTTATTATACCAGCTTTTAAACAACTCCATGAAAATCCACTGCGTCCATTTATAATATTTTGGGTCAGAGGTGCGAACTTCTCTGCTCCAGTCATAGCAGAAGCCGATTTTCTTCAACTGGCTGATATAAGTGCTGATATTTGCCTCTGTAGTGATAGCAGGGTGTTGACCAGTCTGAATAGCATATTGTTCCGCAGGCAGACCAAACGAGTCAAAGCCCATCGGGTGAAGGACATTAAAACCTTTGAGTTTTTTGTATCTTGAGTAGATATCGCTGGCTATGTATCCGAGTGGATGACCCACGTGTAAGCCTGCCCCTGATGGATAAGGGAACATATCTAATACATAAAACTTAGGTTTCGAATGGTCAATCTTTACTTCATAGGTTTTGTTTTCTTCCCAGAATTGTTGCCATTTCTTGTCAATCTCACGATGGTTATACTCCGACATATAATATAGAATAATTGTGTAAACGTGTTTGAGTGAAAATTTTTGCAAAAATAGCATTTTAAGGCTTCAAATTTTGTAATTTGTCAAATATTATCCCTAAAACTTATCTTCAGTGGCTATTAAACCTAAAATTATCAGCTATGATACGTAAAATTTTATTGAGTCTTATTTTACTGTTAATATTGGGCGCCTTGGGTGTTTTTTATATTTCTTCTGACAAATCTAAATCAGCCCTGATTTTAATGACCGATTTTGGGGTGAAAGATGGAGCAGTGGCGGCGATGAGAGGTGTTGCCTTGAAGCTATCTCCTGAATTAACCATTCATGATTTAACTCACGAGATACCAACTTATAATATCTGGGAAGGAGCCTATCGCCTGCAACAAACAGCACCTTATTGGGCAGAGGGAACAGTTTTTGTTTGCGTAGTTGACCCGGGAGTAGGGACAAAACGCAAATCCATAATCCTGAAAACCAAGGCCAATCATTATTTTGTAGGCCCGGATAATGGCCTTTTTACGTTAGTTGCTGAAAGTGAAGGAGTAGAAGAAATCAGAGAGATTTCAAGTGCTAATCGCCGTCCGGACTCACAAGACTCATACACTTTTCATGGCCGGGATGTATTTGCCTATTCTGGGGCTAAATTAGCATCAGGGAAAATCAGTTTTGCTGAGGTAGGGGAGGTGATTCCAAATAACCAATTAGTAATGCTAGACTATCCAAAGTCAAGGTTTGAAAATGGTATAGCTTCAGGCGGTATTCCAGTTTTAGATATTCAATATGGTAATGTCTGGACTAATATTGACAAAAATACTTTTGATAAACTAGGTGTAAAACCAGGAGAAATGCTGAATGTAAAGGTGTTATCAAAAGATAGCCTGGTATTTCAGGGCATAATGCCTTATGTTCATACTTTCGGAGATGTAAAAGAGGGAGATAATTTGCTGTATATGAATAGTTTGATGAATTTATCAATCGGGATAAATATGAATGACTTTGCCAATAGATATGGGATTTCAAGTGGCAGGGATTGGAAAGTAGAAGTAAGCAAATAAACATATAATAGCAAAAAGATGTATCAATCGAGTTGATACATCTTTTGTTTAAGAATTATATAATTAATGCTTATTTCTTCTGAGCTTTAGGAGCAATGAAAACAATCATACGCTTGCCTTCTAATTTTAATTCTCCCTCTGGTTTGCCATAATCATCCAACCCGGCAATGAATCGCTTCAATAATTCAACACCCTGGTCTTTGAATACAATTTGTCGTCCAACAAAGTGTACATAGGCTTTTACTTTGGCATTTTCTTTCAAGAAACTGATGGCATGTTTTAGTTTAAAACTAAAGTCATGGTCATCCGTCTGCGGGCCGAAGCGGATTTCTTTAATGACCGTTTTTGCAGCTTTTGCTTTTATTTCTTTCTGCTTTTTCTTTTGGTCATACTTAAATTTAGAATAATCAACAATTCTACAAACTGGTGGATTGGCAGTAGGAACTATTTCGACTAAATCAAGACTCTGGGCTTTGGCCATAGCCAATGCCTGCTCGATGTCAAATATTCCTTGCTCAACGTTGTCGCCGACTAATCGGACTTGAGGTACTCGTATTCTCTGATTGATACGATGTTCGTCTTCTTTCTGTACTGGTCTTCTGAAATTACGATTGAATGGTTGTTGTGCCATTTAACGATTTTAAGGTTGCTAAAAATTGAATTTTACGAAATTATAAATAAAAATCATAAAAACAAACAATACTATCGTTTTAAACGATTTTTTAGTAGGGATTGTTTGTTTTTATGATTAAAATGTACTAGACATTATTTTTGCCCAAACTGCGGGATATTTTTGTTAATCTCGGCTTTGGCATAAGTAATAAATTCTTCGATAGTCATTGCCCCCAAGTCTCCCTCGCCTTTTCTGCGAACAGATACTTTGCCCTCTTCCGCTTCTTTTTCACCGACAATCAACATCAAAGGTAATTTATTTACTTCTGCATCACGGATTTTACGGCCGATTTTCTCATCTCTATGGTCAACATATCCTCTGATATCGTTCTCCTGTAATGTCAGGAATACATCATTGGCATAATCTTCATATTTTTCCGAAATCGGCAGTATTGCAATCTGGTCAGGTGATAACCACAATGGAAAATTACCTGCAGTATTCTCAATCAGAATGGCAATGAACCGCTCTAGCGAACCAAATGGTGCTCGGTGAATCATCACAGGGCGGTGTTTCTGGTTATCAGAACCCACATATTCTAACTCGAATCTTTGTGGTAACTGATAATCTACCTGAATGGTTCCCAGCTGCCATTTTCTACCTAAAGCATCCTTCACCATGAAGTCCAGCTTAGGGCCATAAAAAGCCGCTTCACCTAATTCTTCAACTGTATCTAAGCCTTTTTCGGCTGCGGCTCGACGGATTGCATTTTCAGCACTATCCCAGGCTTCATCAGTTCCAAAGTATTTGGTTTTGTTTTCCGGGTCTCTCAGAGATACCTGCGCAGAGAAATTCTCGAATCCTAAAGCTCTGAAAACATATAATACCAGGTCAATTACTTTCTTGAACTCATCTTCTACCTGGTCTTCACGACAAAAAATATGGGCATCATCCTGCGTAAAACCTCGTACACGCGTTAGACCATGTAACTCCCCACTTTGCTCGTAGCGATAAACAGTTCCAAACTCAGCCAATCGTAAAGGTAGTTCACGGTAACTTCTTGGACGCGCTTTGTATATCTCGCAGTGATGCGGACAGTTCATTGGTTTCAACATGAACTCTTCTCCCTCTTCGGGTGTGGTAATCGGTTGGAACGAATCCTTGCCATATTTCTCCCAGTGACCTGAAGTGATATAGAGTTGTTTACCACCGATATGCGGGGTAACAACTTGTTGATAACCTGCTTTGACTTGTGCTCTGCGCAAGAAGTTTTCTAACCTTTCTCTCAACATAGCACCTTTGGGTAACCACAATGGTAAACCTTTACCCACTTTCTCAGAAAACGTAAATAATTCTAATTCTTGCCCTAATTTACGGTGGTCGCGACGTTTGGCTTCCTCTAAAAGCTGAATATAATCGTCTAGCTCCTTTTGTTTAGGGAAAGTAACTCCATAAATACGAGTCAGCATTTTGTTATTCTGATCACCTTTAAAGTAGGCACCAGCTACATTCATAATCTTAGCAGCCTTGATAAAACCAGTATTAGGAATATGCGGCCCACGACATAAATCAGTAAAATTTCCTTGGCGATAGAAAGTGATAGAACCATCTTCCAGGCCAGACAATAGGTCTAATTTATATTCGTCTCCTTTTTCTTCAAAATATTTTATGGCATCAGCCTTTGACATAGGAATACGTTGGTACTCGTTTTTCTGACGAGCCAACTCCAGCATCTTATCTTCTATTTTCTTGAAATCATCATTTGAAATCGAAACACCATTGGTATCAACATCATAATAGAAACCATTTTCTAAAGGAGGCCCAACCCAGAATTTCACACCTGGATACAACGCTTCCAATGCTTCGGCCATTAAGTGTGCCGAAGAGTGCCAGAATGTCGATTTACCGTCCGTATCATTCCACGTCAAAAGTTGCAAGGTTGAGTCTTCATCAATAGGTAGATTGGCGTCCTGAACTTTTCCGTTCACCTTGGCGGCCAATACATTTCTTGCCAACCCCTCACTAATGGATAGGGCGACATCGTAACTCGAGCTTCCTTTTGGATATTCTCTTACGCTTCCGTCCGGTAATGTAATTTTAATCATAACACTTGGTTGTACTATATACATAAATAATCAATAATAGCTATACAATGGTTCGCTTAGAACCCAACTCTTTTTGCAGAATCTGTTTTTACATTCACTTTAGCCTTAGGCTTGATGGTATTGATTCTCAATCTTGAAGTATCTAAAAGCTTTTTGGGTTCTTCAACAACTACAGGTTTTGGTGCAGGTGTCACAGGCTTTCTGGCTTTAAAAGGAGTAGGAGGTGTATAATTGGTCATACCATCATTTACACGTCCAGATACACGATTGAGGGCAATAATTGCCTGTTCGTCATTCGGGTTTTTCTCAACAGCTTCTTTCAAGGCTTCTTCAGCACCCTCCATATTACCCAATTGCTCCTGAGTCAAACCTATCAGATAATTAACCTTAGGAGTATCTTCATTAATATCAAGTGCTTTTTCGTAATTTTCAAGCGCTTTGGTATAACTTTTCCATCGATAGTAAATAGCTGCAGAGTACAGCAAGACATCGGTTCTTTTATTATCTATGGCTGCTGCCTTTTCGTAATTAACCAAGGCACTATCTAAACGGCCGAATTTGAAAAACACCAAACCGCGTTCTACAAATAAATCTGCACTATTCGGAAACTGCATCATAGCTGATTTATTAACCACCAAAGCCGAATCATACATACGGTAATTCTGCAACACTTCTGTGAGTTTAGTGTACCCCTCTCTAAAAGACGGTTTCATTTCAATGGCTTTATTAATTAAAGAGATAGCTGTAAGGGTATCGCCTTTTCTGGCAGCTAAAGTTCCTTTATAAAAATGCGTTTCACCATCGTATGGAGCAATTTGCAAAGACTTTGCCAGATATTTCTCTGCCGATGGAATGTCATTTTTTTGCTGTGATAAATCTCCCAACAGAGTATACAACTCCGGGGTATCTACATTTAGAATCTCTGCACTTTGGGCAAATGAAAAAGCCTCATTATACCTTTTCATTTTTCTTAATATCAACGCCTTTACAAACAGATATTTGCCCGTATTTTGCTTTAATTGATCTGCACGGTTAATATCTTCCATAGCTCTTTCAGTATTATTGATTTTCAAAAATACAGCCGCTCTTTTAAAATAATTTTCTGCCACACTTGGGTTACTTCTGATAGCATCTGTTAAAGCATCAACTGCTGCCGTATTCATCACGCTTTCTAACTGAAAAGGAGAAGGTGGAATCTTAGAACGGTCACGATTGCCCTGTCCGCAAGCAGCCAACAGCACAGTTATAATCAATAAAAAATATATATTTAATGTTTTTTGCATCATTTCAAGGGCATGCCGTTGGGCATGTTCCAATATTTTCACAAAAATCTGAAAATTTTCTAACAATAAAAACCTTTGATGAGAATATAGAGTATGGTTTTCTGAATTTTTAAATAGATTTTCTTCAGATAGCATTAATACTGAGTAGCGATTAACTAATCTTACTTATATTTTTGTTCAAATTGTTTCATCTTTTAAGTTGAATTCCTATTTTTCAAGAAAAATTATTCGATTAGTGTAAAGTAACCGATAATGGAATATCAAGAAAATTCTTTTAGTTCTCCAGTGAGTAATAGAATTGTAAATTTATTAGGAACCGAAGTTATAGATTTATTAATACAAAGTAGCGCACTCGCTCTTTATGATATAGATGAAGTGCCCGAAGCTGATAGGAACTCAATTACTTCTACTCATTTTAATGGACATAGAATTAACAAAGTTATTGACACGCCAGCTGTATCTAGTTTATGCGACTTAAAAAGCTTTTTTCTCGGTTTATCTTCCTATAATTGGGATGGGCCAGTTTCAGGTTGTGCATTTGAGCCGGGATTCGTGGTTATATTTGGAGATTCTCAAGATAAAAATTTATTAAGCATATTTATTTGCTTTAAATGTGGTGAATTATTGTTTCAGTGGGAAAAGGGAGCAAAAATCAATAGAATGCATTTTTCGGGTTTCGATATTTTATTGATTATCTTACACGATGAACTCAAATCTTCAAAAATAAGATTATTACAAACTCAATTTTAATGATGTAAGATACTTCTTTGCAGGATATTTTCAGATGGAAGCAAAACGATAAAATACCCCAAGCGGTAAGCGTTTCTGAAAAGAGTCTTGCAATACCAATTCACCCATTTCAGCATTTGTGATATTAGGATAATTTTGCTTAATGATAGTTTCAGCTATTACAGCTGAAAAACCCATTGAATAGAGGTTCAGTATAAAAAAGAAGTTCTTGTCGTCAATCAGTTGCAGGCAGTTTTTAATCAATTCATTGATTCCTTCTTCCAGAATCCATTTTTCACCATCCGGGCCTCTGCCATATGCTGGAGGATCAAGTATGATTCCGTTGTATTTTTTGCCTCTTTTTACTTCTCTTTTTACAAATTTCAAGGCATCTTCTACCACCCATCGAATATCAGTCAATTGACTGATATCCATGTTTTCTCTTGCCCACGAAATCGTTTGTTTAATAGAGTCAACATGCGTAACATCAGCACCATTGCCTTTAGCAACAATAGATGCCCCTCCGGTATAAGCAAAAAGATTAAGAACTTTTGGGTCTGGAATACCCATTTTTTGAAGCTTTTCTTCAATATACTGCCAGTTTTCTGCTTGTTCAGGAAAGATACCTACGTGTTTAAAAGAAGAGAGGGAAAGCTTGAATTTATATTTTTTGCCTCCTTGCTCATAATTCATATACCATTTTTCAGGCATCTTTTTCAGATTATGCCATTCACCTCTTTCATCCGGGCTCAACTGGTCTTTACCTTTTGTTTTTCTAAAAATAGCAGAGGCTTTCTTTTCCCAGGATTCTTCGTTTAAAGATTTATCCCAAACAGCCTGTGGCTCAGGACGTGCCAGTATATAATCGCCGAAACGTTCCAGTTTTTCAAAATTGCCCGAATCTATTAATTCGTAAGAGAATATTTTTGGATGTAGAAGTTGATACAAGGTTAATACGTTTAAATGAAATCAATTTTATTGCACCTTACTCAGATAAATAATTTTCTTGATATTTGTTTGAGGAAGCTGTTGTTGCCCTTTTTTGCGCTTGTTGGGCTTTTCTTTAGGGGCATCCAGGTCTTTTATGGCCTCAAATTTAATACGACTTCCGTCAGCAATAAAATAATTTTCATACCAATTTCTCACACCGTGATAATTAGCCACAAATTGGCTGTTCTTTACATCAATTGGCTCATCCGAAAGTTTATAAGTAGCAGGACGAGCAAATTCAGCGAAATTATTGACTGTTAAGGCCCCTTTGATACAAACTGCAGTAGATTTATCTTCCGAAACAGCTATTGCTTCCTGAACCTGTGGAGAAATCAGGTTCATATCGATTCTATGTTGAGAAACCAGATTACCGTCGAGGTCGAAACTCGCAACAAATCCATTCAAATAATTATAGCCCTTAAAAACCTGTTTAGACTGGGTGCGAGGATAATTATAGTTAGAATTGGCATAACGACCATAACTTGGGTAGGGGTCATAACCATTATAATAAGGTGTACTGGTTGTAACTGTCTGGAAATTTGCCTGAAAGAAAGTGCCGCCGATGGTAAGTGTATTTTGACCAAAAACAGGCCTAATAGGGAGCAATACAAAATTGTCAATTATTTTCTTCACCGTGGCATCATCAATAGGAGGGATACCTTTCAACAACTGGCGATAATCATAAAATTTCGTGGTCGTTGTTTTTCCATTCTCTACTTTAGATACATACATACCTTTAGCACCTGAGTTAGACTGATAAGTACCTGAAATATACTTGGTAGTAGAAGAAATATCTGTTAGTGTAGCAGTAAGAGGGAAATTGCCAGCATTTGAAGCAATTGTATTTTTGATAATCAGCTTGCCTGTAGTATCATATTTAGCATACACTACATAGGCATCTTTAATAAATTCACCTTTTTTCTTCTTTTCATTGGTATAAGCCGACTCTTTAATTGCCCAGAGACTTTCTATGATATTCTTTTCTGCATCATAATTAAAGTATTGCACCTGTGCTTTACCAATCAGTTCTGCAGTGATGAATTCGCCTAAGTCTGCATCGAAATTATAATTATAAAAAGCAGCGCCTTTTTCATTGACTCCTGCCATTAAGATGCGGTTTTTGAAAAACGCATAATCCTGATCCTGAAAAAACTCTCTTAGTTCAAACCCGCTATTATTAAATTTCCCATCTTTCAGCGAAATACTAAAAACCTGATAATACATTCCCTTTGTTTCACTGAATATAAAAGTAATGTGTTCTTTATCAATGGTGTAGGAAGTCGGCTTCTTTTCTACATCAAGAAATATCTCAGATTCCCATACTTTTTTTAAATCAGTATCAAACTTAACGATTACAGCCTTTGTAACATCTTTTTTGGCAAACAGAATAATGCCATCTTTCCCTAACGGAATCAGTTGTTGCCATGTTGGTCTGCCGTTAATCTCAAATTCTACTGTTTTTAAAACCTGTGCAGAAATATTAAAGCAACTGAGTAGAAAAATAATAACAAATGCCTTTCTCATCAATAATAGATTTTCTTTTACTGCTAAGTAATTGGGTGATTTAGTGATTAATATTTTAAACACTATTAATACTGTTTTCCCATTGAGACTAGAATGCAATCTTATTCAGATAAAACACTTTTCTTGAACCACCAGTTTTATTGGCAATTTTCTGATAACCCCAGGCTAAGTAATAATTCTGATGCCAGTATTCAAGGTCGTCGGTCGAAGTATCTCTTACTTTGTCTCCATCCTGCTCTGTACCTACTTCAAGCACTTTATTGCCTTCAATTACTTCATTACCTCGCACTATTTTGCTGGCTAATTTGCCCTTATTACTATATACAAGTGTAATATCGTTATTACTGTCCAGCTTAATTTTTACTTTCTCTTTCAATTCCTGACTTTTCACGTTGTCGAAACTAAAGCTATTATCCCAAATCAGATTACCTTTTTCGTCAAAAGCAGCTACCACCGCATGAGTATATTTAAAACCATCAAATTGCTGATTATTAAACCCTCTGCTACCGCCATATAACCATGGGTTCCAGGCCCATGAGTTCAAGCCGTAGTATCTGTAATAACTCATGGTATTAAACCCGTAAGGGCTGTAGAACGGACTACCATACATACCTGAGCCATAAAAATTATTATTGTTTCTGAATTCAGGGTAGAATACCTCAGCTACCAGAATATATTGATTATCTTTTTGGATAATATCATGTACCAGAACACGATAATTCAGCCTTAAATCACTGCCTTTATCACGTTTTTTTGTAATCTGTCTTTCTATTCTGTCCTGTTGTTTCTGAGACATGAACTTGAAGAAATTCTTAAACTCTGTAAAACTATGCATTTTTACATATTCAGGGTTCTCCTCATCAACTTTACTGATGTATAAACCTTGCGACATAGGAACACCATTTGACTGATAGCCTTTGTAACCAAAATTACCAATCATTAATTGTGTACCATCATTCAATGAAAATAACTTTCCTGTCAAAAGTCCGTAATCTTCCTCCGGTTCTACGCTTAGCTGCTCTACGATTTTTCCATTTGGATTAATGCGTTTTACTACCATATAGCTTGAACGGCCTTTTTTTACAGAATATGAAACCACTAACAAACCGTTTTCATCATCAAAATCTATGGATGATATACTGGCAGTGCCTTTTAGTCCGCCAGCCAGAATACGTGGTTGTAATCTTTGCAGATTGACACTCATTAAAACAGGCTCTTCCTTTACCATTCCCGCCAGGTAAGCAAAATCGTTATGCACTTTAAATTCTGATACCTCAAATCGTGAGATATTCTCGAAGAAGAATTTCTGCATAATACCTATTCCGGTAGAAACCTTAATAATCTGATAAAGATCACTATTGAATTTGCTGAAAAGAAAATAAATATCCCGTCCATCACGCGCATAATCAACGTAAGACTGGTTTTCTTCCAAATCTCCGTTAACCGACCACGATTGCTGCAGTTCAGCATCAAACTTGGTGATATTGAATGTCTTCTTTGATGTTTTTGACAATATTAACAATCCCTCCTCTCCAAGAGTAATTACCTGATATTTATTATCTTCCCCATTTGTTGGTATTTCAATGCGTTTGACACTCTGAGCCTGAGTAGCAGTTAAGGTTAGAAGAAGCGTCACGCTTGCCAATATACACAGTTTGACGAATATTAAGGCAGTATGTGTATGATTGGTCTTTTGTTGAACATATTTGTGATTGTCATTCATAACTTTTAGCGACTATAATGTCGAACTCCTCTTTTTTTACTGGTTGTACTGAAAGCCTTGATAGACGGATTAGGGCCATATCTTGTAATCTTTCATCTGCTTTAATTTCTTGTAGAGTGACACCCTTAGGTAATTTTTCGACTGGCGATAAATCAACAACTACCCAGCGAGGGTCATCTATGGTTGGGTCAGGATAAGATTCTCTCACAACTTTGGCGATTCCAACTACGTCAAGTCCTTCGTTGGAGTGATAAAAAAGCACAAGATCTCCCAGCTTCATAGCAGCCAGATTATTGCGTGCGGCATAATTTCGTACACCATCCCACATCCCTACGCCTTGATTAACGAAATCATCCCAAGAATATTTGAAAGGTTCAGATTTTACAAGCCAATAGTTCATTTTTATCGATAGTTTTAAGTTAATGGGTAAATATAAAAAAAGCCCCAGTAAATGGGGCTGATTCTGCAAAATATTATTAAGGGAACTTAGGGAATTTTTTAAAGTCAGGTTTGCGCTTTTCTAAAAAAGATCGGAACCCTTCTTTGGCCTCGTCTGACAGGTAGTAAAGCAATGTAGCATTACCAGCTAATTCCTGAATACCTGCTTGTCCATCTAACTCAGCATTGAATGATGATTTCAACATTCTGACAGCTAATGGCGATTTCTCCTGTATTTTTCTACACCATTCAACGGTTACTTCTTCCAATTGCTCTAATGGTACTACTTTATTAACTAATCCCATATCTAAAGCCTCCTGTGCATTGTATTGGTCGCATAAATACCAGATTTCACGTGCTTTTTTCTGACCTACTATGCGCGCCAGGTAACTCGCACCAAAGCCCCCATCAAAGCTACCTACTTTCGGGCCTGTTTGTCCGAAACGTGCATTTTCAGCAGCAATCGTTAAATCACAAACCACGTGTAGTACATGACCCCCGCCAATCGCCCAACCTGCTACCGAAGCAATCACAACTTTAGGAATCGAACGAATCATTTTTTGCAAATCGAGTACATTCAGACGTGGAATATGGTCGTCGCCAATATAACCGCCATGCCCACGAACCGATTGGTCGCCTCCACTACAAAAAGCTTTTCCGCCTTCACCCGTCAGAATAATTACTTCAATTGAAGGCTCCTCACGACAAAACGCCATGGCATCAATCATTTCCTTGACCGTCTGCGGACGAAAAGCATTATGTTTTTCCGGACGATTAATACTGATTCTGGCAATTCCCTCGAAGAAACCAAACTTAATATCTTCGTACTCTTTAATTGTTTCCCAATTCATAATTTATATTTGGAGATATAATTAGTAAAAAATATATGATTGTTGTAATATGCAAGAATTAGTATCAATGCTGAATTATGACCTAATATTTTCAATCCAATTCATCTAAATCTAGCGTATCTGTACGGTCATCTTCCTGAAAAAACTCGACTTTCCAGGTATGATCTGCTAATAAAAAAACTCTCGCTAAAAACTGATTGAAAGGAAAAGAACGTCCCCATTCTAATGGCGCTACCATTGATAATATATCTGAACCATCTTTCTTTTCATATAAATAATAGACATGGTTGATGATAGGCTCAAATCCGATGGCCGCATCATATATACGTTCTGAAATATCAATCCGGTTTTTGATTTCTTTGGCCTGTTGAGCCAGTAATTCCATTTGCTTGTAAATCTTACCCAATTGCTCATTGGTCTGCTGACGCATGGCCAATTGCGCTTTGCCCTTTACTTTTCCGACATCCTCAGGGCGTATCACTGCACTACCTGCTGTATGGGCATATTCCATTAAGCCCGGATTTTCGGCCACCTTAATTTTGTCTATCGGATTCTTTTCCATCATGCAAATTTATTTTGAAAACTTTGTTTCCGTACTAAATATTTAAAAAATAATAATTTCTAAAATGTAATTTTTCAAAATGCTGTGCTATTTACTAAAACCAAAATACCACCTTTTGAGTTTTACTTTTAATAACAATTAAATTGTTTATTACTGCAAATGTAAGTAAATATAGATAATAAGTAAAGTATTTTTTTTTATTATAGATTAAATATCTATTAATTTTTGAAATTATAGATTTTATGACTTTTAAGGGCTCTCATTTGCGACCTTTGCCCATAATCTTACGTCTTAAGTATGAATATAAACACAACAGTTAAAACTATATAATGCATCCATTTAAACCATAGCGAATAATACTATGACTCCAACGGCAGACAGTAAAACAATTGACAGAAAGGAATTTATGAAACAGGTAGGTATTAGTTTTGGAGCAATTCTGCTTATGAACTGTATACAGTCCTGTGGTGGAGACAGTGAAATCCCAGACCCGGACCCGAACGGAGGTTCTGGCAAAGTAGATTTTACTCTAGACTTAAACAACGCTTCTTATACAACATTGAAAAATAAGGGAGGGTTTGTAGTCGTAAAACCACAAAACATTATTGTAGCGCATACTAATGCTGATGCTTTTATAGCTGTAAGCGCCATCTGTACCCATGAGTCTGCAACTATCGGCTACAGAGCCGCTACCAACGATTTTTTATGCCCGAATCACCAGTCAGAATTTAAGTCAGATGGTACTGTGCAAAAAGGGCCTGCAACTACGGCGCTGAAGAAATATTCGATTTCTTCTGATTTAACCAATAATACTGTGCGCATTTTTGAGTAAATTTGCACCATAATCTTAAACGACCCTTCTTGACTCGCTTAAGAAGGGTTTTTATTTTGCTTGTATGATATTCTTAGAAAAAGATGGAACGCTCATTAATACTGCTCCCAACAACATCTACTATGATAAAGTATTGAAATTTAAAGAGGCGTGGGACTCGGGGCAACAAACTTTCACCATTCATACATCTGGTTCAACGGGTATTCCCAAGCCTATTACATTCACACGTCTGCAATTAATCGAATCAGCTTATTTAACGGCTAAAACCTTTAATTTGCAAGAGGGTGATACAGCTTTCTGTTGCTTAAGTGTAGATTATATTGCCGGAATGATGATGCTGGTGCGTGCCTTTGAACTCGGTATGGATTTAATGATTGTAGAGCCAAGCTCTAGCCCTTTTACGGGTAACGAAAAGCACTTGTACCTGCTCAACTCAAATCGTGGCAAAAACTTTTTCGCCTTTGTGCCTTTGCAGATTCAAACGATTCTGGAAGAATCTGAAAAATTTCTTGATACACTAAATTCGGCCAAAAGTATCATTATAGGTGGTGCAGGTATTAGTGAGTCAGTTCATGCACAGATACAGAAAATCTATGCACCGGTTTATGCTACCTATGGCATGACAGAAACCCTTACTCATATTGCCATCAAGCGATTAAATGGGCCAAATCAGGAAGATTTCTTTACAGTTTTAGAAGGAGTTGAAATTGCACAAGACGAAAGAGAATGCTTGAAAATCAAGTCTAAATCAACGGATAACGAATGGATTATCACGAACGATATTGTTGAGGTAATTGAACAAAACAAATTTAAACTGATTGGTCGATTTGATAATATTATTAATAGCGGAGGGGTAAAAATTCAGTTAGAAAAAGTTGAAAGCGTAGGGGAGGAGATACTGGCTAAACTGGATTTTAACGGAAGATTCTTTGCCTATGGCGTGCCTGATACTAAACTGGGACAAAAGCTGATACTGGTAGTAGAAAGTAAAAAGCCGCTCTCAAACGGCAATGAATTGGGACTGAGTTTCTTAGAAAAATTATCTAAATTTGAGATTCCCAAAGAAGTATTTTTTGTTGAAAAAATGATTGAAACCCCAACAGGTAAAATCGATAAAATTAAAACCGTCAATGTCTACGTTCTCCCTCAAATACCAAACCTCTGAGAATATCCCACCGCCTTTTGCTCATGCAATAGAACTTTCAGGGGAAATTGTACAAAATAAAGAACTAAACCTTTCTTTTGAATTGTCTTATCTGGATAGAGATTTACTGACTGAAGAAGAAATTCTGGATGAAGGCTTCTTGGGTAATGATGATTTTAGCTGGCAGGGCACATTGCCTGATGTCTGGAAAGATATTTTATATGGCAATCTGAAATCGGCTAAGCCATTAAAAGTTAAAGATTTAGAACCGCATCAATCTTTCTGGCAATTGGATTTAGATAGGCAATCATTTTATCCGTCAAATGCAGAAAAATTGTCGTATCTGTTAGAAGAAGTACAACAGGCGGTTTTCGAAAAAGCCAAAAGAGAATTACCACTTCATCTTGTTTTCTTTAAAAATCAGGCGGGTGAAACAAAAGAAATAACCATCAATGCTTCATTCGTAGAAAGAAGAGTTGACCTCAGCAGAAAAGAAAATAACCAGTCCGGAAGAACATCTATCCTTCCTTGGGAAGAACTCAATTTTATCCTGAAGAATACATTTTCGGGCGAGTTTATTATGGATACAGCCTTTAACCAGAAGCCTGCCCATAAAGGTACTTTTGTTAATATTGGTGATGGCTATTGGTACGAAGTGGGTAAGTCGTTACTAATTGAGTCCTATAAAATTCAGAAGTTGTTTAAGCTATAAATAAAAAACTCATCTCTAAAGTTTGAGATGAGTTTATGCATTATCTATTCAACCTATGATTATTAATTCGCTCCTTGAACGCGGGTATACTTCGTAAACTTCACATCTTTATATGTACCCGACCAGCTTAATAAGACGGTAGTGCCTGCTTTCGGTGCAGCAATACCCAAATCTACCCACGACTTTGTCAATCTTGCCATGCCTTTTTCATTGGTTGTTAAATCACCAATTTTCGCGCCACCTCTGATGGATAGCGAAATTGGTAAAGACTTCACAGCTAAGGAATCAATACCTTTGGTATTGTCCAGAATATTGGTTTTATCTAATTCAACTAATTTAACGGAGAAAGTAACATCTTTGGAGATTTTGCTTGAAACCGTTGGTTCAGTTGTTAAGCCAGATGATGCTACCCCATTATCATCTATTACTAAGAAAAGCAACGGGGAGACTACTCTATCTACAAAGGGGTCTTTCTTTTCGCAGGCTGATGCTAATATGATTAGCCCCAGAAATAATATATATATGGTCTTTTTCATGTTCTTTAAGTTTAAAAGTGATAAAAAGGGGGCACCAAAAATTACTTCTCAGCCCACCACAGTTTAGTTCTCATATTATCAGCTCCACCATTTGTTGTGATTCCTTTCTCCAGACTTGATTTATTGAGTGAGTATTCAGTAGTCGGATAAGGTAATCGGGTAGGCAATACTCCCTCATTCTCAAAAACTGCTCTTGGATCTTTGGCTGGTAATATAGGGAAACCTGTGCGACGATACTCCGTCCATGCTTCAACTGCATTACCAAATAAGGTTATCCATTTCTGATCAAGGATTTTTTCTCTCGTAGCAGTACCCAGATTTTCAAAGTAATTAGCCGGAACAGTCACTTTATATTGATCGTACGAAGCCTGAATACCTTTTTTCATGTAAGCATCGGCATCGCCAGAAACATCCCCGTCAATTGCCGCTTCCGCCAGAATTAATTGCAATTCGCTATAAGTCATAATTACACTTGGAGTGTTCGCTTGCATAAAATAGCTGCCCAAAGTTGAAGCTGAACTTAAATAAGTGGTAGCAATGGCATCAGGCAAACCATTCGGAATACCTTCATATTTACCTGCGCCATTGGTATTGGCAAATACTGATAGGCGTGTGTCTCCTAAACTGGTCAGTTTATCAACAAAAGTCTTGCTCATGCTCCAGTCCGTACGACTACCCATTACCATTACCTCATGCCACTCGTTATTACTTGGGCGGGTAGCGGTATTTTTCAAAAGCGCATTATCATCATTGCTCGTGAAAATTGGAAACTTGGTAGCATCCCCTAAAATTTCAGCCATTACTGCTTTTGATTCTGCAGGTTTCTTAGCCGCCTGACGGTTGGCTAGACGAAGTCTCAAAGAATTGGCAAATTTTTTCCATTTCAGAATGTTGCCGTCATACAAAATGTCACCAGAAATGGCAGGGCCTGTTACACTTAACTTTTCGTTAGCTACTTTTAAATCAGCTATTAAACCTGCATAGACTTTATCCATAGAATCGTATTCAGGAGTGTATATAGGAGACCCATCTGTACCTTTTAAGGCTTGCGAGTAGGGAATGGCACCATAAAGGTCAGTTAATACTGAAAATACCCAACTACGCATGACAATAGCTGCACCTTCATAATTAGCGTTTGGTGTTTTGCTGTCCGACCCTGCCTGTTTTATAATACTGTTAAAGTTTACCAGGCCATCATTGAAGAATGATTTCCAGGTATTATTATAGAAAGTTGGCGTTATACCATAGTTATCACCCTCATTTGAGTAGATATTTCTTGATAAGTACTGAATCCATAGCATAGCGCCATCCAAATTCAGACGTTCAAATCTGATATTGCTACCCCAGTACCTGTCAACTGATTTTTCAATAGCATAAGGCAATAAATATTGGGGACTTATGCTTGTGGGGTTATTAGGGTCTGTGTTCATTTCGTCGAACTCTTCGATACATGAGTTCAGAGAAATACTCAATAAAACAAGTATTGAGGCTAGTATTTTATATGATTTCATAAGATTTCAAGTTTAGTAATGAAAAACAAATTCCTCAGATCAGAACCCTAAATTCAGATTGACACCCATGCTTCTTGACGATGGTAATTCACCATAGGCAAATCCTTGCGAGTTGCCACCGAAACGGTCAACTTCAGGGTCGATATGAGGAGCGTTTTTGAATAAGATAGCCAGATTTCTACCTACGATTGAAAGTTTAGCGTTCTGGATTTTTACTTTTCTCAGAATTGATTCCGGTAATTTAATGCCTAATGAAACCTCACGAAGTTTTACATAGCTACCATCAAAAATAGCGGCCTCATGATATCTTCTTGGGTTATTATAACCATAGAATTGGTTCGCAGCCACCATTACATCATTTGGTACATATTGAGGATTATCGGTAGTACCTACATTTTTCACCCCTTTACCAATTACTCCCTCTTCACGACCAATACCTGTTTCAGCATATTGACCAGTCCAGCGGGCAGTTCCTGTTCCTTCATCAAAGAAATCACCACCTTTTTTCACATCAATCAGGAAAGTCAGGCTTAAGCGTTTATAAGAGAAAGTATTCGACATACCACCCGTCCAATCAGGTTGGATATTGCCTAATACTCTTGGAGAGGTTTCTACAACCGGCAAACCATCTACATAAACTATTTGTCCATCAGGTGCATGTTTGAAACCGATGCCATATAGCGAGCCGTAAGGTTGACCTACTTGTGCTATCGAAATCAAGCCTCTGCGTTCTTGTAAAGTGTAAGTAGTTAGGCCTTCGGCTAATTCAACAACCAGGTTTCTGTTTCTGGCAAAGTTCAGCGCTACATCCCACTTAAAGCCGCTAATTGTCTCAAATGGTGTACCAGACAATGTAATCTCAATACCTTTGTTATTGATTCTACCGGCATTCAGGATACGTTTATCGTAACCACTGGCTTTAGAAATTTCTACACCAAGAATCTGGTTTTTGGTAGCCTGGTCGTAATACGTTAAGTCTAAGCCCACTTTGTTTTTAAAGAAACGAAGGTCGAGTCCTAATTCAATTCCTGTGGTAATCTCAGGTTTAAGGGTTGAATTTGAGATGGTTATGTTCTCATAATACTCAGGAATTGAGCCATTCCACGAACCACTGGCACGGAAGGTTTGCGCTAACTGATAAGGGTCAGCATCGTTTCCTACTTGTGCTAAACTGGCTCTTACTTTTCCGAATGATAATATATTCTTAGGGATATTTACCAGATCTGTAATAACCGCACTGGCCGAAACAGATGGATAAAAATAAGAACGGGCATTGGCTGGCAAGGTACTCGACCAATCGTTTCTGGCAGTGACATCCAGGAATAAGGCGTTCAGGTAGCCAAATTGCACAGAACCATACAAACTTTGTACGTTTTGTTTTTCTATACGGCTAGCAACTGAGTTCTGGCTTGGATTAGAGTTAGATAGGTTGTAAACTCCATCAACTACCAGTTCACCCACGTTTGTAAAATTTCTTTTATAATAATTGGTTCTCAATGCTCCTCCCGCTTGTGAGACTAATGAAAAGTTTTTACCAAAATTTTTATCGAAACTCAACAAGAAATCGTGATTGCTTTCCTGACGACGAAGCACTTCTTCTGAATACGTACCAGGTGTTTTGTTACCGTTACGTACTCTTTCAAAGTTGGCGATGTTAATTCTGGTATCAGTCCATAAATCAGTTCCGGTTCTTAACATTAATTTAAGGTAGGGTAGAATTTTGGCATTGATGGCGATATTACCAACCAAACGGTCTTTGTCGTTTCTGTTAGGCAGATATTCGTTGGTATAATAAGGGTTAGTAAAATAAGTATGCTGCCAGTTAGGCGGGTCACTATCAGGTAATTTACCAGCCACTGCCCGTTGAATATGAACGCCCGCATAATCTTTATAATTAGCGAGTTGATCCCAGGAAACATGACGGTGAGACCAGATAAAAGTATCGCCATTCTGATAAGTACGATTGCCACCAGATTTAATATACTCTCCTGAGGCGGTAACTGAAAGATACTTGGTCAGGTTATAATTTGAATTAAGTTTGAAGTTGCTTCTTTCGAAGTCATTGGCATAGGCAATACCTTTTTGCGCTAATCTATCATAGGCTACACGGAAACTTCCTTTCTCGTTAGCGCCTGATAGGGCGATATGATTAGTAAATGATGTCCCTGTTTCCCAGAATTCATTCCAGTTATTAGGTTGAGGAGTCAACGGGGCAACGTCTTTTCCAGTAAACCATTGGCGAATCAAACGTCCGTCCATAGGAGCGCCCCAGCTTTCATCAGTCCCGTCAGTTCCGGTAGTTTTTCCGGGATTTACAAAACCATAAGCGGCTTTATATTGGTCATAGGCATCAGGTTGGATAGTACCACTCCAACCATCAGAATACCAGGTGGTATAGCCATTACCACCGCCGTAAGTATTCTGGAAATTTGGTTTTACCAAAGGGCGTTCAGCCGTGAAGTTGGCATTATATTCTATGCCGATTCCTTTAGAACCTGCACCGTCTTTTGAAGTAATCAGGATAACCCCGTTGGCTGCTCTTGAACCATATAGGGCAGCAGCGTTAGGCCCTTTAAGTACTGAAATGTCTTTAATATTGTCAGGATTTATCTCTGAAATCCCGCCACCGAATTGTTTATCATATTGTTGCTGAAGAGGTACGCCATCTAATACAATCAGAGGTTGGTTATTACCTGAAACCGAAGATGAACCGCGTATCTGGATAGTGGAACCGCTACCCGGCCCGCCATTGCTACTGATTCTTACTCCGGCGATACGACCAGAAAGAGAGTTTACCACGTTGGTTGAACGTGCCTCTACCAGATTGTCACCTTTTACTTCCTGTTGGGAGAATCCCAGTGATTTCTTCTCACGAGAAATCCCCAAAGCTGTTACTACTACTTCATTCAATGCTCTGGCATCTGCTTTCAGTGAAATTTCGTATGTCGTTCTATTATCTATTTTTTCTTCTAATGTGGCAAAGCCAATGGCACTGAATACTAAAACTCCGCCTGATGCAGGTACTTTAAGAGAGAATTTCCCTGTGGCATCGGTTAATGTTCCTATAGCTGATCCTTTTAAGGCAATTGAAACCCCTGGTAGTGCACCTTCTTCTATTGAATTGACAACCCCTGTCAGAACCTTGTCCTGGGCGAGGATGCTTAAGGGGAGAAGCAACATAACTGTCAGATAGTATAAATGTTTTTTCATAAGTGTAAGGTGATTTGTAAAGGTTTAAAACAATAGGCAGTAAGAGAGGCGAGTGAGACTTACGAAGCTGTCCGACTCAATCAATCGCTCGAATTTCCGACCGCTCAGCTTCGAGGTATGATTGAAGTCGGGAGCCACGTCAGCAAGAGAGGTGCAAGCCTAACTCTTCTAATCTTTAGAGGTTTAGTTTAGTTTATTGATGTCAAATGGGCAATGTATTACCGGTATATGTCCAAAACGGACATATAAATAGATTTTCAACTCTTTATATGAGTTTTTCTGAATATATTTAAAGGTATTCAGCAATTGCTAATAGTCGTTCATTAAAGAAGACCATCGGCCCCGCAACTTCGCTAATAAGAAGTTTGAGTGTTATAGAGTTCAGTTACTCGGCTTATGCGGTCGGAAGTGAGTTTCTGATGAAGTGTTATTGTACTTTTCTAATAATTTCTACTGCAATAGTATATGTTGTAAAAATTACTTGCAAATTATTTTAACAAAAATTTAACTTAATATTAAAAATAGTTTAAATCGTTAAATATTAACTTGAATATGTGCAATAATTTAAAATTTATTACTATAAATTCGAAATTATTTAAAATATATTACAAATTTAATTTTTGACCAAAATTTTATAAATTTATATAAAAATTTGAATTATATATTTCATATTAAACTAAATTGTCGGAAAAAATAAAAATATATAAAAAACATGTTAAAATTTAATGCAATAAAATTTTGTAATTTTATTGCATTATACTACTTTTGTTAAATAATATTACTTTTCTACAATTTCTAAAACACATTGAAATACTCAGCAATATTTCAATGTCAACGCAAGCCGAATCTTCTGAATTGTACAGTTCAGTCAATCACTGTCTGTTTAAGCAAATACTTAGAATTAATCAGTTTACTTAAAAGCTAAACAATTTTATACTCTTTAAACAATCTATTAAGATGAATCAGAACATTGACAGACGCAATCTTTTAAAGTCAGGCTTGTTGACATTGGGTGGAATGGTAATCGCTCCTCAGTTAAGTATGGGCGCATTTCCGAATACACCTGTTCAGTTAGACAGTAAAAATAGATTATATTATACTCCTTTAATGCGTGAACATTTCATCAGTAATCCTCCAGATGTAACCAAATTAAAGGCACGTTTGAATGCTAACGAAAACCCTTATGGTCCACCAGCCAGTGCAAAACAGGCAGTAGTTGATTCTGTTACCTTAGGTAACCGCTATGCCTGGAAAGAGTTGAGTGATTTGGTAGGTAAAATTGTTAAAAAAGAAGGACCTGGTGTAACACCAAATCATATTATGATGGGCCCTGGATCATCTGATTTATTAGAAAAAGTAGCCTTAGTACAATTCATGCATGGCGGCAACATCGTTTCTGCAGACCCATGCTATATGTCATTAGTAAGTGTAGCAAAATCGGTTGGTGCAAAATGGAAAGCCGTTCCATGTAAAAGTGACTGGTCTCATGACCTACCTGCTATGGAAGCAGCCATCGATGCAGATACCAAATTAGTATATATATGTAATCCAAATAACCCAACAGGTAGTATTACTGATGGCAAAGCCTTATTAGATTTCTGCGCACGTGTATCAGAAAAAGTTCCCGTATTCATTGACGAAGCTTATTTAGAGTTAGCAGAAGG
This sequence comes from Emticicia sp. C21, assembly GCF_003418935.1. GTDB lineage: Bacteria > Bacteroidota > Bacteroidia > Cytophagales > Spirosomataceae > Emticicia. The sequence goes on along the minus strand of NZ_QVMT01000009.1, from coordinate 148,635 downwards.
AACAGGTACCCAAAGTATGGTATCATTATTAGGACAAAACAAAAACGTAATCATTGCCCGAACATTCTCTAAAATTATGGGTATGGCAGGTTTACGTGTGGGGTATATTGCTGCTCAGCCAGCTTTCTTAGATAAAATTCAGAATATCACCAGAGGTGGTATGGGTATCTCTTATACTTCGGTTTTAGCTGCCTCAGCAAGTATCGAAGATATGGAGTTTCAGACTATGACCAAGAAGCTGAACTCTGAGGTGAAAGCCTACTTGTGTTCAAATCTGGATAAGATGAATTACAAATACATTCCATCTTATACCAACTTCGTAATCTTCCCAATTACGATGGATGGTAAAGATTTCTTAGCCAAAATGTATGCGAAAGGTATTGGTGTAAGAACTTTCGACATCCAGAAGAAAACCTGGTGTAGAGTAAGCATGGGTACTATGGACGAAATGAAACTCTTCGTTAAAGCCCTGGAAGAAATCAGCTAAGCTTGTCTCGATTATTATATTATTCATTGATGTTTGGGTAAGATCGCTTCGTTTAAGAGTCTTATCCGAACATCACAGGAAAGTATTTTCCTAAATTCCCAATTTCTTATGGCAATCGCACTTCAAAAGACATTTATACTCCTATTATTGATAGTGATTGGTTTGGCGTTAAGGACAAAATTCAAGAGCAAAACCGAACTGAATGGAATTAAAGAGTTGATTCTTTCAGTGGCGCTTCCTTCGACAGTTTTTGTGGCCTTAATGGGTGTGAAAATAGATTCATCCTTATTAATTTACCCACTCATCACATTGGCATTTAACTTCTTTATTTACCTGTCAATGCCATACATTCTTACGCTCTTCAAGATTGAAACAGACAGTTCAATCGGGCGAACCCTTACTATGTTGATGCCCTCATTAGCGCCGGGTTTATCAAGTTTTCCGTTTATTCATGAATTTCTGGGAAAAGAACCTTTAGCTAAAGCCGCTATGGCTGATGTGGGTAATAAATTCTTTGCTCTGAATTTCCTGTACTTTGTCGCCATGAATATGTACCTCAAAAATAACAAAACTGGTGATGTAAAAGAAGAGGGAAAATTAAAGAGTTTGTTATTGAGCCTTGTAAAAGAACCGATTAATATTGTTATGCTTCTGGCCATTGCATTTCTGAGCTTTGGTATCAGTTTTGAAGATCTCCCGCCAATTATCTCAGAAATCTTCAATCGAACCAGTTCATTGATGACACCCATGGTACTCATCTATATCGGGTTAGCAGTACAATTAAAAGAAGGGAAAATCAGGCTAGCTAGTTCTATTTTGCTATTTCGGGCCGGAATAACTATTCTTTTCAGTGTATTGATCATTACCATTTTCCAGATATCCTCACCGACTATGGTATTGTTAGCGGTAGTTGTACCATTAAGTTCATGTAGCTTCTGGCCATTTGCACACATGTCAGCCGTTGCCTTGAAAGAAGAAAATAATCATGTGCCTAAAGAAAAGAGAACATTCAATATAGAATTTGCCGTATTAATTCTGGCTTTTTCCTTACCGTTCTCAACTATTCTGGTAATGGGTATCTTAACTGCAGGAACATTTTTTGCTCATACTGAAACACTGATTATTACTGGTCTTGTATTAATTACCTTTAGCTTTATACCTAAATACCTTACTAAAACAGCAAGGGTAGTAAAAGCAAGAGTTGAAAAAGTAGAAGCGTAGAATCTTTTTTTGATAATTTATTAGAGACAGGGCACCTCCCTGTCTTTTTTTTAATCTTTGAATTTCAAAGATTTATTGTTGCATAAAATCTATTACTACAGCCTACATAATTTCTCCGCAGCTTTCTCAAGCATCTCGTCATCCTTGGCGAAGCAAAATCTCAGAATCTTATTGTCATATCGCTCATGATAAAACACTGAAATCGGGATTGATGCTACACCAATTTCTTTTGTCCAGCGAACAGCTAAATCATAATCCGATTCATCTGTAATCTGTGTATACGAAACCATCTGAAAGAAGCTGCCCTCTGCAGGCTTTAAAGTGAATCTTGAACCCTTTAGCCAATTGATGAATTTATTACGTTTCTCCTCATAAAACCCTCTTACTGATAGATAATTATTCGGGTCTTTCATAAAATCTGCAAAAGCATATTGCATGGGAGTAGGAGAGGCGAATGTAATCCACTGGTGCGTCTTTCTGAACTCAGCAGTTAATTCTTTTGGTGCCTGACAATAACCTAATTTCCAGCCAGTTGTATGAAAAGTTTTACCAAATGAGCCACACAAAAATGTTCTTTCTTTCAATTCTGAGTGAGAGGCAGGAGATAGATGTTGTCTATTATCAAAAATAATATGTTCATAAACCTCATCCGAAACAATAAAAATATTTGTTCCCTTGACCACATCAGCCAGATGATTCAAATCTTCCTGTGTCAGACATTTTCCGGTTGGATTATGCGGTGTGGTTAATATAATCGCCTTAGTTTTATCTGTAATCTTACTTTTCACAACTGCCCAATCAATAGTAAAATCATTTTCAGCAGTTAAAGTTACATAAACGGCTTTCCCACCATTCAATTCTATACATGGTACGTAACTGTCATAGGCCGGCTCAAAAACAATCACTTCATCTCCCTGATGCAAAATGGCAGCCATAGTAGCATAAATCGCTTCCGTACATCCTGATACGATAGTTATTTCATCATTGGGATGATAATGTAAATTATATAAATCAGCTGTTTTTTGGGCTAATATCTCACGTAAGGGAATAATTCCAGCCATTGGGGCATATTGATTCATGCCCTTTTGCATGTAATGATTAACCAATTCAATGAGTTTGGGCGAACAATTGTAATTTGGAAAACCCTGTGAAAGATTGAGCGCCCCCGTTTCGGCAGCCAATTGAGACATAACCGTAAATATGGTAGTGCCCACATTCGGTTGTTTAGATGTAATGATCATTGAGTAAAACTTCGCCAATAAGAACCGGCGAATTGTTAATTATTTAGTGTAAGCAATTCAGGTTTTATTTTTTTAATCTATCGAGTTCAAATTTCATTTCGCCAACCAGATGGCTCAATTTATCAAAACTTAGACTAGGTTCAGGCAATTGATAGCTGATAAAAGCTTTTATTTCCCAGGTTTCAATCACATCATTAATCGATATTTCAGTACTTGGGAAACGATGATTATCCGAGCTCAACAATAATGTGCCCTTAATTTTTACCTGATTATATACCCTGCGATAGATGATTCCCTGAGGTTTGGTAACCAACACATAGTTTTTGCTATCAGTTATCTCATACCAGTTTTTAACCAGTGTCCCAATTAATAGTGCCCCATCAAAAGCAAAATCTTCTGCTGCTTCAAAGGCCCTGTAGTCTCCTGCCGATAAAGTAGGCAGATGAAATTCAGCCAATGTTTTCAGAAAACTCAACTCTTTGTTCTTCATTAAGTAGTCGTTGTATTGAAAACGGCGAACAATCTGAATAGTATTTTTATGAGTATGAGATTCGTGAACGTACTTGGGAGTAGGTTCAGTATATTCTGGTTGGATAGGTGCTTTGAAAGGTTGATTATCTGGTGTATACTTAGGTGTTGGCTCTGTAAATTCTTTTATTGGATTCGGTTTTGGTGAAGGATGGGCAATCATAGGCTCGGACTCAAATTGCATTTTATCAGCAGGTCTGAGCATGACCTTTTGCGCCACCATTCCCGTATTTTTTTCCTGTGTCGGAGTATCATTACCTAAAAACTGACCCATTAAATCTCCGATAGAAGGAGGGAAGTCAAACGGATCATCTTCCGGCTCAGGAAGATCATCACTATAAGTAGGTTTTGCTTCGAAACCGAAAGTCAGGTCAGGAGTTTCTCTTAGTTTTCGGATATCTTTCTTTACAAAATCATCTACACTGATTCCAAAAGTATTAGCAATGATTTTAAGGGTATCAACGGGTGGAACAGCCCTGGCTTCTTCATAAGCGCCTACATTGGCTCTTTTGGTGCCAATACGTCTGGCAAACTGGTCTTGGGTCAGTCCGTTGATGCGTCGGAGGTATTTCAGATTATTACTTATTAGTGACATCTGGACTTATTTATGAGGTGTGAATAGAACGATTTTCAGATTATTAGAAAGATAGAGCGCACAAATACTTCCCGAATATCTAAAATTTTTAGTAAATCACCAAATTGCATTGGTTAATGAAAGTTTTTTGCATAATTAAGTGTTTTTTTTGAATTTTGAATATCTCTTATTTAATCGAAAAAATTGGATGACACATATACCTGCTACCATCGAAACAGACATTGATGCTTTGTTTCAGTTACAAAAGAAAAATCTAATAAGTCTTGCCGCCACTACATCAAAAGAGCGCATAGTAAAGATTAGAAAAGTAATGAACTGGGTACTTGAAAATCAGGAATTCATGGCAGAAGCTTTGAGCGCCGATTATCAGAAAAGTCTTTTCGAGGTTAAGGTAAGTGAGGTGATGCCCGTGGTTAGTGAGGCCAAATACATCATCAAACATTTAGACAGGTGGATGAAACCTGAAAGCGTTGAAACCCCACTCAAAATGCTGGGTACAACCAGCAAGATTATTACCGAACCGAAAGGTAATTGCCTGATTATGAGCCCATGGAATTATCCTTTCAATCTTACCTTGAAGCCTTTACTTCAAGCCATTGCTGCCGGGAATGCAGTAATTATCAAGCCCTCTGAAATCGTTGCAAATGCGTCAAAACTACTGGCTACAATGGCGCAGGAATTGTTTCCGACAAACGAAGTGGCAGTTGTGGAAGGAGATGCCAAAGTAGCAAGCTTGCTACTAAATCTGCCATTTAATCATATCTTTTTTACGGGAAGCCCTGCTATTGGCAAAGTAGTAATGCAGGCCGCAGCCAAACATCTGGCATCGGTTACTTTAGAATTAGGAGGCAAATCTCCCACCATTGTTGATGAAACAGCGGACATCAAATTTGCGGCGCAAACCATTGCCGCAGAAAAATTTTTGAACAATGGGCAAACCTGTATCGCTCCGGATTATATATTTATTCATCGTTCAAAAACAAGCCAGTTTGTAGCAGAAATGGCTAAATACATTGAAAAAATGTATGGTTCAGACGTCTCAAAATCTCCCGATTATTGTCGCGTAGTTAATAGTAAACATTTTAGTCGTATAAAAGGATTAATTGATGATGCCGTTGAAAAAGGGGCTAAAATTGCCATTGGTGGAAATACCGACCATGAAGAGAACTTTATTGAGCCAACGGTGGTTAGACACGTTAATGCAGAAATGCGAATTATGCAGGAAGAGATTTTTGGCCCTGCTTTGCCAATTTTGGAATTCACGAATCTGGATGAGGTCAATACTTATATTAATGAGGGTGAGAAGCCTCTGGCATTGTATATTTTCAGCAAAAAACGAGGCAATATTGATACTATCGTGCAGAATACGTCTTCCGGTGCGGTGGTAATTAATGAAACCACCATCCACTATTTACAGAATAATTTGCCTTTTGGAGGCGTCAACAATTCAGGTATCGGTAAATCATTCGGAAAGTATGGTTTCGAAGAATTTTCTAATAAAAAAGCAGTTGTAGAGAATAAGTTTTCAACTTTCAGTATGTTTCACCCACCTGCTACTAATAGAGTAATGAAAATGTTAGATATGGTTATCAAATGGCTGTAATCAATTAACACTAAACACTATGAAATTAACCCGGAGGGCATTTATTTCTTTATCTGCCTTTGTTACACTTGCAGCAGTAAGTACCATTATATTTATGAGACAAAAATTTTTTGGACAAAATCCATTAGGCGAAAGGCTTAAAAAGATTCTGAAATCGCCTCATTATAAAAATGATTCATTTCAGAATATATCTCCAACAGAGGTAATGAAGAAAGATGCGTCTTATTTCAAAATGCTGAGACAGTTTTTTAATAAGCCCAAAGATATTAAACCACCTACAACTTTACCATCGGTTAAAACAGATTTAAAGAATCTGAAAGCAGATAAACCAACAATCGTTTGGTTTGGACATTCCTCTTATTTTATCAAATCTAAAGACACAACAATTCTGATTGACCCTGTATTGAGTGGCTCTGTTTCTCCGATTGGTGGGTCTTTTGGTAGTGCATTTGATGGAAGTGATATTTATAAAGCAGTTGATATACCAGAAATTGATATTCTTTTTCTTTCTCACGACCATTATGACCATCTCGATTATAAAACGATTGTAAAACTTCTACCCAAAGTCAAAAAATTTTATGTTTCGTTCGGCGTTGGTTCCCATTTAGAATATTGGGGTGCAGATCCATCAAAAATAGTAGAGCTAGACTGGTGGGATAAACATAAAGTAGCCAATGACATTGAGATTGTAGCTGCTCCTGCCAGACACTTTTCAGGCAGAAGCCTGACACGTGGAAAAACTCTATGGTCAGCTTTTATACTCAATATTCATGGTTATAAATTGTTCTTAGGCGGAGATTCAGGCTATGATACCCATTTCAAGGAAATTGGTGATAAATATGGACCTTTTGATATTGTCATACTCGAAAACGGACAGTATGGTGAGGACTGGCCTTTAATCCATATGTTTCCTGAGCAAACAGCTCAAGCGGCCATAGATTTGGGAGCAAAACTTCTATTACCTGTTCACTGGGGAAAATTTGTACTGGCTAATCATCCCTGGAATGAGCCTATTCAAAGATTAGTAGTGGCAGCTCATAAAAGTAATCTGCCGATTACAACCCCATTGATTGGCGAGCCTGTCATTGTGGGAGAGAAAAACCCTGATAAAGTCTGGTGGAATATTGCTTAGTCAGTTGTTATCACTTAATCTGCTTATAAACAAAAGAGTCTGCCATTTACAACAAACGTAAAGGCAGACTCTTGTTTTTTGAGAAATGAATCCTCAAAAAGTCTTAAGATTTAATGAAAGGTGTAGCAATTGCTAATACCTGATCTTTAGTTAAAGGCTCATCAAATGCTTCAGAAATAGCTTCATTAGACTTTCCTGCAAGACCGGTAAGATTTACTCCAGCTTGCGTTAAATTATCGTCTCCTGCATAAACAGCTGCCGGTGTACCTTGATTCAGAGTAATCCAACCTTTCGCACCCGGAACAAAACCTTTAGCATTTAACAGACGTCTAACCATAGACGCATGTCGTGCTTCTACCGAGTGGATTTGCAAGGCAGTCTGTAATAGAGGTTTATCTTCTGCAGTCATCAAATTACCTGCCTGACCTTTATAGGCTCTTACACCTGTATCTTCCAAAGCATGAGAAACGATGGCGTATGTTTTGTAGTTAGTCAATACGTCTGCAAATGCTCCTTTGCCTGTTACATCAAACGTAGGTTTGGCAATGGCTTTTGCACCTAAGGCAGATTTCAATAAAGCTACGTGCGCTGATTCGTGCTTGCTGATTTGCTGAAAAATAGGTTTATCTGACGCCGGAATTAAATTGGCTGCTGCAAGACCAGCTTTATAAAAGTCGTCTTCCAGATACTCAAGTGTTAAAGCAAAATTCAGAATATCTATAGCACCCGGAGTAGCAGCATAAGCTTTTTGTAGAGATGCCGCTAAAACTGCAGGAATAGCTAAGGCTGAAACTTTTTTACCTAGAGTGTTGAACATACTACGTCTTGAAATATGCTCTAATCTTTCGTGAACGTCTGCGTCCACTTTCTCTAATTCTGATATTATATGGAAAAAATTCATTGTCTGATTGGGTTAAGCAGTTGGAAGTTTTGATGCTGTAATTGTCGTTTTAACATAAGGTTTTACCGCTGCTAAAATATCTGCAGGAGCTGTGGCATGATCAAGACCATTGCTGTTAACGATATCATCCCCTGCGAAAGAAGCTGAATTCGGAGACAATAAATCTCTGATTGCCGCAGCATGGCGTGCCTCAACCGATACAATTTTACCTGCTACTAATAAATTAGTACCATTGGTAAGCAATCTACCTGCTCCATTATACGCTGCTACTCCTGTATCTTCAAAAAGTTTGGCAGCACCCAATACACTGTCTCTCTTGGTAAAATCAATGCTTGTGAAGTTTACCTCTAAATTCCCAATGGCATTAGTACCAAGGGCAGCTTTCAAGAAATCTCTGTGAATAATTTCATGGTCGCGAATGTCGGTAAGCAAAGTTTTTTCAGCATCTGTGATTCCTGAATAAGGCGTGGCAACTACTTGTGTGTAAAATGCAGCTTCAAGTTGTTCGAGAGCATAAGCATAGTTAAGAATTCCAGTGTCTCCACTTCCTAAATCAACAGAAGTTGGGGATGGATTCATGTCATCGTCATTATCGCAACCTGCTAAAAATACAGCTCCGGCAACGGTTGTCAGTCCTGCACTTCTTAAAAAGTTGCGTCTGTCTACGGATTTAACTGATTCATCTTTTGAGCGCACGAGTGGCGATGAACCCAAATTAGGTGTTTCCATGGGCATGAAAATGTTTAAATGATATAGCCTTTGAAAGCTATGATTGGATTTAATTTATTTATTGTAATACTAGAATTTACGGAGTTTCAATTCTTTCGGATTTCTTGAGACAAATATTTTTTGAGGTATGCAACAATTGTTTCTAATTATTCTTTACTTTCTTGAAATATCCGAATTTTGTTTGTGTAACGAGAAAAAACTATACCAGTACAATTTCGTATATTGACAATTACTAAAAGGAGGTATAGTTTCTACCTATACGTTATTAATTACAACATTATGGGGAAGAGTTGACTCATCTATATAAAAAAAGTCCTGTATTTAAAGCACAGGACTTTAACAAAAAATATTTTAAAAATTTAATTACACCCTCCAGTTTCTGCTCTGAAAATTGTTCCGGTTTCTGCTTTAAATCCCGCATTTAGCTCAACAGCCTTGGCTTGGTAAGTGGCTTTTGTACCAGCTCCTGTTACGTAGTTAGTGGCTGCAATTTTTCCGTTTGTGGCTGATGCAATCTTATTAATATCTCCCGATGTAATGTCATCTGCTGGATGTACCAAAGCGATATTTGTTGGACAAGGCACAGCAATAATGGTTAGTTGTTTACTATTACTACTAAAGAGCATGCAAGTACCCAAAGCATAGGCTTGTTCTATAGTTTTATTAAGTAGCGTATTGGTATCAAATCCATTAGCATAAGATAAGCCATATGCTATAAATGAACCACCAGGCAATGAAGTAAAGTTAGAAGATGCTGAAACGGCCTGAATTTGATTGGTAGTTTCATTAACAGCTACATAGGTATAGCTGAAACCGGCAGGGTCATTCTGAATATCAATTATATCGCCAGTGCCACTAAAGTTTAAAGTAAAACTTGTTGATGAGGCATAAAAACTATATACCACTGCATAATAAGTAGTACAAGCATTTAATGTGATAGATCTGCTTCCTACCCAACTAATTTCACCATAGCCATTAGAACCAATAAAAGTAGAGCAATTGAATGTGGAAGAGTTGAAAATGCTGAAAACTGTACTTCCTTTGTCATTTGGTATAGCCGAAATGCTATAACTTCCAGTTTTAGTTACTTTAAATGCAACAACCTGAGAATTTGGTGACCATGAATTATTTACAGAACAGGTTGAAAAAGTATTATCAGTGTAGACTATTAAAGGCCTTGCAGACTGACCTGTAAGACTAACACTCTTACTCTTATTTAAATATAAATTGCCAGTCGCTTTGGTTAAACCCAAATTAAAAACCCCACTTCCACTATTACCCGAAACTGCAGTTTCTGGACAAATAAACGTGGTTGCAACACTACAAGTAGAGGTAATCGTAAAATTAGCATTGCTGACATCAAAAAACTCGGCTGTCAGACTATTGGTACTAACCACTTTTATTCTTGCCTGGGTAGTATTGGGCACATTTGCAGGAATAGTTACTGATTGAGTGCCATCATTAGTAGTTGATGCGGCAAGAACAAAAGGATAATTATATCCGCCATCAATTGACAAAAGAATTTTAATATTTGCCGTAAGTAAATTAGTGTTATTCACACTCCAGGTGACGGTATTTGAAGCACCTGCAGCCCAACTTTGGCCACCGTTAGGTGCTGTAACCGCCAGCGGACCTTTAGTCGAGTCTACGGTAATGATAACCTCATCTGAATCAACGCCACCTCCATTGGCCTTATTGTCTCTTACCGTCAATCTAAATTTCATAATTCTGCTTTTCATTGGTAAATCTTCTCCCTCATTATCCGGCGGATTATTGGCATTATTCAGCACAAATTTTAAATCAGGGAAATTCCTTATGGGCACACTAGAGATTTTGCTTCTAAATAAAGGAGCACTTAATGTACTTCTAATTGCTGGATAACCACCCGAACCATTAATACTGCTACCCAGAGCTCCTTTATCATTAGCAGAAGCCACATCATATTGTTCCCAAGCATAGCTTAAAACATCTGATGCATTAGGGTCTGTTGCAGAACCTGTTAAAGTAAATGGTGTACCTTTTGGAATGGTATAGTCACTACCAGCATTGGAAGTGGGGGGAGTATTGCCAGTTGCTGATAGGGTACGGCAAGTATTGAAATTATTTACTGAGTTAAGAATTTGTTCTATACTCTTGGTATGGAAATAAGATTCACTATTCGGAGCTCTTAATACGTAGTTAACAGGTGAGTCGCAATTTGTTCCATATCCCATTAAGGTTGTACCACTACCAGGTTCAACTGCGGTTTCATCATCCCAACCATTCGTACAAAAATTGTTTTCACCACCTATAGCATTATAAGTATGCCAGGCCATAAACTGGTGGCCGGTTTCATGGGCAAATACATCTACAACCGTCCCTAATGCAGCATTACTTACGAATTCTGTCCAACCTCTTGCTTTACTATCATCCTCACAAGGGGTAGGACCAGCTTGTCCTCTTACATAATAAGTTGGACCACTCCCGGTAGTATAAGAATTAAAAACATGTCCGATATCATATTCGCTATAATTCAAAAGACCATTATACGGATTCGCACCGGTGTTATGCATAGCGGTAAAACCTGTCTGCGCATTTGCTGCACTGGCAAAAGTAGGGTTTATTACAAAAGGGTCAGAGGCCTGCGAGGTAAGAATGATAGACATTGAGGTGGTTGTTTTCGCAATTAATGTAAATCTGATAGCAACTTCAACCTCATAAATTAAATTTACCGCATTAATGACAGAAACAATCTTATCTCTTGCCTGAGTTTGGCCGCCTAAAGCAGTTGTCATTTTATTGGTAGCAGCGGCAGCCATTCTGAATGTCCGCAATTGTGTGCCAATTGGAAATGGAGAAGCACTTAAAATGCGCCCATTTTTGTGTTCTCTCAAAAAAGCCTCATCTCCATTTAGATTACAAGCACCTTTAGGAGCTTCATTAATATTATAAATCCTATATGCCTGTGATTTTCCTTCAATAGGCTCAATAAAATAATAACCATTGTTGTAGCGCATAATGGCAGTAAATCCTGAAGGAGTTATAGCCATACGGATAGGGATGTTTTTATCAAGGGTTACACCGCTGTAAGTTTTCACTTCACTTACCTGATTTTCCATCACAGGTGAAGATTTAATGCGGAAAAGCATGGAGCTTCCATCTGGAGAAGGTAAATTTATTACAGGCAATAAATCATCAGTAGCAGCATTGGCATTTTGCAGTTGCTGGGTTAATTGATTTAGATTGATTTGCACTTCGCGACCAAATGAAGTTGGATTTTGTGCGAAGATGAGTGATTGAGTGCCAAGCAAAAGAATTAGGAGGAAAATTCTCTTCATAAAGGATGGAGTTAAGGGTGATGAATAATAATACTTTAAGCATAAAAAATGCTCCCCGCAAAATTGTAATAATGAAGGAAGCATTGGTCTCGCAATTTAGTATTAAAAAACTTATGAATCTGGAATTAATCCTACTTTTTATCTTATGGTACTAAGTCTGAATGACACCCACATTATATCTTTTAGTAATAGGAGCATGATTTGCCGCTTCTATGCCTATTGAAATGATTTTTCTGGTTTCTAGTGGGTCAATCACACCATCAACCCAAAGATTAGAAGCCGCATAATAAGGGCTTAATTGAGAATTATATTTATCTGTAATGGTATCCAGTAATTCCTTTTCTTTTTCTTCTGAAATCTCAACTCCTTTAGCCTTGAGTGTTGCTTCCTGAATCTGTAGAAGCGTTTTTGCGGCAGAAGCTCCACTCATGACCGCCATTTGTCCTGTTACCCATGAGTAAATTAATCTAGGATCATACGCCTTGCCACACATGGCATAGTTGCCTGCACCGTATGAATTACCTACTATAAATGTAAACTTAGGCACTACAGAATTGGCCATGGCATTTACCATTTTAGCGCCATCCTTAATAATTCCTCCATGTTCCGAGCGGCTACCAACCATAAAACCTGTTACATCCTGCAAAAACACCAAAGGGATTTTTTGTTGATTACAATTCATGATAAATCGGGCAGCTTTATCGGCAGAATCAGAATAAATAACACCGCCCATCTGCATTTCGCCTTTTTTAGATTTCACGATTTTGCGCTGATTGGCCACGATTCCAACGGCCCATCCATCAATTCTGGCAAGTCCACAAAGTATAGTTTGTCCATAACCTTTTTTGTATTGGTCAAATTCAGAGTTATCTACGAGTCTTTCAATAATCTCTACCATATCATATGGCTTTACTCTATCTGCTGGTAAAATAGTATAGATTTCTTTTGGGTCTTTTAAGGGTGGCAGGGATGCTTTTCTGTCAAACCCGGCTTTGGCATTATGCCCCATTTTGTCAAAAATATTTCTGATTTCATCCAGACAAGCCGCATCGTTTGGAAATTTATTATCGGTCACACCCGAAATCTCGCAATGGGTAGTAGCACCACCCAGGGTTTCATTATCAATGTCTTCACCTATAGAAGATTTTACTAAATAGGATCCAGCCAGAAAAACAGAGCCTGTACCCTCAACTATCAAGGCATAATCTGACATAATAGGCAGATAGGCGCCTCCGGCCACACAACTTCCCATAATGGCAGCAACCTGTGGAATACCCATAGAAGACATTTGCGCATTGTTTCGGAATATTCGTCCAAAATGCTCTTTATCCGGGAAAATTTCTGCCTGCATAGGTAAATAAACTCCTGCTGAATCTACCAGATAAATAATGGGTAGCTGATTCTCCATGGCAATTTCCTGCGCTCTCAGATTTTTCTTGGCCGTAATCGGAAACCAGGCACCTGCTTTTACTGTCGCATCATTAGACACTATTACACATAATCTGCCGCTCACATATCCTATTCCGCAAACAACTCCACCATTCGGGCAACCGCCATCTTCTTCATACATGCCCTCTCCGGCAAAAACACCAAATTCCACAAACGCGCTATCTTTATCAATCAGATACTCAACCCGTTCCCAAGTAGTCATTTTACCTTTGGCCTTATGCGCCTGAATTTTTTTTAAACCACCCCCCAATCTTATTTGTTCTCTCTTTTGATTCAGTTCCTCAATCAATGATTCCAGATTTAGCATAATATTTAAGTAATTTCGTTAGTGAGACAAAATAATGATATAAATTCTTAATATTGAACAATTTTTTTTGCAAATATGATAAATAGTTGTCAGAAAAATAATTAGTATTGCAACTAATTCTCAATATACAAAATTAAAGATATGACAGTTTTTGAATTAGATACAGATGAGCAGTTAGAAATGATTCGGCAAAGTGCAAAAGACTTTGCTGAGAACTATATTCGACCACATGTAATGGAGTGGGATGAAACCCAAAAATTCCCGGTTGAGCTCTTTCATAAGATGGGGGAGTTTGGGTTTATGGGTGTGCTGGTACCCGAAAACTACGGTGGTTCTGGTTTAGGCTATCAGGAATACATTACTATTATAGATGAAATTTCGCAGGTTTGTGGGTCAATAGGTTTGTCTGTGGCCGCTCATAATTCATTATGTACAAATCATATCCTGACTTTTGCTAACAACGAGCAAAAACAGAAATACCTGCCTAAATTGGCTAGTGGCGAGTGGATAGGTGCCTGGGGATTGACCGAAACGGGCACAGGTTCTGACGCAGGCGGCATGACAACAACAGCCGTAGAAGAGGGAGATTATTATGTGCTAAACGGTTCAAAAAACTTTATTACCCATGCCATTAGTTCAAACGTAGCAGTTGTTATTGCACGCACGGGAGAAAAGGGTGATTCTCATGCTATGACGGCCTTTGTCATTGAAAAAGATACACCTGGTTTTTCGGCTGGGAAAAAAGAAAATAAATTAGGCATGCGTGCCAGCGAGACGGCTTGCTTGTTTTTTGATAACTGTCGTGTACATAAGGATAATATTTTAGGGAATGTTGGCGATGGATTTGTGCAATCATTAAAGATTTTAGATGGTGGACGTATATCTATTGCGGCACTTTCATTAGGGATAGCAAAAGGTGCTCTAGAGGCTGCCTTAAAATATGCACAGGAAAGAGAGCAATTCGGCAAGGCAATCATTAATTTTCAGGGAGTTAGCTTTAAACTGTCTGATATGGCCACAAAAATTGAAGCATCAGAACTCCTGACGCGTAAAGCGGGTTATTTAATAGATAGTGGTAAAAAGGTAACCAAGTTATCAGCTATGGCGAAACTCTTTGCCTCTGAAACGGCCGTTGAAGTGGCCAATGAAGGGGTACAAATACATGGGGGTTATGGTTATACTAAAGACTTTCCGGCAGAAAAATATTATAGAGATGCCAAGCTTTGCACGATAGGAGAGGGTACTTCTGAAATTCAGAAAGTGGTAATTGCCAGAGAAATTACAAGAAAATAATTGAAGAAGGGCTATAAATCAGAACTATGAAGATAATTGAGTGCCCAAGAGATGCCATTCAGGGGCTTCATCATTTCATACCGACAGAGAAAAAGATTGCCTATATTAATCAATTGTTGGCAAGCAATCTTTTTGATACGATTGATTTCGGAAGCTTTGTTTCGCCCAAAGCTATCCCTCAAATGGCCGATACAAAAGGTGTCCTCTCTGGTGGGAACCTTTTTGAATCAAAGACAAAATTGCTGGCTATTATTGCCAACGAAAGAGGAGCTCAGGAAGCTTCAGTTTATGAAAGAATCGGTTATTTAGGTTATCCGTTTTCAGTGTCAGAAACTTTTCAATTAAGAAATACTAATGTAACCATTGCAGAATCGTTAGAAAGAGTAAAAGCCATTCAGGAAATTTGCGAGAGAGCAAGTAAGCAATTAGTACTCTATATATCAATGGGTTTCGGAAATCCTTACGGCGATATATGGAATGTCGAAATTGTATTAGAATGGATAGAAAAACTGAAGCAATTGGGTATAAAAATATTTTCACTTTCAGATACAGTTGGTGTAGCAAATCCTGAAAGCATAAAGTATCTTTTCGAAAGCCTGATTCCACAATATCCTGATTTAGAATTTGGTGCGCATCTGCACACGACACCAGATACCTGGAAAGAAAAGGTTGAAAGTGCTTATAGCGCGGGGTGCAGAAGATTCGACGGGGCAATATTAGGCTATGGTGGTTGCCCGATGGCAGCAGATGAACTAGTCGGAAATATGCCTACAGAAAATTTACTTTCGTTTATTAATAATACTGATTATGAAAAGATTGAGTCTCTAAAAATAGCTTTCCAAAACCTGATAAGCTAATGTATTTTACTGAAAACGATATTCTTACCTTTCCTGACGTCGAGATGAAACTGATCAAAACAGATTTCAGACAAAATTTATTTGTTATTACGCTCAATAGGCCTGAAAAACGAAATGCCTTTACTCCAACTATGGTACATGAAATTGCATTTGCTTTGGCTTATGCTAATTATCAGAGCGATATATGGTGTGTATTATTAGAAGCAGAGGGGCGGGTTTTTAGTGCAGGAATGGACTTAAACGTTTTTCAGAATACTGAATTGGATATTAAAAATGAAAATTTACCTAAACCTAATAATGAAATTACATTGGGAGATGCTTTTAAAAGCCTGTCTAAACCTTGCGTAGCCAAAGTAAAAGGAGATGTGCTGGCAGGAGGATTTTTATTAATTGGAGGATGCACCTTTGTGGTAGCAATTGAAGAAGCTAACTTTAGTTTACCAGAGGTAAAAAGAGGAATTTTTCCATTGCAGGTGATGGCCACATTACTAAAAATTATGCCGCAAAGAAAAGTTTTGGAAATGTGCATTTTAGGAAAAAAATATACAGCCAAAGAAGCATTGAATTTAGGTTTGGTAAGCAATCTTTCATCAAAAGATACCATTGAAAAAGATACTGATGATTTAATTAAAGTAATTTTAGGTGGTTCACCATTTGCTATAAAAAAAGGCATAGAAGCCTATCATAATTTATCCGATTTCCCTGAAAACGAACAACATCAATATCTGATTAGTTTATTACAAGAGATTCGGGGTTCAGCTGATGCGCAGGAGGGTATACAAGCTTTTAAAGAGAAAAGAGAGCCCATCTGGAAGAATGAGTAAGTAAAGTCTTTTATATTATATAATTTAGGAATATTTTTTGATAGAAAGTATTTCAAATCCTACATTTGGGCGGCATTCCTCTTTCCGCAAATTTGCAGTCCGGAATTTTAATGTTATTTTTGGCGAAAATTTAGAGTAGCGCTTATGAATCGTAACGAGCTTGATAAAATCATTGATAATTTAGATACAGTTTTTAGAGGGGATGCCTGGCATGGGCCATCGGTAATGGAATTTATCAACTCAATGCCGTCTGATGTGGTTGATGTGAGAAAAGAATATTCGAAGTACACCATTTGCCAGATAATTTATCATTTGGGTATATGGAGAAAGTTTGTCATAGAAAAACTGAATGGCAATATCAAATTCGATTTAGTAACTGACGAAAATAATTACGGAACTGAAGAAGATATATCCAAAGCAAACTGGCCTAATTTGGTTGAGCAATTGAAAACCAATCAAGAAGAATTAATAAATAAACTTGAAGAGTTTGATGATGATTTGCTTATTAAATTGGTACCTGGTCAGGATTATGATTATTATAAATTATTGACCGGATTAATCCAGCATGATACGTATCACTTAGGCATGATTTGGGTTTTATGGGAATAATGTGCTAGTGTTAATAATACGAATTATTTAAACGTTAGAAATAGAATTAGATTTAAAATATAATGGAAGAACTACAAACTAAAGAAATAGACAGAATTAAAACTTTATTGAATGCCGCTTTTCATGGTGGCTCCTGGCATGGCCCATCAGTACTGGAGAATGTCAAGGATATAAAGCCTAAAACTGCCGGAAACCGTCAGAAAGGGATTCATACTATTGCTGAATTAGTTTACCACATGACAACCTGGAGAATCTTTGTTTTAAAGAAAATTCAGGGAGAGGCTGAGTTTGACATCAAAACCGAGAAGCAAAATTGGGGAAACCTGAAAGAAATTGATGAATTTGAGTGGGAAACCCTTCAAATGGAACTAACGCTTAGCCATGATGAATTAATGAGCAGTCTTGAAGAAAAAACAGATGATTTTCTATTAGAGATAGTTCCGGGTAGTGAATATGACTTCTATACTCTTCTACATGGTATCATTAACCATGACCTTTATCATAACGGTCAGATTGGTATTCTGAAAAAAATGGCTCCGAAAACGAGTAAATTCGATGATGAAGATGATCCGAGAAGTAGCCGTTATTATAGTGAAGACTTCAACGATGAGTACTGACAAATAAAAAAAATGTAGTAAAAACTTGGAAATGTATAAATATATCTTATAATTTTGAAGAAATTTAAATTCACTCAAAATCCATAACGACTATGTATCAAATCACCAGGTGGGCAGGGAAGCATCCAACCCTTGTTCGTTTTATTATTCTCCCGATTTTATTTTATGTTCAGTGCCGCATGGCGTTTGTATTAGGAGCAGAAATGTTCTTTCAGGGAACTTCGTTCTCCATACCGTTCTTGCTGACAGTGGTTGTGATTAATATTGGTGTTTGTTTAGCTTATCCTTTCAATGCCAAAGAGTTAATTCACAAGTACTACTATCAGCTCAAAGCTATGCAGTTAGTGGCTTGTCTGTCTGCTGCAACTCTTTGGGGATTCATTGGAAATCAGACTGCGGCCTATTTTGAAAATGTCCGCATGGCAGAACTAGGTGTGAAACCAGTTTACAGCTATCCTTTTTCAGTGCTGGCTGTAACATTGACCAATAATACTCTTGGAGAATCAGAAAGCTCAATGCTCACAACTAAGTCAGTTTTCAAGAATTATTTTAAAAATGCAATAGCCAAAATAAAGAAATCAACTTTGCTTCGACCAAAGGCTGATGGAGCGGCCAAAGTTTTATTGGTAATTTTAGGGATACTTTTGCTTGCTGCCGGGATTGTGGTTTTAGTCTGTGGCATTCAATGCGGAAGTGCTGGAGGAGGGGTGGCCTTAGGGGTAATTGGGGGCTTAGCATTGTTAGGTTTGGGTGTTTGGGCACTAGTTGGTGGTTTCAGGAAAGCATTCCGAATGATGAGAAGACCGATGGTCAATTAAATAACAAAAATAAAGATACAAATAAAAATGGGTTCTGAAAAGAACCCATTTTTATTGTTCAATAATTTTAATTCTGAAAACTGATAATCAATTCTTCGATAAGCTTTTGCTCTTCATCATTCAAACACTTTGTAGCACTTAAATAACTTAAAGCATTTGCTATTTTGTTGTTGTCGCGTATTGTCCCTAAATTACCTACATAGGAGGGAAGTATAAAAGAAAGCGGTTTCAAATCTTTTCGCTCGCACCATTTTTCAATCAAAGACGCTAAAATTGGATTTTGATTTCTTGAGGCACCCACTCTTTTCAATCCTTCTGTAATACCGGATTTTATCATATTTCCATATGGGTTTACAGTAAGGATATCAGAATAATCAGCTCCTAATTGATAATACTCTGTAGCTTTCTCAATTTGCCCGAGATCTTCATAAGACTTCCCAATATTCAAGCAAAGCGATGGAAAATATTTCTTCATACCATCTCTTTCAATTGCATTAGCTAAATGAAAAGATTCTAAATTCCATTTCAGCTTTTCTTCTAATGACAATTTACTGCGAGCCATATAATGAGCTGCAATAAAAGCTTCAAAATTGTCTGAGGCCGATTCCCAGGCTTGTCTGAATAATGCAGCTGAATCTTCTAGTTTTCCTTCAAACTCAGCACTCATGCCTTCAGCACATAACTTTACTATCTTATTGCTTGGATCAATATCCATATCAATGAGGAATATTTACAGTTTCCGAACCCTTGATACTAACCTTGTTCCCTTCGACTAAAACTGAAACAGGAAATTCTGAAAGATTTTCAATCTCTATATGCTCACGATAAATTATGACCTTTAATATATGCTGTCTGAAACCGACTCTGAATGAAAAGCTTTGCCATTGTTCAGGCAGAAAAGGACTAAACGAGAGCATATTATCTTTCACGCGCATACCCCCAAAACCTTTTACAACCGACATCCAGGTACCTGCCATTGAAGTAATATGTAGTCCATCTTCTGTGTCATTATTATAATCATCCAGGTCTAGTCTTGCTGTTCGCACATACATTTCATAAGCCTTTTCTTTCTTGCCCAACCTGGCTGCCTGAATTACATGCACACAAGGTGATAAAGACGATTCATGAACTGTCATAGGTTCATAGAAGTCAAAGTTTCTTCTGAGTTCATCAGCTGAAAAATCATCTTCGAAGAAATACATCCCTTGCAGCACATCTGCCTGTTTAATAAAACAAGACCTCAGAATTCTATCCCATGACCACTTCTGGTTAATCGGGCGTTGTTGAGCAATATCATTGACTGTGAGTAATTCCTTATCCAGGAAACCATCCTGCTGCAAAAACACCTCACGTTGGGCATCATAAGGGAAATACATATTCTTAATAATGTTTTTCCATTTTGAAGTTTCTGAAGTTTCATCAAATTTGGTAATTCTGGCGATATCTTCAAATTTGAAATGAACTTGCTTAACCTTATCAATAGCCTCTAAAGTATATTTCAAGCACCATACAGCCAAATAATTGGTATACCAGTTATTATTGACATTGTTTTCATATTCATTCGGCCCAGTAACTCCCAACATTACATACTTCTGCTGTGCCGATGACCAATTAATGCGCTGTGCCCAGAATCTTGAAATACCTATCAGAACCTCCAATCCATACTCAATTAAATAACTTTCATCGCCTGTATATCTTATATAATCATAGATAGCATACGCTATGGCTCCGTTACGATGAATTTCCTCAAAGGTAATCTCCCACTCATTATGACACTCTTCACCGTTCATAGTAACCATCGGATACAAAGCCGCCCCGTCAGAAAAACCTAGTTTTTCCGCATTTTCAATCGCCCTTTTCAAATGATTGTGTCTATAAATCAATAAGTTTCTTGCTACTTTTTGCTCAGAGGTAGATAGGTAAAAAGGTAGGCAATAAGCTTCTGTATCCCAATAGGTTGAGCCTCCATATTTTTCACCGGTGAAACCTTTCGGGCCAATATTTAATCGTGCATCCTCTCCTGTATACGTTTGTTGTAGATGAAAGATATTGAATCTGATTCCCTGTTGTGCAGCTATATCACCATCAATCTGAATATCATTACCTTCCCATTTGGTTTTCCAGGCTGATTTTTGATCTTCAAACATCTGATTAAATCCTTTTGAAGCAATTCTTTCCAGATATTTTTTAGCTTCTGATGTGAGAACCTGAATCGAATAATTTTCAGAAGATAGATTGACTGCATATTTGTAAATAACCGTTTCCTGATTTTGCTTTAAAGATATTTTTAACTCATTTGCAACGTACTTATCTTTCTTGATAGGCATGGTCTGGCAATCAACCGCCTCACCATTCTGATAACATTCAAATCTCATACCTGTACAAACCTGAAAAGTAGGTACTGATTCCCATTTTGATTTTTTGGTTTCCAGTGTTATATATCCTTGACCATGAGCGGTTTCTTTACTGATTTCATTCCAGAATTTTTCACCATGATTAGAATCTTTATTAGATATGTCTCCATCTAATGAAACAATTACTTTCGCAGAGCCTGAAAAATTTACAGGAATAACGGAAAACCTTATTGCACCAGATTCATCATCCTTTAAACTGCAGAAACGCAAAGTATTTACCTTAATTGCTTTACCCGATTGGAATTTGGCAATAAAAGAGCGCTCAAGTGTACCATCAAGCATATTTAATACTCTTCTGAACTCCAATACTTCACATTTGGCTAAATCCAATACTTCACCCTCAATTTCAAGGTCTATGCCAGTCCAGTTGCAAGCGTTCAATACTTTGGCAAAGTAGTTCGGATATCCATTTTTCCACCAGCCTACCCGGGTTTTATCAGGAAACCATACACCGGCTACATAATTACCTTGTAAAGTTTTACCAGAATATTTCTCTTCAAAATTACCTCTGCCACCCATACGCCCATTTCCCAGGCTCATCAGACTTTCGGTAATCTCATTATATTCCGGATGAAAACCTTCTTCAATAATGCACCATTCATCATGGACAATATAATTTTTCATATGTATTCTATTGCGGCTATACGCTTATTTTTTGGTTAAAGTAAGTAATGTTTATTGAATGATTGTGTGAATGAGAGATTGAGTGATTAATCATTTAATAGCTTGTAGTAATTCATGAATATCAACTCCTACCAGATTTTCAAAAACTATATCTGCTTCAACTAGGACTTCTTTTTTACCAAGACCTACAGTTTTCATTCCACCTTTTTTAGCAGCTTCCACTCCTGCAACGGCATCTTCAAAGACCAAACATTCACTTGGTGAAACCCCGAGCTCTTTTGCTCCTTTTAAAAATACCTCAGGGTCTGGTTTGCCTTTTGCTATTTTGGTGCCGTCAATGATTGAGTCAAAATTATCTAACATGCCGATTCTTTCAAGAATTAATCTGGCATTTTTACTTACTGAGCCTAAGGCTGTTTTGATATTTTCTTTTTTCACCTGAGTAAAAAAATCAGTTACTCCGGGAAGAATATCGTCCGGACTCATTTTGCTCACTAAATTCAGATAATTTTCGTTTTTCTGTGAAGCTAAAGATAATTTTTCCTCCTCACTTAATTCAACTGCGCCATGTGCCAGAATAATGTCTAACGAGTCCATTCTACTGACACCTTTCAGTTTCTCATTAAACTCTTCCGAAATATCAAATCCCAAACCATTCGCCATTTGCCTCCATGCCTGATAATGGTAAATAGCTGTATCAACAATTACCCCATCTAAATCAAATAAAAATGCTTTAATCATATCTTTCTTTGGTTGTCATAATCGCCACAATTGGTTAATTCGCCTCTAAAAATAGGTAAGTGATAGAAATTAGTAGGCATTTCTCTATTTATTGCTGTGAATCTACAAATTAACTAATAGTTTTTCTAAGAGCAATTGTCATTTGAGAGAAAATTGCTCTGAATTGTATTTTTTAATGAATATGACTAATTATTAACCTCTAATACTAAGGCTGTCATAGCAGGGACTTTAATGCTTTTGATATTAGTGAGTGTTTCTCCTGTCATAATATTTTTTGCAGACTGAGACGTTTTCAAAATCTCGGCAAAATTCTGAGTATTAACCTCTTTTTCTACATTATTCGAATTACTAATAACCATGACCCTTTGATTTTCGGTGTATCTGAAATATACATAAATACCATCAAATGGCAGGAATTGCATCATCCGGCCTTTCGTAAGTGCTTCTGATGTTTTCCTATAATTCAGTAATTTCTTATTCCATTCAAAGGCCTCATTTTCTTTCTCATTTCTTCCACTTGCCACAAATTTATTTTCTTTATCACCTTGCCAACCACCCGGAAAATCTCTGCGTACTTCAGCGTCCGATGGGTTTTTGAAGTTTTTCATTAATATTTCAGTTCCATAATACATTTGCGGAATCCCGCGGAGGGTATAAAGCCAGGTAAGACCCATTTTATATTTGTTGAAATCTTCGCCAATCACTGAGAAATATCTGTCACTATCATGATTTTCAACAAAGGGTACTAATCTTTCAGGGTTCTGATAAACCATATCCTGTGCGATTACCTGGTAAACTCTGTTTACTCCCTCATTCCAACCAAATTTCTCATTCAAAGCAGTATTAATAGCATTTTGTATCTGAAAATCACAGCTAGAAGGTAAATTGCATTTGAATGGAATATTATAATTGTTCTTGGTGAAATAAGATTGACTTACTACAGTTCCTACTGCTGATTCTCCAAATAATAGCATATTTGGGTGTTCGTCTAAAATAGCCTTATTACATCTGTTCATAAATTCCATATCGTTATAGATATAAGTGTCTATGCGCCATGCATCAATATTAAAATACTCAATTGTCCAGAGCGCGTGTTGAATCAGGAAATTTGCCATGAACGGATTTTTCTGATTCAAATCTGGCAAAAATGGGACAAACCAACCGTTTGAAGAAACTTTTTTATCGTAACTAGATCCATGAATATCGAATAAAGGCTGGTCTTTATAAGAAGTATTTGTATAATTATCCCATTGATTCAACCAGTCTTTTGAAGGCATATCTTTCAAAAACCAATGGTTAATTCCTGCATGATTATAAACCGCATCCTGTACTATCTTGATACCTTTTTCATGGGCCGTATTAATTAGTTTCTGATAGGTTTCGTTACCTCCTAAACGTTTGTCAACATTATAATGGTCGGTAAATCCATAGCCATGGTAAGCACTGCGCATGCTGCCTCCCTCATTGGTTATCGGCTGATTGTTTTCAACAACTGGCGTAAGCCAAAGAGAAGTTACACCCAACTCTTTAAAGTAATCCAGATGATTAATAATCCCCTGCAAATCGCCACCATGACGCAGCCAAGGGTTTTTCCTGTCTGAATTATTGTCAACCATATCCGGAAATTTATCATTTGATTCATCTCCGTTTGAAAAACGGTCTGGCATAATCAGATAAATTACATCTGCCTGTGTTACTGCCTGAGGTTTGGCTGTCCGGGTCTTTAGTTCGTAGACTATTGTTGCAGCATTTGCTCCTGTTCCTAAATTAAAAGCCAACTTCCCTGCTTTAGCAGTTTTAGCAATTTCTAAATCCACAAATAAATAATTAGGATTTTCAACCTTGTTAACTTTTTTAATTTTTACGCCTGAATAGGGTTTTAAACTGAGATTGTGGGCAGCTATATTTTTGCCATAAAGCAAGATTTGGAGATTCGGATTTTTCATACCAACCCACCAGTTAGTAGGATTGATGCGTTGTATATCAGGTTTTTGTCCAAAAATTTCCGTAAATAATAATAATTGGATAAAAACAAGAATAATAGGTTTTCCGTGTAGTTTCATCGAGTTAAAGTGTTTCGTTTATGTGGCAAAATAACACAAACAAAGTTTTTTTTCATAAAAAAATACTCATTAGATTTGAAAACACTTTAACCTGTTAGAAAGATGTATAAGAATATATGCTTTGCTCTGATATTATTTTGTCAGTTAGCAACAGCACAAACGCCAACAAAAATGACCAAAGAAAAAACTAAAATTGAAAAACACGCCGATAAACTGATAGTGTATCAGATCTACACAAGGTTATTTGGAAATACTAAAACGACCAACAAGTTCAACGGAACTATTAAGGAAAATGGTTGCGGAAAATTTAATGATATTAATGATGCAGCTTTGCAGGCATTGAAAAAATTCGGAGTGTCGCACGTATGGTATACGGGTGTAATAGAACATGCGACCATGACTGATTATTCTAAACAGGGCATCCAAAAAGATAATCCATTAGTTGTAAAAGGAATGGCAGGTTCACCTTACGCTGTGAAAGATTATTATGATGTTGACCCTGATCTGGCAGTGAATGTAAAAAACAGAATGAAAGAGTTTGAAGCATTGGTACAAAGAAGTCACAAAAATGGGCTAAAGGTTATCATAGATTTTGTGCCAAACCATGTGTCTCGCCAATATCATTCAGATGTAAAGCCTGCAGGGGTAAGAGATTTAGGCCAGGATGACGATAAGTCAAAAGGTTTTGCCTTTAATAATAACTTCTATTATATGGTAGGACAAGACTTTATAGTGCCGGATAGTATAACCCCTCCCATAAAAGTTACAGAGCCTTACATCGAATCTCCGGCAAAGGTTACAGGAAATGATGTGTTTCTGGCAAGCCCAAGTAATAAAGACTGGTATGAAACTGTGAAGCTGAACTATGGAATTGATTATCTGGATGATCGGGCACATTATTTTAATCCTGTGCCAAGTACTTGGCTGAAAATGAGAGATATTTTGCTTTTCTGGGCTGGCAAAGGAGTTGACGCTTTCAGATGTGATATGGCTGAAATGGTACCAAAGGAATTCTGGGGATGGGTGATTCCTGAAGTAAAGAAAATAAATCCAAATATCATTTTTATTGCAGAAATCTACAATCCATCTGCTTACTGGTCATACATTGATGAGGGAAAGTTTGATTACCTCTACGATAAAGTGGGTTTATATGATAGTTTAAGGCGATTGATGCAAGGCGCAGGTGATGCCAATGATATTACAAAAGTCTGGCAAAACGAATCGGGCAATTTTGCTAATCATATGATACGATTTCTGGAAAATCATGATGAACACCGCATCAGTTCAAAGTATTTTGCTGGTGATCCATTTAAAGCTATTCCATCTATGATAGTTAGTGCCACTTTACACTCAGGCCCGGTTATGTTATACTTTGGTCAGGAAGTCGGAGTCAATCCAACGGAGCCAGAAGGCTTTAGTGGAGACGATGGACGCACTACGATTTTTGATTATTGGGGCGTACCAGAATTTCAGAATTGGGTAAATGACCATAAGTATGATGGTGGTAAACTAACGGCTGATCAAAAGAAAATCCGGAAGTTTTATGCTGATTTGTTAAAATTCGTCAATAGCAGTGATGCCATACAAAATGGACAATTCTTTGATTTACAATATGTCAATAATAATGGACAATCACCACATTATAACGACCTCAAAATATTTAGTTATCTAAGATTTACTGAAAAACAAAAATTGTTGTTTATTTGCAACTTTGACTTGGAAAATTCATATTCAACCGCTGTTAATATTCCAAAAGGTGCCTGGGAAATGATGAAGTTGGATCCATCAGAAAAACATACTTTTAAAGGAGTTTTTGGCAATAAATTGAATATGAAAGACCAGAATTCAGATAAGATAAAAATAGATATTCCACAAAACAGTGTTTTGATTTTTGAAATTAAGTGATATACTCAACCCTTTAACCTATATAAACCCAGGTAAATAATGGCAACAATTGTCAATAAAGGCAAACCAATGCTTTCGTTCTGGCAGATTTGGAATATGAGTTTCGGATTTTTCGGCATTCAATTCGGTTTCGAATTACAGAACTCTAATGTGAGCCGTATTTTTGAAACTTTAGGTGCAAATAAAGACGAAATTCCTTTGCTCTGGATTGCGGCACCTGTTACAGGGTTAGTAGTTCAACCAATTATCGGTTATTTAAGTGACCGAACCTGGCACCCCTATTGGGGACGAAGAAGACCTTTTTTCTTTATTGGTGCTATCCTTGC
The DNA here is from genome assembly GCF_003418935.1 of Emticicia sp. C21. Taxonomy (GTDB): domain Bacteria; phylum Bacteroidota; class Bacteroidia; order Cytophagales; family Spirosomataceae; genus Emticicia. The sequence continues at coordinate 122,034 of NZ_QVMT01000009.1, read as the reverse complement.
CACTATTGCCCTCTTTGTGATGCCAAATTCGTCTGTGCTTTGGGTTGCTGGGGGTATGCTTTGGATCCTGGATGCTTCCATTAATATATCTATGGAGCCTTTCAGGGCATTCGTAGGTGATAAACTCAATTCTCAACAAAGAACTACAGGCTTTGCCATGCAAAGTTTCTTTATAGGGGTGGGTTCTGTTATTGCAGCTTTGCTTCCATGGATATTTACCAACTGGTTTCACTTTAGTAATACCGCCGCAGCAGGTGAAATCCCTGATTCGGTCAAGTATAGCTTTTATATAGGAGGTATAGCCTTTATTGTAGCTGTATTTTACACGGTTTTCACCACTGATGAATTTCCTCCGGAAGATATGGAGGCCTTTAAAAAAGAAGTGAAAGAAGCCGGCTTCATGGATGGGTTCAGAGAAACCTTTGTTGGTATCTTTAAAATGCCTAAAACTATGGCTCAATTAGCAATTGTACAGTTTTTTACTTGGTTTGGCTTATTTGCTATGTGGATTTACAGTACTAATGCAGTTACCAGTACTAAGTACAATATGAAAGTAGAAAAGGCTCTGGTAAATAAAATGGAAACGGCACTTCAAGCTAAATTGCAATCGCCTCAACTCGATGCTAAGGAAAGTAAGATATTCAAATCTCTGCAAGCTGATATAAATGAAATAAATGAATACAGAGCTAACCAGAATCCTGTAACTATTTCAATAAACCTTGCCAATTATTTTGAAGAGAATAAAGAAAATACTTTGAGTGCCGTAGAAGTAAGCGAATTGAAGAGGGTAAAGCATGAATACAACGATGGAGCCGACTGGCTGAATGTTTGTTCAAGCGTAAGAAATGGCGTAGCTGCCTTATTTGCCTTTATTATTCCTTTGATTGCCTTGCGGACTAATCGTAAAATTACTCATATGATCTGTTTGCTTATTGGTGGCATTGGTTTGATTTCTATTTATTTTGTTACCACTCCGCAACTCATTATTCTTTCTATGGCTATGGTTGGTATTGCGTGGGCAAGTATATTATCTATGCCTTATGCAATTCTCTCCGGGTCATTGCCAGCTAATAAAATGGGTTATTACATGGGAGTATTTAACTTTTTCATCGTAATCCCACAGATTGTGGCTGCAACTATTTTGGGCTTTTTTACCATGAAAGTTTTCGGTGCTGATACATTGAATACTATTGTTTTGGGTGGAGTATCAATGATTCTGGCGGGATTATTAGCCTTAAGGGTAGAAGATAAAGATTGAAAATTGCTTATATTGTCATAAAAATAGTATAATTCCACAAACTGCCATATACTGAAATAACCGATCGGTATATGGTTTTTCTTTAAAAATTTATATAACTTTTGAGTCTAAATTCTTTGATTAAGTTATTTTGGATTAATTTATAATGCTCTAATTCACTATAATTGTAAGTCTATACAATTATAAAAATGGTCTTATTCCACTACTGCTTTATCTTAAAAGTATTTCTCTGTGCTTAAATAATTCTAAATTGTACTGAAAACCCGATCAAATGTTTAAAAGCAGGTACTTATATCCATTTCTTCATATCATTATGTGGTTAGGTTATACCGCCTTGCCTCAATTGAATATCAATCTGCGAGATAGCTCAAGACCACAGATTAATCCTTATAGCAATGGCTATTATTGGGCTTATGCATCGTTTTCTGCAATAATCCTTTTTTATTTTAACTCTGAGTATCTTTTCCCGAAAATTTATAAACAAAAGCCTATCCGGTACTTTATCTATCTGATTCTGGTTATTGCTATATTGCTTGTGGGGCGTTTTCTGGCTCGTGTGAATTTTGTTGGCAATGATATCAATCAGACTCTATTTTATATAAACGGCTTCCTGCAATACCTGTATATTTTTGGTATCAGCGCTTCTTATAGTTTCTTCACTGACTACCAGCGTCAACAAAGTTCTAAACGCGATAATGAGCATGAAAGATTGAAGTCTGAGCTGGCGTTTCTTCGCTCGCAGATTTCTCCACACTTTATGTTTAATCTGCTCAATAGTCTGGTGGCTCTAAATAGAAAAAAATCAAATCTGGTAGAGCCTGTTTTATTAAAGATGTCGGATTTACTAAGATATATGCTTTACGAAAAAGATGATAAACAGATTTCGCTTGATAATGAAGTAAAGTACCTCCAAAACTATATAGACTTACAGAAATTGCGGTTCGGAGATTATGTAGATATAGACTTTTCAGTAAAAGCCCCTACTTTCAGTAAAAATATAGAACCTATGCTTTTGATACCATTTGTAGAAAATGCGTTTAAACATGGGGTGGGTATGATAGAAAAGCCTATTATCAGAGTTGAATTGCAAACAGTGGAAAACCAGTTGCTGTTTAAGGTAACGAATAAATTTAATACTGATATTCAGGAAGTAAAAGATGGTGCTTCAGGCATTGGTCTGACCAATGTAAAAAGAAGATTAGAATTACTTTATCCTGATCAGCATTCATTAAAAGTGCAAGAAAAAGATAATTTTTATACAACTGAGCTGAAATTGAATTTAAGACAGGTTGCTTAACCATTTCTTCTTAATTGCGTTCACATTCATAGCGGAATTTAATTATCGTTTAGATTTCAGTAGGTTTGTATTTTATTTAATAGAGAAACTTTCGTTTCTTTAGCGAAATTTTCATCTGAAAACCCCAAATAATATGCGTTGTATAGCCATTGATGACGAACCTCTTGCATTAGATTTATTAGAAGATAATATCAGGCAGGTTCCTTATTTAGAATTAGTCGGACGCTGTAGAAACGCTTTTGAAGCTATACAGTTGATTCAGAAAGAAAAAGCAGAGTCTCGTCAGATAGACTTACTTTTTTTAGATATTCAAATGCCTGGTATTACTGGGGTTCAATTCCTTAAAAGCCTTGTGACGAATCCGATGGTTATTTTCATTACTGCCTACGAACAATTTGCTTTGGAGGGTTTTGAACTGAATGTTATAGACTATCTTTTAAAGCCGGTATCATTTGAACGTTTCCTGAAAGCTTGTAATCGTGCCCATGAGTTATATCAATTAAAGAGTATACCACAACCAGTGGCAGCTCCAGTTGCTCTAGAAGAACATTTCTTTGTCAATGCTGAATATTCGTTAGTAAAAATCCGTTACAACGATATACTTTATATTGAAGGCTTAAAAGATTATATCAAAATATATCTGGCCACACAAAGCCGCCCTGTTATCACCCGTATGACCATGAAAGGTATAGAAGAAAAGCTCTCTTCACTACCTTTTATGCGTGTTCATAAATCTTTCATTGTCTCTCTCAACAAGATTGAGTCTATCAGAAATCTCAAAATTAGCATTGGTACTCACCAGATACCTGTTAGTGAGCAGTTCTCGGAAGAACTAATGCGTAGAATAGGGGGTAAATAGACGTCGCGAGAATCGGGTGTTTTGTCGAAAGTATTTTATTAAAGGTACATATATGTTTAATATTGTGCATCTCTTCAGAGCAAATCAACGTCTTTATATTTGTAAACTCAAAGAGAGTTCTCCTACGCACAGTGTCAAATAGTTTTGAGTATAAACTGAAGTCTAGCTCAATTCTTAAAAGGAGGTGAGGAAGCCAGCCAAAGACAAACTTGCAAACAAGTTGTTGTTTAAACAAATAAAGCTGATTCAGGAAGTGCGGTGGGAATTTTGGAAATGGAGTAAATATCTACTCATAAATAATAGGTTAGTACGTAAAACTCGCGAGCTTTGCTTGCGAGTTTTTTTTATCTCAATTTTGCGTTAAAATTAATCATTAGAATTTAATTAAAATGAATCATCGACAAATTTTCTTACAGAATATTGCACAAACTTCTGATTTCCCCTTAGCTCTTGAAATAGAAAAGGCAGAAGGCATTTACTTGTATGGAAAAAATGGTGAAAGATACATGGATTTAATCTCGGGTATAGGTGTAAGTAATGTGGGGCACCGGCACCCGAATGTAGTAAATGCAATTAAATCACAAGTTGATAAATATATGCATCTGATGGTGTACGGAGAATACATTCAGCAGCCGCAAGTGATGCTAGCAGATGCTATAACAATGACACTAGTCAATTTTCAAACAACCTCAGGTTTAACATTAGATAACGTATATTTTACTAATTCCGGAGCAGAGGCTGTGGAGGGAGCTATGAAGCTTGCGAAACGCTATACAGGACGCACCGGGATTGTTGCTTGCCATAGTTCTTATCATGGATCTACACAGGGCGCCTTATCGCTGGGAGACGAGCATTTCAAAAGAAATTTCCGACCATTGCTACCATCAATTATTAAAATCCATCGAAACCAGTTAATCGATTTAGAAAAAATAACTGCCAATACCGCTGCAGTTTTTTTTGAGCCTGTGGGAGGGGAATCCGGTATTCGTCCTGCTAATCATATTTATCTGAAACAATTAAGAAAGCGTTGCGATGAAGTAGGCGCTTTATTGGTTTTTGATGAAGTACAATCAGGTTTTGGCAGAACAGGCACTTTCTGGGCTTTTGAGCAATATGATGTTGTCCCTGATATTTTGCTATGTGCGAAAGGCATGGGTGGTGGCATGCCCATCGGTGCTTTTATTGCGCCGAAATTGATAATGTCAGTTTTTAAAGAGAATCCGATTTTAGGGCATATAACTACCTTTGGAGGCCATCCGGTTAGCTGTGCCGCATCTTTTGCTACGCTTAATACGATTCTGGAAGAGAATCTGACCAGAGATGTTGAAGAGAAAGCCAACCTCTTCAAGAAGTTATTACTTCACCCTAAAATTAAAGAAGTCCGAAATAAAGGGTTGATGATGGCCGTTGAGTTTGAAGATTTCGATACACTGAAACCTATTATTGATAAAGCTATGAGCAAAGGAGTCATTACTGATTGGTTTTTGTATTGCGATAACTCTATGCGTATAGCTCCGCCATTAATTATTACAGAAGAAGAAATCAGACAAGCCTGCAAAGTTATTTTGGCAAGTATAGACTAGTTTCAGATATTGTCATAAAAAAGCTCGTTTTGATAATTAAGATAAGGTTTCAGAATGAGACAACCTTTGATTACTTCTTGCCCAAAATCTTCAGCAAGCACCTCTTTATCTGTATACTTATGATAAAAGAATAACTGTTTATACTTTAGTAATTCAATGTCCGGATGATCCGCCGAATAACCTTTTGGCATGTTCTTCACCTTTTCGCCCCAGATATTAGGATAATAGGCTTTAAATTGCTCATCTTCAATAATGCTTTTGAGATGCTCAGGATTATAATCTATCTCTTGCCTGAATGAGGCTAAATGGGCTGCAGTAGGTTCCCACATACCACCGCCCAGCGTTGATTGATTACCAGGCTGTATTTGAAGAAAAAAGTCAATTCTTCCTGATGACCTACCACCAGGACCAAATGCTGCTGAAAAGAATTTTTTATAAGGAGATTTGTCTTTCGCAAAACGTATGTCCCGATTGATTCTGAATATGCAGTCTTTTACTTTGGTATTGGCTAAATCGTCCTGCACTTTACATAAGCCATCTAATATTTCTTCACAAAGTTTTTCAAACGAAGCTTTAGCTATTTCATAGTCTTGCCGATGGGCCTGAAACCATTCTCTGTTATTATTTTCTTCCAGATTCTTTAAAAATTGAAGTGTATGTTGAGTAGGCATTATTAATTTGTCTATTTTTGCTTCAAATTACATTATATTATCGAAACAATTATTAATATTTTATGGCAAGAATTCTGACAGGTATACAAGCAACTGGTCGTCCGCACCTGGGTAATATTTTAGGCGCCATTTTACCTGCAATCAAGCTTTCTCAGAAATCAGATTCCGAGTCTTTTTTATTTATCGCAGACTTACATTCTCTAACAGCAGTTAAGAATGCTGAAACCCTGGCCGAAAACACCCGTGCTGTGGCTTCTGCATGGTTAGCATGTGGTTTTGATGCTGATAAAAACTTCTTCTATCGTCAGTCACGTTTAGCGGCTTATCATACCGAGCTTCTATGGTATCTTTCATGCCAGACACCATACCCTATGCTTGCCAATGCGCATTCATTCAAAGATAAAGCAGACAGGCTTTCAGATGTAAATGCAGGGCTTTTCACTTATCCTGTATTACAGACAGCCGATATTGTCTTGTATCATGCCGATTTTGTTCCGGTAGGTAAAGACCAGAAACAACATCTGGAGATGTCGAAAGATATTGCCGCTGCCTTCAATAGAACTTATGGCGAGGTCTTTAAGCTTCCTGAGCCATTAATTGATGAGAGTGTAATGGTAATTCCGGGAACTGATGGTTCAAAGATGAGCAAGTCATATAATAACTATATAGACATATTTTTGCCTGAAAAACAATTATTAAAGACGATAAAATCCATCATTTCAGACAGTACACCTCTAGAAGAACCTAAGAATCCTGATACTGATGTAACCTTTAAATTATATTCTTTAATAGCTGAAGAGGCAGAAACAGAAACCTTACGCCAGAATTACCTGAATGGAGGATTTGGATATGGACACGCTAAACAAGCGCTTTATGAATTGATTCTGAAAAGATTCAGCAAGGAAAGAGAGCTTTATAATTATTATATAGAGAATAATGAGGCATTAGATAAAAAATTAAAAGAGGGCGAGGAGAAAGCGGGAGAAATTGCCAGAAAAACTATTCAGGATGTCAGAAATGCTCTAGGATTTAATTGATATGATTGAAATTATCAGAAATGCCGAATATGAATGGTTTCTTTGGCTCAACAGCTTCCATTCTCCATTCTGGGATATAATTATGTATTGGGTTACCCACCGTTTTACATGGATACCCCTATACATTTTTCTGATTTATTATACTTTGGTTGTTATCAGGAAAAACGCCTGGTATAAACTCTTTTTTATCATGGCTTCTGTGGGGTTGTCTGACCGCGTTACGTCTGGACTCATGAAACCCTACTTTATGCGTTTCAGACCTTGCCATGACCCTGCTATACAGAATCTGGTACATGTGGTTGGCGGCTGTGGCGGGCAATATGGTTTTGCGTCCAGCCATGCAGCGAATACTTTTGCATTGGCACTGGCTTTTCTTTTAATAAATAATAATGCTAATAAGTGGAAATATTTTCTGTTTTTGTGGGCAATTTTCGTTTCTTATAGTCGTATATATGTAGGGGTACATTTTCCAACTGATTTAATAGTAGGGGCCATTGTTGGCGTATTAGTTACTCTAATCATTTATTTTGTTATAATTAAATTTAAGCAATCATTACTAACTTAAAACTGAGGGATTCTCGCATCAAAACATGAAAAAACTATCTTTATTTGTCGTTTTACTTTTATTTTCAACACTTTCTTTCGCTCAGGATATTACCCAAGGAACCTGGTATAATCAGGAAAAAAGTGGTAAAATTCAATTTTTTAAGCAAGGAGACAAATATTTTGGAAAAATTGTATGGCTTAAAGAACCTAATGAAGCTGGTAAGCCACGTACTGACAAACAGAATCCCGATGAAAAACTGCGTACAAGGCCTTTAATAGGATTAGTAAATCTTAAAAATTTTAAGCAGACAGATAAAGATTCATGGGAAGATGGAGAAGTATATGATCCTAAAAATGGTAAAACATATTCATGTAAAATGACACTCACAAGCCCTACAACTTTAGACGTAAGGGGTTTTATCGGGTTATCTATTATTGGCCGAACAGAGCATTTTACAAAAGCTGATTAATATCAAAATTGATTGTAACAAAAAACTCCCTTATCGCTAAGGGAGTTTTTTATATTTTACAAGCACCGACTTATTTTACTTCTTCGTAATTTACATCAGTGACTTCTTCATCTTTTCCGCTACCTGTTGCCGGGCCACTGCTGGTCGGTTCTCCTGCTGGAGCACCGCCACCTGCAGCATAGATTTCCTGAGAAGCCGCCTGCCATGCATTATTTATTTTTTCCATTGAGGCATCAATGGCTGCTGCATCTCTTGTACCATGAGCAGCTCTTAATTCTGCCAAAGCACTTTCGATTGCTGATTTATTACCTTCTGATAATTTGTCACCAAATTCTTTCAACTGCTTTTCAGTAGTGAAAATCATAGTATCAGCCGCATTTACTTTCTCAACTTTTTCTCTTTCTGCTTTATCTGCTTCTTCATTAGCTTTCGCTTCATCACGCATTTTTTGGATTTCAGCATCAGACAAACCAGAAGATGCTTCAATACGGATTTTTTGTTCTTTACCAGTACCTTTATCTTTAGCAGTTACATGTAAAATCCCATTAGCGTCAACATCGAATGTTACTTCAATCTGAGGCACGCCACGTGGTGCTGGAGGGATACTATCTAAGTGAAATCTACCAAGCGTACGGTTCTGAGATGCCATTGGGCGCTCACCTTGAAGAATATGTAATTCTACCGAAGGTTGATTATCCGCAGCTGTTGAGAAAGTCTCGACTTTTTTAGTTGGGATGGTTGTATTTGACTCAATCATTTTGGTAAATACACTACCCATAGTTTCAATACCTAATGAAAGCGGAATAACGTCTAACAAAAGAATATCTTTTACCTCACCTGTTAATACACCACCTTGAATGGCAGCACCAACTGCTACTGCTTCATCCGGATTTACATTTTTAGATGGTTTTTTACCGAAGAATTTCTCAACTTCTTCCTGTACACGAGGAATACGTGTTGAACCGCCTACTAAGATTACCTCATCAATATCGCTATTGCTCATGCCCGCGTTTTTCATCGCTCTACGGCAAGGCTCCATTGCTCTCTGGATTAATGAATCAGCCAGTTGTTCAAATTTCGCGCGGCTTAGGCTTCTTACCAAGTGTTTTGGAATACCATTAACCGGGAAGATATACGGCAAATTGATTTCAGTCTGTGCCGAGCTTGATAACTCGATTTTAGCTCTTTCAGCAGCCTCTTTCAAACGTTGTAAAGCCATCGCATCCTGACGTAGGTCGATACCCTCATCTTTCTTGAATTCGTCAGCCAACCATTCAATAATCACCTGGTCGAAGTCGTCACCACCTAAATGGGTATCGCCATCTGTAGCTTTTACTTCAAATACACCATCACCTAATTCAAGAACCGAAATATCAAATGTACCACCACCTAAGTCAAATACAGCTACAGTCATGTCTTTGCCTTGTTTATCAAGGCCATAGGCAAGAGCTGCCGCAGTAGGCTCGTTAATGATACGTTTTACATCTAAGCCTGCAATCAGTCCTGCTTCTTTAGTTGCCTGGCGTTCAGCGTCATTAAAATAGGCCGGAACCGTGATAACAGCTTCAGATACAGTTGTTCCTAAGTAATCTTCAGCAGTTTGTTTCATTTTTTGAAGAATAAAAGCTGAGATTTCCTGAGGAGTATATTGACGGTCTCCAATGCGTACGCGAGGAGTATTATTTGGTCCTTGCTCTACATCATAAGAGATGGTTTTCATTTCAGAACTCACTTCATTGAAACGTTTTCCCATGAAGCGTTTAATAGATTGTATAGTATTTTTAGGGTTAGTGATTGCCTGACGCTTAGCAGGAGCACCTACTTTTTTCTCACCATTCTCTAAAAACGCTACGATTGAAGGAGTTGTGCGGGCACCTTCGCTGTTAGCAATAACAACTGGTTCGTTACCTTCCATTACGGCAACGCATGAGTTTGTTGTTCCTAAGTCGATTCCAATAATTTTTCCCATATTTTTTATTTATCAGTAAATTAATTCAAAGTATTTATTACTACTTCCTCAATGGACGTGCCAAGCCTGTATTTGGCAGGAAAAACTGACAGATTGGCAGTAGTGAAATATTGAATCAGTGCCAAATTAAGCGATTTTGGCTTAATGAGTATGTTTAGAGAAAAATCAGGATGTACAAACTGTCACAGCACCTTTAATTATTGCAACCGGCTATCTGAACCCGGAAAACTGTGCCAAATTCAGCCTGAAAACCTGGCTGTAAAGTGACGGATTGCCCAGCCTGATACGTAACCTTAGAATCAGGTAAAATTATATTTTGAGCTGTAATAATTGTTGAAGCTCTGAAAGTCAGGTTTATATTTGATCCATAAAAATCATTATCAGGGCTTACTAAATTATAAGAAGTTGCACAGTTAGGTAATACATTAATTGTAATTTTAACCGGGCTACTTATACAATTCCCGATTTTACAAGAAGCTGAGTACTCTGTGGTTACAGTAGGATTTACAATAACTGATTGGGTTTGAGCAGTAATTCCCGGACTCCAGATGATTGAACCACCTGTACACCCGTAGGTATCTAATACAACCGATTGGCCTGCATTTATTGTTTTAGGAGTTGCCGCAATTAAAAGATACGAAGAAGTTACAATTTCAGTCATATTACTAAGGGCTGACACATTACCAGAAAAATCTTTAGCTCTGATTTTAACTGTGTAATAATGCATAGGTTCAAGTCCTTGAATATTATAACTTGTGGCAGGTGCATCTACAGAACCAACTAAAACATCATCAACATAAATTTCATATTTTTCAACTTCCATATTATCATTAGAGGCCGTCCACACAACCGTTGCACAGTTCTGGCCAACTTGACTTACATTCGGATTTTGAGGGATTGAAGGAGCCTGATTATCAATACAATGTAATCTTGCACCTGCCCAGTCTGTATGGTCAAAATTGAAATTATCAGGGCCTTGATTAGTAATTATTTTCAGTTCCTGAACGCCCTGTACATCAATGTTGAGTTTGATTGTAGTACTGGTATTATTTAAAAGCGGGCTTTCATAACGTAAAGTATTATCGGCATATACTCTAAAATAAACTGATCCTAGAGTAGGAGGAGAGGCAATTTCGTCATCAATACCAATGTCACTGATAAAGCGACTAAAATTTCCATTTAATTTATATATAATTTCTGAATTGGCATGACAACCAATACCTTTAGGATAAGTAGTTCCATTTAATTTGATAGGAGCACCATCAATACTTTTATCATATTTTATAGTATTATCGCGTCCATCAATAGCTGTACAAGCAACCATATCTGAGAGATAAGTAACTCCATTACAATTTAATGCACCCAGACAACCGCAGTTAACAGGTTGTGTAAATGTAATATTACCTTGATTATCAGTTAAATAACACCGATAAATGCCGCTAGTTCTACTAATAACCTGAGAGGTTGATTCTGATGGATCTTCAAAGTCTGAATTACCAATATCCAGTCTAACCCATTTGTATGCAGTATACCCACCCGGAGCAGCCAATTGGAATTCAGAATTAATTTGAGTAACATTTACAAATGGTAACTGTTTTGCAGGTATTGGGGTGGCATCAGAAAAAAAAGTATTAGTAAGTGCTGCATTCCACAAATTAGCTAACTCTATAACGCCACTCATATTAAAGTGTACATCATCTTGCCGATACGAAGCATTAAGTACATCTGTATCAGGACCGGAAAACACCTTGCCCAGATTACCTGTATCTGTCCCAAGGTTTTGTTGAGCAACTCTAATGTCCGCTTGAGTCTCGTTAGTATTAAACAAAGTAGCTTTTGAAATGACCCATGGAATTTGACTGCCAAAGTCATTTCTGCTTTTATTGATTACGTAAGAAACATTACTTTGATATTCGCTACCTAAGGTATTAATAAAATTATCAGTTTCGCCATGATGCCATAAGATGGCTCTAACACCAAAAGTAGAAGCATAATAGTTCATAACTCTTTTTAAGCCTGAATAGGGAACTCCTAACTGATTACAGAATGTTGTCTGGGCCGGATTATAATGATTTTCAGTTGGTTGCCCATCCGAACTTTGTTTCCAGTTTATGCTTGAGGTCGAAGTGGCAGCTGCGTTAAAAAAAGCTACCGGAATGCCCAATCGGCTTGTCAGTAAGTCACCCAATCTTCCATACGCCCATGTACTTACCCCTGTTTTAGAAATGTAGCCTCCCGAAATCTGTGAAAACGTTGGGTAATTAGGGAATTTATTGTTGCATTGCCCTGCATTGCTATCATACCATGTAACTTCATTATGAGTTACTACACGCTCATCGTTCGCTATAGTTGAAAATCCCTCCAGCCCTTGCGCATTTGATTGGCCCGCAATGATAAAAACTTCCCCTACGCCCACACGATTAAGCGTCGCAGTCCCACTAATTACCCCGCCTGAATAACTTTGCACTTCTAATCTGTACCATCCTGCAGGTACACCTTGGAGTGTTCCATTAAAAACTCCTCCGGATGGATTATTCTGGATAGTGGTCCAACCCATAGCAACGCTTTCGTTGTAGGGGTTTATGAGACGCGCCTGAACATAACTGAGAGAAATATTAACAGGATAGCTACCTGCAATAGAGAGTGTAGCAAAATTGCTTTGATTTCTTTGGAATACAGCCTTTTCCATAGGAAAAGTGATGCTTATCTGGGCATTCGCATAAACTGTAGTCAGCAAAAGAACAGATAGTAAAAAAGAGGATTTAAAATTCATGTTTTTTTTATTAGACACTGCCAAATTATTAAATTAAGATGCCCACCCTACAATCAGGCAACTGCTTGATATTCAGATAGAAGAGAATTGTAATAAATAATCTGACAGTTTACGCTTCATTACTTTCCGGGGCATAAAACCAATACAAAAATATTAAAAAAACAAAAACCAAACCACAAAATCAAAGCCATAATTGATTTTACGGTTTTGATTTTATGATTTGGTAGACCTGATTATTAAACTTAAGAATTATTTTCCGCCAAATAAACCACCAAGCAGACCTCCAATTCCACTTCCGCCACCTTGTTGTCTGCCACCACCGGCAATATTAATTAAATCGTTCATGTCTAATTTGCCATCAGCTAATGCTCCTGCTCCACGGCTTAAAATACTGCCAAAATCAATGCCTGATGTTTTACCTCCCGACAATACATCCATAATACCTCCAGTATTTACAGAATCATCATCAGGGTCATTCGCTTTATTAATCAAACTGCCTAATACCTGAGGAAGCATGCTTGCTACTACACTTGCTGCGGCAGAATTTGATAAGCCAAATTTTTCCATAAGGTTTCTGATTACGCTTTGAGCAATGTTTCCAACAATTGGATTCGACATCATGCTTTGGCCAGAACCAGACCCACCACCAAGCAAACCCAATAGACTTCCAAGACCACCTTGGCTATTAGCTTGGTTAGACAAGCCGCCCATAAGTCCTTCCATAACCTCGTTCATAACACCTTCATTATGTTGATTGGGTACGGCAGGATTGTTAACTACGGCTCCCTGGCCGTATTGTTGAATAAGACCTTGCAAAACTTCTAACATTTTCTTGAATTTTTATGGTTGTTAAGGGGTACAATATTATATTTTTTGTCTACATTTAAACCAGAATCTAGTTTAAATACGCGATGTTTAGACTAATAAATTTTTGTAAAGTAACAAAATGGAATCAGAAAAAAATAATGTTGAGTCAGAATCTTCTAAAGAAACAAACTTAGCTCAGAAATCGGTTGTTGAATTATTAAAAGATAGTGTGATTGATGTCTTATATCCGAGTGAATCGGATGAAAAATTAAAGGTGATAGATTGGCAGGCTGATCATCCTGCACCCTTTAGTCCAATCCTTTTCAGAAAATACATTGGTCTGACTCCTTCAGACAGAGTAGAAACCTTGCCTTGGGAAAAGTTTTTTACTGTAGTACTCGACAAACAAGATTGGTGGACTGACTTTGAAAAACAAAGAGCAGAGAAGTTTGCCAGAATCAAAGCGATTATGCAAGAAAACCTCACTGAACTAGAGTACTTAAGAGCGGGAAGGGTGGAGGTTGAAGCTTATCTTATCGGAAAAGACTTTGAGGGCAAATGGAAAGGATTAAAGACGTTGATTATTGAAAGCTGATTTTCTATAAAAAAGAAGAGGTGTCAATTTATATTGACACCTCTTATAACAGAGAATTGAAAATCTGCTGCTTATTTTACTCTCTCAACTACAGCTCTGAACGCCTCAGGGTGGTTCATCGCCAAGTCGGCCAATACTTTTCTGTTTAATTCAATGCCAGCCTTGTTTAATTTGTCGATTAAAACAGAGTAAGATAATCCTAATGGACGAACCCCTGCGTTGATACGAACAATCCACAAACGGCGGTAACTTCTTTTCTTTTGTTTACGACCTTCGTAGGCGTAAACTAAACCTTTTTCAACGGCGTTTTTAGCAACCGTCCAGACGTTCTTACGACGTCCATAATAGCCTTTGGCTAATTTTAAAACTTTTTTACGTCTTGCTCTTGAGGCAACGTGATTGACACTTCTAGGCATTTTTTTGTTAGTTTTTTGACTTTGGCGGTCCAGAAAATCTGAACTCTTCGGTGCCATTCATCGGGTGAAACAATTGAACCAAATGTAAGAGTCCTGAGACTACAATTACATGCTTAGTAATGACTCGATACGGTTAGTATCAGCCGGGCTTACTAATGTAGCAGAAACTAAGTTTCTTTTACGTTTGTTTGATTTTTTGGTCAGGATGTGGCTATGGAAAGCGTGTTTACGCTTGATTTTACCAGTACCTGTAATTTTGAAGCGTTTTTTCGCTCCAGAATTGGTTTTTTGTTTTGGCATTGTACTGAAACTTTAAGTATTGAACAAAAAAGTAAATTGGGCTGCAAAATTACAATTTAATTCTTGTTTTTACAAACCTGAGTCTAAAATCTTGTTTAAACGCACCACAGATTGTACCATTGAGCGCACATCATGATAATTTATTTTCCAGGAATGGCTCATATGCTTCCAAATTGGCTCTCCCTGGCGGGTCATTAAAGGCCACCACTCACCCAAAGCATGGTTAATCATTTTGTCGAATACGAACCGATGAATATTTACATATGCATTCCAGTATTTTTCATCTTTCAGGTATCTGAAAGCATCTAACATACCAATCAGCATTTCTGCTTGTTGCCAGAATTCTTTTTCACGGTCGTAGACCTCACCTGCATGGGAGCCTTCAACAAATACACCGCCAAATTCCCAGTCCACGCCATTATCAACCGAATGGCTATAAGATTTTATGATTTGCTCACGATGTGTATCATAAGGCAGCCCAAGAATATCCAGTGCATGCATTAATAACCAGGCAAATTCAGAATTATGGCCGTAGCTGGTATTGTCTTCTGCAGAAGCCTTTTGGCCATCTTCTGAGAACCTATCCCAACCCCATACAATATCAAACTTGATTTGCGGTGCTATTGACCAATCGGCCCAGAACTGCGGAATACCTGTGCCATATTCCGGGTGCATGATTTTCCTGGTCAATAATTCTATTATTTCTAATAATTTACGTCTATGAACTTGTTGACCAGTACATTCATAAAGTGTAGTAAAGGCTTCCATTAAGTGCATATGTGCATCCAATGTTTTTCTGTCTCCACCTGCTGCACCCGGGCCTTTCAAGTCCCAATTTCTTAAGAACATCTCCCAATAACCGCCATAATGGGTATCGACAGCATATTTTTGCAAAAGGTCAAATACTTTTTCGGCATATTCTTTTCCTCTTGGGTCTCCTGTTGCCAAGGTGTACTCACTTAGACTATAAATGGCAAAACTATGACCATATACAATTTTTTCATCAATCGTCACTTCTCCTTTACGGTTTACCATCCAGTAGAAGCCACCGTATTCATGATCCCACATTTTATCTAATAGAAAATCAACACCATGCCGAGCCATTTCAGCCAGCTTACCGCCACCATATCCTGCTCTGTGTGCAGAAGAATACGTGAAAACTGAACGGGATTGGGCAATCAAAGATTTTTCGTCTTCTCCCGAATCATTGCCAAATTGGTCAAAATGAGTCAGAAATCCTCCATATTGATTATCAACCGTACGGCTAATCCAGAATGGTAGAAGACCAGTGTTAAGGTAATTAATTATTTCATCGCGAAGTTGAATAGCGGTTTCTTTTGAGTACATAGGTGTGTTATATATTTTGAATTGAATTTGCCTGATAAACTGTTAAAATTTCGTCCAATGTCGCTGTCCCGGTCTGTCTTAGTTTTTGCACTGTAACAGCCGCTGCCAGGTTGGCTATTTCTAAAGACTGTTTGATGGAGGCACCTGCACCTTTGGTAGCCGAAAACGCCGCAACCACAGTATCACCCGCCCCAACCGTATCAATTTCATTTTTAAGGGGAATAGCTTTTACGTTCTGTGTTTCTTCTTTATCCATATATAAAATGCCATGCTCTCCACGAGTTACTATTAAACAATCGCCAATTTGGGCTTGTAAATTTTTGCCATGTTCAATGCATGCTTTTTCATCAGCTTCATCCACTTCCTTAATGTTAAGCAGTCTAGCCATTTCCTCCGTATTTACTTTCAGAATGGTATTTTTTATACAATATCCGTAAGCACGCAAATCAGAGACAAAAAGACAATCAGAAGATTGAGCGATTAAGGCATTTAATTGTTCAATTCGCTTAGGATTAAGTAAAGGATTCGGAAATTGCTGATTGATAACTAAAACATCTAAATTTGGTAAAGCCTTTGCCAGTGTATCAAGCAATTCATTAAATAAATCATCAGATAATTGGTTATTAGTACCAAAATCAAGTCGGTTAGATTCACCTTCTTTAGCCATCGGCTTGGTATATGTACAAGTGTCCCAATCAGAATTAAGGATTTTTAAATGTTGGGTATTGGCATGAATTTCATGAAAAAGGCTTTGCATTTCCCTTCCATAAATATCATTTCCTATACATCCAAAAACCTGAATATTTTTAACCCCCAAAGCACTTAGATTATTAACTACGTTCCCTGCAGCTCCTAAAGAAGAGTGAGGTTTACTTGCCCAGAAAACCTCTTTATTTGTTTCAACCGAAAATTCTCCGGTCTGATAATTAATGTCATAATAAAAATCGACTGCAAAATCGCCAATGACTCCAACTCGCAGGTTACTAATTCTATTAAAAATGGCTTCAATTTCACTTTTGATAATAGGCATTCGTCAGGATATTAAATTCTTGCTAAGTTTTATTTTAAAAATACAAAATAGATGAGGGTGGTAAAATTGCTAAAAAAATGCTAAATAGAGACTAAAAACCTTTAAAACTTATTATCATAAAAAATAGTCTTTTTATAAGACTGAAAAAATATAAAAAGCGACTACTGATATTGAAGGTTTTATCGTTCTTTAGAAAAAATAATCAATGCAGAAGAGAGATTTTTTCGTAATTTAGTGTTATAATAGAATACACAAAGCCCCATATATGAAGTTTTCTCATTTACATAACCACACACAATTCTCGCTCCTTGATGGTGCCTCCGACATAAAAAAACTATTTGCCAAAGCAGAGGCTGATGGCATGCCGGCAATGGCTATTACCGACCATGGCAATATGTTCGGTGTCTTTGATTTTGTAGCTACAGCCGGAAAATACAATGTAAAACCCATTGTAGGCTGCGAGTTTTATGTGGTAGAAGACCATACTCGCAAGCAATTTACTAAAGAGCAAAAGGACCAGCGCTTCCATCAACTCTTATTGGCAAAAAATGCGACAGGGTATAAAAATTTGACAAAACTTTGCTCTTTAGGTTTCATCGAAGGCTTATATGGTAAGTTTCCGCGTATTACTAAAGCCCTGATAGAACAACATAAAGAAGGACTAATTGCCACTACTTGCTGTATTGGTGCCTCAGTGCCTAAAACTATATTGAAAAAGGGAGAAGAAGAGGGAGAAAAAGAATTTAAGTGGTGGCTTGACAGATTCGGAGAGGATTATTATGTAGAGATTCAGCGTCATGAAATTCCTGAGCAAATCAGGGCAAATGAAGTATTGTTAAAGTTTGCCAAAAAGTATGGAGTAAAAGTAATTGCATCCAATGATAGTCACTATGTTGATCAACAGGATTGGGTAGCGCATGATATTTTGTTATGTGTCAATACCAACGAAAAATTGTCAACGCCATCAGCTAAAGAGTTTAATGATGATGAGGCGATGTCAAGAGATACACGTTTTGCCTTCTTCAACGATCAGTTCTATTTCAAAAATACGCAGGAAATGACAACGCTTTTCAGCGATATTCCTGAGTCGATTGATAATACGAATGAGATTGTAGATAAAGTAGAAACGCTAAAATTGAAGCGAGATATCATGCTTCCAAACTTCCCGATTCCTAAGGAATTTAAAGTTCATGTAGATGATGTGATGAACCAATGGGAATATTTGAAGCACTTAACTTATGAGGGTGCACGTCAACGCTATGGAGAAATTCAATCAGAAGTACAGGAACGTCTGGATTTTGAGTTATTTACTATCAAATCAATGGGATTTGCCGGGTATTTCCTGATTGTAGCTGACTTTATTAAAGCCGGACGTGATTTGGGTGTTATGATTGGGCCTGGCCGTGGTAGTGCTGCGGGTAGCGCAGTAGCTTACTGTATTGGCATCACGAATATCGACCCAATTAAGTATAATCTGCTTTTTGAGCGTTTCCTGAATCCTGACCGTAAGTCAATGCCCGATATCGATACCGATTTTGACGACGAAGGCCGTCAGAAAGTGATTGACTATGTGGTGCAGAAATATACCAAAAATCAGGTAGCACAAATTATCACTTATGGTACAATGGCTACCAAATCGTCAATAAAGGATGTAGCCCGTGTCATGGAGTTGCCATTAGCCGATGCCAATTATATCGCAAAACTGATACCTGATAAACCTACTTATCAGATTGATTTTAAGAAGTTAATTCATTATCCTTTAGAGGGACCAAAAAGTTTGACAGAGATTGGCTTACAACCAGATGAAATTGAGAATGTAAAGAAAGTGCGTGCTTTTTATCACGGCAATGACCTTACTGCTAAGGTTATGCAACAAGCCGAGAAATTAGAAGGTACGATTCGAAATACAGGTATCCATGCGGCAGGTATTATTATTGCTCCCGAAGAGCTATTTAATATTCTGCCTGTATCTACTTCCAAAGATTCTGACTTATTAGTGACCCAATATGAAGGGAAGATCATTGAAGACGCAGGGGTAATCAAGATGGATTTTTTGGGTCTGCGAAATTTAACGATTATTAAAGATTGTCTGCGTATGATTAAAGAAAATCATGATGTAGAAATCGACATTGATAATATTCCGCTTGACGATACGCTTACTTACGAGTTATTCCAGAGAGGGGAGACCAATGCGGTGTTCCAATTCGAGTCTGACGGTATGAAAAAGTACATGAAAGACCTCAAACCTGACCGTCTGGATGATTTAATTGCCATGAATGCCCTATATCGTCCAGGCCCCATTGCTTATATTCCAGATTTTATTAAGCGTAAACATGGTCTGCAGGAAGTAAGTTATGACTTGCCCGATATGGAAGAGTATTTAGGAGAAACCTATGGTATTACTGTATATCAGGAGCAGGTTATGCTACTTTCACAAAAGTTGGCCGGATTTACAAAAGGAGATGCCGACGTGTTGCGTAAGGCAATGGGTAAAAAAGACCGGAAAACGCTGGATAAACTGAAACCTCAGTTTCTGGAAGGAGCAAAAGCTAAAGGACATCCTGAAAAGAAATTAGAGAAAATCTGGACAGACTGGGAGGCGTTTGCTTCTTATGCCTTTAATAAATCGCACTCAACCTGTTACGCCTTTGTGGCCTATCAGACTGCCTATCTGAAAGCCCATTACCCATCAGAATATATGGCGGCCGTCTTGACTTCTCAATTAGGTAATATTGAAAAGATTACCTTCTTTATGGAGGAATGTAAATCTAAAGGCTTAACAATTTTAGGGCCGGATGTGAATGAATCGCAAAAGCAATTCAGTGTAAATAAGAAAGGAGAGATTCGCTTCGGTATGGGTGGCATAAAAGGCTCAGGCGATGCAGCCGTTGATGCGGTTATTGAAGAAAGAAAGAAAGGGGGGGCATTCAAAGATATTTTTGATTTTATAATCAGAGTAAATCTGCGCACAGTGAATAAAAAGACACTCGAATCTTTTGCTTATGCGGGAGCTTTTGACTGCTTTACAGATTTGCACAGAGCCCAGTATTTTGATAATTCTGATGGCGCTACCCTAATTGAGAAATTAATCAGATATGCTAACAAATATCATGAAAACGCTTCCGCTGGACAAAACTCTTTATTTGGTGCGATGGGTGGAAGTGGCTTTGATATTGCCAAGCCAAAAGTGAATATTTGTGAGAAATGGGGAGATATTGAAAAACTCCGTTTAGAAAAAGATGTGGTTGGCTTCTACATCTCAGGCCATCCATTAGATGAATTTTCGATGGAAATGAAGCGTTGTGTGGCACTTGATCAGGTTTTCGACCCTCTTAACCAAAATAAGGAAATTACTATTGGTGGCGTAGTTACCAATGTGCAGCATAAGCAATCTAAAAACGGTAATCCATTCGGAATCCTGAAAATTGAAGATTATGGCTCAAGTATGGAGATGATGCTTTTCGGGCAGGATTATGTCAATTTCTCGAAATTCCTGAATATGGGCCTATTCCTTTTTATCAGAGGAAAATTGCAGAATAAATGGGGTAGGGAAGGTGAATGGGACTTCAAACCTGTGAGCATGGAACTATTGAGTGAGCTAAGGAATAAGATGTTTAAGGAAATTAAAATTATCCTGGGTTTACAGCAAATCAATGCACAACTCATTGAAGAAATTGATGCTATGGCCACACGGTATCCGGGTAATTTTGATTTCAAATTATCTGTGCACGATGCCGACGAAAGACTGGATGTTTTACTGCTTTCAAGAAAGGCAAAAGTGGCTTCTACTAATGATTTTGTTAAAGAATTGAAGCAAATTGTTGGGGAAGAAAATGTTGTCTTCTCGTGATGGAACTTTTATTAAATGCTCATTTGTTAGACCTATAACAAACAAAATAATAAATAAAAAACCTTAACGTAAATAGCGTAAAAGGTACTAAATCATTATAAAATGGCACATAAAGCAATTGAAATCACGGATGCAAATTTCGCTGAACTGATTAACTCTGACAAACCAGTACTAGTAGATTTTTGGGCAGAATGGTGTGGACCTTGTAAAATGATCGGGCCGGTAGTTGAAGAAATGGCGGGTGATTATGAAGGCAAAGCAATTATTGGTAAAATGGACGTAGATGCTAACTCAAATGTTCCTATGAACTTTGGTATCCGTTCAATCCCAACTTTAATGATCTTTAAAAATGGTCAGTTAGTTGATAAAATTGTTGGGGCTGTTCCAAAACATATACTTACTTCAAAATTAGAAGCTCAGTTGAACTAATTATATATGCATAAAAAGAGCCGCGTTATCATCTGATAATCCGGCTCTTTTGCTTTTGATTATTTGAAAATCAGTTTGTCAAACTCAAAGTTTTGCTAAAGTCTATAGACGTATCATCAATTTTTTCTGCTCTTAATAAATCTCTGATTAGTTTTTCAACGGCGTGATTATTGGCAATGTTAGAAAAACAAACGAATAAGAATTGTTTATCGGGTACTATATTCACTACATTGCTGAATCCGCAGGTGCTGCCTGTATGATATAACTCTGTAACTTTTGTTCCATCTCCATTAAACCAACCTAAGCCATAATTAATATTTTTTGTGCCTTCAATCTGATGATTTATCTTTTTTAGCTCTTTATCTATATTAATTAGTTTATTCTCTACTATAGCATGGTACCATTTGGCATAATCCTCTAAAGAAGAATAAACGCAGCCATCACCTTTGGTAGCGCTTGTGATACTCTGGTCTGAAAAAACAAGCTTACCTTCTTTATTTCGAGCATAACCCATCGCTCTATTGGGCATTGGTCTTCCTGCTTCATAAATGGTACTATTGTTCATGCCTAAAGGCTCAAAAATATTCGCTTTGATAAAGGTTACAAAATTTTGCCCTGATGCGCGCTCGATGATTTGCTCCAATAAACAGAACCCTGAATTGCTGTAGTGAAATTTTTCGCCAGATTTGAAATACGTTTTAGATTGAGTTTTCAGAAATTGTAATACATCTTCATCCAATAACTGATCTTTCTGATTATCAGATATTAATTCTTCATAATCTAAAATTCCTGAGGTATGCGTAAGCAAATGTTTCACTTTTATCTTTGAGCCAACCTCTTTATTAAAATCAGGAAAGAATTTCAAGAGATTATCTTCATAGCTTAATTTCTTCCTGTTTTCAAGAAGAATTATACAAGCTGCTGTGAACTGTTTTGACACCGAAGCCATTCTGAAATTAGTCAGCGGTGTAATTGGCGTTTGTGCATCAATATTCGCGAACCCAAAACCTTCTTTATAGAGAGTCTTCCCATTTTTCATCACCAATACAGCCATTCCTGCTTCATCTTTCTTTACATGTGCCTGTAAAAGAGAGTCTAATTTCTTCTGCAAACTTTGTGCAAGCGAAATATTTGCCATTAGTAGTAATAAAATGGTTTTTCTCATGAAGTTTAAGTGATTTATCACTATTATGATTATTGAAAATCACGAATCAGAATTTCAGCCAACTGAGGGACGCCCACAGTGGCTGTCTCAGTAATAAAGGTAATGCTTCTGTAATTGGAAGAAGCCTCTGGGATATGTGGGTCAACAATGAACTTTGGTACTGTCTTGTTCACGTAATGAATTAACCCAGCAGCAGGATATACTTGTAAAGAGGTACCCACTACTACAAAAATATCCGCGTTCATCGATATATCAGTAGCAGATTCAATCATAGGTACGGCTTCACCAAACCATACTATATGAGGGCGAAGCTGTTGCCCATCTTCTCCTAAATCGCCAATTTCAATCGCTTTGCCACCAATATCCGTAATTAAATGTTGATTTTTAACGCTTCGAACTTTGGTCAATTCTCCGTGTAGGTGCAGAACATTGGTAGAGCCTGCCTTTTCGTGGAGGTTATCTACATTTTGGGTTATAATATTTACCTCAAAATACTTTTCTAATTCTGCCAAAGCTAAATGTCCTGCATTTGGTTTGGCATCAACCGCCTTAGCCCGGCGTTCGTTGTAAAATTGCAGAACAAGGGCTGGGTTTTTAGCCCAGCCTTCGGGAGTCGCTACATCTTCAATTCTATGATTTTCCCATAAACCATCACTATCTCTAAAGGTTTTAAGGCCACTTTCGGCACTAATGCCTGCACCTGTTAACACAACCAGTTTTTTCATGAGATAGAGTAAGAGTTTATGTCTTAATAATTGTAAAGTTTATCCATTTGCCAGTTTCTTGCAATCTTCCAGAGTGAGAGATGAGGGGTCTGTTCCCTTTGGTATTTTTACATTTCTTTTTCCCACTTTGATGTACGGTCCATATTGTCCGTTCAATACTTGAATCGTTTTATCTTCAGGGAATTCCTTAATAATCTTATTACTTTCTGCAGCTTTTTTTGCTTTGATAATCTCAATCGCTTTCTCAATGGTCACTTCAGCGGCTACAATACCTTTTTCAATATTATAATATTTGTCGCCATGTTTTACATAGAAGCCAAATCTGCCTTTGCCTATATTCACAGCTAATCCTTCATAGATACCCAAGTCTTTTGGTTGAGATAAATCTCCGCTGTTGCGTTTGGCTTCAATAATTTCAATGGCTCTTTCCTCTGTTACGAGATATGGGTCATCGCTTTTTTCTAAGTTATAAAACTTATCGTCATGCTTGATATAAGGCCCGAATTTACCAATGGCAACCACCAGTGGCTTATCTTCATAAAAACCCACCTCGCGTGGGAGCTTAGGCATATCAAATAAAGCCAGGGCATCATCTAAAGTAATAGAATCAACCAATTGGGTTTTTAGTAAGCTGGCAAATACAGGTTTTTCTTCATCGTTTATATCACCCAATTGTACATATGGCCCGAATTTCCCTATCTTAACTGATACCTTCTTGCCAGTTCTAGGATCAATACCCAATTCTCTTGCACCCTTGGTTGCTTTGACACCGTCTGCCTGTTCAACTTTCTGATGGAAGTCTTTGTAAAAATCAGCAATCATTTTTTGCCATTCTACTTTGCCATCTGCTACTTTATCAAAGTCTTTCTCGACATTGGCCGTAAAACTATAATCAATTACATCATCGAAATTATCGACTAAGAAATCGTTAACCACTATTCCAGTATTGGTAGGGAATAACTTGGCTTTTTCAGTACCGTAGGTTTCTTTACCTACTTTTTCAGAAATAGCATTGTTCTTCAACGAAAACTCCTTGAAGTTTCGCTCTTTACCCGGCCTGTCTTCTTTTACTACATAATTACGCTTAATAATCGTTGTAATAGTTGGAGCATAGGTAGATGGTCGTCCGATTCCCATTTCCTCCAGTTTTTTTACTAGACTTGCCTCTGTATATCTTGCCGCAGGTTTAGTAAATCTTTCGGTAGCCTTCATTTCTGAAAGATCAAGTGTCTGACCGATAATTAAGGGTGGCAGCATACCTTTGCTTTCTTCATCCTCATCATCGCTTGACTCCAGATATACTTTCAGGAACCCATCAAATTTAATTACTTCACCAGTGGCTACCAGTTCTTCCGGCGTAGTTGAGATACCAATAGTGGCAATCGTTCTTTCCAGTTCAGCATCAGCCATCTGAGAAGCTATCGAGCGCTTCCATATTAATTCATACAGACGCTGTTCGCTACGGTCACCATCAACTCTCTCAACACCAAAATCAGTAGGCCTGATAGCTTCGTGAGCTTCCTGTGCCGACTCACTTTTGGTTTTATACTGTCTTACTTTTACATATTTTTCACCATAAGCATTCTCAATCTGAATTTTGGCTTTCTCAATGGCTTCACCCGATAAATTTGTCGAGTCAGTTCTCATGTATGAAATCTTACCAGATTCATAAAGTTTCTGGGCCACCGTCATAGTTTGTAAAACCGAAAATCCTAATTTTCTTGACGCTTCCTGTTGTAAGGTTGAAGTAGTAAAAGGCGCTGCAGGCGATTTCCTGGCAGGTTTTACCTCTAAATTTTTTATGGTAAAAATAGCGCTGATACATTTTTCTAAAAATGCCTTTGCTTGTGCTTCTGTTTCAAAATTCTTAGGTAATTCAGCATTCAGTACTTTGCCTTTATCTACTATAAACTGTGCTATTACCTTAAATGAAGACTTCGAATTATGATTATCAATTTCTCTTTCTCTTTCAACAATTACTCTTACAGCCACCGATTGTACTCTACCTGCCGATAAATTAGTTCTTTCACCGGTTCTGATTTTTTGCCACAATACAGGAGATAATTCAAAGCCCACCAGACGGTCGAGAATTCGGCGTGCCTGTTGAGCATTTACCAAATCCATATCTATTGTCCTAGGGTTCTGAATGGCTGTAGTTATTGCTTTTTTTGTAATTTCTCTGAAAACAATTCTTGGCGTCGAATCTTTTAAACCCAGAGATTCTTTCAAATGCCATGAAATGGCCTCTCCCTCACGGTCGTCGTCAGTCGCTAGCCATACAGTTTCAGATTCTTTGGCCAGTTTCTTCAGCTCATTAATCACCTTTATTTTGTCTGAGGAAATAGTATATTTGGGTGCAAAATTTTTACTGATATCAATTCCTAATTCCTTCTCAGGTAAATCTCTTACGTGTCCAAAACTTGATTTGACTGTAAAATCTTTTCCGAGATAACCTTCAATGGTTTTTGCTTTTGCGGGGGACTCAACTATTACTAAGTTCTTAGACATTCTTTGGCCTTTCGATTTAATTTTTGTGCGATATTAAGATATAAATGCAAAACTGAATACAAAAGTTTTAGAAAAATTATTAAAAAATTATAAAACGGAAAAGATTTGAACAAAAAAGCATGACTTTTAGGTTATTCTTATAGACGCATTTTTGCTGAAAATGGTTTTATCTGCATTTAAGTGTAGATTTTTAGCAATATTTGAAAATTTACTATTTATAATTTGACGATGTTTTGTAATTTTGGCGCAATCCTTCATCTCATCAATCCAGATTTGAGTTTTTAACATTTAAAATTTTCTTTAACAAATGGCAGTTTTTGATTTAGATATGATTAAGAGCGTTTACGCTCGAATGCCCGAAAGAGTAGAGGCTGCTCGCAAAATTGTGGGTAGACCTTTGACTTTGGCGGAAAAAATTCTTTATTCTCACCTATGGGAAGGAGCTCCCGCAAAAGCATATAACAGAGGGGTTGATTACGTGGATTTTGCTCCTGACCGTGTAGCCATGCAAGATGCCACTGCACAGATGGCATTATTGCAATTTATGACTACAGGGCGTCCAAAAGTTGCCGTTCCTTCTACTGTACACTGCGACCACTTGATTCAGGCAAAAGTAGGTGCTGCTGAAGACTTAAAAGTTGCTAACGAAAAAAATAAAGAGGTTTACGATTTTCTTTCATCGGTTTCTAATAAATATGGTATCGGATTCTGGAAAGCAGGTGCGGGTATCATTCACCAGGTAGTGATTGAAAACTACGCTTTCCCGGGTGGTATGATGATTGGTACCGACTCACATACACCAAATGCGGGTGGTTTAGGTATGGTGGCGATTGGTGTTGGTGGTGCAGACGCCTGTGACGTGATGTCAGGTCTGGCATGGGAGTTAAAAATGCCTAAATTAATCGGTGTTAAACTAACCGGAAAATTAAAGGGCTGGGCATCTGCTAAAGACGTAATTCTTGAAGTAGCTGGTCGCTTAACTGTAAAAGGCGGAACAGGTTACATTGTGGAATATATAGGTAAAGGTGCTGATGCCCTATCAGCAACCGGTAAAGGTACTATCTGTAATATGGGTGCAGAGATCGGTGCTACTACTTCATTATTCGGTTATGACCGCAAAATGGCTGCTTATCTGAAAGCAACCGGCCGTGCAAAAGTAGCTTCTTTAGCCAATGGTATTAAAGATTTACTTCGCACTGATCAGGAGTGCATTGATAATCCGGAAGCGTATTACGATCAGGTAATCGAAATCAATCTTTCAAGATTAGAGCCAAGAATCAATGGTCCTTTCACACCAGATTTGGCCTGGCCTCTTTCAAAATTTGCTAAAGCAGTTAAGAAAAACAAATGGCCTGAAAAACTGGATGTAGGTTTGATTGGTTCATGTACAAACTCTTCTTATGAAGACATGACTCGTGCGGCTTCAATAGCAGCGCAAGCAGCTTCTAAAAATGTGGTTGCTAAATCCGAATTTACTATTACGCCAGGCTCTGAATTGGTTCGTTATACAGCCGAAAGAGACGGAATCTTTAATACGTTTAATGCAATAGGTGGGGTAGTATTAGCTAATGCTTGTGGACCATGCATTGGTCAATGGGCCAGACATGGGGCAGAGAAAGGGGAGAAAAACTCTATCATCACCTCATTTAATAGAAATTTTGCTAAACGTGCCGATGGTAACCCAAATACACATGCATTCGTAGCTTCTCCTGAAATCGTAACAGCATTTGCTATTGCGGGTAGTCTGACTTTCAATCCTGCGAAAGATACTTTGACAAACGAAAAAGGCGAGCAGGTAAAATTAGACCCTCCTCAAGGACTTGAATTACCTCCTCTAGGTTATGATGTAAAAGATGCCGGATATCAGAAACCTAAAAAAGATGGTAGCGGTGTGAAAGTTGCTGTTAGCCCGACATCTGATCGTCTTCAGTTGTTAGATCCATTTAAAGCATGGGAAGGCACTGACCTGACAGGTTTAAAATTGTTGATTAAAGCTAAGGGTAAATGTACAACTGATCATATTTCTATGGCTGGTCCTTGGTTAAAATACCGTGGTCACTTAGATAATATCTCTAATAACTTATTGATTGGTGCAATCAACTTTGCAAATGGCACTGCCAACAAAGTAAAAAACCAATTAACAGGCGAATATGGCGAAGTACCTGCTGTACAACGTGCTTATAAAGCCGCTGGCGTGGGAACTATCGTAGTAGGAGATGAAAACTATGGTGAAGGTTCATCACGTGAGCACGCTGCAATGGAGCCACGTCACTTAGGTGTTCGTGCGATTGTTGTTCGTTCATTTGCACGTATCCATGAAACAAACCTTAAAAAACAAGGTATGTTGGCCCTAACATTTGCTGAGCCAGCGGATTATGATAAAATCCAGGAAAATGATACTTTTGATATTTTAGGTCTAACCACCTTCGCTGAGGGAGTTCCATTAACCTTAGTAGCACATCATGCAGATGGTTCAAAGGATGAAATTAAATTGAACCATACGTATAATACAAGTCAAATCGGCTGGTTTAAAGCTGGTTCTGCCTTAAATCTGATTGCTGCAGAGGTTTAATCCTGAGTAGTATGTATTAACTAAGAATATCCTGTGGAAACGCAGGATATTTTTTTATGGCTTCTGTGCAACGCATCCCTAACACTATTATGCTATTTACAACATCTTGATTATTGACTTATTTTGAGATATTAAAGAATAGCGAACCAAATGAAGAACACACCTATTATTCTTGTATTTATCTTTTTAAGTATTAAGTGTATTGCACAAGTCCCACAACCCAAATCAGTTACTATTGATCCTAATGGTGATAATATTCAAGATATTAAAGGGAACGTAAAGGTATCAGGTGTAACAGAAAGTAACTCAGTTAGAATCAATGGACTTGCTACAGGAAACCTTTTTATAGCGAGACCAGTTTATGCAAACAATGATGGGTTTTTAGTTACAGGATATGTAACGGGTTACTTTAGTATCCACCCTTCGGCTTTCAAATTAAGTTACGATATTAATTCAGATAGAGCATCTACAGCATATGGATCAGATTTTACTTATTATGGCGATCAGTATGTTATATTTTTAGAGCCCAGCACAAACAGGGCGCTTTATGCTCCACTTTTTTTCCTCATAAAAGTAAACTAAGTGGCATTAAGTTTTTGTTTAATAACAGTAATACTAATTCAGTATCAATAACCGGGGAGATTATTCGCGCACCATTAGATAATTTTAATGGGGCTACAAGTATTTTTACTTTTAATACTCCTGCTTCTTCTAATTCCATTATTCTCAGCACCAATATTCCAATAGACTTATTGGAGATAGATAATGAAAACTTTTCTTATTCATTAAAACTAACTTCTTCTACCCAGAGCTGGACTTTAATTATTATCGGAGGTTCTAGTATTGAGTATAGAGATTTCTAGGATGAGCCCGTAAAAAATAGTAGCCAAATTCTGAAAATTAGGAATAGAAATAAATTACGGCTTCAAAAAATTCTTAGAATCATCATCCAAAACTAAAACCCAATCTTGCCCATATCCAGAACGCGGAGGAGTGAATTTTCGAGTTCCTTTATTCTCAACTTTAGCCAGATCTTGTACCTTACCATTTCTTGGGTCAAACCAGTAAGCATTCAGTTGCGTACCTGATATTTTGCCCAAATTAACAGTAAATGACTTTCCAGCTGCAGAATAGATAAAGGCATAATCTTTCCCTCTTGTGGCCTGAATTCGTTCACTAGGAGCCTGATTATTTTCAACTATTAAAGACTGGTCAGGCATTCTATCCAAAAAAGGACGAGATTCAACTAGTCTTCTGGCGTGTTGCATTTGTTTGGCCCCTGGTAATTCCATAGCCTGTTGCCAGTAAATATGAGGACCATTAACAGCCTCTCGATTAGGAGAATACATCTGCCAGATGTCATGGCAACCGTAGGTATGTCCGAAAGCTCCTGCAAAAAGGTCGAGATAAGCGTATTTACGTACATCATAAGCATTAGATGTCCCTAAATCGTGCACATTGAAGCAAACAGGATGGTCTTCATACAACGGCTCTCCATCTATTACGGGTTTCACAACGGCTCTATCATAAGAACCTTTGATGTTATCATAAATGGGCATATCTCTGCAATGTCCGTTCTGAAACATATTAAAATCAAACCAATCATCACTATGAAACCATTCACTTGAACCTTCTTTATTGGGTTGTGGGTGATAGGTTATCAGCGCTTTATCGTTGCCACCAGCACCCTCAACAATCCCTGCAGCCATTGCTCTCCAGACTTCTACATCGTTGGTATTAGCACGGGGTTGTCTGTCACCACCTAATATCCATATGATATTTTTTTTGTTTTTATATCTAGTAGCCAGCCATTTTCCATAAGTCTTGGCATTATCTACGTTAAACACTTCCGGGCCTTTTCCCCAGGTTGATTTATTCAGTTTATCCCCCCAGGTTGGCAAGAAACCAATCGTTAAGCCATAATCGGCTGCTTTGTCAATGATATAATCCACATGCTTAAAATAAGCTTCATTTGGTTTAGTTGGGTCATTATTAATTAATGGTTTTTCTCCATAAGGATTTGGCTCATTTAAACCATCAAATTCTGCAAGTGCCACCGCTTGAATAACCGTGTATGCCTGTGAAGCGCGTTTTCTTAGATAATAATCGGCATCCTCACGGTCAAGTCGATGGAATAGCTCCCAGGCCGTATCAGCTAACCAAAAGAAAGGTTTACCTTCTTTTAGAATAAACCGCTTGTTTTCACTGACTGAAAAGGTTTGAGCATAGATGCCAGTACTAGTAAAAAGGAGTAATAAAGTTAAATAAGGTCGAATTGATTTCATGTGTTATAGGAATTCTTGATTGAATAGAATTCCAAACTAATCAATAAAATCCATAAAATTGTAAAGCTTGATAAATTTCTTACAAAAAAATGCCGATAAATGCATCATCATTTATCGGCATGAAATATATTTAAATTAAAACTATTCTCTATTAATCTTCAAAAAAGGCACAACTACCACCAACCCAATCAAAATTCTTATTGAAATTTACACCAATCATTTCTCCACGGCTTAATCTGGCAAGATTGGTAACCAGAGTAGGGCGTGGCGTTGAATCTTCCCAGGCAAATAACATTCTGATTTCAGTTTTTATCAGATTGCCTTCAGGGTCTTCAATAATCGGTTCATATTTTACTTTTCTTTGAATTAAGAAGTTTTCTTTATCTTCAATGGCATCTAAATCTTCTTTGCTGAAATTCAGTTTTACGCCACTTCCAGCAAACGAAAATAATGGTTTCAAAACATAATTTTCTAAGTCTGCAGGATATTCTTTTAATTCAGACAAATACTCACTTTTAGGCACAAACGGACTATTGAGTAGAGGCAAAGTAAACTTGCTGATTCTGAAAAACCAGTTTGGGTGTGTTACCCATTTTACGTCTACATCGTCAGTTAACTTAAATTCTGTTTCTAAATCAGGGAAATTTTGCAGTATATCATCAAAAATCAGACGGTTATAAATACGCTTTATTTCAATTTTTTTACCATCTTTTTCATAATATAGCTTTCTTCCTTCTTTTTTTATTTTGGTTAAGCAAACAGGCTCAATACCCCACAATTGTTTGGTAATCTCAAAATCCAGGCGAGTCTTTTGTTTTTCAGGATAAATCTCTAATAGAATAACGTTCTCTGCCTTTTCACCACCTAAGAAAACTTTTTTCATGAACTCCACGTAACTCGCCAAATTCAGGCGATTAAAATATTGGCTAAAGTTCTTAGGGTTAAAAAAGAATTTTTTGTACTTCTGTCCGATATACCATTGGTAGCCAAATAAGGATGGGAAACCTTGTAGTTCAATCAATTGAGGGCTTAATTCTCCTTTTTCATCCAGGCAAACTGCAAAATCTATTGCTAAAAAATTCGGGTGTGAATCCTCATTGGGCACGTTCTGATTGATTGGAATGGCTCTATCAGTCTTGCTTTTAAAGTCGTCTTTTAGGAGCGTATCAATAATATCATTACAAGCTTGCAGAATCTTGATTTTGAGCGATTGGGGAACGAATACCGGAGTTTCTGCCACTCGAAAATCTAATTGAGATGGGAAATCTTTTTCAATTTCGGCTAAGAGAGCCTGATATTTTTCAGTTGAAAAACTTTTATTGAATTCATGACGGATTTCAGGAATCATAAATGATGGGATTATTAATGAAGTGAATATAAAGGTTGTGGATAGAAAGCACAAATAAACTAATCAGAAAAGAGGTTGAAAACGCATTTTCAACCTCTCTCTCAAATGATTTATGCTAATTCTAATATATTTTCAGCAGCATTTCTTAAGAATGTTGGAATAATGACGGATTCGGTAAGCATAATCTTGTCAGGATCATCTAAACGGTCAATCATTTCTTCATATTTATCCGAACCATACTCTTTGATAACCGCCAGCATTTTTTCAGGTTGTTTAAAATAATGCATCATCCCCTCTGAATCGGCTTCCGGATGAAACTGTGTGCCAAATACTTCGTTGGAGAATCTTATTGCCATTACCGCACGTTCCAAAGGCACATAAGGACGTTCTTTTTCTAAACACAATATTTTTGCCCCAAATGCATTGATTTTTTTCCAGTTTGGCTGAATCAACTGATAATCTCTTGAGTCAACCGCAAAGAAAAGCTCTGGTAATTTATCGAATAATGGTTCGCTTTCACCGTCTTCTGTGCGGTGAATGGGCATCACGCCAAAAGAAGTTGATCTTCTTTTACAAACTTCGCCAAATCCTAAATGATTACTTGCAATCTGGAAAGAATGGCAAATCAGAAATAGATATTTCTTTACCTCATTTTGTTGATTGTATTCAAAAATCGAGTCTATAAAATCATTAAATTTCTTCTCCCAAACATGTCCCTCAGGTAATGGACTGCCTGGGCCTCCGGTAGAAATAAATATCTGATATTCATTAATATCAGGGATTTCATTTTTTTGACGAACATCAAAAATATCATAGCCACCACCAATCCCTTCCTGCGATAAAAACTGGTCGCATAACATCTTTATACAACGCATTCCCTCATTGGGTCTGCCATCGTATAGGTCTAAAATTGCAATATTCATAAAACACAACAGGCTTGTTATTTTTCAACAAGGCTTATATTAGTAAGAAATTAATACAAATTTAACAAAAAATTGCGGATTAGTTGATGTAGTGATTCATTAAACAAGTAAATCCTGCAAGCATCTCGCTTACAGGATTTACTTGTCTAAAAAGGGATAACAGTATTCTAGCACTATTTCGTTCCCTTGTTACAGACCGACTTTGGTCTCAGATACTATATAATCTACTACAGATTTCAGACTATTAGTTTCTTCAAATACTTTTAATTGTCTGTCTGCGCCACTGCCCATTCTTAATATTTCATGAATGTATTCTACCTCTTTACGGCTTCCTAATTCGTCCAGTACATCATCCACGAATTCTATTAATTCTTCTGCCAGATGTGAATAAGGTACTTCAATTTCTTTACCAAAATCAATCAGATTTCCTTGAATACCATATCTTGCTGCGCGCCACTTGTTTTCACTAATCAACATTCTATGATAAGGACGGAAACTTAGATTCTGCTGGTGCAACTTATGGATTTTGGCAATAATTGCCTGCATCAGAGCCGCGAGACAAATCGTTTCATCCACGCGCATAGGAATATCGCAAATCCTGAACTCAACAGTAGGGTAGAATGGGTGTAAACGGATATCCCACCAGATTTTCTTCCCATTATCAATACAGTTAGTTTTCACTAAAAGATTAATATAATTGTCGTATTCTGCTACACTTGAAAAAAAATCAGGAATACCAGTTCTAGGAAATTTATCAAATACTTTTGAACGATAAGATTTAAAACCGGTATTACGCCCGCACCAGAAAGGGGAATTTGTTGAAAGTGCATAGATATGGGGCAAAAAATACCTAGCTGTGTTCAATATCTGCATACCCTCTTCCCGATTTGGAATACCTACGTGCACGTGTAAACCAAAAATCAGATTTCCGCGGGCCACATCGCGCATATCATCAATCAACTTCTCATATCTTTCATTAGGAGTGATCAATTGGTTCTGCCAGTCTGAAAATGGATGAGTGCCTGCTGCGGCTATATGAAGATTCTGCTTGGCAGCCAAATCAAACAGCATTTTCCTCAGATAAGTCACTTCTTCTCTGGCCTGTTGAATATTCTCGCAAACACTCGAAATCATTTCAACTACCGCCTGATGCATTTCCTGTTTAATTCTTTCCTGTAAAATAACCTGGCCACCCTCAACTAATTTTGACATATGTGAGCGAAGCTCACGCGTTTTTGGGTCAATAGTCTGAAATTCTTCCTCAATACCTAATGTGAATTGTGACATAATTTTCTTAGTTCAGGGGGTTAACAGTGGAACAGTTTAGTGTGGTTGGCAATGGAGAGGTTCATTGCCAACCAAGGTCGATAGCTTATTTTTTCCTAACTGCTGTTTTGGGAACTTCTTCTTTTTTGGCTGCAGGCGCTTTTTTAGCAGGAGCCGCTTTCGGTGTTGCCTCAGCTATTGCCTTTTTTGCAAGAGCAGGTTTTTTCTCAGCTGCCGGAGCCTGAGGTGTTGGAGCAGAAATATTTCCTACTGCCGAACCTACGAATGTACCCCATGTACAGTTATTCTGGCCATCTTTTTGCTTAATTGCTCTTTCAATAGCCATTTTTGCTGCATTCTCTACAATCCATTCAAAGTTTTGTTGTCCTACCGAATTTACATCAGCATCTGGCGCAGGGTTACAGAAATCAATAGCATAAGGGATTCCATTGCGAACGGCAAATTCTACAGTATTGAAATCATACCCTAAGGCTTTATTTAATTTTAATACATAATCTGTAATAGTTGCCATCAGTTTTTTATGCTCTTCACCCTGTGTTTTAGGTTGAGTTGCATAACGTAGATGATGTGGGTTGCGAGGCTCATATGGCATAATATGTATATATTTACCATTTAGGCAATAACAACGATAATAATCAGTAAACTCAATTTCTTCTTGCAACAACATCACTAATTGGCCTGTTTCTTCATGTTTTTGCCAAAGGTCGTTAGGGTCATAAACTTTGTATACGCTTTTCCAGCCACCACCTGCATGAGGTTTCATATATGCCGGAAAACCAATCTGGCCAAACATATATTCCCAATCCATCGGAAATTTCAGGTTTCTGAATGATTTATCTGTTGTATCTGTTGGTCTTTCTTTTGAAGGTAAAAGTACTGTTTTAGGTACTGGAACGCCCAATTGCACCGCCAGACAGTTATTGAAAAACTTTTCGTCAGCACTCCACCAGAATGGGTTATTAATAACTGCTGTGCCACAAAGCGCTGCATTTTTCAGATAAGCTCTGTAAAAAGGTACGTCTTGCGAAATTCTATCAATAATTACTGCATAATCGGTTGGGACACCTTGCTCTACCTTAGCAATAGATACAGGTTCAGCAATGATTCCGGCAGGAGCGGTTTTATTTACTTCTTCAATAAATGCCCACGGAAAAGTGTCTTCCATGCCAAAAAGAATTCCTATTTTTTTCATAAACAAGTCTTAATTAAATAATTGCTTTATTTTTTATTAAATGTAAGTTTAATCAATTCATTATCTAACCTTTCAGTGCCTGATTAGTCACTTTATTATAGTTGTCCGGCTAACATCTTGCCGATATATTCAGGGAACATCATTCTCCATAAAGGCCAGTCATGAGACGCCCATTTTTTCTCATCATACCAATGATTAACGCTTCTGGCTGCTAAAATTCGCGACATATTGATATTATCATCTTTGCAAATATCCCAATCCGATGTACCCAATACTATTTTCATGTGATTGTACTTCCAACCATCCTGATTCTGCATATAATCAATTGGATTATTGAAATACACATTATCGTCAAAATAGCCTTTCATAAAGCTCTTTATATCAAAAGCTCCGCTCATACTGAAGCAGTAATCAACTACATCTGGATATTTCAGGGCGAAATTAGTACAGTGATACCCACCAAAACTACAGCCTGCTACAGCAATCCTATGTACGCTACATTCTCTTTGAATAGAAGGAATAAGTTCTTCGCGGATAAACCTGGTATATAAGTTATAATTGAAAATCTTCACGTTAGGCGATAAGCCTTGTGCATAAAAACTCTGAAAGTCTATACTGTCAACATTATATAGTTTTATTTTGCCTTCGTTTACCAGATTAGCAATAGAGTTATTGAGCCCGAAATCTCGGTTTTGTAGATAGTTTCCCATTGAAGTCGGAAACATAAGAACAGGATAACCCCAATGCCCACTTACCAATAAGTCAATGTCGCGACCTAAAAAATGAGAAAAGAATTTTATATGTTTTTCGTCCATACAGCTTAGAATGCTTAAAAGGCTCGTAGCTTTAGAGCAGTTTATTTGGTTGATGAAAATATTTTAATGCAAAAATCGTAGATAATCTATTAATGAAAAAATGTTTTGCAAAATAAAATTCTGATTGTTAATTGCTTTGAGCTTTAGTGTAAATATAAAATTTTGTAAAAAGTTTATGTGAAAATATAAAATATTGTTTTGTGTTGATTTGGTGTTTTCGAGTATTGAATTTGTATTTTTGTCAGAATAAAACATTGAACTGAAATATTAGTCGATTTTAATCAATCATACAAATGATTTTCAAAAATTTTGTTCAGTCAATCAGACTAATAGCTTTTTTATCAGTCTTTTTACCAATTAAAACCTATTCACAAGTGCGAAAGATTTCCGTTAAGAAAGAACTTAAAATCCATTCAGAATTCCTAAATAGAGATGTTATTTATGACGTAATCTTACCACCCGACTACATAATTCAAGCTTCTCTGAGCAGCCTGTTATTGATGAATGATGGGCAGGATTTATCTGCACTAAATATGGAGCAGGTAATCCAGAATCTTTATCAAAACTCCGAAATAGAGCCTTTTGTTTTAGTGGCTATTCATACTAACGAAAACCGTATAAGGGAGTATGGAACAGCAGGAATGGCCGACTATAAAAACAGAGGGGATTTAGCTGATAATTATAATAGCTTTATTATTAAAGAATTTCTACCATATATCAGGAGTAAGTATGCTGTATCGTTAGACAAAGCAGATAATTTCTTCTGCGGTTTTTCATTAGGTGGGCTTTCGGCTATGGATATTGTCTGGAATAACCCTGACAAATTCTCAAAAGCAGGTGTTTTCAGTGGATCTTTCTGGTGGCGAAAAAAAGCATACGAAGAAGGCTACAATGACGATTCAGATAGAATTATGCACAACATTGTCAAAAATGGCACCTATCATAGGGGACAAAAATTCTGGTTCGAATGTGGTACTAATGACGAAAAAGATGACCGTAACAATAACGGAATTATAGATTCAATTGAAGATACGCTTGACTTAATTACAGAATTAGAAAACCATGGATATAAAAAAGCCGTTGATATAGTGTATTATGAGGTAAAAGACGGGGAGCACAACCAGAAAACATGGAGCGAAGCCATGCCTGTTTTCCTGAAATGGTTGGTCGGGAAATAAATCCTCATGGCATGCGTTAATTCACTTTTAAATCATTTATGTTCAGACTAACACTTATTTATCTTTTCTTCTTTTTCTACACTGAAATTCACGCAGGCGGTATAAAAGGGATTATAACCAATACAAAAGGCGAAAGATTGCCTTTTACTTCTGTTATCGTAAAAGGACAAAACTCCGGAACGATGGCAAATGCCGAAGGAGCTTATCTGATGAATCTGAAGCCTGGTATATATGATGTGAATTTCCAGTTCTTGGGCTATAAAACTTTGACTAAACGTGTAACAATCAGTCAGGAATTTATCGAATTGAATATCAGATTAGAAGAGCAGACCGTCACGCTGAAAGAGGTAAAAATAAGTTCTAAAGAAGAGGATCCCGCTTACACCATTATGCGGAAAGCCATTGCAAAAAGCAAGATTCACCAAAAGCAGATTATTAGCTATCAGGCGAAAGCGTATGTCAAAAATTCAGTCCTACTCAATAAAATTCCCCTCGTTTTACGAAAGGATCTTAATAAGCAGAACATTAAAGAGGGTGTCCCTTTTCTGTCAGAATCGGTAATGGAAATTAGCTTTGAACAGCCTAATTCAAAATACACCAAGGTTTTTGGACAGAAGAGTACTTTTGATGGCATTTCGATGTCTGACGGTTTTTATCTTTTTGACTTCTACGACCCCGGCACTAATCGGGTTTCCCCATTGTCTCCTTTGGCTTTTAAATATTACAGATTTGAATATGAAGGATTCTTTGAAGATAGAGGATTAATTGTCAATAAAATTAAAATTATCCCGAAATCTTATGGAGATGGTGTATGGCAGGGCACAATTCATATCATTGATGATTATTGGAATATCCATAGCGTCGATGTAGAAACCATTGATAATGGACTGAATCTCAAACTAAGCCAGTATTATGGCCCTATAGAAAAAGTCTGGTTGCCCATCAATCAGCGGCTTGATTTTTCAGGGAAACTTTTTGGATTTGATTTCCTGATAAAAGCTCAGGTAAATGCTAATTATTCAACCATTAAAACTAATCCGGCTTTTGTTGAAGAAATAAAACTTATAGATGAAACCAAGGAGGGTAAATTTCAGGATGCACTTTCTAAAAAATCTTTAAAAAACTCAAAAACTGAAGAATTGCTGAAAGACCAGAAAGAGTTTTCGATAAAGAATATAAAGAAAATAATGAAGGATTTTGAGAAAGAGGAAAGGGAACGTGCTAAAGAAAAAAATCAGGATTTAGGTATTCTCAGTAGCGAAGTAATTGAAATTGACCCACAAGCTAGTGCCAGAGATTCAACTTTCTGGAGTTCAGTTCGGAATATTCCATTAACAACCGAAGAAAAGAAGAGTTATAAATTTGGAGATAGCATAAAAGTTGCCCGTGTTTTAAAAAGAGACAGTCTCAAGAAAGACTCCATTCGCAAATCGTGGCAATATTTTATTATGAACTATGATTTTAAACTCAAAAATGGCAAATACCTGCATTTCGAGCCACCTTATATGCCATTAGTCGGCTTAAACTATAATTCTGTAGAAGGCATAGTGGCAGACTTGGGTCTAGGATATAAAAATCATACACTTTTCAGTCCAAGAGTACCCTTTAAATACAATGTTTATGGCAATATTAGATATGCTTTTGAAGAAAAAGGCTTAAGAGGAAGACTAGGTTTTGAATTCGACAAAGGGCCTTCTAAACTAGCGGTTGGAGTAGGTAAATACATCACGCAGTTTGACCCAAACAGTTTTATTTTTGAATGGATGAACTCGGTGACGACGCTTCTCAATGAGCAGAACTTCCTGAAAATTTACGATAAAAAATATCTCACTCTCGGTTATACTTTCGAAAGAGACCCGAGATTATCTTTATCGACAAATATTGAATTGGCTAAAAGGTCTCCCTTAGAAAACCTGAGCAAGATTTATGTCATAAAAGACTATCCAAAAAATGGCTTCTCTGTCAATAATCCGCCAAGTATTGAACTAGGTGATGGCGCTTTCCCAAAACATAAAGCACTTATCTGGCAGTGGCAGGTAAGATGGACTCCATCTTCTAAGGTTACTATACGGAATGGCATACGAAAGATTTTGATGGGAAAAGCTCCGGCAATTACCCTTACCTATAAAAAAGGCATGATTGATACAGATTTTGACTACTTAAGTCTTAATATCAAACAAAATATCAGTCTTGGCCAATTGGGTAAATTAGATTATACGATTGAAGCAGGAGACTTTTTGAATGACAGGAAAGTATATCTGATGGATTTAAAGCATATCAATAATAACTACCTGAATGCGCTGCAGACAGGGTTATTCGCACGATATCGTTTATTGGAAACCCGTGTTCCTGTTCAGGGAGAAGAAAATATAACTTATCTGAATCCTTACAGATTTAGCACCAAAGGACGTTATTTACAGGGACATGTAATTAATGAGTTTAAGAAATTGCTTTTAACTCAGGTTCCGCTGGTTAGAATCTGGGGCTTAAAAGAAGATATATTTGTAAATTATCTTAATTCGCCTACCTTAAAGAATTATGTAGAGATTGGCTATGGAGTAGACGGCATTCTGAAAGCAATCCGTCTAGAAGCTGTTATGAGTTATGAGAATGGAAAGTACCAAAGGTGGGGTGTAAAACTGGGTGTAACTATGTAATAAACACTATATGAAATCGCTATTGCTAACTATCCTAAGCATGTTACCTTTTATTTCTGAACCAGATTTTTTTAAGAAACAATTAGAGTTTCCAAGAGTTGCCAAAGCTTATCATTCTAAGGGAAAAGAAGTTGACATACTATTAAGTTCCAATGATATTTATAATTCAAAATTCGACCTGTTTCTGCGTGCTTTAAAAAAAGAGCAAAAATTGGAAGTATGGGCTAAAAACAAGAATCAAAAAATTTTTACTTTAATTAAAACTTACGATTTCTGTACATTCTCGGGCACCTTAGGCCCAAAGAGAAAATCGGGAGACTTGCAGATTCCGGAAGGTGTTTATCAGGTAAGTAATTTCAATCCACAGAGCTCGTATCATCTTTCTTTTAAAATAAATTATCCGAATAAATCAGATTTGGTTTTTGCTGACAAAAAGAATCCAGGCAATGATATTTATATCCATGGCGATTGTGTCTCTATTGGATGCATTCCCTTGGGAGACGATAATATTGAAGAATTATATCTATTAGCAGCTAAAGCAAAAAATGCAGGAGGTATAATTCAGGTACATATATTTCCATCACACATGAATAGTAAAGCCTATTCAAAACTAAAATCCCATTATGAGGATAATCCCGACTTACTGTCGTTCTGGTCAAACTTAAAACCCGTGTACGAATCTTTCGAGAAAAACAAACAGCTACCTACTGTGAAAATCAATGCTGAAGGTAAGTATGAACTATTATAGCATATAAGAAAATCAACCTTAAAATCAATTTTCGGAAACAATTCCCATTTCATAGCGTATTATCATTATTAATAAATCGTTAGTCTTAAAAAGAACTGTACTTTTTCCTTAGAAAAAGGTATATTTGTTTTTAGACTACATAACTCTATGAAAAATCAAAATTTCTACTTTGGTAGACAAAGTATGCTTGTGCTTATTTTGTCTCTATTATCCACATTTCATTGCTTTTCCCAGGTTGAATTCCAGAAATTCCCAACTCATAATCAGATTTTTCAAAGGGATGAAAAAGATGAGGCGGTGATTCCTATTACAGGAACAGTGAATACTGCTCTAAGAGGCAAATTGACTTTAAAAATATGGCAGGAAGAAAGCTTGTATACAGAAAGCGAAATTAATCTTACTGGTCAAACCCAAATCAGTTTTACTCCTAAAATCAAGGCTGGTGAGCATAATTATTATGTAAAAGTGTACTTTAATGATAATGAAGTAAAAAAGGCTGATAGGGTAGTAGCTGGTGATATTTATTTGTTTTACGGCCAATCTAATGCGCTTGGCTATAGCGGTATTAATGAATACCGACCATTAAGAAGCGTTTACCTCCGCTATTTTGTAATGTATAATTTTGATAATAAGGAAAGTGAATGGCTGGTACCCTTTGAAACCTCACAATGGCCTGGGACAGGTCTGCTTCCTTTAGAATTAGAAAGAATGCTTTATGAGAAGCATAAATATCCTATTGGAGTGGTAGTAGGAGCAGTCGGTGGTGCTGATATTGCTACCTTGAATAACCGCAACGCTTCTAACCCTACAGATGTTCGCACTGATTATGGGAAGCTATTAACACAAGTAAACGCAAGCGGAATAAAGGATCAGATAAAATACTTGATTTTCAGACATGGTGAGAGCGATGCAACGTTTTACGGTTTATCTGAAACCTATCCGCATCAGTTTACCAAGCTCCTCACTTACCTGAAAACAGATATTCCTCATATAAAAAAGATATACAATTTCCAGACGAATATACTGAATACCCACAACACCAAAGCCGGTTTTTTAAGAGAGTTTCAGCGAAATTCTGAAAATGTATCTTCAATCATTACCAATATCAGTACGGTTGGCACGAAAGGTTACGATGGCTTACATTACCATACAGAAGGCTATCAGCAAACAGCCTTTGAATTATCCAGAATACTCGGGAAGGAGGTTTATGGAATCAAAGAATCAGCGGAGATTTATTCCCCTGATTTAAAAAAAACCTATTGGGAAAACAATCAATTGGTATTAGAATTCGATGAGAATATGCAGATGAAATATCCAAAAGATACAACTATCAACAATCATGTCTGGCGAATGAAAGACTTTATCTATATTGATGGTAAAAGTGGCTTAGTCAGTTCAGGAAGTGGGGTTGGAAATAAGATTTACCTCAATACGATAGCCAAAGGCTCATTTGTTTCTTATTTACCCTCTTCTTATGGTAATACTTCACCACTCTCTTTTTATGAGGGTACTCATTTTACCAATTCCTTAGGCATGCGGGCATTTAGTTTCGATAACGTAAATATCAAAAATAATCCTATTGAAGTCTCACCACATTTAGGGCCTTTGACACTCTATATTGATTCCACCACCAAATGTATTGGAACACAAGGAGAGGTGCATTATACCACCTACGAAGATGTTTCAGATGTTGTATTTAAGGTGCAATTATCAGATGAAAATGGGTCTTTCACTACAAGTAAAATTATTGGTGAGGGAAAAACATCGCCCATAACTGTGGGTTTTTCAGAAGATATTAAAGCTGGCAATAATTATAAAATTAGACTTATTGTTGATAATAAAACGAATGAAATGACCACCAACAGCTTTGCGGTTCAGATAAAGCCATCAGTTACCATTTCAACCGAAACACCGCAAATCAATGAAGGGTCGGCGGGAATTCTCCATTTGAAATTTACAGGGTTAGCTCCATTTGACTTCAGACTTTCTGACTCATCAGTTCATAGAGCAACAAAAAATGAATTAGATTTAATTGTAAAACCGCTGGCAACAACAACTTATTCTGTATTGGAAGTAAGAAATGTGTGTGGCAATGGTAAGGTAGAAGGCGCAGCTAAAATAGACGTGAAAAAGATAATTCTGGTGAACGAGCCGGGTAATTCTCAATTAATTAAGGTTTATCCGAATCCAGCTTCAGACTATTTTATGATTAACACGCACAATAAAGTCTTAACAGTTTTTAGGTTGTTCGATATCAACGGAAGATTAATTGAGGAAGCGCAGTTCTATGAACAACAGAAAATTTCCACAAAAAAATTGGATAAAGGGGTTTATTTTTATAAAATAGGAAGTGGCGAAATTATCAATTCCGGAAAAATAGTTATTCAGTAATTCAAATCTTTATATATACCTGATAGTTAAGCTTTTACCAAGCCATATTCACTTTGCAAAAATTTGGCACGTTTTTTTCTGATTTAATACTGAAAACATATCTGAAATCTTTTATTTGTGTTTAAACTAAGCCATTTTTACCTGAAGAATAGTTTTCTAAAACTTGTTTTGCCAATAGTATCTTGTTGGCAGGTATCTTACGCACAGATCTCTTATCAGAAATTCCCCCTTTCAAATCAGGTTCTTCAAAGAAATGAACAAAACGAAGCAATTGTTAATGTAAAAGGACTGATTACAGAAAGAAACCATTCTTCTATTAACCTGAAAATATTTCAGGAAGAAAATATAGTTTATGATAATACCATCAATGTTTCAGGTGTTGCTTCATTTGAATTTTCGCCAACAATCCGGGCAGGAAAATATAATTATTCGGTCAGACTATATTTAGATGGTAAGGAAGTAAAATCGGCTACAAGAGTAGCAGCCGGAGATGTATTTTTAGTTTATGGGCAGTCAAATGCTTTGGGTTATGGGGGTATAAATGAATACCAACCTGCCAAAGACCCATTTTTGCGGTACTATGTCATGTACGATTTTAACAATAATACTGGTGAATGGTTAGTGCCTTTTGAATCTTCACAATGGCCTGGGACAGGCCTGATTGCTCTAGAGTTGCAAAGGTTATTGAGCCAGAAATACAATTATCCTGTTGGGGTTGTGGTAGCAGCAGTAGGAGGGGCTGCTATCAAAGCTTTAAATGATAGAAATGCGCAAAATCCTTCAAATCCTAATGATAATTACGGCAAAATGCTTATTCAAGCTCATGCCAGCGGTTTGAAAGACCAGATTAAATATCTGGTATTCAGACATGGCGAAAGTGATGGTTATTATTTTGCTGATTCAGAAGCCTATCCTGAACAGTTTACAACATTGTACAACTATTTAAATAGTGATTTTCCTAATCTTCGTAAAATTTATAACCTGCAGGCAAATATTTTAACACAATCTAATCATAAAGCAGGGTTTTTAAGAGATTTTCAGAGACGTACTAAATATTTATATCCCAAAATCAGTACACTGAGCACAGTTGGTACAAGAGGGTATGATGGGCTCCATTATGTCTTTGAAGGCTATCAACAAACAGCTTTTGAATTATCAAGGCTTATTGGAAGAGAGATTTATGGCAATTTTGAATCAAATGAAATTTATTCACCTGATATTCAAAGAATTTATTGGGAAGGTAACCGATTAGTATTGGAATTTGATGCGGGTATGCAAATGATATATCCGAAAGATTCTACAGCAAACTTCACATTAAGAAGTATGAAAGATTATATCTACGTGGATGGGAAAAACAATGTTGTGCAGTATGGAGAGGGGATAGGCAACAAGATTTATTTGAGTTTAGCCAATATTAATAATCCTAAAACAGTCTCATACTTACCTGACTGGTTTGCAGATAATACTTATCCGTTTTATAATGGCGTACATATCAAGAACAGTTGGGGTATGCGGGCTTTTAGCTTTGATAATGTGCAGATT
The DNA here is from genome assembly GCF_003418935.1 of Emticicia sp. C21. Taxonomy (GTDB): domain Bacteria; phylum Bacteroidota; class Bacteroidia; order Cytophagales; family Spirosomataceae; genus Emticicia. The sequence goes on along the minus strand of NZ_QVMT01000009.1, from coordinate 77,461 downwards.
GGTGGACAAGCACCCGAAATACCTACTACTCCTGACCCTCCGACAAACCCGGAGCCACCAGTCAATCCAGACCCACCAACTAATCCTGAACCTCCGGTAGATCCTCCCGGCCCAAACAACCCAGACCCTCCGGTTACGCCTACTTCATTAGATTTAACAGTAAGTACAAATGAAGAAATGATGGTTAAATTGACATGGAATGGAGATGCCCAAACCAAATATCATATATTCAGAAGTGTAAATAACGCTAATAATCTCACTGAAATAGGAACTATTAAAGGCGATAATTATTATGATACACAAGTAGAGTTGAATAATACATACTATTATAAAGTTACTTCTGAAACAGCGCAATCGGCTGTAAAAGATGTGCTGTTAAAGTGCCTTGATAGCGTCTTATTAAAAAATATAACGCAACTGGCTTATATCGGTGCCAATACTTCAATTACGGCAATCATTTCGTTAAATAGCACAAAACAACTAACTTTGGAAGCAAATAAATTTATAGACCTGAATCCCGGTTTTGATGCCTCACATGGGAGTGTCTTTACAGCCCAAATAGGTGGATGTAAAAACGAATAAACGGTCTTTCGTAACAATATAAAAGATTACATGCTTCTTTTCTTTCAGCCAAATATTTCTCAGAATCATTTCCTTGATGTTGAAGACTCCCGTCACTGTGTCAAAGTTTTAAGAAAAACTACCAAAGATATCATTCATATTGTGGATGGTGTAGGAGGGCTGTATGAGTGTGAAATCATTAAAGGCAATGATAAGAAATGTGAGTTTAAGATTATTTCGGAGCAGAAAAATTTTCAGCAAAGAGATAGTTATTTGCATATTGCTATTGCACCCACTAAAAATGCAGACAGGTTGGAATGGTTTATTGAGAAATGTGTTGAAATAGGAATAGATGAAATTTCGTTAATACAAACAAAGCATTCAGAACGAAAACAACAGAAAGTAGAAAGGCTCGAAAAAATAGCTATTTCTGCTATGAAACAATCGCTAAAAGCATATTTGCCGAAAATCAATGAATTAATGCCTTTTGATAAATTTCTACAAACGGTCAAGCAGGAACAAAAGTTTTTGGCGCACCTGACTGATGATTCACAACCTTTAGTAAGTTTGCTAAAACCCCAATCATCTTATTGCATCATGATTGGCCCGGAAGGAGACTTTTCAAGTGAAGAGATTTTGCAGGCGAAACACGAAAACTTTGTATGGGTTACTCTAGGAAATGCAAGATTACGAACAGAAACCGCAGGCCTAGTTGCCTGTACTTTAAGCAACAATTTGCTTCGATAAAATACAATTAACCGCTTAGATTAATTCGATGAAAAAGATTATTAAAATTTCTTTACTAAGTCTGTCGTTGATTTTTGCCTTACTTATACAGGCAATTGCCCAACAACCCACTTTGAAAATTGCCAAACTACGCTATGGTGGTGGTGGAGATTGGTATGCCAATAAAACGTCTCTACCAAACCTGATTAAGTTTTGTAATCAGAATCTGAAAATGAATTTATATCCCGAAGAGGACATTGTTGAGGTGGGTAGCGGAGATATTTTTCAATACCCGTTCATTCATATGACTGGTCACGGCAACGTAGTTTTTACAGATGCAGAAGTGCAGAACCTACGTAAATATCTTATTTCTGGTGGTTTTTTGCATATTGATGATAATTATGGTTTGAATAAATTCATCAGACGAGAAATGAAAAAAGTATTTCCTGAATTAGAATTTATTGAGTTACCCTATAATCACCCAATCTATCAGCAGAAGTATAAATTTCCGGCGGGATTGCCTAAAGTGCATGAACATGATAACCAGCCTCCACAAGGCTTTGGATTGATCTGGCAGGGGCGATTGGTTTCTTATTTCAGTTTTGAGTGTGATTTAGGAAACGGGTGGGAAGACCAGAGTGTCTATCACGATCCTGAGGAGCTTCGCCTGAAAGCTCTCCAAATGGGGGCAAATTTAGTGCAATACGCTTTTACGAATTATTGATAAAATACGAATTGGATAATTCGTAGAATAAGATTTGGACATTTTAAAGAACTTTCTTGTTTCTTTTGCAACAAGGTAACATTTTTGTCAATTTTGGCGTTTACCCCGTATATTTGTATTTTAATCTAATTACTTAATATAACAAAATGGTTGCCGCTTTATCGTTTTTTATTGGACACTGGTACTTATCATTGTTTAGCCAAACATTCTTTTTGCACAGATATTCTGCGCATAAAATGTTCACTATGAATAAGTTCTGGGAAAAATTCTTTTATTTTCTTACTTACGTTTCACAAGGTTCATCTTATCTTAATCCACGCTCTTATGCTATTTTACATCGCATGCACCACGCTTATAGCGATACAGAAAGAGACCCTCATTCACCACATCATACTGAAAACGTATTTACCATGATGTGGAAAACCAAAGAGATTTATAATGCCTTATTGAATTATAAATATAAAATCGAAGAAAGATTTGAAAAGGATTTACCTGAATGGAAAATCATTGATAAAATCGGCGATACCTGGATTTCAAGAATCAGCTGGGGAACAAGTTATGTATTATTTTATGTATTAGGCTTTTTCTATTTTGATATCCACTGGGGATTCTTTTTCTTATTACCGATTCACTTTCTGATGGGCCCAATTCACGGTGCTATTGTAAATTGGAGTGGTCATAAATACGGATATCAGAATTTTGATAATAAAGATGAGTCTAAAAACTCATTATTCTTTGACTTCCTGATGTTAGGTGAATTATTCCAAAATAACCACCACATGCATCCGATGTCGACTAATTTCGGAAAGAAATGGTATGAGATAGACCCAACTTATCCGGTTATTAAGTTCCTTACCTGGACAAAGATTATTAAGCCAAAACGAGCGGCAAAGAACTCCGTTCATACACATACTCACACTCATTAAAAAAAATGGGCATTCATAACAAATCGTTAGAATGCCCATTTTTTATCATTTTTGATAATCCTTATTGAGGGTTACTCTTCAATTCTTCGTCTAAATGTCTTTTCAGACTTCTACAGGTACTTTCCAAAATCTCAATCATTTTCTTATCTCCTGTAGAATCAGCTACCATCTGAGCCACATTTCCAACAATATCTATGGCAAAATGCTTCATTTCGTCTGAGGCCATATCTTTTGTCCAAAGGTTAATTCCTAATAAACCTTTATGATAATGGTCCCATACACTTATTGAAATGGCTTTACTTTCATTGATTCCCTCATTTGGATTCTCTGTAGCATCCCAGAAAATTTTCTCCGGGATTCTGGTATCGTCTAGTTCGACAGTAAAATTAATTTCTGATTTCTTCATTCAACTAATATTAGATAAGTAAAACGGGTTCTTAATCCGTGTCGTTTATGATTCTATGAGCAGTGCAATACTTAAGTCATAGTTACAAAATTATTTTTTCTGTCAGAAAGTTCAAAATCCATGTAAAATTCTGGTAAAGTCTTTTTCTTTTCTGATGGTAAATTGACCAAAATGTGACTTTTCAATGAAAAAATTTAATTAACATGAGTGTGCATGAGAGAATAATTCGATATAATCTGTATCTTTGGTACAAGGAAATACCTTAATTGCTCTAATGATTAACCTTTCGCGTCTGCTTAAACTTTATTTATTTCTTATCTGTCCTCTGCTTGTCTTTGCCCAAAAGATTGACCGTGAAGCATTGGTTAACAGACATAAAGTTTTAGTAAAGTCATTAGATACCCTATCTTCTCTCACTGTTGGTAATGGTAGTTTCGCCTTTACTGTTGATGCTACCGGACTACAAACTTTCCCTGATTATTATGCTAACGGAATACCGTTAGGTACACAATCAGAATGGAGCTGGCATAGCTTCCCAAATAAAGAAAACTACTCAATTGAAGAGGGTTTTAAAGAGATGAATAGCCATGGACGAAAAGTTATTTATACGCCGCAGTTTTCAGAGCCGCAACGAAAAAAAGACGCAATCAATTTCCTGCGTCAAAATCCGCATAGGGTACATCTTGGAAATATTGGCTTCGAATTGTATAAAAAAGATGGTACAAAGGCTCAGATTAATGATATAAGCCAAGTTGACCAGACACTCAATTTATGGACAGGAGAGATTATAAGCCATTTTGTATTTGATGGTCAGCCAGTCAATGTAAAAACCGTTAGCCATCAACAAAAAGATGTGATAGGTGTTTCAGTTGAGTCTCCTTTGCTAAAAACCGGGCAGTTAATGGTACGAATAAGAATTCCTTATCCGACTGATAAATTTTTGGATAATGGCAATAATTGGGCTAACGCAGATAAACATTCATCAATTGTTACCAAACAAGGTGAAAAGCGAGTAGCTATTCAGCATAAAATAGATAATCTAAACTATGCTATAGCATTTGCCTCAGACCAGAATATTAAGTCTCAAATCAGACAATCGCATTATTTTATCATTCAGCCATCTATCCAAACTGATAAATGGTCTTTTACCTGTGATTTTGCTGAAAAAGCACCATCAACTATTCCATTAACTTTTGCAGCAATCGAAACAAATAGTCAGCAAGGCTGGAATAAATTCTGGAACTCTGGCGGGGCGATAGATTTTTCAGGAAGTACTGATACTCGGGCTAATGAATTAGAAAGACGAATTATCTTATCTCAATATCTTACAAAAGTACAAGGAACAACCAATACGCCTCCTCAAGAAACCGGATTGACCTATAATAGCTGGTTTGGTAAGCCTCATTTAGAGATGCACTGGTGGCATAGTGTTCATTTTGCTTTGTGGGGAAGAATAGATTTATTGGAAAAAAGTCTTGATTGGTATAGAATTGCTTTGCCAACCGCAAAGAAAATTGCGCAGCGACAAGGATTCAGAGGAGCAAGATGGCAAAAAATGACAGATAATAAAGGCGGTGAAACCGGTTCTTCAGTGGGGGCTTATCTTATCTGGCAGCAACCCCATATTATTACTTTTGCCGAGTTGTGCTATCGTGAAAAACCAACTAAACAAACACTCGAAAAATACAAAGAGCTGATTTTTGAGACAGCCCATTTCATGGCTTCTTATGCGTATTTTGATAAACAAAAAGGTAAATACATTTTAGGCAAGGGACTCATCCCTGCTCAGGAAAGATTCAAACCGGAAGAGACCTTTAACCCAACCTATGAAATTAATTACTGGTATTGGGCATTAAATGCTGCGCAAAACTGGCGAAAAAGGCTTGGCCTGCAGCCTGATAAATCATGGCAGGAGGTAATTGATAAATTATCCCCTCTGCCTGTAAAAGATGAAGTTTATTTGGCCACTGAAAGCTCTCCTGATTCTTACACAAATCCTCTATATTTAACCGACCACCCATCAGTATTGGCTACTTTTGGCATGCTGCCAGAAACACCTATGCTTGATACCAAAATCATGAAAAATACTTTTGAAAAAGTATGGAAAGTTTGGCATTGGGATGATACCTGGGGCTGGGATTTTCCGATGGTCGCCATGTCAGCTACTCGCTTGGATATGCCTGAATATGCCATTGATGGTTTATTGATGAATATCAGAACGAATACGTATCTGAATAATGGTCATAATTTTCAAGACCAAAGACTAAGATTATATATGCCAGGTAACGGAGGTTTATTAACGGCTGTAGCCTTAATGTGTGCCGGATATGATGATTGTAAAATAACTAATCCAGGTTTTCCAAAAGATGGAAGCTGGAAAGTGCAGTGGGAAGGTTTGAAAAAGTTTTTTTAGAATATAAAGCTATGATGCAGAGAGTCGCTCTTAAAATGAAATTACATGCAGGTCAAACGGAAGAATATAAACGCCGTCATGATGAGTTGTGGCCTGAAATGAAAGAATTATTAAAAAGCATTGGCATTGAAGATTATGCCATTTTTCTGGATGAGGAAACAAATATTCTGTTTGCTTCGCTGAAAATTGAAAATCCGGAGCTTTTAGATACTCTGCCCCAAACTGAAACGGTGAAACGTTGGTGGACTTATATGGCTGATATTATGGATACTAATCCTGATAAATCGCCTGTTTCAGTTTCATTAAAAGAAGTCTTTTACTTACCCTAATACATAAACCTTTATGAACGCAATTCTTGGAATTATTTTTCATTTTATCGGTGGCTTTGCTTCCGGTAGCTTTTATATTCCTTATAAAAACATTAAAAAATGGTCGTGGGAGAGTGGTTGGATTATAGGAGGCGTGGCCTCATGGATCATTGCTCCCTGGCTTTTTGGTTTTCTGACCGTCAAAGATTTAATACCAAGTATTCAGTCAGCTGACAGCCAGACTATCTTCTATACCATCTTATTTGGTGTATTGTGGGGTTTTGGTGGGCTTACCTACGGGCTTACCATGCGTTATTTGGGTGTTTCATTAGGTGTCGCTGTTGCTTTAGGTTTCTGTGCGGCATTTGGTACACTTATTCCACCGATTTATGAAGGTCGTTTTGGTGAATTAATGGCCACAAGTTCTGGACAAATCACTCTGGGAGGGGTGGTTCTTTGTGTGATAGGGATTTTTGTGTGTGGTAAAGCAGGAATGATGAAAGAAAAAGAATTGGACGATAAGGCCAAACAAGAAACTGTCAAAGAGTTTAATTTGAAAAAGGGGTTATTGGTTGGGACTTTCTGTGGCATTATGAGTGCCTGTTTCGCTTTCGGATTAGCAGTTGGTGCACCCATAGCCACTCAGGCTGAAACCAATGGGACAGACCCGCTATTTAAGAATAATGCAATTTTGCCGGTATTATTGATTGGCGGATTTGCCACCAATTTTGTCTGGTGTATGATTCTCAATTTCAAAAATAAGTCTTTTGGTGATTACTCCAATAGTAAAGCACCTTTAAAAAACAATTATTTATGGGCTTTACTGGCAGGAGTAACCTGGTATTTTCAGTTCTTTTTCTATGGAATGGGGCAGTCTAAACTAGGTAAATCGTTAGACTTTGCTTCCTGGACGCTCCATATGGCTTTCATTATTCTAGTAGGTACACTTTGGGGACTATTTTATAAAGAGTGGAAAGGTGCAAGTACTCCAACCATGCGTGTTTTGTATATTGGTTTATTCCTGATAGTACTTTCTTCGGCTTTTATCGGAATGGGAAGCTATTTCGTTCATTAAACTATTATTTATATGTTAAGATCAATTAAACTGATGGCCATTAGTTTGGCAGTCACATGGCAGGGCTATGCCCAGGTGCAAGCACCAGCCTCTACTCTACATTCAGATGCGCTACATACTGCAAAGCCTGATTATCCTACTTTATATGGCACAACAAAGCCTGAAGATATTATTAGTGTGATGAATAGAGTAAAAAGTTATTTAGATAAAGCCACTCCAATTAAAGTAGTAGATAAAAATACGAATGCTGAAATCAGCGATTACTCAAAAATTAATATGAACTCAATTGTATTAAAAGGAGATTTCAGTCTGACCAGTTATGAATGGGGAGTCACTTATGAGGCTATGCTTCTGGCAGGCGAAGTAACAGGCGATACATCATTTACTAATTATACCACCAAAAGATTCAAGTTTCTGGCTGATGTAGTGCCTTATTTCAGAGAAGTTTACAAAACAAACCCTCAAACTTCGTTGAGACAAATCATTGCCCCTCATGCTTTAGACGATTGTGGGGCTATGTGTGCAGCTATGATTCGCGCAACAAAGAGTGGTTTGATGAGGAATACTAATTTAAGACCAATTATTGACAATTATATTAATTATATTTTCACTAAAGAGTTGCGTCTGAAAGATGGCACTTTGGCCAGGAACAGACCATTGCCCAATACTTTATGGCTGGATGATATGTTTATGGGCGTGCCGGCCATTGCCCAAATGGGAAGCCTGACGGGAGATAAAAAATATTATGACGATGCGGTTAAGCAAGTCTTACAGTTTTCAAGGAGAATGTTCAACAAAGACCTAGGCATTTATATGCATGGTTGGGTACAAGAAATGGAGACGCATCCCGAATTCCATTGGGCAAGAGCCAACGGCTGGGCAATTCTGACAATGGTAGAATTATTGGAAGTATTACCTGAAAACCATCCAGGCAGGGCAGCTGTACTTAATCAGCTAAAAGCGCATGCAAAAGGATTAGCTGCACAACAATCAGGTTCAGGTTTCTGGCACCAATTACTTGACCGTCACGATTCTTACCTGGAAACTTCTGCCACAGCTATTTATACTCATAGCATCGCCAAAGCCATAAACAGAGGTTGGTTAGATGCCACCACTTATGGCCCAATGGCTCTATTAGGTTGGAATGCCGTAGCAACTAAAGTAAATGAAAAAGGCCAGATAGAAGGTGTTTGTGTGGGAACAGGAATGGGTTTTGACCCTGCTTTCTATTACTATCGTCCTGTAAATGTATACGCAGCGCATGGCTATGGCCCGGTTCTCTTAGCAGGTTCAGAAATGATAAAATTATTGAAAAGCAAAAAGTTTGATTTAAATGATAGTGCGGTAATATTTAGCAAATAATAGTTTTGCATGATAGACACCAACAAAAAAGGACACCTCTGAGGGTGTCCTTTTTGCGTAAATAAGGTTTTTATCAAATAGAGCCAAATACTCTTTTCAATAAATCGGTGGTTCTGGCCCAAGGGTTTTCTCTGATTTTGGCTTCTTCGTTTTCAACTAATATAAACAACCCGTCGATGGCTTTTTGAGTTGCATACCCTTTCAAATCAGGGTTTACTTTTTGCACAAAAGGCAATCTATTATAAGTATTAGCTAAATCGGTGTAATATCTTGTTGCTTGTGTTTTTTGTAAAGCTTTTTCAACAACAGGTGAAAAGGCTGCTATTAATTGATCTGAAGTCGTGCGTTTCAGATACATAGTGGCTGCATTTTTTTCTCCTCTCAGAATTCCCCACGCATCAGAAATATTCATACTAAAAATGGCATTAATGAAAATAGGCTTAGCTTCCTTGGCTGCTTCTTCTGCGCCTCTGTTTAAAGCCATTACAAATTTATCCACTTCGCCACCCAAACCTACCTTTCTCAAAGCTGCTTCCACTTTTGCTACTTCTGGAGGAAACGCAATTTTAATGATTGGATTCAGATAATACCCATTCAATCTTGATGCACTATCAGCACCCTTATTAATTCCTACCTGAAGTGCCTGTTTTAAACCTGATATAACCTCTTCCGTACTCAAACCACCACCTTGGGTAGATTTAGAAATATTGTCTAAAACTTTACCCAGATTTATTTTCTGCCCCGCACAACTCTGTAGGCTTAAAACACTAATAATCAACGAAAGAATAAGTAATCTTCTCATTTTTGACGCGTTTAAAATTGTTTTTTTTGAATTAATAATTGTCTTACTAACGAATGAACATCGAAAATTGTATTTTTGTGCAAATTAAGAAATTGTTCAAGCCTAATTTCCTAAATTAAAATGAGTAGCATTTAAACACCCATATTTTTGCAAAGGTATCTCATTTTTCATTAAGACAATTCAAACAATTTCTGGTTTAATTCATACTTAAGAAAATAACAAAAACCCGTGCCACATCTATGAGACAGATTTTAGCGGAAGTAGTAACAATTGGTGATGAAATTTTGTACGGACAAATAACCGACACAAATACCCAGTGGATGAGTACTGAATTGGATAAAATTGGAATCAAAACAGTGCGAAAGTCATCGGTAGGAGACCAGGAGGATAAAATTTTGCAAATTCTGCCAGAAGCGGAATCAAGGGCTGATATTATATTATTAACAGGAGGATTAGGCCCCACCAAAGACGATATAACTAAGAAAACTCTCTGCAAATATTTTGATGACGAACTAATCATCAATGACGATGCCTTAGCTTTTATCACAGAATTTTTTACAAAAAGAGGGCGACCGATGACGGAGTTAAATCGACTACAAGCAATGGTGCCTAAACATTGCACCTATCTCGCGAATAAAACCGGTACAGCGCCAGGAATGTGGTTTGAAAAATCAGAAGGTTCGGCAAAAGGCAAAATTTTTGTTTCAATGCCGGGTGTTCCTCATGAAATGAAGTATCTGATGGCAAACGAAGTAATTCCCAGACTAAAGAAATACTTTGAAACACCGATAATATATCATAAAATGATTCGAACGATTGGGGTAGGTGAGTCATTTCTGGCAGAGAAAATTGAAAAATGGGAGGATAGTTTACCGCAACATATTAAATTAGCGTATCTCCCGAGTTTCGGCCAGGTACGTTTAAGACTGACCGGAGTAGGTGAAAATGAAGAAATTCTGAAACAAGAGGTACAAAATGAAGTTGATAAAGTATTACCTTTAATTCAATCCTTTATTTTCGGATACGACGATGATGATCTAGAAGTGGCTTTGGGCAAACTCTTAAAAAGTAAAGGCAAAACCGTTTCAACGGCAGAAAGTTGTACAGGTGGATTTATCTCACACCTATTCACTAAGGTTCCGGGAAGTTCGGCCTATTTTATGGGTGGGGTTGTGAGTTATGATAATTCAGTAAAAGTTAATGTTCTCGGTGTAAAATCTGAAACCATTGAAACCTATGGAGCGGTAAGTGAAGAAACCGTAACGCAAATGGCCGAGGGTGTGAGAGGATTAATGAAGACCGATTATGCGATTGCTACCAGCGGTGTGGCTGGCCCTGAGGGTGGAACACCTGAAAAACCTGTAGGCACACTTTGGATTGCCTGTGCAATGGAAGGAAGGACTATAGCCCGCAAAATTCAGATGTCTAACCAGAGAGAAACTAATATAAATTATGGAAGTGTGGTGGCCATGAATCTTTTGAGAAAAATGCTGAATGGCGATTATGAATCATAGGGAAATATTGTTTTTTGACCAAAAAGGATAATTAAAAAAGCTACCTTTGCTGTCAGAATGATATTTGTTTAATAATTATTTTAAGCATATCCTCAATTTGACATCAACAAAATCTAAAAATAGACTATGGCGCTTGTAGAAATGATAATGCCTAAGATGGGTGAAAGTATATTTGAATGTACTGTATTGAGTTGGTTGAAAAATGTAGGCGATAAAATAGAATCAGATGAAATGATTCTTGAAGTGGCAACCGATAAAATCGATACAGAGATAGGCTCGGCTTTTGATGGCATTCTGAAACAAATACTGGTTCAAAAGGGAGAAATTGCCACTATAGGTAAACCCATATGTATTATTGAAACAGATGCTGAAAATACACCTGTTTCTAAAGATAAACAGGCCGCTGTAACAACACCAGTAGAAGAAAAAGAAATTGAAAACGTAGCTAATGAGCTGGAAAAACAATCACAATTAACTTCGATTCTTATTGAAAATGCTGAGCCAAAGGCTAATTCGCTGACTGGTCGTTTTTATTCACCTTTAGTACAGAATATTGCCAAAGAAGAAAACATATCAAGCGAAGAATTAGAAAGTATCAAAGGCTCAGGCGCAGAAAATCGTGTGACCAAAGATGATATTCTGGCATACGTAAAACAGAAAAAAGAAAAAGGAATACAAGCGGTTTCTAGTCCATCAATAGCTATACCTGCTCAGCCAGCAACCTATATTCCAAGCTCAACTGACCAGATTATAGAAATGGACAGAATGAGAAAAATGATTGCTGAAAGAATGGTGGAGTCGAAAAGAATATCAGCTCACGTTACCTCATTTGTTGAAACGGATATGACGAATATCTCCTTATGGAGAGATAAAATCAAAAAGAAATTTCATGAGGAAACCGGCGAAAATATTACTTTTACACCATTATTAATTGATGCGGTAGTAAAAGCAATTAAGGATTTTCCTTTAATTAATATTCAGGTAGATGGTGAAAAAATCATCCGTAAAGGAAAAATTAATATAGGTATGGCGGTAGCTTTACAATCAGGAAACCTGATTGTTCCGGTAGTACATGAAGCTGATTCTTATAGTTTAATTGGCCTTACCAAAAAGGTAAATGAACTTGCCAATCGTGCCAGGGCGAATAAACTAAAGGCCGATGATTTATCTGATGGAACTCTGACGGTATCTAATATTGGTTCATTTGGTAATATTGCAGGCACACCAATTATCATGCAACCACAGGTGTCGATTCTGGCGTTTGGTGTAATTCAGAAAAAGGTTTCAGTCATAGAAACCCCTCATGGCGATACCATTGGTATCCGCCAGAAAATGATAATTTCTCATTCTTATGACCATCGGGTTGTAGATGGCTCCTTGGGAGGCCAATTCGTAAAGCGTGTTTCGGATTATCTTGAAAATTTTGATTTAGATAGAAAATTGTTTTAGTATATTTAAGAGGTCTGACAGTTCAGACCTCTTATTATTTTATGCAATAACTCATAAAGATAATGAAACCCAGACTAGGAAGCCGCCTTGCTAATATAAGCAACAGTCTGATAATATTAAAAACCTTTCAAACACTTTGAAAAGACAATCCAAAACCGGAAATTTAGTGAATGCCCAGTCATGTATTACCAACCATGAAAACAGAACCAGAAAAGGTTACCATTATGGTGAATACCTTTTTGACCGGGAATAGTAAAGTTAAACAAGTCCTATATTTTATAAATGATTTTCGACTTGAAAACTAAATCCAAAAACCGGAGATTTAAGGGACGCCCAGTCTTGCATTACTAACCATGAAAACGGAACCAGAAAAGGTTACCAATATGGTGGGAAACTTTTTGAAAGAGACCAAGAATGTTAAGCCAGTTCTGTATTTTAATAAATAATTTTTGATTCAAAAACACTCGATTTGTTTTAAAATCTAACATTAAAGCGAGAACTTTGAGATTCGAACTTTGAACCACCTGAAGATGCTTTTTAATTCGCTAGAGTTTTTAATATTTTTTCCTGTTGTCACGCTTCTTTATTTTGCTCTTCCGCACAAATACCGCTGGTTTCACTTATTGGTAGCAAGCTGTATTTTTTATAGCTTCTTTATCCCTTACTATATACTTATCCTTTTTTTTACCATCATCATTGATTACTTTGCCGGAATCTGGATAGAGCAATCTCACGGAAAGAAAAGGAAATGGGCGTTGGTGATGAGTTTAGTGGCAAATATCGGCGTATTGGCAATTTTTAAATATTACAACTTCTTTATTGAGAATTTTAATTCAGTCTTGTTCAAAATCAATCCTGAACAACTTCTACCTTATTGGGATATTATCCTACCCATTGGCTTGTCGTTCCACACGTTTCAAGCCATGAGTTATACCATTGAGGTGTATAGGGGAAATCAGAAAGCCGAGCGGCACTTTGGTATTTATGCTTTATATGTCATGTTTTACCCCCAATTAGTAGCAGGTCCAATTGAGCGTCCACAAAATGTGATACATCAGTTTTATGAAAAACATAATTTTGATTACAATATGGTTGTCAGTGGGCTTCGCCTGATGCTGTGGGGAATGTTCAAAAAAGTAGTCATTGCTGATAGGCTTGCCAAATTTGTAAACCTGATTTATAATAATCCTACAGAATATCAGGGATTACCGCTTATTGTAGCCACAATATTCTTCACCTTTCAGATATATTGCGATTTTTCTGGTTATTCGGATATTGCTCTGGGTTCGGCTCGCGTGATGGGCTTTGAACTGATGAAAAACTTTGATAGACCTTATTTATCTAAATCAGTAGGAGAGTTCTGGCGACGTTGGCATATATCACTTTCTACCTGGTTTCGTGATTACCTTTATATACCATTAGGTGGAAACCGTGTTTCAAAGCCTCGACAATACTTTAATCGTTTTTTTGTGTTCATGGTAAGTGGTTTATGGCATGGTGCTAATTGGCATTATGTAATATGGGGAGCATTGCATGGATTTTACTTGATTGTTGGTCAAATTACTGGTGCATTTCAAAGGAAAATTACAGGTGTTAAAACCTCGCTGGAACATGCTACCATTCCTCAAAAACTGCTTCACGGGGCAATTACATTTGTATTAGTAGCCTTTGCCTGGATTTTCTTTAGAGCCAATACAAATGCAGATGCTATTTATATTGCCAAAAATATTTTCAAAGCCCCATCACATTCTTTAGACCATGTGCTATACATGATCGGTAAAAATGAACTATATTTAATTATCATTTCATTCGTTATCATGGAAGTAGTTCAGTGGTTGCAGAGAGGTAAAAACTTATCATCCTGGATTGATGCCAAACCACGCTGGCAAAGATGGGGGGCATATTATCTGGTACTTTTTATGATTTTATGCTATGGTGTTTATAATAATTCACAATTTATTTATTTCCAATTTTAGATATGAAAAACGAAGGATTTGACCCACAGGAAATAGCCGAACTAAAAGCCGAATGTCAGCAGGAAGGACAAAACTATGTAATAGTAGAGGATGAAGACGGCATGAATGATTCAGGCGAATTTGCACATTTTCAGTTTGTTGGCAAGCATAATGGACAGGAAGTAATTTATGATGCCGTAATGGGAACATTACGCTTAAATCATAGCAGTCTGGTTTTTGAAGAGGCGGAGAACAGAATGAAAAAATCTTACCCAGACTACATAGAGGTAGATAAACGTAAACCCAATTACAAGGTCAATAAAGACATGGAATTGATGCTGGAAGAAATAATAGAAGAATTGGAAGAAGAAGAAGTGATTCAGGTAGCAGAGACTTTAGAGATTGACGAAGACTTTGAGTACGGTATTGGTTTAGATATTGCCTTGAATGTAGAAGAGATTGACAGTGAAGTCATTACTAAATTCGTGAATGAATTTAATGCAGGTACGTTAAAGCTTGACCCGACTTTATATAGCTTCATGAGTGAGGAAGAGTAATCATCGGCAATCAGAACAATTATGGCAGGCAATTTCGATAAAAACAATAGCTTTACAGGTACATCTGATTATGTAGCAACCAGAGAACTGCAAACAGCAGTAAATGCTTCTATATCCTTGCAAAGACCTTTGCTTATAAAGGGCGAGCCTGGTACTGGCAAAACACTTCTGGCTTTTGAGGTTGCCAGGGCTTTAGGAAAGCAACTTTTTACCTGGCATATTAAGTCTACTACAACTGCTCAGCAAGGCTTATATGAGTATGATGCGGTTTCTCGCTTGCGTGATTCTCAATTAGGTGATACCCGAGTGAATCATGTGGAGAATTATATTAAGAAAGGTAAAAT
The DNA here is from genome assembly GCF_003418935.1 of Emticicia sp. C21. Lineage (GTDB taxonomy): Bacteria > Bacteroidota > Bacteroidia > Cytophagales > Spirosomataceae > Emticicia. The sequence goes on along the minus strand of NZ_QVMT01000009.1, from coordinate 62,339 downwards.
CTGGGAGGCATTCGATACCGACGAGCAGAGTGTATTATTGATTGATGAAATTGATAAAGCCGATATTGAATTTCCAAACGATTTATTGCAGGAACTCGACAGGATGGAGTTCTATTGTTATGAGTTAAAGCAAACCATAAAAGCCAAACATCGACCAATTATTATTATCACATCTAATAATGAAAAGGAACTGCCTGATGCTTTTCTGCGTCGTTGCTTCTTCCATTTTATCCGATTCCCGGATAAGGAAACCATGCAACAAATTGTTGATGTACATTATCGGGGCCTTGAAGAAGCATTACTTACAAATGCGTTGAAAACTTTCTTTGGTATCAGAGAAATCAAAAACCTGAAGAAAAGACCTTCAACAAGCGAATTAATAGATTGGTTGAAATTGCTTCTGGTTGGTAGAGTATCAGCTAATGATTTGAATGATTTAAGTGAGATTAACGAAATACCACCATTTTTAGGTGCTTTGTTAAAGAACGAATCAGATTATGATTTATACAAAGCGCTGAGAGAAAAAGGAATTAAATAACACCATTTAAAATATCTACAAAATTGCTTTTAGATTTCTTCTATCATCTTAAAAGTAATAAACTTCCGGTTTCATTGAGAGAGCACTTGACTTTACTGGAGGCTCTCGACAGGGAAGTGATTGCCTATAATGTAGAGGAGTTTTATTTTTTAAGTAAGGCCATTTTTGTTAAGCACGAACAAAACCTTGATTTGTTTGATAGATTGTTTGGCCAATTCTTTGGGGATTCTGAAAATATCCCTGTTGAGAAAATATTGGCGAATATCAATGAAGATTGGCTAAAAACAAATTTACTAAAAGAACTGACCGACGAAGAAAAGGAAGCCATAAAAGCAATGGGTGGACTGGAGGAGTTGCTTAATAGATTTCGGGAATTATTAGAGGAGCAAAAAGAAAAACATGAAGGGGGAAGCAAATGGATTGGTGCAGGTGGTACATCTCCGTTCGGTAATTCCGGATATAATCCTGCCGGAGTCAGAATAGGAGGGAACAGTGGTAGGAAAAGCGCTGTTAAGGTGTGGGATAAAAGAGAGTTTAAAAACTACGATGAAGACCTTGAATTGAATACCCGAAATACAAAAATGGCGTTACGACGCTTAAGGATATTAACAAGAGAAGGGGTGGAGGATGAACTGAATTTAGATGAGACAATCCACAAGACCAGCGAGAATGCAGGTCTCCTGGATATTAAAATGCAAGCATCCAAGCAGAACCGGGTGAAGATACTTTTGTTGTTAGATGTGGGTGGCTCAATGGATGATTATATTGAAGAATGCTCAACTCTTTTCTCTTCGGCCAAATATCAGTTTAAACATTTAGAACACTATTATTTCCATAATTGCATCTATGAGAATTTATGGAAAGATAATGGGCGACGATATGAAGACAAGATTTCTACCTGGGAGGTCCTGAATAAATATAATAAAGACTACAAGGTTATTTTTGTAGGAGATGCCTCCATGTCTACCTGGGAATTATCAGAACCAAGGGGAAGTGTGGAACATTATAATGAAGAATCAGGCTTAACCTGGTTGGCAAGGTTCAAAGATAAATTCCCGAATCTTGTCTGGTTAAACCCGATTAATGATGGTTATTGGCAATATACCAGTACCATTAAGCAAATCAGAGAGTGGACAGATGAACGCATGTTTCCTATAACTATTAATGGTATTGAAAAAGCCATGAAATGCCTTAAGAATAGGAAATTGAAGTATTGAATCAGATATTTTTCAGGAATTCAATCGTATTCACTCCATCTGCAAAATCATTTAAATGTGGTGATTGTGCTTCTCCGAAATCAAAACTATTCTTAAAAGTCCTTTCTTTAGATACAATACACTGAATCTTTTCCTGATGGTTTGAAATTAACTCCTTCAAATGGTTTTCACTCTCATAATATTCAAAATGACAAACCGAAATAGCTGACACCAAAGCAGTATCTTCCTTTAATAATAAAAAGCCATTATCAAAATGTGGTGTTTTGTTTACGAGTAATACCGACTTATTATAGTCGTAGTTGTTATTATACTTATGGTGAATGCTGATAGTACTCCAGTACTCTATAGATTCGTAGAATTTATCAAATGTATAACCCTTTGGGACAAACATTTTCGAAACATTTCTGCAACCGAGTCCAAAGTATTGAAAAATATCATTGCCCAGATTAGCTAAATGCGTTCTCGACTCTGCACCTGTCAGAATAGCGACTGAAGTTCGGTTCTTGCGAATAATATGTGGTATTTTAGAAAAATAGTACTCAAAATGTTTAGCTGTATTATCGCTTCCGGTAGCAATCATCGCTTCGGCTGCATTCAGTTTATCTACCACTCGGATCAATTCTTTAAGCTCAGGATTAATCTCAAATATTTTATGAATGAGAAAACGCATCAGAATAGAATCACTTGAGCTTAACTTAACCATAGCGATATTTCCACTCAAAACCACACATAGCAAGTCATGAAATCCTACAACAGGAATATTTCCTGCCATTACAATCCCCACTTTTTTTGGACTAATATTTGTTTCAATATGGTTAGCGACAACAAAGTTTTCTAATTGTTCTTTATTGAGATAATATTTAGCTGTATTATTCAGGGCTAATTTTACGTTATCTTCTGTAAACCAGGCATTTTCATTGCGGGTGGCATAAGACCATTGTTTAATCAGTTCAGCGTTATTTTCATCAAGTATGAAATCCCCTAATTGTGAAAATGTAAGTATAAGGTCTTTTAATTGCATTATTTTTAGAAAAAATGATTTGTATCTTAAAAACCTACAAAAATACGACTAAATTGAAACTTTGAAGCCGTATATTTGTTGATTATTTGAAAACTACTAAAAATATAGAGAGAGTATGGCGATAATGATTACAGACGAATGTATCAATTGTGGTGCATGCGAGCCTGAATGCCCAAACACGGCGATTTATGAAGGTGGAGTAGAATGGACATGGGGTGGAGGAACAAAATTGACAGAAGTTGAATTAGGAGATGGTTCGATTATCGGTGGTAAAGACCCGATGTCGCCTGTTTCTGATGAATTTTATTATATAGTTACAGATAAGTGTACCGAATGTCATGGTTTTCACGAAGAACCACAATGCGCAGCCGTTTGCCCGGTTGACTGTTGTGTCCCTGATCCTGATAACGTTGAAGACGATGATACGCTTGCGGCTAAAAAATCTTGGCTTCATGCTGAAGCATAATATTTAATATTGATATAAATTTGGCTCTCCATATTCGGTGCCTGCATGAGAAATCATGCAGGCACTTTTTTTGTCTTGTTTCTGGAAATTTTATACAGTTTGTTTTGAGAGTAGTAAGTCTTCAAATTTAACTATTCCAAAAGGTAATGGAGCATAATTTAAAATCGTTTAAATATGAAGCCTTGAAGCTGTATATTCGTAAATTATTTAAAACTACTAAATAAACAGAGAAAGTATGGCAATAGTGATTACAGACGAATGTATCAATTGTGCTGCATGCGAACCCGAGTGCCCAAACACGGCAATTTATGAAGGTGGAGTAGAATGGACATGGGGAGGAGGAACAAAATTGACGGAAGTTGAATTAGGCGACGGCTCGATTATTGGAGGTAAAGACCCAATGTCACCGATATCAGACGAATTTTATTATATAGTAACAGATAAGTGTACAGAATGTCATGGTTTTCATGAAGAACCACAATGTGCAGCAGTTTGCCCGGTTGATTGTTGTGTGCCTGATCCAGATAATATCGAAGATGATGATATACTTGCTGCTAAAAAATCTTGGCTTCATGCTGAAGTATAATATTTAGAATTGATTTGTATTTCGTTACCAATATTAGAAGCCTGTCCGAGAAATCGGGCAGGCATTTTTTTTACTTCTATCTTACAATTGTACATATTTAAGAAATAATTGCACTTCGGAATAATATACTGAATATTGATGAAAAATCAGTATAATCTTTGTTTTCAATATTTATTGTATTTTTCTAATATTTTATATTTTATAATAGCTATAAATGACTAAAAAATATTTTTTTTAAGAAATTATTATTTTTTTTGAACGTAAAATTTGGAATTAAAATATTTTTACCGAACATTTGTAATGAAATCTGCTTTAAAGAAATCGCCACTTAAACCAAAGATTATTATGAAAAAATTGATTTTTACAGTATTATCGTTGTTTTCAATTGCAGCGACTCAAGCACAAGAAAGTACAACAACCACAGAAGAGAAAAAGAACCCACTTACATTTTCAGGCTACGTTGATACTTATTTTTTCGGCAACTTAAATAACCCTGCATCAAGATCAAATTTAGGAGTTTCAGGTTTCGAGCGCATCTTCGACCAAAAACCTGGTCAGTTCCAATTAGGTCTTGCGCAAACGAAATTGACATACTCGACTGATAAAGTGGATGGAGTAATTGATCTAGTATTCGGTAACCACGCTGACCTTGGAAACTATGGTAATATTATCAGCCCGGTTACAGGAGCAACCAGTACAGCCTTAGCAATTAAACAAGCTTACATTACCTGGAAAGCATCAGACAAATTCTCATTAACAGCTGGTCAGTTCGGTACTCATATCGGTTATGAAGTAATTGATGCCCCGGTAAATTACAACTACTCGTTGTCAAACCTTTTTGGTAACGGTCCATTCTATCATACTGGTTTAAAAGCTACAGTCGCGCTTTCAAGCAAAGCTTCGTTAACAGCAGGTCTTGTTAATGGTATTGATACTAAAGATGATAATAATGATAAATTAGGAGTAATGGCTCAGTTTTACGTTTCACCTGTTGAAGGTTGGAATGTTTATTTAAACTGGTTAGGAAGTGATGAAGGTGTAACTGAAAAATCATACTACTCAATCATTGATTTAACAACATCATACCAGATCACTGAGAAATTCTTATTAGGTGTGAATGCTGCTTATGGTACACAAGATAAAAAATCATGGGGTGGTGCTGCGTTGTATGCGCAAGTTGCCTTTACTGATAAATTCGGTTTAGGAGCACGTTACGAATACTTCGATAATACAAGCGGTATCCGCGGTTTGAAAAATCCATCAAGACCTGACGGCGGTACTTCAGTAAACTCATTCACTTTAACATCAAACGTTACAATCTCTGAAAACCTATTGTTCAAACCTGAGTTCCGTCTTGATAGCTACGCTAAAGGAATCGGTGCAGATGGTGAGCAATTCCAGGATAGCGATGGCAAATTCACTAAAAGTTCTCAGTCAACAATTGGTGCAGCGCTAATCTTCAAATTCTAATATACTTCGTCAATAAACCTAAACTAAACATTTACATTAATTTTTTGTACAACACTTAAACCCCAAACACATTATGCGTAAAAATCCTCTTCCTCTGATTATTTTGCTTGCCATAGCAATCGCAGGAGTGTTTATGCCTGCTGTGCCATCAACAATTGTTACAGATGGTATTAATGGAGCAGATACAGCCTGGATGCTTGTCAGTACTGCATTGGTTTTAATCATGACACCTGGACTAGCTTATTTCTACGGCGGTATGGTGAACACCAAAAACGTCATCTCAACTATGTTGCAAAGCTTTATTGCGATGGGTGTAATCTCAATTCTTTGGGTTACAGTCGGCTTTAGCTTAGCATTTGGAGACTCTATTGGTGGTTTCGTAGGAGATCCTTCTACATTCTTTATGTTCAAAGGAGTTTTAGAAAGCAAACCATGGTCGCTGGCACCAACTATTCCTTTGGTTGTTTTTGCTTTCTTCCAATTGAAATTCGCAGTTATCACCCCTGCTCTTGTAACAGGTTCATTAGCAGAACGTATCAACTTTAAGTCATACGTATTGTTTATTATCCTTTTCAGCTTGTTCATCTATGCTCCTCTGGCGCACTGGACATGGCATCCTGAAGGTTTCTTGTTCAAATTAGGTGTACTTGACTTCGCTGGTGGTACTGTGGTACATATGTCAGCTGGTTGGGCTGCTTTAGCAGGTGCAATCTACCTGAAACGTCGTCGTGCACACGTTGATGGAAGCTTCCTTCCTCCGGCAAATATTCCTTATGTATTATTGGGTACTGGTTTACTTTGGTTCGGTTGGTTTGGTTTCAACGCAGGTTCTGCATTGAGCGCTGGTACATTAGCTGCTTCAGCTTTCGCTACAACTAATACTGCTGCTGCGGCGGCTGGTTTGGCTTGGGTATTATTTGATGCTGCTCGTGGCAAAAAAGTTTCAGCACTAGGTTTCTGTATCGGTGTAGTAGTTGGTCTAGTGGCTATAACGCCTGCTGCAGGTTTCGTAACTATCCCTCATTCAATATTTATTGGTTCAATTGCCTCTCTTATTTCTAACTACTTAGCACACTTAAAAACTAAAACGGCTTTAGATGATACACTAGATGTATTCCCTTGCCATGGGGTAGGTGGTATGGTAGGTATGATTATGACAGGTATTTTTGCAAGTAAAGGCGTTAATGGTGCGGTAGTTGATGAAGGCTTATTCTTTGGTGCATCAAAATTATTTGTGAACCATATGATTGCTCTGGTTGTTGTTTCGGTATTCGCATTTGCTATGTCATTTGTTCTTTTGAAAGTTACTGATTTAATTCTACCGCTACGTGTTTCTGATTCTGATGAAAAATCAGGTCTTGATGTAAGCCAACACGATGAGTCTTTGGTTGAGGCTGGCGTACCAGAATTAGCATAAACGATATTGTTACTTTATAACAAAATCACAATTGCGGGTTAAACCGTACTTTTATTGTGGTTTTGTTGTACTCCATAAGTTAAAATGCCCGCTACTTTAGTGGGCATTTTCTTTTGTTAAAACTGAATATTTGATAATCAGATTAGAAGAATTTATAGGAAGACGATAGACTCAAATTGCGATTGAAGGTCTATTTAATTCTAGCATACTTAATTCTTAATCCACATGATTCAACAACCAGTGAATCCGTATCTAATCTAAGTACAGACCATTCTCTACAAGGCATGCAACTCATCTGGGGGCAATCCAGCACATCTGAGAATTTAATTACATTATTCAAAACTGTAAATTTATTACCTGCAGTACAGCACTCAGCTCCTGGTTTTCCATCTCTTAAATAATTCCCTTTGGCAGTAAATTCTATAGGAGGGATGGCAGTTATATTGACAAACGTATTCCAAGGCCCCCAACCATCAGCGGTTCTGTATTGTACCTGATTTGTATGAAACCATTTTCCAATCAGTTTTTCGGGAACAATAACATCTGATTTGCAGGCAAAAACTGAAATTACAGTGGCAAACGTTGCTAATAGTCTTTTCATATTTTTTTTTCAATGTGGTCTTTTTAAGGGAATATCCAGATTTAATTATTCTATTTGACTCTTACATACTTGTTTCTTGAAGTACATGATTCAACAATCAGTGTATCTGAATCCAGACTATTAATTATCCATTTTTTGCAGTCCACACATAATCCATTAGGACATATTATTTGGGCTTCAAACGTAATAACATTTCTTGAAAGGCTATAATTACCCATTGGATAACAACAATCTTTTGATGGCAAGGCATCTGTTAAGAACTTGCCTTCGGCAGTAAACTCCAATTGAGGGATTGCTTCAAGCGTATTTATCATGGTCCATGGTTTCCATGAACCATTATCATTCTTAATTTGCCTCTGATAGGTTGGATTCCACTTGCCAAACAGCTTAACAGGTGAGATTGAATCAGAATCACATCTGCTTAAGGCGATTATCAGACAAAGGAAGATAAAAAGAGTTTTCATAGTTTAGTTTTTTTGGTAATGATACCTTTTTTAAGAATAAAGTTGGAATGGATGGTTTTATAGCATCAAAAAAAATGAGTGCAGGATTTATACCACACCCATTCCTCGACTATAATCTAAAATATTATTTCTTTATTCTACTATTATTTCCCTCTCGAATATTTGCTTCTTGAATCACAAACTTCAATAACTAAAGTGTCAGAATCTAGCTGATTGATGGTCCACTTAGAGCAATCCATACATTTTACTTGAGGACAAGACTTTAAATCTGAAAATGTAATAACATTATTCGCCACAGTGAATTTATTGCCGGCAGAGCAACAATCCGCACCGGGTTTTCCATCTCTTAAAAAATCTCCGTTGGAAGTGAACTCCATCTGAGGCAATGCCACAAAAGTATTAATGGTTGACCATGCCCCCCATGTACCATCCGGGTTTTTATTTTGAACCTTATAGGCCGGATTCCATTTACCTATTAGTTCTTTGGGTTCAATAACTTTAGAATCACAAGTATCAAGAATAAAAGCAAGACTTAGTGCAACAAAAAGTAGTTTCATATTTCTGGTTTTTTTTGATAGTGATTCTGTTTTTCAGAATAACGTTGGAAGTCTATTGCAATTTTAATTCAATACTAATTTAAACTACTTATTATTCTCCAGCATTTCTTAAACCTACTCTCGGTAATACCGGTAAGCTTTCATTACCATCTTCACTCACAGATTGCACAGCGAAGAAATAGTTATCTTTTGAATAGGGTAAAGTAATTTTTACATCAGTCGTAAAAAACTTCTTTTGCCAGTAAGGCATGGCGGTTTCGCGCATCAAAACATAATAACCTTTTACTTTTCCGGCTTTTGAGGTTTTCCAACGAAGACTGGTTGAATTACCTAAACCACTCACATCGAGAATCACATCTTCAGGCATAGATGGAGATTTTGCCAGATTAGCAAGTGTAGCCAGATTTACACCAGTATTTTTACGAAGATATTCAAAATCCATATGCTTGGCATAATCGCCATACTCAATTCCTTTTTCTATACGTAAATCCTGGTGTTGGTGCAAAAAATTCTCATTCATTTCAGAAATACGAACAGCTGCAAACCCTTTATTCACGAATGGCGTATGGTCGCCACCCCGTAAGAAACGGTCATTTCTATAAATCATTACTACTTCGAGATTGTCAACATAGCGTTCGCCTGTTTCTTTCAAATAGCGGGCTAATTGACGGGCTTTTCCATCATTTTCAACCCCATATTGCCTAATAGCCCCTACTTTTTTGTCCATTTCAAAGGCTGGTAGTCCTTCGCTGAATACTCTTAAACGTGTGTTATCAATGATATTTGTTTCATTACTGTGGTTTGAACCCATAATATCATTATTCAATATACCTTCCAGATTCCAGTTTTCTGATACTGCTTTCTCTGCGAGATGATTCGCACCTAGAAGGCCTTGTTCTTCTCCACTTACGGTTGCAAAAATAATAGTAGCCGGAAATTTAGACTTTGACATAATTCTGGCTAACTCTATTACTGCTACTGTACCACTACCATCATCATTAGCACCGGGAGCATCAGACTCTCTGTTCATTACATCAGTTACCCGACTATCAATATGCCCACTAACCAGAAATACGCGATTATCATTAGGATCAGTGCCTTTTAATGTGGCCATCACATTGGCAATTTCAATAGGTTTATCAACTCTTTTACCATCTGGTTGTAGAGTCCAGGTGTCCAGATAGGCTGTCATTCTACCTTCTGAATGCTTGGCAAATTCCTGAAATTTGCTCAAAACCCATTTTCTGGCTGCTCCAATACCACGCTTGCTATCAGTAGTGGTAGAGAGTGTACTTCTTGTACCGAAACTAACCAACTTGTCAATATAAGCCCTGAGAGTATCACTTGAAACCTGACTTACAAGCGCTTCGATTTGCGGGTCCCGGTTAATAATCTTCTGTGCTGAAATGTTAAATGAAATGATGATGAAGCCAATTAAGAATAGTCCTTTTTTCATGAACAATGTTTAGATTAGATGTTTAACAAAAATACAAAACAATTTTCAGATGGTTTAAAACGAGTACTTAGATTTAGACAGAACTCGATAGTTTGTAGAGTAATCAGTTAAAAATCATTAAAATTGAGATAAAGAGGTTGTCTAAGATTTTCATTACTTTAAAATCTTTAAACATATCACTCTCGCCCAAAAAGGTTCCCATCATATTGGTAACCTTTTCTGGCTTCGCTTTCGTGGCTTGGATCTGAAAATCTCTCTGTTCCCTTTCAAAAAGGTTGCCACCATATAGTTTACCTCTTCTGGGTTCGTTTTCTTGTATGGTACATGCAATGCTCTCTGTTCTATTTCAAAAAGGTTCCCACCGTATTGTTCACCTTTTCTGGGTTCGTTTTCTTGGCTAATACTGCAACGCTCTCTGTTCTCGTTCAAAAATGTTCTTACCATATTGCTTTTTTTCTGATTCCGTTTTAGTGACAGATACTCATGCACACTCCAATAAATTTCCGATGTAAGTTTGTGTTTTCAAAGTGTTTAGGTAGATTTTTAGTATAATTAGACTGCTGCGCTATTACTCATGCGAATGACTCTTATTTAGGCTTTCATCATTTGATGCAGGTTCAACAAAAAAATACATTTAAAGGGAAGGAATAAGCCTAAACAAATCAATTCTAAACTAAGAAATAACCCGAAAGTGTTATTGCAAAAATGAATTTTATCTACTTCATTTGTTCAGAGAATTAACAAATTCATCGCTACCGTGATTGACTGACCTGTGAAAACAAAACTAACCATGACTAAAGTATCCATATATGAAGATAATCTACGCCTAAGCGAATTAGTTATGATGATGCTAGAAAATACTGAGGGTTTTGAAGTAACAGGAGTTCACCAGAATTGCCTTAATGTTTTGGATGACATTAGTAAAGAACAACCTGATGTAATTGTAATGGATATTGACATGCCTGAAGTCAATGGATTAGACGGTGTGCTCCAAGTCAAACAGGCAAATAAAGGGATAAAAGTTTTGATGCATACCGTATTTGATGATGATAAACGTTTATTTGAATGCCTGAAACGAGGCGCTGATGGTTATATATTGAAGCGGGATTCCGCAACCATGCTCATCCAGGCAATCAAAGATGTTCAAAATGGGGGCGCACCCATGTCACCGGCTATAGCCAGACAAGTGTTACAGGCTTTTCATCAAACCGAATCAACCAAAGAGTACGATCTTACCGAAAGAGAAAGAGAAATTCTCCAATTGCTTTCTTATGGCAATTCTTATAAATTGATTGCTGCGTCAACTAAAATCTCTATAGAGACCGTTCGCCGACATCTACAGAATATCTATCAAAAACTCCACGTCCAATCTGCTACAGAAGCTGTTTCCAAAGCTTTTCGTGAAAAATTGGTTAAATGATGTTATCACCACGTAACACTTTTATGCTATTTACTCATATCTGTTTTTCTACAAAATTTGTAACTGATATTTAAATCAGCTATGAAACACTAAATACTGTTTATTCTATTCCTTTTTCATGTGGTAAACCCGCATGATAGAGTATTGGATGCGTATAGGATTAAGGACTTGTATTTATCTGGCATTAGCTGCTAATAATATAGTTCCATGAAAACTTTCTATAATCTTCTTTATGCAATGTTGTTGGCAGCTCTTTTCTTCTGGAGTTGTAAAAACGAGATGGATGAAAATCCTAATGTTAATAATAATCCTCCCGCTACAAATACAAATTTGGGAAATGGGCAACCAGGTATAGTAGGCATTGCTGGCATTGATGCCTGGGATAAATTATCAACAGAGGAGAGAAATAAGATAAAATTGTGGAACACCATCTTTATGCATCAATCTGTTGGAGGAGACCTGGAAGATGGTGCCAATGCTAATGGATTTAAATTCGAATATTTTGACCGAAACGAGAAACCTGACAAAGGTTTAAGTGGTAATGTATTTAGTGTTTCTAACGGAAATCCGATGGAGAAGCTGAAAGAATTTAAAGAAATGGCCCTGACTCATAAATCTATTATTAAGATAGCGATTTTCAAATTTGGCTATGCAGATATTAATGATACTAATATTGAGCTAGTGAAAACTGCCTACAAGCAAATGATTGATGATTTACGCATGCAAATTCCCGGTTTAAAATTCATACATGTTACCCCTCCACTTATTTATATCGTAACAAAAGATGATGGAAATGCAGCAAAAATGAAAATAGCTGACTGGATGAAATCAAGTTTTAAAGATAAAGACATAATTTTTGAATTACAGGAACTCGAATCGGATAATGGCCAATGTAAGCTTGGCAATTTCTGGCGGATATGTGATCAATATCGCTCAACGGCTGGTTGCCCAAGTAAGGAACAAGGGGTTGATGCTCCGGAAGGGCAGGGACATATCTGTGAGAAAGAGGCTAAACGTATAGCTAAGGCGTTACTGTATTCTATTTATCAGTCAGGTAAGTAAAAGTAGTCAAATAAATATAATAAAGCCATGAAAAAACTAGTATTGATTATCTGTTCGCTTGCCACTTTGTCAAGCTGCTCAAAAAACATTGACCCAGAGAATGAGCAACCAACATATTTGCTGGCAAGTAGTACTCAAAATTCAACCGGTGGTGGTTGGGTTAGCAACAATTATGTGGTTAATTATGAGTACAATACCAATAACCAACTTTTCCGAAGTATTACAAGTTCAAAAAACAAAAGTACTTCAGATGAATCGAATGGTTTATCCACTACAACCTACTCATACAATGAAGATGGATTTGTAACTAGTGCAAAAAGTGATATGAACTCTGGCGGAAAGGATACTAGAGATATTTCAACTACTAATATTCAGTATACTTATCAGAAAGGCCGCTTAAGTCAGGAAGTTTCAAACAATACTTACGAACGAACCACTTTTGCAACTGGTAAAAAGGAAATATCCACTTATCAGACAACGACCAGTTATACCTATGATTCGAAAGGGAGTCTAACCCAGATTTTACAGGAAAGTGTGAGCTCATCAAGTGGAACAAGTAAGTCTACTACATTTCTAAGTGGTGGAAAAATAACCAAAAAGGTTTATCAGTCAGGCAACGGACCTGAGATGGAATATGATACTTACAGTAATGGACTCATAGTTCAAAATAAATATGGTACAAGCACCAATTTTTATAAATATGATGCGGCAGATCATCTGATAAAAACTGAAAGATGGGAATCTGGTAAACAGTATTCTTACACTGAACAGACTTTTGATTCACAAAAGGCAACGTATTTAGCAAATCCAACTTCATTCTTCAAAGGTTGGCCTAAATATGTCAATTCCAATGGCAATTATTCGAATAATGTATTGAATACCAGAATAGTTTATATACAACCCAATGGGTCTGAGAGTTCTGCTGATCATAATTACACAAATAATTACCAGTTTAATGAGAAGGGATTTCCTGCTAAAAAGACCTATTCAGGAAAATGGAACGGTACAAATTATTCAGGAGAAGAAATTTATACTTATATAGATTTATCGGCTAAAAAATAAAGTAAAAAATAAACATTAATTATTAAGTCCATGAAAATAGAAAAAATAGCCATTGGTGGCAGAATGAGTGTTGATCCTGAAAATGTGCTTTTGTTAAAGGCAGATCACAACTATACACAATTATACTTACGTAATGGTAGAATGCTTGTTGTAGCTACCACTCTAAAGGTTCTAGAACAAAGATTTCTCCTGACAAACGCCTTCTATAGGCTTGACCGCTCACATATGGTTAACCTGACATATGTTAATATGCAAGAGATGAATGCAGGGAAAGTAATTATGGTGAACCAACAAGAAGTATCTATTTCAAGAAGAAGAAAAACAGCCTTTTATTCCTTTCTAAATCAACACTTTAATCCATTTAACAAAAAATAAAATGAAAAAAATTTTACTTCTGTTGCTTATCATGCAGCAGGTGTATGCTCAGACCAACATTGCTGTACCCAATTTCTCCAGCACTACCAATACATTTAATCCTGCCACAGGAAATATCAAATTTTATTTGAATGGAGTGAGTCAGACTTTACCGGTAGGACACGGAGCCAACGGGGTTTGTTTCTCGGGAAATAATATGTTTGTAGCTTATGATGATAACGCAGCCAGTGGACATGGGATTATATGGTACAAAAATGTAAGTTTTTCTTCAGGTATATTTGCATCCGATGCTCCGGTTATACTGATCAATAATCAACAGACGTTTCAAGTGGTGGCAGATGCCAATGGAAATATTTATTCGGCAAATATGGACGGAACCGTCACTAAGTTTATGCCGAATGCAGGTGTGTATAGTTCAGCAAATAAGGTTACAGTAAGATTTTTTAGTAATGGCAGTTATGTTTTAGGAGGTTTAATGTTTGATAACGCTTCCAGCACCCTTTGGGCCGCAAGTTATAGTCTCAATAGTTTAGCGGTTTGTCGATTATCAGATTTTCCCACTAGTACTTCTTATCTTACTACTTCTACACCCGCGGCTTTTGTTAAGCCTGTAACCGTCTCAGCCAATTACTTACAAGCACCAGAAGGGGTAGTGAGAGATGCTTCTGGAAATATCTGGATAGCCAATAACAATAATAATTATGCAGTAAGAATTAATAGTTCGCCAGTTACAACCATACTTTCTGAAATCAATGCAGCTAATTATACTGCAAAAAACTTAACAGGAGGAACTGATGCTAATACCTGGGCCGTATCAGCAAGCGGTCAACAATTAGGTGGGATGGTTTATGATGAACTTTATTCAAAAAAAATCTATATTAATAATCAGGTAAATGGAGGAAATACATTTCAGTACGAGTTTTTACCAACTAATGGTACACCAACTTTTGCTGTAACTACTTTTGCACAAGTTTTTCCGGGAAACGGCCAATCTGCTATTATACCATGTACATTATTACCAACTCCCGGCAACCCAACTGCTAATGGCACTACTATTAACTCCGGACAGAATGCTAATCTCACTGCCACTAATTGTGCAGCTGACCAAACTTATTTATGGAAGCATGGGGCTACTCAAATGGCAACTACTCCTAATTTTACAACTCCTACACTTACTAGTAATGCCACTTATACAGTTTATTGTGTCCGGGGTGGAACTTGCCAAAGTTCCGGAACCAGTGTAACTATAACTGTCAATGGTGGAGGAGGTATAAGCCAGAATGCTACTATATCAGTAGTAACGCCAACTACGACTGGAAGTACGAGAACCGATAGTCGTACTTTCAGATTTCATTTACCTTCTGCCAATCCTGATTGTAACCTACCAGTATTGATGGTTTTTCATGGTGATGGTGGCACAGGAGCAGGAATAGAAGCTACAACAGGTTTTAGTCCCTTAGCAGATGCAAATAATTTTATTGCCGTCTATCCGGATAAATTATCAGGACAATCCTATTTTAGTTATCGGATTGACCAGCCTGCCTATCTGAATGGACAGGTTGATTCAACATTCATGTTGGCCATAATCAATTATCTGCATACTAACTATGGGATCAACAAAAACAGAGTTTATGCCACAGGCATTTCAAGTGGATCGAATATGACCTATTTTGCTTCTGCGAAATTATTCAATGCCTTTGCCGCTTTTGCACCGGTGGCAGGTTTTCCGCAGGATTATTCAGGTACTGATGTATGGCAAAACATTATCAACAATGTGAATACGCCCAAAATACCATTAATGCACGTGCATGGTACTGCCGATGTAACGTCTGGTACTCAGTTTGCAGGCACTAATCTTCCGAATCCATATCCAGCTACACCTCCCAGCCTCAATAATCAATGGATTTGGCCAATGTTTCCACTTTCTCATAAAGGATGCAACAATGAACCCGGAAACTTTACCGGTACTTACTTTACTTCCGGTAATACAACAGTTGATAAACTTACTTTTTGTCCGGGAGGGGGTGCCAACAAAGAATTATCGATGATGATTATCAGAGGCATGGGACATACCTGGCCAACAACTGCACAAACCGGAGGTATCAATGGCTCGTTAGCAATCTGGAATTTCGTAAAAGATTATCAGTTAACTACTTATACTAATCCTGTACCAAATGTTTCACCAAGCAGTATTACTATCAATGCCGGGCAAAGTACAACGCTTACAGCAACCTGCACAAGCGGTTATGGTGTAAAATGGAATACTGGAGCAACAACAAGCGCTATTTCAGTTTCTCCACTGCCAACTACTACTTATACTGCCTATTGTACATTTGGCATCAATTGTCAGTCGGCTGGAACTAATGTAACCGTCACGGTAAATAATGGTGGAGGAATAACACCACCTGTTATTGCCGGTAACCCGCTTACTATTTGCGAGGGAGACGCAAGCAATCTAACGGCGACAGGTTGTATGGGCGGAGTAATAACATGGAGTAGTGGTCAGTCGGGTACATCTATTTATGTTTATCCTACTACAACAACTACTTATACAGCCGTATGTACAATTGCTCCAAATTATTCAAACCCATCGAATGAAGTAACAATTACTGTTAACCCTAATCCGGCAGTTAATCTTACTTCAACACTACCAATTGAAAACAATGTAGGGAATGATAATATCTATATTCATGCTGGTCAGACAGTAACATTATCAGTTACGAATTGCACAGGCACATTGCAATGGACTTATGGGTCTTCTGCTGCCAATACTAATTCTATTACATTAACAGCCGATAATAGTGGTGACTATAATATGATGTATATTGAAGTAAGTTGCACAAATGCATCGTCTTGTATCAATTCCAGATATTTAGTTTTATTGAGACAATTTGCTGCTGATGATACTTTTTCGACAAATGTCAATACAGCCGTAAGCGGAAATGTTAAAGACAATGATACGGAAGCTACTCTTCCTTTTCCTTACGAAGTATTGGGAGTGCAACACGGTACAGTTGTCTGGCAAATGTCTATGGGGCGCCCAACCGGAGTATTCACTTACACACCAGCTAATGGGTTCATTGGTACTGATAGTCTTATGTATCATTTGACTGATGATTTGACTTTTAGCAAAACAGCTACAGTAAAATTCATTGTGGGTAGTCCTTGTGTTGAAAATTTAATTGTTTCAGGGAATGATTATCCATCGAATACGATTTCCGGAATGGTAACATTGAGCGCTTCAAACTCTGTCAGAACGGTGCTGAATAACGTTGCTTCAAACGATCCTGCCTATATCAGAACCTCAATTGGTAGTACGGCAAGCATTACTTTTCAGGCAGGTAAAGCAATTACATTAAGTCCGGGATTTCAGATAAATACAGGGGCTGTATTTACTGCCCAAATGGGTGGGTGTACTAATGGAACCGGAGTGCCGTACTTAACGGTGCAGGGTACAAAAATCAAGAATAAGTGCGGAACGGATTTTATTATAAGAGGGGTAAATTTTGGGGGTTACTGGCAATATGACATAAATAACCGCATGAATACTTTAAACAGGATTAAAGAAATCAAAAAATCAGGTACCAATACAGTCCGTTTACCCTGGAGTGCCAATACAGAATATAGCAGAGATTATAAGGTGTTGGATACTTTGATAAAACATATTGTTGCGAGTAAAATGATAGCTATGGTAGAGTTGCACGATTTAACCTGTGCCAATTTGACCCCTGCCAATATTCAGATTGCCACTAATTACTGGACTTCGGCTAATGTTCTGGCTGTCTTAAAAAAATATGAAAATTATCTGATTCTGAATATTGCCAATGAAGTAGGAAGTGATTGGCAAGGAAATACACCTGCCGTGGTGCAAAAAATGGTTGATGCTTATACACCATCAATCACAGCCCTAAGAAATGCAGGACTCAAATGCCCGATAACAATTGACGCTACTGACTGCGGCCAAAATATAGAAGCATTGGTTAGTGCAGCGCCAACCTTACTGGCTAATGACCCTGATCATAATCTCATTTTTTCATCACATCTCTATTGGAACAACGATAATTATACTACCAGACTAACTAACGCCGCAAACAATGCTGTCACCGCAGGTATCTGTCTGATAGTTGGAGAGTTTTCTGTAGCACAAGATTGTCCGCTAGATGCTACTCCTAATGACTATTTAGCCATCATGCAGGTTTGCAACCAGAAAGGTATCGGATATTTAGCATGGGAGTGGGGTGGGAGTCGACAATATGGGGGTAGTGGTAATATTTGCCCTGATGATTCCCGCGGTGTCGGTTATTCGCGCCTGACTATGACTGGTTTGTCGGGTCTGTATTCTGATAGAGCAGGTTGGGGTTTAACAGTTGCCAACGATATTCAGGCAACCTCTATAGAATCTTGCCAGTTTAATCCATAATTTTAAATAAAAAAAGGTAGCTACTGACTTCAGAAGCTACCTTTCTATTATCGTTATTGTTAAATTAAGCATGAACTAGTTCCTCATACACCTCTTCAACTTCAACAAGCATGTCTTCATTAATTGCCACCAGATTTACTTTCTTGGTTTCGTTAATTAATAGAGGATCATATTTTGCCACCACTCTCACGTAGTTTTCAGTAAAGCCTTGCATCAAACCATTTTCAACGTCTTCTTCAAATAAAACCGAGAAGTTTTTACCCATTTGTTGCTCATAAAAATAGCGTCTCTTTTTGTCCGATAGTATGTGTAACATCTTTGAACGTTCAGTCCTTTTATTCGCAGGAACTACAGGCTTGATATTCAATGCTAGTGTATTCGGACGTTCAGAATAAGTAAATACGTGCAAATAACTAATATCCAGGTCATTTAGAAACTGATAAGTAGCCATGAACTCTTCATCTGTCTCACCCGGATGTCCGACAATCACATCAACACCAATACAACAATCAGGCATGAGTTCTTTTATTTTGGCAACTCTATCTGCATACAATTCTCTTTTGTATCTGCGGCGCATCAACCCTAATATTTTATTAGAACCCGATTGCAAAGGAATATGAAAATGAGGAACAAATCGTTTTGAGCTAGCCACAAATTCAATGATTTCGTCTGTAAGAAGATTTGGTTCAATACTTGAGATTCTGAATCTTTCGATGCCATCTACATTATCAAGCGCCTTAACCAATTCAAAGAAAGTTTCCTTTCGCTCATCGTTTTGCAAACCAAAATCACCAATATTTACACCAGTCAATACAATTTCTTTTACTCCGCTTTCAGCAATTTCATAAGCAGCTTTCACCACATTCTGAATAGTATCAGAGCGGCTTTTGCCGCGAGCCAATGGGATGGTACAATAAGAACAAGGATAATCGCAACCATCTTGTACTTTCAGGAAAGTACGTGTACGGTCATTTAAAGAGTAGGAAGTATGATAATCAATGGCCTCTTCAATTTTCGAATTATAAACTTTGGCTGTTGGTTCTTTAGGTTCTTTTACAAAATCACCAATAATATCTATCAATCTGAATTTTTCTGCTGCGCCCAAAACTGCATCAACCCCCTCAATCTCCGAAATCTCTTTTGGCTTCAACTGAGCATAGCAACCAATAATGGCCACATAACCATCAGGATTTATTTTATTCGCTTCCCTGACAATCTTTTTGCATTTCTTGTCTGCATTTTCGGTCACAGAACAAGTATTAATTATAAAAATATCAGGTTGCTGATTAAACTCCACTTTCTGGTACCCTCGTTCTTCAAACATACGTCCGATAGTTGAGGTTTCAGAATAATTTAGCTTACAACCCAATGTATAAAAGGCTACTTTTTTCATAAAAACAAATTTCAAGGTGCAAATTTAATGAAAATTAATAGATTTGCCCTTATTCCATTGAAAACCAGTACTACTATTATTTCATGACTCCTAAAAACAATACCTTTTTATGTTAAAAAGTTCAAGATTTGATTTTCTGAAAGTAAAAGAAACATCAATTCATAAATTCAACGAGATTAGGTTTACCTATAATGTTATGAAATACATTACAGGTCATGCACTCACAACTGAGGAAGCTATTCAAAGGTATCTGAGATATACCGACGATCCCATTTTTGGGAATTATTTTGTTATAGATAATACCAACCAAAAAATTATTGGGCTGATAAAATTTGTAGAAGAGCCAAAAGGTGTGATTGAAATCGGCTACAGTGTTTTTGAAGAACATTGGGGCAAAGGCTATGCATCTGAAATGGCTGAAACCATGGTTGACTATGCGTTGGCAAATCTTAATCCTGATAAAATTATTGGATATGTAGATGCAAGAAATCCTGCCTCTATGAGAGTTTTAGAAAAAATGGGTTTGATAAGAGAAGGCCATGATATAGAGCGAAACGGAAATAAAGTGTATTTTTTTTCAAGAACTATCAAACAATAAAAAACAAAAACCTCATAACAGGGTCATGAGGCTTTGTAAACAAAATATTATTCGAAAAAATCTTAAACTTCTGCTGTTTTAACGGTTTTAATGATACGGGCAGCCACTTTGTAAGGATCTGCCGCAGAGTTTGGACGACGGTCTTCTAACCAGCCTTTCCAACCTTTCTGAACCGCTGCAATCGGGATACGGATTGATGCACCACGGTCAGACACACCGTATGAGAATTTGTCAATTGATTGAGTTTCGTGCTTACCAGTTAAACGTAAGTGGTTATCAGCACCATAAACTGCAATGTGTTCTTTCACAAAAGGAGCGAACGCCTGACAGATAATATCGTAAGTTTCTTTTTTACCTGCAGTTCTCAAGACAGTGTTTGAGAAGTTAGCATGCATACCAGAACCATTCCAGTCTGTTGCACCAAGCGGTTTACAATGCCAGTTGATAGCAACATTATATTTTTCACCTAATCTTTCCAATAAATAACGTGCAATCCAGGTTTCATCACCTGCTTGTTTTGCACCTTTAGCAAATACCTGAAATTCCCATTGACCAGCAGCTACCTCAGCATTGATACCTTCAACGTTCAAGCCAGCATTCAAACAGATTTCAAGGTGTTCTTCAATAATTTCACGACCAAATGCGTTAGCTGCACCTACCGAACAATAGTATTGTCCTTGCGGAGCTGGGTAACCGTTTGCCGGGAAACCCAATGGTTTGTTAGTTTCAGGATTCCACAAGAAATATTCTTGCTCGAAACCAAACCAGAAATCATTATCATCATCTTCAATTGTTGCACGACCGTTAGACTCATGCGGAGTGCCATCAGCATTCAATACCTCACACATTACTAAATATCCGGTTCCTAAACGAGCTGGGTCAGGACAGATAAATACAGGTTTCAATAAGCAATCAGATGAACCACCTGGTGCTTGTTCTGTAGATGAACCATCAAACGACCACATATCACAATCTTCCAATTTACCACTGAAATTTTTTTCTATTTTGGTTTTGCTGCGAAGGCTTTGTGTTGGTTTGTAACCATCAAGCCAAATGTACTCTAATTTAGCTACTGACATTGTTGTAATTTTTTAAGATGTTCCGGTTATTAATCAAAGAATATGATACAAATATATATGCTAAAAACAATATAAGATTCTTTAAACTCCAATTATTTTAGTCAAAAATTTCATATTCTTTAAAAAATGCAATTAATTATAGAAAAAGTAAGATTGCTCCTCGGTTTGTAAATAAACTATATTCTTATTTCAGTATAAAATTATAAAAAAATGAATTGCTGATGCCTTTTTGAAACCTTATTTTTTAGAAAAAATAAAAAATATTTATCATTTAACGAAAAATTGCACTAATAATTGTGAAAATTGTATTTTTGATTGATTTGATTTTTTTAAGAATTAATGCTTATCTATAAAAGTATATTTTAAGTAGAATTGACTAATTCAAATGAGCTGTCTTTGATGTTTAAATAAAGTTCTACCTACTGGGAAGTTGTTACAATAATCTGGATATTTTTGCTGTCCTCGGTCAAAAAGGTTCCCACCATATTGGCAACCTTTTCTGATGCCCATTTCTTTGTCGATACTTGCCTGATTCTGAAACTATCTGTTGGTAATTATAACCAATCTCACTTTTAAACCAGTTTCCTATGCTGCCAACGTTTAAAAAGGTAGCTGCCATATCGGTTACCTTTTCAGGTTCCGTTTTAGTGGTTAATACCTTGAAGACTTCATTGGTTCCCCCTCATAAATAGTAGTCATAGGCTTTCTTAATCATAATGAGAAATATATTTGCTACACCAATGCTATTGGCATTGCGCTTGACTCTTTCTTTTTTTCTTCGAAAACCATAATAGTTTTCGCGTGGATGTCTATTAATGAGTTGTAATCCAAGATTAGACATCCCTGAATTTCAGAAATAACATTCTGTTTTCAAAGTATTTGATAACGCTTTTTCGTAAAATCAGACAGATATATTATCCAACATATGCCTTAACTGAAGCTATTTAGACCCGTTCCAAATAAATCGTAATTAAATTTGGATTTATTCTAAACAAGCCATACTTTTGTATCAGAATATTAAAGTCTTATTAAGTCAATTACAAATGGGGTACCAACAAGTAATGGAATCTTCTCAGATAGAGTTATATAGAACTAGTAAAGGTCAAGCCTATCAGTGTAATCTTACAAACAGAATCTTCTTAGAATTTGGTGGTATTATTACAGCTTTCAAGGTTCATAACTTTATCAATTTCAAAAGACTAATTGACGGCATAAACATTATTGATAAACTCTACGATTTATCAGACGAAGCCGACTTCGATATTATCAATGCTCCTAACTCAAATCAAACCTTTACACTACATCTTTGTGACCTTATTCATTTAAGAGAATTACTATCAGGTGCAAAATTTGCCCTATACGTAAATTCATTCCTGAATGAAGTTTTAGGCGAATACGAGGTCGTTTAATTCTATTTATATTTAGAATATCTCTAAATTTTGCTCCGATAAGCTACATTTTGAACAATTTTACTAGTTGGTTTGTAATAATGTTATACATTTGAAAAAACATTATTATAGAACATGAAAGATTTAGTCAGACTTCGCACCTCTTTAAAAGAAGAAATAGAAACCGCATTAAACGGACAGATAAAAATGGAAGCTGAGGCTTCTGCCAAATACTTATCAATGGCCTCTTGGTGTGAGAGAAATGGTTATCTGAAAAGCGCCGCTTATTTATATAAACAATCAAACGAAGAACGTGAGCACATGCTCAAAATCTTCCACTATGTGGCATCAGTGGGTGGTACAGCTATCAGCCCTGAAGTAGGTACACCACAAGTAGAGTGGGGGACTTTCCAAAGTGTTTTCGAAGATGCGCTACAAAGCGAAATCAATGTAACGCATGCTATTAACAAATTAGTTACTAAAGCGCGTAATGCAGAAGATTATGCTACAGAGAACTTTTTACAATGGTTTGTGAAAGAACAAGTGGAAGAAGAGGCAAACGCCCGTCGCGCTATCGAATTATTTGATGTTATAGGCAAAGACGGTACCGGCCTATTTGTTATCGACAAAGAAATCGGTAAAATCGGCAGTGGCGAAATAGAATAATAATTCTCATGTAAAAGAATAGAAGCACGGGCTCAGCCCGTGCTTTTTTGTTTTTAAGACTTTAGAAGATAATAATTTTACCTATTAATTTCTTATTTTGTGGTTATAATATCTAATAAGACTAATTAATCAAGATTATTTAACTAAAAATTATTTGTAATTTAGATAAAGTGTTTTACATTTGCTTCGTCTTCGCAATACCTTTCAATCGGATTGACGGTTTTGTTTGAGTAAGCTTAAACAAAATTAAAAAGGAATCGTGTGAAAATCACGAACAGACGTGCTACTGTAAATGAATGTTCTGTAAAGAATAAGTTTTGTCAATAAAGCCCATTGTTTGCAAAATGAGAAGGGCGACAGAGTAATATTCATAAGTCAGGAGACTTGCCGTTAATCTTAATGACTATGCTTTCACGGATAAGGCTTTAGTCAAGCATTGATTTTATAGAAATGATTTGGATGTTCTAGCCTTGAAAAACGGCTTGAGTAGCATCGCTTTGACAATTCTGTAAAGATTCTCTTGTTAAAGGAGAATATTGGTAGGTTCGGGGTATAAATAACCTTTAACAAATCAATCAAAAAATGCGCACTCAAAATTTAGGTTACACACGTATTGGTAACAAACGCGAATTAAAAAAAGCATCGGAAGCTTTTTGGGCAGGCAAAGCCACACAAACTGAATTATTGGAAACAGCAGCACAAATCAGATTAAAAAACTGGCAGATACAAAAAAATGCCGGAATTGACCTGATTCCCTCAAACGATTTTTCGTTGTATGACCTTGTTTTAGACATGTCTTTGACAGTTGGTGCCATTCCCGAACGCTATCAAGCCTTACAAAATAATGAGCTAAGTCTGTATTTTGCTATGGCTCGTGGCGTTCAAAAAGAAGGTATAGACATCAGCGCTATGGAAATGACCAAATGGTTTGATACCAATTACCATTATATTGTCCCTGAATTTATAAAAGACCAGCAATTTAGTTATTTCTCAAAAAAGGCAGTCAATCAATTCAATGAAGCCAAATCAGTAGGCATTTTAACAAAGCCTGTAATTATCGGTCCTGTTTCTTACTTACTGGTAGGTAAGGAAAAAGAAAGTGGCTTCAATAGAATTGATTTACTGGAAAGATTGCTACCCGTTTATATTGAAGTTCTAAAAGAACTTTTTGGGGCTGGTGCTGAGTGGATTCAAATCGATGAACCTTATCTGGTAATGGATTTAAGTGTAGATGAGCAAATTGCCTTCCAAAAAGCTTATCAATCTATCAGAGAAGTTTTGCCGCAACAAAAATTTATTATCGCTACCTATTTTGAGGATTTAGGAGAAAATACAAACCTGGCAATTTCATTACCTGTTGATTGCCTTCATATTGATTTGGTAAGAGCTCCACACCAATTAGATATTATTTTAGATAATTCATCTTTCAAGAATTCGAATAAAATCCTATCGCTAGGTGTAGTAGACGGACGAAATATCTGGAAAAATGATTTTACTAATTCTTTAAATACTATCCTAAAAGCAACAAAAGTACTTGGAAGCAATAGAATCTGGATTGCTCCCTCATGCTCTTTACTGCATACTCCATGTGATTTGGATTTAGAAAAAGATGAAGCAACCTTACCTGCCGAAATCAAAAATTGGATGGCTTTTGCCAAACAGAAATTATCAGAAGTGGTGACATTAGCCCATCTTTCTGATTCAACAACTGCTAAAAAATACTTTACTCACTTGAGTAAGAATCAAGTAGCCATTGGACAAAGAAAAGTATCTGCTAAAATTCACAAACCTCAGGTAAAAGAAAGAGTTAAAGTGCTTCAGGAAAGTGACTTTAATAGAGATAATGCTTTTGAGATAAGACAAGAAACTCAGACAAAAGCATTAAAATTACCGGCTTTCCCGACGACAACCATTGGCTCTTTCCCACAAACAACTGAAATCAGACAATTAAGAGCCAGATTAAAAAAAGGAGAGCTAACAGAAGAGGCTTATAACCAATTGATTGAAATAGAAATTGAAAAATCAGTTCGTTGGCAGGAAGATTTAGGTATTGATGTATTGGTTCATGGCGAATTTGAGCGCAACGATATGGTTGAATACTTCGGTGAAAAACTCTCGGGCTATGTATTTACGCAAAATGGTTGGGTACAAAGTTATGGTAGCCGTTGTGTAAAGCCTCCTATCATTTATGGAGATGTTGAACGTCCGGAAGCCATGACTGTGAGATGGTCTGCTTTGGCACAATCAAAGACCAACAAATTAATGAAGGGTATGTTAACAGGCCCGGTAACTATCCTACAATGGTCATTTGTGAGAGATGACCAATCTCGTTCTGAAACCGCTTTCCAGATTGGCTTAGCTATTCGGGATGAGGTACAGGATTTAGAGAAAGCCGGAATAAAATTAATTCAGATTGATGAACCTGCCATTAGAGAGGGTTTACCGTTAAGAAAATCAAAATGGAACGAATACCTGCAGTGGGCAGTAAACGCTTTCAGATTGAGTGCCGCGGGTGTAGCAGACGAAACCCAGATTCATACACATATGTGTTATTCAGAATTTAATGATATCATTGAGCATATTGCGGCTATGGATGCAGATGTGATCACTATCGAAACATCCCGCTCTCAGATGGAACTACTATCAGCCTTTGCTGATTTTAAATATCCGAATGAGATAGGGCCAGGTGTTTATGATATTCACTCACCACGAATCCCAAGTACACAAGAAATGATAGTTTTATTAGAAAAGGCTCTAGAAGTAATTCCTGCAAGAAATCTTTGGGTAAATCCTGATTGCGGATTGAAAACCAGAGGCTGGCATGAAACTGAAGAGGCGCTGAAAAACATGATTGAGGCCGCTAAATTTATCCGTAAATCAGTGCAAATAAATTCATAAACATAATGGGTAGGCTTTTGCCTACCCATTACTTACTCTTCCAATATATATTTATTGAAAAAAATCTCAGCTTTTTTCTCTGTCACTTCACCATGCCAAAAGTTTTCAGGCTGAAAACTTACTACAGGGGCATGGTCGCAATTATCAGAGCAATCCATCTTTATAAGAAGCACTTCACCTTTCAAATGGTTTTCTTTAATTTTATCTTTAAAAACCCGGCGAATGGATTTACTATATTTGCCACACTTACTCCCATCACAAACGAAAATAGTATGGCTGGGTATGTCTATTTTGCTCATAGCTATTTATCTAAATAATCCTGAAACATTCTTTGCATAAGGGCTTTACCCATATCAATATCATGTGTATTCAAAGACCCATTCAACTCAATCATCTTTTTACCTATATTATCAAAAACCAATTCCTGCTTGGTTTGAACAAAACCAAATCCATTATTAAACGAAAAGAAAGCCCAGGGTTTTGTCTTTGGATCGAAAATATTTTTACTCCAGTTATAAGCATAAGCTTTCAGGCCAACCTGATTCAATAAGGTTGATGAAATATCAATCTGTGAAGCAATCTTCGCCACTTCAACTCCCTGCTTCGCCAATGCCCCACCGAGCCACAACATCGGAATCTTAAAATCGTCAACCTTCTTCCCTGTTTCAGGTATTCTATGCCCATGGTCTGCGATAATAATTACTAGGGTGTTTGGCCACCACGATTGCTTTTTTGCCGAATCTATAAAATCACCTAACGATTGGTCCGCATAATGCATGGCATTCATAAACTTCGATGGCTCATCCTCTCCTTCGAATGTATTCTCTGTAGGAATCTCAAAAGGCTCATGGCTACTCAATGTCAATATTGTTGAAAAGAATGGCTGATTGACAGTAGAATGGTCATTCAGAAACTTTTTGAACACAATATCGTCATGCGCACCCCATTTAGAATTCCAGTACTTAGAATCAAAATCCTGCTTACTAATAATTTTCTGAAAATTAGCAGAAAAAAGATAAGATTTGATATTAGCAAATTCTACTTCTCCTCCATAATAAAAATCTGTTGAATAGGCATTACTTTCAAAATCTTTACTCAAAACAGGTAATTTGGAAGATTTGTTTGGCTCGGTAATAATAGAAGTAGTAGGCTGAGCCGGATATCCACTTAAAATGGCAGGAATCCCCTTGTCTGTTCTATCACCGCTGGCATAAATATTAGAGAAATAAATGCCTTCTTTTTTCAGCTGATTAAATCTGGGTGTTATTTCAATTCCATCAATTTTTCGTTCCGTTACCTTTTGTGTAAAGCTCTCCCAGATAATAACCAGTACATTTGGCTTTTTAATATCGCTATTTAACACCTTATCTGAAGTATTAGAACTTTCGTAAAGTTCTTTGATATTATTACTCAATTCTTCTTTAGGCAAGTAAGTATATGGATTTACCTTATCTATAGAGCCATTTACCAAAGAGCTAAAGAAATTCCAGTTTGGATTAACAGCAGCAATATTGGCAAAATTATTTGTAGAAAAGTATACTGTACTCTGATTCATCGGAGAAATACCAAGACTTCCTCTGATAGGAATAATCAATGCGAGTGTACACACTATAGCCACAGGTATAAAAGGAAGATTGTCGATATAATTCCAATTATCAATGTTTTTAGTAATAATACGATACACAATTAAAGAAGCGACGGTTAGCAGGATCAGAAAGCTAATAAACAATTGCAGCAATGGGGAAGAACTTACAGAGGCCCATGCTTCTCGAGGCGTTTTCAGGTAGCGTAGGGGAGTAGCATCGAGGTGATAGCCCCAGGTATTAAAAACCTGCAAATCAATGACGATTATCAGATTTGCAATTAGGACTAATAAAAATGTATAGGTAAAGATCCAGTTTTCAAGCCTGCTTTTTTTTATGAAGTTTGATAAAGAAACTAGCAAAAACGGTATAACTGAAAGATACCCTGCCATTGAAAAATCCATTCTTATTCCATTCCAGAAAACCCCCCATATAGTCTGTAGCGTTAATAACTTTGTGTCCTCAATATGATACCCTAAAAATATTACTCTGGCAACCAGAAAAAAAATAACCCAAAACCCGTAATAAATCAGTAAAAATTGTAAGCGTTCTTTCATTGAATCGGTTCAGTAAATTAGTATCTATTGGGGCTATTCTCTACCAATATTTGAGAAATAATGCCTTATTAGAAGGTAAAAGCTATATTTATTAATTAGCAAAAGGGGTAATTGTTTTTTTTATCAACGTTCTTTCCTATTTTTAACCCCAAATATAGGACATCTCAACAAAACTACTAATAAAAATGGCAAGATTAAGATTTAAGGCGGTTGATGAAGCACAAAGCCGCCAAACTGTTAAAGTAGATGTACCTACCGGAAAAGTAACTGAGTATTATGGGGCAAACATTTTTAATGATGATGTAATGCGTGCCATGCTTTCTCCGGAGGCGTATATGAAAGTAACAACTGCCATTAAAAGTGGTGAGAAAATAGATCGTGAAATTGCTGACGAAGTAGCTTCGGCTATGAAATCGTGGGCGGTGTCGAAAGGTGCTACCCATTATACACACTGGTTCCAACCATTAACAGGTGGTTCGGCAGAAAAGCACGATGCTTTTTTTGATATTAATATTGATGGCAAAGCCCTGGAGAAATTCAAAGGCAGTTCATTAGTACAGCAAGAGCCAGATGCCTCTTCTTTTCCTAGTGGTGGCATCAGAGCAACTTTCGAAGCCAGAGGCTATACTGCATGGGACCCAACATCTCCGGCTTTTATTATTTATAATGAAGCGGGAACAGGTACTCTTTGCGTCCCATCTATCTTTGTTTCTTATACAGGTGAACTACTAGACTCTAAGTCGCCTTTGCTCAAATCATTACATGCGTTAGACAAAGCTGCTACTGATGTAGCCATTATCTTTGATCGTCATGTTGAAAAGGTCTCAGCTACTTTAGGAGCAGAGCAAGAATATTTCTTAGTTGATAAAGCCTTATTTAACGCTCGTCCTGACCTGATGATGTCGGGTAGAACGGTTTTTGGTCATGCACCCGCTAAAGGACAGCAATTAGAAGATCATTATTTTGGTAGCATTGCACCGCGTGTCAACGCATTTATGGTTGATTTTGAATTTGAATGTTTAAAATTGGGTATTCCGGTAAGAACCCGTCATAACGAGGTGGCACCAGCTCAATTTGAAGCAGCTCCAACATTTGAGGAAGTAAACCTGGCTTGCGACCACAATATCCTATTAATGGACGTGATGCGAAAAGTATCCAGAAAACATAATTTTGAGGTGCTTTTTCATGAAAAGCCATTTGCAGGTATTAATGGTAGCGGTAAGCACAACAACTGGTCGTTAGGCACCGACACAGGCGTTAATTTGCTAGGGCCAAGTACTAAGCCTAAAGAAAGCCTACGATTTGTTACATTTCTGGTAAATGTTATTAAAGCAGTGCATGACAATGCCCATTTATTAAGAGCGAGTATTGCTACAGCAGGTAACGAACACCGCTTAGGTGCTAACGAAGCTCCTCCGGCTATTGTTTCAATCTTCTTGGGTACTCAAATGATTAAAGTACTTGAAGATATTGAGAATAAAGAGATAGTATCTATCGAAAAAGGGGAGAACGCCTATATTAAATTAGGATTAAATAGAATCCCATCAATTTTATTAGATAATACCGATAGAAATCGTACCTCTCCATTTGCCTTTACCGGAAATAAATTTGAATATCGTGCGGTAGGTAGTTCAGCTAATTCAGCTCAGCCAATGATGGTGTTGAATACGATCGTGGCAAATCAATTGCTTAAATTCAGAGCAGCATACGACGCTGAAATGACGGAGCATGAGGGTAAAAAGGAAGAAGTAATTGTTAAAATTCTGAAAGGTTATATCAAAGAATCTAAAAAGATTTTGTTTGAAGGAAATGGTTACTCAGAAGAGTGGAAAGAAGAGGCTAAGAAAAGAGGATTATCAAATGTTGGTAGTACTCCAGAGGCATTAAAAGCCTATTTGAGACCAGAATTTACTGAGATTTTTGAGAGATTAGGGGTATTAACCGAGAGAGAAATTCATGCGCGCTATGAAATTGAATTAGAAAACTATATCAAGAAAATTCAGATTGAATCTCGTTTAATTGGTGATTTAGCTATGAACCACGTAGTTTCAACAGCTATTAATTATCAGGCCAAATTGGTGCAGACAGCTAAGTCTTTAAAAGATATGGAATTACATCAGGAAGCCGAGCCAATCGTAAATATTATCAAAGAAATATCCGCCCGTGTTTCTGAAATTTCGAAGAAAGTAGAAGAAATGACGGAAGCGCGTAAGCATGCCAATGCCGTAGAAGATTTAGAGCAAAGAGCTAAATTATATGGTAATGACATCAAGAATTTCTTTGAGGAAATCAGATACCCTGTTGACAAATTAGAGCTCTTGATTGATGACGAAGATTGGCCACTTGTGAAATATAGAGAATTGTTGTACATTCGCTAAATATTACTTGTCAGCAATATTGAATGAATAAAATAGCAATCTGCATACATAAAAAAGAGTTTGTCCGATTAAATATGGTTGGACAAACTCTTTTTATTTTAGGACTACTTTTTTGTATTTCTTTGTCTTCTTCTTATGCTCAAGCGGTTATTTATGATGAATTCCCAATTACGGCGCAAATCTACCAGCGTGATGATTTGAACAGAGGAATAGTGACTATCAAAGGAAAATTGTATACAGAGGGCTACACCGATGTAGCGGTTATTGCAAAAAAAGATAAAAAGGATATTTATTATAAAAAACAGAAACTGACTTTTCAAGCTGGCGACCTGTTAAATGCTCCTTTTTCATTTCAACCTATCATAACAGCCGGATTGGTTGAATACGAGTTTTACTTTTATGCTTTCAGAGGACAGGATTCTGTTTTAGTTAGGGAATCGACCCAGGTTTTGTGTGGCGATAACATAATTATTTATGGACAGTCTAACGCCGAAGCCAACGACCCGACGGAGTTAGCTAAATTCAAAGACGAATTCAAATATGGTCGTACAACATTCGCCAATTTTCAGACAAATGATTATTCATGGTTTCCGACTATGAAATGGAATTACTATCTATCTGGTATGGTCGGACTAGAAATTCAGCGTCAACTAATTGATAAATTTAAAGTTCCAATAGGAATTATCAATGGTGCTGTAGGAAATAAAAGTATTGATGAACTAATGATTCGGAATGAGAAAAATCATGAAGATATACAGTATTATTATGGGCAAATGCTCAAAAAAGCAAACAAAGTCGGGCTAAGTAAAACAGCCAGAATATTTATCTGGCGGCAAGGTGAAAGTGAAGCTTTTGAGGCAAATCGAGCTGAAGTTTATCCCACTAAATTTGCCCAATTAAGAAAGCAAATTTTAGAAGATTATCCAGGAGTAAAGAAAATATACGTATTCCAGAATAATATTTATTGGACAGATAACAACAAAGCAGGCGATTTAAGGGATTTTCAAAGAAAAGTCAACCAGCTTTACCCAGATTGTGAAGGCTTTTCAACAATTGGTACACCAGGGTTTGATGGTTTACATTATACTTTAGAGGGTTATCAATTGAATGGTCAGGAGATATCAAGGCTTATCGCCAAGGATTTTATGAATAGTATCGATACCCTTGAAGTGCATACACCAAACATTAAAAAAGCCTATTTTTCAGAAAACCGTGATTCACTAGTTCTGGAATTTGATAAGTTTCAGAAAATGCAGTACCCCGATTATACCGTCAAAAAAAATAATGGAGTTCCAACTCTTTTGAAAGACTATATATATCTTGATGGAGTAGCAGGAAAAGTTATTGGTGGAGTAGGTATAGGTAATAAAATAATATTGAAATTATCAGAACCAAGTAATGCAAAACAAGTTAGCTACTGCCCTGATAATTTTACGCTAAATTCCGAATCTTTAGCAGGGATTCCCTACATTAAAAATTCGCGTGGATTGCGGGCTTTTACATTCAAAAACTTTCCTATCAGTTTGCATGTTAATACCCCAAAACCCATATTATCAGTTAAATCGATTGGGGGAATATTGAAGCGTGTTTCATTAGAATGGTCTGCTCAAAATAACTTATTCTATTCTATTGAGAAATCAGTAGGAATGCCCGATAATTTTGTTAAAATTGCTACATTGACTCAAGGGCCATTCCTGGATTTAAAGATAAAAAAAGGTGTAAAGTATTATTACCGCTTGAATATTGATGATGAAATTTACAGTAATGTTGTAGAAGTGTCAGTGCCACTTGATATGGTAGGTATAACATTCTCAAATGACGAAGTAATCATTTATCCAAATCCTGTGGCAAAAGGTATTGATATAAAAGTTAATATACAACCTTCTGTTCAGGAATTATTATTGTTAAATGGTCAAGGCAATATTATCCAGCGAATTCCGGTTAATGGTGAAAATGTTTTAATTCCAACTTCAAAACTTAATCCTGGAATTTATTTGATAGAGGGTATTAATACGGAGAATCAGAGAATTATTAAAAAACTGATTATTGAGTAATTTGTGTACTAAATTTTGTGTTCGATGTTTTTAAAGTTTTTCAAAAAGATATTTATTTTCTTATTACCAGTTATTTTATTGGGTATAGGTTATTTCGTCTTCGACCCATTTCAGATTCTGCATGCTTACCAGGCCTACCCGGATAACTTTGCTAAAAGTTTAAACAGAGACCGCATCAGTACGCAGGTTTTTCTGAATAATAATGCCAAGCAAGACTACAAATCATTTATATTCGGTAGCTCTCGTTCAAGTGTTTTTTATACCCAGGATTGGGGAAAGCATATCAATGATAAAACACCTTATCATTTTGATGCCTCTTGCGAAACAGTCTACGGTATTGCTACCAAATTGGAATTTATTGAAAAACAAGGAAATAAGATTGATAACGCTTTATTGGTCTGGGATAGGAGCATTTTTGATTATGAACAAGATACTTTAGGATGCGTATTTATTCAGGATTACCGTGTGAGTAAATTACCTTGGTTAAAATATCAAACCATTTTTCTGAATTCTTATTTCTCGCAAGGCTTCTTTACTGCCTTTTATGATTATAAGCTATTCGGGAAATTTCGTAGTTATATGAAGAAATATCTTGAATTCAGGAAAATCAATTATACGCCTGTAGTAAATGATTTTATTTTTACAAGTTATATTGATGAAATCAAAAGAGATTCAGTTAAATATTACAACCAGCCCGTATTATTTTATGAACGAAGTCCTGAGAAACAGTTAGTGGGCAAAGTGATTAAACCTTATCAGATCCAATATTTAAAAAGAATTAAGGCAGTTTTAGAAAGAAATCATACCAACTATAAAATCGTTCTTGGCCCTACCTACGACCAGAAATATTTTAATGCTGATGATCTGAAAGTACTACAAAGCTTCTTTGGCAAAGAGCGTATTTATGACTTCTCAGGACAGAATGAATATACCAATGATAAGACTAATTATTACGAGATATACCATTACAAACCTAATGTAGCCAAAGACATTATGGAGAAAATCTATTAATGTTTATAAAGAGATTTCCGCCGAAACTTTTACGCCAAATTGCTTAATGTCAGGTCTGTCTAAGTAAGTAAGACGGTGCATCGCTTCTACACGGAAAAACTTGAAGATGTTGCTTATACCATATCCTAATTCAATATAAGGTGCCGTACTAAGTCTTGAAAAGTTCCTGAAATCTGTTTCAGGATTCTGTGGTGTTATATTATAATTTTTATCAGTCAATGTCCCCCATAAAAATTTGCCGGTCGTAAATGTTCTCCATTTCCATTTTTTGATAAGTGGGAAACGGTTGAAAAGTAATCCTTCGAAATCATGAGTATATCTTACTGAGAAATAACGGTCGCTGATAAATTCAAAGTTATTCATCAGGTTAAAAGAATTACCCACTATAAAAATTGTTTCATTACCTAAATGACTCTTCAGAAGCGGGTAGGGGACTGTACCCAAGATGGCCCCTGCTTCTGCACGATAATAAGTCTTACCGAAATAACCTAGGTTCAAAGTGTGGCTATACTTAGCTGCTATATTATGATAGGTAAAATCTCCGCCTAAAAGGTTTTTAGCTCCTACAATGTACTTAACTGAAATAGTTGGAGATTTAATGGTTCCGAAACTCAATCGTTCGTTATCGTTAATAACAGCCAGTTCATCTCTTGCAAAAGTTATTTCTGATAGAAACTCAGAAGTATTAAAATGAGTAGTCGTTGGTGAGGAATCTCCCAATTCAGGACGGAGTCTATACTGAAAAGAGTACAATGGGTCAAAACTCCGGGTTCTGAAACCCACGGTGGTAAAAATGCCCTTAGCTACTTCCCGTTGAAACTGAATTCTGCTTTCGTTTTCGTAGAAAGGTCTCATCAAGGTAAAGAAGCGCATGTAAGCTGAATAAACAGCTCCTAAGCCTAAATCTTCTTTTCGAAGACCTACCTGCTCAATATCATGTGTAAGTTTAAGACTTAAGGTTGTCCATGGTTTTCTTGAGAATATCTTGGTTATTTCACCTCCTCCCTTCCAGGCATCGTCTTTTGTTCCATAAGCCAGATAACCCTCGAGAACCCATTTTCTGCTAAACTCATAATTAGTTCTCAATCCTAATCGTACTCTTACTCCCTCAACATTATTGTAAGCACCGGAATATACCAACGGCCCTAGTTCAATACCAGTGAACAAACGTGTATAACCGCTCGACAGTATTTTAGCTATTTCAGTATAAGTCTTAACGACCGGAATACTTTTAATTGTATCTATCATTGTATAAGCCAATTGCTCTTTATCCGTAAAAGGTTCTGGCCTTACAGATTGCCAGTATTTTTTGTCATTTTCACGATAATCAGGAGCAATCTCAATTCCTCTATCATAAAACTTTACATCTTTTGGCCTATTCGTGACAATGTCTTCATTATAGTTGGTAAACTTCAAAAGCAAACCTGCTGAACCTTTAGTAATTTCTGAAACATCAACAACTATTCGATTTTTAACGGGTATCCATATACTATCAATAGGTTCTAATTCCTGTTGAATCTTAATGCGCTCTACAAAATTCAGATTGGCATCTTTTGTGATAGTAGCGTCAATCTGAGCAATGGCCCATGAACCTTTATTAATCCACATAGTACCGGCAAAAGCTAAATCCTGCTTACGTTTAGGTGTAAATTCAATTCTATAGCAATAGTCATCACCTATATAACTACTATCTGCCAGATAATAATCATAAATCAGGCGCCAATCATCAGCAATCGGCGATGCAAAATTCTTATTGAGTACATCTACCTGATTCACATAGAAGTTATACTGCTGAAAAGTAGAGCCTATCAATTGAGCTGTCAGACTACCATCTGTAACCCCAATTCCTTTAATATTGGTTTTTTCAATAATTTCTTTTGAAAGCCTCGGGTCATTTCTGAAGTAATAATGAGAAATTGACTCAGAAATAAAGGTAGGTACTAAAGATTTCCCTTCATCGTCAGTCAATGTACCTATGTCTTCAATAGCTTTATTTACTTTCTCAGCTATTTTACGTTTCCTTAATTTGTCTGTTATATTGTTAACATCGACCTCAATCTTATTATAGCTTATATAATCAAAAGCGCTGATTTTCTTGAAATTGTTATCAGATTTGGCTGAAACCGCTTTGCGGATGATAGCCCATGCAGGATTCTCTCCGGCATGCACCGTTACTTCATGTAATAAAATATCCGATGGCTTTAATTGAATATTAACCACCTGTATAAGTGAGTCACGTCTGATAAAAACAGTTTTGGTTGTATAACCCATGCAACTGATAAGCAATGAATCAGAGGTAAGATTAGGCAATTGAAGAATAAAATTGCCTTCAAAATCAGTATTTCTACCTATAGTTGAATTCTTGATACTAACAGCAGCAAAGGGGATCGGGTCGTGTGTAACAAAATCTGTAACTTTCCCTTTGATTGTATAAGTATTTTGTGCGAAAACTAAAGTGGAGGATAAGAATATAATTAAAAAATATAGTTGCTTCATTTCATAACTTTTCAGTGCACTTCTCTATATGATAAAACTAATATGCCATAAAAATGGTTGCTTCATTTTATGAAATACGTTGTTTCCTGATAGATATTGTTTGAAAAATGCAAAAAAAATGGTTGACAGCTAAATACTGTCAACCGAAAATAAAGATTAATAAAAATTATTATATGATTGTTTTCAAAATGCTTATAAACTGGATTCTATTTATGATATTCATTAATAAAATCTCCTTTAGGCATAAACTCTAGATCTTCTACCGATTGATTAAAGTAATAAACCCATGCATTATATTCCTGTTTATTGGTTTTAAGAAAAATAGTTGCCTTTTTTCTTACATATTCCGAATGCGCCGGGTCCATCGGGTTATATTCTTCATATTTATCTAAAAGAGAAAACAGTTTCTCAGGCTCTTTTAGTTTATATAGTTCGCCTTTCACAAAATACTTTTCTCCGCTCTGGCAAGGTACAATACCCGGGTAGTAATCAACCATATACATCTTACCTTCCATCATAGCCTTGCCCATAGGCTCAGCAAACTTGTTTATCCACTCGTGCGATTCAATATTACCGTACTCGCTCAATAGAGTACCGTAAACAAAAAGATATTCGTCTTCAGTCATTTCTTTGATTTAACTTGATGCTTTTCTGATATTCCCATAGAAAAGCGTTTGTAACAGTATATTGGATTTATTATCTCCTAAGTCAGCAGCTATTTTAAAGCTTTTTTCTGCACTTTCAAAGTCAGCTTTCCTAAACTCCAATTCGCCAATCATGCGCATCACTTCTGCATTTTTGTCTAAATACATTCTTGATGCTCGTTTTAGTTCAAAAAGTGATAAAGTATAATCTTCTAACTGATAATGGCAAAGGCCTTTCCAGTAAAAAGTGTCAGCTAAAGCATTATCAAGCCTGATAGATTTTTCAAAATCAGCCAAAGCTGCTTCCCAGTTTTCAAAAGAATAATGACATTTACCTCTATACAAATACGCTGTCGAAGATTTTGGGTATTCATGCACCTCCGCATCAAAATATCTGAAAGCAGCTAGATAATCGGCTGATTTGTAAGCCTCAATTCCGTCTTTAAAAATAATTTCATCGTATTCCTGGGGCGAAATATCACTACCCAATCTGATTCTCAGAAAGATATAAATCAAAAACGGTATGCCAATCAGCAAGGCCTCCATCATATTATCATTTAGTGAGTTCTTCTTGAATTTTCTTTGGCAAATTACTTACCACAATCCCATAAGAATCATCTATCCATTCTTTTAATATATTATCTTTCACCGTTCCATCCACAGAAACCGTGTTCCAATGGCGTTTATTCATATGATACGCGCCAGTAACGCAAGTATGCTCCGCCCTCAGTTCCTCATTCTTTTCAGGACTATTTTTCAAACTCATTTTGAATCGTTCAGAATCCAACCCTGTCAGTGCAAACATTTTGCCCATCACTTTATAAACCAAGGTATCAGGGCCAAATGGTAGCTCTTCCGTTACGCCTTTCTTAGATAAACAGTATTCTCTGAACGATTCTATATTCATTGTTATTCTTATCTGGTTGCGCAACGGGTTACCATGATAATCACGCAAATCAAAAACATGACTATTGAAATCTTATTAATTCCATGCATCATTTTCAGATTAAAACTATGGGGATATTTTCCTTCTTTGTCTTTGCGAAATACCCTGAAAAAGTAAGCAAAAACAGGCCCAATTGAAAGAAAGTGTTTAAGTTTTTGTATCATCGCTTTAATTTTATCACCCGTTCATTAGCTCCATTTCTAAAACTTCTGGCTCTAACCAACGACCATCTTCTTTAATTAATTCTATTAATTCATTTACTGCATTATCAGCATGCACCGATTTTTTTACCACATTCTGCCCTCTATATAAAGCAATTTTATCTTTTCCAATACCTACATATCCATAATCAGCATCTGCCATTTCGCCAGGCCCATTCACAATACAACCCATAATACCAATCTTAACACCTTTCAAATGGTCTGTATTTTTACGAATCATGGCTGTGGTTTCCTGCAAATCAAATAAGGTTCTACCACAAGACGGACAACTGATATATTCAGTCTTGCTCATACGGGTACGAGCGGCTTGCAAAATGCCAAACGAAGTACTATTAGCTACTACAGGATTATCAAAAGATAACATAATGCCATCACCAAAACCATCAACCAGCAATCCACCGCAATCAGTGGCGGCATATAATTGTCCGTCAATCTCTGAAATATTTGAATAATCTCTTTTGAGAACTACCGGATTTTTAACGTTTGAATTAAGCAAATCGAAGTATAATTTTCTTAATTCAGGCATAGCAGCTTCGTTGTCAGTTTCTGCTATTAATATAACATTCGTATATTGTTTGATAGTTTCAATAAAATCAGCATTTAAATCTGTAATGCTAAGTTTTACAAAATTGTTTGATTGATGAAGATCTTTGCGTTGTATTGCCTCAACAAATGTTTTCGCATCGAACAATGGAAACTTATTAATCTTATCTTCATGCAAAGCCCAAGTCTCTGCATCTAAAATCTCTTTCAAGCCATTTGGCAGCATGAAAGGAATCGATTTTTTACCGCTATAAATATAGTCTGCGCCAATGTCATTCATGCGCCATTTATCAGGCAATGGCAAATAAAAATGACCGATAGGCTTTAAATCTTCATGTTTTTCAACCAAAATGTCCGAAAAATCTGCAATTACCCTCGGCACATTCAACCCTCCGAAATTTTCTACTTCAACTGTTTCTCTGCGTTGATATTGATAGGGATTGATAGGATTATATATAATTTCCGGAATAAATGTAGTTTTCTCCTTTCTATAAGTATATCTGTCGACCAATGCTTTAGCAACAGGGGCTTCAAATTCAGGATCTTCTGTTAAACTAACACGAACAGTATCTCCTAAACCATCCTCTAATAATGTACCAATCCCCATTGAAGATTTAATTCTACCATCTTCACCTTCACCGGCCTCTGTAACGCCTAAATGCAGTGGATAAGGCTTTAATTGTTCAGCATTCAGTCTTTGAACGAGTAAGCGATAGGCTTCAACCATTACTTGTGGATTAGAAGACTTCATCGAAATAACTATATTGAAATAGTTTTCGTCTTCACAGATTCTTAAGAATTCCAAAGCTGATTCAACCATTCCTAAAGGTGTATCACCATATTTACTTAAAATGCGGTCAGATAAGGAGCCATGGTTAGTACCAATTCGCATAGCAGTGCCATATTCTTTACAAATCTTTACAAGAGGCAAAAACCTATCTCTGATTCGGTCTAGCTCAGCCTGATAATTTGCTTCAGTATAATCAATAAACTCAAAACGCTTCTTATCCGCGTAATTGCCCGGATTGATACGCACCTTTTCTACAATTCGTGCGGCTAATTCTGCGGCATTAGGGGTAAAATGAATGTCAGCAACTAATGGGGTAGAATAACCCCTGCTTCGAAGTTCTTTTTTTATATTTTCAAGGTTTTGTGCTTCCTTAACGCTTGGGGCGGTGATTCTTACCAACTCACAGCCACTTTCAATCATCCGGATAGTTTGCTCAACAGAACCAATAGTATCCATCGTATCAATTGTAGTCATGGATTGCACTCTGATTTGGTAATCAGAACCTATCCAGACATCACCTACCTGCACTTGATTCGTTTTTCTTCGGGAATATTCGGTTAAAGAATCGCAATATTTTTTTTCTGATTCAGACATTCAATGTTTCAGTTTTTTTACGCAAATCTAAACATGAATATAACGTCTTTTATGAAAGAATGGTTGAAAAATTTAATATAAATTCAATCTTGATTTTTTTTCTTCTAAAAAAAGTACAAAACTTGTGATTGAATTGTGATTTAATTATAGGAAATGTCAATTTTCCGTGATTGTATTCACGATAAAAAGACACTTATACGAATTTGATAGAATATTGGTAATTTTGTGAAAAATTATTGCTTAATGGTTACAGAAGAAGTAAAATTGCCCGTGATGGAATCGTTTTATACCTTGCAAGGTGAGGGGTATCATTCGGGGAAGGCTGCCTATTTTATTCGCTTGGGTGGGTGCGATGTGGGTTGTGTATGGTGTGATGTAAAAGAATCCTGGGATGCTTCAATACACCCTCAATTTACAATAGAAGAAATAGTTGAAGGTGCTACTGAATACAAGGGTAGAATGGCAGTAATTACTGGTGGAGAACCTTTAATGTATAATTTAGACCATTTAACAATTGCTTTAAAACAAGCCGGATTTCAAACAAATATAGAAACTTCCGGTGTGTATCCGGTTTCAGGCGTCTGGGATTGGATATGTTTTTCACCCAAAAAATTTAAAGAGCCTCACGAAAGTATATATAGAGTAGCAAATGAATTAAAAGTGATTGTATATAATAAATCGGATTTTGCTTTTGCTGAAAAACATGCCAGTTTAATCAATGAAGATTGCATGTTATTGCTACAACCTGAATGGAGCAAGCAAAGTGAGATGCTGCCTTTGATAATTGATTATGTAAAAGAAAACCCTCAATGGAAAGTGAGCTTGCAAACACATAAGTTTATGGATATACCTTAAGATAGGTTTATCTTGCTAATCTCTAACACTGACGGCTCAAAAGCTTTAAAATTAACGCTTAGCGTAGATAACAATAGATGCTTTGGCAATTGTATTGTCATTAATATTAAAACCGATAATAGCTGGAACGGTATCTTTATCTAAATCTAATTTCGTTTTTAGTGCAAATACTGTGATGATATACTGATGAAGTTGACCTGGCGGAGGACAAGGGCCGCCATAGCCAAAAGTCCCATAATCATTCCGGGCTTGAATGCATCCTTCAGGTGCAATTGATTTATTAATATCTCCTGCCTCTGGTTTCAATTCAGTTACTTCTGGCGGGATATTAAAAATTATCCAGTGCCACCATCCACTTCCAGTTGGCGCATCTACATCAAAAATGGTTACGGCAAAACTCTCAGTGCCTTTTGGTGCATCAGTCCATGATAGGTGAGGTGATGTATTTTGCCCGGTACAGCCGAAGCTGTTAAAAAAATCTTTAGCAGTTGCCTGCCCCTTCAAGTTGTTGCTTTTAAGTGTGAAATTCCTCTTAAAAGTTGAGTCTTCGTTTTGTTCCATATTTTAATTGCGTTAATGGTCGAATTCTAATACTTTTCCATGCGTACTTCTGATAACCAGCGGCATCAGCACAGGGAGATTCTTTAAA
This sequence comes from Emticicia sp. C21, assembly GCF_003418935.1. Taxonomy (GTDB): domain Bacteria; phylum Bacteroidota; class Bacteroidia; order Cytophagales; family Spirosomataceae; genus Emticicia. The sequence continues at coordinate 20,864 of NZ_QVMT01000009.1, read as the reverse complement.
AAGGTAATAGCCAGTTCAGAGATCTTTTCTTTGCCAAATAATTTTTGCAATTGTCTGCCTCGCCAGAGCTGATTTCTGAAATTGCTGTTCCAGTTTGATATATATAACTTTTCTAATTCTGTTCTGTTAATATTTCCTTGTAAAAATTCTGTTATTAATTGTGCTGAAAAAAAACCCGACCTGATAGCAATGGACATACCATTACCTGCAAGAGGTGTAATTAATCCGGCGGAATCACCAACCATAATTATGTTTTCATGAACCTGACTTTTACTTACAAATACTACCTCATTAATCACCTCAGGTTTTTTAAAGAGAAATTCAGCATTTGTAAAAATTTCTTTCAGAAATGGATTCTTGTAGAGAATATCCTCTTCCATTTGTTTAATTCCACTTTTGTGTTTCAAATTCGAGGTCTGGCTTAAATAACAAAGACAGAATTTATTGTCTTCAATAGCAGAAATGCCACAATAACCGCCGTGGAAATTATGTAAGGAAATCAAATCTTTTGGATAATCAAGCGAGATATGGTATTTAATACCTAAATAACTGGTCTGTTGTTTTGGAATTGGCCGCTGAATGACTTTGTCAACCCGTGCTCGTTTTCCATAAGAACCTATAAGTACTTTTGCCTGAAAAGTTTTATTTGTATTGGTATCCACAAAAAACGTATCGTTTATACGTTGGGTATCTTCAACACTTGCATTTAGTTCAAATTGTACACCAATATTTAGCGCAATTCTATATAATTCATAATCAAGCGTATAGCGACTAATACCGAAGCCACCCATTTGTAAAGGAGAGTGCAGACTTTTCCCCTTAATTGAAGTAAGCTGAAATTTATTAATGGTTGAAGCGCCAAGTTTATTAATGTCTAATCCTATATGTTCCAGATAGGGTCTTACTTCATTTGAGATATACTCACCGCATACCTTATGGAATGGGTAAGCATGCTTTTCAATTACAATCACAGAAAATCCCTTTCCGGCTAGCTCAATTGCTACCGTTAGTCCTCCTAGTCCGCCTCCAATAACAATGGCATCATGCATAGGAATCAGATTTATTACTTACCTTTTATAATGTAAACTTAAGCAATTTTTGCCAACGATCTTTCCTACTTCAGAACCCTGATCAATTCCATCTCTAAAATGGATACCCCCATATACTCTCGAAATGCTACACTCTTTGGCCGCTGCCCAGAATGAGGCAAATTGCTTAGGTGGGCCTACAAAATACTTTGAATAATCTGTATAGATTACTGAATCCCCTAACTTATCGGTTAGAATAGTTGCCATGGCTGCCGATTGTGCAGAGTGACCAGATGGAAATTCGGGGAATGGAGGTGTCAACAAAGCGGCTTCCCATTTGCTATCAATATATCGTTTAATATAAGCAATCGGCCTGATGAAGTTCTGTTCATATTTAATCTTCCAGGTAGCTATAAAGGTATCGTTTAGCCCAATAGTAAGATTACTGTATAATTCAGTTGCCTGGTCCAATCCTTTAGGGTTTTGTTTAAGCACCTGAGTGAGAATAGAAACAGAATGGCCCGGTGCTGAATAAGTAAATGATGAGGCATCGTCCCAGAAGTTAGCTATTTGTAATTTCTCACTATTCGGTTTTACTTCTTTTGAAATATTATAAACTTCTAAAGCCATTTTATAAAATGGAGAATTAGGATAGATTGAAAATTCTACTTTAGGCTTTATATCCACTCCATTCTGATTTTCTTTCAAAAATGTTCTGTTTTTACCCCAGTACGGATGTAAAGGCCCTGTATTTTCTAAATCAGCTACTCTGTTAATTTCAAAACAAGAAGTACACACTGGTATTTTATAATTCATATCATACGTGCGCATAAAGGTATTATGCCCGCCATCAGTCATTGAGTACTGATAAATCCAATTCGCAATTTTTTCTCCATACTTTCTTGACTTTTCCAACGTTTCAGGGGTAAGTTTTTGCGCAAAATGATCGTTGATGGTATCGTTTAACGCATAAACTTTTTCCATCCAGATATATGGCGACGAAATAAATAACTTATCCACCATAGTAAATATGGCACTTGACACAGCCAGAGGTGCGTTGAAATTTGTATTATCGGCAAAAAGACTGTCTGGTTTTGTCAAACCTTGTAACTGTCCTGCCAACGAGAAATTATCCGGATAGGCAGGAAGTATAGCTTCATAAGCTGCTAAATTGATATAGGCCATATTTCTTGCCGAAACATTTGGGCTATAGCCTACTGTCTGCTCTACCAGGTCAAAAATTAATTCATGCCACTTTACTACAAGGTCAGATGAGTCATAATTATATTTTCTGACCGGCTCAACTCTGATAAATGTAGGACTACCAATTTGTGCTGATGTAGCTGTATTAACTTCTTCAATTGTATTATCTTCTTGTGAATTTACCTGTGGTTGAATTACCTTTGTAGAAGTTTTAGGAGTGTTAGTCTTTTTGGTAACGGGAGCAGGTTTAGTTTTGGACTTACTTTTAGTTGGAGTCTTCTGTTGCGCAAATACTCCTGAGCACACTATGATTAAAATTATGCTTAAAAAAGATTTTTTCATAGTTGAGAGATTATATTAATAAAAAGGCGAATATTTGAATCTGGATTCTATTCCAAACAAAAATCTGATTTAGAAAAGGATTTTGCAACAATTATACCGAATAATTACACAATGCCCGACAAAAAACTATTTCTTCTTGATGCCATGGCGCTTATTTACAGAGCGCACTTTGCGTTTCTTAAAGCGCCTCGAATCACTTCTAATGGTTTAAATACAAGCTGTGTTTTCGGTTTTGCCAATGCTTTACTAGAAGTTATTCAAAAAGAAAAACCAACGCACCTTGGTGTTGCTTTTGACTTGCCGGGAGGAACTTTTCGTAATGAAAGATTCCCTGAATATAAAGCTAATCGTCAGGAACAACCGGATGATATTACTATAGCTATCCCATATGTAAAGAAACTGATGGAAGCAATGGATATTCCTTGCCTGAGCCTCAAAGGCTTTGAGGCTGATGATGTCATTGGTACACTCGCTAAAAAAGCAGCAAGGGAGGGATTTGAAGTATTTATGATGACCCCAGATAAGGATTACGGGCAGTTAGTAGAAGAACATATTTATTTATATAAACCTGCTATTGGTGGAAAAGACACTGAAGTAATGGGTGTGAATGAAGTATGCAGCCGATGGGGAATCAAACGTGTAGATCAGGTAGTTGATATACTCGGATTAATGGGTGATGCAGTAGACAATATTCCTGGTATTCAAGGGGTGGGAGAAAAGACAGCCGCTAAATTAATTGCTGAGTATGATACAGTTGAAAATTTGATAGCCAATAGTGAAAAAATATCAGGTAAATTAGGAGAGTCAGTCAGAAATAGTAAAGAAATTGCCTTATTGTCGAAAGAACTGGCAAGAATTGAGTTGAATGTACCTATTGATTTTGATGCTGATAAACTAAAAATCATGCCGCCGCATGTGGATTTATTATCACCATTGCTTGACGAATTAGAATTCAGAACGCTTAGGAAAAGATTATTACCTGACGACCCCTCAAACACAGCAACAACCAGTCCTGTAGCAAAACCGACAACTGCTGTTGGAGAGAAAAAATCTGCCATTGGCGCAAAATCTGGTCAACAGATTTCCATGTTTGAGTCCGATACTTCAAATAATACTGCGCTCCCTGCGGATTTGGAAGAAGAAGCAACATTCGGATTTCACGCTTCCTCTAAAGATACTATTGAATCAGTTGTTCATGAATATCATCTGATTAATACACCTGAGTTAAGAAAAAGCCTGATATACTATCTTTCTCAGCAGGATGAATTCTGCTTTGATACCGAAACTACCTCTGTTGATGCTATTGATGCTGAAATTGTAGGTATGTCATTTGCTTATCGTAAAGGCGAGGCTTATTATGTTCCCTTTCCTGAAAATCAGGAAGAAGCGTTTCATCTTGTTCAGGAATTTAAAGAAATTTTTGAAAATGAGTCAATCATGAAAATAGGGCAGAACATTAAATATGATTTGATGATTCTGCAAAACTATGGGGTAGAAGTAAAAGGAAAAATGTACGATACCATGTTGGCGCACTATATCATTGAGCCAGAGCAAAGACATGGGATGGACTATATGGCTAACGTTTATCTGAACTACGACCCTGTTTCAATAGAAACCCTGATTGGCAAAAAAGGCAAAGGTCAGCTGACGATGCGGGAAGTTGATGTTGAAAAAGTAAAAGAATATGCCGCAGAAGATGCCGATATTACGTTGCAATTGAAACAGGTATTACAACCAAGATTGAGTGCGATTGGTTTGCAAGAAAAGCTTTTAATGGATGTTGAAATGCCAATTGTTTGCGTGCTGGCAGATATGGAAATGTCGGGAGTAAAGGTAAACGTTGATACCTTGCATGAAATGTCAAGAGTATTGGATACTGATATTCAGGAGATTCAAAGAAGTATATATAGTCTGGCAGGCGGCGAATTTAACGTTTCATCCCCCAAACAATTAGGTGAGATTTTATTTGAGAGACTTAAAATAGACAAAGGTGCCAAAAAGACTAAAACAGGTCAATACGCCACTGGTGAAGATGTTTTGTCAAAATTGGAAGGTGAACATGAGATTGTAAGAAAGATTTTAGATTTCAGAGAGTTGTTAAAACTTAAAAGTACTTACGTAGATGCATTGCCTGCCCTGATTTCTAAAAAGACTGGAAGAATACATACTTCCTACAATCAGGCAGTAGCTGCCACGGGACGTTTGAGTTCGACTAACCCTAACTTGCAGAATATACCAATCCGTACAGTAAGAGGTCGTGAAATACGTAAAGCGTTTATTCCTCGTGATGAAAACCATGTGATATTATCGGCTGACTATTCGCAAATTGAATTGCGCATTATGGCAGCTTTCAGCGAGGACGAAAGTATGTTGAATGCTTTCAATCAGGGTATAGACATTCACTCTACAACTGCCTCAAAGGTCTTCAAAGTTCCTATCGACCAGGTTACGTCTGATATGCGTAGAAAAGCAAAGATGGTCAACTTTGGGATTATTTATGGTATTTCGGCGTTTGGTTTATCTCAACGACTGAGTATTCCTCGTGGTGAAGCTAAGGAAATGATTGATGCTTATTGGATGGAGTTTCCGAAAATCAAGATTTTTATGGATTCTGCTATTAATAAAGCCAGAGAAACTAAATATGTTGAAACCATATTAGGAAGAAGGAGATATTTGCGTGACATCAATTCTCAGAATTTAGTCGATAGAGGATTTGCCGAGCGAAATGCCATTAATGCCCCTATACAAGGCTCAGCAGCAGATATGATTAAGGTAGCTATGATTAATATTCACGACTTCCTGAGAAAAGAAAAGCTGCAATCAAAAATGATTTTACAAGTGCATGATGAGTTAGTTTTTGATGCACTTCGGAGTGAGGTAGATTATCTGAAACAAAGAGTTGATGAACTAATGTGTAGCGCTATTCCGTTACCAGTTAAGATGGAAACAGGTATGGGCGTTGGCAACAATTGGTTAGAGGCGCACTAATAGCCTTATTAAGTCTGTCCTTCTGATTTAACACCAATTATTTTTTAGATAATTACATTCTTTCAACCCAATAGGTTGAGGGTATTTATATAGATGAATACAGGAATAATAATTTTAGCAGCAGGTGCTTCTTCTCGAATGGGTGTTCCCAAGCAATTGCTTCATATTGATGGGATTTCATTAATTAAGCGAATTACAGAAATGACAATGGAAACAGCTTGTTATCCGATTGTTGTGGTACTTGGAGCTAATCGGCAGATGATTCGTAAAGAATTAGAGCATATGCCAATTACCATTATAGATAATCCACAATGGGAAAATGGCATGTCGAGTTCAATTAAAATGGGATTGGCTGGCTCGTACATGACTTATAAAGAGTTGGAGGCGATTATCTTTTTGACAGTTGATATGCCTTTAGTCTCTGCAGAATTGATTCAAAAAATAGTCGAAAAGGCTAAAGGTGTAACTGGAAATACTGAGAGTTCTCCAGACATTGTTGCCTGTAAATATGATAATCAAATAGGGATACCGGTATTATTTAAAAGAAAACTATTCAATGACTTATTGGAATTAAGCGGCGATAACGGAGCAAAAAAAGTAATTTTAGCCAATAAAGAACATACAGTTACTATTGATTTCCCTGAGGGGAAAATCGACCTGGATACGATGGAGGAGTACCGGAATTTTTTGTCTAATTACAATCAGAACTAATGCGAGCAGGTGGTTATTATATAGCATTACCCTTTTTATATTTTATTTCCATTTTACCTTTTCCGATTCTCTATCTACTTTCCGATTTTTTATATATAATTATTTACTATATAGTCGGCTATAGAAAATCAGTGGTAAGAGCTAACCTGAGAAACAGTTTCCCGGAAAAGAGCGAAACCGAGTTAATTAAAATAGAAAAGGCTTTCTTTCAATATATCATTGATTTTTTTCTGGAAATGCTCAAATGTCTCACGATTTCCAAAGAAGCATTGCTTAAACGTGTAAGTATAGAAAATCCTGAAGTAGTTACCAATCTGTACAATAAAGGTCAGAGTGTAATTGTTTCAACAGGTCATTATGGCAACCATGAGTGGGTAAATCAGGTTTTACCTTTTATGTTGCCTTTTCAGATAAAAACCATTTACCGCACGCAACATAATCCATATTTCAATCAATTATTTCTTAATTTCCGCTCCAAATATGGCGTAGAAATGATTGCGATGGAAGAAGCATACAAAAAAATTAATACAAAAGGAGATAAGCCTTTCTTATTAATTTTAGCCAATGACCAGTCAGCACCACCTGATAGAGCTTATTGGACGACATTTCTAAATCAGGAAACTTCCTTTTTCTCAGGAACTGAAATCTTTGCCCATCGATTCAATGTACCTGTAGTTTATGTCTGCATCAAAAGAATTGCCAGAGGCAAGTATAGGGCGGTTTTTGATATGATAAGTACTATACCAAAGGAATTACCAAAAGGAAAAATATTAGAGCAGCACGCCAGGAAATTAGAGAGAGATATCAGGCAAGATCCAACTCCGTGGATGTGGTCACATAAACGTTGGAAATATCAGAAAGTCAATGGTCAATATATAGATGTAAATTATAAAGAATGAAAACAAAGTTTTTAATCTTGCGTTTTTCATCTATTGGAGATATTGTACTCACAACTCCGGTGATTAGATGTCTGAAACAGCAATATCCAGAAGCAGAAGTTCACTTTGCTACCAAAAGGCAATTTAAGGTATTAGTAGAAAGCAATCCATATATTGATAAATTTTTTTTATTAGAGGGGAAACTTGACTCTTTTATCAAAATACTTCTGGCTGAAAATTACGACTATGTAATTGATTTGCATAATAATCTTCGAACATCTATTATCAAGTATCGATTAGGTAAAAAATCTTTTAGCTATAATAAACTGAATTTTGAAAAATGGCTTTTAGTCAATCTCAAAATCAATCGCATGCCCGATGTTCACATCGTAGAAAGAAATCTAAAGACGATTGAAACTTTGGGTATTAAAAATGACAATAAAGGGCTGGACTATTTCATTCCATCAAACCAAGAAGTAAATCTTGAAGGAATTATAGAGCCAGGAGAGCCTTTTGCAGCCTATGCTATTGGTGGTCAACATTTTACAAAAAAACTTCCGGTTGAAAGAATTATAGAACTTTGCAGCAAAATCAATAAAAAAATTATTCTTTTGGGAGGAAAAGAAGATGAGCCCGCCGGAGAAATAGTTGTTCAAGCACTTGGCAATAACATCTATAATGCCTGTGGCAAATATAGTCTGAACCAGTCTGCTTCCATCTTGAAACAAGCACAGTATGTCGTAAGCCATGATACCGGACTTATGCACATCGCCTCCGCATTGAAAAAGAATATCATATCCATTTGGGGAAATACTGTTCCGGAATTTGGGATGTATCCTTATCAAACTGAATTCAGAATCATAGAAAATAAAAATCTTCCTTGTAGACCCTGCTCAAAAATAGGGTATAATAAATGCCCGAAAGGACATTTTAAATGCATGAATGATTTAGTGCTCGAAAACCTAGATTCTTAATCAAGAATCTAGGTGTAATTTTAGCGATATTAGGATTAATTATAACTTACTAGTTGATGAATCTGAGCATATTGTAAAAGCATAATCGTTTTTCCATCTTTTATTTCGCCATTTTCCATCATTTGTAAAGCCTTTGTAAAGTCAAGCTCCAAAACTTCAATATCTTCCTCATCTGTCACACCGCCTCCCTCATTTACTTTTTGTTCTTTGGTATATTCTGCTACAAAAAAGTGCAATATTTCTGTTACAGACCCAGGAGACATATAGGATTCGAAGACTTTTTTGACCTGACTTATTTTATAGCCAGTTTCTTCTTCAGTTTCTCTCTTAATACAATTTTCAGCATCGTCCTTATCCAACAATCCAGCGCAAGCTTCAATTAGCATACCGGTTTCATTTCCATTCACATAAGTAGGAATTCTGAACTGGTTAGTTAGTATGACTGTTTTTGTTGCATTATTATATAATAAAATAGTTGCGCCATTCCCTCTATCGTAGGCTTCCCGACTTTGTTTTTGCCATTCTCCGTTTTTCTTTTGCCATTCAAATGTAACTTTACGAAGCGTATACCAATTATCAGATAAAATTTCTGTAGTCAAATTTCGAACGCGATTATTCATTTTGATTGTTTTTGAATTATTTTGATTATTTTTGAACAAATTTAGAAAATAGATATGAATTTCCAAGAACGTAAACAGATAATTATAGAAAAAGTAGAGACAAATGGCAGTGCTGATGTAAAAGAATTAGCAGTTTTATTGAATACTTCTGAAATAACAGTCCGTAGAGATTTAGCTATTCTGTCTGATAAAGGTCTGATATTCCGGACACATGGTGGAGCCATGAAGCTTAGTCTGAGTTATGATCCTGTTGATTTTGTCAATAAATCAGCAGTAAGAGGAGAACAGAAAGATTATATATGTCAGATAGCAGCTTCGTATATAAAAGAAGGAGATGTAGTATTTTTAGATTGTGGCAGCACTGTATTTAGAATCTGTCCCTTTATCCGGAACATGAAAATCAAAGTCGTAACTAATTCAATCCCAATAGTAAATGCTCTGCTTAATTCTTCGGTCAGTTTAAATTTTGCCGGAGGTGAAATTGATATGGAGCGCCAGGCGAGTCATGGTTATGTAGCCATTGAACATTTTACCCGATACAGAGCGGATAAAGCTTTCTTAGGAGTAGATGGTATTTCTTTCGCTAATGGATTAAGTGCTTCAAGCGAAAAAGAAGCAGAAATTTCAACTGCACTTGCCAAATATGCCAAAGAAAGTTTTCTTTTATGTGATTCAAGTAAGTTCGAGAAAGATAAATACTTGCCTTTTGCACCAATTAACATGGCAAATTATCTGATTACAGATTTAGGGGCAAATGAAAGTTTGATAAATCAATATGAAAGCTTAGGAATAAGGATATTAAAATAAAATGCTCAGTTTCCCAAGCCATTATCAATTGTTAAACACACTGTTTTTATGAAAATTGTGATAAAAATTACAAATATCGCAACCATTTTTTATCTCTATGCTCTGCTTTATAAGTGCTATACCACTTGCATAATGGATAAAGACTAATAATAACTCCTAACCAGACGAGATAGACTCCACCTAATTCTAAACCTGATGGTTGTTGCGGACGACCAAACTGGAAAGGCCCAAAAACAAAATCTTTGTTGCTGAACCCCTGCATGTATAGCATGATAAACATAATAGTATGAATCAGATACCAGTGAATGAGATAATAAAACAGCGGTACTTTCCCATATACAGACGTAATTTCTATGAACTTATTCTTTGGCCCATCACTCACATAAAGAATAAGAAAACTGATTCCTAATGTAGCTAATGTATATAAAAGAGAGGGAGGATATTTGGTCAGATTCATGAATGACATGAAAGTAAAAAGTGCATCTTTTTGAGGAGACCAAGGGGCAGGGTCACCATAAATATTGATAAAGCGTAAAACTATAAAAAGTGCTAATGAGCCTATGCCTAATTTTAATAGTGCTGCCTTTCTCACGTTTTGAGATTTATCAAAAACTACTCCGCCAAAGCCATATCCGGCCAACATAATTCCTAACCATGGAATAGGAGGATAACCAATTGCAAAAGTGGTATCAGGCGTAATCTGGAAAAGTGAAAAACTGAATAGAGGGGATAGTAATGAAAAGGGAGTATTATTAATTGGCAAAAGCCCCAGAAGATTATGACAAAAAATAATGACTAATCCTATGATCAGAATAGTTTTAGATGATAATTTCATTAAAAAAGAAAGAATAACAAAACCAATCCCAATAGCGCCAATTACTTGTAAGAAAAACATCCTGAACTTGAAATCAAACCAAAGCGCAAAACCGATAACTGTAAATTCTAAGAAAATTAACCATAGTCCACGGCTCAATAAAAAGCGCTGACTTTCCTTTAAACCCATATTCTGGTTTTTATAAGATAAATAAGCTGATGTACCTGATAAGAACACAAAAGTTGGCGCACATAAATGCGTTATCCATCTGGTAAAAAATAGGGCGGGAGTGGTAACAGTTAAATCTGTTGGGTTTATTCCGATGTGGAGCAAATCACGGCAATGGTCAATCGCCATAATTACCATAACTAGTCCACGGGTAAAATCAATGGAATTGATTCTTTTCATAGGTAAGAAGATTAGAGTAATAGGTTTTCAGAAACTAGTGAACAATTGACAATTTCGGAATTAATCTTCTTAGAACAAAATATCAAGATAAATTAGCGTTCAGAAATTGAAAATATCTCTATTTCAACAAATGGATGCAATTTAGGATTAGGTTCTCGGTCTCCGCACTCATGTTGAATAATTTTTCCGGTCTTTTGAAGTGATATGCTGACTTTGGTCGCATCGGGTTGGTCTTTCAAAAAAGCCTTTATAACAGAATTTGAAGATTCTGTAGGGATATGGGCAACGTGTGAATCTAAAGTATTAAAAAAGTAGGTAGGACAACTGCCCGGCATATTATGAAAGAATTGAAAATCAATAGTTTCTCTTTCAGGTGCGCCGTCTTCACAACTCATCGAGCTAAAGAATAATGATAATATGATAAGTAAAAATGATTTAAGTATCTTCATCATAGACCTAGTTTTTTGATTAAAGATACTTAAATCATTGATATAGTTGGAATGATCATTTAACCACAGGAAAAGCGACAATTCTTAGCTTGCTACAACCATATGGAATCAAAGTGATAGTTTCCGCTTTATCGTCTACTTCACCTAAATACAGACCATCACGAGGAGTAACAGGCTGACGAGCCACACCCTCAATAATTTTCCAACTTGGAATCTTTTTACCAACTGTTTTTATCTCAATCGGGGCATTCGAGCTATTCCACACAAAGGCATCTGATTTGGGTTTTATTGTAACAGTTGAATTTTCTATCGGTTTTTTAATAACTGTCTGAGGCAAGCCGTAATTCCAATCGCTCTTTGGCTGAATATCATAGTAAATTCCTTCTTCTTTGATTTCCTTTTTTGTCCACTCTTCTTCAATTTTTAAGGCATAAACCAGCGGCCCTCTTTCAATAGCACGAGAATTTTTTGCCCAGTTAGACGTGGTTACCTCCATTGGTAATTGCAAAGTGATTTTATCACCATTTGCCCAGACTCTTTTGATTCGGGCAATTTTGCCTCCCTTTTCCACTCTTAGCTTTTGACCATTTAATATTAACGTAGCCTCATTACACCAGACCGGTATTCGTATCTCTAATGGAAAATCAACTGATTTAGAAGTACTGATTATAAAATTAATCTGGTCTTCAAATGGGTAGTTGGTTTCTTCTTCAATGCTTACCTCTGTTCCATTACCCACTTTAGCTTTAATTGTACTGGGAGCAAATAATAAAGCAGCCAGACCTTTATCAGGCGTGGCATACCAAAGATGCGAGGTGAATTTTGTCCAGCCTTGATGCATATTGGCTGTACAACATGTGTATCCTGCATAAGGTCCAAAAACATTACACATGCCTCGCCAGAATGGCAAAGAAAAATCAAACACACCACGGCTCACCTGCACCTGATTTGCTATCTGAAAATATTGTCTCGAATTAAAATCGTCAGTTGTTTGGGTCGGCAAAGCATTGTAAGTCATGCGTTCAAGAGCATCCATATAAGTTTGGTCACCCGTTATACTAATCATTTGCTCCAAAGAGAACATTGTCTCCACAATTGAACATAATTCAATGCCTTGTGTTGGGTCATTTCCATGCAAATCTTCATCACCTGAGTACATACCATGAGGCAACCCGTGTAAAGTCATTAAATCTGTCCAACCTGTTTTTAGGCTTTTTAATAGTTCCGGATTCTTTTTAGCCTGATAATAAATAGCCGGAAGCTTTATGCCCATACCTACATTTACTGCATGTCTTTCCATCCATTTTTCATCGGTTTGATTAGCAGCGGCTTGCATTACCCAATTGCGTTTACCTAGAAGGTCAGTCCATGGAGTAGTTTGTTGGTAAATTGTATCTCCTAATTCCAATAAAAATTTATCTCCTGTAATATTATACAACCAATAAACCGACATCAGATTATCGCCTCCTCTGGCTTTTGCCCAATCAGTCCATTTCACTAATGGACAACTTTTAAGATTCTGATGTTGATACTTAAAGTAATTAGTTAAGCATTTAATAACTCTTTTATCATTAGTAGCTGTATAATATTGTTGTAAAACCTTTATCATTACCATTTTAGGCCACCAGTCATCACCTTGCTTGCATTCAACAATTGTCTTGCCTTCTCTTTCATCTTTAGTAATTCCGCCTATATAACCATTGGGCCTTTGGCTATCTATCACCCAATTGACATATTTCTGTACTTTAGTTTTCAATGTTTGATCATCCAGTAAATAGGCGAGGGGGAGAGCACCGTCAAGCCAATAAGGAGTTTCTTCCCATGCATCACCTTTGCCACCTAACCAGCCATTATCATTCATGATTTTAGGATAGTATTCGTCTAAATGCCCGGTTGTACCGTTTTTCATGATTGTCAGTTGCGTATGCAACCAACCTTTAGGTTTTACTGTTCCTAAGGGTAGTTCAATATATTCAAGTGGCGCAAGAGATGCTTTATTAGCAATATAAAAAGAATTTTGCGCTTGTGTTTGATGGATAATAAGTGGGACGGATAATACTGTAAGGAATCTCTTGATCATAGCTGAAAGGTTAAGAAGACTAGGATTAAATTGGCGGTGTTAATAGGTCGAAAAAAACTGCTCAATAATTTTGAGCAGTGTAAAAATAAGAGATTTTTATCAATTCTTATTTACTAGCACGAACTACTTTAGAATAATCCAGGTATCTATATTTTCCTAATATACCTTGCTGTAGTACTAATTCATATGAGCCGCCCGGGTAAGCTGCTTTAGTACTGATTTTTTCTACCTTCAATTCAGGTAATTTCGGTGTGTTTTTCTCATTTAATAATTCGTAAAAAACTCGTCCGTTCATAGAAGCTGGTATGGGCAATTGATGCAAATGTAGAATAGTAGGAACAAGGTCAACATTTGATGTTGGCAGATTGCTCTCGAATGCCTTTTTAAAACTTGGCCCGTTTGCAAAGAGTGCAATATGTACCTCATAAGGACTTAGACTGCCATGCCCTGCAACTCCCTTAGCATAGCTTGTTCCTGCATAGTTTTTATCATTCTTATTATCATTCCAGTTATAGTCAACCAAAATATCAGCAGTCCTATTGGCATGATTCCAGTGAATAGCTTCAAAAGAAAGTGTGCCTGCAATAAAACCTTTGGCATCGCCTGTTTTTAGCCCTTTTGTATAAATACCACCCACCCACTCCTGACCTTGTAATATTGTTACTATCTGCTGAATCTTCGCTTTATCATGATTTTGAACATAAATTGCTCCCTCAGATACCACCACATCTTCACTCTCTTTGCTTTGTTTTAAGCCCTGACTAACTAAAAAATCAGCCACATTAGTTTTTCCGATAAAGGTGGCAAAACCATGATCTGCAGAAATAATGATGTTGAAATTATTTGTCAGACCTTTCTGTTCTATATCTTTCAGAATACGTCCAAACTGTTCATCAACGATTCTGATTGATTCCATCGCAAACTCAGAACCAATGCCAAATGTATGAGCCGCTCCATCCGGGTCAGAAAACCAGACCGAACTCACCAAAGGACCATCTAAGGTAATGCCATATTTCAATATGGCATCTGTAATCCATTTGTGTTGCAGCAAATTAGGTTTAGGCTTTACACTTTCCGGAATCGGACCTATTTCTTTCAGTACTTGTTCTCTAAATGATTCAGGTAAAATCATGCTCGTATTGATAACCGCACCGCTGCCTACTTTATGATTTTGTAATAAAGCAGACCCGGTAGAGCCTGAACTAAAAACCATCATCTTTTTTCCTGCTTTAGTCAATATTTCACCTAATGAAATAGCAGTTAGCAGATTTCCATTCTCTGAGTCATTAATTTTATTGAGATTTTCAGCTTCTCCTGTATTCAAACCCTGCTTTTTATCAACTTTCGGAAAGTAAACCGTATTTCCCATCAAACCGTGCGTTTTAGGATAACTTCCGGTTGAATAAGAGGAGGAATTCACCCTTGTAACAGTAGGAAAAACACTATGGTGATTTTTGCCATAAGAACCCTTTTTGCTGAAAGTATAGAGATTCGGCATATTTTCTAGGGTAATATAATCAGGCCTTAATCCATCAAAAAACACAATAAGTGTTCTTAATTCTTTAGGGTTTTGTGCATGAGTTATTTGAAAAATAAATATTAGATAAGCTAGAGAAAGAACCTTTTTGAATAGGATTTTCATAGTATACGGTTTTCTTAGGTAGTGGTAAGATAAAATTAGAGTAAAAGATATATTCGGCCTGCTAATGTACTCTGATCAAATTAAATAAGACTATTTTGGCAGATGAATTATCTGTTAATTTCGTCAAAATCTCCAAGTCCCTCTCTTATTACCTCAAAATCATCATCAATCGCTAGAACAACAGTTGAGGGTTCAATTCCGCACCAACCCCCGTCAATAATTATATCGGCTTTATCCTTATTCTGGTCATAAAGCACCTCTATTTCATTCGGGTACTCAATAATATCATCGATATCATCCTTTACTGACGTGGTAATAATAGGATTACCCAACATCTCAATGAGTCTTTGCGGAATTTTGTGGTCTGGCACTCTGACACCAATGGTTTTACGATTGGTTTGCATGATTTTGGGTAAATCTGCAGTGGCCGGAAGAATGAATGTAAACGGCCCAGGTAAAGCCCTTTTGAGTAATCTAAAAGCATTATTAGATACCTTTGCGTAAGTAGAAATATTACTTAAGTCGTGACAAACAATTGAAAAATTATGATGCTGAGGTTTAATGCCTTTTATTTTACACAACCGCTCAACTCCCTTGGTACTGAATATATCGCAACCCATCGCATAAACTGTATCGGTTGGATATATGATAATTCCTCCGCCTTTCAGGCAATCAACTACCTGGCGAAGCTTACGCTCGTCAGGATTAGTTGGAAATATTTCAATGATTTCAGCAGACATATCTTTCGTAATTAGGTGGGCAATTTAAGTTTAGCCCTCTAATAAAACAAAAAGGTTCGGCGTAAAGTTTTACGCCGAACCTTTTCAGGATTTTATAAGAACACAAAATTACTTGCTCTTTTTATCTTTTTTACTCTTAGAAGCCTGTAAATCAGTTGCTTTCACTGCATTCATTTCGAAATAATCAACTGTTAAACTCGCCAGAGATTTCATACCCAAAGTAAAACCTGATTCATCGATATAGAAATCAGGTGTATGGTGAGGTGCAGGACTTGTTTGGCCTTTAGGTTTGCCGCCTAAGAAAAAGAATAATCCTGGTACTTTTTGCTGGAAGAAACTGAAATCTTCTGCACCAGTTTGTACAGGCTGAACATTCACGTTAGCTTTTCCAGCAATAGCTTCTAAAGTACCAATCATTTTATCAGTTAAAGCAGGATCATTATAAGTAACAGGATAGCCCGTATCGATTTTTACGTCAGCAACTGCTCCTGCACTCTCTGCAATATTTGTAGCCACTTCATTAATACGGCGATGAACTAACTGACGCTGCTCTGTTCCAAAAGTACGGATAGTTCCAATCATTTCAAGTGATTCCGGAATGATATTCTGACGAATACCCCCATGAATTGCGCCTACAGTTACAATAGCTGGGTTTTCGGTAATATTTACATTACGGCTCACAATGGTTTGTAGACCCATCACAATCTGCGCTGCAGTAACAATTGGGTCAATTCCGGACCACGGATTGGCTCCATGTGTTTGTTTACCTTTTAATTTAATACCCAATTGGTCAACAGCCGCCATGGTAGCACCTGAGCGATAACCAATTTTTCCAACTTCTGTTACTGAGCTGATATGTAAACCAAAAATAGCATCTACTTTAGGGTTTTCCATTACCCCTTCCATTACCATCAATTCGGCACCTGATTTGCCATCTTTCAATAATTTAGCATCATAAACACCTTCTTCAGCAGGTTGGAAAATAAATTTCACAGTTCCAGCTAAATCATTTTTCATTGACGACAAAATCTCCGCAACACCCATCAGAATTGCTACGTGAGAATCATGCCCACAAGCATGCATCACTCCAGTTTTCTGGCCATTATATTCCGTCATTACTTTTGATTTGAAAGGCACATCCACGCGCTCAGTTACAGGTAAGCCATCCATATCGGCACGAAGTGCTACAACCGGTCCCGGTTTACCGCCTTTAAGTATCCCTACAACTCCCGTTACACCCACCTTTTCCTGTACCACAATGCCCAATGAACGAAGATGATCCGCAACGATTTTAGAGGTTCTGAATTCAAGGTTACCTAATTCAGGGTTTTCATGAAAATCACGGCGCCAGGCCACAACTTTCTTTTCTAAGGCATCTGCACTTGTACTGATTTTAGGTTTTAGTGCTGATTGCCCCATGGTAAGACCACAAGACATGGTAAGAAGACTAATCAAGAGATTTCGCATTGATGAAATTTAATTTAAGTATTTTAATTGATTTAATGTGGTCGGTAAAACTAAGTTAGCGATTGAAGTTCAGTAATCCAAGTTATTTAATTGCTTCATAAGCTTCAAACATGCGGTCAGTGGAAAGAATATCAGCTCCATTATTTACAAAACCTTTATAAAGGTGGTCTCCTTTTGCAATAGCCATTTTGTCAAGGTTCCCTAATGTACCCAGAATAGTGCAGATACCTTTTTTATGCAAAAAATCATTAAATTCTTTGTTCGGCTCTCTGGTTCCGATAAAAGCCACCATGTTTTTGTCAGGAATCCCTACCCGTTGGTGTCGTTCATATTCTTTTAAATCTCTCATTGTAACAGAAATCATGAGGCCAGGATCTAAATCATACACTTTTTTTGCCTGCTTTTCATCATAGACAATAATCATACAATAATCTTGTGCCCCTAAATTCTTTACCATCGCCACTACTTTTTCATATGGTGTATTTCGCTTTACATCTAATCCAAAAATCACTTTATTTTTGCCCCACTTCAAAACTTCTTGCAATGTAGGTATTTTAAATGTTGTCAGAGTTCCTGCATTATCCTTTAGATTCAGGTCTTTTATTTCATCCCAATTCCGGGCAATAATTTTGCCTTTCCCTGTGGTGGTTCTATCCAATGAATTATCATGCATCATCATTAATACGCTATCTTTCGTAATCTCAATATCACATTCAATAATTGTCGGAATTTTACTCGCCAGAAATTCAAAAGACTCAAGACAATTTTCAGGATAACCAGGAATATCTCCACCACCTCTATGCGAGGAAATCATAGGTTTAAAGCCGGAATTATATTTCAGAAACTTAATTAAACCTTTTCCGGGAACCTGAATGAAAGATTTTTGCGGAACAGGATGACAAGCTATTACTAAAACGAGAAGAATAGAATACAGAAATTTCATTATAATATTGATAAAGTATTTAAGGCGTAAACTTATTGAAAAAATACAAGAGAGTCCTGATTTGTCTGTTTTTTGTATTGGTTCATAATGTCTTTAGCAGTTAAAAGTCCATGTTCACCATAAACCATTAAGCAAACGGTACCACCACTACCACCACCGGTTATCTTGGCACCATAAACCCCGGAATTTACTCCTTTCGAGTGTGCCATTTCAACAAGCAAATCCGTGTATTCATTGCCTAAGCCACATTGATTATAGCTCTGATGAGATTGATACATCAATTCGCCCATTAATGGCATTAACTCACTATGATTTCTATCATTAATACCTTTCAGCATTTCAGTAAAAAATCTTACCCTATGATTTTCATAAATTGGGTGCTGTGTACTTGCCTTGATATTGTAATAGGTATCCGGCTTAATATGTGCTAAAGTATCGGTTACCACACTAAATTCATTCAGAAAATCTTTTCCGTACATCGAACTAAGATATTTGGCATATTTTGCTTCATATTGTGAGGGAGAAATATTGCTCAAATAGCCTGAATAAGGTAGAAGGTGGTTCTTTGTACCTTTTAAATCATGTTTTGAAACTCCCTGTTTCTGAGCTATAATTGAAAAACCCATAGAGGCTGCCGTCCGAACTTCTCCATAAGATGCCCCACTCACAGCATGCCTGACACCACTGTCGATGCCAACAAAATATAAATTATCTGGTATTTTGATACTTGAAAAAATCTTGTCAGGCTGACATAGAATGGGAAGCAAATATTTATCATGACCAAAATAGGAAGCCAATTGATCCATTAACCCACAAGGAGCGCCTACAACTAAATTTTCGGCTTTTTGTGCTAAAATTGGCAGTTCAGTACCAGAAAACTCAATTGAAAATAATTCTCCAAGGGCTTTCAGGGTTGCTACTTCTATGGCTGCAGAAGATGATACACCTTTACCAAAGGGCACTTCTGATTTTACTAAAATATCAATCCCACCTAAATTCAACTGCTTTTCAATCATTAATACCAGAAAACAACCTACAATATAAGATGCCCAATCGCCGCCCTCTAATTGTTTGAGGTATTCATTGGCTTCTTTATAGTTTTTGGGTAATTCTTCTAAATCAATGAATAATTCATTGTTTTCAGTTACATCAAGACTTTTGATATGCAATTGATTGTAGCCTCTATGTCCAACTGTTACAGTTGCCTTTTCTTTAATCGGCATCTGCAAAACCATTGAGCCTGAATAATCAGCAATCCCGCCCATTACATCTAAACGACCTGTTGAACTTGCTTGAACCAGCGGCTGGTTATTACCAAAAAAGTTTCTTAAAATAGGAGAGCTATTAGAGTTAATTTCCATAAAGAAGCATCAAAACAAAAGAGATGCTTTTGCAGGCATCTCTTCATGAAGACTATATCAATTATAATTTTTCGATGATAATTGCACTGGCACCGCCACCGCCGTTGCAAATGGCAGCCAATCCATATTTGCCATTTTTCTGTTGAAGCACGTTAATTAAGGTTGTCACAATTCTCGCACCTGAACAACCCAGCGGGTGCCCAATTGAAACTGCTCCACCAAAAATATTTACGTTATCGTATTTTAAATCTAGTTCTTTACAGAATACCATAGGAACAACCGAAAATGCCTCATTTACTTCAAAAAAGTCAATATCGGAAACTGAGAGGCCTGCTCTCTCGAGTGCTTTTTGCGCAGCAAATACTGGTGAAGTAGTAAACCATTCTGGCTCTTGTTCTGCATCAGCATAAGCAATAATTCTGGCAATCGGTTTCAAACCTGATAATTGAATATTCTCACCCGAACTCAAAACTAAGGCAGCCGCACCATCATTGATAGTAGAGGCATTGGCAGCCGTAACTGTACCATCTTTTGTAAAAGCAGGTTTCAGATTGGGTATTTTCTCAAAAATCACATTCTTATACTCCTCATCCTGACTTACAACCTTGATATTCCCCTTTTTATCAATGACTTCCACGGGAGTTACCTCATTTTCAAAATAACCTTTTTCCCAGGCTTCTGCCGAGCGTTTATACGATTGTATAGCGTATTCATCCTGTTCCTGACGACTGATCCCATATTTTGCTGCAGTTGAATCGCCAAAACAACCCATTGCTTGTGGCTGATAGGCATCTGTCAGGCCATCTTTAGCCAATCCATCGACCAAAACGCCACTACCATAACCATATCCATAACGGGCTTTTTCCAGATAAAACGGAATCATTGACATATTTTCCATTCCTCCAGCGACTACTAACTGATTTTCACCCAATTCAATAGATTGACTACCAAAAATAATTGACTTCATGCCGGAAGCACATACTTTATTCACAGTAGTTGTATTGGTTTTAACCGATAGCCCTCCGTAAATTGCTGCCTGGCGGGCAGGTGCTTGCCCAATATTAGCCTGACAAACGTTCCCGAAGAACAATTCGTCTACAGAATTCGGGTCAATATTTGCTTTTTTGATAGCCGCTTTAATGGCGGTAGCTCCTAATTGAGGTGCCGGTATAGTAGATAATGCCCCACCAAAACTTCCGAGTGGCGTTCTTACAGCAGAAATGATATAAGCCTTTTCCATGTGATGTGAATTAAAATAAAACTGTTACAGGGCTCCCTGTAACAGTTGACTAGTCCTAAAAAAACGATACAGGGTTATAGATATTAAAGGTACATTTTTTAAGTAGTAGTAATCAAGAGATTGCTACTACTTTTTGTTTTATAAGTTTTCATTTTTACTTCATTCTGCA
>NZ_QVMT01000008.1 GCF_003418935.1 Emticicia sp. C21 | reverse complement strand
TAATGGAACGATATTCTTTTAAAACTGCTTCTACACAGTGAAGCTTAAACTCATAAGTATATTTGTTTCTCTTTCTCATACAAATACCCTCAAGATGTGTCTAACTTTTTGGGGGCAGTGCATCAAGAGGGAACCTTTTCCGGTTCTATTTTTGTGGTTGTTGCCTGGAAACCATCACTGCTGTCGTTCAAAAAGGTTCCCACCATATTGGTCACCTTTTCCGGTTCCGTTTTCGGGGTTGGAACTTTGGTTGACTTCGAAACTACCTGCTGGTAGGTATAGCCAATCGCTCTTTTAAAATAGTCGGTGATGCCTCTGCTACCTGTCTTTATTTTCTTTTTCTCATCCTCCATGTCAATAGTTGTAATCTAGATTGTTATGCGTCCAAACTAGACGCTCTCTTAAATTTCCGACTTAGGATTGTGTTTTCAAAGTATTTAAGCAGGGCTTTGGTATAATCATACTGTTGTGTTATTCTCGTTGCAGTAGCCGCCCATTCCAGCTTTCATTATTTGATGCAGGCGTAGCCTTAACAACACATTTTTTAAAGGAAAGGAATAATCGTGAACAACTTCTTTATAATGGAAGTTAACTAAAACAGGAAAGGATTTTTAATACGGTTAAACCTGTTTTCCATTGTTTTGATGCATTTCAGGTGAAAATTTTGACAAGTTGTAATTTAATACCATTTTTGGTCGATAATGAAGTAAACCACTAACCTGTTTTATTGTATGAATATGAAGCTTATTGCAGTGATTTCTAATTGTGTTTGGGTGCTGGCCCTGATTCCTGCCGGTATGATGGCGATGATGTCGCCGATGATGTTTGATGCCCCTGGCTCCGAAAAAAACTCATTTCTTTGGGTGCTTTTATGGGCAACGATGTTATTACCTGTTTTAATCTTAATTACACAGATTATTGCCTGGATTAAGTTCTTTGGAGGTAATTATCCGCTATCTTTCAAAATAGGGCTCATTCCACTGATTGACGTAGCTGTTATCATTTACTTATTTATTGTATGGGGAAATAAATAGAGAAATTGAATTTTATAATCAATTTTTTGGTGAAATAGTGCTTATATAATAAAACTTTAAATATATCGTCCTTACGGGACTTAAAAGATTTAACTTCTGTTATTGACTACAGTTATATTATCCCTATGGGATATTTGAATGAGGATTTTAGTCACGTAGGGACGATATATCTGTAGAAAAATTAAGATATTCTGTGCTTAGTATCCCATAGGGATTATATATTAATAATTTCATCAAGATTTATAGTAGTAGTATATAAGTTGGCAAAAGAATATTTGATTCAACTCAATACCTCACGTAGCACCTGCAATGATTTTACCTCACCAAAATCTTCTACGTGTAGTTGATAGAATAAAATAATTACCTCTAATAAATGATTCCTTGCCCCTCTGCTCATGGGGAGGGGTGTCTGGTAGTCTGCTGCGATCAGATGATTCATTATGGTTTTGTAATCTGAATCAAACGGAATAAAAATATTGGCTTCTCTGAACTGCGTAAGAATCTCGTTGGCATCATGTGGTGAAAAACCCAGGAAGAAAGTAAATTTCAGCAAGAAAATCAGGTGGAAGTTTTCGAAATGTTGTTCGGTTTCATCTAAGAAAATAAGAGAATGATATAGGAACTCGAATAAGGCAGGATTTTCGCTGGTTTCTTTCAATGTTTTATTCAGTACCTCATCTAAAAATATCCCAATACTCGACTTATATACATCGTAAGGCAAAGTTTTAAACGGGTATGCCGATTTGATTTCAGAGATGCGATGAATCTCTTTTTTATCGTCGTGGTATAAAACCAAATCTAGTAGCGTAAGTGGCTGAAAAAGTGCGATTCTGTTTTTGCCCTTGCTGCTTCTTACGCCATTTTCTATATATGACTGCACCCCAAATTTTTCGGTATAAATTTTGGCAATAATAGACGTTTCTCGGTAACGAATATAATTAATGACTATTCCCCGGGTTTTGTGAAGCATGATATAGTAGAAAAATGAATAAAAGTAGCCATAAAGCATCAATAAAATGCCAGTATATGCTTATCAGCCTTAACTTCAACTGATTAGGTGGATTCACACTATAAACATAAGACTCTACATACTCCATACGCTTAAAGGCATCGTTGTTAGCTACTGCCAGAGCAATAATACCTCCTAAAGCATGCACGAGATGCAGACCTGATAAAATATAAATAAACATGCCTGCCGTATTATTACTCAAGGTGATTCCTTGCAGAATCATCTGGCGCCAACCCCAGGCCTGTAAAAGCATAAAAACAATTCCAAAAAATAAAGTCAGGCTGATATTAAGGCGATAACTACGGAATCTTTCTTCTCGGAAAGCCTTATTAGCCCAGTGTAGAGTTGAACTGCTTGTCAGAATAATAAAAGTGCTAGCCCAGAATACACCCGGTATTTTAAAGGTAATCTCCTGATTATTGAATTCTTTGGTAGCAAATACAAGAACAATGAAACAAAACAGCAGACTACTCCCGATAATGCCCAGATAAAGCATGAAGGAGAGAGGTTCACGGCGTTTTGTTAATTGGTTTAACATGTTCTTTGCAGTCTTATATCAGTTCAAATAACCTTGCCAGAGGGCAAAGTCAGGAAATTGTGTATTTATGTCTTTTTCTGCTTCAAAAATACCGTAAAGGGTAGAGCCCGAGCCTGTCATGGAGGCATAGAGTGCCCCTTGCTTGTATAGTATCTTTTTGATGTCCGCAATGGTCGGATATTTCCATAACAAATTTTCTTCGAAATCGTTTTTAACAAGCCCATCCCATTTATTTAATGGTAATTTTAATGCCTCTTTCAGAGAAACTTCAGCTTTTTTGGGTTTTACTCCGCCATAAGCTTCAGCCGTTGAAATATGAATAGCCGGGTTGATAAGTACGATGTATTTACCTTTTAAATTTAATGAAAATTCTTCAAATTCATCGCCTTTATTGAAACAAAAAACCGGACGATTTTCAATAAAAAAAGCGCAGTCTGAACCTAGCTGACGGGCATAATTCTGCAAATCGACCGTACTCAAACCTAAGTCAAAAATTTGGTTGAGAATTTTTAATGCAAAAGCACCATCGGACGAACCTCCGCCTAAGCCTGCCCCCATCGGTATTACCTTATGCAAATGAAAATGCGCGGCTTTATTGGCCATTTTAGGATGGCTATTGCGTAGGAGATGATAAGCCTTAATACAAAGATTATTGCTTTCATCACCGGGAATGGGTAAGCCTGAACTCTGAAACTGAAACTGCTGTGCAGGAACAATTTCTAAAGCATCACACCAGTTGACGGGATAAAAAACTGACTCAATATTGTGGAATCCATCAGGGCGTTTTTCTACAATATTCAGCCCTATATTTATTTTAGCGTTCGGGAAAGTAAGCATCTATTCTGATTATAAAAATTCAAAGGTAGTAACCGGGATTAAAATTACAGCAAGCTATTTTTTGTTTTTAGAAAAGTGTATATATTTCTTGAAAATTTACCCTTTAACTAAAGCTACAATATGAAAACTACCAAACTACTAGCCCTACTACTGGCTGCCACTTTTTTACTATCTAATTGCGGAGGTAAAAACGAGAATGAAGAAAAAGAAGAACCTAAAACTGCCGCCGATGCGATAGAAAATATCGCCAACCAAGCCGAAAAAATGGCAAACGACGGCCCTAAAGAAGTAATAGACGCCAAATTATTAAAGGAGCTACTGCCTGCCGATGCTGATGGACTACCACGTAAGGAAGTATCAAGCGAGAAAACAGGTGCGATGGGATTCCAGGTTGCTACTGCTAATGCCAGATATGGCGAGGGCGACAGCTCTATCGAAGTAAGCATTGTAGATGTGGCAGGTACAGGAGCTATTATGGGTATGGCTGCCTGGGCAATGGTAGATGTAGATAAGGAAAATGACTCTGGCTACGAAAAAACAACTACCTATAAAGACCACAAGGCATTTGAAAAATATAACAATGATAACAAAGACGGAGAATTGGCTGTGCTGCTGGCCAACCGCTTTGTTGTGAGTGTCAAAGGTAGCAATGTGTCTATGGCTAAAATCAAAGCTACCATTGATGATATTGATTTAGATAAACTGGATGATATGAAATAATTCTTATCGCTTCATACTTAACAGGTTAGCCAGCGTAGGCTGGCTGATTGAAAAATATTCTGTATTTTTGAGAACTTCTATCCCCATTCTGAGGTTTACTATTTACCTTAGTGTGAAATTTAGTTTTGTTGAATGTCGTCTCATCATATCGTAAGAGAAAAACAAGAACCTGCACTGATTATTGCCAATGGTGAAGCATGCAGTTTCGATTTATTGGGACAATTGTTGGAATGGAGCCCATTTGTTGTTGTCTTAGATCAGGCTATTCACAGGGTAATTGAATTGGGTATTAAGGTTGATGTGCTTTTAGGAGATTTTGATGGTAACATTAACTTAACAGAAATCGAAAAAAGCCAATATCCGATAGAGATTATTCATACACCAGACCAGGAAAAAACAGATCTGGATAAAGCCTTTGAAATGTTGATAAGTCGTGGCTTCCCTGCTGCCAATGTAGTATGGGCAACCGGTCGGAGATCTGACCATTCCATGACAAATATGACTAACATAATTCGTTACAAAAGTAAACTTCAGATCGTTTTAATAGACGATTATTCAGTAATATACCCCTTATTATCTACCCCAAACGTCTTTGAGAAGTGGTTTGCCAAAGGTACACCCATCTCATTAATACCAGTTGGTACTGTTACAGGTATACAAACAGAAAATTTGCTGTATAAGCTTGATAATGAATCACTTATACTTGGTTATCGGGCTGGAAGCAGCAATGAGGCCGCCGAAGACGGAATAGTCCGGATTTCTTATGAAGAAGGCGACCTTTTGTTGATGGAATGTCATGATTAAGGAGGACGTTTTCAATGTGGATAACTTTTTCAGAAGTTTTTCTCTTTTCTGAAAATTAAATATTTTACATTTGTTAACCAAAAGCCTTACTAACACTACGTAAATTTTTACTAAGAAAACCTATTAAAAGTTGTGCACAACTTTGTGGATAACTTTTTAATTTGATTTTTTCTACCTTCCTCAAGACTAACTGATTGATTATTAGGTCTTAACATTTTCTTAATATTAGACTTTTTTACTTTCGCTAAAATGGTATAGAAGTCAGGTTTTTTCAAGCCTTTAGAATTTGTTAATTTTACATACTCATCAAGAATATAAGCCAGTATTCGGGTATGAGTATAATATCAGAAATAGCAATAATACGACTGCTTATAACCCAAAAAAATTACCCAAATTGACTGGCGGTCACCCTAGAAAAAATTATGTATGTTGCTGTATTTTATAAGTTTATCCAGACCAAACGTGCTTGGTCATAAAAATATTTTTCGAATCCAAACCCCTTACTGACTGCCTTATGTATGTAATCAAACGAGATGGACGCCGCGAGTCGGTGAAATTCGACAAAATTACTGCTCGTATCGAGCGATTATGTTACGGCCTGGAGCCGGCATTTGTCCAACCCGTTGAAGTAGCCATGAAAGTCGTAGCTGGTATCTATGACGGGGTCAGTACCTCAGAGTTAGATAACCTTGCCGCGGAAACTGCCGCTTCGATGACGACAAAGCACCCTGACTATGCTATTTTAGCAGCCAGGATTGCTATTTCCAATCTTCACAAAAACACTTTGAAGTCTTTTTCAGGGACCATGAAAATGCTATATCAGTATGTGGATCCGAAAACTGCTCAAAATGCTTCATTAATTGCTAAAGATACCTGGAAAGTAATTCAGAAACATGCAGCCACGCTTGATTCTGCTATTATTTACGACAGAGACTTTGGTTACGACTACTTCGGTTATAAAACCTTAGAAAAATCGTACTTATTAAAATTAAATGGTAAAATCGTTGAACGCCCGCAACACATGCTGATGCGTGTGGCTGTAGGTATTCATGGCGATGACATTGACCGCGTTCTTGAAACGTATGAGTTACTTTCTGAACGTTGGTTTACACATGCTACACCTACATTATTTAATGCAGGTACACCAAAACCACAGCTTTCGTCGTGCTTCTTGCTGACGATGAAAGATGATAGTATTACAGGTATTTATGATACCTTGCGCCAAACCGCTCAGATTTCACAATCAGCTGGCGGTATCGGATTGGCAATCCATAATGTCCGTGCAACAGGTTCTTACATTAAAGGTACTAATGGTACTTCTAATGGTATTGTGCCGATGCTTCGTGTTTTCAACGATACTGCCCGTTATGTTGATCAGGGCGGCGGTAAACGCAAAGGTTCATTTGCCATCTATATTGAACCATGGCATGCTGACATTTTTGAATTTTTAGAGTTAAAGAAAAACCACGGAAAGGAAGAACTACGTGCTCGCGATTTATTCTACGCTCTCTGGATCTCTGACTTATTCATGAAACGCGTTGAGGCTAACGATACCTGGTCGTTGTTCTGCCCTAACGAAGCTCCGGGTTTGTCAGAATGTTATGGAGAAGAATTTGAAAGATTATACCAAAAATACGAGACTGAAGGTAAAGCTCGTAAAACAATCAAAGCTCAAGACCTTTGGTTTGCCATCATGGAGTCGCAGGTAGAAACAGGTACCCCTTACATGTTATACAAAGATGCGGCTAACCAGAAATCAAATCAGAAGAACCTAGGTACAATCAAATCTTCAAACCTGTGTACAGAAATCATTGAGTACACAGCGCCAGATGAAGTAGCTGTTTGTAACCTGGCCTCTATTGCATTACCAAAATATATTGTAAAAGATGCAAAAACAGGCTTTTTGAAATTTGACCATCAGAAATTGTATGAAGTTACGAAAGTAATTACCCGTAACTTGAATAAAGTAATTGATGTCAATTACTATCCTGTTCCTGAAGCAGAAAAAAGCAATCTTCGTCACCGCCCTATTGGTTTAGGTGTGCAAGGATTAGCCGATGCATTAATAGTATTAAGAATGCCTTTTGAATCTGATGAAGCCCGTCGATTGAACAAAGATATTTTTGAGACTATCTACTACGCTGCAATGGAAGCATCGATGGAAATGGCAGTAAAAGAAGGACCTTATGCTACATGGGAGGGCTCTCCGATTTCGCAAGGTATCTTCCAGTTCGACATGTGGGGTGTATCACCTGATTCAGGTCGTTGGAACTGGGAAGAGCTTCGTGAGAAAGTGAAGCAGAATGGTGTGCGTAACTCGCTTTTAGTGGCTCCGATGCCAACGGCATCAACCAGCCAGATATTAGGCAACAACGAATGTTTCGAACCATATACTTCAAATATCTATACTCGTCGTGTATTGTCGGGTGAGTTTGTAGTAGTAAACAAACATTTGTTGAAAG
This sequence comes from Emticicia sp. C21, assembly GCF_003418935.1. Taxonomy (GTDB): domain Bacteria; phylum Bacteroidota; class Bacteroidia; order Cytophagales; family Spirosomataceae; genus Emticicia. The sequence continues at coordinate 265,175 of NZ_QVMT01000008.1, read as the reverse complement.
ACTTAGTAAAAATTGGTCTCTGGAACGATACCATGAAAAACAAGTTGATTGCTGCCAATGGCTCGGTACAGGCTATTCCTGAAATCCCACAGAATTTGAAAGATATTTACAAAACTGCCTGGGAAATCAAGCAAAAAACTATTATTGATATGGCTGCTGACCGTGGCGCTTACATCTGCCAGAGTCAGTCTTTAAATATCTTTATGGAAAACGCTAATTTCGGTAAACTTACTTCGATGCACTTCTATGCATGGAAAGCAGGTTTGAAAACCGGTATGTATTACCTACGCACCAAAGCCGCTACTGATGCTGTGAAATTCACAGTAGACAGACAAGCGATTGCGGAAGTGGTACCGGCTGTTACAACCGTAGAGGAAAAACCATTAGATTATGCTAAATATGCCGAGGAACAAACGGCAAAAGCAGCATCCGCCGCAACTTTTAATAGTGATGACGAGTATCAATACGCCGCTATGCAATGCTCACTCGACGACCCAGAGGGTTGCGAGATGTGTGGCTCATAGGGATTCCGACTTTCTTTCTTTCTTAATCTTACCGAAAAAACCACCCCAAAAGGGTGGTTTTTGCTTTGATAGTTATTTATAGTATTTATCTCTAAACCACTTCTTTAAAGCCTTGTACTCTGCATTGTCTTTAGCCTTAAACCACGCTTCTTTAAATATCTGCGCTGCTTGCGCTTTTTCATTAGTTAAGGCATCGGTTTCTTGTGGCAAAATCTCATTATCCTTAAATTTACTACCGCTCGAATAAGGATATTCAACAGGTTCTTCTCTAATATTTTCTTGTGCATATTTTTGTCCACTGGCATGATTGGCATATCTTCTTGCACGTGTGAAACCCATCTGCAAGTATTTGCGAGCCATATCAGCCCCTACAAAATCTTTTTCTTTCAGGTATTTTTCGAATAGTTCATAAATGGCTTTGCTTGATTCTCTGGCTAGTTCTACGGTTTTGAATCGCCATAAGGGAAGTATTTCTGATTTATAGGGCTCTACCAGTAGAACCCCTTGTTCTCCAACACCAATCCGATAGAGTTCAGGGTTTTTCCGGAAATTAGTCGTTTTGAAATCTAAATTGTAGTTGAATTTATTCATAGTCTGAGGATTCTCTTGACTATGATAACCATGAATACGGTTGATTGTTTTAGGGGAAGTACAGGAAGAGATAGTTTAATTCTGTATTAATCCTCTTTATAAATATCATACTTACTAAAGGGAATTTTACCAAAGTTTTTTGTGGTAGTAATTTTCGTTTTTACTTTATCGGGGTCTGATGTATGCATACTTGTAGAGCCTTGTTTATACAAATACCAGATCTTGTCTGTAGCTGAATATTTAAAGGTGGTAATCAAACCCCATCGCCATGAACTCCCGCCATAATGTTCGATGGAAAAATAGCCATTCTTAATAACAATTTGGGTAAATGGGTCGCCCATCATACCGCCACAATCAACACAATACACGGCTTTATCATTTCTGGCAACAACCTTATAGGTATGAGAGGGCTGGCCGATTAATAGCAATAATGGCCTTAAAGTTGGATGTTCTGATACATCTGAGGTTTCCTTTTCATCAGGTTTATTGAGTACCAAAATGAGGCCATTATACTCATCACGATTCAAATCTCCTGAGGCCGAATCCAATAGGATATATCCTTTGGGTATGTATTTTGCTAATTCGGCAGAATCCATTCTTAGAGATATTTGCTTTACTGTTGCAGTCGGTCTAGCTGTATTAGTTAGCGTTTGACCTTTTAGCTGATAAGGACAGCAACTCATAATGAAGCCCAATAGAACTACTATTCTAAACATATAACAGATTATTTTAACACAATATAGTTGAATAATTGCCCGGTCTGTATTTGTATAACAAGTTTTTTATTAAATAGGAACCCAATACGTATATATTAACCTTCGCTGTTGACAAACAGATTAAAATCGTTGAACACGCTCTATGAAACTCTTAAAAGTATTGCTTCTTGCTTGTATTGCTTTCTCTGCATTCTCACAAAAAAACTATGTCAAAGGCTATATTATCTTAAAAAATCAAACTGATACACTCAAGGGTTTGATTGATGACTAGGATTGGGTAATAAATCCAACCAGTATCACTTTTATGGATTTTAATAATCGTGAACAGTCGTATGGCATTAAAGATCTAAGCTCTTTTGGCATAACAGACAAAGAGAGCTATTTAATTGGAAGAACAGATTTGGATATTACCCCCTTTGAAACAAATAAATTAGTAAAAGACCGTAATCAGATGATTGTTAAAGATACTTTACAGGCATTTTTGGTTTTATTGAAAGCAGATTATAGCCTGCTTTATTTGAAAGATGCTACAGATAAAGAGCATTTCTTTTATAAAGATGGTCAAAAGATAATTGAACTAACTAATCATAAGTTTTTGCAGCAAAGAGGAGAGAAATTATTTGAGTTTAATAATAAACTGTATCAGAAGCAGTTAGAAATGCTCTTTAATCAATGTGGTAAAAAAATACCTACTAATAATCTGACGTATGAGATTATGCCATTAACGGATAAGTTTATTGAATTTAGCGAGTGTATTGGCTGTACTTATACCTGTTATGTGAAGAAAAAAGAAGATAAAAGTGTTTTTACTTTAGGTGTGATGGTAGGTGCTGCCACAGACGGAAATTTTTTCTCACATAAAGATTATTTTGATTATAGTTATTTTGAAACAAAGACGACTGTACCCAATATGTTGTTTGGCGTAAGCGCTTCTTTTTCTCCCAAAAGAAATCTGAATCGGAATATTCTTGGATTTGAGGTTTTCTTCAATAAAGAAAATGTCAGGGATAAGGCAAGTAATTTTTCAAAGAGTATTAATTATCTGAACTTTGTTCCGCTTTATAGACGCCAATTTGTTAATCAAAAGGCGATCAAACCCTTTGTAGGAGCTGGTATTATTGTTAAATATTTAATTTCTTATCCTGATAAAGATATCTTTACAGGCGACCGGTTGAATTTATATCTAATGGGCGAAGGAGGAATTAAATGGAATAACCTACTGCTCTCGGCACGTATAAAAGTGAAACCTAAAGAGAACAAAGAAGACACTTCCATTCTGTATAAAGATGTAGCAGAGATAGTAGATGTAATAAGGTATCAGAGAGTTAACTTTCAATTCAGCCTAACGTACTTATTATTTAATTCTGGTAGAAAGGCTAGGTAGGAGAGGCGGTTTAACTACCTCAATCCAAAATCGTATCGCTCGTGCACAACCCTTTTCAGAATACCCAATTGTCCGCAATGCCACATGGTGTGTTTGATGTTCCAGTCGATGGCTTCGAATTTGGTCTTGGCGATAGGGTGGGGCATGGGTGTAGGAACTAAAGGCTTTTCAAGGTCATCAAGGCTCAAAGCTTGTATGATACTGATTGATTTCTGCTCCATCAGTTTTAAATGTTTTTTCAAATCTTCAGGTTTTGTTTTGCCGACTGATTGTTGAGCAGAGGTATTATGAAATAGCTGGGAATAATCTTTCATCGGCATCTGTTGTAGAATATCTATCTGATGCCCTACTGTTACCATAATGGTATGATAATAATAACTCACAATCAGATGTCCTACCTGCCAGCTTACACTTGATTCCACCACTTCTGGAATAATATCCCAATTCTCTTCCGGGATAGAAGATACAAGTTTGTTTACCCAATCATAGGCGCTTTCGGTTTGCTTCACCAGCAATTCAATCTGATTCATAGTATGGTTGATTTGTTTGTTATGTGCAAACTTATCAAACTATAGAAGAATATTCGTTGACCTAGGTCAATAAAGGATTACCACTGATTTTTTTTCTGATACGGCTGATAGTTTCAGGTTTTACATGCAGATAAGAAGCAAGCATATATTGTGGGATACGTTGGGCGAGATCGGGTCTTTGAGCAATCATTTTTTCGTAGCGTTCCTGAGCAGACTCAAGTAATAAAGATTTGATTTTGTCATGTGCGCGTAGGAATAATTTCTCATTCATCATCCGGTTCATTTTCTGAATAAATGCGTGTTGACTACCCAATTTCTCCAGGCTTTCTCTGGTAATGATATGCGCGACGCAAGGTTCAAGCGTCCGGATTTCTTTCTGTGAAGGCAAGTGTGTAAGGAAGCTGTAGTAATTGGTAATAAAGCCATTTTCAAAACCAAATTCATCAATTATCTCTTCGCCATCTTTGTTATACGCGCATACCATGAGCCCTTTTTCTATCAAACCCACTACATGGCATACTTCTCCTTCGGCAATAAAGATTTCATTTTTCTTTAGCTCTTTCTTCCTGAACTCAGCCAGAAAAATATCTGCCTCATCTGCACTAATATCAAATAATGATTGGAGTTGTTTCTTGAGCTTTTCCACACAATGGCAGGTTTGTTGCTTTTTAAGAGCCAAAGCTAAAAAATCTGCCTGGTATATACAAAGGCTAAAGTACTCGGTCTACTTTATTAGATAAGCATACAAGCAGTGCCTTAATCTTTAACCGCACCTGTAACACATTGAAATAGCGACTGGCCTAAACCTCCCCAGACAGTGCCCCAGAACGATTTTTCAGGTACGCGTGTAAGATTCACATTACCTGTTACAAGCTTACCACTCTTGCGTGGGTTAGAGTCTTTCAATATCAGATTATTGACTATAAAAGTAGGAAGCGGTTTACGCTTGAATATCCCGAATAATCTTTTTCTAGGCTTCTCTTTTTGCTCTTCCAGATTTTTGTCAACTACTTTCAAAAGCGTAGCTTTAAGGTTTTCGTAATAGAGTGTTCCTGTTCCTGTTACCCGATTATCGTCGCCTTTTAGTTTAAATACATATTTATTTACCTGCAGCGACTGTAAACTTACTTTAGCCAGTGCAATCGTAATCTTATTAATAGAAGTTCCTTCAAAATTACCTAATTGCCCTTCTACAGTAAAGTCACCTTTTGGCGATGGAGTATTAAAAGCAAAATACACATCCAAATTCCCCTTATTCATAAAATAGGTATGAAATTGTGCTTTACAGATAGGGTTTTTCAGCAGGGGCAGGCTATCATTAGTAGCATTGAATATTTTACCGGTAATTCTGTCAAAACTGATAAAGCCTGTGAGTTTAGCTTCAGGGTCAAATTCAGAATAAGTCACTCGTACATTGCTTATATTGATGGTATTGATGTTAAGTTTTAAGTCGATTTTTTTGAGTAGCTGATGCGGATATTCACCTACTTTATTACGCTTCATGCGTGGGTAACGTTTATCATTAAAAACTTTTACGAAGCCTCCGCCAACATTCATTGTATGGGCATAAAGTTTATTATCAGGGAAGAGCATTTCAGGTTGAATGTCTTTGATGATAATATTCTGAAATAATACTTCTGCCCTGTCTCGTCCACCAGACATTTTGGCAAAATTCATCACATCGGCTCGTGGCTTAAGATGGTATTCATCTACTTTTAACTGTCTGTTTCTCAACGAGAAAACGATATTTCTGAAAAGATTATCATTCAGCTGATTCTTGTCTGGCAAGGCAATATTTTTAATCATGAAAGTATAGTCATCGGCATAATAGATTTTCTGCTTCGATTTATCAGACAATGAGTCAAGTAATACATTGGTAATTTCAATATTCAGATTCTGAATAACATTCTTTTTGGGCTTCTTAAACTCCAGGTTTTCGTAAGTAAAATCAACATCATTTAATAAAACCCGATCAATCTGCAATGATTTAACAAACTTTGAAATAAGTTGGTAAGGAGTCTTTCTTTCAACTGAATCGATGGTCTTGTTATAAGGCTGACTTTTATGCAAAACAGTAATTGTAGGCTTATCAATGTTTACTGTACCCATATCCAGAATCTTGGTAAAAATAACAGATAATGGATACACACCAGTAAACTTTACAGTGGGTACATGAATTTTGAGTAAATCGTCAGGAGCTTTTTTTACATCATGTAATCTTTGGTAAATAAGTGTATCTGGCAGGAAATTGACATCAGAAATGACAATATTGCCTAAGGTTGGATTATAAGTAATATCTGAAAAAGAAATACGATATAAGTGATTGGTGGCTTTTTGCACACCTTTTTCGATACGGCTGGTTACAATGGGTTTTAGAAAGAAGAAACCAACGATGGTCAGTATAATAAGAAGAATTAAGATACTGCTTATTATACCGATTGTAATTTTTTGCCATCGATGTCTGATTTTCATGGTGGTTGTGCAGTTTATAGAAATGTGCCATACCCAACAGGTATGGCACACGAATTTTTTAGTCTTGTGAAAGTACCAGAGCGCTGTAGGGCCCTACAGATATTTCGCCCATAATTGTTTCGTTGTCAGTGATTGTATCAACTTCTGCACATTCGGTATGGGTAAAGTCTTTTTCGTATATTTTAGCATCTCCGTTAAAGCGCACCAACCATTTGCCCTCAGATGGGAATCTGACAGGATAGTTGAGAATGGCTTCATGCGAGAAATTCATTATCACTACAGTTGTATCTTTAGGCCCTCCCTGATGCCATCTTTGGAAAGCAATCAGTTTCCTTTCATGGTCAAGTGCCAGCAATTCAGTATGTTGACCCATCAGTCCGGCTGAAACACCTGTCAGATTTCTGCGCAGATGAATCATGTCTTTATACATATTTGAGATACCTGAAAGTTTTTTCAAACGCCCCCAGTCCAGCGGATCAGTGTCCTGAAACCAGCTATCTTCCTGAATGGTCTGGCCCTGGAAAATCATAGGTATTCCCGGTGAAGTTAGCACCATAACAGCCCCTAAAGTGGCTTTTTTGCGTGCATACCAGCCTGTGGCATTACCCGGTTCTACTTCTTCGGCTACTCTTGCTTTGCCATTAGCTACTTCATCGTGAGATTCGGTGAATACCACACGACGCATGGCATCGTCGCTGTATCGTTTAAATAAGGCTCCAGAAATCAGATTCATATCTACGTATTCGTCAGAGGCCTGTGTAAGTACGTTACGAAGTGGATGTACAAAATCGGCATCCCATTGAGAGCCGTAGCCAAGCCCACCACCCTGTACACTGTCGGTAATGAAGTTATGACCGTGCATATCTTCTGCCACCACCAAAGCATTTGGGAAACGTTCTTTGATTTCGCCATTGATCCATCGAATCATATTTAAACCCTCCTGCAAATCATTGGCAGGGTTACCGTCGGCATGTACATTTCTGATGTATGGCACCATATCCATGCGCAGACCGTCTACCTTATAGTCTTCCAGCCACATCATGGCATTGTCTTTAATGTAGCGACCTACTTCCGGACGTTCATAGTCAGGGCGGGTATCTCCCCAAGGCGTTGTTGAGCGCCAGTCGTTATAAAAATATATACCTCCTTTGCCGTTTTCGCTCCAGCCGTCAAACTGCCACAAATCAAGATCAGATGGGCCAAAATGGTTATAAACTACGTCTAATATAACGGCTATACCTAATTTATGAGCAGCTTTAATAAAATCTTTGAATGCCACCGGGCCACCGTATCCGCTTTCAATCGCATACGGGTGAGCAGGGTTATAACCCCACGAAAGACCTCCCGCAAATTCAAATGGAGGCATAATTTCGACTGCATTAATACCTAAACCTTTTAAGTAAGGCAATTTCTTGATAGCATCATGAAAAGTCCCTACCTCATCAGGTTTAGAACGATTAAAAGTGCCTATATGCATTTCATATATTACCAGTTCATTCCACGATGGCATCTGAAAAGTAACATTTTCCCAATCATAGGCTTTGGGATTATATACGACAGAGTTACCAACCGAATTGGTTACTTGTCGGGCGTAGGGATCATTTTTGTAAAGATTTAAATCACCATTTTTAATAAAAAATTTGTATTGGTCGCCCTCTTTAGCATTTTCAATATTTACACCCCAACAACCACCCTCGCTGGCAATCAATGGGTTCGCGCCCTCATTCCAGTCATTAAAGTCACCAACTACCGATACATAGTCTGCATGTGGTGCCCATACTCTAAAAAAAACTCCGTGTTGATGGGGGGTAGCTCCCATGCCATTGATGTAAATTTCGGTCTGTTTTTCTACATTTCTCATATTATAGCAGATGTTTATGTCTATCTTTATATTAAAAATCTATGCCATCAGCGAATCAGGATTCCTGGGAAAAAAAGTCTACATGAATCCGCTCAATCATTGCTTATTTTTAAGAATTCATTAATTTTGGATGTATGAAATATTCCCCATTTATTAAACAACTAAGTAACCTGGCATATCAAACGTGACTAAAAAAGAGCCCTTTTCCGCTTTTGATTTTTATAAATGGCTATTCTCTTTCATAAGACCGAAAGGAAGAGTTTTTTTCTTAGTAAGCGGGCTGTTTTTTCTAACGTATCTGAGTTTTGCTCAAACCCGACCAAGACCCGAAATCAATCTGGATGAGTTTATTCAAAGAATTTTCCCTTTGCAGCAGGAAAACATCAATTACGAAGACCTATACGAAAATCTCTATCAGCTATATCAGAATCCAATTGATCTAAATACAGCTACTTACGAAGAACTCTCTGCTTTATACGTCCTTTCGGTTTCACAGATTAAAAACCTGCTAGCTCATCGGGCGCAGTATGGCGATTTGCTGAGTATTTATGAGTTGCAGGCTGTAGCTGGCTTCGATTTGCCTACAATTCATCAATTATTACCCTTTGTTGAGGTCAGGCAAAAGTTTAGTACGAAGACATTTGCTAATAATATAGCTAATGCCAGCGACCATTATCTGATTTTAAGGAGTAGTCAGACCTTAGAAAAAAGCAAAGGTTATATAGAGAATAAATATCTTGGGTCTCCACAACAATTATATGCGCGTTATCGATTGAGTAGCGCAAGAAATTTCCAGATAGGCTTAACAGCCGAAAAAGATGCAGGTGAGAAAAATTATCTTGATTTTTATAGCTTTCACCTGCAATTACAGAATAAGAGTAATCTGAAAAACCTTGTGTTAGGAGATTATCAGGTACAATTCGGACAGGGCTTGGTTTTAGGTGCGGGATTCTTTTTAGGTAAGGGCAGCGAGGCCGTTACCACTATCAGACGGAGCAATATGGGTATCCGGCCTTATAGTTCACTATTAGAGGGAGGGTATTTCAGAGGTGCTGCAGCTACGTATCAACTTAAGAAAATTGATTTCACAGCCTTTTATTCTTATACTAAACGAGATGCGAGTATTGATGAAGCAGATAGTGAGCAGGAAGAATATTTCAGTTCTATTCTGAACTCTGGCTATCATAGAACTGAAATGGAATTGGCCCGTAAAAACCAGTTGACAGAACAGAATATAGGTGGTAATGCCACCTTCCACTTCAATAATGGGTATGTTGGAGCTACAATATTACATACTCAATTTGATGCGATACTGATGCGAAGACCCAGATTGTACAATAAATTTGAATTTACTGGTAAGCAGAATACAGTAGCCGGTACTAATTTTAGCTATACCTGGCAGAACTTCAATTTCTTTGGCGAAGCTGCCCGAAGCAGTAGCGGTGGGGTAGGGTTGACAGCTGGTTGGGTAGCTGCCCTAACTAAACAAATAGAATGGGCGATGCACTTGCGACATTATGATAAGAATTTTCATAGCTTCTATGGCAATGCTCTGGCTGAGGGAAGCAGAAATATTAATGAACAGGGCATTTATTGGGGCTTGAAATATTCGCCTAACAAAAACCTTACTTTCAGCGGCTTTTATGATAGATTCAGTTTCCCCTGGCTCAAATATCTGGTCGATGCTCCATCCCGTGGATTTGATTACTTATTAAGAGCCTCTTATCAGATTAATAAGAAAGCCTTATTATATGCCCAATATCATGCTGAACATAAAGGTAAAAACCTGCCTGATAATACCAATCCGACCAGTACAGTGGTAACTACTCTTCGGGAAAATACTCTGGCTAATTTTGATTATACTGTCAATCGTACCTTTAAACTGCAAAGCCGGATTCAGGTAAATACCTTTCAATACGAAGGACGAACCAAATCAGTTGGCTATGCAATTATGCAGGATGTGGAGGGCTCTATTAGAAAGCTTTATCTAAAAGGCCGGATTGCTTATTTTTCTACTGATGATTATGATTCCCGGATTTATGCCTTTGAGAATACTGTGCTTTATGCCGTCTCTTTTCCTGCCTATTATGGCAAAGGCACAAGGGTATATCTGATTGGCAGATATGCACTTAATAAACATCTGGATTTATGGCTACGCTACGCCCGTACCCAAATGAAAAATCAGGATAGTATTGGTAGCGGGAATGACCTGATTGAGGGCAATCATAAGTCGGATATTGACATGCAGGTGAGGTATAAGTTTTAAGATTTAATGCATCATAAAAGAATTTTACTTAATTTGCGTCAAAACTCATAGTAAACATCTCAATACGGCGGAATATGTCCACCAATCTTCTTCAAATCTACTCGTAAGAGTCAGGCTTCTTCAAGCTTCTTACGCTCGCTTATAAGCGAACGCTCCCTTTCTATTGTCTGAATTTTTTATTTGAAGAAAAACAATGAATCAACATATTCTGAGTGTTGTAGATAGCAACACGTCTTTGTTACAGTGCCCCATTTGTAATAAGGATTTTGAAGGGCATACTACACAACTGGTATGCAAAAACAAACATACATTTGATGTAGACCGTCATAATTATATTAACCTTTTTCATAAAGCAGTTAAGAGTCACTATCATAAAAACCTGTTTCAGGCACGTAGCCATCTGATAGAAAATGGCTTTTTTCAGGCCTTGGAGTCAGTAATTGTAAGACTATTAATGGAAGAATTAGAACGCAAAACTTCGTTAACGATTCTTGATGTGGGTTGTGGCGACGGGGCTTTATTTACCAATATACTCCTTTCGCTGAGGTGGGATAAAAGGCAGGTCAACAGCTTCGGGATTGATATTACCAAAGAGGGTATCCACTATGCCAGTAAACAAGACAGCCAAACAACGTGGCTAGTAAATGATCTGACTCACCTGCCTTTCAAAGACCAGTCTATAGATATAATTCTGAATACGCTTTCCCCCGCTAATTATCATGAATTCAAAAGGGTATTGAAACCTGATGGCATGATTATTAAGACCATACCGAATGCGCGTTATCTGGAAGAATTAGGCACATTGCAGAATAAACAACCTTATTCTGATACAAAAGTCATTAACCTTTTTGAAGAGCATATGATGTTGTGTAAACAAATGCAAGTGTCTGACAAAAAACATTTGATTGATGAAGAAAGAGCAGAAGTATTGCAAATGACACCCTTAGCCTGGGGAAATCAATTGACAGTAGAGAACATCAGACAAATGGACAATATCAACATTGATTTACAGATATTGGTAGGACAACCAAAATGAGGCATTTGTAGCTGCACGCCAAAATGTGCAGCTACACTCATCAACAAGCACATTCAACCTTTTGTCCTGTTGTATGGGCTTTAGTGCCCTCAGTCGCATACCCATCAAATTTCCACCATTCAATACCACCCATGAGTTCTCTTACATTGAAGCCTAGACGAGCCATATTCAATGCGCCTTTGGTAGAAGCATTGCAGCCGATGCCGTCGCAATAGGTCACATAAATAACGTCACGATCCAGGTGTTGAGTGGTGGTTTCGTTCATTTCCCTATGAGGAATGTTGATGGCTGTTGGTATATGCTCGGCTTCATAACCAAAGGGTTTTCGGGTATCCAGTGCTATTACTTTTTCTCCTTTATTCAGGGCGTCAAATAAATCTGACGGGTCCATTTCGTACGCTAGTTTATCTTCGTAATGTTTGATTTGTGCATTCATTTTGTTATGTTTTGTTTTCTTGATTGATTGTAGCAAAACTACGATACAGCCTAAAGCAAGAAAAATGAAAAGAATTGATGCAAATCATCAATTCTTTTCATATAAATCTAATGGACAAATTGTGTTAATTTGCTCTATTGATCAATCAGGTTATGGAAATCAGACATTTACGGCTTATTAAAGCCATTGTAGAGGAGGGTAGCATTACCAGGGCTATAGATAAACTCCATCTGACCCAATCGGCATTGAGCCATCAACTTAAAGAGGCTGAATATCAGTTAGGCACAAAGATTTTTTTGCGTACCAACAAAAAACTGGTTCTGACGCAAGCCGGAGAAAAACTCTACCAGACTGCCAAAGAAATCATTAATAAATTGTCGGATACTGAAAAAGAAATCAAACAACTGGTATTTGGCGAAATAGGTGAAATCAGAATCAGTACTGAATGCTATTCGGGCTATCACTGGTTGCCCTCCGTAATAAAACAGTTCCAGAAACTTTACCCCAATATTGATTTAAAAATTGTGATGGAAGCTACGCATTATCCACTGCAAAAACTATTAGCCAACGTACTGGATATTGCTATTGTAAGCGACCGAATTAAAGATAATACTATTAAATATCTGGAGCTTTTTCAGGACGAAATGATGATGGTAGTTTCTGAAAACCATGCCTGGGCTAATAAGAAATTTGTAGTAGCCGAAGACTTTACAAATGAACACCTGCTTATCCATTCATTACCATTAGAAACTGTTACAGTACATCAATTTTTGTTAGCACCTGCCAATATAAGTCCGAAGAAAATTACGCCATTGCCACTCACAGAAGCTTCTATAGAAATGGTAAAGGCTGATATGGGAGTGATGTCAATGGCTAACTGGGCATTGAGACCTTATCTGAAAGATACGGGTTTGAAAGCGATTAAGATCGGGAAGCATGGCTTGAAACGGAAACATTACGTAGCTATTATGAATAACAGAACCTACCCCCAATATTTCCATCATTTTATAGAGTTTTTGCAGACCGAAATTAATCTCCAATGGAATACCAGATAAGAGCCATACAAGCGCAAGACCTGCCAGCCTTAGTAGAATTATGCCACAAACATGCTGAATATGAACACGCTGACTATAACCCAATCGGCAAAGAGGAGCAACTGAGCAAAGTCCTTTTCGCAGAAACCCCAAAGCTATTTTGCTGGGTAGTAGAAAGTAATCAGCAATTGGTAGGGTATGCCTCTTATACTTTCGATTATTCGACCTGGGACGTAGGTACTTTTTTGTATCTTGACTGCCTTTATTTAGAACCCGGGTGCAGAGGCTTGGGTATTGGTGAAGAAATTATGCAAAAACTCAAAGTAATTGCCCAACAAAACAACTGTGTGAATATCCAATGGCAAACCCCTGATTTTAATACAAGGGCTATCAGGTTTTATGAGCGTATGGGTGGAGTTGGAAAGAATAAGGTTCGGTTTACTTGGGATTTATGAAAAAATTAAGCTTTGTCTATGGCAATTTTTTTATCTTTAAGCATTACTTGTGCAAAACCACCAATAATTAGAAAACTATAAAATGCAGCAACAAGAGCAGCTCATACAACATTATATTAAATCTTATAACAACTTTGATGTTGAGGGCATGTTAAGAGATTTAGATGAAAACGTTCAGTTTGAAAATATCTCTGGTGGCGAAGTAAATATGAGCATTCAGGGCCTATCGGCATTCAGAGACCAGGCAGAAAAAGCCAAAGCCTTTTTCTCAGATAGACAACAATTGATTAAAAGCTTTCAGCATAAACATAATCAGACAGAAATTGAGATTGATTATCATGTCATTCTAGCCATTGACTTACCTAATGGACTAAAAAAAGGCGATGCCCTCGATCTGAAAGGAAAATCTGTTTTTACTTTTAATAACTTAAAAATCATTGCAATTACTGATATAAGCTAAACCATGACAACAAAACCTACACAAAAAGAAAAGGCATTGAAACTCTATGCCCTGCACCATACAGGTAAACTATTGATTTTACCAAATATCTGGGATACTTTGGGAGCATTGCTATTAGAAAGTCTGCAATTCCCTGCCATAGCCACCGCTAGTGCCTCTGTGGCATTTTCTAATGGATATAATGATGGAGAGCAGATACCATTTAGTGAAGTACTAATACGTTTGAAACAGATAGCCAGTAACGTAGACATTCCGGTAACTGCTGATGTGGAATGTGCCTATGCCGCCACAGACCAGCAATTACGTGAGAATATAGGGCTATTAGTAGATACCGGAATAGTAGGTATCAATATTGAAGATACAAATATTAGTTCTCATGGACTTAATTCGATTGAAGAACAATGCAATAGAATCAGAATCATTAAACAAGTAGGCCAAGAAAGAGATATTCCGCTTTTTGTGAATGCCCGAACCGATGTGATAATTCATGGAAACCTTTTTCCGAATGAAGAGGCAAAGTTTGAAGAGATAATTAAAAGAGGTTTAGCATATAAGGAGGCCGGTGCTGATTGTTTTTACCCGATTCTGATGAAAAAAGAGGAAGATTTAAAGCGATTAGTGGCTGCTATTGATTTCCCGATTAATGTGTTGACATTCCCTGGTATTCCATCGCTGAAAACCCTTGAAGAAATCGGCATAGCCAGAGTAAGCCTAGGGCCAAATTATTTAAAATTAGCTCTTAAAACCATGAAAGATATGGCTTTGAAATTGAAAGATTACGAGGGCCTTGACGAGATTGTCAATAACGATGTAACAAGCGATTATGTGAAAGGATTAGTAAATAAACGTCTTGATTAGTAGTTTTTATCGATTGTTTGCTTTGGTGCGTGGCATAGAGTTTTTTAGCTATAAACCAGAACAATATTTATCAACACAATTGATTAAAGTTATGGAAACTACACAAAAGAAAACGAAAAAGGATACTAAGGATAAGTATTCTAATGCCACAAATGATGATTTTTCGGGAACACAAAGTAAAGAGTATGCAGGTAACCGCAAGTCTGAATCTAGTATAAATGATCCTGGTAGTGTACGCCGTTTAAGAGGTTTAAAATCAGATACTGACGCCGGAACCACAGGCAGTGGCTCAGACAACAGGCTTTAGTAATTGATACCAACAAAAACGCGATTCGGTACTTATCATCATTGAATAATAAAATACGTGGTCTTCGGTACGTAGGATATAAAATCTATGTTTGATATTATTTTCTAAGATTGGCTCCATGATTTTTTTAGTTTAATTACGCGATAATCTTTATCGCGTTTTTGTTTTTATTGAACCTATATAGGAATAAATAAATACGCTCATATATAGCTTATAAAAAATTATACCAAAACCTCTAAGATATGACTTAGTATAAGTTTTTTCCAGGAAGAAATGTGAATGACCTATCTTTTCCCCAATATCTTTTGCTTATCAAAAATTACTAGTATACGTGTGTTTGTTCTTCCCCGCAAACCTGTTGGCTGTTGACATTCTGCTACAAATTGACCCTCTTTTCTGGTAATTTTCTACCAGGTATGTTTTTACAATAAATATAATAAATATTCAGTAGAATCTTAAAATGATTACCTGTTTTTAAGAACAAATGGTATCTGGTATAGTTTAATAGTTAGAATTACTTAACGGTGCTAATATGAAAACGAAGGCTGTAATTTTTTTAATAAGTAGTGCTTTTATCTTAAACGCCTGCATGGGTCCAAAAACGTGCTTGTATTATGTGAGCTTTACTAATAAATCGAGCGAACCTGTTCAGTTTGGTTGGGGTAAGCGCGCCGCAGGTAAGGTAAAAATGGTAGAGGTAAAAGGTGAGAATAGCGTTGATTTTAGTTTCTGGACAGACGAACTTCCGTTGGGAAGTTTTCCACAGGACGGTGATTCTATTGTTGTTTTACTATCAAATGGCAAGAGAATTATAGATGTAAAACAATGTGAGATTCTGAATGGGGATATTAATTGCAAACAGGATTCCCGCAGTTTCTTTAATCCAAAGGCTTATTCAAGATACCAGAGTAGTTTACTCAATAAAAGTTGCGGAGGCGTAGAATATGTATTTACTGATACTGATGCCATGAGGGCTAGATAATGTGATTTTAGCTATGAAAAAGACAAAGTTTAAATATACGATAGATTTGGTTATGTTACGGTTGTTTAGGATAATGAGTATATAATAAATATCAGGTTATTATAAGTGCTTTTTAGTCTTATTAATTCAAGGTATCTTCAATAATTGTTATTTACAACTATAAAGTATGATAGAAGCCAATAGTTCTAACCAGCTATTGGCTTTTTTTATTATAAATAATCTCCTATAAAATCTTCCATAAGTATAAAACTTATAAAATCGGAGCAAATAATTTGTTAAAAATATGCTAAATGCTTGTATAGGAATAATTTAGGTATTTGCTTTGCATTATTTATAATTAGTCTAAATAAAAATAATAAATGAAATACCTCTATCTAACTACTCTCTGCTTATTATTTTCTTTAATTGCCTTGGGACAAAAGGGAACAATTAGCGGAAAAATCTTATCAAATAAAGGCGAAGCCGTACCCTTTATCTCTGTTTTATTGAAAAATACAAGGGTCGGCAATGCTACTGATGAATCAGGGCATTTTACCTTATCTACTAAGCCAGGGAAATACACTTTAATTATAAGAGGCAGTGCCTATAATCAGGTAGAAAAACAGGTTGAAATCCTTGCCAACCAGATACTTGAACTGGGAGATATCACAGTAGAAGAAAACAATAAGCTATTAGATGAAGTAGCTGTAACTGCTGATAGGGCTGATAAATATGTAGTATCAAAACCCTCAGAATCTTTAAGGTTAAAAGCCGATTTAAGAGAAATTCCGCAAAGCATCAATATTGCTACTAAACAGACCCTATTAGATATGGGCATGCTTTCCAAGGGGGAAATTGCTCGTATATCAAGCGGTATTACCAAAAGTTATGGCGGAAATCTGGACATGACGTTGCAAATCAGAGGAACAAATGCTACCTATGGCACTTATAGAAACGGTGTAGGCGGGCCTATCTGGTGGAATGCCCAGGAAGATGCCGCTATGATTGAGAAAATAGAATTTGTGAAAGGACCCGCAGGATTTATGTTGGCAAACTCAGAACCTGGTGGTCTGGTAAATACTGTTACGAAACAAGCCACGCACGAAAGAATAGTTCAGGTAGGTTTTGGTATGGGTAGCTATAATCTGATGCGCACGAATGTAGATTTAGGAGGCGACCTCTCTCGTGATGGTAAACTGAGTTGCAGATTTAATGCAGGTATACAGCAAAACAATGAATTTTATCAGTTTGGTGCTTTCAAACGTCAATTTATTGCACCTGTTTTAAAATATGAATTGAACGATAAAACCAGTATTACACTCGAACACAATTATGTAAAAGCACAGGCACAGGAAAATACCCATTCATCTATCTCAATCAATGGCGATATGTGGGCTTTACCGCAGAATCTGGCTATTAATGACCCTAACCATGATAAATTCTGGGGAGAAGATGTTTATACAAGAGTGCATTTGGTGCATAAACTAGCCCCAAAATGGACGCTCAATGCGCAAGCAGCCTATATGACTACTAACTGGGATGGTACTACTTTAAATCTGGCGGGAATTTCGCCTACCAAAGATACCTTATACCGCGCCAATTCGATGAGTAACTGGTTTGGGCAATTAACCAATATGCAGTTGTTTCTGGACGGTAAGTTTAATACAGGCGCAAAAGCAGAACATAGTATATTAGCAGGCCTTGATTTCGGTGATGGCAGCGAGGGTAGTACTTCGGGAGGTACCTGGGGCGACCTTACAAGATTCCCTTTAGTTATTAATAATCCCACGTATTACCTGAGTAAAGATAGCTTGAGCTATCTCACCGATCCTTACGTATGGCGTGCTACTAACCGCTGGATGGCTGTATATGTGCAGGATCATCTAAAATTATTCGATAAATTAATCCTGACGCTTGCTGGAAGATTTACTGACCTGACCACAGGTCAGGATTGGAATAGCGCTAATGATCCTGCTTATGAAGTGGTTGACAAGAAGTTCACTCCTCGTTTAGGTATCACGTATCTTCTGAATAAAAATGTATCTTTCTATGCTTTGCACGACGAAAGCTTTGTTAGTCAGCGAGGTGCTATTTTTGGTGGCGGCCGATTACCGGCTCTTACTGGTTCGAATAATGAAATTGGCGCAAAGATTTCATTGTTTGACAATCAATTGATTATTAACGCATCACGTTACGACATCAAAAAGAATAATGTAGGCACCGCCGACCTTTTGCATGACGGATTTTATATAAAAACAGGACAGATACGCAGCAGAGGTTTTGACTTTGATGTGATGGGTAAACTCAATAAAAATATCAGCATAACTGCTAATTATTCTTATTGCGATGCCCGTATCACGAAAGATGCTGATTCTACAGTTATTGGTTTATATAATGGTGGCACTGCCAGAAATCTGGCAAATGTATGGTTGAAATATCAGTTTACAGAGGGTACTTTAAAGGGCCTTTCGTTTGGAGGTGGTTTACAACACACAGGTCAGCGAAGTGGTGTGCAACCCGGTTGGAACGCCATGGAGGGTAACAAGTTTTTACCTGCTTACACGCTCTATGATGCTGCTATTTCTTATCAGACCGAGAAATTCAGTATAGGTCTTAATGTATATAACCTTAGTAATACCAGATATGCGGCTAATGGCTGGTGGTATCCTGAATTTAAAGAATGGATGTTTGATGCCGGAGTACCTCGCAATTTCAGATTACAGACATTGATCAAATTCTAGATTGCTAAAAAAGGCATTAATTCTTGAATAACTTTAAAGCAGAAGATATTGAGTAGCTTGCTCAGTATTTTCTGCTTTTTTATGAACTAAAACCCCATAACTTTTTAACTATGGAGAAGTTTTATAGAATATACTGATAGTAGCAGTTAAGAACGAGAATAAAAAATATCAGTAACAGCAAAACATACATAAGGGAAAAGTCCTTTATAAATGTCTTTAATAGGGATGTGCAAGTCATGGTTGTTATCTGATTTGAAAAATACAGGAATTTTGTATCTCCATAATAGCATAACACAATCATATTGCCATTTCACTGTTTTATATATTAACTTCCAACATATAATAACCAAATCTGATTATGAAAAAATCTATTACAATCATTCTCCTTACTCTTTTAGCAAATAGTCTCTTTGCCCTTAACCCTCCACCCAATAAAAAACTAAAAATTCAGATAAATAAGAATGTTGAACTATTAGGATTAGCCTACTTTATCGGGTTTGAGGGAGTAGATATTGAAAACAAAACAATAGATGTGAGGGGTAGGAAAATGGCTAAAAAAGACTGGCATAATTACGGATACTTCATCTATGAAAAATATAAGAAGTTTGCTGCTAATGAAAGCTTACTCGCGGGCTTTACAGTAGCCGACCACCTATGGTTAGATTACCTGATTGCTCTTCTGGTACAGATAGAAGATTTTCCGAATGCAAAACTCACCGATGCCATTCCTGAATCTTATTTTATCAATTTCTCAAAAACCAAAAACCTCAAAGAGGCAAAAGAGAATGCCAAAATTTTTCTGGATGGACTAAATACCTTTTATACACAAATAGACTTCAACCAATATCTGATTGATTCAAAAAAGTATTACGATAAAGCCATTGAAGAAGTAACGCAAGGGCTACCGGAAACTGACTTTATTAGTGCGATGGAGAATTTCTACAAATATGGCTTTGATAGCTATACTTTAGTGCCAAGCCTCACTATTCCCAAAGGTATGGGCTTCGGCGTGCGATATTCCTCTGGTGAAAAGACACGCATCTTTAATGTATTTGGCGCGCTTGATTTCCAGAGTTTCTTAAATACCAATGATTTGCAAATGGGTTTTACTGATAAACAGCGTCTGCGGGAATTAAGTGTACACGAATTCGGCCATTCGTTTGTAAACCCTAGTATAGATAAATTGCCTGAAAAATTGATAACAGATACGCAACACCTGTTAGAACCCATGAGATTAGCTATGTCAAATCAGGGATACAATACCTGGCGGGCATCTTTGTATGAGCATTTTACGAGGGCAGGTGAAATCATGATTGCCGAGAAAATAGGAGACGCCCCAGGAGCTAAAAAGCTACTGAGTTACTACCTGCAGGAAAGGCAATTTAAGTATATACCTACTATTCTTATTGAATTAAGTAAATATGATAGCGGTCAGTACAAAACTTATGATGAAGCCGTGTTGGCAGCTATGAAAGAGATTGAGAAGAACGAATAGGCAAACTATTATTGAAAATATTTCTTCTAATTTTAAATAATAAAAAAATTGATAATCAGAAAGGGTTTGAATATTTTTGGAACTCATTCAATTTATTCATTAAGTGACTATGATTCATGACTAAAAAAATGCTTTCAATTATTATTATTCTAAGTTTTTATCAAGCATTTTCACAAAAGAAAGATACGCTTTATTATTACAACTTGCCACACCAGATTTTTACTAATTCCAGCGAAAGAACATTAGATTTAAGTTTGAGCCAGCATTCCAGAAAATTGTTAGATGAAAATATTCATTCTGTAATACCTGAAAATATAGTACTGATTAGAATAGAAGACTCTACAATTTTGGACAGAAAATCTGTTAATAAACACCTTGTCAGGCTTATTAATCAATTTGAAAACGAGGGTAGGATTGGGAAAAAAGGTTTAAGCGATACAGTTTCTCTATTCTTGGATAGATTGGGTCGTAAGAATATTATAGTCACGTTGGGAGTAGGTCAGAAAAATGGCATACAAACTTTAACGCCAGGTGAAAAAACAGTGAGCACAGTGGCAAGTGTGCTTATGAGAGGACCCATACCTACCATTATATTAGGTGGTGTTCCTTCTACTTATGCCGTCAAGGCAAATACTTCTCTTTATTGTATAGTGTTAAACAAGGATGAAAGAAAGATAGACTATTATAAAAGCAGAAATATAAATGGAGCTGCTTTTAAT
This sequence comes from Emticicia sp. C21, assembly GCF_003418935.1. Lineage (GTDB taxonomy): Bacteria > Bacteroidota > Bacteroidia > Cytophagales > Spirosomataceae > Emticicia. The sequence continues at coordinate 244,329 of NZ_QVMT01000008.1, read as the reverse complement.
GATAAAGTGATAAAATCATTGCTCGGGAAAGTAGTGTCTCCCTATTTCTAAAAAATCACTAAATGCATTATTTTAAGAGACACCTTGCATGCCATATACTGGTATAGGTTTTTTATGGGGATTATTACATCCATTAAACTTTAATATAAGTTGCCATGAAAAACCACATCACACAAATTGTTAAACGTACTGGAGAGAAACTGAGGAAACTATTTGTAGATGGTCTTAGAGATATTTATTGGGCCGAAAAAAAACTCATACAATCTTTACCCAAATTTGCCATAGCCGCTACATCAGAAGACCTACAAGTAGCTTTTGAAACTCACTATACTGAAACACAAGAACATGTAAACCGCCTTGAAAAAGTATTCAGTATTATACATGAACCAGCAAAAACGAAGAAAAGCCCGGCTATGGTGGGCTTATTAGATGAATGTAACGAAATCATCAAATCAACAGAAGAAAACAGTGTTGTAAGAGATTGCGGGCTCATTTTTGCCACACAGAAAGTTGAGCATTATGAGATTGCTTCTTACGGTACACTAAAAACAATTGCCAGTATTTTAAAGTATAATCAGGCGGCAGAGTTGCTGCAAATAACTTTAAATGAAGAGATCCAGGCAGATAATAAACTGACAGATTTAGCCGATGCCTATATCAATATGGAGGTAGTGCTTGAATAAAATAGAATTGAAATTAAGCTGAAAAAGAAAGACCTTGCTCATGAGCAAGGTCTTTCTTTTTTTATGTCTTTTTTTGCTAAAAATCATTCCCCTTTATTGATTTCGTCCAATTCTTTCTCTTTTACTTTAGCTTCCAATCCCTCTTTTTTAATGCCGATTCTGATATTAAAAAAGAGACTCATATAGATATTGGCTACCCAAACCAATGAAAAAACGGCGATAACATAACCTCGCCAATCAGTAAACAATAACTGATAATCAGTGATGATAATGAAAAGAATGCTCACATAAAAACTAAAACAGTATTCGCACGTGAAAACGTAGAAGAATTTCCGTTGAAAAATTCTTTTGGCTTTTTGACTTTGCTTTTGGCAGTATTCTCTCGGTTCTCTGAAAATCTCTTCGTGGGTAACTGTCCATGCAACACAGGAGATAGGAATTGCCAATACAAAAAGCCAGATGATTTGTGTGTAAAGTGCCATAGAATGAGAGGTTTAAGATACTTCTGTCTACCGAAAAGCATATTCCATGATTTTTTGGGGAATTATTTCTACAAAACGGACATTTATATGGCTTTTTGGCTTTTGCGATTATTCGGAAAGTCCTTTTTATCAGGTAATTATTCTTCAAATGCTAAAAATACCGTGTTTCCCCCTTAGAAAATGCGGGTTTTCCCTCTATTACCATCAAGTGGTTTACTTTATTTTTGTAACTCAAACTGCTACTGAATCCATGAAACTTAAACCGGATAGCCATGAAAAAGATAGTAGTTGCCTCAGTTCTCGTATGCTTCATAGTAGGTTGTGGGCTGAAACGTACCATTCAGGATACAGCCCAGGACCTTACTAATAATACAGCTGCCATGATAGACGATGCTATAAGCGAAATCAGCCATCAGTCAGAATCATGGCAGTCTACCCTGCAGGAATTAAGTGATAAATTGACAGACGAAGCCCAGAGTACCATACGCACAGAAGTGCAGAATCTGGCTAATAGAACCATTGCCGCTGCGGGCTCTGAGATTCGGTGTAATGTTGATTTTTTGGGTGCAAGAGTCATACAAGCGCTGCAACGTATAAAAGCAGAGTTATTGAAGCAACCTATACCTGAGCGCACACCTGCCATCTGTCAGGTAGTACCAACGGCCATAGATATGAACCTGACGCCTAACCGAAGAAACAAGGTTGATATTTCAGGCTATGATTTTGATAATCAGCCTTTAAAGTTATTTCTTATAACCAATAGTAATCAGAAAATTGAGGTAACTAATGCCATTAACCGACTATCGCACTATCATATGGTATTGAATTTAGGAAGCAATGGAGTGATGCTTAATGAAAACAGCAGCCGGCTTGTACTGGAATATAAAGATGGACAGATGTCTTCTATTGCTGTTACCCAACCTGTTGTACCCGATTGTAAGGAAGAAGAAAGGTCTTTTGCTCCTGATATAATTACCTATACGCCACCACGTACCCGGGGCGATAGAGAATATAATGCTAATGGCCCGAATGTGAGCGCAAGGGTGAATATCTTTGTAGAGGGTAATACCATAAAAGCCAGGGTTCAGATGCGTGCCCGGGAAACCAAAAGCGATTGGACTACTGCCGAGGGCTCAGGTATTTTTAATATTTATACGGCCCCATCAAACAGAAGAATTATTGGTATAGTAAGTGATAAAGAAACAAGCGCCAGCTATATAGACAGCGGTCACGCGGAAGATTTCTTTGAAAAAGGAAGTGGGGAACTCATTAAAAGGTTTGCTTTTGTAGGTGATACCGACGGAGATGAAGCCGGAACCCGCACCCGGGTAAAAGTAACTTTTAACCGGGTTGTAGTAAAACTCAAAGAAATTGGAAATTGTAAAGAGTAGGTTTATTGAAACGTATATACTTACGTGCTACAAAAATATCAAATGAAACAAGTGTCTTAAGATTTAGAGTCCCTGAAATGCTTTGTCGAGAACATTTCAGGGTTTTCTTTGTGCCATCCAATAGAAATATCCTGCTATTGGCTTAGTTAAATTATTGATTAAGGTCTGTTACTGCCATATTTGCTCTAAAAATTTCTTTATGCGCTTAAATAACTAACTGAAATGATATTATTCTGGGTTTTCTGGGGCATAGATGCTATAGTAGCGTTGATAGCCCTCTATTTCTTTTTTGTAGGATTAGCTGATGGTTCTGTTTCTTCTTTTAATATGGGTCTATGGCTTGTATTACTAATAGTATTGGCAGGAGTGCTATTTGGCTCGCTTGCCCTAAAGGCAGCCGGTAACCTGAATGTAGCAAAAATTCTGTCGGGAGCTTTGGCTGTGCCTGCTTTGTTGTTTTTGCTTTTCTTTGTCGTTGTGATAGCCTCCGGCGAAAAATGGAATTGAGCGCCGCTTAATTAGCTTTATTTACTTTCGTCCATAGAATAGTCATAAGCCCTGACAAACCACCCAGAATAAGCCAGTAAATCGGTGCGGCCATAAGCAAGACCAACTGTGGTGCTAAGCCGGGGTCATAATTCGTAATCTGGTGCTTTTCTGCCGGGTGGCTCGAAAGGTAATCAGAGGTTAAAGAAAGATGGGTTAATGTAATGCTTATGCCAACGGTAAGGGCATACCAGAATCCTGTCCAGAAATAACTTTTAGTATTGACTTTTGCTCCAAAATACCCAATGGCTACAATCATCATAGGCCAAAGAAAAAGCTCAAATTCAGGCGGTAACACGTAAATAGTGAATAGCCCGATAGCTATACCGGCTACTATGGCATACAGATAGTTTTTATACATGGCTAAGTCCTTTATCTACTTAGGTCTTACTCTCTTTCCGGTATATACACATGAAAAGTAGCACCAATATTTGGTCTACCAAAAACCTCAATGAGCCCCTCATGATTCTGAACCACCTTCCGACAAATAGTCAGACCGATTCCTGTTCCAGAATACTCTGTCTTGCCATGCAATCGTTGGAAAAGTTCAAATATCTTATGCTCATATTGTTGTTCAAAGCCTATTCCATTATCAGTAAAACTCAGTTTCCAGTATTTTTTGTTATTCATAGCCCTCGGGTCATTGATGTCTTCACCAGGCATCAACGTGGCTTTAATCGTGATAATCGGGGCTACATCTTTCTTACTGTATTTAATTGAATTAGAAATAATGTTACTGAATAACTGATAAAATTGTGTTGGAATAATGGTTAACGTTGGTAAATTATCTGATTGTATAACCGCATTCTTCTCTTCAATTCGTTCACTCAGGCTTTGCTTGGCATCCTCCAATAGCGTATTCAAATCTGTTTTGGCAAAGATAGCCTCATCAGTTGTCATCCTTGAAAAATTCAACAAATCAGCCAGCAAGCTTTTCATACGCTGCGTTGACCTGATGATCCGTGAGAAATAATCTTTGGCCGTATCAGACAACTCTTCTTTCAATAAAATGCGCTCGGTAAATGCCTCAATCTTATAAAGCGGGTCACCTAAATCGTGCGAAGCTATATAGCTGAACGAAGCCAGTTCGGCATTACTGTGCTCTAATTCCAAATTCTTGCTTTCGAGTTGTTGAAAGGTCTCACGCAGTTTCTCTTCTTTTACTCTGAGTTCTGTTAAATCAATACTTATACAGAACATACCTGTTATAGTCCCTTTTCTATCTTTCCTTACATTACCCTTAGAGTAAATATAGCGTAAATCGCCCTGCTTGTCGTAACGGCGGTATTCAGTTTCAAATGACTCTCCGGTTTTCCTTGATTGTTCAATGGTATTTTTTAGTTTTTCAATATCATCGGGGTGAACATTTCCCAAAGTATCATAAGTTATCACAATTTCTTTCGGCTTATAGCCGTACAAGCGATAGGTTTCATCAGACCATTGAACGGTATTTGTCGTAAAATCAATCTCCCAGCTTCCAATTTTACCTATTCGCTGCGACTCTGACAATTGTGCCTCACGCAGTTGAAGATTTCTGTTTAATAAAACATCTTCTGTTACATCCTGCAAACTGGCTACCAGCATATTCTCTGAGCCTAAACTCAGAATACTACCTGTACCCTTAATATATTTAAGTGAGCCGTCTTTGGCATAAGCCCGGAACGACAATTCGCTGATTTTTTTCTTTACTAAAAGTTTCTTGCTAATTTTCTCTAAATCCGGCAGGTCGTCTGGATGGACAAAACCTTTCAGTTTTTTCATAGTAGGAGCAAACTCCTTAGGCTTATACCCAAAAATACGGAAGAGGTTATCAGAATACGTAAACTCATCCGTTTGCAGATTCCAGGTCATACTTCCCATTTTAGAGCTTACCTGTGCTCCCTCAAAGGCTCTGTTCTGAATAATCAGTTTTTTATTCAGATCCTCCAGTTGTGCCTGCGTGCGGCTCAGGTGCTCCTGACGGTTAATCAATTCCTGATTCATACTAATCAGTTCTTCATTACCTGACTGTAACTCCTCTTTAGAGGTTTCTAACTCTTCATTCAGCGTTTGTAATTCTTCACTACTACTTAATAGCTCCTCATTGGCATTTTGTAACTCTTCATTGGCAGCTTCCTGACTTTCAGTTATATTCAGAATATCCTGACGTATCTGCGCCAATTCTTTTTCAAGTTGCTCAATGTGCAATTCTGCTAGACTCTTTTTCGCTTTGCTTGGGCCTCGTTTATAAGTTTCTGGCTCTACAGGTAATATAGCTCGTTTATTAAACACAATCAGAAAATGTAATGCTACCGATTGCATCAAGGGAATAACCTCTATAGAAACCAGATAAGATTCGCCTCCTTGCTTGACGAGTATATTTTCTTTGATAACAGTCTCTTTTTCTATATGTGCCTTGTGCAAGAGATTGCGTAAATCAAAAGCCAGCTCCTTACGTACCATTTTCAGCACATTCAGGCTCGCCTTACCGGGCGATGGCATGAAAAACAAAGAGGTGTCACCCCTGAAATGAATAATATCATTCTGGTCGCTGACAATCACACATGGCGGTGTATAATGATTTAATAATATCTCATCAGCATTTTTCTGAAAATCAGTTTGACTTATCATGGGTGTATGGATAGTATCGGTTTTGTAATTTCTGGTTTCTTCCATACTATCATGAGAATCTTGTGTAAAGTGACTGGTTGTATATTTTCTGCTAAAGAACTTATCATGATTGCTGATGAGTGTAAACAAATCTGACACGACATTGGCTGTTTCAGACTTGCCCAACCACAATACCCCTTTTTCCTTAAGTGCATAATGAAAAGTGGTAAGGGCTTTTTTCTGTAAAAATGTAGTCATATAAATGAGCACATTCCTACATGAAACCAGATCTATTTTTGAAAACGGAGGGTCTTTCAGGAAGTTATGCACGGCAAAAACACAACTATTTCTGATAGACTTATTGATCTGATAGGTGTTATTATCAATTTTAACAAAATATGTCTCTAATAAATGAGGCGGAATAGCCTGCACGTCCAGAACATTATAGACACCCGAGCGGGCTTTAGCAATATTACTTTCTGAGATATCTGTGGCAAAAACCTGAATTCTGATGTCAGGCGCTCTATGTGAAAGAAACTCATGCAGACTGATAGCAATTGAATAAGCTTCTTCACCCGATGAACATCCTGCCACCCATACCCGTACAGTACTCTGACTTAATTTGTTTTCAAGTAAATGAGGAAAGACCCTCTCTGTTAAAGACTGAAAAGTTTTCGGGTCACGGAAGAAAGAGGTAACTGGTATCAGGAAATCCTTTAAGAGTTGCTCCAGTTCTTCTTTGTTGTTTTTCAGCAACTCATAATATTCTGTTACATCCTCACAGCGGCATAAACCCATACGTCGGGCAATACGTCTGCGTAGCGTAGATTCTTTATAATAGCTGAAATCAATGCCCTTATGTTGGCGGATAAAGAAGATGATTTGTTTCAACACTTCTTCATAGCTCCTTGGAATTTCCTTATCATCTTCATCAGGATAGTTCTTATCTACTAACTGCTGGAGTTTCATCAATTGTTCCGGCATATTTTCTACAGGCAACAAAAAATCTACTATTCCGGCTTCAATAGCATTTTTCGGCATATCAGGGAAACTAGCTGTATCAGGCTCCTGGGCGAAAGTGATACCTCCATTTTTTTTAATGGCCTGCAGACCCAAGGTACCATCTTTACCTGTACCCGAAAGTATGATACCAACGGCATTGTTCTGATGGATTTCTCCCAGTGAACGGAAGAAGATATCAATTGAATAAACAAAGGGAGCATCACCTTCTCTTGGTAATAACCTCAATATACCATCCACAGTAATCAGTATCTTATTCTGAGGAATAGTGTAGATGTGATCAGGTTTAATATTTACTTCGTCACTGATTTCCAATACAGGTAACTCGGTAGATTTAGATAAGATTTCTGGCAGAAGACTCTCATGGTCAGGGTGTAAATGCAAAACCATGACATACGCCATGCCAGAATTTTTAGGTATTGCAGTAACAAATTTTTGAAAAGCTTCAACTCCTCCGGCAGAAGCCCCCAAACCAACTATTGTGAAATCTTGTGGGACTTTTGTGGAAGGTGCAGAACGTTTTTTACTCATGATGGACAAGGGTTAGTCAAGTCAAGTGGGTAAGGTTATATGCTGAATAGTGTCAGTAAAACTTTCATGTTTAGGAGAAACCAAAGTTATAGTTTTTTTTTTAATTATGTTTAAAATTACCGTCTCGAATTGATAAACTATTGCTTTTTTAATTAAACTGTCAATTTTATATGACTTATTTCATATAAATGAGAGCATCTGGTGTATAACCCTATAGAGTTTATTCCTCACGGTTTTAGCAAATGGTCAGGGCCTGAATTTTTCAGTTTATATAAAATCATTGAGCCGATTTTTACGTTTTTTAAAAGTAACGTTTTCACCTTATCTCCAAATACACTACGCCTTATGCTGAAAAATACAACTAAAAAAGGACTTTGTTATGATTCGAGCCATAGCATTAGATAATGATTTTTCTTCTTTAGAACGCATAGCTGAATTTTGCAAAGCAATAGAATTTATTGATTTAAAGAAAGTTTTTTCGAGCGTTGAAGAGGCCAGAGTTTATTTAGAGAAATATCCTGTTGACTTACTGTTTTCAGATTTTACCTTGCCTGAAATAAATGGAATTGAGTTCTTTCAATCTCTTGCACAGCCTTGCAGGGTAGTATTTATTAGCAGCTCTAATGAATTTGCAGCAGAAAGTTATGAACTTAATGCGATAGATTACCTGCTCAAACCCTTTAGCTTTCAACGCTTTCAACTGGCGTTAAAAAAAGTAAAAGACCTGATGAAGGGGCAGCATGCTACTCAAAATACCGGGCAGTCACAACTGTGCTTTCGGATAGATTACAGTTTGGTAAAAGTAGCCATTGAGGATATACTGCTGATAGAGGGTTTAGACAATTATCTGAAAATATACCTGGATAACCAGAAGCCTCTGATAGTGCGCTCAACGATGAAAGCCATCTTAGCTAAACTTCCGGCTGATGAATTTGTTCAGGTACATCGTTCTTTCATTATACCTGTCAGGAAAATCGATTCGGTGAGAAACAAAGTCATCAATATTGGGGAACAGGAGGTACCTATTGGTAATAGGTACGAAAATGCTTTTTTTCAGCTTTTTGGTATATCATAAGTTACTCGCCACAACAAATCCGATATTCGCCACAATTTGACCAGTTCTATGGTCTTTTGGTATCCCTCTTTAAGCTATAATACCAGAAAGGTAAATATACCTCAACGGAAAAGATTAACCATACAATTAAAATCCTCTTTTTATCATGAAAACGAATCGATTATTTATTTTGGGTTTAGCCATGATTTTTGGCTTAGCATTTCAAGCTTGTGAAGATGACAATGAGCCAGCTATAATGAACCCGACAATTTCAGGTCTTACTTGCCCAAGTGCTGTTTTTTCAACTAATGCCGTAAGAGGAACTGCTTACACAGGTACTTTTACAGTACCTTATACCGGAGGTAACGGAATGGCCTACACAACCGGTACCGGTATTTCTTCAACCGGAACAACCGGTTTAACAGCGACCTTAAATTCAGGTAGTTTGATGTCAGGGGGTGGGAATTTAACTTATGCAGTTACGGGTACTCCTAGTACGGCAGATACCGTGCGTAATGCATCCTTCCTGATTAACTTTGGCGGGCAGACCTGTTCTGTAACTATGCCTATTTCTCCCGCAAATTCGGGACAATAGGATTATTCATATAGTGAATTCTGGTGTATAAGAGCCGTGAAAATTTTCATGGCTCTTATTTTGTGTTCACCATCTGTTAAACAGAAGAAATAATAAATCTTTTCGGGTTTTAATTTGTAGTATAATTAGCAACCTTATTAAACTTCAAAAATATGTCATGGAATCCTGACACCTACAATAAATTCAAATCAGAAAGATTTGCTCCATTTTATGATTGTCTGAATCTGATTACAATCAGACAGGGAATTAATGTGATCGATTTAGGCTGTGGAACAGGGGAATTAACCAGAAAACTGGCAGATGCATTGCCGGAATCAAGAGTACTAGGAATTGATTCCTCAAAGGAAATGCTCAATGATTCTAAGGCTTTCGAAAACGAACAGATACAATTTGAATTGAGAAGTATTGAGGATCAGGTAAATGAGATCACTAAATACGATTTGGTTTTTTCGAATGCCGCTATTCAATGGGTATATAATCATGAAGAACTATTGCCGAAGATTATTGCTATGGTAAAACCCGGTGGCCAACTGGTGATTCAACTCCCCGACCAGAAACAGAATTTATCAAATCTTATCCTAGACAAACTGGCTACAGAAGAACCTTTCGCTTCGGCTTTGCAAAACTGGAATCGAAACACACCTGTATTGGATATGGAGAGATATGCCCAGATACTTTTTGAGAACGGTAGCCAGCAAATGACTATTTTTGAGAAGATTTACCCGTTGGTGCTAAAAGATTCTGATGCACTATACGATTGGGTTTCTGGAACGGCTTTGATTCCTTATACCGAAAGACTGAGTGGAGAAACGAAAGAACAATTCATTGCTGTTTATAAAGAACGTCTGAAAAACAGATTCCCTAAATCTCCTGCATTTTATCCATTTAAGAGAATCATTATGGAGGCGAAATTTTAACCTCTAGCAGTAAGCTTTTATAGATTGGTATTGTATCTTTGTTGAAAATATATTTGAATTTTACAACAAGCGTATGGAGACCGTTTCAATAGAAGAGTTTTATAAACAAACGAGCTATAAGAATGATGATGGTGACGTGATTTCGCTTTTGCCCAAAGATTATAGCCGTGAAATCGGGCATTTTAATGTATTCAACATTGAAGAAATCACCAAGCAAATCAGGGAAAAACCGGTAATGCCTTATAACCGACGAGCCTATTATAAAATAAGCTTAATCAGAGGCAGAAACAAGGCCGAGTATGCCGATAAAGTGATAGATATTGAAAAGAATGCCCTATTATTTGCTTCACCCAAAATACCTTACCATTATGTGCCGAAAGATACGAATCAATCGGGCCATTTTTGTGTGTTTACCGATGAGTTTTTAATTAAGAATAAAAGCGGGGTAGTATTAGACGACCTGCCTATTTTTAAATCAGGCGGCTATCCGGTCTTTCAGTTATCGGAAGATGAGGTTGAAGATATTAATTATATCTTCAAAAAAATGCACAAAGAATTATCGTCTGACTATGTCTATAAATATGATTTAATACGGAATTATGTGTTGGAATTAATTCATTACGGGCAAAAATTACAACCTCTCTCGGCGCTTTATACCAGTCATAATGCTGCTGCTCGTGTTTCCTCTTTATTTATCGAATTACTGGAACGCCAGTTTCCGATAGAATCGCCGCAACAAAAACTAAGCCTCAGGACTGCTAAGGATTATGCTGACAGGCTGGCTGTACATGTAAATCATCTAAATAAGGTATTAAAGGAAAATACAGGTAAAACCACAACCGACCTGATTAGTGGTAGGATTATTAGAGAAGCTAAGATATTATTAAAGCAAACTGACTGGAATATATCAGAGATTGCCTATTCGCTAGGCTTTGAAGAAGTAGCCCATTTTTCTAACTTTTTCAAAAAACAAACCTCTGTTACACCCCTGGGCTTTCGTGCATGATTTGATTCTTGCAAATAATGGATTGATGTTTGTAAGCAATGAGATGGTTTTCTGTATGACCTTTGTTTAATAGAAACTTTAATAAACTCTTGCAACATGACTCTCTTAAAAATCATTAGCGGCATACTTATTCTGATAACAGCCTTCCTGAGTTTCAAACACGGTTGGGATGGACTCTCAATGAAATCTGAAACCAACGAAATGGTCGCTGCCCTCGGCATCAGTAAACCTGTTATTCTAACTATCAGCATCCTCAGTCTGGCAGTTGGTGCTTTGGTATTATTCCCTCAAACCTTTTTTATTGGTAATGTTTTGAATGCCATGCTGATTGTTTTAATTATGGCTTTATCGCTAAAAACAGGTAATCTTAAAACGGCTCTGATAGAAATTCCTTTCTTATTAATGCCTTTGGTGATGATTTATCTGGGTTATCCTTTGAAGAAGTAAACTTTCGGGATATCAGAACAATGATTTAATCCTTCAATCGTATTGGTATCCATATCTCTTCTTCCGAATCTGTGTCGGAATTTTTATATTTTGCTCCTAACAATTCAAAATGTGGGCGGTCGTCAAGCAGATATTCAGAATTGGGTAGCCATGTGCTGAAAATATATTGAAATGTGCTGTTATCAGTACTTGAGCCCCTATGCAGGAAAACTGCATATAAGCCACCTGTGAGTGTAAATGGTTCCATTCCCTCTTGAATGCTATCAAAACCTTCTACCTCAACAGCTGCCCATTTTTCGAAAGTTGTATGTGGATTAAACTGCTTAAAGAAATCCGATGTATATAGTTGCATGGAATAAAGGTCAGTGCTGACAGCATTGGTTATGGCGCTACGATGTGGCATAAAACTTCGCCATAATTCACCAGTTTTATTGTCGTTAAAAGACATGGTCAGGTGCCTGCCTATCAGTTTCTTTTCTTGTAGTGTTTCTATTCTTGGTTGTAGCATAAAAATTCATTGAATTTATTAAACAAATTAAGCCATTTTCTCTTAAATGTAAAAACCATTAAAAACTACATTCATTAAGGAAATAACATTATTTTCTTTTATAGAAAACTTAAGCTTGTCCGTCCGCAAGCGGACAGAATTTGTCCGCTTGCGGACGGACACTTTTAATCAAATATGCCTCAGAATGGCCTGAAAGGCCGTTTTTATCTAGTGGCATTATATTTGTACGACAAAATAGAAACTAATCATTTAAACCTATGCATAGAGCAAATCTGGGCGAATTTGAAGAAATGGTTTTACTCATGGTAGCCATTTTAGATAAAGAAGCTTATGGGGTATCGGTCAACCAGGCCCTTGAAGAACATACTGGGCGGGTAGTGGCCTTTGGTACGGTACACAATACCCTAATAAGATTAGAGGAAAAGGGCTTTGTAAGTTCAGAGCTAGGTGGTGCTACGAACGAAAGAGGAGGGCGTCGAAAACGACTGTTTAAAGTTACAGCCTTGGGTAGCAGAACCTTGCAGGAAGTGAACGAATTACGTCAGGGGCTCTGGCAAATGATACCACCTCATACTCTTCGTTTAAGTGGATTATGAAAAAGCCAGAATCGGACAATATAGACCCTATGAAACCTGATATCCAAAGAGGTAGCTCACCACCCCAATGGATATACCGCCTGTTATTGTGGTTTCATCCTGAAGAGACATTAGAAGAAGTAACAGGTGATCTGGAAGAGTTGCATGCTTATCGTTATCAACGCTCGGGCAAATTCCGGGCATGCTATACCTGTTAAATGTATTATCGGTTTTACCACCCTTTGTACGTAAAAGACAAAGAAAAGAAAGCTATTATAAACCCTCAATCTTAAGTTCAGCTATGCTACAAAACTATTTCAAAATTGCTTTTAGAACCATTGCTCACAATAAGGTATATTCAGGTATCAACATATTAGGTTTAAGTATGGGTTTAGCCGCTGCCATGCTGATTATGCTTTATACCAAAGACGAAGTAAGCTACGACCGGTTTCATACTAATAATCCGAATATATATAGGATTGTGATAGACATTCATCATCCCAATGGCGAAACGGTTGGTAAACAAAGTAATACCGGGTATTTGCAAGGGCCAAAATTTGCAGAGGGTGTGCCGGAAATTCAGCATTTTGCTCGGTTTCAATATAACCAGAATGATATTAAAGAAAAAGACAATATAAAGAGCCTGGGAGTATACAAAGTAGACCGCGATTTCTTTTCGATCTTTTCATTTCCCATGATAGGCGGTGAGCCTAAAACAGCTTTAATAAATCCGCAATCGATTGTTATTTCAGAAGAGATGGCCGAACGACAGTTTAATACCACCAATGCTTTAGGAAGAGTTATTTTTCTGAAAGATACATATGGTAAAAGTAGCCAGTTTACGCCTTATATAGTTACAGGGGTTACAAAAAAATGCCCTGAGAACTCTAGTATCAAGTTCGATGCTCTGGTGCCTATGGTGGTAGAAAATGAAGTAATGCAGAATAAGCAAAAATGGTTTAGTTCTTCGCTCAACACATTTGTGCTGATTAAGCCAAATACCAGTATCAGAACCGTTGAAAACAAAATGAATCGGGTATATATGGCCGATGCTAAGGACATTATCACTGATATGGAGCAGAAGTATGATTATCACAGTAAAAATGTATACAAACTTCAGCCTTATACAGCTATGCATCTGGATGAAGAACTACCTCCCGAAAATGGGCTGGTAGATGGGAGTAACCCGATGTTTTCTTATATATTATCCGGAATAGCCATTTTTATACTTCTGATTGCCTGCATCAACTTTGTTAACCTTACCGTGGCCCGTTCGCTTAAAAGAGCGAAAGAAATTGGTGTAAGAAAAGTAGTAGGAGGCGGAAGAAAACAATTAATTCTTCAGTTTTTAGGCGAGTCGTATTTGCTTTGTTTCATTGCTTTCACTTTTGCCATAGCATTAGTACAGTTGGCACTACCTGTTTTTAATCAATTATCCAATAAAGCACTGGCACTTTCTTATTTGTTTGATGCTAAATTGATTGGATCTTACATAGTGCTCTTCATGCTAACGGGCATGTTAGCTGGTTTTTATCCGGCTCTGGTATTATCAGAGTACAGCCCTGTTCAGACCTTGTATAACCGATTCAATCTATCAGGCAGAAACTACCTGCAAAAGGGATTGGTTGTGTTACAGTTTTCTATTGGTTCTTTCCTTATTATCGGCACGCTAACAATTTATTCTCAATTTGATTACCTGCTCAATAAAGATCTGGGATATGATGATACCAACCTGATTAGTGTTGATAAATCGCGTTTAAGCCGAAATGAAGCACGATTATGGAAAGAAGTATTACTACAAAATCCGAATATCGTAGCTGTTGCTCCTAAAAATGGAGGTAGCTCAAATGATGGTGCAAAAATTAACGGCGATAAGCAAATAACCTTTAATTATGAAACCGTTGATGCCGGATACCTGCCTATGCTGAAAATCCCGATAGTGATGGGTCGAAACTTTTCAGCTGATTTCCCGACAGATTCTACCAAAGCGGTTTTAGTTAATGAGAGCTTTGTTAAAGAGGCCGGTTGGAAAAACCCGATAGGACAGATAATTGATTTCTGGTATAACGAAAATGACAAGTATCAGGTAGTTGGCGTAGTAAAAGATTATCATTTCTACGATTTAACCAGGGAGATTAATCCTCAGGTATTTACCATGAAGCCTAAGCGTGACTACGGTAGAATGTTTATAAAAATAAAGCCAGACTCAGAGACTGCTAGTCTGGCTCATATCGAAAAAATATTTAAAAAACTGTTCCCTTTTACGCCCTATACTTACAAATTTATTGACGAAGAAAATAAGAAAAGATATGAATCAGAAGCAAAATGGAAACAGATTATGTTTTTTGGTGCTATGCTCACCATTTTTATTTCCTGCATTGGTTTATTTGGTTTAGTAACGCTTTCAGCCGAACGTCGAACGAAAGAAATAGGTATCCGCAAGGTATTAGGCGCATCAGTCAACAGCATTGTTCAGTTGCTATCGTCTGACTTCCTGAAACTGGTCGTAATATCATTTGTATTTGCTTTTCCATCAGCCTATTATGCCATCAACGAGTGGTTAAAGGATTATCCTTATCGTATTAAAATCAGTGCATGGTTATTTGTAGGAGCAGCTGCATTGGCTATTCTGATCGCCTTGTTTACAGTCAGTTTCCAGTCGATAAGGGCGGCGATGATGAATCCGGTAAAATCACTTAAAAATGAGTGAATTAGTGATTTGATTTATTGAGTGAATGAGGGATTGAAACAAAGAGGAAATGAATTACTCACCAGTATATCATTTATTATTCATGATTTCTAATCACTCAATCGCTCAATCGCTCAATCACTAAATTAAAACTATGAACCAAACCCCTCCTAAATGGGCAATATATCTACTCGCCCGATTCCACCCTGAAGACACTTTGGAGGAGGTAGCCGGAGATTTGGAAGAACTATATGCCTATTGGATTCAAAAATCAGGAAAGTTATGGGCAGATCTACACTATATATTTAGTGTGATTACCGTTTTGCCACCTTTTGTTCGTCGACGTAAAAAAAGAGATAATTACGAAAAATCAAATTTAGCTATTACTATGTTAAGAAATCACTTTAAAATCGCTTTTCGTACGCTATTAAAAGACCGCCTGAATAGCTCGTTAACTATTATGGGTCTGGCACTGGGCCTAGCCTGTGTGTTGCTGATTCTCCTGCATGTTAAAGATGAATTAAGTTATGACAAAGGCTTTACCAGTGCCGACCGTATTTATCGGATTAATATGGAAAATATCGATGAAACCAACCGACGTTGGACCGCTACTTCGCCTGTTTTAGCAGTTGAAATGCAAAAGGAAATTCCGGCTATTCAGACCATCGCCCGGTTTAACAGACCGTATCCTGACCGTGTATTTAGTTACAAAGCCTCATCTACCAGCGAAGTAAGACAATTTGAAGAGAAGAGAGGGTTCTTTGCCGATTCAACTGTAACAGAAATGTTCGATTTGCCTTTTATCAAAGGTAATCATAAAACGGCATTAAGCCAGTTAGATGCCATTGTATTGACTGAAGATATGGCAAGAAAATACTTTGGTAATGAAGACCCTATAGGAAAGTATATCAAAGATGATATAGACAATCACCTATTAATGGTAACAGGGGTTATTGAAAACTTCTCATTCCCAACACATTTGTCGTTCGATTATCTAATTTCTATGTCTACTATTTATAGAGAACCTGTACAGGACAGATTGAAAAACAGAACATGGTCTGGTTTCTATAATTTCGTGATGCTAAACAAAAGCTCAACAAAATTGGGGGTAGAGACCAAAATACCCGATTTTATGGTAAAGTTCTATGGGGCTATCGGAGAGAAAAGAGATAAGATTCTGAAAAGTCGACAAATATATCTGCAACCCATTACAGATATTCACCTGCGTTCGCATTTCGAGAAAGAAATGGGGCCTAACAGTGATATACTCTATGTCTATATTTTCTCGATAGTAGCTGTGCTTATTCTACTGGTAGCCTCGGTTAATTTTGTCAATATGGCTACGGCACAGGCTTTCAATCGGATGAAAGAAGTGGGTGTCAGAAAAGTTTTAGGGGCAAGGAAATCAGAGTTGATAAAGCAATTCTTAGGCGAATCTACCCTAATGACTCTTATTGCTGCAGTAATTGCATTAGTAATATTTTTGCTTGCGTTGCCATTTTATAATGACCTGACAGCCAAGAGCCTTTCAATCTGGACTTTGTTTACACCGGTCAATATCCTGACTATGTTGGGCATTGTAGTTTTTATCAGCCTTGTGGCGGGCATGTATCCTGCCTGGTTTATTTCAAACTTTGAACCGATAAAATCATTGAAAGGTAAAAAACTGATGGGGTCATCAGTTACCTTCGTTCGCAAGGGCCTCATTGTGTTTCAGTTTGTGGTATCTGTATTCATGATTTTCAGTACCATTGTGGTGTATCAGCAAATGAAGTTCTTCCAGAACAAGAAATTAGGCTTTGAGCAGGAGCAGGTGGTGGCAGTCAAACTCTACGGCGATTTATATAATAAAGTAAGTACTATCAAGAATGAATTATTAAAAAATACTTCTATAACACAAATAGGCTTAACTTCCAATTTACCTGGAGACCGAATAGGGATGGATCGATTAGCTTTGCCCGAAAAACCGAAGGAAGATATATCCATGCGCTTGGTATTTGGTGATGAAAACTTACTGCCTGTACTGAAAATTGATTTAAAGTCAGGGCGAAATTTTCTTCCCAAAACTGATGATGCTCCTCCAACCCTTATTATCAATGAAGCTGCAGCGAAAGTCTTAAATGTTAAAGACCCAATCGGGCAAAAACTAATTTTCTGGGATAAAACGGTTGAAATAGTAGGAGTGGTGAAAGACTTCCATTTTGCCTCACTTCATAATGCTATTGAGCCATTGGTAATTGTAAATATCCCGCAGGAAACCACCTATTTCCTGATGAAAGTGAAAGGTGAAAACTTAACTAAAACCATACAAGCTGCACAAAACACAGTAGCCCGTGTTTCACCTAATAGTGTATTCAGCTATTCATTTTTAGATGAAAAGATAGAACATTTGTATGATTCGGAACAGCGAGTTGGCAATATCATGAAAGTATTTGCGGTATTCGCCATCTTTATTTCCTGCTTAGGATTATTTGGTTTATCGGCTTATGTAGCTCAATTGCGTACAAAAGAAATAGGGATCCGGAAAACTCTGGGTGCATCGATAACAAGTGTGGTGATTCTGCTATCTAAAGACTTTCTGTGGTTAGTGGTGATTGCCACCTTATTAGCATTTCCATTAGGATGGTGGGGAATGACCCAATGGCTGAAGGAATTTGCCTATGCTGTTGAGATACAGTGGTGGATGTTTGCCGCAGCAGGTTCATCAGCTATTCTTATTGCTGTTCTGACAGTTAGTTTTCAGAGCATCAAAGCTGCTTTGCTTAATCCGTTGAAATCATTGAAGATTGAGTGATAGGATTGGAATTAATTGGGCTTTAACAAAATGGAGAAAATGATTTATATAATCATTTTCTCCATTTTGTTTGATAGAATATATACCTCCAAAATAAAAAAATTGCTTTTCCCATATTTTTGCCGTATACTTCACCCTTAATTGTCTGTTTACTAAATTTGGTGGATAATTAATATACTATTTCAAACGCTTTGATTATGTCAACTATTCATTATTCGGTAAAAGAAGCTTCCTTTTATCGTTTTGCTGTGTGAAATTCCTCACATTTATTTTACAAAATCCTAAAACTTTTGAATCAATAGTCTGTTTTTCAGGCTTGGCCTTGGTTCATCTGTGCTGATTGATTGGCCACATAATGCTGATGACTTATGTTTTATTACATTGATAAACTTTTATGACCAAACATCTACTTTCTAAAAACAGCATTTATAGAAAATGCTACTTGCTATTGTTTGCTTTGACTTTATCGCTTACGCTTCATGCCCAAAAAGAAGTTGAAAAAATAAAGACCTACCTGCGAGCTAACACCACGAAGTATCAATTAACGGCCAAAGATATTGACGAAATGTCTATCTCAAGTGCCTATTTATCGCCTACTACAGGTTGGTATCATGTTTATTTCAACCAGACTTATCAATCAATAGAGGTATATAATGGATTACTGAATGCAACGATAGTCAATGATAATGTAGCGCATATAGCCAATAGTTTTGTAGGAAATATAGCCGCCAGGATTCCAGGCGATTCGATAGGGTTATTGATGAGCCCTGTTAATGCAATGGCAAAAGCTGCTCTAAGTCTGAATCTCGCGCATAGCCCAACTAATAATAAGGAACAAAATGTTGTGAGGTTGGCAAACGGACAAATCACTAAGGCAGTATATACTAATGCAGAACTATCTAACGAAAATATTGAAGTAAAACTCTATTGGGTAACCTACAATAATAGTGAGGGTAAAAAAGATGTGCCTAAGGTGAAACTTTCGTGGGATGTCAGAATAACGACGAAAGACCATAAAAATGCCTGGAGTGTTCAACTGGATGCCATTACAGGAGATGTTTTAAAGACTTCAGATAAAATCATTCGTTGTAGTTTCGGAGGGCGTGAACATACACATCTCCCAAATGAAGCTACTGCTCTTGCGCATGCCAGTCAGGCAAAAGAGAATAATAAGCCTCAGACCTTAGCACCTAATAGCTATAATGTATTCGATTATCCTGTAGAAAGTCCGAATCATGGTAGCAGAACAATTGTAACTAATCCTTACACAAAATTTACGGGAGCCGGTACTGGCCCGGGTAATACCAATGGTTGGCATACTGATGGTACAAATAACTATACCAATACCAGAGGTAATAATGTCTGGGCTAAAGAAGACAGAAGTGCTGATAATGAGTGGTCGATAGGGGCAAGCCCTGATTCACCATCTTTAGAGTTTGATTATTCATATACACAAGGACCTAATACTTACCTGGCTAATCAGAATGCAGCTATTACCAATCTTTTCTACTGGAACAACCTGATACATGATGTATTGTGGAAATACGGGTTTGATGAACCTGCAGGCAATTTCCAGCAAAACAATATGAGTAGGGGTGGCAATGGCAACGACTTTGTATATGCCGATGCACAAGATGGCTCAGGAAGTAATAATGCCAATTTCTACACACCAGCCGATGGGGCTAATCCTCGGATGCAGATGTTTTTGTGGAACACAGGCGGGAGCCCGCAATACCAACCTGATTCAGATTTTGATAATGCTGTAATTGCCCATGAATATGGTCATGGTTGGTCCATCAGATTAACAGGTGGCCCGGCCAACGTAGATTGTCTCTGGAATGATGAACAAGGGGGCGAGGGCTGGAGCGATTATCTGGGTCTGATGCTGACAACAGACTGGTCTTTAATGACTCCAACTATCACAAGTGCCAACATTCCCAGAGGAATTGGTACCTATGTATTGACAGAACCTACCTCAGGTGATGGTATCCGCCCATATCGATATTCTTACGATATGGCTAATATCAATGCTCCGGTAACTTATGGAAAGGTAGCTACTTATGCTATTCCACACGGGATAGGTTCAATCTGGGCAACGATGTTATGGGATATGACCTGGGAAATTATTATGCAGGATAACCGCATTATTAACAATATCTATAATACAACAGAATTAGTAGGAAATGCAGCAGCATTTAAGCTGGTAAATGAAGGCTTAAGATTACAGCCTTGCAGTCCAAGTTTTATAGATGCCCGTAACGCTATTCTGAAAGCCGATTCATTATTATTCAACGGGCGTTATAAATGTTCAATCTGGAAAGCATTTGCTCGCCGTGGCTTGGGTGTAAATGCATCAACAGGAGTAAGTTCTGATGATACGTATATAACAGAAGATTTTACACCGGCTACAGACAGACAATTAACTTCGCCACTGAATGTTACGATCTGTTCAGGCAGCCCACTTGCTTATACCGCTACTACATCAGCAGGTGGTACAACCACCTATAACTGGACACGTGCAGCGGTCGTAGGAATCAGTAATCCTGCAGCGAGTGGTAATACTAATATGATCAATGAAGCACTGATAAATACTACCGGGCAGGCCATCACAGTTGTTTATAAATTCTATTTAACACCAAGTTCGTGTCTTTCTTCTCAGGATGTAGCAGTTATCGTAAATCCATCGCCTGTGGCAGAAGTCGGTGCATATGCTGTTTGTAAAGATAATTCAGTACCTGAAGGAGAGGGCTTGGTAATGGCTTCAAGCGTAAATACAAATATTGTTAATGGCACTTTAACCAGCAATTCTCCAAGCTATATAAGAGGATATGGGAACGCAACAACTACATATTATTCATCAGGTACCAGTGTTTATTATCAGACACATACTTTTACACCAACTATTTCCGGCTATGTAACTTTCGAGACAACAGAAGCCATTTTAAATGGTAATTCTGTTGATAATTATATCACACTTTATCAAAATTCTTTTGACCCCAATACCCCAGCCAATAATTTTTTAATGGGTGATGATGACAGCGGGTACGGTTGGTACGCCAGTATAACTTATCCGGTAGTTGCAGGAACTACCTATATATTAGTAGGTTCCACTTATAGTAGTGGTTATACAGGAACTTACAGAATCCAGGCTACTTCGCCAGTTTTTGGAGGCTTTGTACAATGGTATACCACCAGCTCTGGCGGAACACCGATAGCAACCGGAAATGTATTTAATCCTGTTGGGGTTGAAGGCTCCGGTATTCCGAATACATCTACTCCGGGCACAACTATATTTTACGCTAGTTCACCAGAGGCTGCATGTCGTACTCAAACGACCTTTACAATTAATCCATATACCATAGGCGGCAACCTGGCAGGGAGCACAACAGTTTGTTCTAGCAATAATACCGGAACGCTTACTTTAGCAGGACATGTGGGCTCTGTTGTCAGATGGGAGTCTTCTACTAATAATTTTAATGATATTACCATTATCAATGGTGCCACTACTACTCTTACTTTTATAAACCTAACTCAAACTACCCAGTATAGAGCTATTGTAAAAAGCGGAGCTTGTAGTGAGCAGTATTCTAGTATTGCCACCATTACCTATCTACCGGGAGATTCTCCCATAGCTACTGGAGCCGGTCGTTGCGATGTAGGATCGTTAACATTAACAGCTACGGGTTGTACAAGTGGTACTGTCAATTGGTACACTGCAGCAAGTGGAGGCTCAGTAATCGCTACAGGTACAAGCTATACTACCCCGAACCTATCTACTACCACTACTTATTATGTGAATTGTTCGGTTAGTAATTGTGGTGATGGAAGAGTCCCTGTAACAGCCACGATTACCTCTACCACCTTACCAGTAACCTTAGGAAGCAGCAGTTGTGGTAATGCAGCCCTAATGCTAACAGCAACTGGTTGTACCAATGGTACGCTAAACTGGTATACAGCTATTAGCGGAGGCTCACCCATAGCTACAGGTACAAGCTATACTACCCCGACACTCTCAATAACAACGACTTATTATGTAGGATGCACTATTAATAATTGTAATTCTGTTCGTGCTTCTGTAACCGCTACTATTACCCAAATACCGGATAATCCTATTCCAGTAAATGGAGGACGATGTGGCGCTGGTACTGTAACACTTATGGCAACAGGTTGTGGCAATGGTACTATCAATTGGTTTACAGCAATGAATGGTGGCTCTTCAATTGCTACAGGTACGAGTTTTACTACCCCAAGTTTATCTACTACCACAACCTATTATGTCAATTGCACAGTTAATAATTGCGTTTCCAGTGGCAGAGCGTCTATAACAGCTACTATATCTGCAGGAAGTCTCTCTGCTCCATCGGGTACAGATGGAAGTCGTTGTGGCACAGGTTCTGTAACACTTACAGCCGTAGGTTGCGCCGGAGGTGGTACCTTGAGTTGGTTTACTTCTAATAGTGGAGGATCTGCTATTGCAACCGGCGAAACATATGCTACACCTGCTATTTCTGCCACTACCACTTATTATGTGGCTTGTGTACTAGGTGCTTGTTCATCAACCAAAGTGCCTGTAGTTGCCACTGTTAATCCCGGGCCAGCTGCACCAACTTCAACCAATGTAAATCGTTGCGGGCCAGGAACTGTAACACTTATAAGCGCAGGCTGTTCTGGTGGAGATGTTTACTGGTATACTACTACGAGTGGTGGGCTTGCCATATCAGTTGGGACAAGCTATACTACAGGAAATCTTACAAACTCTGTTACTTATTATATCAGTTGTGTCGTAGGCGCTTGTGCTTCTGATAGAGTATCTATAACAGCTATCGTTAATCCTGTTCCAAGTACACCTTCAACCACTGGTAATAGCCGCTGTGATGTAGGTTCAGTAACATTATCTGCTTCGGGTTGTATAGGTGGTACTATTAACTGGTATACAGCAAGTATCGGTGGCTCAGCTATGGCAACCGGAACAAGTTTTAATACACCCAATATAGCCAGTACGACAACCTATTATGCCGGTTGTACGCTTGGACCATGCGTTTCTAACAGAGTACCTGCAGTGGCAACCGTTAATCCGGCACCTGGTGCACCTACGCCGACTGGTGCCAGCCGTTGTGATTCAGGTTCGATAATGCTTACAGCAACAGGTTGTGCAGGTGGAAACATTAACTGGTATACGGCTAGTAGTGGTGGTTCAGCCATTGCAACCGGAACTAGTTATGCTACACCAGGGCTTTCAACTACGACAACATATTATGTAGCTTGCATTGTAGGGCCTTGTTCATCAAATAGAATAGCTGTAACAGCTACTATAAACCCAATACCTGATGTTCCGTCAGTGACTGATGTAAGCAGATGTGGAGCCGGCAGTGTAAATCTGACTGCAACTGGTTGCGCAGGGGGAGCTATTAACTGGTATAATGCCGCCAGTGGAGGCTCATTACTTACTACCGGGACAAGTTATAATATCCCTAATCTTACAACTACCACAACTTATCATGTAAGTTGTACAGTAGGTACTTGTATTTCTGCCAGAAAACCGGTGGTAGCAACGGTTAATCCAAACCCAACGGCACCTACACCAAACAATGGCAGTAGTTGTGGGGCAGGAGTGATAACCCTAACCGCTACCGGTTGTACAGGTGGTACTATTAACTGGTATACTGCCAATAGCGGGGGCTCTGCTATTGCTGCCGGAACGAGTTATGCAACGCAGAATCTCACGGTTACCACAACTTATTACATCAGTTGCACTATTGGCATTTGTACTTCAAATAGAGTGGCTATTACTGCTACTATTAATCCTGTTCCCGGCGCACCAACCCCTGTTAATGCCAGCCGATGTGGTACGGGTACTGTTAACCTGACAGCTACGGGTTGTAGCGGAGGCACACTTAATTGGTATGCAACTGCTACCGGAGGCTCTGCTGTAGGTGCAGGTGGTACATTTATTACTCCAAGTATTTCTTCCAATACCACTTACTATGTGGCTTGTGTCATAGGGTCTTGTGTTTCTTCAAGAGTGTCTGTATTGGCTGTCATTAATACAAATATTACTTATGCCTTGGGCAATCAAGCTGCCGGAACTTATAGAGCTTCGCAAAGTATCACAAGTGCATCTGACATAAGTACAGGCACGAGTTATTTTGCAGGAAAGTCCATTATTTTAACACCTGGCTTTCAGGCAGGGGGTAATGAAACATTTACCGCCAGAATTCTGGAATGTAACCAGAGTCCGGATTAACAAAGTGAGAGATAAAATATTCTGACAAAGATTAATGTGAAAACGTCCGTCCAGTAAAGGTTGGACGTTTTGCTTTATTGAGTAGTAAAAATAAACCCATAATATAATCTGCGTATTATGCTTTGAAATTAACTATTTTCTAAAGTAAAAAAAGCTTCTATATACGTAGCCGTTTAGTAAATAGATGTTGTTTTAGACATGATTTTGCCGTAAAATAGAGGTTTATTTCAGAGAAGTAGAATATTAAGCCATGTACACAAAGAATCTTACCCGATTTTACCGTTTTACTGTCCAGAATAATGATATGTTAACCTTAGCGATAAACTAATTGTATATTATTTCCTGATTTGATTTTAGTATAATTTCTTACCAAAAGGTTCATTATTCTTTAGAATTCACCACCAGAACTTCTGCAGTTACTTTAAATGTATGCTGTGATTTTATTAAAATCATTAATAATTTTTACTGTATATCTATAACAATATCTCTATGCTAACACATTTACGAATCAAAAACAGAGCCTGCCAAAACTGGTGTCTGCTCTTGCTTGTACTCTTATGTTCTTTTCAGGTGCAGGCACAAAAAGAAGTTGAGAAAGTAAAGGAATATCTCACAGCTAATGCTTCAACTTACAAGCTTTCGGCTAATGACCTGAGAGAAATGGGTATTTCAAGCGCTTACCTTTCGCCAAGTACTGGTTGGTATCACGTTTATTATATCCAGAACTATCAGTCAGTAGAAGTGTATAATGGTATATTGAATGCTACATTTGCTAATGAGAAAGTCATTCATGTAGGTAATAATTTTCTTGAAGACATCGCTTCAAAAGCTCCGACGAGTGTTTCAGCTATACAGCTAACACCTGTGAGTGCTATTTCAAAAGCGGCTGCAAGCCTGAATCTGCCTAATAATCAGGCTAACAACAAAGAAGTAAATGTGATTAAGTTAGCGAACGGACAAATAAGCAAAGCTGTTTATACCAATGCCGATTTATCAAATGAAAATATTGATGTGAAGTTGTATTGGTTTACTGGGGCTAAGATAGAGGGTAAAACGCCTAAGCCCGGTGTTCAGTTAGTATGGAATGTTCAAATATATACAAAAGATCATAAGAGTCACTGGAGTGTGAAAGTAGATGCCGTTTCAGGAGAGATTGTATCTACTATCGACCAGATTATTCATTGCAATTTTGGAACGCCTCAGCACAGACAGGAGCCTCATATTTGTGATGAGCAACCTGCCAATGCCAGACAAACTTTCAATTTCCTTCAACCTTTAGTGGCAAATAGTTACAATGTTTTTGACTATCCACTGGAGAGCCCCATTCACGGAGCTCGTACAATTGTCACGAACCCTTATACCAAATTTATGCCTGCAAATCCTTCGCTTGGGGCTACCAATGGCTGGCATTTTGATGGGACAACCAATTATACAAATACACGTGGAAATAACGTATGGGCAAAAGAAGATTTAGCAGATGATGATGAAATTACTGCCGGAGCAAGCCCAAACTCGGCTACACTGGATTTTAACTACCCGTATTCACAAACTACAGGAACGGCAGCGGCCAACCGCGATGCCGCTATTACCAATCTTTTCTATTGGAATAATCTGATTCATGATGTTTTATTGAAATATGGTTTTGATGAACCTAGTGGCAATTTCCAGAAAATAAATACAACCGGACAGGGGCTAGGAAACGATTATGTATATGCTGATGCACAGGATGGCTCAGGTACCAATAACGCAAACTTCGGTACACCACCGGATGGACAGAATCCACGAATGCAGATGTATATATTTGATGATGGAGGAAGCCCTGCCTATACACCGGATTCTGATTTTGATAATGGTGTAATGACTCATGAATATGGACATGGCTGGTCGAACCGATTAACGGGTGGCCCTGCTAATGTTAGCTGTCTTCAAAATGCAGAACAAGGCGGAGAAGGATGGAGTGATTATCTGGCTTTGATGCTTACAACTAACTGGAGTTCATTATCACCCAATCTGGCTAGTGCGAATATTTCCAGAAGTATGGGGACTTATGTATTAGGAGAGTCTACCAATGGTGGTGGTATTCGTCCGTACCCATACTCGTATGATATGGCCAATGTAAATCCGTTGATTACTTATGGGAAAATAACAGACTATTCTATTCCTCATGGCATAGGGTCAATCTGGGCAACGATGCTTTGGGACATGACCTGGGAGATTATCATGCAGGATGGCCAGATCGTAAATAATATTTATACTACTCCGGCAGCTATTACCGATATGAGGGGTAATATAGCGGCGCTAAAACTAGTAAACGAGGGCTTGAGATTACAACCTTGTAGCCCCAGTTTTGTAGATGCCCGTAACGCTATTCTGACAGCCGACCAAAACCTTTTTGGCGGACGTTATAAATGTGCTATCTGGAAAGCATTTGCCCGCCGTGGTTTAGGGATGAATGCCTCTACAGGGGTATCAACTGACGACCTTACCGTTGTAGAAGATTTTACGCCGTTTACTGACAGACCACTAAGTTCTGCCAAATTTGTTACGGTTTGTTCAAATACGGCGTTTGCTTATACTGCTACCACAGCCACTGCAGGAACCACTACTTTTAGCTGGTCGCGCCCCGCAGTAACAGGTATCAGCAATTCAGCAGGTAGCGGTAATAGTTCTTCTATCAATGAGACTTTGATTAATACTACTAAATTACCAATTGTTGTTACTTATTACTTTTTGTTAACGCCAAGTAGCTGCCAGGCACCTCAGGCAGTTAAGGTAACAGTTAATCCCAGACCGACCCCGGCTGTAGCAACTTATGCCGTTTGTCAGAATGGTGCTGTGCCTGGTGGACAGGGTTTAGTTGGTGTAGGTACTTCTACTACGCTTTTGCATGGAACATTAACTACCAGTTCTCCAACTTATAGAAGAGGTGATGGTAATAATATAACTTACTATTGGGCATCTAGTGTTGGTACTGCTGTACACTATAAAACCCATACCTTTACACCCACATCGAACGGTACCGTATCTATTGAGTTAATCGATGGAACATTTGATGGGTTTACACCTTATGACGGATATATGACGCTCTATCATACCTCATTTAATCCGACAACTCCGGCTGTTAATTTTGTAAGAGGCGATGATGATAGTGGAACGAAAACCTATGCTCCAAGAATTGTTCAGAACCTAACAGCAGGCACTACTTATATATTGGTTATTAGCACCTACGATAATGGCGTAACCGGAGATTATACCTTACAAGCCACTTCTCCTATTTTCAAGAATGTCAGTGATTGGTATACTGCCAGCTCAGGAGGTTCCTCTCTGTTCAGGGGTAATATATTTAATCCTGTCGGCGTGGCCAACTCGGGTATTCCTAATACATCTACTCCGATTACAAAAACCTTTTATCTGGCAGATAGCTCGGCTGTAGGTTGCCGTACACCGACTACATTTACAGTCAACCCTGCTTCTGTTGGTGGTACAGTAGCAGGTAGTACTACAGTGTGTTTTGATACTAATTCGGGTACACTTACCTTAAGCGGGCATACAGGCTCTGTTGTGAGATGGGAGTCTTCAACTGATGGTTTCACCAATCTTATTACGCAGATTGCTAATACTACCACTACGCTCAACTATTCAAACATCACACAAACAACACAATTCCGTGCTGTTGTCAAAAGTGGAGCCTGTACTGCGGTTAACTCAGCTATAGCAACTATTACCAGGAGTAACGCCACCATACCAACTGGGATTGGCGCTAGTCGATGTGGGTCTGGTTCGGTAACCTTAACCGCATCTGGTTGTCCCGGAGGTACTATTAACTGGTATAACTTAGCAAGTGGAGGTTCGTCTATTGCCACAGGAACCAGTTATCCGACACCAAGTTTATCGTCTACTACTACATACCAGATAACCTGTACATTAAATGGTTGTACCTCTGGCAGGGTAAGTGTAACAGCAACCATTACGCCAATTCCTAATGCACCAATAGGAACAGGCGGAAGCCGTTGTGGGGAAGGTTCGGTAACCTTATTGGCTTCAGGCTGTAGTGGTGGTACAGTTATGTGGTACAATGTTGCTAGCGGAGGTTCAGCCATATTTACAGGAGGTACCTATGCTACGCCTAACCTGAATACAACCACCACATATTATGCGGCTTGTAACGTTGGAGGCTGTACTTCGAACAGAGTGCCAGTGGTTGCTACTATAAACATTAATGCCACTTATACGGGTAGCCAAACGGCCGGAACTTATAGGGTTTCGCAAAGTATTACAAGTACGGCTAATGTAGCTAACGGTGTAAATTATATAGCAGGCAAAACGATTACACTGAATCCAGGCTTTCAGGCTGGGGGTACAGAAACATTCCTGGCAGTTATACTAGGTTGTGAAGCAGGTTTACACTGATATATAGTTAACGATGAAGAATAACACAACGTCCAAGCCATAATAGGGTTGGACGTTGCATTTATAAGAATATTATAGGAGAATTAAAAAGTATGAAATAAAGAGAAGCCTCAATCACACAAGGCTGATAAATCAGGATTGGAGAGAAACTCAAACATTTTTTCTAATTGCGAATAAGTAGCCCTATCGATGGAAAGAGATAAATTCGGTAGTTCTTTTTTGGGAATCCAGGCTATACCTGATGTTTCGTTGGTTTCTGCCAATATTTCACCACCTGTTACGTCGCACAAAATAAAGAATTTATAGACATACCAAGGTTGGTAGGGATGTGGGTGCATTTTCTTATCGAATACCGCTAACAACCTTGCAGCCTTTACTTTTAATCCGGTTTCTTCCCATACTTCTTTTTCGGCTACTTCAAACGGCGTATAGCCGATGTCTGCCCAACCTCCGGGAACGGTCCAACGGTTGTTGTCTATTTTCTCCTGCACCATCAGCAATTCATCGCTACCCCGAAAAACAATGGCCCGTATATCTACTTTTGGCGTGCGATACCCTATTTCATCCGGAAAAAGCTGAATGACATGTTCAATGGCTACATTACTCAATTGCGCCAGAATTTGCTGACCGATAGCATTGATTTCTTCATACCGCTCACGATCATACTCACTTTCAGTATAAGCCAATCCGGTCTGGGCTAGTGCTTGCAGGCGTTGAGAAACTAATAGCCAGTTGAGTGGGTTCATGTTTATTTTTGGGTCAAAAAAGATAAATTAAAAGCAAATTTTGATAATTTAATCACTCAATCACTAACTCACAAATTCACTCAATCGCCTATCGGCAGCCATATATTAAAAACTGCTCCCTCTCCATCTTTCGATTCAGCAGAGATAAATCCTTTATGCTGTTCTACTATTTTCTTCACAATGCTTAAGCCGATACCTGTGCCTGAATATTCAGATTTGCCATGCAGGCGTTGGAAAAGGTTAAAGATTTTATCTTTAAATTCATCAGGGAAACCGATACCATTGTCTTTAAATGTCAGATGCACATAAGATTGATCAGGATTAGCTAAGATACTTATCTGTTTGCCTTTTTCTATTTTTGAAGAGATTGTAATCTTAGGTTTTTCAGTCGAAAACTTAAGAGAATTGCTAATCAGATTGGAAAATAGCTGATTTATCTGCAAAGCATTTGCCTTAATAGAAGGTAGCTTGCCAGCCTTAATAGTAGCATTCTTTTCTTTTATTAACAACTCAAAATCAGTCTGTACTTCGGTCAGAATCTTATTCAGGTCAGTCTGTGTAAAGTCTTCTCCTGTTTTAGATAGGCGACTATAAGTTAAAACCGACTGAATCAAATCACTCATACGTTGAGCTGAGGAATTGATTTTTTCGAAATATTTCCGGGCACTTTCACTTTCAAAACCGCTCTTTTCAATCAGATGAATAAAGGTTCTGATTTTTCGAAGCGGCTCCTGTAAATCGTGGCTGGCGATATAGTTAAATGATTCCAGTTCTTTGTTAGAATTTTCGAGTGCGTTATTCTTTTCTTCAAGCATGATTTCAGAATGCACAATGTCGGTTACATCTCTCGACATAATAATTACACCCTCAATCTGATTCTGAACTCTTAGCGGAATAAAATAGGTATCAATAAAATAGTCGTCTTTAGCAATAGACCTCCTTTTATCAAAATGAACTGTTTCCCCTTGCAGGGCTTTCAAGATAGCTCCATGCTCTTCGGTATCTTTTGCTTTTGGGTTAAAATCAAAAAGGTTTTGCCCACATATCTCTTCGCTTGTTTTACCTATTCCCTCTTCAAATCTTTTGTTGACATTAATAATCTGGAAATCTTTGTCTATTACCATAATAAACTCTACGGAAGAATCGATTAATTGCTGTAAAAACGATTCGGAGTTTTCGAGGGCTGTATTTTTCTCTAAAAGCTCGGCCGTTCTTTCTTTAACAGTCTCTTCTAATTTTTCGGTAAAGACTTTCTGGTCGTGGATATCCATGAAATTACCAATCCAACTGATAATCTCTCCATGTTCATTCCGGATAGGTTCTCCATGCCCGTAATGCCAGCGATATTCTCCGGCCTTGCTTCTCAGACGTAATTCAATTCTGTAGATATCACCCGTGGCTAAGCTATGACTCCATAACCTGACCATCTTTTGATAATCTTCCGGGTGAACTGTTTTAACCCAGTTTTCTGGCGATGACGAGTGTCCTGTATATTCTTCCCAACGACCGGAAGCATATTGTTGATTGCCCTGTGAGTCTGTTATCCAGACTAGTTGGGGCAATGTTTCGGCCAATGTTCTGAACTGCTCTTCACTGGCTTCTATTTTCTTGCGGGCATTTACCTGTTCAGTAACATCAGTCGCCATTACGGTAATACCCGCAATCGTATTATCTAAATCGTAACTTGGCTGATACACATAATTATAATAGATGTCTTTGATTTCACCATCTTTAATAATTCTGGCTTTTTCTTCGTTGCCATAATATACTTCACCTGTTTCGTATACCTGTTGTAATAATTTCGGAAAAGCCTGGTCTCGGAGTTCAGGCAATACCTCTAATAATTTATTGCCAATAATATCTTTAGTTCTCCCCCAGGAGGTAAGCAATGGCTCATTAGCAAATGTGATTAGCATATCCGGTCCTTTCAATAGCATGAATATACTTGGCGATTGAACCAACACATTTCTGAACTGTCTTTCGCTGGCTTCCACTTTCTTTCTTGCTTCTACCTGTACGGTAGATTCAATTACATGCACCATCAATTCGTTAATGATGCCATTTTCGTTTTTGATAGGATAAATGATAAAATCCCAATAGCCTGACCTGATATTTCCTTTATAAATGAAAGAGGCAAAAAATTCATTAGTGGCAAAAGGTTCGCCGCTGTTATATACATAATCGAAGATTTCGTAAATACCCTGCCCCTCAAATTCAGGAAACAGTTCTCTTAGACCACGTCCTAATAGTTCTTCTGCCTCACGACCGATTATCTGTAGAAATCTGGTATTAGTTAAGCTAAAGGCATGTTCGGGGCCTTCGAGAATAGCAATGGCCGCAGGTGCCTGCATAAGAAAGCCTCTCAGGCGTTGCTCAACTTCCTGACGTGTATGGGCAATTTTTAGTTGAGACTTTACTCTTGACAATAATTCATTGGCCGAAAAAGGCTTGGTCATATAATCATCGGCACCTGTTTCGTAACCTTCTATTCTTGATTCTTCTCCTGCCCGGGCAGTAATCAGAATTACCGGAATATGCGCTATTTCACGATTCTTTTTTACTTCTTTTAATAACTCAATGCCATCCATTACAGGCATCATAATATCACTTAGAATCAAGGCAGGCTGATGTCGCTTAATAATATGTAAAGCTTCTACGCCATTTGCGGCAGTAAGTGTATTATATCTGGTGCTGACAATAGATTCAATGTGCTGGCGCATATCGGTATTATCATCAACTATCAGAATAGTTGCCAGACTGGGATTAAAACTTTTTTGTTCAGAATCTGACTTGCCGATTCCGTCTTGTAAAAAAGAAGTAGCTTCGTCTATATAGACATTTGAGATAACGTCGGCGAAATCTGCCGTTTCTTGTATTTGTGCAGCGGGTAAATGCGCATTACCGAAAGGAATACTTACCGTGAATTTAGTGCCAACCCCTTCTTTACTTTCTACTGCTATTTCTCCTTTATGTAATTGAACTAATTCTTTTACTAAAGACAAGCCGATACCCGTTCCCTCGTGGGTTCGGCCTGCTGTATTCTGTACCCGATGGAAGCGGTCGAACATATGCGGGAGTTCTTTCTCCGGAATCCCGACACCTGTATCTTCCACACTCATAAAAGCCTGATGCCCATCTGTATGCAATTGGACTCTGACAGAACCTTGTAGCGTATATTTAAAAGCATTAGATAAAAGATTGAATACAATCTTCTCCCACATCTGTTTATCTACGTATACAGGTTCTTGCAAAACACCGTCTTCAACCACCAATTCCAGACCAGCTTTTTCCATTACTGAACGAAAATTAGACGCAAGGTTTTTGGTATAATCTGATAAATTGGTAGGAACGAAATGTGCCTGATGTCGGCCACTTTCAATCCGGCTGAAATCTAGTAGCGTATTTACAAGTTTGAGTAAACGTAGGGCATTGCGGTGAGTTACTTCTACATGTTGCCTTTCATAAGCACTCAGGTGAATATCAGGTTTATTCAATAATTCTTCCAATGGCCCAAGCATGAGTGTAATAGGCGTACGAAACTCATGGCTGATATTGGAAAAAAACAATGTTTTGGCCTTGTCCAGTTCTTCTAGTACCTGTGCCCGTTTGCGCTCTTCTTCATAAGCAATGGCATTGTTGACTCCTAAAGAAATCTGGTCAGCAGTTAGTTGAATAAAGTTTTTATAAACATCATCAAATTGTCGGTAGGGATTCAGCCCCATGCTCAGAATAGCCAGAGGGAATTTCTTATTAGCTCCTTTGATAGGCACATGAAGAAAATGGTGCGGTATAATATCCCATGCTCCTTTAGGTAAATCGCCCCAACGACCATTATTTTCTGATTCTACCAGTCTGTTTTCGCTTACAGCTTTACAGAAAGGTTCTGTATTAACAGTTGGTTTGGTTACATCAACAATATCTGGTAAAGTAGGGTGTTTTTCTTCAAATCCCGCCGTAGCTACAAGTTCTGCGCTTTCGCCTTCGTCGTTTATTTTATAGATGAGTGCAAAGGGGAAGTCCCACTTATTAAACTCAACTGCTTTAGCTGCCTGTAAGTAGACTTCTCTCTCGGTCTTTTTCTGTACGAGACTATCTAACTGTTGTAAGGTTTTGAGCGAACGCTCATTAATAATTCTTTCGGTATCGGTAGTATTATAACAAATAATGCCTGCGGGCTTATCGTCATCACCCAATACAGGAGTATAAGAAAAAGTATAATAAGTTTCTTCAGGGAAACCACTGCGGTGCATAATCAACAACTGCGACTCTACATAAGTACCTTCATCTTTCAGCATGGCTTTTGAAAGCAAAGGACTGATGTCCTTCCAGATGTCGCGCCATACAACCGAAGCCGGTTGGCCTAACGCGACAGGGTGCTTACCGCGTACAATGTCAATATAAGTATCATTATAAAGCTTAATCAGGTCTTTTCCCCAACCTATCCAGATAGGCTGTTGCGAACTAAGCATGATACGAACACAGGTTTTTAACTCCTGTGGCCAATGCTCAGGGTCTCCCAATGAGGTTTTACTCCAGTCGAAAGAGCGGATACGTTCCCCCATTTCTCCGCCTCCGGCCAGGAACTCATGGATTTTCTTGTCTGACATACATTTGTCTTTTACAATTTGAGCTTTGCAATGATATGTTGGAATTCCTCTTTTGCTACGTCGGTATCAATATGCTTTTTAATAAAACCCGTAGCACCTAATTCTCTACTTTGTTCTACTACCTTATTTTCATTGGAGGTAGAATACATATAAACCGGGGTTTTGGAAAATCTTTTTACTTTTTTGATTTCTTTCAGAATCTCCAGACCATTCATTCTTGGCATGTTAATATCAATGAAAATGATACCGGGATTAAAAGAAACATCTTGTAATTTTTCCAGGGCATCCAATCCATCATTGGCAAAAACACAGTCAACTTGTGGAAAAGCATCGGATAGAATGAATGCAAAAATTTCCTGGTCGTCTACATCATCGTCAATAAGGAAGACGGTAATTTTCTGCATTATCGGGTTCAGCTGAGATAATTATGATTCTATGAGGGTAGGTCTTAGGTTATGGTGAATTAAGTCGCAAATTATAAAATTCCCAAGAGTATTCTTTTACATGAAAACCAGAAATATGGGCAGTATGTTATAATTTTATATCTGCTATCAAAATTAGAGATTTTTTCATTCCATTTCAAAGTATGGTTTGAAATTATTTAACCCCTAACCCCTAAAGGCGGGCTTTTAAAGGTGCTAGAATTGATTCCGGTAATTTTTAAAATAAGATAATTGCTGTTATACCTCTGGATATATTTTAAAAGGGAGGCCCTAAATGCTTCCCTTTTAAGCTAATTATTATCTATCCTACTTTCTCAAATCAAACTTTCGGCAACGCCCAGGGAGCACGGTAATTGGCTTTCAATAATTTATTGCTTTCTGTATCGTTGCTAAACTGGCGTTTTTCGGCATCCCACTCCAGTTTTTTACCTGTGCGATAGGCAATATTGCCCAATTGGGCTACTACCGCCGTATTTCTGCCCATTTCTATCGTGCAGTTAGGGTCTTTACGGTCTCTGATGCATTCCAACCAATTTTTAGTATGCGCATCCAGGCCTGAGTCCCAGCTTCTGCGAGCAGGCATAGGTGTCATCATATATTTACCATTGTCTTCCAATGGAATTATTTTCCAGTGCGCTCTGTTGATGGCAAGAATACCCTTTTCTCCGATAAATGCCACACCTGGCTCGCTGACGTCATCTAAATAAGGCGAGGTTCCCATGCCCATAAACTGCTCCCATACCAGACTGAAATTACCAAAATCATAAACCGTGGTTAAGGTATCCGGTGTTTCAGCAGCATCATTCGGGAACGCCAGCTTACCACCAATGGCCATCACAGATTTAGGGTTTTGGGCATCCATACCTGCCAGTACCATATCGAGCATATGCACACCCCAATCGGTCATTAATCCCCCGGCATAATCCCAGAAATAGCGGAAAGTACCATGGAACCTGTTTTTGTTGAAAGGTCTTTTTGGCGCAGGTCCCAACCAACGATCATAGTCAACGCCCTTAGGTGCTTCCGAATCGGGCACTACGTTAAAATCACGTCCATAATTTACATCTGCCCAGGCTTTTACTTGTCTAACTTTTCCGATTGAACCGGATTTTAATTCTTTCAGGGCATCAATCCAATGGCGGTCGCTGCGCTGCCATTGCCCTACTTGTAATATCCTATTATGTTTTCTCACCATTTTTACCATCAGATCGGCTTCTTCCACATTTAGTGAGATAGGTTTTTCTACATATACATCTTTGCCGGCAGCCAGGGCATCACAGGCATGTATACAGTGCCAGTGGTCGGGCGAGCCTATCATCACCGCCTGCAGGTCTTTTACTTTGAGCAGTTCCCGGTGGTCGCTAAAGGTCTGTGGTTTATTACCAAATTTCTTTTCTATTTCAGCGGCTCTTGTGGCGAGTAAATCGGCATCCACATCACAGAGTGCAATACATCTGGTATCAGCATTTTTCAGAAAAGAATGAAGATCAGCCCAGCCCATTCCCCGCACACCAATGAGGGCCACATTGACAAGATTGGCAGCATTAGCTTGAGAGGTAGCGGCTTGTGTTTCAATGAGTGGAGTAGATGCGATAGCGGCAGCTCCAATGGTAGTTTTACTGAGGTTTTTTAAAAATTTTCGACGGTCATTGATCATAGGTAGGTATTGATTTGTTGAATCAAAAATAGAAAATTAAACTGAAAATCTTATATTATTTGAAGATAGATTCAACAACATAGGAAGGAAAAGAAGTGGGAAGGAGGAAACAATGAAGCTAGATTTTAATAAGGGAAAAGATTTGCTAAAATCTTTTCCCTTATTGCACTTTATATAGACTTATTTTTTGCGAATTCGCTTTTTAGGAGGGCCTCCAACTCATCAAAATTATATTTAAGCGTAGATGATGGAATATTAACAGGCGAGCCGGTAATTTTATGATTCGCTTCTACACCTTTCTTAGCTGCTCCACTTGTTTGACGTTTAATGTATTCTTCTGGTTTAGTAACCATAATTACCAGAAATTTTTGGGCAAGTACTTTATTGGTCTTTATCTCCTTAATATCACTCCAGGGAATATGTCCTGCCGGAACGCCGGTAGAATTGTCGGTAATACCTGTTTTGTCAATAATTAATCCGGGCGCATTATCCATTAATTTTTTGACCATTACAAAAGCCGCAAGCCCGAAAACGGCAATCGATAAAATACCAATGCTTAAAACTATAGTAGGGTTACCCAATAAACCATTTTTAAAAGACTCAGGCTTAGCAACAAACCATATACCAATGCCAACAAAAGCTATGGCACTAATCAATAAGAGAACAAGCTTTTGTTTGCTTAGTGGAATTTCGATAGGGTATTCAGAGGTTTTCATAAAGTTCCTTCAGTGTTTAAGTAATAGATTAAAAGTATAGTATTGATTTCAGATATGCAAATCAATACTGGGAAGACCCAGGAAAATTTTATTGAAGCTCTTTGTCGCTGATGCCTGGGAAGCACTTAAATAAATTTGCACTGCATCAGTAAATCTAGTAGATTTCGGACTCAACCTAATTCTATAGAAAAATGATTAACCAATACCTTAAAAGACTAACCTTTCTAATAGTCATAATGACTATTGTATTCTCCTGTGCTAAAGAGACTAAAACATCGGTTGATACCAAATTGCCGATTGTAGGCACCTGGAAATTGCAGACAGGCACACTGATTGAAAAAGGAGATACAACCGTAACCGACTACACCAAAAATTTATCATTCATCAAAATAATCAACGATACGCATTTTAGTTTTACCAACCATGACCTGAATCATGGGAAAGACTCCACAACTGCAGCCTTTTCAGCAGGTGCAGGCACTTATACACTAAAAGACAATAATTATACCGAGCATCTGGAATATTGCAATGCCAGAGAATGGGAAGGGCACGACTTCACTTTCACTATCGAAATTAAGAATGATACCCTGATTCAAAAAGGCATAGAGAAAGTAGAAAGCGCAGGTATTGAGCGCTTGAATATTGAAAAATATGTGCGGGTGAAGTAGTTACCAGGTCACTCTGATAGCAAATAAACTCAACCATCATAAAGCAGATATTTATGGTAGTTGAGTTTATTTTTTTTATAATTCTCCAAACTGTATCAGTAATTGGGCAAGAGAAAAAAATCAGAAAATTTTTAGAAATTTTACAGGATATAAAATCCTTTTCGGACTCCTTAGTTTAAAAGTAAAAATATAAACAATCCTTGTTAATTTTAGATAAAACTCATTTTTGATGGCTCGCCTGAATACCACTTCTTTCCAGT
The DNA here is from genome assembly GCF_003418935.1 of Emticicia sp. C21. GTDB lineage: Bacteria > Bacteroidota > Bacteroidia > Cytophagales > Spirosomataceae > Emticicia. The sequence continues at coordinate 206,751 of NZ_QVMT01000008.1, read as the reverse complement.
CCGACAATATGCCAACAGGTAGTACTACCGAGCGGGAGCGTCTGGTTTGGGAGGCTTTTCGGAAAGGTGACAGAAATGCCTTTGCGAGCCTGATGAATGATTATTACCCCATATTGCTGAATTACGGTAGTCAGTTTCAGAAAGACCGTGAGTTTGTAAAGGATTGTCTGCATGATCTTTTTGTAGACTTATGGAACCGCCGTCATAAATTAGAGGGAGTCGAAAAACTAAAACCCTATTTGCTTATCTCGTTACGCCACCGGCTTTTCCGTGAATCTAAACGATTACGTTGGTTCCGGGAGGCAGAAGAAGTAAACGATGAGTATGCCTTTGAGGTACAATTTGCCATAGAATCTTATCTGGTCAATAACGAAGTACAACATGAAGATTTAAAACGCTTACAGTTTAATCTGGAGAAATTACCCAAGCGGCAACGGGAGGCCATTTACCTGCGTTTTTTTCAGGAAATGGAATATGACGACATCGCTAAAGTAATGTCAATCAATTATCACTCAGCCGTTAATCTGATTTATGAAGCTTTGAAGCTACTTCGTAAAAACTGGTTCTTATCATTCATCAGCTCTATTACCTCTTACTTTTTGCAATGAAAAATTACCTGAATTACCAGATAGAAGACTTTGTGCAAGACCCTTATTTCCGACGATGGGTATTAGGGAAATTGCCGCCCGAAGACCGATTCTGGGAAATCTGGCAAACCACACATCCTGAACGGGAAGAATTAATAGAAAAGGCAAAGTCAATGGTGATTGCCTTGCAGATAAACCCTACCAACGAAAATTCGGAAGAAATTAAAAATGCCATTGAAACCATTTTAGCTAATACTGTAGATAAGAAGCCCTTACCATTTTATACCCGTAACAAATGGGCAATGGCAGCATCAGTAGCATTATTACTAGGGTTTGCCGGGTATTGGTATCTTAGTCAGAAAATGGTAATGCCGACTGCAACCACAGAAACACCTGCTATAGAAGCAATAGACCAGAAAGAAATTAATATAGGCAAAACCGCTAAAACCATCACCCTATCCGATGGGAGCCAGGTGATATTGGAAGGGAATAGTAGCCTTCAGATAGGGCAGGATTTCGGGCAGAATAAACGTGAAGTGTACCTGAGTGGTGAAGCGTTTTTTCAGGTAACCAAAAATGCTGACAAACCTTTCCTGGTGTATTCGGGCAAAGTAGTTACTAAAGTTTTGGGCACGAGTTTCAGAATAAAAGCGTATGAACAGGATGCCGATGTATCGGTAGATGTGCGTACAGGAAAAGTAACGGTCTTTAAGCAATCAGATAAAACCCAGACAGAGCCATTACGCTCAGAAGAAATAATTCTGACCCCAAACCAACAAGCTGTTTTTGTAAAAAAAGAAGACAAGTTTGTAAAGACATTGGTTGAAAAACCTGCTGTGCTAAACAAAGAAAATGCCAGAAATCGCTTCGAGTTTTCAGAAACTCCAATCATTGAGGTGCTGAGCACAATCGAAGAATTATATGGAGTAAAAATTATCTATGACACCGACCGTCTGAAAGACTGTAACCTGACAGGTTCACTCAACGATGGTTCTTTCTATGACAAACTTACCATAGTCTGTGAAACCATTCAGGCAACTTATAAAGTAATGGATGGACAGGTTGTGATTGATGGGAGGGGTTGTAGATAGGAATTTAGTGAATGAGTGATTGTGTGATTAATCATGAATGGCGAACTAGTCTTGAACTATGATTTACCTGATTCACATGATTAGAATGATTATTGTTTTTTTGATGAACTATGAATGATAGTTTTATTATCAAGTGATGATTAAATGTAAAGAGTCATCATCAGTTAAATCAATTCAATCAGCTAAATCAAAGTTCAAGACTAATCACTCAATCACTAACTCACGCATTCACTCAATAAAGGAAATAACGGTATCCGCGGGCCGCTAATTTCTTAGTTATTCACCCATTGCCTACGACACTGGGTGTTGGAATCTGTTTTGTTGAAATCGTTCCACCTTAAAAACCGCCGGAATGGCCTATTAATTCTATGAAACCAACCATACTCAGGTATGAACTGCTTCTGACAGTTATGAAAAAATCATTACTACCTTTGATTCTCACACTCTTAGGCATACAACTCACCTATGCTTTTGATTCGCCCGCACAGGAACTCCTCGAAAAACGGATTTCTATTCGGGTAGAAGATGTTTCACTAAAAAATATTCTGAATAAAATTGAAGCATTGGCCGAAGCCAAATTTATCTATAGTCCGAAAGTGATTCAGGCTGAGCGCAAGACTTCTGTGAATATCCAGAATCAGGCTGTAAAAGAAGTTCTGGAGGCAGTTCTGAAACCTATGCGCATTAATTATAGGGTTATTGGCAATCAGATTATTCTGAGCCAGCAAAATACTACCTCAGCCGAAAAGGAAGAAAAATCCGGTAGTGCGTCAAATGCCGCTATCCCTGACCGTACGATTACAGGTACGGTAACAGGAGAAACAGGCGAAGGGCTGCCGGGTGTGAGTGTTGTTTTAAAAGGTACTACACAGGGGGTCATGACTAATGCCAATGGCGACTATCGGCTCACTGTTTCTGATAATGCTTCTGTGCTGGTTTTTTCTTATGTGGGCTACCAGACGCAGGAAGTAAACATTAATAATCAGACTGCGATTAATATTCAGCTTGTTCCCAATCCTAAATCCCTCGACGAAGTAGTAGTGGTAGGCTACGGTACACAAATTAAACGTGAATTAACAAGTGCAATCTCCAAGGTTTCGGCCAAGGAATTGAACGAGTTACCTGTAGCAGAAGTCGGCCAAGCGCTACAAGGACGTGTACCGGGGCTTACCGTTACTAATGTGAGTTCACCGGGAACAGCGCCGAATATCCGCATCAGAGGGGTTAGCTCAGTAAGCTTTTCTACTGATCCCTTGTATGTAGTAGACGGCTTCCCGACTACGAACTTATCGAGTTTTGATAATCACGATGTAGAATCGGTAGAGATTTTAAAAGATGCCAGCGCAGCAGCAATCTATGGTTCAAGAGCTACCAATGGAGTGATTCTGATAACCACTAAAAAAGGTCAGAAAGGCAAGAAATTATCTATTAATCTGGATACTTATGCAGGCGTAGAGTCTGCTTGGCGTTTGCTTGACCCTATGAATACAGACCAACGCACGGCCTTTATGAATAGCATGTATTCAGGTGCAAATAATGAGAATGCAGGCGCTCGTCCATCTCGCTATACCCCTACCGAAATGGCTAAGTTTCCTTATCCGGGAGCTACACAAACCTATGCACAAACCAATACCGACTGGCAAGACCTTTATTTTAGAAGTGGATTGATGAATAGCAATAATATTTCTATCTCAGGTGGTGGGGAACGTTCTACTTTCTATACTTCGGGTGGCTATATGCGTCAGGAGGGTATTGTGAAAGGCGTAGGTTTCGACCGCTATAATTTCAGAGTCAATTCTACTTATGATTTAAGTTCTCGCATTACATTTGGTCAAAACCTATTAGTAGCCTATTCATCGCAATTATTCAATAATTCTGATGGACAAACTGGCGACCAGGGCACTCCATTATCCTTATTACAATTTGCGCTGCCACATTTACCAGTCAAAGACCCAAACACAGGCGCATGGATAAAAGCCGGAGGCGATGCCATTGACGGACACCCGTTCCCGAATCTGATTGCAGATATTGAAAACATCGTTTTCAGAAGAAATACCACGAAGATCTTAGGAAGCGCTTATTTAGATATTAAACTATCAGACTGGCTGAAATTCAGAAGCACCTTCGGAGTTGATTATGCCAATGCTTTAGAAGATGGTATTGATAATAGCTATCTGGTAAATGATGGACAGAATACGTTTAAGACAAACGATGGTTTGTCAACCATTTCAAATAACCGCAATGCCTATTCTTCTTTTTTATTTTCACAGCAACTAACAGCCGATAAAGTGATAGGCAATCATCACCTGAATGCCACGCTGGTTTTTGAAACACAGAATGGCAAAATCAGAACAGAAATGATGTCGGGCAAACAATCAAATCCTGCCATTAAAACCCTGAATGGAGCTACGAATCTAAGTGCATTAAATGCGATAGAGGAAAACCTGTTGCTCTCTTATGTGGCACGCGTAGGTTACGGTTTCAAAGGTAAATATATCATCAATGCGAGTATTCGTCGCGATGGTTCATCGGTATGGGCTCCCGGGAATAAGTTTGCCAATTTTCCCGCCGCCTCCATCGGCTGGAATCTGGGACAGGAGTCATTTATGCAGCATGTTTCTTTTTTGTCTGACTTAAAGATTCGTGCTAGTTATGGTTTAACAGGCTTAAACCCTACTGCATTGAGTAATTACCCATGGCAATCATTGGTATATAATTCATCTTATCCATTCAATAACGAAAACGTAGTAAATGCTTCGTTTTATAACAAACTGGCTAATCAGAACCTGAAATGGGAAAAGACCAATCAATTGAATATCGGTCTGGATGCTTCTTTATTCAACAATACTGTTTCGTTTACAGCTGAGTATTTCGACCGCATCACAGACAACCTGATTCTGAAAGCACCCACACCACCATCATTCGGTTATGTACAGTTTACGGATGTGAATATCGGTAAAATGCAGAATAAAGGATGGGAGGCACAATTGGGCTACCGTTCACCGGGCAAAAGAGATTTTAACTGGGGTATCAGCGCCAATATCAGTCATGTAAATAATAAGGTGTTGCGTTTAGACTCACCAAGTGGGGTGATTTATGGCGGTGATGGTAATTACTTCTCAAGCTGGGGTGTGCCCGTTACACGTACTGTGGCCGGAGAACCTATTCAGTCATTCTACGGTTGGGATTTTGACAAAATCTATCAGACCCAAAGCGAAATAGATGCCGATAATGCTGCCGCCAGAGCAAAAACAGGTTCAGCAGGCGCATTCTATCAAAGTGCTGCTACTGCTCCCGGAGATGTGCGTTTTCGTGATTTGAATGGTGATGGCATTGTAGACGATAAAGACCGGAAGGTAATCGGTTCATTCCTGCCTGATTTTACTTATGGACTGAACCTGACAGCTAATTATAAATACTTCGATGTATCCATCCTTTTCCAGGGCGTGCAAGGCAATGATATTTATAGTGGTATCGGAGTCTATGCAGGCGCATTCCGCTGGCCTTTGGGTGGCAGCTTAAAAGCCCACGAAGACGCCTGGACAGCAGAGAACCCAAGTACTACAAATCCTCGTATCAAATGGAGTGACCCTAACGATAATTCAAGGGTTTCCAGACGTTGGATACAGGATGGCTCTTACCTGCGCCTGAAAAACATCAATATCGGTTATGAAATACCTGTCGATGTATTGAATAAGAAAACAAACGGAGCAATCAGCAAATTCAGAGTCTATGTGGCCTCACAAAACCTGCTGACTTTGACAAAATATAATCTGGGCTATGACCCCGAAATCGGGATGAAACTGGGTAGTAACCGTGGTGCCGGAAACCTCACCAACGGTATTGATTACGGACAATATCCGGCTGCACGTTCATTCATTTTAGGTTTACAATTAGGTTTCTAAATCGCATTAAATCGTTCAATCCTATGAAAAAAAATAGTCTTATATTCGGTTTGATTCTGGCTGTAAGCCTGCTTAGCAGTTGCGAAAACCAACTGGATAAGGTCAATCCAAATGCGGTTACTTCTGAAAGTTATTTCAAAACTGCTGCAGAGCTTGAAAAAGGTGTAAATGCTGCCTATACTACCCTGAATGGGAGTTACCTGGTAGGAGATTGCTATATCTGGTTACATGATTTACGTTCGGATGATTTTGTAGGTACCACCCTCGCCGACGACCGTGGCGAGATACTACGTGGTACATTAGGTGTAAATAACTCTTATGTAGAGCGTGTCTGGAAAGGTTTTTATATCGTTATCCACCGCGCCAATGTGGTTATCAATAATACTATTAACACCGATGGAGACGACCCGAATGGACAACTAAGAAATAGAGTAGTAGCTGAGGCCAAATTTTTACGCGCCTTCGCTTATTTCGAACTGGCAAGTCTTTGGGGGGGTGTACCATTGATTACCAAACCTATCTCAGATTTCAGCGGATTTGTACCTCGTTCTACCCAGCAGGTGGTGTATGAAGCCGCTATCAAAGATTTGCAGGAAGCCGCAGAAGCACTTCCGGCTACTTATGAGGCCTCCAATAATGGCCGTGCCACCAAAGGTGCTGCTAATGCCTTATTAGGCAGAATATATATGCAGATGGGCAATTACAGTAGTGCTAAAACTTATCTTGAAAAAGTAAGAACCTCTGGTTTATATAGTTTGATGGAAAATAACAACGATAACTTTAAAGAAGAAACGGAATTTAATAAAGAATCTATCTTTGAATGTGTGTTCTCTCCCTATCCATCAGCAGCAGAAGACGAAGGGGATGATTATGCACAGGGCTTATACCGTGAGTCGACTAATGGTACACGCCAATATGATATGAATACAGGCAATGGCATTGTACTACCTGCCTCAACACTCAAAAGTGCATTTGAAACAGGGGATATTCGTAAAAAAGTAGCCATGTATGAAATAGGTGATACATGGGCAGGCGGAACAATGAATCAGGAATCCTGGAAGAAATATACCTTGAGTTATAAGAACTCAAATCCGGGCAATGTGGCGAGTGCCATTAACCGCCGTATGATTCGGTATGCAGAAGTATTGCTAATGCTGGCAGAATGTGAAAACGATGCGGATAATACAGAAAATGCCCTTGCCCGCCTGAATGAAGTGCGTAGCCGTGAAGATTTAAAGACGGCCAAATTCTCTTTATTGCCTACCGCACAGTTTCCCTGCAAAACAAAAGATGAGGTATTGCAAGCCATTATGCACGAAAGAAAAGTAGAACTGGCGGGCGAACAGGTGCGTAACCGTGATATTATGCGTTGGCGTGCTGCAGGAAAACTGGCACTCTTGGGTGGTGAACCTATCTCGTATTTCCAAGCAAATAAACATGGTTTGTTACCTATACCACAATCAGAAATCGACCGGAATATCAAGTTGGGCGATGGGGGCGTACCAGCACAAAACCCTGGTTATTAGTATTTAATGGTTGATTTGTTTATTTTCGAAACAGATTACTCAGACCTATATATTCGAAAAATAAACAGACCTCTATGAAACAGTATCTATTCATCCTTATACTTATAATTTACCCTTACTCGGCAAAGGCAGATATGGTCAGGGAGATAACCTCTCCCGACCAGTCTGTCCGCCTATTGGTTGATGTATCAAACCGACTGACCTATAGCGTTTATTATAAAAGCCAGCCATTGGTTTCTCCCTCAAAAATTGACATGATTCTATCTGATGGCAGGAAGTTGTCAGAGGGATTGGCCAATCCGGACTTTTCTCAGCGTAGTATTAAAAGCGTCATTATTTCCCCTGTTCCTGAAAAAAGAAAGCGGATTCCGGATGAATACAATGAACTGACGGTTACCTTATCTAATTCATTTGGCGTGATTTTCAGGGTATATAATGATGGTGTAGCTTATAGAATCATAACGAGTTTTAAAGACCCTATTCAGGTACGGGATGAGGTAGCAGAGTTTCATTTCCCTACTAATCATCCGGTATATTTCCCGAAAGTGGTACCTCCTGACAATATGGATAGATACCATACAAGCTTTGAAGAACTCTACACAGTTCAGGTAATGGATAGTATCTCTACAAATGATTTGTTCTTTACTCCTGTGTTAGTTGCGCCGGAGAAAGCGCCTAAAATAGCCATCACCGAATCAGATTTAGAAGATTATCCCGGTATGTTTTTAGTGGGTACTATGAGCAATGCCTTGAGAGGCAACTTTGCCCCTTATCCGGCAGAAGAAACGGAATCAAAAGAACTCTATTCTTTGAAATATGTTACCAAACGAGCCGATTTTATTGCCAGGACCAAAGGTAGCAGAGTATTCCCGTGGCGGGTATTAATGATTGCGCCGCAAGACAAAGATTTGCCTGCCAATGACCTCGTGTATAGGTTAGCGTCACCATCAAGGGTGGCTGACGTATCATGGGTAAAACCGGGTAAAGCAACTGATGAATGGATTATTACTTCCAATATCTTCAATGTACCATTCAAAAGCGGTATTAATACGGAAACGTATCTCTATTATATTGATTTTGCCAAACGCTTTGGTTTTGAGCGTATCATGATGGATGCCGGGTGGAGTGATAATAATGATCTATTCAAAATCACGCCTGGCATCGACATGCAGAAGATTATGAGTTATGCCAAAAGCAAAGGAATAGGCGTTAGCATGTGGACATTGGGATTAACTCTGGAAAAACAACTGGAACAAGCCTTAGACCAGTTTAATAAATGGGGAGTTGATTTTATCATGACCGATTTTTTCAATAGAGATGACCAGAAGACTGTGCAGCTTTTCTACAAAATAGCAGAAGCCTGTGCACGTCATAAACTCATGCTGATGTTTCATGGCGCATTTAAACCTGCAGGGTTTAATCGTACTTTTCCGCATGCCATAGCGCGTGAAGCAGTATTGGGTTCTGAATACAATATCTGGAGTAATAAAGTAACACCTGAACATAATTTAAGACTACCATTTATCAGAATGCTGGCCGGCCCGCTCGATTATGAACCGGGTATGCTGAATAATGCGACTATTCAGGGTTTTAAGTCACATGCAGAAAATGTGATGTCGATGACTACTCGAGCCCAGCAACTGGCTATGTTTGTGATTTATGAAAGCCCGATTCAGTTTTTTGCAGGGAATCCTTCACAAGGTTATCTGGAGCCGAAGTTTATGGAGTTTTTAGGCAGTATCCCAACGGTTTGGGATGATACAAAGGTATTAGATGCCAAAGTAAGTGATTATATCGTAACAGCCCGCAAAAAGAATAAAACCTGGTATGTGGCAGCTATGACTGATGCGAATGCCCGTGATCTGACTGTATCGCTTGATTTTTTAGAAGCAGGCACTTATACAGCAACAATCTGCAAAGATGGGATGAATGCTGATAAATACCCTGCCGACTATAATCTATCTACTGCTACATTGACCAAAAAGGATTCACTTAAAATTCATTTGGCACCTGGTGGGGGGTATGTGATTAAGTTGGTGAAGAAGTGAAGATTTTAATAATTTATAAAATGCTATATTTGAGCCTTAAAATAAAAAAATATGGCTGTATGGTTAGTAGTGTGGGGTCGTAATCCTCATGATTTACGTGATAAAAAAGTAGTAGAAGAATTAAAAGAAAGGATTAAAAAAGTTGAATTGAATTTTGATTTTCTAGCCTATTTTTCTTTAGTAAATCCTATACATAATCAAGGTTTTGATGAAAATACCGAATTCGTTCAAGGCATCAATGAATATTACAAAAGAAAACAAAGTAAATTCTTAAATAAAGAAAGTCAGATAAAAAAATATAATCCTGATAATTGGGAAATTGACGAAAACGAAGGCCATAGGATAAGTTTTAAATATTATTTTGATGACTTAAATACAATTAATGATAAAAGCATTGCTGACTCATTTAAGCTTTTTCTTCGTAGTAATATATGCTGTTTTATTGGCGATTTTGACACTTTTTCGAAATGGTTTGAACTATGCGCCAACTCACATGAAAAACTAAGAGAGGGATGGCAAGAGCTAATCAGAACCCTTTTCCGACTTTTTGATGTAAAGCAAGCGATTTACTTTTCAGAATGGGGATTTGGCGATGAAGATTGTGAAAGTTTTGATGAACTATTACAGTGGATTGAGGAACGTCCTGAAAAAATAATTCATAAATTAGAAGATTTATATAAGGGAGATGAGTTTTATATTGAGAACCTATCATAAAAACTTTTCATTTTATAATTGCTCGCTCAACTTAATAGTTAGAGAAACAATAATTTCATCCACACTTACGTATAATGGGTAAGACACTATTTATAAGCTTATTAATGAAAAAGACCTTACTCGCTTTATTAGTATTTTATTCATCCTTCACATTTGCCCAGACAACCCAATTTAATCATCCTTACGAAAACGTTAGCATTGCCAAAGGAGCAGATTTATTGCTGAAATTAAAGTTTGAAAAAGGCGCTATGTATCAGTTTTTGGTCTTGCAACAGGGCATTGATGTAATGCTTACCTTAAGTGATGAAACAAATAAAGTCATCTTGGAAAAAGACTCCCCAAATGGCAGATATGGCTTCGAAATAGCAGAATACTTATCTAAGGAGACCAAAGAATATACGCTTACTATTAAAAAGCTTGAAGAAGATAGCAATGTCGATAAAGGCATTATCAGCTACTATATCAAAAAATATTCAAAGGCTGAACAGGCACTCAAAGAAAAAACCAGGCAGGGATTAGCCATTGAAAATAATAAAAACGTATTGACGGCTGATATTGACCATTTCTGGGAGGCGGTAGATAATCTGAAAAACTGCAAAACCAGATGGGATAGTGTCTTATCATTCCAGAATCTCTATCTCGACAGAGCTACAAATGGCTTGATTGATTTCATCAGAGTACGCAATTTTTCAGCCGATGAATTTGTGCGCACCATTGCCAGATACCCTAAATACTATCAATCTGTTCGACCTTATACTTATGAGTCTAAGAAAGCGGAGCCTTTGATTGAAGAAGTATTTGCTAAATTGAAATCTATCTACGGCAACTTCAAGCCTTTTAAAGTTTGTTTTGCGATAGGGGTACACCGGACAGGTGGAACTGTATCAGACAGATATGTACTTTTGGGCACGGAAATGATTACTACTGGTAAAAACGTTGATTATTCAGAATTAGGAGGAAACTGGGCGCCTAAAGACTCAACAAAAGAGCCTGATATTCCACTTAGGATTAAAGGCATGATAGCCCACGAATGTGTGCATACCCAACAAAAAGATAAGCTGAATGAAAAAGCAGTGGTTTGCAATCAGTTATACAATTGTTTAAGAGAAGGAATAGCTAATTTTATAGGAGAATTGATAACCGGCGAAACCAATTATTCGGTAGTAAATGAGTATGGCGATAAACACGAAAATGAACTTTGGACAGAGTTTAAATCGACCTTATGCGCTCCGAATGTATTGAAATGGCTCTACAACGGAGCTACTGTCAAAGACAGACCTGCAGACCTAGGCTACTATATGGGATATAGAATTGCAAAGGCCTACTACAATAACTCCTCTGATAAAGCACAAGCTATCAAAGACATTATTGATATGGACGACCCACTGAACTTCCTGCAGAAAAGTGGCTACGACCAGCAAAAGAAGAATTAACGATCAGGCGAATTATTATTGGTTGATAATTCACCGATTACTGCTTTACTGCCACTATATTTGACGTCCAATTCTATATTTCAATAGCAAGAATTTAATATGAGATAAATATTGAAATACTTGATTTTATATGTATTTTTTTGTATATTTAGGTATAATATTTCTCTTTAAAAATTTCCTTTTTACTAGCTAAGCAGGTATTCTATAGATTGCTGAATAGATACCTGCACCAACTATTTATCACTCTCAAAAACTTTTATGGATAATCATCAACCGCTTAAACATGTAGCCATGTCTTTTTCGGGTGGGGGCTTTCGTGCCGCTGCCTTTAGTTTAGGTTGTCTTAGTTATTTAAATAAATGTGGATTGTTATCAGAGGTGTCGTTTATGGCATCAGCTTCGGGCGGTACTTTAGCAAGCTTGACGTATGCGCACTGGCTTTATCAGGACAAGCCATTTGAGGATTATTATAAGCATATGAAGGGCTTCCTGAATGGTGAGAACGCCCTTAAAGCTGCCTTTGATATATTAGAAGATGATATTGCCTGGGAAGATACGCCAGAAAAAGGTCGTAATCTGATTAATGCTTTTGCTAAAGTGTATCACAAAGACTTATTTGAAGGGGGTACATGGAATAATTTTTTCGAGCCATCTTTTATAAAGCATATAAAGCAGGTTTGCGCCAATTCGACAGAGTTTAAAAATGGCTTGCCCTTTCGTTTTCAGAATGTAGACAACCATCAAAGAACCGGAATCATAGGTAATTATGCCTTATACTTAAAAGAAAAAAAATCCTTTAATACTTTAAGGAAGATACGCTTGGGCGATATTACGGCTGCTTCATCCTGTTTTCCACTCGGTTTTGAGCCTATCATGTATCCGGAAGATTTTACGTATGTAGGCACAGGAAAAACTTCTCTCACTAAAGACGAACTAAAGGAAATAGTGAAATCGCAGGAAGCATATAAACAAATTGCAGATGGCATAACTCTCAATGAAAAAAGTGGAATACGTTTACAGGAAAAAAGAGGAATAGGTCTGGAAACTGAACTTACTGAAGAATTAGAAAAAAATGAGAGACATATTCTAAACGAAAACGGGAAACCAACTGCGTTTGGACTAATGGATGGCGGAATAACAGATAATCAGGCTATACAAAGTTCTATACTAGCAGATAATCGTAAGAATGGCAAATTCGGTACATTAATTATATGTGATGTTTCCAGTCCTTTTATGGATGCGTACTCATTACCAAAGGTAGAAAAAACGCTTTTAAAAGGATTCTCCCTAAGGTTCTGGGGCATTCTTTATATTCTGATAATTATAGGTTTATCAGTTGGGTTCTATTATACCAACAATATGGCCATGTTGGCAACGGCTATAATTATGGGCTTTATACCATTAGCACTGGGTATTATTGTATATCGGCAACTATCTGAGGGAACCGCTAAAAATAATACCTGGACCAAGATGATCAGGAAATATATAGGCTATTTTTTTACTATCCCTTTTGCTTCATTTTCTCAAATGATCCGGGCAAGGATCAAATCTACGGGTATCATGGTGGCTGATGTGTTTTTAAAACGGATACGTAGTATGTGGTATGATAAACTCTATGAAAGCAAAGACTGGGAAAACAGAAGGGTAGCGGTAATGATTTATGAATTAAGCAAAGCACATAGAAAAGTTGCTGAGGCCAGAATCAACAGAGTGAAAGGCTTAAAAGATGTAGTGACTGAACTGGACTTGAGCCCTGATTCAAAAATTGAGGATGTGGCACAAATAGCCTCAACGGTTGGCACTACACTCTGGTTTGATGAAAATGATATGCAAAGGGAAGCATTGCAGTGCCTGATAGCTACAGGACAGTTTACTATGTGCTATAATCTGATCATGTATATCTGTGAGCTGGAAATTTTAAAAAGAGAACTGGTTACTCAAGACATCAAAGAATTGAGAGATAGGCTTTTGGTTGATTGGAAACTATTTCAAAAAGAGCCTAAGTTTATGGTTTAAAATTAAGTTTAATAAAGTGGCTTGGGAATTAATCACCAAGCCACTGCATCATTTTTTGCCTTTAAATGCATTATATTCCTCTACTATTTTCTTGATGTTCTTGGCCTGATAACCCTCACTGCCTATTTTTTTCATTAGCTCCGGGGCATCAGCAAAAAACTCCAGAGCTGTATCCATAAAATCTTCTTCCTGTGCTTTACGCGTGCCCATATTTACTTCTTTTCCGGGAGCATTACTCCATTTCAGATAATAATGTTTGGCCAGTATAGTTTCATTTACAAAGGTTTGTCGGTTATTAACATTCTGGGTTGTTCGGGTATGCTCAGTTGCTTCATAAGAAATCAGGCTTAAGTCTCCTTTTACTACATAAGCGCCTAAAATTGTTTCCTTTTTCTCATGCTTTTTACTGGTTTCAATCTCAAACTGGGCATATTCTTTCGTACCATCTGGTAGATTCTTAGTAATAGTCTGTACGTCTTTATTCTGAATCGTTGATTTTTTGCTTGTTACAGCATCTTTAAAACTGAAATTATCATTGGCAATAGGAGAGGTGCTACCTTTCAATACAGTACCGTTTTTCAGGGTTATGTCAGTAGAATAGTATTTCACTTTTTTGTTGATTGACTGACAGGCAGATATGCCAATCAGGAGCAGGAAAAACAAAAAGTATCGTTTCGGAAATCGGGTAAGAGAACAGGTCATTTAATGTGTATATTTTTCTTTGGTTATGAGAATGATTAGTCATAAAAAGGGTTAATCATTGCCAAGATAGTAAATTTTGAACGATTAATACTCAAATTCACAGGCTGAACTTATTTCTTAATTCAATAAGTGGACTTTGAAACATGAGAATCCATATTTATTTCCTATAAATATTTCCGCTTTTATTTAGTTTTTTGACTGATTATCTGTAAATTTAATAGTTATATCAAAACTATAGAGCGCAGTACGATTAATGAAAGCGGATGTATATCTGGCTAAAAGTCGTGTTGCGCTCTTTTAGTATGTAGCACTTACAGCGCTTAGCCCATCTTAAACTTAAAACCCCCTTTCTCATCATGAAACAGCTATCTTCAGATGCACCTCAAAGCATTCAATCGGTTGATATCCTACGAGGATTAGTAATGGTACTTATGGCAATTGATCACGTACGTGTAGTAGAGCGAGCCAAAAACTGGTTTACTAATGCCCTGGCTGTTTTTGGGCGGGTACCTATGTTTTATTATTTAATGCATATCCTGCTTATTCATATTTCTGCATTAATAGTTAATTATCTTCGTGAGGGAGCCTCTCATCAGGAGTGGTACGCAACCGCTCCTTTTGCAGGTGTACCTGAAGCCAATCGATGGCCTTTATCACTACTTTACCTGGTTTTTCTGATTGATGTAGCTATTCTTTATGTAAAGTGTCGGTGGTATGACAATTATAAAAAATCACATCCTGAGAAAGGGTGGTTGAAGTATTTGTAGTATTATTGGGAAAGAAAATTCAATTATGAAAAAACTAAAACCATGAATAGTCCATTAACCAGAAGACCATCAGCTAGAGATTATGTAACATTCTATAATTTTGCAGCTGGGTTGCTACAGGAAATTATAGGAAAGCCTAATCTTTTTTCCTTTATTATTAAACCTTCTTTCTCTGATATAGAATTATTATCAGTTTCGATAAACGAGCAAAATGAAATTTGTTGGGAGTACGGGTTGTGGGACAATAATAAAGATTCTAGGATTTATTTTTCTGAGGATTCTGCTGTTGATAAGTACCGCTACCAGATTCTTAGACCTAATCCATCTCTTTTTTTCGCCAAAGGAATTTTGCCTAAAGAGGCTTATAGCTATACGCTTAGTTTGTTGAGCAATAAAGACTATCCTCCATTTGATGAAAAGATTTCGGTAATTTCAATTGATGGTACAATTAACATACTTGATTTACCAAATATTCATGAATATGGATGGAACGGAGATTTGCCGAACGTCTATAGTAAATTTACTGATACTCTAAAGGAGATTGAGCATAATATGCAAATCGGTCGGCAATCAGCTATTCAGAAGATTATATAGAAATTTGATAATAGCAAGCATCATAAATTCAAAACAGACTATTGGCTGAATGTGTCTGATTCTCTATCTTTGAGCATATCCAAAAATGCAAGGGATTCATGACAACAAATCAACAGATTGATAAGATAATTTCCACTTTATATAACAAACAGGTAAAGCAAAACTTAGATTGGACACAGTTGCCCAATTATGATCTGCTGTGCACAGAGCTATTTGTCGATATACCTGATTTATCAGAAAGACAATATCAGAATCTGCTGTACATGCTCGTAAGCAAACGCCTGATAAATACGCATGCAGAGACGAAAGAAGAGACTTACTATAAGCCCATAAGCCTAAGACCAGAGGTCATAGAATGGTACGGGCAGTTTCATTCTTACCTTGATTATCTGGATTACCTCGAAGAAAAAAGACAACCTAAAGCCTTTAAAGAAGACCTGGATGAGGATATTGATTCAGAAGTTACAGAACGTAAATCAATCTGGGCTACGATACCCGTCTGGGCAAAGCTGCTCTTGCTAATAGGAGTGATAGCTATTATTGCTATAGTTATAATGGGATCAGATAAAGAATAAATAGCTAAAACCAATGCCCGTGTTATTCTGTGGATTCCTGCTTGAACTATTCTACAATTACTTTTTGATTAAGTATCAATCTTTTTTCTTAAATAAATCTTGCAATACTCACGCCTAATAACATATCTTTGTAACTAAATATCTTAGTTGCTAAAATAATTTAAAATAAAAAAAAACATTGAGTAAAGAACAGACACAAAGCATCAGCGAACTCGGAAGGCTCTTTTCTGATACCACTATTCTGATGCATGAAGCTATAGCCCGAAAGGCTGGCTTGACAGGCACAGACCATAAGTATTTAGGTATATTAATAGAGAAAGGGGCTATAACTGCAGGAGAATTTGCCCAATTTACTGGCCTAACTACCGGAGCAGTCACTGGTCTGGTAGACAGACTTGAAAAGAAAAAACTGGCTAAACGACAGTTTGATAAAGATGATAGAAGAAAAATAATGATTGTACCTGAAACGAAAAATGCGATGCAGTTATTGGGGGGAACATTTGCCATGCTGCAAAGCAGAATTGTAGAAATGATGTCAGATTTTTCGGATGAAGAAAAAACGATTATTGAAAAATATCTCTGCACAACTATAGCAACAATGAATGGTATAACAGGAGAATTAAATCAAAAATAATAAAATGGAACAGATAGCAAAGGATTATATTTCAAGAGGGGCAAGCTGGCTTTTTATTACTACACTCATCTATTTTCTGATGAATGGGGCTCAGATTTTTGAAACTGCCGTAATTGTACCTAAATGGACAGCCGCACCGACGGACTCATTTCAATTATTTAAGGGTAAGTATGGATTGGATTTTAAAGTTTTCTGGATAATAATGCACTCAATCCATGAAGTCACTTTTATTATAGCCATTATATTTTGCTGGAAACTTGACCCTATCAGAAACTGGTTGTTGATTCTATTTATAATTCATTTCGCAGTAAGGGTGTGGACACTCGCATATTTTGCACCAAATATTATAGAGTTTCAGAAGATAGCAAACGTAGGTAGCAACGCAGAAGATTTATTAAGCAGAGCCAGTTTATGGCGTACATTGAACTATGTACGGGTAGGAATCTTTATCGCTGTTTCTTTAGGGTTGATTCCGCTCTGTATCAAAATCACGCATTTAAAATTCCAATAATCCTACTTAAAGGTACTCAAAAGAGATTGCTAAACGAATGCAGAAGCACTAAAAGAGATATGAAGAAACTTACTATGAAAGCAGCTAATATAAGGCCATCCGTTTTGAAAGGATTATGATCCTGCAGCATAAAACGAGTAGGTTTATTTTCTAAATAAATTATTTCAACCTTAGCACCTTTCCCGATATATTGGTTGGCTTTCAACCCATACAGAGTTCTTTGATGGACTTCTTGTCTGTGATTTGTGCTGAATCGGACAATAGGAAAAAAAGACTTTATACCTTTATTGTTGGAACATTCTTCATAAGCAGTAATTTCTCCTTGGGTTTTCAAGCCATTCTTTTGCAATTGCTTATAAATCCAATATGCCCGTCCAATGAAGGGAAGAAGAACAAGTATGAGAACTGCAAAAGAAGAAGTAAGGATTTCTATAATCATTTTACAACATATTAAGCAAAGTAAATATAAGTTATTTTGTAGAAAAGTTAATATCTCAGCATAATTAATCACTAATTCGCTCAATCACTCAATTCCCTAGAACACCTCTCCGAAATTAAAATAAATGTTCCGTGATCCATCGCCACCTATGCCATAGTCAATAGCGAGATTGGCTCTGGAAAACTTATTGACCCTTATACGAAGCCCTGCACCCACAGCAGGAATCACTTTTTCGAATTTCTTAGTAGTGATTTCGCTTACTGTTTGCAGGTTTGAAAACAGAACCCCACCTAAGAACTGGTTTCTGGTGATAGCAAATCTGTATTCAGTCTCAAAGTACATCAGGTTTTTACCTCTGAATCTTCCTTGAATGAAACCTCGGCCTGTATTCACATTGGTATCCCATCCGGTGCTTGGCATATCTAAATAGGGAACAGTGCCGCGAGTAAAGAAATTATAAGACCACAAAGCCAGTATATGATTAGTATTACCACTAAGGTTGAAATACTTACGGGCATCAATCAACAATGATGGATAATTGGTATTACTACCCAGACTTTTCAGGCTTTGTTTAAATACCATATTAGTATAAAGCCCTTGCGTAGCACTCAATGAATTAGTACGGCTATCATACAGCAATGCCAACGTTGGCCCTGATGAAACGGATTTACCAGAAACCCCTAGTGTATAATCTGAAATACGGTCAATTTCATCGCCATTCATGAAGCTTTGTGTTTTCCAATGATAATCGTATTGATAACCGATACCTACATATAAATTTTTGCTCACACTACGCATCAGTGTCTGATAGAGTTTCAGGTACCTGAAATTCATATCAATGGCATTATCCAGAGAAGTGTACATACCCAGGCCATAGGTAGGCTGTGGGTAGTCCATAAAACGCCAGTCGGTTGAAAAGTAGTATTTATTATTTTTGGAGAAATAACTGGTAGTATATTGCAAAATTGACTGTTTGTTTTGCGTATAGGTAGCCACCAGATTGAGCACTGAAACATTGGCATTGGTGTTTCGTATAGCTGCATTGGCAATCAACTGCAAGAAAAAATTGCTTTGAGGCGCATAGCCAGGTGTAGGCAGAATGGTTACCACTCTACCACCCTCTTTCAATGAGGTAGAATCAGACTTTCTGGGTTTCTTGAAATGCAATATTTTTCTCAACAAATCTATTGCATCTCTTTGCTGCGAATAGGGTATTTGAGCTGGGAGAATCGTTGGGGCAAAAAAAAGGATAAAAATAATGCTTACTCGTATGCTCATAGGATCAATCAAAGTCGGGGATTTAAGTATATGCAGTATGAGCTATCAGGCAAATATGACTATTCATCGATAGCTTTTAATCTATAACGAAATAAAACAAAAAAGGTGGCATTCAACCACCTTTCTTTAACAGATTTTTATCTAAAAGATACACAGGTACAGATTTGAGCGATGAGCCACCATAATAAAACGAAATATCCTGCAAACCCTAAATGCACATAGCAATCGTTTATTATAGCAACTCACCACCTACTTCCTGACAAATTATTCTTAACAAATCATATCTACTTCTTTTCTATTATACTCTATTGCAATTTTTCCAGGTTTTCACTTTGAAAAGTTTCCTTTAACATTTTTCAGTTTTATATTTCCTGGTTTTTCGGTTTATTACCCCTGCACCTGGCTCCATGCCCTCTGCACTAATTCACCCCATTTTTCACATAAGCCGACAATACCTTATTTACTTCATGAATAGGCATATTATCAGATAAATTGCCTTTGTTGATAGCTTCTACAAACGGAATCTGGTCAGAAAACACTTCTTTAATATTCGCAATGTTTAAAGGATAAATAGCGGATTGACCGTTTCGGCTAAAATAATATTTGCTCACGAACTCATTTTTTATACTTTCATCTCCGGTTACGTCTCCCAGGGTATAAAAGATAATAGATAAGCCTTTAGGTGCGTAGGCAACAGCGTAATCTTCATTATTGTAGGTACGATAATCCTTATTGTTTTTGCGGAAACCCCAGATTTCAGATTTATCAAATTTAGTTTTTTCAGCATTCTCTATCAGAATTACTCTGTTATCGAACTCGCGGATATGGTTTTCTTTTGACTTTTTATCAAAACCCATTTCTGGGATACCATTCTGAAACTCATCAGCATTTAAGAAAATACCGTTTTGCGGAATATCTGTTGCAAACGATGCTAGAGTTGTGGTGTTGGCTACCAGAGTAGCAGCGGCTGTTTGTGCATTGGCGAAAAATGGCAAGGCTAGGATGCTTACCATAATGATGTTCTTTTTCATTGTCTTGTTTGAGTTATAAAATAATATAATGATTTAATTAGAATAGAGTAGAAGTATGTCTCATCATAAAATCTTATATTATGCGATTGGTTTTAAATTCTCTTCACTGCCGTTTTGATGGGACAAAGCAAAGGTGATGGTTTAAAAGCCATTTAAAATTTATATTAAAGGTGAGTTAAAAAAACAATTCACAGAAAATTGTAGGGAGTTGAAAGCAATAGATTCTGAAATGACCGATTTCTCTTTTAGAAAATTATCTGGTACATTATTATTAGTCCTGTTTTCATTCATTACTTAAACCTTTTGCAAAACTGATGACACGCAAAACAATACTCAAAAGAATAGGCTGGGGATTATTAATCGTTTTCATAGTACTTAATATAGTAGCCTGCTTTCATGCCTATAAGTTTACGCATTTTGGTGATAATAACCTTATCCGGACAAGAGACCCTAAAGAGCTTACGCTTATTGGAAGGCTGAAGTCTTTAGCTTTCGGCATCAATAATCCCAGACCTACTAATGGGCGATTCCCGACAAAACCTTATCAGACTATCCGGCTAAAAAGCAATAAAACGATTGAATGCTGGCTTGTAAAAACTGCGAATGCCAAAGGAACCGTAGTTTTATTCCATGGGTTTGCAGGTGAGAAATCATCGCTTTTGGAGAAGTCAGTCATTTTTGAGGAATTGGGATATAATACTATGTTAGTTGATTTTATGGGCTCAGGTGGCTCAGAGGGAAACCAGACCACCATAGGTTTCTTTGAAGCCGAAGAGGTAAAAACCTGTTTTGATTACCTGAAATCTCTTGGCGAAAATAAAATTTACTTGTGGGGAACCTCGATGGGAGCTGTAGCTATCATGAAAGCCATTAATGATTATAATATCCATCCATCAGGTATCATGATAGAGTGCCCGTTTGGCTCTATGTATGAAACTGTTTGTGCCAGATTCAGACTGATGCATGCACCTACTTTTCCGATGGCTGGTTTACTCGTTTTTTGGGGTGGGCTACAAAATAGTTTCTGGGCATTCGGACATAATCCGATTAATTACGCTGAAAAAATTACTTGTCCGGCTTTATTAATGTATGGCGAACTAGATGATAAGGTAAGCAGGGAAGAAATCGACGAAATATTTGCCAACATATCAGGACAAAAGCAACTTAAAGTGTATCCATTGGCAGGGCATGAAAACTATCTGAATAAGTACGAGCATCAATGGAAAGCAGATATCACGGATTTTTTAGCAAGGTTCTAAACTTTATTTCATTAATAGAGTTCCAATAGTATTTCAAATACCAGAACTTTGAATAAGAACATTAATCAGCATGAATAAAGGTAATCTTTCATACATACTCATTTGCCTTTTTGGGTTGAACATGGCTATGGCTCAACAACCCGTAGCACAAAAAATTAGTGTACCTCCTATACCTGCTTCCTTAGAATTTGCGGGAGAGAAAGTACCGTTGAACAACCCGATTATCTATGAACAACTAGAGCAGGAATTAATAAAAAACGTATATAAACATTCATCGACCCTGATGATTCTGAACCGTGTGGCTAGGTATAAGGAGAAAGTGATGGGTATTTTGACCAAGAATAAGATTCCTGATGATTTCTTTTACTTATCTGTTATTGAAAGTGAATTATGGCCTTATGCCAATTCTGGCAAAGCAGCCGGTTTCTGGCAGTTCAGAGATTCAACGGCCAAAGAATATAAATTGGAAGTAAGTAAGTTTGTCGACCAACGTCGTGACCTTGAGTTATCAACTCAGGCAGCCTGTAATTTTCTGAATAATCTGAATAAAACCTTTAAAAACTGGACACTTACGGCTGCTGCGTATAACTCTGGCCGTACGACTATAATGAATACCATGAAAGCGCAAGGTGTGCAATCTTACTACGATTTGCATCTGACTTTAGAAACCAACGATTATGTATTCAGGATATTAGCCTTGAAATTGATTTGTGAAAATCCGGCTAATTATGGTTTTATTGTGAGCAAAACCGAGCCTTTAGAACCAACAGAAGTAGTGGAGGTAAAAGAAGATATGAACCTAATAGAATTGGCCAGGAAACATAATACCAATTATAAAACACTTAAGTATTATAATCCCTGGCTGGTGTATAATCCCGGTTCGTTGAAATCAGATAAATATTACGAGGAAAATAAATTGATGAATGTAATGTTTGAGGTGAAAGAAGGGAGAACTTATAAATTTCTGGTTCCTAAAAGGTAATTGGCTAAGGCCACGTGAGACTAGTAGAGTCACCTCAAATAAGGAGAGCAATTGTCAATTATTGTGCGCCCAAAGGTACTACGCTTAACCCATGCTTTACTATGAGTATTTCTGGCTTTATACAGGTATTTTCAAAGCTCAAATAAAGAACTAAACTTGTAAATTTTCGGGATTGAGTATAAGTAATAAATATTTGAGAGTTCTAAGAGAACGTAAAGCGTTATTTATCCTCGAAAAAATAGAAAAATTTTTAAAAAAAATTAAAAATAGGATTTTTTGTTAAATGAATATCTTAAAAAAATTCTATTGTCTTATACAAAATTGAGTAGTAAAATTTGTACTTTTTCACGAAATGCCATTTTTTCGTATAATCCTGATAAAACAATGTTTTTTTAGAAATGACATACGAATCATAATGTTTCTTATAAAGAAAATTTTATTTTCTTATTTTTGGCATGAAAAATGCTTAAAATAATACAAAAAACGTCAATTTTGAGAGTAGAAATTTTTTTTTTGCAAGAATGTGACAAATTCTTTGGAAAATACAAAAAAATAAAATAAAATTTGTAATCAGTCTATCCTATAGACTGATTACAGCAAAAGTTGTTTTAGAAAGTCGTAAGATTTTATCTTACGATTTTTCTTTTTTGTAACTTCTGTGATTTTTCTTCTATCTGACACATAAAAAACCAAAGCCTTTTTTTCAGCAAGGCTTTGGCATGTTTGTTTTCTGGCGATTTAGATTGTTAAACTAAAAAACGCAGTTCACTTTTATGATTAGCAAAAGTTATTTGAGAAAATCGTTAAGGTAAACTCAAATCATTTCATAGACAAAATTTAGGATTATGTTTGATAAAAGCAATAGTTCGTCGCAATTTTTACCTAATATTTACCTAGTTTATAATTAATCTATTTAACTAGTCTGTATATACGTAATTTGTTTAAAGTATTATACTGAAAATTAAATAGTGAACATAACTTCATAAGAAATAAACGATGGTAATCAAACAAAAATGACACTAGTAGCATAAGATATAAGCTTTGCTAGATCTTACGCTACCTGACCAGACTGAAGTCTGACAAATGAAATAATAGTTTGATTGTGATAATTAAAACATAAAATTATTATCCAATCTTTATTTAGACTAAATTGTAGTCTAAGACTATTTTAACTCTGTTATGACTGAAATTACCAAAGAAACCGCACAAGAATCATCTCAAAATCTACATCAGGAAGCCATAATAAATTTAATGCTCGTTTCACAGAGAGTCAGGGCAAAATTGGAGTCTCTTTGTGAAAGCGAAAATATCACCTTATCTCAATTTAATATCCTCAGAATTTTAAGAGGTGTTTATCCTGGTGCTCATCCACGTTCTGAAATCCGTAAGCGAATGATTGATAAATCGGATGTAACTCGCCTGATTGATAGATTGGAGACCAGAAGTTTAGTAAAGCGAATCAGTGCTGAGAAAGACATGCGTCATTCACTGACTATAATTACTATAGAGGGCATTGAGTTGTTAGAAAGGTTAAATTTGAAATTCCCTCCTGCCCATCAGGATATACTCAAAAATTTCACAGATAATGAGCTGATTAAACTGGTACAACTACTTCAGAAAATTGTCTGAAAGTGTTATACTTGATAGGTAATAATGGCATTATATAGTTAAAAAAATTTGTGGCGAATCCTATGGCTTTAAAGCAGCAGGGCAAAGTGCTTTCTAGAATAAAAGTGGTAAATTGGTAGCACAATTAGCTAATGAAGAAAGTTTGTTAATTATTCATTCAGTGCATCAATCAAATTTGAAGATTTTTATAGCAAAACCATAAATCCACAATGAAAAATATTACAGTCAGAGCAGCACAAAAAGATGATATAGAAACGCTTCTAACATTTGAACAGGGGATTGTTGAAGCAGAGCGCCCGTTTGATAGTACCTTGAAAGAGGGTGAAATACACTATTATGATTTAATTCAATTAATTGAAAATCCTGAAGCAGAAGTAGTGGTAGCTGAAATTGATGGCGAACTTGTGGGTTCGGGATATGCTTTGATTAAAGAAGCAAAGTCCTACCTGAAACATACCCACTACGCTTATCTGGGGTTTATGTATGTAAAACCCCAACACAGAGGACAGGGTGTGAATAAGGCTATTCTGGAGGCACTCAAAGAATGGGCTATCAGTCGAAACATCAGGGAGATTCGATTAGAAGTATATGATGACAATACAATAGCAAAAAAAGCTTACGAAAAAGCCGGATTCAAAGGTAATCTGTTAGAAATGCGCATGGAATTAGAGTAATAATGATTTTCTGAAATATGCCTAACATGAAAACTGAGGAGAATTTTCTAGCAGTTGATAAACAAACTGCGGTGCACTATTTTTGGGGAGGTAAATGTGATAGCTGGGTGCTGGTTGATAGTGCTGGGTTGTCAGTCAAGCAGGAGTCTATGCCGGGTGGTACGAAAGAGAAGCGACATTTTCATACCCATGCGCAACAGTTTTTCTTTATTATGAAAGGTAAGGCTACCTTTTATCCTGAAAATGAAAAAATAATAGTAGGTGAGCAAAAAGGCTTGTTGATAAAACCCGGCACTAAGCATTATATCGCTAATGAAACCACCGAAGTATTAGAGTTTCTGGTAATTTCACAACCAACTACCAATCAAGACAGAATAACACTTGAATAAAACAAACCATGAACGATTATTCGAAAAAAGTAAGAAGAACGGATCGTCAAGAAACAGACCAGGAATTTCTGGTTGAATTATTGAATGAATCTGTTTCTTGTTCAATTGCCGTTGAGAAAGAGGGTTTCCCTATGATGCATGTGGCATTTTTTGTATATGATGAAGCAAATCAAGAAATTATCTTTCATTTTTCAAAACACGGCTACGCAGGACAAGAGATAATTGATGGCAGGAAAGTATGCGTTTCTATTTACAAATATGGTAAGTTATATACGTCAACTAAAGCTGTTGATTTTGGCTGTGAATATCAGAGCGTGATTATCTATGGCAAGATACGGATAGTGGTAGATGAAGCTGAACGGATGGAAGCAATGCAGGTATTCTTTGATAAGTTTTTTGCTCACATACCCAAAGATACTTATGAGCCAATGACCTCAGCGCAAACCAAGCCTATTTATGTGGCTAAAATCAAAATTGAAGATTGGTTTGCCAAACGGCATCTGGTTCCTGAGGCTGCCTTAGATGCTTTTTATTATCCCGCTCCGCCCATTATTTGACTTTAGTTGGGCTTTTAAAAGGTAAAGACGCAAAAATTGCGTCTTTACGAAATAAACAAACTTTTAAAACAAAACTACGGTAATTATATAAGAAAGATTTATATCAATTGTTTAAATGGCTAAAGCAATACTATCTTACTAGTATTGCTTTTTTATATAAAATTAGGTTAATAAAAGGGTAAACCGCTTATTCGCTATACCTCTTTTGTAAATATAAAGAAGTTAAAGCGGTTTAGTGAATTTTCTAAGAATTTTATTCGGAAAAATTATTAAGAGGTTTTGTGACAGGAAAATATTCTCCTCAATTAGTATATTAATTGAGAAAAAAGAGTTTATAAAATTAAGAGCAGTATATGCAAACAGAGGAAACAAATATGAATTATTACTGTCATGCACACATGCTAAAGTATATTCTAGTATATAGTCTTAAGGTAATACAGGACTATCAGCATTCCTTAAAGCCTTTACTAAGGCTTTTTCATCTATTTTAGATAAGTTTGATACCTTCTCCATAGCTTTTAGGTATTCATCATTTTCATTCATCCGCTCAAAGTCTCCGTTTACAAAATGGCCTTTGTTTTCTTTTTTCAAGACATTAATGATTGATTTAGGATTCATATTAACTACTCTCATTTTATTACCATGGAAGACCAGATAATAAATTTCTTTATTGCCGATTTCTCCATCATATTTCTGGCTACTACGACCATAACCACTACCGGCAATCGAATTATTGATTAATACAGGAATTAAACTCCGTTCATATCTTTTTAGAAGCTGTACTTGTCCGCCATATAGTTGTTCATAATAGCGGTCTTTAATATTTACAAATTCGTGTCCGGCAAGCGAGAAATTTATCTTTCGAAGTGGTGTGATTTTGTCTGCTAATTGTACCAGGAGCTCATCATTTGCCAGATTTAAAATAACGGGGGCAGTAATCGGAGCAGTTGAACTATCAACAGAAAAGGTAGTGGTCTGAAAAGTATCTATAAAAAACGGACTACCCAAATAAGAGATTGAACGAGGTGTACGACCGCCTGACCCTGAGTCACCTGTTGGGCTGCTTACCTCAACAGTTGTTACTTTTTTCCCATCAATTATTTCTATTTTAGGCATCTGTGAGCTTAAAAGAATATTGAGACTCTGGGCATGAATGCCTGAATATACCATAAAGGCAAGGAGCAAAACTATTGTCTTTTTCATACGTTTTTTAGTTTTATTGTTTTAACCACTCCATTGCTTTTTCAGTATGATTTGTTTGATACTTTCTATGTAATGTATAACTTTTTTACTATACATTTTTCTGGTTCCATATTCAATAGATATGTGTTAAGGTAGGCTTGAATCTATGGATTAGTAGCGGGTTCAGTATTTTTCTGAAAAGCGCTATGAGTAATCGAAATAGTTGTGAGCAATAAAAGTTATAGAAATCGTTTCATGCAAAAAGGTCTTTAAAGTCTCAGCTCAGAAATTCTCAGAGGGTATTTAAAGACCTAATGCATAAACGTATATATAGGTTGTATGCGATGAAAAACTTTTTTACTACGGTGCCCTTTCTCAGTTTTTAAAACGTTTCTCCAATCAATTCATGATTCACAAATGCTCCGGTAGCAGAGCCTGATGCCACTGCCATAGCCACCGAGCGCATAGGGTTTGAGTTATCGCCACAGGCAAAGACTCCTGCAATAGTAGTTTTCTGAAAGCTGTCAACACGTATCAATCCATGTTCGGTCAATTCACAACCTAATGCTTGAAGAATATCCGAATGTTGCACAAATACGGGTCTATAGTAAACCGCATTGAGCGCAATGGCGGGGCCATCTTTTAAGACAATCTTTTCAATATATCCATCTGTATGAACTAATGCATCTATATCAGTTTCAACTACAGTTATATTGTACTTTTTAAGTTTGTTACTTTGTTCTTCGGTCAAAGTAGACTTACCATTAGTAAAGAGCATAAGGTCTTTTGTCCACTGGTGAATTAACTGCGCATAGTGCATAGCGGCATCACCATTGGCGATAATGCCCGTTTTTTGACCCTTTATTTCGTATCCATGACAATACGGACAATGTACTGCCGAAATCCCCCAGCATTCGGTAAAGCCCTCTATGTCAGGCATTATATCTTTTATACCGGTAGCAAATACTAATTTTTTGGCTTGGAAGACTTCTCCGTTTTGTATCTCAACCAGGAAGCCTTTTTTTGTTTTTGATGCATTTATAGCTAATCCCTGATAAAATTCTACCGTAGTATAATGAGCTATTTGAGCTAAGGCGATATTGGTTATTTCTTTGGGTTTTTTCCCGTCTTGTGTAAGGAAATTATGTGAATGAGGTGTTTGTCTATTGCACGGTAAACCACTGTCGATTACTAAAACTTTTCTTAGGGCACGTCCTAAACTCATAGCCGCTGAAAGTCCTGCATAGCTTCCGCCTATGATGATTACTTCAAATTCCTGACCATTTGCCATCTGATAAATGCGTTTAAATTGTTGAACTGTTATCTGACAAAGGTAAGAATAATTTTATAAATGCAACAATGTTGCAAAAAATAAATCAAAATTATTAAATAAAGTAGGAGGTATGAGAGGAGCATTTATTATTAGTATGGATACTTAAAAATAACCTCATTTGTTGATTTATTTTTAAATTGCTATCAGATATTAACCTATATATACCATGAGTATTATTGACAAATTGGCTACTTCATTGAATAGAAGAGACGAAGTGCCAAATCAGGAATTAGCAAAAGAACTCGTTGAAACTGAGAACAAAGAGGCGGTAGCTGAATTGATTCAGAATCTTTCGAACAAAAACAAAGATATCCAGAGCGATTGCATCAAGGTACTCTACGAAATTGGCGAAGCAAAACCACAATTAATAGCTCCTTATGCCAGCAACTTTGTCGAATTATTAGATAGCAGGAACAATCGGTTGCAATGGGGTGCTATGACAGCCCTCAATACCATTGCCTCAGCAAGCCCTGCCACTGTATTTGGTGCAGTGGCTAAACTGGCAGCAGTAGCCGATAAAGGCTCGGTCATCACCAGAGATAATTATGTAAGTATTCTGACTAAATTATGTTCTGTTGCTGATTACAGTAATGATGCTTTTGATCTGCTTCATGAGCAGTTTTTAATTAGCCCAACCAACCAATTACCCATGTATGCCGAAAATGCAGCGGGGGTTATTGATGAAGCCCACAAAAATGTTTTCATCAAAACACTTATAGCCAGACTCTCTGAATTTGATAAAGAAAGTAAGCGCAAACGTGTAGAAAAAGTATTGAAGAAGCTTCAAGGTAAATAATAGCAAGGGTCTGGCACAGTATTTTAATATTGGTTTGCAACAAACAAATCATAAAATCCATGTACAGACTTTTGATTTATCTCACATTGCTATTACCTGCCACTACTTTCGCACAACGCGTGGCCAATTTTTCCTACAAAAACTTCAATGCCAAAGACTTTGAAGCCTATGGCTTCTGGGTAAATGCCAATCAGGTGGGTGATATTAACTATTCTTATAAAACACCCGAGGGCGATATTAAGAGCATGAAACTCCAATATGAAGGAGTGGATATGATGAATGGTGAAAAAGCATTCAAAGTACTTTTTCCAAATAATCTGCGCTTGTATGTAATTCCGAAAAAGAATAATACTTTAAAAATTGCTAGCCTTGACGGCAAATACTCAAAGACCTTTCGTTGGTTATACGAAGGCCCGGTTGAGGGTAGAGGTACATTTTGCGAAGCCTGTGCTGAAAACGCTGCGGAAGCTACTAAGTTATTGACAACGTATTATCTGAAGTAATATAATTTTAGTTGAGCTTAAATACGCAGGCAGCCAATCTGCCTGCGTATTTTTTATAATCACCATTTACTTCCTCAAACCCGCCATTCAAGAACTAAACCCTGCCATTCAAGCATTTATAGTTGGGTACACACAGAATTTCAATGAACTTTGTGGCATCAAAAGCAGAAAAAACAGCCAATAACGCCATGAAAACTTTTTATAACAATCCACTAAAGAAATTTCTTAACTACCCAATTGCCTGTATCATATTCTTATTTGGCGTTGTGGATTTAAGAAAGTTGTTGAAAAATCTATAATATGGATTGATTAGCTATTACTTAAAAAATTAAACATTTGCCATGAAAAAGCTATAATAACTGCTGTATTTTTATAACTGTTTGTAAATATTGAATATTTTAAATATGTAAAAATTTCCGAATATTTAAACTTTACAAAAATTTCAAAATATTCTGAAATTTCAATATTTTTTGTTCTGTTATTTTATTTCTCTCCATTAATAACCGTGCCACGCCCTTTCTCGAACGAGTAGAGGCGTGGCACGGTAGTCTTTGCGCTTAAGCTCCCCTTCAGGGGCGGGGGGCTGTGCTCTAGTCTGTTAACCCCGTAGTATTCGCAGGCTTCTCAAAAGTCCACTCCGTACGAATTAACTTCTTCTGAGCCGGATAAACCTCATCTAAAGTATTCGCATCGTACACCCGACCATTCTTCACAACCATTTTCAACGTATTCGAGTTACGGATATTCTCCAGCGGATTTTTATCCATAATCAACAAATCAGCCAGTTTACCTTTTTCGATACTGCCCAAATCCTGGTCTAATCCTAGTGCTTTAGCACCAAGAATAGTAGCTACTTTCAAGGCGTCATGATTTTTCATACCACCACTTTGCATCGACCATAATTCCCAGTGATACCCTAATCCCTGGAACTCACCATGACTACCGATACCAGCCAAAGACCCGCTTTCCACCATCGATTTCATCGATTTCGCATGTTTCTGGAATACGTGCTCTTCCGGCAAGAACCAAGTACTTACCCGACGAGTCTTTTCTGCCAGTTCATCATAAGGCATAAAATTCTGCATCTTCTTATCATGGTACGGATTCTCAGTCTCAAAATAATAGATTTCAGCAAAAGGCCCACCGTACGAAACCAATAGGGTGGGAGTCACCGCCATTTGTGAGTAAGCGATACTTTTCACCACATCGTTATACAACGGGTATACCGGAATGGCGTGCTCATGACCCGGATACCCATCTATAAGGTTCGTCATGTTCAGCTTATAGTTCAACCCTCCCTCAGTCGTAGGCATCAATTTCTGGTCTCTCGCAGCCTTGATAATCCACTGGCGACTCTGACGATTTCCGGTCAGATACATCTTGATATACTTCGAGTTATAGTACTTGCTATACTGTTTCAAAGCATTAATAGCCCCTGTAGAATCTTTAATATTATAGGCCCAGAAACCTACGCCCGGCCCTGTTGAATAGATTCTTGGTCCGGCAATTTTACCTGCCTCAACCATATCACCATACGTAAATACGTCGGTCGTAGCCGTTTGCGGGTCACGTGTTGTCGTTACGCCATAAGCTAAATTAGCGGCATACACCCAAACCTGATTCTTCTGGATACCCCACTGCGGCCACATATGCGCATGCGTATCCACAAAGCCCGGTATCACCGTCTTCCCTTTTACATCTATTACCTTGGCCTTGCCCGTCCCTTTGAGCGTTCCGCTTTTACCAATCTCCTTGATACGGTTGTTTTCAATCAGAATATCACCGTTTTCTATCACTTCATTGCCTTTCATCGTAATCACGCGAGCGCCTTTCAATAGCACCGCTCCCGTTGGCATATCTCTGCTGAAATAGATTTTTATCTCCGTTTCCTCCGGTTTATACTTTGGCTCTTCTTTTTTCGCCGCTGCTTTCTTCGCATCTTTCACTTTCACGCTATCGGTTTTAATCTTGATGGTATCCGATTTCGCCTTGTTCAACGAATCTGCCTTACGTTTTTCTTCGGCCTTTTTCGCCACTTTCACGCTATCATCAAAATTCTTTGCTCTTTCCAGATCATATACAATATGATAACGTCCCAGCGACCAATGCACTTTCTTCGAATCGCTCGACCACGACGGAAACTCTCCGCCCAACTCAGTCAGCTTTTTAGCCGGAAACTGGGCTGAACCTACGTCTGCTACCGAGATATTCACCGTTTTACCAGTTTTTGGTACATTCAGTGTATAAATCTCATTATTAATCTGCGCCAATGCCTGGTCGCCATCCGGGGCCATGATAATCTGCGAAGCCGGCGACGGACGATTCACCTCCATAGCCTGTGCCGCTTTTTCTGAGAGCATACAGTTATGTGCAAAATCTTCGCCTTCAATACTCATCCCATAAGTGGTGATACCCGTCACTTTCACATGCGTTTTCTCATCCGTCCCATCCCATTTGATAGATTGCAGGTCACCATCACTACCGCTTAAATAAATACGGTCAGCCTGGCTACTCACAAAGTGCGGGGTAGTGCGGTTACGGGCTTTGTCTATCACCGTAACAGCACCACCATTGGCATCTATCCAGCAAATATCGTCTTCCGAACCATTAGCTACAGGCCCGATAGAAGATTTAAAGGCTTGCAGACGTGTACGGATAAACACAATGCGGTCGTTTTTAGGCGTCCACACAGGTTGGCCGTATAAAGCAGAACTTTGAGTAAGTTTTTGCAGATTAGGTGTACCCTCTGCATTTAC
Organism: Emticicia sp. C21; assembly: GCF_003418935.1. GTDB lineage: Bacteria > Bacteroidota > Bacteroidia > Cytophagales > Spirosomataceae > Emticicia. Next base: position 174,840 of record NZ_QVMT01000008.1, on the reverse strand, counting down.
TTTATATAAATTTCCACCCTCAGGTGTCCAGGTCGTAAACACCAGATTTTTACCATCGGTCGACCATGCCGGTTGAGCTTCGGTGAAATCGTTTGTCGTAATCAGACGAGGCGTGCCATTCGGATAATCTGCTATATACAGGCGATTCAAGGCTGTAAAGGCTAATTTCTTGCCATCTGGCGAAGCAATCGCATCGCGAATCTGCGTAATCAGGGCATGGCTGGTATCCGATACCGGATATTTAAACTCCAGTTGAGGCCCCATTTCTATTTCCATATCTACATTAAACGGAATGGCCACAGGCTTCTCACCATTCACGCCGATTTTGTAAATCTTACCACCATAAGAAGCCAACACGGCCTGATTATCAGGCGTAAACGACATACCCGGCAAAACCCCCATCGTAGCAATAGACTCCTGCTCATCCCGTTGAATAGGGTAGGCCAGCCATTTTTCATCGCCATTTTCTAAATTGCGAAGCACCAATCCAGTTTTATCTTCATAGCGGGAGCCATATACCAGCCATTTACCATCGCCCGAAAGCGTAGGCGTAAAGGCCGAACCATATCTTGAGGTAATGGTAGTACGTTTGGCATTATCACGGTCGTAGATACCAATCTGGTATTGTGGCATCATAGCATTGTAGTTCCAGGCGCCACTGCGTTGCGAGAAATACACATAGCGGCCATCATGACCAACAGCAGCATCAATCGTTTTCAGGTTCGTAGGTGCGTCAATCAATTGTACCCCTCCACCACCGTCGTGGTGCACCATCCACAATTGCACGTTCATACGGCCTTTTGAGTACACAATATATTTGCCGTCGGGTGTCCAGTCGGCAGAGGTAAAATTCTGGTCGCGGTCTTTCGTTACCTGCACCGTATCTTTTTTCTCAAAGTCAATGTACCAGACATTATCTGAGCCTGTGCGGTCAGAGATAAACAGGAGCTTTTTACCGTCCGGACTATAGCGCGGATGCGTATCAAAAGCCATCCCTTTGGTTACATTGGTAGCCTTACCACCTGCAAACGGAATGGTGAATAAATCGCCCATCATATCAAACACAATCGTTTTGCTATCCGGGCTCACATCGACCGATAACCACGTGCCCTCGGTTGTGTTGGTGCGCAGCGTGCGCGAGGCTTTCAGCGGTAAATCTTTATAACGTATATACTTGGTCGTATCTTTGGCCGCTTTGGTAGTATCCTGCAGCGAAAGAAAAAGTCGCGAAAAGCTGCGACCCTTGGAAGCAAAGACGCCTGCCACCACGCAGCACCCAATGCCAATACTCAGTAAAGCTGTTTTCAAGGTAAATTCAGGTTTCATGTAAAAGAAGTTTTTATAGAAGTGTTTTTCGGTAAAAATATTAAAATTTCTGAGTATTTGAGTGCGGTGGTGGTAAATAAACATAGAAATGGTTTGAGGTTTTTAAATGACAGCTACCGTATTCTTTCAATATTGACAGCCATGTCTTATATTGTTTTCTTTCATAATCCCGGGTTGTTACTTTTTTTACCTGAAAAAAAGTAACTCGGACTGGGCGTCCAAAAAAGCAGGAGTCATTTAAACTCGTACGATTAAAAATCTGAACTACCTTTTCTCCATACATTATTTTAACCTAGATTTTTAATCGTAGACTGGCCGTCCGCCTCAACAGGAAATGACTGTATAATGTTGCCATTTTTAGTAGTTATTTTTAAGGTTGCTGTAATCGTTGCGCCCATCATCAGGCAGCTCAAATATCTTGACGTAAGACATCTTTTCACCTTTCGTCGTATGGTCAATCTCCTGTTTATCCCGCCAGAGCTTCGGCTGACGGTTCTTTAACCAGAATATCTGTGCCCTCACGTCTGGTATTACTTCCCTGGTTGTCACCCTGATTTTCTGCAAACCCTCCCTTTCCTCATTCAAAAAGGTTCCTACCGTATTGGTCACCTTTTCCGGTTCCGTTTGGGTGGTCGTTGCACTGCTTTTCTGCAAACCTTTCCTTTCCTCATCCAAAAAGGTTTCCACCGTATGGGTCACCTTTTCTGGTTCCGTCTGAGTGGTCGATGTACTGATTTTCTGCAAACCGTCGCTGTCGGCATTCACAAAGGTTTTCACCATATTTATCACCTTTTCCAGTTCCTCTTGAATGGTTGTTAAACTGCTTTTCTGCACACTATTGTTGTTCTCATTCAAATAGGTTCCTACCGTATTGGTAACCTTTTCCAGTTCTCCTTGAATGGTCGCTAAACTGCTTTTTTGCGAACCATTACTGTCGGCATGCAGAAAGGTTCTCACTGTATGGTTAACCTTTTCAGGCTCCTCTTGATTGTCTGCTACCCTGACAAACTCCGAAACTACCTGCTCGTAAGTATACCCAACCGCCCTTCTGAACAGACTTCTGGCTACCTGCATATCGGCCAGTTCTTTCCCATTCCTGACAGACTCCTGAAAACCCGGATACTTCTTCATCCATTTTTTAATAGTCGTATCAGACACCCCAAAAAATTCGGCCAACGTCTCATTCGTAGCCCCTAACAGGCAATAATTATAGGCTTGCTCGTCATACTCAGGCTTATAGTCGGTGATACCCCTGCCACCTGCATTCATTTTCTCTTTTTCCATTTTCTTAATTGTTGTGTAGATTGTAATCCAGTAAATTTCTGGCTTTGGATTCTGTTTTCAAAGGGTTTGGGGAGGTTTTTGGTAGAATCAGACTGTTGAGGAGGAGAGTATGAAATAGTATTTTCGCCAATTCTGGTAGAGACGTATTGCAATACGTCTCCAAGGGACCATAAATAAGGGGAATTGTTATTGGGGATAATCTTTCGAAAGGATGTATGCTTCTTAATAAGTAATGTTCGTGATACTTTCAATAGTAAATCTTTGTAACGTATATATTGTGTCGTATTTTGGTTTATTTGATAATATCTCGCAGGGCAGGCAATACTAGAAATAGATAAATGAGAAATAATGTAATTAAAAAGTACGGAACTTTGCTATTATTATTTTGATGCCTTTAAATAAATGCTAGAATAACTGCCTTTTTTATTAATATTTTTTGTATTCTTGTAACTATTCCATGAAAACGACTGATAAAATAGCTTTTGTAAGAGTATTTCTCTCACAAAAGTAAAAGAGAGTATATAACCTATTTTATTTTTTAACCTAAAACAACCAAATGCTATGGACTTTAAAGACCAGATTAAACAATTCAGTGAAAGAGTTACTAAATTGAAAGACAACATTCATACAGAAGAAGCTACAAAAAATGCATTTATTATGCCTTTTCTTCAAGTGTTAGGCTATGATGTATTTAACCCTCTAGAAGTAGTACCGGAATTTATATGCGATATTGGGACAAAAAAGGGCGAGAAAATTGATTATGCAATCTTTAGAGATAGCGACCCAATTATATTAGTTGAATGCAAGCATTGGAAGCAAAACCTAAGTATCCATGATGGACAATTACTGCGATACTTCCATGTATCTAAAGCCAAATTTGCGATATTAACTAATGGATTAATTTTCAGGTTTTACACGGATTTAGTAGAACCTAATAAAATGGATGAAAAGCCATTTTTGGAGTTTAATATCGAAGAAATTAAAGATGGACAAATCGAAAAATTAAGAGATTTTCATAAAGCTTATTTTGATAGTAATAATATCTATCAGTCTGCAAGCGAGCTTAAATATATTAATGAAATCAGACAATTAGTATTGCAAGAGTTACAAGAACCTAACGATGAGTTTGTAAGATATTTTGCCAAACAAGTTTACCCTAATATGGTAACTGCAAAGGTATTAGAGGGATTTAGACCATTAGTAAAGCGTACTTTTGCCAATGTTATTAATGATACATTAAACGATAGACTAAAATCAGCTATTACTCCTGATAATGCCTCTATTGTAGTAGAAGAACCTGTGCAGCAAATCTCTATTCCAACCGAACCTGAAGATAAAGTTGTTACTACGGCTGAAGAACTGGAAGCCTTTTATATTGTAAGGTCGATATTAAGAACTACTGTCCCAGTTAACAGGATAACATATCGCGATGCACAATCATATTTTGCTGTCTTTTTAGACGATAATAACAGAAAGCCTATCTGTAGATTATACTTAAATAATCCTAATAAAAAGTATATAGCTACCTTTGATGCAGATAAAAAGGAATTAAAGGCTGAACTTAAAACACTTGACGATATATATAGTCAATCAAGTGAGTTAGAGAAAACAGTAGGGTATTATTTATAAAGTTATTTAGAATAAATTAAATGCGGGTTTATTTCTTTGGATTTTAATATACAGTTTAAAGAATTAAGCCCGTTATTATTAGAAAGTAATATAAAATATTAGTAAGCGTTTGTAATGCTCAACCTCCTCACCCAAATAAAAAACTGCAAAACATGCGAACAGCACCTGGTGAGCGGAGTAAACCCGGTAGTAGCAGCAAGTAAAGAGAGCAAAATCATAATAGTAGGCCAGGCCCCGGGTAGAATCGTGCATCACCCTTAAACTTTATTCTTCCATTGTTTTTGTTTTCGGTATAAAATTTAATTTCCTTTGTTCTTATTAAATTCAAGAAGATTTTTAACAATACCCATTTAACCAAAACACATGTTAAACTTTATTTTATCACTGCTTTTTTTTATTGCTGTTCCTTCAGAACCACAAAACGATTGGCAGAAATCTAACTTAAGAGGAAAACCTGAAAAGGTTATTACTATTAAGGATAACTCTTTACCGGTAACAGAGATTTATAATAAATCGGGCCTCATTATTCATAAAGAAAATGAATGTATATGCGGATGCCCACAAGAAAAAGGATGTACCGTGGACTATGTTTATTCTAACGACAATAAGCTGATAGAGAGCACAATTACCATTAAAAATAGAGTAATTGAAAAAATTGCTTATTCTTACAAACCGAACGGTGAAGTAGTACGGAATTACCTGGTAGGAGAAGAAATGAGTGATGAAATAACTCCCGGCGGTTTTGGTCTTGTAGAAACTAAATTAAAATATGATAAGTATAAAAATGTAAAGGAAGAGGTTAACACCAACAAAAATACATCATTGAAAGAAATAATAAAGTATGATTATATTTACGATAAACAAGGTAACTGGATTGTAAAAGAAGCATCAAAAAAAGACTTTACAGAAAACGACTTTCATAAAGTAGGCATGACTAAAAGAGAGATTACATACTTCTGATTTTAGCATTAATAGATATAATCAATTATCCTTTATAGTGCCTATCTTTATAGTTTATGCAAACTCTCCTCTCCCAAATAAAAAACTGCAAAACATGCGAACAACATCTGGTAGGAGGGGTCAATCCGGTAGTAGCAGCAAGTACAAACAGTAAAATCATAATAGTAGGCCAGGCACCAGGTAGAATCGTGCACAACTCCGGCATCCCGTGGAATGACAAAAGCGGAGACAACCTCCGCGCATGGCTAAACGTAGATAAAGAAACCTTCTATAATACAAACCTCTTTGCCGTAATACCGATGGGCTTCTGCTACCCCGGCACAGGCAAAAGCGGAGACCTACCCCCTCGTCCCGAATGCGCCCCACTATGGCACCGCCAGTTATTGGATAAAATGCCAAACGTAGAACTCATGCTATTGGTAGGCCAATATGCTCAGAACTACTACTTAGGCACAAGAGTCAAAAACACCCTCACCGAAACCGTCCGCCATTATCAGGAGTATCTGCCTGAGTTTTTTCCTTTGCCGCACCCCTCACCGAGAAACAATATCTGGCAGGCTAAAAATGAATGGTTTAGTAGAGAAGTGTTGCCGGAGTTGAAAATAGTGGTCCAAGGTATATTATAATAGAATAGTTATAACACTAATAATATTCAACTCCAAAAATCATCTCAGAATTATTACTTTTAAACCTAAATTCACGCTTTATAGAATAGCTCTACTCATTATATTTAAGATTTATTTTGACTTATTATTTTATACGTAAGTAATATAATAATGTGTTATAGCTGCCGCCATAATAGTTTCTTCAGAATTATAAACTTGTTTTATCTGATAAGAAAATGCGCCAACAGGCTTATTAATATTTTCAAGCGCATACATTCTATTTTGGCATTAACTTTAATTCTTATGACTAATAAATAACTCAAACACTTACTAAATTACTTACGGTGAACATCTGCAAAACTATTAAACCCAAATTTGTATTAAAAATCTATCTGGCAGGATAATACCGGTACTAATCCGCCTGATTTTCTTTGAAGCAGGAGAGATTTGGTTGCCAGATTGAAATCAACTTTGGAGTAGTTCTGATGGTTTGTCAGGTTTTGAACATCAACCGATATGATGGATGCGAGTTTTCTTTTATTGATACGGTAAGAGATTCTGCCATCCATTCTATAATAAGTTGGCGCCTTTAAAGTATTTGTCAGGGGGATAATTGGTATATAAGTATAGTATTTCGCAGAGGCTTCTACATCTGCTGGTGAATACCGGAATCCGCCACTTACCATGGCTCTCACTCCGATTTGTAGTACATTTTTATTCTTAAAGTTGAATTCTCTGCCAAAGGTCATATTGGTACTATATCCATTACTAAAATCAGAAATATAATTTATCGCATCTAAAGTTTTGTAGGAGGCATCGAAAAGCGAAGCATTTGCTCTGAAATAGTACTTTTTTGAAAACTTCTTTTCAACAGATACATCAATACCATAATTCTTTCCGCTGCCCTTTGCCACAAGGGTATTATCAGGATAGCCATCTGCCATATTTAAAAACCAGAAGTTACTATTCGGATACGGTAAAACCAATACGCGTCTTAACAATTGCATATATAGTTCAGTTGCCAGTTTCCAGTCATTTTTTGTGATAAATCTATATCCTAAAACGAAATGATGAGACTTTGGGAAATCGACATTTCTATTGGGGTATACATCCACAGTTTTGCCATCAATCTCCTGTTTTTGCGTAATGAAATAGCTGCTCATGGGTAAAAGCTGGCTATGTAGACCATAAGCAAAACTCAATGTGCCTGATTGATTGAGTGTATATTTTGCCGAAAATCTTGGTTCAAAAGAAATGTTTTTATTCAGCGCAAAATACATGAGATGAAAACCCGTATTGACAGTAAGTTTCGGAGTAAATTTGTGCACCATTTGTGCATATAGCTGCGAGTATTGGGTATTGCCCATGCCGTCAGTCATGATTTGTCGCCTGTCGGCAAATTGCTGCGGGTTGGTGTATAAGTACCTTGGTTGAACCTCTTTTAAGAACCTGAAGTTCAGAAAATTATTCATTGAACCAATTTTTACAAATGTTTTTGGCGTTAACTGGTTTTGATAGTGCACTGAAACCACCAGTCGTTTGTCGATATATTTTTCGTTGTCGAATCTGAATTTTTCGTTAATTAAGCCTAATGAATCACTTGTGAGATGTATATTACTTTCAACCAAAGCCATACCCAACTTGATAGATGCGTGTGAATTGATAGTCCGGGTATGATTTACACCGATGATGCCGACATCTGATATTCTCCAGCGGTCTTCAAAATCATCCCAAACGCCCAATTGCCTTTTAGCCGGGTCTTCTACCGGGAAATTATTTTCTGAACTCATTCCCCCGACAGCATAGATATTTGTTCGTTTGCGATAGTCTTTTGAGTTAAAAACAATATTGAAAGATAAATCCTGAAAAATTGAGATGCTTCGTTCATCACCCAAAAACAATTTCATCTGGTTAAGTAAACCAAGCGTAGAGTAGCGGTAATTGAACACATAACTCGAAAACCCTTTTTTAATAGGACCTTCAGTACTAAAATCTATTCCTAAAAAACTTATTTTTGCTTTATAATGCTGTTTATATTGATTCCCCTGCCTTAAACGGATATCAAAAGCTCCGGCAAGCGCATTGCCATATTCGGCGGGCATGCCGCCCACAAAAAAATCAGAACGACTGATGAGTGCCGCGCTGAATACAGTTACGCCACCTGAAGATGCTCCGTGCTTTGTAAAATGATTAGGGCTTGGAATATCTACCCCTTCAATCCGCCAGAGTATTCCCATCGGAGAATTTCCTCTTATGACGAGTTGGTTATCGCTGTCTTTTCTTCCGCCCTGTACGGCCATAAAAGATAAAGCCATACGGGCCGGGTCATTGACAGCGGCAGGTGTACGCTCGGTTTCTTCGGCGGTAAAAGACCTCGCACTAACATAGGCCAGGTTATTGAAGGGGTCGGTGGAGGTTGATTTAGCAGTTATGGTAACTTCATTGAGAAGAATTGTATTTTTTTTTAAGGGTATTTCGAGATTTACTTCTTTTGTAGAACTCAGAATAAAGGCTTCGGTATAAAAGGTTTCGTAGCCGATATGTGTAACTTTTACTATTTTTCGTCCGATTGCTATGTTATTTAATACAAATCTCCCTAAAGAATCGGATTGTGTCATGATACCATCAGTTTCAATACTGACAGATGGGAGAGGAGCTTTGCTTATATTATCAAAAATTATTCCGTGAATGTTCTGGGTTTGGGAGAAACCTTGCACAGCTAAAAACAGCAATAAAATAAAGGCAGTAATTTTCACAAATGATGATGGGTTTATCTTTCGTAAAATAAACTAAATGGTTTGAAAACACCAGCAGTTTCGAGCGATTTCAATAATAAAAAATCCCGGCTTATAAAAGTTATGTAACTCATCATTAATTTTGAATCAATGTACATTCGTTTTCCTTTCTTGTTATGCCATGATAGTTATCGATGATTGTGTACTATCTTAAAAAGGTAATGGCCTGAGAAATCGTCTGTAATAATCTACGTCTATTTCTGTTATATCATTTTTAGCGTAAGATGATTTATAATTTGCTTTGCCTACTTCAATGGCTTTAAAAAATTGTTTCAGGTATGCATCGTCTTTTGCTTTTGCTGTTTTTGCTACCGCTATAAATTCAGAATCAGAAAGGAGCGTTGTTTCTAAGTAGATAAGATTGTTTGAATCGGGAGATGTCTTAAACCCTAAAAAGCAGTGATTGCTTGTTAGAACCAAAGTAGTTGCAATGCCCGTTGCCCTTAAAATGGAAGCAAAAACTATTGTACCATCTACACAATTTGCTTGATTTGTTTTTAGAGAATTATCAAAAGTTCGTACATTCTGGCTATAAATATTATTATCTACTGTAGAAGTAGTAGTTATGCTACTATATTGGATGCCCCTATCGTGCAAAACTTTCCAAATGGCAGCTACTAATACCAGTGTTTTAGTATCAACATCTTTTTTCCCCTGATAGGCAGCTATTGAGCTAATAAACTTAGTAGCTAACGCTTCTTTTAATATCTTATCTATCTCGGGGTGTTGTTCCTGAATAAATGCACTAAAGAGGAAATCAAATTTCTTATCCTGATATTGAAAAATACAATCATTGATACTTCTCATAAATAATGGCACAGCTTTTTCAACTTTATTGCCATTGTCATCATAAAGCCGATAAATTATGTTTATTGGGGTACTGGATGTCTGTTTTGATAAAGTAGAAAAATTCCAGGGTATATTGGGCATAAAGTATAATTCCTGGTTTGCATTTTCAAACATAAAATCGCCAGTTACTTTATCGAAATATTTCTTGTCAACGCTTTCAATTTCCCATTTTAATGGAATATAAGAATTACTACTATTGAATCTGAATCCTAACGCACTGCTTTTTACCGAGTTCATGAATGGCTCATTAACATCACCTTTATAGTTTGCCATACTTATGATCATGGCAGGGAATAATTGACCATCAAATTGTGCAACAGGCTCCCATACAAAATTGGTAAAGTTACCCTTTTTGAACTTTGGTTTGGTTAGCTGGTTGTTAGCTACTAATGCTTTATCATTGCCTTTTACTACTTTTACCGACTTGTTAAATTCAGCTGTAGTTCTTTTAGTTTCTTTAATCAATCCATCAACTTCTCTGAAAAGCCGGGCTCCTGTGTTTACAACCCGGGAAAGTTCATTTAGCCGTCTATCGAGTTGGGCTGTACAGTTTATAGAATTAAAAATAAATACGAATAGCATAAGAATGCTATAACTATTGGCGATGTTTATTCTTAAGATTTTCATTTTTTTATTTCTACTTCCTTAAGATATCTATTTTCATTGCCTGAAATTCATCCTCGCTTAAAATTCCTTTTTGCCTCAATTCGTCTAATTGGATGAGTTTTTCAGATGTATTTGAGGGCTGTAATTTAATCTTGCTTTCTTTTAAATTTGCTAGCTTAGATTGTTTGTTTGCATGAATTAATGCCACGATAGAGAAGGCCAGCAAATATAATAAACCAAAATAGCCCCAACCTGCCAAAGTATCAATGTTAGCTTTTGAAGCGTCATAGTAAGAATCGTTCTGAACGGTAGATATTACTATAAAACAGAGCCCCATCCAGACTATACCAATAATAGACATTACTTTAAGTGTTTTCATATGTTTATAAGCTGATATTATCTCTAAAAAACAAATCCTATTCTTATTCCGGAAACTAAGACAGGCTTGATCTCGAAGCTTGAGCCTTCGGATTTACTTTCGATAGATTCAGTCTGTCCGTTTTGAGTCTGAGTTAATTTACTTTTCCCCGAAAAACTTTTTAATATACTTAAACCGGCCTCAACCCCTAAATAGACATTTTTAACGAAATAATAGTCTGCTCCTACTACTGCTCTGAGTCCTAAATCTATGCGGTTGGTTTTGGTATACTTGTAGGTAAAGTTGGCTATGTATCTTTTACCATTTGTATCGTCTCCTTTCTCTGTCGTTGTACCTAAACCTAATAATACATCGCCACCGAGGTAGGGAGACAGGCGGTCAGTACCTCTGAAATGTTCTTCATAGCCCAGATTAATGGTTACTGATTTTGCATTTTCAGTGTATACCCCTTTATTTTTAGATCCCAGACTTTCCCAAAAATTAGTTTTATCGGTTTTTGAAGAAATATTTATTCCCAAACGCACAGCCGTTTGATTGCTCAGAAAATATCTTCCTCTTAAAAGGGTACTTTCTGAAAGATTTATACCCATATCCATAAGTCCTCCTGTCAACCCCAGTTCTAAGGTGTAAAATCCGGCCTGGGATTTATACTCACCAGATTCCTGGGCATAGGCTAAACAAGTGGTTATCAGGCAAATGGTAGTAAAAATTATTTTTCTCATAAATAGTGTTTATTATTAAAGAGGCTAAAATCCGGCTTTATGTCTTATTTATAACGTTGGTTTGGCTTTCCAGATACTATAGTTTTTTGCTGCGTTGGAAGAGAAGTAAAGCATCCCATCAGGACCCCAAGCCGGGTCTGCTTCGTCGGTTTCGCCTTGTGTAATTTGCTTGATATTAGTGCCATCTGCTTTCATGACATATACGTGGTGTCGGGCATATTTGGGGTTTTCTCTATTACTCACAAAAGCGATGTAGCGGCCATCTCGTGTAAATGCAGCATCTTTGTTATTGTATTCGCCAGTGGTTAATTGGGATTTCTGACCGGTTTTTAAGTTCAGTGTGAAAATCTGTACGGTTTTGTTTACGATGAGGTTATAAAAAATGACGTTCTCATCGTTTGGTAGAAACTGCGGTTTATGTCCCTCGGTAATAACGGTGAAGTTTCCGCCTTTTGAGTCCATGGTGCATATCATTCTTATACCTCCAACCAATGTACTGAATACAATTTTGCTTCCTCCTTTAGATATGATAGGTTGCGAATCATCGTCTCCCATTTCGCCCTGAGAAATATAATTAATACCCACCCCCTGAGGCGAAGCAAAAGCTATTACTGGTTTGGCAGGTAATACATACGTAAACAATATATTGCCATTAGGCATTTCGGTGGCATAGGCGGCATTATCCTTGAGTGGATTGGTAATAGGCACACCTATTTCTTTTCTGACAATTTTAGTCTTTTTATTGGTTTTAACTCTAGGGTCGAATAGGCCTCCGCTATTCAAAAAACTAACAGTAGTTGTACTTTCCACCGCATTATAATAGATATACTTACCGTCATTGCTTATACGTGCATAAAATTCATTAGCCGGTTCGTTGGTCTCTCTGGTTAGTCCTTCTGCGTTTCCTGTAGTACCGGGAGCCGATGGAAAAACTGACGCCTGTGGTTTTGCTGGTTTATTTTGAGAAGAATTACGCCGGCAACCCTGAACCGTCAACAGCAGAATAATGGCAGCCAAAAAAAGTGTTTTGTTCATAAACCGATAGGAGTTAATATTTACTTTTGTTTAATATCGAATTTCATTAATCAAATCTATTTTAAAATACAGTCACAGATTTTTCGGTACACACGAAACATCAGAATTTCTTCATGAAAATGGTTTTATTCTTCACGGGATTTTTTTGAAAAAATAAATATTCAGACTTTTATTTTCTTTCTTCTGATTAAGCCTATTTTTGATAATAGTTTTGCTCGTTTTGATCATTTTTTCTGCTATCATAGGTCAACATTGAAAAAGACAGTATTCCAGTTCTCTCTTTTTATTGTAGTTATTATTCAGACCAGTTTTTCGCAAAATCCATTACCGGACGACAGGGATGCGTATGCAAAATCTGTATTGAAAGAAGGGTTAGCAAATAATGACTCGGTAAAAATAGCCGAAGGCTACTACCTGCTTGCCAAGCGAAACGACAACAATTATCCTGAAGCAACGCGGCTGTTTAATCTTTCTTTAAACATCAATAAAAAACTGAAAGACTATTACAAAGTAGGTAGAATATATCTGAGATTATCGGAGTTTGAGTTGCAACAAGGCTATTTTGAAAAAGGAAAAGCTTTTCTGGATACTGCTATGGCTATTTTTAAGAAGTATAAGCTTGCCGAAGGGATAAAATCTGCCCGTGTCACTTATTCGTATTATTATAATGCTGTAGGAGATATAGAATCTCCGAGAATGCTGGGTACAAAGAGAGAAGACTCTTTAAGTATAGCTGATGCTAGTAGTTTACATGCTAATCGTGAAGCAAGTAAGCTGAATTTTGCCGAAGCTTACCGTTTATTTTATTTGTCGTTGAAAATCTACCAAAGGTATCATGAACATTTGAAAACTGGCAGGATATATCTGAGCCTTTCTTACCTGGAAGCGGAACAAAATAATTTTGAAAAAAGTAAAGCTTTTCTGAATGAGGCTATCAGTATTTTTAAGAAATACAATTTACCAACCGGAATGGCATCTGCCTACGGTACGGCAAGTGAAATGTACAGGATCCGGGTTTTTACTGAAAATCCTTCTACTAAGGCAAGTTTTGACAGTGCTTTATATTACTCCAGAATATTAGAAAAGAAGGCAATAGCAGATAAAGATGAAAAGGCCCTGGCAAATGTATATCTTATAATGGGGAATTTATATAATTTTAAAAAAGATAAAAGAGCCATTTCATATATTGAATCTGCATTAAAAATAAAGAAAAAAGAGAGACCAGATGGTCCGTTGATTCATTATCAGACTAATCTGGCAAGTGCCTACCTTATTTCCGGGAATAAGCCCAAAGCTAAAGAAGTATTGGCAGAGTCGCAGAAGATCATTGAAAGTAAAAAATATCCTATTGACACAGGGGCTATAGCCAATCATGATAATATTTATGCACAATATTATGTAGCCGTGGGTGACTGGAAAAATGCTTATGACAAAAGGGAAAGTGGAATCAGGTATCAACAGCGTTTTGCAGCCATTGATAGACAAGGGAATGTAAGCAGATGGGAGGTTCAGATGGAAACAGACAAAAAAGATCTGGAGATAAAACTTCAGAAATCAGAAAATGAAAACAAACAAAAATTAATCAGTCAGCAAAGGTATATTATTGGTCTGGTAACTTTATTTTTCACCATCCTGACCCTATTGAGTTATTTCCTCTACAAAAACTATAAAAAACAAAAACTATTAAGCCAGCGAAACGCTGTATTGATTCAGGAACAAAATCACCGGGTAAAAAATAATCTACAGGTAATTTCGAGTTTGTTGAATCTTCAGGCAAAATATCTGGAAGATACGCAATCAAAAACAGTATTTAATGAAAGCCAGACAAGGTTAGAATCGATTGTATTATTGCACCGGCAATTATATGAAAACGATAACGTGGAGTCGATAAATATTGAGGAGTTGTTACAGGATATCGCCAACTCGGTTGCCCTGACTTTTGGATTTGACCATATTGAAACAAATCTGTTGATGGAAATAAAATGGATAAAAACAGACGTTGCCATTGCCATAGGACTGATTATGAATGAATTGATCATCAACTCATTCAAATATGCTTTTGCTGATAAAGAGCCCAGAATTGAAATTTTGTCTAAACAAAATAATCAACAGATAGAAATTACGTATAAAGACTTTGGGTCTAAAAACCTTGAACAAACGATTAAAGGCCAGACCAACAAATCTTTTGGGCTAAAGTTGATAAATATGCTGTTATTTCAGATTAATGGCACTTCTACCTACAATTATTTAAATGGTTCGGCATTTACCATTTCATTTTCAAATACATAATTCATGAATATACTTATTATAGAAGACGAGATAATCACAGCTACTGATCTTAAAGAAACGCTTGAAGAAAATGGACATTATGTACAGGATATTTGTAAATCCTACAATGAGGCTATTAATGCTATCAGAATAAAAGTGCCTGACTTGGCAATTGTGGATATTAAACTGCGAAATTCGACAACGGATGGTATCGCTATTGCAGAGGAATTAAACCGGGATTTTGATATTCCAATCATTTATCTGACGTCTCAGGCTGATAATGCCACCTTTGACAGAGCTAAGCTTACGCAACCTGCCGCCTATCTTCTGAAGCCATTCAGGCACAATGAACTGGTTTATCAGATAGAACTCGCTTACAACCATTTTCTTATTAACAAACCCGTTGTTACCAATCCTTCTAAGGCAGAAAGTGTGTTCTTCCCCTATCAGAAAGGACATCAGAAAATCAAAAAAAAGCAAATCCAGTTTATCAAAGCCGAAGGCCATTATGTAAATATTTATATCGAAAACGAAAAAAAACCTCTACTTTTTACGATGAATATCGGGTATATAGCGCAGTTCTTTACTACTTCTGATTTTTATAAACTTACGCGGTCTTATATTGTTAATCTTGAACAAATAGTGAGATTCGATGCTGAATTTATTTATTTTGAAAACTCACAGGAAAAAGTTTCTATACCACAAGGGCAAAGGCAAGACTTTTTAAAAAGAGTTGCTTTGATTAAAACGCCCTAAGAACTTATACTCTGCAAAAGCAGGATAGATTCAAATTCTGAGAATGTGTTAAAGACTCTTTCTATTTGCAAACGATTTTATAGCCCAGATCTGCCTTATTTTTCTAAGCTTGAGGTAGCATCATCCAGATTGTCCCGTTCTAAAATAGGTTGATAGATATTATAATAAAGTTATTAATCCAAAAGTATGTATTCATTAGTTTTTGAGAGCGTTATGTATGGTCAATTCCTATTGACGATTAACCGTATTAATTGAGAGGCGATTAAAAAATCGCCTCTCAATTAATTATCTATAAATTTATCAGAGCGGACTCTTTAAATAAGATTCGCAGAGTCTGCATAATATGTTCCAAAGGAATATATTTATTATCCTCCCAATTCTTAAGAGTAGATTCATCAACCCCAAGCAAATTACTAAACTTCTTTCTACTCAATCCTTTAGTATAGCGATAGGCTATAATTTTGCCTCCTAATGTGCTTGTATCAACGTCAAAAGCAAAAATGCCTAATACCTCAATAATTTTTGGATAGTTATGTACTTTGGGTTTTCCCCGGTTATATTCCCAATAGACTACAGCTTCCTTTGTTACATTTAATAATGTGGCAAGCTGGTCTAAAGTAAGCTGAAGTTCAATTCTTCTGTTTCTAATCTTGTCTCCAAGAGTTTCGGGAGCGTTCTTATAGCGTTTAATGGGTTTTCTAAGCGTATTTCGCAAATCGTTAAAAGGCAACGCACCCCTCACCGAGAAACAACATCTGGCAGGCCAAAAATGAATGGTTTGGCAGAGAGGTGCTGCCGGAGTTAAAAATTGTAGTCCAAAGTATAATAAGCAACTCCTAAAACTCTCGTAAGTATACGAACACTTATGCTACTGACTATAAAAAAAACACCTCCTTTCAACTCTAGTTGTCTATGTAATCAGAATTGTTTATTTTGAGCTTTTTTAAATAAATTGTTTGAAAACCTTTTAAGCGAATTTTAATACGAAGCTAATTACTTTCTAAGTTATTAATTTCACCTTGCAGAGATAAATAACCAATTACGCTCAAAATACATTGGAAAAAAAGAATATACTTGTCATTGAAGATGACCGTCGGATTTCGGACAATCTGGTAAAGGGCTTACAAAAAAATGGCTTTTTAACGGATGTAGCTTTTGATGGACATGTGGGTTTAAGAAAAGCACTTTCAGAGCCTTTTGATTTAGTTATTCTTGATATTAATTTACCTCTGATGAATGGGTTTGATGTATGTTTTGCTATCAGAGGTCAAAAGCCATCTTTACCCATATTAATGCTGACAGCTTTGGGTGAGATTGAAGATAAAGTAGAGGGATTGGACAACGGCGCCGACGATTATATAGTAAAACCGTTCGATTTCAGAGAATTATTTGCCCGTGTTAATGCCTTATTAAGACGTAACTCACAAGCACCTGTAAAAGCTATCAAAGAAGTTCTAAGGGTAGCTGACCTTGAAATCCATCTGGATAAAAAAGTAGCTGTGCGCTCAGGTAAAATGATTGACCTGACTGCCCGTGAATTTGCCTTATTAGAATACCTTATCAGAAATCGTGGACGAGTGCTTTCTAAAATGGATATAGCTGAAAATGTCTGGGATTTGAACTTTGATTCAAGCACTAATATCATTGAAGTATATATTAATTACCTACGCAAAAAAATTGACAAAGATTTTGACCCTAAACTAATTCACACCAAGTCAGGTCTGGGATATGTCCTTCGGGAAGAGTAAGCAAAGGGCTAAAAGCATTGAAAAACTAATTGTAAAACATCGTGTTTGTAGTGTACTTTATGGCAATCAATTTATTTGCTAATCCGCAATTCATAATTCGCCATTAAACCAATCTCTCAATCACTCAATAGACTTCCCCATGAAAATCAGATATAAGATTGTTTTGCAATTTTCTTTGATAGTGGCTTTTAATCTCCTGATTTTTTCCGGTTTTATCTATTATCGAGAGGATCAAAAGCGTCAGGAAACTTTTAGAGGCAGGTTAAGCAAAAGAGCCATTACTACTGCCAGACTATTATTTGATGTAAAAGGGTTTTCTCCTGAATTAATCCGAATCATGGATAAGACCTCTGTGAATCGTTTGGATGGTGAAGAAGTATATATTTTTAATACCAAAAACCAACTGGTTTTCTCGAATGCTGAAACAGTACCAAAAGACTTTAATGAAGCCTTACTCGACAAAATAAAGATGCAGAATATGGTCGAGTTTAAAATTAATAACCGTGAAAACCTTGGAATTTTATTTGATGGCAAATTTGACAATTTTATTGTTATTGAATCAGGCATTGATGTAGACGGAGAAAATAACCTGAAAAGTCTTCGCCAGACTTTACTAATAAGCTTTTTGCTAATTATTCTTGTGGTAATCATTAGCGGAATGTTCTTTGCCGGACAAGCTTTACAGCCTTTCATGGCAATCAATCAACAAATAGACCAGATAACTGCCCAGAATTTAAGAAAGCGTGTAAATGAAGGCAATAATAAAGACGAAATAGCCGAACTGGCTCATAATTTCAACCAGATGCTTAATAGGTTAGAATTAGGTTTTGAGCAACAACGTAGTTTCGTTTCCCACGCTTCGCATGAACTGCGTACACCTTTGGCAGGCATTAAATCAGAAGTGCAATTGGGACTGGAAGAAAAACTTAGTTCAGTTGAATATGAAAAAATCCTAAGAAATATTCTTGAAGACACCGATAAACTAATTTCATTGTCAAACAGTCTGCTGCAAATGGCTCGGCCAATTGATAATTTTAACCTTTCTAAAATTGAAAATATTCGTATTGAAGAACTGATACTTTCTCTACAAAAAGAATTGAAACATAGTAAACCGGATACCATTGTCAGAACTAACTTTGTGACTATTCCTTCTGACGAGCACTTTACCCTTATTAAAGGTAACGAATCTCTGCTCAAAAATGCCTTTTTGAATTTACTAGATAATGCCATTAAATACAGTAACCAACAACCTGTGGATGTGCTGATAGATTTTAACGAGAAAGATTGCATTGTTCAGATAGTAGATAAAGGTATCGGTATCCCGAAAGAGGATTTGCCAAATATCTTCGAACCCTTTTATCGGGGCGAAAATGCCTTTGAAATGCAAGGCTTCGGAATAGGCTTATCCATATGTCAGAAAATTATAGATCTGCACGGGGGGCATATTACCATCGACAGCCAACCTATGCAGGGTTCTACTTTTACAGTTTTTTTACCTCATCTCTCACTTTAAGAATTTTTTAATTTCCTACTAAGGACTTTCTAAGAATGTGATTAGACTTTTGTTTTCGTACCTGCTTAAGTAGATAAGCAGTGGTTCACACT
Organism: Emticicia sp. C21; assembly: GCF_003418935.1. GTDB lineage: Bacteria > Bacteroidota > Bacteroidia > Cytophagales > Spirosomataceae > Emticicia. The sequence goes on along the minus strand of NZ_QVMT01000008.1, from coordinate 156,273 downwards.
TGCCTTAATTTCCTTTGTAGAATGAAGAAAAAGTATTTGTTTGTGAGTTGTCTGCTGTTTCAGCACTTGGCTTTTAGCCAGCAGGTAGTGCCTGATAAAGTAAGTTTGACAGAAGCTATTGATTTAGCCGTCAAAAACTATCCGTCTATTAAAGCTAAAATAGCTGAAAAAAACATAGCCGAATTTGCCCTGAAAGCGGCTCAGACCGAAAGTCTGCCTGATGTTATTGCACAGCACCAATATCAGTTGGCAACCAATAACAGTTTGGCCGGAGCTACTTTTCCCCTGCAAAGTCCCTTTCCTTCAGTTTCAGGTGGTATCCGTCCTGAGAACATCTATCAACCAGTGTGGGGTAGCTTTACTAATCTGCAGGTAAACTGGCAGGCTTTTACTTTTGGTAAAATAAAAGCCAATATAGACGTTGCTCAGAAAGCGGCCGTTCGTCAGGAGTTTGACTACCAGAACGAGATTTTTCAGCAACAGGTAAAGGTCATAGATGCCTATCTGGCACTCCTGGTTTTTCAGAAAACTGTCAGGATACAGGAGGTAAACCTACAAAGAGCTCAGACTTTTCGTGATGCAACCAATGCCAAAGTATTATCAGGTTTGCGCGCAGGTATCGATAGCTCATTTGCCAGTGCAGAGGTATCAAAAGCTAAACTTTTACTCTACCAAAGTCAGCAGAACGAGCGAACCCAACGCATTCGTTTGGGACAATTGATGGGTACTGCTACTGGCAATATGGCAGCCGATTCGATGCAGTTTTACCAGAAACTACCAACGCTCCTCAAAGAGTACCCTGATATTTCACAGAATCCGCTTCTTAAAGTTTATAGCTCACAGATTGATTTAATCAGGTCTCGTGCTGCCGCCATCAGAAAATCATATTATCCCAGCATTATTCTCAATGCTTCTGCCTGGGGTAGAGGTTCGGGCGTGGGTAATGCAAATGACAGATATAGTTCTAAAATCTTCGATGGCATCGGCTATCAGGTCGGCAATTATCTCTTAGGCGTGGGTATTAGTTGGAATCTAACACCTATTTACCGCATTCGCCATCAGGTTTCGGCTGAGCAACAACGAGCCGAACAGTTTCAATTTCTATTGCAGGAAGAAGAACTACGATTAAATAGTCAGAGCGAGAATGCTAATATTCAGATTGGATTAGCGCTGGAACAGGCACTCGAAGCACCTGTGCAGACAATAGCAGCCCGTGGCGCTTACCAGCAAGCTACTGCCAGATATGAATCTGGTCTGGCTACACTGCCCGAAGTATCACAGGCTTTTCTGCTACTCAATAGAGCGGAAGTTGACCAGTCGATAGCTATCAATAACGTATGGAGGGCTCTGCTCTTAAAAGCAGCGTCAGTGGGCAATTTGTCAATATTCCTTAATCAGGTTGATAACAAGTAAGATAAAAGAATTTAATACCCATCTGCTCTGCAGAAAATAAAAACCTCTTAATATGGTAAGACTCGCATTAAAAAGACCTATCACCATAGTAGTGCTCTTCACCGGACTGCTTTTGTTTGGTATCATGGCCATTCCGAAGATACCGATTGATATTTTCCCTCAGTTAAATCTACCAACCATCTACGTCATGGAGTCTTACGGGGGTATGTCTCCTCAACAAATGGAGGGTTTCTTTGCGACACGTCTGCAGGAACAATTCCTGTATGTAAATGGACTTAAATCTATCGAAAGTAAAAATATACAGGGGCTTACTTTTATTAAGCTGGCATTTTATGAAGACACCGATATGGCCGAGGCTTCGGCGCAGGTGGCTTTGCAGGTAAATCGTGCTTCAAAATTCTTTCCTCCAGGTGCTTTACCACCGCAGGTAATCCGTTTCGACGTTTCGTCTATGCCTGTTGGTCAGCTAGTATTTGATAGTAAGACCAAATCGCTCAAAGAGATGTACGATTTAGCCTCTACCTACATTCGTCCGATGTTTGGAACGGTTCCGGGGCTTACAGCACCCCATGCTATGGGAGCCAATTCAAGATCGGTAGTAGTGAATGTTGACCCTGAAAAACTCCGCAGATATAATCTTTCACCCGACCAGGTGGTTGAAGCCATTGCTAAAAATAATGCTATGACACCCTCAGGCAACCTGCGTGTCAACGATTTAATGTATGTAACTAGTGTGAACTCACTCGAAGAAAAAGTACAACATTTTGAAGATATTCCACTAAGCACCAATGGTTCAGCTACCGTTTTTATACATGATGTAGCCACAGTATCTGACGCTGCTGACGTCACTGTCGATTATGCCTTAGTCAATGGAAAACGCTCCATCTATATTCCAATTGTAAAAACTGCTAATGCATCTACATGGGCAGTGGTACAAGGCTTGAGAGCCAAACTACCCGAAATGAGAGCCTTATTGCCGGATGATGTAAGCATCAGCTACGAGTTTGACCAGTCGGTGTTTGTAATTAATGCCGTAAAAAGCTTAATGACAGAGGGGATTTTGGGGGCCGTGCTTACCGGGCTGATGGTGTTACTGTTCCTGAAAGATTGGCGGAGTAGTCTGGTAGTAGTTATTACGATTCCAATCTCTATCCTTATTGGAGTATTATTACTGAAAATGGCAGGGCAAACCATTAATATCATGACCCTTAGTGGTCTGGCCTTAGCTATTGGGGTATTGGTTGACCAGGCTACTGTGACTATTGAGAACATTCATCAGCACCTCGAAATGGGTAAAACCAAAAAGCAGGCAATCCTGGATGCCTGTGAAGAGATTTCCTTCCCTTTGCTCCTGATTCTACTTTGTATTCTGGCCGTTTTTGCGCCATCGTTTGTGATGACAGGTGTACCCAAAGCCATGTTTTTGCCTTTATCCCTATCAATAGGCTTTTCTATGATTGTCTCTTTCATTGCCGCCCAAACCCTTGTGCCTGTTATTTCTAACTGGTTATTGAAAGAAGAAATGTTTCAATATCATCATTCTAAATTTCATGCTCATGGAGGTCTGGCTTTAGATTCAGGAGAGATTGAAGAAGTAGAAGAGCATGACAGACAAGATAGACAACACGGAAATGATAATTCATTTTTCCAAAGAGTAAAAGTAAGCCTGGCAAATATGCTTGAAAGATGGATGCGAAGCAGAAAAGCAATTGTAAGTTTTTATCTGTTGTTGACTTTAGCAGCATCCGGCCTTTGCTTCTATTTGATCGGGAAAGACTTACTGCCTAAAACCAATAACGGACAAGTACAACTACGTATCAAAGAACCCGAAGGAACAAGACTGGAAAAAACCGAAAGAGATGTAAAGGGTATATTAGCCATCATGGACTCAACTATTAAAGGGAAAGTTGAGATTTCTTCGGTATATATAGGTATTATTCCAAGTAGTTATGGTTCAAGTAACTTGTATGTATTTAATAGTGGTACACATGAGGCCATTATGCAAGCTAATATGGGAGAAGATTTCAAAGGAAATCTGGATGATTTAAAAGACCAGATTCGGGCTAATATCAAAAAGGCTTATCCGAAAATCAGAATATCTTTTGAGCCTATTGAACTGACTGAGAAAATCATGGCACAAGGCGCTGCTACACCTATCGAGGTGAGAGTAATAGGTAAGAATTTCGAAGATATTAAATCATATTCGCGTCGATTAGTGGATAGTCTGCATCAGGTTAGTTATCTGCGAGATGTACAGATAGCCCAGCCTCTCAAATTTCCGGTTATTAAAATCAATATAGACCGATTCAGGCTGGCGCAGATGGGGCTGAATCTGCAAGAGGTAGCCAGAAGTATTACCGATGCTACCTCATCCAGCCGCTTTACCGAAAAAGTGCAATGGCTCGACCAGAAAGTATCCTATACCTATCAGGTACAGGTGCAGGTACCAGAATACCTGATGAACTCAATGGAGCAGTTGCAATCTATTTCATTAGTAAAAGGCAAATCTCGCCCGGTACTTTCAGATGTAGCGCAGATGTCGATTGATACGCTTCCGGGCCAATATGATCGAACAGGCCCAAGAAGATTCTTGACCGTGAGTGCCAATATTCACAAGAAAGATTTAGGTGAGGCTTCCAATGCAGTAAAGAAAACCATCGATAAACTAGGTACCCCACCCAAAGGCATGGTGGTAGAGGTAAAAGGAATGGCCTCTTTACTTACAGAAACACTCGATTCCCTTCAAACAGGTTTAGGTGTAGCTATTGTTGTGGTGTTGCTCCTATTAGCTGCCAATTATCAGTCTTTTGGCGTAGCACTCTCGGTTTTGTCTACTGTTCCTGCCGTATTATTGGGTTCGTTGCTATTATTGATGGCTACCGGAGCGACACTTAATCTCCAGTCTTATATGGGTATCATCATGAGTATAGGGGTATCAGTAGCTAATGCTATTCTGATAGTAACCAATGCCGAATCTTTGCGATTGAGTTATAAAAATCCTTTCAAGGCAGCAGTAACAGCCGCAAGTGTGCGCTTCAGACCTATCTTAATGACCAGTCTGGCTATGATTGCCGGAATGATACCGATGGCCAGCGGACTTGGCGAAGCAGGAGAACAATCGGCACCACTAGGCAGAGCCGTTATCGGTGGGCTTATCTTCTCTACGTTTGCCTCATTATTAATTGTCCCTTTAGTGTATGGCTGGATCCAACAAAAAGCATCTTTTAAATCAGTTTCCTTACTACCTGAAAATGAAAACATTAGCATTTAACACCCATATGAAATATTGTCTGATGGTATTACTGGCCAACGTAATACTAAGCGCCTGTACCGAAAACAGAGCGGAAGAAAAAAAAGTGGAAGGCCCGAAATCTTCGGCTCCCGTTTACCAGTTAGCTACAGTTGAAAGTGGAGGCGTACCTACAACCTTGAAACTTCCGGCACAATTAAATGCCTATCAGGAAGTAAGCCTTTTTCCGAAAGTAAATGGCTATGTAAAAAATGTGCTGGTCGACCTTGGCTCGCATGTAACCAAAGGCAGTTTATTAATGGAATTGGAAGCCCCCGAACTAGAACAGGCGGCCTTACTAGCCAAAGAAAAATATGCCAAGGCTAATGCCGATTTCTCGATTGATAAAGAACACTATCAACGTCTGTTGGAAGCCTCAAAAACCAAGGGTGCTATTTCTCCGATGGACTTATCGACCATCAAGGCTAAAATGAATGCAGATACGGCTTTGGTAAATGCCGAAAAAGCTAATTGGGAAATGCAGAAAGCTATGCTAAGCTATCTGAAAGTAACTGCACCTTTTAGTGGAGTAATTACCGAACGTAATATCCATCCCGGAGCATTAGTAAGTTCGATGGCTAAAGATAAACCCATGCTCGAATTAAAACAGATAGCACATCTGCGCTTGCAGGTTGATGTACCCGAGCATCTGGCAGTGAATCTGCATGAGCATGATACATTATCTTTCTATGTGAGTGCTTTGCAGGGTAAAAGACTCAAAGGTAAAATCAGCCGAAAATCAAGAAGTATTAATATGCAGTACCGAAGCGAAAGGCTAGAGGTGGATGTGCCTAACGGAACAGGTATCTTATCGTCAGGCATGTATGCAGATGTATTGATTTATTCAAAGGGCAATAAGAGTGCATTAATTGTGCCTAAATCAGCTGTAGTTACCTCTACCGAACGGAAATATGTGTTAGTATCTGACAATGGAGCGATCAGGAAGATAGATGTAAGCACCGGAAACCAGACACTTGACAGAGTAGAAGTATATGGAGACCTGCAAACGGGCGATAAAGTGATTGTCAATGCCACTGATGACATAAAAGAGACTACTCACGAATAAACAAGTATAGCCAGACATCAGGAAAGAATAATGATGAGCAAACGATTATTGATTTTATGGTTGTGTGTATGCTGTTTTGCCTGTGATACAGGTGAAATAATGAAACCTTACGCTTACCTGAGTATGAAATTTATAGAAGATGAAGACTTTGTATTAATGGAACGCATTGAGGGCAGTTGGTTGCCTAACAAAAAACAGGCAAGCCTAAATGCCTATGGTTTCAAAAACGAAAGATTATCCATCTACCTGCCTGGACTGATACAGACGGGTAGGTACCCTAACCTAACCATTAAAAATATCTTCTATACAGATGGTGCAGATTTTAATCCAATCAAAGTAGATAGTGGCTTTTTAGAAATCACCCAAATGGATTCAATTCAGATAGGAGGAACTTTTAGAGTAACACTGGAAGATGAATATAACGGCATAGACCATAGAACTGTAATTGGCAATTTTATTATTTATACCCGCTGAGAAGGTGAACTTTTTAATTAGCAAACAAAGTTAAAATAATTGGCATAGAAATGACTATGCCAATTAATGCAATGGCTAAAACGAAATTATATAATCACTTATATTTCTACTTATTCACATCAGGCAGATACCCAATAAGCTCTTATAATTTAGGATAATTATTAATCTGTGATATTACTTTGTTAGCTTAGGAATACAGTTGTTTCAGAAATACATAATAAGCTAGTGAAACCTCTAGTAGATGTAGTTAATTTTTATTTACTTTCTTTAAATAAATTTCCTAGAATCTGCATAATATGTGCCACAGGAATATACTTATTATTCTCCCAAGCCCTAAGAGTCGATTCATCTACCCCAAGCAAGTGACTAAACTTCTTTCTACTCAATCCTTTGGTATAACGATAGGCTATAATCTTGCCACCCAACGTACTTGTGTCAATTTCAAAAGGTAAAAAACCTAATACTTCAATAAGTTTTGGATAATTATGTACTTTGGGTTTTCCCCGTTTATATTCCCAATATACTACAGCTTCCTTGGTTACATTCAATAATGTGGCAAGCTGATCTAAAGTAAGTTGCAGTTCAATTCTTCTGTTTCTAATTTTATCTCCAAGTGTTACTGGGGCGTTCTTATAGCGTTTAAGTGGCTTTCTAAGTGTATTTCGCAAATCGTTAAAAGGCAACGCACCCCTCCCAACAAGCAATATATGGTTGGCTAAAAATGAATGGTTTAAATGAGAGATATTGCAGAGTTTAAAATTGCAGTCCAGAGTATAATAAGTAGTTTATGAAAACTCTTCTCAAATTTACCACCAACCTTAGTCTTGGATTTATAAAGAAAATTTATCTGCTTTTGATTGTGAATCTCTATTCTTCTATGTGTTTCTACATAGGAAGACATCATAAAATTTAAGAAAAATAAGACTAGTCTGGCAGCCCTTGCATTTACCCATACTATAGGAGTGAAGGATATCAGTTACCCAAACGTGAATATACTAATATGTCAAGTATGGAGTGCTTTGAGTCCGTGACTTGTCTTCTAACATGCTTTTTCATGAGTTAATCCAATCCATAGTTGAGTGTAATAAACTGGCTCATAAAAGTCTTACGAAAATACAGACCTTGGCTTTATCTTATATAGTAACTGATAGTAAAATGAAAAGTTGTTATTTAGCATCAACAGGAGGGAGGTATGAATATATGATTTAGCCAATTGTATTACCTATATTCAAGAAAATTTTGGATTACAAAATGCTAAGAAGTTTATTGCTCAAGCATCATCTAAAACTATCGCTGTTGTATCTAGCCTTAACATATAATAAAGAGGGATATCTGATTAAGCCCAACTAATTAGCTATCAGGAGATATATAAAAAGAGAACCCCGAAATTCCAAGAAATTGGCAGTTTTCGGTGTTCTCTTTTTACGTAATACGCTGATATCTAATTACTTATTTTTCATAAGGTTTCCCTTTTAGAAACATACCATTGGAGTTAAAACCTTTTACTGATTTTTTAAAAACTAAATTATAAAATACGGAAATTTACTTTCTTTATTGATATTAATTCTCCTCTTCCTTGAGGTTTTGAATAAGACTTGGCTAGTAATGTATACTCCCCTTTCACAGTACTATCATTAACATTAAAACCATTAGTGTCTATTTCAAATACCCGCCATAAACTGCCATCAACATCAGTACTTGTTCTGGTTACCGGACCAACTAATTCAAAAACTACACTTTTTACATCACCCGTAACAATTGCTTTTATATTAACATTATTTGGAAGATCACCCAAGGTAGGAATTGTACTTGATATTATTTCAGTATTGTTTTCTATACTCATTATCTCTGCATCATTTACTGAACGTAACAGTTTGAAAGTTATATCATTGTTAGGAGGCGTTGGTAGAACCGTATTATACGCAAAACTTTTTCGTGTGTCTCCTTTAAAATCTTTTATGGCAGATACCCTTCCTAATTCATCATAAGATGTAGTAACAAAATTATTATCAGGTGCAGTTGTTTTGGTTACACCAAACAATGGGATATATTCATTAGTTGTAGTCATGTTTAGAGAAGCAGTACCAAAAGTTGAAGAGGTCGGAATATAGTTATTATATCCAAACTGGGTAGTGGCCTCGGCTATTTGATTTGTACCTTTTACTTTACTTAGTAGCCCTCTTGAATTATATTCTAAATAATCTACCTGACTTACATAATTAGCGTTTTTAGTCAAAGCTCCACTAGTAACCTCAGACATACTAAAACTACTTAATGGTCTGGTAATTTCTAAACTGTAAGACTTGGAAGGCATTCCAACATAATTAGAGCTTGATGGATAAAACTCAATGTAGCTTCCTCCAATTACTTTATTATTTTTAAAAGATACATTTTCTATTGGTGTAATCACTTTTAAGGTATTTAATCCTTCAATACCTTTTAAATCATCTGTGCTTGGGCTAGTTGGAAGTGTAAAATCTTTATTATAGAGAATTTTGTTTTCGTAAACAGGAAAACCCGTTTTTGCTACACCCGCACTAGCTACATAAGTTTTTGAAGAGGTCATTTGCGAATGATTAGGGCTTTCAAACTTATATTCCGAAACCGTTTCAATAAAATTATTATCATTCGTATTATATGATCTACTTATCGTTTTTGTTAGGTTTACTTTACCTACGGGTGTTTTATAGTTCCGCCAATAGTATTCACTATTATCATCTACATGGTATCCGACTGCATTTATTATATCTATTACTGTTAGCGCTATACCAATATATGTTGATATTCCGTTAAGTATTGTTGCTATATTAGCCATACTTGCACTCTTTGCAGCAAAACTTGCAGCTTGTAGACCCATACCCTGAGAAGCCAAGCCACTATAAATGGCAGCAGCATTATTTGATACTATCTGAAATCCCATCCCTATATAGTTAAGACCAGATGACACGTAGTTTACCTCTTTTTTCCAAGGAAACTTGATTGGTGTATGACCTTCTATGTCAATAGTCGTTGGCACCATTGAGATTCTACCTAAAGTTCCTACTGTAGCAATTGTCAAGTCCGTTACCTCATAAGTATATTCTGTTTCGCTCAAAAGTTTATCGTTTTTATCATATATTCTTTGCGACTTAATTGAACCTTTTAGAAAATCAAATACAGGTATATTATCATCCGTTAAAGGATTATTAGAATCTAATCTATAATATCTATCATAACACTTACTTATTGTTACCCCATCATCCTCAATCAAATCGCTGCTTGTAGAACTTTTAATTAAGTAAGGCTGTTTTTCATTGTTGTAAAACTCGTACTCTATATAACCATTATTATTTCCATTTGCATCTAGCATTTCTTCCTTTACAAAACGGTAGCTAATATAACTTCCATTAATGTATGTTGATGCCAATTGACTCCAAACACCAGGAGCAAAGTACTCTGAAGATGGCTGACCGCCAACAAATTGGTTATAAATAACAGAGGGAAGTATTGAAAGAAAACCGGACGACTCAGTACTATTTTTCTTAGTATAAGTATATTTTTTTGTATAAATCTGATTAGTTACTGGGTCATAGGTTTTAATATTATTTACTCTTAAGCCTCCTACATTTTTAACACCCACCTTTTTGGGTAAGCCGTTAACTAATGTTCTTTCTGCAAAATAATTATCACAATCGTGCAATTCAAATTCAAATTGAGACCATCCTCCGGTTGGATTGACAACAGTATGTAATGAAGCTGCCTGCGCATAAAGCAAAATAGGTTCAACAAAACTAATAGGACATGCTACTCCTTTAAACTTTGGTTGAGTTTGTCCTACTTCAATATATGGGTGGCGCTCGTCAACCGCCCAAAATCCTTTACCAGCAGTTTCGTTTTCATCTTTTCCATTATAATAACCCCAGGCATCTCTGGCAACACTTTCTTTTCGTGGTAAAGTAATGTTATTATACTTAAATGTATATCCTTGAGCAATTTCAGTAATATTGTCACCTCCGTTATTACTTAAAAATTTTATTGGATATATTCCTAATAGTTTTAGATGCCCATCAGGTATACCATTTCTACGATTGCTTCCATTATTCATCTGAAGCAGATAATAAATATTAAAGTAGCTATGATGAAAAAAGTATCCTAATTTCTTAGGGTCAGTTGAAGATTTATCAACAATTACAATGTTCTTTAGGGCTTCCGCAGCGGGTATTTCTAAAATAGGATTAGGTTTATTACATTCTTGATAACATGATCCGGATTTTGCATTTATTGTACAGCATATACTTACTTGAGAAGGAATATCAGTCTGAATTCGCCAGGTATCAAATCTAAATTTATCTGCGAAATTACCATCGGCTGTTGCGTCATAATCAGGTATGATAGTTTTAATTTGTGGAGTACTAGGAATAGGTACATTGTCATTGAATCTTACTTCAAAATTTGCTGAAACAATCTTATCTAATTGGGATAAAAAAGTAATGGGTTGCTCTTTTTTGTCTGTAATTCTAGAGTAGGCTGGTTCTGTACAAGTTCCAGATGGTATATGTTCTATAAAATTTTCAGTATAGCCATAGGTATCCATCATCTGCTGTACACGCTTATAATAGAATTTTACTTCCTGAAACGGATTGTTAGCATCATTAGCACGTGGTTTTACAATTCTCGATAAATTCCAGGTATTAACGGTAACAGCGCTGAAATCATTATGTACAAGTAATGATGACCCATAAAGATTACTGGGATACAAAAAATTACTCTTCTTAAATTGATTATAAGTAAAGCCATACTCTCTTTCAGCTGAGTTTTCACCAAAATAATAAACTAATCCATCGGTAGTGGTAACTTTAAAAGTAATAAACTTCTTTTTACCGCTGATTTCTGCACCTAATACTGCATTTACCAGTTCATCAAAAGTATAAGTATTGGTTTGAGGACCGTTTAATTTTGAATAAGATACATCTACCAATTCGATAGTAATATCTGTATTCTGTTTTAGATAAATTATTTGAGGGCCTGTTCCGCCCGTTGGATAACGGATAATAAAAGGTACAGTACTTCCATTAAGTATCAATGTGAAAATATCTCTTTCTGTATCTGTTATTACTTCAAACTTTTCGTTGGGAGCAGGGTCATCATAATAATATATTCCACCACGATCGCGATCTGCCAATCCCATAATGCCATCATCGGCATATCTTCGCACAGTACGGACTATTTTTCCACCTGCCATTAAACCCCAGTTAAGTCCTACATTAGATGCTTGCGTATTAACGGGTACGCCACTGGCATCATAAGATATGCTGATAGGCACACCAATACTTCCCTCTTGTAAAGTATAAATTGAAATAGTAACACTACCAGTACCTGTACTTGGGTTAACTTCTTGGGCAAAAACCTGATAAGACATTAGCAAGCACAGCAAAATTTGGATAAGTTTTTTCATGAAAATGGTATATGAAATTTATTTTTTTTAAGAACAGGTAAATTTTTTACTTTTTGCCGAAGCTATATTTTGCAGTCAAAGAAAGGTGTGACCACGCACTTTATCATTTGAACTACGACCGGGATTATTAATATTAGTCTGATAATCAATAGTAAGTGAAAGGTTTTTAGTTAAAAAGAAACTCAAACCTGCCAGACCGCTCAAAAAAAGCCGGCGAGCAATGCCTTGCTTCTCTGTATCATATGCTATCTCAGGTTTATGAACTAACATTAATATTGTCTCAAGTGGTAATTTACCAATAACAGAAGCATTAAAAGTGAGTTCTGCTACATAACCCAATTCAAAAGGTATTGATAAACTCTGGATGAAGCTTAGCCTATAGTAAGTTTTACTTGCAAGAGCACCTGCAATAATACCAAATTTTTGTGCAAAGCCTTGAGAGTTTAAAATAAAAATGAATAAAGCAATGTAAATAAATGTTCTTTTCATTGTAATTGGACAATGTCCTTAAGTTGTTCTTTAATATTTATATAAATTTAATTGATCAATTTCTAAAAAGATGATTAGTATAAATGCAAAAATGTCTAATTCATGATGACATAAGATTTTCTAAAAACTGCTTTTTTTTGTCCAAATTATTTATAATACTTGCTAAATATTCGCCCCAATTAAAATCATCTTCGTCTATATATTCAAAAGGGGATGTATTTAATAGATTTTTTGGAGTTTCATAGGCAAATTGAACAATTATTCTATCGAAACTTAATAATTTAAATAGACTTTTATTTTGAGAATAATTCCTATCAATTTCTACTTTCAAATTATCATTTACAATAAACTGTTCATTTTCCCATAAGAAATAAAGTGTACTATCTAATACAAGTAAACCAGAAAATACATTATCAATTAGCATATACCATCCGTTGATATTTGATATAGATTCTTTCTTAATATATTTTTTCGAATCAAAATCGAAATATTGAAAAGCGTTATTAAAATTTCTTAAAAGTATCATTTTCATTTTTTATTGAAATTAAGATCACCTCCACCTGATCTAATTGCACTATTAATTATGTCATCCCAAGATTTTCCTTTTTGTCTCAAATAATCAATGGTAGGTCCTAGCTTATCTCCATATTTTTCGAGATTTCTTTGGTAAATTTCTTCTCTTAATGCTTCCGGAGTAAGAGATTTATATGTTACACCTAGCTCCCTTCTTAATGAATGCATAGTTCTAGCAATTTCCTCTGGTGATTTACCATCCAAGCGCATTTCGTTTGCGTAAACTGAGAGCATTTTTACTTCATGTTCATACATTTTTCTTAAAGCTGGTTTTGATAATTTGGCAAACGCAGTAGTATTTGGAATGACCTTTTGAGGTGGCTTAAGTGTAGTTGGTCGAAGACTTGGACTCGTCTTAACAACCGCTGCTGCTCCCGCAAGACCATCGACTGCCGTACCAATCTCTGCTCCTTTGTCGCCCCAAAAATAATGTCCCATGGCACCAGCAATACCACCAGATTGAATTTCATGTAAATACTTAAGGTTCGTAAAATACTGATTTCTATTATATGTTTGTAGTTCTTGCACTGTTCCATAGAACCCTTTACTATTAGGTCCTATAAAAGAAATCATTTGATTATTAAATTGGTCTTGCTGTCTTTTAAGCTGATCTTGGAAAGCTTTCTGAGCAATGATTAATGTAGCTTGCTGAGCATTAGGAATCAAATTTAAAGGAATTTTATTAAATGTTGCTCTGGTAGCATCATTTACTACCGTTGTAACTAGCCGGCCACTTTGGCTAGTACTTATTGCACTTGGTAATGTATTCGATACCTGCATCCCATCAGGATCAGTTAAATTCATTGGATCATTCAACACAAACCCATAAGGCGAAAAGTCATCAAATTGGTCTATTGGGTCAGGTACAAACCAACGACCAACGGTAGGGTCGTACATTCTGGCGCCAAAATTATAGAGTCCCATTTCGTTCTCATATTCTTTGCCATTGTATAAGAACCTGTCTGCCGGTTGGCCTAGATATGGATCAGGATTGCCAAATACAGGTAATTTTACTCCCCATGGATCATAAGTTGCTTCTTGCACCATGCGTGGTGGGTAGCCTTGTTTATAGTCGGTCTGGTTAGCCTCTGCTACTTCCTGGCATCTGCATGCCACGCGCATATTCCCCAAGTGGTCTGTTATCTGGTATTCATATCGCCAGAAATGGTTAAGCGTATCAGGTGCCGTATTCGGGTCACTATTATTCTGGTGTATACTTAATGGTTTAAGCGTTCTTCCGTTGGCAGTTGGTACCTGCTCAATGGCATTATCTTTAAATACCACCCCACCAATATAATCAATTGTTTTATCACCAACCCGCATTTGTACCATGTCGCCATCGGCAGTATAGATATATGCATTGGTTTTGATGGTATTTGGCAAATTAAGATAATTATACTCAATCTCACCGCTATTGATTCCTTTATTTTTATCCTGAATCATATTGCCTGAATTATCATAGGCATAATCGTCACCCGTATAACCTGATGGCGTTTTGCTTTCATCAAAGAACTGATGTCCAGTGGCATTAGCAGTAGTTACACCATCAGTAATCTTTAATAATCTATTTGAATTAGCAGCATAAGTATATGATAATTGGTCTACATTACCGCTCCCCTCTAACCACCGATTCATGCTTAAAATATTGCCGTGGTTATCATAACTCATATTTTGCAGACGGAAGGTAGAAACAGTGGCATTCAGTAATTCTGAGCTTTTTAGCTGATATCGGTTATCGTAGGTATAATTATCCGTAAAAATATTTTTGGCTTCTACTGCAAATGGAGCAGTATTTAAACCTTTGCGTTGCGCAATCTGCCATTTCTGTTGGGTGATAGTACCATTATATGGGAATCCACCATAGTCAAGGGTCATACCGAAAAAGTCATTTTCAGATTCCAAATTACCTACATTATTGATTTTTTTAAGCCAACCTTGTAGTGTATATTGATAGTCTACTATTTGTAAAGTACATCCCAAAGTATCCTTTATCATTTCGCCCATGCTATTGTAGCCATAGCGGGCCACAGGCTCCCAATAGGTATCAGAAGCAATAGCAGTAGTTGTACCCGAACTCGTTCGCTGACAAATACTTTTTACGCTACTGCTTTGGTTATAGCTATAGGTTTTTTCTACTCTGGCTTTTTCAGTTCCGCCATCAGCAATTAATAAGTTCCGTTTTACTCTTCCTACAAAATCCAGACTATAAAGTAAATAATCGGTGCCACCTTTATGATTAGTAGATGACATCTGAATTACTTGTCCGTATTCATTATAATAATCGGACCCAGGTCTGTAATTATGATCGGCATCTACTCCATTGCCAATATATTTTACCCAGGTTCCCGTTAGTTTGCCTTTAGGGTTCGTATTATATGTACTTGGGAAACCACTCTCTATCCGATAAGCAATTTGGTTTGGATAGCCATAAGTATCATAAAATGATTCTGTTTGCTTATCCATATCAATTGTTGCTCCAATAGTTGGTGTACCGCTTCCTGTATAAAGGAAAGTTGCTTTGTTTCTTCCTAAATCATCATAGGTAACTCTCAACCATTTACCACTACGTGTTTTTTGTAGCTCTAATTGGTCTAAAGTATTATAGACCATTTCTTCCATCACTTCTACATCGGCTGATTTACTCTTTATTACTCTCCCTTTCTGGTCATAATCAAGGGCTATAATTAACTTATATTTGAATGTATTATCCGTATTAAGTTCAAAAGGCTTAAATTCACTATTGGTCAGGTATTCAGCTTTAGGAGGGATAGTGCAGCGTAGTTGCCCAAAATCATCGTATACATAATACGTATTTAGTACTAGCTCCGGGTCTGAAGTCTCAGAACTTGCTTTATGAACTGAACGTGCTAAAACTACTTGTCCTTCAACATTCTTAAAAATATAACTTTCATTATCGTTTTCATCATGGGTTAGTGTCACAGACAGGCTTTGAGCTTCATACATGCCACTGTTATTGATGGTATAATTTTCGGTAGTAAGAGGGCTGGTGTCAGTACCAAAATCAAAGATCAGTTTTTTTACATTATCTGCTGCCGTATTAAGACGATAAGTATATTTTATCGCTTTATTCGTACTAACGCCATAATCTGCTCCTACCGAACCTGCTCTCAGAACTCTATTGAGCGGAGAATTATCATATTGAACCTCTGCAAATGAATGGGTGTCTCCATAAACTTCGCCATATTTTACCATTGATTTATTGGTGGCATCATTCACAAAGGCTCCGTTATTATTCGCTTTAGGATAAGGCATATAGGTCTTTGAAACCCTACCAAACGCATCATATTCAACAGGCTGAATTCTATCTTCGCCATTGACTTCTACTCCTCGGGCAATGCTTTGTAATGTTCTTCCTATACCATCATAATAGGTAATACTTTGAACAGTTGCTGCATTACTGCCACTGGTAAGGTAAGTATTTGATACTACATAATTAAATCCGGTTGTAAAGAAAGACGAACCGTTACCTGGGTTTATATCACTTATAGCATCACCATTCGGGCCACAGTCTGTACAACCGCAACTTACATTAATAACGACTTTTATTGTAGAAGTAGAAGGGCAACCATTAGTTGTTAAGGTTACGGTATAAATCCCGGCATTATTAACCGACGCTTCTGTTATTTGTGCATTTCCGTCAGCGGCTGGCGGACTAGTAAAACCGTTTGGCCCACTCCAACTATAGGTGTAAGTTCCGGGAACTGATGCTGTTGCGGTAAGATTAATTGTTTCACCTACATTCTTAGGAGAGTTACTTGAAGCAATAGGAACAACAGTAGGAGTAGTTACATTAACTGTAACTGTCGCTATATCACTTGGCACATTTTCTTCACTCAGGCAATAGGCTGTATAGGTTGTAGTAGCAGAAGGATTTAACTCCCTTGAATTTCCGATAAATGACTCATCATCCCAAACTACCAGTCCATCACAATTGCTTATCAATAAAGTTGTACCATAACCACTACATATATTTGTACTGCCTATGAATATGGGAGTAGCAGGTTTACCAACTACAACTCCGTCACCCTTTGTATACTCATATTTATAACTTTTAACCAGCTTATCATTGGTATTATATATCTCTTTTAATCGATTGAAAGTGTCGTATACATATCTGGTTTTGTTACCTGAGGGATCTGTTTCAGAGGCTACACCAATTAATGGGAAATGGGTATAACTTGTCACAAGAGAACTGGTTAAAGCCCCGCGTAAGGCAAGCATTTTTGTTTGAATAGTAGCTTCATTTTCTAATTCATATATCTCTGATATAGAAGAGCCAATAGTGATAAGTGCAGCTTCAAGGGTACTTGTCGTACAGTTTTTAATTTCCGCAATCAGATACATACCTTTATATCCCCATAGATAGGCTGTATTATCTGAATCAAGATGGATTTGTTGTCTTAAATTACTTCGGGCATCAAAATTCTCAAATCTGAGTTTTTCTCTATAAATAGAATTATCAAAAGTATATCCGGTAAAGAGTTTAGTATTAGCAGTAGTTTCGTCAATGGGTTGATTGCTGAAAAATGTATACTGTTTATCCGGAACAATAATTTTTGCTTTTGGGAATAGCTCCGTATTGCCTGAAGTATACCCCTGTAGGGTATTCACATCAAGAGATTTGAAATAATTAAGACTTGTGCCGACCAATGTTCTTACTCCTCCACGATTCACCCATTTTTGCTGCTCAATAATTGGGGACACTATATTATTGGCAATCATATCCGTAATAAATGATTGCTTAGGCGAAACGGATTCGTAATCTAAAGGATATTTATTAATGATTTCGGTAGAAGCACCGTCACTCTTTGTTGTACTTGTTTGAACTACCTGAAAATGCTTAGGGTTTGATGGCTCATACGAATAATTAATGGTAGTAGTCATTGGATTATTGCCATCCATGTCTTTGACTATAGTTGTTTCACCAGTCTTTTTTATCCAGCCGGAAGCAGTCAGATAAAATTTACCAAAGCCTACATTTACATTCCCTCCAGATATAGCATCGGGTGCTTTTACTAAAAACTCATAGAAAAAAGAGGGGCTTTTATAACCTCCAAGAGTAGCCCCTGGCCCACCATCTTTCTGGAACAAATAACTATAGTCTGTTTGAGATACAATAGTGGTTGTAGTCCCTTTGTATATCTTTTTTGAAAGTAACAAACCTCTGGTGAAGTCATAATTTTCAGTAGTCCCGATAGGATCAAATAATTGATTATATGGGTAGGTATTTATGTCATTATATAAGGCTTTATATGAAGAGTAGTTATAAATGATTTTATTAGTTCCATTTGTCCTTTCTTCAACATCTTCATAAATCACAAAAGGACTACCTATCGTTACAATGCTTTCGGTACGATAAAAGTTATAGTCTTGAAGAGAAGGAGAGCTCCCAACCGGAAAAGTTGCTAATCCGGCAAAAAGGGGCTCTCTACTTAATCCACCACTAGACTTGGTCGGATCACTTATACTATTGTAAAAGTATTCTTTTACAATTGGAGTAGTAGAGGCGGCACTTTCTGCACTTATCGTTTTTTTGACTCTTATACCGGGTCCGAATTTTTTATTATTACCAAC
Source organism: Emticicia sp. C21 (assembly GCF_003418935.1). Classification (GTDB taxonomy): domain Bacteria; phylum Bacteroidota; class Bacteroidia; order Cytophagales; family Spirosomataceae; genus Emticicia. The sequence continues at coordinate 137,940 of NZ_QVMT01000008.1, read as the reverse complement.
AGGTTTATATACTGTTACTTTAGCCACGATAATTAAGTCATCATAACAAGTTACTTCAGGAATAACACTGTTACTAATAAAATCGCTGGCATTATACGTAACATTGGGCTGAAGTTTAGTAGTTGGATATACGTACTTTTTATTGTTTGTCCATGAAGAAGGACAATTGCAGTTTGGGTTAGGATTTGAGTTAGTAGGATCTTTTGCACATTGGTATTCGATAAAATATTGTGCTTCATCCGGCACTGTGAATGCTACATTTCCAATGCCTTGTGTAGATTTGATGGTGTATTGGTGTAATTCAGAAATTACCTGTTGCCCAGTTATAAGCCCACCAGAAGTATAACTATATTCATTTTGCTCATATTCAAATTTAGTAGTGCCTCCTGTAGGATAGGTTATTTTACTCAAGGCTCCGGTAGATGCTTCGTCAAAACTAGGAACCCTGTTGGCGCCCTTTTGCGGGATTAAACTATTGTTATAAGCAGCATTATAATACCCCCAATAATCAAGTGCTTTGGTATAGCCCGGAATAACATTAGCTATTCTTTCTCTCAGGTAGCTAAATTTAAATGGAGGCTTCTTTTCACCTATTTTACTTATCTCACCATAACTCATTAGGGCATATTTGTCGACGTCATCGTACTTAAATTCATAAGAGCTGATTAATTCTGTTGAATATTTATTCTTTACATCAATGCCAGTTAATCGTCTACTTGTACTTGTTTTATCTTCAACAGGCGTTGAAACTATGTCAGTATTAAATAAAACCTGATTGTAACCACTTGATGATTCTATCTTTGTTAAAAATCTTTCTTCTGAATAATTATATCTTACGCCTTCTTCATTAGTAAATGTAGCAGAGCCTTGAATACAGCCTTCTATATCAGAAGGATTAGGGCAATTTGGCGAAACTCCTTTTTCAACGAAACTTGTTTGTATGCTTTTTGTGGTACCTAAGGTAGTATAATAGAATTTTAGTTTTCTTCCTGATGGTGAAATAATCTCTGAAAGATGCCATGCAGAAGGAGCATCATTGGTAGTGGTTAATAAATAACTTGAGACTGTGTATTCTCTGACATCAAAGATATAAATAGTGCCATCTTCAGTTGTTAGAGTCCACTTTACTATCAGATGATCTGGCGTATGGCTCCCATCTTCTGTAGTGGTATTGGCGTCAAGGCGTTCTATTTTTATTTTTCTATTGGATACTATATGTGGTAGTCCGTCAGCTCCATAAAAAAACTTACCTGAATAAGCTCCAAAATTAAAATGAAACATATCAGGCTCTCCATCAATAGTTCCTTTTGAGGCATCTTCATGAATAGCAATGGTAACAGGCAAATTGTTCTCTCTCTCATTCAGAGAAGTAGCCACCATTGTTCCCTTCGAAAAATAACCATTGACAGATTCATCTCTTATACCTTGTGTTGTTCTGGTAATAACTCCGCCTCCACTTAAAGTCCAGCCTCTACCGACCCAACTTGCCCCTTCTGATGGTTTAAATCCTGTATAATTATAATTTAAATCTATCGACCAGTTTAAATCTCCTTCAGCTATAGTATAAATCGGAATATTATAGCTAGGAGCCCCTGTGCTTAGGTTAATAGGTATTTCACCATACTTCCCTAGTTGCGCTGCATTAGGAGATGGTGGCACTAAGGTCATTTTTAACGCCTCACTTTGAGCCACAGCAATGAAAGCCCATATGAAAAGGATAAATAGTAAATATATTTTTTTCATTGAGTACTAAAGTTGTTTGGTTAGTGTAAATTTCCAAAGGTCGTTTGATACCTGGTAGTTAAGACGGTTGTTAATAAACACGCCACTAAAAAGCCAGAATGCGTCCTTATCATCAACAAAACCTTGCGCAGAATGAATAATAGGAGGGCCACCGTTTGCTAATACGGACGTCCATCTTTCAGTTTTAGGGTTAAATTTCCATAAGTCATTATTAATCACAACAGTATCTTTTGAGAACTTTGATTGTCCACCAAATAACCATAAATCGCCACTCTTATCTGTCCACCCAACAGCACCATACCTGAAGCCAGGAGTTGCTTTTGGAGATTCTAAACCACTTATCTCTTGATTTGCTTTTTCATAAAATGTTAGTGGACCTGAATGCCATCGCCAAACATTTTTCTTAATATTAAAGAACCACATATCTGATAACCCTCCTGTAGTCTGGACTTTATTATCGATACCATAGCCACCATATAACCATAATTTTTCTCCAGACTTATCTACCCAGCCTATAGCAGTATTTCTTCCTGAAGGAGTGTCATCTGCTGATTCGGCGCCGTTTTTCTTAACTTCTTTTATTTGTTTAGAGTTTGGATTCTTCCCCCCTGCAACCCATACCCATATATTAGTTTTAGTATTGTATTTCCAGAGGTCATTGTAGTATCCACTTGTTTTCTTTGAGTTCTCAAGTACTAATCCTCCAAAAAGCCAGAGATTACCATTGATATCAGTCCAGGTAGTACTCCCTGACCTGCTTCCAGGAGCATTGGAATTTTTAGCTTCACCCTTTTTATCCGTTTTACTTACCGCATTGAGTTTTCTATTATCACTCGCTAGTATCCAGTTACCTTTCTTGATATTAAACATCCACATATCATCGTAAATGGTAAAATCATCCATACTGCGCCCTCCATACAACCAGAGATTACCATCTTTATCAACCCAGTTTGCTGCATCACGACGCCCTGAGGGAGTGTTGGTAGCTTTCTCTACATTTTTTTGCGCTTGTGGTGCCTGCTTTTCTGTAAATCTTTCACCTTTTATCAATTGAAAAGTACGAGCTTTGGTGTCAAATTTCCACAGGTCATTGAAAGCACCTATTTTCTTTTTCGAATCAGTTCCGATTCCGCCAAAAATCCAGAAGTTACCATCATTATCTTTCCAGGTCATGGCACCACTACGTGGTGAGGGGTAGGTATCAGAACCTAAATCTTTTAAACCTTCTACTTTTGGCGTATTCGAATTATCTTCTGCTTTGTTAGTCAGTTTTTTTTTGTTAATCTTTTCCCACGAACCAAATACCATCTGGGCTTTTATTTCGTCACAACAAAAAAGTAGTAAAATTATAAGTAGTGTTTTTTTCATAAACTAAATGATATTATAAATCTTCATTATTCTATCTGAACATTAAATCATAATTTGTAAATGAATTTATTACAAATGCACAGCACTATTTAATTTTATTTGATGGATCTATTTGATAGGATTATTTAAAACATAAACATATGGACTTACCAGTTTGTATTTCTCCGCCAAAGGGTCAATCGTATGCCATCTACCAATAATAGGGTCGTAGAATCGTGCACCAAAGTCTAGCCAGTTCAGGCCTGCATCTGTAACTTTTTCTTTGCCGATATATTGCCACCTTTGTGAGAGTGTTGCAGGATTCTGAATTTCAGCTTCATTACCAAAAGTTACTCCCCACGGATCGTAATGAATTTCCTGCACTAATGTTAATTGTTCAATTCCAGCTTCATTGCCTGTGAGTATAGTTCCTTCATTGTCACGTTTAGGGTCACCGCATCTGTAGGCAGATCTTAAATTACCTAAATGATCTTTCAGGTGATATTCATATCTATGTATAGGCAAGCCGTCGGGAGGAGTTACAGTTGCATAAATGCTACTTGTTAAAACTACTCTACCCTCTGCTGTCGGAATAAAATCTAAAACTTCCGGAGTACTTTCTGTTGTAGAATTGTTTGTCCATATTAAACCAGCAACATAATCTGTACTTTTTAAAACGGCCTCTCCTGATGCAATTGACGCTATTTCTGTCCTTATTTTTTCACCTCTACCTGTATAGTAATTTCTAACACTCACTTGTGCACCAGCATCCGGGTTTGAATTATTAGAACTTAATCTGGCCATTAAACCAAGTGCATTATAGTTTATTCCACCGGCACCATTAGAATATTCATAATATTTGTTCTTATCAACTGTTAGATTCCCATTAAAATCATAGGTATAATCATTGTTATCGTTATCAGGCTCTTTGAAAAAAGAGTTCTTATCTGCAGCATCAGTTATTTTTTGTAATGTAACAGAGCCGGTATAATAAGTATAAGTTAAATCGTCAACCTCGGTGCTGACATCTGTTATTTTGGTTCGCTTTAACTTTTGAATATTTCCAATTTTATCATATGGTGTAGTTCCATAAATCTCTGTACTTAACCCACCGCGTCCTCCGGTGTAAATACCTGTCAACAAACGATTAAGGTTATCATAAGTATAAGTATAGGCTTCTTGCACATTCGGTGTAGCATTTTGTTTTTTCAATGTACGCCATTGCTGCCCTGTAATATTTCCTAAATATTGTCCTGTTCCATTGTAATCCAGATGCATGGCAAACAAATCAGGGTTTGAAGAAGTAGCTTGCCCACTGAATCCAGGCAAATCATTGATGTCAGTTAACCAACCTCTAATATTATACGCATAGTCTACTTTTTGAATAGAACATCCTTGCAACTTACTGGAAAGTTCTCCTACCCCATTATACGTATTCCTTTGAACAGGTTCCCATGCATCAGAATCATTTTTCTGGCATATTGATTTAATCCTACCACCTGACTCATAGGTGGATTTGGTTTCAATAGTTTTTGTTTGAGTTGTCGAAGTCGTTGAGTTTGTCCAGTGTTTAAATTCGGTAATAGTTTTACTGGCTATTTCTCTGCCAATAAAATCAAATTTCTTATGCGTATAGTCGAAGCCGTCCTTGTGGTTTTTTGAAGCAACTTGAATTAAACGCCCTTCGTTGTCATAATAATTAGTACTTATTAACTCTATTCTTTTGACCGAATTTGATGTACTTGTCAAAATATGTCCGGCATAACTAAAAATCTTTGTTTTGGTTCCTACCAACTTACCTTGTAAACTGGTGCTATAAGTACTACTATAACCATTTGTACTAAAAGCTACCTGATCGTCATTAGGATAATTAGATGTTGTAAGGTTATCATAATAGTTTTTCAAATACTCATTTAGGTTTGATGTTGGCCATGTGGTATTGCTTTCTGCATTTGTTCTAATTGTCTCCACGCTTTCATTTCCTGTGTATAGACCACTACTTACCAAACGATTTAAATCATCGTATTTGTTATATATTCTATTATCAGGATTAAAGGTATTACCACCTACCGTTAATACTAATTGGTCTCTTTTATTGTAAACCATTTGTTTAACTACTAGCATACCAGGCACGGCGCTTTCTATCATTAAGCCTTTCGCGTCATAATCATAATAGTAAATTAAGTTTTTCAGGAAGAAATCTCCACCATTAGGGTTTAAATCTATTAAAGAATTAACCGCTCTGGTTTTCAACTCTGTCTCTGCCTTAGGAGTTATCACAAATCTTAATAAACCCAGATCATCATACACATGATAAGTACGCGTTGTATTTGTAGCATCATTTGCGGCCTCGTCTTTACAGATTACCTGTCCTTCTCTATTTTTAAACTCTCTTGCAATCTGCCCATTCTCATTGGTACTAATAGTTACCGTCAGTTCTCCGGCAGGATAAGCAGCTGCTACAACTTTCAATTTCTTAGTAGCAAAATCATAGCTCAAACTCATGACTGCATCTGTTGTGGTATTTGCTCTATAATCAAAACTCTTCACATGTGGTGTTATAGCATCTAACTGCCAGGTTCCGCCCACATTCCCTTGTTTTTTAACACGCTGTAAAGCAGACTCTTCGAATTCTGTCTCTGCATATACATGGTTATCGCCTTTAAGAGTTTGATAATAATTAGCTATTCCACTAGTTGCTCCTTCTATATAATACCCATTAGTACCTGCTTTAGCATAGGGAAGGTATTTCTTGGTTTCTCTACCAAAATTATCATATTCTGAAACAGTGATTATATCTTCTCCTTGACCACCGGCACCTTTCTTGATATTCTGGTTTCCTCTTCCCAAACCATCCATATAAGCAATGTTCTGTACGACTTTTGTATGGTCTACGGCATCTAAATAAGTGTTTTCGACAACGAAATTTCTTGAAGTAGTTCCTGAAGGAAGTGTAAAATCAGGATTAGTGGTAGGATTAATTGTCGAAAGCCCTTCTCCATCCGTACCGCAAGTAGTACATTTACAATCCTTGTTTACTTCTACAAATGTTGTTGCTGTAGCAGTACATCCGGTACTATTAGTTACGGTTACTGTGTAAACTCCGGTATTTTCTTCTGTTGTTCCAGTAACGGTCGGGTTTTGTAAAGTACTTGAAAAACTACGAGGTCCTGTCCAACTATAACTTTCTGCATTTGTTACAGTCAAGGTAAAATTAATAGGATCACCTTCATTAATGATTGGTGTATTAGAGGTAATGCTATTAATTACCGGAACAGCCACTACAGTAATAGTTACCGGGTCACTCCAATCGGTTGAAATACCACAGTTGTTGGTACATTTAGCCTTATAACTAACATCTGAACTAAGGTTGCTGATAGTGATCGGATTCCCAACAACTGCACCAGTGCCAGCAGAAGAAGTCCATTGCCAATTGACTGTCCCTGCGCAGACAGTAGACGTCAATGTTATACTTTCATTTGATTTCGGACAGACACTTGTTTTACTGGCACCAATGGTTTGAATAGGAGCTGAAGAGTTGATATTTACAATAGTTGTAGCTGTGGCAGTACAACCATTTGCATTGCTTATCGTAACAGTGTAAATCCCTGCTGCTGACACGCTGGCATTATTAATATTAACTGTTTGCCCAGAAGCTGAAAAACTGTTAGGCCCTACCCATGCATAACTTGTACCACCTGTTGCCGAAACCGTTGCCGTAGCATTTGCACAAACTGTTGAACCCGTGGCTGTAACAGTCAATACATTTGTTACACTGATGCTGGTAGTTGCAGTGGCTGAACAGTTGGAAGTATTTGTAACAGTCACTGTATAGATACCTGTCATTGGTATGGTAGCATGAGTAATGCTCACACTACTTGTTGTACCAGAAAAACTACCTGGTCCAGTCCACAAATAAGTACCTCCGCCAGTAGCTGTCAATTCTATGGTTCCGCCTTGGCAAACATTAGTATTGGTAGAGCTTGCCATAGCAGTAGGTAATGCATTTACGATAACATTTGTGGTAGCTGAGGCCGAACAGCCTTCAGTGTTAGTGACCGTGACAGTATAGGTGCCTGTCATTACTAAAGTACTATTGTTGATAGTTGGATTTTGTATTATAGAAGTATATCCGTTTGGCCCTGTCCAACTGTAAGTATTCCCACCAGAAGCTGTTAGATTAATAGGGGCTCCAAGGCAAATACTTATGCTTGCTGTAACACCTGTAATTGTTGGTGGTGTACATGAAGTTAAAGTAATACTATTAGAGTTATCTGAGACACACCCATTCAAAGCACAAGTAGCTGTGATAGTCACTGCACTATTAGTTGTCACTCCGATACTGCTTCCACTCATGCCATTTGACCAACTAACTGTGCTACTACAGCCTGTAGCTGTTAAAGTGGCAGTCTCATTAGCCGCCAGGGCTGTTTTATTTGCACTAATGGTTGGAGCAGGCGGGCGGTTCTTCACTGTTAGTTCTATAACATTCGATGCTAAGGATTCACAACCCTCTATCGCACAAGTTGCACTATACGTGCCGGTAATTAATGGTGATACTTGTATTGATGTTCCTGTTTCACTGGTACTCCATAAAACCGTTCCTCCACTGCAGCCTGTAGCAGTCAATGTAACAAATGTCGGACTCTCCGTTAAACATACTTCTGCAGCGCTTGCATCTATTACAGGTGGGGTAATCACAGTCACAAGGATACTTGCAGTGGCAGTGGCTGTACATCCATTACTATTTTCTACAGTTACTGTATATATACCTGTCATTAAGGCACTTGCATTACTTATTGATACTTCTTCGTCTGATGAACTAAAACTATTCGGGCCTACCCAACTATAACTGTTACCTCCGCTAGCACTCATCTCAATTTCCCCTCCCCGGCAAACCGTTGAATTAGTTACTGTGACACTAGCTGTAGGTAAAGTATTTATTGCTATACTCGTTGTAGCAGTGGCAGAACAATTGCTGGCATTGGTTACCGTTACAGTGTAAACACCTGCCATTGCACTTGTGGCATTATTAATAGTAGGATTCTGGGTGCTTGAACTAAATGATTCAGGGCCAGCCCAGCTATAAGTGTTACCGCTGGAGGAAGTCAGGTTTATACTACTGCCTACACAAACAGCACTTGCTATGGCAGATGCATTTGCTGTTGGTAAGGTATTGACAATCACATTAGTTGTAGCTGTGGCTGTACAGTTATCAGCATTAGTTACTGTAACCGTATAAACGCCTGCCATTGCACTGGTAGCATTATTAATAGTAGGGTTTTGTGTGCTTGAACTAAATGAATCAGGTCCACTCCAACTATAACTTGTACCACCTGAAGCAGTCAGATTGATATTACCTCCTAAACAAGTATTTACATTCGCACTCACACCTGTGATGGTGGGCTTAGGAAGTACTGTAATAGTAACCGTAGAGCTCCAGTTAGCACTGGTCCCGCAACCGTTAGTACATTTTGATTTGTATGTTGTAGTAGAAGTAAGACCACTGACGACTAAATCTCCTACAGAATTGACAGTACCCGAACTACCTGCCGAATTAGTCCATGACCAGTTCACAGTTCCATTACAAGTGGATGAGGTTAAAGTTACACCTGAACCTGTACATATGGAAGTTGCATTTGCACTAATAGTTTGGGTTGCAGGAATAGAAGTAACTACATTCGCAATTATCTTGTTAGATGTATCTGAGCGGCATCCAGAATTAATACGGTTAAAGGCGTAGTAAGTAGTAGATTGTGATGGATAATATACGACCCTATAAGGATTAGAATAAGTAGTCCATGGAGAATATTTCCATTGGATATTGTTAACATTAGTAGCGTTAATTGTTATTGATTGCCCTGCACAGATATTATCATTGGTAGTAGTTAAAACAGGAGGACTAGGTTTTTCTGAAGCATATATTTCAAGAATTGCAGGAGAAGAAACACATCCATTTATAACACATGAAACTAGGAGGCTTTCATTTATATAGGTGCTAATTGGTGGTGTCAAAGTCATAGATGTTCCTCCATTTGTAGTAATACCTTTCCATTTCCATTGATAAGTTCCAGAACATCCCGAAGCTGTTATGGTAACTGGCTCTAATGCACAAAGTTCTATTCTACCTTGATAAACTTTATACCATGCAGAGTTAAAATTAATGATAGGCTTATCAGCAGTAACTCTAGGAACAGGAGTTTGAGTAGTAGGTCCTGACACAAAAAGTTCTTCGCTCCATTCACCTTTACAACCAGATGTGCGGTCTAATTGTGAAGCACAACGAACTTTATAATAAGAATCCTGAGTCATCTCATAATCCTGTAAGGTAGCATTTGACCCATAAGTAAAAAAATCATACATTTTTTCATGATTGCTATCTAATATAAACCATTCATAATAAGATGTACAACCTTGCGGGGCTATAAATATTGTAGCCCTACAACTATAATAATTGGAATATGCTAATGTAATAGTGGGTTTAGTAAGATTACAAGGAGTTAAAGTAATCGTATTAGAGTTATTAGAAATACACCCGTTTAAAGTACAAGTAGCTGTAATAGTGACTATACTATTAGTTGTGACACCTATACTGCTTCCACTCATTCCATTAGACCAACTAATTGTTCCACTACAACCGGTAGCAGTTAAAGTGGCCGTTTCATTAGTCGCTAATACAGTTTTATTTGAACTAATTGTCGGTGCTGTTGGTGTAGAGTTTACAGTCACATTGGTTGTGGCTGTTGCTGTGCAATTATCAACATTAGTTACGGTAACTGTATACACACCTGCCATGGCACTTGTGGCATTATTAATAGTCGGATTCTGAGAATTTGAACTAAATGAGTCAGGACCGGACCAACTATAACCCGTACCACCGGCGGCAGTAAGATTAATATTTCCCCCCAAGCAAGTACTTAAGCTTGCACTAACTCCTGTGATGGTTGGTGTAGGAAGTACAGTAATAGTAACAGTAGGGCTCCAGCTAGCACTGGTACCGCAACCGTTAGTACATTTTGATTTGTATGTTGTGGTAGAAGTAAGGCTACTTACGACTAAATCTCCCACAGAATTAACAGTACCCGAACTACCTGCTGAATTAGTCCATGACCAGTTCACAGTTCCATCACAAGTGGATGAGGTTAAAGTAACACCTGAGCCTGAACAGATTGAAGTAGCACTTGCGGTTATGGTTTGAGTTGTAGGAGCAGTATTGGAGACATTGACGGTTAGTGTGTTAGAGGGTAATGAATAACATCCGGATATTTCCGGACCTTCATTAGATGTTCCCTTCCCAACACAATAAGCAAAATACTGTGTTGATTGAGTCGGACTAACAGTATTTGTACTACCAAAACCATCATTGGAAACAGTACCCTTAGAAGACCATTCAACTTTATAACCAGTCTCACATGTAGCTCTTAAATTTACAGATTGTCCCAGGCAAATAGTCTTTTCATTACCTGAATTTGGAATGAGAACGCTTGGAGCAGTAGGAGGGAGTTTATAAATATTTACATATGAAAGTTTTTTAAGTCCTTCACACCCATTAACGGTGCATGTTACGAAGTATTCAGATCTTAACGGCCCCGCAAATGATGAATTATGTATAAGCACAGGAGTAGTATAACTTTCACCTTGATTTAAAAGTGAGTTAGAACTATTATACCACTTATAAGTACCACCAGTACACCCAGAAGCTATAAATGTTGCAGTAGAGCCACTACAAACCCCTTGACCATCATTAATAACAATAGGTTGCATAACTTGTGCATTAACACTAATACTTACTGTATTGCTTACTTGTGAGAAACATGGACTACCGTTACAATAAGCTCTAAAAAATGAATTTTCTGTGGCTTTGACTGTGAAATTTCCGGTTGAGGAATTATAAGTCATAGCGGGTGCAAAATCACTAATACCTATAAACTGTGTCAAAACAAAACTATTAAGCGATGCGGGACATCCCGTCACTGTAAAAGCTATCATATCACACGCATCAGGATTTGCGTCATCAACATTTAAAACTGGCACTACATTGCTGCAGTTCTGAATAGTAACACTATTAGAATTAGCAGACACACAACCATTCAAAGCGCAGGTAGCTGTGATAGTTACTATACTATTAGTTGTCACTCCAATACTACTGCCACTCATTCCGTTCGACCAACTGATTGTTCCACTGCATCCCGTGGCAGTTAAAGTGGCTGTTTCATTATTTATCAATACCGTTTTATTCGCACTAATGGTCGGTGCCGGTGGGCGATTCTTGACTGTAATATTTATTTCATTAGAAGCAAGAGAGGTACAACCCGACAATTGGCATTGTGCACTATATGTACCTGTCATCAAAGGTGATACCTGTATTGATGTCCCGGTCTCACTCGTGCTCCACAATACTGTTCCTCCACTACAGCCTGTAGCTGTTAATGTAACAGAGGTTGGGCTTTCTGATAAACATATTTCTACCAGACTCGCTTCTATCACCGGTGGGATAATTACTTTTACATTTATACTTGCTGTAGCAGTGGCGGTGCATCCTGCACTATTTTCTACCGTTAGTGTATATACACCATCCATTAAAGCACTTGCATTGCTCCTTGAAACCTCCTCATCTGTTGAAGTAAAACTGTTCGGGCCAACCCAACTGTAGCTTATACCACCACTACCGCTCATTTCAATGGTGCCGCCTTCACAAACTGTCGAATTGCTTACTGTAATGCTGGCAGTTGGTAAGGTATTAACTGTAATAGCGGTAGTTGCTGTTGCCGAACAATTATTAGCATTGGTCACCGTAACTGTATAAGTTCCTGCCCTAGCACTGGTAGCACTATTGATGGTCGGATTCTGTACACTTGAACTAAATGAGTCAGGCCCGCTCCAGTTATAGCTTGTACCACCTGAAGAAGTAAGATTAATGCTATTACCTGCACAAACAGAACTTTGAGTGGCAGAGGCTGTAGGGCTTGGCAAAGTGTTAACAACAACATTGGCTGTAGCTGTGGCGGTGCACGACCCATCACTTACTGTAACAGTGTACACGCCTGCACTTAATTCAGTAGCATCCTCAATCTCTACAGTGGCTTCAGCAGAGGTGAAACTATTCGGGCCAACCCAACTATAAGTAGTTCCTCCAGAAGCACTCAGATTAATTGTACCACCCACGCAAACCGTTGATCCACTGGCTGTTGGTGTCGGGCACTCGTCTGTTACTGATCGTTGGGGAGTACCGTTTTTAATTGAAATATCGCCTGTAATATTTTTATTTACAGTCTTTGCAATGGTATTGCTTATATCTTTTCCGGTAGCAGTAATGTATAATTCTTTTTTCTTGATAAAGGTGGTCTCCCAGTTAGAAGTTGGAGGGCCTTTTAAAAGCATAAATTCTGCGTTTACCTCAGGTTTTAAAAAGATACCTTTAATAGAAATTTCAAAACTTTTATTATTATCATCAAACCTGATGGGCATGAAATCAAAATAATTTCCTCCGGTTTGCTGAAAAGATTTTGGAAAAACTACTTTAATGGATAATCTCTCACAATCTTCATCCCGCCAGGCTATAGGTAATCCATCAGCAAAGGCTAATCGTACTGTTATGGTAACCTCATCTCCGGTTTTTACATTTTTTTTGTCCGTTACTATTTCATAACGGATACAATCAACCATATTAGCTGACTCAACCCACTTAATAGGACGATTCTCTTTAGGGTTTTCATCTTCTAAAGAAAAACTTTTAAGAAATACAGGATTACCTGACTTTAAAACCAGCTTGGGCAGTGGTTTTAAATCATCTTTTGGAGAGAAATATGATTCTTTATTTTTTCGGGGTTTCTTGGGATCCTTTTCATCAAAAGAATACCCTACGAAAGGAAGAAATAATAAATAAATCACAGCGTAGCTTAATACTCCTAAGCGTAAAGTTATTTTCATAAATGATTTAGGTAGCGTTCACAGACACCCAAACCTAAAAAAAAGACAAATACCATCCAAGTAAAAAATAGATAATATTTTTACTTAAATGATAAAAAGTTAGTAATCAGTATGTTATTTATTTTTCACTTTTTATAATATAAAAGAATTCTAATTTTGACATATATTTATGAAAATATAACATCCAAAATCATACCATTATTGTAATTATAAATCAAATTTATGCTGAGGACTACTAGCCAGCTAACTATATACCTAGCTATCCTATTTTCTTTCATTCCAATACTTGTTTTTTCGCATCATATTGCCGGAGCAGATTTGAGTATGCAAGCTGTTACTACAACCAATAAAAACTTTAGAATTACTTTAAATATTTATATTGAAGACAAAAACAGCCCTATTGCCGGAGCTAATTTAGAGGAGATTGTAGTTATTTTCAGAAAAAGGGATAACGCAAAAATGGAACGTTTCTTTCTAAGACGGAATCAGCCTCCTGCTTTTCTCATTTTTCAAAATCCAGCATGTGCTGATTTGAACAAGCTAAAAATATATCATTCTATCTTTTATTTAGATGTATTTCTGGATCCTAATACTTATAATGACCCGGATGGTTACTACATTATGTTTGACCGTTGTTGCCGCTCACAAGAATTAACAAATATTGATGATCCTCTCAATACCTCACTTGCAGTTATGTTGGAATTCCCATCTGTTAAGGATGTTAAAAATTCTTCTCCTATCTTTAGTGAATTAAATGGAGAGTTTATCTGTAAGGGCGAGCCTTTCAGTGCGAATTTTATCGCTACTGATGCCGACGGTGATAGGCTAACCTATTCTTTGGTAGATCCTTATAAAGGATTTGCTTCTTTTAATACAAGTCCTTACTATGATGAAACCCCCAGAGCTAACCGACCTGGTGTTAACTGGTTAAGTGGCTATGATAAAAATAATTCGATTCCTGGAACTCCACCATTAACGATTAATTCCCAAACGGGCGAGATAAATGTTACCGCAACTAAAACAGGTCTATTTGTTTTTGCTATCTTGTGTGAAGAGTATAGAAATGGGAAAAGAATCGGCGCAACCCGTAGAGATTATATTCTAAAAGTTGTTGATTGCTCTTCCAGTAGCCTCCCAAAACCGGTACTGAATTATAATAATGCTGAAATTAAGAACTTAACTATTTGTACAGGTAGTATGGCAAACATAGAAACAGTAGATAACGTGGATTGGGTTTTTCAATGGAAGAAAGACAACATTAATATACCAAATGCTAATACAAATCAATTCACACTTACGGATGGGGGTAAATATACTGTTGTAAAAAGTTCAAAAACATCGTGCGTGAAAGAAGCTATCTCCGACCCTCTTATGGTAACAGTGACAACAAATAATATAGGAGTAAAGATTAAACCTGATAATGCTTCTGCCTGTGATGGAGAAAATAATACTTTAGCACTTGTAAATTCTGACCAAGTAGTAGCCTGGTATGAAAATAATGTATTTTTAAAAGAAGATAAAAGTATTACGGTAAATAAAAGTGGCCAATATGAAGCCAGAATAATAGGAACTATTTTATGCCCGGGAATTAGTACTTCTGATAAAATTGATTTAACTCTTTTTAGTAAGCCTACCATAAGCACGCCTCAAAATAGCTATTTGTTATGCCCCGGAGATGTTATTAACTTAACAACGAACAATACCGCCTCTTATACCTATCAATGGTATAAGGATAATATCATAATTGCAAGTGCAAATAGCAATGTTTATAGTACTAATGAAACAGGTAATTTTACAGTAAAAGTAAAAAATCAGTCTTGTGAAATAGAATCTCAGATTTTTAAAGTTGGAACTCAATCAAATTGCACTAATTCTGCTGATATGCTATATATTCCAAATATCTTTACCCCAAATAATGATGGAAAAAATGATACCTGGGAAATTAAGAATATAGAAAAATATCCTGATTGTGAAGTTTTTATTTTTAACCGCTGGGGAGAAAATATGTTTTACTCGAAGGGATATTTAGAGCAATGGAATGGAATGATAAATGGAAGAAGAGCCCCTGTTGATACCTATGTTTTTATTATTAAGATGGATGCTTATAATAAACCTGATATAAAAGGGTCGTTTATATTAGTTCACTAAAGTATCTCGTCCTAAATTATATTGACAAATTTTACTAATAGGAGACAATGACTTCACTAGTTTTGGGTAGCTTATTAAAACCTATAATTATATAGATAATTTGTTCTACTTACCTTTAGGCACTAATTATAGTCAAAAGAGCAGAAATCAATTTCTGCTCTTAATGTAAATCTGTTTTTACTTAATTATTAAGAATATGTTATATCAGAGTCTTTAAATAAGTTTTTTAAAGTCTGCATAAAGTCAACCACAGGAATATATTTATTCTCCTCCCAAGTCCTAAGAGTCGATTCATCAACCCCAAGCAATTTGCTAAACTTTTTTCTACTCAGTCCTTTGGAATACCGATAGGCTATAATCTTACCACCTAACATGCTTGTATCAATGTTAAAAGGATATAAGCCTAATACCTCAATAATTTTTGGGTAATTATGCACTTTGGGTTTTCCCCGGTTATATTCCCAATACACTATAGCTTCTTTGGTTACATTCAATAACGCTGCAAGCTGGTCTAAAGTAAGTTGCAGTTCAATTCTTCTATTCCTGATTTTATCACCAAGTGAAGTTGGTGCTTCAATGTAGCCTTTAATTGGTATTCTAAGCGTATTTCGCAAATCGTTAAAAGGCACCGCACCCCTCCCCCCGCAACAACATCTGGCAAGCCAAAAACCAATGGTTCACCCGAGAAGTCCTGCCGGAGTTGAAAATAATAATTATACATCTATTATAGTGAATCAGATGCGTTTCTAATAATATTCAAGTCCGAAGATTATCTTAGAATTGCTATTTTTAGAGGTTACTTCCCGTTTGATGGGATAACCCCACTCATTATAGGTAAGATTTATCTGCTGTTCGATTAGGTACACTGCCGAATAACGTTGATTAGGGGGCGTTAATTCAAGAATTCCGTCTTTCGCTTTATATTTGTCAGTTCCGCTTATTTCTACAATATTTCCTGTATCAGAAGAAGGGTCTGCAGTATGATTATATTTTTTATTATCATAATAGTATCTGGATTCCCCAAATAAAACGCCATTGGGGTCGTAATATGACCGCTTTACTGCATTTTTGGCTTCATATTCATATTTAGTTATATAAAACGGAATAGTGTATGGGTAAGCCAGATATTCTTTTTGCTCAATTAATTTACCATCTGAATTATAACTATATTCATATAGTATTTTCTTATTTTGGTCGGTCGATAGTTTATTGGATTTTCTGATGATTTGATTCTTGGCATTATATTCATAGTAGATTGTTTCAGCTACTGTTCCTGTTTCAGAAGTAGTGACAATAGTTTCGAGAAGCTTATTTACATAGTTGTATTTGCTGGTAGTAATAGAAGAATATACTGTTTTAATACCATTAGCTATTACTTCAGAATAGTTGTTATAAGTATGTTCTATTAATTGAGAATCCGAATATTTATATTCAAGAATTGTATGTGGGGGCCGATAAGACCCCTCCATAACAAAAAGTCTTTTTAATAATAATTCTTTTTCAGGACTTACTTCTTTATTCTTAGCACACCCCCAGAATAAGAGTAGAATAATTGAGAGAATAGTAATTATTTTGTTCATGAAAATCAATAATGTTTTAGCAACAACAAAATCATAAATAATCCCACAATAATAATCAAATTCTGGTAGATAGCTTAGTTAAATAGATAATATATTGGTATTTTAGTTGCTACCTGTTTTATCATTGAAACTTTTTATAAAGATTTGGATTATATTGACTAAGAATAAGGTCCATAAACCTTATTTCTTAGTCAGCTATTCGTTGTTTTCCAACTAGTAATTGTAGAACACTCTCCTCCAAAAGGCATTTAACAATACGTATTAATTTAGGAAATTCTTTATTTCCGGTCTCATTCTTTAAATAAATTTCCTAGAATCTGCATAATATATGCCACAGGAACATATTTATTGTCCTCCCAAGTCTTAAGAGTCGATTCATCAACCCCAAGCAAATTACTAAACTTCTTTCTACTCAATCCTTTAATATACCGATAGACTATAATTTTGCCACCTAGTGTACTTGTATCAATTTCAAATGGTAGAAAACCTAATACCTCAATGAGTTTTGGATAATTGTATATCTTTGATTGTCCTCTGTTATATTCCCAATACACTATAGCTTCCTCGGTTACTTTTAGTAGTCTTGCCAACTGTTGGATAGTAAGTTGTAGTTCAATTCTCCTGTTCCTGATTTTATCACCAAGTGTTGTTGGGATATCGATATAGCCTTTAATCTGTATTCTAAGCGTATTTCGCAAATCGTTAAAAGGCAACGCACCCCTCTCCAAGAAACAACATCTGGCAAGCCAAAAATGAATGGTTCAGCAGAGAGGTATTGCCGGAGTTGAAGATTATAGTCCAAGGTATAAAATGAAAAAAGTTTACCTGAGCCAGATAAACTTTTCTGAATAAATTAACTCACTGTATTACATTATGTACCCAGTTTCTTTGTGACAGGTTTTCCACTCTGGCAAGTTTTCACAATCTGGACTGCCTTTTGTTGCAATCTCTATTTTACTTTAGCATCAACCAGTATTTGTATTGATTTGAATGTATGTTCTGGTTTTAATTCTCTTTCTATTCAATCAAAACCATTCCATTGGGTGATTTACCAACCGGAATATCCCTGAGTTTCTGATGTTTCATTGCATCTATCATCGATAGCGTATTTCCTTTTCGATTAAGCACGTAAGCCGTTTTTTCGTCAGCAGAGAATGTAATGGCATAGGCATCTTCTCCGGTGATAATAGTAGATTTTAAATGCCAGGCGTTATTCTTCCTTTCAAAATAAGCTATTTTGTTTTCTTCGGCCTGACAAACCCAGAGTTCGTTCAAAGATGTATGATAGGCAATTTGTCCGGGTTTAAAATCAAGGTTGATAAACTCGTAGGTTTCCAGCGTGAGTTCATTGATAATGCTAATGGTTTTCAGATTTTTGTTTTCTACATAGATATTTCCATCATCTCCGGCCCAGACATTGGTTGGAAATGGGTCAACTTTGATATACTTCTTTATTTGTTTTAACCGGGCATCAATAGCTAAAACAAAACTGCTTTCTTCTAATGCCACAAATGCGTAGTTCCCGTTTGTAGAAAATACAATTTCAGTTGGGTCTGCACCCAACGAAAAAACAGCTTTCTGTGCACCCGTATTGGCATCAAAAACATACATTTTCCCTGAATGGGTGGCTGTTGCTGACCATATTTCAGCATAATCATGTGAGAATACGGCATTAAAATTGGGCTTAGGAAGCGGTAAATTCAACAGAACCTCCTCTGTTTGCACATCCATCGCCATAATACCTCCCTTTTTGTGTGTCGCTTTATGTAATGCATTATGGCCCAGACTGAAATCAAACTCAGGCATAGCCACCAGTAGCTTTTTTCTGTCCGGCGATAAACTGATATGATGAGGGAAACGGTCTTTAATTGATAATTGTATCGTTTTTTTTACTTTCAATCTTCTTAAATCAATTACTGAAATGGTATTACTCCCTCCGTTTACTACATACGCTGCCGGATGTTTCATTCTCCCATGAGAATTGGTAAGTTTTTTCCCGCAAGAGGTTAGGGTTAAAAATAAAAGGAAGTAGGATAGGGGTCTCATCTCCAGAAATTGTTTTGTTGTTCAGATGGGTTATTTTTCTACTTCAGCGCTGAAAGAGATTTTTAGTTTTTCCCAGGCCATTGAGATTTCAACAGTCGAAGCATTCACTTTCTCAATGGTATAGGTTAATCTAAGCACAGGTTTTACCAATGAGTCAGGTTTAACTAAAAATCGGGTCACGTCTTTCTTCTGGTCATAATCATCGGTAAGGTGCTGTTGAAAATCTTTATTGAAAATAATAGTCCATTCTTTTCTTCCCGGAATGGTAAAAAGCGCATATTTACCGGCAGGGATTTTCCTGCCTTCTATATGTACAGCTTCAGAAAATTCGATGGATGTGGCCGTATTGGCACCGGTGACCCAAAGGGAATCGTAGGGAACCAGTTTTCCCCATATCGTTCTTTTGCGCACGCCCGGAGAACCATAATTTATTCTAACCCTTAAAGAATCAACCTTTCCCACGCTTGTTCTTTGTATGCTGCCTATATAGTCGTCATTAGCAATAGAGCCGTCATTGACTTTTTGTGCATATGGCTCGTCATGCTTATACTTTACCTTTGATTCCTGCTTTGTATTTTCTTTCGAATTGCAAGAGGTAATAAGCGACGATAGGATGACAAGCGCTGTGAAGAGTAGAGTGATTGTCTGTTTATTATTTTTCATGATTTTCTGATAAATCTTTTCTTGTTATAAAATGCTTGTCATTTAAAGTATTTAAAAATGCCTTGAGAGCCATCTTTTGCTCAGCATTTAATGAAAGCCCCGGGGTTCCATTCTGTTTTAATAAGGGGTCTAAGGTAGGGCTGTTTGTAATACCCGTTGAATAATGCTCCAATACCTGGTCGAGGCTTGTAAACCTCCCATCGTGCATATACGGAACGGTAAACGCATTATTTCTTAATGAGGGTACTTTGAACTTAAACTGGTCGTTTGCATCTAGTGTAATCGCCTGTCGACCGATGTCGGGATTATAGGTATTATTAAGCCCATTGTTTCTGAAAGTTCCGTCTGTGAAGAGAGGTTCCTGGTGACAAGTACTACATTTATTTTTAAAAAGTGTATACCCTTTTTGTTCAATCTCATTGAATTTAACACCCGTTTCACGCATAACACTATCATACTTTGAATCGCTGCTGATGCATAGGAGCATAAATTGGGTAAGTGCATTGAATACCTTGTTTCCGGTTATTTCTTTGCTGCCATAAGCTTTATAAAACAGCTCTTCATAGGCCTTATCTGCTTTTAGTTTAGCTAATACGTTTTCCATCTTTTCGTCCATTTCTACCGGATTGGTTATCGGAGAAATCGGAAACAATTCGAGATGAAATACGCCTCCATCCCACATGAATGATTTGCTCCAGGCGAGGTTCATAATAGGCGGAGAATTCCGATTGCCTAATCTATCATCAACCCCATGACTTACATCATGCCCGTGCTGGGTAAATCCTGCGGCCTGTATATGGCAATTGCCGCATGAAATGGAGTTATCGCGTGACAATGCGCTTTCATAAAATAATTTCCGCCCAAGTTTAAAACCATCTGCCGTAACCGGATTTTTTACTACATCATATACGGGGGCCGGAAAGTTTACGGGTGTTGAAAAACCCGTAAACTCGATTCTTGTTAATGCCATGGCGAAGACACAGAGCACTAACAGTACGGTTGCATACTTTCGTCCCATATCACTTTTTTAAGGTAGATACATGGCTAAACATTCCCGCATAGTTATCCGAGACAGTTTTGCTTGCATTGCCAAACATGACACTGGAATCATTGGCGATACTCACCGTATTTTGCCCATCGAATACTTTTAACAGATCTGCCTGGATATCCAATGTAGCCTTAGCCTTGTTTTTTAAATTTATTGCTGCTTTTCCGGAGAGATCAATCGTAACTATTCTGATATTATTGATTGAAGGTTTATTATAACCTCCAAAGCCTCCGATATGGTATCTGAATTTCCGTTGGCCTGTTAAATCAACTTTTGCCTGGTCACAGGTTCCTTCAAGTTTCAAAAACAGGTATCCACTGTTCCATGTCCAGTACATGCCATCAGTCATACCGCCTGAAATATCCAGTGCACCTTTACGCTGACTTAAATCTGTTGTACTTCTTAGGCTATCTACCCCTATCGTAAAAGTAACAGCAGTATATCTACCTTTCGGCACTGCAAGGTTAATCGTTTTTGTAGCCGGGTCATTTTCCTTTATCAAAAAATAACTGCTGTCCTGAGGTACCACATAGACTACACCATTGCTACCCGTAAATTTTATATTGCTGATAAAGTAATTGCAGGTAGTTATATTGAATTTCTCACCAGCCCGGTTGGTATAATATTCATCGTTTAGCCTTAAAGGCTTATCACCAATCTTATTCTGTATATTCAATACAAGCTTCTTATTTGTCTGGGCCTGAAGGGTATTATTAAATCCGGCTAAAAATATGATGGCCATGATTATTCTGACTATTTTTTTCATTGGTTAAATTTTAATTTTGAACCTGTTTAAGCAGGTTCTGTGAAACTATTTCTCCTTTACAAGTAATTGCGCATCAACGATCAGTTGTTTAACTTCCTGCTCATCGGTGCCGTCATAGGCACCACGGATTCTCCGATGCCTGTCCACCAGAAGGAAGCGTCCGGAATGTGCGTAGCCGTCCGGGTTATCCGGATCAACCTGTGCAGATGAGATATAGGATTTCTCAGCAAGCGGGTAAATTTCTTCTTTAGTTCCGGTCAGAAACTGCCACCTCTTATCATCCACACCCAATTTTTGGGCATAGGATTTTAGCACTGATGGCTTATCGCGTTTAAAATCGACTGTGTGCGAAAGAAACAAGATATCACCTTCTGATTTAAAATTTTCGTAAACTTTAAAAAGGTTGTGGTGCATAATCGGGCATATACTTGTACAACTGGTAAAAAAGAAATCGGCGATATATACCTTTCCATCAAAGAACTTATTCGTAACGAAACTGCTATCCTGATTCAGGAATTTAAAGTCAGGAATGGTCTGATAGGTAGTATCTGTCACAAGTTGGCCGTTTACGTTTGTAGAGGTGGCCTGTCTCTCCCCGTAAATCGGCAATTTGCGAGGCTGTTTCTCACAGGCAGACATTCCTATGCACAGGTATAACAGGGCATAGATTAATTTATTTTTCATGATCTTGACATTAGAATTTTAAAGTCGGGGTTAGAGTACTACATGAGGTATCATCAACGTCTGCTTAACCAAGTAGTATCAGGATTGGGCACAGGAATAAAGTCCCTCTGATGACTATCAGAAGATGTAGATTGATACTTTATAAGATGTTTATCCTAACCGGGGAGGTTTGAAAATGCTTGACCTGTAACCACTCAAAAATATCAATTCATAAAATATAGGAAGCCTGATTGCTGTGTTATCCGCAATCAATGAATTAAATAGGGGGATTATCTGCTGTAAAACACAGGGGTCAATGCTTTTCAATTCATATTTTTCGGTCTGCTTTTTCTCATTTTCTTCGGCCTGTTTCAGCTTTTTTGCCAAGAAACACCTGCCATTGCAATGCAACTGGGGTTTTGCTTTGTTCTCGCAAAAATTTTCAACGATAAACCGTCTGTTTAGTTTGAAACTTGCCACAACAAGGTACCGTGAAAGGTTTGAACCGATCAAAGCAAAAAGTAAAAATATGGAAACAAGTCTCTTAAACATGCCACAAAGTTACAATGCCCCTACACAGGACTAACTACACTTTTGCTATGATTCATTACACTTATGAAAGAATGTGAAGTAAGGCGACCCATGAGTCGCCTTACTCAAAACACTCCTAATCAACTTGCATAACTTTCTGAAAATCTCCTGGGGTGATTCCGGTAAACTTCTTAAAGAACCTGATAAAATAACCGTCTGTTTCGAATCCTAACTCCCAAGCTACTTCCCGCACTGTAATATCAGACCAATAAAGAAGCCTTTTAGCCTCAATAAGTAATCTTTCATCTATGATTTGTTTAGGTGTTTTATTGCTGACTCTTTTTACGATTTCAGTGAGAACCGATGTTGTGATATTCAGCTGATCGGCATAAAACTTTACCGTATGATTGGTTCTGTAAAATTTATTCAGGCAGTCTTTAAAGTCCAGAAACAAGTCATTTTTGTAAGAAGTATTTTTCTTGATTTTCTCGGATAGATTGGCGCATTGGATGAGAATAATATTTACCAGATAATTAATTATTTCGATATTTTTATCCTTTCCTTTATTGTTCTCTAAACAAATCAGTTGTATGTATTTATCCAGTTCAGACAAGTCATTAGCAGACAATTGAAGGAATGGTTGAGAGAAAACAGTCTCCATATAATTGGTCAGTTTTCTGTTTTGCCGATAGATAAATTCAGAAGAAAATGCCATCGTAATAACCTTACAATCTTTATCCAGTTTCGCGTCAATATGAACCTGATCAATAGTTAAAACCAATAAGGCAGGTGCACTAATCGTACTATTCTCTAAATCCACAAAATGTTGCATTGTTCCTTCATATAAGAAACTAAGGAAATAGGAATTATGGCTATGTGGATATGTGATGACCGAATGGTCAGTATCCACCTTATCATGTATGTATAAGAAGAATTGGTCCTGACCTTCTTTTCTGAAGTCAGTATTACACTTCGGTATTCGTTCTTCCATTTTTTTAAAAATATAATTTTGATAAAATATACTACTGCTGAAAGAGCAATAAGTAAGTATATGAAGTGTCCCCGATTTTAAAGATATATAGCACGATTAAGGACACACATAGGTATATCCCGGCAAAGCGCTACTATTTTGTACTAAAAAATACAGGAAAAATCAGCTAATTACCTCTTTAAAAGCTTAGCTGTTAAATCAATAAAAGGAGATTGTTAGCAAATAGGAGGGTGAAAAATAGGGGATGAAAAGTCAAGTGTGAGTTTTTCAATAAACAGGTAGTTGTTACCAGGGAAATCTTTGATTTCCAGTACATTCTTAAAAGTGAAAGTCTGCTGGCTTTCAAAGGTATTCGCTTCTAAAAGCTTATAAATAAAATCTTGTAATGCGCTTTGTTCTTCTTTTTCAGTCTGGGCTTTAATCCTTTTAGCTAAAAAACATTTACCGTCGCAATGCATTTCAGGTTTGTTTTTATTCACACAGTAGTTTCTGATGATAAAATCCTTGCGAATCTCATAGTCCAGGCAGATAAGAGGCACAACAAATGATTTCAACACCAATGCCAGTGAAAGAAAGAGAAGTGCTATTTGCTTGAATTGAAACATCCGGGCAAATTTAGTGCATAATTGCTTACGATAAATACTCTTTTAGCTAAACTTGAATCAAAAAAGGTTTGTTTTATAACTCTATCTATAAACGGAATATAATAAGGTATTATTTCCGGTAAGAAATCATTTGTCTGAATGCTTTACTTTCTACTTATTTAAATATAAATGGCTTCCTGAAAGACAAATTTACATAGTGCATCAATTCCCTTTGGTGATATGCCATATATAATGAGAGGCAATTTAAAAATTACCTCTCATGTAATTATCTATAAATCTGTCATATCGGATTCTTTAAATAAGACTTTTAGAATCTGCATAATATGTACCACAGGAATATATTTATTGTCTTCCCAAGTCTTAAGAGTCGATTCATCAACTCCAAGCATTTTACTAAACTTCTTTCTGCTCAATCCTTTAGTGTATCGATAGGATATAATCTTGCTGCCTAATGTGCTTGTATCAATGTCAAAAGGGAAAATGCTTAATACCTCAATAATTTTTGGGTAGTTATGTACTTTCGGTTTTCCTCGGTTATATTCCCAATAGACTATAGCTTCCTCGGTTACTTTTAATATTCTTGCCAACTGTTTGTTGTATAGTCAATTGCAGTTAAATTCTTCTATTCCTGATTTTATCACCAAGTGTTGTTGGGGTTTCAATGTAGCCTTTAATTGATATTCTAAGCGTATTTCGCAAATCGTTAAAAGGCACCGCACCCCTCCCCAAGAAACAACATCTGGCAAGCCAAAAACGAATGGTTCAGCAGAGAGGTACTGCCGGAGTTGAAAGGGGTAGTAAATGACATACTAAATAGCTATAAAACCTCGCGAATAGGCAGAAATACTTGCGATTAGCAGACTAAAAAGACCATACATAAAAAAAATAGGACTTTAATCGCGCATGAAGAAAGTCTATTAAAGCTTTAGTGCTTTCTTAACTTCTTTTGCTTCTAGTGTAGGAGGCATTTGCCCTTTAGCTACCTTGCCTATGGCCAATTGTGCTATTTTCTTGGCATCTTTTTCAGTTTTAAATCCCTGATTCCCTGCTAAAGCAGGAATAATAGGCTGGTTAACCAAAAGCTTATAACGTAAATAAAGTTTATAACCCCAACCGTTAGGTAGTGGATAAGTTTCGTATTGCAGACTATCATTATGGGTATATAAAATACCATAGTCCTGACTTTTGCCTGGTGTCTGCTTCGGTTTTTGTGCTAACCCTATAAAGCTTATACTTATACAAAATAAAAATATAAAGATTACTTTCATGTTATTTGCCATTTTGCGCTTGTAAAAATACATTTTTCAATGCTTCAATTTCTTTTCTGATAGCATTATTTTCCTGCTTCAATTCTTTAATCGCCTCAACCAGCACAGGCGTTAGTCTGGCATAATCTACCGACTTATATCCTTTCTCATCGGTATTCACCAACTCAGGAAACAATTGCTCTACCTCCTGAGCAATGAATCCAATCTGTCGACTCTCAGGGAAATTCTTTTCTTTAAACTGCTCTGTCTTCCAGTAATACTGAAACCCATTCATCTGCAATACTTTAGCCAGTGGGTTCTCAATAGAAGAGAAGTGTCTTTTATAGCGGATATCAGAAGAGGAAGAAGACCCATTGGTAACCAGATTACCGGCTAATACAGCACTTCCATTGCCATTAATTCTGAATAATTCTTTTGAAGCAGTGGTACTCTCAGCCGCGTAAAAGACATGAGCAGCACCTGAATGATCAACCTGGTAGCGGAGACTGCCACCATTTACGCCAAATCCATAAAACTCATGCGCGTTATCAGCGTCTCCCCATAAAATTATTTTCTTATTAGCAAGCAGACTGCTGAGGTGTATCTGGGCTTTAGGATTAGACGTTCCTATGCCTAAAAAGCCGGAATCATTTAATAAAGCGAAATTGGGTAAAATACTAGTTGATATCTTACCTGTATTATCAGTTTGAACTAATTGACTAACTCCATTAAAAGCATTGCCTTGCAAGGTCAGGTTAGAATCATTAGGATTATACTCCCATAGATTTTTACTGTAAGGATATCCCATAACAATATATCCTTTATTACCTATTGAAAAACCAACTGCAGATTCTATTTGTCCTGTACCAACATCCTTTTTTTGTAACCAGCTACCTTTAGGCTTGCCATCTGCCCCTATACCATTAATAGTGCTGGTAGGATTATATTCCCAAAAACCTTTAGTATAATTATTGTTATTAAATCCTGTACCAATGTAGCTTTTATCGCCCAGAGAAAAGCCAACTGCATATCCTCTGGGTGTACCACCAAAATCAGCTTTTTGTATCCATTCATTAGTTACAGGATTATATTCCCAGAAATCTTTTCTAACATCATTCTCATCATATCCTGTACCAATATACCCTTTATTACTAGTTGAGATACCAACGGCTCCATAGCGTTCGGGGCCTCCAACGTCTGCTTTTTGTAACCATTTACCCTTTGGATTTCCATTAACATCTGTGCCATTTACTGTGCTGGTAGGATCATATTCCCAAAAATCTTTTAGAAGACCGACACCATATCCTGTACCGATATAGCCTTTATTCCCAATCGAAAAACCAACTGCTTGCTCACGTTTAGCGCCTCCAAAATCTGCTTTCTGAACCCATCGATTTGTTGTCGGGTCATACTCCCAGAAATCTTTTAAAAAATTACTATCCTCATTATTATAACCAGTACCAATGTAGCCTTTGTTACCTATCGAAAACCCAACTGCATATTCACGTTTAGTTTCTCCAACATCCGCTTTTTGTGTCCAGGTATCAGTTAATGGATCGTATTCCCAAAAATCTTTTAGAGTGTTACCATTAATATCTCCTGTTCCGATATATCCTTTATTGCCAATTGAAAAACCAACCGCGGCTTTACGTTCATTCCCTGCAAAATCGGCTTTTCTTGTCCAGCTATCTGTTGCCTGATAGTTTAAACCGCAGAGTTTCTGCCAGCTATCTTTCTGATATACATTAAAACAATCATCGTCAGTATTATAGATCATTTGACCGGCAGTTGGAGAGCTGATGGCATTGCGTTGAGTAGTGGTCAATCTTGGCACGTATACACCATCAGCGGCCAACGTTGTTGACTGAGCGAAAGTGATATTCCCTGACAATAGCACAGAACCAGTGAAGATTAAAATACTGTAGAAAAGGATATTTTTTTTCATGTTATTTGCCATTTTGCGATTGTAGAATAAGATTTTTAAGGGCTTCAATATCCTTGCGTATATCGGCATTTTCTGTACGGATACTATTATTTTCCTTTTTCAATTCTTTAATCGCTTCCACCAATACAGGCGTCAGTCTGGCATAATCTACTGATTTATATCCTTTTTCATCGGTATTTACCAACTCAGGAAACAAAGCTTCTACCTCCTGCGCAATAAAGCCTATCTGCCGACTCTCAGGGAAATTCTTCTCTTTAAATTCTTCCTGCTTCCAGTAGTAATGAAAGCCATTCATTTGCAGCACTTTAGCCAGAGGGTTCTCTATAGAAGAGAAGTTTCTTTTGTAGCGGACATCGGAGCTTGAGGAAGAATTATTTGTAACCAGATTTCCGGCCAAAGTAGCGCTTCCGTTGCCTCTGATTCTGAATAATTCTATAGAAGAAGAAGGATTGTTACCCGCATAAAATACATGAGCAGAGTTTATATGATCAACCTGATAGCGAAGTATTCCCCCATTTATACCAAACCCATAAAACTGATGTTCATTGTCTCCGCCCCATAGTATTACTTTTCTATTAGCAAGTGAACTATAAAGGTGTATCTGAGCTTTGGGATTGTTGATAGCTATCCCTAAAAATCCAGAAGAATCTAATTTCGTTAACTGATTAGCTCGATTGAAATCGTTTCCCTGCAATGTTATATTAGCAGGTAAAACGGCACTTGGTATTTTAGCTTCCCCGTTGGTTTGAACTAACTGACTAGCACCGTNCGTAGTTACAGTAGTGGGTAGAACAGAAACAGGTATTTTAGCTTCCCCGTTGGTTTGAACTAACTGACTAGCACCGTTAAAATTATTACCTTGCGTAGTTACAGTAGCGGGTAGAACAGAAACAGGTATTTTGCTTGTAATATCAGTCTGAACTAATTGTGTGGCGCCATTGAAAGTATTGCCTTGAATTGTGGCACTAGCATGTAAAACTTTAACTGGTATTTTGCCTGTATAATCAGTCTGAACTAATTGTGTGGCGCCATTGAAAGTATTACCTTGTTGAGTTAAATGTAGATCGTTTGGATTATACTCCCAAAAACTATTGTGTGTTAGCTGACCAGTTCCAACATATGCTCTTTTACCAATTGAAAAGCCAACGGCAGAAGCTGTCGGCCCCATCCCGGCATCTTTTTTTTTCGTCCAGTTACCTATGGGTTGGCCTTCTGTGTCCGTACCAAATTTAGTACTGGTAGGGTCATATTCCCAAAAATCTTTAATGAAAATACCTCTAAATGTTCCTGTCCCAATATAACCTTTATTGTCCAAAGAAAATCCAACAGCCCTATAGCCAGGCGTACCAGTAAAATAAGCCTTAGACACCCACACATTTGTAACAGGATTATATTCGTAAAAGTCTCCTGTTAGAACATTTGGATTATAATTAATGAGTCCTGTCCCAATATAACCTTTTCCACCTATAGAAAAACCGACTGCGCCAGCTCTTTTTGCTGCCGGAAATTCTGCTTTTAGTATCCATTGTCCTTTTGGATTTCCATTGGCATCATTTCCATTAACAGTACTGGTAGAGTCATACTCCCAAAAATCATTATAAAGAATATGAGTATAATTTCTACCTGTCCCAATATAACCTTTATTATTTATTGAAAAACCAACTGCATCATATCGTGGAGTTCCTGCAAAATCTGCTTTTTGAGTCCATTGATTGGTTAATAGGTCATACTCCCAGAAATCTTTTAGACTAGCATTGTCATCAGAACTAGTCCCGGTTCCAATATAACCTTTATTGCCAATTGAAAAACCAACCGCAAGGTGACGGGCAACTCCACCAAAATCTGCTTTCTGGGTCCAGCTATCGGTTAATGGATTATATTCCCAAAAATCTTTTAGAATACCATTACCTAGTCCAGTTCCAATATAACCTTTATTCCCAATTGAAAAACCCACTGCTCCACTACGGCCAGATCCTCCAATATCTGCTTTTTTTGTCCATAAATCTGTATTCTGAATCTCCAGGCTGCAGAGTTTCTGCCAGTTATCTTTCTGATATACATTAAAACAATCATCGTCGGTATTATAAATCATTTGCCCTTTAGCAGGAGAAGCTATTGCATCACGTTGCGCTTTTGTCAATCTCGGCACATAGACGCCATCAGTAGCCAGTGTGGTTGATTGGGCAAAAACTTCATTGCCTGAGAAACCTATCAGCCGTAACAGAAAAAGAGAAAATATGATTGGGAAAAAGTTGCTTTTTTTCATCTTATTTACCGTTCGAGTTTTGTAAAAGTAGACTCTTAAGTACCTCAACATCTTTGCGGATACTGGCGTTGTCTTTAATTATTATTGTATTCTGTTCACGAATCGTATTATTTTCCTTTTTCAATTCCTTAATCGCCTCAACCAATACGGGGGTCAGTCTGGCATAATCAACCGATTTGTAGCCCTTCTCATCTGTGTTAACCAACTCCGGAAACAAAGCTTCTACTTCCTGTGCAATAAACCCAATCTGACGACTCTCAGAAAAATTCTTCTCCTTAAACTGCTCTGTCTTCCAGTAATACTGAAATCCATTCATTTGCAATACTTTTTCCAATGGATTATCAATCGTGGTGAAGTTTTTCTTATAGCGGATATCAGAAGTACAGGAAGCACCTGTGCTCACCATATTGCCATTCAGGCATGCCCCTCCGGTACCATTAATACGGAAAAGTTCCCTTGAAATATTAGCATTGTCAGCTGCATAAAATACATGGGCTGCGACTGTATTATCAATCTGATAGCGAAGAATACCACCATTGACACCCAATCCATAAAACTGATGATTACTGGCAGAGTTAGCGTTATTTTGCCAGAGTATTATTTTTCTATTGGCAAGCGAATCCGTAAGGTGTATTGGGGCTTTAGGGTCGGCCACACCTATACCTAAAAACCTGTTAGCATTTAATTTAGTGAGTCGATTAGCCTGATTAAAAGTGTTGCCTTGTCTGGTAATATCAGCTGGCAAAGTAACATCTGGTAAAATAGAAGCTGGTATTTTACCTGTGGCATCTGTTTGTACTAATTGACTTATACCATTGAATATATTGCCCTGTTGGGTGAAATTGGGGTTATTAACATTATATTCCCAAAAGCCTTTATAATCGTTAGAACTATCTGATTGACCAGTGCCAATATATCCTTTACTACCTATCGAAAAACCAACCGCAAAAGCTATACCTTCTGAACCCACATCTTTTCTTTTTGTCCAGCTACCTTTAGGTTTGCTATCTTTACCCAAGCCGTTGATGGTACTGGTAGGGTCATACTCCCAGAAATCTTTAAAATAACTATTATTATTGTCACCTGTACCAATATAACTTTTGTTACCTATAGCAAAACCAATGGCGCAATATCGTGGTGCTCCACCAAAATCAGATTTTTGTATCCATTCATTATTTGTAGGATTATATTCCCAGAAGTCTTTAACAAAATTATTACTATCATCGGAGCCTGTACCGATATAACCATTGTTACCCATTGAAAAACCAACCGCACAATACCGGGCAGTTCCTTCAAAATCCTTCTTTTTTGTCCATTTTCCTTTTGGGTTTCCATTAGTATCTGTGCCATTTGCAGTACTTGCAGGATCATACTCCCAGAAATCTTTATAATAATTAGTACTAATATTTTCAATACCACCTGTACCAATATACCCTTTATTGCCAATTGAAAAACCAACCGCACAATAACGGGCAGCTCCATGAAAATCAGCTTTCTGAGTCCATTGATTTGTTTCCGGATTATATTCCCAGAAATCTTTAACAAAACTATCCTCATATTTGCCAGTGCCGATATATCCTTTATTACCAATCGAAAAACCTGAGGCATAACTACGCCCGGTACCACCAAAATCCGCTTTTTGCGTCCAACTATTAGTTGAAAGGTCATACTCCCAGAAATCTTTCAGACTCGATCCTTCATACCCCGTGCCTATATACCCTTTATCTCCAATCGAAAAACCCACTGCTCCTTCACGTTCTCCTCCTCCAAAATCAGCTTTTCGAGTCCAGCTATCTGAGGTTATCATATCAAACCCACAGAGTTTTTGCCAGGTACCTTTCTGAAATACATTAAAACAGTTATCATCGGTATTGTAAATCATTTGTCCAATAACGGGAGAGCTTATTGCTTCCCGCTGAGCAGTGGTCATTTTCGGAACATAGATGCCGTCAGTAGCAAGGGTTACTGATTGAGCCAGAGCTACATTTCCTGAATGGCAGATTAATACAAGCCAAAGCCTGCATAATACAATTGAAGAAGAGATAAGTTTTTTCATGGATAATTCTTTTAAGACAGACTTTCTTTCATCGGAATCTGCTAGCTGAATAAATAATTGATACTAAATAACTAAATGCTATAAAGGCAAATAAAAAAAGAGGGGAGTTTGACGGAATCCTGTAGGCGTTTGGTAGAATTTTGTGAGTGAATTTCACTGTAAATGCAGAGATTAGTTATGTTAATTGGCGAGTTCCAGATGCTGATGGCTTAACTATAGCCGTAATATCAGCGCAAGACCACAGATGCACTGCTTTCAAATACCCTTTTTACTGTATTCAATTTCCGTCGTGAAATAGGCAGTACAGAACCATTATACATAGTAGCTTCGCCAACTTTACCATTATCTTTTATTGTAGAGATGCGCCTGATATTAACCAATGATCCCCGGTTAATTCGAATAAAGTCCTTATCAAAAATGCGTTTTTCTAAAATTTTAAGCGTAAATGATGAGAGTATTTTACGATTGTCGATGGTGTGCACATGGGTATAGTTCCAATCTGATTGAAGATAGACAATATCGTCGGTGTTAATTCGGTTTTTATTATTCAGCCGGAGACTTTCTTGCAAATCACACAAAAACCTCAGATTTTCTTTTTGTATAAGAGTCATAGTCATATCATTTAATGTCAGGCAAAGTTTAATAATCAACCGAAATAAGTAAATGATATGGTGCCTGATGAGGAAATAGAGGAGTTCGGCAGGATTTTGTAGGAGTTTGGCGAAATTTTGTGAGTCAGCCCATATACGTATTTATATTTTTAGCTGAATTCATTATCTTGCTTGTTAATGCTATGGGCTGTCTCTAAATGAATAAAATAAGCTTATTGATTCTTTTCTTTTCAGGATTTCAAACTCTTTTGGCTCAAACTAAATCAATTACTGATTTGAGAGGGGCATTGCGTACCTCTCACCCTGATACCAGCCGTGTTAAGATTCTGTATGCTTTGAGTGATGCTTACAACAGGCAGAGCAAAAGTGATTCTTCTGTTTTCTTTGCCAATGAGGGAATAAAACTGAGCGAAAAACTAAAGTTCTACAAGCAAACCGGACATATATACAGAATGAAAGGGATTGCCCTGGGTCGGAAAGGTGAATATGAAAATGCATTATCGGCTTATCAGACAGCGCTTCAGATGCTGGAAAAAACTAACGACCTACCGGGTGCTGCGCAATGTTACGGAAATTTATGCTTGTTATATAAACGCCTGGGTGATTCGAAGAAATCAACTGAATTTACCAAAAAAGGTATAGAATTGGGCCTAAAAGGCCTGGCAATTAGCGAAGCTATTCAGGAGAATAGCATTATAAATATGATTAGTAACAATCTGGGTATTGCTTACAGAGATTTAAAGGATTATGCCAATGCCCGGAAATATTATTTAAAAGCAATAGCCTCAGAAAAAGATAGTTTAAAACTCGGCAACCCTTTGTCAAATTTAGCGCAGTTATATATTGATGCTGATAAAGACTATGACAAGGCCATTCAGATATATCAGCGGGCCGAAAAGGTTAATATAGCCAATAAAAACTATCCACTACTGGAACATACCTACAGAAATATGGGAATGGCCTATTCATTGAAAGACGATCATGAAAAGGCAATTGCCTATGGCGAAAAATCTGTTAAATTAGCTGAAACAGTAAAAGACCCTCACCGCTTGTTTAATGCGCATAGTGAGTTATACAGGTCATACAGAAGAAAAGGAGATTGGGAAAATGCCTTGAAAAATGTGAATCGGTATAGGAGTATTAAAGACTCTCTGGACGAAATAACAAAGTCGAGAGAAATTGTGACATTACAAGCTGATTTTGAAAAGCAGAAAGCTGAAGCAATTGCCACCATAGAAGCAGAAAAACAACGAAGAATATCGGAAATACAAATAGAGGCAGAAATAGAAAAAACAAGACAAATAAAGCAGATTGAATCGGATGCAGCTGTAGAAAAAGCACGTTTGGTTACCGAAATCAATACCAGATATGAGACAGAGAAAAAAGAACAGAAAATCAGCGAATTAAACCTACTGAATGCCGTTCAGAACAAGCAAATGCAACAACTTTTAGGTGGCATAGTTATTTTGGCGTTATTTATCGGTGTCTTATTCTGGCTATATGGCATTATCAAGAAGAGAAACAGAGATTTAGCCCTTAAAAACGAAAAAATCAATCAGCAATCTCAGCAATTAGAGGTACTAATGCGGGAATTGCACCATCGGGTAAAGAATAACCTGGGCATTGTATCCGGTTTACTTTTTTTACAGATTAAGTTTCTGCAAGACGAAAAGGCTATTAAAGCAGTAAAAGAGGGTCAGCAAAGAATAGATGCCATGGGTTTGATTCATCAGAAACTATATCAGACCGAAAATATAGAAAAAGTAAATATTCAGGAATTTGTGGCAGATCTGGTTGATAATCTCATTCGTATTTATGGATTCGATAAAAAGAGTCTGGCACTGGATTTTGATATTGACGATACAGATTTAAATGTTGATATAGCCATCCCACTCGGACTGATTATCAATGAGTTACTTACTAATTCTTTTAAATATGCGTATCTCGATATTGCTAATCCTGAGTTAAGAGTGCATCTGAAAACAGATAAAAATATTGTACTGGAAGTAGCCGATAATGGCAAAGGCCTGGACATAAAGCAATGGAAAGAAAAGAAAGGTTCGTATGGAAGACAATTAATTAATACCCTGAGCAATCAGATAGGTGCCGACCTGACTGTAGAAAATCGCCATGGTACGCTTTTTAAATTAACGATTCCAAAAGAGAATAATTAAAAAAATAATCCCTCAAAATAATTACTCTTGTGAACGATGACCGTATAAAAATCCTCATTATAGAAGACGATGGAATACTGGCTATGACGCTTAGCGATATGCTCGAAGAAGAAAATTTTAATGTAATAGGTATGGCAAACAATGGCAAAAAAGCCATAGAATTAGCCAGAAATAATCCTGTTGACTTGATTTTATCGGATATTAATATTAAAGGAGAGATAGATGGCATTGAAACAGTTAATGAGATTCTGAAATTTAAAAGCTTACCTATTATCTATCTGACGGCCATTTCAGAAAAAGAAACACTCAACAGAGCCAAAGAAACACATCCAGCGGCTTATTTGAATAAGCCTGTTATTTTAACAAACCTGCTCAATGCCATAGAATTGGCTATTCATAATTTCAGAAATTACTATAGGAGTACCCCTAAAGAAGAAACTAATCCTCAATCTAAAGCTGAAACTGAGACGATTCTCCAAATGGATGATTATGTCTTTATCAAGCAGAATTACAACTTTATAAAAGTGTATTTAAATGATATTCTATTCATCAAATCTGATGATTCTTACATTACTATTCAGACAACAGGCAAAAAATATACACTTCGTTTATCTCTGACAAGTGCCTTAGAACGACTCAATTTTTCTAGATTAATAAAGGTTCACCGTTCTTTTGCAGTGAATGTCGCTAAAGTAGATAGTTTCAACGAGCATGAAATCACGATTACCCAGAATACTATTCCTATTGCAAGAAATCTGAAAGATGCTTTCATGGCCTCGTTTAAGCAGAAGTAAATTTACAGCTTGCTCATTCACTTTTAATAATCTTACCAATTGTTGTAGAGTATTTGCAGTTCAATTATCAAGCAAGCTAAAAACGAATGGTTTGATAGGAGAGAGGTGCTGCCCAGTTTGAAAATTATAATCCAGAGTATAATAAATAGCTCGTAGAAATGCGCTATTGGTATAGCCACTCAGCTTTATAGAAAAGTTGTAATAATAAAATCGGTGAAAATGTTAATGGTTTCCAAAGTCCCAATACTGATAAAACGTAATAGCCAACCACAGACAGCAAACACCCTGATAACATCAGAAGTTTATTATTTGTTTTTATGAATAAAACTAAGAAACTGTTTGAGTTAATGTTGTTCCGTTCAAAATAGCCATTTTGAACGGAACAACATTAACTCAAACAGTTTCTGAATGATCTGATTATATTTTATCAGAAACCCTCCGTTCATATACGCTAAACCACTTCATCAAAAGTTTTGAATGATTCTCATTATAAAGATAGGCTTCAATGGCTACTTTATTAGTCGTAAAATCAATAATGTCACACTCAAAACTATACACCCCTTTCTCTATTGTGTCCCTGAAAAAATAGTGAGTAGTATAAGTCAGGTTCATTTTCTTTCCGGATTTAAACTGTCTGAGAGATTGAAAAACATAGTCTTTCAGTAGGTTTAAAAGCTGATTGATGGATACCTCATTTTGGTTTGTTACTTCATTTTCAATAATGACTTTATAGTAATAATTAAATTCCCGTTTATTATTTCTTGAATTAAAAATCATAGATACTGGTGGGTTTAGAATTCTATAATAAATCCGATACTTGGGGTGGGCCTTCCTGATAAATTATCTAAAATTAATGGAATTGCATTTGATCCGTCAGACTTAATACTTTGCCCGTCATTTGTTTCAAAGTCAGAGTTATCGGCTTTACGTTTAAAGGTAAAATAAGGAATAGACGCATTTTTAAAGGCCAGTACATTCTGTACGTCTAAGAATACATCTAAGGTCCAGCGGGAATAATTCCATTTTTTATCTATGCGTATATCCACCTGATTAAAGGCTTTCAGACGAACCGAATTTAATCGGGTATAATCAAAAATCCCTTGTCCGAGTGTCAGATAATTTTGCTGAGACGTAGCCAGGTCATAAGGGGTGTAGGGACTACCGCCTGCAAAGCGATATTTTACGCCCAGCTCCCATTGTTTATTTAATTTAAGACCATAAATAAGTGAAACCAGATGTCGGACATCCCAGGCAGAGGGTCTTAGAATAGTATTTTGTCCACCAAATTTGCTACGAACAAAGGTATAAGAAAGCGTCAGGAAGTTACGTTTCACAAGTTTCTGTTGAACAAAGAACTCAATTCCATACGTCTGACCTTTGCCTACAGACCGTACAGCTTCATTGCCAATGGCGCCAAAATCGCCTCCCAGATTAGCTAAGGAGATATTATTCAGCGTAGTAACCGGATAATTGCGGTAATCTTTATAAAAGCTCTCCACGGTAAATCTCAGGTCCGGTTGAGGAAGATACTCTAAACCCAATGCATAGTGTATGGTATTGATATACTTATTGCTACGGTTGGTATAATTATCCTCTACATCCTTAAAACCCAGTACGGTATAAATAGGTATTTTATAATAGCTTCCCCAGGCGGCATTAAGTCTGAAATTATTCCTGAAAGGTACGGAGACAGAAAGTCGGGGTGAGAGGGTTTTTAGCGGATTCTGACCTTCATCAGTAAAACTGTTCATGTCGGTTCTGAGTCCGGCAGATACACTCATCTGATTACCAAAAGTTTTTCCTACCTGTGCAAAAGCCCCATACTTCCAGAAATTAAGGTCAGTCATAAAACGATAGGCTATTTCAGGCCATATAATAGTCCCGCTTTCGTCTCGTACTTCATTCCTGATTTTCTGAAAGAAATCATTCCGGTAATTCACATACTGTATCACTCCACCTACACTATAAGTAAAACCATTCTGAGATTTTTTCAGATATGCCCGGAGTTTGGTCTCCATTTCTTTCGATTGGGAAAACAGGTTCTGTGATTGCGGAGTAGGATTATTGTTGTCTTCATATCGCACTAATGAATTATTCAGCTCATTACGGCTCAACGCAAGATTAATGAACCCTTTATTAATCAGATGTTTGATAGAGGCGCCCGCTGTATAATTCCACTGATTGATAAGCGAAGAATTGCGGAAGATATAAATGTTTTCAGGGCTGGGGTCTTTGGGTAAAGCAAATTTAAAATCATCAATGGCTCCCAGACCTATGAGGTTAAGTGTTGTTTTTTCTCCTAATTTGTGCGTAATTTTCGTCTGAAAATCCCAATAATTGGGCCGGATGGGCAGGTCTATCAATTTGAATAAAAGTTGCAAATAAGACCGACGTCCCGAAAGCAGGAAATTAGTTTTATCACTGATTTTCCCATCAAAGGTAGCCGCCAGTTCGGTTGCACTCAACCGGATATTGCTTTGCAGACGCTCAGAGTTACCTACCTTCTGGTTGATTTCAAAAACACCCGAAAGTGCATTATCGTATTGCGCATTGAAAGCAGAGGTACTCAGTTTAATGTCTTCAACAAAAGCAGTATTGATGATACCTGCCGGCCCGCCGGCACTGCCTTGTGTAGAAAAGTGGTTGAGGACAGGAATTTCGATGCCATCAAGGTAATAGATATTTTCGTTTGGTCCTCCACCTCTCAAAACAATATCGTTTCTAAAACCGCCACTCCCCGTAGTTCCGGCTACACCCGGCAGAGCCTGAATTACTTTTGATACATCAAAATTACCACCAGGATTACTCCTGATTTCTTCAACTGTAAGCGATTGTACAGAAAGTGGTGTAATCACATCAGATGCAATAGCCGATTTTTCTCTTTGATTTTTTACTGTTACTTCGCCTAAGGCAGCAGTCTCGGCCTGTAAATCAAAATTAACCGACTGCGCATTACCGGAAGTCAGATTGATATTGTATTTAACAAGTGTCTGATAGCCTACAAACGTAACTTTCAGGTTATAACTTCCGACAGGTAGTGACAGACGAAAGTTGCCTTCTATATCGGTAGTAGTACCTTGAGTAGATTGCTCAACACTTACGGTAGCACCAATTAATGGCTCCTGCGTATTTTTGTCAATAACCTTTCCGTAAATATTCCCTATATTTTGGGCAAAAACAGAAAAACTCAATAAGACTAAGAAAAAAATAAGGTAAAATTTAGTGGTTTTCATACTAAATGAATTAGATTAGTTTTATATAGAACAAATTTGTCTGTTTAAATGTTTTGTATAAAACAAAATATTTTTTATTTGTATGACATAATACTATTTTTAATTCTAATGATTCTGACTATCAAGCTATGGACTATACTATTTTAAAAGAAATTATTGCTTTGGCAGAGACTTATCAGAAACAAACGAATGCTCAACGTTGGCAGAAAGAACAATTTGTTTCATGGATAATCAATGAAGCCAATCAATCACAACAGGGTGCAGGTAATCTGATTCCTTCACAAAACGGCTTGATCTCCATGTTTTTAGGAATTGCTTATAAATATGCGCAGTTTTATGCCCGCAGGGTTTTTCGGGACACCGAAATCTACTCGCTTGATGACTTTGCCGTATTGGTTTCTCTATTTCCTAACAAAGAATTTAAGAAAATAGATGTGCTTCGGATGTGTATTCAGGAGAAATCGTCGGGTAATGAAGTCCTTAAACGAATGCTTCGTGAGGGCATGCTACAGGAAAGAGATAATCCGTCAGATGCCCGCTCAAAGCTCTTGTCATTGACCGACAAAGGTCGCACACAATTTGGCCTTATTCAGAATGGAATTCAGAAGATGTCAGGGCATATCGTTGGAAACCTGAGCATGGAGGAAAAAAATCATTTATTGCAAATCCTCATGAAGCTCCATCAATATCATCATCCCTATTTCGAAGAGAATAATGAAGAAACTCTGAAACAATTATTAAACTGATTGTACCTCATGCCTGGTCATATTTTTAATGACCTTATTCGTGATTGCTTCCTTATATTTTTCGAGTTTTTTATCACTGAATAAACACTATTCCCTTTATCTGCTTACTTTATTTAAAGATTTTTATTTTCACAAGCAAACTTCAGAACATGACTATAATCTTTAATAGCACAGCACTTCATCTGGCAAGACAAAAGCGAATGGGTTAGGAGAGAGGTACTACAGGAGTTGAAAGGGGTAATTGTAGTAGAATACGTATTGATTGTTAAAGAAAAATCGACAGACCTATAGCCAGGCAGGCCTAAGGTTGTCGATTTTCTCTGAAGATAAAATTAGGGTGATGTGTCAGACTCAAACCATAATCCTATACAGCTATTAATATTTAAGCTAAACGAGGAATCCTGCATGGAGATTCCTCGTTTGTTTTTACTTATTAACTGTCACCTTCTGATACGTCTTCTTATCTGCTGTAATCATCTGTAAGAAATAATCACCTTTTTTAAGCGTTTCCGTTTCAATTTCGGCAGTATAAGTGCCTGCTTTGTAGTGGGTATTGTCTATCACTTTCAACACCTCGCCTGCAAAGGCGTTATAAAGAGTTAATGTTACCTCTTCATCTTTATCTAAGGTAAACTGAAAATAGATTTTCTTGTCGCTCACCGCAGCCAATACATTAGGTTCATAGCTGATAGAAGAAATAACCTGAGTAGTAGGAATACCTGGTTCGGTATTGAAAGAAGGCGTATTGTCAGTATCTGCCGTCAGTTCCGGCGTATCTTTTGTAGGGATACTATAGCCTGACGTTGCCGGAGGACAACCTTCTATAATTGCTTTGAAAATCGCTCCTGATTTCACCTCAAAACCAGGTTTCATTACCACTGACTTGGCCCCTTTCATCGTTACGTTTGTTGGCGAAACTATTGTTCCATTAGATTCTAACAAAGATTTATGATAAGTGCCTGCAGCTATTGAAGTATTTCCATCGGTATTATTACTTACAGTATATACATTACCTCCATTCAAACAATCATCCGCATCATCATTCCGGATAATCCCGGTCATGCTGTAACTTGCCCCTATACCATAATCTCCCCCTTCATTCACCGTGATGATGACAGTTTCGTCGCCTTCAAATTTAGTGTCGCCTATAGGGTCAATCAGCAATCTGGCACTCTTCTGACCAGACAGTATCGTAATAGTACCAAACGAGCCGTTAAACTGATTGGAGGTGATTTTTTTGCCATCAACACGATTGGCCGGAAAGAATGAGGCAGTATAATCAGTGCCTGCATTGGCACTGCCCGACACCGAATAGTTAATAAGAAAATCGTTTGGCGCAACAGCTGGTAGATTGAAATAGAAATCTAAGGTTCCGTTGGCGTTTTCCAGCATAGAAATAGAAATACTACCCGCATTGGTCAATACTCCTGACTGAACCGTAGGTATCGTATTATTTGAATTCATTGAAAGCGCCTTGTTTCCGGTAGCCGCCACTGAGTTACCCAAAATAAATTTCCAAGAATCGGGTGTCGTTTTCACGTTGCCATACAAATCCTGTATATTCTGTAGCGTTACTCTGATGCTATCTGCTGTGGCACCCATAGAAGCCAGCGGTACAATCATAATCTTATTATCAAAACACCCTAATTGTGCTGCGATAATCGCGTTTGTTTTCAGGTTTTTAACAACCAGATTAGTGTTATTTAAATTGGCACAACCCAGGGTTTCATTGAAAGTAGCTGAAATCTGGTCTCCGACTATATAATTATCGTCGGTAGGTTCCGGACTTCCAAACAATTTAGGCGCCACTCTGTCTATGATCCCTGTAATTGTCTGAGAATAAGTAACATTGCTGGCACACAACAATTTTAACCGAAGATTGTATTTTCCGTCCGGGATACCGCTGATGTCCCAGTTTACTTGTGTTCCACTTGGGCTATTAGATAATTGAGCTGCCGTTTTTGTAAAGGCAGTAGACCAGTTGCTTGTCCCCTCTTTCGAATACTCTAAAGACACATTCGTCAGGTTAGCTATTGTATAATCTTTCATAGTAACCGGAATAACATTTGTAATGGCGCTAAAATTATTATCCGGCGCAAACAAGGTTATATTGCTGCAAGGGCTATTGAAAAATGCACTTAATGAGACCGATTTTTTGATAGAACCATCGCAGGCATCCGTAAGGTTGAATTTGAGTCCGGTATAAGAATAAACATTCGACGCACCTCTTTTTACTTTTACAATTACCTGCACACTGCCCAGATAAGCAATGGTATAAGGTGTACTACCCACAACAGGACTACCCCCGATAGTTACAATCGCCCCTGATGGGTTACTTGACTGGTCGAATGATAGCAGGTAGGTACGGGTTTCAGCACTCTGACTAACGTTAGAAAGCAGAAGGGTGAATTCGGCTTCTCCAGCTGCCGGAATGTTTGAGACTGAGGGAACAGCACAAACTAATTGCATTTCGTCGCGTGGTTGGGTACCTGCTTCCCACGGACAACTTGAAGTACCAGCTACCAGTTGAAATACAGGTGTATCATATACAGGGTCTTTTTTAATATCAATTGAAAAATAATCGCCATTATCGCCATCGTCAAGTACATATCCCGTAGTAGTCGACTTAATAGTAGCATTGGTTGTGCTGCCACCTGTTTCTACTTTCGAATTGATAATTACGCCTCCACTTAGTCCGCTACCTCCAATTTCCATACCTAATTCTGTAGCCAGTTCCTCGTTTACCTCTAATCCAAACTCAATTGTACTGCTTTTGGTAGAAGATGTAGTAGTGGTAGACTGAACTGCTCCCGCAGCGCCATCAAAAGAGATATTTTTTTCGAAAGGAGCTCTTCTTTTATTGTTGGCATTATTGGCTAATGTTTGCTCCCATACCGATACCTGATTACTATATCTGGCTCTTTCAGGAGGGGTATTAGACGGATTATCTCTGAAAGCTCTGAGTGTAGGTATCACCGTATTTACGATATGGTCTTCTGAATACACATATTCGGTAGCAAAACCATCCGGAGCAATAATGAAATCATCTTTAAGCGTGAGTATACATGAGTTTTTATAGGTAAGTACATGCGTTTTTGAATAGAGAAGATTCAACGCCGAGCCAATATATACATCCCCCTGGGCACCCACTACGTCTTCATTATTGGCAGTTGAAAATAACTGCGTATTTGAGATGGAAAGAATCGACTCACTACTGGTTACATTACGTGCACCTGTATTGATAGAACCCTTGATACTGCCCCAGAATGCACTTTCTACCGTTAAACCGATGCCTGCCTCGAATTTAGTTCCCAGTTTTACATCTACCCAGCCATTGGTATTATCACTTTCTGACCTGAAAAACCGGATCGCTTCTTCACTTGTTTTGTTCGATTCCCAGAAACTATAGCTTAAATCTCCTTGTGGATCGTGCAATATTTTAAGAGGCAATTCAGGAGATACAGTAGTAAATGTGCCTATATCTGATTTCAAGCCTGTTACCACTACATTTTTATTGATGTCGGTAGCCGGCCTTTTATATTTATCAGCGTATTGCAGGTTAAAAGTTTTGAAATACGGACATACAATGTTGGGTAATCCGCCTTTCAGTTTTTTCGAAATAGTACCCGTTGGATTGGCAAA
This sequence comes from Emticicia sp. C21, assembly GCF_003418935.1. Lineage (GTDB taxonomy): Bacteria > Bacteroidota > Bacteroidia > Cytophagales > Spirosomataceae > Emticicia. The sequence goes on along the minus strand of NZ_QVMT01000008.1, from coordinate 95,165 downwards.
AACAAAATCCTGATTGGTATCGTCTTGCTGAATATTGGTATGCAGGTAGACCAGACTATCTTTAGCAGGACAGTTTTTGGCAGGTGCTCCCTGCCATACTTTGATAGTAAAGGCCGTACTATCGTTCTGAACCATTAATGAATAAGGCTTAGCCAATTGCGCCGGGGTACAAACATTACCACTTGGGGTACAAATGGTATTCAGACCAACTACTTCTAACACAGGAGGTCGGACATAGACCAGATTTAGTATTTTGTCTTTTTCATCGATATCACGTGTAAGTGAATCTTGTCTCAGGACTATATTATTAAAAAAATCTTTGACATCACCTGGATCCAGGTCTGTACCTGTACCGCCGCGAATGAAAGCCTCAAAACTAACCTTATATTTTCCGGCTGGCAGCGTAATGGAATAAGCACCGGAAGTAAGGTTTGTAGTAACCATTTTAGCTAGACAGCCTGTTACAGGGTTTCCATTCACATCGGGTAAAATCTGAGTGAATTTGAGCGTAGCCTGCCCGATATATTCATTACATCCGGCAAAAAAAGTTCCGGAAATGGTATGCGTAGTATTGTCAACGAAATTAACATCGGCTATTGACGGACTATCTCCAACAAGCAATGTCTTCTGGGCTGGGGTAAATGTATGGTTTTTGTACCTCGGTTTGATCGTATAGTTACGTTGTTCATCCATCGAGAGCGCATAGGTGCCATCGGCAAGGGTTTTATTGCCTAAATAAGTATTATCGACCAGAAACTCAACATTGGCCACCGGGCATACCTTTGGATTCTGAACCGTGCCTCCCACACAAGTAGCACACTCTTGCGTAACTTTTCCTAAAACACTAAATACAGTCTTATCAACAAAATTGGCATCTGGTGGCACAGGCAATGTCTGGCTTACCGTTCTTGTCAGCGAAGCTTGCTCAAAAATATGATCCCCTTTAGATGGTGTTATCGTAAAATTGGCAGTGGCACCCGAACCAAGAGCTGTTGAGCCATAATAAACTCCCGGAATGGCATAGGTACCATCAGTTGAGGTAGTAGTCGTATATGTTTTATTGGCTAAACCACCAGTAACAGCAGTGGTCCGTTTAGCTGAGATAGTTACATTATTAATTCCTGCCCCGGTTTTACTGGTTACCCGGCCTTGCAAAACCCCGTTAGGATTCACTACCGTGACAGTCTGTTCATTGGAGTAGACCGCTGCCAGGGTAGGACAAATATTAGTTACTTTTCTTCTGAATTTGGTTGTGGCAGTTAGTTCAGGTAAAGCATAAGTCTGGTTAGTTCCGGCCGATGCAACAGGCCCCCAGCCCCCGCCCTCATCTTTTTCCCAGCTGATAATTATATCCGGGGTTCCACTGGCATTTGTTGTGGATGTCATTGTGCCGAGAGGTAGCTCGCGGGGTGAGGGTATCATGGTTCCGCCACCAATAGCTCCGGCAGAAATAGTAGGGGTATATCTGGCAAAAGTAACTACATTACTTCCATATCCACTACCGCAATCATGTGCTTCCCTATAAAACTCAACCACTTCATTATTTCCGATATTACCCAGATTTGAGGCACTTGCGCCATTGCCTGCGGCTGCATAATCAGCCCATGCACTCCAGCTTCCACCATTAAAGGTTCTTCTTTTCCAGTAATAAGTAATGGCACCAAGGGTTGAGGTTGAATTGATAGTGCTATTGATGGCCGGAATAGTAGCATTCGGACAAAGAGAAAGGCTTGTGCCATTATTAGATGAAATAGCAATGGTACCACCTGTAACAGATACGCCGGAAACCTGAAGCCCAAGTCTGAAATCTCCAATACTTGCTGCATTATACCCTTCTACAATAACACCATATAGTCCAGGACATAAATCTAATTGTACATATGAATTTCTACCACCACCACTGTCATCGTCTCCAGCTATATAGCTATTAAAAGTCCCATTCTCATTTAATCTGACTACATGCAAATAGGTATCAAAATTGGTTTCGCCGTATGCAGTAGAAAAAATAATTCTTTTAGCATCTGTGATTCTGAATTTATAAGTCACGTCATTTCCATCTTTGAAATAATCAGCGGCTAAAGTAGTCCATTGGTTTTTATAGCCTAAATCTGCATTAGCACCGGCTGGTACGCCTCTGTTAGTATTTATATGTGCATAAGATGTATTTGACAAGGTGCCAAAATCCAGGGCCGATGTTCTTTCGCCATTGGTAAAGCGCCAGGTAGATTTTATTCTTTCCAATGTATTATTGGTTCCTCCTGATATATCCTGATGTGCATACCAGCTTGCCTGTGTATAACTGGTTGCAAACCTGTAACCCCATCCATATCCACGATTATCGTCGTCGCTATCCCAGTTACATTCACTTCCGGCATCATCTTCCCAGGTAAAAAAAGTAAAATCAAATCGCCCGTTTGTGCTACCATAGAGCGTACCGATATTATAATCTACCACTGGTCCCCAGCGGTTTTCATCGGTATGATCTGTATAACAGGTTTTAGGCTGGTTACTTGCACCTGAAGAAAGATCAAACAATATGGGCGCCTCACCAAAACCGTTATTTAAAGCAACTTTTGCTGTATGCGTTTGTTCTCCTGCTGTAGTTGGGTCTGTACCAATATATCCATACCCCTGAAGATAATGTATTTCCAGCGTATAACTGCCATTAAGAACTTGTGCAATGGATTGCCTGCTAAACGTAAGGAAGAGTAATATGCAGACGACTTTAAAAATTTTAAGTAAATGTGTTTTCATAGTATAGCATTTAAAATTTAATTAAAAGAAAAGTTATTCTACTAATCCGAACGACTCGTTTTCGCTTCACCAAAGACATAGCAATACCCGCCTGTTCTTTTTTAGAACAGATATATTCACTTCGGCTATGTGTGTGAAGTAATTGCGCTAAACTCGCGGCTAACTAGACTTGAGCTGTCGGGACGGGTTAATAATTGCTGATTTAAAATATGTTATCAACAATAGTAGGACGATGAAATTTGCTGAATCTGATACCTTTTTTATCTCAGTAACTAAAGATAAATATTTCTGAAATACATACTTTTAATGGTTAGTTTTACTATTAATTCTAAATAATGACCCGAAACTAAGCATATAAATTCTTTTTTGGTTGAAATTTTGTCAATTTTTAGGGAACGGTGAAATACACAGCTGATTGAAGTCAAAAAAACTTTCAATAATTATGAGATAGGGGATATCTTCAGAGGGTTCATTTTTAAGTCAACAATTCTCTAAATCCAAAAAAGTACCTTTGGACTTTTTATTTTTCAATGATAAAGCTTATTCAGAAATAATGAAGGAGTTAAGTTGGTTCAGGTAAAATCTGCTTTTAAAAAATAGAAAATTTGAATCTCTTTTAAAAGATACCTGGCATAGATTGGTTCCCTCATTGGGTTTAGGGTATTCATTTTAAATACTTTGCTATTTCCTTACAATCAACCAAAGCAAACAGGCGGTAAGCAAGGTCATAGGGGTAAAAACAAGTCTTTCAAAGGCAGTTTTTGCCATTAGGTTACCGACCGTATTCAGAACAAAAAGAATCAGGAACATCCACAGAATAATATTCAACAATCGCTCCGGGATAGTATGCTTGATATATCTGGCTTTAAGTAATAAGACAGTAACAAAGAATACGTTGATGGCAATCGATACGGCTTCAAACAAATACATTTCTTCAACGCTATTCAGTTTGCCAGCCCAGACAATCGTATAAGGTATTAATTGTGTGATAATGCATAGGTGAAAGACAATGACGAGTGAGAATAAACCTAGTAAAATGTTTAATGCCAGCGATCTGGTTATTTTCATAGATGCGTTCTTGCAGTAAATTAAGAATGGGAGCAAGTTAAAAATTCTACATCTATGAACCTATTCTCCTATATTATTTTCCGGTTAATTACTAAATTAACGTTAATAGTTCTCCCTCTTTAGGGGTAAGAGGTAAAAAAATAGCCCTAAAGCAAATGCTTTAAGGCCGTTTTTGCAATTCTCACAAATTTATCAAAACCCTAAACCGATAGTAAAGGCGCGTACCGTATTGGGCAAGTCAATAGTTTTGGTGGCTGCCCCCGACATCAGGTTGATGCTGTAAAGAGCCGATTTATCGCCTACTTTTAATATAGCATAGGCCATGCCGCTTCTGCTGCCAATATCAAAACCCCCTGCGGCTTCGGCATTAATGCCCAGACCACCTACTTCTACCTGTGTACCATTATTAGGTGGGTCTTGCTTATTGAGTTTGTCGGTCATGCTATCTATATTATATAGCACAGTAGTAGCAGCCCCTGCAAAATTGTTAGTATAGGCCGACGCCGTTACGCTTGGTGTTCCGGGATTAAGTATTCCGTCGGTAGCAGCAATTACTCCGGTTTCAGGATGTAATCGAAGATTCTGACCGGTATTACTGATACAACGGATCCTATCAACTGTCGGGTTAAAATCAAACCCAAAACTGGTTCCTGACAAAAGTGTGGCGAACGGAGCAGTTCCGATAGCAGCCGCGGCACCTGAAGCAGTATTAATAACATACAGTCGACTTGAACTGCCTAAAGCATATAGTTGTCCTGTAGCAGGACGCATATCAATCCCTAAAATAGTTTCTCCGTTTTGCAAACCTGTAATGGCTTTGCTCACTGGAGTGCCAGCTTTTGTTACATTAAAAATCAATAAGTTGTTTGATTCGTCGATACCATAACCCACCGGTGCGGTTGGAATAGCCAAGCCATTAATATTGCCTGACGGCAGATTACCTAGTTTAGTCAGTTTGCCCGTAGCTAAATCTACCTGATGCAATTCCCACTTACCACCCACCATTACAGCCGTGAGCGCCAGGTCGTTTTCAGGACTTATATCAAAGCCTGCCGACATAGTTACGTCTACGCCCAATGCGCCTACCTCTACCAAAGTCCCATTATTAGGCGGGTCTTGTTTATATAATTTATCTGATTTCGGGTCAATGTCGTATAAAACGGTAGCAGTCGCTCCTGCAAAGTTGTTGGTATAAGCTACTGCTTCAATACCCGGGCTTGAACCTCCATTAATAGTGCCGTCAGTAGCTGCCACAGCCCCCGTTTCTGGGTGTAAACGTAAATTCTGTCCGCTACTGGTTACTAATCTGATTCTATCAACGGTTGGATTGAAATCAAGCGCAACTGCTGAACCATTCACTACAGGATTAAGAGCAGCAGTACCCACTAGACGGGCAGAGCCATTATCCTGATTGATTACATAGATTCTATTTTGAGAACTTACGCCGTATAATTCTCCGGTGGCAGGACGGAAATCAATGGCCGTTAGCATATCATTGGTTTGTAAGCCTGTAATTGTAGTAGTACTTGCAGCAGTTTCGGAGCTTTTGGCATTAATTTTTATTAACTGTTTGCCATCTATTAAAGTAAAGAATGTTATATCGGGCTTAACGACATCGATAGTTTCGCTATCATCTTTACATGAAGAAATGGCAAAGCTTAGAAAAAGAGCTAATGTGGAGAGTCTGATTGTTTTCATAAATGTGTGTTATTGTAAATACTATGTTGTGAGTACTTACGGAAAAAGGTAATCTATGGTTTTAATTTTGTTTTAATTTGATTTTAATCTTGAATCGTATATTGCACTTTTCTGGAAATTAGACCAAAAGAGGTTTAGTTTAATACAGAAAAGCCATCAGAAGTTTTCTGGTGGCTTTTCTGTATTTAATAAAAAGTGGAAGATTTTACCTATTTCAACCGATAACTTATACTGTCACCAATCTTAATCATTTTTTCATTCGGGTCTAAAACCATTTCCAAAGGCTTTTCAGCATGGCTTATTTTAATATTCGTCTTATTATGCACAATAGGAAAGCTTATCACCTGTGGCTTACCATCCTTAAAAGAAAACCCTATTTCAATAGTACCACTAAAATCCACGAGAGTCTGCTTCCCCATGCCATCTTCCCGGTATTTATTCACAATTACTTCGAAACTTGTTTCATATTGATTACCGACCTGCTTTGTTTTGATAGATTGAGCCACAGGTTGGTAGATGATAATCTTTTTAAACAAATCATCAATGGCAGGGTGCAAAGAGGTATCCGTAAGGGTATAGACTTCATCCAGAAAATCAGTGGTAATAGGCAGGGTATTGCTACCTGCATATTTCTGATAGATATTCCGCAAAGCCTTATTTACTTTGTCTTCACCTATCAATTCGGACAGCTGATACATGGTTACCATGCCTTTTGAATAGAACTGATGCAGATTGCTATAATTGGTTTTATAGAGCGGTTGTTCATCGCTGAAACCTCTGTCGCTTAGGTAGATGTTTTTATGCATACGTACATTTTCCAACACACGCTTTTGCCCATACATTCGTTTTACGAGCATCAATTCGGTATACATGGCAAAAGTTTCGCTTAAAAATCTTCCTCCCTCTCTTTCGTCAGGTACAAACTGCGTGCTTCCCCACCATTCATGAGAAAGCTCATGTCCGGCCAGTTCATTAATCACATCCTGCTGCTTATCGCCCTTGACATTGGCATGAAAAACCATGTTTTCAGTCATGAATATAGTGGCCGGATAGGCCGTAGCTGCAAAGCCTTTGCTAAATGCCGAGATTTCAGCAAAACGAATGGTTTTAAAAGGATATTTGCCAAAGTTGGTCTCGCAATAATCAAGGGTATTCTTAGCATTGGTTATCAAACCATCCACGTTTTCAGAGTGAGCCGGATGATAATATACCTCAATACCAATACCCCTATGTTGTACCTTTCTAACAACATAATCAGCTGAAGAAACCCCGAATCTGAACCGTACAGGCATATCGGTTTTATAATGAAAATAGTTACGATTATTGGCTTTCCACTGCTTCATTAATTCACCTACTCCAATAGCAATCTGGTTAGCAGAAGTAGATAATTGCATGTCTATGCTGAGCCATTCTGCTGCTTCTTCACGAGGCGCTTCCAGACTTTTATGAGGTGTAGCCTTGCCCAGATTGCGTGTTTTCCGCTCTACTTCATGAGCAATCTCATTGCCTGACTGATAACCTAACTGCGGGAAATAATTACTGATACGCATAAATGCCCCATTTTCTACAATGGCATTAAAAGAATTAACACGGCTGAAAGCATTCCAGACATAACTAAATGCAAAACTAGCCTTAATACTATCGTGCGGCTGTAAAGGCTTATCTAAACTTATCCAATAATGCCCGTATACCGAATCGGCTTCACTCACTTCCAGATGTGCCACTTTCAGATTTTTCAACGAAATCTCAGGGTCGAGATAAAACAAAAGTTTATTAATGGGTTGATTGGTACTGTTTTGCAAAATGTATGTAGCCGACACCTGATATGCATTGCGTTCAGGAAACAAATCAATACTAGTTTTCACAGCTTTGATATCAGGCTTAGGTAGATTTTGAAATGCCCTATATTTTTTCTCATAATTCGCCTGCCATCGGAGGGTGGATTCTTCATCTGTTATTTCTAAGCGGTTATTCACAAAGAAGCCCGATGTAATGGCTATAAGCAAGAATGCTAAAAGACTAAGTGTAGTGCTTAATTTCCAAAGTCTTTTATTTTTTTGCTGCAATTGCACAATTAAAAGTACGATGATGAAAGTAGCACAAATACCAAACAACATTTTCCAGTTGAATAGAGTGAGGTAAGCCCCGTAACCATTCATGGCGCTGTATTCACCGCCAAAAGCACTACCAATTCTAAGTAATGGATGTTTGATATGAATGGCGGTTCCGATACTGGTGGTAGTGAGCAAAACAAAAGCAGTAGCAGCAATCAATCCTACATACCTGTTTCTGATGATTTGTTGAATAGCTATGATGATGCCCGAACTGAATATTAAGGGCAAACCTGCTAAATAACCTATATAAATATACGTATCAAATTCGATATGTGGATATTGATAGACTATCTGGAAAACAATGCCAGTGATTACAACCCCTGTGATTAGTAAAAGAATGATACAAGTCATCGAAAACCACTTAGCAACGAAGCGTACAAACAGGTTTGCAGGAGTAGTATTTTCTATCAGATGAAAATTTGAGCTACGGCTACGCCAGAGTAACTCGTTGCTGTAAAACAAAATAACCATAGTACATAGCGCAGGGAAAGTTTCCAGAATAGTATTGACCATAAGTCCGGTACTTACATAGTTTTCTGGGATACGGATGCCTTGCTCTATCTCGCCATACATTTCCATAGACACAAAGAAAACAATACCTATCAGAATCAGCACAAAGGGAATACTCTTCAGTACAAAAGTCAGGTCAATTTTTACCAGACTAAGCAGTGATTGGGCTTGATGGCTGAAACTGAAAACCTGAGGTAAGACTATTCTGTAAGGTAGAAGAGTAGTTTTTACTTTTGTCGTTTCTTTAACATTCTTGCTTTTCCCATCTACTGAAAATCTGAATAAACGATGGGCTGTTATCAGCAATAGAAAAGAGAATGCTATATAAAATACCCTGTTAAAAAGCATAATACCTGTCAGGGCTACTACCGTAGTATTGCGCTGAATAGCAGACCATAGCAAAGTCTGATGCAAAAAGGCCGATAAACCAAAGGGGTCAAACTGGGCTGCCATTTGCATTGATTCTTCGGTAGGAGGTAAGCCCCCGGCAATTAAAGGAGAGCCTGAAAAAATGAGTGTTACTTGATAGGCAATAAAAATAAACAGGCCGGAAATATAGACCAGAAGTTTATTTTTGGTCAGCAAGCCAATGCTACAAACAACAGCTGAACAGAAAAATGTGTTAGGAACGGTAAGCAGCAGGAAAGGCTGAAAATAATACCAGAAATGAAAAGGGCCAAACTCACTGGCATCAAAGCGTGACATCTGCTGCCCAATAGCAAAACCTATAACTAATAGAAATAAAGTAAAAGCCGTAATACCAAAAACAACCAAAAATCTGCTCAGAAAGAAATTGAGCTTCTTCAAAGGTGTAGCATACAAAACCATTGAAAAATGATGTTCCTGTTCACGGAACAGCACCTGTGCAGCTAACATACTTGAAGTGAAAATGCAGAAAAGCGATAAATACCCTAAGATATAGGTAATGGCAAAGGGAGAGTTTCGAAAAGTATTTTCGGTAGTGAATGCCGAAAATGACGAACCACCTACAAAACCCAAACCCAGAAAAGCCAGTAGAACAATATATATCCAGACTCTTTTAAAAAAGAGACTTAGTTCGAATGCCAGTAGATATTTAAACTGTGTGGTGGTTTTCATGCGGCCAGCTTTTGTTGGTTCATAATAAAGAAATAGTAGTCTTCAAGGGTAGGAGTGAGAACCTCAAAATGACTATCTGGTCTTTTGTCGGCATAGACATGAATACTCAGTTTGCCCTCAGTCAGTTGCGTAGAGATAATGCTGAAATGCTGCTCGTATTCGGCCCTTTCTTTTTTATCGATGGTCTTTTTCCAGACTGCCCCTGCCAATGAATCCACAAAATGAGAGGGTTTGCCTTGTGCAATGACTTTTCCCTGATGCATCACAGCCATATTTGTACAGAGATTTTTCACATCTTCTACCAGATGGGTTGAAAGAATAATGATAATATCCTCACCTATTTCGCTCAATAAATTATTAAAACGGTTGCGTTCTTCGGGGTCAAGCCCGGCTGTAGGTTCATCAACAATTATCAATTGAGGATTGCCCAAAAGTGCCTGTGCAATACCAAACCGCTGGCGCATACCACCCGAAAAAGTATAGACTTCTTTATTCCGATGCTGATATAAGTTAACTTTATCCAATAACGCCAATACCTGCTCTTTACGGGCCGCTTTGTTAACGACTCCTTTCAAAGTGGCTAAATGATTTAGTAAATCGTAAGCTGATATTTTAGGATACACACCGAAATCCTGCGGCAGAAAACCTAACTGTTGCTTAATAAAATCAGTATCGGTAACTATATCTGTACCATTTAATGTAATACTGCCACTATCCGGGCTTTGTAAGCCTGCAATAGTTTTCATTAACGAAGATTTTCCGGCACCGTTGGGGCCTAGCAGGCCAAACATGCCATTACTGATTTCAAGGTTTACCCCCTCAATGGCTTTCACGCCATTGCCATAGGTTTTGTTGATGTTTTTGAGTGATAGTTGATTCATAATTTTATATATTTTAGGCAATACAATGCCAGGCTCCTTTTTGAGGAGCTTTTTTTATTGGTTCCGTTTTTCCAGGATTCAGGCTTTTACTTATGCAAAAAAGGTTTTCACCCTATTGTAAGGATTTCTTGATACAAATATATAATTAATTAATGTAAAACAATAATTAATTATAAAAAAAATGGCATCAGGTTTCTCTGATACCATTTTTTAGGTCTTACAGTCTTCTTGTTTTAATAAGCCAATCTATTTCTTTTCTTTAAAACTATCAATGTTAACCTTGATCACTCTGTCTGCCATTTCGGCAATTTCCATCGTGAAAGTTACTTTGTCACCTTTACCTTCTATGGTCATTGTTGCGTGCATGGTATTTCCCGATCCGTCTTCGAAATCGGCTTTAATTACACTTTTGCCTTCTTTGAAGGCAGTGGTCCAATTACAAGTGGTAGAAGTAATTTTGCCAGTCATAGTATTACCACTGCCAGGTGTAATCAACATTTGAGTTTTAGTGATTTCAATGGTGCTGTTTTCGTCAACTGAACGCTGTATTGTTCCGGAGCCATCGAGGTATTCGGTTTTTGAAGAGGTCAATACTAAATCAAGATTACATTGGGCAAAGCCCGAAAAGCCCAAACAAACGAAGGCTAATACAAGAAGTTTTTTCATAATTTGTCATTGTTTAAAGTGAAAGATATTCAAAGATAATAGCTACTATGTAAAAACAGGTAGTTTGTAATACAAATATGTTAAATGGTTTGATTTTAGGATAAACGGGACCTTATTTTTCAAAAACCAGACAAGGGATTTTTGCGATAACTATTTCTTACTTCTGTTTATAAATATTTGACTACTATCTGATTAGAAAGTTAATTCTGGTTTTTGTTGCAACTATTTTTCAACAAAAAGTATCCTATTAAAAAAAACATACTCATGACTAAAAATACTTTTATTACTCTTGTGCTGGCACTGCTTTTTGTAAGCCTCCTATCGGGCTGTAGCACAAAATATGACCCTCAAAACCCAATCGAAGGAACATGGGTGATGGATAAGGGCGAAACTGTTAACGATGAAGTAATTTACAGCTTTCATCGGGCATCGGCATTTGAGCAGGATAAACCGGGTTATGCATTTAAGCCCAATGGCTTGCTTATCTCTCGTCAGAATGCCGGTTGGTGTGGTACACCTCCCATTAGCTATGCAGAAACTCAGGGAGCTTGGAGTAAAGATAAAGACAAGGTTACACTAAATGGAAAATATTGGGGTGGTAATTTTATTCTTGAGTTTGAAATCAATCAGCTTGATGGAAACCAACTGCAGGTAAAACAGATATCAGCCAAGTATAATTAAGCGCGGTTAAATCATGAAAAATACAGTGCTTCTATTGGTTCTATTATCGGCATTGGCTTGTAAAAAGCCGGGCGAATATGTAGAACCTGATTGGAACAAGATGTTTCCCATTGAAAGCAGGACTTTTTCATTACGCTTTCCTACACAAGACTGGAAACTAGTGAATCAGCAGGGGACAGATAGTTATGTAGGTTATTTCGAAAGAGGCGCGGATAAAATCTATTTTGACTATGGTTGGTATAATGGCACTATTAATAAAGATAGCAACCCTAAACCACTCTATTACGAAGAAACAAAGATTGATGGCCATAAGGCTTTAATAGCCAAACAGCCAGATGGGAATGATATATTGCTAAGAGCCATTATTTATCAGGACAGTATGACCTCAACAGCTCTTTCAATACTTAACCCAAGTAATGAGCAGGAAATCATCAGCATTTTCAAAACGCACAGGTTTAAGTAATTGAGTGAATGGGCGATTTAGTGAATAAGTGATTGCATTAATAAAAACTTTTATTAGCACCATACTAACCTGATAAAATATTATTGGGTTAAGTATGGTGTTTATATTTTATCCCTTATTTAAAGTTCCTCTTTAGGGGCTAAGGATTTATTTCCACAACCCCAATCTAATGGCTTCCTCTATTGGGGTATAGGCTTCTGTTTTATCTTTAATCACCAGATCTTTTCTGAGCAAAAGTGGTGGTTGCGCCAAAAATCGGGGTTCAGTGCCATGATGTGCCTGTGCGGCATGTGCTATAAAAGGATGGCACAAATAGACAGTTCCGGCTTTTCCGGTGGCCAATACTTCTTCTCTTATAGGCATTCCTATAAGTTTAATAGCTAGTTCCATAAATGAAAGTCCTTTTTCACCTGATTCTTCTAATGCCTTTGCTACGTCCAGATGAGAGCCCACACGAATGCGCGTAGGAGCATCTTTTTCACCGACATCAGAGAAAAGAAATAGCATTAACAATGCCCGGCCTTTTGAATGTATATTAATGCGCCATTCAAAAAAATTGTCGGGGTCATCGCCCGGAAAGCTGGCATCTACATGCCAACCTGTATCGCCTGGGTCTTCATCAGACGGAAAACGAACTGGGAAAGTACCCATGCTTCTGCAAGGTATCCAATTACCTTGTCCTACCAATAGATCGAATGCAGTATGTAGCATATTAGTATTTGCAGCTTTTACGAAAGGTTCTTGCATGTACATGCCGAGTCTGATAACTGGTTTTGTCCAGGTACTTTTATCATGGGGGTTACAGCCTGTATCGTTCCAGAGAATATTTCTTGCTTCTTCTGCCAATTCTGGAGAAAAAGCATTATCGATTCTGATAAATCCCTGATGGATGAATTGTTGAATTTGATTTATATCTAAGATTTCTTGCATGACAGTAATAGATAAAAGGGCATCATAACGAATAAATAGTCTGTTGATGAGACACCACAGTGATTTCATTCGATAAAATGCCTTGAAATAATAAGCAATAGAAAAACCAGCCTTTGAAAAAAGGCATAATATGTCAGGAAGACATCAGGGAAGATATTAGAGCATTACTGTCATTCTCATAGTAGCAAAATTATGAAAACTGATGGGTGTTTTCCAAGAGTTTTTGCATAAATCTGGCATTTTTTATGGCAGCAATACCCCATGTATTATTAAAAAATATATAAGCACTTCTGTCGCTTGCCATAACTTTTGCGGCTAAGTTCTCCAATTCTTCATCACTATATTGAGATTTGAAAAGGATAGGCTTACCATGAAGACGATAGTACATCGTTTCAGGGTGATTGATAATCATATCATCTGGAACATCTTTAGGAATACTTACCCCACAAAAAACAATTCCCTGCTCCTTTAAGACTTCATACACACTTTCATTCCACCAGCTCTTATGTCTGAACTCAACGACGTTTAAAAATCTGGAGTTGAGTCCGTTTAATACATTACTAAGGTTTTCTTTATCACATACAAAAGAGGGAGGAAACTGAAATAAAAAACCACCCAATTTCTCTTTTAAACTATTGCCGATATGTTTACAGAATTCAGCAATCTCCTGTCGCACGTTTTTTAACTGATTAATGTGCGTAATAGTTTGTGGAATTTTGATAAAAAAAAGAAAGTCAGCAGGTGTCTGTGCGTACCAGTTTTGTAAGGTTTTTGCTGTGGGTTTACGGTAAAAAGTTGAGTTAATTTCAATAGCGTTAAAATGCTCTGCGTAATAGACCAAATAATCTTTAGAAAGGAGATTATCTGGGTAGAAAAAGCCTTTCCAATCTTTATTGGAGAAGCCTGAACAACCAATAAAGTAATTCATGTAATTGTCTCCTATAGAAAAACTCTGTTATAGATAGAAAAATTTGTGATATCAGTGACATGAGAAATAGTAAAAAAGTGCGCCAGTTGACTAGCTGGCTTATATTAAAGAAGGAATAAGATTTGTTGCCTATATTTTTACACAGTCTAAATAAAAATTGAGGATTCTGTGCCACGTCATTCAGAAACACCCCTTTCAGAGCGTAATTTAAGAGCTGGCATAGAATTTTTTGCAGAATAAATATGAGAAAACTAATGCTTTTCTAATGAATTTGTTTTCTCAATATTATCTATTAACCTCAAAAAAACTTAAAATTATGGCAACGCAAGAAAATAAGCCAAGGGAAGACGAAAAAAATACGTCAACTCAACAATCAGGAAATAGAAACACAAGTCAACAAGGTCAACAATCTAGCAGCGATAAAGGCCAGCAAGGACAACAAAACTGGAATCAAGGTCAACAAGGCCAGTCTGGTAGCCAACAACAAGGTGATAGAAATACCAGCCAACAAGGCCAACAATCAAGCAGCGATAAAGGTCAACAAGGCCAACAAAACTGGAATCAAGGTCAAAAAGACCAATCTGGTAGCCAACAACAAGGCGATAGAAATACCGGTCAACAAGGCCAACAATCCAATATGAACAAAGGCCAGCAAGGCCAGGAAAACTGGAACCAAGGTCAACAAGGACAATCTGGCAGCCAACAAGGTGGTAACAGAGATATGCCTAACCAAGGCCAACAAAGCAATACCAATACAGGTCAACAAGGTCAATCAGACCAATGGTCTTCAGGCCAACAAGGCAGAGATCGTAACCAAGACCGTGGTGGCAGCGAAGGAATGAACAGAAACGCCGATGCAGATTATTCAGAAACTGAAGAAATCGACGAAGATACTGATTCAAGAGATCGTAACCGTGATACAGATACTAACCGTTTCTAATCGGTTACAAAATTTAAATCGGATTATTGCCAATAGGCTTTAATTATATACATAAAAAGGGTAGTGAAACACACAACGAGGGAGTTAATACATACTCCACAAGCAAAAGCTAAAATTGTGTTTCACCACCTTTTTTATTTTATGTTTTTTGTTTTCACTCCCCTTTAGGGGTTGGGGGTTTTAGGGGCGGCTGTTCACTATCAGCCCCTGCTCAGGCACCCATTTATCATATTCCATATATCTTGCTACTCTTTTGGCAGATTCTTTTCCTCCCAGTTTTTCTACCAGATGCAAAGCACCATCAATACCGGCTGAAATTCCTGCTGTGGTTATAATTGTTCCGTTATCTACAAAGCGTGTATCAGGCAAAACCTTAGCGCTAGGGACAGCTTTTTGTAATCGGTCTATACTTTCATGAAAAGTCGTTACCGTCAGGTTATCCAGCAAACCCGCTTTGCCTAATATAAAAGCACCTGTACAAACCGAGAAATAGTATTGGGTAGTCGGCTTTCTTGCCTTTATCCAGTTAATTACCTCCGGGTCTTCTGAGGCATTGCCGGAGTTTCCGCCAAAAACCGCTAAAATATCAAATGGTGGAGCATCAGTAATGTCATAATCGGGCGTTACTTTCAGAATTCCCTGCGATTTAATTGGGGTCTTTGTCTTAGATACCGTAAAGATTTTAGCGCCTGCATAAGAGAAAACCTCCATAGGCCCCGCAAAATCCAATACCTCTACACCATCTTGCAGATAAAAACAGATTGTCATTTTTTTCTTTGGGAGTTTACTTTTCTGAATCAGTTCCATGCCGCAGTGCGGGCAGTTACCTGCTTTATCAAAAGTGAGCTTATCACAATCATTATCACACGGTGGACAAACGAACGGGTCGGCATCAGCTTTTTGTGCAAAACTCAGCGCCGACGCAAGAAGAAGAATGTAAGTGAGAATAGCTTTCATTAATTTGTTTTTCTTGCAAATGTAGAATGCAATAACACCTAATGAAAGGACAATAAAAGTCAGAATCAGGACAACTTCTTGAGTTCCTTCGGAATATATCCCGTATGCTTTTTAAGAATAGTAGCCAGTTGATGCGGATTATTGATGCCGCACTCCTGCGAGATAGTACTCATCTTCTCGTTTCGCTTTAGCAATTGTAAAGCCCTTTCAACGCGTAGTTTTTCAATATATTCACCGATGGTAATACCTGTCTTGGCCTTAAACAAACGCGTCAGGTTTCTTGGACTCATACTAACCTTCTCAGCCAGTTCTTCAATAGAATTCCTCTGATGCAGGTGATGAATCAACCAATCCTGAATTTCATGAATCTGGTAGTTGATATGCTGGCGATATTGTACGAAGATACTTTCCTGTCCGTCGGCACTATCTCTGCGCAGATACATGACGAGTTCTTTGGCCAATTGATAAGCAAATTTTGCTCCATGGCGCTCTTCTATCAGAAACAACGCCAGGTCAATTCCGGTAGTAATCCCTGCGCTTGTATATACATTTTCGTTTTTTACAAATAATCGGTTTTGCATTACTTTTACTTTCGGGAAATGCTTTTGCAGTGCTTCAATATACTTCCAGTGCGTGGTGCATTCAAGGCCATCCAGTATACCCGCCCTTGCCAGCGCAAAAACACCCGTGCAAACCGAGCAGATAGCTACTTTTTTTTGATGTGCTTTTACCAACCATTCATCAAAAGCTTTATTAGGCTCCAGATTAGCCGGGATACTAAAACCCGGAATCATCAGAATATCATTTGTATCAAATGCAATGGTAGAAAAATCGGTCAATTTATCCGAAAATAATCCTGCCGAAAACTGTTTCTGCTCCTTATCTGAAACAAAGAGTATTTCGTAAGGAATACCATATTCACCCGATTCATAAAAGACCTGTAAAGGTCCTGCTAAATCAAGAATATGCACATCGTTTGAAAAATAAAAAATGATGCGGTTTTTCAAAAGAGTAGAAATGTAAGAGTATGCCCTTCTCTACAAAGCAGGCAAATATACATGAAAAGTAGCTCCTTCGCCTAAATTACTGGTAGCTGTTATATGCCCATAATGATTCTCCACAATCTTTTTACAAAGCGCCAGCCCTATACCCGTACCAGCATAAGAATGCTTATCATTAAGCCGTTGGAAAATCGTGAATATTTGTCGCGCAAATTGCTGTTCAAAACCAATGCCATTATCCTTAAACTCTATCAGGTAATAAATTCTGTTGGCATCCAGTTCTATCACACTATTCACTTCATCAAAACTGAGTCTCCTGCAGGTAATAGTAATCACAGGCTGTTCTTTAGTAAATTTCAGCGCATTGCTCAACAAATTAAAGAGTAGTTGTGTTAACTGTAACTGAATCCCAAGTATTACAGGCAACTTCTCACTATTAATAACCGCCCCTTTTTCTTCAATCAACAACTCAAAATCAACTTTTACTGTATTCAGTATGTCGTTTAAATCAACCTCTACAAATTGCTCCTCAGTGGTTGATAACCGTGAATAATCCAGTACATCCCGAATCAGGTTCGACATCCGGTTCGACGAATTAATAATTCTGTTGAAATAATCCCTCTGCTTCTCATTCATCTCCAGCGACTCATTCAATAGCTTCGAGAACGTCTTTATCTTGCGCAACGGCTCCTGCAAATCGTGGCTGGCTATATAAGCAAACTGTTCCAGCTCATTGTTCCTCAACAACAATTCTTCATTCATCGATTTCAGTTTCTGCTCATGCTGCATCTGGTCTGTAATATCTCTGCCAAGAATTACAGCCCCATAGGTTTCTTCTGTATCATCTGAAAGCGGAATAAAGAAAACTTCATAGAAACGGTTCGTAATAGGCGATTGATGTACCGGTCTATGTCCGGGTATTCCCCGAAGAGTATCTTTAATAATATCATAAGTGCCAATTTCCTTAATAACCGGAAAAATATCCAATATACTCTCACCTAATACTTCCTCTCGTTTTTTGCCGCTCAGTACCTCATAAGAATGATTAAAAGTAATGATTCTTAAATCCTGGTCTATAGCCATGATATAATCTACCGACGAATCAAGCACGGTTTCAATAAAGTCATTCTGACGCGAAAGTCTGGTGTTTTTTACTTCAAGTTCTTTCTGATGAGCCAGTAACTCCTGCTGAACCATTTTTAAAGCTTTATTATCACGAAGTGTTTCTTCAACCACTTTTTGCGCATGAATATCCACAAAAAAGCCAATCCAGTTGGTAACTAGATCGTTGTCGTTTTTTACAGGCATTATCGAAATCAGATGCCATATCAGATTTTCCTTCTGTTTTAATCGGCCTTGTGCTTTAAAAACCGTTTTGTTAAGAATAGCTCTTTCCCAATCAGGATAGAACATTCTGTAATCAGGCAGATGCAATAAAGTAAACCAGGATATATTAGTAGGAACCATTCCTTGCGCTTCAATAAACTCTTTCAGCCATCGGTTGGTATAGGTTATTTTCCCCTCGTTATTAATCACAAACATCATCAGTGGCAGGTTATCGCTCAACATCCGGTAGCGATTCTCGCTCTCGGCTACCTTATCAATCATGTCCAGCAACTGAATATTTCTTTTTCTTATTTCGTCATAAGCTGATATAGACGGCTCATTTTTAAAGTATTCTTTAAATGACTCAATTTTAGCTTTAGATATAATACCCCCAAACTGAACTTTGTATCTGAGAGTAGTTATATAAAAATAGTCTTTATAGTCAGTCTGAATATCACCCAGCAAACGGCGGGCATAAGAATAAGCATCTGAATTAATAGCCTTTAAGTCTACCTTATCATAAAGCGTCGCTACTATTTCTTTCTGAGTTAAGCGTAGAACATTAATACTTAATACAATATAAGATTTATTGCCATAGCTGATAGCTAATCGGGCTACTTCAGATACAGCCGTGGCAAAAGTAGTTTGAGAAGCAATTGAAAGTCCACACAGTTCGGCGAGTCTCATTGTTCGTTTATGAACAATGATTAAATCCATTTCGTTGTCCAGATTTATTCTTATAATCTCTTCCATTGAGGTCACTTAATTTACTTTTCCTACTAACAGCGTCATGTCATCGTTTCGGCGGGCATTATCTTTAAAAATCGCAGCAGCAATAATAGGAGAGGCGAATTTTAATATGGCCGGATATTGGTGCAAATCCCAGTGATTTCTGATACCATCCGAATACATAAATATATGTTGGTATTCAGCATTCGATAGCACAAGGGAGTTCATAATAGCAGGAATATTGAGACCAATAATACCATTGTGCGACATCACTTTTTTACTCATCAATCCTTCGTATAGTCTGGTAGTAATATTACCTATCCCACATATTTTCCATTCTTTTCTGCTATGGTGATAACTGGCAATTGTCCCAACCAGACCTCTTGTCTTTTTTACTTTCTGGTGTATAAAACGCAGAATATCAGTAGGTTCGGTTTCAGTACACTGATTAAACGCCATGATAGCCGTCTGTACTGCTTCATGGGCATTAGGGCCATGCCCTAAACCATCACCCAGAAAAATCTGGGTTTCATCATTCACTTTTTTCATCTGATACCCATCGCCACACACTTCTTCACCGGGCATGCATACCTGCAGAGTATCTATATGAATCTCATTTTTGGGTTGTACTATCTTTTTCTGTGCTTCTTCCATCAATATTTTTGCATAGGCAACTGTACCCCAGCCGGCCATCGAATAAATCTGAAAAAAATTACTCAATCGGTCAATAGCGCCCAAACCATGTCCCAGTGTATTAGAAGAAGACGCACCGTCTTTCATCATTTTAGCCATATTATTGTTACCGGGGCCGCTATCTATACAATAAATCTCAAAAACCTTAGAATTGTTTTCACTATTGCTTAATTTATAAAAAATTTCACCACCGCCTGCATGCTTGATAAGGTTCGACAACAGCTCCGATACTACTATATCCAGTTCTCCTGCCCGCATCGACTCAAACGCTGTCTTAGCAATCAGGCCATGTATTTCCCTTTTTATATAAGAGACATAGCTACGGTCTTCAACCTTATGATTGAAGAAAAAATTATTATCCATTCTTCCACTTGATTATGCTGATAGTCGTCCCCTCATCTACGACCGATTGAATCTCAAACTCACTTACCAGTCTTCGGGTTCCCGGCAGTCCTAATCCCAGGCTTCTACCTGTGGTATAGCCATCTCTCATGGCCAGATTAATATCCTTGATACCCGGCCCTTTATCACTAAAAATCAATTTTACACCGTTTTCACGGCCTTTGCTTACAATTTCAATATCAACAGTGCCGCCTCCGGCATATTTCAGCATATTACGCACCAGTTCGCTGGCAGCAGTAATCAATTTGGTCTGGTTTACTAAGCCCATACCAATTTTAGTGGCCCATTCCTTTACCCGGTTCCGTAAAAAAATTGTGTCTTGCTCTCTGGTTATTTTAATACTGTCTTTACTCAGAGTAACTATCATCTTCTTCGTCTTCTTGAATGTCCTGAGTGATTTTAGAACGTAATAATTCCATCCCTCTTTCAACATTCAGAGCGCAATGGATACCTTTTAGAGGTAAACCTAATTCAACCAGTGTAATAGCTACGGCAGGTTGCATGCCAACAACAACAGTTTCTGCATCCATGATTTTCGACATCATAGAGATATTGCCTAAAATACGACCCATAAAGGAGTCAATAATAGAAACAGCCGAAATATCTATCAATACGCCTTTTGAATTGTACTTTTTGACCATCTGTACTAAATCTGACTCAAGCGTTTCGGCCAACTGGTCGTATAAATCAACTTGAATGGTGACTAATAAAAAGTCACCCATTTTAAGAATAGGAATTCTATCCATATTAATCTATGTATCCTAACAATTGTGTCTTATAAAACTTTAGGCGTAGCTTTTTTTCTCACTTCTAATTCTATCATACCAAAAGCCATTTTTAATGCACTCGCCAATGTTGCTTTGGTTACTATTTCAGACAAATCAATGCCTAAATGTACAACAGTCTGAGCAATTTCAGGACGAATACCGCTGATGATACATTCGGCACCCATCAAACGCGTAGCGCTAACGGTTTTAATCAGATGTTGAGCTACTAAAGTATCTATGGCAGGCACCCCCGAAATATCCAGAATAGCAATAGAACTTCCGGTTTCTACAATTTCCTGCAAAAGATTTTCCATTACTACCTGCGTACGTGAACTGTCTAATGTACCAATAATCGGTAAAGCCAGAATACCGTCCCATACTTTGATAACCGGTGTAGAAATTTCAGTGATTTCATCCGTCTGGCGTAAAATCACATCCTCACGGCCTTTGATGAAAGTCTCAAAGGTAATAATACTGAAATTATCCAGAAGACTATTGATACGCATACTCTCGGTATATAATACTTTAGGGTCGCTAATCTCTTCTGATAATGTTTTTAATAAAGCCGTTTTTAAACTGAATACATAAGCACCAGTTTCACGCGGCGAAAAACCACGTCTGGCCCTGGCAATGGCAATACCCGATAGTATTTCTTCAACTTTCTCAAAATCTCTCGACTGGAAATTGTCAAAGTTATTATCACTGATACTGGCCGTAAGCGAGTTCAGTAATTCTTCTGATTGTATACGCTGGTCTTCATTCGTAATTAAATCTTCACGTAAGCCATCGTTTTCTAACTGGTTCTGAAACCATTGTTCGAGAATATATTTTTTTTTGGCCTTTATTACCTTTACGGCTTCATTTTTCATAGTCTGATTGTCCTTGTTTTATTGCTTATTCGTAAGCGGGTTGATAATGAGTCTGAAAAAATTCTTTTAATAATAGGGAAAGTTCTTTGATGCCCGATGGCTTGGTAATAAAAGCAGACGCCCCCAGTTTCTGGGTTGCCTCCTTATCTTTAGGGTGTGAAGAGGTAGAGTAAATAATAACAGGAATGTGTTTAAGGCGGGAAATTTTCTTTATTTCGGTTAGTAACTGTACGCCATTAATGCGCGGCATATTTAAATCGAGAAAGATATAATTCGGTAAAAAGGTGTCATCTTTTATCAGCCTTTGCAAAGCTTCACTGGCATTATTACTTATCACACACTGCATATCAAGGCCTGAGTCTTCTATAGCCAACGAAAAGATTTCCTGATCATCCTGATCATCGTCTATTAATAAACAAATTAACGGGTTAGGCATAAGAAGTATAGTTAAGAAGCAAATATAGCATTTGTTTTAACAATAAAATATTTATTTACTATATCATTCTCATTTCTAATCAAAACCCAATGAGCAGGGCAGTTTATTTAAATTAAAAACGCTTTACCCTATACTTATAGCTGTTTTATAGCTAAATTGAAGCAAAAATTAGCTTTCCTGATACTCACCGCTTAATACCCAAAAATCGTATGACTCGTACCCTAGGAGTTCAGAAACTCCCGCACAACCACAAGCTCATCGGGCTTGACCACCTGCGTGCATTTGCCATCTTTTACGTTTTCCTCTACCACTACAGCATCATGTTTCCAGCCCCCGAATGGCTCTATACCATCGGCAAATTCGGCTGGACAGGCGTCGACCTTTTCTTTGTCCTGAGCGGCTATCTTATTTCATCACAGCTCTTCGCAAAAATCGACCAGCAGCAGCCTGTATGGTTCAAAGAGTTTTTTCTGAAACGCTTCTTCCGGATCATCCCTGCCTATCTCACAGTACTGGCCTTGTATTTTTTGTTTCCCTACCTCAGAGAAAGAGAAGCCCTGGCACCACTCTGGAAATACCTGACCTTCACCCAGAATCTGGGTCTTGACCTCCGCACCCAGGGTACATTCTCCCACGCATGGTCACTTTGTATCGAAGAACAGTTCTATCTGTTCCTGCCTCTTATTTTAATGGCATTAATCAATTTAAAGATTTTCAACAAAGCAGCCGTTTTATTAATAGGCTTCTTTATAGCAGGTTTTTGTATGAGGCTCTATATGTATACCAATTTTGTCGAGCCTTTTAAGGATACCGATAATTTCTGGGTAATCTGGTACAAATGGATTTATTATCCCATATATAGCCGGTTAGACGGCTTACTGGTAGGCGTGTCGATAGCTGCCATTTTTCAGTTCAAACCCAGCATCAGGCAACAATTACAGCAGTATGGTAATTATCTGTTAGTGGCAGGAATAGCCGTGTTGGTAGGAGCCTATTTTATATGTGAAAAACAAACTTCATTCAGTGCATCAATTTTCGGTTTTCCGATTATTAGCTTGGGCTATGGCTTAATCGTCATAGCAGCCATCAGCCCGAAAGTATTTTTGTATCGTATCCCCTCAAAAATCACTTTCCACATCGCCTCTTTATCCTACGCCCTTTATCTCACGCATAAAATTATCATACACGTTTCACAGGAAGAACTATCAAAATTGGGTATAGCTAAAGAAAGTGTCTTAATGTTCATCTTATGTACCCTTACCTCAGTCTTAGGCGCATGGCTATTAAACAGAGCAGTCGAAAAACCGTTTCTAAAGTTAAGAAACAAAGTATTGAAAAGAGAATATCTGAAAGAATTACAGCCTAAAGCATAATTTTCTCAATATTCCGCTGGATAGTAGCTTTATCTGTCTTTGATTGAGCCAGTTTTAGTGCTGTCTGGAAGTGTTGTATGGCTTTAATATCATCAATACCAGTATAAAGATTACCTAATAGAGAATAGTAGAAATGATTGTCTGTCAGGGCCAGTTTTTCTGCCTCAATAATAGCCTCTTCTTTGCCATTGGCTTTAGCAAGAGCATAAGTTCTGTTGAGTGCCGCAATAGGGGAGTACTCTATTTGTAACAAACGATTATACAATTGCAGAATACCATCCCATTTCTGGATGGTATCTTCTTTTTGTGTATGCCAGTAAGCTATGCCCGCTTCTAAATGGTATTTAGACAGATAATTACCTTTTGAAGCCTGTTCCAGAAAATATTCACCCTTACTAATCAATTCCTGATTCCAGAGATTAGTGTCCTGGTCTTCATACAGAATCACCTCCCCTTTGTCGTTCAGTCTCGCCTCAAAGCGTGAGGCATGAAAACACATGAGCGAGAGCAACGCATTAACAACAGGTTGGTTGGTATCAATATTTTCAATCAGTAAATAGACAAGCCTCATGGCTTCGGCACAAAGGTCTTTGCGCAATACCGTATTCTGTGAAGTAGAATAATACCCCTCACTGAATAGCAGATAAAGCGTTGTCAGTACTGTATCCAGTCGCTCATCTATTTCTGTAGCAGTAGGTTGTTCAATCTTTATCTTTTCAGCTTTCAGCTTTTCTTTAGCCCGGTTAAGGCGTTTATAAATCACCTCTTTACTAGTCAGAAAAGCATCTGCAATTTCCTGAATCCCAAAACCACAAAGTAGATTCAAAGCCAGCGCAATCTGCGATTCAATGGATATACAAGGATTACAAACCGTAAAAATCATCGCCAACTGACTATCATTAATGCTTTTGCTCGATAAGTCAATCTCAATTTCTTCCGAATCTGCCGCACCATATTTCAATTCGACTGCCAGTTTTTGGGTAAAAATAGAATGATGCTTGAGGTGATTTTTGGTTTTGTTTTTAGCTACCGTATATAGCCATCCGGTAGGATTATCAGGTATACCTTTCTGGCTCCATAGTTCGGTGGCAGATAGAAAAGTATCACTTACAATATCTTCAGCAGTCTCAATATGCTCAATGCCAAATAAATAACAAAGCACAGCAACAATCTTCCGATACTCCGTCCTGAATAAGTGTGGGAGTAGTTCTTTTTCTTTCATGGTGATGAAGAGAGTTTTCAAGTCAAAAAATATTTGGCAGAAATTTTGCCAAGTAGCTGCCCGAATCAATAGCCCCCATTTTTAAATGGGGGTAACAAGAAAGCAATCATCTTAACTGGCTTTAGCCAAAACGTTAACGGAAGCCGAGAGAACTTGGTTGTGCGGCGAAATCCTGCTAAGCATTACTAATCACCCGCTTTACCTCCACATTCACATGCCACGGTGCTTTAAGTCCCGGGCACCCCTTCGCCATCTCCACAGCTTCATCAAAATCAGCCGCGCGAACAATAATAAACCCACCTATAGCTTCTTTGATTTCGGCATAAGGCCCATTAATCACCACATTATTGGGTCTTACCACTTTACCCTCAGGGTGCAACCTATTGCCTGAGCTCGCCAGTTTATTCTGGGCCGCAATACCACCAATCCAATCCTGCCAGGGCTTGATAGATGCCTGCATATCAGCAGGAGAAGGCTGATTCTCCTTCGTTTCCGTATCTCTTCTGAATATCAATAAGAATTCGTCCATAGCGATAGATTAATTAAATTGTCCGACCTGATAAGTACCTACATGCGCACCAAATGCAATATTAATACGATTGTAGCTATTAATTGCTATCACCGCAATGGTTAAATCCATCAATTCAGTTTCCGAAAATTGCGCCGCTGCCTGTTCATACACTTCATCAGGCACTAAACTACTTTTAATCACCGTGAGTGCCTCAGCATAAACCAAAGCCGCACGCTCCCTGTCGCTATAAAATGGGGCTTCCCTCCACGCGTCCATTACAAGCAAGCGTTGCACACTTTCACCACCTGCCAGTAAATCCTTCGAGTGCATATCCAGACAAAAAGCACAGCCGTTGATTTGTGATACACGATAATAAATCAGATGTAATAAAGGTTTTTCGATACTTGATTTTGATAAATGTTTACCAAAGCCATATAAGGCGCTCATACCCTGTTGTTGTTGAATGTTGATTCTAGGCTCCATTATTCTTTAAGTTTTATGTGTTAAAGCCTAATGACAACCGGGTTTTTGGATTTGGACAAATAGGGGAGAAAAATTTTTGAAAAATATAAAAACGCATTTCGGTAGGGGTTCAAAATTTTGAACCCCTGTATTGACAAATCATTTATTAACGATATTATCATAGATTTAATCATTTTTCTCCTTCCTCAACACTTCATTAAAATCGGCAAACAAATTCTCCTGCCCCACTATAATATCAACTATCTCAAAATAAGGTACACCATAAATCTTGCTATCCCTTAGCAATTCAATCAGCAATTTATACTGATTCAGGTTTTCAGTACTGATAATCATAAAGTCAGAAACCTTTGCATGAAAGTATTCGCTATCAAACAATTTGACTTCTACTGCTTGACCCACTTTCTGAAAAATCGGCATTACCTGCTTTTCAAAAAACTGGCTCCTTTGGTTTCTTGTAAGCGAAAGCCATTGAGGCGTAGCATTCATTAATACCAGAATGGTATACGGTTTTTTGGTTTCCATCATGTCTATACGAGATTGTGCCTTGCCTATAACAAGAAGCAAAACGATGAAAAATGTGAAGATAATTTTGGTCATTATTTAATGATTGTTAATGACACAAAATTGAAAAGAGGCAGACCGAATAGCATTAACATAGGTTAATAAATACCAACCTTGAAGAGTACTAGTGAATAAAAAATATAAGTGAGTGGGGAGGTATGAAAAGTGTAATCTAAAATTAGGATGTCTCAAGAAAAAATTGAGAAAAATGTTATCTGGCAAGGCTTGACCAATTTCCAGAGATTTTAAGCCCTTCTCCACTGTTGGGGAAGGACGGTCGGCCGCTGCCGTTGGGATGGGGTATATTTGGAATACTATTTGGCTATGAAAACTTTTCAGAAACCATCTTCTCAGTAGTAAATATCATTTCTTAGAATACCTCCTGTAAAGCAGCACCAGCAACAAAATGACCGATGCACCAATAAAGGCTTCTATAATACGGCTCAGAATACTTGGCAAACCTAGCATCGTATTCAGCTCGCCTTCCAGTAACCAATGGCCTACAAGAGCCCCGGCTATACCCAGAAGAATCTGATACAAAAGAGATAAACTGAAACTTTTAAAAGCAAGGTCAGCCAGCCAGCCGGCTATGGCGCCAACAAGAATAGTAACAATAAGGCTCATTTTCTGATGGGTTTATGGTAATAAAATGGGACTGATAACATTGAGACTCAAAATTTACCACAAATTTCAATTTTCAGAGAATATTTATAGAATATCTTCAAAAATGCACATTAATCAATCCCTTCATACTAATTTATCTTAAACCCACTAAAAATCGTAGTATCAAATAATTCACCACTCAGACCAATATCATATCCTGAATTCTGACGAACCACTAACTGAATCTTATCATTGGCATTCAGATAAATAGTAGTCGTAAAATATTGCTTGAATGTCAGATTGTTTCTCGGAAAATCTATTCTGCCTTTGATGAAATCTGTATAATTTTTGAGAATATAGAAAGCCCTTTGCCCACTTGGGTGCCCGCCCCACGATAATTTTACAGTAAAATGATATAACCCATTGGTAGGGGCTGTAAACTGGCTTGGATTGATACTCCAGGCATTGCCGATATTGTATTCTATTTCATTGCCAGCGAGGTAAGTCAGCGCATTATTTCCCGGTATAGTAATAGTCGCAGAGGCACCAACAGAAAAACCAACAGTACTGGCACTCGGAGCAGCCAAAGCCACTAGATTCCCATTCGCATCAGCACCCACATTACGGGTTCCCGCACCTGCCAGATTTGGTACATTTACGACTCCTGCATCGCTTACACTAAAGCGCCAGTTATTGCCAATATAAATACCGGTTTGGGCATCGTTCAAATTACCAAAAAATGCTCCTTCATTTACATTGTTATTAGATTTACTAAACCATATTCCGGCTGTTTGTCCACTGGTCCTGATTCTGGCTCTTTGTGTTAAATCCAGTAAATACTGCGGATTATCTGTTCCGATACCAACATAGCCATTAGTCTTTAGAATCATTTGTACACCCCCATTATTGGTTGCAAATGCAAGCGGGTGATTAGTATGAGTTTGAACATAACCCTCCGTAACACCTATATAAGTGCCTAATCCGATTATACCATCAGTGCCGCGATGATCTAAACCAATACCCACTTTTTTAATTCCTAAGGCATTTGTATTGGGAGTCGACATAGGCAAAATAGTAACCGACTGCCCACTTAATTGTACAGATATAAGTGTACAGATAACAAATAGTTTTATATGCATAGCTATATATTTTTATGACAAAATTACTTACCAATAAAAAAGGTATCAATTACGGGAATATGCCATATTTGATAGATACAGAACGAGTATTTCATTTTCTCTACGAGGTAAAGATATTGCTTCGGCAAATGATGCTACCAGATATTAGGGCTCTCGGAGGCGTTGCTATAAAGTTTAAAGTAATCCTCTTCGGGCATTAAAACAATCGTATTACCTGTTCTCACATAATAATTACTACATAATACACTGGAGCATTAAAATCAGGAATCTGTTTTTTAGGCTATTTACTAAACTATAATTATACGGGATTTGTTTAATATTTCAATTGCAGATACTGTTGTTTCAGCAAGTCTTCCCAAACTCCTTGCCTTTTGCTCTCTGATGTAGTATTAGAAAACCTACTTCCCCGTCAATCCCTCCAGTTTCTTCCTTGTCTCAGCATTTTCTTTAATAGCCAGCGTCTTCCTGAATTGCGCAATGGCACTGGTAGTATCTTTTTTAGCTAAGAAATAATCGCCATAAGAATCATACACATTAAAACTTTCAGGATAATTAGCCACATTCATTTTGAAAAAACCTTCAGCCTTTTTATACTGCTTTTGACCTAGTGCCTGATAACCCATACTGTTTATCACACTTTCATCCGGTTTTATCTGATAACCTAGTTCTTTAGAAACAAGCGCATAATGTTTCTGATATTTACTTACCAAAGCAGCAGTGCTATCATTGTAATCTTTCGAGGTAAGTTTCATCGGATAATAGCTGAAAATAAAATGCAAGGCATCATATTCAGTAATCAAGGGCACAGAACTATGATCGTCAGTGCTATAATACTTGCTCTTATATTTTAACTGATTCTGCTTGGTTGCTTTCAGGTGATTATCTAATTCAAAAATAGAACGGATATGGTTATTATCAGGATCAGTATCCTTCGACAGTCTGGCAACAGTCATACCATCTGACATCGTATTAGCTATACCTAAGTATAGGTAGACTCCGGCATATTTCTTATCTGTCAAGGCTTTCTTGGTAGTCTTTAAAAAACGCATCTTGTCCCACCACATACTTGGGTCTATGGCTACATAGGCATTGAATAAATGGGTATGATTAATCAACGCATTCATTACCGTCAAACCACCGAATGAGTGCCCAATCAACATTTTGTAGGGTTGAGTAGGGTATACTGAATCAATATGTGGCATCAATTCTTTTTCGATGAACGCTATAAATTTTTCACCGCCGCCTGAGGTTTTTGTGGAAGTACTATCCATATAAGGTAGGTCGACATCCACGTGAGTAGGAGTCAGGTCTCTTGTACGGTTGGTGTTCGATATACCAACCACAATCATTTCCGGACAAATAGTATTACCATTGACACTGCTTAATTGCTGAATCATACCCACTACCGAATAAAAATGCGCATCGCCATCCAATAAATATACTACCGGATACTTTTTCTTAGCGTAAATATCCATTCCGTCATTAGGCACGTAGACCATAACCCGTCGGTCTTCATTCAATATCTTTGAGTAGACTTTATCATTTTTACCCAATACAATATTATCATCAGTCTGGGCATAGCTACAGTGTGAGAAGAAGCTAATAGATAAGAACAGGAGTAGAAACTTTTTCATAATAGGTAAATGAGTTTAAGCAATTGAGTTAGAAAGGAGCTAATCGTAAATTTATGAAAAAAGAGTATTGTTTTGTTAAAAACACAATTAAATAGAAAATAAGGATAAAATGCCATTTAATGACTCATAGTTAGTGTAGGAAGATTATTTGATTTAAAAACGATTCTTCAAACAAGATTTACCTGATATTTTAATAACTTGCTGAATATAAACTATTATCTATCAACTCAACTTAACGATGAAAAAGCTAATCACCTTCTTTTTATCTCTGTTCTTATTTAGTTCGTATGCACAGGAACGTCTGGTAAAAGTAAAAGATAAAAATTTTGCGGTCTACACCAAAGGTCTTGAAAACAGAAAACCTAACGCACCTGTACTAGTTTTTGAAAATGGCATGGGCGTAGGTATAGGTAGCTGGAGTACCGTAATCGACGAATTAGCCAAAGTAGCTCCCATATTTGCTTATAATAGAGCAGGGGTAGAGAAATCAGATAAGATTTACCAGATGCCCACAGCTAAACAAACTGCCGAGAACCTGAAAGCGATATTAACCACTCTGAATATTCCACCACCGTATGTAGTAGTAGGTCATTCAATGGGAGGTTTATATGCCAGAGGTTTTGCAGGAACTTATCCGAATGACATAGCAGGTCTTGTATTTGTTGACCCGGCAGATTTCACAGAAAGTAAAGACGACTGGAATCAGATTTTCAGAGAAATCAATGTGCCTGAAAAACGTATCGACGAGATGATGTATGACAGGTTATATCAACCAGCTAAGCCCGCTAGTCGTAACGATTCTTTGAACTATGGCCCCTGGAGCGAGCGGCAGGAATTAGGTAGGTTAAGACGTACTGATTTTGCTGAGGTAAAAACTTTGCCCTTGCCCAACGTGCCTATCTACTTTTTTGTAGGTGGTAAATTTGAAGTCCCTCTGGCTAACCGAAGTAAGGATTATGACCATGAGCGATTCTTCCACGTAAAAAACTCCAAGAATATAGGGCGATGGATACAATTGATTCATTCATCAAGCAAGGGTGGAGCATTGATCTATCTCTCAAATAGTGGTCATTATATTCATCGGGATGATGCGAAGGCAGTTATTTCAAACATCAGATTACTTTTGGAAAGTTTATAAGAAAAAGAGGTATCTGAAATAATCATCCGATACCTCTCTGCTTTTTTGTTCACTCAATAGTACCAAACCCTACTATAGGAGATATATATAATCCTGACTATAGACGTTGAAAATAGTTTTTCGGGCAAATAGTTTCAGGAATGAGAGGAGCCCAAATAATGAGCTCACTCTCTGGCACTTCCTTTCTTTCTACCACGAAAGGTCTTTGACGAAGCCTTATTAAATTCTTTTCAAAAACTGCTTGGCGCGTCTTCTTGAGATACTGATGAGTTCATCGTTCTCCATCTTTATCGTAAAAGATTCTTTCTGAAAACTTGCCATATAATTGAGATTAATAATAACAGAGCGGTTAGGCCTGAAAAACGAATAGCTATATAATCGTTTTTCGAATATGCCTAGTGTCCGGGAAGAGAGTATCGTGCTACCATCTTCTAGCAGTATATGTGTATAATTAATGTCGGCTTTGAGCATTAGTATTTTGCTCGACCTGACAATTGTGCCTTTGTCAATAGTAATTAGCAATTCGTTGTTCATTTTCGTGGCAGACTCAATAGATGATTGATGCCACAAAGCTATGGTAGGAGCTAAAGCAGATGTTATCTCATTTTCGACTTTCTTTTACTCATTTTGAACTTTTATGTAAGAAATGGAGAAAGGAGTATGAAAAAGGGACAAGTGAAAAACATGAAAATAGATTAATTCAGATACTATCTTATTTTTTTTTAGGAGATATACTCCACCGTAATTGGACGCCTACACTACTATAATGTAATTTCTCGGCTGTAAAAACACCTAGTGGATATTTGAAGAAAGGCTCAACCGACAATTGATTTTTGCCTAATGGATAGTGTACACCTAAAGAGAAATTAATCGCAGTGCCTAAACTAATTCTCTGGGCATTGCTGATACTGTTTCTTACTTCTTTGTCTATATATGTGGTGCTCACTTCCTGCACCTGACCATTTTCACCCACTGATACCAACACGACCGTCCGGCGGTTTTCGTAGAAGAGTTGTGAGGTCTGGTTAAAGGCTCCCATCATGGATATCCCCGCCTGTGTACTGATAGCCAATGAGCCTTTTTGCCATACCTTATATCTTACATTCAAAGGCACCTCTACATTGAGCCAGCGATAATTAACCTGATTTAACTGAGGTATACCCACCGGACCCGACATCAATACAGTTGTATTTAATAAATTAAGGTTTTCGCGACCGACATAAATTCCGGTGCTCAATTCGGTTCTTTTGTTTAACGATATTTCGGTTGTACCGCGCACTCCGAAATTCTGTTGGGGCACTGTATTGGCTGCCTGATTAGATAACCCGGCAAGGGCTATACTATAGCTCAATGGATGTGTTTTCTTTTCGTCTGCATCCTCCTCATGAATTGGATAGGGAGGAATGAAATGTGTCTTAGGTCTTACTAAAACGCCATTAAAAGTGTGTGGTTGTAGCAAGTCAGGCTGAAAATCCTTTTCTGCTATTGAGGCTATCCGGCTTGAATTTTCCTCTTTGTGATTAGATAATGTATTTTCTTTTATAGCTGGCAGATTTATATTTTGTTTAATAATCTGGTTTCGGGATTCAGTTGGATTTTTACTGATAGCTACTAGCTCTTTGGTTATTGTATTACTTCGATTTTTTGACTGTTTATTATCTGCTTGATTAGTAGGTTTGGATTGATGTTTAATACTAACTGACTCCTTATCTGATTGATTAATTTTATACACTCCCCATCCAATAACAAGGCTCAGGATTATCCCTGCGGCCATGCGCCAGAAGATAATCAGCGGTCTTTTCTTCTTTTTCTTCCTGAATTGCTCAAAGTCCTCCCATGCTCCCTCCTGATAAGAAGTTTCATACGCCCTCAGCTTGTCGATTGTTTGTTTATCAATTGGTTCCATTTACTGCATTGTTCGGTTATGAGTGTTAATCAATACCCTTAATTGTTGTTTGGCTCTTGTCAGATACGTTCGGGATGAAGAAGCCGGAATCTGCATCATTTGCCCGATTTCTTCATGACTATACCCCTCTACCTCATATAAATTAAAAACTACTTTCCACAAGGGTGGCAGCTGATTCAATAGTCTGATAATCTCTTCGGCTGATTCGCGGTCAAAAAAGTTTTCCTGTAGTGAAGTCTCTTCAATATCGTGATCGCTGTGATAAAAATGTTTTTTTTCTTTCCTGAAATAATCAATGGCTGTATGAATAATTAACCGCCGGGCCCAGGCCCTGAACGAAGTGATTTTTTTATAATCATAAGGTAACTGATGGAAGATTTTCAGGAACGAATCATTGAGTGCCTCCTGCGCTAAAGTCTTATCAGGCAGATACCGCAGACAGATACCCATAGCAAAACCGTAGAAATGTTTGAATAGCTTTTCCTGAAAAACAGGTTTGTGTTGGGCGCAAGCCTCAATCCAGGATTTTTCTTGTGCGGTACAATCAGACAAGCATTCCACATGTATATGAATAAAGCAGGTCTTTATTGAGGTAAAGACCTGCAGAAGTAGGAAATTGAGTTTTTAAATAGATTATCTATTGCTTACCGAACCATCCGGGTCAACCGAAATATCTTTTACTTTCGAGCCATTAGCCACATGAACGATGATATCAGTAGTGCCAAATAGTTTCAGCATATCTACTTCTAAAGTAAATTTCTTTTTATCGGTGCAGGTTTCACCTACTTTATCTTCATAGTTCACCACAATTCCGGTTTGCATCGGGTACGACATCAGCGCAATACCACTCCATACAATTTTATAATTGGCTATATCGCAACCGCCCTCTACATCAATCTTCATCAGGTCTCCTTCACGGGTTACTTTCGTAATCTCAAAGGTGGTGCCGCTATAGGTAGAGCGGGCATTGATAATCTTGTGGTATTCCTGCTCATTGGTTTGCAGCTTACTGTTTTTGTCTGGTTCAATCTTGTTGTCCTGGCTACACGAAAAAGCCAGTACAGACAATAATAGGGTTACGATTAACAAGCGGATTTGAGTTCTCATCATTTTCATTGTTTTGTGTATTTAAGTGATTTTTGATGATAAGTCGTACCGCCTGTTTGAAATGCTACAAATGCCAGAAAAAAATCTGATTAATTTTTAATGAGGATACGAGAAAAGCCGAAATAGTTGGGAGAGAAGAATAGGTAAATGGAGTTACCATAGCAGACTGGCCTTAAATGGGTCTTTCAATAATATGGCTGACTTGTATGGTGAGAAGAAGAGCTGAAAAAATATGATGAAATTTGTGACCTTTTTAATGGTAATTCGTCTAAAACTACTTTTAATTCTAAAACACAAAGGGGCAAAGGTCTTAGCCCCTTGCCCTTAATCTATTCACACATCCGATTATTTGCTTTTTAAAACTGCCACACGGTTTACCTGACTCTCAATATTGAAATCATAAGTTAATTTATCCTCGCCTGAACTGATTGATAAAGTATAAGCACCATCTTCCAGGTGAGAAACATTTAACACTAATGGTTTATCGGTTTCGCTTAAATCCTGATAAAACACATCACCTTTAGAATTATAGATTTCTATACTGGCAGTGTTTTTGGCTACTTTGTCAAATAGTACTTTCAAACGTAAATTGCTGATATCCTGAACCTCAATTTTAGGATCTGATTTGGTAAATGGAGTTTCGGTAGCCGCAAAACTAAAACTTGCTGTAAATAAGCAAAGAGCTAAAACTAAGAATGACTTTTTCATATGCTGATAATTTAGATTTTGTAAATAATTTTCTTTGTTGAGTCAAAAGTATATAGTATTTTTTTGAGAAAATTGCGAAGTAGATAAAAGCGAGATAATGATATGATAAAAACAGAAAAAGTATTGATTTGACTGTTTGTCGACAGAAAAAGGCTATTTTTATGGATTTTTTGGCTTATATCTTCTCAAATGTTGCATTCATCGACAAAGTGCGTATACTCATCATAAAATAGTATTAAATCAATATTTTATATAAACGGCCTTTTGTGCTTACTTAAGGATTGAGTAATACCTTAATTTTTTGAAGAAACATACTTGTTTATGAATTGAGTGCCATTAGCTGAGTACTGATAACAAATAAGCATAGACCAAACAACTGTTGGCCTATGCTTATTTTAATGAATCTTATGTGATCTTATTTAAAACCAAATGCTTTCAGCATTTTGTGAAAGATGTCGTTGTTGTTGTAGATACCTGAAAATAATTCGGCGCCTTTGCCATAAGCAAATACCGGAATCATCACAGCAGTGTGTCCTTTGGTAGTAAACTTGCCATCAACCACGCCATCTTTGAGGCCATTGAGGGAAAAACCCCCGGTTTCATGGTCAGCAGTGATAATTACTAAGGTATTACCATCTTTATCAGCAAAATCAAAGGCTGCACCAATGGCTTTATCAAAATCAAGCATTTCGTTTACAATGTACTGGGTATCATTAGCATGACCACCCCAGTCAATCTGTGAACCCTCTGCCATTATAAAGAACCCTTTTTTGCTTTGATTCAATATATTCAAAGCTGTTTGAAACGAAACCAATAACTGGTCACCTCTTCCTTCTGATATTTTAACCGGGTTTTCATCTGCCAGAAAACCTGCCAGTTTGCCTGATTTTACCTGTTGCACTTCTTCAATTGAATTGGCAATCTGATAATTCTTAGCTTTCAGGTCTTCAACCAGATTCTTACCGTCTTTGCGCTGAGCAAAGTGTTTGCGGCCACCACCAATAAAAACGTCAATATCAGTTTTAAGAAAATCGGCGGCAATTTCATCCATCATCGCTCTTGCAGGCTGATGCGCAATAAATGAAGATGGAGTGGCATCGGTAATATTGCAGGTAGCAACCAAACCTGTAGCCAGACCTTTTTGCTCAGCAATTTCAAGAATGGTAGTCAGCCTTTTTTGTCTTTGTCTACCCCAATCGCACCATTATAGGTTTTTTCTCCCGTAGCAAAAGCTGTAGCACCTGCAGCAGAATCGGTAATAAAACCACTGGTAGGCTGATTTTTATGAAAACCTATTACCTTGCTTCTTTCAATATTAAGCGGAGCCTTATTGGCGGCGATTCCGGCAAAGATTTGAGCTGTACCCATACCGTCGCCTATTAACAAAATAATATTTTTTGGGTGTCGGATTTTTCTTTCTTTCTGTGCAAAACAAGCGAGTGGAAGAATTAATAAAAGATAGATAAACTGTACTGATTTTTTCATTGATTAACATTTTAGATGAAAGATTAGATATGAAACATCAGATGAATTCAATTAGAAACTCTCATGCAAAATATCTCACAAAGCGATCCTGTCTTCAAGACTTCACTCCGTAAAAGACGGAAACTAATACTAAAACTATGAAAAAGGGCTATTATGTTTTTATTAAGAAATGAAAAATGAACATACTTTATCATTTTCACTATTTGCTAATGTGTACCAAGATATTGGTTTTGTGCAATTTCTCCTCCGTTTTAAGAAGTACACTGCGCGCGGAGTACTCTAAAATAATTGATGAAAATTGCTTATTTTAGGGGAGATGCTTGTAGGCCTGTAAAACTGATTTAGAAGTATTCAAAGACTTTGAACCACTGCATCGGCGGTGTCCAACCCTCC
Source organism: Emticicia sp. C21 (assembly GCF_003418935.1). Taxonomy (GTDB): domain Bacteria; phylum Bacteroidota; class Bacteroidia; order Cytophagales; family Spirosomataceae; genus Emticicia. Next base: position 58,991 of record NZ_QVMT01000008.1, on the reverse strand, counting down.
TTGAAAAAGGGAGTTGCTCCATTTCTCGTTGATTATTTGGCTAAAAGTCTTTATCAACAGCTCTTTTCAAACACATAATCACGAATCAGAAATTTTGTTTTTCAAATTTATCTGCTTGGTAATTAAATTTATTCAGAAATTATCTTAGAATTATTTTTGTTTAAATCGTCTCAAGTATAGAAACAGACCTAACCCTACTAATAAGATACTTATGGCACCTATCAGCCACAAGTCAGGCTCTTCAATAGTAGTGGTAGCGCATCAGAATAGAGGAGTATTGATAATGCATTTCAGGTAATGCCCTAGATAAAGCCGTGATACCTTAGGCTTTTGTATGAAAGCGAGTAGCTTTTATCAAACAATCTTTAATGAAAGTAATAAAAAGTAATAATAGAAGAAAATATAAAATAACAAATGTGATGAAATGCACTATTACCAAAGAGAGCCTATTCGTGACTCAATTGTCGTAAGAACTGCGTTCCATCACATTTATGTATTATTCCGGATGCTTACTGTTTGAATTTTAACCATTACTGGTTTTTCTGTTTGGCATTGTCGGAATTTGGAAGCTTAGAAGTATGTTCTGCACTTCCGGTATTTGGATTTTTCGAATCCATATTTCTGTTGCCGTGTCCCGGATACGAGACTGGCTTTGTTTCTTCGTTATGTTTGTTCTTTAACGTTGCCATAACCTCTTTCTTGTTTGATTATCAACGCTGTAATAGCTAAAAACTATATGCCAACTAGCTATAGACAGGGAGAAATGCATGAGATTGAGTGCGTTTTTCCTCAGAATGATGAATATTTTACATTTTATTTGAGTATAAGGCAGGTGGATATTACTAGTTCGTTACATATCCTCTTAATTCAGATTTCAGCTATGCGATATAGATTTATAAACTATTGAAATTATGTAAATCTAAACTCTCTGTAATAATAAAGATGGTATACTTTTTTACTATTTACCCCTATTCAAAACCAAAAACAGTAAAATGAAAACTATCATCTTCATCCACGGGATGTTCCAGAATCCAAAGAGTTGGGAGAAATGGATTGCCTATTTTAACAATAAAGGGTACAAATGTATTGCCCCTGCCTGGCCTTATCATGAAGGTGAGCCTGCCGGCCTGAGAAAAGACCCTGAATCCGAATTAGGAAATCTACGATTACAAACCATTATTGATGAATTTGAAAAAGTAGCATCAAGAACAGAAGATGATATTGTTATAGGCCACTCAGTAGGAGGGCTTATTGCTCAAATACTAATTAATAAAGGCCTGGCCAAAGCAGGTGTTTGTATTAACTCTGTAGCGCCGAATCGCATGCTATCATTCGATTGGGACTTTTTTAAGAATAGTATGACCATCGCCAATCCGTTTAAAGGAGATGAACCTATCTATCAGACGCCTGAGAGTTTCTATGAGGCTTTTACGAGTCCGATGTCGGAAGTAGATTCGAAAAAAGCTTTTGAAGCTTTTGCCACGCACGATAGCCGGAATGTATTAAGAGATTGTATGGGTGAAGCAGGGGAGGTAGATTTAGATAAACCACATGCGCCATTATTATTTATTGGTGGAGAAGAAGATAAGATTATTCCTGCCGATCTGAATGAAAAAAACGCAAATGCTTATACAGACGAGGGCAGTATTACACACTTTAAGTCATTTCCTGGTCGTGGACACTTCATTTGTGGACAAGAGGGCTGGGAAGAAATTGCTAACTATGTGCATGAATGGCTACGCCATGAACTAGTAGCGAACCACAAAGAACTTGAATACGCGTTATAAGCAATTAACAGATTTGTGATAAGGGCTAACGGAACTTAGCCCTTATTTTTTTGAATATATGGCCTTCAGTCAATGTCTTTTTTATGTTTTTCTATACTTCCGCTGATTTCGTACACATATTAGGGAATTATCTCTCAGTTTTTTGTTTAATTGGCTAAAAAATTATGTTTTTTGTTTAATTTTCTTCAAATTTGATAAAATATAAGTTAAACAATCAAAGATTGTTTGTATACTTATTAATCGATAGTATATAATTTATCCACCTTCAAACCAGTTATATTAGCATAGCCTCTCCTCTATCATAACATATGAATACTAAAAACTATAGTATATTCTACACTGACGATGATTCAGACGATAAGGAAATCTTCAAAGAAATCATCAACGAAATTCACCCCGATTCTTCAATTGAGTTTCAGAGCGATGGTTTAGAGTTATTAAATCGTTTGAAAGAAATAAACTATATGCCCGATATTTTGTTTCTTGATATAAACATGCCTCATACTGATGGTTTTCAGGTTTTATCAGAAATAAGACAAGATGCCGCAGTGAAAGATTTACCCATAGTTATTCTTTCTACCTCTAACGATGCTGATGCCATTGCTAAAGCGAAAGAATCAGGAGCTGATTTATATATATGTAAACCCAATTCTTACTCAAAATTAAAAGATATTCTTGCCGAATTATTGAGCCTGAATTGGCCAAATGATATAAAAACACAACATTTTAAAGAATTTGTAGTTGATTAGCAAAGCTCTTTAAGTACCCATAGTAAAAGATAACGTATGAATCCTACCGAAAATATTATCAATAAACTGCGAACCCACACTGGTACACTTCACTCAGAACTTGAACAAACGCCTATATCTGTTGCCTTGTTAGATGAACAAGTGTCTACGCAGAATTATGTGGCCTATCTGCAAAGAATGCGAGAAATAGTGGCTTTCTACGAAAGTAAAGTTTTCCCTGCTTTAGCGGATACATTGCCCGATTTGTCAGATAGAGAGAAATTGCCCTTAATTGACGAAGATTTGAATTATCTTTCCTCTCAAACGCTACAATCCTCTGCTTTTGAAGCTTCAGGCGTACCAAACCCCTCAATAGGTTATGCATTAGGATGTATGTATGTAATGGAGGGCTCTACACTGGGTGGCAAGGTGATTCTGAAACATGTGTCTAAAACTTTGGGGATTGCACCGGAGCAAGGCGGAACTTATTTTGCAGGTTATGGCGAAGAGACAGGATATTATTGGAAGAGTTTTTTGTATACCTTGCAGGAATATTCAGTAAACCACAATTGTGATACTGAAATTATTACAGGAGCAAAAGATACTTTTATAGCTATAAAACATTATTTTGAGCAATAGATAATGAAATTGAAAGATATAGTAAACCGTGAGATTGTGAATCTTACCAACTGTGAGCAAGAGCCTATTCATGTACCTGGTAGTATTCAACCACACGGTTTTCTGGTTGCCGTAGATGCAGACTTCATAATCAGATATACCAGCGCGAATGTTTACGACTTTGCTGCTTTATCAGTAGAAGAAGTATTGCAACAACCAATCGAAACATTAATAGGGGTTGACCAGTTGGCCGAGTTTCAGCACTATATCAACCATTTACAGGAGAGACTTACCGCACCTCATATCATTAATATACAGGGTACGGAATTCCAATGTGTGATTCATAAAAGTAATGATTTACTGATTTGTGAGTTTGAGCCCGTTTCTGAATTCATTCCTCGTGTTTCAACCGTATATGATCAGGCAATTAACTTCGCTAAGTACATGGGTAATGCCATGACCCTGCAACAGTTATGCCATAGCGTTGCTACAGAAGTACGTGCGCTCACAGGATATGACCGTGTAATGGTATATCGGTTTGATAAAGATTACAACGGAGAAATATTTGCTGAAAGTAAAGTTGATGAGCAGGAACCTTTTCTCGGGCTGCATTATCCGCATACTGATATTCCGGCACAGGCAAGGCAATTATATATCAAGAATCTGTTAAGGCTGATAGTCGATATAAACTATAAACCAGTTCCGATTTTTACAAAAGAGAATGCTACCAACGAAAGTGTGGATTTAAGCCATTCTACCTTAAGAAGTGTTTCACCGATTCATGTTGAGTATCTCAAAAATATAGGGGTTGGGGCCACACTCACCATTTCGCTTCTACATGAGGGCAAATTGTGGGGATTAATAGCCTGCCATCATTATTCTTATAAATATATTGATCATTATACACGTATAGCCGCACAACTACAAGGGCATTTTCTGACTTCACAGATACAGGTGAGAGAAATGGCTGAAGAGTATACGGTAGCCACCAATATCAACAGGTCTCTTGAAACTTTATTGAACCTGACTTTTAAACCTGAAAGAGCGGCGTTACAAGATCTGGTAAGCCAGCCACAGATATTGGAAATTGCCAATGCAGGTGGGGTGGCTGTCATCCTCAACGATATTGTGTATAAAGCAGGCAAAACGCCTGACGATGACAGCATTTTAAAGATAACAGCCTTTGCTAAGAAAAAGGCCTCTAAAGGGTTTTTCAGCACTGCTAGCTTACCAGATATTATGCCAGAGGCGGTCGAGTGGTGTACAACGGCTTCTGGTATTCTGTATTATCAGTTGGGAGTAGTGCACGACGAAACCATTGTCTGGTTCAGACCTGAAAGCCTGGAAGAAATCAACTGGAGTGGTGACCCTGACAAAGCCATTATAAAAGATGCCAATGGCTTATCGCCAAGAAAATCTTTTGCCCTCTACAAGCAGATTGTGAAATGTCGCTCTTATGATTGGACAAAAACTGAGCAAACGGCCGCTTCTACTTTTTCGTATTCATTGCAGAAATTCATCACTCTGATATTGCTGACTGAAGAAGAGGCCAGACAAAGAGAATTGACGAAACAATTGCGGGAGTCGAATCTTGAACTGGAAAACATCAGCTGGATAAGTACACATGATTTGAAAGAACCTTTGCGAAAAATTCAGTTGTTTTCTTCCAGGTTAATGGATTTGGATAAGAGTATATCACCCGATGTTATCAGTACTTTGCAGAAAATGAATGCTTCAGCTAATAAAATGCAAAGACTGATTACGGATATAACCAACTATTCAAAAATCAGGCATTCAGATAAATCTCTTGAAACCATAGATTTACAGGAACTGGTTGATAAGACAACGAATGAATTGCAGGAGGAAATAGAAGAGAAAAACGCATCTGTCAATACGAAAGGATTATCGACCATATCAGGCATTCCGGTTATCATCAATCAGCTTTTTAGCAACCTGATGGGTAATGCATTAAAATTCAGCAAAGAGGGCGTCCCGGCAAAAATTGATATTATACAATCAGAAGAACCTGTACCCTCTCCCGAGCCTGACGATACCAAGTTGTATACCAAAATTACGATTGCAGACAATGGAATAGGTTTCGAAAACGAATTCAGCGATAGGATATTCAAGATATTTACCCGCTTGCATACGGCGGATAAATATCAGGGAACAGGTATTGGCCTGGCCTTATGTAAGAAAATCATGCAACTGCATGGCGGCCATATTTTTGCTGAAGGGGCAAAAAATCAAGGAGCCAGTTTTAGTTTGTACTTTCCTGTGTAATGTTCTTAGACAACAATGCCACTCCTTTATTCTTCCGAACGCAGGAGTGGCATTATATGGTTTTTCTATTCTATTAAAACTCTCCCTCAACCGGCTCTTTAGTCTTCTTCTTAGCCTGATGCAGACGATAATTAAACGTTAAATTCACTTGTCTTAATCGGCCCTGGCCACGGCTTTCGGTAAAGAAAGTTGGCCCTTCAGTAATAGAACGATAAATTCTTGAATTGAAAACGTCGCTTACATTCAAAGTAAGTGTCGCATTGTTCTTCAGAATATCCTTACTTACTGCCAGATCCATTACGGCAATCGCTTTTCTGCGTCCTTGTGGGGTTTGCTGTGGTGCTTCGTAATTACCTCTGATCTGGAAGTCGGTATTTTTCCAGAACGTGAAACGAGAAGTTAATCGTGTAAACCAGCTATAGGTATCGCTTTTCAGACTTGCGTCGAAGTTAGCTCCATTCGTGATAGCACGGAAAAAGTTAAAACTACCATCCATTTTCCACCATTTATAAGGTGATAAGGAAGTAGTAAACTCATAACCGAAAGAGTTCTCAGTTGCCAGGTTTTCCGGGCGGGTAAATGAATTACCTGCCGCATCCAGCGTTCTGATACGGACAATTTTGCCATCCGTAAATCTATAGTACAAAGATGAACTGATAGAACCGTTCTCAAAATACTTGATGTGACCTAACTCATATACATCAGTAAATTCAGGATTCAAATCAGGATTGCCGCTCCAGAAGTTACGGCTATCGCTAAATGTAGAGAACGGACTCAAATCATTATAAGTCGGGCGACGAATGCGTCGGCTATAGCTGATTTGCATTGAATTCTGTTTCGGAAACTCATAAGTAACATGCACACTCGGAAACAGGTTATTGTATTTACGAGGATTCACTTCGTTGGTTTTTCTGAGGGTGGTAGTTACGTTTGTCCACTCGGCACGCACACCTAACTGATACGAAAACTTATTCACTTTATTCCCTACAATACCATAAGCGGCATTGATATTCTCTTCGTACAAGAAATCATTGGTAAAACCTGCAATCGGAAACCATACGCCATCAGTGCCACGCTGAGTCAATGAAAAATCATTTGTCATGTCTCTCGAACTGCTTCTGCCTCCTAACTCAAACTTACCGTCCTTGCCAAATGGCTGGACATAATCAACCTGAAACAACAATTGCTTTTCGGTTTCGTAGTTCAGCGAGCGTTGCAATTGAGCCGGTATATCTGTAGCACTACCGTCCGGCTTAACTGTATTCTGGTTATAATACTGGTCTGAATCTTCCCAGTTGTCTAAATAGCGAACATCAGCCGATAATTCATGCCCTTTACGTTCAAACTTACGTTTGTAAGTAATCGCATACTCCGAGTTGGGTTCTGTTTCTGTCTCATCCTGAGTACGATAAGTAATACCTGTCGGGTTATTCAGATTATTCAGGTAATCGCGGTATCTGATGTCAGAGAAACGTTTTCCTTTGCTGATACGCCATAAGTAAGAACCCGTCAATACATTATTTTCATTAAAGAAATAATCTATCCCGGCTCTGGCGCTATTATTTTGCCCTTTCAGATTGCTGGTAGAGTTCTGTTGGGTGATAATGGTAGAATCACCACGATACACTTCCTGATATTGAGAGTTTCTACCCGGCGTATTGCGGTACGAAGTGGTATAATTAACAAAGAAATTAAGGTTTTTGCGACGATAGTTTACATTGGCAGCCAGACCCAGATTGGTCGGATAGCCCGCAATTACATCAAATGAACCATTAAAACCTTCTTTGCGCTCTTTTTTCAGAATGATATTGATGATACCGCTCATGCCCTCTGCCTCATAACGCGCCGATGGGTTAGTGATGATTTCAATCCTTTCAATACTGCTACCCTGTAACTGTTGTAAACCACTACCGCCTTTAATGCTTACCAGTCCCGATGGTTTCCCATCAACCAGAATCCTGACGTTGCTACTCCCTCTTAAGCTTACGTTACCATCAATATCAACAGATACCGAAGGTACGTTGGTAAGAATATCTACGGCTGTTCCACCGGCGTTGGCTAAGTCTTTACCTACGTTAAATACACGTTTGTCCAGACTCATTTCCATGGAACTTTTTTCGGCCCTTACCTCTACTTCATCCAGTGTCTGGCTCGAAGTGGTGATTTTCAGCGTACCTAAATCGTGCGGTGAATTATCAGGCGTTAATGAAAATACGGCTGTTTTGGTAGCTTTATAGCCTATAAATTCTAATAAGGCGTAGTATGTGCCTGCAGGAGCATCTATAGAGAAATCGCCTGTGTCGTTGGTGATATTTCCTGTAACAAACGAGCTATCAGGTAACTTAAACAATCGAACGCTGGCATAAGACAACGGAGCGCCCGACTGTGCATCTATAATTTTCCCTTTGAGTTTTAATTTCCCTGCATTCTGTGCAAATGAAACTTGGGCACATACGAGACTAATACACAAACAAACAATAAATGATAATGCTTTTCTGGTTAAAAATAAAGAGGTGTTTTTTGTAAAGATATTCATTTCAAATGGTAAAATAGGATATAAGGCTGAATAGGGGTTTTCATTAATTGACTTTATATGCCACTACTTTGTTTTTCAGGAAAGTAGGCACAAAAAGCATTTTCTTGCCTGGTACGTAAGAGAAATCGGCTGTGTTCATTGGTTTATCAATGGTGTCTAATAAGAGACTTGGTTTGCCTTCAGGCGTTACATGCCAGATTCTTCCTCTCCACTCACTCACAAAGTATCCTTTTTTACCATCTGACTCAATGCCATCTATACCGCTTTTTTCTGTTCCCATACCTTCGGCAAATTTGCTAAGGTCTTTGGTTTTAGTATCGTAGGAGTAAAGAATACCCTCACCGTTGCCAATCAACAATTTGCCATTATCATAAAGCAAACCGTTAGGGTTTTTCAATAGTCCACCTTCAAGAATTTTTTCTAATTTACCATTTTGTAATTTCCACACGCTATTAGCACGCATATCAGTTACATAAAGCGTCTGATTTTTACTATCAATCGTAATATCATTCAACATTTTGGCATCAGGTACAGTATAGTTATTTACTACTTTTCCGGTAGCCAGGTCAATTTCATTGACAGCAAAAAAGCTTGCGGTATATAATTTATTGCCAATAATGCCCATACCTTTGATAGCATTCAGGCCGGGAGTCATGATTCGCTGCTGCACTTTACCGTCTAAGCCTAATTTAGCTACAAAACTCGTTTGATTTTCGGGTACCGATTTACCATTGATACACGATACATACAGCACATTATTTTTGGTATCATATAAGACAGACTCCGGAGTAGTCAACGTAGTATCAGTTTCCCATACTTGTGTCAAAGTAGGTGTTTGAGCCATTACCGAAAAACTCAAAACACAGCAAAGGCATAAAGAGGCGAATAAAGTTTTCATAAATAAATGGAGGTTGAATTGACGTTTAAGAATTGGCTTTTAAACATAAAAAGAGTCAGAATATTACAAATTATTTCGCTCCCGGCAAAATAATCTATTAATAAAATAGACTTCCTATTCTTTTAAATCGACCAATCAATGCACCAATCAGAAAATCGAGTTTATCAATTTCGGCATTTTCTCTACTTAACTGCGAACGGGACGTTCGCGCCACAAATTATCTCTCCACAATATGAGTATCTTCTTTCCCATCGTTCGGGTTGAATGTTAAATGGCATGGTATTTTTACCTTAAGTGATACAAATTAAAGACACAACTATATGAAAGATCAAGATACAAGCTTCTATAGTCAGAGTGACAACGAAGCAATTGAGCCCAATACATCTAAACCAGAAAAGACATGGGATGGCCCTGCATTGGAGCAGGAACGTACAGCAGAAAAAGAGCAGGAAACCATTAATCAAAGATTAGCTGACAACGATGATAGAGGGGGTGGTTCGGATAATCCTCCTTTAAGAAGCGAACTTAACCCACCAACTGCGCCGGATATTGTTCCTGACCAATCGCCTGACGAAATTAACTATCCGGGCAAAGAAGGAATTCAACATGTTGAGCAACCTAAATATTATGGTTCTTCGATAAGTTCAAGTATGGACACAGGTGGTACTGATTCATCAATTGGTAATGAAGATCCAAGAGGTGAAAACGGTGAAGAAGCGCAGGAAATTCAGCAAAAAGAGGAGGAAGAGAGGCAGGAGAAAATAAAAGAAAAAGAAGCTGATTTGAGAGAAGCCCGTGAGGGACGTGATGAAAGCATCAGAAAATCAGAAGATCAGAATATTACAGACAATAGAGGGTATAACGAAATCCGTGAAAACTCTCCAGTAAATGATGATAGAGATAAAGAGTTTTTAAATTGATATAACGTGTGAATTTCGGATATGTAGGAATAAGAAAGCCATGAGACTTCGGTTTCATGGCTTTCTTATTATTTACCCAGCATGTTCTTCAATGCGTCAAAATCAAGCGCTTTTTCCAGCTCTTTCATGCCATTACCCAAAATCAAATCTTTGTCATTCCCTTTCAATGCAATAGAGAAAAACTGTGGCGAATTGCGCGGGAGTTTTTTGTCGAAATAATCCGGATTAGACTTGATTAATATCTTTGCAAAGGGATCATCAGCATTGGTAAAAAGATGAGTCATAACTGTGTTTGGGTCTTGCTTCACAATAGCTTGTTGACTCAATTCCGATGCTGACATTTTTAAGTCGGCTTCTACTTTTGCTAAAGCTATATCGTAACCTTTCATGGCAATAGCCAGTTTTTCTTTTTGGATTTTTTCGTCATTTTTATAGCTATCTTTTATCTGAGCCATTTCCTGCGCTCGTCCTTGTGTCAGTTTTTGTTTTCTTCGTTCCAGAAATTCCTTTCGGCTTACCCACAAAAAAGGCAGTTTATTATCATAGGTAACCAGCCAGTTAGCTTGTATACCTCTGATACCAAAACCTAAGCCTGTTTCTTCTGTATAAAAATAATAATTTCCTTGCTTAACGGGCAATTTATTAATTGAACGGAAGCCCATATCCCATGGCGAAGAGTCAATAAAAGGCTCATAGATTTCTGGACCAAAGGCCATATTATTAGCAGCGATAGTCAGGCTAGTTGAGGTTTCATGGACTTTCCCTGTGCTATTATTGGTACATATATACGGCATTAATCTTAGTGCATAACCATACGTATTTCCCCAGCGATATTGGTCTTGTGTATTATAATAAATGCCATTATAATCGGCATCGAGTCCCATAGGTTTATAGGCTTGTTGCAAGGCCTTGTGGATATTACCAATAATAAATTTCTCTTTAGCCAAATCAGTTGCAGAAGTACTTCCAGTTGAGCCCTTCATGCCTTCTATCCATTTGCCGGGTATCTTAGCTAATGTTTCTTGTGTGCAATTCTGAGCTGATAAATGAATAGAGGAAATCAGATAGCAAACGAATAGTAGAGGCAACTCTTTCATGGTATTTATATTTAGTAATGACTATGAATCAATTGTCTTGTGCAATAATAAGCTTTACAAAAATATATCAGAGGTCTCCGGAGATTTTTATAGAGAATAAGTTATTGAGTGGCAATAAGAGTAAGGCAGAAGTATAAATAAGAGTGAAATTATCTAAAGAAATGTATATTTGGGCAAAATTGATTCATGAAAAAACTTATACTCTTGCTATCGGGCTTCATTATGATGAGTTGTAGCGTGATAAGACCAACGCCGAAAACTGCCTTGGTTGATGGAATATACACGCAAAAAAAAGATCAACAGAAAAGAAAAGTATACGTCGATATAGAAGAAGATGTTTTACGCACGCATCCTACCAGATTACTTAGTCATCAATTAATTATAGACAGTTTAAATGCCAGCGATTTCTATCCGCAAGAAATAAAAGAAGCTAGTAGTGAGAAGAGCTTCTTCTCAAAGCAAAGTTTTGATATTGACTTTTTAACCATTCCATTAAAATATCGTTTTCCAAGTAAAGATGTCCCTTCACAATTAAATACCAATTTAAATGGAGCCGTGTATCTCGGTTATAGAGTAGATAAATATGTTGTCGGCTATAAACCTGACTTCCTGAGCCGCTCCTTGCGTAATATAACACACTATGGTTTTTCTTTTGGCCTGTTCAATGGTTTAGGCAATACGGCTATGAATCCAACCACTAATTTCAACGGCATAAGTCAGGAATATGATGGGGTGGTATGGAACAAAGGCCTTGCTGGTATACTCGCTATTAATAATTTTACAGTTGGCCTATCTTTAGGAATAGATAATCTGCTTGATAAAAACAAAAAGGTCTGGATTTACGAATCCAAACCTTGGGTGGGTATTGCTTTTGGGCTGAATTTAAATTAACTTCTACTGCCCGAATATCTCAGCCGAGAGCTTGGCATCCAGGCCATATAAATCATTCCTGAAATTGATTTTTCCACTGGTATCAACCCAGCTGGTAAAATAAACAATATACACAGGTATGGTAGGGGATACTTTAATGCCTGTTTCTTTATCAGTCTCCAATACTTCATTTACCTTTTCCTGATTCCATTCGCCATTATTCCTTAATAAGTAAAAAGCTAATTTTTTCGGGTCTGATAAACGGATACAGCCGTGACTGAATGCTCTTTTAGAGTCACCAAAGTGTCCTTTAGATGGCGTATCATGCAAGTAAATATTATAGCTATTAGGAAATAAAAACTTCATTTTACCCAAAGAGTTTTTATCACCGGGTTTTTGTCGGATAATATAAGGAACATTCTTGCTATAAGCACTCCAATCAACACTTGATGGATTGATAACTTTATTGCCTGATAATACCTCCATATTATTTCGGGTCAGGTATCCTGTGCCTCGTTGCAATTGCGGTAATATTTCATTGCGTATAATGCTCTGTGGGATATTCCAGTAAGGGTTCAGGACGATTGTAGAAAGGTTACCTTTAAAGATAGTGGTCTGCGAAGCTGTTTTACCTACAACCACATTCATCTGCCATGCCTGTTTACCATTTTCAAACACATGTAACATGTATTCAGGAATATTAATCAGCAAATGGTCTTTTTCCAGTTCTTCCGGTACCCATCTTAATCGCTCCATGTTAAGCATTATCTGGTTGATACGGAATTGCACCGGCTGATTCATTTCTTTAAGTGTTGCCACATCAATTTTACCACTCTCTTTCAAACCCATTCGTTTTTGAAAACGAACAACCGCGCTACGAAGTGAATCGGTGAAGGTCAAACTGGTATCTTTGATGCTGAAATCACCTGTGATAAACAGGTTTTGTTTAGCCGCTAATATGCTGGTATCTCTGTCGCCAACCGCTAATTGCTTTTTTGCTGTAATGACCTTTGGCCAACCACCTTTACGCTCAATATTCCGGTAGATACGCAGTTTTTCTTTCAGGCGGAGATAGTATACATTGACGGGCTCTCTTACTTTTACCCCTTGATCCATTGAAACCAGTGAATCAAGCAAGGACTGATAATTTTTCTTTTTTCTTGGAATAAACCACTCTAAATCCAATGGATTTTTGGTAATACCCCCATAAGCCTTGATGGCATAATTGAAGAAAGTCGTAGTGAGCAAAAGCTCGAGGCGTTGCACCTCGGCTTTGCGTTTTAAAAAGTCTTTTTCATCGCTTTCTGCACTAGCAATCAGGTTATCTAATTCTACATTCTGGAAACTGCTGTCGGCAAAATCGTAGGTATAGTTTTTCAACTGACTATGGAAGTTCTGGGCCGCATTACTGATACCGTCTTTATTAAACCACGCCGACTGATAATAACGGCGGGAATAAAATTCTTTCACCTCTTCCCGTATGGTATCTTCTGTCGAAACTGTCGTAAAAAACTTGTTGACCACATTACTATCCAGCAATATATCGGCAAAATTCTGTGACGAGTAGATACTCGAATCCGGCAGTAAGCTTCTACGTTTTTTGCCTTTTTTACAGCTTGTTACACTACCAACAACAGTTAAAACAATGCAAAATAAAATAACAACCTTTTTACCTTTTAGCATAGGCTATCTGTGAATTTTCTCTATGGATATACAATAAACTGCCATTTGCAATGACAGGAACAACTTGCGGTATCAGTTCATTTGGTAAAGCAGGGCAGCCGTAGCTACGACCTAATCTGCCATGTTGTTTTACAAAATTGGTGCTTACATAGTCTGCTCCATGAATAATCACTTCGCGGCGACGGGCATTGTCGTTAATGCCTTTCTGCAAACCTCCCAGCAATAAAGCCATGCCATGTTTCGGGCTTTGTATAATCTGTCCAACGGTATAAAATCCCAGGCTACTTTTATGAGATTCCATTTCGTTAGAAAACGAATTAGCCATGTTTTCGCCTGAATTACGCCCGTGAGCTACTAAGGAAGAAAACAACAGTTTTTTCTGTAATACATCTACCACAAAAAATCTTTCCTGGGTAGAGGGCAGATTGAAATCAACAATCGTAACAATTGATTTCGACGGACGGTATTTCTCATAGCCGGCCATTGCTTCCTGAAAGGCTGCATAGTCGACTATACCATTCAGACGACAATCATTGTAAAGCATTTCTACAGCACTTATAGTAGTAACTGTTTTCTTGTGGGTGATGTTTTCAGATTTAACATTTTTTGAGGTAATTGTGTTGGCTGAGGATAGTGCAACACTCAGGATAACCAGAAAGGAAATCAGTTTAAAAGATTTGAACATAAGCTAAGAGTTAGTGCATGTTTAAGCATGAGTATTCTGACCATGGTAGCCACTAAAAGCGGGTTTTATAGGTTAAAATCTTAGTTTTAAAGCATGCGTTTAAGTTGATAATTTATTAGCACCGTTTCTTTAACGCCATTCCAGGCACAATCATTTCATAAAAACTGATTTATTTGCCTGTGCTATATCCTCGCTCCTGACAAAATTAGCGAAATCGGAATAGCCTGATGAGTACTATAGAACCGGATATTAAAGAACGAATTTTATCTTTGAAGAGTTCCGTAGAAGAGAGTAAGAACCTTTAGCGCCTGGTGGAGTTCCAGATTATATAGAAGAATGATTTTATGTGCATTCTATCAGGATGAATACAGAATTAGGCGATAATTAAACTAAAATGCCTGCCCTTATAATTAAGGCAGGCACCTGGAATAGTAATCAAACAGTTTATAAGCCATTATAATACATAACAAGTCTTACCAGATCGCTTTCGGTCCTGGGGTTGAGTTTATGTTTTTTCATATATTCTTCAATGTCTTCCGCTTTGTCAGATAGTAACTCTAAAACCGATTTTTTATCGTTTTTGATTTTAGTGAGCTGGGCTATTTCACCTACGTAATAGGTATTGTTGTTTAATACATTACGTTGCATAGTAGCAGAGCCATACGGTTTCTCGTCGATGATGGTTTTATGATTCTTTTTCCATAAAGTTACTTTTCCGGTTACTAATTTTTCGTAGAAAACACCGTCAGCACCTCTCTGAAATACATGTTCGTTGGCATCTTTCCCGATAGTAAAAGAAATGATGGGTTGGGTAAAAGCTTTCATACCCCCATCTGCATCCTGAAAAATTACCTGATTTATTACCTGGTCAAATTTGAGATCAAGGTTTTCAAATTTTTTGCCCGATGCCACAGTAACACTGCCTTTCTCCCAGTTTTCGAGCAGATAAGGTGAGCCCTTTACATTCATATAGGCCTGGCCTGTCATGGGTGTTCCTCCGATGGCATCGCCTGATACGGCTATTTGAGCATTGGCCGAACCACAGGCAAAACCCACAACGATTAATAGTTTTTTGAATTGTTTCATAGTATTTTTCATAATGTAATATAGAATCAGGTTTTAATAAGAATGGGTTGCTGAGAGAACTCAGGCAACCCATTTCAAATATACGAAAGAACAGAAATATTAGTTACCGATACCTGGGTTAACCTGGGTTTCTGCTAACGGAATACCGAAGATATATCTTGTTTCTGTTGGTTGAATCAAAGCACCTGCACCGAAAGAGTTGATTGGTTGTGCTCTTCTCAGGATGTCATTTGTTCTGAAACCTTCAGCAAATAATTCGATACGTCTTTCAGTTAAGATCGCGTTAATTAAACCGGCTTTATCAAGTGTTCCGAAATCGTAACCTGCATCCGAACGGTGGTGTACTGCTTGTAATAAAGCTAATGCACGTGTCTGGCTACCAGCTTCTGCTTCTGCCTCAGCAAGGTTTAACAATACTTCAGCATAACGGATACTTGGTACGAAGTCAGTAAACGGAGATACACCACTGAATTTCGTGCTTGATGGCGACGCCGCTACAGCAGTAGTAGCTACTGTCAATTTAGTTTTACGATCATCAGTAGCCGTGAACTGTGGGTTAGAATAGATACCAGTTGGGCCTGTATTGATGAAATACTCTACGTTACCCGCGTTGAAATAATACCCTAACTGGTTTTGAGTACCAGGAGCATTTGTATCAGCCATCGGGAAAGATAAGATCGATTCTGTTGAAGTATACGGTGCTCTGAACACAGAAACCACATCAGGTTGTAATGCATGAGCCACTCTGTTTGGAGAGGTGAAAGGAGCCGCAGCAGATACAATTTTATTGGCTTCTGCAATTACCCCAGCGTAATCTCTCTTAGCCAACAATACACGGGTTTTTAAAGCGATAGCCGTGTTTTTGTGTGCTCTTGATGTACGCAACAAAGGAGTAGTATAATTATCTGGTAAAGAAGCTTCAGCTTCATTCAAATCTTTCAGAATCTGGTCATAAATCTGAGCTACTGTGCTTCTTGCTAAGTTGTTATTAGCAGAAGTAACTTCACCTTTTAATCTTAATGGAAGACCCGGAGATGCACCATTATCTAAAGCATAAGGTTTAGCAAAGAATTGTACCAGAGAGAAATAAGTAAGTGCTCTCAAAAACTTAGCTTCACCGGCATAGTTACCTGCTAAAGTAGCACTAACAGCGTTTGGATTAGCTGCCAGCCCCTCTAAGAACAAGTTAGCTCTGTTGATAGTCAGGTAACCCTGAGTCCAGAAGTTAGCGATATACGTATCTGATGGATCCTGGTTGCCTTGATAAGTAGAATACCCTGTTACCGAGTTAGTCGTACGGTTTACAAACTCTTCAGCACGGATGTCGTTATAAATCAGATAACGACCGCCCAAAAAAGCACCATTTTTGATTGAACCATACAAACCGATTACTTGTGACTCAACACGAGCCGGAGTAGAGAACACTGTAGCATCTGACAAGCTTAGTTCCGGAACGGCGTTCAGGAAGTCTTCGTTGCACGAAGACAAGCTAATGGTCATAGCCAGTGATAAGATTCCTATTTTTTTATTTAATATGTTCATAAAATCAATGTCATTTAAGAATTAGAAACTTAAGTTAAGACCAGCTGTGAATTGTCTTCCTTGAGGGATTGAGTTACGCTCGATACCAGAAGCAGTGTTAGTGTCTCCGTTAGTCGAGATTTCAGGGTCAACACCTGTATACTTAGTAAGTAAGAAAGCATTATTAACCTGAACATATACTCTTAAAGAAGTGATACCGGTTTTGCCAAATGTGCTTGGCACACGGTAACCTAAAGTAGCTGTTTGTAAACGTAAGAAGTCTCCTTTTTCAAGGTTTTCAGAGATAAGGAATGATGAACCGTTTGATACGTTATCACCATATACTGCTCTTGGAACGTCAGTGATGTCACCGGCTTGTTTCCATGAACGCAATACATCAACTGAGTTGTTCCATACACGTTGGTCTCTTAAACCGGCTTTGCTACCATTATAGATATAGTTACCACCAGAGAATGTGAAGTTAATTCCTAAGTCAAATCCTTTGTATTTCAAGGTATTGTTGAAACCACCATACCAGGTTGGTATTGTACCACCCAATATCTGTTGTTGAGCTGATGGAGAAGTAGTTTGTGTTCCGTCAAGGAAAGTCCACGCGTTAGGGCCACCATGGTGTAGGTATTGTACTTCTTTGCCATCACGTGTAACGAAAATACGACGACCATTAGCCGGGTTCACGCCGCGTGTTACAACACCGTAAACTTGTCCTGCAGAGTAACCAACTTTAGTGATACTTGTTGCTTCCAAACCAGAAGTGTTGGTAAGAATAGGAGTGTTATCGTCAACAAGAGCAGTAACCAGGTTTTTGTTAGTAGAGAAGTTCAGGTTAGTTGACCAGGTGAAACCACCTTTGTTAACAGGTACTGCATTGATAGAAAACTCCCAACCTTTGTTATACATTGAACCAACGTTAGCAAGAATTGAGTTATTAGGGATACCTTTTGATGGTGCTTGTGGCACATCCAAAATCAAATTATTGATATTTTTGTTATACCAGTTAGCTTCAAAAGTGATACGGTCGTTCAGGAAGCTAACATCTAAACCAATATTAGTTTGCTCACTTGTTTCCCATTTCAAATCTCTGTTACCTGCCTGGTTGAACGCTAAGGTAGGTGCTGCTCCGTAAAGACCTGAACCAAAAGTAGAATAAGAACCATACGCATTGTTTACGTTACCGTTACCAACTTTACCCCAGCTCGCTTTCAAACGTAGTGACGAAAGTTTGTTGCCAAAACCTAAGTTTTTGAAGAATTCTTCTTCTGAGATTGTCCAGCCTGCAGAAACCCCACCGAAATCACCCCAACGGTTTTCAGCAGAAAGTGCCGAGTTGCCATCACGACGGTAGTTACCACTGATAAAATATTTGTTAGCAAAGCTATAGCTAATGCTACCTAAATACGCTTCATAAGCTACTTGAGTAATAGCATTTCCGGCAGCAAGGTTTGTACCGAAGTTACCCTGGAAATCCTGGAAGAAGAAGTCAGCTAAACCCTGGCGTTGCGCACCCCATTGCGTAGTTCTTCTTTTTTGTACGTCAGAACCTGCTACTAACGAAAGGTTGTGTTTTTCACCAAACGTCTTCATGTATTGTAGGGTATTAATCCAGTTCCAGTTATCAGCACGTGTCTGTTGGTTGTAAGCATCACCTTGTGCAGATTGACCATCACCATTATATGGGTTCCAGAAACGGATGTTTTCAATATTTCTGAAGTCCCAAGAATAAGTAGTTTTGAAAGTTAAACCTTCATACAATTTAATTTCAGCCCCTAAATTGGCAATGATACGGTTAGTTTCAGAAATGTTTTTATCTAAGTCTCTTAAAACGGCGGCATTAGGGAACTGCGCAGGCAATAAGTTGTTTTTACGACCTACTGTGTTATTTTCGATATTATAAGTACCATCTTCGTTATAGGCAGGCAAGTTAGGAACCTGTGCAACAGCGATACGACCTAAACCTGAAGTAGCAAATGCACCACCAGTGTAAGAACCACTGTTAGGTGATTTGTTCAAGCTATTGGCAAAATTGATATTAGCTGATAATTTTAACCAGTTTGTAGCCTGATGATCCATATTCAAACGTCCTGAACGGCGTTGGAAGCTGTTAGCTCTTAAGAAACCATCCTGATCAGAAAAACCTGCCGAGAAATAGTAGTTGGTTTTTTCTGTACCACCTTGTACAGTCAGGTTATGGTTTTGAGAAAAACCGGTACGATATACTTCGTTATACCAATCAGTATCAATTAAAGAACCATCTTTATTATAAGCTGGTAAGAATGATTGGTTTTTATCGTTACGTTGAGAAGCTGCAACAGCATTTGGGTTAAGTGTCAATGCATTAGCAATTGCCATGTTTTTGTGATCCATGTACTGTTGTGCATTCAATACATCTGGTAAACGAACAGCGTTGCTTACACCTGCCCAGCTATCAATAGATACTTTAGTTTTACCAGCTTTACCACGTTTAGTAGTGATTAATAATACACCGGCAGCAGCACGAGAACCGTAGATAGCAGCAGAAGCAGCATCTTTTAATACGTCGATTGACTCGATGTCAGCAGGGTTAATATCACCTAGCGGGTTGTTGGTAGAGGCGTTACCTGATACGTCACCTGTAGTGATAGGTATACCGTCAACTACTACTAATGGGAACGAGCTCAAAGAAAGTGAGCTAAGACCACGTACACGGATAACAGGAGGGTTGTTTAATAGACCGTTCGGTTGTGTAATGTTTACACCGGCAGCCTGACCTGTTAAACCTTGTGAGAAACTTTGTACAGGGCGTTCAGCTATCTGTGTAGCTTTTACGGTTGAAGCCGCACCTGTAAATTCTGTTCTTTTTTGTGTACCATAACCTACAACTACAACTTCACTCAATTGTTTGTTGTCTGACACCAACTGAACATCAACGATTGTACGGGTTCCTACTGGTACTTCTTGCGATACTGTACCAATGAAACTGAAAATTAAAGTGGCATTACCTGAAACATTGATTTTGTAAACTCCGGAAGCATCCGACTGAGTTCCTAGTTTAGTTCCTTTTACCGTAACACTTACACCGGGTAGTGGAGAGCCATCTTCTGAGGCGGTTACCTTTCCGGAAACGGTCCTTTCTTGAGCAGCAGCCTGCCACGCAGTAAAGAGAATCCCCAGCATGAAGAGAAGTAGAGATTGTTTTCTCATAACTTGTAGGTTTGTTTAGTTTGTTTATTAAATTAAGACACAAAAAAAATTAGGACTGTAAAATTATTAAAAAGCGATTAAAAAAAAAATTTACAATAAAATCGTGCTAGTAAATTGTTATAAATGTTCAACTATTTTATTCTATTTATAGACGTAAAATTGCTAATTAGCGACAAAAAGGAGTAATTAATCGACTTAAGAATTTATTAAAAATATCATGCCAATTATTGAAATAGTTATACGTTTGCTACTCTAAACGGCTTAATTTCAATTGATTGCCAGACATTTTGGATAATATAAGGTTCACTATCGTACCACGCCCGCATCTCTTCGTCAGTTTCAAACTGAACAATCATGACAGAGCCTACCATTTTGCCGGCATCGTCAAGAATAGCACCGCCTAATAAGAATTGATTATGTTCTTTAAGATTTTTTGCACCCGCCAAGTGGATAGGGCGAGCAGCCATTCGTCGATCAATGGCTTCTTCATCAACGCCATCTCTGGCTATGATTACGTACTGGTTCATTAGTTATACAATTTAGTTCTAAGGTTAGCTTATCGCTTCTTAAATTCGAGGTAATCGTAATTCATATTACCATGCTCTACCGTATGTAAAGTCAGGGTATGAATGCCTTTGGTCAGTTTCACTTCTGCCAACGATTCTGCCTTATTCCAATGGTGCCACTGACGCCAGGCTACAGGTTCGTTGGGGTCAAAGGTTGAAACAACTTTCAGGTTTTCAGCTACTGGTTTGCCGTCAATATCCAGAGAGATAAGTCCGTCGCCATTAGCTGTGTACATCAGTCCGACACTATAATTACCCGTTTCTTTTACATTGACGTAATATTTTATCCATTCGCTGTTTTCTGTCCACCCAACATAGAATTTATTTATTTCGGGCATTACTTTATTATATTTCGTATTGTCAATATCGTTAGCCTTGGTATAAGAAATGTCAACCCCCTCTTTCATCCTGAATTCGTTCAGGAAAGTGCCATTAGCGGGGTTTAGCTTCCCACTTCCATTATTGATGCTGTCTTTATCATGATAGGCAATTCCCTCGCCGCCTTGGTTATATAATTCGCATTCAATTTTTCCGGGAATCTGCTGAATGGTATTCTGCCATGCCTGTCCTGCATCGTGGGGCATCGTATGATGAGCGCAGGTATAAAGCCCTAGCGAAAGGAGAATTGAGAGATAGGGTTTCATCTTAGGTTTTATAGTATTGACAAGAGCGTTCATTTCAGATGCAAATTAAGATACATAAGATAGATTAACAACAATAGTCTATAAAATTAATATACAATATTAGCCAAGGAGTGCCAAGGTCAGTCTATGCCTTTAGTTCAGAAATAATCCGTGGTTAAAAATTTTACCTGCTATTATCAGTACTTATCCGCCAAAAAAACCTTCAATAAAAATAAATGCATATAGCAGGTGGTAAATGATTATCGTTTGAACCTACCTCTCTTACTTTGAACATTATTTAATTTTCAAATGAAATTTCTGAAAGTGATACTTTTTATATTTCTGGGTTTTATAGCCTTAATGGGCTTCGCTGTCTGGTATTCGCAAACACCTGAAGGGAAGGAAATTTATGCAAAACAACAGGCAAAAGAACGGGCAGATTCCCTCAAAGCTAAGGCTCTTGCTGTACAAGAAGACAAAAGCCTGAAAAATGCCACACTTCTGGTAGAGGAAAATTGCGATGGTAAGGGGCCTTTGCATTTGCCTGTATTTGATATAAAGAACGATAAGCTATTTTATGAAGAGGGTAAATACAAGGCACATCTGGGCGCCTGGAAGCGTGAATACCACTTTGGCATAGGACGAGAACTGGAAAATTTTGTGGCAGAAGTGCAATGTGATGTAGGCAATGCAGGTATTTGTGGTATTGTGTGGGCATTGCCTTTAGTGAGAGATGAAAACAGAACACCCTCGCAGGCATATTTCGCAAAAACAACTGACGGTTGGAGAACGACAGAAATGCCGCCTAAAGGGATGAGCCATTCGCATGAAAACGGTAGCCGTTGGGTAAAAGATTTAATGAAAGACGACAAGACGAGTACGCTGAAAGTAACGAAATACGGAAGAAAGATAACCTGCTATATTGATAATGAAGAAGTAAGAACCTTTAAACTATCAGATAATTTTCCTCTTTCTGGAGAAGTAGGCTTGCTTATAGGCAAAAGGGAAATGCCTCAGGGACAATCGCAATATGGAAGCATAGCGGTAAAGCGCTTTAGAGTTTGGGAATTGAAATGATGTTTTTTGGATTATTAAAGAAAGAAAGTGCTAAAGTCGGGAGGTATTACTTCCCGACTTTTTTAATATCAAAAATTATCTCGACTCCTTAACCTGATACTTCTGCTCACTACTACCATCAGATTACAAAAGGCTACAATACCCAGCCAGATAATGACACTTGGCGCCATCAGAAAAATGCGTTCCCAACTTAATACTCTATGTGAAATTAAGGTTAAGAGAGTAGGGGCTAATGCCAGGAGAACTAAAGGCAATAAACGAACAATATTTTTACTGATAATTACCCACGATGACTTGGCACGGTGTTTAATCACCCACATTTTCATATTTCTGAAACTGAAAACAGTCAGGATAAGCGTAATGATAATAAAAGTAGCAATCAATAATTCATACATCGAATCATTCATAAAAGAAGTTTCAGCTGCCTGATTAGTCAGAATATTACTTACGCCTAGCATAAAACTATGGTAATCCTGAAAGGCGTTGATGCCACTATTAAACAGAATCACGATGCCGTAGCCTTCCTTAGCCAAAATCATTTGTTCTGCCTGATAGGTCCAGAATACACCACTATGCGATACATTCTTTTGTGGGTCTACAAACCAACCCAGTCCATAAGAACTATTGGCAGGGTGCGAAAACATTGTTTCTATACCCTTCTCACTTAATAACCTTTGTCCCTGATACTCGCCTTTATTCAGATATAGCCTTAGCCACTTAGCTAAGTCAGAAGTGGTTGAAACTAATCCCGCTGACCCCTCTATAAACCAGTTAGGTTCATTCGTTTTTACAGCTTGACCAAACACAAATATATTGCCTTGGGGCACTTTTCTCTGAAACTCCAGCGTGCTGTGGTGGCTACTCGTATGAGTCATTTGCAAGGGTGTGAAGATATGCTTCTGTAAATAATCAGCAAATTTTTCCTGACTCACTATCTCAACCAAATGAGCCATGATATGATAGTTAGGATTATGATAACGGAATGTCTCACCCGGATTACTATCCAGTTCAACATCTTTCAGATTATCAATCGTATTTTTGGTAGAGGCTGGCTGTTGTTTAAAGCTTAATTCAGGGTACACTACATCGGATAAACCACTGGTCTGATTTAAAAATTGTCTGACAGTAATTTTGTCAGCGCGCGCATCAGCCATTTTAAACGACGGGATATATTGTTTAACAGGCGCATCCAGATTGATTTTTCCGGCTTCCACCAGTTGCATAACGGCCATAGCCGTAAATGCCTTACTTAATGAAGCAATGGCAAAGGGAGTACTACTAATAATAGCCTTATTTTCTCCGTCTTTCCCATAGCCTTTCGAGAAGATTACCTGATCTTTATTAACAATGGCAATAGATAAACCGGGTATATGGTTTTTATCCATATTCTGCTGAATAAACTGGTCTATCGGCTTGAATTGTTCAGGAATCTGGGCATAAGTTTGAATACAGGCAAAGGCGAGTGTCAGACAAGTAAATACCGTTGTTTTTAATCTTTTTATCATAGGAAGCAATAGAATATTTTTACAAAGGAACGAATACTTTGCCCTCAAATTCATTTACATAGCTAAAGAAATTTGATTAATGATACTCTCAATCTGCCTTTCCACCTAAGTTAGCAAAAAAAGTTTGGCAGCCTTGCCATTGCAAAGCTGCCAAAACTAAACCTTAATTACATATAATTTACTTAATTCTTATTTCGGATATACACATTATTACTGATAGACTCAAATCGTACCTCCGGGCCACCGCCATACACTTTGCCTTCCAGCAGATAACCAACTATCGGATTTTTCTGTTTTTTGTTGGTGAAAGCAATGTCTAAATCTGAGTATACTTCGCCGGTAATGGTTTTCATGCCTATATTACCGCCTTTGCCTTTTGGCCAGTTCACCTCTACAAAACCGCTGATAGTTTTAGCTGTAAGATTGTTGCTGATGCTGCTGATCCAGATATTGCCATTAATCGTTTCCAAACTTACCTCGGCTTTTTTTGGTAGATACACTTCATAATTGATAGTACTGCATACATAATATCGTTCGTTGTCACTACCCCACGACGACCGATGCCCGTCTTTGGTATCAGGGCAATCTTCCGCTCTGCCTTTTTTTATTAAATCTTTGTCATAATCAGTTTTCAGACTTATTTCGTTTGAGTTGCTTTTCGCATCAACTGTTAGTGCATCATTCAATCGGCCTCCGTTAATTTCCACTGAAATCTTCACATACACCTCTGCTTTATCCCAGTATTGTACCTTAATGTCGTCAGCGAATCTGAGATTCAGGTCTACCGATTGCCCTGCCGAGAACGGCAGGTGTTTTTCGATAATTTTCTGTGCGTAAGTAAACGATTGGCAAAGGCCGAGTAATAGTAATAATGTAAGCTTTTTCATAATTTTATATCGGACAAAGGTCTTTATTTTTTGCGAACGTAGATATTGCTGCTGATAGTATTTAGTTGAAGATTCACGCCACCACCGTTCATATTACCGGTGATGTTATGACCGCCACCTACTCTCGACATGCCATCTTTACCTGATTTCAAATTCAGGTCTATATCAGAGTATATTTCTCCCGAGATAGATTTCATTGACAGTGTAGCTTTAGCCGTAGCAGGAAGCGTAATGTCCAGATCCCCGCTTATCAGAGAGATAGAAGATGGGGTAGACTGATTCAATGCAGAGAAAACCGCTGTGAGTTTACCGCTGATGCTATTGGCGACAATAGGCCCGGTTACATTGTTCAGTTTAATATCAGCATTATTGGTTTTTATCTCCAGATCACCATCGATATTGCTAAGGCTGATTACTGAGCCCTGGAAATTAATCTGGGTATACATGATCGTTGCCTTATTAGGAACCATTATCGTATATCTCGCCGATTTTCTAGCGGCTTTTTCAATTTTTAGAACCCCACCTTCCATATTCACAGCCAGACCCAAACCTGTATTATCAACATTGGTATTGTAGAGGGGTTTCAAACCTTTGGCTTGCTCCGGAATTGGTTCAAGGCCACCGCCTTTGATAATTACTTCATCCCCGGCATATCCTTCAATCTTAAGGTTTTCGCCTTCAAGTTCAATTGCTATTTTGCTGTCCTTGGTATTGGCTAATTTTGATTTGAATTCCTGTGCTTGCGTATAAACAGCAGTTAATAAAAGGCAAGCGAGTACGAACATATTTTTTTTCATTGTAATTGGCTTTTAAATAATTCTGAAATTGATTTGTTTGATTGGACCACTCTGAGAATAAGGCCTTAACTTCTCAGTAAATCCGTTATTGTTAATTGTTTGTTTACAAAGTAATCAAAGTAGCCGCCCCCTCTTCTGCTTTCATCCTCACCACATCCATCACGGCTTTGTCTTTTGAAATTTGCTCCAGCGTTTCCGAAGCACGTTTTTCTTTCATCATTACCAGTAATTCTATGAGCGTAATCTGAATATTCGGGTCAGTCTGAATTTTGAGCGATTGCATGAGTCCTTCTCTTACGGCAGGTTCACTTTCGAAACGGGCTAGTGCCTGACAAGCCGCCAGACGCACATTCACGTTATCGTCGAAATTCAAGGTATTAATCAGCAATTGGATGAGTTCTTTGTCTAATTCTTCCAGTTTTAAACTCTGGTTCACCGCATCAATCCTCTCACTGGCCGATGTCAGATTCACCTGTTTAAACTGTAAGGTTTCTTTCATCGAATTCGCCGTAGGATTTTCTATAATAGCTATTTCTCCACCTTTATTGTTGTAATAGTAGCCGGCTGCAAAACTTCCTAAAACTAACGCCACACCCGCGGCAATTCTCAAACTCACAGCTCTGAACTGGATGATTCTGCCTTTCTTTTCGATGCGTCTGAGCAATTCCTCATTCAGATTTTTCGAGGGTGTCTCCCTGGCAGCCAGACGGTAATAAGCAAACTCGGCTATATGGTGCTGCAAATGTGTGGGCACCTCTGCTTTGCCGAAAAACTCTTTGATATACTTTTCTTCCTGGAGTGTGGTTTCACCTTCATAATATTTCTCCAGTAATTTTTCAATTTCCTGATACATAATTGTTCGTTTTTTGATAACTGTCTCTCACACTTTTTCGCGCTCTCGACAATATGACTCTGATATTATTGATGGTCTGTCCTGTAATCTGTTCAATCTCTTCAAACGAATACTCCTCTACATCCCGCAGGTGGAGAATCGTTTTCTGAATTTCGGGTAAATCGTCGATGATTTTCTTTAACAATTCATTGCTATCGGCCAGTTCTGTCTGCTCATGGGGCGTATAAGTTCTGGCACTTACCTCAACCGTTTCCAGACCTGTGCTCGTATAGTTATACGCATGAGACTTCAGTTTATCCAGACAAAGGTTTTTGGTCATTTGCACCGCCAAAGCCTCTACACTATTATACGCTCCCAATTGCTGACGTTTATCCCATAGTCTTAAAAATATTTCCTGAACGGTGTCTTCGGCCTCCTCTGTATTCTTAAGGAAGAGTTTTGCTACCCGGAATAACCGGGATTGATGCTGCAGAACCGATTGTGTAAATACTTTTAAATCCATTTCAATAACATAGACGACTGGCCTTGAAAGTCATTACAAAAGTTTTGAAACTTTTTTTTGAAGAATGATAAAATTAGTAAATAAGATTGAGAAAAAAGAAAATAGATATAGTGGGGAATAATTGTAAAAAATAAACTAATTATTGTTTTATGATAACTAAAGCTTATTTTTACAGTTGTATTCAAAATTATGAAAAATGAACAAAGTAAAAATTATTTCTAGAATTCTTTTTTATATCACCCGCGTGCTCGCCTTTTTTTATCTGTTTACTGCTGCCTATTCACTTTTCGCATTAGTAACAGGAGTGTTTCTGGGCTTCAGAGAAAACAAAAAGTATTTCCATGTCATGTACCCGTTTACAGAAAAACCTTTTCTGAACGGAGATTACAATATGTCATACATCATCTTTGATTTTCTGCTGGTATTGGGGCTATACGGATTATTCTTTCTTTTGGCGAGCAATATTTTCAAGGTCTTTTTTCAACCTAAACTGTTTACAGAATTTGGCATCAGACAACTACGGTATTTTTATTGGGCCAATCTCTTTTTGCCGGGCTTAACTATTTTCTTTGCCAGCATTTTTGCAGAGGTAGAAGACATGGCAGTAATTTTAGTTATCTTGCACTTCATTTTGGGCATCTTTGCCTATTTCTTTGCCGCCATTTTCAGACAGGGATTACAATTACAGAAAGAACAAGATTTATTTATTTAAGATATGCCAATTATAATCAATGTAGATGTGATGCTTGCCAAACGCAAGATGCAAAGTAAAGAGTTGGCAGAAAAAATCGGAATCACCACCGTCAATTTATCCATCCTGAAAACAGGTAAAGCTAAGGGTATCCGTTTCGATACCCTTGAAGCCATTTGTAAGGTATTGAATTGCCAGCCCGGTGATGTTTTGGAGTATGTGGAGGAGTAGAAAGTTTTAAAATTCACCAAAGCTTGTAAAGACATTACAGCGTAAATTATAATTCTTCTTTTACGTATAATTCTTTTTTTTAATTGATAAAGTCAGTATTATATACTTACATTTTTTTAAAATGTAAATTCATAATCGCTCCACTATTGATGTCAAAGCCAATAATTTCGCCTTTTTTATTTCTTTTAATTAATAAGTGCTTCATAAATTCATAGTCACTTGTTAAATGCTCAGTATCTAATAGCATAATTTTAGCTTCACCATTTATACTATTATTAAAAAACAGTTCATGATTTTTAATAGTAATAGTATAAATGCAGTCTAATTCTGAAGAGTAATAGTTGCCAGTATAGGATTGTAATAATTTGTCGGTTATTGAGATTGGAGAATTATAACGTATAAGTTTAATAGGCTTATTACCATAAATAGGTGAAATTAGATTTACACTAGCAGCTTGTTTATTATTTCCAGAATAGAAAACATAATATACTGCCGGGTTATTTTTTAAAACAAGTGTGTCTTTTGATTTTGCTATGAGTAAATTATTCTCATTGAGCCATATCTGGTTATCTTTTATTTTGAGATTAAGTCGATATCCATTTTCTGCAATATAATTACCAACAAAGTTTTCAAGAATGCCTTGGTCTAAGGAGAGAGAAGTAGTAGTATTTTTTGGGATAGATTCTTTATTCTTTAATTTCTCTTTATTATCTGCCATAAATAATTCTGAAAGTTGATTTATTTTGGTATATACTTCGCTATCACCAGCGTTACCAAAAATAAGAAAACCTAGTTTTAACTTTGGATAGACTGCCATAATAGTGCGATACCCTGCCAATCCTCCGTTATGTATAAAACGTGTTTGCCCTCTGAATACCTCGACATTTATTCCCATTGCATAATTGATAGAGGTTCCATCATTTAATTTACCCTTTTGAGTAAATAGATCAATAGTTGTTGAATCACCAATTTTAGGCAAGTAAAAGTTTTTTATCCAGAGAGACATATCTATTATATTAGTAAATAACCCCCCATCACCAAGTGTATAAACATTCTGATGAACATTTTTAATAATATTATTTTCAGTTTCGTATGATAATGCCCTGCTTTTAATAATTTGGCTTTCATTATCAATAAAACGACTATCTGCCATACCTAAAGGCTTAAATATCTGAGAATCGACAAAATCATTGAAGCTTAGATTACTTACCACTTTTACAATTTCGGCTAATAGAATATAGTTAGAATTAGAATAAGAGAATTTTTCTCCTGGAGAAAAATTTAGCGAAGTTTGTCTTCCTATAATATTTAAAGCAATTCTCTGATTTAATACTCCGCCCATAGGCAATCCTTTAATATTGGCTAGAGTAATATCATCACGTAAACCGCTTGTATGATTTAATAAATGCTGTATAGTAATTTTTTTGCCAAAATCGGCTATCCAAGGGATGTAACGCCGAATATCATCATCGAGCTGCAATTTGCCTTGTTTAACTAATAATGCAATAGAATAACCTGCAAACTGTTTTGACACCGAACACATATAATAAATACTTTGAGTTGTATTAGCAATATTCTCTTCTACATTAGCTAATCCATAAGCACCTTTATAAATTAGAGAATCATTGTATACTATGCCAAAAACACATCCAGGTTTGTCTGAAGTATCCCATTTTCTAAACAGTAAATCAATTTTTTTTTTGGTACTATCTGCTAACGGCTGAGATAATGATTTTGAAATGAATAAAGAAAATAGTATAAATAGTAGAAAAATTCTCTTTGTATAATTGAAACAATTGGTGGTAATGTTTATAGAAATCATAGATATGATTTTAAGATATTATTAATAACTAAACCAAGAACTTATGTTTTGAAGAAAGGTTACAAGTAAATTTTAAAAGCCCTTACCATTAGAATCTGATTTATTTCTACAACAGCTCTTTTTTGTATATATTTGAATACTAACTAAGTAATAAAATTCACTTTGAATGAAATACATAATCCTAGACCTTGAAGCCACCTGTTGGGTAAGAAGAGATAAACAGCCCAACGAAATCATAGAAATAAGCACTGTGTAAACTAATGAAGGAAAACTACTTACATGACCATTCTTATAGATATAGACGGCGTTTTAGTAACCACACCCATCTGGAAACCAACTGAACAGCTATCAGATGGTTTTATGAAATTTAATGAAAATGCGGCTGAAAATTTAGCGATTCTATATAAAGAAACGAATGCTTCAATAGTTCTGACAACCACCCATAGAATAAGCTTTGATGAAAAGAAATGGAAAGAAATTTTTAAAAAACGTGGGCTTGACTTTCATACAATAAGCAAATTGAATAGCAAAACAAGCATTGACCAACTGGCTGATAGAGCCACTGAAATTAGTGAATGGGTTGAACAATCCGGAAAAAATGAAAACTATGTTATTATTGATGACGACCTATCACTGCATGGTTTACCGGAAGAGATAAAAGAACGTTGGGTTCACACAAAAACATTAATTGGCTTTGATAAATATGCCAGAGCAAAAGCATTGTCTATTCTGACAGCAAAAGTCAAATTCACTTGCCCTTGTTGTGGGTATAAAACATTGACAGAACCCGAGGCGTATGATATTTGTCCGGTTTGTCGTTGGGAAGACGACCCTTTTCAGTTGAAAGGCCCTGATAGTGAGGGCGGAGCAAATGAGATGTCTTTAAAACAAGCGCAAAAGAATTTTATTCTTTTCGGCGCGTGTGACGAAGAAACGAGGAAAAATGCAAGACAACCCACAATAGAAGAACCCAAAGACGAGAATTGGAAGCCTTTTGAATGATGTATGTAGAGGAGAAATTTATATTAATATGAAATACATAATAGTAGACCTGGAAGCCACATGCTGGGAAAGAAGAGATAAACAGCCTAACGAAATTATAGAAATAGGGGCGCTGTGTATCAATGAAGAAAAACAGATAATCAGTGAGTTTAGCAGATTCGTTAAACCCACAGTACATACTATGCTATCTGCTTTCTGTACTGAATTAACGTCTATCACACAAGATCAAGTAGATTATGCGCAGCTATTCCCGATTGTATTGGAAGAATTTCAAAACTGGATACTAAGCTTTGGCGATGAATATCTTCTTTGCTCATGGGGTTTTTATGATCAAGTGCAATTTAAAAATGATTGCCAATTGCATGGATTACCAATTGATTGGTTGGAAGCACACATCAGTCTGAAGCACCAATACGCCAAAATCAGACAAACCCGCTCGATGGGCATGAAAAATGCCCTCAAAAACGAAAAAATCACTTTAGAAGGCACACACCACAGAGGGATTGATGATGCTAAGAATATTGCCAAGATATTTATTAAGTTGTTTAATAAATGGAATTTCAGCGCAAGGAGAGAGTAAAAGCTAATTGTCACATAAGATATATTAAAAGAATTTTAATATATCGTCCCTACGGGACTTTGTTCTTAAATAGGGTTTTTATCTACCGATATATTATCCCTAACGGGATATTTTAAGTCCCAGAGGGACGGTATATCGGTAGAAAAAAATAGAACTCAAAGATTTAAAGTCCCATCGGGACGATATATCAGTGTTTTGTTTGTTAAAAGCAATTTCGCTAACTTATATTAATAGCTGTATTCCAATTACCTCTCCTCAAAATTAAAACCGCACTTTGCCCTTTCCAGGGTGAATATATAGAATTTTTGGGTACATCAGTCTTCTCTTATTTTTTTACCTCCTGAAAGAGCGATACATAAACAGAATCTCTAGGGGAGAATAAATAACTTATTAATCAAAAAATCATTTTCAACTCGCTTCCTAGCATTAAACCATTCACTTACGATTTTTGTCAGTTCACCTGAAAATAATTTACTGAGCAGAATCCATTCAATAGTTTTGAGCCATCAATCAAAACAAACAAGTATTCTATGGAAGCTACATTAGTAAATACAAAAGTTATCCTGAACGATTTGGCAAGCAGAATGCCTCACTCATTAACTGAAGTCGACAAAGCCTTATTGAATGATATATATCATGAATCTTTAGAAGATTTAGATGAGCCAGAGGCTATGTTTGCTTATACATTGGCTAAAGCCATGAGAAAACATTTCATGACTGGACAATCGCAGGAGCATATTTATTTACAACGTTTCGAGATTCCCCAGATTCGCTTGTTTGAATTATTGATTCAGCAATTCCCTTTAGCTAATCTTAGTCAGCATTGCACCAATACTTTATTAATAGATGCCCTGGTAAGCCATACCAATCCTGTTTTAATGGATATTGGCATCGGCACAGGTTTTCAGGTAAGCAATATTATTGAAGGTCTTTCGAAAAAAGCAGATAGCCAGATTAAATGCCTGACTGTGGTTGGAATTGAGCCATTTGCTGATGCACTTAAAATGACCGAAGCAAATATCAAACGCGCTAGTGAAAATGCACCATTCGAAGTAAGACTAATGGTAAAGGAAGCATTTATTGAGCAAATGTCACAAGAAGAATTAAAAGAAATGCTGCCTGGGCAGTATGATGGTTTATATGTAAATGCTTCTTTTGCTTTGCATCATATTCAGCACATGGCTCAAAGAAAAGCAGTTTTTGGAATCCTGAAGAACTTGAATGTAGATGCATTTGTATTGAGCGAGCCCAATTCCAATCACTTCGAGCCATCCTACAAAAAGCGTTTTCAGAACTGTGTAAATCATTATGGTGTGTTATTTCAGATTATTGATACACTACCGATTACCACTACTGAAAAAGCGGCCTTAAAACTATTCTTCAGCCGTGAAATCGACGATGTATTGGGCAATACAGAGAAGATAAGAGTTGAGAAGCATTTTGCCACTGAGCAATGGGTTCAATTATTTGAAGAAACCGGTTTTACCTTACAAAAACGTGCAGCATTATTTGATTATCTTCAATTGAATGGTACAAATTTAAAAACTGATTTAACCAACCGATATGCCACCGAATTTAAAGGTGAAGAAATAACCAGCCTTTTCTGGGCTAACTGATAAAAAACGATTCAATTATAAAAAGCTATTTAAAATTTCTCTATAAAATAATTCCATGAAAACAGTAGAACAAGTAACCGCCATCAACCAGGTATCAGAATATCCACAGATTGAACAAACGCTTTGGACAGAATTAGGATCAAATGAAGTAATGAGATTACATTGCAACGAAACTGCCTTTGATATTCCACAAAATCTGAAACAACAATTAGTTAACAAAATGCTTAATGTAGCCTGGAATCGCTATCCGGACTTTCATCAGACACAACTACATGCATTGATAGCTAAAGAAGCAGGAGTAGCTACTGAAAACATTGTATTAGGCAATGGCTCTTCGCAATTAATTCAGCAAATTGTTAACTGCTGTTCAAAATTTCTTTCAGAAGCCATTATCGAGAATCCTACGTTTACGGTCTACCATCAGATGTGCCAGAACGAACGGATGCCTTACAAGAATTGGCATATAAGCGAAGAAAATGCTTTTAACCTGAGCACTTTTCCACAGGTAACTGAGCCATCTTTAATTATTCTGACATCGCCTAACAATCCGACAGGAGCAAGTTTACCACTTACTACTTTGAAAACTTTGTTGAACCAGCATCCCGGCTGTGTTTTTATGGTAGATGAGGCTTATGGAGAATTTGGTGGAGAATCAGCACTACCTTTGGTGAATGAATATGCAAACCTTTTGGTGCTCAAAACACTCTCAAAGGGGTATGGATTACCGGGTATCAGATTTGGTTATGCTGCCGGAAATGCTTCATTGATTAACCTGATAAAAAAACATACAATCCCGTTTACTATTAATGTGTTTACTGAGCTTGTAGTTACTGATTTTCTGACGAATCCTTTATATAGCAATGTGGTAAAAGCACACCAGGCCCGTGTTAAAAACCTGCGGGATTTTGTTTCTTATCTGCTTGATGAAATGGCCGACGAAACCTCTTTCAGTGTATTGCCTTCTGCCGCTAATTTCATATTGCTTCGTTTTCATGATGCGGGTTTATTAGAGCAAATCAAACAAGTATTAAGTGCAAGAAATATCATGGTTGGCTATCCTGTAGCGCAATGCCTCCGCCTGACAATTGGTACAGAAGTAGAAATGAACACAGTCTTAAGGCTTATAAAATATGAAATACGCCAGCATAAGGCGTCTGCTGATGAGCTTGCGAGTATCCAGGTAACACAAGAGATGGTCTAAATAAAAGAGTCTTCCGATTTATGTATCAAAATTCCTGATGAGTCTCTTCAGGAATTTTTGCTTTTCCTGGCTTGTAGAGATTTATCCTGAACTTTAAATTCTTGTTGCGTATATAGGTAATGGTAGGTTTAGCTGAAGTCGTAAATATAAATTTAACAGGTTATTAAATATTAAATAGCAAGCCATAAAAGAATTTGTTTTTTAGACGTCTATTTAGAATTTCATTTGATATTTCAGGTAAAAGCTAATCGCAACTCACAGACACCCTGTCGCTATTCAGGTTGTTTTTCCTGCTAGTCACTTACTTTATTTTTATTTTTTATCTGGTAAGCTACAATTTTGATGTGTTAATCATCTAAAATAAACGTAGCGGTGTACCGCTCTATACCATGAAGAAAATACTCATTTTATTTATTGCTACTCATTTATCAGGCAACGTTTTTGCCCAATCAGGTACCTTGTTGCCTGATGGTTTTATTGTGCCAAATCTGGCAGCAGCTCCGGCTTGTACTGTTGAGGACAAGGGCAAGATTTATTTCAATACCAGCTCTTCAACTATGATGGTTTGTAATGGAATAGATTGGGTTGGAACTACCGAAGTTTGGGGTAAGGCCGGAAGCGATATATTTTTTTCTACAGGAAAAGTAGGGATCAATACATCCTCTCCTCAATATACCCTAGATGTAAACGGAACAGGTAAATTTGATAACGTATTGGTGTCTGGCTTAGGAGTTGGAGGTTCTGCACCTGTATCCGGAATAGAAGTAACTGACGGAGCTATAGCAATCAAAAGTACTACAGGTTCTAAAGTCTGGAAATACCAGTATTCAGATGCTAATAACCATTTAACACTCCAGGAAAATGGTATTACTCGTATGATTTTTTCAAATGGAGGTAATATTGGTATTGGTTCGGTGACTCCAACTGCCAGATTGAGCGTTGATGGCACAGGAAACTTTAGTGGTAATCTGACCGTCAATAATGGCAAAGGGATTATACGAAGTATTAATAATACTCAACTTAAATATCTTACGGCCACTATTTCTACCGGATCAAGTTTCACTGTCATTGCCGGAGGTTGTGCAACTGCCACAGGGTCTCTTTCGGCAGGAGGCTTTTCTGCTGCACCTTCGGTTTCAATCGCCAATCTACTAAGCGGAACCGGAGATTTCGGTAAGCTTATTACCAATGTACAATCAGCAACTTCTACCCAAACAGTTGTTCGTTTTTGTAATCCTACCGGCTCAAATATAACCTTGAATAATATTGTATTTAATTTAATCTGTATTGGAACTTGTCTAAGGTTTTATTTTTCTCTCAATTTTTCTAATAAAAGATATAGCCATACCTATAATATTTAAACTAAGCCAATTCAAAGCAGTCGTTTCGTATCTAATAAGCAATGCTTTAAAAGCATCTAACCAAGCAAAAGCCCTTTCAATGACAAATCGATTTTGATATAAAACCTCATCAAAATATTCAAATCTGTCTACATTACTAGCATTTCTTGTATTAAAAGCTATATTAGCTTGAATTTGATAAGTGTAGCAAATCTCTCTAAATCTTTGGCTGTCATATCCAGCATCTGCATTTAGAAATAAACCGTCAATAGCTATATCTGCTTTTCTTAACCAATTTAACAACTCTTCAAAATGTTGTTGTATTTCAGATAAATCATTATGTTCACCACTAATAGGTTCCGATATAGCTAATAAAATGCCTTGACTATCGGATAAATACAAAAAATTAGTCGTTTGATCAGACTTTCTGAACTGGTATCCTACTTTTTCACCTCCTCGATTTGCTCTGGCATGAGAACCGTCTATCTGGATATTTGATAAATCTAAATGTCTTTTATGAGTTTGTAATAATTCTACCCACATTCTTGCCCATGAACCATCTTTACACCATTTACTAAAGTGATAAAAAACTGATTTATAGCTGTAGTTATCTTTAAAATAACGCTCTATAGGTAACTCCCTCCATTGACAACCAGTCTTCAAACGATGAAATATTGCTCTGATGATATCTATCCTTCTTTCCTCTGAAAGAATATTTCCTCTTTTAGCAGTACTTAAATAAGGTAAAATATACTTTTTAATCTTAATTTTGTTCAAGATGCTCATCGTGTAACAGATATTTTGGTTCGCAAAACAAAAGTACTGTTTGGTGAGTATCTTATTTTTATATCTAAATAATGTTAGACAAGTTCTTGGTCAATAAATCAAAACCGTTTACAATTATGAAAAAGTTTTTTTTCAGTTTTCTTTTTTTTACTTGTCTGGCTAAAGCGAATTATATATTTGGACAATCTAATGCTTCTTATCCGCAAACTTTCCAGACTTATCTATCAAATGGTGGTTATTGCCCAAATCTAAACTATACAGGCAGTGTTCATTACGATACACAAACTAATAAAATTGTTGTTTGCCAAGGCGTTAATAGCATACAATCAGGGTCATCTGTCTGGACAACTGCTAATGAAGGGATCAATTTCGCAGGTGGAATTGTAGGGATTGGTGGACAAGCAACTAAGTACAGCCTTGAAATGACAAATGGTACCAACGCAAGATTTACAAATAATATATTAGCTACAGAAAGAATAGGTATAGGAAACTACGGCTATACTAGTGAACCAGGCGAAAAGCTGGAATTATTGAATAATAAGTTAGTAATAAAGAGCTCTGCATCTAATTTCAAGTGGACTCATGAGTATCAGAATAACCTTGGCGCATTACGGCTATACAGTTCGAATCAACTGGCAGCGGTTAATTTTAGTGTAAATGGCACCGTAGGAATTGGCACTTTTGGCGGAAATCATAAACTTAACGTTTTGGGTAATGGTGCGTTTAGCGGAAATGTAACTGTGGCGGGTAAAGGATTATTACGAAATAGTACCAGTACACAACTCATGTTTTTTCTTTGCAGCATTACTCTTCCGAACTCCTTGACTATTCCAGGTAATTCATGTGGAACCGTTGATATATCATTGCCGTCTTTTTACTTTAAAACAGCTCCGGCTCTTGCGTTTTCAGGTAAATATAATGATGGTCTGACCGACAGTAAGATAATAGTTACCATTGAAAATGTGACGAACACCACGGCAAGGCTTAGATTTTGTAATACTTCTTCCAACACCCGGACTATCGCTGTTGAAGAGGGTTACAACCTGATATGTTTCGGAGAGCCCGAATAATACTTTAAAGCAACGGCACCTTTACAATAAATTCACTCTCTGTTTCGATAGTTTCCAAAGGTGCCGTACTAAGGTATTTGTAGAGGGTTTTCAGGCTGTCAAGTCCTTGCTTGTTTGACGTCTCTACAAATTTCTTCTTCTGAATATTATTCTTTACTATTAGTCGTTCGTCTTCAACAAAAACATCAATCACCAATGGGCTTTCGTCGTCAATAGTATTATGCTTAATGGCATTCTCAAAAAGATTCTGTAAGGTTACAGGCACAATTCCTGCGAGCATATATTTATCCTCAACAACAATATTTACCTGCAAGCCCTCTTCAAAACGCGACTTCTGAAGATTAACATAGTTCTTCACAAAAGCTAATTCCTGACTCAGGCTCACGGTTTCCGTATCTTTATTCTGTAAAATATATCGATAGATAGACGACAATTTCTGTAGAAAATCAGAGGCCACATCAGGCTCTGATAAAATAAAGCCATTCAATGAGGTAAGGCTATTGAACAGAAAATGCGGGTTCAGGTGGTTAATCAGATTCTGATACTGAATTTCGGTTTTGTCTTTTTCTAATCTGGTCGATTGAATCTGCAAATGATGAATTTTCTTCCTTTGATTAGTGCGATACCTGAAAAACGCAATAAGAGTCAGGATACCTGCAAAAAAGCACAATACTTTAAACCAGAGAGTCCGGTAGAAAAGCGTATCTATATGAATCTTCAGGGTCTGAACAGGTAAATATTTCTGGTTGATGTCTCTGGCTCTTATCTTAAACAAATAATCGCCACCATCCAGATGCCCGTAAACAGCCATCTTTTTACCTTCTTTATCCACTACCCAATTTTTATCATACCCTTCCAGCTGATAAGACATTTCATACAAATCATCACTTGGGGGAGTGAGGATACCAAAAGAAATAGAGAACGAGTTCTGCTTGGAATCAAAGTCTATATGTGAATCATTCTTGTGAAGAATAATAGTGGTATCGGCCGTAGAAATGCGGTTGAAGTACAATTTGTCATTGAAAGAAGGCAACTTAAAGCCTTTGAAATTAAGCAAGACTGCCATTTGCTTATAAGTTGAAACTATTTTTTTATTTTTAAGTGGAATCAACCTGTTCCCCCACACCGAAAACAGATCGTTGGTCTGGAAATTAAAGGTGAATTTTTCCTTTGTTTTTTCATTGAAATACAGAACATTATCCAGAGAGGTTATACACAGATTATCGTGCTCATCAATGGTTAAGCCGTCTATCATATCCATGTCCAAGACTGTCTGAAAATCATAAGTTTTTGGGTTGAACTTAATCAGGTCATAGCTTCCAAGCCAGAAGTTTCCGCTTTTGTCTTCTACAAAACCCGAATACCCAACCTTCGCAAAATCAATATCCTGTTTGGTTTTGATGATCTCAAAGGCCTGCTTTTCTTTTGAAAACTTAGCCATTCCACCTGAATGAATAGCCAACCAGAATTCACCACTTCGGCTATATAAAGAAAAGTTGGGGGCAAAATATTTAGTTGTGTCCTTTAGCTCAGCTCCTTTGCTAAAGATAATCGGATAAGTTTTCCAGGTTTTAGTTTTCAGGTTATAATTAAGCGTTTTATAAATCCTCTTTCCAGTCATAAAAACCCATAACGAATCTCCCAAAAGGTGTGTATGTGAAATGGAGTAGCTTACCCCATAAGAAATTAGCGGATCGTTTTTTATTTTTTCAGATTTCTTTGTCTTTTT
The DNA here is from genome assembly GCF_003418935.1 of Emticicia sp. C21. Taxonomy (GTDB): domain Bacteria; phylum Bacteroidota; class Bacteroidia; order Cytophagales; family Spirosomataceae; genus Emticicia. The sequence goes on along the minus strand of NZ_QVMT01000008.1, from coordinate 20,203 downwards.
ATCGAAAAGATAAATTTCAAATTGCTTAACTATGATTAGTTTTTGCTGATAATCATTAAGTGCCACAGGTATATCATAACCCCTTAAAAATTTTTTATTGGTTGGAGCCTGATAAGTAACAGCCTGATTGGTTTCAGGTTGATAATTAATCAGACGATTATCGCTGGTAGCCATCCACCACGAGCTATCACTCGGATCTTCGGTAAGAGTCATCAAACCATTTTTTTCGTCGTTTTTGAAAAAAGCATTAGAAAAATCAAAAACATCAAAGATTTTTTTGTTCGGATAAAGTGCCGATAATCCATTTACTGTTGAGATGCCATTTAAAGTTCCAAACCAGATTGTACCGTTTTTTTCCTGCATTACATCGAAAAACTGATTGGCCGTAAAGGAGTTGTTATTTCCTTTTTCATATTTAATTCCGGTAATCTGGTTTTTTGACATATCAATATAAGCCATTCTGTTTTCGAATGCGCTTAACCAAAGATTCTGATTGACATCAAAAAATAATTTTGCCACTTCAAAAACGTAGCCCATTCACCCTCTAATTGAAAACTCTTTGTTATTTTTTTACTAGGTGTATCATACCAGACAATCTGGTGCTTAGTGTTATCAGCAAATACAAGTTTATTTTGATTGATTGTTAATGCGGTGGGAACTTGAACCTCAAAAACCGGAATTTTTGGAGGATTATAACCACGGTTGAATATTTTCCGGCTGGAAAAATCTAGATAATTCAGACCAAAATCATTGTTACAGAGAATCCAGAGCCCTTTTTTATCAGGGGCTTCGATAAGGCCGTTTTGAATGATTCTGTTTGAACTTATTGTTTGCTTGTTTATCTCGCTATGTCTGAAATTTTGCAGTTGATTGGTACGTGTATCAAATTTAAATAAGCCGCGGTCACGTATTGTAAACCAGATATCGCCTCTCGAATCGCAGATAATATTGAAGCATACATAATCTGGTTTGTTTAATTCCTTTAATGTTACAAACGAGTTTTTTTGTTTATCAAAATAACAAACGCCCTCACTCGTACCCACCCATATTCTCCCTTGCCTATCCTCGCACAAAGCAAGCACATTATTATCTACCAGCGAATTGGGGTTGTTTTTCTGTCGCTTGAGTGTAATGGTCAATTCAGAATCATAGCGTTTAAGGCCGCTTGCTGTACCAAGCCATAGATAGCCGCTTTGGTCTTTAAGCATGCAATAAATCCTGTTTTCAAGGCTATTATCAGCTATTCTGATCTGGTTGAACGTATAAGGTAGTCGTTGTGCAAAAGCTGAGGGAATAATACCTATAAAAAGCAATAAAATAAGTATAGAGTGATGTCTTCTATTAATAGTATAGTTTTCATTATTCATGTTGCAGCGTATATACATGATTCTGTATACGTTAGTTATTTCTCCAACCATTTCTTGAAAAGAGGTGCTTTCTGGCGACTAATGTCAATTTCTGTTGCCTGGTGTGGATCTTTCAGTTTTACCATTAATTTTAAGTTTTCCAGGCCCCATACCTTCTGAATGATATCTATATTAACAATGTATTGTCGGTTAACTCTGTAAAAAAGATCAGGGTCGAGGGTGGCTTCAATTTCTTCCATGGTATTGTCCAGACTGAATTTCTCGTTGTTTTTTGTGACAATATGCACCACCATCTCATAACAGAAATAGGCTATATCTTTGGTTTTTACCAGTATCCACGCATTGCGGTGGTTACACAAAAAATGCTCTTTATAGGCGGGCTTTGGTACGTTTCCCGTTTGTAGCATTTCCATCAACTTATTCATGTCGATGGGCGTTTTTGTCTGTTTCTGATTGATGCTTTTTGCCTTTTCAATGGCATTTTGTAAATCAACCGGCTCAACGGGTTTCAGCAAATAATCAATACCATTTACTTTGAAAGCACGAATGGCAAATTCATTATAAGAAGTAATAAAAATAATCGGACAACTAAGTTTGAATCTTTCGAAAATCTCGAAACTAACCCCATCAGCCAGTTGGATATCAGCAAAAACTACATCAGGTTCAGCATTTTCGCTAAACCAGTTAACAGCAGTTTTGACACTTGGCAATATCTCTAAAATTTTTACCTCAGGATTTGTCTTCGCAATTTTTATACACAATTCTCTGGCAACAATCTTTTCATCTTCAATAATGATGGCATTCATCTCGGTGTAAGGTTTTTTTATAACAAATTATCAAAAAACTAAGTGAACTGCAAAACTTTGGGAAATGAATAGTTAAAATCTACAAGTGAATGGTATAAAAACAGCAAGTGAGTTGTTTTAAGTGAGCATTGAACTGTTTTTGTCTTTAGACCCCTGTAATGGTAAGTAAGCATTTGTTATGCTTCTAAAATAATTATCATTTTACGGCTTTCTATCGTAATTTCAGAAGTGGAGTTATCAGCTAGATAAGCAATTCTATCCATTGCTGTTTGTTCTCAAAATGATTCTAAAAAGAAAATGACAAATAGCTATAATAATTTGTAGTTGTCTGTTAGGCAGACTTTTAACCATATAGATTTAGTGAAAAATTTGACCGAAAAAAAGAAAAGCTACCAAAAAATTGCCGTAAAATAAATTTTTTGCGCTTTTGCTGAAAAAAAAAAGATATTTGGTGCCATAGTTAAAAATAATAATTTAACCTCGACTCCAGCGCTAAATGAAAAATATTCTGTATCTGTTTTTCTTTCTTTTTACCTTTTCATTGTTGAGTAGTTGTTCTGGTTCTTTTAAGAAAGAGTTTGATAAAAAGATTGAGACTGCCTTAGAATCAGATTGCAATATTACTCAGACCGAGTTCAGAGAATTACATACTTTTTTACTAGAGAACAAAGAAAAAACTAATAAGCTAAACCTGGTTAGCGAAGACGGTAAAATAAATAATGAAGCACTTGAAAATTATATTCTAGTATCAAGACCTTATATTAAACAGAAAAAAAACTGCAGCGAAATAGCTTTAAATAGTGGGAATGAAAAAAAAGAAAGAGTAATTGAGCCGAAACTATATCTGGAACGTAGTGGTAGTATGGTTTACTATGACCGCAGACAATCAAGAGGACAATTTAAAGGTGCATTGACAAAACTCTTAAATAACTTTGATTATCTCAATCCTGCTAAAAGCCTTATCTATGTTGTCAATGATAGTGTATACTCATGCAATATGAGCTTTGATGGTTTAGTCAAAGAGGCGGATATATTTAATGCACAGGAAACAAAAAAAGGTAAAGGAAATTATACTGATTTCAATCAAATCTTCAGGAGCATCCTGGATAATCTTACTGAGGGGCAAATGTCTATTATGTTTTCAGACCTTATCTACTCAACCAAAGATATGAAAGAAAAAAATCGTATTAAAATCCTGACAGAAGCAGAAAATCTGACAAATAATATTTTTGGAAAGTATGCTAATGATTGTTCTGTGTTGGTTCTTAAACTGAGATCCGATTATATAGGAAATTACTATACTTATGAAAATAGATCTTTCCCATATGACGGCTTAAGACCCTATTACATTTGTTTTTTTGCAAAAAATGCTACTATGGAAGATTTCTTGACAAATGAAAAATACCAGAATGTAAGAGATTTTTATAGGTTGCCGGAATTCGAAAATTTTTATTTCTTTAGTAATGACAAAAATATTGTTAATCCTTATTATTCAATAGTACTGAAAGACGGTGAGAATGAAGGGAGATTCAATCAGGATAACGATGAATTGCACGCAAAGACAGATTATGTGCATTCAATAGAGGATGTAAAACCAAGTAATAATGATCTGCTAACCATTAATATAGTGGTTGATTTTTCTAAACTTATGTTACCTGAGGATTTTTTAACAAATCCTAATAACTACGTAATAGATAATCTGAAAGATAACTTTAAAGTCGTCAGTATTCAGAAAGAAAAAGATACACCTAAGGTCACACACAAAATAAAGATTTCAACAAATAAGGCCGGCAAAGGGAAAAGAGACGCTACAATAAGGCTAAAAAAGTATTTTCCTGTCAAATGGATTGAAGATTCAAGTAGTGATGATGATAAAAACGTAAATAGCCTCAACTTTAAGAATACAACTTTCGGGTTTAAAAACATGATGAGTGGCATCTATAATGCCTACAATCGCCAGAATAAAGAATTCTATTGCTCTATGAATATAACTCTTAATAATTAATTTACTTATTATAATGGAAGATACCCTATTTGATTTTTACTCGCTGTTTATAAACGAATCTTTAGTTGAAGATTTGTACGCTGAAACGTTACTGACACCTTTAACAACAAGCACAATAGTAGTTACACTACTTTGCACCGTAACGTTCTATTATATTATTAATAGTATTCGCTTTGGTCAACTGAAGCACTGGTTAATTATGATGGCAATCGGCGCTTTCCTTACATTCAGTATAGTATTTTTATCATGCTATAATATGGTACAACAGGAAATACCACGTAATGAGGCTAACATAAAAAAAGGAATTGCTGATTATCGGTTTGATCAGGGCTCTTCTGTATTCTTTACTTATGGTCTTACCATGTTTTTTTTAGCTATGATATTGTTTGTTGTCTTTTCACTACTAATTAAGCACTGGAGTACCAATAGCCGTAAAACCCCTTTTTGATAACCTTTCTGTTTTAATATCTATTTAGTTAATCAATTTAAGATAATTATGCCTGCTAAATTATATATTTTCGCTATTGGCGGAACAGGGTCCCGCGTACTTAAATCTCTCACTATGCTTATGGCAGCAGGGGTAGAAATGAGTCAGGTTTCAGAAATTGTTCCTATTATTATAGACCCACATAAAGATAATATAGACGTACAAAGAACCGAAACACTTATCAGTAAATACAAACAAATAAGATCTTCTATCAAAACAGAATTAGTAAAAGGCGACTTCTTCTCTACCCCTATACGAACATTGGAAGATATTGTAAAAAAGAGTGATGGTATTGGTACAACCCCTGCGTTAACACTAAAAGATTCAGATAAAACTTTTGAAGACTATATTGATTTCGGTGGGCTTGATGAAAAAAACAAGGCTTTTGCCAGTCTTTTATTTTCTAAAGAAAACCTAAGCACCGAAATGGATATTGGCTTTGTGGGTAATCCTAATATTGGTAGTGTAGTTTTAAATCAATTTGCCGAATCAGAAGAGTTTCAGAATTTTGCCTCCAACTTTACGCCAAACGACAGGGTCTTTATTATCAGTTCTATTTTTGGTGGGACAGGAGCTGCAGGTTTTCCCTTGATACTAAAAAATATCAGAGGGGCGGAAACTGAAAAAGTACAGAATCCTGAAAATCTGAAAAATGCAAAAATAGGAGCTCTGACGGTAATGCCCTATTTTGGAATTAAGCCTGTGCAAGACAAAAAAGTTATTGACAAAGCTACTTTTATCTCTAAAACCAAAGCCGCGCTGCAATATTATTCAAGAGGGGTTAATAAAAAACTGAATCGCCTTTATTACATCGGAGATGAGGTCAATCAGGATTATGATTTTGACCCAGGCAAAGACGGACAAAAAAATAATGCTCATTTCATTGAATTAGCTTCTGCGCTTGCGATAGTCGACTATGCAAATACCGAAGACATTGATTTAGAATGTGTTGATGGTAAACCTGTAATACCTGTTTTTAAAGAATTTGGTATCAGAGAAAACGAAGAAACTATTGGGCTAAAAGGGCTAAGTATTTCTACACAGAACATTCTGAGCCTACCATTATCTCAATTTATGCTCTTTAGCCTATACCTTGATAAAAGACTCAATGAGGTAATTGGCAGTAATGTTCCCTGGGTATCTGAAAACCCTGCTATTGACAGAAGCTTTGCAAGAGGCAACTTTATAGAAATTAATCTTAAAGAGTTCAACCAGCAATTTAAAGACTGGCTCAATGAAATGACTGACAACAGGCGCTCCTTCAAGGCATTTAACTCAGAAATAAATGAAGACCTGTCTAATCTGATTATTGGATATTCTCCCAAAAGAGGGTTTCTAGGCAAGACAAAGGTTGACTTTAAAACATTAGACGAAGCGAACAATGATGTGATAAATGGGCATAATTATGCTAATGCGATAGATAAATTTATCAAAGTGATGTCAGCAGGCACAGGAAAAATGCTATCTGATAAATTCCCTGATTTATTTCAAAACGCAAAAAAGAAATAAAACAACTTCTTTTATTTTAATCTGATACACCTATGAGTAAAGTACTCACACTCCATAAATTAACTAACAACGAACATTGGTTTAGTACTAATGTAACGGCTTATGGCAAAGCTCAGATAGACGCTATTCATGATGCCGAAGGTGGTACAATTATGCCAACTTCTGTACCGAGCCCATTTGCAAGATTTGACCTTGTAAGAAGTGCTTTCCAAAATTTATCAAAAAATATAAATTTAAAAGGGACAAAAAATGATGAAAGGCTTGTTTCACAGTGTTTTGATATAGGCGAGTTGTTTTTCAATTTTGATAAACTAAGCGACAGGTTACGAATAATTAAATGGGATAAGGAAGATGACTTAAAGCAGTTACTGAAGGGCAATAAGAGCCATAAAAGATTAGGTGAAGCTTATAAATTGTATTTTAAAGAAGATGCAGAAGAATATAATTTTGATGAATTGAAAAGCATTTTCATTCTTTATTACGATAATGGCATAAAGTCCGGCTTTGTGGGTGGCACTTCTCCCTCAACTTTGTTTTTTAGCTCTCCTAACGATTTATCTTTTATCGACGAAAAACTAGGTAGTAATAAATTGTTCGGAGAAACTTTTTATCCTCTCCATAAAAGAGATATTCAATATCAGAAATTGTGGTATTATCTTAATAAACTACCCAATTTCAGGGAGAAATTTAAAGATATTTCAGATTATCTATCTAAAAGTCTAAGTTTGTTACAAGATGAAAATCCTGTTTTATGGCGGGAAATTGGCGAAAATGGTGAGAAAATAATTATTAAAGATTTTGAAAAATCGTTTGACAGATTAACTACAGGTATTCAGAACGAATTCGTAGAAGTGCTTGGATATTGGCTCAGAAAATCAACGATTAAACCCGAAAATTTAAGTGATAGCGGATTTATCATTAAATCTAGTAAATATAAGAGTGGCCTAATGCCTATGGTATTGCAAAGCAATTTTAGTAATGATAAAATTAAATATGCACATGGCAACTGGGATCCCAAACAAATTGTTCCTACATCAGACCCTAATCCCTGGGATAAACGTCGTCTTCCTGGGCATGCTGATGTTTATCCATGGCTTACTGTAAGCGATTTTCTTGAGCCTCACATTGTACGTTTAGTCTATCCCGTTAATAGTAACTGTTTTTTTGACGGGGGCTGGAAAGGACCCGATGGATCAAAAGGATATTTAATGCCACTGAAAAAAGAATTTTTTGATTTCTTTAATACGACCGATTTGATTAATGGTAGTAGTGTAAATATTGAAATCAAAGAACTAGCAGGTGGAAGTGTACGTGTAAGCTTACGCATTCCGATTCAGGCGGAAGGCGAATATGTCTATTTCACAAGGCTCTATATGTCTTCAGACAGCTTAACTTCTCCCCGCAAGCCCAACCTGGAAAAAAATGAAGGGGTTGTGATAGAATACCAGTTTGGTGTGAATATTATGCCATTCATAAAAATTGATGAACCCGATTTCAAATCAAATTATAGAATTCATTTAGTCGACAGAGATGTAGATGTATTGACCTACGATAATGATTATAATCTGTTATTTTTTGATGAAGCCAACAAGCAGCTAAGCAATGCAGCTATTAAAAACAGGAATAGCAAGAGCGTTAATACGGGGGCTACTTCAAAAGTATATGTACTGGAAGAACAGAACTTTGATTATATCGCAGTAGAAGTGTCGGGTAAAAGAGGGCTGATTATTCCTAAATTCCCAACAGTTTCAATGGGCGATGATGTATTTAGATTTGCCATAGACTTCGGTACAACCAATACTCATATTGAACTAAATAGTACAAATAATCCTTCACCTGTAGCTTTTGAGATTTCGGAGAAAGACGTGCAGATTGCTACTTTACATGACCCTGTTATGGAAGAAATTGATCGTTCTCTCAATGGATCGAGAGCTACAGCTATTCTGGATTTGTTACCAATGGAAATGATTCCGGAAAAAATAGGAGCAAAACATTATGTAAAATTCCCTCAACGTACGGCCTTAATTGAAAACAAGCCCAAATACAATGAGACATTGCATGGAATGGCCGATTTTAACGTGGGTTTTATGTATGAGCGCAAGCATATCCCTAAAGATATTTATACAGTAAAAACAAATCTTAAATGGGAGAATTATAAACTGGATAAACAAGCAGAAAAAAGAATAGAAGGATTTATTGAGTCTATTATGCTGCTTATCAGAAACAAAGTTCTACTCAATCAAGGTAATTTAGAATTAACAGAATTAGTCTGGTTTTATCCGATGAGTATGCTTGAAGGCAGGAGAAACTTCTTTGAAGCTATATGGCAGAAAAACTATAAAAAACTAATAGGAGAAAAGAAAGTACCTCTAAAGATACCTGAGAGTATAGCTCCTTTTTATTGGTATAATCGTACAGTACGTACTTCTAAATACCCGGCAGTTTCAATTGATATTGGCGGAGGAACAACAGATGTGGTAGTTTTTCAGGATGATAATCCTATTCTGGCTACTTCATTCAGGTTTGCAGCCAATGCCATTTTTGGAGATGGATTTACGCTGGACGGTGCTGCCGATAGAAATGGTTTTATAAAAAAATATGAGTCTGAAATACTTGAGATACTTGAAGCAAATGGTTTTGATAACCTTAAGAGAGCGTACGAAGTGATAAAAGACCGCCAACGTTCTGACGATGTTCTGGCATTTTTCTTCTCACTCAAGCAAAATAAAGAAATACGCGACAAAGTAGTGATTGATTTTAACGAGATGCTTGCCAAAGATGAATCCTTTAAAATCGTATTTCTGACTTTCTATACAAGCATTATCTATCATATAGCCAAGATAATGAAATTGAAGGGACTTTTGATGCCAAGGTATATTACGTTTAGTGGTACAGGTTCGCTGATACTCGACATTCTTAGCCCCAAATCTGCTACCTTGTCGCAACTAGCCAAATTAGTATTTGAAAGAATATATGAAACGGAATATCATGAAGATGGTATTGAGATTGTAAAGCAAGATACACCAAAAGAAGTAACCTGTAAAGGTGGCTTGCGTATGAAGCTCGATTTCAATAAAGAAGATAGTGGCGAATGGGATGAAAAAACTGAAAAAATGAAAACTATTTTGTATGGCACATCTGATGATAAACTGGCTTCCAAACGTGATACCTATAATAAGATTGAGGAACTGGTACCAAAAGTAGTAGAAGAGGTCAATAATTTTATCAAGTTATTATTTGACCTGAATAACGATTTTAGTTTCAAAGCCAAATTCAACATGAATACGGGAGCAATAGAAAATTATAAAAAATTGCTGGAGAAAGACATGGAACAAAACGTTAGGGAAGGGCTAAAAATAAAGAAAGACGAACTAGACTCTCAGAACGATCCGATAGAAGAGACTTTATTCTTTTATCCTTTGATTGGCGCCCTGAATCATCTGGCGTATGAAATTACTAAATAATAGAAAACACTGCCTATTAGCTAAACAACTAAGAGGTGACTAAATATTTAATAAGATGAAGAAGTATATTTTTCTGGTGTTTTGTCTTATAGCTTTTTCCTCACAAGGGGAAGATAAGATAAAATTGTCTAAAGCAATAATAAAGGATTTTCAGAGTATAAATATTAAATCAACGCGACTGTCAGTATCCCTTAATCAATTTAAACGAATGTTTTGTGATGATTGTGTTAATAAAGAAATTTCTACAAAAGATTTACAAAGTGTAATTGATACTCTTGATAACTTCAAACAAAAAGTTATTGTTGTTGCAGATGGGAAATACGAAGCAAGTAACGATGGAACACCGTTTAATGAAAATGATGATATTAAAAGGATTATATTAAATTTTAGAAATTTAATAAATGGAAAACTTCCTCCGCCTATTATTCTAAGTTTTGAAGATTCAGTTGATGTTGCGGGAGATATTATAAACTTATATAAAGCTAAAACGAAAACAATATCAAAAGAAAGAAAAGAAATTTTAAAAAAAATTGGCTCTTTGATTGGAGAAAATGAAGGGTCTAGAAATTGGTTGATTGATATGTTCGTTGGTTTAGTCTTAGGTGGTATTTTTGGTGGTGCAAGTATATATCTAATTAAAAGGAAAGATATACATGACAAATTTAATAATATGAACCAGGAACTGCAAAAAGATAGAGAAGATATCAATAAAGGCCAGTCAAATATAAACGAAGATAGTAAACTTGCAGAGTTTAGAAATGAAAACAATGATTTAAAAAATGAAAATAGTAAATTAAAAGATGAGAATAACCAATTGAAAGGTGAAAACAATAGATTAAAAAATGAGAGTAACTCTTCATTAATTGACGAGCAGTCAAGAGTCGTAGAACTTTCAGTAGAGCGTAAAATAACCACTTTCTACCTATCTACTCCTAATGCTGATGGTAGTTTCAGAGATACTCGTTCGAATACAATGAATCCGGCTAATCATATGTATGAGTTTGAATTAATAGATGAAAATACTGCTAAATTTAAGCCAATTGATAATCCTAGTGTTGTAACAGAAGCTACATCTTATCCAGAATCTTATTTAAAACCTGTTTGTGAATATATTGGAGGCTTTAACTCAAGCGCTAAATCAATTAAATTAGAAAGAGGGAATGAAGGCATTGCCAAATTAGTTGGCGATAAATGGGAACTTAAAACCAAAGCAAAAATTAAACTCCTGTAAAACTAAAACAGGGCCTTTGTTATGGAAGCAGCAGTAATAGTTTTTGTGATAACCTGGGTGTTTTTCTGGTTCAATATTCGTGGTCGGAAAATAGAATTTCAAACCAGCCTTGCCGAAAAGCAAAAAAAACTAGATGAGGTACTTGCCTATAATACCCGATTATGGAAAGAAAATAAGCAATTGCGCGCAGACTATGACGAACTGAAAGAGCAACAAAATACTTTAATCGATTTAATTGATGAATCAGAATCTATTGAAAAACTAAAAGCACTTTTATTCGAGTCTGAAGAAGAAGAGGGATCTTACGAAGAACAAAAGATAGTTATACCCGAGAAAAGTAAACCTAAAATCTATCAGACGTTCTATTTTCTGGTTCCTAATAAGAATGGTACTTTTAGCGACAGCAATAATACTGCTTTTAATGCTGCCAGACATATGTATCAGTTTACGATATTGAATGAACAAGGCACAAAGGCTCGTTTTAAGTTTATTAACCATGAGTTAACAACTAAAGATGCTCTGACTGACCCACAACGATATTTAAGACCTGTATGTACCTATGAAAATGCAATCACGGCGCGATCGAAGCAGATTATTACTGTTGAAGAAGGCTGGGCTGATAAAGAAGATAATATCTGGACTGTGACCCAGAAGGCCATGATTCATTTTGATTAAAAAATTACCTTAACTAAAACCATTTTGACAATGAATTTCACAATCATTGAATGGATAATTATTGCCATTGTTTTCTTCTTTCAGGTTCGCTCCTGGTACAGCACCAATCGTACTATACGAGTATACAAAGACTCGATTCCTACAGTAGATGCTTTTAGTATAAAGAAAGTAACCTTTTTGGCAGAAGACCTTAAAAGGCTTTCTCCCAATGAAATACTTGCCGGATTAGATAGCTTGAGTCGTCGTGCTATCTATGGAAATCTTAGCCCTGAGAAATACAAAAAACTCAGAGATGAAAACATAGAAAAGTATATACTTGATGGCACAGCTTATGAAGATGCTGTAATTAAGGTGGAGGCTTGGATGAAAGACAATATACCCATGAATGCTGAACTGGTAGAAGTCTCTCTCGTTGAAAATAAGCATGATGAAAAAAGCGATACCATCACAAATATCCTTACAGCCATTAATACCTATCTGATTCGGAACAAAGGTACTATAGCCGACTTTAACCTTATTAAAGACATCATTCAGCGTAATATAGATGCGCTGGAAGATGAAATTAATACAACATTGCCCATTCCTCTTTATATGGGTTTAATGGGCACAATGGGAGGGATTATTATTGGTTTATTTAGCTTACCTGATATTAATAGTAATGAATTTATCAATGGTGGCGGGATTAATAACCTGATTGGGGGTGTAAGAATAGCTATGATTGCCAGTTTAGCAGGGCTATTAGGCACAGTATCTAATTCTGGCTTTGCCTTTAAAGGAGCTAAAAGATATATAGAAAGCAAAAAAAATCTGCTTTATACCTTTTTACAAACCGAGCTTCTACCTATTCTTTCTCAAGATGTTAATACCGGCATTTTTGCCCTTAACCGAAATATTGAGCGTTTTGGGATAAATTTTGAGAAGCAAGTTGAAAAAATCAGCTTATTAACAGATAAAAGTTTTGAATCACTAAAATACCAGTCTGAGGTGATACGATACGTTCAGCAGGTTGACCTGAATAAAATGGCGACCTTTAATATTACGGTCTTAACCGAGCTTAAGAAGAATGTTGAAGCCTTTGATAAGCTATCGAAGTATTTTAATCAGATGAATGAATTTGTATATAATTCTAAACAACTGATTGACCGCACGCAAGATATTATACATGTATCAGAGAGAATAGAAGATGTACTCGTGGAATCGAAAGAATTGCAGCGATTCCTGATGAAGCACTTTAGTGAAATCGAAAACAGAGGGATGTTAATCAATGATACAGTTGCCAAACTTGATAATATCATTGAGGTAAGTTTAAATGGGCTACAACAACATATTACCCAACGTATTGAAGCCGTAAAAGAAATAAAAGTAAAAGAAGAAGACCTGATGATAAAATCGTTTGAAGACGGCCGTACAAATCTTAGTAACCTTAAACATTTAGAAACCCTTCAAAAGGTGATGAGTACTTATTCGCAGGAAGACGGAAATAGGCAAAAAGAAATAAGCAGAGCACTTACAACAGTAAGCAAAGATATGATGACAATGAATGCAACCTTGGAAAAAATGCTGAAACGCATGGAGTCAAATTTCATAAAAAGCACAATTAACTGGTTTAGAAGTAGAAAGGAAGAAGAGGTAGTTAATAATAATTAATATTTTAGAAAATAAGCATGAACAATATATTCTATCGACTTGCCGATTTTGATATTAATATATTAAATGGAAAGACATTTGTTCTCCAGTGTGTATTAATGCTTTTAATACTTTATATTGGTATAAAGTACTTTTCAGATATAAGAGCTCATATTGAAAATAATCATAAGGTGAAATTTTTAATTAACCTATCAGGGTTTCTTACCTTTCTGGTGACCTTATTTTTTGGAATCCATGCCGATATTATTTCACAATATGATAGATATAAGATTCAAAAAAATAATTGGTTCAATTTTGCTACAATCTACTCATATCCATTTAAACAAGCAGTTATACAGGAGAATAATGAGTTTTATACTAACAAAATATATGCTATTAATGATACAGCCTCTAAATCTATAGTTTCTAAAAAAAGAAGTTACATTTTTATAGTTGATAAAAGCCTTTCTACTTCTGAGAATAAATTATATGATAAGTATATTAAACAACTAAAAGAACAGTTAAAAACAGATTCGAAATCGATGAGACCAGATTTTGATGAGTTCACTGCTTCTCTAAAACTACAAGATTTAATTTTAATGTCTTATATTTCATATTTGCATCAACAGAATATTGATGCTTATATAGACTGTATTATTTATTATGGCAGAGAAAAAGAACCTATAAAAGAAAATATTGAATATCTCTCTGCTCCTAGAAAAATGCCCTTGCCCTCGCCAGATGCTTTTATAAACTTTCAAGATAATCTCAAGAATAAATTATCAAAAGCAACTAATAAAAATCATAATTCTAATTATTCAAAAATTATGGAATTATGTAAAGAATCTCATGATAGAATTAAAACACATGGAAAATCTGAATATAATTCATGCGTTTTAACTTTAATTGGTGATTTTGACCACGATATTGATAGTGCCTATAGTTTTTTAGAACTAAATAAAGCAATTTCAGAATTGCCTTCAGAAATACACCATACCAACCTTATTGTTGTTCCGACCCACAATTTAAGTAATGAGAAAATTAATGAACGTGTTGGTCAAACGCTTGATTTATTTAAAAGTAAATATTTTCAATATTCATATTTATACTCTATTGATGCTAAAAATACGTGGTTGAGTACTTCACCAATTGATGTAGTAAAATCAGTTATGGCAATACCCGATACTTCATTAATGGAAGAAGGTAAAAATCAAGAAATTTTTCTTTATAAGTCTTATAGAGGAAATAACGCCTTTGATATGTATAAAGGAAAGCTTATTTTCAAAGATATGAAAGGTTATGCCACATTACACTTTACTGGAAAATCAGAAAACTCAAAGTTATGTATTCTACTAAATAATAAACAGCAGTTATTTTTAAATGTACCCCAAAGAGTTAATATATCAGAACCCTTAGAAATAACTTTAAATTCAGATTTTTCTAATGTAAATGATTTTTATTTAGAGTTAATTCCTGAAAATCCTTTGTATAGGTATAAAATCCCTATTAATCTCTCAAATAAATTACCTAATAGTTCAGTCTGGTTTTTAAGCTTATGTATGACACTTCTTTATTCCTCTATATTCTTCATTGCTTTTGGAACTGCTAAACGAATTAAAAGTGAAGTTAAAGGCTTTGACGCATTTGTAGTTATGTGCATAAGGGTATTATCATGTACACTTTTTGGTTACTACGTGCTTTTCTTACAGATTGGATATTTGTTCGAATCACACTATAGGCAACTTTTACTATTAGTTGTTTTACAAGGAGCTTTAGGGTACTTTGCTATGGTTAAAAGGATAAAAATCTGGCAAAAATATCCATCTACTAGTGACTGTAAATTTGTAGAGATAACTAAAACTGCCCCATCGTAAAAGGCTAAAAACGATCGGCGTAAAGTCTCAGGTAGTTCATAAGGACATTAAAAAGAGATAATAGTTTTTTATCAGAAAATTATTCTAAGACTTGTTATAACCCCATGAAATCAAAAGAATCATCATTTTTCTGGACAAGCTATACTGACCTCATGACGAGCCTTTTCTTTGTTATGCTGGCGCTTTATGTGCTCACGGTAGCTATCCTCCGTAAAAAGCAAATTGCCACCGAAAAGGAACTACAGAAGATTAGAGAAGTGCAGGAAGCCACGCAAAAGTTACCTCCTGAGTATTTCAAATATGATAAATCATTCAAGAGGTATACTTTAAAAGAACAAATACAGTTTGCTGCAAAAAGCGATAAAATCAATGTAAATTATAACGATTACCTCTATAAATTAGGCGCCAATATAAAAAACCTGGTAAATACATTGAAAGAAAAAAAAGCAAAGTATAAAGATAACGACATTAAATACCTACTGGTTATTGAAGGGATGGCCTCTAAAGACGATTATATAGAAAACTACCAGCTGAGCTATCTGAGATCACTGGCACTATATAATTTCTGGAAGGCCGGCAATCAACTTCCGGATCCGGATGTGTGTGAGGTAATTATTTCAGGAAGTGGGACAGGAGGTGTAGGCAGGTTTGAAGGCAAAGACGAATTTAAAAATCAAAGATTTTTAATCCAGATTATCCCTAAAATTGGTGAAATTAAAACAGAACCTAATTAGTATTTTTCATGAAAATGACTAGATATATCCTCTATGCTTTTATAATTATCAACTTATCTGGTTGTTCGGGCTGTTCTAAATCGAAAAACAGAAGAAAAGCTCAGATAGAAAGAGATAAAACTAACCTGACAGTTAAAAGGGCAGGAGACTGGTCGGGTACTACTTCTGTTTATATGGAAGAAGATAATGGGGTTTATAAAGTACCTGTATTGATCAATGGTAGTAAAATGGATTTTATTTTTGATACAGGCGCAAGTATTATTTCAATCTCTACCACTGAAGCCATGTTTCTTTACAAGCAAGGGACACTCCGGGAGGATGATTTTATAGGGTCTGTAAATTTTCAGGATGCTACCGGAAATATTTCTCCCGGTACGGTTGTCAGATTAAAAAGTGTGCAGATAGGAGATCGAGTATTACAAAACGTAGAAGCATCTATTGTAAATAATACTGTAGCTCCGTTGTTATTAGGCCAGTCTGCACTAGCACAGTTTGGCAAAATATCAATAGATTATGAAAGAAAAAAGATATCTTTTGAATAGAGCATTGTTTTATTAAATAGTACAGTATGGAAGAAGTATGCCTATAATCAAAGTAATGCCATTACAAGTGTTTGTCAGAAAACAGGCCTTAGTAAAGATGGGGCAGAAGACGCCAAGGCTTACTGGGAGTCTGTAGCCCGTTATGTCTATAATAGTTTTGGCGACATGACCAAGAATACGATGGGCTGCAAAATACAGGAAGTAGATTATGCCTATGACATAAAAGGATGGTTAAAGAAAATCAATAACCCTAATGCTTTAGAAACACAGAAGGATTTCTTTGCTATGAGTTTAAGCTATGGCGGCTTCCCTGGTAATGAAACTATTACAGGGCAGAACTAGCAGGTAGCGCAACGAAAAGGGAAACACACAGACCCTTTTGCATTAAAGAAAGGAAATTTATATGCCGATTCTTATGAGTACAATACAGAATATCAATTAAGCAAATCAACTTTATTGAATGGGAATGCTCCTGCATTGGTTTTAGAAAATCTTACTTATGATAAACACGGAAATATAAAAACCCTGCGCCGCAAGTGGAATGGTGAAACAGTAGATGGCCTAACTTATACCTATGCCAGTGCTTCTAACCGCTTAGTGAGTGTCAATGAATCGCCGAATGGACAAACGCAAAACCTGCCACACTACGAGTTTTTTGATGAGAGCAAAACCCCTGGTGGTTCTACTATAGATTATACCTACGATGATGCAGGTAATATGTTGCAGGATGCAAACAAGGGCATAGCCAATGGCGAAATAGTTTATAATTACCTGAATCTGCCGAGCAAAATCAAAAACAACAAGTATGTGTATACTGCCACAGGCGAAACGGTACACATGGAAACAGCCAATGGTATATTTGATTATATGGGTGGGGTAGTATTCAAAAATAGTAAGGTGGAAAGTGTACCAACAGCTAATGGTAGAGCATTACCTCCGGGCACTGCTTTCTCTCCCGAAGACCCAACAGTAGAGAATGGCCCAATGTTGACCAACGAAAACTTCTGGCGATATGAATATCAGTTAACTGACCATTTGGGTAATATGCGGGTTGCCTGTCGTTGTCAGGAAAAGAAAGATGCCACCAGGCCGGAAGATGCTTATCCTCCTCGAATAGTACAACAGGCACACTATGACCCTTGGGGTGTGCATTTGCCCATCTATGGTAACCCTGACCCTTATTTAGGGAAGCCATCAGACCGTTTCTTATACAATGGGAAAGAGTACGAAAACCAACTGGATTTATATAACTTTGGTGCACGGATGTACGATCCAACGATTGGCCGTTGGGGTGTACCTGACCCAATTGACCAGTTCACAGACTTCTCTCCGTATGGGTTTGTATTGAATAATCCTGTAAATTTAACCGACCCTGATGGGATGCAGGTTGGAATGGGAAGCCCATTACTTCAGTTTTTAAATAGGAGCGGAGCATCGCAAGTGTCTACAGCAGCAAAAGTAGGAGTAATAAGGGGGGCAGTACAGGTTCAAATAATGATGCAGCCTCTAAAAGAGATTTCGAATACAACGGTAGTGAATATCAATTCAGCTCTAAGACAAAATATTATTCTTTAAGGGTTTAATCATTTCGTATACAGTAAAATTGGATTAGATCACAAATATTCTCAGGTAGTGAGCTTAACTGCTGAGGAAATGAATTCATTAAATTTTAGAGTAGGAGAAGCTATAGGTAATGGCGCCGAAATAGGTCTTAGCCAAGGACCGGGGAGTGGTTTAAAGCCTAGTGGTGGAGCTGCACTTGCTCCTGCTTTATCTACCCCCATGCCTAAAGTTGCTCCTTCTATTGCACAGCCAAAAGCCAACATTATTCATGATCAGATGTTGGACATGAAGGACAGACTTCCTAAAAAGAATGGTGAATGGGAAGGAGAGCCTGGAAATAGTGATTGGAAGTCTAATATACCTGAAGTAAACGAAGTTACAGGCGGAGATCCTATTCCTTTTAAGAATAATAGACCTATTTTTGATAAGTGGTCAAGAGGGGATTTCGAATTAGAAGGTTTAAATGGAGAGAATATTAATGATTTTAATATTTTACACCAAAAAATGGTAGATTTAGGACACTTTAAAAATAAGGCTGCGGCTAAAAAATGGTTACAAGATCAAGAATTGACACCTCATCATAAAGGGAAAACAACTATTCAACTTATTCCATATAAATTGCATAGTAAGATTCCGCATACAGGTTCGGCATCAGATATGAGAAACTAATTTAAATTTTAATATAAAAAAGATGGAAGAAAAAATCATGCTACTTGTTAATTCTCTTGGGGAACGAGAGGAATACCCTTCACGTAGATATCATAATATTATTATTTGCAATGAAGAAATATTGTCAAAATATTTTAAAGCCAATATACCTATTGAACTCAGAATATTTTCAGAAACATTTGGAGCTTTCAGCTTTAAAAATGGTATTTCAGCTAAAGGAATTAAAGATAATAGAATAGCAGACAAAAACGGGTGTGTTCCTGTTAATTATTTTGTTGCCATATCAGGTAATATAAATACAATGATGCACCTATATATGGATTATAAAGATCAATTATCAAGGAAATTTCTTCCTTTTTGTGAAGGTACAAGCGGTGATTTAATTGGTGTTAGTTTAAAAAAGAAAGATTTTGGAAAAATTTACTATTGGTTTCATGAAAGCGAAGAGGGAAAGGAGTATATTTTAATAGCAAATAATTTTTATGAACTTTTACAAAATTTATTTATTGAAGAAGAAGTTGGTGAAGAAGAAGAGGAGAAAAATAAGGAGATAGATGAAAATTCCTTGAAAGGTTTATCTCCTCAATATATTGAATTACTAAGAAAGTCAGGAATAATAAAGTAGTATTAGTTTTTGTTTAAGTCGTATGACATACTGAAGGTATTATGTCTGTAAAATGAACATTAAATACTTTTCAATAGGAATATGATTTTCATATTCGAAGGTTTTATATACAAAAGTTGATAGTTTAGCATGAGTAGGATATAATAAGAGTTTCCTGATTTGATTCTTCCACATGGAGATTTTATATATCTAACAATAATTTTTAGGTATTTCAATTTTAATAGCTTGACTAAAATTCATAGGTCTAATTATGAGAAAAGAGACAAGTTTTAAAATTCTTAATGCCTCAAATTCCGAAATAGCAATAATACATGAACCGAAATGTTTTACGTTTAATCTTGCTATCATTGAAGAAATTATTATTTAGACTGATGCTTGTTTGGATAGCATTCAATTGAATATAACCTCGGAAGACGACAAAATTACGATTTCTATTTTAGATGAAAAAAGTGATTATAAGGTTTTGCATAATGGTCAGAATGTTTTCGCAAAATATTTTAGTTAAGAATAAATTTTTAAAGCGCTAAGAGAAGAGATTGAATAAATACCTGTAGGATTTTATTAACCATGATATTTAAATATACTTTCTCAATCTTTGGAGATAATTTTTATCCCGACACAATTATTGACAAGATTCAAGGTGATTTCTTGATAAATTCTTACTTCAAGCCAACAGATAAAAAATTTATTAATAGGCCTGATGAATATGATTTTGGGGGAATGTCTTTTTGGAATCCTAAAAAATTCTCAACAGAAGGCGAAATCATTAAATATGAAGAATCTTTTATCGATTTTATAGAGAAAAATTATTCTTTATTTACCGAAAATGGGGTAAATGATTTACAAATTTATATTGAAATATATTATGATGGAGTACAATGCAACTTTGAGATTTTTAATAGATGACTAGTCCTAAAAAAACGATACAGGGTTATAGATATTAAAGGTACATTTTTTAAGTAGTAGTAATCAAGAGATTGCTACTACTTTTTGTTTTATAAGTTTTCATTTTTACTTCATTCTGCA
>NZ_QVMT01000007.1 GCF_003418935.1 Emticicia sp. C21 | reverse complement strand
CTTCATGGCGTCCATTGGGCGGGTGTTCACCTCTTCCCATCTCGAACAGAGTAGTTAAGCCCCGCACCGCTGATGGTACTGAGTTCATCCTCGGGAGAGTAAGTAGATGCCAGGATTTTATTATAAAAGCTCCAGAAGTAATTCTGGGGCTTTTTTTGTGCCTTAACACCTCTTCTCACCTCGAACAGAGTAGTTAGGCGCGGACGGCCAGTCGGGGGACGCCTAGTCCGGGGACGCCTAGTCCGCACCGCTGATGGTACCGGCAAACGCTTTGTGACAGTGCGACTGCCGGTTCATCCTCGGAAAAGTAAGTAGATGGGCTGGCCGGGGGCGCCTAGCCGTCCACCCAGTTTTTATTACAAAAGACTCTGAGAGAAATCTTAGGGGCTTTTTTTGAATAATAACCGGCAAAATGGTCACAAAAGATGCAGGTTTTCAAATCTTCATAGTCCGATTCCGCAAATTATATAGGTTATGTTTTCTAAAATTCATAGAATTATAAATTTTAGCGCCTATTTTCCTCTTCCATTAATGTCAACATTGGCTCAGATTTAAACAATTTGCAAAATCGTGATACATATGAAATCTAACTATGTAATATGGTTAGTTTGACTCAAGTTCCTGTTTTCTAATTCGGGTAAAGCTTTTTCTCTACAATCCCTTCTATTTTACATAATTCTTCTCTCCCCTACAAATTCGAGTCCAAAAGCTTGAAAATAACCAAATTCCGGCTTGTTTATTCCAAACATCGAAAATCTAAGTTGAGTCTACATTACTATTAGCAACTTTGTATAAATAGTTAGGAAAGAATGTAGCCGTTTAATAAATCTAGTCTTCTTTTTTCCTGTTTTTCTTTTTCCAACTTAAATTTTCAAATCTTTGGTATAAGATTTGGTCGATAAAGCCAATAGTTAAATATTTTTAAATAGGCCACAAGTATTAATTACTTCACTACCATGCGCACAAAATTTATGCACAAAAAATTTAATTTTCATTTTTTTCTATTAGGTTTAACAGGAATTATTCTATGGTGTACAAGCTGCGTCAAGGTAGATTTCTCTAAGGAAACACAAAAAGCTACTCCAAAATTGTTTACTAATGGAGCGACAGTTCCTTCAGACTTTAAGTGGTCATCAGTAAAGACAATAGATTTTAGGGTTACTGTCGATGATAAATTTGCAGGAAAGTATTTTTATCGCCTGGAATTGTTCGACAACGATCCGAAATTGGGAACAAAAGCTAATTTGTTAGGGGCTGGTGTAGCTAAAAAAGGACAGGATTTTACTGGTAAAATAGTAATACCTACCTTATCTCAGTATGTATATCTGAAACAAACTTCACCTGTTGGCATCGTTTCTGTTACTATGCTTAAGACCGCTGGCGTTACTTCGTTAATAGCTTCTCCGAACGGACTTAGAGAAGGCAATATTAGTACATTTTCTTCATCCAGAATAGCATCGCCAACAGATTCTTCATCCAGAATAGCATCGCCAACAGATGTTGTTGTTCCTCCAGCCGCATTACCTTTAACTGGTGGTGCAACAGTTGTAGTAGAATCAGGTAAATCTTACGTGATTAAATCTGGAATTACTTTCACGGGGCAAATCAATGCTAATAATGGCACAACTGGCGTGAAAATCTACGTTGAGGGAACATGGACTAACAAGAGCTATACCATGACCCTGGGTAATAATAACGCTCTTTATACCACTGCTTCAGGTAAAATTGATCTGAACAACGTAATTCAGAATACAGAGGGAGCTTTCTTAAATTATGGAACAGCTTCATTAGCAGATTTAAGTACTTCTAATCAGGCTTTATATGTAAATTATGGAACTTTAACGGCCACAAAGGCTACTTTCTCAAATGGCAGCTTTACTAATTTTGGAACGGCTACATTTCAGAGCTTGAAGAGTACTACAGCAACTACCAAGATTCGGAATGAAGGGAATTTAACGGTAACAACAGCCGATCTTACTAATGCTACTTTAGAAGCCGCGTGTTATACAAAAATAGGAACCTTAATCACAAATACCGCAATCGTCAATGTAATTGACAAGGCCATTTTAACTATTACCAATGTAGATGGTAGTGGAACGAAATATAATATTGCCTCAGGGGGTATTCTGGAAATAACAGGTATTGCAGAGTTTAGCAGTAATAGAAATTATATAAATGGCCCTTCAACGGGTAAGGCTTTGGCTCGCTTAAAAAAGGTAGATGTGACCAAGCAATGGCAGGCAATTACTTATGGTGGTAATCTTGAGGTAGCTTGTTCTGATCATACGCCTAATGGCGAGTGGAGTACCTATTATATTGTAGAGAGCCCTGCAACAATAGTTGCTTTTGACAAATCCACTGTTGTTATTGCAGGAACCACTTGTAACGCAGGTGGAAATAATGACAAGGGAGCAGGTACAACTCCAACTGATCAGACTGTATCAGAGATTAATCTTGGCACATTTTCTTACGCATTTGAAGACAACTGGCCTGAACTTGGTGATTATGATATGAACGATGTTGTTGTGGATATGAATATTGTTAAGTATCAGAATACTTCAAATAAGACAACAAAAGTTATTTTAAAGGGTAGTCTTATCTCTGTTGGAGCTTCTAAGCGTAATTCGATTGCAGTACAATTGGATGGTATACCTACCGGAAGTGTAAAATCAGTTACCTATTCACGTATAAATTTAGTTGGTAATAATTTAAAACTTGGTTCAAATGGGGTAGAATCAGGGCAGACCAATGCTGTAGTGACTATTGTTGACGATGCACACAAGGCTTTTGGAGTTTCAGATACACCATTTATATCTACGCAAAATGGTGGCAGTCATAAGCCCGTAGATGTAGTGATTACTATAGAATTTACCACACCCCTTGATAATTTCACTTATCAGACATTGAATATGTTTATTATCAATAATACCGAGAATAGCACCGGAAGAAGTGAAGTGCATATGGTAGGTTATGCTGCAACAGATAAGATAGATAAACGTTTGATTGAAAACATGACAGGTAGTAAATTATCATCTGACCCATTCAAATCAGTTAATAATGAGCCGTGGGCATTAAGTACGCCTATATCGTTCTCTTATCCGTTGGAAGGGAAAAATGTTAAGGAATCATATACTAAATTTGAAAGTTGGGCGGTCAGTGGAGGAATTAAAGATACAGATTGGTATTTATCGAAAAAATAACACTGTATAAGTATTCTCAAATGATGCTCTTCTCTGCTTAAATGTAGAGAAGGGCATTTCTGGTTTAAAAGCTTAGCTATTTCTTAAATTTTAGACAATGATTTAAATAAGTTATCCAAAAATCATTATACATAATAAGGCCACACTTTTACATGGCCTTATTATTATTTATAAAAATCATTTTCCGGTTTCTTTTGCCCAGGTATCTTTCAAGCCTACTGTGCGGTTGAATACCAATTGAGTGTCAGTTGAATCTTTATCTAAAGAGAAGTAGCCTTTGCGTAAGAACTGGTATCTGGTGCCTACAGTAGCCTCTTTTAGAGATGGTTCAACATAGGCAGTAATAGTTTGTAAAGACTCGTTATTGATATAGTCCTTAAAATCACCTTCTTCATTACCTGGGTCTTCTACTTTGAAAAGACGGTCGTATAATCTTACTTCTGCTTGTAGTGCATTAGCAATTGATACCCAGTGAATCGTTCCCTTTACTGAAATTCCTGAAGTATCTTGTCCACTTTTTGAGTTTTCAATATATGAGCAATGTAATTCTACTACTTCGCCATTTTCATCTTTAATCACCTCATCACAACGAACAATATAGGCACTTTTCAAACGTACCATTTGTCCCGGAGCTAGACGGAAATATTTTTTTGGAGGATTTTCAAGGAAATCATCTTTCTCTATATAAATTTCACGGCTAAACGGAACATTACGCGTACCGCTATCAGGATCTTCCGGATTATTTTCAGTCGTTAAAATTTCTGTTTCACCTTCAGGATAATTTGTAATGACTACTTTTAGTGGGTCGAGTACAGCCATTACTCTGGCAGCTATTTTATTTAGCTGTTCTCTTATACAAAACTCTAATAAACCTACACTTATCAGGTTATCACGTTTTGCTACACCGATTCTATCGCAAAAATCACGAATAGCTTCCGGTGTATAACCTCTACGGCGTAAGCCTGAAATAGTAGGCATACGAGGGTCGTCCCAGCCACTTACGTGGCCTTCATTAACCAATTGTAAGAGCTTACGCTTGCTCATAACTGTATATGTCAGATTCAGGCGGGCAAACTCATATTGTTTCGAAGGGAAAATCTCTAAGTTATCTATACACCAATCATACAATTCACGGTGAGGTACAAACTCTAACGTACAAATAGAGTGTGTAATACCCTCAATCGAGTCTGATTGACCGTGAGCAAAATCATACATCGGATAAATACACCATTTATCACCAGTACGGTGATGTTTGGCAAATTTGATACGATAGATAATAGGGTCACGCATCAGCATATTCGTTGATGTCATATCAATTTTGGCCCTTAATACATGCGTCCCTTCTGCAAATTCCCCATTTTTCATTTTTTCAAACAGGGCTATATTTTCTTCTATGGTTCGATTTCTATACGGGCTGTTAATACCAGGTTCTGTAGGCGTGCCTTTCATAGCTGCCATCTCTTCCGAAGTGCTGTCGTCAACGTAAGCCAAGCCCTTATTAATCAGCTTCTTAGCAAACTCATATAATTGCTCAAAATAATCAGAGGCATAAAATTCATTAGCCCAATTAAAACCTAGCCATTGTACATCGTTTTTAATTGATTCAACGTATTCTGTATCTTCCGTAACCGGGTTTGTATCATCAAAGCGCAAATTCGTTTGTCCACCATATTTCTGGGCAGCTCCAAAATTTAAACAAATAGATTTTGCATGCCCAATGTGAAGATACCCATTAGGTTCAGGAGGGAAACGGGTTAGTACACGTCCGTCGTATTTTCCTGATTCGAGGTCATTCTCAATGATTTGCTCGATGAAGTTTAAAGATTTTTCTGTCGCTTCTGCCATGATTCAATGGTGGTATTGTTGCTATGTCTGCGAATTTAATATTTTTTATTGTAAAGAATTTGAGTTGTATGCCTTACAACGCATTTTATTCATTAAATATTAAAAAAAATTAGAATCATTATATTTATATAATTGAACTTGTTTAACCTTTTAGGGCAAGGATGTAAAATGATACTGTACACCATCGCTCCAAAAGGTTCCTACCGAATTGGTAACCTTTTTTCGGTTCCACTCTGGTGGTTCGGTACCTGCAAACTATCGCTCCCCTCGGTCAGAAAGGTATTCACTGTATTGGCTACCTTTTCCAGTTCTACTCTGGTGGCTGGTACTTGGAAACTATCACTCGCCTCGCTCCAAAAGGTTCCCACCATATTGGTAACCTTTTCTGGCTCCACCTTAGTGGCTTATACTTGGAAACTATCGCTATTGTCTTCCAAAAAGGTTCCCACCACATTGGCAACCTTTTTTGGCTCCGTTTTAGTGGATGGTACTTGCAACTTATCGCTATTGTCATTTAAAAAGGTTCCTACCATATTGGTAACCTTTTTTTGCTCCCTTTTATTGGCTTGTGTTTTGATAGATTCCTGAAAATCCGAATACTTCTCTATCCATTTTACTATGGTAGTAGAAGATACCTCAAAAAAACGGGTAAGGGGCGCATAGATTGCACCTGGCATGCAATAATTGTTCGTCATAGTTACTAATGCCTCTGTCCTGATTTTCTTTTTCTCCATATCAAAAGTGGTTATGTGCATTGTAATCCAAGATTGGCATCCCAGACTTGGCATCTCTTATATTTCCGATTTTGAATTTTGTTTTCAAAGTGTTCAAGGAGTTTTTTAGTATAATCAGACTATTGGAGAGACTTTATATAATGATTACGTTGTTTTGTACTATCAATACTTTCAGGTGCTTTGTCAGATTTTGACAGGGCACTTGATGTAATGAAGCGTTTTATAGTTAATATTTTTCATTTGATTGTTTAGGGTTTTCACTGCTATTTGAAAATGTAGTACTTTGAACAAACCCAAACACCACATTTTTAAAGGAAAGGAATAAGCTAACATTAGATATTTATTAGCAATAATCTTGCAAAACTCTTTTGATTATATTGTTAGTAAAAAAATAATAGTATAACCTGTTTCTTAATTCTATTTGATGTATTTTTAGGACTGTATTTACTAATAAAAAGCCATTCTTAATGAGTTTCAAGTCAGATATTAATCGGTTCTTTTCTAATAAATATTTAGCTTTCACTATCTCATTAGTTATTTTTGTTTTGTGTAGTTTTCCAAGTACACATCTTCCGGTTGCTCCTAGTCTGAATGATAAAGCAGAACATTTTCTTGCCTTTGCAGCATGGGCATTTTGCTGGCAGGGGGCCTTTGGTAAATACACCCAGACTATTCTGTTGGGCTTCCTGTATGGTATACTGATTGAGTTCTGGCAGGCAATACTTCCTGAATCATTTCATCGTAATTTTGATTGGTACGATGCTGTTGCCGATAGTATTGGTGTACTGATTGGAGTTGCTTTGTGGAGAATAAAAGGCCTTTTGAATCTATAAAATAACTACTTTGGCATAATATAGCCTAATTGGGGTGTTAATTCCTCACTTCGCTGTTTATCTATTGTTAAGACATGCTTTAAAAGCTTGATGGAATGCTTTTTTCATAATTATAAGGGATTGAACCCCTTTAAAAATTTAATATTATGAAAAATTACCTTAATAGCATTCTGCTATTGTTGCTATTGGCAACAGTGGCAACGGCCCAGTCTCAGAAAAATACTACTAAGCGTTTTAGTCAGGATTTTGCACTTCAGAATACTGTATCTGCCTCAAGTCTTATGTACCATGTGTTTACTAATTATGAGCAGATGAACTACTTTTTTAAACCTGCGATTATCAACGAAGCTAATGCGGCTCCTGCCATTAGCAGTAAAGATTTTGTGAACAACTTTATAGTAGCTATATCAGGCTCAAAATCAAGCAAAACCAAACCCGTTATCACAACCGTACAGCCTAAGAATAATAGCCTTTATGTGTATTACGAAGAGGTGAAATCATCAGAAAATGATAAATCGGCCGTGGTGGCGGTGGCAAAAGATGATTTTAAAGAAATTGTTTTTGTAGACAGAACTTCTAATAATCAGAAAAGAATTTACTACAACGACGTGCCCCCGACAGTATCGAAAATTGTATTATCTTATTTAGATATGCCATCTTCAGATGCTTATAAGCATGAGTATCAGATTTCGATAGATGAAATGGGTGAGGTGGTTGTAGTAAAAGATGAGAATGGCGAAATTACGAACAGAACTAATTTTACGGTTGATGAAAAAGCCTTTGAAAATTTGAAAGCCAGTACTATTAATTTAGAGAATGGTGGAGAAAAGATAGATAGAAGCTTGGAAAAAGGCAAAAATTATAGAGAAATTCTGTTGTTAGATGATTCTAATCAGGTTGTGTATTCATTAACATGGGATAATACCAATCAGGTTAACGGAGCTACTCAGAAGTTTGTACAAGCTATAGAAAATCTTGTGCCTGAGAGAGCCATCAGCTTTAAGAGAACCAGAAATCTAGAAGTTGCAAGAAATTAATCTGGCAATTAAATATGAGTTATCAACTAAATTCATACGACTATGGAAAACGCGAAAATAGTAAGAGAAGTGAATTATATTATTATTCATAATCTTGATGCCCAAGAGGTGTATAACGATGCTGCAGGCAATGTAGAGAATGATCAATTACGCAAGGCCATGCTCGACGAAGCAGAAAGAAGAGGAGGCTACGCCAGAGAATTGCAACGAGAAATTAAAGATTTAGGCGAGGAAGTAGCAGATGACACCAGTACTGAAGCTGCCTGGCGTAGAATATGGCTCGACCTCAAAGATATATTTACTACAAAAGATGACGTGGCTATTGTAGAAGAGTGTAAAAAAGCCGACGATGAAACTGTCATTGCTTACGATACCATATTGCAGATAGGTGACGGTTTTTTACCCTCGCGAATTTACAATATCATTAAGCAACAACGAAAAGAAATAGGCCTGACTTACCAGGCGCTGTTAAAATTTCACGAATTGCATATTGCCCATTAATCAGGGTCTAAAAACGATTTTCCCTGTTTGTACTTTTTCAATTTCGGTTCTGTTCATTAACTCAGCGCGTGAGCCACCCTCCACAAATAGGCGAGCCTGGTCGTCATAGTGCTTGCTCATAACATTGCCAGACTGGCCTGTAGGTAGTACACTTCTGCCCTGCTTAGGGTTGCCAAAATCAACAATCCGGCGTAGCGCAGGGCCGTAGCTTACTTCATAGTTGCCAGTAGAATCAATCGGAAAATCTAAGTTATTGATGGTTTCTCGCCCACCTGGCGCTGGAAATGGGCCAACATTAAAGAAACTTCCAACTACAGGCAGAATTCCCAGCGGATGTTTATGCGTAAGTGTATGTACATTTTTCCACTGCCATTGGTCTATATTATTACCTAATTGTTTTTCAAGGCTTGCTACTGCATCATTCAAAGACTTGGTGAGCACTTGTCGGCGAGTTTCCCGTTCTTTAGTATGGATATTATCCCACCAAGGAGAATCCTCTTTCTTGATTAAGGCGATCATATTTCTTTTGAAATTGACGTTATGTTCAAGAGCCTTGAAAACTTCATTACCTAGTTCATCTTTTACTGTATTTGCCAGTATATAGTAGACAAATCGGTAGAAAATAGTTGGTTCGACCTCTTCTAAGCCATGTGTGCCACCCCAGGAAATTAGTTTTGCAATTGATTTTTTAGCCAATGGCGATAATTCTTCCGCAAAAATAATAGGGATAATATCTTTTAATAAACCTTTATAACCAGGAGAGGTAACATCGTTAATAATCTTCCGTACTTCTTCTTGTGTCCAGTCTTTTTTATCAGTGAATAATAATTGTTCAATGCGTCGGGCTCTGTCTCCCGGTACATAATAACCGGGTACAAATCCAGTACCCATGTCGGCAGGTTGATTATTAGCAGTATATAAAACTCCTCTCTGTGGATTCAGAATCTGTGGATTTTGCGAGAAATCATACCAACCCGTTGGATCATCGTTACCAGTTGAACCATCTAAAATCAGCATCGAATTTATGTGTGCCGGTCGCTTAGGTAATTTGGCAGCTGCCCACCAGGCAATATTACCTTCGGTATCTGCCCACATAAAATTTAATCCGGGTGCTGCCAGTTTACTTACAGCTTTACTAGCTTCTGTCGCATTTTTGGCATGAGACATCTCGTAAAAAATCTCTAAAAAATGACTTGGAAATTGATTAAATACCCACCACATAGCAATAGGCTCTTTCTGGTCGGCCATTTGGTCAAAACTATCATTCATCAAAATGCCATGACGAGAGCTTTTGATTGCAATTTTTACATCTGTTTCACCTTTTACTTTAATGTTTTCTTCATATACTTTCAAATCTTCCCAGTGATCTTTATACCAAACCTGATTCGGGTTTTGTGGATTTGCTTTTTCTCTGAAAAAATCAACATCATCGTTCTCAAACATGGTTAGCCCCCAACCGCCGTATTGTGAGTGACCTAAAGTTGCCAGAGGCGTTCCGGCTAAGAAATTACCATAGAATTTAAAATTCGGACATTCAATATGGGCTTCGTACCAGACAGAGGGTTGTGAGAAACCAATATGGGTATCGTTAGATAAAATCGGCTTACCAGACTTTGTTTTAGTACCACTAATGACCCAGCCATTGGAGCCATGATAGGGTGGGAAAGGGGCTGTTTTTTCTATATTAGCCAATTGATTAGCCATCATTGCTAAAGCCTTAGCTGCTTTTGCTACAGAATCCCCTGCTTGTACAGGAATAATCGGCTCACCCTTTGGCCATTGAGACCAGACATCTTTCAGATAAGTATCTCCATATTTACTGTGGATTAAAGTAGCAATAGACTCAGACCTGAAAGCTTCGGCAAAAGTGAAACCCATATAGCCGGCAATAATATAAGTATCTTCTATAGTAAAAGGTGTTTTAGGAATACTGGCTAGTGTAAATTCAAGAGGCGTTTTACCTTGTTGAATATATTCATTGATACCTTTAATATAAGCTTCTGAGGCTTTTACAAAAGGGGCATCATGGTTCTTTTTTACTAAAGAGTCAATTGTCCATCTGGCGTGTTTGCGTAAGCCTAGAGTACGGAAGAATTTATCTGAAGCTAGCGCATCTTTACCAAAAAGCTCGGCTAATCTACCATCAGCCAGGCGTCGGAGAAGTTCCATCTGAAACAGGCGGTCTTGCGCATGCACATACCCAAAGGCATAGAATAAATCTTCTTCATTTTGTGCATAGATGTGCGGCACACCATAATCATCATACAAAACCTCAACCGGATTTTTGAGTCCTTTTAATTGTAATTCTGTATTTAAATCAGGTTTAAAGCTATTTAACCAGAGGAAGATGCCAATTGATATTAAAACAACGAGTATTAATAAACCAAATAATATTTTCTTAAAAAGCTTCATTGATGGTAGAGATAAAGGTCTTATATGCAGTAGCTTTCGCTTCTATCAGGCAAGCAATTTAAAAAAAAACTTTTATATCGGAGACAGCAAATTGAAGCGATCATAAAAAAGCACCTTTAAGACTTCTAAAGGTGCTTTTGGCGAGTAGAGATTAATTAGTTTAATTCTCTGAGTCTGGTTTTTATTTCCTTCCTTCGTCTTCGAGACCAGTCGATTGTTTCATTATTTTTTAATAAAAGACCATTGGAAGTTTGCTGAAGCACGTAAGCCAGATTAATTACATTTCTCCTATGAGTTCTTATGAATTGCCCATGAGGAAGAAGCACTTGGAGTACTCTACTTATAGTAAGTGCCACCATATATTGTTTCCCATCGACTAAATAAATAGTTGTATAGTTAATTGAGGCAACTAACTTAATTACGTTAACAGGCTGTACATATAGCTCTCCGGCTATGTGCACACGGTTTGATGGTGCTGTATTCATTTTTTTGGTTTGATGTCAATGATAGCTTAATAAAGCCATCTTTATAAGACTCGATTTTAATAAACAGTGAAATTAAATTATCCGATAATACATATTTTTGCGAGAGTCAGACCAGCTCCCAGCGATGCGCAAAATTGACTATACTTGCTACATTACGCGCATTTAATTTGCGCGTAATGTTTTTCCTATAGGTATCTACCGTAAACTCACTCACACATAGCTTATTCGCAATTTCGAAGGAAGAGAATTCAAGTGCTATCAGTTTAATTACTTCCACTTCTCTGTCTGTAAGGCTGTATCGATTAATTAATTCCTGCTGAAATGGCGTGATAGAATAAACGTAATTATTTTTAAAAGAAAAACAATTCTTCTTACCCTGATGTACCTCTTCAATTGTATTATGAAGTTGAGTACTATTTGATGTCTTTGGCAAAAAGCCATCAGCATCTATCTGAAGTTTTTTAAGTAGATTCAGGCTTATGGAATCATATAGGATTAGAATTTTATTGGCATAGTTGCCTTTTAAATTCTGAATAAACGGGATATTGCCCTGGAATATCAGGTTAAAGTCAATCAACAAAATGTCAGGAGTAGTTTTTTTTAATCCAGCTAGTAGTTCTTGTTGATTATGGGCAATACCCGTTATTTCGAATTTCTCTGATGAAGCAAGGATAATAGATAGTCCTTCCAAAAATAAGGAATAGCTATCTGCAAGGAAAAGTTTGGTTTTGGGTGTCATAGCAAGGGTCATTTTGGAGCCTTCGGTTAATGATACAAAGTTCATAGATACCTCTAAATTGTTCAATACTCCATTACCAGTATATTGTCTACTGTCTTGACAGTATTTTTAATGAAACGAGTAATAAATTATCAAATAAAAATCTGTACTTTCAATGCGAAATTGCTATAGCTTATGACTAAATGAAAAAACTTATACTTTTAACTCTGCTTTGCTTGGGCGTTACTAGCCTATCAGCTCAATCAAAAAAACAAATTGATAGTTTACGCTTGATTTTATCTGCTACAAGTAAAGTTGTTGATACTACATTAGTAAATATTTACTGTCAATTAGGTAAAGAGTTTATCAAACTTAAAAGTGATTCTACTATTTATTATCTACAAAAAGCACTGACTCTTGCAAAAGCGAGTAACTATAACTTGGGCCTATTAAAAACGTATATACAATTTGGACAATATTATTCTATACAATTTTTACCTGCCAAAGCCATAGAGTATTGGTTTAAAGCTTTAGTAATTGCAGAGCGACTCAAATTATCTTCCGAAATAGGATATATAACAAATAGGCTTGCTGAGGCATATATGAGTATGGGCGATTATAATAGGTCTTTAACTTATTTCAAGAAATACGCTGCTATGTGTAAAATAGCAGGAAAAACAGAAGCTTATCTTTTAAGTCTAAATAGCATTGGGACACTCTATTTTAGTAAAAAAGATTATATCCATGCATTGCGTTACTTTAGGTTATGTGATAGCCTTAATAAAGATTTAAATAGTGCTAAAGCCCAGACAGCAGCGCTAATTAATATTGGAAAAACACAGGTTGAATTAAAAAATTATGATGAAGCACTGGAAAGATTTAAAAAAGCTATTAGAATTGAAGATAATTATATCGATAGAATCGCTTTTGTAGGGAATGAAATAGCCAAAGTCTATTTATTGCAAAATAATAATAAAGAAGCACTTAGGTATGCAAACCTGGCTCAAAATAATATAGCAAGAACTAGTGCTAGAATGAACAGAGATTTAGCAAAAACACTCTCTAAAATTCATGAAAGGATTGGAAATTTACATTTAGCTTATAAATATCATAAAGACTATACAAAAATTAGTCTGGCAGAAGACTCTGTAAAAAATGCACAACTTCTTCGTCTGGTTCAGTTAGATTATGAGAATGAAAAAAGTAATGAAAGGATAGCCGGGTTAAATCTGAATATTCAAGAAAGGCAAAGCAGAGGAAGAATGATGACAGGGGGAATGATATCTTTATTATTATTAGTTATAATTATTGCAGTATACTCTCGATCACTTTCTAATAAAAATAAACTGATTGAGATACAAAAAACCGATATTCAACAATTGAATGGTTCACTCGAAAATAAGGTGGCGGTTAGAACGGAAGAATTAATGAATGCCAATAAAGAGCTTATAAAAAAGAACCAGGAGATAAAAGAGGCAATGTTAAAGGGCCAGACAATGGAACGTGAAAGGGTAGCCTCTGAACTGCATGACAATATTGGAAGTACGCTTTCTGCACTAAAGTGGCGTTTCGAAGCTTTAGATAGAAATAGCCTATCAGAAAAGGAGAAGAAAATTTATGATGGTATATTAAGAAATATGCATAAAGCATATGGAGAAATTCGGCTGATTTCTCATAATATGTTACCAGCTGAGTTTGAGGAACGAGGTTTGATAGGTGCCTTAGAGAAATTCGTAACAGATTTGAATACCTCATCTAGCTTATCAAAAACAACATTTTTGCTTGATAATTCAAGTCTATATAAAGTAATTAGACAAGATGTAGCGCTTGAACTGTATATCTGCTGTTTTGAGACTATTAATAACAGTATCAAACATGCCGAAGCAACAGAAGTAGCAGTGATTCTAAGAGAAAAAGAAGGTGGAGATTTAGAAGTAATTGTTAAAGATAATGGTAAAGGCTTTAGTGATACTTTGAATAATAATGGGAAAGGACTCAAAAATATTAATAATAGATTGGAGAGGATAAATGCTAAACTTAGTATTATAAGTGCCGCAAATGAAGGTTCCCGGATAGTCATATCTGTTCCGGAGTCACTATGGGAAACACATAATAATCTTACTTATATTTAAAATAACAAATTTATGACCCTGGAATTTTTACCTTATACCTGACCTTATCCAAATCTATTATGAAAAAGTATGCTTTTTTTCTCATTTTATTGCTGTGCGCAATAAATACTTTTAGCCAACAAATTTATAAGCAAAAAACAGATAGTTTGAAGAAAGTTTTAGCTGGACTTTCTGCACAAGGAGTATCTTTTGCTAGTGATACTATACGGATACAAGTATTGTGTGAGTTAGGGGAAAAAGGGTTAAAGGAAAATGTAGATTCTTCATTATTATTATTAAAGGAAACACTTACTTATTCTCAAAAAATAAATTTTAAAAGAGGGATACTAAAGGCCAATATAATTTTGGCCGACTATTATAAAAGCCAATCTTTAAGGGCATCAGAATATCTTTTTAAAGCATTACACATTGCCGAAGACTTAAAAAGCTATAAAGATTTAATTAAAGTTTACCTTATGATTTCATTTAATTATACTAAGCTTGATGATTTAACGAACGCATTGAAATACTGTAAGCTACATTCAGACTTATGCAATAAATATGGCACAAAAGAAGACTACTTAATGAGTATAAATAACATTGCTATTACATATTTCGAACAAAAAGATTATGAAAAAACACTGGAATACCTTAATAAATGCGAACTCGCTAATAGATTAGTGAAGAGTAATAAAGTAACAACTGCCACTTTAATAAATAGTGCCAAAGTATATATGCAGACCCAACAATATGATTTAGCTTTGGAAAGATTAAAAAAGGCAATTAATATAGACGATGGCTATAAAGATAGAATTACCTTTATAGCGTATGAAATTTCTCAGATTTACCTTTTAAAGGGAGACTTAAATGCCGCACTTTTCTGGGGAGAAAAAGCGTATGATAACAGAGAAACTGCAGATAATATGGTAGTTGCAGAAATCTCTAAAAACTTATCTGATATTTATGTAAAACTAAATAGAAAAGATTTGGCTTTCTCTTATTTGAATAGCTATATTAAAGCCAGGCTTTACGAAGATTCAATTAAGAATTATCAACTCAATAGATTTATTATCCTTGATTATCAATCTGAAAAACAACTTCAACAAATAGAAGGATTGAATATAAAAACAGAAGAACAAAAAAATGAGAATACTATTCTGGCTATTGGTATAATAACTACAATAATCATAATTGCGGTTATTTTACTACTATATAGGTCGTTATTCTATAAAAGCAGACAAATACGATCTCAAAAGGCTATTATAGAAAATTTTAATAAAGATCTAGAAAGAAAAGTACAGGAAAGAACTCAGGAGTTATCAAAGGTAAATGAAGAACTTGTGAAAAAAAATGAGGAAATACTTGAGGCACTATTTAAAGGACAAAGTATTGAGCGTAAAAGAGTAGCGATAGAATTGCATGATAATCTGGGTGGAACGCTATCAGCAATTAAATGGAGACTAGAGGCGCTAAATGGGAGCAACCTGACTGAGAAAGAGAGAAATATATATGATGGAATATTAGGCATGATGAAAAATGCCTATGCCGAAGTACGTCTTATCTCACACAATATGTTACCTGCCGAATTTGAAGAGAAAGGTTTAGTTGAAGCCATCAGAAAACTTTGCAAAGATGTAAATCAAAGCGGCAAACTTCATATTAATCTGATTTCAAAAGGAGACTTTCAAAACCTTGACAAGCGAATTGCTCTGGAATTATATGGTATCTGTATGGAGTTAATTAATAATATTCTAAAACACTCAGAAGCTACTCAGGCAGAAGTTAGATTAACAATTGATGATAAACAGAATACTTTAATAATTAAAGACAATGGAAAAGGCATTTCAAGTACTTCAGCAACAAATGGAACAGGATTGAAGAACCTTAAAGCCCGCCTTGAGGCGATTAATGGAAAGGTTGATTTCAAAAGTAGTAAACTTTGGACTACTGAAATTATAATCGAAATCAATTCTTAACAAAAGTCAAAAGGAAGCGCCCGAAATGATTTTGAATCATATAAACGCAAGAAAAAATATCCTAATAGGGCATATCCATCCTTAATTGTAGCACAAAATTCATCGGTACCTAAAGCATTGCCAAAAGGGCGTTCTACATCAAAATACTCTTTAAGTAGTTCATCAACTATTTTTAATTCTTCTTCCGATAAGATGAATTTATCAGTACTTACTACTTTATCAATTAAATCCTTAAACTTTACTTTTCTCCAGGCATTAGGCCTTCTTTTTATTTCTATGTTAAAAGGGCCACTATTTTTGGCAATTGCTTTTGCTTTTTTAAAGAATTCTACCTTTAGGGTTTGTTTATCCTCCATTTCATTAATTACCCAGCCTAGTTGGTCAATATATTTACTGTCTGGCTTTTCAGGTAATTGATTTAAGGCTCCTTCTAGTGCTCGATAGCTCGTCCTGTAAAGTGTTTCATCTTTGTACGCCCTATATAACTTTCTTAAGAAAAACGCCACACCCAGACGCCCCTCTACGAAAGTTTCATTAAGTGCCACAAATTGATACCCTATTTTATCTGATAAACTATTAACAATGGTTTCATTAAAACTCATCCAATTACAATTAAGAGGATAGTTATATGATTCATTATGATATTTAGCGCCAGCAGTATTTGGATCTCTCATGTAGTCTTTAGGATCATACCAGATAGCTTCTTTACAAAGCATATTTCCAATTTGTACAGCTGTCTGTAAGTATTTTTTTGTTTTACTGTCTCTATTTTCATAAAGCCAATCATTTTTTATAGATAAGTCGCTCGGAGGTGTTATAATCAGCTGTTTATTATATTTGTAAGTCCTTTCGAAAAACCTAAATTCTTCACTATAGTGAAAATTTGAGAATTCATTTACATAGAATCTATTGCTCCAATTAGCATTATTCTTATTAAGCGACTTAATGATGTCATCAACAGTTGGTAATTCTTTTTTCTTTTGAATAGTATGAAAATCAATAATTGCCATAGCAATATGTATGGCACGATAGCTGCCAAAACTTGTATAGCGTCTATCGTCAGGATTTTCGCCAAAGCTAAGGCCCTTAGCAAGGGAGTAAGTATACATAGGAGAATTGTCTACAAAGAATTTTTCGTCAATAAATTCTTTATGAATATCTCTAACTATTTCTAAACAAATAAGAATGTGTTTTCTGGGTAAGTACAGAACACCTACATCAGAATGAGCCTTATAGTCATTTATATCACACAGAAATTTAAATTGAAAGGGGATTCTACTATTATCAAAACTGGTTTGAATAGCTTTAAGAAATTTTGTTATAATTTTTTTGTCAGGATAAAAATTCCAATAGAATCTGATGAAATAATCATCGACAAAGTCATATTTGCCATTTATCCAATTATACCGCTGTTTGTTATCTTCACTCATATCATTAAATGTATGAGTAGGATGAATCTTTTCGGCATTCTGATAGGGTTTGCCATCGAGCGTATTGGTATCGTTTATTAATTCCTTTTCGTAATATCTGCCCTTAGTTTCAAGTTTTTTTATGCTTTCTTTTCTTAAAAGACCAAACTGGCTATCATACTGCCAGTATGAACTCTGCCAGAATAATTCTTTAACAGGTCTGTTTTCTTTAAAATAGCTATTAAAGTCATCAGTAGGAGTATTATCCAGATACAAACTAATATCCTTATCGCAATGACTGTAAATTTTATAAATAAATTGATGTAAAGCATTAGTAATAGTATAATATTCTCTAAATGTACTATAGTATTCTTCGCTTAGTAGTACTCTTACAGCAGTAGAAGAACTCGAATTTGATGATTTAAAAGTAATTGAATTAGCAAAAAAATCTACTTCCTTTATTCGATCTAATATTTCTTGAAGACAGATAGTAACAGATTTCATTGTGGCAGATAGTTTAAATAAAAATTTTCATCATTGTTTCTTTCAATTAGGTCAACCAAATCAAAAACAACTTGATGATCTTCTTGATTACCATTGATTAAAATTTTAACTATATGGTTTTCAATAATGTTGATTACAGCTAATTGAAGAATTTTCTTTAAATAAGGAGTATCAGGTGGGAGCTTAGTAGAAAACTTCTGATGATAATAAGTAGTAATAAGCCTTTTAATGATTTGAAGCGATGCGCTGATTGTAAGATTAGGATTAATCAATGAATTGCCTTTAATCTTCGTGTCTTTAAGAAATATAGAACAAAAAACGGCAACATCCCAGTCACTATCACCAATTGCCGCCATTTCCCAATCAATTAATTTAAAATTACTTGTACGTAGAAATGGATTAAAAATGAAGTTCTGATATTTTGCATCACAATGAATTATTGTTTCGTAGTCTTTCCATTTGATAGCATCAAGAATGTTTTCAATAGATTCTATTTTATCAGCTATATCTCTTAATGATTTGCTTTCTAGTTTTTTTATTCTTTCTAAAAGAAGATTCCTTTCATCCCGAATTAGTAATTTCGGCTTAAATACATGAAAATAACTAGTTAAGTAAGCACTATGATTCTGTAGTTCATTGTGAATATTGAACAGGGTTTCTGCGAACTTATCAATATAGAAGAAACTATTATTCAAATTTAGAAAGATACTACTTTCAATTGCTTCGTAGTCGGCATTCGTTTCAAAAATCAATATATTGTTTGCCGTATCAAAATAATTAAAATCACCTACAGAAGACAAGAAAATAGATTTTTCTTTGAGGAAAGTATAGAAGTCAGCCTCGTTTTTAATAGTTTTTAAGAATCTTTTATCAGTATTATGTGGCTGTTTCAGAATAAGCGTCTTTTGCGGAGATTGTACCTTAAAAACATTATTTCTACTAGTTTTAAAATGCTCTCTTATTTTTAATTTTCCATCCTTTAAAGAACTATATCCAATATTTGTATCCCGATTTGGATGGTTTATTATATATTGAAACACACTATATCCTGTTATAAGCCACATAATTACTTGATTTAAAATACTATTATACGCATTTAACTTTTTGGGGAATGATAGCCGTATAAAGCAATAATTTATAAGTGGCCATGAGTATAAGTAACCAGCTCTTCTCTCCCAAGCGCTGCGAAAATGTCAGCTGCGTCGAATAGTTGCTTACCTTCTGTTTTATTAATGGCAGAAACATTTTCTTTTCTATCCAAAAGAACCAGAAGAGAAGAACCATCCCAACTTACAAAATCCTTTTTGTCAAACGTAATACCGATTCCTTCAGGTGACTCATTAAAGTAGGCGCATTTTTTAGTAGTACTGTTTACTACATCTCCTACAACTCCTACTCCTCTTAGTTCAACAGTAAGAACTTTCAAACCGGATAATTCGTCGAGAATTGCGGATAGTGAATTATTAGTTACAGCATCTTCAACAGTTTGTGAAGAGTTTCTTAAGCGTTCAATGATTTCTTCTAAAGTCATGATTTTATAAGGGTTTAAATATTAAAAAATTGTTTTAGTGCGCTATTGAGCAAATAAAATCTATTAGAGCCCTGCAATAGGAGTCTATTAAATAAATTAAGTGATTTACTTAAAGATTTCAGTCTAAGGTAAGTACCTTGTGTCAGGATAATAAAACTGTATTCGACTCAATCAATTAAGCCATGTTTCATGGCATACTTATACAACCCAAGAGCCGTATTAACCCCTAGTTTCTTCATCAGATTCCTTCTATGGGTTTCAACTGTAGTAGGGCTGATATATATTTTTTGGGCTATTTCAGCATTCGAAAATTCTTGTACTATCAGTTTCAGAATCTCTATTTCTCTTGGAGTAATTGGAATATTTTCGCTTATTTCCTCTCTACCACTTGGAGTATTCAGATTCGGAATTTCAGCCAGTCGCATTACGGCTTCATCACTCAAATATTTTTTTCCGCTTGCCACAGTTTTAATAGCCGTTTCTAGTTCGGCTTTTTCTATCTTCTTAACAATGTATCCTGAGGCTCCGGCGGTCAAAGCTTCTTTAATAATAGCAGGCTCTTCAGACATGGTTAATAGCATTATACGTACATCAGGATATTTTTCCCTAACTCGCATAGTGGTTTCTATGCCATTCATGAGTGGCATGTGATAATCAATCAGTATAATGTCAGTTTCCTCACTTTCTAAAAACTTTAACACTTGTAGACCACTATTTTTTATTCCTACTACTTCAATCCCATTTATAGTATCAATTAAAAAACCTAAACTTTCGGCAACAATAACGTGATCATCAGCAATTAAAACTCTGATTTTTTGCATAGAAAAATAAATAAAAGGTAAAGTCTAAAGAAGTGGATAAGTGATTTTAATAATCGTTGTGGTTTGTCAGTTCGGCGCAATTTTATGACAAAGCTAATATAGGAGAAAGTAAAATAAAATACCTATAAGTAGTGAATTTTTCATTGCTAATATTTATCCTATATATACAAACGGAATCTTCATAATATTTTGCTTGCATTTCAAAATTCGTTTACTATCTTTGGCTACCATCAATAAAAACCAAAGAATATTATGTT
Organism: Emticicia sp. C21; assembly: GCF_003418935.1. Taxonomy (GTDB): domain Bacteria; phylum Bacteroidota; class Bacteroidia; order Cytophagales; family Spirosomataceae; genus Emticicia. The sequence continues at coordinate 265,829 of NZ_QVMT01000007.1, read as the reverse complement.
GAGTCGTGTTGCCAATTCCATTTATTGGATAAGTCGCTATATAGAGCGGGCAGAAAATTATTCCCGCTTTGTAAGTGTAAATCTGAACCTTGCCCTTGATGCTCCCGGTATTTTAACAGAACAATGGGAACCCCTACTCATTGCTACTGCTGATAACTATAGTTTTTTTGAATATCATAGTCGGGCTAATCGTAATAATGTGATTGACTTCATGACTTTTGATAAACGTAACCCCAACTCTATCTATAGTTGTTTATCAGCTGCCCGCGAAAACGCCCGTACTATACGTGAGAGCATTACTAAGGATATGTGGGAACACATCAATATTTTCTATCTGAAAATTAAAGAAACGCAATCAGCTAAAAACTGGGATGTAGAGCAGCTTCAGCAATTCTTTACTGAAATCAGAGATGGATGCCAGCTTTTCTGGGGAATTGTAGACTCAACAGTAACACGCAATGAGGCTTTTCATTTTGGTCGAATGGGGCGTTTTTTAGAGCGTGCTGATAAAACATCACGTTTTTTAGATGTACGTTATTTTACTTTATTGCCTGATGATGAAGCCTTTGGCTCACCACAAGAATTACTAATCTGGACATCTGTGCTGAAATCGGTAGGAGCATTTAATATGTATCGTCAGGAACATCGTGTCATTAATCCATCTCATATTGTTGAGTTTTTGGTTTTAGATAAGAGTTTTCCACGGTCGGTTTTTTACTGTATTCGTCAGGCAGAACTTTCTTTGTACGAAATTTCAGGGCATAAAATGACCGAAGGGTATTCAAACCCTGCTGAAAAATCATTAAGTAAGCTGCGCCATGAGATAGAATTTACAGAGGTAGAAGATATTTTTGAGAAAGCGTTGCACCCATATTTAGACGAGTTTCAGATTAAAAATAATAATGTAGCAAAGAATATTTTTGATACTTATTTTGGTTTAAAACCGATTGAACAATAAATTAAAATATTAGTTATAGTAATTACTAAATTAGCTTTTTATACTTTTGTGTTTGTTTTTTTGTACATCGGTAATGAATGCTGCTTTCATTGCTAAGAATCGAGGCGGCGATCCGCTCAACGTTATGATATGACTTTTTGTCTTGGAGTAAAAGTAGCTAAAGGGCTTGTGGCCATAGCTGATACACGTATCACTTCTGGTAGCGAAGTTTCTACGAATAAAAAAGTATTTATTCATCAATCGAACCATCATTCGATGTTTATTATGACGGCCGGCCTTCGTTCGGTTCGCGATAAAGCAATCACTTACTTTAAGGAAGCATTAGAGCAGCAAGACCATAAGTTTGATAAGATGTATAAGGCCGTTAATGCCTTTGGTGAACAGGTGAAGAGAGTGGCCGCAGAAGATAAGTTTTCGCTGAAAGAAGCCGGATTAGCGTTCAATCTGTCGGCCTTAATAGGAGGGCAGCTTGAAAATGACGACGAACATAAATTATACATGCTTTATCCGGAAGGTAACTGGATAGAAGTTACTGAAGGGTCTCCGTTTATTATTATAGGGCAATCTAATTATGGAAAGCCCATTTTATACCGCAATCTAAAATATAATACTTCGCTGCAAGAGGTGCTGAAACTAGGCTTTTTAGCTTTTGATTCCACACGTGTTAGTGCCAATGATGTCGACTTTCCGATTGATGTGATTCTTTGCGAAAAGAATAGTTTTAATATAGTAGAACATCGCTATGAAAAACAGGATTTAGAGCAAATCTCGTATCAATGGAATGCCCTGCTGAATGCTTCTGTACAGAAACTTTCAACAGATTGGATGGAGCCTATTTTCAGCAAATCATTAGAAGTAGGAGAGTAGACCTACTTCTCAATCCAGATATTTCTAGACTCCGAAAACTTGCTATTCTGCAATCGGATAATGTATTTGCCACTTTCCAAGAAAGAAAGGTTTATCTGTCTGCGCTCTGTGAGCGACGGCACAAGTGTAGAATAAACAAATTTCCCACTAACATTATACACTGTTAATAATAAGTCGCTCAGGTCGTCCCGGGCTTCAAGGTATATAATCCCATCCGGAGCCGGGTTAGGATATACTATAAGGTTTTTGATCTCAGTACTCGGAATGAAAGAAAAAGCCTTTGACGCAAGCGAACGACATCCCAATGTCTGACTGCCGCTGATAGCGTAGTTTTTAATAGCCGTTGCCGTGAAAAAGCCAGGTTTAGCAGACTTTATTATAGCGGCTCTTGTAGTCAGGAATGCGTCGTCTTTTTTCCACTCATACGCATCAATCTTTTCAACCTTTTGCTCAGCTTCTAAGCTGAATGCACCAATCTGTGCAATAGTAGGCTGCTCAGGACGAGGCTTAATGCTGGCTTTCATTATATCAGAAGGAGGAGATACACAACCATTATCATCTCGCACTTTTACAGAAACACTATAATCGCCTGGTTTTGTAAATGATATACTTCCTGTACTATCATTGGTACTCCAGAAACTTTTTCCAAAACCAGAGGCATAAAGTATAACCGAAGACCCTTCACACACAGTTGGTCCATTGCCTATAATAATATTTGGTTTAGGCGGAGATGCCAACAATCTCGTAATTACTTCATTAGACGGAGGAGAAAAGCAATCTAAAGAATTGATACCTCGTACAGTAAATGTACCTGAAGTATTAATAGTGATTGAATTATTGGTTTCACCTGTATTCCAACGGAATCGGGTGTAGTGAGTGTCATTGGTTACTAATTCTGTATTTCCGCCTACGCAAAAATTTGGATTTCTTTTTGAAGTAGCAAAAGGAACAGTACTAGGAGGTAAATCTTTGATATTGACAGTATTTGAAAAGAAATAATTGCCTACTCCATCGCGCGCAATGGCATAATAACTGCCCTTATTAGCTGTAAGAGAAGTTTCGGTAGTATTATCAGACCATCGTTGAGAGCTGAAAGTACCAGGTAAACTTAGCTTTGCCGTTTCTGAAAACTGACAACTTGCCTGTAGAGTAATAAGTGATGATGAAAGAAAAGGAGTAGACTTATTAAAGAAATTGTCGTTTAGTTTTGTATCCCAGGCTTTAGCTAAGGAAGAGATACCATCATTAGTACCACCAAGGTTTTTGAAGTGAACGCCTTCTATACGAGGCACCTGAATAGAGTCAGTATAAGGGCCTTCAAACACATTGGCTATATCTTTAATTAATCTATTTTGCGCTCTGATAACATTTGCGTTTGTGTGCACGTTAGCAAAATCGTTAAGCGAGGTACGGCATATCACCCAGCTCAGATTCTTATTTGCATCAGCACGACTCCTTTCAATAACTGTTTTTACATTATTATAATAAACATCTTCGCCCGTTTCAGAATCGTCTTCACCCTGTTCCCATAAAACAGCGCGTATACCCAAGTAAGAAGCATAAAATTGTAGTGAAATTCTAAGACCTGAATAAGGCGCCCCGCCAATATAGGGTAAGTGGAAAGCATTCTGCGTAGGTCTACCAAGAGCACTGCTATACCAGTTTTCAGAAGAACTACCACCATAGGCAGCATTTAAAAATAAAATAGGCACATTCAGGCGTTGTGCCAGATGATCACCCAATTCTCCCCAACACCATGAGCCTTGCCCTTTAGGACCAACCATCGTATTGGTTTCGATATGAGAAAAACTACTGAAATAAGGATAATCCCATAAGTTGTCTTGTACTCTGTAATTGAAGCAGTTGACACGGTCATCAAGAGAAGGTTTCGCCCCATAGTCTAAGACACCTTCGGCATTAGATTGTCCGGCTATCATAAAAACTTCTCCGATACCCACTCGGCTTACCGAACCTTGAATTACAATACTTTCATTGAACCAACCTCTTACTTGCAAAGTATACCAGCCACCTTGTCCTTGTAAGGCTCCAACAAAATATCCTCCTTCGGGCTTTGTAGCAATGATTGTCCAGTCTGTCGGTACTCCCTGCGTAGATTTTACGGGCACTAATCGTGCTTCAACTTTATCTAGTTCACCATCAAAATTCCCTGAAATATTCACCAATGCAGTGTTCTGATTATTTCTTTGAAAAACACTTCTATCTTTAGGGAAGCTAATTTGTATTTGACTAAAACAGGTAGATGTTAAAATTAATAAAATAACAATTAAACTCAGGCTTCGCATTTCTCCAATTCTTCGTATTAAGGTAATATCATATTTAGGTAATAAAGTACAAAAATAATGAGGAAAAACTGAAATAAAAAATCCTTACTTAACAGACTGTAAGTAAGGACTTTATAGGTATTATTTTTCGGTTCTTTGATATGAGCCAAATATACGTTTTATTCAACTTTTCGGAGTTCGACCCTAACAGCTCCATGGCACGGACGATAAGTCGCAAATACCCCGGGCTGTGCCTGAAGATGTGCTGGGAATCCGTTAATACGGCCTGTCATTGTTTTTCCATTTTTCGATATCATGGTTACGTTATCATTATACCACTCTAAAGTCTGGTCAGGAATTAATTCACCTGTCCAGGTAGCAGTAAACGTATCTCCCTCATTATAATATTGCTTATCTAGTATAACATTATCCGTATTTTCCGGACAGTTCAGAGGAGCATCATCATGATCACAAGTACTGGTATAACCCTGAATTACAAAATCTTTATAACCATTTCGGGAAACAGTCAGCAGATAATAGGCATTATGGTTATCCGGCGAATTGTTTTTAGTAATTAATGCATTACCTGAAAATTTAAATTCAATTGACGGGTCAAGATTCTGAATTGACATACGGTATTGCGATAAATCATTATCAGGAGTAAAAGGATGAAAAGTAAATTTCATACCTCCCTCTCTACACGCATTGTTAGTTTTTATTTGAATCGGAATACCGCTGATGCCTGCTGTGCCATTTGTACAACCCTGGAGATTCACCTCCAGAACGCTTCCCGGTTCTATATTGAAACCTGCTGTAAGGTCAACATTTTTATTGGCTGAATATCTTACCGAAGAGTTGTCGCTGATTCTGTCTGAACTATGAATACTTTCAGAAGCAATTACATCGGTGTTAGCAGAAACTAAATCTATACTGGTTGTTACCTCAGGTTGGCAAGGATAACTTAATTTCACTAGCCATATATCGCGTGGGTCTTGTGAACTAGCATGATTACCATTGACATCGCCATTAAAAGATTTTGTAGTACCTGTCGTAATCAGTGTTTCATCTGTTGTTTCCACTAATCCACTGCCCTCATCATCTTCTGAACCACCCATGGTTTTTTCCCAGACAATATCAAAGCTTGAATTTATTTTCATCAAAAACACATCAAATTTGTCGTTGTTATTGCTTGGTATTCTGTTTCTGTCGGTAATGCTTCCATTATTAGAAGTAGTAGAACCTACAAAAACATAACTACCATCGCGTGTCAGAATCAAATCGTTAATAAAATCTCTACCAGAACCTCCAAATATTCTTGAATCAACAAAATTTCCACCAGAATTTAACTTGAATAGCCAGGCATTTTCCTGATAATTATTTGGGAAATCATTGTTAGGGTCTTTGAAGAAATCATCGGTTAAAGAGTTAGAAACAATACCTACTACGAGATCTCCATTAGGCAAGGCTATTACACTACGTGCTTCGTCGTTCTGATTTCCACCATAGGTTTTCTTCCAGATTGTGGCTAGTGATTCATTAATTTTAAGGGTAAAGATATCTTTAGCACCTTTGTTTGGGCCTAAAGATCCATCATCAGAGTTAGTGCTACCAACAATTACGTAGTTGCCATCTGATGTTCTTTTCATATCAAAAGGAAGATCGTCGTTATTGCCGCCAAAACATTTTTTAGACATAATATCTCCATTCTGGCTGATTTTAGCTACCCATATATCACGGTTATAAGAAGCGGTATTCTTTCCTGAATCATTCATGTCCTGGTCGGCAGAAGTAGTATAACCAAGAAGCATGATATTATTGTCTGAGCTTGGTAAAACTCTGATAGGCATATCCTCTCCTGCACCTCCCAATATCTTGAACCAAACTCTCTGTCCCTGAGCATTCAGTTTGGTTATTAAAATATCATAATAACCCTTAGAGAATGTATTATCAACATTACGAAGGTTTGTGCTAACAAAGTTAAGCCTTTGTACACTGACTACTTTTGCTATCAGAATATATCCACCATCTGAATTTTGGATGATGTCTACACCCCTGAATCCGGTATAAATCTGGTTATCAAAAATAATAGTTTCCCAGAGTAATTCCCCTCTGGAGTTTACTTTTGAAGCTACGATTGATTCATAACCGTTCAGCGTTTTTTTGCCGGTAGTTATGTAGTTTCCATCTTGTGAAGGGGCTATTCGCACGCCTTCATCACCATACCAGCTATCCCATCCATAGCATCTTTGCCACTCTATGGCAGTTGCTGAATTCTGGGCGTTCGTTTGTAAAAAAACGGAAAGGGCAAGGAGACACGTAATGAGTGATAGAACTGTTTTTTTTCCTGACATGACAATGATACTTCTAATTTTTAAATGCACGAATTACTTTTATAAATGCTTAGCGAACATTTTAATTGAATCCACATTTGTACTTAAAGTACAATTTTAAAGAAACCGACATTTCTTTAAAATTTATAATTTACTGACGAAAATAATAATGACAAAACTTAGAAAATTGTTTTATAAAAACACGTATTCTTTTCTAAAGGTACCATTTATTATATATTTTACTGAAATATCAGCTTTGGTCGAATATTGATTTTGTTCAATATTCTTAAAGAATCACAAGGAGTATTTTCTTGTATTATTTATATTTTTAACATATAAACATAAAGAGCACTTTCCCTTTATTTTTAAAGGTATCAAGAGTTGTCTTTTAAATCAGTGCAACAGTTAAAATGCCTTTTAAATCTTGTGGCACAAAATTGATGCCAAAAGCAAAAGGTGGTTAAGTAGACATAGACAGTTGTGGAAGTTAAAAGAAGTAGTAGCTAAGATTATAGCTGCAAAGCTAATGAAAAAAGCGTATGTAGTGCTTAAAATACGATTAAAATCGTGGTAATTCCTTAAAATAAGTACGAAATTACCACGATTCTCTATTAAACTCTTTGAGAAATTAATTCTTTAATATCTCTGATAATTTTATCTGCCAGATTAGAAGCAGTAGTTTCAAACTCAGATTCGGCATAAATACGGATGATAGGCTCTGTATTAGACTTACGTAAGTGTACCCATTCTTTCTCAAAATTAATCTTTACACCATCTTCTGTATTAATCGGATAACGCTCATATTTAGATTTAATATCTTCCAATACTTCATCTACATTAATCTCTGGCGTTAGTTCGATTTTCTTCTTGGCTATGTGGTAATTCGGGTAAGTTTTTCTTAAAAAACCTACTGGTTTACCGAATTTTGCCAATTGTGTTAAGAATAAGGCGATACCCACCAATGCATCTCTACCATAGTGTAGTTCAGGATAGATAATACCTCCATTGCCTTCTCCACCGATAATCGCTCCGATTTCTTTCATTTTAACTACCACATTCACTTCACCTACAGCGGCTGATGCATGCTCACCACCAGCCTTTACAGTAACATCTTTCAAGGCGAGAGTGGAGGAAAGATTCGAGACCGTTTTCAAACCTTTTTTCTTTTTTGTATTAGCCAAAATATAATCAGCTACTGCTACAAGAGTATATTCTTCTCCAAATGGCTCACCATCTTCACAGATAAAAGCTAATCTGTCAACATCAGGGTCTACTACAATACCCAAATCATAGTTACCTTTGCGCGTCTCTGAAGAGATCTCTCTAAGGTTTTCAGGCAGTGGCTCAGGGTTATGAGCAAATATGCCTGTAGGCTCACAGTTGATTTGCTTAATTTGTTTTACCCCCAGTGCCTCTAGCAACATTGGTACTGCTATACCACCACTAGAGTTAACGGCATCTACAGCTACTTTAAAATTAGCTTTTTCAATGGCTTTTTTGTCTACCAAAGGCAAGTCTAAAATTAAATCAATATGTTTCTTCAAATAGGAATCATCATAAGTTACTTTGCCTAAGTGCTTAACATCGCAGAATTCAAATGATTCATTCTCAGCAATTTCAAGCAATTCGGCTCCATCACTCGCTGAAATAAACTCACCTTTTTCGTTCAACAATTTCAATGCGTTCCATTGAATCGGATTATGACTAGCTGTGAGAATAATACCGCCGATAGCTTTCTCTAAGGGAACAGCTATTTCAACAGTGGGGGTAGTAGAAAGCCCCAGATCAATTACATGAAAACCCATACCTACCAGGGTAGAGCAAACAAGGTCTGAAACCATTTTACCTGATAAACGAGCGTCTCTTCCAAGAACTACTTTGTGCTCGGCATTCTGATTTTTTTTCTTAAGCCAAGCCCCGTAAGCAGCAGCAAACTTTACAATATCTAAAGGAGTTAAGGCATCACCACTTTTACCGCCAATTGTTCCGCGGATACCAGAAATAGATTTAATAAGGGTCACTTTAAATGCGTTTTGGGAAATTTTAGGAAATAGGTATTATACATTAATCGAAGATAATTCCGAACTAATATAGTGATTGACTAAGGTTAATCACGGACAAAGATAAAAAAAAACTGAATTTTTTCTAGCCTTTATTTTTCAAGGATTAAAATCTATTTTTACAAACGAAATATCAGAGACGTTTAATATTTACATTCGCATTTAATTGTGATTTAGCGGTACCTCTGAATCCTCCTGTGATAGGATTAATTAATTCAGGTTGTGCAGAAGAAGCTAAAGTTATATAGTTTTCATCTACTATTTTGCCTTCAGTAGGGTCGAAACCTCGCCAACCTGCACCAGGCAGATATACTTCAACCCAGGCATGTAATTCATGCGCTTGCAGCAGGCTTCCATAACAATAACCACTTACAAAACGGGCAGCAATACCCAATGCTTTACAAGTGGCAATCATCAGCACGGCATAGTCACGACAAGTGCCCTTTCTGTTTAATAGTGTTTTTTCAGCAGCATTGGCCGGGCCTTCAAGGCGTTTTTCATACACAAAACTCTGTTTGATGTATTTCGAAATCCGGGCAAGAAAATCGGTTGTTTTCCAGTTCGCTTCTGCGGCTATCTGACGGGCAAACTGATGTATCAGGGTAGTTACTCCTGTCAGATTCAGATAGGGGTGGAGCAATAAAGCCTCTTTTTCAGGGTAATTAAAAGGCAGCTTCTCTGCACTAAATGGGAAATAAATAAAATGATAGGGGTTCGTAGACGCTGATTCTATCTCAAAAGTAGCCTTAAATGTAAGTTCCTCGCAAGAAGAATTAATATAGGCAACGTATTGTGCGTTGCCTTCTACATCTATATTTTTATAAAGAATATTTGCTACAGGATTAATTTCGAGTTCAAAACTGCTTACCTCCTGATGTGGAGATGCTTTAGGCGACAAATAAATATAATGAGGCGTCAGAAAAACGGGTTGTGAATATTTATAATGTAAGGTATGTTCAACACTTAGAATCATAAATTGTTTATTGTGAATGGTAAGCTAAAACTGAACAAAATTTTAATCTTCAACAGTTCCACCCATGCCTGATAAAAAATGTCCCTTTTCGATAACTACTAAGGCTGAACTACCTAACTCTTCTGCTAATTGCACTTCAATATTCTTCCCTTGAGTGGCGCCTAATTTAACTGGTATTTTCCTGAAAACTACCTCTTTAGTGTTTTGTTTTTCAAGAACAATAATAGAGTTCCCATCAGACTCGCGCAATACTGCGCTTTCAGGCAATGTCTTAGTTGTGCGAGTGCCTGTTAAAATCTTAGCATTAACAAACATACCCGGAATAAGCTTCTGCTCTATTTGTTTATTATCCAAATGAGCATGAATATTGATTGCTTTCGTATCATCTTCAAATGTTTGTCCGACCATAAATACCGTGGCCTTAATATTTTCACCTAATCGCTTATCGTCTATGACTATTTTTTGCCCTTTCCGGATTTTGTAGGCATCCTTTTCCAGAACTTTCAATTCTACATGCAAATCATCTTTGCTGATAAGCTCAAATAACACATCGTTAGATGTTATAGCTTTCCCGGTATTGATATGGGCAGCCCTGACATATCCGTTAATAGGCGCCACAATATTAATTATCGTCGAAATATCTCCTTTTTTTAAGGTATTGGCATTCACGCCTAATAATTTCAGTTTGGCTTCTAAAGCTTTTATCAATGCCCGATTGCTATTGAATTCGGCATCTGCCTGTTGTAATTTTTTCTTTACGCCTATATCTTCCGAACTAAGTGTTTGCTGACGCTCCAGTTCTTTTTCGAGGAAAGCCGAATGAGCCACAGCCTGAAAATAATCTTGTTGCATCTGGATAAACTCGATGGACTCTACAGTAGCTAAAATCATGCCTTTAGTAACAAACTTACCGGATAATGTTGTATTGGCAAAAATGGTTTTAATAAACCCATTGGTTGGAATGCTGATAAAAACCAGATTTTCTGGTGGCACTTCAACCGTACCTGTAACCTTTATTTCTTCATTCATGACAATCTCACTGAAATTGCCTAAGCTGAGATTAAGATTTTTAAATTGCTCGGCCGTAATTTTTATTTGCTCCGATTTTGGTTGAGCCTTAGTTGTATCAGCGACGGTTGCCTTAGCAGGACTTTCTGTTTTCTTCGAACATGAAGCAAGCCCTGTTAATGCTAATACCGATAGAAAAAAATATATTTTCATGAGAGTGTTCATTTATTCGATTCCTAAAAGTGTTTCTATCTGAATGATAGTATGGTTAAAATCTAAAACAGTTGAGAAATAATTATCTTTGATTTGCCATGCCTGCTGATTGGTTTGTATGAGTTCTACATACTCAATCTCGCCACTCTGGTAGCTTTTGATGGCGTTTTTAATCATTAATTCAGCCTGGGGCAGAGCAAAGTTTTCGTAATACTGAAGCGAGCTTCGATGCTTCTCATATGTCATTTTCAGCATATTCAATTGTGCATTCAATTGTGTCTCTATATGCTTTAATTGAGATTCAGCTATTTTTTCATTGACTTTCGCCGCCTCAACTCTGGCCTTCTGCGCTTTGGTGAAAATAGGTAAACCTATACCCCCCGAAACAACCATTTGATTATAATGATGCTCAATACTCTGGTTGATTAATCCAAGTCTGAAATCTGGCTTAAGTTTCTGTTTTTCGACATTCGTTGTTTGCTGACTGATAACTGTTTGTTGCTCAAATACTGAAAGAAGCGGGTTATTAGTCGGTGATAAAGCATTGATAACTACAGATGTATCTCTTTTTAGAGGAATATTGAAATCAAGTTTAAAATCCTGCTGACTATTTAACAAAAGCTTGAAATGCTGATAGGCTGTTTCTTCATCTTTCGCCAAAACTCTCAACCGATTATTAATTTCCTGCAAGCGTACCTCTGCACTAATCTTCTCCAATGAATTGGTTTCACCTGTCTTATACCTTGCTTCTGCAATACGCAAGGTATTTTGGTAGAGGCTATCCTGCTGCGCAAGTATCAGACGTAATTGCTGATAATAAAAAAGTTGATAATAGACTTGTTTCAGATTCCCCACTACCTCATTCTTCTGCAATGCTTCATTTTTCTGGCTGGCAACTACGCGGCTTTTTTGTAAATCGGTTTGTGCCTGATAAAGTTTGGGGTGCGAGAATTGTTGTACAAGCCCTAAGGTATAATCATTGGTATAATAGGTTTGAGTACGACCTAGCTGCACATCAAGATTGGTCTTTGCCAATTCTCTGGTTGTTTTCACCAATAATTGCTGTCCTTCGGTCTCTAAGCCACTAATTTTTAGCTGATAATTATTTTTATAAGCTAATTCAATACTCTGCTGTAAGGAAAGCGTCTGTGCTAAAACGCTATTGCTTGTGCATACAAGTAGCAGTAATAATATCTGATAGTATTTTATATAAGCTTTCATTGAACTTTGTCTTTATTAAATAAACTGTAAATAACAGGCAGTACAACGAGTGTAAGCAGAGTAGCTGAAATCAAGCCACCAATCACAACCGTAGCTAGGGGCTTCTGAACCTCGGCGCCTGCCGAGTGGGAAATAGCCATAGGCAAGAAACCTAGAGACGCCACGGAGGCAGTCATCAATACAGGACGGAAACGATTCTTAACACCTTGGAAAGTACGTTTGTAAATATCCAGATGTCCTTCATCTTCCAGCTGATTCAGGTGACTGATTAAGACAATTCCGTTAAGTACTGCTACACCGAATAAGGCAATGAACCCGACTCCAGCTGATATACTAAATGGCATGCCCCGAATCCACAGGGCTACAATACCCCCGATAGCCGACAGTGGAATGGCCGTGAAAATCATGAATGCCTGCCTGAATGAACGGAAAGTAAAATAGAGTAGCATAAAAATGAGCAGAAGCGCAATGGGTACAGCAATACCCAAGCGATCTTTGGCTTTTTGCAGATTTTCAAATGCACCGCCATAGACAAAATAATAACCTGCAGGCAGTTTTACCTGCGCATCTAATTTTTGCTGAATCTCACGCACCAGACTTTCTACATCGCGGTTTTGCGGACTAACACCAATGGTGATTCTTCGACGGGTGTTTTCGTGCGAGATTTGTGCAGGAGCTGTTATATAAGAGATTTCTGCTACTTCTTCAAAATTGATATAAGAACCGTTAGCAAGTTTTACATAAAGTGCCTTTACCCCTTCAATATCATTCCGATAAGTTGAATCCAGCCTCAATACCATATCGAATCGTTTTTCTTCTTCAAATACAGTTCCGGTTTTTTCTCCGGCAAAGGCTGTTTTCAGAACCAGATTCAGGTCTTCTATATTCAAGCCATATTGCGCCAGTTTTTCACGCTTATACACCACTGAAATCTGCGGTAAACCCACCAGACGTTCTATTTTTATGCTAGCTACGCCTTCAATTTTCTCAATTATTCTGGCACAGGCATTGGCTCTTTCGGCCAGTTTATCTAAATCGTTTCCGAAAATTTTTACCACAATTTCAGATCTTGAACCAGCAATCATTTCATTGAAACGCATTTGGATAGGCTGGGTAAATTCCACACTCATGCCTGGTACTTCCTGTTCAATTACTTCTGCCATTTTTTCGAACATTTCTTCTTTCGATTCTGCCGAAACCCATTCTGGTTTTTCCTTCATCGAAATCATCAGGTCCGACATCTCAACAGGCATAGGGTCGGTTGGTACTTCAGAAGCACCAATACGGCCTACTATCTGGTCTATTTCAGGAAAATGTTTTTTTAGTGTGTTTTGGGCCTTGGTAGTGGCTTCAATAGTGGCGGTTAAGGAGGTTCCAGGTGGCGTCTGGAAATCAATGGCAATATCACCTTCTTCCAGACTCGGGATAAATTCTCCACCTAATAGAGAAAAAACGACCAGACTGACTACGAACAAACCGAAAGCAATGCCTATCACCAGTTTTTTCTTCATCATTGCCCACTTGAATAGGGGACGATACCCATTGAAAATCGTATTAACGATTGTATCAGATAATTTGAAATGTTTGTTGCCTTCATTTTTTAGCAATAAGGCTGAAACGGCAGGTACGTAGGTTAAGGATAGTATCAAGGCCGATACAATAGCTAAACTTACTGTAATAGCCATAGGTTGGAACATTTTTCCTTCTACTCCTGAAAGGGTTAATAGCGGGAGGTAAACTGTAAGAATAATGATTACTCCAAAAATAGCCGAATTAAGTATTTTTGAAGCAGCTCTGAATACTAACCCGTCCATCTCTGATTGGGATAATTGTGCTTTTTCGGGGATATGATTTTTGTCTTGCAGATAGTGTAAAATTCCTTCAACCACTATAATGGAGCCATCAATAATAAGTCCGAAATCAATAGCCCCCAGGCTCATCAGGTTGGCCGAGATACCCAGAGTATTCATTAAACTCAAAGTTACCAACATGGACAGCGGGATAACTGAAGCCACCAATAGTCCTGCTCTGATACTTCCCATTAATAATACCAATACAAAAACCACAATCAATCCCCCTTCTATGAGATTGGTCTCTACGGTATGAATGGCTTTATCAATTAGTTTTGTGCGATCGATAAAAGCGCTAATCTCTAAGCCCTCCGGTAGTGTTTTCTGAATGCGATCGATGCGCTCCTTTACACCTTTAATAGTTTTTTCTGAATCAGCTCCTTTCAGCATGAGTACTACTGCACCCACAGTTTCACCTTTACCGTTTTGAGTCATGGCACCAAAGCGATTGGCGTGTCCAAACTGTACAGTTGCTACTTCTCTTACTAATAAGGGCGTACTGCCAACCGTCTTGATGACGATATTTTCAATATCTGATAAGGTTTTAGCTGTTCCTTCACCTCTGATAAAGTAAGCCTGATTATTTTTCTCAATATAGCTACCGCCTGTATTAGCATTGTTGCGGCTCAAGGCATCATATAATTCAGCCAGACTGATGTTATTAGCCCGCAAACGCTCCGGATTGGCGCTAACCTCATATTGTTTCACATATCCCCCGAAACTACTGATTTCAATCACACCTTTTACGCCAGCTAACTGGCGTTTGATAATCCAGTCCTGAATAGTGCGTAGGTCAGTCAGCGAATATTTATTTTCATATCCTTTTTTCGGAAGAATAGTATATTGATAAATTTCGCCTAGTCCTGTTGTAATAGGTGCTAATTCTGGTTTGCCAAAATGCGTAGGGATTTTATCTTCGGTTGCTTTTAGCTGCTCAGCTACTAATTGCCTTGCTTGCAGCATTGGCATAGATTCATCAAATACAATAGTAATAACCGATAGGCCCAGGCGTGAAGTAGAGCGTATTTCTTCAACGCCTTGCAGGTTTGCCATTTGCTGCTCAATAGGAGAGGTGATGTATTGTTCAACCTCCTGAGCGGCCAGTGTAGGCGTTTGCGATAGAATAACAACCTGATTATTAGTTACGTCAGGAATGGCATCAATAGGCAATTGAGTAAGCGAATAACCTCCCCAGCCAACCAGCGCCAATACCATCATACCAATAATGATTTTATTATTGATACTGAATTTTATTATGGCATCAAACATGATGAGAATACTAAATAAGAATAAGCAATTGTAAAATGATAAATACAACAACCAGCCCTAAATCTGTGCGCACAGATTTACAGCCCATTGTGATTCAGAAAGAAAATGACAATTGCTTATGCTCGGGGAGGATTCAAAAGGCTTTTCTCAGCAGAAAAGACATAATTATTTAACCAACTGAAATGGTCTTCTTTTTCAACAAAAGACAGCGTAGGAGTATCGTTCGAAAAAGAAATAAACGAAGGAATGACATATAGATAGCTTACACCATGCATATCAAAAGAGGGTAGACTGGGGTGCTTGGTTTTGGCATGTGGTGAGTCGGCGGAATAGTGCATTACCAGAAAATCCCATACGTTAAAATTTTTAGGCGCGTCTCTTTTGTGTAGATAATAATGCGAAACAAGTTCCGAAAGCTTAATGGATTGACCCCAGTTAACTTTCGGAACCAGACTACCTAAAAAGATAGTAACAAACAATATGACGGCAATAAAGCGGCGCAACTATTGAGAAATGTTTTTACAAATATAATAATCTCCCTACTTATGAATCATTAAAATCGACCAAAAGCACTTTTCAGGGGATTTTTGTCGATAATTCATAATAATTTAAATAGTTACCTTACTTAATACTGCTTTTCTCAACACCCTCATTAGTAATGATCACAGGCTTGATTAATCCTTGCTCGTCAAAATACATTTTATCTATACAGGTTGCTCTTGAATTACCATCTTTTTCGCTTAAAGGTCTTCTATGATACACAATATACCAATCCTTGCTTTTGGGGTCATGAATCACCGAATGGTGGCCTGCACCAGTAGCAATTTCAGGGTTTTGTTGCAATATTTTGCCGATACGCTTAAATGGCCCGAAAGGAGAGTCAGCAATAGCATAGGCTACACTATAATTAGGACCTGTCCAGCCACCTTCCGACCACATGAAATAGTATTTTCCATCTTTTTTGAACATAAACGGCCCTTCAACATAACTTTCAGGAGTTATTTCCTTGAATATACTTCCATCTTCAAATGGGATAAAACCTGTGAAATCTTTTTTCAAGTGAGCAATATTACAGTGTCTCCAACCGCCATAAATCAGGTAATATTCGTCTTTGTCTTTATATACAAACTGGTCAATAGGTTGTGCGCCATTGTGAAATTTGTCAACTAAAGGTTTTCCAAGAAGATCTTTATACGGCCCCTCGGGCTTATCTGCAACAGCTACACCAATACCTCCCAATTCTTTATCACTCTGAATATCATTAGCACCGAAAAACAGATAATATTTTTTGTCTTTTTCAATAATCGAGGGTGCCCACATAGCACGTTTCGCCCATTTTACACTGGCTGTATCTAATATTCTTTCGTGCTTTGTCCAATTGACCAAATCAGGTGAAGAAAAGGCATCAAAGAAAACCTGCTTACCATAGGGAGCAGAGAAAGTTGGGTATATCCAGTACTTTTTGCCAAAAATGATAGCTTCCGGGTCGGCATACCAGCCTGGAAAAATTGGGTTGCCAGATGTTTTCTTATCCTGAGCATTGGTCTGGTAATTGATCGTAACTATTAAAAAACTAAAGAGTAAGGTTTTAAGGTTAAATAAGTTTTTAAGCATCATGATGTTTAAGCATTGATATTATTTAAGGACGTAAATATACAGGCAATAACGTACGAATAGAATATAACATTAAAAAATGATGGATAATTTGGTATATACGAAGCTTAAACCCGTAAAACTTTATATTCAATCCTGAAATTTTTGGATTATCTTTACCATTGCTTTGATATAAACAAGAAAAGTTCTCTGCTCCAGTTGTATTGGTAAAGCTTTTGTTGTGTTCAGTTACGCAAGGCATTGCACAAAATTAGAATTATTAAATTTGTCAAGAATTTACCTGTTGAACCAAAGTATAAACTCTATACGTTTGGCTGAAATATCCATTGCTTTATAGATACTTCGTCGTGCGTTCTGAGCAAATCTTCGGTACAGAGGTTGAAAACATTTATCCCTCTTATGAGTAACCGACTCCTACTTATTTTATTAAGTGCTTTCTACTTTTCCACATTACAAAAAACAACCGGACAAAGCTGGAGCGTATCTTCTCCCAATAGTAAAATCAGGGCAACAGTTGAATTAAGGCAACCTGATAAAAATCTGGTCTATTATGTGGATTATATAGAAAACGCAACGACTGACCAGGTGGTAAACCCATCAGATTTGGGTGTGCGAAGAATGGACGAGCTTTTTGCCAGTAACTTCAGCTTTGAAGGAATTACCACCCGAAGCATCGATGAAAATTATCAGAATGCATCAGGTAAAAAGCTAAATCTGAGAAATCATGCCAATGAAATGACTGTCAGTTTCAAAGTCAATAATAAATTGATGAATGTCGTTTTTCGTGCCTATGATGATGGTGTGGCTTTCAGATATGTGTTTCCCGAAACATCCGGTGGAGATTATTATGTAACGGGTGAAAACACGACTTTCCAATTACCAACTGATGGAAACGCCTGGATACAGGAGTATGCCAGTTTTCAACCGGTGAACGAAAAGTTTTTTACTAATGGCACAACAATGAACCAAGGCATCGGGACTCATTCAACATTTCCGGCGCTATTTAAAACTTCGAAGTTCTGGCTTCTTCTGACAGAGGCAGATTTACAGGATAATTTCTTTGCCAGCCATTTTGATGTTTATTATGGTAACGGCACTTTCAGACTTTCGCCACCTGACCAGAATGATGGTAACGGGTTTGTTAACTTTGCTAAGTCGAGCTTGCCCTGGGTAATGCCCTGGCGTGTAATTGTGATAGGCAAGGAGAATAAGACCATTGTAGAGTCAAACCTGGTAAGTAATTTAAGTGCGCCCTCAACCATTGCAGACATTTCGTGGATTCAACCCGGTTTAACGGCCTGGAGTTGGTGGTCAGACCTTTATAGTCCAACTGATTATATAGATTCTAAAAATTATATTGATTTTGCTTCTACTTTTAAATTACCATATGCATTAATAGACGTAGACTGGAATAAAATGAGTAATGGTGGCAATATCAATGACCTTATTAATTATGCCCATACAAAAAATGTAAAGATATGGCTCTGGTATAATTCGGGAGGGCCATCTAATCAGATAGATGCTCAGCCAAGAGACCTTATGCACGTAAGGGAAATAAGAAGAAATGAGTTTCAGCGCATAAAGAATCTGGGTGTAAAAGGAGTAAAGGTAGATTTTTTTCAGAGCGATAAGCAGGAGATAATCAAACTATATTTAGATATACTAAAAGATGCGGCTGATTATCAGTTAATGGTAAATTTCCATGGTTGTACAGTGCCTAAGGGGTGGGAGAGAACCTACCCTAATTTAGTAACGATGGAGGCAATAAAAGGAGCCGAAGCCTATATATTTGACGGAGATAATTTTAGGCCTAATACACCTGCTCATCATACTATTTTGCCTTTTACCCGCAATGCCATTGGCTCAATGGATTATACACCTGTGATTATCGGAGAGGGGCGTGGAGTAGTTCATTATACTACCGATGTACACGAAATTGCCTTGCTAAATACCTTTGAATCAGGCCAAACCCATCTGGTAGATATGGCACAGAGCTACTTGGGCTTGCCACCTATTGCACAGAAAATGGTTCAGGAGTTCCCGACAACCTGGGATGAAACGCATCTGATAGACGGTTACCCTGGTACTCATGTCATAATGGCGAGAAGAAAAGGAAATAACTGGTATATTTCGGGCATTAATGGCTTGAATGAAGAAAAAACAGTCAATCTCAGTTTCTCACTTATTTCTAGTGGAGAGTATACCAAGCAATCTTTAAAAGATGGCAATACGCCAAGAGACATTGTTTCGACAGAAACAAATACTGCCATTCAGACAAACTTTAATATCAACGAAGTGATGAAACCTTATGGCGGTTTCCTTATAGTTTTAAAAAGAAAAGGCTGTCAGGAATCCTATACGATTACCGGCGCAGCTAATGATTTAATGAATGAATATAAAGTATCCAATAAAATAACTTCATCGGTAGAAATACTATCTAATAGAAATGTAATCTACGACGCAGGCAAATCAATTGACTTAATAAATGGTTTTGAAGTAAAGCCAGGAGGAAATTTTACTGCTAAAATGGGAGGTTGTAATAATTAAGATTTAGACTTTAGGTAAAAATCAAGCTAAAATTCGTACCAATTGCTATTGTATTAATAGCAATTAGTGCGAATTTTGGCTTTAAAAGCGACTTGAAAAGTATAGAAAAAATAAATAATTAAAATTTAATTTATCAGCTATCAAACCATTTTAGTGTAATTGCAGTCATAAATTTAATACAAGGTAAATAGCCTTTTATTCGTTATATTTAGAGACTAAACATTACATTCCCGTATTATCCTATATTCACTACAACCAAATATGAAACGACCAGGTTATTATCTACTTTTTTTCTTGTTCTTTTTTTCACTACAGAGTTTTGCGCAACCTACAGGTTTTGTTGATGAACAGGTTTCAGATGGCTGGACGATACCAGTAGGCTTAACCTTTGATAAACAAGGTAGAATGTTTGTATGGGAGAAAGCAGGCAAGGTATTTATGGTTGAAAATGGCGTAAAGAATCCTGCGCCGATTATTGATATTAGTAAAGAGGTTTTAGATTTCAACGATCATGGACTGAATGGCGTAGCACTTGACCCCGATTTTCTGAATAATGGCTATATTTATTTGCTATATGCAGTAAAACGTCACCATGCTTTATATTTTGGCACGCCAAATTATGATACTACCAATGCTGATGGCTTCAAAACTACAATCGGGCGTTTAACGCGTTATACACTTAATAAAGCTGATGGTTTCAAAAAGTTTAATGAAAGCAGCCGGAAAGTATTACTAGGAGAGAGTATCTCGACAGGCATTCCGATTTTGGTAGATAATCATGGGGTAGGTTCTTTAGTATTTGGTACAGATGGTACTCTGTTGGTTACTGCAGGCGATGCTGCTCTTGCCAGTGAGCCACCAAGTGACGATACCCAGAATCCCTGGTTTTTAGAGGCTATATCAGTAGGAATTATTACTGCCGAGCAGAATGTGAATGCTTACAGAAGCCAGGTATTGAGTTCGCTGAATGGCAAAATGCTACGCATTGACCCTGCGACGGGGAATGGTGTAGCTTCTAACCCATTTTATGAATCTAATAATCCTCGTTCTTCCCGCTCGCGTATCTGGGCTTATGGCTTGCGTAATCCGTTTCGTTTTACTGTACAACCCAAAACAGGGAGTACTAATCCGGCAGATGGTAATCCGGGGACAATTTTTGTGGGGGATGTGGGTTGGAGCCATCGGGAAGAAATTAACATTATCAGCAAAGGCGGTCAGAATTTTGGTTGGCCATCTTTCGAAGGTATCAGTTATACCAATGAATCGTACAGCAACCCAACTTTTAAACCAACTAATCCTGTATTACCAATTATTGAATGGCGGGGGCCTCTGGCGCAGGCTCTGGTAAATAGTGAGGTGTATGGGGTAGGGTCTGCTCAATTTAAGGGAAGAGCGTTTACTGGGAATTCTTCTATCGGTGGGGTATTTTATGACCTGACTGCCTTTCCAGAGGCTTTTCGGAATCTCTATTTTCAAGGCGATTATGAAGGTTGGGTAAAAGCTTTTCGTTTAGATGAAAAAAATAATCCGATAGAAGTAATTGATTTTACAGATAGGGTTAATCCTACTTGTTTTGCTGTGAATCCTGCTGATGGGAGCCTTTATTATGTAAGCTACCTTTACCCGGATATACATGAAGTAAGAAAGATAACCTTTGATCCGAATGCTAATTTAAGGCCTGTATTAGTAGCCGAAGCTTCACCAATCTATGGTACCAGCCCATTGACAGTTAATTTTAAAGCTAGTGATTCAAAAGACCCTGAGAATGGTCCTTTAGGCTTCTTCTGGGATTTTGGGGATGGCAAAAACTCAAACCTGGCTAACCCTACGCATACCTATATAGCTGTGTCAACCGAGCCTCAAATCTTCAAAGCAACATTAAAAATTACAGACAATATAGGGAAGTCAGATACAAAGACTTTTGTAATCTATCTGAATAATACACCGCCGACCATTACGAATACAAGCATTGATAAAGTCAATTCATTTGACAATAGCAAAGACTTTGAAGTTAACCTTTCAGCTACGGTAACAGATAAGGAACAAACTGATTTGACCTACCAGTGGTTGGTTGTACTTCATCATGATGAGCATACGCATTTTGTAAGCAGTTTCAGAAAAACAGAGGGAAAAATAGTGTTAGGACAAGTACCTTGCGATAGCCAGGCCTACTTCTACAGAGTAAGTTTGACAGTAGCTGATCCGTTGGGTTTAAGTGCTATTTATTACAAAGATATTAAGCCTCTTTGTCCGGGTGATACAACTTCTGATCCAGATACAGACCCGGTGATTTTGAGTGTTTATCCGAATCCGACAAAAAATACGATTGAATTGCTGGCAAGTAATGATCTAGATAATCATCTGATTAGACTGAGGTTATTACGCAATACAGGGCAATTAATCAGTGAACGAGAGGGCTATTGGAAAATACTCAAAGGACAACTCAATAATGATTTATCAGACCAGAGTTCTGGTATCTATTTATTAAATGTGAGGTTTGGAGAGAAGAATAAAATTTTCAGGATTTATAAGGAGTGAGAAAAAGCCGGATAGCAATGAATGTTATCCGGCTTTTTCGTTTTATAGAAGTACAACTTGTCCTGTTCTTACTGATTCATCGCAGGCAAAAGCAATTTTTAAGCTATTTACTGCATCCTGAACATGGTCTGTCAGGTCAACGTCTTCCTGAATAGCTTTCAGAAAATAGCGTTGTTCTCTATTACAAAGTTCCTGATGGTCCGGCTCATCTGTCAGATTGATCCAGGTATCTTCTTTAACAAAGTTATTGCTGGCATCAATATCTGCATGGTGGAAACGCAAAGATTCTGTTTTGGTATGAGAATCTACATTATCTGATTTCCCACTACCGCCTGCTTCTTTAGCAACAATGGATACACAACCCTTAGGGCCAATTACGTCTTTCACAAAAAAGGCCGTTTCGCTCATCATCGGACCCCATCCTGCTTCATACCAACCCACTGAGCCATCTTCAAATCTGATTTGTAGCTGACCATAGTTATAATTGGTATCAGCTATATCATTAGTTAAACGTGCACCAATAGCTGTCACCTGTAAAGGTTTCGAGCGGGTCATCTGGCACATCACGTCAATATAATGCACGCCGCAATCAACAATCGGGCTCAGACTTTTCATGAGATTACGATGTACGTCCCACATATTGCCATGACTCTGTTGATTCAGATTCATACGCATTACCAAAGGCTTGCCTAGTTGGTGAGACAATTCTACGAATTTCTCCCATGATGGATGGTGACGCAAAATATAACCTACAACTACTTTTTTACCTGTTTGTTTGGCTATAGCAGCCACCCTCTCGGCTCCCTCTACCGTATCTGCCAATGGTTTTTCAATAAACACATGGGCACCACTTTCAAGTGCTTTGATAGCAAATGCTTCGTGGGTATCAGGATAGGTTGAGATACAAACAGCATCCGGTTTGGTTGCTGCAAGGGCTTCTTCATAATCTGAAAATAAATCATAGCCACCGCCTAAACGTTCGTTTAATACTTCTTTGCTTTTTCCGGTTGAAACAATTCCACAAATTTCAAATCCATCATTGGTGTGATAAGCCATGGCATGAGAAGCACCCATGTTTCCACAACCAACTACTAATACACGAATCGGACTCATAAGTTTGATTTTAGGGTTGTACAAAATCAGCAGGCTTTGTTGCCTGCTGATACAAAATTACCTTAATTTTATGATTATTCTCTTATAATTTTTCTCGACACGCTACCATGCGAGGTTTCTATTTTCAATACATACATTCCTTTCGCCAATTGACTTATATTGAACGAATTATTAGCTGATAGCTTGTATGCGTGCATTGCTCTAATTCCGGTCGGAGCAAAGAATGTAGCTTCTTTAAAAATAACACCTGCAGGCAGATCAATTTTCAATTCATCACTGGCAGGATTAGGATAAAGGCTTACTTTGATGTTTTCATCTAATTCTGTAGCTAATACCACAGGTTTGACATTCACTGCTGTAGATAAAGCACTGGCACAACCATCATCTGTAACCGATCTTACGGCATAATTCCCTCCGGCATTACTTGGGGTGATGGTAGCTTGTGTCAGACCATTTACGGCATTTCCGTCAAGATACCATTGATATTTGGTGCCACCGGAAGCTACTAAATTACCACCACTAGCGGTTATTTTTGGTGTAGAGGGTACAACGCAAAAAGTTTGAGAGGCACTTGCCGAGTTGAACTGACTATTACCTACCTGGAATGCCTGAACTTTTACTTTCCCAGGCTTTGAACCCAATGTTATTCTACTCCCATTAACAGTTGCGTCACCTGATTCAACAGCATATTGTACCGGTAGTTTAGAACTTGCAGTAGCTGCAAGGGTAAAAGAGGTACTTGGGTTTTTGTCAGTAATAGAGCCAAAAGAAATAGTCTGGTCAGTTTTAGTAGGTAAGGCTCTGTTACCTTGCGCATACCAAACTGCCCATTTGGCATCAGTTATCCATGTTTGTACACTGCCGGAAGGTGAAATCTTGTTTTTCTGTAAATTAATATACTGAACTATTTCCTGATCATCATTCGTAGAATTAAAGATTAATTTATCATCTAAACGCGTATAGCCCGGATAGCCAATATCATTATTTTCATTAATAATATCAATGTCATTATTCTCAATATCTACACCTATCTGATAATAGACATCAGGTTCATCGGAAGAAAAATAGTCAAACGCAATAATGTTCTGGTTGTTTTTTGATAAAGCAGGATTACCGATACTTTCACCCTCTTCTAAATCTGTAAATAGTTTTTCTATTTTTCCATCTCCAAAAGTTTTTTTAGCGGCATCCCATACTCTGATCAGACCTACATCCCAGTAATCAATTTCACCGGATACGCTGCTTAATTTGTTAAAGGCATCATAAATAATAATTTCACCCGAGTAATCCCATTCGAACGAGTCAGCAAAGAATACTTCACCTGTACTAACCCCTGATGAATAGGTTGGATTATATAATTTAAACTTAACTCCTTTATTATTATTTTCAAGGTCGAATACATACATATAAGGTTCTTCCTCTTTTGTTAATCCTGCCACTCTTTTACCATCTTTCGAAATCGCTACATTATCCCAAGCAGCGTCGCTGGTTAATTTGTCCTCCTTAAAAGTGCCCGTCAATGCAATGCGGCGGATATTCTGATCTTTTCCGACAAAATAAGCATATTGGCCGTCGTCCGTAACACTAGGTTTGCTTAAACAACCACTAGAAGAGATCAGCTTAAATTCTATGTTATGAATTTTTGTGACATCATTGATTTTTGCCGTATAGAGCTTATCACTAGCAGGGTCAAATACCAAAACAAAGTCCCCACCATTATTTACAGGGATAGTCTGTGGCGTTGGGTCTGGGGTAGGATTACCCGTATTACCCGATGGGTCGGCAATACCTACCGAATCAAAGGCTGCTTTAGCCGCATTTACAACAGCAGAATTAGCACCATATAAATCAGTAGCTGCTCTTACTACTGCCAGACGTGCATCAACAAACTTAGATGTACGGGTTAAGTAATTGGTTAGTGCTCTGTAATATACCAGTTCGGCTTTGTCTTTGCCAACAGATGCATTGGTAGCAAACAAATAAAAAGCCTGATTCGGAATGCCGCTATTAATATGTACTCCACCATTGTCTTGTTCCTCTGTATTTTCCAGATACAAGTATTGCGACATATTTTTAGGCTGATAACCCGGGTCTTTTGTGCCGCCCTGATTAGGATTCTGTAAACTACGCAAAGCACCTGATGGATAAGCTCCGGCCTTAATTACATCTTCTCCTAAAGTCCAGTCGTCGCGGTCAATCATAGCGCCAAAAATATCAGCAAAAGATTCATTTAAAGCTCCCGATTGATTCTGATACTCTAAACGCGCTGAGGCTTCTACTACCCCGTGTGTCATTTCGTGTCCTGCTACGTCTAATGCTCCTGCTAAAGGTTTGAAAGCATCGCGGCCATTACCATAGCCCATAAATGCCCCGTTCCAATAAGCATTGTCCATACCCTTGCCATCTTCGTCAGCGATATTAATTACCGAAATTACCGTACTTCCTTTACCATCTAAAGAGTTACGGTTGAATTTTGTACGATAATAATCATAGCAAAGACCAGCATTATAATGTGCCGAAACAGAATTGGCATTCCAACTCGTACCGGTACTTGATACAACATGAGAATATTTGGTATTATTTGATGGCGTATTTTTGGCATCAATCGTCAGAATACCACCAATGGGGTTATCAGGCAGTTTAGAGGTAGCTTTATTATACATGGGTCTTTGGGTGTCAATCATGTAATAAGTGCCTCCAAATTGCTGAATATTTACGGTACGTGTCACATTGTTGAGGTCTTTGGCCGAAGCTGTAAAAGGCCCGTCTAATGCACAGGTATGATTAAATTTCTTGAGAATTTCGCCACTGTTAGCATCTATAAAATATACCCAACGCTCCAGTATATTCGGTCTGATAGTGAGGTAATAAGTAAGTCTTGCATCTAATCCCTTTTCATCGGTATGATAAATCATCAATTCAGATGCATGGTCTTGTTTGATGAAGCTATTACTTATGTCTTTTTGTACGATTGATTTCTTGGCTACATCTGCCATTGCCAGTTCCATAGCTTTTGCTTCCGAAATTTGTGGTTGTACAGATGCCATTTTGGGAGTTGCAAAGTTACGGCCATTCAGCGTTTCTATTTTGTTGTCTCTGGAGTGCAGCCATATTTCGCCACCGTAGATAGGTACATTCTTGTACTTTTGTTGCAGTTGCATGTGAGTCATGCCTATGGCATCAATTTCAGTGGCTTGCACTACCAATTCCTGGTTCGGGTCTTGTATTTGCAAAGTGGTTTTTACCTCAGCTAAAAAGTTGGTCGCCAAGGCCTGCGCACTCAAACGGGTTTTATTATCAGGCTTTGAGAAGTTCTCAATCATCAGTATTCTGCCTGTTTCAGGGTCTTTGGTAACTTTGTATTTACTGATGAGTTTGGTTGAAAGCCCTTTAGTACCTAGCTGTCTCGCATTTTTATCAATCTTCTCGCCTTGAATTTCCAAGAAATCACCTGTTGGTTTATGGCTTTTATCTGCTGTTGATTTGTGTTTTCGCTCAAATCCTTTTTGGGCCAGCGTAGAAGTAGTAATAAATAGTAAAAGAATAAAGGTTAGTCTCATAATAGGCGCGTTTATTAGTTCAAAGTACTAAGTTTTCTGGTCTTAAATGAAATTATATGTAGCTATTGTATTGATATTCAGATAAATACGTATACAGTAAATTTGAAAGATATACGAGTGGTTGTAATTATATTGAACCGTTTTATTGGTCTTTGATAACTGTTGATGTTGCGTAGAACAAAACTACAAAATTTATGGCGAGTACAATAAAATTGCTCTTAGAAAAAAGAAAATAAAGAGGAGATTTTTCTACATACAATTCATTTAACAATTGAAAAGAGAGCAAACTGGTATTTGTTCTATGGTAGCATTTCAAAGAAAAATATTATAAATGCTTTTTATTGCGGGCAGGTAAGTACGAAAATTTCAAAACCCCATCTGGATATATTTACAAAGCCAAATTTCTTCCTGAATCTAACATCTTTAGCTATAGTTAATCAGGCTCTTTTTTCTTGTAATACCCTCTTCTCAAAAAAATACAGTTCGTTCATTAATTGCCCCAACTCATCCTATTTATCATTTCTTCTATCAATGAGCCATAATAGTTTTGTCGAAGAAACTAAAAAACGAATTTATGAAAAAGTTATTTGTAACAATCACCGTATTGTTTTCCTCATTGCTGATGAGCTGTGAGGTAGACAATATCAAGGCTGAATATGGAAGAGGCCCCAGGACGGAAGTGCCTATGAGCATACAAGGTAGCTGGATGTTCGGGCAGTTTTCTATGACCGAATACTGGAGCCAAGATCCTGCATCTTATGCAGGTAATGCCTTACAACTGGCTATTGCCTTTAAGTTTAATGATAATGGCACTTATGAACAATACTTTACCTCTGGTACTACCAATACCACAGGCCAAACCTATCAACAATCGGTTACTAAAGGGACGGTAGAAGTAAATGCCTCTGCCAAGACTATTACTACACACGCCTACTCTTCTAAATATCGTCGCACGGTTAATGGAAAAATAGTTGAAGACCGTGAGTTGGGCGAAAATGAAATGACTAAAGATAATACGTATCACTATACTTTAGATACAGAAGCAAACGGTACAAGAGTCATTAATCTTACCATCGACGGTACCAATAGTTCATTGCCATTTCAAAAGAAATTTTAATTTAAAATATCCAGTTAATCATGAAAACATTTCTTAAAATCTTAAAATGGGTAGGTATTTCTCTAGTGAGCTTGGTTGCAGTATTTGCAGTGGTAGTATCATTACGCCAGAATCTTACTTATGAAGCACCTTATCCAAATATCACAGCCAGTAAAGATAGCGCTATCATAGCACATGGACGTAATTTAGCCTTGGGACCAGCCCACTGTGCTTCTTGCCATAGTACTGAAAATGCAGATTCATTAATAGCACTAGGCCAGGAAGTACCGTTAAGTGGAGGATATGCCTTTAAAATACCTCCGGTTGCTACTATATATACGCCTAATATTACGCCTGATTCAATACATGGTATTGGGAAGCGTACTGATGGAGAGATAGCCCGTGCACTACGTTACGGTGTCCGTGCTGATGGAACAGCAATGTTTGACTTCATGCCTTTTCATAATGTATCAGATGAAGATTTAACAGCACTCGTTTCTTATGTGCGTTCGCTAAAACCTGTCAATAAACCAAGAAAAGAAAACGAGTTCGAGCCTATGGGTAGAATAGTAAAAGCATTTCTGGTAGAACCTGTCGGGCCTGATGAAAAAATCCAGAAATCGGTGAAGATAGATTCTACTGCAGAATATGGACGCTATCTCGCACACAATGTGGCTAACTGCGTGGGTTGTCATACACGCAGAGGCCTCGCTGGCGGCTATACAGGTGAATTATTTGCCGGTGGCAATAATATAGGAGGACTTATTACACCAAATATTACGACTGACAGTTCGAGCCGGATTTATGGATGGAGTGAAGAGGCTTTTATTGCACGCTTGAAAGGTGGCAAGGTTATTCCGCAAAGCGAAATGCCCTGGAACTCATTCAAAAGAATGAATGATACTCAATTAAAGGCTATCTACAGATATTTGCAAACTGTGAAGCCTGCCAAGATGCCAAAAGAGGGATAAAAATTGAATTATAGTGTTGTTTTATATAGTTAGAGTATTTAGAAAATAAAGTGAAAATCAAAAAGGTCGAGACTTCTGGTTCCGACCTTTTTTTATAGGCTATATTCTAGGATATGAATAAGATGGTTCGGATTACAATAATTTCAAATGACAAGCATTTAAAATGAAATATCCCTACCGGGCACACCAGTAGGGATAATATATCAATAGTAAAGGTTAGAAATTTTTTAAAGTAATGTCTCGCTGATAATATATTTTAGAACTTAATCTATTTCACCAAACAGGTAGAAATTTACTTGCCCATCCATTTTTTAAAATCAGTTACTTTTTCACGGCTAACGATGGATTCTTTATCAACTGCCGGATTCAAAGTTAAAACTAATCGATTACCAAAATAGTCTTCAATTTTGGTAATACATCCAACAGATACATAAAATGAACGGCTGATACGGAAGAACTGTTCAGGTTCAAGCATATCTTCCAGTTCATCCATCGTATAGTCTACTGCGTATCTTTTGTTGTCAGGTGTTTTAAAGAAATTAAGGCGCCCATCACTATAGAAATAACAGATGTCTTTTACTTCAATACTCACCAGTTTGGCGCTATATTTTACCAGGAATCGCTTACGGTATTCTTTGGGCTGCAATTTTTGTTGAAGCTCTTTTACAATTTTTTCTAGTGAATTATCTGCTGGTTTATAAGTAGTGGATAGCTTTTTGAATTTCTCCAGAGCAGCTTGTAACTCATCATTCTGTATGGGTTTCAACAGATAATCTACACTATTTACCTTGAATGCTTTAAGGGCGTATTCATCATAAGAAGTAGTAAAAATAACCGGACATTTAATGTCGATAAGGTTAAATATCTCGAAACTTTGTCCATCAGCCAATTCAATATCCATCAGAATTAAATCGGGCGTAGGATTGGTAGAGAGCCATTCTACGCTGCTTTTGATACTATCTGCCACTCCTACTACATTGGCAGAACCGTCTACAGTTGCAAGTGTTTTCTGGAGTTTTTTCACTGCCAGATCTTCATCTTCAATAATTAAAATTTTCATAAACCAATGTATAGAAAGAGTTATACTGAGTATTTTTGTACTAATTTAAAAACCGCTTATGTGTCATCATACAGGTTTAAGCACAATTGGCTTAATAGTGGATGAATTGCGGTTTTTTATGAATGAATTGTATTTGGCTTCCATATCAGGGGTAAAACCACGGTAAAATTTTTATTATCAGATAGAATCTGAAAACCTGGTTGATTTAAAAGATTGTACTTATTTCTGATATTTTCAAGCCCCACACCATTACTGGAAACCTTGATAGTTCGGTGTTGAAGATTATTATTGACAACTAATTGTTTACCTCTGGTAGAGAATATGTCAATTACCAGTGGTTTATTTTTAGACAGAGAATTATGTTTTACGACGTTTTCGACCAGAAGTTGTAAGGTGAGAGACGGGATAAAGTAGCCGTAATATTGCTTATCTATCTGAAGATTCATTTTTACGGCATCACCATGACGGGTCTGCAATAGCTTGAAGTACGAATGGATAAATTTGACTTCGTTTTCAACCGTACTCATGCCTTCTTCATTGTTCTTCAACAAATATCTGTATACTTTGCTTAGTTCGTCAAGAAATTGCTCAGCTCTTTGTTTGTCGACTGCGATTAGCGACGACAGTGTATTAAAGCAATTGAATAGAAAGTGCGGGTTAACTTGGCTTTTGAGTGTATCAAACTCCTGAGTAATTGCCAGTTGTTTAAGTGTTTCCTTTTCAATAGTAGTCTCTTTAAGTCTTATCAGAATAAAATCGGCCTCAAATAAGGTCTCAAAAGTGAGATAAATAAAGAAGACAAAGGCGAAACATTTCCAGAAGTGAGCATTTTGGTACTGATAATCAAAAAGATGAAAGTAACCGTAGACTTTTATTGGGATAAGAATACCTATTAAACAGATAAGTATTAAAGAGATAAATTTTCTTAAAATTCTTTCAGAACTTTGTTGTACCTGCGGGTAAATTCTCTCCAGATACTGATTGTAACGTAATCGTATCAGCCAGACTACAAAACCTAAAACGAAAACCATAGGAAAAGAGTATAGCCACAGGCGGGAGTCATACCAGATGGAAATCTCGAACATAAACAGGTGTGCCACAACAACGATGAATGGCATTGAAAACAAAAAGCTGAATAGTTCAAGCTTGGGTATTGATCTAAAGTTCATCAGGCGCCTCCTTCTCTTTCAATATTAATGGTATTGTGATAGTCCGGCAGGAAGTATTATGCTCGTCTACTAGTATATTTTTTCCTAACAATTGATATTTTTTTACCAGATGATCCAGCCCCGATTCAAAATCTATAACTTCGGTAATGGACTTCGGATTAACTGTGTTTCTGAACAATAAAATCTCTGCACTTTCTGAATGAATATCTATTTTCAGAGGATTAGCTTTACTCATGATATTTTGCGAAAAAGCATTCTCGATTAATACTTGTAAAGTTAGCGGGGCTATCAGGTTTGCTTTTATATCATCAGCAATGTCAACTTTCACTTGCAGACTGTCGCCATACCTGGCTTTCAGAATATGAATATAAGACCTAATAAATTTTAGTTCTGTCTCGAGTGTAACCATCGGGTCTTCGTCGTTTCTGAGCATATAGCGATAAACCTTTGTCATCTCATTCAGAAACTTCTCGGCTTCGTCCTCATCTTCCTGAATCAAGCTTGATAATGAATTTAGGCTATTGAATAAAAAGTGCGGATTTACCTGACTTTTCAGTCCATTCAACTGGCTTTTTTTATAAGCTATACTGAGTTTCTCGGTTTCTTCTTTACTCTTTTTCCACTCATTATACTGCACAATACCTTCCATCAGAAAAGTGATAAAAATATTGAGGAGTGCCAATGATACGTAATTCCAGGCCAGATCGGTCTCCACAAAGTGATAATTGAGAAAACTGAACCAATCTTCCAGTTTATTTAAGTACAGGAAAAGAAACAGAAAAGTCAATAAAAGAAAACAAGTAATGCTTAGTGAAAGACGTGTGGAAATATGCTTCTCATCCGGGAACCGCTTTTTGACCTGCACTGCTATAGCTCCACAAAAAATGAAATAGGCGCCGAACGCTATCAATGTGGTGATACTTAGTATCAGAAAATTAGAGATACTGGCAAAGTACTGTTTAGGGAAATTGTAATAATTGAATATAAATGCAAATACTGGTGTGATTATCGCCATCACCAGATTATCCTTGCCATTATATGCAGGTAGTTTGACTTTCATTGTATAAAATTCCCCAAATTTTTAGTATTTAACCACACGCTTCGGTTGAATCGGGAAAAGTCAGGATTGAAATGTTACAATGCTATCTTTACCTGAACTACCGAATGTTTTTCCTGATGTTGGATGTCCAGATAAGCTTTCAGGTTATCTAGCATCTGTATAATTTCTTTGCTTTCAAAAACGTACTTAACAGATTGTCGATTTAAGTTGCTACTAAAAAAATCAATAGAAAAATCCAGAACAGAGAGCACTACTTTTAATCTGATTTTATAGATTTCCGCCTCCGTGTAAATCAGGTGCTGAATACTCTCTTTAAACAATATCAGCAATTGATGTCTCACACGCATATCCAGTTGTAAGGACTTTACTTTTTCTTCGACCTCGAGCAAAATCTTTGTGTCATTCTCCAGATTAAGCCCTTCTATAAACTCTTGCAGGCGCTCTACTACTTTCTCCATACTATCATTGGCCGGATTGATGCTCCACAACATATCATCCATTGCCACAATCATGCTGCCGCTTTTATCATGAATCTGATCTATAAATTCTTTCGACTTTAAGGGGTCTGTATCAGTTTTTATACGGGCTATTTCGCTTAATACATTGATATTGTTCAGTACCGTGCTGACGTCCTGATGCAGACTATCGGCTATTGTGTTACGCATCTTTACAAGTGCATCCTTGCGCTTCATGCGTTCACTATCCAGCCAGAAAATGATAGCAGCAGTTAAAACAAGTATGCTAATATAAAACCACCAGGTCTGGTAAAAAGGCGGGTTTATTTTAATAGTCAATTTTGTAGTTTGCTTAGATTCATTGCCCTCTTCATCTACAGTTTTGAGTATAAAATGATACCGACCGGGTGGCAAGTAATTATAAATAGCCTCATGCTCTGCTATTCGCCAATCATCGTCAATTTCTTCCAGTTTATATTTAATAATATAGGCACTATTGTATAATAAAGTTGAAAACCGGATGAGTATGGAGTTTTGGTTATGTTCCAGTTCAATTTCTTTGAGTTGAAGCAGAGAATCGAGAGGCAACGATTTATTCAGGACTTTAAAGTCTGTAATCTTGACTTCAGGCGGCGTAATGTTATAATGTATACGTGCAGGATTAAACACCACAAACTGATTGACTGTGCCAAAGAGAAGTCTCCCGTCAGGTAAATGGTAAGAAGCTGACTGAGTGAAATTCTCATTTTCGAGCCCATCTGTCCGATTAAAAGAGCTGAAAATAACTTTAGGTATGTTTAGTTTATATAAACCATTGGTACTGGTTATCCAAAGGTATCCGTTTTTATCTTTTTCTATGTCTGCATTAAAGCCGGAGATTCTGCCAGGTGTTCCAATAGTACGAGACCTGTTCAGCATCATATTATGACATACAACACGGGTGGCTGTAAGAATAACCATGAGTGAGTCGTTGCATTGTAAGAAACCTGCTACTCCTCTTTCGGGGAGTAATTTATTTTCAAAAGTAAGCCGGCGTACTATCTTACCAGAAGTCGGATTAAACACATAAGCACCGTTTTCGGGGGTAGCTACCCAAATATTCCCTCTGGAGTCGGGTAACAATTTATTAATAGAAAATTGGGGGATAGCATCAAAAGCGCAGATTTTAAAGTTATTACGAGGTGATACCTTAAAAATACCTTTGCCGGCAGTACCAATCCATAGTTCCCCATTTTTATCTTCTGTAATATGCCTGATGGGTTCGTTTGCCAGTTCATCCCAGTGAATCCATTTGCAGGATTTTGATCGCTGATTCAGGGCGTACATTCCTCCATCTGTGCCTATCCAGATTGTATTGCTATCAGATGACGCACGCATCGACCACACGTTAAAATTGCCATGCTCTGGTAATCCCTTTATGCTTAATGGTATGGGTTTCAGATTTTTATCATATTCAAAGAGCCCGTCACCCCATGTTCCTACAAGCAAGGTTTGTTCTCTCGTAGGCATAAAAGCGTGTACCCTCCCTGTACCACGAAGCCCCGACTGCCGATTCAGATGAGGCACATTAGTAAAAAACTCCTGCGAGGGATTAAACCGGAAAACACCATTATTATTGGTGGTTACCCAGAGGTTGTTTTCACGGTCTTCGTAAATAGTACGTACTCGTTCATAGGCAATGCTTTTTTCGCTCGTAAATCCATTCGGAATCATGCCAAATTGATGCGTATCTTCCTGAAATGCTGCTAACACAAGTTGTCCTCTTACCCAGATAGTACCGTTGGATTGTTCGTTAAAACCAAAAATATCGTAGTTGCCTTTTAAAACATCATTAAATGAATAGTGGGTAAGAATAGGTTGCCGACGCTTTATATCATAACAACCAATAATGGGAGATGCACCAGTTTGCGTATACCAGAAGCGCTTTTTGCTGTCAAAGAACAATCGGTCATAGACTTCTTTCTGATTCAGTTGGTCGATTAAAATCTCGTGATCAGGGTTATGCTCTGGTTCATTCCAACGCTTTGTTTTCAGGTTATAAACCGCCAGCCCACCATTGCTCAGGCTTACCCAGTACTTGTTGGTATGTGGCTGATGAACAAAATCTACTATTCCCCATTTAACCTTAAAAGGCACGAAATTGTGGAGGTAAGAAAATTCATTGGCTTGTGGGTTATAGGTAGTTACCTCACTACCTCCCATCAGATAAAACATATTACCGGCCTGGTCAGTTATTAAGCGTTTTATATAAGTGTTTGGAGAAACACCTTTATGAAAATGCGTTTTCACTTCATTAAAAGTAAATTTCTTCGTATCGAAGATTCCGACTCTTCCACTTGCTAAAAGTATCCAGAGATTATTTTTTTTATCAATCAGCAATTGCCAGACGGGGTTGGAGGGCAATTGGCTATTGGCCATTTGAAAAGACTTATACTCCTTACCATCAAAACGTTGGAGGCCATTGGTTGAGCCTATCCAGATAAATCCTTCACTATCCTGTACAACTGTATTAGTTTGGTAGGTAAGAAGCCCGGAGGCTGGGGTGTAACGGGTAAAGGTATATTGTCCCTTTACAGGCAGACTAAGCTGTAAAGAAAGAAGAAACAGGGTGAGAAATGGTAGTGTTTTCTTCAAGTGCTTTTTAGCAAAATTAACAATTATTCCTTTTCATCGGAAAATTAAATAATTGAGCTGAAAATCAGACTCTTAGCTAAGATGGCATCAGAAAAAATGTGTATGAATTGAGGAAAAACCTGTATGAATTGTAATAGATAGAAAAATGATTCAGAGAAACATAAACCAAAAGTTCTCGTTTCTCTGAATCTATAAGCTAAGCCTATATAATACTTATTTATTGACAGGCATTCTTGGCAGCCTCTTCAAAATTTCTTCGTTCTTCTGCAGAGATTCCCGGGCAATCGACTACTTTACGCGCTGCATTTACCATCTCTCTACATTTGCTCACGTTACCGGGATCCTGTGCAAATCTTTCGTAGGCTGCCAGATAATCTTTTGTTGTTCTTTCATAGCAACTTAAAGCTACTGGTGAAGGGTCTTCTTTTAACTTACTACAGGAAAACATAGTTGCGGCAATGGTAATAGACATTAATAGCTTTTTCATTTTTTTTATCAGTTTAAATGACTGGTTTATTTGTTTTTCTGATTCAAAATTCAGCCTTTTTTCATGATCAGACTATCCATTCCGGTTGGATTGGCACTTTGGTTGTATCAACTGTAGTATTTGTAGCTCCAACTTTTCGCATCGAGTCAATAGGCCGCGATTAGAAGAATTTGTGTATGAGTTTTATTGAAAATACTTTCAAAGAAAAATCTGTTTGAAGTTTAATTGATTGGTAGTGAGTAGCTTGAAGTACTTAAGGACAATTCAGCGGCATGTTCCTCAATCCATTCATGTCTTATGCTGATTAGACTGAAAGGGCTCTTTTTATCGATAAACAACCTTGAATTTTGGGTAAAATATTAACACAAAAATCAAGAAACCATGAAAAGAAAATTTATTAATCCTGAAATACAGGATGTAGCAACATTTACAAAATTTGCATGTGAAACCGGCGGGAGATTAACTGAAATTGATATTGTCTTACAAGTGGGTGGGGGTAATCCGCTTCATTATCATAAGACCTATTCAGAGACTTTTACGGCTATAGAAGGAGAATTAGGTGTAAAAATTGGTAAGAAGAAAGAAATAAGGATTTTAAAGCCTGGAGAATCATTTACAGTACCAGCTAATACGCTACATTGCTTTTTTAATCCGGGTAAAGAGCAAATCAGATTTAAAGTGACCATTGCTCCAGGACATGAAGGCTTTGAAAAGGCAATAATGGTTGGTTATAGCCTAAGCGAAGATGGCCTTCTCAGAAAGAATCTTTTAAGAAATATGGCCGTACTTCTTACTATTAGTGATATGAATATGCCAGGATTGTTTTCAATTTTCGAGCCTGTTTTGAAATGTATTGCTTACTTCTCGAAAGACTATGAAAAAGCATTGGTGAAAAAGTATTGTGCGCAGACAGTGACTGTAGATGAATTAGTGTGATAGGGGGCATTATTTGTTAATAATAGATGATAATGATCGGAAACCGTCTCAAGCTTATTTGAGGCGGTCTTTTTTTACAGATTTTCGGACTTGAAAAGTTTGAAATTTACAAAAGATTAAAATAAAAATTTATAATCATGAAAAGGAAATTTAATAATCCAGCAATGCAGAATGAAGTAACATTCATACAATTTGCCTGCGAATCTGATGAAAAAGTGACAATCATTGAAAATGTTTTACAAGCAGGAGGGAAGAACCAGCTTCACTGCCATAACACGTATTCAGAGACTTTTACGGCTATTGAGGGAGAGTTGGGCTTAAAAGTTGGGAAAAAGAAAGAAATTCGAATTTTGAAGCCCGGAGAATCATTTACATTATCTCCTAAAATGCCCCATTGTTTTTTTAATCCAGGTAAAGAGGCTATAAGATTCAGGTCTAAGACTGCACCTGGCCATGGTGGTTTTGAAATGTCAATTATGATTGGATTTGGCCTGAATGCAGATAGAATCTTTAAAAAGAATCTGATAAGAAACCTATCAATAATTCTTTCAATTAGTGAGGTGAGTATACCAGGAGCGCTTTCTATTTTCGAGCCTGTGTGGAAATGTATTGCTTATTTATCGAAAAGCTATGAGAAAGCTTTAGTGAAAAAGTATTGTACACAAAGTTAAAATGTGGATCGAATTGGAAGCAACCATCTCTCGGTTCATTCTGCAAATTTATCAGATAATTCAACCAAAGCCGTCTCAGATTGTTTTTGAGACGGCTTTTTTTCATAATTTCAGATTTATAATAGATTGGGCGTATTTACCCCTAACGAATGTCGCTTTCGCCCCTCTCATGATTAATTGAGTTTACCTAACTTTACAAGAAAAGACCATGCGAAAAATAATTGTTACCGAATTTATCACACTAGATGGTGTGATTGAAGCACCTGGTGGTAATGAAACTCCTCATCCTCATGGTGGTTGGCAGGCTCATTATAGATCATCGGAGGGAGGAAAGTATAAAATGGATGAGCTTTTAAGTGTAGATGCCTTACTATTGGGCAAAAATACGTATGAACAGTTTGCCAATTACTGGCCAACCCAAACTGGCAATGTGTTCGGCGGTAGCATGAATCAGTATCCGAAATATGTTGTATCTACCAGTCTGCAAAAAGCAGAGTGGAATAATAGCTATATTTTTAGGGATGTAGATAAAGAAGTGGCTAATTTAAAGAAGACCGATGGAGGTAATATTCTTGTCTATGGAAGTGCTACACTCGTTAAATCTCTGCTTCATCACGACCTTGTCGATGAGTTGCGGTTGATGGTAGTTCCTGTTGTTGTAGGTGGTGGATTGAAACTATTTGAAGATAATCTGGAATTAAAGAAATTTGGGCTTATAAGTTCGCAAGTGATGGAAAATGGTGTTATAATCCTACATTATGAGCCAATTAAATAAGTATTAGTGGAAGATTCTAGCGCATGGGAAAATTTAGCTTTATTTATATGGTTTAAAAGCTAATAGGTATGAATGGTTATTCATACCTATTAGCTTTCTCAGCTTATATTTGCTTTTTTGAAGGCCTAATTATCAGTTGTGCTATGCACACAGGCTTCTATTTTAGCTTCAAAAATCGAATTACTATCAGCTACAAAACCGGATGTTAACTCAATAGATTTGCCTGCAATTAATTTATAAGACTTATCAGCTGTAATGGTATTGCTACTCTTAATAGTATCATAAGCTTGAGTGTATAGATAATTAATATCCCCAGCCAATATAGCATTATTTTTACAGTCTTTGAAAACATGAATCTGATGCGTGCCGTTTGGGAGAGCTATTCTCGTAAATATAAGGCCATTGTGCCCTACAAAATATTGTGGAAGTGAATGCCCGTTAGGTACAATATTAGCCAACAACCTTTTAGATGCAGAAGTAGACTCAATTTTTACTGGTTCTGAATCCGAACCTCCATCAGCAAAATACACACCTCCTCTGGCAGCGTAGGCATATATATTAGTAATGTCAGAAAGAGGTATGGTGCCCTCTGGGGTCAAATCAGATTTAAATAATTGCCTGCCATTGGCTGGTGTAGAAGCAAGGAAATAGACGTCGTCTTCAAATACTGCATATTTAATCTTATTCGCGTAATTTATAGGTGAGCCTGAACCTGTACCCGGATAAATATCTTTTACAAGTTTAGTGCCGGCTACTGTTCCATCGGACTTCCAGAGTTCAGATCCATTTTCACTATCATAGGCCTGAAAAACCAGAAGCGAATCTTTAAAATTAGTAAGGTAGCTCGGACAAGATCCGGCAGTTCCAAATGAATGTAGAAGTCTTGTATTAGCTTCAGTGCCATCAGTTACATACAATTGACACCCTTCAGCCGAACTAAATTTGGTATAATAAAAGCTATTGCCTACAACCTCTGTTTCTGAGCTAAATATATACATATTTTGCCCGGGTATCGCATCTTTCACCAGCGATATATTCCCTCCATCATATTTATATACTTCATCGCCATACATAGTCGAATATCCTATAAAATACAGCTTATGATTTATGGCTCTTAATCCTCTTATATAGTAAGAATCATTAGGGCGGGTATTATCAACTACTCCCACTTTTGTAGTGCTTTCAGGGCTTCCAGCGGTTTGCCATAATTCATTAACCACATTGAAATAAACCAGACCATTAGCTGCTTCAAATTTATTGGAATAACCTAACTGACTAAGCCTTGGGCCTTCATAGAGTTGTATAGGCGGATATATTCCATTGGTTATCCATATTCCTTTATAAGTCATGATATATATCTGGTCATTAAATTCATATAAATCCCAGAATTTTGAAGAATTGCTATAATAATCAAAGGCATCTTCTTGGGCTATAGTTGTCTCCGGCATTGGGTAGGAGTTCAAATCTGAAAACAAGCTAGTACCCACTTGTTTGCCATTGGTTTTCCAAAGTTCCAAACCATTTTTACCATCATCAGCTAAGAAAAATAAACCGTTTGAGTTACTAACCGTTTTAGAAAAATTGTAATCATTACTTTTATAGGTGACATCAATATCCTTTACAAAGGTATTCGTTATACCGTTTGATTTATAAAGCTCGTAGCCTGTAGCAGGATTATAAGCAGAAAAATAAAACCAATCACCGGATTGTACCAGGGGATAAACGTTATCAATGTTCAGATCGGGAGTAAGGTTTTTTACCAATACTGCATCACTGCCATTATCCGTTACATAGCATTGATTTTTCCCCTCAATATCATTCGTAATAAAAAACAATTTATTATTAAAGGTTCTGACGTAGGAATAATTTCCAAACCATAAATTCAGAATATTCGTAGTTCCCTGCTGTGTTCCATTAGAAAACCAGAGTCTGTATCCTGGCGATGTTTGCCCGGTAAAGAAATAAATATTTCCGTTAGATGTAGGTATCAGTTTTCTTTTCTCAGGATTAGTGGGAAAGGGATCAATATTTGCCCCGGTTACTTGTATCAGATGTGCAATTTCTGAATCTACAGACGATTCAATCACTCCTAAATTTGTTTGTCCGCCAGAGTTATTAATTAAAAGAAATAATTTATCGTTAGAAACCGTAAGGTTTTCGGCTCTCCAGCTATAATAAGTAAAATCGTTGGCTATAGTAACCGGTATAGAATTATTATCTATATAATAAAGATTTCCTCCACTTGAAGGACTTGTTGTAAAATATACTTTCCCATTAAAGAGCGTTAGATTGTCTGGATTTGCAAAACTGCTTCCGATTGAAAAAGTAGTATTAAATGTGCCTGCTGTGCGTACTAATATTGTAGTGTTGACTAATGTACCATCTTTTAAATTAACGAAAGCAGTATTATCATTGACTACTATTTTACTGTTGTTGACAAATGAACTGTTGCTTCCGGGATAAATATCTTTTACTAATTCGGTTCCTGCTTCAGTGCCATCAGTTATCCAAAGTTCACGACCATGTGTTGGTTCAGTGGCTGAGAAAAGCACTTTATCCTGTAATTGCACAAAATCTGATGGTAATGAACTGTTGCTTCCGGGATAAATATCTTTCACTAGTTTAGTCCCGTCAGGCGTGCCGTCAGTTACCCAGAGCTCTTCGCCCAATGTTCCGTTGTTGGCACTGAAAAAGGCTTTAAGTGCTCCCTTGCCAGAAACGACTTTGACATTCTTAATATCAGATGCTCTACCGGGAGTATTAATATCTTTTAGCAGAAAAGTACCTGCGGGTGTTCCGTCTGTTATCCATAACTCAAAGTTTAAGTTATTATAATAATCAGAGGCTATTAAAAGAGCCTTATTACCAAAAGGGATAATATTTTCTTTTGTCCGGATGTTGGCCTGAGGTCGGGTTCCGGTTGTAGTAATGATTTTAGTGGTGCCTCCGGGTGTTCCGTCTGATTTCCAAAAACCATAATCAGGTGAATTGGCCATACCTGCCACAAAATAATAAGTTCCATTTACATCTACTCCATAGCGTGGATAAGAACTTTGTGTTGATGATTTGATTTCTGTTAAAAGAGAAGTCTGAGCGAAGCCAGCAGATATGAAAAGAGAAAAAACGATTATTAAAAGTGCTTTCATAGCTTTTTGTTTTTGATTTTTGGTCAAAATTATCTGCTAATGAAAATTTGAAAATAGCCTCATGCATGAGGTGAAGATATTTAGGGATGAAGTGAGGATTTATTTCCGGTGAGAAATAGTTTTTAACTGCTACTTGATGGATTAAGCGCAGAGTTTCTTTATAAGGCTAAATAAGATTTCGGAGTATTTCATATATATATCAACACTTATTTCCTGCGGAATAGACAAACTCAATTCCGCGGTTGCAATCCTAAAACCTTACTGGAATTTCTCTTTTACTCAATAAAATTACTTGAGAAAGCTTATTCTTACTTTGTTGCAGGCACTAAATTCATTAACTCTTTGTGCAATTCTTTGGCTTTTTCAGGTACTTGAGTATTGGGTCTTCCCCAGACTGCCGATTGGGTCTGTTGATCTTTCTGCAATCGTACAAAATAATACATGTTACCGGGTTCGTTGATGCCAGATGTCTCCTGAAACAGAGCTTCTGATTCTTTTAAAAGCTTTTTGACAGTTTTCCCTTTTTGTTTACCTAAATCGGTAAAGATCGTATCGTTATTCTTTCTAAATAAGAGGCGCTTATTTTCCAGCAACCTGTATTCGTTGACCTGATTAGCAAATCCACCACCACTCCCAAAAATCAATTGACCCTTAGTGTAGGTTAATGGGTTTATTTGCTTGTTACAAGAACTGAGCATAAGTATGATAATTCCAAGAAGGAAAAGGGTAGAAATATTTGTGATTTTCAATTTTTTCTGAAATTTTAGTTTTACTTGTAAAATTAGAATTTATAGGATAAATAGGTTATTTTGTATTAATTGACTAGATTATATATTTTGAATATTCGATATTCTTTAGTTGTTTTTTTGAAAGCCAAAGCATAAAAGTTTATTAATTTGACAATCAATATTACAAAATTTACTCAAATAATAGTAAACTTATATATTAGCTTGCTTGTTATGTGCCAGTCGGATACTCTTTGTCCAGTTAAATAGTTTGATAAAAGAAATGAGCAGAATCAAACCAAATAGGAGAGCTGTGTATTCCGGTTTGAACGGATTCAGTCCAAAATATTTATTCATTCCATCTACGTTGGCTAAATGTGCTACCGAAATCATAGCAAATAGTGAATATTGCCCAGTCATCAGTGCATAAGCAAAATACAAAGCAATGGCAGGGTAGGAGTACCTCTCGTGCATCTGGGTATTCACAAAAAAGAATAAGGTGGCTATAGTGGCAGCAGTAAGCCATACCAAAGCGTAATAATCCCTATCAGCCAATTTTTTGAATCTTACTAAAATATACGTTCGGAATAAAAGCGGTATAAATACTAAGGCAGATGAGCCAAAAAATAGGAAAAATCCCCATTTTTTGTAGGTTAAGCCTGCAAAAGTTAGTGTATCATTTAATAAAGTAGGGTCTTCTTTAATCAGGAGATACCATAAATTATAGGCATTCCAGGATACTCTAGGGAAAAAGCCCACTGATTCTCTCACTACCTTAACGAAATTCCAGAATGTACCTCCCACTATAAACGGACTTAATAACCAGAGTTGGGTAAGCAAAGAAATACCTAACATTTTTGCTAAAAGCCATTTATCAAATTTTTGTGAGAATTGATAAACCAATAAGATCACAAAAAACGGCACAAATATGATGGCCTGTAGCTTTACATAGATAGAGAGTGTACAAAAGAATGCCGCCCAAAGCATTTTTCGTTCATAAAGGCAGATAATCCCTAAAACAACCATAGTCGTAGGTACGCTATCTAACTGCCCCCAGATAATTGTACAATAGAGATAACCCAGATTGAATAATAAAAGATACTCAATAAATTTAACTGAATAGTATTTTCTTAATGCCCAGGCCAGAGATAAGGCACAGCCAAAATCAAATAATAGAAAGAAGTATTTAAGCTGATAACTATTGCCATAAATCAACTCTTTGCTGCCTTGCATTTTACCGAACCAATAGAGTCCATGCAGGTAAAAGGGCATATAGTTGGTATCAGAATTATATATTTGACTTAAACCATGCTCAAAGGCGTAATAAGACCAACGAGGCCAGTCGTTGTTTAAATCAAACCAAAAACCTGTGTGAGGGATAACAGCTACTAATAGAATATAAAACAAAAAATGATGCCACTGTATAGGTAAAGAGTTATCGCTTAGTCTTTGAAAGATTTTCATTCCGTGGTATTTGTTTATACGCGCCATGCCTGATGGCTTTTTGAGCCCTCAAATTTCAGCATTTTGTTTTATATTCCGTTCTCAAGATTAAAGAAACCTTTATATTTGGCAAACAAACTCCTGATAAATGAAAAAAATAATCTACTTAATGGTTTTAGTAGGGGGCATTTCAGCCTGCCAATCCGGGAAGGAA
This sequence comes from Emticicia sp. C21, assembly GCF_003418935.1. GTDB lineage: Bacteria > Bacteroidota > Bacteroidia > Cytophagales > Spirosomataceae > Emticicia. Next base: position 222,584 of record NZ_QVMT01000007.1, on the reverse strand, counting down.
TCTACAACCACTACTGCCCCAATTGCGGTTGATAGTGTGAGTTTCAAACAAGAGAGTGCACCGTATTATACTTCAGGCGGTGATACGTTAATCTCTACTTTAGATATCAGGTATCCTAAACTTACTGGAGGAAATGATTCTATTATTAGTAAAATTAATGCTTTTATGGCAGCCTTGCCACTCAAAGGACTCTCCGGAGTAGCAGACCCTGAAGGTAATAATAAAACAGCCGGTAATTTATCAGAAGCTTCAAAGGCATTCTTTGTTGCTGTAGAGCAGGCCAGAAAAGAAATGCCTGATGCTCCCAATATGGTTTACACCTATGAGGCTTTAGGAGATACTTTGTGGATTTCACCAGGTGTAATTTCATTATATTATAACGAATCTACTTATACAGGTGGAGCACATGGGAATTATTATACTTCTTTCTATAATTTTGATGCTCTTACCGGTAAACTATTGGAATTGCATGAGATAGTTAAAGATACATTGGCTTTAAATAAACTCGCAGAAATAAAATTTAAAGCAGAAGAAACCGCAATGGCAAAAGAGAATGGCATGGAGTTTAAAATGGAAGATTACTTTTTCCCTGAAAACAAGTTCATTTTGCCGCAGAATATAGGTATTTCCAAAGAAGGATTACGATTATTATATAATCCTTATGAAGTAGCCGCTTATGCCCGCGGGATGATTATTTTGGATATACCTTGGCAGGAGCTTAAGGGTATTGTGGTTGAGAAATATGCAGGTAAATAAAAGAAAATAAGGTGCACGAGGCACCTTATTTTTTTGCTCTGATTTTCTGTATAAAATCAGTCAGATTTGCGATGAGTAAATAGGCAATGCCGAAAACGATAAGAGGTAAACAACTAAAGAAAATGGCTCTTTTAGGATACCCCTCTAAGAAATTTGTCCAAGACCACCAATAGCTGCTGCCGAGAATAAATGGATAAGTGAAAATTGCCATAATAAAAAGCCAGGGCAGTTGCTTTCTTATAGGCTTAGTGGGGTTAAAAACTATAAAAGATAAACCCGCCATTGAGAACCACGGAAATATAGTGATGGCTCCCAATACTTGTAATAGGATAATTAAAATTTTCATAAACTTTTACTATAACTTTAACAGTTGACAAAGTAAATAGGAGCAGTTTAAGGGCATAATTTTACGAGCAAAAGTTCACGAACAAAAGTTATATGGTATAAGGTTAAACTAACATTATGTAGTTATTGTTTGGCTAATTCACGGATTGCTAGCCATGACATCAGCCCGGGACCTATTTCAAGTGCAGTTTCGTCAACATCAAAAGTAGGTGTATGCACGCCTGAAACGATGCCACGGGCTTCGTTACGGGTACCTAATCTATAAAAACAGGAATCTACTACCTGTGAATAAAATGCAAAATCTTCACCTGCCATCCATAAATCAAGATCAATTACATTTTCCCTGCCCATATATTCGATAGCTTCATTCTTCATACGGCGGGTTAATTCCGGATGATTTTTCAGGAAAGGATAACCCTTGACTATTTCAAAATCACAAACCCCACCCATCGCTTCGGTAATACCTTCAGCCATTTTTTTCATTCGACGCAGACCGTCTTCTCTCCACTCTTCATCCATACAACGGAATGTCCCCTGAATGGTTACCTCATTCGGAATCACGTTGGTAACCCCATCAGCTATAAATCGTCCGAAGGACAATACCGATGGATTGGCAGGTTTACGATTACGAGAGATAATCTGTTGAAGTGAGACTATTACATGAGATGCAATAAGTACAGGGTCAATTAATTGGTCCGGCATCGCGCCATGTCCACCTTTACCTTTAATGGTCATATACAATTCATCGGTACTTGCCATGTACATTCCCTCACGGAAACCAATCTTTCCCACCGGAATATTAGGTGCTACGTGTTGCCCAAGCATGCCTGCAGGCGCAGGATTTTCTAAAACACCCTCTTTAATCATGATAGATGCTCCACCGGGTGCTTTTTCTTCGGCAGGTTGGAACACCAATTTTACAGTTCCCTCAAACTCCTCACGCAATTGGTGCAAAATTTTTGCTGTACCTAATAAGGAGGATGTATGTACATCATGCCCGCAAGCGTGCATTACACCTTCGTTAATAGATTTATAAGGCACCTCATTTTTTTCAAAAATGGGCAAAGCATCCATGTCAGCTCTTAAACCTATCACTTTACTTTCAGGATTTTTTCCTTCAATAATGGCTACTACTCCGGTGTCTGCAATGCCTTCTTGTGGAGTCAAACCAATATCTTTGAGCTTTTGCGCTACAAAACGTGCAGTATTATATTCTTGAAAAGAAAGTTCGGGGTTAGTATGTAAATAACGACGATTAGCAATAGTTTCAGACGCATATTCCTGTGCTAAACGTTTTATTTTTAAGTCAATTGACATGAGTAAAATTATCTTCGGTAAATAATATTAAATCAGCCATTTTCAAAAATAATGGTGATTTATAACAAAATCATAACCTTTTCTCAAAGGGACTGCTAAGTTACATATAGAATGTTTTTTTACCATCATTTTTAACAAAAATAGTGCTATCACTCATTAATGAGTGATAGCACTATTAGAATTTTAATGATGAGATGTATCTATTTTTTGGATTTCGACTCCTCTTTAGGAGGTTCCGGCTGTTCTTCACCTTTCAGATAAGTAGGTAGATTAAGTCCCGCCATATTGAATAAATCATTCAGAGGGGGAACTGTTTTCATCATACCTGATACAAAATTGGCAGTACTTGAATTGCCATTCTCACCTGTACCATTGCCCGAATCCCAAACCGTAATTTTATCAATTTTGATATTTTTAACAGCTTCTACCTGAGTTTTTACTAATTCAGGCAATTTTTCAATCAATAATAACTGAAAAGCTTTGGTTGGGTCGCCGCCCGCAGCAGCTACCACTTCTCTGTAGCCCTCGGCCTGTTTGGTTAAGATTTCGTAGAGACCTTTGGCTTCTGCTTCCATTTTGGCAAAAATGGCATCGGCTTCCCCTTTGGCATTCTCTCTGATTCTTTCAGCATCGGCCTGAGCTTCTATAATGGCTCTTTGCTTGGCTATTTCAGCCGGAATCACAATATTGGCGATCTGTGTAGAACGTTCTCTTTCCGAACGCGCTAACTCAGCTTTTTGCTCGGCCAGGTAGGCTTCTTCCAGAGCTTTGGCCTGCTGTACTTTTTCAGCTGAAATAGCTATACGAAGCGCTTCTGCTTCTTTTTCTCTTCTTAAAGCCTCTGAATTGGCTATGGCAATTTTCGCTTCATTTTCTCCTTTTACAGCTATCGCATTGGCTTCTGAGGTTTTTACACGGGTATCTCTCTGCGCTTCTGCTTTACCGATGGCTTCGTCTTTTCCGGCAGCGGCAATGCTGATTTCCCGGTCTTTCTGGGTGATAGCTATTTTTACGTCGCGGTCCCTATGGGTTTCTGCAATCTGGGTATCTCTTTCGCGGTCAGCTATCGCTTTTCCGGTTTCGCCGATTTTCTCTTGTTCTGCCACGCTGATTTTTGCTTCGTTGATAGCTTTTGCTGCTGCTTCTTTACCCAGAGCGGCTATGTACCCCGATTCATCTTTAATATCAGTTACGTTTACGTTAATGAGTTTCAGACCGATTTTCTTCAACTCTGTATCTACGTTTTTAGAGATATTTTCAAGGAATTTGTCTCTATCTGAGTTAATTTCTTCAATAGTCATGGTAGCAATTACCAGACGTAACTGGCCAAAAAGGATATCTTTTGATAACTCCTGAATTTGTTCTGCTGTCAAACCTAATAATCTTTCAGCTGCATTGTTCATACTATCTGCTTCGGTTGAAATCGCAATGGTAAAACGGCAGGGTACATCTACTCGGATATTCTGACGGCTCAGGGCATTAGTCAGATTGGCTTCAATAGAGATTGGTTTCAGGTCCAGAAAGGCATAATCCTGAATAACAGGCCAGATGAATGCACCACCGCCGTGAACACACTTTGCAGAGGTTCCTCCGGTTCTACCATAAATAACCAGAATTTTATCAGACGGGCATCGTTTATACCTTGAAATAAGTGCGGTAATTGTCACAAACAGAACAATAGCAGCCACAACAATAATAATGAGTGGAGAAGATAACTGGAGCATGTGTTTATATAAGGTTAAATTTTTTCTACAACAAGGGTATTGTTTTCGATGCCAATGATTCTTACAGTTTCATTGGTTTTGATTCTGCCGTTTTCTGTAATGGCATCTAATTCATGAAAGGCACCTTTGATACTTATCTGCACTTTGCCTTTGCCACTCTTGTGTTCAGGAATGCTCAGATAAACCGAACCCACCTGATTGACGGCGTTGTTAATCTGAAAAGTATTATCTTCAGACAGCTTACCGATTTGTTGGATGATAAAAAAGAATACAGCCACAAAGGCAATGCCGATAAGAAAAGCAATGACGGTTAATACAAAGTGATTGCCGATATGATTGTAAAAGGAGATCCCCATCCAACTGAAACCTAATAGGAAATTAATCAGATTTCGGAATGAAAAAAGCTGAAAGGGCTCTTGAGAATGACCCAGATCGCCATTAAAATCGGGTTCCAGACCATCAGCCGCATCAACTCCGGCAAAGGTCATGATAGTCTGAATCAGAAAAATCAAACTGGTAGGAATGGCAATGTACCAGAAAGTACGAAGCAAAGGCTCTAAGGTATGAAAAAAGTCCATAGGGTTTTCATTAAGGTTATGTGTAGGAATCAAAGGTTTTGTTTTACCAATATACGAAATTTCCAGCCATTCTGACCAATTAATTTTTGATAAATGGCTATATGAATCTTCAGACAAGGCAAAAAACTATTTGTCTATTACATAAACGTAAAGATAAACTCTATGACAAAATCATAGAAATGATTGTTCAGGAAAGAAGCTGAAATTTTATTAAATGTATCTTATAGGAGACTCAGGTTTTTCTTTTCTTTTTCCTGGCTGATGGGAATAAAACATTATTAAGAATAAGCCTGTAGCCGGGTGAATGCGGGAAAAGGTTCAGGTCGGTAGGGGTGCGATGAAATCCTCTTCGTCCTTCAGGGTCATGGCCACCGTAGAATACCCATTGTCCTAAGCCTAATTCTCCGTATATGTAGCGATGAGATTCTTTGCCTTCACCCATTACCAGTACGTTTGATTTGACTGTTTTTTTGTTGAAAGAAGAGGTTTGCCCCATAAACTCTCTGATAAGATGCTCGTGGTTTTGCCCCAGCATGGCCGGAATTACGTCCCATTTGGCAGAGAAATCAAATAAGTCGAAATAAGAGGTTACTTCATCATCAAATCTGCCAGACCAGACATTAATATCTGAAAACGACATCGATCCATAGCCTTCTCCATCATTCAGATATAAGCTGTAATTTTCAAAAGCTAATGTTTTACTGAAATCTAATTTAGATTGCGCATGCGCATCAATATCGTCACCATCAAAGCGGCTGCTGACAATATCTGTTCCCTCGGCTGATAGGGCAATATCCAAGGTTTCAGCACCTGAACACATGGCAAACAAATAGCCACCACCCATACAGAATAGCTTAATCATTTTGGCTACATCCAGCTTTAAAGCCGAAACTTTTGGATATTTCAGTCTTTTGGCAATGTCTTCCTGAGCTTTCATATCCAGGGCTGACATGCGGCGCATATTACGGCCATATTGTCCCGTAAAATCTTCGTGGTGCAGGTGAAGCCAATCGTATTTGGCCAAATCACCTCTCACGATTTCTTCATCATAAATCACTTCGAAAGGAATTTCGGCGTATTTCAGAACCAATAAAACTGCATCCGTATCTTCAAAATTAGAAAGACTTACTTTAATAGGAGAATATACGGCTATTTTGGCGGCTTTATAGAGCCGCACTACTTCCATATTTATATCAGGATCTGAAATTTCTTTGAGCATAGCTTGGACATTAGCTGTAGAAACTACTTCAAAAGATACACCTCGCACAAGACATTCTTTCTCTAAAGCAGGGGTATAATCGAATAGGAAGCTACCTCCACGATAGTTGAGGAGCCAGTCAAGCTCTGTATTGTGTTGGAGTGTATTATAGGCTATACCGTAGGCTTTCAGGTGATTAGACTGTGTGTCGTCCATTGGTACCAGTATTGAGTTGGCAAAAGTTTGCCACGAACTCAACAAGAAGAGCAGAAGTAGTAGTTTTCTTGCCATGACTCAATCTTATTTTTACCAAATATACTAATCAATTGTCAGGATTTATTTTTTGCCGGAATATTTTTTACGACCTGATAACCAATATTTTACAGGTGTTTTGACGAAGTACTTCTTGATGAAAGCGAAAGCATTTCAAACACTTCTACATAGTATACTATACGTAGTTTTGGATTAAAATAAGAAAGAGCCTTAGAGGAGCTAATTCATGACTGAAAATTATGTACTTTTCTTAGATTCTATAAAATCCCAGAGATTGCCGTATAAATCTTCAAATACGGCTACTGTACCATATTCTTCTTCGGATGGTTGTCGTATAAATTTAATTTCGTTGGCAATCATATTTTTATAATCCCGCCAGAAATCGTCGGTGAAGAGGAATAAAAACACCCGTCCGCCTGTCTGATTACCTACTCTGCTTTTCTGTTCTTCGGTTGAAGCCTTGGCCAATAATAAATTACAGCCCGAAGTACTGCCGGGAGGACTGACAATTACCCAACGTTTGGTATCGCTAAGTGGTGTATCTTCAATCAGCTTGAAATTCAGCTTTTGCGTATAAAATTCTATAGCCTCATCATAATCATTGACTAACAAAGAGATATGTGCGATTTGTTGTTTCATGTGTCTGGAATTGAGTGAATGGGTGATTTAGTGAATGAGTGATTAAAGTTTTTAAATATAATCACTCATTCGCTCATTCACTAAATCACTAAATTATTTTTTCTTTTTCCCATCCCCTAACCACAACAACGCATCCAGGAGAAATTTGTTCTGGGTTTCGTTGTTGAAGGTGAAAGATAGTTCTTTATTGGTTTTGCCTTCGTAGTCAATATCATTATGCCCCATATTGGCGTATATCATCTTGTATTTCTTATTTGTCCATACTACCGGATAGTAGCCACTATGCCAGATCTCGTGCTGCTTTGGCCCTGTACCCAATGGGAAACTTGTCGAGTCAATAGATACCAGAATTTCTATATCGGGGTTCGCCTTCAAGTCGTTTTTCCATCTATACCACTCATTTGGAGATGATTTAAAGGTTTCAGGTAGGTGCTTCATCGCAGGATGCTTTCCTGCTTCTACTCTTAAAACGGCCGACGTTGGTCGCCAGGTATTACTTCTGTATTCACCTGAGCCTAAAAACTCGTTATGATACCAGTCCCAATCCTGATTAAAGGATGATTTATTCAGAGCAAAGGCCGCAAAATGGAAGCCCATCCATCCACCACCATTCTCCATATATTGTCTGAAAGCCTCTCGTTGCGCCGGGTCTTCCGGACGGGTATCCAGGAAAAGAACTACCTGATATTGTTTCAGAAATTCGGCATTAAGGTTGCTCCAGTTATTGGTTGAGTCGTAGGTGAAATTATTTTCCTGTGCCATTTTCAGAAAGCCCTTGTTAGCTTCATGCACATAGCTGATATGAGCTCTGTCATTTTTGGCTGTATAAAACGCAATGACTTTGAATTTTGGTTTTTTACCTTGCGCTGTTGCACTCATGGAAAAACCAATAGGAAAAAGCAGAATAAAAAATAAAGAGATACGCTTGAAAGGAATCATGGGTTTGTGAATAGATGGTATATGTTGAAAAATAATAGCTTAATGCCTTATCCAAATGAATAGGCGATTATAGAAATATATTGTCGATTAGGAATTTAATATGATAGAATTACTTCTTTTCCTTAGCCTTAATTTTATCTACTTTCGATGGGTCTAAAGTTGTGTATATAGCCATAGCATGGCCGTGTCCTAAGTCAAAATCTTCTTTTAACCAAGCTACAATCTCACCTGCTTTTATGCCAGGTTTTAATAAGCCTTTTTCTTCGGCTAATTGTTTGAAATCTTCAGGAGTCTTACCTGTTTTTTGTTTGATATTATCTATATATGCTTGAAATGACATAGGTTTATTGGTTTTGTGGCATGAATAAAATTAACTCAATACTATGAGAAATTGCTTGGACATGCAAAATTTAAATGGGTATTTAAAGCTAAGTAAAACCGTATTTAATAAAGGGCTAAAGTGACACATATATTTCATATTTTGCTCAAAGATTTACTCAATGCACTGAAGTACATTATTTGCTCCTTTTACCAAGTATTCATTAAATGGTGAATCACCCAAAAACTCAATTTGACTGGTAATTGCTTTTCTGAATAAACCTTTTACTTTATCATTTTTTGTATTAATATGAGCGCAGAGACTAGTTATTCTATTGCTTTCAACAAACCAGTAGGTTAAAAGATAACCATAGCTAAAAAGTGCATGGTTATTAAATATTTCAATAGCATCTACAACTTTTTTGGTAAACTCTTCATTGGGATAATTCTGCATAATTAAAAATAATGATTGACTTAATCCTTCTGATAAATAATCAGAATCATAAATTTCGTCATTGAATCCATAGCATAGAGTATCGAAATCGTCAATGGTTAAAAGTCCTTCATTCACTAATTTAAAATATCTTCAAACACCTGATAATCTTCAGTATTTTTCAGTTTGCGTGATGCTATTATCAGCTCTTTATTTAGTTTGTTTTCCATAAATATTCCTAATCATTCTTCTTAAACCGATATAAATAAGGCGCCTTATTCTGCGCTCCTGTAAATTTCTTTTCAAGCCGCTCTAATACATTAAGGTCAAGGATTTTCTTCTGGAAATTGTTCATGGCAAATGGTTTGTCATAAACTGCCTCGTATAATGCCTGAACTTCGCGCATAGTAAAGGTCTCTGGCAAAAGATTGAAGCCAATTAGTTTCTGGTCAAGATTCTGGCGAAGGGCTTCAAGAGCAAAGGATAGAATCTCATTGTGGTCGTAAGTCATTGCCGGAACATTCTTAATGTTTCGCCATTCAAGATATTCATCAAACTCTCCGGTTTGCGGATTTACCTTGTTAATATCAACCAATGCATAATAGCCGATACAAACAAACCGGCTGGTTATCCATTCAATTGTTTCAGGGTCAAATCTTTTGCTATCATAATTTGATAGCCCCGATTTCATAATTTCTTTGTATTCGCTGTTGATAATACGGTTTTCATCACCAAATACCCGGAATTGTTCGAGATATATGTTTTCTAAATCTGTTCGTTCTTTCAGAATCCTACTGGCGGCTTTATCAATACTCTCGGTTTTCAGGATATACCCACCGGGTAAAGCCCAATAATCTTTTCCGTATTTAGGCTTAGAAATCAAAACTTTTAGCTCTTCATCCTTATATCCAAAAATCACACAGTCAATTGATAAGTGTGAGATATATTTATTAATACCAAATTTCTCCATTAATGCTAGGGTTTGTCTAAGAAACAAGCGCAAAGATAAGGCTTATACTGAGTATTTGTAATTTTTGAAATGTAATTATTTGAAGATTTGATAGTAATAAAATTTATTATCTAAAAAATAGATAATAAAAAAATAAATACTACATTTGTTCATTCAATCTAATTTTTTGAATCTGAATAATTTACTCTATGAAAAAAACATCATATTTATCAGCTCTGGTATCGCCTTTTCAGGTAGCTTGTGTAGCTATTCTCTGCGTACAATTTTCGTCGGTTGCTATCGCGCAAACCAAGAAAGATACCACAAGCTATATTCATACTGTGGATATAACTACCGGAAAAATTGATACAATTCTTGCTATTAAAAAACACTTTGAAGCGCCTAACTGGCATCCTGATAATTATCTGGTTTTGAATAGCTTCGGAAAGATTTTTACCTTAGATTTACATTCAAAGAAAATAACAGAATTGAATACCGGATTCGCTAAACAAAATAATAATGACCACGGTATTTCACCTGATAAAAAATGGCTGGTAGTTAGTAATCATGATAAAAATCATCCGTCAACAAAGCCTTATAAATCGGCTCTTTATATACTGCCGATAACAGGAGGGGAGCCCAGATTAATAACACCGGAAGTACCTTCTTTCTGGCATGGATGGAGTCCAGATGGTAAAACTCTTGCTTATTGCGCTGAGCGAAATGGTAATTTTGATATCTATACAATTGGCATTGAAGGTGGAACTGAAAAGAGATTAACAGAGACCACAGGCTTAGACGATGGCCCGGATTATTCATCAGATGGGAAATATATTTATTTTAATTCCTATCGTAGTGGTCATATGCAAATATGGCGTATGTTTGCAGATGGTACACAACCCGAACAATTGACATTTGATGAGAATTCCAATTGGTTTGCTCATCCTTCACCCGATAACAAATGGATTGTTTATATTGCCTATACTTCTGACGAGAAACAAAGCCATTTATTCGGAAAAAATGTTAAACTTCGTTTGATGAATTTAAAGACCAAAGCTATCAGAGATATTACACCAGTTTTTTTTGGCGGACAAGGCACAATTAATGTACCTTCGTGGAGTGCTGATAGTAAAAAAATCGCCTTTGTAAGTTATTTAGTTAAATAAATCAACCTTAATACGAAACATGAAAAACGATAGTGCATCTTCCAGAAGGAAGTTTCTACAGCAGATTGGTGCTACCAGTTTAGTGGCTGCGTCATCGCCGTTTGCTTCACTCGCTGCCCAACAAAAAGCAGAAGAACGTATTCTGACTTATGACAGAAAAATTACAGCCAACGACAAAGTCAGAATTGGTGTAATTGGCTTTGGCGTTCAGGGACATTATGATTTGAATTCTGCCTTGAAAGTACCCGGAGTTGAATTGGCAGGTATCTGTGATTTATATCCAGGCAGACTTGAAAACGCTAAAGAATTATATGGCAATGACCTGTTTGTGACAAGGGACTACAGAGAATTGCTGAACAAAAGTGATATTGATGCCGTATTAATTTGTACTACCGATGTATGGCATGCAAAGATGACATTAGATGCGCTGGCAAAAGGCAAGCATGTATATTGTGAAAAACCCATGATTTATAAAATCAGTGAGGGTGCTCCGGTAGTTGCAGCCGCTAAAAAATCTGGTAAAGTTGTGCAGATCGGTAGCCAGCGCGTAAGTAGCATTGGTTTAGCAAAAGCAAAAGAATTATTAGCTTCCGGAGAGATTGGTAAGCTGAATATGGTTAATTCAGTAAACGACAGACAAAGTTCTATCGGGGCATGGGAATATACTATTCCGAAAGATGCCAGCCCTGAAACCCTTGACTGGGATAGATTTATTTCTATCACTGGTAAAAAAATACCTTATGATCCGAAGAAGTTTTTCTGGTGGAGAGCTTTCAAAGATGTAGGTACAGGTGTGGCAGGTGACTTGTTTATCCACTTACTGAGTGGTACGCACTTCATGACCAATTCTAAAGGACCAGAGGCTATTGTAAGTACCGGACAATTCAGCTATTGGAAAGATGGCCGCGATTTACCTGATGTGATGTCTGGGGTTATGCAATATCCGGATACACCAGAACATCCTGCTTTCCAATTGACTTTACAGGTTAATTTTATCAGTGGAACAGGTGGACAAGAACTAACCCGCCTAATAGGTTCAGAAGGGATAATAGATGTAAGAGGTAATACTATTACCGTAAAACATAGTATTATGCCGGAGGCTCCGGGCTTTGGTGGATACGATTCTCTTTTCACTTTCTCAAAAGCTATGCGTGAGGAAATGCAGAAAGATTTTGATGCTAAATGGACGCCTGAACAACGAAAGAAAAAAACAAAAGAAGATATTGTGTTCAACCCACCTGCAGGTTATAACGAGCATGTAGACCACTTCACTAATTTCTTTGATTCAATAAGAACTGGTAAGGTGGTGGTTGAGGATGCTGTGTTTGGTTTCAGAGCAGCAGCTCCGGCTTTGGCTTGTAATGAAAGTTTATTGACAAAGAAAATAATCAAGTGGGACCCGGTAAATATGAAGTTGAAAGTGTAATAAGATAATCCTTGTTAAAAAATTAATCGTCCTTTTTGTTCAATTTGCTTGATTCAAAAGGGCGATTTTTATTAATTATCTGCAAAAAATAAGCTAGCAAGACCAATAGATGAAATATGGCATTTAAAAAGCGAGGAATTGTTAAACAAGAGCAAACGAAGATTGCTTTAAAATTCTATTTCAGTTTATTAGTTGTTAGTTTAATCTTAGGTTATCCAATATACTTTTTAATTAAAAGTGGGGTAAGAAGTTATCAATTGTCGAATAATAGTAAAACGATAAAAGGAATAGTGATCGATGAAAAAAACTTTACCGGGCATAGTCCTGTAAATCATCAATTCTATTATTCTTATGAGTTTTGGGTTGATGGTACAAGGTATAAAGGGAATACCGGAAACTCTAAGTATAGTATTGGTGATAGTGTAGAGATAAGATATTCTATCTATAATCCTTCGTTCAATGAAGTAGTTAAAATGCCTTGAAAATTAGCGATTTTATAATTTTCAAAAGAAAAAATAAACCCCTCCACGCACGTGCTAAGCATAGAGGGAGTTTATCTGAGTTAATTGTTGTGGGAATTTAAAAGTTGTGGATTGGTAGCGGTTATTCCCCTTAAGACACCTAAAAGTTTTAAGCTAACACCCGCTCTCGCGAGAGGTAGTACATGTAATTGGTAATTGGTGGATCTGCAAGCCCAATAAGAAGAGCTATGTTAGTTATTTGTACCCTGTGGTAGGTACTGTGGTCAAAACAAAGTTGTATGAGTTCAAATCTTGGAATGTCACAGTCTAAAACATTCGGTATATAAACATGTGTGGTTGCTTTTAATTCGGTTTCTTCGAGGTCTAAAATATAATCCGCAAATTTTTCGGATTGCTCCAATAAACCCTCAAATATTTCATCTGCCGAAGAGTTACAAAGCTGTTCGTAAGGTAGAAGAGCAGACGTTTGCTGCAAACAGGCAAACCATGATAGTTCTACCTGCCATATATGAATTAAAGTTTGTTTAAGGCTATTAGCGCTTGAAGGAACTTCTATATCAAGTACATAAGTCGGTTTAGTTTTCAGCCAATTGATAATCCTCTTATTTGCTACCTGATTATAAATAGCATAATCTTTTAGAAGCGTATGTAGGTTTTTGTCAGTCGTTGCTGTAATTTCTTGTAGCATACCCTTTTCCGTTTAGTGCTACAAAGTAAATACCAGCTAATGACAGCCCTATGTCAGTAGGGCAGAAGAATTTTTTTAAAATTTAGAAGAAATATTTGAAACCATCATTTTTAGCTTGTCTTTGAGACTTTTTGGCGTAAGAATCTCAGCCTGATCAGCAAAAGTAATATACCAACGGGCAAAAACATCTAGTGAGGCACTCAGAAAAGTCATCTCCATCGTTTCGCCCTTATCGGTTTCAGAAACAAAGCCGTTAAAATATTTTTGCTCCAGTAAAAATCGTAGAGCGGGCTTGTTTACCCTAATGACTACTGTTTCAAGATTCTCATTTTCGGGCATACGCTCTAAATATTCTTTTAAAGAATAATGTTCTTTTTTGAAAGATTCTTCAATCAAGGCAATTTTCGAAATGCGGTCGGTTCTGAAATGCCGATAGTCGTTCCTTAGATGGCAGAAGGCAATGGTATACCAATAATTGAACTCATGGTAAATGCCCACAGGCTCTATTTTACGTTGCAGCGGTTCGCTTGAATTGAAGCTGGCGTACTCCATTTTTGCAATCTTTTTTTCGGAGATACTATTCAGAATAATTTCAAGTGTATTGTTGATTGATTTATTGAAAGGAGTAGTTCGTTGCCGAACTTCGATGTTTTCTTCAATGCTATCGAGCATGTCTTTTTCGGTACTTTTCAATACCGCTTTCACCTTATACATCGCCGATTTATAACTGGCTTTAGTAGAAAGATCAGTAAAGCTTTCCATTAGTTTTTCGGCTGTTATGAAGGTGCGGGCTTCTTCACGCGTAAACATGACAGGCGGTAGACGATAACCATCCATGATAGAATACCCAACACCCGCCTCTCCAATAATAGGTACACCGGCTTCTTCCAGCGAACGCACATCTCTATACACCGTTCTTAAACTGATATTAAAACGGTCGGCAATATCCTGTGCTTTTACGATTTTTTTCGATTGTAATTGAATGAGGATGGCAGTGATTCTATCGAAGCGATTCATGATTTTGGGCAAAAAACTCTTACAAAAATCTGAAATAATTGGAATAATTGTTGCGATTTTCTTTTTTTCTTCAATTAAACCTTAAAAATACACCGTTTAATCAAATAATCTACGTTAAAGCCTTGATTGATAGCAGCTTAAAAAAAGTTAAGAAAAAATTAAAGTACTTTTCAATCCAAATGCCGGATAATCCCGTTAGTTGAGATATAATTCAAAAATTACAATAAATAACTCAATCTAAAAAAACAAAAATTACCATGAAAACTTTAGCAATCAGCTTTGTAGCTGCCTTCATTTCTATTGCCTCATTTTCACAAGAAAGAACCGTAGAGGTGGGTGGTGCGCCCATGTATCCATCAAAAAACATTGTTGAAAATGCCGTAAATTCTAAAGACCACACCACGTTAGTAGCAGCAGTAAAAGCAGCAGGCTTAGTAGAAACTTTGCAAAGCGCTGGCCCATTTACTGTATTTGCACCTACAAACAAGGCATTTGACAAACTACCTAAAGGAACAGTAGAAACATTGGTAAAACCAGAGAACAAAAGCACATTGACAAAAATTCTTACCTATCATGTAGTTTCGGGTAAGTGGAGTGCTGAAGACCTGATGGGGAAAATCAAGGCAGGTAATGGTAAGGCTATGTTGACTACCGTACAAGGAGGTACGTTAACTGCCTGGATGAAGGGTAAAAATGTTTGGATTACAGACGAAAAAGGTGGTATGGCAAGAGTAACGATTGCAGATGTAAACCAAAGCAATGGTGTAATACACGTGATTGACACGGTGTTGATGCCTAAGTAATTTGACTTTGTCTTGAACTGTGATTTAGCTGATTGAATTGATTACACTGATGATTTGTGAGGGAAAGGATTTTAATTTCAAATAAATCATCCAATCAGCTAAATCATAGTTCAAAGACGAATTTATCTCTTCAAAGCATTATCTACCGAGTAAGCATTATAATTCAGATAAGAAAGTAATACTGCGAAAAAGAAGGTATGAATCATTTGTGAAGGTAATGCACCCCAATCTTCTATCATTCCTGATCCAAAAATTAATGCTACCATTGTGAATCCTCCGATAATCAGGGATAATCTCGTAAATAAGCCTATCAATAAGAGTACACCTATTACCAGTTCGATTATCGGAAGGACATAACTGAACGGTATTACCAGTGCCTCTGGGAGCATTGAATTAGTAAATTTTTCAAGCATCCAGGCACTGAATTTGGGGAGTTTTACCACGCGCACAATTCCATGGCAAAACATACTGGTACCGATAGCCAGGCGTAATATTACAAAGGTAATGGAGTTGTTAATCATAAAATTTGTTGGTTTGAATAATTAGAGTGTTAATGAAAACGGCACATGTAGACAAATCTATCATGTGCCGTTTTCATTAGCAAATATTATCAGGGTTTAATAATAATCTTTCCTCTCGTTGAGCCTGTTTCTATTTGCTGATGTGCTTTACCTATCTCATCGAAAGAATATACGGCCGATACATGAGGTTTAATAATGCCTTTTCCGAGCAAATCCGCCAACTGTTTCATATCTTCTCCGTTCGATTGTACCATAAAAAAGAAACCATTAATGCCTTTCGCTTTGGCTTTTTCAACAATCCCTTCTGAGGTAGCTGAAGGCAATGTAATAACTGTACCACCTTTCTTTACCACTTCAAACGAGCGCTCAATATTACTACCACCAATTGTGTCTAATACAATATCTATATCGCTAATGGCTTCTTCAAAAGGTTTTGATTTATAGTCAAAATACTCATCAGCACCTAAACTCAATACTAAATCTTTATTAGCAGCTGAGGCTGTACCAATGACATAAGTGCCAAAGTGTTTGGCAATTTGTACGGCAAAATGTCCTACACCTCCTGCCGCTGCGTGTATTAAAACTCTGTCGCCCGGATTAATTTTTATGTGAGTATTGAATGCCTGCCAGGCGGTTAAGGCAGCCAGAGTTGCTGCTGCCGCTTCCTCATGTGAAATATTAGCAGGTTTTAATGCTAGATGTGCAGCCGATGCGGCCACATATTCGGCATATGCTTTGCCATGACCGGGGAAATTGACCATTCCGAATACTTCATCGCCAATCTTGAAATCTTTTACATCATTACCTACCTGAGCTACTACACCCGAAACATCCCAACCCAGAATTATAGGGTTTTCGTCTTTCAATCGGGTAGCTAAAGCCTTACCCGAACGGGTTTTTATATCCACAGGATTAATACTTATGGCTTTTATTGCTACCAATACTTCATTATCCTGAATAGTTGGTTGCGGAATTTCTTCAACGACGAAATTATCTACACTTCCAAATGCTTTTAATACGATTGCTTTCATTAATTTAATTATTTTGATGAGGCAAAATTAGTGTGGGTTATTCATAAATTACTTGTACAATCATTGGTTTGTCTTGTATATTTGCAGGTATGCAAATAAGAAATTTATACGAACCATTCGAGATTGAATACCTCGAATCATGCGAGTGCCCTATGGCCGCTCACAAACACAATTTTTTTGAGTTAGTATATATTGTTGAGGGTGCAGGTATTCAGTGCATCAACAAAAATAACTGGACTTACGGCCCCGAAAAACTGTTTTTACTAATGCCTCAGGATTGCCATTCTTTTAAAGTTGAGAAAAGTACAAAATTTTTCTTTATCCGTTTTAATGAAGTTTATATTAAATACCAGAACAAGGAATTAATAAAAAAGTTGGAATTTATTTTTCAGAACCATAATCGCTTGCCCGGTTGTATCTTAAAAAATAAGGCTGATAAACCTTTGGTTAAATCACTAATAGAGGCCTTAATCCGCGAATATATTAATCAGTACCCTTACCAGAGAGAGCTTACCCAACAGATAGTAAATACTTTGCTGACGGTTGTGGCAAGAAACATCTCTTTGAGTTCACCTGAAATTCAGCGAAATGCAGAGTCTAAGGATTTAAGTATGTTAAGCTATATACATCAGAATATCTATTCGCCAGAGTTGCTGAAAGCCGAGGAAATGGCGGCTAACTTTAATATTTCGCCCACTTACGTAAGCGAGTATTTCAAGAAACTAACAGGTGAAAGTATGCAGCAATATATTACCAACTATAAACTGAAATTAGTAGAGACTCGCTTGCAATACAGCGATATGCGTATGAATGAAATAGCTTTCGAATTAAACTTTACCGACGAAAGCCACCTGAACCGCATATTTAAGAAGTATAAAGGTATGAGTCCTTCAGAATTCCGGAAACAGAAAATGGCAATAGCCAGTAACTAATGCTGTTTCTTTTTCTGTAGCCATCGGTTGACTTTATAACTTGCCCAGGCCGAACCTGCACCTATCAAAGCACCTGCTAATACATCACTCGGATAATGTACACCTAAATGCAAACGAGAATAGGCTACTGTTCCGGCCCAGAGATAGGCAGGTACAGTTACATACCATTTTCTGGCTGTTAGACTTAGTGAAGTAGCTGCTGCGAAGGCCGCTGTTGCATGCCCTGAGGGAAAGGATGGGTCTGTCTCAACAATAGCTGGGTGTATATAAGGATATTCCTGAAAGGGTCTTGGTCTATCCACTACTTTTTTCAGGATATATGACGTTCCTAACGAAACTACTAGTCCAGCTCCTGCGGCTAAGCCCTGTCTTTGTAAGTCTTTATCTTTTTTAATTAAGCCTACTCCTAAAATACCAATAGGAATGGCCGCGCTGATAGGGTAAGTGGCTTTGCTGAAATTCTCGAAAGTATGGTCTGAATTCTGTGTCCTGTTACTTTGGATGTCTTTGAGGATATTAATGTCTATATTTTGTGCAGCCAGATTGAATGAAATTAAGCAAGTGAGGATTATACTAAAGAGTTGTTTCATAGATAAGTCGAATTATGGATTAATAATGATTCTTTCGTTTGCTAACAAATGCAGGTCTTTCTCTACATGAAGCTCTGAAATTTCATTGTCGAAATCATCTTTATATACTTCTTTTAATTGTTTACGCTTAATGGCTTCCAGACAGCGCCTGATGTCTTCTTTCGTTTCTAATATTAATTCTGGTACTTCGGTAGGCTTTCCGGTTACATCATCTTTGGCTACCATCGTAAAGTATGATGTATTGGTATGTTTTTTCTCTCCGGTTTTTACATTTTCCGATACCACTCTTATGCCAATCACCATAGAGCTACGCCCTACATAATTCACAGAGGCATGTAAGGATAGGAGTTCACCCACTTCGATGGGTTGCAGAAAATTAACGCCGTCTACAGATACGGTTACTACATAAGTTCCGGCATGTTTAGAGGCGCAGGCATAAGCCACTTTGTCCATTAAAGAAAGCAGGATGCCTCCGTGAATTTTTCCCCCAAAATTGGCATAAGAAGGAATCATCAGTTCGGTAATGGTTGTACGTGAGTAGGAAATAGATTTAGGCATGGAATATATTGAGTGATTTAGTGATTGTTTTAATTGCGAATTAGCGAATGGTGAATAATTGTGTCGCATATTATACCTTTATGAATAGAACCAAGGAATAGAAATAATGCAAATGGATATTTTCACTTAAGAATATTCACTAATTCACCATTCGTAATTCACGATTAATTACTAAGTTATGAGATGTAAATAAATGTAAAAACGCCACGATAATCAAGTATCATGGCGTTTAACAATAAACCCTAACCCATAAAAATCAATATTATGAAACTATTGATATTGCATTATTTTAATAATTACTATTGCAATTAGTGTGCCAGATTTTATTTAAATGAAATATTTATTAATAAGAAATTTGACACAAAAATTAATTTTTTTAAAGTTATCGGATAGAAAATACTGGTTTTCTATCCGATAACTTGTAATCTGTGTAAAAAAGAAATGTAAAATTAGGAAAACACTGTCGGACTTTTTCACTCAAAAAGGAATTGTTACTTTTGTGTTTTTTCAAGATTTTTTACTTTCTTGTCCAATTCCTCAATCTTTTTATTTGCTTCTATTAAATAGAGCGTTAATTCTTCTATTTTCTCCATTAATTTGGCACTGGTTTCGGCTACATCCAATCCTTTTTGCGCCATTTCTTCAGCTGATGGTACGTTTGGTAAGTGTCCATTATATTTGATAAACTTCTCAACATCTTTCAGTTTCATCAATTTATAATCTGGTTTGAACACATAATCAGCCCAACGTTCTGAATTAGCCAGAGCTACTCTCACTCTTTCAGTTAAGATACCGCCTTTCACAAACAGACTGTAACCATCAGGATAAGAGTTGATGCCTGTACCAATTACAACTTTGCCATTATTTGCATTGTGTAAGCGGCCATCAATATTATTCCAAGAGTTTTCTACATTACTACCACCGTCAGTTACCAGAATCACATTTCCGCTGTCATCTACCGATAGTACTTTACCATAGGCATTCCCTGCAGGAGACGAAGATTTTAAGCGTGTTAATTGTAAACCACTTTTATTGTCTTCATTACTATTGATAAAGATGCCTCCGCTATTATTATTTACAATTCCAATGCCATTATCGTTGTTTTTCCATAAAGAATTTCCGATACCGCCACCACCGGTTTGGGTAGGTGTGTTTACCAAGATTATTTGTCCATTAGCATCAACCGAAAGGACTTTTTGAGTAGTTACCGAAGTAGGAGCCTCACTATTCAGTTTTGTCAATACCAAGCCATTAGAAATATATACATTACCTGAATTTTTATTAGAAATATTATTATCATTCACAGCCCAGGCGGATGGTTCAGTTGATGGAATAATAGGTACACCACCTGTATTAGTAACAGTGGCTATTGAGTCTCTGACCAAAATTAGATTCCCTAAGTTGTCTACTGAAAGTACTTTGCCCGTTGGTTTACCTGCTGTAGCACTAGAGGTCAACTGTGAAAGAGTCAGCTTTCCTGTTTCTATTTTAATACCGTTTTTGGCATTCAGACCATTGTTAATGTTTACGATACCTGCATTATTATTGCTGATGGCATTACCGCTTAATGTCCAGTTGCTTTCTCCACCACCTCCAACAGGAGTAGGCGTATTACCCAAAATCACATTTCCTTGATTATCTACTGATAAAACCTTTTGTACAGTAGTACTTACGGGCGTTTCACTAGTTAGTTGAGGTAATCTTAAACCTGTATTAATTTGAACAATACCCGAATTATTATTTGAAATATTATTACCACTGATATTCCATGAAGAAGGGCCTCCACCGCCTCCACCAGTACCTACAGAGTCTCTTACCAGAATCAGACGTCCGTCATCAGTAACTGTTAATACTTTTCCATAGGGGGTAAAGGCCTGGCTATAGGCAGTCAGGTTTTTCAGCCTTACTGTACCTCTTAGTTCCAGCGTACCATTGTCATTAATATTATTTACTGTATTATTATTTTCTTCCCAGAAACCATCTACTACAGCAGTTTGGTTTTTAGATGTTCCCACAGAGTCTTTTACCAGAACCAGCAAACCATTGTCATCTATTGATAGCACTCTACCGTTGGATTTACTTAATGTAGATGTAGGACGTAGGTTTTTGAAGCGGATATTACTCACCACTACATCTCCGGCGTTGTTATTTTCAATAGCATTCCCTTTGGTAGTCCAGTAATTTGTGCCCGGACTTGTAGGTATCGTAGAACCTAATCCAATTGAATCTCTTACCAGAATTATTCTACCTTTATCATCTACTGATAATACTTTCTGGTTTGGTCTGCCGGCTGGTGAAGCACTGGTTAGTTGCTTAAACTGCAAACCGCTGATATTAGCCGTTTTACTATCAATAGTAAGTGCCGATTCAAGTGCTTTTGTATTGATACCTAGGAACCCTTTCGAGAAGTCACCATAAATCAGCGGACCATTCGGGCTACCATTCTCTATATATAATTTGTTATTGCCTATTTCGTTGATTCCGGCGTTATTTCCGATGAAAACATTGCCGTCTCCCACCGATTTCTGTCCTGCCTGTGTACCTATAGCGATATTTTGTGAACCAACTATGTTGAAAAACAAAGCACTTGTACCTACCGCTACGTTGTCGCTACCTGTCTGGTTATTAGGCAATGCCTGGTAACCTACGGCTATATTATTTAAACCCATGCTTACTTCGTGTAAGGCATAGGCACCGATAGCTACTGAGTTAAATCCTATACTTCTATACCCTGCTCTATAACCAAAATACGTATTACCATATTTATAGTCTATAAAGCCTGATCTGAAATTATTTACCCTGAAAGATAAAGAAGAAGTATCTGTAGTACCCATAAAATGCAAGTCTGAATTGGTACCTGCATTACCGTTGATACTCCAGGTGGCATCGTCTGCAACAGAATTTTCGCGTAGAGATTTTCCAATAGTGTTGGCTGCCAGACTTTTCCATGCCGTGCCATCGAAATAGTAAAAACCCGGTACATAATCAGTCTGATAAATCATTAAACCGCCAGCCGGGTTCGTAATTTTGCCGCGTTGGGCCAAAGTCATACGGGGGATTAGTAAACCTTTAGTGGTTGAAGAAAGGTCCAGAATAGCTGATTTGTCGGGTCTGGTAGTTCCAATACCAACATTTTCAGCACCTTTATCTGTTACTTTGTTTTGTGCCATTAAAGGCAAAGCACCTAACAGTAGACACACAATTGTTCCTATAAAAGAACCGCGTCTTTTTTGAATTAATTTTATTCCTGACATTTTGTAAAAGTTAATTATAGCTAACTTAATTTAGTAAGTGGGATTGGGCCGTAATGACTTCAGATAATCAGTTTCAAATAGTATGCCAAAATGTTGTTTTTTAAGTTTTAACTTATAAGTAACTGATAGTGAGAGAGTTATATTTCGGGCGAAAAGAAGATAGAAAATAAGGTAAGGGAAATTATTTTTTTTTAAAATAATTTTACCAAGGCAAAGACATAATTGGGCTTTTAAAGATGATATTGTTCAAATGTTTCTTAAAATAGTTATATAAAAGAATATTGTTTCGATAAAATTACTTTTAGCAGAATAATCATTAAATACTAATAACAATTAAAATTTGGGAGAAGTAAATAAAACTAATTACTTTTGCAGTTAAACGATACAACCTTATTAAACTATTTTTATTTTAATTCTAAGCCAAAATAAAGTACCTATATTAAGATGAAACGAATTGCAGTTTTTACCTCTGGTGGTGATGCCCCGGGCATGAATGCTTGTATTAGAGCGGTAGTGCGGGGAGCTATTTATCATGGATTAGAGGTATTTGGTATCAGGAGAGGATATAGTGGGATGATTGCTGGAGACATTTTTCCGATGACATCACAATCTGTCAGCAATATTGTACAAAGAGGTGGCACTATCCTGAAATCGGCACGTAGTAAAGAGTTTATGACCCCTGAGGGAAGAAAAAAAGCCTATGAGAATCTGATGAACGCAGGCATTGAAGGCCTGGTAGCTATTGGTGGAAACGGGACATTTACAGGGGCAGAAGTTTTTTATAATGAATATGAACTCCCGACAGTAGGTTGTCCGGGTACTATTGATAACGACTTATATGGTACTGATTATACCATTGGTTTTGATACTGCAGTAAACACAGCCTTAGAGGCCATTGATAAAATACGTGATACAGCTGATTCTCACGACCGTGTGTTCTTTATTGAAGTGATGGGACGTGACTCTGGTTATATTGCTATCCAGTCGGGTATTGGTGGTGGTGCAGAAATTGTAATGGTGCCGGAGACACATACGCCACTGAAAAAAGTAGTAAGCACCTTGAAAGATGGCTGGACCCGCTCAAAATCATCGTCAATAGTAGTAGTAGCTGAAGGAGACGAAGAAGGACATGCTACTGATATTGCCGATAAAATCAAAGAGCAGGTAGCCGACAAACTGGATATTCGTGTGACAACCTTAGGACACATTCAGCGAGGGGGTACTCCCACAGCTTATGATCGTATTCTGGCAAGCCGTTTGGGATTAGGAGCAGTAGAGGGTTTGATTAAAGGAAACAAAAACGTAATGGCTGGGATAGTGAACAATGAAATGGTATATACACCTTTTATTGATACCATTAAAAAACCTAAGCCAATCCACGACGATTTGCTAAGAATGGTACATATTTTAAGCCTATAAGCAGCCTTAAGGCGTATTCAAACAACAAACCATGTTTGTACTGACCGAAACCTACTCTATTGCCAATCATTTTTTGGCAGAACTACGTAACCAGGAAACACAGAAAGACGCCATGCGATTCAGAAAGAATATGGAGCGTCTGGGTGAAATCTTTGCTTATGAAATCTCTAAAACGCTGACTTATCAGAACCGGGATGTGGAAACACAATTGGGTGCAAAGATTACACAGCAGGTTTCGCAACAGGTGGTTCTGGTTACTATTCTTCGGGCAGGCCTACCACTACATCAGGGATTACTCAATTACTATGATAAAGCCGAAAACGCTTTCATAGGCGCCTACCGTGGCAAACATGATGAAAAAGAATCTTTTGAAATAGAAATGGACTACATCACAAGTCCGGATATCCAGGATAAAGTACTAATTATTAGTGACCCGATGTTAGCTACCGGAAAATCTATCGAAAAAGCTTATCATGCCATGCTTCGCTATGGGATTCCGGCCAAAACGCATATTGTATCTGCCATTGCCAGTCGTAGAGGCGTACGTTTTATTAAGGCTCGTTTGCCGCAATGCCGCTTATGGATTGGGGATATCGACGAAGATATGAACAGCAAATCTTATATAGTACCAGGCTTAGGCGATGCCGGAGATTTGGCCTATGGTGGAAAAGTATAATTGATTACTTTGGATTATCTAAAGTTGCTTTTAGCTGAAATTGTAATACTACTTTCTTTTTAGATATATTTTCAAGAATTGGTCTCAGAACCAAATCAGCATTCTTTCGGGTTTGTTCTAAGATGCCCATTTCAAGGGCTGACTGTTTTATTTTTTCCTGTGCCCTGCTATAAGCTTCATTCAGTAAGGTTTGCTCATTCATAAACGCATATTGCGTATCATAAATCCTGGAGTTTTTGTGGTCTATGCTATAATGGCAAAGCTCAGGGTCGGGTAGATGCACAATCAGTGTATCGTCTTTAGTAGCAACATCTTCCGGTTTTACTTTAGCTAAATCTATACAGCCTACCGCATTTCCCTGTACAATCAGAATAGCTTTTGGATTGGGCAGATAGTTAAACTTTAGTTCCTGCTCTACTACATCACGAAAGGTAAAATTAGCCAATTCTATTTTCCCTAGAACCAACATTTCTTTTAAAACCATGTTATGGGTAGTCTTAATTTCCTGCTGAGTAAAAGGGTTGAGAGACTTACCTTTTTCCCAAAGGAAAACCGAGCCAATAACAATAAAGAAAATGATAAGAATACTGCGTAGGCCTCGGAACATGATTATGGATTTTGTCTTCGAATAATTACGTCAGCATAACGGAGAAATAGAATCTTTTAGCTCGAACAAAGCTATTTATTTCTTTTTTTCTTTATCCTTATCCTTTTTTCCTCCGAATAAAGAGAAATGAACATACCGCTTAGGATTGGCTTTCAGATCAGCCATTAAAGCAGCAAGGTTGGCAGCAGTCCTATCCAGGTTTACATAAAGCGAATCGTCGCTAGCTAGTTTCCCTATGGTACCTTTGCCCTGATTAATGTCTTTCAGAATGCCTTGTAAACTAGCGACTGAATTATTGAGTTGTGACACAGTTTGTCCTAAGCGAACAGCATTCAAAGAATCGGCAAATGTATTAGTCTTTTGAAGAATAGGCTTGATTTGCGCATCCAGATTGTTAGTAAGACCATTCAGATTTGAAGTAAGGGTTGCTGCATTGGCTGTGATAGCTGATAGATTTTTAGCATTCGAAGCTACTACAGCATTGACACCAGTAGTTGCCTGATTTGCATTGGCTACAAGCGCCTTTAGAGCTACACCCGTCTGGTCGAATTGTTTAACAATGGTTGTAAGCGTAATAATTAGTGAGTCTGCGTTTTTCAGTACAGGTGCTGCTTTTTCACTTAAACCACTCATCAATCCACCTTCAATCTCACTTTTTAGAGTACCTTCATCTTTTAACGGATTACCTGATTGAATAAGCAATTTTATCATTTTACCGCCCAATAATCCATTATCAGTCAGAATAGCTACCGAATTATCATTAAGTGTAATATCTCTTTTTATCGCCAAAAGAACCTTGACCCGATTTTGATTTTGTTCAGGAGTTACTTCTACTACTCTTCCTATTGTTACACCATTGTACATCACAGGATTAGAAGTCTGCAGACCTTCTACATTTGAATAGTAGGCATAGTATTCGTTTTCTGTACTAAAAACATCTAAGCCTTTTAAAAAATTAAATCCAAGATAGAAGATTGCGAAAGTAACGATACCCAACAGACCTACTTTAACTTCTTTTTTCATATAAAAAACCGTGTGATATGGTGAATTAAGGACGAATACGAATAAATATTAACAATTCTGCAAAAATACATTTCTGCATTCGTGTTTCAACGCTTCGCATCTGATATTTATTTTTCAACCTCTTCTTTATAAATTTTCAGCGCTTTTACAATGGCCTCAGCGATTTTCTCATGCCCGGCTTCGCTTTCCAGAATTTTTCTGTCGGTGGCGTTAGTCAGGTATCCAGTTTCTATATAGATACCCGGCATGGTGGTTTCCCATAAAACCTGAAACCCTGCCTGTTTTACCCCTCTGCTCTTACGGCCTGATTTCTGAAATTGTTTTTCAACCTTAGAAGCTAAGTCTAAACTTTGTTTCATAAAGGCATTCTGATAGTTTGCCATCTTGATATGAGCCAAAGGAGAATTAGGATCGAAATCATAGTTCTTTTCATAATTCTCCTCCATCAGAATTACACCATTTTCCCGTTTAGCCAGTTCCAGGTTCTCTTCAGTTTTATGAAGCCCCATCGTATAGGTTTCAGACCCATATATTTTTGACGAATAGGGATTAGCATTCACATGAATACAGATAAACAAATCAGCCTTATGACGGTTAGCAATAGAGCCTCTTTCGTGTAAAGGGATAAAAACATCTTTCTTGCGGGTATATACTACCTTTACTCCTAGCTCTTCTTCAATCAGCTTTCCTACTTTGAGTGTAATACTAAGCGCGATATTTTTCTCTTTCAATTTTCCGTAACTGGTACCAGGGTCTTTCCCTCCGTGACCAGCATCTATTACAATGGTTTTTATCTGACGCCTTTGTGCCTCAGCCGAACCGTAAGCAATAAGGGCGATAAATAGTACTTTAAGAAATTTTAACATGATTTTACAGGCAAACGTTCTGTCTCTCCTATTAATAAGCTAATTTTGTGCCACGACTAATCGTTATAGAGCTATTAGAACGAATTTGTTTACAAAAGTACTATTTTTGAGGCGACTTAAAATATAATCTTTTAGTAAACCCACTTGTAAGTCGATATGTTTTTGGTTATAATTCTTTAAATTGTCATAATCGCTTGAAGTTTTTCCTACTTGTCTGTAGTTTGTTTTTTAGTGTTTCAGCCTTTGCACAGTTCCCGTCGATAGACCCACTCCGACGTGCGGGTAACAGCACAGGAGGGAACAACGGCTTTGGACAACCTCTCCCTGAAAATACCAGAAAAACCCGTACCATAACGGGTAATAAACTCTTTGCCGAAAAGCAGGATACCGTTAAAGTGGTTATACCTGACTCCCTGAAGAGTAAAGACAGCAGCCTGCAATCAACTGTAAAATATACCGCACAGGATTCAACAGTAATGGAGGTAGATGGTAAGACTGTACACCTGTACGGGCAAGCCAAAGTTACTTATGGAGATATTGAATTAGAAGCCGATTACATCAGATTAGACTGGGGTAGGAATGAGATTTTTGCCCACGGCTCGCCAGATACAACCAAGCAAGGTGAAAAAGTAAAAGGTAAGCCTATTTTTTCGCAGAGTGGAGACAAGTATAATACGGATACTATCCGCTATAACTTTAAATCCCGAAAGGCGATTATCAAGAATATAGTCACACAACAGGGAGAGGGTTTTGTGCAAGGTGAAAAAGTAAAAAAAGACCCTGATGATAACCTTTATCTGGTGCATGCGAAATACACTACCTGTAACCTGAAAGAGCCGCATTTTCATATAGCTGCCCGAAAAATCAAACTAGTTAATAAGAAGCAGATCATTTCGGGGCCATTTAATTTTGTGTTGAGTGGAATACCATTGCCTATTGGGCTGCCCTTTGGCTTCTTCCCAGTTCCCAAAAAGAAAGAAATTGGTACCTCGGGAATTATTATGGGGTCTTATGGAGAAGAACCCCGCAACCGTGGTTTCTACTTTCGCGACTTCGGTTATTATTTTGCTATCAGCGAAAACATCGGGGCAAAGATATTGGCACAGATATATTCAAAAGGTAGCTATGGTGTGGGTATTCAGTCAAGCTATTCCAAACGTTATAAATATGCAGGGAATTTAAGTTTTCAGTATAATTATAATAAACCTGTAGCCGAAGTACTTGATCCTGATGCTTCGCAATCTGCCGCTAAAGACTTTAGCTTAAACTGGTCGCACTCACCAGCCAATAAGCGCTCGGATAGAAGTTTCTCTTCTTCGGTAAACCTGAGAAGTAACGGCTTTAACCGCAATAACGTGAATACGGTTGATGTAAGTAACTATCTGAGTAGTAGTTCAAACTCTTCTATCCAGTTTGGCCGTACGTTTGCACAGAAAGTGGTAACAAGTGGAGGTTTGAATATTTCACAAAACTTTACTACCGGGCAAATGGATGCCTCATTAAACTATAGCATCGGTGTCAACCAGTTTAATCCATTTGTACCTGAGAAAAAGATGATAGGCCGCTGGTTTGAATCTTTCAGAGTAGGATTCAATGTGAATGGAGGGTATCAGGCCACCAATAGTAAAGTAAACAGTATTACCAGTTATTCAGAATACAAAATTGTTCGCCAATTGGGTGACGGTAGCTATGAGTCAATTGAAGCGAAGCCATTAACCAATGAAGAAATAAGACTCCGTGATGCCAATCCATTAACTTTATCAGAAGAAGATCGTGCCAGACAAAAAGCATTACAGGAGAGACTAAACAATGTAAGAAAAATTAATAGCTTAGATGCTTTGAGTGATATATTGGCTGACGGACAGTTCCGTACAACATACTCTTTGCCTATCACTTTGCCTAACTTCAAGATTGCACGATATATCAACTTCACGCCAAGTGTTTCTTTGCGAGGTGATATTTTTACACAATCACTCAGCTACAAATATATCGAAAGTGAGAATGCCGTAAGAATAGATACGGTAAAAGGCCTTTTCCCTACTTACCAGACATCAGTTTCGGGGAGCATGAATACCCGTGTATATGGAACTTATCAGTTTAAGGGTAAAGGACGTCTACAGGCTATCAGACACACTTTAGCGCCATCTATCAGCGTCAGCTATGCACCTGATTTTACCAAGAATCTTTTTGATTATAAAGTAGTACGCATCGATCAGGATACTGTTAATGGCGTAATTACTCGCACAGCTATCAATAAGCTACTAGCTAGGTATCCTACTTTAGGGGCATCAGCCGGAGCATCCGGTAGTATCGGATTTGGTATAACCAATCAGTTAGAAGCTAAAATCAGGTCAAAATCTGACACTGCTGCCAAAGCTTTTGAAAAGATTTCTCTCCTGGATAATTTTGGTATCAATGGAAGTTACAATTTATTAGCTTTAGGCGACTCAATGAACCTATCGAATATTAGTATGTCGGCTAATACGAACTTGTTTAAAAACTTAATCAACCTTAACTTTTCAGGCAGTTTTGACCCGTATTATTATAGACCTGAAAATACAGCAGAGCTAAGGGCTTTGAATCCGGCTGGTCGTATCACACGTTTTTATAAAGTAGCCGAAGCCGGAAAATTCAGTTTGAGTAATCTGGCTACTTTGCGTTCGGCAAACATTGCTATTGCTACCCGTTTATCTCCTGAAACTTTTGATAAATCAAAAGCGAAGCCAAGAGAAACAAAATCGACAGACCCCGCGATGGATGCCATGAAGAAATTTGTAGCGGCCAATCCTGAATTATATGTCGATTTCTCAATTCCATGGACTTTGAGTTTGAGCTATAACCTTAACTATAATAAGCAAGGGTTGGCAGATGCCCAGATAACGCAAGCAGTTACGGTGCAGGGGGATTTTAGCCTTACACCCAAATGGAAAGTAGGCTTTAACACTGGTTGGGATTTTCAATTTAAAGCAGCTACTTTAACAAATATCAGTTTACATAGAGAATTGCACTGCTGGGATATGAGTTTCAATTGGACACCTATTGCCGGAAATAACCTTCGTGCAAGCAACTATTCATTCGATTTGCGTGTAAGAAGTACTTTATTACAAGAGTTGAAAGTAAGCCGCCGCCGCCAGACCTATGGGCAGGGTGGGTTTTAAGAATTTAGTGAATGTGTGATTAATGCGTATTTATTATCAGCGATTTTAATCTTTGTTGACAATTTATATATTTTCCTTATTCACACAATCACTAAATCATTCATTCACTAAATTATAAAAGATGATATTAATTGCAGACAGTGGTTCAACCAAAACAGATTGGCGAATTGTAGATGGAAACAAGATTGTAGGGCAAACCCAGACCGTGGGTTTTAGTCCCTATTATCAGGATGCCAATTCTATAGCTACTGAACTGCAGACCAGCCTGGTACCTCATTGCAACGATAGAATCACACAGGTTTTTTATTATGGTACAGGTATTACCAATGATGAAAAAGCAGCTGTATTAAGAACAGCCATTCTGAAAGTTTTTAAAGAAATTGAACATATAGATGTGCAAAGCGATGTTCTCGGTGCTGCAAGAGCTTCCTGTGGGCATCAGGAGGGGATAGGTTGCATTTTAGGTACAGGCTCTAATTCGTGTTATTTCGATGGAGAAAAAATTGCCTTTCAGGTACCACCTTTAGGTTTCTGGTTAGGTGATGAGGGAAGTGGAGGACACCTGGGGAAATCTCTGCTATTAGCTTATCTTCATAAAGAAATGCCTGCCAATATCAGACAACTATTTGAAGCACAGTATGGCGCAATGGATAGGCTGATGGTTTTAGATAATGCTTACTACAAGCCATTTCCAAACAGATACTTTGCCACATTTGCCAAGTTTATCTCAGATAATGTGCAAGATCAGTTTTGCCATGATTTAGTAGGGGATTCTTTCAGACTATTTTTTGAGAAATATATTCTCAAATATCCGATGTGTTTTGAGGTAAAACTTAATTTTGTGGGGTCTATCGGGTTTTACTATAAGGAGATTTTGAGAGAATTAGCTGAAAGTAAAAAACTGCAAATCGGAAATATATTGGTAACTCCTATTGATGGATTGGTAAAATATCATACTAATGCTATTTAAAAATAACTCGACTAACCCTATATCTTATTTAGTCTTACTCACAGCGATGTATATAGCCGGGTTAATAGGCCTGAATATCCCGCAAACAACACATCTCTTTCAATGGCTTACACCTTTTAATCTGCTGGTCTCATTGGGTATCCTGCTTTATTTCCATCAACAATGGAACCGTAGTTTTATCATATTTTGTGTCATTACCTTTCTTACTGGTTTTTTTATAGAGTTAGCAGGTGTAAAAACTGGAGTTATATTTGGAGAGTATCAATATGAAACGACATTAGGCTTTAAGATTCTGGAAGTGCCACCTGTTATAGGTGTAAACTGGCTTTTATTAGTTTACTGTGTTGGTAGCTCTTTTTGCCAAACGTCTAAACCTATTTATATTAAAGTACTCTATGGTGCTTTGCTAATGACCATGCTCGATTTCCTGGTTGAGCCTGTTGCCATTCGCTTAAATATGTGGTCGTGGAAAGAAGCAAATCCTCCCATTGAGAATTATATAGCCTGGTTTATCGTTTCAGCGGTTTTGCTAACTTTATTTCATAGTATGAGATTCAGAAAAGACAACCCGATTGCACGTTGGTTATTGATTTTGCAGATTTGTTTTTTCGGCATACAAAATTTTATCTATTAATCTATCCTAACTCTTGATTTCAATGACTATTGATGCACACCAACATTTCTGGTATTATAATGCAGCAGATTATGCCTGGATTGATGATTCAATGAAAGCCATCCAGCGTGATTTTTTACCTGCTGATTTAGAACCCATTTTACAAAAGAATGGATTTGATGGCTGTGTGTTGGTGCAAGTGAATCAGACTGAGCAAGAGAATGATGATTTTCTGAAATTTGCCGATTTATATGATTTCATCAAAGGAGTAGTGGGCTGGGTTGATTTAAGAGCCGAAAATTTATGGGAACGCTTGAGTTATTTTAAGCAATTTAACAAACTGAAAGGTTTCAGACATATTGTGCAAGGTGAGCCCTTGGGCTTTATGCAGCACGATAGTTTTGTTAAAGGAGTAAAGAAATTAGTAGATTTTGACTACACCTATGATATATTGATTTATCCGAAACAATTAAAAGATGCCTTGCATCTGGTTCGTGAATGTCCTGATAACAAGTTTGTGATAGATCATATTGCCAAGCCGGATATTAAAAATAAAGAAATCAGTAAATGGTCGAATTATATGAAAGAGATTGCGCAACATGAGCATGTATTCTGCAAGATTTCAGGTATGGTAACAGAAACTGATTGGCACAAATGGAAAAAAGAAGATTTTTATATTTATCTGGATATGGCGTTAGAGTTTTTCGGTACTGATAGAATCATGTATGGTTCCGACTGGCCTGTTTGCTTAGTAGCAGGTACTTATGAAGAACAATTATCTATTGTGCAATCTTATTTTAATAAATTGAGTAAAACCGAAAAAGATAAACTTTTTGGAGAAAACGCTACTCGTTTTTATGGGTTGTAAAGAACAAAGTAGCCGAAAAACTCCTTTTCTATGTTTGTCTTTTGTATTTTTGTCACGTAAATCATAATCTCCTCTAAACAGAGTAAATCCTAAAATCTGACATCACTTCATGAAGATTTCAATTGTTACTGCCGCTTACAATTCTGCCGCTACTATCCGCGATACTATTGAGAGTGTACTTTCTCAAGATTATCCGGATATTGAATACATCGTTGCTGATGGTGCTTCAAAAGATGGCACGGTAGACATTCTGAAATCATATGGTGATAAAATCAAGTGGGTATCTGAGAGGGATAGTGGTATCTATGAAGCCATGAGTAAGGGTGTAGCAATGGCTACAGGAGAGGTAGTAGGCATTATGGGTTCTGATGATTTTTATCCGGATAATCAGGTGATTTCTAAAGTAGCAAAAGCCTTTCAGGAATCAAAAGCTGACTCAGTATATGGAGATTTATATTATGTAGATAACGAAGATGTCAATAAGGTAGTGCGCAACTGGAAATCAGGCAAATACGACAAAAAGAATTTTCTGATGGGTTGGATGCCTCCGCACACGGCTTTTTTTCTAAAAAAATCGGCGTATGATGCCTATGGCTTGTATGATACTTCTTTCAGAAGTGCAGGTGATTATGAATTAATGCTCCGCATGTTATATAAACACAACGTTTCTTCCTTTTATATTCCAGAAGTATTGATGAAAATGCGTACCGGAGGAACAAGTAACGCATCTCTTAAGAACCGAATCAGAGCCAACAAAGAAGACCGTCGTGCCTGGACAATGAATGGTCTTACACCACGTTGGTATACCCTCTATGCCAAGCCCTTATCGAAAGTATTACAATGGGTGGTGAAGTAAAATTGAGTGATTTAGTGAATGTATGATTGAGTGATTATTTTCTTGAGCTATTATTAGCATTACTCATTTAGATATTCTATCAATTAAAATAGTTATAATTTAATCACTCAATCAGTAACTTACTTAATTGGAATATCACTCGATAGATTCAATCATATACCTTTTCCCCCTAAACTCAAAAGCTTCCTGAGCAGCTTTACCTATTAATATCTGACCAATTGGAGCTTGGGGAGAGATAACCATAACATTCTTACCATTTAAGGCTACAATGCCTGCACCGACGGCTACAAAAAAATCACCCATCGTTGTTTTAACCATTGAACCTAAGCCCACATTTGGTTGGGTAATCTGAGGGTTTATTTTTTCTAAAGTTAATCTTTCCAGACGAGCTTGTTCGTACATTCTGCCATTCATTTCGCGGTCTATTTGTCCCATTGCCCGGGCAGTTTCATATTTATCCCCAGCAGAACTTTTTCCCTCTTCATTGGCCGAATTTTTCGCTGCTTCCATGGCTTGCCAGGAGGTGTCCATTCGTTTTTCTATAATTTCTTTTACTTTTTCTAATATCTCCTCTTTCATAAATGAATGTGCCATTTGTCTAACTATGAGGTATAAGTCAATAAAAATTCCCCTTTAGGGCGGTCCGACGTATCGGTTAGGGGCATCCGACATAGCATTTAAGCCTCCTGCAAAATTAAGCAGATTTGTATACCCATATTGTTCTCTTAATAAATTTATAGCTCTGCGACTTCTGATACCGCTCTGGCAATGAATGATTACAGTTTTATCTCTTCTTATTTTAGGAATATGTTTTTCTAATTCAGAAAATGGCATTAATTCACCTCCTATATTATAGGTATTGAACTCGTATTGTTCCCTTACATCAATTAATTGAAAGGATGATTCTTTACCGTACTTAGCGTTAGCCACTAAAGTAAGATACTCGTCATAATTTATTTCATCGTTTTCTTTATTTACGGCACTAACACCACAAAACAATTCATAATCTATCAGCTTGTCTATTTTTAATGCACCAGGTATTTTAGGTATTTTAAGCATTCTGCTTTGCATCGATAGCGTATCAAGCATTAATAATTTCCCTACCAATGGTTCGCCAATTTCAGCAATAACCTTAATGGCTTCTAATGCCTGCATAGAGCCAATAATGCCGGGCAATACGCCTAATACACCAGCTTCAGCACAATTGGGTGCCTGCTCGGGTGGGGGAGGGGTTGGAAATAAATCGCGGTAGGTAGAAGAACCTTGATAATTAAATACAGCAACTTGTCCCTCAAACCGATGAATAGCTCCATAAACAAAAGGCTTATTCAATATCACACAAGCATCATTTACCAAGTAGCGTGTCGGGAAATTATCTGTGCCATCAACTACAATATCGTAGTCTTTGATAATAGCTAAGGCATTAGCAGAAGTAAGGCGAGTTTCATACTTATGAATCGTAACCGAGGGATTTAGTTCCTTTAAGCGGTTTTCAGCTTCCTGCAATTTTGATAATCCTACCTTATCCGACGAATATAGAATCTGTCTTTGCAGATTACTCAGAGCAATGGTATCATCTTCAACAATTCCTAATGTGCCAACGCCAGCTGCAGCTAAATACAACAATACAGGACTACCCAATCCGCCGCAACCAATCATTAGAACTTTGGCTTGTTTCAACATTTCCTGGCCCTCTAAACCCAGTTCGGGCAGGAGTATTTGCCTGTCATATCGCCTGATTTCTTCTAAGCTTAAAGCCATGTTAAAAATTCTTAAAATTTAAGGAAAATTAATATTTTTTATAGTTTTTTTTCAAACACGTCTAATTTTTCAGCTAAAAGTACGTTTATTTGTTACTCTTAACAAATTTCTAAAAAACAGCGTTTCTAAAAATGAAGAAAATTATAGTGGCCCTTTCCCTTAGTTTATTTACCGCACAATTTGCTGTAGCACAAACTCCCAAAACTCCAGTTAAAAAGGCTCCTGCGGCAGCAGCAAAACCAGCAGCTCCTAAATCAGTTGCGGCAAATACAAGTGGCCCGATGAAAAATACTTTAGATTCATTAAGCTATGCTATCGGGATGAATATCGGAGCCAATCTGAAACAACAGAATATCAAATGTAATACAGATTTGTTGGCAAGTGCAATTAACGACATATTAAGTGGCAAGCAAACAGCTTTAGAGCCAGGTGCAGCCAATGCTTATATACAAGGCTATTTCCAGAATGAATCCATGAAAAAAGCTGCTTCGAATCAAAAAGCCGGAGACGCATTTCTGGCTACAAATAAATCAAAAGCTGGAATCATAACTTTACCAAGTGGCCTGCAATATCAGGTGGTAAAAGAAGGAACAGGAGCAAAACCTGTGGCGACTGATAAAGTAAAAGTACACTATCATGGAACAACGATTGATGGAACAATTTTTGATAGTTCAGTACAAAGAGGTGAGCCTGCAGAGTTTGGTGTAACACAGGTGATACAAGGTTGGCAGGAAATATTACAGATAATGCCGGTTGGTTCTAAATGGAAAGTATTTATTCCGGCAAATTTAGCTTACGGTCCACAAGGTCCGCCAAGCATTGGCCCAAATCAGGTATTGATTTTTGATCTGGAGTTGATAGATATAGTAAAATAATATAAGAGCATTGTAGGAGAGAGATTATAAAATAGGCAACTATATCGGTTTGATAATTGTTAACAATTTAGTAATTCGCTTACAAATAGCTTTTTAAGGCATATAATTTAACAGAGTTGTCATATTTTAAATCAAAACTCTCCTTTAGGGGATGGGGTTATTATGCTAGAAATTATGAAAAAAATATTAGTCCTATTCACCCTGACAGGGCTTTTCGGGTGCTTTGAGAATAAGGCTCAGAATACCAAGGCATCTACCGCGCCAACGTATGGCTATAAGGAGTTAATCCCTACTCGCACACAAGAACAGGTGGAGCAATTTGCTACACAGTTTTTGAGTTATCATCACTATCAAAAATTCAAACTGGATGATAATTTTTCCTCAAAAGTGTGGGATAATTTCCTCAAAGATGTTGATGGGGGGCATTCCTATTTTACAAAAGCAGATGTTGAGTCTTTTGAAAAATACCGTTATGGTATCGACGAAGATTTATTGGAGGGTGATTTGACGGCTCCTTTTGAAGTGTTTAATCTTTTCAGAAAGAGATATAAAGACCGATATGACAAAATCATGACTTTGCTTGACAAGCCTTTTGATTTTGCAAGTGATGAAACTTTTGAAACCGACAGAGATAAAGCTCCATGGGCAACATCAGAAGCAGAATTAGATGATGTTTGGCGTAAAATTGTAAAAAGTCAGGTATTAGATTTGAAATTGAGTGGAAGTAAAGACAGCGCTATTACAGCCACCCTGAAAGACCGTTACAAACGCTGGGAGTCGAGAATTGCTAAATGGCGTTCAGAAGATGTATTCCAATCTTTCATGAACTCATTCTCTGAAAGTATTGACCCGCATACCAACTATATGATTCCAAGTACGGCGGCACAATTTAATATTGAAATGAGCCAGTCGGTAGAAGGTATTGGTGCTTCTTTGAAAAATGAGGGTGACTATGTAACTATTGCAGAGGTGATTCCAGGTGGACCATTGTTTAAAGATGGTAAAGCCGTGAAAAACGACCGAATTGTGGCAGTATCACAAGGTGATAATGGAGCATGGCAGGATAT
Source organism: Emticicia sp. C21 (assembly GCF_003418935.1). Classification (GTDB taxonomy): domain Bacteria; phylum Bacteroidota; class Bacteroidia; order Cytophagales; family Spirosomataceae; genus Emticicia. The sequence goes on along the minus strand of NZ_QVMT01000007.1, from coordinate 185,888 downwards.
TGTGGGTTGGTTGACAGACGATGCCGTGAAGCTAATCAGAGGTACTAAAGGAACAGTGGTACGTATCCGTTTATTACCGGGCGACGCGCCTGCAGGTTCTGCTACTAAAGAATTGAGATTGGTACGTGAAAAAGTAAAACTGGAAGAGGCTGTTGCCAAAGGTGAGGTTGTACCTGTTAAACATAATGGTAAAGACTATAAACTGGGAGTGATTGATATTCCGATGTTTTACCGGGACTTTGAAGATGCCCGTAAAGGTGGAGATTTTCAAAGTACTACCAAAGACGTAAAAAGATTCCTGGACGATTTTAAAGCCAAAGGTGTAGAGGGTGTTGTAATTGATTTGAGAAACAATGGCGGTGGTTCGTTGACAGAAGCGATTAATCTGACAGGTTTGTTCATTAACAAAGGCCCGGTAGTACAACGCCGTGATAATAATGGGGGAGTAGATGTAGAAAGCGATACTGACCCGGAACTGGTTTATAATGGTCCATTAGTAATTCTTCAGAACCGTTTCAGTGCTTCGGCATCAGAGATTTTTGCAGGTGCTATTCAGGATTATAAACGTGGGTTAATTGTAGGTGAAAAATCTTTTGGTAAAGGTACTGTTCAACAATTGGTTGATTTGGACCAGTTCTTATTGTCGCCACGTACTGCTTCTACAGATAAAAAAGCATCAGCTAATGTAGGTTTTGATCAGAAAGAAAAATACGGTCAGTTGAAATTAACTACTGAGAAATTCTACCGTGTAACTGGTAATAGTACACAACGTAAAGGAGTATCAGCTGATATTGTTCTTCCAAGTCCTTTTGACCCGGAAGAAATGGGAGAAAGCTCTCAGCCAACGGCTTTACCATTCGACCAGATTAATACTTCGACTTACGAGAAAACTAATATTATCAACGAGAAAGTTATCGCTAAGTTACAAGAGAAATATAATGAGCGTTTAAACTCTGACCCTGCTATGAAACAATTGGTAGCAGATCTGGCCGAATACCGTAAGACAAAAGACATCACTGTGGTTTCTTTAAACGAAGCGAAACGCAAACAGGAAAGAGATGAAAACGAGAAACACAGAAGTGCCGTTAACAAGTTGAGTACCGGAGAAAAAGACGGTAAAGACAGAGATCTAATATTAAGCGAATCTGAAAGAATCCTTTGCGATTTAATCAGTAATAAATAACATAAAGGACTTTTGAATCGTACGGGTTCGATTCTCGTCTGAAACAAAAGAAAACGAGTTGCACAAAATAAGTGTAACTCGTTTTTTGTTTATATACCAGAACTCAAGAATCTAACCTCCTATGTCCACTTCTGGACGATAATTTGTCCGTTTCTGGACAGTCTTATTCTTTGAAATGTACGCACAGACGCTTTAAATGATGGTTTTTAGATATGGCACGTGATTTGATTTACAATATTGTATCTAATCAATCATTTATAAATTTCTATGAAAAAAACGATACTGGGAGAGTTAGAAGAACTGGTGCTTCTGGTAGTTGCGGCCAGCACTGAAGAAGTGTATGGTGTACCTGTGCTGGAACAATTACAAGAGCAGACTGGCCGGGACTTTACCATCAGCGCAGTGCATACAACCCTTTACCGATTAGAAGAAAAAGGTTTTCTATCTTCATCGGTAGGAGGGGCTACAGCACAGAGGGGAGGGAGGAGCAAGCGCCTGTTTGCTTTAACTGCTGCGGGTGGACAAGCATTACGGGAAATACAAGAAACACGCAGCCGACTCTGGCAGTCCATTCCTGAAAGCAAACGCCCGCTTTTAGCTAAACTGGATTTGTCCTAACCATTAACACAACTCCTATGAAAAAGCAACGAGAACATTTATCAGACCACCAGTCCTATCCACAAGAACCTCCCCGATGGGTTGACAGATTATTGGAGTGGTTTGTTGCGCCTCATCTGTTAGAATATATACAGGGAGACTTATATGAGCACTTTCAAAAACGAGTAGTTCAAATAGGTTTGAAGCGCGCCCGTCGAGAATATATATGGTCGGCACTGCATTGCCTGACACCCTTTTTTTTCAGAAGAAGAAAGACTAATAGCTATTACAACCAAAATTCTAATCCATCATTTAAAGACATGTTGTCAAACTATCTGACCATCGCTTTTCGCAATTTATTGCGGCACAAAGGTTTTACGGCTATCAATATTCTTGGATTAGCTGTAGGAATGGCCTCATGCCTGTTGATTGTCCTTTTTGTAACGCACGAACTAAGCTATGACCGCTACCACGCCCATTCAGACCGGATGTATAGAATGACCTTGCATGGAAGAATGGACGAAAAAAAAATTAAGCTGGCTTATACTTCTGAACCGGCAGGGGAGGCTTTATTACGAGACTTCCCGGGTATTGAGGCTATGACCCGTATTCGCAATGATGGTGGTTTGCTTGTTAAAAATGGCAAAGATGTTTTCAAGGAAGAAAAGGTAGCATTTGCTGAACCGAATTTCTTTTCGTTTTTCTCTATTCGAATGGTCAAGGGTAACCCTGCAAAAGCATTGATAGACCCTAAAACAGTAGTATTAACAGAAACAACCGCCAGAAAATATTTTGGCATGGCTGACCCCATCGGCAAAACCCTCACGATGGGTAACCTGGGCCTTTTTCAGGTAACAGGCGTCTGTGAAGATATTCCCTCCAATACGCATTTTCATTACGATATGCTAGGCTCTTTTAAGTCTGTCAACGGAGGTACAAAATGGTTAGCCAGTGGCGCACATACTTATGTGGTACTTCGGGAGGGTTATTCTATCAAGCAATTAGAGGCCCAAAGTGAGGCATTAGTTAATAAATATGTTTCTACAGAAATCAAGGAGTTTTTTGGGTTGAGCTTTGCTGAATTTCTGAAAAAAGGTAATCAATTTGGGTTCCCTTTTCAGAGAGTAACGGATATTCATTTGTACTCTAATCTGGATGATGAGATAGAAGCCAATAGCGATATAAAATATGTGTATATTTTTTCAGTAATCGCGTTCTTTATTTTGCTTCTGGCTTGTGTTAACTTCATGAATCTATCTACGGCAGGCTCAGCAGGGCGTTCTAAAGAAGTAGGTATACGTAAGGTTTTAGGTTCTGTTCAAACACAGTTAGTTGGGCAGTTTCTGACAGAATCTGTTTTGGTGACTTTTCTGGCATTACTACTTGCGTTTGGATTAGTTATTTTGCTGTTGCCCAACTTTAATGATTTAACCGGAAAAGTCTTCACCCTAAGCTCAATTTTCAATTGCCGCGTATTAGGAGGAACTATCATCGGATGTTTAGCAATTGGCTTATTAGCAGGTAGCTATCCGGCTTTTGTACTATCATCGTTTAAGCCTATTACGGTTCTTAAGGGAAAAGTTCAAGCCGGCTTCCGGAGTGGTTGGCTGCGTAATACCTTAGTTACAGGTCAGTTTGCTATATCGATTGGTATTATTATAGCTACTATCGTTGCCAATCAGCAATTAAAATTTATGCAGAATAAGAAAGTGGGTTTTGACAAAGAACAGGTATTAGTCCTGCACGAAACGCAGGTTTTAGGAGAGAAGGTAAACGCTTTTAAAAATGAATTGGCTAAACTATCTCCGGTTGTCAGAGTATCGTTAGCAGGATTTTTACCGGCTGGTATCTCCCGTAAAAGTGTGGATGGAGTACAGGTAAAGAATGGAGAACGCATCGTTACTCACCGCACTAAAAGCTATTATATCGACGAAGATTATTTGCCTACACTAGGAATGAAAATAGCACAGGGACGAAATTTTTCGAAGACATTTCCTACAGATAATTCGGCTATTCTAATAAATGAAGCGGCTGCTAAGGCCTATGGGTTTAAGAACCCGATTGGTGAACAAGTTTCTCTGACAGGAGACGGCTCAGATGGAAGTAAAAAGAAATATACCATTGTTGGTGTAATCAAAGATTTTCATTTTGAAACTATGCACCAGAATATTGCTCCTTTAATAATGTTTTACGGAGGAGATAATGCTCAATTGGCTTTACGCATAAAGACTGACGATATACCAACTTTGCTCTATAATATTGAAAAATTGTGGAAAGGGCAGACTGACAATCCTTTTGTGTATTCTTTCTTGGATGAAAGATTTAATAGCATGTATCAAGCCGAACAAAGAATCGGGCAACTATTTGGAATTTTTGCAGGTCTGGCAATATTTATTTCCTGTCTGGGTTTATTTGGTTTAGCTGCTTTTGCAACCCATCAACGCACCAAGGAAATAGGTGTCCGAAAAGTGTTAGGAGCTTCTATTAGTAGTATTGTTTCCTTATTATTGGCGAATTTCCTTAAGCTAATTCTGATTTCGATTCTGATTGCTTCGCCTGTTGCCGGTTATGTGATGAGCCAATGGCTACATGACTTTGCTTACAGAATAGATTTATCCTGGTGGATTTTTATTTTAGCAGGAATGTTAGCAATTTCTATTGCTGTACTGACGGTCAGTTACCAGACTATCAAAGCCGCTTTGGTGAATCCGGTGAAGAGTTTGAAGACGGAGTAACAACGCGCAGCAACTGCCCTCGAACGCAGCGGCAGATCGCCTCTAAAGGCGAGCTGCTTACGCACGCTTTCATTTAGCTGATTTTCTTATTTCCTAAAATATCTTTGCCTAACACGCTTCTGTTTCGTGTTCCACAAAAAATAGTGCGTAAGCAACTCTCCTTTAGGGGTGGGGGTTATAATGTCGAATCAGATTTGGCTGAATCTGCCGGTACCACTTGCTGCTGTGGTTGCGGTAGTGGCAGATTAGTTGGTAGCTGTGGTTGTTCTAAGAATTCAACATCAACTATAAAATATTTGGTATCACCATTCCAGGGAAAGCGGAAAAACTTCTCTCGAAATTTTAGCGTTACACGTTCTCCTGTTTTTAAAGCTTTTTGCAACTTAGGTGTAACAGAATCTAACTTACATGAAAAATCCCAATATCTTGGGGTAAGTGTACCTGTCTCGCCCGAGTATCCTCCCTCATTCAGAACCCCTTCAAATGTTTTAAAAACATATCCACGCTCACTGAGTTTTGAGATAGTCCCGGCTCTTTCTCCTTTTGAATAATATCCGGCTGTCAAATAATAAAATATTCCTAAGACTAACAAGAGTAATATTATCAGAAAAATTCTCAGTTTCATTGCGTTATCGTTTAAATCTATTGATGGTGCAAATGAAATGATTTTTAAGAGAATTGCAAAGATTAGCAGTTCATTATTAAATGAAATTGATGCGCAGGTTAAGCCCGATATTATAAGGGCGTATCTTCAGATAATTATTAGCATCGAATGATTGAGAAAGGCTATATCTGAATGTAGGTTCAATCCAGAGTGATTTTCCACCTTTGATGGGGTAAGACACACCTACAGAAGCATTGACATAGTAACCAAAGTCTTTGTTATTAAGCACATGTACGGCCTCTGCACCACCTATGGCATATACACTGGTTTTTTTCCGGCTAATGAGGTAAGCATTATCTAACTTCAAGCCTAAAGTCTGCATGAATTGTTTTTGCGCTACCTGCTCGCCAATACCTACCAAAGTATAAGAACCATTATCGGCTGTTTGCACTTCGTAGTCGCCACTGTTTATCTCATAATTCGCCCATTGTTGCAGGCCTGTATAAGTTCCTGAAATTCCCATAGCAAAGCGCTCTGACAGTGGCTTCATGGCACCCGTTCTCACTTGAATACCTAATCTTTGGTTATCAATGGCATCCAATCGACCAACCTGTTGAATATAAGTGTTCGTTTGAGGCAAGATCGTAAACGCCTGATAAGTTTGCAAAGGCATCAGACTAGCAGTAAAGTTAATCTTCCGATGCACTCTTTGTTCTGGTTCTTCTACCTGATAAGGTCGTTCTGCATTATAAGCAATGGCACTAAAAGGTTTGCGAATCGCTTTTGGTTTAAATTCTTTGCCTGATAATTGTTCTAATTTTAACTCTTCGGCTGTATTATTTTCAGAATTATTATTAGCTAGTATCTCATTTTCATTATTAGCTTCCGAGGTGATTTCTTCTTTATTCGAAACAGGAGGTTTCACACCTGAATCCTGGTTGTTTTTACGATTAGGTTTATTGTTCGCTATAAAAGATCCTTGATTATTGTTCACTACTCTTCTTTGCCCTTTTGTGGCTTTCTTATCTCCAATACTAATGTTTTTATTAGATAAGTTACTTTTATCTGTTTTGGAATTTGTAGTATTAGCAACTACATTTTCATTAGAAGTAGACTGTAATAATGGTATCTGCTTTTCACCAGGTTTTTCCGCTGATTGGGTTTCTTGTGTTTGTCTTTTTTGCATATTCGCTGTATCTCCTGCTTTAGTACTTATCGGTTGACTTGCAGTAGTAGGTTTTTTATTGTCAGAATTAACAGCAGTCATGCCTGCATTCTCTTTGCTATTCAACAACCACCATAAACTACCCAACAATAGTACAAGTCCTGCAGCTATACCCACACGATAGAAGAGCGGAATGATGATGCCACGACGGCGTTTTTTAGGCTGAATAGCCTCTTGTATTTTCAGCCAGCTAATGGCTTGCGGCTCTGGTTCGTAATCTTTGAATTTCTGAGCCAGATCAACACCTGCACGAATCTTATCCCATGAGTCTTCCTGTGGCTCAGGCTCGTACTCCTTCATTTTTTGGCTAAGGTCAATACCTGCACGGATTTTTTCCCACGATTCATCCTGTGGTTCAGCTTCGAAATCCTGAAACATCTGTGAGAGTGGCATAGACGCAAGAATCTTGTCCCATGATTCTTCCTTGGGCTCCGATTCAAAGTCCTTAAACATTTCTGACAGTTTTTTCTTTATTTCGTCGTCTGGCTGCATATTGTATTCCCTGCGGGAACAAACCTACGTTTTATTTTTTAAACAGTTACACCCATTTCTATGAGCTTTTTTCTTAAATGTACTTTAGCCCTTGATAATTGAGATTTTGATGTACCTTCTGAAATTCCTAGAATTTTGGCTATTTCATTGTGTTCATAGCCATCAATCAGGTACATATTTACAACCATTCTGTATCCGTCTGAGAGCTCGTTAATCACCGCTACAATTTCTTCATGACCCAACTGAGATATGGCACTTATATCAGTATTACTGGTATCTTCCAGCAAATGGTAATCGACAAACTGTCTTTCATTGGTATTCTGCCGATAATGGTCAATGGCTGTCCGGATAACCAACGATTTTACCCAATATTCCACCGATTCAGGTTTTTGTAAATCCTGAATTTTATTAAAAACTTTAATAAAAGCCTCCTGAAAAATATCTTCGGCTTCCATAACCGTACGTGCATAACGCCGACAAATACCCAATAACCTACCTTTATAAAGATTATAAAAGGCGGCTTGCGCTCTGGGATCTTTCCTTTGGCATCCAAGTACTAATTCAATTTCATTGGGCATTCTCAAAAGGATTGCGGTGTTCTTAGTAATAACGTTTAAAACTGGTTGAGATAAATTCTTTAAATAAAATAAGATTCACTCAAACAGATTTTTTTAAATAGGCTAGCATTATCTGCCCTAAATAATAGCAACGAGTAAGGGATTAACCCTTTCTTGCTGCCACAAAATTTCCATTTGCATCAAAGCTTAAAATATAATTTTCATTACCCACTTTGATTGCAATTATGTATGAAAATAACTGACTGTCTACATAGTGCATCAGACCAGCCTTAAATACCCAACCTGGATAATAAGTATTGAAATACGCTCTTATTTTACTCGGAATGTCATTATCCTGCATGTATTTCGCTACAAGCTTGCCACTACTGAATTTCAACGGATTCTCAAAGGCACCCAGTACTTTACCTTTATCGTCAAAAGAATAGTTGATAACGAAATTGTCTTTCACAATAGCTACCCAATAGATTTTCTTGTCTTTATCGGTAATAAGAGAGGTCTGTATATAAATAAACTCCTTATAACGATTAGACAGGAACGTAGTAATCGTTTCAGGTAAATCTTTGGGTTGAATGGTTTTTATCTCATATTTGCCGCTGGATGCCCCTGGCGCGCCGCATACCTGAGAGCCACGCCCGTTTTCTCCGTTTGAATCAAACTGTACGGCGAATTGTTTTTTCTGAGAAGTGATTAGAATATAATAGCCTTGTAGAACTCCGTTCTGTGAAAATGTAATGCCATTTTCATAGGACCACTCTGCGAAGTTCGCACTCAAAACATCTTTGATTTTCTGAGGTAAGTCCGGGAACGATAAAGGTCTGTAATCTAACTTATACACAGGCACGAGAAGCCCCAATGTACCTGACCTTAATATATTTCCTTTTTCATCGAACAGGTATTCAAAGGTGGTCAGGTCTTTGGTAATGACCACCGAATAAAGTTTGTTTCCACCCTGAATTGATACCGCAGCTTTCACAAAGGTGTAATTCTGATGCTTCTCTAATAAATAGGCCTTGATAACCTCAGGTAAATCTTTTTGCTCAATGAAATAGATTTTAGGTGGGCCACCCATGCCATTAGGTCCACCGCCCGGCCCGGGTCTGTCGTTTGATGCCACCATAATTAATGTTCCGGTGCCATCAAAAATTACTGCTATATCTTTGCCATCCGTTAGGGTTACAATTACTTTATAACCTATAATAGCACCAGTATTAGGGGCTACTTGCTGACAGATATTCTTGATTGTTGAACCCGGGAAATTGGTATTGATATAGGTCTTGGCATTATCAGGCAATTGTATGCCGTTGGTTACCTTATAAGTCTCGGTAATTTTTCCTATATTATTGACTATGGCAGACATACGGTCAACCTTAAACTGGAAATTAGACTCCCATAGCTTATCTTTTTCAAGTGTGGAGAATTTTATCTGCGTAGCTTCCGGAAACTCTTGTTTAATGGCATTTACTGCTGCCTGCGGAACTGCCTCACCCGGATTAAAAGTAGGCTGAAGATCCTTCACACTATCGCACGCTGATAAAATACAGCCTACCAGCAACAGGTATATGTAGAGTTTTTTCATCTTAAGCGCTAAAATCTTCTTATCGGTTTACAAATACAGACGCACCCCAATGAAAATTGGTTGCACAGCATTATCTAGAAAAATTTCTTAATGAGGTAAATAATGAGATTAAGCAGTAGGCTAAGTAATATCATCGTAACAACGGGAAAATAGATACGTGTATTGCCTTTTTCATAAAGTATATCGCCCGGGAGTCGACCAAACCAGTGTAGTTTGTCGGCAAAAAAATAAATGACGATGCCGATTAAAATTAAGATACCCCCAATGAAGATGATGTACTTTCCTATGTTTTGATTCATGTACTGAACTCGTTTAACATTTTTAATTTATAGATGCCAACTAATCTCTTGTAGGTCGGGAATCTCAACTATTGTAACCGTCCTCATTCAAAAAGGTTCCCCCCATATTGGTCACCTTTTCAATAGTTGTTATGCAGACGGCCAGTTGTGAATTGTAATTCAAGACTGGGAGTCGCCGACCAGGCATCCCTAAATTTCCGGTTTTGGATTTTGTTTTCAAAGTGTTTGAGTAGGTTTCTGAAATAATCAGACTGTTTTTTCCTCTTTCAACAGGACATTTGTTATCAATGAAAGAGTATAAAGTTGCTATAAAAATTGGAGTGTTCTGAGTGAGCTAAATCAACAGATTTTTAGCGGAAAGGAACAATCCTGAACTTCATTATGTATTTTTGCAGAAAAATCAGAAAATATTTCATGATCCAGGAGAAACTCGAAGACGCCCACAAATTTAAACTTTGGAAAAGAAATTTAGTAGAAAATGGACTTAAAATCAACCAGATAGACCAGCATTATACTAGATACCGCTACAACGGAGAAATACTTTTTTCACTCCTGATGCTGGATGCTGAAACTCCCGAGGGAGATAAAATACCGCCAATATGTTTTTTAAAAGGGGAGGTCGTATCAGTACTTACTTGTCTGATTGATAAAGAAACACAAGAAAAACACCTGTTATTAGTAAAGCAAAGAAGAATTTCAGAGGGTGCATTTACTTATGAGCATCCGGCAGGTATGGTTGATGGCACTAAAACACCTTTAGAAATTGCCATAATGGAGGTAAAGGAAGAAACGGGTTTAACGATTACTGCTGAACAACTGATTGATGTGACACCACAGAAAAGACTTTTTCCTAGTACTGGCACAAGCGATGAAGCGATTTATTTATACTATTGTGAATTGTATATGAGCGCTGACGAAATAGCAGAACTCAACGAAAAAGAAATGGGTACTGATTATGAGTTTGAAAAAATTACGACACATATTCTGCCTTTTGTAGAGGCTCATCGCTTAATTGTTAATACAAATGCCGTATTACTGAATTATTTATATCTGGCTAAAATAAAAGATTTTGAATTGATGGCTCAACTCTAATAGAAACTAAAAATCCTGTCTGGCAAAAGACAGGATTTTTGGTCTTATATGCATAAGAATGATTCTTACACCAATTTCCAACCTTCACGGTATTGACGTTGTACAAATTGGTTGGCCTCATCGAAGTTAGTAATCTTCATGTTAGTACCATCCCACAATAGTTTTTTACGTCCATCGTAGTTGAAACCATTTTTACCATTTGACTTACGCAGGTTATAGCTACGGATAGCCAGATTACCCATCAATACAGTTTCAGTCAATGGCCCTGAATAATCGAAAGAGGATGAAAGTGCTTTGTGCTCTTTGCTGTTGAAACCTGCTTTACACGCCTCAGCCCAAGATGCCTGGTGTCCATGCTCTGGAAGAGGTTTCACGTTCGGGTCAGCTTTTGGCATAATGTCTATTTTCTCTCCGTTTTTCAGATAAATTTTAGGCGTATTACCATAAGTACCGCAAGTCATTACACCTTTCGTACCAATCATCAATACACCATTGCTGCTATCGGCTTCTGCTAATGGCTCGTTAGCCGGAATCCACTCTGGGTGGAACGGACGGATACCACCGTCTGTCCAGTACATAGTAACAGGGGCGTTATTGCGTTTGGTAGCAGGGAATTTAATCTGAACGCTTGAAGATGGCGGACATCCTTCCGGATTATATTCTGGTTGCCAGTCTTTCAGGAATACCTGTCCAACACTACATTCGATTTCAGTTGGGTAACCAAGACCTAATACTCTGAAAGCAGGGTCAATCAAGTGACACCCCATGTCGCCTAAAGCACCTGTTCCAAAGTTCCACCAACCTCTCCATTTAAATGGGTGATATAATGGGTGATAATCAACCCATGAAGCAGTACCTACCCACAAATCCCAGTCTTTTGGAGTCATCGACTCAATCAAGGCAGGTTTATCAGTTGGAGCAGGATTACCTTGTGGCCATACCGGGCGATTAGTCCAGATATGTACATCACTTACAGTTCCGATAGTACCTTTATCCAACCACTCCATCATTACTTTTTGGGTTGGATTAGAAGCACCCTGGTTACCCATTTGAGTTACTACTTTGTATTTTCTGGCACCTTCAGTTAGTTTACGGGCTTCGTAAATATCGTGTGTCAATGGTTTTTGCACATACACGTGTTTGCCTCTTGACATAGCATCCATAGCTGCTACTGCGTGTTGATGGTCGGGAGTAGAGATAGTAACTGCATCAATATCTCCTTTCATTTCATCAAGCATTACTCTGAAATCATTGTAGCGTTTCGCGTTAGGGAATCTGTCAAGACTACCCGGGTTAGTTGCGGTACCTTTGCAACGAGCAAAGTCTACATCGCAAAGCGCTACTACATTATTTACACCGTTATTGTAGGCGTTATTAATGTCTGATCCACCTTTACCACCGCCGCCAATAGCAGCAATATTCAGTTTGTCGCTAGGGGCAAGAAAACCTTTACCTAATACATGACGAGGTACAATAAAGAATCCACTAGCAGCAACAGCGCCGCTTTTGATAAAATCCCTTCTGTTCGTTGTCTTTTTGTTTTGCATTATTGAAGAGTTGAATAGTGAAAATTAGATTAAAGTATGTAAAATCTGACCGAGACTTTACTATTTTCAAAGCTTATTTTATATGCTTTATATTTAGTTCAAACTTACAAAAAAAACTGTTTGCTTGGTAAAATTTGTAAGATTTACATGAAAAATATTGTTTTGTTTATAGCCGAAAGCCTCCTAAACATAAAAATAAAAGCGAGCACTGTTAATACTCGCTTCTACTAACGACAGGCTATTGAATTTAAATATTTATCTTACTATTTTAAGTGCACATTAATATTTTTTGTAGACAAACATGATACTTTTAGAGTTATTGGCTATTTCAGGAGAGGGCTTGATTAAGATAAGTAATAGGATTCAGGTAAAACATTTTCTTCCAACCCTGTTTAGAATTATCTATTTGCCAGAAATACGGGAAAAGGGTTGTGATAGAATAATGAAGGTGGGGTATCTTGCCCTTTGCATTGCCTGTATCGCCTACCGTACCAATTATATCCTGCCCATTTACATAAGAGAAAAATTTTGTTGTAATGGTGTCTAAATGGGCATAATAATGCACACGCCATTTAGGACCTAAAACCATTACTACTTTGCCACCTCTGCCTAATTGACCTTTATAAATAACGAGACCTTTGGTGGCAGAATTAACAGCGATTCCTTTATCGGCAAAAATATCTACCCCCTTATGCGTACCTGATTTGCCCCAGGGATAATACCAATAAGATTCCTGATTAAAGCTCGATTTCGTGGCACCTTTGACAGGAATCCGGAATGTTTGAGGAATAAGAAAACCTGCAATTATAACAAACAGCAGGATTTGAAACTTTCTTTTGTGCGCAGCAAAGCCTCTCATACATTGATAGATTAGAATACAAAGCAATTTAAAAAAACGTAATTAATAATTATAAAAGCCAGTGAAAAATCTTTTATAACCTTTATCACCCATTAATCATAAAAATAGGCTCGCATTTTTGTTTTAGAACGAATGAAAACTAAATTTGCGAACAGACTGTTGGTAACAAATAATAAACACTTTAATATAAGTTTATTTTAATGGCGAAAATAATAGAGAATCTTACCCCGCAACAAATCGTACAAGAACTTGACAAATACATTATTGGTCAGAAAGAGGCGAAAAGAAATGTAGCTATTGCACTAAGAAACCGTTGGCGAAGAATGAATGCCAATCCGGAAATGCAATCAGAAATTATTCCGAATAATATATTAATGATAGGTACTACGGGTGTAGGTAAAACAGAAATAGCCCGTAGACTGGCAAAAATCGCAGAAGCGCCTTTTACTAAGGTAGAGGCTTCAAAATTTACAGAGGTAGGCTACGTAGGTCGTGATTGTGAAAGTATGGTAAGAGATTTGGTAGAACAATCGGTAAATATGGTTAGATCAGCCAAAAAAGAAGAAGTAAAAGCTAAAGCTCTGGAAACAGTTGAGGATACACTATTGGATATTCTGATTCCTCCGGTAAAGGATAAAAAAGAATTTGGGTTCAAGGTTGAAACTAAAAAAGAGGAAATAGAAGACTATACCGAGAATTTGCTCAATGAGAAAACACGTGAGGCTTTCAGGGAAAAATTAAAGAATGGAGAGCTTGATCATAGGAAGGTAGAAATTGATGTGCAAAGTAATGGTTCACCTTCGATTGGTGTAATGGGTGGCCCTATCGATGATGTGTCGATGATGAACATTCAGGAAATGATAGGAGGGATGCTGCCTAAAAAAGGCAAAAAGCGCAAAGTAAGCATTGCCGAAGCCAGAAAACTCTTATTGGAAGAAGAAGCGGCTAAATTGATAGATATGGATGAGGTAAAAGAAGAAGCCATCTGGAAAGCTGAAAATTTAGGGATAATTTTTATTGACGAGATAGATAAGATTGCTTCATCAAGTGGTAAATCGGGTGGGCCTGATGTGAGCCGTGAGGGGGTGCAACGTGACTTATTGCCCATTGTTGAAGGTAGTACCGTAAATACCAAACATGGTTCAGTAAAAACAGACCATATCCTTTTTATAGCTGCGGGTGCTTTTCATGTAGCCAAACCATCTGATCTGATTCCAGAATTACAAGGACGTTTCCCAATCAGAGTAGAATTAGAGAGCCTGACAGAAGAGAATTTTTATCAGATTCTGAAAGCTCCTAAAAATGCATTGACTAAGCAATACGAAGCTATGCTGGAAGCAGAGGGCGTAACTTTAAGTTTTGACACAGAGGCGCTCAGAGAAATTGCTCGTATCGCCTTTCATGCCAATAGCGAAGTAGAAAACATAGGTGCCAGACGCTTACAAACGGTCATGAGTCATTTATTGAACGAAATCATGTTTGATGTGCCGGATGTAATAGGAGCCAATGCCCAGATTATTATTACTAAAGACATGGTAAATGAACGTTTATCTAATCTGGTGAAGAATAAAGATTTGAGCCAGTATATTTTGTAGGAATATTTAATACTGAATCAAATAATAAACCCTTATCAGAGAAATCTGATAAGAGTTTATTTATGAATTGCAGTTAATTATTTCTTTTTAGCAAAATAGTATAAATAAGACGGCGTTGTTTGCCCATCAGGTTTCTCACTATTGGTAAAATAGCCTTTACCATCTTTATCAAAGCAGAAACCCTCACCTTGAGATTCTTTTACATACGGTAGCAGTTTATCTCTGTCTCTGGCAAGTGTCTGAGGAATGGATTCTCCATCTTTGCGATACCAATAGTACAATACTTCATAATTACGAATGACAATTTCTTTTCCGTCAGGCGAAATACCACCACTGGTGACGGCCAAATAAGGCAAATTCTGTAAAAACTCGGCAGTTTGCATTTCAGAAACTGATTGAGGGTATTTAAGCCGATACAAACGCACATTAAATTCCCGCTTGGTAACGATATAAATATCTTTCGTAGCAGGGTCAATCAGGATACATTCAGCATCACGGCTTCCGTCAGGATATTGAAAGGAAATACGATCAAAGCCTGTAACTGATTGATTTAACGACTGTGGCTCAAGAAAACGATAGATATAATACTTATTGTCATATACGGCAGCATTATCACCAATTTCGGCCAGATACAAGTAGTTTTTTCCATCTTCCGGCCCCGGGCCTATCGATATATCTTCCCAATCCCGGTTAGGAAACGGCATTTTTATCGAACCCTTGTATTGCCCCTGATGAGAGAATAAATAGATATTATTCGGGTTATCTCCATCTTCTTCAACCCATACATTACCTGGCATACTACGGCTATCGCAAACGCCTGAAGCTTCATTGGCTACATTAGAGGAGATTGTGGCTATGGTTGGATTAGTTTCGTATTCTGGAAGTACTGTAGGGTGTGGATCGGGGTCAGGCTTATTAAACCAGTCGCATGAACTTAGAAAAAGTGGGATGAATAAGTAGACGAGTATTCTTTTCATTCGGCTGTTGGATATATTTCCTGCAAAGAAAACGATTCTTATGCTAAGATATTAGCAGTTAATAAATATTTAATCCAACTCGTGTATCTCTATACGCTTTTTTTTATTCTACGGTTAATTAATATTCTATCTTCTGTTTTCTGGTTGCCTTTTTCTCCGATTCAATCTTCTTAGATTTTAATCTTTTCTCTACCGCTTCTCCACTTGGTTTAGTGGCTACCCTTTTTTTTCTCTCATGCAATGCCTTTTCTAAAGTTTTGTAAAATTTCTTAATGGCTAATTCCTTATTCTGCAACTGGCTGCGTTTTTCCTGTGCTGTTATTACCAATACAGTATCCTGAACTATCTGATTCTGTAGTTTTTCAAACAATCGCTGTTTTTGTACGTCAGATAATAGGGCAGAGGTCTGAATATTAAATCGTAATTCTACTTTGGTTTCTACTTTGTTTACATTTTGTCCACCGGGTCCTCCACTTCTGGAGGTGGCAAATTCAAATTCGGGTGTAAAATCTATATCTTTTATCATTTTCTTTATTGTGTGAATGAGTTTATCCTTGTACAACCGTACCTAAGAGTTGAGCTAATTTTTTAACAGTATCTTTGAGTTGCATCATTTTTATTATGATTTGCTCCTGTACCTCGAATGATTCGGCTTCTCCCAATTCAGTATCTAATTTTTTCATTTCAGATTCAACCCGACTTTTTTTCAATCTTAAAATATTTGTATAAGCCATGTCGGCTAATTTGTCAGCTTCAACAGGAACGTAAATTTCATGTTTTTCCCAGTTTTCACTTAATATATAAGGTGACGAAAGCCAATTAATTGTTTGCGTCTGTATTTCATTATCTTGATGACTAGTGAAATACAAAGTTTCAGGTATTTGTCCTCTTTGATGAAATTCCCGACAGATATTGAGTATTTTGCCATATGATGGTGTTTCAAACTCCATATCTTTTATCTCGTTAAAAATATAATCGGTAAGCGTGAAGTCTATATTCTCAATTACATTTCTATCTAAAATATTACTGCCATAACAAACCAAAAGCCGCACGCATTCCTCTTCATGGTAAGATAAAATACTTCTTTCCTTTACGGGCTTTACCTCAACAAGCTCCTGATACTCATAATCAGCAGGAATAAAGGCTTCAACCGGAATATTAACATCAGCAATGGATTGGTTTCGGTTTTGTCTTTGTCTTTCTTTTTCAGAATCGTGTGCTTTTCTCTGAAAGATTTTATTCCCCTCGGTAATCAGTATATGTTCATCAATACTCAATAAAGAGGCTACTTCTTTATAGAATACCGAGCGCTTGATAGAATCGGGGATTTTAGAAATGGTTTCAACCAGATCTTTAATTAACTCGGCACGTTTGATAGGATCATTGCCGACATCTTTAAGAGAGATTTCGGTTTTGAAGCGAATGAAGTCTTTCTGCGTATTCTTAACATAATCCTTAAATGCCTGACTTCCTACCTTTTGCACAAAACTATCAGGGTCATCACCATCAGGAAATACAACAGCCTTTACATTTAACCCTTCCTCTAAAATAATGTCAATCCCACGCAAAGAGGCTTTAATACCCGCTGCATCACCATCATATAAGACCGTTACATTATCAGTAAATCTTCTGATTAGCTGAATTTGTTCCTTAGTAAGAGAAGTTCCCGATGAGGCCACTACATTTTCAATACCTGCCTGGTTGAGCGAAACCACGTCAGTATAACCTTCTACCAGATAACAATTTTCTTCCTGACGAATGGGATTCTTAGCCTGAGCAATACCATAGACAATAAAACTCTTGTGGTAAACTGCTGTTTCAGGAGAGTTAAGGTATTTAGGTGAATTAGGATCTTTTTTCAGAATCCGCGCTCCAAAGGCAATGGCTTTTCCAGCTACGTTGTGTATAGGGAAAATCACTCGTCCTCTGAAACGGTCTATGGGGTCTTTGCCTTCTTTAATAATGGTTAGACCTGCCTTTTCGAGAATATCGAGCGAGAAACCACTTTTTAAAGCATGTTTGGTAAAAGTATCCCATCCGTCAGGACTATAACCCAAATCAAACTTGCGGATAGTCTGGTGGTTAAATCCGCGTTCTTTAAAATAACTCTGTCCTATACTTTCGCCTTCAGGTGTTTTCCAGAGTTGATCCTGATAATATTTATTCGCAAAGTCAAGAACTATGTATGTACTTTCTTTTTCATTCTGGGTTTGCTGCTCCTCACTTGTATATTCCTTTTCCTGTATTTCTATGCCATATTTCTTCGCTAAATGTTTAAGCGCCTCAGGATAACCTAAACCCTCAATATCCATTACAAACCTCACAGAGTCTCCGGCTTTCCCGCAACCAAAGCACTTATAGATTCCTTTTGACGGTGAAACAGAGAACGAAGGTGTTTTTTCATTATGAAAAGGGCAACAGGCTATCATGTTTGCTCCCCGCTTTTTGAGAGAAACATAATCGTCCACCACTTCTACTATATCGGCGGCTTGAATAATCTGTTGAACTGTATCTTGATCTATGCGCATGTAGCTATTTTAACAGAAAACGTTAGGTTGACGTTTTTCTAGCTAATTTTACCGCAAAATTAAGAAAACCTATGGAATTTTTTACCTTTATTAATATTGGCGGAACAATTGCCTTTGCTGCATCAGGTACTTTGGCAGCTATGCGCAAAGATCTAGATATCTTCGGGCTCCTGGTGATTGCCTTTGTTACCTCAGTTGGCGGAGGCACTGTTCGTGATATGCTGATAGGGCATCTGCCTGTCAGATGGATTCTGGATTCTTCAATTATCCTGCTGATAATCGCAGCAACTGCAGTTACCGTTCTTTTCAGAGCCAAAATAGATCACTTAGATAAAGCCCTTACTTTCTTTGATTCTCTCGGGCTTGGTTTTTTTGCGCTCAGAGGAATTCAAGAGGGCATCGCCGTACAACTCAATGTTCCGTCGTGCATTATTTTAGGAACTATCACTGCCTGCTTTGGCGGTGTGATAAGAGATATTTTATTAAACGAAATCCCTGCGCTTTTCCGGACTGGTCAATTGTATGCCACGGTTTGCATCATCGGGGGGAGTTTATTTTTTGCACTCCAACAACTAAATATCTCTGCCGAAATAATTGATATAATCACAGTATTGGCTATTTTTGGTATTCGAACCCTGGCAATTAAGAAAAATATTCATTTACCTAAAATCAATAAAATGTAAAAACTTGTTGGAAAATTTCAATTTATTTGCTTAGTTTGTTGTGTGAACCAAAACTACTACTGAAACGAGTCGCTTCCATATCACTCCTGATATTACTAATCTGTAATATACTTGGCTCTACATTTGTCTTAATGATGGACAAATGGCAGGAACAACGTACCGTACAGTCTAATATATTTTTTGAGGAAAAAGGGGAAGAACTAGTGATAAAAGTACCAATGGCAATTCCTTATCTGGCTGGTTGGGACGAATCAGAAGCAGCAGATGGTCTGGTTATCTACAAAGGTGATTTTTTCCGTACTACTCAGCGTAAATTTTCTAATGATACGCTCTACACGTATTGCACCAAAGAAAATGCAAGCCGTGAAAACGTGTTCAGTTTATTACAACAGGTAAAGAAACATGTGAGTGATGAGCCAACAAGCCCAGGTAAAAAAGCACTTAATTTCTTTAAGAATCTCACTAAAGATTATACTCAATTCAATACCCACACAATTGCTTACTTTTGGGTTGAGGACCTCCCGTTAAAGATCTACACATATCAGGAATTCGTTCCTGCTTCAACAAAATTGGTTCATTCTCCCCCTCCGGATTTGGTTTAAACGCAGATTTATCTTTTCTACAATTTTTGTCATAGCTGCCAAAGTCTGTGCTTTGTCGTCTTATGATGAAAATTTCCGCTCAAATCAACACTCTTTTATTGAATCATGTAATTGCGCATGAGTATCTGTTAATGGCTTAAATATGCCCAATGGTTACAATTACGCTTTTAAACTCAGGGTTCACTGTTTTACAAGACTGTTTTTAACCAAAACTCTATATTTTTAAGATGAAATTACTCTACAAGTTAATACTTGTGTTGGTAGGCGGTGTGTGTATTAATGCGAATGCCCAAATGCCTCATGATGCGATCTATATGAATAAAAATTCAATTTGTATAGCAGCAACGTATTCGAACAGCCAGTGGAAGGAATATTGGGAAAATAACCTGAAACGTGAAAATTTCAATATCGGTACTCATACTACCCAGAGTGTTATGCCAATGATTGCCTATGGCATCACCAAAAGATTAAACTTACTTGCCGGCGTACCTTATGTTTGGACTAAGACAAGTGCAGGAAATCTGATGGGCCAGAAAGGAATCCAGGATTTATCGTTATTTGTAAAGTATAATATGGTACAATCTGAAAGCGGCTTATCACTTCATGGTGTAATAGGAGGTTCAGTACCTTTAACTAACTATGTGAAGGACTTTTTACCGATGTCAATCGGAATCGGGTCTAAAACATTGACTACACGTTTAATAGCACACTACAAACATAGCTCAGGCTTTTATATTACTGCTCATGGAAGCTATTTTTTCCGTAGTAATATCAAAGTTGACAGAGACGCTTATCAAGCCGACGACCGTGTTTATAATACCAACGAAGTAAGAATACCCAATGCAACTGATGTGGCTGCACGTGCTGGTTATTATAAAAAAGGTATTCAGGCAGAGCTTTTCATCGATAAAAATACATGCGTTGGTGGCGACTACATCCGTCGCAATGATATGCCTTTCCCAACAAACAATATGAAATCGACCGGAGTAGGTTTTTATGGTAAGTTCCAACCTAAAAATATTGGATTTACTATAATGGCCAGAAAAGTAATTGACGGCGAGAATATGGGTATGTCAACTACTTTATCGGCAGGTTTCCTATACCAGATAAACTTCAAGACGAAGTCGGCCGAGGCTGCCAAAAATTAAAATTGTAGAAAAGATTAATCACAGAAAATATGCTTCCCCAGGCAGTTCACTCATCGAACAAGGGGCCGTAATATGAAAAAAAAACATTTATCACTTATTCTTCTTGCTGCTTTTAGCTTAGTTGTTTCATCTTGTAACAAGGACCTGGAAGAGCCATTAAGAGAGGCTTATATTCCTGCCAAATTAGATGAAAAAGGCGGCACCTGGAAAACTTATATTTTAGCCAGTTCAGACGAAGTTGCTGTAGCAGAGCCTAAAGCAGCCGGTTCTACAGAATATCAGGCAGAACTTGCAAAATTGAAAACTACGATATCGACTATTACCCCTGAAAACAAGAAAGCAGTAGCTTACTGGGGTGCCGGTGCGGTGTATCGTTGGAACGAAATCGCTCGTGAGTTAGCAGCACGTTACAATCTTCCTCCTGCTTCTAATGCAGAAGGTAAATATCCAGTTCCTGATGCTGCTAATCCGTTAGCTGACCCGAAATTCCCTTTTGCCAATCCTCCTTATGTATCTCGTGCTATAGCATATCTAAGTGTAGCGCAATATGATGCCTTAGTAGCTGCCTGGAATTATAAATATAAGTATAATCGTAAGGCCCCGTCTAAAAACGATGCAACGGTTTCTACTTTATTGCCTGTTTCTGATTTACCTTCTTATCCATCAGAAGATGCTGTTGTGGCAGCTGCTTCTTATACAATCTTAGCAGCTATGTTTCCGGGTGAAGTACCGTTATTGGATGCTAAATTGGCAGAAGCAAAAAACGCCCGTATCTGGGGTGGAATGAATGTAGATTCTGATATTTCGGCAGGTGATGCTTTAGGAAAAGCAGTGGCAGCTAAAGTAATGGGCAGAGCAAGAACTGATGGTATGTCTGGTGCTAACAACCAGACTGTAAATGCAGCAGCCATTGCTAATGCCAAAGCTCAGGGTTTGAAATCTGAGTGGCTAAGTCAGGAAATGCCTGCCCGCCCGCCAATGTTACCAAACTATGGTACGGTAATGCCCTGGAACTTCGACAAAGCGACTATGATTGCTATGCGCCCGGGCCCTCCTCCGGGATTAGATAGTGATGGATTTAAAACGGCTCTCGATGAATTGAAAAAAATAGATAAAGGCCAGACACGTGAACAAGCTCGTATTGCTAATTATTGGTCTGATGGTGCCGGAAGTTATACTCCTCCGGGACATTGGCACAGAACAGCAGCTAATTTATGCTTTCAGAATAAATTAAGCGAATTAGCTACAGCACGTGTACAGGCATTGCTTGGAACTTCGCAAATGGATGCTGCTATTGCTTGTTGGGATACTAAAAATTATTATTATTATCCTCGTCCGCAACAGTTTGGTTTAAAGACTTCGGTAGGCTTGCCTAATTTCCAGTCTTATACCTCGGGTCACTCGACCTTTTCAGGTGCAGCTGCGCATGTATTGGGTTCTATTTTCCCTGCAGAAGCAGAAAAAATGACTGCTTTGGCTCAGGAAGCCTCTAACTCAAGGGTTTATGGGTTAATTCACTTCCGTTTTGACTGTACAGCAGGCTTAGAGCATGGTAAAAAAATCGGTCAGGCAGCAATTGCTCGTGGTAAGGCAGATGGCTCAGGTCTATAAGACCTGGGTTTAATTCAAAACCTATTTTTACATTTTCTTTCAAACGTATTCTCAATGAAAAAAATATATTATTTTTTCTCATTAGCTCTGCTATTGGGATCACTAAACGCAAATTCTCAAGGTTGTATCGCTGTTCGCCACATGGCCTCTGCCACTGGTAATCCAAACAGCACCGTTTCTCAGATGAAAGGCGGACAGTTTCAGTTTACAACATCGTATCGTTACTTACACTCATTCCGCCACTTTGTGGGTACTGAAGAGCAAAAAGAACGTATGGCAAACGGAACAGAGGTAATCAATAAATCGCATGCTTTTGATTTTGGTTTAAGCTATGCAGTAAATCCTCGCCTGAGTTTTGCTTTAAATATCCCTTTTATTGATAATGCCCGTTCTTCTTTATATGAGCATTATGGTAATTCAGTTGAGGTTAATCCTGAGCAGAAACGTTTTTTTACTTATTCAAAAGGAGTAGGTGATATGCGTTTGTCAACTACTTACTGGTTGTTAAATCCAGCCACGCATTTGAAAGGTAATGTTGCTATTGGTGTAGGTATAAAAGCACCAACCGGTGATGCTAATGTGCAAGGAGATTTTCATAAATTAGACAAGAACAAAAAAGAATATATTCAACGTAAAGCGCTTGACCAATCAATGCAATTAGGTGACAGCGGTTGGGGATATAGCGTTGAACTACAAGGCTATCAGTCTATATTCAAAAATGCTTCTGTTTATTTCAATGGATTTTATATGTTCAGCCCTAAGACTGTTAACCCTGCTACAAATTTCTCAGTTCCTGATCAATTTGCAGGCCGTGCGGGTGTAAGCTATGCCATTGTACCTAAAAAAGGAATCTCGTTTGCCTTAGGCGGTAGAGTAGAAGGTTTACCTGCTATTGACAGAATCGGAAGCAGCGAAGGTAACCGTCGTCCGGGTTATATCGTTTCTATAGAGCCAAGCTTATTGCTAAATACACATCATCATTCTTTTGTATTTGCTGTACCTTATGCACTAGTGCGTAACCGTATCAAATCGTGGAGTGATATGCAAGACCCTACAGGCAAGAAACACGGTGATGCGGCATTTGCTGACTATCTGATTTCAGCTACGTATGCCTACCGTTTCTGATAATGGCTCATATCAAATTGTTGAATGAGGACTTACCGGGTATCTCGGGACTTCTCACCAATAATCCTCATACAGCCGCACCGTTATTGAATTTAGCGGAAACCTTGTTGCGTGGCCCGTCTACGCTGACAAGTGGTGAGCGGGAATTGATTGCTTCTTACGTTTCGCATCTGAATGATTGCCATTTCTGCCATACTTCGCACGGAGCAGCGGCAGCAGCACATTTAGCTTGTGATTTATCTATAATAGACGACATCAAAAAGAATTTTGTCCAGACCGACATTTCACCTAAACTAAGAGCTTTGCTTAACATTGCCGCAAAAGTACAAAAAGGTGGCAAACATGTGTTGGAAGCAGATGTAGAGGCAGCTCGGAATGAAGGTGCTACCGATGAAGAAATTCATGATTCGGTATTGATTGCGGCAGCATTCTGTATGTTTAATCGCTATGTTGATGGCTTAGGCACGTGGGCTCCTAAAGAAAATGAGGCCTATCGTGAAATGGGTGAGAAAATGGCCTTTTTAGGTTATAATCGTCCTCGCTAAGCTCAATTAGTTATCCCTGATTATTTTATCATCACTACCATTGGCCTAAAATAGCCAATACAGGATTTCCATTGTCTAAAAATTATGCCTCATATATCACTTCCTGGCCATTTACCCGGTATTACGGGTTTATTAGAGTTCAGTCAGGATACTGCAGCGCCTATCCGTGAATTAACACAGATTCTTTTAAGAGGTGAAAGCTCTCTGACACAAGGTGAAAGAGAGTTGATTGCCACAATCGTGTCACATAACAATGAGTGCAGATTTTGTACCTCGGCACATACGGCTGCGGCTGACTTACTGTTAGGTGAATCAGAAACCTGCGAAATGGTAAAGCATGATTTAGAAAATGCCCCTGTCAGTGATAAAATGAAAGCTTTACTGACAATTGCTAAAATGGTACAAAAAAGCGGTAAAAGTGTTACACCGGAAGCAATAGCTCAGGCTAAAGCGCAAGGAGCAACAGACATGGAAATTCATGATACTGTGCTTATTGCGGCGCTTTTCTGCTTATATAACCGCTATGTTGATGGCCTGGCGAGCGTCACGCCAAGCGAACCCTCATTTTATGAGTACTTAGGTGAAAGAATTGTAAACCACGGGTATACACGTTTACCTCAAGGCTACGACCACCTGAAGAAAAGTTAAGATGAAAATTAAAATCATTCCCATCCTAGTTTAACCTAAATAGTTCTGATGAAAAAAATCTTTACATATATAATTTTACTACTATTTATTTCGGCAGGAGTTTTTGCTCAAAAAACTGTGATTAAGGGCAAAATCTCCGATGCCGAAACACAAAAACCGTTAGTGGGTGTTTCTGTTGCCATTAAAGGAAAAGTGGCAGGAACGATTACTAATGCTGAGGGTAACTTTGAGTTGAGCACTGTACTTCCGACTACTTTAATAGTCTCAATGGTTGGATATGAGCGTCAGGAAGTGGTAGTGAACACCGAAACCTCTTTGTTAAATGTCTCTTTAAAAGCAGGGGCAGAGGACTTAAACCAGGTGGTAGTTTCTGCTTCAAGAATTGAAGAGAATATTTTACGCTCGCCTGTGAGTATCGAGAAAATGGATGCAAGGACTATCCAGCAAAGTGGTTCTGCTAACTTCTATGATGCTTTAGTAAATATGAAAGGATTGGATATGGTAACCAGCAGCCTTACCTACAAACAGGTTAACACCCGTGGATTTAATACCACAGGAAACAGCCGTTTCCTGCAATTAGTTGATGGGGTTGACAACCAGTCAGCAGGTTTAGGTTTTACAATGGGAAACTTGTTTGGCCCACATGATATTGATGTTGAAAGCGTAGAGTTGATTCCGGGAGCGGCATCTGCTCTATATGGCCCGATTGCATTCAATGGTATGTTGCAGATTCGCACGAAAAATCCATTTGATTACCAGGGGTTGAGTGCGCAAGCTAAATTTGGTGTAAACCACATCAATGATGGTACAGGTCTTGGTGCGAAACCAGTGTATGATTTAGCGCTACGTTATGCTAAGGCTTTTAATAACCGCTTCGCTTTTAAAGCAAATGTAGCTTATCTGAAAGGAACAGACTGGTATGCCAATGACTATACCGACATCGACCCGAATACTGCAGTAGGTAGTCGTGGCCCGAATAATCCTGGTAAAAACGCATTGAATATTTATGGTGATGAAGTAGCCCAAACCATTGCAGGTATTGGTCGCGTATCAAGAACAGGTTATGAAGAAAAAGACCTGGCTCAATACGGTGTGTATAGTCTTAAATTAAACGGTTCGTTGCATTACCGCATTACAGATAACTTAGAAGCAAACTATCAGGCTAACTATAGCGAAGGGATTGCGCAATATACAGGTAGTAGCCGTTTTGTAATCAATAATTTCCATATGATGCAACATCGTCTGGAATTAAAAGGAAGCAATTTTTACCTGAGAGCCTATTCGAATCAGGAAGATTCACAGGATTCTTACAATAGCCGTTCATTAGGCCAGTTAATTAACCGTATGTGGGTAAAAGGCTTAGATGGTAATACTGTTGCTCCGGGGCAAGCTGATGCTACCTGGTTCCAACGTTATGCTGCGGCCTTTAATGGTACTATTAATGGGGTAGGTGGTCAAAACCATACGGCGGCACGAGCCTTTGCCGATCAGGGTAGAATACTACCGGGTACAGCGGCATTTGAAGCGGCCAGTGAACAATTGATTAAAACACAAGGGTTGAGTGGTGCAGGTATTTTTAGCCGTTGTGGTTTGAAGCATATTGAAGGAATGTATGATTTCAGCAAACACCTGAATAATGTGTTGAATTTACAGATTGGTGCTAACTACAGAAGATATTATTTAGATACCCAAGGAACGCTTTTTGATGATAAAGGCAAAAATCTGACAAATGATGAGTATGGAGCATTTCTTCAGGCTTCAAAATCTTTGATCAATAATAAGCTGAAAATTACTTTATCAGGCCGTTACGATAAAAACGAAAACTTTGATGGTCGTTTTACACCAAGAGCATCAGCGGTTTTCTCTCCTAACGACAATCATCATATCAGAGCTTCTTACCAGACAGGTTTCCGTAACCCTGTAATCGGTGACCAATACATTAAACTGAATGTTGGACCAATCATCATTCTGGGTGGTGCGCCTGTAAACTCAGTGGGCATGGGTGCTTACGAAAATTCATTTACTGTAGCTTCGGTAGGTGCATTCGGTGGTGCTGCCGGTGCACAATTGGCGCAAGGTGTTCCGTTCCCGACAGTTGTGGCTAATCACAAAGACAAACTGGTGAAATCTAATGTGCCTTATATCCAACCTGAAAAAGTACAAAGTTTTGAGATTGGCTACAAAGGCGTTTTCAGCCAGAAAGTATTGTTCGACATCAATTATTACTACAGCCAGTACAAGGATTTTATTATCAATACAGTGGTTATTCGTCCTGATAGCCCGGTTCTTTTACCGGATGGTTCTGTTAACCCGGCTGCAGCAGCTGATATTCTGGGTGGTAAAACTCAGGCATTCCAGTTGTATACCAATGCTGCTGACAAGGTTTCGATTCAAGGCGTAAGTGCAGGTTTGTCTTATTTGTTACCTAAGAGCTATCGTCTGAATACCAATATTACATGGACCAGCTTCAATTTATTAAATGCTGACCCAAGTAATATCCCGGCATTTAACACACCAAAATGGAAAACCAACGTGTCGTTCGGCAATCCGAAACTGACAGATAAGGTTGGCTTTAACGTAACATGGCACTGGCAAAGTGCTTTCGACTGGTATGGTACATTTACTTCTAATTTCCCGGGCAGAATCAATGCTTATAGTTTATTAGATGCACAAGTGAGCTACAAAGTTCCGGGCATCAAATCTATTATTAAGCTAGGTGCATCAAATCTGACTAATCAATACATTGTACAGGCTTATGGCTCTCCGGCTGTAGGTGGCTTATACTATGTAAGTCTGAATTTTGATGAATTATTGCGGTAAATCCATTCAGGGATACACTTGTAAGCGTAGGTGTATCCCATACTTTATACATATAAAATCCTCAACAATGAAAGTTTTTGAATTATTATCTCAGAAATTAAAGTATTGGTTTGTACTGTTCAGTTGTCCGATAATGTTTTCGTGCAGTAGTGATAATAGTGATGAAATGGTTAAAATATTGGGACAAATCCACAAAGACAATTTCAAAAAAGAGAATCCATTTTATCCTGAAGCCGAGTTAGCGTTTTTCGATTCAATGGTTGCTGTGACTAAAAATAACTCTTATAAAAACTTTATTTCAGAATTTTATAAGGCTAATTCTTATCTGAAAGTGGGTGAAGAAGCAAAAGCTGTGGCTCTTTTAGAAAAACTTTTACCAATGTCATTGACCCAATATCAGGGTAATGTTGATAAGGTTATGAATAGTCTGGGCATTGCTAATTTACGTTTAGCCGAGCGCCAGAACTGTGTCAATAACCATACAACTGAATCATGTCTTATTCCGATTGTGAATAGTGGCGTGCATAGGTTAAAGGCAGGTTCGCGCAGAGCTATTGAGGTATATAGTGGAATTCTGGCAAGAATTCCCAATGATTATGAGGCCAGATATTTATTGAATATGGCATATATGACCATCGGGGAATATCCGGATAAAGTCCCCGCAGAATTCCTGATTCCGAATCTGGATAAAGATATGTCAGGCGTAAGTGTTAAGCCTTTTATTGATGTAGCACCGGATCTGGGCTTGAATAAGAAGAATAAAGCGGGTGGTGTGATAGTGGAGGATTTCAATAACGATGGATATCTGGACATCGTAACCTCAGACTGGGGTTTGGATGGAGCTATGTACTATTTTAAAAATAATGCCAA
This sequence comes from Emticicia sp. C21, assembly GCF_003418935.1. GTDB lineage: Bacteria > Bacteroidota > Bacteroidia > Cytophagales > Spirosomataceae > Emticicia. The sequence goes on along the minus strand of NZ_QVMT01000007.1, from coordinate 157,949 downwards.
TAATACTTTTACAGATGTATCAGAAAAATCAGGGCTGTCAAGATTTAAAGGTGGCTTGAATATGATGCAAGCCGATTATAATAACGATGGCTTGATTGATATTTTTGTATTAAGAGGGGCTTGGATGCCTGACCCATTTGGACAACAGCCTAACTCATTATTAAGAAATAATGGTAACGGGACGTTCACTGATGTAACAATTGATGCGGGTCTACTTTCGTTCCACCCGACACAAGCAGGCGCTTGGAGAGATTTCAATAATGATGGTTGGTTAGACTTATTTATTGGTAATGAGACTAAGAGTTTAGGCGAAATGCATGGCTGCGAGCTATATATCAATAATAAAAACGGTACTTTTACTGAGATAGCGGCAGAGGTAGGTTGTAATGTAAATACCTTTATAAAAGGTGTTACAGTAGCTGATTATGATAACGATGGCTGGCAGGATATATTTCTCTCTACCTTGCAGGAAACCAAAGTGCTTTTGAAAAATAAAGGTATTCAGAAGAATGGTAAGCTGGCATTTGAAGACGTAACCCATAAAGCAGGATTAGGAGAAGTATTTAGGTTCACATTCCCGACATGGTTCTGGGATTATGATAACGATGGCTGGCAGGATATTTTTATTTGCGGTTATCAGTTTGATGGATCCTTAAGTGGCTCTTATACTTCAGACTTATTGGGTATTCCGAATTTAGCCAGTAAAATGTATCTATTCAGAAATAAACATGATGGTACATTTGAAGACGTGTCGGTCGAAGCAGGGGTGAATCATAGCATATTTGCGATGGGTTCAAATTTTGGCGATATCGATAACGATGGCTATCCGGATATGTATCTGGGTACAGGTAACCCTGAATATCAATCGCTTGTGCCGAACAAGCTGTATAAGAATATTGACGGCAAAAGGTTTGCTGATGTAACTATTTCGGGACGAGTAGGTAATCTACAAAAAGGGCATGCCGTTGGGATTTCAGATATTGATAATGATGGTGACCAGGATATTTTTATAGAGGTAGGAGGGGCTTATACAGGAGATGCCTATAACAACTCATTTTATCTGAATCCGGGACAAAATGATAATCGTTGGATTAAGTTAAAATTAGAGGGCACAACCAGTAATAGAGCTGCTATCGGAACCAGAGTAAAAGTAACATTTAAAGAAAATGGTAAGACCCGCTCGGTTTACCAGGATGTAAATTCAGGCGGGAGTTTTGGCTCTTCTTCTTTAAGAAGAGAAATAGGTATAGGCCAGGCTACTCTGATTGATGAAATTATGATTATCTGGCCGGGTACTAATAAGAAACAGATTTTCAGAAATATAAAGCCTAATCAGTTCCTGAAAATAACAGAAGGGAACGATGCATTAGAAGAAATTAACCTGAAAAGCCTTAACTTTGATAGGAACAATAAACCAATACCGATTTGTGTTACCCCTACAGGCAAATTAATTTGATTTGCAGGAGTTTAACACGGTCATTTAAAGCATATGAGTACAATTCATTCACTATTAATCAATCCTTTTTCTCCAAAGCATACTTTTGAAGAGAAACTTTTCTTCTGGCTACGTTTTGGTGTTTTAGGTTGTTTCGTAGGACATGGTTTCTGGGGTGTGGTGACGAAGAAAGGCTGGTTACCGTTTTTTAAAGTTTTTTTTATCAGCGAACCTATAGCCTATAATTTCATGCCTCTGGTTGGTGCAATGGATATTCTGATTGGGCTGATTGTATTTCTTTATCCGAATAGAGCACTTTTACTTTGGGCTTCTTTCTGGACAGTATTTACAGCTTTATTACGCCCATCAGCAAGTATGGGGATGTCAGAGTTCTTTGAGCGTGCAGGCAATTTTGGAGTACCGATTCTTTTCTTTCTGGTTTACGGATTTCCTGCGACAGGAGAAAAGTGGTTTTCAAAACTAAAACCACTAACATCTATTTCATTACAACAAGCCTATACTATTGAATGGGTATCACGCCTAAGCTTATTCAGCTTATTGGCAGGGCATGGCGGGTTAGCAGTATTTATGAATCACCCGACTTTAATTAAGAATATGACCGGAGTTGGCTTGCCAATGACAGGCTTAAACTTACAGGTATTCGGCCTATTCGAGATTGTACTAGCCTTTCTGGTATTACTTAAACCACGGATTCCGGGATTATTGATATTCATATGCTTATATAAACTCGCATTCGAATTGCTTTTCCCGATTGTAGGAACAGCCAAAGATATTTTTGAAACAATTGAGCGCATGGGGGATTATGTACTACCTATGATTCTTTTTGAATATTATCGCTCTAAATACTATAGTCAAGCCAAGCACCGGACATCGGTTTCAAATACCTGATACACCTTTAATTAACCTAAACAATGACCTTAACAGCGGAAAGCGAATTAAAACAAGAAGTACTTTCTCCCAATGTCAGAGTGTTGGCATTTATACTTTGCCTTATCAGCTATGCTTTTGGCGGGACAGTTTCCACTTTAATGTCAGTTTATTTACCTGTGGCCATACCTGAATTGTTGAATGAGAAAGTTTCAGAGGCTCGTTTAGGTGAAGTAGGAGCTTATATCAGTGCTGTATCATTATATGGCTGGATGATAGGTGGTATTTTGTTTGGAGTAGTGAGCGATAAGATAGGTCGTAAAAAGGTATTAGTACTAGTGACAGGTTTATATGGAGTAGCTACTTTGCTAACTGTATTTGTGCCCAACTGGTATATGCTGATGGCTTATCGCTTTTTCTCAGGCATGGGTGTTGGCGGAGTTTTGTTGGTATCAACGGTGTATATTTCTGAAATATGGGTTGAGAAGACAAGACCAATTATAGTAGGGATTTTAGCCGTAGCTTTTCCGGTGGGGATTGTCGCATCGGGTGGATTGAGTAAACTTTTTGCAGAATGGCGTAGTGCTTTCTGGATAGGTTTAATACCAATTGCTGTAGCACTACTGATAGGTTTATTGTTGCCGGAATCTCCTAAATGGAAGAATTTAAAGAATGTTGACAAATCATCATCAGATGGTTTATTCAATGAAGCTTATCGCCCTAATCTGATCAAAGGCTCTGTAATATTCGGTGCTGTGCTGATTGGTTTGTGGGGCATATTCTCGTGGCTACCAACCTGGATACAAACCTTATTACCTGCCGGAGAAAGTGGACAAAGTGAGAGAGGTAATACGATGATGCTGTTAGGAATTGGTGGTATTGTCGGAGGAATTTTATCAGGTTTTCTGATTCGTGCCATTGGTAACCGAAAAACACTTATGTTGACGTTTATTGGTGTAATATGCGCTTGTTGTGTTTTATTTTTGACAAACAAAACCTTCAGCCCGGTTATTTACGCCGAAACTGCGTTACTAACATTATGTTTTGGTATTAGTCAGGGTTCTTTGTCGAGCTATATACCAGAATTATTTCCTACTATTATCAGAGCTACCGCAACAGGTTTTTGCTTTAATGTGGGCCGATTCTTTACTGCCACTGCAGTATTCTTTGTGGGTGCTCTTGTTACTTTTTTTGGTGGATTTGGTAATGCGTTGCTGGCATTTTCAGTTATGTTTTTTGTGGCTTTGGGTATGGCTTATTTCAGCAAGGATAATGAAGCAAACTTAATTAACTCATAATTAACAAGCGTATGTCTTATATTAAATTACCCGAAAATGCAGTAGGAATGCGAGGTCTGATGGCTTTTCGCCCACATCTCGCTCCGCATTTAGGGGCATTTACGGAGGGGATTTTGTGTATTGAAGAAGGATTAACTAAAGCTGAGCGTGAGATTATAGGCACGTTGGTATCGAAGCTAAACGATTGTCAGTTATGTGAAGGAGTTCATGGAGCAGTAGCGGCTTGTTATTTAGATGATAACGAAGCGTTGATTGAGCAAATCAAAGAAGATTATGAAAATGCCCCGATTTCTGATAAACTAAAGGCTTTGCTTTCTATTGCGGCTAGTGTGCAAAAGGGAGGCAAGCATGTGAAGGAAATCCAGATAAATAGAGCGAAAGAACTAGGTGCAACCGATATAGAAATACACGATACGGTGATTATAGCAGCGACTTTCTGTTTTTTCAACCGGTATTTAGATGGAATGGGAATAGTCCCTATTGAAGACCCGGAAATCTTCCGGCAGAGAGGGAAAATGATTGCAGAAGGCTTGGGCTATGCACCCAAAAAGTAAAATGAAATTAAGACTTTAAAGGAACAAGATAATGGCTTACATTAAATTACCAGAAGAAGAACTATTACCGGGTATCAGAGGATTAATGGCGTTTCGTCCGGATACGGCTCGTCCGTTGAATGCTTTGGCAGAAATTCTCCTGAGAGACCCAAACAATAACCTTTCACCTGGTGAACGCGAAACCATTGCCACTTATGTTTCTTATTTGAATGATTGCCTGTTTTGCCAGAGTGTACATGGGTCAGCTGCCCAATGTTATCTGGAAGATGATGGTACTTTGATTGCACAAATCAAGAAAAATTATGAAGAAGCGCCAATATCAGATAAGCTAAAGGCTTTATTGGCTATTGCAGCCAGTGTGCAGAAAGGCGGGAAGAACGTAACAACAGCACAGGTAGAAGCCGCAAGAAATGCGGGGGCAACAGATAAAGAAATTCATGATGCGGTGTTGATTGCTGCAGCCTTTTGCATGTTTAATCGTTATGTAGATGGTTTAGGTACCTGGGCACCTACCGACCCACAAGCTTACGCGGCCAGAGGTATTCGTATTAAAGAAGATGGTTATGCCAATTTCGATGCGATGAAAAGCATCGGCAAGTAAAGATATTGAATCTTAGTTTTGATTTAATCATAGGTTGACAATTATACTCTGCGCACCGGTTGGTGTGCAGAGTTTCTAAAACAAATGATTATTGAAATGATCGAAACAAATATTCACAAAGAAATTAGTCTGTTTTGTTTTTAGTTAAAAAATTTACGGACTCTGCATATCTTATAGATGTGCAGAGTTTTATTAAAAAAGAAAGATTTTTATTGAATTTATAGATATTTAGTATTTACCTTGAAAAAAATAGCGTCAATCGGTCTGTTATTGCTTCTGCTCTACAATATGTTTGGGCTGACAATAACTATGCTATTTTTTGAGGATAATTACAGTGCGAGTTCGAATGTGATTATAGATGATAAATGGAAAATTATAAAAATACCTACTACTGCAAAAAATGCACATTATAATAAGGGCAATGCAGAAGGATTGATACGCAGTGGAGATGATTTTTATAATATCATGCACGAGTATCAGGAGAATGATACCTTATATGTCATTTTAAAATCAAACCAGAATGCACAGGAACGTTTTACGGAATTCACCTCCCTGATTCTGGGTATGAATGATACCAGTGCAGATACTCCACAAAGTCCATTAGGAAAACTGGTAAAGCTATTTGGTGATTTGCAGAAAATTTATGTGGCTGATGCCATGCAATTGAGTTTAAGTGAGCCGATTGTTGAATCGTATTATTCCTCTTTTTATATAGAACCACAGCAGTCCAATGAGCAGGTGATACACCTGTTACATTCACCTCCGCCGGAGTTAACCTAATTTTATATAACGATTACCTGGTATAATGCTCTCCCGGTGAGGGTATTATACCTATTTTCTTTTAATAAAATTAGTGTTAATTGAAGCAATCTATAGGCAGCCCTGAAGGCTGTTTATCCTGTTTTGCTTCCAAAGGAATTTTTTATGAAATCAATTCGATTATTATGCATACTTATGGTATGCTTTACAAATATATATGCACAGCAAACAGATTCGGTAAAAGTTAAAGAATTAGAAGAAGTAAACATTTTAGAACAGCGCTATAAAAATACGATTGAGCGTTTGCCATTGACACAGGGTACTTATCTGTTTGGTGGCAAGAAAAGTGAAGTGATTAATGTTTTGGGGGCGGATGCCAATATTGCCGAGAAAACCCCACGCCAGATTTTTGCTAAAATTCCGGGGGTATTTGTATATGATATGGATGGAACAGGAAACCAGACCAATATATCCACCCGTGGACTTGACCCGCATCGTGGCTGGGAATATAATATCCGTGCCGATGGTATCATGACTAATTCAGATATATATGCTTATCCGGCAAGCCATTTCAGTTTACCCATGGAAGCCATTGAGACGATTCAATTGGTTCGTGGTACGGGTTCATTACAATATGGCGCGCAGTTTGGAGGTATGCTGAACTATATTGCTAAACGTCCGGATACGACAAGGGTTTTTAATTTTGAAACGATTAACTCTTTAGGCTCTTTTGGTCTGGTTAGTACTTATAATGGTATCAGTGGAAAAATAGGTAAATTGCAATACTACGGGTATTATTCAAGACGGCATTCTGATGGATACCGTGATAATTCACAAAGTGATTATAGTGGAGAAGCCTTTGGTATTACTTATCAGGCCTCTTCAAAAGTTACTTTGAAGGCCGATTTGAAACATTCAAAATATGTCTATCATATTCCGGGACCATTGACAGATAGTATGTTTTACGCGAATCCCCGAATGTCAACCCGTTCACGCAACTATTTTAACCCGACTATATATGTGCCATCTATTTCGGCAGATTTTCAGTTTAACCCGCGTACCCGTGTTTCTGTTGTAGCATCAGCGGTGTTGGGAGATAGAAATAGTGTGATGCTGGATAAAACGGCTAATGTTGTAGATGCCATTGATCCGAAGACTTTACAATATGTGAATCGTCAGGTGGATATGGATCATTTTCATAGTTATTCAGTAGAAGCCCGCTTATTGCACGGTTATAACCTGGGAAAAATATCGTCTATTTTAGTAACAGGCGTACAGTTGATTAATAATGATCTGAATCGTCAACAATTAGGTAAAGGCACAACTGGTTCTGATTATGATTTAACGAAGACAGGTGATTGGATGAGAGATATGCATCTGAAAACACAGAATGTTGCCTTCTTCGCGGAAAACCGTTTTGCGATTACCTCTAAATTTTCCGTTACACCGGGTATCAGGGTAGAAGTGGGCGAATCGAATCTGAGTGGAAAGATTGCTTATTATGATGCAGGTCAATTGCCAACCAAAATTTCGCATCATTTTCCATTGTTGGGTCTGAATGCCAATTATCAGGTTAATCAATCTCAGAGTTTGTATGCTGGATTTGCACAGGCTTACCGTCCGGTGGTGTTAAAGGATATTGTTCCGGCGGCTTCTTATGAGAAGATAGATAAAAACCTGAAAGATGGTTATGGTTATAATGCTGAAATTGGGTACAGAGGCAATGCCGAACATTGGAAGTGGGATATCAGTGCTTTTCAGTTGCAGTATAATAACCGTATGGGTATTACTTATGGTACTGAGACAAATGGCGATTTCTATTACCTGCGGACTAATATAGGCGATTCGCAGACGAATGGTTTAGAGACATATATTGAGTACGATACCAGATTGTCACAAAAATCAACGCTATCTGTTTTTACTTCTACGGCTTATATGGATGCTCGTTATCAGGAGGCAGCCGTAAGGGTAGGAGACAAGAATATAAGTGTAAAAGGCAACAAAGTAGAAAGTGTGCCTGAGTGGATAAGCCGCAACGGACTCACATTCCGTTATACGAAACTTAGCGTGACAGCGCTTTACAGCTACACAGCTAAAAGCTATGCTGATGCCTTGAATACAGTTAAACCAAATGCTACCGGAACAGTGGGACTAGTACCATCATATGGTTTGCTGGATATTAATGCTACGTATCGTGTAACAAGAAGCATGATGTTAAAACTGAATATCAACAACCTGACAGATGAACAATACTTTACTAAAAGACCTACTTTTTACCCTGGTCCGGGTATATGGTCGTCGGATGGCAGAAGTGTAAATCTGACGCTTGGGTTAAAAATATAAGTAAACTATTTGGTCGTCCTGCAGAGGCGGCTTTTACCTAAAACAACCTAATTACAATGACCCCTACACTAAAAAAACGTTTGTTCTGGATAGGTGCCATATGCCTTATCGTACCTGCCTTCTTACAAGCTTATTTATTGATGCCCTTTCCGGGAAGTCAGGATTTAGAAGCCATCAAGCTAACCTATTACCTTGAGAAAATAATTCTGGCTTCAAGAATTATAGGCTTATTGCTATTGGCTTATCCGGCATGGTCGTATATCACCCAGGGCAGTATTAAACAGAAGGTTTTAGTAGGAGTCATTGTATTAGTAGCCGGAGGGCTTTATTATTTTACCGATGTTTCATACAGAGCAGAGGTAATGTTTAAAGAGCCAGGAAAGATTCAGTTTGCTACCCGGAAGGATAATAAAGTGCCTGATAGTCTGGTAGTAATGACCGTTGTAAATGGGGGAGTAGCTAAAGCGTATCCGATAAAATTTGTTGGGTACCATCATAAAATACAGGATAATGTAGGGGATAAACCAGTTTTGGTTACTTACTGTACCATGTGTCGCACCGGTTTGGTATTTAGCCCGATAGTAGATGGTAAAAAGCAAATCTTCCGTTTGGTTGGTGCAAGACATTATAATGCCGTAATAGAAGACTCAGATACTAAAACCTGGTGGTATCAGGCTACAGGGGATGCTGCAGTAGGAGAGCAGGCAGGGAAAAAATTAGATATCATACCTTCAGAACAAATGACCTTACAATCGTTCTTCGCAAAATATCCTGAGGGTCTGGTATTTCAGGCAGATAATACCTTTGCTAAAGAATATGATGAATTGAAAACTTATGACCGTCGTCAGCGTAAAGATGAAGATTCTCTGGCAAATCCTGGTAAAGTATGGGATAAAAGTTGGGTAGTCGGGGTAAGTATTGATAATAAGAATAAAGCCTATGTATGGCCTAACGTAGTAAAATTAACTACGCTTAATGATAAAGTAGGGAATACACCAATTGCGATTGTAGTGGAGCCAGATGGTCACTCTTATCATGTTTTTGCCAGAACTGTAGATGGCAAAATATTAAATTTTGTGCAAGACCCTGCTGGTTTCAGAGACAGAGAAACCAATAGCTTATGGAACTGGCAAGGCGAATGTGTAGATGGTGAACTGAAAGGGAAAGCTCTACCTAAAATACAATCCTATCAGGAATACCTGCGCGCATGGAAGCAATTCCATTCGCCAACTGAAATCTGGCCATAAGGTATATTAGAAATCAGGATGATTTACAAATGCTATGAATTTTTTTAGAAACTGTTTGAATTAAATTTTTAGAATCAAAATGCATTATTTTTTACAAAGGCAAGGCGCTAAAACCGCAGTTTAGCACATCTAAATGAGGATTTTAGCAACGCAGTATTTGTGAAAAAGAATCATTTTGAACAAAATAAGATTAATTCAAACAATTTCTTAAAGATTGATTCATGAAAATTCATAGCATTTGTGTTTATTCGTAGCATATTCAAAAAATAAAGGATGGGATATTTTATTGCACCAAATGCAAGTGTGATGGGTGAGGTAACACTTGGCGAAGATGTTTCAGTATGGTACTCGGCCGTCATTCGGGCTGATGTAGAAAAAATTGTGATAGGCAACCGTACCAATATTCAGGATGGTGCCATTCTGCATGCAGACTTTGGCGAACCTACCATTATCGGTGAAAATGTAACCGTAGGGCACGGTGCTATTGTGCACGGTGCTACCGTTGGAGATTTCTCATTGATAGGTATGCGTGCCACCATATTGAATAGGGCCAGAATTGGAAAGTACTGTATCATAGGGGCAAATGCCCTGGTAACCGAGGGTATGGAAATTCCTGATTATTCGATGGCTGTAGGTACACCCGCTAAAGTGATAAAAACCTTGTCACCGGAAATAGCTGAAAAACTGGCTATGAGTGCAGAGCATTATGTAGAAATGGCACATGAACATAAAACAGGAAAGTTCCCATTAAAGACCGATAGGTAAATGTTCTTTTAAGAAATTCTAAAATTTTCTTTTAATAAATTTGAATACAAAAACCTTGTCCAGTCTTTTGGCAAGGTTTTTGATTTTATTCTGAATAGATTTAGGTCAGGAAAAAAAGAAAACTTTATGAGGAATCTGTACGCAACGTTCTCATTAAAACGCGTAAAGGTAACTTTATACGCCATTACATGCATACTTTCTATATACCTCACTTCTTGCAAAGATAAACCTGGCAAAGAAGTAATTGCTCCTGCTGTTGAATCAAAGAAAACAAACCAATATGATGCAAGCCTTGCCATTAACTGGTCAACCCTTCAATTGCGCCTGATAAAATCCACTCCAGGATATGCTTCACCTGTAGCGGCACGTAGTCTGGCATATACCAGCCTTGCCTTTTACGAAAGTGTTGTATATGGTTTAACAGGTTATCAATCGTTATCGGGAAAAATCACAGGATTAAAAAATTTACCTGTACCGGATTCAACCAAAGAATATAACTGGGGCATAGCGGCTAATGCTGCCATCTCAACTTTGATAAAGGAATTATATGCCACAACTAACGACGATAATAAAGCTTCGATAGACTCCTTACGTCGGGTTACGGAAGCGGCATTAAAAACGGGTATCACCAATCAGCAATTAATAGAACGCTCGATTAATTTCGGTGCGGATATTGCCAAAGCTATCTGGGATTATTCAAAAACCGATGGAGGAAATGAGAGTTGGAATAACAACTTCCCGACTACTTATAAAGTGCCTGTAGCTATTGGCTCGTGGGAACCTGTAAGTAATCAGAAGATACCATTACTGCCTTTCTGGGGCAAGAACCGTAATTTTTCGTCGCTCAATAATAATGTAGCACCTGAAGCACCAATAGCATTTTCGTTCAAAGAAAACTCTACAATGTATAATGCAGCTAAAGAGGTATATACTATAGGTAAAGCACTAACAGCCGACCAAAAAGTATTAGCCGGATTCTGGTCTGATGCCACCATTACACCAGCCGGACATAGTTTCAGCATTGCTAATATTGTTTTGAAAAAAGAAAAAGTTAAACTCGATAAAGCTGCCGAGGTCTATATCAAATTAGGGTTAGCCATAAATGATGCCTATGTAGCTTGCTGGAAATCGAAATATAACTATAATCTGATGGCACCTGTTACGTATATCAGACAAGCTATTGCGCCAGGCTGGTCGCCATTTATAACCACACAGCCCGTTCCGGCTTACACCTCTGATAATGCCACGGTTTCCGGGGCGAGTGCTGAGATACTAACCTCTATTTTCGGAGATAATTACACTTTTACTGACAATACTTATACAGGGAAACTACCCAACCGTACATTCAAATCGTTCGAAGAGTATACCAATGAAGCCACTGTTGCACAGTTGTTTGCAGGTGTTCAATACCGGATGGCGAATGAGAACGGACAAAAGAATGGCAAAGAAGTAGCAAAGAATATATTAAAGCTTAATTTTAAAAAATGACCCAAGGAGTAAAAAAGATTTTTAGTACACGATAGAATCCCTTTGTTTAAAACCAGGCTCACTTTCTTGATTATTCAGGGGAGTGAGTTTTTTTATACCTAATAAATTCATTTACTATCATATACGTAATTTTAATATGGATTAAGATATTGGTTATCAAAGAGTTAGTTATTTGCTAAAATCAATTTGCAACTTTTTTTGTTCAATTTTGTTATGTTAGTATTAAACAGAAAAGCATTTTATTTAAAAGAAAAATCTCGCTGATTTAGTTTAAAAGTGTTGCTGACAACCTTTCAGACGACTTTTAAACTTTGAGACTAAATCTCTGAAATTTCTCAGATTTTGGTATTTGTAATAAGTACTCAAAGCGTTTAAATCAAGAAAAAATAATGAGTTCTAAACGAGTTGCGGTGTTCAGAAAAGAACATTTCAATGCTGCTCATCGTCTCAATAATCCGAACTGGTAGGAAGAGAAAAATGAACGCGTGTATGGGAAATGTAACAATTACAATTTCCATGGGCATAACTATGAGCTTGTAGTTCAGGTCATTGGTGAAATCGACCCGGAGTCCGGCTATGTTATGGATATGAAGCTGTTAAGTGATTTAATAAAAGTAGAAATTCTGGACAAGTTTGACCATAAAAACCTAAACCTTGATACCGAAGAATTCAAAGATATTAATCCATCGGCTGAGAATATCGCAGTTGTAATTTATGATCAATTGAGGGCAAAGCTGCCGAACCATTTAGACCTTAGAATCAGATTATATGAAACCGAACGAAACTTTGTTGAATACCCTGTTATTTGAAGACGATACTAAAATTACCCTTACAGACGAGGAGATAGGCGAAGACCATGTGAATACTTCTGTAGACACCCCTATGCGTGCCGATGCTTTTGAGATGAACGACGATGAGAAAATAGCTCAGATTGAATACTATTTCCGTCAGATAATGGATACTTTGGGATTAGATTTAACCGACGATTCGCTGAAAGGCACGCCTAAGCGTGTAGCCAAAATGTATGTGAAAGAGATATTCAGTGGCCTTAATCCGGAGAATAAGCCGAAAGTAACTCTTTTCGATAATAAGTATCAGTACAATGAGATGTTAGTAGAAAAAGACATTTCATTCTATTCTAATTGTGAGCATCACTTTGTGCCGATTTTCGGCAAAGCCCATATGGCCTATATTGCTAATGGTAAGGTTATTGGCTTGTCGAAGTTGAATAGAATTGTGCAATATTTTGCCAAAAGACCACAGGTACAAGAGCGCCTGACGATGCAGATTGCCAAAGAATTACAAAAGGTTTTGGATATTGAAGACGTGGCTGTAGTAATGGATGCTAAACACTTATGTGTAGCCTCTCGTGGGGTACAGGACGATACTTCTACAACAATTACCAGTTTCTACAGTGGCAAATTCCAGCAGGAAGCTATTAAGGCGGAATTTTTGAAGTATATAGGGTGAGTATATGAAAGATTCATTAAAACAGAAAATATAAAGTTTAAGACAGCTAAAAATTCAATTATAGTTGAGACATCTTTTTATGACTGTATTTATCAGGAAGTTAAATAAAACTCAAGATATGATTCTTAAATAAAGTTCTATACCTTGAGTTTTATGATTCTGACTCTTTTGTAATAGCAGCTTTATTCGAAATCCCCCCAATTTTTATTTCTTAATTTCTCAGCTAATTCCTGAGAGTTTTTGCAATCGGCGGCAATATCCCAGAAGTACTTTTTGGATTGCAACATTCCACCACTTGTTTCTTTAATAAAATTCGTTTCAGCTCTGTTATCTAGCAAAAATACTTGCAGTGAAATTGATTTATTTTCCTCAATACGCCATTGCCAAGTATGTAATTTTTGTTTAGCAAGTTCAATTAAAATTTCATTTTTTACGTTTACATTTTTCCATTTTATTTTTGCCTCGCTCAAATTCTTTTCAATTACTACGATTGCACTAATTTCAAAAATAGTTGCTACTTTTTTTGATGAATATGCACCAAAATATTTTGCGCGTCGATGACTATAGGCTCCACCTGTGTCAGGACACATATATACGTTCTGTTCTATTTCTTGAAGTGTACCGGAACAGCTGACTACATCAAGAAGATATTTCCATTTAGGAAGGTGCCCGTTTCTATCTAGATAAATTTTAAATTCTTCTAAAAGATTTTTTAAATATTCAGTATTACAAACCTGTTCTAATGAACCAACAAAGTCTTCAAAAGTCAAAGGTTGAATGATAATATGGTTTTCTTTACCCTTTTTAATCTCCTTATTAAACTGTTCATCAAGATTATCATTTTCAAAATTGGAGAGTAAAAAAAGTATTTTATTATCGGCACTTTGATTAAATCCAGAGATATGCCTATCTATTTGATCTTCATAAAACCAATCCGTAGTTTTTGTTTCAAAAAATATAGAAAATGACTTTTGAGTTATGGCTAAATCAGGAATGCTTTTCTCAATTTTTGTTTGTTGAGTAAAAGTCGGTCCTATTATTATATTTATATCTGTTTTTAAAAGTGTAGCTAAAAGTTCCTCAAATCTTCGTGGACTATCTTCATAAAGCATTTTCATTAAGAGCCCACAATAGTTTGTTAAAGAGTTTTCTTTTTGGTGATAGTCTGTAAAAAGTGATATTTCCCTACCCATTTTTTATTAAGTTTTTTTAATGGGGAAATATAACTAGTAGGAGGATAAATCAATAGTAATGAGTAGAATATTTATTATTCGGCAGTTTTTATGTTAAACTAATCTATTATCAGCTGATTAAAATAAAAATAAAGAGCAAAAAATGACTATATATAGATAAATCTACAATTTGTTTGTAACCAAATAATTACTTTCAGAATGTAGTTTATCTTTGTTTAGATGATACTTTATTAAATAATTTAGATTTTACTACACTTCCTCACCCTGCAATTGCTTCTTATACAGCTCTTTATACGCACCGTCTTTCTTCAAAAATTCCTCATGGGTACCTTGTTCAATCACTCCCCCTTCATCCTGCATCAGGATTTTATCGGCAAGTTTGGCTGAAGATACCCGGTGAGAGATCTAACCGAAATACGATTCTGCATAATTCTTTCCAGGTTATTCAGAATGATATTTTCAGTATTGGTATCAAACGCTGAAAGACAATGGTCTAAAATCAGAATTTTCGATTCACGAGCAGTAGGTAAATGCTGGTTTTGTCCACCCAGAATTAAACCCCAACAGGATTTCGTCCAGCCCGAACCAAAGTACGAGGATACAAATAGCCGAAGTTTCAACGACCAGCGACACTTGTAATAATACCAATGTTAGCGGGTCGTTGCGTCATTAACATATTCTAAAATGTCGCCTGGCTGGCAATCCAATACATTACAAATGGTCTCCAATGTGCTGAATCTAATTGCCTTTGCTTTTCCTGTCTTTAAAATAGAAAGGTTCGATAAAGTAAGTCCAACTTTTTCAGAAAGTTCATTCAATGATATCTTCCGCTTTGCCATCATTACGTCTAAATTTACAATGATTGCCATAGCTTATAAAGTTAAATCATTTTCGTTTTGAATGTCTACTCCCTTTTTGAAAATAATAGCGATAATATAAATGACAGCTCCCATTAAAATAAAGGCATCACTGTCACCCCAGAATTGGTTTAAGTTATCGGTGGCAAAACCGTAATGCATTAAATTTTTAACTAACTGTCTAGCAATATAACTTAAGAGTCCGATTGAAAGGGTGTAATAACTGATTTGTGAAATTTGTCTCTCAACAAAAGAATTAAAAGGTTTTGATAAATCCATTGTGTGCATGAGTCTGATAAGTATGTAAAACAGGCAAGCTTTTAAAATTGAAATGATTAGAATAAAGCTATAGATGCCGAAAAAAGCTAATCTACTGTCTTCATACATTCTAGTTAAGTCCAACTTTTGATAAAGATTCTGGATAAATTCAGGCTTATAAAGACTGAAAAAGAAATTTACTATTAAGCCTCCTGCTTCAATAGACAAACCTACAAAAATGGCCCAAGCCACAATATATAAGCCCCAGAATACGAAATTGTTTGTTTTTGACATATTTGTTGAAATTAAAATTGATATGCCAAAAGTAATAAAATTTTATTGATAAACAATAAATATATGTTTATAGTCAAAAAATATTTTTTGATACTACGAATATTTAACGATATGTCACTGATGAATTACGACTTGTATTTGAGCGTTTAAGTTTGATTAGGAAGGGGAGTTTTATTTTGGTATGTTTTTTTTGAGGTACTGGTGTCTCTCTAGAATGCCAGCTAACTTTGAAATATAGGAAAGTTTAGTAGTGTCTGGCACACTTCAATGATTGTATAAATTATTTTCCGTGCTTTTAAATTGTCAAAAAAGCTTTCTTTAATAATACATATTTTGAAGCTTAAGGTAATTAAACCTCTTGAACGACCGTCTATGATTTGATAAATTTTGAAATACTATGCTAATAAATATGAAAAGGATGGTACACTTATAAATCAAGAAGTTTTGAATTATATTTAAAATTAAGAAAATCAAATAGTGATTTTATAAAGGAAGGATTAATAAAAAATGCCTTAAATGAATTTTAAGGCATCGAATTTAAGAATTTATAAAAGTTTTTCTGAATTAGAGTATTGAAATCCTTTTCTCATACATAGAAAAGGTTTTTTTACCCTACTTCCTCCCCCTGTAACTGCTTCTCATACAATTCCTTATATGCACCGTCTTTCTTCAAGAGCTCTTCATGTGTACCTTGCTCAATAACTCTGCCCTCATCCAACATCAGGATTTTATCGGCTAATTTGGCTGAAGATACCCGGTGAGAAATAATAACTGAGGTGCGGTTCTGCATAATTCTTTCCAGATTATTCAGAATGATATTCTCGGTATTGGTATCAACTGCTGAAAGGCAATCGTCTAAAACCAGAATTTTTGGTTCACGGGCAATAGCACGGGCAATAGATAAGCGTTGTTTTTGTCCACCTGATAAGGTAATCCCACGTTCACCTAATCTGGTCTCAAACTTATCCGGGAAATCCATAATATTCTTATACAAATCGGCATCTTTTACAGCTTTGATTATTTGCTCGTCTGTAATAGAAGGAGAACCGAATTTAGCATTATTCAGAATCGTATCTGAGAACAAGAACACTTCTTGCGGCACATAGCCCATCTGGCTACGCACATGCTGAATATTATAATCTTTAATAGATATGCCATCTATCAGAATTTCTCCTTCACTTACATCATACATGCGTACAATCAGGTTGGCTATGGTGCTTTTGCCTGAACCCGTTGTACCCAAAATAGCCACAGATTCACCTGCTTTAATATCCAGATTGAAATCTTTCAGGGCATGAATGCCTGAATCAGTGTAGGTGAAATGCACATTCTTGAATGTGATACCTCCCTGAATTTCTTTAGTCAGATTCTTTTCGGAAACAATATCAGTTTTGATGTTCAAAAATTCATTGATACGCTGTTGTGATGCGGCCGCCCTTTGAATCTGGCTGGATGTCCAACCCAGGGCAGTTAAAGGCCATGTAAGCATGAATACATACATGATAAACTCGGTAATATTACCGGGCGTTAGTCTGCCTGCAATAATTTCCTGTCCACCAATATATACACATAGAACTGTACTTAAACCAATCAATAAGGCAATAGTAGGAGTAAAAAGGGCATCAAAACGGGTAAGTGATAATGATTTCGCTTTATACACATTGCTCTCTTTTCTGAAACGTTTTACGGAATCATCTTCACGGGCAAATGCTTTCAATACTCTGATTCCTGAAAAGGCTTCCTGCACGAAAGTAGATAGTTGAGAGAGGCTCCTTTGAATTTCTTCTGAACGTTTGTTGACAGACGTACTTACAAAAAAGATACTGGCTGATAGTAAAGGCATAGGTAATAAAACCCACCAGGTTAATCGGGAATTAACCGAAAACATATAGCTGAGCACAAGAATAACCAGGGTAGCCATATTCATCAGATACATAATTGATGGGCCGATATATATTCTTACCTTGCTCACATCTTCCGAAATACGCGCCATCAAATCTCCGGTATTATTCTTTCTATAAAAACTCAGTGGGAGGCTTTGATAATGCGCATAAATCTCATTTTTGAGGTCATATTCTATATGACGAGACATCACAATTAAGGTCTGACGAACCGCAAAGAGGAAAATACCTTTTAAAATCGCCATCACCAGAATCAATAAGCCATAAATACTGATGCTTGTCGTAAAGACATCATACATGCTTTTCTGAATCTCAGTATTGGCAAAAAGGAAATATACATCGATGGTTTCTTTCACCAAATCTAGCGCATGACGAACCACCTGTGCCGGAATAACACCAAAAAGGTTTGAAATAATAGTGAAAACAGTACCTAAAATGAGATACCATTTGTATTTAAGCAGAAACTTGTTGAGGTAGGCTAAATGCTTCACAAAAATTATATTCCGATAGGTTTCAAGTCAGTTCAGCATTGACGCTGAACTGACTATAAAAACCTAACAGTATTTTTTGAAAAATTGTTGCATCCGGTAATTTATTTCCCTGTTGGGGTAGATGGAGTATTATTGATAATAATTCTTGGTCTTTTCTCATAGCCATTCGTTGGCAATGAAGAAGAAATAGCATGGAACGGTGCAATAGCCTGTGAGAAATTCCTGATTAAATCAGATAGATTTACATAAATAGTTTCTCCTTCTGTCAACTGCTCTGTGTGATTTTCAATCCATAATTTCAATTCTCCTACAGCATCTAAGCTATTAGTATAATAAGGTGTAGTTTTATCCGCAACAAAGATGATTGCTTTGGCATCGTTCAGATAAGCCGCTTTTGAATACTCAAGCATTTTTTGTTTTACCATTCCGGGGTCTTTAATACCTGCCATACTAACTACATCCATTTCATTGATTTCAGTCTGAATTTCACCCGTAAAATTTGATCTGGCCACATCCGCATCCCACATAGGCAGTCCACTAAAGCTTACATTGGTCATACTGGTTTTCAATACATCAGCAAAAGTGTTAATATCGGGCACATCAAAGGTTTTGCGGGCTGCACTTAATTGGTCTGCAACAGCACCGGCTTCAAAACAAAACTTGATATCATTACTTTTGGCTTTGACAATATTCTTACAGTCTATCAAAAAGTTTTTCATTTGTCGGTAATTAAAGCGATACCAGTCTTCAAATAATACCGAATTATACATAGCCTGAATATTATGGGCATTCATATAATGAATGTTGTCTACAGCCACTTTTGGTGGTTCAATCTCGCTTGCGTTATTATAATTGGTATTATAGGTAGCATTTACCTCTTTCAGGCTTCCATAGCGCTTGGTAACTAACCAGTCTCTGAATGCACTCACGTTATCAGGCGAATAATCGTATTCACAAGGGCGGGGGTCAATAAACTGGTCTCCATCCCATGCGTTTTCATAATTAAAACCGCTCTCAAATTGTGCGGCGGTAACTACTGAAACCCAATAGAGTTTTTGCCCTAAAACCGGGTGGTATCTATCCATTATTTTTTGTACAAACCCTTTCATCTTTTCGGTAGCTGAGAGAGAAGAAAAAGAACCATGTCCTGAGCCATAACCTACCCGTGCAGGATTGTTGAACTGGTCTTGCACAATTTCTCCGAACAAGTTAAAAAGAGCGTTGTCAAAATTATTGTACGCTCTTTGTTTGGGGTCAAATTCGTCTCTATCCTGGAAATAATAACGGGTATCATCATAGTCTACATTGACGCGAAAGACCACAAAATCATAAAGATTACCTGCATGTTTAATGATTCTGTCATATAAAGACCAGTATTCACCTAAAACTCCCGGATCGGTTTCATCGAACTGTGAGCGCGTTTTAAATACATCATCAAGCCTGATAGTTACCTCAAACAGGTTAGCTCCTTTTTGAGCGAATTCGGTCATTTCATCGATAGTTCTATCAGCCGTTGGGCGATTAATATGCAGTTTCTGATAACCTAGTTTATAACTTTTATTGGTATTAGCTATTACCTTGTTATTACAGCCTTTAATCTCAGCAGTGAAATTGCCGGTACTTGAAACATAAAAACCCGGATTCAATATAACACTTTTGCCTGCGCTATAGGTTACTTTAGCACTATCGCTAATTACATTATTAGCCACAATTTCACCATGAGTGCCGTCAGTCTCCAGAGTAATCGTACCTGAAGTATAGTTATCTGTTGGATTTGCAAGTGATAAGAAGGTTTGACAAAGCGAAATATTTACTGTGCCTGTAAGAATAGTCCCAAGTCCGCAATAATTAGAGACTGAGGTAAGAGAATAAATAGTGTTCTCTGTTGGATTAACCGTTATGGTTTCTTGTGAGTTATTCAACTTAAGGGTTGAGGGAATACCGGCAATATTCACTTCATATTCACCGCCCCCCGTTAAGACCAAAGAAAGACTGACAGGAGAATTAAAATCCTTGACTGTTTGCGAGCCTACAAGTTTAGCAGTGGCCTGACGTACTACCCTGAAATCCAATTCGGCACTCTCGCCTTTACAACCCTGATTTTCTGCAAATATTTTATAAACACCCGTTTGGTCTTCGGTTGGGGCAAAATCCTGATTATCGCCTTCATAAACGATCTGGCCATTTCTTGTTAAAGTAATGTGTGCCCCCGTAATATTGGTTTGAATGCGATAATCTGGCAATTGTGTATAACAAATACCCTGTACAGCAGCCGTTCCTAATAATGTACTGGATATAATAGGTTGAAGTTTTGTATTAATTTCTACAATTTTATCTGTTCGTATGGTACCTATCACCGAATTATCTTCACTTACCACTCTGGCATAATAGCGTTTACCTGCCAGACTATCACTAGCTGTAAAAGTAAGTGGACTTGTGCTACCTGAAGCCACAGTAATGATTTTGTTAGTTACCACGTCAACCAGCTCGGCTCTGAAAGAAGTAGTAGAAAATTCTCCTGTAGTACTAAAACTAATCTGATTTTCAGTCCCTGTACACAGAAAAGTACTGGTATTATCTAAAACAATACTTCTTGGATTATCGATTTTGGTAATAAAACCTCTTTGTCGGTTATCGTCAGGGTTAGAGGCATTACCAAAATTAGTGTCGAAACTGAACTGCCCGAAAGTAGCTTTACCGTAGTTGACACCGCTTAGAATAATATTCTTGTTCTTGTCGAGTACCAAACCATTTATATACAATGCATCATAAACTCTGATATTATTAACTGACCCCGATAAATCTCCATTAGGTTTATAAATAGCTACGAAAGGATTACCTGAGATACTGCTAAAAGTTGCCAGATCTTTTTGTGGCAGACGGTGCTCGTTGATTAAAAAGCGGTCGGCAGATGCAGAATTATTGAGATAGCTCGTAAAATAGATATTATCCTCGTTATCAATCCCCATAGTGTTTCGGCCACTTCTTAGGGTATGGTTATTGAGTTTTGCCCATTGTCCATCGCCATTGGTATTCAGTTTTAGCAACACGGATGTATTGTTGGCATCATAATCTTGTGGCGTAGTTTGAAAGGTAACGTTGGCAAAATTGCCTCCGTAAGATGTTCTGACAGAAAAACCTAAATAGATATTATTCTGAGAATCTGTTTTGATAGCCGGTGCTGTATCAGCATTATTATCTAATAATATAACCTGCGATCGTCTGGCCCAATCCCAGTTCTTTGAAGAAGTATTAAATTTAGCCACAAAATAATCGGTATCACCGAATATGAGGGGATACTGACCAAATGTAACAGCTTCAGCTGTACCCACACCAATAGTGGCAGTTGAGCCTGTTACGATAAGATTATTTTGTGAGTCAATTTCAAGGTTCGACATACCTAATGAACCTGTCGGAGAAAAAACACCTACTTTCTCGTAATGAAGTATACTCAGGTCAGTAGTACTAAGCTGCATGACAACTAATCCTGCTTTTTCATTATTAACTTCACTCCCATTATAGAAGCGGATATTATCAGAAACTCCTTGATTCCAGGTATAGAGCAACCATAATTTATTGTTACGGGCTTTGAGTGAGTAATAACCTTTATTCCCCAAACCATAATTAGGTTTGTTATCAAAATCGTTAGCAGATACACCACAGGTCTTTACTTCTGTAAGATTGGTTAATAGGCCTAAATTACCATCCGTATCAAATTTTGCCAGCCAAGTAAAACGTCCTTTATAGCGGTATTCATATAGTGTGGAAAGTGAATCAGAAACATCAAACTTACAATAGCCGACTATGTTTCCTAACGTTAAATCTTCTTCATTTGCTATAATCAATGAAGCACCATTTTCGGGATTAGTAGGACAATTAGATGTTGCTTTAAATTCTGAAACCAGGAAAATATGACCGTTATCAATAGCTATATCACAATACTGGTAATCGCTGATATCGCTCTGAGTATTCCATTTTCTGTACCAATCTAACTTCCCATCAGCATTGATTTTAGCCAGAAAGCCTGTCCGTTTATCAGCTGTCTCTGAATTATCACAAAAAGTAGTATTCTGGTTGACAGTCGTAAGAAGTGTGTTACCCAAATTCATAGCCTGAGAAAAATATCCTGCTATAAAGAGATTATTTTCACTATCTATCTCTGTATCTACAATGGTTGAGGGATAATTGAAAGTATTAGTCCAGAAATTATCTGCCAGAGCCCACGACCAGGCAGGTTTACAATTGGTAAGCATTAAGCTTTGCGAGGCAGAAGCCGAGCAACCATTTCTGGTAACAGTTACTTCGTAGATACCATCATGTGAAAGACTACCAGAAGTTATCAATAAAGTATCTTTTGAGGCAGTTACAGGGCCTATCCATGAATAAGTGCTACTGCCTGAACCCCCATCATTGGCAACAAGCCTAATAGTATCTCCCAGACAAGGTTTGGCAGGAACGAGACTAATGGAAGGAGTAGGTTTCGAAAATATACTCAAATCAACATTATTGGTGCCGCTAATAACACCAGGGCTATTTACTAAGACCCTAATCCTGTATTTAGTGCCTTCAATAAATCCCTGAGGGATAGTAAAGCTGGCAGAACTATCACTCGCTTCTGCTATAGCAACTGTATAAGGAGAATCAAAAGAACCACTACTATCAGATAGTTGTACCGTGAAAAAATGATTGGCATCTAGGAGTGTATCGCCTGAAACTGTCCAATTAACCGTAATCGGGGTATTGGCACATATCAGGCTGGATGCTATCTCCTGTAAACTTATTGTAGAAAGAGAAACAGGTATAGTACAGGTATTGAGTACAGATAGTTCATTAGTAGGTACACTTGTAATAACAGGGCTTGTACTCACTACTCGGATGCGATAATGTGTTCCCGTTGCCAGATTTGTAGGAGTCATAAAGGCAACTTTTTGAAATGAGCCATTATAAAATTTAGCTAATTCAACAGGAGTCGAAAAATTTCCTGAAGTATCCGAAAGCTGAATTTTGAAATAATTGTCGGAATTAAAACTTCCGGAAGCAGTAAAATCAATTTTTTCAACTTTTCCCTGACAAAGGTTTTGTCCATTGAAAGTAACGGACGCAGTTTGAGCTTTTACTAACTGACAAAGAGCAAGTAACAAAAGTAAAGGGTAAAATTTGGGCATTATTTAGGTAACTATAATTCCCCTAAAAATACGAAGAAAAAAGGTATTTTAATAGATTTTTTTATTAAATGGGTGTATTATTATCAAAGGGTAACAATTATATAACAATTAATAGAAATACTCCTATTTTTTGCATTTTAACCTCAAAGGAATTATAAACACTAAAAAAGGCTCTAAGTAAATTATAATTGCATTTCTCAAAACCTTGCTTGTTGTCAGGTATTTTTTCTAAATTGTGAACGTATTCTTTTATTCAAATATTCATCCCTATACTGTTAATCGTTAAACATGAAAAGCACACTCAATCGTCGTGATTTTATCCGACAAAGTAGTTTTGCAGCTTTAGGTCTCACCTTGCTTCCGGGCATGGTGCGCAAAGTAGCCCCAAGCGACCGCCTACGGGTAGCACATATCGGTCTCGGTGGCATGGGCAACAACCATATGAACTGGTTTGCTAATTTACCCGAAGTAGAAATAGTAGCCCTGTGTGATTTAGATTCAGACCACCTGAATTCGTCGCTTAAAAACTTGCAAAAGAAGCATCCGGATACTAAAGCACAACTCTACTCAGATTTTCGCCATATCCTAGACCGTAAAGATGTTGATGCCATTACCTGCGCCACACCTGACCACTGGCATGCGCAGGTGGCTATTATGGCATTTCAGGCAGGAAAAGATGTCTATGGCGAAAAACCACTATCTTATAACGTAAGAGAAGGCCAACAGATGTTAAAGGCTATGAAGAAACATGACCGTATCTTCCAACTAGGTACGCAGATTCATGCCGGGGATAATTATCATAGGGTAGTTGAATTGATCAAAGGCGGTGCCATTGGTAAGGTACACACTGTAAGACTCTGGAAAACGGGATTCCCACCTGTATTAGGGCCAGCCAATTATCAGACCCCACCTGCTTCGCTTAACTGGGATATGTGGTTAGGGCCTGCGCCTTACTCAAAATATACGCCAGAACGTTGCCATTTTACCTATCGTTATTTCTTAGACTATTCTGGTGGAGTTTTTCAGGATTTCTGGAGCCATATTGCCGATGTAGTCTGGTGGGCTTTAGAACCTAAAAACCTGACTACTATTAAAGCCAAAGGCGAAGCTCCTGAAGGTATTGGCGATGCACCGAAATGGATTGATATTGATTACCAGTTTGATGATTTAAAAATCTACTGGACATCTACGCCACCAAATGTGCCGGGCGCAGAGAAAAAGGGTATTGGAGCCTATTTCGAGGGTGATAAAGGTACATTGCTTTGTGATTATGGTTCTTGTGAACTGAATATCAATGGCGTGGTTATGAAAGATATTCCTGAGATTCCTATTACGATTGCGCGTTCTCCGGGACATCAGCAAAACTTTGTTACGGCTGTAAAGAACCGTACGCAACCGGAATCGAATCTGGAATATGCCCGCATGATGACCATGCCGATGCACCTGGGCTTAATCTCTTATAGATTGGGAAGAGAGCTGCACTGGAATGCTAAAAAAGAGAAATTCAAACATGATAGAGAAGCAAATGCCTTGCTTTCAAGAGAATATCGCAAAGAGTGGGATTTAACCTGATGATAGTTCTTAACTTATTGAAAATGAGATGTTTGTAAGTGCAATATCAAATTGTTAAAAATTAAAAGAAGAATTTTTAACAATTTGATATTCGTAAAAGTTATAGAAATACATTAATTTAGTCTAGTATTACCAAACAATTAAACATATGGCAAAGGATAAGCCCGCAAAAGAAGCGAAAAAGGAAGCCGGCAAAACGTTGAAAGAAAAACGCGCCGCCAAGCAAGAAAAACGCGATAATAAGCGAGATTAATGTCAGAGTTTGTTTATAGTTTTTCCCTTTTATGCGTAAGAGCATCTTAAAATTTTAAGATGCTCTTAATTTTTTCGTTCATCAACAATAACATAGTATATGCTACGTCTATCAAAACAAACCGTTATTACTTTATTTTTCCTCGTTTTTAGTGTTTCAGCTTTCGGCCAGAATAAAGATGTACCATACGTAGTTATGGTCTCTTTTGATGGATTCCGACATGACTATGTTCAGAAATACAATCCAAAAAATATCAAGAAATTTATCAAAAAGGGAGCTGCTGCCACAAAAATGCTTCCTTCTTATCCAAGCAAAACTTTTCCCAATCACTATACCTTGGTAACGGGTTTATACCCTGCGCATCATGGTCTCGTAGATAATACTTTTTATGATGTTAATCGTGATACATTCTATTCAATCGGACAAAGAGAAAAAGTAGAAGATCCTTACTACTATGGTGGCTTGCCTATCTGGCAATTGGTTCAACAGAATGGCATGAAAGCAGCATCTTATTTCTGGGTAGGGTCTGAGGCCCCGATTGGCGGTTCATACCCAACCTATTATCATCGTTACGATGCCAAAGTACCTAATAAACAAAGAGTGCAAGGCGTATTCGACTGGTTGAACCTACCGGAAGCAGAGCGCCCACACCTAATGACTATCTATTTTTCGATGGTTGATACACAAGGCCATGAATATGGACCAAACGTTCCTCAAACCATAGCAGCGGTAATGGAAGCAGATAGTCTGGTAGGTATGTTAATGGCGGGTTTGAAGAAAATAAACTTGCCTGTGAATGTAATTTTGACAGCAGACCATGGCATGTATGAAATGAAAAACGAAGCTGACAAATTTCTTTATACAGAAGATGTATTACAAGGCTTAGATAAAAACGACTTTGTTTTTGTAAACAGTGGAACGCACGCCAACGTTTTTCTGAAAGATAACGCCAAAGAAGAAAGCATCCTGCAAAGCATAGCTGCTAAGCAAAATCATTTCAAAGTATATAAAAAGGCTGATTTACCACAGAATCTGCATTATAATAACCACCCACGCATTGGTGATTTAACACTGATGGCAGAGGCAGGTTATAGCTTTTATTCGAGGGAGAGTCTGGCTAAACGACCTATTACTAAGCAGGTATGGGGTGTACACGGTTTCGACCCTTATGTCACGCCTGAGATGGGAACGATTTTTTATGCCAAAGGCCCGAATATCAAAAAAGGTAAAAAGATTCCGGAGTTTCAGAATATCCATGTATATCCTTTTGTCGCTACACTTTTAGGTATTCCTGTACCTGCCAATATTGATGGCGATGCGAAGGTGTTGGAGGGGATAATCAGGAAATGAGTGATTGAGCGTTGAGTGATTTATTTAAAAATACTTTTTACTTATTAAAATAATCACTCATTCACTAAATCGCTCAATCACTAAATAATTTAAGAAAACGCTACCTCTCTCAAATGCAATAATTCCGTCGTCCTTTCACGAGTGGCTTTCGCTAATGCTGCATCTTTGGCTAATGATTGGCCGTATGAGGGAATAAGTCTTTTAAGTTCTTTTTGCCATTTTTCTGTGGCTTCCAGGCCCGGAAAACATTTTTTCATTAAATCAAGCATAATAGAAACAGAAGTTGATGCCCCTGGAGATGCTCCTAACAAAGTAGCCAACGAGCCATCTTTTGCATAGACTACCTCTGTACCAAATTCTAAAATGCCTCCTTCTTTTTCATCTTTTTTAATTACCTGTACCCGTTGTCCTGCATCCATTAATTCCCAGTCTTCCATTTTTGCTGTGGGCATATATTCAGATAAGGCTTCTAATCGATCTTCCGGAGATTGCGTTACCTGCTCAATCAGATATTTGGTTAAAGGAATATTATGTACTCCTGCTGAAATCAAAGGCCATATATTATTCCATTTGATAGATTGTGGTAAGTCCATATAAGAACCATGTTTCAGAAATTTGGTAGAGAATCCGGCATAAGGCCCAAAGAGTAAGGCTTTTTTACCATCAATTACACGGGTATCCAAGTGAGGAACCGACATAGGAGGGGAGCCAACACTGGCTTTACCATATACTTTAGCACAATGTTGTTCTATCAAATCAGGCTTATTACAAACCAGCCATTTACCACTAATAGGAAATCCGCCATATCCTCTACCTTCGGGAATATCCGATTTTTCAAGCAGTGGCAGAGAACCTCCACCAGCCCCGATAAAGACAAATTTGGTAGTATAAGTATCTGTTTTTCCGGTATCCAGATTTTTAATTTCCAGTTGCCAGTCGCCATTATCCAAACGTTTAATATCTTCTACCTCATGATGAAGTTTCAACTCAACGCCATCAGCATTTTCTAAATAAGAAAACATTGAACGGGATAACGCCCCAAAATTAACATCTGTACCAATGTCCATGCAGGTAGCTGCCAGTTTCTCGTTTCTATCGCGTCCCTCCATAATTAAAGGCATCCATTGCGCTATTTCATCATAATTGTTGGAGAATTCCATATCACTGAACAAATGATGCTTTTTTAAAGCCTCATAGCGTTTGCGCAGATATTCCGTATTTTCATCACCCCATACAAAACTCATATGTGGAATCCGGCGTAGGGTGTTCGTCGGGTCTTCAATAATACCCTCCTGTACTAGAGTTGACCAGAATTCTTTAGATACTTCAAATGAGGCAGCAATTTTAACTGCTTTATCAATATTAATACTACCATCTTCCATTTCGGGGGTATAGTTCAGCTCACAAAAAGCCGAATGGCCTGTTCCGGCATTATTCCAAGCCTCTGACGATTCTGCCGTTACTCTATCCATCCGCTCGAAGATTTTTATTTGCCAGCTGGGTTCGAGTTTTTTCAAGAAAGTGCCTAAGGTAGCACTCATGATACCTGCACCTATCAGTATAACATCATTGGTATTGTTACTCTCTTTCATATTCAATTCTTTTGTTGTATGAAATAAGATATATGGGAAAAATATACCTATTTTATTGTTTCGTAAATGCCCCAAATAAGGTACTTAATACTTGCACGGCATTGTTGATTACCTCTTCGTTTTCAACAGGAATCTTCAGATAAACTTTACCTGATTCATCTTTTTGCGTAATGCTGTCGATTAATTCTCTGGTTGCTTCAGGGCTTTTTAAAGTCTTACCTAATTGAGCAAAAAAATTAATGCCATTCTGTAGTAGTTCGTGTGAAGGAGCATGGGTACTAGCGCCATTTGTCGATGTCTGATGGGGTTCTTTTACATCATCATCACCCATAAAAGTGGTAGCACCCTCAGGGGTATCAACAAGAATTTCATCCGGTAATTCATATTTAATCGTTTCCTCTTCATTCTCTTGCGATTCAACTGTCTCAGTTGAAATCTCTTGATTCACAAGATTCTCGACCGAATCCATGAATTTCTTGAACTGATCTTCACCAATGAAGATAGTGTCTTCTCCTCTATCTAATACACCCTTAGCCATTGCGCCTTTAAACTCGAGTACATCAAGCATGCGTTGCTCAATAGTACTTGTAGAAATAAGATTGATGATAGAAACGTTTTTCTCTTGCCCTAATCTATAGATACGGGCAATACGTTGCTCTAAAACAGCCGGATTCCAGGGAATATCCAGATTTATCAGTAAAGAAGCATTCTGTAAATTCAAGCCAACCCCTCCTGCATCAGTTGAAAGAAACACCCGACTTTCAGGGTCATTCTGAAAGTTTTCTAATAAATCTTTCCTTTTGATGCTTTCTACACCACCATACAGATACTCAAATTTTATATTTCTTTGCTCTAACTCCTGTGCCACTAATCGGGTCATACGTTCCCATTGACTGAATATGACTACTTTCTCGTCTGATGTCTCAAAGACCTCATCCAGAATATTCATCACTTCATCAATCTTCGTATCATGTCTTGTTTTCTGGTCAAGAATATAAGTACTATCGCATACCATGCGCATCTGGCTTAGTGTCAGTACCAGACGTTTGCGATCGGTTTCATTAAGAAAGCTGGATCTTTTCCATTTGCTTACCAGTTTAGCTACATTATCACCTAGTTCATTATGAATTTTCGTCTGCTGTGGGGTCATCGGCACAAACAGATTTTTATCCATTCGCTTAGGCAATTCTGAAAGAACTTCCTTTTTCGTTCTTCGAATCAGTATATCACTTAGAGTCTCAGCGATTCTGTTCAGATTTTTGTAACCAATTATCTGCCCCGACTCATCAGTTATCTGGTGTTCACTCAGGAATCGGTACATCGGCCCTAATCGGTACACATCAATAAACTGCATGATAGAATAGAGTTCTTCGAGTTTATTTTCCAGTGGAGTACCTGTCAATACGATAGAATAGGGCGTTACAATCCGTTTGATTTGCTGAGAAACCTTCGTCTTCCAGTTTTTAATGCGCTGAGCTTCATCAAGAATAACCAAATCAGGCTCCATCCGGTTGAGCCAATCCAGGTCGTAAGTCATGGTATGATAACTCACTATCACATAAAAGGCATCGCTGCGCCAATATCGGTCTTTGCGTTTTTGCAGACTTCCCTCAACTACATAGACACTGCTATCGGTAAATTTTTCAATCTCGGCTTTCCACTGATATTTAAGGGAGGTTGGGCATACAATTAATACCCGATGGATACCCAATTCCTTTTTATAGAGTTCGGCTGTGGCAATGGCTTGCAAAGTCTTGCCAAGCCCCATTTCATCAGCAATCAGGCTTTTGCCGGCTATGGCCGCAAAAAATACACCTTTACGCTGATAGGGGAAGAGAGAAGCTTTGATTAAATCATCAAAATATTTGTCGTTTTCACCATCAGGCATGATACGCCATAGGTAATCTCTCCGACGAATTTTTTCACGCTCGGCTATTACCAAATCAAGTGCATCAGGATAACATCTGAAGGAATTACTCAAGGCAGCTGCTTTTTCGAGGAATAATTCAAAAACAGCAAAGGATGCTTCTTTCAGTTTATTATTTGAGTCGAAATACGTTTGAGCTAATTCTTCAAACTCTTCTTTTTTATTGGAGCCGATCCGGATTTTTATTTCTCGGCCCTGTCTGTAGTCGACATATACAGAGGTATAATGCGGATGAAAGCCCTCTTTCATGGACGTTTTAAAACCTTTTCTTTGGCTTAAATGGTGCATTACGGCACTGATATGCTTGCACACGCCCAAGCGGTTGGTTTTAAAATCGAAACATTCGCAGAAATTCTGGCTATCATCAGCACTTCTGATAGCTACCTTGTATGTATTGTTGGTCTGTGTATTTGTTACCTGAAAATCAGAGAAAAATTCTTGCCTGCCAAGATTATTAATTCTGAACTCATGCTCATTGTCTTCGCCAAATTGCTTCCTCAGAGCCACCTGCCATTGGTCGAGGCTAAGGTTTTCAGGCTTGCGGTAATAAGATATTTTCTTAGGACTTTCTACCTTAGTTTTCTTTGTAGCTTTGCTTTTGGACGGTTTTTTAATTGCCATTTCGAATGTGGAGAAAATATCTAAAAAGTCCCCGAAGTTACAATTTTTTCATGATTCGAAAATTTGTAAGCAGATTATAATCAAATTAGTTTTAGCAGATTTCAAACTATTTACCGTAAACTGGCTGCTTTGCTTGCCAGAATCATATCAACTGTAAAATCTATTACGTTCGTATTGTTTTTGAGCAGTTCTTCATAATTGCGGTTTACCTCATAATCTATGTCGAGGAAAAAACCTTTATTGGCTTGATTAGGCATACGGTGAGTGATTTTATACAAGGGTGTATGTACAACAAATCTGGTATTAGGCAATTTAAAATCTTCCCACGTTCCGGCAAAGCTACCCCAACTGGCACCACCTACGGGCTGTCCTACAAATGCCTGTCCTAGTCCTAAATCTTTGGCTATATTTAGCGTAAAAGTAGTGGCTGAATAGCAACCCGGGTCTGTCAGGAAATAGGTTTTGCCGGTATATGCAAATTCTTTGGCAGGTTTCTGATTATTACTTTTCCGATTTACCCGATACATCAAATCACCTTTTCGTTTCGGGAAACCCATCCAGAAGAAAAGCGGTGGCGTAATATAGTAGGGTTTCACAATAGTAAAATACGCACTCTTTTTAAAACCAATGGTATCAATAATAGTAAAAGGATGAGGAGATAGGTATCTGAGTACACGTGAGATATTAGGTATATATCCCCCGCCATTCCCTCTGAAATCAATAAGTAAATGTTCAATGCCTTTATTTTTGACGGTTTTAAAACTATTCTTTAACCCTCTTTTGAATTTATTTTGACTAAAATCGAGAAACTTACCCGTCATGCTAAAAGTAGTAATGTCCAACACTGCTATGTGATTGAGACTATCGACGACTTTTATAGAGAGGTTCGGTCTTTTGAAAGCCTTGTAGCGTTTTTCAGAAATCTTATTGATTTCTCCGGTAATCAGACAAGCCAATTTTTTTCTGAGAACGACGTTAGTCTGAGGTAGACGATAAGTAATAGTTACCGAATCAATTGGGCCATATTCTCTAATATAATAATTCGGGAATAAACCTGTCGTATAATAGTCTTTGACCTCTTCATTATCACTATCGCTTGATACAAAGACTTTCAATTTTTTCATTAGAATATCAATGCGCTCTTCATTGATTCTGAGTACTTCTGAACCTCTCACAATGGTTGAATCCCGTGAGGTATTTAGACTAATAAAATATTTGCCGCCCAGTTTTCGGAGATAAAAAGGTACATATTTAACTTTCTTGCGGTTGAAACGTTTAGCATCAAATCGCATACCTGTGTGCCCATCTTCTACTGCTGTTACTAACTGGGTTAATAATTTGTAGGCTTCAAGATAGGTAAGGGGTTGGGTCAGATTATTGTACAATGAATCATAGAGTCGTTCATAATCTTTTTTACTCTTATAATAGTACATACCCGGATGCAGTTTCTCAAACTTCCGTTTTAATACTGCCATATCTTTCCTGACTTCTTCTACCGAAAATGTCTGTTTCTGAGCTTGGCTAAATAAGCTGATAAAAAAGAAGAATACTATTAGCAGTTTTTTCATTAAGCACTTAGGAATTTTGTTAAAATCAGGAGATTTTTATCTCATGTATACACATAGTAAATTAAGCAGACAGATAGGTTAATCTGCAAGTATTGATCTAACGAAAAAAAGTAGATTATCTGATTTTGACGTTGTTTTTAATCAGATTTAAAGTGAACTTCAGTACGGTATCTTCGTTTTTCAGGAAATCATCCAGATTGGCGCTTACCTCAAAGTCAGGTTGTAGAATAGGCTTATCATATTTCTTAGCGTCCACATTATAGAGGATTCTTCCTAAAGGTAGCGATATTTCTAAAGATGTATTAGGCAATTGAATCGTTGAAAACTGAGCTGCCGAGCAACCATCGTAGGCACCACCACAACTCATGCCCACATAAGTACCTACGCCCATATTATGTAGTTTAGATACCAGCAATGCTGCGGCAGAGAAAGTACCTCCGTTCATTAAGACATATACATTTTTATTAAATCTGAATTCATCGTGCGGACGTTGTTTCTGCACATATTTACTTTCTAAGAAACCATCCTGATTTCTGACCGAAAACTCTGTATTTAATCTGGTAGCCGCTTCTTTGGCATAGCCGCCATCAAACTTCTTATAATCCTGTTTGAGTTTTTTCAAACTTTCATCCCGGAAACCCAAGCGATAAGCATCAAAAGGTTGATTGGTAAAGTAGCGGAGCAAGAAAATAGAATATTCCAGCAATCCACCCGAATTGCCCCTCAAATCAAGAATCAGATTTTCGATTTTGTTCTCATGCAATTTCCTGAAAATCTTCTTGGTTTCACCCTCAAAATTCCCTCTGCTCATACTATTAAAATCATACATGAACGAGCGCACATCAACCATTGCTACTTTTTTTGTAGAATCAATAACCCGATAAGATACCATACCCGTAGTATCTTCGTCAACATCGGGATAGCGCGTTTCCATCATTTTTTCCATAAAATAGGTATCTTTGGCATCTATTTTAGTAGTTTTTGGTTTTTCCTGGCCTTGTTTACGGTAGCTAATAGAAAAAGTCTCCTGCTCACCTTTCCATAAATAGTACAATTTCCTGAATTCACGGATGGCATAGTATTTTCGGGCATTCGGATTAATGCCATCGCCGTTATAATAGGATTTTTTCTCTAAACTTTCTATAATCTTCTTAACAGGCTGCCCATCAATTTCTAAGATTTCTGCACCACGGGTTATCTTTTTATCGGCCGAGTAATTTCTTGATACTAATAACTGGTCATTAATGAAGCGAACACTGAATGGGAAGTACTTGGGCCTTTCTGAAGAGGAGGCACTTTTAGCCAGCAGACGCCGGTCAAGCATCATATGGGTGTGCCCGCAACCAATGGCTTGTACCATAGGTAAAAGAGCAAAATAGGCCTCGCGTAAAGACATTCGGCCTTTGATGGTTCCGGCAATAGAATCGTGTAGAGACTGATATTTTTCTTTGGAAATATATTTGTAAGGGTCGGGATGATACTTCTCAATTTCATTTTTCAATGAAGACAGATCTTCTTTAATCTGCTCGCCTGAGTACGTTTGGGCAAAAGCAAATAAACTACTGAAAAGGAGTAAATGTGTCAGGATATAAGTAAAAATTCTTTTCATCGCAGGCTAAGATTCTTCCTCAAATCTAATAAAAAATCTGATTATTTCAAGCATTTGCCCGGTAAGGATACATTCAGAGAGGTGTCAATTTTACTACATCGGGCAGATGTTTTATTATAATGAAATTTAAGACGAAATATTATATAATAATTCCAATATTTCTTCGATAGAAAAGTCTAACAAAATTCATGCTGAAACTGAAGTGAAAATAGTACTTTGTTTATAGGTACAAGATGGTGAAATAACAAATTCCAACACATGGCTTTAGGCAATCTCCTGAATTTTTATTAATTTTGCGGCTTATTAAATCGTTCTTTGAACACCCATGCTTAACAGACGCCTCATACGGATTCGTGCGATGCAAGCCTTATATGCTTATAAACAAGCTGAGGGTGCGAATTTCCAGTTATCATTAGACCTCATTGCAGATGATTTCGCGCCGGACTTGAATTCAATGGAATTTCAGGACCGCGAGAAACTAGAGGGATACAAAAAATTAGGACAACAATTGCTTCAGGAAGAGTTTTCCCGCCGTGAGGAAGATGATTTTACTGCTCCACAAGAAGTGAAAATGTCGGTAGAGAAAGCCAGAGATTTCTTTCTGCTTAAAAACAAAAAAGACATTGAACACTATGCCGGTAGAATGGTACTTGAGGCCGAAAAGGTCTACGAATTATATCTACAAATTTTATTGCTCTTCATCGAATTGGCCGATCGCGCCGAAGCAGATGACAGAAATGCTACCCAATCTAAATTATCAGACAATCAGATAATCAAAAAACTTCGTCAGGAAAGATTACTCGAAACACAAGCCATCCGTCGTAATGTCAATTGGAGTACCGAACAGGTATTGATTGCTAAATTGTATCGTGAGGTATTGCGCAACAATTCACATTATACAGAGTATTGTGCCAAGAAAAATCATACTTTAGAAGAAGACTTCTCGTTTTTAAAATACCTGTTGAAAAATGTGATTCTGAAAAATGAATTGACATCAGAGTATTTCGAGAAACAGGATTTGTATTGGATTGACGATATTGAAACACTTCGCTCGGCTATTACGCACACATTTCAGTCATTTGTAGAAGACGGCAAATTTAAAATTGCTCTTTTAGACGAAGAATGGAATGAAAGAAAAGATTTTTTACAAACTTTGTATCGCAAAAGTATTCTGGAAGAAAAAGACCTGGAAGAAATTCTGATTCCGAAGTTGAAAAACTGGGAAATAGAGCGTATTTCAGAAACTGACCAGATATTGTTGAAAATGGCTTTGGTTGAAATGTTGAATTATCCTAGCATTCCGGTCAAAGTAACTATCAACGAAATCATTGAAATAGCCAAAGATTATAGCACTCCGAAAAGTGGCCAGTTTGTAAATGGTATTCTGGATAGTCTTTCTAAAGAACTGAAAGAGTCTGGTAGAATTCGCAAAAGCGGAAGAGGAATGTTAGACAATAAATAAATTGAATATTCCGACACTAAGCATTTAATTTACTGTCGGAACAAGAATCAAATGATTATCCATTATTAAATATCCCATCAGGGACACGGGTATTATGAGCAATTCATCAAGAACATTTATTTCATTTTTAGTGGGTGTGGCAACAGGAGCCGCTTTGGGTGTTTTATATGCACCTGATAAAGGAGAAATTACACGTGATAAACTATCATACCGTTTGTCGAGATATCGTGAACAATTACAGAAATTTATCAATGACTTGGTTGAAAGAGGAGACGAAGTAGCGATGGAAGTAGTAGGCGGTGATAGTTCTGCCAAAGCAGAAGGACAAAAAGTAGTAAGTGAGGCTCGTCAGAAAGCCGAAAAACTATTGGAAGATGTTGAGTCTTTGATGAACCAGATAAAATCAAGAAACTAATCAGACCTTAAAGTTTAATTATAAAATAATGAAAAAAGTACTCCTAGCCTTGTTTACGGTGGTAATTTTGGGCGGTCTGAATTTCTCTTGTAACCTGGTTGATTCGAAAGGAGGTAGTATGAGCAGCGAAGACTCATTGGCTGCTTTGGCAAATGCTCCTAAGATTGAATTTGAGCAGGAAAGCTTCGATTTCGGTACCCTGAAAGAAGGAGATATAAAAGAGCATGAGTTTGTATTTAAAAATACAGGCAAGAGTCCGCTGCAAATTCTGAATGTACAGGTGCAATGTGGCTGCACAGTAGCTTCAAAACCTGATGCTCCGGTAGGAGTGGGGCAGAAAGACAAGATTGTTGTGCGTTTTAATAGCCTAGGTAAAGTAGGTGTCAACAAAAAATTTGTAACCGTTTTTTCTAATGCTGCGCCGCCTCAAACGGTGCTGTCGTTTACAGCCGAAGTATTGTCGAGTCAGAAATCTGACTCAGCGCAAGCGCTATTAGATAAAGTAAAAAAAGTATTGAAATAACCCCCACTAAAAGATAAACCAATGGTACTCTTACAAGCACAAGGCGGAAACGGAATGTTTTCGATAATAATGATGGTCGGCATGATTGCGGTATTCTATTTCTTTATGATACGTCCGCAACAGAAAAAATCACAAGACCAGAAGAAAATGGTAGAAGAATTGAAAGAAGGAGATGAAGTAGTAACGTTTGGCGGAATGCATGGTAAAATAGTATCGAAAGATGAAACTACCGTTACGATTTCGGCAGGTGGTGGTGCAAGATTGACTTTTGAAAAAACATCAATCGCAAGAAAAAAATAAGAGGCTCTTAATTTGCGAGTGAATAAATAGCCGTGCAAGCGCCTTAATATTGTATGAATTTCAAAACATTAGTCTTGTGTTTTTTTGTGGCTGCTATATTCTGGCTATTACATGCCCTGAATAAGTCAGGCTACACAACCAAGATCAATTATCCATTAGAGATAATATACGACGATTCACGCTATATTCCAACTACTCCATTGCCTAAAACTATCAGAGTAAGTTTGTCGAGTACAGGGTGGAATTTGTTAAAGGATAATCTTTCTCTCAATGATTCTCCTCTTTTATATGAGGTTGAACATCCCGAAAGCGAAAGACAACTAAACGCAACGGTTTTGTCAGAAAAACTTTCTGCAAAGCTGAAAGATTCAAAGATCAACTATATTGTTACGGATACCTTCGCTTTGAATTTCGAAAAGAAGTATATAAAGAAAGTGATGTTGAAAGTTGATAGTCTGGGTGTAGATTTAGAGAAAAACTTTGTAATATCTAGCCTGATTACTGTAGTACCTGCAGAGATTGTAGTAGAAGGACCTGCTTCAGCTTTAAAGGCATATCAGGATACTTTTTATCTGAAAATACCAGCTAAAAATCTGGCTATTAATTTCGATGATAAGATAAGCATTCCATTACCGAAAAACCCGTTGGTGAAAACCAGTGCCAATCAGGCTACAGTAAGTTTTGAGGTAGCAGAATTATTGAAGTAATCGATTTTCGGATATATCATTTGTATTATCCATAATTTTTTATCATATTAGCTATGAGATAGTTATATAGCCTGACTATCTCATAGCTAACCCCTTACACTAATTCATTGACCGATGCCATCAGAAACCGCCCGTCGTTCGCAGGCCACGCCTTTAAAAGATGCCATCGAAGCATTTCTGAGGACTTTTAATCTGAAGTCTAAGTTCAATGAAACTTATCTCCAGGCTTTCTGGGAGCGTATGATGGGTAAGGTTATCGCTTCCCGCACTAAAGAAATTTACGTAAAAAATCGGGTATTATATCTTCGCATTGATTCCTCTCCTTTACGTCAGGAGCTTTTTATGGCTAAAACCAAACTGATTGACCTGGTTAACAAAGACGTAGGTGAGTCAGTAGTTGACGATGTGATTTTTTTATAAAGTGTTTCTAAACCTTTTTCAGGTACTATTTTGTTAAATTGCTACAAACAATTAACAATTACCCTAAGAAACGTCTGAACACCATGAGTAAGAAAAATGTACTCGTCGAAAACGAACGTAACCGTCAGGATTTAGGCTTTGGCACCAAACTAACTGACCGACGGAAAAGACTCCTTAAACAAGACGGGCAATTCAATGTCAAACGGAAAGGCCAATCATTTGAAGCATGGTTGAATATTTACAACCGCTTTATTATGATGCCCTGGAAAGTTTTTTTCCTCATTGTATTGCTGGTTTATCTCCTGCTCAATTTTATTTTTGCCATAACCTATTATCTGATAGGCGTAGAACACCTGATTGGAGTAAATATGACAAGCACCCACTCACAATTTTGGGATGCTTTCTTTTTTAGTGCGCAGTCGCTCACTACCGTAGGCTATGGTCGCATTTCGCCTGATGGTTTTGCAGCCAGTTGGGTATCAAGCCTGGAATCCTTAATGGGTTTGATGATGTTTGCCATCGTTACGGGTCTGTTGTATGGGCGCTTTTCAAGACCTACGGCTCGTATTTTATTTAGCGGAAATGCTCTGATTGCCCCTTATCTGAATATCAATGCCTTGATGTTCAGAATGGTGAATGAAAGAAGTAATCAGTTGATTAATATGGAAGTGAGCATGGTTTTTTCGAAGATTGAGGTAAGAAATGGCGTACCTAACAGAAGATATTATGCCTTACCTTTAGAAAGGGCGAAGGTTAACTTTTTTCCTACAGACTGGACAATTGTTCATCCATTGACAGAGGATAGTCCTCTGTATAATGAAACACCGGAATCATTAACTACCAGCGATGCAGAATTTATGATTGCTATTCAAGGCATAGATGATACCTTTGCAGATGCTGTCTATGTGAGACACTCTTACAAGACAGAAGAACTTGTATGGGGTGCGAAATTTACGTCGATGGTTGAAGACGATGGTAACGAAGCTTATATATTAGATTTAAAGAAAGTAGGCAATTATAAACCTGCTGACTTGAATTATTAAAAATAAAACAGATTTGAAATCATTAATTGCCCCACCATTCTTACAAAAAGGTGATAAAGTAGCTATAGTAGCACTAGCCAGTAAACTGAATTCTGATGATATTCAGCCTGCTATTCAGTTGATGCAGGATAACTGGGGTTTAAAAGTTGTAGTTGGCGAGTCGGTCAGTGCCAGTTATTTTGGCTTTGCCGGAACAGATAAAGTACGTGCCAGAGATTTTCAGAAAATGCTGGACGATACGTCTATCAAGGTTATCTTTTCTGCGCGAGGGGGGTATGGCAGTTCACGTATTATAGATAGCGTAGATTTTACGATTTTTCAGCAAAGTCCTAAATGGGTTGTTGGTTTTTCGGATATTACGGCTGTTCATAGTCATATTCAGTCTTTGGGTTTTCAGAGTTTGCATGCACCTATGCCTAAGACCTTTTTGAAAGACGACTATTCATTGGAAACCCTACGGGCTTTTCTTTATGGTGAGAGTCAGAAGTATGAGATTGGTGGCAATGAATTGGATAGATTTGGCATGGGACAAGGGCAGATAATTGGCGGAAATCTTTGTTTATTGGCTCATCTCGTAGGTTCTCCGTCGGACATTAACTGGGATGGGAAAATCTTATTTATTGAGGATGTAAGTGAATATCTCTATAATATCGACCGAATGATGATTCAGTTGAAACGAGCGGGTAAACTTCGCAATTTGAAAGGGTTAATTGTTGGTTCATTTACTGATAGTAAAGAAAATGACGAACCTTTCGGAAAAACGGCCTACGAAATTATTGCCGAACACGTAGCAGAGTATAATTATCCAGTTTGTTATGGTTTCCCGACCGGGCATGATACCGCTAACTGGTCAATTCCTTGTGGTAGAGCGGCAACGCTAGCAGTAGACGAATCGAAAAGTGTTCTGACATTTAGATAAATGTCGCTTAAAATAATTACCTTGTAATCAATAACCTCTGAACACAAAACCTATGGAAATAGTCTCTAAAATTCTGATTGGCGTAGTAGCCCTTGAACATATCTATATTTTATACCTCGAAATGTTTGCCTGGACAACCAGAGGGCCTAAAGTATTTAAAAACTTTCCGAAAGAGTTGTTCCCGAAAACAGTCTCTTTAGCTGCCAATCAAGGCTTATATAATGGGTTCCTGTCAGCAGGTTTAATATGGTCTTTACTGATAAATGATGCCATTTGGAGTAAAAATGTAGCCTATTTCTTCCTAGGTTGTGTGATAGTGGCAGGCATCTATGGTGCTATTTCAGCAAGTAAAAGAATCTTTGTTGTACAAGCATTACCAGCTATTCTGGCTTTACTTGCAACATTATTTGCCTGATTGAGAATAGTGTGACATTGACTGGGCGTCCCCGTGTGTAAATTGTGTACATTGTGGCAAAAATATCAATTTATTGACTCACACAACAAAAATGTTCTTCGGCTAAAATTTATAATATTTGGCAAAATACCTTACGCATAATTTTCTATATTTGCATAACAGTATGCTTGCATACTTTATTGAAGTTATTCTCGTATGTTAGCAGAGAAAATAGAACAATTAATTACCTTTTTATCTGATGATTTGTTGAAACTACAAGACCCTTTCTATATCATTGGGAGTTCGGCTCTGGTTTTGGCAGGGATTCCTTTGGAAACAACAGATGATATTGATTTGTTGACTTCATCTCGTGATGCTGACTTTTTAAAAAAGCAATGGCAAGCCAATAAAGTAGGAGAGTATGCACCCAAAGATTCAGATAAGTTTCGTTCTAATTTCGGTCGGTTTCAATCGGATAAAGTTTTGGTAGAAGTGATGGGAGAGTTAGAGGTATTTCATGAAGAAAAATGGCAAAAAACACAAATAGAGGATTATTTTGAGTTAAGCATCAATCAATTATCTATCAGAATACCTACGCTCAAAGCACAAGAGCGGATATTCCGGCTTTTCGGTCGGGCAAAAGATTTAGCAAAAGCAGAAATCATTACAAAGCACATAATTCAACCCTAAAAATGGAAATTAATTATAAAATTGAAAACAATGTGGCGATTATCAGTTGGAACATGACCACCTCGCCCATGAACGTATTGAATGATATTTCTATTCCTGAATTTGAATCGCACCTGCAAAATGCTTATGCCGATCCGGAAGTGAAAGGTATTGTAATTACCTCTGAAAAAAACGAATTCATTGCAGGGGCTGATGTGAAAATGCTTTTGAAAAACAACGATAAAGACCCTTCTGAAACCTATAAATTCTCGCTTGATTTTAATAATATCTTTCGTAGACTGGAAACCTGTGGTAAACCTGTTGTAGCAGCCATGAATGGTACAGCTCTGGGAGGTGGATATGAAGTTTGCCTTTCTTGTCATTATCGCATTGCCTTAGATAATCCGAAAGCACAAATCGGCTTACCGGAAGTGCAATTAGGTTTATTGCCCGGTGGGGGCGGTACCCAACGCTTACCACGTATCATAGGCATGGAACAGGCTTTGATGTTGATGGTTGAGGGGAAACGAGTAAGCCCCAAAGAAGCGTTAGGCTATGGGATAGTAAACGATTTGGCTTCAACCAGAGAAGAATTGATGGAGAAAGCTATTAAATGGATATTGGCCAACCCGAATGCTATACAGCCTTGGGACGAAATTGATAAGAAAACGGGGGCAATTAAAGCCCGTGAAAACTATAAAGTACCAGGTGGCAATGTGCAATCGCCGACGGGTATGCGGACTTTTGCTGGTGGCACAGCCATGATTATGGATAAGACCAAAGGTAATTATCCTGCACCAATTGAGATCCTGTCTTGTGTATATGAGGGCTTGCAGGTAAATATGGATAGAGCCATTGCTGTAGAGGTAAGACATTTCGTAAAAGTAGCCACTTCAAAAGAAGCCAAAAACTTGATAGGAGTGATGTTTTTAGGGAAAAACGAAGCCGATAAAGGTGCAAGTCGCCCGAAAGATGTACCCAAAACTGAGGTAAAGAAACTGGGTATTTTAGGCGCAGGCTTTATGGGTTCTGGCATTGCTTATGTATCGGCTATGGCCGGTATTGAAGTGGTGCTGAAAGATGTGAGTGTAGAAGGGGCAGAAAAAGGCAAAGATTATTCAAGAACCTTGATACAAAAAGGTATTGAGAAAGGAAAAACAACGGCCGAGAAAGGTGAGCAATTATTAAGCCTGATAAAGACAACTGATAAGGCAGAAGATTTGAGAGGTTGTGATTTGATTATAGAAGCGGTCTTTGAAAACCGCGAATTGAAAGCTACGGTTACTAAAGAAGCAGAACCGATGTTGGCTGAGGGGGGTGTATTTGGTTCAAATACCTCAACACTTCCGATTTCAGGTCTGGCACAAGCATCGGCAAAGCCTGAGAATTTTATTGGGATTCATTTCTTTTCTCCGGTAGATAAAATGATGTTGGTAGAGTTGATACGAGGAAAAGAAACTTCTGATTATGCCGTGGCATTGGCGGTAGATTATGTGAAGAAAATCAGAAAGACACCTATTGTTGTTAATGATTCAAGAGGATTTTATACTTCCCGCTGTTTTGGTACTTATACTTCTGAGGGCATTGCTTTATTAAAAGATGGCGTCGACCCGATACTGATTGAAAATGCCGGAAAAAACGCTGGAATGCCCGTAGGGGCTTTAGCAGTTTCTGATGAAGTAGCATTGGATTTGGCCCTGAAAATCTCAAAACAAGCTATTAATGATGGCGCTTTAGGAGAAGATGATTCTACCTATCAGGTAACTAAACTGATGGTAGAAGATCTAGGCAGATTAGGGAAGAAGAATAAAAAAGGTTTCTATGAATATCCTGCTGACGGAAAGAAATATCTGTGGGAGGGGTTGACAGAATATTTCCCTGTTTCAGATAATCAACCAGATATTGAGGAAGTAAAAAAACGTTTGTTGTATCGCCAGTCTGTAGAATCTATTCGTTGTATAGATGAGGGCGTGTTGATTACTAAACTAGATGGGAATATAGGTTCTATTCTAGCCTGGGGATTCCCGGCTTATGCGGGTGGTACACTGAATTTTCCTGATTTTGTAGGAGTAGACACATTCCTGAAAGAATCTGATAGATTGGCTGATACCTATGGAGAGCGATTCAGACTGACAGCACGACAAAAAGAATTAGTAAAAAAATTATAATTACGCTAGCGTAATTGCACGAATAACGAGAGAGAAATGTCTGAAAAGAGGTGGTCATATAAACCTGTTCCTGACCGTGAGATAGTTAAATCATTAGCTAAAGAAATAAGTGTGGAAGAAACCCTTGCCAGTATGCTGGTACAAAGGGGAATTTATGATTTTGAGCAGGCAAAAAACTTCTTTCGCCCGCAATTACAACAATTGCACGACCCATTCCTGATGGCAGATATGGCCAATGCCGTTACACGTATAGAAGAAGCTATCAGCCAGCATCAGAAAATCATGATTTATGGTGATTATGATGTAGATGGTACTACGGCTGTAGCCCTGGTGTATGGCTTTTTATCAACTTTCTATGATAACCTAGAATATTATAATCCTGACCGCTACACAGAAGGATATGGCGTTTCTTTGCAGGGCATTGAATGGGCTTCCGAGCAAGGGGTTTCTTTGATTATCTGTTTAGACTGCGGTATCAAAGCACAGGACAAAGTACAAATAGCCAAAGAGAAATTTAATATTGATTTTATTGTCTGCGACCACCATGAGCCCGACGACCATTTGCCAGAGGCAGTGGCTGTACTTGACCCCAAACGCAAGGATTGTGCATATCCCTACAAAGAATTGACAGGTAATGGAGTAGGATTTAAACTATTGCAAGCGTATTGTTTAAAGAATAATATAGCTCTAGAAAAACTCTACGAGTTCATTGATTTATGCGTAGTAAGTATAGCCTCCGATATTGTACCCATTACAGGTGAAAACCG
The DNA here is from genome assembly GCF_003418935.1 of Emticicia sp. C21. Classification (GTDB taxonomy): domain Bacteria; phylum Bacteroidota; class Bacteroidia; order Cytophagales; family Spirosomataceae; genus Emticicia. The sequence goes on along the minus strand of NZ_QVMT01000007.1, from coordinate 114,663 downwards.
TATTTTGGCTTATTATGGTTTAAAAAAGCTGAATGAAAATCCAAGAACAGGCTTAAAGGCTTTGAAAGATGTGGCGGGTTTCACAAGCAATATGACCATTGAAAATGTGGTCTTTATCTTAGGGCCTCGTATCAATGCAGCAGGTCGTATCAAACACGCCAAAGCTTCTGTAAAGTTGTTATTATCGGATAATTTTGATGAAGCCTTAGAGTTTGCCCACGAAATACAAAAGCATAATGTAGAACGCCGTGGCCACGATACCCGTATGACCGATGAAGCACTGGCTATGATAGAAAAAGATGCCTGGTTATTGAATACTGCTAAAAGTACGGTGCTTTACAGAGAGGACTGGCATAAGGGGGTTATTGGCATTGTAGCTAGCCGATGTATTGAAAAATATTATCGCCCAACTATTATTTTTACTAAAACCAAAGAAACAATGGCCGCAGGCTCGGCCAGGTCAGTATCCGGGTTTGATTTGTATGCTGCTATTGAAGAATGTTCTCATTTATTAGAACAATTTGGTGGACATAAACATGCCGCAGGTATGATGCTACCTATCGGTAATATTCAACCCTTTCAGCAAGAGTTTGACAAAATTGTAGCGAAGTATATTACAGAAGAGCAACTGACACCAGTCATCAATATAGATTTAAAAATCAAATTGTCTGATATCTCCCCTAAATTTCACCGTATTACCAATCAGATGGCTCCTTTCGGGCCAGAAAATATGCAGCCTGTCTTTGTGACAGAGAACTTATCCCTGAAGTACGCACCAAGAGTTATGAAAGAAAGGCACTTAAAACTGGAACTTTTCGAAGAAGAAACCGGGGCAACATTTACCGCTGTTGGCTTCGGAATGGTAGAGGAGCATTATAAAAGATTAACCGAACAAAAATATTTCAGAATTGCCTATCAGATTGAAGAAAATACTTTTAACAATAAAACTACACTTCAATTGATGTTGAAAGATATTAAATATTAGCTGTGTGTATTATGCTCAAGCGGAATTAGTTACACTCGTCCGAAAAAGAACATAGAGCTCTCCATTGTTTAACCCAAATGAATAATGCCCATACCATTTAAATATACAAATCGCAAAGAAGAAGACCATTATTTCAGAGCAGTAGAAACTGCAAAAGGAAAAATAAGATACTATATAGTAAAAAATAAGGCCGGGTATACTGATCTTATTGAAGAAATTCCAAATGGATTTGAGGTAGTAGAATTACCTGAAGAAGGGCGTGTAATTTTTAGAAAAAAGATTCCAAAAAAAATTACAGAGCAAGAACGACTAATAGTTGAAGATGCCGTAAGAGAATTATCAGCTTTTAATGATTTTATGATTTTCGTTGAAAGTAATCAAATAATTGTCTTTCACTCACAATTCAATTCTTTAGCTGGGCAAGAAGAAAATCTCACGGCAGAAGAAGCAAAAGAAATGTATGGAGAAACTAAAAAATGGAAAAGATATTTTGAAAGTATGTATTTCACTCTTATTGATGATAGAAAACGAATTTTTTCGGTAGCAAGACCTGTGTTTACACAATTGTTCGGTAGATGGAATGGTACATTAGAAAAGTCAGATGATTTAATGTATTTAGCTGATAAGTATTGTCAACATTTGGGTAAAGACACCTTTTTTGATTTGATTCCTCTTGAATTGGAAGATGAATAGTAATTCCAATTGTGTTACGTCCACTCAGATGTAACACAACTGCTTAAACCTTCTGCAAATCTTTAACTCCCGCCAATACTCTTTGCGCCTGTTGTATATGCCTTTCATCATGAGCAATCACGAACTGAAATACATCGCCTAATTTTAATTTTATCCATCTGGCAATAGAAATCGGTATGTAGATTTTATCTAAGTCGGCATTGCGGGCTTGTTTCAGATTATTTAATAAAGTCTCCTGCTGCTCAATAAATTCGGCTAACACGGCATGTGAATCAAGATTCGAAGCTGGGATATGGTCTTTAAATGCCTTATACTTTTTGGTGTTTGATGGCAGCATCATTTTAGTAAAATAACTTCCTGTCCATGAGCCTTTAAAAGTATCGATTGACGACTTTGCTATGTTTGTATCTAAACCAATTTCGATTTGAGGTAGGTAATAACGCCCATAACTATTCAGGTGTTCGAAGCATTGGGTAATACTCCAACCGCCATTGTCAGGTATTTGTAACAGAACTTCTACATTTAGGTTCTGAAAGGTATGTATGGTTATCTGCAGATGTTTTTCTACCTCATTTTCCAGAGATTCTATCAATTGTATTTTATCTATTTTGCCCATTTCGTTCAATGATTTAATAAAGATTGTGATGCAAAAGTGGGAAGCTTGGGTGATAATAATCTTGGTAAATACCAACATTAAATAGAATGAACCCTAAATCTTTATTTTATTAATAAACTTACTGAAATTTGTTGCATCAATACCCAGGTAATTAGCCAGATATTTATGAGGAACCAACTGTAGAATATGAGGGCTACGATGGAGTAATTGCGTGAAACGTTCTTCTGATGAATAACATTGCAATTCCACCAACCGCGTCAATAAGCCGGAAATGGTATGAGTAATGCCTTGTCTGATGAGTATCTCAATAGCGGGTCTGGTTTGCATTAATACTTGTAATTCAGAAAAAGGCGCTCTTAAAAAAACAGAGGGTGTGAGCGTCTCATAAAAATATCTTGACTCCGTTTGGAGTAATAATGAATCGAGTACACCACCAAAGGAGGGATTATACGTAAAAACCAAAGTTGCCTCGCGGTTTTGTTCATCAAAATAATATACTCTCTGTACTCCCTTTGCTACAAAATATAGATACTTCTCTCTTTCGCCTATAGCTGTAATAATTTCCTTCCTTTTGGAGGAAAAAGGTTTCCATAATTTTGAGAACTCATCCCAATCATCCTCAGATATCGGATTAATACCAAAAACTAATTGCTTAAGTTGTGGAAACGGCTCTGACATAAGATTAACAGAATTAAATCTATCGGGAGTACTAATAAATAATTAGATAAGTAATCAGTAAGACTTTCAACAAAATTAACTGCATTTCTCTATCTTAGTATTAGAAGTTGCTTAGGATTATTTCTTTCATTTAAAAATGCATTGTTTTGGCTGCACCTACATCAAATGATTTCATCAATAGCTTTGCTATTGAATTCCATTCCGGCTTTATCATTTGATTCGGTTCGCTCAAAACACCACTATTTTTAAAAAGAAATTAAAATCCTAAACAACTTCCTACTAAAAAAGCATGACTATGAAATTATTTAAAAAAATATTCTTCTTCATACAACCATTCTGCATCTTCTACGGCACTTTATAATAAAGTAGCACTAATCTTTTTTGAATGACTGAAGCTGAACTTATCAAGGCCTGCTTAGAGAACAATCGATTTGCCCAACGAACGCTTTACGATCGTTATAAGCGAGCTATGTACACTTTGGCGTACAGGCTCACGAACGACTTCGATGATGCTAACGATGTGCTACAGGATGCGTTCCTGGATGTCTTCAGAAAATTAGAAAATTTTAGAGGTGAAGCTACTTTAGGCGCGTGGATCCGTGCAATTGTGGTGCGCAAAGCTTACCGGAAATTAGAAAAACCAAAGATGTGGCAGATAATAGGAGAGATACCCGAAGAAACTTCGGTTGATTGGGGAGACTCTATCAATGCCGAATATCTTGAAAAAGCCATTCAGGTTTTACCAGAGGGGTTTCGGACTGTTTTTATCCTCATAGAAATTGAAGGATATACTCATAAAGAAACGGCAGAGATGCTAGGAGTATCAGAAGGAACCTCGAAGTCGCAGCTTTTTTATGCCAAAAAGAAATTGAGAGAAATGCTTAAAAATTGAAACTATGTATCAATTACCCGAATATGAGCCGTCGGATGAAGTCTGGAAAAAAATTGAGGCAGGTCTTAATAAGGATGTCTTGCAAAAAGCCATCGGGCGATTACCTGAATTTGAGCCGACTGAAGAAGTATGGAGTGCTATTAATCAAGAACTAAATCTACACAAACCAAAGATAATTCTATGGAAATGGGCATCCATCGCCGCATCTGTTTTGCTGATAGCAGGTTTGATGTTATATAAGCCCTGGGAAAGCCCTGACATTAGTTATTCGCAGGAAAAACTTGATAAACAATTATTGTTAAGCCCTACTGACGATAGTCAGAAGCAATATGAAATGATAGTGGCCTATTGCAAAGAGCAAACCTATATATGCCAGAATCCGGAATTTAAGGAATTAAAGACAGAATTAGAAGAATTGAATCTGGCGAGTGTACAATTAAAAGAAGCGGTTGGAGCCTATAATACCGAACCTGAATTGATGGCACAATTGTCGATCATCGAACAACAAAAAGCTGATATAATCAGAAAAATGGCAATGAAGATATAAATCTGTTTAAGGTAAATGAAGAAAATACAAACATATATATGCTTGCTAAAACCCTTGCTTCTGGGCTTGCTTTTGCTACAACAATCAAAAGCCCAGACCACCTTGCAGGTGGTTACCAAGGGTATTGAAAAGTCTTTCCCGATTACTCCAAATCTTATAGTAGAAGCCGAAAAAGCTGATATAGAGCTAATTTCGTGGGAGAAAGATGAAATTCAAGCCAGAATTGAGCTGATAGCCAAACATCCTGACCGGAATACTGCTAAAAATGATTTGGAAATGATGAAGTATGTAGCAGATAAAGTGGCTGACAAAATACTGTTACGCAACTATTTAGTGATTAAAAGTAATGCTGAAAAGCCAGGTTCTAACTTCAAGGCAAAATATATAATCCATTTACCAGAAAACCTGAAAGTTAGTATTAAGAATAGTTTCGGGAAAGTGCTGGTACAGGGTAAATATAGTCAGTTAAATATCAGGTCAGAGTTCTGTATTCTTGATTTACAGAAAGCAGAGGGAAATGCTAAACTGGAGACCTATTATGGAGAGGTGCATAGCAAGAGCTTCAGCGGTACAAGTACAATTAAATCAGAACGCTCCGAATTATTCTTTCAGCAATTGAGTGGAATAAATATCATCAATGCGCAATACGGAAAAATAGAGATTGAATCAGTAGCTAATCTTAAATCACTAACAATTAATGCGAAAAAGACTGAAATCAGTATGAAAATACCCTTGCAGAATCATGGCTTTAATATAGAGTCTAAATATGGTAAAATGTCTTTGCCTGATGGTTTTAACTGGCTCCATAACACAGATGACAGTAAAGCCGCTACTTATAATCTCTCAGCCATATCTAAAATTAACATACAAAACTCTTTCGGAAATATTTCTATTAATTGATAAACGACCTTGTTATGAGAAACCTCATTCTATTTATACTTTTTCTTTCTCCACTACGGGCAATAGCGCAAAAGGATAGCGTAAATATCAGCTATTCAGAAGAGAAAGTTCAAAGTTTTGAAAAGACAACTTTGATTGATGAATATGAAAAAGCGTTTGGCAATAATCGGGTTGTGAAGAGTGCATTGAGAATAAGTCTTAATGGAATACCTGGAATTAATACGGCAGATAAGGCTCCTTATCCTATTAGGAATTTTATCAGGGGTTTAAATCCAACTTTACATTTTGAACAAAAAATAAGTGGTGATAAATCTCTTATTGCCAGTTTTAGCGGAAATAGGGCAAAAGAAGATATTTTCTGGAACGCTGATATTGGTTTAGAAGCTAGATGGTATTATCGTATGAAAGAAAGAGTGGAAGAAGGTAAACAGCAGCCCAATATAACGGGAAAGTATTTGAGTCTAAAAGTTGAAGCCAATCCGTTTAGATATAGTAATTTATTTATGCCCTTTGCCGATTTTGGTGCCGGAATTTTTCTGTTCAGAGCTACTTCTACTTATAGTTTCAATTGGGGCTGGCAATTGGGGAATAACGTAAACTATGGTGTTTCAGTAGGAATAAAACATGGTAAAAAGTCCGTTATAGACAATAATAATTTTTTGGTTGACGGCACTTTATCGGGTAAAACTGCAACTACTTTGTTTATTTCAAGCAATGCTCAAGCTGGCTTGGGGTTATTTCTTCCGCTCAAAAAAAGAACAACCAGTAATTCCTGCGACTTTCTTCAATGCAATTATGAGGTTAAGCAATTGTTTAAAGTTAACTTAAATAATACCCTCTATCTTGACAGATACTTTCAGAACCTGAATTTAGATATTGCTTACGAACGAAAAATAGGCCGCTCCCCTTTTTCAATTAATTCAAATGTAAAATCAGAATTCTATAATAGTTTTATTCATAATCCAACAGGGAGTAAATTGGATACTGTTTATACTGATATGGGTATAATCAGAGATATAAGAACACGTCCTACTTTCTCTAAGGAATTACAGAATTATATTGCTTATAATTTTGAAATTGCAGAACAGTTACGTTACTATATCGGTATGAAAAATCGTATTGTTAAAGGGAAAACAGCAAGTAACCTGAATGGTTTATATATTGGGGTACTTGGCAGTTATAGGTTCCAGAAACAATGGTTTAGCAGTATAGGTAGTAGCTCTAGTTTGACTAACAATTATCAAACAAAAGAATTAAGTGGAGGAGTAAGTATTGGTTATCAGTTGCAGACCAATCGTAGATCTTTCTTAGACATAAGTACTAATATCCTGCAACAAAGACTTACTTTTCCTATAGAACCTCCAAATCCGGATACGCGCACTACTACAAATTCTGTTATTAATTTTTCTCTGAAATTAGGTTTTGCCAGATAGACGTTAGATTTAATAAATATTAACAAGAATTCTGCAAAAAAGGCGTTAGTTTTGCAAAAGAAATGGGTGTAATAGAAAGAAATGATTCTACGGACAGAAAACCTTATTAAAAAATACGGACAACGTTTAGTTAATAATAATGTAAGTTATCAGGTCGGTCAGGGCGAGATTGTGGGACTTTTGGGTCCTAATGGAGCCGGAAAGACTACTTCGTTTTATATGGCTACGGGTTTGGTAAAGCCTAATAGTGGTAAGGTATGGCTCGACGATTTAGACATTACTTCTTTGCCCATGTATAAACGCGCCAAATTGGGTGTAGGTTATCTGGCGCAGGAGCCCTCGGTTTTCAGACAATTAACCGTAGAAGAAAATATTCTGGGGGTATTGGAATTAGCCAAACCACAATTATCTAAAGCGGAACGCAAAGAAAAAACCGAATATCTGCTAGAAGAATTCAGTTTAACCCATGTTCGTAAAAATAAAGGAATTGTCTGTTCAGGTGGAGAACGTCGTAGGACTGAGATTGCCCGAGCCTTAGCCGTTGATCCTAAGTTTATTTTGCTAGATGAACCCTTTGCAGGAGTTGACCCTATTGCTGTAGAAGAAATTCAGGGCATTGTGGCTAAGCTTAAACACCGCAATATTGGTATTCTGATAACTGACCATAATGTAAATGAAACCCTTTCTATCACCGATAGAGCTTATCTGCTTTTCGAAGGCAAGATTCTTCGTCAGGGAACGGCAGAAGAGCTGGCTAGTGATGAGTTGGTGAGAAAGGTATATTTAGGTCAACATTTTGAGTTGAAACGTAAAATTTAGATAGTTTCTACCTCTTCTATCATACAAGCAATTGTATTCTCTTCCAGTTTTCTTATTTGTCTTTCTAATTCATCTACAAAAAACCTTGTGGGTTTTTTACCTGTTTTTTTATATCTGGCTACCAATTCATCTATCTTCTTTCGAAACTTGATTAACTGATTTGCCTCCGACTCTTGCTGTTCTTTCAGCATAGTAATTGTATTTTTTTTCAATTGATTAAAATCATCAATTGCAATATTTCCTTTCAGCCTTTTCAAACTTTCTATCAATAATTCATGCTTGTCTGATTTGGCTCCGATGAGTTCGTTTGTATAATACTTTATCTGCTCATAATTGTCAGTTTCTAATAACCTGAAATTCACCAACATGAATTTTGAATACCTGTTTCTGATAATCGGTAGGAATGCTTCGTTAGGGTGAGATTGAACAAAAGCCCTGTATTTTTGGTCGGCTTCTGTTCTTTCTTGTTCAGGGAAATTCTCTAATGGAAACAGGATATCAATTTCGTCCAATAATTCGTCATAATGTTTCCTTTGTTCTTTTAAGACATAGAAAGCTTTAATTGAGCTGGTCTCGTTCTTTAAAATGGCATGATTAGGCTTAAAGCCGGAGTCATATAGCCTGGAATAAAATCGCAAAACTTCGATTTGTGTTAATTCCTCATTACTGCTTCTTACTAATAGGATAAGCAAAAGAAAGGTGAATGTTTTTCTCATTGGTAGATTTTTTAGTCAAACAAATATAGTTGAAATTCCGAGAAGTAAAAGCCAAAGTTCTCTATTTTTTCATTAGATAAAATAAAAGAAATATTTTTGGCTTTGGTCTACAATTTCCCGAATTTCTTACGTTAATTGTACCGTTGAACACCTATTAAAACATCACTTCCATGGAATCTCCGCTATTCAGTGTCAAGCCTAAATCTTTAGGATTGTTGAATATTTTTATCCTTTCTTTTTTTACCATCAGTACAACAATTTACATCAGCAGTTGCTCAAAATTGAACGAAGTAGGCATCTCTGCCCGCAATTTCGAAGACGAGATTCAGCAGGCCCAGAACCTTGTTTTTACCTTCAATAAAGACCTGGTAGGAGATAAGGATCTGGATAATTGGGAAGCTGTGGAATATGTGAAGATAGAACCTAAAGTGGAAGGGGTATTCAAGTGGACAGCCAAGAACGAACTGGTGTTTTCGCCAAGCAATGGCTTCAAACCTGCCACTGCTTATAAAGCTGTTTTAAGCAAGCCTTTATTAAATAAATCTGCTACTAAAAACTATAGCCTGGATAATGAAACGGTGGAATTTCATACACCATTTCTTCAACCACAAAAGATAGAAAGTTACTGGATGAAAGGAGCAGATGGCAAGCCAACTGCTAAAGTGAAGATTGACTTTAATTATCCTGTTCAGAAAAATGATTTGAGCAGTCTGTTAAAACTAAAAGTTGAGAATGCTGATAAAAATTACATTATCAATAATACAGGTAATGATAATAAGATATTATTGGCATTAAATGATGCTCTATCCTCAAAAGATGAAACGCCTTTAACTGCAAACATAGAAAAAGGTTTGAAGATGTCAGGTGGGGGGGCAAGCACTCAACAAACCTATACATTAGATGGCGTAGTACCCTCACCTTATGATGTAAAAGTAGTTGATGTAGAAACAGGTTTCGAGGGTAACCAAGGATTTGTAAAAGTGATTACTACCCAGCAAATTACTGATGGTAAACTGAAAGATTCATACACTATTGAGCCTGCGGTAGAAACCCAAACTGAAGCGACTGAAAACGGTTTTATTATTAAAGGCTATTTCAGTACAACGGAAGCATATACACTTACTATCAAAGATAATCTTCGCGGCACATTAGGCGCAAAACTGGATGGAAATTATACTAAAGACTTATTCTTTGGCGAAATGCCTGCCAGCCTTGAATTTACGAATAAAAAAGGTTTATATCTCTCCTCTAAAGGTAGCCGTAATATAGGTGTCAGGGTTACTAATATTCCTAAAGTAAAAGTAAAGGTGTTGAAGGTATATGAGAACAATATCTTGTCTTATTTACGCAACAATCGCTACGAAGACTACTATTATGATGGTGAAAGCAGTACCCGTAACGGCTTTACCTATAATGATGATGGTCAGGGATTTTATAGCGATGTGATTCTGGATAGAACCATAGAAACAGGCAATTTGCCGAAAATTCATGGCACATCGGTTTTAAATATGCCTCTGCCTGACCAAAGCAAATTGAGAGGGGTATATCTGGTTAATCTTAACTCAAACGATGAATATTATTTCAATGCCAGTAAACTGGTATCGGTTTCAGATATAGGTATTATTGCCAAGAAATCAGACAGTGGCAATGAGGTAATGGTATTTGTGAACTCGATAATTGATGCAAAGGCAATAGGCAATGTAGAAGTAAATCTGATTAGTTCGAATAACCAGATCATTGAAACCCTGAAAACCGATAGCAAGGGCGTAGTAGTTTTTGAGAAATTGTTGGAAAAAGCCCCGAATTTTAGTGTGGCAATGGTTACCGCTCGTACGGAAGAAGATTTTAATTATATGCTTCTGGAAGATACGCAGGTAGAAACCTCACGCTTTGAGGTAGAGGGCAAAAGAGCCAATGCCAGTGGTTATGATGCTTTTGTGTATGGTGACCGTGATATTTATCGTCCGGGTGAAACGGTTCATTTCAATACGGTAGTAAGAGACAGTAAATGGACTTCGGCAGAGGAAATTCCGTTAAAAATTAAGATTCTATTGCCCAATGGACGGGAGTTTAAATCATTCCTGAAAAATACCAATGGACAAGGGGCTGTTGATACATCTATTCCGCTCGACCGTGCGGCTGTTACAGGTAATTATTCGATTGAAGTCTATAACGGTAATGATGTATTACTCACTTCAAAATCTATCAGTGTGGAGGAATTTATGCCTGACCGCATTAAGGTAGATTTATCAGCAAAGGATACCTATCGCTCAGGTGAAACAGTGTCAATTCAGGCCATAGCCACTAATTTGTTTGGTCCTCCGGCTTCCAATCGTAATTATGAAATGGATTTCAGTCTGAAAAGAAAGGTATTTTCAGCCAAAGGCTTTGAGAATTATAGCTTTGATATTCAGAACGATACCAAATTTAATAATGATGTACGTCAGGGTGTAACCAATGAAAACGGAATAGGGGCACAGAGCTTTGAGATTCCTGCTACTTATAAAGATATGGGTGTGTTGGAGGGAAAAGTCTTTGTGACTGTTTTTGATGAAACAGGTCGCCCGCTCAACCGTATGAAACGTTTTGATGTATTTACGCAGGAAACATTCTTCGGTATTGGCTTACCCGATTATTATGTAGGCACACACGTACCAATAGCTATCCCATTGGTGGCACTTACTACTGAGGGTAAAATACAGAATAAAACACGCGCAACGATAGATATTTACCGCATAGAATACCAGACTGTGGTTGAAAAAACGGATGGTGTTATCCGCTATAATTCGAAACGTCAGGAAAAATTAGCGCAGACCAAAGAAGTAGATTTTTCAGGCGGTAAAGCAAGCATTAAGTTTATTCCACAAGTATCAGGCGAGTATGAAATCCGTATCTATAAACCTGATGCTGAAAGTTATGCCACCCAAGGTTTCTATGCTTACGGTTATGGTAGTACTTCGAATAGCTCTTTTGAAGTAAGCAATGAGGGACAAGTATTAATGGAAATGGATAAAGAAAAGTATCAGGTGGGCGATAATGCTAAGATTCTGATGAAAACACCATTTGCCGGAAAAATGTTGGTGACTGTTGAAAGAAACAAAGTATTAGAACATTTTTATATTGAAACCGATAAAAAATCGGCAGAGGTAGAGGTGAAAGTAACAGAAGATATGTTGCCGAATGTATATGTAACGGCTACTTTGATTCGTCCGATGAAAGGGATTGATATGCCACTGACAGTAGCACATGGGTTTGCTCCTATGAAAGTGGAGAAACCAAGTAATTTGCTCCCAGTCCAGATTGTAGCTGCCACTGAGTCTCGTTCAAAACGTAAACAGAAAATTACAGTCAAGAGTAAATCTAATACAGAATTGACGGTGGCAGTGGTAGATGAAGGTATACTACAAATCAAAAATTTCAAAACACCGGATATTTATAATTATTTCTATCAGAAACAGGCATTGGAAGTCAGCAGTCACGATTTGTATCAATTCTTGTTCCCTGAATTGTCACTATCTAGCAATAGTAGTATCGGGGGGGATGGATATAATCTGGAGAAGAGAGTAAATCCGTTAAGCAATGGCCGTACTAAACTGGTGGCTATCTGGAGTGGTATTCTGAAAACCAATTCAAGTGGGGAAGCGCAGTTCGAATTTGATATACCGCAGTTTTCTGGTGATTTAAGAATTATGGCTGTTGCCTATAACGATGAGGCGTTTGGTTCGGCTAATACCAATATGAAAGTAAAGGACCCGATTGTGATTAGCACAGGTGCACCAAGATTCTTGAGTCCGAATGATGAGGTGATTATTCCGGTTACGATTACAAATACTACCAAGAGCAATACGACTGTGAGTACAGCGGTGAATCTGACAGGAGGCTTGACTCTCCAAAGCCAGAATAATCAATCTCTTAGTATTCCGGCAGGGAAAGAAGTGAGAACCTTATTTACTGTAAAGGCTCCGGCCGCTATTGGTACGGGAAGCATTGCAGTAACCGTGAATGGCTTCAAAGAAAAATTCTCAGAAAGTATTGACCTGACAATCAGGCCAAGCACTTCGCTTTTGAAAAGTTCATTTTCGGGCGATGTACTGGCAGGCAAAACTGCCTCAGTTAGTTTAGCCAATGATTGTATGCCGGGTTCTGCACAGGCAAGTTTATTGGTGAGTCGCTCACCAATGGTACAGTTTGCCAAAGAATTAGATTACTTGCTGGGCTATCCACATGGTTGTATAGAGCAAACAGTTGCTAAAGCATTTCCACAATTGTACTTTGCTGATTTCACCAAAACTATCGCTACAAAATCGAAATCAATAGGTCTGAAAGGTGATAATGACTGGAACCCACAGTTTAATGTGCAGGCAGCTATCCGTAAAATTGAGAGTATGCAACTAGCCAGTGGTGGATTGAGCTATTGGCCGGGCAGTGATTACGAAAGCTGGTGGGGAACCATCTTTGCTGCTCACTTCCTGCTAGAAGCAAAGAAAGCAGATTATGAGATAAACGAGAATATTCTGAACCGGATGTTGGATTATCTGACCACTAAAACCTCAATGCAGGAGACTACCGAGTTAGAATATATTTATGTTGAAAACGGCACATACAATACCCGTACAATTGCCAAACGTGGTATGATATATTCGCTTTATACATTAGCATTGGCAGGTAAGGCTAATCAACCAGTGATGAACTATTATAAATCGAATGAGAATCTGTTAACGATTGATACACGCTATATGCTAGGGTCAGGCTTTGCACAGATTGGCGATGAAAGCAGTGCGAAACAATTGATTCCTAAAGATTATCTGATGGAAAGTACCACTAAAGAAACAGGCGGTAGTTTCTCTTCACCTATTCGTAATCTGGCAATTTCATTAAATAGTTTAGTAGAGTCTGACCCTCAAAATTTGCAGATTCCAAAAATGGCGAGAGTACTATCTCAGGCAATTAAGAATACCCGCTATTTGTCAACACAGGAATCAGTATTTAGCTTCCTGGCTTTGGGTAAAATTGCTAAACGCAATGGCGAATCTAATGTAACGGCCACTTTATTGGCAGATAATAAACAACTGGCTAATTTTACGGGTGCTGATTTATCTTTAGATAAGGGTCTGGTTGGAAAAACAGTTTCCATTAATGCCAAAGGTAAAGGTGCCTTATACTATTTTGCACAACAGGAGGGGTTAAGTGCCACCGGAAAATATGTAGAAGAAGACAACTTCCTGAAAGTGCGCCGTCAGTTCTTTAGCCGTACTGGTCAACCGCTTTCAGCGAATCAATTCAAGCAAAATCAGTTGGTGGTGGTGAAAGTAAGTATCAGTGGAACGACCCCAATAGAAAACGTAGTGGTAACGGATATGTTACCGGCAGCTTTTGAAATAGAAAATCCTCGCCTGAACGAAGACCGTGAAATGACCTGGATAAAGAATGCCTCTTCACCACAACATTTCGATATAAGAGACGATAGAATTAACTTCTATACCACAGCAGATGGCACCGAGCGTAGTTTCTATTATTTAGTCAGAGTAGTTTCTCGTGGCAAATTCATTATTGGTCCAGTGGCTGCAGATGCCATGTATAATGGTGAATACCATAGCTATAACGGTGGTGGAACTGTTACAGTAGAATAATAATAGTAAGAAAAGCGCAAGGTTAGCTTACGTTCATTCTGCGCTTTTAAGGCTGTTTGCAAATTCAAAAAAAGTAGCTTTATTTGTAATGACTTGAAATGAGAATTCAAACTGTTTTTACATCCTAAACAATTTTAACTATGGCTAATCCGGCATTTTCGGAAAAAACATTTACCAAAATCGACTTCGCTCAAGACAATAGCGAGGTGATGAATGTACAAAGTACCCTAACTAAAGTTGGTATTTTATTATTTATCCTTTTGGCCTCTTCGGCTGTATCATGGATCGGCTTATTAGAAGGATGGGGCATTGCACCCATGCTTATTCCGGCAGGTTGTATCGGAGGGTTGTTGTGCGCTATCGTACTGGCATTTAAAAAAGAGTGGGCTCCACAATTAGCACCTACTTATGCCCTATTAGAAGGCTTGGCTATCGGTGCTATCTCGGCTATTTTTCAGGATTTAGCCTTCATGGCAGCAGGCTTGACTTTCGGAGTGGTATTGATTATGTGGTTTTTGTATAAAACCAGAATATTACAAGCTACCCAACAATTTATCTTTGGTGTAACAGCCGCTACAGGCGCTATTTTCCTGGTTTATTTATTGACATGGATATTAGGAATGTTTGGTATCAGTATGCCTTATATTCATCAGGGAGGTACTGTGGGTATTATTTTCTCGTTGGTTGTAGTAACTATTGCAGCGATGAACCTGATTATCGATTTTCATCTGATAGAGCAAGGTGCAGCCATGCGTGCACCTAAATATATGGAGTGGTATTCGGCTTTTGGATTAATGGTAACGATTATCTGGCTTTACCTTGAAATCCTGAAATTATTAGCGAAAATCTCTCGTAAATAGAGCTCAGTAAAACTTGTTCAATTGAGCCTGCTATCAAAGCAGGCTCAATTTGTTTAGGTAACCTATAAAAAAGAAAACCCATATAAAACTATATGGATTTTGCTTGCTAACCCCTAAACAAACTATTTTAGCCACTCTGCAATTACTTTCTTTAATCCATGCTCTGAATTTGCTGTTACATTAATAAGTTCAAATTTATGTTCCCCTTTCAACACTCTCCATCGCCAATCTAACTGGCTGTTTGTGATAATTTCCCCATTCGTAAACCACCAGGCGGTGTAGAGTTTATCCTTTTTGTTGATTAATACACCTGTATAAATAGGATAACTTTGTACTACTTCTTCTTTAATATTTTTAAAGGCATAGCCGCTCCCTTTCCAACAGAAGATGGGGCTATGTTCACCTGAATAAAAGTCAGGAATCGGTTTGAGATATATTAGGGCTTTATCACTTTTTAGTTGGGTGATGCCGGTCTTTAAGATCTTTATCTGATAACTGGGTTTTCCTTTTTTCTCTGCTGATGTTAGCTCTTGGGCTGTTGTTGCACCTGCGAATGATAGAACTAAATAGGCTGTAACTGATAGGAATAAGCTATTAACGAGCCATTGACTTAGCCTTGTTTCCTCAACTTTTAGCTCTTTTGGTTTAACAGTTTGTCTTATAGCAATTTGTTTGGTAATCCAGACCATAGGTAGCCAGACATACACCAGCAAACAGCAAATGCCTAATAGGTCATGTAAGAAATTATCCGGTGTAATTCTGAAAATAATCAGGAGCAGGATTCTGCATAGGTTGCTGAAAATATTGAATAAAAAAGTGATAGTTAAAGTCAATAACTGCCAGCCAAATGCGATTCGCCTCTGATAAACGTCCTGATAGTAGGCTAATAAAAAGATGCACAATAAAAATGACAGTCCAAGCATTTGCAGACCTGTGCAAGCGGCATCGACTAAAAAATCGTTACCGCTTAGTATAATCAGATTACCATTGATTTCTACAGGTAAATGAAGAAATGCAAGTATCTGTCCGCTAATTTCGCTCAACCATATACGTATCGGAAAAGTAAAACTTTCAGATACATACCTGAAAAGGGGAGACATAAGCAAAAGCACAAGAAATGCCAGCTCACTCAACTTTCCAAATAGCGTCTCAAAACAAAATAATAAAGCTACTATCAATAACAGATACCTGATTGAAAAAGTAGGCACGTAGAAAGATACAATCGCCAGGAATAAAGTCGGGATAAGAAAGCGGGTACTTTTGCTACCTAATGCACCCGTTTTCAAAACATACGTCAGGATGCCCAGCCCTAATAGAAAAATAGTATCACCTAAAAAATACCCCTTATAGCTTATACAGATAAATAAGGCTATATAAGCTATAAGGAAACCTGCTTTTGGACTAATAATAGCTCTAAACATTTTATAAGAACCGCTTTAAGAGGAAATAAAGGACTACGCAGGCAAACGTAATAATCAATAGCCATTCATGTGGCTCCGGTACTGAGCCGGATGATTTCAGTGTGGCATTTTCAAGACTATTCTCACTTTTCTTTATATCAAAACGCTCATAATCTTCCTTCGCTTCTAATACAATCAGGCTTGAAATGGGGGTAACGATATTAGCCGTAGCAGCCTCCTGAATCAGCGTGTCAGAAAGATAGTCTTGTTTGAAATAGTTTGCCCCGATTTGCTGCATGATATGGTTGTAAGCGTACAATCGAAGCAGATGGTCGGGCGCATCCGTCTTTTCGTTTGTTGCAGATATCTCCTTAATCTGCATATTGGCATTTTCAATATTGACAGAGGTTTGGGTAGGAGAGGGGAGAATCTTGTAGATTTCTCCTTTTTTCAATTGCTCGATAGTAGTCTGATTAACAGCAATCACGCCTAGCTCTTTTAAAGTTTTTAAATAGGGCGACAACGTTTCATTCAAAGATGCGATTTGAATAGGTCCTTTGTCTGTATTCGTATTTTTGATAGAGGCTGAAAAGTTACTGCCTTCCAGATCTTTCAAGTTAGGGGCTTTAAGTGTTCCTTTGGTAATCAATAAACATTTTGCACTTGTTGTGGGAATCCGGTATAGGGGAAAAAGGCTGAAATTATTCTCTTTTAATTCATAAAACAGCATATCTTTATTGTGTTCATTTAGTTGAATGAAACCATCTTTCCAGACTAATAAAGAACCATTTTTGAAAGTCTTGTAAAGGTCATCAAATTCTGATTTACTCCACTCTCCATTGACATCTAAGTAAATAGCTTCAGGCTGAAAGGCTTCTTTCTGAATATCCAATGATGATAATGTATAGCTTTTACCCTGAAAGCTGAATGGCTTTTTTGAAAGTTGTGGCGTACTAAAACTTAATTTCCAGTAAGGTTTGTAGCTTCCACTATCTTCAATTGTACCCGTTGAGGTAGTATTCCAGGGATTAGACAGGTTTTCTACGGGTTGAGAAAAATCTATTTTTACGATTTCTTTTGCGCTACTGGCCTCCGGACCTTTAAAATAAATGTTCTCATAAATTAACTCCCCATTATTTTCTTTAAGCGGAGAGGTAATACCTATTTTCACCCGTCTTGTTTCTTGTGATGTGCAAGGGAAGACACGTACACTTAAAGTATTGCCCTCTTGCCAATGGACAACAGAAGGGTCCCGGCTTTCAACCCCAACAATAGTTGTATAGGCCGCTTGAGCTTTCGATTTGGTAGTCAGGTAGCCTTTTTCTTCTTTACCATTTATCCAGAGTGAAAGAGAGGTTGCTACCGAACCTTCAGGTAGATAAAATGTATAGATGGCTTCTTGTGTTTGCCATGAATTTTGAGCAGTATTGGCAATAGTGAGTGTTTTCTCTGTATAAGCCATTCTATATTCAGGATAGATTCTGGCTTGAGTAATAATATCTTGTGTTACCAATTGATCGCCCGACCAGAGTCTTACCTGGGTTTCGTGGCTTATATCCTGTATAGCCCCTAATATTTTAATTTTCTCATCGTTCTCTATAGCCAGCTTTTGACTGAAAAGTGAGGCCGTCATCACCAAAGGGTCATGTTGCAATCTTTCAAAATTGCCTATTGTTGGCATAAAACTGAATCTGTTATCAAAATTCTGATACAGTAAATCTCCTTTTAAGATACGCTCTGTGATCCAGTTATTTTCTACTTTCTGGGCTACTGCTACCCAGTTTGGAACCTCATCGGTTGTCGATGTAAAAGACTTCTGATAAGCCTCCTGAATTTTGTTTTGCGTGATATTCCATTGAACGACAAAAAAGATGGTGAAGGCAATAGGTGTGAGGATTCCAAACAGGATAGCATTGTTGTGTGAATGCCAGACTCTTTTAAGCAGTTTGACGTGAGCAATCAATAAAAAAAGAGGAACGAATGAATGAAACCCAAGCCCTAAGAAAAGAATAAGTATAAAGCTAACGGGATATAACCAGACAGTATAAAGTGTAAAGTAAGCCCATAGAACGGTTGAGGTAGCACAAAAGATATATAATATCTCTTTAAACCTTTTTTGCATTTGAGGCTCCCAATAAAACAGGATATTAGTCAAACAAGAAAGAACAAGCGCTACTGAAAGCCAATCGGTTGACTCCTGAAATACCTCAACCACCCGATTTAATGTAAAGCAACTAACAATCCATATCTGCCAGGCGAGTAAACGATAAGCCAGATATTCTTTTGGTTGTTCTTTCCAGATTACTTTCATTTTGCCAGTAAACAATAAGAAAACAGTATAAGCTACAGCAAAAATCTGTGTAACAAAAGCCATTGCAAACTCTCGTTTTTCATGTGTCCAGATGAGAACAGATAACGATAAGAGAAGTAACAGCAGTCCAAAAAAATATTCAATGGTGGGGACATAATCATACCAATGTTTTTTTGGTTGGGCAATAAGTTCCTCTGCCCGATTGCCCGGCGCTTTAATTGTTTCCATAAGATGTGTAATCGAAGATTTATTGGTTTTTTGTCACAGGAGGAGTGTAATCCTCTAATTTCTTATCTTTAAAATAGTCGACAGCTTTGCTATTGGATAAATCCCATGAAACCCAGGTATAACCTTGTTGCTCGGATAAGTATCTTTTTATCTTATTGTTTAGCTTATTAATTTCCTTTTCATGATCCATAGCAGGCTTCTGCTTAATTCGTTCTATTATTTTCTCTTTATTTTCGTAAAGAATAGGAAGTGTTCTATTAGAGAGGTCATATAAATATTTGTAATCAATATTAGCAGCACTCTGTGTGCTTAGATTATATCGGGCAATCATACTGTCCCAATCGAAAATTGCCAGACTTATAAATGCTATGTAGAATACCCAACCTGCTTGTTTAAACAAGTGGAGGAATGAATACAGCTTTTTGATTTTCAGCCACATCAGCACTAATCCGGCAGAAGTAAGCAATAGAAAGAAGAAAACCCCAATACGTTTATGTGTCAATCCGTAATTGATAATATACTCGTAGTTGCGTAATAGAACTGAAATAACCAGAATACCATTCTGGATAATCCAGATATACGATGCAGTAATAAGCCATTTATTATCTGATAGGAAGTTCAGGTCTTTCCGGAAATAGAAAAGCAAGATGGCAATTGAGAGAAGGATACTGAAGATTAACAGGTAAGTACCATTATGTACTAGTTGTGATAATTCCACTGCAGATTTCAAATCTCCACCTACATTAAACCAGATGAACCGTATATCGATAATATTGATGATAAGGAGCAATACGTTTACAGAGCAAATAAGTATTAAAGCTGTTTTATACTCGTTTTTTGCATTAGTCTCATTGAGATTTTCGGGGGATTGTAAAATCTTTGGACTTTGAAATTGAAAAAGTTTGTGAATACCTTTCGCTCTTTCCCAGTTTTTTAAAACACAAATAATGATAAATGCCCCAAAAAGAATAAATATCAGATGTGGAAGGGAGAGGGAGTAAAAGAATTGATTGAATGCCTGAAAAAATCCTGAAAAGGTTGTGTCCAGCATATTGCTGAAAATTGGATTAGCAGCCTTAAAAATTGAGAGAAAAATAAAGAAGACCACTACTGGTATAATTAATAGCTTTGTAATTCTAAAAACCCAATTGAACTTGCTGGTATTTCTGTTGCGATGATTGTTTGTACTAGCCAATAAAATAATGGGTTCAAATGTACTCATCAGGGCATTTACACCAAACTGAAACATGGCACTACTTACACTTGTCAGTTGAGGGCGATGCAAAAAACCAACTAATACAATGAAAGAAAAAAAGTGAGTAAATACACTTATCACAGAATTGTGTATTACCACCAAAATTCCGGTAAAGATTGTGAGGCCTAAGGCAACTTTTATTGCTAGAGAATCAAGCTTTATTTTGTCAGAATATATAAGTGAACCAATTAATAAACTACTAAATAGTGGTAGGTTAATTCCTACTTTTTCCTCCCAGAAAAAATAATTAAAGAGAATAGTCAGTAATGCAAGTGCTAAAACTTTGAGGTTAGTAGAAGACATAATCTTGGTTATTTAAAAGTACTTTGTTTTTCAAAGTTAAAAGATAAAAAAATTATAATCAAGCACCTCGAATGAATTTTTCTAATTCATTTAAATGCTCATTAAAAGCCTGTTTCCCCTCGTCCGTTACTGAATATACTGTGCTTGGTTTACGACCGATAAACTCTTTCTTAAAAGATATATAATTTGCTTCTTCCAATGCCCTCAAATGTGTAGCCAGATTACCATCGGTCAGCGACAATAGTTCTTTCATATTATTGAAAGAAAGTTCATCATTGACCATCAGCACCGACATAATACCTAATCGGGCCTTGCTTTCAAATGCTTTATTAAAATTCTGTAATAAATTCATAACTCAGCGTCAAGCGAGAGTTATTCGCCTGACAAATAACTATTTTGTTTCGTACCTAAAATACACCACTGCTCCATAAATGATATGAAGCACACCAAAACCTAATGCCCAGAAATTAAGATTCCACTGCGCCAAAAATAGGGCTATTATTCCTATAATGATTTCGCTGATACCTAAATAAAATGTGTCGTGAACGGTATATCTACTGGCATTGACTAAAGCAATACCATAAAAAATTAACGTGGCCGGGAAACATAACCAGAAAAAGCCATGATAAAGCATTGCTATACAGAAAGCACCTCCGGCCAGAAGTGGTATCAGCATACTAACCAAC
The DNA here is from genome assembly GCF_003418935.1 of Emticicia sp. C21. Taxonomy (GTDB): domain Bacteria; phylum Bacteroidota; class Bacteroidia; order Cytophagales; family Spirosomataceae; genus Emticicia. The sequence goes on along the minus strand of NZ_QVMT01000007.1, from coordinate 93,711 downwards.
AAACGCTTTGAAGTTGAATTCCACATTTTAAATCCTTTTTTTCTGGCTCTGCGTATGGTAAAGAAAGCTCCCGTTACTAAAGCAGAAATAAGTACTATCAGTGCATCTATCACTAATAGAGGAACTATTTCTTCTCTTACTTGTGGGTCAAATAAATGATAAAGTGCATCCACATGAATTTTCTGATGTGCATACCAAGCACCTGCTAAAGCACAAATACCTGCCGAAATACCTGACAGCCCGCTAAGTGATAGGAACTTAGAGGAGCGTTCCATCATCGAGCGGATCTCTTTGAGTTGTTCAAGGTGTTCGTTCATAGATTAGCTAATATTTTAGGCAAAAATATAATAATTCCGATAATTACCGCAACGCAGGAAATAATTAAAACTGCGGCGGCTGATAAATCTTTTACTTTTCCGATTAATGGGTGTTGTTCCGTCGTCACAAAGTCACATAATTTCTCTAAAGCAGTATTGAATGCCTCTGCTACCCACACCAATCCGATTATAATACATGTGACCGACCACTCAGCACTGCTTAAACCTACCAGCAAACCTGTCAGAATTACCACAACTGTAGCAAACAGGTGAAATCTGGCGTTATTTTCCTGCATCAGCACCCCTATACCCTGAAAGGCAAACTTAAAACTACGCAACATTTTTGGTACGTTCATATGACGGAGGAATCAACAGATTTAAAGAAACATATAACACCATCACTACTAATGAAAACACCATAGTTGTTTGAATAGCCAGGGGATTCTGTAATTCCTGAAAAGATTTCCGGAACAGAAAAATAGGGTCTGTAAACAAATCCCAGCTATTGAAACGAACAAACCGACCTAAATATAAGCCAAAACCGGATAATACTACACTAATGGATAGAATACTCCATGCCCAGAACTTACTGGTAATTCTTTGAACAATCTGATGTGCGACATACATAGAATATAAACCTGTGGTTAGTCCTGCCAGAGCAACTATAAAGAAACTTACAGAATCAAACCAAAGGATATGTCTTTGCGATTCGGTCAAGTGAATTAGATCAGTAATGATATAAGGTGAGTTCGGAAAAAACAAGAGCCATAGCGCCAGGCACAGATAAATAACAGGCTGGCGAAACTTTATAGAGATTCGATCCGAAGATTGAGACCTGCGTGCTACCAGGGCAAAAAATAAAGGCACCCAGGCCAGGAATAGATTCCATAATAAATATATACCTCTTAATTGCTGTGTTTTAATAACACCTGCAATCAAAAGCACAAAACTCAGGAGTGTTAGTAAAACCAGACTCAGGGTTGGGCGACTAACAGTAAAAGAGATAGTAATCTTCTTTAGATTCATGATTTATTTAAAAAGAACTTTGTAATGCAAAGTAAACGCAGATTCTGATATTATCCAAATGTTTGATAGAATTTTTTGAAAATAAAAAGCCAGCTTTCAAAAGCTGGCTTCTCGATAATATTTCTTAGTGTAAGTGTATACAGCAATAAAGCTAGAAATGTAAATTATAGGGGTTTGGACACTAAACAAGCAAAGGTTATTAATCACAACATTCATTTGTTTGCCTATTTAGACGGCGTTTTTTCAGAAAGTCACAAACAATTAAAATTATTTTCAATTTTTTTAGCTGTTGTTTGTGATTTTCATACTATCTGATTACACGTTTCTGAAACATCTTTTTGAGACGGATTGTATTTATTTATTTATTTATCCAGATAATCAGGTGGATATAAAACCTGACCGTATTTTCCTGCAATTGCCACTACTTTTTTTATCTCTTCTTCACTCAAATGATGGGGTGGTAAAAATTCTCCTTCTTCTACTGGTGTACCAATTTCTTCGAAAAAATCGTCCAATCCGGCAGGAACAACCGTACATAGCAGATGAGCCATAGCTTTACTTGTATTTTTAAAGCTATGTATTGCGCCGCCTTTCGGAATGTTTACCAAGTCGCCCTTTCTGGCTATGTATTTTCCATCCTCTGTTTTAAATTCAAGCTCTCCGTCAACGATATAAAATGACTCATGAAATGATGCGTGCGCATGGGGTGGGGGACCTCCATCCAGAGGAACCAGCATATCAATTATGGCATATTCGCCATTGGTTTGTTTGCCTGAAATAATAGTTCGATAAGTGTCACCGACTACAGAGAAATGCTTCCCGTTATTTTCTTTTATGATTTTAATATTGCTTTTCATATATATTACTATTTAGATAGATTGTTTTTATATTTTATTGCTTTTACCGATTCTTTAGAAGACTGCTTAATTGAATTCTATAACTACTTTACCGATATAACCGCCTTGCTCAGCATATTGATAAGCTTCTTTAGATTGAGCAAATGGAAACACTTTACTTACTTCAATTTGTAACCCATTGTTGACTGCATCTAGCAGAATATCCATGTTTTCTGTGGATGGATTTGAAAGAACGACTATATGTTTTTTGCTCGTAAATAAATTTTTAAAAAGCGAAGTGGGAATTTCAATAGGTTTTGGTGTCGGGTTTAAAAATAAGGCTTTAGATTTCATCATCTGTTTAGCATTTGCATAACCCATTTTACCTGATAAATCAATTACGATATCATAGGCTTTGTTTTGAGTAAGAATATTTTCTTTCGTATAATCAACTACTATATCTGCTCCCCATTTTTTTGCAAAGGCAATGGCTTTTGTACTGGTAACTGCCGTTATGTTTGCCTGCTTTTGTTTTAATAATTGTAGCAAGAACATGCCGAAACCACCTGTTGCACCATTTACCAGAATTTCAGTTTGTGCATGAATGTTTCCCATTTTTTGCAATGCTGTTACAGCCGCGGCACCAACTGTGGGAATAGAGGCAGATTGTGCAAAATTGATGTGTATAGGTTTTTTCCAGACTGATGTAGTAGGCACAGCAATATATTCGGCTAGTGCACCATCTTTCATATTATTTTTTACTGTTCCAAAAACCTCATCTCCTTTTTTGAAACCAGATACTGATGTTCCTGTCTCTTCAATGATACCAGCAAAATCAGTTCCTGTATGCTTAGGGAACTTAGAGCCTGACATCAGTTTCATTTCTCCTTTTCTGATTTTCCAGTCTAAAGGATTAATGGATACTACTTTTATTTTTACCAGAACCTGATCTGATTGAATAGAAGGTTTAGGCTCTTCTATGGTTTGCAAAACATCTGTGTTTCCAAACTTTTGATATACTATTGCTTTCATTGTGCTTTTATTTAATTGTTTAAATGATAGCACAAAATTGCAAACCCCCGCACTAATAAACTTGTATCAAATCACTGTTCTGCTTTAGGGCTTTGGGCGGCATGCCAAACATTTCATACATATACTTATTGAGTTGAGGCAAATCGTAAAAACCTGTATCGTAGGCAATGTCAGTAAGGGTTCTGTCTTTTTCAGCAAGTGCCAGATAAACGGCCTGACGCAACCTTGTCCATAATAGATATTTAGACAAACTGCTGCCTGTTTGTTGTTTAAAAAGTGAAGCTAAACGAGAGGGGGAAAGAAAAACGATATCAGCAAAAGTTTGTGGGGTTATATCTTGTTCGAAGAAATTGGCTTTGATGTATTCTACTATTTTTGTCACTCTTTCATCGTAATTAGTTGTTGATAGTTTTAAAAGTAAAGCGTTAATGATTGTATAAATATCAAAACTATCTTCTTTGATTTGAAAAAAAGTATATATATCGGTTTTAGAGTTAAAAACGATATAATCTTGATTCTTGCCGAATCTGCCTGAAAGCTTTAAACCAATAGTTGAATAAGGTTCTATGTTTAAAATACTTAACGTCCCTTTTTCGGCATTGCACAAATGAGTAACGTGTGGTTTAATCAGAAAGCCATGAATGCCTTCGTATAATTTTCCGTTAATAGTTGAAGTAAAGGGACTATCATTTGACAAAACAATCTGATAAGCAGAATGATGGTGGATTTCCACAGTAAGATTGTAAGCTTTCAGTGCAAGAATAAACGGATTATAGATTTGTTTTGTCATTTGAATGAGTTTTGAGGTAGCCTGCTATCAAACTTTATATACACAATAGATTCTAGTCGTATAACAAGTGTAAAGAACATAAACCGTATAAGCAAATATTATTCAGTTTATATTAATTATATTAAAAACTCACCTGATTCATGGAAATTCAGCCAATATTATCAATTTATTGAGGCTTTGTACTTAATTTAGTTTTTTGTTAAAAAATAAAGGCTAAATGCATATAAGTATTCGTTAGATTTTGAACACATTAACCAGTCATACTGTTAATATTTAATTAGTGAGATAATATTGTAGGAGTTTATGTCTGAGATAATTTTTGATTATAAAACAGAGTTGGGAAGAGTACCCGAAGAGCCAGGCGTGTATCGTTATTTTGGCGACGATGGAGAAGTGATTTACGTTGGAAAAGCCAAGAATTTAAAAAACAGAGTAACCAGTTATTTTGCTAATTTTAATCGCCACGATAAAAAGACGCGTCGTTTGGTAGTAAGTATCCGGAAACTGGAATTTACGATTGTTCCCACCGAATTTGACGCACTTCTACTTGAAAATACACTGATTAAGAAATATCAGCCGCGCTATAATATTCTACTGCGGGATGATAAAATGTATCCTTATGTATGCGTAACCAACGAGCGTTTTCCGAGAGTAATTACTACCAGGCGTATAGAAGATAAATCTAGAGGGAAATTATACGGGCCTTTTGTTAATTCAAAAGCGATGTATGCTTTGCTCGAAATGTTCAGCCAGTTATATACCATTCGTACCTGTAACCTAAATCTTTCACAGGAAAATATTGATGCCAGAAAATTCAAGGTATGCCTCGAATATCATATAGGTAATTGTAAAGGGCCCTGTGAAAATCTGCAAACGGAAGCTGATTATATCAAAGAGATTGAGCAGGTGCATAATATCCTAAGGGGTAACCTGGCTCCGGCTAAACAGTACTTTGAACAGCGGATGCAGGAGTCTGCCCAAAAGCTGGCATTTGAGGAGGCGCATCAGTTTAAACTGAAACTTGATTTTCTGCAAAACTACCAGAGCAAGGCAACGGTAGTGAATCCGGCTATTAAGGATTTAGATGTATTCAGTATCACTTCTGATGAAACAACGGCCTACATCAATTATCTGAAAGTCATTAATGGGACAATTACGCTCACACAGACTTTAGATGTAAAGAAAAAACTGGAGGAAACAGACGAAGAAATTCTGGTGATGTTTATTGTGGAGCTTCGTCAGCAATACGAAAGCACAACGAAAGAGATAGTGACAAATATTCCTGTAACGATAGATATGAAAGTGGATATTTCGGTGCCACAGATAGGGGATAAGCGTAAGTTGTTGGATATGTCGTTGAAAAATGTGGTGTATTTCAGAAAGGAAAAAGCAGAGAGAGAGGCCATTGCTGCTAGCGGAGCAACTAATAAGCGTGACCGTGTATTGGTGAAACTGAAACAGGATTTACAATTGAAAAACCTGCCGCGTCATATTGAATGCTTTGATAACTCTAATATACAAGGCACTAATCCGGTGTCGGCTATGGTTTGCTTTATTAACGGACAGCCTTCACCAAAAGAGTATCGGCATTATATTCCGAGAACCGTACAGGGGCCTAACGACTTTGCTACGATGAAGGAGGTAGTGACAAGACGCTATACAAGATTATTGGCAGAAAAAGCTGATTTGCCTGATTTAATAATTATTGATGGTGGAAAAGGGCAATTATCAGCGGCTTGTGAAGCACTCAAAGAAATAAGTTTATATGGCGAAATCCCGATTATAGGAATTGCCAAACGTCTGGAAGAAATCTATTTCCCGGAAGATACGTTACCATTATATATTGATAAAAAATCTGAGTCTTTGAAACTGATTCAGCGTTGCCGTGATGAAGCCCACCGTTTTGGTATCACGCACCACCGTGACCGCCGTAGTCAGAACTTCCTGATAAGTAGTCTGGAAAGCGCACCGGGTATTGGAAAGTTAACAGCAACCAAAGTTTTGAAACACTTCAAGACTATTTCTAATATCAAGAATGCGCCTGATGAGGCTCTAATTGAATTAGTAGGCAAAGACAAAACGCACCGCATTAAGGAGTTTTTGGAGAAAGAGAGTTAATCAGTGTTGAAAATTATCAAATATCATTCTTGAAACATCTGCAAGGGCTTCAACACCCTTTTTCTCATCTTTTAATTTTCTTGAAAGCAGTACCAGTACATATTTTCTGCCATCGGGTAAGTATACAATGCCGGAGTCATTCTGTACGCCAGTAATGGAACCTGTTTTGTGGGCTACTTTTACTTCTGCAGGCAGTTTAGCAGGTATTTTTTCTCTGAATTTCTGGTCAAGTAATATTTTAATCATGCCTTTTGAATCCTCCGGGCTTACTACCTTTTCCTGAGCTAGTTTTTCAAAAATAGTCATGAGGTCATAGGCGGTAACCGTATTATTCATGCCTAATTTAAACGCTTTATTATCTTCAACCCCGCGTAATACCTGAATATCATTGGCTCCTAAAGTGCGCATGGTGGCGTTGGCATTTTTGGCATCAACCAGATCAATCAGAATATTCGTTGCCAGATTACTGCTCACGATAATCATCTGATAGGTGAGGTCGTAGATAGTCATTTTTCTGCCGATTTTTTTATACATATCATCCGCGCTATCGTCGGTAATATCTAAACTGTATGAGCTGCCATCTACAATGCTTTTAAATTCATTCTTCACTACAATCGAGTCAGATAATTTGAACTTTCCTGCTCGTGCCTGTTTAAAAACCTCTATCATGACAGGGGTTTTCATGGTACTGGCTGCATGAAAATTGTCTTTTTCGTTGATAAATAACGTTTTTCCTGTCTGTAAATCCTTAAAGGCTACGGCAAATTCTCCCTCAACTGTACTAAGTTTTGCCTGTATTTCATTCTTAAATTTTTCTGATGGGCTTATTTGTGCCAAAGACTGCATACCAATTAATAGAAGTAGAGTGATGAAGTAGATGTTTTTCATTTGAATAACTATGAATAAGTAAATCCTTAGATGCAAGATAATCGAAAATTATGAAATCCAGATATTCCTGTCTTGAATCATTGTTAAGACTACCTGCTAAATTATTATTGAGTCGTTGTACGTCTATAGAGGATTCTTGATAAGTGGAGAGTTAAAGCTATACGGAGGCATAATCACACAAATTCACAGTTTTTTGGGGAACTCGTTCCCCAAAAAACTGATTTTTAGGCTGTTTTCTGACTTGGCAAATGTTTTGATATATATATTATGTAAAACATTTAAAGCCATGATAGTTGTATTATTTATAGTTTCGCAAGTTGTAGCATTAGGATGCGTCTCTGCCTACGGTATACATTTAGAGCGTGAAGAGCAGAGAAATTACAGAAATAATTTAATGACCCAAAGACAGAGCAAGAAACTGAGATAATGCACTGCAAGAACTAATAACGTTTTTGAGGTAAGATGACTGCTGGTTGATTCCAAAAAACCTTGATACAAACAACTGATATTAAGGTAAAGATGAAGCCTATAAACCCAAAAATAATAGCCATTACTGAAATGCCACCCATAGTAGCATCTTCAGGATCCGCAGGACTAAAGTAGAGTTCTACAGTTTCGCCCAAATCATAAGCAGAAGGTTTCGTATAGACATTGTGGTAATAAAAATGGGCTTTGCCACTGGCATCGCTATACTCAACCACAGGAGCCTTACTGCCTCTTCTATTGGAGTGTAGGTTTATGACTCTTCCACTAGTTTTAGTGGCTGATGCCATGAAATTTTTGTGAGAGATATAGGAATAGATAGCTCCACCAAGAAAACCAACGCCTATAAGCAGGAAAAGGAGCATTACATATCTGAGAGGGTCTGTTTTGTTCATGATTTGTATAATATATGATAATAAGGTTTAATATGTATGACGATTTTTTAAATCGTCTATTCAGTGTTTATGCATATACTTATCTTCGTATAGCTATACCCACTCCTGTAAATACCAACCCGAATATGCTCAGGATAATCATGGGAATGAAGCTATATCCCAAACTCACATCTTCAGGATTCAGCGGATTGTAATATACTATTACTTCCTCACCTTTCTTGTATTTCGGAGGATTCGTTCCCTCTGAATGATAGTAAGTATGCTTTTTTTGGGCAGAAGTATAAAATTCAATAACTGGTCTTTTGAGCACTTTACCTTTGGGTATATCAAAACCTGTTACAAGACCTGTGGTTTTACGCGCTTCTTTCATAAAAGCATATTGACTACTATAGATAAATATTGCACCTAATAGAAATAGTAAGCCTGTACTTAAGATAATATAAGCACTATTACGGATGTAAAATGGCTGGCGTGCTTGGGTATATCTCATCTCCAGGGAGCTTTTTTGTAATAGGTTACATAAGTGTCTCCATCAATCACTATCATTGGATCTCCATTTTTCGGGTGATTCCGCTTTTCAAAAGAATACACTTTGTATCCCTCTGCCTGAGATTGCACGTGTATTCTGTTTCCCTCCAGTTTCCAGGTCCCTCTATCAGAACTTTTACTGTTTGACCCTCCATAACCACCACCACCGTATCCACTGATTGAGCCCTCGGCATAATATTCATAAGAGCCGTTGCCATTAATGACAATACATTTGGTACTATTATAGCTACTTGACGAAGTAGAAGAAGTATTTGCCCAGCACCATTTACCTACAATACTCTGGTCTATACCACCACCTCCGCCTGAATTGCCAGTCGATGTTTGCCCATATCCGCCTGCTGTTGATCCATTGGCTGTGCCTTTTTGCAGAATAGCTGTTGTGCCATTGCCACTTAAAGTCAGATAATTGCCATTGACTGCATATTGCAAGGTAGTAGTGCCTGTGGCTCCGGTGATAGATACATTATTGCCCGATGTATTGTACTGAAAACCAACCCCATTATACGAACCTTGTCCACTTGCTTGGAAAACCATCGTTTCTCCATTGCCTGACCAGGTACCAACAATAGATGAACCACCGGATTTGGTTGATGGTGAGGTAGTAGGAGTAGATTTCTGAACAGCGGTAGCAGTATTCGTGGCGCCATCACCTTTGGCAAAAGTGATAGGTGCATCTAAATCTCCGCCTGAAAGCGTTAATTGTCCATTTTGTAAAACGTATTTATAATTGGTTGTTTCACCATCCTGTTTCATTGATAGTATGGTAGCTGTAGATGTGTAGGTGATTTTTTCTTCATCAAACTTGCCACTTCCATCGGCATTGAGTTGTAGCACCATGGCAAAACCGAATTGGTTATTTGTCCATTTACCGACAAGAGAAGTTTTACCGGCTTGTACTTTTGAATCTATCTGTGCAAAAAGTAAAGTGGGCAGTAATAGTAATAATAGGATAGTTTTCATGTTATTTTCCGTTTTGGTTGAGAATACTATTCATTTTCGTTTCAAGTGCCGAGAGCCTATGTTCGTAGGCTGTTTTCATGTTTTCCAGCTCTCTATTCAGTTCCTGAATGGCACTTATACCTAGTGTGAAGATTCTGTCGTAATCAACTGTGCGGAAATCCTTTACTTTTTTACCAAAGATAAAAACTTTATCTGTTTTCTCTAACCAGTTTCCCACTACAATTGTTTGATTGTCAATTATTTGGGACACGGTTTTAAAGTGCTCCTTGTTAGTAATAATTTTTATCATATCACCTTTCTGATAACTATGGGCAGTAGGTAATGTGATATAGAGCTCATGTTTACCTTCATCAAATATTGTTTTTGTAGCTAGGCAAAACATATCAGGTATATATTCAGTGCCGATTTTTGTAACAGCCTCGGGCAGAACTTTTTCCACTTCCTGAGCTATAAAGCCATACTTTGGTGAGTTGCTTTTGCTAATGGTGTCAATGTATTGATAGTGCTTTACCTGTAATTGATTCAGGAGGGCTAAATCCTGCTTATTATCAGCTAAGCTTAATACTTTCTTATGGCGGGCGTCAGAATAGGCGTTAAATTCTGTAGCTAATATCCGGTGCGAAGCTTTCATAGAATAATCATTTGCCCCGGATGCCGTACCGGTATGAGCGGTACTATTCAGATAACCATAACTATAATTACGATTAGAGGCTCCATTAATTTCTAAGGGGAAATCCGGGTTAGTTGTGCGGATACCAATATTATTTTCAGCATAGTAATTCCACGATTGAATATTGTCCCAAACGTGAAGCATTTCAGAGGGATTATCCAGTCCTATACCCACATTACCTCCGTTTTTGATATAAAACCTGCGGGCAATACCTAGTTCATCAATATAAAAATAGTCGTCAGTTGCGTCATATCCCAATGACCAACGCTTGTTATCAGCCGAATTGTGTAAGGTGAAAATGCCATTGCTTACCTGTAATTTACTGGTAGGGGTAGAAGTGCCAATACCCACATTGCCACCATTAGCGATGACGAGTCGAGGTGCTGCGAGTAGTTGCTCAAATATGCCAAAATAATCGGCACTGGCATTATAGCCTAGTATCCAATGCTTATTATCAAGCTGATTCGTGATAGCCAGGTCACCATTAAATATCTGAAGTTTGAAATCAGCAGGAGCGCCTCCGATGCTAACGTTACCGGTAGACCTGATACCCATGGCTACCGAATTATTTGTGCCAAAAAAAAGGCTTTTATTCTCTTTTTGCAGAATATAGGCATCAGCTGCGCCTGTAATACCCACAATAAGTCCATCATTAACAGTTGAACCGGTAATGCTATTTGTAAAGGAAGCAAAATTATTAGCAGCAAAAGCCTCATTTACATGAAGATTGTTAGCAGGTGTTTTGGTGTTGATACCTACCTTTCCACTTATACCCAAGTACTTCAAATTGAAATCTCCCCAGATTAATGGGTTAGTGGTTTCTGAATTGGCGATGTAAAGTTTATTGCTTCCTAAGCTAATGCCTGAGCCCGCTTTGTAGCCTATCAATACATTCGCACTATCAACGGTTGTAGGAGAGCCTGAAAATACACCCGCTTCATGACCAATAACAGTGTTTCTATTCCCATATTTTCGCCCACTCATGGCATTTACACCAATGGCAATATTATAATCGGCATCTATATCTCTCCCGGCTGATGCACCTATGGCTATATTTCTTCTGGCTAAAGTACCTAGTGATAGTGCATCAGTTCCGATGGCGGTATTCAGATACCCTGTCTGGTTTTGTAATAAAGCATTGGAACCTATACCAATATTGTAAAAGCCATAAGTGCCACCTAAAGAGTCAATGGCATTATCTCTGAGTGCCTGAAAACCAATAGCGGTATTGCCCACACCAATGCCACTATACGCTTTATTGTTTTTAAGAGCATCGTAGCCTAGCGAAACATTATCGTTCAAGAGATAGCTTCCCTTATCTTTTTGAGTTTGGATACCCTGTGGTGTCAGAATAAGACTATTGGTATTATTCTGAATAGTGTAGTTCTGGCCTAATAGTATGGTAGGCAGTAGCATCAATAATAGTAAGGTTTTTTTCATGGTTTTGTTTGTTTAAATTCGGTAACCCAAAGTTCTTCCAATCAATACTAATAGGGATAGTTGCCACCGGCCAGGGGAGCTTAATTGAATAAAATCTTTGAATTGGAAATGAATCATGGCTAAATAAATCTGGCTGCTCAGGCGTTTCTTTAAACTGATTTTATTTAACAGAGCCAACATTTCAACGCTTTCAAAAAATGCTTGAAAACGTGGCTCTGTCTCGGTCGGGTACTGTAATATAAAGTTTTGGTTTTGTAACAGTATTTTCAGGTCAGGCAAAAGCAGCTTAGGTTTTTTCATAGCTATTCTTGTTGAGAAATCTTTTGCAAATGAGGTGTAGATTATGGCATAATTCAATACCGCATTTGTGGTATTTTACTTAAATTGCCACAAAACCCAGAATAAATGCGCTTGCTACTCCTTTTTTTACTACCCATTACTACTTTCTGCCAGAGCACGATCTGGCTGGATAATAGTTTGCAGAAACAGGAGATTAAAGAGAATATGTTTGTTCTGAAAGATTCATCTAATGCCATTACAATTGATAACCTCATAGAAGCCAAGCAGGAGTATTTTCATTTATCGAAAGTAGGAATCCCTAATCTGGGCTGGGGAAAACGAATAGGATGGGTGAGGCTTGAGGTAGGAAGCAAAGTAGAGAGCCAGTATCTATTTCATGTGAATAGTGCGATTTTTGATAAATTGAATTTTTATCTGGTTCAGAAAGGAAAAATCGTCCAGTCTTTTGAAAATCTTAGTTGTCTTACTCCCATTATCAATCGCCCTTATGTGCATAGGGATTTTGTTTTTCCGATACACCTGAAAGCCGGAGAGAGGTATACTATTTATCTGAAAGGTAAGAACGTGTTGAACTCTATCAAGTTCCCGATTATTATCTGGAACCCAAAGGCTTTTGAAAAAAGTGATAGACAGCTTAATTTCTTCTGGGGTATTATTATAGGAATTCTGATTTTAGCAGTAGTAGGAAATTTCCTTATAGCCTACCTGCTCAATATGCGGATTTTCTATTTCTATGGCATGTATGTATTAAGCCTTATCTTGGTTTTTCTGCACCTGGATGGATTCTTATATGAATATCTTCCTGCTAATTTCCAGAGGAATAGTGTAGTAGATTTAACACAATATTTCAGTTATAGTGTATTTTTCTGGAGTATCCTGTTTGTAATTGCCTTTACAAAACTCTCATTAGCTGACCGACCTTTTTTTGAACGCACGCTCCGTGTAATGAGCATTATATTCTGGGCTTTATTATTGCCCTCACTTTTTTCACCACTCTGGATTGCAGGAGTCTCTGATGCCTATGTACAATTTTCTGGTTGGACGGCTCGCATTTTCTTTATCACCGTTTTGTCTTTCCTTTACCTGACTGTATTGGCCTCGGTTCGCAAAAATACCATGTCACGCATTTATCTCATTTCAGTTATTCCGCCAATTCTTTCTTATATTTTACCCCAATACTTCAATCATATTTTCGACATCTGGATTGTACAACCCTATGCCTATTTATTCGGTTTTTTATTCGAAATCATCATTTTATCGGTAGCGATGGTTGTGAGAGTAAAAGAATACTTATTTACTAACCTAAAGCAAAATACCGATGTTGAAGTGCAGACACAAGCAGTTGAAATAGTTGAGAAAAAGCTTGTAATGGAAAAAGAGGCGCTTTCTAAGCGTGAGATAGAGATACTAACTGCATTTGCCAAGGGTTTTACCTATCAGGATATTAGCGATGCGATGTTTATTAGTCCGCATACAGTGCGTACCCATCTGAAAAATATTTACCAGAAACTTGAAATCAGTAGTAAGGCAGAAGCTGTAAAAGTCGCGATAGAAAGAGGTTGGCTTTAATATTTGCTTCCTACTACTACCTTTCCTTTAAATTCCAGTTTTTCTCCATTGGTATTAAACAATTCTACCAAAATTATATAATACCCCACGGCTACTATATCATTATTGCCGTTTTTACCATCCCATGTTATCTGGTCCTTGGGACTTAATAACTGATTTTGGGCTAATTGTTTCAGCATGCGGCCATTTATATCAAAAATGTAAACATTGGCTAAATATCCGTGCCTATCCAAGGTGAATTTCAATTGTGTTATATCATCAGCACCATCGCTATCAGGTGTGAAAATTTCAGGGTCTATAGTAAAAGCATTTTTTACATTGGTTAATGTCGCTTGCGAGTTAGTATAACCAGGTGTCGCATAACCCTCGGAAGCTGCTGCTGAATGCCAGTTAGAAAGTATAGAAGAGGGGAGGTTATAATCTGATTTTTCCAGAGAAACTCCTGATTTATTATCAATCAAAACATGATGCAAGTCCTCAGAATAATCAAATCTATCAAAGACTTTTTTATTTCCATTAAGTAGGATAACCGTTCCACTTTCATCAGGAAATGTAGGGATAGAAGCCATCTCCAGAATATTTTCTGAAACCGCTTTGAAATATTGAGCCTTAATAATCGCAGCACTTCTGCTTAGTGCTAAGAACTGCTTGGGCTGTAAAATGTAATTTATATTGCTGATAGGCCTGCTGTTGCCTATTGCTCCGTTAGCATCAATATTGGTCAAAACCCAGTCTTTCAGACTTATAAATTTATTGCTTCGGTTATATATTTCAACAAAATCTTCACCACCGCTACGGGGATTAAATAAAACCTCATTAATCACCACATCGCCCGAATCGGCAGGTTGGACATTGGCTATTGGCAGGTTAGTTTCTTTCAGCACATTGCCCGAACAATCTGCTATATTTCTGGCTGTAAGGGTATAATGGGTATTTGCTTGTAATGGAGTAGCAAGCCCCAGATGCACATATTGATTTTGAGGGCTTTCAATGCTTATACTTTCTATTTTTAATGATTTATCAAACGTATACGCATTAACACTAATAGTAGAAAGACTATCTAATTTTTCAGAAAAGATAAGTTTTAGAGCTGAAGAGTTTTCTAATTCATATCTGACCAATTCAGGAGGAGTTAAATCGGGTTGTGATGCTTTTACTGAGTTCTCTTTGCCAGGAGTGCCTTGTAAGGCGACCTCGCTTGAAGTCCAATTACCCTCTTCTCTGCAAGGAAAATCTTTATCAATCATTTCTAAAGCAAAGCCTTGCGCTTTGTTTGGGGTATGCCATTTATCAGAATAAGTTACCGAGAAGATCGTAGTGTTTTTAGCATCCTTTATAATTAAAGTAGAGCCTGTATTGTTGAGTGAGAAATTATTCAAACCAACTACCTTGCCATAAGACTGAAAATCCGTCACATTATTCCGATGTGTAACAATTATATATTCATTAGGCTGAATAGACACATCAGGAAATCTGACAGAACTAGCATTATAAAAAAGAACCAATTGATTGAAACTAATAGCTTTATCCGAGCGATTATATAATTCGATATATTCTTTCTCCGGCAAACCTTTAGTGGGGGTAGGGTCAGCCATAATTTCGGTAATGATCAATTCATTAGCCTTTTGGGCTAGAACGTTAGAGGTTGAAAGAAGTATAAAGGAAAAGGTGTAAATCAGAAGGGATTTACACCTTTTTATGAAACTATAGAGATTTGATAGATTGATTTTCATCAAAAATGATTCACAATTTTTTATCTATATCCTTGAGAGGTATATAATATTTCTTTGCCCGGTACCTATATATTAATATTTGTAAACTTATCAAAATTCAATCTGATAAAAAAGCCTTTCCCAGGTAACTTGGTTATTTTTCTTCCACGGCTTGTGATGGTAATTTATTTTCTATGTTTACTTTAGTTGCTCCTGCTCTTGAAATCATAACCTGTTTGCCAACATCAGTTAAGCCTTTACTTTCATATATCTTCATAGCGGTTGAAACATCAATGGCCTGTCGGGTCTGTTCGTCTAAATCAAAGGTTAGTGTAATAAAATTAAGATGAACGCCTAATTGCTCCAGAACCTTATTGGAAGCGTCGAACAATCTATTTTCTAATTCTGATTGATCTAATTCGACTATATCTTCCGTAATAAATAAGTCTTTGCTAATATCCCTTATTCTTTTATCAATAACCATGTTTTCGGCTCCTTCAAAAGCAGATGGGTCTAGCGCCTCTCCATCATCAGCATTTGAGTTAGCTTTGCCAAGATATTTTGCCTGTTTAATAAAGGCCAATGGGTCTGTAATGGAATAATCGTAATCTATATGAACAAACGCTCTTACGCGGTCTTTCAGATTAGTAATAAACCTGCTGTCTCCTTGCATAGGAAAGTTTGGCATAACAACTTTCATATAGCAATAATTACCAACACCTTTAGGTACAGCGTCGCCTGCATTGATTTTCTTCCATGTCATACCGCAGTCGGCTGAAACTACGACCTGCTGATTTGATTTGGCATAATTACAAGAGTATAAAACGGGTGTCAATAGTAAAATAAGCGCCTTTTTTTTCCAGATAAATTTAGCCGGACATAAGGCGATAAATAGCAATACCATAAAACCTGATTGCATAAACCCCGAACTACTAATTAAGTAATTATCCTTAAAGACTTTAGCAATACCAAAAAAAGTAAAAGACATCATCAGTGCAAATAATAGCTTGTAAATTGTTTTCTCAGTTTTTAACATATTTGTTGATTTTTAATAATTAAAAAGGAGGCCGAAACCTCCCTGATAATTTACTCAAATAATGAATGAACAAATGTCTTTCCAGTTTCTTTTCAAAATAAACGGTCTGAGTATGCCTTCACCACTTTACTTTTAGTCCTGAACTGGATTCTTCAATCAAGTAAAAATTGATTATCTCCACCACTTGACATACTTAGGTTTAATTTTGTGAAACTAATCATGAATAGTTGAGATAGATAAGCTGTAATCTTAAGCTGTTGTTTCTTTTGGTTTTGGCGCTACTGCTTTTGGTTTTTCGGGAGCAGGTTTAGCCGGAGCCGGTTTTGGAGCTACTGCCTTTGGCGCTTCAGGAGCGGGGGCGGGAGTTGGCTTAGGCGAGTCAGCTTTTGGTGCTGCCGGTGCTTTTTCGTCTTTCTTTTTATCTTTTTTCTTGTCTTTCTTCGCTTTTTCAGCAACTTTCTTTAAAGCTTTCTTTTCTTCTTTCTGCTTATCTTTTTCTGCTTCTTTTTTAACTTTAGCTACTTTTTTCGCTAGTTTTTTCGCAGTTTTATCGATAGCCTTTTTAATCTTTTTGTTGGTTGTTTCTCCTTTTACCACGTCAGCTAGGGCAGCGGCAATTTCAGAGGCCTTTTGTTTAAGATCAGTTTTCATAAGGATTTATTTGGAGATGTTTTAAAATAATTTGCAAATACAACCAAAGTATTCAGAAAATACAAAAAATTTGTGTTAAGTTTTACGGAAAATACTAAAATACTATTTTCTGATATCGTTGGTTGGCATACGTATTTTACTCAATAACAATCAGGAAGCTAAATTGTTAGTATTTTAGCTACTTACAACACACTATGTTTATAGAATTTATTACAGAAGACGTTATTAAACTCCTGATTTCGGCAGGTACAGGGGCCATTATTGGTTTTGAAAGAGAGTATCATAGTAAATCTGCCGGGCTACGCACCATGATATTGATTTGTGTAGGCTCTACGCTTTTTACATTGATTTCTATCAAATTAGGCTCTGATCCCTCGCGTATTGCCGCTAATATTGTTACAGGCATTGGTTTTGTGGGGGGAGGAATCATTTTCAGAGATAATTCAAGTGGGCGTATTACAGGTATTACCACCGCTGCGGCAGCATGGGTTACAGCTGCCTTAGGTATGTGTGTCGGATTCGGTAAAGGACTCTATGAAACAGGTTTTGCAGCGATGGCTCTGGTTATTTTTGCTTTATATGGGTTAGTGCCCATGCAGAACATTATCAAGAAAAGAAACCTGATTCGTACCTATCGTATTGTTTGCAAGTTTAATAATGATACTTTGAAACACTATGAGCATAAATTCGAAAAGTTTGGCCTGGAAGCTGAACGGAATATGCAGACCAAATCAAATAATTTAATAAGCGGAACATGGACGGTGAGAGGACCGGAAAAAAATCATGAAAAAGCCATCAAGAGTTTATTAAATGATCCAGATATTCTGGAATTTGATTTTTGATAAATAATTGACTATCAGATTCCAACCTTTTTAGATGAGAAAGAATCTATTATGAAAAACTGTATTAAATTATGAAAACTACATTGATTCTTATCTGTACTATTTTGTTTTTAGCTTCTTGCGAAAATACGGCACCAGACCCACTATTAAATGAAATAAACGGGGAGTGGAAACTGGTGAAAATTGGGATTGGTTTCCCATCTCCACAGGGGCCAACTGAACTTACGCCTGATTATGAAGAAATTCTGGCTTTTAATGCCTCGAAAGGTACTTATACGCGTACAAAAGATGGTAAAGTAATAGAGAAATCTGATGTAAGTATCAGTACAGATGAGAAAGCTACTTATCAGAAAGATAAACTGGTTTTTGAAGATAGCAAAACCTATTCTTTCATGTCATTTACCGAAACCCCGAAGTATCTGGTATTATACCAACCTGCACCAATCGGCTCTACGCTGGCAGACGGTAATTCATTTTTTTACGAGAAAATTAAGTAATATTTTCAATTTTGGGACTTATGTCATAACTTGCAGGCAGAATTTAACGTATCAAGATAAATTATGGCAAACAATTCAGGCTCGACAAAGCTTCCTAGCTGGCTTACATTAGTAATCTTTTTATTATGTATGACAATTCTTTGGGTATTTGGCGATTTATTTGTCTTTATACTCGGTTTTATCTTTCTGGGCTTTACTTTCGCTAATAACTACGATCGTAAACAAGCCGACGAAGGACATCATTAATATAAGGGCGGTTCTACCGCCTTTTTTTATGCCTTTTACTATAAGGTGAAAAAATAATTCCTCTTCATTTGTATAAGTCCACTGCTTGGTTATAATTTAGCTATTCAAAACCAGTTAAGGTTTTTCCTATTCAATCTTTATTTTTAACCTATTTAGCATGCCTAAAAATCGCTTTTTTAGTCTCGTTTCTATCGGGCTATTTTCAATGAGTATGGGTATATGCCACGCCCAGACTACCTTCAAAAATCCACTATTACCTACCGGCCCTGACCCTTGGGTGATTCGCAAGGATGGATTCTATTATTATTGTAATTCTACGGGCAGAAATGTTACCCTTAGGAAAACAAAGAATCTGGCCGAATTATCAAAAACAGAGGGACATGTAGTGTGGACGCCTCCTGCTTCCGGTAATTATTCGAAAGAACTTTGGGCTCCTGAAATACATTTTCTGAATGACAAATGGTATATATATGTAGCGGCTGATGATGGCAAAAATGATAACCATCGGATGTATGTATTAGAAAACCCTGATGCTGACCCAACTACTACCAACTGGACATTCAAAGGGCAGATAACCGATCCGACTAATCGCTGGGCGATTGATATGAGTATTTTTGAGGTAAACAAACAATTATACGCCATATGGTCAGGTTGGGAGGGAGCCGAAAACGTTAGTCAGGATATTTATATAGCCAAATTGAAAAATCCTTGGACGATAGAGGGTACTCGGACAGAAATATCTACTCCTGAACATAGATGGGAAAAAATGGGATCAGGCCCTTTACCTGTGGTGAATGAAGGCCCTCAGTTTTTAAGACAATCAGACGATAGCAAAAAGATATTTATAGTATTTTCGGCAAGTGGTTGCTGGACTGACCACTATACTCTGGGTCTATTAGAAGCTGATGCTAGCGCCGATTTAATGCAGGCTTCTTCATGGAAAAAGACGGCGGAGCCTATCTTTAAAGCAAACCCTGAGGGTAAAGCTTTTGCTCCCGGACATAATTCGTTTTTTAAATCTCCGGATGGGAAAGAGCATTGGATAATCTACCATGCAAACCCCGAAGCGGGACAGGGATGTGGCAATAACCGTTCACCGCGTATGCAACCTTTCACCTGGAATGCCGACGGTACACCAAATCTGGGTAGCCCTATAGCTTTAGACAAAGAGATTAGCCAGCCATCAGGTCAGTAATGAATGATGAGGAAATAAAAAATGCTATTACGAAAGTAATAGCATTTATCAGACACAATATCACTCTATAGGCAATCATACAATTTCTGATTCGAGGGGTTCCTGGGATTTTTTCTTGATTAATGTTCCCCATTTCTCTAATGCTGCCACTAAAAATTCCAGATTTATTGGTTTGCTTATATAATCGTCCATACCCGCTCTTAGACATTCATCACGGCTCTCCTGCAAGGCATTGGCAGTCATGGCTATAATAACAGGCTGATTAATCATCTGCGCTCTGATAAGTTCCGTTGCTTGTAAGCCATCTAGTTCAGGCATCTGAACATCCATCAGAATCACATCATATTCTTTATGCTTAATAGCTTCTAACACTTCCATGCCATTTTCGGCCAGATCAGCTTCATAACCTAGTTTACTTAATACCCGCAGTGCAAGTTTCTGGTTCATAATATAGTCTTCTGCCACCAGAATATGCATAGGGTACTGCGCTGCAAACTCAACAGATAGTTTTTGTGCGGCCATACCCTTAATTTTCTCAACTACCACAGGCTGCTCTTTAGATAGAAGCTGGTTGTGGATATTCCTACAAAGAATATGTTGTTTGGCAGGCTTGGTAAGTACCGAACAGAATAAATCAGGGTGTTCTTTATAAAAAGTATCAGAAATAGAGCTCAAAAGCATGATCGGGATTTTTGGCGCTATTTTCTTAATAGCCAAGGCTAGTTCAACCCCATCCATCTCAGGCATTTGCATATCATTAATGATAATGTCAAAAGAGTTGTTGTCTTTTACTAGATCCAATGCTTCTTTTGGAGAAGACGAAAGTGTTGGTATCATCTTCCATTGTTCTAACTGCCCTTTAAAAATGCTCAGGTTAGTTAGGTTATCGTCAACTACTAAAACTCTCTTGTTTTCTAAAACCTCCAGATTGAAAGGTAAAGTAGATATCTTTACCGAACTTATTTCAGTCTTTATGGTAAAAGTAAATATAGTGCCTTTGTCAACTTCACTTCTTACACTAATATCACCGCCCATTAATTTGATTAGTTTTTCACTGATGACAAGTCCTAAACCGGTGCCGCCATATTTACGGGTTGTAGATGAATCAACCTGAGAAAATGCCTTGAATAACTTGTCAATTTTATCAGCCGGGATACCGATGCCTGTATCTTTTACCTGGAAGCCTAATTCGAATTGCCCATTTGGCCCTGTATTCACCAAAAAGACTCTGATAAAAATCTCTCCTTTATGGGTAAACTTAATAGCATTACCAATAAGATTTAATAGTACCTGACGCAAACGCAGATTATCTCCAATAATTTGCATCGGCACATCCCAGTCGATCTGATACAATAAGTCAATATTCAATTTGGCTACTTTTTCGGCAAAAATATCCAGTACTTCTTCAATACAATGTCTTAGGTCAAAGTCCTTGACATCTAATTCCATATTACCAGACTCAATTTTAGAAAAGTCGAGAATATCGTTGATAACTGTCAATAAGCCTTCACCACAAGTATGTATCGTATCAGTGTAGTTTCTCTGCTCTTCGTTCAGTTCTGTTTCTTCAAGCAGGGAGGTCATACCGATGATACCATTCAGTGGTGTACGTATCTCGTGGCTCATAGTAGCCAAAAAGATGCTTTTGGCAAGGTTTGCTTTTTCAGCATCTTGTCTGGCTTTCAGTTCTTCTTCGGTTGATTTACGTAGTTGCGCTGTTCTGGTTTCAACCTGTTTTTCTAATTTTTCATTATGTGCTTTTATCCGGCCAATTCTGTAACGGTAAAAACCTATGGCAGAACCTATGACAATTGCAACCAGCAATGTTCTGAACCACCACGTTTCCCAGAATGGGGGTAGCACTGTGATAGTTATAGCTGTCCCTTCCTCGTTCCAGACGCCATCATTATTAGAAGCCTTTACTCTAAAAGTATAAGTGCCAGGGTCAAGGTTGGTATAAGTGGCAGATCGTCGGCTTCCTATATAATTCCAGTCTTTATCAAAACCCTCTAATTTGTAAGCATATTGATTCTTTCTTGATAAAGTATAATTCAGAGCTGAAAACTCAAACGAGAAGACCGACTGCTCATGTGTGAGTGTAATTTCCTTAGTCTCGCTGATGGCACTAGTCAATGGAGAACCCTTTTCGTCAATACCTACCGTTCTATTAAAAATCTGAAAGTCGGTAATATGCACGGGTGGAATGAAAGTATTGTCTTTCATACTATCTGGATAAAAAGTATTCAAACCATCAGGTCCACCAAAAAACATTTCCCCGTCAACTGTCTGAAATGCCGAAGCAGGTTTAAATTCGTTTCCCTGCAAGCCATCTGAAATACCATAATTACGGAATTTTTTGGTAGACGGTGTATATTTAGAAATCCCCTTATTAGTGCTTATCCAGAGATTCCCCTTTTTATCTTTCAAAATTCCGTTAATGACATTATTTGGCAGGCCATCTTTTTCACTGATGTTTTCAAAGGTCTTTGTTTTCAGATCAAACAATGATAAGCCATCTGTTGTACCGATCCATAAATACCCCTTCTGTGCTTCTTTTATCACTTGCACATTGTTATTGATAATGCTCTTCTTATCATTGCTTTTATGCGTAAAGTGAGTGAATTTTTTAGTGTTTTTATCAAAAGCATCTAAACTATTATCTGTTCCTACCCATAAGATACCGTCATCATCTTCATAAAGCGCTCTTACAAAATCGCCTGCGATACTATTCGAGTCATTTAGCTTATGAATATAGTTGGTAAAACTATTGGTCTTTCTGTCATAGTAACTAAGCCCGCCGCTCAACGTACCAATCCATATATTTCCGTCTCTCGCCTTTAGTATAGCATACACACTTTCAGAAGAAATACTGTTAGGATTATTTTTATCGGGCATATGATGGATAAACTGGCCGGTTTTTTTATTAAATAAATCAAACCCTCCCAGATATAGACCAACTCCTAAGAGGTCTTTATCTATCAGTGCTACCGAAGTGACAAAGTCAGAATTAATACTATTAGGGTTTGATGGTTGTTTTTTGTAGGTAGTAAAAGTGTTTTTCTTTTTGTCGAAATAACTTAATCCACCTCCATCGGTGCCTAGCCATACATTTCCCTCACTGTCTCCGGCAATAGACAGGATACTGCTATTTTTCAGACCATTAACGGGATTCCCCTCTTTTAACAAGGCAAATTTATTACCGAATTTCGGTAGGAAATTAACACCTCCCGAATACGTACCTACCCAGATATTGCCAATATCATCAATATATAATTCATATACAGAATTATTGCTAAGGCTACTTATATCACTGGCATCATTCAGAAAAGTCTGAAAAGTCTTGGTTTTCGCGCCATATACACTAATACCACCATTTTCGGTACCTACCCATATATTTCCTGCAGTATCTTCTATGAACGACAAAATGTCGTTATAGCCAATACTATTCGGGTTTTTAGGGTCATGTTTAAAATTAGTAAAAGTACCGTTATTAACGTGGTATTTAGAAACACCCCCTCGTTGTGTTCCTATCCATATATTGTTCTGGCTGTCTCTGAATAATGCCTTAATCCAGTTAGCACCTATACTATTCGGGTTTTTAGGGTCGCTAACATAGTGGACAAAAGTTTGAGTTTCAGGATTGAATTTATTCAATCCACTACGGGTACCTACCCATAAACTACCGTCTTTATCTTCTTCTATGGTGTCAACGGCACCTGCGCTCAGGCTATTTTTATTATTATATTCGTGTCTGAAAACCTTAAAGCTACCATTAGCACTGTTAATAAGATACAAACCCTCGGTTGTTCCCAACCAGATTCTTTTCTTACTATCCTGAAATATTTCGTGTATAACTACTGTTTTATTAGAAGCAAAGAAGTGCGAGAAATTATCTTTTTCTCTGTTAAATCTATCTAGCCCCGTAGCTGTACCTACCCATATATTTCCGGCATCATCTTCTAAAATATCATTGACAATATTGTTATGTAAGCTTAGGCTATCTTCTGAAGAATGTTTGTAAATAAAAAAACGATACCCATCAAATTTATTGAGGCCTTCATAAGTAGAAAACCACATAAAACCTTGTTTATCTTTAAGAATAGCAGTAACATGTCCCTGAGACAGACCTTCGTTAGTAGAAATATGTCTGAAAGAGGGTTTAACAACTTGCCCGATAGCTGAACTAAATAATAGGAAATACGAAAACAGTAAAACTTTGTAACTCATGGTGTAATTTTATTAGGACTGATCTTAGCTAAGATGTACTCTTTTAAAATAGTTATGCAAAGTTGTAGAGGGCATTTCTGATGAATGAAACCCAGCAGCAAATGAATGTAAAATAAAGTTTGGTATTTTTTTAAGAAAAATTAGCAAAAATAATGCCAAGTAATTTATTTGGAATTTGATTGAAAGAGGACTGTGATAGGAAAGAAATAATAAATTTGAATAAATAACTATGAAGATTTTTCAGAAGAATCAGTACTTTTGGCCCTTATTTTAAACAAAAGAGCGTTTTTATTATAAAAGAATTTATTACCATCATGGAATTAGTACCTATAAAAGAATTTCTGGACGAAAACGAGGAATTGATGCGTAACCCTGAATGCCAGGAATTAGTAGAGATGACGGTTGAATTTTATGAAAAAGTAGGGTTTGTACCACCCTGGATTTGTTATTTTGTGAAAGAAAATGAGACTATAATCGGTAGTGCAGGTATTAAAGGTAAGCCTATAAATGAGACAATAGAAATTGCCTATGGAACGATGGAGAAATACCAAAACCGGGGAGTCGGCACAGCTATTTGTAAATTATTGGTTGATTTATCGTTAAAAACTGACCCTTCCGTAAGAGTGACTGCCCGTACACTTCCGGAAAACAAGTTTTCGTGCAGAGTGTTAGAGAAAAATAATTTTACGTGCATAGGCGTAGTAGACGACCCTGATGATGGAGATGTGCTGGAGTGGGTTTATAATTATACGGATTGAAATTACCATGTGAAGAAAAATGATTGAAAAGTCCGGTTTTTTGCTTTATCAATCCTAACATCTGATAGATGATTGAACTAATTTTGTGCAAAAAATCAGGCGTTTATGTACGAGATATTTGTCTTTTTTCATTCTATTCTTCGTTGGCTCGTCTTAATAAGCCTGCTTTATTCGCTTGGCAGAAGCATTCATGGGTTAATTAGCAAACGCACTTTTACCAAAGCAGATAGCATTGCGCGTGTGTTAGCTGGTACCATCAGCCATACCCAATTACTGATAGGGTTTACATTGTACTTTTTGTTGAGCCCAATCACCCGGTTTTTTATGAAAAGCGGCTCAGGGGGCAATCATGAAATCTGGTTCTTCGGAATTTATCACATCGCTTTAATGTTCAGTTCTATAGTAGTCATGACCATTGGCAGCTCTATTGCCAAGCGTGCAGCTTCAGACTATGCTAAGTTTAAAACCATAACTATTTATTTCTCTGTCGCTCTAGTACTTATTCTGCTGGCTATTCCGTGGTTCAGACCTCTTTTAAGAAATTTTTAAATATACGCATCCATGTTAAATTTATTGAAAACACAATTAGGCAGACTTCGCATATTGGCTTTTATAGAGGGAGTATCGTTTTTAGTGATTTTGTTTATCACAATGCCTTTGAAGTACGCATTTGATAATCCTGGTCCTAACAAAACTTTCGGCTTGGTTCATGGACTTTTGTTTATTCTATATGTGTTGGCTGTTATTCAGATAAAAATTGAGCAAAACTGGAATATCCGCAAAACTCTCCTGGCTTTATTGGTATCGGTTATCCCTTTTGGTACTTTCTGGGCTGATAAGAAGTTATTTCAGAATTGAGAAATTTTTTGTTTACAGGTAAATATTTAAGCGCTTTCTGAATGACAGAATTTTTCAATCATTTTGGACAATATATAAAGGTAAGCGCTCAACTTAAGGAAGAACTTACCAAGCGGATTACATTCAAGACTTTTGCAAAAGGGGAGATGCTGCATTCGGCAGATAGAATATGCACAAAAAGCTATTTTATTCAGAAAGGCCTGTTGCGAATATATTTTCTGAAAGATGGGAGAGAAGTGAGTGAATATTTTAGTTGTGAGGGCGACTGGACGAATTCTCCACGTAGTTTTATCCAGCATAAATTGGACTTATATTATATAGATGCCATTGAGCAAACCGATGTCTATATACTGGAAGTACACGATTTAATGTTTTTGTTTAATAATTTTCCTGAAATGGAGCGTTATGCTCGCCTGTCTATGGGAAGTACGTTCGGTTATCTCATCGAGCGCATTACTTCTATGCGCTTTACTACCGCTAAAGAAAAATACGAACATTTTTGTGAGGTTTATAAAGGCATCTACCATCGTATTCCTTTAGGGATGGTAGCTTCTTATCTGGGTATTACTCAGGAAACATTAAGCAGAATCAGAGCAGAAAAGTGATTTTTTGATTTAGGTCAAAAGTTAAGAGAAATATTGCATTCAATTTTGTGCAGTATTTCATTAACCAACCAATCAAATGAATCATCTTAAATCTTTACTCGTAGTTCTACTCACTATTTTTTATTTTAAGAGCTTCTCTCAAACTCTAGCTACTCCGGGTGTTAACAGCCAATTATATGTCGGAGAATCAGATAAGCAAACCCTTATAGTAGGCTTGGGTGGCTCAGAAGGCGGTAATCCCTGGGCTAGTAATTATTGGAAACCCACACGCGATGAGTTTATCAAAAAAGGTTATGCTTTTTTAGCATTAGGCTATTTTGGTGCCAAAGGTGCACCTGATACTTTAGATCGTATTTCACTGGAGAAAGTACATGATGCGATTATAGAAGCTGCAAAAAATCCGAAAATTGATAAAGACAAAATAGCTGTAATAGGTGGCTCAAAAGGAGGGGAACTGGCACTACTTCTGGCTAGTCATTTCAAGGATATTACGTGTGTAATAGCTATTGTGCCAAGCCATGTGGCTTTTCCGGGCCTAACAAGTCATTTATCTACTTCTTCATGGACATACCAGGATAAAGAAGTGCCCTATGTACCTGTTTCAGAAGAAACTATACCTGCATTAATCAAACGTGATTTACGTTTAGCATTTGATACGATGCTGAAAGATACTGTAGCCGTTGAAAAAGCCTTGATAAAGGTTGAAAACATTAACGGGCCTGTTTTGCTGATGTCTGCTACAAAAGACGAAATGTGGGGATCAACTCCTATGTCAGAGGCAATCGTGGCCAGATTACAGGCTAAACAATCCAGCCATTATTATGAGCATATTGTCATTGAGGGAGGCCACACAGAACCCTTAAAACACTTTGATAAGATTTTTGAATTCCTGATGAAACATTTTCAAAATGAATAGTGTATTAAGGTAAAGACCATCAGAAAATTGCCAAAGAATCGTCAGATAAAAACCTTTAATGCAGAATCTTACCGGAGTAACTTTATACAAAGTGGAGCGCAGCTAGATGCCATCTTGAAAACTGAGCATAATAAGTTTTTTATAGTAAGGGTAGAGGAGATGCTCCGCCTGATGAAATTGCCTGTGCCTCCTGCCCGAACCAATACACACACCTTTATTTATCTCACTGAGGGCGAAGCCATTATGCGAATAGGTAGCGAAATCTATAAGATTGTAAAAGATGAATGTCTGGTAGTGGCCGCAGGGCAGGTTTTTTCTTTCGATAATGTAGATATTAATAAAGGGTACCTATTCAACTTCCATGAGGATGTAATGATAGGAAAACTGGCAAAAAATGATTTGCTGAAAGATTTCGAATTTCTGCGAGCCTGGGGGAATCCGAAAATTAGTCTGGATACGCAGACTTCCGGTTTTATCAGACAATTGTTAGCGCGTATTCTGGTTGATTATGAAACAAATGGACTACAAAATCGTGAGATTATTCAATCTTACCTGATAGCCTTGCTATGTGAAGTAAACCGCATGTATAAAGCGGTGTCGGGTATGGTTCAATTAAAAGCCATTGAGATTTCGAACAAATTCAGAGAACTATTATTCACACATATTAAAACCAGACATCTC
The DNA here is from genome assembly GCF_003418935.1 of Emticicia sp. C21. Taxonomy (GTDB): domain Bacteria; phylum Bacteroidota; class Bacteroidia; order Cytophagales; family Spirosomataceae; genus Emticicia. Next base: position 66,114 of record NZ_QVMT01000007.1, on the reverse strand, counting down.
GTTAGCGATTATGCTTCTTTATTGCATGTAACTCCCAATCATCTCAATAAATCTGTCAAAGCAGCAACAGGAAAATCACCTACTAAGTGGATAGACGAGACCATTGTTTTAGAGGCGAAAGTACTTCTCTACCAAAGCAATTTATCCATTAGTGAAATAGCTGCCGAAATAGGTTTATTTGATCAATCCTACTTTAGCAGACTATTTAAGAAATACGAGGGCATAACACCCTTGCAATTCCGCAAAACGATTGAGAATAGTAGACCAGTATAAACTGATTATTTAATAAGCCACATTATCGTCGTAGCCAATAGACGAGAAAAAATCGATGACTTTATCGGCGTATTCTCCTAAGTCTTTCCTGCCTTTCAGAAAATGTTGGAGCAATAAGGAGGGCAATTCCAGTTTTTCTTCGATTCCACTAAGCGAGAAAGTAGGTTCGTCTTTTTGCTGTTTAGCTAAAAAAGCTTTAAAGTTTTTAATATTGGCCATTACGGGTAGTTTTGAAATATGCATAGGTTTTATAACAGCCAAATATAAAAGATATATAGCTAAAACAAAAATCGGGAATGAGTAAATATTTGCTTATTCGCGACTTTAAGCATAATCTAATTTCTTAGTACTAATAAGCTTCAATATTACATTTTCTTAGCGGCTATCATCATATGCGGACTAAGGGCCAGCAAAGCCTGATCACTTTCAGTAATTGTTAATAAATCAATCAATGACTGCTTTTTCTTAGCATCACCTCTACTTTCAAAATACTTTTTATCCAACCAGACTACACCCTCTACGGCATAGATATTGATAAATTCGAGTCCTGCTTCTTTAAACTCTTCAATCAATTGCGAGGGTTTATGATAATACGCTTCTGCTAATGAGCCGGGCATACTCTTGGGTGGCGTATGAACACCTGTTAATAATTCCTGCTTACACATTTCTATAAAGCCGGGCTCATGCATAAAGCCATTTAAGAGTCCTGCAATCGTTGACGCTGCATAGTTGATGGCAAAACCTAGAATTACGCCATTCTTCTTCAATACTCTTTTAGCTTCTTGTATGGCAGCTATTCTGGCTTGTTTATCCTGTAAATGATACAAAGGACCATGTAGAATAACTGTATCGACCGATTCATCAGCAAAATTCAGTTGTCTTGCTTCACCAAGAATAGCTTTAAATGGTTTTTTCAGACTATTGGCTCTTTTGTTAGCTTGCTTAATATGCTTAGGCACAGGGTCAATCAGATGAACCGTATAGCCCATACCAGATAGCCATTCTGAGTAGGCTCCTGGGCCTCCGCCTACATCTAAAACTACTCCTTTCGAAGCAGGTAAATGCCGCTGAATTAAATCTTTATTGCGTTCAAACTCTAAAGGGCCTAAGCCTAATTGTAGCCTGGCTTCTTCAGAAGTTTGTGTATAGAAATTTTCAATTTCTGAACTAATTAATCTATCTGCATTCATTTTGTGTAAAATCTAAAACTATTGTGTGCGTATATAGCTTATATGTATAAAAAGATGAGAAACACAAAAGTAGGAAACTTTATAGATACTTAATATTGAATACCGTGGTGGTATATATTTTTTGACTTATTTTAGTATATCCAATTAATCAATAAATCCATGAAAAAAATAATAATAGCTACAGATTTTTCAGAAAGCTCTGATAGCGCTTTAGTATACGCTACATTTTTAGCCAAGCAGTTCAACGCCGAATTATTGGTTGCTCATATTTATTTTCCTGTAGTGCCTTTAGACCCAAATCTGGCCTATGATACCATAGCTCCAACGACGTTGCAGGAGGAAATGATAAAGAATTATGAATTACAATTAAAAGGAATTGTAGATTCTTTAAAAGAAAAGCATGTAAAGGCACACAGTGAAATGATCGTGGGAAGTTTGTCTGCGAGCATTGCCGATCTTGCCAAAACTAAAAAAGCAGACCTTATTATTGTAGGCAAAACACCTGATACTTCTTTTTTCGATAGATTAACAGGAAGCACCGCCACGAGTGTAGTCAATAACACTAGCGTACCTGTATTGATTGTTCCGGCCAATAGTCATACACCATCTTTCAAGAATATTATCTATGGTACTGAATTAGAATCAGAAGAGAAGAGCGTATTGGCTAAGGTCTTTAAATTTGGGAAAGAATTTCATTCAAAAGTAACCTTAATTAAAGTAAATGCTGATTTTGAGTTAAATGTTCAGGACGATGAGCAATTATTGAAAGATATACAGGATGGTTTCTCGAAAGAGAAGTTTGCTTTTGAAGCCATTAAGGCTGACAATGTTAGCGAGGGTTTATTAAATTCGGCTCATACACATAAAGCAGACTTATTGGTAGTAGCAGGGCATCATCATAATTTCTTATCAGAATTAATCAACCCAAGTAAATCAAAAGAGATTATTAATAAGACTGATATTCCGGTTTTGGTATATGATATTGAGGGATAGGCCTGATAAAGATTAGTTAAAAGCTACACTCCATAGTGTAGCTTTTTTATTGGCCTAATATGAAGAAAATATATCTCTCAATTATTCTGTAATATAAGTCGAAATGATACTTTTGCTAAAATAATTTCAGCGAAAATTGATAAGAAAATGTTTATAAGAAAAGCTAAAGAAACAGACCACGATGGCGTATGGGAGATATTTTCTAGTGTTATAAAAACAGGAGATACCTATGTTTTTAACCCTGATACTCCAAGATCTTCTTTGCAAGCTTACTGGTTTGCCGATGTTATGGATACATTCGTAGCAGTTGAGAATGATGAAATAATAGGTACTTATTTCATGAAACCTAACCAGTTGGGTTTGGGGAATCACATTGCTAATTGTGGCTATATGGTAAGCCCAAATCATCGGGGCAAGGGGATAGGAGGGTTGCTATGTGAGCATTCACTGCAATTTGCCAAAGAAAAAGGCTATTATGGCATTCAGTTTAATATTGTGGTAAGTACCAATAAAACAGCTGTAGACCTCTGGCAAAAATTAGGTTTCCGTATTATCGGCACAACTCCTAAAGGTTTCAGACATCAGGATTTAGGCTTGGTAGATAGTTATATTATGTTTCGGGAAGTGTGATTATATTTCCTTTAACATCACTACCATTCCTCTATATTCTTCTTTTATATAAGGAAGAGTTAAAATAGTTTCGCTGATTATTTCAAATCCCTGTTTTTGATAAAACCCCTGCGCTTCACCGCCTTTCATGGCTTTTAACCAGATAAGCTTTTTACCCCGGTCTTTGGCAAATGTTGTAATCATTAAAAGTGTTTCTTTTCCCAAGCCTTTTCCTGCTGCATTTTTCAGAAAATAAATGCGTTCCAATTCAAGCGCTTCATCTGAAGTATAAGAATCAATAGCTTTATCAATATTCAATTTTACGAAACCTGCTGGTGCATTATTAACAAGAACTAGGAAAAAAATAGCATTAGGATCCTGTATTTCTTTTGACAACTGTTCGGTGTTAAAACTATTTTTTATATAGTTTTTTCCCTCATCATGCCAAAGATATATATAGTGTTCATTATAGGATTGTATGGCTACCGCAATTAATTGAGTTATATCTTCTTTTGAGCAAACTTTATATTCTACTGGCATAGTTGTTAATTGTCTTAATTTCTTTCAAAATAATGCTATGAGATTGATTAAAGCAAAAAAGCTACACGTAATGTAGCTTTAATTTTGTCTGGTATATTGGAAACGATTCTGGTATGTTGTGTCTGTATTATAGACAAACTTAAAATCAATTTACTTTTCCTTATTAGTGCCTGTGATTGCCCCAGTTACCTTATTCAACAAGATGTCATAATAGTAGCTATACGCTAAGGTAACTATCAGTAAAATTACCATTACAAGTGGAGTCATAAAAGAGATACCATAGGTGGCGTTCAGATAATCATATAAAAACATATGTGTCAGATACAATGAAAACGAGAACTTTGATACCCACAGAAAAAACTTGTTTAATGGAGGTATAGTTCTGAATAGAATGATAGTGATTGAGGTATAGGCAAGAAACGAAAAGACATCATTTAAGTTTTTGCCGATGCTTCCTCCTTTAATGGCTAAAACTCCGGTAAGCCCAAGACAAACGAGTGCTATCAAGAAGTAATACCATAGAGGTGCCATTGTTAATTTATCTAGCATTCCGGTTCTGGCCACAACCATGCCAAGGGCAAATTCCCATAGATACTGAATAAAGAATCTATTAAAGGCTTCTCCACTTTCAGGCAATATAAACGAAATAAAAAAACTATATCCTAATGAAATCACTAAAGTTGTAATAATAAATAACTTATATTTTTCAGATTTTAGGAACCATAATAGCAGCGGGAATACTAAATAAAACTGCACAATAGTAGATATAAACCAGAACTGAGCACCATAAGAGGTCATGTAGTCTGATACAAACATTTTGAATAGTAAAATATGGCTAAGATATGCCACAAAATCTACCTCATAAACCTTAATGGCTAGGTTTATCAGGAAAATTAATGTTATGGTTATGTAGTAAGGTAATAATACCTTGATTAACCTACGCTTAAGGAATGTCTGGTAATCGATGTATTTTGATAAGGTAAGTCCGAAGCCTGAAACAAAGAAAAATAAGTGGATACCTGCTCCGCCAAAGCTTTTGGCATAATTAAGATAAGTAGGTAAGGGATAGGCAAACAAGAAGTGATAAATAACTATAGTAAAGATAGAGAATCCCCGTGCATAGTCAATGAATTCGTATTTTTTCATGCTGTTTAAGAAAATGATTAATTGCTATGTTCTTTACAATCAAGTAAAATAATTGGGACGTATATCTTCCTTAAATTCTTTAGACGGACAACTTCTTACGCTCAAAACTTATGCCATTTTTGTGGATAACAGTAGTAGTAAAACTTTGTTTAGTCGAAAACAAAAAAAGCCATACTTTTGAAAGTATAGCTTTTTGGGATTTTGGTGGGCCCACCTGGGATCGAACCAGGCACCTACTGATTATGAGTCAGTTGCTCTAACCGAATGAGCTATAGGCCCTAAAACCTTGTTGGTTTTGTGGTGCAAAAGTAAGAATTAAGAAATTAACTTCAAAGAAAAATTACAAATTCACTGATAAAGTTCCAATAAACGGGTAGGAGGTATGTTAAGAAAGAAGATTTTGACCTATTAAAATCAAAAAGCCATTCCCCGAAAGAAATGGCTTTTGTGTATAAACTTTGTTGGTTTTATTAATTCATTTCCAGGATTTTAATCTCTGTACGACGGTTCAATGCGTGTTGTTCTTCTGTACATGTCACACCGTCTGCACAATTGTTCACAAGTGTGGTTTCACCATAGCCTTTAAACTCTACGCGGCTGCGGCTGATACCTCTTTTGAATAGATAATTGGCTGAAGATTTTGCGCGATTATCAGATAATGTCTGGTTGAAATCTGCATCAGAGCGGCTGTCAGTATGTGCACGAAGCTCAACTTTCATGTTTGGATACTGACGCATCAACGATACCAGTTTATCCAATCCGGCTCTTGCATCAGGACGTAAATTATATCTACCATATTCAAAATAGATATTGTCAACCTGAACTATATCGCCTGTGCTAAACATCTGAATATCGGCGGTAACATCACCTTTCTTGCAACTCAAACGACGGATACGTTTACCTTTTGAACCTAGGTTATCTTTAGTGCCCTCAACTGTATAATCGCAACCCTCTACAACCTGGAACTGATAAGTACCTGTAGCATCTGTAGTGGCCGTTTGTGTGCTATTGTCGCACTCGTTACGTAAGGTAACTAATACCCCTGCGATAGGTTGGTTAGTACCTTGCATGGTTACCTTGCCTTTCAAGAAACATCTGTTACCTGGTAGTGCATTGCTTGGGCCATTATTCCCATTTGGATTTGAATAACCACTTTGTGCATTCGGGTTATTATTGGCCAGTGTTGTAGAATCAACGGCAGGTTTTGGTCTGCTCATCGGAATCTCCAGGCGTGATGGCTCATTATCACAATCTTTGGTTGAGAAACTTACTGTATTGGCATTATAACCCTCACGTGTGGCTCTGAATGTGAATTCTGTGTCTTGCTCTAAACCTTCCAGTTTCACACTACCGTCGGCATCACTAAGTCTTTCTTTAATAGTGCCATCTTTGTCTTCATAAACAATCTTGGCATTATCTAAAGGCATTTTGGTTTCTGCATCATATACGGCTATAATCAAATCACAACCCTCTTTTAACTCACATTCACGGTCGAATTTGTAGATATCATCATCATCGCCACCACGTTTACGGTTTGAGCTGAAATAGCCTGCTTTGCGAAAACCATCAGTCAGGATACCGAAATCATCTTTGCTTGAGTTGATCGGTGAGCCTAAATTGATAACACGTCCTTTAGGAGTTGTGCCATCTAATTGTGAGAAGAAAATATCTAATTCTCCTAAACCCGCGTGGCCGTCAGAAGAGAAGTACAAATGCCCTTTATCATCTACAAACGGGAACATCTCATTTCCTTTTGTATTAACGTTTTTACCCAGATTGACAGGGGCTGTCCAACTGCTACCATCATAACGAGAGACATATAAGTCTGTGCCACCGAAACCACCTGGCATATCAGAGGCAAAGAATAATAGTTTCTCGTCCGGCGATAGGGCAGGGTGTCCTGTTGAATAATCGTCGCTATTAAAAGGTAATTCTTTAATATTTTTCCAACCGTCTTTATTCGCTTCGCCGATATACAATTTCAATTTCGTAATTCCGTCAGAACTTCTTTTGGTTTTCCCATTCAGGAAGTTGTTACGTGTAAAAACTACTTTTGAGCCATCTTTAAAGAAAGCAGATGGGCCTTCATGATATTTTGAGTTAATAGACCCACTCATTCTGTCAGACTCTGTCTGAGGTTTGTCGCCATAACCTAAACCTAAGCCTACGTTTGTCCCTCCATAAGTTCCGATCGTGCGTGTATCATTGGCTGTTGGAGCAGTATATTCGTCTGAACCAAGTGTTCCCGCTCCTCCACCACCTCTTTTACGAGGCGTTCTGGCTTCTTCGGTACCTGCACCCAATCCGGCTGCTTGTCCACCAATGGCAGATACATTATCTAAAAAATATAAATCAAGGAATGGCGTATCGTTCCAACCAAAAACACGACGGACACCAACCGTACTGCGACGGTTTGAAACGAAAACCAACCCATTTTTGAAATAAGACGGACTGAAATCTGACGAATTGGTGTTGATTGACAAATAATCTACTTTGTAGCAATTGGCATTTTTAGACAATACGCTCACATCGTTGTAGAGTTTTGAAAAACCTTTTCCACGTGGGTCGTCTTCTACCTTGCGGGTATATTTGTCATACATTTCCTGCGCTTCTTTGTATTTACCGTTACTGGCCAATACCTGAGCGTATTTCAGAGCTACCGGAACTCTATCATCAGATAATTCTCCGGTGCTGCCTTCGAATATCTCGCGATAAACGCGTTCAGCATTTTGAGTATCCTTGATTTTAGTATAGCTATCGGCCAGTTTGATTCTGGCATCTAACTTTTGTTGCTCAGTAATTCCTTTCTTCGCCAAAGCAGACTCGTAAGCATCAATAGCTTTGATATAGCTGAGACTTTCATAGTGATGCTGGGCAGCTTTAAGCAATGCTTCCTGCGCTTGTACTCTACCTATGAATAGAGTTGCCATAAAGATGGCCCCGATGATATTTAACCTGACAGTCATTGTTGCTGAATTTAAAATCGCTCAGTTTTGTAAAAATGATTGCATATAAAACCATAGTGCAAGAAAAAAATGATTGTTTCAGCTTTTTCTGACACCTGTAAATGTTAAAACGAAACTTACTATTAGAAATACCTTGGAGTTAGGATTTTATTCTTAGCATAGCCAAACTCATACCTAAGCATGGCTTCATGGGTAGGAATACCAATCACACGGTCGATACCTTTTTTACTTGGGTCGTTCAATCGGTTAGCCGTGAAATCATAGGCATAACCCAATCTGAATTGAGGAGTTAGCTGTAATTCTAACATACCGACAGCAGCGTCGAAACCTTCGGTCTGGCTAAAGCTCTGGAACTGTCCGATGCGGCCTGAGATACCAAAGGAAATTTTATCTTTTATCCAGAAGTTAAGATTCCCATCAAATCCAAGAGGGGTGCCTTCTGTATAACGAATCATAGTAGATGGCTTGATTTTGAAATTGCCTTTGCCAATCACAAAGCCCATCATCAGGAAGAAGTGACGTTGTGTACGACTTTTCTTGGCAGCAGCCGAATCAGAACTCGCATAGTTGTAGTTGGATAGAGGATTTTGTATAATCTGAGGACATGAAAAACCCATATAGCTTCTATCATTGCTTAGATAGATACCGCCACCAACGTTAGGTAAAATCTTATTAATGTCATAAGTTCCACCGAATATAGGGTCAATGCCTACGTCTTTTGCATCGCTTAATGCCCAACGAATATTGACAGCACCACCCTGCACACCAAATGATAGGGTTGAGCGCGGGCCTACTTTCACCCGATAAGCATAGGTTAGATAAATACCTGTGTTTTTGGCAAGACCAATACCATCATAAGATGCCTGTAAACCGAGTCCCATTTTCTCACTGCTGATAGGCATGTCCATCGAGAAAGTGTAGGTAGTAGGAGCCCCTGGAACCCCGATCCACTGATAGCGTCCGAGAGCAGTCAGACTTAATACATCTCGGCTACCCGCATAAGCTGGGTTGATAGCCATTGTATTAAACATGTACTGTGAAAACATCGCTTCCTGTTGCGCGTAGGTGTGAAAATTGACAGATAACAACCCTACGAAAAATAGCGTAGCTAACCTGCTTTTCAGGTTTGTAAAGTTTTTCATATTTTACTCAATTAATAGTAAAGACTTAGCATGAAACTTTGTCTAAGCCCAATTATACTCAATAGCAAAACAAAGTTACATTAAGAATTTTAATTATCAAATTTTTTTCATTTATCATTAAAATAATCGATTTTTAAAGTTTTTTTAACGAAAAAAACTCTTTTTCGACTGATTTTCGATACATGCGTCATTCAATAGTTTGCTTTCTAAAAGCACCTAAAACCTTGCCAGAATTAACAAAATTTCAGATGAATTTTATAGCCGTTCTTTGCTTAAAGTTCCTTTGTTTTATAAGGTTTTGAGTGAACCGGAAAATCCTTGTTCACTCATAGCCCTGTTATCAATTATCTTACAACTGTAATAAATCCAATTACTGGTTTTCCATCCCATTTACCATCGGCTTGCACCACGTAGTAGTAAGTACCATCCGGAACATCTTTGCCATCGCTCATTAACACAAGGCCATTGTTGGCTTTTCCATCCCAGCCTTGAGACTTGCCGTAATCCTCATTTTTGTATACCAAGATACCCCAACGATTATAGATATAGATGCTAGCTTTTACATTGGTATTATTGATGTGTTCAATAAAGAATGTATCACCTTTGCCATCATTATTCGGAGAGAAACCACCTGGTATAATCGCTGTCGCCGTATCATTCGGTAGCGGTATGTCATCGCCTATAGTGATTAATGTAGGAGCACTATTGTTGCCAGGGTTACCATCATTATCAGGGTCAGGGTCTATACCTGTCTGAGAAATATCGGTTATGTTGGCAGTTGTATCTCTAGCACTACCATACGCAGTATTAGCAAAGATAACAGCCTCTTGTTTTTCGGTCAGAATTCTTAACTTCAACTCTAAGGTATCTGATGCACCCGGTGCTAACGAACTACTGTCGGCAATCAACATGGTAGTTACACCTGTTAAGGCAGTTGTACGGCCATTAAAATCAGGATTCAGTTTCAACTGGCTGCCTGCACTCAATGTTGGCGTATTATCAACAATAATAAAGTTACTGCTATCGTCGGCTACAAATACATTATCGAGACTATCGATTAGTTGTACTTTCGTAAGTGTACGTGTACTATAGTTTTTGATAACAAATCTATAAGTCAGATTATAGGTTTTATCTGCATTCGGGATTGTATCCAGTACAGCCGATTTTGCTATACCCAGTGCCGTAACATTGATAGGATTAATACCTCCATCGATACTGATTGGCGTGGCAATACTATTGTCTTTAGGATTACCATTATTATCCGGATCAGGATCAGTGCCATTGGTAGATAAATCATCAACCGTTTTATTGGTTGGATATTTACCTATAGCTAATGCCTGGTTGGCAAATGTAGTAGTACCCTCAGAAAGTGTTACACGTGTAAAGATTGTGATATTACGCGTGGTATTTTTAGGAAGTGTACTTAATGAATCAACCAATAGGTTAATCAAATTGCCACGTCCGGTATAATTATCATTAACTTTAAATCCGGCATCAGCGGTTACATGTACTGAGTCGATTCTTACACTATCTCCAAAGGTTACAGCAAGATTGTCTTGTACTTGAACTCCAATGAAGTCAGTGCGTCCGTAGTTTTTTACTTTGAACTTGAACGTAACGTCGTAAGTTCTGTCGCCTACTTTAGTCGGCTCGGTAGCTTCTTTCGAGATACCTATCAAGGCTTCAGGTAAGATACCGAAGTTGATAACAGTAGGGGTACTTCCCTGTGGATCAGGGTTGAGGCCGTCATTAGAAATATCGCTGATAGTGATACCTGCCGGAGTTTTGCCCGAAACAATGATTGAATTTCTGAACGGCCCTAAGTTACTGTTGAGTTTCACATTGACTACCCATTTAACCGTATCAATTCTGCCAGGAGCTATCATACTTGCACTTGCCAATAAGCAAGAGTTACTTGCGCCATTATAATTGGCATTGGTTACCAGCTGGCTTCCAGCACTTGCGCTCGGTGCTTGTACAATAGTGGCCTGTACCGGAGCAGGGAATGTATTAGTTAATGTATCACATAGCTGTACGTTCGACAAGGTCAGGTTTCCACAGTTTTTCATAATTGCACGGAATGCGATATTATAGCTTCCATCAGCCTGCTTAATAGTATCTTTTACATAAAGTGCCAGACCTATACAAGGGATTTCGATCGAACTCATGCCACCTGGGTCTAAGTTCAGGTTCGTCGGATTACTACCCGGTGCATCAGGGTTTGTACCTGCATTCGATAAGTCAACTACGTTTTCAGTATTTCCGTTAGCCAAAGTACCTGAACCTCTTGCAATAGCTGTATTGGCAAATAGTTTTATTGTATCCGGTTGCAGATTGACACTGAATTGGAGTGTATCTGTCTGGCCCACTGGGATACTACTACCCGGAAGTGTCAGACGGGTATCTGTTGTGCCATTGAATGCATTATTAATCACTAACTGGCTACCAGAATTTTTAACCGGTGTACCTAATACTGTAAATGTAGCAGGTAAGTTAAATACTTTTGATAGCGTATCAGTTAATACTACATTGTTCAGAGCCAACGAACCGTTGTTCTTCACAAATAGTGTATAAGTAACATCGTAAGAACCATTGGCTTTCTTGGTGCTATCTGATACAATTTTAGCCAGACCTACACTTGGGCTCTTATATAGTCTCACAACCGTTGGTTCTGCACTTGGTTTATCAATATAAGGACCGTTGTTTGATACGTCTGATACATCATCTTCAATACCAAATGTGGTCATTCCGGTAGCTTCTACCAGGGCATTGGTACTGAATGGTCCTTCATTGCCATTTGGTACAATATTGATAACAAATTTTACTGTATCAGTCACACCTGCTTCAATTTCACTACCAGTCGGAACTGTCAGATTTAAGTCTGTCGAACCGTTGAAATTATCGTTTGGTATCAATTTGCTTCCTGCGCCTACCGTTGGTTTCTGAATAATTGTATAAGTAACCGGCGATGGAAACATGGTAGCAAGGTTTTCAGTCACCTTAATGTTTTCCAGCTTCACGTTTCCACAGGCTTCAATAAAGGCACGGAATGTAATATTGTAGCTGCCATTTGCCTGACGGGTTGTATCAGCCGCCAACGACATAGCTGTACAGATTTCCTGACAAGTAGCACAGTGAATATCCCAATGACTGCTGTTATTACTAAGAATTGGATCAACCTGGTCGATTTTTATAATCTTAGCTATATTTCTGATCGTACCTGCTTTGGTAGTTTTTGCTGTATAAGTATAAGTCTTGATAGCGCCACCAGGGAAAGTACCGATCACACTCACTAATGAATCTGTACCAAAGGCTGTTAAGCCTGGAGTAGCAGAAGTAATAGTGATACCTTTTGGCAACACGTTTGTAATATGCACATTGGTAGCTGTGGTCATGGTATTGTTGGTAACCGTAATAGTATAAGTCAGTTGGTCACCCACTGCCAGTTCTACACGTGAACCTACGATTGTGATGCCTAACTCAACACCAGCCGTATCTAATGGCGGTGTACCGCAAGTATCAATGTCTACTATAATTGGTGCGCTTGCGCTGTAGCAACCTATGGCGCTTTTCTCAAATACATAATATGTACCTGCACCAACAGCTGTTGCGTTAGTCAACAATGGTGAGCTAAGTGTTGCACCTGTACGGAACTCGAATGTACCACCTGTAGTTCTTGGTGCACTGGTAACCGCATTCGTAAGATTGACCGTGGTAGCCGGACAAACATTTTTAGCTGTAGCAACTACTGATGGAGGAGTGATTGTGTCATTAGCCACTACCACAATGGTATTCGAACTTAACGAAGCACAACCTTGCGCATTTAATAATTTAACCGAATAAGTGCCAGATGTTTTTACGACAATACTTTGTGTAGTATCTCCGGTGCTCCATACGCGACGACCCGTCTGTACTATACTTAAAATAACCGAATCGCCGGAACAGATATTTGGAGATTTATTACTTTCAATATTTGGTGCTGTACCTATACCATTGATTGTAAGTTTGAAAGTATCTGCTGCTGCCAAACATGGGCCATTTCCGTCAGGATCATTAGTAGTCAATGTAAAGTTTACAAAGCCTCTTGTAATGTCTGCACTTGTATAATTATATTTTGTATTCAGACTCAGAGAATTATCGAATGTTCCGGTACCATCGCTAGTCCATTTAACACTTTGCGCCGAGCCACCTTTTTGTCCGTGCAATTCAAAGAAATTGGCACTGATACATACGGTAGAGTCTTTACCGGCAAATGCTGTGGCCGGATTAGTTGCACAAGAAGTGGTATCGTTACAATTGATAATCTGAACGTTGATACGGCTTCCTTCGCTGAAACAACCTGCACCTGATTTTTCAAATACATAGTATGAGCCTGTTCCAACTGATGATGGATTAGCCAATACCGCAGAATCAGGACTGTTGTATGCACGGAATGTAAATGTTCCGCCAACTGATGAAATCGCACTTGTTACGCCGGTTGTTAAATCAACATGCGTGAACGGACATACATTCGTAAGGTCTTTGGTCGTTGGTTTTTTCAGACCCGAGCCATTCACCTGTATCGTAATCACATTAGATTTTTCACTCTGACATTTGCCGGCATCACAAACCGCCCAGTAACTGGTTACTGTGGCAGGAGATACGTTGATAACAGCACCCACTTGTCCGTCAGACCATTTCACTGTACCTACACAACCTGCAGCTTCTAAAGTAGTTGAGCTACCACCACAAACCTGTGGTTTTTTGCAGCTTACCAATGGAGGCGCCGGGCTACCTACGTTAACAGTAGCAGCAGCCGATGGTGCACTTTCGCAAGAACCTACTTTACATTTGACTGTATATACTGTTGTCTCCTGAGGACTTACAACAATCGAAGAAGTAGTTTGTCCATTAGACCATACGAATGTGCCAAGACAACCAATTGCTTTCAAAGTAAGAGTGTCTCCCTGACAAATTCTTGGTCTTGCACAAGTACAGGCAATAATTGGCGGCTCTGGCTGAGAGGTAACCGTAATGGTTAATTTATCTGCTTCGTCGCTTGTACAAGTGCCCTGGGCAGCTTTACAAACGGCGGTATATTCTGTTGTAGTAACCGGATTTACCGTTACTGAACTTCCGGTAAGACCATTCGACCAGATTACATTACCCTCACAACCTGTTGAAGAAAGCACTGCGGCATCTCCCACACAGATAGTTGTATGATTAGCACTAAGAACCGGTTTGTTCAGTTTGCCTACTGTAACAGTAATGTTATTTGATTTTTCACTTTCGCAATTTCCTATTTTACAAGCAGCGGCAAATACAACGGTGTTTGTGACGTTAACAGTGATGCTAGAACCCGTTTGCATGTTTGACCATACAACTGTACCTGTACAACCCGTAGCAGTTAATGTTACATTACCACTGGCACATAGGTTTGTATTTGATGCCGAGATAACCGGAGGTACGCTTGTTTCTGTATTGACTGTAATCGTTTTAGATGCTACAGCCTCGCAGGTTCCTGCAGAGCAGGTAACTGTATAATTAATAGTAGCAACCGGATCAACTGTAATACTGCTGGTTGTCTGACCATTACTCCATAGTAAACTACCTGTACAACCTGATGCTGTCAGCGTAGCCGAACCACCTACGCAAATAGTATCTTTAGAAGCCGTAATAGTAGGCGCTGTAGTAGAAACCGTGATAGTACTTGCAGCAGAAGAAACACTATTGCAATCATCAACATTACAGATTGCCGTATAAGAAGTAGTAGCAGTTGGGCTCACTGTAATAGTAGCCGTTATAGCACCTGTACTCCAAGTTACAATACCATCGCAATTATTTGCTGTTAATATGACTGATTCTCCCGCACAAATCTGGTCTTTGGCTTTTGTAATAACCGGAGCAGCAGGTTGAGGCTTCACTGTAATAGTTTTAGAGGCTTTGGCACTACATTGTCCGCTTATACAGGTTACTTCATAAGTAGTAGTTATGGTTGGTGAAACTGCTATAGCAGAACTGCTAACCCCATTAGACCATACCAACGTACCATTACAGTTTGATGCTGTAAGGTTCACATTGCCACCTGCACAAACCACGTCTTTATCAGCATTTATGCCCGGTGTTTGAGCGGCAGGTGTGACTGTAATAGTAAGTGGCGCAGAAGTCTGGCTGCCACAACCACTTGAAGAACAAGTAGCACTATAAGTACCTGTTGTACCAGGCATAATACTTACTGAACTTCCGGTCATACCGTTAGACCAAGTTATGGTACCACTACAACCGTTGGCGGTAAGTACCACTGTTTCGCCATTACAAATCGCATTTTTACTTGCTGAAATGGTTGGAGCACTGCCAGCATTACCAATAGTAATCGTTAGTGGGCTTGATACGCTACTTGTACAAGTATTTGTTTTACAAACAGCTGTGTAAATAGTAGTAGCAGTAGGATTAACCGTAATACTTGAACCAGTTGCACCAGTAGACCACACAACGCTACCTGTACAAGAAGTGGCGCTTAATACTACACTTCCGCCTGCGCATATCGTATTGTTAGGTGCATTAGAAGTAATAATCGGTGGTACAATCTGATTAACTACTACTGATATAGGATTTGAATCACCACTAGAACAAGCATCACTGATTTTACATTTTGCCGTATAAGTAGTTGAGATTGTTGGGCTAAGTGTAATAGAATTACCTGTACCACCTGTTGACCATACTACTGTGCCTGTGCAACCAACTGAAGTCAAGGTGATGCTTTCTCCTGTACAGATATACGTAAGAGAAGTAGCAATCAATGGTACAGGCGGGTTACAAGGGCCTGAAGTAATAGTTATATCTGCGTCATCCGTATCATCTTCGCCATTACCTGTGCCATTATTTGGAGTAGAGTCAGCATCTTGCTGGTCTGATTTGGTAATCTGTGCCCAGTTCTTGATACTTCCTGTTGATGCAGTAATTTTTACTACAATCTGGAATGTTGAAGCAAATCCTACTTTAATTTCGTTAAATTTCGCTGTTACTGTATTGCCAGAAGTAGTGATATTATCTGCTCCGGTAGCTGCTATAATTTCTAAGCCATCAGGTACAATATCTTTTACTTCAACATTGGTAGCAGGGCTTGAGCCATTGTTGAGAACAGTTATGTAATAAGTAATTTGTTCACCTATGGTAGCTGTAGTTTTATTGACAGTTTTATCTAAACTTAGGTCCGAAACAATGGCGTCCACTGATGGCGATATAATCACTTTACTATTATCATCTTCTGATGTGGTAGAAGCATTACCAGGTGTTGAGTCAACATCTTTCTGGTCGGCTTTACTTATTTGCGCAAAGTTTATTTTATCTCCTGCCGAAGTTACTTTTACTAAGTAATCTAAAGTAATCGTTTGCCCAGCGGCAATATTAGAAATCGTGGCAGTCAGTATATTACCATTTTTCGTAAAAAATGGGCTCGAAATAAACTCTAAGCCTGTTGGCATCTGGTCTTCAACCTCTACATTGGTTGCCGCATGTGGGCCGGCGTTCGTAACTTTGATAGTGTATACAATATTATCCCATACTTTAGGGGTCATTGTAGTTACTATTTTAGTAAGACTTAAATCAATTAATGTATCACAATTTTTCAGATTGACTTTCAGCATTCTTGGAGGGCTGAAACAACCTGCACCAGATTTTTCAAATAGATAATAAGTACCCGCACCAACACTTCCTGGTGTTGATACCAAAGGAGATTTCTCGCTGGCTGATGTATGCCATTCGAACGTACCGCCAGGAGTAGTTGCTCCATTGATGACATAATCATTCAGATTAATGGTTTTGCCAATACACTCATCTACTACCCCGGCGCATGATGGAAGCGATGGACGAGCATTAACCACAATAACTACCGGCTGACGAGAAGTAGGGCAACCCGGGTATGAGCCGTCAATTTCTGCATAGTAGGTAGTAGTTGTGGTAGGGTATACTAGAACTGATTGATCACTATCGCTTGAGAATACAGGTGTACCATTTATAGCTGCTAAGTACCATTTGATATCGGCACTATTACTTGTAATCCCTTTAATGAATGTAGAATCGCCTACACATATATCTCCATCAATGGTAGAGACCGTCAGTGTAGGGCAAACGATTGTTTGATGTAAAGCCGCATCTATCGATAAAATATCTTTTTTGCTAATGTCAGCAGGGTTGATGCTGATTTTTGCCGAATACCCGGTGGTTGAACTGAAATCGCTATCAGCATTATCATTACCACCTTTATCTATCATTTCAGAAATAGTTGTACCCGAAGCAAGTGAGCTTGTAATGATTTGCACGACATAATCGCCTAATGCTAAACCACTAAACAGATAGAAACCATTGGCATCGGTAGTATCAGTTTTTAATACGCTACCTGTTGGAGAACCATCAGGGTTAGCGGCATATAAATGTAAGATAATACCACTTACGCCTGTTTCGTCTATATCTTGTACACCATCATTGTCCGTATCTTTCCATACATAATCACCAATAGAACCCATTGGGTTGTAGATGGCGGCATCAAGTGTCAAATTATCTTTATTAAGAGGATCAGCTTCATTTTCAGGGTCTAAAGTAATTTTTGCGCATAACGCTGTCGTATTACTGAAATCGCTGTCGGCTTTGGTATCGCTTCCCAGTTTTGTTTTGGTACTGATAACAGAACCGGCAGGTAATGAGTTAACTAACAATTTTACAACATATGTGCCCTTAACCAGATTGGTGAATTTATATAAGCCATTCACATTAGTTGTATCTTTTGCTAAAACCGCACCTACAGGATTACCGGAGGCATCGGCTGCATATAACTCTACAATTACGTTGTTCACACCTGCTTCACCACCATCCTGAATACCGTTATTATTGCCGTCGTTCCATATATAATCTCCGATACTGCCAACCGGGGTATATAGGGCAGCGTCTACCGTTAGGTTATCTTTTTTGTTTCCGGTAGAGTCGGTATTAATAGTTATTTTGGTAGAGTAACCTGTTGCTGCACTGAAATCGTTGTCTTTAGTATCATCAGAGCCTAGATCTTTTTTCTTCGAGATTTTTAAAGTATCAGATAAATTAGAAGAAGCTATTTTTACTAAATAATCGCCTGATACAAGATTTGAGAAAAGATAATGTCCGGTATTATCGGTAGTATCTTTACTAATTGGGTTACCAGATATATTACCTGAGCCATCAACTGTATATAATTCTACAATAATATTTTTGATACCTGGTTCACCGGCATCTTGTAAACCATTATCGTTTTTGTCTTTCCAAACCAAATCACCTATGCTGCCATAAGGTCCGGCAATAACTTGTATGGCACAACAGCCCTGACCTACACAGCCTCCTACATTAGAAGTAAAAGTATAGTTGCCAATCGCTTTTATAGTTAATGAGGTATCGGCATTTACAACAGCTTCCGGTGTAGTACCTATTATCTCTGTACCATTTCTGAACCACTTTACAACTGTACCGGTTTTTTTATAAGCACTTGGTACAAAAACAGTATATTGTTCGCCCGGATAAATCAGAAGCGGAACAGAAAAACAAACCGTAGTAATATCGTCTTCGGCTAAGCTATTGTTGCCTGGAGTAGAATCACTATCTGTATCTCCACCACCTATTGAATTAACTTCAGCGATGTTAAAATATACACCTCTTTGTGTAACTGTGCCATTTAATTCTAATTTTACTGAATCGCCTGGTGCCAGTGTAGCTACATTCCATAATCCTTCGCCAGTGCCAGCATTGTGAGTAAAGCTTGCACCACCTGTATGAGTTGTGAGCGTAACACCGCTAACCGGAAAGCTATTTTTCACAACAATACTATTGGCAGTAGTAGTCCCCTCATTCTTTAACCAGATGGTATGTTTAATCGAATTACCTATTGCCGGTGCTGAATTATTAACTTCGCTGCGCAGAGATAAGTCTACGATAGCAAATTTATTGGCAAAAACGCCTAAAACAGAAAAAAGCACCAACGCAATTGTTGTTGCAGTACCTCTGAATAATGATAAATTTGATGGAGGATCATCTTCGTGATAAGCTTTATTATGAGTAATAGCTGATTCGGAAAGATTGGGTATCCATTCTTTGGCTTCTTTATTAAAAGCACTTCCTATATGATAGGTTTTGGTAGAAGTGGTCGATTGGATAATCGTTGCTCCTGCATCTGCTGATAGTTTTGCTTTGATATGGAAAGCTCTGTTAAAGTCAGATGCCTGCGAAGAATAACTATACTCTTTCTGCAAATTGGCTTCTTTTTCCGGAGTTTCGATTGTAAATGATTGATCAGAAGCGATAGCTGCGGGAACTTTGTAAATAGATTTTTGACCCAATCTTTTCAGATAAATACCAACGACTTCACTTATTCTTTTGATAAGTCTAAATACGTTAATAGGTGTAGAAGTATTTCTCGCAAAATGTTCTCTCTTGTTTGTGGTAAATATGTGTCTCATCTGCAAATATTTTTAATATTCACTTACTAATTGGGTTAATCTTACTCAATAGCATATTGTAATCCATATATAGTATCTAAAATTGTGCCAGCTTTTTTTGCACGGTATCTTAGAAATAATCGTTTATTACGAATATTATCAATATTATGCTAATTTATGGCATAATTTTCTATGAGTAATTTATTAAATCGCGAAAATTGTGCCAAAGTTTTTGGGTAAATAATAAGGTAGGTTATAGTGCAGTAAGGTGATTTTAAATAAAACTTGGAAAAGTTATATTTTGACGCTGAGAACAAGTTGTAATAGATTATAAAGTAGCTATAAAGATAAGCACAAAATGTAGATAAAACAAAGCCTGAAGTGTCTATTCTTCAGGCTTTGTTGAGCTATTCCAATACCTGGCATTGGTAGCCACTCGTGTGTATAATAGTAATAATTCTTTCGTACGAAATGCTATCGCCTTCTACTCTCAGAATCTTATCACAATCTTCCAGATCAAAATTTATTTTGAACAAGGGAAACTGCTTTATCAAAACTTCAAAAAGTAAGGCGGCTTGTTTTCTTTCCTGAATATTAGTCTTAAAAACCTCTACCATTGGCTTGTTAGTTTTGTTATAATTGAACTACTCTTCTGCCAGACTTTTTATTTTTAACAGGGCTTTATCCCAAGCCTCAGACATACTTTCAAAACCACTTTCTGACATATCCGATTCAATATCAAGCAGTGTTTTACTTTCTTTCGAGCTTAATCGGTAAGTTTCATGGGCACCCTTAAATAGCTGTGCTTCTTTGCTCTCAAAATCTTCTTCGTTGTCATTTAATACACCATCATACTCAATTGATAGCAATTCGCATGGCTCATGAGTAATAATACGTCCGAAGATACCGCTTCCGGTATGGTCAGCGAATGTGACTTTACTTCCCAATTGCCAGTCTGTTTGAGCAAAAGAGCCCGGGCTAAAAATGGCCAGCCAATCTCTTGTATAAGAGTCTTGTGTCAGAACATCCCAGATTTTCTCTTTTGGGGCATCAATTTCAATAGATTTTTTAATAGTTTTCATGATTTATTTTTAGTTATAATCGTAATTTACCATCCAGCTAATACCAAATTTATCGTTAAACATGCCAAAATACGAACCCCATGAGGCTTTTTCTAGAGGCACCAGTATTTTGCCTCCATCAGAGAGTCCATAGAAGAGTTTTTCTGTTTCCTCTTCTGATTCAGTAGTGATGCATATATTAAAATTATTGCCTTGCATTAAAGTAAAACCTTGTGATTCGAGAGCATCGGTTGCCATTAGTGCGCCTCCTTTGCCTATGGGTAAACCCACATGCATGATTTTTTCTTTTTCCTCGTCCGACATATCAGCTCCCTCGGGGGTATCTTTGAAGCGCTGAAAAAACGAAAATTCTCCACCAAAGACTGATTTGTAAAAATTAAATGCTTCTTCGGTATTACCCGGAAAATTAAGGTATGTGTTGATTGTTGCCATGAGCACTAAAAGTTTAACTGTGAATTATTAAAACAAAATTAATCAACGAAGACCATTCACATGGGTGTTAAAAAAGTCAATTGTAGGGGGTGTTTGAGACATTTTTTTCGTTATTTTTACAGAAAAAAAATCTATGACTTGCGTAGGCATTTTACTTCCACATGATTACAGATTATTAAGTGTTGCAGCTATTTTAGATGTGCTTGAAGCTGCTAATAAAATCTACAAAACAGATGAGGAAACCATTCCATTTAACATCAGCTTATATCAGTTAGTTGAATCAGACCGAGCTATAAATACTTCATTTCATGGGTACCCGGTTGCAAAAATTGAAGAAGCTAACCGTATTGATTTAATTCTGATTCCTTCATTCAGCACCGATGATATGCAACAAACCATTGGTAAAAACCGGGCTTACATCCCCTGGCTGCATCAGCAATTCCGATTAGGCTCAGAAATAGCTACTTTTTGTACGGGAGCTTTTCTATTAGCAGCCAGCGGCTTGTTAAATGGCAAAGTAGCTACTACCCATGTAGATGCTTGTCCTGCCTTTTCTACTGCTTTCCCTGACGTAGTATTAAGAGGTGATAAGACCGTTACCGAAGATGGTAGATTATTTACCAGTGGTGGCTCTACTTCTTCGTTTCATTTATTACTGCACTTGGTTCAGAAGTATTGCAATAGGGATGTTGCCGTGAAAATAGCCAAAATCTTTGCCATTGATATGGACAGGCAGAATCAGTCTTATTTCAGTACTTTTCAACCATCTCGCGACCATAATGATAATATTGTAGCCATGGTTCAGCAGAAGATAGAAGCCAATTATCAGGAAGCTGAAACCATTGAAGAACTCATAAAAGACATTCCTTCAAGCCGACGGAATGTATTAAGGCGATTCAAACAAATTACGGGTATTCCTCCCATTGAATATTTGCAACAAATACGGATAGAAGCGGCTAAGAAACTACTGGAGCAAACCAATCAACATATGGGAGAGGTGATTTTTAGCTCCGGTTATAATGATCCTAAAGCCTTCCGCAGAATTTTTAGAAAAATAGTGGGTATGACCCCGACGGCTTATAGAGAGAAGTTTCAAAGTAATTAGTTTTGAAAACTACTTACTCATCCAAGAAACTCACCAATTGATTCAGAATACGTTCAATCTCAGTTTTATTGGCTTCAATTTCTCCCATATTATGCAGGTAGGTCATGCGGCGGGAAACATAATTTCCCTCTAAAATGGGCGAACTGATTTTTTCAATATTCGGATGATGAAAAATTAAGTGTATAAGGTTTTGATCACGTGGATTAAAAGTGACTAAATCTTCTTTATAATAATAGCTTGGCGCTGCCCACTTAATGCGTTCGGCGATTTTGCTATTAGAATTTTTAATGATGGTTCTTACAGCCTCAATTTCTTTTTTCAGAGGATGTTCGAGGGTAGCCATGTACTCTCTTACTTTTTCAGCATCCGATATTTTCTTTGCCATTTTTATGATTGTTTAGCAGGTGCATAATGCAATACTACAATTCCACAACTACAGGCTTTACTTCTCACTAACTCTAGTCCGAATTTTTCTGTTAAATCTCCAAAAATAGGTTTTCCTTTACCTATAGCAGAAGGATTCAGAAAAAGGTGATATTCATCAATCAAATTGTTCTGAATAAAAGAAGAAACCAGACCGGCACCGCCATATAACATGAAATCTCCGCCATCCTGATTTTTCAGCCTGTTAACCGTTTCAACCAAATCACCACTTTCTATAATGGTGTTGTTCCAGTCGGCATGGGTAAGTGTTTTTGAGAAAACATGTTTAGTCATAGTATTAAAATTCCTTGCAGCGGCTTTATCATCCTCACTGCTTTCAGGATTGGTTTCGGCAGCAGGCCAATAGGTTGACATACCTTCATAAAGTACTCTACCTGCAATAAAGGAGTCTGCTGAAGCCATGAGTTCTTTTACATAGTTTTTCAGTTCCTCATCCCAGTTCCAGACTGTCCAGTCTAATTCGCCATTCGGGCCGCAGACGAATCCATCTACTGAAGTCTGCATCTGTAATTTAATCTTTCTCATGTGTGTGTATTGTTAAAGTTAGAAAAAGTGAATTTATTGAGTCTTACTTTGTGTGAATTTTTCTAATAAAGTTTCAACTGGAATCCCGTTGATGGTCATGCCTTTCAGATTACAGTCATTAATGGCTACATGAGCCAGATTGCAATTAGTAATGGTGCTCGCTTCAAAATCGCAGTCTTCAAATCTTACCGGAGGATGCTTGGCATCAGGGTCATAGGCAGGGTGGTCCTCAGGAGGCATTCCAATATTATGGATATAAGCACCTCCCAAACTTGCGCCCTCAATTTCAATATTACTCATATTGGCATTGGTAATCCTGGTGCCATTTAAATTAACATCATTGAAAGTCAGATTTTGCAGACTTACGCAATTGAAAGTAGAATTATCAATGCAGACATCTTTTACCGTAAGTATGTTTTTGGTGTAATCAATATCAATAAGGCTCATAATGTAAAATATTTTGATTTATATGAACAAAATTAGGCGGATTTATTAACTTTGAACTGGTGTAAAAACGACAATAAAAGGGTCAAATCCGCCATTCTATTTTGCCTTCATGCCTATGAAAAATATCACGATTCTGATTCCAGAAAATGCAGTATTAGCTGCTATCAACGACCCCCGTAATATTTTCACGTCGGTTAATCAATTTCTTCAGATGGCAGGAAAACCTGCGGCATTTAATGTGCAAATGGTTGGGTTAACTAAGGAAGTAAAACTCCATGATAATTTATTTACAGTGCATGCCGATGCTACCATCGATGAAGTGAAACAAACTGATCTGGTATTTGTACCTGCCATAAGTGGCGATATAGCAACTACTCTGGAAATGAATAAGGGTTTTCTACCCTGGATTGTGCAACAATACGAAGACGGCGCAGAAATAGTGAGCCTGTGCATAGGGGCATTTTTACTGGCATCAACTGGCTTGCTAAATGGAAAGAGATGCTCGACACATTGGTTATTTGCTAATGAGTTCAGAACGATGTTTCCGGAAATAGAATTGGTTGATGACAAGATTATAACAGAAGATCAGGGACTATATTCGAGTGGGGGAGCCAGTTCTTACTGGAATCTGCTATTGCATTTAGTAGAGAAATTCGTGAATCGTGATATGGCAATTAAGGCTGCCAAGTATTTTGCCATTGATATTGAAAGAAATAGCCAGGCATCGTTTATGATATTCAATGGACAAAAGGGTCATGAGGACGATGCTGTGAAAAAAGCACAGGATTTTATAGAGAAAAATTTTGAGGATAAAATCACGCTGGACCAGTTGTCTGATATGTTTGCCATTGGTCGTAGAAGTCTGGAACGCCGCTTCAAGAAAGCTACTAATAATACAGTGATGGAATATATTCAGCGGGTAAAAATTGAAGCGGCCAAAAAACACTTTGAAACCAGCCGGAAGAATATCACAGAGGTGATGTTTGACGTAGGCTATACCGACAATAAGGCATTCAGAAGTACTTTTAAAAAAGTAACGGGATTATCGCCTATTGCCTATAAAAATAAGTATAACCGCAGTGCGCTTTTCTGAGACAGAAAGACTTAAAGGTTATTGATATATTGCTTCCAGTTTTTAATCAAATCTTCTTCGCTGACAGCTAATTGGTTGAGTATGTCAGATTTTTTATTGAAGACTAAAAGTGCTTTTAGTTTTTCTCTCCCATATTTTTGGTCAATATACATTACCACTGAGCCGGAAAGACCATATTTTAACTTACCTGTCCAGAAATTATCTAACGAAACAGGAATTTTATTTTCTGCAATAGCCTTTTTGATTTCTTTGATTCTATCGTCATCGCATTGCCCTGATGCGTAGGTAGCAAACCCTTCCACAAACCAATCAATCTTATCGGTATTGCTAAAATCAGGACTCGCATTGAGTTGCCCATGATAGACATGGAAGAGTTCATGCGTAATCAGGTTCTGGGTTTTTGCTATCTCGTTATAATTATGTTCACAGGCTTCTGTGCTCCATCTTTTGGGTGAAATCATATCCAGTTTAGTGGCTATACCGCTAGCTACCATCCAACATTCAGATTTAAAATCAGGCATGCCCCAGTCTTTTTGCCATTGGGTATCTAAAGAGGCTCGATTAGGATGAATATAGACGGCAAAGGTATTTTTGAATGGAGATTTTAGAAAAGACTCAACTGATTTAATGCCTTTTTCAAGAATTACATTATAATCATCTTTATTTTGCAGGTCGACGCTTGTATAATGCAAAGTATATTGCTCATGTTTTTCAGTTAGCCATTCGATTGGCAAAGCTACCCAACTGAATGAGATGAGACTTAAGCCTGAAATCAAGAGAAATCTATTTGTGAGTTTCATGATTCTGGTGTTCTGATAGTTACTTTATCTGGTGTTGGATACTCAAGCAATTTAGAAAAATCAACTTTCCAGAAGTCTAAATCAAGCAGGCGATTCTGATGATCTTTGGTTAAGGTAATTACCACAGGCGTGCCATCTATATCGGTGTATTCTACCTGAATCAAATCTCCGGCATAGCCATTGACATCACCACCTAAGCTAATGCTACCCATTTTTCCGCCCTCATATTCGTCTACATACTCATCATAGGGATAATCAGCAGGATTCGGATGTATTTGTGTGAGTAAAAAGTTGATTAACTCTTTCTCATTTTCTCGTATCAATCTTTTCTCGCTCATATTACCAGTTTTTAAAAGGATTGGCTGATAAGTTTGAATTATAATATTTATTGTCTCCTGTTACTTCTACGTTTATCCACTCGGGTAATTCAAAAGATTCCTCTTCGCTTTCTAGTTCTATTTCCGCTACAATTAAGCCTTCATTATTTCCCAGAAATACATCAACTTCCCACAATTTATTGCTATAAAGAACTTTGTATCTGATTTTAGAAAGCTCGGATACTGCGAAGTTATCTAACAATTCTATCCCTTCTTGTTTCGGAATTTCATATTCAAACTCTGTTCTGGTTGCTCCCAAAGAAGCACCTTTGATAGTCAGATAAGCGGTTGTATTGGTTACTCTTACCCGGATTGTTTTATCCGGGTCTTTAAGAATGTAGCCTTGCCTGAATAATTGTCCCTCAGGTTTTTGGAAATTATCCCATTTATCCTGATGGATTAAGTATTTTCTTTCTATTTCTAATGCCATATTTCTATACTTTGTATTTGTGTATGACGATTTTTCTAATCGTTCCGACAATGTATCATTCTACTGTATTAATCTATCCCTTTGCTGAGACTTTTTAGGCACGATTTGAAAAATCGTGATACACAATAAAGTTTACTTCAACTCATTCATGCGTTTGCCTTTCAGATGTGCAAATCTACTATGTTTTGGTTCGCCAATCATTTGTTTTTGATAAATGGTAGTGTTTCCTGATAATAAATAAGCTACTACGCAGGCAATTGCTACGTAAATGCCACATTGATGGCCGAATAATTCTATGCCCATGAGCATACAGGCGAGAGGGGTATTAGTAGCTCCGGCAAAGACTGCTACGAAGCCCATGCCTGTGAGCAAACCCATTGGTAATGGAATGAAATAAGATAAAGTATTCCCCAAAGTAGCACCTATAAAGAATAGGGGAGTTACCTCGCCACCTTTAAAACCTGCTGCTAAAGTAAGAATGGTAAAAGCCATTTTAAGTGCAAAATCATAAGCGGGTAGTGGCTCATTAAAGGCCTGAGCTATAGTTGGTATACCTAAACCAATGTATTTGGTAGTACCAATGATCCAAATGCCAAGCACTACAATGATACCTCCTATGAAAGGGCGGAGCGGAGCATAATTAATGTATTTTTTAAATTGACTACTCACGAAATGGATAGTACGACTAAAAATTGCGGCACATACACCTGCGGCTATACCAGTCAGGATAGCGTATAATAGAGTGAGTGCAGATATATCAGGTACTAAATCAATATGATAAACGGTGTGTTGCACCTGACATAGTTTAGTTACTAAATCGGCGATGATGGCTGATAGAAAGGCTGGAAGGATAGCATCATACCTGAGTCTGCCTATCAGAAAAAATTCTAAACCAAAGACTGCTCCGGCCAGAGGAGTACCGAAAACAGATCCGAAACCTGCTGCAATAGCCGCGATGATTAATATTTTTCTTTCATTTGTATTTAATCTGAAAGGTTTAGTGAATTGGTCGGCGATGGCAGCCGCCATTTGCAAGGCTGTTCCTTCTCTTCCAGCTGAACCTCCTAATAGGTGGGTAACCAATGTACCTATATAAATAAAAGGCGCCATTCGGAATGGGATGATTTCCTGTGGCTGATGGATGGTATCTATCAATAAGTTATTTCCTGCTTCAATGCCTGTACCTAAATGTTGGTAGAGCCAACCAATAGCAAAGCCACCAATGGGAAGTAAGGCGATGAGCCATAGATGAGTTTCTCTGAAATTCGTTACCCAATCAAGCGAGCGTAAGAAGATGGCTGACGTAATACCTATGCAAGTACCTATAACTGTACTAATGAATATCCATTTGAATAAATAAGGAATAGCAGGGAATTGTCTGAAAAACAGACGAATCTGGAGAATGATTTTGCGAGATTGATTTTTGTTTGACATACAAATCCTGATTAAATGTTAGGGACATTTACAATCAGGCGCCATCAGCTTGTTTAAGGCGGTTCAATTAGGAAGACACCATTTCCTTTTTCTTACGATACAAAAGTAATAATTGCATTCATATATAAAAACAAAAGCCATAAGAATGCGTGTTTCTTACGGCTTTTGGACATTTAAAATTTTGTTAATCCAGAGGCAATTCTGTAGTAATAGCTATTCTGTTCCATGCATTAATGGCTACAATAGCTACAATAATTTGTGCTAAATGATTCGCATCAAATAAGCGCTCAGCGGCTTTATACGTTTCTTCAGAAACATGATTCTGAATTGAGGTTATTTCTTCAGTCAGGGCTAATATGGCTCTTTCTTCTTCTGTGTATAGTGTAGTTTCTCGCCAGGCGCTTAATAAATAGATGCGTTGTTCGGTTTCTCCATCTTTTTTAGCTTCGCGGGTATGCATATTTAGACAAAAAGCACAGCCGTTAATCATAGAGGCTTTTATCTTGATTAAATGTTGATGTATTTTGCTGACCTGTGAATTTTGTACATAATTTGCGAGTCCATACATAGCTTTAAATGCTGCTGGTTCAACCTGTTGGATATTGATTCTTGTGCTCATTTTTGTTTGTGTTTTAATGAGTACAAAGGTCGGCAGCAGACGCCTGAAAAAACTTAAACAGGTTTAAGAAACGATAACTTATATCTTTTTTTTACGGATTTCGCTTAAATACTCTGGTGTGAAACCCAGATAAGAAGCCAACATATATTGCGGCACACGATTGACAAACTCAGGATGAAGTCCCAGAAAATTGCGGTACATATCTTCTCTTGAAAGATTGTAAGTATGTTTGAAACGTATTTGTGAAGCGCCGTATGCTCTTTGTAGAATGAGTCTGAAATATCGTTCAATTTTAGGGATTTCTTTAGATAATACTTCTTGTTGTTCAGTAGTAAGTACAAGGATATCGGAGTTCTCAATTGCCTGAATATAAAACAGTGAAGGTTTTTGGGTTAATAGAGTAGAATAGTCACTCAACCACCAGTTTTCAAGTGCGAAATTATTGGTATGTTCATCACCTTTATCGCTAACAAAAAACATTCGCAAACAACCTTTTTCAACAAAATAACTGGCTTTGCAAATCTGTCCTTCTTTTAATAAATATTCTTTCTTTTTTATATGTAGGCTTTGTACACAAGCCAGTATAGTCTTTTCTTCCTGTTCGTCTAATTCAATGTATCTCTTGATGTGGCTGAGTAGGGTAGTAGACATTGGAGCAATGTTTAGTGCATTTAATCAATAAAAAGGGCAGAATTTGATTTCTGCCCTTAAATATACTACACTAAGCAAGATTCGTAATATCAAAAGGCAATTTACGTATGCGTTTGCCCGTGGCTGCAAAAATGGCATTACCTAATGCCGGAGCAATAGGAGGTAAGCCCGGCTCACCCACACCACCCGGATTGGCTCCACTATCAATGATATGGATTTCCATTTTTGGTGTTTCATTGATGCGCATCAGGTTAAACTGATGGAAATTGGTCTGGTCGCAAACGCCATTAGTAAAGGTGATACCATCTTTAATAGCGGCTGTCAGACCCATCACAATATTCCCCTCAGTCTGCGCTTTTACGTTATCGGGGTTTACATAGTAGCCACAATCAATTACCGATACTACTTTATCAATATTAACACCGTTTTCTTTTTTGCTTACTGTAACGCAAGCGGCTGAAATACTATCAAACGAACGGAACACGGCTATACCTTTGCCTTGTCCGGCTGGTAGTTTTTCGTTCCAGTTGGCTTTTTCGGCCAGTGTCTCCAGCACTTTTCTGAAACGTTCGTCAGTTAAAATATCCAGTCTGGCTTGCAAAGGGTCTTTACCTGCCAGATGTGCCAATTCATCTATGAAGCATTCTTGTCCCCAACCAAAGTTTGAAGCATATACCGAGCGCCACCATACAACGGGGATGTCGGTTTTTACGTTTGTCCAGCTTATTTTTGAGGCCGTAGCAAAGTTGTATTTGCTGTTTTCGGGGCTTATCTCCCCAGTTAACCAAGGGTCGGCTTCATCGTCTTTTAATCCTTTAAATACCTGCCCTGCAATAGACTCCCCAATAGCATGGTGATGGAATCCGGTAATTTTGCCTTCTTCCACAAATCCTTGCATATGGCTCAGCATACCCGGACGATACGGCCCTTGTGTAATATCATCTTCACGTGTCCAGATAACCTTTACAGGTTTTTTCAATTCTTTTGATAGATGGCAAGCCTCTAAAAGAAAATCGTGATAGGCTTTTCTGCCAAATGCACCACCTAAAAGTGTTACATTGATTTTTACCTGTTCAGGCTTTACATTCATGTATCCGCATACATCTCTCAATGCCCAATCCGGTCCTTGTACTGGTGCCCATATTTCTATGGTGCCATCGTCTTTGACATGTACAATGGCATTTTCAGGCTCAATAGGCGCATGGGATAAGAATGGAGTTTCGTAACTGGATTCTATCTTTTTTGAGGCAGAAGCATATTTTGCCGAAAAATCACCTTTTTCTTCATAATTAATACCCTCTTTTTTTGCAGCAGCATAAGTAGCTTCAAAATACTTTTGTGTACTTAGGGTTTTCTCAAAATCGCCATTATCCCATTGTACTTTCAAGGCTTTTTTGCCTTTTAGGGCTGCCCACCAGTTGGTAGCAATTACGGCCACTGCTTCCGATTTGCGATGCGGCATCGGGCGTTCGGTTCTTACTACCTGTAATACCCCCGCTACTTTCCTGGTATCGGCATCATCAATAGACGCGATTTTACCATGAAGCATAGGCGAGTGTACAATGCTGGCATAGACCATGCCCGGCACATCTACATCCAAGCCATAAACTGCTTTGCCTGTTACACGCTCCGGTACATCGAGACGTTTATTGTATTTACCTATTATCTTGAAATCTTTGGCTTCTTTTAGTTTAGGATTTTTTGGAATTTCTAATTTTGAAGCATCATCCGCTAATTCGCCATAAGTAAAGCTTTTATTACTTCCACGATGCACAATTTTACCGTCTTGTGCAAAACATTCCGTCGCTGAAACATTCCAACGTTTGGCGGCAGTCTGGGTAAGCATCTCGCGGGCGGCAGCTCCGGCTTTGCGGATAGGTTGCCACAAGGCTCTTACTGAGCTACTGCCACCTGAGGTCTGGTTGCCATATTTTCCTTTGCCATCACTTTGTACAATCTTCACTTTATCCAGACTTACTTCCAGTTCTTCGGCTAAGAGTGACGGAACTGCCTGCGTTGAACCTTGTCCCATATCAGGACGAGGGTTCACCAATGTGATATTTCCGGCAGTGTCAATAATAATAAAAGGATTTATTTCGAGACTTACGATGGCAGGAGTTATCTTTTTGAGTGTAGCATCTTTGGCGAAAGAAGATACTCCCAAGGCAAAACCAAAAGTAGTTAAACTTGAAGTTTTTAAGAAATTGCGTCTTGAAGTCATAATATTTGTCATTTTTTCGTAGTAAATAGGTTAGATTATTTGCCTCCACCCACACCTGCTCCGGCTTTCATGGTGTCAGATGCTTTGTGAATGGCTCTACGGATACGGTCATACGTACCGCAACGGCAAAGATTACCGCTCATCGCTGCATCAATGTCTTCATCCGTAGGATTGGGTGTAGTTTTTAACAAAGCTACCGCCGACATGATTTGCCCAGACTGACAATAACCACATTGAGGAACCTGCTCATCAATCCAGGCTTGCTGAACTGCGTGAAGTTGTACTTCACCAATGCCTTCAACTGTTGTTATTTTGGCATTTTTGGCAACAGTTGAGATAGGTGTCTGACACGAACGGATAGGTTGACCATTCAGATGAACGGTGCAGGCACCGCACATGGCCATTCCGCAGCCAAATTTGGTTCCTTTTAAGCCAACAAAATCACGGATAACCCAAAGAAGTGGCATATCTGGCTCGACATCCACTTTCACTTTTTTATTATTTACTGTTAAGTTGAAAACTGCCATTGTCGTAGTAGGTTAGTTAAATCTAATTAATGTAAAATTTTGAAAAAGTTAAGACTTTTGCAATTATTCTTTCAGATATTCGACGAACGTCAGGAAATTGATAAATTTTGTTGATTATGTAACCACAAACAAACACATGCTTGCTCGCAAGATTTTAAACGTTTAGCTATTTTAATTGGCTTTTCTGATTGTATGTGTTAATTGACAAGGTAAAAAATAGTTAATTTGTGACATCTTTTACATTTCATATATAAATAACACCTATACCCCTTTATGTTTATAGATTTAAGAAGCGATACCGTTACGAAACCTACCCTAGGAATGAGAGAGGCCATGTTTTCGGCTGAATTAGGAGACGATGTATTTGGTGACGACCCGACCGTAATAGCTCTGGAAGAAAAAGCTGCAGCCCTATTTGGTATGGAAGCCGCACTATTCTGTGCTTCAGGAACTATGACCAATCAGTTGGCTATCAGAGTTCATACTTTGCCGGGTAGCGAAGTAATTTGCGATAAGTTATCGCATATCTATTTATATGAGGGTGGAGGAGTATCGCTTAATTCTTTTTCTTCTTTAAAATTATTAGATGGAGATAAGGGCAGAATCAATGCGCAGCAAGTGCGTGATGCCATTAATAATCCGGATGATATTCATCAGCCAATTACCCGTTTGGTATCTCTTGAGAATACCATGAACAAGGGTGGGGGATGTTATTATGAATTATCGGAGATTGAAGCTATCAGACAGATATGTAACGAGAATCAGCTTCCATTACATTTAGATGGTGCAAGAATCTTCAATGCATTAGTAGAAACTGGTGAATCTACTTTAACGCATGGACAATTGTTTGATTCCATCAGTATTTGTTTATCGAAAGGCTTGGGATGTCCTGTGGGGTCTTTACTAATAGGAAAAAAGGATTTTATTAAAAAAGCCCGTCGTGCGCGTAAAGCAATGGGTGGTGGCTGGCGACAAGCAGGTTTTTTAGCTGCCGCAGGTATTTATGCTTTAGATAATCATATTGAACGCCTGAAAGAAGACCATGCCAGAGCAAGAAAAATCGGGCAGATGTTAGCGGCCTTGTCCTTTGTAGAAGAAATTTATCCGATTGATACCAATATTGTTATTTTCAGATTGCCGGCATCTATTCTTGCTACTGAATTTGTTGCTAAGGCAAAAGAATATAATCTGGGTTGCGTGACTTTTGGAAAACACCTAGTAAGATTTGTTACCCATCATGATTTTTCAGATGAGCATCTGGCAGAGTTTGAGAAGGTGATTAAGCAGATAAAATTTGTATAACGATTTTTTAAATCGTTGTTCGTCAGAAAACGATTTGAAAAATCGTCATACACAAGAATAAAAAAAACCTCGCAGTCTGCGAGGTTTTTTATTTATGCCGGAAGTAATTCTTTTCTTTTCAGGATAGATTCGAAGAGTTTCATATCATGTTCACTGTTGAAGACATTGAACGGGAAACGAAGAAACTGGCCTTTACCGATAATCAGTAAATAGGAATCCTCATTTTTTTCTGCCGACTGAATGCTTTCCCACTTCATGATGCCACCCTCTTTCTGATTCAGTTTTACCAATATCTGACGACTATCTATTTCGTACATGAATTTATCGAACATCTGTTTGTTTTGTTCCATTTGCGATGCCGCATAAAATTGCGCATACCAGAACAAAACATATAAACCACCTCCAACAACTGCCACTACCGGAATCCACCAGTTTTTGTATGAACCTGTAAAGTGTAATACCAGCCCTAAAATAACTACCGCTGCCGGAATCAACAACCATTTCCAATCTTTGCGCATGTGGCGTTTAAAGGCAATACTTACGTAATCTTTTTTATCTAATGCAAATTTCTTTGTTTTAACTATCATTTTTTTGGTTTGTACTTAAATGAAAGCACAAAAATAGAAAAAGGCTCTGATAATATCAGAACCCCTCACTATTATTTTATACTTTTTAGGTACATAAATGAATTTCTAACTTTCCCGAAACTGAATGGTGTCTATTACATACTTATTATTCTCACCTCTTTTTACTAAAATATACACCAGAAAATCTTTGTTACGGCTGCGATAATTACCTACGCTATATTTTAAATCAATATTTGATGAACCCTGATAAACGAATTGAAAAGACAATGGCGGATTATGCTGAAAAAACAATTTAAAAATCTGTTCAGCTTGTTGTGATGATATTTTCTGAAAATCAATTTTTTCGGAATCAATAATTAACTCTATTTCCTGACTAAGGCAACTGGCAAGCATTTTAGGATTGCCACCTTTGAATGACATTCTGATTCGGTCTGTTAATTCATTATTTGCTCTTTTATTAGTGCTTGTAATTCTTCCATCTGGTTTTGATGCATTTATAAAGAGTAACAGAACTAAAACTGAGCAAACGTATTTTAATAGCTTCATAGATAGATGTAATAAGTTTTAAGTATCTTTGTTGGTGATTTATCCTGTATAGTCGTTTACATAAACTATGCCAAAATCAAGTACAACCCGGTATGGAAATACCAGGTATGAAAGTACACATCATGGCTAACTGAAAAAATTATGTCCAATCAATTATTGAACAGTACCGAAACTTTTCAAAAAATCCGCCGTATAGCCTATCAGATTTACGAGCAGAACTTTGATGAGTCGGAAGTAATTATTGCAGGAATCAATGGCGAGGGGTATCATTTTGCCGAAAAGTTGGTGGCTGAATTAAAACAAATCTCTTCTTTATCGGTAACAATCGCTAAAGTAAGTGTAGATAAACAGGCGCAATCGCAGCCAGATATTAAGATAGAAAGTGAGGTAGATACTTTTCGGGACAAAAATGTCGTTTTATGTGATGATGTGTTAAACACAGGCAGAACGCTGGCCTATAGCTTACGTCCGTTTTTGAGTATTCCTTTAAAGAAAATACAGGTAGCTGTAGTTGTTGATAGAAATCACCCGATGTATCCTATTGCGGCCGATTATGTAGGGTATTCGCTTTCTACTACTTTAAATGAGCATATTCAGGTAATTCTGGGCGATGAAGCAAAAACAGGCGTATATCTATATTAATGTTGTTGAAGAATGATGTCTAAACTCAACCTTATCAGGTTCGTATTAGTTTTTGTAGTAGCAACCGCAATCTATGCCTGTGGCGAAAAAGAGCCGGATTATCATCCGAAGCCAACAGGTTTTAATCGTCTGGATTTACCTCCGCATACTTATCAATCTTTGAAAGAAGACCATCCCTATACTTTTGAATATTCAAAAGCGGCGATTGTTCAGAAAGATACTTTCATGAATGCCGAACCGCATTGGATAGTTTTATATTATCCTACATTGAATACCCGCATTCAGTTTACCTATAAGCCTGTCAACAATGACCCTAAGCGTTTGCAGAATATGATGGGCGATGCTGCTAAACTGGCATTTCACCATGATAAAAAAGCGTATTCTATTAAAGATGGGATACTGACAACGAAATCAGGGAAAAAGGCTGTTGTATTTGAACTAGAGGGAGAGGTGCCGAGTCATTATCAATTTTTTGTAACGGATACTACCAAGCATTATTTAAGAGGGGCTTTATATCTGATGACAGCTACTAAGAATGATTCTCTTCGTCCGGTAATTGACTACATGAAAGCAGATTGCAGACATATCTTAGAAACATTAAAGTGGAAGTAACGTGAATTTCTCACATTACCTCCACCTTTCATGGCTTAAAGTTAAGTAATACTATAATGGAAAAAACACCTTGAAGCTAAGCTTCACTTCGTCTCGGGTTTTTACCCCGAATAAGGATGGACGTTCAACCTGAAACTGGCTCAGCAAAATATCAAATTTACCATCAAGCGCTATTCTTTTATCACTATCTGTGCGGGTTACAACGATAGTTACAGGTTTTGTAACACCGTGAAACGTAAGGTTTCCTTCAGCAGTTAGTTTATTATTATCATTTTTAATCTTATTACTGGTAAAAGTTACTTTCGGATATTTCAATCCCTCCATTACTTCTATGGCGTGCGAATCACGATTGGCATTACCACTATCAAAAGCATCTACTCTCATGGATACCGCTACCTGACTGATGGTTTTGGTAGCATCGTCATATACAATTACTGCGTTTACATCTTTGCAAACCCCTTCCCAATCGTGTGCCGGATGGGTCATGGCATAGGTAACAGTAGAGGTCTTTTTATCGGCAACAATTTTTCTGCTATCTACATTGGGTGAAAATGCAAAAACAGTAAATAAAATAATAATGGCTATAAAGTTCTCTAAAGTTCTCATTTCTTTAATTGGGTATATATTTAAAACGTTGCGAAGGATTTCATTAGGGCATGTCTGACAATCTCAGTTGTATCAAAACTCAAATTTTAAAATAGCCATAGCAGCAAAATAGGCACCGAAAGTGGTAAATGCTGCTGCTCTGTGATATGGTTTTAGTGTAAAATCATCACTTATCTTGCGCGCCAGTACATTGGTGGTTATCATACCTGTAAAGTGAACGTATGATAAGATTTTGTGCACTTTTACATTGCTGATACCTTTTCGGTTGAGCATAGCCGGTGGAGCGGTAAAGGCCATCAATGCCGTTGTGCCATAGGCTATATTAATACCTAATGCAGTAGCCTCGTGTGCTCTTTTAATTCTGGTATAATCATCACCACCTGCTCTATAAAGTTTAGCACCTAAAAAGCCCTGAGCCAACATACCTGCGGCAGTTAACAAACCCATTGCCTGATGAATTTTAAACATGGTTCTTCTTACTTTCAATTCTCTGGCTCTGTTTTCAGCCGTTAATTCGGGTGCGATGCCTACTTTTCTAAACAGCCCTTTTTCTCCCCAGAAAATCCTTTGTGTCAATAGCATTTTATCGGGTAATAACTTTGGTGTTTCAGCAGTTGTATCTAAATCAGCTAAAAGACTGTCAGATTCGGTGACTTGAGCAAAAGCAACTACAGAAAGCAGGACAAAAAAGAGCAATAAAGAAATTTGTTTCATACCTATCTATTAAAATTGTTTGGTTCTAAAAAGGGGAGGATGTCGCCATCCTCCTTGCCCTGGAAACACACTATTCAGAAACACATATATCAAAATCTTATAAGAAACACATATATCCACAAAGCCTGTTTAGGCACGAACCCGTAGCGTATTGCCACTGTTCTGAATTTCGGTTTTATACACTGTTAAGGCATTAGTTGCAGGAGATAGTTTTACCGAGCCATCTAAGTTAAATTCTGAACCATGATTCGGGCATTTCAAATCGTTGGTAGCAGGGCGAAATGCTATTGTGCTGCCCTCATGCGTGCATAATTTTGATAAGGCTGCATAAGTGCCCCCTGTATTTACAACAATGATGTTGGATACATAACTAAACTCACCATTTGTTTTTAGTTTGCTGAAATCAGCATGAGTCAAATCAATCGTAAAATCGATGTTTGCACCACTGGTTGTACCTTTTATTGCTGTGCTGGTACCGGGTCCTGGTCCAGGGCCCGGGTTTGGATTTGGGTCACCATCGTCTGAACTTGAGCAGGCAGTTAATCCTGTACCCATGCAGTAAAAAGCCATTAATGCACCTGTACTCAATCCAAGCTGTCGTAAAAATTGCCCTCTACTTAATTGTGTTTGTTCCATAGAAAGTATAAGTTTTATTTGGTTTAAAATGCGTAGTAATTACAAGCTTTACGGACATTTTAAAATGAGGGTTGCGTTGCCAAATAAAAATTAATAGCCTTCCGTCTTATTTGTAAGACGGAAAATAAGATAAGGTGGGTTGCTTAAATAGGACAAAAGCCTATAATTCTGATAGACATAACAAGCAAAAAAATGCCTGATAATATTGTTATTATCAGGTGCTTAGGTATGTTTTTTACAGCTACAAAAATTGTAAATTATTTATAAAAAAAGTGGCGATTTTGGAGGATAAAATTCTGGAAAAAATAATTTGTTATTTTCCTATATTTCGTTTTGCTTCAGCAATTACACCTTTATTTTCAGCAGTATCGAGTGCTTTATTATATAGCTCATTCGCTCGTTTTTTATTCCCGGCTCTCTCGGCAATTCTGCCTAAACCGAGGTAAGTCATGGCGTAATAATCTTTGGTATAGCGTTCGTCCGGTTCGTTTTTTAAAACATTATTATAAAACTCTAATGCCTGTTTATCATTCTTTTTTGCTTTCTCAGCCATTAATCCATCAAACAGATTAGCCGCAATCTGATAAACCGGACTATTAATTTTATGCAAGGTATTTATTTTTGGAATAGCCTCTTCGTATTTGCCAAGCATTACCAGTGTTTCGGCATAACGCATCAAATAAACGGGGTTATTAGGATATTTATCATGCAATTGGTCAGCGTATATAAGAGCTTTATTATAATTGAGTTCATATTTTAAATTCACGTTCATATAATAATAAGCTGCCTCAACCCTCGAAAAAATAGAGCGTTGTACAGCCAGTTCCAGTTGGTTTAAACCTATTTTTTTATTGCCATTTTCGAAGAAAATAACTACGGGCTTCACCATAGGGTGAGTTTCAGGGTATTGGATACGATAATAGTTATATAAACCGGAAGTAAAATAAAATTCAGGATTTCGTTCTATCATCCCAAACCCATCTTTCATGTAGCCATAGGCTTTTCGGGCTTCATTGGCAGCTTTCATAGGTTCTTTTCTATAGGTATAGGCTAATGTAATGTAGCCATGTGAGGCCAGCAAGAAAAAAGTAGCTTCTGCTTTTCGGTTAGGATCTTTCAGCATAGGTTCAGCCAGAGTCTGACATTTTTCCAGAAGCGACATATAGAGATTAACAGCCCTTAGATTTTTTTCGAGGGGAAGATTCTGCCACTGCACCTGTAAGGCACTTAAAAGTGGAGTAACCGGATGATGTGGATATTTGGCTTTTACTTTCTGAAAGAAAGTATCGGCCTCCTTAAATTCATAATTATATAACTTATCCAAACCTTTGATAATCGTTTGTTTGGAATCAGCATCAGTTAGTAATTGTGCGGTAGTAGAAAAACTAAAAGTAAAACTCAGGATAAATAAAATAATCAGCCTTTTCATAAAAGTTTATAGTAATACCCTTTGTTAACAAAAAAGCATAAAAAAACCTCCCGTCAAGGAGGTTTTTTTATGCTTTTTTTCGTAACCTACTATTGTTGTGTAATTTACGGATTAACGATGAGTTTGTAAGTAAGCATTTACAGCTTCGCGGCTTCTTAAATTAACACCGGCAGCTTTCATGTTTGCTAAAAGAGTCTTCTCGATAGTTGAGTAACCAAATACAAGACTTGTTTGTGGCTTGTAGCTCATTACGCCATTTGCGGCTTTTGAACTATAATACATTGAAATCTTTCCTGTTTCGAAACCGAAACTAACCTGTTCTGTAGAACCATCTGTTTCCTTAACAAGAACTCTTGGCAACGCAACCCATTGAGTGCCGACTTTTACATAAGCCATTACAATACTGCTGGCTGTGATGTTGGCATCTGTTTTTTCAACTGCGCCAACTTGGCCTGTATTGCCAACTCCGGTACCTGCTGCATCTACTGTCTTCCAATCAGCTGCGGCTACTGTTGCTTCAGCCCACTTCACGTTGGCGTTTCCGTCCTTACCATTAGTACCATTAGCACCTGTAGCGCCAGTAGCACCTTGAGCACCGGTAGCACCTACAGCGCCAGTTGCACCTACGGCACCTACAGCACCTGTAGGACCTTGAGCACCTTGTGGACCTGCAGGACCTTGAGGACCTTGATCTCCTTTACATGACCATAAAGCAACAGATAACGCTAACGTTACCACTGAAAGAAGTCTATAAAATTTGTTCATGATTTGTTGGGTTTTGATAATTTGACTTCAGTTACGTAGCAATATTATTGAAATTTGCTCAACTTTGCAAATGCTAATATCTGTTTATTTATTTTACGGCGAAAATATTTCGTCGAAAAAATTAAAAGATATTTTCTCTTTCGTGTTTTTGAAATAAAATAAACCAAAAATTGGCTTAAAGTCAATAGATTAAAATATTATTAAATAAAAAATAAATTTTTTCTTAATTTATGCAAGCATTAGATTGTCTTAATCAGGTAGCTGATTTTCACCGAACTTTTAAACACCCTATTTTAGAAAGCCCTCAAATACCGTCTAAACAAAGATGTGACCTAAGAGTATCACTCATTGCTGAAGAACTAAATGAATTAAAAGAAGCCATTGAAGAAAAAGATATAGTAGGGGTAGCTGATGCTTTGGCCGATATACAATACGTATTGGCAGGCGCAATTCTGGAGTTTGGTCTGGGCGAAAAATTCCGCGCCTTGTTTGATGAAGTACAACGTTCGAATATGAGTAAGGCTTGTACGTCAGTTGCCGAAGCAGAAGACACCATGAGGCACTACGCTGAAAAAGGAACGGAGTCTTATTATAAGGAAGTAGAGGGGAAATTTCTGGTATACAGAAAAGGTGATGATAAGACTTTGAAAAATATTAATTATTCTCCAGCCGATTTGCAAAGAGTATTGGGTATTCCGGCTGATTGAAATAATTGAAAGGTGCAATGAAGTCTCTTTAAAATGTTATAAAGTTTTTAATCACTCATTCGCTAATTCACTCATTAATCATGACACCTATTGCTGATGCTATATATAATGTAAAAGAGAAGTTTCTACGTTACGTACAGATTGATACTCAATCAGACCCAAATTCAACATCAAACCCATCGACTGAAAAGCAGAAAGATTTGAGCAGATTATTAGTTGAAGAATTGTTGGCGATGGGTATTACAGATGCACATCTGGATGATTGGGGGTATGTATATGCTACCATCCCGGGTAATTCAGCTAAGAATGTTCCCGTAATCTGTTTTTGTTCGCATGTGGATACGTCACCTGATTGTAGTGGAGCAGGGGTGAAGCCAATGGTAAGCGAGTATTGGGATGGAACAGACATTGTTCTGCCTGATGACTCTACGCAGGTGATTAAAATATCAGAGCACCCTGATTTGAAGCATCAACTAGGAAATGATATTATTACTGCCAGTGGAACGACCTTATTAGGGGCTGACAATAAATCGGGTGTTGCCGAAATCATGGCAGCAGCTGAATACCTGATGCAACACCCTGAGATAATTCATGGTACTATCAGGATTTTGTTTACACCTGATGAAGAAGTAGGACGGGGAACTGAAAAAGTAGATTTGAAGAAACTGGGCGCTGACTATGCCTATACCATGGATGGCGAAACGGTGGGTACTTTGGAAGATGAAACTTTTTCAGCGGATGCGGTAAGTTTAACGATAAATGGTGTGAGTACTCATCCGGGCTTTGCTAAAGGGAAATTGGAAAATGCCATGAAAATAGCAGCTGATATTTTGGCTGCCTTGCCTAAAGATACCTTATCACCTGAAACTACCGAAGATTACGAAGGTTTTATTCATCCTACCCAAATATCGGGTATACAAGAGCAGGTTAAACTCGATTTTATTATCAGAGATTTTACGGTGGCGGGTTTGCATGAAAAGGAAGCATATCTGCAAAATATTGTGAATGAGGTATTGAAGAATTATCCTCATTCAAGTGTCGATTTTAAGGTGATTGAGCAGTATCGAAATATGAAAGAGGTATTGGTGAATCACCCGAAAGTGGTTGATTATGCTTTGGAAGCGATAAGACGCTCAGGGATGAAACCAGAACAACGGAGTATCAGAGGAGGGACGGATGGGTCTCGTTTATCTTTTATGGGTTTGCCTTGTCCGAATATATTTGCAGGCGAACATGCGTTTCATTCAAAGCTGGAATGGGTATCTGTGCAGGATATGGAGAAGGCAACAGAAGTAATTATTAATTTAGTACGAATCTGGGAACAGAAATCTTAATATATGTCGATTGTAGCCAATATAAAGGAAATAGAAAAAGAGACAAGTACCAAAGGTGTAACGCTTGTCGCAGTCTCTAAAACCAAGCCTATTGAAATGCTCATGGAAGTATACAATGCAGGATTCAAGCGGTTTGGAGAAAACTATGTGCAGGAGCTAACCGAAAAATATGAGAGTATGCCAAAAGATATTGAATGGCACTTTATCGGGCACTTGCAATCAAATAAAGTCAAGTACATTGCGCCTTTTGTGAGCCTTATCCATTCGGTGGATAGCTTTAAATTATTACAGGAAATAAATAAACAGGCAGCCAAAAATAATCGGGTTATTGACTGCCTGCTACAAATATATATTGCCGAAGAAGACACCAAAAGCGGCATGACTGAAGAAGAATGTCTGGAAATTCTTCAATCTGAAACGCTGAAAAATCTTGCCAATATCAGAATTGTAGGCCTCATGGGTATGAGTACTTTTACTGATGATGAGAATCAGGTAAGAAAAGAATTCAGAAAACTCAAAACTTTTCATTCTTCGTTACTTTCTTCTCATCCATATCTCAAAACTATTTCAATGGGTATGAGTGGCGATTATGCCATTGCTATTGAAGAGGGTAGCACCATGATTCGGGTAGGTAGTAAGATTTTTGGGAACCGTTCCTACCCAACCTGAAAACACCTCATACTGATACTACCCATATCAAAGCCTTCGTAGGTATATTTGATAGCTTCATCTTTATTGACCAGACCTGCTGTATAAAGCATAGGTAAGTAATGGTCATAACTTGGGTGAGCCATTTGTCCTAAGGTACCAAATGATTTGAAGTCTGCTAGATCAGCTAGTTGTCTGTTATCTAATTTATTTTTCACAAGCGTATCAAATTCCATAGCCCAGTCAAAAGGTTTTGAAGCATCGCCATGCCAGTTGATTTGACGCAGATTATGTACAATATTCCCGCTTGTCAGAATCAACACACCTTTATTTCTCAGATTTTGTAGTTCTTTAGCTAACTCAAAATGGAATTGAGGTGGCTTTGAGAAATCAATACTCATCTGGAATGTCGGAATATCGGCTTCGGGATAAATATGACGGAGAACAGACCATGCACCGTGGTCAAGTCCCATTTTATGTTCTTCTATGATTCCAATAGATTTTACTTCATTAATTACCTCACGGGCCACTTCGGGTGCACCTTTGGGTTCATACTTTACTTCATATAATTCTTTCGGGAAACCTCCAAAGTCATAAATAGTTTGCGGAGCAGAATTAACCGATACATAAGTTTTATTCATGGTGAGCCAGTGAGCTGAAATAACCAGAATTGCTCTCGGACGTTCGATACTCTTGCCTAAAGTATGTAAACTATGCGTAAAGTTATTGTCTGCTAAGGCATTCATAGGGCTACCGTGCCCAATGAAGATAGACGGCATTCTCTCTGATTTAGAGAGGCTGTCTGTTATATTTTTTAAGTCCTGTAAATTCATTGCCTGGGTAGTAAAAGGTAAAATACTTAGCTTTTTTAAAAAGTCTAATCTTTTCATACATGTACATTATATGTATATACAACTAATTTTTGTTGAATAAGATTCAATTTCATGAAACTTATGTATTTTTATTGGCGATGCTATCTTATTTTTGCCATTATTCCCTTATATATAAATATAGATAACACAATGAATAAATTTTTCTTACAGGCAGGGGCTCTTTTAGGAGCAATCGGAGTTGCACTAGGGGCTTTTGGCGCTCATGCATTAAAAGATAAACTAACGACCTCGGGCAGAATGGAAACATTTGAAACAGCCGTAAAATACCAGTTTTATCATGCCCTGGCTTTGGTTTTGGTTGGCATATTGGCAAAAGAAATCATTTCTAAAAATCTGACTTATAGTGGGTATTGCTTCTTAGGTGGAACGCTTATTTTTAGCGGAGCTTTATATCTTATCTGTTTTACCGGAATCAAAACTTTTGGCGCTATCGCGCCTATTGGGGGTACACTGATGATTGCAGGTTGGCTGTTGTTATTCTGGGCAGTTTTGAAAAGCTAATTGTTTATCAGAATGTGGCGCGAACTTCCAGTTCGCGCCAAAATTTTATTACTCCACATAATCCAAATCCTTAGAAAAGGTTTCTTTCAATGAAGCATTGGCAATAAATGCTGCTCCGAAGCATACAATACCTATAATAGTAGCACTCAAAATCAAATTGCCATTCAATGCCTTAGTCAGATACTGATGGGCTATTAAAATGGGTACGGCTCCACCACGGGCAAAGTTTGGAATGGTGGTGGCAACAGTAGCTCTCAGGTTTGTACCAAATTGCTCTGCCGACATTGTAATGAGAACAATCCAGTAGCCGGAGGCGGCTCCCATGAATACACACATGATAAATATAGCTGTGTTACTAGCTCCCCAAAGATTGAGGTAAATCAGGCATAAGCATAAGCAGATAGCCTGAAAAATGAAGATAGTTTTGCGTCGGTTTTTTAGTAGCTGGCTTACGTATCCGCTAATGAGGTCGCCGCAGGTTAATCCTATATATACATACATTACGGCTTGTCCGGCAGTTACTTTCCCCTCTATACCTAAGGCTTTGGCTACTTCGGGGGCTAGTTGCATCAGTATGCTGACGATAAAAAAAATAGGAAAGCCAATAAACATGCAGGCTATGTACCGCTTGAAACGGTCTTTGTTGGTAAAGAGGCTTAAGAAATCTCCTCTGATAATATTCTGCTCTTCGGCATGCTTATACATTTTAGATTCAAAGGTACCTACTCTTAATAATAATAGGAGCAGCCCCATGCCACCACCTATGAAATAGGCTGTTCGCCAATAAAAGGCATCGCCTACTAATGCGGCTACTACAGCGCCAAATGCGCCTACCGATGCCATAATCATAGTACCATAACCACGTTTTTCTTTCGGCATAGTTTCGGCTACTATGGTAATTCCGGCACCTAATTCTCCGGCTAAACCAATTCCGGCCAAAAATCTTAAAATTCCGTATATATAGATATCCTGTACAAATCCGTTAATAATGGTAGCAAGAGAATACAATATGATAGAGCCAAATAAAACAGAGAGGCGGCCTTTTTTATCACCTAAAACACCAAAAAAAATACCGCCACACAATAACCCTATCATCTGTACGTTAAATAGCCATAAACCGACATTCGTATTGTCGACACCTACTACACCTAATTCAGTTAGACTGCTATGACGAAGTACAACGAATAGAATCAAGTCATAGGCATCTACGAAATAACCTAACGCTGCAACTAATA
Organism: Emticicia sp. C21; assembly: GCF_003418935.1. GTDB lineage: Bacteria > Bacteroidota > Bacteroidia > Cytophagales > Spirosomataceae > Emticicia. The sequence continues at coordinate 21,475 of NZ_QVMT01000007.1, read as the reverse complement.
CTAGTAAAAAAGTTGATTTTTTCATGTATTAATAAAATTTCACGAAAATAGAGATTCGTATAGAATTTCGCGAAAAAAAATAACGACATTTTCGGTAATTTTCTGAAACATATTCAATAAAAGGCTAGTTTTGTCGTTAATAAGCCTAAACCGTTAAATACTAAATATTCAGATTTCTATGGAACAAACTCAAGAAAGAAGAAGTAACACGGCTATGACCGCCGGACTTGTTTTAGCCTGTGCTTTAGCAGCACTATTTGGCTTCCTTTATTTTAATGCGCGTCAGGACATTGATTCAAAAAATGTTGACGTTTCGCAAAAAACAAAAGAACTGCTCCTTACCAACTCTAAACTTGATTCCATTGCCGTACAACTTGATGCAAAAATTGCCGAAGTACAAGCTTTAGGTGGACAAGTAGAGGATTTACAAGCGTTGAAAGCTCAATTAGAGCAAGACAAGAAAAATCTAGTTAACTCAAAAAGTGTAAGTATTAAACAATACGAAGGTAAAATCAAAAATTACGAACTGGCATTGACAGAAAAAGACAATGAAATTGCCAAGTTGAAAGAAGAAAACGCAGTACTAACAACACAAAACGAGACTTTAGGTAATGAAAATACCGGCCTGAAAACAGAGGTGTCTGGTCTGAAAACCGACAAACAAGCATTAGCAGACTCAGTATATAATGTTGGTGTGAAAAATAAAGAACTTACCGAAAAAGTAACATTAGCCGCTGCATTGAAAGCCATGAATGTAAATGTAAATGCAATCAACTCTCGTGGTAAAGAACGTGATGGTGGCGAGTACAAAGCGAAGAGAGTAGATAAGGTAAAAATATCTTTCAAACTAGCTGAGAATCCGCTTACGAAGAGAGAAGAGAAAGTTATTTATATGAGATTACTTGACCCTAAGGGCAATGTAGTTTCAGACATGGCGACAGGCTCAGGTACATTTAATTTTGGAGGAAACGAAACCGTTTATACTTCTAAACAAACAGTAATGTATGATAATTCTGGCCAGAATGTAGATTTCGTTTATTCACGTGGAGCATCTTATGAAAAAGGCAAATACACTATTGAACTTTATTCAGAAGGTTTCAGTATTGGTCGTGGTACATTCGATGTGAAGTAATCAATATATTGATTTATATAAAGTCCCACCGGAGCAATCTGGTGGGACTTTTTTGTTTCGTATATATCAGGCGAAAATTTCTTTGTATTAACCTATCAACTTTTTTAATAAATCTACTGTAAGAGGTTTGGAAATATAACCAATAATCATCGGATATTTCTTTACCCTTTCTTTATCCGCCGGATTGGTTGATGATGAGAGTATCACCACCTTTGTATGTCCAAATTTCGGGTAGTAAGTTTCAATAAATTCATCAAGAAATTCCCATCCATTCATCATAGGCATATTCAAATCGAGAAAAACTAACTGAGGGGCATCTGATATCTTGGTGTCAGTAACATTACTTAAATTATGATAATAACTGAGGGCTTCATTGCCGCTCAGACAAGTAACCACTTCTTTGGCAAAAAGTGCTTTCTGTACTACCACTCTTATTAAAAGCAAAGTTGTTTCGTCATCATCAATACAAAGTAGTTTTTGAATCATAGTTTAATTTTTTTTAATGTATTTGAGACAAATATCTATTTACTTTCTTGTAAAAATGTATTTATATGTCCAGCCTTGAAAGTAGATAGAGCCAATCAGTTCCCTTTACGTTGATCGTATTCAAAAAATGTATAAACGTTGATACCAAATTACTTCAATCTTGCTGATTAACTATTTCTCAACATTAATCAATGACTACTTTGAGACAAAAGATAATCAGATTTTGTTTAGCCGAAAAGCAAATTTTATGCCACAACTTTAAACAGCGGGACGGCACAATATATACGTAAATAAAAAACTTCGTTGAACTTTAAATATGTATTTTTAAACACTTAATTGAATAAAATCTGGGTGAATGGATAGGTTTTTGCTAATAAACCTATGTTTCGAATGACATTTTTGTGTTTCGACTCAGTCCCACTTTTATTCGATATGCATATCTGGAATACCTACAAGGAACTTATTCAAAGAAACGGCTTAGGTGCTTATACTGAAAAAGATGGGTTATTATATTGGCAAAACCGCCTGTTTACTATTCTTCTTATCTATTGGATACCTATTAGTTTTTTAGCGCTTGTGCCCGGCGTAATCATGTCAATTGTAGGAGGTATTCCTATACTGGCCATAGTTGATGTGCTTGCAGTTTCATTAGTAATACTTATCTCTTTTAGCAAGCGATTAAGCATTCTCATTCGTAAGGTAATATTTATCGGAATTCTCTATTCGGTTGCTCTTGTATTAATTTATTACCTTGGTACAAGCGGCCCGGGTCTTCTTTATTTGCTCGGAGTCACCATTTTCATTGTTCTCATATTTCCGGCAAAATTTGGCTATTTGTCTGTTGTAACTAATATTATTATTTGTATTCTTTTATATTTTGCTATTCGATTTCAATGGCTTTATAGCGCTACAAGTCCTTTTTCTTCGGTTGGTTCATGGATTGCTGTTTCTGCCAATCTGATTTTATTGAGTTTAATTTTCTCGGTCTTATTACCAAAGCTTTTGAATGGATTGCAGAATATTATTGATAGGCAGCAAAAGTTGGAGCAGGAGCTAAAAATGCATCAAAGTAATTTAGAAGTAAATGAAAAACGATTCCGGTTATTACTAGAAAATGCGGGAGATATCATTGCTACATTTGATAGCAAAGGAAATTTTATTTATATAAGCCCGGCTTTTGAAAGAATAACAGGATACCCTATTGAAGAATTGATAGACAAGTCATTTACCTGGATTATGAACCAGGAACAAGAGAATCGCTCCGTACAATTCTTTGAGAAAATTCTACAAAATCCGAATGTTCCTGTTCATACTATTTTCCCTTTAAATCATAAGAATGGGCATATATTATGGATGGAAGGTATTGTTACAAATTTATTGCATGAAGATAATATCAGCGCCATTATTGGTAATTATCGGGATATTACCGAAAAGAAAGAAGCCGAAGAAAAAAAGAGAATCAGTGAGATAAGGTACCAGACACTTTTCGAACAGGCACCTGATGCTATTTCTATCACCGATGCCAATGGCCAATTCATTGAAGTAAATACCAGTATGTGCAATTTGCTAAGTTATTCGAAAGATGAATTTAAGGATTTGAAAATAAGAGATATTCTTTTTGAAGAAGATATAGAATTAAACCCACCTAGAATACAGAAACTAAAACCAGGTGAAGAAATTCGATATGAGAGACGCTTAAGAAGTAAAAATGGTGAAGCGGTATATGTAGACTTAAGCGGGGGTACCATGGATAATGGGCAACATTTGGTTTTTGTAAGAGATGTTACTGAGAAAAAAATCGCTGAGCGGCAGAAAGAGTTTGATCGGAAGAATTTTTATGCCTTGATTAACAGCACTGATGACCTGATGTGGAGTGTAGATAAAAATATGGACTTAATTACTTGCAACAGGGCATTTGATGACTTAATTCAGGAGGTAACCGGGAAGTCTCTTTCAGAAGATACTGCCATTATTAAATCTGAATTTACAAAAGAGCAACTTGCCCGCTACAGTACTTTTTTCGAAAGAGCTTTTGCGGGAGAAGTTTTCAGAACTATTGACCATCTGACCAGCCCTTTTGAAATATGGTCTGAAATTTCTTTTTATCCTATCATACAAGGAGATAAAATCATCGGATGTGCCTGCTATTCCAGAAACATTACCGCACTAAAAATGGCTGAGCGGGAACGCATTAAAATGACCGATGATATCATTCGGCGCAATGAGAATCTGGAGCAGTTTGCATATATTGTCTCACATAATCTTAGGGCACCAGTAGCTAATATTAGTGGAATAATCTATGTTCTGGAAACCATGAATTTAGATAAAGAGCAGGAAAAACTAATGATAGGCGAACTTTCTAAATCAATCAACAAACTGGATGAGGTAATTCTTGATTTGAATCATATTCTGCTCAGAAAAGATGGGCATTTGTATCAATTAAAGGAAACAGTACACTTTTCAGAATTGGTTGAAAATATACAATTCAGCATAGGAAACATGATTGTTGAGGGGCAGTTTGCTATTGTCAGTGATTTTTCGGCAGTTAATGAGTTTACTACAACCAAGAGCTATTTATATAGTATTTTCTATAACCTTATCTCAAATAGTATAAAATACAGAAGAACAGATACTGATTCTTTTATCAGAATTACAAGTAAGTTAATCAATAATAGGCTTGTTCTTACTTTCGAGGACAATGGTCTTGGGATAGATTTAAAAAAGAAAGGAGACCAGGTTTTTGGCTTATATAAGCGTTTTCATTATCATACTGAAGGGAAAGGAATGGGGCTGCACATGGTAAAGACACAGGTAGAAGCCTTAGGAGGAAAAATATCTATAGAAAGCGAAGTGAATGAAGGAACTACATTTGTGATTGAATTTGAAAGGAGTAAGCTTTCCTGACTATGTATAAGATGACAGCTTTCGTTTTCTTATCTGTATATTTTTATTAACCACACACTTTTGACACAACCTCTATTTTGGGTCAATAAAATGCTAGCAGGATTTCTGAGTTTATCTTTGCACAAACTTCTCACTTATTAACGCTTTGGCAACCATTCCTTAACATTTTCTTTATATAGCAAGAGTAGTTTTGCGCATAAAACTTTTTAAAATCATACCATCAGGTTTTTCGGTAGATTGTTTTAATTTTATAAAATTGTCAGATAAAACCAAAGATGACTATCTCGGGTTGCACCACAATTTAATCTCGCATTCAACATTGAAGAGTTTGGCTATTGGTTGGGTCAGGCTCTGTTACTTTTTAACAAACTTTACAAGCATGAAAAACTTAGCCATAATTGCACTGATTCTGAGCTTGATACTCGGTTGTAAAAATCAAAAGACAAACGGCAATCTAACCAGTTCCAGTAGTGCCAACGTTAAAAAACATGGTTTGAAAAGAATAAAATTAACCAATGGCTGGGCATTAACTCCCATAGGCAAAAGCCTGAAATTACAGGATTTACCACTGAATCTGGTAGTTTCTCCCTCAAAAAAGTATCTGGCTGTTACCAATAATGGCCAAAGCACGCAAAGTATCACCCTCATCGATACCGCAACCGAAACAATTTTAGATGATGAACCCATCGAAAAATCGTGGTTAGGTTTAGCCTTTAGTCCTGATGAAAAGTATCTCTACGCATCGGCTGGTAATGATAATAAAATCAATATTTATAAAATTGAGAATAACCAGTTGCAAAAAGATGGTGAGATTATCCTGGATAAACCATGGCCGGTAAAAGTTTCACCGGCAGGACTTTGTGCAACTGATAAGCACATTTTTGTAGTTACTAAAGAAAATAATATGCTGTATCAGTTGGATATTGCTTCCAGAAGTATACTGAAAAAGGTTCCTCTTACGGCGGAAGCCTTTACGTGTGTGCTTTCGCCCGATAAGAGTTTGCTTTACATATCGTCTTGGGGTGGTGCAAAAATCCTGATTTATGACATAGCTGCCTCAAGAGTCACCGATGAAATTGTGGTTGATAAAAACCCGAATGATATGGTGCTTACCAAAGATGGTCAGTACTTATATGTATCTCATGGAAACGATAATACGGTTTCGGTTATTGATACCAGGCAAAAGCAACGTATCGAGACGCTTTCATGCGCACTATATCCCGATTCACCCCTTGGTTCAACACCAAACGGTGTTGCTTTGAGCGACGATGAAGAGTATCTTTTTATAGCTAATGCCGATAATAACTGTCTGGCTGTTTTTGAGGTAGAAGAGAGGGGTAAAAGCCGTTCAATGGGTTTTATTCCTACAGGTTGGTATCCGACTTCTGTCAAAGCAATCGGTAATAAAATTTATGTAACCAATGGTAAAGGGCTTTCGTCTTCTCCTAATCCAAAAGGACCAAATCCTGTGAGTTCCAAGAGTCCACAATTTAAAGGAGCTAACCCTGAGGCAGTGCGTGGCACACAATATATTGGTGGATTGTTTAAAGGAACATTATCAATTTTTGATTTTCCGGATGAAAAAACTTTAGCTGATTATTCAAAAATCGTTTACGAAAACACGCCTTATACTAAAACCAAAGAAATAGAAACTGAAGGACAGAGAGGAAACCCGATTCCGACGAAATTAGGACAGAAGTCGCCTATTAAATATGTTTTTTATGTGATTAAAGAGAACCGTACGTATGATCAGGTTTTGGGTGATATAAAAGGTGGCAATGGTGATACAACTTTATGTTTGTTCCCTGAACGAATTACACCTAATCAGCATGCTTTGGTGAAAGAGTTTGTTTTATTGGACAATTTTTATGTTGATGCCGAAGTCAGTGCTGACGGACACAACTGGTCAACGGCGGCTTATGCCAATGACTATGTGGAGAAGACCTGGGTAACCAGTTATGGTGGTCGTGGTGGTACATATGACTATGAGGGTAGCCGTGAAATTGCCTATCCGAAAAATGGGTTTATCTGGGATTTTGCTCATCGTGTGGGTGTAACTTTCAGGTCTTATGGCGAATTTTCTGAGCAGCGCGCAAAACTACCCAATCTTAAAGAAAATTGTAGTCTGAAATTCCCGGCTTATAATCTTAATATCAAAGATGTGACTCGTTTTGAGGCCTGGAAAGTTGATTTTGATTCTTTACTGGCTATAAACAAGGTACCGAAATTAAGCATTGTTCGTTTGGGTAATGACCATACTGCCGGCGCGAGAGTGGGGATGCCAACTACTGAAGCTATGGTGGCTGATAATGACCTGGCGGTTGGGAAACTGGTTGAACATCTGTCTAAATCTGGTATCTGGGAGCAGTCAGCCATATTTATTCTGGAAGATGATGCACAGAATGGCTCAGACCACGTGGATGCACACCGCTCAACTGCCTATGTGGCAGGGGGTTATGTGAAACGTGGTTACGTGGATCATACCATGTATTCAACCTCAAGTATGTTGCGTACGATGGAGTTAATTCTGGGGATTCCTCCTATGAGCCAATACGATGCTGCTGCTACTCCGATGTGGCGTTGTTTTAGCAAGACGACTGATAGTAAGGGGTTTGTGGCTCGGAAAAATAACATTAATCTGGATGAGCGCAATGTGGCTGTCAATAGAAATTCAATCAAATCAGCTGAATTTGACCTATCGAAACCCGATTTAATTAATGATTTGGAGTTCAGCCAGATTGTATGGCAATCTATTAAAGGACTAAACAGCCCCATGCCTGCGCCTAAAAGAAGTGCATTCCTAGTGCTAAAAGAAGGGGATGATGATGACGACGATTGAAATCAGATATACTGCTAATTTCGGGTGGATTTGATTACTGAGTTCCCACAAATTGTGTGGAGATTTTCAGGCTTGCAGAAAGTTATACACATTCAGTCGAATCAGTTAAAAAAGATTTTGCCAAAAATCTGAAAGATTCAAGTTTAAAAAAAATATGACTCATTCTTAAAACCTCATCTTCGAAGTTTAAAAATATAGAATAAACAATCCACCGCATCAATGTCTTTGCATCAACGGCACAAATATTTACCTTTGATTAAAATTAGCATTCAATGTTGAATTTATCACGTGGAGAATATCAAGGCAGAGTGCACAGCACAGTTTCGACCTCAGGCTTGCTGATTAGCCTAACCGACTATAACCATGAGCAGACGGTACCGGTATTGCACACGCACGAAAACCCTCATCTGAGTTTCGGACTTACAGGGCGTATGGCAGTGGGTAGAAAATCACATGCAGGTCTGAACACCAGTATCGAACAATTCTCTTACGTTCGGGCAGGCGAAGAACATCATATCTCTTTAGTTACGCCCATTGGTAAAAATATTAACCTTGAACTGGAACCGGAATTTTTTAACCGCTATGCACTCAAGGAATCTGATTTTGAAAAAATATCAGGAACTCCCGGTTCGTCTTATATTATGCTGCGACTCTATAAGGAACTACACATGCAGGATAATATCTGCGATGACAGCATTGCTATGTTAATTCTCAATTTACTCCAGTTGCAATCACCAACCATTAAAAATGCATCCCCACGCTGGACGCAGGTAGTGCACGAACTGCTCTGTGATAATTGGGACAGAGAAATATCGCTGAATCAGATTGCCTCAGCAGCCGACATACATCCGGTAACCGTGTCGAAATATTTTGCCAGATATTTCGGTTGCAGTCTAGGAGAATACCGGAGAAGACTAAAAATTGAAAGGGCACTCCATTTAATGAACTCTACTGATAAACCTTTAACTGAAATTGCTTATCTCTGTGCTTTTTTTGATCAGAGTCATTTCATCAGGGCATTCAAAGAGGCTACCGGCTTTTCGCCAAAACAGTTTGTAAAATAGCGATACGCTAATTTCATCCAATTTTCAGGAAATATTACGTGGTAATTTTGCATGTATCCAATTAAATTACAATTACATGAAAAATATTACTTTTAGCCTTCTGTTGATTACATTCAGTACCTATGCCTCTGCACAAAATCTTATACATCAGATTGACAGTCTGGTAACCCTTAAGGTTTCAGAGTATGAGCTCTCTGGAAACGTGCTGGTAGCCGAAAAAGGAAAGATTATCTATCAGCAATCAAATGGTATTGCTAATTCTGTAACAAATACACCCGTTACTTCAGCTTCGGCATTCCATCTGGCTTCCGTCTCCAAATTATTCACATCGATCGCCATTTTGCAGCTTAATGAAAAAGGAAAGCTCAACTTAAATGATCCTGTTAAAAAATACATTCCCGAATTAGATAATGGAGTTATTACGATTAGCCAGCTTTTATCTCACACTTCCGGATTGGCTGATTATCAGATACTGGAAAAACCCTACAATCAGGATACGAGTAAAATATTTACCATCGGTGACATCCCTTTAATCATCAATAATGACAAAAATGCTTTCCGGTCTGCCCCGGGTGAGAAATGGAGTTATTCAAATCCGGGATACAATTTGCTGGCACTCATTATTGAAAAAATAACCAAAACTTCGTTTCCTGACTATCTGAGCAAATATGTATTCAAACCTGCGGGCATGTTGCATACGTATATCAACACTCCATTAATAAAAGTCAATGACCCAAATAGAGTAGTTGGGTATGACTATTTGTATTTTGCACCCTGGGTGTTGCAGAGAGCAGACTCATTAGGACATAACCACATAGAATTACATCATATAGATGGTTTGATTGGCATGGCTAATGTAGTCAGTACCTCAGAAGATCTTCTGAAATTTGACCAATCATTATATATAGGTAAAATAATTAAACAATCCTCACTGGATAAGGCTTTTACCCCTATACGCCTGAATAACGGAGAGTTGGCTGAAACGGGTTGGAAAAACACCAAATCATACTTTGGCCTGGGTTGGTGTATATTAAAAGATTCGACGTATGGTAAAGTAGTATTTCATACAGGCGGAATGCCCGGCGCCGTAACCATGTTTAGCCGGAATATAATCAGAAACCAGACAGTTATCGTGCTCAATAATATAACCCACCGCAGTACGCATAATACGGCCATGAGCCTTATGTACTTGATGAATGGTGGAAAGGCCCAGACAGATAAAAAATCAGTAGCAAACGAGTTTGTCAGAACATTGACTAAACACGATATAAATACTGCCTGGGCTCAGCTAAACAGTATTAAAGCAGATACTGCTCATTTCTACTTAGATGAACATGAAATGAATATGAATGGCATTGGTATGTTCTTTAATAATTACAAAGCAAAGGGAATGGAAGTGCTGAGATTGAACACGGTTTTATTTCCGAACAGTGCAAACGTTTATGACAGCTTGGGGATGGCATTAGCTGATTCGGGAGATAAGCCAAATGCAATTCTAATGTATAAGAAGGCTTTAGCCATTAATCCAAAATTTACAAGCGCGATTAATGCATTGAAAAAGTTAACGGGTGATTAAGCGTTGACAATACTTTTGTCAGGTAAATTTTACTTTCGGAATTTCTACCATTAGGTGGCATAGAAGAAAATATGCACAGAACTCCATGGTTGCGTCTATGCTACCATTCTGAAAAAGAATGGATTTATCCTTAAAATAAGCAAATTAGAAGGGAGTAATAAGTATTTGTAGAATTAATTGAAAAGTGTGTACCTTAGTGTGTCCATGAAACACCTAAACTTTTTAAAGATGAAAAGATTCTTACACTACTTTCTGTATTTGAGCATTCTTCTTCCAGCTTGCAAAAAAAAGTCGGAAAATAATCAGCAGACAAGCAGTAAATCGCCCATGTCAGTCTGTGCTTTGCCTGAGGTAATAGATAAAAAATGGTATTCTTCCAATAAAAAAGCGCCGCTTTTACCAGGGTTAGAGGGTATTAACTTTCCGGTTACTACCAAAAGTGATGAAGCACAAAAATACTTTAACCAGGGGTTAATGCTGGCCTATGGTTTTAATCATGCCGAATCGGCCCGGTCTTTTTTTGAGGTGACAAGACAGGACTCAAGCTGTGCGATGGGCTGGTGGGGATTTGCCTTTGTGTTAGGGCCTAATTATAATGCCGGAATGGAACCTGATAATTTCCAGAGAGCGTATGATGCCGTGCAAAAGGCGCAGAGACTTTCGGCCGGTGCTACATCAAAAGAAAAAGATCTGATTCAGGCATTAAGCCAGCGTTATTCTAATGATTCGGCTATTCCACGTGCTCAGTTAGACTTGGCTTATATGGATGCCATGAGACATGTTTATAAAAAGTATCAGAATGATGCAGATGTGGCTACGCTTTTTGCTGAGTCTGTTATGGATTTACATCCCTGGCAATTATGGAAAAACGATGGAACCATGCAACCCTGGACACCTGAAATTGTAGAGGTACTAGAGAAAGCATTACAGATAAATCCTAAACATGCAGGTGCCAACCATTTCTATATTCATGCACAGGAAATGTCGCAGCATGCAGAGACGGCTTTGACAAGCGCTAAGTTACTTGAAACACTAGTGCCGGGTGCGGGGCATTTGATTCATATGCCATCGCATATCTATATCCGGATCGGGAAGTATCATGAAGGAGTAATAGTTAATCAACAAGCATCGTTGGTTGATAGTTTGTATGTAGAAGCGTGCCATGCGCAGGGGGCATATCCGCTAGGATATTATCCTCACAATTACCATTTCATTGCGGCTTGCGGAACCCTGAGTGGTGAGAGTAAGCATGCAATAATTGGCGCAAAGCAAACGGCAGACCATGCCCATAAAAAACTGATGCTTGACCCTGCCTGGGGTACTCTACAGCATTATTATACAATTCCGTGGTATGTACAGGTAAAACTGGGTTTGTGGGATGATATTCTAATATCAAAGGCTCCTGAGAAAAACTTGAAATATCCTTCAGTAATATGGCATTATGCTCAGGCAATGGCCATGATTTCGCAAAATAAAACGACAGCAGCCAAGGAGCATCTAACTGAAATGAAAAGTATTCTTAAGGATACAACTATAAAAAACATAACCATCTGGAATATCAATAATGTATATGATTTGTGTGTAATTGCTGCGAAGACCGTGGAAGGAGAGATTAATGCCAAAGAAAAGAATTATGCACAATCAATTGCGCTATTAAAGGAAGCTGTTGCTAAAGAAGATGCACTTAATTATAACGAGCCTGCCGATTGGTTCTTTTCTGTCCGCCATCATCTGGGCGCTATATTAATTGAGGGAGAAAAATATGAGGAAGCAATTAAGGTTTATGAGCAGGATTTAAAAACGTATCCCAAAAACGGTTGGGCGCTCAAAGGGCTAATGAATGTGTACGATAAAACAGGGGACAAGAAAAAATATGGCGTGGTAAAACAGCAATTTGATGAAGCATGGAAATATGCTGATATTAAAATTGCTTCTTCCAGACTTTTATAAATTTGACTTTACCCGTATAAAAATACCGATGGACTGCTCCATCGGTATTTTTTATGTATCATTAAAATGAATCTTCTTATTTCGGGAAAGTTACGTACATCTCCTTACGGTTCTGATATGGGTTTTCAGACTCGTTTACTTTCAAAGGTTCGCCTTTCATCTCTGAAATAGATACGCGGGCATTAGGCGCAATTTGTTGTGTAGCTACCTGTCCGGTAATCAGCTCCAATGCTTTTTTCAAAAGGGTCTCGCTTTCGTCACCCCAAGGTTTAAAAGGAATCACATTGTCTGTTACGGCGTAGTCAGGAGTAAACCCATTCTTTGTCCCATAGTTTGACTCACCTTTAGAGTTGATGGTTTTCAGAACGATTGGTTGCATAGCCCATTTCCAACGTTTTTGTGAGTCAGATATAGTTACTGAACCTACGTTTTTCCCATAAGTATGAGCGCCAATCAGAATAACATCCATATAGGGTCTTAGTCCGTTGATAATCAACTCACTGGCAGAGGCTGTTCCAGTTGAAGTTAGTACATATAAACGATTCAGTGTTCCTAAGTTATTTGGTTCATTTCTGAATTTTGTAGGTGTAGTGTAAGACGGTCTGTCTTTCGTTACATTGGCATTCCACTCGTCACTATGAATCACATTATCTGTATTCAGATTCTTCACAATCAATGAAGCCAGAACATCGGCAGAAGAAATATATCCACCAGGATTCAGTCTTAAATCAAGCACCAATTCATTTACGCCTTTACTTTTGAAATCAGCAAATACTTGTCTAAGATTAGCATCAAAAGTACTGATAAACTGGCTGTATACCAGATACCCGATTTTCTTATTACCTTTTTCAATCACTTTCGAGAAGTGTACAGGGTTATCCTGCACTTCAGCTTTAGTTACCTGTACCGTAGTACCATTTAGAGAAAAAACATTACTAGCAACTTTTCCCAGACCAAAAGTAGCTGTCTCTGGACTCATTAGTGTATTATAATTGTTTTTATCCAGCTGTGTACCGTTCACTGTCAGAATAATATCTCCACGTTTCAACCCGGCTTTTTCGGCAGGGCTACCTTTTATAACATACGTAACAAAAAATCCTACGTTAGTCTGTGCGTTATCAAGATAGTAGATGGTATACTTCATGCCAAAAACTTTATTGATTCCGTTTAACGAGTTGGTAAGTGCCTCTACATCTTCCTGAATCCACGAAAAACGATCGGTATTTGGATAGTCATTTAATAATGTATAGAAATAGTCTTCCGGAGAATCATTAGTAGTTTTCTTTGCAGGCATCTGGTCTGACCATAAGTACCAATACTTCATATTGTCATAAACCCAATTATTAATAGTTTGATTGGTAGTATCGGTATTGCCTGGCGCAGGTTCATTTTTGTCTACTTTACAGGAGAGAACACTCCCTGTTAAAAATAGGCCCAAAATCAGAGATTTTGCGGATGTAAATTTCATGTTCAAAAGTATATTTAGCGTTCAGTTATATTGACGTAAGTAATTAACGATAGGTTGCTGAATTTGTTTTACTTTAGTAAATATACTTTACTTTCGATGAAATACCTACAAAATTTCAGCCAAATTCCCCTTGATGTTTTTCACAATAGTGTCAAGCCCTAAATCATTAGCATCTGTCCCGAAAGGCTCTTCAATCTCTTCTGCCATAATTTCTATCCCTGCAAAAGCATAAAATACAAGCGTTACAATTGGGATAGACCAGAATTTGTATTCCAAAACAGCCGTAATTGGCATGGTAAACACATAAATAAAAATGATTTTCTTGATGAAAATATTATAAGAAACCGGAATGGGGGTGTTCTTAATCCGCTCACAAGCCCCAAGGTTATCAGTAAAAGATGAAATTTCATTATTGAGCACAATTAGCTGCTCGGCATTAATAATGCCAGACTTGTGCAATTGATGAATTTCGGTATAAATAGCCTGACATATTCTGTTCGGAATATGTTTGAAAGTTTTGTAGTAGTCCTGATCATATACTTCCGTAAAAACCAGGTTCTCTATATGTACTTTTCCACGCAGGTGGTCTTTTACCGCATGTACATAATTGCCTATCAGGATTTTTAAAGTTTCCTTTGCCGGATGGTTTTCAGGTAAAAAAGTAGCTAATTTTAAAGCAAAATTTCTTGAATTATTAACAAAACTACCCCATAATCTACGGCCTTCCCACCATCTGTCGTAAGCTGTATTCGTTCTGAAAACAAGCAGTAAAGACAATACAAATCCTACTAAAGAGTGAACGGTAAGCGGATTTTTAATAGGCACATAATGCAGGATATTATTTTCTATATAAGCAAATACGGCAGTATAAGCAGCCAGACCCAGCATGGCAGGCATTAGTTTACGGAAAGTATCTGCTTTGTGAAAGTAGAAAATGAATTTCCACCAATTCTTTGGGTTATAATCAATCATAAATTTGTGGGTAGTTTGCCTGAGGGCTTTTTATATGTTAATTGAGCTATATTGCTGCAAATATAATTTTTTTGGACAATACTGCTAAAACTGAAAAACAGAATGATTGCTCTTTTGGTTGTAATAGTAAAGGTTTGAATGAGATTTAAAAAACATTTCCAGTTAAAAATACTGATTCAGATACTTTCTGATTTGGAGGATAATTTTTTATGAATAATTCAGAAAAATTTAATTAATTTCTAAGAATGCTTGTATATTCGTGCCAAAACCGTTGAAAATATGAAAAAACTGCTTTATTTAGTTCGTCATGCTACCGCTGAAGAAGGGGGGAATACTCCTATGTTTCGGGATTTTGACCGTAACCTTACTTCACATGGTATCATCGAATCGGCCCGTATGGGGAAATTTTTAGCAGAAAAAGGTATAAAAATTGAGTTATTGGTAAGTAGTGCCGCCGACCGCTGTAAATCGACTGCCAAGATTTTTGCTGAACAATTACATAAAGATGCTGATGAAATTGTTTTAGATGAGGCTATTTATGGGGGAGGAGCAAGGGCTTATCTGGCAGCTTTGAACAACCTGGACGACAAAGTAAAATCAGTGGCTATTTTTGGGCACAACCCTGATATTACTTTTTTTGCTGAGTATCTTACCCGTGCTGATATTGGTGGGTCTATGGAAAAAGCTGGGGTTGTTGTAATAGAGTTTGAGAATGTTAAATGGGCTGAAATCTCGAACAAGAGTGGTAAATTTTTAAACTCCTATTCACCGGGCAACATTGCAAAAACTGAATAGTAATTAAGTTTTGTTTTTAATTGAATGGCAAATAATACTAAAGGCACTAACAATCGCCTTATTTTCAGAATTATATTTATTTTATTCCTGGCTATAGTCATCTGGTTTTTATACGATTTATCACGCCAGACTACAGCCCCCTGGAATAAGAAAAAACAGATTGAACGTGCTTTCTGATGTAGCGTTCAATCTGTTTTTTATTGATTTTTTTCATTAATCACCCATTCACCGGGCGTCGGTTGCTCAATCACTCAATTAATCAGAACGATAGCGTAGCTAACACAGGATGATGGTCAGAGGCAAATCTACCATTCCACGACATCGAAATCGTTGCATGCTTTTTGACTTTGAAGTCTCCATTTTTTACAAAAATATAATCAATTCTCATCCCCTCTTGTTCTTTTGACTGAAAACCTGTAAACGAGCTATAAGGCCCGAAATGGGGGGTGAGCGATATGTTTTCAGTATCAAGCAAATGGTCTGGGTTAGCCATATCTGTGAGAATCTGAATGGGTTCTTTACTTGGAGCGGCATTAAAATCACCTGTAATAATGGTAGGGGTGATGCCAGCAATTTCTTTAATTTTCGATAACAATAGTTTGGCACTTTCTCTACGGGCTATGACTGCCTCATGGTCGAAATGAGTATTGAAAACGAAGAAGATTTTCTTATCAACTATGCGTTCAAATTTGGCGTAAGTAACAATGCGATTATACTTAGCTTCCCAGCCTAAACCTACTGTCTCAGGATGTTGATTCAGCCAGAAAGTATTCGTTTGTAGCATCGTGTACTTATCTTTCCTGTAAAAGATACACGAAAATTCTCCAGCTTCTTTGCCATCGTCACGGCCTTTGCCAACCCATGCATAAGTATCAGGCAATAAGGCTTCAAGGTCTTGGATCTGGCTATAGAAGGCTTCCTGCATGCCACAAATATCAGCATCAAAGTAGGTAAGAATACTTGCCAGATTATTTTTGCGATTATTCCACTGATTATCACCATCGGAAGCAATGCCCAAACGGATATTGTAGGTCATAACATTCATGTCTTTTTGTGCAAAACTCACTTGGGCTAAACTGAAAATAAGAACGACTAAAAGAGAGATTTTTTTCATACAACATTTAAAACCAAATAATTGGATTTCTTATAGGTAAATTTCTGATTACTTCTTCGGTGGTTGGATTATGCTCTAAACTTTTCCAGGTTTGTAGCCAATTATTTTGCTGAAAATTAGCTGCTCCAAAAACAAGAAAAGGCTGAGCCACAGGCCAGTCATTCCAGTACATCACATCTTGTTTAAAAGACCATTTGCTTTTATCTGCCACATAAGGATACATAAATTCAATGCCTTTTTTGATGGTCTGTCCTTCGGGTGTGCTAAATTCCCAGAGATTATCCTGCTCGGTTGAGAGTATCTGGCATATCATCACCATGGCATCTAAATTGAATAACGAATAGCCGTAAGGTTTGGTACGACCAAGTTCCAAAGGAAAACTACCATTGGCTGCCATTTGCCTGGGTAATAGAACTGTTTTATAGCGATTGCGGCAAAACTCAAGCAGATTTTGATTATTAGTCAATTTGGCAAATGAGGCTACCTGCATCACCCAGCACGTACCATGGTTATTCTTGGCTTCCATTTCTTCTTTACCATATGGATGGGTGGTGAGCCAGTTGAGGTACTCGGCGAACCAGTTTTTTATATCGGCCAGTAGCTTTTTATCAATATTAGCTGCTTTCTCCATTTTAATTATTCCTTGCGCTACTTCCATCAAATGAATGGTATCTATAATACCAATACCTCTGCCTGATACTTTACGGGTAATGGCTTGTGCATAGAGTAGCGATGGATTCATTCTGGTAGCAGGATTAACAAACCAAGCCTCTAAATGCTTAGAAGCTTGAGCCACATATTGTGGATTGTTCGTCAATACATACGCCGATGCTAAACTGCCAATAATCTTGCTGAACCGAATCACAGCTAAACGGTGGGCAACAAAATTATCGGGATTGGTCAAACCATCTTTCTGAATATATGGTCCATCAGGATTGGCTGGGTCAGGCCACCAATAATCTCCTTCTGAATAAAAATCATGAATTGTCCCCTGACTGCGGATACTACTACTGGCTGTAACTGTAACAGGGGCTTGCTTCATAGCCCAATCGGCTTGGCTTAATATTTGTTTTCGAAGAGTTTCAGTAACTTGTTGTTTGACTGTTCCTTGCGCCGAAACAGTCAGTGTTAAAAACAAGCAACAAATGATATATATTGTTCTTTTTTCCATAATGAAGAATCTCCAAATCCACTTTTTGATTGGGTTCGGGGGCATGTGAGGTTGTGCATGAATAGAAAAGGAAATAAGTATAAGTAATAGTGGTTTCATAGAGGTGTAGGTTGTACCAGATTGTGGCTGAAAGGTACAAATTTTTTCTATTTCGCAAATACAATCGCACCCGATTCTACTACCGGTTCAATGGTAATTACTACCGATTTTGAAGTGGGTGTCTGGCTTATATCTGCATAGCTATCGATAGGTACTAAGACATTTGCCTCTGGAAAATAAGTGGCTACGCATTTAGCAGGAATACTATATGGAACTATAATAAATCTTTCGGCAATGCGGGCAACATCTCCGAAATGATTATGGAGATTCACTACCTGATAAGTCTGTAAACCTGCTGCTTTGATATCCGATTCGTTCATCAAAATAATCCTACGTTCATTATAAATACCCCTGTAACGGTCGTTTAAGCCATATACAGTTGTATTAAACTGGTCATGGCTTCTGATGGTCATCATCAGATATTCCTCTTCTTTTAATTGAATCGTATGCAAAACATTGATACTAAACTTGGCTTTCTTTGTATCGGTAGCAAATTTCTTGGTACGTGGGGCATTAGGCAGATAAAAGCCTCCATCTTGTCTCACTCTCACATTATAATTTTCAAAGCCGTCAATACTCTGCTCAATCACGTCTCTGATATGGTCGTAATTGGAGATTAGGTATTCCCAATTGGCGGTAGAAGGTTTATTACCTAAAGTAGCGTTAGCAATACCTGCAATTATCGCAGGTTCACTCAGAAGTGTTTCAGCAGGTGGAGTTAATACTCCCTGACTGCTATGCACCACACCCATAGAATTTTCGACGCTCACAAATTGATTACCAGTGGCTTGCTGGTCAATATCAGTTCTGCCCAGACAAGGCAATATTAAAGCAGTTTTACCATGTACTAAATGACTACGATTCAATTTTGTGGAAACATGGGCTGTTAAATCACAATTTTGCAGGGCTTTGGCTGTAAACTCAGTGTCTGGTGTAGCTGATAAGAAATTACCACCCATGGCTATGAATACGCTGGCTTTTTTCTCAGCCATGGCTTTGATTGCTTCTACTGTATCGTAGCCATTTTTACGAGGCGGCGAAAACTGGAAAACTTCTTTCAGTTTATTCAAAAACTCAGCTTTTGGTTTTTCATATATCCCCATTGTGCGGTCACCCTGTACATTTGAATGTCCACGTACCGGACAAGTACCTGCACCCTCTTTACCAATACTGCCTTTGAGCAAAAGTAAATTCACTACTTCTCTGATAGTAGGCACAGAGTTTTTATGCTGGGTAAGCCCCATTGCCCAACAAATGATAATTTTATCATGATTGATCAATAGTTGAGCTGCTTCCTGTATTTCATTGAGCGGAACGCCACAATCGGCCGCCAGGCTTTCTAACTCATATTTTTTCAGGTCTTCAACTAATGCTTCATATCCCTCGGTATGGTCTTTAATGAACTCTTTATCTAATACATTACCTTTCTTTTCCTCTGCTTCTAACAGGATTTTATTAAAGGCTTTCAGAAGTGCCAAATCTCCATTAATTCGAACTTGTAAGTAAGTGTCTGTCAGTTTTTCGCCGCCAAACAATAAGTCTTTTACTTCCTGTGGATGGTTGAATTGTAGCAGACCTGTCTCTATCAGTGGATTGATAGACATGATTTTTGCCCCTGCTCTTTTGGCTTTTTCAAGCGCAGTCAGCATTCTTGGGTGATTAGTGCCCGGGTTTTGCCCTAAAATCATAATCACTTCTGCTTTCTCAAAATCGTCAAGCTTTACCGAACCTTTACCTAAACCTAAAGTCTCTCCCAAAGCCGAACCACTCGATTCGTGACACATATTCGAGCAATCGGGTAGATTATTGGTTCCATACATTCTCACAAAAAGCTGATAGAGAAAAGCGGCCTCGTTACTTGTCCTGCCAGAGGTATAGAAAATAGCTTCGTCAGGTGAGGCTAATTGATTAAGATATTGACCAATTAATTGAAAGGCCTCTTCCCAGGCTATCTTTTCATAATGCGTTTGTCCCTCCCGCAGGATCATCGGATGCGTTAATCGGCCTTGTTGTCCGAGCCAATAGTCAGATTTCTGAGAAAGTTCTGTTACTGAATATTTCTGAAAGAATACGGGCGTTACTTTTAGCGTTGTGGCTTCTTCTGCAATGGCTTTGGCGCCATTTTCACAGTACTCGGCTATTCTTGAGCGGTGTCCATCAGGGTCGGGCCAGGCACAACTGGGGCAATCAATGCCTCCTTTTTGATTCAGATGCAGTAATGCTTTTAATCCTCTACCCACAGGCATAGCCCCAAAAACGTGTTTTAATGATGAATATACCGCTTTCACTCCGGCAGCTTCTTTGGCGGGTTTATCTGTTTCAATACCTGTAAAATCGATAGGAGTCAGCGGATTAACGCTGTTTTTGTTATGATCAATCTGCTCTTTTTTCATACGCTCAATTCATTACTTTTGCGCTTCCACTGTAAATATTAAAACTATGTTCTCTTGAAAAACCTATCAGGGTCATTCCAAAGGTCTGGGCGGTTTCAATGGCCAAACTTGAAGGAGCCCCTACACAAACCATGATTGAAATACCTGCCATGACTGCTTTCTGAATCAACTCAAAACTTGCCCGGCTACTCATAAACAATAAAGTATCAGAGAGTGGAAACAGGTTTTTTTGTAATGCTGCTCCAATCACTTTATCTAAAGCATTGTGTCGACCAATGTCTTCGCGTAACAATAATAAATCTCCCTTGTTGGGGTCCTTTAGTTTTATCAAGGCTGCCACATGAGAGCCACCTGTATGTTTAAAGAAAACCTGTCTTTCCTCAACAATGTTTGGTAATTGATAAATAAAATCAGACGAAACTTTTAACGAGGAAACTGTAGGAACAGGGCATAGTATCTGAATCGCTTCAATAGAAGCTTTGCCACAAATACCACAACTGGACGTGGTATATGAGTACCGTTCTAATTTCTGAAAATCTAATTTAACCGTTGGGTCTAATTCTATTCTGATAATATTCTCCTGAATTTGTTGTTGATTATCAGTACAATAATGAATAGATATGATCTGGCTGAAATGCTTAATTATACCCTCTGTAAACAAAAATCCCAGGGCTAACTCAAAATCATGACCTGTGGGAGTTCGCATAGTCACATAAACACTTTTCTGTTGACGTTTATCTTCGGCTCCATAACCCACTCTGATTTCCAGGGGTTCTTCAACCACCACCAAATCAGGTTTTTCAAATGGCTCATGACCATTGAACTTGATAATAGTGTCTGATTTGACGGAGTTTATCATGTTTAAGAAATTGTGTTTTTATCTTAACAAGAATCTATCAATTAAGGTTTTGACAGGGAGAACTGATGCACTAATCTGATACAAATTAAATAGATAGGATTGATTAGTCTTTTTATAATGCTAAAAAATCAGAGAGAAATTTGTGAATTATATTTGCCTATAGTAGAGATTGGGCGTCTCGCAGTGCGGAGAATAACGCAACAGTTTGATTTCACCAAAAAACTCCTTAAATACTTTGAAAGCACAATTCTAATTTGGAAATTTAAGGGCCACCCAGTAGTGAATTACAATTTAAATAACATTATCGCTATGGAGGATAAGAAAAAGAAAATCGGGACAGACGGAAAAGGTTACCAACACGGTGGGAACCTTTTTGAACGAGAAAGTGGTGGATTCCAAGCGCCAGCCACTCAAGCCGCATCAGAAAAGGTGACCAATGGGGACGCCTAGTTATGGTGGGAACCTTTTTTGCTGAAGACGAGATAATTAGTGTCAAGCACAAAAGCGGAATCGAAAAAGGTTACCAGCATTGCACTGCCCCCAAAAAGTTAGACACATCTTGAGGGTATTTGTATGAGAAAGAGAAACAAATATACTTATGAGTTTAAGCTTCACTGTGTAGAAGCAGTTTTAAAAGAATATCGTTCCATTAT
>NZ_QVMT01000006.1 GCF_003418935.1 Emticicia sp. C21 | reverse complement strand
AAAGAAAGAATTAAACTTAATCTAAAAGGAATGAGCCCCATACAATACCGAGCGCATCATTCTAAAACTTAATAATAATTTTGTCCAAAATTTGGGGTGCAGTCCATTGATTGGTAACCTTTTTGAGCGACAATAGCAATAGTTTCCAAGTATCGGCTACTCAAGCCACATCAAAAAAAGGTTACCAATATGGTAGGAACCTTTTTTGAACGACAAATGCGATGGTTTCCCAGGGCTAGTCACTAAAAAAGAATCGGAAAGGTGACCAATACAGTGGGAACCTTTTTTAAAGAGGGTATACGAGATGATTCGCCATCATTTTATAGTAGTTAAAATAATCATGACAAGTTTATATTTAAAACTTTTACCGTCTAATCAATTCAACAGAAACTATATTGTTTTCTTGATTTTAAATTTTCAATTTTGTCTTCTGTTTAATTTGTCTGTAATATGAAAAAATCTCTACTATTCTTCACACTTGCATTTAACCTTTTCACACTCTCTATACAAGCGCAACAGATCAACTTTACGCCCCCTATTGCCCATTCAAAACTAAAGTTAGGGCTAGCGCAGGTTGCTACTTTAGGCGCTAATAATCAATTAATTGACAATAACAGTGTAAGCAATTACAACCTGTTTCTTTTTAAAGAAAGGAATGAAAAAATACTGGTTGATGTAATAGCTAAAACTGACGTAGCCGTACTTCAAAAAGAACTGAATGCAGCAGCCATTGAAATGATAAGTGCCTCAAAAAAGCGGGTGACCTGCTGGATAGAAACCGATAAAATTAATAGCCTGGCTGCCACATCCCGGAATATTTCATGGATTCAGCCTGTGATAAAACCGCTTAATAATTCGGGTCCTGTGATATCCCAGGGCGATTCTGCCCAGCGTTCCGGTATAGCCCGACAAATAACAGGACTTAACGGAGCTAATATAAAGATTGGGGTATTATCTGATAGTTATAACATACTAGGTGGAGCAGCTGCAGGCGTAAGTGCCGGAGAATTACCGGGTACAGGCAACCCTGATGGTTTTACCACTCCAGTGACTGTATTGAGTGAATCGCTAAGCGGTGGTTCAGATGAGGGTAGAGCCATGCTTGAAATTATCCACGATGTGGCTCCGGGTGCGCAATTATATTATTATTCTGCTTATAATGGCGAGGCCGATTTTGCGAATGGTATCAGAGCTTTGGCCGCAGCGGGCTGTAAAATTATTGTTGATGATATTACTTATGTGACCGAACCTTTCTTTCAGGATGGCCTGATTGCTCAGGCGGTTGATGAAGTTACTGCCAACTATGGCGTGTCATATTATTCATCCGCAGGAAACTCAATTAATAGTTCATATGAAGCTCCCTATCAGGCAAGCAATATGCGGCCTTTTAGCAATAGTACCGAAACAGCCCATAATTTCGGCACAGCCGGAAGCCCCGTTTACCTCTTACCTATTCAGATAGTAGGCGGACTGACGCTGACGTTGGAATGGGACGACCCTTATTTCAGTACAGGCAATGGCTCGGCAGGTGCCACATCTGACCTTAATATCTACCTGCTCATATCAAACGGCAGTGGTTATCAGGTAGTAGCTTCCAGTATTGAAAGCAATATCGGGGCCGACCCGGCAGAGGTATTTCAGGTATCAGGATCAGGCACTGCCTATATATTGATTACAAAAAAATCTGGAACCGACCCACGGAATATTAAGTTTGTAGGCTTTCGTGGCTTAAGTTGGGCTGTTACACCTAACAATATTGCAGGCATTAAAGCCTCAACCATTATTGGCCATCATAATGCTACTCATACAGTGGCAGTAGGAGCAGCCAGTTATGACCAGACTCCTGCTTATGGAGTTACCCCTCCTCTACCCGAATCTTATACATCCAGAGGTGGTACGCCTATTTATCGTTCTATCTCAGGTGCTTTATTGCCTCAGCCTATTATCAGACAAAAACCGGAAATAGTAGCTCCTGACAATGCCAATACCTCGTTTTTTATTCAAGGATACGATTATGAAAGCGATGGTATACCTAATTTTAATGGGACCTCGGCATCTGCACCTCATGCTGCGGCAGTAGCAGGATTAATGCTACAGGGGAATCCAGGGTTGACACCGAGCACTATTAAAACAGCTCTGATTAATTCTTGTGTAGACATGGACGACCCCTCAACACCGGGTTTTGATACAGGATTTGATTATGCCACCGGTAATGGATTAATCAGAGCCGATGCGGCTGTTCTGAGCACACTGAATCCGAATTGTCCTACTGTAAATGTTACGATCACCCGACCAACTACTTTCTGTGAGGGAGACTCGGTGATTTTTGATGCCAATACAAATTCCGGTTATACCTTTCAATGGAAAAGGAATAATACGAATTTATCAGGCCAGAACCAGTCACGTTTGATTGCGAAAGAATCAGGTCAATATACAGTAGCGATTACAAATCTGAATTGTACGTTGTCTTCTATAGCTATCAGAGTTACAGTAAAATTAGGCGTACCTGTGCCGACTACTGTCAGCAGAACTATTAGTCAAGGGACAGTGATAACAACAGGAAACGGCCTACAGGCGAGTAGCAATTGCCATCCGCAATATACAGCTACTTATGCAGGCCCAACTATAGGTTATGATGGAAATACTAAAAGCGGCCCTGACCCGACCGTAACAGTGGCAGGAGTCAATGGAAATATTGCGCTGGCAAGGGTCTCTATTAGGTGGAGAAAAAGAAGTGGGGGTTCTATAAATGATTGTGGTACAACCGGAGGTAATCTTAATCCATTCAATGATGAAGTATCTTTTAAATTAATAGCTCCTGATAATACAACTATCAACCTACTCAATGCTAATACTTATGCATTTTCGGGAAGCTACGTAGGTACTGTTACCACTGTATTTGAAGATGGTGGAGCTACTGTTGGTACTGTACCTGCTTCAGGGACGTTTAACCCTGCGCAAAGTCTGGCGCAATTAGTTGATACAAACCCGAATGGCATCTGGAAACTGATAGCTAATGACGACGCCAGTATAGACCCTCTTTGTGTAGAAAGTTTCTCAGTTACAGTTTATACTAACGGAATCGGGTCAGCAAGTTCGATTACCTGGTGGGATAGTCCGTCGGGTGGAGCTCAGGTAGGAACAGGAAATGAGTTTATTCCGACTAATACTGCTCCGGGTACTTATACTTACTATGCTGAGGCTACTTGCGCAGGTAGTGGCCTAAGTTGCCAGGCAAGTATCAGAAGACCTGCCACATTAACCATTATACCGGGTTGTGTAACGCAAGCCGGAACGGTTAATAGCAGTACCAACGTTTGTGCGGGTAGCAATAGCGGTACACTTACTTTAACGGGCTACATAGGCACTATTCTCAGATGGGAATCATCGACTGATAATTTTGCTACTGTCACTACTATTAATAATACAACTGCCACGCAAAATTATTCGGGTCTTACACAAAATACGCAGTACAGAGCAGTAGTAAAAAATGGATCTTGTACCGAAGCCAATGCTATACCTGCGAGCATTACGGTTACGGTTGTTCCTGCCGCTGCCAGCAATACAGGGCCTTATGATGTCGGTCAAACCATTCAGTTAACAGCTTCAGGTGGTAGTTCTTATAGCTGGGTGGGGCCTAATGGTTTCAGTAGCAGTAATAATCCTGCTACTATCAACAATGCCACGCTGGCCATGACAGGTACTTATACCGTTACGGTTACACAAAGCACTTGCACCGCTACTGCCACTACTTTTGTATCGGTGAACAATATTAATCCATGTAGCAAAGTAGTTGATTTTGATTATGTATTGGCAGGCAATCCTTTTGATTATAAGTTTCCATTAGCCAATAATATGGTAATTGCTCAGGTGCCGGAGGAAACCTCTATTGTACTGAATCCTATTTGTCCATCGGTAACTATCGAAAGTTTCAGAATCGTTTTGCAAGGTCCCGCCCCTTTCCAGAATCACGAAACCATTGAAAGTGTGGATATTTATGCGCTTTTTAATAATACGGGCAATTATGTACTTGGACGTCATTTACCGACCGGCAATTATACGCTTACAGTAACAGGATATAATCAGGATAATGCGCAAGGAACCGTTACATACGGTCCAACGGTTATAAATTTTAGCATTGTTGCCAGCAATGCCACTATTGCCACACCAACTTTTGATATTAATGCCCTTTGTGCGGGCGGTTCGAATACTTTCAATGTCAATTTTGCTACTACGGGTACATTTGCCCCGGGTAATCAGTTTGAAGTACAATTATCTGATTTATATAGTTCGTTTGATAATCCTTTGGTAATTGGTACTTCAAGCACCGCTGGAAATGTGGCCTGTACTATTCCGGCCAATGTGGTAGCGGGAAATCAGTATAAAATCAGAGTCGTTTCTACCAATCCTACCATTAATGGTAATTCTAATGGTACTACTATCAGTATTACCTCTAGTGTTTTAACCCTGGTAAGTCCAAACGATAATTATACGGGAGCGACACTTATCAAAACAGCCGGACAAACCATCAATGCAAGTAATAAGATATTCACACCATCGAATATCACCTATGAAGCTGGAAATGCGGTTATTTTAGGGGCGGGTTTTCAGGTAGATAATAGTGCGGTTTTCAAGGCAGAGATAAAGGCTTGCTATAATTAGTAAATAAAAAATAGAGTTTCTTCCATTATTTTATGGAATACGTTTTGTTTTTTGTTTAAATATTTCTAATTTTGCAACCCGTTTTAGCGATTTTAAGAAGTTCAATACAAATACAGCAATGAAAAAAGATATTCATCCAAATTATAGACCAGTTGTTTTCTGGGATTTGTCGACAGATTACAAATTCATCACACGTTCTTGTGTGAACACGAAGGAAAACATTGTTTGGGAAGATGGCCAAGAATACCCTGTTTACAAAGTAGAGGTTAGTTCTAACTCACACCCATTCTATACTGGTAAAAACGTATTGCTTGATACAGCCGGACGTGTTGATAAATTCAACAAACGTTATGGTAAAAAATAATTATCGAGTTTACCTCAAAAAAGGTCTTTTAGAAATTCTAAAAGACCTTTTTTGTTTTTTAGCTTGTCTTACAAACCTAAGAGTTGCTTCGCTTTGGCTTGCACACAGGAGACACTGAGTGAACTTAAAAAAGTATTTCCGGCTTAAACAAATGCTTTAGATATTTTAGATATTTTTGTATTTAAAAGCTATGCTAGAACTTCTGGAATCATGAACCTCAGGCAGGACATATTATTTTTCTTCAGTGGACTAGGTGTTTTTAATGGGCTGCTTTTAGCTGCTTATTTCTTGTTCTTCAAAAAAGTCCGAACTTTTACAGGTTTCTTACTAGGTTTATTATTACTGTGTTTAAGTGTCAGGGTAGGTAAATCAGTCTTTCTGGTTTTTAAACCTGACCTGGCTAAGATTTATCTGCAGATAGGCTTATCTGCGTGTTTCTTTATCGGGCCCACACTCTATTATTTAATCAAGTCCATCCAGGAACATATCGTAGCAGTGCCTAATTACTGGAAGCGGAACTTCTTATTACATCTGGTTATTATCGTTTCAGTAGGCACTTTGTTTACTTACGAAAAACACCCAGAACTTTGGGGGCCTTATTTCATAAGAATTATTTACTTTCAATGGTTTTTGTATACTGTTGCTGCAGGAGTAAAAATGAAAGAGGTATTCGTGAAGCTGTTTAACAAGCAGGAGAAATTGAATTTGCCCGAGCAGTTTCAGCTATTGCTATTCACTGGTAATATCATCATTTTTACGAGTTATTTTCTTTCTTTACTTAATATTCAGCAGGGCTTTTATGTTAGCGGGCCGCTCTCATTTACTTTTATTCTGTATATCAGTATCCTGTTCTTATTGAAAAAGGAAAAGATGGATACTTATATATTCACAATGCAGGACAGATATGCTAATAAGAAAATAGGAGACGAGCAGGCCAATACACTAGTACAAAAATTGGAGCAACTCTTACAAGAGCAGAAATTATACAAAGACCCTAATCTGAAACTGAATGATTTGTCGAAGAAAATCAATATTTCAGGGCATCAGTTATCACAATTATTGAATGATAATCTGGGTAAAAGCTTCTCTACCTATATCAACGAGTACCGAATCAATGAGGCCTGCAAAATGATTATCGAACAGCCCAATCTAACTTTGGAAGCCATCGGATATGAAGTAGGCTTTAATTCTAAATCTACTTTTTATACAACTTTTAAAAAGATCAGACTTACAACACCAATGGCTTATAAAGAAAAAGCAGAAAATATACTCTAAGTCTTAGAGACTGTTTGAGTTAATTTTTAGTCAATGATTATCGAAGACACATTAAAACTAAAATTTCTACAGGGATGAATATAGAGAACGGACTGATGTTTTTCTTTAGTGGATCAGGTACTCTTAATGGGCTTATTCTGGCTGCCTATTTTCTTTTCTTCAAGAAAATCAAAAATTTCATCAGTTTCTTACTTGGATTGTTACTTTTAATACTTAGTATCAGGATTGGTAAATCTGTATTTATATATTATTATCCCTATCTGCCCGATATTTACAGACAGATCGGCTTGTCTGTCTGTTTTTTTATTGGGCCCACATTCTACTATCTTATCAGGGCTATTAATGAAAATATCACCGAAATCCCTGCTTATTGGAAACGGAATTTCGGTTTCCAACTCATCGCTATTCTCCTGACAGGAATTATATTTCCTTATCAGAAATACCCTGAGATATGGAATAACCATGTGGTCTATTTTGTATATCTTCAATGGCTTTTATATACTGTGGCAACCGGCTTTAGTATAAAAAACATTGTATTAAAAATTCGTAATCAGCAAGAAGAATTAAATGTTACAGAGCAATTTCTGATACTATTATTTTTGGGTAATACTATCATTTTACTCAACTATCTCTTATCTATTCTCGATGTGTTTCATGGTTTTTGTATAAGCGGCCCATTAGCCTTTACCTTCTTTCTCTATATTAGTCTTGTATTTGTTATAAACCGAGAAAAAATGGCAAATGCTGTATTTGCCGTACAAGATAAATATGCCCATAAGAAAATCGGCGACGAACAGGCTACAGCATTGGTGAAGAGGTTAGAACAGCTATTGCAAGTTCAGGAATTATACAAAGACCCCAATCTTAAACTGAATGATTTGTCGAAGAAAATCAATATTTCAGGGCATCAGTTATCACAATTATTAAATGATAATCTGGGCAAAAGTTTTTCAACTTATATCAATGAGTACCGAATCAATGAGGCCTGCAAAATGATTATCGAGCAGCCCAATCTCACGTTGGAAGCTATCGGATATGAGGTGGGTTTTAATTCTAAGTCTACTTTTTATACAACTTTTAAAAAACTGAAGCAAACTACCCCAATGATTTACAAGGCAAATACAGAGAAAAGCATTAGCTCATAAGTTATTGACTATAAACACCTTACAGTTTTAATAAATTTTCATAAAAGTCCGGTTTTATAATTCCGTACTCCTGAATCTTAAACTCCGAACTTTGGTTATTTCTTCAAAAATTACATTTGACCAATTTTAGTTTAAATGTAATTCTCATGTCGAAATCATCATTAACAACCATTCTGTTTTTTCTTATTTATTCTGTATCATTCGCCCAGGTCAATCTGTCAGGAAGAGTCATTGACAATATCTCTAGGCAGGGTATCCCTTTTGTAAATGTCTCTTTGCTTTCAGTGAAAGATTCAACACTAATAAAAGGAAATATTACCGATTCATCAGGTATTTTTCAAATAGTTTCATTGCCAAAAGGTCCTTATCTCCTTTTCTTTTCATCTATTGAATACCAGAAATATTATCAGGCTTTATCAATAGAAAATAATACCCCATCTACTTTAAAGTTGAATGATATTACATTGACTATAAACAATCAATTACTGAATGAGGTAAATGTAAGCGCAGATAAACTACAGATACAACAGACAGATGAAAAGCTGATTGTGAATATAGCTGATAATAAACTCTTCAATACCTCAACCAATGGCTTTGATATACTAAAGAAAATGCCGGGTATACAAATCAATTCTGATGGTAACCTTACCATGGCGGGGGGAGTAATACCCACCATTTTCGTAGATGGCAAACCAATGCCTATGAGCCCCGAGCAATTGCAGAATTACTTGAATAGTCTTACGCCTGAGATGGTTGCCTCTATCGAAATTATTGCTAATCCATCCGGTAGATATGATGCCGAGTACAAAGCCATTATCGACATCCGATTACAACGAGATAAAACACTGGGTTGGGTAGGCAATTATGTAGGGAATTTCCAGCAAGGGGTTTATACTTATGCTAACAATAATCTTACGCTGACTTATAATATGCCAAAAGTGGCTTATACGGCGAGATTGGGCTATCAGGCAGGTGCTACGGTCTATCGCTATCGTGCATTGCAACATCAGGCCAATACTAATATTATGCGTACTGACACGTGGCAGAAAACCACTCATGATAATCTTAATTTACAGTTTGAGGCAGATTACCATTTAAACAAGAATCATAATATTGGACTGATTCTACGTACCAATCAATTGGATAGAAAGGCATGGGCTGATAATACTTTGCATTTTACCAACTCAACAGACGAGCATGTGCTATCAAATATTCATAGCATGAATAATTATACCCCAACTCAAAACAATTATGGCGTCAATCTGAGCTATGATGCCCTCATAGATAAAAATGAGTTGCATGTATTGGGAATCGTTTCGCAGGTAAATAATCGTCGGAAAGAAGATATTCAGAATACTCAAACCCTTACAGGAGATTTATTGAATTACTGGAAAACAAATCTGCTCAATGATATTTCAATCCGCTCTATTCAATCAGATTTCATCAGCACTATTGGCAAAGGTAAACTGGAATTGGGGGCAAAATTTGCGGCTATTAATACTAAAAACAATCTGGTATATGATACTCTGGCTAAAGACAATAG
Organism: Emticicia sp. C21; assembly: GCF_003418935.1. Taxonomy (GTDB): domain Bacteria; phylum Bacteroidota; class Bacteroidia; order Cytophagales; family Spirosomataceae; genus Emticicia. The sequence continues at coordinate 421,744 of NZ_QVMT01000006.1, read as the reverse complement.
TTTTGTGCTTGACCATAGCCGAACCAACAATTTTCATTATAATGAGTATATTTCAGCCGCTTATCTGATATATGGACAGAAATGGGGTAAACTGACTTATAAAATAGGTTTGCGAACTGAGCATACCCATAGTATCGCCAACGCTATTACGAATAAGCAGATTACCGAACGCGACTATTTCAGATGGTTACCGAGCGTTAATCTCTCTTATCCTTTGGCTAATGAACAACAACTCACAGCCGCTTATACGCACCGCATGACACGCCCTGGCTTTGAGGCATTAAATCCTTTTAGGTTTTATCTGAGTCCTTTAAATTATTGGTTGGGGAATCCATATCTGTTACCTTCTACTACCAAGCAGCTAAGTATTACTTATACCAAAAAGAACTTCTATACTTTGCTGAATATAGGGCGGGAAGTAGACCCTATGGCACGTTATCCTGAATATAATCGTATAACAAATGTGTTGGAGTATCTGGGCAGGAATTTACCATATAATGATTTTGCCACGCTCGAAGCCAATTGGGCTGTCACCGTAAAAAAATGGTGGCGTATGAATCATAATCTGGGTCTCTATTATAAAAAAGAGCAAACACCTTATCATGAAGTTGTCTATCAGATTCCGATTACAAATTATATGATTAACGGAAGTCAGATTTTTACCTTAGCTAAAGATTTTACATTTGATATATATTATTATTATATCTCCACCAGAGGGAATGGGTTATATATTATGAAACCTGTGTACTATATAGATTTAGGTTTGCAGAAAACCTGGCTGAAAGGCAAGCTGAATACCAAATTGAACTTCTACGATATTTCTAATACCTATTACTTTCGTCTGGTTTTCAGAGAAAAAAGCATACTTGATAATGAATTTTCGCATTGGAGCGGCAACCAGCGAGTGTCGTTTTCTATCACATATAATTTCGGTAAATCAGGTTATAAAATCAGACAAAATACCAGAAATGAAGAAGAAAGTCGGGTAAGTAATTAAAAACTATTTAGCTGGTTTTAAAAAAGGATGTAGAATCACCGAAAGCAATATTAATACCCCACCAATATAAAAACCTGTGGTCATGCGCTCTTTTTCCCCAAAGATGAAATAGGCTAATAGGATACCATAGATAGGCTCCATATTGATAGAAAGATTGAGCGTGAAAGCAGAGATTTTCTTTAATAGCTTTACCATTTCATTATAAGGGTATACTGTACATACCAAGCCTAAAATCGCTATCCACACCCAATCGGTTGGGCTGGGTATTAATTGAAAATGGGTATTGGGTGAAGCATAAACAATGATAGGGATAAATATCCATGACGATACAAATGCGCCCACCATTTCGTAGAAGGTAATAGTTTGGGCTTCATATTTTTGGGCTAATTGTGCATTAAGGACTGAGAAAATGGTTGCCAATAGAGCCGCTGTTATACCAATAATAATACCTGTGAGGTATTGGTACTCAAACTTGAATACAAAGTACATACCTGCTACTACCAATATTCCCAGCAAAACCTCAGTCCAACTGATTGTTGACTTTTTGATGACAGGCTCCAGAATACTCGTAAAGAAAGAGGTAACCGAAAAAGTTACTAAACTGATTGCGATAGTAGAAGCTCGTGCTGAACCAAAAAAGCACATCCAATGCAGGGATATAATGGCCCCAACTCCCAATAACGGCAAACTCTCTTTAAATGGGAGAAGTATATTCTTTTTCTGAAACCTTGCCACTAAATACATACCCAACGATGCCAGCAACGTACGGTAAAATACTACCCCTAAAGCAGAGACATCAGTCAAGCGGCCTAGGATGGCCGTAAAGCCTAAAATAATAACAATGAGATGGAGTTTAAGGTAATCTTGCGGCGATGCTTTGGTCATGATTTTTAAGGGGCTTAGGGCTATTTCTACGGATGTTCAAAGGTAATGAGATTTTGAAAAATAATGATAGCTACCTGCTTGGGTTTATTTTATCAGATAAATTTTACAGTTATACTACACATAATTAAAAAACCGTACTATAAACATTTCTTTCAATTTCTATGTTGTAAAGCTACAACAAACTACTAAACGACGTGAATATCTTAATTACCGGGGGCACAGGGCTTATAGGTAAGCATCTGACCAGACTTTTATTAAGCAAAGGCCATAAGGTTTCTTTGCTTAGCCGTGAAAAAGATAATATTCCGGACGTAAAAGTATTCCTGTGGGATACTGAAAAAGGGCTCATGGATGATGAAGCCCTTAAAGATATTGACTATATCATTCACTTGGCTGGTGCCGGAATTGCCGATAAACGATGGACTGACAAGCGTAAACAAGAAATCATAGACTCTCGTGTTAAGCCTATTCAATTGCTTGATAAGCACTTAAAAGAACAAGGACATAAACTTAAAGCTTTCATCTCTGCGTCGGGTGTAGGATACTATGGTGGTGATACAGGCGAAACCAGGTTAGATGAAAATAGCCCTGCAGGAAATGATTTTCTGGGCACTTGCGTAAAGATATGGGAAGCAGAAACAGAAAAGTTTGCTCAAGCTGAAAGAACCGTGAGTTTGCGTACCGGAATTGTATTGAGCGACAAAGGTGGGGCTTTACCCAAACTGGCACAACCTATTAAATTGGGCATAGGCTCACCCTTAGGCAGTGGCAAACAATGGATGTCATGGATACATGTTGATGATATGTGCCAGTTGTACCTGCAAGCCATTGAAGATGATAAAATGCATGGTGCCTATAATGCAGTGGCTCCTACTCCTGCAAGGAATGAAGAAATAACCCGACTGGCAGCAGATGTACTGAAACGTCCTTTATGGGCTCCGAATGTACCGGCATTTGTAATGAAATTACTCTTCGGCGAATTAGCTGTTGCTGTTCTTGGCGGTAATTATGTAAAAAATAAAAGGGTTTCAGAAGAATTATCTTTTTCTTACAAGTTCACTACAATTAAGGCCGCTCTGGAAGATTTACTAAAGTGATTTCTACATCTTCAAGTTTTCTCGGAACCTGACTGCAAAATTTATTACCTTGCGCCCGAATTTATCAACGATATACTATGCCATCTATCTTTTCAAAAATAGTAGCAGGAGAAATTCCGGCTCATAAAATTGCCGAGACCGACCAGTTTCTGGCATTTCTTGATGTTTTTCCATGTTCTGTAGGACATACATTGGTTATCCCAAAAAAAGAAATAGATTATCTCTTCGATCTAGATGATGAACTCTATACGGGATTAATGCAGTTTGCCAGGAAAATAGAACCTGCTATCAGAAAGGCCATTCCCTGCAAACGCATTGGTGTTGCTGTAGTAGGCTTAGAAGTGCCTCATGCCCATGTACATCTTATACCAATGAACAGCATGAGCGATATGAATTTTAATAACAAACTGAAAATTTCTCAAGACGAACTTGCTGAGATAGCGGCAAAAATCAGAAGTTTTTTATAAGTATATGGAAATAGCCTACGCAGTTACTATCTGCATTTTACCGCTCTTTTTATCCTTCAGATGTATTTACTTATTGAGAAAAAATCCTAAGATTTCAGGATTCATGAAGAGCATTATTACCGCCATTCTCAGTGGCATTATTATCGTTTCAATTAGTGTGAGTATTCACCATTTTATGAACGATGGTAGTAGCGCTAAAGCAAATATGAGTCTGGGAGTACTCACTGCTGTGCAAGGAATTATGTCAGGGGTTGTGTTTTTAGTAACGAGGTTTTTGGGGAAGATATAATAAATGCAGAGGGTTATCTAACTCTCTGCATTTAGTTTTTATTCTCCTAGATAATATATCTCCTGTATGTCTTTCAACAACTTATTGAAATCAAGTTTCAAATCTATTAGTCTTCCGGTTTTGATGTCGAAAACCCATCCATGTACTGTAGGAAATCCTTTTTTTGAATATTCCTGTTGCACGCTGGCCAGTTTAATTACATTAATGCACTGTTCCTGCACATTCAGCTCAACCAAGCGGTCATAACGTTTACCCTCGTCAGAAATGGCATTTAACTCATCTTTATGCAATCTGTATACATCTCTGATATTTCTTAACCAGGGGTTCAGAATTCCCATATCTACAGGCTGCATAGCTGCCTTAACCCCACCGCAGCCATAGTGACCACAAACTATTACGTGCTTGACACCTAAGTGACGGACAGCATAATTAATCACCGACATTACATTCAAATCTGTGGCATTGACTAAATTAGCTATATTCCTGTGCACAAAAATCTCACCGGGACCTGCTCCCATCAAATCTTCGGCGGTTACACGACTATCACTGCACCCGATATACAGGTAGTCAGGACTTTGTCCTTTGGCAAGTTCCTCAAAAAAGTCTTTATTGGTTCTTTTTTTTTCATTCAACCAGGTCTGGTTGTTTTCAAATACTTGTTCGTAAGTTGGCATAGTATGATATTCAAAAAAGTTGTAAAAGTTTTTATTTAATATCTGTTATTCTATCAGAAAAGTAAATTTATAGATACTTATTCTTTAATCCACGACAAAGCAGGATTTGGTTTTCCTGTTTCAAAAAAATAAGTAATCGCTTTAATTACCTCAGGCTTACTATTACAAAGATTTTCAGGGTATTCACCCAATTGTCCTCCTATTATTAATTCTTTTTCTTTCGAGCTACTTTTACTTTCGTCGCATAAAGAATCAAAATTCTCATTGTCGAAGGTAATAAACAAAATATAATCTTCTTTTCCGCCGCCAACACATAAGAGATGATTTTCTTCCTTGCAAAGAAGATTCAGCATTGTAATATCTTTTCCGTTTAATCTATCAACACTCTGTAAAACATCTTGTAAAGTAGGATTCTCAATTTTTTCATAAAAAATTGAATTCTCTGTTTCAATATCTACAATTAGGCTCTTTACTTGCATATAGTTTTACACTTCGTTTTTAATAGATCAATTAAGCTTACTTCAATTTCTCTTTCAAATCTTCAAATTCTTTCTTTAAAGGAGCATTCTGATAGAGAATCTGATAGGCAAAGTTGGTAATAGGTATCTCTATTTCATAGTCTTTCAGCATTTCGTAAACACACTTTACGGCATAGTATCCTTCGGCCACCATATTCATTTCTAACTGAGCGGCTTTTACACTATAACCCCGTCCTACCATATTACCGAACGTACGGTTTCGGCTAAACTGCGAATAGGAAGTTACCAGCAAATCGCCCAAGTATGCCGATGCACTTAAATCCCGTTTCATCGGGTCTATCACATCAACTACCCGGCAAATTTCCTGCATAGCATTAGACACCATTACCGCCTGAAAATTATCTCCGCCACCCAAACCATGCGTAATACCACAAGCTAAGGCTACAATATTTTTCATTACAGCCGAATATTCTACCCCATACAAATCAGCTAAAGCCGAAGTACTCACAAAACGGCAACGCAATAAATCAGCAAAATCATTGGCCAGCTCCAGATTAGGAGAAGCAATAGTTAGATAGGAGTGTTTCTCTAACGCTACTTCCTCAGCATGGCATGGTCCGGCTATCACCCCAATATTATCAGCAGGAATATCGTATTCCTGCTCTATCCAATCGGTCACCAGCTGATTAGTAGCGGGAATCATCCCTTTAATGGCTGATATAATCTTCTTGCCTTGCAGATGGCTCTTGTTAATAGTCTTTAAGGCGTCTGAAAGAAACGCCGCCGGAACGGCCAATACTACCCATTCGGTATCTCGCAGGGCTTCTTTTAAGTTAGTATAAGGTTTTACCTTTGAAGGATGAATCTCTACGCTGCTGAGATAGTTTTTGTTGTGGTGTAGCCTTTTGATATGCTCTACATCTTCGCTATTTCGCATCCACCACTTGATATGTACATTGCCCTCGCTTAAAATCTTAACAATAGCTGTTGCCCAACTCCCACCTCCTATAATCGTTATTTTCATTTTCGTATCTCAAAGGATTTCATGATGCTAAATAAACCAAAAGCCTTGAAAAAACAAAAAGACTGCTTTGCAGCAGTCTTTTGTCGGGTATGTTCAAAAGGTGTTTCAGTATTATTCTTTTTTCTTACCTTGATCTTTCTGTTCTACTTTTTTGGCAACCAAGTCACCGTCTTTCAGTTTTTTCGATACGGCAATGAAAGGCCCTGATATAATTTGCTCCCCTTCTTTCAAGCCATCTTTAATTTCAATAGTTCCGGCAGCTGTATCAGTAATACCGGTTTTCACTTCACGTAATTTCGCTTTATTATCGGCACCTGCAACAAATACCACCTCTTTAGGCAGGTCTTTTTTCTTAGGCTTTGCAGGTTCGTTAGTATTCTGGTCGTCACTCGGAGGACCTTGCTGGTCTTTCTTCTCTTCAGTATTACTACCATCACGGGTAGTTACGGCAGCAATTGGTACGCTCAACACTTTTTCTTTTTTCTCGGTGATAATATCAACCGTTGCGGTCATACCCGGTTTGAACGGATACACTTTTTTCGCTTTTCTATCAATCAAATCACGGTACGATTCAGGCAAAATTCTGATTCTCACTTCAAATTCTGTTACGGCATCCGTTGCAGCTGAGGCAGCAGCTAAAGTTCCGCCACTACCATTGGCAGTATTTGCAATCTGCGTAACTATTCCTTTAAATTTCTTACCTGTCAGTGAGTACGAATCTACATCAATATTAGCCGTATCGCCTAAGCTTACCCTTACAATATCATTTTCGTTTACGTTGATTCTCACCTCCATATTGTTCAGGTTGGCAATACGAAGCATCTCGGTACCTGCCATTTGTGAGGTTCCCACCACTCTTTCTCCTAATTCAACTGCAAGTTTAGATACAATACCGTTCATTGGCGCATAGATGCTCGTTTTTCGTAGGTTTTCTGAGGCATCTTTCAAACCTGCTTCTGCACTTCTGATATTGAAAGTTGAGGCTTCAAGATTAGCTTTGGCAGCAGCTACGTCTTGCTTAGCCACTTTTAAATTAGTTTCGGCAATTTCCAAATCAGAAGCTGATATTACTTTCTGGTCAAAGAGTTTTTTCTGACGATCATATTCAGCCTGTGCTCTGATCACACGAGCTTCTGACTGCGCAATGGCAGATCTTGCCTGCTCGGCACTAGCTTTTGACTGGTTCACAACGGCTTCGGCACGTTGCGTAATGGATATATAGTTCTCTGGTTGAACTTTCAACAACAATTGTCCTTTTTTCACAGAGTCACCCTCTTTTACATACAAACCGATAATCTCACCAGGTACATCAGGCGTGATTTTTACTTCAACCTCCGGTTGGATTTTACCCGAAGCCGATACTGTTTCAATAATATCTGTTCTTCCTACTTTTACAAACTCAACTTCGGTAGGTTTTTCTTTACCTATCCAACCGGCCGATTTTGCTACTAATAGAAATATTACAAGTAGGGCTACTACACCGCCCAAAATCCACCAGATTCTATTTGATTTTTTCATTGAGAAAATAAATTTTTATACAATTAGTAATAAGGTAAGTATTAGATTTCTGTCCTTAAAGGCGAAAGGCTTAGAAATTAAGTGGTTTATTCTGATAATAATCTAAAATCTTGATTCTGAAAATATAATCATATTTTGCTTGAATCTGGTTAGCTCTGGCACGGTCCAGATTGGTTTTTGAAATGCTATAATCTAATGAATTTAGTGAGCCTACATTATATCTGGCTTCTGCCGCTCTGTATGATTCTTCTAAAGCACGTACTTGGTTACCCAAAGCTGAATATTTTTTGGCCGAATTGCTCATATTTACATAAGCCGTCTCAATATCCTGACGCAAACGTAAACGTACATTCTCGGCCTGTACTTCGGCCTGTTTTTGTTGAATCACGGCACCCGTTGTACGATATTTAGCATTATAGCCATTAAAAATCGGGATTCTTGCGCTTATACCTGCTGAAAGATTTACGTTACCACCTAACTGACGGAAGTATCCGATTTTTTCTGTAGAGGTTGATGTTGTAGGCAGTAAAGCAATAACCGGATAGCGTACGCCTGCTACATCTACATAACCTGCTTCTGTCTCAACAATTTTTTGAGATACCAGTACCTTTTCAGCTGCTGTAGTAGTAGAGGTATTAGCATTAGCAAAAGCTGACACAACCGGATATTTTAAACCTTTGGCAATATCTACTGCTTTTTGTGCTGCTTTTATACGCATATCAGCTGCCTGTACATCTGCCAGAAAGCCTTGAGCTATATCATATACTTCATTGGCAGAGTTCGGATAAGGGGCTATGTTCGGGTTCGGCACTTCTATTCTTACTACATCTAAATTTCTGTCAGCAGCTACATTAAGTAATTGTTTCAATGTCAACTTAGCAGTGATAATGGCATTTTCGGCATTTACTACCTGTACTTCGTCATTAGCCAATTGTGCCTGAATATCAAACAGGTTGGTTTCAGGAACAGAGCCTGCATTCACCATTTTTTGAGTACGCTCCAACTGTATTCTTGATACCTCTACCTGTCTTTGTGCAATAGCCAGGAGGTCTTCCTGTGATAATACATTCAGATAAGCTACTACTACATTCAGAGTAATTGTATTTTTCATCGCTTGCAAGTCTAATCTCGCTACTTCAAGATTAGTCTGGTTTAATGCGATGTTATTTCTTGTCTGAAACCCATCGAAAATAGTAACACCAGACGAAAGACCAAAACCATTAGAACCCACTGTATTGGTAATGATACCATTGGTATAAGGGTTAATGTTACGCCCTGAAAACAGGTTCAGGTTAGCACTTCCGTTTAAGTTAGGGTATCTGGCCCATTTAGATTGGTCGTATGTGTTCAGGCTGCCCTCTACTGCCAGACCACTCTGCTTGATAGAAAGGTTGTTTTTCAAGGCCACATCAACTGCCTCTTGCAAACCTATTTTATCTGCCGGAGTAGCATTTACACTCGTAGCTGTAGGTTGCTGTGCCTGCACAAAAACATTGACTAGTAATAGCGTAGGTAATAAGATTTTAACAAATTTCATGAGGAAAATATTTTTCAATTCGATGAACCAATTCGATGAAACTTATAAGGCTTTATACGAGTTTTGATAAGACAATCTTACGAAACAATTTTATATGCCTGCCACAAGAAATGGATAAGCGGTTTTATTGAAGTTTAGACTTAATACTTTAAGGTTTGAACTTCTTGAAAAATAGCTTTAAGTTTGAAGTAAATTTCATTTGTTGTTTTAGAAAGGGTTGAAAATGAGCAGTCAGACACCAAAGGATTTTTTGAAATTTCTGAAGAATCCGGACTTTATCGACGGGATTTACAACTATTGCGATAGTTGGTGTGAGCGCTGTGCCTTTACCGATAAATGTATGAATTTTGCCATGCGCAAATACAAAGAAGACCAGAACGGTGAGGCAAGTATAGAGGATAGTCTGACAGAGGTTTTTCAACAAACTACTGATCTGATTAAGCAAATTATTGAAGATAAAGGCATGAGTTGGGAAGATATAGTGAGCCAGGCAGATACCGAAACACCTACTATTGACCCTCATAAAGAAGCAGATGAACACCGCAATGTAAGAAGTGCCAAAGAATATACGTATTTGTATGGCTCGTTTCTGAAAACAGAACAAGGCTTTATGCAAGGCAAAGGGCTTGAGTTTCAGAATGATTTGAATAAAGGCATTATTTCGGTAGAGGAAGCGGAAGAAGCTTTATCGCAAATTGAAGATGCCTTTGAGGTAATCAACTGGTACCAGAGTCTTATCTATATTAAAATCAGAAATGCTTGCCAGCTATTCTTTGAATATAACCTGAGCGACTTTATGGTCGATTACTATAATGGCAAAGCCAAGCTAACGTTGATCAGTATAGACCGAAGTCTGGCGGCTTGGTTGGTATTGCAAGTACATTTTCCGGAAAAAGTCACTAAGATTACTGAAATCTTGTTACAGTTGGAAAAACTACGCCAACAAATAGAAAAAGATTTCCCTAATGCTCGTAAATTTGTGAGACCGGGCCTAGACAAATAGTTTGCCCATATATCTTAACCTCTTTTCATGCAGTACGAAATTGTTATAGGATTAGAAGTACATTGTCAGCTTTCGACTGAAAGTAAAATTTTTGCTTCAGATTCTAACCAATTTGGCAGCGAGCCAAATACTAATATCAGTGTTATTACTTTGGGCCATCCCGGGGTTTTACCCAAATTGAATAAAAAAGCCGTAGAATACGCCATCAGAATGGGCCTTGCCTGCGGTTGCAAAATCACGCGTAATAATTATTTCGACCGCAAAAATTACTTTTATCCAGATCTTCCGAAAGGCTATCAGGTATCGCAGGATAAATATCCTATATGCAAAGGTGGTGGGGTAACCGTTCGCCTGAAAGATGGGAAACAATTCAAAGAAAGATTTCTTGAATTACATCATATCCATTTAGAGGAAGATGCAGGAAAATCAGTACACGAAGGAGAAAGCGCTTATACCCGTCTGGATTATAACAGAGCAGGAACACCCCTGATTGAGATTGTATCTGAACCTTGTATGAAAAGTGCCGAGGAAGCAGGTGCTTATCTAACAGAAATCAGAAAAATTGTTCGTTATCTGGATATTTGCGATGGCAATATGGAAGAGGGTTCTATGAGAGCCGACTTAAACATTTCAATACGCCCGATTGGTACTGAAAAATTAGGAACAAAGGTTGAGGTAAAAAACATGAACTCTATCCGTAACCTGCAAAGAGCAGTAGAGTTTGAGTTTAAGCGTCAGGTGCGTATGGTTGAAGCAGGTGAAGAGATCATTCAGGAAACCCGCATGTTTGATGCCGACACAGGTGAAACTTATGGCATGCGTGTAAAAGAAACCATGAACGATTATCGTTATTTCCCTGAACCGGATTTAGCTCCTATCAGAATTTCTGACGAATGGCTACAGTCAGTTAAAGCAAAGATGCCAGCCTTACCGCATGAATTATTCAAGCAATTTACGCAGGAATATGGAATAATAGATGAGCATGCCGTAGTATTGACTGATAGCAGAGATATAGCAGGTTATTTCCTGGAAACTTCTCAGTTTATAAAAAATCATAGAGCTATTGCCAATTGGTTGACTTCAACTATTAAGGGTTACCTAAATGAGAAAAGCATCGAAATCACTGAATTGCCTTTGAAACCTAATCAATTAGCTGAGTTGATTACTTTGGTGGATGAAAATAAAATCAGTAGTTCAATTGCCGCGCAGAAGCTTTTCCCTTTGTTATTAAATAATCCTAATGAAACAGCTTTAGCCCTGGCAGAATCGAACAATTTGATTCAGCAAAGCAATACAGACACCTTACAAACGTTAATCAACGAGGTTCTGTCTGCTTACCCGGATAAAGTAAAGGAATATAAGCAAGGAAAAAAAGGTTTGCTTGGCTTGTTTGTTGGTGAAGTAATGAAAAAATCGAAAGGCACTGCCGACCCAAAACTGACCAATCAACTGTTGATGGAAGCCTTGAAATAAGCAGTTTAGTCCTAATAATAGAACAATTGAATGAACACATATATGAAACAATCTCTTTTTGCTATATGCTTTCTGGCTTTTGGTTTGGCTTGTCAGTCTCAGCCGCAGAATGCACCCGCTGAGACCAAAGCAAGTGCTACTAACGGAAAGCCATTTACCATAAAAGGTAAGTTAAATAATTCGGTATCAGGTAAGGTTTACCTGGAAAGAATGAACGACCGAAATATCCCATTGAAAGTAGATTCAGTGAAGATTGCTGCCGACAATACTTTCATAATCAATGGGAACGCCGCTGAACCGGGAATTTACCAGGTCAACATAGCTAATCAACAGGTAATCGGTTTGATTTTAGATGGTGGTGAAAACCTAAGTATAGTAGCCGATGGTGTAAGTACTCCGGATAAAGCCGCAACTTTTAGCGTAGATGGCTCACCTGCCATGGCTAAATTTAATCAGATAGTGGCTGAAGCACAGAAATTCCGTCAGACACAAACTTCTTTACAAGAGCAATTTGACGCAGTTTCAAAGAAAAAAGACGAAAAGAAAAAGAAAGAGTTACAGGCACAATATATGGCTGCAGAAGAGACCTATTCTAATACTATCAAACCTATGATAGCTGATTTGGGTACCTCATTAGCTGGCTTGATTGCAATCAATAACTTCCTGAATCCTGAAAAAGATTTTGAAATTTTTGCTAAAACTGCCGCACAATTAGAAAAAGAGGGTCAGAATCACTTTTTTGCTAAGCTTTTCAGAGAAGATGTAAAACGCAGAAGCGCAGGTTCAGTGGGTTCAGAGGCACCTGATTTCTCTTTAGTAGATATGGCAGGTAAGCCCGTAAAGCTATCAGAATTGAGAGGAAAAGTAGTTATTCTTGATTTCTGGGCTACGTGGTGTGGGCCTTGTATCATGTCTTTTCCAGGCATGAAACAGGCAATGGATAAATACAAAAGTAACCCGAATGTACAATTCTTATTTGTGAATACTTTTGAAAGAGTTGACCAAAGCCAATGGAAATCAACCGTAACAAACTTTGTGAATCAGAGAGGTTTTAATACTTTCCCTATTATATATGATATGGGTGGAGAAGTTGCTCTCAACTATGGTGTAAATGGTATCCCAGCTAAATTCTGCATTGATAAAGAAGGGAAAATTAAATTTAAAAGTACCGGCTTTATGGGCTCAAATGAACTGATAGTTCAGGAGATGACCAAGTGGATAGATGAAGCGGCGAAATAATTTTGAGATCAAAATCATACAAAAAAAGAGAAGATTCTGAAATCTTCCCTTTTTTAATGCCTTACAATCTTGTTACACCTTTGCGTTTTAACGCCAAATCGTGAGCGGTATCATAATACGAACGTAGATTCGTCCAGTCAAATATTTCAGAGATATTTTCTACCCGGTTACGTTGCATAATGCGGTCACGACGGTTCATTGTTACGAAATTGAACATGATGTCGGCCAATTGGTCCGCAGCTTCATCATAGCTCTTCTCTTTACGATCTACTACATATACTCCTACGCTTTCATAGTCCTTCATCAATTGAATCATAAAATCTCCAAAGCCTGATAAATCACTCGTTACAGTCGGAATCCCACGTACTACACACTCTAATGGCGTATAACCCCAGGGCTCATAATAACTCGGGAATACACCTAAGTGACACCCTCTTACAAACTGGCTATACTCCATACCAAATAATGGATTGGTAGGTGAAATAAAATCAGGATGATACACAAATTTCACACGGTCTTGCTGATGGTTGAGTAAGTTGGTGTATTTGAGATAATTCGTAATATCGTCTTCCTGTTTCAACAAGTGGGTAACCGTATGTGGTAATTTTTTAGTCTTCCAGGTTTGAATTGTGCGACGTAACCTTAATCGCCAGTATTCATCTACAAACTCGTTCAGGTCAGGTAAATTATGGTTTTCATCCGATGCAGAGGAGTGGAATAAATGCTCTCCTACCTGTTTTTCTATTGCTTCGCAGGTCTCTCTTATTTCCTCCATCACGGCTCTTGACTGCAAGACTTCGGGGTTAATTGAATATACCGGATTTTTAGTGATTATAAACATCACAATAGTAGTATCAAGCCCTGCCTGTACAATCTTGAAGTTCAACCTTTTCAAGGCCTCCAGAGTTAAATCATAACCTTTGTTTCTAAATTCATAACGTCCGGAAGTAAAGAAATAAAGGGTATTATCTAAATCCCATGAATAACTCTGGAAGAAATGCCCCATCACAAACTGATGAATTTTCTCTTTATATTTCAAGTGAAGATTCTGGAACTCGTGCGTAGCGGCAAAACGGGTCACATTTAATCCATTTGGTAAAATTAAGTCACACATACGTCCGAAAAACACCTCACATTCCTTAGCTGTTACATCACTTACGGTTGTAAGTACATGGCATTTTTGTGCAGCAAACCGCTCAATTTTTGCCTGTGCTTCTACGCCATAATGCTGTGCTTCATATTCCCAGTTATAGTAACGTAATTTTTCATAGAAATCAGGCTCATTACCTGCAATATAGCGGCCAAGCATAGTAGCATGCGTAGTAAATACAGTTGAAATAGGCACGTTGTCTGTACGAATATCTATTAAAGCAGGTGCCACCATCCACTCGTGGAAATGCGCTACTACATCATTTTTGTGCCCATAAGTTTCTCCAAATTCTGTCAGGAATATCCGTATCATTTCCCCCAAGACAATTACCTGGTCAACCAAAGGCTCAGCATTTAAAGTAGAAATCTGATGTTTATTCCATAAGGCATGTTTGAGATCATTACTCTTATATAAGAGGTTCTTGAAGTCTAATAAAACGATTTTGGGTTTGCCAGTTACCAACCATCTGCCATAGTGTGCCTCATAACCCATTTCTTGCATTCGCTTGACTATCCTGCCAAAATATGATTCTTCTAAATCCTCAATCGGTTCAAATTCCACCATGGCAGTGTTCTGAAAATAGGGGCCTATCAAACAGTAATTTTCACCCCACTCTTCTACCATTGAAGGCACCTTTGAACGGATAACTGTGTAAATTCCACCAACCTGATTACACACTTCCCAGGCTATTTCCATCAATAAAGGCTTCTTTTGTTCGCGTGGTTGAATACTAACAGTTTCTTCTGATTCTCTTTTAAGTTTTTTGGACGTTACCATGTGGGTTAATTAATTTAATCTATTCCGAATGAGTGAATTATGTAATAATTTTTAACAATAACAATAAAAAATTTAACTTTTCAAATATCCGTGAACTTAATGGTTGGTTGGGATGTACAAAATAAAAACAAAGCTATCATTTTTACCTTTTTGAAAATCATAAGAGGATTTATTTTTTATGACAGACCGCGCAAAGTATTTGATTGGGGCTTTTTTGGTATTTGGAGCGGCTTTTGGTTTTGCTTTAAAAGGTATTTTTATCAAGTCGGCTTACCGCTATGATATTGATTCTATCTCGCTGTTGTCGTTGAGATTTCTGTTTTCTGCGCCCTTTTTTCTGTTTATTATTCTTCGTAAAAGGTATAAAGAAGAGTCTCACCCAATCTTTGCTAAAAGGCGTTGGTTATATGTGGCTTTAATCGGTTTTATTGGCTATTATATATCAGCTTATGTTAATTTCTTAGGTCTTGAATACATTTCTGCCAGCCTTGAACGTATCCTTTTATTCATCTATCCTACATTTGTTTTGTTGATTAATGCCTTTCTGGTCAAAAGAAAAGTAACCCGCTTGCAGTGGCTGGCGCTTCTGATCACCTATGCAGGTATTGCCATTGCCTTTATCAAACATTTTGAAGCACATCAGCAAAAGAACATTGCTTTAGGGGCGTTTTTAGTGATTTTGAGCGGCCTTACTTATTCATTTTATCTGGTTGGCAGTGATAAACTTATTGGTAAATTAGGAACTACGCGTTTTACTTCCTGGGCGATGCTATCTGCTTTAGTACCTACTTTGATTCATAGTTTTTTTTATAATAGACTCAATATTTTCCAATTTCCAGCCGAAGTTTACGTTATAGCTTTATCAATGGCCATTTTTTCTACTGTGCTGCCAACTTATATGTTCTCGGCAGGCATCAAGCGTGTAGGCTCCGGTAATGCTTCAATCATCGCAAGTATAGGTCCTATTTTCACTATTATATTAGCCACCTTATTTTTGCATGAACCAATCTGGATAGAACAAATCATAGGCACGATTTTAGTATTGACAGGAGTATTCCTGGTAAGCTGGAAAGGTAAAAAATAATATAACCCTATCTTTCAAAAACGAGATTTAATCGAGTGAAGAAATTTAATTGATTAAATTTGAAAGATTTTTATGAACCGATATTTATGAGATACGTGTATTTCCTTTTGGGGGTTTCGCTATTAGCCTCCTGCAATAAAAAAGAATCTAATCGACAGCAACAACTTTGTGACAATCAGAATTTCAAGCAGTATTGGTACTCAGAAAATGCCGAAATCAGCAGTTATAGCCTGAAACAGGCACAATTCGGTAATCTGAACGATGGAGAGGCTATCATGGTTTTCAATACCGAAGATTTTCGGAAAGATAAACACGTAAAACTAGAGTCGGATGCCAAAGAAAAAGCTGTTAAAGTAATGAAACTCAACTTTATCAAGCGTTTTGTTACAGGCATTCATGATTTTTCGATGTATACTTCTGTTTTTACACCTGTTCAGACACAAGACATTACTTCTACCTTAAAGGTCTCTAATACCAATCAGGACTGGAGTGGGCAAACTTTCTTACAATTAAACTTCCGTCAGAATGGCTATCAGGTATTAGGTAAATCATATTTTGAAGAAGAGATTGAGGACGATTACCATATAGACAAAGCTGTTCTGGAAGACGAGCTTTGGACACGTATTCGCTTGGTTCCTTGCCAGCAATTACCCGTTGGGAAAGTCATTTTAATACCAAGTTTAGGATCTTTACGCTTAAGACGGGAAAAAGCCGCTCCAGCCATTGCAGATGTTACATTAGAACCTTATAAAGGAGATTCTACTTTCAGAGGAGATTCTTTATTTGATTATCGGATAAATTATGCTGAAAGCAAAAGAAGCCTGAGAATTATATTCGAGAAGCATTTTCCGCATAAAATTGTCGGTTGGGAAGAGAGCTATCGTGCCCAGAATAAGACCTTAACTTCAAGAGCAGTATTAAAAGCTACCATCCAAAATCCTTATTGGCAGAAAAATATGCCTGTCGACACCATTTATAGAAAAAAGTTAAAATTGAAGTATTGATTTGAGTACCTTTAAGAATTATTTTCTGACCGCATGATAGTTTTCTAAGGCGAAAAATAGTTTTATACACACTCTATTATAATTTTGTGCTGTATTATACGTTCAAAGTTCTGTACTCGGTTCATATCTAAGAACATAACTCAATTTTGATGAAAAAGAGCAATTTTGTTTATTTAATCGCTACTTCCTTTTTTCTATCATTGGCACTTTTCTCTTGCGGAGACAAAGCAGCTCAAAAAACTGAAAATCCGGCTAAAGGCCCGAGTATTCATACATTGATTTTTATTGATAAAACTGCTAGTGTTGATGTGCAAAAACCCTTTGTTGCGCAAAAATATCAACAGGCTCTCACTTCTATTATTGAGCAGAATTTCAGAAAAGCGGGCGACACTTTTCAGATATATTATATCCACGAAAATACCTCTAAGGCACGTACCTTATCACTTGTTTGTCGTACAGAGATGGAAGACACTGAAGGAGTAAATGCTACTGACTTGGAAGCCATTAAAACCTCTTACGATCTATCAATCCGTAAAGAACGCAACTTCGTTACTCAACAATCATTAAATCGCCTGAAAGCACAAAATGATAATGCCTCCAATCTGGAAACCAATATTACCGCAAGTATTCCTGTCATTGCCAAGCTCGCAGAGAACTCAGGCGATGTACGGGTTTATTATCTGAGCGATATGGTAGAGAGCGTAAAAAATGGCAGAGATTTTCAGATACGTCCACCCAAAGACGATGCCGAAGCAGAAGCATGGGCAACAGCCGATGCTTCCAAACTGAAAAACTATCAGCTAAGCGGCCCTGAAATTTCGATGATTCTTCCATTTGAACCAACGAGTTCTTCTAAAGAAAATAACCCTACAGTTACACACTATTGGCAGAAATTGTTTGAAAGCCTAGGGGTGATGAGTGTGACAGAGATGTGATTGTACTCCGGTTGCGGAACGGCCGCCACACGGTTGAAGCCCTGATTTAGAAAAGGCAGTTTAATCAATAATCACTCATTCGCTAAATCTTCATTCACTAAATACAAAAAGAGGCAAATCTTTCGATTCGCCTCTTTTACTTTATATCTTTTGAATGAGATTACTCTCCTTTCAAAGCCTCGGCACCACCAACAATCTCAAGGATTTCCTTAGTAATTGCGGCCTGACGGCTACGGTTGTATTCAATTTTCAATGAACGAAGTAATTCGTTGGCATTGTCAGTTGCTTTATCCATCGCTGTCATACGGGCACCGTGCTCAGAAGCATTCGATTCCAATACCGCTTTAAACAATTGCATTTTAATCGCCTTTGGTATCAACTCCAATACAATCTCCTCTTCCGAAGGCTCAAAAATATAATCTATTTTGCTAGCTTTCGCATCATCAGCTTTTTTATCTACCAATGGCAACATTTGTTCTACACGAAGAATCTGTGTAGCCACGTTCTTGAACTCGTTGTATACTAATTCAACTACGTCATACTTACCCTCTGAGAAAGCAGTCATGATAGCTTCAGCAGCTGAACGGGCATGAGCAAAGTTCAGATTCTGGAAGATACTCATATAAGTATCATTCACTTTGAAATTACGACGTTGTAATGCTTCTCCACCTTTCTTTCCTAACGCCAGAATTTCTACATTGCCTTTAGCTGCCTGCGACGGGTATTTTTCATTAATAGCAGCCAGAGCCGCTTTAATGATATTTGCATTAAATGCACCACAAAGTCCTCTGTCTGAAGTAACTACTACTACTAAAACTTTCTCTACCTGACGTACCGTCGTAAAAGGGCTTGTCGCACCTACTTCGGTGTTGGCAGATACGGTAGCAATCAGCTCGTTCAGTTTGGTAGCATACGGACGCATCTGAAGGATAGCATCTTGTGCTCTACGCAACTTCGCCGCCGACACCATTTTCATGGCTTTTGTAATCTGCGTCGTTGAGTTTACCGAGACAATTCTATTTCTAACTTCTTTTAATGAAGGCATTTTTCTATATAATTAAGAATGAAAAGAGCTTTTACACTCTTTTCATTCTATGTTATTAAGCATATTTTTGAGCTAACTCTCTACCAACTTTCTTAATAGTATCGGTAGCTGAATCATCTAATTTACCGGCAGCAAGTCCTTTTAATACATCAGGATATTGCGCTTTCAATAAAGTGATAAATTCAACTTCAAATTCTTTTGTTCTGCTTACCGAAACTTTGTCAAGTACACCATTAATAGAAGCATAAATGATAGCTACCTGCTCACCCACCGCAGATGGAGAGAACTGTGCTTGTTTCAAGATTTCCTGGTTACGACGACCACGTTCGATAGTCAGTTTCGTAGCAGCATCAAGGTCTGAACCAAACTTCGCGAAGGCTTCCAGTTCACGGAACTGCGCCTGGTCAAGTTTCAAGGTACCTGCTACTTTTTTCATTGATTTAATCTGAGCATTACCACCCACGCGGGATACCGAAATACCTACGTTGATAGCCGGACGAATACCTGCGTTAAACAAGTTCGACTCCAGGAATATCTGACCGTCAGTAATCGAGATTACGTTAGTCGGGATATAAGCCGAAACGTCACCTGCTTGTGTCTCAATGATTGGAAGGGCTGTCAACGAACCACCACCTTTTACTTTACCTTTCAATGAAGGTGGAAGGTCATTCATGTTTTGCGCAATCGCATCATTGGCAGTTACTTTAGCGGCACGCTCCAACAAACGGCTATGTAAGTAGAATACGTCTCCTGGGTAAGCCTCGCGTCCTGGAGGACGACGAAGTAATAATGATACCTCACGGTAAGCAACCGCTTGTTTCGATAAATCATCATATACAACTAGTGCAGGACGACCGGTATCACGGAAATACTCACCAATGGCAGCACCTGTAAATGGAGCAAAGAACTGCATAGGTGATGGGTCTGATGCACCGGCAGCTACGATTACTGTATAATCCATCGCACCATATTTACGTAAGGTTTGCTCAACCGCTTTGATGGTAGATGCTTTCTGACCACAAGCTACGTAGATACAATAAACTGGTTCGCCTTTATCGTAAAATTCTTTTTGATTGATGATAGCATCGATACAAACAGCAGTTTTACCTGTCTGACGGTCACCGATTACTAATTCACGTTGACCACGACCGATTGGAATCATCGCGTCAATCGCTTTAATACCTGTTTGAAGAGGCTCTGTTACAGGCTGACGATAGATAACACCCGGAGCTTTACGTTCCACAGGCATTTCAAAAGTTTCGCCTTGAATCGGACCATTACCATCGATTGGCTCTGCAAGCGTGTTTACCACACGTCCTACAATACCGTCACCTACTTTCACAGAAGCGATTTCGCCGGTACGTTTTACAGTTGCACCTTCTTTGATACCTGTTGCATCTCCCAAAAGTACCGCTCCCACGTTATCTTCTTCAAGGTTCAATGCAAGGGCTTTTAGGCCGTTTTCGAAAGCCAGCAATTCACCGGCTTGTACTTTTGATAAACCATATATACGTGCTACACCGTCTCCGATTTGTAACACAGTACCTATTTCTTCAAGTTCCGCTTCGGTTTTTGAACCTGCTAGTTGTTCACGTAGAATAGCCGAAACTTCATCTGGTCTGACTGATGCCATATTATATTTTGATGAGTTTTTAAATGTAGATTCGAAAAACGGGCTTTATAGCTTCATTTTTCGGGTGCAAAAGTACGACACATTTTTCACAATTCCGATATTTTAGGCAAAAAAAGATACATAAAAGTAGGACTATTTTTAGAAAATGGCTTTTGCGCTTATCGGAGCGAATAAAATATCGAAATCTGGCTTTTCAGAATATTATTTGTTCTGCCCGAAATGATTCTTCTAACAAAGATTCATTTGCTGAAACTGTTTCAATATTTCATTAAAGATTTGTTTACGCTGATTATCCACAGCCCATTACTGTCCTAATCCAAAAAGGTTCCTACCATATTGGTAACCTTTTCCGTTTCCACTTTTTTGGTCATAACTCTAATTTTCTGAAAACCATCACTTCCCTCGTTCAAAAAGGTTCCCACCAGATTAGTAACCTTTTTCGTTTCCACTTTTTTGGTCATAACTCTGGTTTTCTGAAAACCATCACTGCCCTCATTAAAAAAGGTTCCCACCACATTGGTAACCTTTTTCAGTTCCGTTTTAGTAGTTATTATGCTGATTTTACGCAAACCATCGCCATTCCCCGCTAAAAAGGTTCCCACATATTGGTAACCTTTCCGATTCCGTTTCGCAGTCATAATCTGATTTTCTGGAAACTATCCCTATCCTCATTCAAAAAGGTTCCCACCATATTGGCAACCTTTTTCGGTTCTTTTTTAGTGTTCATAAATCTGATTTTCTGGAAACTATCCCTATCCTCATTCAAAAAGGTTCCCACTATATTGGTAACCTTTATATCTGCCAGTTCTTTCCCGATTTTTAAAGGTTCACGAATAACATATTTATCTTCCTTCATACCACTAGTAGTTATGCGGACAGTTAGTTCAGGATTGTATTTACGGACTGGGCGTCTCCTAAATTTCCGACTTAGAATTATGTTTTCAAAGTATTCGAGGAGTTTTTTAGAACAATCAGACTGTTGAGGTTATTCCAGATTCCAGCTAAAGCTGTGAACATTGTGCGCCCAAAATGTTTAGTTCTAAAATAAGTTGGTGAAACCTATTTTAGAACTAAACAATATTGGTGTCTGGTAGATTGGTTTACACGATTTTCAGCGATTGAATTAATCCATCTTCAAATTCATAATGATAAGTCATTACAATCGGACTTCCGGGAAACTTTCCTGAAACTTCCGTTTTCAATGTATGTTCAGTTTCTGAATATTCTATGGGTTTCATTACCGCTTGATATTCTTTATTGGCTTTATCTATCCAATTTTTTATTTCTGTTTTCCCGTTGTGTGTTTTTCCTTCGTCAAATACTACGGCTGTTTCGGTAAAACAATTGGCATATGCTGCACTATCAAAGTTATTCTGTGTTTTTACTAATTCTGCTACTACTTGTGGTAAGTTCATTGTATTTAAAATTAAAGATTATTAGAGTAGGTTTAAATTTTGTTTTTCTGACCGAAAGAACAAGATTTTTTAGCTAGACAAGCGGACACTGCACGAATTTTCTTGAAGGTCGAACAATAAAGTTTAAACATACTCTTAAATGGTTGGTATTGTTCCGCCGTCGATTACAAAATTTGTCCCTGTTAAATAACTAGCTCTTGGTGAAACAAGAAAACCAACTAATTCAGCTACTTCTTCAGGTTGTGCTGGTCTGCCAAAAGGTATTCCTCCCAACGCATCCATAACACTTTGTTGAGCTTCTTCTACAGTACTATTTGCATTTCTTGCAATCTCGCCCAACCAGGCTTCCGATGCTGTAGTATTAATCCATCCCGGCGAAACAGTTAGCACACGAACACCTTTCGGTGTAATTTCATTTGATAAACTTTTACTATAATTGATCAATCCAGCTTTTGCAGTTGCATAGGGTAATGTAGAATCATATAGGGGCAGTTTGCCTTGAATAGAAGCGATGTGAATGATAACACCACTTTTTTGCTCAATCATTTGCGGTAGAAATCCCCTGTCTAAACGAATTGGGGCAAGCAAATTAGCTTGTAGGGTTGATTCCCAATCTTCGTCAGTTAATACAGCAAAACCACCGGCAGGTGTTACTGAAGAACCAAGGTTATTCACAAGAATGTCTAGCCTCCCATAAGTAGATAGCACTTCGCTGATTACTTTCTGTGTTCCTGCTGCTTTACTTAAATCCGAAGGAATGAAATGCAGCTTACTGTTTTCTTTTTCTGGTGCATTTCTTGCAGTAATTATAACAGTTGCTCCTGCTTTTACCAGCCGTTCTGCAATAGCTTTTCCTGCACCTTTTGTACCGCCTGTTACCAAAGCAATTTTGCCCAATAACTCATTGTTGAAATTAAAATCCTGTTCCATTGATTATTTTTTTATGCAAATTTCAGTTGTACATTCACATGAAACAATTACGGAAATACGATTCATATAGGGATAAATTTTTCCCCTATTGTATGTTTGGATACATAAGTCTAATTTTGTTCTATGTATGAAAGAAAGATTTTACCAAACCTGAATTGCGGTCTTGATTTGATTGGCGAAGTACTCTATGGAAAATGGAAAATCCGTTTGTTATGGTTTATTAACGAAGGTTACAAACGACCAAGCGAGTTGCAACGAAAAATACCCGATACTACAAGGCGTGTGTTAAATATTCAGTTGAAAGAATTGGAAGAGCATGAATTGGTTACAAGAAAAATCTATCCTGTCGTTCCTCCGAAAGTAGAATATAGTCTTACAGAATTTGGCAAAACGTTAATTCCTGTGATTTCAGCTTTAGGTAAATGGGGCGATGAAAATGAAGAACACTTACGGACAGTCATTTTAGAGCGTTTAAGGCAGGAAAGTCGACAGGATATTGTAAGTGTATAGCCACTATGGTTGGCGTCTATTATGTACCCTCAGAGTCCCCTGTGTGTGCAAGCAAAAGCCACAGAAAGGGACTCTGAGGATTGAGGAGATCTCAGTTCTTGTTACCAATACCCTTGCCCTCAGAGTCTCCTGCAATGGCGTACCGTTATGTGCCTTTAGGAGAATTTGAATTAACTGTGAAAGATATCATTTGTTAAGTGTTTTTAATTCCCTTCCCCATTGTTGGGGCGGCCGTCGCGCGGAAGGGTTAGGAATGGGGTCATTTTCTTATTTCGCCCCTTTATAACTAATCTTATAAATAGTACCACCTAAATCGTCAGAAACATAGATAGAGCCGTCAGGGCCTTGCGCTAAGCCGCATGGACGGTGTTGTACCGGGCCCGTTGGTTTTGCCAGGTCGATACCTGCAAAATTATCAGCAAAAATCTCCCAGGGGCCGGATGGCTTTCCATTTTTGAAAGGCACAAAGCCTACCATATAGCCTTTCTTTAACTCAGGCGATTGTCCATGAAAAGCAATGAAAGCGCCGTTTCTGTATTTGGCAGGAAACTGAGTACCTGTATAAAACAACAATCCGTTTGGCCCTAAGTGCGCAGGGAAAGCAGCCGAAGGATTTAAAGCTTTTTCTCCACCAGTTTTTTTCCCATCTCCACCATATTCAGGGCATAAGATTTTCTTTTTCTGAAATTGGTCATAATACACATATGGCCAGCCTGCGTCTGCTCCTTCATGCAGTTCATACATCGTTTCAGCAGGTAGTTTCGTGCTCATTTCCGGTGTATAGTAGTTAGGGAATGCCTCATGGAATTGTCCTCTCCCGTGCATCATCACAAACAATTTATTCGATTTGGTATTCCAGTCCAAACCTACAATGTTTTTTAGTCCGGTTGCATATCTTACGCCGTCTCCATAAGTCTGATTCAATTTGTTGGTTTTAAAGCGCCATACTCCTCCTACCGAATCAAGCAAAGCACAAGGAGAAATACCCTTGTTTGTGCCTTTCTCTTTGCAAGTCTCATCGTAAGAGCCTACGGTTACATAGAGATTACCAGCATTGTCTAAGGCAATAGATTTTGACTCGTCACGACCTTTAGCTACTAATCCTGTTACTAATAATTCTGGGCTATCAATATTAGTGATTTCTCCATTGGCATCTAGTTGGTAACGATACACACCTGTATTAGATGAAGAATACAGATAATTGTCTTTAATGACAATACCTGTGCCTTTATAATCTAACAGGTTCTTTTGGGCATCTATTTTACCATCACCATTAGAATCATAGAGGTAAACCATACCCTTAGCTTCTTTTGGTTTAGCTATTTTGGCATAGATACCACCTTTGCTGGTAACAGCGAGGTGTCTGGTTCCACCTAAGTCGCTTCCTATAATAGTAGCGGAGAATCCGGCAGGAACTTTGATTGCTAGGGCAGGAGTTTCGTCATAATTGTAGGCAGACATTAGAGATACACCTACTGCTGCCATGAGCAGATGGCGCATCTTAAAAAAGGTTCGCATGGTAGTATTTATCGTTATGGTTGAAAATAGAAAGTGGTTAATGCCACTTAAAGGCAAAGATAAGTATTTATGTATGACGATTTTTCAAATCGTCAAAATTCGACAGAATTTTATAAATCCACCAATTAACTCAAGGAAATAGGTTATGAATCTAACATTCAGATATTTGTCGAAAGACGATTTAAAAAATCGTCATACACAACTATTTTCATAAAAATTCCCTTAATTTCGCTACTGAACCTATTCAAAGCCTATTGTATGAAAACATTAGTATTACTCGCTTCAATCATTACTATGAGCTATACCGCAACAGCCCAACAAAAAACCCTTGGCAAAGTAAATCGCCTTGACCCTGCATTAGATAATCTGATAGACCAAGACGCCAAAATTGAAATTTTAAGTGAAGGATACGATTGGTCAGAAGGCCCTGCCTGGGTAAAAGACGGCAATTACCTACTATTCTCTGATGTACCAGCCAATACTGTCTACAAATGGAAAGAGGGAGAAGGAACAAAGCCTTTCTTAAAACCATCAGGTTATACGGGTATAGGCATCTATAGCGACGAACCAGGCAGCAACGGGTTAATTATCAACAAAGATGGCATGTTGGTTTCATGCGAACATGGCGACCGCCGTATTTCAGTTATGCCATTAACTGTTGGTGGCAAGCGTACATTGGCGGATAATTATGCAGGTAAGCGTTTCAATAGCCCGAATGATATAGTGCAGAAATCAAACGGAGATTATTATTTCACTGACCCACCCTATGGCTTAATGAAAAAAGATAAAGACCCTACCAGAGAAACTGAACTGTTTGGGGTATATCGCAGAGCCACAAATGGGACGGTTACCTTAATTGTAAAAGACCTGACGCGCCCGAATGGATTGGCTTTTTCACCTGATGAGAAAATCTTATATGTTGCGCAATCAGACCCTGACAGGGCTTATATTATGGCTTACCCGGTGTTGGCAGATGGAAAGGTGGGCAAAGGAAAACTATTGTACGATGCAACACCGATGGTGAAAGAAGGCTTGCAAGGTTTACCGGACGGTTTGAAAGTAGATAAAAAAGGAAATATCTTCACTACAGGTCCAGGAGGTGTATTAATACTAACCCCACAAGGTAAACTATTAGGAAGAATTGAAACGGGTGTACCAACAGCGAATTGTGCCTGGGGAAATGATGGTTCAACGCTTTATATTACTGCCGATATGTATTTGTTGCGTATCCAGACGAAGACCGTGGGGGTTGGATTCTAAGAAATAAAAAAGGGTCAGGTTTTGAACCTGACCCCATCATATCACTTCCCTCCTACAACCACTTCGCATAAATCTTCCTGCTTAAAGTAAGTGTTCGCCATTTCTATAATATCTAAAGGCGTTACCGCTCTTATTTTCTGGATATAATTATCATAAAAATCTTCAGGCAGTTCGTCCAAAAGAATGATTTTCTGTCTGTCGGCTACTTCGAAAGGTGTGTTCAGTGACCCTACTAATGAACCAATCATATAGTTTTTAGCAGTATCTATTTCATCTTCTTCTACTGGTGTAGTCTGTAATCGGCTGATTTCCTTGGCAATCTCATCAAGGGTTTGTTGGGTATATTCTTTCTTCACATCAGTCCCCATTACCAGATACCCGCCATATCGTTGTGGTACTAAACCTGACGAAATACCATAGGTAAAGCCTTTATCCTCACGGATATTCTTCATCAGACGGCTACCAAAGTATCCGCCAAAAATAGTATTGGAAACGATAAATTTAAAGAAATCAGGGTGTGTACGCCCAAACATCCGCTTACCTAAACGAATCGACGACTGCAAGTTATCCAAACGTTCAACCAGTACACTTTCAGGGTGCTTGATTTCTGAAATATTATCAATAATGGCACTATGGCCAGGCGACTGTAATGGCATTTGTCCTAAATGCTGATTCAAAGCTTTAACTACCTCATCATCAAATTTACCTGCAATAAAAATTCTGAAAGACTTACCTCGAATCTGTTTCTGATAAAAATCATTAACAGCCTCTCTGGTAATAGCATCAATGGCTTCTAAAGTCAGAGATTTGCCGTATGGGTGATTCGTTCCATAGATTTGCTCTCTGAAAACCTGTCCTGCCACATATGCACTCTTTTCCAGATTGATTTTCAGGTTCTGAGAACTGATATTTTTCTGAACCTGCAATTCTTTTTCAGGAATGATAGAATCAGCAATCATTTCCTGCAGCATAGGTAACAATTTAGGCAAATGCTTGGTGAGTCCATGAACGGTTATGGCTAATCTTTCTACCGAATGGTTGATTTCAAGAAAAGCGCCATATTGGTCAAAGTATTCGCTGATTTCAGTAGCAGTATGACTTGAAGTTCCTTCCGAAAGCATTTTTGAAGCAAAATAGGCTTCTCCGATACGATTCTCATAACGGCTGCCTGCTTCAAAAATCAATTCTAAACGCACTACGGGTTGTTCTCCTGCCTTAACCATATATACAGGTACCTGATTATCCAGTATCGCTTTCTCTGCTTTAGGTATGCTCACTTGTTCTATAGTCTGTGAGGGAGGTGCTATCGTGCGGTCTAATATCATAGGTTTAATTAAATATAATTCGTATACTCTTTGGTATTTATACAGAAAAAGTAAAATGAATAACGAACGATTCGACAAAAAGTTCATTATTCATTTTACTTTAACAAATGGCCGATTCAGAACCTGTTTAAGGGTTCTTATCTATAACAAAAAAATTATCTGGCAGATTCCATCATGCTTAGCAAATGGTCTAATTCATATTCTAATACCTTACTACCTTGTTTTAATTTTCTTACATCCTGCAATTCAATACCATTGCGGGCATAAGTAGGATGATTTAAGGCTGGGTTACGGTATCCCTCACGCATGAAACGTTGAATCATGATTCTGATTTGCTCCATATCATCTCGTTTAGGAGGTTCCGGAATCACAACGGCAACAGGTTCTGCTTGCGGCTGTTGTAGCTGGCTTTTCTCCACTTTCGTAGTACCATTAACTTCTTTTGCCCCATGATCTCTTACTACTTCAAACTTCACCTCTTTTACTTCTTCCTGTTCAGGGGCCAGGTCAAAGCCCGCAGCTACAATGGTTACCCTTACTTTTTTACCCAACTGGTCATCCACAGCAAAACCATGTTTAAACAAACGGGCTTTGGCCTGAATCTGACTTTCGATAAATTTGGTTACCAATGTCTGATCAGAAAGTTTTATTTTATGCTCAGAGCTATACGCAATACTTACCAATACGCGTTGAGCGCCACTGATACCATTACTTTCTAACAAAGGAGAAGAAAGAGCCGCTTTTATAGCCTCTTCCGCTCTTTTATCACCTTCAGCCTCTGAGGTACCCATTACTGCTTGTCCGGCGCCACCTAGTACTTTCTTCACATCAGCAAAGTCAAGGTTGATGATTCCGGGACGAGTAATCAGTTCGGCAATACTTTTTACACCATTGGCTAATACATCATCGGCTTTATGATAAGCCTCTTCAATATCCATATCACCGTATTGCATTTCAAGACGCTCATTCTTGATAATCAATACCGTATCACTATACTTTTTCAGTTCTTCAATTCCGGCTCTTGCCTGTGTAATCTTGTCTTCTCCTTCAAATGTAAAAGGATCTGTTACAACGGCAACAGTCAGGCGACCCATGTCTTTGGCTATACGAGCAATTACCGGAGCAGCACCTGTACCGGTACCACCACCCATACCTGCCGTAATAAATACCATCTCTGTAGGTTCTTTCAGTACCTCGCGAATGGCTTTTTCGCTTTCTTCGGCAGCCTTTTTACCCATGCTCGCCTCTGTACCTGCTCCTAAACCCTTGGTTAGTTCAATACCTATCTGCAAACGACGAATCTCCGACGGGGCAGATTCCAGCGCTTGCTGGTCGGTATTACAGATAACTAATCCAATATCGCGAACGCCCAAATGATGCATGTGCTTAACAGCATTACAGCCTGCACCACCAACACCAATCACCTTGATGATGTTCTTAAATTTGTTTTTGCTCGAAACAATTTCGAATTCTGGCTCTGGAGACATTTTAGTAAGAATTTATGTAGATTAGGAAAGTTTGGTACTTTTAGTCAACAAAAATATAGAGGTAAACGCAATGATTACGCCCGTGAGAATAGTTTTCAAAAGGTCTGGCATTAACGTTTAGCAGCAAATACGTTTGTTTTCTAACTTAGTTTTTATGGTTTGGTCATTATAAAATATATACTCAAAAATACTCACTATTGTTTAAATATATACTCCTCTTTGCACGCTCGTCTTGTTATAACTTGTTAATTAATTTGTATAGTTTTTATCATCTCCCATGTCAATCTTCCCGGCTGAAGAAACTTTTTTCTTGAACCAACCGAAGATACCTCCACCGTTCTGTTCTTCTTCCTGTGGTGGTTCTTCTTTTTTGCCGTTCACCCGGGTATTAGTGGTTTCGTAGCCATTATTATGGCTTCCTGCTGATACCTGGCTTTCAGGTATATCTCCCCAGATTACTTCTTCCGGTACTCGTTCGTCCAGTGGCAGAAAACCTGATAGTACAAGCCCTACAACCGTAGCATATTTCGGGTCAGCTATTTTTGCTACTGCTGTTTGTCCAATATTTCTGATAGTATTACCAACCCGGATATTCATGCCGTTGGTTACTTTGGTAAATACTTCTTTTATCATGGCAATATTAGAGGTACCACCCGTCAGCACTACTCCGCTTATCAATTGCCCATCATAGCCTGAGTGCATGATTTCTGCCATCACCATCGAGGCCAGTTCTTTCACCCGCTCCTCTATAATGATACTCACGTTTTGTGCGACAATCTCTTTGTCAGGCAACCCCTCTACACCCGGAATCTTGATAATATCGTTTTTACCCACCTCATACGGCGGAATGGCGCCCATAATCAGTTTCAGTTTCTCGGCATGATCCGGCAATATCTGGAATGCCTTTACCAAGTCGTTGGTAATACTTTTACCTGCAAACGGAATCACTGAAATATGACGTAACCCACTTTCCTGAAAAATAGCTAATTCGGTAGTATCACCACCGATATTTACTACTGCAACACCAAGTTTCTTATCTATTTCGCTCAATACTGCCATAGCATCAGCCAATGGTGTGAACAAAGTATGAACGATTTTAAGCGGAACGAATCTATGATTATTTTGTACCTTTACTCCAACACTTTCTATCGTGCGGCGTAGTGCCAGATGCGGATCATTAGGGGTTGAAATCAAAAAGAAATTACCACCTAAAGTAATTCCGAAACGACCTACCGGATTATCAGGTACGATTGCTCTGTCAACTATGAATTCTTGTGGGAATGTATGAATAATGATATTCCCTGCAGTCGGACGAAAAGACTTTCTTATATCAACAGCTAATCTTTCTATTTCTTCTTTACGAATAGTACTCCGGCTATCATCTCTCGTCAGAAAACTCTGATGTGCTTTGCCCTCTACATTCTCACCCGAAATATTAACAATTACATTATGGATATTAATATCAGCCTTATCTGAAAGTATATTCAGAATACGATCAATATCTTTTGCTGTAAATTCTAAATTCACTACGGTACCATTCGATACCCTTCCCCTCTGGGTAGGCTCTTCCACGATGTCAAGAATTTTTACTTTCCCAACCTCGTCCATTATGCCAGCAACGGCACAAATCTTCGTGCTGCCAATGTCAATACCTACTATTACGCCTTTACTCATCTCGTTATTTTTTAAGGCATTTATCCATGACTATTTAGCTTTATGGAGGGTATCATAAACTATAAATGCCGACCTCTGTTTTTACTTACAAACCACCTGCCCATCATACTTTACACTCACATGTGTGAATGTATCCCAACCCTGTACAGGTAAAATCTGCTTGTAAAATATTTTTAAGCGATTCAATCGATTCTGAACGTTTTCAGCTTCTCCAAACTCAACTACGTGTTTTCCTAATAAGGGTACAATGGTGATATTCCCGGCACGGTTAATATCTAATTGTGTAAATTGAGCTTTTAAGAAATTGTCATCGTTTATTAAATTGATGAAATTTAATAAATTTTCCTGACGTTGTTGCTTTAAACTCGGCAAATTTCGGAAATATTCGCCCGAAAGCAATATAATTCTTGCGGAATATCTTTCAGAGAGGGGAAAAAAGTATCCATCCTTATCAACATATACAT
This sequence comes from Emticicia sp. C21, assembly GCF_003418935.1. Taxonomy (GTDB): domain Bacteria; phylum Bacteroidota; class Bacteroidia; order Cytophagales; family Spirosomataceae; genus Emticicia. Next base: position 390,851 of record NZ_QVMT01000006.1, on the reverse strand, counting down.
CTTCACGGCCGTCGGACATCAGGATTCTAGCTACAGGAATATGTTGTTCTATATCAATATTAAGATTACCCTCTATACCTCTGAAAACCTGACAACTCTTAATTTGTTTATTTTTTAATACTCTTTTTTCAATTTCTCTTAAATCTATTTTCTCAAATAATCTACCTGTTAACTGATCACCCCCTTGTTTGGTAGCCAGATTTTCGATTTCTTTTTTATCGATAAAAAATTGCTCGTTGGCATTTTTAATCTTTATCTCAATCTTTTTGCAACGGTCGGTAGAAAAGGTATTGCTCGAAAAAATAATAAGCACAACAACTGCAATCAAGGCACTCCCAGCCATGACCCACTTGCCGATTTTCTTAAAATTTAATTTCTTTTCCATTTACTTTAGCACGTAAAATTTATTTAGCGATTGAGTGAATGAGTGATTTAGTGATTTTTAATCGTGAATGCGGACGCCGCGCGGGCGAATTGTGAATTAGTGAATATTAAAATAGAAAAATTAGGCTAAAACACAATTATTCGCTAATCTGCCATTTACTAATTCACAATTAGAATAATCACTCATTCGCTAAATCGCTCAATCACTCAATTTCTTCAAGAATCCATTCTTATCTCCCATCAGCTTAAAATGATCGGCTTCTTTGGATTCTAAATCGGTTTTGCAAAGTTCTTTTAATTTTTCTATATCCTTGCTCCACTCGTACCCGTTATAGTACGCTAATCCTTTGTGATCTCTTATTTTGTATAAGGCCCCTGGTTTATAAGCTGTACCCAGATACACATATTTTAACCCATTATCTTTTGCCCAGCGTATGGCTCTCCACATCATCCACTTACCCAACGAGTGCGTACGCATATATTCAGTATCAAAGAACGCAAACCAATAGTGTAAGATATTTTCATCTAAAGCACCGAGAATAAATCCTAACAACTTACCCTCTGATGAAAAACGAAAAATATGAGTTCCTATTTCTCTCGACAGAATATATTGCCAACGCTCCATGCTCATATTGTCGTCACCGATACGCTGCGAGATGTATTCCTGACAAAAATCGGCAAAGGTTGGGTCATTCAAATCAAAGTCTTCTTTCTTAATTACGGCTAATTCAACCTTTAACGGTTCCACTAAACGATTGACTCTGCGATTCTCGGAAGTATCTTCAAAACTATCTAACTCCACTCTTAAGCTTCTTGCCAGATAAAAAATATCTCCCTCTATGCTCAAATCGCCTGTATAAGGTAAAAATCCTTTTGCATATATCTCTGGCATCTCTTCCTGCGACTCTTTGTAACAATAGATCGCGTAATCGAAGGTATAATTTGAATAATCAACTCTGTTTTCAGAAAAGAAAATTTTCATAAAGGGCTTCAGCTAATACTATATTAAACGTAAGACTTCTTCGGCTATCTCCTGCCCCGCATTCGGTTTTCCTAGAGTCTTGATGTTTTTACTCAATTCTTTCATGGTTGTTGGGTTATCAGCCAGTTCAATGGCTTTATCCACCAATTTCTCTCTCGCTTCCTGGTCTTTTACCAGCCAGGCTGCATTTACATTAACCAGACTTAGTGCATTCTGTGTCTGATGGTCTTCTGCCGCAGCCGGAAAAGGCACCAGAATAGACGGCTTGGCTGTTAAACACAATTCAGATACTGACAATGCTCCTGCTCTTGAAACCACTAGATCGGCTGCAGCATAGGCTAAATCCATTTCATAGATAAAGTCAGATATATAAACCCTATTGGTTTGTAAAGCATCTACTGCCGACTTAGCCTGGTCGATAAACAATTTACCTGTTTGCCAGATAATCTGCAAATCATTGGAAATTAAATCATTTAAACCCGCCTTTATTGACTCATTAATGGTTTTTGCGCCCTGGCTACCACCGATAATCAGCAATATTTTTCTATCATCACTTAGACCAAAGTGTTTCAATGCCTGTTCACGTTTTGAAGCGGTTTCCAGAATATCTTTTCTTACCGGATTCCCCGTCATGACAATCTTCTCAGCCGGGAAAAACCGTTCCATGCCCAGATACGCCACACATATTTTCTTTGCCTTTTTGGCTAAATTCTTATTGGTAACGCCGGCAAAGGAGTTCTGCTCTTGAATCAAAGTAGGTACTTTTAAAAAGTTAGCCATTATCAAGGTTGGCCCGCTGGCATAGCCTCCTACACCGATAGCCACATTGGGCTTGAAATTCTTGATAACGCTATACGTTTTCCATAGACTTCTGATTAACTTAAATGGTAGCCCGATGTTGGCCAACATATTGGAGCGATTGATACCTGCAATGGGTAAACCTATGATTTTATACCCTGCTTTAGGCACTTTCTCCATTTCCATTTTCCCCTCGGCACCTACAAATAAGATTTCTATACTTGGGTCTTTGGCTTTCAGTTCATTGGCAATTGCCACTGCAGGATAAATATGCCCGCCTGTACCTCCACCCGAAATTATTATTTTAGTGCCTTTACTCATTCAGTTATTGTTATTATTTTAAAGCAGCTACTTTGGCCTCGTCGTGTTCTCCTTTGGTTACGCTTAGCACAATACCAATAGCTACCGAGGTAAACAAAATAGAGGTTCCTCCCATACTCATCAATGGTAGGGTCTGTCCGGTTACGGGGCCTAAGCCTACATTGATAAACATATGTACAAATGCCTGAAATACTATACTAAACGTAAGCCCTACACAGAGTAGCCCACCAAAAGCACGATTAGTATTCTCGACATTTTTCAGGCCTCTATACAAGAGCCAAAGGTACATAAACATGGTAACAATTGCCCCTAAAAAGCCATATTCTTCAACAATAATGGCATATATATAGTCAGAAAAGGCCTCTGGCAGATAATTACGTTGAAAACTTTTTCCAGGGCCGATACCTATCGCACCACCTCTGGCAATAGCAATCATAGCCTGGTCTCGCTGATAACTGTCGTCTCTATCAGCATTGCCCATTACTTTATCTCCGTTTAAATCAACTTTGGCAAAAGCTTCTATACGCTCTAATACTACCTGTCCGCGGCCAAAATCAACCCCTCTGTTATAGAGAAATATACTGATGCTTACTACTATTACAATCGCTCCTATCACAAAACCTGCCATGCGTATCAGGTATCTTCCAGGTACACGGCCAACCCACATAATGATAAAACAGGTAATTCCCAGAATAACTGCCGTCGAAAAGTTGGTTATAGCTAACATCCCACACAACAAGCCACACCAGAATATCAGTCCTAACAAAGTTTTTGGGTTATATTCCATATTCTGTCTGCGCGCCAGCATGGCTGCCAAATTGGTAATTAATACCAAGCGCACTAAATCTGATGACTGAAATGAGATACCAAAGATGTTGATCCAACGTTTGGTTCCTCCCACAGTTGTTCCAAAGAAATACGTATACAACAAGAGCATTGGCGTAATCCAAAGCAATAATCTTGAAACACCAGCAAAATTTGTGTAGTTGATTCGGTGCATGCACCAGATTACTCCCAAACCTAATAATAAATGGATAGTATGAGAGAGCAGATAGCTTTCGGTGTTTCCACCGGCTCTTTTGTAAGCAAGAGCGGAACTGGCACTATAAACTACCAGTATACTGAATAACGAAAGCACGGCGATAATAAACCAGATTTGCCAGTCGCCACGCAGTTTGTCTTTTAACCACGTTTCCATGACGCATAATAGCGGAACACCGCAAAAAAAGATTATAGGATATAAGCACGAAAAATTTAATCTCTGGCGGGTTCACGCCCTAAATTAAACTTGATAACAAATGTAAATTAATTATGATAGAAAGAAAAAGAAAAAACAGAAAATTTATTTTAGGGTAATTGACCTACAATATTTACCAGTTTGTCTCGAATTTCTCTCAAATAAACCAAATTATGTTTGGTTTGTTTTCTTCTATTTTCAGTTTTTTCAACAAGTGTCGACTAAAAAACCTCCTATAAGTTTATATAGCATATAGGAGGCTTATCTAAAACCGGGCTTATTATTTATCTGTCAGTTTCATTTTATTAGCACCCTTTACAATCAGGAAAAGCACCCAGGCAATAATAAAAAAGTTAATTACTACACTGATAAAATTACCATAATTAATTGTAATGGCAGGTATGGCCTTACCGGCGGCATCGACAGTGGCTTCTTTTAAAATAATACCACCCGTTACTCCGCCTCCTGTCAATACATTGACAATTGGCATAATAATATCATCAACCAAAGAGGTAGTGATTTTACCGAATGCGGCACCAATGACCACACCAATAGCTAAGTCAAGGACATTGCCCTGAGCAATAAAAGTTCTGAATTCTTTTAGCATTGATTTTCTGGCGTTTAAGGGGTTATAAATTATTAAAGGGTAAACAATAATCCTGCGGCAAATCCCTGACTTATCTGAAACTTATCAATCTGATCGCGGTCATAAATTCCCAAGAGCGTAAAGTTGACATTCAGATATTTATTCACTTTGGCAGTGGCAATCAGGTTTATATTATGGTCAATCGAGTTTTTATCCGGGGCTTCTCTTTTTGGCGTATAGGCTAAGAATGCCTGGTACCGACATTTCAGATTCACATTTTTGGCAATGTCTTTATCAAAAGCAGCTACTAACTGAAACCCTGTTTCAAACAATACTTTTTTGCCTTTCTTTACACCGTAAGCATCATCTTTCTTATTGTATTCGGTAAAATCAGTAAATACCTTATCGCTTGTTACAAAAGTCTGGCGTAGTGTAGCACCGCCTAATTGCAATACAAAGTAAGGAACAGGTTTATACTCAATACCTACACCCTCTGCCAGATAGCCAGGAGCCAGAAAACTCGAGATAGTTCTTTTGCGTTCGGTAGGCAGACCATCATTTTCATAGACCACCCCATTTGCAAATTGCGACAAGAAGTTTATACCAGCAAACCAGTTTATTTTAGGGCTTATTTTATGCGAATATTTAGCTTCTAAAAATAGACGGTCAATGCTTTTGGCTCTTCTTTGCCCTTTGTTATTGATGGTTCCTAATTGAAACTGAATATCACTGATAAAGGCACCTTTATTCTTATAATATTCTGCGTGGTTGTTAAACAAGGCTCCAATCGACCAGTTGTTTATACCGCCACCTTGCCAGTTATTAAAAGCTGCCTGACTAAAGTTAATACCAAATTGCGTATTTCTAGGCTTCCAGAAGCCGACTTTTAATGAATCGGCCATGTTTTTAGCATTTTTTAAGCTAAGCGTGTCGTTTTTTTGTGCCCATAAGTTGGCTGTTGATAAAAGAATGGTTGTGATAAGAATAAACTTTCTCATTGGATTAAATTGGGGTTAGATATTTTGGTCAAAAACGGTTACGTCTAATCATACAATAGATGACCAGCGCAGTTTGAAAAGAATTCAGTTTGATTTATTAAGAAGAGCTATTACTCTTCCAAATTTATACGTTTATACATTGGAAGAGTAACACAATATCAACATTAATTTTTGAATTAGTCAAAAATTACGATTTTCTTCGATTGAAGTACCTGCAGTGGAAATACCGTTTTCGATTCTTCGGTCTGTAGCGTTAATGTAGTATTATCCATTGCAATAATTTCGCCTTTTACTCCGTCTATCTCTACTACCTGTCCTTCTCTGTATTTGTTTTTACTGTAGAATGACGATATTATATTCAATAATATTTCTTTTGATGCAAAGCCGTAACCAATAGCAAAGGCAAAGATGATTCCGCCTATGAAAAGATTAAAGCTTGATTCTAGCAGGCTTGTATTAATACCCACTTGCGCTACCGACTGAATCACAAAGATGATCAACAGGAAAAAGAAAACGGCTGTTCCTATCAGTTTTCCGGCAGCAATATTGAAAGATTTACAAAGCGATACCACAAAATTGCGGAGTGTATCGGCCAGCCATATACCTACAAACAGCATGATACCTGCCGAAATCATTTTCGGAATAAACTCAACCAGCAATTTTACCATATCTGAAATAGCAGGCACTCCCAAAGTATCAGCTGCCGGGCGCAGAATAAATATCAGAATAAAATAGTAGAGAATTTTAGAGATGATAGTACTTATTTTTATCTCTATTTTCATACTTTTGATGGGCTCAATCTGCGTCAGCTTTTCACCAATCTTATCGGCGCCTATCTGTTGCAGCATCTTTTTAGTAATAGCAGCTACAGCTTTGGCAACCAGCCAGCCTATCAATAATATAGCTAATGCGCCAATCAGATTATATATGAAGCCCATGAAACTTTTAAGAAGGTTATTAAAAGTTTCCATGAGTGTCTCAACAAAACTTGGTACTCGTCTATCCATAACTATGCATTCAAAAATTTCTACTTTTCTTCTTTCTCTTTGTTCTCCAGTTCCTGCAATAATATCACTCCTGTTACCATTGTTTCACCTAAAAACATCTGTACAACCTGCATGATATCCCGAATGACGTCAATTTCCGCGGTAATCATCCCTTTCAGGTGCGCGGGGGCTTGAGCTTCATCGTCAAAGTCTGGTAATGTATCGTCGGTCATAACAAATATTTTTTAGAAAATCGAATTCACATTTCAAGAATCTCTCTTCTAATGATATCTTTCAACAGTTTTATTATCTTAAAATGTGCTAAGCTGGTCAATTACTTTCTCCAGAACCAGATAGCTTTGATTAATATAATCAGGAAGAAAATAACATTTTCGGTATATATTTTCTTCAATTTCTCTTTTGTACGCATCAGGCGCATTTTCACAGCGCTTTCTGATATCTTAAAGGTTTCTGCTATTTCTTTAATACTAAAATCATCTTGGTACTTCATCAATAAGATAGCTCTCTCGTCTGGGTCGATTTTTTGCAAAGCTTTTTTAAGGCCTTGCGATTGCATTTCTACTAACTCTAAGTCATATCCGTCATCTGCCAGATCAAAGTTTTCATCCAATGCTACCTCTGCCTGACGCTTCGTTTGTCTTACCTGATCCATACAATAGTTGTAGGTGATAGAATAAAGCCAGGTAGAAAACTTAGCATGCTCTTTAAAACTCCCCAGTTTCAATACCAATCTCAGGAAAATATCGTGTGTAAAGTCTTCAGCCTGTGCTTCATTTTTGACAAATGATAAACATTTACGGTATACTTTATCGACATAGCGATCATAAAGTTCTTCAAAATACACGTTACGTTGGGTTTCGATATACATGCGAACCAACTCCTCATCTGCAACTCCTTTAAAATCTTTGTTTTTCAATTTTGACAGTATGATTAGGGAAAAGTAACTATATGGAAAGATTTTTTTATTGGGTTTTGATTAGCACGCAAAAATTCTTGCTCGTATACAGGCCATTTCGCATTTGAAATAATATACGAAAGTATTACGAAGTAATTTGTATACCTGTACCAAATATTTAATTTTTTACTTAGAATGACAAATTTTTAACAAAAAAATTAGTATGCTTGCATAATGTCTATCTTATTTTGCTTAAATTTCGCCAATCAATTTTTTCTTAAAAATCTTATATAAAAATGTCTGCAAAAGAATACTTAGAAAATACCGCTGCGAAACTCAACGGAACTGAAATTGGTGATGTAAACACAACATTACATTTTGATTTTAATGGTTCAACTTACTCGATGCACGTAGCTGATGGCAAAGCTGAGCTACAAGAGGGCTTAGTAGGTGAAGCTGAATGCGTGATTAAGGCTAATGAAGACGATTTTGTGAAAATTGCCACAGGTGATATGAATCCGATGATGGCGATGATGATGGGTAAACTGAAAATATCGAATCCGGGTGCGATGATGAAATATGCCAAAATGCTTGGATTAATGTAAGAATCCTCTCTCTTTTCTATTCAACATTATAAAAACCTAACTGAAATAGTAGCATGGCAAAGAATTTTTTCAGTAAACGAAATGTGAATTTTCTGCTTTACGAAGTACATGAGGCAGAATCACTGACAAAGCATAGCTATTTCGCTGATCATAATAAGGAAACTTTCGACATGACGATTGATGCAGCAACCCAGATTGCTGAAAATCTGATGTTCCCTTTTGTGAAAGATGTTGATAAAAATCAGCCGGAACTGAAAGACGGTAAGGTGAAAGTTCATCCATCTATTAAGAATTATATAAAGGCTGTAGGTGAATCGGGCATTATCGGAGCTGATTTCTCTTATGAAAACGGCGGTGCACAATTGCCCATGACCATTACGAGTGCGGTTGGCTATATACTGATGTCGGCCAATAATGGGATGATGTATATTGGCTTAACGTCCGGAGGCGCCCGCCTGATTGCCAACTTTGGCTCAGATGATTTGAAAAAGGATTATATCGAAAACATGATTTCTGGTAAATGGCAAGGCACAATGTGCCTGACTGAGCCACAAGCCGGAAGTTCATTGTCTGATATAACTTCTTCTGCCGAACCTTTAGAAGATGGCACCTACAGAATCAGAGGACAAAAGGTATTTATCTCAGCCGGTGACCATGATGCTACAGAGAATGTAATCCATTTATTTTTAGCCAGAATCAAAGGCGCACCGAAAGGTACAAAAGGTATTTCATTGTTTGTAGTCCCTAAATTCCGCTTGGATGGCACCGACAATGATATTACCTCAATGGGTATTTATCATAAATTAGGTCAGAAAGGTGTTCCGGCTATGCACCTGGGTTTTGGTGATAGAAATGATGATTGTATCGGCTATCTGGTAGGTGAACCCAACAAGGGCTTGAACTATATGTTCCAGATGATGAACGAGGCTCGTATTGGTGTAGGCCTTACAGGGATTTCAATCACCTCTGCCGCCTATTATGCTGCGCTGGAATATGCCAAAGAACGCCCGCAAAGCCGTAGGTTAAATGCTAAAACTGCTTTAGATACCCCACAGATACCGATTATCCAACACCCTGATGTAAAGCGGATGCTCTTATTCCAGAAATCGGTGGTAGAGGGTGGTTTGTCATTATTATTAGAAACCTCCAGGTTTTTCGACTTATCGGAAGCCAGTGACGATCCTGAGGAAAAAGAGAATGCGCACTTACTGGTAGAGTTACTGACCCCAATTGCCAAGACATTCCCTTGTGAGTATGGTGTAAAGTCCATCAATGATGCCGTGCAATGTTTTGGTGGATATGGCTTTACTGAAGATTTTCCGGTTGAGCAATATTATAGAGATGTACGCATAACCCCTATTTATGAAGGCACTACAGGTATCCAATCACAGGATTTATTGGGCAGAAAAGTGATGATGGCAGGAGGTAAAACCATGAAGCTTTTAGCGCAGGAAGTGGGCAAGACTATTCAGTCGGCTAAAGAATATAACGAATTGAAAAAGTATGCGACCTTGCTTACAGAAAGCAGTAAGCAATTGCAGGAAGTAACGATGCATCTATTGGGTATTGCCGGAACTGGCGACATCGAAAGGTTTTTATCAGACGCTACGCTTTATATGGAACTGTTCAGCCTGAATGTAGTAGCCTGGCAATGGCTCAAACAAGCGATTGTAGCGCAACAAAAACTAATAGCAGGCACTGATGATGTAGATTTTTACGAAAGTAAGATTCATACCATGAAGTATTTCTTCCATTACGAATTGCCTAAAACACAAGGTCTGACTACAAGATTACTAGATACGGAAGTATTGACTATTATGACTGATAAAGAGGTAGTGATGTAATAGCAAAGAGGAGGAAATTTATTCTCCTCCTCTTTGCTTATTAAATTCGTTGTGACTAATCACTAAATCACACAATCACTCATTCACCGCAGCGGCGGCCGCTAAATAGATTTAATTCACTGATTTCACCGAACCAGCCCCAGAAGTATTAGCTACTACCGAAGTAGCACCACCTTTATAACGCACATTACTTGCGCCACTGGCTTCTGCTACAATTTTGCTCGATACATTTACTTTCGCACCACTGGCACCTGAAGCATCAATATTGGCTGTAGTTACTTTAAATGCATAAGCATCTACACTTGATGCACCTGATATATCTGCATTGAGGCTCTGGCCATCTCCTGTAATAGTTAAGCCCGATGCTCCTGAACAATCTAATGAAAGATTTTTAGCGTTAATCTCAAAAGTAGCCTGAGATGCGCCTGATACATCAATATCCATTTTATCGCTTGAAAAACCTGCAACTTTGGCTTTGCATGCGCCTGAGAAATCAACTCCTACCAATTTAGGCATAGTGATAGTGACATATACTTCTTTACGGTTTTTCCAGCCCCCCCAGTTATTCGGATAACCAATGTCCAATTTGCCGTTTGAAACTTTTACTACTAAGTCTTTCAAATCCTGCTCACGGCCTGTAACATCTACCTTATAATTGCTTGATTGTGTAACTGTAATGACAAAAGCACTACCCATATCCAGTTTATCAAAGCCTGATACATTGAATGTACGTTTATCTTGTGCGAAAACAGTAGTTGAAAAAAAGATGAATAAAATGAATAGTCTTTTCATGATTTTGGTATAGTTTATGTATGTACTAAAATAAGATGTTAAAAATATGAAAAGGTTGCATAAAAGCCTTAATATTTTTTCACCCATATGATCCTTGCTTTCCGGCATCTACACCGCTTTGCTTTGTGTGTTTTTCGTAAATCAACTTTCGGCCAGATACTATAAATCATTCTTACTAAAAAAACATTCCCGAGACAGGATTCTTTCTGATGCCTGTTGAAAGAATATGGGATATTTCTGTAGAAAGCTTTTGCTTAGCTTTTTGCTTAATATTGCTATGAGGTTATATAACAAAAAAGCCGCCTTTGTAGAGGCAGCCTTTCTGTTATATTGAATATGCTCAAAGAATGATTATTTGTTCAAAATCATTTTTTGGTATAAAGCTTTTTTAGAATCTCCTCTGATAACTCTTACAGTTAGTTCAGTAGCAGGAAGATTTTCAGGTAATAAATATGCTTTACGTAGGTCTTTTACGAAACCTTCTTTGTGCATAATTTTCGAACCGTCTTGATTAGTAATATCTACAGTAATCATTTCGTTTTCGTTCATACCTGACAATTTCAAGAAGAACTCACCTTCTGTTGGGTTTGGATATACACCAATACCTGGTTGAATGTTACGGCTTTTCGCTAAAGTGAAAAGAGTACCGTCTTTCAGGTTAGTTGCAGAAGAAAGATTAGCATCATCTGTCATAGACCAGGTACCTTTATCTAAGAAAGCGATACCATCTAAATCAGATTTGCTGTTTACAGAAACCTTTGCGTCGCTTTTTAAAGATTCAGATTTCAATGACCAGTATTCATCCTGATTGATTGCATCAACACCTGATGAAACCTGATCTGAAACGTTTAATGGGCTTTTGAATGAGTAAGCAGCTGTCAAAGTCTGGCTTTCGTTAGTTCTAGCTACTTTGAAAGAACGGAAGTTTGTACCATCACCTAATGGGAATTCGAAAGCCTCGTTTCCTTCTTTGCTCACTACACCTTTTACGTGTGAGAAATCTGATGCACCATCATATTTACCATTTGCACCAAATGTTAAAGGATTTTGTACAGATGATTCGATAATACCTCTGCGGAAAGAAAGGGATTCGTCAACACGAAGAGCCGTTTCTAATTTTAGATCGTTGTCTAATAGCAATTGACCGAATGCCAGTTCTTTAGTGCTTTTCAGAGTCTGAGGAGCGTTGCCATCAAAAACAACAGTACCTGCCGATTTTACTAAAGAAAGGTTGTCAAAGTTTTTTTGGAAGTGAATCTTACCGTTATTTGTAAGTTTGCCTTCATTTACTACATCGGTATTAAAACTAACAACTGCTCCTTCGCTTACGTAAAAATCAGTGCTGTTAACCACCTGGGCGTGTAGTTGAGTAGCGACAAGGCATACTCCCAGAGAGTAAATAATTTTTTTCATATAATCCTGCTTTATTTTTTTCTGTTTTCCGATGATAAAATTAATGAGTCTTATTTAGAAGAAAAAGCTTTTTCTCTAAATTTTATTTAATGGTAATCAAAAATTATATGGGCAGGTTGACGTTTGTGTACGATTTAGTGAATCGATTCTTCGTGTATTATTCAATGTACTTTCATCTAAAACAAATATCATTCCATAAGGTTTGCGTGCCAAAAAATATTTCCATTAAAATTAGTATAATTTCACCTTATTTACTAATAAAACCCATATTAAACCCAAAGAAGCGATTATGCCAAAGGCAAATGGTAAATTAATGCTTTCAGAAACAAAACCTATTAACACAGGGCCAGCCAGAAACCCGGCCATGCTAAAGGTATTCATAGTTGCTAATCCTGCACCTTTGGCCATGCCCGGTACTCTGGCTGAGCTACCATATAATATAGGTGCTCCGCAAGAAACCCCTGCCCCTACCATAGCAAAGCCTATAATGGCTGTAATAGTATAAGGTAAGGCAATGGCAATGATAATACCACAGATAGCAATAATACCGCCGATTCTTAAAACAGCATTGCCGCCATAACGAGGAATAAGCGCATCGCCTGCAAAACGACCCACAGACATACAAAAGGAATAGCCTGCTAATCCCCAGCCAATGAAATAATCAGGGGTCTGTACTACATCTCTCATATAGACCGCTGTCCAGTCAGCCATTGTTCCTTCGGTGATATTGGTGCAAAGACTTATTAATATCATTAATAATAGGGCTCCTTTTGGGAATACGAATTTAGCTCCATCGTTCTGTTCTATTTTTTCTTCATGAATACTGATAACTGTGGGGCGAATAAAAAAAGCTAAAGAAATGAAACTAAAGGCCAGTATCCACATATGATAGGCCGGAGATATTTTCATACCCTGTGTAAAACTCGCCAGAATAGAACCCAACATCAAGCCTGCACTAAACATCCCGTGGCAGGTTGACATAATATTAATATTGTATTGATGCTCCAGACTTGTAACACAGGTATTCATCGATACATTGGTAACTGAAATGCTGAGACCCACTAAAAACAGACTGAAAGCTACTAAAGGCAGATAACTCATACTGACTGGCATAGCATACACTATCGACATAAAAATCAGTCCGACTAATGTCATAGTGCGCATACCAAAACGATTAATCAGAATAGTAGTAAACGGATTCATACCCGCTGCTCCCAGAGGCAGACAAAGTAACAGGAGACCTAACTGGGCATCGTCTAAGGTATATTTTTGTTTAATAAAGGGAATTAATGTAGCCCAGCTACCAAACAAAATGCCCATAGCTGTAAAAACCATAGCTACAGCCAGACTCTGACGATGAAAGAAGAAAGTGGATAAGTGCTTAAACATGACTCTTTATAATGACGAAACACATACAATACTCGTATATTGACGGATGATACGCTTTTCTTTGGTAAAATATTTTTCGGCATTCTAAGCCGTAATCTCAATTCTGTTTTTTTCCGGGTCTAGAATCACGCTTTCATAATAGCCGTCTCCTGTCCAACGAGGTTCACCTACAATTTCAAAAGAATCTTTTCTGAAAACCTCAGTCAGTTCATCTACCTTTTCTTTAGTACCTACCGAAACTGCAAGATGTGTAATACCTATAAACTGTTCGTACCCATTATTTCCTGCATCTGTAATACCGGGCATTTGCATCAATTCTAATCTTGCACCTGAATCAAAAGAAATAAAGTACGACTCAAAGTTTTTCTTATCGTTTCTATATTTCTCGTTCGATTTCCCGTTGAAATATTTCACGTAGAAACTCCGCATCAATTCCAGGTCTCTTACCCAGATAGCCAGGTGTTCTATTATCATGATTCAAATAGGGATTTAATTTTCTGATAACTCATTTCCTTATAATTCACCACATAATCATTACAAACAGGCAACTCTTCTTTTTTATAGGTACTCAATACCCCTATTACCTTTGCTCCCGCTGCTTTGCCTGCTGATACACCTGCATGAGAATCTTCAAATATCACACAGTTTTCTGGCAACACACCCAGATTCGCAGCTGATTTCAGATACACTTCCGGGTTAGGTTTGTGGTGAATTACATCTGAACTTGATAGTAGAGATTCCATCTGAGAAACCAATGGCAATTTGCTCAGAATCAATCTAAGGTTCTCGACCGGTGCCGAAGTGGCAATACCTGTTTTTACACCGTTGGCCTTTAAATCGGCTATAAATTCCATTAAACCTGCAATCGGTATTACCTCCGGTTCATATAATTCTCTAAAAAGTGCTTCTTTTTCAAACTCCATCGCAATAAATTCATCTCCTATTACGTCTCTTTTAAGGAAGTATTTCAGAATATAACTATTGCTTTTGCCATACATGTGGGCAATGAACTCGTCTTCAGTGGCATCAATCTCAAATTTTTTCAAGAATGCTTTCCAGGCAAGTGAGTGGTGAGGGTTCGTGTCGCAAATGACACCGTCCATATCAAAAATTACTGCAAATGGTGTTTCCAATACTCAATTAATCAATTTTTTGCAAAATTAGGGCATTTAGTCTGTGTTTACTACTCATTTATTTACTAATAATGATACGTGGTTGACAATATGTCAGTCAAAAATCTTAATTTTGCCAAAAACCCTGCAAAAAACTGTTTAAGATGTTCTTTAACCCTTTTCAATTTGCCAGAAGAAGGCATATTTTGTCGTTTTGTATTTTACTTTTTACCACCAATACGTTCGCTCAGATTTCGCTCTCTTTTCCTACTAACCGGGCCGTTTTTCAGCGAAATAATGATAATTTAGGCTTCATTAATATTATAGGAAACTACTCCCAGCCTATCGATAAAGTCGAAGCAAGGTTGATTCCGGTCACAGAGGGCCAGGGTACACCTATGGATTGGCTCACCATACAGGAGAATCCGAAAGCAGGCTATTTTTCTGGTAGAATGCCCGGCTTTGGTGGCTGGTATAAGCTGGAGGTTAGGGCCTCAAAAAACACTGTGGTTCTACAAACTATTACTGTCGATAGAGTAGGTATTGGTGAAGTATTTGTGGCTTTAGGGCAGTCAAATGCTTCGGGTCTTCCTCTTTCAGAACTACCTGGTAACAATGTTTTAAGAGCAACTGATGACAGAGTAAATGCCGTTAATTTTAGCAATAAAGCAGTTTTAGACCCGCTACCGGAAAACCTAAACTTTGTTCATTTAGAAGCTGAAGTTGATATAGCCCCTGCCGGAAATACGGCCTGGTGTTATGGCGAATTAGGAGATCGATTAGCTAAAAAGCTGAATGTACCTATCATGTTTTTTAATGCCGGAGAACTAAGCGTTTCGGTTATTAACTGGCGCGAAAGTGCGGAAGGCAAGCCTACAATCAATATATTTGGCCAGGTAATGCCCAAAGGCTTACCCTATACCAATCTGCGCAATACCTTACATTATTATGGGGCATTGTTAGGTGTTCGCTCTCTATTGTGGCTACAAGGTGAAACCGATAATTTCCCTAAACAACTATCGGCTACAGATTATGCTTCTAATCTGCAAACATTAATAGACATTACGCGTGCTCAATTTAGTGGTAATTTAAGTTGGGTAGTGGCACGTACCTCCCTTACTTATCAGCATCCATCAAATCCTGAAATTATCGGAGGACAGAATATTGTTATCGGACGCGCAGGGAATAATGTATTCCCGGGGCCATTTACTGACGATTTGCAACCAAACAGACCTGATTTTGTACATTTTAATAACGCAGGGCCCGGAAATATGGGTCTGACTATGCTAGCTGAAGCCTGGAATAACTACTTAGACAATAATTTTTTTCTAAGTTCTACTCCTGTAATGGCTCGCTCTGCAGTAGATATAAATCTCGCCTGCAATGCTACTAATCAGGCAACATTGACATTGCCAAACAACCTGACAAACTATGAATGGTCTAATGGCGGCAACACAAATCAGATAACAGTTAATAAAGGAACATATTCTGTAAAAGTCAGAGACAATCAGGGTAATCAGTTATTAGTGCCAAGTGTAAATACCAACTTTATTTATCCTGTTACAAGACCACATATAACACATGCAGAAGATTTAGAGTTCTGTGCAAATGTGAGGTCAAGCGTTAATCTGAGAGCTAACGGCGATGAATTTAGAAATTTTCAATGGAGTACAGGGACTGCTGCGCAGGATATAACTGTCAGTAATAGCGGACAATATTCTGTAAAGGGTTTCAATGAATTTGGATGTTATTCGGCTAATTCGGATAATACCGAAGTAAAGATAAATCCTGCGCCTGTTAAGCCAAAGATTGCCGTTTCGCCGAGCGCCTCAGTCTGTGAGGGAGCCACCATTCAATTGAGTGTGAATAACGATGATATTCTACGTTGGAATAATAATATTACTACCAAAGACTTTTCGATAGATGCTGTAGGCGTTTATGATTTTAATGTTGAGGCTACCAATGCTTTTGGTTGCAAAGAGCTATCAGATAATGTAAGTGTGCGAATCAACCCGCTTCCTGCTAAACCTCGCATTACTTTTTCGCCTGATACATTAGCCTGTAAAGGAACCAGTATTAAATTAAGAACAGATTCGAATGAGAATGTTCAGTGGACTAATAATAGCACAGCCAAAGAGATTTCAGTAGATTCGGTGGGTGATTATACTTTTAAAGTAAAGGCCATTACCTCTTTTGGTTGTGTACAGGAATCAGACCCACAAAATGCTCACATCAGAGAAACACCAAAAACACCAGATATAGATAAATTGGGTATCTATACTTTGTTGGCACAAAATGTAACACTTGGCGCATCAGACCAGTTTCAGTGGATTCGTGAAAATACTAAATTTACGACGTCTAAATTATCTTCGCTGAAAGTACAGGAGCCGGGGGCTTATCAGGTTACGGTTGTCAGAACTTATCAATTGGGGAATCGTACACTCATCTGCGAGTCTGTACCTTCAAAGTCTTTGTTCTTAAAACTAGCCAGTGACGCTATTACGTTATATCCCAATCCGGCTGTTGATATTATTTATCTAGAAACCAAAGAAAATCTGAAGAATGTAGAACTGCTTTTCTATACTATATCAGGTAAATTGGCATATAGATTTTATATCACAGATACCACTGAGCGCAAAGACCTTGATTTAAACAAGGTAGAAAACGGTCACTATCTAGTGAAAATAAAAGGCGCTGATTTTGAGAAAACCGAGCGCATAATTATTGACCGATAATAAAGAACTATCTCTATCGATATTTGGTTACAATAGATGAGGTTTTGCCTCGTTTAGGTGATTTAGTGAATGAGTGATTGTGTGAATGAGCGATTAATGTATTGATTATCAAATGTTTAAATCCTCAGTAAACATCAACTAATTTTACTTAATTACTACACTTGTTTTATTGTACGATTTATCTAACTCCAAATATACATACCTGAGCTTTCGTTGGGGAGAACAGGCTTTTTCTTCATGGAAAATTCTTCGCGTAGTTTTATAAAATATCCAGATGTTGATAATCTTGACCCTAAGCAATTTATCATCATTAAAGGAGCTAAAGTAAATAATTTAAAGAATATAGATGTTGCTATTCCACGAAACAAACTGGTGGTAGTAACAGGCTTGTCAGGAAGTGGAAAATCATCATTGGCTTTTGATACCCTTTTTGCTGAGGGGCAACGCATGTATGTCGAGAGTTTGAGTTCGTATGCCCGCCAGTTTTTAGGGCGTATGGAGAAACCCGATGTAGAATATATCAAGGGGGTATCTCCTGCCATAGCTATTGAGCAAAAAGTAGCAACCAAAAACCCACGCTCAACGGTTGGTACTACTACCGAAATTTATGATTACCTCAAACTCTTATTTGCCCATATCGGTATTACTTATTCCCCAATGACCGGAAGAGAAGTAAAAAAAGATACCGTTACCGATGTGGTGAATTTTATTCTTTCACACGCCGAGGGCACAAGAGTAATGGTGCTTACTCCTTTAAAAATTAAAGATGACCGTAAAATCAAGAAGGAATTAGACTTACTCCTCCAAAAAGGCTATACCCGTGTGTTGATTGATGGCGAAATCAAGCAGATTGAAGAAATTGTAGAGGATAGTTATGTGATTGATGAAACAAAGCATAAAATCGAAATTCTGATTGATAGAAATACTGTAAAACATGATGATGAAGATACGCAATTCCGTTTCTCAGATTCGGTACAAACAGCATTTCTTGAGGGAGAGGGTGAGTGTATTATAGATATAGTGGGTGTAGAAAAACGCGTTTTCTCTGATAAATTTGAATTAGACGGGCTGACCTTTGAAGAACCAAGCGTCAATCTGTTTACATTCAATAATCCTTATGGCGCTTGTAAACGTTGCGAAGGTTTTGGTAAAATATTGGGTATAGATCCTGATTTAGTAATACCTGACAAAAATCTTTCAATTTTTGAAGGAGCCATTGTGCCGTGGCGAACAGATAGGATGAGTGAATGGTTAGCTCCTTTATTGAGAAATGGTATCCGTTTTGATTTCCCGATTCATAGGGCTTACAGAGACCTGACACAAGAACAGAAAGACTTACTCTGGACAGGTAACTCTTATTTCCAGGGCTTAAATGCCTTCTTTGCTGATGTTGAAAGTCAGGTATATAAAGTACAATACAGAGTGATGCTCTCACGCTATCGTGGGCGCACAGATTGCCCGGATTGTCGGGGCTCTCGCTTGCGTAAAGACGCGGCTTATGTAAAAATCGGGGGTATTTCCATTACAGATTTGGTATTAATGCCAATCTCCGATGTCATTCAATTCTTCAAAAAACTGGAATTGCCTGATTACCAGCAAGGGATTGCTAAACGAATACTGATAGAGATTAATAGCCGCCTCGACTTTATGGAGCGGGTAGGTTTGGGGTATTTGACCTTAAACCGATTGACATCCAGCTTATCAGGTGGTGAGTTTCAACGCATTAAATTGGCTACTTCCTTAGGTAGTGCATTGGTGGGTTCTATGTATATTCTTGATGAGCCAAGTATTGGTCTACACCCAAGAGATACTCGTCGATTAGTTGGGGTTTTGGAATCTTTACGAGACTTGGGTAATAGTGTGGTGGTAGTAGAACACGAAGAAGAGGTAATGATGGCCGCTGACGAAATTGTGGATATTGGCCCGGATGCAGGAACACTGGGAGGGAATCTGATTTTTCAGGGGAATTGGGAGGATGTGAAGAAAGCAGAAAAAGCCGGAGGCAGCCACACCATTCGCTTCCTGACTGGCGAAGATCAGGTATCAGTACCCACCCAAAGAAGAAAACCTGTTGATTTTATTGAAATCAGAGGTGCCCGGGAAAATAACTTAAAAGAAGTGGATGTAAAATTTCCGATAGGCGTACTGAACGTGGTAACAGGTGTGAGTGGCTCCGGGAAATCTACTTTAGTACGCAAAATCTTATTCCCTGCCATTGCCCGATTGAAAGGAGAATACAGCGAAGAGGCCGGAAAGTACAGCGATTTAATAGGTTCGCTAGACAGAATCACCCAGATTGAGATGGTCGACCAGAATCCAATCGGTAAATCTTCCCGCTCTAATCCGGTAACTTATATCAAGGCCTATGATTATATCAGACAGTTAATGGCTGATCAGCAATTATCAAAAGCCCGCGATTATAAGCCTGCGTTTTTCTCGTTCAACGTAGATGGTGGACGCTGTGAAGCTTGCCAGGGTGAGGGAGAACAAACCATTGAAATGCAATTCATGGCTGATGTGCGCCTGAAATGTGAAAGCTGCGGAGGTAAGCGTTTCAAACAGGAGATTCTGGAAGTAAAATATAAAGACAAGGATATTGCCGATATTCTGGCCATGACGGTTGATGAGGCTATAGAATTTTTTAAAGAAAGTGACCCTAAACTGGCGGACAAACTACAACCTCTACAAGATGTTGGTTTGGGCTATATCGGTTTGGGGCAATCGTCAAGTACTCTATCAGGTGGAGAAGCACAACGGGTAAAACTGGCATTCTTTTTAAGCAAAGGCAATGCAGATAAAGGCAAAACCTTATTCGTATTTGACGAACCTACTACCGGACTACATTTTCATGACATTAAGAAACTACTGAAAGCCATTAATGCCTTAGTAGACCAGGGAGATTCGGTGATTATCATTGAACATAATATGGAAATCATTAAATCAGCCGATTGGATTATTGATTTAGGGCCGGAAGGGGGAGAAAAAGGTGGTTATGTAACCTTTGAAGGTACACCGGAAGAAATGGTAAAACTCGAAAACAACTATACAGCAGAGTTTCTGAAAGAAAAAATAAAGGTCTGAGTACTCAGACCTTTATTTTGAGCAGGTTTAAATATTGTTATTCTGGCCGAAAAGGACAGATTTTTAAGCTAGACAAGGCGCATTTTGCAGACGTAGCCAGCAGCTACGGCGAAAAAATGCAACGCAGTATAGCTTAAAAAGATGCCTTTGTAGGTCGAATTATAATTTTTAAACATGCTCTCAATCCATTATTTCGAATATAATATTATCTTTTACCTTACTGTTTTCTTCATCTACCAGTGAATTAATTTCTTTAATCACCTCAAAAAAAACAGCTAGTTTGTCGGCAGGTATCACTTCCTGAATCTTCTTATTGAAGATGATTACTCCCTCGCGCGCAAAGTTTCTTTTTCTTTTGCCTTCCTCCGTCAGATATACTTTTACGAAACGCTTGTCATCAGCATCGGTTTCACGATAAATCCAGCCTTTTTCTTCCAATGTTTTCAGCATGCGGGTCAGGCTACGGGGCTCCATACCTATCGAGGGGCCTATTTTTGTAGCAGGTGTACCTTTCTCTGAATCAATATTAAGCAATACATAGCCAATGGCCATGGTTATATCATATTGGCTTGCATAGGCATTGTACATGCGTGAAATAGCATGCCAGGCCCATTTTAGATGAAAATCTATCGTTTTTTCCTTCCTCATTGGTGTTTGCGCTTCGGGTAACCACAAATGTAGAAAAAAATCAGTATGCAGGCATACTATCATGAAAATTATTTTGAGAATAAGAAGAGGTTTTCTCAAGAGCTTAGTTTCTTTACTTTATTCAAACTTATCAATTACTTGTAGTGAATAAAAAAAACTAATTGTCAGAAGAACTATATATAGTAGAAATCTTTACGTTGAAGATAAGCAAACAACCCCGAAACATCAGAAAATTGACGGTCCCGGGGTCGTTTTATACTCAATCTATTAAAACATCATTAACTATACAATTTTGAGAAAAATGAATCTACTATCTGTTGATTTTCAGGGAAATTATGTACTTCGACAATTTTGCCATTTCCAATTTTCCACAAAAGACATGACATATTATTCAGATTCTCTTCGTTTTCAAGGTTGCTCCAATTCCTATGGCAGTCAATCACAAAATTTTCGTTAACGCCCATAACTATTGGTTCGGCCTTAAATGACCCTTTTCCTAATTGTTGAAAATATTCTAAAACTGATTCAATCCCCACTTTTGTTCCACTGAGTGGGTGTGTTCCAGGTATATGCCATTTTATATTTTCATCAAGTACTTCACCTATTTTATCGTAATTATTCTCAGCATATGCTGAAAAAAAAGCTCCTATTAATTGAATATTCGGATGTTGTTCTTCCATAAAATTTTGCAGAATACTGCTAAACTGAATTTACTTTAAATTGTCTTAAGCATTCACTTTCCAAACCCAACCGAAAGTATCTTCTACTTTACCTGTGCGAACATCGTTCAAGGCTTTTTTCAATTGAGAAGAGATAGATTTTTCGGTGATTTCAGGTAAGTCATAATCTTCACCTTCAAAACCAATAGCAGCAAACGGTGATACCACTACGGCTGTTCCTGCACCAAATACCTCTGTTACAGTGCCATTGCTGATACCTGAGATTACCTCCTCTACCGATACTCTTCTTTCTTCAACTTCAATACCCATCGATTGTGCTAATTTTACCAAAGAATCACGGGTAACACCTTTCAGGATAGTACTGCTTACTGCAGGCGTAACCAGCTTACCATCTATCACAAACATCACGTTCATGGTACCTGACTCTTCAAAATATTTATGTTCAATGGCATCTGTCCATAATAATTGTGTATATCCTTGTTGTTGCGCCAATTTAGCCGGATACAACGAAGCCGCATAGTTACCTGCACATTTCGCATAACCTACGCCACCCGGAGCCGCACGGATAAATTCAGTTTCTACTTTCACTTTCGGCGGCGTAGAGTAGTATTTACCTGCCGGACTCATAATAATCATGAAACGATAGTTTTGTGATGGACGAACACCCAGATACACATCACTAGAAATCATGAATGGTCTTAGATACAATGAATTATCTTCACCTTTGGGTACCCAGGCAGCATCTAAACGCAACAATTCTTCCAACCCACCAATGAATATTTCTTCCGGCACTTGTGCCATACACATGCGTTCAGCCGAAATGTTAAAACGTTTCCAATTATCTTGCGGACGGAACATCAATACTTCGTCGTTGTCATTTTTGAAAGCTTTCATTCCTTCAAAAATCGCTTGTCCGTAATGCAGACTTGCCAGAGCCGGATTATAGCTGATATCACCAAAAGGAAGAATTTTCGGTGTTTGCCATTGTCCATCAATATAATCAGCCACGAGCATGTGGTCTGTAAAGAGCGAACCAAATACAATATTATTAGGGTCAAACTGATGAATTCTGCTTTGTGCTACTGTGGTAACGTCGAAGTTTAATGTCTCTGTCATGATAAACTTTATTAATTATGTACTCAAATAACTATTCCATTTGCGAAACAACAAAGAATATACCACATTGTCAAGGAAAAATGCAAAAATAGTTGTTAAGACAAGTTTTTTAATCTCAGTCATACCGTTACCTCAAAAAACAGCCCATTTCTATACCGATATTTGCTGTTAGTCGCTACTTTTGCGTAAATTATACGCCACGAATATGTCTGAAACGAATGAAATAAAAGTAGCTGTCGATGCCATTGTGTTTGGTTATCAGCAAAACACGCTGTATGTGTTGTTGGTAAAACAGAAGTTCGGACAAATGAAAGGTATATGGGTACTGCCGGGTGGCTTTGTGCTCAAACACGAATCACTGAAAGAGGCCGTAACCCGTGAGCTACAGGAGGAAGCAGGCATTCAGGTAAATTATCTGGAGCAGTTATATACTTTCGGCGATGATATCAACCGCGACCCTCGTTTCAGGGTTATTTCTGTTGCTTATTTTGCATTGGTGAATCCCGATAATTTTGCTTTGGTGCATCAGAACGACACCGATGCCGAAGAAGCCCAATGGTTTGCGATTGATAGAGTTCCTAAGCTGGGTTACGACCACAACGAGATTATCAAAGTAGCGCATCAACGATTAAAAAACAAATTGACCTATCAACCGATTGGTTTCGATTTATTAGCTGAGGAGTTTCCTTTCTCAGACCTCGAAAGCCTCTACACAGTTATCTTAGAACAGGATATTGATCGCCGCAATTTCAGGAAGAAAATATTAAGCTTCGGTTTTCTGGAAGAAACAAATACGCTTTCCCCTAATACTGGAAGCGGTCGCCCTGCCCGATTATTCAGATTTAATAACAACGCTTATAATCAGCTCTTAAGCAAGGGTTTTCATTTTGAAATAACATTTGCGTAAATTTTACACAAAACATTTTGAGATGTCATTTAATTCTATTTATATTTGCGTAAAAATTACACAAATACATGAAAACAATTAATTTAGATAAAAACTTCAACTCGTTCCTGGAACTGGAAAGCATCAGTTTTGAGGCATTCACTTTTGCAGGTGGAGAACCACATATCAAAATCAAATCAGACTTTGCTATTACAGAGCAGGTAGTGATAAGTCACCGACTTAACTCATTTAATGATTTAGGGCTTTTATGTGTGGCAGTGGATGCTTTAAAACGAATGAAAGTAAAAGAGATAAATGCTTTTATCCCCTACTTTCCGGCGGCCCGACAAGATAGAGTGATGGTGGGTGGGGAGCCTTTGACAGTGAAAGTGTATGCCGATATTATCAATGCCTTACAACTCAGCAAAGTAACGGTCTTTGACCCACATTCTGAGGTAACTCCGGCCTTGTTGAATAATTGTGAGGTGATTCCGAATCATACTTTTATTAAAAAGGCAATCGAACATATTGGAGAAACTCCTCTATTGATTTCACCCGATGGGGGTGCTTTGAAGAAAATTTACAAGGTATCGGAATACTTAGGAGGGGTTGAAGTAGTAGAATGCTCTAAAAGCAGAGATGTAAAGACAGGTAAGTTATCAGGCTTTAAAGTGTATGCCGACGATTTACAAGGCAGAGATTGTATGATAGTAGACGACATCTGCGACGGTGGCGCTACTTTTATCGGGCTAGCAGAAGAATTGAAAAAGAAAAATGCGGGCAAGCTATACTTAGCCATCAGCCACGGGATATTCAGTAAAGGATTTGCTAATCTGACGCAGCATTTTGAAAAAATATTCACTACTGATTCGGTTAAGAATGTTGCGGAAGCCGGAGTTGTACAGATTAATTTAGGAGACATTTTAGATAAATAGAAATGAAAAAGATATGCTATTTCATATCAGGACACGGGAACATCACTTTTGAAGAATGGCTGGATCACTATAAACCTTTGATTGATCAGGCACTAAAAGAGGAATCCTGTTTTATCATTGGCGATTTCAGAGGAGTTGATACATTAAGTATGGAGTATTTAAAAGATAAGACGGCATCGGTTACTATCACCCACTGTTTTTCAAGTGCTCGTTATAAGGTAGATATTATAGGTCTTTTATCTAACGAATGGCAATATATAGGAGGTTTCGCGAATGATACAGAAAGAGATACTTTTATGACAGACAATAGCGATATGGATATAGCCTGGATAAGAGCAGGAAGAGAGAAAAGTGGAACAGCGAAAAATATCAGGAGAAGAAAGAATAAAATTCACACAATAGAAAATTAGTAATGAAATACACGATAGAAAAGCTGATAGCAAACGAATCAGCAGGTAACAGAAATAAATTCCTGTTCTTCTGGGGCCATCAACCATCAAAAGATGGGAGCATCACCAAAACCTGTTTCAGCCAATGGTGGTTAAGTGCTTTTACAGTAGAAGGAATTACATACCCAACGGCTGAGCATTGGATGATGGCTAAGAAAGCAGAGTTATTTGAAGATAACGAGATATTAAATAAGATTTTATCCGCAAAATCACCTGCCGAAGCTAAAAAGTTAGGCAGAAAAGTAAAAAATTATTTGGAAGAAATCTGGCTAGCGAATCGCTACCAGATTGTGAAAGAGGGTAATTATCACAAATTCAGTCAACATGAGGCTTTGAAAGATTTTCTTTTAAATACAAGTGATAGAGTACTGGTAGAAGCCAGCCCGGTTGACAGTATCTGGGGAATCGGTATGGCCACAGACCATAAAGACATAGAAAATCCTGAAAAGTGGAAGGGCCTGAACTTATTGGGCTTTGCTTTGATGGAAGTTAGAGATGAATTGAGCATACAATGAAAGAGATAATATATCTGAAAGGAGATGCTACACTTCCACAAGCCAATGGAACCAGGATTATTGCTCATATCTGCAATGATATAGGTGGTTGGGGGAAAGGTTTTGTTGTAGCCATTTCGAAACGATGGAAAGCACCCGAAATAGCTTATAGAGAATGGCATAAAACCAAAACAGATTTTGCTCTCGGCAATATTCAGCTGATTCAGGTAGAAGATGAAATTTTTGTTGCCAATATGATTGCCCAAAGAGGTATGGGAATAAGAAAGAACCAACCTCCTATTGACTATAAAGCAGTTGAATTATGCTTGTCAAATTTAGCTAAAAATGCACAAAACCTCCAGGCAAGTATTCATATGCCAAAAATAGGTTGTGGATTGGGAGGTGGTAGATGGGAAATTATAGAACCTATGATTCAGAAAACACTGCTGGCAAATGATATAGAAACCTTTGTTTACGATTTTGAATGAGATGAAAACCACATTATATAGACCTATAGGTCTGAAAGAATTGCAATTGATTATTGACAGTGACTATAAAAAGTTTCCGCCACGATTATCCTGGCAACCCATCTTCTATCCGGTGCTCAATCAGGCTTATGCCGAACAGATAGCATTAGAATGGAATACAAACGATGAGTTTTCGGGGTATTGTGGTGTGGTAACGGGATTCTCTTTACCAACTGAGTATTTGCAAAAATATCCGATACAGAATGTGGGGGCTAAAATTCATGAAGAATTGTGGGTTCCTGCAGAAGACCTGGAAGATTTCAACAATCAGATAATAGGTGGCATAGAAATTATAAAGGTTTTTATAGGTAAACAATTTGATGCTTTAAAAAATGATGAAGCAACCAAGGTAGTATTAAACCATAAGGACTCATGGCAACAATCAGATTAATCAAAGGCGATATCACTGTATCAGATACAGATGCGATTGTCAATGCAGCTAATTCATCCTTACTGGGTGGTGGAGGTGTTGATGGAGCCATTCATCGTAAGGGTGGGCCCCAGATTCTGGAAGAATGTATAGCCATACGAAACCGACAAGGTGGTTGTAAAACAGGAGAAGCGGTGTACACATCCGGTGGTCAGTTGCCTTGTCGATATGTCATTCATACCGTAGGACCTATCTGGAGCGGAGGTTATAAAAAGGAAAGAGAACTATTAAAAAATTGCTATCATAATTCACTCAAAATAGCCAATGAATTGAATATAGCTACCGTTGCTTTCCCCAATATCAGTACAGGAATTTATCATTTTCCAAAAGAGGAAGCAGCAGAAATAGCCATTCAGGCCGTACAGGAATTTCTCAACTCAGAAAATAAGACAGTTCGGGAAGTAGTTTTCGTCTGTTTTGATGAAGAGAATTATGAGATATATAAAAATAAAATCCATGAGCGCGACTAAAAACAGAAACAAAAGAGCCTTAACAGCAGAAGAAACCTTAAAAATATTAGACCAAGGGTGGTATACAGCTGATGACAAGACCATCACTATCGAAGAATCGGTTGATTACTCCGTTGATAACACTAAACTTATCAGACCGAACGGTTTCAATGAAATATTGGAATCAGCGAATACTAAGCTAGATAATTTGGACTTTGACACTAGTATCGAAGTGAAAAACTGCACAGTTTTAGAAGCCTTATCGCAATTAACGCAGATAAATACAAGTGTAGGTTGCTTGAATTTCGCTTCTGCCAAAAATCCCGGAGGGGGATTTTTAGGAGGTGCCCAGGCACAGGAAGAAAGTCTGTCAAGAGCCAGTGCTTTGTATCTAAGCCTGTTAAAGCACTTTGAAATGTATGAATATAATCGCTCACAAAATACTTTCTTGTATTCTGATTATATGATATACAGCCCGGAGGTATTGATTTTCAGAGACGATAATGATACGCTTCTGGCTAATCCTTACAAAGTCTCCTTTGTAACGAGTCCGGCGGTAAATGCGGGAGCCATGAAACAGAATAACATTTCTGAGTTAGATTTGGTAGAACAAACCATGTTTCAGCGAATAGATAAAGTATTAGCCGTTTTTGTTGCCAATGGCATCGAAAACTTAGTTTTGGGCGCCTGGGGCTGCGGTGTATTTCAGAATGAGCCTAAAGATATTGCTCAATATTTTGCCCGGTATTTAACTGAAAATGGAAAATACAGTAAGGCATTTAAAAACATCTTGTTTGCCGTATTAGACCGAAATGCAGCGCAGGAGAATATCGCGGCTTTTGAGAAAGTATTTAATGTAAAATGAAATCCGGAAGCTACATACAACACTTCAATAGATTACCGAAAGAGGGTAAATATGTTATTGGTCAAAAAGTAGAGGATAATATAATTGTTTATCAGGCATTTAACCCAAGCATAGCCAGGTATGCTATTATACACCAAAAATTTGGCGGAGAACACTATAGTTTTAATAGAATGTCATGGATAAAACCCGGTTTTCTCTGGATGATGCATCGGGCAGGTTGGGCATCTAAGGATCATCAACAACATATTTTAGCTATTACTATTTCTCAGATACACTTTGAAGAAATTTTAAAGCAAGCCACTATTTCTTCATTTGACGATGCACTTTTTGATTCCAGAGAAAAATGGCAGCAAGAATTAGCTAAAACCCAAGTGCGGTTGCAATGGGACCCAGACCATGATCCATATGGAAACAAAATTGCAAGAAAAGCTATACAGTTGGGACTAAAAGGAGAGATACTTAGAAAATTCTGCACAGATTGGATTATCAAGATTGACGACATTACTCCTTTTGTAAAAGAACAATATGAATATGTGAAATCAAAAAGATTAGACGCGTTGCAAGTGCCAGTTGAAGAAGTTATTGAAATTATGGATGAAAGTATTTGTAAGCGCATTGGAATCAATATTACCAATTAAAACAATGAAAAGTCTTATACATAGTGCCTTATTCGGAGTAGCTGTAGGCGATGCCTTAGGTGTACCTGTTGAGTTTAAATCAAGAGAATATCTGAAACAAAACCCTGTAACTTTTATGACAGGTTATGGCACACATGGCCAACCTGCGGGTACATGGTCTGATGATAGCTCTCTTACTTTTTGTCTGGCTGAAATGCTATGTAAAGGTTATGATTTAAAATTATTGGCTCAACTATTTGTCGGCTGGTACAATGCTGAAGTCTGGACACCTCATGGCAAAGTTTTCGATATTGGCATTGCTACCTCACAAGCCATTCATAGCTTGTCTAAGGGGATTACGCCCACCCTCGCTGGAGGAACAGGCGAGGAGAGTAATGGCAATGGTTCATTGATGCGCATTTTATCGCTTGTTTTTTATACCAAAGACTTGCCTATTAAGAAAAGATTCCAAATCGTAAAAGAGGTATCATCACTTACACATGCGCATATCCGCTCTGTTTTAGGATGCTTTATTTATACAGAAATGGCTTTGCAAATCATGGCATTAAAAGATAAATGGAAAGCTTATGCCGAGACGGTTAAAAGTGTAAATGATTTTTTGAATAATAATGCTATTTGCTCACAGATGGAAATAGATAAATACCATCGTATTTTACAAAATCCTATTGGTAATTATACCATTCTTCCTATTCATGAATATTATGAGGCTGAGATAGGCTCATCAGGCTATGTGCTTGACACTCTGGAAGCTTCGTTCTGGTGTTTGTTTCATACTGACAATTATAAAGATGCTGTTTTGAAAGCAGTTAATTTAGGCAGCGATACAGATACAACCGGAGCAGTTACCGGAGGATTGGCCGGATTGTTATATGGTTATGAAAGCATCCCTAACGAATGGATTGATAGTCTGGCAAGAAAAGATGATATTGATGAGTTGGGTAATAGGCTGGCTTTAAAAACGGGTTTATAATCATTTTAAAACCAACAAATAAAAAATCATCCACATTCTTACCTTTATCAGGAATTATAATTTATTTACTGCTTAGTTTTAAAATCGAATAACACATGACAGAAGAACATAAAAAATCAATCAGCAAATTTCTGAGTCTGGTGCTCAGGCATCAGCCGCAGGAAATTTGTCTGATACTCAACGAAAACGGCTGGGCTGAAGTAGCAGAATTAATGCAGAAATCAGCCAAAAGAGGCATACGTTTTTCGATAGAAGAATTAGAAGAAATTGTAGCAACCAATGATAAAAAGCGGTTTTCTTTTAGCGAAGACAAAACCATGATTCGGGCGAATCAGGGGCATTCAGTCGAAATAGATCTGGCATTAAAACCTGTTGCTCCGCCTGAAGTATTGTATCATGGCACAGCCGAAAAGAATCTGGCTTCCATTCTTGAACAAGGCATCCAGAAAATGAGTCGCCAGCATGTGCATTTAAGCAAGGAAAAAGAAACCGCTCATAAAGTAGGCTCAAGACACGGAAAACCCGTAATATTGGCTATCAATGCAGCGCAAATGCATCAGGATGGTTTACTATTTTATCAATCAGACAATGGCGTTTGGCTTACGGATGAAGTAGCCAGACAATATATACAGTTATGAGACCAAGAACTTTAGTGATTGGCGATATACATGGCGGCTTAAAAGCCTTAAAACAAGTGCTGGAAAGAGCCCATTTGACCGAACAAGACACACTCATTTTTCTGGGCGATTATGTAGATGGCTGGAGTGAATCGGCTCAGGTTATTCAGTTTTTAACAGAACTGGATCAAAAGCAACATTGCGTTTTCATTACCGGGAATCATGATTCCTGGTGCGAAGACTGGTTGCGGGAGGGGGAATGGGACAAAACCTGGTTATTTCATGGAGGAGCATCCACTGTAGACAGCTATACGTTTCTCTCTGAAGCTCAAAGACAAGAA
Organism: Emticicia sp. C21; assembly: GCF_003418935.1. GTDB lineage: Bacteria > Bacteroidota > Bacteroidia > Cytophagales > Spirosomataceae > Emticicia. Next base: position 360,627 of record NZ_QVMT01000006.1, on the reverse strand, counting down.
CACCTGAATTTCTTTGAAAGAATGAAGCTCTATCATGTAGATGCACAAAACAGACTTTTTTTACATGCCGGATTTACTTCTATGCACGGTCCTTCGCATGAATTCCATTCATCTAATTTTAAATGGGACAGAACGCTTTGGGAAATGGCTTTGACGATGGATAAGCATATCAAAAAAGATTCAAAGCTTTACCCTAAACGGCTACTCCAATTTTATGAAATCTATATTGGCCATACGCCTACCCTTAATTATGATATGACAGTTCCGATGAATGGCTGCAATGTGTGGAATGTAGATACAGGGGCAGCTTTTACAGGGAGCCTTACTATTATGGATGTAGATTCGAAGGAATTCTGGCAAAGTGACCCTTTACCAAGCCTCTATCCGGACGAAAAAGGAAGAAACAAGTAAATTTTTTATATATCACAAATAGCTATGAATCCTTTATTATTAACCGATGGCTATAAAGTAGACCATCGCAGACAATATCCCACAGGTACAACATTAGTGTATTCTAACTGGACACCTAGAAAAAGCAGAATCGAAAGCATCCATGAGGTAGTGTTTTTTGGCTTACAATATTTTTTGAAGAAATATATCATTGAAGATTTCACGAATCACTTTTTTAATCAACCTAAAGAAGTGGTGGTAAAACAATATGCTCGTTTTATTAATAATTATTTAGGCGAAAATCAGGTAGGTACCGCCCATATAGAAGCTTTGCACGATTTAGGGTATATTCCCATGGTTTTCAAGGCATTGCCCGAGGGTGTAAGCGTACCCGTACGTGTACCAATGTTTACGATGTATAATACCAAACCTGAATTTTTCTGGCTCACCAATTATTTTGAAACCTTGCTTTCAACCGCCATCTGGGTGCCTTGTACGTCTGCTACAATTGCCAGACAATACCGCAGGATTTTAGATAAATATGCGCAGGAAACCTCTTCAGTACCCGAGTTTGTCGATTGGCAGGCGCATGATTTCTCCATGCGGGGTATGGGTGGTATCGAAGCCAGTGTTACTTCGGGTTCAGGACATTTATTGAGTTTTACAGGTACCGATACTATCCCGACCTTACAGTTTCTGGAAACCTATTATAATGCCAATTCAGATACCGAATTGATTGGTGGATCTGTAGCTGCTACCGAGCACTCTGTGATGTGTATGGGAACTAACGAAGGTGAATATGAGACCTTCAAACGGCTGATTACAGATATTTATCCTAAGGGTATCGTATCAATCGTATCTGATACCTGGGATTTATGGAAAGTATTAACCGAATATTTGCCCGCCTTGAAAGAAGAAATTACGAATAGAGAAGGCAAAGTAGTAATCCGCCCTGATTCGGGAGACCCTGTGGATATTATCGCTGGGAATCCTGATGGAAAAACCATTGAAGAAAAGAAAGGCGTAATAGAATTGCTATGGGATACTTTTGGTGGTACTACTAATGCCAAAGGGTATAAAGAATTAATCCCAAAAATAGGTGCTATTTATGGTGATAGTATCACGATTGACAGAGCAACTCAGATCTGTGAAAGATTAAAACAAAAAGGCTTTGCCTCTACCAACGTAGTATTAGGCATTGGCTCTTATACCTATCAATACAATACGCGTGATACTTTTGGTTTTGCTATGAAAGCCACTTATGGCGAAGTAAATGGCGAGGGAAGAGAAATTTATAAAGACCCCATTACGGACGATGGCACCAAGAAATCTGCCAAAGGATTGATTCAGATTTATAAAGACCCACAAGGCCATTATCAACTAAAAGACCAATGTAGCTGGGAAGAAGAAAAACAAGGTGAGTTGAGAGAGGTTTTCAGAGATGGTAAATTGTTAATTGATGATTCGTTGGCTGAGATTAGAAAAAGGCTAAAATCCTGATATTTGTAATAGATTAATCAGCTAGGAGGTGTCTTAGCTGATTTTTTATTAAACTTCTATCCTTTCCTATCTTTCAATCAATTGTATATTTGCCATCAGAAACGCATACCCATCATTTCAATGAAAAAACTGCATTATTTTTTCCTTTCAGCTTTAGTTATTGTATTAAATGCTTGTGACAGCAGTACCAGTGAAAAAGAAAAAGCACTTTCGAATTTATCAGGGCATTGGCTTAATAAAGAATATTTAGATGCGCTCGCCAGTACTCACTCTCCGATGACAGTTGCTGATAATATCCCGTTTTATACCACCGAACTTTTGTTGTTTAGTAATACTCCTGATTCTATCACAGTTTTTAATGGTCAGGTAGAAACTACTACGCTTCCTTTTAAAAGAAGTGGAGATACCTTACGTCTGAAATTGAATCGTGACCCGGAAACTGAAATCGTTTATAACTCTTCAAGCAAAACGTTAACTTATGTAGACAAGGCCCTGAACCGGGTTTATACTTTTACCAGAGCAGATAGCAGCCTGATTGATAAGAGCTATAGTCCAGCCATTGCTTTCCCAACGGCCGTTAATAAAACTTTATTAGAGGGCTCATGGGATATGGTAGAAGGAGATTCTCCTGCTAAGATAGTTCAGTTTGATAGATTCGGGCAGATTAAAGGTTGGGATAAATACCTGACTTATACCATTTGTGTAAATGGTGATTGTGCCGCCAACGAAAGTGGGGACCTGATTATTCTGAATAATAAAGGAACTGCCGACCAATATGGTTTCATATCAAAAAGAGATACACTTACACTTTTCAAACTCACCCAGATTAACGACCCCGACGAAAAACCTGTCTACCAACATGGACAGCAATTGCTGTTTTTAGTCCGTAAAAAATAAGCCTGATTATTGCGCTAAAAAAAATCAATAGTATGCTTGCATAATATTTTCAAAATTCTTTATCTTTGTAACAGTATGCACGCATAACAATTGTGCGCACTTTTGACTCAGACAAAATTTACTATTAATACTATGGTAGCAACTGAAAATAAGGCCTCTATTAAAGGAGGAGAGTTCTTGATAAAAGATGTTGAAGCACATCAGATTTTCATTCCGGAAGAGTTTTCAGAAGAACAACTAATGATTGCCGAAACCTGTCGCGATTTTTTGCGTACAGAAATCCACCCACGCTTAAACGAGATTGACAATGCCAAATCGCCTGAACTGATGTCCTCATTAATGACAAAAGCAGGTGAATTAGGATTGTTAGGTACAGCAGTACCGGAAGAATACGGCGGATTCGGTATGAATTTCAATACTTCTATGCTCGTAGCCGAGGCATTGGGTCAAGGTCATTCTTTTTCAGTTGCGCAATCAGCCCACACGGGTATCGGTACTTTGCCGATTGTATACTATGGTAACGAAGAGCAAAAATCTAAATATTTACCGCTATTAGCTACAGGCGAATGGAAAGCAGCTTATTGCTTAACCGAGCCGGATTCAGGTTCTGATGCTAATTCAGGTAAAGCGAAAGCGGTTCTATCAGCTGATGGTAAGCATTATATCATCAACGGACAAAAAATGTGGATTACCAATGGTGGTTTCGCAGATTTGTTTATTGTTTTTGCCAAAATAGATGATGATAAAAACTTAACAGCTTTTATCGTGGAAAAAACCTTTAATGGTATCACGATGAATGAGCCTGAGCATAAATTAGGTATCAAAGGCTCTGATACACGTCAGATTTTCTTCAACGATTGCCAGGTACCTGTTGAAAACATGCTTTCGAGCCGTGGGAATGGCTTTAAAATTGCCGTAAATATCCTGAATATTGGTCGTATCAAATTAGGTATTGCCGTTATAGGAGGTTCGAAAGGTTCGTTAGGCCATGCCATTAACTATGCCAACGAACGCAAACAGTTTGGTGTTTCGATCGCCACGTTCGGGGCTATTAAATATAAACTGGCTGAAATGGCTACCCGTATTTTTGCTTCTGAATCTGCTAACTACAGAGCCGGACAAAATATTGATGATGCCATTTTAGACCTGAAAGCACAGGGCTTGAATGATGCCGAGGCAAAACTAAAAGCTTTGGAGCAATTCTCGATTGAATGTGCTATCATGAAAGTGCATAGCTCGGAAGTATTAGATTATACTGTCGACGAAAGCTTGCAGGTATATGGTGGTATGGGTTATTCAGCTGATGCTCCGATGGAACGTGCTTACCGTGATGCCCGTATCAACCGCATTTTTGAAGGCACCAACGAAATCAACCGTATGTTGATTGTAGATATGTTGTTGAAACGTGCCATGAAAGGCGAAATTGACCTGATGGGACCTGCGATGGCGGTAGCAAAAGAAATCATGTCGATTCCTGATTTTGGTGCTTCTGACGAGGATACATTGTTTGCCGCAGAAAAGAAAGTGTTGAAAAATCTGAAAAAAGCTGCTTTAATGGTAGCAGGTGCGGCAGTACAAAAATTCATGATGTCGCTATCAAGCGAACAGGAAATTCTGATGAATATTGCTGATATGGGCATTGAAATTTACGCCGCAGAATCGGCTTTATTAAGAGTAGAAAAACTGATAGGCATTAAAGGTGAAGCAGCCGCAGCCTTACAAAAAGATATGGCGATGATTTATCTACATGAGGCCGTAAACAGAGTAAACAATGCAGGTAAAGAAGCCATTACTTCATTTGCCGAGGGCGATGAACTAAGAGTAATGCTAATGGGCTTGAAGCGTTTTACAAAGATTGAACCATTTAACCTCAAAAATGCTCGTCGCCGCGTAGCGGAAGCGATGATTGAGGAGAATAAATACATATTCTGATATTAATAGAAGTAGTTTTTAAAACTCAAATAATCAACAACTAAAAATCAATAAACCGTCTTTCAATTTTGGAGGACGGTTTTTTATTGGTCAAATCATCAATTACTAGTTCATTGTATATGAGTTAATTGTACTCATTTTTCCGGAAAAGTATTTTATTGGAGTACCTTTATTCATCATTTTAACTAATTCTGAAACTAGAATGCTTGCTCCAAAAAGCCCAACAAAAGGTGTAGAAATACCTATATTTGTCAATACTCCACAACCTCCTTTTTCTTCAACCATTCTATAAAGATTTTCATGAAGAATTTCGTTAATAGCTTGATTTTCTTGCCATATTTCAGGTGGTTTCTTTTGTGAAAGACTTAAATTCCTAAAAGTGAAAGAGTCAAAATTTATGAGTTTACCATTAGTAGCACCATCTAAACAAATTTTAAATCGAGTTGTGTCAATTTTTCGTCTAGACTGAATATTATCAAGACCCGTAAGCAAAACTTCAAAATCATTTAATGACTCATCACTTTGGTCAGATTCGATAAATTTTTTCTCTATAATTTTAGAGTTGATACCAACTTTTTCTAAAAATTCAGCACATATTCTTGCCTTACTTTTATTTACTTGATGTTCAAAACTTAAGATTTGAGCACCCAAATTTTCAATACCTAATTTATCATAGTCTTGAAGCAGTATCTCGTAATCTTGCTTAGATTTAAGCAGAGATATAATCCATAAATATGCCTGCCCTAGATGACCTAATCCCACTGACCAAATTTTTGAAGGTAAATATATTTTTTCTGGCCCTTCTCCATTACTACTATTCCAGTCTAATTCTAAAGAATTATTCCATAAGGAAAATCCAAAGGACTCCTTATAATAATCTTCTGTTATAGAGTATATTCGATTAAATGCCCAAAATAATGCATAAGCACTTGCAAGGCAAGCTCCTAAAGAAATACTATTCCCCGCACCTTTTAATTCAAATCTTTCTGATTCATAGAAGTTTAGTCCTCCTTGCCAATTTGAACAAGTTATTTCTACTTCATTCGAAGCTAATGGTTGTTTACCAAAAAGAATTTTAGGTGCTTCATTAAATCTCTGTTCTACCTCATTCAAAGGAAAGAAATCACTTAATATTTCTATAAATGACTCTTTATTAAATTTTAAAAGATTTGGAATATAATTAGGCAAATTACATATTACCCCACCTTTAAAAACTCTATTGGCAATATTATAGCAAGTTAAAAAAGCCGCTTGCAAATGATAAGAAACTTTTATTTCTTCACTTGCACTTAATATTACTTGGTGTTTACCAAGCATCTCTTCTGCATTTTCTAAAGAAATATTATTCTTTTCAGCTAGCGCAATTACCATTCTATCTATCTGCTGAATATCAATGTTCATACAATTACGACTTTAAGTGGAAAATCTCTATCATATAAAGTTCTCCATTTGAAAGAACCCTCATATAAATACGCACTACAATCCTTGGGCATTAAAAACTTATTCAATGCAAAATCCGGAGCAATAAAAGCTATATGTCCCTTTAAACGTACCATCGGATGTCTTCTGTCAGAATCACTTTGTCTAGTACTGCATCCGATTGGATGAGTATGGATATCGGCTAAAACTTCACCTCTAAAATTCTTCAACATTTCGGCAAGTTTTCCATGACCCAAACCTTCGAGTTCTATGATTCCAGATTTAAAGGCATTAGGGTCTAATTCATCATAAAATATGATTTTTGAAATTCTTGTTGACCCTACTTTCCCTATCAAAAATGCTCCGCTTTCTCTAATCCCCTTTCCACGCCTTCTTAAACCTATTGTAAGACACAACCATCTATAAAATGAAATTTTCATATTCTTAATTTAAAATTTGATAAACCTCATTTAAATACTTAAATATTGAGTCTTCATTTGGTTGCCATATTAAATTAGGGTACTGAATTGGCCAATCGTGATGGTCTTTGAATGCCAAACTATCACAGGGAAGGTAAAGACATGCTCTTCCCCATCTTTTAAAAACTTGTTGACATCTTTTTGACCAATTTGGCCACTCACTTTCGGAGAGAGGTTGATTTTCAACTATATCCCATAATTGAGCTGTAGGAGCAATTTTACTGTAATTTGTTAAATCAAACCTTAAATAAAATTTCTCACCATTTTTAGCTAAAACCCAAAAAAGACAAATGGGCCACTCGGGCCCATTTTCATTATTTTCAAATCCCCAATATCCATCCAATTCTCCAGAAAGATAATCTGCATTCTCAATGTCTCTTTTTAGAATATCTTCTGGAGTTTCGAGAAAACCATTAATATCCTTTTTTGGAGCAAAAACTAGTTGAACCGAACATTCAGCATACTGCGTTAGAGAACCAACCATGATTTTCAAGTCATCTAACGCTTTTCCATTCAATAAAAATTGAAAATCTGCTACTTCATCTTCAGACATACCAAAATGCTCCGCAACCTTTTTTCTTAAATTCTTTAACATTAAAGCTGGCGTTGTTTGAACGGTAAAACTTTTACCTGCATACGAAACAGAAACGATTACCCTTTTACACATCCCAACAAAGAGAGTATCTCCTTCTTTTATTTTATAATGTTCTAAAGTTTTGCCTTTATCAAGGTCTTCATCCTGATTTTGAATGTAAACTTCATTATCCTCTTCAAAATCCGATTTTTTTCCTAAATCAGGCAAGGCCTTTTTCATTAATTGGCCAACAGTCGCAGAAGGTTCAATATCAATTTTTTCTGCACTTAAATTACTATTTACTCTTACAAAAATTTTCATTGTTTTCGTTAATTTAATTTTAAAAAATATTAAAAAAGCCTAGCAAAGTCAAAGACTTAGGCAATAGAAGTCTTAGGCACACGCCAAATGTGTTTTAAGACAGCTTCCAAGAAAAAAATGAAATTAAATAGAGTATGATAATTTAAATTAGTACCTAGCCTAAGCTCCCAGATTTGGAAATACGAAGAAGTTTGAATATATTTGATGTGCGAAACCAAAAGACATTTGGCGGCTCTATTAAACCGTCATCCTCTTTCCAAAGCCGTTGGGAAACCTTCGGCTTTATTTTTTGCCAAATTTATGAACTAAAAAATACAAAACAAATTTTTCAAGATAAATTTTAAAATATATTTAGACATAAAATGTAAATTTTTATTTTCGTTTTTACTTTCTCTAAACATTTATATGTTAACCATTTAAAAATTTGCCTGTTACAATATTAATCTATTTTATTTATTATTAAAACGGAATTATCAACATTTTTTCAACATTCAATGAAATATTTATTATAAATAATTGTAATAATATCTCAATTATTTGGTTATTATATATATATTATTTTATTTTGTAATACATTTTATATAACTCTCTACTTTAAACTCTGAAATCTATATGGATAAAACTTATACAAAAATCACTTTATAATATCAACAACTAGCAGCACGCAAGAACTACATAAGTTTCAAATCCCAATTATTTCTACTTGCAAAACTCAACTTATGTAATTTCATATCTCAATACGATGTTCATCTTAATTTTACCTTACCATTCTAATTTCATAGGAGATGAATAATGATAACATTAAAAAATAAAACCTATTCAAGTCCAGGCGAAGTAATCAAAGATTGTTTACAACAAGCCAAATGGACTCAAGAAGATTTAGCTCAAATCCTTTCACTTTCATTAAAACATATTAATGAAATTATAAAAGACAAAAGGACATTGTCACTTGAATTAATCTCTGATATTTCAGTGGTTTTTGGTCTAAACTCAGATGATGAGAAAAATTTTATAGAAACCTATTTTAAATTTAGACTTGAGCAATTAGAAAAACAGCAAAATGAAAATAATGAAATAGAGCAAAAAGCAAAGCTATATAAACTTCTCCCTATAGGAGAAATGATAAAAAAAGGATGGATAAATAAATGTGCGGATTTCCAAAGTCTCCTGAAAGAAGTAAATAAAGTTTTAGGGTTTAATGCAAAAAATATTGAAGATTTAAGTACTCAAATAGACGAATACAAATCAGCACTTTCGCTCTCGTTTAGAAATACTGATAAAGAAGTTTATAATCCTGTTGAAAATAATAGAATGGCTTGGCATCGTTTTGCCCTCCAAAAAGCGAATCAGTTAAAAAATATTCCAGATTATAATAAATCAAAACTTTTAGAGCTTTTCGAAGAAATACATATTTACACAAATAAGTCCAATGGAATTGCTTTATTTCTTAAGAAGCTTAATGAAGCTGGAGTTAGATTTGTGTATTTATCCCATCTTTCAAAAACTTATACAGAAGGCGCAGCTTTTAATAGTGATTTGGGGCCAGTTATTGCTTTAACTGGCAGATTTGATAGGCTTGATAACTTCTGGTTCAATATGTCACACGAGATTGTACATATAATTAGAGAGCACTATTTGTCAAAAGCAGTTATTATGGATGAACAAAGCACATTATCTAAAGATAATTTAGACCCTGATGAAATTGAAGCTAATGAAGAAGCATTCAAAAAATTAAAAGGAGAAATAATCTTAGAACATTTTAAAAAGTTTTTCAATTATATACCTGAGAATGAAGTTCTTTCATTTTCAAAAACTTATGAAGTTCATCCATCAATCGTTGTAGGTATTTTGGCTTGGCATGGGCAAGCATCCTATTCAATTTTACATAGGTTTAAAGAAACTGCTAAGAACAATATTCATGATAAATATAAAATAGGATAAACTAAAATGAGGAGTTTAACTCCTCATTTTAGTTTATCCTATTTCCTACTCGGCACAAACTCCCAGAAGTCTGATACGCCAATATACTTCTCGGTATTTATCTTGGTAGCACCTACATAATAGCCAAACCCAATATATACTTTGCCGGATACCTTAGCCGTAGCTACTTTGATATTACCACTACCCGGATAAGTCGCAAACTTAGTCCACTTATCAGTTACAGGGTCATATTGCCAGATGTCTCTGAAACCCCTGGCTTCTGTTTTGCTTTGCCCAAGACCGTAGTAGATTTTATCTTTTACACCAAAAATTGTTCCCTCGTACCTATCATCCCCTGGAAAATCGGCTTTTCTTGTCCATGTATCATTTGCATCATCGTATTGATAAAATTCTTTGGTTGGTACTTTCTCGCTCTCACTTTCTGAAAGCATAAAGCCTACCTCTTTTTTATTTACCTCAGCCGATGCCATCGCAAATTTGCCTAAAAAACTATTCGGAAATGGCTTGCGCTTTTCATATACCCGAATCCTGCTGATAGCCCACATTTGTTTACCGGCATTATTTTCAATAAAATACCCCGCATTGTTTACCATACAGCCTGTCAGTAAACCTTTTCCTATTATATCCCCCGTCTGATTAAAATCGGTCATCATCCAGCTATCCAGATAATAATTAACTCCATCCGGAAAACTTTCATTGAAGTAAAAACCTCCTCCAAATAATGAGAAGTATTCCACTTCGGTTCTGCCAAATACGGCAAAAGGCCCTAAAAGTATTGGAGAAAAGCGCGGTGTCGATTCTGTTTTTCTGAGATTCCAGAAATTTCCGTCAGGTGAGTAAGTGCCTGAAATGATTGTCTGGGCATCAATATTCCCCATCATATCTATGCGGCTTTTGTTGTCTATAGCCAGATGGTCGTTCGTAGTATCTGGTCTACCTATGACACACGTATATAAGTTTTCTGATTCAGTTTTTACTACTCCATCAGTAAAAGAATAGCTGACAGGCGAATTCAACTTTTTCCACATAGGTGAATCAGGCGTATAAGTCGGTGCTTCCTCTACCTTAGGAGATTCATCAATTAACTCAGCAGGATTCTTCTCACAGGCAAAAATGCCTGTTATTATGCTACCGAATATGATTAGTTTAAATATATTTTTCATAGGTAATTGAGTGATTGAGCGAATTAGTGATTGAGTGATTATGTATTTGCTCAATTACTTCCACTCCGTTGGTGGTGTGCAACCATAGCCCGGGTAGGTCGTTTGACAGTTCGTTGTGGGTTTCTCTAATGGAATCAAAGGTGGTAAAAGTCCGATACTTGCCTCATTGGATAAACTAACCAACGATGGGTCTACCAACAGGCGTTTAGTACTTACGCCCGAAACGCCAAAAAAGCCCAATGCAAAATCTTTATCATCTTTTTCATTTACGATATTGCCTATAATCGTTGAAGGCAATGGGTCGAAAATACTCCCGGTTCGGGTTCTTTGTTCTTCGTATTGCTGCCAGAAAAGATAAGATTCTTCTGAAATAGACATCTGTTTTACTTCTATATAATGTCTTGATAAAGGCGCATCCGGGTCTATTGGTGAAAACTGTACCAGACGTTTTTTTATGTCTTTTCCGTTGATATAAGTATCAGCAAAAACATTGGCCCCATCGTCACGATTATACGCCCAGCATGAAAAAGCACAGGTATTAGCTCCACCGCCCCTGGTTATTTTCAGAGAAATAGAATAACTCTTCCATCGATAATAATCCGTTGAGTTTTCGGCATCTTTGGTATCAATATAAGTACGCACAAAGTCTTTGGTTTTATCAGCGTATACATTACTAATTGGAGGTACACCTTTCATTAACTGGGGTTTGGTAATATATACTTTCCCATCAGGCATTTCGATACGTAATGAATACGAACGACCTACCTGACATCTGAAATCATTATCGGTCTGATATAAAGCAGGTTCATAGATATTCTGGCGGAAACGTACTGAATTACCAGCATTATCGGTCAATATCACCCTTGCGCCATTGACTGCCAATCTTGAAGTAATAATACTGCCCGAAACAAATTTGCCCGAGTAGCTTAAGCGGAGATTATAAGGGGGTGCTTCGTTGGTTATTTCTCCATCTACCACCAATACCGGGGTTTCGTTTCTATACGGCAATTCCACCTGCTCTACACACGATAGCTGAACAACGATAGCAATAATTATGAATAGAATATTTCGTTTCATCTTTCTTAGGGCCTTTTTAAAAATTGTATGTAACAGCTACCGCAGGGATTATATTTCCGAAAACCGACAAACGATAAGAGCGAATAGAGTTATTATAACGCACAAAATAGATGGAATAAGGATTCCTTCGCCCATAGATATTATAAAACGAAAGCGAAATAGTATAATATTTCTTTTGCTCTGGTGTTTTACGGGTATCTTTCAATAAAGACATATCCAGGCGGTGATAGTCAGGAATACGATCCAGGTTACGAGCTGAATAATCAATAACCGTTTTGCCTAGTAATCGATAAGTGCGGTCAGGATAAGTAGCCGGACGGCCAGAGGCATAGACGAAGTTGGTAGAAAACGTCCACCCATTACTGATAAATTGTTGGATAGATATCGCCAGGTTATGCGGTTTATCAAAAGTAGACGGAAACCACTGACCTTTATTGATTTGTTCTGTCGGATAATCAGAATTAACCTTTGCCAGGGTTCTGGAATAAGTATAAGACAAACTACCTTTCAAACGCCCCTTGTTTTTCTGAATGCTCCCTTCAATACCAAAGGCATTTCCGATGGCTTTTACCAATTCTGTTTCAATGGTCGGGTTAAAATACAATCTTGCCCCATTTTTATACTCTACCAGATTCTGAATGTCTTTATAATAAGCTTCTATTGAGGTCTCGTAGGTATTATCTTTAAAGTTTTTGAAAATACCTAGTGATAACTGGTCGGCAATCTGCGGTGGAATATGCTTATCAGATACTTTCCAGAAATCAACCGGAGAGATGGCAGTTGTATTCGAAATCAGGTGGAGATACTGACGCATACGATTATAACTTAGCTTGATAGCCGAACTTTTGGTAATGGCAAAGCGTAGAGATAGGCGTGGTTCAATACCGCCATACTGTTTAATCACCTGATTTTTGGCATAGGATACGCTATCAGTAATACTTTGTGTAGTTCTGGATTGTCCTTCGGCGTAATCAAAAACTTCTTTGGGTCCTAAATTCTGAAAAGTAGAATAACGAGCCCCTGCTTGCACACTGATTTTTGGCGTAATAGACCAGTCTATATTAATATAAGGGGAAATTTCCCGGGCATATTCTTTAGGTAAATCAAGATTGATAATGCTTGAAGTACTCATATCAGGTTTCAGATTTCCCGGACTAATGCTATAATCTACTGCATTCATTCCTATCTCGGCTTTAATCTGTTCTTTAGGCGTATATAGTGCAAAAACACGCAATTCATTATGCCTGATACCTGAGTTAAGCGTGAATTCATAATCTTTTCTAAAGCCCTGCGTACCAAAATCGTAGTTGCAATAAATACCCTGCACATTAACTGTAAGCGTTTTGCTGATAAGGCTACTATACTGCAGACTTAACGTCTGTGTTTTGGCATAGTAGAGGGTATCGTCCGCAAATTTGAAACTATCAAAGCTGCGATAACTATTAAATGTCAAAATATTTTTAGCATTTATTTTATACTGGACTTTCCCATTCAGATCATAAAAAAAGGCTTTACTTTTATCGGTAGGCTCTGGGAATTGATTAATCATGAAATTAGGATAGGCTATCCGGCCTGCTACCATAAAAGTAATTTTATCTTTCAGAATCGGCCCCTCTAAAACCACTTTGCTCGTAATCAAACCCACTCCTACCGAGCCTGTCAGCTTTTCGGCATTACCGCTTTTGGTGTTCATTTCTAATAATGAAGACAAACGTCCTCCATATTGTGCAGGGATTCCACCCTTATATAAGGTTACACCTGATAAAGCATCGGAATTAATACTACTTAAAAAACCTAGTAGATGGGAGGTGTTATAAATAGGCATGCCGTCTAGCAAGACCAGATTCTGGTCAACCCGCCCCCCTCTTACATTAAAGCCTCCTGCGCCCTCACCTACTGTTGTAATACCAGGCTGTAGTGTAAGCGCTTTAATAATATCAGTTTCACCAAATACCACCGGAATCTTTTTCAGGTTTTTCATTTCAAGTTTCACTACACCCATCTGGGTTTCTTTAATATTCCGGTCTTCTTTGGTGGCTTTTACTTCTACCTCAGCCAGTTCATCGACACGCAGGTTGAGTTTAATATCTCTGGTAAGATTCTGATTCAGATTGATATTGAAAGATTCTATTTTATAGCCTAAGGCACGAACCGTAACTACATAGCCAGATTTAGGTAAATAAATGCTGAATTTCCCACTGCTATCAGTCAAAGCACCTCTGGTAATACCTGAGAAAAACACACCGACCCCTGGAATCGGTTGTCCGTTGGCGGCATCAGTTACTGTACCGGAAAAAGAAAATCTATTTTGAGAAATAGCGGTGAATACCACTAAAAGAAGAAGCCCACTAATTAGTGCTGTTCTCATAGATTGGGTTAATAGTGAAATAGACGGTTAAAGTATTGTATTCTATCAAAAGTACAAATAAATCTTTCTTAAAGCAATTTATGAATGCCTACGTGTAGACCATCCTCATAAAAGCTTTGATAACAACGCATTATGCATGGATAAAAACACTTTATGAAAAAAATCAGAAAAAAATTTGCGCAACCGAAGAGTTGCGCATATATTTGCAACCGATTAGTTGCATTAATAATTTGAATAGATATGAGACGAGATGTTTTTCAGGCGATAGCCGACCCCACCAGAAGAGAAATTATTGGCGTAGTAGCCAAACAATCATTAAATCTAAACTCAGTGGCCGAAACCTTTGACATCAGCCGTCAGGCAGTTTCGAAGCATATTAAAATACTGACCGAATGCGGCCTTATTGTGATTCAGAAACAGGGTAGGGAGAGCTATTGCATAGCCAAACTGGAGAAACTGAGCGAAGTAGCCAATTGGGTAGAACAATATAAACAGGTATGGGAACACAAGTTTGATGCATTGGACAATTTATTACATCAACTCCAACAGAATACGGACGACCAACATAATTAAACAAACCTATTACTCACAAACAATTCACAAAAGCATATGGAAACCTCACAAAAAATCACTCCTTTTTTATGGTATAACGGCAATGTTGACGAAGCCATTGAATTATATACTTCTGTATTTAAAGATACTAAAGTCTTATTTGTCAAAAAAATGGGCGACAAAGTCATGACCGCCAAAATCCAGCTGGAAGGACAGGATTTTATGATGCTCGATGGCGGCCCTCATTATTCTTTCACTCCGGCTGTTTCATTCTTTGTGGATTGCAAAACACAGGAAGAAGTAAACGATTTGTGGGACAAACTAATAGCCGATGGTGGTAAGCCTGATAGATGTGGTTGGCTAAGGGACAAATTCGGTGTTTCATGGCAGATTATTCCTGATACTTTGGGTAAGTTTTTAAATGACCCAAATCCGGTAAAAGCGCGCAATGTCATGAATGCTATGATGCAAATGGAGAAAATTGATATTCAGCAATTGAAAGATGCGTATGAGAAAGAATAGGCTTAGCATAAAATCTATATTATAAATTATCCAATCACAATTAAAACAAATAATGATTATGAAAAGTAAGAATGAAACCAAAATTGTCGGAGAATCAGGTAAACAGGAGATTATTATAACCCGTGAATTTGAAGCACCAAGAGAATTAGTATTTAAAGCCTATACTGACCCCGAATTATTGAAATTATGGCTTGGGCCGAGAGGCTATGAAATGCATGTTGATAAATTTGATGCCAGAAGTGGTGGAGAATACAGATATATACATACAGGTAAAAATGGTGAAGAATACGCTTTCAGAGGCGTTTTTCATGATATTACTGCCCCAGAGTCGGCTGTTCAGACCTTTGAGTTTGAAGGAGCCAAAGGTCATGTTTCGCTTGATAGTGCTAAGTTTGAAACTCTGCCTGACAACAGAACAAGAGTAACTTCGATATCCGTCTTCCAGTCAGTGGCCGACCGGGACATGATGTTACGTTCTAATATGGAAACCGGAGTAAAGGAAGGACACGAACGTCTGGATGAACTATTTGAGCAAGGATTAGTCAAGTAAATTTAAGTCTGTAAACGTAGAGGTAAGATGTGCCAAGCAAAAACATCCGATGTTTTTTTATTATTTTAGAAAATAACTACCTTTGGCACTCAAAATATTATTATGACATTAGCGTAGATACTTCTACGTATACAGATTTAAAACTTACTCATCATGGCATACGGATTACTTAAAGGTAAAAAGGGTATTATTTCAGGTGCATTAGACGAAAAATCTATTGCCTGGAAAGTTGCACTGAAAGCAAAAGAAGAAGGTGCATCAATCGTTTTAACAAATGCTCCTATTGCAATGCGCATGGGCGAAATCAAGAAATTAGCCGAAGCCTGTGAGGCAGAAATCATTCCGGCAGATGCAACAGTGGTAGAAGAAATTGAAAATCTTTACACCAAATCAATGGATGTTTTGGGTGGAAAAGTAGACTTCGTATTGCACTCTATCGGCATGTCGCCAAATATCCGTAAAGGTAAAGCCTATGGCGATTTGAACTATGACTGGTTTATGAAAAGTGTAGATGTATCTGCTTTATCTTTCCATAAATTCCTGCAGGTAGCCGAGAAACTGGATGCTATCAATGAGTGGGGTTCAGTAGTTGGCTTAACTTATATGGCAGCTCAACGTACATTCCCATTCTATACTGATATGGCAGAAGCTAAAGCGATGTTAGAGTCAATTGCCCGTAGCTATGGCTACCGTTATGGTAAACTGAAAAAAGTACGTGTAAATACTGTTTCGCAGTCACCTACTAAAACAACGGCTGGTACAGGTATCGGAGGTTTTGATAAATTCTACGATTTCGCTGATAAAATTGCTCCACTAGGCAATGCTTCGGCAGATGATTGTGCAGATTATGTAATCACCCTTTTCTCTGACCTTACCAAAATGGTAACCATGCAAAATCTTTTCCACGACGGAGGATTTGTTAATACCGGTATTTCAGAAGATGTAATGGGCTTGTTGGATTAATTTCAACCAGGCATATATATGAAAAGAGGAACCACGCGGTTCCTCTTTTGTTTTTATCGAATTTCAGCGAATAAAACGGTCCGCCGTCGCGGTCGCCGTCTAAAATAACAAAGGTATTTTTTCTATACAGTGCCGACTAAAGTCGACACATATATAAACAAACTATTTCTTCAACTCTCCATCAACCAATCGCCAGATGCTCAGCGGATTATCGTTTTTCAGTTCATCCGGCAATAACGCATCAGGGAAATCCTGAAAACTTACCGGACGGGTAAAACGGGTAATAGCTCCTGTACCTACCGAAGTAGAACGAGAATCGGTGGTAGCCGGGAATGGCCCGCCATGCACCATTGCATGACCAACCTCTACCCCTGTTGGTAAACCATTAATAATCAATCTACCTACCTTTTGTTCCAGAATATCCAGTAGTTCACTATATTCTTCCAAATCTTCTGCTGTACCGTGCACGGTTGCTGTCAGGTGACCTGTCAGGTTTTGGGCCGCTATCAGAATCTCTTCTTTGGTATTTGCTTCTACAATCAAGCTGGTAGGTCCGAAAATCTCTTCTGCCAAATCAGGCTGTGCATTCCATGATTCAATATCTGTATGCAGAAACACAGGTTCTACAGCTGTATAGCCTTCCGATGCCTTACCAATACCTATTACTTTGGTATATTGCTTCGAGTGTTCGGTTCCTCTCACATACGCATCACGGATACCTGGTGTAAGCATCACACCTCCCTGTGTATCCGGTGCATTTTTTTCTATTTCATCAATAAAATCCTTGTCATTCTGCAAAAACAAAATTCCCGGATTAGTACAAAACTGTCCAACGCCTAAGGTGACAGAAGACAAATAAGAATTTGCAATAGTACGGCCTTTTTCTGTCAATATTTTTGGCAATACAAATACAGGGTTTATACTACCCATTTCTGCATATACCGGAATCGGCTCAGGGCGACTGGCGGCAGCATCAAATAAAGCTTTACCACCTCTTAATGAACCCGTAAAACCAATCGCTTTTACGGCCGGATGTTTCACCAATGCCATCCCTATTTCATGACCATCATCAAATAGCATCGAGAATACACCATCAGGCATACCAGTTGCCTCTGCAGCTTTTTGTACAGCCTGAGCTACTAATTCTGATGTACCTAAGTGGGCAGGATGTGCTTTTACAATCACCGGGCAACCTGCAGCGAATGCTGAGGTGGTATCTCCACCCGCCACAGAGAAAGCTAATGGGAAGTTACTTGCGCCAAAAACACCTACCACACCCAATGGACGCTCCATCGAACGCAAATCAACACGAGGAAGAGGTTGGCGGTCTGGCATACCAGGGTCAATACGGGCATTTACCCATGAGCCCTCACGTAAGAGTTTAGCAAACAAGCGCAATTGCCCTGTAGTTCTACCTCTTTCCCCTACGGCTCTGCCTTGTGGCAAGCCTGATTCCAACATATACCTTTCTAATAAGTTATCACCTAAGTTTTCTATTTCTTCAGCAATTTTCTCTAAGAAATTAGCTTTTTCAAAGCCTGATTTCTTCCGATAAACCTGAAAAGCTTTTTCTGCTTTTTCTGCGGCGTAGTCGAGCTCTTCAAGTGTAGCTTTAAAGAAAAGCGGGGCTAAGGTCTCGCCTGTAGCCGGATTTATACTTTGTATGGCAACTGTGCCTTCTGAAAAGGTCTCGAAACCAATGATATTTCTTCCTGTGAGTTGCATGTCAGGTTTATTATGAACGAATCGCTATTGTCTCCGTTACTTAAGTCTTTATTTGTTTTATTTTGTTTCTACTGTATTTACCAAAGTACCAATCCCCTCAATTGTGATTCTGATTTCGTCGCCTACTTCTAACGTAAAATCATCCGGCGGTACAATCCCTGTACCCGTCATCAGGAAGCAACCATGAGGGAAAGAAGTTTCACGGAACAGGAATTCAACCAATTCGGTATGTTTTCGTTTCATCCGATTGATAGCGATGAAATCGGTAAAATATGGCAAATCATAACGGATAATCTCCAACTTGATTTGGGTCTCCGATATAATAGGCTCGTCCAGAATGGTAATACATGGGCCTATAGCTGTACTTTTATCGTATGATTTAGCCTGTGGCAGATACAAAGGGTTTTCACCTTCTATATCTCTTGAACTCATATCATTACCACAAGTATAACCCGAAATCTGTCCTTTTGAATTGATAAATAAAGTCAATTCAGGTTCTGGTACATTCCATTTAGAGTCTTTGCGGATACGCACTTTCTGACCTGACCCTACTACACGATGTGGCGTAGATTTAAAGAAAAGCTCAGGACGCTCGGCATCGTATACCCTATCATAAAAATTATCGCCACCTGCTTTTTTCGACTCTTCCATACGAGCATCTCTGCTTCGCATATAAGTAACACCCGATGCCCATACTTCCTGCGATTGTATAGGAGCCTGTAAGCTATTGTCGATTAACGATTTGTATTCGGGTACAGGTGAGAGCAATTGTATTTCGCGTTGCAATTCATAAAATAAATCTTCACGGTTAATAAACAAATCCCAGTCCTGATGGCGAGAAAGGAAGTATTGGTTTTGGTATTCGATAACGAATCCTTGCAAAGTTTTGTAGGCTTTCATTGAGCGGCACAGTATTTTTTTTCAATATTAGGGAAAAAGACCCATATACGTACAATCTGAGTCTATATTTATACGGCTTTTTTTATTGTATTTAATCAAACGCTGAAAGAGACAATAATTTATTGAGATTTAATTAAAAAAATATTAATCTGCCTAAAGCATTCAGGTTAATTGACTTAACTATCATAAGTATTTATTTGTTGCAAATTTTATTAAAAAGTACCAATTAAGCAAAGAAGCCGTTTTTTATTCCATATTACTCTAAAATGTAGATTAAGTACTACGAATATTTATCTTAACTTAGCGGCAGGAAATCTAAATCAGACATATGTTTAAAAAACTACTCTTCATCTGTTGTTTTATTACACTTACAAACGCTTGTTATTCACAGGCCCTTACTTATTATCCTTTCAATTCTATTTTTTCGATCGCCAGTAATCCAAATAAACCGGTATGGGCAGATGTCAGGTTTCAGATGAACTCTTATTTTTCTTCATTGAGTACAGAGATTGCACCCATGGTTAATCTGACGAAAGGAAAAGCTAAAATGTATATCGGAGTAGGCGTAAAAGCAAATTTCCTGAATTATCTGAATACTGACCCTCAAAAAAGAGCGCCATTAGAAGGCTATTGCTTTAACCTGGGCGTACGGGTTTCACCTTTCGAAAAAGTGCCACAATTTCAAGGGGTATTCGAACTATCTCCTTATGCCAATAAGCAATTTGATTTAGGAATATTCCGGGCCAATTTAGGCGTTGCCTATGTATTTATGAAAAAGAAGAAAGTGGAATAGTTCAAACCAATTCTTCTACTACCATAATTTCACTTTCAACAAAATACATTCCTTTTTCACCACGATTCTTGATGTCTTTTTTACCCCTGTCTGAGCAGATAAAGCGATCCTTGATCAACAGATAAGTATCTTCTGAAATATTTACTTTGCCGGGAAGGCTCACAGATTCTACCCGTGAGGCAATATTGACTGTATCACCCCAAAGGTCGAAGGCAAATTTCTTTTCACCCACAATACCTGCTACCAATTCTCCGGTATGAATCCCGACACGGGCTTCAAAATAAGGAAGATTATCTCTTTTCCGTTGTTGTTTACGTGCTTCTACAAACTCCTGCATTTCCAGAGCCGCCCTCACTACCCGAATATGTGTTTCATCATCTGAAATCGGCACACCTCCTGCGGCCATATAGGCATCGCCAATCGTTTTTATCTTTTCAATCTTATTATTTTCCATTATCCGGTCGAAACGCTTGAAACAATAGTCAAGCTCAGCCACTAATTCCTGTGGAGTGAGTTTTTCAGCTAAAAAAGTAAAGCCCACAAAATCTGAAAACAATACACTCACCTTAGGATAATACCTGGCTTCTGAGTATCCATTCTTTTTCAATTCTTCGGCTATTTCTTTTGGTAGAATATTGAGCAATAGATTTTCGGCTTTGTTTTTCTCAGCATCAATAATTTTTGAATACTTTTTCACATTCACCATACTCTTATAAAAAATGACTGCCAGACAAAGCATGGCAAATACCGCTACAATTAATAGGTTAGTCTGGCTTCGTTTGAGCTTTACTTCTGCCTCCTTTTGTTCCAATGCGGTTTGTTGTTCACTTATTTTGAGCGAATCAATAACTTTAGAATAAGTAACAGAGTCTAGCAATTGCCTTTGTTGCAGCAATCTGAATTCAGCCTTGACCTGTGCTTCACTCATTAATTTAAGGCTCTGATTAGTGGCCACTAATTGTGAATCAAGCGCATGCTGTTGTAGGTACAGGTCTTGGTTTTGTTTTTCCAGTTGTTTCTTTTCGTTTTCAATCTTTCCCTTCTCGCGTGATAAGTTTTCCAGTTCTCTGGCTTTTTTGTTACCAAATAGCCGCCAGCCTTTTTTTGAGGTAGCGGTATCCAGTTTACTGTTTTGCGCAACAGAAATATAGCTTAACGTGGTAGTTAAGACCAGGATTAAAAAAAGTTTTTTCATACCTGTGGATTATTTGAAGGAGTCAATAGTATCGGCCAATTGTTCCTGAATAGCATTTACAGCGGTCTGGTACCCGATTTCAACAATTTTATCATAAGATTTCCAATCCATTAAACCAAAATTGCTGACATTTGGGTTAATATACAGGTCGCAGTAAGGTTTATACTGATTAGCCTTAAAATCACTGGCAATGGTAGTCGACTGAAAAATCATTGACATCATATTCGGGATTTTTGCGCCTGTGCTGTTTCCCATCACGCGTTCTTTAAAGTTAGTCCAGCTACCACCTGTCTGAAATTCTTCTTTTTTCTGTAATGAGCGTTGTATATTCATATCTACTGAAATCACCTTACCTACCCCTTGTGCAAGCATTACATCAACGGGTGTATTATTGAAAATACCTCCATCAACCAATAGTCCATCTTCGTCAATTACAGGCGGAAAAACACCCGGTAAAGAAATACTGGCGCGTACATATTTGCGTAATTGACCATGTTTATGAATAACAGCCTCTGCTTTAGTAATATTACTAGAAACGCAATAGAAACTTCGCCACAGGTCTTCTATGTTAGCAGCTCCATAATATTTTTCAAGAATCTCTTCTACTTTTTTCCCTTTAATCAGAGAGAAATAAGGAATCAGGTTAAAATCAGACGTAGGATTTTTACCATCCAGATAAATCTCCCGCATGGCCTTATAGAGTTTGTCTGCCGAATTACCCATGGCAATGAAACTAGCAATGATAGAGCCCATACTTGTTCCACCCACAAAATCTACCGGAATGCCGTATTCTTCCAATGCGCGATAAACCCCTACATGTACAAAGCCTCTGGCTCCTCCACCTGACAAAACCAAACCAACAGACTGTCCCATCAGGTAACGACGTATACGCTCAACATCAGCCGGTTTATCCTGCTCCACATGAAAATGACGCTGGATTTGTCGTTTCTTTAACCATACAGAAGTGTCAATAGGCAAGCCTGAATTAGCAGGATGAATCAGGATAAGGGTTTTGCTGACATCTGAAAACCGATTATATAATAAAGATGTTTCCGCTGATTGAGGTGTTGGGGGATAACTGCTTTCACTAATAACTAAAACTTTATCTGCCTGACGAATACATCTTTTCGTCCATTCGCTGGTGAGAGAATCGGCTTCATAGAGTACATAACTGTATTTTGCTTCCTGCTCATCGAGCCAGTTGCTCAGCAATCTGTATTTTTCAACATCTGCTTTTTCTACATTAGCAATCTGATTATTATCAAAATGCTCGTTGATGATAGGAACAGATAAATACTGGCCACTCTCCTGTTTGCTTAGAGATTGATAGATTTTACGACAGAATTTTTTTTCGGCCTCTGAATTATGCAGACAGACCAGAGCTACGTTGGTAATTTTATAGTTGGTCTTTTTTGAAAGATTTTGTCGGTTTAATCGCTCAATAATCAGGTTAGTAATATTGAGTACGACCCTGGGAGAGACCATAATGATTCGCTCAAAGGTAGTTTTGCTGATTTTAACGAGCACCGAATCACGAATAGCTACAATATCAGCACTTCGGGGAGAGTCGGTGAAAACTCCCATTTCTCCCACCGTTTCACCCGGAGGAATTTCTCCGAGGATCACTTTTTCACCAGAACTATCAGTGACGTAGGCTTGCAATCGCCCACTTAATACGCCATAAAGACTATCTGATTCGTCGCCCTTATGAAACAGGACTTCGCCCCCTGATATTTCTTTCCATTCAAGCAAACTAAATACTGACTCAAAGGCTTCGACGCTTAACGTTCCGAAAATCTTATTGAGTGTTAATTGCAATAAATCGTGGTAGATTGTTTTTTGCATATATCAATAATTGAAATGTCATTACAGCGCTTATACTTAATCCATCTCATGATACAAAAAGCTAGTTGTTACTTTTGCTCGTTTGGTAATGGAGAAGTTATAGACAAATTTGCAGGGAAATAATAGACAAGCGTTAACTCAAAATGAACATTCTCTTACCCATTTTGGACAAAGTGCCATAAAAGGTGTATTTTGCATTTATAGATAGAGATACAGCCGTAGAATTAATTAAATAATGAAAAGAAATAATAGTACTTTTTTGATTTTCTACTGACATTATCAAAGTATACTGATAGATTTGTAATAACAACACCATAATAAACCCTCTTCAATTTTCTCTGATTTGAAAGTTATCATTATTAAATATAACGCAGGCAATGTGCAGTCAGTAATGTATGCTCTGGAGCGTATTGGTGTGGCATACGAATTATCTGATGATGCCAATACTATCCGCTCGGCAGAAAGAATCATTTTTCCAGGTGTAGGTGAAGCCAGCACAGCCATGAGAAGCCTGCGTGAGAATGGTTTAGATAAACTCATTCCCACCCTAAAGCAACCTTTTCTGGGTACGTGTGTAGGCATGCAATTGTTATGCAAATCGTCAGAAGAAAACAATACTGATTGTCTTGGCGTATTTGATGTGCCTGTACTGAAATTCCCGCAGATTAAAGGTTTCAAAGTACCTCAAACAGGATGGAATGATATTTATAGCTATGGCTGCGAATTAACTGAAGGATTAGCTGAGCATTCGTATGTCTATTACAATCATGGCTATTATGCCCCTTTATGCGATTATACTGTGGCAAAGACTGAATATATGCTCGAATATTCAGCTATGTTACAAAAAGATAATTTCTTTGCCGCCCAGTTTCACTCTGAAATTAGTGGAGATGTAGGGCAGAAGATTTTTGAGAATTTTTTGAAGATACAATAACCTCTCTCATTACTATTACTACCTGAATACGACAAGACCATGCTCCAAATCATACCAGCCATTGACATCATCGAAGGCAAATGTGTTCGCCTTACCCAAGGCGATTATTCCCAGAAAAAAACCTATAATGAAAATCCGCTTGAAGTTGCTAAAATGTTTGAAGATGCCGGAATCAAGCGTTTGCATTTAGTTGATTTAGATGGTGCCAAGCAGAAAAAGATTGTCAATGCCAAAGTATTAGAAACCATCGCTTCAAAAACTAATCTGCATATTGATTTTGGTGGAGGTGTACAATCAGATGTGGATATCCGACTAGCTTTTGATTGTGGAGCCAAACAAGTAACCGGAGGAAGTATCGCCGTGAAGAATCCTGAGTTGTTTGAATCATGGCTCAAATCTTATGGAAGTGAAGCGATTATTCTGGGGGCTGATGCCAAACAGGAAAAAATTGCCGTAAGTGGTTGGGAGGAAGAAACCAGTGTATGGGTATACGATTTTGTTGGCGAATGGATTCAAAAGGGTATTCAATATACTATAAGTACTGATGTTGCCAAAGATGGACTACTACAAGGTCCATCAGTAGACCTATACAAAAAAATGCACGAACAATTCCCTGATTTAAAAGTAATTGCGAGTGGAGGTGTAAGCTCAATGGCTGACCTTGAAGAATTAGCAGAATTAAATATTTTCGGAGTCATTGTTGGCAAGGCTATTTATGAAAATCGCATTAGCTTGAAAGACATTGAACGCAGATTTATATGAAGCACGAATTCAGAAAAGACGGGTATATCATCAGCACCGATAAGGAATTGTTGCAGTTTGATGTGATTCATGACTTCCTGAAAACAAGTTATTGGTCGCCGGAGATTCCGATGGATGTAGTAAAGCGTGCAGCAGCAGGCTCAATTGCCTTTGGGATTTATAAAGACTCAGGTGAACAGGTGGGCTATGCCCGCGCGATTTCAGACTGTGCTACTTTTGCCTATTTAGCTGATGTATTTATATTGGAACCAGAAAGAGGAAAAGGCTTATCAAAATGGCTGATGGAATGTATCCAACAATTACCGGAATTACAGAATCTGAGACGTTGGATGTTAGCCACCCGTGATGCCCACGGCCTATACGCCCAATTTGGCTTCACTCCTCTGGATAACCCGGATATTATGATGCAGATTGCCAGACCGAATATTTATAAAGAATTGAGTGAATTAGTGATTGAGCGGCGTCCGCATTCACCATTTACTAATTCACAATTAAACTAACTATGCTTACTAAAAGAATAATCCCTTGTTTAGATATAAAAGATGGACGTACGGTAAAGGGTACGAACTTTGTAAACCTGCGTGACGCCGGAGACCCCGTTGAATTAGGGGCAGAGTATGCGCTGCAAGGTGCCGATGAATTGGTCTTTCTGGATATTACGGCCACTGTTGAAGAACGCAAAACCTTGATAGACCTGGTTCGACGGGTTGCGCATACCATTAATATTCCGTTTTGCGTAGGTGGCGGTATCGGGTCAGTATCTGATGTTTCTAAATTATTGAATGCCGGAGCAGATAAAGTTTCTATCAATTCATCGGCCGTGCGTAACCCGGGTTTGATTAATGAACTGGCTTTGGAGTTTGGCTCACAATGTATTGTAGTGGCGATTGACACCCGATATATTACCTTGGAAAATGGTTTTCAGGAACATATTGTACACACGCACGGTGGAAGAAAACCAACCGAATTAAAAACCATTGAATGGGCAAAAGAGGTAGAAGACAGAGGCGCCGGAGAAATATTATTGACATCAATGGATACAGATGGTACTAAAGCCGGATTTGCCCTTGAATTGACTGCTCAGATTTCTGATAATGCTAATATACCTATCATTGCTTCAGGTGGTGCCGGAACAATGGAGCATTTTTATGATGTTTTTACTACCGGAAAGGCCGATGCAGGACTCGCTGCCAGTATCTTCCACTTCAAGGAAATCGGTATTCCTGAATTGAAATATTATCTAAAAGGCAAAGGCATTTCTATGCGCATTTAGGCAGGCTTTTATTTACCTGCCACCAATCGTTTAATTTGCCCGCTATAATGGTCTAAGATATAAATTTCCTCGTTGGCGTCTACCCCGAAAGAAGAGACCTGGCCTGCTTCAGTACTTAATAATTCATTACCTGTTTTGGTATTTCCGTTAAAAGAGAGAGCCCATACATTTCCTTTGGTGTAATCAGCAAAAATATATTTGCCTTGCAAAGCAGGAATCCTTTTGCCATAATATACATATCCTCCGGTAACAGAAGTACCATCACCTCGTGGATATTGATGAATAGGGTCTATCAATATATTTGACGGGTCGCAATCATTTCTTGGATTATAGCAACGATTGGCTTCTTTTAAACGCCAGCCATAATTACCTCCTTTTGTCACAATGTCTATCTCTTCAAATTCATTCTGCCCTACATCTCCTACCCACATTTGCCCGGTTTTCGAATCAAAACTAAAGCGCCAGGGGTTACGCAAGCCATAAGCATATATCTCCTCTCTGAATCCCTCTTTATTACCTGCATAAGGGTTATCTGCCGGAATCCCATAATTACCCTTATCAGTTTTATGTACATCTATCCGTAGCATTTTGCCTAAAATAGAACTTCTGTTCTGTGAATAATTATGCTGGTCTCCCCACGCACCCCCATCACCCACAGCAACGTACAGATAGCCATCCGGACCAAAGGCTACTTTTCCTCCATTATGGTTATCATAAGGTTGCGGGAAACGCATAATTATAGTTTCAGACGCAGGAGCTACTTTGGCATCTTTATAATTACTGGCTTTAAAACGGGCAATAATTGTTTCCAAAGGATTTCTTCTATTATAGTTTACGTAGAAATAACCATTCTCTTTAAAATTCGGGTCAAAGGCAATACCTAATAAACCCATTTCACCTAAATCATCTACTTTGTCTTTGATATCCATATAAGTAGAGGCAGCTTTAACAGACGGATTATTATCAAATACTTTAATGACGCCCTCCTGCTCCAATACAAAAATCCTATTAGTACCATCACCCGCATGCACAAACTCAACCGGGCTATTAAATTTCAGATTTGGGAAAGCATTTTCTAATTGATAAGCTGTTGGTTTTGAATAGAAACCATGAAACAACCGATTTTTATTCACATAATTTATCAATAACACGATTAATCCGGCAGCTACAATAGCAATGATGAACAGAAAAACCAATAATCTGTTTTTATGACGACTGAGTGACAAATGAACAGGCAAACGGAGGTACATATGCATAAAAGTTTTAAAAGCCTTAGCTAATCATAAAATAGTATGCTATACTAGCACTTTGCCATGATATTTACAAGATTCTCTAGGTGAAAGGATAATAAAGTAGCGTAAGATGCTAATTTTTATTGCGCTCAATTAAATTCTCTAAGACCAAAACCCATTCATGCGCTTCGCATTTCCAATCCATCTGGGTGATTTTCAAAGGGGCAAAAAACTGCAAAATCGGATTTTCGTAAGAGCTTAATAACGGCCCTAAGAAATAACAGAAATCAGAGTCAGGTATTATCAGGTTAAGTGCCGAATCTGCTTTCAGGCAATCTTCTATTTCGTTTTTATACCCAAAATCATTGATTCTGCTTAGTTTCAGAAGCGATGTTTGTAGCAATATTTTATTCATTGCTACTTTTTCTATTTTCATTAATAAAAGCGCAATTTCAATCAGGTCTTTTCTGTAAGATTCTAAGGGAGTAGTTGCAAATTCGCCTAATAAGCGTGATAAATGATACACAAATAAAGGAGCAGTAGCATAATTATGCGATACCTGAAACGGGTGGCTGATAAACTCCTTTCTTCTGATGATACCAATCAGGTATTGATAGGTATCCATATCATACTCGTTATGTGGCAATTTAAATGATTCAAACAGATACATCAGGTTACATAAGGCACAAGCATCAAATTCAATAGCCATGTTTTTGCCAAACCAGGTAGAGTAGACTTTTAAGGCTTTGTAATGTGTAAAGGTATTCTTTACCTGTCTTTTTTTTGTGGGGCCTTCCGATAAATTGGCGTGTAATTGCAGCTTTTCTTTCAGCCAGATTATTTCTTCTTTACTAGCCTTTGATGTCAGGTAAACCAATGAGGTATCATCAATATCATCGGGTAATCTGAAATGCTCTGAATAGCGAAAAATATAACCGTTAGGGAAATGATTAGACTCTCTCCCATCTTTGGGTGTCTGCCAGAAGTTATAAGTTTTTAAACCATCTTTATTCTGAAAAGTAGGATAATTCTGAACGGCTTTCTTCGAAATATCCTTAACAAGCAGTTGAGATTCAAGAGGTAAGGAAGATTTAAGTTGATTAAGAACAAAAACAATAGAAGCCGTATAAAAGATATTGGTATCCGGTCGCTTATAAAGCAGGTATTTATTCTGGCGATAAGACGGGAAAATGCCCTCAGGAAAATATATATCGCCCCGCGATTGTAGCGAGGCGATTTTCTGAATGATTGAATGAATGGTATCTGTTTCCGGATGGGTTGGCATCATGTTACTTTCAAAACCAGTTTACCTATGTTTTCACCCTTAAAAAGTTTCATGAAAGTATCCTGAAATGCCTTAATGCCTCCTTCGGTTACATCTACTTTGGCATTGAGTTTTCCCTGTGCTACCCAGCCTGCCATTTCTTTAATGGCTTTGCCATAATTAGCTGCATTATCAAAAACCACAATCCCTTCCATCCGGGCACGATTGACTAATAACGACATATAATTGCTCGGTCCTGCAGGCTTCTGAATAGCATTGTATTGCGAAATAGCTCCACAAATCACAATTCTTGCTTTCATATTAATCAGAGTAAGTGCTGTATCTAATATTTCTCCACCTACATTATCAAAATACACATCAATGCCATCCGGACAAGCTTCTTTTAATTGTCCTCTCAGGTTTCCGGTTTTATAATCCACACAGGCGTCAAAGCCCAATTCTTCTACTACATATTTACATTTTTCGTCTCCTCCGGCTATGCCCACTACTCTACAACCTTTTATTTTGGCGATCTGCCCAACTACACTTCCTACCGCTCCGGCAGCACCAGATACCAACACCGTTTCACCCGGTTTAGGTTGGCCTGTATCTAAAAGTCCAAAATAGGCAGTCAATCCTGACATACCCAAAGTGCCTAAATAGGCAGGTAACGGTACAAAATTCGGGTCAACTTTTACTAAATCTTTGCCATCTAATACAGCATATTCCTGTACACCCGTAATGCCTGTTACAGAATCACCGGCCTTGAAATCAGCATGTTTTGACTCAACCACTACCCCAGCCCCTAAAGCCCGCATTACTTCCCCGATTCTGACAGGTCTTACGTAAGATTTGCCCTCATTCATCCACCCACGCATCGCAGGGTCAATAGACAAGTATTGTACTTGCACCAATACCTGATTTTCCTGCAATTCGGGGGTATCCACTTCTTCTATGTCCCAACATTCAGGTGTCGGGTTACCAATTGGGCGAGCCAGTAAGTTAATGCGTGTGTTGTTCATAAGATTTCAGGTCGTTTTATCTGTACAGTTCAAAACTATGATATTAAAACGAATTTATTGCATTTCTTTTAAAATAGTCGATATGGGCCTCTATAAAATTGTAGTAAGAAGCACAAAATCTAATAATTTCACAAAAAACTTTCGATAGAGATTTGGTTAATAATCAATAGTTTAATATCTTTGCAGCCCGAAATAGATTTTAAAGTTATCAAATACATAAAACAATGGCGAAGAAAGGCAATCGTGTACAGGTTATCCTAGAGTGCACTGAGCAAAAAACAAGCGGTGTAGCAGGTATGTCTCGCTACGTTACGACTAAAAACCGTAAAAACACTACAGGTCGTATGGAGTTAAAAAAATATAACCCATTCCTGAAGAAACATACTACTCATAAAGAAATTAAATAATTCTTTGATTTTGTAGATTTTATCAGGATTCTGTAAAATCAATTGAATCAAAACCTCATAAAACGATACTCAAATGGCAAAGAAAGTAGTCGCTACGCTTCGTGATAAAACCGCAGGAAAAAACTTCGCAAAAGTTATCAAAGCTGTGAAGTCTCCTAAAACCGGTGCATATACTTTCAAGGAAGAAATGGTTCCTATGGAAGAATTGCAAAACGCGCTTAAAGCATAATTCCAATAAAGATATTGGTAGAAGCCTTCTTGATGCTCAAGAGGGCTTTTTTGTTTTGGAATCATTTAACCCATTCAAAGCCATGGAAACCCGCAGAAGCAATTACCATTTCTTTCCTATCAAAGTCGTTGCCACAGACATCGATGACCTTAATCATGTCAATAATATCGTGTACCTACGCTATGTGCAGGAAGCTGCTGGTAACCACTGGCATACTGCAGTGCCAACCGAGCTAAGCTCACAAATTGCCTGGGTTGTACGCCGACATGAAATTGATTACCTGAAGCCTGCTTTTTTAGGCGAAAATCTGATGGTGAAAACCTGGGTTGACAATTTTACGGGTGTCACCAGCGATCGCCATTGTGAGATTCTGCAGGATGAGGAAGTACTGGCTCGCTCACGTACGATATGGGTTTGTTTAGATGCTAAAACGTTTCGTCCGAAGCGTGTCAGCGAAGAAATAGCTGATTTGTTTTTTAGTTTTTCGTGAGGGTTAAACTGAAACTCTCATAAAATTGTTATAGTTTTGTCTTAAAGCCTGTTTAAATCCCTCAGGCATGGCAATTATTCATATTTACACATATTACTATAAATGGGCTTATTTGACTTCTTCTCGAAAGAAAAAAAAGAATCGCTTGATAAAGGACTAGAAAAATCAAAGACAAGTATTTTTGATAAACTCTCACGCGCCATCGTCGGGAAATCGAAAGTGGATGAGGAAGTATTAGACGAACTGGAAGAAATCCTTATCAGTTCTGATGTGGGTGTAGAGACAACCGTGAAGATTATCAGACGTATTGAGGCAAGAGTAGAGCGTGATAAATATACAAGTGTTGAAGAATTAGATAGAATCCTGCGTGAAGAGGCAGCTGCTTTATTGGCCGAGAATAATTCACAGGATGTAAAAGATAGTTTTGAAACTGACCATCTGCCAAAACCTTATGTACTGATGGTAGTAGGTGTCAATGGTGTAGGTAAAACAACTACTATTGGTAAACTCGCACACCAGTTTCAAAAAAGAGGCAAAAAGGTAGTGCTAGGAGCAGCCGATACATTCAGAGCAGCGGCTGTTGACCAATTGAAACTCTGGGGGAAACGGGTAGGTGTTGACGTGATTGACCATGGCATGAACACTGACCCATCGTCAGTAGCTTTTGATGCCGTAAAAAAAGGAATGGAAATGAATGCCGATATTATCATTATTGATACAGCAGGACGTTTGCATACCAAAGTAAACCTAATGAACGAGTTAGGAAAAATTAAGCGGGTTGTTCAGAAATTCCTACCGGAAGCGCCACATGAAGTAATGCTGGTTTTAGATGGAAGTACCGGACAAAATGCCGTTATACAAGCCCGCGAGTTCACGAAAGTAACAGAAATTGATTCCTTGACTATTACTAAATTGGATGGCACTGCCAAAGGTGGGGTAGTTATTGGTATTTCAGATGAATTTAAGATTCCGGTGAAATATATTGGAGTAGGTGAGCAAATGGATGATTTGCAGGTATTTAATAAAATGGAATTTGTGGATTCATTGTTTAAGAAGTGATTTCGCTACAATTGATATGAAACACAAAAGCCGCTCTTGAAGCGGCTTTTTTTGTCCCCTCCCCATTGTTGGGGAGGGTTAGGGCGGCCCGCGTAGAATGGGGTTTAGCCCGTATTAAGCTATATCACATATCTTCATTCCTTGTTTTAAAGAAGCTATCTGGTCTGGGCGTCTTGGTACAAATTCTTGTCCTACATAGCCTTTATAACCTGTTTCTACAATAGCGCGCATAATTGCCGGATAGTTCAATTCTTGCGTATCATCAATTTCTGCACGGCCTGGAACACCGCCTGTATGATAATGTGCAAAATATGGATGATATTTCTTGATAGTGGCAATTACGTCACCTTCCATGATTTGCATGTGGTAGATATCATATAACAATTTGAATCTTTCTGAACCTATTTTATCACATAAATCAACGCCCCATTTACTATAGTCGCACATATAATCTTTATGGTTCACTTTGCTATTCAATAGTTCCATTACCATTGTTACTCCGTGTTTCTCTGCCGATGACATGAGTCTTTTCAAACCTTTGGCACAGTTTTCCATACCTTCTTCATTTGACATCCCTTTTCTATTACCTGAGAAACAAATGACTTTATCATACCCTGCTGCTTTCAGTTTAGGGAAAATGCCTTCATAACTGGCAACCAGTTCATCATGCAAAGCCGGATTGTTGAATCCTTTTTCAATACCCATCCCTGCTCCCCAGGGCATAGCGCAATGAAGACCATACTTTTTAAGCGTTGGCCAATCTTCAGGGCCTTGTAGTTCTATTGATTTCATACCCATAGCCACCACCTCTTTGCAAAGGTCTTCCAGAGGTATTTTGCTATAACACCAACGACAAACCGAGTGGTTAATTTTACCGTTCAGTTCACTTCCCAATATCTTTTCGTTGGCCGCAAAAGCTTCTGTAAGGCTCATGGGTGCTGATAATATGGCCGCTCCACCGATGATGTTTTTCAGAACTAAGCGACGTGATGAGTTCGATTCCATTGTTTATTTTGTTAAATTTGAATAGTAGTTTCTCTATATTAATTGTCTCTGATGCTTACACTTTCAGCTGTCGGGAAATCCTTAGGAACAGCCTGTGTTACTTTTCCAGTGGCTACCCATTCGGTACCTCTTTGCAAAGTAGCAATAAATCCTTTACATTTCTGTGAGTAATTGCCATGCCCAAGCACAGTATGAAAGATTTTACCTTTGCCATACGTTATGGTCATTAACATCGGTTCAATTCTACCTGAGCCTCTTTTTTCTTTATCGCTATAGGCGGTAGCCAATATTTCCAGATTTTCGGCTGGTCCTCTTAATCTATCATATAGCTCATCTTTTTCATGTAACCAGGCTGCTGGCAAACCTTTGGTAATCGGATGTTTGGTATTGTGTACTTTTACCACAAACTGATGTTCTACCCCATGACTACCGCCACGACCTGCGCTGTTATCCTGTACGAATGTATGTTTTTCTTCGTCGTAATACACATACGGACCTGATTTTTCATTGCGATTGCCCCAACCACCTACACCAATCATTTTATTGTATGCTTCCCATTCAGGAAAAGCATTATCTGCCGCATGCACACTTACGAAACCGCCCCCATGGCTAACAAACTTCTCGAATGCATCTTTGGTAGCTTTAGACCATGAATCACCATTATAGTTGGATAGCACAACCTGATATTGAGAAAAATCCGGCTTAAAGGTTTCCATATCTCCACCCTCCGGTGGTGTAGTGGCTACACTCACTTTAAAAAGCCCGGTTTCTTCCAGATAGCCTTTCATCAGTTGGGTAGTCTGTGGCCAGTTTTTATGATTATTCTGCCCGTCGATTATCAATACATTGATAGGTTGTCTGGCTCCTTTCTGTGCAATAAGTTGACCCAGAAAAAGAAACGAAAATCCGGCTAATAATAAGGCGAATTTTTTATTAAAATTTAGTTTTTTAATTATCATAGCCATTTATTTAGAAGTTGGAAATTATCTAAATCCATACAAACGGTGAATAAATTTACCATTTCCAGACATTTTTCGCAATATTTTCTTTGTAAGTGTTTCTACGTTGATGGGGTAAAAGATTTGGGTTGCTACGCAAAACAACCTAAGTATTTTACCCATTTTTTAATACCTTTTTTTTTAGCGGACTATTGATCAATTAAAACTTGCTCTAAATGTTAATGGTGACAATTGAGTTTTACTTTTAAACAGCTTTGAAAAACTCTGGCTATGCTCAAAGCCTAATTGATAGGCTATTTCACTTACTGATAGATTAGTTGTTGATAATTTTTCTTTAGCTTTCTCAACAAGTTTTTCATGGATAAGTGTTTGAGTAGAATTACCCGTAAGAGATTTCAACAAACTACCTAGATAGTTTGGAGATAAATTTAATTGTTCAGCCAGATATTGAGCAGTAGGTGTACCTTTTTCAATTAGATTTTCACTGTTGAAATAATTTTCTAAAATGGTTTCAAACTTTGCCAATATTTGATGGTTGGTTTTAGATCTGGTTATAAATTGTCTTTGGTAGAATCTTTCACAATACCCTAACAATTGCTCTATCTGGGCTATAACAATGCGTTGGGTAAATTTATCTATGTTAGAATGATATTCCCGTTGTATGTTTTTAAAAATATCCATAATAACCATTTCTTCCTTTTCAGATACAAATAAAGCTTCGTTTACATTGTAACCAAAAAAATCATATTTATTGATGGTACCTGCCAATGGTGTATTCCATATAAAATCCGGATGAATAAATAACAAAAGACCATCGGGCTTTTTTGCTTGAGATTTATCAATAGTAATACTTACCACTTGCTTTGGTGCTACAAATGTTAACAGACCTTCGTCAAAATCGTATTGTTGCTGACCGTATTTAAACTTACCTTCAATATTTCTTTTTAAGCCGATTGAATAAAAATTCTGCACCCAGCTAATTTCTTTTTCATCGGTCTGATATTCTACTAAGCCGTAATCTACCAAACTTACCAATGGATGCTCAGGTTTTGGTAAGCCACTTATCTTATGAAACTCAGCTATGGTTTTGAATTGATGTATTTTTAAATTGCTCATGTGACCATAATTTAAAATATCCGAGCTTAACTTATGAATTAAGCTCGGACAAAATTAAGCATTATTACTTTTTATAGTCTGTTGATTTGCTTAACACTTCGTTAGCTGTTAATTCATTTTGTAATACTTCAATTTTGTTATAAGCCATACCAAAAGAATCTGAACCCATAAAAAAGTGTAAAGGTGCATTTTCCATTTCTGCTAATTGAATAAAAGCAAGTGCGGCCTTGTCAGGGTCTCCCGGCTGATTACCTATCATTTGAGTTTCATGCCAAACTTCTGTGTTTCTGGCAGCGGTATAATCAGCTATAGGATTGGCAGGCATTTTCATTGAACCTTCTTTTAAAAAATTAGTATTGAAGTACCCAGGATAAACTATTGTAGCTTTTACATTAAACTCTTTCGCTTCCGCAGATAAAGCCTCAGTTAAGCCTACTACAGCAAATTTTGTAGCACAATATACTCCCCAGCCAGGGAAGGTACCTAATAAGCCAGCAATAGAGGAAACATTGATAATATGACCAGACTTCTTAGTTCTGAAATGTGACATCATATTTCTGGTAACATTCAGTAAACCAAAAATATTAATATCAAAATTTTCTCTTGCTTCAACATCAGTCATTTCTTCTAACGTACCTATCTGACCATAACCTGCGTTATTTACCAATACATCAATACCTCCAAAAGTGTTGATAACGTCTTGTATTGCTTTTAAAACACTTTCCTCGTTTAGCAATTCTACCTGTAATGGTAAAAAATTTGAAGTGTTGTTATCAACTGCCAAACTTAAGCTTTTTACATCTCTTGAAGTAGCAGCTACTCTATAGCCTTCTGTAAGTAACTTTTTTACAAGAGCTAATCCTAAACCCTTAGAGGCACCAGTTACAAACCATACTTTTTTTGAATTGTCCATTTTTTTAAATTTTGATTGTTAATAATTACAATGCAAAATTGCGAAACACTAAAAAAGTGGACGTAGTCGAATTAATGATGTTTGTGCTAAAATCAACGATTGACTTACAATAACTTTATAGTTTGCCTCAGATTGGTCTATCAAAACCTATTTCCCACCCTTACTCGCAAAAATCTCATGGTTTTGGTTACCGCCTGATTTCAGATAAGCTATTAAATCTCTCAATTCCTCTTCATTCAAACCATTGATAAGACCCGGCAACATGACTGATACAGACGAATATTTACTTGAAGCTACATCTTTTTTCGCTATTTTCATTAACATGTCTGGTGCATAAGGGTTCTGCGACACATAATAAGCAGTATTATCTTCATTAGCCAGACGACCCACAACCGAATCTCCGTTTTTCAGGATAAACTGTGTAGCTGCATATTGGTCTGATACTGCCTTGCTTGGGTCGATGATAGCCTCCAGAATATCTTTTGTTGTAAAACGCGTACCTAATTGAGTTAAATCAGGGCCGACATTTCCACCCTCTCCACCCATGCTGTGGCAACGGCTACAGGTAATGGCATTATACATATCTTTGCCTTGTTGGAAATTACGACTTGTCAGGCCTTTTTCTACTGATTCCACGGCAAGGTCTAATTTCCAGTTTTTACCAGGGCCTTTCGGATAATTCTTTATCACCAGATCATTACCTGATTTGGTAAGCAAATCAGCTCTTGATAATTTTTCGTAATGAGCCACCTGTGCCTTTGGTACATTGGCTAATGCCAGTTTTTGCATTCTATCAATGAAACCGATATAACTATTGCCACCACGATAGTTTAAGGCATTACCTAACCATTTGAAATATTTTTCTCTCAATTGTGGTGTCCAACCAGTTTTGGCAGAAGTTAAAACCGTAGCAATATAGGTTTGTTGTACCGGAGGAGTTTTCTCCAACATTTTGGCAATGTCTAAACCATAAGCCGGATTACGCATGATTAAATCGGCAGATGAAGTAGCTGTTTGTCCTCCGGCTATTGTTCCTGCCGCTTCTTTTTTATCTAACATAGCTACACATTTAGCCACTACTCCCGGCGCATCCAGATAAACTAAAGTTCTGCTTAAAATCTTATTCTGCTCATTGCCACTTGACGGGAAATTAGGATTCATATAAGCAATCACCTTTGCTTTAGTAGCTGCACTTGGCGCACCCATTCTCGTAAATACCAACTCAAACGCACGCAATACATCTACTTGTTGCGATTCTGATAATGTACGATAGTTGACACCTAATAATGATTTCAGAATATTTTCTTTCTGATCTGCATTGCCATGACGAGCCAAGGCAATCATTGTATTAATCACTTTGATAGGGTCTTTTTCTGCTAAAGCTTTATCCTGCCATTCGGTAACTGGTTGGTGCTCCAAAGCCATTCTCGCGGCATAACGAATAAAGCGGTCTGGGTGGCTTAAGTTTGGCCATGCTTTTTCTACAGCCATACTATTTGGTTCGCCATGGAAAGCTTCCAACTCTCTTCTTAAAGTATTTTCTTTGGTTGGGGCTGTAGCTACTGAAACCTCAGTGCTTTCAGGGCCATTATAATATACACGATATAAGTCTGACTCCAAGCGACGCCCACCTGTCAGGAAGTATAAAGCACCGTCAGGACCGATTGCTCCGTCAGTTAAAGGTAATGGTAAACCTGATAAAAATTCGTCTCTTTCGGCCGAATAAGTAGAGCCGCTTGGTTTTAAGTGAATGGCGTGTACAATACCAAAACTCCAGTCAAATGCTAATAGCGTATTTTTATATTTTGCAGGGAATTTTGCATCTTTTGTATGCAATAAGTTGGTAGGAGAGCCTTGTCCGATACCAATTACCGGAGGAAGGTTATCCGGTAAAGTTGGTTCCCATGTACCTGAGCCTGTTCTCCAGCCGTATTCGCTACCACTGGTTACATGGCAAATACGTGTCGGGCGATACCATGGTAAACCGAAATCCCATTCCATGTCAGAGTCATAGGCAAATAAATCACCTACTTCATTGAAAGCAATATCGTAGGTATTTCTATAGCCACCGCTTACCAGTTCCCAATGCTTGCCCTCGGGGTCTACATTGGCAATCCATCCACCCGGTTCTGTACGATCAGTAGCGTGGCCTCTCGGGTCTTTGATATGTGGAAATAATTTATCGTATTTCCAGTTTGGTGGCAGGCGATAAGAATCAAATTTCGGAGGGTCAGTATAATTACCTGCTACGATGTACAGAGATTTTTTATCAGGTGATAGAATCACACTATGCGGGCCATGTTCGCCATCTCCTTTCAGTTCTTTCATCAAGGTGACTTTGTCAAACTGGTCGTCGCCGTTAGTATCCTGCAAGCGATACAAACCACTTTTTCTAGGAAACTTCTTATTGGCGCTGTTGTTCATCATCACATACAGGCTATTGAAAGCATATAATAAGCCTTGTGCGTTGCCCAACGCAACAGTATCACCCTGAATAGTTAGCTTCTCTGTTTTGGGAGCAGTTCCCTGACCAATAGCCGGGATTGTCAGACGATAGAGAATGCCATATTGATCTGAAGTAATCATGCGCCCTTTATCATCAAAAGCCATTGCTACCCATGAACCTTGTTCGTTTTCTGAGGGGCTATAGAGATGTTCAGCCTTAAAGCCGGGTTGCAATTTCAGTTTGGCTATTTTTGGGTTTTCATCTGCAGTAGCCGGATTGCGTTTCAGGCTAGTGTAGGAAGCCACAAACAGAAATATCCCTGTGACAGCCACAAGGAGTTTCAGTGTGTTTGGTTGAGCATTCATAGTTTATTTTTTAGGATTGAATTTTAGGTTTTTTATTTACCACGGAGTGGCTCAGAGTTTTGCACGGAGTTACACGGTTTTCAGATACTCTGTGAAACTCTGTGCAGAACTCAGTGTCACTCCGTGGTTAAATACTTATAACTGCGAAAAAAGATTATAAATCTAACTCTCTTCTGTTAAAAACACTTTCAGGTTGAGGTGACTTTCCTGATAAAATAGCCAAAACATTTTTTACAGTTGATACACACATATTTTTATAAGTAGTTGCTGTAAGGCTTCCTACGTGTGCTGTAATAATGGTTTTAGGGTGGTTCAATAATGGCTCGTCTGGCGTAGGTGGCTCTACTACCAATACATCAGCGCCGAATCCACCGATTGTGCCATTATTCAACGCTTCTACTAGAGCTTTCTGGTCTACTAATGCTCCTCTGGCTGTATTAATCAAAATAGCATGAGGTTTCATTAGCGCCAACTCTTTCTCTCCAATCAGGTTTTTTGTATCTTCAAATAACGGTAAATGCAAAGTAATAATATCAGATACCTTTAAAACCTCTTCCAAAGACAAACCCTGAAACTCTGATTGTACCGGAAATTTATCCCAATACACAACGTTCATACTAAAAGCATCACCTAATTTAGCTACTCGCTTACCGATATTTCCCATGCCTAAAACTCCCAGAGTTTTGCCATGTAGCTCGTCTCCTACAAACTGATTGCGCCAATCCCAGTTACCTGCTTTTACCTGTCTGGCTGATTCGTACAAATTGCGTTGCAGCATCAGCATTAGGGTAATGGCATGTTCGGCTATGGTACTTGAATTTGAACCGGGCGCATTTACCACCTTAATGTTGCGTGCACTAGCTTCTTTTACATCTACATTATCAAGACCGACACCGCAGCGGGCAATGACCTGTAAATCAGGGCAAGCCTCCATTAATTGCTTGTTACACTGCCCTTTTCCTCTGGTTATTACACCATCAATGGAGTTTTCTTCAAGGATAGTGGCTAAGGGTTTATCTCCGTAGGCCGTAAAAATTTCTATTTCTCCTGCCGAAGCTGCATTATTCAATAGTTCCATTGCTTCATCGGCAACGGTTTCCAAAAGCAATACGTTTTTTTTCATGTTCTGTCGTGATATAAAGTCGCGTCAGCTGATTTATATCCTCTGAAATCATTACGCCCTGAAACATAGATACCTGCTTTAAACAACTCTTCATCCTCAAAAATCTTTGGGTCAATACTACTACCGGGAGCTGACGATATTTCAACCAGATTTCCAGATGGATCACGGACAAACATCTGCATCGCACCATCAGGTAATTGACGCACTTTACCCCAAGGCAGAATATCAATTACTCCTAGCTCTTTCATACGGTAGAAAATGGTATTGAAATCATCAACCTGCACGCATACGTGTCCTCTGAATGAATAGGTATCGTCCCACTCGGTAAGGTGTAGTTGTTGTTCTTCGTTGAATTTAAAAAAGGCTGTCGGGTAGTCGAACAAAAAAGCCGGAAGGGGTTCTAAGCCCATTTCTTTTTCGTAGAATTCGCAAGCTTTTTCAAGATTGCTTACTACCAACGCCACGTGGTTTATTTTTACTGCTTTTGCCATAGTTTTATATAGTTTGAATCTATTAGCCACAATTTACACAAGGGCATGGGGACGCCCAGTCAATGTTACACTAAATAAATTATAGGATCTTTGCTTAAAACGTTTGTTTAAATTCCTTTACAAAATCCCAGTTAGGAGTTAAACCTAAGCCCGGCGCTGTTGGTGCTTCAATCATTCCATCAATTGCCTGTATTTTTTCCTGCACCAGATCATACATCATCGGGTTTCCACCTAATGAAAACTCAATAATTGTAGCGGCAGGCGC
This sequence comes from Emticicia sp. C21, assembly GCF_003418935.1. Lineage (GTDB taxonomy): Bacteria > Bacteroidota > Bacteroidia > Cytophagales > Spirosomataceae > Emticicia. The sequence continues at coordinate 320,166 of NZ_QVMT01000006.1, read as the reverse complement.
TGCAAAAGCCACATTAACACCTGCCATGAAAGAGAATGCAGAACCCCAGCAATGCGGGGCTAATTCTAACTGATAAGCATGTGCCAGATGCGCTACACGCATCGCTTCTGTGATACCGCCAATAATAGCTGAATCCGGTTGAACTACGTCTAAGGCACGTACTTCTATCAAATCCCTCACATCAAAGGCGGTATATTCACTTTCACCTGCCGCAATGGGGATAGATGTTGAAGCTTTTACCTCAGCTGTGCCATGACGGTTATCCGGACTAATAGGTTCTTCAAACCAATACAAATTACAATCTTCTACACCTCTGCAAAACTGCTTGGCCTCCGGCACGCTGAAAGTGCCATGGGCATCGGTCATTAATTTAATATTTTCGCCTAAAGCTTCTCTGGCGGCTCTTACACGTCTTACGCTTTCCTGCACGGTTTCGTCCATCACCCCCACACGCATTTTTACGCCTTGAAAACCTTTAGAAACATAGCCTAATAATTGTTCGCCAATTTTATCGGTTCCTGCCCAGCCACCGCTGGCATAAGCAGGCATTTTTTCTCTGCAGGCACCACCTAATAATTCTACTACAGGAACGCCCAAAGCCTTACCCTTTAAATCCCAAAGAGCAGTATCAACCCCACTCATGGCAGAGATAGTTAAACCTCTTCTGCCCAATATCGGAAATTTACGACCTCTTTTTAAAGCATAATGGTCGCGGGTCCCATTATAAATATGTTCCCAGATTCGGGTGATATGATGCGCATCTTTACCCACAAGTAAAGGCTTTATTTCTTTCTCTACACAAGTAACAATAGAGGCACAAACGCCTGAAGACCCTACGGCTGCCTTTGCTTCGCCGAATCCCTGCAAACCTGTATCAGTAGTAATAACCACCAGTGTCATATCAAAGTCTGTTAATAGACCGTAATCTGAAAAGTGTTGTTTTTCTTTAGGAATAGGGCAGCGAAGCCAGAAAGCTTCTACATTGGTAATTTTCATTTATAAAAGATTAAATAGGTTGGTGGCTGCTAATAGCCGTTTTATAGGATATAAATTTAAACTGCAAGCTGGCGGTCCGACGTATCGGAGTTCCCGCCACAAGTTATAAAAGAGGTCTTAGGGTTTCTATCGACTTCCTGGTAAGCATCGAATAGAATTCTTCAGTAACCGAAGAACTACCGTGGTCTTCCAGAAATTTCTTTTGCTCAGGACTTAATCCTTCCGGATTCAGGTCAATCGAATTTGGATATGGGTTCGCAGGGGTTCTATCTAAAGGAGAGCAGAATTCTACCGATAATACCTGGTCATAGTCAATTTCGCGAAGCGTTTCAATGATTTTTGGCCAGTTGATGGTACCCATTCCCGGCGCCATACGATTACTATCTGCCACATGGAAACCTACCAGACGACCTTTTGCCCGACGAATGGCATCATAGGTATTATCTTCTTCGATATTCATATGGAAAGTATCCAGACAAACCCCACATTTAGGCCCAACAGCTTCTGCCAATACCAAAGCCTGATCGCCTCTGTTAATAAAGTAGGTTTCAAAACGGTTGATTGGCTCAATACCTATCAGGATACCTATGCTCTCTGCATATTCATATACTTGTTTCATGCCTTCAACTGCCCATTCCCACTCTTCGTCAGGTCTGCCGTCTGGTATAATTTTGCCTACAGTTCCCGGAACCACAGATACCATCTGGCCATCGAGTTCTCTGACCATGGTTACCACATCCTTAATATATTGAACTGATTTTGCTCTTTGGGCTTTGTCTTTGGCAAGTAGATTTCTGTCTTCCAGCATCAGGGTTACTGAGCCCCAACAAGTCAATCCGTGGTCTTTTAGTAGTTTATTTACTTTTTTTGTATCATACGCCTCCGGGCTTCCTTGAATCTCCAGTTTGTCGTAGCCCAATCCGGCGATTCGTTTAATAGTAGTCTCTATGGATTCTGCCCGCATCCAGTTGTGAATTGAAATTTCCATTCTAAAGGTTATAAGTGTTGAATAAATCTATGAGCATAAGGGTAAAATGCTCTAAGGCAAAAATAATAGTATTTGTTTGTTTTCTTTGGGTTTTCAAATATATTATTTGTTTTTTGAGCTAATATATAGAACAATATATACCCGTTAAGTAAAATTCGACTTAAGGCTTTAATATATCGTCCCTACGGGACTTAAAAGCTGTTTTTTACTTTTTTTTCTACCGATATACAATCCCTACGGGATATCTTTTAAGTCCCGGTAGGGACGATATATCGGTAGTAAAAATAGGCTTTTCGAATATTGGTATCCCGTAGGGATAATATATTCTAATTTCATTAAATGAGTAATAAATGTCCTAAATCAGTACTGCAAAAAAAAGATTTAGTACTCCTTCAGGTAGAATTTTTTATAAAATAAAAATGATACTAAGAAAGTCAGGAGAAAAAAGCAAAAGTATAGTAGCAGTAGGCTCTATTGCGTAATAATCGCTTCGTTGATTATTTCATGAATCCTTTTACGGATACGTAGCGTATTAATTTTGTTATTGGTAGAAACCGGATATACCCTGTTGGAGAGAAAAATAAAAATCAGTTCACGATCAGGGTCAACCCAAACAACTGTTCCTGTGAAGCCTGAGTGCCCGTAAGCATCGTCAGAAGCAGTAGAACCTACAATGGGGCTATCACCAGAACTGGGTTTATCCCAACCTAAACCTCTGTGGCTTTTTTGGGTATAAGTTTTAGCAAAATGTGTCACGGTTTCAGGGAACAGAAAGTTTCTTCCGCCATAAAACCCATGCTGCAAATTCATCTGAAATAACTTCACTAAGTCGGTGGCATTGCTGAATAATCCGGCATGACCGGAGACTCCACCGAGTAAAGCTGCATTGGGGTCGTGTACCGTTCCCTGTATCTGCGAGGCTCTGAAAATAGCTTCGTTTTCAGTAGGGGCAATATTAGTTTTTGGGAATCTTTGCAGGGGATTAAACAATGTGGAAGTCATACCCAAAGGTTCATAGAGGTTTTGTTCCAGAAACTCATCTAAAGGTTGATTGGTAATACGCTCTACTAATTTTTGCAGAATCATCAGGCCTAAATCACTGTAGGTATAACGGTAACCCCCTATTTTATCATAAATATTTAATAGTCTAGACTGTATCACCCAATGCCATACTGAATCTTTGATACTGGGCTTGATATATAAATTAGTCGCTACCTGTAGGTTCTGAGGTACTTGCAGACTGTCATACACCGTACTATAATAATCGTTACTAAGGGTAGCACCTTTTTTGGTTTTCTCCCAGAAAGGAACAAAAGCTACCAAACCTGCCTGATGCATCAGTATATCTGAAATCAACATATTTTCCTTATTTGAACCTTTCATTTCAGGCAGATAAGTAGATATTTTCTCATTCAGATTTACTGCTTCTCTTTCGTTCAGCATCATAACAGCCTGCAAGGTTGCAGTAACTTTGGTCATGGAAGCAATATCGTAGAGAGTCTGGTTATTTACAGGTTCATAAAGACCGTAGCGTAAACTCCCAAAGTTACGGTTATACACTACTTTTCCTTGGCGAGCCACTAAAACCTGACAACCCGGAAACGCTCTGTTATCAATACCTTGTTGTACAATCTGGTCAATTTCGTCTAATTTACGGCTATCCATACCCACGCTTTCGGCATTGCCAAATGATACCCTGCCCAGTTTAGGGGTAAGAATGCCATTTCCTACTTTTAAATCAGTATCCACCGAAACGGGTAAACGACCTTTGGCAGGTAAAGCTCCGAACAATATCTGCGGAACTACTTTATGAGAAATAGGGTCGTCTTCATAACCACATACCAGACTGCGGGAAGAGCCATATAACCTTAATCCATAAGGATTACCAAAGGCACAAACTACTACATAGGTTCGCTGGCTTAATTGATTAATGAAATCAACTGTGGCAGGAGATACGCCGTAGTTTCGCTCACCTTTGCTATTCATGCCATGCACACTTACCACTACCACTTTATACTTAGCTGCTTCGTCCAGTACCCATGCCACATCTTTATCTGAACTTGGTTTGAAAGGTACGGTAAAGTGCTTGAAATTGGCATATTGGCTTAGGGCTTTCTGAAACTGATTATCATAATCGCCGCTGATTGCCACTGAAGCAAATGTAGTGGTATCTAAGTGAGTAAATGGTAGTAGATTATCCTGGTTGCGAACAATAGTAACGGCTTGTTCAAATAATTCAGTCTTTAATTCAATGGCTTTTTTACCGTTTAAATCAGTACCTAAGCCTGCCATGTCAACCGGTTTGTATTTACTCAAACCAGCCCAGTATTTAGCCTTTAATATTTTCTTTACACGGGCATTCAATACTTCTTGTGAAATCTGTCCTGTTTCTACGGCCTGTTTAATTCTTTTAAAGGCAGCAGGTAGATTACCTGTTTGTAGCAATATATCATTCCCTGCCATAAATGCCAGTAACTCCGGTTCGCCGGGTTGTAAACCTTGGGTAATACCGCGCATATTTAAGGCATCCGTCACAGTCAAGCCTTTAAAACCCATCTGGTTCTTAATCATTTCTGTTACGATTTTTTCAGATATGGAGGTGGGTGTAGTACCACGTGGCTCCAGAGCAGGCACAAATAAATGACCTGTCATAACAGAAGCTATACTATCGGCAATCAGTCGGCGGAAAGGATACAATTCTACTTCATTCAACCGTTGAAGCGTATGATTTACCACTGGAAGTGTATGATGGGAATCCTGATCGGTATCGCCATGGCCAGGAAAATGTTTGGCGCTACCCAGTACATTGTATTTTTTCATCCCACGTACATAGGCCAATCCTTTCTCTGCTACATTTACCTGCGATTCACCAAATGAACGGTAATTGATAATCGGATTATCGGGATTGGTGTTGACATCAATAGAGGGAGCAAAGTTGATATGGATACCTATACGCTTACATTGGCGACCTATCTCCTGACCAAATTTTTCGACATAGCTATTATCCTGAATGGCACCCAGAGTAATCTGCTTCGGGAAGTCAATCGCACTATCCAGACGCATGCCTAAACCCCACTCAGCATCAATACCAATCATGAGCGGAATACGTGAAATCTGCTGATAACGATTGGTTAATCTGGCCTGACGGTGAGGGCCGCCCTGAAAGAAGATAAGGCCACCCAAGTGGTAGGTGGCAATGTTATTTTCAACCTGCTGGTAATATTTTTCAGTACGATTAGAGAAAGTAGCCACCATGAATAGCTGGCCTACTTTTTCGTCCAAAGACATAGTAGCAAGCAGGCTGTCAGCCCACTTTTCCTGTTGAGTCTGGTAGTCTAAAGGTTTAGGGGATAAAATAAATGAACTAAAAACTGTCAATAAGCTTAAAGCAAAAGCCCCCGAAAAAATAATCTTCCTCACAAGCACGATTCCTGAAATTTTAAACATTAACGCCGAATAGAGGCTTTTATTTTTACTATATACGATTGGTTATAGTAAAGGTATCATCAGAATTGAAATACTAATATTCGTATATAATTGTTTTAATTTTTTTTTAATCCATTTCCACTACCACTCCGGTTGTAAGCGGATGAGCTACACAGGTAAGAATATAGCCCTGTTGGATTTCTTTTTCGGTTAAGCCCTCTTCTTCGTCCATTTTTACCTTGCCCTCTATACACTTGCCCATACAGGCCGTGCACATACCTGCCTGACAAGAATATGGCAAATCTATATCTAAATCTAAGGCTGCTTCGAGAATGCTTTGGTGAGGTTTTACTTCAAATTCATATTCATCGCCATCGTAAATAACTTTTACCAACTGGGCTTTGAGTGAATTATCGTTCTCTTCTACATGAATTTCATCCAACATTGGGGCATGGAAGTTTTCGCGATGGATCTGACTTTTCGAAACGTCGTAGATATTCAGCCCTTTTATCACATCTTCCATCATTCCTTCAGGGCCACAGAGATAGAAATTGTCTTTGGTGAAATCGGTATAAGAATCTTTCATAAAGCGGATACTGATACCCTGGCTGATACGACCCACCTGCCCTACCCAATAGTCAGACGGACGAGAAAGGATATGGTGTACTTTCAGACGTTCCCGGTAGGTATACTCTAGTTCCTCTAACTTATCTTTGAAAATGATACTCTCCTCCGAACGGTTTCCATATACTAAGGTAACCCTTGACTTAGGTTCCATTTTCAGGACTGACTTCATGATAGACATCATGGGTGTAATACCACTGCCTGCAGCAAAAAGCACCAGATGACGAGAATTTTCGGCATCAGTTTCTACATAGAAATTGCCAAGCGGCTCTACCACTTCAAGAAAATCTCCTACTTTTACTCTGTCATTCAGGTAATTAGAAACCAGTCCTCCCAACACCCGCTTTACCGTGACACCAATGGCAGTATCTGTATGTGGCGAAGTGGACATAGAATAACTTCTACGCACCTTTTTGCCATCAATAGGTACTATTACCGATATAAACTGCCCTGCTTTATATTTTATCTGTTCACTCAATGGGTGCCAGAAATAAATCGTCACACAATCCGGGGTCTCGTTGACTACTTCTTTTACCTGAAGAAAATACGTTTTTAATGCCATGATGTACTATTGAGTGAATGAGTGATTTAGTGATTAATCGTGAATGGCGAATTGTAAATTAGTGAATAATTGTCATTAACTTATCTTTCAATATTAAACTATTCGCTAATTCATCATTCACTAATTCGTAATTAATCACACAATCACTCATTTACTAAATCACTCAATTTCTTAATTTTCTATAATTATTTTTTTAACTACTTCTTTTTGTGAGGTGTTTACTTTTACTAAATACTGGCCTCGGGCAAAATAGCGGATGTCTACTACTTCCTTCTGATACCCACCTAGTGCTTTGATTTTTCTTTCGCCTATTACCGAGCCTTTCATATCAATCAATGAAATACTAACGGGGTTATTAGCCGTGGCATAAAACTCTACTATCACTTCATGGCTCGTCGGATTCGGGAAAGTGCGGATATTTACTTCTTTCTCTATGCCCAACAGGTTATTAATTAATACGGTAGTTTCTGCTTTTGCCGTACAGTTATTACTATCTGTAACCAATACCGCATAAACACCACCCATTGCCAGAGTTGCACTGGCAATAGTAGGGTTCTGTTCGCTTGACACAAAAGAGTTAGGGCCTGTCCAGGCATATTTTACACCACCAGTACTGCTTAGTTTAATAGACTCCCCAACATAAATGGGTCCAGTATTAGTAGCAGTAGCCGTTACGTTATTTACCTGTATTGAGATTTCGTTAGAAATTACGCTATTGCTACACCCTGGTACCGTACATGTCGCTGTAAACTTGGTTGAGTTTTCTAAGGCTACAGAAATAGAGGTTCCTTCCTGATTATTCGACCATTTGATCGTTCCTCCTTCACAGCCAGAAGCCGTCAATTTAAATGTTTCACCCAAACAACCCGACAGCTTATCAGCAGTTATAGTTGCTTTATTTACCTGTAATGCAATTTCATTAGACGCTACGCTGTTTTTGCAACCGGCCACACTACAAATGGCTGTAAAGCTTGTGCTATTTTCTAAGGCTATAGAAATAGAGGTTCCTTCCTGGTTGTTAGACCATTTAACGGTTCCACCCTCACAACCTGAAGCGATCAATTTAAATGTCTCACCAGAACAGGCAGCTATTTTATCGGCATTAATGATAGGCGCACCAGGCTCATCAATTATTATTTCTATCAGATTACTTTCAATCATTGGCGAGGTAGAAACTACTTTTATTTTATAGGTTCCTTCTTCCAATTCCTGCGGTGGCTTTACACTAATTGTTTTTCGGGCATCCTGACCTATTTCGGTAGCATTAACAAAACTACCATTCTTATCAGATATTAAGACCTTAAAAACATTATCAAAATTAAATGCCGGGCCGGTACTAGCAATAGAAATATTAAATGGCTGGCCTGCACACATTTTATTAGGTTGTACGGGAGCTATTTCAATGGTAGCAGATTCGTCAAATCCAAATCTTCCCACTTCATTAATATAATTAGTATATAAATCTACTGTAAATCCGATTCCGTCTGATTCTTCTTTATTAGCACCCCAGAATACAATTACCCCACCCTTAGGATACGGAATTACGCGAGGGCCACTATAATAAGTAAAGTCCTTAAAGGCGATGCCATCAGCACCAAATCTCGGTGAGCCATTATTATCAAAATGTTGTACAGTCAAATCGTATCCAATAGTCTTTGGGGCAAGCCATAAGGTATAAACACCATCCTTGCCATCTGACTCTAATTTATTGGGCAGCTGATAAGGTTTGTCAGACTTAGGCACAAATACATCGTTTTGCCAGAGAACATTCCCAGTCGCCGTTATTTTAGCTATTTTAAAAGGTTGCTGTGGGTTAGCAGTTTCAACCCAGGTAGCAATGCCACCACCATCACTAGTCGGTACAATCTGTATATCAAAGGTATAATCTGAGCCCATTTTAAGACCATTATTACCCCAGATAGGCTTACCTTCAATATCTACTTTATGCGCAAATACCATTTTTCTGCCATCGTCTATCGATAGTGTTCTTCCTATTACTGCATTACCTTGATTATCTACCTTAAATAAATCTATGCGAGAATTACCACTAACCGGGTTTTGATAAACGGCAATTGGACTTGGGATGAGAGGCTTATTGGTAACATCAAATGTCTGAAACACATAATCAAACTGAGTATCTTTAATCAGGGCCAGGAATCGGCTGTTTTTTGAATCATAGATAACCTTATCTTCTATTCTGTTATTTTCAAATAGCTTCTTTTCGGCTTCTATAGTTTTACCATCAAAATCCAGTTTCTTAGTATACACTGCGTTGATGCCCGTATTACCTATATATTGATTAAAAATAAGCAGTAGCTGATTGTTACTAACCACAATATCAAATACATCATCGTAAGGTTCGGCTGTCCATAACTCACGGTCAGTTACTTTAACCCCTCCATTTGCCCATAAGGCTTTTCCATCTTTAGAGACATGTTGCATATAAAACTGGCGGTGTCCCCTGCTATTCACATCAGGTAAAAGATGCCAGCCAATAAATGCGCCTCCTTGTCCGTCAGGTCTGATCACCCGTTGACTATAAAGTATATCATAGGCATTTAATACGTTTCCTATTCTTATACCATCTTTTTGCCATTGGGCTACGCCTTTGCTGTCGAACTTTTGTGCATAGAGTTCAATCACGCCTGTTCTGTAATCAGACCAGACGTAATAGCTATTGGCATCATCGTCTGTCGCATACAATTGAGCAGACTGAAAATTAATAGCTGTAGAGACCGGTACAGGCGTTTGGTCATTCAGTTTCCATTGAGCCATAGCTGGTTGAAGAATCACCAGAAAGATGGCAAGGCTAAAAAGTTGTTTTAATCTCATTGCTGTTTATGGGAAGTTATAACATGACTCTAAATATCTAACAAAACTAACTTCTTATTAGCAGAACAACTAATTTTCAAGGAGTTAGGAGAAAAAAAAGAGAAAGAATTGCTTTTTTATCAGGAATTGTCTAATTTTGCAGCCCCAAAATACTACCCTCGTAGCGTAGCCCGTTTGTTCGAGGGGATTGTAAATTTTGAGAAGTAACTGTTTCCGGAGTTGCTATGTGTTGTTTCAACACCTCGAAAATTCGCGAAAAAAAGTTATCCTGTGTTAGTCAAAGCTTTTGGGGGCAATGATTAAAACTACGATGACACAAGCTTTTTTCAAACACATTTAATAATTTATAATTGTGAAACATTTAAGTTACAAAACGATTTCCGCAAATAACGGAACCGTAAATAAAGAATGGGTGGTAATAGACGCTACCGATAAAGTTTTAGGTCGTTTGTGCAGCCAGATCGCGAATATCATTCGTGGTAAAAACAAAACAAACTATACTCCGCATGTAGATTGTGGCGATAATGTAATTGTTATCAACGCTGAGAAAATCCGCCTGACAGGAAAGAAAATGACTGACAAAGTTTATATCCGCCACACTGGTCACCCAGGTGGACAACGTTTTGCTACGCCTCGTGAGGTATTGGCAAAAGATGGTCGTCGTGTAGTTGAATATGCCGTAAAAGGTATGTTACCAAAAGGACGTTTAGGTCGTCGTCTTTACACAAATCTATATGTGTACGAAGGACCAAATCACCCACATGCAGCTCAATCGCCAAAAACTGTTGAACTGTCATACTAATCGGGCAAACAATTTTAATTTTTAGAAAATTTTCAAAATTCCTATATAATAATGCAAGTTATCAACGCAGTAGGTAGAAGAAAAACAGCTGTTGCCCGTATCTATATGAAACAGGGAAATGGAGCAGTTACTGTGAATGGTCGTGAATTAAAGGAGTATTTTCCTTCTGAAATTCTTCAAATCGTATTAAACCAACCATTTACGGCTGTAAATGCAACTGGTCAGTACGATCTTAAAGTAAATGTACAAGGTGGTGGTATTGCCGGACAAGCAGAAGCAGTGCGTATGGCAATTGCTCGTGCATTGTGTGAAGCAAACACCGAGAACCGTCCTGCATTGAAAAAAGAAGGTTTCTTAACTCGTGACTCTCGTATGGTTGAGCGTAAGAAATACGGTCGCCGTAAAGCTCGTAAGAGATTCCAATTCTCGAAACGTTAATATTTTTTACGAATTACATCTGGTTGTTGCATCGATTTGGTGCCGGCTATATGTAATTCGTAAATTCTTTTTTGTCCAGACAGCACTTACAGTGATGCCGACGTGCTGTGCTGCGTAGTTTAACTTTTTTCAATCATTTTTCATTTTACCAAAAATGGCACAATTACAGTACAAAGACCTTTTAGATGCAGGTGTACACTTTGGTCACCTTACCCGTAAATGGGATCCGAAAATGGCTCCATATATCTTCATGGAGAAAAACGGTATCCACATTATCGACCTTAACAAAACTTTAGCTTGTATTGAGGAAGCTCAACAGGTAGTAAAAGGAATTGTTCGTTCTGGTCGTAAAATCATGTTTGTTGCTACCAAAAAACAAGCACAGGAAATCGTGGCAGAAGAAGCAAAACGCTTGAAAATGCCTTACGTAACTGAGCGTTGGTTAGGTGGTATGTTGACAAACTTTGCAACTATCAAGAAATCTTTGAAAAAATTGCAGAATGTTGAGCGTATGTTGAAAGACGAAGCTACAGCTAGCAATATCGCGAAACGTGAGCGTTTAATGCTTGATCGTGAGCGTATCAAATTAGAAAGATTACTAGGTGGTGTAGCTGATTTATCAAGACTTCCAGCTGCTTTGTTTGTTGTTGACGTAAAACGTGAACACCTTGCCGTAGCTGAAGCTCACAGATTAGGTATCCCGGTAATCGCTATGTGCGATACTAACTCAAATCCTGAAGCAGTTGAGTATCCGATCCCGGCGAATGATGATGCTTACAAATCAGTTGCTTTAATTACCCTGGCACTAGGAAAAGCAATCGAAGAAGGTATCATGGAGCGTAAAATGGATAAAGATAACGCTGCCCTTCAAGAAGAAGAAGATGCTAAACGTGCAGTAGACGAAGCAGCTCCTAAAGCTAAAGCGGTTGCAGATGAAACACCTGTTTTACCAATCGAAGAAGAAACTTCGGCTCCAGTAGCTGAAACAGAAGCAAGCGAAGAAACAGAAGCATAATTTGCTTTTAATGCAAAATAAAAACAGCCCGTTGTCGATGACAGCGGGCTGTTTTTATTTTGGGGCGAACTGGAGGTTCGCGCCACAAATTAGAACTAAAATATAATCAAAAACTTACTACCCTCCCCAACCTTAGACGATACCTTCAGATTCCCGCCATGCATTTGCATAATCTGTCTTGAAAGGCTGAGGCCGATACCTGAGCCTGTTTTTTTTGTGGTGTAAAACGGAATGAATATTTTCTCCAGAGCTTCCGGCTCAATACCGCTACCATTATCGGCAATTTCAATGATTCTCTGCTCATCTATTTCATACGTTCTGATTCGTATCTGCGGGTTCAATCGGTTTTCAACTGCCTCTACCCCATTTTTGATGATATTAATCAATACCATTTCTATCTGCTCAGTATCTGCTAATAATTCAAAATCTTCTTTGAAATCAGTTTTCAAAGTAACCTGTTTTTCTTTTAACTGTGGTTGAACCAGATTCAATACCTGCGCTATCAGGTCTTTTGAATTAGTTTCTTCAAACTTAGGTTTAGGAATACTCGTAAACTCGCGGTAAGCATTCACAAAGTTCATGATACCCTTACTTCGATTTTCAATCGTAAAAAGGGCTTCTTTCAAGTCAGCTACTGTTTCCTGAATATCATCTTTTGCTGAAAGGTCTAATTCAATGATTTCGCGCATAGTACTTGCTAACGAAACGATTGGCGTTACGGAATTCATGATTTCGTGCCGTAATACCTTAGTCAGGTTTTGCCAGGCTTCCAACTCTTTCTGCTGTAACTCCGACTGGATATTTTGTAAAGAAATCAGTTTAATTACTCTGCCTCTCAAACTTACAGTAGCGGCATTAATAGATATTTGCTTTTCGTTAGACGTCTGATAGAGTGCTTTACTACCTGATGAAATATCATTTAAAATATCAAATAAGCCTGAATGGCTGGTTTTGGCTAATTCGTTGATATTCCGCAAACGATAGATGTTCAGAATTCGAAAGGCAGCATTATTAATTAATTCGATATTTCCTGATGAATCGTAGGATAAAAGACCCACGTTTACGTGCTGTACAATCGTATTGATATAATGCAGGTTCGCCTCTTTCTCGGCACGGGCCTGACGGAAGGCTTCTAATACCCCATTGAATTGTTGATTCACCTCTTCGAAGCTTTTACCTAGTTTATTATCTGACCGGAATTTTACCGTAAAATCTGAATAGCGAACCGACTCAAAAAAGCGGGCTAGCTTGCGATTGATAGAGGTAGTATAAGTAAATATCCAGAAGAAAATGAGGGCCACTAAAATACTAAACAAGCCTACGGCTGACCACTGGCCTTGTAGGAAAAAATAAACCAGCCCCATTAGTATTACACTCAAAATACCCACACGCCAGATGATACCAATTGCAAAATGCCTCATGAATTTTAATTGCTTGTTTAGCTAAAATTAAAAGAATATCTACTTTTAATCTTTTTAAAAATAAAACTATCTAAAATAAAGCCCAATTTGAAAAATCGTACAAGATTACAAAAGAAATTTTCTCAAATTTCGTTAAATACTTGGTAAAACAACAACAAAATGATAACCAAACAACCAAATAAAAATTTCATTGCGATAATCCTTTTAGCAGCGGTGCTATCTGCCTGTTCTGCTTCAAGAGATTTCTTGTCAGACAATTTTGCTAAAGTAAAAAATACCCACCAAAAAGTGGCTATTTTGCCTTTTGATGTGCAGTTTGAGAACCCTGCTAACCGTAAACCAGATACCCGTGCCCAGAAGTTTTTCAGCCAGCAAGAACGTGAAGCGAGTCTGGATACCCAGAAAGAATTATTTGCTTATGCTGCTAAACAGGTAGAAAAAGGCAAATACGAATTAGCTTTTCAGGATTTTTCTAAAACCAATAAGATTCTTGCCGAAAGCGGTATCAGATTAGAAGACATCGGACAACAGGATAAAGGGAGTTTAGCTCGCTTACTAGGTGTTGACGCAGTTATCTGGGGACAACTGGGTATTACTATCACACGCCAGAACCGTTATTCTATGATGCCGACTTATATGGGCAATGATGGGGTATCAACCAATGTGAATCTATATGATGCGGCTAGTGGAGAACTATTGTGGAAAACTAATTTATCGCAACGCCCGAATAGCCGTCTGGATACTCCACATCATATGTCGAGTCAGTTAATAGCACAAGTAGCTAAACATTTGCCTTATAGAGAGAAATAAGTGGATTTTTAATCGAAATTTTTCTAATTTCGCACTCTCAAATTCCGCCTTGTTTTGGTTAAAATAAGGCGGATAATTATTAATAATAGAAATTATATTATATATGGGAAGAGCGTTTGAATTTAGAAAAGCTCGTAAAATGAAGCGTTGGGGGCAAATGGCTAAAACATTTACCCGTATTGGTAAAGATATAGCGATTGCTGTGAAGTCTGCCGGCCCTGACCCGAACAGTAACTCTCGCCTAAGAGCGATTATCCAGAATGCGAAGGCAGCCAATATGCCTAAAGCAAACGTAGAAAACGCGATCAAGCGAGCATCTTCAAAAGATCAGGAAGACTATAAAGAGATGGTATATGAAGGATACGCACAACATGGTATTGCCATACTGGTTGAGTGTACTACCGATAACACCAATCGCTCGGTAGCCAATATCCGCAGTTATTTCTCAAAATGTGGTGGTAGCCTAGGCACATCTGGGATGCTGGATTTTATCTTCGACAGAAAATCTGTTTTCAAGATTGCCAAGAGCGATAAAATTGATGTAGAAGAACTGGAATTTGAATTGATTGATTTTGGAGCAGAAGAAGTTTTCTTAGACGAAGAAACCAATCAAATCAACATCTATGGAGAGTTTACTGCTTTCGGAGCTATTCAGAAATTTCTGGAAGAAAAAGGTTTTGAGTTATTGCAGGCCGATTTCGAGAGGATTCCGACTGATATGAAAACTATCTCGGAAGCGGAAGCTGCAGATGTTGAAAAACTGATAGAAAAACTGGAAGAGGACGACGACGTGCAGAACGTCTATCATAATATGATAATCGCCTGATTTTAGACTTGATATACGTCAGAATCCTGAAAAGATTCTGACGTTTTTGTTTATTCACCCAAAAACCTGACTATGCTCAATTTCCTTTATCCTTATATCCTGTTCTTTCTTATGCCACTCTCTGATTATACAATTTCGCTATCGAAAAACGAATGGAAATCAATCGACCAGAAGTATTTCAGACACTCAACTGATGGGTTACAAGCTCCACAGGAAACTTTGGTCAAGCTGAAATATGATGATGAATACTTATATGTAGATTTTGAGTGCAGACAAAATCCCTACTGGAACGAGAACACTTATACTGTTCATAATACAGAGATGTATAATCAGGAAGTGTTTGAGGTATTTATAGCTGAAGGAACAGTAGTACCTGACCGTTATCTGGAATTGGAAATCAATCCTAACAATGTGATATGGATAGGAAAAATACATAACCCAACCAAAGGGCATGGAGGTGGGAATTCTGCTGATATGATTAGTTACGAAAATGCAGGTATTAAACACATGGTACATACCAGTGGTCAAACCTGGAGCGGTACCTTACAAATACCTTTAACATTGATTGGCCCTAAAAGAACCAAAGATTATCGCGTTAATTTTTACCGCATTGTTTCGCTACAATCACATACCAACAAAGACTGGAAATGTAACCCCAAAGAATGTAATTTCCTGTGCTGGAGCCCGACTATGAGCGGCAAAAACCCTGCCTTTCACCGCCCGGAGCATTTTGGGAAAATGCATTTGAAATAACGAGATAAGGCATTTGCTTTGGTTATGCAAATGCCCTATGATCAATACACAATAATATCTTTATTAGTAGAAACTACTTTCTTATAAGGATTATTGAGAAACTGAGAAATAAAGCTATCCCCATCTCCTCTCATAGTTGGGCAATGCGAACGACCTTTAAACAATACACGCTGGCTATTAGGCATAAAATGATGCATCATATCATTATAAATCGGTCGGGTAGCAGGGTCGGTATCTCCTCCACCTAAAAGCACCGGAACTTTCGAATAAAAAGGCATCTTGGTTTCATCAACAATAGGTGGCACTTTCCAGCAATCGCACATACTTCGATACACATCATTCACATAATATCCTGCGCCTGCCATATAAGGATAAAGCTGATATTGTTGTTTAATAACCACATCCCGTGCAAAGGCCATTTTATCAGAACAATATACCGACAAACGCATACCTGATGGCCCGCCATTGCGAAAAATACCATCAAGAAACGATTTAATATACAACTGATGACGGCCTTGTATCATTTCTGAGACAATAAAAGGAATATCTTTGATTCGTGAGAAATCATAGAGAACATCTAACAGATACCCAATCAACTCACCTTGAGAATAATGGATAGTCAGACTATCTTTCGCATCCTTAGGTAGATATTTAATGGTAAAGTCTTTACCTGTAATACCTGTAAAATATTGTTTAAACTTATCTTTTAACTTTCCGTAAGGCAACTTAGCTATTGTATCAGCTTCATATTTGGTCAATACTGTATTTAGCGCCTCGTTGAAATTGACTAATTCTTCTTCATCAATATTAACAAATTCGGGTAATGGTGAATCTAAAATCAAAGACCTGATACCATCAGGGTGGTTTTTAAGAACTGTAGGCATGAGCCCTCCGCTATAGGAGGCACCAAACAGATTTAAAGAATCAATTTTTAAAACTTTACGTAAATCTTCTATATCTGCGGCACTTTCAACAGTATTATAGCCTGCTAAATCGATGCCTTGAGCAACTAACTTGGCTCTGCACTGTTTTACCCCAACCAATATCATACTGTCTTTAGGCAGATTATATATAAAGGCTTTTTTTAGGGCTTCTCCAATATCATTACAATTTAAATTAGGTACAGCAAAGTGAGTACCCCGTTGCTCGAATGTAATAAAATCGCGGTCTCTAATCAGGGAGCGATTATGAACTGAACGGATAAAACCTAGAGAACTGGCACCTGGGCCGCCTCCTGTAAAAAGTACAGGGTCTTTCTTTTTGTTCGGATTATTACTTTCAGCGATTATATAAGGTAATTTGATTGTCTTGCCATTAGGCTTGTTTCTGTTTTCAGGGACAATCAGATAGCCACATATAGTTTTCAGGCTGCTATCGGCCTTAAAGGCACAAGGGCAAGGTTCGATTTTGGGGGTGTAGGTAGCTTTTTTTTGTGCAAATGCTACATTAACTGAAAGACTTACTAAAGTGATGATTGAAAGCTTTTTCATGAATATTAGACTTATTTTCAGCAAAGCTATGGGCTTTCATCAGTAAAACTTAGTAAAAAATGGACAATTTAGGCGAGATTATCAATTAATTTTCGACCAGTAAACTTCACTACATCTTTATAAAAATGGCTCATATCATAATAACCAAAATCATAGGGGCTAAAATCTGATTGAGCAGCTACATAATTTTGAAGTGCCGTTCTGACTCTGAGAATGGAGAAATAGTTTTTAGGCGTAGTACCAATTACCTGATTAAAATAGCGGTAGATGGTTTTATTGGTAGCAAATACTTCTCTGGCTACTTCGGTACTATTAAACTCCATATTGCTTATCTGGTAGGTTTCAATAGCTTTTTGCACAGTTCTGAAGTAATATTCCTGATTAGTCTTTTTCCTGAATTTATTAAGAAAGAAGCTTTGTAATAGATTCACCCGTTCTTCAAAATTATCCATCTTTTTTATCTTATAAATCAGTTGGGTAGGTAGAAGCATAGAGAGATTAATAAGCGAATCTCCTAAACTGCTTTGCTTAATACCAAAGATAGATTCAAAACCTCCGGGTGAAAACTTGACCGTAAAAATATGGTCAGTTGGCAGGTTATACCGCTCAACAATCGAATTTCTTAACAATAGTACATCATCTCCAGATTGAACGGAATAGCGTTTATCACTAATCAACAATTGATAAGGCGAGCCTAAGTTAAACCACATGGTTGGTGTCCAACTCGGAAAAAGCCTGACATTGAAGTGTTCGTTGGCAATATATTCACGTGTAGCCTGTGGAGAAGATTCTGAGAAAAATTCGATATAGTCGCCCAATTCTCCACAAGGAGCCTGGTATTGATATATTTTATGAATATTATCAAAAATCTCAACCATAAGCGATATTAGTCATTTTTCAGTATTTTTCCCATATCCTCCCCTATTTTTCTCATACGAGCATAGTTTTCATAGGAATTTTTCGATTTATTCATTTCTATCTTCAAATTACCCGGATACATTTTAATATAGAAATTCATTTTGTTATCTAATGCAATTGTACCGTCTATTTTTGAATTTACAAAAGAAAAGTCACCACCATTCTCTAATTTGTCATCCAGATAGCGCTGTACTTCTTTGGTTCGGTCTTCAGGAAAATGAGCTACAAATTTATACAAATCATTTGACTCATTATGTGAAATAGAAATATCACCTCTATGTCTACAAGAAGAGAAAAAGGCCACTGATAAGACAGTAATGAGAACTAAGTTAAATAGCTTTTTCATAATTATTGAAAGTTTAACGCTTTATAATTCATAATTTGTATTGCAAATATAGGGCAATAAAAGATACATTGTTATACATAGTACCTTGTTATTATTGAAATTTATATAAATGGTAATAAGGTTGGATGAGTGGTTATTTTTAAGGTTGATGAAATTATTTATCGAGCGAACCTTATTTACTTGTATATGATGGATACTATGCAAAAAAGTTGCTAAATATTAAGATTTTTTTCTAAACCAATCAGCAAGCATCCTACTTGTGCAGGCAGTTGAAATATTACCACTTCGCGGTTAGGTGTATACTGTATAAACCTCTTAGTTTGCCTGTTTACTATGCGTGTCCATCTTTTCATACGCCTAATTTACTCCCTAAAAATCTGTGTTTGTCGGAAATCACTACTGCTCTGCTCATCATTTCGATAGGTTTGTTTCATCATCTAAACGAATCAGCACATGAGCAAGCTACTACCTTATCTCCTATTTCTATTTTTTCTGATACCTCAATTGTTTGCCCAGACTACTATTAAAGGACGCATAACCGATAAAAAGGGAGAAGCGCTCCCTGGTGCAAATATATTCATCAAAGGTAGCTATGATGGTGCTTCGAGCGATACAGAAGGCAACTTTAGTTTCAGAACCAGTAGAAAAGATACGGCTACCCTGGCTGCCAGCTTTGTAGGTTATGAAAACTTTGAGCAAAAAATCACCTTAAATAACTCATCCGTCGAAGTAAGTCTTAAATTGCAGGAGGCGATGAATGCGCTGAATATGGTTACCATTACAGCGGGTACATTTGAGGCATCGGATAGTAAAAAGATGGTGATGCTTAAGCCACTTGATATTGTAACAACTGCAGGTGGTGGTGCTGATATTGTGGCTGTGATGCAGTTATTGCCGGGTGCTCAACGGGTAGGCGAACAGGAAGGATTATTTGTAAGAGGCGGCTCTGCCAACGAAACCAAAACCGTGATCGATGGCATGATTGTACAGAATCCATTTTTCAGCAGCACGCCTGATGTACCTCAGCGTGGACGTTTTACACCATTTATGTTTAAAGGAACTGCTTTTAGCACCGGAGGATATTCGGCACAATATGGCCAGGCGCTTTCGTCGGTATTATTACTGAATACCAAAGATAAAACCGATGATATTAGTGGGTGGAATATCAATGCTAATCTGGCAGGTCTGGGTGCTACTTATACGCATAAAGGAATTATCTCAGGTTCGTTGTATTATACCAACCTCTCTCCTTTCTTTAATCTGATGAAATCTAATGTGCAGTTTGATAAAGTGCCGCAGGGCATAAATACATCTTTAGCAGTCAATGAAAACCTTACTAAAAACAGTACTTTGAAGTTGTATGGCACTTATTCAGATAATCAATCGGCGATGTCGTTTCCATCTTATGATGAGGTTGGGTCCAAGTATCGTTTCGATTTAAAGAATAAGAATGTATTTACGAATGGTACTTATCAGGTAAACTTTGACGAGGGACGATGGGTATTATTAACAGGTTTATCTTATAGCCATAACAGCGACAAAATAAAAATAGGGAATGACGATGGAGATAGATTAGATGAGCGCACACAAGTACGCGCAGTTATGACCAGGCTATTTGGTAAAAACAATACCAGTTCGGTTTTATTCGGAGCAGAGTTTCATGCTATTAAAGTAGGCAATATTTATAATCAATATAATCTAAGTTTAAGGGATAATTATAGTGCGGCATTTGTAGAAACAGAGGTGTATCTGACACCCAAACTGGCCGGAAGATTTGGTATGCGAACAGAATACACCAGTGTAATCAGCAAAGCAAATATTGCCCCACGTGTCTCATTAGCTTATAAAACCGGACAATATAGCCAGGTATCATTGGCCGCAGGACAATTCTACCAAACACCTGAAAAAAACTATCTATACCTGAATCAGAAATTAGGATATGAATTAGCCAACCACCTGATTCTAAATTACCAGATTATCAAAAATGACCGTACTTTCAGAGTAGAGGGCTTTAAGAAATATTATAAGAATCTGGTAGTTGAACACACGAATTATTATGACCCGAACCCCTATCGTTTCCCGACCGGACTAACAGATAATAGTGGCAAAGGTTATGCACAAGGCTTTGATGTGTTTTTTAGAGATAAGAAGAGTATCAAAAGCGGTGAATTCTGGTTAACTTATTCCTTTCTGGATACTGAACGCATGTTCAGAAATTATCTGAAAGAAACTACCCCTACTTTTGCCTCTAAACACAATGTAAGTATAGTGTATAAACAATTCTTTGAGAAAATTGGCACCAATGTAGGTGTTACTTTCACCCATACCAGTGGGCGTCCGAATTATGATTTTGCAACTACTTCATTTATTCCGGAGTACACTAAGCCGTATCAGAATGTAAGCTTATCCGCCAGTCATATCCGCACTATTAAAGGCAACTTTATTGTCTTTTATGCGACCTTAGATAATCTTTTTGCCCGTAAAAACGTATTCGGCTACCGTTATTCGGCTGATGGCAAACAACGCTTCGAGGTGATTCCTCCGATGTATCGTACCTTCTTTATTGGGTTATCGATGAATTTATCGAAGCAGATGTCGAAGCCGAAGGAGGCGGATTTGGATAATTTGTAGGGATTGGAGAAAGAAGAAGGAGACTGCGTGTCACGCGTATACTCGTCCGTAAGAGTGCGTGGCACGCATATTTTGGGTCAAATTTAAATTATCTACTTAATCAATCCTTTATAACAAATTTTTACAATGCTAGTATAGATAATTTGAAGCTCAGGTAAACGTGACACGCCCTTTTTGAGTACGAGTATACGCGTGACACGCAGGCCTCTCAAAACCCACTCCCATAAACCACCTTCCCCTTCAAATCCTCCAGACTCACTTTATCCACTTCACAAATGCCATTCGAAGTAAAACCAATCCCTGCTATCAGGCCGAGGGATTGTTCGTAGGTTTTTTCGAATATCTTTTTGTTGGCCAGATATACCGTTACCTGCTTATTAACCACCCGGATTTCTAAATCCTGCCATTGGGTTAAATCGCAACCAAAGGGTGATAGGTCTGTAGTTTTGCCACTTAGGTCTTTGTCACTTATTTTGGCATTTATCTCACTGATGCATCCCGGAGTTGTATTAGTAAAATACATGAAAGAGTTCTCACAGAATACTTCCGTCATAATCCAGGGACAAAGGGTGTTTTTAATTTTCCGTAGTCGAAAACGTGCTTTATATTTGAAGTTATCTCCTGCCACATCCATCAGTTTCGGACAGAAAGTGTAGAAATAAATCTGGTCTTTCTGAAAATCTACATTGTTTTCTTCAAT
This sequence comes from Emticicia sp. C21, assembly GCF_003418935.1. Lineage (GTDB taxonomy): Bacteria > Bacteroidota > Bacteroidia > Cytophagales > Spirosomataceae > Emticicia. Next base: position 298,588 of record NZ_QVMT01000006.1, on the reverse strand, counting down.
GGCTTCATCAGTTATGCCTAGTACCCCATCGTGTATGGGATTACCTTTGGCAAAGTATTTGGGTTTAACTTCTGTGAAGTTGGTTTTGCTATAGCAAAACCAGTCTTTGGCAGTAATATTTACGCCTATTTCTTTAAGCACTTTGCCATTAGCTATAAGCTTGGCTTTATGATAACCCGGCTCGTAATAAATATCTGTCAGCGTATGACTATTTTTTAGAATCCCTATTTTAGTCCGCTCATTCCACGATTGCTGAAAATGAAAGCTATCTGCTTCTACTTTATCAATATTATAGTTGAAGACTACGCTATTCGGGATATTCTCTGAGCTTGTTTGTCGCGCAGAAAACTGAATATTATTTGCTGCGTTTTGAGAACCCAATAAAGGTGTTTTTAATAAAAAAGCGATTATGATAATCAATGCAACTAAGGCTATACCTATCCATATACTTGAGCGAGGTTTTGTTGCTTTAATAGGAGAGACAAAGGTTTCAGAATCATTAACCGAAATAGGGTTTTCTAAAAGCTTCCGGGTTTTGAAATCATGCCAACCAGTATAGCCGATAAAGATAGTAAGAGCATTAAGCGTAGAGGTTTGTGGCAATCGGTCGAATTGTCCGTTCAGAATACGTTTAAGTGTAGAAAGGCTGATAAGAATTTTGGTTTTCGCTTCAATAGCCTCACTTAAATATTCAATATCACGCTGCGATAGCCTGTTATCTACGGCATAGCCCATCTGTTTTTTTAGTTCAAACAAACAGCGTTGTACCAGTTCTTTATCTTCTATCGTATTCATTTTGAATGTGTTTTGACCCGGATTGAACGGCTTTTGATTGTAAAAATATAATGAAAAATTTAGTTTTTTGTATGGTCAACCTATCAACAACCCAACCATTTATTACTTACTATGAAGACGTATTATAAAGTTATTTTGCTAACTGGATTTATAGCTGGCTCATTAGACCTAACAGGAGCCATCATCTCTTCAACTATCCTGAACGGGAAATTCCCGAGTAAGATATTTCATTATATCTCCAGTGGCGTATTTGGCAAAGAAGCATTCAGTGGTGGCAATATCATGATTCTCTGGGGCTTATTATTCCATTATTTCATAGCCTATACCTTTACTTTTTTCTATTTCTGGATTTACCCTAAAGTAGGTTTCCTACATATCAACAGAATAGTATCTGGTATTTTGTACGGCGCATTTGTGTGGGTGATTATGAATAAAATAGTAGTGCCGCTATCGCATGTTACAACCGGACCATTTAATATAACTCAAGCTATTGTAGGTATGGTAGTTCTGATGCTGATGATTGGGCTACCAATTGCCTTCAATGCAAATAAATATTATGCTGTAGAGTAAATCAGCCCCCTGCAGGCTTATGAAAAAGCTTTTTGACGCATGCGGTCGGGCGCATCACCAAACCACTTTTTAAATGAATGTATAAAGGCTGCCGGCTCGGAATAGCCTAATACATAAGAAATATCGGTAATTGTGAACCGGTTATGCCGGATTAGTAGATTGGAGATTTGTTTCCGTAAATCATCGGTAATTTGTCGGAAGGTAACGTTTTCAGTAAGTAAGCGTCGTTGAAAAGTGCGAGGTGTAAGGTGGAATGCATCTGCTACACTGGCGAGGTCTGGTAACTCGGGTTTTGCTAAGTGTAGCGATGCTATTTTTACTTTATTCGTAAAACTTGCTTCCGATTTCAGACCCTCAATCAATTTCAGATACTCCGGTATCAACACGTCTAACTGCTGTCTACTTCTATCCTGTAAAGTCGCCTTCAAAATGGTAGGTGTAAAATTTACCGAATAGTTATCGGCTATCTGCCAATCATCAGGGTAATCTTTGGAGAAGAATGGTGAAGTTTTGGTAATATTTACCTCTCTGGTAGTCATCAGATTGACTTCTCTTGCAATAACCGTTAGGATATTTTCTAAAATGATACGATTAGCTTCTGCCCTATTATTGTCAATACTTAATATAATACTCACCGAATCAGCCTTGACTTTCGTTTCAATATTCACAATAGGAAACGTAGCGGTCATATACATTTGCAAATAATACAGCGCTTCTTCTATGGTAGTAGCCTGTAAGGATATGCGATAGATGAGCCCTAAAGCACTTAAATTCAGGAAACTGCCTAACCTAATCCCTAAACGCCCTTCTTTCAATTGCCTGGTAATGGCATCAATAACCATATAAAAATCCCGTTCATTGATTGTTTCTGTTTCATCCAGGAAATTAACAGGAGGTTTTTCCATTAAACTTATCAACTCCCGACGAGAGATGCCTCTCATATAGCCATATTCTATCACATGATGCAGATGCAGTGCCAGTATTTTCATTTTGTCGTGAATTATCAATCCTGAATGATGAGGTAAATCTACCTTTGTTTCATCATTAAACATTGATAAAATATGACAACTTTAAAAAATGTATTGTTGATTAATGCCCTTAGCTCAGGCGCTACAGGTCTTTTATTAATAGAGTTTCCGTCTTTCACAGCTCAACTCTTTGGCGTATCGCAAAGTATGCCTTTTATGGCGACAGGTATTTTCCTGGTAGCTTTTTCTTTACTGGTATACTATGCTTCGCGCCAGAAATCAGTGAATAAAACATTGGTTCGTTGGATTATCGCCTTAGATATTATGTGGGTAGTCGACAGTCTGATTGTAGTTGGCGGACAATTATTTGATTTTACCCTGATTGGTTATGCCCTTACCTCGGCAGTAGCTTTGTGGGTGGCCCTGATGGCTTTTTTGCAGATAAGGGGATTGAAAGAAAGACTTGTTCTGAAAACAGAGTAATTTTCGTGGATTTAAATAGGATAAGAGGAGAAATGATTTCCCCTCTTATTTTCACTCTCCCTCCGCTATTTTTTTCAATTCATATAATACATAGCCCCAATCTCCCTCCGAACGCTCTAAAGCGGCATCATCTTTAAAACCATCTTGTATGACTGTTAAAAGCGTTTCATCACCATTCTCTTCTACCGTATAGCTAATATTGGCATAATTTTCAGGAATATCTACTGTACCACTTAAATTGCTCCAGTAGTTGTAGGTTAATGATTTTTCCGGCTCAAAGGCCAGTATTGTTCCTTTGTCTTCATACGGTTTATCGTCCCAGATACCTGAGAAGATTATAGGGCTACCCACTTGCCAATCGGTTCTGGTTTCTGTACCAAAGAGGTATTTTTTAATTTTTTCAGGATTAACCAATGCATCCCAAACGTCAGCTTTTGATGCTTTGATTGCAATCGTTTTTTTCAATTCCTTTGTCATATCATTTAGATTTAGTTCATTTTACTTAACAGGTTCTCTTAATATAGTTTTTAACTTTTCGGGTACTGTTTTACGAAAATCTGAAAGATAGATTTCGTGATGCAAGCCATTTCTCTGGAGTTGGTGGGCTTCTGAAAATTGCATAATCTGTTGCAGGCTTTCTGGCTCTTTATCAAAAGGCCCAATGTGTAGCATTTGTACACATTTCCCCTCCTGCATTTCATACAATTCTACTTGTCTGGCCAAAGCAATCTGTTTTTTTGCAGTCACTTCTTCAGCTATTTGCTGAACTGCTTTTATGGTCACATATTCCGGCATGCGAATTAACATTCTAAAATGCCACTCGCTGCGGGGAATTTGTGTTGGTGAGTCAGCCATTGGTATGTCTTTATATTTAGCCTCATCAAACCACCACAATCCCTCTAATTTTGCTACGACAAAATCCTGTTTTTGTGCTTTATACCAGAATTTCACCCCATAAGCTGTGGCATATAGCGCTTGTAAAGTAGCTGCATATTCTTCCCCAGATGGGTCACCCTTGCCTACAATAGATAAGTATTTTGCCGCTTCTATCTCTACTAAAGCTGGCGTAGTGGTGGCGATATAATAAGCCTTGTATTGCTTACCTAAATCTAGCTTTTCCATAATCCTAGTAAAAGGAGGCAAAATGCCTCCTTTATGAATTGTAATTAAAAACTTTCATCAGCACTAGGGCCATAGCTACCCGGAATCGGAATATCTAATAAGCGCAGATAGACCCCTAATTGTGCTCTGTGATGGATAATCTGGCTGAACGACATACGCAATACATCAATTTTTGGCTCAACACTATAAATAGTATCGCCGCTACGAAGTGTCCAGTTTTCGGAGAGTTTGTCGGCATATTCTTCTTTCAGATACGACTTACCCTCTTCTAAGGTTTTTTCAAAATAATCTAATAAATCTCCGGTATTACTCACATTCTCCTGTTGATAAGGGTTGTTGGCGAAGTCTAACTCATCAGTTGTCAATGCCATTTTTATCCAGGATGGTAACTCGGCAATGTGTGTGGCTAAGCGTTTCATAGTCATGCTTTTTTCGTGTGGCTTCCAGTCATACTTATCAGTTGGAACAATCGCTAACATTTTGCGTGTGGTTTGAGCCTCTTGCTCCAATTGTCTTGAGAATTGCTGAATAATAGTCATAATTGTGTCGTGTTTTAGTTTACCTTACAAAGTAAATACACGCCACTGACAACCCTATGGCAGTCGGTTTTTGGAATTTTTTAAAAATTTTTTGGGAATTTTTGGGTGAAATTTTATTTACAGATTTGCCCTCATTGTTCATCGTTTTCACCGACTGAAGTCGGTGGCTAAAATAACAACGGAACAAATTTGTATGCAAGCCGGACTTAAGTCCGGCGATGTATATAAAAAAAATACCATTGTTATCTTAGGCAGCGACTAAAGTCGTTGTCATTTCCGTAATAGAGAACAAATGGATTAATACTCCACAGGCAGCTCATAATCATTTAACTTAATATGGTTCTGCTTCCTGAAAGGAATCTCCATATCATTAATACTTTGTATGCGGGAAACCTTGAAGTCTCGATATTCTTCGCGCAGGTGGCACCAGGCTATCATATGCCAGCTAAAGGCATAGAAAACCAAACCTATCGCCTCCACCTGCCGCCGACTGACTTCCTCTTTCATATTGCTGTACTGAATATCAAGAATATGTTTGGAGACAATGGCATTCTGAATGGTACTCAGGTATTCAAAATCATTATTCAGGCGTTGAGGCACCTGTAGTTTAATATTATCGGTCAGTAACTCTACTTTTTCTTTCTGGCCGGTTCGTAGTACTGATTTTACCTTATTGAGCGCAGACGAATAATGTTTTCTGATAGATTTATCGGCAAATCCCATGGTTACACTTTCCATGAGCAGAAGCGCATTGGCTTCTTCAATGCTGAATGCCACCGGAGGCAGGAAATAGCCAGGCACAATAAAATACCCTTTCTGATTCTCGAAACTCACCGGAATACCCAATTCGCCTAATGCTTTAATATCCCGATAAACCGTACGGACACTGATTTCAAATCTCTCTGAAATGCTCTCGGCACTCACAAATTTTCTGGATTGTAGTGTAGTTACAATGGCCATCAGGCGGTCGATACGATTCATGAGTAAGATAGGTAGAGGATTAATAGCCAAAAATACTAAAGTATTTACTCCTTTAAAAGCCTATTTTACTCCTGCAAATCAGGCCTTTGTCAGAAACTCCTGTCCTGCCCTTTCTCTACCATATAATTTTGAATCGTCAATCAGGCACAAGACCTCATTAATCATTTAAACACCTACAGAAATGAAAAGAATTATTTTAACTATCAGCTTTTTATCTTTAATTTTCGTCAAGACTTTTGCTCAGAAAGCCGAGTACGTGGCAGCTATGGAAAATGCCATTACCTTATTGAGCGAGTTTGAAAATACCGAAAATACCAAGCAAGGAGTAAGCCAGCTAGAACGCATTGCAGCCGCAGAACCTAAAGAATGGCTACCAAACTATTGGGCAACGTATGGTTTAACCAATCTTTCTTTTGCCGAAACTGATGCTGATAAAAAAGACCTGTTGTTAGATAAAGCCGATAAATTTCTGGTCGCAGCCGAAAAGCTACAACCGAATAATGATGAAATAGAAGTGATGAAAGCGTATGTGGCGGGTGCAAGAATGGCCGTAGCGCCACAAGATCGCTGGCAAAAATATGGTGGAGCTGTAAGCACAGGCATACAAAATGCTTATAAACTGAACCCAGAAAACCCAAGAGCCAAATTACTAGAAGCACAAGGTATTTTCTTTACACCGGAAGCTTACGGTGGAGGCAAAAAGAAATCAGCTCCTTTGTTTGAAGATGCATTGAGTAAATTTGCCAAATTCAAACCCGCATCAACCATTGCACCAAACTGGGGAGAAAGAGCTGCTAATTATTTATTATCGCAAGCTAATTAATTTAACCCTACTATAATCATGAAAAATACTTATGCTTTGTTAGGTTTTGCGGACCTTATTCAAAAGACCGACACTTATTTCAAAAGAAACTTTATTCTGATATTGAGTTTGGGGGCAGTGGCGGGTTTAGGCAGGTTTTTTCAGGAGGGCGGCTATGGCGAGATAACTCCATCCATGCACGGAATACTGGAAGTTGTAATCAATGGAGCACGCCTTTTAATTATCTTCCTTATCATTGGTCAGGGGTATGTGCAGATAGGTTTCAACAATCTAACCAACCTGTTCCGCCTGACAAGAGATGAATGGTCTCATGTTTGGGCTACAGTTAAGAGTAATTTCTCGAATAATTCTATAGCCATTCTGACCAATTTTATCATCTTAATAGTGGTAGCAGTTATTTTTAATATAGCTTTATTTGCCTTATTTGATTACACCACATTTTTAGATTGGTTAAAATCGACAGAGTTACTCAGTCCTACAGCCTCAAAATGGCCGGTACTCTTATTTTTCAAAAATATTTCTATTATTCCATTTACTTTGATTTTTGAGACATTGTTTGTGATGTGGATTGTAGAAAGAAATAAATTAATGAAGTAATGAATTATTTACCATCAGAAATAAAGACCGTCTCTGCTGAAGGTGTCAGAAACCTGCAAATAGAAACTATTACCGGAAATATTGAACTTCTGGGTAACGAAGAAAATGAAATCAGAATTGAGATATATGCCTCTAAACGCCTGTTTATCAATTTCTTTAGAAAAGAGAGTGTCACCTCTGCCGACGCAGGATATGAATTGGTGAATATAACGCAACAGGGCGACCATCTAAGAATTGCTGCCCGTAATAATGGCTTCTGGAAATGGGATTGGTTGAGTTTTTTTCAGGTATCTTTTCGGGTTTTTATTCCTAAGAATATCAATGCCTTAGTCACAACCACTGTAGGAGATATTGCTTTGAATAACCTTATTGGCAAACAAACACTTCGTACGGCCATAGGAGATATAAAAATTGCCAATTCGGTTGGAGAGATACAAGGAAAAGCATCAGCAGGAAGTATAAAAGTAGGTAATTGCGATATAAAAGCTGATCTTTCTACCTCAGGAGGTAATGTACTGATTCAAAATTCAAAAGGTGAGATTAATAGTAACACCAGCGGGGGTAATTTTAAACTAGAGAATTTCAGCGGAAAACTCTATACCAAGACTAGTGGAGGCAATATCAGAGCCGCCAATATTTCAGGTGAATTTAAAACTTTTACGTTTGGTGGGAACATCCGTCTCGAAAACATGAAAGGCAATATTGGTGCTTCTACCAAAGGCGGTAACATTAATATTCAGGCAAGTGCTATTAACGAATACTTATGGCTTGAAACAAGTGGGGGTAATATTAAAGCGCAGCTGCCTTTGAGTCAGGGTTTGCAAATAGAAGCCGACGGGTCGATTGTAAGAGCTCCTCACCTACCCAATTTCCAGGGTAATAAGCGGTCGGGATTCATATTGGGTAGTATCAACGGTGGTGGGGCAAGTGTGAAACTAAAATCTTTTGGGGGCAATGTCAGAATCTATGCCCCCAAAGCAGAGCTTTTCCCGGATGTAGAAGACGAGCTTAAAAAAAAACAATATACCTGGGTAGATAGGATTAATCTGGAGAAAGCTCCTGATGTTACTTCAAAGACTTCTGGCTATGATATACCGACACCCGTTTCAGAACTCCCAAGACCTCATTACAGAGAACGGAATAATAGTTTCAGAACAAGCTTTAAAAATGCTATTAATCGGCTTAACCCACAATTTGTCTTTTATACCTTTTTGTTTGCGCTGTTCCTTATCTATGGACTAAACAGTATCTTATATTTTTCTTTAGAACTATTAAATCCTACCTCTTTAGAAGCCGAGCAGAATAAAGCCGTTTTTTTAGCCAATCTTACTACGGGCTTTGCCTGTTTTATCAGTCTGATTATTTTTATCCTTTTTATCGAGCGTTTTCTTACAAAGAACTGGTCGAAATACACTATTCTGATAGTATTTACTTACTTTACTTTAATGTTGGCGCGCCTTTTTCAAAAAGCTTTGTATTTAGTAGAGAATGATGGAGGAAAATACTGGGCACACTACTGGAGAATCATGTCAATAAAATATACTGAAACGGGCATAGCTAATCATAGTACACTTTATCTATTAATTCCGATGGTTGCGGTTTGTGTGATTTTCTATAACTGGCAACGCTCTAAAGACCTCGACAGGAAGATTTCGGAGCAGGAATACCAACTGTTGAACCTTGAAAAACTAAAAACCAAAGCTCAACTCAACGCCTTAGAAGCCCGCATTAATCCACATTTTCTGTACAATTCATTAAATAGTATCACCGGTTTGATTCACGATAATCCGGACAAAGCCGAAGAAATGACCATCCAACTTTCCAAATTATTCAGGGCTACCACAGGGCGCTCTGACCAGAGTTTCCATAGCATTGCCGAAGAATTAGATATTGTCAAATCTTACCTGTCAATCGAACAAATGCGTTTCGGTGATCGATTGAAATACTCAGTTCAATTAGAGCCGGGGCTTGAAAACATTAAGATCCCTCGTTTTCTACTACAACCGATTGTTGAAAATGCCATCAAACACGGCATTTCTAAGATTACCGAGCATGGAATTATTGATGTGAAGATTTCAAAAGAAAAAGATCTGATAGCCTTTCAGATACATGACAATGGCCCGGCTTTTAAAGAAGATTTGAGCGGAGGATATGGGCTAAGAAGTATTAGTGATAAATTGCAGCTGATTTATGGTAATGACGCGAATCTGCAAATTGAAAATAACGATTACAAATCCATTATTATCAAAGTACCTGTAGAGACTCTGGATAAAATGAGTATATAACCATTAAAATTGAAGACCATGTTTAAGACTATATTGATTGATGATGAACCGCTGGCTATCAGCCGTTTGAAAAGATTGTTGTCGCACTACAATTCTGTTATCAGCATCATCGATGAAGCACATAACGGGCAAGAGGGTTTAGAAAAAATTGAAACACAAAAACCCGACCTGATTTTTTTAGATATTGAAATGCCATTGATGACAGGTTTTGAAATGTTATCAAACCTATCGTATATGCCAAAGGTAATATTCTCTACGGCCTACGACCAATATGCTATCCGGGCTTTTGAAGAGAACTCGATTGATTATTTATTGAAACCGATTGAGCCGGAAAGATTAGAGAAAACGATAGAGAAACTAAAGAAATTAGAAGAGAAGAAAGAGGATAATTCATTGAATGCTAACCTGATTCAGTTGCTCGAACAGTTTAAATCCAAAGAGGAAACACAACGTTCGCCTGCCCAAAAACAGACAACAGCTCATTCTATTTCGGTGAAATCAGGGGAAAGGATATTGTTTATTCCTCTAACCGACATCAGTTATTTTGAAGCAGAGGATAAATATGTATTTCTGAATACTACTGATGGCAAGCAGTATCTGACTAACTATACCATTACCAGCTTGGAAGAAAAACTGCCAGAAAATTTCGTACGGGTAAGCCGCGCGTCCATTGTTAATTCTCATCTGATTAAAGAATTACAGAAGTATTTCAATGGCAAATATCTGGTTGTGATGCGTGACAGTAAAATTACCAAGATTGAGACAGGTTCTACCTATGGCGATAATCTGAAGAGATTGATGGAGATATAATGTTCCATGTCGTGATACTAAGTTGCTTGGTTTCTTGCCAATTTTCGGATTATCCAATACAGCAGGAAACCAATCGGCCCGAGCATCAGGCAAAGGAACAGGCATATACCGACTACTATCCGATTTTTGCCTTTGGTTAATGAATCTTTGTAAATCCATGTGCCTGCTATTAAATCAAAACACAAATAATGAATCCAACCAACCAGAACACTCTGTTCTGCTGAAAACATTTGTTTAATCCCTGCCAATGTGCTGAATGACATAAAGTCTAAATCATCCAAGCTCATAATCACATAGAAAGCATAAGTAACAGCCAATAATACCGGAATAAGGTACGAATCTGTCAGTTTAAGCGTCCACCTCCAATATGGAGCAAAAATCATCAATAGCCATTGGGGCATCACCAAGGCATTCACTACAGAAAAAACAGTTTCAAAATTCATCTATTTTGATTTTAAAACAAAATTTAGAAAATTGTAAGCACAAATCAAAAACACATGAACAAACTTCTACTCATTGGCTTTTTAGCCCTCTCTATATCCCTTGCCTTTGGACAAAACAAAGAAATTGTCGAGACTAAGAAGGCTCCCATACCTACTGCTCCCTATAGCCAGGGAGTAAAAGCGAATGGTATGCTCTATGTAGCCGGACAAATCGGGCTGAATCCTCAAACCCGTAAATTGGTGGAGGGAGGTATAGACCCTGAAACCATACAGGTCATGGAAAATATCAAAGCTGTTGTAGAAGCCGCAGGAGCCAAAATGGAGGACATTGTGAATACTACTATCTACCTGAAAGACATCGCTAATTTTGCCAGAGTAAACGAGCTGTACGGCCAGTATTTCGAAGGTAAATTCCCTGCCCGCACGACCGTTGGTGTGGCAAATTTACCTGGAGGAGCTAATATAGAAATTGCAGTAATAGTCGTTTTACCAAAGATTCGTCGGAAATAAGTTAAGAAATGTCTCCAGAATAGGTAAAAGAGGCATTTTTAATGTCAATCTTTAAGCTTTTTTTATATTTTTGTTATTTATTAAGCCCTTCATCATAAATATATGAGAAACACCATTCTTCTGCTCTGTCTTTTGACAGGCCTTGCAGCGTTTGCGCAACAACCTGCCACAACGCAATATAATGCCAACACCCGCTTCGAGCAGATGGGTACGGAGTTACCAACTCCTAACACCTATCGTACAGCCTCAGGAGCTCCGGGTAAAGATTACTGGCAACAAAAAGCTGACTACGATATAAAAGTAGAGTTAGACGACATCAATCAGCGCATTATTGGTACAGAGGTAGTTACCTATACCAACAAATCACCGGATGAATTGCGTTATATCTGGTTACAATTAGACCAGAATTTGTTTGAGAAGACCTCTATTAACGCCATGACAAAGACGGGTGGCATAAATAATAATCAAATGTCTTTTGGCGCTATCCAAGGTATCAACTCGCCGAGTTCTGTAAACACTACAATCACTAGTAATAAAGAATACGGTTACAAAATTACTGTAGTAAAAGATGCCAAAACAGGTGCTGATCTGACTTATACCATCAATAATACCATGATGCGTATTGAGGTGCCAACTCCTTTAAAAACAGGACAAACATATTCTTTCCGTATTGATTGGAATTATAATATCACTGAATACTACGGTCGCTCGGGTCTGGAGTACTTCCCGAAAGATGGTAACTACAATTACTTTATTGCACATTGGTTTCCTCGTATGGCTGTGTATGATGATGTGAATGGCTGGCAACACAAACAATTCTTAGGTCAGGGTGAGTTTACCTTACCTTTTGGTGATTATAAGGTAGAAATTACTGTGCCTAACGACCACGTAGTAGGTGCTACAGGTGAGTGCCAGAATTATGACAAAGTACTATCAGCAACGCAATTGAAACGTTGGGAGCAAGCCAAAAACTCAAAAACGCCTGTTTTAATGGTGACCCAGGCAGAGGCAGAAGCGGCAGAGAAAGGCAAGCCAACCGGCAAAAAAACCTGGATCTACAAAGCTGCTAACGTACGTGACTTCGCCTTTACTTCTTCTCGTAAATTCATCTGGGATGCCATGCAAACCGATGTATATAACAATGGCCGCAAAATCTGGTCGATGTCTTTCTATTCAAAAGAAGGCAATCCACTTTGGGGACAATACTCAACCCGAGTGGTTGAGCATACTTTGAGAAGCTACGGTAACCGTACTATCCAGTATCCTTATCCGGTGGCTATTTCTTGCCATGCAACTGCTGGTGGTGGTATGGAGTACCCGATGATTTCATTCAATGGTGGTCGCCCGGAGGCTGATGGCACTTATTCGGAGCAAACCAAAGCAGGTATGATTGGTGTAATTATCCACGAAGTAGGCCATAACTTCTTCCCGATGATTGTAAATACTGACGAACGTCAATGGACTTGGATGGACGAAGGTTTGAATACTTTCTGCCAGTATTTAGCTGAACAGGAGTGGGATCGTAACTTCCCATCGCGCAGAGGTGAACCACAATACATTGTGCCTTATATGAAAACTGATAAGTCGCAACTATCACCTATCATGACCAGCTCTGATAACGTAATTTCATTAGGGCCAAACGCTTATGCCAAACCTGCTACAGGCTTGAATATGCTGCGTGAAACCATTATGGGCCGTGAGTTGTTTGACTATGCTTTCAAAGAATATGCGCGTCGTTGGGCTTTCAAATCTCCACAACCTGCCGATTTCTTCCGTACAATGGAAGATGCTTCTGGTGTTGATCTGGATTGGTTCTGGAAAGGATGGTTCTATGGCGTAGAGCCTGTTGACCAGGATTTAGCTGAAGTAGAATGGTATTCAATAGATACACAAGACCCGGTTGCTAAAAAAGCCGCTGACAAAGCAGAGGCTGACGCTAAGCGTGAGACATTGAGCAATATCCGTAACAAAACAGATATTAAACAAACGGTAGTTGAGGCTGACTCAACCATGAGAGACTTCTATAACTCGTATGACAAGTACGCTGTAACAGCGGCTGATAAACAAAAATCAGAGCAATACAGAGCAAGTTTATCAGACGACGAACGTAAGATGTTGGAAGAAGGTAAAAACTTTTATGTATTGAAAATCAAAAATAAAGGTGGTTTACCCATGCCTGTGATTGTGAAACTGGATTTTGAAGACGGTACAAGTGAAATCGTGAGAATTCCGGCTGAAATCTGGCGTACAAATGACAAAGAAATCAAGAAAACATTGCCTACTACTAAGAAAGTAGCGAAGTTCACTCTTGATCCATTCTATGAAACCGCTGATATTGATACAGCCAATAATGCATTCCCTCGTGAGCCTGAGCAACCAAGCAAATTCCAGGCTTTCAAACAAAGAGCTTTCCAACAAGGTCCTAACCCGATGCAACAGGCAAAACAAAATCAGCCTACAGGCGTACAAACCAGCGGAAAGAATTAATTTTCTCTCTGTTTTCCATAAATCAAGAAAGCCGAAGCGAATGCTTCGGCTTCTTTTTTTGTATAAAATCAGGTTAGTACTGGTCTATTTCTTTACTTTAAATTCTTACTTGCACATCTCTACAATTCATCAATAGTCTTTTGCGCTATTTACAAAGTAAAAAGAATTACAATATAATCTGCAATCGTCTCATGTTGATAAAATAAAAAATCCGCAGTAAAGACTACTGCGGATTCGAATATGCGTTTAAACATTTGTTATTCTACTTTCATCATTTCTTTTGCCATCTTCACAGCATTGTAAGCATTCACAATACCACCCGTTACTGACAAATCTTCAAATTTCACAATTTCTTTCCCGCCAGGTTTATATACTCTGAAATCAGGCACTTTTACAGATGATTCCAGAATAATCTTTTTGATTTGAGCGGCTGTTAACTCAGGAAAATATGATTTCAATAAAGCCGCTACACCTGTAGTTGCAGGGGCTGCCATACTTGTACCACTTTTCTCCTCATATTTAGAGCCTGGCACTGTTGAATAAATATCAACACCCGGTGCAAACACATCAACACCTTTTTTACCGTAGTTACTGAATTCGGCTACTGCATCAGGGGCACTTTTCCACGACAACGCACCTACCGAGATCCAATTTTCTGCTTTTTGTCCGTTTTCGTAAGTGGCGGTCGGGTAATGCACGTCAACATCAATATCCAGATTGTCGTTACCCGCAGCGGCCACTAACAGTACGCCTTTCGATTGCGCATATTTCACGGCATCATCTACCCATTTTTTCTCAGGCGAATATGGTTTACCGAAACTCATATTGATGATTTGGGCACCGTTATCAGCTGCATAACGAATAGCATTGGCTACGTCTTTATCTCTTTCATCACCATCTGGCACTGCACGAACAATCATCAGTTTTACATCGTCAGCTACACCTAAGATTCCTGATGTATTATTACGGTTAGCACCGATAATACCTGCTACGTGCGAGCCGTGCATCCCATCCGGGCCGGTTACTTCATTATTACCGTACTCACCATATTGTAGTTTATCAGGATTATCACCTACTACAGTACGCGCATTGAAATCAAGATTATAATTATATTTCAACTCGCTTTCATAGTGCTCTACTGCTTCTTTAATATCATTACCACTAGCACCTAATTCTATAAATTTCTCAAGTGTACGTTTAGCGGCTCTTACACTACGGTCTGCGTTGTTTTCGTCAATACCCGAGATATTTTCTTTAGTCAGTGTTTCTACTTTCAGGAAGTTCTTCAAAATGGTTTCAGACTCCGTATAGTTTTTATATAATTGGGCATAAAAAGGTGCATATTGTTCTGCTTCCGCTTTCTTTTCTTCATATTCTTTCTGTAGTTTACCCATCAAATCATATTCAGCCTGATTTTTACGAATCAGTTTTTTAGAAGGTTCAGTACCGAATTTATCTTTGAATCTTTTCAGCATACGGGTTATTTCCACCTGTTCATGGTTCACGTCCTGCCCGTCTTTACCACCTAAGAAATCCCAGCCGTTAATGTCATCAACAAACCCGTTTTTGTCGTCATCCTTGCCATTGCCTGCAATTTCCTTGCTATTTACCCAAAGTTTATCTTTCAGGTCTTCATGATTCACATCCGTACCGCCATCTATTACGGCTACCACCACCGTTTTAGAAGTTCTGCCTTTCAGTAATTCCTGATAGGCACGTTCAACACTCATCCCACGAACACCGTCTTTTTCAAAGTCAAGATTCTGCCAGTTAGGTTTAGTTTTTAACTCTTGTGCGTTGGATTGAAGAAGAAAAAAAGGAGATAAGAAAAAAGCAAAAAGTATTTTTTTCATGTTTAGTTTTTTTTGAAATACAAATCTATTCTGGTTAAAGTATTTATCCCGATGGACAATATTAGTCACTTATGATTAAGATAATACAAACTATGTAAACTGCGAAATAAACGAATTGGTTCGGGTTTTATTTAACCCATAATGGGTTATTTTATTGAATGGAGGTGCGCAAAGCTTATAGATTCTCTAGGGCTTGTCTGAAATCTTCAATTAAATCATCAATGTTTTCGATCCCTACCGAAATCCGAAGCAAGTTATCAGGACTCACCGAATGTGCTCCCTCTGCCGATTTACGATGTTCTATTAAAGTCTCTACTCCGCCCAAACTTGTTGCATGTTTAACTAATTTTAAATTTGAAGTCAGTTTTAAAGCAGCTTCCTGTCCACCTTTTATCAGAATGGACATCATCCCACCAAAACCATTCTTCATTTGTTTTTTAGCTACTTTATGGTATTCGTTAGACTTTAGACCCGGATAGTTTACTTTTTCTATCTGCGGATAACTTTCCAGGAAAGTAGCTAGTTTCATAGCATTCTGTCCATGAACAGGCATCCGAACGGCAAACGTAGCAAGGCTACGAAACAACAACCAACAATCAAAAGGTGAAGAGATTACGCCTCCTGTAGTCTGAAAGTTTCTGATTCTGGCCTTTAAATCCTGTGGAAGACTATCATTCACAATAATACAACCACTTAGTATATCAGAATGTCCACCAAAATACTTGGTAGTTGAGTGCATGATAATATCCACCCCAAAATCAAAAGGTTTAGTGAAGTAAGGCGTAGCCCAGGTATTATCACAACCTGTCAGGATATTTTTAGATTTAGCCAGTTTTACTACTGCCTGAATATCGGTTATTTTAAGGTTTGGATTTGAAGGAGTCTCTATCCAGATGAGCTTAGTATTCTTCTTAATGGCCTTTTTTATCTGATTAATATCGGTCATATCTACAGGCGTACAGGTCATACCCCAATGTGCATATAGACTTTCTATCATGTATCTGGTACCATAATAAATATCATCTGGCAAAATTACATGGCTATTTGTACCTAAGGCATGAAAAACACTCATGGTTGCTGCCTGACCCGATGAAAAAGCGATAGCATCCGTTCCACCCTCCAAAGCTGCGAGTTTCTCTTCTAGCATTCTTCTGTTAGGATTAGATGCCCGGGCATAGATATCTCTTCCTTCTACAAAGGCTCCATCTTCGGCACGCTCAAAAGTAGTAGATAGAACAATGGGTGGTACAACTGCTCCGGTTGTAGGTTCGCCATGATTTCCTGTATGAATGCTTAGAGTTTCTAATTTCATGTGTAATTTTGGAAAATAATTCTTGAAGTTTAACCGTGCCACGCCCTTTTTCAGACGAGTATAGGCGTGGCACGGTAGCAGCAAATATAACCATAAATGAAGCAAAAACTTAACATTATAAAAATCGGCGGGAATGTCATAGACAATCCACGGGCTCTAGCTCAATTTCTAAAAGACTTTTCAGCGCTATCCGATGCCAGGGTATTAATTCACGGCGGTGGCAAAATCGCCACAAAAATAGCCGTAAAACTGGATGTTGAAACCAAAATGGTAGAGGGTCGACGTATTACTGACCTACCTATGTTAGAGGTAGTAACGATGGTATACGGAGGATTGGTAAACAAGCAAATCGTTGCCCAACTACAGGCTTTAGATTGTAATGCTATCGGACTGACAGGCGCCGATGCAGGTGTAATATTAGCAAAAAAGCGTCCTGTACGTGAAATTGACTATGGCTATGTAGGAGATGTGGAGAAAGTGAATGATGCCATTATCAAGAATTTTATTGATAACCAACTGACTCCGGTTTTTGCTCCTTTGACTTTTGATAAAGATGGAAATATCCTGAATACGAATGCTGATACACAGGCATCGTCGGTAGCAGTAGCTATGGCTAGTCATTTTGAAGTAAATCTGATTTATTGCTTTGAGAAAAAAGGTGTACTTTCAGACCCTGAAGATAATGATTCGGTGATTCCGAAACTGACACCTGCCAGCTATGCGGAATACAAGGCTAACGGAACAATTAATGCAGGTATGATTCCGAAACTGGATAATGCTTTTGCGGCTTTACAAAAGGGTGTTTCGAAAGTAATTATCTGTCATGCCGATGAATTACAACAAGCAGTAACCCAAGGACAAAGCGGAACACAAATTATTTTATGAAATGAAACTGTTTGAGTTAATCTTGTTATGTTCAAAATGATTCTTTTTTCCAAATACTGCGTCATAACAATCCTCATTTAGCTCTGCTAAACTCCGGTTGTCATTCCTTGTCTTTGAAAAAAATAATTCATTTTGATTCATAAAATTTAACTCAAACAGTTTCCTTAACTTTGCATCAACAACATACAGAATATATATGATTCAAAATTCCAATCTGGTTGAGACGCTAACAAATGATGCGATTGAATTACTGAAAGATTTAATCCAAACCGAATCTTTTAGTAAACAGGAAGATGAAACAGCAGCTATTATAGAAGAATTTTTCCGTGAGAGAAATATTCCTTATCGCAGAAAGAAAAACAATATATGGGCAAGAAATAAATATTTCGATGCTAATAAGCCCACTGTTTTATTGAACTCTCACCACGATACGGTAAAACCGAATCCCTCATGGACTCTTAATCCGTTTAACCCCTTATTGAAAGATGGGAAATTATATGGATTAGGCAGTAATGATGCAGGTGGGTGTTTAGTATCGCTAATTGCCACTTTTTGCTATTTTTACTACCGTGACGATTTAACTTATAATGTGATTATAGCCGCCACTGCCGAAGAAGAAATTTCAGGACGAGAGGGGCTTGAAATGGTAGCACCTGAATTGCCGGAGATCTCTTTTGCTATTGTGGGTGAGCCTACGCAAATGCATCTGGCTGTGGCTGAAAAAGGGCTTTTGGTATTGGATTGTATTGCACATGGCAAATCAGGACATGCAGCAAGAAATGAGGGCGAAAACGCGATTTATAAGGCGATTCAGGATATAAACTGGTTCCAGACGCATCAATTCCCGAAAGTATCTGAGAATCTTGGTCCCATTAAAATGACGGTGACGATTATTAATGCAGGAACACAGCATAATGTAGTGCCGGATACCTGTAAGTTCACGGTTGATATTCGGGTAACAGAGCAATATACTTTAGAAGAAATCATTGAAACGGTAAAGAAAAATATTGGTAGTGAGGTAATACCACGTTCGATTCGTTTACGACCATCAAGTATCCCGATGGAACACCCGATTGTACAGGCGGGTATTTCTATGGGACGCAATACTTACGGTTCACCAACTACTTCTGACCAGGCTTTATTGGATTGCCCGTCTCTGAAGATGGGTCCCGGTGATTCAGCTCGTTCACATACGGCCGATGAGTATGTACATATAGATGAAATAGTAGAGGGAGTTCAATTATATATCAAGATGTTGGAAAAGGTGATTCTTTAAACATATCTTATATCATGGGACAGGCTGATTTAAAAAAATATTATTCAGTAGAAGAATATTTTAAGTTAGAAGAAATCAGCGACTTAAGACATGAATATTTTAAGGGTGAACTTTTTGAATTAGAGGGTTCAACATTGAATCACAATCGGATTATTGGAAATATTGCAAATAGCTTAATAGCATTTATAAGTAAAGAAAGGGTGGGATATTTTTACTGAAAGTGTAAAATTGGAAGCAATTCAAGAAAATTGTTATCTATATCCAGATATAATGCTTACTTGTGATGCGGATGATATAAAACAAGATTTTTTCATTCGTCGTCCAAGCTTAATTATTGAGGTATTATCTGAGTTAACTACCCGATATGATCATGAGTTTAAGTTACGACAATATAAAGCTCTGTTAAATACTATATGTTAGTTTCACAGAATGAAGTACGCATTGAATTATATAGTCGCCTGAATGATTTTCAGTGGCAATATGAAGATTTTATTGAACCCAGCCAGATAATTAATTTAGGGAAACTCGATATTATGCTGTCTTTAGAAGAAATTTATAAGACTATCATTTTTGATTCTACCGAAGAAGCCAATAAACATTAATGAATATCATTTTTTACTTTTTCGCTATTCTTTGCGGAGTTGCCAATAGCATTCAGTCAGGTGTGAATGCCGAGCTCCGTAAGTCTATTCAGAATCCGATCTATTCGGCCATTATTTCTTTTTGTATCGGCCTGATAACCCTTATTCTGATTACTCCTTTTTTTAAAGAACCTATCCCCTCTCTGGCCTCACTTAAATCAGTAGCCTGGTGGAAATGGACAGGAGGTCTTTTGGGTGCTTTTTTTGTAACAACAGTTATTCTAAGCATTCAGAAAATCGGTTCAGCCAATATGCTTGCCTTAATTGTTGCTGGTCAGTTAATTACAGCTATGACGCTCGACCATTTTGGCTTACTAGGATTCAAAGTACATCCTGTCAGCCTGATGCGCATTCTTGGTGGGATAGTTACTGTTGTTGGCGTTTATATGATTGTGAAGAATTAATTGATAACTGTTTATCCTGATTCCAGAAACTTTATTACATTAAGATAATGATTGAAAAAGATTTTATCAATCCGAATGATTTACCTAAATGGGAGCAATCTTTTTCGCAGGTAGTAATGGTTGATAATGGAGATTCCCGAACGATTTATCTTTCAGGACAGGTTTCAATGGATAAAGATAATCAACTCATTGGGGCAAATGATTTGGCAACTCAAGCAAATCAGGCCTTTCAGAATGTTAAGACTGCGTTAGCTTCGGCGGGAGCAGTACCGGAAGATGTTGTTAAAATAAACATTTATGTAAAAGATTATCGTTTCAGTGATGCCGAATGCATTAGTGAGGCATTTCGAAAAGTTTTTACTCAAAAAAAACTTCCTGCAAGTACCTGGCTTGGCGTACAATCTTTAGCTTTAGACGGATTATTGATAGAAATTGATGCTATTGCCATAATTTCTATATAGATGATTGAAAGTTGAATAATAAAACTTTCAATAGCTCAGAAGCAGTAAAAATTAACTACTTTTTTACTACGCTTTCTACCACTTCCATGATTTTCTGCGTAGCACCGACATTGTCCAATACATAATTGCTGCATATTTCAGCAGCTTTTGTTCGTTTCTTTTCGTTGGCTTTTAGCCCTTGATACAAAGTTTTTAGCTCTTCCATATTCTCTACCGGAAAGGCTCCTCCTAATTGAACTAAATCATTTGCCTCCTGAAATTTCTGATACGATTGATTACCAAAGAAAATAGGCATACCAAAAGTAGCGGCTTCCAGAATATTATGTAATCCCTTACCAAAAGAACCGCCAATAAAAGCGTATTCAGCATATTGGTATAAAGAAGAGAGCATACCAATGTTATCAATAAACAGCACATCATAAGATTCCAGATCCTTCACCTCATCTGTATCAGAAAAAAGTACCGACTTGACTGTTAATTGGTTCCGCCAGATTTCAATCTCAGCATCATGAATTTCGTGCGGAGCTACAATAAATTTGGTACCGTCCTTTAATTCATTAATTAGCGGAATCAACACATCCATATCAGTCTGCCATGCCGAGCCTATAATAAATATCTGATGCCCGTCCTTGAATTGCGCTACAACCGGAATATCTTTTTTATTATCTACAATTTGTTTCACACGGTCAAAACGGGTATCACCTGCCAGGGTAGCATTGTCTATATCAATACTTTTCAATAATTCTAAAGAGCTTTCATTCTGAACCAGAATATGGTTGAATTGATGGAGCAAGTCACGATAAAAACCACCATAAAACTTAAAAAATATCTGATTAGGTCTGAAAATAGCCGAGAAAGAAATAACAGGAATCTTGCACTTGTTTAATTGTGTCAGATAGTTTTTCCAGAACTCATATTTCACAAAAAAAGCAATATCAGGATCTACTATTTTCACAAAATCTTTGGCATTTTCGGGTGTATCAGTAGGCAGATAATAAATGTAGTCTGCACCTGAATAATTTTTCCGTATCTCGTAACCAGACGGGGAAAAGAAAGTGAGCACGATTTTATACTCAGGATATTGCTTGCGAAAGGCTTCTATCACCGGACGCCCCTGTTCAAACTCTCCTAAAGAAGCACAATGAAACCAGGCTACTTTTGCACTCCTTGACCTCAATTGTCGGCGTTCAGCATCTGATTTCAGTTTATTGAATAGGTTATTTCTGCCCTCTACCCAAAGTTTTGCTTTCTTATTGAAAGGTGCAATAAGCTTCAATAGCCCAACATAAATATAAATTGAGAGATTATATAGGAAGTCTAGTAACATACGAGTGGTTAATTATCAATAATGATATTTACAGAACAAACCTACAAAAAAGCTTTGAAAAAGTATGTTTTTAAACTTAGTTAGCCTGTAATCTTAATTTATTCTCAATTTTTTCTTTATCCCAAACTATTGATATATACGATGAAACTAATATACGTAAATAGGACAAAAGCAAGAAAAAACGACCATATACCCCTTGTAGGCACCTCTCTTCACAATTATTTAAAGAAAATCAAAATATTTTTCGGAATTTCGAGTTATAATGGCAATTATGTCGGTTAATATTTGTTATCCATAAGCCATATTGTATTTTTAACAAGTAAATACGATTCATTTCCCACAAAGGCGAGTAACCCATATAAAATTGGGGAAATGATTAAAACACCAGTTAACCCATGTCTTTCCTCGATCGTCTAAAAAATTGGTTCCGCTCTGAAATACCATCAGAAACACTGAATACCGAGGTACCTGCTGTAGCAATTGAACCTCAAAATGAAGCAAACAATCTGGTTACGCCTACTACAGAAATACCTGTCTTAAGCACAGAGGCTCCTTTAACTCCTTTCTGGTTAGAAAATGAAGATGCCCTGAGAGATGAGGGAGTAATCTTTGGTTTGTCAGACTCTAAAGCAGAAGAGAAAATCGGTGCAATAAGGAATTATTTTTCACATAAAACAGCCGATTTAGAGAAAACAGCTGAATACCTCTCGGAGAAAATTGGTGAATTAAACCTTTTCATCGAGCAAAAAGAAACCCGCATCAATGAACTGAAGGATAAAGCGCACACGCTTGAAAACCGTGAAGCAGCTAATCATTATTTACCACGTACAATCGTTGGTCTATTATTGTCTTTAGCTATGTGTGTAGGTAATTATTACCTGATAGATGAATCCATCCAGCCAAATTTCCCACAGAATCACTTTTTTATTGCTTTAGGTGTTTTGTTGGCTGGTATGTTTAATTTATTTAATCCAAAGTCATTGTTTCATGAAAAAGATGCACCTGTTTCGTGGAGAAATGCCCTGGAAGAAATAGGTATGCCTTTGGCTGCTTCGGTTTTTGTATTTGTGCAAGCACTCGAACATCAGTCTATTGTAAGAGCATTAGCCTTGTTACTCTTTAGTTTCTTCCTGTTCCTATTTGCAGGGAAACTCTTATTAAGTAACCTAACAGTAACTAAGAATGATATGAGTTTATGGTTGGGAAACAGAAGATTGAAAAGTGATAAAATAAGCAAAGCAAGTGAATGGGATGTTGAATTGAATAGACTAACCAATGAAATTGATGAGTTGAGAGTTCAGAAATGGAAAATCGTTGATGAGCTAAAAGCACCAGAAGCCGAATTGAAACGTTTGAATGAAAAACGTGATATGATGATAAAATTGTTTGAGAGTGAGTTTAATCTGGCGAGAAGCTATCGTGAGAAACTTACCAGCAAACAAATCAAAAAGATTTTAGAATAATTTTTCAACATGAAAGCTAATTAAGCATGGAAAAAGAAAACGAAAATTATTATAACGGAGATTTTCAGCACGGGTATATTACTGGTGTCGAGAATGTCGATAAGGGGACTTATGAAAGTTTCCTTTCCAGTCACGTCAGCTATGAGTGGTTACAAGACCGCATTGCCGAAAAGCGTGCAGAAATAGCTGAGATTGACGAGACTATTAAACATAGTAAAGAAACGCAGAAAGTTGCTTACGATAAATTTCAGGAGCATTCGCTTGCGGTAAACACACAAACCCAACACATAGGTTACATTCAGAAAGAAATTGATGCCAATACCGAAAGGATCACTTTCCTGGATGAAAAGCGCAAAAAATCAGAATCGCCATACTCGTTATTTGCAGGTATTTTATACCTATTGGCAGGGGTAGCTTTCGTATCGGGTGATTTGATTATCTCGCACGAAATTGTGGCTTATGCCCTCAATATCCGTAATAGCTTTGAGGCCTGGGCTTTTGCCATTGGTTTAGCGATGTTGTCTATCCTGTTGAAACCTGCTTACGAGCGTTTGGTAGAGCAACCTTACCTGACCGATTATAATGCCAAAACCAAAAAGGTTTATGGGATTTTCCAAGGCTTTTTATTGGTGTTTTCTATCGGTACGATGCTTGTTTTAGGGTGGTTCCGTTATGAAGCCTATAAAACAGATAAACTGAAAGAGGGTATCAACAAACAGATAAAGGCTATGCAGGTAAACAGTACGCCTTTAGACCCTAGTTCGGCACAACCATCTGACAACCAAGCGTTGATTCAGAAAATGGACGAGCAATTAAAAGCTTATGACAAACTAAATATTGATTTAGTGAATAGTCCATGGGCGTTGATGTCGTTTGTTTTGAGTGGTATTCTATTTGCCATTGCCGGTGCAATCTGCTTGGGTATTGCTCTGCCTGTAATGCAGTCTTATTGGTATAGATGGCTCCAATCTGGACCTGCTATCAGACGCTTGCGTAAGAAAAATGTAAAATTGACAGAAAATTTGAAAGCTGCGGAAAAAGTACTAGCAGAACAAACAGCGCAAAAGAATATTGTAGAAAATGATTTGGCTAATCTACCAGGCATTGCTGAATTGAAAGAGGAAAAGAAAGTACTTTCAAACGAGATTTTGAGTATGCTCGAACATACCAGATTAGCAGACCAGGATCGTCGCATCAATTCATTCAACGATGGTGTTGCTAAAGGTGGAGCGAATCGTGGAGAAATGACTGACGATGAATACGAAGAATTCAGAACTGCTTCGGTTCGTCAGATGCGTAATGCTCAGGATTCTAACTCAGATAAAACACCAAAAGTGTATCGCAATAACGGGCTTCGCCCGCATCAGCAACTTCGTAAGGTGATTACTGAGCAGTTTAATAATCAGAATCCTAACTAAGGAGATTGGTTTTAGAATATTTAAAAGTAGAAATATGGCAACGTGTTTCTACTTTTTTTGTTTGAGGGGTTTACAACCCGATATTTTATTTATTTTTGTCGCCAGAACATATCCTTCAAAAAATACATGGACTCAACAGAAATAAAGAAAATCCCTCTGAGTGATTTACACGAAAAAATCGGTGGAAAAATGGTGCCATTTGCAGGCTTTCTGATGCCTGTTCGCTATTCATCTGATATCGAAGAGCATAATTGTGTGCGTAATGGCGTGGGTGTTTTTGATGTATCACACATGGGCGAATTTATGTTGACCGGAGAAAAAGCCCTTGACCTGATTCAACGCGTATCAGCAAACGATGCTTCTGTATTGTTTGACGGCAAAATACAATATAGTTATTTGCCTAATAAACAAGGCGGTGCGGTAGATGATTTATTGGTTTATCGTATGAACGAAAACTGGTATTATCTGGTAGTAAATGCGTCAAACATCGAAAAGGATTGGGAGTGGATTCAAAGCCATAATACGGATGGCGTGAAAATGACTAATGTATCTGATACTACCTGTTTATTTGCGGTGCAAGGCCCAAAAGCATTGCCAACGCTTCAAAAGCTGACAGATATGGATTTGGCTTCGATGGATTATTATACTTTCCAATCGGGCAAAGTAGCCGGAATTGAGCCTGTGATTGTATCAGCTACCGGATATACCGGAGCAGGTGGCTTTGAAGTGTATGTAAGCAATGATAGAGCCGAAGAATTGTGGAATGCGATATTTGAAGCAGGTGCTGAGTTTGATATTAAACCCATCGGTTTAGGTGCTAGAGATACTCTACGCTTAGAAATGGGTTATTGTTTATATGGCAACGATATTACCGACACTACTTCTCCACTGGAAGCAGGCTTGGGTTGGGTTACCAAATTCAATAAAAACTTTGTTAATTCAGCTAATTTGCAAGCACAGAAAGCAGCTGGTTTGAAACGTAAATTAGTAGGTTTGGAAATGGTTGACAGAGGGATTCCTCGCTCACATTATGAAATCTGTGATGCTGAGGGCGATAGATTAGGAGAAATTACCTCAGGTACTATGTCGCCAACTTTGCAGAAAGGTATTGCGATGGGATATGTACCGACTGAATACTCAAAAGTGGGGACAGAGGTATTTATCAAAGTAAGAGATAAATTGTTGAAGGCAGTGGTTACTAAGATGCCTTTTGTGAAGCCTGGGGTGTAAGATACTATTTTAGAGGGAGAATTCTAACTCTGATTTTAGATGTGTCAAAAGTTATTAAGCTTCCCTCTTTCAAATAATTCTCATATTGATTAAAGCAGTTGATAACTGTTTCTCCAATAGCAGTTGGAAGTAATTCTTGACTTTTTAGTTGAAACACGCTTGGAGAATCAGCATTTGTTGCAGCTAATATAGCACCAAAGTCTAAATCATTTGTAAATACAATGTAGTTGTTTTTCGAAGCATAGTCGAATATAACTTTGTCAGGGTCGTTTGGTTTACCAACATTTATCCAATGAATGGCTTCAAAACCATTTTCTTGGAGAAATTGAACCCAACTGGGAGACAAATTCATGTCAATTAATATTTTCATGAAAATACAGCAGGAATATCAATTTCTTCGGCTCGCCAAGCAGCATAGGAAAGAGCCTGACGTAAATCTTCTATTTCTAAATACGGATAAGCCTCCAGGATTTCATTATTAGAACGCCCCGCAGCTATTAAACCTACAATTGTTCCTACTGTAACTCGCATTCCACGAATACAGGGTTTGCCCCCCATAATATTTTGATTGAAAGTGATACGATTGAGGTCCATATAATAATCCTTTTTGTTTCCTTATACAAATATAACTTTTTAGGGATAGAAATCATAAAAATGGGATTACAATAACTTGCAATCCCATTTTTAAATTTTGTATGCTTAGCTCCTTAACTCACAGGCCCACCGTTCCAAACGGCTTTGTGTGGTTGCAAAAGCGCCAGACTTCCATCGCGGTCTTCTGCCATCAGAATCATACCGTTTGATTCTACGCCCATCATTTTACGTGGAGCTAAGTTGGCTAAGAAAGTTACCTGTTTGCCAATCATTTCTTCCGGTTTAAAGTATTTGGCAATACCACTCAGAATTGTTCTTTTCTCAATACCATCATCAATCAGAAATTTCAATAGTTTGTCACTTTTGGCTACTTTTTCTGCTTCCAGAATAGTCCCAACACGAATATCCAGTTTCGCAAAATCATCATATTGAATACTAGCTTTCAGTTCAGGAACTTCCTTTATTTCGTCTTCTCTCTTTTTAGCTTCTAATTCATTCATCTTCTTAATTTCTAACAATCTTTGCACTTGTTTTTCAACTACACTATCCTCGATTTTTGTGAACAACAATTGTGCTGGGTTTAATTTATGGCCTGCCACTATCATATCTACCCTACCTGCCGACTCCCATGTTTGTGGGTCAAGATTTAACATTTCAAAGATTTTAGCAGCTGTAAAAGGTAAGAAAGGCTCACTGACAATGGCCAGACTTGCGCTTATCTGTATAGCCACATTCATGATAGTGCCTACTCTTATAGGATCGCTTTCTTTCCAAGGTTCTGTATCTGCCAAATATTTATTTCCTAAGCGAGCTAAATCCATCACTAAATTTAATGCCTCACGGAATTTATAATTGCTGATAGCCCCACCAATTACTTTAGGAAATCCACTCAATTCTTCCAGAACTTTTGTATCAATTTCTCTTAATGTATCTTTTGCTGGTACAACCCCATTGAAATTTTTGTGTGTTAACACTAATACCCTATTCACGAAGTTTCCGAAAACCCCTACCAATTCGCTATTCACGCGGGTTTGGTAATCTTTCCAGGTAAACTCGCTGTCTTTGGTCTCAGGAGCATTGGCTGATAATACATAGCGCAATTCATCTTGTTTATCAGGGAATTCTTCTAAATATTCATGTAACCAAACTGCCCAGTTTTTTGAAGTTGAGATTTTATTACCCTCTAAGTTCATAAACTCATTGGCAGGGACATTATCAGCTAAAATATAGCTTCCCTCAGCCATTAGCATCGCAGGGAAAATAATGCAATGGAAAACGATATTATCTTTTCCGATGAAATGCACGAGTTTAGTATCTTTATTTTTCCAGTAATCTTCCCAGTTTTTGCCATTCTGGTCTGCCCATTCTTTCGTAAAAGTAATATAGCCGATAGGCGCGTCAAACCATACATATAGCACTTTACCATCTGTATCAGGCAAAGGTACTTTCACACCCCAGTCAAGGTCACGGGTCATGGCACGGGGTCTCAAGCCATCTTTCAACCATGATTGGCATTGACCAAGAACATTGGTTTTCCACTCCTTATGGCTGTTGACATATTTTTCTATATCAGGCTGCATACGGTCAAGTGGTAGATACCAGTTTTTGGTAGGCTTCATCACAGGTTTTGAGCCTGAAAGTGTAGAATGTGGGTTCTTCAATTCAGTAGGCGAAAGTGTAGAACCACAACGCTCACACTGGTCACCATACGCATTCGGGTTTCCGCAGCTAGGACATTCACCTACAATGTATCTATCTGCCAGAAACTGTTGCGCTACTTCGTCATAATATTGCTCATTCGTTTCCTCATCAAAGAAACCTTTGTCGTACATGGTAGAGAAAATCTCCTGCGAAAGCTGATGATGTGCAGGGTTAGATGTACGCGAGTAAATGTCGAAAGAGATACCCAAATCAGCAAAAGCTTTTTTGATTTGTTCGTAATAAAAATCTACTACTTGCTGAGGAGTTTTACCTTCTAACCTCGCTTTAACAGTAATTGGCACGCCGTGTTCGTCAGTACCGCTGATAAAAGCTACATCAGCACCGGTAGAACGAAGATAACGCACATAAATATCCGCAGGAATATAACAACCCGCCAAATGCCCGATATGAATAGGGCCATTGGCATAAATCAGGGCTGCTGTAACAGTGTATTTTTGCATAGGAAATGGTATTGTGTGATTTTAGTAATTAATAAACGAGCAAACGCCTCTTTTTGATTATACTAAATCACGCATTATAAAAATAAGTTCGCAAAGTTACAGGTTTAAATGATTTTTGAGTAGAGTCAAGTAAAAATCACTGCAAAACTTTGCGCAAGAAGATATACTTTTAGACAGCAAAACTTACATTTTTATAAATCCGCTTCATTGAAATTTCTACACCAAGAGACTGAAGAGGTAGTTTGCTGTCAATATCAGTTACATTTGTTTCATGCCAAAGTCCGGGGCGTTCTCTATACCAAACCTCTGCATAACATTCATTCTGACGAATCATTACATACTCTTTAAATGATTCTAGTGTTTTATATTTATCAAACTTACTTGTCCGGTCATAGCGTTGAGTTGATTTTGATAAAACTTCTACCACCAAAATCGGATTTATTAATAATAAATCGTCATCGTCCCAGAATAACGGCTTTTCACAAACAGCCAGGGTATCTGCATAAACGCTTTCATCAAGAACAGGTAGATATATTTTCTGGTCAGAACCTAAAACAAGATAGTTTTTATCTGATTCTTCAATGGTATTAGTCATTTCAACAGCCACATTCATGGCTATCAGATTATGATTATATCTTGCGTTAGGCATTTTAAGTATCTCGCCATTTATAAATTCATGTTTATACGTCGAATTACCCTCCTTTCGTAAATATTCTTCGAGTGTATATTTACGAGCAGGTTTATGTCGGATAAGTCTTGGTAAAAAATCACTTGTTCCCGTTGCCATCTTTCCTGAAGTTTATTTACAAATATAACCAATTTACACTTTAAAAGTGTATTTCATAAGTTTAAAATATACTTTTAAAACGTCCTTATATACAACCTTTTTTTCTTAGCAAAGAAATTCTTACAAAATCCCAATCTAATAAAAATCCAATTCCCAATTCTCACTAAAATTGCACTATTAACCTATTCCTGACAATCATCATATTCTATTCCCTCCATAGATTATACCTTTGCAACACATTTGGACTATTAAAAGAACTTAATAGAACATTCGAATAATAGAGAGACCGATACCAAATTTTTGTATTTTTTTGTGTTGGTTTTCTTATTTACAAACCCAATAAATAGTATAATAATACAATGTCATTAGTAGGTAAAAAATATCCGCACATTAATACAGGTGCTGTAATCGACGGTGAAGAAATCGTTGAAAACTTCAGTTTAGACCAATATTTAGGTAAAAAGTATGTGATTTTGTTCTTCTACCCGAAAGATTTCACTTTCGTATGTCCGACAGAATTGCATGCTTTTCAGGAAAAATTAGGTGAATTCGAAAAAAGAGGTGCAGTGGTAGTAGGTTGTTCAACAGACACAGAAGAAACACACCTGGCCTGGTTGAATACGCCTAAAGAACAAGGTGGTATCCAGGGCATTACTTATCCGATTATTGCTGATACTTCTAAAGTTGTTTCTTTGAATTGTGGCGTTTTGGGTGGTGAGTATGTGTTCAACAACGAAACCAGAACATGGTCTTTTGTGGGAAATCCGGTAGCATTCCGTGGTACGTTTTTAATTGACAAAGAAGGTATCGTGCGTCATGAGTCAATCAATGACTTACCGTTAGGCCGTAATATTGATGATTATCTTCGCTTATTAGATGCACAATTGCACGTAGAGAAATTCGGTGAGGTTTGTCCTGCTAACTGGGAAGAAGGTGAAGCAGCCATGGAGGCTACTAATGCAGGTGTGGCCAATTATTTCTCACAAAACTAATTTTAAAATCTTACGAGTATGTTGATTGAATTAGCAGAAGATAATTTAGCTGAGATTGTAGCTCAAAACGACAAAGTAATGGTACAATTTTCGGCTTCGTGGTGTGGGAATTGCAGACTGATGAAACCAAAATTCAAAAGACTGTCAAACGACAATGAAAGCACTGCTTTTGTGATTGTGGATGCCGAGAAATTCCCGTCGTCTAGAAAACTGGCTTCGGTGAACAATTTGCCAACATTTGCCAGTTTTAAAGGCGGACAATTGGTAAATCAGGTACAGACCAATAAAGAAGAACAATTAAAATCTTTGATAGATGAAATTACCCTTAATTAGACAAATTCAGCGCACCTCTTCGGTAGCTGAAATCGAGGCAGCTATTAAAGTATTAGAAAATATTTCTGAAACACCGTCTTTGAAAGACGAAGAAGTAGACGTGATTGGAGAACTCATCTCTAATTTCTGTGGAGCATTGGAAGTACACCAAATGATAGCTGATGGCATGCCTGAAAAAGATGCCGCTAACACCTTTATGAAAAAAGTGATGGGTTCAATTGATAGAGTACCCGCTTAATTCGCACTCGCTTCATCAACAAAAATGCCCTAAATCTTACGATTTTAGGGCATTTTTTATGGGTTTATTTAGCTTTTACTGTCGATTCAGCGACTGAAGTCGCCGACTAAATTAACAAAGGAATAATTCTAAATTTATGTACCGGACTTAAGTCTGGTACTGTATTCAAAAATACCTTTGTTGACTTAGACACCGAATTCATTCGGTGAACCCTTTGACTGTCGAACACGGTTAATTTTTGGCCGTCTCCTCCTTCAAAGCCCTGCGCAAAATTTTACCAACATTGGTTTTAGGCAATTCAGTACGAAACTCTATATGTTTCGGGCATTTATAACCTGTCAGGTTTTGCTTACAATAGGCTTTTACCTGTTCGGCTGTCAGCTCAGGGTCTTTTTTCACGATAAATACTTTTACGGCTTCCGTAGATTTTTCGTCAGGAACACCGATACAAGCCACTTCTAAAACACCGGGACAAGTAGCTACTACCTCTTCAATTTCATTCGGATAAACATTAAAGCCTGATACCAGAATCATATCTTTCTTTCTATCTACAATCTTGAAGTAGCCGTCTGCATCCATCACGCCAATATCTCCGGTTTTGAACCAGTCTTTGCCATCCTCATCTTTCATCATCACTTTGGCCGTTTCATCAGGTCTGTTATAGTAACCTGCCATTACTTGTGGGCCATTAGCACAAATCTCTCCTACTTCGCCTACGTCTCCCCAGGTGCCATCGTCTTTTAATATTCTGACTTCTGTACTTGGCCAGGGTACTCCGATGGTTCCTATTCTGTTTTCACCTACTAATGGATTAGATGTCAATACAGGTGAGGTTTCTGATAAACCGTAACCCTCAGCAGGCAAATTCCCTGTCATTTCTTTCCAACGATTGGCTACTACACCTTGCAAAGCCATACCCCCTGCCGAAGTAATCACCAATTTACTAAAATCAACCTCTTTGATCTGTGGATGATTTAATAACCCGTTATACAATGTATTTAAACCGGTGAAAACATGAGGTGGGTTTTTCTTCAAATCTTTAATGAATGCCACCAGATCACGTGGGTTTGTGATAAGCAGGTTCATTGTTCCAGTTTTCAAAGAAGTTAGGGCATTCACTGTCAGGGCATAAATATGATACAAAGGCAGGGCGGCTACCACTACTATTTTATCATCTTTAATCTTACCAGTCATTACGCTTTGCCATATATGATTCGCCTCTAAGTTGGCTATAATATTGCGGTGAGTCAGCATAGCGCCTTTTGACACACCTGTGGTACCACCGGTATATTGGATAAAGGCCAGTTCTGAATTTTTAAGCGTAGGTTTAGTCCAATTCAGGCTGCTGCCTTTGCTAACGGCACTCATAAACGGCATGGCTTGTGGCAGGTTGTATTCAGGCACCATCTTCTTCACGGTCTTCACCACAAAATTCACAATCTGCTTTTTTGGGAAGCCCAGCATATCGCCCAGTTGTGTTACAAATACATGCTTGATGGATGTTTTATCAAGTACTTTCTCCAGGTTCGAAGCAAAATTGGCTACAATCACAATAGCTTTTGCGCCCGAATCCTTAAACTGATGTTCCATTTCACGAGGCGTATATAGCGGATTGGTATTGACGATAATTAATCCTGCTCTTAAAGCACCAAACATAGCCACCGGATATTGCAGACAGTTAGGCATCTGAATCACCAGACGATCACCTTTCTTTAAATCCGTGCTTTGAAGATAGGCGGCAAAATCGCGCGAGTATTTATCTAATTCGCCGAATGTGATCTCTTTGCCCATGCAAGAGTAGGCGGCATTATTAGCATATTTCTTAAAGCCCTCATCCATTAATTCTAATAATGACGGATAGGCATCTGGGTTGATTTCATAAGGTATCCCCTCCGGATAAAATTTTAGCCAGGGATACGGTTGTGTTTTAACAGGCATAATAGATTTTAATATTTATTAACAGTGAACAGGTTTTGTATTTTTTAATGTAAAAATAAGACGATTTATTGAGAAGCAATGAGAAAAATTTAAAAATAATCGGCACGCATAATATTTTTCGGTATATATAACAAGTATTTTTCCTATAAAACAGGTGAATAATCACCATTAAAAGCACAATCAGTAAAAAAATATTCTAACTTACTAATAATAAATAATTTATATTGGATTTTGTCAGAAAAAGGCCTACCTTTGCAGTCCTTTTTTCAAAGGATTATTTCAAACTAATTTCGACCTGAAAGCCCGGTGGGTCGATGTATGAATGGGCGCATCAAAAAATCAATATGGCACAAGTTGCAGAATTTGACTGGGACAAAGTCTCAAAAAGAGGTATCGGTAGCGGCTACTCCGCTTCTGAAAAAGCAGATCTTGAAAAACTTTATAGCGAAACCCTAACAGAGGTTGCTGAGAAAGATGTAGTAATGGCTACGGTTGTGGGTATCACTGACCGTGAGATCTTATTAAACATTGGTTTCAAATCAGATGGTCTTGTTTCGGTCTCTGAGTTCCGCGATTTACCTAACCTTAAAGTAGGTGATCAGGTAGAGGTTTTCATCGAAAAACAAGAAGATGCTATGGGTCAGTTGGTTATCTCTCGCAAAAAAGCAAGAGTATTGACCGCTTGGAACAACATCGAAAAATCATTTACAGAAGACGCTATCATCGATGCATTCGTGAAACGTCGTACAAAAGGTGGTCTTATTGTTGACATCTACGGAATCGAGGCGTTCTTGCCAGGTTCACAAATTGACGTTAAACCAATCCGTGATTTCGATATCTTCGTTGGTAAGAAAATGGAAGTTAAGGTTGTGAAAATCAACCATACTAACGATAACGTAGTGGTTTCTCACAAAATCCTTATTGAAAAAGACCTTGAAACTCAACGTCAGGTTATCCTTAATAACTTGGAGAAAGGTCAGGTATTGGAAGGTGTGGTTAAAAACATTACTAACTTCGGTGTGTTCATCGACCTTGGTGGTGTTGATGGTCTACTTCACATTACTGATATTTCATGGGGTCGTATCAACCATCCAAACGAATTGCTTAAACTTGATCAACGTATCAAAGTGGTTGTTCTGGACTTCGACGAAGACAAAAAACGTATTTCGTTGGGTATGAAACAGCTTGAGTCTCATCCTTGGGATTCATTGGCAGAAGGATTGTCAGTTGGTTCGAAAGTAAAAGGTAAGATTGTAAACATTGCAGATTACGGTGCATTCCTAGAATTGAAACCGGGTGTTGAAGGTCTTATTCACGTTTCTGAAATGTCATGGTCACAACACTTACGTAACCCATCTGATTTCTTGAAAATCGGTGACGAAATCGAAGCAGTTGTATTGACACTTGACCGTGAAGAGCGTAAAATGTCTTTAGGCATTAAACAATTGACTGAAGATCCTTGGACTAAACAAGATTTATTGAGCAAATATGGAGTAGGTACTACTCATACTGGTACTGTACGTAATATGACTAACTTCGGTATCTTCCTTGAATTAGAAGAAGGTATTGATGGTTTAGTACACGTTTCAGATTTATCCTGGACCAAGAAAATCAAACATCCATCAGATTTCGTGAAAGTTGGTGATTCTTTGGAAGTAGTTGTGCTTGAGCTTGACGTTGAAAACCGTCGTTTAGCCCTTAGCCACAAACACTTAGAAGAAAATCCTTGGGATACTTTCGAGCACATCTTCACAGTAGGTTCTGAGCACGAGTGTACAATTATCTCTAAAAATGACAAACAAGCAACACTTGAATTACCTTACGGTATTGAAGGTTACGCATTGTTGAAGCATTTAGCTAAAGCCGACGGTACAGTAGCTGAAGCTGGTGAGAAATTGCCA
The DNA here is from genome assembly GCF_003418935.1 of Emticicia sp. C21. Classification (GTDB taxonomy): domain Bacteria; phylum Bacteroidota; class Bacteroidia; order Cytophagales; family Spirosomataceae; genus Emticicia. The sequence goes on along the minus strand of NZ_QVMT01000006.1, from coordinate 263,960 downwards.
TTCCAGGTGCTTGAATTCCACAAAGAAGAGAAGAAAATCATGCTTTCTCACTCTAAAACCTGGGAAGCTCCTAAGGAAGATGAGAAAAAAGAAGCTAAGAAAAAAGGTGGAAAAGAAGCAACTGCTTCTTCTTCGAATGAAGAAAAATCAACACTTGGAGACCTTGATGCCCTTGCTGCATTAAAAGAGCAAATGGTAGAAGGTGAGAAAAAGAAACTTTCTAACAAAAAGAAAGAATCTGAATCAGTATCTGAGTAAGATAACATAAGAGTAACAAAAGAAGGCTTCCTAGTGGGAAGCCTTCTTTTGTTTTATTAGGGTTGCATGATTTATCATTTCAATGATAGCCCAAAGGTCAGCGAATAAATTCGCCGGCTAAGAAAACAACGGTCTTTTTGCATACATCGCCGGACTTAAGTCCGGCTTACAGGTAAATTATTCCTTTGTTATTTTAGCCACCGACTTCAGTCGGTGAACTTTAGTAGCAGTGGAACAAAAGCATCATTTCACCCCCACAAACCGCTCAAAAAACTCATAAATCCTCAAAATTCTATCTATTCTCTGACGAACATTACCTGTGCGTGATAACTCATGAGTTGCACCCGGCATACGTACATATTCCACATCTTTACCCAGATATTTCAGACTTCTGAACATCATTTCTGATTGGATTACGCCTGTACGCAAATCATTTTCGCCATGCTTTATCAGGAATGGGGTTTTGATTTGATTCACAAAGGTATAAGGTGAATTTGCATCTATTTTGGTTACTTTTTCATCTTCCCATGGTAAGCCGAAGTAGTTTGGTACTAATCTCCAGGCGTTAGCTTCTCCCATAAAGGTTGTCAGGTCATATACGCCACGTTGCGCAAAGGCGGCTTTAAAACGATGGTCTTGAGTAATAATCCAGGCCGTTAAATACCCTGCGTATGAGCCTCCTGTAATTACTTGTTTTGATGTATCTGCCCATGCTTCTTTAGCTGCGGCACTACAAGCGCTTAAGGCATCTTCTTGCGGGCCTTTACCCCAATCACGGTAATTAGAGAATTGAAAGTCTTTACCATAACCTCCCGAACCTCTTTGATTTGGATAGACTACACCATATCCCTGCGAACAGAAATACTGAAACTCATGCCACATTGATAGTTCTCCAGGTCCCCACATCGCTGTTGGGCCGCCATGTAATTGTAGTAGTAATGGATATTTTTTACCTGCTTCCATAAAAGTAGGTTTCATAATCCAGTAATCTACTTTTTCGCCTTTTGAGTTAGTGTATACATGCTTTTCAGGATAGCTTAGTTTTCTGTCTTTTAACCAGCCGTCATTATGCGCACTGAGTTTCACACCATTTTTCATAGTTAAATCAGCCATGTATAATTCTGACGGATTGGCTACTTCTGTTTTGGCAAAAACTACTTTATCATTAGTCAACTCAAATGGGCTATTACCCGATTCATAATCACTTAAACGCTCAATTTTGCGGGTTTTAGTATCCATTCTGAAAATTGGAATACCACCGTTCGAAGAAGCAGAGAGGTATAAATATTTATTATCTGATGTCCATTTCAGATTACCCGGCACACGGTCAAAATCTACTACTTGTCGATTCGTACCATCTGCATTCGCAATCACTAATTGGCCAAATGACAGCAGGTTTGGTGTATTCATCGTCATAGCCAATAGTTTACCATCCGGTGAAGGCTCGATGCCTGAGAAGCTCTTGCCATTTTCTGAAACCAGGACTCTTCTTTCAGAGCCATCCAGATTTATACTGATTACGATACTTTCTTGTTCACGGTCAGGGTGTTGGTCGGCATCTTTGCCGCAAACAGCCAATATTCGCTTGCCATCAGTTGCCCAGGTGGCCTGTCCGTACGACCAGAATCCGGTTGTTAGCGGTGTAGCTTTGGCATTTTCTTTTATATCGGTAATAAAGATATGTGAGAAACTTAATTCCGGCTCTACAGTGGCTTCGCCCTGAAAATTCAGGCGGTTTACTACTCTGGCTTTTTTGTCTTCTACATCCTTATCCAGATAAGCTCTTATCTCCTCAATGTTTCCATCAGGATTAGCCTTGATTTTTTTGTCTTTAGTCAGAAACTCGTTCTTCGGGAAACCCGGTTTTTCTAAAGACCACACAGGGCCTGATTTCGATGGGTTCAGGGTCGAATCTTTTAATAATTCATTAAAAGAGATTCCTCCTGTAAACAGGATTTTTGAGCCATCTGGTGAGAAAGATGGATTGCCTGCACCATATTTAGAGTTGGTTAACTGCCATGCTTCACCTCCATCTAAAGGCATGATAAAAATCTGTCCTTTACCTTTTGTGGCTCTTACAAATGCTATTGTTTTGCCATCGGGCGAGAAAGTGGCTTGTGAAGCGCTCTCTAAACCACGGGTTAAAGCTTTTGGTGTGCTACCTGCCTGTAAATCTATCAGATACAGATGTGTACGGTAATCATACTCTAAAGCATTATCAGCATTTACTTCAATGGTTCTGAGACCATAAACAGCTTTTTTGCCATCAGGCGAGGTAGCAATAGATACGACTTGTTTGATTTTAGTTAAATCCGTTACTAAGATTTTCTGTGAATTGGTTTGTGCAAAGACTAAGTTTGAAATGAAGAGTAACGCCAAGGCTGTGAAGAGTATTCTCATAGTAGTTTGTTTTGAGGTTTATGTGGTAAAAATACGAAAAGGCGAGAAATTAAAAATAGACGAATTTTAAAAGACTACTCTTTCATTCATCATTCCAACCTTTTTATAGACTTAAAAGTCAAATGGATATATAAAAAGCAATCAATGAAAGAAACGCTGTGTATCATAAGTATTCTTTTCACCTTTCTGGCTTGCCAGAATAAGGAAAATAAAATTCCCCCAGTGGTTTATACTGTACCCGATGCTACATTTAGGGAAAGAATTGATGAGTTTAATACAGTTGCTTTTATTTTTAATTTGAATAAAGGAGATATGTATACAATTGATTTCGGAGATGGAAGTACTTACTCCGATAAATTGCCAGAAGAGTACACAAAAATGATTAATTATTATGTATCACATCAATATAAAAGAAATGGAGATTTTACTGTAACGCTTACTATAAAAAACCCAAGCTATACTAGCCGTGAGCAAAAAATTGTAGAAGCAAGAAAGATAGCGATAGCCGATTTTGATTACGAACTGTTAGACAATGGAAAAGTTAAGCTTAAAAACTTATCTGAAAATAAAGCAGAGAATTACCAATGGTTAATTCAAGAATATTCTTTTAAGAGAATTGGATTTAGCTATTATTTTTATAAATCTACTGAAAAAGAACCTATTGTGAATATCGATTTAAACGGAAAATATGTAATAAAACTTCAAGCCATAAATGGCAATATAAGTGAGGTAGATAAAACTATTGAAATTAAAAATGCCAAAAACAATATGACATTTTCCGGTTATTATAAAGGCGAAAAAAGAGAGATGAATTTAGATGGGTCAGAGATTTACTATATGAGTATTTTTGCAGGAGGTGCGATGTCTCCTTATGGATTATATCAAGGAATCCAGAAAGAATCAGATTTAAAAGTTATATTTTCTAAAATATATTCTTACCCTCATGATCCTTATAAACCCCAAAACCAATATACTTTGGAACAAAAATATTTACTAGTTAAAAAATCTTTAGAAGAGGACAGAAAAGATATTATTGAGTTAAAAGAAGAAGAGCTTAATCCTGATCTGTATAACAATACAAGCGATTTTTACCCTAAGGCTTTTTGGGTAAAATATAGGGTAAAGAATGAAGAGTTAGACGGAGAATTGAAAGTCAGAATAACTATATGTGAGTTAAACTAATTTGAGAGTGATACAAACAAAAAACCGCAAGTCTCTTCCGAAACTTGCGGTTTTGTATCTGAACACCTCTGATTGATTAGAATCTGAAGTGTGAGAACGCTTTGTTAGCTTCTGCCATACGATGCGTATCATCTTTTTTCTTCACCGCTGCACCTTCACCTTTTGAAGCTGCAACGATTTCACCTGCCAAACGCTCTGTCATGGTTTTCTCTCCACGTCTACGTGAATAGCTGATCAACCATTTCATTCCTAAAGATTGTTTACGCTCCGAACGTACCTCTGTTGGTACCTGGAAAGTAGCACCACCTACACGACGGCTCTTAACCTCTACTGCCGGTGATACGTTGCTCAACGCTTTTTTCCAAAGCTCTAAGCCGTTTTCTTTTGTACGTTTTTCTACCAGTTCTAATGCTCCGTAGAAAATGCTATAAGCAAGACTTTTCTTGCCATCGTACATCAGGTTATTAACGAATTTTGTTACGACTACATCTCTGAATTTAGGATCAGGTAATACGTAACGTTTTTTTGGTTTTGCCTTTCTCATTTTTTTAAATAAGGTTTCGTTTTTTTGAAAACTAATTCACCCTGAACCCTCAGGATTACTACCCCGTAACTAAACGATTTTCCGTAGTGACGGTACTAAACATGAATGCGATTATTTTTTCTTGCCGCCTTTTTGTGGAGCTGCAACCTGACCTGGTTTAGGACGTTTCGCACCATATTTTGAACGACTTTGTTTACGGTTGTTCACACCTGAAGTATCAAGGGCACCGCGAACAATGTGGTAACGTACACCTGGAAGGTCTTTTACACGACCACCACGAATCAATACGATTGAGTGTTCTTGTAAGTTGTGGCCTTCACCCGGAATGTAGGCATTCACCTCTTTTGTGTTACTTAAGCGAACACGAGCTACTTTACGAAGCGCAGAGTTTGGTTTCTTTGGAGTCGTAGTATACACGCGAGTACACACGCCACGACGTTGTGGGCATGAGTCCAACGCTGGAGACTTCGATTTCCAAGTCATTTGCTCTCTACCGTTTCTTACTAACTGTTGTATAGTAGGCATTTTGTTTTGAAAATTATTTTTCGTTTAGTTACTAAATTCCTAAATAGGGCTGCAAAGGTACGACCTTTTTTTGAGAATAGAAAACAGTTTCCAAATATTTTTGGGCAAAATTGGCCTTATTATCAATTATTTATCAAAAAAATGCTCTTTTTGAAGTTATTAGTCCAATCATTTTAATATCATGTCTAATCAATGATATTATTTAAAAATATGTAAATTGCATACCAAATATTCAAACCTCGGAGTATTTAAACAAACTCCTACATAAACCTATAAACCTTCTATTTATGGCAAAGTCCATAGTATCCACCTTTCTATTGGTTTTATTTATCCATACAACGGTAAATAAGTTATTCGCTCAATCCAAAAACGCTCCCCTGATAGTTTTTGTCACAGGCGAACATGAGTATAGTAGCGAACACACCTTTCCAGTCATTGCTGCAGAATTAGAAAAAAACTACGGTTTCCGAACCAAAGTACTTAAGTCTGACCCTGACCAGAATGCAGAAAAAAACATTCCGGGTTTAGAAGCCCTGAAAGATGCTGATTTAGTCGTATTTTCTCTCCGTTGGCGTCAATTACCCAAGGAACAACTCGATCTCATTGAAGCCTATTTAAAAACCGGCAAGCCTGTGATGGGTTTCCGTACGACAACTCATGCCTTCAATTACCCAAAAGGAAGCGAATTAGAGAAATGGAATGCTTTTGGTGAATTTGCGCTGAATGCTCCTCCGGGTTGGGGTGGTAAAGCAGCCCATACCCACTATGGTCATGAGAGTAGCACAGATGTAACCATTATTCCTGCCGCGGCTAAGCATCCAATACTTACAGGAGTAGCGCCCAGTTTCCATGCCCGTTCATGGTTATATAGAGTTTTGCCGGATTACCCAACCAAAGGTTCAGAATGGTTATTGATGGGTAAATCAGTGAACCCTGATAAAGCAGCGATTGAAAACCCCGTGGCGTGGACAGGCACTAATTCTTTTGGTGCTAAGGTATTTACCACAACTTTAGGTCACCCGGAAGATTTTCAGATAGAATCATTCCAACGACTGGTGATTAATGCTATCCATTGGGAATTGGGCAAACCTGTTCCTAAAAAATGGAAAGGTAAAATTGATATTAATGTACCTTATAGAGGTATGAAGAAGTGATTCTGGCGTATTGATAAATATACAGGCGTATATAACAACCTCATCCACAACCCTAATTATTCTATTCATGAAACTTAATATCAGACTATTAATAGTCCTATTTGTTCTGACGGTCTTTGCGATCAGTTCATTTCAGGCTACTCCTCCCCCAACACTGACCGTTCAGAAAGATTCTCATATATCCTTAATCGGTGGCAATTTAGGGTCTCGAATGATGAATTATGGACTTTTTGAGACTGAAATGCACGTTCGTTATCCTGACTATAATTTATATATCCGTAACATGTGCGATGGTGGCGATACGCCCGGTTTCAGACCGCACGCGAGTCGTAATTTACCCTGGGCTTTTCCGGGAGCTGAGAAATTTCAGACAGAATATGCCAAAAACTCAAGTAGTGAAGGACATTTTGATTCTCCCGATCAATGGCTGACCCGCCTAAAAACGGATATAATTATTGGTATGTTTGGTTATAGCGAGTCGTTTCAGGGCAAGGAGAAGTTGGATACCTATAAAGCTGAACTGGATGCATTTATCAAATATACACTTAATCAGAAATATAATGGTAAAAGCGCACCGCAATTAGTTATTGTTTCTCCGATTGCTTTTGAAGACCTATCAGGCAAATATGATTTACCGAACGGAGTGAAAGAAAATGAAAACCTCTGGTTATATACCAAGGCGATGAAAGAAGTTGCCGACCAGAATAATGTACTATTTGTTGACGCCTTTACACCTTCTAAAAAATGGTATGATACAACCAAAGAATTTTTAACCATTGACGGTTCGCAATTGAATGAAGCCGGATACAAGAAATTTTCCGAGTTGTTGACAGATGCCGTTTTTGGTAAAGCACCTGCCAAAGCAGAGTCTAACAGAAATCTAATTTTAGCGGCCGTTAATGAAAAAAACTGGATGTGGCATAATGACTACAAAATTCCGAATGGAGTGCATGTGTATGGTCGCCGATATAATCCTTTTGGTCCGGATAACTATCCTGCTGAAATTGAGAAGATCCGTGAAATGACTGAAATTCGTGATAAAGCCGTTTGGCTGGCGGCATCTAAAGGTGAAAAAATGGATGTAACAATGGCCGATAAAAACACCAGAACTTTGCCAGAAGTTAAAACCAACTTTAACCCTGAGAAAAATGGCAGTTTAACCTACCTATATGGACAAGAAGCACTTAGTAAGTTGAAAGTACCTGCAGGCTATAAGATTGAACTCTTTGCCTCAGAACAGGAATTCCCTGATTTGGCTAAACCGATGCAGATGTCGTTTGATAATAAAGGCCGCCTATGGGTGGCAGCTATGCCAAGTTATCCGCATTATAAACCGGGTGATACCAAGCCAAATGATAAAATCTTAATTTTTGAAGATACCAATAATGACGGTAAGGCTGATAAAGAAACCGTTTTTGCAGATGGTTTGCACCTGCCTTTAGGTTTTGAAATTACACATGAAGGTGTTTTTGTGTCGCAGGGTACAAATCTGAAATTGCTTACTGATACTAATAGTGATGATAAAGCAGATAAAGAAGAAATTATCTTTAGTGGATATGACGACCATGATACACACCATAACAGCCATGCTTATTCGGTTGACCCATCAGGTGCTATATATTCAGGCGAGGGTGTTTTTTTACATACCAATATAGAAACTTCTTATGGAACTGTACGTGCTACCAATGGTGGATTTTATAGATTCAGCCCTCAATTACGTAAATTGGAACGTACGGCGCAGTTATCGATACCAAATCCCTGGGGTATTGCTTTTGATGACTGGGGGCAACCGTTTTTTGCTGAAACTTCAAGCCCTGATGTGCGCTGGATGATGCCGGGTACTGTTTTGCCTCGTTATGGAGAATATACACATAAGGGTGTGCAATTAATAGAAAAAGAACATATGGTTCGCCCGACTTCGGGGCTGGAATTTGTTTCAAGTCGCCATTTCCCGGATGAGGTGCAAGGAGATTTGCTAATCAATAATACTATTGGTTTCCTTGGCATGAAAATGCATAGTATGGTGGATGATGGCACAGGTTATAAGAGTAAACACAGAGCAGATTTAATAGTGAGCGAAGACCGTAACTTTCGTCCGGTGGATATGGAATTTGCCCCTGATGGCTCGCTTTACCTGATTGACTGGCATAATATTCTGATTGGGCATATGCAACACAATGCCCGTGACCCTCTCCGCGACCACTCGCATGGCCGTATCTATCGCATAACCTATCCGTCAAGACCATTGGTAAAACCTGCTACCATTGCCGGAGCAAGTGTTGAAACTTTACTGGATAATCTGAAACTACCTGAATACCGTACTCGCTACCGTACTCGCCGCGAGTTGAGAGGCAGAAGTGCCGCGGAAGTATTACCGAAACTTACTAAATGGGTAGCAGCATTAGACAAAAACGACCCACGTTATGAGCATCATGTATTAGAAGCATTATGGGTTACCTGGGGCTTGGATAAAGTTGACCAGAAATTGTTGAAACAGATGTTGAGAGCCAAAGATTACCATGCAAGGGCAGCGGCAGTTGAGGTTTTGCGCTTTACAGGTCATCAGGTACCAGACCAAGCAGCCTTATTGATGCAGGCAGTGAAGGATGAAAACAGCCGGGTACGTTTGGATGCCATTGTAGCTTCTTCGTGGATTGGGAAAGCAAAGGGCAATCCGATTTTAGCAGAAGCCAAAAAGAAACCGCTAGACGACTGGATGATTCATGCCTACGAAACGGCAGTGGCACACCTCAACGATATGCCTGTGAAGAAAGAAAAAGAAGTAGCAGAAAAATCGACTTTGAAAGGGGCAGAACTGGAGTTATTTAATATAGGTAAAACTATTTATGCCAAAGAGGGCTATTGCGCTACCTGCCATCAGGCAGATGGTAAAGGGCTGACAGCTTCGGGCTTCCCGCCATTGGCTGGTACTACCTGGGTAAATGGCAATGAAGAACGCGCCATCAAGATTGTATTGAAAGGTTTATTAGGTCCTATAGAGGTAAATGGCAAAAAATATCCGGGACAAGTACCTATGACCCCATTTGAAGGTTTATTGAATGACAAAGAGGTAGCCGCAGTATTAACCTATGTGCGCAACTCCTTTGGCAACAAAGCTCCTGCTATTCAACCTGAAAAAGTAAAGACTGTAAGGGCAGCCCTGAAAAATCAGAAGGATATTTATAATGCTTCGAAGTTGTTGGCGGAACATCCTTTGGAGAAGTAATAGGTCTGTAACACACAATCAATACCTCGGCGAAATTAACAAGATTTGCCGAGGTATTTTTTTATTTGTAATTTGCTCTAAAAATTAGTCTGAATGCTACCCTCGTTACCGCTAAAAATTGATTTATTTGCGATTATTATACTATTAGGAGTAGTACAAGGCTTCTTTTTAGCATTTTTCTTTCTTACTACCAAACAAGGTAACAAAGTAGCGCATAGGTATTTAGGCTTGTTTTTATTTGCTATGGCTTTTGCTATTACCGAAGTACTAATGGGTTATACCAATTATACCTTTCAGACACTTTATCTGGTAGATATGGCTGAGCCACTCAATTTTACTGTAGCTCCCCTTTCATTTCTATATATACAAACTTATATTACCGAGCGATTCACCAAAGCACAATTATTACACTTCATTCCTTTTTTTGCGTATCTCGTATACATGTCGGTTTTATTTTATCCACTCCCCGACATTCCACATTATAACTCCTATCTCTATGCTTTCCATCCCGATATGGCCAGAGTGCCGTGCGATTATGCTGAAGGGGAATGGTACTACTGGTTTAAACATCATATCAATGACCTGATGTTCGCCCATATGGTTGTATACCTCGTTGCAAGTTTTTATGTAGTTATTAAAGCCTTTAGAAAAGATGGTCTCCCACTTAATTCCAATCAGAATCCTAAATTGAGTTGGTCTCGCAATCAGGCTGTTTCCTTAGCGTCTATTGTCATTATTTTTCTGATTATCAAAATAACATTCATTCATGATTTAGGCGACCATATTATTGCAGGCCATATTACGCTTATTATCTATGCCATTTCTTTCTCAGTCATCAGTCGCTCAAAATTCTTTCATGATGAACAGGCCAAAGCTGTGAAAAAGTATGAGAAGTCATCTTTGACTACTGATATTCAGGATAATGTATTAGATAAACTGACAGAGGTAATGAATACCGAAAAACCTTTTATGAATGATAATTTTTCGTTGCCCGGACTGGCAAAAATGCTGGCTGTTTCGCCGCACCACCTCTCTCAAATTCTGAATGAAAAGCTGGGACAAAGTTTTTTTGACTATACCGCCACCTATCGTATCAAAGAAGCACAACAATTATTAGCATCTCCCGAATATACACATATTAAAATTGAAGAAATAGCCGAAATGGTGGGTTATAACTCAAAATCGGCCTTTAATACTTCATTTAAAAAGATTGTCGGCCAGACACCTTCGCAATTCAGGATACAGAAATAGGTTCGTTTTTATCGGCTCGAACGTCTCGCTTATCGGGAGAGGCTTCGCCAGCCTAGCCATCAGTCTACTTTTGTGGCATCATTTAAACAATTATGCACAAAATCATGGAACCTATTACAACAGTATCTTTCCCCGAAACCAGAACAGCCAAACGCCAGTATTATATCGACTGGATTCGGGTATTAGCTTTCTGTATTCTCATTTTCTTTCATAGCGGCATGTTCTTCGTCAGTTGGGGATGGCATGTAAAGAACAATGTCATTAACCATACAATGGAATACCCTATGGAATGGCTACATCTCTGGCGCTTGCCTTTACTATTTTTTATTTCCGGTGTAGGAGTAAGCTTTGCTATGAAGTCGCGTACGGGTTGGCAATTTATAGGTGAGCGTACGAAGCGTTTATTGCTTCCTTTGGTTTTTGGTATGTTTATCATTGTGCCACCACAGATTTATTTTGAGCGTCTGCAAAGCGGGCAATTCAGTGGTTCTTATGTAGATTTCTATCCGAATGTTTTCAATTTTATTCCCTATCCCAAAGGTGATTTCTCATGGCATCATCTATGGTTTGTGGCTTACTTATGGGTTTTCTCTTTGATAGGTACTCCATTGTTTTTATGGTTAAAGTCAGATAATGCTCAAAAGGTAATAAAGACTGCAAGAAACCTTTTCAGCAATATCTGGGGAGTATTGTTATTAAGTGTAATTCCTATGATTCTCTACTGGACTCTCAGAGAAAAATGGCCGGTAAGTAACAACCTGATTGCTGACTGGTATAATTTTACTTTATCACTTACTATTTTTATCTATGGTTATCTGATAGGCACTAATCAGAAGATATGGGATATTATGGAGAAATATCGCATTGCGCTTTTAGGTGTTGGGACATTCATCGTTGCATTCAGGATTTCTTTTGATGCAATAATAGGAGAAATTCCTGATGATGTACCTTTTATGCCTTTCATTAATGGAGTTCTAACGATGGCCAGTCTTTGGACAACCATCCTTGGTATATGCGGATTTGCCAAACATTATCTCAACTTCAAAAACAAATTTTTAACTTATAGTACCGAAGCAGTTTATCCTTTTTATATTCTGCATCAGACTATTACTGTTGCTATTGGCTTCCATATTGCTGATTGGGATTTAAATGTGTGGTTGAAGCTATTTATTCTGGTGCTTGGCACATTTGGGTTTAGTTTGTTTATCTATCATTTTCTGATTCGTCCATTCAATTTTGTAAGATTGTTGTTTGGGGTGAAAGGGAAGTAATATCAGATTGTTGTTCTAACCACGGAGTTGCACTAAGTTTTGCACAGAGTTTCACGGAGTAATAGCAAAAACTCTGCGTAACTCCGTGGTTAATATTTTCGATTTTCTCAAAAAATATTGATTAGCTGAATTTTAGAGTTAAATTTGTTTACAACAAGTGTTTCAGTAAAAGGCTTATTCATTCTACTCTTTTAAAATATATCAGTTTTACAAACGTTTTTTATTATACATTCAGCAGAAAAGATTCTTTTCTATGATGAACATAAAAAAACTCATACTTCTTTTTAGCATCTTTCTTTGCTCAGGCTATTGGGCTATGGCACAAAATGTGCAGGCTATTAAATACTCTGCCCTGGAAAAGATGCTCAGGCAGTCGAAAGATACTGTATTGATCATCAATTTCTGGGCTACCTGGTGCAAACCTTGCGTGGAAGAACTCCCTTACTTTGAGAAAATCAGCAAAAAGTATGCAGGCAAAAATGTAAAGGTAGTATTGATTAATCTTGATATGGTGAAGGATTTGAACACGAAAGTGAAACCTTTTGTGGCGAAAAATAATATCAGGTCATCGAGCATCTATCTATTAGATGAGCCTGATTATAATTCATGGATTGATCAGGTATCGGCCGATTGGTCAGGTTCTTTACCCTTTACACTTATTGTTCCATCGGGCAAAAACGCACGCAAAACATTTGAAGAGCCTTTAACAGAGAGCCAACTAGAAAAGGAAATTCAGCCTTTTATCAATTAATATCGACATTATTTATTGTTTAACACAATTTTGAATTTTATGAAAAAAACAAGCATTCTCGGCATGGCAGCGGCACTTTTGATTGTGCTTAGCAGCTTCCTTTTACCGGCAGACGGCTATAAGGTAGGAGACAAAGTAATGATTTTCAACCTGAAAAATGTTGACAACAAAATGGTGGCATTGGGGCATGATGCAACGGCTAAAGGATATATTGTAGTTATTACCTGCAATACCTGTCCGGTAGCGCAAGCCTATGAGCAACGTATTATTGATTTGAACAAGACTTATGCACCAAAAGGCTATCCGGTGATAGCGATTAATGCCAATGACAGTAACCGCTCACCGGGTGATAGCTTTAGTGAAATGCAGAATAGAGCCAAAAGCAGTAAATATCAGTTCCCGTATTTATTAGACCAAACCCAGGAAGTAGCTAAAACCTATGGTGCCAGAAGCACCCCAACGGCTTATGTGGTAAAACGCGAAGGTAATGACTATATTCTGGCTTATCATGGTGCTATCGACAATAATTCAAACGATGCTTCATCTGCCAGTGTACATTATGTAAGCCAGGCCATTAATGCACTTCTGGCTAATAAACCTGTGGAAATTACTACGGCAAAAGCCATTGGTTGTGGGATAAAGTGGAAAATGTAGTTAATAATTTAATACAAAATAAAAACAGGGGCTTAATCAAGCCCCTGTTTCTCATTTTTCCAAACAGATATATATTACAATTTATTTGCCTTATATACTTTTACAACGCCATCGTTTTCGCTACTTACCACTATCAAGCTTTGTTGTATGGGGCTTTTTGGTGCAGGGATAAATAACACTCCTTCAGGGGCATCTCCAGTAGGTATGGTTTTTACAAAAACAGGTGCAGTCGGGTTTGTAATATCATAAACGGCTACAGCATCTACTCTTTCCATCCCTACATAAGCAACCAGTTTGCTTCCTACTCTGCCAATTGCAATAGCCTCTGGCTCTATCGATTTATCATCACTTCTGGCATCATCATATAGATTCGCTTCTTTGATTTTTACATCCAGTTCGTTTTTGCTATCATATACTTGCTGGCCTGTTTGTGCATTCCATACTGAGAATGATCTTGCTCCAAAGCTATAAAGCGCGTCATAATCACCGTCACCATCTTTATCACCTAAAGTAGTGGTAACGTTCAGGCGTCCCATTTGTGGTTCAGCTTTAAGTGCCGAAGCATTCGGGAAAGCCGCTTCGTCTAATTTCAAATCTTTAATACGTTTTACCTCTGCAAAAGCATCATATTCACGGGCATCCCCCTCATTTGCCGTAAATAAATAGGTTACACCGTTGTATTTCGTAGAAGCGATAGCATCTGGCATATAAGTGCCAAATACTTTCCAAGGAGCAAAAACGCCTACTGCATTATCTTTATCGCTAATATCTATCATGTTTCCGGCAGCATTGTAATCTTTAAAGCCAAGCGGACTGATTTTAGTGATAGTTCCTGCAGTAATGTTAATTTCTGCAATGGCATTGTTCTCCTGCAGAGTTACCCAAGCCGTTTTTGAATCATCTGAAACGGTAATATACTCAGGTTCTATGTCTTTTACAAAATCTTTACCAGGGCCAAAAACTCTCAATCCTTTTGAAGTTAAATCAGCTAATTGGTTCGAGAATGCAGAAAAATTAACTGTTTTTACTGCATAGTTATTCGCTACATCAATGATTGATACCGAACCCTCAGGGTCATTGGTATAGCTGGTGTTAGGCTCGCCTTCGTTCGCACTTAAGATATACTTACCATCAGGGCTGTACGTAACCATATCAGGCAATGCCCCTACAGTAATTACTTTTTCTTCCGCATAAGTAGAAGCATTGAAAACAACAATTTTTCCGGCTGCTTGTTTGTCTGTAGATTCAATAGCAGCAGCCACTTTGCCATTATAGGCTGATACGCTATTCACATAACCCCCATAAGGAGTCATGCTGATAGAGTGAATAACTTTAATACTGGAAGGATCAGCCAAATCAATCACATCGATTTTGTTGGTGGTACCGTTGTTTACGGCAAATAATCTTTTGGTTTGGGCATCGTAAGTTGTGATTTCTGCAGCACCTACACCCCCTAAACCGATTGAAGCGATTTCTTTATAAGTAGCAAGGTCTTCATTAACAGTAAATTCTAAGGCAGGGACTTCTTCGTCTTTGTTACATCCGACAACGGCTATAGTAATAGCGCAGGCTAGTAAAATTGTTTTTTTCATAAAAGTTCTTCTTTCGTAATCTGGGCGCAAAAGTAGAGTTCGCATATTATCTTACTATTAAGGAAAAATAAAGAAATTATAAATGAGAGGTATTTCCAGATTGTTCCACAGTAATAAATGATTGTTATCTGTCAGTCTTGATTCTGTTCAAAAGCATCTACTTTTTTGCTATACTTATCTATGATTAGCCGATTCCTGGTCTATTCTGATACAGATGATTTAAAAATTCTCTATTTTTAAGCGTTAATTCTATATAAGCGTAATAAATTAGACCTTAATCATTCTAAACTAAACACTTCATAAACCATGAAAAAAGTCGTAGCACTTTTACTCCTCTCTCATGCTTGTGTCTTTGCCCAGAAAAAAGATTTTGATGCAAAAGATTTAAAAGCAGGCCGTTCGCCACAAAATTTCCAACAGATATTACCCCTTGTACAATGGGCTGATGGCGATAAATTATCGGTGGTACAAAGAAATGGAGGCAGTAAAAATTTCGTTTTAGACCTTACTAACGGAAAACTGACAGAAGGTACGGCTAAGATTTCTTCTAAAATACCTCAGCCTAAGAAGTCGGTTTCGATAAAAAACGGTGATATTTTCTTAAAGGATGATAGTGGTGAAAAACAATTGACCAACGATAAAAGCGAAGAGAAAAACCCGACTTTTTCGCCGGATAGTAATTTTATTGCCTATACCAAAGACAATAATCTGTATACTTTCAACCTGAAAACCAATAAAGAAATACAGCATACGAGCGATGGCACCAAGACTACCTTGAATGGCTATGCGACATGGGTTTATTGGGAGGAAATCTTTGGTCGCTCAACACGTTTCAGAGCGTTCTGGTGGAGTCCGGATAGCAAAAAACTGGCTTTTATGCGTTTTGATGAGAGCAAAATTCAAATGTTTCCATTATATAATAGTGAGGGCCAACATGGTTTTATAGAAGAAACGCGCTATCCAAAAAGTGGTGACCCGAATCCGGAAGCAAAAATTGGTTTTGTATCGCCGGAAGGTGGAAAAGTTACTTGGGCTGATTTTAATGAAAAAGAAGAGCAATATTTCGGCTGGCCGGAGTGGTTGCTGGATGGCAGCGGATTGATGGTACAATGGATTAACCGTGGGAATGATAATCTGAAATTGTATAATGTATCTCCAACCAACGGCAGCAAAAAAGAAGTGTATGCCGAAACCCAGAAAGCCTGGATTGATATTGATGATGCCGACAATCGTCTAACATTATTGGATGGTAACAAAGAAATGATTATCCTGAGCGATAAAAGCGGTTGGAAACAACTGTATTTATATGGCGTAGATGGTAAGCTAATCAATAATATTACCAATGGTAAATTCACTATTAAGTCAGTAGAAGGGATTGACCAGAAGAACAGAGTGGTTTATTTCCATGCCCGCGGACCTGAAAATTCTGCCCGTTATGATTTCTATCGCGTAAGTTTTGATGGCAAAAACCTGAAACGTCTGACTTTCGGCGATTTCAACCACCGTCAGATTCAATTGTCGCCAGATTTCAAGTATTTCATTACTACTTACTCAAATATCACTACTCCTACACAAATGGCAGTGGTAGATAATACCGGAAAAATTATCAAAGACTTAGGTACGGTTAAGGGAGCTGAAATGGATACTTATAATGTAGCCAAATCGGAATTATTAAGAGTGAAAAGTGATGATGGTTTATTTGATTTGCCTATGACTATCACCTATCCTCAGAATATGGTACCGGGCAAAAAATATCCGGTATTAATCAGTATCTATGGCGGTCCTGATGCCGGAACGGTATTCGACCAATGGTCGTGGACACCTCGTAGCCAATGGTTGGCACAAGAGGGTCTGATTCAGGTATCACTAGACCACCGTGCAAGCGGGCATTTTGGTAAAGAAGGTGTAGCTTATATGCACCGTAATCTGGGTTATTGGGAAATGAAAGACTATATCACTTTAGTGAAATCGTTAATTGCGAAAGGTATTGCTGACCCTACCAAAATCTGTATTACAGGTTTTAGCTATGGTGGGTATATGAGTTGTTATGCCCTCACTTATGGCGCTGATGTATTTACACACGGTATGGCAGGTGGAAGTGTAACCGACTGGAGCTTATATGATAGTGCCTATACTGAACGCTTTATGGATACGCCTGCAGAAAACCCTGAGGGGTATAAAAGTAGTAGCGTAATGACACATACTGATAAATATAAAGGTATGTTACAGATTGTGCATGGTACGATGGATGATAACGTACATATGCAAAACAGCATTCAGTTAATCAGCAAATTGGAAGACCAGAAAAAAGACTTTGAATTTATGCTATATCCTGGTGGCAGACACGGCTGGGGAGGTAATAAAGGACAGCATTTTGACAATCTGAAAACCAAGTTTATCTATAAATATTTACTAGAAAAACCAGTTCCGGAAGGTCTTTTGAAATAAGCTGAAATAAAAAATCTGATAGCCAATAGTACTTTTAAAAAGCTATTGGCTATTTTTATGTAATACCTATTCAATCCAATATAAAAACCTATCTGTTTATGAAAAACACCTTTCTTATAGCCGTTTTATTAATATTTTCATTAAGTACCAAAGCACAAACCCGTAGCCTGTTCAACTTCAAAAATTTTGATGGCTGGCATATTGATGTTCCGGCATTAGATAATAACCCCAATGGTAAAAACCCATTTATTATACGTAATGGGATGTTGGTAAGTCTGGCTGACCCACAAGGACATATCATCACTGATTCAGTTTATGAAAACTATCGCTTCGAAATAGAATATCGTTTTGCGGCCAAACCCGGTAATTGTGGCGTTATTTTGCATGCCTCTACACCACGTGTATTGTATGCTATGTTCCCGAAGTCTATTGAGGCACAGTTGATGCATAAAAATGCAGGGGATTTCTGGTGTATTGGTGAAGACATCAGTGTGCCTGATATGGAAAAAAGAAGAGGACCTAAGAAAAACTGGGGCTCAGTAGATGGTAAAGAGCGTAGAATCGTCAACCTGACTGATAAATCTGAAAAGCCTGTCGGCGAATGGAATACCATGCGAGTAGAGTGCCTGGGTGACCAGATAAAAGTATGGGTCAATGGTGATTTAGTCAATCATGGCTTTAATTGTACGGTCAGTAAAGGACAAATTGCTTTACAAGCTGAGGGTTCAGAAGTTGAGTTTCGCAAGGTCGATTTTACACCTATTACTCAATTGTCTAATTAGACGATTAATTTCTAATAGTATAATTTGAGTGGTATTAAATATATTATCCCTACGAGATACTTTTCTCTGAAAGTTTTATCTCTCTACCGATATATCGTCCCTCTGGGACTTAAAAAATATCCCGTAGGGATGCTATATCGGTAGAAAAAATAACTAAAAATGCTTTTAAGTCCTGTAGGGACGATATATTTAACCCTTCGATTTTATTTACTCCAACGAGTAAGATTTAATATTCAACTATCCAAAATACCCACCATCAAACAAAACCAACTATGAAAGCCCTTTTGTGTAAAGAATTTGGCAAGCCGGATACCTTAGTTTTAGAAGAATTAGAACCACTAAAGGCAGAGGCTGGTAAAGTGGTTATTACCATCAAAGCTTGCAGTGCCAACTTTCCTGACACACTCATTATCCAGAATCTCTATCAATTCAAACCTGCTTTGCCTTTCTCGCCGGGAGGTGAGGTTTCGGGTATTGTGAAAGAAGTGGGTGAAGGTGTAAAGCATGTCAAAGTGGGTGACAAAGTTTTTGCGATGACGGGTTGGGGAGGTATGGCAGAAGAGGTATTAGTAGACGCTCGTCGGGTATTCCCGATGTTGCCTTCAATGGATTTTGTTACAGCAGCTTCGGTTATGTATAATTATGGTACTTCATTTCATGCCTTAAAAGACCGTGGGGAGTTAAAGACTGGCGAAATACTTTTAGTTTTAGGCGCCGCCGGAGGGGTAGGCCTGGCGGCTGTTGAATTGGGTAAAATGATGGGTGCTAAAGTAATAGCAGCGGCATCAAGCGATGAGAAACTGGCCGTTTGCAAAGAAAAGGGAGCAGATTTTACTATCAATTACACAACCGAAGATTTAAGAGAACAAATCAAAACATTCACCGAAGGCAAAGGAGTAGATGTGATTTATGATGCCGTAGGAGATAAATATGCTGAACCTGCTTTACGTTCCATCGCATGGAAAGGGCGCTATCTGGTAGTAGGTTTTGCCGCTGGCGAAATCCCTAAAATTCCTTTGAATCTGGCCTTATTAAAAGGCTGCTCCATTGTAGGTGTTTTCTGGGGACAATTTGCAGATAAAGAATCCGCAAAGAATTTTCAGAATATTCAGGAATTGGCAGGCTATTTTATGAAAGGCAGACTTCGTCCGCATATTCATAAATTGTATGCGTTAGAAAATGCGGCCGATGCTATTGCGGATTTGATGAATAGAAAAGTGGTGGGTAAAGCGGTAGTCGTAATGTCTGATGATGTGAAGATGTCATCTTATGAAGCGCCTAAAGAGGAAATCCAGACAAAAGAAGAAAGGCCCGTCGAAATCAAGAAAGAGGGTAATACCATTCTCTTTAAAAACATTGCTGAACTAAAGGCTTTCAAAGGCAAGGAACTAGGTATATCAAGCTGGCAAACACTTTCACAAGAAATGATTAATGATTTCGCCAAAGCTACTTTCGACGACCAATGGATTCATGTGAATGAAGAAATGGCTAAGCAATTTTCGCCTTTTGGTAAAACCATTGCACATGGATTTTTATCATTATCGCTCTCGCCCAAGTTCATGTACGAAATGTTTAAGGTAGAGTCAGCCAAAATGGGTTTGAATTATGGCACCAATAAAGTCCGGTTTATCTCACCTGTGCTATCCGGTAGTCGGGTGCGTATGAAAGCCATTTTAAAAGAGGTAGAAGATATGCAGCCTAGCGGAGTAAAACTGATTATTGATGCAATTTTTGAATTAGAAGGCTCTGAAAAACCTGCTTGTGCGGCAGAGTTGTTGAGTGTGATTTATGAGTAAGTATTAAAACTAGATTTTATTAATTAATCGAAATTGGTAGAGACGTATTGCAATACGTCTCTACCTGAATAGTATCATCTACCAATTGCCACTCTCTTCAACAATGTATCAATCACTTGGCGGGTAGTTATGCCATCGGCTTCTGCTTCGTAGTTTAAGATAATTCTATGGTTAAAAACATCATGTACCAATGCCTTAATGTCTTCTGGCAATACATAATCTCTTTCGTCAAAATAGGCTAAGGCTTTAGCAGCATTGTAAAGAGAAAGACCTGCACGCGGAGAAACCCCAAACTGAATGTATCGGGCTTCGTCTTTCAAGCCATATTCAGCCGGACGGCGTGTAGAAAATACTAACTCAATGATATACCTTTCCAACATTTCAGAAATTGTAATCCGGTTGATTTCCTGCTTGACAGCTGCAATTTCTTCTCTGTCTAAAATCGGTTTCGGCACATAATTGAAATTAAGATTAGCCATTTTGCGAACCATTTCCAGTTCAGAGTTTTTGTCAAGATAATCTACAAAAACTTTCATCATAAAACGGTCAACCTGTGCTTCCGGTAATGGATAAGTTCCCTCCTGCTCTACTGGATTTTGGGTAGCCATTACAAGGAATGGTCGGTCGAGCTGATGCGTTTCGTCACCAATAGTTACCTGTTTTTCAGCCATAGCCTCTAAAAGCGCTGATTGTACCTTAGCTGGGGCACGGTTTACCTCATCAGCCAGAATCAGATTAGAAAATATCGGCCCTTTCTTTACCTCAAAATCACCTGATTTCTGGTTATATATCATCGTTCCGACTAGGTCAGAAGGCAACAAGTCGGGAGTAAATTGTATACGGTTGAAACCTAAATCTAATACCTTGGCTAAGGTGTTGATAGTTTTTGTTTTAGCTAGTCCGGGAACACCTTCCAATAAAATATGACCACCTGTAAAAAGCCCAATCAGCAAGCGATTAATCAATCGTTCCTGCCCTATCACTACTTTACTTGTTTCTGAAAAAACCTCTCTTATTTTTTTATGTAAAATTCTCGAACCTTCCATTTGTATTAAGATTAAAGCAAAATCGTTGGATTAATAACATAAGATACTTTGATTTTATAGAAATATGATTCCTCAAAATCAAATAAATCGACCCAATTTGTTGTAAAAAGTGTGAAGATAGGAAAATCCCATAAAAACACTTAATCCTTTCTCATCTTTTTAAAAACGCTGCTCTCACAAATCTATTTTTCTGATGCAAATCCTTAATCACTTCAGTTTCAGAGAATCCTGCTCGACTGAACACACCTGCAGTTTCTTCTCCCAAACTCTCGTTGATTTCTACTATTACTAAACCATCTTCTTTCAAAGTCTGGATAGCAAAATTGGCAATAGCCTGATAAAAAATTAGTGGGTCATTATCCTCAACAAAAAGGGCTAAATGTGGCTCAAAATTCAGTACATTACTTCGCATCTGTGCAGCTTCCTGCTTAGTAACATAAGGGGGATTACTCACGATTATATCAAAACGAAGCTTAGATTGTGCACCGTTTGATAAGTATTGCAGAATATCTACCTTTTCAAAACTTACATTAGCCGCTTGATTAAGGTCTGCATTTTTTTGGGCTGTTACTAATGCTTTTTCTGAAATATCATACGCCCAGACCTGTGCGTTGCTTAACTCTTTTGCCAGAGAAATAGCAATACAACCACTGCCTGTGCCAATGTCTATTACTTTTTTTTCGGATTCAATTCTATTGGTTTTCTTTTCCCACTCACAAACATAATCAACCAGTTCTTCGGTTTCCGGCCTTGGAATCAGTACAGAATCATCAACCAGAAATCTTCTGCCGTAAAAAGTTGTTTCCCCTAAAATGTATTGAATGGGTTCGTGATTATTTAAGCGCTTAACAATCGAATCCCAGTCAATGCTTTTTGTGGAATTGATAGGTCGATTGCTTAGGATATCTATTTTTTTGAGGCCCAACTCATGTTCTAACAACCAAAAAACAATTTCTTTTGCTTCCTGTGTCTCATACACCGTAATTTGGTGTAACAATTCGTCGAAGAATTGTTTGCTGGTAGTAATCTCGTTCAAAATGTAAACTTTGTGATTTGCCGCAAAATTAACGCAAGAAATTAAGAATGGAAGAAAAATATATGCTAAGGGCGCTACAATTGGCTGAAATCGGAAGAGGACAGGTGAGTCCTAACCCGATGGTTGGCTGTGTGATTGTGCATAACGACCAGATAATCGGTGAGGGTTGGCACCAGCAATATGGTAGCTGGCATGCCGAGGTGAATGCAGTCAATTCAGTACAAGACCAATCAAAGCTACCAGAATCTACGGTTTATGTAACCCTTGAACCTTGCTCACATTTTGGCAAAACTCCTCCGTGTGCTGATTTACTGGTGAAACACCAGGTAAAAAAAGTAGTCATTTGCAATGATGATCCAAATCCCTTAGTAGCCGGAAAAGGCATTGTTAAATTAAGAGCCGCAGGTATTGAAGTAGAGCAAGGTTTATTAGCAGAGAAAGGTAGAGCATTAAATGCCCGTTTCTTTACCAATATAGAAAAGCAACGCCCTTATGTGATTCTGAAATGGGCTGAAACAGCCGACGGTTTTATTGCGGGCGAAAATTATGAACCTGTAAAAATCAGTAATGCGCTTTCGCATAAACTGGCTCACAAATGGCGTAGCGAGGAAGATGCGATTATGGTTGGTACCAATACTGCACGATATGATAATCCCAAATTGAATGTGAGAGGATGGCAAGGGGCTAGGAATCCTATACGACTCGTAGTTGACAGACAATTGCAATTACCACAATCCTTGAATTTGTTTAATAATACTCAAAATACGTGGGTATTCAACGAATTGATAGAGAAATCAGACGAGAGGAATACATATATCAAAATTGCATTTGGTGAGTCATTTATCGAGAATGTATTGCAGGAATTATATCAGCGAAAAATACAGTCAGTTTATGTAGAGGGAGGGACTGCTCTTTTGCAGAGTTTTATCAAAGCTAATTTGTTTGATGAAATCCGGGTTTTTCGAAGCCCTAATCAGCTATATAAAGGTATTGCGGCACCCAATATGCCTAAAAACATTGAGATAACAGAAAAACAAAACTTATTAGGCGATGAGTTGATTATTTATAAACATCGCTAATTTTGTAAAATTACCTTTCTACCCTATAAAGGTAATCTATCTTTCACCAAAAAATGCTCCGACAAAGGGTAAGGAGATTGTTGATTCATGAAAATTGCCATTATAGGCTGCGGAAACATGGGAATGGCCTTTGCTCGTTCGTTTTTGCAGTACGACCTAGTTAAAAAAGAAGACCTATTATTAATTGAAAAAAGCCAGGAGCGTAGCGAAACACTTAAAAGTGCCAAAGAAGGTGTAGTGGTAAGCACTATCAATGCTCAGATAGCCGACTACGAACTGATTATCCTCTCGGTAAAACCACAGGATTTTGCTTCTTTAAAAGATGAACTAACAGCCGTTATCCAACCGCAACAGGTGGTTTTATCTATCATGGCGGGTATACCTATGACCAAGATACAGGAAATGCTTAATCATAAATTGGTAGTTAGGGCTATGCCAAATACTCCTGCTATGCTAGGTATGGGTATTACCGGTTTTACGGCTTCTGCCGAAGTAGATGCCCATAAATTACGTAAAGTAGAGAATCTGATTAACGCCACAGGGCGCTCGGTATATTTAGAAGACGAAAGCATGATTGATGCCGTAACGGCATTGAGTGGTAGCGGTCCTGCTTATTTCTACTATCTGGTAAAACATATGATTGAAGCAGGCAAGCAAATGGGCTTTGACGAAGGGATGGCAAGCCTATTGGTAAAACAAACCATGTTAGGTTCTTATCATCTCATTAATAATGCCGAAAAAAGCCTGGATGATTTAATTAAAGCCGTGGCATCAAAAGGTGGTACAACCGAAGCAGCATTGAAAACTTTTGAAGAAAGCCAGCTTCCGGATGGATTAATCAATGGTATTTTAGCAGCCGAAAGAAGAGCGAAGGAATTATCTAAATAGTTAAGTTAGCGAGGGTTTAAGAAACTTATGATTATAATTTAAAAAGTAAACTAAATTGATTTTGCAAAGGAAATGAATAAGTCTTACAAAGTTTTTTATGAAGGCTCAGATGAAATTAATACCTCTGAAGGATATAGGGGAGCTATTAAAATAATTGATAATCATGTAATAATTCCTTGCATAAATGTCAGTGTTACCGAACATTCATTAAATAAAACTAAAGAAAATAACTTTATTGATTATTGCTATTTGTTTTACTTAAATGTTAAGACTTTTCATTTTAACACAGTCCTCAATAATGTGTCTGAAGGAACTGAAATGTATTATAATGGTTGTGCGAGTATAGTCGGCGCTGAACAATTTGAGGCTTCAATTGAATGTAAAAAACTTTGTTTAATTCTAAGATCTGATAGCAGATTATCAACTAAAATGTGGATTCCCATTGAGACCCCTGCTTTCAGACCTAATCTGGATAAAAGTGAGGTTTATGAATTTTTACATTCAGATATAAATCCAGTTATAGACTTTATTAAATATCAAGAAAATTCACCCCTATAAAATTTATTCAACCCATTTTCTGTTATTAGTGTGAATCCGTTTAAACCGGATATTTGCATTTTAATGTAAGATTTAAAACAATTAATTGACAAAGTCAGTATATTTATCTTACGAACAGATATTAATTCTAAAACAAAGTGTTTTAAAGTGGAAGAAAATAAAATACAGAATAGTAAAGCCACTGTACGAACACCTATCATTGTAGGCACAACTTTGGCGCTGGGGATTCTGATAGGTGCAACATTTTTTGGAGGTCGTCGTCCGGCGGGTGATGTATCTCGCAGTTCAAGTAAATTTCGGGAGATTCTGACCT
Organism: Emticicia sp. C21; assembly: GCF_003418935.1. Lineage (GTDB taxonomy): Bacteria > Bacteroidota > Bacteroidia > Cytophagales > Spirosomataceae > Emticicia. The sequence continues at coordinate 239,206 of NZ_QVMT01000006.1, read as the reverse complement.
ATATTAACAGAAGTTACGTCGATAGCGTAAATACCGATAGTCTGGTCGATTATTCAATCACAAAAATGCTTGAAAAATTAGACCCGCATACGTATTATTTTCCACCACAAGATGCTGAACTGGCGCGCTCGCAACTGGAAAGCGGTTTCGATGGTATTGGTATTGAGTTTAATGTATTCAATGATACGGTATATGTAGTTACGCCATTGGCCGGAGGGCCATCTGAGGCTGTTGGTATCCAAAGTGGTGATGCCATTATCAAAGCCAACAATAATAGCCTGACCGGTAAAGAGGCTAGCAGCACCAATATTTTTGCCAACCTGAGAGGAAAACGCGGCTCAGTAGCCAAATTGGAAATTAAACGTAAAGGCTTTAAAGACCTATTAAAATTCTCGGTTACCCGCGATAAAATACCTCAATATTCGATAGATGCCGCTTATCTGATGAGCGATAAAAAGACAGGCTATCTGAAAATTAATCGTTTCACAGAGACAACCTATGACGAATTTAAAGAGCATATGGCCGACCTGAAAAAACAGGGTATGACCCAATTGTTATTAGATTTGCGCGGGAATCCGGGTGGTTATATGGATAGAGCGACTGATATTGTGGATGAACTCGTGGCAGGTAAGGGAGTCATTGTTTATACCGATGGGAAAGATGCCCGCAATAACCGCAAAACCAATGCGCATATTGACGGCATGTTTGAAAAAGGTGCAGTAGTAGTAATGGTAGATGAAGGAAGTGCCTCGGCATCGGAGATTGTCTCAGGTTCATTGCAGGATTATGACAGAGCTTTAGTAGTCGGTCGTAGAACTTTCGGTAAAGGATTGGTACAGCAACCGATTCAGCTATCTGACGGTTCGGAATTGCGATTGACTATCTCGCGTTATTATATTCCAAGTGGCAGAAGTATCCAGAAGCCTTATGTAAAAGGACATTTAGATAATTATGAGCATGAACTGGAAGACAGGGGAAAATCGGGTGAGTATTTCATTGCTGATAGTATCAAGAATAACCCTAAGATGCGCTTCAAAACTGTAGGTGGAAGAACGGTTTATGGCGGTGGTGGTGTTACGCCTGATATTTTTGTACCACGTGATACAAGCCATATTACCAAGTATCTGATGGAGCTATATGGTAGAAACATCATTCGTGAATATGCCATGAGTTATGCCAACGATAACAGCAAGAGCCTGTCTAAGCAGTCATTCGATAGTTATCTAAAAGGTTTTACAGTAACAGATGCTATGATTAGCGATATGAACAGGAGGTTAACCCAGACTGGCGTAACTTATACGGCTAAGGATCTGGCTGATTCGAAAGAGTTTATCAAATCCCAACTCAAAGCGGCTATTGCCCGCCATATCTGGCATCGTAGTGTAAAAAATGGTCTGAATAATGAATATTATCAGATTGTTTATGCGGATGATCCAATGATTGAAACAGCCTTAAAGAGCTTTGCAAAAGCGGAGAAACTAGAGAAAGAGAAGAAGATTTAAGAGTCTATATAAAACGAAAGAGGTAGCCATCAAGCTCCCTCTTTCGTTTTATAATCCGCTATCTTCCTGATATAATACCTGTATAACTGTCTGCCCGACAGCTTTGAGTGTATTCTTATCTATGACACTCATATTATCACCATGTGTATGATGATAGGCTCCAAATGTGCGGTTGCTATTTATTTCCTGATGCAAAATATCTACCATCGGGATTTTGGCTACTGTGTTTACAAATACATGGTCGTCGGTAATACCACCGGCCTCTTGTTTAATAAAATACTGCCCATAGCCTAAGCGCTCGGCAATATCCCATATCTGGTTATTGACACTTCCGGCAAATTGCACTGATTGTGCTTCTTTCGGGAAAGTAGCTCCTTTTGCTCCAACCATATCTAATAAAATACCAAAATAAGCTGAATAATTAGGTTTATGGAGATTACTAGCCCAGTATTGTGAACCCAAACACCAATATACTTTTTTCTGATCTGGTTGCATATCATCTTTTTCACCCCAGTCTTCGGCATCAAAGAAGATAATATCTACTCCAATATTTGGTTTTTGTTGCGCCGTATGAATCGTGCGAGCTACTTCTAATAAGACACCTACCCCACTGCCGCCATCATTAGCACCATCGATGGCTTGATCCTTTTTTACAGAATCTTTATCGGCAAACGGGCGTGAATCCCAATGGGCGGCTAATAAAATCCTTTTCGTTGCCGATGGATTATAAGTTCCTATGATATTGCGGGCATTTAAAACTTTTCCATCAAATGTGACAGGCTTAAAAGGTTGTTCTGTTACTTCAAAGCCATACTCTTTCAGTTTCTTCACCATCCAATCACCACCTTTTACGTGGGCAGGAGTATTAGGCACACGAGGGCCGAAATTTACCTGCTTATCTACAAAAGCATAGGCAGAATCAGCATTAAAAGTGGGCGCAGTAGCGAGTTTTATTTGTTCTTCCTGGCTCGTTTCGTTGCCTGGCTTTTGTTTGCAGGAAACAATCGTTATAAGCAATAGTAATAAAACTATCAGACTCTGATAGGGGAATCGTCTATTTTGAATTGTCTGTTTATTCAACAAGTTCATTGTATTCATTAAATATTAAAATAGAATTTTTTATATGAGTCTCAACTATGCAAACACTAATCGCCTGCAAAGTTATTCATTTTAAAAGAAAATTAATTTGTATCAGAATCGTTTTAAAAATATCTTTATAAGCTGTTGATTTTAAATTAATCAATTTATCTTCAAAGTGCTATTATTCCTTTTGTCTGTAAATTAACGCTGTGGTGTAGAATGTATTTCGGGAAGCACTTTTTTTACCTTAATTTTGCACCTCAAAAACCCATTTGAAATGACTATTGCAGAAGCACAAGCAGAAGTAGATAACTGGATTAAGACCATCGGTGTACGGTATTTTAATGAGCTTACGAATATGGCTATGCTGACCGAAGAGGTAGGCGAAGTAGCCCGGATTATAGCCCGAAGATATGGTGAACAATCAGAAAAGGAGTCAGATAAAGACAAAGATTTAGGAGATGAGATGGCTGATGTATTATTCGTGCTGATTTGCCTGGCTAACCAAACCAATATAGATTTGACTGAGGCGCTTCGGAAAAACCTTGAAAAGAAAACAAAAAGAGATAAATTGCGCCACCAAAACAATGAAAAGCTAACCTAACCAATATGTAATATGTTTACGATACTCTCCCAAGCATTTAACCGAACTGCTCGAAACTGGAAAATGGTTCTGACAGTTTTTACAGTTAATTTAGCTCTTGGATTAATTTTAGCTGCACCTCTTTATAAAGTACTGCAATCAGAAGCTCAGGGTTCTTTAGAATTTAATAAATTAATCGGCGGTTTTGACCTGACTGTTATTATAGATTTCCTAAGTACAAGTGGCAAAAAACTGCCTCCATTCTGGCTATTAGGTTTTGTATTGTCTTTGCTTTATCTGGTATTGAATATATTTTTTGCAGGTGGTATTCTTTCTCAATATGCGTTAAGAGGTACTTTCAGAATCAGTGAATTTCTGAGAAACTGCACCCAATATTTTGCCAAATTTCTATTGGTGTTTCTGATTGAACTGGTGGCACTTCTAGGTGTTTGTATTATTTCTTTTATTTTTCTAGGTGTTGTTTTAATAGCATCGGATGGTAGCACCGAGCCTGTGCAGATGGCCTGGCTTACACCCTTTTTCCTGATTTCAGGCTTTTTATTCACAGTAGTGCTTAATATTGGCAACTACGCCAAGGTAATATTATTCAAAAATCTCTCTTTAAATGCCTGGTTAGGCTTCTGGAAAGCTGCTAATTATATCTTTCAGAATTTCAAAACCATGCGCATCTACTGGGCTATCATTGCTGTAGCTGTTATCTTAGTTCTGGTTTATCTGTTTCTTGAATCTGCCATTGGTATGAACTCGGTATTCAAGATTTTTGTAATGTTTATTGTACAACAGGCTTTTATTTTCGGCAGAGTTTTCATAAAAATGTGGATGCTTAGCGGTGCGTTTGATTATCTTACACTTAAACCGGTTCCTATTAGCCCTACGCCTGTTTTCGTTGCTAATAATTCAACCGAGTTATCAGGTGATAACGAAAGCAAACTTTCTGAGTAAAGAACGTGTTATTCTATTATAAAAGTTTTGTGCCATTTGAAGCGACCAGCCCACAATGGTACTTTTTTATTTTTAAACCAATGGAAGAAGAACTAATCATCAACCGCGTAAGCAAAAGTGGCTTGGTTACGCTAGACTTAGAAGATTTTTATCATAAAGGCGACCGCGTTGTATACGATATAAAAGATAACCTGTATATGGGTTTGATTCTGCGCGAAAAAGATTTTCGTGAGTTTCTGAAAACACATGACTGGTCTTTCTATACCAATAAAAATGTAGCTATTACCTGCACCGAAGAAGCTATTATTCCTACATGGGCATATATGCTTCTGGCGATACATTTAGAGCCTTATGCCAATATGGTAGTCTACGGCACACTTGAAGATTTGGAGACTAAACTCTATAATGATGCTATCGCCAACATTGATTTCAAAGAATATATAGGGGCAAAAGTGGTAGTAAAAGGATGTAGCAAGGTAGATGTACCAACCTCTGCCTATGTTGAAATCAGCCGCCGTTTAAAACCTTATGCTCAAAGCATTATGTTCGGTGAACCTTGCAGTACAGTTCCTCTGTATAAGAAGCCTAAGGCATAAAATCATTTAAAGGATTTGCTAATTTTAAAAGATTAGCAAATCTGCCTACAAATTTTTCGTAAATTGCGCCCCGTTTTCATTCAGGGTCGTCAAGACCACTATTCTAGATTTTGACGATTTAGAAAATCGTCCGTAAAAATTATGTCTGTTCGTGTAAGATTTGCTCCGAGTCCAACAGGGCCGCTTCATATTGGAGGGGTTCGTACGGCTTTGTATAATTATTTGTTTGCTCAGAAAATGGGCGGTAAGATGTTGCTTCGCATAGAAGATACAGACCAGACCCGCTTTGTACCCGGAGCAGAAGAATATATTTTAGAAGCCCTAAACTGGGTAGGAATTAAAATAGATGAAGGGCAAGGCGTAGGCGGCCCGGAGTCTTCTTACCGTCAATCGGAGCGAAAAGAAATCTATCGTAGATATTCAGATCAGTTATTACAGGAAGGTAAAGCCTATATTGCTTTTGATACAGCTGAAGAGCTGGAAGATATGCGTAAACGCCTGGAAGATGCGAAGATTGATAATCCATCTTACAATGCGGTTACGAGAATGCAGATGAAAAACTCGTTGACGCTGTCAAAAGAAGAAGTAGAGACGAGAATCGCCAACGGAGAAGCACATGTTATCCGTTTGAAAGTACCTTTAAAAGAAGAAATCCGTTTCAAAGATATTATTCGCGACTGGGTAGTAGTACATTCATCAACCATTGACGATAAAGTATTATTGAAATCAGACGGCATGCCTACTTACCATTTAGCGAATATTGTTGATGACCATCTAATGGGTATCACGCACGTGATTCGTGGAGAAGAATGGTTGCCATCAGCGCCTTTACACGTGTTGTTATACAGAGCATTCGGCTGGAAAGCGCCTGAGTTTGCGCATTTACCACTATTGTTAAAACCAGAAGGCAATGGCAAACTAAGCAAACGTGATGGTTTATTAGGCAATTTCCCGGTTTTCCCTTTACAATGGACAGATCCATTCACAGGTGACCAGGCAAGAGGTTTCAGAGAAGATGGCTATTTACCTGAAGCTTTAACAAACTTTCTTGCTTTCTTAGGATGGAATCCGGGAACTGAGCAGGAGATTTTCTCGATGAGCGAATTGGTGGAGTCTTTCAGTTTAGATAAGATACACAAAGCGGGAGCAAGATTCATGGTAGATAAAGCCAAATGGTTTAACCAGCATTATTTAAAGGCAAAATCAGAAGAAGAATTAGCAGCGATGATTGAGCTTCCTGTTGGTGCCCCTGTTGATATTGCTCCTAAACTGGTCCGTCTGATGAAAGACCGTGTTACTTTCCCGCAAGAAATTGTAACTGAAGTTCCTTTCATTTTCGAAGCCCCATCTACTTACGACGAAGAAATCGTGAAAACCAAATGGAATGATGATGCGCGCAAAGCTATAGGAGCTATTAAAGAAGCGATCCAGGGCATAGGCGATGAAAACTTCGTGGCACAAAATATTCATGACACTATCTTCCCCGCGCTTGAAGCCGCAGGACTAAAACCTGGCAAAGTTATGCAGGCCTTCCGATTGTCAATTACTGGTGTGGGTAAAGGGCCTGACCTGATGCTGACCCTGGAGATTTTAGGTAAAGAAGAGGTTATTAAAAGAATAGAAAAAGCAACAGAAGTTTTAGCGTAAATAAGGTGACTCTACTTCGTGTGTTTCTCTGGTTAATAAACCCATCAGCAGAAACACACGAAATGCAATCGCGGTAAATCTGACAACTGCAAAATCGTATTCATAAGGCGATACACAAATCCGCAAAAAATTAGCTCCGCTAGATAATATCAAAAGCCCCATTGCCAAAGACACATACAGCTTACTTTTTTCAGAAAATGACACAAAGGCTGATAAAGTAGCTATATACATCATTTGTAAGAGATAAAAAGCAAACAGAACAATCGGGATTACCTGGTTGGTAGGCAATACTACAAAGCAAAAAAATAAGACCGGAAGAATAACATAAGGAACTAATACTTTAATAAAAGTATTCTTCTGACTAGAGAAGTCGATTTTTGCCCCTTCTTGTGTCCAGACAGAAGCAATCATTTGATTGCTCACCATTAAAAGAAGGATTTCCAGAATTTTAGTCGGAACTGAAGGCCAGATATAATCAGCCAGGGGTGAAAATATCGGAATCAGAGAAGACCATATAAAGAGCTTGTCTGTTAAATTTAACGTATTATCGCGTTTTCTTTCAGAATAATACCAGTACACCAGATAAGAATACACTAAAATTCTGGCTGGGTATGCAATAATTCGGTTAAATTTGTAAAAAAGCACTATCTCCAGTAGGAGTAGTGAAAATGTCAGTATTATTTTTATCATAATAGGTAGTAGTTTATCATTGCACAACAAATAAAAATACTGTTTAATATTCTATTCGAATTCATAAAACATTTCATAAAACTATGGCCAAAAAGAAAACAGATGATAAAGCACCCGCCGAAAACCCTCGTGTTCACAAAGATTTAAACGGCTTTGATATCAAAATCAACTCTTTTGGTGAAATCCAAATGAGTTTTGAAATTGATAAAATCAATAGTTTTTTAAATAATACGGTGGATGATAAAAAACTTCGCAATCGTAAAAAAGATGGCGAAAAATAGTTTATGCTAATTTGGGAAGAAAAATTTCTCTCTTCGTACGATTAAGTAGACCAATAATGATCAGTATGCGACCAAGATTGGCAGCTATTCTTACTATGCCATAGTCGAACTCATAAGGCGCTACATATACACGGTGCACGCTTGCTCCGCTGGCAAACAGAATAAAAAACATTCCTAAAGATATATACAGCTTGCTTTTTTCGGAAAATGGTAAATAGGCTGATAGCACAGCCATGTACATAATCTGAATCAGGTAAATAGAAGTAATCAGTAAAACATCGGGCTTTGCTACAGGATATACAATAAAGAAAAAATACGCCAGTGGGAAAAATACATAAGGTGTCAAAATCATACCAAAAGTTTTCAGGTTATTGGCAAGTCTGATTTCTGCCCCTTCTAAACTGTAAATCTTAATTAATAGCTGATAACTTACTAAAAGCATTACGGCCTCCAGAAGTGTACCCCAGGTAAAACCAAAAATATATATCGGGATTGGTGTAATGGCAGGCACCAGACAGGAAATAAGAAACAGTCTGTCTGTCAGATTAAGCTCATTTTTTCTTTCAGAATAATACCACCAGGCCATAAAAAGATGTATAATCCCTCTGAAAGGATAAGCAAGGGTTGAATCTACTCTGTAAAATATAGTCAACTCAATAATTAACAGCAAAGAAAGTACGCTAATCTTTATCATGGTAGGTTTATGACGCAAGCAATGTTATTGAGAAAATTCTTTAAAAGAATAGCTCAAATGATTTTTAGTTTAGTTAAGTGCAAAAGACTTATGATTAATAAATAGCATAAATCTTTCCAAATTTGATAAAATTAGAGAAAAAAAGAAAGGAAAACTGCAAAAAATACTAGCTTTAGCACCAAAAACGGGTAGATATACCTAAAAAGTGAATACTACTTTTAGTTGATTATATAGAGAATAAAATTATTTGATAGAAATCAGCTCTTGTTGTACATACTCCTGTCGTAAATCATGTAAGCAACTGATACACAAACAGGTAGCGTATTGTTGATTAATAAAGGCCGATTGCTCCTTGCTTAAAGAAATAGCCATACACTGACAAGTACCAATATGAGTGGCTTTACATGCAAAAGACTGATGACAACGAGGACAAGCCTGTGCGGAATAGGGAGGTATTTGCTCCGGCATATTAGTTGACTTCTTTTTCGATAGCAATATAGTGAGTAAAGACGCCCTGGCTATTCTGAATAGGAGAAATCTTAATACCACACCAGTAGGTTTCTCCGTTCTTGCGGTAGTTTAAGATTCTGGCCTCACTAATCTCCAGCTTAGTCAGCTTTTCTTTAAGTAACAATTTCGTTTGAAGATTCGTTTTTTCACCTTGTAAAAATGAAGGAATTTTACCTATCGACTCGTCTATATCATAACCCGTCATAGCGTGGAAACTCTGACTAACCCAGATAATTTCCTGAGAAAGATTGGTAACGACAACCGTGTAGTTATCTGCTAACAGTTTTTTAAAGTTAATATCCGATTGCCAATCGTGGGTTCGAGCCAGATTTCCAATCTGCTGAATATCATTGTGTATCTGCACACGCTTTTCTAATAACGGATTGGCAATATCCCAGCATAGTAACGGAATGATTGCTGGTTTTTCTTTGTCTTCCTGCTGCGCAAAAGCTGGTAAATTGAACATAGGTTTTCATTTTTTTAGTGAATACCATTTGTTTAATGTAAATGTTTAAAAATTTTCAGTATACGAAAAAAATATATTCCTGAACCCATAAGTGCATATCTATCCTGATTTATAAAAAGACAGGAAATTTTAGTAAATTTGCACCCGTTTTCAAATAAAAAATATGCTTTACCCACAAAACATAGAACAAAAAATAGGGTTTGATAAAATTCGTGAACTTATTGCCGAACAATGCGTGAGTTCGCTTGGACGAGTTTTTGTTGATAAAATACGTTTTTCTGATGATTATAAAATAATTGACCGATTAATCCGCCAGGTGGCAGAGTTTAAATTGATTCTGCAAACTGAGTCGGGCTTTCCGGAGCAAAATTATATAGATGTAAGTGATGCCCTTGCACGGGCTTCTATTGAGGGCGCATTTATAGGAGAAGAGCAGTTTTTTGAAATCAAACTTTCGCTTCGCACCATTCAGCAGATTATCCATTTCTTTAAAACGAAAGAAGAAATGATTTATCCCGAGCTAAAAGCTCTTACAGCCAACTCATTACCTGTTTCAGAGAATGATGGTTGGGGTGGGGTTATTTCTCAGATAGATAAAATCATTGACGAAAGAGGCAAAGTTAGGGATTCAGCATCGCCTGAATTAGCCGATATTCGCCGAAGACTGATAGCCGAACAAAGCGATTTAAGAAAAACCCTTGAACGTATTCTCCGCACCGCACGTAATAGCGGCTGGATTGGAGACGAGATGTCGTTAACCATTCGTGACGGACGGATGGTGATCCCGATTTTGTCAGAGCATAAGCGCAAATTAAAAGGCTTTGTGCATGATGAATCAGCCACAGGCCAGATGGCCTTTGTTGAGCCTGCCGAAGTACTGGAAGCCAACAACGAAATAAGAGAACTGGAAGCCCGTGAACGTCGTGAGATTGTAAAGATTTTGGAAAAACTCACAGCTTTTTTACGTCCACATGTTCCGGCTCTACGTAAGGCTTATTTGTTTTTAGGTATTATAGATTTTATTAGAGCCAAGGCTAAATTTGCTTTGTCTATTAATGCTACTGCTCCCCTATTGGTCGAGAATCAGGCTTTGGAATGGTATAGAGCCACGCATCCTTTGTTATATCTGGCACATCAGAAACAAAGTAAGGCAATTATACCACTTAGTATTAAACTCGACCATGAGAATAGAATAGTATTGGTGTCAGGGCCGAATGCCGGTGGGAAATCGATTATGTTGAAGACCATTGGTTTGGTGCAATACATGGCACAATGTGGGCTATTAGTACCTGCCTCGCCTGATTCTAAAGTGGGTATCTTTAAGAATATTTTTATTGATATTGGTGATGAACAAAGCATTGAAAATGATTTAAGTACCTATAGTTCGCACCTGACGAACATGAAGCACTTTGTCAATTTCTCTAATAAATTCACTTTGTTTCTGATTGATGAGTTTGGTACAGGTACTGAGCCAAGCTTAGGTGGTGCCATTGCTGAGTCTATTTTAGAGCAATTGTTGCGCTCAAAGGCCTATGGTGTCATTAATACCCACTATACCAATCTGAAAGTATTTGCCAATAAAAATAGTGGTACCATCAATGGCGCTATGAAATTTGATGCCGAACATTTAGAGCCTATGTATGAACTTGAAATCGGTAAGCCAGGTAGCTCGTTTGCCTTAGAAGTAGCACAGAAAATAGGTTTACCTAAGCAAGTGGTTGATAATGCGAAACGAAAATTAGGTACGCAGCAGATTGATTTTGAGAAACTGATTAAGGAATTAGAGATTGAAAGAAAGGTATTTTCTGATAGAAATAAAGAGTTTGTTGAGAAGAATCAACAACTGAAAAATACCCTGGAGCAGTATAATGGGTTGAAGAGTTTTCTGGAAGCAGAAAAGAAGAAGATTCTGAACGATGCCAAGGCACAGGCAAAAGAATTGCTGAAAGAGACCAATCGCAAGATAGAAACTACCATTAAAGAGATAAAAGAAGGTAAAGCTGATAAAGATATTACCAAATTGATTCGTCAGAAGCTCCAGACCTTTGAAACACAGGAACTGAAACTGGAAAAAGTGGAAGAACAAAAACCTGTTTCGGAAGAATGGGAGACAGAAAAAGGCGAAATAACGATCGGTAGTTTTGTAAGAATAAAAGGCCAGGCTACTATTGGTGAAGTACTTTCAATGAAAGGCAAAGATGCTGAAATTGCCATTGGCGAGTTGAAAACCAATGTGAAGCTTAATCGTCTGGAGAAAATGAGTCGCAAAGAGTTCAGAGAGGCTGTCAAAGAAAGCATTAAGCCTAGAATGACAGGCATAGATCTGAATGAAAAGATGATGAATTTTAGTTTCAATCTTGATTTGAGAGGTAAGCGTGGTGAAGAAGCTTTGGGAGCAGTTGATAACCTGATGAATGACGCGATAATGTTGGGGTACCCAGAATTAAGAATCATCCACGGCAAAGGTGATGGTATCCTGAGAACGCTGATTCGTCAGCACCTGCGCTCTTACAAACAGGTAGCAGGTATGAGCGACGAACATGCCGACAGGGGTGGACAAGGGGTGACGATTGTGCGAATGAAATAAACGTTTACAATTAATCCGGGTTTTGACTCTATTGCTCGCTTAAATTTTCTGGTATTAATATTTTGGAAAAATTATGGATACCAGAAGTTTTTTATTCCCGACAACGCTTTCTGAATTCATCTAGCTTACCATGGAGCTGTTTCAGATTATCAATTGGGATAGAAAGTTTCGAAAAAGCTTTGGATTTGAAAGTATCCTCTTCTTTATATTTATTTATTGTCTTTAAATAAGTACTTACTTCTTTGGCTGTGTTGTTGTACCATTTTTTGTCAGCATCCGAAAGATGTTCAATAAGGTTTAGCTTTTCTAGTAGATGATCATAGAATTCCTGTACTTCTATCTGATAAAATGTTTCGTAAGTTTCTGTTGCAAAATCTTTCTCATAGTTCAATATCTCTTTCCAATACTTATTTAAGAAAAACAAATCTTCAGATACCTTATTAAAGGCAGTCATATTCAAAGGACACTCTTTGTTTGCAAGCAAACTCGAATTAGTATGATCCGTTTCATAGTAGTCAATATTCAGGATAGGATTCTGTTTATCACCTGAAACTTCCCGGGTTGCTTCTTGTATTTCTACTAAAATTTCATCCCAACTAGGTTGCTCTAAATATTCTTTCGAAGTCATTTTATCAAAAACACTACGAAAACTATTAGAAAAGTAACCTCCAAAATAATTACTAAATGATTCCTGACCGCGTTTACTACTACTCATAATAATGTTTACTTTCGTTTGGCGGAAAAGCGTTCTAACATGACTAGGATTTATATTATATCTACTATGGTCTTCTTCACCATCATTTTTCTTTTTTGGTTTTACTGCTTTACTGGTATTACAAGCTTCTGCAAACACAAAAGTGCTCCGGGCTTTTTTTTCAAGCAATTGAGAGTAAATCTCCTCTAAGCTTCTGGAATTTTCAAGCGTTATACCATCACCTCCTATTTTTAGCATCGGGAACTCGCTTTGCGAATTATTCCAGCCATGACCAACGAAATAGAAAAATATAATATCCTTTTCTTTAATGACTAATTTCTGGATTGTTTCATCTACTTTCTCTACTGTAAGATTATCGCCTTTTATTAGCACCAAATCCTTTTGTGTTTCAGAATGTTTGCTGATTTTATCGATTAATTCCATCATACGTCCATAAGTAATTTCAGCAGATGGACCTACATATGGATCGTTGGTATCAAAAAAAAGCAAAAAATGAGTTGTTGGTGTTTGTGCGTATAAAAAGCTATTCACCAAAAAAAATAAACAAAAAAAATGAAGTCTTTTATTCATCATCACAATGTGAATTAAGATAGGTAAATATTCTCGAATGTTGAGTAGCTTTTGAAAGCCTTGAAAGATATGACTGAAGTTTTACATGGAGGTCTTTGTCCCAGATATCTTTCTGGGTATTATTATTTGTGATTTCGCTAAACGCTTTATTTAATGCCTGAACCCATAATGATCCTTTTCTGCTATCAGACAAGGCATCTTCGTCTTTAAGTGTAGATAATAATAATACTATTTTGGTGCCTTTAAAATCCTTGAAAAGCTTGTTATAATTTTCAATAATCTGAAAATACGGAATCTCATTACTAGGGGTAATAGTTACCCGGGGTTTTATAGCTGAAGGTGATTTTTTGATGGTTGCAGACCTACTTCCGCCAACATCGGTCTGATTAGCTATCCATTTAGACCTTACCGGTTTATTTGAGCAGTCAATAGAAATCAGCAAGAGTTTAGGTCTTTTTTGTCTCAACGTATTTTCAATTTCTTTTACCTCCAGTTCTCCGCCAAACAATTGCAGAGTGGGCATAGATTCTCCATAATTTCCACCCAGGCCACTATAATGGAACCAGACTATATCATCGCCACAGGGCGCAATATTCAAACTTTGTAACGTGAGTTTTACAGATGTCGGGTTATAATCAACACTATCGCTGAAATTATAAGTATACTTTGTAAGATTCATATATTGCGCAATATTGCCCGCCATTTTGTTGACATTATCGGCATCCATACGTCTATCCTGTCTGGTATAATCATCTGTATTTATAACCGATAGAAAATGTAAATTCTGAGCAAATAACCCATGCGATAGTAATAAAAAGACAGGCAGATAAATTTTACTTAGGATAGGTCTCATACTTTACGACAGGGGTTTGTCCGTTTCTTGTTATGTTTGATATGTCTTGTTTTGTTTTGTCTAGCACAACCACCCAAGAAGGCTTCACGTCTTCTTCAATGCCCATTTCGTCCAACATATTATTTTTAAAAGATTGTAGTAAAAAAGAGCCTAAAACTGCACTTCGGTGAATTGGCTGTTTAGGTGGAGATGCTGCTTTAATATAAACCAGTTGACTTTTATCTTTTACAAAAAACAACTTCTTGGTATTATCTTTTGTAATAATATTTGCATGACTTTTTATTTGACCATCATGATCTTTTTCGATTTCTCGTAGTGCGCACTCAATTATGACAATAGCGGTTTTGGGGATTTTTTTTGTAATTGAATCTAAAACTGATTTAACAGGTTTCTCTTTGCCTCCTATATCCATATTTAACTCGTCTCCCTTGTATTTTCCTGTGCCAGAGAAATAAAACATGGCTATGTCGTCCTTCGTTATGATGTTACAAAAATCTGTTATAGTTTTTTCGGTATTTGCATCTGCCGGATTTCCAATTATATATTCCTTTCCAAGTTTACTATCAGTAAATCTGGCAATATTTTTACGCATTTCATCAATTGCTTGCTTATCTTTATCTATTGCCGGTCGGCTTTGGATAAAAATGGCAATAGAATGTACTTGTGGCTGTTGGGAATAAGAAAAAAATGAAAAAAGTATCCATGAAAGACTGATTATATATTTAAGCATATGAAAAAATTTAATTGGTTTTGTTTCTTAGAAATTTGAGTTTGCCATTATAATTTATGACCGGTTTGATTTCATCGTAGTGCATAACAAGTTTAAAAGGTTTCGTCTGCTTCAATTCACCTCCTTTCTTGTAAGAATAATAGAATTCAATGGCATTATCAGTCAATAAAAAATTGGGGGAAAGATGGAAAAAACCATCAACGAAAGTCTCTTCAATTTTAATTTTATCCTTGAATTCTTCTTCTACCATTTGTTTTAAAATTGAAATCGCATGAAACATATCCTTTAACTTTAATTCCTTCATTGCCTTAGTATCAAAATTTATAAAATCTACCGAAAGCGTGTCTTTTCTTGAAGGTTTTAGTCTTATAAATGAGATATATAAATATTCTGATAAACCAGTTTTATCTTTTTTCTTTCTATTCTGATGAATAACCACGTTCATATAAAGAGAATCAGAATTATTGTATTGATAATTGTCGAGAAAATAATCTAGATCTTCATAGGTCTTGTATTTTCCGGGTTCATCTTTCTCTAAATATGAAATTACTTTATTGACTATAATTTTCTCTATTGAGTCATTCTTACCAGCTAAATCAGGATAAGTAATCTGGATTTTTTCTGACCATTTCTGATTTTTTGAAGTACCGAAGAATTGAGCCGAAGTCTTTTCTACATCTGACGAACTTCCAAATAAAGGCGGAAGGGTTTTAAAGAAAAAGCTAACAAGCACTCCTGATATAATAATAAAAATATAGACAGGATGATCCTGAATTTGCTTTAGCCATTTCCTGGCTTTATCAGTAGTAATGATTTCTTCTGCATTTTCTTCAGAGACTGTATTTTCTGTTTCAGATGGCATATCTGTTTTTAGAGATGGGCCATCATTCTTAACCGCCTCTTTGCCCTCTTCGGGTTTCGTATTTTCTTTTTCTTGCGTCATAAACAATTAACTTTTAACCAGACAGTTTTTTAAGTATCAGTTCTTTTTTTGCACTGTTTTTACGGTTTGGCCTTTTTTCAATTGTGTTTTTTTATTCTCAGGAATTGAGGTCTTTTTAATTTCAGCGGCCGGTGGTGGAACCTCCGCACGTACTTCTTCTTTTTCTGGTAATCCTTTTAATATTCTTTTTAATGTTTTCTTCATTTTAAGATACCCTTCTTCGCCAATCGTTTGTTTCGACAAATCAGTATCCTGATAGTTTTTAGCTATGAGTAAGCTTAAATTCCGATACCGTTTAGCTGCTTCAGGATGTGAACCATAAATAGAATTGATGGTCTTATTCCCCCCTGAACTTAATGCTTCCAGTATTGAGCCTGATGGGAGTTCACTATCTTCAGTAAAAGCTAGTTTTTGCCAGATTTTTGCAGCTTCTCTAGGATCAAAACCTGCATCATAGGTGTAAGTAAGGCCCACACGATCGGCCTGTTCTTCCATATCACGGTTATACTTACTTAATAAGATAGGCCCCCCGATTGCCGTGGCTAAAAAGACAGCATCTGCTCCTTTGACACCACTTAAACTGGCAACAAAACTAAGCTCTGTTATAATAGTTTGCGTTTTTTGCTTTTCGTAATTCTGCCTGGCATGTTTATAAATGACATGCCCTATTTCGTGCCCTATAATAGCCGCTAGTTGTGCATCATTATCGATTTTTTCCAGTAATCCGGTGTAGATATGAATAGTGCCATCGGGGTAAGCACAAGCATTAAAAGAGTCGTCTTTAATTACATAAAAATTAAAATCAATCTTCCCGGGTGTACCGTCCGGTAAAGCTTGCATATACTTAGGCATCACAGCATTGCCAACTCGGGTAATGTAGGTTTGAATCGTAATATTTTTGAGAACTTTTAATGTTAGTGTATCTGCTATTTTTATTTCTTCTTCATTAGCCGACATTTTCATTGTATTCTTATAAGACGAAGCTATTTTTCTATCTGTCTCATTAAATTGAGTGGCTCTTACATTTCCGCTCTCTGCAAGAAAAATACCATTAACCTGCCGTTTGCCTCTTACTTCTACCTCCATCCCATACATCATATCTTTAAATGAGCTAAATTTTTTGTTTTCGAATCCTTCTTTTCCTGTTAAAGAAGTGCCTTCTCTTAGGACAACGGCCTGCCCATCTACAATGGCAACATTACCATCCATTTTCTCAAACAAGCCCTCTACTTTTGACTGATTGGTGAAGTCAGTTTTTACTGATATTTGTTTAAGTACATTTTTCTTGGTATACCTATACTCATCAAAAATAATCTCTACTTCAAGCCCCGGTTTTAAAAAATCTCTTTCATCAATAAACTGGCTAATATTAAATGCTGTGCTATTATTAGAAGTATCGCCTAATGCAGTCCCTTTCGCTCTAGCTTTGGCTTTCTTCTGGTTATCCTGCTTATGTTTATTCTTAAGCTTTGTATAATCACTTTTATCACTATTATTTTTAAAAACAAGCGTTGAGTCGGTAAACAAAAGTTGGGAGAAATGTTCACCTAAATCATCTTCAAAAGAAACTCGCAATGATTCAAACGGTGCCTTGTTTTCCAGAATAAACCCTTTTTTTACAAGGTTTATCGGCACTTCAACCTGTGCCTGAGCTGAAGTAGCCAAGAATATAATCAATAAGTACGGATAGTAAAAGAATTTCATCATTGTCGAGTTAAATGGTTCCTATTATTTGGCATTCTCTAATTCGGGTATCTTATCAGAAGTACAGTTTTAACCGTCCAGCATAGCTCAAAGCCCTTTTTCGTTTTGTTAAAGGCAATATTATTCCTGCTGATAGCACTATAGGTGTTATCAGATATGATGCGATGTTTATCGGCGTTAAGTAATTAAACTGGCTTGTTAATCAGGCGGTGGACTATCATGAGGAAAATCAAAATAAAAAAAAAAATTTAGAAATCTCTTTATTTTTTTATTTTTCGGTCACTTTAAAATAATAGAACCTATAGTTGTCTAAAATAGACAAACTTTGAGAAGTTTTAAGAGAAGAATTATTATTAAAATCAAATACGATTGTTTACTCGTGGCATAAACATATTTTAACTTTCTGAAGTATAGAAGAAATTTATTGTTGGGTGGAATTAAGTATCATTACTAAATAAAATATCCCTATAAACTATCGATAGTAACCAAATAAATTACGACTTTTATTTTATTTGATTTATTCGAAAGTTTATAGGGAAGTAACCACCTAATTAATCATGTTTACCTATTAGTAAAATAGATTGATTACGTTTATTTTTTACAACTCCCTGCCAAGGCTTTAAAAGTAGCAACACCTTTCTGTGCATCTTCAATGGTATTCACAACCAGATTGACTTCACTGGCAAAGGTCGGCTTGCCGTCTTTGGTTTGTTTGATAAACTTCTCTTTATTGATGGTATAACCCATAATACCTACTGTTTTACCCGATACATCTACTTCTATTTTATTAGCGTCAATATCGTAGAGATTAAATTCCAGAACAGTCTCAACCGTCTTTTTTGAGTCTGAAGCAGTTGACGTCAACTTCCATTTACACTTATCGCCATCTTGTAATACCAGTTCCTGTTTTGGGTTTTCTATAGATTTCACTTTGCCTGCCAACCAGTTGAAATCTCCTGCGGTAACATTACCCTTACAGCCTTTGGCAATAGCAGGTAAAGCTTCCATCAGATAGCGTGCATCTTCAATATCCCCTGCTACAAATTCTACGCTGTTATCGTAATTTTGTAGTGCACCATCTTTGGTTACCTGAATAAACTTCTTGCTATCCTGTACTTTTGAGGCGATTTTGATTATTTCTTTTGAAACTGATAATTTGAAATCAGTCAAATCACCGAAATTAAATTTAAAACTTTCTTCAACCGTTTTACCTTTTACTTCCGATTTCAGGGTATAGGTAGTCGCACAAGCGGGCTCAATTTTTTGTGTATAGTTCGACTCATTGACTTTTATATCTTTCAACCGGTCTTTCAGAATCTTAAAGCCATCTTCCTTAGTAGCTACTTTAGGTACTCTGTTTTGTAATTCTTTTTTGGCTAATGTAATAATCTTCTGAATAGCCATCTGCAAAATTGTACCTTCAGTTGGGTTAGTTGCCGCAAATTTCACTTCATCTTCGTAGCCTTTCATTACACTCCCTTGCTGTGTTCGCACATAATCATTCTTTGATTTAACACTAACTGTTACTTCTTTGCCACTGATCTTTAACTCCGCGCCGTTTTCGTTAAAATCTCCCCAGCTAAAATCCGATTGTAATTCTGTAGTTTTCTTGCCATCGTTTTCTTCGCTCGTCAACACTGCACGATCTTTATAAGCACCTGATTTTTTCAGACTTTGTTTGACAGATTGTTTATCTGATGATACATCTTTAATATGTTGCTCAAGCCAGCTTTGCAAAGAAGCTAAATCATCTTTTGGCAATTTAACAGAGGCCTCCCAAGCTGTTTTAGCCGCCGCGACAGCATCTTTCAGATTTTTTTCTAACTCACGGGCATCGTCTACATTCTCGGCTAAAATTTCTACCTTATTTTCATAATTCTGCATTTCGCCGCCTTTGGTATAACGAATTACTTTGAGGTTTTTCTGAGCACCTAATTCTACTTTCATTTCCTTACTCGATGCACTTCTTTTTACTTCTCCCATCAATCCTAGATTAAACTCATAGATTTCCTCCGTGGTTTTGCCTTTAGAATCGGAAGTTGTAATAGCAATTTTTATATCATAAGGATTGGCATTATCGTAGCTGAATTGTTGATTAACAGTAGATTTTTCTAGCTTAATCTCTTTTACATAGCTTTTTACTTTATCAAGTGATGCTTTCAGGTTGCCTTGTGCTTGTGTAAGAATGGGCAGTATGACCAGACAATAGGTGATATATTTTTTCATGGAATAAATATTGTTTTCAGGCAAATTTAAGGATATAGATGTTTTGACCTACAACCGCCCAATAAAAAAAGCAGCATTATCGGTTGAAATGCTGCTTTTGTATGATGGATTGTATAATCTTCTATATTTTACCCAACCCAGGCCTTCACCTCATCAAGCGTAGGCATTTTCTCTTCAATTTTCAGTTTCTTTCTTACGCCACCTAAATCGTTGAAAATTTTGTTCGGGTTTGCTCCTTTCAGTTGTTCAGTCATCACAAAACCCATTTTTTGTAGTGCCGGAATCCATACTGTTGGAACACCAATCGCTTCGTAATCTGCATCAGTAGATACTTCCTGTTTTTTCTCAGGACGCATTTGTGGGAAAAACAGTACTTCCTGAATACTGGTATTGTCGGTCAACATCATTGTTAAGCGATCGATACCGATACCAATACCTGCGGTTGGTGGCATACCATATTCGAGCGAACGGATAAAGTCTTCGTCCATGGCCATTGCCTCCTCGTCACCACGCTCAGCCAGTTTCAATTGCTCTTCAAAACGCTCGCGTTGGTCAATAGGGTCATTTAGCTCTGAATAAGCGTTAGCTACTTCTTTGCCATTCACAAACAACTCAAAACGCTCTACTAAATCTGCTTTGCTGCGGTGTTTTTTGGTTAATGGCGACATCTCAACCGGATAGTCGATGATAAAAGTCGGTTGGATTAAATTATCCTCTACTTTTTCACCAAAAATCTCATCAATCAATTTGGCTTTGCCCATCGTATCGTCTACCTCCATACCCCACTGGCGGCAATGCTGGCGTGTTTCTTCTTCGGTTAATGCCCCTACATTTACGCCCGTATATTTTTCGATAGCTTCAAGGATACTCAAACGCGCAAATGGCCCTGCAAAATCCAGTTCGTGCTCACCTGATTTGAATTTGGTTGTACCGTGAACTGCCAAAGCTACTTTTTCAAATATTTCTTCGGTGATGTTCATCATCCATTCGTAGTCTTTATAGGCTACGTAGAACTCTAGAGAAGTAAATTCCGGGTTGTGGGTTCTGTCCATACCCTCATTGCGGAACATTTTACCAAATTCATATACGCCATCAAAACCACCAACAATCAGTCTTTTCAGATATAATTCATTAGCAATACGCATATATAATGGCATATCCAACGTATTGTGATGTGTTTTAAACGGGCGAGCCGCTGCACCACCATGAATAGGCTGTAAAATAGGCGTCTCCACCTCTAACCAGCCTCTTTCGTCAAACATCTGACGCATGGTGCTGATAATCCTTGCTCTTTTGATAAAAATATCTTTGATATGCGGGTTTACGATTAAATCCACATAACGTTGGCGATAACGTTGCTCAGGGTCTGAGAAGGCATCATATACTTTGCCATCAACTTCTTTTACTACCGGAAGCGGACGCAAAGATTTGTTCAGAATTTTAAATTCTGTTACATGGATAGATATTTCGTTGGTTTGGGTAGTGAACACATAACCTTTTACACCGATAATATCGCCAATATCTAATAGCTTCTTGAAAACCGTATTATACAAGGCCTTGTCTTCGCCCGGGCACAAATCATCACGTCGGAAATACAATTGGATTCTACCTGTTGAATCTTGTAGCTCGGCAAATGAAGCACTTCCCATAATACGGAAGTTCATCAGGCGGCCGGCAATAGATACATTCTTATAGTCTAACTTATTGTTCTCGTAATTCTTCTCAATGTCGGCGCATGTAACATTCACCTCAAATAATTCAGCAGGATATGGGTCGATTCCCATTGCCATTAAATCTTGTCTTTTCTGACGGCGTAAAATTTCTTGTTCGCTAAGAACCATCGTTTTATTTATTAAATTTCAATTAGGCCGCAATTTAGGAAAAATTGTCGATTATTATTAATTACCACTCATCTACAAAAAGTTTCATCCATCATTTTTTCTTTTGGCAATCTCGCAAACAGCAATATCTTTGTGATATCATTTTAATATCAAAAATTTCTAAACCAGATGAAAGAAAAAGAATTAGATTCACAATCAGGCTATCTCCTATTAATAGCCGGGCTCCTTTTAATATTTGTACCGCCGATAGCCTTAATGCAGATTATTCCGATTTTAGCGGTTATTCTGATGATATCTGGTTTTATCCTCATCATCGGGCTTACGGTCATTAACCCAAATCAAGCGGCTGTTGCTACTTTCTTTGGTAATTATGAAGGCTCTATGAAACAAACCGGATTGCGTTGGGTAAACCCTTTGTTTAAGCGTAAGAAAATCAGCTTGCGTGCAAGAAACCTGAACGGACAAAAACTGAAAGTAAACGACAAATTAGGTAACCCTATCGAAATTGCTGCCGTGGTAGTTTGGCGTGTAAGCGATACTGCAAAAGCTATTTTTGAGGTAGATGATTACCAGAAATTTGTGGATATTCAGTCGGAAGCTGCCGTGCGTCACCTGGCGAGTTCTTATGCTTACGATAATATTGAAGATGAACACGCTACTATTACTTTGAGAGACGGTTCAGGTAAAATCAATGAAATGTTAGAAAAAGAGCTGAATGAGCGCATTGCACAGGCAGGTGTAGAGGTAGTAGAAGCGCGTATCAGCCACTTGTCTTATGCGCCAGAGATTGCACACGCCATGTTGCAACGTCAGCAAGCTACGGCTGTGGTAGCTGCCCGTAAGCAAATTGTAGAGGGGGCAGTAGGTATGGTAGAAATGGCATTGGCTCGTCTATCAGAAAAAGAAATTGTTCAGTTGGATGAAGAGCGAAAAGCTGCTATGGTAAGCAATTTATTGGTAGTTTTGTGTGGTGAAAAATCAGTAAGCCCAGTGGTAAATGCCGGAACCCTATATAACTAATGGCCAGTGAAAAGAAAGCATTTGTATTAAGAATCAGCCCGGAAGTGTTGAAAGAGCTCGAAAAGTGGTCAGCAGAAGAGTTCCGAAGCCTGAACGGGCAGATAGAATACATACTAAGTGATGCGCTGAAGAAAAGGAAGAAGGGCAAGAAAAGTGAAGAGTAATAGACAGGAGGCGCGCGCTGTGCCTCCTGTGATTATATTTTTATGCCTTCTTCAGCTAAGTACCTGCCAATATTCATTGTTATGCCGTCAAAGAGTTCAATATTCTTGTTCCAGTTTTTAATCAACCAGTCTTCTTTAGGTAAAGCTACGATTACTTGTTGAGTTAATGTAATTACCCAAAATACTTTTTCTACACCAAACTCAAAAAGTTTTTCGGTTTTACGAGTCATATACTCCATAAAACTGCTTTCACTTAAGTCTGCATTAGTATCTATTTCAATTACATATTTGGGCGGTACATCAGGGTATTTATTATTAATTTTATCCCCTGTCAGCACTTGCTTATCATAAATCACAATATCTCCTGATAAAATATTTTTACTATCTAACTGCAAACTCAGCTTATTGGTAAGAATACGATACTTCTTTCTATCATAAAAAGGATAAATATTAGACAATACAAAAAATACTATTTCAGATTGTAAAGTACTACACCCTTTTATTGCTTCAACTCCTAGATTATTCCTAACAGCCTCTTTATAGCCTCTATAATAAATGGGTTTCCCATCTATTATTTCATAAATGAATTGAGAAGGATTTTTTCTTCTGAATGACTTTTTAACAGTAATAGACATTCGATTTACTGAAAATTAAACTAAACCAATCTACAACAATCTTGGCATTTCCTCAAAATTCCCTTGTTTTATTTCTAACAAAGGCACGTTTAAAAGCTAATTTTCGCTATTTTTGCGGCTCATTATTAGTTTTTATTTTTATGCAAATCAAGGAAATTCTTACACAGACACCTGCAGAACAAGAGGTAACAGTAAAAGGCTGGGTACGTACTAAACGAGGCCAGGCAGCCGTAACATTCATTGCGATTAACGACGGCTCAACTATTCATAATATTCAAGCGGTAGTTGAGGGTGATAATAATCAAATCAATGAAGATACTTTACGTTCAATTACCACTGGCGCATGTGTGGCTGTAACAGGAAAATTGATTGCTTCACAAGGGTCAGGACAAGCGGTTGAGGTGAAAGCTGAGAAAATAGAAGTATATGGCTCGGCTGATGAGACTTTCCCGATGCAACCGAAACGCCACTCCATGGAGTTTTTGCGTGAAAAAGCACACTTACGTTTCCGTACAAATACTTTTGGTGCTATTTTTCGCATCCGTCATAATTTAGCTTTTGCTATCAATAAATATTTCAACGATAAAGGGTTCTTTTATCTGCATACGCCTATCATCACGGCATCTGATGCCGAGGGCGCAGGTGAAATGTTTCATGTAACGACTTTTGACATCAAGAATCCTCCAAAAACAGAAGACGGACAAATTGATTATAAAGAAGATTTCTTCGGTCGTGAAACAAGCCTTACCGTATCAGGACAATTAGAGGGAGAATTGGGAGCTCTGGCTTTATCGAAGATTTATACTTTCGGGCCAACTTTCCGTGCCGAAAACTCTAATACGACCCGTCACTTAGCCGAGTTCTGGATGATTGAACCGGAAGTAGCTTTCTATGAATTGGAAGACAACATGGCTCTGGCAGAAGATTTCGTGCAATATGTTATCAAATATGCCCTAGAAAACTGTGCAGATGATTTGGCTTTCTTAGAGAAACGTTTGTTAGACGAAGAGAAAAACAAACCACAAAACGAACGCAGTGAAATGGCTTTATTGGAGAAATTACGTTTTGTAGTTGATAACCAATTTGAGAGACTGACTTATACAGAAGCGATTGAGATTTTATTAAAATCAAAACCCCATAAAGAGAAGAAATTCCAGTATCCTGTTGAATGGGGAATTGATTTACAGTCTGAGCATGAGCGTTATCTAGTAGAAAAACACTTCAAAAAACCTGTGATTCTGACTAATTACCCTCGTGAGATTAAGGCGTTCTATATGAAACAGGATGCTGATGGCAAGACTGTAAGAGCAATGGACGTATTGTTCCCGGGAATTGGTGAAATCATCGGTGGTTCACAACGTGAAGATGATTACGAAAAATTATTGACCCGTGTGAAAGAAGTGGGTATTGACCCGGAAAACATCTGGTGGTATCTGGAAACCCGTAAATTTGGTTCTGCACCACACTCAGGTTTTGGTTTAGGTTTCGAGCGTCTGGTATTGTTCGTAACGGGTATGACCAATATCCGTGACGTAATTCCTTTCCCAAGAACGCCTAAGAGTGCTGAATTTTAATTAATCGAAATACATGATACTTACGCTCGCTATATTTCTTGCTATTGCTTTTGCCAACGTAGTGGTCGGGGTTTATCTCGAGCGTAAGGTTTCTGCTTTTATACAAGACCGTCTTGGGCCTATGGAAGTAGGCCATTGGGGGCTTTTGCAGTTAATTGCCGACTTGTTGAAGTTGATTCAGAAAGAAGACATCACCCCTGCCAATGCTGACCGTAACCTGTTTAAGTTTGCTCCTATCATGCTGTTTATGGTAGTGTTTGCTGGCTTTGCGGTTTTTCCGCTATCCTCAGGGTTATCAGGTTCGGGCACTCAAACTGGTGTTTTTCTTCTGTTGGCTGTTGTATCATTAGATATTCTAGCGATTCTGATGGCCGGATGGGCATCTAATAATAAATATTCTTTGTTAGGAGCTATGCGTTCAGTGGCACAGATTATATCTTATGAAGTACCGCTGGGTCTATCTATCCTTTGCGTGATTCTGATTACACAAACCTTAGATTTACAGGAAATCAGCTTTCAACAGGGAATCTTCTGGGACGAGAAAAATTACTTGTTTGGCATTAAAGCATTAGGTGTAGAAGTAGGTGAAGTTGGTGGCTTTCTGACATGGAATATTTTCAGAAATCCTTTTCTGTTAATTGTCTTTGTTATTTATTTTATTGCTGCCCTTGCCGAGAGTAACCGTGCACCTTTTGACTTGCCCGAAGCTGAATCTGAGCTGATTGCGGGTTTTCATACTGAATATTCCGGTTTCAGATGGGCGGTGATGATGCTTTCTGAATACGCTATGATGCTTCTGGTATCTATCTTAGGCGTGATTTTATTCCTTGGAAGTTGGAATACTCCTTTGCCAAATATCTGGGTTATAAGATTAGCCGACTGGACAAGTGGGACAGTTGGCGAATGGTCGGGCAATCTTTGGGGAGCCTTCTGGTTATTATCAAAATCTTATCTGCTCATTTTTATTCAGATGTGGCTTCGTTGGACACTTCCTCGCTTGCGTGTCGACCAGTTGATGCACTTGTCCTGGAAAATTCTTACTCCTTTCTGCCTGATACTTTTGTTGATTTCGGGGGTATGGCGATTGTTGATGGTTTAACCCAATTCAAACCAGCCCCGAAACTGGTGCGCTTTTTCTTTGCTGATAATTATCTCTTCTTTACTTGGCACAAGCAGTTTTAATTCTATTTTTCCAGTAAAATGTGTGCGGTAGCTTTCAATCGCTGTTTTATTTACTATAAACTGACGGTTAGCTCTAAAGAATTGCTCTGGATTCAGTAATTCTTCTACTTCATCTAGTGAATTATAGTCAGTTATCAGTTTATGTGTGTCTCCGTCTGAAAATGTTTGCAGCCATATTACCTCGTCTCTATAAAAACAAGCTACTTTGCTATCAGGCACTGCTACAATACTACGGTGATGATGGGCTGTAAAGCGGGTCTTATATTTAGGTGTCGCTGCCCGATTCTTTAAATCAGATAGTAAATTATCCAGTTGCTCCTGATATACATCTGATTTAGCTACCTGACTATTTCGCTTAAATTTATCAAAGGCACATTTCAACTCAGATTTATCAATAGGTTTCAGCAGATAATCTATGCTGTTGAGTTTAAATGCACGAATGGCATACTCATCGTAAGCAGTAGTAAAAATGATAGGGCAAGTCACATCGGCATCCTGAAATATATCAAAGCTTACCCCATCAGATAATTGAATATCAGACAATACCAAATCAGGTCTCGGATGAATTTTAAGCCAGGTCAAAGTTTCTTTTACACTCCCGATAGTGGCAACAATGGTAGCGGCTGGTTCTAATTCCTGCACCAGATTTTCAAGGTTTTTGGCAACCAGCGGTTCGTCTTCTATAATGAGTATTTTCATGCACTTAAATCAAAGGTATTTTTACTGAGAAAACGTCTTCATCTGTATTGATCACTATTCCTCTATTACTCAAAAAGTTATACAAAGTTCTCAAATTTATTAATCCTTGCCCGTTTGAGGTTTCCACCTGTTTTTTTCTTTGAATATTATTCTCAATGATTAGCGTATTTCCCTCACTTTTAATATGAATTGTCAGAGGATTATTTTCATTGATAATATTATGCTTGATGGCATTTTCTATTAATATCTGCAAGGTAACAGGCGTAATCTGTAAGTCTAAGGTATCGTCAGCAATAACATAAGCAACCTGCAAAGATTCTCCGAAACGGGTTTTCAATAAGCTTACATAATGCTTAATAAATGTCAATTCTGTTTCAAGACTTACCAAGCCCTTTTCTTTATTCTTCAACACATAGCGGAAGACCTTAGACAATTGCTGCAAAAAATCTCTCGCCAACGGAGGGTTCTCCTGAATCAGTGAATCTAAAGAAGTAAGGCTATTAAATAAAAAGTGGGGATTCAACTGATTTTTGAGGTTATCAAACTGCACCTGCGATTTCTCTTTTTCAAGATTAGATGCCCTTAAAGCACTTTCACGCCATTTTTGTAAAGAGTAATAGGTAAAATGTGCCACGTTGAGCAATATGACAAATAATGCCTGAGTCATATAGCCTGCAATTTTGGCCAATTGAGTAAACTCATATTTTACCAGATAATTTACCTTTGCAATCTTAAAAAAGTGAGTGGTAGCATATAAGATTCCCTGACTGATAATCGAGACAAAAATAAACATAATGACAATCTGCAAAATTAGCCTTCGTACAATGCCGCTATCATAAGGCATCGTTTTATCGAAATGCGCATAAAGCCTACGAAAGAAAAGAATAGAGCTTGTGATTACAACTGTAGAAATACAGGCTAATATAAGGTTGGTTCTATGATCAAGCTCAAAAAAATACCATCTGATAAAAGTAGAAATACTTACCATTATCAATACGACAACAACCAATATTTTATTTCTTTTTTCCATTAACTCTTAATTATCTGTCCGTCAGACATCTCAATAATTCTATCACTGCCTTTGGCAAAATCCGGGTCGTGCGTTACTGTAATAATGGTCTGGTGATTTTCGTGGGCTATCTGTTTAAAGATATTAAAGACTACTTCTGAATTTTTCTTGTCCAGATTTCCTGTTGGTTCATCTCCCATAATGATGGTCGGGTCATTAATTAATGCGCGGGCTATGGCTACCCTCTGTTGTTGTCCACCTGAGAGTTTAGAAGATTGCTTCAAGGCATGACTATCCATATCAACCAGTTTCAGTTTCTGAATGGCTCTTTCTTCTACCTCTTTGGCTGAATATCTGCCTAATTTCAAAGCTGGGAGCATCACATTTTGCAATACAGTAAACTCAGGTAGTAAGAAGTGAAACTGGAAAACAAAACCTAAATGCTCGTTTCGGAAAGCGGCTAATTGGTCTTGCGATTTACCTGTCAGCTTCTCTCCGTTCATTTCTAAAGTACCCTCGTAATCGGTGTCCATAGTAGAGAGTATATACAGGAGGGTAGATTTCCCACAGCCCGATTTACCTACCAAAGACAGGAATTCTCCTTTTTTGACTTCAAAAGATATATTTTTCAGAACCTGGAATTTTTCCGGTTCGTAGAAATACTTGTTTATATGACTTGCTGATAAAACTTTCATTATAGTCTGAATATTTTTGTTTCTATCCCCTCAAAATCGCCACAGGATCTATCTTAGAGGCTTTTCGGGCTGGCATATATCCGGCTAAAATAGTGGTAACTACACCAAATGCCAGACCCATGATATAATATTTGATATTGAAAATGACCGGAAAGGTCTTCACATCTAAAAAATCACCAGCATCGAATGGGGTAATTGATAGCAGATAACTCAGCGAAAAGCCAATGAAAAGACCCAGAAAAGCCCCTAAAACACCGATGATGATAGATTGAATCAGAAAGACCGCTACAATATCTTTACCGCCAAAGCCAGTAGCTTTCAGAATAGCAATATCTTTCATTTTATTGATTACGTTCATATTCATGATATTGTAGATACCAAATCCGGCCACAACCAATAAGGTAATCGACACAATAATTACCATCGCATTCCGTATCTTATCACCTGTCATAAAAGCTGAGTTCGCTTCTGCCCAGTCCTGTGTTTCATACCCATACTGATTGGCCAGTACTTTGGCATAATCAATGGCAGCCTGCGAA
Source organism: Emticicia sp. C21 (assembly GCF_003418935.1). Lineage (GTDB taxonomy): Bacteria > Bacteroidota > Bacteroidia > Cytophagales > Spirosomataceae > Emticicia. The sequence goes on along the minus strand of NZ_QVMT01000006.1, from coordinate 210,508 downwards.
TCCTTCATTTTAATATGAATATCTGTCACATAGCTTTTATCTTTTTGCAGAATCTCCTGCACCATAGACATATTCGCGTAGCATCGTACTCCATCCACTGTCTGGATTCCAAAGCCGTAAATGCCAACTACTTTTACCAGTTTCAAGCTTCCGGTAGGAGTGGTTATGGTCAGTTTGTCTCCCACGTTCACATTCAGGTTCCGGGCCAGAATCTTACCCATCAGAATACCATTTGGGTTAGACAGGAGCGCTTCCATATTCCCCGACTTCACCCGCCGCTTGATACTATAGAGCTTGTCTTCTTTCAGAATATCCACCCCGGCAATCTGTCCGGCTACCGGAATCGGTCCTTTGTTAAAAAATACCTGTGAGCCTATTTGTGGAGAAACCCCTAAAACAGCGGGGTCTTTTTCAATATTTGCTACTATTTGTAAGCCATTCTTGATATTCGCCAACTCGTTTTTAGGTAATTGGTGATGAATCACATTAAAGGCTTTCGGGTTGGCTTCTTCTATCAGGCTTGGGTGATTACTCGTAATTTCTTTATAAATTCTTACATGTGGCGTAGCATCCAAGGCAGAATCTTCCAGAAATTTATTTACCCCTTTGATAAAAGAAATCATGACGATAAACATGGCTATACCAAAAGTTACCCCAAGCATGGCAATAAGAGTCTGCTTTTTTTTGGTAAGCAAATGCGTTTTCGCTATTTGAAGAGATATTCGTATGTTCATTTCTTTGCTATTAAATATCCGCAATGCTTAATTTCCACGCACAATCACTGATTTATCTGTCAAGCCGCCTTTTATCTCAACCAAATCAAGGTTTTCTACACCCTTCGCGATTTTGATTTTCTTCTTATCTCCGTTTTCCTCAATCCATACCGAATCGTTTCCTACGAGATAGTTTTTAGGGATGGTCAATACATTCTGGTTCTGTGAAATAATGATATTGCCTTCAACTGTCATACCATAGTAGGCATTTGGTTTTTCTTCTGCAAACTCGGCATCTACTCTAAAAGTCTGGTCGGCTTTATTCAATTTTGGGTATAGCTTACTTACTTTGGCTTTAAATACCTTGTCTTTATATACATCAATTTTTACCAACACTTCCTGACCGATTTTGACTTTTACAAAATCACTTTCATCAATAGCTAATTGGGCATAAATCTCGCTGGCATCGCCGATCAGGGCTATTTGCTCACCTCTTCTTACCAGTTCGCCTTGTTTTTTATAGATTTCATAAATCTTGCCTGCTTCAAAAGTTTTGATTCTGAAATTATCTCCTTCACGGGCATTCACACGATAAGTGGATTGAGAATTCTGTAAATCGACATATAACTGGCTTCTGGTTCTCTGATACGCTTTCTGGCGGGCAATTACATCATTCTTTGAAGTCTGAAAGGCTAATTCGGCACGCTCATACTCTATTTTAGTAGTAGCATTGCGGTCGTACAGTTCTTTATAGCGACTGAAATTGACAGAATCGTTGGCCAGTTTAGTACGGGCATTGCGTAATTGTGTACTGAGTTCGGCCAATACCGGAGAGTTTTCACCATAGTTAGCCTCTGCCTGACGAAGAATATTGCTTGATGCTTCGAGGCGGGCATCCTGAGATATACTTTCTAACTGAAAAATCAATTGATTTTTGGTAACCAGATCTCCTTCAAAAGTAGTCTGGCGTACCAGAAAGCCATCAGCATTGGCTGTGAGCTTATACTCATTTTCAGGAAATATATTTCCTGAAGCATAAACGGCTTCGGTCAAAGGTTTATATTGAGGAGAAGTAGCCTGATCTTTGTCCTTATCACAGGAAATCAGAAACGTGGTTACACTAGAAAAAAAAATAATGGTCTTCTTCATGTTTCGATGTCAATGAGACGATTTACGTGTCTTATATTATTTGAAGAACGAGCTTTACTTTTCGTTCTACCATACAAATAGAGACGTAATTTAGAAAACCATCAAGAATTTATGAATGAAGCGGAAGAAAATTATAGCGAGACGCTCAACAAGGCTGACGACCGTTTGATAAATAATTATATGCCTTTTATCAAAAACATTCTTGTAGAACGGAAGCGTAATCGTATATTCGCGACAGTTTAATATTTTTTTAATCCAAAGACAATTTTTCATGAAAGTTTCTTCTGTAATCCGCAAATTTACCGTTTTGCTCGCCTTGTCAACATTAGCATTAACAGTGATGAACTGTTCTAAAAAAGATGGAGACGATGCTACACCTGAGGCTCAGATAGTAGGCAGCTGGAAAATCACCAACCTTTTCGTTAAAGAAGGGAATGACCCTGAAGAAGATCAGTTCCCATTTCTGGTAGCTCTTGTACCTTGCTTTAAAGACATTGTTATTACTTTTAATTCAAATGGTACTGTTACGGGTTCAATACCTGCCGCTTGCCAGGACGATGTAGATGGCGTTGTAGGCGATATTCAGCAATCTAAATATGAAGTAAAAGGTGATCAGCTTATTTTTACTGAAACCGATGGCACAAAGTCGACAATCAATGTTAGCTTTAGCGGTAAAACGATGTCATGGAATGAATCAGAAACCAGCGGTGGTGTAACTACTACTAGCAGAATTGTTTTCACAAAACAATAAGAACGACTTAAAAAAAGACACAATAAGAAAGCCAACTCATGAGGTTGGCTTTCTTATTTGTGCTTAAAAACCAAAGATTCATTTGATATCCAATGCTTGCTTTTTCTTTTCAATCAGGGTCTTTTTAAAAAACTTTCTTGTGTTACCCTTACACTGTTGTAAATTCGTAACAATTTTAAAATTTTTCATCCAAAGATAATTTTCATGAAAGCTCCTTCTTTAATCCGCAAATTTGCCGTATTGTTTTTATTATTATCAATGGCATTAACAGTGATGAATTGTTCAAAAAAAGAAGAAGAGCCGGCTCCGGATCCTTCTTTAAGTACAAAAATTAAAGCAACCTGGAAAGCGAAAAATGTATACGATAAACAAGGGTCTGCTGCTGAAGTTGACCAACTTCCTACTTTATTGATATTGTACCCATGTGTAAAAGATGCCAGTTTTACCTTTCAGGATAATGGAGTTTTAGTTGGCAATTTCACCAATGATTGTAAAGCAGCTGTAGCTCTGATTCTCGGAGGAAGTGACAATTTTAAATATGAAATAAAAGATAATAAACTTCTGGTAACCTCTAGTAGTAATCCTGCAGTTTCTTTCGATTTGTCTTTTAGTGGCAGCGATATGATTCTAGGTACTTCGTCCACTTCGGGTGGAGTAACCTCTACAAGAAGAATTGTTTTTGCGAAACAATAAAAACGATTAAAAAGATATAATAACAAAGCCAACCTCTATGGGTTGGCTTTGTTATTTCTCCGGTTTATTAATAATATCCCATACCAGATCTCCTTCAAAACCTTTACTTATGGCATAACGGGCTAATTTCTGTTTTAAAACTAAAGGTTGTTTCTCAGAGCGCAATTCTCTTTTTTTCTTTTCAATCAAAGTCCGTAGGGTTTCTATATAATCTTCATCATCTATTTCTGCCAACCCCTCTCTGATTGAATGTTCGGATAATTTTCGGGCTTTTAATTCATACAAAATCTTTGTTCGGCCCCAATGTTTTACCCGAAATTTGCTTCCGGCAAATATTTTCGCAAAACGCCCTTCGTTCAAATAGTTCTCTTCTATCAGATACACAATTATCTCATCGGCTTCGTCTCCGTCTACGCCCAGTTTCTGCAATTTTTCTCGCACCTCTGCCTGTGTACGTTCCTGATAGGCACAAAAATTGGCCGCTTTTACCAGCGCATCTTTCCGAATAATCATAGTATTACAAAGTCTGCATCAAGCTTAGTTTCTTATAAAATCCATCCTGAATCTTCAATAAACCTTCATGCGTACCTCTCTCGATGATTTCTCCTTTATGAATCACCAGAATCTCATCAGCACTCTGAATAGTACTTAAACGATGGGCAATCACTAAAGTTGTACGGTTTTTCATCAGATTCGTTAAAGCATCCTGCACCAGTTTTTCAGATTCCGTATCCAAAGCCGAAGTAGCTTCGTCTAATATCAAGATTGGCGGATTCTGCAAAATGGCTCTGGCAATTGATAAACGCTGACGCTGTCCACCCGAAAGTTTAGTTCCTCTATCACCAATAACGGTATGATAACCTTCTGCCTGTTGCATGATAAAATCGTGTGCATTGGCGATTTTTGCGGCTTGAATTACTTCTGCTTCTGAGACATTTTTACCAAAGGCAATATTATTAAAAATATTATCATTAAATAAAACAGCTTCTTGGGTAACAATCCCCATTAAATCTCGTAGTGATTGTTGGGATACCTTTTTTAAACCAATACCATCTATGAGGATTTCACCAGTGGTTGGGTCATAGAATCTCGGAACGAGGTCGGCAATGGTAGATTTTCCACCACCGGATGAACCCACCAGTGCGATGGTTTTTCCTTTTAGTAGTGAAAAGTTAATATCCTTTAGAACCTGAATATTTTCGTCGTAAGAGAAATTCACATCTTTGAATATTACTTCATTTTTAAATTCTTTAAGTGCTATGGCATCAGGTACATCTTTAATTAATGATTCACTATCTATCAAACCTAATACCCTCTCACCAGAGGCCAACCCTCTTTGGGCAGAACTAAAGGCATTAGAGATATCTTTGGCCGGGCGCATCACCTGTGAGAAAATGGCTATATAAGCAATAAATTCCGATGCCTCAAGACTTGAATTATTAGAAAGAATTAATGAACCGCCATAGAGCAGAATGCCTACCACGACGAATACGCCCATAATTTCAGAAAAAGGTGAAGCCATTTCTCTTCGGGCAGCCAGGCTAAAAATGGCTCGACGGTATCCTTGATTTTCTTCTCTGAACTTTTCAGTCACAAATTTTTCCGCAACGAAGCCTTTTACTACCCGCATACCTCCAAAAACTTCATCCATCAGACTAATCAGATTACTCAACCGTTGCTGTCCTTCTCCCGCATTGTGCCTCATTTTCTTTACCAATGTCGAAATAAAAATGCCTGAGACTGGGATTACCAACAGCGCAAAAAGAGTAAGATTCCATGAAATAGCGAATAAAGAATAGATATAAGCTAAGAATAAAAATACTTCTTTAGTAGCTGCGGAGAAAGTATTGGCGATTGAGTTTTCAACCTCCTGCACGTCTGTGACAATACGCGAAATCAGATTTCCCTTACGCTCATTGCTGAAAAAACCTAAATGCAGATGAATGGCTTTATTGAAAACCTCCTCACGTAAGTTAGCTACCATATTAGACTTAAATTTCTCTAAAAGCCGGACGCTAAAATATTTAAATATATTCGATAGTATTATGGTAGTGGCTACTGTAGCACACACAAACTGTAAAGCGCCTTGCTTTCCATACTCTTTCAGGAATGTAGCGAAATGGAAATTAAACTCTTTGATAGGGTCGAAACCAGAAGTCGGCTGCAACATTTCAGCTAGTTGCCTGGCATCAACCTGATCAAAAAGAACTCTAAGTAAAGGTATTAATAAAGTAAAATTCAGTACGCCAAAAATACTTGCTAACAAAGACGTAATCAGAAATGGAACTACGAAATTTCCTAAAGGTCTGGCATACGAAAGTAATCTGAGGTAATTCTTCATTGAGGCTCACATGAACTCTTTTTCTGAGTTTCTAAATACTACAATATTAAAAGCTGCAAAGTTCGGAAAGAACTTAAGATAATACTACGATTAACTACTAAAAAGCATTGAATAGAAATTTAGTATATTTTTTATTTGGTCACGCAACCCTCGTGTTTAAACTTCCGTAATGCCTTTATTAATCATCTAAAAGCGTTTACTAGTCATGAAGAAAATCCTTGCAATTGCCTCCATTCTATCAATTTTGCTTGTTGCCTCTTGTAAAAAAGACGAGGTAGATTCTAATGAAGTGAAATTTGGCACAACTCTTAAAGGCTCAGAGGAAGTTCCGGCTGTTACAACAGATGCTACAGGAACTTTTAATGCCACTTACAACAAAGACACTAAGATTCTGACTTACACTGTTACTTATACAGGTATTACACCTACTGCCTGGCATATCCATAAGGGAGCAATGGGTGTAACAGGGCCGGTTACTTTTAATTTCGGACAAACTTTTACTTCACCTTTCAATGCGGCAACTGTAGCTCTAACTACAGACCAGGAGTCAGACTTAATGAATGACATGTATTACGTAAATATCCACTCATCAAAATCTCCTTCTGGCGAAATCCGTGGGCAACTTTTGAAAAAGTGAGTTTTAACTGAATGAAATGCAAAGCCCATCTTTTGCGATGGGCTTTATTTTATACTTAGTTTTTCCTCTATACCCACGCCCCTTGCATGCTTATACCTGCTTGGTTTTCCATCTTCCCATTCTGAATACAAAAATGCCAATTACAGCCAGGATAGACTCAGCGATAGCAATAGACCAGAATACACCTGATGGCCCCCAGTTGAGAGTTTTGGCAAAGATATAAGCCAATGGTATTTCGATAGCCCAGAAACAAATCAGGTTCATAATGGTAGGTGTTCTGGTATCACCGGCACCATTCAATGCCTGACCAATGACCATACCGTAACCAAAGAAAACATAGCCCAGACAAATAATCTGCAAACACACGATACCTACATCTACAACCTTTGGATCGTTATTGAAAATACTGATAAACTCTTTGGCGAAAACCGAGAATACAATACCCACAAATAATAAGAAAATCATATTATAAAGCGCAACCCGCCAGACAGATGCTTCTGCACGTTCCGGTTTTCCGGCACCCAGATTCTGACCTACTAAGGTTGAAGCCGCGTTTGACATTCCCCATGATGGTAGAATAGTAAAGACAATGATTCGGATGGCAATGGTATAGCCTGCTACCACATCACTTCCGAAACTTGACAAAATACGTGTCAGAAAAATCCAACTGGCTGATTGAATTATAAACTGGCCTGTTCCACCTGCACCTATACTGATAAGGCTTTTCATTACTTCAGCATTAGGAGCAAACTGGCTTTTCTCAATCTGCATATTTCCGTTTCCTTTAAATATGGCATATAGCTGATAAATAACACCGATAGTACGGCCTATAGTTGTAGCAATGGCGGCACCTTCTACACCCATTCCCATTACCGGAATCAGTAGAAAGTCCATACCTATATTAATAAAATTAGCTAAAATAACCGACCTCATAGCCGTAGAAGCATCACCCGCTCCACGTAAGGCACCACTCAAAGTATATAGCAAAATGATTGAGGGGCTACTGGCAAAAATAATCTGGGTAAAGTTAGCGCCTTTGTCTATCAGGTGTTGGTCGCCGCCCATTAAACGTAGAATATCTTCGGCAAAAACAAAGCCTAAAATACCTACGATAATGCCAAATATTACGGACATAATAATAACCTGTGCCATAGCCAATCCGGCTTCTTTTTTATTACCCTCACCTACACGGCGTGCTACAATTGCTGTTGCAGCCATACTTAACCCAATAGCAACCGAATAAATCAATGTAAGTACTGATTCTGTAAGCCCGACCGTGGCTACCCCCTCAATGCCCACATAACGCGCTACGAAAAAGGCATCGACAATGGCAAAGAGGGATTCGCCTACCATTTCTAATATCATGGGCACTGATAGTAGAAAAATAGCGCGGTTAATATTTACTTCTGTATAGTTTTGTTCTTCGCCACGAATGGCTTGCATCAACAAGTCAAAAAACTTTCGCATGAATTCAAAAAGTTTATAGCCAATAAAAAAACGGCATAATACCGCCTATTGACGCGATATAAATAATTTTCTAATGAAAGGATATAAGAAATAGGTTTACCAAAAGCCGGCAAAGCAACTTTAGTAAAAGAGAGGAAAGAAATTATCCGTAGTTAACGGATACGAACGGAGGTGGTCATATACATGGGCCTTTTAAATTTTCTGCAGCAAAGATAGTTTTTTGCTTTTGTGAAGCAAAATTTTGAAGAACAAATTTCGTATAAGGATTAGTGCATAGATTTTGACGTGCAGTAAATATTTGGTATGCCTTATATTATTTTGCTTTCATAGTCATGGGATGTTACTTTTTTTAGCTGAAAAAAAGTAACCAAAAAAGCAGCCCATCATTCAAACTCACACAATTAAAAATCCGATAGTCTTTTCTTTAAATAATATTTTTCCACGATTTTTAATTGTGTTCAAACAGGAATGACGGAATAAGGATACGATTTTTAGTTGTTATTTTTATACCTGTTGCATTAATTTTTACTCTGCATCATTGTAAATTCTAGTCAAATACAATACATCACAATCTAAGTAAGTACTGCAAAAAAGTATCTCTAACCTTCATTGATATCTTAGAAACTGTTTGAGTTAATCTTGTTGATTGAAAAAGTTGCTTTTTGACCAATACTGCGTTATAAAAATCCCGCGCGGCGTCCGCTCATTTAGCTCTGCTAAACTCCGGTTTTTATACCTTGTCTTGGTTCAAAAATCATTCTTTTTTATTTTCAAAATTTAACTCAAACAGTTTCTTAATAGTAGCAAATAATTTAACAACACAGTAAGATTTACTCGTCGTATTTGCAATATTATTCTTTAAGCTCTTTGATAAGTTTCAATGAATGACCAACAATAGTAGTAACCTCATCAAAGTTTTTGCTCGCCAATACCTCTTTTGGTACTAATTGTGAGCCAATGCCTACAGCAGTTGCGCCTGCGCCAAACCATAATTTCAGGCTTTCGCTGGTAGGTGATACGCCACCGGTTACCATTACCTGTACATCAGGCATTGGGGCTTTTATTGCTTTTACAAAGGCAGGCCCTAATACTTCGCCGGGAAATAGCTTGATGAAGTCTGCACCTGCCTGACGGGCATTATAAATTTCAGTAACGGTCATTACACCAGGCATCCACGGGATGCCTGCTTCCAGACAAACGGCCCCTACTTCGGGATTCATAATAGGAGCTACAATGAAATTAGTACCAACTTCTATGTATTTATTGGCGGTGGCTACATCATAGATAGTACCGATACCCAGAATCATTTCGGGCATTTCGGTTTCTGCTATGCGGAGTAGCTCTTTGAAATTAGTATATGAATTTTCGGTACGATTCGTAAACTCAAAAACCCGCACGCCTGCAGCGTAGCAAGCTCGCAATACACTCAGACAAATATCTAAGTCATTATGTGTAAATAAAGGCACTAAGCCCGTTGCGTTTACTTGTGCTAAAGTTGTATTTTTATCGAATCTTGCCATTGTATTAATAATTTTCTTTGAAAAACCCTTTATTATTTTAACGTTTTAAACGACCTGATTTATCCCCACTCATGACAGACTCTACCTCCAGAACAGTAACTAAATTCTGGTCGCCCTCAATTGTATGTTTTAATGCGCCTGCTGCTACGCCAAATTGTAACGATTTGAGGTCATCCTGGAAGGTCAATTGCCCGTAGATGAAACCACCTAAGAAGGCATCACCGGTGCCAATTCTGTCTACAATATGCGTAATATCCTGATATTCGGTTTCTATCAGTTCTTCACCAGTCCACATTTTAGCGTTGTACTGGTTATGCGAAGCGCTTACCTGCACACGGTCGGTGTCTATAATTTTTTTCACATTAGGATAAGCCTCCATCAGCATCTTGCAGGCCTCTACGAATTTACCTTTCTCGGCTGTTACTTTCATGGAGAATATCTCTTCGATATTCTTTCTGCTTGCCAGAATAATATCAGAATAAGAAGCTAATTCGGGTAAAATATCCTGAGGGGTTTTGCCATACTTCCATAAATTACTACGGTAATAAATATCTGACGAAACCGTAATACCTAGTTTTTTAGCCGTTTTTACTGCCTCCAGACAAGCCTTAGCCGCACCCTCAGACAAAGCCGGAGTGATGCCACACCAGTGAAACCAGTCTGCCCCTTTCAGAATCTCTTCCCAATTAAACCATGATGGGTCAATTTTAGAAAAGGCTGAATCCATACGATCGTATACAATCTGGCTGGCTCGCATGACAGCCCCTGTTTCTAAAAAGAAAACGCCGATTCTATCACCTTCCAGTTTCACATAAGAAGTATCTATGTCTAAAGCTCGCAAATAAGCCCTGGCTTTTTGTCCCATCAGGTTGTTAGGAAAACAGGTTACATGGGTAGCATCAAAACCAAATTTTACTAAAGAGGCGCCAACGTTCATTTCAGTACCACCAAAAGTAGCATTGAAAGATTGAGCCTGCTCAATTTTCTGAAAATTAGGTGTCGACAGACGAAGTAATATCTCGCCAAGGGTTACGATTTTAGGCATTTTATTATGTGCTGTATCAGTATATGAAATCTTAGTTTAACAAATGTAAGGGATTATTCTACTTCTTAAAATAAGTACGGATAATACCTAGTTCCAGACCTCTTAATTCAGCCAGACCGCGTAAACGACCAATAGCAGTATAGCCTGGATTCGTTCGTTTACCAGCATTCAGGTCATCCAACATTTTATGTCCATGATCAGGTCTGAAAGGTAGTTTTATATCTTTTCTTCCCTCGTCTATTCTTCTGTGTTGTTCGGTAAGTAAGGCTTTCATTACGCCAAACATATCTACATCGCCTGTCAGGTGGTCGGCTTCGTAGAAATTGCCCTCGGCATCGCGTTTCGTAGCTCTCAGGTGAATAAAATTGATTCTATCGCCCAGTCTTTCTACCATGCCTACCAGATCGTTATCGGCTCTTACGCCATAGCTACCAGTGCAAAAGCAGATGCCATTGTATTTGCTTTCAGCAGCTTCTAAAAGAGCTTTGGCATCAGACTCTGTGCTCACTACTCGTGGTAAACCTAAAATCGGATAAGGAGGGTCATCAGGGTGAATGGATAATAGAACCCCATTCTGTTCTGCTACCGGAGTAATAGCTTTAATGAAAGCATATAGATTCTGACGAAGCTCTGCATCGCCAATGTGTTTATACGTATCCAGCATATCACGAAAAGCCTCAATCGTGAAGCTTTCTTCGCTACCCGGTAATCCGGCAATGATATTTCTGGTTAATCTATGAATATCTGCATCATTGGCATTGTCAAACCATTCTTTGGCTTTTTTGAGCTGGCTTTCTGAATAGGACTTTTCTGCATCTTTTCTTTTGAGGATATGCACTTCAAAAGCGCAGAACTCGTTCATGTCAAATCTAAGGGCTGTTGAGCCGTCAGGCATTGGATAATCCAAATCGGTGCGTGTCCAGTCCAGAATCGGCATAAAGTTATAGCAAACCGTATCAATGCCGCAAGCCGCCAGATTCGCCAGGCTCTCTTTGTAGTTTTCGATATATTGCTTGTAGTTCCCCGAAGCCTTTTTGATGTCTTCATGCACCGGCACACTTTCTACCACCGACCATATCAGGCCAGCTTTTTCTATCTCCGCTTTTCGGATTTCTATTTCAGATTTTGTCCAGACTTGTCCGTTTGGAATATGATGAAGAGCCGACACGATTCCTGTAGCACCTGCTTGTCGAACATCAGATAAACTCACAGGGTCGTTTGGGCCGAACCAGCGCCAGGTTTGCTCAAGAGCCATAAGTAAAAGGTTGAAATGTTATGATGCAAAATTAGGTTTTAGTACCTAAGTCTTCAAATAATATTCTGTTAAAAATAAGTACTTTTTTGACAGTAGTAAGACTTAATTGCTGCAAAAATAGTCCAATTATTGTACTCAGTACATTCAAAATATGATTTTATGAAGAAAATGAAAAAATATTAACTTTTTTTTGGCGAATATTTGGATAACAAAAAACAACCTTGCATCTTTGCAGTCCCAAATGACAGGAACATATGGGAGTTTAGCTCAGCTGGTTCAGAGCATCTGCCTTACAAGCAGAGGGCCGGGGGTTCGAATCCCTCAACTCCCACACTGATAATCAAGCACTTACGAGGTTTTTCTTGTAAGTGCTTTTTTATTTGCACAAGATTTGCACACAGATTTTAGTGACTCTCATTGTAATATTTCTATGATTTTATCGCTCTCAATGCCTTCCATCATAGCTGTAAATGCTTCTTAAGCCTTTTACTATTTTACTAGTAAAAATGGTGTTTCACTTCTTCTTGTAATAAGCTCCATATTTTGATTTTACGGTATCATTTAATCAATATGATACCGTAAAATATTTTTCTTATATTACTTGCTTGAATGTTTAACCTTTTTTAAGTTTGTAACAGTTTTCGACTAAAAAAGTATTTTTAACATTATACCTACTCATGAAAAATTCTCCTTTTGCACATTTGTGTGCTTTGCTGTGTTTGCTTGTTCCGATTACAATGTTTCTGCTAAGGCAATAAATATTATTCAAGGAATTTTAAAGACTATACTAAGCTAAATCTTATTCATACGATTCAAATCTCTTAATCTGAATCAATACTTAGGTTTTTAGACTATATCGCATAAACTGCGACTGAAATTATTATTAATCTTATTTTTATTTCAATACTGTCCCACGAATGAAAAAACTCTACTCGTACACTCTTGTGTATTTTGCTGTGTTTGTCTGCTTACATTTCAACGTTTTTGCTAAGACAACCGATGAACAGCCTCTTGTATTAAAGCCCACACCTGTTAAGGCTTTACCTATCAGATTCAAACCACTTCCGTTCAGACCGTTACACTTAACGAAAGTCGATTTGTATCAATTTGACCAGAAGGCATATGTATTTGGTAAGATTACCAGTGCTTTTCCTGTTTTATCAGCTCAAGAGTGGAAAACTGTAAGCAACGATCCAGTTAGATTTACACTGACTCCCAATAAGCAAACCGCTTATGTGGGTGAAGAAATTGAATTGACTCTGACAGCAGAGCTACTCAATATCTCCCCTACTGCTTTGTTTACCTTTGAAGAATTACGTGAGTATACCTTAAAGGTAGTATTACCTAGTGATTTTATTCAAACAGGGGGTACTTACTATGATTTTATGTCAGATAGATTAGATGGTGGTAGCACAAAGAAAATATATACAATTAAGGGTCGCTATTTAGCTACACCTGCTTTGGACGATTGTTTTAAAGTACTTAGAAAATTAAATAATGAAGTATTTGTTTTAAAGAATACACAATGCCCAACTATTACTGAAGTAGATGTAGCTAGTGTAAAATCAGAAGAGAAACAACCTGAAAAAACCAGAGAAATTGCTACTATTGATTTAAATAAAATTAACTATTTTAATACTTTAAAGTCAAGAGATGGTAATAATCTTCCGCTTGATGAAAATCAGCTCACTATAAAATTTAACTGCTTAAATTGGAGAAACTATTTTTTCGCCATGTCTATAAATATGGAAGGAGCACTTGAAATAATTGATAATGGAGGCTCGGTTTATTGGGAAATTACCCAAAAAGCAGGTAGCACTGTTATAGCAAAAAGAATTATCTGCGACCTTCAAACTATTGAATCGTCAGATTCTGTTCTTAATAATACAACCTCAATTACATCAGTTATTAAAATATACAATTCTAACGTATGTCCTACTAGTACCACAATTCCTACTGCTACTCCTGTATACTCTAAAACTATAACTTATACGATTGACCGCACGCCTTGTCCGCCACCAAACTTTACAATTACTGCTTCTTCAACAGCTATTTGTTCAGGCAATTCAGCTGTTTTAGAGGCATCAAGTAATTGTCCTTCTGCTAATGTCTCATGGAAAAAGGATAATGCTCCTTTTGGCAATAACGGTAGTAGTCTTTTAGTAAATGGACCAGGAAGTTATAAAGCTGAATGCTCAAACCCAATTGTAATTTCTAACTCAATAAGTATTAATGTTTCTACTATTCCCCCTATTCCTACTGTTACATTCGACAAAAATGCCTTAACCCCTGGAGAATCTGCTCAACTTATTGCAAGTAATTGTTCAGGAACTATTCTTTGGACAGGTCCTAATAATTTTGCTGATACAGGTAACCAGATTAGTGTCAATAAATCTGGTGGATATAATGCTAAATGTAAAACGACATGTATTCAGAATAATGTTGCGACTGATTATTACAGTGGCTTATCTGTCACTATTAATATTTCTGTGGCTCCTCTTAGAATACAAGCTGACAAATCACAAATTAGACCAGGAGAATCTGTTACAGTTACAGCTTATGGTTGTACTAATGGCTATATTAAATGGAAAATAAATGATAATCTACAACCAACAACAGAAAATCCTTTTACTTTTAATTCGAGTGGTTTTTATAGTGCCAGTTGTAATAGCTGGGATGGAACCTATGCTTCTGGATGGGTTCAAATTTTTATTCATCAGTTACCTGCTAATACCCCTACTATAGCAGCTAATAAAATACGTGTCTACAATAATGAAAACGTTACTTTAACAGCTACTGGGTGTACTACTTATTACTGGGTTATTCCTGTTCTTTTACCAAATGGAAGTTATAGCACTCCAAATCCTGTTACTTCAGGTCCTGGTTGGACAGCCACAGGTCCCGCAACCTATCAGGTGGGATGTACTAATACAGGACCTTGGGCCTATGTGACTGTTGGTCAAATGCAACCAGGAAATATTACTATTACAAGTAATAAGACAGTCGCTAACACAGGAGAAGCTGTTGAGTTTAATATTACCGGCGATTGCCCAAGTAATGCCGGGATACAATGGAAAATAACTGGAGAAAACAGCTGGACGACCAGGTATGAATCTAAGACTGTTTATGGCCCAGGCACTTATGAGGCACGTTGTATTATTGATAATTCTTCTTATGGCAGTTGGGCTAGTATACGAATCAATGCTCCATCACCTGGAGGTATTACTATTTCTACCAGCAAAACTAGTGCAGGAGGTTCAGAATTAGTAACCTTAAGAGCAAATGGCTGCAATGGTGAGGTTGTTTGGACATTACCTAATAATACTGAAGTAAGAGGTACAAGTATATTATTTGCCACTGGCCCGGGCACTTACAAAGCGCGATGTGTACGCTTTGGTATTACTGGTACACAAGCTAGTATCGTCATACAAACAAAATCGAATGATGCCCCTCGGTTTTATGCCACACAATCGACAGCCTCCGGAAACCAGATATTCCAGTTAGTGGCAGAAAACTGCCCGAACAACTATGTGCAATGGGGTGTACCAAAACAGGATGCCAATGGCAATACTTATTATGATTACGCGAATTTCTTTCCAACTTTAATTGTACGTGGCCCAGGTACTTATCAAGTACGATGCAATGAAGGTAATCATACCAGTTTTCAGGATATAGTAATTTTTCCTAACCCTTCTGATGCTTTAACTATTGTAGCCAACAAAGCCAAAGCTTTACCGTCTGAATCCGTAGTATTGACAGCCTTTGGCTGCCCTAATGGAACTGTACAGTGGGAAATTGGCGGCGTATTTATACCCGGTGTTCAATTTAGCACCATAGGACCCGGTAATTACAAAGCCCGATGTGTTGGAGACCCAACCAATAATGGTGATTATGCAATCGCTTCAATATTGCCAATTGGTAGTATTGTACCAGTAATCAGTTCAACCCATAATACAGCTTGCCCGGGCGAGTCTGTTACTTTAACCGCCCTTAATTATATCAGCCCTAATGCATGTCCTACCGGCTGGCCAATTCAATGGCAATATGTAAAAGACGATAAAATAGACTATTGGCTTAATAACAGAAATGCCATTGAAAATTTTGGAGAAAATTATGGGGAAGTATTTGAGACAATATCTGCTAACTCAATCAGTAAAACTGGACCAAGAGTTTATTATGTCCGTTGTTTGAAACCTGACCTTACCTGGATAGGTGAGTTTAAAGACAAGTCTTTTATAGTAGAGCCTGTCTTCCCTGAATACCTACGTGCTAGTAATAATGGGCCTGCTTTGATAGGAGCAACTGGAATCAAAGTTGCTGTCACTGAAGTACCTGGACCTAATATTACTTATGCATGGGCAGGACCAAGTGGTTTTACAAGTGGTTCGCGTATTGCAGACGTAACTGGTCTAACAGAGGCCAAATCAGGTGTTTATACGGTAACTGTAAGTAAAACCGGTACTAATGGTTGCAGTGTTACTGCTACTACTAATTTGGTAGTGAATGGATGCAATAATTTAAAGATAAAAGCTATTAATCCTTTAACGGGCTTAGAAACTTATGAGCTACCCCGAACAACTATTAGTAGTTCAAGTGAATATGACCCATTAGTATTAATTGTTGTAAATTCAGCTAGTGATCAAGTTCAGAACTTAAATTTTAATTGGAAAGATAATAACAAAGAATCAATAAGTATTACTGATCAGGTCTTTGTAAGAAAAGAAGGCCTTTATACGGTTGATGTAAATAGTACCAGTTTTAATTGTAGTTTAGCCGTTAAAGTTGATGAAGTGAGTTATCAGGAGTCTTTGGATTGGGCATTTTATCCTCTTGATAAAACCAAAATTACTACTGGTATTTTATATGATAGAGTATTACCTATAGCAAAGCTTGCAACATTTAATACTACTGGTAATATCTCTGATACTGATCATTTTCAACAAGCTTATTCAGAAATATATAAATCAAGTTATAACAAAACGCAATTATTAAGCCGGGAAGATTATAAAAATGTAGTAGGTGATTATAAATACCAGAAAAAGGTCGCTATAGGGTTAGTTATTGCAAAATTCAATGTATTTCTTGATAATGCCCTGACAAGTAATATACTTATCAAAAAAGACAATCAATTATTTGATAATCCCAATAATGCTAATTCTGCTTATGCTACCAAAAATGTTATTGTTTCTGCGGCATTAGCTGATGAGATAAGTACGGGGGTAACAAAGTTCATATTATCACCGTATACTTTTATAAATAATAGTGGTAATACCTTAAATAAATTGAGAGTTAGCTTTGGGGATGGGAATCCAGTTGCTCTTATGAGCGTTGGTGATGAGGTTAATGTAACTTACACTACTGCCGGACAGAAAACAATTACTTTCACTGCTGAATTTACAAATGGTACAACTCAGACAACATATGCCTATGTAAAAGCAAAAACTTACTCTCTTGCTTCTGAGCCAGATAGTCGAGGAGGAGTAGAAGCAAAGATTGATTTTATTCCGTATGTAACTGAAGATTTTTCTAATGTAAAAGGCAAAGGAGAAATAGCATACTACAATAATGTTGTCAACGGTGTGAAACATCCCGCGCTAAATAAGGTGGCAATTGTGCTTGATGGATTTGATGCTGGAGATACAAGAGGGTTTAATAGACTTTATGATGAAAAAATGGTTTATGGGAACAATCAGAATATAATTGAAGATTTAAAGGCAGATGGATATGATGTAATAGTTCTTAATTTCCCTTCGTATCCTCTTTGGGTTGCCCCAAGAGGCTGGAGAATAATGCGAGATGGAGGGGCAGATTATATTGAAAGAAATGCTTTTGTCTTAGTTGAATTAATTGAACAAGTAAAAATAAAATTAGCAGCTGCCGGTAGTAATGAGAGAATAGTCATTATTGGTCCAAGCATGGGAGGCCTAATTTCGCGATATGCCTTAACCTATATGGAGAAGAATAATTTGGATCATCGATGTAAACTGTGGGTATCTTTTGATTCTCCTCATAGAGGTGCCAATATAAATATTGGAGATCAATTGTTATTTGAATATTTAAATCGAAGTTTAGGTTGGGTCGGAGCAGTTGAAGATGCAATGGCACAATTAGATGCTGTTGCAGCAAAACAAATGCTACTTCATCACTATACTGCCATTCTTGATCCTCAATTTAATGCCATCAATCCACCTGATATTGAAAAGATAGCTGGTAGCCCTAATTTTAGAACCCGATTTGTAGAAACGATGGAGAATATGGGCTTTCCCACAAGTTCTTGTATTAGAAATGTAGCACTAATAAATGGTAGCGATTTAGGTACAATTCAGCAGCATGAACAACAATTCTTGACTACCCAACCTGCAAGTTGTAGCCAAGCTATGAATATTACAATTGGCGTTGACCCTGTTATTTTTATATCTAAGTTGTTATTTAACAATAGCGGTCCTTTTTCTGTTGTTTTAACTACTTCAAATTCGCCTTCATACAATAATAGATGCAGAGTTTTGGAAGCAAATGTTAACACCAGCTTATTTTCTTCAAAAAAATATAGTAGATTTGTTAAGGGAAATGGCATTTCTAATAGCTTAGATATAATAGCAGGAGGATATTATGCTGTAAATGATGAAATCCCAACTGTACATGCACTAATTGCAAGCGTAACAAAACGTTTTTCAAAGCAATCTTTTATTCCTTCATATAGTTCGATGGCTATTGCACAAGTTGGGCCAGTAGTAAACTATATAGATTGGGGAAGTAACCTTAGTTCTTATAGAAATAATCCTTTAACTAATACGCCATTTAAAGCAATTTATGCTCCTACTACTAATCAAGAGCATGTATTTATTACTGCTGCAGGAGTTAATTTTATAAAACAACAGATTCTACTTACCCCATGTAACTAATTTAATAACTATGACAAAAAGACTCATTAATATACTTTTAAGTCTCTTTTTAGTTTCTTGTGACAATCTGCTACCCTTACCTATCAGGTGGGGTAACGATAGTTTTGGTTGCAAAGTTGAAGGAATTACCATGAAAGCTAGTAGCGCAAACTATTTTGCAAGAGATAAGCCTATATCTGCAAGAATTACAGATAGCACCTTCTACATATCAGGTAGTGATTACAATGATAAACTGGATATTGCTATTTCTCTTGGCAATATTCGAAAGAAGGGAACCTATTACTTAGATAATATTACTGGTGCAGCAAGCTATGAAAATAGAAATTACCCAAGTACATCTTATAAAACCTACAACCAATATGGAGGACAAGTACACATCACCAAATTTGATGTAAAAAATAAAATTGTCTCAGGTACTTTTAGTTTTAAAGCTGCAAAAGTTGATATATCTGTTTACCCCAATACATTAGATACAACTAAAGTAATAGAAATAACTAGAGGAAGATTTGATGTAAATCTTAAATAAAAGGTACTATAAAATTATAAAAAGGATTGAATTTTTTAAAACTTGTAATTCTTCTATAAACTTACGAGATATTCAATCTTTAATTGGACTAAAAGATTATAAATTATTAAAAACATTATGCAAAAAATATCAACAATATTGTTAACCCTCCTTTTAATCAATACTTTATTCGCTTGCGGAAAAGGAGATTTAGATGTGTTGGCTAAAACAGATGAAGAGGAAAAACCTGTTGTCCCTTCAGGGTTGGAAGGGAAACCTAAGAAGGTAATCCAGCTTACGACGCAGGGGAATAAAATCTATACTCAACTCAGTTACAGCCAGGAAACTAAAGAAGTTTCAGGTATAGTTGTTACTGATTCTCTGGCTCAATCGGAGATAAATGAAACTTTTACAAGAAATGTAGAGGGCAAAATAGCGGAAGCCACTATCGAGCGTACAATCAAAGGTGTAAAAACACAGGGAACCCGAAAATATGAGTATGATGCTAACAAGCTTTTAACTCGTACTACAGAAGAATTTCCGAACCAGAAAATAGTAGAAGATTTTCTGTATGATCAGGATAAGCATTTGATTAAATACACCCGTAATCAAAACCAGAATAATCGGAATAGCCTTTTGCAAAGCATATCCTATAAATGGAAAAGTGGAAATGTTTCAGCAGTAGAAGAACGGGGAATAATGGGTTATGAAGAAACAGATTTTATCTATGGTAGTAATCCGAATAATTTAGGAAAGGTTTTTATAGAGCAAATCAAAACACCAGTTTATTTACCAGAGCAAATCAGTCAGAATTTATTGACTTTCCAGCAAAAACTCTTTGAAGGCACTCGTATGAAATATGAGTATGAATACAATAAAGATAATCGTTTGGTATCTCAGAGTAGCCTGGTGAATGATGCCAAAGTAGCTGAGCTGAGGATAGAGTATTATTGATCTTCAATTTATAAACTTGCATGGGTTTGTATTTTATAGTGTAAACACATGCCTCTTTCATACAAGCAGAGGGCCGGGGGTTCGAATCCCTCAACTCCCACACTGATAATCAAGCACTTACAAGGTTTTTCTTGTAAGTGCTTTTTTTATTTGTATAAGATTTTAGTGACTATTCAATGTGACATTTCTATCATTTTTTCGCTCTCAATACCTTTTATCCAACCTTCTGCTGAGATGACTTATAGTCAATTCTTATACTACACACCATCTATTGTCGGTTCAATAAATATGTTTCATGCGATAAATTCTGTTTAATTTTATGGGTGTTCCATTAAATGATGCGTGAAAGCAGAAAATATTTAAAAAATCATACTGTTCTTTTTTGATTTGTCAGGATTATCTGTGGTACCTTTGTTTCATATTAGAAATCAAACCACAACTTAAAATTAATTTGCATGTGAAAACTAAAAAAACAATTTCCACTCTAGATTCCGGCTCTGATGATTAACAAATCTTATTAGATTCCATCTCCTAAGTCGGATAACGTTAACTCCTTCTGTTTCGAATATTTTGATTCGATTATCTCCAATAACCATTGGATACGCTTTGCTATGGCTTAAAGACATACTTATGTACTTTATTAATTCCAAAAACTAACACAATAACTGACTTTATAATTGCACGTGACAACAAAAGACAGCTCTCAATTCATATTCGGGCTCTGATGATAATCGATTGAATTTCATCTCATAAACCGGATAAGCGTTAACGCCTCCCTGTTTCGAATATTTTAATTCGATTTTTCCCAATAACCATTGGGTATGCTTTGCTATGGCTTAAATCTTCAAATTCTTTTCAATAATCAATCAAACACACAAGAATATTCATGAAAAATCCACTTCTTTTAGCTTTGTTTATTTGCCTCTGTATTAGCTCAGTGGCTCAACAAGGCTCTTCACTCGTTTCTCCATTTGAGGGCACCTCAGGGAGATTAAGGATATTGCCTCCTAATGTTGCCAAAACTCAGGAGTTCGGAAATGTTCCGATTAATTTCAGCACCGGACAATTGAATTTCAATATGCCGCTTTACGAAATAAAGGTAGACGAAAATTTAACTATCCCTATCCAGTTAGCCTATAACAATACAGGTCTAAAGCCTCAGGATGTGCCTACCTGGGTAGGTAATGGCTGGAATCTGGAAGTTGGTGGAACTATCGTTCAGACCATTAATGGTATATCTGATTTTACTAGCGGCGGATTACAAACCCCCGGTGTGCGGCAGCAAATGGAGAATTTCCTGGCCGGATCAATGATTGATGATGCCAGATACAATTATCTGACAAACGTATTAAACAACCAGACAGACACTCAATACGATATATTTTCATTCAGTTTTCTGGGCAGAAGCGGCAAATTCTATTTTCTTGACAACAATATTGTTTTGATGAACAATATGCCGCTTAAGATTACGTATGCCTCCAATTCATTTACGATTACGGATGAAAAAGGGTATCAGTTTGCCTTCACATTATCTATACCAACAGGCGGAACTTTCACCAATGGATTTGTAGATCCCATCAGCGACCCTTCTTATATAAGTAGTGTGACATGGTATCTCAGAAAAATCACGTCTCCCAATGGCGTTGTAGTAGACTTTAACTATTACCAGGACATTTCTTACCAAACGAGCGTGAAAGGCTCTTCTTATTCTACCGGATATACATCAGGGTCTCCAAACTGTACGTTAAACGACAATTTTGCTTTTAGCCAGACAACTACTGAACTAGGTGTTGGACAGTATTTGCTCGATAATATTGTCTGGAAAGGTAAGACCGTAGATTTTCAGTTTTTTGACCGCAACGACCTGGTAAGCAATGCCAATGTGAAAGCCAAAGGACTCTCAGCCATAGTGGCTTATGATGAAGCCAATCAGGAAACAAACCGGATTGGTTTCAGCTACGGCTATATTGGCACAAACGACCGTCTGAAACTGAATTCAGTCTCTTTTATTGAGAACAAAACGCCTTTTGCAGCTATTCAGACTACTTCTTTTGAATACTACGGCATGAGCGGAGCAGATATTCCAATCCCCTCTCTCATGGTAGCGAACACTCCTCGTGCTGCCAACAACTCTGTAGATCACTGGGGTTATTACAACGGAAGAAACAATCCCAATAAAATTCCGGCGGCCAATTACTCTTCGGTTATCTTTACTCCTTTATCAAACGCAAACTTCGGAACTGCGGACAGGCGTGCTGATAATACTTATTCAAAAATAGGGATGCTCAAAAAGATAAATTATCCGACAAAAGGATATACAGAGATATTCTATGAACCGAATATAGTTAACTACAGTAGTGTATCAGCAGCCCCTGTCTTCTTAAGAACACAAACGCCTGAAACTCCTCCACCTGGTGGTAGTGGTGTTTACTTGCAAATAGGTGGAAATCGTGTTTCACGTATTGTAGATAATACCGGATCCACAGAGTCTAACGAAAGAATTATTACCTACGAACAGGCTAATCTTTTAGCTGTCCCTTATTATGTTACATCCATTGAATCAAGTATACCTAGCAGTGCAACATATCCAACAGGCCCATGTACTGCCTGTGGAACAAGGTATTTTGTCTCAGAGAATAATGTCTACAACTGGGAAGGGTATCAGATAGAGTACAGAAAAGTAACCGAGACCTATGGAAATACCGGAGCAAATGGCAAAAAAATATATGAGTATAATGCCAGCGTTGCTGCTGGTGAGCCGGTTTACAATCCACCTCACGCGGCTACTGTCAACTTAAGCTGGAGAAGTGGTAATCTGGCAAAAGAGCAGACCTATGAGCAAAATGCGATAACGCCTGCAAAAGAGTTGATCAATACCTATAATCCTCTTTCCATTGCTGCTACTACACGATACGGTTTTAAAGTAGGAAGAAGCATGGCTTGTGCACAACAAGCCACTTCATCGGGGTTCAGTTATAATTATTTCAATTATCAACGTACCCATGTATTCAGTGATACTTATAATTTAAAGGCTGCTACTACTACTGAATATTCAGGGGGAGTAGGGTTAAGTAACACTCTCACTTATACCTATACGCCGGAAGTACTGCTAAGAACTACCTCAATTATCAACAGTAAAAATAAAAAGGATTCAACTATCAATTATTATGCGAATGACTTCAATAATATTGCCGGTACAAACATTGACCAGCTGAAAAGCAAAAACATCATTGGCATGCCACTGAAAGTTGTCCGCTATGTAGATAACCTGACTGTAGATGGAGTAATGGTTAAAAGCGATGCCAATGGAAATCCTCTGGAAATTTATCGTTATGAAAACGCTTCGCTGGTTAACCTTCCGCATAGTATGTCACAATTTATTATTCCTGAATTTAAATTGTTTGAAAGCAGAAAGTACAGTAGCAAAGGGAATCCGATAGAAATCAAAAGGCTTAATCAGCCGCCAACGACTTATGTTTGGGGGTACAAGCACTCTTACCCGATTGCCTCTGTGCAAAATGCTACTGTAGCCAATGTAGAAGGTGTGATTGGTAGCCTGGAAACAGTGGCAGACACTTATGTTGCTGCAAATATAGAAAACATTGGTACCAGTTTAAGAAGTAATCTCTCTTCTGCAATGGTCACTTCGGGTGTAATGAGGTCAGGCATAGGACTCAGCCAGATTACTGCTCCTAACGGACTCAAAAGTACATATGAATATGATGGTGTTAACAGATTGAGTGCGGTCAAAGATCATTTAGGGAACCTGACAGATTATTACAGGTATTTCTATGCTACAGCTTCTGAGTGTACGCCTCCGTCTCCACCTGTAATTTCGATCACAAGCACTACGCTTTGTTCGGTTACGCTTTCGGCTACCACCTGCTCAGGCGGAACGATTCAATGGTCTAACGGAGCTTCCGGACCAACCACTTCTGTTCCTACTACTACTTCAATCAGTTATACGGCCAAATGTAAAGTCGGAACCTGTGAAAGTGTGGCTTCTAATACTTTAACTGTGCCAGTGCTACCTGCTACCTGGAGTGCCATGGACGTTGGATCTCCATCTTCGCCCGGATGTACGCAAAATGCTTCAGGCAATCTTACTATGCTTGGATATGGCCCTGCGAGTGGTACTTCTGATAACTTCCACTGGATATATAAAGCATTCAGCGGTAATGTCACAATCATTGCTAAAATTAACTCCATTCCGGCTGATGATGGCGACAGATCAGGTATCATGATTCGAAGTAATCTTAACCCTAATGCCCAGTATTATATCCTGCTTCAGGATGGAAATGCCAATGTGGGTGAGCTGAAACGTGATACGAACGGAGGCACGGGTGGGCTCTACAGTTTTGCGCCGTCTGCTGTAAACCAGACCTGGATAAAAGTAGTAAAAACAGGCACTTCAATCAAGGGATATTATAGCACCAATAGTAATCCTGAGGCCAATAATGCCTGGAATGACTACTTCAATCTGACTGGGAGCAACCCTACTACACTAGATTTTGGCAGCAATTTCTACATAGGTTTTGCCTTATGGGGAGGCGCTAACCAGACAACTTTTTCAAATATCACTATTAACGGAGTTGCATTTTAAATCCACACATCTCATGAAAAAGAATCTCATCTTATGGCTTTTGCTCCCGCTTTGCAGTTGGGGGCAAAGCATTACCAATCATAAAAACGCCGTTGTTCATAGTTCTTTCCGCGTTAGCGGTGCAACTACAGCCGATGCCAGTGATGCAACGAAAGCGCTGATTTCGATACAATACATGGATGGCCTCGGCCACCCGCTGCAAACAGTGGGGTATCGTCAGTCTCCAACAGCAAAGGATATTGTATTCGAAGGCAAAACCTACGATGCCTTTAGCCGTCCGTTCAAAACAGCGCTGACCGCTCCTACGGCTGTGCAAACCGGAGAATATCAGGCTAACCCTTCCGGCCTTGCCACTACTTTTTATGGCGATAGTTATTCGTATAGTGAAATGACCGCCTTTGATAATTCGCCTTTGAATCGACTAAGGGTACAGTACGGTGCTGGCCAGGCGTGGCGGACTAATACCAAAAATATCCAGACTTTTGATGAAATAGCTGGTACTGCGGTACGCCTTTACAATTCAGACCCTACCGGCAATATCACACTCTCCGGCACCTACACTGCTAATACTTTGTATAAAACACGGGTGATTGATGAGCAGGGCAATACCATTGTTGAAATAAAAGATAAGTCGGGAAATCTCATTCAACGAGAACAACCTGTAGGTGCTGAAACCTTAATTACCTATTATGTATATGACGAATGGCAAAGGCTAAGGGCTGTTATCCAGCCCGAAGGTTATGCCCTGAATGCCAGTATTACCAAAAATTCAGCTACCTGGAACAGTTGGGTATTCGGCTATACGTATGATGCTGCTGGAAGACTTATCGAAAAACATACGCCCGGTGGAGGTTGGCAATATATTGTTTATGATAAAAATGATCTCCCTGTGCTGACGCAGGATGCCAGTCAGACTGCCTTAAGCAAATGGTCGTTTAACAAATATGATGCCTTTGGGCGGACTATCATCAAAGGAGAACTGGATAATGCTTCAAGCCGGGCTACCTTACAAACCAGTTTTGATGGTATGTCTACCACTTATGAAACCTGGCTTGGCGTTTCGGGATATTCCAACAGCAGTTTTCCGGTAAGCTATGGTTCTACGGCCGAAAAGTTCTGGAATTTTTATGATAGCTATGAGTGGATTGCCGGAGAATGGGCATTCAATTCGGGCACGGCCTATAATTCCACCAATTATTACAGCAATTCCAAAGGGTTGCAGTCAGGCTCTTTTGCCCGTAATCAGGAAACCCCAAGTAAAGTGTTTCACTCGGTTTTTTACTATGATTTCAAAGGCCGGATGATGCAAAGCTACCGCGTGCATGATAAAGGCGGAGCCTCTCCATGGACAAAACCAGTAGTCACTAATCTGGGGTATAATTTTGCGGGTGAAGTAGTGAACGAAAAAGTATTGTATCAGGTAGATGGTATGGCAAATACAGAAAGCCTGGCTACCTATGAATATGATAATACTGGTAGACGGTTGAGAGTATCACATGGGATTAATACGGCAGTATCGGAAGTCAGAAGGTCAGATTATGATGAGGCAGGTCGTTTAAAACAGGCCAAAATAAGGGCTACAGGTACTTATACAGCCAATGGTACTTCTATCAGCGGTTTGCAGACCACCGACTATACCTATCATTTGAGAGGACAATTGCGAGGTATTAACCTGGATGGCTCGGGTAATCCGGTGCCGAATGCCAGCCAGGGTGATTTGTTCAGTTATAAGCTTGACTACGAAACAGCGGGTTATTATGATGGCAATATCGGTAAACAATACTGGCAGGCAAGCACCAATAATGCCCCTGCGGGCATTCGTTTCTATACTTTTACCTATGATGCCGCCTCACGATTAAAATCAGCAGCTTATACCGGAATTAGCTCAGAAAGCTACAGCTTACCTACAGTCAACTACGACAAAAACGGCAATATCACCAGTCTGCAACGGAATGGGAAACTGACCAGTACGTACGGATTAATGGACAACTTGAGTTATACCTATACCGGAAACCGTTTGATGAGGGTGGAAGATGGCGTAACAGGTGATTATGATGTTGACTTTGTGAACCGAAATTCGGGAACCGATGATTATAGCTATTATGCCAACGGGGCTTTGAAAGCGGATAAGAATGAAGCCATCAACGACATCATTTATAGTACGTATGTCAATCAGCCCATTGAAATGCAGTTGACCAGCAGCAGATGGATTAAAAACTCCTATGATGGTGCAGGCCGATTATATAAAACCAGTTATTCGACAGGAGAATACTGGGAGTATCTTGATGGCTTGGTTTTCAAGAATGGGGCTTTCTATCAACTGGCTACGCCAGAGGGCAGAGCGGTTTATCAAAGTGGAGCCTGGTCTTATGAATATTTCCATACTGACCATCTGGGTAATACACGTGTAGCCTATAAAGCAAACGGCACTGCGTTGACCAAGACCTCTGAAACTTCGTTTGATCCGTGGGGAGTTGTGTTAAATGGAATAAATTTGCTAAATTCGTATCAGAATAGATTCGAGTTTTTAAATCGGGAAAAAGAAAGTACATTTAATCTAAGATATATCCGTTTAAATGCAAGAGGATATAATCCTACTATTGGACGTTTTGATAGGGTTGACCCAGTATTAGACGAGCAGGAACAATATAGTACCTATCAGTACGGTTGGAATAATCCGGTTTTAAGGAATGACCCGAATGGAGAATGTCCTAATTGTCTGACTGCCCTAGGTGGGTTTTTATTAAAGGGTGGCATCGAATTAGGAGGGCAACTACTTTCAGGTAAAAACTTGAACGAAGTTGATTGGGCGGATGTTGGAGTAGAAGCTGTTAAAGGCGCTGTTATAGGTTCAGGAGTAGGTGCAGTCACTGCTGGCATTGTAGAAGTCGGGAGTATTGCAGCAAAATCTACTTTAGACATATCCAAAAAAGATGGTGTAAAAACTACCTTTAATGGAAGTAAAAGTATTGCAGAAACAGGCTTTGATGCTGTTGCTGATGTTGCAGGTGGAAAAATTGCTGGAAAAATAGGAGGTGGTATAACGAAGGGCGTAGAAAAATCGGCTGTACGATTGGTTGCAGAATCAAATACTGCTAATCGAGCAGCGTCAATAGCAAAAACTTATGCTAATGAAACAGGGAAAGCAAGTGCTAAGACATTAGCCAATAATCTTGCGAAAGAGGCTACAGTTGCTAATGTAAAACAACAAGTAGTGTCGTCTACTGCAAAAGTTTCCAAATCAGTAATTGGTGATGTTACACAAAATACATACGAAAATAAATTTACCGATGCAGTCAAAAAATTATTTGGGTTCTAAAACATCCATTTGGCAAAAACTTCAAGCCATAAGTTTTGCCCTTGTTATAGGATTTCTTATTTTTAAAGGAATTTGGTGGTATTTGGATTATGACTTCAAAAAAGACAAAGAGGAAATTTTGTCTAATCCTGTTTATACTAAAGGAGTTATAATAGCAAAACGAACATATAAAGGAAAGGGAGCAGATTTTGAATATTTTGTTGATGATAAGAAGTATAATTTAAGTACAGGAATAACCACGGAATTCTATAAAAAATATGCCGTCGGGGACAGCGTAGATATTGTGTACTCAAGGAAAAACCCATCCGTTTCTTTATTAAAATACGAAATAGATTCATCGAAATGAGGTATCTCATCCTAAAGTAATTTAACTAATTTTAACAAGAAAGCCTACCTGATATTTTTATTGGGTGGGCTTTCTTAATATTATACATGGGGGATTGTTTTAAAAGATGCAGGACTAGTTAATGCTTTTCAAAATAGATTTGAGTATCAAAATAAAGAGAAAGAAAGTACGTTTAATTTGAGAAGAATTGACTTTGGAGCAAGGAGTTATAATGCGAGTATTGGAAGGTTTGACCGGGTGGATCCGCTGGCAGACCAGATGAGAAGATGGAGTACTTATAATTATGCTTTTGGTAATCCTTTAAGATTTATTGACCCTGATGGAATGGGAGCGGTTTTATTTGGCCCTGGAGATAGATTCAAGACGGCGGATGATGCAGCACGTGACTTTGGTAAGACGTATAATGATAATTCCATTGCAGCTAAAACTGAGTTTGGCTCAACGATTATTAAAACAAAAGATTTTCTTGGCACGACATATTTTACTTATACGAAACCAAATCAAGGAGATATAGCAAGTGTAAGTGTTAGTGGTACATTTGAAGGGGAAAGAGTTGGCACTGTTCATGCACATGGTAATTATGATCCAAATTATGATAATAATAACTTTTCGCCCACAGACAAAAGTAATGCTGACATACGCGGAGTTCCTAACTATGTTACAACTCCTAATGGGTCTTTACAAAAATATGATCCATCAACCCAAAAAGTAACTGTTTTAGATAAAAGCCTTCCAAGTGACTCAAATGACCCAGCTCGTTTAAATAATGTAAGTATAAATAATTTACCAAAAAATGAACCTAAACAAAGAATAATTGATATAATTGTTAATTATATACTTATTCCGCTTGGAGAAGGAGTTTCTACAATCAAAAATTAAGAAAATGAAAAGACTATTAATCTATATAGTATTTTTGAGCATGAGCTGCCAAAATGAAAGTGGAAGAAAAAATTGGACTATTAAAGATGGTTTTGTTCCAGATAAAGAAACAGCCGTTAGGATAGCTGAAGTGGTTTGGGTGAATATATATGGAGAAAATGTATTAGAAAAAAAACCATATAAAGCTACTTTGAGAAAAGACGGTGTTTGGATTGTAGAAGGAACATTAAATAACAAAGATGGTGGTACCCCTTATATGGAAATCCAAAAAGATAATTGTAAAATACTTAAAGTAATACATTCAAAATAATCTCTCATTCTGAAAAAAGTTAACTAATTTTAATAATAAGGCCCATCTGATAATTTTTATTGGGTGGGCCTTATTATGATTGGACTCTCTATGATTTTTAGATGCACCAAAAGCATCAGGAACTTGGTTTGATGAATTTTCTCATACCGAAATATCAAAATAAATAGAAAGAAAGTACGTTTAATCTGAGAAGAATTGACTTTGGCGCAAGGAGTTATAATGCGAGTATTGGGAGGTTTGATAGGGTGGATGTGTTGGCAAAAATGAGAGTGTGGTCAACCACATACAATTTTGCTCAAAATAATCCAATTAATCGCATTGACCGAACGTTGCTTTAGGTGAGCCTTGTTGTGGCGATGACCCATCTGATGACCCATTTTTATTTGCTAAGTTAGCTGTTACTTCATTCTATGATACCAAACACGCTATTTACAATACAGCACTGAGAGCCTTTGGTTCAGATTTACTTGCAGGATACAAAGTTGAGAATGGTGAAGAAGTATTTGAGACAGAACTTACCAAAAAACCTGTAGACAATTCTTTCAAAGGAATAGTAAAAGAAACGTTAAGTGCTTTGGCGGATGTTGTATCCATCATTCCAGGTGAAAGTACAGAAGGTAAATTATTAGCTCAAACAAGTAAATCTCAAACTTCAAGAGCAGTAAAAGCTGTCATTGCAGAAACAAATGCTGGTAAGGGCAATATAACAAGTAGTCATACCTTAACAGAAGCTCAGGCATTAGAAGCAGGTGTTAATTTTGCAGGTAACAATGCAAAAGAAATTGGACAAAGTGGTTCAGGTGTATATCGTAGTCAAACTATTAATAAGGATGGGACTGTAAGCCAATATAAAATGGATGCTTTCTCTATTGCAGGTTCTCACCGTCCAAATGTACCTCACGTTCATTTAGAAATTATTAACCCTACCAATAATAAAATGATTGTAAATCATCATATTCCAATAATACCATGAAAGAAAAAATTGAAATAAATAAGATTGGAAAAATAAAACAAGGTAATTACTTAGACTGGTATGTAGAGGTAATTGATGATACTAGTGGCGAAACTGGCGGCTTCTATATCAATATTTTCAAAAATTTTGACGGGAAAGGTGAAGCGTACGACAATTGGCTTGAAAACTTCAATGATGTTGAAGAATATTTTATAGATGCTAATTGGATAATTGAATGGGACGTAGCGTCCTGAAAATTTGATTAATTTTAATAATAAGCCCCATTCGATAATTTTTATTAGGTGGGCTCTCTTATTATTATGCTTGTTATAATTCTGCACTGCCCCAAAAAAGTTAGATACTTATTGGGGGCAGTGTAATACAGACACTGTTGCTTCTATGAAATTTATCAGCATATATTTATTAAATGAGTATTCTTTAGTTAAGCTAGGTATCAAAAGTGATTGTAAAATTCGTACCTCTATTAAGTTTTGAATTTACTTCAATCTTGCCTTTATGTATTTTTACAATCCGGTCTACCAGAGAGAGTCCAATTCCATAGCCTTTAATACTTGCGCTTTTTTCGGAGCGATAGAATGGCTGAAATATTTTTTCTATTTCCTCTTTGCTTAAACCTATGCCATTGTCTCTGATATTGATTTTCTTTTGTTTAGCACTGGCTGAAAGGCTGATGAAAGCCTCATTATCAGAAGAAAACTTACACGCGTTTTCAACAAGGTTAAACAGGGCTATTTTTAAAAGTGCATCACTACCTACAACACACAGATGCTCCGGGTCTTCAGGTAAAGCAGTGAAATGGATATGAACTTTATAATGAGCATTATTGCTTGTCACCATGTCATGTACCTCCCAGATAATATCGTCTATCCTTACTTTCTCCACCAATAAATGATTGATGTCTCCATCTGCACGGGACAGGTTAAGTAGGTTTTGCACCAATTCAATTAGATCGGTGGTATCTTCTAATACCGATTGAATGGTATGCTTATAATTAGCATTGGTACGCTCATTTAATAAACTTACTTCCAGCTGAGAAGAAATACTGGTTAGTGGGTTTTGCAGTTCGTGTGAAACATTGGCAATGAACATTTGCTGCAAATGTATTCCCTCTTCTACTCTGTTTAATAATTGATTGATGGTTTCACTTAATTGACTGATTTCATTGTCGCCCTCAAATTTACTAAGTCTTAAATTCGTATTTTTTGGAAAAATCCGGCTTAGTTCCTGACTGATTTTCTCGATGGGTTCCATTGTTTTTCTTGCATATACCCACCCAACGATAGTTACCACAAATAAGGAGATAGCAATTAAAGCCAGCATCATCCATCGCATTTGTTTCAGGAATATCATGGCATATTCATCACGAGCTAGTGCAATAATGATATAAGATTGGGTAGATGTCTTATATAATATGCCTACGGCTTTAAAGTCATCGACCATAAACTCTGATTTCCCCTGAAGTTTTATCTCTTCTAATCTGGTTGTATCAATAGTTTCATACACATTGTTATTGAATATAAATACTAACTTATTCTTCAGAGTATATATCAGCGTTTCCTCAGAGGGCATCTGGTCTTTGCGTGACTTCAGAAGCCTTTCAAGCAGACGAATGTTTTCATGATTTTCTATGGTTTGTTCAAGCCAGTTAGCTACGGTTTCTGCTCTGTTATTTAAGCGCCGAAAAAAATTCTCATCCAGAAAATAGGCTATGAAATAATAAATAGAAACCAGAGCCGTAAAAAGAATGCCTGATACTACTGCGACAAATCGGAGGGTCTGCTGTTTTCTGAGAGACATACGCTATTCTTCTTTTAATACATAGCCCATACCAATGACAGTATGAATCAGTTTTTTTGGAAAATCCTTATCAATCTTCTTACGCAGATAATTAATATAAACCTCTACATAGTTGGTACGTTTATCAAAATTTACATCCCATACATTTTCGGCAATTTGTATTTTAGATAATACCCAACCCTGATTTTTCAGGAAATATTCAAGCAACCGGAATTCTAAAGCTGTTAACTCTATTCGCTTACCGCCTCGCTTGACGGCTTTGGAACCTGTATTTACTTCAAGGTCGGCAAATTTGATAATATGATTGCTTACTAATACATCTGATGCCCGTTTAGTCAATGCACTGACTCTGGCCAATAATTCAGAAAATTGAAAAGGTTTTACCAGATACTGGTCAGCTCCCGCATTAAAACCGGCAACTTTATCTGCTACTTCGCCTAAAGCTGAAAGTATCAATACAGGTGTTCTTATTCCTGCCTCTCTCAATTCGTTTATAAGCATTTGCCCATTAATGCCCGGAATAATAATATCTGTAATAATACAGGCATAGTTATTACGAAGCGCTAATTGTCTGGCAATTAACCCATCATAGGCAATATCTACTTCGTAATGATTTTCTTCTAAGCCTTGCCTGATCGCCTGTATGGTTTTGAGTTCATCTTCTACTACTAATATTTTCATATACCTTAAAAAAATGGTCAGAAATTCTAAGCTAAATCTAATGTCCCGTTTAGTTGGCTCTAATACATAACAAGGAAATTTGTGTATTCTCTATAAAAAAGCAAAATATTTTTGAGAATAGACTATAGATAAGTAACACTTAAACACTACCAAACTATCAGTAATTCTACTGATTTTGAATAATAAATAGAAGTATAATTTCGACAAACTGCTGTTAAAAATAATAAATGATAATGACCACTGATAAATTCTGTGTAGAGATTACAGAGCTAAGAGGCATGCTAAAAGACGCCCGGAAAATAAAGATTTCTTTTTTTATTCCTGAAATTTTCAAGACCATCTATGCTGATGTTAAAGCGGTTCATTTAAGTATCCGCGATGAAAATAATGATGCCATAGATGGCTGGATAAAAACTACCATAGTAAGAGGGCAGGACAAAAAGGACCTGTTGACAGAAGTACATAAAAGCAAGCTTGTTGATTTCTATAAAAATCCTCAGGAAGTAGATTTTGAGTTTATAGCACAGGAAAAACTACCCCCGGGAATATACACTGCAAAAATGTATACGGTAGATGAATATCTTGGAAGTGTTGACTTCAAGGTTAGAAAAAGGTTCTGGTTCTTTTAAATGAGCGTATTAGCCAAGATAAGTTCAGCCTTTATTTAAAGAACAAGCCTATGAATGATAAGATTGAAAACATACTTTTTCCGACTGATTTTTCAGAAACAGCCAACAACGCATTACTGATAGCTATTAACATAGCTAAAAGAGATCAGGCGGCTCTACATCTGTTACATATAATAGTCCCAAAGTGCAATGATATATCTTTCGACAGAAGGCCGGAAGTATGGCAAGCATTGGAACAGCAGAATAAAAAAGGGCTGAAAAAACTATCGGTGGCACTGGAAAAGCAGTACAATATCACTGTCTATGCCCATACATCTATTAGCGATATTCATGCGGCTGAGTGTATAGAACAATTTGCTGAAAGACTTAATGTAGACTTAATTGTCATGGGAACACATGGCTTGTCAGGTACAAGAGACTTTTTTATGGGCAGCAATACTTATACTGTCATGAGAAATGTCGCCTGTCCGGTGCTGGCAATACCCGTATACTATAAAAAGTTCTTCTTCCGGAATATACTATTGCCAATAAGAAGGACGGAAGAAATTGAAGATAAATTTAAAATCGTTACCCGTTTTTTAAAATCGCCTTCTACCCGGATAGAATTTTTAGGAGTTGCTCCTTTTACCGATTTTACTTCATTCGATTGCCTGACCAACAAAATAAACGGACTGGCATTTAATTTAAAGAACCAGGGTATTGATTTTGTTCACAGAAACGAGATTTGTGAAGATATAGCAGATTTTGTATTGGACTATGCCGATGCCTGCGATGCAGAGCTTCTGGTGATTAATCCGGTAATGGATGATGACTGGGGATTCTTTTCATTGGGTCCTTATACCCAGAAAATTCTTAATCATACAAAAAAACCTGTCATGTGTGTCAAGCCTGAAACGAACCACGTGATGAGTAAGCATGTAATAACCACTCATATTAAATAAAGAACATATGATAACAGTCGTAATTCCGGCACTTAACGAAGAAAAAACTATCGGATGTGTCATTGATATAGCCAAAAATAATCCGCAGGTAACTGAGATACTGGTAGTGGATGATCAATCAAAAGATAATACAGTTGCTGTTGCCAAAAAACACGGAGCCAAAGTGATTATCAGTAATAAGCAGGGTAAGGGCACATCTATGAGAGATGGTGCATTGTATGCAAAAAATGAAATTATTGCTTTTCTGGATGCCGATATTACTACATATCCTGCCAATGTGGTTGAATTACTGTGCAAACCACTTTTAAGCAACGAAGCTGACTTTGTGAAGTCTTATTTTACCAGACAAGCCGGTAGAGTAACCGAGTTGGTAGCTAAACCCTTACTCTCTATCCTATACCCTAAATTCCCCACTTTCCGCCAACCTCTGAGCGGCATGATTGCCGGCAAAAGGAGTCTGTTAATGAAAGTTGATTTTGAAGAAGGGTATGGCGTTGATATTGGTTTATTGATTGATATGTATCATCTGAAAGCCAGAATAGTGGAAGTTAATATTGGCCATATCGAAAACCGTATGCAGAGTATTTTGCAACTAGGTAAAATGTCCAGACAAGTAGCTTCCGTCATTTTGTCAAAATCAAGATTTAAAGGCGCGCATGATTTAAAAACGTATGAAGATATTCAGGTTATTAACCAGCAAATGGATATAGCTATCCACGAAAATCTGCAAAACCTGCAAAAGATCGCCATTTTTGATATGGATAACACCATTACCAGAAAGAGTTTTATTCATACCGCTGCCAGGGAATTCGATTTTGTCCCTGAATTAAATGAAATTGTCAGACGGCAGAAAAACCCTGTTACACGCACCAAGCAGATAGCGACCTTACTGAAAGGTAAATCGCTGGAGGAACTATTAAAAGTAGCAGATAGTATTCCCTTGACCCCTAATATCTATCAATTGGTAGATACTTTGAAAGAAAGAGGCTTCATAATCGGTATTATTTCTGATAGCTATGATTGTATTACCAGAAACCTGAAAAACAAGTTGGGTTTAGACTTTGCCCTATCCAATGAACTGGAGTTTTCTAATGGTATAGCTACAGGTGAAGTAAAAATTCCTTCTTATTTTTTCCCCGACAGGCATACTACCTGCACACATGAGTTTTGTAAAACCCATGCTTTAACGTATATCTGTCAACACTATTCGATTAATCCGGCAGACACGATTATGATAGGAGACGGCGAGAATGATGTATGCGTGATAGAGAAGGCTGGTGTTGGTATTTCTTTTTGCGCTACCTGTGAAAAAATAGACAGAGTGGCCGATTATGTGGTAAAAGAATATGATTTCGGGCAGGTTGCTGAATTGATAGCCTAGTGGCATAGATTTATTACAGCTTACCCGGAGAAAATCAAACAATAAATATGAGTATCAAAATAAATGAAGCAATTGCAGATACGGCACTAATTGCGCAGGCACTTGTGAGGAAAAGACAGAATAAAATTCGGGAGGGAATGAAAAGGGGAGTAATCTGCTTAGACACAGTTGGAGGATTTTCGCCTTATACAGACTTTCCTCATGAAGCTCCAACAACCGACCTGGTTTTTACTGACGATAGTTGGAAAGAAAAAATTGAAAAACTGGACGAAAAAATTAGCGAGGTAAACAAAATACCAGATATTCTGAATAGTATTATTCCCGATTTTGAGTAGAAGAAGGAGATATTGTTATAACTGATACAGGATTTTTACAATTGTGCACCTGATTTGGAAGACCATTACTCAATCACCCTGTAATTATACTTTTTTTGGGTCACTAAATCTTCATAATAG
This sequence comes from Emticicia sp. C21, assembly GCF_003418935.1. Lineage (GTDB taxonomy): Bacteria > Bacteroidota > Bacteroidia > Cytophagales > Spirosomataceae > Emticicia. The sequence goes on along the minus strand of NZ_QVMT01000006.1, from coordinate 174,262 downwards.
ATTGTAAAAAGTTTCTCATTGATTACATATTGCGTTGTTGAAACTGTTTTGAGCATATTGTCACGATTTATTCTGATATCATTTCTGATATCTCCTACACCGGCATATTGATGAAACCCAAGCACTGTCTCAGGGTTTAATGGCTGCTGCAGAAAATCGGTAAACCATTGTTCTCTCCTCTCAATGATTTCTGGAGAATAAAGCGTAACCGACGACCAGATACGAGGTCTTGATGTATCTATTTTTTTGTTAGAAAGTATTTGTCCATTCCATTTCAGTTCGTGAATCATCAACTCCTGAGTATTCTCAATAATGACTAATGTAAAGGGTTCTATTCCGGTAAAATTGTAGTCATCAATAAAGGTGTTTACGCTGCTGAACTTAAAGAAATCAAGAATAACCTTACCTCTACTCTGCCTGTATGGTGGTTGTGAAATATGTTTGGTGATGCCGCCATTCAGGAGGCATAAGGTCATTTCTCCACTGCTGGCAATCCAGGTGCCACCACCACGAGGGTCTTTCGGGAAAAAAATAGTGTGCCCATTAATCATATATTTTCTGGGTGGAGTAGCTACCTCGCGGGATACGGCTTCATCTCGATTGGAGGTAAGAATAAAACCCTTATTCTGGGTAGGGATATAAGTCAGGACACACATGACTATTGAAAAATTTAGAATTGTTCAAATAATCCGAATTGCTCGAATTGTACTATTAAAAGAGACGGTAATCAATTTTCAAAAGCGAGGATTTCCTGTTTGTATTTGATTGTCGAATATGCCACGCCAAAGGTTGGCTCAATCTGTATATGTCTGAAATTCTCCTGAATGCCAATCCTGATTAAGGCAAAATGATGGATGGAGTGCTCAATCATATATACTAATTCACGCATGAAATTTGATTCGATGAACTCAAAGTTGTTTTCGCCGTAATTTACCTTAATCTTAAGTGTTCTATAGAGATTCGGCTCAGTTGCAACACTATGTTCAATCTCAGTTAAAACATTCAGTGCAAAAAGCAGATTGGTTTCTATTAATAAATTACGCTCCCGGGCATCATAATCTACTATGCCAGTTAAGCTGCCTTTAATTAAGCATTGAAAAAACTCAATCGTATGTCTTACATGTTGCCCGATACTACTCTCATTCAACACTGCAAGGCTTTCTGTGTATTCGTTTGAATTTATTTGATTGAGTAAATCTTTCAGTTGATTAATTACTTCTATTGATGTTTGTCGTGTCATTCTATTGTTGAACATTTAAGGTGATTGAAACAGTGGCAATATCTCTGAGAAGTGAACTCTTCTCGCCTATTGCGTACTCTAGCCGGTTTATCTCGAAAGTGCTTTTCAATTGCGCCATTGAATTGTTCCGGATGAAAGAAAAAGGGATTTGTATGTTTTTAGTAGTTTTCTTAATCGTTAAGTTAAAGTATCCTATAAACTCATTTTCTTTTGCTCCTGTTTCGATTCTGGTTGAAGTCAGCGAAATCTTAGGGTACTTTTCGGTATCAAAATAATTGCTGCCCCTCAGTGTTTTGTCGCGTATTTCTAAGCCTGTATCAATGGTTTTAGTATCAATACTGGCTTTCATACTTGCATTTGGGAGGTTTTTAGGGTCAAAGACTATAACTCCTGTAAAACCCTTAAACGAGCCATTGGCAGTTGTGCCGAAGGCGTGTTTTATTGTAAAAGTTATTGTTGCGGTAGACGGTTTCCAATTTTGCGCCTGAGTAAGCACACTTGCAAACAGCAAAAACACTAATGAAATGCTTCTGAATGAATTATTTGGCATCTTTAGCAGTCATTTTAAAAGGTGTGTAAGTAATTGCTACAAAGGGAAGCAACGCTTTATGGCGGAAACGGTCGTTTTCAAAAGTTAAAGTTTTGTCGGTGGTATATTCCAGAAATTGAAAACTTGCTCCTGCACGAAGCGCCCATTGATTGCCTACCCAATACCTGAAATATAATTCTGAATTCAAGCTACCCCTATCGCTATCACTGATTAATAATAAGTTGAATAGAGTTGGTTTGGCTGTTTGTGTGGTTCCATGCAATGATTTTGATTCGCTGGCAACGAATTTGCCTGTTTGCCTACCACCAAATGAGAAGCCGATGAAATCAATGTTAAACCCTAAATCAAGTTTTTTGAAGCTATATTGCAATACAATTGTGCCATTTACACTACTAAGGTTTGATTTTGTCAGTTGCAATGTATCAAGATTACCAGCAATATTTTCAGTAAATAGCGCTACAATACTCTGTGTACCAGAAGTGAGCCTTGCGGGTGCAGTGATATAGTTTTTTTGTCCGCTGAAGAATGTATTTAGTCGTACTCCCCAACCAATCTTAAAGCGGTCAGTTTTACCAATGCCATACAGATTCTGATAGGAAATAGATGGCGAAAAAGCAGACCCAAAAGCAACGGCTAAATCTAAGTTGCATTGCGTTTTAGGGTATATGTATTGCGCTGATAATGTATGGCTTAAAAGCAGGAACATTATGATTTTTTTCATGGTGATTTTTATTTAGAGAAGTGATTATTTAACCTGGGCAAAGCCAAATAATATTGAATATTTTCTGCACCATATCAATACATGGTTTTGCTTAAGTAAATCAGCATCTGATGGGATTTGTAACGAAATATTACCGTTTTGCACTTTGTCGGTAATCTGAATGAAGTTGGTTACAGATTTATCTTCCGCAAGGTAAATACGGAGGTCAGGCCCGGCATCGGTCTTGAAATTCTCCAGAACTAAAGTGCGCCTCTTGTCTTTATCTTCGTAAATTTTCACAATTCCGGAAGTACTATGTACGGCATTTTCAAAGTTGCCCTGCAATAGAAGATTTTGTCCGGTTGAGTTGAATGTACCTGATGACGGTATAGGATTTGATGTAGAATCATTGCTACTGATTACTTCTTTCTGGCAAGAGACCAAAGCCCATGCAAAGCATAAACCTACGAGATATATCTTCATAATTTTTTGAGTTTACCATACAAATATCATGGGTTGTTGACATCTGTATTGTCGGCTGGACGACCGAACTCAAAAAAATATGGGAAGTTTATGCTGTTTTTTTTAAGATGATTTCAGTACGGGAGTAGTCTAAAATACCTTTTTCTTTGAATTCATTGAAGAGTTGGGTAACTGTCTGGCGGGTGCTGCATATCAGACTGGCGATATCCTGGTGAGTAAGATAATTTTTAAGGGTCACCTCATCGGCTGAAGCTGTTCCTTCTTTGGATGCCCATTCTTCTAAAAAGCTCATGAAACGAGTTCGAACATCTTTAAACATGAGGTTTGAATATTTACTTTGAAGCCTTTTAAACCTGAATCCCATCCATTTGGTATACGAAAGACCCAATTGAGGATTTTTCTCTAACATTTGTTCAAAATCGTCCATCCTGAAACTGCAACAAATCACGTTATCAGAAACGGCCACCGCATATTCATCGGACTGTGTTTCGGTTAAGGTAAACTCGCCGAAAATGTCTCCTTTTTGTATAAGGTCTTTTACAATTTCATTCCCTTTTTCATCTATTTCTACAATTTTCAGTGTTCCTTTTTTGAGAAAATAAACCCTTGTATTTTCATCGTGTGAAAACAAAATTATTTCTCCCTTCCTGGCAGTTTTGAAGTTCGTTATCATACATATTGATTTCAATTCTGATGAAGAAAGTACACTGAAAAGTTTATGGTCTCGCAGATACCAGTATTTTGTATCAAGATTCATTAAGGGTCCTGAGTAATATTCTATGCTAATATACTGATTGTCTCCTATATCTACATAAAATGCTTTTTAATTATTGCCCATACTTCGCTGAATGGCAATGGCTGAAATCCTCTTTTCTGGTTGTGAATGCTTATTTCGGCGCTGCGTTTCCAGTGCCAGCGCAAATCCCGGTAGGCTTGCCAGAGCCGATAGTTGGGGTCGTAGATATGTCCGGGGTCGGAGCTGACGCCGTTTAATTCCATTATTTTTATGTTTTCGCCTCTGTATAAGTCTTCAATACTTGCTACTTTCATATCAAATCTTCCGTAATAAAAGCCTTCAAAGCTTTCAGCAATTCTACTGAAAACCTCATCCAGTTTTTCGTTAATCAGATGATTGGCATTGACAAACTTCGTTCCCCGACAATGATTACCAATGGGTTCCAATAAAAGCTTTTCGTTTTCAGCAAGGTTTTCATGGATAGTTTCGCCTAATTTCGACTCTAACACTTCTAATTGAAACCGGGCTCGGGTAGAATTCTCAATTAACTCTCTGATGGTAGATTTCCCGTCACCCGTAACAGTCAGGAACTCTTTCATAGTCAGCGAAGAAACCTTTCCCTTTCGTTCGTTTGGCAGGCGGCTAAAAAGCACGCCAAATTCAATGGGATGACTAACGAATTCCTGTACTATATAATCTTCCTGAGTTGACGAATGATAATTCTTTAATTGTTCAATCGTTTCAATTTTGGCCACATTTGTTCCTCTTTCGCCGATATTCGGCTTTGCAATTAACGGGAAGGCCAAATGGCTGTTTTTTAATAAATGAATAACTTCTTCTTCAAATTCGTTATTTTTATCAATAAAAACGGTTTTGGGTAAAAATTGCGGGTTGATTTTCTTTAGAATATCAATCTTGCTTTCGCCATAAAAGCCGCCGGCCTCAATACCCGGATTTACAGAAGTGAAATACGTAAATGACCGGGTTTTGAATGCCAGATAAAGCCAATAGGGAGCCATTGGCAAGTAGAAAACCCACCAGGGCCAGTATTCGTAATTAAAGATTTTAATAATTGAAAGCGGTAGCCTCATGTAATTGCTTTGAAAAATTGATTTATAGATGCCGGAAGGTATTTTTCAGCAATGGCCCTACCCTCTTTGTGATGAATAATCTGTATAGCCATCGAACAAATTAACACAATAATCGCCAGCATAAATAGCTGCCCGCCATCGCTTTTTGATTCTATTCCAATTACCAGTATATGCGAAGCAATTGCGCCAAACATTAAACCCATTGCAAGAAATCCACCAATAAATGCTGTGGCTGGTATTAATAGCAATATGCCTGTTATTAGTTCTAAAATTCCCGTGCCAATTCGCCCCCAGGGTTCAGCACCGAGCTTTGTAAATAACTCTACTGATTCTGGATGTGCCGTAAATTTAAAATAAAGCGTTTGTAAAAGAATCACGGCGGCTATAATTCGTAAAACCCAGGAGGCTGTTTTAAGTGTTTTCATTTGATTTTATAGCACGATTATTGAAAAATATTCATCCAGCTTTTATCGGCTTTCGATTTGAGATTTGCCTCATCTTTATTCCATTTTGGCAGTGTATTATTGGCCCATGAATGATAAAAAAGATAGAGTTTTCCGTTTAAAACCTTAAAGGTTTCCGGGTCGATTTCTACTTTCTCGCCTGTAGCTCCCATCGCATAGGCACACCAACCGCCATATTGAGGTTCATATTTTTTAGGGTCTTTTAAAAATGCTTCTTTGTTAGTTGCATTGGCAAAGCGATAGGTTATGCCTTCAAAATTTACACTGAATTGCTTATTTCCTTCTACAGCCTTATTCTGATTAAAATATGCTACCGGATCGTAGCCCTGAATTGCCAGACCGTTTTCAAGATTAAACTGTTTTGCTCTGGTGGCAGATTGGGCAAAACCTTCAATTGATAAACCTAGTAGCAGGCATATAAAAAAATATCGGAGTTTCATTTGGGTATTGTTTAGATTTATTCTTTAGACTTGTTGAGAGAAGGCCAGTTATCGCTGGCTTTTTTGATGCGTGTCGGAATATCTTTCGACCATAATTCTTTTACTTTTTTGCTATAGTTCAGGTAAAGTTTATCATCAACAATTGTCCAGGCGTTCGGGTCGGTTGGTGATTTATGGTTCTCACTTACACCAAAGGCACAAAAACCACCGAACTGTGGCGCATATTTAGCCGGATTAGCCTTGAAGGCATCCAAATTTTCCTGAGAAATGAATAGCCATTTAGTGTTACTCCAGACATAACTGAATGTTTCTTTGCCTTCAATGGCATTGCTTTCTGTAAAATAGCCTACAGGGTCATAGCCATTAATGGCTATTCCATTTTTTTCGTAAACGGCTTTTTCCTGAGCAAAAACGCTTCCTGAGAATAATAATAAGAGAATAACAATCAGAACTGGTTTGTTTTTCATTTTAATAGAGATTTATTTTTTACAAAATTGGCAGATTAATAAAAGCCCAATTGTCGGCTCAATGACAATTCATAGAAAAATTCTGAAGGTTTGAAATACCGACATGGCGACAAAAAATAGCCCGATAGCTTTGTCAAGCGAATACTTCTCAAATAAACTCAGTAGTCTGATTTGAAAACGATAGGCTAGCCAGGCAAAAATCAGTAAAATAAGAAATGCTCCTAAAGCTGCCCCAACGACAAAAGAGAGTTGTGAGCTAAATGATTGTAGGCTGAAAAATGACTGGAGGTAGACCAATACCACTACCCAGAAAGGTAGTAATTGAGGATTGAGTATACCCTTGATAAATCCGCTATAAATCTCTTTTGATTGGGTAGTAACCTTTAACTCTATGCTCGATTTGGATACGTAATAGAAACTGTAAATGCCGATTAGCAAAAAAAAAGGGATAGATGCCAGTTCTAAGATTTCAAATACCTTTTGATTTTTTGTTAATAAATTCTGGCTTTTAAGAGCAATTATTGTGCAGATGATTTCGGGTAGTGTTCCACTAATGGCAACCCAAATACCAGTTTTAAAGCTACGGGAAAGTGTGGCCTGTACTACTGCCAGATTTACTGGTCCGGGTTGAATAGAGCCAACAAAACTTATGAAGGCTGTCAGTAATAAAACAGCTAATGCTTCAGACATACATCGATTGGTTTTACACAACAAATGTATCTGACTTATAAATAACAAATTGTCGGGTTGCCGACAATTGAGTCTCAATTATGATTGGTAAAACAGTGTTCTGAGTAGCATAGCTAAGACTATAAAAGGCAAAAACTTTTACGGCATTATAGATTAAAGTGCGCTCTTCACCTTTTTGCTTTTATAGTTTTTGAAAATTATATTAGCATTTCAAAATTGAAACACGTTCAGATGATGCTTTTACAAATGACGGGGCTCTCAGGAGCTGGCAAAACTACAATTTCAAGTCATGTAAAAGAGCATTTGCAACAATTAGGCTACAAAGTTGAGCTATTGGATGGCGATATTTTCAGAAAAACTTTATGTAAAGATTTAGGATTCTCAAAAGAAGACCGTTGTGAGAATATCCGTAGAATGGGTTTTGTGGCAGATATATTAACAAGGAACAATATCATTGTTATCATCGCAGCCATAAACCCTTATGAAGAGATTCGCCGGGAATTACAGGATAAGTATGGCGCAAAAACCATCTGGGTCAATTGTGCCATAGAAACATTGAAACACCGCGATACCAAAGGACTATACAGAAGGGCTTTTTTGCCGGAAGGTCACCCTGAAAAAATCAATAATCTGACGGGAGTGAACGATGTTTTCGAAATTCCGCAAAATGCCGATTTAGTGCTTGATACCAATCAGGAAAGTATAGCGCAATCTGTGCAAAAGGTCATCCATTTTATCTTACAAACCCTATGAGAGTAGCCCTGATTTGTAATACCATATCTGCTTTCCCCCTATTGCATTGGTTAGATTCACAAGGAATTCTGGCTGGTGTGGGTATTAAAGAACAAAAAACTGACTTTTCAAACGACTTATCGGTCATTTGTCAGCAAAAAAAGTTGACACCTCACATTTTTAAAAAGGAGAATCTTGCTCAGCAATTGTCAAGCTGGATTCGTATAACCAGAGCCGATATTGTATTGGTTTTAGGGTTTTCTTATAAAATTCCGAAAGAGGTTTTAAAACTACCCCAACTGGGTTTTTATAATATTCATTTCGGGAAATTGCCCCTTTATGGTGGAACTTTCCCGGTATTCTGGCAAATAAAAAATCAGGAAAAAGAAGGATCTCTAACTATTCATCAAATCGATGAGAATTTCGACTCAGGGCCAATTGCCATAGAAATTCCTTTTGAAATCAAACCAATCAATACTTTTGGCATTGTTGAAACCAATTATAGCCATATGAGCATCAATGGCGTTTTTCAGTTATTAGACAAAATATTGAAAAATACCTTGAGTCTGAAGCCTCAACCCAAGAGAAATCAGGTACTACTGCCAATACCTACAGCTAAAGACATTATCATTAACTGGCAGACCATGAAAGCAGAGAAGATTCTGGCTTTGATAAAAGCCTGTAATCCCTGGAATCGTGGCGCAATTGCCCGTATCAATGGCATTGATGTAAAGATTATTGAAGCAAAAACAAGTAGCGCTTCAAGCAAGAAAGCAGGAGAAGTGATACAACTCTCTGCCAATGGCATGCAGGTGAGCTGTATACAGAATACTGCTTTGGATATTAAAATACTTTACTCGCAATTCGGGTATCTGGAGGGTGAAACATTAAATGCTTTTGGCGTAAAAGAAGGGGATGTTTTTGAGAAGATATTGGTTTAAATATTCAAACTTATCAGCTAGTTCTTAGACTTATTTTCCAAAAGTTTATACATCTTAAATACTTTTTGCTGGTAAGCAGGTATCTCATCTTCTAACGGTTTTTCCTCAAAAACTGTATTAGGTGATTTGCTATGAAAGTGTGTTCGTTCTATCATTTTTGTTTTGATAGTTTCTTCAATATCAAGGTTCAGAAAAGACACTATTCTATCAAATATGGGTAAGATGCCGTCGGCATAATTTACAAAAATGGACTTTTCATCATTTCCAACGATTCTTAGATAATTTTCGAAATACTTTTCGAGTACTCTTGAAATGTATACTTCACGTTCCAGAAACAAAACATCATTTAAATCATAGCCAAACAAAGCTGGCTGAATCACTCCGGGTGCTGCGTGCATTCCCGGGCTTTTGAGTTGTGAACGAATTACCTCATCGGGTCTACGGTAGGAGAAAATAAAAGGTGTGTCGGGATATAAAATACGAAGTTTCTCATAATAGAAAATATGCCAGCTGTCTAGTTTGACAAATAGATGTTTTTCATGTCCAGTTCGTTTTTTTCCTAGTAATTTTATTACACTCCTGATTAACACGTTCATTTCTTCTTCCTCAATCTCAAATTTACTAAAGAAAATTTCCCGCATCACTTCATCAAGAATCGGCGCTTCGGAAATAACTATATGCTGAGGGTCAAGCGAAAGTAATTGTGCTAAAAGTGTAGAACCGCATCTTGACACATGAAAAATAAATGCCGTTGGTTCAATGGCAGGTACTTTGTTCGCAAAATCAACTAAGCCTTTGAGTTGCGTGTTTGGTTTAAACATTTTCCTGTTTTCCTGATAAACAGTACATTTGGATGTACTTTCCTGAAAAAAAGGCTCGGTAAATGTTTTATCAGCAATGTAGCGCCATTCGCACAGAATTGATTCAGAACCACGTAAATCTAATTTATATGGTATCCAATCTTTAAGCGGGTAATCCTCCATTGGCACTTTCGATTTCGGCTTTTAATTGTAGAATCAGGTTTTTAGCAGTATCTGTTCCCATTAATGATAATTGCTCTATCATCATCAACTTTGTTTGTATATCGTATTTGGGCTTTTTTTCCTCTTCAAAATCATAACCTATCTCAGCAAAAAGCTTATCCGACCAATCGTTCCGAAGACAGTCTAGCACCAAATGAATTCTATCATTTTCGCCCTCATTCGACACATAATGTGGAAGATTAAAATTGGCATACCAACATTCTCCGGGTTTCATGGGCAAAGTCTGGCCCTTAAGCCTGAATATCACTTTTTCGTTGGTCTGAATAGGAATATGAATCCTGAAAAAATTATCTTCATATCCACCATCAGCATCCTTATGTTCTTTGATATAGCTCCCGGGTGATAAAGAAAGCAAACGAACTGTCTCTTTGGGGCACTCGAATGAATCAATTATCGATTTGAAATAAGGGCATTTTTCAAGGGTTGGTGTATTCTGGCAAGAAGCTTTTGGCGTTGCCAGAATATCTAATTCTTTTCCCGAAATAGATCGTAGAGCAAAACTTGTCCAGGTTCCTGTAAAATCATTTTTGTTAAAATGCAAACTCCATTCGCTAGCTTGGCAAATACTCAAATCTGCCCTGAGTTTTTGTATATCAAACAAAAACGGAAGTCTACACGACTCCATCATAGTATTATTGATTTTTAATTATTAAAATCACACCTGTCAACTACATCCAAATTAACGAAAAAAATAATTAATTGTGAACTGAATTCTTACAGCTAAAGTACAGAAAAGCACTATTTTCTTGGGATTTCAAATCTAAATACACCTTTCCAGATTCTCCCAAACAAATTTACATTTTATTAACATCTTTTTACAAGCTATTCACAATGCTCGAGGTAGAGGTATTTATATTTGTTTAAATTCCTGATACAAAAAGAAAATGTCAAAACACTTTTACCTCTATGCTTTGTTAATGTTTGTTTTCTGCACTTCCTGTAAAGAACAAATCAAAACTGACCTTTCAAAGGATATCAAGTATGAAATTAAAGATATAGGGCCTAACATCATGGCACGTAATATAAAAAAAGGCAGCAATGGCACCATTCTTATTGCTGGCCCGAACAACGAATCATTTGGTGATGTTTTTCGATACGACCCTTCTGGGGCGGGGAGAGAATCTTTTACTAATCTTACCAATAAAATAGGTCAGCACAGATTCTGGGATGTTCTGGAGGATCGCAGAGGAAACCTTTGGTTCGCTACTATTGACTCAGGTATTTATCATTACGACAGGAAATCCCTTAGGCATTTCACTACAAAGGAGGGTCTTGCCGATAATCAGGTTAAGTCTGTTTATGAAGATAAAGCCGGCATTATCTGGTTCGGCACCGGAGCTGGAATAAGCCGTTACGATCCCAACCTGGTAGGTGGAAAATCTTTTCAAAGTTTTACATCTCCAAACGCCCCGCTTTTTTATAAAGAAGGACTCTGGAATAATGAGATCAATACAATCATTGCAGATAAAACAGGGAAATTATGGGTTGGCACAACGGGTGATGCTTTTGTTTATGACGGAAAAAAATTCACCACTTTAATCCATTTAGGCGAACCCTTTCTCCACGTTACGGCTATAATGGAAGATAGAAGAGGAACTATATGGCTCAGCGGTTACAATGGCTTTAGAGGAGGCCGTAGACCCGGTGGCCTCTACCGCTATGATGGTAGTACCTTTACTAAGGTATCGGAGAGAGGTGCTTATGCTATAATCCAGGATAAAGAAGGGAATATCTGGACAACTGGCCCGGTAAACCCTGCTAATCAGGCGGTCCAGGCACTTTCCCGTTATGATGCAAAGTCGTTGTATAGTGATAATCCCGATGTAACCGAAATTATGTCAGGAAAGGCTTTCTTCGGGCTTCTGGAAGCTAAGGATGGAAGTATCTGGTTTGGAGATGCGACCGGAGTGTATCGTTATAATGGAAAGACCATCACAGACTTTTATAATAAAGATGGTCAGAAAAAATATAGCATAGATACGAAGCAAAGTGCTGTAATATGGAAAGGTTCTGCCCTACTTGGTGGATGGGAGGGCACTCAATTTCTTGGTGATGGTTCGCATACGGGGGACGTCGATATATTAAAAGGAGAATTGTTGATCGACAATCGTCATCTGATGGGCGGTGCACTTGAAGTCGACATGAGAACCATTGAAAATTTTGTTGATCAACGTTCACTCAATCAATTATCTCCATTTTTTGATGTCAAAAAATTCCCTGTTTCTACATTCACAATTACCAAGGTTGAAAAATGGAATGATGGAAATTTAAGAAATGAAGGAAATTTAAAAGTTACAGGCAAACTGACCATTGAAGGTATAACGAAGTCAGTTACTTTTCCAGCCAAAATCTATTTTAAGGACGGAATGGACGGAACTGTTGAGATAAATGGCACGCTGAAAATTGATCGAACAGACTGGGGTATCGATTATGCATCAGAAAAACGCTTTAATCAGTATGGTGAGGGAGCTATTTCGGATGAGGTTAAACTACTTATGAAAATTGTAGCAAAGAAATAACAAGGTTAGAAATAATGTGCGTCGCTGACAATTTCATAAGCTCCAAATCGCTGGCAGCCTATCACGAACAATAATCAAACTTTCAGAATAAACTCATGAAACAGACAGCAACTCTTTTAACATCAGTGCTCCTTATACTTTTTGTATCCACTAAAACTATTGCCCAATTAACACCTCAAAAAATTGATTCATTAATAGAAAATGCGCTGGTAAAGCTGAAGGTAGCTGGCGCATCTGTAGCCATTGTTAAAGATGGCAAAGTAATTCACCAGAAAGGATATGGGCTTGCTTCTGTTACAACAAAAGAAAAAGTGAATGAATATACCAATTTTCAGATTGGATCAAATACCAAAGCATTTACAACGGCTGCACTTTCTATTTTAGCCGATGAAGGCAAACTTAAGTGGACCGATAAAGTAAAAGACCACCTGCCTGAATTCAAAATGTATAATGATTATGTAACAGAGAATTTTAATATACAGGACCTTCTAACGCATCGCAGCGGACTCGGATTAGGGGCTGGAGATCTGATGTTTTTTCCTGATGGTGCTAATTTTACCATGAAGGATGTTCTGACTAGCTTTCAATACTTTAAACCTGTTTCTGCTTTTCGAACCAAATATGATTATGACAATTTACTGTATATCGTGGCAGGAGAAGTAATTGCCAGAGTCAGCGGTATGAGTTATGACCCATTTGTCCAGAAACGAATTATTGAGCCTTTACAAATGAAAAATACATTTGTTGGCAGTTTGATGAAAGACAAAAGCAATCGGGCGACACCGCATTCAGCAGTGTCCGGAGCCATCAAAACAATTGACGCTCAGGATGTGGGACTTGGTAGCCCTGCTGGTGGAATATTTTCGAATGTGGCGGATATGTCAAAATGGATGCTGGCTCAACTAAACAGAGGTAAGTATGGAGCTGATTTAAAAACATCATTATTTTCTTCGAAAAACCACGATGAAATGTGGCGCTTGCATACTGTTTTAGAAACCAATCGGTTCCCAAGATACAATTCTCATTTTAATGGCTATGGTTTAGGTTGGTTCTTGACCGATGTAAAAGGAAATTTAAAAGTATCGCACACGGGAGGATTACCAGGAATGATATCAGAAGTAACTATGTATCCTGATTTGAATCTGGGGATTGTCATATTAACCAATTCAGATGAGGGTGGCGCATTTTTGTCGGCGGTTTCTGGTACTATTGGCGACAGTTATTTAGGTCTGGACGATTTTGGCTGGACTGATAAAGTAGCAGGATGGATGCAGTATCAGAACAATATGGGTGATGTAGTAACAAAAAAAGTCTGGGAAAAAGTTGAATCAGCAAAAAATGTAAAAGTCAACAACTATGACTTTATCGGAATATATGAAGACCCCTGGTTTGGAAAAATTGAAGTGTTTGAAAAAGATAAAAATTTATGGTTCAAATCGTACCGCTCTCCAAAATTAAATGGTCCGATGGCTTTTTATAACGCCAATACTTTTGCTATCAAATGGGAATATCAGGCTATGAATGCCGATGCACTGGCCATGTTTTCATTGGATGAAAAAGGCAGAGCGCAATCAATAAAAATGAAAGGCATTTCGCCAAATATTGACTTTAGCTTTGATTTTCAGGATCTGGACTTACAAAGGAAAGATGATTTTAAAGCTTATGAAGGATACTATACCTTTCAGTTTGAACCGGGGAAAGACGTGTACATAAAGATATTCACCAAAAATAACCATCTGACTTTAAGTGAAACATGGAATGGAGGAGAAATTACTTTTGATCAACAGTCTGAACTGGAATTTTTGAATGAAAGGGGAAATTACCCGTTAAAGTTTACCAAAAATAAAGAGGGGGCCATTGTTGAGGTTCTTGTACATAATAAGGATGTATGGAAAAAAGCTAATGATTATAAACCGTAATCCAAGCAATTATCCCACCTGCTACTTTCAATAATTACGAATTAATAAGGTTTTACTTTAAATTATAAGAATATGAAAAAACTATTTGTATTTATTCCGGCTATTCTCCTGGGATTATTTCTACTGAATTCTTTTGTACTGAAAGAAAAGGAAGCAAAAAAGAAAATAATAAAAGAGGGCAAATCATCGGAGATTGCCAACATCATTTTTAAATCTACTGATGGCGGACAAACCTGGCAGGACATTAGCAAAGGATTGCCTGAAAAATTGCAGAGAGAAGGTGTATGGAGCAATGGTTTAATTGCCAATGACAATGGGCTCTATTTACGTGCTGGCAATGGAGTTTATCATAGTGAGCCAAATTCTACAACTACTTTCTGGACAAAAGAGAGTTTCCCCGGTAAGCAACGTAACATTAGCCCCAGCAAGAATGGGATATTTGCCTTTGATTTCAGAGGGCAATTTTTAAAGAAAATTAATGGAACGAGTGATTGGTCTCCTATATACGCAAGTTTTCAGGAGCAAGCCGTGCGTATAGACAACAAAGTAGATTGGATGTACACGAATTATAAAGCGAGACAAGTAAACACCGTTTTTGAAACTGCCGGAGGCACAGTTTTCATCGGTGCTGGCAACAACCTTTTCAGATCAGCTGATAATGGGAAAACCTGGAAACGAGTGCAAGTTGGAGGCGGCTTCATGAAATTGGCAGAGCTAAACGGTGTACTTCTGGCTACCTACAAAGATGGAGTACTAAGATCGACGGATGATGGTCAAAACTGGGAACCTGTGATTGGTGAAGGGGGTTATGGCATCGCTGTGGAAAGTATTAATGGAGGCTTTGCTGCTATAATAAACAACACAAAAACCCGGACAAACACCATACATATTTCAATGGATAGTGGGAAAACCTGGAATGCTATAGGCGAAGACCTTCAGCCTTCGTGGAGTAGTGTATTCATGAGAAAAGTAGGCTTACTTAAATCTTCATCGGATATTTTATCTATCAAGCAAATGGGTAAATATTTAGTATGTGGTCGCGCAGATGGTATATTCCGGTCAGCTGACATGGGCAAAACATGGCAACGACTAGCACTTCCTCCAACAGAAAATTTTGGCTTCAACTTATCTGTTGTGGGCAACGCGATGTATGTCATA
Source organism: Emticicia sp. C21 (assembly GCF_003418935.1). Lineage (GTDB taxonomy): Bacteria > Bacteroidota > Bacteroidia > Cytophagales > Spirosomataceae > Emticicia. The sequence goes on along the minus strand of NZ_QVMT01000006.1, from coordinate 159,089 downwards.
CCCAATAAAGGATGTTGAAATCATTTGTCAATTATTAAATAAATACTCGTTGGGTGAAATTGAATATATTATCCCTACGGGATATGGGGAAGGAATAATTAATATTTCTCTACCTATATATCGTCCCTACGGGACTAAAATCATCATTTAAATATCCCGCAGGGATGCTATATCGGTAGAAAATATCAAAAAAATACCACAAAGTCCTGTAGGAACGATAAAATAAAAGTGTTCAAACCTATTCCCCCAATGGGTTAAATAAATATTATTTCCATACTATGAACAACAAGCTATTAATCACTTACTTAATTTTAATGAGTACTCTTTTTTTCCTGGGTTGCAATGGGTCTGGAAAAGAAGAAGATAAAAATAATTCATCAGCAAGCTCTACATCTCTCGGAGAAAAATATGTGGTGGATACGACGGAAAGTGTGGTAACTTGGCAGGGTTCAATGTTATTTGATTTTAAGGAAGAACATATAGGATACGTTCATCTATCAAAAGGTGACTTGATGATTGACAAAGGTCAATTGGTGGGTGGTAAATTTGAAGTAGACATGAATACAATGGAATATGGAGACAAGGAAAATAAAAATACACCCATTAAACACCTGAAATCCGCTGATTATTTTGATGTCGAAAAATTCCCTACTTCTACTTTTGCTATTACAAAGGTCGATTCTGTGATTCGTGACAATATAAAAATTACAGGGAACCTCACTATTAAAGGTGTTACAAATGAAGTTACTTTCCCGGCCAGAATAGATGTTAAGGATGGAATTGCCAAGGCTAATGCCAAACTAACCTTTGATAGAACAGATTGGGGTATTCGTTATAGATCCGGGAAGTTTTATGATAATTTAGCAGATCAGGCTGTTTCTGATGACGTTGTACTTTTGATGGAGATTGTAGCTAAAAAATAAATAGCTGAATCCTGATTTATGTTTTGGAATTCTTATCGCATGTTTAAATATTGTCATTCCTTTGAAGCCGGAATGACAATATTTAAACAGCCTCTCAATCTACTTTTGCATAATTATCTTCTACATTCCAATCAATTAACAAATGATTTGGGTCAAAACTAACTTTGCCGGGTCTGCCTTTTACAGTCACTGTAATGGTCTGCTTATCTGATTTAATCAAGTGCTTTTGCAGATAGAGTTGTTTTCCTAACTCCTTTCCCTGCTCAGCAGGTGCGTAGATTCCTATTTCTATCCAATCTTTCATTGGAAGTTTAGTCTCTACCCCGATACTATCCACTACCAGTTTTTTCGCCTGCAGGTTAATTATCACCTGCCATTTACCCTCTGCAATAGGTTTAGCAGTAGCTATTTCTGTCTTCAACTCCCAAAAGGTGTTTGCCTTGAACAGGTCGTGTAGCATATACTGTAACGAATCCGGCGTTGCTACTTGTAGCTCCCGGTAGAAATCAAGTGATGTGGGCATTGGAAGAGCTCCCGGGTGATGCTTCTCTAGTAATTTCCTGAGCGCCTCGTTTACCCGGCCTCTACCTATATATTGGCTTAGCGCATACAGCGCGAAAGGCCCTTTACGGTAATACTGATACCAGTCGCTAGCCTGTAATAGTGGCAAAGCCGCTCGGGTACGCGGATTTTCATTCTCTTCCCTCAGGAAGCTCAGGAGTTGCTGGAGGTGTTCAGAACCGTATTTATCTTCCAGAACCCCCATGGCAGAATACCAAGCCAGACTTTCTGAAAGCATCCCTGCTCCCTCAACCAGGGCAGGTGTTAATTGTCCTCCCCACCATTGGTGCCCCATTTCATGTGCTACCGTTGCTGTTACCAGATCAAACCCTCTTGGGTCATCTTTCGGGTTCAACAGGAAGAAACTCTCTCCTGCCGTAATAGTAGCAGGTGTAGAATGATTACCAAAACTATAGCTGGGATAGGAAACAAACCGAATCAGCCGATGAGGATAAGGGCCAAATTGTTGGGTATAATAGGCCAGCGAGGCTTGTATACTTCGCGTCATGCGTTCCAGATTCTCCGTTTGACCCGGGTCATAGTAAATTTGTATAACTACATCGTTCCACTTTCTTTCATATACAGCATAATTGGCTGAAAAGAAATTATATTCATTCCTGATAGGAGCATCAGTAACGTAGTGGAAGTATCGGCGGTGGCCTTTGACCCAGGTGCTACGTAACGTACCCGGTGCTATTGCGGTCTGACTACTATCGGTGCCAACGACCGCTTCGAAAAGGATTTGCTCTTTGAAAGGTGCATCTTTACGTGCATTAATAGCATAAAGTGAGGGTATTTCAGGTCGTGCAGGGAGATTATACGCTTTTCTCTGACCTACTTCATTCAGTTCCTTGTATGATTGATATCCAATAGTAGGCAACCAGTCATAATTTTTGAAGTTGGTTCCGTTAGTCATCACAGAGGCGTCTGCTCCAATATTCGTAAAGCCTTTAGCTTTATAATTTACCTCAAAACTGAGTTGCAATGAGTCTCCGGGTTGGAGTGGTTCGGCAAGCGCATAAATCCGGTAACCCAATTTTTCATCAGCTAGTACCTGCTTTGCCGGCCAGTCAAAAGCAACATCAGTAGTCTGAACTTCCGCCGCAGTAGATAGATGGATAGAGTCAATGGCTACCCTGGTATTGTTTAGCAAATGAAAAGTACCACGTATTTCTGCTTGCCGCTGCTCAGGATAAATCTCAACATTAAGATTAATTTTTGTCAACCGGGGTTGTGGTCGATTCTTATATAACCCATAGCGTTGCTCGTACGCAGCCCGTTGCTCCATTGTTTCAGCGGGAGTATTGTATTCGTTAAGAATATTGGTATTATAGAAAATGAAACCTCCCAGTAAGATGATACTCCCAACTGAAACCGCAGCAACCAAAGCTGTAGAAGATGTAAAACGACGGCGGGCAAGATAAAAGCGTGAAACTAAACTTACCTCCCGGCTCCGTACCCAGAACAGCCTTGTTAATACAGCTAATAAAAGTGCCCATGCGACCCAATACGATTTGAACCAGAGCCAAGGTGCAAGGGAAGTACCGAAACCAACCATATCTGTATAAGACCATTCCGGACTTGCGCTAAAAATAAGGAGCTTGTGCTGAATGCCCAGCTTACCCGCATAGACAATGAACCCATAGGTTAGCATTGCTACCATATGGCCTATGAATTTCTGATTGATTAACACATGCACCAAGAGAGCTATCAGCGCAAAAAGCAGACAATCGACCAACTGTAGCCCGAAAAGAACTGGCAGATACAGACCGATTTCAATACTGGTACCGCCTATGCCTGCTTGCACTGAGATTCCGGTAATCATCACCAATATCAGCCATACCAAAAGTACCATGCTCAGTGCCAGAAACGGGCTCAGGATAAGAACCCATCCTGATACTGGCGCAGCGTTGGTAATCTCGCTTATTCTAACTTCCCGATCCCGCCACACCAGTTCTCCAGCGTAGTAAATAGTCAGCAGGGAGATGATAATCCAGAAGAACTTCGGTTCTGTCAGGGGAGCTGTCAGATAATGCAGAACCTGGTCAGTTCTGGGCAGCAAAGGCACGCCTTTTGCCTTTAGGTTTCCGTTCCCAGGGGCGGCTATTCCCATCATCAGGGCCAAAACTGCCAAAAGAGGGAGACCCGTTCCGCTTTTGGAAATTTGCAGAAAGGCTTTCCAGGTAAGGAGGCGTAACTGGCATAGGCTCGTGCCAAATCCATAAGTTCCCCTCACCTGTGACAACGCTTTCGCGGTTCCCCATTTTAATTTTTCATGGGGTGCTATAGTTGATTTTAGATTTTTAACAGGTTTTTGCTTCCGGCTTGTTTCTGGTAAAACGAACTGGAATCGGAAATACGTAAATGTCAGCAAACCAATTGAAATCCCTAGCCACAGGAGACGATTTGCCAGAAATAAACCCTCTAACAAGAACAGTCGTGTATTCCTCTCCAGCGGACTCCAATCATTCTGGTGGTTCATAATGGAGGTGAAACTCATAGGGTCTACGAGATCACGCAATTCTCCTGTATTCTGCATAAGTACCCAGAACAGGTAGGCGGCCATGAAGAGAATCAACCCTCCCAGATAACTTCCCATAGTGCGGCAGCTGAGCGCTGCCAGCGAGAACTGAACTGCCGTTGCGATAAAAACATTGGGTAATATGATATAGAAAAAGGCTGTCAGATAGGATGCCAACCGGAACGGACCTAGAATTTCAGCCTCTATGCCAGAGAAATATAAGGCAAACAAAATACCCAACGGTATGGCGAGCATCGTAAGAACATTAAGGACAAGGGCAGCGAAGAATCGCCCTCCCAGATACTCGGCTTTACTGGCGGGGGCAGTATAGGTAAGAGAATGCATCCCTGTCTGTACATCGCGGGCAGCGGCATTGCCCGCCACAGACGCGCCTATTACGAGCCAATGGACGATGCATAAGACCGCCACAGTAGCAATGACAATAGGCGCATTGAGTAAGAAATAGCCCTCATGTGCATCATAGCTATAATTCTCTGTCACAACCAGAAAAGCAAAACTCAATACAGCTAAGAAGTAGAGCCAGGTAGTGACACTACGTAATTGATAGGTGAATTCAAGCTCAAAAATCTTTAAGAACTTCATTTTTTCTCCTCCTTCAATGTCTGCGGTTGAACATAATGGCCCGCCATGGTACTGAAGTACAGGTCTTCCAGATCGGGCTCTACTGGTTCAAAACCGTTGCCGGGACTTTCCTGATTATATACATGCACCATTGTGCGGCCTGCTAACATTTTGGCAGAAATCACCTGATGCGCCTGCTCCAGGGCAGGTAATGTACTTTTATCCGTCAGTTTATGCCAGATTCTACCTTTGAGTGCAGCAACTGCTTCCATTGGTTGGGCCTCCAATAGAATCTGCCCCTTATTGATAATGGCCATATGTGTGCATAGTTCTGATACATCTTCCACGATGTGGGTGGATAGGATTACCACACTGTTTTCCCCCAATTCACCTAAAAGGTTCAGAAAACGCACGCGCTCTGCCGGATCCAATCCGGCCGTTGGTTCGTCTACGATTAATAGCTTTGGGTTATTAAGAAGAGCTACTGCCACCCCAAAGCGTTGTTTCATACCACCTGAGAAGCCACCCAGCTTTTGCTTGCGCTTATCCCAGAGATTCGTTTGTTTGAGTAAAGTCTCAGTAACTTCTCTTCGCTCTGCCCGATTGATAATACCTTTCAGCACTGCGAAATGGTCTAGCAGTTCCTCCGCGCTTACTTTGGGATAAACGCCGAATTCCTGAGGAAGATAGCCCAGTGTCTCACGCACCTCTTCTTTCTGGTTCACTACATCTATATTTCCTAAAAATATTTGCCCCTCATCCGGCTCCTGCAAAGTGGCAAGCGTGCGCATAAGCGTTGATTTACCGGCACCATTAGGGCCTAATAGCCCAAACAGGCCTGAAGGGATGTCGAGTGATACATTATCCAATGCCTGGGTGCCATTCGCATAAGTTTTAGAGACATTGCGGATAGATAGGCTAAGGGGATAGTTTTTCATAATTCTGATCTGGTTTTATCGGTCAAGCTTTTTTGATTAAAGCACTTTTATAATACTTTCTTTCTCTGTTTTCAGTACAAATCAATTATCACCAGATTAAAAAGCGAAAAGCGATATGCTAATGCTGTGAAGTAATCGACCAATGTCTGATTCGCTTCTGCCAAAGCACTGGCAGACCTGATTGAACCTTTCATAGATTGGGATAAAACCCCGGTCGATAAGGTGGTTAGCAAATGGTAGGAAAAGCTATCTTTGTTCTATGAATCGAGTTAAAAATATATTCAGGGTAGTACATATCGTTCTCTGGACGCTGTTCAGCCTGCTGGTAGCCTTACAATTAGGAGGCGAGAATGATCCCAAATGGTTTACTACAACTCTGGGATTTATTCTGACATGTTTGTTTGTTTTTTACAGCCATTTCTTCCTCCTGACGCACTATTCAGGTAAAAGAAAGAAGCGGGCATATAGGGCCAGACTGACAGCGATTGCTTTGATGGGGCCTTTTCTTTTTTCGTATTTTCATTACCTGAAGCTTCATAGCTGGTCTGCTTTCTTTAATAATTATTTTATGGCACTACTATCTATTGTGCCTATTTTTCTCTTTCTCAGCTGGCTGGCGAGGGTCACAGAGAATCTGGTGCTTAATACTATTATAAAAGAGCAGTTGGAGAAGCAGGCTGCGGAGGCTGAGTTGTATTACCTCAAATCGCAGATTAACCCGCACTTTCTGTTTAATACTCTCCATAATATCCACACGTTGGTATATAAGCAGGCTCCGACAGCGCCGGAGGCAGTTTTGCATCTGGCTTCGCTTATGCGATACATGATTTATGATTCAAACGCTTCTACCGTTCCGCTGACTAAGGAAATGACCTATTTGCAGGATTATATAAGTTTGCAGCAACTCCGGTATAAACAGAGTCCGGTGGTGGATTTGAAGATAGGGGGAGAAACAGGAATCTGCCATATCGCTCCTCTATTGTTCATTCACCTGCTTGAAAATGCCTACAAGCATAGCCCCGCGAGGCTTAATCCCGGCGATTTGAAAATCAGAGTCGAGGTAGCGGAAGAAATACTTACTTTCAGCGTCCAGAACCCCGTTAATAAACATCCAACCCATCATACGCTTGATGAACCTGGTGGTATTGGCTTGCCGAACGTCCGGAAAAGACTAACTTTGCTATACCCGGATCAGCACACTTTGGAAATTCACAACACGGGTGAAACTTTTACCGTTGTTCTCAAAATTCATGGTCTTCAATTAAAACCTCATGAAAGATAAGCTTACCTGCTATATCATTGACGATGAGCCGCTGGCGCAAGAAATACTGGAAGAATACATTGCAAAAGTTTCTTTTTTAAAGCTGAAAGGTAGTTTCGCAAGTCCTCTGGAAGCGGCTGGTTCTCTGGAGAAAGACCAACCTGATCTTCTGTTTCTGGATATCAACATGCCGGATCTGGACGGGCTTAGTTTTATTCCGATGCTGAACCCTAAACCGATGATTATACTGACTACGGCCTATGACCAATATGCCTTAAGGGCTTTTGAAATGGAAGTAAAGGATTATTTGTTAAAACCCTTTTCGTTTGAACGATTTTACAAAAGCGTACTGCGCCTGTATCAGGAACAAACCCTCAAACTGCAATCTGAAACGAAAGAAGTTAAAGTAGAAGCGAAAAGTGAACAGGAATATATCTTCCTGAAAGTAGGCCATCGCATACAAAAAGTAGTAGTCCGTGATATTCTTTTTGCGGAGGGAATGAAAGACTACCTGCGGATTCATACCAGAGAAGAGAAGATTATGACACTTCTGAACTTCGCCAAGCTGGAAGAATTGCTTCCCTCGCAGGATTTTGCCCGCGTGCACCGCTCTTTTCTGGTCGCTATCGACAAAATTGACCACATCGAAAAAAACAGGATTCAGATTGCAGACCAGATTATCCCTATTAGTGATACCTATGCCGAAGCTTTTTATAAAATGCTGAGAGGATTGCAGTAGAGTGAGTTTTTAATTGATTTTCTTCGTTTTTATTTGATCATTTCTCGAAACTTACCACTTAGTAAATAATTTAAATTTTAACTCTATAAAACCAAATAGAAGACTTTTTATATGATTATATTTACTATTCATTTATATACCCAAAAAATAGTCTGAAACTTGTGAGTCAGTCAGAAGAAGTTATCTTTTCAAAAATCATTGATTTCATTCAGAAAATCGGGATTCCATTTGAAATTTGTGAAATAAATCAGGAAATGTTTTTGCCCGGATTACGCATTGAAAACGGGGTTCTGCAAATTGAAAAAGAGAAGCTGACTTATATAGGTGATACTTTACACGAAGCGGGCCATATTGCCTTGATGACTCCGGAAGAGAGGGAGAATAACTCAGGAAGTTTGGAGAATGAGGTACATAAAGCAGCAACCGAAATGGCTGTTATTGCCTGGACTTACGCCGCCTGCCTTGAGATTGGAATTGAGCCAAGTGTAGTTTTTCATGCCTATGGGTATAAAGGCGAGTCAGAAAACATTATATATAACTTTAGTAATGGTCATTATATAGGAGTACCCATATTACAATGGTATGGAATGACTAATGAGAGAATAGATTTAGCCCAGAGTAAGACAATTGCTTATCCGGAAATGATTAGCTGGCTAAGACAATAAAATTGTAACCATGAGTCTGATACATATACCTCAACTATTAAAGCCTGAAGAGCTTTTAAAGATTGATTTTCTTTTTGAGAAAAGTCAATTTGTTGATGGTTCGAAAACTGCCTCTCTGGCAGCAAAGTCGGTTAAAAATAATTTACAGATTGATACCAACGATTACGAAATTCTTCCACAATTACAATCCATTATTGTTCAGGCATTAGAAACAAGTCCACTTTTCCAGATAGCCATATTGCCCAAACATATTTATCCGGTTATCTTTAGTAAATACCTTGAAGGCATGACATACGGATGGCATGTGGATAGTCCACAAATGCGTAATCCACATATAGGGGGCCCTGTTATCAGAACGGATTTAGCAATGACTATTTTTCTGTCTAAGCCAGACACCTATGAGGGAGGTGAGTTAATGATTCATGGTTCGCAGGGAATTACCTCTTACAAGCCTAATAAGGGCGATGCGGTAGTTTATCCCTGTATGTACCTACATTGTGTAAACCCAATCACGAAAGGAGAACGCCGTGCTGCTGTAACATGGATACAAAGTGAAATAGCTTCTATTGATAAACGACAAATATTATTCAATCTGAATCAGATTCATGGCTCGCTTTATCAGAAAGACGCAAATTCAGTTGAGGCAAATTTATTGCTGCAAACACATAGTAATTTATTAAGAATGTGGCTTGCTGAGTAATTGGACAATACCATAAAACCAGTTGAATTGTCACGAAATAAAAGTTATAATTGAGTACTTTATTAAAACTCTAAATATTAGAAAAATGTCAAACAGTCGTAGAAGTTTTTGCAAAAACGCTGTCTATCTAGGCATAGGAGTTAGTTTCCTTCCATTGGTTACCTACGCTAAGGCTAATAATCAACTTAACGGAAACAAAGTATTGAGTTTGAAAAAGAAGGCTGATAAAGTAGTAAATATATATGGCAAAATTTGCTATGAAGATTTAAAGCCCGTTAAAAACGCGATTGTTGAAATCTGGCATAATAATTCAGCAAGTGAGCCAAAAACATTTGAATATGAAGGAAAACTCATAACTGATGCAGAAGGGAATTATACTTTCGAGACCGATTTTCCTGAAAATCATTTTGAAGAAGGGCATTATAGAATGAGCCGGATTTTCTTTAAAATTAAAGATAAAAATGGGAAAGAGGTTTTGACAAAACTCTATTTTGGGGCTTCGGGAAAGGCTTTTGTGGATGGTTTTCATGTGAGCAACACACATGAAAAATTGAGAGATGAGTTGCCTAAGACAAAAAAAGAAAATGAAAATTTTTCAAAAATCCAGTTTAATATCTATCTCAACTATTAAAGAATTATAAAGCCATGGAAGGTTACATTGCAGAAATCAGAATGTTTGCAGGCAATTTTGCTCCCCGGGGTTGGGCATTTTGTCAGGGTCAATTATTATCTATTGCTCAAAACACAGCACTTTTTTCACTCTTAGGCACTACTTATGGAGGCAATGGCCAAACTACTTTTGGTTTACCAGATCTTAGAGGCAGAGTACCTATAGGTACCGGACAAGGGCCAGGACTGACAAGTAGGAATTTGGGTGAAGTGGGGGGTAGTGAAACCAATACTTTATTGATAAGCCAAATGCCAGCTCATATACATACGTTAAATGCCTCCGCCAATGGCCCAACAATCAATACCGCTAACGGAAATCTATTAGCTTCTCAGTCGCGCTCAAATGGCGGAACAATGCCCAATGTTTATGCCCCCAATTCAGGTGCGGTACCAATGGGTGGCTCTGCAATTGGTGTTGCAGGTGGGAGCCAGCCAGTCAATAACATACAACCATATCTTGGTATAAACTTTATTATTTGTATGGAGGGCATTTATCCTTCAAGAAATTAAGGTCGATTATGCTATTACATAATCCTGATATAAGGATTTTGATTTTTGGTAAAGTTCAGAAATTTATCTCAATCATTAAACGACATCATTGTATGGAAGGAACTATTGGAGAAATCAGAATGTTTGCAGGAAATTTTGCTCCTAAAAGTTGGGCATTTTGTCAGGGTCAGCTTTTATCTATTGCACAAAACACTGCTCTTTTTTCAATCTTAGGTACTACCTACGGGGGTAACGGACAAACTACTTTTGCGTTACCGGACTTTAGGAGCAGAGTACCTGTAGGGCAAGGGCAAGGACCAGGGTTATCTCCTATAGATTTAGGAGAAGTGGCCGGTAGTGAAACAAATACTTTAACGATAAGCCAGTTACCAGCTCATATACATTCGTTAAATGCTTCTGCTAATGGGCCTACCATTAATACTGCCAATGGGAATCTGTTAGCCTCTCAATCACGCTCAAATGGCGGAACAATGCCTAATGTTTATGTCGCTAATTCAGGTGCGGTGCCGATGGCTAACTCAGCCATTGGTGTTACGGGTGGGAGTCAACCATTTAATAATATGCAACCATATCTTGGCATGAACTTTATTATTTGTTTGCAAGGAATTTTCCCATCAAGAAATTAAGAAGAGTGTGATAGTACATACTTTTCTAATGAAGACTATTGGAAAAGTAATAAAACGATGACTATTTTTTATGTTATTCTTTGCCATATTTCCCATGTAAATTATTAACAAAATGAAAACTATCTACCATATTAATCGAATATTTATTGAACAAAAGTCTTCGACAACCAAAAACTATATGGCTGTATTTGCAGTCTTTTGTCTATTTTTGTTGAATATTGAAGCTGCCAAAGCTCAAAATCCATCAGTAAGCATGGATTCTAAAGGGGTTTTAGTACCCCGAATGACAGCAGCACAAAGAAGCCCTGGAATTGCTGCCCCTGCTACCGGATTATTGGTGTATCAAACAGATGGTGCAAGTGGGTTTTATTATAATGCGGGTACACCTAACACACCAAACTGGGTCAGACTTACTGGTGAGCCTTCCATGGGGCTGGGTTCTGCATTCTTTACTAGTACTGTTAACCCTGACACTCCGGGAACAAGGCAAGTTCCAATTCCGTATTCACCTACTAATGTAGTTACTATTATGCCAGCAGCTGCTAATTGTACGGCCATATACCTGGAAACTGAGACCGTTACAGCAGCCCCTGTTTCATCATCTACGGCAACTTTATACAAAAACGGTAATCCCACTGCACTAACAGTAATTGTGAATTCAGGTGCAAATATAGGAGATAAAGTAGTTGGTTTAGGAACAGGCTCGATAGCAGTAGCTGCAGGAGATAAGTTAACTATAGGTGTTTCAAGCGCTAATCCAGCCAAATATATCAAAATGAATGTTTCTTTAAATTGTAAATGATATTTCTTTGCTTAGCATAATACTCTGCTGCCTTATAAGTAGTAGACATTTTTAAAATCCCCAATTTTCAATTAAAGGTCTGATAATTTATCAATTCTCAGACCTTTTTTGTTTCTTCCTATTTTAAAAGCTTTCTGTTATTCTCAATAATTTCATTAGTTAAAACTCTGAAATCGTTTAACCCCTTATTTATTTCACATCTTTTTATAAGCCATACCACTCTTTTGTTCTTCTATTCGTCTTTGTTTTTGAAAACCGATAAAATATTTCCCAAATTAATCACCAATATGAATAGAAGAGGATTCGTGATAGTTAGCTTATTGCTAATGGTAGTTTTAATTTTTCATTCCTGCAAAACTGATGACATACTAAAAACAGCCAGTATTTCAGCACTTAATTGTTCAGAAGCTACGTTTTCGGCTACTGCTACCAGCGGTGTATCTTATACCGCAACTGCGAGTGTTCCTTACACAGGTGGAAATGGCATTGCTTATCCTGCCGGTACTGCTGTCGCATCCTCAGGTGTCACAGGTTTAATAGCCACCTTATCTGCGGGTACGCTGGCTAGTGGCAATGGAATTGCCAGTTTCGTTATTACAGGCACTCCTAATATTGCCGGAACAGCTAGTTTTTCAATTGAATTAGGTGGACAATCATGTATACTGGCTTTACCTGTTGTTCAATCCAAAGCCAATGTGTCTACCTTGACGGGTACCATTACTCCAACTACCGGCACGAGCGGAACTGCCTATACAGGTATTATTATATTAGACTATACAGGAGGAAATGGCGGTACTTATGATGCCTCTACGGCTTCGTCAACAGGTGTTGAAGGGCTTACTGCTACATTAGCTGCAGGCACTTTAGCTAATGGTACTGGGAAATTAACTTATACCATTTCGGGTACTCCTACCTCAGCTGGTACTGCTACTTTTAATATCAGTTTTGGCGGACAAACCTTTACCGTTACTTTAACTGTGGCAGCGGGTTCTACAGGTACGGCCAATCCTGCTAAAGATACTGTAGTGATTGTCTACTCAGGTACAACTGCGACTGTAAACAATGCTTTTTCCAATGATGGAGTAAGTGTGGCGGTAAGCGGAGCAGATGTTACGATAACTTCTAAAAATACTATCAAAGAAATTGTATATCTGCTATCAGGAACAGCTTCAAAAGGCAGTTTCAAGATATACAGCGAATATAAATTTAATATTACCATGAAAGGGGTAAGCCTGACCAACAGTGCAGGCCCGGCCATCAATATCCAATCAGGTAAAAAAGTACAATTAATGTACTAAATGGTACAACTAATAACCTGACTGATGGTACAACTTATGCTACCAGTGGTGAAGACCAGAAAGGCACATTTTTTAGCGAAGGGCAATTGATTTTTATGGGTACAGGTACGTTGAACGTAACCGGAAACTATAAACATGCTATCGCTTCAGACGATTATGTTGCTATCAGCGAAACTAATTTGATCGTAAAATCGGCAGTTAAAGATGGTATTCATGCCAATGATTATTTCTCGATGGATAACGGAACGGTGAATATAACCGCCTTGGGTGATGGTATTGTGGCCGAAGAAGGATATATAACTATTAATGGTGGTTCAATAACTGTAAATAGTGTAGATGATGGTATCACTGCAGCCTACGATGGCACAGATGCGAGTATTACACCTTATGTCTTAATTAAAGGCGGCACTATAAAAGTGACCACAACCGGAGATAAAGGCAATGCTATTAAAAGTACAAGCTATACCTCAATCGGTACGGCTGATGCTGTAACGCTAAATGTAAACGGTAAAGGTGCTAAAGGAATTAAAACGGATGGAGACTTTACGCTATCTGCTGGTACCATAAAAATCAATGTCTCTGGTGCAGCTTATTATGTAACTGCTGATGCTGATATTGCTGCCTCTGCCGGAATTAATTGTGATAAAAATTTAGCCATTAAAGGCGGGAATCTTAGTATCACGAATACAGGGGCCGGTGGAAAAGGAATAAGTGTAGATGGCACAGCAACTATTAGTGGGGGTACGACTACCATTTCGGCAACAGGTGCTACTTATACATACAATAGCTCTACAACCAGTGAAGCCAAAGGCTTTAAAAGCGATGGTGCTTTTACTATTACCAATGGTGAGCTGAACATTGCTGCCACCGACGATGGTATCAAATCAGAAACTTCTGTTACGGTGACCAACGGAACTATAAATATTACTAAATCAAGAGAGGGCATAGAAGCGCCAATCATTACTTTTGATGGTGGTGTAACAAATGTGACATCTACCAACGATGGCATTAATGTAACAAAAGGAACAGTGAGTGGTGGAACAGAATCTAATGATGGAAGCAATCTGTTTATTAATAACGGCATTGTAATAGTAGCAGGCAGTGATGCGATAGATAGCAATGGAAACATTACGATAAAAGGCGGGACGACCATTATATGTGGCCCAACTAATTCGCCGGAAGAAGCGATTGATGTGAATGGTACCTTTCTGGTGAATGGAGGAACTTTAATTGCAGCAGGTTCAAACTCTAATAGAGCAAAAGCCATGAATGCTACTTCTACACAAGTAGGTATGTACTTAAAATCAAGTGCTCAATTGGCGGGTTCTTCACTAATCCATATAGAGAATGCAGCCGGAACGGAGCTGGTAACATTCAAGCCTAAAAATGCGGTTTATTCTTTCCATTTTTCTGCACCGGGCTTAGTAAAAGGAACGCAATATAAAATATATTTTGGCGGAAGCTATATGGGTGGAGGTTTTGTTGGCAATTCGTCAGGATGGGGATTATATACCGGAGGAAACTATTCTACCTCGGGTGGCACCTTAAAAACTACTACTACTACCTCAACCACTAATACAGTTAATACCATTACTTTTTAAAAAGTAATGATTAACCATGCAAAAAAGGCTGTCTTAAAAGGGCAGTCTTTTTATTTTTACAAACTACACAATTTGTAGATATACTATTACACAAATTGACTATAACTTTGTTGCAGAATCCCAGAGATGCTGTAAATAGCAGCTATTAAATCCACAATCTATTTTCACACACTTTTATGAAATCCACTCAACTCGAATTATTCGAGTTATTCGTGAACAGGGAAGACAGAGAACGACGAGAGAAATTCGGCCAGGCCAGCGTATCTTATCATCAGGCTTCTTCCATTTTAACTGCCAGCAAGGGTGCTATGGCGGATTTTGATTTTACGCTTAATCCTTACTCCGGATGCACCTTTGCTTGTAGTTATTGTTACGCTGCTTTTTTTACCAGAACCGATGAAGAGCAAAATAACTGGGGGCGTTGGGTAAGGGTAAAAGAGAATGCGCTGCAATTGCTGATGAAATTCAGAAAAAGGCCGCTATATAATAAGTCGATTTATATGAGTAGTGCAACAGACCCTTATCAGCCTATTGAGCGAGAGTTGGAGCTTACCAGAAGTCTTTTACAGGAATTTATCAAGTATCATCATATCAGGCTGGTTGTACAGACCCGAAGTCCATTAGTGGTGAGGGATATCGAATTATTCAAACAATTTCCTTCGATTCAGGTGAATATGTCGGTTACTACAGATACTGAAGAGGTCAGGAAAGTTTTTGAGCCCGTTTGTTCGTCCATTGAGATGCGTTTAAAGGCTATTAAACAAGTGCGTGAGGCGGGTATCAATGCCTGTATATCTTTGTCTCCTCTCTTACCGATTCGTAATGCCGAGCAATTCGCCCATAAATTATTAGATACTGGCGTTTCGAAATATTATCTTAATAGCTTTCACATGAACAATAGCAAGTTTGTATCCGGCACACGCGAGGGAGCCATCAAACTGGTGAATGATTTAGGGTGGGATGATTATAAACTGAACAAAACAGTAGTTACATTAAAAAATCATTTGCCTGAGCTTAGAGTTGGCGGATGTTAGTTAATGTTCGAATCATTTCAATTCAAACTTATTTATAAAGTCAAATGCCCCTTGAGAAGGGGCATTCGCTAGAAATTTATCTCTTAAATAAATACTATTCATATACTCGTCAGAGCATTCAAACAAACAAGCTACTTTACTTAAGCGTGTATGAATTGTCTGATGAGAATCACAAGCCAGGTTACCATGAAAATGATTGGTAGTACCCATATGGAAAATATTTCCATTCTTTTAACCCTAGTAGTACCATCTATTAAAGGATAATTTTCGTCTTCCTCAGAGCATAATTCAAATTTTCTTTTTGTTGATTCAAGATTCATACTTCTGGCAATGATGCCCAGAAAAACACAAAAACAGGCGATTAAAGCAGCTGATGGCAATAGCCATAAAAGTAATTCCTGCTGAGCCGCAAAAATGGGACTTTTGGCTTCTTTAGGCGCATTGGCTACACTAGCATAGCCTCCAAAGAAAAACGATTGTGAAATAGCCAGCCAAATAGTACGCTGATTCAGAATATTGTGCTCATCTACAATGTATTTTCTATATAACTCATAAAACTCTTCCCAGGGCATCGGTTTTTTTGCCGGGGGTTGAACACGTTTTTTATCTAATTGAATAACTTCGTCGGTCATCATAGTTCTTGTATTTATCTCATTAAAAAATTATTGATTGAATAGTAGGAATTATCTACACTACCCATTAACTATCGTTCCTCCATTCACATGTATTACCTGCCCTGTAACATAACTGGCATCATCAGAGGCCAGAAAAACATAAGCAGGGGCTACTTCAGCCGGTTGGCCTGCCCGTTGCATAGGCGTATCTTTACCAAAGGTATCTAATGATTCATCCGGGAAAGTAGAGACAATCAGTGGTGTCCAGATAGGACCTGGAGCAACTGCATTTACTCTTATTTTCTTTCCGGTTAATATGCCAGATAGAGACCGGGTGAAAGATACAATAGCTCCTTTGGTGGCAGAATAATCCAGAAGAAAAGGATTACCATGATAGGCCGTTACTGAAGTTGTGTTGATAATTGAACTGCCTTCTTTTAAATGAGGCAGAGCTGCCTGTACCAAAAAGAGTTGTGAGAAAATATTTGTCCTGAAAGTTTTGACAATATGTTCTTCTTCAATTTCCAGAATATCAGTTTCAGGGAATTGAACCGCTGCATTATTGACCAGAATATCGAGCCTACCCCATTTATTTATTACTTTCTGAACAATCTTTTCTGCATTCTTTTTAAGACCAATGTCTGCATTAATCAAAATGGCCTCACTTCCTTTCTCTTCTACCAGTTTTTGGGTTTCTTTGGCATCGTCATCATCATCTATAAAGACAATGGCTACTTTTGCCCCTTCACGGGCAAATGCTACACAGATAGCCCGACCAATACCACTATCACCTCCGGTGATAATAGCCACTTTGTCCTGTAGTTTTTTGTCTGTTGTATCATATTCTCTTTCAAAAACAGGTCTCACTTTCATATTTGCTTCGCCTGAAGCTGCATGGTCTACTTTTTCTTTTTCTGATTTCATTGTGCAGTTATTTATTCTATTAATCGGATTAATTATTCTTCTTTTAAAACCCATACTGAAACGGATTTGGCTTCTACCTGAAACACTCCTGTCCCGTCTTCATCAATGATAACTTCTTCACTATTTGGATGAAGAAAATCTACAAAGCTTTTGCCTGCATATCGGGCGCCCACTTCCATTCGCTTTTCACTTTTTTCACAGTTAGTGAGTAGTACTATACAACCGGGACCTTCTTCACTACCACTTCTTACCCAACCGATGCAGTTTTCATGGTCGAAATAATCTGTTTGTTCGCCATAGGCATATTTCTTACGAAGTACCAATAGTTTTTTTATTTCTTTCAATTGCGGGAGAACGACCTTACATTGGGTACCATCTTTGCCTTTGTCCTGATATTTAACACCATAGAAATCGGCATAGAAAATACAAGGATATCCATCCTGTCTTAGGAGGATGAGCGCATAAGCTATTGTTTTGAACCAGGATTCAACGCAAGATTCTAAAGCCTGCATAGGCTGTGTATCGTGGTTATCTACGAATGTTACGGCTAACGTAGGATGTGTACGTACAAGGGTATTATCGAAGATTGTTCTCAGATCGAAGTCTTTGTCACAATTAGAAGCACGACAGAAATTGTAGTGAAGCGGGGCATCAAATAATTTGATTCTACCTTCAGTAGCTTCAATATATTTCTCCATCATATCCACTTTTTCAGCCGTCCAGTACTCACCTATTGCTACTAAATCTGGATTCACCTGTTGCCGCATATAATCCAGCCATTCAACAGGCCAGCCGGGTGTAATATGTTTGAGGGCATCTAATCGTATCCCATCAAAATGAGTAGTTTCATAATACCACTTACCCCATTTTTTTAATTCTTCGCGTACCTCCCGATTTCTGTATTCGATGTCTGATAACATCAGAAAATCATAATTGTCTTTGTCGTTTCCTATTACTTCTTCCTAGGTATAACCATACTCATTCAAAATATTAAATACTCCTTCCTCTTTTAAATCTTCTGCATAACCTACCCCGCTGAAACAGTTATAATCCTAGATGAAGTCTGAATATTTCTTGTTTCTGCCCGGATAAGTAAAACGCGTAGCTGCTTCTATCTCAAAAGGCTCGCTAATGAATTCTGTATTACTCTCCGGATTCATTTTCCTGACCCATATTCTCTCTGTTTCATCTGCACCTGCTAAATGATTGAAGACCACATCTGCATATACCTGTATATGATATTGGTGTAAAGCTTCTATCATCCGGATATATTCTTCTTTGGTTCCATATTTAGTTCTTATTGTACCTTTCTGGTCGAACTCTCCTAAATCATAAAAATCGTAGATATCATATCCTCTTGATTCCTTGCCTTGTTCTCCTTTACAGGCAGGAGGTACCCAAACTGCTGTAATCCCTAAATTAGAGATGTTTTCTGCCTCTTCTGTTAATTTCCCCCGCAGGGTACCATCGGCAGGATAATACCACTCAAAATATTGCATGAGCACTCCATTCATAGTCAAAGCATTAGTATTGTTTTAATAAACCATGTATTTTAAATCACAGCCTTTCACTGACGACAATCGAAAGTCAGATTAAATTATAGGCAATAAAGAGTTATAAGCCTTATAAAATTTTACAAGGCTTATTCATAACCAGAATTTTAAATCTTATCTTGTTATTCCTGAAGAGCCTCCTCGTTAATCTGAGATTCGGCTAAATTTGTTAATTTTTCATCTGCAGCAGTTTCTTCCTCTAGGATAGATTGAAGTAATTTAGCCGCATTTTTGTAGCCTAAAAGACCTGCCAGGTTTCTCAGAGAGCCATAAGAAGCTATTTCATAATGCTCTACTTTTTGTGCGGCCATAATCAGCCCGCAGTCTCTTACAGATGTACCTTTATCGGTAGATTCAATTACTTCTTGCCCTTCTTCGATTAAACCTTCCATAGCCGGGCAATGCTTGGCTTTGGCTTTTTCGCCAATCTCTTCAAAAACCTGTTCTACTTTAGTTACATGGCCTTCTGTTTCTGTGAGATGTGATTCAAAGGCCGCTTTCAGTTCTTCCGAAGTAGCGGCCTTAGCCAATTTTGGAAGTGCTTTCATGAGATGTTTTTCGGCCCAATAAATGTCTTTCAGGGCATCAACAAACAGTTCTTTTAATTTTTCGCCATTTTTTTCTGACGTTGCAGTTGCGGAATTTGATTTTGTGGTTTTCATATTTAAAAAATAGTTTAAAGTATCTTATTTGTTAAACATAAAAATGTACCAACATCTATTAATAACCGCTTGGGGTTTCTATGGGATGTTAAATTAGAATACTTCTGAAGTCTCTAATTTAATGAGCAAGTAATTCTACAATATTTAATAGATTAAGACATATATAGTGCCAAAGGGATACTATGCAGGAAGCTCTCAAGCGAAAGAAACGGGTAAGTTATAATTGCTTAGGGAGCAGTTAGGGAAGTTTTTAAGCCGAGTGGTCACATAGTTGTTAAAAAAATAGCAACAATTATTCTTCAGGCACTACCAATTCGATAGCATCGGGAATGAGTTCTACTTTCAGGCTTTGTATTTTCCCGAGATATTCGCCGTCAATCTGAAAATGTGCTTTTTTTCTTGAATGCATAGATAGTGAACTAGCCTGAAAAACTTCGGTTTTATCTAAATCATACTCTTTGTGCGTGAAGACCATTTTGAAAACCTCCTTAGCAGATATTTTTTTAACCACTACTACTTCAAATAAATCATCATCCAATCGCCCGATTGGATTAATAACTGCCCCTGTTCCATATGTTGTGGCATTGGCAATGACAATCATTTCGGCCTCTATTTTAACTACTTTCTTGTCAATACGCATGCTTATCTCCATTTTTGGATTCTGAGTAAGCACTTTCAGAGAAGCGATAAAATAGCCCCACATACCACGCACTTTCTGGTTTTTAAACCTTTTCATAGCATAGGCATTCAGCCCGATATCGCTTAAGTGAATACATAGTTCACCATTAATATTGGTTAAGTGAATCTTTTTTGAAAAGCCTTTGGCAATAATGTCCAGCGCATTGTTTGCATATATTTTAAGCTCATTGGCTAGCCCGTTTGCTGAACCTGCAGGAAAAATGCCGACTTTTATATTCGTATTTATCACACATTCGGTTACTAATTTGATAGTACCGTCTCCTCCAACGGCAACCACCTGCTCAGGCCGAAATAACTTAATCTGCTCTTTTATTGTTTCTATATTACAGTTTTTTGTCAGCTCATAAATTTTAATGTGATGCTGCGTTGATTTAAAATAATCGGCTATTAAAGAAGCCCAGTCAGTGTTATTTCTTCCTGAAACAGGATTGACTATAAATAGAATCTTAGAATTAGTTTGTGTCATAATGGAAAATTCAGAGGCTTTCGTAAAAGTATATCATGGCTACGGCCATACGCATAATCTGGTTGTATATGGTCATGTTCTGGCCGGGAAACCCGCCAAACCGGATAAATTCAGTAATAATATTCTCATAAATGTGGTACAGTTAGTCAGACTGTTTTTCGTAAAACCATTAGCCAATGTCCGCGTAAGTCTGCAATGGGGGAATCAACAGCTGTATAGTACGACCGAATCTGACGGTTTCTTTAAATTTGAATGGGAATCTGCTACCGAAGTGACTGCCGGATGGCATGAAATAACCATTTGTCTAGTAAATACACAAAACCAGCCAATTGTTTCGGGACAGGGTAAAATTTTTATCCCACACTCTACCCAGTATGGTTTTATCTCTGATATTGACGATACTGTCCTCATTTCCCATTCTGTCAGGCCAGGCAAAAAACTACGTGTGATGTTTACCAAAAACCCACGTAGCCGAAAAACTTTTGATGATGTAGTCAAGTTTTACCAGTTGCTTTCATTGAGCCACACAACTCCCGATTTACTCAATCCGTTTTTCTATGTTTCGAGCAGTGAGTGGAATCTGTATGATTACCTGAATGAGTTTTTTAAGCATAACGACTTACCTAAAGGTGCTTTTTTACTGAATCAGATAAAAGAATGGTATCAATTATTGAAAACCGGTAGAACCAAACACCAGGGAAAACTAGCGCGGGTCATAAGAATTCTGCACGCATTTCCGAAGCAAAAATTTGTTTTGCTGGGAGATAACTCACAAAAAGATCCGGAAATTTATATGGCTATTGCCAATAAATATCCCGGGCAAGTTGCAGCTATATATATCAGAAATGTAAGTGCAGAAAAAGAAAGCATTACTCTAGAAATGATGAATGCTATCACAAACAAAAATATTTACACCTTTCAGTTTAAGCATACAGATGATGCCATTGCACATGCTAAGCAAATTGGATTGATAATGTAGAAGAGTATCAGGTATAACTAGAAAGACTATAGAGCTTTATTTAGACTGGTAAGTGCATAAAATTAATGGATTTTATGCACTTACCAGTCTCCCAAAAATCTATTTAATTATGCCTGCATAAAATGCTCTGATATCATTTACCAGCGCATCCGGTACTTCCATTGCTGGGAAATGGCAGCCTTTCTCATAAAAAGTAAATCTATCCGGTTCGCCCATCAATGAAGTCAGTTTTTTCAATAAAGATTCGTCTGCTGCTTTTCCGAAACAAGCCATTGCTGATGGGACTTTTGGAGGTGTCCATTGGTTGGCTTCTTGTGAATTATCGCCACCCCAATCGAAAGCCATACTCATATTCTCAGCAAGAATCTGTGCGCTTGATGCCCCCAATTGATTGAACCAGTATAAGGATACGTTCGTGAGAATCTGGTCAATATCAATGGCATCTTCGGGTAGATTCTTATCTTCGTCTGACCATTCTTTGTATTTTTCAAGTATCCAGCCTAATTGTCCGATTGGGCTATCTGATAGCGCAATGCCAATGGTATTTGGTCTTGTCGACTGGATTTCTAAATAGGCTGTTCCGTCTTTTTTGTATTGTTTCATTCGTTCTAAACGTACGTTTTCTTCATTGGTAAAAAAGGAATTATCAGAAGGAAACATGCCGAGCCCTGCCACTGCAAAAAAATCTGAATTGATATGTGTGCCAATCAAATTATATGCTGCCACACCCGACACAATACCCACAATGCCTGCTCCCATATCGCCCCCATGAACGGCAAATTGCTCATAACCCAGATTCTTCATTAAGGTGGTGAACGCCGTGGCAATTCTAATCATATTCCAGCCTTTCTCTTTTACGGGTATTGAAAAACCAAAGCCGGGGATAGACGGAATAACCAAATCAAAAGCTATCTGGTCTTCAGTTTGTGGGTTAGTAAGCGGTTCAATAACCCTGATAAAATCAGCAAATGAACCCGGCCAGCCATGAACAAGCATCAAAGGCGTGGCATTAGGTCTGGTTGATTTAATATGTAAATAATGGATAGTCTGCCCATCGATTTCGGTGATAAACTGCGGAAATTGATTGAGGATAGCCTCTTGTTTTTTCCAGTCAAATTTGTTTAGCCAATAGTCTGCTACTTTTTTTAAATAGGCTGTCGGTACGCCTTTTTCCCAGTTGTTGTCGGTAGTTGAATCAGCCCAACGGGCATTGGCCAATCTTTGATTGAGGTAGTTAATTTCGCTGTCAGGGATTTGAATTGTGAAGTTTTGCATGATTTTCGAATTTTGATTGTTAAACTTTGTTGATACAAAATTCGTCATCATACAGTTTTTCGACGATAACAATTGTTAATAAACGCTATCGCCTGTTTCGGATTCTGCTTAAAGAAACTGAGGTAATACCCAGAAAAGAAGCGATATAATGTTGAGGCACTCTTTGAAGAATTTTCGGGTATTGTTCCAGTAATTCTTTGTATCGTTTTTCAGGACTGTTTTTTATTCTGGACAGAAAAAGTTTTTCGATGTAGAGAAGCCGTTGAACGGTTTGTTCTTCGATGTTTTGCTTAATTAATGGCGAATTTTCAATGATTGTCAGATAATCTGCTTTGGTCAATGAATGTACGATAGATGGTTCGAGGCTTTCAATGGAATAAAGGCTTGGTTGGTTGTACCGGAAACTTTCGGCAGAGGATATACCCTCACCCTCAAAGAAAAACTGAAAGGTAATATCTGTACCATCATTGTTGAGCGAAAGCCTGAAACAACCTTTTTCAATGAAGTAAATTTTTTTGGCGATTTCTCCTTCCTTTAGTAAAATTGTTTTTGCCGGAACCTCTTCTCGTTTGAATAAATGGCTGAATTTCTGCCATTCTGATTGGATGTGGGTTTCCTGGCTATCCATGAGTTTGTAAGTTTGTTTTACTTAGTAGGCAAAGTTATTTATTCTTTAGTACAAACGAAACAAAGTTGTTTATGGGCACTAAAAGGATCTAACTGGAATGAAACTCAAATTCATTATGAATATACGAATTCGTATCATCTCCTACGTAATTTTTTATTATACATAAAATTATCATATATGTATTTTCGATTTTCTGCATGACTCAATCCATAATTCGTTACTTCTAAAGATTTTCCATATTTTTCTAAATCTACATTATATAAATTAAAAATAATTGGTGAAAATATAAATCATACACTTTATCCAGAAAATATTTTTTCTCTAAATTTGTATCCGTTAGATAATTATAAAAGATAAATTATCTATTTACATAAGCATTTATTAGTATATTATCTATTGCAATAAAATAATATAGAAAAATGATGTATTGAGATCATTTTTTAAGGCAAGGTAATATTGTAAGGGATGATACAAGGAAATTGAAAGGAATAAATTATTTATCAAGTTTTGTTTTTCATACAATTAAATTATTATATTTGTGATACATTTCTAATAAATTATTGAATTATGAAGATACGGTTTTTCAAATCCGTTGACATGGATTCCAATGTTAAGGCAACAATTCACATATCTGGAAGATTGGGCTTTAATTCTAATGCGCAAAAAAAATTAAATATTGATAATTCAAAATTTATAAAGATAGGATTCGGAGAAGATTTTGAAAAGGACAAAATTCTATACTTCGTTATTACTAATGAAGAAGACGAAGAAACTTTTTCAATTGCAAAAGCAGGTGAATATTTTTATGCAAACACCAAAGGACTTTTCGATTCGATAGGAATAGATTATGAACATCAAAAAGTTATCTACGATATTACCGAGGTAATTTTTGATGAAGAAAAATATTATAAACTTAAACCACGTATTAGAGAGCGGAAGAAAGATGACCTAGAATAAAAAAAGAACAATGCAGGTTTCCAGTCCATGAGCATTGTTCTTATATAAATTGTATGTTCCACCAGACAATTTACAAGGGGGCGGAGGTTCGCTCACCTTACCACCCTTTTGTTGTACAAATTTAATGCCTTTTGGTCAAAAACCAAAGATTGGACTGTTATTTTTTAAACAATAATAACAATTACCATGTCAAGTTTTCAAATTTTCAGAGGCACCAATTTTCAATATTATTTCCGTTTTAAGGCCTCGAACGGAGAACAAATTTTATCAAGCGAAAGCTATATTACAAAACAAAGTTGTCAAGATGGAATAGCCTCTGTTAAGGCTCACGCTCCTTATGATAACAATTATCGAAGAATTGATAAGCCAAGTGACTATCGTTTCAATTTAGTTGCTAAAAATAATGAAATAATCGCTCGGAGTTCAGAGGGTTATACAACCTCTTATAATAGAGACAAAGCTATTGAGGTTGTAAAAAAGGAAGCACCTACGGCACCAGTTTATGATTTAACTTAATTTATGGTATATAATCAAATCAACGTTGGGGCACAAGGTGTTTCAATTAGCACAAAAGCAGACGCAGAAGAAGGGAAAATAATTGCTTTTCTAATAGGTTTAGGAATATTTATATTAACTATTGCTATTTCAAAATCAATATCCAGCAGTAAAGCTAAAGCTAAGTTATTAAGTTCCTAATTGTCTGATAATATTAGTTTGTTCACGGGAGGGTAGGAATTTACCCTCCTTTTTTTTAATATTGGCTAAAAATAATTTTTATGATTAAAACAGCGATTATTCTTAGCTTAGATGGAAATTTCCCTATATGGCATAAAAATGATGGATTTGCGAAATCAGAAAAAGATGCAAAATGGATTTTTGAATTTTGTGGATGGAAAACTGCTCAATCTTATCCAGAACTCGCTATTTGTATTGAAGAAATTGAGGCAAATGAGTTGGACGAAATATTACTCTGTAGAACAAATCAAATTTGGGTTTTGGGTGGCGCATTGATGATGAATTAGTCAAAGAGAAGCTTAGCTTCTTGATTCGATTCCAGACCAACTTAATGTTTTTATTTGTATGAATAAAGCTTCATTTAATTAGGCTAAACACGCCTCAAATATATTTCGACAATATTATTTACTTTCTATATTAAGCTCGCCCATTCATTTTTCTCTTCACCAACCTATACCAATCATTCAATAAAGCATTGGCAAAGTATAAGTTAAAGCAATGCAAAGCATTTATACTATAGATATATAAGGAAATAAAGAATAAACTATTAAATTAAAAACAAGTTTAATCTTTCGAAATTAGTAGGATTTATCATAGTATCTGCACAAAAATGGCTATCGCACGGCCTTCGACTCGCTCAGGCGCCGGGCTAGGCGCTGAAATAAAGGGTTCTCTAATCAGTAACTTAGTAGATGAAGCGCAGGGAATAACACAATAGTCTGATTATGATGTTTCGGCAGAGTCTCCCGTGTGTGTAAGCCTAAACCAAGCAAGGGGACTCTGCCGCAAAGGTCTTATCACTAAAAGATAGCTGCCTCTTGGTTAAAAATTGATAAAAGTATCGCACAGACTAAGGCATGTCAGAGTCCTCTTGCTTGGCTTTTTGCATGCGCGCACGAGAGACTCTGCCGGACAGAATATTATTTACCTGAAAAACTTTTGAGCCGGCTTTGTAACAGTCTGATTAAACCAAAAACCTTCCCAAACACTTTGAAAACACAATCCAAAGCCGGAAATTTAGCATATGTCAAGTCTTAAATTTCAATTCGCAACTAGTCGTCTGCATAACAACTACTGCAATGGAAGAAGAAAATAAAGTTAACACAGGTAGAAGATATATAACTTACGCTACCAAAGTTCCAGCATCCAAAATGGAATCGAAAAAGGTTACCAATATGGTGGGCACCTTTTTAAAAGAAGGGCCTATGAGAGTAAAAGTCACCAAAACTGACCCAAAAAAGGTTACTAATATGGTGGGCACCTTTTTAAAACAAGAGGCTGCGATAGCAAAAGTCAGTAAAATTGAACCCAAAAAGGTTACCAATACGGTGGGAACCTTTTTAAAAGAAATGCCTGTGAAAGTAAAAATCCGTAAAACCGAACCGAAAAAGGTTTCCTATACGGGGGGAACCTTTTTGAAAAAAGAGCCTTTGAAAGTAAAAGTCAGTAAAAATCAACCTGAAAAGGTTACCAATATGGTAGGAACCTTTTTGAAAGAGGACAGAGATGGTTCCAGGATTATTAAAGTAACCACTAAAATGGATTATATAAGTTCGAACCTAACGCTAAGTATTTTTTCCTTAACTTAGCGGAAAAGTTTTTCAACAAACCATACCTGACTGATTTCTATGAAACGCGCGTTTTGTCTTTTGCTTTCCTTAATGCCTTTACTGGCTTGTGCCCAAAAATCGTTAAATGCTGATGTTCAGTCGGCCATTAATCAGATTGATACGAACCGTATTAAAGCCCATGTGGTATATCTGGCAGACGACAAACTGAAAGGCAGACAGCCCGGAAAAGAAGGCTATATGATGGCTGTAGAGTATATAGAAAAACAATATAAAGAAATAGGGCTGCAACCAGCCGGAGAAAATGGATCTTATCGCCAAAAAGTAACGCTGAGAAAAAGCAAACTGAATAAAGATAAAACGGCATTAGTATTGACCCTACCCAATGGCGATAAAAAGCCTTTGGCATTGGGCACTGATTTCTATGTGTACCCGCACCCGGAAAAAAAATCTATTGATTTAGATGCACCGCTGGCCTTTGTAGGTACCGGTTTTGACGCACCGAAAATCAAGATTGAGGATTATAAAGGTCTGGATGTAAAAGGCAAAATCGTGGTTATCCTGCGCAAAGTACCTGATAATTTATCGGCTAACGTGAAGTTGCATTTGCAGTATCCGGCCACTTTGCAGGAATATGCGGCTAAAAACGGAGCTATTGGCGTATTGGTTTGTAACTATACCACCAATACCGTTCAGTTTAAAGCCATTAGTAACAATATGTCGGTCAATGGTATTGGGGCGGCTATTCTGCCAGATGGCACGAGAGCCAGCTCAGCCTCTGCTTTTGGTGGTAAGATTCAGGCTGCCGGTGGCATTTCGGTAGCTTTATTGAAAGAATTGATGCAGGCTGAGGGTGAAGATCTGGAAAGCATCTGGAAAGCAGTAGAAACAGGTAAATACGTAAGTAAAACTCTGAAAAGTGGTATCAGCGGACATTATGAATCTACTTTTGATGATATTGAAAGCTATAATGTGATAGGTAAATTTGAAGGCTCTGACCCTAAACTGAAAAACGAGTTTGTGATTCACTCAGGGCACCTCGACCATGTAGGTGTCGGCAAGCCTGTGAATGGTGATTCTATTTATAATGGAGCACATGATAATGCTTCAGGTGTAGCTTGTGCTTTAGAGATTGCCCGTGCTTACTCAAAGCTTGCGACTAAACCCAAACGGTCGATTGTATTTGCCCTGATGACAGCCGAGGAATTAGGCTTATTAGGCTCGGGCTATTTTACGGCTTTACCAACCTTGCCAAAAGACAAAATTGTAGCAGATATTAATACTGATATGCCTACGCTTTTAGCTCCTCTGGAGTCAGTAGCACCACTGGGCGCCGAACATAGCAGTTTATGGAAAGTAGTGGAAGAGGCCGCCGGCTATGTAGGCTTAAATGTAGAACCTGACCCTGACCCAACAGAGGGACGTTTTGTGAGAAGTGACCAGTATAATTTTGTAAAAGCAGGTATTCCTGCTATACATATTAAATACGGTTATAAGAAAACCACTATCGAGAAAGACCTGGCAGCCAAAGTGAAAGTGTGGAGAGACGCCAATTATCATAAACCGTCTGACGAGGTAAATGATACGTTTATATGGTCGGCCGGAAAGAAATATGCACAGGTAAACTTTCTGGTAAGTTACCTGGTAGCGCAGAATCCTGAAAGACCTACGTGGAATAAAGGAGATTTTTTTGAGACAAATGTTGGAAAATGATACCTTTGTGAGGTTGAACAAATTAAACAATTCTAATGGCTCATCACTGCTACTTTAATGGCAAAATTGGCTCGGTAGAGCAAACCAGTGTGCATATTACTGACCTTGGACTACTGCGTGGCTACGGTCTTTTCGATTATTTCCGTACTTACAATGGCCGTCCGTTTCAATGGGATTGGTATTGGGAAAGATACGAGCGCTCGGCAAGGCTTTTAAGATTACCGAATCCGATTCAGAAAGAGGAAGCCTACAAAGTAGTGATGCAGCTGATTGAAAAGTCGGACCTGGGTGATTGTGCCATTCGTTTTATATTGACTGGTGGTTATTCGGAAGATAGTGTTTCTAGTAGTAGTCCTAATTTGTTAATCATCAGTGAAGATATACATCCGGTAAAACCAGAGGAGTATATCAATGGGATAAAGGTAATTGCTTATAATTTTGTAAGAGATTTGCCGGAAGTAAAAAGCACCGATTATAAGCATTTTATGATATTGCAACAAGATATTAAAGCGGCAAAGGCATCAGATGTGCTATTCCACAAAAACGGGTATATCAGTGAATTGAGCCGTAGCAATGTATTTATATTTAAAGGTGATACATTAATAACCCCTGATACTGATATTCTGAAAGGCATTACCCGACGCACGACTTTAGCGCTGGCACAAGGGCATTTCAAAATTGAGGAAAGAGGGGTGACATTCACCGAATTATTAGAAGCGGATGAGGTATTTACTACCAGTACTACCAAAAGAGTACTGCCTATTACCCGAGTGGATGACCATGTTTTAGGTTCTGGCAAAATAGGGCAGAAAACCCAGTTTTTATTGGACTTAATTAATGAAAAAGTAAAAAATTGGTAAAATTTTACTTTTTTTCTTTGGCATACTTGCTTCATTAGAGAGAAAATATTAATTTTGCACTCACATTTCAGGATTGACCCATAGTATAAGGGTAGTACAACAGATTTTGGTTCTGTATGTCTAGGTTCGAATCCTAGTGGGTCAACAACAAAAAGAGGTAGTTATTTGATAATCAAGTAATTACCTCTTTTGCTTTTAAGCCTGGCAGAATATTTAAAACAAACGCACTAAGGGAAAGTCCGGTAACGTTTAAAATTCATAATCATTTAGCAATTCTTCATCTTAAAACATTCCCAATGAAAAAATTACTTTTAGTAGCATTGCTTAGTTGTGCCCTAAGTGCTGCTTATTCACAGACAGATACCTTAACTACAGATAAAGTAACCGCTTATGTTGACAAACAAGTAGTAGTAAAAGGCGTAGTAGCAGGTGCCAGACGTTTTGAGACAGGCGAGCGAGCACCTTTTTTGCTGATAAATTTAGATGAAGCCTATCCGAATACTCCATTGACCGTAGTATTATTTAAAGAGGTATTGGAGAAAACAACTATTGACGAAAAAACACTAACAGGAAAGAAAGTGGTAGCCAGCGGAAAAATAAGTGTTCACAAAGGCCGCAATCAGATAGTAATAGAAAAACTGGAGGATTTGAAGATTAGTAACTAAGGAGTGTATCACGATTTTTCAAATCGTGTTGGTTACTAAAAGACGATTTGAAAAATTGTGATACATAGAAACAACAAAGCCACTGCTATTTCTAGCAGTGGCTTTTTATATAAACAAATCGGTTTTAACCAATCATTAAAGACTCTCTGCGTCTCATTTTACCTGCCGGAATACCAAACATCATTTTGAAACGACGACAGAAATATGCTGTATCTTTATAACCTACTTCATGACCAATGGCACGGATACTTTTCTTCGAAGTGCGAAGTAAAGTTACCGCAGCCTCCATACGTTGGTACTCGATATAATCCTGTGGATTGATACCTGTCAGCATTTTGAAGTATTGACCTACGTAATCTTCTGATACGTTAGCTACGTTTGCCAATTGTTTGTTCGACAAATCGCCAGCCAGACTATTTTTGATATAAGTAAAGATGTCAATCAAACGAGGGTCTTTGAAATAAGTACTATTAGTTGCCAATTGCTCTACAAACATTCTATGTTTTAAGATATGGCGTACAATCTCAATAACTATTTCTTCTGTTTTATTTCTGATTACCCGGCCACGACCTACTTCATCTGAAAAATCTTCTTTCAGAATGTCATGAATCAATGAACCCAGTTTTGAATGTTGTTTGATAAAAAATGGCGGAATATCTAATGAAGTAAAGAAGTTTACAGAATCGAAAACTTTTGCCTCAAAAGCTATTAAACCGAATGAATTAGGAACTCTGCCGACATTTGATGAATCAGACAAGGTTTCCCAATAACTTTCGCGACGAGTCATGAACTCTTCAAACGAGATATTTTTTGGCTCTCCTGCTCCATACGTAATGGTTGCGGCTTTTCCTCCTGGTATAAAAAGCAAATCACCCGGCTGCACACGTTCGTCGTTACCTGCTAATTTTACATCTCCATCATATAGTACCAAAATAGTGTTTTCAACGTCATAAACGTTTTTAATTCTAACTGTTTGCAAAATTCTTATGTGGCGTGCTTTAGCGAATTTCACACCAAGAGATTCAATAATCTTATTATAATCTTCCATTTTGTTGGAGCATTTTCGTGATAGCTTAGAATACTAAACGCAATGTATTAACTAATATTGGACAAAACTAATATTTTCTCATTTTTTTTCTAACAAACAAAAGATAAAAGATGTTCCTTTAATTATATTTTTTTACAAAAATCAGTCCATTTTTCTCGAAATAGTCTAATTTAATTTATATGTATATACATCAGTAATATTGTATTATTAGGTAAAATTCCAATAACCCACCCCTGTTTTGCACAAAAAAAGGCCCAAAATGAGCCTTTTTTAATACAATGAATTATATGTTTTGTGCTACTGATTAACAAACTATTTCAGAATCTCACGTGCAATTACCAGTTTTTGGATTTCAGAAGTACCTTCATAAATCTGTGTAATCTTGGCGTCACGCATTAAACGCTCCACATGATACTCCTTCACATAGCCATATCCGCCATGAATTTGTACGGCTTCTGTGGTTGCCCACATGGCTACTTCTGAGGCAAATAGCTTAGCCATAGCAGCCGCTTCGATATAATCCTTGTGTTCGTCTTTTAAACGAGCTGCCTTATATACCAATAAGCGGGCTGCTTCAATTTTAGTAGCCATTTCAGCCAGCTTAAACTGGATTGCCTGATGTTCGCTGATAGTTTTACCAAATGCTTTGCGCTCTTTTGAATATTTTAAGGCCAATTCATAAGCACCTGCAGCAATACCTAATGCCTGAGCAGCAATACCGATTCTACCACCATTAAGTGTATTCATGGCAAATTTGAATCCGAAGCCATCTTCTCCTATTCTATTTTCTTTAGGCACTTTTACATCAGTAAACATCAGAGAGTGTGTATCTGATGAACGAATACCCATTTTATCTTCTTTCTTACCAATCACAAATCCATCCCAGCCTTTTTCTATGATTAATGCATTGATACCTTTATGTTTCAATTCAACATTAGTTTGAGCTATTACTAAAGAAACCGATGAAGTGCCGCCGTTCGTAATCCAGTTTTTTGTTCCATTTACCAGATAATGGTCTCCTTTATCTATTGCTGTAGTACTTTGTGAAGTGGCATCAGACCCTGCTTCCGGTTCTGATAAGCAAAACGAACCTATTATTTGCCCACTTGCCAAACGAGTCAGATATTTCTGTTTTTGTTCCTCTGTTCCAAAGGTTTCTAATCCCCAGCACACTAAAGAGTTATTTACCGACATCACTACTGAAGCTGAAGCATCTACTTTCGATATTTCTTCCATAGCTAACACATATGAAACAGTATCCATGCCGCCACCACCATATTCAGGTGATACCATCATGCCTAAAAAGCCTAACTCTCCCATTTTTTTTACTTGCTCTGTCGGGAATTTTGAGTGTGTATCGCGCTCTATTGCAGTAGGTAGTAGTTCTGTCTGGGCAAATTCACGAGCGGCTGCCTTTACAGCTAAATGCTCCTCTGTTAAATTAAAATTAAGACCTTCTAATGTTGCGACTGCCATTGATTTATAGTATTTGATTGATGATTTGTGATAGATTTAACAAAAATAAATAACAGAGGTATAGTATGCAAGCATACTATACTAGAGATAATGAAGAAATAATATCAGTTGATGAATTTTTTTTGTGCTAATTTCTAACTCTACGAGCTTATAAATCTATTAGAATATTCTTTAAAACAGCCTGTGCCGACCACTCTCTGTTTGCTGCCTGCTGGATAACTACTGATTGGTTATCCAATACCCAATCACTAACTTTCAGGTTGCGGCGCACAGGTAAACAGTGCATAAACAAACCATTATTGGTCAATTCCATTTTCTCCCGGGTAATCATCCATGATGAGTCTTGTGTAAGCACCTGCCCATATTTAGTATATGACGACCAGTTTTTACCATAGACAAAATCAGCATCTTTCAGCGCTTCATTCTGGTCATAAATTACTTTGGCATTGCCAGCAAATTCAGGAGCTAATTCATATCCTTCCGGATGTGTAATGATAAACTCATAATCAGTCTGATTTACCCATTCGCAGAAGGAATTTGCCACGGCTTGTGGTAAAGGTTTAAAGTGTGGCAACCAGGTTAATACTACCTTTGGGCGCTCTACTTTTTTACACTCCTGAATAGTAATCAAATCTGCCAGAGACTGGCATGGGTGACGTGTAGCTGATTCAAGGTTTACGATAGGCACTCCTGCGTATTGCTTGAATTTTTCCATCACAATCTCCCGATAATCTGCTGCACGGTCTTGCAGACCCGCAAAGGCCCTTACAGCTATTATATTACAATAGCTACCTATTACGGCAGCCGCTTCCTTTACGTGTTCGGCTTTGTCACCATTCATTATTACGCCATCCTCCATTTCCAATTGCCAGCTATCCTGCCCCACATTCATTATCATCACATTCATACCCAGATTTTCGGCCGCTTTTTGTGTACTCAAACGGGTTCTTAAACTCTGGTTAAAGAAGATTAAACCGATGGTTTTATTTTTTCCTAAAGCCTGATCGGCGAAAGGTGATTTTTTCTGACGAATTCCTTCATTTACTAATTCCTGAACATTTTCAACATCTTTCAGCGAAATAAAATTTCTCATTTTTCTTTGGTAAATAATCGGATACTATTTAATGATATAACAATGCTTTGTCTACTTTGGCGGGCAATGGTCCCAGGGTGCTTAACTTCAATGCGGCTATATTTGCTCCGGCTTTGGCACATATTTCAGGCGTAAAACCATCTAAATAAGCCGTCAGAAAACCTGCCCAATACGAGTCTCCTGCACCTGTGGTATCTTTCACGTCTATTTTCTTTCCCTCTACCAAGACTCTTGAACGCCCCTGATTACCCGAAACAATACTTCCTTTACTTCCTAACGTAAAACATATCAGTTTTGCTCCCCAGGTGTGAAAATCTGCGATTGCCTCATCAGGCTCAACTGATTTGCCATAAAAACGCACGGCATCATCCTCACTCATTTTCACAAACGCCCCATTGGCTACATAGGCTTTCACAACTTCATGCGCATTAATTCTATCTGGCCATATCTGTGGTGCATAGTTTAAGTCAATACTCAACTGGCACTTTAATTTAGCTGCTCTTCCAGCTGCTTCCACGATGCTCTCCTGTGCAGGATTTCTGCTTAAAGCAAAACAGGTTGTATGAAAAACTGATACATCTTTTAATAAATCATCTGATATATGAGCTGATTGAATCATCCGGTCAGCTTCCCGATAGGCAATGAAATCAGGTGTTCCTTTCGACCTCGAAACTACTACTATCGTAGTAGGTGTCAATTCATCAATTACTATATATTTTGTATCAACTCCTGTTTCTTTTACTTTATCTATGAGATAAGTCCCCAAATTATCATTACCCACACAAGAAACAATAGCTGTATTGTTCCCTAATCGAGCCATATTAGCCGCCAGATTCGATGGACTACCACCCTGAAAACGCTGGAATCTCTCTGTAGTTAATAGATTATCTGCCAACTCAGTGCCAATAAAATCAGCTAACAATTCTCCAACAGCCAAAAGGGCGTATTTTCTCTTGGTCATAGGGCATGAAATTTGCCACAAATATGGCTATTTGAAAAATAATAACAAGCCGCTATTGATTTAATTTTTTAGTCAATAAGTACAGAGGATAACTAATAATCAGGAAGATTAATGCATAACCACTGCTTTTGATGTCCTGATAAACGGCACCTATCAAAAACAAGAGAGAAATAACAATTAATAACCAGGGGATAAACGGATAGCCAAACACTTTATATGGTCTTGGTAATTCGGGTTCTTTTCTGCGCAACATAATCAAACTGGCAAATCCTGCAATGTAGCATAATACAAAAAAGAAAACTGCTATATCTGAGAGTTTTTCGCAAGTATCTTTCCCACTAAGAATCAAGAGGATTGAACAAATACCCGTCAGAGGCATAGCAATAGCAGGTGTACCACCACTATTGACTTTTTGTGCGGCTTTAAAGAATAGACCATCGCGACTCATGGAATAAATCACTCTTGGCGAGAACATAATCTGGGCATTCAAAATCCCAAAAATGGAAAGCGTCAGGAAAAAGGTTACCACCATAGCTGATTTTTCCCCGAATATTAATTTAATAGCATCAGAAGCCGCCAATTTAGAAGTAGCCAGCATATCCATGGGCATAATATATAAGATAGCCAGATTGACAAGCAAATAGATAGCAATGATTACTAGTACACCGCTTATCATAGATTTTGGTAAATTTTTAGCAGGATCGGTGCTTTCTTCCGAAAAATAGGCGGCTGTATGCCAGCCATCAAAGGTATAGAACACTGATTGTAAAGACACAATTAATCCTGTCAATAAAGCGGGTTTGCTTACTCTTTCGGTGGTGGCCACTAATTCAGCGGTTTTTACTTCACCACCATAGACAAAACAGATAATTACAAAAGCGAATAGACCGATAGCTTTTAAAAACGAAAGAATCTCCTGCGAACGGCCTGCTGATTTAGTACCTAACCAGTGAAAGGACATCAATAAAATCAGAATTCCTATGGCCATGTATCTTACTACAGATTCGGTATCAGGCAGCATCAATGCTATAAATTCGCTCATGGTATAGGCCCCGAAGCCAAGGGCAGCTACTGTTCCCATCCAGCTTGTGATACCTGTTATGAAACCTACATAATTACCAAAGGCTCTGCGGGCGTATACATACCAGGCACCGGCTTTAGGTATAGACACACCTAATTCAATGGCACACAAAACTCCCAAAAAAGCATAGATGGCTACTAATATCCAAACCAACATAATAAGTGTCGGGTCACCAAGGTTGGCAGCAATAGGGCCGGGCTTCCGCAAAATACCTGTACCGATTGTTCCGCCAATTGTCACTGCAATACCAAAACCAACACCAAGAAGTTTGAGAAGTTCACCTTTGTTTTTTTCAGAAGCCATGCTTTCGTTTTATTAATTTTAACGAATATAGCAATTAAACAGACAAATGAAATAAATAGAAGAAAAACAAGAATCAGCTTTTCTGAAATAGCGGGCAGAAACAATAATAGGATAGCACGTAAATCAGTAAAAGTCAATTCATTATGCAAGGAAGGTTTTAATTATAAAACGTAGAAAAAAATTTGTTTATTTTAAGAGCCTATTTAAATATTATATTTCGACCTTCAAAGGTATCTTTTTCAGTTATACTGTGTTGTATTTTTTCGTCCGCTCGGCGTACCGGTAGCTGCTGGCTACGCCTGCAAAATACGCCCGCGCGGCGGCGGACCGCCCTTTTCGGTCAGAAAGACAATATTTAAACAGGCTCTAATAAGACGGAAAAAATTAAAGCATGCTTAAATTTTGCTATTCTTCCTCCACAGATCGAACCCCAATTTAAAAACATGCTCTTATAAACTGATTACAGCGAAAATTATTCTAGTAAAAAACAAAAAGATCGAACCAAGCGTTTCGACCTTTCCCATAAACCATCTATTTAACTAAGGTAAAAAAGTGTATTAACATCAAAAATTATATCAAACGCAAAAAATCTTTTTATCTACTCATAAATATTTCCTTTGATGAAGGCCTTTGGAATCGCCACAAGAGCGATTTCCAAAGGTAATTTCTTACATCATAAGTTACAGTATAGGTTAATTGATGCAAAGATATGCAAAATAAAATATACAATGCAAGAAAATATTGCAAAATTTTGCAATATTTGTGAAACAGTTTGCAAAACTATGCTAAAAGAAGAAAGACAAACCCTAATTTTGGAAAAACTCGCCACCGACAAAAAGATTAATTTCACGGATTTGAGCAAGTTTTTGAATGTTTCATACGATAGTATCCGTCGTGATATTATTGAATTAGAAGATAAAGGACTGCTGAAAAAAGTACACGGCGGTGCTGTTATCAACTCTTACCTGCCTTATGTGAGCGATGCGAAGAAAGGATTGACAAGCAGCGATGAAATAAATATCTTATTCAAAAAAGCGCTGACCTTATTCGAAAATCATCAGACTATTATCATGGACGGTGGCACAACCAACTTTTTTATGGCGCAGCAATTGCCTAAAATGTTAGAAGCTACTATTGTAACTAATAGTCCGGCGTTGGCGATGGTGCTCAATGACCATCCTAGTCTTGAGGTAATCTTATTAGGTGGAAGTTATTTTAAACGCTATCAGATTACTTTAGGAAGTGAAGTCTATCACCAGCTCGACCATATTAATGCCGATTATTATTTTATTGGTATCAATGGAATTGACCCGAATGAAGGTCTGAGCATCAGGAATTACGAAGAATCGCTGATTAAGCAGAAAATGATGCGCTCGGCTAAGAAAACAGTCTGTTGCGTGATTGAAGAAAAACTACATTTGCAGGAAGCCTACAAAATATGTGATTTTTCAGCGGTTGATTATTTGATAACTAATCTAAGCCCAATGGATGAAGCACTGAATGGCTTTCAGGGGAAGGGAGTGGAGATAATTTAAAAAAACAATACTATTATTTTTAAAATTTCTCCTCCTTTCCAAGAAGGAGAAATTTTAAAAACATCTTACAACCTAACCTTCACAGCCACTAAAAAATTAGTACCTGCTTGCGGATAGTAGAAGTTTTCAGTAATTACCTGTCTGTCATAGATATAACTATAAGTATACCCATTCGATTCGTACAGGTGATTCAGGATATTATTAGCTAATACACTAAAGGTCATTTCTTTCACAATCTTTGGATAGATAGTGTAATTGGCCCGTAAATCATTTACAAAGAAAGCGTTTAACTTACGGTTATCGTCAGCCGTATTATCCATATATTGTTTACCCACATATTTTGGCAACCAGGCAAATTCAAGATTTTTAGCTGGTGAGTATGATAATTGTCCGCCCGCAATTATATTCGGTGAAAATGAAATATCTGATTTACTGAATTGATTTATTTTATCTGCCTCTCCATCATAATTTACAATGGTTTCGGTAAAGTTCTTAATCTTGTTCTGACTGAAAGTTGCATTGGCATTCAAACGCCACTGTGAAGCAAATTTCCAGTTAGCTACCAATTCTATCCCTGCCCGATAACTTTTATGCACATTGACACGAATCGCCTCTCCTACACTATTTACCTGTCCTGTAAGTACCAACTGATTCTTGTAGTTCATGTAATAGAAGTTACCATCAAAACTAAATGTTTGATTGGCCCAACGATAGCCGGCTTCTAAATCTTCCAGATGCTCAGGTTTTGGCACTTTTACATTGTCTATAAAATCAGTGCGGTTTGGTTCTTTATTTCCTACTGCATAAGAGGCATATACCGAAGCTTTACTATTTAACTGATAATTCAAACCCAGTTTAGGATTAAAGAACTGGAAAGAAGTATTTCGGGTAATGTCCTGCAATTTGTCGCCAGTTCCATTCATATCATAATCTACTTTGCGGTATTGTACATCAACAAATAGATTGAATTGGTCTGTTAACTGATAAAACAACTTTGCAAAAACATTGAAGTCGCTTTTTTCAGAATAGCTCTTATACCAACGATAAGCGTTTGAAGGGGTCATGGCAAATTTCGTCCAGATTACTTCACCATAATGATGCCCGGCATAACGATTCCAAGCGCCACCAATATTGGCTGATAACTTTTTATTGCTTCTGTAATCAAACGAATAAGTAGCTCCGTAAAAATGATTATCTAACCATTTTCTACGTACTAAGTCGGTGCTTGCAATGGTATCTCCCCCGATTATTACGTTAGGCAGCTTATAGGCTGCAAGGTCTGCCCCCTCTTTAAATTCTTCATAATACCCCTTTCCTCTGGTATAATGTAAGGTTGGGTTAAATGTCCAATGGTTGCTTAATCTAAAGGAAGAAATCAACTGATAATGGTCTTGTTGGTAATTATCAACCTGATTAGGATAAGTATACGCATTGTAGGTGCGATTGGTTTTCAACATACTTTCAGGCACTCCATTCCATGATTGATAGGTGACTTCTTTGCCTGAGAATACATTCAATCTGATAAAGTTACTTTTGTTATAATATCCGGCAGATACATAAAAGGATTTCAGATCAGAACTGGCTCTATCTACATAGCCATCAGAGGCTAATTTTGATAAACGCGCGTCTACGACAAAATGGTTATTCAATAAACCTGTACTTGCCAGAATATTGGCTTTCATCGTATTAAAAGAGCCATAAGATAGGTTAGTTTCGCCAAAAGCCTCACGCTCATACCCAAGAGTACTGATATTCAGACTTGCGCCAAAAGCCCCTGAACCATTGGTTGAGGTTCCTACTCCGCGTTGTACCTGAATGCTTTGCACACTGGAGGCAAAATCCGGCATATTCACCCAGAAAGTCCCTTGCGATTCAGAATCATTATAAGGCACCCCATTGAGCGTTACATTAATACGGGTAGGGTCTGAGCCACGGATACGGATACCTGTATAGCCCACTCCTGCTCCGGCATCAGAGCTTACTACAACCGATGGCAATTGATTTAATAAGAACGGTAAGTCTTGCCCGAGATTTTGTTTTTTGATATCTCGCTGGTACACGTTGGTAAAAGCCATACCCGTTTTTTCATTTGCACGGGTCGATTTTACGACAACTTCATTCAATTCTTTGATTTTGGTAGAATCATCTTGTGCAAAGGTGGATGTGAAAAAGGCATGAAATAAGACAAGAACCGAAATGGCTTTTTTGAGAAACTTTTGTTGGTTAAAAAGAATGCTTATAACAGTTTTTGTTAATTTTTTCATTGGTTAACGAAAATTTTAACAAGGTAAAGGAGTAAAATCTTGTGAGCCCAAAACGGCTCTATTGGTGAAACAAAATTTTAATTGGAAATCGCAAACAGTTCTATAGCTGCGCACACTATAGTTCTATTCTCTCTCCCTTCGACAGAATTACCTGTATCAGGTTCGATGGGTATAATCTCAGCCCGTTATATTAAGGCACCCCTTTTGAGATAAGTTTTGCAAAGAAAACGTTTTTTTACGAAAACTTGTTTATATTAGTGAGAGAAATTTATAACCTATCAAACCAGCTGCTGATTTAAACCAAAAAGTGACAATTGAGCGTGGTATAGATTTTGTGTATTGTATTATTAAAATTAGGAGAGATTATGACTCAATTTATGGTGGAATTTGATTTGCCAGTGCCTTTCCCTGAAAGTTTCATTGCCAAAATTCCCTATCAACGAATTGCTGTAAATCAATTGTTAGAGGAGGGAAAACTACAATCATATGCTTTATCGTCTGACAGAAGCAGACTCTGGTGTATTGTGAATGCCCAGGACGAATTAGAAGTGATGGATATTATCGCCGAATTTCCATTAATCGATTATATGCGCCCAACTATTACAGAATTGATGTTTAATAATTCTGTAGTAATGAAAGTGCCTACTTTTTCATTGAACTAAACTACGTGGTCTGTCACAAGACCACGTAATATATATTTTCTGCAACCGAGCCCATGCCGAATTTTCTTGTTACCAAAAATCTAGAACTTCCTTCCGATTACTCAATCATTGAATTAGACGGTCATAAAACACTTACTTTAAGAGGTTTCTATGAAGAAATAGGCGATGCGCTCGCATTTCCTGAAGAATTTGGCTTTACCAGCGAATCGCTTGATGAAATGCTAAGCGATTTATCGTGGCTGGAAGATGAAAAAATAGTAGTCTATATTTCTCCATCTGAACACTTCATAGAAAAAGAACGTAATCCTGAGAAAATAGGTACTCTGCTTAATCTATTAGATGCTATTTGTGAAGACTGGCGCTGGGAGGATGACTCTGAAGACTTTCCGAAAAAAGAACTCATCTTTGCTTTTTCGGATAGCCCTCGCATCAGAGAACTGTTAGATAAACAAGAAATCAGCTACAGAAAAGATATCAAATGAATTTTTTCCTGAGAAAATGGCAATCGGGCGACGAGCAATCATTGGTTGAAAATGCCAATAATTATAAAATCTGGAAAAACCTGAAAGATGTTTTCCCCCATCCTTATACCATTACAGATGCCTATGAGTGGGTAAATATCGCCTCAAATTCAGCGGAAAGTTTTGCTATTCAGGTAGGAGACAAAGCCGTAGGTGCCATCGGTATTTTGCTGAAAGACGATATTTATCGGAAAAATGCCGAGATAGGTTACTGGCTAGGCGAAGCCTATTGGGGCAACAAAATTATCTCAACAGCCATACCTGATATAGTCAATTACACCTTTGCTAATTATGATGTTCATCGTATTTATGCGGGAGTATTTGAATACAATATTCCCTCTATTCGAGTGTTAGAAAAGGCAGGCTTTGAAAAAGAAGCCATCCTGAAAAAATCACTTACCAAGGAAGGTAAACTCTACGATGAACATATCTACGCAAAATATCGGGATTGATTAAACCCCCTCTATCTTAATATGCTTCGTATCCAGATATTCATAGACCGCATTTCTTGATAACTCCACTCCATAGCCTGAATCTTTCCAGCCAGCATAAGGTGCATAATTAGTATTTACAGCGCCGTTATTAATACATACCGTTCCGGCTTCTAATTGCTCACCCAAAAGCATACTGGTTTTAAAATCTTTTGTAAAAGCATAAGCTACCAGACCATAGTTCGTATTATTCGCTTTTTCAATGGCTTCTTCAAGCGTTTCAAAAGTTTCCACAGGTACTACACAACCAAAGGTTTCTTCCTGCATAACTTTCATACTTGCATTGCAATTATCTAAAATAGTGGGTAGAAAATAATGCCCTTTCTCATATTGTTCTCCCTCTGGCACTCTACCACCTGTAACTAATGAAGCGCCTTTACCAATGGCATCTTCTACATGAAGTCTTGAAGTTAGCACACCATCTGCTGTAGCCATTGGTCCTAAATCTACTGTCCCATCACTTACTCCATCACCAATGGTGAGTTTTTCTGCCTGTTTTTTCAGTTCCGTTACAAATTCCTGATGCCTGGACACATGCACATATACCCGATTGACACTACTGCATGATTGGCCCATATTCCTGAAACCTTTGTAAGCTACTACAAAAGCTGCATTGTGTAAATCAGCATCTTCGCAAACAATGGCAGGACATTGTCCACCTAATTCCAAAGATATTTTCTTTAAATAGGGGGCCACCGTTTGCATCAGTTTTTTTCCAGTTTCGGTAGAGCCTGTCATGGCTACTTTTTTTACCAAAGGATGTTTAGCTAAACTATCGCCAACTACTGCGCCTTGTCCCGTTACTACACTAATCACTTTAGCCGGAATACCCCCCTCAACCAAAGCCATGCAAAATGCCATCGGTGATAATGGGGTAACAGTTGTAGGCTTCACTACCACCGAACAACCCACTGCTAGAGCAGGACCTAATTTCCAGGATAATAATGAAACAGGATAGTTCCAGGGAGTAATCAAGGCACAGACGCCAACCGGATAGTATTTCACCATCGAGAACATTCCTGTTTTCTCGGTTTGATTCACATACCCCTCTATCCTTACACCTTCTGCCGCGAAATAGTCTAAAGTATCACAAGAACCAATGATTTCTGATTTAGATTGGTTGAAAGGTTTACCTTGTTCTAGAGCCATTAGCATACCGATACGATCAGCTTGAGTACGTACATGGGCGGTAGCCTTTTTAATAATACTTTCCCGCTGATAGGCCGTCAGTTTCGACCACTCTTTAAAACCGATTTGCGCGGTTTCTACAGCTTTGTTTACATCTTCTGCGGTAGCACGAGCAATCGTTGCAATTGATTCTTCATTGGCTGGAGACAATTTGGTTATAGTGGATTCATCCGTGGCTGGAATTGATTTTCCATCTATAAAAAGTCCCCATGTGCGCCCTTTTAGTTCAGCTATCAATTCATTATTCATTTCAGATCTTAGAGATTAGGTTTAATACTTACTTTCAACGCCTCACCCGATTCCATCAGAGTAAATGCTTCGGTAATTCTATCTAAGGATAGAGTATGCGTCACTATCTTATCTGATGGAAAATTCTTCTTTTGTACTAATGCCGTAGCCGCTTGAAAATCACTCATTTTTTCGGAGTAAGAGCCACTGATTCGTAACTCTTTATAATGGAGGTGATTAGTATTTAATGTAGCAAAAGGATTCGTCTTTGGCAGTCCACCAAAGAATTCAACTCTTCCTGCTTTTCCGGCTATTTCAAGTGCATCAGCCTGAGCTTGAGCAACGCTTACAGCCACAATTACCACATCATACCCTAGTCCTTCAGTTAACTCAAGCGCTCTTTCTAAATGTCCATTCTCTTTGTCTACTTTCACCACGTTGTCAATATCAAATTGGGCTGCTTTTTCCAGACGGGTTTGCATCACATCATATATATCTACCTGCTGCGCCCCTTGAAAACGAGAAACTAACCCATGCATCACGCCAATTGGCCCGGCACCGATAATAGCCACTTTATCTTTCAGACCAACCTCTAATCGACCCCTGCCATGCGCATTAATTACACAACCTAATGGCTCGGCCAGACTCAGGTATTCTGAGGGCATATCTTCGTTTACTTTAAACAATTGTTTTCGACGAATAGCTTTTGCCGGAACTTTCATATAAGGCGCAAAAGCTCCATCTAAATGATAAGACATTGTCGTACGATTCTGACATAAATTCTCCCGTCCGGCTTTGCAATAGCGACATTCCCCACACGATAAAACAATGTACATCAGCACTCTATCACCTACTTTTATATCTGTCGCAGAACTTCTTGATTCTACTACTCTGCCACAAAACTCATGTCCCAGAATGCGAGGTGGAGTTATTTTCTTATCCCCATGCCGATAGGTTCGTAAGTCCGTCCCACATACATTGCAGGCCTCTATCTCAAGCAATATTTCTCCCTCGTCCAGACTTGGCATTCCCACTTCCTCTACCAGTATTTCTTCTTTTCCACGATAAACTGCTGCTTTCACTTTGCTATATTTTAATTGATTTAAATTAATGAAAGGGTTGTAAATACAAAAGGTTCCCACCGTATCGGGAACCTTTTCCGGTTCCACTTTGGCTACCTGTCTTCCGCTTAAATTCTTTCTTTTTTTCCATAAAGTGTCGTAACTACAAAAGGTTCCTACAGTATTGGTAACCTTTTCCGATTCCACCTTTGCCACCTGCATTCCGCTTATGCTCTTTCTTTTCCGCTATAAAATGTCATAAATACAAAAGGTTCCCACCATGTTGGTAACCTTTTCCAGTTCCACTTTAACCACCAGTCTTGCGCTTGAAACTCTTTCTTTTCCTCCATTACAATAGTTATTTTCTGGATTGTTAACCATGAATAGGCATCTCTAAATTTCTGACTTAAGCTTGTATTTTCAAAGTGTTTTCCAAGGTTTTTGGTATAATCAGACTGTTAAGCCTATTTCACCCAAGCAATTGATTTTAATAATTTTTCTTCTCAACTTGTCTATACAAGTTACGCCTACAAATGTAACTACGTGAAAAAGAACAGACAAGTTTTTCCGGAAGAATATTTCAGGAAAATGACTTTCTGAAATAAGATAATCTGAAAAAAGGTGAGTAAAAATACACTTCATTCGATAAAAATTTTGCTTTTCATAGATTAGT
The DNA here is from genome assembly GCF_003418935.1 of Emticicia sp. C21. Lineage (GTDB taxonomy): Bacteria > Bacteroidota > Bacteroidia > Cytophagales > Spirosomataceae > Emticicia. The sequence goes on along the minus strand of NZ_QVMT01000006.1, from coordinate 114,776 downwards.
ATTATCTTTTTTTCGATAGTTTTGAAGAATATACCATAACAAACACATAAAACCCCCATCTCTACATATTCATGAGTACTTCACTTTTTCGCAGGAAAGATGTCAACAAAGCAATAGAAGAAGCAAAAAAAGGCGATGACGGACATTCCCTGGCAAAGATTCTTGGCGTAAGAGACCTGACTACCCTTGGAATTGCAGCCATCATAGGTGCCGGAATTTTCAGTACCATTGGTCTGGCAAGTTTCAATGGTGGACCTGCAGTATCACTCCTCTTTGTCTTTGTGGCAATTGCCTGCGTTTTCACGGCTTTGAGCTATGCACAATTTGCCTCAATGGTACCTGTGAGTGGCAGTGCCTATACTTATGCCTATGTATCGTTTGGTGAGGTGTTGGCCTGGATTATCGGTTGGGCATTGATTCTGGAATATGCCGTATCAAATATGGTGGTAGCCATCTCCTGGTCTAGCTATTTTATTTCCATGCTTGAGGGCTTCGGGATTCACTTCCCTATGTGGCTGGCTACGGATTATACTTCTGCCAAAGAAGCTTTTGAAGTAGTAATTGCTAATGGACCGGATATTACAGAGGGTCAAAAAATATTGGCAAAAGCTTTTCAGGATGCCCCGGATTTTGGTTTTACCAAACTAATTTTCAATCTGCCAGCCGGATTAGTTACCGTTTTAATTACTTCCCTTTGTTATATTGGTATCAAGGAATCTCGTAATGCGAGTAATATTTTAGTAGCGCTTAAATTAGGTGTTATCTTATTAGTAATTATTGTAGGCGTTTTCTATGTAAAGCCCGAAAACTGGTCGCCTTTTGCACCGAACGGGGTCAATGGGGTTTTGAGTGGGGTTGCCTCTGTTTTCTTTGCATTTATCGGTTTTGATTCCATTTCTACTACTGCCGAAGAAGCTAAAAATCCGCAGAGAGATCTACCTCGGGCCATGCTCCTATGCTTGCTTATCTGTACTGTCTTATATGTTCTAATAACCACTGTATTAACCGGAATGGTGAGTTATAAAGAGCTAAACGTGGCCGACCCATTAGCTTATGTATTCTCAAAGGTAGGTTTCGACTTTGTCGCTGGAGTCATTTCAGTGAGCGCCGTAGTAGCCATTACAAGTGCCTTATTAGCTTACCAAATCGGACAACCACGTATCTGGATGACTATGAGTCGCGATGGTTTATTAGGCAAAAAATTTGGTGAAATTCACCCTAAATTTAAGACTCCGGGCTTTGCTACTATCATTACAGGTATTCTGGTAGCGGTTCCATCACTATTCTTCAAAATGAGCTTCTTTGTTGATTTGACCAGTGTAGGTACTTTCTTTGCCTTTATTCTGGTTTGTGCGGGTGTTTTGGTTTTAGATGCCAAAGGCTTGAGCAAAGATGCTAAGTTCAAGATTCCATATATCAATGCTAAATATTTCGCAGCGCCTTTACTATTAGTTGGTTTATACTTAACCTACTCCCAGGGAGATGTAATGGCACATCTTAACGAAAGACCATTATTGGTTGTTTTCTGGATTGTGTGGCTGGTGTTGGCGGTTATGAGCTTCAAATACAATTTCTCTCTTTTACCTGTATTGGGTATCTTAACCAATCTTTACCTGATGACTGAATTAGGCTGGACTAACTGGCGCATGTTTATTATCTGGATGATTATCGGTTTAGTAATATATTTTGCTTATGGCTACCAAAATAGTAAATTAGCAAAGAAATAGGCATGCAATGGATTGACAAGCTGGCCTGGATTTATATTGAAGACCGGAAGATATTAAGCACACGCAGCAGAGGAAAGGATATCTGGTATTTTCCGGGTGGTAAGCGAGAGGCGGGAGAAAGTGATGAAGAAGCGTTAACAAGGGAAATAAAAGAAGAACTTAGTGTTGACCTGCTACCAGAATCACTGCAATTCTTTGGAAAATTTGAAGCTCAGGCACACGGACATGCCGATGGTATTACGGTCGTAATGACCTGCTATCTGGCCGATTATGAGGGAGAGCTCAAGCCTGATGCAGAGATTGAAGAATTAGCCTGGCTAACCTATGCAGATAAAAGTAAAAGCTCGGCTGTTGACCAGATTATTTTCGACCATTTAAAAGATAAAAATCTCATCTATTAAATAACTAATACCTAACCCCTAATCAAATTGGCAAATTTCAAGAAAGAAATCCGCTTATACGATGCTGTGATGCTCGTGTCAGGGTCAATGATTGGCTCTGGAATCTTCATTGTAAGTGCTGACGTGGCTCGTCAGGTTGGCTCAACAGGTTGGCTTTTAGCTTCCTGGCTATTGGCCGGAGTCCTTACCATGGTAGGCGCGCTATGCTATGGCGAATTAACAGCTATGTTTCCACATGCTGGTGGTCAATATGTATTCCTCCAAAAAGCTTATGGCAAACTCACAGGCTTTCTCTATGGATGGTCGTTTTTTGCTGTAATACAGACTGGTACTATCGCTGCCGTAGCTGTAGCTTTCGCCAAGTATTCAGGCGTATTGTTCCCTGATTTCATTAGCGACAAGCATGAGTTTTTTGCTATTGGTGATACTTCTTTTAAACTCACTTCCCAGCGGTTATTAGCAATTATCAGTATCATTATTCTAACTTATGCTAATACAAGAGGAGTAAAAGAGGGTAAAACTATACAAAATATTTTCAGTACTACCAAATTAGCAGCTATTGCCCTATTGATTATTCTAGGCTTTATCCTGGGTGCTAATGCTGATGTAATTTCTCAGAACTTCTCTAATATGTTCGAGGCTTCAAGCATCAAAGAAGTAAACGGTGAATGGGTTACGACAGCAATCAGTGGTTTCGCCATCGTGCTTGCTTTAGGTGTAACACAAGTTGGTACTTTATTCTCTAGTGATTCATGGAACGGGTTAACCTTTGCAGGTGATGAAGTAGTTGAACCTAAGAAAACAATCCCAAGAGGCTTGGCAATCGGAACTTTGGTAGTAACGGTTCTTTATATATTAATGAATATTGCTTATTTATGTATTCTACCACTAAAAGGCTCACCGGATGGTGCAGATGTATTCAGCAGAGGGATTCAGTTTGCCAGTGAAGACAGAGTTGCTGCAGCTGCCGCTAACCTAATTGGTGGACAAACCCTTACAGTAGTAGTAGCTATGTTGATTATGGTCTCTACTTTTGGTTGCAATAATGGTTTGATTCTTTCAGGCTCACGGGTGTATTATACCATGGCAAAAGATGGTTTGTTCTTCAAAAACTTTGGTAAATTATCAGAGCGTGGCGTACCTAAAAATGCACTTTGGTGGCAATGTTTCTGGGCATCTTTCTTGTGCTTAACAGGCAAATATGGTGATTTATTAGATTATCTGATGGGTATCGTTATTTTGTTCTACGCCTTTACTATTTATGGTATATTCATTTTACGCCGTAGAATGCCTGAGGCAGAACGTCCGATCAAAGCGCCGGGTTATCCGATCATTCCGATGTTGTATGTGATTGTGGCTTCTATTATCGTTTTGATATTAGTGAAAGAAAAACCACAGTTTACTTATCCCGGCTTAGGTATTGTAGCCATCGGGATTCCGGTATATTTCTGGTTTAACCGACAAAAATAAAAATTTGCGATATCGTGTAAACGCTCTTTCTTTGCAGGGAAGAGCGTTTTTTTATTAGTTATGAGAAAAATATTGTTTTTTGATACCGAAACCACGGGTTTACCTAATAATTATAATGCACCAATAACAGCGGTTCAGAACTGGCCACGAATGGTGCAATTAGCTTTTTTGGTATATCATGAAGATGGTTCCTTAAATGCTAAGCATAATTATATAATCAAACCAGAAGGTTTTGTAATTCCGGCAGATGCTACCCGCATTCATCGGATTACTACTCAGCAAGCCTTGGCAGAAGGGCAGGATTTAACACAAGTACTTGGTTTGTTTCATCAAGCCATTAGTGAATCTTCTATTCTGATTGGGCATAATATTGAATTTGACAAAGCCATTGTAGGTGCGGAATTTATCAGGAAAAAGATGGACACAAAAGCTTTGCTATCTAAGCGCACATTTTGCACCATGAAAGATAAGAATGTAGTCAATTTCTGTAAGATTCCGGGCAAATTTGGCTTTAAATGGCCCACGCTGGAAGAATTACATTTCAGACTTTTTAAGGAGCAGATAACAGATGCCCACGATGCGAGTATAGATATTGAATCTACTGCCAGATGTTTTTTTGAATTATTGAAGCGGCGAGTGGTGAGGTAAAAATTAAAGGCGAAAGAATCTCTCGCCTTTACTATTATCATTGTAAAATTCTCAATTTTTAAGCATACACATTCAAAGCAGAAGCTACTTCACGAACGCCCAGCATCATCATATTAGAAAGGTGCGTACTTACATTATCTGCAAATCCTGAAAGTTGGGTTAAATCACTTCCCCAAAGGTCTTTATTTGATAATACTTTTTGCACTACCTCTTCGGCTGTCTGGCTCTGCCATACCTGATAAAAATAAGAAGCAGAATCGCATTGAATCGGATAGAATTCTCCGCCTCTCTGTCCAAAATATTTACCATTTTCTTCTTTTACTGAGCGCATAAACAATAAGTAAGCAGCAAAGCCACGGGCAAAGTATTGTGGCACTGTATTAAACTCTTTATAATAATTAAGTAATAACGGAATATTACGCATGCGCATCTTCATGGTATATTGCAAAGTAATGCTTATCCATTGATGCTCTAAGTATGGGTTACGGAAGCGATCTAATACCTCTCTACCATAACGCTGACAAACTTTAGACTCTATTTTATAAGGAATCGCCGGAACGATTTCGGTTGTCATCAGAATTGTGATAAACTTCTCAGTCAAATCATCAGCCAAGGCCTCTTTTACAGTTTCAAAGTCAGATAAATAGGCCATGCCGCACATCAAAGTATGTGTACCATTGAGCATACGTAATTTTAACTCACGATACTGCTCAATGTTCTTTTCTATTTTTACACCCGGGTCAGCTTCATAGAAAGATAAAGTCTCTTTTACTTTCTCATCTCCTTCAATAGCCCATAGGCGGTATACTTCGGCAATGGTTAATAAATCGTCTTTATAACCCAATTTAGCATCCAATTCTTTCAGACTCTCTCCTTTAGGCTTGCCCGGCACAATTCTATCTACTAATGAATTACAGAAGCTGTTTTCGTTCGTCAACCATTGTACGAATGCCTCAGGCAATTGGTTGAACGCGCATAATTGCAGAACAATTTCTTTCAGTTTATCACCATTACCCACTATCAATTCAGTCGGGATGATTACAGTGCCTGGAAGACCAGCCTGAAATCTCTCATACAACCAGGCAGTCAGCTTAGCAGGGAAAGAAGCCGGAGGTACTTGATTGATACTTTCTTCTACATATTGCAGACCTACTTCGGTAGTATTAGAAATAACAATTTCGATAGCCGGATTGGTGGCCGTTGCCAGAATATCTGCCCATTGGCTTTGCGCTGATAATACACGACTGATAGCTGAAGAAATGATATTTTCTTCTTTGGCAGCACCTTTGTCAATACCTCTTACACAGATGGTGTAAAGATTATCCTGTTCGGCAAAAGCATCTGCTCCGCCAGAGTCAGTTGATTTAACTACAACGATTCTACCATTAAATATGCCTTCTTTATTGGCCTTATCTATGAAATAATCACATAAGCCACGAAGTAAAACACCTGTACCAAATTGTAAGACTTTTTCTGGAAGTTGCGTTAAAGAAGGGTCGGTTAGTAAAGATTTATTAAGTTTCATTAAGGTTAACGTAAAATAGATTGAATAGAACAAATTTAGAGAATCGGGTATCTTATATCAACTAATATTCCATTTAATTCTAATACTTTTTTGCAAAGGCAGCTATTTTCATCAAGTTTTTAGACGTTATCGACTTATTTTCCAGCCTTTTATCAATTTCCGATTTGGCTGTAAGACCGAAAACTGATAATTTCGTCCTCAAATAAACCGTATCAAACAAAGAATGGAACAAATTTTTACTACAGCAGCACTAACAAGTATAGTGACCCTCACACTTTTAGAAATTGTATTAGGCGTAGATAATATCATTTTCGTATCTATTATCTCTTCCAAGCTCCCAAAAGGTGAGCAGAAAAAGGCACGTCGTATAGGCTTAATTATGGCTATGATTATACGTATTGCTTTACTTTTTGTATTGGGCTGGATTCTAAGTCTAGAAAAAGATTTATTCAATCTACAGGATATTGGCATACCTTTTAACATAGGATTCAGTGGTAAAGATCTGATTTTACTAGGCGGTGGTCTTTTCTTATTATATAAATCAACCTCTGAAATTCACCATAAATTAGAGGGGCAGGAAGAAAATGTATCGGGTAAGAAAACAGCCTCAAAACTTTCAAGAGCCATTTTTGATATTTCTCTTATCAATATCGTTTTCTCTATCGATTCTATTATTACAGCCATCGGTATGACAAGCAATATTTATGTAATGGCTGTTTCAATAGTATTATCAACTATTGCCATGCTTTTGTTTGCAGGTACAGTTGGCGGATTCGTAGAAAAACACCCTACTGTGAAAATGTTGGCTTTAGCCTTCCTGGTAATGATTGGTACCTTATTAGTAGCCGAAGCATTTAAGGTTCATGTACCTAAAGGTTATATCTATTTCTCAATGGCATTCTCGTTTTTTGTAGAAGTACTGAATATCCGTATGCGTAAAAAGGCCACTAAACCTGTCGAATTACATAAAGACATAAAATAAGCTGAAACTTACCAAGGGGAGTGATTAAACCATATATTTGTAAGAACGGGTTTAAATATTATTATTCTGACCGAAAAGCATAGATTTTTCAGCTAGACAAGCGGTCCGCCGCTGCGGGCGCAGTTTGCAGATGTAGCCATCGGACCGCCGAAGCGGCAGCTACATCCAAAAAATACAACGAAGTATAGCAGAAAAAGCGGACGCCGCGCGGATGGCTTTGTAGATCGAATTATAATGTTTAAACATGCTCTATAATCATTCCCCTGAACATACCCTGATGCGTGGCATTTTAAAACTATTCTCCTGGCTTTATACAGGCTGGTGCCTTTTCTGGTTTTTACTCATTTTCCTTTTATTGTTTCCGATCATCTTTATCAGTCTGCAAAAAGAAGAGTGGAAAATTGTGGTTCATTATTGCTGCCGGATATGGGGACGCATCTTTTTATTCATGGCAGGTATGCCTGTTAAAATCACCTATGAAGCAAAACTTGATTCTAAGCAAGCCTATGTTTTCTGTGCCAATCACTTCAGCTATCTGGACATTGCCCTGATGGGTACTATTATCAAAAACTACTTTGCGTTTTTGGGTAAGAGTTCGGTAAAAAATGTTCCACTATTCGGCTATATGTTTGCGAAAGCCCATATTCAGGTTGATAGAAGTGACAAAAATAGCAGAACCAAAGCCCTCAAACGTTCAATAAAAGCCCTTAAATCTGGTAGAAGTATCATGATTTTTCCGGAGGGAGGAATTCATACTACCAACTTTCCGCAAATGGTTCAGCCTTTCAAAGATGGAGCATTCACAATGGCTATAGAAAACCAGGTGCCTATTGTGCCTATCTCTCTATTAGATAATTATAAAGTTATGCCCAATATACGTATGTCGTGGCATCCGGTAAGGGTTATTTTTCATACACCTATCGAAACCAAAGGGAAAACCAAAGAAGCTATCGAAGACCTGAAAAAACAGGTGTACGACGTCATTCAGCCTACTTTAAATAAATATCAGGATTAAGCACTATCCGATTTTAAGGATTAACCCTTACATTTGTGGCAATAATGAACCAGGATTTTTAGAAGTAGAAGCAGCAATATGAAAATAGAACAGCAAACTGTAAAGAAAATAGCACACCTGGCGCGATTAGAACTAAGCGAGCAGGAGGAAGTAAAGATGGTGGAGGATTTATCTAAAATTCTGGACTGGATGGATCAATTGAAAGAACTGGACACCACAGCAGTAGAGCCTCTTACCCACATGAGCGAAGAAGTAAATGTTTTCAGAGAAGATGTGGCAAATAACCAACTCACACGTGAACAAGGCTTAAAAAATGCCCCAAAACAAGATGGTGAGTATTTTTTAGTGCCTAAAGTAATTGAGCAATAATCAAAATTAAAAAGTTTGGTAGCGAGCGGCTCTGCCGAAGCAAAACAGGCTGATGGCTAACAGATAGTGATAGGTATCTATATTATCTATAATAGAATTTGCCATAAAACTTTTGTTGTAACTACCCATTACCAGGGCTATCACAGCCAGAATTAACCATGCGCCTACTGAGCGTTCTCCCTTAATCAATGCCCATATACCCAGAATCAAAACTGCAGGTACACAAACGGTAAGAATGGCGTTTAATACTTGCAGATTGCCCGTTAATCTTACTACCGCAAAAGCTACAAATCCTAAAGCTACTACTATATAGGCAAAATTGACAGGAACAGGCTTTTTCAAAACCAGAAAGAGCGTAACAAATACCAGACAGAACCCTCCTACCGTACCTGCCAGATGCTGAAAAAACTCTGAAACAGTAACTGCATAAGGCGATAACCCTAAAAAGCGAATTGCACCAAAAAGTGCCGCTACCGTAACTGAGAGTACGAAAGCCTCCCAAAGCAGGCAAACCACTAAATCGAGCTTGAATAAATAACGGAAGAAAACGAAAAAGCCAACTAAGGCTAAAACGGTATCAGAGATAGCGTGAGAAATTTCCATAGTCAATACACAGCATAAGATGAAGAAATATTTGGAAAAGAAAAGGGAAGTATTACTACCTCCCTTTTGTCAGCATATCAGAAACACAAACTGGCGGCACCTAAGAGTCCGGCGTCGTTGCCTAATGTGGCTTTCTTGATATTTAATGTTTTAATATAATAAGGTGTCAACCAGTATTCCAATTGTTTGTTGACAGAAGGCATAATGTAATCGAATGAGGCTGATAAGCCACCGCCAATCAGAATAGTAGTAATATCCAGGATTCTGATCATAGATACAAGCCCACTCCCTAGCATTTCACCTACTTCATCAAATATTTTTTGTGCTAATTCGTCGCCCTCGCCTGCAGCAGCTACCAATCCGGTTGTTGAGATGGTGCCATCGGCAGGTAATTGGGTTTTACCTGTATAACCTTTTCTCATATCGTTAGCTAGGTCTAGCAACTCATTCTTGCCAATATTACGCTCTAATACTCTACCATGTTTTGATGGGATATGCCCAGGTTCCATGGCGTTACCACCACCGCCTTTAAACACCTGTTTATCTATAATGGCTGCTCCGCCGATACCTGTTCCTAAAGTTATCATGATATAATCTTCCGGAATATCACCTTCGCCAAAATAGTATTCTCCTAAGGCTGCTGCATTGGCATCATTCTCTAAGAAAAAATCATGATTCGGGAAACGCTCTTTTAAATCGGGGATAATAGTAATTCCGTTGATTTCAGGTATAGCTGTAATTTCGATAAGGGTTGAGCGGTCTCTGGTTATCAGACCCGGTACACCTATACCTACTTTTTGAATATTCTTGTTTTCAAGTAATTGTATCGCTATGGCATCACCTAAACGTTCTACAAAATGACCTGACTTGCGCCAACTTGCTGTATCGTGACTATAAAAATTCGAAAGTTTACCTGTCTCTGCTTCAACAATGCCCATTTTGACATTTGTGCCGCCAATATCAATTCCCAAATATTCAGTTGCCATTTATTATAGTTTTGTTATTATATTCGGTAAGTGTTTACAAAATATATTTTTAATAAGGTTTTTTATATTTCCCCCAAAATTAAAAATAATTCTCACTTCAAGGCAATTTGTAACAAGGAAATATTGCATTTTGGCATTAAATCTCTGCTAATTCCCTCTCAGGCGATACCTCAAATTCCATTTCAAATAATTCCCCCAAATGTCTTTTCAGCTTTTCGGCCACTTCCTCTACTTCTATCAAGCGTCCTAATTCTAGTGCTAAAGAGGTTACGGCTTTATCATCGATGCCGCAGGGCACGATATTACTAAAATAATTCAAATCGGTATTCACATTCAAGGCAAAGCCATGCATAGTCACCCAACGGCTTGATTTTACACCCATCGCGCATATCTTTCTCGGATTTTTCTGTTCTTTATAATCCAGCCATACGCCTGTCAGGCCGTCAATTCGGCCTGCATCAATGCCATAGTCTGCCAGAGTGCGGATAATTCCCTCTTCCAGAAAACGCATATATTTATGTATATCTGTAAAAAAGTTTTCTAAATCAAGGATAGGATAGCCCACCAATTGTCCCGGGCCATGATACGTAATATCTCCACCGCGATTAATCTTATAAAACTTTGCTTCTTTGGCCGAAAGACTTTCTTCATCAAGCAAAAGATTTTCCATTTTACCACTTTTACCTAGTGTATAAACATGCGGATGCTGGCAGAATAAAAGATAGTTATGTGTAGAAAATTGATTCTCAGGTTCGATATTTCTGTTTTTAACTTTAAGGTCGATGATTTCAGCAAAGAGTTTTTCCTGAAAATCCCATCCATTCTGGTAGTCAATCAGGCCTAAATTAATAAACCTTACTTTTTTATTAATAATATTATTCATCAGTTTTGTAACTTTGTGGTATGAATACGGGTGCAAATGTAACAATCAGACGCGGTACAGTTGCCGAATGCGTAGCTATTTCTCAACAAATTCCAGAGTTTTATGATGGAATTTACGATGAGAAAGACTACGAAACCCGATTATTTAACACGAATTCTTTGGTTTTAGTTGCTCTTGATGGCAGCACTCCGGTTGGTTTTAAAGTCGGTTATCAGCGAGATAATGACGGTAGTTTTTATAGCTGGATGGGTGGCGTAATACCCGATTACAGAAAACTACATATTGCACAAAAACTGGCCGACACACAAGAAGCATGGGCAGTAGAAAAGGGGTTTAATGCCATTGTTTTCAAAACCCGCAATAGCCTTAAAGGAATGCTGATATTTGCCATCAAAAATGGTTTTTGCATAGAAGCCGTGGAACGAAAAGAGGCAATTGAAGATTATAGAATTATTTTCCGCAAGAAATTAAAAAATATATAACATACAATGATATATCCTATTGTAGCCTACGGCGATCCTGTTTTGAGAAAAGAAGCGCGTGATATTGTACAAGGCGAACTTGATGTAAAGAAACTCGCCGAAGACATGTTTGAGACGATGTACTCAGCGGCAGGTGTGGGTTTAGCAGGTCCGCAGATTGGTTTAGACCTTCGTATTTTTGTAGTTGATGGTACTCCTATCAACGAAAGCGCAGAAACAGAAGAAGACATTGACAAATCGTTGTTAGGTTTTAAAAAAGTATTCATCAATGCCGAAATTATAGAAGAAGAGGGTGAGGAATGGGCCTATGAAGAAGGCTGTTTGAGTATTCCGGGTATTCGTGCCGATGTATACCGCCCTGAGTATGTAACCATCCGCTATTTTGATACTGATTGGGTAGAGCATACCGAAACTTATGAGAGTATGGCGGCTCGTATTATTCAACACGAATATGACCATATTGATGGCATTTTATTCACTGACCATCTGACACCTTTGAAAAAACAGATGTTAAAGAAAAAATTAGCCAACATTACTAAAGGTGATGTAGATGTAGAATACCGAATGAAATTCCCAAGATAATACCACAAGCACTCATAAAATGTCTGAACAAAATTCTTCTCTTCCCGATTTAAAGGTTACGCTTGTTCAAACCAATCTTCATTGGGAAGATGCAACCGCCAATAGGGCGATGTTGGAAGAGAAGATTTTCGGCATTTCCACTCCTACCGATTTAATTATCCTGCCTGAAATGTTTACTACCGGGTTCACCATGAATCCGGCTAAGATGGCTGAGCCTATGAATCTGCATACCACTCGCTGGATGAAACAAATGGCAGCGCAAACAGGAGCAGTTATTACAGGTAGTGTGGTGATTAAAGAAGGTGATAATTATTATAACCGCCTTTTATGGGTAAGTCCTGATGGGGAGGTTGATACTTACGATAAACGCCACCTCTTCAGAATGGCAAAAGAGAATGAGGTGTATGCAGGTGGGGATAAAAAGATTATCAAAGAACTAAAAGGCTGGAAAATATGTCCACTCATCTGCTACGACCTCCGATTCCCGGTCTGGAGCAGAAATGTGGATTTAGCTTATGACCTATTGATTTATGTAGCCAACTGGCCGCAAGTAAGAATGTATCCGTGGGATTCATTGTTGGTGGCACGGGCTATCGAAAACCAAAGCTATGTAATAGGCGTAAACCGAACAGGACTTGATGGCAACAATATTGTTCATTCAGGCCATTCTGCTGTTATTGACTATTCAGGTAAAGTAATCTTTCGTGAAATAGATAACGAGGTAATCCATCAACATACCCTCTCTAAAACTTCCTTAGACGAATTCCGTCAGAGATTCCCGGCCTATCTGGATGCTGATAGGTTTGAGATAATATGAATGTGGCGCGAGCGGGACGCTCGCGCCACATTTCTCTAAACCTGTAAAATAGGCTTTGCACTTTTCATTGCAAACTTCACTTTATACTTCTTCAAAATTCTTGAAGCAATAATACCAACTACTACTCCGGGTAAAACCCAGGTCAGAATAAAAACAAAATCCGGTGTATTTTTTGGCATATATCTTGGCACTACATTTACAAAGAACGCAGTTAAAGCCGCAGAATAAGCGCCCATCATTTTACCCCCGTGCCCCAAAAGCCAGTGAATTTTTTCAGGTTTATGAAAACCTAAATATATTTTTAAATCTCCATAGGCATTTACTAAGCACACTACACCGAAAATGGCAAATAAGATAGCCATACCATTAAACCCCGCAGGGCTGATAAACCCGTAAACTGAATAGCCTATCATTACAATTCCACAAATACCCACACCCCAGGCAGCTATCCAGTCAACAAGAGCTGGAACAATGGCTTTTTTCATACTTAATAGTCTTTTGCCTGAATAATTCGGATAAAAACTAACAATTCCAATAGTCAGAAAAAACTGATATTTTAATTGAGCAGGGTAGATGGCAAAGAAAATAATAGTGGTAACAAATACGCCAAACATAGCCCAATAGAAGACCCGTCCGCTTATATTATGTACTCTTTTGCCTTTTTGGGCAATCATGGCTACCAATCCGCTTGAAAGCGATAAAAAGCCACAGATAACATGTATAACGAGAAAGAAATTGAAGATGAGCTTTTCCATAATTCTATTGATTTAAAAGGTGATTAGTTTTAGTTAATTGATTCAAAACTTAGAATGCCATCAAGCCTATAGCTAACGTTTTATTCTCGTTCAGGTCAAAGGCACATTGTTCAAAGCTTGGTGGTCCCATCAACATAGTTACATTAGAGAAACCAAAAGGCTCGGCAGGCATTTCTCCATTCATATCCAGTTGTTTATTATCGTTTAAATCCTGATATAAGACGATGGCATATTTACCTTCTAAAATGTTTTCAAATTTCAAAGTCACCTCGCCTTCCTGTGTTACTTCGGCAATGGCTGATTTGATACCACCTCCTCTCGGGAAGCTGTTAGCATCGTTAGAAATAGAAGCATACACCTTGCCCTGACGTTGTTGAATACCTTTTACCACCACCGTTACGCTATATTTATTTTGTGCAAAAGAGAAAGTAGTAAGCAGGCTTAAAATGGTTGTTAGTGCGATTGATTGGATGAAATTCTTCATTTGTGTTATTGATTTATTTGTCGTTTTCGATGACACAAATGTATAGGTCAGGACGAATAGCAGTCAAACGAAAGGGCTGACTATCAATCCTTTGGGGAGTTTGACAAAGCACTGGGAGGAATAACAAGTTTTAGGGAAGAATGACAAAGCTGTCAAAGGAGGTTTTTATAACCCTATTTCATTTGCTCAACGATTCCGGAATATTTACGGGCAACGGGAACGGTGAAATCAAGAGATTTCAGATGTAATTTATACCCCTGGGCATTGCCAGTCACTTTCTCAACCTTAGTGAGATTAACAATATACGACCGATGGCAACGAACAATTTTCGGTAAATTTATCTGACTTTCTAAACGTGTCAGACTACTTCTCAGCAATTCTTTTTGAAGTATATTTCCTTTCTGATAAAATACAGTTGAATAATTATCAGATGATTCTATAAATAATAAATCATCACTACTTAGTTCTAAAGAATCTTTTTCGTTTTCAGCTATCAGTTTTATAGGTGTTGCTACTTTTTCTTCCTGTTTCGTGGTTTCGTTGGATTGTACGACAATCGTCTGATTATATTTCTTTAACTGATAGATATAATTAGACATCACCCCAAATGAAATAGGGACAAATCCCACCAAAGCCACAATAAAAAACATGGCAACAAAACCAAAGAGCGTAAGCGGTATATACTGAAAGAAAAACTTGGAATAAAACATATTGGCACAGGTAATGAGCGCAAGCAGAAACAATATATCTGCTATTTCTTTCCAGATTACCCATGTCTGCTCATTAAAAAATTTTGGAAGAAGCAGGGGCAATACTGACCTATTAAAAAGTGTACAAATACTCACAATACCTCCAAAACCGATAAGCACCCACAGTTTATGTGGGTGTTGCCAATCATTTAAGCCAAATGGTTGAAAAACAACAAAGAATAGAGCAACGCCTGCTCCTTCAACCAGACTTTTGCGTAGACTTACGCCTACAGACTTGTGTGGAAAAGGATAAGGTTGCTGTAATATTTTAAACATTATTGGAAACTACCGGCAATTGTTTGAATAAAATGCTGAACAATAGGTGGATAAGCCAAAATTACAAATACTACTCCCCATAATGCTCCCCACATATGGGCTGTATGGCCGATATTGTCATATTGTTTCTGTGCCATATAGCGAGAATACAATAGATATAAAATACCAAATATCCAGGCAGGAATAATGGGAGGAAGAGGAAGAAAACCCATTTTTGCCGTAGGTTGAAACATGATAAAAGCAAAAACCACCGACGCTACTCCACCTGATGCTCCTAAAGCATTATAACCCGAATTATTCTTTTTACTGAATGTATCAGGCAGATTAGCCACGATGATACCCAGAAGATAGAGCAACAAATAGAAGAAGTCGGCTTTATTGCCAAATATCTGACGAAAATAGGATTCAACCCCTTCTCCAAAAATGTACAAACTAAACATATTGAAGAATAGATGACCGAAATCGCCATGTAAAAAGCCTGAAGTAAGCAATCGCCACCATTCATTACGGCGGTGCACTGTATAGGGGTTAAGGATGTATTGATGCATCAATCGGCCATTATTAAAGGCTGCAATGCTCACAATTACCGTAATAGCAATAATAATTACCGTTAAAGACAAAGACATCGTTTCGTTAGTTTTCTCGTTCAATCAACATATATATTAATTCAAGTAAAGGTTTTTTCTGCGCTGCCGGAGCTTCTAATTTATCCAAATCATGTAGACCCTTACTGAAAAACTCATTCATTTTGTTTTCAGCCATTTGCTTGATTCCCAACGTATCATAAATAGCCGTAACAGATTTCACTTTTTCATTTCTATCAAATTCTTCTGCCGAAAGCCATTCTGCTAAGGCTTTTTCTTCTGGCTTACCTTTGGCTTGTGCTAAGGCTTCTATCAATAGAAACGTTTTCTTATTTTCAATAATATCGCCCCCCACTTGTTTGCCGAATTTCTTAGGGTCGCCATATACATCTAAAATATCATCCATCAACTGAAACCCTATTCCTACATTGGTACCTATTTCATATAGAAGCTTTGTATTAGTTTCTCCGGCATTGGCAATCATACCTCCCAGTTCTAAAGCAAAACCTAAGAGAACTGAGGTTTTCAGGCGAATCATGTCGATATATTCGTCTTCGCTTACATCGTTGCGGGTGGCAAAATTCATATCTAATTGCTGTCCTTCACAAACCTCTGCAGCCGTGCGGTTGAATCTTCTGATTACCTGCTTAAAAATCCTGTCTTCTACAGCCGTCATTAATTCATAGGCACAAACCAACATCACATCTCCCGAAAGAATAGCCACATTAGGATTCCATCTCTCATGCACAGTAGGTTTGCCACGGCGCAATGGAGCGTCATCCATAATATCATCATGCATTAAAGTGAAATTATGAAAAACCTCTACACCAATAGCTGGTTTAATGGCAGCCTTCCAATTATCCGAAAAAATATTAGTTGCCATTACCGTCAGGAGCGGGCGCATTCTTTTACCACCCAACGACATCAGGTATTCTATTGGCTCATATAATTCTACGGGTTTCTCGCCATACTGTGTGTGGGCAATTTCCTCTTCAATTGCTTTAAGAAAAATCTCTAAAGACATCTATGTCAGGTTCAAATGAGCAACAAAATAAAAAAAACTTGGCAAGACTACCAAGTTGTAATTGTATGTAAGGCATTAAACAGAGAAAATATCCTTATTATTTACCTAAGTATTTCTGAATTGCTTTTACCACCGTATCTTTTATGAAAGGTTTGGTAATATAATCGTCCATTCCGGCTTCTATACATTTCTCTTTTTCACCTTTTACAGTTCCAGCCGTAAGGGCTATAATTGGTACCCTGCTTTTGCCTGCTTCCATTTCACGAATAGCAAGGGTTGCCTCCAGACCATTCATTTCTGGCATTTGCATGTCCATAAAGATAATATCCGGTACGTCTTTCTTAAAAATTTCTACTGCAATCCTGCCATTTTCTGCTTCCAGAATACGCCCATTCGGGAATACCGATTTGAAGATTGTTCGGGCAAATAACATATTTACTTTATTGTCTTCTACTATCAGAATCGTCAGGTATCGCTCGTCTACATATTGTTTAGGCTTTGTATCTTCTGTCTTCTGACTTTCTTCTACCACTTTTGTCGCAATTTTCGACATCGCCTCAAACACTTTCTGAATTGTTACAGGCTTTACCAGACGTTGTCTGATTTGTAGTTTCTCAGATTCAGCATTAATATACTCGTGTGCATGTGAGCTATACAGCAAGATTATTGGTAGTTTCTCTGCACTAAATTTAGGTTTTTGTCTGAGTATTCGCACCGTCTCCAAACCATCTAGATAAGGCATATGATAGTCGATAAGCAACAGATCGAATTTCTCACCTTTTTGCAGAATATCCACTACTTCCTGCCCGTTTTCTACTTCCTGATAACTAATCTTCCGCAAATCGAGCATGCTTTTTATCAGGGAGCGATTGGTTTTATTATCATCGGCAATCAGTACCTTTTTAAATACATCCAGGTTTTTCCATTCATCTACTTCCCCTACTTCTGATCTCAGATTCAGGTCGAAATAAAATTTAGTACCTGCACCTAACTCACTTTCTACCCGTAATCTGCTTTGCATTAAAGCTAAAAGCTTATTAGAGATAGTAAGTCCTAGCCCGGTACCACCGAACTTGCGGGTTGTAGAAGAATCCTCCTGTGAAAATGCCTGAAAGATTTTTTCCTGATTCTGAGGCGCAATACCAATACCAGTATCTTTTACTGAAAATCTGAAACTATTATAATTACTCTTAATATCGCCCAGCATTTCTATTTTCAGCTCTATCTCTCCTGTCTCTGTAAACTTCACGGCATTGCTCAACAGATTGACCAGAATTTGTCTTAGCCTAACTACATCAACCCATATATAACGTGGCACATCTACCGGAATATTCAACAACACTTCCAGGCTTTTCTGACTTGCCTGAAAGGTAATCATATCAGCTACCTGACTCATCAATTCATTGATATTCGTTTTCTCAACCACAATCTCAAGTTTGCCTGCTTCAATCTTTGAGAAATCCAGTATATCATTGATGATATCAAGCAAGGAATTAGCCGATTGAAAGACCGTAGACATATACTGCTGCTGCGTGCTATCTAACTTGGTTTTCATCAATAAATCTGTGAACCCAATTACCCCATTCAAAGGTGTCCTGATTTCATGACTCATATTTGCCAAAAATTCTGATTTAGCTTTGGCTGCCCCCTCTGCCTCACGACGGGCTTTCTGAAAGGAATACACAAACCTATGAGAGAGAATAAGTGTCTGAAAAAGGATAAACCCAAAATACCCTAAAAACAGATAATAAGAAGAAGGCCTGATGAGCCCAAAATACCCCATTATATTTAAGGAAACCGCCAAACCGATAGAAGACATACTTAGTAAGGCAAACATAGAACCCTTGCGTTTACGAAGCGCTGCAATAATAGACATATAGAAATTATATGCCACAAAAAACAAAATGATAAAGAAAAACAGTTGCGATGCGTAAGAAATAATGTAAGTAGGCGTCAAAATCAACAAGGCAATATAGAAAAGGCTAACGTAGCCTACGCCCATTACAAATCTGCTATTGCTTGCATAAAGTGACCTCACAAATCGGGTAAAGAGGTAAATACAAAAGAAAATAGTAAAGTACTCTAAGAAAAACGTGATTTTGAAAGGAATATCAGGGAAAATCTGATGCAGATAATAAATCTTATCTACCCCAATTAATCGGTAGATATAAAAAACACAATAGAGGGCAAAAAACACTACCACAGGGTCTTTCTGTCCTAAGAAATATAAACCAAAGAATATCAATGCTACCATTAATAAGATTCCGGTCAGAATCAATGTAATGGATAATTCAGTATCCCATAAATCTTCGGTATAACCATTACTACCTAAGATAATCGGTTGTGAGAAACCACCGCGGTAGTGGTCAAAATTGGCTACGTGTAAAACTAATTGCAAGGTATCTGATTGTGCCAGATAAAGCTTCTTGGTTGGTAACCAATGCGGCTTATAAGCTTCTTTTGTAGTAGCTACTACACCATTATGCGCAAACTCTTCGCCATTAATCCAGAGTTTGTAGCTTGAATAAGCTGCGGGGATAAAGAATGATAGCTGAGGGTTATTCTTATGGTCTACGTAGATTTTTAAGGTATAAGTAGCATAGCCAAAGGCTTTGAAAGGCTTGCCTAATTGCTCATGTCTATTCCAGACATCGGTAAAGGGGGTATAATAATCGGGCTTATTAGCGGCTATCTGGTTGGGTTGTAATAATTTTTGCCAATAAAAAGCCCACTCACCTGTTAAATCAACGTGATTTTTTGTATCCTCAAATCGAATTGCTCTTAAATCTGCCTCACCTTGTTTAAAAGACTGCGCAAAAGAAACAGATGAAGATGCCATCAAGAGTACCCCTGCCAATAGAGAGAAACACCACAGAAAAGCATTCTGTAAACGGCATGTCGGGTTTCTGTGCAATAAGTTCTTAATGTCCATCTTTAAATCCCAGCCATTTTTAGATGAATAAAATTTCAAATTAAGTATGGCAAATCAGGCTGGCCTACCTTTTGCCAACTTATAAGATTTCTTGTCTTGCTGAGTTACGACTCGGTAAATTATAAAAATCTCAATAGAGATACACAAATTCAAACCAAAATGTTTCAGGAAGCGCCTGGTTTCAGTATGCATATATGAGCAACAAATGTGCCTAAAAGACGTAATTATGCATCAAATTATGAAGCGTTCGTCGTAAAAACATTCAAATAATGATTAAGCGGCGACAAATATATTGTAAACAGCAGAACCCAATCAATTATTAACACATTAAGTTGTCGAATCTTTCCAGAATACTTGATTATTTTTTATGTCTAAAAAAAAGTAAAAGCCTGATAAACAGATTATCAGGCTTTTACTACTTTCGAATTGTGGATTTATATTTAAAGTTTATATATCTTCCCATTTAGTTTCAACTCTTTTAGCTTCCATTCTCCTCCTATACATTCGCCATGACACTTCTGCTGAATAAAGCCAATTCCCGGAGATAACCAGATAGTACTTTCATCATCAACCGCAGCTGGAATATCAAAATAGAACTGATAACAATTTTTAAATTCCTGTTTACCTATGTTAATTGTTTCTGTTTTGCTAATAAGCGTTACTGTGTAATTCCTGTATTGCCAGGTATCGTTTACATTTGCAGTTAAGTCAAACATAACAGAGGTTTTTCCCCCATCGTACTCTATAATTTTATCTTCTTCGTTTCTGACATATGATGTATCATGACTTTGAGTGATGGCATAATAAGTTTTTCCATCAAAAACCTTGGTTTCAGTAATTTTTCTTAAACCGAATTTATCCAGATTCCAGTAATTCCCAACAGCTAAAGGCAGATAGTCATTAGTTAATTCATCTAATGGTAAAACCTCGTTCTTACATGCATTTAATAATAAACATGCTATGATGCCACAGACACCGAATATTTTTTTCATAGATTACATCAGATCAAATTTTGAATAGATGATGCTTTTAACTGTGTATACCTCAAGGTCTCTGACTAAAACTTATATATCTTACCGTCAATTTTTGCTTCTTTCAATTTGTTTTTCCCCCCAATACACTCACCTAAACACTCGTACTGAATAAAACCAATGCCTGGTGCCAGCCAGATAGCATGTTCTTCGTCAGCCATTGCCGGAATATCAAAATAGAACTGATAGCAATTTTTAATCTCCTGTCCACCAATATTAATGGTTTCTGTTTTGCTGATCAATTTTACTGTATAATCTCTATATTGCCAGGTATCGTTTACCTTGGCTGTCAAATCAAATCGTACCGAAGTTTTCCCTTTATAGTATTCTATAATTTTATCGCTTTCATTTCTGACATACGAAGTATCATAACTGGTAGTTATAGCATAATACGTTTTCTGGTCGATGACTTTGGTTTCAGTAATCGTTCTTTTATCCACCTTATCCACAATCCAGTAATTCCCCACAGTCAAAGGCAGATAAAAACTATCAAGTCCCTCCAGCGAAACTTTATCTTCTTTACAGGCATTTAAAAAGAAAACGCCAATGATACCAAAAATACCAACCAATTTTTTCATAATTACATCTGGTTAAACTTGAATAGATATCGCTTTTAACTGTGTGTTCAGGTACCTCAAACCTCCTGTTTAAAGGACATATACCTTACCGTCGATTTTCATTTCTTTTAGTTTGTCTTTTCCCCCTGCACACATTCCCAGACATTCATATTGAATAAAGCCTATACCTGGTGCTAACCATATAGCATATTCTTCGTCAGCCAACGCCGGAATATCAAAATAGAAGCGATAGCAATTCTTAATTTTTTGTCCTCCTATTGTAATAGTCTCTGTTTTACTTGTCAGTGTTACCTTATAATCTCTGTATTGCCAGGTAGCATTTACATTTGCCGTCAAATCGAATCTCACCGACGTCTTCCCTTTATAGTATTCTACAATCTTATCGTTTTCGTTTCTCACATAAGATGTATCGTAAGATGTTGTGATGGCATAATAATTCTTCTGATCGAAAACCTTGGTTTCTGTAACGGTTCTTGAAGCTGTCTTATCCATTTTCCAATAGTTACCTACCTGTAAGGGCAAATAAGCATTGTCAAGACCCTCTAACGAAACTTTATTCTCTTTACAGGCGCTTAAAAAGAAAGCCCCGATAAAACCACAGATGCCTAACAATTTTTTCATACGATATATCTGATTAAGTTTGAATAGACGTCGATTTCGGTTATATGAGAAAGCAGGTCGGAGTTTGAACGCTCCGACCTGCCATAAAATTACTGCGCAGCAGTAACTTCTGTCAGATTTACTTTAACACCTGTGTAATAAAGCGTAGTTGTCGCTTCAAAACCAGAGTCTGTACCTATAATTACCCAAAGGTTACCGCTAGCATCAGTTTTACCTGTAAACTCACCACTTCTTTTGATGATTTTGTATTTGTTTTCGGTTGTACCATTAGCTACATTACCAATCACTTTCATGTCTTGTCCGCTGGTTGCCTGTTGCATTTTCTTGATGTTCATGTCGTAGCTCTTGGTAGTAGTATTAGCTACTTTCTTAGGTTCTATTGATGTAAGACCGATACCCATATACACACTTTCAGCAGGAGAACCACCTACACCTACCGAACCATCTGGTGCATTCGAAGCAAATTCAACTTCAAATGCTCCTTTGTAAGTTTGATTGGCTTTCAGACCTGTCATTTTTTTGGTGATAAACATAAACAAATCATCGCTATGGTTATTACCCGAAACACGGAAACCTTTCTTCAATGTATCTAAAGGCGCTGGCAATTTAGCATCTTTTTTAGTTGATAATTCGTAGAATGTTTCCTCTCCTACAGGATAATCTGCAAAATCAGCACTCCAACCCTCTGCCGAAACATTAAACTGGTCATTTAAAGAAAGTTGTGGGGTGGTAGTTTCCTCTTTTGTACAAGAGAATAAAATAGCTACCGAAACGAGACTTAAAACGATTTTTTTCATGAATTTTTCTTTGGTTTATTTCCTACATAGATTCAGTTGAAAAAAAATTAGTTGGAATTAATTTTTAAAATCCATCAAGAAAAAAAGCTATCTACCTGAAAATCAGGTAGATAAAAATCGAAAAAAAAATTCACAAAATATTATTTGGCGTATAATTTGCCCTCATACTAGACAGGCTCACCGAATAAATTTGATGACTAAAAAAACAATGGACTTATTTATTTATTCGCTGGACTTAAGTCCGGCAACACATGCAAAATTGTCCTTTGTTATCTTAGGCGGTGAATTCATTCACCGACCCTTAGCATATCATAAGAGACGCTATTTTCGAACTCATTTCCAACCCATCCAACCCATTCCCAGTCAATTTCTATATCTTAATTTGTTGGTCTTAAAGCATTTATATGACCGAAATTTATCTAATATGAAAATGTGGTTGTAACTTTGCGGTTTATTGTCATATTATTGATTTTTTGTTGAAAGAAGATGGTAGTACCTTACAAAGAAAAAGAAGCAGGAAAGCGTGAGCAGATAGCAGAGATGTTTGATAACATTTCGCCAAGATATGATTTGTTGAATCACTTATTAAGTGGGGGGATTGATGTATGGTGGAGAAAGAAAGCCATTTCTATGTTGCGTTCGGCTCAGCCAAAATTGATTTTAGATATAGCTACTGGTACCGGTGACCTTGCTGTTGAGGCCGTTAAACAATTAAAGCCTGAGAAAGTGATTGGCGTAGATATTTCAGAGGGCATGCTAGCGATGGGACGTGAGAAAATGAAGAAGATTGGCATGGAAAATGTGATAGAACTCAGAAGCGGGGATTCGGAGAAATTACTGTTTGAAAACAATACTTTCGATGCTGTCATCGTTTCATTTGGAGTAAGGAACTTTGAGAATCTGGAGAAAGGACTCACTGACATGAACAGGGTAACCAAACCCGGCGGCACCTGTCTGATTGTAGAATTCTCAAAACCTAAAACACCTATTATCAAGCAGTTATATTGGTTATATAATTCTACTATCTTACCCTTAATCGGGAAACTTGTATCAAAAGACAAAGCAGCCTATAGTTATCTGCCAGAGTCGGTTAAAGCCTTTCCTGAAGGAAATGACTTCCTGAAAGTTTTTGAAAAAGCCGGATTCACAGAAACGAAAAGTGTGCCGCTTACTTTTGGCATCTGTACAGTCTATATAGGTAAGAAAAAGCCCTGAGATTGCTATTGATTACATAGATGTAACCTTTTCTTAAAGTTTGAATGAAAAATATTAAGGTACCCTTTTCAAGTAATTTAACATCAACATTAAAAAAGACTTTCCTTATTTCTAAGGGCTGCTTGTTATTATCTTTCATGCTTGTGCAAAATGCTTCTGCACAGCAGAATAAACGTCTTTTTCAGGGTGATTATGATGCCAAAACCGTGAAATTCGGTTACTTTTTAGGCTTACCTTACACGCACTTCAATATCAAATTTAATAATTATTTTATTAATAAAGATGAGGTATACGCTATCACTTCACCCGGCACTATTGGCCTGAAAATGGGGGGATTGGCCAATATACGTCTGAACGATTATTTCGACTTTCGCGTTCTGCCTACAGTAGCCATTTATGGGAGAAAATTAGAATACCGATACGTAGATACTGATGCAACAACTCCGGAAACGATGCTGGGGGAGAAAAAGGAATTGCGAGAAACAGCCTGGTTTGAGTTGCCCGTGATGCTAAAGTATAAGTCGGAACGTAGAGGTAATGTGCGGATGTATATATTCGGAGGTTTACGTTATGCTGTTGAAACCAATGCTGTAAACAGAAGAAACCGTCAGCAGTTTACCACTAAGAATAACGATTTTTCTGTAGAATACGGTACAGGTATCGAGTTTTTCAGAGAATACTTCAAGTTTTCGCCGGAATTACATTTCTCTCATGGCATAGTTAATTTAATCAATCCTTCTACTGCTTCAGGTACTGCCATTGCAGGTATAGACCGATTGACTACTCATACAGTTACCTTATACATTTCATTTGAATAATTCATGAAATACGTTGCCATATTTCTTGTACGTCTGTATCAGGTCGGTATTTCGCCCTGGTTTCCTGCCTCCTGTCGCTACACGCCTACCTGCTCCCAATACTCGGTAGAAGCGTTTCAGAAATATGGGTTTTTCAAGGGTTTACTACTCACCGTCAAACGCATAGGCCGCTGCCATCCTTGGGGTGGTCATGGGTATGACCCCGTTCCTTAATTGCCAGAAATTACTATATTTGCAAATCTTCTTCATCGACTATTGATATTTTGTATTATATCAAGAATATCCTTGACTATTTATTTAATTATTGAAAATCAATAGCTTAGCTCTATTTACTTGCGCAATAGTTTGGTAAATTTGAGTTTGCAACAAAACCTCCCTAAAGCAATGACTCTCGAAGAGCGCAAGTTTCCAATCGGCAAATGGACACCTGAAAATAGCTATTCTACAGAAACGATAGCTGAGAATATTGGCATCATTGAGCAATATCCGGCTAAGTATGAGCAATTGACCAAAAATCTTTCGGCAGACGAGTTAGCAAAGTCTTATCGTGAAGGAGCATGGAGTATCCATAGTTTAGTGGTTCATATTTCTGATATGCACATTCTGCATTTTGCCCGTTTCAAACAGGCACTTTGCGAAGATAATCCTCAAGGCTATGTCCCGAATATTAACGGTTGGATCAATAACCGTGAAGTACCAAGCATACCATTGGCCGATGCACTCCTGTTGTTGGAAGCTACCCATAAACGATGGACACATTTGCTAAAATCCATGTCCTCCGAAGATTTCAGCAGAACCTTTTTTCATGCAGGGCGTCAGCTTAATCTGACATTAGCGCAGGCATTACATATGGCAGCATGGCATTGTAAACATCATTTGGGGCATATTCAGATTGCCTTGGACAGTGAGTGATTTTAGTGTAAATATTGATGAACCTTTCATAAATTTCCAGAATCATATAGAGATTGATGGAAATAACAGAATCCTATTTTCTGGAAAATTTGGTAGTGGTAAAACCTTTTTCCTTACTCAATATTTTAAAAAACATTCAGATAAATATTCTCCTTTTTGGCTTGTACCTGTAGATTATTCCGTAAGTAATAATGAAGATATATTTGAGTATATTAAAGTAGATATTAGTAAACAGTTAATTCCTTTACTCCCGAAAGAGCCGCAAGAAAAGTTTTCAAAAATCTTATATTTACAACAGTTTATTATACATTCTCACTTTAAAATTATTAGTTCAATATTATCTAATGTTAAGCTTAAAATAAAGCCGATTGAGAAAACAGAAATAGAAATTTCATTAAAAGATATTTTAGAAAAACTTCCTAAAGAGTATAACGAGTTCAAAAAAGCTATACAGAAGAAAGGAGAGGATAAATTAACAAAGAATATTGAAGATCAATTAGAAAAAAAGGGTTCAATTTATGAAGATGATATTGTCACTCAAACCATTCGTGCTTCTATTGAATTTCTTAAAAATCAAGACAAAAAAAAGGAAAGCGTTTTAATTATTGATGATTTAGATAGATTAGACCCTGAACATATTTTTAGAATTTTAAATGTATTAAGTGCACATAATAATCATTGGGGAGAAGACAATAAGTTTGGATTTGATAAGATTATAATCGTTTGTGATGTTGCCAATATTCAAAAAATATTTGAACACAAATACGGAAAGGAAGTTGATTTTGATGGATATATTGATAAATTCTATGCCCATAGCATTTATCATTTTTCAAATGAGGATGGAATAAAGCTATTTTGTAGTAGTATATTTAATAATGATTTAAATGAATCGGAATTATTCCTTCTTTCTAAAATTATGGTAAAGTTTTATGAGGAAAAACATATTACTATTAGAAAATTAAGAAAAATTGTTTTTACTAATAAGATAAAAAATATAAATATAGAAGAAGATTTTATCGTTCCAGAATCTAATTGGTTCAATCAATATTCTCAACAAGTAATTATAGAAGACTTATTAGTTAAATTTAGTGTATCCGACTTTAAAATTTTAAAAGTAATTCAATTATTAAATTGCATGATTGGAGACTTTAAAAAATTAATAAATATTTTAAAAAGTTTAGAAGGTTCAATTATATTAAAGCAACCAGATGTAATTAAAGTTTATGATTGTTTAGGCTTACTTCATCATTTTTCTTTAAATATTAAAAAAAGAGAGCTGTACTATAGTTACATATTAGATTCTAAAGGAAATAAAGTAGGATGTAATTTCCCATTATACAATCATTACTTTATTAAACTACCTTGGTTCTATAATAACAATTCAAAGGAACATTATCAAGCATATAAGTCAAGTGAAAGCTATTTTAAAAATGCTTCATTTATAAAGTCCGAAGACTATAAAAGTTCCTCTCCCAATGAAATAAATCTCTATAAAATACTTTATGAAATTACTGATTTTATATCAAAAGATAAACGTTTTGCAACTGCAATAGGAATAACAAGTTAAATATAGAATTATACAATGTTAGAGAAAACACTTGAAAGACCATATTTTATTATAGATTTCGACAGCACTTTTACAAAAGTAGAGGGGCTTGACGAGTTAGCCAATATCGCCTTAGCAGGCAATGCCAATCAGGAAAAAATTGTCGGTGAAATCAGGAAACTGACCGAAATGGGCATGAATGGTGAGATTTCATTTTCGGAAGCCTTAAGCAGAAGAATTGATTTACTGAAAGCCAATCGTACGCATATTGATAAATTAGTTGATTTCTTACACACCAAAGTATCAGACTCTTTTCAGAGAAATGAGAAATTCCTCCGTGAATATGCCGATAATATTTTAGTCGTTTCAGGCGGTTTCAAAGAGTTTATTGTGCCTATTGTAAAAGAACTGGGTTTGAAAGAAGAAAATGTCTATGCCAATACTTTTGAGTTTGATGATGAGGGGAATATTACAGGCGTAGATGCTACTAATGTACTAGCTCATGAAAAAGGCAAAGTAAAACTTCTTGGTTCATTAAACCTGGATGGAGACGTTTATGCCATCGGCGACGGTTATACCGACTATGAACTAAGAGCATCTGGCTTAGCTAATCGTTTCTATGCCTTTACTGAAAACGTAGAGCGTGAAAAAGTAATTGCTAAAGCTGACCACGTAGTACCATCATTAGATGAGTTCTTATACCTGAATAAACTCCCTCGTAGCCAATCTTATCCTAAAAGCCGTATCAAAGTACTTTTATTGGAGAATGTGCACCCTGTGGCCGTTGAAGCCTTTAAATATGAGGGTTTTGATGTAGAGTTCCACAAAGGGGCGATGGACGAAGCCGAATTAGCAGAGAAAATCAAAGGTGTTTCAATCCTGGGTCTTCGCTCAAAAACCAATGTTACCAGAAAAGTATTAGAGAATGCTGATAAACTGATGCTTATCGGAGCTTTCTGTATTGGTACCAATCAGATTGATTTGAAAGCAAGTACTGAGAAAGGTATCGCCGTTTTCAATGCACCTTATAGCAATACCCGTTCGGTAGTAGAACTGGCTGTTGGTGAAATGATTATGCTTATCCGCAATATCCCTGAGAAAAGCATCGGAATGCACGCAGGTAAGTGGGATAAATCGGCCAATAATAGCTTCGAGGTTCGCGGCAAAAAATTAGGTTTGATAGGCTATGGCCATATCGGCACGCAGCTATCAGTTATCGGCGAGGCTTTGGGTATGGAAGTATACTTCTTCGATATTGTAGATAAAATGCCTATTGGTAATGCCAAAAAATGTCGCTCATTAGATGAAGTGCTACGCGTAGCTGACGTAGTGAGTATGCACATTGATGGCCGTAAAGACAATACCAATATCTTCGGCAAACGTGAGTTTGAGTTGATGAAAAAAGGTGTCATATTCCTGAATCTGGCTCGTGGCCATGTAGTTGATGTACCTGCTTTGGTAGAGGCTATTAAAGAGGGTAAAGTAGCTGGTGCAGGGGTTGACGTATTTCCTTATGAACCAAAAACCAATAACGAGGAGTTTATCAATGAATTAAGAGGCTTACCGAATGTGATTCTGACCCCACATATTGGTGGAAGTACGGAAGAAGCGCAGGAAGGCATCGGACATTATGTGCCTGAACGTTTATTGGAATTTATGAATAACGGTAGCACCACTGGTAGTGTCAACTTCCCTGAATTGCAATTGCCATTATTGAAAGATTCTCACCGTTTATTGCATATTCATAAAAATGTACCGGGTATACTGGCGAAAATCAATAATATTTTTGCCAAACATTCTATCAATATCAACGGTCAATACCTGAAAACCAATGAAAAAATCGGGTATGTAATTATGGATATTGACAAAGGCTATACCGACGAATTTGTGCAGGAGATTAAGGATATTGAGGAGACGATTCGGTTCAGGATGTTGTATTGATAGGTGTATCACGATTTAAAAAATCGTGCAACGACGAATTTTGAAATTCACAGTAAGCAAAAAAGTCCTTTTATGAAGGACTTTTTTGCTTACATATGATAGAATTTATAAACGTTCTTACCATGAACTAAGCGCAAAGCGTTTCCATACATTTGTCTGAACACAGATATACAGATAATTATCATCAAAGGCAATCTGTCCTTGTATACCTGCCGAATTTGAAGTTGCCGGAACTTCATTATTTTTTTGAATCACCAATTTTCCATTTATTTTCAAAATAGAGTTGTCAAATTCTCCATAAATTAATGGATTGTTAGTGGTAGAATTCGCAATGATTAGTTTATTCGAAGTATTTTGAAAATCTGTTACATTTCCCGCATTTGCTCCAACAAATACGTTACCTGTTCCTGAACTCATTCCACCTGCTTGAAAGCCCATAGCAGTATTATAAGAACCATCTCGGTTATTTTTTAATGCATTATCTCCTATAAATGTATTTCCCGTTCCTGTTACCGTTGAATTAGATTGTATCAAATCCGGGGTTATTAAAATAGACTTTGCATTATTTTGAATAATGGTTTTGCCGCTTTCTCCTTCTAAATATAATTTTTGTATTTCGCTATTGGTTAAAACTCTGTTCCAAATTCCAATATCATCAAGTTTACCATCAAAAAAACTATTTCCAAGAGACACTCTACCTCCGATATAGAATTCAGTACCTACTGTATTCCAACTTATACTTGTTCCGCTACCGATTAAATTTCCATTTATGTAAATAGCGACATTGGTACCGTCATAAGTACAAACTGCGTTTATCCATTGATTTATGGAATAAACTAAAGGACTACTAACATCATTAACCCATCCCTGAACTGCAATTATGTTTTGACCCAATCCAAACATAAAAGCATTTGAAGTTGATGCACTTCCATAGGCAACAGCAGTTAAAGTCCATTCACCCGCCCAATTTGCCGGATTCAGCCAAACACTAATTGTTCTGGGAGAATTACCTAATGGCAGATTTGCAGGATTATTAATACTGATATAATCAGAACTCCCATTAAAACTATAGGCATTATTAGCATTGCCAAATCTATCAGTAGTTAATAAGGCACCAACTACTGTTCCATTATTCCCACTACCGCTTACATCATTAGCATTTCCGTTAAAAGGATAATATGCTATTAGTCCCTGTGGCACACTGTTTTGTGCAAAAGAAGGCAAAAAAATACTTATGTTTAGGCCAAAAACCATAAACAATATTTGTAAACATCTCTTCATACATTAATATAAATTTTCCGCTAAAGTTATACCGTTTAATAAGCATTAACTAGATAATTTATATAATAATGATTACTAATGCTTATTATAACGGCGATTTGAAAAATCACGATACATCAAAAAGCCCCGAAAGAATATCTTTCAGGGCTTTTGCTTTTTAATAAGACTTCAATACTATCAATCCTTTTTATCATAAATCGGATCATACTTCAAGCCGTATTTATCTAATACATCTTGCGGTACACCTTGCCAGTCATTAGGCGTGTTACCCATGTATCCTAAATCATCGAAGCCCATACGGGTTGTATAGAAGCCTGTTACTGTCAGATTTCGGATTTGTGAGAAAAATGCTGCACCATGACTGAATTCAGGCTTTACATCGTCCGGGTAAGCAATATCTTCTACTATCTCAATACGTTGTTTAGGCGTAATGCCTGCAAAAGATTTGCCGAAGCGTTTGGTGCTATGGTTATCCAGCCATCTCAAACCTCCTCTGATAGGGGTCTGATATTGTGGCATGTCTTTTACGATAAAATCGATAAAAGCAGGTACACCCGCTTGCGTAGCACTACCTGATTTACCCTCTGCCGGAATAATAATATCTGCTAAGATTCCGATAGTAGCCAATTCCGCTGGAGTCAGAAATTTATCGGCGGCAATCTTTTTATCTCTTTCTATTTCTTCGGGAATACGAGCCGGTGTTGTTTTAAACGGCTTCGGATCCGGCGGTGCCGCTACGAGGTCGGTGGTTGGTAAAACAGCCATTCCCAACGAGCTCAATGAAAGTGCTTTTAATGTGTCTCTACGTTTCATGTTCGGAAAATGGTTTTGTTAAATGTTTTTAGCTTTTACCTGCTCCATGATATAATCAGAAGTACGCCATGAACTCGCAAGGATTGTCCAGGTTACGTTTTTATCACCTTGTGATACGAACGGAGCTGCATCTACTACAAACAGGTTCTTCACATCATGGGCTTGTTGCCAGCCGTTCAGAGCCGATTTTTTAGGATCACTACCCATACGTACAGTTCCTACTTCGTGAATGATTTCACCCGGTTGAGCTAAACCATAATTATTGCTTGCATCCGGTTTTCTACCCATCGGAATACCACCCATGGCATGGATAATCTGTTCGAAAGTATCCTGCATATGTTTGGCTTGCTTGATTTCGTTTTCGCTCCATTTGTAGTGGTAACGTAACGTTGGAATACCATATTTATCTACACTATTAGGGTCGATCTCACAATAGTTAGATTCTAATGGAATAGGCTCTCCACGACCTGCCATACCGATATAAGCACCGTAAGTACGACGAATATCATCTTTCAGCGCTACTCCGTAGCCACCTGCTTTTTTCTTATTACCGTTTCTATCAGGGAAAAGCCCGTTTACACGCTCAATTCCACCGCCGAAACCAAAGCCCGGCATCCCCATACCGCCACCATATTCAATATGGTAACCTCTTGGGAAATCAAGCTTGCTATTATCTACCCACCAAGGTGTAAACACGTGCATACCACCCACACCGTCTTCGTTGTAACGTTTACGATCCATCAAAGCAGGGATAAATGCCGAACGGCTTGCTCCTGTTGAGTCATTCAGGTATTTACCAATTACACCGCTGTCATTCGCTAAACCTCTGGCAAATCTTGGCGATTTAGAGTTAAGCATGATACGGGCAGTTTCACAGGTACTGGCAGCTAAAATGACAATTTTACCTTTGATTGAATATTCTTTTAAATCCAGTTTATTCACATAAGAAACGCCAGTTGAAAGACCAGTATTAGGGTCTGTCAACACTTCTCTAACCATCGCATTGTTAATCAGTGTCAGGTTACCTGTTTTAGCTGCAGGGATACATAATACTGACGACGACGAGAAATCGGCATAAGCCTGACAAGCACGTCCACATTGCGCACAATAGAAACAAGCACCACGAGAATCGTTGATAGGCTTGGTCAACATCGCCATACGAGACGGGATAACCGGAATACCAATACCTGTAGCCGCTTTCTTCAACATCAACTCGTGCAGACGTGGTTTTGGTGGAGGTAAGAAGATACCATCCGGTTCATTGCGAATACCTTCTTTAGTACCGAATAAACCGATTAATCTATCTACTTTATCATAATAAGGCGCGTAATCTTCATAGCTCGTAGGCCAGTCGTCACCGATACCTGTCATTGAGCCTCTGCGGAAATCATCCGGACCGAAACGCATCGAGATACGTCCCCAGTGGTTGGTTCTACCACCCAACATTCTTGAACGGAACCAACGGAACTGTGTGCCGGGCATAGCCGAATATTGCTCTCCTTCAATGTCCCAACCGCCCCATGCAGCATCAAAATCACCAAACGGACGAGTACGCGTACTTGCCCCACGACGAGGAGATTCCCAGGGATTTTTTAATTGTGTAATATATTTAGGGTCTGCGGGGTCGAAGTAACCACCCGCCTCTAATAAGCAAACCTTTGCACCTGCTTTAGTGAGTTGGTATGCTGCCATACCTCCTCCTGCACCAGAGCCTACAATCACAACGTCATAGACCTTAGGTTGCTCTTTGATTTCAAATAGGTTCATGTTTAACCGGTCGTAAATAGAAGATTAAAAAAAATGAATTTTGACTATAAGTATATTTATAGGTTATGATTCGACCTACAAAGGTATTTCTTTTAGTTATATTTCGTCTTATTTTTCGACATAGCTACCTACTACGTCTACAAAATATGCCCTAGTGGCGTCCGCTTATTTAAAAAAATCTGCCGCCACGGCGAACCGCTCTTTTCAGCCAGAATAATAACCTTTAAATCTACTTTTAAAAGTAGTACTTTTTTTACAAAAAAAAAGATCAATCAGTAGGCAAATTTTCTTTTGCGTAGCATATATAAAACAATTCCAAATAAAATCACTATTCCCAAAGGCAAAGCAATATTGATAACCTGCCATTTGGTACGTTCGTCACGTGTACGCAGTTTATCCAAAGGACGAAGTTTTACTTCTTTGCCACGGGCTTGTATCACTCCGTTTTCGTCAATCATATAATCAATGGCATTCATCACAAAGTCTTTATTACCAAACACGTGCTGGGTAGTTTTATCAAAACCCAATGGTAACGGGTTACCCGTTTTAGGACTCAAATCATTCACAATCAAATCACCATCCGAGCAAACCAGCATTTTGGTAGGCACACTTTCCGCCTTGAATGATTTGTATTGAGGGTCTGATGGTAATAATCTATTTTTATACAAAGACTCAAACTTACCTTCCAACAAATATGCCACAGTTTTTACCCCTCCGTTGTATTCATCCTGTTTGGTTTCGGTGTGGGCTTCATTGTAAGTGACTAAGGCTGGTGCATTTAACACTTTAGTATAAGGTGTGGTCATTAATAAAGGTATCTTATTCACCCCCGCTGCCTGAACCGTATCAATTGAAGCTACGTATTTACAGAAGACCAAATCAAGGTTATTGGTAATGAGGCTTTTGCCAAAATTATTGATAACCGGAAAGTATCGATAAGGTATCGGCTGGATATTCGGCCTGTCACCCATATTACCCACTACCATCGGAATAGCCGCCGAACTTGCGCCATCTTTTACAATATTACTATTGATTCTGACACCATATTTAAAAAACAAATCCGTCAGGTTCAATTCTAAAGGTTGGGCAAAAGTACCTTCTAAACTTACCGAATCTACTTTTAAGCCATCCACAAAAAACAGAGCCCTGCCCCCGTTCATCACAAACTGGTCGATTTTGTATTTGGTACTATCATCAACGGGATGTGTAGGCTTAGGTAAAATCAGTGCATCAAGCCCTTGAAACGTAGGTGATAGTTTAGCATCAATCATATACAGTTCGTATCGTTCCTGCAAAGAAGTAATGAGGTCGGCAAAGTTTAAAGGTTTCAGATTTGTAAACTCGTATAACAATCCGATTTTCTTTTTCTCTTTCAAGGTCAGTTTCCGAATGGCAGTCGCTAATTCATACTCTACATTCTCATACGATTGGTTCAGTTTTTCCTGTGCGGTTCTTCCCTCTGTTCCTTTTAACAATTGCACAGGTACTTCTTTGCCCTCATAACTGACAGAAGCATACGGAAAAACAATATTCTCTATCTGACGACCGCCTTTAGTATCAATTACTCTTGAAGGCTGCATGCCTTTTTTCATCAATTGGGCATAAAAATCTTCTCGTTTTTTTGTATCACTCTCTGCACTTGGGTCAATAGAACGGAATTCTATTTTTGTTCCGCCGTATACCTGAAATTCCTCTAAGGTTTCGTTTACTGCACGTTTCAATCTTTCAAATCCACCGGGTAATTCATCACCATCCAGATATACTTTTATCAGTATCTCTTTATCAAGATTTTCTAATAGGCTTTTGGTAGCATCAGAGAGAGAATAGCGTTTTTCTTCGGTGAGATCCAGACGAAAGAATACAAAAGAAGCCAGTACATTTAGCAAGACAATTCCGCCAACAATAGCGAGGATTTTTATAAATTTACTTTTCATTAAGATATTCAGGAGAACGCGTTCTGTTTATTTTGCCAAAAATAAGATATTCATTCATCTAATTCCACATTAAATATGAAAACAGCCAATTATTGGGTTGAAAAATACCATATGCAGGCGCATCCCGAGGGTGGATACTTCGCCGAAACCTATCGTTCAGCCGAAACCATTCCGCATGATGCTCTTCCTAAACGTTTTGAGGGGGAAAGAAATTTTAGCACAGGCATTTATTTTTTGCTTGAAAGCCATCAGTTTTCAGCACTGCATCGCATTCAGTCTGACGAAATGTGGCACTTCTATTATGGCACGCCGCTAAATGTCTATTATATAGATAATCAGGGATTTGTGCAGACGATTAAATTAGGTGATAATCCTGAAAACGGAGAAGTTTTTCAGGCAGTGGTGCCAGCGGGTGTGTGGTTTGGTAGCAAACCTGCTCAACCAGATAGTTATTCTTTAGTTGGCTGCACCGTTTCACCCGGTTTTAGTTTTGCTGATTTTGAAATGGCAAGCCGTGAAAAACTGATTGAACAATACCCCGAGCACAAGGAGATTATTAATATTCTGACTACTCAATAAAAAAATGTGCAGGTTTCTTAAACGATTTGCCTGATTATTTACCTTTGTACTGATATTTGTATTATGTAACCATTAATTTATTGTTGAAATGTTACAACGCCCCCAATCACTTTTATTGCTCCTTACTTCTATCTGTATGATTTTGTATTTAGCCACTCCGGTCTGGCATAAGGTAGGTGCAGGAGAAGAAGCTATTTTGAACCCTTATTTTTTGTTACACATGAAAGGCACACTGGCCGAAGTAAACAAGCCTGTTTATTACTTGGCGATTCTGGCAGTGCTCTCGGCTGGCACCTCGCTTTTCACTATTTTTCAATATAAAAATCGTGTCCGTCAGATGCTTTTTGTAGCACTTAACTCTTTAATTGGAGCTGCGCTATTAGGAACGACTGTTTATCATATTCAATTTCAAGCTACCAAGTTTTTTGCACCAGATCAACAAGGAGAGTTTGGTATTGGTTTCTGGGCAGCTTTCGCTGCTTTGGTATTCAATTGGATTGCGAATCGTTTGATCCGTAAGGATGAGAAAACAGTAAGAGATGCCGACAGAATGAGATAATAACCTCAGTGCATATAGTCTAACCTATTATTACCTTGAAAATTGCTTTAAAAATACTCAAAATTACAGGTCTTACTATTCTGGCATTGGTTTGTTTGATTGGTATCTATCTGGGCTCTGCCTATGTTTTATCAAGAATGAGTGTGAATCGAGAAAGTCAGACCCAGAATGATATGGCTATCTACATTCTGACCAATGGT
This sequence comes from Emticicia sp. C21, assembly GCF_003418935.1. GTDB lineage: Bacteria > Bacteroidota > Bacteroidia > Cytophagales > Spirosomataceae > Emticicia. The sequence goes on along the minus strand of NZ_QVMT01000006.1, from coordinate 78,890 downwards.
GTGCATACTGATTTGGTAGTACCTATTAAAAGCGAGCAGATAGATTGGAGTAAGGAAGTAAAATTTGCCAATACAACTGGCAAAGACAGCCTATTTGAGTATGTGGCATTTGGCTGGGGCGATAAAGGTTTTTATTTAGAAACACCTACTTGGGCAGACCTGAAAGCCAGTACTGCTTTTAAAGCAGCATTTGCGCTAAGCACAGCTGCCATTCATGCGACTTTCTACAAAAGCATGACTGAGGGATCGGATTGTGTGAAGATAAATATTTCGAAAGAACAGTATTCCAGATTGATTAAATATATTCAGGAGAGCTTTACTACAGATGCGCAAGGACATCTGATGCATATTCAGACCAATGCAAACTATAGTAAAGATGATGCTTTCTATGAGGCTAAAGGCAGGTACAATCTATTTTATACCTGTAATACATGGGCTAATAACGGACTGAAAAGCTGCGGACAAAAAGCCAGCCTCTGGACACCTTTCGATACCGGAATTTTTTATCAATACACATCTAAATAAATAAACAATATGTATCAAAAACCATCAGCAGCCTTTATAGCGGCATCGTGGGTAGCATTAGGAGCCGGAATGGTTGGCTTTCTGGTTGGCCTATGGCGCTCAGAAATGTTGCTTAACGAAAAAGGCTATTATTTTGCAGTATTAATGTACGGTTTATTCTCGGTTGTATCTGTGCAGAAAAGCGTAAGAGACCGCCTGGAGGGTATTCCTGTAACTGATATTTACTATGGCATCAGCTGGTTCTCTACTATCTTGTGTATAGTTCTATTAGCCGTAGGTCTCTGGAATGCCACATTGCTACCAAGTGAAAAAGGCTTTTATGCTTTTGCGTTCTTGTTGGCTTTGTTTGGCGCTATTGCCGTGCAGAAGAATACGAGAGATAGTACTCAAGGTAGTGGTAGTGAGAAGAGGAATTCTTAATAAAATGGTATTAAATCCGTAGATGGTATATCGGTAGAAATAACAGCTAATAGACCTTTTAAGTCCCGTAGGGACGTTATATTAAAACAATATATCGTCCCTACGTACGGGACTTGTTTTATTTGGTTGATGGGCATTTCTACCGATATATCATCCCTACGGGATACGAATCAACATTAAAAGAAAAGTCCCAATCAAAAGATTAGGACTTTTTTGTGGATGATAAATTTTATCTATTAAACACGTTTGCTGATATTATCATACATCTGTGTTAATGTTTCTTTCAAATCATATTTCCAGGTCCATTCCGGATAATGGGTTTTGAACTTGGTAAGGTCAGAAATATACCAGATATGGTCTCCGCTACGGTTATCTTCTGCATAGCTGAAACTCATTTTATTACCGGTGATTTCTTCACAAAGTGCAATTCCTTCCTGCATTGAACAGTTAGCGAAACGGCCACCACCTGCATTATATACTTCACCCGGGCGAGGGGCGTTATAAAAATGCCAGAACATATTTACTAAATCCCAGCTATGGATATTGTCACGTACCTGTTTCCCTTTGTATCCGAAAATAGTATAATGGTTTCCAGTAATCGCACATTTCATTAAATAAGCTAAGAATCCGTGCAACTGTGCACCTGAGTGATTAGGGCCGGTTAAACAACCACCACGGAAAACAGCCGTTTTCATTCCGAAATAACGACCATACTCCTGTACCATCACATCAGCCGCAACTTTCGATGCTCCAAAAATAGAGTGTTTCGAGTGGTCAATTGACATTAATTCATCAATACCATTTTTGTAGTATGGGTGAGTCTGGTCAATTTCCCAACGGGTTTCTAATTCTACCAATGGTAAGTAGTTAGGGGTATCACCATATACTTTATTGGTAGAGGTAAAGATGAATACTGCATCGGGACAATGCAGACGAGTCATTTCAAGCATTACTAAGGTACCATTGGCATTTACCGTAAAATCAGTAAAAGGCTCACGGGCAGCCCAATCGTGGCTTGGTTGAGCGGCTGTGTGTACAATCAGTTTAATATCATTGCCGTATTCTGCGAATATCTTACCGATTTGTTCTTCTGAACGGATATCTGCGTTGTAGTGCTTATAGTTACTGAATTTTTCTTCTAAACGGTTGCGATTCCAATCTGTTGAGGCTTCTGAACCAAAGAAATATGAGCGTAGATTATTATCAATTCCGATAACCAGGTCAAACTTTTCTGCAAAAAAGGCTACCGACTCGCTACCTATCAAACCCGCAGAACCGGTTACTAATGCTATTTTCATTTTTGACTTTTTGTTTTATTTATGAAAGTGTGAAAAATAAAAATAGGCATATTACAAGCTTGCTATAGCTAAAATGCTATGAAGACTGCAATTTGCCTATTTGGTGAGCTATGAATTAAGCTCCGGTTTTTCCATACAACTTCTCACGAATATCGTTTGCACGTTTTTCGAGGTCTGGATTAGCCGTATATTTATTTTTTAATTGTCTCGCTGCAGAATCAGGGCTTACACCATATACCCACTCATCTCCTTTGCGGGCATCATGTTGTTCTATAGTATTGTTCTTTTGATACTTGCATGAAGCTAACGAAACCGCTACAACTGCAAACAATAACACGCTTAACTTTCTCATGTTAGAAATGTTGTTCTTTAAATTTGCACAAATTTAAGTTCATGAATCCAAATTGCCAAAATAAATTGTATTTTTTAAATGCCTAAATTTTATTTCTTCGACAGAATTAATAAATTTACACATGGCACAATCACAAGAAGAAAAACTACAGAAAAGTCTCACACCTACTTTACTATGGGGTTTAGGGGTAGGTTATGTTATATCCGGCATGTACTTTGGCTGGAATTTAGGGCTCGAAAAGGGCGGTACACTGGGCATGGCTATTGCCACTATAGTTGTAGTTATTTTATACATCACCTTTTCGCTCAGCTATGCCGAACTGGCTTGTGCTATCCCGAAAGCAGGCGGTGCGTTTGATTATGCCAATCGGGCTTTAGGTAAAAGATGGGGGTTCCTGGCCGGTATGTCTCAGAATATAGAGTTTCTTTTTGCCCCTCCTGCCATTGCTGTTGGGATTGGTTCTTATTTCAATGTTATTTTTCCACAATTCTCAGTTACAGCTATTGCCATTACAGCCTATCTGCTTTTTACGGCGCTTAATGTCTTAGGTACTAAATTAGCATCTACCTTTGAATTAGTCATTACTGTATTAGCCGTTTTAGGTTTGATTATCTTCTGGATAGTAGTCTTCCCTGATTTTGAGATGAAAAACCTAAGCATTAATCCATTACCAAATGGGTGGGCAGGCAGCTTTGCGGCTTTGCCTTTTGCCATCTGGTTTTTTCTGGGCATTGAAGGCTTGGCGAATGTTGCCGAAGAATCGGTTCATCCACAAAAAGATATTACCTGGGGTTTTGGCTCTGCTATGACGACCTTGGTTATACTATGCTTATTTACTTTTTTTGCAGCCGTGGGTGTAAATGGCTGGGAAGCGATTGTTTTCAAGGCTGATGGAAGTACATCTGATTCACCACTACCTATGGCCATGAGTAAGGTAATCGGTGATAGCAGTGTTATTTATCAGGTAATTGTTGGGATTGGTACTTGTGGTTTAATAGCCTCTTTCCATGGCCTGGTTTTAGCCGCCGGACGCTCAACGTTTGAGTTTGGCCGAGTTGGTAATGCACCACGTTTCCTGGGTAAAGTTCATACGAAATTTAAAACGCCTGCCAATGCTTTAGTATTAAATATGGTTCTAGGTATAATTGCCTTACTTACTAATTCTACTGCTGATATTATTATACTTTCAGTTTTTGGTGCTTTAACCATGTATATATTCTCAGTAGTGTCATTATTGGTACTGCGCAAAAAAGAGCCGGAGCTACCAAGACCTTTTCATGTGCCCTTATATCCTCTTTCTCCGATTGTGGCTTTGGTGATTGGTTCGATTGCCTTATTAGCAATGATTATCTATAACCCAATGTCTGCCCTTATCTTTTTTGCTATTCTTATTGGTAGTTTTTTATTGGCGACTTTGTTGAAGAGGGTTTAACTTTATGTGTATGTCGAATTTTCAATATATAAAATAGCAAAAAGCGCCCAGTTTATTAAAAATTGGGCGCTTTTTTATAAATAACGATATTTTTACACTCTCAAAAACACCTTCTTCTGATACATAAACCACAAAAATACCCACTTAACAGCTATAACTCCTGCGGCAAGTATCACTGCCTGATAATGTTCTCCGGCAATATCAGCTAACCACATAAAAAAGCCTTTAGAAGTATAATACCAGTTAATGAATTTAACTGACATATATATCAAAATAGAGTTCGTGCCAATAATCATAAAGAAATAAGCCCAGCGACGGAAACCCAATACATCAATGATATAATAGAAAATTGCCAATAATACTAAGCTGCAACCACCTACATATAGCACAAATGAGCTCGTCCATAGGTTTTTGTTGATTGGGAAAAACAAATCCCAAAGTCCACCAATAATTAAGCAGGCAATACCTGCAATAGCTAAAGTTGGCGCTTTTCTCATCTTCTCCATCGGGTTGTTCTTCAGGAAGTTTCCTGCAAAAATGCCTAATAGTCCTGTCCCTATGGCTGGAATAGCAGAGACTAAGCCTTCGGGGTCATGAACTCCCCGATGTAAGCGACCGGGAAGAATAGTGCGGTCGAGCCATGAAGCAAAATTACCTTCCATGGTTAAATCTCCCATTGGATAGCCCGGTGCAGAGGTAAATTTTAATAGTAGCCAATACCCTACAAGGACCACCGCAAACCAGACATACTGAAATCTCTGGCTGGCATATAGATAAATAATACTGGCAAACATATACGCTATACCTATACGTGCTAATACGCTTGGGAAACGTACTTCTTCCAAAGGTTTTATATGTAAGCCATTATTATAGATAATTCCAAACAGCACCAAAATAAGCCCACGCTTTACTATCCGCATTAATAATTTAGATTTGTCTGCGCCTTTTTCCAAGTCTCGTCCTACAGAATATGGGGTAGAGACCCCAGACATGAATAAGAATAGAGGAAAAATAAGGTCATAAAAGCGAAAGCCATTCCAATCCACATGTGAGAGTTGCGTAGCTATCCAGACGGCGGCGGGGTGATTTGTGGCTTCGGCTAATTCATGGAAAAAATCTTCTGCACCCATTATCCAGAACATATCAAAACCTCGTAGTGCATCCAACGAATAGAGTCTTTGTGAAGAGGAACTTTCACTCATTATTTTAGTAGGGCTTAGGTTTAAAACTTAAATGTAAACATTTTATCATACTCTTATACATTAAAAACCATATTTTTGACTACTGAATTGGTAGATTAATAATTGCTGATTTTCAGGTAATGATTGCAAACGTTTTAAATCCATTCTTAGCTTTTTTGATTGTTGCTTCAAAGCCCAATATATCCTTTATTTGCAGAAAACTATTATTTAAATATGCTAATCAGACTTGCTACTCTAGCTGATGCGCCTAACCTGCGCGAACTGTCAGAAATTACCTTTCGGGATACTTACACGGCCCATAATACATCCGAAAATATGGAAAGACATGTAGCTAAGAACTTCTCTCTGAACCAAATAGAAACAGAATTACAAGACTCCACGAATCAATATGTGGTTTGTGAGGATGGACAAAATTTAATTGCCTTTGTCAAATTGGTGAAGAATCATTCAACGAAAGGATTATTAGAAGAAAAGGTAGTAGAAATAGAGCGAATTTATGTGAGGAAAGAATTTCACGGACAACAATTAGGTAGAAAACTGATTGATTTCTGCACAGATTGGGCAAAAGGACAAAGATTTGAAGTAATATGGCTAGGCGTTTGGGAACATAACCCCAACGCGATAAAGTTTTATGAGAAGATGGGTTATGTCCGATTCGGAGAACACACGTTTACATTAGGTGATGATGTGCAAACGGATTTTGTGATGAAGAGATATATTGAATGAAGTTATACCCTTAGATAGCGCCTTCGGCTCCGCTCAGGCACCAATAAATCATTGGTCTTTCGGTGTCTGAGCAGAGTCGAAGGCACTATCCCAAGAATTGAAAGCACTAAGTAATTACACAAAAAATCATCCCTATTCCGGTATCTCCATCCTAATCCGCCATTCTTTAGGCAGATAATTATTAATTCTATCTCCTATTACTTTCATAAACCCTAAATTCAAGCCTTGGTAACGCGCCAATAGCCAGCCCTTGGATTGATTAGATAAATCTGCCCCCAGATTCTCTCTTTTAAGAAATTTCAAGGCATCTTCTTTCACTAATTCAACTGCAGGTAAATCTTTAGCAATAGCCGTACTTAAAGCCAAATCATGACTCGGAATAAAATCATTCCCTTTAAACTGCCCTATTTCTAAGCCAGATGAACGTTTATGTAAGACTCTGAAAATAACTGCGTATTCATTACTTAATATACTGGGAATAGCTACAATTTGTCCGTCAGGTTTTTCATAATAGTCAAACACATCAGGGGTTTGCAACCATTCTTTCAATACTTCTACTTTTTTCTGTGGTAGCCGGTTGAGTTTAATTTTTCCTCTTGCTTCCTGCTTTTCACCTCTCGTTTTTTTGAAAATTGATAGATAAAACCCCTCCCCGCGTACTTTATGCGGAAAAAACTGATAACCATATTTCTTTTCTACAATTCCCCACCCGGCAGGTATTTTTAGTTGCACATGCTCAAAGTCTGCAACCTGTGTCAGCCATTGGGCATTTGATTCATTTTCTTTTTCATTATAAGTACAGGTAGAATAGCACAGAATCCCTCCGGGAGCTACCAACATAGCTGATGCCTGCAAAATCCTTTTCTGGCGGGCACAACACAATTGCACACTATTCTCCGACCATTCATTCATGGCATTCGGGTCTTTTCTAAATAAACCTTCTCCCGAACAAGGGGCATCAGTTAACACTACATCAAAAAAGCCTTCCAAATCAATCATTTCCTCAGGGTCATGATTGCTAACTATATAATTCGGGAAGCCCCACTTCTCCAGATTCTCTTTCAGCACACCTACCCGGCTTTTAATTACTTCATTGGCGACCAACAGACTTTTATCATTTAATAAGGATGCTAATAGTGTACTTTTCCCTCCGGGAGCAGCACATAAATCCATTACTCTGAGAGATTTCGAAGTATCTACGGTCTGCTTAATGGCTTCGGCTACAAACATTGAAGAAGCCTCTTGCACATAATAGGCACCGGCATGGAATGCAGGATCAAGCGTAAAAACAGGTCGTTCGTCCAGATAATGTGCATTAGTGTGCCATAAGACATCCCCATTGGTTGCAATTGGTTCTGATGTCTTTTTTCTGTTATTCAGCCTGATGGTAACAGGAGTTGGCTCTAACAAACTTTTTACAAAAGCCTGGTATTCTTCTCCTAAGATGTGCTGCATTTGCAGCGAAAATACTTCCGGTAATTTCATTAACTTCTTGTTAACATTTATTCTGCAACGCAGCCAGTTTAAACGGCATCTTGCTTACATAATCATTCTTGTACACCTTAAATATAGTAGCCTATTGCAAGACCACTACTCATTTTTTACACAAATTTATAAAACCTGAATTAAAAATGAGAACCATTTTCAAAACACTTGCTTTGTTGCTAATTGCTCACCTCTCATTCGGTCAACGTATTCAGTTGGGTGCCAGAGGCGGGGCTAACTGGTCGACCATGACTAAATTCGATTTGATTGAGAATATCACGCCTACTTTCAGACTCATGCCATCAGGCGGTGCTGCGCTTTTTGCCGAGTTTCCTATCACTGAACAATTCTCTATCAGACCCGAGTTTGCTTATACCCAGAAGGGTTTCTTAGTGAAAGAATCGCTGAATATGAGTGGAACAGAATTTCTGGGTGTGGATATTCCTATTGGTGGAACTCTGGCTTTTAAAACCAACTATCTTGAACTACCAGTATTAGCCAAACTCAAACTAGGCGACCCTGATATGCCACATGGTTATTTGGCTATAGGCCCATCTGTCGGTTATATGACTGATGCCAAAGCCATCATACGCGTACTTGGGCTTTTCCCGTTACGTCCATCTATCGGTACCGGCTTTTTTCATCAATTTGAATTGAGTGGCGTAGGTGCTTTAGGCTTTGAGGTTCCGGTGGGTAATGGCAATATATTCATCGAAGGACGCTACCAACATGGATTTTCAAGAGTATTGGATATTCCTCTAATTGAATTGCCTGTCCGTAACCGCACAGTAGGTGTTTCAGCAGGTTTCTCATTCCCGATTGGCTATAGCGAATAACAGCCTGTTTAAACAAGAAAGCCCCTCTTGTGAGAGGGGCTAATCTTAAAACAACGTTTCAAAATCGTAATACAAATTAGATTTGTACACGTTTGAATGCTGTAACTTTCAAACCTTTTTGTGTATTTTCAAGTAATTGAGCAATGTTGATAGAGCTATCTTTTACGAACTCCTGATTCAACAAGGTATTTTCTTTGTAGAATTTACCCAATTTACCCATGGCAATTTTCTCTAACATTGCTTCTGGTTTACCTTCCTGACGAGCGATATCCATACCGATTTCAATTTCTTTTTGAACAACCGCAGGATCTACATCGTCTTTATCTAAACCTACTGGTTTCATGGCAGCAATTTGCATCGCAATATCTTTACCCACTTCCGTTACATCACCTTGAGTATTGCCGAATGCTACTAATACACCTAACTTACCTGTTGAGTGGTTGTAAGCAACAACCTGGTCTGCTTCTACTTGCGCATACTCAGTAATTACTAATTTCTCACCGATTTTACCCACCAATTCAGTAATGCTTTCTTCAACTGTACGGCCATCTGCTAAAGCAAAAGCCAATAAAGTTTCTTTATCTTTTATGTTGTTAGCTACAGCAGCCTGAAGAATATCATCTGCCAATGTACGGAAAGCCTCTACTTTAGAAACTGGTTCAGTTTCACAAGCAAGCGCTAAAATAGTAGCGGTTTTGCCGTCTGCGCTAACGTTTGTTAATACAATACCTTCTTTGGTCTCGTTGTCAGCACGTTTAGCTGCTACTTTCTGACCTGCTTTACGAAGAATCTCTACGGCTTTTTCGAAATCGCCTTCCGCTTCTGTTAAAGCTTTTTTGCAGTCCATCATACCAGCTCCTGTCATCTGACGGAGTTTATTTACATCTGCTGCTGTAATATTCATGTTTTTATAAAATATAAAGAGTTTCTAAAAAGATTTAATCAATCAAACATTGATTTTCAATAAAAAACCTCTAAGGGCTTCTATTCGGGGTGCAAAATTACAAGTTTTTTTGGTAAAACCAAAGTGTAATCTTTTTAGAAAAAGAATTTATATATTGGTAATATAGGGCCGCTGAAATTATTGTTTTTGCTTGCTTCTCTATAAACGGGTATTTTTTTTTAGCGATTAATTGCTTAGCATTGTAATAACATTTATCATTCTATTGGGCTGATAAAAAAATTAATTGATTGTGACTATTCTAAAACTACCAATTATCTCCATTGCTATGTGTTCCTGTAAATCTATTTACCTATCTATATTTATTCTGCTATTCATTACCTATAATGGTTACTCACAAAATATCCGTAACACTATCATTAAAGATTTGACTACCAATAACAGAGACGGTGTATTACATGATTTTATTGATTTCAACGGAAAAACATATCTGCTTATTGGCGATCTGGTTCAGGAAGTACCGGGCAAATTTGATTATAAAAGTAAATATCAGTTTGCTGTTATTGATACCCTTACCAGACAATGGAGCATTATAAAAGAAGATACAACCCGATTCTCATTATTTTCAGCAAAGGGTAAGTTTTACCCATCAGAAAGCAATTATTTCTATTTTACTGAACAGATTCATAATATAACGCATGTCTGGCTAAGCAGTGGCACTTCGGCGGGTACAAGAAAACTGTTAAGTACTGATTATGGCTTTATGGGGTTTGCCGGAGAAACGTTTTACTTCTACAAAAAAGTACAAGATAACAGTGATGACTTTAATATCTATAAACTGACAAAAGATAGCAATGGGCTGGTATTGGTGGCAACGATACCTATTTTACAAGTGCAAACTTTTTATGCAGGAAAAGAAAAGATATACTTTTTTTCCTGGGCTTACTTAAATGGTAATTATGGTCCTGCAATCGGTTATTTCCATTCTATAGATGCTAATGGCACTCTGGTAACCTTTCATTCATCGCCCTGGTCAGGTAATTTTGGCTTTATAGGAGAGGTAAATAATAAATTGGTGTTTCATGCCGATAGTACATTTTCAACTAACGGCACTGCAGGAAGCTCTACACTTATTGCACCGCGCAGGTTAATTGATTGCTGCATGCAGGAAGGCTATAAGGTAAAAGATAAATTGTACTTTATAGGAGACGCACGCCTTTGGAAAACAGACGGAACATCCGCAAATACCGCAATAGTGGATAATAATTATGGAGCGCAATTATTAAGACTTAATATGGGTGATGAGTACTTTTATACCGGAGGTATTTATTCCGGAAATATACAATTATGGAAAACAAATGGTGGCGTAAATACCAAAATCAGGGATTCTTTAGCGGTGAAAAGTTTTGCTGTTTCGCCTGATAGCAGTTTTGCCTATTTTGGCGATGACAAAGGGCAGCTTTGGAAGTATCAGAAAGGTACAACAACCTCAAACCGGATAAATACAGATTTTTTGAAGATAACTAAACTGAAATTTATAGGAAAAGATCTGCTGATTCTTGGTGAATTGAAAAATTCAACGATTGGTGCACAGTTGTATTTCTACAAAAACAACCTTTTAACATTGTATCGTACCATAAACCCAAATACAAAAGCAAGTGGAATAAGCAACCTGAAGCTGGTAGATAAACACCTATTTTGTGTAGTAAATGGTGATTTAATTGTTACGCAGGGCGAAGCCGAAAACACTATCAGTATACCTGATATAAAGTACATAAATAGCAGTAGTGACTATATGAGGAAAAACGACTCCGTTTTTACTGTTTTTAATGCACAGGAAATAGGCGAGATAAACTTAAGATCAAGAACCTACACAACAAAAGCGCCCTATCTGACCAATAGTTATTACGATAAGATTTTTCGGGTAAATCAGCATGTGCTTTTAATGTATGATAAAGATATTGTTGAATACAATCAGAATACGAATACCTCAAGCGTCATTAAAAACTTTGATAACGGAATCTACTATCCTGATAAAAGTATACTATTTAATAATGAGCTTTATTTTTTCAGGAACTCAGCCGATAACTTAGAACTCTGGAAAACAGATGGTACCAGTAATGGAACCATTCTTCTGAAAGATTTTGGCAATTCATTGAGCCAGGAAACAAAAAATTTAGGCTCTTATATTGTAAATAATACACTTATCATGTATTTGATTATTGCCGGAGAGTCCTATCTCTGGAAAACAAACGGAACCCCGGCTGGTACTGAGTCAGTTGTAAAAATACCTGATGCTTACAAACGTGCCATAACAATGGTTTCAGACGGTAAAAACCTTTATTTTACTTTGATAGATATAATAGATAGATTTGGATATCTGTCTTTGTACCGGACTAACAATTCACTTACAGGAATAGAATTACTGCAGACTGTCAGAGAACTTGACCAGGCAGAGGCTTTTTGTAGTTGCGCCAATGCTATTTACTTTTTCACTACTTATCCTAATCTATTCTGGAAATATGATATCGCATCAAATACATTAACAACCCTTGAAACTTTTGCCAATATTAATTTCTTTAAGAATCCTATTTGTCTGAATAATACCTTATGGATACCAATGGCAGAATGGGACGAGGCACAGAGAGATTTTATTTATGTTAGTGATTTGAATACAGGGCAGAGTAAACGTATAAAACATGCCCTTTTACGCATTGGGTCAGATTTTGAAAGAGCGGACATGTTTGTTCTGAATAACTCAATAATCTATAAAAGTACTGACCCAAAGTATGGAGGAGAGCTATTCTGGGCAGGATTGTGTGAAAGTAATAATCAACGAAATAGTGTGTCGGTAACAGGTTCGTACTATCATACCGGTGCTGTTAGCAGCACTGAAAAAATAAACCAGCCTACTGCTGTGAATTTGTTTTCGCCTAAGAATATAATTCTACAGCCTGGCTTTGAAGCTAAAAACGGCGCGAATTTTTACGCTGCGATCAAACAATGCGAATAAGTTGATGCAAAAAACATGAGTTATCCTGAAATTCAGGATAACTCATGAAAATTAAAGTAGCCTTATCCCGATTTTTCTCAAAAACTAATATAATAGCACAAAAAATCGGCACCCAATTGCTTCGGTACCGATTCATGGACTAAGATTAGTATTATCTGATTGTCTGAATGCGTTATAAGGAATTTTATCTGTGAAATTTATGAAAAATTCGAGAAAAGCGTAGCTAAAAACACAACTACAATTATGCCCAGTAATAGAAGCGCAGCACCTAAAACAATACCTATTACAGCCAGTATTCTTTTAGAAGTACTTCTTAAACTAATAATACCTGTAATCATAGCTGCTAAGCCTACTAAAATCCCTATCCAACCACCAAAGAGCAATGCCACTATCCCTACTAATCCCAGAATCAAAGAAACTATAGCTAAGGTATCATCTGAATTTGATTTAGGTTTAGTATTACTGGTAGAAGCAGCTGGTTTTTTGGAGACATATTTCGATAATTTATTGAGCTGTCGGATAGTCTTTACTTTCTCGACTAATGTCAATTTTTTCTTACCAGTTAAATCAAGATTCAAGGATTCTGTTCCATTTAAGGCTGGCTTTTCTACAATTGGTGCTTTTTCAGTTTCAATACTTGTAACTGTTCCATTTTTGGCAGAGACATTTTCCGTAGGAGCAGTAGGTAATACGATTTCTTCATTTGCTACTGCGGCATCAGGAAGTTTTGAATCTGCATTTGATGGCTGTACTTCGGTTTTTTTAAGATTGTGTGAATACTCGGCTTGAAAACCATTTTGAAAAGAAGCATATTGCTTCTTCTGGCATGACATCAACGAAAGTATACAAAAGCTAAAAAGGAAAAGGAGAGTTTGCTTCATGATTGGTAATAGGTTTTAAATTGAAAGATTATATTGGGTTGTAGTAAAAACAATATTAGTAACAAAATGTTAATAAATGTGCCGACTCTCTTATTTATTTCCAATTTCCTTACAACTTTAAATTTCTGGTAATTATATATAGATATACTTTCTCGTCACTTTAAGATGACTATGTTGCGTATAATTTGTTTCCTACATCTATAAAACGGCTGGTTTATCTACAAAAATCTATTATATGTCTATGCCTGACAAGCTCCATTTAGTAAAATTTAATAAAAAATATTTCTCAAAAATCGCTTTTTTTTAAAATACCATAGTATATTGCGGCAATAAAAAAAAACTATTCTTTTGACCATTTTTAAAACCATTTAAGTAAATGAAAGGAAAATTATCTATTATCTTCGCAACAGCCATTTCTTTCTTCTTTGTAGCTTGCCAAAAGAAACAATATGCGTATGTTCAACAAGGAAAAGTTGATACTTATGCTTATACTCAAGCTCCAAAAGCTAAGGTAGTAGAGGCTGCTCCAACTGCAGTTGAAACTCCAGCAGTTGCTTCTGAAGAGGTTACTACTGCAACTATTGCAAACCCAACAGAATCATTGACAGCATCTAACGATGTTACTACTCCTCAACCACAAGTTGAAGCATTGAAATATGATGAAAAAAGCATCAATGCTGAGTTCGAGAAATTGAACAAATTGGAGGAATATGTAAATACCAACGAAGGTACTACATTGGCCGATGTACAAGAAACAGAACTAGCTAAGGATTTGAAATTAGACACTAACGTAACTTCTACAGTTGCAGCTGGTGATCTTCCATTAAACATTCCTGCATTCTGGTGGGGTTGCGTGTTGGGCTTAGTTGGTGTATTGGTTGTTTATATCGTAACTGACCAAGACAAAGATCAAACTAAAAAAGCATTATATGGCTGTTTAGTTTGGGTTGGTGTATGGTTATTGTGGTGGATTTTCGTTGTATTAATCGGTGGCGGAAGCTTCTTCTTTTAATTAATATAAAAACGATATTGGAAAGCCCAACCCCTTGTTGGGCTTTCTTTGTTTAAGTACCTTTGTAGAATGAAAAAATTAGTATTTTTAGTATTCCTCTTAAGTTTTCAATACAGTTTCGGACAAGAGTTCTTTCGTCTGAAAGCCGATGTATCTATCAAAGATAAATTATCCACAGGTGCCTATCGGCTTACAGTCGGCAAAGTTTATTATAACAAGCCCTCAATGGGACTGATTTATAAATTGCACTTCCCACAGGCAGAAACGATTATCATCAAAGACACTACGCTCTACAGACTAGATAAAAAAGACTCGCTGTTGGCCTCACAGACTGTCACCATCATGAATGAGTTTTCAATATTTCACCTGGCATTATCGGGGAAACTGGCTGATTATGGTATTAATTCAGGAAAAATAAATGGAGTATATAAAATTGAAAAAGTAGAAAAAGACGCTAACGGACGTGTAATAACCACCTGGAAAGTAGTAGAAAAACGTTTATTAAAGATTCTGGGTAAAATAAAAATGGCTAATATTGACAAAAAACTGGATGCTATAGCGTTTTATGATGTGTCGGATAAACTCTTAAGCCAACAGTTTTTTAAAGACTATGTCAACGTAAAAGGAGTTGTTTTTCCATTACAAGTGACCCAGATTTCTTATAATTCGGATGGCACGCAGAATATCCAGCAAACGACCTATAAAAACATTACTATCGACGAAAATGGCGAAGATACTATCTACAACCACCCTGTTCCTCTTGTTGCTTTGCCTAAACCAGGCACAAGCCCAAAGTAAAGACGAAATAAGTCTTCATAGAAATGTGATACAACAAGCCCCTAAAAGAGTGTATAAAGAAGCAAAGGGCAATAAGAATGAGGTAGAATACCTGTTCTCTGGTCTTTTCTTGTTTTATAAAACTTTCTTCTCGTCGCAGGATTTAACTGTCTGTACTTTTACCCCTTCATGTTCTGAATACGGTATCCTGACTGTGAAGAAATATGGTGTATTGATGGGAGGTATCAGAACGATGGACAGGCTCACCCGTTGCAATGGTTTAAGCCCTATGAAGTACGAGATTGACGTGAAGGCCAAGTTGTTGATTGATAAACCCTAATCCTGATGAAAAAAACCTTATTATTGCTTTTAGTTCTATTCAAATTCATAAATTCTTCAGCACAAGACCTTTACAACTACGATAATTCTAAAAAATTTGCCGAGTATCTTTCTAAGTCCGGTCAGTATGAATTAGCTACCCGTGAGTATGAGCGTTTGATTTTTATGCTTCCGCAAAACGATAGTCTTAAAACTTCTCTTTTATCAATGTATCGCCGTTCAGGTAAATTAGATGAGGCATTATTGCGTGGAAGACAGCTATATCCTGATATTTCCTTAATGTCGTCACCATCTGCCGTTGAGTATAGCCGGAGTTTATTACTAAAAACCGATTATAAAGTTGCCAGAGAATTCTGGGTAACCAATACCCAATTGTCTCAGCCTGATAAAGTAATTCTTTCGGCTACTTCCGAAATCCTGCAGGACAATTATAAATCAGCCAACGAGATTTTATCTGTCTTAAAAGACGAAGACCATAAACTGGCTACAGATTACAAGACTTTGGCAGCTCAGGCATTAAAGATTAAGAAGAAAAGCCCGGCCTTAGCGGGTATCATGTCAACCATTATTCCGGGTACAGGCCGTTTTTATACCAAAGACTGGAAAGATGGTATTGTTTCCATGTTTTTTGTGGGCACTATGGCCTTTCAATCTATCAGAGGCTTTAGCAAAAGCGGTGTAAACAGTACGCGTGGGTGGATATTCGGTGGTGTAGGTTTAGGCTTTTATTTAGGTAATATTCATGGCTCAGTAGTTTCGGCAAAGAACTACAACAAAAAAAGTCACCAGACCATCAGAAACAGAATAGATAACCTGTTCAATAGCTATTTCTGATAATCTTCTTCATCTAAAACCATTTCTTGTTACGTATATTTTCAGGAATTATGAAAAGATATTTAAGCATCCTCTTTCTATGTCTTCCGTTACTGGTTTATTCTCAAGATCTCAAAGAAACCTTTGACTTTGCCAATGAACTCTATGTAAAGAAAGATTACCAAGGAGCAGCTAATACCTATAGAAGAGTCATTTTCTTTGATAAAAAAGAAGAGTTCAGAAAGCTTTGTTATAAAAACATTGCTGATTGCTTATATGCTACGCAAAACTTTGAAGAAGCGGCTGATTATTATGAGCTGGCTTTTTATCAGCAAAAAACAGATAGTACCGAAACCGAAGTATTACTCCGTAAATTATCCTGCTTTCTGATTCTGGGCAATTTTGAATATGCAGAGGTGGAATTAGTTAATATCCCTGACAATCTTACTCCTGAACAACAAAGACGTAAAACCTTTTACTCAGCGATTCTTCATTTTTCAACAGAGAAATATGACAAATCAAAAAAAGAGTTTTTAACTCTGGTTGATGCGAACAATGTAGATGGTAAGCAAAAAATAGAAGCTTTATTCGTTAAGAACGATAAAATAAGCCGTCTGAATCCTAAGAAAGCGAAAGTATTGAGTATTATAATGCCAGGGTTGGGACAGTTTTATGCTGGAGACGTAAAAAATGGTTTTAACTCATTATTATTAACCGGGGGCGTAGTTACCTGGGGCATTCTGGCGGCAATTGGTAGCCCTGCTCCTCTGGATATTTTTATAACGATGGTACCCTGGTTTCAGCGCTATTACATGGGGGGATACAAAAAGGCCGAAGTGATTGCTGAAAACCAGAAAAAGAAACGCCGGTCGAAGGTTTACAACCAGATTTTAGACGAGGTTTCGCAATAATTGATACTTTTAGCACTAACAACTTAAACATGTTTTACGACCGTTTAATATAATTTTCGTGCAATTCATGTCAAAAATTAGTGTTCGTATATTCCACATTATCTAATTTTCGGCTTTCAAATTAAAAAAACGTTGTTATGAAAAAATTACTTACCATTGCTGCTGTTGCAATTTTATGTTGCATTTTTGCAGAAAACACACAAGCTCAAGCATTTCAAAAAGGAACAAAAAATCTGAACGTAGGTCTCGGATTAGGATACGGAGTAGGTGCTAATGCCTCTTTTGATGTAGGCGTTCATGAATTAGTAAGTGTTGGCGTCGGTGGCGCTTTCTCTTCGAGAAACTATTGGGGTTATCGGACAACTTATATCGGATTAGGCGTGAGAGGTGCCGTTCATATAGGCAAATTTGTGAATGAAGCTTTGAGTATTGATGATAATAAGTTTGACCCTTATGTCGGATTAAGCGGTGGCCTCAGAATAGCAAACTATAATGACGACTACACTAATTATTACGGCAATGCAACAGATTTACTAATCTCTTTTGGTGGTTATGCAGGGGCCCGTTATTACTTCAAAGAAAAACTAGGAGTATACGCAGAAGCAGGATTTCCATATACTTCATTAGGTATTACTCTTAAATTCTGATAGTTGTCTCCATTAAACGAAATAGGAGGGCCGATAACCCTCCTATTTCGTTTTTAAAGTCTATCTAAGAAATCATAATTCTCTTACTCTGATATTTCTGAACGATACCATATCGCCATGGTCTTGTAAGGCTATTTTACCTTTATCATGAGGTTTAGCATACTCCCAGGTCGGAAATTTACTTTTCGCTACCATTGAGTGCCAATCGGTGCTACCATACTCATACTCCACTACCTTTTCACCATTCAACCAGTGTTCAATATGGCCGTCTTTTACCACAATTTTACCTTTATTCCATTGTCCGGCAGGTTTTACAATGCTGAAATCTTTTGGCGGTTGTAAATCGTAGTTTGAAGCTGTCTTTTGAGAATCTTTCAGTTGCGCCGGATAATTAGCGTCATCAATAATCTGGTATTCAGGACCAGACATATAGCTTGATTTTGCATCAGGTGTTTCTAATACTTTATAAATCACTCCGCTATTGCCTTTAGGGGCTGCTTTAAAATCAAATTCCAATTCAAAGTCGCCGTATTCTTTATCTGAGACAAGGTCGCCACTGCCACCATGTGTCATTAGCACACCGTTCATTACGTGCCACCCTTTTACTTCTTTTGCCTGCCAGGTATGCCAGCCGGTGGTGGTTTTTCCATCAAATAATTTTACCCATTTGCCTGTCTGTGCCGATGCATTGATCGCACAAATAGCTAAAGCAGAAATCAATAATTTTTTCATTGTCAGATACTTAGGTTGATATAGTGAAAATTTGTACTAAGAAACGAAATCTATACTTTAAATATTAATTTTCTTCGATAAAAAAGCCAAAGAATTACAAACCAGATAAGGACATACACCAAAGCTCCTGCGAGAGAAGCATTTTTAGGTTCGGTAAATAATGGTGCGATACCATATTCATATATCCACGAGATTAAACCCGGACTTTCTTCAGGAGTTCTATCTGCTACAGGAATCTTAATGGCATTCAATGCACGGGGGATAATACCCGAAAAGAAAAACACAACCATCGGGTTCACCCCAAAAATCACAAAAGGTTTTGTCCAGAAATCAAAGCGTACTACATCAATTACAAAATACAAAACACCCAATACCAGCAAGGCCCAGCCAGCAGTATATAATACAAAAGAACTCGTCCAAAGAGCCTTATTGATAGGGAAGACCATATCCCATAGGAACCCAATCCCCACACTTAATACACCGGCAGTAAGCAAATAAATAGCTTTCTTATTTTTATCGAAATTATTGGTGAGTAATGTTCCTGTTAATAGTCCGGCAATACCTGTTCCTATTGCGGGGATAGTACTTAGTATTCCTTCCGGATCCCAGGTTTTTGAGGTTGCCCATAAATGTCCCGGTAATAAGAGATTATCTAACCACGCCGCCAGATTAGTCCCTTTATCAAAATTGGCTGCTCCCACACCCGGCACAGGTACCAATGCCATCAAAGCCCAATAGCCTAATAAACACACCAGCCCGACTATAATTTGAGTAGTAGTATTGGTAGTAGCATAAAGCACCGAAACAATCATGTAAACAATAGCAATACGCTGCAATACCCCCGGAATACGTACTTCTTTGAAATCGTCGGCCACAAAAGCTAAAATCATCATTAATATGAATAAGCCAAGAGCTATAAAAAACTGTTTTCGTTTGTCATAATCACCTAATAAAGCCATTACGATAAGGGCAGTGAAAACCAGACGAATCAACATGAGTGGTAAGCCTGAAATCTCGCCTATATGTATTTTAGAATAAAAATTCAGGAATAGCCCTAGCAGAAAAATTCTTAAAGTACGGGTAACTATCCGCTCAAAAGTAGAGGCATCAAACCTTTTGATAGGCATTGATAAAACTGAAGAGATACCCACAATAAACAGGAAAAAAGGAAATACTAAATCGGTAGGTGTGCAACCGTGCCATTCGGCGTGTTCGAGTGGTGGATAGAGATTACCCCAATCTCCCGGATTGTTCACAATAGTCATTAGCATGATGGTCATGCCTCTGAAAACGTCTAATGACGTCAGGCGTTGCTTCATTTCTGGCAGGGTTTATTTTCAGGCAATTTAATAATTATCTATTTGATTTTGCTAGTATACAGGTCTTTTATCCGTTCAGACTCCTGCAAGCAAAGAAATTTTTGTAGTTTTGAGACAGGAGTAACAAACTCACATTTTATCTATCATCAAAGAATCTGATACTTTAAATTTGATTGAATAAATATTTTCTCATTTAAACCTACCCTATAAGGGTGCTTTTCATATGCAAATAGGAATTGTCGGGCTCGGTAAAATGGGCTATAATCTGGCATTAAACTTACGTAATCATAACTACGAGGTAGTAGCACAGGATGTAAATGTCGAATCGGTAAAGAAAATAGGAGAAGAGGGCGGAATTGCCCCTGCTAACACGCTCCAGGAAATATGCGAAAAACTCACAGGCAGAAGAGTCATCTGGCTGATGGTTCCGGCAGGCGGTATTGTAGATATTGTGATTGAAGAATTACTCAATTATCTTTCGCCAAATGATATTGTAATAGATGGCGGTAACTCTCACTATAAAGAATCTGTCAGACGTTATAATTACCTGAAATCCAAACAGATCAATTTCCTGGATTGTGGTACAAGCGGTGGTACCAGTGGCGCGCTACACGGCGCATGCACTATGATTGGCGGAGATAAAGACGTGTTTGCGTATGTAGAAAGTGTATTCAAAGATATTTCGTTAGAAAATGGGTATCTCTACACAGGAGCATCAGGTAGCGGGCACTTTGTGAAAATGGTACACAATGGGATTGAATATGGCATGATGCAGGCCATTGCCGAAGGATTTGAGGTTTTCGAACGCTCGGAATACGATATTAATTTCGAAGCTGTAGCCAAACTTTTCAATCATGGTTCGGTAGTAAGAAGCTGGCTGATGGAATTGACTGAAAATGCTTTCAGAAAGGACCCACATCTTGATGCAATCAAAGGTATTATGCACTCATCTGGTGAAGGTAAGTGGACGCTTGAAACAGCGCTTGATTTAGGTGTGCCTACGCCCGTGATTGCCTTATCTTTACTGATGCGCTATCGTTCGCAACAGGATGATACTTTTTCGGGTAAAGTAGTAGCGGCTTTGAGAAATGAATTTGGTGGACACGCAGTAGAAAAAGCGAACTAGAATTGTTGCATGGAAGAGGTATTGTATGAATATTTCGTGGGTATTGATGTAGGTACCACCACTACCAAAGCCGTTGCTTTTGATAAAAACGGCAATGTATTGAGCCAGTTTAGCAGTGGCTATGGCATGACGCACCCCCACCCTAACTGGAGCGAGCAGAATCCCGAAGAAATATACGCAGCATTTCAGAAGTCTTTGGGTGTTATAGTTCCCCCATCAGTAGCTGCTAAAAGCATTGTTTCTTTTTCATCGGCTATGCATGGATTGATAGCGATTGATGCCGATGGAAAACCTCTCACCAATCTGATATTATGGGCTGATAATCGGGCTACCGAATTAGCCAACCGATTAAAGCCTACTGATTTAGGACAAGAACTCTATCATCGCACAGGCATTCCGATTCATCCTTTTTCGGTTTTCAGCAAAATTTTGTGGCTGAAAGAAAATGAGCCTGAGATTTTTAGCAAGACCTATAAATTTATAGGGATTAAGGAATATCTATGGTTTAGACTATTTGGTGAATATACCATTGATTATTCTTTGGCCTCAGGGAGTGGTTTATTTAATTTCAGAGAATCCACCTGGGATACATTGGTTTTAGAAACTTTAGGTATCTCAGAGGAACAATTACCCAGATTGGTTTCTACTACGCATATCCAGAAAAACGATACAAATTCAAATCTTCCTTTAGTCAATTATGTGATTGGGGCAGGTGATGGGCCTTTAGCCAATCTAGGTTCTGGTGCCATGAAGCCCGGACAAATGGCTTTTACTATGGGTACCAGCGGGGCAGTAAGAATGTGTGTAACACAGCCTTATACTGACCCCAAAATGCGGACTTTCAACTTTTTTCTTTTTGAAAATCAATATATCATTGGTGGTGCTACTAATAATGGCGGAATAGTATTGCAATGGCTCGAAGAGCAAATATTAAACTCTAAGAACCCTATTTCCAAACTGATTGAAGAAGCTCAGAAATTAGAGATTGGCAGTGAGAACCTTTTATTCTTACCCTATATTTTAGGAGAAAGAGCACCAGTCTGGAATGCAGAAGCCAGAGGAGTATTCTTCGGATTGAGCATTACCCATACGCAAGCTCATATTGTAAGGGCTGTCATGGAGGGCTTGATTCTAAATATGTATTCGATTGGTAAGATTTTGATGGAACAGCAACAGATTCATGAGATATGTGCCAGCGGAGGTTTTGCCAAAAGTGATTTCTGGCTACAATTAGTGGCAGACATTTTTCAGAAAAAAGTAGTGATTTGTGAAACCGTTGAGGGTTCGGCCTGGGGAGCAGCCCTGGTAGCTATGAAAGCGTTAAACATGCAAGAGGCCGTGAATACTGTAACTAAAGGAAAAGAATTTCTGCCCAACACTGCAGTTGCTGAAAGATACACCCAACTACATCAGAAATTTGAAAGGCTTTATGATAAGCTGAAAGATGAATTTTGATTACTGTATTGTGGGGCGAACGTCCGCGCGGCTTCCGCTCGTTCGCCTTTCATTATATAAAATGATTTTTTAAATCGTCATACACAATCTATTACCCTTTCTGAAAAAACAACCTAAAATTATGGTAGATGCCGGTAGTTCTAAAAGTGAAGTGCTTGTGTGAAATAAAATTAACTACAAAGCTCATGCCCATACCAAAGAAGTGAGAAACTAGTTCGGCTATATCAATGCTTTTTCCGAATATGAGTTGCTCTTTACCAAAAATACCAGATTCGTCTAAAAAAACCTTGCAATAATAAGCCCCTTTTACAGTAATAAGACCTGAAACAAAAGAGACCAATAGAAATTTGACACCCTCTCTGAAAGAGTTCTTTGAATGTCGTTGATTAAACGCAAAAATCTTGGTGAGAAAAAAGCCAATAATAAAAGCGATTATATACCCTATCGCAATCGACAATTCAAAAGAAAAACCAAAGAAGTTTTGTGTAATAGAACTTACAATCAACTGTACAACCACCCCCGAACAGGCAATCAGGAAATATGAAATCAGTTCTTTATATTTGGCAAGCTTGCCTTCTAGTTTTATCACTTTGATTTCTTTACTTTTTGATTAGACTTCACTCAATTATTGATAGAACGTCAAAAGTAAGAAAAATTTATGAAGTAGGAATATTAAATATTGTTAACTGGCACTATTGTGACACATGTAGGGCGAACATCCCGTTCGCCCTACAAAAAAACTTTAGTACCTCCAGCTTTTCAAATCTGCGCCTTTTGGAGCAGTTTTCTTCACTTCTTCTGCCCATTTGGGCACAAACATCCGGTGGTAACGTAATCTTGAAATAGCATTAGGCTGGGTATGGTCTCCGTTCCAACAGTGTTCGGCTCTATCACCATAATCAACCTCTCCATCATAAGATGGATTCTTCAGCTCTTTTAGCATATCTTCTGCCAGATACACGGCATTATTCAGATAATAATTATCCATATCTCCGCAGTAAATATGGATTCGACCTTTCCACTTTTCTCCATTTTTAGCCCAGTCTCTTTTTAGGATATAAGCTAAATCGTAATTCTCTTTCCAATAGTTGGCTACGTCCTTGTCTATTACCCCCGTTTCTTTATCCCATATTCGCTTTGGATAGCCATCTTTACCCACTGGCGAATAAACTGCCTCCCAGATGTCAAATTGTTGCCCGCTACGTGTTTTAGTGCCTAGAGCTAGTTCTCTCATATTCATTTCGGCTACTGTGGCAGACACTTGTCCTAAGTAATCTCTATGCCCTGGTTTAGCTAATTTTTTAAACTGGCTTTCGTACCAATAGGCATTTTTATCTTCATAGATATTTACGGTCGTAAACGCTCTGAAATCTATCGGGTCAGGGCAGGCGGCATAGCAGCCATTGTATTGGTCGGGATATTTTACCTGTACTGCCAAGGCCTCCCAACCACCTGTCGAACCACCATAGGTGAACCTTGCCCAGCCCTCGCCAATGCCTCTGAATCGTTTTTCAATTTCAGGAATCAATTCATAAGTAATGGCATCCCCATAAGGCCCGATATTTTCTGAATTGACGGCATACGAATCATCATAAAACGGACAAGCATGTTGAATCTCTATCGCCAGTACACGAGGAAAATCTTTACCTGTCCACATTTTATAGAAATCGTATGCTTCCTGCTGAACTATTTTATTATAGCCATAGAGTTTAAAACGGGTATTATAATCGTCAGTCTTCAGGTTTTCATCCGGCGGAATAGTACGGAAGCCATCAAAGTCTTCAGGGAAATGGCCGTGAAAAATGGCCAATGGATATTTTACGTTCGGATGTTCATCGAAACCCTCTGGTAATAAAATATGAGCACCCAAATACATAGGTCTGCCCCAGAATTCCGTCAGCAATTTGCTTTGAATCTTGATATGCTTGATATACTTAGTATCTTTTGGCTCTTCAATGGGTGGGATTACCTGGTCTAAGCTTAGTTTTATTATCGAAGTACCTTTAGAATCAAATTTTATTTTGATAGGTTTTGAGTACAGGTTACCAGGTGCTCTGTTCCATTGCTGCCCTTCTCCCCTGTCCATCGGCATTTTTACGGTGTGACCGTCTTTGCGATGAAAAGTTTCATATTTATGCAATAGTACCTGCACATAATATTCTCCGGCAGGCACTTCTTTCATATATCTTTTCGGGTAGCCAAAGCCATTGGCATTATTGACTATTTTCGCCTGAGCACCTTTCCAGTTTTCGACATCGACACCAAATACCAATTGGGTATTTAAGGCATCAGTTACATCAAAACGTGGTTCTTTATCGGCATTGGTTGATAGCATCACCAATAACCTACCATCTAATAGGTCTTTCTGATTAGGGGCTGTAATTGAAAACTGGGGTTGTGCATAGCTTGCTACCGATAAAAGCAGAAAAGCCCAAAGGAGATTCTTTTTCATAGGGGTTTAGTTTAGTGTAATTATATCTGTTTGTTAATGGTGTTGCTTGCCATATTTTTTTAACGCCGTCTGCACATCCATTTTTGGGGCGCGTATTATGCCATTACCTGTTTTCTCTCCGGCTTCAATATCAATATTATGAATATCATATTCTTTTCCTCCTAAATCAAGCATAATTATATCAAAAGTAAAGGCGGTTTCAGTATTGGCGATAAACCAATGGATATTATTCTTTTCGTCTGAGATAGATGAACTACTACCCAATTTAGCGGTTTTTTCGATAGTTGGCTTGATAAATAGATTCTTTTCGTCCTCATGCACTTTGTCATAATGTTTCAAAGCAAACTCTCCTTTCAGAACCAGATGCGCCGACGACATATTAGAATGCCCATGCGGAATAATGGCCCGGTCTTTTTTCATACCGAATAATTTCTTGATAAAGACGGTCTTTTCAGGCAAGTCATCCAATTTCGGGAACGTAATCATTTTGGTATTGACCCCTAAATCAGGATATTCAAAGTTTTTAGTCAATGTCTCAAAATCTATGAATTTCAGCATTTCCTCTAACTCTATATGATTGAATAGTTTTTCTACCTGGCTTTGCCATAGCGCTGGAGAAATCTTTTCCAGTTTTAAATCATTACATATTTCACTCAATTGTTTTGCCCAATGATTAGCAATTGGGGCGACGGGTTTAGCAAAAGCCTGTGAACTAAAAAGGCTTTCTAAGAGAAAATAGTTGAGAGCTGTACCTAAGATTTGTTTACCGAAATCTCGTCTGTTTTGAGTTTCCATTGATTTATTTCCGAGTTATAAGCACGTATGTTTATTTGATAATATCTTACTCTGAGCACATAGAAATAACCTAGCTAAAGCTGCAAAAAAAGGATACTTTATAATTTGTTTGTACAAATGTATTGAACGGCAAGATTCAACAAATATAACTATCCTCCAGCAAGGCTAAAAGGACTTATACTAATTTAATTTTCAGCGGTTTACATAGTAGTTTTCTTTCTGAAACGATACCTTGCTTTACGGATAGCATCAGTAGAAACACCTAGCATATTAGCCATTTCGTGGTCGCGGAGATTGAGTTGAGACAAAGCTAATAAACGCACTTCCGCATGGGTAATGTCAGGATTCTGTTTGTAGAGATTATTAATAAAATCTGGGTATACCTTATCGAAAAGAATTTTAAATTCGCTCCAATCGTCTTCTGTCAATATCGTCTTTTTCTTGAGTTGTTCCAAGGTCTCTACCTGCTGCCCTTGCGAAATCATTTCGTTGATTTCTTTTTGCAGACTATCGGCTAATTCGCTCTTGGCTTTGAAATTTTTTGTAAACACATCCAGTTGGGATTCAGCCTGTTTTTGTTTCGCCTTTACATCCCTGTATTTAAATAGCCCGAAACCCAAACCTAATACAAGGATAAAAATAGCACTATTACGTTTCCATATTTCTGTTTTCTTCTCTTCTTCCAGCTTATTTACCTTAGCCACATATTTTTCGGCTTCCAGGCGTTGTTGAACCAGCTTGTATTTTCTGGCATCGTTTCTTTTATCCAGACTGTCCTTTAGTTTAATATACTTTTTGTTATATGCTAATGCCTCAATAGCATTTCCCTCTGTTTCGTACAAGCCCGCCTTTATCCGATAAATATTTATCAGTTTAAATTCATTAAAATACTCCTGATTATATCTCAATTCTTTAATATCCCGATACATCTCTTCTGCCTCTTTTAGCGCATCTTCAGACTCTTTATATTGTTTCTTATTATAATAGATGAGCATTAAATTGCTCAAAGCATTAAACATCGACTCCTTTTCTCCTCTTTTTTTGGCGGTTTCATAGTCAGTTTTTACATAAGGCAAAGCTTCGGTATATTTATTACTTTTGATAAGCGTATTACCTATATTCCCATAACTTATCCCTTGCCATATCTCCGAATTAATACTTTTGGCATACTCATGCCCTTTACGGAAGTATTTGATAGCCTGTTCGGGCTGATTGCTTTTCAGATAACAAAGCCCCAATGTATTCATCACTTGCCAGGTAGTAAACTGGTCCTTGTAGTCGGGATATTGATAAGCCGTCTGTAAAAACTTAATCGCATTGGCATAATCATCGAGTTGATAAAAATTCAATCCAGGGTAATAAAGAATACCACTTAAAGTTGCTCCGGGATAATATTGCATTTTTTCAAAACCTACTTCTTCCAGCCCTTCATAAGCCCGCAGGAAAACCTCATAAGCCTTATCGTAACTATTCTCTCTTTTATACAAAAACCCGCCATAGTGTATACGTGCAATATTCAACTGAATGGGCAAATCATATTCTTCAGCTGTTTGAATAGCCTCAGTAATAGCCTCTCTGACAAGTCTGGTTGATTGATGATTAGCTATGTAGTATAAATAGCTGAAATGCTGTATCTGTAAAAGTACCTCGGTAGCATGGTCTTTTTTCTGTCGGGCAATAGGTAGTGCCCCCTGTAGATATTTTTTTACAGCTACGGTATCATGCTGTATAGCTACAAAAACTTTCAATGCATACGCATATCTTTCTTTAAAGTTGAAGCTTTCAAATGCCTTTAACTCAAATTTTCCCTGAGCCGATAGTCGACCGAAAATCATGTATAAGAGGAGTATCTGACAAAAAAAGCTTTTCATAGTAAGGAAAGTGTTTGGACTAACAAAAATAGTTAAATCCATCCATAGTAAGTATATTTTCCGTTAGAATCTGCCCTCTTTTTAGGGACTTCTGAAGATGTCCCATTTTTGTCCAACCCCTTTCTTTGGTCTTTTCTTCCTATAAAGTAAGCTTTGCAACATGATAAAGCCTTTCAGCAAAAAATATCAATTTTTCAGCAAGCCACAGTTCTGGTTCTGGGCTTTAGCCATTTTCATTCCATTACTTGTAGCACTCATTGTCTATTTCCACTATCAGGCACAAGCCATAGAAACTGAGTTGAATCATTTATAAAATTAAATTATCCATTTTACATGCAGCCAAACGCTCTATCCTCTTTCATAAAACTGCTCGGATTAATTGTTTTTTTGATAAGTCATACGGCTGCATCACAGACTATCAATCAGGGAAAAACTTATTCAGGAACTGAAATCTATGTAAAGCTAAAACCTGGTGAAGTTAAGTTTTTGCCCAATGCTTCATCTGCCATCGTCAATGTCAGCCAGGAACTAACTGCACTGCAAAACATGATGCAGAAATATCAGTATACACAGGCAATAAGGCCTTTCTATTTCTCAAAGTCTGACAAGCTTCAACAAGTTTATCGCATTCAGATAAGTGATTCTACTATGGTAGAAAAGTTCGTAGCGGAACTGAACAAAAATCCCTTGGTTGAATATGCAGAGAGAATACCTATTGCAACCACACAATTTATAGAAACAGCTACTCAACCTGCTCTGGATAAGGATTGGCATCTGAATACTATTAAAGCACTTCAGGTATTTAATACTGTGCCATCTAAAGCCATTATCCCCGTAGCAGTCATTGATGCATTTATGCAGGTTGATCACCCCGATTTATTCTCAAATATGATTTTTTGTGAAGATGTAGCAAATAATGACTTTGATGTAAGACCCCCAAGGACAAGTATAGCGCATGGTACTCATGTTTCTGGCATTATCGGTGCAGTTAGTAACAACGGAATCGGGGCAACAGGTGTAGGTTTTAATCGGGTTAAGGTTATCGGACTAAATGCGGCGACAAATCTTGGTGCGCTACCCGCCGACTATGAGGCTGTTGTGAAAGCCATAGAACTAGGCTATGTAAGAGTTATTAACATGTCTTGGAGTTCGACTAGTTACAGTGAGACCGAAAACACAATTATTCAATTGGCCCGACAAGCGGGTATAATACTGGTAGCTTCTGCAGGTAATACTAACACTAATCAACTCCGTTACCCCGCTGCGTTCGATGGAGTTATTGCAGTAGCATCTACCAACATTCAGGATGTTAAAAGTCTCACTTCTTGTTTTGGCGAGTATGTTGATATTTCTGCTCCTGGCGAGGACATATACAGCACTATACCTGTTAACGGATATGCTTTTCTGACAGGTACTTCAATGGCAAGCCCATTGGTAACAGGAGCCATCGGCTTTTTACTCTCGATAAAACCAGAAATGAGTGCAACTACTATCGAAGCCCTCATCAAAAACACGGCAGATGATATTTCAGTACAAAACCCTACGCATAAATTGAATCTGGGATATGGAAGACTAAACCTACAAAAAGCCGTTGAATGTATGAATACGCATAGTAGCGATACAAATTTCAGCATCAATACAAACAGTACTGGGTCATATTGCATTGGACAAAGCTATCAATTACAGGTGCCTACTAATGCCACTGGTGCGCAGAATACTTATCAATGGTATAAAGATGGAGACGCCATTGCCGGAGCTACAGTAGCTATACATACTATTAATGCCGCAGGAACATATACAGTAACAGTTACTAATAATAACTGTCCTCGCAAATCAGCTCTACTTTCCATTAACCTTATTAACTGCCAGAATTAACAGCCTTTATACACTGAAATTTTATGAAAAAGATATTTATACTTATTTTCTTACTTTCTCATTTTTTTATTGAAAAAGCCGTTATAGCCAGACAGTTTTTTGTTAAGATAGACGCTACCGGACCTAATACAGGTGTTAACTGGGCTGCTGCTTTTACTAATTTACAAAGCGCTTTAGGAGTTGCGCAGAATGGAGACATTATCTGGGTAGCAAAAGGCGTTTATAAACCAAGTGCTAGCGATAGAAATATAAGTTTTGCCATACCCAATGGCGTAAAAATATACGGAGGATTTGCAGGCAATGAAATAGCATTAGAGCATCGTAACTGGGCTATCAACAAAACTATTTTAAGCGGTAATATCGGTAACCCCAGCGATTCTTTAGATAATAGCTATAATGTAGTCTATTTCTACAATGCCAGTACCGCCCCCTTATTAGATGGATTTACTATTCAGGAAGGAGCTGGCAATAGAGGTGGTGGTATACTAGTAACTAATGGCTTTAATGGACAACCAAGCTCTGCCATTATCGCAAATTGTATTATTACCAGAAATTTCACCGCAACTCTGGGTGGGGGTATTTGTACTTTTAGTCTTTATTATCCAACACAAATAACCTTGATCAATACTGCTATCTATGGTAATGGAGCACCAAGGGGTGGCGCTATAAGTAACCTGGCAGGCAATGGTAGTGCATCTGTCAAAATGATTAATTGCACGATAGCCAAAAACACTGCCAGCGTAAAAGGGGGAGGCATTTTCAATTATTCAACGAATGTTAGTGCTTTAGCGCGCGACTCTATTTTCAATAGTATAATCTGGGAGAATATAGCACCTGCTTCACAAAGTATCGAAAACGAGGGGGTAGGTGCAAAAGCCGAAGCTTTTTATTCAAATATACAAGGGATTAATGCTGATGAAAACCGGAGTCTCATCAGCATTAATCCACAGTTTACAAATCCAACGATTCATGATTATACGCCTAATCCCTGTGGCAGGAGTGTAGACCGTGGCAATAGCCCTTATTTAATCAATAATTATACAGTCCTACCTCTGATAGATATTCTGGGAAACAACCGTATTAAAAAAACACTTGATATGGGTGCTTATGAATGTGCAAGCTCCACACAATATGTAGACGAACTCCCTCAGATATATGTCAATAAAAATGCTAACGGTAAAAATGATGGCTCATCATGGACAGATGCCTTTACTGATCTATTTTATTTACAGGAAACAGGATGTATTTATAGTAAAACTATCTGGATAGCAAGCGGGACTTATAGACCTTCGCAAACCAATGACCGAACTGTCTCTTTTGAATTGAAAGACCAGTTAAAAGTATATGGTGGTTTCGCAGGTAATGAATCAACCTTGGAAAGCCGAAACTGGGCGACAAATCCGACTATAATAACCGGGAATATTGGTAACCAAAATACCAGTGAAGATAACACCTACCATATTTTCACCATTAAAGGAAATAAAGCACTTATCGACGGCTTAATTATTCAGGATGGCAACACAAAAGGAATTGTTTCGGATATTAACTATGAAGCACCGTCAGGCGGCGGTATTCTGGTAGCTGGAGGGCAGGATACTACTGAACTTATTGTAAGAAACTGTATTATCCGAAATAATGAATCATGGTATGCTGGAGGTGGTATTGCCCATATAACTGTTCGCTCAGCCCCATCAAGATTAAGAGTTTATGGAACTTTGTTTGTAGATAACAAATCAGCACAAGGGGGAGCAGTCTCTCATTGTTCTTCTGCCTCTTATACCGATACACTTTTTCATTCAACGCATCTGATTAACTGTACTATCAGTAAAAATATGTCAGATCTATATGGGTCAGGAGGGCTTTATTATGCCACATTTGGCAAAAAACTAAAATCTGAATTTAAAATCTATAATTCTATTATCTGGGATAATCCTTCTCTGTTTAATCCGCAGATCGAAACAATAGGTTTTATCAGCGGCTTAGCTATTGCTAATACAACTATTCAGAACAATCAATTTACCGGAACGAATGTATTAGCCGTAGACCCGCAATTTAATACGAATGCATTTACCTTAAAAGAAAGCTCTCCTTGCAGGAACATCGGTGATAATGCCTTGGCTACACTTGCAGGCTTAACAAAAGATTTAGGCTTCAATGACCGATTAGCTAATCTGAAAATAGATTTAGGAGCATATGAAGGGAATCAGATTTGTTTGAGTAATCAGAATCTTTCACAGACTTTTAATAATGGTCTCTTGACCGTTCAGGATGGCAGTGTCCTTACCTCTACCAGTAAAGTAATACCCACCTCTAATACAACTTTTGATGCTAAGAGTGCGATTGTTTTACAACCAGGTTTCATGGCAGGTGGCAATGGCGTAGTATTTACAGCACAGATTGGTGGCTGTAATTAGGTTAAAAACTATTTCTAAAAAATTTTGAAAAAAAAAACTGAAACATTGCTGACATAGGGTTGTCAATAGGGGGTAGTACCTTTGTTAAGGAAACAATAAACGACCTTAATTATGGAACTATTAACAACTCTTCTATGGATTTTAGTAGCGCTTTTTGTAGGGCCTACTTTATACTTTGGTTACGCTAAAATGATGGCAGAACCCGCTAAAATAAGAAAATTTGCCACTTGGGGATACTCAATGAAGATAATGCAGGTGATTGGTGTGATTGAGATTATCGGAGCTGTATCAATCCTTTTCCCTGAGCTTCGTTTGTTTGGCATTGCTATCTGGGCAATTATATTATCAGGCGGAGTTTTTACAAATTTAATTCATCGTGAACCCAAAAAAGAATTATTTACTCAACTAACAGTGCTAGCTCATTTAATGCTGATTCTGGCCATAAATGTCTGGCTGAACACTACTATCAAATAAAACAATTAATCCACACAACGCTTTTGAATGAAGGGAGAAAGGAGAATGGAAAAAGCAACACGGAGGAAATGAGAATAAAATTCCTTTCATGCATTATCCTTTCTCCTTCTCTTTAAGCCGCAGCATTTGGCTCTTTAATGGCCAATTGCCCACAGGCGGCATCAATGTCTTTCCCTCTACTTCTCCGCACATTCACGATAACTCCTTTATCCTCTAAGAATTTGGCAAATTTGCTCAACTTATCTTCTGAGGTATTCACAAAGTCTGCTTCCGCAATCGGGTTATATTCTATGATATTTACTTTGGCGGGTACTTTCTTCGTAAACTCCCATAATTCTTTAGCATCCTGTAATGAATCATTGAAATCGTTGAAAACGATATATTCAAATGTAATACGATTGCCTGTCTTTTTATAGAAGTAATTCAAAGCTGTTGCCAGGTTCTTCAATGAATTGGTTTCATTGATAGGCATAATCTCATTACGCTTCACATCATTAGCCGCATGAAGTGATAAGGCCAGATTAAACTTCACGCCATCATCACCCAATTTCTGAATCATTTTGGCAATACCTGCTGTACTAACCGTAATACGCTTAGGAGACCAGCCTAATCCATCAGGAGAGGTAATGCGGTCGATAGACTCTATCATACTGGCATAGTTGAGCAAGGGTTCACCCATGCCCATATATACTATATTGGTCAACGGAGCCTGATAATGTTGTTCGGCCTGTTGTTTGATTAGTACAACCTGGTCGTAAATCTCGGCAGCATCCAGATTTCTTTTACGAGGCATATAACCTGTAGCACAGAACTTGCAGGTAAGTGAGCAACCCACTTGCGAAGATACACACGCAGTCATCCGGTCATCTGCCGGAATCAGTACTCCCTCTACCAGATTACCATCAAACAATCGGAAACCCGATTTAATGGTTTTATCGTTCGATACCTGCTTTCTCAGCACCGAAACAGGCCTGATTTCAAATTTTTCTTTTAACAGCTCTCGTGTTTTTAAGGACAGATTGGTCATTTCATCAAAACTCCTTGCCGACTTCTTCCACAACCATTCCGAAATCTGTTTTGCCCGAAAACCCTGCTCACCATTTTCTGAAAGCCAGGTTTTCAGCTGGTCGACAGAAAGCTTTCGTATATCTTGTTTTTCCATATTTTCTTCAACTATTTTGCAAAGTTCTGAAATATTCGGGGTTTTTACCAAAATCTATGGAATTATCATCATAAAACCCCAGTTTAAGTAAACAATAAAGATTGAATAGAAGTTTAGTCGCTTGAAAGAATTAACAAACCGATGAAAAGATTTTTAAATAAGGTTGTCTGGATTACAGGTGCTTCTTCAGGTATTGGCGAAGCCACCGTTTATGAATTTGCTAAAGAGGGTGCCAAACTGGTTATTTCTGCCAGAAGAGAAGATGAGCTACAAAGGGTAAAGAAAAACACCAATCTGCCTGACGCTGATGTATTAGTATTGCCCATTGATGTAGAAAAGCAAGAGGAATTTCCGGCTAAAGTAAAAGAAGTAATCAAGCACTTTAGTAAGATAGATGTGCTATTTAATAATGCAGGTATTTCACAGAGGAGCTCGGTGTTAGAAAGCGATATGGAAGTATACCATAAAATTATGGATATTAATTTCTTTGGTGTGGTGGCTTTGACAAAGGCCGTATTGCCTATCATGATTAAACAAAAAAGTGGGAATATTGCCGTAACAAGTAGTGTATCCGGAAAATTAGGCACACCTATGCGCTCAGGCTACTGTGCCACCAAACACGCACTTCATGGTTTTTTTGATTCATTAAGAGCCGAAGTATGGAAAGAAAACATTGGTATCACTATTATCTGCCCGGGCTATATACATACCAATATCTCTGTTAATGCAATTTCTGCCGATGGGAGCAAGCATGGTAAAATGGATCAGAATCAAGCCAATGGCATATCGCCGGAAGATTGTGCTAAAAGTATTGTGAATGCGATTGCAAAAAACAAGGAAGAGGTCTATATCGGCCGCAAAGAAGTATTAGGTGTTTATTTAAAACGTTTCTTCCCGGGCTTACTTTCCAAGATTATGAGAAACCAAATGCCCAAATAATATTCTGCCAAAATCAGTTTTAAGAAAATTTTCCCAAAAATCATTTTACCAGACGGAACAGTAGCTTTCTAAGAATAGTCCTATCTTTCTGGGACTATTGTACATTTCTTTGTAAAAAAAATCAAAAATTTATTTTTTTTTTATCTGAAATTATGCAGTAAATAAAAAAGTTATTAATTTAACGTTTCAGTATGTGGCCTAACACACATATACTAAACTAAATAAACTAAAAAACAAACTAAACAAACTGTATGAGGAAACTTCTACTTGCCTGCATGATGCTGGTATGGGGTAGCTATGCTTATGCCCAAAATGTCAATGTAACTGGAAAAGTTACTGCCGACGACGGTTCAGTTCTTCCTGGTGTGAGTGTCGTAGTAAAAGGCACAAATCAAGGTGTACAAACAGACGCAAATGGTATTTACAAAATTTCTGCGAAAAAAGGAGCGTCCCTTTTATTCAGTTTTATTGGTTTTGAAACACAAACCGCAACTGTCGGTAATTCGACTACTATTGACATTACTTTAAAAAGTGATGCAGCTCAATTAAATGAGGTGGTTGTAACTGCTCAGGGTATTCGTAAAAACCTGAGAGAGGTAGGTTATGCTTATTCTAAAGTAAGCACTGAAGATGTAACAGTAGGTCGCTCTCCTCAATTGGCACAAGCCCTTTCAGGAAAAGTAACCGGTCTGGCGGTTTATAACGTTAATAATAGTGTTGACCCATCTGTAAAAATCGTATTACGTGGTTTCCGTTCATTAACAGGTAACAACGAAGCTTTAATCGTTGTAGATGGTATGCAAACTACCTCTACAGTATTAGCAATGATTAACCCTAACGATATTGATAATATCTCTATCCTGAAAGGTGGTCAGGCGGCTACTTTATATGGTTCGGCAGGTATTAATGGTGCGATGGTTATTACAACTAAAAGAGGTTCAAAAGGTAAAATTAAAGTGGGTTTCTCAAACAGTACTAACTTTGAGCAAATCAGCTTTTTACCAGATTTCCAGGATAAATACGGTTCAGGTTCGCACTACTACCCATCTTTTGGTTCAGCAGGTTACAGTGCCGACCCATTGGTTCGTATGAAAGGTAACTGGCGTGCTTATGAAAACCAACAATTCGGCGACCCATTCGATGGTTCAATGCGTCAGTTAGGTCGTAGTGCCGAAGATGGTACTACTAATATTGTTCCGTATGCAGCCGTTAAAAATGCACGCTACAAAGCTTTTGATACTGGCGTTTCAATGAACAACCAGATTAACTTCACCGGTGGTGACGACAACAGTACATTCTATATGTCATTAGAAAATCAAAAGATTCAGGGTATTGTTCCAAGAGATAAAAGTGAAAGAACAGGTGCACGTATCTCTTCTACCAGAGAATTCAACAAACTTTCGGTTGGTTTCAATGCAAGTTATACACAAGCACAATACGATAGAACCTCTTCCGACTTTTATAATGATGTAATCAACCAGCCAGCTAACCTTCCGGTTCATGAATACCGTAACTGGAAAACAGATAAGTTTGCTAACCCGAATGCATTCTTCAACGATTATTATAATAACCCGTACTTCAATGCTGACAACAACCGTCAGGTGTATAAAGATGCAAACATCAGTGGTAACCTCAATGCAACTTATAAAATCACGCCTTGGGCTACTGTTAGCAACCGTTTGGGTATTATGAATAACTCTCGTACTCAGAAGAATACAACAGGTAAATTCCTGTATTCTGATTACGCTAAAACAAAAGCATTTATTGCAGAACCTTTCTTCCGTGAGGGAGACGGTACCGGTGTTTACCGTGCTATTACCGACATCTTAGGTGGGGTTAACGATTTTACCAAGACTGAAAATGTATTGAATAACGAGTTCCAGTTATTATTTGAGAAAGATTTTGGTCCGTTTGCTAATAAATTAATCTTAGGTCATAGCTTATACCAACGTTATGTAAAAGAAGTAACCGTAAGTTCGAGCTCAATTGTTGTACCTGATGTATACAACGTTTCAAACCGTCAGGGCGAGTTAGGTGGTGGCGAAGGTAACACGCTTCAACGTCGTGTAGGTTACTATGCTGACTTAACCTCTAACTACAAAAACTGGTTGATTCTGAACGGTACTTTCCGTTATGACCAGACTTCTTTGTTCTACAAACCAACTCGTCCGAACAACCTTTGGTCATATCCTTACTATGGTGTTGCCTTGTCGTTTATCCCAACAGATGCGTTCCCATCTTTGAAAAGCAATGTGTTAAATTATGCTAAATTACGCGTAAACTACAATAAAAACGCAAACGACAACATTGATGTATATGGTTTAGATTTAACCTACCCGAACGGTGCGAACTTCCCTTATGGTAATACAGTAGGTTTAACAGTAGGTAACAGATTACCAGATGCAAACCTGAAACCTGAAACTGTAACATCAGCTGAAGTAGGTGGTGAATTCCAGTTATTTGATAACAGAGTGAACATCGATGTATCGGCTTATACACAAAATTCAAAAGGACAGGTAATTACAGTTAAAGTTCCTAATTCAACTGGTTTCCCTAGCCTCCTGATAAACGTTGGTGAAACTAAAAACTTCGGATATGAAGGTGAGTTTAAATACTTAATTTCAAGAGGAAGCAAGTTTTCATGGGATGCGAGCGTTAGATATTCATATAATGACAACAAAGTACTTGAGCTTTATCCTGGTATCAACGAGTTCTTAGTAAGTGGTTATTCTTATGCTAACACAAACGTTATCAAAGGTTCACGCTTCCCGATGTTGAAAACTGATGGATACCAATATGCACCAGATGGCTCAGGCTATCGTTTAGTTAGTGCAACAACTGGATATCCGTTACGTCAGACAACGCTTACACCAAGAGGAGGTACATTACCTCGCCATATTGTTGGTTTAGGTTCAAGAATGAGCTATGGTGCCTTTGCTTTCACGTTTAACTTCGAATATCGTGGTGGTAACTATATGTATAGTGACATAGGAAGACAAATGACCTTTACCGGCTCTGGTGCATGGACTGAAAACAGAACAGACCACATCTTCCCGAACTCTGCTTACTTGGATGCTGATGGTAAAGTGGTTCCAAATACAACTGTTAAAGTTCGTGAGCCTGAGTACGCACTATGGGTTGATAACTATCGTAATATCTCTGAAAACTTTGTTAATAAAGCATGGTTTATCAAATTACGTGATATTAATCTTTCGTACAGCGTTCCGCAAAGCATCCTTTCTAAAACAAAGATTTTCTCAGGTGCAAGCATTGCTCTTTACGGTCGTAACCTGATTACTATCGTAGACAAAATGAACTTCTATACTGACCCTGAGTATAGCTTTACAACAGGAAACGGTTTAGGTATCAACAACACGAACCAAACACCTCCGGTACGTCAGTATGGTGTGAACCTTAACCTTACATTTTAATCAACAATACAATTGACTAAACATGAAATTAAAATCATTATTTATATCAGCTTTGGTTGTTTTGGTTGGTAGTAGCTGTAAAGAATCATATTTCGACATCAACACTAACCCTAACTCCCTACCTACTGCATCGCCAAGCTTTGTATTTACCAATGCGGTAAACGTAACATCAACCAACATGCTTGGTTATAATGAGCTCGGCTCGTACTGGTCTGGCCAATGGTCACAAGGAAACGGGTATATTATCAGTACTACTCAGTTTGCTTATAACTTTACCGATGGTGATTTCAATTATTGGGATGGTATCTATGATAATTTGTCTGATTACGAATATGTGATTCAGAATGCCGATGCCAACAACCAGAAATATTTCAAAGGCCCGGCTAAAGTAATGAAAGCAATGACATACCAACACTTAGTTGATATGTATGGCAATGTACCTTTCTCAGATGCGTTGAAAGGAACATCTTCATTAGCTCCGAAATTTGATGATCAGAAAGCTATTTATGATAATCTGATTAAATTATTAGATGAAGCTATTGCTGATATAAAAGCTAATCCTTTTGCAAGTGCATTCTCTGGTTCGGATATCGTATTCAGAGGTAACCTTACTAAATGGACTCAGTTTGCTAATTCATTGAAAATGAGAATCTTGATTCGTCAGTCAAGAGTTGCCGGAAAAGAAGCTTATATCAAAGGCGAAATTGCTAAAATTCTAAGCGAAGGTTCAGGTTTTATTACAGGTGAAGAGGTAGGTATCGGTGGTTCTTTCTTTTATTTAGCAACTGCTGGTAAATTGAATCCTATTTATGACCGTTGGGGTTATGATGCAAACGGTGCTAAAAGAGCCTTGAATAACTATCCTCGTATCACCGAGTTTTTAGTGAATAATCTGAAAGCATCTGGTGATACACTTCGTTTGAAAAGAATTGCCTATGCTAACAGTGGCGAAAATGGTAATGTGCCAGGCACAAGTATCCTGAAAGAGGTTGTTACTAACTATAGAGGAACTCCATTTGGTGTAAGCTCAGGCTATTTACCTGCTAACACTGTACCACTAGGACCAAGTTTATTGGTAAAAGGTGAATATAATCGCCCTTATATTATCATGACTGCCGCTGAAGTTCAGTTTATGCTGGCTGAGGCAAAGCAAAGATATGCCGATGTAGCTCTACCTAATACTGCCCAACAGTATTTCGAAGAGGGTATCAAACAATCATTCCGTGTATTAGGTGCAGGTGCTGCTAACGCTGATGCTTTCAAAGGAAGCGGTGTTGTTAACTACGACTGGGAGGCATCTCCGGATAAATTAACAGCTATTGCTATCCAGAAATGGATTGCCCTGAATAACTTCAGTGGTTTTGAAGCATGGACAGAATACAGAAGAACTAATCTTCCGGTTACTCCGCAAAGTATCCAGATCGTTGGTGAGACGAAGCGTCCACTACGTTTGTTCTATCCTAATACAGAAAATGGATCGAATGGTGCTAATGTAAAAGCACAAGGCACTATAGATGTGTTTAGTACGAGGATATTCTGGGACGTTGATTAATCATTTTATCCCAAATAAATAAACAAAAAAAGGTCTCCGAAGAGACCTTTTTTTGTTTAAATAATACCATTTTCAAAATTATAGTCTATCTCAAATAACCCAATTTACATCAACTATCTAAACAAAAAGTGTGTTTACGCTGATTTCTTCAACTTTTGTCGAAAATTGTATGAGGTCAGTCGCTGGAATTTCTATGTTCATCGCAACATATATTTAATTTTTTTTAAAAAGTTTCCATTTTCTCAAAAAAACACTCTAACTTAGCACTAAAGTACAATAAAAAAAGTACTTAAAATTAATTAAAACAAACTAACGAACTGTATGAGGAAACTTCTACTCGCCTGCATTATGCTGGCCTGGGCAAGCTGCGCTTTTGCCCAAGATGTAAATGTAACCGGAAAGGTTACCGCTGATGACGGATCTGCTCTTCCTGGTGTAAGTGTTGTGCTACAGGGCACAAACAGAGGTACACAAACCGACGCGGATGGTAATTACAAAATCGCAGCTACCAAAGGCTCTTCTCTCTTGTTTAGCTTTATTGGCTTTGAAACACAAACAATTGCTGTAGGCAATATGTCGGTGATTAACGTAACATTGAAAAGCGACGCCGCTCAATTGAATGAAGTGGTAGTAACGGCTTTGGGTATCTCTCGCGAGAAAAAATCATTGACTTACACTGCACAAAGTATTAACTCAGAAAAACTCACAGTTTCGCGTGATGCGAACGTAGGTAATGCTTTGGCAGGTAAGATTGCAGGGGTTCAGGTATTAGGCCAATCAGGTGCAAAATTTGGTTCACCAAATATCCGTATCCGTGGGGTAAACTCATTGAATGGTGGTGACCCATTGTATGTAGTAGATGGTACTCCAGTTGGTAATATTTCAGACGTAAACATGGATGACGTAGAAAACCTTACCGTATTGAAAGGACCTTCAGCAACTGCCCTGTATGGTAACCGTGCTTCAGGTGGTGTAATCGTTATTACTACCAAACGTGCTAAAGCTGGTGAAACTACCTTTACTATCAACCATAGTACAACAATGGATAGAGTAGGTCTTTTGCCAAAATATCAAAACGAATACGGTGGCGGATACTCGCAAGAGTGGGATACATTCCAATTTAACCCTGCTATTCATCCTGCTGCGTGGTCTTCATTTAACGGACAAAAAATATTAGATTATTCGGCTGACGAAAGCTGGGGACCTCGCTTAGATGGTTCTCCTCACCGTTCGGCTTTCTCATGGCAACAAGGCCCACAGTTTGGACAACTAACTCCTTACGAGGCAGCTCCTAATAACGTTAGAGATTTCTTCGAAAAACCTTTCAGCCATAATACTAACCTTTCTTTTGCTAAAGGTGGAGATAATTTTCAAAGCCGTGTATCATTTACACACTTAGATAACAACGGTATTATCCCTAATAGTAAGCAAATAAAAGATTATATTAGTGCTAAAAACACCTTTAATTTTACAAAGAAATTTTCGGCTACATTGGATATTACTTACTCGTCAACCCGTGCAAGAAATGTTCCTGCCGATAATTATGGTTCTTCTGGTGGTACTTTAGGTGGTGTTGGTCTTCCAACAGGTGTTCCAATTGCAGCTGTTGGTTATAACCAGACGGTTGGTTCATTCAACCAATGGTTCCAACGCCAAATCAAAATTGAAGATTTAAGAAATTATCAAAACCCTGACGGTACTTTCAGAAGTTGGAATATAGGTGGTCCTACTGATGCAAAACCAAAGTACTGGGATAGCCCATACACACAGATGTATGCCAATACTAACCTGAATAATAACGACCGTATTTATGGTAGCTTCGGTTTAAGTTATAAAATTTTCGATTTCTTAACTGCTTCAGTTACTTCTCGTAAAGACTGGAGAAACTACTATGGAGAAGGTAGAATTGCCAACGGTACATTAAATGCTGGTGGATTAGGAGCCTATGCCAACTATGCAACTACAGGTTATGAAAACAACCACGAAGCTTTATTAGCATTAGATAAATCTTTCGGTAAAATTTCGGTTGTAGCTAACGCCGGTGGTAACATCAGATATGCCAAAACTACTGTAGTTTCTCAGGCAACTGTGGGTGGTCTTACTACGCCTGGTTTCTATAATATAGCCGCTTCAAAAGACCGTCCGGCTGTTTCTAATAACCTGTTTGAAAGACAAGTAAACAGTTTGTATGGTAGCTTAAGCTTAGGCTACGATAATACCTACTTCCTCGAAGGTACCATTCGTAACGACTGGTCATCAACGCTTCCGGTAGCTCATAACTCATATATCTACCCATCAATTGGTGGAAGTATCGTGGTTTCTGAATGGATACCTAAAAACAGCGTATTATCATTTGCGAAAATCAGAGGTAGTTATGCACAAGTTGGTACTGACGTAGGCCCTTATAACATTTATCAGGTTTATAATGTGGGAAACCCTTATGTTTCTAATCCTACATTATATCCTCAATCAAGACTACCAAATGCTGATTTGAAACCAGGTCTTTCATCCGCTTATGAAGGTGGTATCGATTTAAAATTCTTCAACAACCGTGTGAGCTTAGAGTTTACAGCTTATAAAAACGATAACAAAAATCAGATTATTGATTTATCAGTTCCTTCTGCCAGTGGTTATTCTTCTACACTTATCAATGCAGGTTTGATCCAGACACAAGGTTTTGAGTTACATATTGGAGCTACTCCTGTGAAAACTGCTTCTGGTTTCACTTGGGATATGGACATCAATTTTGATCGTAGTACTTCTAAAATTGTTGAGTTGGCTGCTGGCTTAAATAACTACCAGTTAGGTGGCCCAACCTGGAGAACTTTAACAGTAAATGCCCGTGTAGGTGAACAATGGGGCCTTTTGGAAGGGAAAGGTTATGTAACTAATGATAAAGGTGAGAAAGTAGTTGGTCCGGACGGCCATTATTTAGTGAAAGATACTAAACCACTAGGTTCTGTCCTTCCTAAATTCAAAGGTGGATTCCTGAACGTATTTACTTATAAAAATTTATCATTGCGTGCTAATATCGACTTTATCGTAGGCGGCAAATTCTTCTCTACTACCCGTATGTTTAACGCCTATGCAGGTCTGGCAGCAGAAACAGCAGGTTTGAACGAATTAGGTAAACCAAAACGTGATGCTGTAGCTGACGGTGGTGGTATTTTATTACCGGGTGTAACAGCTGACGGTAAGCCAAATACCGTTCGTGTAGAAACGCAATCGTTCTACGAAGACAAAATGTTTGGATTTAACGAAGCCTGGATTTATGACCAGACTTACGTAAAATTGAGAGAGGTCTCTTTAAATTATAATGTTCCTAAATCATTGTTTAACGGAAAAGTATTTAAATCGGCCAGAGTTGGTTTAATTGTACGTAACCCGTGGTTGATTTATAGTGCAGCAGGTGGCGGTATCGATATTTCAGAAGCTGAACTTTACTGGACAGAAGGTGGCCAGTTGCCTCCGGTTCGCTCATATGGTATCAACCTTAATTTAGGATTCTAATTATTAGAGATTCGGCAATAAACTTATCTTTTTAACGTTAAGTACTACTGTCGTTAAACACTATTAAAAAAATGAAAAAAATAACAGCATACAAATCATTAGTAGTGGCACTCGGCTTAGCAATTGCCACTACTTCGTGCGATCCGGGTGATTTTGGCAATATGAACCTTAGCCCAAATAACCCATCAACTCCGAATACTGCAGGGTTCCTCACAGGCGCATTGCGTAATATCGGAGGGATGACTACCGAAATGGTTCCGGCACTTTATACACAACAATTTGGTGATGTAACCTATATTGAGGATTCTCGTTATAAAACCATCAATTTCAACTTCAATGGTTTTTATACAGGCCCTTTGGTAACTTATCAGGCCATTATTGACTTGAATACAAATGCTGATACTAAAGTTACAGCAGCAGCCAATGGTTCAAACAATAACCAGATTGCTATTGCCCGTATTGCTAAAGCCTATACTTATATGTGGATGACTGATCGCTGG
This sequence comes from Emticicia sp. C21, assembly GCF_003418935.1. Lineage (GTDB taxonomy): Bacteria > Bacteroidota > Bacteroidia > Cytophagales > Spirosomataceae > Emticicia. The sequence continues at coordinate 35,713 of NZ_QVMT01000006.1, read as the reverse complement.
GGAGATATTCCTTATTCTCAGGCATTGAAAGGTAGCGCAAACTTTAGCCCGGCTTATGATACGCAACAAGCTATTTATACCGATTTGTTTAAAGAGTTGAAAGAAGCACAAGCGCAGTTTGACGGTGGTGCAACCGTAAAAGGTGATATTCTTTTGAATGGCAATGCTACCCGTTGGAAGAAATTTGCCAATACTTTACGTATGATTATGGCGCTTCGTTTGTCAAAAGTAGATCCTGCTAAAGGTAAAACTGAATTTGCTGCAGCAATGGCAGATGGCGTATTAGCCTCTAACGCTGATAATGTAAAATATAATTATCTGGCAGAAGCTAATAATGAGCACCCATTGTATAATAACTACATTACAAGCAACCGTAAGGATTTTGCTGTAAGTAGTACTTTCATGAATTACCTGATTAAAAATAATGATCCTCGTATTCCGGGAATGGCAGACCAAAACATCTTACAAAAATATGTAGGTGTACCTTATGGTGTATTTCCTCCTACCTGGAAAGCACAGGATGTTTCGTTGGCAGCAAGTTCAATTCGTCAGCAAAATTCACCTGCTAACGTAGTAACTTATGCTCAGGTGTTATTTTCTGAAGCAGAAGCCGTTAAATTAGGATGGATTTCAGGTGACGTAAAAGCATTGTACGAAAGTGCTATCAAAGCGTCTATCGAACAATGGATTGGTACATCTGCCGCTACTGATGCAGTAGTGAATGCTTACTTGCAACAACCTGATGTAAAATATGATGATGCTAAGGCATTAGAGCAAATTGGTACACAAAAATGGATTGCCTTGTTCTACCAGGGCAATGAAGCATGGGCTGAATGGCGTCGTACAGGTTATCCTGCTTTGACTCCGGCAGCTAACCCATTGAACCCAAGTGGTCTTATTCCTCGTCGTTTGGCCTACCCTGTTACAGAGCAAACTTTGAACAAAGCTAACTACGATAAAGCAGTGGCAGCCCAAGGAGCTGATACCCAGGATACACGCGTTTGGTGGGATAAAAAATAAGCATAATTACCGAAACACATATATCGCAAAGAGGCAGTCATTAGGCTGCCTTTTTTGTTTTTAAGCCCGTATTTCAGAAAAAATTAATGCCCACAATAGCCAAATATTCTAACTAAAAAAAATACACAATTTCAATTTCATAAGCAACTTATAATCAATAAAATACAAAAACATTTTTTTGTATTTTATTAAAAATATTCAAAGTTTTTCTTGCCTTTTTTTAAAAAAAACTGTTGTTTTTTGAATTTTCTCTCCATTATTTTTGTAAAAAGAATACTCTCACAAGGGTATTTATTCTAGTAAAAACAAACTAAAAACCAAACAAACGATTATGAGGAAATCTCTTCTACCAAGTCTTCTATTGGTATTGTTTTGGAGCGTCCAAGTATTTGCACAAGACAAAACTATATCCGGCAAGGTTACATCATCTGACGATGGTTCTGCTCTTCCGGGTGTAAGTGTTACCCTAAAAGGCTCTACTAAAGGTACAACAACAAATGCAGAAGGTGTTTACAGCATCACAGTACCAGGCAACGCAACTCTTACATTCAGTTTTATCGGCTTTGTTACCCAACAAGTTCAGATAAACAACCGCACAGTGATCGATGTACAATTAGCTTCTGATGCTCAGGAATTGGCCGAAGCCATTGTAATCGGCTACGGAACAACCTCTTCTATTAAGAAAACAGGTGCAGTCGGTGTAGTAAACTCTGAAAAAATTGAGAATACACCATTTACTTCTGTTGATAAGGCGATTCAAGGCCGTGTAGCAGGTTTGCAGTCAGCAGGTGGTTCTGGTCAACCAGGTTCAGTTCAGAATATCCGTATCCGTGGTATTGGTTCGATGACCGCTGGTTCTGATCCATTATATGTAGTTGACGGTATTCCAATCAACTCTGGGGATTTAACAAGAAATACAACTACTGCCAATGCTTTAGCAGGTATTAATCCTAACGATATTGAAAGTGTAACGGTATTGAAAGATGCAGCCTCTGCCTCAATCTATGGTTCTCGTGCAGCGAATGGTGTAATCTTAATTACTACCAAAAAAGGTAAAGCCGGAAAAACCAGAATCCGTTTCGACACTGAGGTTGGGGTAGCTGATATTGCTTATTTAAGCGATGCTAACCGCCCGTTGACTTCATCAGAATGGCGCGAATTAACAGCGGAAGGTTTGGTAAATGGTGGTCAGGCAGCTAACTTAACCGAAGCGCAAGCATTAGTAGACCAAAACTTCAGAACCAACAATGGTGTTAATACAAACTGGTTAGATGAAGTTACCCGCACAGGTACACAACAACAGTATAACCTTTCGGCGAGTGGTGGTAATGAAAAAACTCAGTTCTATTTCTCTGGTGGTTATTTTAAACAAGAAGGTACAGTTATTCAGTCTTTGTTCAATCGTTACACCGGTAACATGAACCTGACTAATAAAATCACTGATAAATTGACCTTAAAAGCAAACATTATGCTTTCTTCTACAGGTCAGAAAGGCCCTAGTGCAGGTGGTTTATTTGCTAATCCTGTATTAAATGCTTATTTCTTGTTACCTTCTTATTCTCCAAGAAATGCTGACGGAACACCAAATATCAGTGGCCCGGATTTTCCTGCAGGTGCACTTTTCAATCCGGTAGCCATTGCCTCAATGGATAAAAGAAAAACAAGTGGTTTAAAAGGTATTACTACAGCTTCTCTAGAGTATCAGGTTTTAAGAGATTTGAAAATCTCTTCAAAAATTGGTCTTGACTATAATAACTACGAAGAAGATGCCTACAATAACCCATTCCATGGTGATGGTAGAAATGATGGTGGTCGTTCATACAGATTCTATACACGTTATTTCAACTGGGTTTGGACAAACTTAGCTGACTATACCTGGGATATTACTAAAAATGATGATTATGTGTTGAATGTGATTGCAGGTTATGAAGCACAAAAATCTCAGTTGTTTACCTCAAGTGTAACAGCTTATGGTTTGCCTTCAAATATAAACATTACTGTTCCTTCGGCTGGTTCGGTTTATAACTCGGCAGTTGGATCAAACAGCGACTATTCTTTTTCTTCAGCATTAGCAATGGCTAACTTCTCTGTACAAAACAAATACGTTTTATCAGGTAGTTTCCGTAGAGATGGTTCTTCAAGATTTGGTAGCAATAACAGATATGGTAATTTCTGGTCGGTAGGCGGTGCGTGGAATATCCACAAAGAATCTTTCATGACAGATATTACCTTCATTGATCAATTGAAATTAAGAGCTTCTTATGGTGTGAATGGTAATGCTGCAATTGGTGATTATGACTGGCAGCCAACTTATGCATACGGTGCCGGATTTAACTACTTAGGTGCAACTGGTAGTGGTCCTAACGCTGTAGGTAACGTAAATCTTACCTGGGAAGAAAACCGTCCATTTGATATTGGTTTTGACGCGACTTTGTTGAAAAAACGCTTGAATTTAACTTTTGAGTGGTATACAAGAAAAACAACAAATCTATTGTTGGATGAACCATTATCAAGAACAACCGGATTCACAAGCTTCAAAAACAACATTGGTTCACTACAAAACCAAGGTATTGAAATTTCTGTTTCTGGTACACCAGTTATTGCAGGTGATTTCACATGGGATGCCGCTTTCAATATTGCTTTGAACAAAAATAAAATTTTAGCGCTAGTTAATAACGCAGATCAGGTAGTTTCTCCGTTTATAAGAAGAGTAGGCGAAGATTACCAATCATACTATGTAAGAGCATGGGCAGGTGTTAATCCGGCTAATGGTGCTCCGTTATGGTATATTGACGAATCTCGCACTGAAACAACCAGCATTCTTAACAACGCCAAACAACAGATTGTAGGTTCGGCTACTCCGAAAGCATTTGGTAGCTTTAGCTCTACTTTCTCTTACAAAGGTCTGAGCCTTGATTTCTTGTTCTACTATAACTTCGGAAACATGGTACGCGATAACTGGGCTAACTATACACAAAGTGATGGGTACAATGCAACCTTCAACAGAGTGGCTATCCAGTTACAAAGATGGCAAAAACCTGGCGACATCACTAATGTACCGAAATACGTTTATGGTGGAGCTAGTGCGTCTAACTCATTATCTAGCAGATATTTATATGCTGGCGATTACATCCGTTTAAGAGACATCTCATTGGGTTATACCTTACCATCAAATATAGTTTCGAAAGTGAAATTGAGCAATGTGAAATTATACGTAAGAGGAAGCAATCTTTGGACATGGGTGAAAGACAAAAACTTACCTTATGACCCAGAGACTTATATCAATAGTTCTACGAACTTAGAGATCTATCTTCCAAAAACGTTTACAGGTGGTTTACAAGTCGCGTTTTAATACACAATTTCTAAAGAATTATCATGAAAAGATTTAATCATAAAATAGTAATCTTGGGAGTTCTTATTACAAGTTTTCTTTCTTCTTGTAAGGATTCTTTCTTAGAACTATCTCCATATACCCAGGTTCCGAATGAAGTGGCTGTTTCTACAGAAGCTGACTTACTAGTAGCTTTGAGAGGAACTTATGCACAATTAAGAAGTGCAAACTTGTTTGGTCGCACTATTCCGGTTATCGGAGATTTAGGTGCCGACAACGTGTTTCTTTCGTCAAGAAACTCTGGTAGATATTTTGCATTCGACCAATACGTAATTACTACAGCGAATGCTGATTATGAAGGTTACTGGAACAATGCCTATACTGCTATTTTGAGAGCAAACAACATCATTGATGCAAAATTGACTGAAAATGCGAACGTAAATCAGATAAAAGGTGAAGCTTATGCTATCAGAGCTCTGTTGTATTTCAACCTGGTCCGCAGCTTTTCAAAATCTGGTGAATTAGCATCGGAAGGAGTACCTATTGTATTGCATTATGACCCGACATTGAAGCCAAAACGTAATACTGTACAGGAAGTATATACACAAATTCAGTCTGATTTAGACAAGGCTTATACTTCAATGACTGAGTATACTGGTTCTGCAAGATTCTCTAAATTTGCTGCTCGTGCTTTAGCAGCTAAAGTTAGTTTCTACCAGGGTGATTATGACAAAGCATTGACTTATTCTACCGAAGTAATCAATAGCAGTGGTTTCACGCTAGTAACTGCAGACAAAGTAGCCGCTTACTGGGCATCTCCTGCTTCAAACACTAGTACTGTTAAAACCGAAACTTTATTTGAAGTATCGGCTGATGCTACTTTGAACGTAGGTACTGATGAACTAGGATATATCTACAACCAGGCTGGTTACGGCGATTTATTGGCTAACGAAGAGTTATATAAACTATATTCAGATACTGATGTTAGAAAAAAACTAATCACAATTGGTTCAAGAGCACAAGCTGAAAACCCAGCTTACATTGTAAATAAATATCAAAACGTAGCGGGTGACAGAGACGATAAAAAAGTGCTTCGTTTATCAGAAGTATATTTAATTGCAGCTGAATCAGCGGCACGTACAAACAAAGAAACAGATGCTTTGAAATATCTCAACGCTTTGATTGCACAAAGAGACCCGGGCTTTGTTTATGCTTCTACTGGTGCTACTTTAATTGAAGACATCATTACTGAACGTAGAAAAGAATTAGCTTTTGAAGGTGACAGATTCTTTGATTTGAACCGTTTGAAAAGAGACATCGTTCGTGTAGGTGGTAAATACCAAATCAGAAATGTTCCTTATACTAGCAATTTCAGAATTGGGCCAATACCTCAGACTGAAAGAAATGCTAATCCAAATATTTCACAAAATCCTGGATATTAATCTGGTTTTTTGAACAAAAGCCCGGCTTATTTTTAAGTCGGGCTTTTTTATACCTTTAGCACTCGACTCATCGTTATTCATCATTATATTTGCTAAAACTATTCTGACTATGAACAAAACTATTTTGTGCGTTTCTCTTTTTCTTGCCTGTCTGGCTGCTCAAGCTCAATACTATATGCAGGATGTAAGTGGTAAACCGTTATTGACGAGTAAATATGTTGACATGGTAGGGACACCCTATATTTTTGAAAACTGGACCAAGGGCGAAGTAATATTAGCTGATGGGAAAGCTCATAAAGACCTTGACCTGAAATATGATCAAGTTGAAGGAATCGTTTTTTTCAAAGGAAAAAATGGGGCTGATATGGGTTTTACTTCACTTGTGAAATCTTTTATGCTCTATCCTAATAACGTAGCTATGAGTTTTATTACGGTTCCTGAAATAAAAGAGACTGAAAAAGACCCCTATTTTGAAGTATTGAGTGATGGAAAGAAAGTAAAGTTTCTGAAGAAAACCAAGAAAGTAATCAGAGAGAGTAAAGGTTATAATTCCGCTAGTATAACCAGAACATTTGGTGAAAATACCAATTATTATCTGTTAAAGAGCGATGGTACTTATACCAAAGTAAAAAGAGACAAGAAGGCAATTATCGCAGCTCTGAGTGATAAATCCGCAGAAGTAGAACAATATATTAAAGATAACAAAACAAACTTTAAAGAAGACGCCTCAGTTGCTGCAGTTGTTAATTATTATAATACTCTATAAATGAATAAGGGGTTTCTGAAAAAGCCCCTTTTCCATTTCAAAGTTGTTTTGTCCCCTTTAGGGGTTAGGGGCTAGTACTTTCTTAGCATATATCTCTGTCAGAACATCTATCACTTTATCAATTTCTTCTTCCGTGTTATATTTCCCGAAAGAAAAACGAACATTGCCTCTGTCAGGGTGTACATTTAACGCTCCTAAAACATGGGAACCCACATCTGTACCGCTTGAACAGGCACTGCCACTCGAACAAGAAATCTGCGCTATATCCAGATTAAACAATAGCATATCGTTATCTGAACTTGGCGGGAAACTTACGCTCAGTACTGTATAAAGGCTGTTGTCTACATTAGCCGAATCTCCGTTGAAAGTAATACCCGGAATATTGGCTGTCAGTTTTTCAATCATTCTGGTTTTTAGTCCTTTGATATGATTCTGGTGGGCTTCCATATCCCGGTAAGCAATTTCAAGAGCCTTTGCCATCCCTACAATTCCATACACATTCTCTGTACCTCCACGCATATTACGCTCCTGTGAGCCGCCATGAATAAACGGATGAATCTTGTTATTGGCATTGATATACAAGAAACCTACCCCCTTAGGGCCATGAAATTTATGTGCCGCTCCTACTATGAAATCAATGTTTAAATCCTGCAGATTATGAGTATAATGTCCCATTGTCTGAACAGTATCAGAATGGAAAATCGCATTATATTTCTTGCATATTTCGCTTATTTGCTTTAAATCTATCAGGTTACCAATCTCATTATTGCCGTGCATTAATGACACCAAAGTACGTGGTTTAGTGCGCAATAGTTCTTCCAGATGAGCCACATCTACCTGGCCTTTTTCGTTGAGTTTTACATAGCTTAACTCAATAATCCCCTGCTTTGCCAGATGTTCCAGTGTATGTAAAACAGCATGATGCTCAGTTGGTGAAGTAATCGCATGTTTCAACTGATAGGTATCAATACTGCAGGTAATGGCGGTATTATCTGCCTCGGTTCCACCCGATGTAAAGAAAATTTCTGACGGCGATGCACTCAGTAAAGTAGCGATAGTTTTACGGGCTCTCTCTATAGCAGAACGCACCTGTCGACCATGCGCATGGATAGAAGAGGGGTTCCCGAAATTTTCCGTCATCAGGGGTAACATGGCCTGCAGAACTTCGTCGTCAAGACGAGTAGTGGCGGCATTATCAAGATATATACGAGGCATTGTTAATTTGTTTCTACAAAATTAATATTTGTTTTTGTATTGTACAACCCACATAATCAATAGACTAAGCAAATTTTATTTGGCAAAACTTACCTATTGGACTATCATAGTTCTACACTCACATTTCGTTTGAAAGCCGCCCCGAAGTCAATCATCGACTCTGTTTTGAGTACGCCATTGATATTATCAATTTTATCATATAATACCCTCCGCATATGCTCGCTCGATTTAGCAACGATGCGGGTGTATAAGGTATACTCTCCTGTGATATAATAACATTCGGTAACTTCAGGTATTTTTCTAAGTTCCTCAATAATCAGCTTTGAGTCTGAATCTTCTTTCAGAATAATCCCTGTAAAGGCGCTCCATTCATATCCTAACTTCCGTTCGTCTAAAATAATTCCAGCACCTTTTAGAATACCTACTTTCTTCATACGGGCTATGCGTTGATGGACCATCGTATTAGAAATGTTCAGATTCTTGGCAATTTCCGAGTAAGGTTTCCGGCCATCTTTTTCCAGTTGAATCAGAATTTGTTTATCAAAATCATCTAAAAATTCGTCATTCACCATAAGTCAAAGTAAATTTTATTAGCTATTTATACGTCAGTATTTTCCCTATTTTTTAGAAATAAAGTAAATATAACTTAATTATTGTTTATTATAAGTCATTTTAACATTTTTGTCGTATATGTATCCAAAGAAATATTAAATACTATAATTATGTTAGTAGACACTCAATTAAGCGAACAACTAATTGAATTGGAAGAACGCTACGGAGCCCATAATTATCATCCTCTTTCTGTTGTTTTAGACAAAGGCAAAGGCGTGTATGTATGGGATGTTGAAGGCAAACGTTACTACGACTTTCTATCGGCTTATTCTGCGGTTAATCAGGGGCATTGTCATCCTCGCATCATCAATGCTTTAATTGAGCAATCACAAAAGCTGACGCTTACTTCAAGGGCATTTTATAATTCGATGCTTGGTCGTTTTGAAGAATACATTACCCAATACTTTGGTTATGACCGTGTATTGCCTATGAATACAGGCGTAGAAGCAGTAGAAACAGCTATGAAATTGTGCCGGAAGTGGGGTTATCAGGTGAAGGGTATTCCTGAAAACAAAGCAAAAATAATTTTTGCCGGAGGTAATTTTCACGGGCGCACGCTATCAGTTATTTCCGCTTCTACTGACCCAACAGCCAAAAAAGAATTCGGGCCTTATATGACAGGCATTGAAATAGTGCCTTACAACAATATAGAAGCTTTAGAAGAAGCCCTAATCAACGATCCATATATTGCAGGCTTTATAGTAGAACCTATCCAAGGAGAAGCAGGTGTTGTAGTACCTGACGACCAGTATTTACCGGAGGCTTATAGAATGTGTAAAGCAAGCAATGTACTTTTCATCGCTGACGAGATTCAGACAGGTATTGCCCGAACAGGTAAGCTATTGGCAACTGACCATTACAATATTCGTCCGGATATGATTATTCTGGGCAAAGCCCTTTCTGGAGGAGTTTTACCGGTATCCGCAGTATTGGCAGATGATGAGATTATGCTTACGCTGAAACCGGGAGAGCATGGATCTACCTATGGTGGTAACCCATTGGCTTGTGCAGTGGCTATGGAAGCATTGAAAGTGGTAAAAGAGGAAAATCTGGCTGAAAATGCTGAGCTTTTAGGAAACATCTTCCGTCAGGAAATGCAGAAGTTGGTAGTTGAAACAACCATTGTTACGCAAGTGCGCGGCAAAGGCTTATTAAATGCTATTTTAATTGATACAACAGAAGATTCTGACCTTGCCTGGGATATCTGTAATAAATTGAAAGATAATGGTGTATTGGCTAAACCTACACATGGTAATAAAATACGTCTGGCACCACCTTTAGTAATGACAGAATCTCAATTATGGGATTGTATCGAGATTATTTCAGACACTATCAGAAGCTTTGAGTAGGCATGTACATACCTAAGATATTTAAGAACGAAAACCCGGAAGAGATAGAGGAGTTTATACGCCAGAATAGCTTCGGGATTTTAGTGAGTTTAAAAAATGGCATACCACTTGCCACACATATTCCGATTGAATTGGAGGAAAGAGACGGCAAAAAGGTGCTTTGTGGACATTTAGCCCGAGCGAATGAACAATGGCGTAGTTTTGATGAGAACAAAGAGGTTTTAACCATTTTTATAGGCCCTCACGCCTATATTTCGGCCTCATGGTACAAAGGTGAAAGTGTACCAACCTGGAATTATGTAGCTGTGCATGTATACGGAAAAATTAGGATTATTGAAGGGCAGGACTTGTGGCAATCTTTAAAGAAACTGGTTGATAAGTATGAACAAGCTTCTGAAAATCCGGTGAGTATTGAAACGATGTCAGAAAAAATGGTAGAGAACCAGATGCGAGCTATTGTGGGCTTTGAGATCGAAATTACCGATATACAAGCCAAATACAAACTTTCACAAAATAGAAATCCAGAAGATTATCAACGAGTAGTTGAACACTTGCAACAATCGCCCGACCCTATTGCTCGTCATGTTTCTGAACTCATGCAGAAAGATTAATAATCCCAGCTTTTGGGTAAGTCCATTTGTCGGGCATAATAAGCAGGGGCATACTTATACACTCGCTCTAATAATTTATTCACATCGCGCTCAAACTCTATATAATAATCTTCATGGAGTTTGGGCAGTTTTTTTAGTACAAACTCTGTTCGCTTGGCTATATAAAGGGCCACCGTATCAGACTTGCTGCTATATTTCTCTAATAATTTAGACTGATTTTCAAAGAAAGCATTCAATAAATAAAGGGTCAGTTCTACTTCTCCATACTTATCCTTTGTTACTTTTACATGCATAGTGATTCTACTATTCAACTCCCGCATATCCATCATCAACCAACCTGGTGTGTCATGGTGCATCTTAGAAACCCTTTGAATACTCTTTTTAATTTCATCCCTCCTATCTTCTAAAAACGATTCATTCTCCAACAATTGGTATTGCAATTGCTGGGTTAATAATTCATTTCTGCCAATCAAGCGTAAAAGTATTTTATCCTTTTCTTTGGCAGGAAGGCCGAGAATCGCTTTTTCGAGTTCCTTAGGTATTTTTCCCATAATTTAACAATACGTTCTACATAAAACGATAAAGCCTCTGAAAAGTTCAGAGGCTTTAAAATTACAAAAAATAATGATTTTTTATTTGGTGCTCTTAATCTCTACAACAAAGATTAAAGGCGAATAAGGTGGTATGACAAATGCACCATTCGAATCCTGCCGACCTTGTACACCATATCCTAATTCTGAACGGAAAACCAGTACAGCTTTATCGCCCACTTTCAGTTTCTGCAAACCTTCATCAAAACCTTTTACTACATTTCCACCACCAAGATATACATCTATCTGGCCTGTATCAAATTGTTTGATATTACTGGCCAAGTATCCGGTATATTTCACAGTAGCTGTTTGGCCTGCGGCCAACTGCGTACCTGTTCCGGCCACCATTTTAAGCACTTTTACGCCAGAGGCTGTCGTATCTTTTGATATAAAGGTTGTATTAGAACCTGTATCAATATATTCTTGCATTTGTTGTTCTTCCGAGCGGTATCTTAACACCTCTATATCGAATGCAACCACCGATTTAGCCGGAATTTTACCTTGTGTCTGAGAACCAAAAGCCAAATAAGATGGAATCAGGAAAAATCCTCTCTCACCTTCTTTCAGTTGATTGAGAGCATCTAATAAGCCTTGTAAGCCGATAGTACCACCGAAAATAGCAGATGCAGGTGCATTTTTTAATCTTTCAGTACTGTCAATTTTTGTACCATCTAGTAATGACATCACATAGTGAAACTTAACTTCATCACCTATCTTCACATTTTTTCCGGCAGCATTAGTCTTTATCATCTGGTAATACATACCATTGTCTGCTTTGGTCATGGTAAGACTTTTGTTGTTGATATAATTCAACATCTGCTGGTCATTTAACTTAACGGTTTCTTCCAGATCATTGGCAAGGAACCCTCCACAAGAACTCAATAAAACCGAACAACATACTACTAAGCCAAGTACTATCTTTTTCATTACAATTAAATTATTTATTTCACATCGATAACTTCCATTTCAAAAATCAATGGGCTGAATGGTGGAATTGGGCCGCTTCCTTGTTCACCATAAGCTAAGTTTGATGGAATAAAGAAAATGCTTTTTTCTCCCTTTTTCATCAACATTAATGCTTGTTCCCAACCCGGTATTACTGCCCCTTGTCCTATCGGAAACTCCAGTGGTTGTTTACCTGTAGAACTATCAAAGATGGTTCCGTTCATCAATTTGCCCGTATAATCTACTTTGACGGTTTGTCCGGTAGTAATGGTTGCACCAGCTCCTTCTTTAAGAACGACACGATACATTCCAAATTGTGTTTTAGTAGCATTAGGGAAATTTTTCTTTGCAAAATTATCCATCAGTTTCAGCTCACTATTCTTCTTTTCTTCCTGTGCCTTCTGGAATTGCGCCATTGTCTGAATCGATCTGATTTTTACAATAAATTTCATATCAGAACCTTTTGGTACTCCCGGAGGCAAAGGTTGTTGTACACGCATAAACAATGAATCGGCACTTACTAGAACAGTTGCGCTATCGCCTACAGTTAAGTGTGTAAGTGAGTTTTCAAAAGAGCCTTTAAATGCTCCTTTTTGAACTGGCATCGTAATCGGTTCTTTTCTTTTGTAAGTATCTGTAAATACTGTATCGTTAGGGGCTTTTATTACTAAATCAAAAGTTACGATATCTCCCTCTTTTGCCTTTATTTTACCGTCGCCACCTTCGTGAATCTGGTATTTTGAGCCATCGGCCTCCTGGGTTACTTTAAAATCACCGCAAGAAAAAAGCAAACTTGTTGCTACCGTAAGACCTAATGTAGGTTTCAAAAATTTTGTCATGAAATTTATTGTTATAATATATTACGTAATCAGATATTTATTCGCTGTTCGATAATCTACTTATTCAATATTTAATAATTGTTCTTTATAATGAGGCAAAAGACTTAGGAATTTTTCAAGTGTTTTTGCCAGGCTTTCGTAAGAACGACCGCCTGCTGCATTTTTATGTCCACCTCCATTAAAATGATTTCTGGCAAAATCGCTTACTGAAAAATCTTTTACCGAGCGAAATGAGATACGTATCATATCGTCTCTCTCTACTAGCATGGCTGTCATTTCTATCCCTTTAATCGAAAGTCCATAATTCACAATACCCTCAGTATCTCCGTTTTTAGAGCCATATCTGGCTAATTCTTCCTTAGAAATAGTCATATAAGATACTCTATACTCAGGCAAATAGACTAATTTCTGACTAATGGCAAATCCTAAAAACTGGATGCGCTCTAAAGAATTGTTGTCAAATATTTTCCGGTGAACATTATTTGTTTCAACTCCTATTTCTATCAGTTCACCGGCCACTCTATGCAAATCTTTAGTGGTACTATCAAATCTAAAAGAACCCGTATCTGTTACCAGACCTGCATACAAACACTCAGCACAAGGAATATCAATCAGAGCTTTATCGCCAAGAATTTCAATGAGCTGATAAATCAACTCACAGGTAGCCGCTGCCTTCTCATTCCAGAAAACAAAATCAGCAAATCTTTCCGGCTGTTGATGATGATCTATCAATACTTTTTGGGCAGATGCTTTACTCACATATTCTTCCATGCTTTTAATACGGTTTAAAACCGAAAAATCAAGGCAAAAAATCACTTCAGCATCCGCTACTAATTGTTTAGCAAGTTCTTGCTTATCACTTTCAAAATTAATCACCTCTTTCTCTCCCGACATCCATTGTAAAAACTCAGGGTAATCGGTAGGCGTAATAACCGTTACAACATGATTTTTTTTCTTTAAATAGGAAGCCAAACCCAACGATGAGCCAAGAGCATCGGCATCTGGGTTTTGATGAGTAGTGATAACAATTCTTTTGGGTGATGCCAATAAATCGTTAAATTCTTGTAATTTTTGAACTGAATCTGTGAAAAACTCTTGCATAACGGCGCAAAGGTACAAAGGAATGATGGGAAAACAAATAAGCCAAAAATAATGATAAACTGGCAGTATACAGTTTCTATATCAATATATTCTGAATTTTCAATACAAAATGAAAGATATAATTAATTCATAAAATCTGCTTCCATTGATAATTTCCTTTATGTTTGTAGTATAGATTTTCTTAATCTTTATCCTATGAGAACTCTTATCCTTTCCTTGTGCCTGTTCACCTCCTATATAGCTTGTGCCCAACAAGCCCCTACCGAACAATGGAGACCTAATTTTCATTTCTCGCCTGCCCAAAACTGGACAAATGACCCTAATGGATTGGTGTATCATGAGGGGGAATGGCATATATTCTACCAGCATAATCCTTTTGAAAACAAATGGGGACATATGAGTTGGGGGCATGCCGTGAGCAAAGATCTGGTAAACTGGGAGCATCTACCGTTGGCTATTCCTGAAGATTCGGTATGGATTTTTTCGGGTGGTATAGTAGTGGATAAAGATAATACAAGCGGATTCGGTAAAAATAGTATGGTAGCTATTTATACGGGCGATTATCATGGAAAGAAAGAAAATCAACATCTTGCCTATTCTACTGATAATGGCCGGACCTGGACAAAGTATAAGAATAACCCGATTATCCCGGCTCCACTTCCGAGTGGTAAGCCTATAAAAGATTTCCGTGACCCCAATATGTTCTGGCATGAGCCAACTAAACAATGGGTAATGGTAGTAGTATTGCCTCTTGAATTTAAAGCACAGTTTTATGGCTCAAAAAATCTGACAAACTGGACATTGTTAAGTGAGTTTGCCAAACAGGGCGATTTACGAAAAATGTGGGAATGCCCATCATTAGTTGAATTACAGATTGAGGGTGAACAAGGTACTAAATGGGTATTGATGTTATCTTCTAACGGACCTCATCAGGATTTTATAGGCATGCAATACTTTGTCGGCAATTTTGATGGAAAAACATTTACCAATGATAATCCGGCAGACACTAAACTCTACGTCGATTATGGAAAAGATTTTTATGCGGCTATTCCTTTCTACAATGCGCCTAAGAAAAGTATGTTGGGCTGGATGGCTAGTTGGAATTATACAGACGCCTTGCCGACTTTCCCATGGAAGGGTCAAATGAGTATTCCTAGAGAGATTTCTTTAAAAAGAACAGCAGAAGGCTTAAGACTTTTGCAGAAACCTGCCGAAGAAGTACTAAAAGCAAAAAACTGGCGTGGGATAGTTCAGATGGAGGAAATGGGCATAGAAGAAGACAATGGCATGATGTGGCAGAATCAACCGTCTTCTTACATGATAGACGTAGAATTTGAATTGGGTAATGCTCGAGAAGTAGGTGTTAAAGTGATGAAAAATCCGGGGAGCAATCAGGAAACATTAATAGGCTATCAGAAAGACAGCGAACAATTGTATGTTAATCGTATTAATTCAGGTAAAGTGATTTCGCCGAATTTTGCCTCAATGGATGCCAGCCCGATGAAAGTTGAAAGAGGGACAGTAAGGCTTTTGATTTTTGTAGATCAGTCGTCGATAGAAGTATTTGGAAATGATGGAGAGGCTGTAGTAACCAGCCTGATTTTTCCGGATGGTAATAGTGGTAACTGGCAATTGTTCAGCCGAGATGGCAGAGCGAAAGTTACTAAACTGAAAGTATGGGAATGGCAGAAGGATTAAGTTGCCTGAAAGTAGAAGCTGAATAAACCCGATTGTTTATTCAGCTTTTTTCTTTTGCTGGCGTTGCTTAAACAACAAAAACAAACTTATAATAGCCCCTACACCAATTACATAAAACTGAATTTTCTGAATCACGAGTGCTAATTCCTGATGCCCGGTATAATAGGCTACTAAGACAGCGGCTGTAATGATAATCATGATTGCGAGCATGAAAGCAGGTACTATCTTTGCTAATTTTCCTTGCATCGGCTAATGTATTTGTGTTTATAGTATATTTGCAAAAGTAATCAATTTTAAAGATTCTACCCTACGATGGACAGTTTTTCAAGACGAGATATATTGAAAACCTTTGGCTTAACCGCCGGTGGTTTATCTTTCCTAAACAATGATGCTTTTGCCGAAAATCTTACTGATGAACCAATCGAATTACCCCATGATGACCGATACATTCCACTGGAAAAAGCTGTTACAGCTATTGTTTTAGGGGCAGGTAATCGGGGAAATGTCTATGGTCGTTTTGCGTTGGCATTTCCGAATGAGTTAGATATTGTAGGTGTAGCAGAACCGATTCCGTTCAGAAATGATAAATATTCTTTAGCCCATAATATAGAAGACAAAAATCGCTTTAAAACCTGGGAAGATGTTTTCAAGGTGCCTAAGTTTGCCGATGCTATTATCATCTCAACTCCTGATGATTTGCATTATGGTCCGGCCATGAAAGCCTTAGAAATGGGTTATCATGTATTGCTAGAAAAGCCTATTTCGCCATCCTATCAGGAATGTCTGGATATATTAGCGATGGCGAAAAAGACCAAAAGAATTATAGCTGTTTGTCATGTACTACGCTATACACCGTATTTCAGAAAACTGAAAGAAATTGCGCAAAGCGGGCAGTTCGGGCAATTAATCAGTGTTAACCATTTAGAGGGAATTGAATACCAGCACATGGCGCACTCCTATGTGCGTGGCAACTGGCATGTGGCGAAAGATACTAATCCGATTATTCTGGCAAAGTCCTGTCATGATTTAGATATTCTCCGTTGGATTATCGGGAAGCCTTGTAAAAGTGTAGCGGCTTATGGTTCTTTAAGTTGGTTCAGAAAAGAGAATGCACCAGAAGGTAGTACTGAACGTTGTGCAGATAGTTGTAAAGTAGAAAAGGAATGTCCATTTTCAGCGCTAAGTATCTATTATAAGCAACGCCTACGAGTAAGAGTATTGGATGTAACCGACGACCCGGCCAAGCAAGGTGATGAGATTTTAGACAAATTGAAAACTTCTCCGTATGGTCGTTGTGTTTATAGAATGAATAATGATCAACCAGACCATTATACTACATCAATGGAGTTTGAGGGAGGGATTACAGTTAATTTCGCGATGGAAGCCTTTACTTCTTTTGAAGCCCGTAAAACCCGCCTGATGTTTTCGCATGGCGAAGTATGGGGAGATATGGACGAGATTCAAACTTATGACTTCCGCACGAAACAAAATACTAGATGGCGTGCAAGTGAATTACCAGAATATAAAAGTCAGGCATCAGGCCATGCCGGAGGAGATTATGGCTTAGCCCGTAATTTTGTGCAGGCAGTAGCCCAGAATAAACCTGAATTATTAACATCAACCATTGAAGCCTCTATAGAAAGTCATGTGATGGGCTTTATGGCCGAAAAAAGCCGTTTAGGCAAACAAATGGTAGAAGTAAAAATCTAAAAACAATGCGTAAAATATTAGTAATTGCTCTTCTGGCTTTATTTGCCTTTGCCTGCCAGAAGAAAAAAGCAGATTTAGGCGACTTTGATTTGCAAAATTTTAAGACCGACCGTGGAGGTTGTGAAGATAAGAGAGTAAAACTGATTGAGCCTTTAAAAGCCTTAAAACCCAAAATACTGGGATTAAGCGAAAATCAGATTATTGAAAACTTCGGACGATATGATTATCAGATACTGAGCCGACGCAATGAAAAAGTCTTTGTATATTTTCTGGAAAAAGGGCCGCAATGTGAGCATATTCAGAACGCAACCAATTCGCTTTCTATGCTTCTCTATTTTAATGCCGCCAGTCTGGTAAAAGAGGTATCGTTTCAGAATGGGGGTATTATTGATACGTATAAGTAAACTCTGCTTTTAAAAGGTGGGATTTTACATTAATCCACCAAATAAAAAAAATCTTAAAAAATTTTGTTTTAAAAAATTACTCAATACTTTTGTAACAAGATAGTAAACATAGACAATGACTCAACACAATATCATAGCTAACATATGGTGGTGGCGTTCTTCCAAAAAAGGATGAACAGCGTAGCTATGTATTGAGAAATCAAAATATATTCAGCGGCTTACAGTTCATCCTGTGAGCCGCTTTTTTTGTGCCATGTATCAAAGATTCAACTCAAAAATAAGCTATTGGCTCTTCGTTCCTCTACTATGTTTTCTCATGGTATTGTTAGTCATGACAGTCATGCAAAAGCTTTGGATAGGGATAATTGTTCTTTTAGGCGCAACAGCTTTAATACTTAGTTTTTTGTTTAGAACCTATTACCAGATTGAGGGAGATACTTTAAAGATTGTATGTGGATTCTTGTTCAAGCAGGAAGTTGACATAAAAAAGATTAGAAAAATAGAAAAAACAGATAATCCTATTAGCTCTCCGGCTTTATCAGTAAGAGATAGAATTGAGATATACTATGATAAATATGATTCTGTGATTATTTCGCCAGAAAGGCAGACTGAATTCATTCAAATATTGAAATTGATTAATAAAAATATTAGCACAAACCTCTGATAGAAATGCAAAAGTTTGGTATAACCACCCGTTACAAACGTTTATTGGCCGATATGCTTACACCGGTCGGGATTTTTCAAAGAATCCGCAATCATTATCCGCATTCGGTTATTCTCGAAAGTGCCGATTACCATGCTATGCACAATAGTTTCAGTTATATTGCCTGCGACGAAGTAGCCAGTTTTGTTCTGGATAATGACGTTGTTACACAGAAATTCCCTAATGGCTCTAAAAACCAATTCCCTTTAGCAAATCGAAAAGAAGCAGTAGGTGTGTTGAAAGATTTCGCTTCTCAATTCGAAATGCCCAAAAGCGATTTCAATTTTATCACCAATGGTTTATTCGGACATATTACCTACGATTCGGTTGAATATTTTGAGGATATAGAAATACAGGAAAAAAGTGCTGAAACTACTATTCCTCAAATCCTGTACCGTGTTTACCGATACGTAATTGCGATAAACCATTTCAAAGACGAATTATATATTTTTGAACATACTTATACACCAGACGGACAAGAGCCTCAACCTGCCAAAGATGGTTTAGAGACTTTAGAGTTTTTCGTGAAAAACCCAAAAGTAACTACCTCAAAATTCAAAGCTGACAGCGAAGAAACGACCAATATTAATGACGATGACATGCGCGACATCATCAATAAATGTATCGGTCATTGTCTAAGAGGTGATGTTTTTCAGATAGTGCCATCGAGACGCTTTTCAAGAACATTCGAGGGTGATGATTTCAATGTGTATCGTGCCCTTCGTTCTATTAATCCATCTCCTTACTTGTTCTATTTTGATGGTGGCGATTATCATATCTTTGGAAGTTCGCCGGAAAAACAGATCTTTATCAAAGACGGTCAGGCCGAAATTCATCCGATTGCAGGTACTTTCAGACGTACAGGTGATGATGAAAGCGATGCTGAATTAGCCCGTCAACTACACGCCGACCCTAAAGAATCAGCAGAACACGTGATGTTAGTTGATTTAGCCCGCAACGATTTATCGAGGAGTTCGGATTCGGTAAAAGTAGATATATTCAAAGAAGTACAGTTCTACAGCCATGTAATCCATCTGGTTTCAAAAGTAACCGGAAAAATGCATAAGGGTACGAATCCGCTACAATTGGTAGCCGACACTTTCCCGGCTGGTACACTCTCTGGCGCACCTAAGCACAATGCCATGACCATCATTAACCGTTTTGAACCGACCAATCGTAGCATCTACGGAGGTGCCATAGGTTTCATGGATTTCAAAGGCAATTTTAACCATGCCATTGCGATTCGTACATTCTTAAGTAAAAACAATACATTATTCTATCAGGCAGGTATGGGCGTAGTAGCCAAATCAGATGTTGAGCTAGAAATGAAAGAAATTCATCTGAAACTAGCCGCTCTAAGAAAAGCCATTGAAATGGCAAGCGATATATGATTTGTGGCGCGAACTTCCAGTTCGCGGTTAAAGAGAAAGTTTTAGTAATCCGTAGATTACCACTAAATAATAAAAATATCAAAAAATGAAAATTCTGGTTCTTGATAATTATGATTCATTCGTTTATAACCTGGTCTATATTCTAAAAGACCTGGGTGGAAACGTAGATGTATTCAGAAATGATAAAATAGCTTTAGAAGACGTAGCACAATACGATAAAATCCTGCTTTCGCCAGGACCTGGCATACCGGAAGAAGCAGGAATTATGCTTGACGTAATTAAAGAATATGCCCCCAAGAAAAGCATCTTTGGGGTATGCTTAGGACATCAGGCTATCGGAGAAGCTTTTGGAGCTAAGTTGCATAATATGGGCGATGTATTACATGGCGTTACTACCTCTTGTATAATCACTGATACCAATGAAAAGCTTTTTCAGGGTGTACCTGAAAAGATAGAAGTATGCCGCTATCATTCATGGACTGTGGTATCAGAAACTATGCCTGAAGAGTTAAAAGTAACAGCCATTGACGAAAAAGGTTTTGTGATGGCCGAAGCCCATACCAAATATGATGTGCGAGGCGTACAATTCCATCCAGAAGCTTATCTAACACAGCATGGTGTGAAAATGGTTGAAAACTGGTTAAAAAATTAATACCTATTATTGAAATGAAACAGTATTTGCAGATTTTATTACATAACCAAACATTATCCGGTGAAGAAGCGAAAGAGGCCTTGTTGAAAATAGGTCGCGGAGAAACCAATAATTCACAGATTGCCGCTTTTCTAATGGGGATTCAGATGCGTGGTGTAACGGTGGAAGAATTAGAGGGTTTTCAACAAGCCATGCTTGAATTAGCTATACCTATCGACCTGTCCGAGTTTGATGCGATGGATGTATGTGGCACAGGCGGTGATGGCAAAGATACTTTCAATATATCCACTACTTCGGCATTTATAGTAGCAGGAGCCGGGCAAGCTATTGCCAAACATGGCAATCACGGCGTATCTTCTGCTGTCGGTTCAAGTACTGTTCTAGAATATTTAGGCGTAAAATTTACCAATAATACCGATTTTCTGAAACGCAAAATTGAAACGGCAGGCATCTGTTATATGCACGCACCTTTGTTTCATCCGGCCATGAGATTCGTTGGACCTATCCGCAAGGAATTAGCCATGAAGACTTTCTTTAATATGTTAGGACCTTTACTGAATCCGGCTAAAGTGCAGAAGCAGTTGACAGGTGTATATGATATGAAAGTGTTTGATTTATATACCCAATTGTTCAATCGTTCGGCTGCGCAATTCGGTATCATCCATGATTTAGGGGGGTATGACGAGATTTCATTTACCAATGATTTTAACATAGGTACCCGTCATGGCGTGTTTGTCCACTCGCCTTCTCATTTCAGTTTTGATTTAACCGAGCAATCAGACTTGCATGGGGGAAACACTTTGGAAGATTCAGCTAATATTCTTATCAATATTTTAGAGAATAAAGGTACCAAAGCCCAGACTAATGTGGTATTAGCCAATGCCGGAGTAGCTTTGAGTGTGGCTAGAGGCATTAGTATTGCCGAGGGAATCGCGCAAGCGAAAGAATCGTTAGAAAGTAAAAAAGCCTTGAATGCCTTAAAAAAACTAGTTGAAGAATAAGCCATAAAACTACCCATTGAATACCGAAAACATGACCATTTTAGATAAAATAGTTGCACAGAAAGCCATAGAAGTAGCCGAAGCCAAAGCTAAAATTTCTATAGAAGACTTAGTAAAAGAACCGCTTTTTTCAAGGACCACCATTTCATTGAGCATCCGATTGAAAGCCGACGGTTCTTCGGGAATTATAGCTGAGCATAAACGTAAGTCTCCTTCAAAAGGGGTTATTAACGACCGGTTGACTGTTGAATTTGTTACCAATGGTTATGCAACCGCAGGCGCATCGGGCTTATCTGTACTGACAGATACTGACTTTTTTGGTGGTGCAAAAGAGGATATTCTTAAAGCCAGAAATGCGAATCCTGATACGCCAATCCTAAGAAAAGACTTCATGATTGATGCTTATCAACTCTATGAAGCCAAGGCATGGGGCGCTGATGTTATCTTGTTGATTGCTGCTTGTTTAAGCCCTGCTCAGATAGAGGAACTAAGCCAGAAAGCACATGAATTGGGATTGGAAGTATTGTTGGAAATTCATGATGAGGAAGAATTAGAGAGAAGTCCGTTAGCCAATGTTGATATTATTGGGGTGAATAATAGAAATCTGAAAAACTTTGCTGAGAACAATGTGAATGCTTCGTTGGGATTGGCAGATAAAATTCCAGCAAGGATTGTGAAGATTTCGGAAAGTTGTATTAGTCAGCCGGAAACGATTAATCAATTGAAATCTGTAGGATACAAAGGTTTTCTGATTGGCGAAACCTTTATGAAAGATGAGAATCCGGGCGCAAAACTCGCTGAATTTATTGCTAAAATCTAAGAAAAAATGTTAATTTTGACGTCTTTTTTCTCCATTTTTCTAAAATTCATGCTTTTGTCCCGAGTATGAGTAAAATTAAATTTCCTTTGGGGGCAAGGAAATATTTTTTATGAAACTGAAAGTCTGTGGCATGCGTGATGCCGAAAACATTAAAGCACTTGTTGAATTAAAACCTGACTTTATCGGCTTTATTTTTTACGATAAGTCTCCGCGATTCGTCGGTAATACTTTAGATGCTGAATTGATTCAGTCGATACCAAGAGAAATCAGAAAAGTGGGTGTTTTTGTGAACGCAACAGTTGATTACATCTTGCAGAATGTCAAAAAATACGGGCTTAATTACGTGCAATTGCACGGCAATGAGACCCCGGATTTTTGCAAAAACCTAAGGATGAAAGGTATAAATATTATTAAGGCATTTCGTTTAGATGAATCATTTATTTTCAGCCAGTTGAATAACTATAAACCGCATGTCGATTTCTTTTTGTTTGATGCCAAAGGAGATGGCTACGGTGGTAACGGAATAGCATTTGATTGGAGCATTCTGAAAAAGTATGATAACCAGAAGCCTTATTTTTTAGCCGGAGGTATCAGTCTTGGCAATTTAGACGAATTGGCAAGCATTACGCCTAAACCTTATTCGCTTGATGTAAATAGCAAATTTGAGATTGAGCCAGGCGTAAAGGACATCGAAAAAGTAGCAGAACTGATTACAAAATTGAAGGAGCGAAAAAGTGTGCAGGTATGATAGAAAAATTACTATAGAAAAATAATATAAAGATGACGAGTACAGAACAACATAAAGGACAAGAAACGGCCTTTGCAGTAAATGCCAAAGGCTATTATGGGAAATTTGGGGGAGCCTATATTCCTGAAATGTTACATCCGAATGTAGAGGAGTTACAACAAAACTATCTGCAGATTATTCACCAGGCTGATTTTCAGGAAGAATTTCAGAATTTGTTGAAGAACTATGTGGGTCGTCCTACGCCTCTGTATTATGCTACTCGCCTATCAGAAAAATATAAAACCAATATTTACCTGAAACGGGAAGACCTGTGTCATACAGGTGCGCATAAGGTGAACAATACTATCGGGCAGATATTATTGGCTAAACGTTTGGGCAAACATAAAATAGTAGCCGAAACAGGAGCGGGTCAGCATGGAGTAGCTACAGCAACTGTTTGTGCCTTGATGGGTTTAGAATGTATCGTGTATATGGGAGAAATCGACATTCAACGTCAGGCACCCAATGTGGCTCGTATGAAAATGCTTGGCGCAGAGGTTCGTCCTGCCACCAGTGGGTCAAAAACCCTGAAAGATGCAACTAATGAAGCCTTAAGACATTGGATTAATAATCCTGTAGATACACACTACATCATCGGAAGTGTAGTGGGCCCTCATCCCTACCCTGATATGGTAGCCCGATTCCAATCGATTATTTCAGAAGAAATCCGTTCGCAGTTATTAGAAAAAACAGGTAAAGAAAATCCTGATTATGTCATTGCTTGTGTGGGTGGCGGTTCTAATGCTGCCGGAGCATTCTATCATTTCTTAGATGAATTAGATGTAAAACTCATAGCAGCTGAAGCAGGTGGACATGGCATTCATTCAGGTATGTCGGCAGCTACTACATTCCTGGGCAAGCCGGGAGTTTTACATGGCAGCAAAAGTATATTAATGCAAACCGAAGATGGACAAGTGGTAGAACCCCAAAGTATCTCAGCCGGATTAGATTACCCGGGTATTGGTCCTTTACACGCACATCTATGGGATTCTGGCAGAGCTAAATTCTATGCTATTACCGACGAAGAATCTATTGAAGCAGGTTTTGAGTTGACTAAACTAGAAGGTATCATTCCTGCCATAGAATCGGCTCATGCACTAAGTGTTTTAAAATACCTCAATGCCGAGGCAAATGAAACGGTAGTCGTCAATCTTTCCGGTCGTGGAGATAAGGATTTGGCTACTTATATGAAATATTTGTAATGTATTACACTTAGGAATTTAATTCTATCAAATAACAATCCAAAATAAACAATGAAAACCCTTTTATTAACCATCGCTTTATTTTCGTTCACTTACATGGCAAATGCACAAACAAAAGAGCCTGCGAAACTCCTTCGTCACGCTGTTTTACTCAAATTTAAAGATTCTAGCAGTCCTGCGGACGTAAAAAAAGTAGAGGATGCTTTCAGGGCATTAAAAAGCCAGATTAAAGAAATCGAAGGTTTTGAGTGGGGAACAAATAATAGCCCTGAAAACCTGAACCAGGGATTTACTCACTTGTTCTTTGTAACATTCAAATCAGAAAAAGACCGTGAGATATATCTTCCTCATCCGGCACATAAAGCCTTTGTTGGCGTTTTAGGCCCACATTTAGATAAAGTTCTGGTACTTGATTATTGGGCAAGTAAATAATCGCCCCTATCAGGCGAGCGAAATCTGTTAGATAATGTAACGCTCGCCTGCTCTTTTCATCTTCGCGTATTTTTATCTCATTTATTTATGAATCGTATTACAGAGCTTTTTCAAACTAAGCTTCATAGCGTATTGAATTTATATTTCACTGCAGGCTATCCCACGCTGAATGATACCATGCCAATTCTGGAAGCATTGCAGGAAGCAGGAGCAGATATTGCTGAAATTGGTATGCCCTACTCAGACCCTGTGGCTGATGGTGAAACTATCCAACAATCAAACCAGATTGCATTAGATAATGGCATGAGCCTGAAAGTGCTTTTTGAGCAGTTAAAAGGCATGCGTGAAAAGGTACAAATACCCGTTATTCTGATGGGTTATATCAATCCGGTTTTACAATTTGGTATCGAGAACTTCTGCCAGAAATGTCAGGAAGTGGGTGTTGATGGAATGATTCTGCCTGACCTGCCGATGGACGAATATGAGGAAGAATACAAGCCTGTTTTTGATAAATATGGTTTGCTAAATATCTTCCTGATTACACCACAGACAACAGAGGCCCGTATACGCCGCATCGACGAGATTTCAGGTGGCTTTATTTACATGGTAAGTAGCGCCAGCGTAACCGGTAAAACTTCTGGTATTTCTGACGAAATGGAAGCATATTTCAATCGGGTTAATGCCATGAATCTGAAAAACCCAAGATTAATTGGTTTTGGTATAAAAGACCACGAAACTTTCACCAAAGCCTCAGAATATGCTGCAGGAGCTATTATTGGTAGCCAGTTTATCCGTGTTTTACAAGCAGCCTCAGATATTAAAACTGATGTAGTAGAATACATAAAATCTGTAAAAGTGGGTTGAGAGGGAGGAAATTTAGAGTAGCGTATCTATTTTTTAGGCTTTTTCCTCGAAAAAGCGTTCAAGAACCGTTCAAAATTAGTTCAAATGGTAAACTCTTTTGAAAAAGCTTTTGTTTCTCTAAAAAATATTCTAAATTTCCTTAGAATTGTAATACCTATATTTATTAGAAAAGGCTATAGCTATGGAAAAGTTTTACAAACTCTGCATAATAGCTATCTTATTGATTACTAGCCAGTTGGCTTTTGCTCAAAAAGACAGGAAGAAAGATACCAGATACGGGTATCATTTTAGAGGGAAAAAACAGAAATTTGCCAAATTCCCGTTTGACCTACATGCTAATCTTATCGTTTTAAAAGCTACACTTGACGATTCAGATACCCTCCGATTTATACTAGATACGGGGGTAACTTCTACCATTGTAACCGACCCCAAACGAGCCTTGACACTAGACGTAAAATATGTACGTCGGGTAAGAGTAACAGGGGCAGGAGAAGGCGGAGATTTGATGGCAAATGTATCGGTAGGACATACGATTAGAATGGGAGATATAGTGGCATCACAACAAAACATTGTTGTGTTAGATGAAGATGTGCTGAAACTATCAGAGTTTTTGGGTGTACCCATCCACGGTATTTTCGGACACGACATTTTTAGCAATTTTGTAGTTACCATTGACTTTGAGCACAAGATGCTCTCACTCACAGACCCTAACAAGTTTAAGTATAAACGGTCGATGGGTACTATTTATCCAATTGTATTGACACAATCGAAACCTTATACAGATGCCATTGCTATGGTAAGCAACGATAATAAAGAGATTCCGATGCGATTGGTGATTGACACGGGCGCAGGACACGCACTTCTACTAAGCACCAAAGAAAATGACCCTATCCAATTACCCGGCAAGGTCATGAGAGCTAACTTAGGTAGAGGTCTGAATGGCGAAATCAACGGCCATATCGGTAGAGTAGATAAAATTCGTCTTGGGACACTCGAAATGAAAGATATTCTGGCTTCATTTCCTGATAGCCTTTCTTTCAGTATGAAATTCCCACCGAGTGTACAAGGCAGACAAGGAAGTATCGGTTGCGAATTATTGAGACGGTTTACGGTAACCCTTAATTACAAAGACGGTTACATGATTCTGAAACCTATCAAGAATCGTCTTAAAGAAACTTTCGAGCATGACATGAGTGGCATGGATGTTCGTGCCAGAGGCGACAATTTTAATCAATACTTTATCAACAAAGTAATTGAAAACTCTCCGGCCTACGATGCAGGCCTAAGAGAAGAAGATGAGATTATATTCGTAAATAACCAGAATGTAAAAGACATGGCTATCAGCGAGATTTACAAAATCCTGTCAAGAAAAGAGGGTAAAGATGTCGAGTTATTCATCAGACGTAAAGGAGAATTGAAATTTGCCAGCTTTAAGCTGAGAAGAATGATTTAAACGTATTAAAATAAGACCTTATGAAAACGGGATAATTGCGATGCGATTATCCCGTTTCTTTTAGTATTGCTATCAGCAATTACAGAGACCATACCGTAAGTGAAAATGAATAAGGGGAAACCCCTGTTTTGAAAACCTAAACACGTAATTAAGAAATTTTATCCTAATTTTGATTAAAGAGTTTATCGTAACCCATTAAAAAACTGTCTGTAAACGCACTAACCTATTTTATAAACCCTATGCTGAGATTATTTTTCATTTTATTAATAGCTACTTTAAACTTAGCATCTTGTTCTAAGAAAAGTATGGATCATGAAGTTTCCCAGAAACCATCGGACGAACAACTAGATGCCTATTGCACTTATCTCAATGCTGATAGTAGCCTCCACGACAGTACCTTTCTTCCGGTTTTTTATAAGCGTTTTAAGCAGTTTATTGCCGAAAATAAGGTTGATTCAGCTTCACAGATTTTATTCTGGGCGGGCAGAAACATGGCAAGTAATTTTAAATATGATACTGCTTTTCTTCGGGTAGCTATCAATTTTGTTAATAAATATAGTTCAAAGGTACCAGACCGTTATTTTTCAGGTATCTATCATAATGTGGGTGTTATCTATTGTGACAATGGCCAATATGATAGCTGTTCTTATTATCTCAATAAAGGCAATATTCGCCCTAGAGACTTTTATACTTATCAGAATGTAGCTGATATAAATTATGGATTACTTTTTGGCCACCTCAATAATGGCAAGCTTGAACAATCTCTTAAATCAGCCTATAAAGCACTTGAAATGTATGAGCAACAAAAGGATACTACTTTTCTGGCAGCTTGTTATTCAGGTAT
The DNA here is from genome assembly GCF_003418935.1 of Emticicia sp. C21. Classification (GTDB taxonomy): domain Bacteria; phylum Bacteroidota; class Bacteroidia; order Cytophagales; family Spirosomataceae; genus Emticicia. Next base: position 7,931 of record NZ_QVMT01000006.1, on the reverse strand, counting down.
TGCCTGTATTTTTCGTTATCAGGATGATTATGCAGCAGCCGAAAGTTATGAAAACCAAGGCCTTAAAATTGTAAGAAAAGCAAAAGATACGACTGGTATTCTGACGGTTTCGTTAAACCGGATAGATCTTTATAATCAGATGCAACATCCGAATCTTTATCCATTTATAGATTCAACAGTGAATATATTCAAACAATGGACTCAAAAAATAGAGGATGATAAACTAGCTGTCAATAGCTGGTATGCTTTCAGGTTAGTACATGACAATAAACTGGAAGAGGCTAAAAAGGTACTTGATGAAATAAAACCTATCAGTCTGAAAAGGAGTGATGGATCATCTTTAGACTATTATTATAATGCTACATCAGAATATGACGTAAAAGTGGGAAAGGGTTCTGAAAATATTGACTTTTACTTAAAAAAAATCCCAACATTAAAAGAAAATCAGGATTATTTACGCCTTGCCTTGTATAATCAGATATTACACGATGATGCTTATATTAAAGGGAATTATAAAGCAGCTTTAGCCTATTTAGAAGCTGCTCAGATAGCACAAGATAGTCTTAACAACAAGGCGCTAAGAATAAGAGTAAAAGAATTTGACAGAAAATACCAAACCGAAAAAAAAGAACAGCAAATTGAATTGCAGAAAACAGAACTGATTCAGAAAAATACTTTTATTGCACTTTTGGTAGCTTCTATTGTCGGTTTAATAGCCGCTGCAACAGCCTACTATTTATAGCAAAGGCAAAAAACCTTAAAACAGGAAAAAGAAAGTAGTGCCAATTTTACTAAACAACTCCTGGAAAACACAGAGGAAGAACGCAAGCGTATTGCCGGAGATTTGCACGACAGTATCAGTCATGAACTACTGAATCTGAAATCAACTTTAAGTCAGGACACAAAAGTAGTCAGTAGTAAGATTGACACAATTATTAATGACATTAGGGGTATCAGCCGGAACCTTCATCCGATTATGTTTGATAAAATTGGTTTAGTACCCAATATTGAACAATTAGTTGAACGTATTCAAAACCAGAACAACTTTTTTGTAAGTACCGAAATGAATTATAGTGGTTCGTTAAGTTCAGCCAATGAATTACAGATTTATCGGATTATTCAGGAGTCGCTGAGTAATATTATCAAATATGCTAATGCTTATGCAGCCAAAATTACCCTAGTGGAACAACCCGGGAATATGTTGGTAGAAATAAAAGATAATGGTAAGGGATTCAGTATAAAAGAAACACTTAATAGTGGTAAAGCCTTTGGGCTGCATAATATTATTGAACGAAGCCGGGTGATTGGTGGAGAGGCACACATCAACTCTTCGGCTGATGGTACAGTTATCACAATTAATATCCCTGTAAAAATATGAGAATACTCATCGCCGACGATCACCCGCTGACACTCATGGGAACTAAAGTTTTTGTGGAGTCTTTGGGTTATAAAATAGAAGATGTCTGTTCAAACGGGATAACAGCCTTTAATCTGATTCTGGCGCGACAGCCTAAAATTGCTATTTTAGATATTAATATGCCCGGAATGGATGGGCTTGAAGTCCTAGAAAAAGTACATCGTCAGAAACTTCCTACCAAAGTTATTTTACTGACTATGCACAAAGAAATGACTATTTTCAAAAAAGCTAATCAATGGGGTGTATCTGGCTATATCCTAAAAGAAAATGCCTACGATGAATTACAGAAATGTCTGGAAACTGTAAAGAAAGGCGAACAATATATCAGTAAGAATTTGGAAAATGATTTAGTGATTGATAATCATTCGGCAGGACAAAACTACGCTATTGATAAACTTACTTTTACTGAAAAGAAAATCTTAGAACTAATAGCTCAACAAAAAACTTCAAAGCAAATAGCTGATATGCTCTTTATTTCCGAAAAAACAGTTGAGGGGCATCGCACTAATATTATTCAGAAATTGGAATTACCTAAAGAGAAGAATATTTTACTGATATGGGCTACGAAGCATTTTAAATGATAATATATATGTAGTAGGGGTTCAAAATTTTGAACCCCTACATTTTGCATCAATTCTCACACCCGCCAATAGTAGCATGAAAAACTGCGCCATTAGCTACTTCAAAACTATTTCCACCTCCGTTTGTACTTGGTTTTAACTCTATTTTATTTCCAGCTTTTAAGGTTACTTTAGCTGTTCCTGAAATAACATTACTAGCCTCAATTGAGTTGCTGGCCTTTAGATTAACTGTGCCAGTGGCTACATTATCTGTAGGATTCACTAATGTAAGTGTTGCCTGGCATGGTGACGGTTCGCCATCAATCGTGATTGTTACCCCTAATCTGGCACTTTCACAGCCATTAATTGTCTGTGAGGCATAATAAATGGTGCCATCCATCAATTCTGTAGAACTAACTAATAAATTACCTCCTGTAGCCGCATCATACCATTTAATGCCTGATCCTGTCACTACTATATTAGCAATGGTAGAGCCACTAGCCAAAGTCTGACTGGCATTGCCACCCGGAGCGGCCATCATAGTACCCGTTACAACCATCGAAATCAATCTTGCCTCAGCAGGAGACGAAGCCTTCTTTCTGATAGCAATGCGGTACTCCTGATTAGGTGTTGGGTTATTAATCTTCACTTGTTTGTAGTTGTTACCATTCCCATCAAACCAGACAGTAGAAATAGTAGCAGTTCCCCCCCGGTTAGCCATCGTGACTGGCTTCCAGGTACGGGTTTCAGCATTGGTACCCATGTTTTTAACCAACATATCAAAATCATATACCATTCTACTGGTAGTCGGGTCAACTGTTTCGCCTTCTTGTTCAACCCCTTCATCATCTGTCCAGGCAATAGATACAATTAGTGGTTCACAACCGCTGGCTTTAACCGTACGATACAGTTCTGCAGTTGAATTATTGGTAGGATTAGCCGTAATTTCCTCGATATATGCACCTTTGCTTGAAGCATCAGCATGTGCCTGATTAGCAGGATTTACTGATGCACTTTTATACTTAATAGCATTCGTAGCTTTTTCAACATTCACCAATCCCCAGCCAAATTTAGAGTCGGGGCCAGCCAGTCCTAAATCTTCTGCAGTGCCTAATAAAAGAGCTTTTAATGTAGAAGCTTTCATATAAGAGCCATTTAAGCTATTATAATATTGCTGTAATAATAAACCTGATGCGGCCACAGCAGGAGTAGCATAAGAGGTACCACTTGAACCCTCACCATTTCCACTATAGGCATTATCTGATGGTGTATTGGTGTTTTCATCAGCGAATAATGAAGAGTTAATGCCTGTACCTTTAGCTACTATATCCGGCTTTACACGGCCATCATCGGTTGGCCCCCAGTTACTATAACTCGACATCGTTTTATCTCCATTAACTGCTCCTACAGTTACTACATTTTTAGCAGCAGAAGTTCCTGTCACCATATCAAAACCGCCTTTACTCCAGTTACCATTGATATGTTTGTTTTCGTCATCCATCGCATTAGGGTCTTGCTCATTCCCAACTGCAATAAAGGGTAAATAACCTGGGGCATTTTTAACAACAGCATCTATTGCTACAGACGAGGCATCATAAGCACCAAAGCGCCATATTGCATCTCCTTCGCCATTAGTATAACCATAAGAATGGTTCGAAATCAGATAGCCTTGTCCTGCAAATGCTGTCATCTCTGTATAATCATTTTCCCAGTCATAGTTTTTAGCGGTTGCTCCATAGGCAATTCCTCTGGCTGAAGGTTGATTAGCAATATCTTTTCCGACCATAGTCCCTGAAACGTGTGTCTGATGGTTATTCCCTTTGTAATTTTCTCCGGTTCCATCAAGTGTTTGTCCAGCCTGCATGGCTACTTTGCCAGAGAGTAGTTCGTGGGTTGCTCTTACTTGTCCTCCATCCCATATACCTGCTACCATATTAGTGCCTGTAATATTCACTCCAACAGAGCCCCCACTATATAATTGATTGGCCTTAATCAATTCTCCGGAAGCGCGGTTTTTCGTGTTGATATACACAGGATTTCCTTTAGCATCAATAAACTTCAGATAATATAAGGAGCCATTTTTCACGAAACTCCGGCGCAATTGTGCATTCTTCGTCAGGAATTCCTGCACTTTCTTTTCGTCTTGCTCAAATTTCCTTTGTGCTTGTTGTTGTAAAGCAATAAGACTAATACGAGTATTACTGTTAGTATAAGACTGAACTATTTTTTGTCTTTCTTCGTCGGTTTGAGCTTTTGTTGACAGAAAAATGCCCAATAGAAAGGGCAGTAATAGGTAAGTACATGTTTTTTTCATGATAGAGAGGGACAAGATTTATGAGAGAGTTTTGTATTTACGACGTGAATAGGTAAATCGGGAATTATCGGTGAGTTCGACCTCAAAGCTTGCATTAGGGCTAATGACTTTTTGCGGATTTATCAGCACTCCCTTATTAATACGCTTAAAATCCTGAAAAACACTTTGCCAGTAGTTAAGACTATAACTTACAATTACTTTTTTGCCACAATCAAATTTTACCTCATTATAGGGTTGATTCCCCAGATGCTTGATATAGATAATGGTACTTTCTGCATTGGGATTAAGAACTCTTGAATTTCTATTAATAGGCGTGAACATACAGTTTGTACTTGTTGGGTTAAATATTAGGTTAGTTTATACTTCGGCAATTCAGACGCTCATTAGTATGCAATGCTGATTGAAGCAGTATTAACACTACAAAAGTAAAGTAAGTATATATGGTGGGAAATAGGGGGAAACCCTTGTTTTAGTCGAGTACAACCAAATATTTACAAGTACCATAATAACAAAAAAATAATATTCAATTTTTCACTATACTTTAACTTATATCTTGCTTATAAAGACCTTGCTCATTTTATTTATTAATTTCGTGCCGGACTTTATCATTGCATACCATGACAATTCTTATATTAAATGCCCTAGTGGTAAACGAAGGGAAGATTGAACCTCGCGATGTATTTATCAAAGATGGATTTATTGACCAGATTGGTTCAGATTTATCTAGCCTGAAAGCTAACCGTATCATTGATGCCACTGGCAAATATCTGCTTCCGGGTGTAATTGACGATCAGGTGCATTTCCGTGAGCCGGGGCTTACCCATAAAGCCACTATTTATACAGAAGCCAAAGCGGCTGTGGCCGGAGGTACCACCAGTTTTATGGAAATGCCGAATACTGTTCCGAATGCACTTACGCAGGAATTATTGGCTGATAAATACGTGATAGGAGCAGAAACTTCTTTAGCCAACTACTCTTTCTACATGGGTACTTCAAACGATAATTACGAGGAGGTGATGCGTACCGATATTCAGAATGTATGTGGATTGAAGATATTTATGGGGAGTTCAACAGGTAATATGTTGGTAGATGATGAACATGTGCTATCGAAAGTATTTGCCAATTTCCCTGCTTTAATTGCTACCCACTGCGAAGATGAAGCTACTGTAAAAGCCAGACTTGAGAAATACAAAACCCTATATGGTGATAATCCTCCTTATGATATTCATGCCATTATCAGAAATGAAGAGGCTTGTTATATTTCGTCTTCAATGGCAGTAGAGTTAGCGAAAAAGCATAAAACACGTCTTCATATTCTGCATATTTCGAGCAGCGAAGAGATTCCTTTATTTACTAAAGGGCCTATGGCTGATAAACACATTACCTCAGAAGTTTGCGTGCATCATTTATGGTTCGATGCGGAAGATTATAAGCGATTAGGGAATCAGATTAAATGCAATCCTGCGATTAAGCATGACCATCGAGAGAAGCTCCTGCAAGCCTTATTGGACGACCATTTTGATGTGATTGCCACCGACCATGCCCCGCATACCTTGGATGAAAAACAACAATCTTACTGGCAGGCACCATCTGGTTTGCCATTGGTACAACATTCATTAAATGTGATGCTGGAATTTTATAAACAAGGCAAGATTTCTCTTGAAAAGATTGTACAGAAAATGTCGCATGCCGTAGCTGATTGTTTTCAGATTGAACGCCGTGGATATATCAGAGAGGGATATTGGGCTGATTTGACTTTGGTTGATTTGAATCAGGCTACTCTGGTTGATAAAAATAGCTTGTATAGCAAATGTGCTTGGTCACCATTTGAAGGCACAGAATTCCAGTCTAAAGTGACACATACTATTGTTTCGGGGAATATTGTGTTTGCTAACGGCAAGTTTGATGAGAGCAAAAAAGGTCAGCGTTTGAGATTTGCACGTTAAGGCATTAACGCATTATTAACAGTTTTATGAATTGGGATTTGTAACAATTATCGGACGTATAGCGTTATGCTTCCGAAACACAACGTTTATTCTTGAACATAAAATTGACACAAAATGAAAAGATTATTTCTGGCCTTTCTCTTACTAGGCTACACATTTACAACTCACGCGCAAGACAATATGGCAAAAGACCCCATCAAGAAAATTGAGGTAACTGGTTCGGCAGAAATGGAAATTGTGCCGGACGAAATTTACTTTGCGATTTCGCTCAAAGAATATTTTAAAGACGAGAAAAATCAGAAAGATAAGGTTACGATTGATGTGTTGGAGAAACAATTGATTGCCGCTGTAATCAAAGCCGGATTTCCGAGAGATAATCTGACTATCAAAGCCATTACAGGTTATAGAAACTGGACAGGCAAGAAAAAGCCTTTGCACTTTCTTGAAAGCAAGCGCTATATTCTGAAAATGAACAACCTCTATAAATCTGATGTGATTCTGGATGAAGTAGATGATAAAGGCATTGAATATGTGAATATCGATCATGTTGACCATTCGCAAATTAAAGAGTATAGAAAAGAAATCAAGATAAATGCTTTGAAAGCAGCCAAAGAAAAGGCGACTTATTTATTGGAATCTATCAACGAAAAAGTGAGTGATATATTAATGATAGAAGAATTAGACGACCAGTTCTATGCGCCACAACCAATGATGATGTCTAACATGCGGATGATGAAAGCTGGTGCTGATGCTGCTCCAATGGAAGATAGTAGTCTGGAATATCAGAAGATAAAGCTCAGCTATAAGATGAAAGCGGCTTTTAAGATTAAGTAATATATGGTAAGTCCTCTGTTGTTGCAGAGGACTTGTTTTTTTCTACCCCTTAAACAAATCTCCCTGAAAATAGATAAAATCTCTTTGAGTGGCCATGCAGGCCTGATTAATTTTATATTCCATTGAATAAATTTGTGTGCAGAAATAATTAAAATTTTCATAACTAAAAAAGCCTTTAGCACAAAAAAGTAGAGGCTCATCAAGTAGATAATTATCAAAAGGCTTATCAATTTCAATATTCTGTGTTTTTATTTGAATGCGCCTATCTTTTACCACTTCCAATTCCTTTTTAACACTATTATATAACTCATCTATATTACTTTCCAACAGTTTGATCTGGTATAATTCTAACGGAAAATTTTCTTTAATATAACTTTTCATTCTTTCGATTCTGTTTCTAATTCCCTCTATTATTTCTACTTTATCTTTTAATTCTATAAATAGATTTAGTTTCGTTTTAAATTCTTCACCAACACCTTTTTCTTTAGCTCTTTTATATGCGATTTGCAGGGCATGCATTTCCAATTTGATAATTTCCTCTTTTTGATTCTCAATTTCATCATTCAATTGAACAATTAACACTTTTGCTTCTTTCCAATTATATTTTTTTTCCGTCAAAATCAAAGGTTTTTATTTTTATATTTCCATTTGCTATTTCTTCCAAAATTCTTCTATCATCCAGATTAAAATAATAACTATCTATTAATTTTCGATTTTTTATGTTGAATATCTTTTCAATGAACTTGTCTAATATTATTGGTTAAATAAAAAGATGCTCAAATAAGGAGTAATTTTGTTTTGCGAACCAAAATAAAAACCTACAATGAGCATCCTAAGCAAAGATAAGATTAAAAAGTTCA
>NZ_QVMT01000005.1 GCF_003418935.1 Emticicia sp. C21 | reverse complement strand
AAGCATTACTAATTAGATATGAGGCTAAAGCTTTAAACTGGCTTTGTCTAAATATTATAGGGATAGCTGTCTGTTTTGTAAGAAAAATAAATCGTCAACTAAAATGTTAGACAAGTTCTATATTAAATTCTGGAACTTCCTCATCCAATTTTGAAATATCACACTCAAAAAGGTATCTTTCATCAAAGAAATGATTAAATACGTCTGGAAAACTATTTTTCTTTTTGCGCTCATCAATGCTTTCAAGAAAAAAAACTTCATTAATAAACTCTATTGCGTTTTCCTCATCTTCCTTAATTTTTCCATAAAATGCTAAGGTTTGCTCCTTTTGAACTTTTTCAGGATTCTCAAATAAAAGCCAAGGAGAAGCATCATTAATTTCAGCTAAAACCTGAACATTATTTATATTTTCCTCTCTTTCTTTCTGTTCAGGATGTGTTAACCACTCTTTAAAATACAATCTACTTTTAAGTGCGTTATCTTCAATTATATCATCATTTAATACCGGGAGATTTCGGTTTAAAATTAACTTTTTATTTTTGGCCATATAAGCTATCATTGCCAAATGCTTCTCAAAAATATTATCTGTTATTTTTTTTTGTTTTAACAAAGAATTCAAATGTTCAATGGTTTGATTATAGGCTTCATTGCCAAAACTAACTCTACGTAGAGCCGATATTGTAGCAGTATTGCCAGCAACACTTACCGCAACTAGGTCAGCATTATACTCCATCTCCCTAGACAGTTCCGTATAATATCTACTAATCAATTTATAGGCCTCTCCTAATAGATTACGAATACTATTTAGTATAAATCTAACTCCGCCAGCAATCAAACCTAAGATTCCTCTGTGTCCAGCCACTTTATAAAGAAGTAAATCAAAATCGTCATATTCATAAATCCTATTGTAAATAGCCCGGTTTAGAATATAAATATAGCTTCCTATTCTCATAGTTCCCTGAGAAATATGACCAAGTTCATGCGCCAGCACAGCTTTAAACTCACTTATATTGATACAATTGACCAAACCCAGACCAATTACTAAGTTTTTTCGGATTGGGAAAACCAAGCTCCAAAAACTTGAATTATAGAAAACTGCCGAATTAACATCAGCCGAGATGAAAACCTTTGCAGGAGAGGAAGACTTTACCTCTTTAACCAAATGATGGATAAAATCAAATAGGCGCGGGTGTTCTTTAGCTGTAATCTCTACTCCTATTGTATTTCTATTCTCTTTGATTGGAAAAAAGAATTTCAAAAGAAACGAAGGAAACAGAATACCTATAAAAAAAACAATTCCACCTAAAGTAGCTGTTATCCAATTACTCCGAATGTCCATTATCGCTTTACTTACATTCAGACAAATGCCAAACAAACCAAATGAGATTAGAATAAGAAATAGATAGAATATATAAAACAATACAATTGCCAAAAGAACCTTTATTGACTTTCTAACGAAATTTTTTGAGGGATTTAAGAAAGAATAATCAGCAATTTGCGGTTGAGGAGGGTAGAAATCCTTCATATTTTAGTCACTTAGGTTTTTCTTTTAAAAATAGCAAACTATAGACCATTACATAAATATATATCGAAAAAGCCCGTTTCAAGCCATTCACTTAAAACAGGCTTTTTAGGTTATTAGCTTTTACTTTTACTCCTCCAAACCCATCGTTCTCTTATCCAGATGCTCATCTAAAGTCAGACGGTCAATGCCTTTTTCCAACCAATCCGGAGCAGGTTTACCTTTCAGGTGATAGTCGAAAAACTCCATCATACGTACGGCATAATCTTTACGGTTAGGCAATTTAGCCAGACCGTGGTTTTCTCCTTTATACTGGATTAATACCACAGGCTTTTTCAGACGACGAAGCGCACTATAGTATTCAATACCTTGCGTAAAGTCTACGGCACCATCGGCATCGTTATGCAACATTAATAGAGGGGTGTTTACTTTCTTTACATGATACAATGGTGAGTTACGGTTATAGGCTTCCCAGTTTTCCCAGGGAGGTAATAGACGACCTTGCGAGGCTTCGAAGATAGCACCGTTTGACGAACCACTATTTTTGTAAATCAGGTTATACATCGAAATCATATCGGTCAGTGGAGCACCTGCCGCTGCCGCTTTGAACATATTGGTCTGTGTAATGAGGAAGCTGGTCTGATAACCACCCCAACTATGGCCATGAATACCGATTTTACTTTCATCAATCACACCCGTTTTAATGGCGGCTTTCACACCTGGAAGCACACACCAAACGGCTGACATACCAGGGTCATTGAGTTTATACACAATATCCGGAATAAATACCGCATACCCATTAGAAGTATACACACTCGGATTCCAACCCGTACCCGAATATCCCGGATTAGCAAAACTGTGCAGGGTTTGTGAGAGTTTTTCGTAATAATATACGATAGTCGGATATTTCTTACCTGCTTCATAACCGGCCGGCAAGAATAAAGCGCCCTGTAACTTATCGCCTTTATCGCTCTTATAGTCTATCAGCCTTACTGATGGCGACCACGCATATTTTTCAAAAGACGGTGTATTCTGAGTAAGCTTTTGTCCATTCTCTAAATTAGTTGAGGTTGCAAGGTAATATTCAGGTGCCGTTTTGAAAGTCTGGCGGGAATACACATAAGCATTGGCATTTTTAGCTTTAGATAAACTTCCTACTGATGTATCTTCCCACAGTAGACTTTTTGCTTGTCCGTTTTCTAAGGCCACAAAGCCGCTTTTCTTCGTCCATTCTCCGTAGGTTTTGAAATACTGCGTTTTAGCTAAATCAATTCCTTTTTCTTCGGGGTCAAGTACATAGCGATTCTGGTAGCGTATTTGCTCAGTTTTACCATTCTTTGTCAAATTCTTTGGAGTAGCCAAGCCATCGGCAGACAATTGCCAGATGTCCCAACCATCACTTACCAATACTAAACGGCTGTCGTTTGTCCAGCCAATTACCGGATATGGAGGTTTACGCACATTGTGGTCGTCTTCTACATCAACAAAAGAAGTACTTGATTTATCCGAAATATTACGCGAAGTCTGGCTGATTAAATCATAAACTATCCAGCTACCATCTTTCCAGTATAAGAACTTCGTACCATCAGGCGAAGGGCTCGGGTTCGCATAAAAATCAGGGATATAGTGTTTTTCTATTACTTTGCTGCGCTTCCCTGTTTTCAAGTCAACTATATATATATCACTATAGCTTTGTCCGTCCAGGTTATTATCTAATTCATAATTTGTAATATCCTGTCCAATGCCATATAATTGTTTAGGCGCGATGCTCAGGTTTCTAAGTGTACTATCGGTTAATCGTACGAATTTCTTGCTGCTTACATCATAATTCGCCACAAAACTGAAATTCTTATCCTGTTTTTCCTGCACCTGTTGGCGAGACTGCAAGCGTTTATCCTGCCAATGCCAGATAGTCATATCAGGTTTTTCTTTATCTGCATCCGGTGTCGCCGCTACTTTTTTGGTTGAGTCAGTCTTTACTTTAGCAATGGCTTTGGTTAAATCTTCAATCGTTTTAATGCTAGTATCCGCCTTTATTTTGGCTAATTTTTCAGCATCGGTTTCCTTTTTAGTAGTATCTTTTTTAGCATCAGCTTTCGGCGTTTCTTTCTTAGACAGTTCAGTTTTGGTTATACCAAAGAACAAACGGCCTAAGTCTTCTGACCAATAAGGAGTTCTATTTGCGCTTATCGTCATGCCTTTCGGAAATGCGGTCGAGTCTTTCTTAGGCTCATAAATGCTTAGTTCAGGTATAGAGCTAAAGTTCTTCACCCCTACTACATTATTCAGTTCGGTTTTATATTTTTCATCCTTTGTACCTTTCAATAAAGCCAGGCCATCGCCCTTTTCTGTCCAGTTCAAAGATTTGTAAGAGGCTTTATCATTATCCAGAATCATCACTACGTTGGTATTCATATTGCGCAACCATAAGCCGTTTCCTGCTTTTTCGGCTGCGTCAACCGTCAATGCCAGCCAGTCACCTTGTTTATTGAAAGAAAATTCCGAAATATTCCCGATGTTCTGGGTTTTACCAGATGTAAGGTCATATAATAATAAGTCTGAACCTTTCGGGCCATCGGCATTCGGGCCGCTTGGTGCATTAGCAGGAGTCAATTGCAAAGCCAAAACCGAAGATTTCTCTCCATTGAAAGCAAAAGATTTTACTCTTTCAAATTCGGTTTTCTTTTTATTAGCCAGGTTAATCAGAAATACTTTTTCAGGAATTGGCTTGCCACCCGGTTTAGCGGCAGCTTTCTTGTCTTTGTCTTTAGGATAAACTTTGAATGCAAACCATTTAGCATCTTCAGAGAAATTCATTGAGAAGAATGTACTCGAGCCAATCGGGTATTTGATTTTGGTGGTATCACCCGTTTTTCTAAGAATCAATTCTGCGTCTCCTTCATTAGGATTTAGCACATAAGCAAACCATGCACCATCAGCCGAGAGTTGTGTGCCACCAAAAGCAGGAATAGCTTTCCATGCAGCAACGTCTTTCCAGGTAAGGGGGGGTTTAGGTTTGTCTTGCGCCAGTGCTGCAAGCGAGCAGAGTAGTAAATAGGTGATGAAGTATTTTTTCATTGAGTAAAGAAGTATTGTTATTGAGTTTATAAAATTATAACAAATTTTTAAAACAGAAAAACAGGATAGATTATTGATTAAACCAGAAACCATCGCTGCGCTGCTACCCTCTGGCAAAAAGGTTCTCACCGTATTGGTAACTTTTCTGGTTTCGTATGAGTGGCTGGTACCTGGAAATCATCACTGTCCTTTGGCAAAAGGTTCCCACCATATTGGTAACCTTTTTTGGTTTCGTGTGAGTGGGTGGTACTAGGAGCCTATTGCTACCTTTGTTCAAAAAGGTTCCCACCACATTGGTAACCTTTTCTGATACCTTTTGGACAGCCCACTCTTTGCCTCTTCTGACAAATTCCCAAAAACCCTGATACTTCGGGGACGCCCAGTCTTTATCCATTCTTCCATTGCAGTAATTGTTATGCGGACGGCCAGTCGTGAACGGCTAGTCGCGAATTGTAATTCAAGACCGTACGTCCCCAACTGTGCATCTTCTAAATTTCCGACTTAGAGCTGTGTTTTCAAAGCAATTGGGGAGGTTTCTGGCGAAATCATACTATTGTATTACTCTGGGGTCCACTCCTTTTTTAGAGAAAAAAAGACGCCATAAGCCATTAATTTTCTATTCTTGTGGCTTCATAAAGCATGATTTAAAGAAATATTAGTAAAATCTAAATCATTCTTGAAAAACATCAAAAACTTGTTTTAATTTGCCCAAAATCTTTTACAATTAAAATCATTCGGATAGTCATGCTACAAAATCTTAAACTAGATACAACAGCAGAGAAGAATATCAAAACCTGGTTGAAAGGCAGGTATGATGAAGAAACCAAAACTGCTATTCAGAAACTTATTGCTGACAATAACGCGACTCAACTGACGGATTCTTTCTACAAAAATCTGGAGTTCGGAACAGGTGGTATGCGTGGAGAAATTGGTGTGGGTTCTAACCGTATGAACAAATATACTGTTGGCGCGGCTACTCAGGGCTTAGCAAACTATCTGAATAAGGCATTCCCTGACCAGGAGATAAAAGTAGCTATCGCGCATGATAGTCGTAATTTTTCACCGGAGTTTGCCCGTGTAGCAGCCGATATTCTTTCAGCTAATGGAATTACAGTTTATTTATATAAAGAACTTCGCCCTACACCGCAATTATCTTTTACGGTGCGTCAGTTGGGTTGCCAGAGTGGTATCGTTATCACGGCTTCTCATAACCCAAGAGAATATAATGGGTATAAAGTATATTGGGTTGATGGCTCTCAGGTAGTAGCACCACACGATAAAAATATTGTAGCAGAGGTAAATGCCATTACAAACGTAAAAGACATCAAGTTTAAAGGTGTAAAGAAACGCATCAAGATGATTGGCGAGGTGCTTGACAAGGCTTATCTGAAAGCAGTAAAAAGCATTTCGGTAAATCCTCGCATGATTAAGCGCCAGTCTGATTTGAATATTGTTTTCTCGTCTATTCATGGTACAGGCATCACGATGGTACCAAAAGCACTGGCTCAATTGGGCTTTACCAATGTGAATATTGTTGATGAACAGGCAACCCCGGATGGTAACTTCCCGACGGTGGTTTATCCGAACCCAGAAGAACAAGAGGCTATGAGCCTTGCATTGAAAAAAGCTAAAGCAACTAATGCTGACTTAGTAATTGCTACTGACCCTGACGCCGACCGCGTAGGTATGGCGGTTAAAGACCCGAAAGGAGAATGGCAATTACTGAATGGTAATCAAGCGGCAAGTTTGATTATTTATTATCTGTTGAAAGCATGGAAAAAAGCTAAAAAACTGACAGGTAAAGAGTTTGTGGCTAAAACCATTGTAACCACAGATTTAATTGATGAAATGGCAGCCAAAGCTGGGGTTAATTGCTATAATACCCTGACAGGCTTTAAGTATATTGCACAGGTTATCAGAGAACTGGAAGGACAACAAACTTTTATCGGTGGTGGTGAAGAAAGCTATGGTTACCTGATTGGTGATAAAGTACGTGACAAAGACGCGATTGCGAGTTGCGCCATGATTGCCGAACTAACTGCCTTTGCTAAAGACCAAGGCATCAGCTTATTTGATTTCTTAGCCGAAATGTATCAGAAAAATGGTTTCTACTATGAAGGCTTGATTTCGTTGACCAAAAAGGGTAAAACAGGTGCAGAAGAAATTCAGCAGATGATGGTTGATTTTAGAGCGAAACCACCAAAGAGTCTGGCAGGTTCAAAAGTTATCCGCATGGACGATTATAAAGCTTTGACCACTACTGATTTGAAAACAGGTGAAACAACAGCTATTCCATCAGGCAAAATGGGAATTGAATCATCGAATGTATTACAATTCTTCACGGCTGATGGCACTAAGTTTACCTGTCGTCCATCAGGAACTGAGCCTAAAATCAAGTTTTATGTCGGTGTAAGAGCCAAACTGAAGAAAAAAGATGAATTTGATGATACGCTCGAATCTTTAAAAGAGAAAGTAAAAACCATTCAGGCGGAATTGAATCTGGTTTAAAACTATTCTTATAAATAAAAAAGCCATAATTAGTTAATAATAAAGCTAATTATGGCTTTTTTATTTATATTTTATTAGCTTCCGAACCTCTTCTACTGTCAATGTAGGGGGTATTTGTCCATTCGCAACTTTTGAAGAAGCAAGTTTGGCTATTTTTTGAGCGTCAGCTTCTTTTTTGAAAGCTGCGTTACCTGATACAGCAGGTATATTAGGTTGATTGACTAATAATTTATAACGGATATATAGCCGATAGCCCCAACCATCCGAAAGGGGATAGGTTTCGTATTGCAGGCTATCATTATACTTGTATAGTATTCCGTAATCTTGATTTTTGTCTATTTCCTGTTTAGGCTTTTGAGCAACTGCTGAAAAGATTATACTAAAATAGGATAGTAGAAAAAGGCTTGGTTTTATGACATATTGTTTAGTTAGCATATTAAGCGACAACAGATTTTATGATTGAGTAGAAGAGAATTGATTCAAAAAGGTTAAAGCTAAAATTAATGCGATTTTGGGCAAAATCCAAAGTGTTTATCGCAACAAAGAAGATTTTCAATCATAGCCTTTTCAAAAAGATGAATTAATATTCATAAATGTTTGTATTTATCTCTATTTCTACTTGATTTTGGTACGTAAATTGCTTCACCAAGTGGGTAAACAATTAACAAATAGTAGGTACTGCTTTCAGATTCGCATTTTAAAATGTATTTTTACAACACAAGGTTAACCTATTTTAATCTACCGATTCCCCTGATGCTAAAGCCGCTTTTAATAATTGTTTTGATATGCTTATTCGCCAACAATACTGCTTACTGTCAAAAGACAGATACTCCCCGAAAAGCAAATAACTTCAAAGCTAAAATTACCCGTGTTGAAATAGCAGGACGTGATATGCCTTTTCAGGAAAACTATCATGTTGATTACGATAATAATGTGCTGGAGTTTGAATATTCGGCTATTCCCGCTCAAAATAACCTGACCTACAAGTACCGTATTATAGAAAATAGCTTTGAGGGAGCAAAACCCTCAGCGTGGTTTTTCACCAATAAAACCGCAGTAAAAGTAGATAGTCTGAAACCGGCTGTTTACCATTTTGAGTTGATAGCCATTGATGCGGCAAAGAAAGAGAGCCAACCTGCTATAGTAGAATTTAAGATAGAATATCCCTGGTGGCGTTCGTGGTGGTTCTGGGGGTCTTGTTTCATTACCTTATTTGGTCTGTTTTATGGCCGTGAGCGTTTTCTAAAATTCTGGTCGGATGAAGAGCAGAGGCACCATCGCCAGGTAACCGAGTTGGAGTTGCGTACGCTGCAATTGCAGATGAACCCGCACTTTGTATTCAATGCTTTAAATGCCGTACAAAGTTTTATTCTGAATCGGGATACTATTTCTGCCAACAATTATTTATCAAAATTTGCCAACCTGATAAGGCTCTTTTTAGATTCGTCGCGTAGTAAATATATCACTCTTGCAGATGAGATAAAGCTATTGAGCCTTTATATCGAAATTGAGATGTTGCGTTTTGAGAATAAGTTTGAGCTTCATCTGAATGTTGCCTCTGATGTGAATCGTTTTGTTGAGATTCCGACCATGATCTTACAGCCGTTTATCGAAAACGCAATTAATCATGGCTTGCGATATAAAGAAACCAAGGGTAATTTATATATGAGTTTTTTTAACCAGGGCAAATACCTGGTATGTAGAATAGAAGATGATGGTGTAGGACGAGAACGCGCCAAACAGATTCAGTCAAAATCCAGAAAAGGCTATAAGTCGCAGGGACTTAAAATTACCGAAGAACGTCTGCAAACATTCAATCTGATTGCAGATGCCGACATTCATTTTCTGGTAGAAGACCGAATAAAACCACCACATGAACCCGGAGCAGATATTGGCACAACAATTGAAATTAAATTTCCAAAATTTGGTTAATTTAGAATGTTTCTTTTCTTTTGTACTTGTGTAAGTATCCCTCTCCCTATACATACTATATAATTAGCGGTTAATATTTGTGTGGCTATTGGCATGATTCCTATGGCTGATGACAATCTTATTGACTTAGAGTAAACTTGTAAACAAAACCTTTTATGTATAAGGCTATTATAGTTGATGATGAAAATCGAAGTGTTGAAACTTTAAGCAGCATCATTTACCTTTTCTGTTCTACAGAAGTAGAGGTAATTGGCACGGCTAATTCAATACAAGAGGCTTATCAACTTATTCAGGAAAAATCGCCGGATATTGTGTTTTTGGATGTAGAGATGCCGCACGGCAGCGGTTTTGACCTGTTAGAGAAATTCACCAACCCGAAATTTGAAGTTATTTTTACTACAGGATTTGATCACTATGCTGTTACGGCTATTAAATTCAGCGCTTTAGATTATCTCTTAAAGCCCATTAATATCGAAGAACTTAAGCAAGCCATTGGCAAAGCGAAAGAGCGTATTGAAAAGAAAAATAGTCAGCAGAATTTCGACCACTTGATTCAGAATCTGAAGAATCCTCGTGATAAATCCAATAAAATACCACTTCCTATTCTCAATGGTTTTCAGTTTGTGCCTGTCAATAACATTATTTATTGCGAAGCAGACGAAGACTATACGCATATTTATCTGAACGATAACACAAAAATAACGGTCTCTAAAAGTATCAAAGACTTTGAAGATTTATTGGCCAACTACGACTTCTTCCGTATTCACCACTCTTTCCTTGTCAATAGAGATTACATAAAAAGATATACCAAAGGTGAAGGCGGAACAATTACAACCGAGCAAGGGACAGAACTTCCGGTTTCTCGGCGCCGTAAATCAGAGTTCCTGGAGTGGTTGAGTAATATTTAGTTTTCGGACTCAAAAAATTATTCTCATTTAAGTACAAATTTTATTCACATCCAATTAAAAATTGGCATGTTTTTTATACATATTTCAGGTACAGAAACGTCCGTTTCTGTACCTTTTTTTTCGTCATTTCTGCTAAAAATTTCCGTTTATAAACGTATCCGTTTAATCAGTTTTTCTTGAAATTATTAAAAAAAAACACCCAATTATGCAAATGTAAATTTTAGTATCGCTTTTTCAACTTCGTAATAAGTTCGCTTATTTAAGATTATCTGCCACTTATCTAATTTATACTGCCACTTACCGAATCGTTGTTGTAATAGTTATACGTTGAAATTAACTTGCTATAAAATTCAACAATTTTAAAGCTTTCCTTAGAATGAATAAGCTGATTTACAAGACACCGTTCAGCCCGGAGGGATTTACGGTCGTCCAAAATGTGGAAAGCCAAGCTACTGGTGCTAACATGTCCATGCGGGTTGCTGGCAAACGTAACATGGTTAAGCTCGGTGATATTCTATACTTGAAGAGCGCGAAAAATTACACAATTTTTAAGCTTGCCGATGGTAGAGAAATTATCAGTTCTAAAACGTTGAGAATCTTTGAAGAGGAGTTAGACGAGATTACTAATTTTGTGAGACTTCACCGTTCTTACATCATCAATTTAGAACACGTAAAAGACTTATATTTTAATTGTCGTGGAGGAGAAGTACTGATCCATGACGAGAAAATTATTATATCAAGAAGAAAGGCTGCAGAGTTCCGTCGTAAGTACAGAAGATTCTTACGCACAACAGGGCAGAATGTTACTTCTACAATAAAATTAAAGACAACTATACGGATGGCTTAAAAAACATCTGGAAAAATTATTTTTTACTTTTTGGGTTACGATAATAAAGTGCTGGCTAATCTGGCACTTTATTTTTTGGGGTATTCCCAACTTTTTCCTATCAGAAATCTTTCTATGAAAACAATATCTTACAGGAGAGTACATGAGGATTTTTATAAAAAATTGTTGATTTTTGTGTCGATAGTAGAGTAGATTTGAATATTATTATCCTAAACAAAGAGACATTTTTTAAATAAAAGGCAGAAAACACGTGGGACCATTTCCTGGATGCAACTCTCAACTACACGGTTAGCCACTGCAATTGAAAATACAAAGCAGAATATTTAAAAAAGTGGGTACCCCATGGATGTCTTTGATGACATGATGATAATGCTTAAAAATGCTTTTACAGATTATAAAGCAACAAAATCTTAAATAAATATGGAAAATACCCTAACATTCAAATATGTTAGCTACCTGTGGGACGAGAATAAAGCCGCCGAATTAGCCAATAACGAAGTTGATTTATTTATCTATCGCTCAAACCTATTAGGAGCCGATTTACGATTAACTAACTATGCCGGAGGAAATACATCTTGCAAAATAACGGAAACAGACCCATTGACAGGCGAACCTGTAGAAGTAATGTGGGTAAAAGGCTCTGGCGGTGATATTGGTACACTTACCAAAAAAGGTTGCGCCAACCTGTATGTTGACCGTTTACATGCCCTGAAAAAACGTTACAGAGGTTTAGCCTTTGAAGACGAAATGGTAGGTTTATTTGACCATTGTTTATTTGACCCGAAATGTGCTGCCCCATCTATTGATACACCTCTACATGGCTTGCTGCCTTTTAAACATATAGACCACTTACACCCTGATGCTCTGATTGCTATTGCTGCCAGTAAAGATGGCGAGCAAATTATGAAAGATATTTGGGGAGATACCATGGCGTGGTTGCCTTGGCAACGCCCGGGTTTCGACTTAGGTTTGAAATTGGAAGAAACCGTTAAAAATAATCCGAATCTGAGAGGGGTAATTTTGGGTGGTCATGGCTTATTTACCTGGGGTAATACTTCTTATGAATCTTATATCAATACGCTGGAAGTCATAGAAATGGCTTCAGTATATCTGGAGCAGAATTATGGCAAAAAACGCCCTGTTTTTGGGGGTGCAGTAAGAGAATCAAAAGCTGAGGCTGATAGAAAAACCGCTGCTGCTGAAGTAATGCCTACGCTTCGTGGTTTGGCATCAAGCTATAGAAGAATGGTTGGCCATTTCACTGATGATGCCCGCGTATTGGAATTTGTCAACTCAAGTGATCTGGAAAGATTGGCCCAAAAAGGTACTAGCTGCCCTGACCACTTCCTGCGTACTAAAATACGTCCGTTAGTTTTAAAAGGAACTACTAAAGAAGAAATAGAGAAACAGTTTGAAGCATATAGAGCGGATTATGTAGCTTATTATGAGCGTTGCAAGCATCCAAATAGCCCCGCTGTAAGAGACACCAATCCTGTGGTGATTCTTTATCCGGGTGTAGGTATGTTTTCATTTGCTAAAGACAAACAAACAGCTCGCGTTGCAGCAGAATTCTATACCAATGCTATCAATGTAATGAAAGGCGCAGAGGCTATCTCTGAATACGTAGGTCTGAGCGAGCAGGAAGCCTTCAACATAGAATACTGGTTGCTGGAAGAAGCCAAATTGCAACGCATGCCTAAGCCTAAATCATTATCAGGCAAAATAGCGTTTGTAACTGGTGGAACCGGAGGTATTGGCAAAGCAATCTGTGAAGAATTATTGAGAGAAGGCGCTTGTATTATAGCGGCAGACCGTGACCGCCTGGAAGAAACACAAACCGAATTACGTAAGCAATATGGCAAAGATGTAGTGCTTACTGCCGGAATTGACGTAACACAATCAGAACCTATTGCTGAGGCACTGAAACAAGGAATATTGCAGTTTGGCGGGGTAGATATTGTAGTAAACTGCGCCGGATTATCTATCTCTAAACCCTTAGAAGACCATACTTTAGCCGATTGGAATATACTACAGGATGTATTGGTAAAAGGACAGTTCCTCGTATCGCAGGAATCGGTGAAGATTATGCGCCAACAGGGTCTGGATGGTGACATTGTAAATATTGCCAGCAAAAATGCACTCTTCGCAGGACCAAATAATGTAGGTTATGGTACTGCTAAAGCGGCACAGGCACATATGAGCCGCTTATTAGCCGCTGAACTTGGTAAAGATAAAATACGTGTAAATACCGTAAACCCGGATGCCGTATTACGTGGTAGCAAAATATGGGAAGGTGAATGGGCAGAAGGTCGTGCCAAAGCTTATGGTATTAAAGTAGAAGACCTGCCTAAAATGTATGCCGCTCGTACATTGCTGAACGAGGAGATATTGACAGAAGACATTGCCAAAGCCGTAAGGGTATTTGTAGACGGCAGTCTATCAAAATCAACAGGAAATATTCTGAATGTTGATGGTGGTGTGGCAGTTGCTTTTGTAAGATAATCCCACCCTCAACCCTCCCCAACAATGGGGAGGAGTAACAAGTCTCTATCCTAAACAAGGATTAAAACTGCAATCAGTTTTTTTATTACCCTTCCTCATTGTTGAGGCGGACGCCGCGCGGCAGGGATGGGATCTTTTTTAAACTATTCGAAAAAATGTATAAATTACAACTCAACCCCAATGACAAGACTCCTAAGTACAAGCAGATTGTACGGTCTATCATTACGGATATTGAGCGAGTAGTTTTAAAGAAAAATGATCAGTTACCCTCTATCAGTGAATTAAGTGAGGAATATTATCTGGCGCGTGATACCGTAGAAAAAGCCTATAGGGAATTAAAGGAACAAGGCTTTATTACTGCGGTACAAGGCAAAGGTTTTTATATCAATGGCAAAGAGCATAATAAAATGCGGATTTTGTTGATTTTCAACAAACTAAGCTCTTATAAAAAGCTCATATATTATGCGTTTCTGAAAGTATTAGGAGATAAAGCATCAGTTGATTTGCAGATTCATCATTATAATGCCCGCATTTTTGACGAAATCATAGAAAAAAGCTTAGGTAAGTATAATTATTATGTAATTATGCCTCATTTCTTCCCTGAAACTGAAAAGCCTGCAGCACTAAAGACCATAGAGAAGATTCCTGCCGAAGAATTAGTTATTCTGGATAAAGATTTACCTGATTATCATAAACCTGTACTAAGTGTTTATCAGGACTTTGAAAACGATATTTTTGATGCCTTAGAATCTGCTAATGATTTGCTCGAAAAATATCAGCGCATGGTATTGATTTTTCCCAGTGATGGTAATTATCCCAAAGAAATAGTCACTGGTTTTCGCTTTTTTTGCATCAATTCTAAAAAAGAATATGCCATTAAAGAGAATGCCTTTGACGAAATCCCGCAGCCCAAAACAGCTTATGTTGTAGTAGAGGAAACTGACCTTGCCGACTTAATCAAGAAAACCCGACAAACGAATTACGAATTAGGGCAAGATATTGGCATTGTGTCTTTCAATGAAACTACTTTAAAAGAATTACTGGAAATAACGGTTATTACTACAGATTTTGAAACCATGGGCCGCACTGCCGCAGCTTTATTGTTGGATAAAAAACAAATCAAAGTAAAAAATCCGTTTTATATTATCAGGCGAAAGAGCCTATAACTCGGAATCTGTTTAAACAGGTTCATAATCAAAACCTATACAAACATGCTCACTACTGATAGTATTCAAGACCATAATAAGACTTTAGAAGCCGACCATCAATTTAAATTAGCCTATATCAACGAATTACTCGACCGCAGAGGTATCAATGCACAAAGTATCATCGAGAAAATCAAGGCTTTTCAGGTGGCTATCCCTAGTTGGGCATTAGGTACAGGTGGTACACGCTTTGCACGCTTTCCAAGCGGTGGAGAGCCTCGCAATCTGGAAGAAAAAATTGAAGATGTGGGATTGATTCATAAACTAAATGGCTCTTCTAACTCTATCTCCTTACATATCCCTTGGGATATTCCGTCTGATGCTGTAGCTATCAAGCAATTATTGAAAGCTAATAATCTGACGATTGATTCGGTTAATTCCAATACATTTCAGGACCAGAAAGACCAGCCTTTTTCTTATAAATTTGGTTCTTTGTCACATACTAAGTCAGATAGCAGAAACCTGGCTATTGAGCATAATATTCAATGTGTGGAATATGGTAAGCAATTAGATTCAAAAGTACTAACAGTCTGGTTGGCCGATGGGTCAAACTTCCCGGGTCAGTCGCATTTCCGTAAAGCTTACCAACGTACAGCAGATTCATTGGCAACTATTTATGAAGCCATGCCGTCAGACTGGACAATGCTAATTGAATACAAGCCTTATGAGCCATTCTTCTACTCAATGGTCATTCCTGATTGGGGTACTTCCTATTCCCTTTGTCAGCAAATCGGTAAAAATGCACAGGTATTGGTTGATTTAGGTCACCATTTACCAAATACGAATATCGAGCAAATTGTAGGTCGACTAATGCATTTCGGACGTTTAGGTGGGTTCCACTTCAACGGTTCTATGTATGGTGATGATGATTTAACAACAGGCAGTATAAAGCCATATCAGTTTTTCCTGATTTTCAATGAATTGGTAGACGGTATGCAAGACTCTAATGTGAAGAATCCGCCATTAGCCTGGATGATTGATGCAAGCCATAATACTAAAGACCCAATTGAAGACTTATTACAATCGGTGAACGCGATTTTATCGACTTATGCCAAGACTTTGTTGGTAGATAGAGTTGCTCTTGCCGATGCACAAGATAATAATGATGTGGTAAAAGCAGAGGAATTATTAAGAGATATTTTCTTTACTGATGTGAGAGCCTTGGTTTCAGAAGCAAGCCGTCAGGTAGGTGGAGCAATCGACCCTGTGGCAACTTTCCGTCATGCCCAAGTACGTGAAAGTTTAGTTGGCAAAAGAGGTAAATTCAGCGTGGCCACAGGTCTGTAAAATTCATATATAAACTTTTAATGCAAAATACTCCTCAGGTCTTGTCTTTCTTTGCAAAACTTGATGTTATTTTGCATGGACAGTTTTAATCTACTCACTGACTATTCAACTAATGAAAAAACTTCTGACCTTTTTAAGTGTATTGTGTTTCCCACTTATGACTTTTGCCCAAACGCAAACAGTTGACGCTAAAGAATGGAAACAATTGTTTAATGGGAAAAACCTGGATGGCTGGCAGCCAAAAATCCGTAATCATGCTTTGAATGATAATTTCGCTAATACGTTCAGAGTGGCAGATGGAATGATGCAGGTGCGTTATGATGGTTATAAATCGTTCGACGAAATGTTCGGACATATCTTCTACAAAGACAAATATTCTTATTATCGTATCGCTACTGAATACCGCTTTGTGGGCGACCAGGCCACTAATGGTCCAGGCTGGGCAACGCGTAATAGCGGTATCATGATTCATTGTCAGGCACCAGAAACAATGGGTAAAGACCAGGATTTCCCAATCTCTATAGAAGTTCAACTCTTAGGTGGTTTGGATAAAGGCAAACGTACTACCTGCAACTTGTGTACACCGGGTACAAACGTATTTTATCAGGATAAACTAGATAAACGCCACTGTATCAACTCTACTTCACAAACCTATAATGGCGACCAATGGGTACGGGCAGAAGTTTTGGTTTTAGGTGATTCTCTTATTCAACACTTTATCAACGGCGAAAAGGTATTGGAATATACCAAACCTCAAACTGGAGGTGGTAACGTAAGCGGCCATGACCCAAGTTTAATGGTTGAGGGCAAGCTTTTAGCTGAGGGCTATATCTCCCTACAAAGCGAAAGCCATCCGGTTGATTTCCGTAAGGTTGAATTGTTGAACCTTTGCGGTTGTACTGATCCTAAAGCAAAGAATTATAAATCTTATTATGTAAAGTCTGATAATACGACTTGTGAATATAAGAATAAAAGAAAGAAATAGTTTTTAGTTAAATTAAAATATATTATCCCTACGGGATATTAGCTTTTGAATGAGTTTAATTTTTCTACGGATATACCGTCCCTACGGGACTTAGACTATTGAAAAAATAATTAATAAATGTCCCGTAGGGATAATATATCGGTAGAAATAATAGTTAAATAAGTTTTTAAGTCCCGTAGGGACGATATATTGAAGCCTTTTAAATTTATTTCGCCTAATAAGTGAAAGAAATAATTTGTATTCATGAAAGTAGCCCTATTTATACCATGTTATGTTGACCAGTTTTATCCGAATGTAGGTATTAATACCTTGCAATTATTGGAGAAACTGGGTGTTGAGGTAGCCTATCCAACCCAGCAAACCTGCTGCGGGCAACCGATGGCTAATAGTGGCTGCGAACAGGACTCTAAAGAGGTATATCATCATTTCGTTGACACCTTTGCCGATTATGATTACATCGTTACGCCCTCAGGTAGTTGTACCTATCATGTTCGCAAACACTACGACATAATCGACCAGACACCTGCCGTACAAAAAGTGAGAAAAGGGGTATATGAATTGGTTGACTTTCTGGAAAACATATTAAAAGTAGAAGAAATACCTGTCGATTTCCCTTATAAAGTAGGATTGCATTTAAGCTGCCACGGACAACGAGGACTTCGTCAGGCCAATGCCTCAGAAATAATCGGAGATAAAGGCGGACAGATTCTAACACTACTTAGAAAACTAAGAGGTATTGAGATAACCCAGTTAGAGCGTAATGATGAGTGCTGTGGCTTTGGTGGCTCTTTTTGTATTACCGAAGAAGCAGTATCAGCACGGATGGGACAAGACAGAATAGCCGACCACGTGCGAAACGGCACTAAAGTATTGACAGGCGGAGATATGTCTTGCCTGATGCACCTGGAAGGAATTGTAAAACGGCAGCAATTGCCTATGAAAGTGATGCACATTGCAGAAATTTTGAACGGAAGCCAACCATGAACCACCCTGCACTAGCCGAGAAATTCGCCAAAGATTTTAACCGGACTACCTGGCATGATGAAACATTGTGGTTTGTCCGTCAGAAAAGAGATAGGGCCATCTATCCAATTCCTGAGTTTCAGGAATTGCGGTTGCTTGCCTCCCAGATTAAAGACCATACCCTTAGTAATCTGGATAATTACCTGCTTCAATTTGAAGAAAACGCCATAAAAAATGGAGTAAAGGTGCACTGGGCAGCCGATGGCGAAGAGCATAATAGAATTGTACTGGATATTATCAGAAATGCTTCTTCAATCAAAGGTAAGACAGGGCCAATAAAGATGGTAAAAAGTAAGTCGATGCTTACCGAAGAATGCCATCTGAATCCTTTCCTGCAAAAGAATGGGGTAGAAGTAGTAGATACCGACTTAGGTGAACGCATTGTACAATTCAGAAACGAGCCACCAAGCCATATCGTAATGCCTGCTATCCATCTAAAAAAGGAAGACGTAGGCGAAACCTTTCATGAGCATTTAGGCACACCAAAAGGCGAAAAAGACCCGCAGGCTTTAACAGAAGCCGCCCGCCAACACCTCAGACAAAAGTTCGTAGAAGCCGATGTAGCGTTAACGGGTGTCAACTTTGCAGTAGCTGAAACAGGTAGCTTTGTGGTATGCACCAACGAGGGCAATGCCGATTTAGGCGTTAATCTGGCCAACGTGCATATCGCCTGTATGGGTATGGAAAAACTCATTCCTAAAGTAGAGCATTTATCAGTATTTATCCGCTTATTAGCGAGAAGTGCTACAGGACAACCTGTTACGACTTATACTTCACATTTCACCAAGCCAGCTGATGGTAAAGAAATGCACATTGTGATAGTTGACAATGGCCGTACACAACAATTAGGTCGCTCAGATTTCAGAAACTCCCTGAAATGTATCCGTTGCGGTGCTTGCATGAATACCTGCCCTGTGTATCGCCGTAGCGGTGGACATAGTTATGATTTCACTGTGCCGGGGCCAATAGGTGCCATCCTATCGCCCAATATTGATTTACATAAGTATAGTTCTCTCCCATTTGCCAGTACTTTATGTGGTTCCTGCTCTGATGTTTGTCCGGTGAAGATTGATATTCATGTGCAGCTATATAAATGGCGGCAGGTGGTATCAAAAGAAAATGAGCTACCAGCAGCTAAAAAATGGGGAATGAAAGGTCTGGCGAAGATGTTGGCTATGCCTAAGGTATATGATTTAGGTGGTAAAGTAGCCAGAAGTGCTTTGCGCATATTGCCTCATGGCATGACTCACGCCCAAAGCATGAATCCCTGGGCAAAAGCACGTGAATTGCCTGATGCACCGAAGCAAAGCTTTAAAGAGTGGTATAGCAAAAACAAAAAGTCCTGAGATGACTAGCAGAGAAAAAATATTAGCCAGCGTAAAAGCCAATAAACCCTCTTTTCTTGAGCTGCCTGTTATTTCGGCTTTTGAAGGAGATGGCAGCATAGAAAGATTTAAAACCGTTTTGGCAGGCATTGGTGGACATGCGATTGAAATAGATAGCAAAACTGATTGTCAGGGAGTAATTGATACCCATTATTCGGATTTAAAGAATGTGGCTTCAAAGCTTGTAAAAGCAAGTGTTGAGATAGATATAAATACCTCTAAGGAAGTATTAGAGCAAGTAGATTTAGCTGTAATTGATGGTATAATCGGTGTAGCTGAAAACGGAGCTATATGGATACCGGAGGTGAATATGATTAACCGAGCTTTACCTTTTATTACCCAGCATCTGGTTTTAGTGTTGGATAAAACGTACATAGTAGCCAATATGCACGAAGCCTACAAAAAACTGGATACTATTGGCAATTATGGCGCATTCATAGCCGGCCCGTCTAAAACCGCCGATATAGAGCAATCGTTGGTGATTGGGGCACATGGGGCGCGGAGTATGATGGTGATTTTGTATTGAGTTTTTCGTAGAGACGTATTGCAATACGTCTCCAAGGGTCAGTGAATACTGGATTAATTAATTTCTATTTTTAAATCTCGCACCAAAATACATTCAAATGGTAAGACGTGCCCTCGGAGACGTATTGCAATACGTCTCTACAAATAATAAAAATATACTACTCCTTAGGCTTTGCCTTCGCCTTATCAATAACCGCCTCCGCCGAACTAACCGCCATTATCCCAAAGAAACCCACAGCCTTCTTGGTTGATTGTGAATTATAATTAAGAATATTAGTCGGTATATTAGACAATGGCGTGGCGAAAAGTCCACCATTGGAAGATACCTGTTGCACTATCTGTAAATAATAAAACTGCTCTCTGGTAATTGAATATAAATCAACTGTAAGTGTATCTTTATCTGAATATAACTCTCCACCTAAAGACTGACGGATTGGTAAAATAAATAACAAACCATCTGTTTTTGAACCCGGACTAAATCCTGCATCATAGGCTACACTAATCTGGGTAGATTTATTGAAGTACTTATGATTCTTAGCTGCTTTAACCCAATAACAATCCCCCTCTCCCTCAAAATCATGGGCGTAGAATTGAGGCTGAAAACCCTCCTGTGGGCCATTATCAGGTTTGATGGGGAACTTCTCTACTTTATAATTAATAGAATCGATTTTAGGTACTCTATTAAGTTTTGATAAGGACACATATTCTTCTGCGCCATATTTAATATATAGCACATATTGCTTGCCCAATTTATCTAAAGGTTTGGTTGTGCCATCATAAATATAGTTGCCATCATTCTTAATATCCACAAAATCATGCGCCACACTATCCTCATCAAAAACTCTTACGGTGGCACCCAAAGCAGGTTTCACAGCCGAATTATCAAAATAGGCTTGCGATAATGAAAGTTTAATGGTTTGCTTTTCAGCCTTATTATTAATCAGGGCATCAACAGCTAATTGAGAAACACCCTCTTGCACATCAATATCTACCACATCTTCGCACGAAAAGAGCGAGACAGAAATAAATGTCACCAGTATGCTTAAAAATATCTTCTTCATTGTTTTCGCTATCTTAATTAGTGTCAGATTTATCAGAATTTAAAATTATAGGTTACTGCCGGAATAATCGTTCCGAAAACGGCATATCGCACAGCCTCGGTCTTAGTCTGGTCAGCCTCGTTCTGACGAACAAACACCGAAAACGGATTACGACGATTATAGACATTATATATTGAAAATACCCACTCACTCGTACCACGCTTGAAGAACGCATGTTTGTTTTGACGGGTCGCAGATATATCTAAACGATGGGAGGCCGGAATGCGATAAGTATTGCGGGTATCATAATAATTATGAGGCAAGGCAATATCCTGCCATACAAATTTATTAGTCGGGAAACTGGCCGGTGTACCCGTACTAAAGGTAAAATTGGTTGAGAAAGACCACTTACTGTTCAAATCATAAATACCTACAACAGCTAAATTATGTGTCTTATCAATTCTACTTGGAAACCAGTTACCGAGATTCAATCCGGGTATTTTTCTTTCTGTACGGGCTAAGGTATAGCTCACCCAGCCATTAAATTTCCCTTTTGTTTTCTTTACATAAAATTCTGCTCCGTAGGCTCTGCCATCTCCAAATAGTAAATCCCCCTCTACATTCGGATTTAACAATAAATCAGCATTCCTGATGTAATCAATCTGATTGTATAGTTTTTTGTAGTAAACCTCTACTGAAGTTTCATACATATTATCATCAAAATTATGGAAATATCCCAGAGCCACCTGGTCGGCTAACTGAGGCTTGATATTATTGCTACTAGGTGTCCATACATCCAATGGCGACGAAGCCGTGGTATTAGACAATAAGTGTAGATACTGCACCAGATGGTTATAACTCAGCTTAATGGAATTATTTTCACCCAAACCAATATTAGCAGCAAAACGAGGCTCAAAATTACCATATTTCTTGATTGACTTTCCCCAGTTAAAAGGTGTACTATTTATTACAGGTCGGCGCTCACCTTCTGCAGGTGCTTCTCCCAATTCCAAAGCATTACCTTTTCCTAAATAATCATATAAGGAATAGCGTAAGCCATATTGTAGTGAGATTTTAGAATTGATTTTTTGTTCATTGCCTATATATAAGGCAGATTCAGCAGCAAATTTATCAGCCAGACCTATGGCCCGTTCAACCCCACCTGAGATAGCCACCGCTTGTCCCGGATTAAAGGTATAATAAGTCACCTGCCCACCAAACGTAATAGTATTATTGGCATTCGGGTAATAGGTAAAATCAGGTTTGATACTATAGGTGATAATATTTGACTTCCAGCGGAAAGCATCCTGCGTGTCTTTCTTTTTTAAATCAGTCTGGAGGGCATAATCGTAGTTAC
This sequence comes from Emticicia sp. C21, assembly GCF_003418935.1. Lineage (GTDB taxonomy): Bacteria > Bacteroidota > Bacteroidia > Cytophagales > Spirosomataceae > Emticicia. Next base: position 442,867 of record NZ_QVMT01000005.1, on the reverse strand, counting down.
TATAGAAAATCGTATTATTCAGGAATAGTTTATTATTAAATACGTGATTCCATCGCAAACTGGTAGTTGCATTGCCCCAGTTGAATCCAAAATCAGCCCCAAAAGTATCTCTTCCAAAATAACCCGATAGAAAAAGCGTATTCTTATCATTTATCCGCGCATTCCCTTTAGCAGTAAAATCATAAAAATAAAAGCGTGAGCCTTTTAAATCGTCTTTCAGGAAAGGTTTCGCCAGAATATCTATATATGAGCGACGAAGCGCTATAATAAAAGAGCCTTTATCTTTAAAGATAGGGCGTTCATACGTAAAACGGGAGAAAATACTACCAATACCTCCTGAAAATTGTGACTTTTTAGCATTTCCCTCTTTCATCCTTACATCAAGAATTGAAGAAACCCTTCCACCATATTGCGCAGGTATACCCCCTTTAATCAACTTCACGTCTTTTACAGCATCAGGATTGAAAACCGAGAAAAAGCCGAATAAATGTGAGGAATTATATACTGGTGCTTCGTCCAATAAAACCAGATTCTGGTCAATTCCACCACCCCGAACATTAAAACCTGAGGTACCTTCTCCAACAGATGTCACACCCGGCAGGTACTGAATACTCTTAATAATATCAACCTCACCTAATAAAGCGGGCATCTTCTGAATGGTCTTAATATCGACCTTATTAACGGACATCTCTAAACTCTTTACATTTTCGTCCGCCTTTTTGGTGGTTACTACCACTTCTTGCAAAACTTTCGAATCATCTTTCAGTTCAATATCCAGTTTCTGGTCTTGGAGTGTCAAATCAACTGCTTTTAGTACTTTCTCATAACCTACGTACGTAAAAACCAGATTGTATTGTCCTTTAGGAAGTGTAAGCGAATAAAAGCCATAAGCATTGGTAGTTGTCCCGGTTTTTATCTCTTGCACATACACTGAAACGCCAATCAGACCCTCACCATTGGCGGCATCCTTAATATAACCACTCACCGTAGACTTTTCCTGAGCATGTAGGTTTATCAAGTAAAACAGACTCAGAATAAATAGGAATATTCTTTTCATAAATTGGATTTTTTCAAGCAATTACCGTTGATAATAAATGTTTTATGTGGAAAAAATAAAACAAAAAGAAGTTGGCTGCAAAACTATTAACGTTTACCCATGCCTGAAAGTTTTAAATGATAAAGCAGAATTTTTCGCTGATGAACGTCAGTTCTATCTGCGTAAACATAAAGTAGCATGGTTAATCAAAGAGTTTTAAAGAATTAAACTAAAAAATTAGTTAATAATATTTGGAGGATAATTTTTTATTTCTACATTTGTAGAATAAATTCTAATGTTGTAGAATATGAAGTTATCAGCTACTGAAGAAAACCTGATGCAATACTTATGGACAGCCGAAAAAGCATTCATGAAAGATTTGCTTGAAGCTTATCCCGACCCCAAACCTGCAACTACTACTGTTGCCACTTTATTGAAAAGAATGATTGAGAAAGGCTTTGTTGGCTTTAAAGAATATGGCAATTCAAGAGAATATTATCCTTTAATCAGCAAAACCGACTACTTTGCCAATCATGTAAATGGGTTGATTAAGACCTTTTTTAATAATTCCGCCTCGCAGTTTGCTTCTTTTTTTACTACCGAAACCAAATTATCGGGCAAAGAATTAGATGAATTGAAAGAAATTATTGAAAAAGAAATTCAAAAAAAGAAAGGCCAATGATAATCTATCTTTTTAAATCGACTGTATGCTTATTGGTACTCTGGAGTATTTACAAGCTCTTTCTGGAGTCTGAAAAGTTGCATGTTTTTAATAGATTTTATCTGCTATTAAGCCTTGTTTTTGCTTTTACAATTCCTTTGGTAAGCATCGAACTATCATCCACAAACGCAGATAATAATCTGGTGCTTTTAAAAGAGAGGATAGCTACACCACCAATGTTATCGCAGGTCTTTACCCCCGCAGAGGTAGTAGAAGCGAAGAAAACAACCTCATGGTTAGATTATCTCATTGTCTTGAGTGGTCTTATTTCTGTTTTCTTTCTTGTTCGCTTTCTTAGAAATCTGATCATAATCATTATGAGTATACGAAGAAACGCTACAGTAAAATGGCAGGGGGCAAAACTCGTATTATTAGAAGATAAGGTATTGCCTTATACCTTTCTGAACTATATTTTCATAAGTAAAGAGTATTATGCCAATACCCTGATTGAACCTGAATTATTCAGCCATGAACTGGCGCATGTACGGCAGAAGCACTCCTTAGATGTAGTTTTTCTTGAATTATTACGCGTCGTTTTCTGGTTCAATCCTCTACTCTATTTATTCAAGCAGGCTATTCAATTGAATCATGAATTTCTGGCTGATGAAGCCGTCAACAAAACTTATCATGATGTACCAGCCTATCAATACCTGCTACTCAGCAAGGCTGCGCAAACGAGCGGGCTAACTTTAACAAGCAACTTAAATTTTCAGATAACTAAAAAAAGATTAACGATGATGACTAAAACCACTTCCGATTCGACAGCTTTTATACGCAAAGCTGCAATTGTTTCGCTATTCGTAGTATTAGCCTTTTGTCTGGCAGATTTTCAATTATTGGCACAAGAGCCTGAAAAAGTAAAGCTTAATTCTCCGCCGACTGTTACATCGGCTTTAAAGCCTAATAAAATTACTAAGGAGGATGTTGACTATCATAAAGCTACTGTATTAATGAGGGATAAAGATGGAAAGACTTCCCATAGAGAATATAAAGAGTTATCAGAAGAAGAGAGAAAAAAAGACTTTCAGGTTTTATATTGGGAAAAGATGGTGGCTACTGAAGAAATGATGGAAAAATGGAAAGACCCTAAGGAGTATGGAGTTTGGATAGATAGTAAGAGAGTTCCTAACAGCGCAGTATCAAAATATAAACCAAGTGATATAGCGAGCTATTCAAGTAGTAGGGTTTTGAAAAATGCGACTAATTATGGCAAGCATAAGCAACAGTTAGATATAATGACTAACGATTATTATAATAATGTATACCTGAAACATGTAAAAGAATCACCAACAATATACTTTGACGAAACTAAGCAGAAAAAGCAATAATTAAGTATCACCTCTCTTCAACCATTTTTGATGTGGAATAGGCTTAAAGTTTTCCATCTGCTGTAGCAAATGTTCAATATTATCTGATACCAACAGCAAGTCAAGACTTTCCTGTTTCAGGAAACCTTCTTGCACCATCACATCGAGTTGTTTCAATAAAAAATCATAAAACCCGTTGACATTCAGGATGCCAATGGGTTTTTGGTGTAAACCCAATTGTGCCCAGGTTAATATCTCAAATAACTCATCAATGCTTCCATAGCCACCCGGTAAAGTAATAATCCCATCACAAAGTTTCTCCATCAATGCCTTGCGCTCGTGCATTGATTCTACTACATGTATTTCACTCAGACCTTTATGCCCCACTTCCATCTTTACCAGAAAATCAGGTATCACCCCGGTTACTTGTCCGCCATTGGTTAGTACGGCATCAGCTACTACACCCATCAATCCAACACTTCCGGCACCATATATTAATCTAATTTTGTCTTTGGCAAATCTGGCGCCCAATGCTTCGGCAGCTTCCTTAAAGGCCGGGTTCTTTCCGTAATTGGCACCGCAATACACTAAAATACTTTTCATCCGCTTGTTTTAAATATATTTATTCAAATGGTATGCCCTATAAAAAATAAAACCCAACAAGGTGTTGGGCTTATTTGTTCGCTAAATTTGTCAGGAAAAAAAATCTTTGAGTTTTCAATGGCCTTTTTCTTCCTAAAATCTTTTTGAAACAATATGAAATTTGAATCAAGACCTTAGTTTAATTTTCTGCAATTTATAGACTTCAATGTAATAATGCAAGAATTATTTCAGAAGAGACTGCCTTGTACAACCTGCGGCGTAATCTTCGGTTCTCGTATACGTAAATTATTCAATTTATTGAGGTTTTTTATCCAATAATGTGTCAATTCCGGAGCAAATGTATTATCTCCGCAATGAATAAAAATATAAATATTTTTTAGCCCTTTTTTTATCCATTCTGTTATCCGGCGGCACCATTCGTCTGTTCTGGTATAATCAGTGGGGTCTAATTCATTGCCGACGAAGCGTAGCATGAGGTCATTAGTTGTGAGTGTCATGTGCAATACATCTCTTCTGCCAGATACATCAGACATCACTGTTCCTACCCCCAGTGCTTCAAGCATGGCACAGGTATCCTGCCATATACGTTTATCGGCAAACCACCGTTCATGCCTGAACTCAACCGATACCGGAAAACCGGCAGGTAAAGCCTTTAAATAGTTTTCCAGATTCTTTAATTTCTTAGGTTCAAAAGTGGGAGATAATTGCAGGAAAGTTCTCCCCAGATTATCGCCTAATTTCAAAACCCCACTACAAAACTCTTCAGTCAGCGCTTCTGCGCCAATCAACTGTCGGTCATGACTGATAGCTTGCGGAAATTTAGGACAAAATTTAAAACCCTTAATAGCTTCTTCTTTCCAACGGCTAATCATAGCAGGGGTTGGAATCTGATAATGCGTAACATTGAGCTCTATGGTATTAAACTGGCGGGTATAGTAATGAAGAAAATCTTTCTCCTTAGCATTATTCGGATATATCTTACCTATCCACTCTTTCAATGCCCATATCGGAGGACCAAGATATACTTCAACAGGAGTATCAGTACTTTTCGATGATAATATTTTGTCTGTAAGTGGATTATCAGGCGGAAGTGTAAAATCTACGCCCGAGACATCCGGCAGTTTTCCGAAATCCATTGGTGTTATCTTTTATAAAGGCTTTCGCCAGAGTTATGTGTATTTATAATATGTTTCTAACTCAACACATATATCCGGCACTCATGTTGTGACGAATACTGCGCCGTATCAAACAGCAAACTGATCGGGTGATTGAACGTCACCTCTTTTAAAACATTTTCATCTATCGAATTGTTCGCGTCAAGATTAGCCACAAATATATATTTCGCATGGTCTTGCAATGTCCATACCATCAACTTCTGATTTTCATCAGGTGCTAATAACCAATGCACTTCTCTTTCCTTAATTTCATCCCAAATATTTTCAGCCAATGCGCGTAACTGCCCGAACATCGCAAACTGCTCAAAGTTCTTGCCCCAGCTAAATACCCCATGTGTTACTTTATCTGTCTGCTTATCGTCCTGAATCTCAAAAACATAGAGTTTAGTATATTCCTCATTCACACCTCTTTCTACATGCAGATTCCGGGTTTCAAACCCCAGACCCATATAGCTTGGCATATCTGTCAGAAATAAAGCCACAAAGAAACGCAGGTGATTACCTGTCTGGTAAAAAACATCGAAACGAGGGTCATCTTTATCGGCTGTAATAACTGTATAATTCGGCGCAAACTTTCTGTTTTTCAACCAATAAAGGTATTGGCTGATTTTCTGCATATATTCTGCCGAGCCTACTACCGTCGATTGCAAATCCCCTAGCGTACTATCCGCTTCAATGGCTTCCAGATGGTCTAATTCATTGCCATACCCCATAAAATCAGGCTCTACCAGAAAAGTCTCGGCAAAAAAGCCGAAATAAGGTATGCCTTGCTTTTGTACATATTTTTTAACGGCTCTCAGAGGGTCATAATACTCGTCAATCTTTTGAGGAACGCCCTCTGAGCGAGGCTGTACATGCGCCATGTCACCCCGCATAAAGTCGAAATGATAGATTTTCTGACACTCTGACACTTTCTGGCAGAAGTAATTCCAGACAGCTTTGTTCGGGTTATTAAAATCTAATTTCCATTGGGCGTTATCATCTTTTGAATGATAGAATTTATAACGTGCCAATGGCCCGAATACCCTCGACATAGCCTGTGGCTCATTAAATTCATAGGTATACCAGCGGTTACCATTATCATCGAGAATAAACTCTTCATTATTAATATGCAGACCCCTATAAGGAGGCGCCATTGTCATCGGTAGCGTTTCATATCCCTGATACACAATGTCCTGCATTAACTCCACTCTACGTCTAAGTCGTCCCTGATAATCACCTTTATGGCCAAACAAGATTTCTAAGCGTTGCTCATCCGTAAGAATAGGAATTTCAGGAGAAAAGAAAACATTTCTTGAATAAGATAAGGGCGAGCCATTCGCAGTACCATGACGGTGCAGGTATAACCATATAATTTCTTCTATTTCCCGATAAAGCGTTTCAGAATTGCTTGAAATACGTCCTCCTACCCGCCTTACCCACTCAAAAAAGCGAGGGTTAGCAATCACCATTTCTGAAAATCTATCCGTGTGCGGTATTACATCCATACCCACGCTTTTACCCATGGCATGGAGCACATTTACCACAAAAACCAATTGTTTTTCAACACTATTCAATTGTGGAATAGCAGTGGCTAACTCCTGACTGAAAAACTGTGGATTGATATTAAAACTCACCATTCCATAGAGGCTTCCTACCACTCCCGGCTCCCAGATAGGCAACAGATGAATAGAATCCTGTGATTTTGGAATAGTCAGTGCATATTTGATGACATTAAAGAAATTGCCGATAGTACGTACATTAATACCCACCATATTAGATTTCTTTAACCAGCTTCCATCTTGATAATGACTAACCGGACTTTGAATATGTTGATTGGTATCTAATGCTCTCTGTAGTGCTTCAGCCCCTAAACGTCTCTGAAGAATATCCAGAATTTCGTACACATTGAGCTGAACAGCGATTTCAGGCAGGAGGTTTTCAATATACGAAGTCTGATGCGAGGTATATTTATCTTTATATATATAATGATTCTGACGCCACAAATCGAACATCATTGGCTTGGCAAGTGTATCAGTTGTCATCAGTCTATACTAAATGGGTAATATACAAAGTTATGAAAACGGAACAAAATACAAGAAATTATAGTTGTTTTTTATCTAGTGGCGGAAGATAAAAGACTGAACTACAAGCATAAAAGGCAAGATTCTTGTAGTTTTAAGGCTAAAACATTTTACTAACAAAATATTTCACAGAACTTCCAACCATTTCGGAAAAATCAGGGTCTCTTTACATAAACTCCCTTTTCAATCCATACGGTTGGATTTAAAACTTACCCTTTTCATGCACCGTGAATATGATTTAGTGCAGGCTTGCATACGGCAAGAACGGATTGCGCAGCGACAACTCTATGAGATGTTCGCGGGTAAGCTGTTGGTTACGTCCATGCGGTACATGAAGAATAAGGCTGATGCAGAAGATGTTTTACAGGATGCATTTATAAAGATTTATCAGAAGCTACCCACCTTTCGGTTTGATTGTCCGCTGGAGGCCTGGCTTAGAAAAATAGTAGTAAATACAGCCTTAAAAGAATTACAGAATCAACCCAACTGGATGCAACATACTGATAGTGAATTGGTAAGTGATACGGTAGAAGATAAAGACTTTACGCTATCGAACTTCCAGTTTACACAATTGATGGACATGGTCAATAGCCTGCCTGATGGTTGCAGAACAATTTTTAACCTGTATGCCGTAGAGGGCTATCAACATAATGAAATAGCAGAGTTATTGGGTATTTCTGAGGGCACCTCAAAGTCGCAATACTCGCGAGCGAGAACACTCTTGCAACAAAAGCTGGGGAGCAGCGCAAGAAAAGTGGAAAGTAAAACCCCGGTGAATAAAATTTAACAGTAAACACTCATGAAGTACACGAACGCCAAAGTTCGTGATAAAATCAAATGGAATTTCAAAAACAAAACAATTTTGAAGAAGAATGGAGAAAGGCGTTTGAAGGTGCCTCAGTACCTCCCTCAGATGAATTGTGGGGACGTATTGAGTCAGAGTTAGACAAGAAGAAGAAAAGAAGTCCTTTTTTATTTTTCCTTAAACCATCATTCATGGCAACAGGTCTGGCAGCAGCCTTAGCTTTGGTGCTGGGAAGTATCCTATTTTTTAATAGAGAAACAAATACTGATGTAGCTCAAAATCCTGCAAAACCTGCGGAGAATAAATTAAATATACCTAATACGCAATCAGCTAATACAACAAAAGGAGTTGAAGCGCCAACAGCAAGACAAGAAGCTATGGCTTCGGCAGAAGCATTGCCTGAGGTAGATAATACTACTAAGGAAACTCGAATTAAGATAAGCACTCAACCAGCACTTGGTAATCAGGAAAGCATTGTGGCAATAAACGCCCGTAAAATTGAAAACAAAAATTCTGGTTTACCAACAGTCACTCAATCAACAGGTATAATTGATAATACGGCAATAGCCAATAAAAATCCAGCCGAGACTGCTCCTGTTGAAGAAGCCATTCCAACACTTAGTGCAGAAGCCTTAACAGAGAGTAGAGCTACTTTGGCAAGCGTTGAGAATCTTGACGGTAAAAAATATCGTTACCTCGGTAGCAGATATACAATGAATAGAAACAAGTTAGCTTTTGATGCCGAAGCCCTTGAAAATACCGAAAATACAGCACTAGCTTCTAACGACTCAAAATTCTGGGTTGGGCTGCAATCAGGCGTTGCTCCGTTTGATCCCAATATGAAATTCAGCAATCTTAATAGCCTGGCCTATAGCTCAGCTAATGAATATGCGCAATTAGCCAACGGTTCTGCGGCAAGCCCCGGAGATAAAAATGTACAGGTTTCAAGACCACAAAATGATATAAAGGCAGGTCTAGCTATCAATAATGGTGTAGCAGTAGGTTATAAAATTGCCAAAAAATGGCATGTAGAAAGTGGGGTAAGATATCTGAGAGGTAACTCAACTTTACAAACCAATACTTATGCTTTCCAGAATAATGGTTATGTAAACACTTTTCTGGGCGATTACTTATTACAGAACTCTGCTAAAGACTATGCTTTTGGAGGTATCAGTAATACAGTAGTAGCAGATGCTTCTCAATTCAATAATAGATACGAATATCTGATGGTACCAATGCAGGTAGGTTATGAAATAGGATTAACCAAGAAACTGGGGCTGAATATACTGGCAGGTATCTCGACCGACATTTTTTTGCAAAACAGCATCTTTACGGATAACGGCTTGGTAAGAGGAAAAAATACTATTAGTAACGATAGTAAAATTTATAAACCTGTCAATTTCAGTGGGCTAGGCGGACTAAGAGCCAGTTACCTCATAAGCAAACACTGGCAGGCTAATATCGGCACTTCGTATCAAAGAGCCTTATTCTCTGGCATGAATTCAACGGTAGATCTGAATATGCGATTACAAATGTTTGGACTCAATTACGGCTTTAATTATCGGTTTTAATTATTATAGATAAGGCAATTCGTTTGTAATTGCCTTATTTTCAACAATTTATACCTGAAAATCACTTCAACATTCAAATCAACACAACAAAAACGTAACACAGATAGGGAGATAGTAACAAATACCTTAACTTTACAAATTTTAATATTAATGTATTTTATATAACAGTTTGTTCAAGTCTATAAAAGAGAAAAGTTTTTTATACTTTTGCCTTAATAACTTTAACGCTAATCTGTGATATGAAAAAAACTGCTATTAATCTATCTATCCTAATTCTGTTTGTTATACAATTCTGTCTTGCTCAATCAACTTCCATTACTCCTGGTGGTCTTGAATTAAATAATAAGGGAAATAGTGATGTACTAACAATACCTAAGTTATCTAACCAAGCAATTTCAGCAATTCAGGCACCTAAAATAGGGTCTCTTGTTTACGATATTGATAGTAATTGTATCCGGGTTTATAATGGAAATATTTGGGTTTGTTTAACGGATTCTGGTTCTATTCCATTTCATCTACCCCAAAAACTAACTACAAAAATTATTGGTTCTAGCCAAACGGGTCCACAAACAGCAGGAAGCATTGTAATTAATGCTGTTTCGGTCGATAATGCAGGCAATTTCTATTTAGCTGGTCGGATTTTTGGCTGTTATAGCAGCCCGATTTCAGTATGCTCTAACTATTCATCTGACCTTTTTCGACTCCCTACTGGTATTGTACTGAAATTTTCCTCCTCAGGAGCTTTCAAATGGGCAACCACTGTGACAGGCTTACCAGTCACAGGTCAGTATCCAGACAGCGGATTTAGTTCGGAAGTTTCAGATATAACTATTAAAAATGACAAAATATATTTGATTGGCAATTACTCAAAAAGTATATCATGGCAAAATAAGATAATAACTTCAAATGGTGAGAAAGATATATTTATTGCCAAAATTGACACTTCAAAAACAGTTAATTGGATTAAAAATATAGGAGGGATTTCAGATGAAATTTCTTCATCTATATTCATAGATGAAAATAGTAATATTATCATAACAGGAGCATATAAAAGTAGCCCTTTAATTATTAATCAAGGCAATAACTCTATAAGTTTAAGCAATAGTGGTGGATATGATACATTTATATCAAAGTTTGATGTAAATGGAAATTTATTAGGGGCTACAAAGGTAGGCGGTACAAATGATGATTTGCCCGAGAGTTTAACTTATCAATCTCCATACTTTTATATAGCAGGCACTTATATTAACAATTTTACAGCAAGTACGTATTCTTTTACATCTACTGGAGGGAAAGACACTTTTATATTAAAATTTAATTCTCTTTTATCTATAGCAGGTGCTAATAGATTTTTTGGTCTTTCTGCTAATGATGAAGTAACTCCAAGAGAAATAAAATTCATAAATAATAAATTATATTTATGTGGGTACTTTAATGGCTCCATAAACTTTGGCAATAAATCCCTTACTTCATCTATTCCATCTTCTTTTTTAAGCAGCTTTTATTTCTATGAATCTCCATATGTTGACTATTTGCAAACCATAACTAATGGAGGTAGTTTCATATCTGTGATTCCTAACAATTCTCTTATCTATGCTATCGGAAATTATGCTACAGGCGCAACAACTATGAATATACCTCTTCAAAGTCAAGGAAGCTCAGACGTTTTTCTTTTTGAACTTAAAAAGTCAGGAAATTTTGAATCTAATAATTTTGAATTCTCAAGGTATACAACTGCCGGAACTGAATCAAGTGAAGCAGCTTATAAAGTTCTATCTTATAATGGCAAAATATATATTTTTGGAGGCGGAACCTCTTTTTACAATAATAGAGCTCAATACCTTTATATGTGGAGTTATTAAAATTATAAAAAATGAGAACATTCTAAATTTTACACCCATTATAATCACTTCTTTATAAGAATAGTCTTTGGATTAGTGATTTGCAAGCTTTTAATAAGTAGAGATATACCTTAAAGTCATAACAACATGTCTTCCAATTGTTGTAATTACTTCTGACTATCGTAACTGTAGTATTACTACTATCAATTACTTATCTATTAAATACAGGACATTTTAAATCCTGAATATCAATTATTTAATCTATGACTATTATTTACAATTACACCTAATTTTACCTATTTTCTAATAAAAAATATTCATTTACTTATATAATAGTTTCTTATATCCTTTTTTCACAAAATATCTATCAAAATCTTCATCGTCAATAATATACGCAATTAATGCACTCATAAAAAACATATCTGTATCAGGGTAATTCATTAATTCATCTAGAACTTCAAATTTTTCTTTTTTATTTAATGTAACTTTTTCTTGCAATAGCTCTAATTTCTTCTTTTTACTTGCCTTAGATAATTCATATTTTTCATATTCATCAAAATTCATTGTTTGAATAATTTTACCATCATAATCTATTATTTGGATTTTTCCCAATTTAAGTTCCATTGCCTTTTGTTGAATTAACCAATCTGAATAAAATTCAAAAAAGTCTTTGTATTGGGTGAGCTTTCGTTCAGCATTTTCAAGCAAAGTTTCTTTATCTTTTAATCTGTCTTTTAGTTCTACAACCCTGTTTTCTAAATCCAAAAGCCTTTCTGGTTCCTTACTTGAGATATTAGTATTCTCTATATCTAATAAATCTGATATAGAAACCTCTAAAGCATCTGCAATTTGTGATAACTGTTCAATAGTGAGTTTTACTCCCCTATTTTCCAGACGATGGTAATTAGTCCTTTCTATCCCTAAAGACTTGGCAATTTCTGCTTGTTTTATTCCTTTCCTTTCTCGAATTGATTTTATTGTTTGACTTACATTGTCCATGTTAAATATTTTATAACATTCTTTAATTTCATAACATATATGCAAATAAAATGATTACTTTTTAAAAATGAGTCATTTATTTTGATAATATTTTTGCATCATATTATTGACTTTTGTTATCAAATATTTAACTTTGTAGTAATCAAATTTAAAACATAATGGAAACACTTATTTCTCAAACTCCTTTGAGTCAGGTAATAATCAATTTTGAAAATAAAAACCTAACAAAGTTTACTCCTGACAAACGCTTCTATACCCATATTGGTATCAATAGAATTAGGTTCTGGCAAATAGTACGAGGCCAAAAACCTTTACTTGCTACAGAAGCTCGCACTCTATCTGAATACTTTAAGGTACCCTTAACGGATTTGATATAAATCTATAATTCAAGCAGGGACTATAAAATTTCTTAATCAATATCTCAGCAAGCATAACCTCAAATAATATGAATCTATAGTCTTTATTTCTTAACATAAAGAAAACTCACTATACCAATCTATAATTTTTACAACTATGAGAAAGGCATTTAACACAAGTAACGTACAATTTGGTCATCCAAACCAATTAAGTATAGATGATAATGTAATATCAAATCAAGCCAACGAATCAGAATTATTACCACACTATGCCATTTACCCTGTTTATGGTGAAAGTATGTCTCCACGGTATAAACCCGGTGATAGAGTAATTGTGAAAGAATACCCTCATTTCTTCCAATACATCAGGTATGGTGAAGTTTACTTCATTTTCACGAAAAATGAAGAGCGAATATTAAAAAGAATTAGGAAATCAGATAGAGAAGGCTTTATTAAACTTACCTCTATCAATCCTGATTATGACGATTTTGAAGTACCATTATCTCATATTACAAAGATATTTATTGTGACGGGTATAGTTTCAATAGAAAACTAACTATCTGCTGATTTCTTATATCAGAATGTTACAAAGCACGATTTTCCACTTGAATTCACATATGACTTTGATTAGTGTAAGAATAGTTAAAAAATACTATTGCTACACTAGTAGCACCTGAATCGAATTTCTTCGCTGGGTCTGAAAGATAGGCAAGACACAAAAACATGGCACAAAAAAATACCTAATAAAAATTCGACTGCATGGAAGGCACAACGAACAAATTTGATGCTGAACTACTCAAATACCTCATTACAGCCCAATCAGAAGCCACACCTATAGAGGAACTAATTACCATCGACGAAAGTACATTTGCCATCAACGGTGGATTAAGTCTTGTTACGGGTATGCCCAAAGGCGGAAAAACCACAGCCCTAAGAGTTATGATAGAAACGGCATTTATGGAAGAAATTAAAGAAGGTTATCAGAACATCGGAATAAGAAGTAAGTTTCAGCCTGATAAGTCGCTAATATACATTAATACTGAAATGACTGATGCTGATATGATAAAGTTTAGGAATTCCATTACAAGAGCATTAGGCAGAGAGGATTTACCCGAAAACATCTACATTTTTCATCTACTCACTTTATTTCCTCGTGAACGAGTAAAATTAATAGAAAAGATAATTCAACAGGCTGAAAACGCTTCTATCGTGCTGATAGATGGATTAGCTGATTTAGTAACCTCAGTCAACGAAGAAAAGGACTGTAATGAAGTTATACAATTGCTACAAAACTACGCTGTAAACTACAAAGTAGGCATAATTGGAGTTATACACGAAAACAGAGGGAACAAACAAACCAGAGGGCATTTAGGGCAGCAAGCAGAGCGTAAATGCGTGGGTGCTATATCAGTTGCCAAAAATAGAGAAAAGAAAATTTTTGAGTTAACGGCTACTATGACAAGACATACAGATGATTTTGACAAAATCATATACCGTTACAACGAGAAAGGACGCTTGGAACGCTTGGACAAAACAAGCCCGATAGTACGAGCCTATTCACAGGAAACTGAAGAAGTAGAATTCGCAAGAACCATCTTTGCAGACGACTTAACATTACCTGATAAGGTACTTAGAGAACGCCTGAGAAAGCACTTTAAGGATACTGAGCCAAATACAATGCCGACGGCTATATCAAACAAGGTTACCCGAAAGATTGAAAAGTTTTTACATACCAATATCATTGGTGATGCTGGTAATATGAGTTATAAATTAATGTTTTTCTTAGAACAAATCGAATCAACTTAATTATTCACATCATGAATATACACATATATACACCTCTATTCACATATTCACATTTATATATAAGGGGTCTTGTGAATTGTGAAATATTTACCGCAAAAAGAAAAAGCAAGATGAAAAATTGCACTCTTATTCACATCAATTTTAAAGTTCACACTTCACATTTCACACTTATATATACTACTACGTGAATGTGAATATTTATATATATGTGTGCAGGGGCAAAAAATTGAATTATTCCAACAATTGACACAAAGCACTATGAGTAACGCAAAACCCTACTACACCAAAGCCCAGATACAACAAATAAAGGATAGCTGCAAGATTACCGATTACTTAGCATCACATGGATACGAGCCTGTGAAGTTTAAAAACGGTGAATGGTATTACAGTTCAATTGGCATTCAGGAACGTACACCATCATTCAGAGTAAATGCCTTAAAGAACGTATATCAGGATTATAGCAGTAATCAAGATGTAACAGGCAAGTGTGGTGATATTTTGCGTTTGGTTCAAGCATTGGAATTTTGCGATTTTACAGATGCTTGCCACCGTTTGGCTACCTCTGAATTTACATCATTCAAGAACTTAATTACCTCTACCAATCAACCAGTAGAAAAACAGGAGATCGAAATAGTCAATGTTGGTATGCTGAAAAGACGGGTTTTGATTGATTATATAGAATTTCGTCAGATAGGATTAAGACTGGCTAATACCTATCTAAAAGAGATAGATTACATAAATGGACATACTCACTACTTTTCAATAGGCTTTGCTAATGATTTAGAAGGATATGCTTTACGTAGTCCGCCTACAAGATTTAATAAGGACGGTTTTAAAGGGCAAACTAAGCCAAACTATTATACCACTCTACAACCTCACCACCAAACTAATATATGCAATGTTTTTGAGGGATTCTTTTCCTGTTTGAGTTGCTTACAATATTACAATAGATTCTACTTTGATAATTTAACCTACGTACTTAATTCATTATCCAATTTTAATAAACTACTTCCAAATGTGCCTGAACACATTACGCAAATTAATCTATTCTTAGACAATGATGAGGCTGGAAACAAATGGACAGAAAAGTTACAAGGTCTTGAAAAATGGCAAATTGCCGATAGGTCACTACTCTATTCAGAGCATAAAGACTTTAATGAATTTTTGATACAGAAAAACCTTTTATACTGATGGAAAGTAGAAGATATGAAGCCCAAACGAAACAACAACTTTCGCAACGGTATCAAGTAAGTATGCCAACCTTTAACAAATGGTTAAATAGGATACCTAAATTGAAACTCATGAAGTTTCAAAAAGTGCTGACACCAAAGGAGGTAGAAACCATTTATAAGTATTTAGGTGAATCACCTGAATAGAGTTAAAATCAGTACTAAGCTTTCGGAAATACAATTAACATATAGAAATCTATCTAAACATAGTAAAGACCTATTTAACCAAAAGAACCCTGCAAAATACGATAGAAACCCCAACAATCCCCAAAGTGGTTTGTTGGGTTTTTTTAATTTTGAATCAACCTATCAGGAGTAATGCTCCATTATAAGCAAAGTTCATTATTCATACTTAAATCACTATCAGCATGGGAATTTTCAGCAAACCCACAGAAGGCGAAGCATTAGAAGAAAGACTACATAAGTTTTTCGAGAATAAGAGCCTAATTGATGAATTAAAAATTGAAAATGCCGCCATTCAACTGGAGTTTGAGCAATACGCTAAAAATAATACAACCGGCTGGAATGGACAAACATTCAGAATGGGAGATTTTAACCTATCCTATAGTGCTTCCAATAATGAGGAAATTATAGATGGTGGGTTTCTTAAATTAAAGAAACTATTTATTGATTATCCCGATGTAATGACCTTAAAGCCTAATAAAGCAGCAATTAAGAAACAATTCATTACTGAGGAGTCAAAAAAACAATTATTAAAAAAATACGGGGTTAAGATTGTTTCAAAAGAAGAGAAAAAGTATAGTGTTTCTCGTCGTTTTTAGTCCTTTTCTGTTACTATATCCACATTCTTGAGTAATGAAACACCACTTATTCAAACTCTCAACTCATGACTTTGAACCCTTTTGGACAGGCAAAAAGCGATTTGAAGTAATCAAAGACGATAGGCATTTCAGGGTAGAAGATACAGTACTATTTAGAGAAGTAGATATTCATGGAGATAGAACGGGTAGGTATGTGAAAGTAGTAATATCTTATAAATTGAGAATGGGTTCTAATGGGCTTGCTTATGAATTTTGTGCCATAGGTTTTACACAAGGAATTACAGGGTATGACTGTACAAATGAAAGTCCTGATAGTGAAAATGATGCTTAAAACCTGATGCTTTCTCTTTTTGCGGTACTATTCCCAATCATGGCTTAAATCTGTCAATCTGATATTTATCTTACTGGTATTTTTGATTAAGAAAGAACGTTTGTCTGAATGGTTACAGGTTGTTAAATCGTGGTTTAGGATTCTTCGAAAATGATTTTTTATAATTTCAATTACCAAGAAAATACACTCCAAAAATGGCGTTAATACCTGGTCTAAATTAAATATTTATGGAAACTAAGCCATTTCAAAAAATCATCAATTTTATCGAATCATTTTTTACTGGGCTATTTTTTAGTTAGTCGCTGGTGTAGGTTGGTTATTTAATGAAAATTCTTTAATTCTTTCTGCTATGGCAAAAACATTATATAGTACTGAAAAGCGAGGTTACAAGACTGCATTTATTAAAGAAATTCGGGAGATATATTTTGAGGGTATGTCTCAGGCAACCTTTGTTGCTCTCTTTACTGATGAACATTTGAAAGAACTCAAAGTACTAAGATTTACAGGGTTTAGAGGTTATCAGAATTCAGCAGTTGTTAGATATATGGTTGAAGTAGTGGGAAGAATATCACCACCACAAAAATAGATTTTGCAATATGGAAAAAAGAGAAGAACTCCCCACTAATCGTACTGAGTTTTGCGCTCGGTATAAATGCTCTAAGACCACTTTTAGACGTTGGATAGAGGTACATAACCTTGAAAGTGTTGTCCCAAATATCAATAAAATCAGGTGTTTTACAGTAAGTCAAAGTCAAGCAATTATTAATATTTTGGGGTAAATATGAAAAAATCAATAAATGTGCCTATGAATAGAGATGAACTTTGCACTCGGTATGGTTGCACAAAAGTGATGCTTTATAGATGGTTTAAAAAAGAGAATTTAGAAGAAGTCTTGCCTGGTATTCATTCCATTCGGTGCTTTACTCCAAATCAAGGTGAGAAGATTGTAGCGATTTTAGATTTTAGTAGTGTAGTATTGCGGTTTCAGGGAAAGCAAAGAGGAGCAATGCCCTATCAGATAAAACAGTTTTAAAGTAGCTCTGAGATGTTTTTTGTATTCTTGCGCCATTTTTCTTTCGTTTAAAGTTTTACAATAAAATCCCTTTGCTTTTAGTAGAGGGATTTCTTAAAAACCTGATTGTAGCGTTTTGTAGTTCTTTCATAGTCTTGGTTTTTACTACCTTTTGCCATAAATATTTTATGGTAATTTATTAGTTAAATAGATGGAATGGGCTTTACGACTATGAAGCCTTATTTTTTACATTTTAGTTAGATAAAGATTAAGTTTAATAGTTTTACAATGCAGTGTTGCCGAAAATCCCCTCACAGCTTGTGAGGGTTATTTTTTAGATTTTATATGTTTTGTTTGTTAATAGTTTTTAGAATACTTACCAGTTTTCGGACTGTTAAGTATTCTAAAAAATCATCATAACTTAATAAATGCCCTCACTATGTGGGGGCTTTTTATTTGCGATTTACAAGAAAAACCGTGCGAAAGATTCACACGGTTTTCGAGATTGTATTACAATAAATAATCAATCCATGTACCCATGGTGATTATCAATTGTCATACTTCAAACTATATACCAATACGCTTTTTATGTCTGATTTTGTAGAGTTTTTCCATAAATCTCCATTTTACATGCAATTTATATAAAAGAAGCCTGTCAATTGACAGGCTTCTTTGTAAACTCATTAAACTATAATATAAACTTAAGAATGACTATTATATAACTATCTTAGAGCCGAATTTTTAATAATATCTTGAATATCTTGTTGAAAAATTGCTTTAAATGTGAATCACCGAATAAGATAAATATGTTATTACTCACAGTCGTGAGTAATCGATTGTGATGAAGCTTTATTTATTCACAGTCAACTTATCACAGTCCGTGAGTTATCAAGTGTGAATGACCTGGTATTAATCACGCTCCAATATTCACAATTGTGAGTACTCAGGTGTGACAGACCAGGATAATATCACATTAATATTTTCACAATTGATGTGAGCCAACAGTAGTAGAACTATCTATTCTAATCACAGTTATTACCGTGAATCGACGCCTGTCAATAATCCTCAATTTTTCACATCATTATTATGAGAAGAAAGAATAAATCGATGCACAGAAGAATGCAACAAACCTCAGATAGCTTGTTTTTCGGCAGGGTGTGCTTTAGTTAGAATGGCTATTGCTGATAAGGGTACGACAGAACAGCAGCCTATCAATTGTGATGCTAAAGAATCAGCTATTAAAGTGGTAGAGGTAAGTGAAAATTGTTATTGTGAAATAGTCAGTAGTGCTGATGACTAATTATTTACGTTTACAATAGATATCATAACGCAAATTATGGTATTATCAAATAACTTTAGTAACAAGAACTATCAACTTGGTTGAATTAATTTAAATAGCAGCTTGAATTAATTACAACCGCCAATTTCGCTTTTGAATACTTCATCAGGTCCTGCTGAAAAACCAGGCAAAAGTGTAATGAATTTCCCTGCTATATAGGTAGTGAGGCTTGATATATTAGCCCTGCTGTTGATAGTATTCACCGCTCTATAAATACCGGAACCTTGAGTGATACTTTCATAGATAAGGTCGTCCGGACATGAACTTGTAATAGTAATGGCATAATCTTCTGTTTCACCATACCCATAAGAACCACAAGAACTAATTGCCGAAGGAATGTCGGTTTCTTCATTTACTACTCTCATACGTGTAGTACCAGCCAAAGCGGTAGTAGGAATAGTTATATTACCATTGACTGTATAAGCTCCACGAGTAGAAGATGGAGAAACATATACTTCCTCTCCGGCATCAGTAAAATCTTTGTCATTATTGAAATCGATAAAAATCTTTATAGCACTCCTATAGTTACCTTCACAAGTGTTAATCTTCACAGAAAAAGGGTATTGTATGCCCTTTACTACTATAGCAGGTGCGAGATTAGTAAAGTTTGAATAACTATTTAGGGAAGAACCTGGCCCGCCAAAAGAATTGCAATCCGAATTATTATTAATTGTTCCGAACGTTACATTAAAAATATCCTCATCCGTAGTCTCAGAAGCATAAGACTCACAATAACATTCATTTTGGGGGGTAACAATAGCCTGAACAGGTACTCTTACAGAGACAGTGCAAGTAAGTAATTGGCAAGTAACGTAATAAGTGGTTGTAGTGTTGAGAACAGGTGTGGTATAACTTGACCCAGTTGCTATAGGGACTTCGATTGTATTATCACTATACCAGGTATATGTGCCACTGCAACCCGAAGCCAACAGGGTAATTGCTCCTGAACCACATTTAAGGTTAGAAATACCTATAGGTGGAGTTGATTGTCCTGACAAATAAGGAGAATTAAACCAGTTGGGCATGTAAGTAGACACACTATTTCTTATCCTCTCAATTTGTTTGGGGGTAAATTTTTTCCAGCAAGGGCCGCTATAACACATATAGTTTTCAAACGTATCACCAAACTCAATGCCCGAACAGGGATTTATGGTACTTGAGGTATAAGCATAACAATTATCACCGCTTTTATGTGGTTGCGTGTCACTGATATTATCACCATCTGTGTCAGGATTGTTGTTCGCAGGACATTGAATGCCACCGTTGTCTCCTTCAAAAGTATGCATAAGATTTAAAACATGACCTATTTCATGTGCCATTAATCCATACCAGAAAATATTTACATCAATAAAAGTATATCCGGCTAGATAGCCAGCATATCCTGAGGCTCCGTTTAATTTATGCACTAGTTCTACTGTAATATAATTATCTCTATCGTTCCAGTTATGTAATGCTCTTAATTGAGTTTCCATTGTAAAACTGCCATAGGTTAACCCATTACTTTCATAATCAGGAACACTTCGGGCATCTACTCTTACTATACTATTGAAGCTTCCACAATTGGCCAAAGCGAATTGTACTTTAGTATCATTAAGGCCTGCAAACTGATTTCTTGCCCTAAAGGTATCGTTTAATTTACTTAGTTCATTCAGAATGGTGGCATCTGATATATTTGAGCCTGAACCAACTGGTTCTCCTTTATGATAAATAATGAATACCAACGGAATGGTGTAAACTGTATTAGGATCTACTATATTCGTAGAATTCTGGATATGTTTGATTTGTTCTTCTACTTGTTTCTTCAACGCAGGATTATTCCTGTAGATTTCATCAGTACCGCATTGTAGTTGGGCTAATAAGGGATTAAAAATTGTGTAAAATAAAATACTTAGGGTTATCAATAAAAAATTTCTCATGAGACTCGGGGAAACAATAGGATTATGGAAGTCAATTAAATAGTTCTGCTGTCTAAAATTCCTATTATTAACACACTTTAACTAATACTAAATTACATTTTTATTATCCGGTCATTAGTGTGATTGAAGTAGTAGAGACAAGTGAGAATTATTTTGTGAATTGGCCGGTAGTGCTGATGGTAAGTAAATCACAGATGGTATAGATATATCAACGCCAATTCGGGCGTTATGTAGGTAAATTATTCGGGCCTAAAACGTCGTAATTGGCGTGGTTGGCCAGTTGAAAAAAAAATATCTCAAGGCACGATGTAGATGGCGTTAAATCCGGCTAAATATCAAATTGATTATTCAGTTCGATGCACGCTAAAAATTGAGTGAGCAGCTGAGGTGTGAAAAAGCTGAGAACGTTGAGCCGAATTAGTTTACGGGTTTTAAGTTAATTAACCTGGTATTTTTATTGATATTTATTCACAGAAAGTTAATTGTGAATGTAGGCGTAGCTCACTAAAACCTGTGTATGATATAAGTTTTTAATGGGTGAAAACAATAGTATGTTTTTTGTAAAAATTTGTTAAAATGTTTTGAAAAATATTTTCCGTTCATCATATTTACTGTCGAAATATCGAAACCAATGACGATATTTCGACATTGAAAGCTTAAAATTACTCATGATCACCTTTTAAAACCTACTCAAATGCCTTAAAATCGCCTTTTTGGCTAAGCTCTCTCTTTTGGAATAATATTTGCATTTTTATTGTTATTGTATAAAAATGCGCATTCTTGCCAAAGAATATTTCGCATTTGCTGTGTATTTATATTTCATGGTAATATCATGGAATAGTTTTTTGTGAGTTTAGAAGGCTATAACTCAAATTATTAAATACTTAATATTTATGTTAACTTGTGAAGAAAATATTGATAAACTCAACGATACATTCAATGTAATGCTTGATGTTAAAAGTAAAGCACAGGTAGAGAAAACACAAGAAGAGATTGTTAATCATTTTTTAGATAAAATTTTAGAACTTAAATCTCATCTAAAGGAAAAAACCGAAGAACTTGATTTACTTAACCAAAGAGCTGAAAAACTTACTTGGCTGAATAACGTTGATGATGAATGCCTTGAAAAGCTTGCCGAAATAATACAAATTATTAAGGATATACATTCTATTGTTATCAGACATTACGCAGATTTAAATCCATTGAGATTGAGAGGAATAGCAGTTCAAGAATTAAAGATGTTTAAACAGGCAATAGATGATATGAAGGAAAATTATCAAGATTTGAATTCAATCTTCTTTGTTTTGCCACAGATGACTGAATTTACTGATACTACCAAGAAATTAGAGATGCTGTAATGGACATTTATTGTATTGAAGAATTTAAAAATGAGTATGAAAGGTTAATAAGAAAGAAGTCATATAAAGAACTAGAGAAAGAAATAATAGAACACTTTTTGCTTGGCGACCCTCAAAGTATTATTACTGGAAAAAGATTAAATAATTCTGCTGATAGACCTTATATAAAGAAGAGATTGGATGGGTCTGGAGGGTACAGAGTTTACTTTTATGCTGTAATATATAATGAATGTATATATTTAATGTTTGTGCATCCTAAGACTGGTTCGTTAGGAGGGGAAAATATTACTGATGAGGCAAAAGCTATGTTTTATAAAAGTGTCCTTCATTGTATTGAAAACAGACTTCTTTATAAATTAAGTCATATAGAAAGAGAACGAATAGTTTTTACAAAAATAGAGCAATAGAAATTAATAAGAAAGGGGCTAAATGCCCCTTTCTTATTAGTATTTTGCTAATCTCTAAGAATTATTATGAGCAAAATAGAAGATAGGTATGATAATGAAGAAGTAAAGAGGGTATTATTTCATGAAATAGGGCACTATCTTGCAAATAAAATAAATTACGAAAATGGACAACCATTCTATTCTAATGCAATTTCTCTCATGGCTGATGCTGATAGTGGAGAATTATTGGGTAGGTGTGAATCGAGTGCAGGGTATAGTAATGAGCCATCAAAAGAAACTTTGGCTCAGGATATTGGTCGGCTTTCAATGGGGTGTATATTTCAATCGTATTTTTCAGATGGAACATTATTGACTTGCTATCGAAATAATGGTCATTCTGATTATATTGCTAAGAATAGTCGGCAAAATAAGTTAATCAAGGTGTATGAGAAATGGAAACATGTAAGACTTTTAGAGATAGAAGAAGCTTTTTTGGATAAACTATTAAACTGCAATGGGCTAGATTTTCTGAATGATATTAATCCTATTGAACTACTTTATATAGTACCTGAAAAAGGTATGTGGTCTGTGGATATCGATAAGTTAGAAGCTAAATTGGATAATCAAAGTGTGAAAACTTTTAAAGTAAATTATTTAGCTTTTCTTACAGACCTGAATAGGGTGATAAATCATTAAGATATTCAAATGAAATAATATCTGCAGTAACGCCATCAATGGCGTTGTTTTCCTGATGTGGATTTGTTGAATCAGGTAAACCCACAGGATTGTAAAATGAAGTGTAATTGCTTGTTTAAATAATCTACGCACGTCTTGGTAAAGCATCTTTATTACCTTTGCCAAACATCACATAAAAGAAGAAACCAACTAAACCCACGACACTAATAATCATTACTCCATTAATCATTTTACGATAGGTTTCCTGTTGCTCGAATTCTTCTTTCATTTCAATTTCTTCGATAGAAACCTGAATCTTTGCTCTGTCATTTTCAGTCTGGGCAATTTTTAGTTGTTGCTCCAAAGCCTGAATAGATGTCTGTGCAATTTTGGTTTGCTCTTTGGCAATAAAAACACTCGCTATTGGTTCAGCTAATTCACCAATTGTAGCAAGAATGCTGGGCAGAATTGGAGTCTTAGTTCTTTGTATAACAATAGGTATTGCTCCATTAGCAGAACTATCTCTTTGGATAGTTTTTTTTGAACTAAAAAGGTTTGAAAAGAAATCCCCGATGCTTGCGAATAAGCCTTTTTTCTTTGCTTTACCTTTTACCGTTACACCTTCTAATTCATAAGGGGTTAAGTCTGACCCCGTACCTGTTTTTTCGTCTTCTTCCATTGTTATAATTTAATTAATTTAAGTGATAATTTTACTCTTTTGTTTATTGGCTTCTGTATGAATCTGCAAATTTATTAATCAACCAGAAACCAATAACTACGGCTACTGCGACCATTCCATAGTATATAGCTTTTCGAGTTGAAGCGTATCCCGTGTCAAGTACATTTCCATCTAATTCAGAGTTCTTTTGTTCAGCTGTTGGTATAACTTTATTATTACCTGATGGGATAGGGATTGGAGATGCTGCTGGTTTGTTAGAGTTTACTACATCCTGCCTTACATAGCCTAACTTTCCTGTGACAGTTGTAATTCTATACCACCTATAATTACTGACTGTATCAGGAGATGTAACAAGAACACCATCGCTACTACCCATTAACTGACCTCTATTGAATAATTCTAAGCTTTTACTGGACGTACTGGGAGTTAACCTGATATTTGTGTTATTGCCCATAGCATATAACTCAACCTTATTAGTTGGAATAGTTTTTGCGTCGAACAATAAGCGTTCAATTGGAATAAGTACTTGTTTAATAACAGAACCTGTTTTAAATGGATGAGAGAAATAGGTGTAAAGGGTAACTTTCGCAAATAGTTTTTGTCCGATGTAGCCAATCTCCTGAATTATCCCAATTCTTGAACCTCCAGGATAAGTGATGACTACTCTACCTGAATCCGCACCGGAAGATTTATTAACAGACTCATAAACTGTTGTATTGGGCGAAACCGCAATTGCTACTGCTCCCTTTAACGCATCGGTCAAAGGCTTTTGTTGTTTGGATAGAAAATATACTATTGATGATGCCATTCTGAAAGACGGTAATGAATAAATTGATTAAATTTTGAATTAAATATGATGAAATATAATCAAAATATATGAATAATAAAAGCTATTTATGATAATTTATCATTGGTTTTACACCTATATAGGTTTGAATGAATTGGTTTTGGGCTATATTTTTTAGGAATCGTGCATCGTCAATAATCAGGAATTTTAATGAATCGTAAAATAGGATTCACACGATTTGTGAAGTTAGATTTATAGGAATCGTTATACAGAAATCGTTCGGATTTGTAAAGAAATCGCAGGTATTTGTGGGGATTTGTAAATAAAAGGATAACGGGTGCCTATAAAGAAATCTTTTAGTGTGGTAATGTACTAAGTAACGTGTTAGGATTCCTAATTTGTAGTAAATTGAAGCTAATTTCCAACCTGTTAAAATTATTAGCAAATGGCTGTAATACCTAACTTTATCGTCATGCTTCATCACCACATTCGGAAAGATGAAAGGCAGAGAATTGAAATCAGGGTGCATTATAACAGACTATCA
Source organism: Emticicia sp. C21 (assembly GCF_003418935.1). GTDB lineage: Bacteria > Bacteroidota > Bacteroidia > Cytophagales > Spirosomataceae > Emticicia. The sequence goes on along the minus strand of NZ_QVMT01000005.1, from coordinate 417,546 downwards.
AAATACTACAAAACAGAATTATTTATCCATCCAGAGCATTTCAATCCATCAGGACAGCTAAAAATGAAAAAGGGTAAAAAAGAAGTTTTCATTGAGGACTCATGGATATTATCATCTTATCACAAATACCATGAATATAATCGTATAATCATAAATGAGATTGAACGACTAAAAAAAGCCTGGAGGAAACTAAAGGATGAAAATAAACCTATTACAGCCCAATCAATTATTTTAAAAGCTAATGAGGTCAATACAGGTTCTTCCATAATTCCGTTTATTAATTTGGAGTTAAAAGAGAAAAGATTATCGGAACAATATCAATTAAGTCATACTTACCGAGACGCTTTTAAAAAACTGTTCTTGTTCTTTGAAAGAAAAATTGACTACAATGATACTAAGCATGAGTTTTCCGGTGAAGATTTTTTCATTGATGAATTGACTAATGAGAAAATACGAGAGTTCAAAATCTACCTATTAACTACTGATACCAAACGCGGTAAGCCGATGGCCGCATCATCTATTGCCCTCTACTTCTCAATTATTAAAGCGGTCTTAGTGAGAAACCCTAATTATAGTGAGTACATTATTAAGCAGTTTAAAGGCATAAGTTTCAGCTATGAAACCGAAAAAGCGCAAAAATTAACCCCTAACCAAATTTTAGAATTATGGAATCTGGACTTGCGTGATAAGTTATCACTTCAAGAAGCTGTAGAGGTGTTCCTATTTTGCTATTTTTGTCAGGGTATCAGAATCGGAGAAGCTATGTTGTTAAAAGTCAAAGATTATGAGAATGGTAGAGTAATAGTTGAAGTTGAAAAATCAGGCAGAAAAAAGAAATTTAGAGACATATTATTAAGCAAAAAAGCAACAATTCTTATAGAGAAATATATTGAAGGAAAAAGTTCGGAAGAGTATATCTTCCCATTCCTAAAATATGTTTCAGGACTTAACGCAGAAGCATTTAGGAAGAAGATGGATAATGCTATTGTGGTTATTAATGAAAATCTAAAAAAGGTCGCCAAACTCTTAGAATGGGATATAACTTTTAGCACACATTCTGCAAGAGGTTCGTTTATAAGCGAATCGGCTAATCAAGGCGATATTTACAAAACTTCGCAGGGAATTGGCCATGCTGAGGTACGAACTACTGAGGGTTACTCTAAGATAAATCACATTCGATTAGATACTTTGAACGAGGTTTATAAAGACGAATAGGATTAAAAAACGTAGCACAAGCGTAACACAAACATTAATACGCATATAACGTAGTGTTCCATTTTGTTGCGATTTCGCGCCAAATTAGGAGATTTTAATACAATACGTTATATACATATTAATATTTCTATTATCGGTTTTAATTAGACGGAAACGCCTTTTTCAATGGGAAAGGCGTTTTTTTATGCGCATATTTTAAGAAAGCTCTTAGTTAATCTTATTCTTACTCATATACTCCAGATATTTCACTATCTCTTCGGCTTCCTTAGGTTTAATACCCAGATTCGGCATTTTCACTTCATTTCTATAACTCTCCGGTTTCTGAATAAAAGCTTTTAAATCTTCTACGTTCCAGTACTCCGTTACACTCTTCGGAAAATTCAGCTCAGGTCCCATTTTGCCACCAATTTTATTAATGCTATGGCAGGTCTGGCAATATTTCTTAAATAGGTCATAACCTGCTTTAGCTGATTCTACTTTTGGTACTAAAGCCGCATCGTTTTCGTGTAGAGGTGCCAAATGTATCTTTACTAAATTATAAGGCCATTTGTAATCTGCGTCGGTTGGAGAAACTCCCTCGTAAACCACATAAAATGGGGCTATTTTTACTTCTTCACCATTTTTCAAAAGTACTTCCCACTCTTTACCCTTAGGTGCATCTACATCATCAACCGCCAGATAGGCTTTCGATGCTAATAGCTTTTCAAGTGGCATTTCAGGCTTATAACCATCTTCGCATTCAAATACTACTTTGGTTTCAGCAGCATTCTGATTTTTTGCTGAAGAGTAATTCTCCAGTATCTCTTTTAACGAAATTGCATTATACCGTTTCTTCTTAAAATAAACCGGATCTTCATTTACCGTCACTACCTGCGTTTTTTCTAATAAACCTTTCTCTTTCAGTTCCAGTAAATCAATCGAAACAGAATCTGTAGAACTTAGCAAAATGGGTTCAGGTTTGGCTACCTGCAAAGAGTCACCTTTAGAAGAGTCTGATGAATTACAAGCAAAAAAAATAAGAGGCAGTAATAAGAATAACAAAACCTTTTTCATCGGTTAAAATAGGGATGGTTTGGTAACAGATTTAAAATTAGCTTAAAATATCAGACAGGAAAATCAAATTTGATTTTTTTTATAAAAGCGCTATTTTTAGTGTATTATTTTAAAACTTTACCTATGAAAAAAATCACAATCGGGAAAATTCTCTTCCTATGTCTGCTTACGCACTTCTCTTTTGCGCAATGGCAGATAACCGCTAAGAACTTCGACCCTAACAATTATTACGGTGTTACAATAGCCAACGGAATGGTTGGTATTATCTCGTCGCCTGAGCCTCTTAAAGTAAAAGATATTGTATTAAATGGTGCTTTTGATACCTACGGCCGTGGTCGGGTATCCAACATCATGAAAGTGTTCGAGTTTGCCAATATGGAGTTGAACGTAGACGGCCGATTAATTGATAAGAAGAATATCAGCAATTTTGCCCAGACTCTGGATATGCAGAATGCCATCTTCACCACTACTTTCGATTTGGGCAATAAAGTATCTGTCAAATCTAACGTTTTGGCACTACGTCACCTGCCTCACTCCGCCATGATTGAAATGGAAATTACAGCCAGACAGGACGTTGAAATTACGCCCATCAGCATCATGCAAACGCCTGATATGCTGAGAGACGTACAAAATTACTATCACCTGATAGACCGCCCACATTCGTTGATTCCTTTAATGACTTCGGTTGCCAAAACGCCAACCGGAAAACATACCATTGCGGCTTCTAACTCCTTTTTGTTTGAAGAAGAACGAGGTAAAGAACCTCAGATAATACATGAAGAATGGGATAATGGCATGCACCGCATGAAATTTACCCGTAAACTGAAAGCAGGTGAAACCTATAAGTTTTCGGTAGTAGGTTCAGTGATTTCAACGGCCCACGTAGCCGACCCACATAATGAAGCCGAGCGCTTAACCATTTTTGCAGCCCTCGAAAAAAGAGAACGTTTACTTAAAAAACACAAGGAAGCCTGGGCTAAAATCTGGGAGTCGGATATTATTATCGAAGGTGACACAGAGGCTCAGAGAGCCGCCCGTTTTTCTCTATACCATTTATATTCATTTTCCAGAGAAGGACAAGCCTACAGCCTTTCACCAATGGGGCTATCAGGTTTGGGCTATAACGGTCACGTTTTCTGGGATACAGAAATATGGATGTTCCCACCTTTATTAGTAATGAAGCCGGAATTGGCTAAATCTATCTTAGAATACCGCTTTGAGCGCCTGGCAGCTGCTAAAGCCAACGCCAAAGAACACGGTTTTTAGGGAGCGATGTTCCCTTGGGAATCTGATGATTCAGGGCAGGAAGCTACGCCTGTATGGGCTTTAACAGGGCCATTCCAGCACCATATTACAGGTGATATAGGATTTGCCTTCTGGAAATACTATCAGGTTACTAAGGATAAAATCTGGTTGAGAGAAAGAGGTTACCCTCTATTAAAAGAAGTAGCTGATTTCTGGGTTAGCAGAGTTGAAAAAGGTACAGATGGAAAATATCATATAATCAACGTAGTGTGTGCTGACGAGTGGGCTGAAAACGTGGATGATAATGCCTACACCAATGGTATGGCCAAAGAAGTACTAGGCTTTGCTAATAAAGCAGCCAAAGAATTAGGCATACCTGAAAACCCGACATGGAAAGAAGTACAGGAAGGTATCATCATTTTGAAATTCCCTGACGGAACTACCCGTGAGCATGCCAGCTATAATGGCGAACCTATCAAACAAGGTGATGTGAATCTTTTAGCATACCCAATGAAACAGATAACTGACCCTAAAATCATTAAAAAAGACCTGGATTTCTACTGGAAAGCTTTAGGTGATAACCAACCGGGAGGCAAAGGACAAAGCCCGGCAATGGCGCATGGTGTTTTTTCTATTCTGAATGTTCGTTTAGGAGATACTGAAACTGCGTATAAGCAGTACTTAGATAGCTACAAGCCTAATGAAGTACCACCATTCGGTGTACTGGCCGAAACGGCAGGCGGTACTAATCCATATTTTGCAACTGGAGCAGGCGGTTACCTACAAACCCTTATCAACGGCTGGGCAGGATTGGATATTACCGATGCAGGGATCATCCAGCTAAAAACCAAACTACCTAGCCATTGGAAATCGTTAACGATTAAAGGAGTAGGGGTAGATAAAAAGACGTTCACGGTTAAATAGACTGATCACCAAAGAAAGGGTTTAGTTTTTAAACCCTTTCTCTACAGCCCCGCGTACAAGTCCATTAAAAACACCAAAAGGCAATAACCTGCGTAAAAACAAAAACAAGGAAGCTTGCCCGCTGGCTGGATAGCGCAATTTGTAGGAGCTATCATTAGCCGCCTTGAAAATCGTCTTACCTACTACCATACTATCTGGTGCACTTTTATATGATTCTTCGGTATTGTAAGTAGCAATTTCTTCATATCTGTCATAATCTTTCAGGCTCTCTTTCTTGAATAAATCCATCGAGCGGGTCATAAAATCAGTTTTAATGGCGCCTGGTTCTATATTTTTAATCTTAATACCAAACTGGCGGACTTCAAATTGTAAAGATTCAGACCAACCTTCCAATGCCCATTTAGTAGCATGATATACACTATAAAGCGGAAAAGTGAGCCTACCACCCATGGAACTTACATTGATAATAGTTCCACCCTTTTTAGCCCTGAAATAAGGCAAAATCTGTCTTGTAACATTCATAACACCAAATACATTGGTATCAAACTGCTTTTGTATCTGTTCCTTAGTTGCCTTTTCAAAAACACCCACAGCACCGTATCCGGCATTGTTGACCAATACATCAATCTTCCCAAAATCTTTAATAGCTCCATCAAGTGCCTTGGTAATGCTCTCATCATTGGTTACATCTAATTGATAGAGTTTTATATTCGGCATTTTAGCTAATTCTGTTTCTTTCTCGGGTGTACGCATAGTTGCGGCAACATTCCAGCCACGTTCGGCAAAGTATTTGGCGGTAACCTTACCTATGCCAGATGATGCTCCGGTAATTAGAATCGTTCGATTATTCATAATATTATTATTTAAAGTGAATATTTATTCATTTATAGATTAAAAAAATAGAAATTTATCTAGCTCTTAATACCATCCCAGATTATACTGAAAATTGTTTCCCACTCTTTGTCAGAAATACTTTTCTGTGAATAAAAAGATACTTTAGCCATAGTTTCAAGCATGCCGCAAATAAGGGTAACCAGTAGTTCTGGTTCAGTTTCTTTGATAATTCCCTGCCGCTGTCCTTCAATGATTAACTCATAGAAAGGCTGCATTACCGCAGTTTCCTCTGCCAATACACTTTCTGTTTCGTGGAAAAAAGGTGAGCGATAGTATTGCTCAAAAAAAGCGCCATATTCAGGGCCTTCAAGATTATATATCAGAAAATTATAGCATATTTTATTCACTCTCTTTTTAAGCGGCTCATTAGTAAGAATACCCTGTATTACATTAGCAGATGATTTTCTTAATAGATATAAGTACAATTTCCTGATTAATTCTTCTTTATCTCTGAAATAGATATAGAGTGTTCCGGTAGCCAGATGTGCTTCCTTAGCCAAATCAGACATCTTCAATCCCGCCAAACCAATGCGTGCGATCATTTTTAAGGCAGATTCCAGTATCAGTATTTCTTTATTTTCGTCCTTTGCTCTCATCTATCACAATTGCAGCACAAATATAAATGAATAAAAATTCATTTTACAAGGAAAATATTGTTTTTATTTTTAAAGCGCCATTTCCTCTTGATAGTGGCTTAGGCTTCGCTCCGCCACCGAGAGACCAATAATTTTCCGGTGACTGAACGGAGCGGCCGCCGCTCGGCCGAAGCCACATTCCCACCCATGTTAAGAACAAAACAAAAATCCATTTAAATCTAAACCTTCCTCTCTCCCATTTCTACAGTCTTCCCATTCTCCAACCTGATTATCTTATCAACACAAGCAGGAATCTCATCCGGGTAATGCGTTACATATATCAAAGTTTTATTAAGGGCCAATACCAGCTCATCAACTAAATCCCTGAAATAAACCATATGATTATAATCAAGCCCCTGACAAGGCTCATCTAATAGCAGCAATGATGGGTTTTTAACCAAAGCTCTTGCCAGGAATACCTGCCGCTGCTCACCAGATGAAAGTTGCGTAATCTGCCGGTTAGATAAATGATGAATATTCAATAATTTCAGATAGTCTTCTACGATGACATGCTCTTCGGGCGTAAGTTTTTTAAACAACCCTGCCGAATCAAACAAACCGGATGCAACGGCTTTCCATACTTCGGTATGGCGATTGAAATAGAGGTGCAATTCTGGCGAAACATATCCTATGCGCTGTTTAATATCCCAGATACTTTCTCCTGTACCACGCTTCCAGTCAAACAATTCATAATCGTTTTGATAGCCCTGTGGATTATCAGCCGTAATCAGGCTGAGTAACGTACTTTTGCCGGAGCCATTCGGTCCCATTAATGCCCATTTTTCACCTTTTTTTACCTGCCAGTTTACACCATCTACCACATTTTTGTTTTTATACGTCACAACAATATTGCGCATATTAATGGCACTGGAAAACTCGTGCTTGGGTGGGTTACTTTCTATTTTCGCTAAAATTTCAGGATACAATAATTTTTCCTTAGATATACGCTTATGCGTAAACTGAAAAGGTTTTGCATAAATTTTTTTAACCTCACCCTCTTTTAATTCAATCACATTCGTGATACAATCCGGTAGTTCATTTATTGAACTCACAATAATAATCTGAATACCTGATTGGGATACCTGATTCAATACCTCATGTAGAGTATATCGGCTTTCAATATCCAGCCCAATGAATGGATTATCTAATAGTAAAAACTTTGGTTTTCTTAATAAAGATAAAGTTATCAATGTCCGCCGGGTTTCTCCGTTCGATAGCGTAACGATACTTCGGTCTAATAAATGGTTAATCTTTAACAGGCCCGATACGTGAGATATTTCTTCATCTGAAAACTCCGGCGGAGGTAATTTAATGGAGCTTTCATTAACTGTCCCAATCGGTTTAATTTGGTTTTGCAGGATTTCTATCACCGTGGGTGCAATCTCTGCATCCATTGAGTTGAACCGCTGTTGATAATATTGCGTGGCTGATTGCACAATCCGGTTAAAACTATAATCTTTAGCGACAAAGGCAATTGCTGAATGATGAGGTATATGAGCCGTACCTTTAAACGGGAATATCTTTCCGGCTATAATCTCCAACAAAGTACTTTTGCCTGCTCCGTTTCCCCCAATGATAGCCCAGTTTTCATTTTCCTTAATTTGCCAGTTAATATTGTGCAAGACCGTGCGGTCTCCTTTTTGTACAGATACTTTGTTTAATTCAATCATTTGGTTAGAGATAGCCTATATTCACGGGGGCTTTTGCCCTTAAGTTGCTTAAAAGTTTTATTGAAATGCGAAATATTATTGAAGCCTACCTCAAAACAAATATCGGCAATAGAAAGATTGTCAAATAATAGTCTGCACGCCTGATTTACCCGATACTCATTCACAAAATCGGTGTAAGTAAGGTGTGTGATTTTCTTGAAATACCGACAGAATGAGGGTACTGTAAGGCTCACCAAATCGGATACAACCTGAATATCTATCGGTTCACGGTAATGATGCTCTACATACTCATATACCTTATTAATACGATTTTCATCTTTATGGCTGAAATCAAATAAAGCTTCGGGTGCATTGAGTGCCGAATATTCAGAAGTCGTGGCAAGTGTTTGAAAGATATTCAGTAACTCTACCAATCGGTCAAAATGCGATAGATTGAGCATTTTTTGCAGTTTAGAAGCTACTATCTTTTTAGCCTTTCCATGAAAAGATAATCCTTGCCTGGCTTTTTCAAACAAGTGCTTAATCTGCTGCATTTCAGGCGTATACATAAAGCTTTCGCCCAGAAAATCCTCCTTGAGTTGTACAACTATTTCTTCATGTTCGCCTATCACGCCATAGCCGAAGCCCGTATGAGGCAGGTTTGGACCAATGAAAACCAGTTCGCCCTCTTCATAGTTAGTCAGGTGCTGACCAATATGTAATTTACCGGAACCTTTGCGTACAAAAACGATTTCATACTCCGGGTGATAGTGCCAGAAGAACCTGTCATTTTCTGACTTCCAGTGAATAAGACGGAAAGAACTACCCGTATCAGGGGAGATTTTCTCGTATTCTACTTTCATGCTTTATTATCATTATCGGTAAAACAAATTTATAAAATATGTTAATAAAGTACAAGTATTTGATAATGATGGAATAGTTTATTGTAGAAAAATAGCTGAATTTTGTAGTCATAAATATCTATTATTTAGCCTTTCTTTTGACAAATATACTTTACCTATGATAATTGAATTAGCGAAGCCAAGGCTTCGCTTTTTTATTGTATGGCAATTTTCTTAATTTTTCAGAGCAATTATTAGCTTTTTATTATAAAGTTTCTACTTTTACGGCATCTATGCCCTAAAACTTGATAGTCAGATTCCTCAAACTCTTTCTCTTTCTTTTGTTTCTCACCGAAAATCTTTCGGCACAATATATCTTTGATAATATCAAGACCAAAGACGGTCTGGCTGATAAAAAGGTAATAAACATTCTACATGATAGTGAGGGCTATTATTGGTTTGGTACACTCAACGGATTGAATCGTTTTGATGGCTCTAGTATTAAGGTATTTAATAAAGCGAACAAAAATGCGCCCGGACTACCTGATGATTATGTAAATTCAATAGTTGAAAATACAGACGGTACATTATGGCTGTCTACTCCTGTAGGCGTAAGTATTTTTAATAAATGGACACAGACTTTTACTACTGCTATATTCGAAAACTATACTAAATCTCTTAACATAATTAAGCTCTTTCGTGATAAGTATAAAAGAATCTGGGCATTTACCTATGACGAAGGCTTATTCTGGTTTGATACAAAAAAACAGAAGTTTGTTCACTTTAAAGGAGATGAAATTCTTAAGAACATTGGTATTTTTAGATTAGGTATAGCCCAGGATAGTCTTCGCAATGGCTTTTGGATATCAACAGAGCATGGCCTGCATTTTGCTGACTATGAAGTCTCAAAAATCTATAATCAAACCAATAACCCCAAGCAATGGCAAGTATTGAATAACCAGCATATTATTAATGCCGTAGCGCTTGATAATGAAAATAACTTATGGTATAGCGATCAGGCTGATAAGTCTTTTCATCATTATAATTTTAAGACTAAAGCAGACAGGCGTTGGGGAGAACTACTCAAAAAACCATTGATAGAATTTGGCGATGGAGCAAATAAGCTCTTTGTCGATTCACAAGGTACACTCTGGATTTCATCCTGGAAGTACCGCTCATTTTATTTAAAAAAAGGAGCAAAGGATATAGAACAATTTGATTATGCCATAGCTGACCCTAACGACTTGGGCTACGGTTTTTTTTATGATTGTTATGAAGATAAAAAAGGTACTGTATGGATTGGTACATTAAACGGTGTAAGTCGCTGGCGGATGAATCATGCCTTAGAGAATATTATTCATATACCTAGTTATAAAGCCTATATTGACGTAGAGTTTGCCTCAATTAACGATATGTTATTAGGAGAAAACGGTGACTATTGGATAGCCAAGGAAGATGGCTTGTTTTATTTGAAAAACCTTCAGGCTACGCCTGACAGGTATTTTATTTCAACAAAAGACCTCAGTAGAAATGAGATATTAACCGCTACTTTAGTGAATAATGAAATCTGGTGTACTACTTATTACGGTCTGATAGCTTTTAATCCGACCACCAAACAATTTCGTAATGTTGATATACCACATTTAAATATAGAAAAGATATCTATACTTCATGAAAACAGGCCTTATATTACTAAAATTTTCAGGTCTCAAGGAATTTTACCGGAGGAAGAAGAGAACAATACCCTATGGTTATATGTTTACATGGATGGTTTTTATACTTATAACCTTAAAACCAAACAGATAAAAAGATATCTATTAGAAGCAGAATATTGTCACCCCATCTATCAGAAAAAGCCCGGCGAAATGTTTGTTTTGACGGCCAATGGCATCTGGTTCTTTAATAAGAAGCAACAAAAATTTGATAAGCTTGAGGCTGATTGCCTGAAAGGGCTTGCTTTATATAATTCAGTAGAAGACGAAAATGGGTATTTATGGGTGGGTACTAATAATGGCATTTATCAGATTGACACTAATGGGAAGTGTCTTTATAAAATGACTACTTCTGAAGGTCTGCTTACCAATAGTGTTTCAAAATTAGAATTTGACCAACTCAATAATCTTTGGATCGGAACCCATGCAGGTACATTAGGCTATCTGAATATCAAAACTAAAACCTACGCTGTTTTTGATTTTAAAACACGTCTTCCTTTTCATGAGTACTGGGCAAACTTTAAAAAGAATCCAAAAACAGGACAATTTACTGTTTCTGTTTTTGATGAAATACTCGTGATTAATCCACAGAAATTACAGCACAAGGAAGCAGTACAAAAAGCTATTATTACCGATATTCAGGTTTTTGAAAAAGAAATGCCTTTTACTGAAAAAGACAGACTTAATCTTACCTATAAGCAGAACTATTTCACTATTAACTTTTCTTCGCCCGACCATCGGGATAATGTAGCCTTGCAATATGCCTATAAGTTGGAAGATTATGATGATAACTGGGTATACTGCGGACGACGCCTATCGGCATCTTATACAAATGTACCGGGCGGAAACTATAAGTTTTTAGTAAAGGTAATTGATAACCAGGGTAAAAGACAGGAAAAAACTACTGTATTTAATATCTACGTAAAACCTCCTTTCTGGGAAACGTGGTGGTTCAGGCTAATCATGTTTACTGTATTCTTAGCTATTGCTTATTGGGTCTGGCAATTGTTCCAGAAGCGGCAGGAACAACGTAAACTGATGGAAGAAAAGGAGCGCAAGCTACTGGAGTTTAATAAAGTACTGGCTGAATCGAAGCTAACGGCTTTGCGTACGCAGATGAACCCTCACTTTGTATTCAACTGCCTCAATAGTATTCAGGAATGTATCGTGTTCGAGAAATATAAAGAAGCCCAGAACTACCTACAGAAGTTTTCTAGATTGATGCGTTTGGTACTTCAAAATTCTGACAAAAACCTGGTGCCGCTTAGCCAGGAAATAGAAATGCTGAATCTATATCTCGAATTAGAAAAGTTGCGATTTACTGAGAAATTTACCTACGAAATCATTTACGATGAAGAGGACATTGATACAGAAACAATCGAAATTCCACCTATGCTCTTGCAACCTTTTGTAGAGAACGCCTTGTGGCACGGGCTATTGCCTAAAAAAGATAATAGGGTACTTACTCTTAGTTTTGACTTGGTGAATGATGATATTTTGGTATGTAGCATAGAAGATAACGGGATAGGCCGACAAAAATCCCATCTATTGAAGAAGAATCAGACTAGTACTAAGAAACATATATCAAAAGGCATAAGAATCACGCAAGACCGTTTGAATCTCATAAGCTTACAATACAATCAACACGCACGAATAGAGATTATTGATAAAGAAGATACTGAGGGGAATCCGACAGGCACCAAGGTAGTCATCGAGCTTGCAGTGGGTTAGTAATTATTAAAAACATACGGCTATGATAAAAGCACTATTAATAGATGATGAGGCATCTGCCCGAAATCTATTAAGCCATTACCTGAAAACAGAAATTCCCGAAGTCAGCGAAATCAGACTGGCTGAGTCGGTTGAAAATGCTTTAGACACGCTTAATTCTTATCAGCCTGATATTATATTTCTGGATATTGAAATGCCTGAGCGCAACGGCTTCGATTTTCTGGTTGCCTGCGAGCTAATAAATTTTGATATTATATTCGTGACAGCCTATAATCAATATGCGATTAAAGCTATCCGTTTCAGTGCTTTAGACTATCTATTAAAACCGGTTGACACTGAAGAACTAAAAGCAGCCATTGCAAGGCATTTAGAGAAGCGTGGAACTAACCAACAGGCACTCTATGATAACCTGAAGCAAAACCTTAAAAACAAGGAAGAAAAAGAGTTTCAGCTGGCTGTGCCAACTACCGAGGGTGTTTTCTTTTTCCGACTCGAAAACCTTATTCGTCTGGAAGCTAACGGGAGTTATACTCTCATTTATTCTACTACTCGTAAACCCTTCCTAGCATCAAAAAACCTTAAATATTTTGAAGAGACCTTAGATAGTCAATCGTTTATCCGTCCACACAAGTCTCATCTCGTAAACCTGAAACATATTACAGGCCTTTCGGCTGATAAAGATTATCTGGTTTTACAAGACAACTCTCAGGTTGAAATCTCTCGCCGTAAAAAAGAAGAAATCCTTAGTATTTTAGGGGTATAATAAGCCTCTCCTACCGAAAACAAACTCTTTTGTGCCGTTCGCAAAACGTATTTCTGCTTTGCGATTGGCTGACTTTACTTTGCTTCGAGGCTCACAAAAACTGTATGGACAACGTAGCAAAAGCAATTGTATTAGGGGTAAAAGAAACAGGCCGACACCTAAATTATAATCCCGTTCTAATCGTAGAATTATTGGTATATGCAGAAGATGCCAGTGCATTTAAAACTTCTGTTGAACTGACTGTACCCAGAGTTTCCATTCCAAAAATGGGAGATAAATGGCTGGTTAAATATAATTCTACAAAAAAAGATGAAATCGAAATTTTATAAACCATGAACACTAATCTCATGCTCACATTTTTCAAAATAGGTGCGGTGATAAACGGCATTGCGATACTCATTGCCTTTATTCATCTGGTAGTGGATGCAATCGAACAATCGACCACAGATAATGTGGTGATTACTCTGATTATAGTAGCCTATATCGCCTTATTAACTCTGGGTTACTTTCTTAAACTCCATAATCACCTGAAAGCGGCCTTGATAGTAATATGGGTTCCGGCATTTCCTGTAGCCTTAATGGGAATTGTGTTTCTGCTACTCATTATCATAAACCCAGATTTTAAATAAGTAGAAAAGCCCGTATTAACCGAAAATAAAACCAGTGTTGCCGTTTACAAAATCAATTTCAGTACATCTGATTAAGCCATATAAATTTGAACCATCAAACACAAAATAAGAAAAAGCAATGAAAACTCCTATTCCAAATGTACACTTTCCAATGATTGAATCAGGTAGAATCCAAATCAGAGGAGACAGAGGTAAAATCAAATTACCTATCAAAAACATCCTTTTTTTAGAAAGCGAAATCAATTACACCATTATTTATACTACCGATGGTAAAAAGTATTTATCTGCTTATACACTAGGTATTTATGAGACCTTACTCACTTCTAAAGCCGAATTTGTGCGTACGCATCGTGACACTTTGGTAAATATGAATCATGCAGAAACAGTAGAAATGCACGAAGACAGAAGGGGTATGATTAAATTGAATACTGGCAAACAAATACAGGTCTCTCGCCGTAAAATACGAATGGTTATTGAACGCAATAATGAATTAATGCGCGCTTAAAAGCTATCAAATCCCGAATAGAATTTCTAAAAACACAAACTCATGGAACAGTTTTATAAGCGTCTTACCTTTCTGATTCTCTTCTTTAATACAATTACTTCTCTTTCATTCGCCCAGATTTTTGCAGCAACAGGTGAAAATCAGAGTATCACAATTACACCTCAGGGTATACAAGGAAAATTTCCGAACTCAACTGAAACTACCAATGTAGCATTAGGGAGAGGAGCTCTGAAATCTGTTACAACAGGTAAGAATAATACTGCTATCGGCGATAAAGCTCTATTTAATAATGATGAATCTAATAATACAGCCTGCGGCTATTTTGCCCTATTTGCCAATACAACAGGCGTGTTAAACTCAGCTTTTGGTGCTAATGCCTTAGAAAACAACACAACTGGATATGGGAATGCTGCTATAGGTGCTTATTCACTTAACAGTAATATCTCTCTTTCAAAAAACGTAGCTATCGGTGCTTATGCTTTGTTCTCGCAATCATATGCAGGTACTGTTTCTGAAAACACGGCTATCGGGCATTCAGCTCTATATAGCAATAACCCTACCGATGCATATAATGGCAGACAAAATACAGCTATTGGTAACGGTGCTCTTTATTCTAATACAACTGGAGCAAATAATATAGCAATAGGTTATCAGGCATTATATAGTGCCAAGCAAAATGATAATAACGTAGCGATTGGTTATAAAGCTTTGTGGAGTAATATTATTGGTTCAAGAAACGTAGCTATAGGAAATGAAGCTTTACTAAATAATAATGGTTCAGGAAATGTAGCTATTGGGTATAGAGCCGGTTACAATGCCTCTGGAGACGATAAATTATATATTGCTAACAGTGAAACAGATACACCTTTAATAGGTGGAGATTTCGGAGCTCAAAAGTTAGCTATTAATATGAATCTGACGCTCGTTGGCCCTAATGATTTCAGAACCAGGACAGAGGCGCTTCAAGTAGGAGGGCAGGCTTTTAAAACCCTGGGAAATGGAAACTGGAAATTTGTATCTGACCGTCGTTTAAAGAAAAATATAACTTACCTGAATAAGGATGAAATGTTAGAAAAACTGCTACTCATGCAAGGAGTAACTTATGAGCTGAAAGATGAAAACAATAAAGAGTTTCACTACGGATTTATTGCTCAGGATTTACTCAAAATATTTCCAACAAAGATTAAGGAAAATGCCGCAGGGTATTTATCAGCAGATTATGGTTCTTATGATTCCATTCTGATAGAAGCAATCAAAGCAATTAACGAAAATGTAGAGGATTTGAAGAAAGATATTCCTGCTAAAGAAGTGCTTTATAAACAAACAATGCTTTTGGCCGAAAACTTAGAAAAACGAACTCAACAGTTGAACAAATAAACTTCAATCAGAATTTTATAGTCTGTCTATTAAAACTATCATTCTTTAAGCAATTTATCAAAAATGAAAATATATTTCACATGGTTTATGCTTTGCCTAAACATTTCTGCTTCACTTGGTCAGGTTTTCACAATAACAGATTATAATAAAAGCATGACTATTGTGCCACAGGGCATAAGAAGTACTATTCCCGCCTTATCAGATGTAACTAATGTAAGCTTAGGAGAATTTTCTTTCTATTCTATCACATCAGGAACCAAAAATATTGCTATTGGCCATCGTACACTTTATTTTAATACATCCGGCTCTCAATTAACTGCAGTTGGCTATAGAGCTCTTTCAAGTAATTCAACAGGCGTATTAAATTCTGCTTTTGGAAGAGGTGCCTTACACAATAATAAGACTGGTAATGAAAATACAGCTTTTGGTGGAAATACACTTGAAAGTAATATTTCGCTTTCCAGAAACGTGGCTATTGGTCAGAATGCACTTCGTGAGCAAGACTATGATGGCGGAAACAATAGCGACAATGTAGCAGTAGGGGAACAAGCTTTAATGCACAATAATCCTACCGATGCTACTAATGGTCGTCAGAATATTGCTATAGGTGGTAATGCCCTTTATAAAAACCAAACAGGGGCCCGAAATATTGCTTTAGCGTACAGTGCTGCTTATGCTATGCTGACGGGTAATGATAATGTGGTTTTAGGAACTAGTGCTCTTGTTCTAAATACTGCCGGCTCACAAAACACAGCTATTGGGAGTGAGGCTTTAAAAAAGAATCTCGGCTCAGGTAATATAGCACTTGGTGACAAAGCAGGAATAAATGAAACCGGAGATAACAAATTATATATTATTCCTATTGATGATGATATACCTTTAATAGGAGGAGATTTTACTAATAAAAAAGTTGGAATTGCTCGAAATATAGTATCAACAGCTAATCCTAATGATTTTAAAAACCGTAATGAAATACTACAAGTAGAAGGAGAAGCTTTCAAAACAGTTGGCAACGGTAGTTGGGTTTTCCCTTCTGACCGCCGCTTAAAAAAGAACATTCTATTACTGAATACTCAGGAGATGTTACAAAAGGTCTTACAAATGCAGGGAGTAAGCTATGAAATGAAAGATGAAAATAACAAAGGCATACAATATGGCTTTATAGCACAGGAGTTAAGAGAAATATTCCCATCTAAAGTAAAAGAAAATTTGTCAGGCTATCTGTCAGCAGATTATGGTTCGTACGACCCAATGATTGTAGAGTCTATTAAAGCTTTAAATAAAAAAATTATGCTTTTACGAAAGGATAAAACAGAATTAGAAACAGCATTTAAAACTTTGAATACAGAACTTAATACACTTTTAACAAAAGTAAGTCAATTAGAAACTGTAAAGGCCGAGCCTGCTAAATCGACTAATATAACAGAAAAATAAATCTAAAATTTAAGTATTAATACATATAAATATGAAAAAGCTTATACCTATTCTGTTATTTTACTTCATATCCTCATTATCATTCGGACAGATATATGTCAATAGTGATAGCGATGAAAGTATAACCATT
Source organism: Emticicia sp. C21 (assembly GCF_003418935.1). Classification (GTDB taxonomy): domain Bacteria; phylum Bacteroidota; class Bacteroidia; order Cytophagales; family Spirosomataceae; genus Emticicia. The sequence goes on along the minus strand of NZ_QVMT01000005.1, from coordinate 400,808 downwards.
ATTCCTTCAGGCATTATCGGCAAACTACCGAATTCAACTAAAAATGATAATGTAGCATTAGGAGCCGGAGCATTAAGAAATATTACAAACCAATATGAAAATGTTGCTGTTGGTAATAATGCTCTTTATTCTCTGACTGGTACCAGAAGTACTGCTTTTGGAAGCCTTGCCCTTTATAGTAGTACTACTCCTACTTTTAATCAGGCTTTTGGCAATAATACCTTAGAATTTACTACGACCGGCTCTAACAATACTGCCTTTGGCAGTTTTGCCCTTCGCAACAATACTGTATTAGGAGGTAATGTAGCTATAGGAGTGAAATCATTATATGAACAAAGTATATATAGCAATGCCAATGGCAGTAATATTGCTGTAGGCTATTTTGCACTTTACTCAAATAACACTAAAGGCATATATAATACAGGAATAGGGGCTTATGCTTTACAAAATAATGTAACTGGCTCAAGTAATTTAGCAATAGGCTACCAGGCAGCTATAGGTAATGAGTCAGGAGTATCTAACGTAGTTGTAGGAAATAATGCCTTTACAGTAGCAACAGGACTGGCTGAAAATGTAGTAATTGGTAATGGAGCATTATATAATAATAATCAATTAGGTAATCATGTAGCTATCGGCTATAATGCAGGCTATACTTCTACACAAAATAACATGTTGCATATATCTAATAGTAACACTGTTACTCCTTTATTAGGTGGCATTGGCTATATGAAGAAAGTAGCTATTAATCGTAATTTAAATCTTGCTGGAGGCAACTTCTTTTTAACACGCACAGAAGCTCTACAAGTAGAAGGACAAGCGTTTAAAACATCTGGTAATGGTAACTGGATTATTCCATCTGATCGCCGCTTAAAAAAGAATATTACTCCTTTGAATAGTGAGGAAATATTGGCTAAAGTCTTACAAATGAAAGGAGTTACTTATGAAATGAAAGACAGCACGCAGAAAGGGCTTCAATATGGTTTTATAGCACAGGAATTACGCGAAGTTTTTCCGGATAAGATTAATGAAAATGCAGATGGATATCTTTCGGCAGATTATGGGTCTTATACGGCTATTGAGATAGAAGCTATTAAAGCCTTGCATGAGAAAATAGCCGAATTAGAGAAATATAATACTACACTTAAAGAAAGAATCGAAAAACTGAAAAGTGCTAAAGAAGTAATCTCAAAAAATATAGATAGGATTGAAAGTGAAAAATAAGGATTAGCAATAATTTTAACCAGCTATAATTATGAAAAAGCTATTCATTTTATTACAATTTGTTTCCATAGCTGCTTTTTCGCAAGCTACTCTCTTAGAACCTTATGCAATCAGCATTCCAAAAGTTACAGCGAATCCTACCTGTAATGTGGCTGCCAAAGGAAAACAGATTTTTAATACTACCAGTAATAAAATGTTTTATTGTAATGGTAGTAGCTGGATAGATTTGTCAGGATTAGAATTGACTTTGCCTTATACGGCTACAGGTTCAAACCCTAATTATTTGCTTTCAATCAATAATACAGGGCAGGGAAAAGCCTTAAAAACAAATGGCGGTTTGCAAATGACCGGAGTCGGTGAAGGAATGGGTAAAGTACTCACCTCTGATGCCAGTGGAAATGCTACCTGGCAAGGTGCTGTGGCTTTCTCGGCTACCTATGGCGGTGAGTCTAACTTAACTGTAGGGCAAAGCGCCGAGATTACTATTCCGTTTAGCACTGAAACCTATGATTTGAATAATAATTTCTCAAATACCTCTTTCACAGCTCCAGTAAGTGGTATTTATCATCTCGATGCTACCATCACCTGGACTGGCTTTTCACCTGCTAATGGTTATGGGAGATTAAGCTTGTTTAAAAATGATGAAGCAGTATATGGAGAATATCAGGCCGGGCAGCAGAATGCCTTTTCGCAGCATTTATCCTTAGATATAAAATTATTTACTAATGACGTTGTCAAATTAAAAGTATTTCAGAGCAGCACCTCCGAGCAGGCCCTTACTAATACAGGTCTTTTTGGAAGTACTGGCAACTATATGTATTTTTCAGGACACTTGCTGACAAGACAATAATTATTTTTGAGGCAGTCTATCCAGAAAATCAATTAGCTGCGCTACAGCCAAGCCACGGTGGCTGATAGGATTCTTTTCTTCGATACTCATTTCAGCAAAAGTTCGGTCATATCCGTCAGGAACAAAAAGCGGGTCGTATCCAAAGCCCTGTGCACCTCGCTTTTCTTGTGTAATAGTTCCTCTGATAATACCATCAAACTGGTGAATATCATCTCCTAGAATCAAAGTAATCACGCATCTGAATTGTGCACCTCGATCTTGATTATTTCCCAGGTTTTTAAGCAGCAATTCCATATTCTTCCCATGATTGCCATGCTCCCCTGCATAGCGGGCAGAAAAAACACCTGGTTCACCATTCAGGGCATCTACTTCTAAACCTGAATCGTCCGCAATACAATTCACCCCAAATCTTTCTCTAACAAACAAGGCTTTCTGACGTGAATTACCCTGAAACGTATTTTCAGTCTCAGGAATTTCATCATAACAGCCAATATCAGCCAATGTTTTCAATTGATATTTGCTACCTAACAATGCTTGCAATTCTTCTACTTTGTGTTGATTATTAGTGGCGAGGCATAAGACCATAATTGTTGGGGAGGATTAAATGTTTGTTTGGAAAAAGGAAAACGGAGAAAGGAAAACATTTGGAAGCTGGAGGAAAGGGAAAGAAGAAAGGAAATCAGCTATATCTACATTTTCCTTGTTCCTTTCTCCGTTTTCCCTTCTCCCAGATATTATGCGCCTAAGCCCTCCTTCATCTTCTCAGCATTATCAGCAATACGGAGTTGTTCAATGAAATCATCTATCGCACCATCCATTACGCTTGGGAGGTTATAAACTGTCAGGCCAATACGATGGTCAGTTACACGGCTTTGCGGATAGTTATACGTACGTATCTTATCTGAGCGGTCACCACTACCAACCAATGTTTTACGGGCATCGGCAATCATAGCATTGTGCTTAGCCATTTCTATATCATACAATCTTGAACGCAATACAGAAAGAGCTTTCTCCTTGTTTTTAATCTGTGAACGCTCATCCTGACAGGAAACTACCAACCCGGAAGGCATATGTGTCAAACGAACAGCTGAATAAGTGGTATTAACCGATTGTCCACCCGCACCTGAAGAGTTGAACGTATCTACTCTGATATCATTCATATTTATTTGCACATCTACTTCATCGGCCTCTGGCATAGCGGCTACTGATGCCGCAGAAGTATGTACACGTCCTTGAGATTCAGTAGCCGGTACACGTTGTACCCGATGCACACCTGATTCAAATTTCAGCTTGCCATACACATCTTCACCCTCAACCTGCACAATAATTTCCTTATATCCACCAGAGGTTCCCTCATTATGGTCTAAAAGGGTCATTGTCCAGCCCTCTTGACGTTCAATATAGCGTTGGTACATTCTGAATAAGTCTCCTGCAAAAATAGAAGCTTCGTCGCCACCTGTTCCTGCCCTAATCTCCAGAATCACGTTTTTACTGTCATTTGGGTCTTTCGGTATCAACATCTCTTTCAGAATAGCCTCTGCTTCTTCTTTTTGAGGTGTCAGAATATCCAATTCTTCTTTTGCCATCTCACGCATTTCCTCATCTTTTTCATTGGCAATAATATCCTTAGCCCCCTCTAAATTCGACAGGATATTCTTATAGGCATTGAGCTGATTGACAATCTTTTCAAGGTCCTTATACTCTTTGCTTAATCGCTTGAATTTCGCCATGTCCGATACCACTTCCGGCATCGTAATCTGTTGAGATACCTCCTCAAATCTTTCTCTGATGGCTTCTAACTGCTCTAACATACATTTTAAATAAGTAAAAACTCCCAAGCCTATTACGAAAAACAGCTTGGGAGAATTGCCGGATTGGCTTGTTTATTTCTTACACTGCGCAAAAACACTCTGATTGAGCTTGATATAAGCATCATCGCCTGCTTTCTTCGCTAATTCCATCGATTTTTCAGCGTTTGGTAAGGCTACTGCACAATTTCCTTGTTTAGCTGCTACACGGGCCACCAACTGATACGCCCAGTATTCTTTGTTTTGCTCAATCACTTTATTAGCCCAAACCAAAGCTTTATCTAAATGAATACCTTTTTGGTAATAATAATCAGCGGCTGAGAAATAAGTATCAATAGTCGCATCAGCTTTAGATGTCTTCTCTTCAATCTCCGCCATGATTTTCGCATCAACCGGTTGTTCTACTCTGAACTTTGCTTCTGTGTTTTCCCATTTAATAGCAATATCTGAGGTAGTTGGGTTGATTCCCTCAATGTCAATAGCCATTTGTTCTACAAAGCTTTTGCTTTTCGCTGGTTTCACTTTGAAACGATAGACATCTTTCTTATCATCGTATCCGTACGAACCCCATTGCTTATCGTCTGTGTTCAGAATAACTGTCCACTCTGTGGCTGTCGGGATTGTATAAAGGCCATAGCTGCCTGCTTTTACAGGCGTTCCGTTTACTACTACATCATCATCAAACTTAATTGAGGTAATTTTGTTTGCGCCTGTTCTCCAGATTTTGCCAAAAGGCACTAAATCACCAAATATTTTACGTCCTTTTACTGACGGACGGCTATAATCAATCGTAATTTTAGTCAAACCAATCCCTTGCGAAATAGTGGCTGATGGGCTTGCCGCAGGCGTATTGATTTGAGCAAAACCAGAAATAGATATAAAGGTATAAGCTATCAATAGCTTCAGGTTTAAATGTTTCATTGCTTTTTGTCTCTGATATTAGGTTTCTGGTGCGAAGTTAAGATTTATCTTCCGTTGCAGTGTGCTTTTTGGCTAGTTTTTTAGTGTTAGTATCTAAAAACCTTGTAAACTACCCCATTTTCAGGAAAAAAAAGGTTTCTTCCATATTACCCGATTTACTCAAAAAATGCCTTTTAATAGTACAACTTAATCTTTAAATTGCACAAACAAAAAACGCCTGTTAAAAATGTTTAACCTGTCAACCATTCTGGAGCACCATGCTCGCAATTCACCTGCCAAAGAAGCCCTTGTTTTTGCTGATAAAAGAATTAAATTCGGACAATTAGATGCCATTGCCAGCCAGATTGCCAATGGTTTGAAGTCTTTAGGTATTAGTCACGGCGATAAAGTCGCCCTTACCTGTCCTAATCTCCCTTATTTCCCGATGATTTACTTCGGGATTCTGAAAACAGGTGCTACGGTAGTTCCCTTAAGCGTATTATTGAAACGCCACGAAATAGCTTTCCACTTGCAGGATTCAGATGCCAAGGCTTATTTCTGCTTCGTTGGCACTCCCGAAATGCCGATGGGACAAGAAGGTCACGCAGGTTTCGAACTAACAGATACCTGCAAAGATTTCTTTCTGATAACCCCGGCTTTTACAGATGCCTCTCCCATAGAAGGCACTAAAACCCTGGGCATGCTCATGGCAGGGCAATCTCCTGTATTTCAAAGCCATTTCACCTCTCCTGACGATACAGCAGTTATTATCTATACTTCCGGCACTACAGGTCGGCCAAAAGGCGCAGAATTAACACACTCTAATCTATTCCTGAATGCTTGCTTGAGCAAAGACCTACAGGATTTAGGCCCGGATGATAAATCCATGCTGGTGCTACCTCTATTCCATATTTTCGGACAAACGGTCTGCATGCTGGCAAGCATATATAGAGGCGCAACTTCTGTACTAGTCCCACGCTTCGATGCAGAAATGGTGCTTACCCTCATGCAAAACGAAAAAATCACCCATTTTGCAGGCGTACCAACTATGTACTGGGGATTATTAAATTACCCCGATACCCATAAGTTCGATATGATAGCCATTAAGAATAACCTCAAGCTCTGTATGTCTGGAGGAGCAGCCTTACCAGTACAGGTTTTGCACGATTTTGAGAAGAAATTTGAGGTAGAAATTCTGGAAGGATATGGTATGTCAGAAGGCTCTCCGGTAGTATCATTTAATCACAAAGGCCAGCTCCGCAAACCAGGTTCAGTAGGCATTCCGGTTTGGGGTGTAGAAATATGTATCATGGACGAAAACGGCAATCAATTAGGCAATAACGAAAAGGGAGAAATCTGTTACAGAGGGCACAACGTCATGAAAGGATACTACAAACGCCCGGAAGCCACTGCCGAAAGCATTATTAATGGCTGGATGCACTCAGGTGATATAGGCATCAGAGATGATGATGGATTCTACTTCATTGTTGATCGAACCAAAGATATGATTATCCGCGGCGGCTATAATGTCTATCCACGCGAAATTGAAGAATTGATGATGCAACATCCTGCCGTTTCAATGGTAGCCGTAATTGGCGTGCCTTGTCAGGAATATGGGGAAGAAATAAAAGCCTGCGTAGTTTTGAAACCCAATGCCGAAATTACCGATAAAGATCTTATTAACTGGACAAAAGAGCAGATAGCTTCTTATAAATATCCGCGCGTAATAGAATTTATGAGTAGCCTGCCTATGGGGGCATCAGGAAAGATTTTGAAGCGGGAGTTGAGAGTGCAATAGTTTACCTTTCGTAGAGACGTATTGCAGTACGTCTCTACAAAAAGGCAAAAAAATAATGATTGAAATATAGAAAACCAAAAAAGGTCTGAAAGAACCATCTTCCAGACCTTTTAATTTATCAATACAAATTCTTAGTACTTAAACGGTTTTCCACCCGCTAATACCTCTTGTGTTTTCTCATCGAAAGTAACTTTCAAACCTGTACGGTAAGCAGCGTTCGACATGATAGTGGCAATTGAGTGCGAATAACCTGCTTCAATTGGCGCATGAGGAGTTTTACGGCTACGTACGCACTCCATCCAGTTTCTGATATGGGCAAATGTCAGTGGGTCTCCACCTGTATTAGCTCCTGCTTCTACTTTTGCACCTTCCAGTTTCACAGTTGGCAACAAGTTTGGTTGTAAGCCCATAGCTTTTGCTTCGCGCTCGCGTAAACCACCTGTTGCAGAGATTTCGTTAGTATCCAGGTTAATCATACCACCGTTTGAGTAGTACAACTCTTTAGTATCACCTGCTGCGTTAGAGAAACGAGAAGTAAATTGTACCTGGAAGCCAGTTGATTTATCATTCAATGGGCCGTAATCAAATACTACAGTTAAAGTATCAGCATTGGTTCTGCCATCTTTCCACTGATAGATACCACCATTGGCAACTACCGAGCGTGGGTGTGGCAAACCAGAGAACCAGTGTACAGTATCAATCTGGTGGCTCATCCATTGGCCAGGAATACCCGACGAATAAGGCCAGAATAAACGGTACTCAAGATATTTACGTGGGTCAAACGGAACCATCGGACGGTTCATCAGATAACGTTTCCAGTCAACATCAGATTCCTTCAGATCTTTAGTTAATTCTGGTCTTCTCCAACGTCCCGGTTGGTTTACGTTCCACATCAATTCAACCATCACAATCGGGCCGAATTTGCCTGATTTAATGAAGTCTTCAGCAGCAAAATAGTTTTCACCACTTCTGCGTTGCGAACCAATCTGAACAATTTTACCTGATGCCTTTACAGCTTTCAATACCGCGCGGTTATCTTCCATGGTTTCAGCCAATGGTTTCTCAGTATAAGTATCGCAACCGGCTTTTACAGCTTCAATGGTATGTAATGCATGTTGGAAATCAGCAGTTGAAATAAATACTGCATCTACCATTTTAGATGAATAAAGCTCTTCGTTATTACGGAAAACCTTAACATCACTTCCTAATTGTTTATCTAAAAAAGCTTTTCCTTCTTCACGACGGCGATTCCATAAATCAGAAAGAGCAACCATTTCGAAGTTCATCTCTTTTTGCATGGCTTTGAACGGGCCTACGTGAGAAGCACGGTGGCGGTCAGAGAAACCAACACAGCCCACACGTACACGGTCGTTTGCGCCGATGATTTTGCCATAACTTTTTGCCGAAAAACCAGTAGCTGCAGTAGCCAGAACTGATTTGATAATAAAATCTCTGCGGGTTGTCATAGTTTTATTGGATTGAATATTACTTACTCGAGTGTTTATTTAAATTCATCAATTACTTATACTACCAAATTACTTATAATTCAGGCCATCACCAAATTTGAACAAAGCATAATTAGCTTCCATAAATCCCGGCACATCTGATTTGTTTTCCTCTGCTGCTTTCTGAGAAACAGGCGTGCTAAAAGGCATTTTTCCAGTAGGGTTAAATTTGCCGGTTACTATATCTAAAAGGGCATCTTGCGTTGTACCAAAAGTAGCTAAAATCGTTTTTGCACTACCCTTATCAATTTCATCAATTACCCAGGGATTAGTATAATTAACCACTACAATCGTTGGTTTAGCATTGACTAATTCATTGATATGAGATACGTTGATTTTATTCTTCGACAAACTCAAATCTATAGGCTTCCCTTGCGAGCTGAATAGACCACCTCCTGTAGGAATAAGCCATACCAGAATGACATCTGCCTCTTCTTTGCTTGATACAAATTCAATATTCCATTTATTTTCTTTTGGAATATTTACAGAAACCGGGTTTGGCGCCTGACCCCCAGGAGGTCCTCCTCTTTCGTAGTAGGTTTCAAAGTATACTTTCTTCTTTTGCTTGAGTGGCAATAGTTGCCCTTCGTTTCTCAACAAAACGATTGATTTACGAAAGGCTACATCGGCTTTTTTCTGAAACTCTGCATTACCAACCGTTTTTACAGCTATTTCTGCATCCACAAATGGATTTTCGAATAAGCCTAATTCAAATTTCTCTCTTAACAGGCGCGTCACAGACTCATTAATTCTTGCTTCTGAAACCAATCCAGTTTTAACAGTTTCAAGTAAAAGAGCCGGGTCTGCGCCACCTGAGAAAATATCAACACCTGCGTCAAGCGCTTTCTGATAACGTTGCACAATAGTCAGCTTTTCAACACCCCAGGGCATCATGTCAATCGGGCCGGTATCTGAGTTGATAATCCCCTTAAATCCTAATTTCTTGCGTAACAAGTCCTGAATGATTGCCTTGTTATAAGAAAACCCAACCTCTTCCATATTCTTATCTTTCGGAGCCGAATAATAAGGCATAATGGCCGACGTACCTGCCTTAATAGCTGCAATAAAGGGTTTTACATGATAATCAAACATGCCACCCGGATAATGTGCATATTTGCCCCAATCAAAGTGCGAATCCTGTCCGCCAACCTGTGGGCCACCACCCGGAAAATGCTTGGTAGTCATCGCTACCGAATTTTTATTCAGTTTAGTACCTTGAAAACCTAAAACAATTTCACGAATCATATTTGAGGCCAGATCAGCATCTTCACCAAAAGTACCCTCAATACGCTGCCAGCGGGGTTCAGTGGCTAAGTCGGCCATATACATATAGCCTTTTCTTAAACCTACCGACGACCATTCTTTGGCTGCTATTTCGGCAAACTCACGCGTCAGTTTCAAGTCTCTCATGGCGGCCATGCCTAATTCGCCGGGCCATCTTGAAAACGCTGTCGTGCCAACACTTAATCCTATTGCTGCATCAACTGTTATGTGATTACGCGGATTTGAAGCCACAATAGCGGGGATTCCCAAACGTGAGTTTTCACATAATGCCTGCAAATTATTTGACCATTCGGCCATTGTTCTGGCGTTTGTATTGGCTCTCAGAATAAAATGACGAAGATGAAAATTCGTTATGCCCTTGGTTGTACCTGCAGCCGACATCATCGGTACAGGTAGTGGTTTCCGGGTAAACATATTGATGGGTTGCATCAAATCTTCTTCATTAAATCCACTGCTAATCTCGGCTCTGGCAGCACCGGCCTGAAATGAATTATCTCCTGCCAGACGCGTAGTGCTGATAATCATAAAACCTATCTTTTCCTCAAGTGTCATCTGAGAAATCAGGTCTTTTATTCTTTCTTCATTCGGCAGCCGCCAGTCTTCGTATTTATCAAGTTTACCGTTTTTGTTCAGGTCTTTAAAATCTAAACCTCCAACTTTCAGAATTTTAGCTGAGCGATAACCTAAATCTGCCTGCTTAGCTTTTTGAGCAAAAGCCTCACTAAACCCTACCCAAAGTAGTATGATAGAAAGATATTTTGATTTCATATCATTAGTTCAGTTTAGATAATCATTTCAACTCTCTGATTTTCAGATTTTTGAAAGACACATTATTGCCGTGGTCTTGTAACAAAATATTGCCTTTATCACCTGCACCAAAGTTAGTATACTTCGCATATTTACTTCGGGCTACTAAAGCATTAAAAATATTACTTTTTCTTTCGTATTCTAATACTTTGAAGCCATTCAGCCAGTGTTGAACAATGTTGTTAGGGTACACTACCAAACGAGCCTGATTCCAGTCGCCAATTTTGCGTTGGAAACGTTTATCCAGTTTGTAAGAGGGTATCAGGTCATAGAGACTTGCTAAAGTACGGTTACCTACTACTCCCTGCTTGGCATCCGGGTGGCGTTCGTCGTCTAATACCTGAAACTCCAGGCCGATACCTGATTTTCCACCAGAATCAAACGCTTCATTCACAAAATATTTCAAACCAGAGTTAGCGCCTTCTGTTAGTTTAAATTCAAAAGTCAGTTCAAATGCACCAAATTGCTCATCTGTTACAATGTCGTTTCCTGTTTCTGAACCATCAGACGGGCTTACATTGATTGCTCCATCTACCACACTCCAGTGTTTCTCAGGCATTTTGGTTTGGTGAACACCTCTCCAGCCTGTAAAATCCTTTCCATTGAAAAGCATTTTGAAACCCTGCGCTTTTTCTTGCGGTGATAGATTGTTCAATAATAAGTTTACAACAGGCGTATTATCAGTTGGGCTAGGTGTCAGATTTCCGGTCTGGATTCTGATGTTTCTCCAACGAATCTGTTTACCTGGCGCATCATTTTTGCCAATGGCATGTACTTGCAGGGCAATGAAGCCCTTAGCAGTTACATCGTCAACCAGATAAGCTACAGGCACACCATTTACCCAGGTACGGATAATATTGCCGATGGCCTCAATGCGATACTTATTCCAGGCATCTTTCTTGAAAGCTTTTTTACCCTCAGGATTTGAGTTTGGAATATACAACCAGTCGCGGCGGGCTTCATCATAAATACCGCCCGACCACGCACGGTCTGACGGGTCGATTTCCATCTGATAGCCATGCACACGGCCATCCTTGTAATCAGCCTTCGACAAACTACGGAATTGTATGCCTGAATTCATCGAGTTATCGACTTTCAGCTCCAATTCCAGGATGAAATCGCCATAATCCTGCTCGGTTGCCAGAAAAGAGTTAGGAGTATCAGATACAGTAGTACCTACTATCTCTCCGTTTTCAATGGTATACTTAGCCTTACCATTCAGTTGTTTCCAACCTTTCAGGTCTTTTCCATTGAAAAGATTCGTCCATTTCTGCGCCGTAGCCGTGTAGAGAAACGAGTTAACAGCCAGAAATACTATTAGTATTTTTTTCATTTAGGTATGAATAGGATTGAATAATTTTTATTCAAAATTAAGCTTTATGTAGTTACCAGTCTAATACCTATTTGGCTAAAAATTCCTAAAATTTGATTAAGAACCTAAACTTACTAAGCAAACTTAATATTTATCGACTCTAAATATTTTTTGCTGGTTTGTCCGCTCTCTAGGGCTGTTCTTCCTTTTACAGGCACAGCATCCAGTTCTATCACATTCCATCCATCAAATTTAATTTTCTCTAATGCCTTGAAAATAGCCGGAAAATCTACACGCCCTTGTCCTAATTCCACAAACTGATACCCCGATCTGCTTTCTGCATTAGGCTTGGTATCCTTGATATGCGTAGCGTGTAGAATATCTTTATATTTAATAATGGCATCAGCTGCGTTTCCTCCACCTTGTGTATAATGTGCTACGTCAAGCTCTAGCTTAATGTATTTGGTATCCATGTTTGTAGCAACAATTTCTACTTCCTCCGGTGTTTCACCTAATTGGTGCATATGATTATGCCATGCCGGTTGAACACCCGTTTCTCCTACTACCTGTTTAGCTACTTCCGACATATTCCTGGCATATTTCTTTAACTCCTCTGTTGTCGGATTTCTGTCTTTTGGACGAGAGACATTAGTAATTTGCAATGATTTTCCTCCTAAGGCTTTTACAAAGCGCGCGTGGTTTAGGTGTGTTTCTACATCTTTAGAAATATCATCCTGAATACCTACGTTTCCGCTCGAAAACATAGCCAATGTCAGACCGTTCTGGTCTAATAAATCTTTTAAGTCCTGTGGTTTATCTTTAAAAGGTGCGTAGGTGTTCGCTCTCAATTGAATGCCTTTGAAACCTAAAGCGGCAATATCCTTAATAGCTACCAGATCATTGCCATTCCAGGTAATAGCCGAATAAGCCATTTTATGTTTGCCTTTGGCAGCGGCGAAGCTTTCTAGTGAAATCAGTGAAGATGCGGTCAGTAGCGACGCCTGAGTGAGGAAGTCTCTGCGGTTCATGGGTTGAATTTGTTTATTATTAAAAAATTGTATTTGCTCAAAACCTAAAAAGAGAGGACTCCTTGAAATGAAGGAGCCTCTCCTATGAACTATGATGAAACAAAACTAACTAAAATCCTGGATTCTGTGCAAATACTCCTTTAGCAGATCTATCAATCTGTGTCTGCGGTATAGGGCGCACATAGTGTTTATCCGTAATATTAACTGCTGCTTGCGGATTATATTGTTTTACTCTTTCCACTAATAATCCCCAACGTTTCAAATCTAACCAACGCGTTTGTTCACCAGCCAGCTCTCTTGCTCTTTCTTCGATAATCATCTCGAAATTCATTTGAGCTTCTGTAATCAGCATCGCATCTTTTTTACCCGGCCAGCCAGCTCTGTAGCGTACTGCATTTAATGCTGTTGTAGCCTCTGCAATATTTCCTGCTTTCAATTGTGCTTCTGCCAACATCAGATAAATATCTGCTAAACGAAACACAAAGAAATCGCGGCTACCTGCTTCATACGTTAAGTCCGGACGTTTGGTATCAAAGAATTTGGTTAAAGTCGGGAATAACGCCTCATCATATCTGCTTGGTACCAATACCTGATATTTTTTCTTGGCACGCTCGTCAAGAGTCATTTCATAACCCGGAATAAATATCGCTGTATCACCTGCTGCGAAAGTAAGCTTGGTTTTTGAGTTATCAAAAGAAGCATTCAGGTTAGCACCAGGGTTATTGCTCAACCAGGTATCTCTGAAAGTCTTTTTGTAACGAGAGTCATTGGTTCTGTCTGCAAAAACAGTATTCAACAAGTAAGATGTAGGACGCAGGCGTTTGAACGGACGGCCATAGAATACGTCACGTTTCATACCCGGTTGCACGTCATATTGCATACCAAAGAACAAGTGCAGGTTATTACCACCATTCACAGCACCTGTATTATTCGTAAGGTTGGTCAATGGGTCAGAGGTATACTGTACTGCAAAAACAACCTCACTGTTTTGCTGATTGTTTTCGTCATGCACCTGTGCATAATCATCTAACAATTTGAAACCATAGTTTTTAATAACATTATTACAAAGTGCTGCAGCTTTTGTAAAATCGTCAGCCGCTTTCTGAGCCGAGTAAGCTTTTACTAAATAAACCTTAGCTAAAAGCGCTTCAGCAGAAGCCTTAGTCGCACGGCCATAGTCAGAAGAGTGTCCTTTTGCTTCCAGATCAGCTACGGCTTCGTTCAAGTCTTTGATGATGGCGTTATACATTTCAGCATCAGAAGCTCTTTTGGTTTCTTTAGTAGGAGCCAATGTTTCAGTCAATCTTAAGTCTACACCACCCCATTGCATGAACAGTATATAATAGTAGTGCGCTCTTAAGAATTTAGCTTCAGCTACTCTAAGTTTTTTGATAGCATCTGAAACGGCCGCTTTAGGAGCTCTGTCAATAACGGCATTACAGGTATTAATACCACGATAGAGTTCATCCCATGTATTAATCAGATAATCAACAGTAGGTTGCATCTGCGTATCATAGAAATGGAATCCTTTGTAACCACCATCGGCACCGGTAGCATAAATATCAGTACCGTATTCTGTAAGCGTTAAGCCTTGCTGGCTTCCGTAGAAATATCTGAGTGCTGAGTAAGATGATTTTACGGCATCTTCAAATCCTTTAGCAGTATTCATATAATCGTTGCCGATACCTGATACCACTTTCTCGTCCAATAAATCTTTGCAAGACTGAGTTGTCAAAAGGATTGACATTACTCCCAAGACCTTGATTGGTTTTAATATATTTTTTAGTTTCATTTTCTTGATAATTAAATTTTTCCGACTTAGAATCTCACATTCAAACCAAAGGTTGTAACCGAAGTAGCTGGAACGACGTTTTCACTAACTGATGTTGTTCCGTTACCAGAAGAGGTAATAGTTGCTTCTGGGTCAATACCATTGTATTTGTCGCGATATACAGACCAGATTTTAGGTTGCTGAATACTAGTATATAAGCGTAGTGACTCCATACCCAGTTTCTTAGCAATTTTCGGAGAGAAAGTATAGCCGAAATTGATATTTCTTAACTTAACAAAAGTACCATCGTAGTAAATCAAAGTAGTGTTGTATACCGGGAACTCCTGAGTACTCTTCGGACGAGGGAACTCGTTTGTAGGGTTATTTGGTGTCCAGTAATCAACCTTTATTTGTTGGTAACGACCTGCTAACTGGTTTCTGTTTTGGTGGAAACCACTCACAATCATATTTCCAAAACGACCGAATAAGAAAGCTGATAGGTCAAAGCCTTTGTACTCAAAGCGGGTAGTAAATCCTAAGTTAAAATCAGGAATATCAGAGCCTAGGTGTACACGGTCAGCAGCAGTGATTTTACCATCTTTATCTGTATCCTGAACTCTGATCTGACCTACTTCACTACCATAAGATTTAGCCAGGTCAGCCTCATTAGATTGCCAGATGCCTACTTTCTTGAAATCGAAATATGAGTTCAATGGTTTACCGATAAACCAACGGTTTCCTAAGTCATCAATTTTACCATTATATAATGAAATGATTGACTCTGTGTTTTTGGTAAAGGTAAAGTCTGTTGTCCATTTGAAACCGCTTGGAGAATTTACGTTTACGGTAGTAAACCCTAACTCAATACCTCTGTTACGAGTCTGTCCAACGTTTCTTGTTACAGCACCGAAACCGATTGAACCTGGTAACTGATCAGATAATAATAGGTCAGTAGTATTAGTTTCATACAATTCTAATGAACCCTGGATTCTGCCTCTCAGGAAGCTGAAATCTAAACCGATATTAGCAGTAGCTGAAGATTCCCATTTTAAATCAGGGTTTCCGATAGTAGATGGTCTATAACCAAATGCCGCAACTGAACCCCAGGCATACGCTGTTCTGGTCAATAAACCTTGCGTTTGGTATGGAGCCACCCCTTGGTTACCTACCACACCCCAACCTGCTCTCAGTTTCAATAAATCTAACCAGGTAATTTGTTTCATGAATGGTTCGTTGCTGATATTCCAGCCCAAAGCGATACCAGGGAAGTTACCATACTTGGTATTAGTACCGAAACGGCTTGAACCATCACGACGCAACGTGGCAGTTAATAGATACTTATCATTGAAATCGTAGTTTACACGAGCCATGTAAGAGTTGATAGTCCATTGAGTTAATCCACTACCTACTAATAATACCGAGCTTGCATTACCTAGGTTATAAAACTGTTGAGTCTCAGCCGGAACGCCCTGCACCTCAGTTCTGAACACTTCAAAATTATCTCTTTGGATAGAGTGCAATAAAGTAGCTCCGAAATTGTGTTTACCACCAAATGTTTTATTGTAGGTAAGGAAGTTTTCAAGAGTCCAGTTGAAACCATTGTTATTCTGAACAGACGCTTGTGGGTCACCGAATTTACGGGCATTGGTAGCTGCACCAATAAATCTTCCCCATCTCTGGATAGTAAAATCCGGGCCAAAGTTTACACGATATTTTAAGCCCTCAATGATTTTAACTTCAGCATAAAGGCTATTGAATAGGCGATATTTTTTAGTTTCATCAACCTGTGCACCCGGTACAATCTCCGCTAACGGGTTTGTTAACAAAGCATCGTTAGTTGGCGAGAAAATAAGATTTCCTTTATCATCATATGGTACAGCCAGCGGGTTTTGCTGAATAGTCATACCATAAGGGTTCAGATTTTCTCCGTTTCTGATACTATACATTGTATAAGAAGAGATACCTACTTTCAGATGGCTATTGATTTGGTGATCAACGTTAATTCTTAAAGACATACGCGTATAATCAAGACCTGCGGTAATACCTTTATCCTGAAAATAACCACCTGAGATGTAGAACTGTGTTTTATCATTACCACCTTGCACACCTAATGAGTGGTTTTGCATGATACCATTACGTAAAAGCAAATCCTGCCAGTCAGTATTGGTTCCGTTAGCAATACCTTTGGCAACCGCAGGGTCACCACCTAATACAGCCACTTTCGCATCGGCAGCAGGATCGCCCACACCTGTTGGCACAGGATTACCGGCAGCATCTTTATAAAGGTTAGTAGCACGATAGGCCTCTCTTACATACTCAAGGAACTCAGGCCCACTGAATAAGTTGATTTTATCTAATGGTACAGACACCCCTGCATAAGTATCAAAACTTACTGTAGTTTTTCCTTTCACTGCACCTCTTTTAGTGGTTACTAGTACAACCCCATTGGCACCTCTGGCACCATATATGGCTGTTGCAGTAGCATCTTTCAGAACCTCCATTGATTGAATATCACTTGGGTTCAGATCTTCATATCCTGCCGATAATGGGATACCATCAACTACATATAAAGGGTCATTACCTGCATTGAACGAACGACGACCACGAATCAGGATTTTGGGTACTGAACCTGGTCTCGAACCTGATTGAGAAACATCAACCCCGGCAACACGGCCTTGCATAGCCTGACCTAAACTGGTAATTGGCATCTCCTGAATTTGTTTCGCACTTACCGACGAAATCGCACCCGTAGTCTGGCTTTTCTTTTGAGAACCATAACCTACCACAACCACTTCATTCAAAGCGGCAGCATCTTCTTCTAAAGCAACATCAACAGTTGTTTTAGTACCGATGTTTACTTCCATAGGTTTAAACCCAATGTAACTAAACACCAAAACCGCATTACTTGCGGCCTGAACTGAAAACTTACCTGAAGCATCTGTGATTGCACCTTGTGTAGTACCTTTCACCGTAACACTCACACCCGGGAGGGCGCTGCCACCTGTATCAGAAACTTTTCCCGAAACAGGTCGGCTTTGAGCTTGTGTAAACTGCCAGCTTAAAAGCATAGCAAACACAAGCAACATTCTTTGTAGTAGTTGTTTCATACAAATAATTAAGGTTAATATAAAATTAGGCTTCCGCTAAAAATATGAAAATTTATTATTGGAATAATTACAAAATTAGGAATAGATATAGGCTTTTACCACTAAAATTTAGTCATTTTCTAATATTTTTTTGACAAGTTATTCGTACATTTAGGCAAGAAAACATAGTAGTATTGAATTTTGCCCTTATATTTACATGTTTTATCATTAGCTATCAAAAGAGATAGAGTATAGACCGAACTGGCATTAATAGCGACAAAAGAAATGAAACCTCAACTACTCAAAATATCGAATCCTGCCGATTATTCATTTAATCTTTATGTGCAGGAATGTCCATTTTTTCCTACGCCATGGCACTACCATCCGGAGTACGAAATTGTACTTATTTTAGAAAGCACCGGAAAAAAATTTATCGGCAGCAGCATTACTGATTACGGCCCGGGCGACTTATGTATGATTGGCTCTTACCTGCCGCATTATTATAGAAATGATGAAGAATTTTATGCCAAAGACTCCGGTTTAAAAGCCCGTTCGTTGGTCATTCATTTTCTGGAAGATTTTTTGGGGGATAAATTTCTTGAGGTTCCCGAAAGTCAGGCCATAAAAGCTTTGCTAGAACGCTCGAAAAGAGGTCTGTCATTTGGCGAAAAAACGGTACAGAAAGTAGAACCGAAGTTTAAGAATCTGCCAAATCTGAAAGGAATGAGCCGATTGCTCGAAATGATTTCGATTCTGACTATTCTGGCTGAAAGTGAAGATAAACAGGATTTAACAACTAACCCTATCTCACTGCGGAATGAAGTAGATTCAGCTCGTATGAATAAGGTTTTTGAACACGTAATGCAGAAATATCAGGAAGAAATTCAGCTAAGTGATGTAGCCGAACTAGCTAATATGAGTGAGTCGGCCTTTAGCCGTTACTTTAAAAAACGCACGCGCCGTACTTTCTCGCAATTTCTTGCTGAAATACGTATCGAACATGCCTGTAAATTATTGATGGCTGATAAAATGAGTGTTGCCGAGATTTCGTTCGAGAGTGGCTTTAATAATCTTTCTAACTTTAACAGGCAGTTTAAAGCTATCAAAAAGATAACGCCATTAACTTACCGGACTAAGTTTCTGGAATAGATTAATGCTTAGGGCAATCGCATTGGTTTTTGCCTTTAAACAAGCCCCACATAAAGCCTCTTTTCTTTTTGTAAGAACCGCTTTTCTTTCTGCGGCCTTTGCCCAGTTCTTTTTTTACACTAACAGAAGCCTTAGTGTCAATGCTTGCTGCTTGCGAAAACTCCGGTGTAATGGCTAATAAGCCTATAATACCCAAAATGGCTACTTTTTTCATTTGACTAGTCTATTTTCAATTGGAACGAAAAAACGCTGACAAAAATTACACCACAACCACACTTTCTACCGAAAAAGCCAAGGGTTTATCGGCAAATAGTGGTTTAGTTTGAGCCCATACAGTCTTAAAAAGCGCTGAATCGCGATAATTGTTTAAATCGTCTTCCGAAAGCCAATGGCTATGTGTCATGAAAACTGCAGGATGGTTAACATCTCGCATCAATTCAAGATACCGACAACCCTCCATAGCCCTGATTTGCTCTTTCGATTCATCAAAAATCTTTAAGAAATCTTCTACTTTATCCTTCTGAAAGGTCATTCTTACGTAGCGTATAAGCATCGGGTGTTTTATGCAAATATATAATAAAAATTATTTCATCAAGTTTACTTGTAAGTATGGTAAACATTAGGGAGACTATAAGTACCTTCTATCGTAACATCGGATATGGGCAAGCGCTATTTGTGATTATAGCCTGTTAGTTTAGGCATAAGCATTTAATATTATTTATTCTTATAAATTAAGAATTGCATCTATTTATAAGTTAAAAATAATAACAGATTTAATTAAAGTTAGTCAATTTTTTTAGAATAAATGATTCTATAGTTCATCATATACTTGCTCTGAAAAATTCTTGTTTCGTAGAATTTCTATTAATTCTTTTAAATTCTTATGTTTAGGAGTGATCAAATTTTTATACCATTCTTCTGATTTACCATCGGATTTTATAATGTATGTATGATAATGGCTACCTTTTCCTCCATGCGAATAATGCAGAATAGCAATAGTTGATGAGTAATAGAAATACAGATATCCTCTTTGATGAATTTTATTATTAAAATCACTAAGATTATAATTAGAGTTTTTGACAAATTTTATTTTTCTAAACTCTTTTAGATGAGATTTAAGATTATTAGGAATCTTATGAAATTTATTTACGAACGTATAATCGTTTTCTGAAAATTCATTAATAAACTTTTCAAAATCGAGTACATTGGTAAGCACAAGGAATAAAAGAAAAATTTTCATAAAAATGTTAATTTAAGGGGTAAATTAGTTACTCTCTTATAACAACGCTTGCGGGTGAATCTTTGAAATATGCCCTTAAATTACCAAACTGATTTCTATATTTAGCTATTGTATTGTAAGCCTCTTTTCCCTTAATATGTTAAAGAAGCAAACTTTCATTTTTAGAAAATAAACCAAAAACCTCCTGCGGCAAAGCTACAGGAGGTTTCCAAACCCCTAACCTAAACAAAATATGAGAATGAATATTACTTTTAATCTTATAGTCCGAATTTAAGTCTCGGCTGTATTATACCAGAGAACGTCTATCATAATGAAAACTTTTATAATTAGTTTTCATGGCTTTTAAAAAATATTTGTCTATACTTGATTGTTAATTGTGTGTGTTTGATGATTCAAAATTAGTGCATGCCCACCCACTGCAAAAGTCAGAATTGATGGATGGACAGGAAGAATATACGTGTGGTAGATTTTGGCTCAAATACGATTAAACAATTATATGCTATCTTTCTAACCTGATTTATGTTTATTAACCTATGAAAAAAGCTACTCATGCCCTGTGCTTTGTCCTCTCGCTTGTGCTTTTCTGTTTCCAGGCTTATAGTCAAGGCCCTAAAATATTAATCATAACAGCCCATCCCGACGACGAAACGATGTTTCCGGTAACTGTTTTCAAGGTTACCCACGAAATGAAGGGTACTGCCGATGTGGCTTTAATGACCGATGGCTCAGGTGGCTATAATGGTTTAGTGGCATCCAGCTATTATGGCAAGAACATGACCGATTCGGCTACAGGAAGAACCTATCTGCCATTAATCAGAAAGAAGGAACTGCTTTGCTCAGGTGAAGTAATGGGCATCAGGAACTTTCACTTCTTCGACCAGATAGATGATTTCTACCAGATTAACCCCGAGCCATTCTTATCAGGTGAGCGCTGGGATATTGGCTATATTGAAAAAAAACTGGATAAAATTTTAGAACAGGGGAAATACGACTTCATTTTCTGCCTGGTACCCGATGCAGGCCAGCATGCGCACCATAAAACAGCCAGCATCATGGCACTAAGAGCAGCTCAGAGATATAAAGGAGCCAATAAGCCAATCGTATTGGGTGGCAGATCGGCAGGTAAAGATTCTGATTATAAATTCATAGAATTAGAAAATTATCCGGAAACTAAAATTCTTGAAAAAGCTCCTGTATTTTACTTCGACCGCTCATATGGCTTCGGCGAAAACAACAAGCATAGCTATATGATAGTAGCCGACTGGGTAAAAGCCTGCCATAAATCACAAAGCGGAGATATGAATGCCGCCATGCACCGGGGAGATTTAGAGACATTCTGGTATTTTGAGATAAATGGTGCGCAGAACGTGGAGAAAACCAGAGCTTTTTTTGAGCAATTGAAAAGTAGTGGCTTTCCTACAAAATAGGTTTTAGTAAACCGTTTACCAATTAAGTGTCTGATTTACATTTTTAAAAAATTTTAAAAATTAATCTTTTTGAGTAACAAAAAATGCCTTAGTAAGGAGAAAAGCCTTAAATTTGCCAAAATTCTCCATGTTTAGTGCCTCTAAAACAAAACTACAATTATAATGGAACAGCAGATTATCACAAATGAACCTATTGCTTACGAGAAGATTCCCACCAAGATTTTTAAAGATTCAAAAGAAGCATCGAAAGCCGTTGCGCAAGAGATTGCCGATTTGATCCGCGAAAAACAAAAACAAGGAAAACAATGTGTGCTGGGTTTAGCTACGGGTTCGTCTCCTAAATCAGTGTATGCCGAATTAGTACGTATGCACAAAGAAGAAAATCTGAGCTTTAAAAACGTAGTTTCTTTCAACCTTGACGAATACTTTCCCATGGAGCCTGACTCTTTGCAAAGCTATGTTCGTTTCATGAAAGAACAACTTTTTGATAAGGTTGATATTCCGAAAGAAAATTACTTCATTCCTGATGGCACTGTTCCGGCTAGTAAGGTAAAAGATTTTAGTGATGAATATGAGAGAAAAATAGATGCGATGGGCGGGCTGGATTTTCAGTTATTAGGTATTGGTGCCAATGGTCATATTGGTTTCAACGAGCCGGGTTCATTGATTAATTCAAGAACTCGTCTGATGATGCTAGACCACTCAACCCGTGTAGCTGCAGCCTCAGATTTTGGCGGTAGCCTGGTAAAAGTTCCTAAAAAGGCTATTACACTTGGAGTATCTAAAATTCTGAATGCTAAAAGAGTAGTACTACTGGCATGGGGTGAAAGAAAAGCACCCGTAATTGCCGAAGCGGTTGAAGGAAGAGTAACAGAATCGGTGCCTGCTTCTTATCTCCAAACACATCCAAACTCTTTGTTTGTGATTGACGAAAGAGCGGCATCAGAGTTAACCCGTATGAAAACCCCTTGGATGGTTGAAGACGTAGAGTGGACGAGCAAAATGGTGAAAAAGGCCGTTACTACGCTTTCGCTTTCGTTGGGTATTCCGGTATTAAAATTGACCAACAAAGATTATAACGATAATGGTTTGAGTGATTTATTAGCCCAACACGGACAAGCCTACGAAATCAATATTGATGTATTTAATCAACTACAACATACCATTACGGGCTGGCCGGGCGGTAAGCCTAACGCAGATGACACCAATCGCCCGGAAAGAGCTTTGCCTGCTAAAAAACGTGTGATTATCTTCAGCCCTCACCCAGATGATGACATTATCTCAATGGGTGGCACATTCCAGCGTCTGGTAGACCAGGGGCATGATGTACACATCGGTTATCAGACTTCGGGGAATATTGCTGTAGCTGACGACGAGGCCATCCGCTTCATTGACTTTGTGGTTGACTTTAATCATAAATTCGGCATTGAAAATAAGGAGACCCAAGCCTTATTTAGCGAAGCAAAAGAGTTCTTGAAAAACAAGAAAGATAGCGATGTAGATACAGCTGCGGTAAGATATGTAAAAGGCTTGATACGTAGAGGTGAGGCCAAAGCTACCTGTCGTTTTGTAGGTATTCCTGATGAAAATGTACACTTTATGGATATGCCTTTCTATGAAACAGGTCGTATTGAGAAAAAACCACTGAGTGCAGAAGATATTAAAGTAGTAGCTGATCTGATAGAAGAAGTAAAACCACATCAGGTATATGCTGCAGGAGACTTAGCCGATCCACATGGCACGCATAAAGTTTGTTTAGATGCTATTTTTGCTGCTATTGAAGGTTTGAAACATAAAAACTTCATGAAAGATTGTTGGGTATGGCTATACCGCGGTGCCTGGGCAGAGTGGGATATCCACGAAATCGAAATGGCAGTACCTATGTCGCCAGACCAGGTACTACAAAAACGTATGGGTATCTTCAAACACCAGTCACAAAAAGATGGTGTGGTATTCCAGGGTACTGATGCGCGCGAGTTCTGGCAACGTGCTGAAGAGCGTAACAGAGCCACAGCCAGCCTTTACAATAAACTAGGTTTGGCAGAATACGAGGCAATGGAAGCTTTTGTGAGGTGGAAATTTTAAGAAACTGATTATAATGAAAAAGGCGTTTGAGAACTCAAACGCCTTTTTCATTATATGCATTATGCTATTAAATCGTCTTCACATCAAACTTGAATTTATCTTTATTAGGTACACATTTGCCATCTTTATTTGTACAAGTCTGGCACTCAATTTTACCCTCAATTACCGGATTGGCTTTGGTTATCTTTACTTTCTGGATGAATTTGGCTTCATGCTCGAAGTATTGCACTTTGCCACCCCATATATCATCAAACTTTTCTTTCGGTTTTACCGGTATCAGTTTACCTACCAAAGCATAAGTGTCATTTTTAGTAAAATTAGCTGATGTCGGTAATGGGCCATCTACTTTCAGTTCAGAAGAATACATATACCAGTTATCATCAATCTTGGCCGTGAAAACCAGATCAATGGTCTCACCTACTTTAGCTGAGGTTTTTGATGGGGCAAACGTCCACTTGGCTGGTTTCAAAATCTGAGCCGAAGCTGCCAATGAAGAGGCAAATAACAATATAAAAAGGACTTTTTTCATGCGTTTAAAAATTGATACTATAAAATTACTTCTATGTTATTTTCATTGATTAACGACCAATTATTCATTTTCATATATAGCTGGGTCAAAACTACAATGTATTCAGCGCAATACTGTTCAATTTTGGCTTTGTCTTTTTCTTTATAATAGATATCATTGATCAACTCGCCACTTACTTCAGTTTCACCACCCGGAATATCAAATATCGCTGCCAGTAAATCTAAGGAGGTATAGTTCTTGTAATCGCCAAACTTCCAGAGGTCAAGGGTATCAATATGGTTGATTTCCCAAGGCTTTTTGCCTGATACCTGTAAAACCCTTGGCAGGGTAATTTCGTTCACCAACATGCGGCGACAGATATAAGGGAAGTCAAATTCTTTTCCGTTGTGGGCACATAACATCAGGCTTGCCCCTGCCTTATGTTTTTCCAGAATATTCTTGAACTCCTTTAAAATCTCCATTTCTGTTTCTCCCCGAATCATCTTTACGCGTAGTGCCAGTTCATCATTATCGTCTGAAAAAATGCCGCCAATACCGATACAAATGATTTTGCCAAATTCTGCGTAGATAGACGAACGTTTCAAGTAAATCTCTTCATTCGATAGGTTCTCAACATTCTGAAAATAGCTTGCCTTTTTAAGCCACAATTGTTTTAATCTACTATCTAATGCATCTAAATGCGCCTCCTGCGATACTGTCTCAATATCTATAAAAAGAATATTTCTGAGAAACTTTGCTGTATTTTCTACCATTATAATTGTGTGTATTTTTATTAAAAAACTGACAAAATATAATAACGATTTATTTAATCATTTTCTAACAAATTTACACAATTTATAGCACAAAATAAAGGATTAATGCGACTAAAATCCAGTAAACTGGTAAAACAAACATTACTATTCCACCCGTAATAGAATCAAAGAAAACCGAGCCGCGGGTAACCTTTCTTGAAACCGATTCAGCCAGGAAATTAACCGGAAAATTCACAACACGACCGATATAGTAAAATGGATTTTTCCAGAAACTTGCTTTTGGCAAAGGTACTTCAATCAACTTTGTTAACTTCTCGCTTAGTATACGGTTAAACTCTTTCAGGAATATTCCCTCTGTAGCATCCTCCGGCAATTCTTCTTTGTGCAAAGGCTCACCGATATTTACTTTAACTACCTTCCCGAATTTATTATAGTTATTATAGGTAATCCCTACAGGCACTACGGTCACGTCCATTCCATCACCCCATGCCTTTTGCGCCAGTCTACCTGTACCTTTTTTAAGAGGTAATAACTTTGTCTGATTAGTACATAACCCCTCCGAAAATATCAATACAATTTCACCTTGTCTGAACAACTCGATACATTTCTTGAAAGTATCATCATTATCGCCCAGATATTCTTTGCCTTCTGATAATCGGTACATAGGCATCATATAAAGGCTATTGAGTATTTTTTTTGCCAAAGGCTTCTTGAATACATCACCGCGTGCCAGAGACCAGATTCTGCGGTCGTAATGTCCGCAAAGTACTACTGCATCGAAGAATGAATTGAAGTGGTTGGAAGCCAACATTACCGCTCCCTTTCTTGGTATATTTTCTAAACCAGTCCATTCGATACGTTTGATAAAGAACTTTAAAAGAAATGGAGAAAAGATTCTCAGAAAATCGTAAAACAATGTTTTATGTCTGTTTAGGTATTAAAAAAAATTGTATTAACCTCAAAATTCAGAAGAAATACGTTTATCTCCAAGTATTCAGGCATATTAGTATTGGATTAACATAGACTAGTAGTATTTTGCCCAATATTTCACAAATATAAAATTCTCTTTGGTTTTCTTATCAGGGGCTGTAATTTCGTCGCAGTTTTACAACAAAACTTCACCAGAGTATGTTTAAATAGTGTTTTTCTGACTGAAGATGAGTTTGCTGCCATCAGATTCTATTATTTAAATTACTCGCAAGCCAAAGAAAAAACATGAATAACCTGCAAGAGAAAATCACGGCTATTTTTCCTACCGCCGACCAGATTCCGGAAGCTTATCAGATTCAGCCAGTTCACCAGAAAGAATATCTTGTTGGTGGCGAAATGCGCCAATGGACAGGAAAAACACAAGATGTTTACTCACCTGTATATGTGAAAGGAACAGATGGTAAGTTTGAAAGTAAATATATCGGTAGTTTCCCGATTACAGATACAGCCGAGGCGATGGAAGCCCTAGATGCTGCTGTTAAAGCCTTTGACAGTGGCCGTGGCGAATGGCCAACCATGAGCGTAAGCGAGCGTATAGGCTGTATGGAAAACTTCGTAAAGAAAATGTTGGAAAAGAAAACAGATATTGTCAATCTATTGATGTTTGAGATTGGCAAATCTCTGGCTGATTCAATTAAAGAATTTGACCGTACTGTTGAATATATAGTCGATACAATCGATTGCCTGAAAGATATAGACCGTGCTTCTTCAAGATTTAAAATAGAGCAGGGCATTATCGGGCAAATTCGCCGCTCACCATTTGGTGTGGTGCTTTGTATGGGGCCGTTTAACTACCCGTTGAACGAAACTTATACGACCCTTATTCCGGCTATTCTGATGGGTAATACGATTCTTTTTAAACCACCTAAACATGGTACGCTTTTGCATTACCCAATGTTACAGGCATTTAAAGAGTGTTTCCCTAAAGGCGTAGTAAATACCATTTACGGTCGTGGAGCAAATGTAATTCCGCCTATTATGCAAAGTGGTAAAATCAATATTCTGACCCTGATTGGCTCTAGCAAAGTAGCCAACGATTTGAAGAAAATGCACCCTAAAGTGAATCGTTTGAGAGCCGTATTAGGTCTGGATGCCAAAAATGCAGGGATTGTATTGAAAAATGCCGATGTAGAACTCGCAGTCAAAGAATGTATATTAGGCTCATTATCATTCAATGGTCAGCGTTGTACAGCCATCAAAATCATCTGGGTTCACCGTTCAATTGCAAAGAAATTCCTCAACAGATTTACCGAAGAACTGGAAAAACTGAAATTCGGTATGCCTTGGGAAGCAGGTGTAAACCTTACTCCACTACCAGAGCCTAACAAACCTGCCTACTTAACCGAGTGTATTGAAGATGCTAAAGCCAATGGTGCAGAGGTTATCAATGAAGGTGGCGGAACAGTAGTTAACTCTTTCTTCTACCCGGCTGTTTTATATCCGGTCAATGATAAAATGAAAGTATATATAGAAGAACAATTCGGTCCCTTGATTCCGGTAGTACCGTTTGACGATGTAGAAGAACCTATTCAGTACCTGATTGATTCTTCACACGGACAACAAGTAAGTATTTTCGGTACTAACCCAGACCAGATTGCTAATCTGATTGACCCATTAGTAAATCAGGTAAGTCGAGTTAATATAAATGCCCAATGCCAGAGAGGGCCGGATACCTTCCCTTTCACCGGAAGAAAAGACTCGGCAGAGGGCACACTTTCGGTAGAAGATGCCCTGAGAGCTTTCTCTATCAGAACAGTTGTCGCAACTAAAGAAACGGTAGAAAATAAAAAGATTTTCAATGAAATTGTAGAAGACCATAGTTCACATTTTCTTTCCACGAAATATATTTTCTAAGAAAAATGCCCCGCCGCACAACGGGGCATTTTTTTATACTTCTATTTATCGCTTGAAATATAAGTCAGCTCAGATCGTTTTTAGCAAAACAGAAATAAGTTTAAAAGTGTTATATCCTGTAAAAAGAATATTTTATAATTTTGACGAATTATTGTTAACAGAAACCCCATTTAAAAACAAAAACCTATGAAGATTCTCACCAAAGTAGTATTTTGTCTTTTTCTGACGGGAGTTTTTTATTCTTGTAAAAGAGCTGCCACACCTACTAAAGGCGGCATAGTTGGTGAATATGAAGAAGATTTATCAGCCGTTCGCCTATCATACGATAAAAAACCTGATATTGATAGCAAAGACGGCAAAATCAACAGAGACAACGTATATAATGCCGTTAAAGACGAGATTCCTATGAATGTCAACAAACAGGTTGACAAAGCCCTGGACTCAATGTCGGTGCATAACAAAAATATCCGTTATTCAGCCGGATATAGAATACAGGTATATGTAGGGAACGAACGCCGTGAAGTAGATGAAGCCAAATCCTATATCTATCAGAATTTCCCTGATTTGAATACCTATCTTACATTCAGTCAGCCTACTTACAGACTTAAAGCAGGAGATTTCACAAGCCGCATGGACGCTGAAAGATTCTACAATGCCATTCGTCAACGCTATTCTATGGCTATGATTGTGCCTGAGCGAATTGATATTCGTAAAAGCATGCAAGCAAAATAACAACCAACAGACAATACAAAATCTTACTTATGACAGCTTACGTTTTTCCGGGACAAGGGGCTCAATTCAGTGGAATGGGCAAAGACTTGTACGAAAATTTTCCCCAGGCCAAAGCGCTTTTCGATAAAGCCAACGAAATACTCGGTTTTGACATCACCAAAATTATGTTTGAGGGCTCAGACGAAGACCTGAAACAAACCAATGTTACACAACCAGCTGTCTTTCTTCACTCGGTTATACTAGCCTTAAATCTTCCTGATTTTAAACCCGATATGGTAGCCGGACACTCATTAGGTGAGTTTTCTGCCTTGGTAGCTGCAGGAGCATTGTCATTTGAAGATGGTTTGAGATTAGTTGCGCAAAGAGCCGCTGCTATGCAACGTGCCTGTGAATTGAACCCGTCAACAATGGCTGCAATTTTAAATCTAGACGATAAAGTAGTAGAAGATATTTGTGCGGCTATCACTGAGAAATCAGCAGATAATGTAGTAGTGGCTGCTAACTATAACTGTCTGGGACAATTAGTTATTTCAGGAAGCATTGAGGGTATAAATATCGCCTGCGAAGAACTGAAAGCTGCCGGAGCAAAAAGAGCCCTGGTTTTACAAGTTGGTGGCGCTTTCCACTCACCTTTGATGGAACCTGCTCGCGAAGAATTGGCAAAAGCCATTGAAGAAACCAATTTCTCGACTCCTACTTGTCCGATTTACCAGAATGTAAATGCCATCCCATCAACAGATATTGGCACAATCAAAGCCAATCTGATTGCCCAATTAACAGCACCTGTGCGTTGGACACAAACCGTTAGAAACATGGTCGAAGACGGTGCCACCAAATTTGTAGAATGTGGGCCGGGCAAAGTATTACAAGGCTTAGTAAAGAAAATCGCACCGGAGGTGGAGACTGCAGGAGCGGCGTTGTGATATTATAGTAGAGACATAACGGTTCGCCGTTGCGATGCGATACGTTTCCAAGGATCTATCCAATCCAATAAACGGATTTAGATAAATGGGTTTAAAAAGATAGATAATTATTCTCGTTATAGACAGACCAATGAAGACGTAATGCATCGCGCGGCGAACCGTTACGTCTCTACGAATAAACAAAAAAGACATAGGTAACCTATGTCTTTTTTGTTTATATCCGTGTTTAAATCATCCCTTATTCCCATCCAAAACGGCCTGTATAGCCGCTCTAGCCTCATCAGCCACTTCTTTCGTAGTCTTCCCCTTAGGCTCAATCCCTTTCAACGCTGTCCATGATAATTTTGAGAAAGAGGTTAATGGAAACATCCCATTCGTTGGGTTAAATCTACGTGTACCTTGAATAGCTATCGGTACTACCAAAGCATTTGGCGCTCTTTTCAACAAAGCCGAAATACCACCTTCAGCAAATTGCTTCATTTCATCTGTCTTAGAACGTGTCCCCTCTGGAAAGATAACAGCCGAGAAATTATTTTCATGAATATATTTACTTAGCCGTAGAATTTCTGAGACAGCCTGCTTGCCATCTTTGCGGTCAATCAAAGCCGCACCACTGATACGTAAGTTATAAGAAATAGCCGGAATCCCATGAGCTAATTCTTGTTTAGATACAAAAATAGGTTGGTGTTTTCTGAGGTACCAGATAATGCCCGGAATATCAAAAGTACTCTGATGATTAGCGATAAAGATGATAGGTCGGTCGGTTGGATACTCTTCCAGTTGCTTGAAACGAACGCTCGTACCTGTTACATAATAACTTGTATTAAGCGCCAGATTAAAGAGGTCGACTGATTTTTTATGGGCTTTTTTGCCAAAAACATTGAAAGCAATTACCTGAATTACATGAAAAACAATTAATAATAATCCAAAATAGAGTAAATAAATAACACTCAATACGTAATCAAGAATTTTTTTCATGCAATTTTCTTTTTGTGCAAAAATAGGCAGAAAAAGGTTTCTATCACAAATTGACTCAATATTTTACTGTTTTTAGCTAAATAACATTTAACTTGTATCGTTTTTAAAAATAACAGAGCTTTAAAAGATATTATCATGGAATTATCCAATTCAAGATTAGAGGTAATGAAATTTGTCGGACAAAAAATTGACTACTTTTTCGACGAATTCCTGAAACCCATCGAGACTAATTGGCAACCTTCAGACTTTCTTCCTGACTCAACAAACGAAAACTTTTTTCAAGAAGTAAAACTGATACAAGAGAATGCCAGAGAATTGCCATATGACTATATAGCGGTATTAATCGGCGACACCATCACAGAAGAAGCCTTACCAACCTACGAATCGTGGTTAGTAGATGTAGTGGGAATTGACCAGGTAGATGAACCCAACGGTTGGGCAAAATGGGTACGTGGATGGACAGCCGAAGAAAATCGTCATGGAGATTTATTGAATAAATTTTTGTATTTATCAGGCCGTGTAAATATGCGCGCTATGGAAACCTCAACCCAATATCTCATTGCCGATGGCTTTGATATTGGTACAGGCCGTGACCCTTATCGTAACTTTGTTTATACGTCTTTTCAGGAATTAGCTACCAATATCTCGCATCGTCGCACAGCTACTTTAGCCAAAAAATACAGCAATAATTTATTGTCTAAAATGTGCGGGGTGATTGCGTCTGACGAGATGCGACATGCCAAAGCATATAAGACTTTTATCAGCAATATTTTTGAAGTTGATCCATCAGAAATGATGCTGGCCTTTGAAGATATGATGAAAAAGAAAATTGTGATGCCGGCACACTTCCTGAGAGAATCAGGCGTAAAAATCGGACAAACATTCTCACATTTCTCTGATGCAGCCCAACGTTTAGGGGTTTATACGACAATGGATTACATCGAAATCATGGAGTCTCTATTAGACGAATGGAAAATAGCCAGCGTAACCAGCTTAAACGATGCAGGTGAACGCGCCAGAGATTACCTGATGGCTCTACCAAGCCGCCTGAGAAGAGTAGCAGAACGCACGAAAGTACCAACCTTAGAATACGAATTCAGCTGGATAGCCTCGTAAAAAATATTGAGTGATTGCATGATTTAGTGAATGAGTGATTGAAAAATTGGTTATTAAATATTTTAATCACTCAATCACTCAATCACTAAATTATTTATTGCAGAACTTATTCCATAACTCAGTACCCTTCGCTTGCTGCAGATTTTTGAGTTGTAGTAAATCTTCACACATTTTTTTGGTATCCTTTTTCATAGCATAGGCACTTGCTCTGCCATAATAAGCATCAATATTCAAAGGATTTTTATCCAGACTCCATGTATAATTTCTTATAGCCTCGTTATAGTTTCTTAGAGTCAGATTATATTTCCCCTCTGCCAGAAATTCATTTGATTCCTGAATTTTCTCTTCGTCTGATTCTTGCGAGATTGAAGAATTTTGTCCGGCTTGTTTCTCTGACCAACCTAGATCAAAACCCATCATTACTTCTACATTTACGGGTTTCCCCTCCCATATAGCAGGCTTCCATTTTCCTTCGGTTTTCTTAATGGCAGCAATCAGTTTATTATTAAACCGTTCGCTAGTACTTCTTAAAATCTCAATTCCTTTTACTTCTCCTGTGGTAGTAATAATAAATCTGGTATAAAAATCACCTGTTCTGTATTCCGGAAAATCGAAGTTATCAGAAATATACTGGCTTGCATTCATGTCGGCATCCATAAAGAAAGGCTCCAGATAATTAGGCTTATACACATAAATCGTATCTCCACCTTTGGTGCGATATTTCTCCGGCATAAAGCCAATATTATACAGATTGGCAGGCGTAAATATCAATTTGAGAGAATTAGCCGCAGAGTCAGCTGAGATTTGTTGAAGAACCAGTTTAATATCACTCGCTTTCTCTATTTTGTAGAAAGTATCACTTCCAATAATAAGTGTATCATGTTTTATCCGATAAGGTCTGTCTCCGGCTTTACCATCATAAACCACCCGTGAAGTACCGTTTTTATCGAAAATATAGCGCAATTGTATACTCTTTACTGCCTTATCTAAAATCGGACTCCCATCCCTTAATTGAATATCTTCTTTTATCCAATCTCCAATTACATTTGGTTTAATGCCCTGCGCAACAGCCATCGATGAAAAACAAATCAAAAACAAAGTTTTAAGCATACAGATAAATATTTGTAAACGAAATTAATAAAAACAGCAAAAACTCGTCAAACGCCATGAAGTTTTTTTGTTGAAATATCAGCACTCTTGTGCCGTCAGTTTATCGTAAATCGGTTTTAGCTGCATATCACCAAAGCCGTAAACACCCTCCTGTTCGCTAAACTGACCGAAAACTTTATAAAAATCAGTCTCCCCTTTTTGTAGAATAGCTGTCAGCACACGTTCCGGTCTGCTCAATGCTCCATCTAGAGCAAAACGCTCAATATGAGCCTGAATTGCCTCCTTTAAGTATGGAAAACAAACCGATTTTCTCTCCGCCAATTGAGCCAAATTAAGTAAATCCTGATTTTTATAGGCTTTCCATAATTCTCTTGCTAACTGAAAATCCTCTTCAGTAAAGCGTACTTTTTTTGAAAAACTTACTCTCAAGTCGTCAGAATCAGCACGCCCAAATTCTTTCCAGATGTCTGCCTCAGCCAGAAAAGTCGGATAAACCATATATACTTCTTTACTAATCTTTAAGCCATCAATCAATGATAAAACAAACCAGACATTGGCTTGGCAAAATAAATCATACCCAAACCAAAGATTAAACGTGGAATTGTCTGGTGCATTCAGAATTTTATTAAATTCACTAGCTGAATAAGATTGATATTCTTCTAAACTAATCCCCAAACTATCAGCTCGATTTTGCCAGAATTCAGTCAAAGTATCTCCAGCCAGGCTCCCGTCAATCAGGGCTTCTCTGGTACTAACAATTTCGCCTGCAATACCAGCCTCTCCGAAAGAATATGCTAAAGCATCGCCGTTTAGAATGTTGTAAGTCATGATTTATTGAGTGAATGAGTGATTAAAATTTGAATATTACTATACTTCCTTTTTTACTTCTCCCAAAAGCATACACCCTGCAACCCTCAACCCCCCTTTTAGCAAAGTAGCCTTGGAAGCCCTATTATGAACATTGCATCGGGCTGCTGGTATTCTGCCCTCTAGATAGCATACCCTTTTTAATTCTTGGATCAGGTAGGAGCCTAAACCTTTGTTTCTATGGCTTTCGGTTACTTCCATATACAAATCTGCAAAAGGTTTGTTATAATGCAATAGAAAATCTCCTGAACCTACAATCTCTCCGGCTTTCTCTAATACATAACCACTTCCATCTTCTACCTTTTTGCTAAAAGTTTTCTCATACTCTTCTTTTGAACGAAAAACTATCTCAGAAACTGATAAATTAGTTATTCTATCTTCTTCAAACAAAATAGCATTAGCCCTTATATTTGTAGCAAATTCATAAAGCATGCTCGTAAGCAATAAGGCATTGCTTTGTGGCTCAATATATTTTGCGTTTGAAACCTCTAACAGCACATCAAAAACACGTGTTGCCAAATGCTGATGTAAGGGAAGCAGATAAAACTCAAAAATCGTATCTCTATCCACAATCTCTTGCCCCTTTACAGAGCCATATCCAATCACTATTTCATCAACATATAAAAGATAAGAATCCGACCAGCCACGTTCATGGCAGGCATTGTATCTGATTTGGCGATTCATTTCCTGCACATACAAATCCCGATAGGAAAGAATATCTTTTAAATTGACTTTAGTGGCTTTGAAGTGCATAATAGCTATACGTAAAATTCAATAATTGAATCTAGCGGGTATTTATTGTAATTAGATATTAATTTTTGTGGGATTGGAGATAATTCAATTGCTACAATAGCAATTTATTGAAAATGTGTGGGAGTTGAAGCATTAATAAGTCTAATAACCTCTATACTAAATAATCATTTTTTGCAATTCCATTATTGTTCTCTATTATTGCTTAATGGAAGATGAAATTAGTTATAATCTACCGAAATGAATGAGATTTCTAATAACTACTATTTAAAATGCTTTTGCCTGATTATGAAAAGTTCTATTTCTATAAAATTTTCTCTTTTGGTATTATTACCATTTGCCTTTTTCCTGAACGCTTGTAAAAAAGAACCGGAAAATATCTCTCCATCATTGGGTAATATATGCTTAGTTGCCAAACGAACTAAGTTTGACTCTCAGGGTAAAATAACATATAGGGAGACTTATACCTATAATAGCAAACGGCAATTAGCTTCAATAAAATATGATTATGCTGGAGCAAATGGTACTGTTACCGATACCGAATTATACCAGTATAACTCAGATGGACAGATAACAAACAAAAAATCTGCATCAAACACAACAAGTTATCTCTATGACCGCAAGCTATTGATTGAAGAGAATACAGTTTTGGGTCCGATTACTTATTTGTATAAATATTCTTATAACCCTGATTCAAAAAAAAGTAAGCTTATTTTTAAGAGTTCAAGAGATAACCAGGTTTCGTTGCATTACGAAGAGACTTACTATTATAAGGATACTTTATTAATTAGAACTATTAACCGTAATCTACCTGGTGGAATCTCGGCACAGGTGTTTGATAATGCGTATAAATATGATGCACAGAACAGATTAATTGAAAAGCAGACTTTAAGACCAGATAACTCTATATCTGAAACTGAAAAATACGAGTATGGGGCTGATCGGAATGTCATAAAAATTACTGTATTTGTTGACAACAAGTATAAGGAATCCGAAGAGGTATTTACCTATAAAAATAATAAATTAGTTGAAAAAACAGAGTCAACTTTCAATAGTAAAGGAGAAATAGCTTATTCTTACAAGACAGTTTTTGAATACAGACAGGATAATATTTCTAAAATGACCCTCTTCCGTAATGGAACGCTAACAAGCTATGAACAGTATACTTATACCTGCGATAAATAGGACTTTATTCTAAAGCGCTCAAGCTAAAATAAGCATAAAAACAAAAATTCCCCTCGAAAACATTTTCAAGGGGAATATCAAGGGAGGAATATGGGGCTCGAACCCACGACCTTCGGAACCACAATCCGACGCTCTAACCGACTGAGCTAAGACCTCCATTCCATTTATGGACTGCAAATGTAAAGGCTTTTTTATAAAAAATCAAAAAAAATTTGCTCAAATTTGCCGTTGCTACTAAATTAGGGATTATGAGCGAGCGAAGAACATCTTTTTTTGATACAAAAATTGAATTCCTCAAGGGTGTAGGTAGTGCGAAAGCCGAACTCCTTAATAAGGAACTGAATATATTTACTTTTGGTGATTTAATAGAGTACTATCCCTTTCGTCACGAAGACCGCACAGAATTTCATCGCATCAGCGAACTGAATGAAGCCATGCCCGGTGCCCAGATTAAAGGCCGCTTACGCTCCTGGGAACGCATGGGCGAGGGTTCTAAAGAAAGACTAATCGCGCAGTTTACCGATGGCACCGGAATCCTGGAGTTAAGCTGGTTTCAGGGCATCACTTTTCTGGAAAAAACCTTGCGTCTGCAAGGGGATTATATTGTTTACGGCAAACCAACATCTTTTAATGGCAGATGGCAGATAAGTCACCCTGAAATGGATGTGCTTACCCCCGAAAACGAACGCGGAGGCTACTTCCAACCGATCTATCCACTTACTGATAAAATCCGTAGACGATATGTGGATAGTAAGCAGATAAGCCGCTGGATGAAAACGTTGCTGGAATCGGCGGTGCAGCATATCCATGAAACTTTACCCAAACCACTGATTCAGAAATTCCGCCTGATTTCTAAGCAGGAGGCGATTTACCATATTCATATACCCATCAATTTTGAGGCACTCAAACAGGCCAAAAGACGACTGAAATTTGAAGAATTATTCTACAATCAGTTTCGTCTAATCAAGCAAAAGCTAATTAGAAGAGAGAATTACGCAGGACAGATATTTACCAAAACCCAGTTACTCACCGAGTTTTACCAGCACCACATGCCCTTTGATTTAACAGGGGCACAAAAACGGGTAATCCGTGAGATTTTTGAGGATTTGAAATCAGGTAAGCAAATGAATCGCTTATTGCAAGGTGATGTAGGAAGTGGTAAAACCATCGTAGCATTCATTACCATGCTATTGGCTATTGACAACAATGCGCAAGCTTGTCTGATGGCACCTACCGAAATTCTATCCGACCAACATTATACAGGACTCAAACGCTTTGCCGATTTAATAGGTATCAAAATTGCCGAATTAACAGGCTCTGTAGGCAAAAAAGCCAGACGAATCATGGCTGAGGGTCTGCAGGATGGCAGCATCAATATTCTGGTAGGTACACATGCCCTACTCGAAGACCATGTGCAGTTCAAAAATTTAGGCTTATGCATCATCGACGAACAGCACCGTTTTGGCGTTGCCCAAAGAGCAAAGCTATGGGAGAAAAACCCAAATTTCAGACCTCATATTCTGGTCATGACGGCGACCCCTATCCCTCGAACTCTGGCTATGACCCTCTATGGAGATTTAGATGTGTCCATGATTGATGAGTTGCCTGTGGGTCGTAAACCAATTCAAACGAGTCATAGATATGATTCTGACCGTCTACGGGTATTTGAATTTCTACGAAGCGAAATCAGAAAAGGCCGTCAGGTATATATTGTTTATCCATTGATTGAAGAATCTGAAACGCTTTCTTTCAAAAATCTGATGGATGGCTATGAGAGTATAGCCAGAGCTTTCCCCGAATATATGCTGAGCATAGTTCATGGCAAAATGGGCTGGAAAGAGAAAGATTACGAAATGCAGCGTTTCAAAAATAAAGAAACCCAGATCCTGGTGGCTACGACCGTTATTGAAGTAGGGGTTGATGTACCCAACGCCTCTGTAATGGTCATTGAAAGTGCCAATCGTTTCGGTCTATCACAATTGCACCAGTTGAGAGGTCGTGTAGGGCGAGGAGCCGAGCAATCATATTGTATTCTGATGACCGATTATAAAATAGCCAAAGAAACCCGTACCCGCATAGAAACCATGGTGCGCACCAATAATGGCTTTGAGATTTCGGAGGTTGATTTATCATTACGAGGACCTGGTGATATGGCAGGTACCCAACAAAGTGGAATGCTGGACTTAAAAGTAGCCGATTTAGCCAAAGATGGTGAAATACTGAAATATGCTCGCGAGGCAGCTATAGAGATATTAGAAAACGACCCCGATATCCAGAGTGCTGAAAATGCACCCATCAGGCACCATATCCAAAACCTGCGCAGCAACGAAACCAACTGGAGTAGAATCAGCTAGAAATCATTAATTAACCGTAAAATCATAATTTAATAGCCAAAATGAAATATTTATCGGCTTATTTTTGTTAGCTAGTTAGAATAAACCTGAATACCAGAAATCTACTGCATTTGTTGTATAACAAAAGAGTAGAAATGAGATTGAATTTTGATAAAAAGTGTTTTCTAATGTCCCTTTCTCAGTTATTTAAGATAGTTAAAAAGAATTTCCAGGAACCAACACCTATACCTGCGGCTGCGCCTCCGGTGAATAGTTATACCCCACAAGTAGCCAAAAAAATGCACGAAATGCTTACCAAGCATGTACCTGCCGATGCTGTGGAATATTGTTTTGATTTATGGAAAGAACAACCTTTTTCGTTTAAAATCTCCCGCTCCCGTAGTACCTGTTTTGGTAATTATATATATAAGGATGGTCAGCATAAAATTACAGTTAATAATGACCTGAGCTTATATGCCTTTGTAATAACCTATGTGCATGAAATAGCGCATCAAAGAGCCTGGTTAGGCAAATCGCGCAGGAAAATTGAGCCGCATGGCAAAGAATGGAAAAAAAATTTCCAGGTATTGATGTCACCAATCCTCAATCTGAACGTTTTTCCTGAAACAATATTAATTCCATTGACGCATTATATGAGTAATCCTGCAGCTTCGTCAGTAAGTTATGCGCCATTGGCCAGAGCTTTGCAGAGTTTTGAGTTGGGAGAAAAAAGTGGCATTTTATTGTCGGAAGTTGGCGACAATCAATGGTTTACCTTTCGGAATACAGTTTTCCAACGATTAGAAAAACGTCGTACACGCATCCTTTGTATGGAGCGAGCTAGCAAAAGAAGGTATACTATTCTGGCCACCGCGAGGGTCGATTTAGTAGAAGCATAATAAATAAATGAATCTTTACTACCCAAATAAAGTCTTTTCCGGCGTTTGGTCTATCTCCTTGAAATACGGGAGATGGCTTTGCATAGGCTTTATGGGTCTGTTATACGCCCCATTCATTCAGGCGCAATCTTCCGTTTTAAGCAAAGGCACCTGGTATAAAATAGCTACTACTCAGACAGGCGTTCATAAAATTAATGCCGCTTTCCTGAGAAAAGCCGGGATAGAGATCAGCAAAATCAATCCGCAGAATATAAGATTATACGGCAATGGTGGAGCATTATTGCCGCAAGTTAATAACCAACCCCGCCCAACTGATTTAATAGAAAATTCCATTGAGGTAGTGGGAGAAGCTGATGGCAAATTTGATGATAGTGATTATGTACTTTTCTACGCCGAAAGCCCGAATACTGTATCGTATGACGCTACTGCACAAAGATTAAAACATCAGAATAACTATTATTCAGATTCAACTTTCTACTTCCTGACTATTAGTGAAACAAAAGGGCTGAGGGTTAAAAATGGCAACACAGTACAATCTTCCCAAACAATCACCTCTTTTGATGATTTCAGATTTCATGAACTTAACCAGAAAAACCTGATAAGTTCAGGAGCAAAAGAATTAAGTGGCTCAGGAAGAGAATGGTATGGTGAGGCCTTTGGAATCAATACCGAACAATCTTTCGACCAGACGATTGAAGGCTTAGTTGCCAATTCCCCCATAAAAATCACTTTTTCTGCGGTCGGTACAGCATACGTTTCAACACAAATCAATCTGAAATTTAATAATACCCCTATTGGCATCCAAACATTCCAGCCAATTATTGCAGGGCAATATGATGCCAAAGGCATTTATGATTTAAAAGGCAAAGAAAATACCTCAACTTTCACCACAACTGCTCCAACCGGAAATGCTCTCAAACTGACATATACTTTCAATAAATTCAATCAGGCATCGGCAACAGCTTATCTCAATTACTTTGAAATACAGGCCAAACGCACTTTGCAATTCTATGAGAGCCAAACCTTGGTTAGGTCTTTAGAAAGTCTCAACTATGCCAACACGCAATTCAAACTAACTCAGGCCAATGCACAATCTAAAATCTGGGATATTAGTAATGCACAATTGCCAGATAATATAACCTATACACTCAACGGTTCAGAAGCCAGTTTCGGGATAAATACACAAGATACCTTAAAAACCTTTGTTCTATTCTCTGATAAAAACCTTTTAGAACCTAATACGATTCAACTAATAACGAATCAGAACCTGCATGAAGCAGAGGTGCCCGATTTATTAATTGTTACGCTCCCCGAATGGAAAGCGCAAGCAGAAAGATTAGCTGAATTCAGAAGGACAAATGATAAGTTATCAGTATTAGTAGCCACTGTAGATGAAGTTTATAATGAATTTGCCTCTGGCAAACCTGATATAAGTGCTATCCGTGATTTTGCCCGTTTTTTATGGTTAAGAATTCCTGCTAAGTTTAAATATCTGCTTTTATTCGGCGATGCTACTTACGATTACAAAAACAATAATCAGTTTTCATACGTCAACCCGAAATTGTATATCCCCACTTACGAAAGCCGGGAATCATTGAATCCGATTTTTAGCTTCTCGTCTGATGATTATTTTGGATTTCTTGAAACGCATGAGGGCGGGTGGGAAGAAAATAATCAGGGAAATCATACACTAGATATTAGTGTAGGCAGGCTTCCGGCTAAATCAACTGAGGAAGCAAAAAATGTGGTAGACAAACTCATCTACTATGCCCAGACTAAAAAGACTATAGGCCGCTGGCGCGGCAAGCTCAGCTTTGTAGCCGACGATGGCGACGGCAATATTCATCAGGAAGATGCCGATAGGATTGCCGGTCTGATTGGTGCACAGGATGTAAACGTAGCTATCAATAAAATCTATTTAGATAATTTCAGACAAGTTTCCACTTCTTCAGGCTCTATTGCCCCTGATGCTAATAAATCATTAAATAAAGCGGTTAATGAAGGAAGTCTGATAGTCAATTATAGCGGTCACGGTGGCCCTGATGGTTGGACAGAGGAAAAGATACTAACCATCGACCAGATTGAAGCCTGGAGAAATTTAGGCAATATGCCCTTGTTTCTAACAGCCACCTGTTCCTTTGGCCGTTTTGATGACCCCTCAGTAGTATCTGGTGCTGAAATAGCAATGCTTAGTCCAAGAGGTGGAGCTATCGGTTTATTAACTACAACCAGACCCGTTTATTCTTACACAAATTTTTTGCTAAACAACGCATTTTACTCAGCTTTCGTCTTAGAGAAACAAAAGATGAGTTGGCGATTGGGCGATATTTTCAGAGATACCAAAAATAATTCGTTGAGTGGGGTAAATAACCGTAACTTTTCTTTGTTAGGCGACCCATCTATGAAGCTTGCGTATCCGACAGATAAAGTAACCATTACAAAAATTAACAATCAGAATCCTGAAAACCAGACACTGAAAGCACTACAGAAAGTAAATATTGAAGGAATCGTACAAGAAGCAGGGTCTGATCAACTAAAAACAAATTTTAATGGTTATGTAATTGTTTCTGTTTTCGATAAACCCTCAACGATAAGTACGCTAGGGCAAAAAACAGATAAGTTTATCTATCAGACTTATCAGAATAAAATCTTTGAAGGTAAAGTAGCCGTTAAAAACGGGGCATTCACGGTCAATTTTATTGTTCCCAAAGATATTAATTACCAGTTAGGGCAGGGAAAAATCACCTGTTATGCCGTTCTGGCTGATAGCAGTAGCGATGCCATCGGTAGTTTTGAGAGAATATTGATAGGAGGTAGTGAGACGGCTACAAGCATCGATACGAAAGGTCCTGAAATTGAACTATTTGTAGATACAAATAACGTACTGGAAGCGCGTATTACCGACGAAAGCGGCATTAATTTATCACAGGCCGGAATCGGGCACGAAATGATCCTTACGCTCAATGACACACTACAAGTCATTGTCAATCAATACTTTATGAGTGAAGAAGATTATACGAAAGGTGTTCTGAAATATGCTTTCGGCAAGCTCCCGGCAGGTGTCTTTACCGTTAAATTAAAAATCTGGGATATCTATAATAATTCCTCGGAGGCATCGTTAGAGTTCATAGTAGAGAACGAAAAGTTCAGGTTATTGCAAGCATACAATTACCCTAATCCTTTTCAGGGAGCAACCAGTTTTCTGATTGAACATAATGCTGAAGGTGAGGATATTGAGTTTGAAGTCAGGGTTTTTGATAAACTGGGCAGAACAATTTTCGAGAAGTCAGAGTTATGTTATTCATGCCTTAGTAAACTGGACATTGGCATGAATATTGACCCTCAAGATTGGGTTGTTGGTACTTATTTTTACCGGATTACTGCCAGATTTCTAGACCATAGAATAAAAACTTACGCCTCAGGAAAATTAGTATTTTGGAAGTAAATAAGAAAATCTGTTATATTTGATGCCTTAATTCATAGAATCCAATACATACATCATATTAAAGTACCCCATTTTTGGGTAGAATGAAAAAAAAGCTCTCATGAAAAGCAAATTATTGGCCATTTTGGCAAGTGTAGTTTTAATAAATTCTTTCTCAGCACAGGCTCAAGTAAAACCCTCTACTGAAAAAAGAGTAGTTTCTTCTGCTGTTCCGTTTCTTACTTTCTCCCCTGATTCAAGAGGAGCAGCTTTAGGTGATGCAGGAGCGGCTTCTACCCCAGATGCCAACTCTATGTATTGGAATACAGCCAAATTACCATTCGTTGACCGTAGCCTTGGTTCAACCGTTTCGTATACACCATGGTTGAGAGACTTAGTAGATGATATGGGGCTTCTTCATGCGGCGGTTTTCAAAAAAGTGGCCAGAGATCAGGTAATAGGTTTATCAATGACCTACTTCAATCAGGGTAAATTTGAGTTCACGAATATGTTTGGTGAAAATACCGGTACTTTCCAGTCAAGAGACCTTAATATCGCTGCCGGATATAGCCGCAAATTGAATCGTGATATGGCAATGGGTTTGAATATCAAATATATTCACTCAAATCTTATCGGCTCGCAGGTAATTAACAATGTAGCAAGTAAACCGGGAAATACAGTAGCAGGTGACCTTTCGTTTTTCTATATGAACGATTCGCCAACCGTAAGAAACCGTGAAAAAGGTGCTGCTTTCTCAGGTGGTGCAGTTATTCAGAACCTTGGTGGTAAAATCAACTATGGCAGAGACCGTTACTTCTTGCCAACCAACCTTAAACTGGGTGGTAACTTAAACTACAAAATAGATAACTATAATCAGTTCAACTTCTTAGCTGATGTAAATAAATTGTTGGTACCTACGCCTCCATTAAGAGACAATAACGGAAACATCATTAAAGGTAAAAACCCGGCAGAGGTTGGCTCTATTCAGGCTATCTTCTCGTCTTTTGCTGATGCACCTGATGGTTTCAAAGAGGAATTAAGAGAGTTCACGGCTTCTTTAGGTGTTGAATACTGGTATAACAATGTATTTGCCGTACGTACTGGTTATTTTATGCAAAGCAGCTATAAAGGTGGCGATAAATACGTGACTACAGGCTTAGGCTTAAGATTGAAAAACAGTTACGGTATCGACTTTGCTTATCTGATTCCGGTTTCACAAGGTAGCGCCTTAGCTAATACATGGCGTATTTCATTGATTTTCGATATGCAATCGAAAAAAGTAAGCGACCCATCAGAAGAAGCAGCAGCACAATAATACAGAGACTTAGATTCGATAAATAATAGGTAAAAACCTCACAGTTTTAAAAAACTTGTGAGGTTTTTGCGTTTTAGCTTCGTAACTTTACTGTCTCAACCTTATAACTATAAAAAACTTGAAACCTATCTTTGAAAAACGTTTTTACTTTACCCTATCACTGTACCTTTTTGTTTTTCTCTCTCTTACTACCTATGCCCAAAAGAAAAACGATAAAATTGAGTATCGCATACATGCTGCCACCTCTTCTATTAAAATAGACGGTATACCTGACGAAAGAGCTTGGGCAGAAGCACAGCTC
Organism: Emticicia sp. C21; assembly: GCF_003418935.1. Lineage (GTDB taxonomy): Bacteria > Bacteroidota > Bacteroidia > Cytophagales > Spirosomataceae > Emticicia. The sequence goes on along the minus strand of NZ_QVMT01000005.1, from coordinate 357,479 downwards.
GCTACTGACTTTTACCAGGTTTTGCCGATGGATACTAGCAGAGCCTTTGTGAAAACAGAGGTAAAAATGACCTATGATGACAAGAATCTTTATATACTATTCATCAATTATGACTATGCCCCCGGCCCTTATATGGTTGAATCTCTGAAAAGAGATTTTGCCTTCGGGAAAAACGATAATGACTTACTATTTATAGATACTTTCGACGACCAGACTAACGGTTTTACTTTCGGCGCCAATGCACACGGCGCGCAATGGGATGGCTTGCTCTACAATGGTAGTGCTGCGAACCTTAGCTGGGAAAATAAATGGACTTCGGAAGTAAAATATGACGATGACAAATGGATATGGGAAGCAGCCATTCCTTTTAAGACCCTCCGTTATAAAAAAGGTATTACGCGTTGGGGAGTAAACTTCAGCCGACTTGACTTAAAAACCACTGAAAAATCGGCCTGGGCGCCTGTCCCTCGTCAATTCCCAACAGCTTCTTTGGCTTATTGTGCCTCTTTGGTATGGGATCAGCCACCACCACAAGCAGGTTCTAATATCTCTATTATCCCTTATGCACTTGGGGGTATCAGTGCCAATCAGGAAGCTAAAACACCAACCAAACTGAGAGGTGATATCGGATTTGATGCGAAGATTGGCCTTACATCATCCTTGAATCTTGATTTAACAGTTAATCCTGATTTCTCACAAGTGGAAGTCGACCAGCAGCAAACCAATCTTGACCGCTTTGAACTATTGTTTCCTGAAAGAAGACAATTTTTCTTAGAAAACGGTGACTTGTTTGCCAATTTTGGCTATACTAATATCCGTCCGTTCTTCTCGCGCCGAATCGGCTTAAATGCGCCTATCAATTTTGGCGCACGACTAAGCGGGAAATTGAATAAAGACTGGCGTATCGGATTTATGGATATGCAGACCGGGAAAAATGAAGTAGGTGTACCTGCACAAAACTTTGGGGTAATAGCCTTACAGCGCCGGATGTTTGCCCGTTCTAATGTAGCTATTATGTTTGTTAATAAAGAGACCTTAAATTATGGAGGCTTGTCCGATTCTTTAATCAGACTGAACAGTCTTTCTCAATTTAACCGTAATATTGGCATTGAATATAACCTCGCCTCTAAAAATAATGACTGGACAGGTAAGTTTTTATACTTAAATTCTTTCGGACCTAATACAAAAAACAAGGATGCCGTTTTTGCCGGGAACATTCTTTATACCAATAAAAAATGGGTGGCAGGAGTACAGGTTGAACAGGTAGGTCAGACTTATTCGGCAGAAGTAGGATATGTACCACGTATCAATTATAGTAAGCTCAACCCGCAGATAGCCTATTTATTTTTTCCAAAACCAGGCGGTGCCGTATTGAGTCATGGACCACAGGTAATGCTGACACATTACCTTACCAAAGACTTCTCTCAGGAAACAGAAAACGAGAAGTTTATAGCTTACAAAATCAATTTCCGTAAAACAAATACTTTAATGGTATGGGCAGCGCATAATTATGTAAAACTATTGAGCCCATTCGACCCGACCAATTATGCCAGAGCCTATTTGCCAACAGGTAGCGAGCACCAATGGAATTCAGCAGGTTTTGATTATACCTCTAAACCACAGGCTTTATTAACGTATTTTGTTTCTACGCGCTATGGTGGCTATTATGCCAATGGAACACGTCTGCGCCTGAATGGTGATATTGGTTACCGCTTTCAGCCTTTTGTGGCTATAACCTTAAGCGCCAACTACAACCGTCTGGCATTCAAAGAAGACCCCATCCTGCCTAAAGAATTAATAAATAAACAATATAATCTCTGGCTACTTGGGCCGAAAATCGATGTTACCTTTACAAATAAATTGTTTCTGACTAATTTCGTACAATTCAATAATCAGAACAACAACTTTAATATCAATACACGCCTGCAATGGCGATATAGTCCGGCATCAGATTTATTTCTGGTTTATACTGATAACTATTTTTCTGATACCTTTAAAGTTCGGAACCGAAGCCTGGTTGTAAAATTTACCTATTGGTGGAATGTTTAAATTTGTCTCATTATTCAACCTTATATACACATGAAAATCTTAGTATTGCTCTTATTTCCTATTTTAACCTTCGCTCAAACCATGCCTTTTCAAATTGAGGGACATCGTGGCGCACGTGGTCTGGTTCCTGAAAACACCATTCCATCGTTCAAAAAAGCCATCGATTTAGGTGCCCATGTTATTGAATTAGATGTTGTCATTTCAAAAGATAAAAAGGTGGTTGTATCGCACGATACTTACTTTAATCCTGATATTACTACAGACCCCAAAGGAGAATTGGTTACGAAAGAAACTCAGGGAAATCTATATACGTTAGATTATAAGGAGATAAAAAAATATGATGTAGGTTTGCGCGGCAACAAGGGCTTTCCGGAGCAGGAAAAAATGAAAACCTATAAGCCTTTGTTTACAGAAATGATACGTGAGATTGAAAAATACACTAAACAAAAAGGGTTGCCTCCGGTTAAATATAATGTAGAGATTAAAAGCAATGAAAAAGAAATCGGTAAAACCCAACCGGATTATCCGGAGTTTTCAGATTTAGTGTATAATATCATTGCGAAAGAATTACCTATGGAGCGTGTAAACATGCAAAGTTTCGATTACAATATCCTGAAATACTGGAATGCTCAGATTCAGGCAGGTAAGTACAAAAAAATGGATATTGCTGTATTGCTTGACCCAAGAGCCAACAACGATATACAAGCAAATATTGATAAATTGGGCTTTAAGCCAGACATCTGGAGCCCATATTATACACAAGTAAACCCTGAACGTGTAAAGCAATTACACGATTTAGGCATCAGGGTGATTCCGTGGACGGTTAATAAGAGAGAAGAAATGGAAAAAGTGAAAGCATTGGGTTGTGATGGCGTAATTACTGATTATCCTGATCGGGCAAAAGGGCTGTAAATCAACAGGATTAATGCTTTAACTGCTGTTAGTGAAAACAAGGATTTTGACATAGTGCGTGAACAAAGAAATTTATATAATTTAGGCCGTTTTTTAAGCAGACTTTACTGAGCGTGAGCATTTTAAACGACATACTTGGCTTCTTCATCAAGAGACGTATTGAGCGTATTGAGGAGTTTTTGCAATATCCTGTTGAAACGCAAAATCGAATATTCCATGAACTGATTGAAAATGCCCGTTATACCGAATGGGGATTGAAATACGGCTACGGAAGCATAGAAACTATTAAAGATTTTCAGGAGAGGGTTCCTATCTCTACCTATGAAGAGCTCTATCCTTATATCGAAAGGGTATTGAAAGGAGAACAAAACATACTGTGGTCTTCTGATATTAAATGGTTTTCAAAATCATCAGGTACCACCAATTCCCGTAGTAAATTTCTTCCGGTATCTGAAGAATCACTGGAAGATTGCCATTACAGAGGGGGTAAAGATGTAATGACATTATATCTCAACAATCGCCCTGACGCAAAACTATTTGAAGGCAAAGGCTTATCAATAGGTGGCACACTTCATAGCAACCCCTTTAATGCCAATACCCAGGCCGGAGATATTTCAGCTGTGATTACGAAGAATCTACCTGCCTGGGCAGATTTTATCCGTACTCCTCCTGTCGAGGTAGCTCTTCTGGAAAGCTGGGAGGAAAAGATGGAGAAGATGATTGAGATTTGCTCACAGGAAAATGTAACCAGTATCCTGGGTGTACCCACCTGGACAGTGGTCTTACTTGAAAATATTCTGGAACGAACAGGTAAGAAAAATATGTTGGAAGTATGGGAGAATTTTGAGGTATTCGTACATGGAGCTGTAGCTTTTCAACCTTATCGTGAGTTATTCAAAACTAAATTCTTCCCATCAGACCAGGTGACCTATCTCGAAACTTATAATGCCTCTGAGGGCTTCTTCGCCATTCAGGACGAGCTAGGACGCGTAGGTGAAATGCTGTTGATGTTAGATTATGGTGTTTTCTACGAATTTATTCCAATGGAAGAATGGGAAAAAGACCATCCGAAAACCATTTTACTCGACGAAGTTGAGTTAGATAAAAACTACGCTTTGGTGATTTCGACTAACGCAGGTCTATGGAGATATAAAATAGGCGACACCGTAAAATTTACTTCCAAGTATCCATTCAGAATCAAAGTGAGTGGCCGCACCAAGCATTTTATCAATGCTTTTGGTGAAGAAGTAGTTATTGAAAATGCCGATGTTGCTATTACCGAAGCCTGCAAGGCTACTGGTGCTACGATGGTAGATTATACCGCCGGGCCTGTCTACATGGGGGGAGATAATAAAGGCGGACACGAATGGGTAATAGAGTTTTCTAATAAACCGGATGACAAAGACGTTTTTGTAAAAGTCTTAGATGATACATTACGCAAAGTAAACTCAGACTATGATGCCAAACGTTTCAAGAATATGGCATTGTTAGAGCCGAAAGTACATTTTGTAGATAACGGTACTTTTTATCAGTGGATGTCGAAACGTGGCAAATTAGGCGGGCAAAACAAAGTCCCTCGTCTAAGCAATTCCCGTGAGTATTTAGATGATGTATTAGAGTTGGTAAAAAGCTGATTTTTCAAGTTTTGATATAATCAATTGAAAGCCACTCATTTTTAGAAATTGGTGGCTTTTTTATTAACAAAAGTCTTATAACCTAAACAAAAGCAATGAAAATCTTACATACTGCTGACTGGCATTTAGGAAAAAGACTAGACAATTACCACCGTTTGGACGAACAACGAGAGGTTCTGGAAGAAATCTGTGAGATTGCCGAGCGTGAGGCCGTAGATGCCGTGATAGTAGCCGGAGATTTATTTGATAATTTCAATCCGTCGTCCGAAGCGATGGAATTATTATATTCTACCCTCCATCGGCTTTCAGCCAATGGTAGCCGTGCCATAGTAGCCATTGCAGGCAATCATGACTCTCCCGAACGCATCGAAGTGCCTGATGCTCTCGCCCGTGCCTGTGGGATTGTCTTTGCAGGCTTCCCGAATTTTATCGTAAAACCCATTAAAACCAGAGCAGGATTAGAGGTCACAAGCGTTGACGTAGGCTATATAGAAATAAAAATACCAGGCTGTGATTTTCCCTTACGTGTTTTATTGACACCCTATGCCAATGAGCAACGCCTAAAAACATTTTTGGGAGTGATAGAAACAGAAGATGCCCTGCGGGTTCATCTGCAAAACCACTGGCAGGGTTTAGCTGATTTATATATGGATGATGAGGGTTTCAATCTGATGGTTTCTCACCTGTTCTTCATGAAAAAAGGGGGTGAAATGCCCGAAGAACCCGAAGATGAACGCCCTATTCTGCACATTGGTGGCGCATCAGTTATCTATTCCGAAAATGTGCCCTCGCAAGTACATTATATTGCGTTGGGGCATTTGCATCGTTATCAAGTAATAGATACCGCACCTTGTCCGGTTATCTATTCAAGCAGCCCATTGGCCTATAGTTTCTCAGAAGCTAATCAGACTAAATATGTGGTATTGCTGGAAGCCGAAGCAGGTCGTTTGGTTAATTATAAACCCATCGCCTTAACCAAAGGCAAAGTATTATTGAAAAATAAATTTGATAATATTGATGATGCCCTGGTTTGGCTTGCAGAGAATCCTGATGCATTGATTCAACTAACCATAGTTTCGGATAAATATTTAGAAGCAAGTGAGAAAAAACGTTTATTAGATGCTCATGATGGCCTGATACAGATTATCCCGGAAATCAAAAATCTGAATGGCGTAGACAGCGAAGGTATGGCAATAGACCTTTCGATGGGTGTTGAAAAACTCTTTGAAGAATATTTCAGAAATAAAAAAGGGCAGGAAGTATCCGATGAACTCATGCTATTGCTAAAAGAAGTATTGGCAGAAGGGAACGAACAGTAAACAACTCAATCCAACGATGATACCTCAACATTTAAAGATAAAAGGTCTTTATTCTTATAAAACTGAACAGGAAATTGATTTCAACAACCTGACGAGTGCTTCTCTATTTGGCATCTTCGGCTCGGTAGGCAGTGGTAAATCTTCCGTACTGGAGGCCATTATGTTTGCGCTCTATGGTGATACTGAACGCCTGAATAAATCGGGCGATGATAGGTATTATAATATGACTAACCTTAGCTCTGACGAGTTGATAATTGATTTTACCTGTCTGGCCGGAAAAGAAGATAATAAATATAGATTTTACGTAAGAGGCAGAAGGAATCGCAGGAATTTTAAAGAGGTAAATATAGAACGTAAGGCTTATCAGTGGATGGACGATAACTGGAGCCCGATTACAACTGATGATGTAGCCGAGCGGGTAATTGGTCTAAGCTACGAGAACTTCCGCCGGACGGTCATTATCCCCCAAGGCAATTTTCAGGAGTTTATAGAACTCAAGGGCAAAGAACGTTCGGAAATGATGAAAGTACTTTTCGGCCTTGAAAAGTTTGACTTATTCGAAAAAAACAAGCGATTAATAGAGCGAAACACATCAGAATTAAACATAGTTGATGGGCAATTGCTAAGTTTAGGCGAAGAAACGCCCGAAGTGATTGAACAAAAAGAACACGATTTAAAACTCAAAAGAGAGTTTAGCAAAAGTATAGATATAGAATTGCAGCAACAACGCAAAGAGGAAAAACAGCAGGAAGAGCTACTGAAACTATTCGCCAATTTAAGCAATACCACTCACAAATTAGAAGCACTCAAAGAACAGGAAAAATGGTTTAAACAACGCGATGAAAGGCTAAAATTATACGAAAAGTGCGTTATCAACTTTAAATTTTTATTTGAGCAGAAGATAGCCAAAGAGGTAGATTATAAAAGGGACAAGGCAGAAGCAGAAAAAAATCAGACAGTATTAACACAAAATCAGCAACGCTTACAAACTCTTCTGAATGAATTAAACGCAATAAAGCCTGATTACGATAAACGCGAAGAATATCTGGCTAAAGCGAAAGAATTAAGTGTGCTGAAAGGCTTAAACAACCTTGATAGAGAAAAAAACACACTACAAGATAGAATCACTAAGGGCAAGGAGATGCTCAGGGCCAAAGAAGAATTGATTCAAAAGTTAATTCAGGATAAAAATATACACGAGCAACAACTCGAAAAACGAAAGCTGGAACTCAAAGAACAAAAAATAGAACAGAAAATTGATGAAGAACTATTACACCTGAAAGTGCAGAAATCGCTTCAACAATTTGCTGATGCCTTAAAAGATAGTGAACCTTGTCCATTATGTGGTTCTTTGCATCATCCTGATGTGTTAAGTTCAAATGAAGATTTTGACACTAAAATCAGACAACTGACTGCCAAAAAAGAAAGTCTACGGGCAGAATTAGAGTTGGCTGGGAAGACCACGAAAAAATTGGGCTTAGACATCGAAAGAGAGAATGTGGAGAAAACAGACAAATTTGAAAGAGGCCTGAATATCCTGACCGAACAATTAGCAGGTTTTGAAGGGCAAAAAACCTCTCTATTAAATCAATTAAGCCTGTTCCATTGGAAAGATTTTGAAAATACAAACCTTGAAGAGATAGAGGCCCAACGCTTGCAAATAGAAACCACTCACAAAAGAATTGTAGAAACCTTTAACCGTTTGGATGAAGAGCATCGGAAGATAGAAGGAAACATCAAAGGTATTGAAGGCAGCCAGAAAACACTTCAGGCAAACCTTGAAAACCATGCAAAAGCATTAGAATTAATTCAGCAAAATATAAATAATCAACTGAAGATAGATGGTTTTGAGTCGGACGAAGAGGTATTAGCCATTCTGCGGCAAAACTTGTTGATTGATAAAGAACGCAAAGAAATACAGGCATTCCAGACTGATTTACAGGCTACCCAACAAGCTTTCGAACAATTGACCAAAGACGCTGAGGGCAAACAATACGAACCTGAAAGACATACTTTAATTCAACAGGCTATCAAAACCAATGAAGTCAGATTCAATGAGCTAAAGAAAGAAGAGGGTAGTCTGGAAAAAGAGATTGAAAATGGAAAAGAGAATCTGAAAAATAAACAAAGATTATTAGCCGATAAGAAAAGATTAGAAATCAGAAAAGATAACCTAGATACGCTCTACAAACTTTTTAAAGCCAATGGGTTCGTAGATTTCGTTTCGAGTATTTATCTCAAAAATCTTTCACATGCTGCCAACGAACGTTTCCATCGTATGACTCGCCATCAATTGCATCTGGAAGTAAATGCCGATAATGATTTTGAAGTAAGAGACTTACTGAATGGTGGCAAAACTCGGCTACTCAAAACCTTATCGGGCGGACAGAAATTTCAGGCGGCTTTATCTTTAGCGCTGGCATTAGCCGATAATATCCATAATCGCGTACAATCTAAACATAATTTTTTCTTCCTGGATGAGGGTTTTGGCTCCTTAGACCGTGAATCTTTATTGATTGTTTTCGAAACTTTAAAGTCTCTCCGTAAAGAAAACCGTATTGTCGGTATCATCTCACACGTAGATGAATTGCAACAGGAAATACAAACTTATCTGAAAATCGAGAATACCGAAGATGGCAGTAAAGTATTTCCAAGCTGGTAATCATTTTTAGGCACGATTTTAGCAAAGAGGTTTATTGTATCAATAACCCATTTTAAAGGCATATAACGTGCTTTTACCGTGCTAAAATCAATGAAGAATCAGTTAATATTAGCCTTTTTTGCGCTACTGAGTAGTCATGCAGTTTTTGCTCAACAAACCTGCCTATGCTCTCAGAACTTCGATTTTGCCTATCAGAAATTAAAAGATAACTATGCCGGTTGGTCTGATAAAGTAAGGCCCGACAACCAGACTGCTTTCGACCAGCTATCTGCCGAAATCAAAGAAAAAGCCAAAGGCATTACCAACGACCGAGAGTGCTTCTATCATCTGAAAAAGTGGTTCGATTTTTTTCAGGATGGCCATGTATTCATTACCCCTATCACTCCTTATACTATCGATGATAGCCCCGAAGTGGTAGCTACCCGCGCAAGCAAAGTTCCGGTATTATCCTACAACGAGATAAGTTTCACACAATACCTGAAAGAGAATGAGGGAAAACTGGATAATGCAGAGGGAATATGGGAAAGTGATGATAAAGCCTATAAAGTAGGCATCTTAAAAGATAAAAAAGACCCTAAGAAATACACAGGCTTCTTATTAGCCGACAGAGATGCCACCTGGAAAACAGGCAAAGTAAAGTTTGAAATGACTCAGGTCACGCCTTTACGCTATACAACAAAATATTACTACGCTGATTTTTCAACTGAAACGAGTTTTACAAGGGAGGTAAAGAATTTTCTGATTATGGAAAACCTCTACAAATTCATTAAGGTATTTCCGATTCCGAAAGAAGAAGTGAGTGATGAGGATATTAAACAAAGAATTGTTGATTTCAGAATCGAACAATTAGACAATGAAACGGCCTTATTTGTGCTTCCCCCTTTTACATTAGTCAATGGCCCGGAATACATCAAGGAAATGATTAGCAGCAACAAGCATATCCTGGATAATTCGCCAAATCTGATTATTGATTTAAGGAATAATCCTGGTGGTGATGATGCTGCCTATGAATCTTTATTTCCTTATATTAATACTAGTAGTATAGTAAGAAAGGGAGGTGTATTCCGTTCAACCTTTGAAAATACTGTTTCCGTAAGACATGAATTAGAAGCAATTCAGAGTTACCCTGCCTATAAAGAACGTCTTTCTCCTAAACTACAGCAGGTATTGCGATTAATGGAAGCAAATGGCGGAAGATTTGTGAACGGGCCGGATAAGGAATTTCCTTTAGCAAGCGTAGCACCTAATCCGAAAAAAGTAGCTTTTCTTGTCAATAAAAATACAGCCAGCACGGCAGAACAATTTATTCTGGAAGCGAAACAAAGTAAGAAAACCATAGTTTTCGGCGAAAATACAAAAGGTTTAGCCGATTATATAGAAGTAAGAGACTGGGGTATGCCTTGTTATGGGTGGCGGGTAGCTTTTGCTCTGGCAAAAAGCGCACGTTTGCCACAAAATCCTATAGATAATGTAGGTATCGCCCCCGATGTTAAAATCAGTGAAAAAGAAGCCGATTGGGTTGAATTTGTCAGGAACTATTTAAAAAAGTAACAAAATGCCCAATCCTATAATTGGGCATTTGCTTTTATTGCGCTAATCCTTCCCGGATATTTTTCAGAATCTCAATCCCTCCGTTAGCTAATACATTTTCGGCTACTCTTACGCCTAATCCACTTGGGTCATCGACAGAACCTTCTTCTATGACCTTTATTAATTTTTGTCCATCTAAACTGATCAATCCGGCTGTCATTTTCAGATGAAGTCCTCCATCCTCATTTTCTTCAAACGTGACTCTACCAAATGAAGGGATTGAACATCCTCCCTGCAATCTCTTCAGATAAGCCCTTTCTGCCCGAAGACATTTTTCTGTTTGTGCATCATTGATTAACATGCCTATCATCAATCTCTTCTCATCTTCCAACGTTTTGGCTGCCTCAATCGCTACACATCCCTGCCCTACCGGCGGCACGAATTCACCCAATGAAAGATGCTCTACAATCAAATCATCATAATTCATCCGATGTACTCCTGCATAGGCTAACAATAAGGCATCGCATTGTTTTTCTTCTAGTTTACGTAGGCGTGTCTGCAAATTACCACGCATATCAACTATCTGAATATGCGGATAATAATGCTTCAACATAGCTACCCGACGGGTTGATGAAGTACCTACCACAAAACTCTCACCACTTTGTAGTGATAAGTTCTTATTATAGCTTACCATCACATCATTCACCTGCTCGCGCTCTGTAAAGGCAATCAATTCTAAATCAGAAGCTAATTCGGATTGTAAATCTTTAGCTGAATGTACCGCTATATCAATCTCACCGGTGCGAAGCTGGTCTTCGAGTTCCTCAGTAAAAACTCCCTTGCTCCCGATTTTTGATAAAGAGCGATCGAGTATTTTATCGCCTTTGGTTTCGATAATCACTATTTCTGTCTCTACTCCCTTGGCTTTGAGCTTATCTTCTACATAGTAAGCCTGCCATAAAGCCAGTTTACTCCCGCGAGTCCCGATTTTTATTTTCATAATCTATTATCCTTTCATCATTAACCTTGCTATAATTAACGAGATGTCTAAAAACACTATTTTAGCCCTGGCGTTTCGCTCCAGATGAAAATGCGATTCGCTGAGCACTTCTGTGATCTGTTCTAAATTATTGAGATTGATAGCCGCTGAGAATTTCTGTACAAAAATCAGTTCATCGTTCTCTAATCTGATAAGCGATTCTCCTCCATTCCGGTACAGAAAAATCTCTCTGAATATGCCCAGACCATATTCCAACATTCCTTTCTGCTGCTCTTTGCTTTTAGCATCAAATTCATCAGCCATAGGCACCAGTTTCTGCAGATTCAGGGCATAACACATACGCATCCAATTAGCAAACCAGGCATGGTCATCATCTTCCGACTTATCAACAATCTCTAAAGCCCTATGTAAATTACCCTCTGATAGAAAGGCAATCTGTTTAGCTCTTTCCTGCGAAATATCCTGATACTTCAATAAATACTCAATAATTTCAGCCTCCGAAAAAGTCCTGACTGCTACTCTTTGCGTACGAGAGATAATAGTAGTCAGTAAGCGCTCCATGCTATTCACTATTAATAGAAACAGCGTCTGCTCAGGGGGTTCTTCCAGAATTTTAAGCAGAGCGTTAGCTGTCGTATTATGCAAGCATTCAGCATTCCAGATAATCACAATTTTATAACCACCCTCATATGATTTCAGCGAAAGTTTCTGAATTAATTGTCGGGCTTCTTCAGCAGGTATATTCCCTTGTTTTACGCCGATTTTCTCTAGCCAGTCAGATAAATTACCGAAAGGGGTTTCTTTCACAAAATCACGCCATTGCGGCATAAAGTTTTCAGAAAGTACACTTTTACCGCCGGCTGTCGGGAAAAGATAATTAACATCAGGATGCGCCAGCTTGCTCATCTTTATACAACTTGGGCATCGGCCACAGGCATCATCAGCCTGTTTATCTTCACAATTCACATAAGTAGCATAAGCCAACGCCAATGATAAGTTTGCCGTCCCCTCATTTCCATGAAATAGCTGGGCATGCGCCACATGGTTATTGGCTACCGTACCAATAAGCGATTGTTTAATATCAGAAAGACCTGTGATTTCACGAAAAAGCATAGTGCAAAGTTACGAGATTCTTACCAAATAGAAGACTCTGTATCGTGAATGTATTGAAGAATTTGCAGGTCGGTTCCTGACAGTTGTTTATCTCTCCGTTTCATGGTTTCGTTGATTACCTGCATGGCTTTATCGAATCGGTAAAGCGCATAACCTGAATCTACGCCTCCCCATTTAAAAGACGGAATATGCTTATCCTGAAAACCTGCCCCGAAAATATTGGAACATACTCCTGCTACCGTACCTGTATTGAACATGGTGCTTATACCTGCTTTGGTGTAATCACCCATGAAAAGACCGCAGAATAGTTCACCGCTTTTCTCTAAGCGATTAGTAACATAACTATAAAGTTTTACATCAGAATAATCGTTTTTAAGGTTAGAATTATTGGTGTTGGCACCTAAATTACACCATTCTCCTATGACCGAATTACCCAGAAAACCATCGTGTGCTTTGTTACTATAAGCCGATAGAATCGAATTACCAACCTCACCTCCTGCTCTGCAAAAAGGCCCTAGTGTGGTATTTGCCCGCATTTTAGCGCCCCAAGCCACAATACTTCCTTCATCAGCAGAGAATGGACCAATAATAATTGCTCCCTCCTGAATAGTTGCATTCTTTCCGATATATACAGGGCCGTTTTCGGCATTAATAATAACTGCCTTAATACTTGCTCCTGCTTCTACAAAAACATTTTCAGGAGCATAGATACGGGTAAATGGGTCTGTAATAGTCTGTGATTGTCGGCCTTTGGTAATTAATGGAAAATCAGCTTTTATCTGGTCGCCGTTTTTCAAATAAATATCCGGCAGATTTTGTATGATTGTTGGCTGAGGGCCTAACAGATTTTGTGCGATTGTTGATTGAACATCTAAAAGTTCTACAGTATTAAACGAGGTATAATCAATCGGGAAAGTGAGTGTCTGAGAAGTTCTAATAGCTAAAACAATACCTTGATTAATTAATTTTTCTCCGTCTTTTAAGTGGTGGATTAATCTCAGAATACTAGAATTGGGGCAGACACTTCCGTTGATGTAGATATTATCGTTGGTGCTGATATGTGTAAATTTCTCTTGCAGGTAGTTTTCGGTCAGATAGGAAATGGTAGTTTCTAATGTCTTTTCCCATTTCTGGCCAATGGTCAGAATCCCACACCTGATTCCGGCTACGGGCTTGGTAAAAGTAAAGGGTTTCAATTGATTTCTTATCTGAGCGTCATCAAAAGCAATGTAGTTCATCTTATTTTCTTTAGTTTTTCCTGCGGTAAAGATAAATAAAGTTTTCCCTTCATCTAAATTTTGTTTGCCTTGAGGGACTAAATCAGATAACTTTGACTCGTCGTCAAATATCTCTTTTTATCGCATAACCTTATGAAAAAGATAGTAGTTTTTGGTTCAACAGGACTGCTTGGGAAACCCGTAACCAAGGCATTAATTGATGCAGGATTTGAAGTCACTGTAATGGTAAGAGATTCAACCCTTGCTCAAAAACTCTTCCTGAAAGCGCATATCATTCAAGGAGATTTAAAGAATGAAGCTGATATAGAAAAAGCTATCAAGGGTCAGGATGGCATTTTTCTAAGCCTATCAGTAATTCAAACTGAAAAAGAGAATGAATTTCATACAGAGCAGCAAGGCTTAGATACTATTATAAAGGTTGCCAAAGCTCAAAATATTAAACGAATAGCCTACCTTTCATCTTTAGTCCATCTCTACCAGGGAATGAATGGTTTTGATTGGTGGATATTCAGAATCAAGCAGGAGGCCGTCAGAAAAATCAAAGAATCTGGCATTCCTTATACTATTTTCTATCCTTCTACTTTTATGGAAAGTATTGCCTACCAGTCAAGACAAGGCAATATGATTGCGATCGGCGGGAAATCTGAATACCCGCTTTATTATATCGCTGCAGAGGATTATGCCAGACAAGTAGCAAATTCCTTTAAGATTCTCAAAGAGGAGAGCAGAGATTACGTCATACAAGGCCCGGAAGCTTTCACGCAAGAGGAAGCAGCAAAGTATTTTATCAAACATTATAAAAAAGAGAAACTCTACACCATGTGGGCACCTATGTTTATGATGAAAATTATGGGCTTTTTCATACAGAAATTTGACTATGGATACCATATTGTAGAGGCTTTGAATAAATACCCTGAAAAATTTGAAGCTGCGCAAACATGGGAAGAATTGGGTAAACCGACAATTAGTCTCAAAGAGTTTGCAGAGAGCATTTAACCCTGAAATAATGTATCCACTATAAATACTAAAGGCGATGGCACAATGTGTTCCTTTTCTGAAAGTGAAAGATTTAGATGCAACAATGGCATGGTATGGAAATATTGGTTTTATGTGTACCGCTACCAATCATATTTGGGAAGCTCCTCAGGATTATGGCCTTAATTGGGCTGAAATGGCATGGCAGGAGGCTACTTTTATGCTTGGTATAGACGAAGAAGAAGGTATTTCAGAGAAAAAAAATATCAGCTTATGGTTTAACGTTGATTCTGTTGATGAGATTATCGACAACTTAAAAAGCAAAAATATTCCGATGAATATTGAGCCCGAAACATTTTACGGAAGAAAAGTAGTTTCGTTCGTTGATTTAAACGGCTTTGATATATCTTTTTTCTGCGCATTAGTTAGGTAGCATATAAATAGAAAATCCCCTAATGATAAGGGGATTTCTACTTTAATTACAATTTATTTTACTTAACTAAAACTTACTTTTTCGCGATTCTATATAACCTCCCCTGGTCTGTAATAGCGTATAGCGCTCCATCTTTGCCTTGCGTTACATCACGGAAACGTTGATATTCTTCCGAAAGCAAACGCTCCTCACCTACCACTTTATCGTTCTCAATTACCAGACGAGCAATGTGCATACCGCTTAAGCAACCAACGAATAGATTGTTTTTCCACTCAGGAATCAAATCTCCACTATAGAACGTCATCCCGCTTGGTGATACAGACGGGTCCCAATAATAGACTGGTTGCTCCATTCCCTCTTTTTGCTGAATCACATCACCAATGGTTTTACCGCTGTATTCAATACCATAAGTAATAGTAGGCCAGCCATAGTTTTTACCTGCGCGCACATGGTTAATTTCATCACCACCTCTCGGTCCAAATTCATTGGAATAAAGCTCTCCCGTTGTCGGGTGAAATGCCAAGCCTTGCACATTACGGTGTCCATAAGAATACAATTCAGGTTTCGCCCCTTCTTTCCCCTCGAATGGATTTCCGGCAACAGGCTTGCCATCAGTTGTGATATGAATCACTTTGCCTAAACTTGAATTAAGCGCCTGCGCTTGCGGACGAGTTACCATATCCGAGCGTTCGCCTGTACTAATGAACAGATTTCCACTCTTATCAAATACTATACGGCCACCATAGTGTAATGTACCCTTGTGGGCAGGTGTTGCACGATAAATAACTGTGGCACCCTCAATTTTCGATTCATCAGCCGATAGTTTTCCTTTCGCTACGGAAGTATGTGTTCCGCCTTCTACATTTTCTGAGAAAACTACATAAACCATTCGATTTTTTTCAAATGCCGGGTCGATAGTAATACCCAAAAGACCTCCTTGTCCGTCTGAGTTTACGGCTGGTAAGCCTGTGATAGGTTTGCTTAATTCTCCACTGGTTTTGGCAATACGTAGGTTGCCCGCTTTTTCTGTAATAATCAATCTACCATCCGGAAGACTATTTACACCCCACGGAGAGGTCAGTTTTTCGGTAAGCACTTTAAATCCAAAAGCGGTTTTGGTTTTTATGCCATTAGCTCTGGTTTGTCCGGCAAAAGCTGGTTTATAAGCTGAGTTTGGCGCTTTTGTTTCTACAGGGGCTTGAGCGTATGAAACATAAGTTATCGTACTGAATAGGAATGAAACTAATGCTACTTTTTTCATATAAATGTTTAAATTAAAATATTAATTTTTGGAACAAGGCACATGGAGAACGGAACAAGGAACAAGAGAATGGAGAAAATTTTTCCTTTTTCCGTTCTCCTTGTTCCTTTCTCCCTTATCCTCCCATTTTATTCAGAAATACCTGCTTATACATCCGGCCGATGGGTATTTCTTGTTGTTGAATTTTCAAGGAATCGTTATTATAAGTACTGATTTTATCAATAGCTACAATAAACGATTTATGTACTCTGATAAACTTTGATTCAGGTAATTTAGCCTCCATATAACCCAATCGCTCATACACTACATATAGCCCCTCATTGGTAAAAACCTTGATATAGTCCTTTAATCCCTCGATATACAGAATATCATTCAGAAATACCTTTACCTGATCTTTATCGACTTTCAGAAACAAATAGGCTTGATTAAAAGCATTCGGCTCGGGATTAACCGCCTTGGTTATCTCCTGAAAGTGCAGGAATTTAGAAATGGCCTTTAAAAACCGTTCCTGACTGATAGGCTTTACCAGATAGTCGAATATCTCTAAATCAAAGGCCTCCACTGCATATTCGCGAAAAGCGGTTGTCAGAATCACTTTAGGCTTTTTGTGCAAGGCTTTCAATAAGTCTAACCCCGACATCTTGGGCATCTGAATATCCAGAAACAATAAATCGACTTCGTTGCTTTGCAGATAAATAAACCCATCGATAGCATTATCAAACAAGCCAACAACCTCGAAGTCGGGCAGAACTTCGAGGTAAGCCTTGATAAGCTCTCTTGCAGGCAATTCGTCATCAATGATTAAACAGCGGTAAGCCATTATTCAAATACTAATTTTAATACCACTAAAAAACTATTCGCTTCACTATAGATTTTAAAATCATGCTTGCCGGGATATAGTAATGCCAATCGTCGTTCTACATTACTTAAACCTAAACCTCCATTATGCAGTTTGGGGCTTTGCGCATCAGGCTCTACACTGTTTTCAACCTTTACAACCAATTCATTCTTTTTCACAGAAATATCAATTCTCAGCCACGAGGGCTTAATAGAATTATTCACCCCATGCTTAAAGCAATTCTCAATAATAGGTAGCAACAAAAGCGGCGGAATCAGAATATGATTAATGTTATTATAAATATTAAACGATATATCCACCTTATCACCGATTCTTATTTTCTGTAAATCAACATAGTTTCTGATATACTTCAACTCGTCTTCCAAAGCAACCTTTTCTTTCTTCGAATCATACAAAGTATATTCTATCAGATTGGATAGTTTGATGATTTGCTGCGCTGTTTCAGGACTTTTCTTAAAGGCTTCGGCGTAAATACTATTGAGCGTATTAAAAATAAAATGCGGCTGCACCTGAGATTTCAATAGCTCTAACTCGGCAGCGGTCTTTTCTTGTTTAAGGTCCTGAATAGCTTCTTGCTGCTTATACCAACCCCGCATAAAATAGAACATACTATAAAGAAATACGAGAAAGTACAGGTTTACAAACTCATATAGCAACTTAGGAAAATAAAGATACGGACTTGGATAAGGGTGTGGCTCTATATAGGGATAGACGTAATAATAATTAATAGCCCGCTTCAAAAAAACAGAAACAATGACCACGAAAATTAAACCTACCCAGAAAATGGTCTTCCGGTCTGTCAGAAAGTATTTTTCAAATAAGATATGAATTGAAAGATAAGAAACCATAAATGCCGCTGGCATATAAACGCAGGCTTTGATAAGAGAGGCATGATAGTTTTCGGTCATAGCGCCTCCACCCAACCATTCATATAAAAAGTAGAGTATCCAGAATATCAGATTGAAACGTATAAAAGTCTTCTTATCAATCATTCCACCTGCGGTAGTGTTTCTGGGCGCAAATATATCGGCTATTTTTCGTTTCAGAGGGATATTGCTGTGAATTTAGACCAAGCCGTTTTTTTAGCGACAAACGCCGTTGGTGTTAGGTAAAATATAACTCAGATTTAATAGATCCATTTTTGTAAAAACGTATTCTATGCGTCTTTCCGGGTTTATAGAATCCAACAATTATAGTTTGAAGGATAAAACCTATAGACATTAGCCTCATCTCCACAGACCAATGAAGACGCCATGCATCGCGCGGCGAACCGATCGTCTCTACAAACATTTTATTTCACTCTGGGAAACTTTTTCCATCAATTTAGCTGTTGTTCCTTTCCCCATTAATATTTCACGGAAATTTTCAATCATGAGTCAGTTTATTTACGGAATTGATTTTGGCACGACCAACTCTGCCCTGGTAATTCTTGATACTAAAACCAACAACGTTGTTAAATTATTCACTACCCCTTCACTATTGTTTTTCCCGGAAACTAAAAGCGCACGTGAAGAAATTACTTTTTCAATAGGCAATGAAGCCATAGAGCGCTATGTGGAAAACCGAAGACGTGGACGCTTTATGAAGTCTATTAAAAAGGTATTACCAAATAAAAGCTTTATAGATACGGTTATCGGTTATAAAAGATACAAGGCTGAAGATTTGGTATCATTGATTCTGATTCATCTAAAAAAACAGGCGGATGAATTCTTAGGTGAAAATGTTACGACTGCCGTCATCGGTCGTCCTGTAGTATTTGATGAAAATTCTGAAAAAGATGCCTTAGCACAAGAACGCTTATCAAAAGCCGCACGAATCGCCGGATTCACCGATTTTTATTTCCAGATGGAGCCTATCGGGGCTGCCTTCACCTACGAGCGCCAGATTAAAAAAGAAGAATTGGTATTAGTAGCCGATTTTGGCGGTGGAACTTCTGATTTTTCATTAATGCGTCTGAATCCTGAAGCCGTTAATCAGGCTGACAGAGGGGCTGATATGATTGCCCAAGGCGGTATATATATCGGTGGCGATAGTTTCGATTCTGATATTATGTGGCATAAAGGCACTGGCCACTTTGGCAGAGGCGTAAAAGAAGAAATAACCCCCGGTAAATTAATAGACTTGCCTTTGTCTTACTTCCAGAATATCTGCTCATGGGAGAAAATGAACTTTCTGGACACGCTACGTATGCGAACCAATATCAGTAAATCTTATGGATTTACCGGTAAAAATCCTAAAGTCAAAAACCTTTTGACCCTGATTGAGGATAATCTGGGATACGTTCTTTTCAAGCAGATAGAAAAAAGCAAAATGGACCTCACTTATAACGATGAAACTTCTTTTGAGTTTAATCAGAATGAAATCGATTTCAAAGAATCTATTACGATAGACGATTTCGGACAAGAAGTCATTAATAAGAATCTGGATAAGATTGAGGAATACCTGATGGCATTTTTAGAAAAATATCAGATTAGCCAGGAAGATATTGACGTTATTTTCATGACGGGTGGTACTTCTATGGTAAGACCTTTGAAGAATATTTTCACCAGGCGTTTTGGTGAGCATAAGATTAAATCAGGCGATAATTTTAATAGTGTAGCTATGGGATTAGCTTATAGTTATAAGGTCGTTTCGGCACAAGCCTGATAAAAAATATTTATAAAGCTGTTTTTTATGCAGGAGGCCACTCAATAAATTAATAGATTGGTTTTCTGGCAAATACTTTTATTTAACTAAACAAACCCCTTACTTTCAGTCAGTTATCAATACATACTGACATGAGAAAATCAATTTTACTTCTTTTTATCAGCACAAACCTGGCTTTTTCGCAAGGCCATTATTATCTGCATAATAATTCCAGCAGCGTTACTATTCTACCAAGCCAGATAAGTGCCAAACATCCTTTGGGAGAGTTTAATACGGCCGTAGGAGAAGATGCCTTAAGAGTAAATACCCGTGATGCCAATACAGCAGTAGGCCGTAGGGCCCTTTATAATAATGCCAGTTCACCAGATATGGCTGGTGATAATAATACAGCAATAGGGGTTTATTCATTGTATTCTAATACGAGTGGTAATTCTAATATAGGCATTGGTAATAATAGCCTGTATGCTAATACCATAGGTTATTGGAATATTGCTATAGGAAACAATTCTCTTGATGAAAATGTAGGAGGTTATTTGAATGTAGCGGTAGGTTACGACGCAGCTGGCAAAGTAGCAAGCACTAATTATAATACAGCCGTGGGCACTTATGCTATGCGTTATGCAACCGGAGGTTTTAACACCGCCTTGGGTGGAAATACCCTGGCGGGCAATGGTAATGGCGGTTTGAATGTAGCGGTTGGTTATGGAGCTTCACAAGGAAACACCTCAGGCTCTACTAATGTATCTATCGGACATCAAGCCTTATTTTCAAATACTTCTGGTAGTGGGAATGTAGCCATCGGACAACAAGCCGGATATAGCGAAACAGGCAGTAATAAATTATATATTGATAATACCATCTCGACAACACCTTTAATTGGGGGGGATTTCTCAGACAGTAAGGTTGGGATTAATCGTTCAATGGCCAACCTTGATGCAAGGTCTGAGAATTTTCAGGTACAAGGCACTGCTTATATTACAGGCAACCTTTGCGCCGCAAGCTATAACTGTGTATCAGATTTACGTTATAAAAAGAATATTACTTCTCTACAAAACTCTTTAAATAATGTGTTACAACTCAGAGGTGTTAATTATGACTGGCGCATACAGGAGTTCCCTGAACAGTCATTCACAAATCAACGCCAGACAGGCTTTATCGCACAGGAATTAGAGCAGTTTTACCCCGAAATGGTAACAACTGATGCTAAAGGTTTTAAATCTGTTGATTATGCCCGTCTAACACCCGTTCTGGTAGAAGCTATTAAAGAATTGAATGAGAAGATATCGGCCTTAGAAAAAGGAAATGATACACTTAAATCAGAGAATATACAATTGAAAAAACAGAATGATTCTTTTGAGGTTCGTTTGCAGAGTCTGGAGAAGGAGAGGTTGAAATAAAACTAAAATCCCCATTATTCGATGGGGATTTTAGTTTTACCTTATTTAGTCAATTTTATCAAATTAGTAGCTAAACCTCCTGCTGTTAAATCAAATAGCTTTTTACTTGTTCCGGTGGCTGGGTCATGCTCATAATAGCCATTCATTTTTAAATCTTCGTTGTAGGTTTGCAAATACACTTTTCCATCATGAACACTGGTACTTGGATAGGCAAAGCCTGCAGTCAGTGGAATATCTGTTATAATGGTGGCCGTTTGAGCATTTAAATCCAACTTAGCCCACCGTTGATTAGCACCATAAAATGCCAGTTTTCTCAATTGCGCATATTCTGTTTCTGTAATTGTTCCGGCAGCTAATTTACCAATTAAGGCTAATAAAGCCGGAGGGTCTTGCTGGCCTGAGATACAGGCATAAGCAATACCATTTGAATAATATACACCGCCAAGAATCAATTGAAATAATAGGTTAGTTTGCCCGATTTTATCAACCGGATTAAACGCATAATTAAGGTCAAACTCAGTAGTTCCTACCGGAATCTTTAAGATTTTCGGTCTTGAACTTTTTCTTGAATTTGGCCCTACTTGTCCGTCAAGACCATATTGTCCTTGCGTAATCACGAATATATTGCCTTGCTCGTCAATCAAAGGATTCTCCATTCCTCTTGAAATCGGATACGTGGCATTCGGGAAAGTCAAGGTTTTTTCCCATTGATTTGTACCCAGGTTCACTACTTCAGCATATACATCTAAGGCATCATAAAACGCGCCTGTATTAAAGTCGTCAACCACTGCAAAGAGGAATAGCTTATTATCTTGTTTTCTATAAACCAGATGCGAATAGTTTTCTCTTGAAAGGCCCGTAGACTTCGCTTTCGACATATCTACATCAGCTATTTTCTGCATAGTAGTCGGGTTGAAAAGGGTTACGCCTTTTTTGTCCCACGTAGTATATACGCCCAGATTATCAGAAATAATTAATACCTGATTCAGCCCTGTCAATAAAGGCAATGAAGCCACTTCCACTACAGTTCCGGTTTGTTTTGAAACCGCCAGTTTCGATAGTACGTTTTCTCCTTTCAGGTTATTGCTGAATATAAAGTTCTTCCATACGGCTCTTGGATAAAAGTAATTATAGCTCGATTTAGTAGTAAGGTCAATATTACCCGATGGCACAGTAGGATAATAACCTGCAAAATAGCTGAATCCGGCAGTAGTTTCTGAAGTGGAGGCTACCAGATAACCATCCTGATAATAAGGTGATTCTTCGGCCGGATTGGTAGGTTCATCCGACTTACAGGCAATTACAAAACTGGCTAGTAAGGCAACAAATAGGAGTTTGATTTTCATTGTATGTTTAAAATTTAGATAATTCATAAATCAGTTTCGCGTTGAAGTTTGTACCCGCTCTTGGTACCAGGAAGTTATCGTACAAATCGGCATTTAGTACATTGAGCACATTGATGGAAGCAGTAAGATTTTGCTTTGGAAATTTATAAGAGCATCCCACATCGACTCTGTGCTGCACAGGCACAAAGGAGTCAGGAGTAGTTTTAATACTATTGTCTTTACCTATCAGGATATGGTTGAAAGGTGCTACATAATTGTAGAAAGCATAAACTCTGAAAAGCGCGTTTTTAATACCAAAGTTATTCTTCTGCCAGGCAAACTCTACATTACCAAAGAAATTCGGGTTATTCGGGAAAGCCGCCCCTAGCAGATATTGATTCATGGGGTCTTTTACTTCTGTAAAATTTTTACGCATAAACGTAATATTGGTGCTTAGGCTAAAAGCTTTATTATATCTTACAGTAGCTTCACCCTCTACACCCAGCGTTCTTACCTGATCAGCGTTTTCATAAATTCTTGCAATGCTGGTTCCCAGAAATATAATATCATTCTGGCGGCGATAGAAACCATTTAAGGTACCTGATAAGGTGAATAATCGGTCTGATTTATCTAAATAAGAAATGCCTGCATTCAGGTTATTGCTACTCTCAGGCATCAGGTTAGTATTGCGAAGAATATCTGCGCCATTCCCTACAAACTGATAAAACTGAGGAATCAGAAAGCCTTTTTCGTAGGAAGCACGAGCAAACATGTTATCATTAATGTCATATTTGAAGCCTACATTCCAGCCCCAGAAACCATCTTTTTTCTTTACCATTACAAAAGTGTTATTCTCTGCACCGTTAAGAATAAAGTCAAACCTTTTGATAGCCGCAGAAAAAGTGAGATGAGAGAAATAAAGGCCTTCATATTGGACACCTGAGATATTTTTAGTTAAAGACTGTGGTATACGCAGATAATCTTTCTCAATGTTTTTCTCTAAATAATCTATGCCTTTCAGACGCTGATAAGCATAGAGATTAGAAGCCAATAATTTATGTTTCGGCGCTAATTGAACAATCAGACTGCTTCTGTTAATCAGACTACGACTATAATTATCTGTCAGTTGTTCGCCAGTATATTCGCCGGGAGTACTAGTTCCTACTACTTTTCCACTCCAGCTATATACGTTAGTCGTGGTATCCCTGTAATTCAATAACTGGTCACTGAAATTGCCAATAGTTCTGAAAATCACTTTTTCATTCAGGAACGATTTATCGTATTTAACAGTCGCCGCTATATTCTCAGCATGATATTCAACTTCTCCATAAGGAATATGTGTTATTCTGGCTCCATTTTGCAATTGTTTATAACCTTTTGAGTAGTTAAGCGTCAATCGTAATTCATCTGCCCACGACTTGCTATGTACTCCGGCTGTAATACCACCATAGAAAAACTGAAATTTATCATGAAAGCGTTTTACTTTTTCTACCTTATTGGTTTCATAAACCAGGGCTTTCATGGTATAATCATTATCTGAATGATTATAAGCTGCTGAAAGATTCAGAAAGTAGTTCTGTTTATTAGTCAGACCCAGATTAATATCGGCCAGATGTGTATTAAATGAGCCTGCATTATACGAAGCTCTCAGACTATTATGGGATTTCTGCTCAGTAATAATATTGATTCCACCACCTAATGCATCTGTCCCTACATCAACAGGTAAAACACCTTTATAAATATCCAATCGCTTTACATTACCAAGTGGCAGGGTCGAAATATCGAAGTTAGGATAAAGCAGTTCCATCGGAATCCCATCAATATAAACCCTGATGGCATCTCCCCTGATACCATTAATAGATATATCCGAACGGTCACCCAAAGAACTTGAGCGTCGGATTCTTACACCCGACACCCGGTCTATTACATCAGTCAGCAATACATTTTGGGTAATCACATTCTTTATTTCAATACTTTTAATAGCAATCGGCTTGGTTTCCTGCATTCTGCTTTGCCTTTCCTGAGTAACCACTACCTCCTGTAATTCAGTATCTGTGCTTTTCAAGATAAATTCTTCGAACAAAGAAGACCCATTTACTCTAACAAACTTTTCAACAGTCTGAAAACTAATAGAACTAGCTATCAGCACATATTCACCATTAGCAATCCCTTTGATTTCAAACTTGCCACTGCTATCACTTAGCGCAGCTTTATTTGTACTTTTTAAAGATACACTTACATAGGAGAGAGGCTCTCCTGAAACACCTTTTATCTGACCTTTGATAGAAAAATTTTTTGCAAGCAGATAATAGGGTATAAGCAAAAATAAGAATATAGTTGTTTTCATTCGTGTTTAGTTGAAAACACAAATGTATTATTTTATTTGGATTTAGTCTAAATAAATATAATATTTGCATCATTAAAATTCAAACCATTCTATGATTTCTATCGTATTGATAACAATAGGCACTTTTTTGTACTATTCGAAGTCGAAGTATTTTCCAAAAAGCTTTAAAAGTATTAAAAGTAATTCCTGGATAAATCTTATATTTATTTTAGCAGGTACAGGCTTATTGGTTGTAGACTGGGGATGGGCAAGTGGAGTCTTGCTTGCCCTATGTATATATATGTTGGCTATTGTTGCCTTACAACTAGCTTTGGTTGTCAGAGAGCGTCTCAGCAGTAAATCCTAAACTATTATTTATCTTATTACTATAATGCCTGCCAAAAAGGAATATTTAACCAGCCCCGGACAAAGAGCTATTAAAATCGCAACTGCCATTTTAGGCGGATATTTTCTATCAATTACATTTCATCTATTCATTGCTACTTTATTACCAACCGATGGGCGGGATATCGTGATGCTTACCTCGACATTTACACTATTCTTGTTGTGGGGCATCCTGATGATTCTGCCCTTTTTTTCTAAAAGTGCCTGGAAAATATTGGGCTTATATATATTATTAACTATTCTTTTTTCAATTATCATCTATCTTACTCGCTGATTATCATGAAACTAGGCGGACTACCCAACAGAGCTTATAATATTGTATTTCATACCCATACTGTTTCGGGTATAGTCATCAGTTTCGCGCTGTATGTAATATTCTTTGCGGGTGCTTTTACTCTCTTTCGTGATGAATTTTATCAGTGGGAAGATGCCAGGGCAAGAAAGCCTATTACGCAATCGGTTAATTATGATGCTTTGGTTGAAACTCTGAAAAAAAAGCAGCCAAATTTTAATCTGGATGATGATATGTATTTGTATATGCCAACGAAACACAAACCACGAGTAGGTTTCTTTGGACATACTACAACCAAAGATAAAAATGGAGAAGACCATTTTCATGGAGAGTATTATCCACAAACCAATGAATTAAATATAGGAGAGCCGC
This sequence comes from Emticicia sp. C21, assembly GCF_003418935.1. Lineage (GTDB taxonomy): Bacteria > Bacteroidota > Bacteroidia > Cytophagales > Spirosomataceae > Emticicia. The sequence continues at coordinate 331,731 of NZ_QVMT01000005.1, read as the reverse complement.
CGACTACTATTGGAGAGACACTCTATCGTCTCCACTTTTTCGATCAGGTTCCTTTTTATATTGGCCGATATGTTTCCGGCTTTGTAGCTCTGTTTTTTCTATTTGCTGTATTGACAGGTGTGCTGATTCATTGGAGAAATATTGTCAGCAAATTCTACGGCTTCTCTCTAAAAGGCTCACTCAAACAAATCTGGACGAGTTCACACACAGTTTTTGGCTTATTAGGTTTGCCATTTCAGCTGATGTATGCCATTACAGGGGCTTATTATATCCTTTCAATTCTAATCTTATTACCTGTAGTCTTTCTCTTCTTCGGTGGCGACCAGAAGAAAGTCTTAGCCATGCTAAGGCCTAACGATGCGGTTGAACTCAACGAAAAATCTCCTTTTTCTAATGAAAACATCAGTATCAATCAAACCTTAGATAATATCAGAGCACAATATCCGGGTTTTGAGGTGCAGACAGTCAATATCAAACATTTTAGCCGTGAAGATGCGCTCTTGTCTGTTTATGGCAAAGACCCATCCTATTTTTCAGGAGACGGTGCTTTGGCTATCGGTTTGAAAGATGGTAGAGTATTAGCAGAAATGATGCCCGGCAAGAAAACCTATGTTCAATCAGTACTATATGGCATTGCAGGCGTACACTTTGCGACATTTGGAGGGATACTATTAAAAATTGTCTATTTCTTCTTAGCCATTGTTACCTGTTTTGTCATAATCAGTGGCGTATTATTATGGAAAGAAGCTCGGAATAAGAAAAACTATACAGTTAAACAAAAGCTATTTCATCATAGAGTAACTATGAGTTACCTGGCTATTTGCTTTGGCTTATTTCCTGCAGTACCCATCTTGTTTATGGCCGAACGATTTATTCCGGGCAGTTTAGCTAACCACGCTTCATTAGTAAATACTACCTTTTTCTTATCGTGGCTATTTTTCACCATCATTGGTCTATTCTGGAAAACAGAAGCAAATCTTACCCGCAATTATCTATATGTAGGAGGCATTCTTTCTTTAGTCGTACCTTTAGCCAATGGCCTTACCACAGGTGATTGGTTCTGGAAAACATTTGCCAATCAACAATACTTTATTGCAGGCACAGACTTGGCGTGGCTGGCAATTGGTGTACTATGTGTAAGCATAGCTTTCAGATTCTGGAAAAAGCCAGTAGACAAAGTGGTATCAGCCGTAGCTTACGAAGATGAGGCTATCGCAAAGAGATAATATTGACAATTGCTATTGAGTGAATAAGGTTTTTATAAAAATTGTACTATACAAAGTATTACCTGTGATTATTAGGTAAAATGAACTGATGAGTATAATTTTTCCGTTATTTTAGCAGATATGATTCATTTTTAGAAAAATACCTATCTGAATCATACGAGATTATCGCTAGAAAATTATGGAAACCTTAGGATACATAGCGGGCATATTAACAACAGTTGCTTTTGTGCCGCAAGTACTACAAATCTACAAAACCAAATCTGCTAAAGATGTGTCTTTGGCCATGTTCTTGATTTTTACTTTAGGAGTAATCATGTGGCTGGTTTATGGCATTAAAGTAAATGCCTTCCCGGTTATCGCAGCTAATGGCGTAACGTTGATTCTTGCTTTAGTTATCTTGTTCTTCAAATTTAAGTACAAAAATCACTCTTTAAAGTAAGAGAGTTTACTTCATCTTTTTTAAATCAAAATTTTATTTCAATTTTGAGCAGGCATTTTCATGTCTGATTTTTGTTGTTTCTGGCTATCCTGAATAATATGTTCCGAAAAGACAGATAAAAAACGGAAAAAATAATTGTAAATTTGACACTTAATAATTTACTTCGCATTATCATTTAAAATTATTCATATTCAACCGAGCAGAAATCATGACAAAATTGAAAGTTACGATAGGTGAAAAAGAATATTTTCCATTCATTAAAGAACCTATTGCTTATGAGGGAAAAGAATCTAACAATTACCTGGCATTCAAATACTACGATGCAAACAGAGTAGTAGCAGGCAAAACAATGGCAGAACACTTACGTTTTGCAACGGCTTACTGGCATACCTTCTGCGGAACCGGTGGAGACCCATTCGGCCCGGGCACTAAAGTTTTCCCTTGGGACTTAAACAGCAGCCCGATTCAGGCAGCAAAAGATAAAGTTGATGCAGCTTTCGAATTCATGACCAAGTTAGGTACGCCTTTCTATTGTTTTCATGATATCGATATCGCTCCTGAAGGCAATTCGCAAAGTGAGTTTGAAAAAAATGTTCAAACCATTGTTGCTATTGCGAAACAAAAACAAGCAGAAAGTGGCGTGAAATTATTGTGGGGCACAGCCAACCTGTTTTCTCACCCACGTTATATGAATGGTGCTTCTACTAACCCTGATTTCGCGGTAGTTGCCCATGCAGGTTTACAGGTAAAAAATGCCATAGATGCAACCATCGAACTAGGTGGTGAAGGATATGTGTTCTGGGGAGGTCGCGAAGGCTATATGTCTTTACTGAATACGAACACCAAACGTGAGATTGACCACTTAGCACAATTCCTGACTATCTCTCGTGATTACGCACGTAGCCAAGGGTTCAAAGGTAAGTTCTATATCGAACCAAAACCATGTGAACCATCGAAACACCAATATGATTACGATGCACAAACAGTAATCGGATTCTTACGTAACTATGGTTTAGATAAAGATTTCCAGATTAATGCTGAGGTTAACCACGCTACATTAGCAGGACATACATTTGCCCACGAACTACAAATGGCAGCTGATGCAGGTATGTTAGGTAGTATCGATGCTAACCGTGGAGATTATCAAAACGGCTGGGATACTGACCAATTCCCGATTGATTTGTTCGAATTGACAGAGGCAATGTTGGTTATTCTGGAAGCTGGTGGATTTACTACCGGTGGTATTAACTTCGATGCTAAAACCCGTAGAAACTCTACTGACTTGGAAGACATCTTCATCGCACATATTGCAGGTATGGATGCTTTTGCAAGAGCATTATTAATTGCGAATAACATTCTTGAGAAATCAGAGTATAAAAAACTACGTACAAAACGCTATGCTTCATTTGATGGTGGCGATGGCGCTGCCTTTGAATCTGGTAAATTATCATTGACTGATTTAAGAGGTATTGCCTTAAGAGACGGCGAACCGGCACAAATCAGTGGTAAACAAGAATTGTTTGAGATGATTATCAATCAGTATATTTAGTATTGCTGATTTTACAATAAACGAAGCCCTGTAAAATAGAATTTACAGGGCTTTTTATATTAATTTTCAATTAATTAACGGGATAGAATTGTCAATCCAAATATTTTCCGTAATTTTGCTTGGCAAATAAGAAAACGAAAATTATTTGCTATGTTAGATTCTTCAAAGTTGCTTTACGAAGCACTCACTTACGACGACGTTCTCCTCGTTCCGGCTTATTCAGAAGTTCTTCCCCGCGATACGCAAACGAAAACTTATCTGACCAAAAATATACAATTAAATATTCCTCTCATTTCAGCAGCGATGGATACTGTGACAGAGTATGAAATGGCTATTGCTATGGCGCAGGAAGGGGGTATTGGTATCATTCACAAAAACATGACCATCGAACAACAAGCCGAACAGGTGCGCAAGGTAAAACGTTCGGAAAGTGGCATGATTATCGATCCTATTACGCTAAGCGAAGGCGCTACTATTGGCGATGCCTTACGTTTAATGGCAGAGTTTAAAGTTGGCGGTATTCCAGTCATAGATGGTAACCATAAATTAAAAGGTATTGTTACCAACAGAGATTTACGTTTCCAGACGGAAATGGCTAAACCAATTGTAGAAATCATGACTAAAGATAACCTGATTGTAGGTCATGAGGGAGCAGGTTTGGCAGAAGCAGAAGAGATTCTGAAAAACTACAAAATTGAGAAATTACCGATTGTTGACAAAGACTACAAACTAATCGGCTTAATCACTTACAGAGATATTCTTAAAAAGAAAGACCGCCCAAATGCAGCTAAAGACCGTTTAGGTCGCCTGATTGCCGGAGCAGCCGTAGGTGTAACCGCAGATATTGAAAAACGTGTAGAAAGTCTTATAAAAGCAGGAGTTGACGTAGTGAGTATTGATACGGCTCACGGACATTCAAAAGGTGTAATTGAGACCCTGATGCGCATTAAAGCGGCATTCCCGAAATTAGATGTGATTGTCGGAAACATTGCTACTGCCGAAGCTGCCGAAGCCTTAGCTAAAGCAGGAGCAGATGCTATTAAAGTAGGGGTTGGACCAGGTAGTATCTGTACCACCCGTATTATTGCCGGTATCGGCATGCCGCAATTATCAGCCGTTGCTGATTCGGCGGTAGCTGCTGCTAAATATGGTGTTCCGGTAATCGCTGATGGGGGTATCCGTTTCTCGGGTGATATTACCAAAGCCATTGCTGCAGGTGCTAATACGGTGATGATGGGCTCATTATTAGCCGGAACAGAAGAAGCGCCGGGTGAAATGGTGATTTACGAAGGACGTAAATTTAAAACGTATCGCGGTATGGGTTCAGTAGAAGCCATGGAAGATGGCTCAAAAGACCGTTATTTCCAGGATGCGGAAGATGATATTAAGAAATTAGTACCGGAAGGTATCGTAGGACGTGTACCATATAAAGGCCGTGCAGCTGAAATTCTTTACCAGATGGTAGGCGGACTGAAAGCAGGTATGGGCTACTGTGGCGCAGGAGATATTACGAGTTTGCAACAAGCAAAATTTGTAAAAATCACAGCCGCAGGTATCAAAGAAAGCCACCCGCACGATATTCAGATTATGCGTGAGGCTCCAAATTATTCTAGATAATAATTTAGGTTATGATAAAACTAGAAACGGCGCTTTAGGGGCCGTTTCTAGTTTTATATAAGAACTCATCAAGAGAATGAATAAGTAGCCTTTTTCGCTGGTGTAAATAATATATTACAAATTTAGAAGATTCTTTATTAAACATGCCAGGTTTCCATTTTGGCATATCTTGAAAAATTTTAATTAGCTCTTCTTTAAATAAACATACACCCCCATTCAATATATTAACATTCTCAACTCGTCCATAAGCCGAAATACTAAATCGTACCACTACTTTACAACAGGTATCATCTTTAAAACCATAACTTTTAATTTTTGTACTTATGTATTTGAACAGTTCTTTCTCCCCGCCTTTAAAAACTGGGTCTTCTATTTCTACCCTCTCTATCTCCTTTTCTCGTGGGTTCTTCGCTAAAACAACTTCATTAAGTTCTTTTTGACAGCTAATCAATGATATTAATAAAAATAATAGGTATAGGTATTTCATAAAATATGATTAGTCAGTATTACTCATCATCCATAGTAACTCTTACAGGAATTATTACATTATTGGTTCTGACGGATACATTATCTTTTTTCCCAGGTTTCCATTTTGGCATGTTTTGAAAAACTGTCACTAATTCTTTCTCTAATTTTGGACAAACGCCCTTGCTTTTATAAACTGTAACATTATCAAGTTCGCCATCTTCCAAAACATCAAACTGAATGTTCACATTCACACATACGCAAAGACCATTCTCTTTTTCATATTTTAAAGTCTTTCCTATATATGAGTACATTTTTACAAGTCCTCCTATAAATTCGGGGCTCTTTTCTTCCGAATTTCTAATATCATAAACAGTCTTTTGCTTATAATCTTTTTCTACAAAAAGATTATTACCCTCTTTTTTGTAATCCAAAAACAAGAAGAATAAAGGTAGAAGAAATGAAAATCTCATAAGACAGTCACATTAATAACCCAATATACACAAAATGCTCATCTCCATGGTTTTCTGCATACTTATTTTATATTTGCATTAACAAAACCATACCTATGAAAACCATTTCAAAATTACTAATCCTATTATTTTGTACGACAATCAGCCTGGCGCAAAGCCCTCAGTTAAACATCGCTAAGCCTAAACCCTTCAAGCAGAAAACCTTCTGCAACCCGATGGATATTAACTACCAGTATAACTGGGAGCAAACTAACGAAAAAATATCCTATCGCTCGGGTGCTGACCCGGTGATTATCACCCATAAAAATGAATATTATCTCTTTCATACCATTCAGGGAGGCTATTGGAAATCAAAAGACTTACTCAACTGGCAATACATTATCCCAAACCGTTGGCCGATGGAAGATATGTGTGCTCCTGCAGCCATTTCGGTAAGAGATACGCTTTATTTGTTCCAATCAACATTCCAGCAAAGACCTATTTTCTATACGACTACACCTGAAAACGGCAAACTGCATTTCTATAACCGTTGGTTACCTCAATTACCCAAAGACATTGGTCCCTGGGACCCGGCCCTATTTCATGACGATGCCACAGATCGTTGGTTTATGTATTGGGGATCATCAAATGTGTATCCACTTTTCGGTGCCGAATTAGACAAAAGCAAAAACCTGACCTATAAAGAGAAAGACAATTACAAAGGCTTAATCTACTTACACCCCGAAAAACACGGCTGGGAACGCTTCGGCAGAGACCATAGAGATACTATAAAGCCATTCACCGAAGGAGCCTGGATGACCAAGCATAATGGTAAATATTACCTGCAATACGGCGCTCCCGGAACAGAGTTTAATGTATATGCCAATGGCACTTATGTAGGTGATGATCCATTAGGCCCATTTACCTACGCGCCTTATAACCCGGTTTCGTATAAACCCGGAGGCTTTATGACAGGCATGGGTCATGGTAATACTTTTCAGGATTTATACGGCAACTATTGGAATACAGGCACCCCCTGGATAGCGGTCAACTGGAATTTTGAACGTCGGATTGAAATGGTGCCCACAGGCTTTAATAAAGACGGACAAATGTATGCCAATACCCGCTTTGCCGATTTTCCGCAATTATTACCAACTAAAAAGTGGAAAGATAAAAACGAATTATTTGCAGGTTGGATGTTGCTATCCTACAAAAAGCCGTGTATCTCATCGTCAGTACAGGAAGATAAATTCTCACCAAACTTAGTCACTGACGAAAACCCAAGAACTTTCTGGGTTGCCAAAACCAATAAAAGCGGTGAAACACTGACCATTGATTTAGAAAAATCACAAACCGTACACTCATTCCAGATTAACTATACTGACTATAAATCTGATATTTATGATAGTGCATTGCCGAAAGTCTATATTCAATACCGAGTGTATTCATCAATAGATGGTAAAGCATGGACGAAGATTGCAGATAATACCCATGAGAAAAGAGACCGCCCGAATGCGTATGAAGAATTGGCAAAACCTGTAAAAGCACGCTATATTAAGTTTGAGAATATACACGTGCCAATGCCAAACCTCGCCATCAGCGATATACGCATTTTTGGAAAAGGTTCAGGTGCTGCTCCTGTTACTCCACAAGGACTAACCGTAACCAGACAAAAAGACGATCGTAATGCAGATATTAGCTGGCAAAAAGTGCCTGAGGCGGTAGGTTATAATATATTATGGGGCATCGCTCCGGATAAGCTATATCAGACTTACCAGATTTGGGGAGATGCCCCATCAAGTCTTGAATTAAGAGCCTTAACTGTCGGGCAGAAATACTATTTCGCTATCGAAGCCTTTAACGAAAATGGTGTTTCGACTATTAGTGAGGTAATAGGCGCTAAATAATTTTTTTAATGTAAGGCTAACAAGTAAAATATTGACTATAAGACACTTACAAATCCCGTAGGGATGGTATATCGGTAGAAAATTGAGCCCCTAAATTACTAAAGTCCCGTAGGGACGGTATATTAAACATATCGTCCCTACGGGACTTTACGACTATTTTAGTCGATTTTTTTCTACCGATATATCATCCCTATAGGATTTAAATTACCGAACTATGTCTACTTCAATTCAATGGTTTTCCTGGCCTTTGATGATTTCACGGCAGCATCAAGAATTTCCATCGCTACCATATTGATTTTCAAGGAACCCAAATCATTTTCAGATTTTACTTTGCCTCTTACCACAGCGGCAAAGTAACTGAAAGGGTCATTCATTGGCGAAGCCAAAGGCTTAATTTCCACTTTCTCTTCCGGCGGGGCATTTCTATTACCTTTTCTTACACGCATTTGCAGGCTTCTGTCGGCAATGATATAGCCTGTTTTGCCATAAAACTCTGCATCTTTTCTATCAAAAGGCCAGTTCCATGAGGCCTGAAAAATACCCTGCGCTTTCGGGTAGGTCACGATAATAGTGGCCTCATCATCCACTTTCGGGTACATATCCGGTTTTATAGTCTGGGTAATAGCTGTTACCGAAGTAGGTCTTTCACCTTTCATTATCCAAGACATAATATCGGCACCATAGCAACCGAAATCTATAATAGCTCCACCTCCGTTTTTCACAGGGTCGCCTAACCAGTCCATAAAAGTCTTGGTTACACCAATTTCTTTAGGGCCAGAGTGACCATCATGAATCACTATTTTTCTGATATCGCCAATGGCATGGTCTTCATTAATCATTTTATATGCCTCATGGTTGCTCGCATACCAGGTAGTTTCATAATTGGTCAATAACTGAATATTATGTTTTTTAGCCAAGGTCTCCATTTGTTTAGCCGCTGCAAGATTAACTGCCAATGGTTTTTCTACCATTACATGCACGCCTTTAGGGGCGCATTTCTGTACAGTTTCTAAATGCTCGATAATACTTCTAAAGTCACAAACGGCTTCCGGTTTAGCTTTTTCAAGCATTTCGTCCAGACTGGCGTACCAAAGACTCTCGGGCAATTTGTATTTGGCAAAGTACTTCATGGCAAGAGCTTTGTCTGGTTCGGCAAAGCCTACTACTTCTACACCATCGTGTTTAACGTTATTAAGAATCTGGAATACATGGTCGTGTGTCATGCCGACAATACCCATGCGAACGACTTTGTCTTGCGCAAAGGCAAACTGAATAGTAATAAGGAGGAATAGGATTGTTTTTTTCATCGCTTGTTTAAATGGTTGAATACGAACAAATTTAATTAAAAAGCGCAGGAAAGACATTTTTTAGAGAATCTTTTCACGAGAAAACCTATTTTTACGTTTACAATAGGTAATTAAACCTTTTCACTGATTGCAATCGAGATTTCATCAGCCTCAATCTATCAGTATATATACCATAGAACCGCTCAGCAATGTCTATTAAAGTTCAGAATCTAAGTAAAGTATACGGTACTCAAAGAGCCGTTGATAATATATCATTCGAAGTTAACAAAGGAGAAATCATAGGTTTTCTTGGGCCAAATGGCGCAGGGAAGTCAACAACCATGAAAATCCTGACAGGTTATATTCCGGCAACCGAGGGCACAGCAGAAGTAAATGGCTTCGATGTAAAGACTTCGCCAATGCAAGTGAAAACACATATCGGATATCTTCCGGAGCATAATCCTTTGTATCTGGATATGTACGTAAAGGAATTTTTAGATTTTGCAGGCTCACTCTATGGTTTAAAAGGCAGAACGCTACAAATCAAAATTGATGAAACGATTGAAAGAGTAGGCTTAGGGCTTGAGAAACACAAGAAAATCGGACAACTATCAAAAGGCTACCGCCAACGTGTAGGTCTTGCTCAGGCATTGATTCATAATCCTGATGTATTGATTTTAGATGAGCCTACTACCGGACTAGATCCTAATCAGCTGGTAGAAATACGCGATCTCATAAAAAACGTAGGCAAAGACAAAACAGTTATCTTCAGCACACATATTATGCAAGAAGTAGAAGCCATCTGCGACCGTGTTGTGATTATTAACCGAGGCAAAATAGTGGCTGATGGCACCCTTTCTGAACTCAAAAAAGGTGGTAAAGCTATTGAAGAGGTTTTCAGAGAATTGACTACTTAAAATACCTTCACCTATAGTTAAGAAATTTTCTGCCAGATATTATCCTACCAAAAATATCTGTATTTTTGCTCCATTAATCTAATGAAGTTATCAAACTGTTTTGCTTGTTGACTGAGACTTCTTCTGATTATCTAACCAATCACTATCTAATTTTATCATCCGCTATGGCTAAACGTCTACTGCTTTTTGTTGTTTTATACTTTGTTTCGGTTTCTTTTATCTGGGGGCAATGTGAGAAGGAATATACGATGACCGTCAATAAAAAATCTGCTATGTCATCCGAATATCTTGGGAATGATTACAGGCGTTTAAATTTTTGTAAAAATGTAAAGGCTAATCTTCAGGTAAATTATCTTGAATCAGATAGTTTGAAATTCCGATGGTTCAGAAATGATACTTTGGTGACGCAATCTGCATCGCTCGAAACAGATATTGATGGGCTATATATGGTTGAGATTCAGAGTAAAAATTGTACTTATAAAATCGGGAAAGTACATTTGGTATTCTTAAAGAATATTGAACCGAAACTTTCAACACAAGAACTGACAATCTGTGAGAATATCGGTTCTCCTAAGGCAATAACTGTAAATCCTGGCATTACTTTTCACGAGGTAAGCTATCAGTGGCAAAAAAATGGGGTAGATATGCCTAACCAGACTCAGTATTACATTTTTCCACAGAATTCAGGTATATATACCGTAAGAGTTACCTCCGAGTCATGTTCAACTACTTCTCAACCTGTGAATGTCCAGGCAAATAAAGATAATAAAATAACGAATTATTTACGATTCGAGCCTTTTGGAGAAGAACTAAAGAGAGATACAATTCAACTATGTAAAGATTATGATTATAGCCTGAGTACTCCTAATGACGCCGATTGGTATCTGAATGGAGAACATATTGCCAAGGGGTATTATTTTCATCCGACTAAGTCGGGTCTCTATTATACATCTGCCAAGTATAGCGGTGATTGTGTTATCGATACTAAACCGGTATATATTTCTCTAGATACAAAAATTTCACCATTAAATTTAATCTCCGGACTTCAATATATTTTCTGCGGAACAAAAACAATTTACCTTGAAAATCCCAATTTTAAAGGCAATAATCAACTAAATTTTTACGACAATAAGACCAATCAATTAAGGCATAGTTTTTCGAATCTGGATGGTTATTTTTTTGAATTTCTTGAATCTCGAGACTATAGAGTTGAATACCAAACGGGCAACTGTAAAACTGAACCTTCAAGTTTAGATTTATCTAAAAATAAAGCCTATTTGTATTATAACGATAAAAAAATTGACAGCAAAAAGATTACCCTATGTAACAATGCATACGTTGAATTAAAGGTAAGACACATAACATCTGATGAAGTAACTCTATATAAAAATGGTGTGCTTGTTCAAAAGAAACAACCTTCTTTATATGATTATACTGGTTTTCTGATTTCTGAAACAGGTAAATATCATATTAGAATCTCTGACCCCAATTGTACGGTAAATGGCGAATCAATCACTGATACAGTAGAAATTGTTGCACCACAACCAATCTCGACCCAATTAAGTATTTCTTCAACATCGTGTGAATCAAGTATTCTTGCGGCCACTCAATATGAGGGTGTAAGTTATTATTGGTACAAAGACAAAACCATTATTCCTAACCAGACCTCGTCTACTCTAACACTGAATAAAAATGAAACCGGCACCTATTATGCCGTTTTGCAAAAAGATTTATGTTCAGTAAATACAGAATCTATTGTTTATGGAAACCAGATATCTGGTGAAACAAATCTTTGTCAGGACTCAAAGTTCAGACTTGAATCAAAAGTAAAAAGCGGTAGCATTTTATGGAAAGGCCCCAATGGATTTACTTCAAACGAGGCTATTATCAATATTGATAAGGTTCAGCCTGAGCACGCCGGATGGTATGTTCTATCAACAAAGGTCAATGATTGTTCGTTTAAAGATTCTGTAAAAGTAGTTGTCATTAAAAAACCTGTTATTTCCTTTGAATTTGCCAGTCCTTTTTGCCTCAATCAAGACCTTGTTGTGAAATTTAAAGCAAATCCGGGCTACTATTATCTAAATTATAGTTTATTTGGCGGTGATTCCAATTGGCGTTCTTTTCAAGTCTATGACGAATATGGCGGTATGAGTGAGAAGTATGTCAATTTAGGTAAAATAGAGCCAACGGAAAATAAGGAGTTTTTTACCTTGCAATCTGTTGATTATACTACTAATACCGTTTGCTCCTATCCTTTGACAATTCCACCGCATGCTATTACTCCTCCTTTAGTCTGTAACGATATTGTTGAGTTTACAAACCTGAAAGAGACTTATTGTTATCAGGAAAAATTTAAACTCAAACTGAAACTACCAGCCAGTTTACCTAAAAATAAAAAACTTAAAATCATTTTAGAAACCTTCTCTGAAAGCTATCATTTAGGCATTTTTTCAGGAGACAGTATTCTGCTATCAATGCCTGATATAAGTGGCAGCGATATGTATTTTATTATTGAAGATGAAGACGGGAAATTCATAACCAACAGTAAAACATTTGCCATAAAAGGGGCTAAACTTCCTGTTTATGCTATAGTCGGGAATGCATATATTTCCGGAACTATGATGCACTGCGAAGGGTATTCAACGAAGCTTAGAACGAGCGTTTTTGTTGGCGAAAATCAATCGGTTCAGTGGAGAAAGAATGGCGCTGATATAGCAGGAGCAACAAAGGTTGATTTTGAAGCAAAAGAAAGTGGTTTATATTCCGTAGCATTCGTCGAGGGCGGATGTGCCGTTGAATCAGAGAGGATTGAAGTTATAAAGGGAGCGGTGCCTAAAGCTAATCTAACATCTCTCATTGGTATCCAAAATGCCTGTACCGGTTTTTCTGTTCCTTTGGCAGAGAGAGGTTATTTTCCATACACGGGTTATGAATGGAAACGCAATGGACAGATCATAGAGAAAAAAGTTGATAGAAATGCTTTTGAGGCTAAAGAAACCGGGTATTATAAAGTTACCGTTTCTCAGGGTTCATGTAAAGAAACCTCTGATTCTGTTTTGATTAAGATAGGTGATAAAAACCTGCTTAATAAAATTTTTGCTGAGGGAAACACTGATATCGGTAACAATAAGGTAACTATCTGCGACCAGACCTCCGCTAATCTCTATCATACAAATTATTATTTTACTTCGGTTAACGATACTGCATTAGCTGCAAAGTATGGATTTAGTTTTCAATGGAAGCGAGACAATAAAAATATTGCAGGTGCAAATAAAGCCTATTATTCTTCAAATGAGCCCGGTCTTTATCAGCTTCAAATGAGACAAGGGGATTGTATAGCTAATTCTAATAAAGTTGAGGTTGTCAGACAAAATGTTTCGTCGATAAAATTGATAAATAATTATGATTATAGTACTATAAAGGGTAAAGATACCCTTGTTGTCTGCAGTGAAACGGCCTTATACCTTTATGCTTATGAAACCTACGGGGCCATGTATAACTGGAACAAAGAATTATACAAAGATGGTAAGCTTATCAATAGTTACTCTGTGAAAAATGATAATAGCACCATGAACAGTTTCCCTATTAAAGATTCAGGCAAGTATTCAATAAAACTATATCCGGAAAACCAAAAAAATTGTATAGCTTACACAGATACAAGTAATGTTTTATTTGCCGACAGGCCTTTGCAGCTACCGATGGATACTGTTTTTTCATGTAATGATTCTATCACTTTGTACGCACCGGATATCTCTCGCGAAACCGACTCTAATGGGTATCAGTGGAGTTTTAAGAATAAAATTATAGGAGGCAATAGTAATTATTTATACGTGCCTAATGAAGAAGGTATATACACAGTAGAAATCAATGAGGGTAATAGATGCAGCACAATACAGTCTATTCTGGTAAAAAGAAATATAGGCTCAAGATTAATAGCGATTGATAAAGACCCGGTAAACGGGGTGATTAATTTTTGTGAGGGCGCGGATAATAGGTTGATTTCTTATAACCAAAGTGGTATTCAGCAAGCCTACAATTCGAGCTATACCACGGAATGGTATAGAAACCAACAAAAACTACCAGATACTGTTTCTTCTATAAATGCCAATCAACCGGGAGAATATTTTGTCAGAACCAAATACAGAGACTGTGAAACAAAAAGTAATAGCATTAAAGTAGAGGTATCACAAATAAAAAATCAGATTACTCCAAAAGCTGATAGCTTGGGTATATGTATTAATGGCGGATTCCAGATTCTCGAAACCAACAAAGAAAACGGATATACCTACGAGTGGTTTAAAGATAATACCGCTTTAGGCGAAATGTCATCCACATTAAAAGCTAGTCAAACAGGTACTTACAAAGCCCTTATTCAGAGTGGTGATTGTTCCGTGCTTACACCTAAGGTTAGAATCTATTCAATTACGCAATTACCAACAGCAACCATCTCGGGTGATACCACTCTGAATATCGGGGATACAGCTAATCTAAAGTTGTCTTTTACGTCAAGCCCACCATTCACTTACAAACTAAGTAATAATCAGGAAGGAACCTCAGATAAGAATACCATTATTCAACCCATCAAGATTCAGGAAAGTACTATATTTAAACTAGCTTCAATTAAAAATGCCTGTGGAGAAGGTACTGTATCTGGAGAAGCCAAAATAAATATAATTATTTTAGGGAATGAGCCGCTGATTGGGCATAAAATCACCATAGCCCCGGTTCCGGCAGAAAGCTATTGCGAAATCATTTTTGATTTACCAGTCTCTCAGGAAGTCTCGTATCAATTGCTAGACATGAAAGGTCAGCAATTATCTGAAAAGAATCTGGGACAAGTAACATATAAGAAGCAATATCTGAACCTGAATAATCTCACAGCCGGAGAGTATCTGATTAGGATACAAGTGGGGAAGGACTTTGTAACCAGGAAACTGATAAAATACTAGCACAATATCTTTTAAATTAATTTGACCCATTTTAATTATCATTATGACTAAAAGTTTACTAAGCACTTACATTTTATTTATTACTTTTCTTTCTCCCTATTTTGTAAGAGCATACACAATTACTGATAAAGCCTTTTGGAAAGAATTTGACTCTGGTTTTGATACACAATTATTCGATTCTACAAAAACAAACTATAGCGACCGCTCTTTAGAAGCATTATTGGAAAGTAAAAAGTGTGAGATAGCAACACCTTACATTTATTCAATTGTCGGAAGTTCATTTGCCTGCAAAGGTTATGTAGTTCCTTTACAATCTGCTAGTTTTGATAATTCTATTTATACAAAATACAGCTGGAGGCATAATGGAAAAGTAGTAGAGGAAGGGGCTAAAAAAGATTTATTTGAAGCCAAAGAAAGTGGTTATTATAAATTAACTGTCTATCAAGGGTCTTGTGAAGCGACTTCAGATTCTGTCTCGGTAGAAATAGGGCAGAATTTATCTAACGAAATTTCTGGTGACAGAGCGATAATTAATAATAAAGTTGCCTTATGTGAAAGTTTTAAGACTACCTTTTATCATAATGGCTATAGAGCTGTACCTATTGATAATCAACAGGAAAACATTGCCTTTTTAAAAAAATATGGCTTAAGTCTTCAATGGAAACATAATGATAAAAATATTACAAAAGCCAATGATATTAATTACACAGCTTCTGAGCCGGGTGTTTATTATTTACAGCTAACTCAAGGAGAGTGTATTGCCAATTCTAAAAAAATAGAAATTGTTCGTAGAGACACCCTATATGGGAAATTGAGTCATAATTACCCTTTTTCTGACGAAAAGAAAACTGTTTCTTTATGCAAGGATAAAAATGCTTTTTATAGCCTTGATGTAAGCGACGGTTATACCGGGACCTATGACTGGTATATTGATTTCTATAGAGATGGAAAACTTATCGAAACCAGAACCCCTAATAGTGACTATACCAATCGTTATTTCACAATAAAAGAGTCAGGAAAATATTGGGCAAAAACTTACTCTCCTGCACAAAAATCCTGTGCAATTTTATCAGACACAACCGTTTTTGATATTAACAACGGACCTATCACACTCCTTACTGATACCATTAGTGTTTGTTCAGATTTTGCCAGGCTAGCTTTTGATCCACCTGGCAGTGGTGGCATAACAGAATTTCAATGGTTTTATAATGGTAACTTAATGGGAGATTATTTTAGTCCCAGAGCCTATGAAGAGGGGTTGTATACCGTACAAACCCGACAATATGGTGGTTGCATTTTTATCAAGTCATTCTTAATAAAGAAAAACTTTAACCCAAGGATAACCTATTCCTGGAATACACCTTTTCCGTCCAATACTACTATATGTGATGGCAAAAAAATTGATTTATTCTTAGTAGCTGTAGATGATAGATCCAGAATTGATTCTTTAGATTTTAGCATTGAATGGTATAATAATCAACAAAAATTAGCCGATAGGCAAACAAGATTTACTTTGAACCAGGCGGGCAACTACTATGCTAAATTAAAATATAACAACTGTGAGGCCATAAGTAATATCATCAAAGTAGACCTTATGCAGACCAAAAATCAAATATCACCACTACCGAGTAACTCAGCTATTTGCCTGAATACAGAATCCAGAACTATTGAAGCCAGTAAAGAACCTGGATATACGTATGAATGGTTTAAAGACAATATAAGTCTTGGTGAAACTTCTTCTGCTTTAAAAGTCAATGAAGATGGTGTCTACAAAGCGATTATTGACAATGGAGATTGTTCTGTGCTTACACCCAGTGTAAAAGTTTATGCAAATACGCAGCCACTCACAGCAACTATTTCAGGAGACACAACAGTAAGCATGGGAGATATGGCTAACTTAAAATTATCATTCACTTCAAGCCCGCCTTTTACTTATAAATTAGGCAATAATCAGGAAGGAACTACAGACAAAAATAAAATTATCCACTCCGTCAAGATTCAGGAAAGTACTATATTTAAACTAACCTCAATCAAAAATGCCTGTGGAGAAGGTACTGTATCAGGAGAAGCCAAAGTAAATGTGATTATTTTAGGCAACGAACCGCTTGTTGGCCATAAAATCTATATAGCCCCTATTCCGGCAGAAAGTTATTGCGAAATCATTTTTGATTTACTAGTCTCGCAAGAAGTCTCATATCAGTTGTTGGACATGAAAGGTCAGCAATTATCTGAAAAAAATCTGGGAAATGTAACCTACAAGAAACAATACCTGAATCTGAATTATCTGGCCGCAGGTGAATACCTGATTAGAATGCAGGTAGGGAAAGACTTTGTAACGAGGAAACTAATAAAGTACTAATAACAGAAATTGAAATTTAAAGAAAACAGATTAGATGCTTCAGAAAAGGCTTTTAATCTGTTTCTTTGCATAAAAGAACCATAGAAACAGAATGTTAGAAATTTGTTGCTTTTCCTTAGAATCCTGTCTGACAGCCCAAAAGGCAGGCGCTTATCGTGTTGAATTATGTGGCGGAATGTTTGAAGGTGGTACAAGCCCCTCAGCAGGCTTAATTAAACTTGCACGCCAGAATCTCACAATCAAATTATACGTGATGATTCGCCCGCGTGGGGGTGATTTCTGCTACTCAGATACTGAATTTGATGTAATGAAAGAAGACATTCAAACTGCTAAAGGATTAGGGGCTGATGGTGTTGTATTCGGGCTTTTAAATCCAGACGGAAGTGTTGATATACCCCGAACAAAGGAACTGGTAGACTTGGCCCACCCAATGAAAGTTACTTTCCATAGAGCATTTGATGTATGTGCTGAACCATTTCAAGCCCTTGAAACCATTATTGAATTGGGTTGTGAAAGAATATTAACATCAGGGCAGAAAAACACAGTCACCGACGGAATAGACTTATTAAAAACGTTGGCCGAAAAAGCAGACAACCGTATTGAAATTATGGCAGGTGGAGGTGTGACCGCCCGGAATGCTGCACAACTATTAGAAGCAGGCGTTCATGCGTTGCACATGACAGGCAAAGGCATTGTAAATAGCCAGATGGAATATCGGAAACCTGACGTAAGTATGGCAAGCGCCGTATTGACCAACGAATTTGAAATGTACGAAGCCAATTTTGACAATTGCAAAGCCGTAGTAGATATTATAACTACTAAAAAATATCACCTGTAATCATCTAAAACAATGAAAAAGTATTTAGGTATAGCTTTACTGTTATTGACAGGCATAAGCTTATCTGCCTGGTTGAACAGACCTAAAGCTACTGTACCCAATATTATTTTCATTATCGGTGATGACATCAGTTATGATGATATTGGTTGTTATGGTAATCCCTTAGTGAAAACACCTAATATTGATAAACTAGCCAAAGATGGCTTATTGTTCAACAATATGTTTGTCACTTCCAGTTCATGCAGCCCAAGCCGAACGAGTATTCTTACAGGCAGATACCCGCATAATACGGGAGCAGCCGAATTGCATACCGAACTTCCAGCGCATCTGACCTATTTTCCCGAACAATTGCGAAAAGCAGGCTATTATACAGCATTAATGGGTAAATGGCACGAGGGTAAAAACACCAAACGTGCTTATGATACATTGCTGGCAGGAGAAAAACTGAATGGCTTAGGTGGTGAAGACCAATGGATTAATATCCTGCAGGCAAGACCTAAAGGTAAACCTTTCTTTTTCTGGCTATCTCCTTTCGATGCCCATAGAGAGTGGTCGGCAGATAATTTTAAAATCACTCATAATCCAGATAAAGAAGTTCGTGTTCCTAATACCCTGATTGATACCAAAGATACCCGACACGACCTATCTTCTTACTACAATGAAATTGGGAGATTGGACTATTATATCGGTGAATTGTGGAAAGAATTAGAAAGACAAGGCATTGCAGATAATACTATCATCATTTTTACGGCTGATAATGCCCGTCCTTTCTCCGGTAATAAAACTCTGCTTTATGATAGAGGTATCAAAACACCTTTTATCATCAAATGGAAAAATGGCATCAAAAGCCAGCAACAAACAGATGCACTGGTTAGTACCATAGATATCGCCCCAACTCTATTGCATTTAGCAGGTGTAAAACCAGCCAATACTATTCAAGGGCAAAGCTTTACCAATTTATTAAAAACACCAAAAGCTGATTTTAGAAAATACATTTTTGCTGAACACAACTGGCATGATTACGAAGCCTACGAACGAGCTGTACGCACTAAAGACTTTCTCTATTTAATTAATAATCGCCCTGGATTAGATAATGGCGGCCCGATTGATGCAAACCAAAGCCCATCAGCATTAGCTTTGAAAGAGAATAAAGAAAAACTAACTCCACTACAAAAAGAAGTATTCATAAATCCCAGACCAACAGCCGAGTTTTATGATATGAGAAGCGATGCAGCTCAAACTAACAATCAGATAAATAACCCTAAATATAAATCAACGATTTATCAGCTTAAGAGCACTTTGGAGCGCTGGCAGACAGAAACAGGAGATACAAGTCCAACAAAACTGACACCTGACTGGTATCATAGAGAAACGGGTAAGCCTTTAACAGAGAAAGATATTAGAGGAGAAATGCCGGGAGCTACTAAACAGGCTGCTAAGATTAATGCGAAAGGGCCTTTTTAATTATTTCACTAATATACCGACTTAAGTCGGTCAATAAAATACTAACCTTTGTTATCTTAGGCGGCGAACTCGACGGCGGACCGTTTTATTCGCTGTCCCTTGGATTAAGAAAAGATGAATAAAACAAAAACCCCATAAACTCGACAATTTATGGGGTTTTACAATTTATAGCTAAGAATTACTTCTTCCCAGCCAATTCAGCTATTTTCTCATGAATCATTACCTGATTTGACATGATTTTCGAGAAACCTCTTACATCATCACCACTCCAGGCATTATTCATTTCACCATAGCTACCAAATACCGGCGACATCATATCGTAATCAGACTTGATACCTAATAATTGGAAATGATAAGGCGTTAGTTGTACACGCACTTCTCCAGTTACGTTTTCTTGTGTACTTGCCAAGAATGTCTCAATATTACGCATCAATGGCTCTAGGAATTGTCCTTCGTGCAACAACATACCATACCACTCAGCTAAATTCTGTTTCCAGTATTGTTGCCATTTGGTCAATACATGTTTCTCCAATAAATGGTGGGCCTTAATAATAATCAACGGAGCAGCAGCTTCGAAACCTACACGACCTTTGATACCAATGATTGTATCACCCACGTGAATATCACGACCGATACCATACGGAGAAGCTAATTCAGACAAACGGCGAATAGCATCTACCGGATTTTTGAAACGACGACCATTTACCCCTTTCAATTCACCTTTTACAAATTGTAGTGTTACTTCACTACCTTTTTTCTTCGTTACCTGTGTCGGGAAGGCACTTTCCGGTAAGAAACCGTCTGAAGTTAAAGTTTCTCTACCACCTACCGATGTCCCCCACAAACCTTTATTGATAGAGTACGCCGCTTTATGCCATTCACGTACTACGCCTTTTGATTTCAAGAATTCGATTTCAGCTTCGCGAGATAAACGTAGGTCACGGATAGGTGTAATGATTTGCGCATTCGGTAATACAATTCTGAATACCATATCAAAACGTACCTGATCGTTTCCGGCACCTGTACTTCCGTGTGCTACGGCTTCTGCTCCAATTTGTTTGGCATAATCAGCCACAGCTACCGCCTGAAACATACGTTCAGCACTTACAGAAAGTGGATAAGTATTATTTTTCAGGATATTGCCATATACCAGATAACGTATACATTTCTGATAATATTCATCTACCATACGAGCTGTATGATGATGTTTCACGCCTAATTCATAAGCCTTTGTTTCAATATCCTTGATTTCTTCTTCTGTAAAACCACCCGTATCAACCAATACTGAGTGTATTTCATGACCCAATTCTTCGGTCAGATATTTTACACAAAACGAGGTATCTAATCCTCCACTATATGCTAAAACAACTTTCATATTAAATCAGCCGCTGAAACGGAAATTTAGGTTTTAATAAAAATTTTGCAAAAATAGGACTTCTATCCCTATATTCCCGTATATATTTATAAATATAATTGTAGGTTAATAATTTGTCTTTCAAAAACTGATTAATGCTTATATGTCAAAAATCATCGCTTTCATCTTATCTATAGCTTTATTTTTATCATGTGCTATGACAGATACCACCGAAATAGTCTCTATTCCAAATCCCATCGGAACAGGGCCGGACAGAACTTTCTTAGCTCTGGGAGACTCCTATACTATTGGCGAAAGTGTTGTAGAAAAAGATCGTTGGAGTATGTATCTGATTGATTTATTGAAAAGTGATTTTACCATTACCAAACACGATATTATTGCGCGCACAGGCTGGACAACGGAAGAATTAACACAAGCCATTGCCGACAGCAAAAACACGAATCAATACGATATGGTATCTTTACTGATAGGTGTAAACAATCAGTATCGGAGGCAAAGTATTGAAAAATACAGAATCGAATTCAGAGAATTGTTACAAATTAGCGCCAGATTTGCACATGGTGATTATAAAAAAGTATTTGTTCTGTCAATTCCTGATTATGGTGTCACGCCTTTTGCAGTTTCCCGCGATACCAAGAAAATAGCCAAAGAAATTGATGACTTTAATGCCGTAGCTAAAGATGAATGCAGAAAAGTAGGCGTTCCTTTTTTAGATATTACCACCGTCACACGTGAACATACTGATGCCTCTTATATTGCCAGCGACCAACTGCATTTCTCAGGCAAAATGCACGAGCTCTGGGCTATTAAAGCCCGTGATACGGCAAAAATCATTTTGCGACAATAAGTTTTTGCTGATTCTATCTAGGAACTGTAAAATACATAACTGTTCCAATCACACCGAAGACAATATTTGGTAGCCAGACAGCCAGAATAGGCGGCATATTACCCGACTCAGCAATCCCTTTTGACATGATATAAAAGAGGATATACACAAACGCTAGCACGAACCCAATAGCAATCTGAAAGCCAACCCCACCCCTGGCTTTGCGGGCAGATACTATCAAACCTATAATAGATAAGATAATTACAGCAAAAGGCGTAGCAAAACGTTGATATAATTCTATCTCAAATGATTCTATTCCTTCAGCACCCCGACTCTTTATCAGGCTGATTTTCTCCTGAAGCTCAGGAATTGTGTAAGACTCCTGTATCTGGTGCTCGTTTTCAAAATCGTTAGGCGATAGATTCACTGCCGTGTCTTTAGGGGCTGTACCATATACCATCTTATCTTTCATAATACCAAGCGTCCGGATTTTATAATCGTGTATCTTCCATTTCTTGGTACTATCATCCCAGGTAATACGCTTGGCTGAAAGCTTTTCTACCAGTTTATTATTAATTATTTTCTCTAAAGTAAAATCATAACCCGTTTTTGCCTCATTATTATAGCTCGACATATAGGCATAGGTATTCGGTGCTACAGCTATATGGAAATCCCTGGTGGAGAAATAGAATTTATCATTTACATAGACATTTTCAAAAGCCAAACGCTCTGTATTAGCGCGTGGAAGAATCCAGCCTACCATCACAAAAGAAAAAATAGCAATAATAGAAGCTCCAATGAAATACGGGAGCATCAATCGTCTGAAACTAACCCCACTACTCAGAATCGCCACAATTTCGGTATGGGCAGCCATCTGAGCCGTAAAGAATACAGTAGAGATAAAAATCATTAAGGGGCTGATATAATTAGCCCAATAAGGTGCAAGGTTGGCGTAATATTGTAAGAGGATGGCACGCATCGGTGCTTCTTTCTGAATGAAATCATCGTTTTTTTCTACAAAATCAATCACCATAATAATCAGTACAATTACCACTACCGCAAATACATAGGTTGTCAGGAATCGCTTGATTAAGTATTTATCTAATATATTCATGAAGGATTCATTAATGTCTGCCAAACCTTTCATGGTTGGCTTATTTGTAAACAACAAAGAGAATAGAATCTATTCTCTTGCCTGCGAAATATTCTTTTTAACGCCCAAAATTATGAAATCATACCTATTCCTGAGTGATTTTATAAAACTTTAACAAGGCTTACTTCACCAACAGATTTTTAGCAACTTCATTACTCACAAAAACTGATTGATTATTATTCAGTAAAACTGTAAATGATTTATCAAACTCACTCACTTCCTGAATCTTGATAGTAGAACCTAAAGTAATATGATTTTTATCTAAATGCTGCAAAAATGCTGGCGAATGTACCAATACACCTACCATCACCACTGTCTGGTCAATCGGCACTTCTGAAAGTTTGCAAGAGGCCATCGAGGGCATTTTACCTTTCGAATCAGGAATTGGGTCGCCATGAGGGTCAAATTGAGGACTACCCAAAAACTTATCTAACTTCTCAGTTAACTCTTTCGAATCTATATGCTCCAATTGTTCGGCTATGTCATGAATTTCATCCCAGCCGAAACCTAATTTATCTACCAGAAATACCTCCCATAAGCGATGTTTACGAATCACACTCAAGGCAATTTGTTGGCCCTCTTTGGTTAGGGTAACTCCCTGATATTTACGGTAATTAATCAAATTTTTCTCCGCCAATTTGCGTAGCATATCTGATACCGAAGCAGCTTTGGTCTGTGTAATCTCGGCCAGTTCGTTGGTGCTTACTTCATTCCCCCCGTTCTGCTCAGTAAGCATGTATATAATTTTCAGATAATTTTCTTCGGTAAATGAAGTCATAGCCTTTAGCTTGATGATAATACCCCACAAAAGTAAGTTTTCTAACCAATTAATCAAATTTTTAGACAAACCTAAAAAATAGTTTTGATTTATATATTTTTGTTTTTAATATTGCATGAGTTATAGATTTAGTGTAATATGACCTCTATGAATAAGACTGTATCCATTGAAAAAAATAAAGGATGGAAGAAATCATCAAGTAATGTATCGCTATCAGAAGTACATAGAACTATAGATGTACCGGAATCAGGCGGTTTCTGGAAAAAATTCTCTGCATTCATCGGGCCGGGCCTGATGGTAGCTGTGGGCTATATGGATCCAGGTAACTGGGCAACAGATATTGCCGGAGGTGCCAAGTTTGGTTATACGCTTCTCTCCGTTATTTTAATATCTAATCTCTTTGCCATGCTTTTGCAACATCTTTCCTTAAAATTAGGTATTGCTACAGGCAGAGATTTAGCGCAGGCTTGCCGGGATGCTTATTCAAGACCGGTTTCGTTTGTTTTATGGATTCTGGCAGAAATAGCCATCGCCGCCTGTGATTTGGCCGAAGTAATTGGCGCAGCAGTAGCCTTAAATCTGCTTTTTGGAATTCCATTAACTTATGGGATCGTCATTACAGCCATAGATGTAATCTTCATTCTATTCTTACAGAACAAAGGTTTTCGTATCATTGAAGTAATTGTTGGAGGATTAATTCTGATTATTTTGCTATGTTTTGGCTATGAAATGGTTGTTTCAAATCCTGATTGGTTTGGGGTAGCTAAAGGATTAATACCTAATCAACAAATTGTAGTGAATCCTGAGATGCTTTATATTGCTATCGGGATTTTAGGTGCAACCGTAATGCCACATAACTTATATTTGCATTCAAGCATCGTGCAAACCCGTAAAATTGAGAATACATCTGCGGCCAAAAAGAGTGCTATTAAATTTGCGACAATAGATTCTACAGCTTCTTTGTTTATCGCATTCTTTATCAATGCAGCTATACTGATCATGGCAGCGGCTACGTTCCATTTTTCAGATAATCAGCACATAGCCGATATCACCGATGCCTATCACTTACTTGACCCGATTCTGGGTGTGAAACTGGCAGGTTTATTCTTTGCAGTAGCCTTATTGGCTGCGGGACAAAACTCGACGTTGACAGGTACTCTTGCCGGACAGATAGTAATGGAGGGGTTTCTGAATATCAAACTAAAACCCTGGTTACGCCGATTAATTACTCGCCTTATTGCCATTATACCAGCCTTAATTGTAGCGATTATCTACGGCGAAAGAGGTACTTCTGATTTGCTGGTACTGAGTCAGGTAATTTTGTCACTACAACTAAGCTTTGCCGTAGTGCCTTTGGTAGCCTTTACTTCAAGCAAATTGAAGATGGGTGAATTTGTGAACTCAAACCTGATAAAATATACGTCGTGGGTAGTAGCGGTAATCATAATTTCTTTAAATGCTTATTTGCTTTTTGATACTATTTTTTAAGATTTTTTCTCTATATTTGTAGTAGGTAAGAACAAAATCCTTATCTACTTTTTATCCTTCTTCTATCCTGTTCAATTCTTCAGTGTTTTGAATTAAGTATCTACAATTACTGTTAATTATCTAGGTTTTTAGTAGCTTAGATAGCCCATGAACAACGATTACGCAAATAATCGTTAATAACTATTATGTGCTTGTTTTATTTTTAATCCCATTATCTGAAGATGACAGAAGATACTTTTTCCACTGAAACCACCTACTTTGCTGATGTAATTTTGCCTGTGCCCATTCCACGCATGTTTACTTACCGCGTTCCCCGCCATTTTGCAGCTGATATAAAAATAGGAGCAAGAGTGATTGTACAGTTTGGCCGAAACAGAGTAGTAACTGCCCTAGTGGGGAAAATCCATACCAAACCACCCGAAAAATACCAGGCTAAATATATCCTTGAGTTATTAGATATAGACCCGCTTGTTACGCCCTCACAATTATGGCTTTTTGAGTGGATTGCTGAATATTATATGTGTTGTATCGGAGAGGTGATGAATGTAGCCGTACCCTCAGGGTTAAAAGTAAGTAGTCAGTCAAGAATGCAGTTAAATCCTGATTTTGATCATCCCGAATTACTGGAAGAAAAAGAGATAGAGTTTCTGGAGATTCTGAAAACTCACACTTCTCTTACCTATGATGATGCCATCAAATTTGTGGGTGCAACGAATATCAATCCGATGATTAAATCGCTGATTGGTAAGCATGCCATCATTATGTATGAAGAAGTAAAAGAGAAATATAAGCCGAAAATTGCCAAGAAACTCCGCTTAAAGCGCGTATATGAGGGAAGCGAAGAAGTATTCAACCTCATTGACTCGTTGACCAAATCTCCTAAGCAGCAAACGATCATTATGGAATACCTGAAAAATATTCCTGTCAACGAACTTAGAGAAAGAAATAACCTGGGTGTTGATAAATCTATTTTTACTCAGGGCGAAACTTCCGACTCTGCCTTATCTACACTAATCGATAAAGGTATTCTGGAGCAATTTGAAGTAATTGTCTCTCGCTTTGGTGATGAGGTGCCAGAAGAGCCACTGAAAATTACTCTGACAGATGCCCAACAAGCGGCAAGTGACGAAATCATGCAAAATTTTTCGGAACGCGACATCGTACTATTGCATGGTATCACAGGTAGCGGTAAAACTGAAATCTATATTGATTTAATTCAGAAAGTATTAGATGGAGGCTCACAGGTATTGTATCTATTGCCCGAAATCGCCTTAACAACCCAGATAGTAGTCAGGCTTAAAAGGGTGTTCGGCGATAAAATGGGTGTATATCACTCTAAATTCTCTGATAACGAAAGAGTAGAAGTCTGGAGAGGTATTGTAGAAGGCCGCTACCAGTTTGTGGTAGGCGTACGCTCTGCTATATTTTTACCAATGGACAATCTAGG
The DNA here is from genome assembly GCF_003418935.1 of Emticicia sp. C21. Taxonomy (GTDB): domain Bacteria; phylum Bacteroidota; class Bacteroidia; order Cytophagales; family Spirosomataceae; genus Emticicia. Next base: position 305,193 of record NZ_QVMT01000005.1, on the reverse strand, counting down.
TCTGGTAATCATTGATGAAGAGCACGAGACTTCTTATAAACAATTTGACCCCGCCCCTCGCTACCATGCCCGCGATGTAGGTATTATGTTGGGCTTAAAACAAGGCGCTAAAATCCTACTGGGCTCTGCAACCCCATCCATCGAAAGTTATTATCAGGCACAAACAGGAAAATATGGCTTAGTAACTATCAATAAGCGTTATGGTGAAGCCCAATTACCTGACATTACACTGGTAGACTTAAAGGCAGAGCGCAAGGCCAAAACCATGAAAAATGATTTTTCCAGCGTATTGTATAATCAGATTCAACAGAACCTGGCTAATAAGGAACAGACCATCATTTTCCAGAATAGACGAGGTTATTCGCCTTACCTAAACTGTCAGGAATGTAACTGGGTCTCTGAATGTCAGCAGTGTGCTGTGAGTTTGACGTATCACATGCACTCAACAGAATTAAGATGCCACTATTGTGGGCATAAGGAAGAAATTCCAAAAGCTTGCCCCGTTTGTGGTTCTGGTAAATTGCGTACCATTGGTTTTGGTACTGAAAAACTGGAAGAAGATTTAAAGGCCATGTTTGATACGGCCCGTGTTACACGCATGGATTTAGATACTACCCGTACCAAAAACGCTTATCAGAACATTATCAGCGAATTTGAACAGGGCGGTACAGACATTCTGGTGGGTACACAAATGATTAGCAAAGGACTTGATTTCGATCAGGTCAGCCTGGTAGGAATATTTGATGCCGACCGTATGATTCATTTCCCTGATTTCAGGGCTGCAGAAAGGGCTTTCCAGATGTTGACACAGGTAAGTGGACGAGCCGGACGGCGCGCAAAAAAGGGTTTGGTATTGATTCAGACGAATGATACACAACAGGCATTATTGCAAAAAGTAGTAGTAAACGATTATATTGGTTACTACACCCATGAAATATCCGAACGCGAAAGCTATTTCTATCCGCCTTTTACGCGAGTGATTTCTATTACGCTCAAACATGAAGAACAGGAAAAAGCCGAGAAAGCTGCTCATTGGTTAGCCGAAAAACTCCTGGAAAAATTGGGTAAAGCAAGAGTATTGGGTCCTGAGAAATCGCTGATTGAGCGTATCCGTAATAAGTTCTTGTTTGATATTATGATAAAGCTTGAAAAAGACAAACTGAATATCAAAGCAGCGAAAGTGTTTTTGAGAGAAATGATCGATGCGCTTCACCAGACAAAAGAGCATAAAGAGGTAGATGTAGTAGTTGATGTAGACGCCGTATAGTATAGGCAAGTTTCTTTCGATTATAAATGGTGAGCCTCACTTGATGCTCACCATTTTGGTCATTCAATAAAAAAAACAATCAGGTTTTTTAGATGTTTGTATTGTCGGGGAATATTTTCTTTACATTTGCCAATATTCAAACGCCTGTTAAAACTATGTCGCAACCAATCAACCGTATATTCGATTTACTACCCGAATCAATTGCCAAGTATAATAAACCCGACGTTTTTGCCTCTAAAATCAAAGGCGAATGGGTAAAGGTTTCTGCCAGTGAGTTTATTGATACCATCAATCAGCTTAGCTATGGCTTTTTAAAACTTGGCGTGAAAAAGGGAGATAAAATTGCCATAATCTCCGAAAGTCGCCCCGAATGGAATATTGTTGACTTTGGAGTTCAGCAAGTGGGTGCTGTGAGTGTGCCACTATACCCGAATATTACGGTTGAAGATTATAAATATATCTTTCAGGATGCCGACATCAGTTATGTTTTTGTTGGGGATGAGGATTTGTTAGAAAAAGCAGAAGAAGCCATAAAGGTAGCTCCATCAGTTAAGGCTATTTATACCTTTGATAAAATTAAAGGAGCCAACCATTGGAAAGATATAACAGATATAGACAGTGAAGAAAATAAATCAAAAGTAGACATTATTAAAAAGTCTATCAAAACCGATGATTTATTGACTTTGATTTATACTTCAGGCACTACCGGCAAGCCTAAAGGAGTAATGCTCACCCATCAGAATATCATCAGTGATTTTGAAGGGTGCAAAGATTATTTCCCTATTGATGCAGACTGTCGTGCATTGAGTTTCCTACCTCTGAATCACGTATATGAGCGTATGGTATTGTATCTATATATGCGTTTAGGTGTATCTATCTATTATGCTCAGAATATGGCTACTATTGCCGAAGACCTGAAAGACGTAAAACCACAAATATTTACCACAGTTCCTCGCCTTCTTGAAAAAGTATATGACAAAATCGTAGCTACCGGATATGGCTTAGAAGGATTTAAACGTCGTATCTTCCTATGGGCATTAGACCTTGGCTTGCAATATGACCCGAATGTCAGTGGTGGCTGGTGGTATAATCAGCAATTAAAATTGGCGCAGAAACTGGTTTTCAGCAAATGGCAGGAAGCCCTTGGCGGAAATATCAGAATGATATGCTCAGGCGCAGCAGCTTTGCAGCCACGTTTAGCAAGAGTTTTCTGGGCGGCTGGTATTCCGGTTTCAGAAGGATATGGTATGACAGAAGCCTCTCCGGTAATTGCAACCAATCGCGTAAAACCTTTGGATTTAAGAATCGGTACAGTAGGCCCTGTGATTGATGGCGGAACGATAAAAATAGCTGAGGACGGCGAAATTCTTTACAAAGGCCCGAACGTAATGGTAGGCTACTATAATTTGCCTGAACTAACCAAAGAAGCCATTGATGCCGATGGCTGGCTGCATACAGGAGATATTGGTACACTAGTAGAAGGTAAATTTCTGAAAATAACCGACCGCAAAAAAGAAATCTTCAAAACATCAGGTGGTAAATACGTAGCGCCACAGGTATTGGAAAACAAAATTAAGGAATCTATTTACGTAGAGCAAATAATGGTAGTAGGCGAGGGACAGAAGTTCCCAGGGGCTTTGATTATCCCAGAGTTTGTTGCCTTGAAAGCATGGTGCAAAGCACAAAATATTCCGTATACTACTGATGCTGAAGTCGTAAAGAATCATGATGTACACAAACTAATCATGGACGAAGTCAATCGCTTCAATAAAGAATTTGCTCCTTATGAGCAAGTAAAGAAAATTGAATTATTGGCCAACCCATGGACGATTGAAAATGGTGAAATAACTCCAACGCTGAAGCCCAAGAGAAAGGTAATTATGAATAAGTATAAGGATTTGATTGAGGGGATGTATGAATAGAACTTCATTATAGTTTTGCCACTATGTACACGATGTTACACAAAGTTTCACAACTGTGCAACATCGTGCATTTTGTGTACATTATGGCAATTTATCATCTACTCATTCTCCGGCATAAACAAAACCGCATCTGCAATTACAGCTCCATCTGCCCCCTGATTGGTGATTTCAAGTGTATTCCCAAATCCTCTTTCAAAGAAAAACTCTCCTACATATAACCAATCACTTTCTGTATTTTGTGGTTTTAACACTACGCTCTTTTTGCCTGAATCAGTCACGATATTAACATTGATTTGGTTCGATAACTGTTCAAAACGGGGGAGATAGACATAAATCTTATACTTCTTTGCAACTCGAATTCCAGGATTATAAATAACAGATTTTTCTTCGGCTCCCTTCGATTCATCTATCAGATAGTTTTTGCCATATCGTCCATAGCCCCTGGGTGCAACAGTCCAGTTGCCGTTTTGTTTTACCTGATAATAATCATTATCAATTAATATTTCCGCCTGATTTTTATTGGCTAATGGATTCATATCTAATTCAAGTTGCAGCTTTTTTACTTCAATCTCATGCAAAATTCTATTCGAATCAATCGCCATACTGGCAGCCACCGCAGCCGATTGACCTAATACCATAAAAACAGGCTCCATCCGGATTGACCCATAGGCAATATGTGTAGCAGACAAACAAATCGGAACCAAAAGATTCGTGCATTCAGTCCTCTTGGGTAGAATAGACCAGTACGAAATCGGATAAGGTGGCAATCCTCCTAAACCCTGTTGCACATCTCCCTCATTCTTTACCATCCCATTTACCACTATCCGTTGGCAATTATGAGAGTCCATCGTATAAGCAGCCATGCCAATACCATCTCCTACCGTTTGCCTGCCTTCACAATGATGCTCAGTCATCACATACTCCCCAATCATCCTTCGGGCCTCTCTCACATACATCTGCGGACTGAAATGATTATTTTCCATATACTCATCTTTCGGATAACCCCATTTCTTCATTTCCTTTCTCAGATGCTCCGGCACTCGTGTATCATTGCCTAAGAAATACAGAAATCCCTTGATATAATCTTCATGTTTTTGCTGAATCTTCTGGCGGGTTGTATAGTCCGCTTCAGGATAATCGTAATTCTCCCCAATCATATCCGTCGAAAAAGGCCCTGAATTATTAATATCTGTTTTCCGGTAAGGCATTGGCTGAATATGCATCAGCGCCCAGTTCAGTTCTTTAGGTTGTTTCTTTTCAATATAGCGCAATAACAATTCATATTTCGAGGCATCATAATTAAGTGGCTTTGTAATAGGAATCTGGTTTTCAAGACTATCTGTCAGGCATAGTCTGAAATTATAGGTTTGTACTTTCTTATCTCCTGACCCTGTTTCTGCCAGTTTTTCATTACTTATGCCCCAAAGCAATCCACTTGCCGGATCGCCTGGTTTTTTATAGGGGTCAATACCATCGGGAAACTGGTGTTTATCTAGTAGTTGTATGCCATTCCACTTTTCATTATAAACATACTTAGCTTCTCTACCTATCGTATAACTTACTCCTGCTTTTGCCATCAGGTCTCCTTCATAAGTGGCATCAATAAAAACCTTTGCCTGAATCCATTGATTTGATTTACCGTTTTCTACCAGAATTTTCTCAATCTTAGTTCCACGTTTTTCAGCCTGCTTTAAATGATGCTGATATAGTATCTCTACATTAGCTTCTTTAATATATTGCTGAAAGGTCTTTTCAGCTACAGATGGCTCAAAGGTCCATTGCTCAAAACGACCGTAATGTTTGCCAATTCTTCTATAAAAATCTCTGGCTATGCCAGTAATGGCGTATTTATTTCCTATGTCTGTTTGCCCAAGTCCACCGGAGGTTAATCCACCTAATCTTTTGGTTGGCTCTATGAGTATTACAGTTTTACCATACATTTTAGCTGTATACGCAGCAATTACCCCAGCTGATGTTCCACCATAAACACAAACATCAACTGATTTAACTTGTGCAACGCAATAACACGATAAGAAGAGTAATAGGAGTATTTTCATAAAAAAATCATATAAGTTCTCAGAATCAGACTTTAATTTCGTTACTTATTTTAAGTAATGCTATAGGTATGATAAAATTTATTCCCTTAAATAATATCCTTTCGATTTAGTATATTTGAAACCTGTCTATTCTTTTTCGTGTTATTGGAAAATAAAGAAATCGCGCCTTACATATGCCCTCGCAAACCTTAGAGTTGAAAGCCGTTGGAGCTTTCCCAAAATTGTTTTTAGATTATATCACAAAAAACGAAACGCTAGCTACTTTTTATAACCAATTTCCTGATATAGAAGGATTCCGAAAAGCTATTCAATCAAGAGTATTTACCCAGAAAAAGCGCCAGATATTGGTCGATGCTTTAGAAAGACAATATGCAACGCTTGACTCCAAACCAGATTTCTCTCCTCTATTAGATGATAAAACCTTTACAGTAACCACAGGGCATCAGTTGAATATTTTTACCGGGCCGCTCTATGTGATTTACAAAATTGTAACCATTATCAATCTGGCCAAAAAACTAAAAGCTGAGTTTCCGGAATATAATTTCTTGCCGGTTTATTGGATGGCAAGTGAAGATCATGATTTTGAGGAGATTTCTGTTTTTAACCTATTCGGCAAAAACTATAAATGGGAAACAACGCAGAAAGGAGCAGTAGGGCGTATGAATCCGGCAGAATTAAGAGCGATTTGTGACCAGATACCCGAAAGAGTAGATTTTTTCCAGAATGCGTATTTAAATCATGGTACTTTGGCTAATGCGGTACGATGTTATATGAGTCATTTGTTTGAGAGCGAGGGCTTGATTTGTTTAGATGCCGACGACGCAGCCCTGAAATCTGTTTTCAGCCCGATTATCAAAGACGACATTCTACACAACACCGCTAGCAAACTCGTTACCGAAACTTCTGAAAAACTTCATACATCAGGCTACCATACCCAAATCACCCCAAGAGAAATTAACTTCTTCTATCTGGAAGACGGTTTGAGAGAAAGAATCATCAAAGGAGATGGCGAATATAAAGTTCTACACACAGACACAACCTTTTCAGAAACCGAAATCCTACAATTGGTAGATAGTAATCCTGAAAGATTCAGCCCGAATGTGGTTTTAAGACCTTTGTATCAGGAAACGATTCTGCCTAATTTGGCTTATATCGGTGGGCCATCAGAAGTGCCTTACTGGCTACAACTGAAAGGTGTATTTGACCATTATCAGGAGCAATTCCCTTTGCTGATGCCGCGTAATTTTGCTTTAGTTGTCAACGATGCCAGCAGAAAGAAGATAGATAAACTGGGGGTTACTACCGAAGAACTCTTTGCTGATGAAGTAACCTTACGCAAAAGCTTCGTAGAAAAGAATTCAAGAAAATCATTGAGCCTTGCTTTCGAGATTGATGAAATCAACGATATTTTTGAGCGTATCCTTAAAAAAGCCCTGATTATAGAAGCCACCATGAAAGGCCCGGTAGAAGCAGTAAAAGCTAAAAGCATTAACTCTTTAGAACATCTCGAAAAACGCATCAAAAGAGCCGAAGAACGCAATCAGGAAGGCTCAGTCAACCAGTTATTAGCTTTGAAAGAGAAATTATTCCCGGGAGGAGGTTTGCAGGAAAGAAAAGAAAATTTCCTGAATTTCTATTTGAACGATAATCTTTTCATCAAAAAGCTATTAGAGACGATGGATCCGCTTGATTATAGCTTTAATGTGATTGAAATATAATTAAATCAAAGCCCATATATGTGGGCTTTTTTATTCCCCATTCCTCTAACCCCTGTAAATCTTACCGTTCATGTATTTTTCAGCAAAAAAATCTCAAATCATTTGTTTTACTGAACACCGTTCATTTTATTTGCAATGTTAATTAACCAAGTTTAGCATAGATGGGTATTACCGAAAGAAAAGAAAGAGAAAAGGCCGAAATGAAGCGACTCATCATGAATGCCGCCCGCAAGCTCTTCATTGAACAAGGGTTTGAAAAAACAAGCATTCGTAATATCGCTGATGAGATAGAGTATAGCCCCGGAACTATTTACTTGTATTATAAAGATAAAAGCGAGTTATTATTTGATTTACATCAGGAGTCTTTTCAAAAACTCATAGAACAGTTTCAGCGCGTATTAAATATCAAAGACCCTTTTGAAAGACTAACAACCATGGGGCGGTATTATATGCAATATGGTTTCGAAAACCCTGAGTTATATGAGTTGATGTTCCTGATGTCATCACCTATAGAAACGATTGAATGTCGGGAGGAAATATGGGAAGATGGACATGTAGCCTTTGATATGCTCCGTCAGATTGTCCGTGAGTGTATAGATGCCGGATACTTTAAAATTGATGATGTAGAGGGCACTTCGATGATGATCTGGGCAAATGTACACGGTTTAGTAACGATTCATTTAAGAAAACGCACAACGATGTTCCGAGAGGGAGAACGAATCCCTCGTTTAGAGCACGCCTATGAGCGATTTGTAGAATTAATTCAGGGAAGAATTTAATATACAGCTATAAAACTAATCTAAGAAAATTCATCAAAACGAAAAAGCATGAATCAGATTGCAGAATTTTTTAAAGCCAATATTGGCAAACATGCCGCAGATATAAGTCCCTCTCACCTGGGCAGATGGTTGAATGGTAAGCTAATAGCAGTAGAAGAGGGTTCGATTACGGTAGAGTTTGTGGTAAGAGAAGAAATGACGAATCCGGTTAATATTCTTCACGGTGGTGCAGCCGCATCCATGATGGACGATGTGATGGGAATGACTGTTTATATGTTGGGGAGAGAGAGTTTTTATACTACCGTCAATCTAAGTATTGATTACCTAGCCCCTGCCAAGGCGGGAGATACCTTGTTGGTAAAATCAAAAATTATCAGAGCGGGCAAGACTGTAATCCATATTGAATGTGGAATCTATACTGCCGACCATAAAATTGTAGCCAAATGTACTTCCAATATGGTGGTTACAGGCGTAAGAATATAATTATTTCCACCCGTCTTCTAAAAGACGGGTTTATTTGGCACTTTTACTTAACACTGTTCATTAATTGAAAAAGCTTCAGTGAAATATGAAAAACCTAATTTTACTCTTAGCACTCACCCCTGTCATCGCTTTTTCTCAGGTTTCTTCGCCTGTTCTCGAATCATACATTCAGGAGGGATTGAAAAATAACCTGGCACTTCAACAGGAGAGCTTAGAAATAGAAAAAGCTCAGGAAAGCATCAAACAGGCAAAAGCAAATTTTTCACCGAAAATTACCTTTGCACCTACTTATACAGTTGCAGCAGGTGGCCGTCGCTTATCATTTCCGGTAGGTGACTTACTGAATCCGGTTTATTCTACCTTGAATAAGCTGACTAATACGAGCAATTTCCCACAGGTGGAGAACGTAAATGAGTTATTAGCCCCTAATAATTTCCACGACACCAAATTCAGTTTTCAGTATCCTATCTACAATACTGACATTCGCTATAATCTGCTTATTCAGCGTGATTTACTGACAGCCCAAGAGGCTAAAAAGCGAATTATTGAAAACGAAGTGCGTTATAATATCACCATTGCTTACTTGCAATACCTGCAAACTTTAGAAGTGGAAAAGATATTTTCAGCCTCTCGTATAGTGTTAAGCGATTTCGTAAAACTGAATGAAAAATTAGTCAATAATAACGTTGCTACCAAAGATGTGATTTACTCTGCTGAGTATGAAGTCAGCAAGCTTGACCAGCAAGTAGCTGTAATGGACAAGAATCGTTACACTGCACAAGCCTATCTCAATTTCTTAATGAATCGTGATTTTATGACTGAAATAATCGCTGATACTGTCTTCCTTGATGCCAATACAAAAGTAAATGTAACTGATGTTCGCCAGCAGTCTATTAATAACCGTCAGGAGATTAGTCAGCTAAAAGCGAATATTCAGGCCAGTGCTTCGGCCATTAAGTTACAGGAAATGAACTCGCTCAGGCCACAGGTCTTCGTGGGAGGAACCACAGGGTTTCAGGGCAATGGCTATACTTTTAAAAATCAGGCTTATATCATTGGTCAGTTAGGTTTAACATGGGATGTTTTTCATGGACATGAAAAGAAATCAAAAATACAACAGGCAAAAATTCAGAAGAGTATTCTGGAAACCAAGCTGGAAGAAGTGCAGAAACAGATTCAATTACAGGTTTCTCAAGCCTATTTTGAATTAGAAGCTGCACAAAAAACATTGCCATCCGCTAAAGACGGTACAGTAAAAGCCGAAAAATATTTCAAAGTGGTTGATAGCCGCTACCGTAATGGTCAAGCCATTCTCGTAGAGTACCTGAGAGCTCAGAATGAAGTGATAACTGCCCAATTGCAGGAGTCTTTGGCCAAGTACGACATTTTGCTGAAAAAAGCCACCTTAGATAAAGTTGCCGCAGTAAGATAATCCCTTATTCATACCTAAACATACCCGAATATGTTTTACGCAATCTTTAATACGAGTATCTTAGGTCTTATTTCTGCTATTCATTTCTATTGGCTTCTGGGTGGTAAATGGGGTGGTGATGCCGTTCTACCTGCCAGTACAGATGGAAAATTAGCTTTGAAACCCCGAATATTCGAAACCCTAGTGGTGGCTCTTGGTTTACTCTTTATGGCACTACTGCATATTGATAAGGTGAGATTGATAGAATTAAACCTACCCTTGTGGATAGACGCTTATGCACTCAGGATTATTGCCTTTATTTTTCTGATCAGGGCTATTGGTGAGTTCCGGTATGTAGGATTTTTCAAGAAAATCAAAAATACGAAGTTTGCCCAATTAGATACCCGATTTTACTCGCCGCTTTGTCTGTTATTAAGTTTAAATGCACTCATAACCTCACTACAAGCATGAAAAAGGTATTACTCATACAAGGGCATCCTGACAGCGAAAGCTTCAACTTTGCGCTATTTGATGCCTACAAAAAAGGACTAGCACAATCAGGAGCAGATATTCAGGAAATTATTATTAATGAACTGGATTTCGACCCAAACCTTCATTTTGGCTATAGGAAGCGTACAGAATTAGAGCCTGATCTGGTGGAATCTATCGAGAAAATAAAATGGGCTGATCATCTGGTATTTTTTTATCCCGTTTGGTGGGGTTCTGTTCCGGCCTTATTAAAAGGTTTTCTTGACAGAGTCTTTCTTCCCGGTTTTGCCTTTAAAAAACGTGAAAACTCGCTTTGGTGGGATAAACTTTTGGTAGGCAAAACAGGCCATATCATTAGTACCCTCGACCAACCAGCCTGGTTCTATTGGTTTCGTTATGGCAGACCCACCTACCATGCCATGAAACAAATGACCTTAGAGTTTTGTGGAATCAAACCTGTGCGCACCACGACCATCGGACCTTTGAGACTTTCAAAAGAGAACTACCGCGAGAATTGGTTGAAAAAAGTAGAACAATTAGGACTTAATCAGAAATAAACAGATTTATATATGAAAACGAAATTATTTCCGCTCATTTACGCATCCCTATTTTTCCTGGTGATGAGTTGTGGTAAGAAGAAAGAAACGAAACAGGAAACAGCCATGTCGACGGAAGAAATTATACCAGTTGAAGTACAAGCGGTTGGTAAAAAAGCATTAAACGAGCCTATCGTTGCCAGTGGTGTATTATCATCCAAATCAGAGATGAAACTCGCTTTCAAAACGGGAGGAATGATTCAGAAAGTATATGTGAACGAAGGCCAGTTTGTGAAAGAGGGACAGCTATTAGCCGAATTAGACTTATCTGAAATTGACGCACAGGTAAAACAGGCGAAATTAGGCTTAGAAAAATCGGAGAGAGATTTGGAAAGAGTGAAAAAACTCTATGCCGATGAAGCTACCACGCTTACCAATGTGCAGGATGCCACTACAGGTTATGACGTAGCCAAACAAAACGTACAGGTAGCAGAGTTCAATCAGAAACTATCTAAAATATATGCCCCTGCCAGTGGCCGAATACTCCGCAAGATTTCAGAGCAAGGTGAACTAATTACCCCATTTTCTCCTGTATTTATCTTAGGTACTGGCGAATCTGCGTATATCGTCAATGTAGGTTTGGCTGACAAAGACGTTGTAAAAGCTAAATTAGGTGATGCAGCCAGTGTGTACCTGGATGCCTATCCAAATGAGCCTTTTCATGCCCGAATTACGCAAATAGCCCAAACGGTTAATCCAGCGACCGGTACTTTTGAAGCCGAATTACAGATTCAATCGAATGGTAAAAAACTGATTTCAGGTTTCGTAGCTAAAGCCGAAATTTCTTCCGGCAAAGGCCCACTTTCATTGGTTATTCCTATAGAAGCATTAGTCGAAGCGGATAAGGATAAGGCTTTTGTTTATACGTTAAATCCTGACAATCAATCAGTCAGCAAAAATCCTATTGGCATCGGAGCCATATTCGGAAATGATGTAGCTATTACTTCCGGATTGGCAGAAGGAACACAGATTGTTAGCAAAGGAGCTAATTTCCTGAGTGATAAAAGTAAGGTAAAGGTAATCAAATAATAAGCTTTACCTCTCAGAACAATTCATGCTATGTTGACTGGCTTTAATTCTTAAAGCCGATTAGTAGAAATGTGTCAATTGTAGATATAAGCCGCCGACAAGCATTCGTCAGAGCGGCAAAATCATTACACTTAATTCATCATTACCATGCGTCTTGCAGAATTTTCCGTTAAAAACTACCAGTTTACTATCATTATATTTATAATGGTATTAGCCGTTGGTATCAACTCTCTGTTGAATATGCCCAAAGCCGAAGACCCGGACTTAAAGGCTACTTTCAACAATATTGTCGTGGTATATCCGGGTACATCTCCTGCTGATATGGAAAAACTAATAGTTGACCCTATCGAAGACAGAATCTCTGGTATCAGCGATATTAAAAAGTTTACTTCCACTTCTGATGAAGGAGTAGCCAGTGTAGTCATTGAATTTCAGCATACTGCAGATACTGAAGAAAAATATAATGAGGTAGTAAGAGAAATCAACGCTATCCGCGGCTCTTTACCAACAGACCTTTATAGTCTGGATATTTTCAGATATACGCCAGAAGGTGTAAACATCGTTCAATGCGCTCTGATGTCTGAGACAACTCCTTACAAAGACTTAGAAAAAGAAGCTAAAACCTTAAAGGATAATCTATTAAAAGTAAAATCTATCAAGACAGCCGAGACCTGGGCATTCCCGAAACAACAAGTTAGTGTTTCTATTAATCTAGATAAAATGGCACAGCTTCGTATTCCGCTTAATAGAGTTTTAGGAGCCATTCAGTCTGAAAATGCCAATATTCCGGCGGGCAACATTGAAATCGGGAGCCGTAAGTTCAGTGTAAAAACATCGGGAAGTTATGCTAGTGTCGACGAAATCAAAAATACGATTGTTAGTAGCTCCGGCACTACTGTTACTTATCTGAAAGATATTGCCGACGTGAAGATGAATTATGAGGAAGAAAGCTACATTGGTAGATTGAATGGTAAACGAGCGGTTTTTGTCACGGCTACTATGAAAGCAGGTAGTAATATCTTCAAAACAGGAGAGCAAATCCGCCCGATTATAGATGATTTTAAGAACAGTCTCCCACCAAATATTAAATTCGAGCAAAGCTTTGATCAGGTTAAGAGTGTTTCCACTCGTTTATTAGGTCTGGCTCGTGACTTTGGTATAGCCATCCTATTGGTATTAATTACGCTTATTCCACTAGGGTTCAGAGCTGCTATCATCGTAATGATTTCTATCCCACTATCCCTGGCAATGGGATTAACTATGCTCGATTTAGCAGGTTTTGGAATTAACCAGTTAAGCGTGGTAGGTCTGGTAATTGCTCTGGGGCTTTTGGTTGATGACTCTATTGTAGTGGTTGAAAACATTGCCAGATTCCTCCGCACAGGTATGTCTCGCAGAGATGCTGCCATTGAAGCAACCAAACAAATCGGCTTAGCGGTTTTAGGTTGTACAGCTACTTTAATTTTCGCCTTTTTGCCGCTTGCTTTCTTACCAGAAGCAGCCGGAGATTTTATCCGAAGTTTACCAATGGCCGTTATCACGACAATTATCGCGTCTCTATTCGTTTCATTGACTATTGTGCCTTTCTTAGCCAGTCAATTAATGCCTAGAGAAGAGCATGGCGAAAACATAGTTTTGAGATTAATGAAACGCGGTATTGAAGGTTCGTATCGTAAGGTATTGCACTTGGCCTTAAAACATCCTATTATCAGTCTCCTGGTAGCTTTCGCTATTTTCTTAGGGAGTCTGGCTTTGATTCCGGTTGTGGGAACAAGTGTATTCCCTCGTTCAGAAAAACCTCAGTTCTTAATTAATATTAATACACCATTAGGTACTAATCTGGCTGAGACCAATAAAGCAGCTGTTTTTGTTGAAAAAGAACTGAGTAAACATGAACTTGTTAAGAACTATGTTTCTAATGTAGGTAAATCAAATCCTCGTATTTATTATAATGTATTGCCTGTAGGCGGTACACAATCTAACTTCGCACAGATTTTCGTACAATTACAGGATGAGGTCGAAGTACCTGAAAGAGAAGAATTTATTGATGAATTACGTAAGAAGTTTGATTTGTATGCAGGTGCTAAAATCAGAGTAATTCAATTTGAACAAGGCCCTCCGGTAGAAGCGCCTTTAGCTGTAAGGATATTTGGCGAAAACCTTGATTCATTGCGTGCGATTTCGTTTCGGGTAGAGAAACTGTTTAAAGAAACACCTGGTACGATGTATGTAACAAACCCACTATCGGCACAAAACGTTGATTTAAGAGTAAATATCAACAAAGACAAGGCTGGAATGTTGGGTATCCCGACAGTAGATATTGACCGAACCGTAAGAATGGGTATCGCTGGAGTAAATATGGGTACATATAAACAGAATGACGAAGACGAAATAGATATTAATATCAGTCTTCCTCGTGGCGAACACGCAGGGATGGACGCTTTCTCGAAAATGTTCATTGCCAACCAAATGGGTAATCTGATACCTCTGAAACAGGTGGCAAATCTTAATTTTGAAACCTCGCCGAATAGAATTAATCACTACGACCGCGATCGTTATACCATTGTATCTTCTTTTATACAAAGCGGCTATCTTACGCCTAATGTAACCAAAGAAGCTACAGCCAGATTAGCAAGTCTGAAATTACCCAAAGGCTACGAAATCAAAATGGCAGGCGAGGTAGAACGCTCACAAGAGACTTTTGGCGGTTTGGGTACTATCATTCTGATTACTGTTTTCGGAATCATGGCTATTCTGATTCTGGAGTTCAAGACTTTCAAGAGTACCATTATTGTATTGTCGGTTATTCCATTAGGTATGATTGGGGCGATTCTTATACTACTATTTACTGGCTACTCATTGTCTTTCACGGCTATTGTAGGTATCATTGCCTTGGCAGGAATTGAGGTCAAAAATTCCATATTGTTGGTTGATTATACCAACTATTTAAGAAAAGAACAGGGATTAAGTATTGATGAAGCTATTGAAGAAGCAGGTGAAACCCGCTTTATTCCCATCGTATTAACTACGCTCACAGCTATTGGTGGTTTGCTACCCCTGGTATTAGAGCACTCACCACTCTATTCTCCATTGGCATTGGTAATGATTGGCGGTCTGATTTCTTCGTTGATTCTGACTCGTATTGTTACGCCGGTCATGTATAAATTATTACCTCCAAAAGTCTGATTTTCGTTTTTCAGTCTCTGTGAATTGCCCGCAGAGACTGAAAATCTTCATAAGTTTTTTGTCAGATGCCAGGTTTTATCTACCTTGCATCCGTCAAAAAGCAGGTATCTGATACAACCTGCCACCTAAACATCAATCCAACAGGATACTATGGCAGATTTGCTAAAATTCAACGAGTTTCGTGACAACATCGTTAAACTCATTGAAGCAAAATTTGAATTAACAAAGCTTGGTTTTCAAGAAAAAATTGAAGGAATCGCCGTTCAGGCAATTTACGCATTACTCCTGTTTATCCTATCTATAACTGTTATCATCTTCCTTAGTATATTAATGGCGGTCGGCCTCAATATCTGGCTGAAAAGCGCCTGGCTAGGTTATCTGATTATCTTTCTTATTTATGTAGGCATTCTCACAACATTCATCTTCGCTAAAGACAAAGTTCAAACCACAATCAAAGAAAAAGTCCAGGGGATGATTGATGAGAATTTAGATAAGTAATTTTCTTAGTAGATAATATGGTCAAAATTAAATAAGATTGAATTTTGCAAACCCGTCTATCTTAATATAATAAAGGTTATAGTCAAAATGAAAACAGAAATTAGTCTGGAAAAAATTTATGAGGATTGTTTTAAAGATGAAACTATAGATTGGTTTAGAACACATGATGCAATTTTTAAGTTTTTTACTTACTACCGATGGGATAGATGGAAATTTTACACAGAGAATAGTCGTCTATTTGGAATTGATTCATATAATCAAGATGAAATAAATAGAATATCGGAGTTTCATAGTGATGTCTGTGGAATTGGTGTAGCAAGTCGAAAAGATATATTACCTGGCGAGCCTGAAGATATGACAGAATTTAGAGAGTATATGAATATGGAAAGATGGAAAAAAGCCTAGATGGAATTTATGAAGAAAGCCTTCTAGCAGACGGTTATTTTGAAAGTTGCGAAAAAATATTTCTTTTCTTTGCTAATCATGGTTGAGATAGATGGAAATTTTACAATGAGAATTCACGCCTTCTTGAGAAGTTAGAAATAGTGATTCCTATACCGAACATGATATAGATATTTTTAGTGAGTTTCACAATTTATATTTTCTCTACGTGTTAATTTAGAGTCAATGAGATTGCCAAATGAACCGCAAGGAGGAGCAGAATGGTATGATTATATGTTGTGTGAAAGGTGGAGAAAAAAATAATTTTTAGGTTCAATTTGTATTAAACATTCTCAATATATCTCTCTTATTTGAATTTTGCAAATAACAGTTTGAAACTCGCAAGACTGATTCACTACACCTACTCTACCTTTGTGTCATCAAATTAATACACAAAACAAGATGATAACAACGAATAAAATAGCTTTAGTTACCGGAGGTAGCAGAGGTTTAGGAAAAAACATGGCATTGAAAATTGCCGAAAAAGGAATTGATGTAATTCTTACTTACAATACCCAAAAGGAAGAGGCTTTTGCTGTAGTAGCCGACATAGAAAAAGCAGGACAAAAAGCTGTAGCCTTACAATTGAATACAGGCGATATTAAAAGCTTCGATATTTTCTTTGACCAATTAAAATCTGTTCTGAAAGATACTTTCAATACCACAAATTTCGATTTTCTGATAAATAATGCAGGTGTTGGTCGCCATACTTCTTTTGCAGAAACGACAGAAGAAGAATTTGACTTACTTTTAAATATTCATTATAAGGGTGTTTTCTTTCTTACACAAAAGGCGCTAACTCTATTAAATGATGGTGGAAGAATCATTAATATTTCTTCAGGTTTAGCTCGTTTTTCTACGCCTGGTTATTCAGCCTATGGTTCTATGAAAGGTGCTATTGAAACACTAACCAGATATTTAGCTAAAGAGTTAGGTTCACGAGAGATTGCGGCAAATGTTGTAGCTCCTGGAGCCATTGAAACTGACTTTGGTGGTGGAGTAGTGCGCGATAATGCACAAGTAAATCAAATGGTAGCTAGTGTAACTGCTTTAGGCCGTGTAGGTTTACCAGATGATATTGGTGCAGTAGTAGCTTTCTTATGCACCGAAGAAGCCAGATGGATAAACGCCCAAAGAATTGAGGTTTCTGGTGGGATGAATATCTAAAACTTTACTAACCACGGAGTAGAATGGAGTTAACCTCACAGAGTTGCACGGAACAGCCTTTATATACCTAACTTTGCAACTCTGTGCAAAACCCGGAGTAACTCTGTGGCTAGAACCTATAATAGCATCCCCAAAAAACTAAAAAAGTTATCCGTAATACAGATAACTTTTAAAAACCTTCCTCTTTTTATCAGAGTCCCACTAGACTCGAAAAAATTCTTTGTTTATGGTTCAATAGTAAACCATCTCCATGACTAATGTTATTTATATACAATTGTATTAATAGGCATATACTTGTAATTTTTCTTTCAATTCTTTTCTTGCTATATGTATTCTGTTCTTCACTGTTCCAATCGGCACTTGCAATTTTTGAGCAATCTCATGGTATTTAAAACCGCTGAAATGCATCATAAACGGTTGCTTGTAACTCTCGTCTAAAGTCTCAACTGCATTATTAATATCTTCCATAGCAAAAGTAGAATAAGCATTATTCTCAACACTACTATCGGTACTATTAATAAAATGCAAATTATCAGTTGTGTCAATAAACGTATTTTTTCTAAGCAATCTCTGATAATTAGTGATAAAAGTATTTTTCATGATGGTATAAAGCCATGCTTTCAGGTTAGTACCATCGGTATACTTATCACGGTTCATAAATGCTTTTACAAGTGTATCTTGTAATAAGTCATTGGCGTCTTCTAAATCTTTTGTCAATCGAAAGGCAAATGGCTTTAGAGACTTCGAGGTCTTTGAAATTGCGTAGTTAAATTCAAGAGTTGTCATGGCTTGTTTATTTTTTGCGTTATTATTGTTAAACAAAACTAAATAATAAGTTTTTATAAAACCAAAAGTTTTTTAACTTTTTTATCGAAAAATCGTTAAAATCTATCCATTGTATATTTTTTAACGATTTTTCTTGTTCATCATTTTTGGCCATAAATTAAACAAACCAGCATTGTAGAAACATTTCCCCATTACTGTTTCTACTTTTCCACATATACGAGAAATAAATGCATCTGGTTGCCGAAAAATGAAAAAAATTAAAAATTTTCTTCCCACCCTACCTCATAAACGTTACTTATTTTTTCGACGATTGAACAAAAAAGCCTTAATTTACGCCCTAATTATCAACCTCCTTCATACAATTATGTTAAAACTCGGATTTGTTAGTGCTATCTTAGCCGATTTCGGCTTCGAACACGTAGTAGATTTTGCTTCAAAAAATGGTTTTTCTTGTATCGAAATGATGTGTTGGCCTAAAGATAATGGCGATGCTCGCCGTTATGCTGGTGTTTCACACATCAATGTCGATAATTTGGATGATAAACACATTACATATATAAAAGACTATACCCGCGAAAGAAACATCACCATTTCTGGCCTCGGATATTACCCAAATCCACTTGATCCGGATACTAAAAAGTCTGAATTTTATATTGAGCATATCAAGAAAGTTATCAGAGCTTGTAATAAATTGGGTGTGCCGGTTATGAATACATTTATAGGTCGTGATCCGCAAAAGAATATTAAAGATAATCTCGAAATCTTCAAGAAGTTATGGAAGCCCATCATTGAGACAGCTGAACAAGAAGGCATTAAAATAGGTATCGAAAACTGTCCGATGTTTTTTACCAATGACGAATGGCCGGGTGGAAAAAATTTAGCTATTTCTCCTGCGGTATGGGATGCCATGTTCGAAACTTTCCCGACTCCTCTTTTCGGATTGAACTATGACCCATCACATATGATTTTCCAGATGATGGATGAGATAAAACCGATTTATCAATACAAAGACCGTTTACACCATGTACATATCAAAGATGTAAAAGTGTACCGTGATAAACTGGATAGAGTAGGTATTCTGGCAAATCCTTTAGAATACCATTCACCAAAACTTCCTGGTTTGGGTGACGTAAATTGGAGAGGCTTCTTTACTGCTTTGACTGATGTACGTTATAGAGGGCCAGTGGTTATTGAGGTTGAAGATAAAGCCTATGAGGGTAATATTGATGATGTAACAACGGCTATTCTGACTGCCCGTAACTATGTCAAACAATTCCTCAGTTAAGCTAAATCATTCCTATATAATACTCATAGCGAGGCTAATCACCTCGCTATTTTATTGTTCTATTCTTAAATGCGCTTAATTATGGCTTTAGGCAGAGATTTATTTTAAAATTATCTTATTATTTCTTAAAAAATTATCATTTTTGAACAAATTACTGAGCAAACAGTAAACACATTCAATTTTAACCCTAAAAATTACTATGGCTTCTATTTCCGGGAACAAACAAAGCTTCCAGACTAACGCTACTCAAAACAACTATCTCGTTCCATTTATTCTGGTTACCAGTCTTTTCTTTTTATGGGGCTTTGCCATCAGTATGCTCGACGTACTCAATAAACACTTTCAGGAAACCCTTAATCTTACTATTTCTCAATCTACCTGGGTACAGGTGGTTACTTATGGTGCCTATTTCTTAATAGCGCTACCGGCAGGTATTTTCATGAGAAAATGGGGATACAAAAAAGGGATTCTGGCAGGTCTATTATTGTATTCAGGTGGAGCATTTCTGGTATATCCTGCTACTGAAGCACAATCGTGGACATTCTTCTTAGTTTCACTATTTATATTAGCTTGCGGACTGGCCTTTCTTGAAACAGCGGCTAACCCTTACGCCACAGTACTAGGGCCACAAGAATCTTCGGACAGACGTCTGAATCTCGCTCAGTCATTCAATGGTTTAGGAGTAATTATCGGGCCGCTAGTGGGTAGAATGTTGGTTTTCAGTGAGCATACGCAATCGGTAGAAGAGGGTTTTAAATCGGTTCAATTACCCTATTTAATTGTAGGAGTTATTATATTAGTGATTGCCTTATTATTTCTGAGAACCCCAATGCCTGAAATTCAGGAAGCAAGTACTCATGAAGAAGATAGAGGTAAAGACAACGCGTCTTTTGGCGAATCGCTAAGTGCATTATTTAAACATAAACATTTTGCCTTAGGGGCATTTGCACAATTCTTAAACGTAGGTGTACAAGGCTGTGTATGGGGCTTATTTATCAACTTTGTAATGGAAGCCATCAGCGTTTCTAAACTAGATGCTGCCAGCTTACTTTCCGTAGGTATGTTGGTATTTATGATAGGCCGATTTGTAGGTACATTCCTGATGCGATTCGTGAAACCTAATGTGCTATTGGGTCTTTATTCAACCGGTATCGTATTGGCATTATTAGTTGCCTCACAGGTAAAAGGCCAACCAGCAGTATATGCCCTTATGGCGTTCTTCTTTTTCCAAAGTATCACTTTCCCTACTATTTTCTCTTTGGGCGTGAAAGACTTAGGAAAATATACCAAGCTGGGTTCTTCATTTATCATTATGGGTATTGTAGGTGGTGCGGCTTTCCCGCCTATTATGGGAGCTATTGCCGATAGTACTTCAATGGCTACTTCTATGCTATTACCAGTGGCCATGTTTGCTTACATTGCCTGGTATGGTTTCTCGGGCTCGAAAATCAGTAAATAAAACCTATTTATATGTAAAGAAAGGCAAGATTAACTCTTGCCTTTCTTGTGTCAAATCAATCTATTCAATCTTATGAAATACATTGCATCCATCGACCAAGGCACTACCAGTACTCGCTGTATCATTTTCGACCGCAAAGGTACTATCGTTTCAGTCGGACAAAAAGAGCACGAACAGATATATCCGAAACCGGGTTGGGTTGAGCATAATCCGGAAGAAATATGGAAAAACACGTTGGAGGTAATCGCCAGAGCTCGTATAGAAAAAAGCATTAAAACAGAAGATATAGTAGCCTGTGGAATCACTAATCAACGGGAAACAGCGGTTGTCTGGAATAAACGTACAGGTAAAGCCTATTATAATGCCATCGTTTGGCAGGATACCCGTGTAGATGATACCGTAAAAGCCCTAACGAAAAGCCACGGCTCGCAGTTTTTTCAAGACCGTACTGGTTTGCCATTAGCTACCTATTTCAGCGGATTGAAAATCAAATGGATTTTAGATAATGTCCCCGGCGTAAGAGAAGATGCCGAAAAAGGACAAGCCATTTTTGGCAATATGGATACGTTCCTCATCTGGCATCTGACAGGTGGTATTAATGGTGGCTTGCATATTACTGATGTAACCAACGCCAGCCGTACCCAACTCATGAATCTGAAAACAATGGCATGGGATGCTGAATTGGCAGAAATCATGAATATTCCCTTGCAACTGTTGCCACAGATAGAGCCAAGCAGCAAAGTTTATGGCAAGATTACATCAGAAGTACTACAAGGCATTCCATTAGCAGGAGATTTAGGCGATCAACAGGCTGCTTTGGTAGGACAAACCTGTTACCAACCCGGAGAAGCCAAAAACACCTATGGTACAGGTTGTTTCATGTTGATGAACACAGGGACAGAACTAGTACCATCAAAACACGGCTTATTAACAACCGTAGCCTACCAGTTTGAAGGCCAACCAGTACATTATGCCTTAGAGGGCTCGGTAGCAATTGCAGGGGCTTTAGTTCAATGGTTAAGAGATAACCTGGGCATCATTCAGAAAAGTACTGATATAGAAAAATTAGCCAAAAGCGTAGAAGATAATGGCGGAGCTTACGTTGTTCCCGCATTCTCAGGCTTATATGCACCTTACTGGAAATCATCAGCCAGAGGGGTCATCGCAGGTTTGACACGTTATGTTAATAAAGGACATATTGCCCGCGCGGTATTAGAAGCTACCGCCTATCAGACCAAAGACGTATTAGATGCCATGGAGAATGATTCAGGTATTGAAATCAGCTCTTTGCGTGTAGATGGCGGTATGGTAGTGAATGAGCTATTGATGCAATTCCAGTCTGATATGCTGAAAGTTCCTGTTATCAGACCGACGATGATTGAAACGACTGCCTTAGGAGCAGCCTATGCGGCTGGTTTAGCCGTGGGTTACTGGACAAGCTTTGATGATTTGATTCAGAACTGGGGCGTAGACAAACGCTGGAAGCCAAAAATGAAAGCTACCCAACGCAATACTCTCTACAAAGGCTGGAAAAAAGCAGTGAAGCGCTCTTTTGATTGGGAGAAATAACAGTAATATACCTAATAAACGAAAGGCTCGACATTGAATCGAGCCTTTTACTTTATATCGCAAACAAAATCTCTTCTTTCGTAGCCCTATCGTACTTCTCTTTATCAAATCTGTAAAGAAATGGAGCTTTAAATGCCCCTCCTACGCGCTTTTCGGGTAGCTTCTCTAAAATACCATAACTCAATACCAATTTCTGAAAATTCCGGCGGTCTAGTTGTTTGCCAAGAATAGTCTCATACAATCGCTGTAATTCAGGCATCGTAAATTTCTCAGGCAATAGATTATATCCAATAGGTTGATAACTTACCTGTCGCCTTAAAGCTTTTAAAGCTATATCTATCATTTCATTATGGTCGAAAAGTAATTCGGGTACGTTAGATATTTCACACCACATACATTCATCTGTGTACCAGTCCGGGGTAGCAACTACTTGTTCAAATTCTACTAAAGCCATGTATCCGAGCGATACATTCCTTTTCATATACTTTTCGTCATAGAACTCTGTCCCAAACGTCCATTCCAGTTTCCTGATTAAAGCCTCCACATCCATATTTTTATATCGGTCATTGCTTCCGAAGGTATAAAACTGTTGCAAAAAGATTTCTTTCAAGCCTGTTCTCTCTTGCAGAATACGTACTGCAGCATCATTAACAGATTCTTCTAAATAAATTCGTCCTCCGGGCAGACTCCATCCATCTGTGCCTTTCCATTTCAACAATAAAACCTTCAATTCTCCGGCATGAAAACCGAAAATCACACAGTCGATAGACACTTCTTTCAGCGTAAGTTCAAGGTATTCCTTTAGTCTTTGATCCATCATTAGTTGCGTTCAAAAATCAAAATTAAAAAATTCTTTGTGTTTTTTGTACACAATGAAAAAATTTATAATATTGTGTAATCTTTACCCATTGACCTATATATTTTCACTTATAAACAATCCTACTTCTCATGTCTTAAAACATTTCCCTTAAATCATTACCCAACTTAAGCGTATTCTTTCAAGGCAAAATGCCCTGATATTCTATTAAACAATCTCTATTTAATCTATGAAAACATTATTCAAGAGTTTTCTTATATGTCTTCTGCCCCTATATCTTCTGGCGCAGGTACCCGAAGAAAACCGCTTTCAAAAAGTTGTTCTGACAGAAAACCTGAATGAACCACTGGAACTAGCCGTTTTGCCAGATGAAAGAGTAATCTTCATTGAGCGCCATGGCTTAGTAAAAATGTATAGCCCTGTTACCAGGAAAACGACAGTGATAGCTTCAATTCCGGTTAGCACTAAATACAACTTCGCTGATGGTGGACAACCGGAAGCCGAAGATGGTCTATTAGGGCTAAACATCGACCCTGATTTTGCCCAAAACCACTGGGTATATCTTTATTACTCACCGGCCGGAAACGACCCTAAGAATATCTTAGCCCGTTTCGAAATGAAAGGGAATACCTTAGATTTGAACAGTAAAAAGGTTATTCTTGAAATTCCTACTCAAAGAGACCAGTGCTGTCATACAGGGGGCTCTATTGATTGGGATGGTGCGGGTAATCTATACCTGTCAACAGGAGATAATACAAGCCCGAGAGCATCAGACGGTTATGCACCTATTGATGAACGTCCGGGTAGAAGCCCTTATGATGCCCAGAAATCGTCTTCTAATACCAATGATTTAAGAGGAAAAATCATCCGAATTCATCCTGAGGCAGATGGTACTTACACAATTCCAGAGGGAAACTTATTCCCGAAAGGCACGCCTAAAACCCGTCCTGAAATCTATACCATGGGACACCGAAATCCTTATCGTATTTCTATTGACAAAAAGAATGGCTTCCTATACTGGGGTGATGTAGGCCCCGATGCAGGGAAAGATTCAACGGGCTTAGGACCAGCTGCAGAAGACGAATTCGGACAAGCACGCAAAGCAGGTAATTTCGGTTGGCCTTATTTTGTAGGCGATAACAAATCCTATTGGGATTTTGATTTCACTACCATGAAATCAGGAGAAAAATTTAATCCTGAAAAACCAATCAATAATTCGCCTAATAATACAGGTTTGCAGGAATTACCTCCTGCACAGAAAGCATTTATCTGGTATCCGGCTGCCGATTCCAAAAAATTCCCATTACTAGGCACAGGCGGACGCAGTGCCATGGCCGGACCAGTCTATCATAAAGAGTTTTTCCAGAATGCAAAACGTGCCTATCCTGATTATTACAACAATAAACTCTTCATCTACGAATGGATGCGTGACTGGATTATTGCCGTAACGATGAACGAGCAGGGAGATTATGTAAAAATGGAACGCTTCCTGCCTAATCTGAAATTAGAACACCCGATTGATATGGCCTTTGGCCCGAATGGCGATTTATACATGATTGAATACGGTCAGGGCTGGTTTTTAGCAAATCCGGAATCGAAAATTATACGAATAGAATATAATGGTGGAAACCGCAAACCATTGGTAATAGCTAAATCGGATAAGCAAGCCGGAGCATTGCCTTTAACTGTGCAGCTTTCGTCAGAGGGAACTAAAGATTTTGATAAAGATGAATTAAAATATGAATGGAAAATAATGCCACAGGCAGGTGGTGCTCCAATTGTATTAGCTGAAGCGAACCCAAGCTATACATTCAAGAAATTAGGCACTTATAAAGCCGTTCTGACTGTCACTGATGCTCAAGGCTTAAAAGACTCAAAAGAATTGATTATAAAAGCCGGAAACGAGCCTCCGCAAGTTTCTTTGGAACAAACAGAAGGGAATAAAACATTCTTCTTCCCGAATAAAGATATTGGGTATGAGGTACGTGTATCAGATAAAGAAGATGGTAGTTTAGCAGATAAACGTATCCCGGCTTCAAAAGTGAAAATCACAGCTACCTATCAGGATGCCGAAGATGTGCCACAGTCAAAAGGTCATCAGGCTGCGCCCGTTACCTTCACTGCAGGAAAAAACCTGATTGATAAAAGTGATTGTAAAGCCTGCCATTTTCCTGATAAAAAATCGGTCGGCCCTGCCTTTATAGAAGTTGCCAGAAAATATAAATCGAATAGCAATGCTGTAGCTATTCTGTCAGATAAAATTATTAAAGGAGGTGCTGGTGTCTGGGGAGATGTTGCTATGTCGGCACACCCGAATATTGGTTTGCCGGAAGCTAATCAGATGATACAATACATTCTAAGTCTGGCCGATAAGAAAATCCCTCCTACCTTGCTACCACCAAAAGGTAATGTAACGGCCAAAATACCTGAAGGTGGAGACCCAAGCAAGGGTGTTTATAAACTTCTGGCTACTTATACTGACAAAGGGGCAAACGGTCTACCTGCTCAAACAGCCGAGCAATTGATAGTTCTGAAAAACCCTACTTTATTGCTAGGCAACTCAGAGGAAACTTCAAAAAATATCATGAAGTTTAAAATGGGTGAAACAAACCTATTGATTGTGATGGGAGCTAATACTTATGCCGCTGCAAAAAATATTGACTTAACAGGTGTAAAAACACTAAGTTTCGTTGTAGCCGCACCTAAACAACAACTGAACTCGCAAGGGGGAATTATTGAGGTGCATACAGGTTCAGCAGAAGGTCCACTTTTAGGAAAAACAGACTTTGTTGAGCCCAATGACGACATGGCGGCATTTACAGGAGGAAAAAAACCTAAGACTTACCCAGTAAATATTCCGACAACGAATGGCTTCCAGGATTTATACTTTGTTTTCAAAAATGATAAATCTAAAGGGGCATTATTTGTACCGTTTTCAGTAACTTTTGAACCATAATCTTTCACTCTCTCAATACTTAAATTTATGAATAACCGTCGTGAATTTCTTAGCCAATTGGGTCTTGCTACTGCGGGGCTTGGCTTATCTTCTTTACTACCCGAAACGCTTTTTGCGGCAGAGTCTGCCAAAAAATTTACTTTTGAAATATCCCTTGCCGAATTCTCATTTGCCTCTGAATTATTTACCGGCAAAATGAAAAACATGGATTTCCCGGCCAGAGCAAAAAATGAATTCGGTGTTTCAGTTTTAGAATATGTATCTGGCTTCTTCAATAATAAACATACCGACCAGACGTATCTGAAAGAATTAAAACAACGTTGCGACGATTTAGGCATGAAAAACCATTTGATTATGGTTGACGGTGCTAACATCGCTTCATTAGATGCAACTCAACGTCAGAAAGCCGTAGAGGCACACAATTCATGGATTGATGCTGCCAAGTATTTAGGCTGTTCGTCTATTCGGGTTAATTTGGGTGATGCTATGTCGGCTCTATCTGGCAAAGGCGAAGAAGGAACAATGGAAGAAGTAGGTAAAGCCGCAGCAGATGGCTACGAAAAAGTATGCGAAAATGCAGCAAAAGCCGGGCTGAATGTGATTGTGGAAAACCACTTTGGCTATTCAACCGATCCAGACTGGTTAGTAGGTGTAATGAAGAGCGTAAAATCTAAAAATAAAGGTTTCTTACCTGATTTTGGAAATTTTTGTGCTGAAAGAAGCAAACCTGTCACACAGGATTTGAAAGGCATTATGGCAACCAAATGTGTGAAAGAGCATGATAAATATGAGGGAACGAAAAAAATGATGCCTTATGCCAGAGGTATCAGCGCTAAAACCCATAAATTCGATGCGAATGGTAACGATATTGATACTGATTTCATCAAGATATTCAAAATCATCAAAGCGTCCGGCTGGACTGGTGGATATGTAGGCATTGAATACGAAGGAGGCTTGATGAGAGATATGGGTGGTGATACTAGCTATTTATCAAATGCAGACGGTATTATGGCTACTAAAAAACTTCTTGAAAAAGTACAGAAAGAATTAGCATAATTGTAAACCTGTTTAATATTTCTGCAGCCATCATCTTGCCATAAGATGGTGGCTTTATTTTTAAGGAGATATTATGAAATGAATCCGCTATTTTTACTGTTTCAGAGTAGAAGTATCCATTATGAGCAATTTCTTATATTATGGAACGTTTTTTGCAAATAAATCATCATTATTCATACCAAATACCACCCTGTTTTCGATGAAAAAAATACTTTTATCTACTACCTTTATTCTCATTTCTTGTCTTGCTTTTTCTCAGGGTATTACCTGGGAGCCTACTATACAAGGTGCATTTGCCAAAGCTAAGGCACAGAACAAACCTGTTTTTGTAGAGTGTTTTCACCCAAACTGCCCTATTTGTATGAGCCTTGAACCTACATTGAAAAATGCAGAGGTCGGCAAATTCTATAATCAGAATTTTATTAATTATAAACTCAATCTGAGCGATGCCAAGCAGGTAAAGTTTCTGAACGACAAGAAAATCTATTTGCCGGGTTTCCCTTTGTTTTTATACTTCGATAAAAACCAGAATATCTTACATCATACTGACCCTGTTAATACACCTAAAGATTTCGTAAACCATGCCAAAGCAGCCCTTGACCCTAATACCCAATCAGGTACGGCCTGGAAAAGATACCAGGCTGGTAGCCGCGATATAGGTATGCTATCAGGTCTGGCCTATCTGCTTCGTATTACACAAGATACTACGCGTAATATTAAAGTAGCGAATGACTTATATGGAGTTTATCCAAAAGATAAATTGAGTTCTCAAGAGAGTTGGGAAATAGCCAAAAAATGCCTGATGGATGTGGATAATGGTTTTGCGGAGTTCTGGTTAAGAAACCTTGCTACGGCCCGTAAATACGAAGAAGCCAAAGGGCATGCAGGCACTGAAACTAATGCGATGGGTATGTTGGTGCAAATGGCTATTTATAGCCCCAAAGCAAGTAAATATTCATTAGCTAAGGTAAATAAGCTAAAACAATACATGAATCTGATAGGGGCAGGGCAATATGTTACAAGCAACACCTGGCAGATAGAAGCACAGGCACTCATCCGTGAACAAGGGCCAGATAAAGCGCTGGCTTTCATTCAGAATCAGGTTAGTCAGACTTCACAACCACAGATGCTGGTCTATTATGTTACTTTCTATAATGTGAATTTCCCTGATGGTAAACTAGCTACACAGGTACGTAATTGGTTAAATACGGCGATACCACAATTAAAAACACCACTTGATATAGCTAATGGAAGATATGAGTCGGCACGTTTATATAAAAAAGCTGGAGATGCTGCAAAAGCAAAACAAGAATTAGCTTTAGCCAAAACAAGCCTGGCGAGCGCAAAAGCCAAAGCAACCGATGCAAACAGCAAAAAAGTAGTAGAGAATCTTGGAAATAGTATTAATCAATTGGCTATTTAATTGAATTAGTTAAAATGGAATTTATTTTAATAGGTGTACTAAAAGCATACTTACTTTGGTACACCTATTTTATTTCTATTTAATCTTCTCCAAATTATAAGGTATTTTGTCCCAACCATTTTGAGGTATAAATTTTAAAGTGTCAGGTACAGGAATGTCCCAATAGGCTTCGCTAAAATTAGGTCTTGTGCATGATAAAACAATGAAATATCTTTCGCCCTTATTTTTCATTTTCCCTCCATAATCGTCATCAATCGTTAATTTTTCGCCATTATATTCAATATCGAAATAAACAGTTTTGACAGCGGAGTCATTGACAAAAGTAGTTCTCTTTACTGTACCAACTGTTACTTTTGTACACTGACTCATAATATACCGGGTTCTGGCATATAAGATTAAACAAATAATTACTATAGAGGTAAAAAAGACAATTAAGTTTCGTTGTTCTTTTGATTTGAAAACCTTCATTGATTTTACACTACTTTTCTTAACAAGATAAAATTAACTTGCTTATTAAGCAGAAAATCCGCAGAATCAAGATTCTGCGGATTTTCTATTTAAAGAACTACTAATAATTAGTTTTTCTTAGGAGTTGCTGCTGGTGTAGCAGGGGCAGTTGAAGCTGCTGCTGTTTTAGCCGGAGGTGTTACACCTAGTTTTTTGAATACCAGATCAGAGATGTTATCTGCATCTGGAGCAACTAACAAAATTGGTGTAGTACCAGGGCCTGCATCAGTATTGAAAACATAAATATAGCCGTTTTCTTTAGCTACATCTTTGATAGTTTTGTCAATTTTGTCTAATACCGGAGCCAACAATTGTTGTTGTTTTTGTTGCAATGCACCTTCAGAATTTTGTTGGAATTCCTGGATAGAATTGTTTTGGTTTTGCAATTCTTTCTCACGGTCTGCTTTGATTACCGGAGACATAGAAGGAGCATTTTTTTGATAATCTTCGTACTTTTTCTGAAAATCTGAAACTTTGTCTTGCAACAATTTGTCGTATTGTGCCTTTTCAGTTTTCAATTTAGTCTCTATATCTTTAGCGTCTGGCAGGTTATTCAGAATGTAATCAACATTGGTATATCCAATTTTTTGTTGAGCATTCGCCGTAATACCTACAAACATTATAGCCGCAATCAAAGAGGCAAAAAGCTTTGTTTTCATTTTGTTACTAATTTTTTGGTTTGGTTACTTGGTTATTTTGAGTTTTGTCTTCCTTTAACGAAATTCCTAAAGACTCCATCACATAATCGGTATAATCATGGCGGGGGTCTGTATAAATCATGCTTATATCTGATGCTTTGTCAAAAATAAACATTAATTGTTTCTGGCGGGCAACTTTTTCACAGGCTTTGTAGATATCGTCCATAATCGGCTTCATTATTTCCTTTTTCTTAGCAAACAATAAACCGTTCATGCCGAAAACCTTGTTGTTCAGTTCCTTTACCTCTTTCTCCTTATCTTCCAATGCTTTTAGACGTTCACGTTTCATATCAGCCGTCAATAAAATTTCTTCCTGCTGATATTGCTGACGCAATTTTTCTAATTCTGTGTATCTGGTCTGAATATCCTGCACCCATTTTTCAGAATACTTTTCCATATCCTCCTGAGCTTTTTTATAGTCGGGCATTTTACTGGTAATAAACTCCGAATCAATGTACCCAAACTTTTGTGCAAAAGACTGTACAGAAAAGAGTGCCAAAAATAGCAAAAATATTGTCTTTTTCATTCAAAAATAATTACGAATGGATAATATTTGGTTAATAATTTATTGTTTGGTCAAATATTAACGTCATTTCGGCTACTTAATTGCCTTATTAACGTTGGTAAAGCCAAGCATGTATCTTATTAACAGAATTTAACAAACTTATCTTATTTGTTGACCGATGCTAAAGGTAAACGATTTCAACCCACGGTTCGGAAGTCCCGGAATAGGATCGAAGCCCTTTCCGAAGTCAAGACCTAACAAACCGAATGCAGGCATGAAAATTCTTGCACCTATACCAGCCGTACGACGTAGTTTGAAAGGATTAATGTCTTTGTAGCTACCCCAGCTATTACCAGCCTCAGCAAATACCTGAAGGAAGATTGTAGCCTGTGGATTTAATGATACCGGATAACGAATTTCGGCAGTATATTTGCTATAAGCCAAACCACCTAAACGGCTCAAAGTAATTTCACCTTTTCTTAGTCTTTCAGCTTCATCCATTGATAATTCATGTACAATACCCTCTTCATATCCGCGTAAACCAATTAGATCAGCACCTACGTTCATCGCATTCTGCATACCTAAACCTGCACCACCTAAGATGAAACGACCAAACGGACTATATTCTGAACTGGCACTGTATTTACCCAGAAAGCCTAAATTAGCTTTGGCATGTAATACAAACTTACCGACAATTGGTGTATACCAGTCTCCATCAAACATCCATTTATGTCCTTCAATCCATTTAAATTTATCTGCTGCAGGTGCCCCTCTCAATACAGAGTAAGGAGGATTAAAAGTAGCAGTCAGATTAAACTGAGAACCTGAACGCGTAAACTGCGGATTATCTAAGTAATATCTCGAAATCGATACAATAGCAGAAAGATCATTAGCAACCCCTTTCTGGAAACCCGGAATAAAGTAACTATTATCTACATTATATCTTTGATAAGATAATGAAGCATTAAGGCTAAAGCTTCTGTCAGGCCAGTTCAGACGTTTACCATAAGTAATTGATCCTCCTGTATTCTTGAAATAACCATTATAGATACTGCTTGTACCTCCCAACATAGCCAGATATGGAGAGTTTGCACCATATTGTCTTTCTAAAGCACGCTGATAAGCTCTGTTATCAGACGAAGTATGGAAAAGGCTCACTGTAAATGAATTAGGTTTTTTGCCACCTAACCAGGGTTCGGTAAACGAAATAGAGTAAGTCTGGTAGAATCTACCACTGGCTTGCAAACGTAAGGCTAATTTCTGACCGTCGCCCGCTGGTAAAGGGCGCCATTTTTGTAAGTTACCAATATTTTTGGCAGAGAAGTTATTGAATACTACCCCGAATGTACCGACAAAACCTTGCAAACCACCCCAACCACCTGATAACTCAATATTATCGCTCGGTTTTTCTTCTACATTATACTCAATATCAACCGTACCATCTGCTTGTGGAATAGGTTTGGGTTCAATCTTCTGTGGGTCAAAATAGTTCATTCTGGCTAATATCTGTTGTGATTCTATCAGCTCAGTTTTACTAAATTTTTGTCCCGGACGAGTCAGAAGTTCACGCATGACTACGTGGTCGCTGGTTTTGGTATTACCATTTAATATAATGCGGTTGATAGTAGCTTGTTTACCCTCAGTAATACGCATTTCTATATCAATAGAATCACCTTCAACGGCTACTTCAACGGGTACACAGCTAAAAAACAAATAGCCATCATCCATGTAAGCCGAACTCACGTCTCCTTGCGGAATACCATTGATTCTTTTGTTCAACTCTTCAGGGTTATAAATATCCCCCTTATCTATCGCCAATATTCTTTGTAAATCTTCTGTTTTACGTAAGTAGTTACCTGTCCAGGTAATTTTGCGGTAATAGAAGCGGTTTCCTTCGTTAATATTTAAAACTATTTTCAGATTATTACCATCTGTCGAGAAAGTAGAGTCAGAAGTAATCTGAGCATCACGATATCCTTTTTTATTGTAGTATTCTACCAATTTCTCTTTATCTTCTTCAAATTTCTTAGGAATAAACTTTGAAGGAGTGAAGATTCTTAATGGTGCTTTTATTTTGGTACTCTTCAATTTTGCCAATACTTTCCAGTCAGGCAATTCCTCTACACCAATCAATTGAATATCATCAATTTTTACTTTCTTTTTCTTGTCAACATTTACAATCAAAGCGGCATTATTCGCACGGATAGTGTCTACTACCTGCTTGATTTGTACACTTGTATTCAAATAGCCTTTATCGACATATATCTTTTTGATAGTCAGCTGAATATTCTTGATCAAGGCATCAGTGATTACCTTACCCTTATTTGCTTTTACCTTATCGTTTACCGTTTCAATTTCCCCTTTACGCAACCCTTTAAAGGTAAACTTATTCAATCGCGGGCGTTCACGAAGATTCAGGTCCAGTTCTACTTTATCACCATCTATTTTGGTGATATTAATGGCTACATCTTCAATAATCCCTTGTTCCATCAAACGACGGATAGCCGTACTGATTCTCTCACCTGGAATGGAGATTTTATCATTCACACTAAGGCCAGAAACAGAAATCAAGGTATTGGGGTCAAGAAATTTAATACCACTTACCGTAATTTTCGAAATGGTATACTCCTGTGGTCTTTCATAAGAAACACCATTATCTTTAGCCTGATCGGCCCGGGCTCCCACACCAATTCTTAATTGAGCAAATATTCCTGTAGAAGAAAATAGGAGGGCAATAAAAAGGATACCTTTTTTAATTGTAGTAGTGTTTATCCCGAAAGGGGGGTGGTTAAACTGATACTTTTTACTAGTAAAAATCATTATCATATGTTTTATACCTTTACAGAAGGTAATTGCTCACTCGTTTTTCCGAAGCGTCTTTCACGCTGTTGATACTCATAAATAGCCCCGAATAAGTGTTGTTTACGAAACTCAGGCCAATACAAATCGTCCATAAAATACAACTCGGCATAGGCTAATTGCCAGAGTAGATAATTACTGATGCGATGATCGCCACCGGTGCGAATCATCAAATCTACATCTGGTGCTTTTTCAGTTGCTAAAAATGAAGCAAACACCTCTTCTGTTATATTTTCAATGGCTAATGCTCCTGATTTTACCTGTTGAGCAATTTTTTTGGTTACTTCTACGATTTCCCACTTACCACTATAGCTTAGCGCCAGGGTTAAGGTAAGCCCAGTATTATTCTTTGTCAGGTCTATAGAATCCTGTAATGTTTTTCGTGCAGACTTGGGTAGTGAGTCTAAATCGCCGATAGCTTTCAGGCGAACATTGTTTTTATTCAGGTCGGGTACTTCTTCTCCAATTGTTTTAATAAGCAACTGCATAATACCTTCTACTTCGAGCTTAGGGCGATTCCAGTTCTCAGTCGAAAACGTATAAAGTGTCAGGTATTTTACACCCAGTTCCACACAGCCTTCTACGGTCTCTCTTACAGACTTTATCCCATGATGATGCCCAAATATGCGCATAGCACCCTGCTTTTTAGCCCAGCGTCCGTTACCATCCATAATAACGGCTATGTGTTTAGGTAAATTGCTTAAATTAATGTTTTCTTTCACGTAAAAACCTATTATCAATTGATGAGTAATTAACCAACAATGATGCTAATTAATAAAAAGGATTGCAAAGTTAGGAAAAAAGAACTTTGTTTGATAAGTTTTTACAGATTTGTAGACTTTTGTTAATATTTTTTAACAAAAAACAGCAGAATCTTTCGTATAGAAGCCCAAAATAGATTGATTATCTTCTTGGCGGGCAGTGTACTTTGTAGAATAAATAGCTGATTGAGATATTAGTATAGTAATACATATCTTTTGCCCGGGTACCCGGCACACTACGTTTGCGGTTCAATATCACGAAATCTGTAACGGCGGCCGGAAGGGGATCATTATCATAGGTACCATTTTTATAGTACCCCAAACCATCCAGAAAATCATCATTAATCCATCGGGTACCAAACTCCATTCCCCAGTTCCATCGGGCATTTAATTCCTTCTTAAAACCAATTCCTAAAATCCAGGAATTGATACGGGTACTGCTACTACCAGTTGTAGTGCCATTGAAAACAAAACCATTACCCGTATCTATCAGGTTCTGTAATGTATAATTGGTACTTCTCATAGTTACAGCTCCGCCACCAAATACATAAGGTGTCCAGTTATTGACAATACGAGAAGCGTTTGTTCTGAAATTCAAAAAATTATATTCTATCTGGCCCCCTGCTTCAAAAATGGTTGCATTGAAGCTAAATCCACGTATTCTATGATATGGATCACCCATATCCGCGTCGTTTCCATGAATTTTACCAATCACACCGTTAGCTTTCAACGAAAGTGAGCGACTCCAGTTCATTCTGGCAAATATGTTGGCTCCGGGGCCTACTACCAATGGCTTAAATTTAGGCAGTACATCGCCTTTATAATTCATGCCGCCCAAACCTGCACCAACTTCCCACATCTGGGCTTGCAGCTTAGGTAATGCACCAATCAATAAAATCAGAAAAAGGCTTTTTTTCACAAAAAAATCAAATAAACAATGAAATAATGATGAGTTAAAATGTTATTTAATTGGTGGACATTTAACTGAACTGCCGATGATATAACTGATAGTAATCTGTGTTACAAAATAACTATCCCATCTTGAGCTTCCTCTAATTGTATTTGCCGAAAATCCCACAAATTGCTCTGCATTTGTACTTGGTTGTATGCCAGCGCCAGCTAAATTATATCTATAGGCCGGATCGGTCATAATCTGTACAAATACCGGTGTTCTATCTTCACCCGTTCTGGCAGAAATATTTTCACCAGCTCTGTTAGAAAGAAGTGCTCCTGTTGGAGAGGTAGCAGCAAGAACAGTAGGATTAGGATATTTCGAACTGCCAACGTCATCCAGGTAATCAAATGGTGTTATTCTAAGACCTCCCTCAAGGTTAAGATCCAGTTTTTCAGTAAGTTTCATTTTTACACCCAAACCCACTGGAAATACGGGTTGCAAAAGAGAATAAGACTTCGGCTGGTCAGGTATAATTCCCTGGCCCGAGGTTTGCAACTCTTTCAGGTTTAACCAACCACCTAATGTTACCTCGCCAGTAGTAGGATCAACGGTAGCGTTTTCTCTTGCCTTAGGAGAGTGGCCATAAAAACCTATTCCAAGCAATCCGTATGGCATAAAAGCTCTTCTGCCTTGCTGACCTTTACCGGTTTGCGGTAAAAGATTAAATACCCCCGTAAGGGCAAATTCCTTAATATCATTTCTGAAATGCAGGTTTCTTAAATAATAGGTATGGAATTTAGTCAGATTTCTTTGTGAATAGTTATAATCATCTCCCAGGATTCGTGCCCACGTAAAACTTACTCTGGCCGCAAACTGAGGAGTAAACTGACGGGTATAATTAATAGTAGCATTCCAACGAACATTGGTATATAAACCATAGTAAAAAGTACTGTAAGGCGACAAATCACCAAAATAATGTGATGAGCCTCCCCCAATGCTAATCGACGAGTACTGATTAATTTTATTTTTTTTGCTGAACATCCCCCCTTGCGCGAAGCTTTCATCAGTAATCAAAAGTACCAAAGAAAAACAAAATACCGTTTTTAATAATGCTCCTTTGAAGTCTAAAAATTTCATAATGGAATAGCAATGTTAGTCTGAATTATTTAACGTAAGATTAAAAGTTTTATTATCAGTTGCGGGCATCTACCCCCCACTTTAGTTTATTTCTTAATGTATTTAAAAAATTATTGCCGTCCATTCTTATCATTCTGGCCTTAAAAGCCTCTTTTCTTATGGTGATGGTGGCTTCTTCTTCTGTGGCAATAATCTTAGCTCTGGAGTCCATAGAAACCAGATAATTATTACTACGGCTTTCTACTTTCAGCGAAATAACGCTGTCGTCTGATACAATCATGGGTCTTACAAACAGATTGTGTGGACAAATAGGCGTAATGATAAAATTGGCCGAATGCGGCATTACCAACGGTCCTCCGCAACTGAGCGAATAGCCTGTTGAGCCGGTAGCGGTAGCAACCATAAGCCCATCCGCCCAATAACTGTTCAGAAACTCTCCGTTAATATAAGCATGTACCACAATCATTGAAGAAGTATCCGTTTTGGAAATGGCTACTTCATTCAGTGCAAAATTCATGCCCTCTTCAAATAATTCTGTTTCGGCTGATGCCGCAAGCATGGTGCGTTCATCAATATCATACTGCCTGTTTACCAATTGGGCAATAGTTGTCTCGATTTCCTCGTAAGAAATAGCGGCTAAAAAACCTAACCGACCAAAATTAAAGCCAAGAATAGGAATCTCTCTTTTACCGACATGCGAAAGGGTTTCAAGAAAAGTACCATCACCCCCAAGGCTGAATGCAATATCTGCATTAAATATTTCCTGAGAAGTAGTGTAGACATTCTTGCAGTGCAGTTGAATGCCAGATTGTAGCAAAACACGTTTAAAGGTTTCTGATAATTGAATTTCAACTTTGTATTTGTTTAATTCATCAAAAACCTGCTGTATATAAGGTACAGACTCTACATTGAATTTTCGGCCGTGAATGGCGATTTTCATTTGAAAATTTTTTAGACCTATTAATAATAGCCAATGAAGTGCAAAGATGCCAATAATCTATCAACACCTGAAATTTTTATACAAAGCTATGATTAATTTCCCTAATCGGAGAAAAGATTCACGGTTAATTGTGGCGCGAACCGAGCGACGGTCGCGCCGCAATTTAAGCACTCAATTACAAATCGAATCCTTCGCCCTGGGCAGGTATCAGAATATTTTTAAAACCTGCTAATAACAATCGGTTCTTAAAAGCTAATTGTGTAGGTAACTCTCCGTGCACCAAAAATAAACTCTTTACTTTTGAAGCATCCTGACAACCCAGATAAGTAATCAATTCGGAATAATCTGCATGGGCAGAGAACGAATCCATCACTTCTACTTTTGCATTTAATTTGTGTAACTCACCAAATATTTTTACGTGTTCAGGTCTTCCTTTTAAAACAGCCCCTAAACTTTCGGGTGAGCAATAACCTACCAATAATATAGTATTATTTGGGTTCTCAACATTATTAGCAATATGATGCTTGATTCGACCCGCTTCTGCCATACCCGAGGCTGAAATAATAATACAAGGTTCTTTATAAGAGTTTAAGGCTTTTGATTGATTCACCTCACTGATATAATGCAGATTATCAAAGTTAAAAGCATCGCCATCGTGCTTGATATAATCAAGAATTTCAGGATTAAAGCATTCTTCGTTTTCTTTCATTGCTATCGTTGCTTTTACAGCCAACGGGCTATCTACATATACCTGTATCTTAGGCAACCTACCCTCACTTTCCAGTTGATCTAAGGCATAGACTAACTCCTGCGTACGGTCAACGGCAAAGGCCGGAATAATCAGTTTTCCTCTACGAACCACACAGGTATCATGAACAATTTTAAGCAAGTGAGCTTTCATATCAATTTCCGGCTCATGCAATCTATCACCATACGTTGATTCACTAATAATATAATCTGCTTGTGGAAATGCTTCGGGGCTGCGCAGTATTTTATCATTCGGCCGACCCACATCACCTGTAAAGAATAATGTTTTAGTACCTTGAGTTTCCTCAAATGTCAGATAGATACCTGCGCTTCCCAATAGATGGCCTGCATCATAAAATTCTGCTTTTACACCCTCTTCTAAATAAAAAGGGGTACGATAATCTATCGTTTTGAATAATGACAGAGCATTTCTTACATCCTCTTCCCCATATAACAGTTCCAGTAGAGACTCTCCACGTTTATGTCTTCTTTCATTGACTCTTTCTAAATCCTTTTCCTGAATATAGGCAGAATCATACAACATAATGTCGCATAAGTCTTTAGTAGCATTAGTAGCATATATCTGTCCTTTGAATCCTTTTTTTACTAATCTTGGCACTAAACCTGTGTGATCTATATGTCCATGGCTTAATACCAGAATATCTATCTCTTTCGCATCGAAGCCAAAATTCAGATTTAATTCAGAAGTATTAATACCCTGGAATAAGCCACAATCCAATAATATTTTTGTTCCTTTTTGGGTAGTTATCAGGTGTTTGCTTCCGGTTACACGTTGCGCTGCTCCGTAGAATTGAATTTTCATAAGTCCTTTTCAAGTAATATTTATGAGAAATAAAATCTTTTAGGTAAAATATAAAAGACAAATGCATCTATCATTTTAACAAATGTATTTAGAATTATTTTTACTTACCGAATTGACTGCTAATTTTGACGAAAATTTCAAGTATTAGTCAGCAAATTTAATCTATTAATTTTCCGTAAAATGTTTCGTCTTGATAATAAAGTAGCCATCGTAACCGGAGGTGCAAGCGGCATAGGCCTTTCGATTTCCAGACTTTTTGCTAAACAAGGAGCAGCAGTACATATATTTGAATTAAATGTCGACCAAGCCGAACGCGAAGCAGACCTGATTAATGCTAATGGTGGCGAAGCCTACTTTCATCAGGTAGATGTATCCAAGCAAAGAGAGGTAAAAAAAGCCATTGACAAAATAGCTAAAGAAAATACCATTGATATTCTGGTGAATAATGCAGGTATAGCTCATATAGGCACGGTTGAAACTACCTCAGAAGAAGATTTTGACAAGGTATTTAATGTGAATGTAAAAGGTACTTATAACTGTCTCCAAGCCCTTATCCCACATTTCAGAGCGAAAGGCGGTGGAGTGATTCTTAACATTGCTTCTATTGCCGCTACAGTCGGGATTCCCGACAGGTTTGCCTATTCGATGAGTAAAGGAGCTATTTATACCATGACTTTACAAGTAGCTAAAGATTACCTGAAACATAATATCCGTTGTAACAGCATTTCTCCTGCTCGTGTACACACCCCATTTGTAGATGGATTCCTGAAAAAGACTTATCCGGGTAAAGAAAAAGAAATGTTTGATAAACTTTCAAAAACCCAACCGATTGGCCGTATGGCAAAACCGGAGGAAATTGGCTCATTGGCTGTATATCTATGCTCTGATGAAGCAGGATTCATTACAGGCTGCGATTACCTGATTGATGGAGGTTTTGTAAAACTAAACAACTAACCCCTATATTTGAATAATTTAAAGACCGCTTTCAATAACTTTATTGAAAAGTATTCAAATTTTATCTCATGCAAAAAGTAGATTTTTTAGTGATAGGTTCCGGTATTGCAGGCTTGAGTTTTGCGCTAAAAGCAGCAGCCAAAGGAAAGGTATTGATTCTGACGAAAGTAAACGCCGACGAAACGAATACCAAATATGCACAAGGTGGTATAGCTGCTGTTTTTGACCCTGAAACCGACTCTTTTGAAAAACATATCAGCGATACATTGATTGCCGGAGATGGACTCTGCGATCGAAAAATTGTAGAGATAGTGGTAACCGAGGGCCCTGACCGTATTCAGGAATTAATTGATTATGGAACTAACTTCGACAAACATGGTTCGGAATATGACCTGACACGTGAAGGTGGACACTCAGAGAAGAGAATACTACACTATAAAGATATTACAGGCAAAGAGATTGAGCGGGCTTTGCTTGAACAGGTAAGTAAAAACCCGAATATTGAGATTCTGACGCATTATTATGCCGTTGAAATCATTACCCAGCACCATTTGGGGATTGAGGTTACACGTGAAACGAGTGATATTACCTGTTTTGGCGTTTATGCCTTAAATGTGCATACCAATCAGGTAGAAACTATCCTTTCAAAGGTTACACTAATGGCTACTGGTGGCGCAGGAAATATTTACTCTGCCACAACCAACCCAGTGATTGCTACGGGAGACGGTATTGCCATGATATATCGAGCCAAAGGCCGAGTTAGAGACATGGAAATGATACAATTTCACCCTACTTCTTTATATAATCCGGGTGAATATCCAAGTTTCCTCATTACCGAAGCCGTACGTGGTGAGGGTGGGGTATTGAAAAATAAAAAGGGCGAAGAATTTATGCAAAGCTACGACCCTCGTGGCTCCTTGGCTCCCCGTGATATAGTGGCTCGTTCGATAGATGCAGAAATGAAGAAATCGGGAGAAGATCATGTTTATCTTGATATTTCATTCAAACCTAAAGAACTAATATTACAGCACTTTCCAAACATTTATGAGAAATGCTTGAGTATAGGGCTTGATATTTCTAAAGACATGATTCCCGTAGTACCTGCCGCACATTATTTATGTGGAGGTATTTTAGTAGATGAATATGGACATTCAACTATTCATCGCTTGTTTGCCTGCGGTGAATGTTCTTCTACCGGACTACATGGAGCTAACCGTTTAGCATCTAATTCATTACTGGAAGCAGCCGTTTTCGGACATCGCATTGCTCATCAGGCAATGGAAGATGTGGACAAAATCAGCTTCCAGGAAAATGTGCCTGATTGGAATGAATTTGGTACAGAACAATCGAATGAAGAAATTCTGGTTACTCACAACTTGCGTGAGGTGCAACGCATGATGTCTGACTACGTAGGTATTGTCCGTTCTGATTTCCGTTTAGAACGCGCTTTACGTCGCCTGAAACTGGTAAAAGATGAAACAGAAGAATTCTACAAGAAAACCAAGCTTTCAGTAAAGCTTTGTGAATTGCGCAATCTGGTGCAATGCGCTGAATTAGTGATTCGCTGTGCTATGAAACGTAAAGAAAGCCGAGGACTACATTATACGACAGATTATCCTTATAAATTAGGCGGAAAACCAGAGAATTCCGTACTATAAGTCTAGTAAATTGATTAAAAATTGAATACATTTGGTTTCTATTCAACTATAAGCCTAATGTATTCAATTCTATGAAAATCTTATTCTTTATCTTCCCCATTGCTGTGTTTGCCCAAGCACCTCAGAACGTGGAAAGCACACTGGAAACCATCGACATAAAGTCAGGCAAACGAACAATCATACTCAAAGAAAAACGTCATTTTGAAGCCCCTAACTGGTCGAGAGACGGTAAATACTTCATTATCAATGCCAAAGGGTTACTAGAAAGAGTCTCTACTTCCGGTGAGAAACTTGGCATTATCAATACAGGCATTGCCAATAAATGCAATAACGACCATGGCATCAGCTTTGATGGCAAAATGATAGTTATCAGCCATAACGATAGTACTATGCGAGGGAATAAAGGCGGCACTTCGCGCATTTTCACTCTTCCAATCGACGGTGGTACGCCTAAACTCATTACAGAAAAAGCTCCCTCTTACTGGCATGGCATTTCTCCTGATGGACAAACCTTAGTCTATTGCGCTTCAAGAAATGGCGAATTTGATGTATATAGTATCCCTGTTAACGGTGGCGAAGAAAAACGATTGACTGATGCCCAAAGTCTGGATGATGGCCCGGAATATTCTCCAGATGGGAAATACATCTATTTCAATTCGCACCGTACCGGAAAAATGCATATTTACCGTATGAAACCTGACGGAAGCGAGCAGGAACAACTCACCAATGATGAATATAGCAATTGGTTTGCGCACCCGTCACCCGATGGTAAATCGATTGTTTTTATTACTTATATAGAAGACCAGAAAGCGGCTCATCCGTTTGGTAAAGATGTTAAACTTCGCCTGATGGATTTGAAAACCAAAAAAATTAAAGATTTAACTGAAGTATTTTTTGGCGGACAGGGAACTATTAATGTACCAAGTTGGTCTCCCGATAGTAAGCAATTAGCTTTCGTGACTTATCGAATTGATAATTAAACTATTAAACCTGAATCTAATGACTGAAAATCAATCTCGCCGTTCATTCCTGCAAAATTTAGGTGTAGGGCTCGGCACTACAGCAGCAGCATTTACTGTTCCCTCTCTGGTGAGTATCCCCGAATCAAAATCCAAATATGAAGGCAAGAAATTGGGTATTGCCTTAGTGGGTTTAGGGAGTTATGCGAAAAATCAGTTAGCCGTTGGTTTGGAACAAACTCCTAATTGTTATCTGGCAGGTATTGTAACAGGTACGCCATCTAAGGCCGAAGAATGGATGAAGAAATATAATATTCCGAAAAAGAATGTATATAACTATCAGACATTTGACCAGATAGCCGATAATAAAGATATTGATATTGTATATGTTGTGCTACCCAACTCTATGCACCACGAATATGTGATACGTGCAGCGAAAGCAGGTAAACACGTAATGTGCGAGAAGCCTATGGCAAATACGGTAAAAGAATGCCAGGAGATGATAAAAGCTTGTAAAGATGCCGGAGTGCAGTTGGGGGTAGGTTACCGCATGCACTTTGAGCCTTTTACTAAGGAGGTCATCAGAATGAGCCGTGAGAAAGTTTTTGGTAATGTAAAATTCATTAACTCAAACTTTGGCTTTACCATTGGCGACCCAACTCAATGGCGATTGAAAAAACCAATGGCAGGTGGTGGCCCATTGATGGACGTAGGCATTTATTGTGTACAAGGCTCTCGGTATATAACAGGTAAAGAACCTTTAGCCGTAACAGCCCAATTTGGCCCTATTACTGACCCTACTCGTTTTAAAGATGTGGAAGAGTCTCTCTCATGGCAGTTTGACTTCCCCGATGCAGTTACTGTCAATGGATTTACATCATATAAAACCAATATTGAACAATTATATATTACTTATGAAAAAGGCTTCGTTCAGTTAAGTCCTGCTTATAGCTACGGGCCAATTAAGGGCCGCACAAGTCAGGGAGAACTGAATCTGCCAATTGTGCATCATCAGGCTAATATGCTGGAAGCTATCGCTCGTGAGTTTCTGGAAACCAAAATGTTTCCAAGCCATATTTCAGGGGAAGAAGGCTTAAAAGACATGAAATATCTGACGGCTATTTATGAGGCTGCACGCACTGGTAAGAAGATTAAATTGGCATAATATGAATTCAGTGTGCAACGGCTATGTCTGACAAATATTACCGTTGCACATACACTGAATCTTTAATTTATTAAAAGCTCTAAGTTTCTTTAATAAAATTATTCTATTAGAATTCGAACAGTTTCTGTAGGTTTATTTTCGAGTTTTAAGTTGGTAATTATTAAGTAATAAATACCTCTTGGAAGACTTTTAACATCAAGCTCTATCTTGCTACCATCTTTGATTGTTTTTTTAGTAAATTCTTCCGAAAGATTAATCGAAAGTGCCGAATATTTTGTGGCATCACTAATTAACTCTATTTTATTAGGAAAATTTTCAATTGAATTTAAATCATCAAAAGCAATTGTTAATTTAGAACTTGAAGGGTTAGGGAAAACAGAGTACCTAAAACAACTCGAAGCATCGAATTGATAATACCTATCAATATTACCACAAGCATTTGATTTACTTGCCTTCACTGTAAAAGTACCAGCGTTACTTCCTGCTGATACTGTTGCACTTGAGCTACTTGAAGAGACTATATATGCGCTTGTTCCAAAGTTTTGAACACTCCAAGTAATACTATTTATTCCCGCCGCATTCATATTATACCAATTAGATAAGCATACATAATTGATATCAGAGGTTGTAATAAGAATGCCATCTTTATACATTTGAAAGCTACCTGTTATTATACAGTTTTCTAGTCCACTAGCTAAGTTATTCCAGATTAAATCCTTAGAATAATTAGAAAAAGAACTAATATTCCCTGAATTAGCCGTCTCCATAATTGTTCCTGTAGGGCTATCATCATGTCCCGTATGGCCAACAATATGTGCTAATTCATGACAAGTTATTGTTTCTATATTTAATGGATTTGCTATCATCCCATAAGCATCTGAACTACAAAGAGAATTAGCATATGCTACTCCTACGTATTGAAGGCCTCCTTCTAGTGCAAAAGTTCTTTTAGAAAATAATAATGCACAGTCTCTGGTGATACCTGTTCTATTACTATTCCACCAATTACGAAATTCACTTAGAGCAGGACCTTTAGTTATTGAAGTACTTGTGTATGGATCTGTAGTTGTCCAAAGAGTTGAACTTGATACCTGAACTACCATTGATAATTCACTTCCAAATATTGTGGTAACAGTATTCATTATACTAGCCATTTGAGAGGAAGCATTAACTCCGAAGAAAGAATTCCATTCATTATCACCTTCTATCGCCACAAATATCTTCCGACAATAATTATTTATTCCAAAGGTATTAATTCTATATTTCTTTTTTAAATTTTGAACAATCCCTTCCGTTCCACACATATCTTCATGCCCTTTTTTGTATGAATCAGACCTATAAACTACGACTTTTTCTTCACTAAAATCTTTACCAAAAAAATGTCGGATTGTTGAAAAATTCCAATCACCATCCACTCCTGAATGATATCGTCCACTAATTGATTCTTTACTGATTGTTAAACTAAATGTTTCCCTCTCAAGGTTTATAGCTCTTAAAAAGCTATTATTTTCAAGCAGAGATTTGACTTCATTACTTTCTTTTTTGTAATCCGCTGCAAATAAATCCGAATCTATGAATTCGAAAGATTCTTGAGGAAAGGATGTACCTGGTAGATTAAAGATGATATTCTTTTTTGATTTTGCGAGTTCTAACTCACTTTTAGAAAATGTAAAAACCTTATATTCCATGAATATTTCATTTAATTTATCTTCCTCAATCTTATTTAAGTCTGCAGGAGAACCAGTTAAGGTGATTGAGGGTTGAGCAAAGGATAAAAAAGAAAGAAAAAAGAGGGTTAAAAAAATCAGATTTTTTTTCATCACATTTGTTGTTTTATATGGATAAATAATA
Source organism: Emticicia sp. C21 (assembly GCF_003418935.1). GTDB lineage: Bacteria > Bacteroidota > Bacteroidia > Cytophagales > Spirosomataceae > Emticicia. The sequence continues at coordinate 260,340 of NZ_QVMT01000005.1, read as the reverse complement.
CACGGGTATTCATTACATAAGACTAGTCACCGTTTGGGAGAAACGTGAATAAAATTTGCATCCTCAAAAAAACACCTATAACTTTATAATCACTTAAAATATTTAATTTTCCACCTGTTTAATACTATCGATTACGAAGGGTCCACTTGCCATTCCTCCACATGGCATTCCCGCTTTGCAATTTAAAGTGTACGAAGTTCCTGAAATTATTACTTTCATTCCATTACGTTTAAACTCTTCCGGGAACATGCAAGGAGTAAAAGGTGTGTTTTCATGGCCTTCAATTTGAATATACCAGAAATAAGCATAAGAAGCACCGGTGCCATATTTTATCACAGCGTTTGCTTCCTTAAATTCTGATAGTTTAATAGGTAAATTATACTTATCTGGGCTAATGCATAAATCTGCATAAAGCTTGGTTTCTGGTGAAGGTTGGTTTATGCTACATGAAAACATTAACATAGCTGATATTGATAAAAATAAAATACTCTTTTTCATGACATTTTTAAGATATTAGGTAATACAATTAATTAAATAATGAGGTTCAGAAAAAATGCTTTTAAAACATTAATTGAAAAATTTCTAAAGACTACTTTGAGGAAATTTATTGAGAAAAGCTGAATCTTATACTTTAGAATAATAGAAATAAGTACTTCTGTATAATAGAAGCAGGAAATGGCGGACACAAAAAAATGTATGCGTTTTAGTGTTTTTTATATCACAGAATGTTGTTTTTTAATAAACCAAATATACATAAATTATTTTTATTTCATTGCCATTGTTTTAAGAAATTTATTTTACGGTAATTTTTTATTTAAATGCTGTTTTTGCATTTTTATCAATTAATTGATAAATTTCATAATTTTGCCATTTTACCTAACAAAAGATTTAAGCCAATTATTACTTAACTTAGAGTACCATTAAATGTTCCACGCCCATATTCGTCAGAGTAGAGTCGTGACACGCAAACCACAGGTTAAAGCCTCGGCGCTGCCGGTTTATTAGGCGTATCAAAAGTATTCGCTCCTTTTACTTTCACTTTCCGACGAAACACCTTATCTACACAAGTAATATACATCACATCAAAATTTGGCCCGCCGAAACATAGATTTGATACTTGTCCCTTGGTTTTAGGTACTGGTAAAATGGCATTTACTCGCCCGGTTTGGTCAAGTACTTGTATTCCTGAGAGTGTTGTAACATATACTCTGCCATCTCTATCACATTTTAATCCGTCCGACCAAGCATTTTCATCCGTATCGCGTACATGAAGCCACCCATATTTTTGCTTATGAGATAATCTGCCATCAGCTTGAACCTGGTATACCCATACCCAATGAGAGGCTGATTCGGTTACATATAACTGTGTCTGGTCAGGCGAGAGAGTCAAGCCATTGGCAAATTTTAAGCCCTCATCAACTTCTATCTTTTCGCCATTCGGTCTTATCAAATACAATTTGCTTGGATTGCTTACACCATTAGGCGCTGTAATGTATATATTGCCATTTTTAGCTACTACAATATCATTTCCTGTCTGGTTATCAGCTACGACTGTTTCTTTACCTGTTGCATCATGGCTGATTATTTGCTTTGTTCCACCTGCCACTACATACCTTTTCCCATCAGGACTAAAAGCCGTGCCGCTTGATTTCTTAGCATCAATATCCAGGGTTGTCAATTTACCATCTAATCCCACTTTATAGGTTTTTGAATTAGGAATATCCTGATAGAATACTTCTCCTGTCGCATTGGCAGCCGTACCCTCTGTAAAAGTATAACCTTCACCTACCAATTCCCACCCTTCATTATCAAGTAGGATATCGCTTAAAAACGGGTTCTTGGTTTTACCTGCTGTGACAGGTTTCGGATAATCTTTCCAAAGCCACCGCATAGCCTCAGGAAAGATAGCAGTTCCATGTTTGCCATTATGTCCACCCTCACCCCAAACATGATTTACTTCATAGCCAGAAAAAATCAAGGCTCTTTCCATCAGCTCATTCGATTTCCACCAGTCGCCTGCATAAATATTCAAATCATTGGTACCATCCTGCAAGTAAACACGGATAGGCTTAGGTTCGTATTTACGAATGAGTGTCGGATATTCATTGGCTCCTCTCAGACCCACATATGTACCAATGGCACTAAATACTCTTGAAAAGGCATCAGGGCGTTCCCAGGCAGCTGTAAAAGCGCAAACTGCTCCACTGCTTGAGCCGCCTATAGCTCTATCATTTCCGCTTTTTGATAAACGAATAGCACGACCATCGCTCGTTTTCTTCTTTTCTACTTCAGGGAGAATTTCATCTAAAATGAATCTTGCATAATTATCTCCCAAACCATCGTATTCATAACTGCGGTTAAAGCGATCTAGAGATGTTTCACTATTAGCCGCCTTTACTCTTCCATGCATCACAAAAATACCAATCGTAACCGGCATTTCTTTTTTATGAATCAGGTTATCAAAAACCGTAGGAGCTTTCCATTGAATACCATCCTGATTGATATATACGCAGGCCGGTTTATCAGGTGTATATTGTGCCGGAACATATACCCAATACTCGCGCCAGGTACCCGGAAAAATCTTGGAATCAGCAAATTCAAATTTTAGTATTTCTCCTTTAGGTACACCTGCCTGTTCAATAGACGCAGGGTCTTCAGCATATTTTTCTTCAGTTGTCTGGGCAAAGGTATTTATCTGCCAACAGGCAAAGAGCGCGAAGAGTAATTTTTTCATAGTTAAGGTTTAGAAGAATTGAAATAGAATAACCAAATATAGTAAAAACCAAAAGATAAATCCTTGCTATTTAATCAGGTAGACAGATTTTAATTCGGCATCATTAGTTATAGATTCAACTATACTCCTGACTAAATCAAATAGAGCGTCTATTAAATGCCATATAACCGAAAATATATACTTTCGACCTTTCAGTAAATTTTATAAACCAATAATCATTAAAAATTTATACGCTTTATCAGGAATAGCGTTATTCGCATGTTTTTCGGGTATAGATGCCCATTATTATCTCATATACTTAATCAATAAAGACATGAAAACCTCTTATGCATTCATCATTCTGCTATTTATTACGGCAAATGCTTTGGCCCAAGTATCAAACGATAATACCATGAGTGTTATGATTAATGGCACTGAATATAAAACACAGCCCCGCCAGATTAAAATCGGCAACTATGGATATTTTACTGGTAATGCTAACAAACCCGACAAAATGTTACGTATATGGCTGGGTGATTTCTATGGTCGCTCTGCTGTAGAATCAGGTACTTATCTGATTGTAAATGCCGATAATCCCGACACCAAAGAAAATATCAAAAAAGCACAGGATTTGGGCAAATATAAAGGTATTGCAGCCATCAGATATGTAGAAGAAATCAAAGAACCTCGTATGGAATACCATATGGGAGAATCTCAGAACAATGACGAGACCTTGGAAGTGAAGAATAATGGTGATGGTTTCATAGATATTACATTTAGCAGCAAATTGACTGGTACCTATTGGAAAGAGAAAGCATCAGCTACTGTATTTGGTGGATTGGGCCGCCTGAAAGACAAAATGGAAAACAAAGTGATCACCCAGGCTACCGGATTCGACTCAAACATTGACCCCGAAGGAAACGGCTACAAAAAACAGGACAAAAAAGATGAGATTATTCTGACCGATGGAAAGATGCGATTGAAGAATAATTAGTTAGATTAGAGTTCTTTATGTGACAATAAAGAATTATGAAATTAGCTGTCTATTGTGTCAAGTCATACTTCGCCTTTATTCTATCCAAGAGGGACAGGGGTTGTTTTGCTTATAGTATTAGAAAAATGTGAGGCGAACTAGAAGCGACCGTTACCCGGATGCCCCACAATTTATTATCCCTAAATAAAATTATCCAAATAAAATTTATTATCACAATAATTTATCCTAATTTTGTCAGTAATTTAGAAAAACCAACTAAATTAACAATTTAATAAGGATAAATTAACTTAAAAGATAATGTCAACAAAAAATTACATTCCTTACAAAGTAAAAGACATAGCCCTTGCCGATTGGGGTCGTAAAGAAATCAAATTAGCTGAAGCAGAGATGCCGGGCTTGATGTCTATTCGTAAAGAGTACGGTCCATCAAAACCATTAGCAGGTGCACGTGTAGCAGGTTGTTTACACATGACTATCCAGACTGCGGTTTTGATTGAAACATTGGTAGAGTTGGGTGCTGAAGTTACTTGGTCATCATGTAATATCTTCTCAACGCAAGATCACGCTGCTGCTGCTATTGCTGCCGCTGGTATTCAGGTTTATGCTTGGAAAGGACAAACTGCAGAAGAGTTTGACTGGTGTATTGAACAAACTTTGTTTTTTGGTGAAGAACAACAACCATTAAACATGATTTTGGATGATGGTGGTGATTTAACAAACATGGTGTTTGACAAATATCCTGAGTTAATTGGCGATATCAAAGGTTTATCAGAAGAAACAACTACCGGTGTTCACCGTCTATACGAGCGTCAAAGAAACGGTACTTTACACTTACCGGCTATCAACGTAAACGACTCTGTAACTAAATCTAAATTTGATAACAAATACGGTTGTCGTGAATCATTAGTTGATGCGATTCGTCGTGCAACTGACTTAATGTTGGCTGGTAAAGTAGCAGTTGTAGCTGGTTATGGTGATGTAGGTAAAGGTTCGGCAGATTCATTGCGTGGTGCAGGGTGTAGAGTTTTGGTAACTGAAATCGACCCAATCTGTGCACTTCAGGCAGCTATGGACGGTTATGAGGTAGTTACGATGGACGAAGCAGCTACCCGTGCGAATATCTTTGTAACAGCAACCGGAAACATCGACATCATCCGTGACCGTCACTTTAAAGCGATGCGTGATAAAGCTGTGGTTTGTAACATCGGTCACTTCGATAACGAAATCGATATGGCGTGGTTGAACAACAACTACGGACATTCTAAAACTACTATCAAACCACAGGTTGATATGTACGAAATCGATGGTAAAGAAATTATCATTCTAGCTGAAGGTCGTTTAGTAAACTTAGGTTGTGCAATGGGTCATCCATCTTTTGTAATGTCATGTTCGTTCTCGAATCAGACATTGGCACAAATCGAATTGTGGACCAACAGTGACAAATATGAGAAGAAAGTATACGTATTGCCTAAGCAATTAGATGAGAAAGTAGCTGCTTTCCACTTATCTCACGTAGGTGCCAAATTAGATACATTGAATGCTGACCAAGCCGCTTATATCGGTGTATCAACAGAAGGTCCATTCAAATCAGAAATGTATCGTTATTAATATTGTTGAAATTTCAACAGCAAGAGAGGGATTCGTAAGAGTTCCTCTCTTTTGTTTTATTCCGACTTTATTGTCACTGAAATAGTACTACTTCTTCCTTTATCATCAGTACATGAAATCCGTAATTTACCCGCAGTCGGTACAAAAAAGACAGGTTGATTGGCTTTTGCTTTTCTAAGTAACTTATCATTCAGATACCAATACACCTCTTTCACGTCATTTGCCGCCTGACAAGCCAATTGCATTTGTTGTGGGTCTTTAGCATTAATATAATATTCGCTTCCCTCGTTAGGATTAGTGATAACAGGCAGATTATTAACAGTGCCAAACACTCTGGTGCAGGCTAGATTGTGAGGCGGAATACGCTCATAAAGAATATGCTTCAATTCATAAAAACTGATGAGTTCAGGGGCGTAGTTCATGTAGTTCTTTCCCTTGTAATTGCCATCCATAGGTAAGCATTGCGTACAATAGCTGATAGTTTCAGCATAATTGACAAAAAATTGCTTGATATGGGCACACTTATGGGTATGTGAGACATTCCTGATAGAATAATCCAGAATTTTATTGGGGCAGTATTCATTCGGCAAATCACCTGATTCGGCACAGACCTGTCGAGAAACCACATTTTTGGGTTGCTGAAACCATTCGTTATTGGAATTGTAATCAATGCTATTAAAGATTTGAAACAATAAAGGCGTAGCTATTTCTGCTCCACTCAATTCAGGAACACCTTCTCCCGAAAAATTACCTACCCAAACTCCAATTGTGTATTTCTTATTATAGCCAATGCTCCACGCATCACGTTTTCCGAAAGAAGTACCCGTTTTCCACGCGATTTTAGGTAAGCGATAAGTGTAATCGAAATTATTAGGCAAATCTGGTCTCTTAATTTGGGATAAAATCTGCGTAATCAGAAAGCAAGACTCCGGAGAAACTAATGGCGATACACTTCTACTCTCTTTTGCCTCTCTTTTCAATCTGGCTTTCTCCCATTTTCCATGATTCGCAAATACGGCATACAATTGCGTCATTTCCTCTAAGGTTACTCCGCATCCTCCCAGCACTATTGAAAGACCTAAATCCTTTTCCTGCTTCTTTACAGTTTGAAAATTGGCTTTCTTTAATACCTCTATCAATTCTTTCTTTCCTAAATCTCTTACAACTTTTACTGCAGGGATATTTAATGAATTAGCCAGAGCAAATTCTACTGTTACCTTACCATTGAATTTCTTATCAAAGTTTTCAGGTTCAAAACCGCTGAAATTCGTTGGTACATCATTAATAATGTTTTTGGGAGTAATGAGTCCTTTATCGAAGGCAGTAGCATAAAGAACAGGTTTTAAGGCACTTCCGGGTGAACGAATGGCTTGAATGCCATCTACCTGCCCTCCATCCGTCTTATTATAAAAATCTGCTGAACCTACGTAGCTTTCTACCTGCATGGTTTCATTATTGATAACCAGAACAGCGGCATTATGGATATTCATCGCCCGAACTCTGTTGGCATAATTCCCGACAATCTGTTCTACTTTTGCTTGTATAGGTTGTTTAATATAAGTTCTGATAGTTGGCTCATCAGGATACTGCTTTTTCAATCTTAAAGCCAGATGTGGCACTAATTTAGGCGCTTCATGTCGACTTACTTGAAGTGGCTCTTTGGTTGCGTCATTAATTGCCTGATTCTCAAATGCTTTTTCTTTTCTGAATCGCTCCAACCATTTATTCCTTTCCTGCACAATCAGAGGATTTTTAGTACCTAATTGCAAACTTGTGGGTCTATTAGGTATAATAGCCAAAGTAGTTACCTCCGCCAGACTCAATCTATCTGGCGATTTCTGAAAATATAAATAAGAAGCAGATTTGATTCCCTCAATATTAGACCCATAAGGCACCAGATTGAGATACATTTGAAGAATTTCTTCTTTCGAGTAAAAAATTTCCAATTGTGTAGCTTTTCCAATCTCAGATAGCTTATTCCAATATGTCCGTTCATTTGGATATAGCATACGCACTACCTGCATCGTAATCGTACTTGCCCCCGAAGTGCGCCTACCTTTAGTAACATTATTATATAATGCTCTGATAATAGCAATTGGATTAACCCCAAAATGGTAGTAGAAATACTTGTCTTCTTTAGTAATAATGGCTTTTCGAAGAGTTGGCGTAATTTCTTTTAATTCTACATACATGCGCCATTTATCATCGGGACTTAAGAAAGCATGTAATAGTGTGCCGTCGGAGGCAGTAATTAAGGTGGAATATTTCGTGTTTATTTTTAGTGGAAAAGTCAGGTTCAGCAGAATCATTAGTCCCAACAATACAATAATCGTTTTCCCATAAATGCTTTTAAAGAAGAAGCCGAAAAGTTTTTGAGAGAGAGACTTGAACACGAATTTATTTTTTAGAATTTGCCATGAATTAAACGAATTTACACGAATATTGTGGTTTCAAATTACCTTATTTTTTTCATGAACCTAAAATTAAAATCTAAGCTTCGTAAAATCACTACCTTTATTTTTGATATAGACGGTGTCTTAACCGATTCTACTGTACTTGCGCTGAGAGGTGGAGAATTAGCCCGTACCTTTAATGTAAAAGATGGGTATGCGATGGGAAAGGCCGTACGCTCAGGATATCATATTGCTATCATTTCAGGAGGAAAAGAAGAAAGCGTTAGAGAAAGGCTTTCGCCATTGGGAATTAAAGATATTTTCTTAGGCGTAAGAACTGACCAGAAATTATCTGTTTTCGACCAGTATTTAATAGACAATAATCTAACAGCCGACCAGACTATCTATATGGGAGACGATTTACCTGATTGGGAGATTATGAAACATAGGAATGTGTTATCAGTCTGCCCTGCCGATGCTGTAGATGAAATTCAGGAGATAGCCTTATACAAATCAACAAAAGACGGAGGGAAAGGCGCAGTAAGAGAGATTATAGAAATGGTAATGAAAGAACAAGGGAAGTGGATGAAGATATTTTAGGATTTTTTGTAGAGACGTATTGCAATACGTCTCTATTGGCCTTTAAGCAGAAAAAAACTATTTTACTGAAAAACATCTCCCCAAATAACTTTTACTGATCAGGATATGCCCTCGGAGACGTAATGCATTACGTCTCTACAATATTAAAACCCAACCGGCTTCAATTTCAATCCTGCTGTCTCATCTAATCCAAAAATCAGGTTCATATTTTGTACAGCCTGCCCGGATGCCCCTTTGGTTAGGTTATCAATAATACTGCTTATCAGCAGATTATCACCGTGTTTTTCAAGGTGCAGAATACATTTATTGGTATTTACTACCTGTTTTAAATCTATTTCTGCTTCATCGCTTATATAAGTGAACGGGTGAGCGGCGTAGTATTGCTGATACAGCTCATGTGCTTCTGCTATTGTACCTTCAAACTTGGTATAAATATTCGCCATAATTCCTCTCGTGAAGTTCCCACGATAGGGAATAAAATTTATGGCTTTTCCGAAATCAGCTTGTAAAGATTTAATACTTTGCGTGATTTCTTTGAGATGTTGATGCGTAAATGCTTTATAAATAGAAATATTATTATTTCTCCAACTAAAATGTGTAGTGGCTGATAATGATTGTCCTGCTCCTGTGCTTCCGGTAATCGCACTTACATGTATGTCTTCTTTTATCAAACCTGCATTAGCTAAAGGCAATACTGCTAATTCAATACTTGTAGCAAAACAACCAGGGTTAGCAATTTTAGAAGCTGTCTTTATCTTTTCTCTTTGCAATTCCGGCAAACCATAGGTAAAGCCATTGCTTTCATCACGGAAATCAGTACTTAGGTCAACAATCTTTATACTTTCTGGAATGGCGTTTTCAGCTAAGAATTTTTTCGATTCATTATGCCCAGAACAAAGAAATAATATATCTGCTTTGCTGAAATCCTGTTCATCGGCAAATCTGATGTCAGTTTCACCTAATAAATCACCATGCGTAGAGTATACCGGTTTGCCCGCCTGACTTTTAGAATTAACAAAAGCAATATTTGTATTCGGGTGATTTAATAAGATTCTTAATAGTTCTCCGCCTGTATAACCTGCCCCTCCGATGATTCCGATATTTATTTTCATAAACGAGTAAAAATTTAAAGCCTTACCAATCGTTGGATTGATAGCTGGTTGTCAAAGAGTAATGTTTTTATTAAAATATTGCTGGTACAAGGATATTTTGCCCGGTTAATGGGTTATGTAGTATAACAATAGATAGTTTGCAGAAGTTTCTGTTGCAAATTTAAGGGATATTTCTCTAAATATAGTAGAACTAATTTACGCTTTTACCAAAGCAAGCATAAATCATAAAGTAAAGGTAAAAAGATGATAGATATTAGAGAAAAAAGGATAAATATTAAGAATTTCCATAGCTTTTGTTTACGGGCTTCAATCTCATTTTGATGTACTAAGTCTCTTTTGCCAATTTCTTTTCTGATTAATCGATAAATAAATAGATACGGGATTAAAAAACCAAAAGCTGTGATAAGGTAGATATATGTCAGATGGGTAAGATGATATATTGACAGAATTCTGAAAAATATTCTGATAAGTAATAGCATAAATCCAGCATAATAGCCTAAGAAAATAAAAGGAAATCTGTCTTGAGTATAGGTTGGTGCCAGCGTCGGGCCTATATGCCAGAGCTGAAAAGTATAGTACCCCTCATATATATCGTTCAAAAACTTTTTCACAGCTTGCATTTTAAAAAGTATAGTTAACAAAATTATACTTTTTTAAACGTATCTTCATAGTTCTTTAAAACTTTTGCAACCATCTATCGGATAAAACTTATATTTTTGAGAAAAAATCAAACACCTACAACATGATATTTTTAGAAATTCCCTGGAATGTCAATCCCATTATTGCAAAACTTGGTGGATTTGAACTGCGTTGGTATGGATTATTATTTGCTTCGGGCTTCCTGATTGGCTACCAGATAATGTCGCATATTTTCAAAAAAGAACATAAACCTGAAAAAGACCTTGATGCACTTTTATTTGTGATGATTATTGCCACAGTTATTGGCGCTCGTTTTGGACATTATTTCTTCTACGAATTCGATAGTTTCCTTCAAAACCCGGGCAAATTTCTGATTGATATGATTGTACCACCTTATAATGGTCTGGCTAGTCATGGAGCTACTATCGGTATTCTTACTGCCCTTTTTCTATATGGTCGTAGACATAAAGACCAGCCTTTCTTATGGGTTACCGACCGTGTGGTAATAACCGTAGCATTAGGTGGAGCGTTTATTCGTTTAGGAAATCTGATGAACCATGAAATTTTAGGCAAACCAAGCAATGTACCCTGGGCTTTCCGTTTTAATACATTCAGCTTGAATCCTGATGGATCTATGAAGATGACTCCAGAATCATTCACTCGTCATCCGGCACAGCTATATGAGGCGCTTTCATGTCTGATTCTTTGTGGATTGCTATTCTATTTGTGGAACCGCTTCAAAGAAAAAATGCCACATGGATTATTATTAGGAATATTCCTTATATGGGTGTTTACGCTAAGATTCTTCTATGAGTTTTTGAAAGAAAATCAGGAAGCATTTGAAGATAAAATGACATGGAATATGGGGCAGATATTAAGTATTCCGGCTGTTTTATTAGGCATTGGTGTTCTATATTATGCCTTTACAAAAGGCAAAAAAGATGCTGAGTATTATTCTACTCATACATTTGAAACAGCTAAACCTGCCAAATCGAAATAAAAAATAAGGGTGTCTAAAAGTCAATAACTGCAAAATACTATTGGCGAAGAAAAACTCAGACACCCTTATTTTTATCAATCCTGACTAGCTTCGATCTCAATCTTTCCCTCTCTTCTTAACATTTAATTCCATGGCTCACGCTTTTAGAGCATTAATACTGTATTGTTTTCATTATAAAATAATCCCCGGTTTACATTAAAGTAAAATCTCCTTTTATCCAAGTATCAGATAAAACTTATAGTTTTGCGAAAAAATCAAACCACTAGAATATGATATTTTTAGAAATCCCCTGGAATGTCAATCCAATCATTGCGAAACTTGGCGGATTTGAACTGCGTTGGTACGGAATACTCTTTGCTTCTGGCTTCCTGATTGGTTTCCAGATTATGTCTCATGTCTTCAAGAAAGAACATAAACCTGCCAAAGACCTTGATATCCTTTTATTTACTATGATAATTGCTACGGTTATCGGTGCTCGTTTTGGTCATTATTTTTTCTATGAATTTGACAGTTTCAAGCAAAATCCCGGCAAATTCCTGATAGATATGATTATGCCACCTTATAGTGGCCTTGCCAGTCACGGATTTCTTATTGGTACCCTGATAGCCTTGTTTATCTATAGCAGAAAACATAAAGACCAGCCTTTTTTATGGGTTACTGACAGAATTGTGATAACTGCTGCTTTAGGTGGAGCATTTATTCGCTTAGGAAACCTGATGAACCACGAGATTTTAGGAAAACAAAGTAATGTACCCTGGGCTTTTCGTTTCAATGTATTCAGCATGAATCCTGATGGTTCTTTGACAATGACCCCGGAAACATTTACCAGACACCCTGCGCAATTATACGAAGCACTTTCCTGCCTTATACTTTGGGGGCTATTATTCTATTTGTGGAATCGCACAAAAGAAAAAACGCCACATGGATTATTACTGGGCATATCGCTTATCTGGGTATTTACCTTGCGTTTTTTCTACGAGTTTTTAAAAGAAAATCAGGAAACATTTGAAGACAGTATGACTTTAAATATGGGCCAGATACTAAGTATTCCGGCTGTATTACTAGGTGTTGGTATTCTTTACTATGCTTTTACAAAAGGGAAGAAAGATGCAGAGTATTATTCCAAGTATAAGTTTGATCTGGAAAAAGAGAAATCTTTTAAAATAAAAAATGCCCTGTAGGGTTCAAAACCTTGAATTTCTACAGGGCATTTTTGTTTATAAGCAGAGCCGATTAACTAGCCATTAAATAGCCTTTGATAAATTCATCAATATCACCATTTAAAACTGCTTCGGTATTAGATGTCTGAATATTGGTACGATGGTCTTTTACGCGACGGTCGTCTAATACATAACTACGAATCTGCGAACCCCACTCAATTTTCATCTTGCCAGCTTCCGTTTCTGCTTTAGCCGCATTACGTTTTTCAACCTCTAATTGATACAATTTCGATTTTAACATCTGCATCGCATGTTCACGGTTAGCGTGCTGGCTACGTTCTATCTGGCAGGTAATCATAATACCAGTGGGTTTGTGAGTCAGCTGTACTTTTGTTTCTACCTTATTTACGTTCTGTCCACCTGCACCACCTGAGCGAGATGTCTGGATTTCAATATCAGCATCTTTTATCTCAATCTCAATAGTATCATCTACTAATGGATAAGCGTATACTGAGGCAAACGAAGTGTGGCGACGGGCATTAGAATCGAACGGTGAAACCCTTACCAAACGATGCACCCCATTTTCTGATTTCAGGAAACCATAGGCCATTGGGCCTTCAATCTGCAATGATACGGATTTCACTCCGGCTGTATCACCATCCTGATAATCCAGTTCTGATACCTTGTAGCCTTTTTTATTGGCCCACATCATATACATACGCATCAACATACTTGTCCAGTCCTGGCTTTCTGTTCCTCCTGCACCTGCGTTTATCTCCAATACTGCACTAAACTGATCTTCCTCATTCGAAAGCATTTTTTTCAATTCCAGTTCTGCCAGTATTTCATCAAATTTCTTTCCTTCTTCGTCTACTTCTTCTTCGGTAGCCTCGCCTAACGTGTAAAACTCAAATAGGGTTTCAAGGTCGCCGATAGCACTTTCTGCCTTTTCGTAGCCTACTGTCCAACCTTTCAGGGCACGTACTTGTTTCATTACGCTTTCAGCCTTTTCAGCATTTGTCCAGAACTCCGGTTGAGCAGTTTGGTTTTCGAGGTCATCTAACTGTTCTTTCTTACTATCGTAGTCAAAGATACCCCCTTAAAGCCGCTACTCTGGCTTTTAACTCCTTCAATTGTTCGGTAGTCATATTATGCGTTTTAAAATTATTTTCAATAAACTGATTTATCATTCCTATAAATCAGGGTGCAAAACTACTCAATTTTCTTGATTATCTTTAACATCATTTATACATAAAACCTTAGACATTAATTTTTTAAACAAATTCTATTGGTTTAAGTTATATCTATACTATAAACCAAAGCTGTGTTGAATTTATTTAAAATTCCACCTTTAGTAAAACACCACCTTTCAAGCGAAAAACCTAACATATAATGAGTAACTACTCCATACGAGATTTAGAGCAATTATCCGGCATTAAGGCGCATACTCTCAGAATCTGGGAACAACGTTATAATATTATTGCGCCTAAAAGAACAGATACGAACATACGTATTTATGATGACCAGGACTTAAAACTGGTTCTGAATATCGCTCTGCTGAAAGAACACGAGTATAAAATTTCTGAAATCGCCAAGCTCTCTGCTGAACGATTGTCGACTGAGGTCATTAGTATTACTGACAAAAAACAGAATTATCCTGACCAGATTCATGCGTTGACCATTGCCATGATTGACCTCGACGAAGAAAAGTTTGAGAAAATCATGTCTACCAATGCGTTGAAATTCGGCTTTGAGGATATGATGATTAATATCATTTATCCGTTTCTCAATAGAATCGGTATTTTATGGGTGACAGGGTCTATCGGCCCAGCGCAAGAGCATTTTATTTCAAATCTGATTCGCCAGAAATTGATTGTAGCGATTGATGGACAGGTAATAAGACATAATCCTCATTCTAAAAAATTCGTTTTATTTTTGCCCGAAGGTGAATTGCATGAGCTCTCTTTACTCTTTGCCAATTATGTATTGAGGGGTCGCAATAATAAAGTCATTTATCTAGGGCAGACCTTACCTTTTGATGAATTGGCTTACGTATGCGATACTCAAAAGCCAGACTATATATTTACTGCCATTACTTCACATCCCTCTCAGGATGAAACCCAGAAGTATGTCAGCAAACTGGAAAAAAGATTTCCCAATATCAAGATTCTTCTAACAGGCTTTCAGGTAATCGGACAAGGTATTGAAACCCGACCAGATACCAGTATTATCACACATATCAGTCAATTAATAGAAATTGCTGAACATAAGGCATGATTTACCTTATTTCAGATATCTATATAAAACAAAAGCCCCGACCTTTGCAAGTCAGGGCTTTATTTGTATAAACGCTAACTATTAAGACTTTTTAGTCTTTTTGGTTTCAACTACTACCGGAGCAGCCGCCAGTTTTTCATCTTCTTTCTTGATATCGCGTTGCATACCGTCTACAACAATTGGTGTTGCTACGAACAGTGAAGAGTAAGTACCTACGATTACCCCGATAAACATAGCAAATACGAAACCACGGATAGTTTCACCACCGAAAATCAATAATACTAATAGTACCAATAGGGTAGAGAAACCGGTTACGGCTGTTCTACTCAAAGTACTGTTCAAGGCATTGTTGATAACCGTTGGAATATCTTCTCTTACCCCACGTTTTTCAGCTAAATATTCACGTACACGGTCAAATACCACGACCGTATCGTTCATTGAATAACCCATGATAGTCAATACCGCACCTACAAAAGCCTGGTCAACATCCAAAGAGAATGGCAAGAAACCACGTAGGATTGAGAACACCCCAAGAATAATCAAGACGTCGTGAGATAAGGCCACCAATGCACCATAAGCGAAAGCGAGTTTACGGAATCGGATATAGATATAAGCAAATACCAGTATAATTGATAGTAATACTGCTTTTACAGCACCCCAGATAGCATCATTCGCAATGGTTGGTCCAACTTTAGATGAACTTACTACTTTACCTGAGTTACCATTTACATTAGTGATTGCTTTATTTACATTCGCTTGTAATTCCTGCTCAACCTCTGTATTGGTATTCTCGATTTTGTAAGGAGTCGTGATTTTTACCTGATCAAAACCACCGAATGTTTTTACCTCAATCGCCTGACCTTCGAAAGTTGGTTTCAAAGCATTTTCAATATCTTCGGTATTAACCGTTTTCTCAAATTTGGCGATATAAGTACGTCCCCCTAAGAAGTCTACACCTAAACCGAAGCCTTTAACTGCGATAGAGATAATACCTGCAATGATAATCGCACTAGAAATAGTGTAATATAATTTACGTTTCGAAACGAAGTCGAATTTTGAATCTTTGAAAAGTTTATCCGACCATTTAGTAGAGAAAGAAATGGTTTTTCCTTTGCCAATATAGTATTCGAACAATAATCTAGAAACGAAGATTGCTGAGAATAATGAGGTGAAGATACCAATCAAAAGGGTAGTGGCAAAACCAAGAATCAAACCTGTACCAAAGGCAAATAAGACAACCCCGGTAATCAATGTCGTTACGTTTGAGTCAATGATTGATGACATCGCATTTTTGAAACCGTCTCTTACCGCATCTTTAAACGTTTTACCCAAGGCCAATTCTTCTTTGATACGTTCGTAGATTAGTACGTTAGCATCGACAGACACCCCAACCGATAATACCATACCTGCAATACCTGGTAGTGTAAGCGTAGCACCAAATGATGCCATAACCCCTAATAATAAGAATAAGTTAACAATAAGGGCGATATCGGCAATTACACCGGCTTTATTATAATAAATCAACACAAAGCCTAATACTACCAATAAACCTACCAATGACGAGATAATACCTGCCTGAGCAGCTTCAGAACCTACCGTAGCACCTACAATGTCTTCAGAGATAATATTGGTTGGTGCAGGTAATTTACCGGCTTTCAACACGTTTGCTAAGTCTTGCGCTTCTTCAACTGTGAAGTTACCAGCGATGCTTGAACGACCACCTGAGATTTCACCGTTTACGTTAGGAGCAGAATATACATAGTTATCAAGAATGATAGCAATCGGGCGACCAATGTTTGCACCTGTAAGGGCTTTCCATTTTCTGGCACCTTCTGCATTCATTTGCATTTCTACGGCTGGTTTTCCGCGCTCGTCATAATCCTGGTTAGCATTGGTTACCACATCACCTTCTAAAGGGGCTTTGCCTAAATCTTTCACGAAATACATATCCACGATTTCCTCGTTCACGTTTGTGCCGTTTGCACGTGGTTTAATGTCAAATACATAGCTTGAATTAGCAGGGAACAAAGCACGAACATCTGAACGGTCCATTACCTCTTTTACGCGTGCTACGTCTTTTGTGCGAACTGCTACACCATAACCCGTTGGAATAAAAAGGTTACTGAATGCATTGTTCTGACGTTGTGCCAATGAAGCTGAATCTTTTTTAGTTGAATCGCCTTTGACGCCACCACCTGTTAACTGTGCACTTAAGCTGTTTTTAGATGTATCTGTACTCGCTGCAGTGGCTGTAGCTGTTGTATCTTTTTTAGCTCCGGTAGTTGCTGTTGTTTTACCTTTTGCATCAATATCCATTTGCAATAAGATACTTGCCAAACCATCGAAAGATGGAGCGATTTCCTGCATCGTATATACTTCGCAGAATTCTAGTTTCGCTGCACCAGACAATAATTTACGCACACGGTCAGGGTTATCAACACCCGGTAATTCTACCTGGATACGGTTAGTACCTGACAATCTTTGTAAGTTAGGGTTAGCAACACCAAATTTATCGACACGTGTCTGGATGATTCTGAACGCACGGTCAAATGCACCATCTACTTCTTTTTTGATATAGCTTACAACCTGATTATCTGATGATTCCAGGCTAAGCGTGCCACGGTTAGAGCTATTAGAGAATACATTCGCTAATTTGGTATCAGGCGCTACTTTTTTGAATTCATCAGCAAATAAATCGACGAAGTTTGTTGTGCTTGATACGGCTCTTTTTTGCGCATTGGCAAGAGCAGTAGCTACTCTTGAATCTCTTGAGCTTCCGGCCAAAGAACGAACGATTTCGGCAGGAGATACTTCAAGAATTACACTCATACCACCTTGCAAGTCAAGACCTAAGCCTAATTCTTGTTTGGTAAGGTCTTCGGTTGTTGTACCTAAAAATACCGGCTGTTTCCACAAAGAGTCAAGATATCTTTGTTTTTTAGCATAATCTATTTTACCTGATTTATCAGTAGCAAATGCTTCAGCATCGTTTCTGATGTCGTTTGCTTTCCAGGTACGTAATAAAAAGTAAACACTAAGTGTCAGAAATGCCACTAAAAGTGCTATAATTCCACCTCTGTTGCTCATTATAGGGAATAATGTTTAAAAAATAAAATTGAATTGAGTAAATTACTTCATGAAGGACTCATGAATAAAAAGAAAGAGGTACCCTTTTCAGGGTCATCAATTACGGGGCGTTGGGAGCAATATGATGCTCATACAATTTTTCGAAATACGATAGCCTATAAAGCGGTTTTGTAAAAGTTTTAACAGAAGTCTCAACAATTACATAAATTACTTGCGGAAGAGGTAAAATGATAGCATCATAGCCGAAATCGAAGGCATGACTCGGCACTACTACTTCCAGAGACACTTCACTTACAACAGTCTGTTCTTTAGACTGCTCTCCTTTTTCGGCCTTATTAGGCTTTACTTTTTCTGTAGCAACAGGAGCTTGATTCGAATGTGCATGGTAAATCTGTTTACCCATCACACTCGTCACAACCACAATGATGAACATTAAAAGTCCAAAAGAACGTGATATGTAAGTATTTTTTCTCATTTAGGGTTGCAAAGCTACAAGAATTTCTCCAAATAAGTCAAATCTAATGCCAAAATTTCAATGATTTAAACTAAAACGTGCATTGTTCCGGAAAATTATATCCGGAACAATGCACGTATATTGATTTAATAAAAGTCTATTATTTAAAAACCACCACTCCTGAGGCTTTCATTTTATCTACTTCTGTGTTTGGTAATGTCCAGTCATTATTGAATCTTCCACCTGAAACCACATTGTTGATAGTTCCTTTGAAAAGCACAAAATCCTGGAATCTGCCCAGAACATTCATTGGCGCAGGTGTGTTCTGACGGGTAGGTGCATTCGGATTGTCTGATAATGTCCACCAAGGTAAGCCAGAATTAACTAATATATAACGATTATCCACTGGAAATACATAAGCCAGGCCATAGCCCTCAGCCGCTGCTTTCAATGATACAGGCAGTTTATCACTATATTTCTCAATCAAACTGTTTGTTTCTTTAGTACCAAAAAGAATAAGGTTTGAGCTTTCAATATCGCTTGGACGAACTTCCTTATCACTCAATAAACGCGGAAAAACCATAACTCTACCTAAGAAATCACCTCTATAGGTAGACCATTCCATAGCTTTTTGAGCTTCTGCGCGTCTTTTAGCTAATTCGTCTTGTGATGGACTGCCACCTGTGCCATAGACATATACATGGCGGTCAGCAATTGCTTCTGACATCGGGCCTTCTGCACCACGTTTCTTGGCCGAAGCTAAAGTATTCAATGTATTTACTGCCCAGGCATCTCCACTTTGTGTCAATGTCAAAGTAGCACCTGCTTCTGCGCGAATGGTTTGTCCATTAATCACTAACTCCAAAGGAGATTTTGATTTGAAACTTGGATGGTCTGTCAGATTAAGTGTGAAAGTTTTTAAACCTTTGGTGCTAATCTCCAAACGGTTTTTTGTAGTAAACTTCGCATCAATCAATGCTGTTGTTCCCGGTGTAAATTCATCTAAAGTTACCCAATAAGATTTATTGTGTTTATACTGAGTAGCCGCAAAACGCACATGGTCAGGATAAGGATTACGTTTAAACTTGGCAAACCAATCGAAAATAAACTCATCTTTGTAGGCATTTACCCAGCTATCATGTTTCACACCCGGATACTCGGTATATTCTACCTGCACACCTGCATCTTTGAAACGTTGCACCCATTTACGAGTAGAATCTACTTTTACTGCAGGGTCAGCATCTCCCTGAAAGAAATAAACAGGAAAATTAATTGCATTAGGTACTAATTCGAGTGTTCCACCAGGAGGGGCCGGACAAACAGGGGCAATAGCTGCCCACATATCAGGATAGCTTAATCCAATCCACATGGTTCCACCACCACCCATTGAAAGGCCAGTCAGGTAAGTACGGTTTTCATCTATAGAAAAGCGTTTCTTAGCATCGGCTACCATGTCCATGACATCTTTTTCTGCTACGCCCTGATAGCCCATAGTACCACGGGCAAAAGAACTTATCACAATATAATCGACATCTTTCCATTCAGGAAAATAGCGACTTGCTTCTACATCAGACTCTCCTTCAGCATTACTTTTACCAAAAACCCGACGTAAAGCCAGACGATGATTAGAACCTGCGCCATGAAGCATTACCACAAGCGGATACTTTTTCTTGGCATTGTAGTTTTTGGGCAAGTATAAGCCGTAAGGCTGTTCGGTATCATCCACATCAGAATGGAAAGTAAGTACCTGTGGCCCGGAAGCCAGTTTTTGCCCGAACGAAACGAAATTGAACGAAAAAAGAACAATCCCTAAAAGGATTGTTCTTAAGTTTAAGATTTTCATCATATCAAGAGGTTAAATAGTAATTGAGTTGAAAAGAATTACAAGTTAGTATTACTTTTAAATTCTGCTCCTATTACCTGCATTAATATTTGTGTTGGCAATGCTTTTTCGTTTTTAAAGACGAAATACACATCATGCGTTCCACTGGTTGAAACATTCACCGTTGCTTTAGTTGCTCCTCTGCGCATCATCGCATTCATATCAGGCATAGCCGGAGCCGTTGTATTAGCAGGTCTTTGCTGTTGCTGATTAGCAGCATTTCCTTGCGCCGGAGCAGCTGGTGTAGTGGCAGGCGGACGGAATGGAGCAGGTTCTTTCACCTCTACCATTTCTGTTTTGCCTACTAATGGTCCGTTTGGAGAATCTAAATGAACTTCTATTACACCTCCAGCAGCACCTACACGTGTAGTAGCCATTACTAAAAAGTCTATTTGACTTATATTAGTAAAGTCTATTTTATCATAACCAATATAAGCGTTATCACCTACTACAAAAAATGACTTAGATGGAGTCATTACTTTTTGTGTGCCTTTGGCTTTATTGGCTAATTCAGGATCCAGGAATGGGTGTCTTAATACAATCGTTTGCTCAGAAGCTAAAGCGGGCATCAATTTCGTACCTCTGTCTTTATAAGAAGCCCTTAGCACAAATGAGCCGTTTTCTTTTTGTCCGGCAGGAATAGCTGTTGTATAACTACCTTTAGTCGGATAAGTTTTCACATCTTTTTTCTCACCAATACTTAAAATGTATTCAACCATTGAAGTAGCATCACTTTGTGATAATGTCGGGTGGGCACTCATGGCATGCTCTCCCCAGACACCCATACCACCACTGATTACTTTCTTAGCTAATTGCTCAGTAATTCCGGCATTACCTCTGTATTTATTGGCAATATCGGTATAACTTGGACCAACAGATTTTTTATCAATCACGTGGCAGGCTTTACAGTCACTGGCTGCCATCAAACGTTGACCGGTTGATGCGAAGGCTGCGGCGTCAGCTCCTCTATGGTTTTGAGAAACTTCAATTTTATCGTAACCAATAGGCATATAATCGATATTCACGGCCACTTGTTCTGGTTTGATTTTACCATTACTCAGGCTACCATCTTCCTTATCGTCTACCTTTACATCATACTCAATTGGTTTATTCGGGAAGTAGAACGTTTTATTACCTTTCAGGATATCAAAAGCAACTATCGGAGGTTCGTTACCTACTTTAATATCTAAAGACTGGCTGTTTTTAGCGCCTTTGGCATCTGTTACAGTCAAAGTAGCTTTATAAACCCCTGCTTTATCAAAACTTACTGTTGGATTAGCTGTTTTAAATACTCTTGTGCCGGCAGTTTTATTACTCACTTTCCATTCGTAGGTCAGGGCATCGCCATCAGCATCTTTACTTCCTTCTGAAGAGAAATTTACTTTTAACGGAATAGCACCACCCGTTTTATCCGAAGCAATCTGTACTTCCGGTTTGCGGTTACCCGCATTGTATTCTACTTTTACTAATCTTGCATTGTCGTTACCTTTAAACCACGCCGTACCATATTCTAATACATATAAATCTCCGTCAGGGGCAAAATCAATATCGATAGCGCTACCGAAATCGGTATTAGGCATAAAACGCTCCATTGATTTATAGTTGCCGTTTTCGTCCATCGTTACACTCATAATCCAGCCACGCATAAACTCTACAATCAACCATTTACCTTCATAATAATCAGGAAAAGGGCGTTTAGCTATCGGGAAATCAGAGCGGTGATATACTGGACCACCCGTAGCACTACGGCCAGAGCTACCCACTAACGGGAATTCTTCTGAAATTGCATACGGATACCAGATAAAGGCTTTTTGTGCTGGAGGTAATTCTCTCAAACCTGTATTGTTCGGAGAATCGTTGATAGGTTTGGCAGGGTCAAACTTTGAATCCAACTTTGGTTTATTGGTGACAAAATCCCAGTCTGTATAAGGTTTGCTATCACCGATGAAATATGGCCAACCAAAAAAGCCCGGGCCTTTGGCCTGATTGAACTCGTCGTATCCACGAGGACCACGTTCCGAATCTTTCGAGGCATCAGGGCCAACTTCTCCCCAGTATAAATAACCTGTTTTGCTATCAATACTTGGTCTCCATGGATTGCGGTGACCCATTGTATAAATTTCCGGACGGGTTTTAGGTGTTCCTTCAGGAAAAAGGTTTCCTTTTGGAATTGAGTAAGTACCGTTTGCTTCCGGTTTAATTCTCAGGATTTTACCACGTAAATCATTGGTATTGGAAGCACCACGTTGATCATCCCAGTCTTCCTGATTCGGGCGTTCATCGATTGTTGCATATCCCTCTGAATTACTATTACTTGTATTATTACCAACGGTCAGAAATAAATTACCTGCCTTATCGAATACCATACCACCACCAGTATGGCAACATTCATGTCTTTGAGTTGGTACTTCCAGAATTACTTTCTTTGAAGCTTCTACCAGTTCTTCACCTTTTAATTCCCAACGAGCCAATACGTGCTTAGCTACATCAGGATCAGCATAATACATATAAATCCAGTGATTTTTCTCAAAATTCGGGTCTTGTATCAAACCCATCAAGCCTTCTTCTGCCTCGCGCTTTACACCTTCACGGTTCGTATATTTGGTATTAACCGGAATTGTGGCCAAGATTTTGATTTCTTTCGTTACAGGACTATACTGTTTTAAGGCTCCCTTACGCTCCACGAATAGCACACGGCCATCTTTTAATAAGGCCATTTCCATCGGTTCATCTAGTTTCTCACCGAGTACAACCTTGGTGAAGCGATTTTCTTCGGGCACCTGGGCAAGGCTTTGCAGGGCAATAAATAGTCCTCCTACAAAGAGTTTTGTAAATTTCTTGTTCATCATAGTTTGAACTGGTAAACGGGTTTTTGTATAAGTAAAAATAAATATTAGAGACAATATGCCATACATAGTGGAAAAGGCCAGATATTTTCTACCAACTCTTATTACTTAGAATAATTCAATAGCTTTAATAACTCATCAATACTTGATTCACTGACAGGAATATCATGTATGCCTATCTTAATCCGTTGCCCTCTGATTGATTCTATTTTATCGGTATTGACAATGAAAGACTTATGGATACGCATAAACTGCTTTGAAGGCAGTTTCTCTTCAATTGCCTTCATGGTCGATTTAGTAAGAATAGGTTTGGTCTGGGTTGTCAGGAAGATTTTGATATAGTCTTTCAAACCCTCTATATGCGTAATATCCTTAATGACAATCTTCACTAATGAGTACTCAACATTAATGAAGAAAAACTCAGGGAATTCATCCGCTTTTGTAGCAGGCTCGGTAGATACTGTGGCAGGGGCCGTAGCAGCCATGTGGTTTTTGGTATATATTTCTAAGGCTTTATACGTTGCCTTAGTAAAGCGTTCTAAGCTGACGGGTTTCATCAGATAATCAACCACATCTAAATCATAGCTTTCAACTGCATAGTTTGCATAAGCAGTTACAAAGATTACGAGTGGTTTTTCTCTCAAACTTTGCAGAAACTTGGTTCCTAACATGCCGGGCATCTGAATATCCAGAAACATCAGGTCAATTTTCTCCTCCTGTAAAGCCTGCATGGCTTCAAAAGGATTTTTACAGGTACGAACTAACTCCAGGAAAGGTATCTGTTTGATATTCTCTTCGAGGAGTTTGCGTCCCATACTTTCGTCATCAACGGCAATACATCTGAGTGTCATGAGCCAATCGTTTTTAATTGTAAAAATAGAGAAATAATAAACCAATTATCCTCTTTTTTAATCTCTAACTTGTGCTTATCAGCGTATAAGAGTTCTAATCTGCGTTTCACATTCTTCAAACCAATACCTGAGCTATTGTCTTTATCTTCGGCTAATTCAGGAGCTATCTTATTTTTTACTTCATAATATAGGTCCTGGCCCTCGCATCTTACCAGTACATCAATTATAGGAGTATCTATCATCCCCACCCCATGCTTAAAAGCATTTTCTACAAACGGAATCAATAACATGGGTTCTATAATCTGTGAGCCGATATTCCCCTCTACTTTCATATTTATCTCTACATCTTCCTCAAACCTCACTCGTTGCAAATCAATATAGTTATTCAGATAATTAATTTCCTTATCTAAAGATACCTGCACGTCATCGGCCTCATATAACATGTAACGCATTAATTCTGATAACTGAATGGTAACGGGCTCGGCTGCACTTGATTTGGTGCGAATAAGATATACAATACTGTTAAGTACATTGAAAATAAAGTGTGGGCTGATTTGTGAGCGAAGAAACGATAGCTCGGCTTGCAATTTTTCCTGTTTTTCCTCCTGCTTAGTCTTTTCCTGGTCTGCCATATAAAGAATAAGTCCATATACGGTACTTATGGCACTCACAAAAAGAATCGGAAACATGGTCTTCATCTCAAAAAGCTTTATTTGATGCCCATTCATATCAACAGGGTTTTCCCACAATCCGAGTTTCAAAAAATACTGAATAATTATGAAAACAAAGCTCAATACAATTACGGAGAATATATAAGACCCAACGCCCCTTTTGCGAAGGAAATAAGGCATTAATATTAATGTATTGATAAAAAACTGAGGGACGTGCGTAATGGATAGTGGTGCAATATGTCCTAAATACCATCTGTCTCTTTCGGTGTCATTCAGGTAGGCATTAATAATGGGCCAAACCACCCATACTCCCCAGAACAATATATGAAACAGCAGACGAAAGAGGTATTCAACTGATATTTTTCTATTAAGTATAGTCATTAATTGTTAAATTGTTTTTATAAAATTTTGCACTTTTTCAAGTTTATAGTTTAGCTAGTTTATAAGATGCGGAAAGTACAAAACGCAAACAAATCTATACTATTAAAATAATTCAATTATCATCAAACAGACCAAAGTTCTCAATTCGAAGACAAAAATCCTTAAAGCGCAATCAAAACCCTCTTTCCGTCTATTTTGAAGCGTTTTTCTATCTACATAAGCCTTATTTCATCTTTCATCGTCTATCTTCTGTATTTCATCTATTCTATAAAAATGTACAAAAAACACACGTTTATTTTGTGTCGTTAAATCATTAGCGACAGAAAAAACAAAACATAAAAAATAATTACAATGAAAAAGTTTATCACTATTCTAAGTTTAATTTCTTTGGCCAGCACTTCCATAATGGCACAATTTCCCGGAGGAGGTCCTGGTGGCCCGGGAGGTAGAGGTGGTCAGAGAGGAGATGGAAACGGACGTCTGGGCCAACAACAGACACCAACTTTAAATCTTGAAGGCAATGCACCAAAAGGTAACTCTAAGATTACAGGTTTTGTAATTGATGAAGCCGTAACCACAGCAGTGGAGTTTGCCAACATTGCACTTTACAATAAAGATAATAAAGTAGTAGACGGAGCAATGGCTGACGAAAAAGGAAAATTCACTTTATCAAGAGTAGCTGCAGGTGAATTTAAATTGGTGGTAACTTTCATTGGTTATGCTGAAAAAACAATTGATAATATAAAAGTTGAGAAAGGAAAAGACATTGATTTAGGTGTGATAAAGCTGGCAACAAGTGCCAAACAATTGGATGAAGTAACAGTATCAGCCGAAAAATCAATGATTGAAGAGAAAGTTGACCGATTGGTTTATAATGCAGAAAAAGATATTACATCTAAAGGTGGTGATGCCGCTGATGTATTGCGCAAGGTACCTTTATTGACTGTTGACCTTGACGGCAACGTATCTTTACGTGGAACTTCAAACATCAGAGTTTTAATCAACAACAAACCTTCTACAATCATTGCCAGCAGTATTGCTGATGCCTTGAAAATGATTCCTTCTGACTTGATTAAATCGGTAGAGGTGATTACTTCGCCATCTGCTAAATATGATGCTGAAGGTTCAGGAGGTATCATTAATATTATTACCAAGAAAAGTACGATTCAAGGCTTAACATTAAACGTTGATGCTGGTGCAGGTATTCGTGGTTCTAACTTAGGTTTGAATGGTAGCATCCGTAAAGGTAAATTAGGTGTGACCATGGGTGGCGGTGGCCGTGCTTTCTATAACAAAGCAGGTGTTTCATTAGCCCAAAGTACTTTAGTAAATGGGAATACAATATTAACTAAACAAACGGCTGATGCTTTTGATAACGGTTTATTTGGCCGTTATAACTTAGGTTTCGATTATGATATTTCTAAAAACCAGTCTTTAACCGCAGGTGTTAACTTTGGTACTCGTAATTTTATCAGAACTCAGGATTTTACCACAAATATCTATAGTAACAACGTTTTAAATTCGACTTCTTTTAGAAATGTAGATAGTAAAGACTTGTCAAACTCTGTTGATGTTAATTTAGATTATATACGTACTTTCAAACCTTCGCAAGAATGGTCGGTTTCAACTCAATACAGCAAGAGTAATCTTAAAAATAATTTCTTAGCTGATTTATTGAACGATTCAGGCACTACATTGAGCCGACAGAAAAACCTCAATAACAATATAAACCAGGAGGTTACCTTACAAACAGATTTCCAGACACCAATCAAAACTAATCAGATGTTGGAATTAGGTGTGAAAGGTATATTCCGTCAGGTAAATAGCGATTTCAGTTATCTGGTTGCAGGTTCAACAGGAGAGTTTGCTTCTGATGTAAGAAACCCTGCCGGTTTGTTAGATTACTCACAGAACATTGCTTCGGTATATTTGTCTTATACGTATTCAACCAAGAATAAATATACTTTTAAAGTAGGTACCCGTTACGAATATACTACCATTGATGCCAGAGACCAGACAAAAGACATTAATATTCCGGCTTACGGAAACTTGGTACCAAGTGTAAACGTCTCGAAGACTTTTGGTAATACAACCTTGAAAGCGGCTTATAACAAACGTATTCAACGCCCGGGCTTACAACAATTGAACCCAAACTTTAATCTAGCTAACCCTCAGAATATTACCATCGGTAACCCAAGCCTTCGCCCTGAAATCACTGATAACTTTGAATTAAGTGCCAGTTCAAACATTAAAAAAGTATATCTGAATGCTTCAGTGTTTGGTCGTCAGACAAATAACTCAATCATTCGTCTGAGCTCTCCTTCTGATACATTGCTTGGTGCTATTATCACAACATTTCAGAATATCGGTACACAACAGGTATTTGGTTCTAATATTTACGGAAACGTAAGCATCACACCAAAATGGTCAGTGAATGCAGGTATTGATGTGTTCTATAACTACCTGGAAGGACAAGCGCAAGGCCTGGACGGTAAATCTACACTAATAAGCAATTCGGGTGTAGTAATCGGTGGCCGTTTACAGACGCAAATCCAATTGAAAAACGGTTGGGGTATTCAAGGATTCAGCTTTTTCAGAGGTAACCAGATACAATTACAGGGTATACAAGGTAGCTTCTATATGTACTCGGTTGGTTTCAGAAAAGATTTCAAAAACAAGAAAGGAAGTCTTGGTTTAGCTACAGACAACTTCCTGGGAGGTATGGTGATGAAGTCAACATTAAATACTGCTCAATTCAAGCAAACAAGCATCAACAATATCTATAACCAAAACGTGAAACTGACTTTCAGCTACAAAATTGGTAATATGAGAATGGTTGAGCAAAAGAAAACAAAATCGGTGAGAAATGATGATGTGAAGGCAGGAGATAATAATAATAACAACTAAGGATTTTCAAAATTAGGTTTTTTATAGTTTTGTTTTTAAAGGAGCTACCTATTGGGTAGCTCTCTTTCTATTTCTTAGGTTTGATACTTTTTACAACCTCTGATTTCTTCAGAACAATACTCCAGATAGCAAAACCAGAATCATCGCTGAAACAGAGCTTTCCTACACCTTTATCGGCCCGTATAGGAGCAGTATATACAAAAAGCGAATCGTCTATACTCTGGATATTATTGCTCATAGGCAGCCTTTGCATTGCATTATCGGCATAGGCTTCCAATACCTCTTTTTCTTTAGGATACAGGCTTTTATTACTCCCAATATCGGGCTGACCTAATAAACGGACTTTTAGGTTATACTTTTTAGATACTGAATCTATTATCCGCATATTTTTCAGCTGACAGATTTCCTCAGTACGTGCCTCTGAAGCCTCTTTCATCTGCTTCTCAAAATCTTTGGTCAAAGTGGCCGCAATACCACTACCCAGAATCTCTACTTGCTCCATAATCTGTGCGGGCGAAATACGCTTTATTTTGTAGCCTTCCATTTCTTGCTTTACTTCAGTAGTATCTAAACGCTCCAGGTTTGAGCAACCAAATTGCGTCAGAAATATGCCTACTATCCAGAATTTATTATTTTTCATATATTATTCCTTAATTTTAGTAAACAATTTTGCCACGATGTAAACAAGAGAAACACAAGGTTACACTATTAGAGCCAATTGTGTAACATCGTACCTTGGTGTACATTGTGGCAATTTACTATTGTACTGTATTATATCAGTTACTAAACAAATTCTTTCCCTTTATTTCCGGCTGTTGCCACAAACTCTTTTACTTTCTGTTCGTCCTCTTTTTTACAAATCATCAGCACATTATCAGACTCTGCTACAATATAGCCATCTAAGCCATTGATTACGACCAGTCTATCGTGAGGAGTTTTGATAATCGAGTTCTTTGTATCGTATAGCAAGGTTTCTCCGTCTATCACATTCTGGTTTTCATCTTTGGGAGATACGTCATATAACGATTTCCAGGTACCTAAATCAGACCAGCCAATATCCGAAAGCACAACAAAAACATTTTCGGCTTTTTCCATCACACCATTATCAATCGAGATATTTTTGCACTGTGGATATGCCTTTTTCAAAGCTTCAGCTTCTCTATCAGAATAAAAATCTTTCTTGATTTCTTCGAAAGCCTCGGCCATTTCAGGTAAGAACATTTCAAAAGATTTCTTGATTGTCTGTACATTCCAGATGAAAATACCTGCGTTCCAGACAAACTCTCCGCTTTCAATAAATTTTACAGCCCATTCAAGATTTGGTTTCTCTGTAAAAGTTCTTACCCGCTTAATATCTCCCTCTGACTCCATAAACTGGATATATCCATAGCCTGTATCCGGGCGGGTAGGTTTAATACCCAGTGTAACCAATACATCGTTCTTTGCTGAAAAATGTAACGCTATTTTAATCTTCTCACGAAACTCATCTTCTTTTAAAATAATATGGTCGGCAGGTGCTACCACAATATTCGCATCTGGATTTCTGGAAGCAATTTTATAACAGGCATACCCAATACAAGGGGCTGTATTTCTACGACTCGGCTCTAACAATATCTGGTCGTCTGACAGATACGGCATTTGTTGCTTGCATAAATCGTAATATTCTTCGCTCGTAACTATATAGATATTTTCTTTTGGACAAACACCTTCAAAACGCTCAACAGTTTGTTGAATCATAGTTTTACCAACGCCTAAAACATCGTGAAATTGTTTTGGGTTGGTGGTGCGGCTGAAAGGCCAGAATCTCGTTCCTACGCCTCCTGCCATTATAATTACGTAATTATCTTTCATTAATAATGCTTCAAATGTTAAAATGTAC
Source organism: Emticicia sp. C21 (assembly GCF_003418935.1). Classification (GTDB taxonomy): domain Bacteria; phylum Bacteroidota; class Bacteroidia; order Cytophagales; family Spirosomataceae; genus Emticicia. Next base: position 230,886 of record NZ_QVMT01000005.1, on the reverse strand, counting down.
GAATCACAGATTTTAAAAGGGAACATCTATTTGGGATGCCCACTTTCTGTGGGTTTTGTACTGTGCAGTGTATGATATTTTATCTGGTTTTAATTACTAAAATTTATAAGCAAGTTTTAATCCAATGATTAAAACTAATTTGTTGATTGATAGTTTACTGGGTTGATGATGAATATTTGAACGTTGTTTGTTTTATGAAGTGAATAAATGAGTTTTTATAAACTGTTCGAGTAAATATTATTGTTGACTAAAGTATTTTTCTGTACGTAAAGCTACGTTTTCTCTGATATTCATCCAAAATAAGTTTATATCTGCACGATGCCATATTTTAGTACGCAAGAATGCTCTGCCCCTCACATAAGGTTTGTTAATCCAGAGAATACCCTCGTGCACCTGTGCATCTGCGGCTTCTTTTACAAAAGTAAATTTCAAACCGACTCCTCCCTTATTTTCCTTTTTTGAAACGAAATCTTCATTCAGTTTCCATGAGAGTGGATTAGTACACACTGCTTTATCTAAACCATCTTTATAATAAGGTGGAACAAATTTCCGGGCAAAAGTATTCCACGAAACAAAACCACCAATTTCTTCTGCCGATTGGCTGGGCTTAATATTTTCAAAGGTATCTGCTGTTGTAGCAATACCAATCAGATAGGCTTCTACCAATTGTTTTTGCAAAGGTTTACCATCAAAAAACTCTTTTAGCAAACGCTTGGCCAAGACTGTTCCCTGGCTATGAGAGGCTATAATAATCGGGCGCCCCTGATTCCAATGGCTAAGGTAATACTCAAACGCCGATTTTACATCTGCATAAGCTAAATCTAAGGCCTGTTTTTTATCATCAGCGTTCTTGGTAAGAAAGCTATAATAATGTGCCTGTCGGTATCGGGGTGCAAATACCCTACCCGAACCATTAAAAGCTGAGGCCTGATTCAGGATGGTTGAGTTGTCTACCATTGCATTTAACTCTGCATCATTTACATCAGCATTCCAGAGATATTGGTTCTTCGGAGTATAGGTATAAATAGTTGGATGCAAGAAGAAAACATCGACTTTAGCTTCCTTCTGGCCATCTTTCAGATTTGACTTCAAAGGTAATTTATCGGCTGCATCTTCTTTATCAGGTAGCGCCGCCCAGGTGTCTTTTAAGCTATAATCCGGGACTGGTGGAACATGCGTAGAATCGAAACTGGAGGCAAGAATTACATACTTCTGGGCATATAAATGGGCTTCAAATAAGGAGAAAAACAAAAATAAATATGAAAAAAAAACTTTTCTCATCTTATATAATTATTTTTTGGTAAAATTGTAAAATTTTTATAAAATCTAACAATAGTATGCTTGCATATTATTGTTTTCTTTTCTATGTTTGACACAAAATTACGTTTTGTTAACCCACTAACCAATACCCTCATGCAGAAACTTTCCGTAAAAAAATTGTTGTTCGGATTCTGTTGCTTTTTCATCACGCAAGTAGTCTTAGCTCAGACTAAAGTTTCCGGTACAATAACAGACGCTGTTACAAAAGAACCTCTGATTGGAGTAAGTGTGCAAGTAAAAGGAAAAGTGATTGGTACCATTACTGATACCAAAGGAAACTTCTCTTTCAGCACGTCAACACCTCCTCCTTTCACGCTATTAATTACCTCAGTGGGTTATGAAAGTCAGGAAGTAAGCGTTTCAGGTAATAACGCTGCTATCAACATTTCATTGAAAGAACAAGCCATTTTAGGGCAAGAAGTGGTAGTAGCGGCTTCACGTGTTGAAGAAACCGTGATGAAATCGCCTGTTGCTGTTGAAAAAATGGACATTCGCGCCATTCGCGAATCAACTTCTCCTTCTTTCTACGATGCACTTTCTAATATGAAAGGCGTTGACATGACCACTCAGGGTTTATTATTCAAATCAATTAACATGCGTGGATTTGGTGCAACCGGAAACCCTCGTACTGTACAAATGATTGATGGAATGGATAATCAGGCTCCAGGCCTGAATTTTCCTGTTGATAACATTGTAGGTATGCCTGAATTAGACGTTGAAAGTGTAGAGTTATTGCCCGGTGCAGCTTCTGCCCTTTATGGCCCTAATGCAATCAATGGTTTGATATTAATGAATAGTAAAAGCCCATTCCTATATCAGGGACTAAGTGCTACTGTAAAAAGTGGAGTAATGAGTGCTTCTAACAGAGAAAAGACTACTACTCCTTTCTACGATTTATCGTTGCGCTATGCCAAAGCATTTAATGATAAATTTGCTTTTAAAGTTAATTTAGCCTACATAACTGCAAAAGATTGGGAAGCTACAGATTATACAAATTTAAACGTAGGCGGTAATGCTGACCCTAAGCGTGGCACAGGAACAGACGCTGATTATGATGGCGTCAATGTTTATGGAGATGAAACCAGAAGAGTTGTTAATGGAGTTCCTGTAACTAGAACTGGTCTTTTAGAAAAAGATCTGGTTGATTATAACACCAAAAGTTTTAAAACTAATATTGCATTACACTATCGTATCAATGAGAAAGTTGAGTTAATAGGACAAGTAAACTATGGTTTTGGTACTACCGTTTATACGGGTACAGGTCGCTATGCACTTAGAAACTTTAACCTTACACAAGGCAAGCTAGAGTTGCGCGGAGATAATTTCACCTTGAGAACTTATACTACTCAGGAACGTTCCGGAGATTCATATACAGCAGGTTTAGTAGCCTTAGCCATGCAAAGAGCTGTTAAGTCAGATGATAAATGGTTTGCGGATTATGCAACAGGAGGGCGTGCAGCAGCAGATGCAGGAATGCCTGCTCCAGGAACTGATGCCTTTAAAAATCTTCTGGAAACCGCAAGAAGCACTTCTATTAATGCTACTGATGCTAACAACAAAGGCGGTGGCTTTCTGGATAAAACTAATCTATATCATGCCGAGGGAATTTATAATTTCAAAAATCAGATTAAATTTATTGAATTGTTAGGTGGTGCAAGCTTCAGACAATATCAGCTGCGCTCAGAAGGAACTCTTTTTTCTGATACGAAAGATGGTAGAGATGGAACAATATCAATTAATGAATATGGGGCATTTCTACAGGCGGGTAAAAGTTTGTTTGATGATCATTTAAAACTATCTGCCTCGCTTCGTTATGATAAGAGTAAAAACTTCGAAGGATTCTTCACTCCACGTGTATCGGCAGTTGGCTCATTCGGTCAACACAATATCCGTGCGTCTTATCAAACAGGTTACCGTATTCCAACCACACAAAATCAGTATATTGACTTAGCTACTCCTCTTGGTATATTGATTGGAGGGCAGCCGGAATTTGATACCCGATATAATTTATCTATAGGAATTACTCAGGATATTTTAGCTGATTTTGCCGCTAAAGGTCTTGCTACTAAGTACCTGACTGATGCTGATAGAGCAGGGGTTACTCAGGTAGTTAATGCTGCGCTTCCAACAATACAGGCACAGGTTATTGCTGGAGTACAAGCACAAGTTGTAGCTGCTGTAACGGCACAGGTTCAGGCTGCAGTAGCCGCAGGGCAGATTCCTCCAGCACAAGCACCTGCTGTTATAGCTGCTCAAGTTCAACAACAAATGACAAGTGATGCTATTAAAACTACTATTACAGGATTAGTAACTAAGAACGCTAGTGATTTCGGAAGGGGCTTTGCCTTAGGTTTATTACCTAAATACAAAGCTGTTCCTTTGCAACCAGAAAAAATACAGTCTTTTGAAATAGGTTATAAAGGCCTTATTGCTGATAAATTGTTTATTGATACTTATTTCTACTATAGTTTGTATAACAATTTTATTGGTGGTACTTCTATAGTCGTGCCTACTAAATCAGCGCTGGAAGGGATATTACCGATTCAATCAGGAATTGGCATAGGCAATTATATTGGTTTTTCTCGTCCTTCAAACACAAAAGAGAGAATAACAGCCAATGGATTTGGTATTAGTGCTAACTATTCTTTAACAAAAGGATATAATATTGGAGCCAATTTTGCCCAAAACAATCTTATCGGATTTACGGCCTCTTCTGAGCAACAATATGCAGGTTATAATACACCAAAAAATCGCTATAACTTGAGTTTCGGAAAAAGATTAGTGAGCGGTAGTAAATTTGGTTTTAATATCAATTTCCGCCATCAAGATGGATTTAATTGGGAAGCAAGTTTTACAAGACCATCTGATGCTACAATAGCTGCCTTTACCAACACTCAAATTAAGGCTATCAATAACATTGATGCACAAGTTAGCTTAAAAGTACCAAGTATAAAGTCTATTATTAAGCTTGGCGGCACAAATATTGGTGGTAAACCTTACGTTCAGGCATTTGGTAGTGCGTCAGTAGGTTCAATGTATTATGTAGCTTTATCATTTGACGAACTACTGAATAAATAAGATTTTATTAATTTTCATAATTTTCTTTGGTTTAAGTTAAAAAGAGCTTCCGATTGGGGGCTCTTTTTTTATGGTTTCCGATAGAAAATTCGATTTAATTATACATTTTTTCACATTCTGTGCATAACTTTACAACCGCATTTATTAATTAAACAAATAATCATGGATAAGATTAAAGTAGCAAACCCCGTTGTTGAACTAGACGGAGACGAGATGACCCGCATCATCTGGCGTTTTATCAAAGACAAATTGATTCTACCATATATTGATGTAGATATTAAATATTATGACCTTGGTGTTGAATATCGTGATGAAACCAATGACCAGGTAACTATCGATTCTGCCAATGCTATCAAACAATATGGTGTGGGTATCAAATGTGCTACTATTACTCCTGACGAAGCACGTGTAAAAGAATTTAATCTGAAACAAATGTGGAAATCACCAAATGGTACTATCCGTAATATCCTGGACGGTACCGTTTTCCGTGAGCCAATCGTTTGTCAGAACGTACCTCGTTTGGTTTCTAACTGGACATCCCCAATCATTGTGGGTCGTCATGCTTTCGGTGACCAATACCGTGCGACTGACTTCGTAGTAGATGGCCCGGGTAAATTGACGATGAAATTTGAAGGTGCAGATGGTAGTGTGAAAGAGTTTGATGTATATAATTTCAAAGGGGGCGGAGTAGCTATGGGTATGTATAACACAGATGAATCAATCCGTGGTTTTGCACACTCTTGTTTCAACGTTGCTTTGAACAAAAAATGGCCTTTATATCTATCTACTAAAAACACCATCCTGAAAAAATACGATGGTCGTTTCAAAGATATTTTCGAAGAAATCTATCAGGCAGATTACAAAACTAAGTTTGAAGCTGCAGGTATCGTTTACGAACACCGTTTGATTGACGACATGGTAGCTTCAGCCTTAAAATGGAATGGTTCGTTTGTATGGGCTTGTAAAAACTACGATGGCGATGTACAGTCTGACTCAGTAGCGCAAGGTTTCGGTTCATTAGGCCTAATGACTTCCGTGCTAGTTACACCAGATGGTGAAACAATGGAAGCAGAAGCTGCACACGGAACCGTAACACGCCACTTCCGTGACCATCAGGCAGGTAAACCAACCTCAACTAACCCAATTGCTTCTATCTTTGCATGGACTCGTGGATTAGAATTCCGTGGTAAAAAAGATGGCAATCAGGCGCTTATCGACTTCTGTCACGCGCTGGAAGAAGTTTGCGTTGAAACAGTTGAGTCTGGTAAAATGACAAAAGATTTAGCAGTTTGTATTCATGGTAATAAAGTAAACCATGGCGAACATTACCTATATACAGAAGAGTTTTTGGAAGCATTAGACCAAAACCTGAAAATCAAATTAGGTAAGTAAGATTTTCTATTTACGTTGCCCCACGCGCCTTGGCTCTTGTAGTCAGGGCGTTTTGTTGTTCGTATGGTATGATGTTTGCTCAAATTTCGTCATACTTATTCGGATTATGAGATGAGATTGCACTTGAGAAGTTTCCTATGCTTTTGCTGCTTACTTTACAATTTTTATACCCATGCACAAAGTGCCATGCAATGGCAAAAGAGCATGGGGGGAAAAAACAATGAATATGCCTATGCTTCTACCCCTACTGCCGACGGTGGATATATCATAGTAGGCTCAACAAATAGCAATAATGATGGCGATGTACCCACGTCCAAAGCATTTAATGGCTTGGGTGGTACTGATATATGGGTAATAAAGGTGAATATCTGGGGAGAAATTCTCTGGTCTAAAACTTTTGGTGGCACAAAAGATGATATTGCTACTGACGTAATAGAAACCAAAGATAAAAATATTCTTGTCCTGGCAACTTCAGCCTCTGCTGATGGTGATGCCTTAGGAAATGGTTCTCGTGGAGGATTAATACTATTAAAGTTAAAGACCGACGGGAGTGTGCTCTGGAGAAAAGTTTTTGCTGGAGGGTATAATGTAGGTGATATATCATTCACAAAAGCAGATGCCTATTCTAAACCCAACATAAAATCTACGAGTGATGGCAATTATGTTATTAGCGCCAATATTCTACCCCTGATTAAGACTGATGTATGGCTGGCGAAAGTTACTGAAAATGCCGAAATCTTATGGACAAAAACCTATGGCACAAACCAGAATGATTGGGTAAACGAGGTGATTACATGTGCTGATGGAGGATATTTGATGGTTGGAGGAACAGAAGCCAATAATAATGATGTCCCTGGAGCAGGCAATGGATTTATTGATATTTATATCATAAAAGTAGACGCCACAGGTGTCTTACAATGGCAAAAAGGCTTAGGAGGTGCAAATTTAGATGAGGCATTTTCTAGCACACAGTTGGCAGATGGCTCTTTTATTATTGTCGGCGAAAGTAACTCTACCAATGGTGATTTAGCTGCGAATCTCGGTGAAAAGGATGGATTTATATTGCGACTCTCCAATAGTGGTTCTATACAATGGAAAAAACAGGTAGGAGGAACCTATTCAGACGGCCTTTATGCGATTCGAAAATCTTCTACTGGAAAAATTTATGGATTCGGGCAAAGTAATTCAACACTTGGTAATGTAAAACCAAAAGGCTCTGTCGGAGATGTATGGATTACACAGATAGACGAAACCAATGGCAGTCTGAAAGAAAATGCACTATTCGGTGGAGCAGACATTGATATTGCCCGTGGTGCTTTTCCAACAAACGACGGTGGATTTATCGTTGCTGCCAATACCAATTCTGTCGATGGAGACTTAACCCAAAACAATGGCAATACTGATTTCTGGCTGGTAAAAACAGGTACACCTTTACCTGCTACCTTAGGAAGTTTTTCGGCGGCATTAACTAATGAGCAATATGTAAAATTATCGTGGACATCGCTTAGTGAAGTAAAGGCTAAAAACTTTGTCATCGAACGAAGCTTCGACCTCTTAAGATTCACCTTCATAGGTCAAGTAAATGCCACCGGAACAAGCAACACTGCAAAATCTTATTCAATTACCGATACTAAACCTGTCATTGGTAAAAACTATTATCGCTTAAAATTCTATGATGACGCTAATAAAGAGTTTATCTATAAAACCGTCTCAGCTACGGTTTCTTTATTAGCGAATGAATCAGAATCAGACAATTCATTAACTATTTTCCCCAATCCAGTTTCAGGCTCTTCCTTTTATATAAAATCAGCAGAGAAGTTTCTCTTAAAGACTCCTGATCTTATTGATGTAAGAGGGAGAACTTTCACTCTTGAAATAGAGGTTTTAGATGCTACACTAAGTCGTTTTACAGTAAAGCAAAACCTTAACCCGGGGTTGTACTTCTTAATATGCGATAACGGGCGAAATAAAATCGTTAAGAAATTGATTGTTCCGTAAACACTTTTATACCTACATTTAAGTTTTGAATCAATAATTCAAACTGTTTTATACATCAATCAGGTAAGTGTGGCGTTATCTGATTATATCTTTTTATAAAAATGGCTAAACCAATCAGATGGGGTATTATAGGGCTTGGTAGAATTGCGGAAAAATTTGCAAACGATTTAGTAAAAGTACCCGATACAAAACTACATGCTGTTGCTTCTACCTCAATAGATCGGGCACAGGACTTTGCCCAAAAATTCAGTGTCCCTTATCATTACAATTCATATCAGGATATATTCAAAACACCAGATTTAGATGTTATTTATATAGCCACACCGCATACTTCTCATGCCGAAAATGCCATTCTTTGCCTGAAGAATAAAATGGCCGTCCTTTGTGAGAAACCATTTGCTATGAACCTGAAAGAAGTTCAAAAAATGGTTGACACAGCCCGCGAGAACGATACTTTTCTGATGGAAGCGATGTGGACGCGCTTTATACCTGTAATTCAGAAAACACAAGAGTTGATTGCTGAAGATAGAATAGGAAAAATAAAGACCATTCATGCCGATTTCGGGTTTGTAGCACCTTTTACTCCCGAACGAAGAACTTTAAATCCTGTGCTCGGTGGTGGCGCTTTGCTTGATATTGGGATTTATCCGGCTTATTTAAGTCTTTTATTATTAGACTATCCAACAGCAATTCATGCAGTAAGTATATTCGGGCAAACAGGTGTCGATGAAACGACCAGTTTTGTTTTCAAATACCCACAGGCTACTGCCTTAATGAATGCGACTTTTGCCTCCCGGACTCGCACAGAAGCCTTGATTTATGGAGAAAAAGGATATATTCATTTGCCTGAGCGTTTTCATGAAACCAGAACACTCACACTCTATGAAACTGATAAAGACCCGATTACTTTCACTTTTGAACAAGAAACTAAAGGATATAACTTTGAAATTGAAGAAGTTAACAATTGCCTGAGAAATAATAAAAAAGAAAGTGTGAAAATGCCTCTTTCTATGAGCGTGAAACTCATGAGCCTATTAGATGAAATCCGTCAGAAAGCGGGTATTAAATATGATGGAATTGACGATTGATTAATTCTGACAAATAAAGTCTTTCTAATAAAGCACCAAAAAAATAAGCCTTGACGAAATTCGCCAAGGCTTATTTTTTATAGAGAAACTCTTAGTATTGCTCTGTCACACCAAAGAAGAATGAACCTTCTATAGCTGCATTTTCATCTGAATCTGAACCGTGGATAGCGTTTTCTCCCAAAGATTTAGCATATTTTTTACGGATAGTCCCTTCTTCCGCATTAGCCGGATTCGTTGCCCCAATCAAAGTACGGAAATCAGTTACTGCATTTTCTTTTTCTAAAATCATAGGAACGATTGGTCCCGAAGACATCATTTCACACAATTCACCATAAAAACCTCTTTCTTTATGTACTTCGTAGAATTTACCCGCTAAAGCAGGGGTCAATTGCGTTTTTTTCATGGCTACAATTCTAAAGCCAGCTGCTTCAATCATAGCTATGATTCCACCAATATGATTATCAGCCACCGCATGAGGTTTAATCATTGTGAAAGTTCTGTTACTTGCCATATCTTTAGTTTTTTGAATTTTCGCAAAAATACTCAATTTAACTTAACTGTATATGCTTTATTAAGAATATGTAAAAAATTGAACTTGTTTTTAACAAAAACCCATCTGTCTTTTTATTCAACAAATGGGTCTGTTATACTTCATATTAATTGCTATTATCAACCATAACCACCACGGAACTTATAGGTACTGGCCACCTTATCAATTGCCACAATATAAGCTGCCAGACGCATAGATACCTTGTGTTTCTGTGATGTTTCAAATACTTTATCAAAGGCATCTTTCATCATACGGTCGCAACGACGATTGATTCTATCCAACGCCCATTTATAACCGATACGGTTTTGTACCCATTCAAAATAAGAAACGGTTACGCCACCTGCATTGGCTAAAATATCAGGCACAACCATGATTCCTTTTTCGTTGATAATATCATCTGCACTGGCAGAAGTCGGGCCATTGGCACCCTCTACAATTAATTTTGCCTGGATGTTAGCGGCATTATCATGCGTAATCACGTCTTCTTTCGCTGCCGGCACTAATACATCCACATTCAGCGCTAATAACTCTTCATTACTTATCAGTTCTGCCTCCTTGAAGCCTTCCAGGCTACCTCTATTTGCATTTCGGTAAGCAATAGCTTTTTCAATATCAATACCCTTAGCATTATAATAAGCTCCGGATATATCGCTGATACCACAAATAGTTACCCCTTTTTCTTGAAGCAATTGCGCCGCATAAGAACCCACATTACCAAAGCCCTGCACGGCAGCAGTTGTTCTGTACGGATTCAAACGCAATTTTTCCATACCAGAAAGGGCTGAAACCATTACACCACGCCCCGTTGCCTCAGTTCTTCCCAGTGAACCGCCTAAAACCAGAGGTTTTCCAGTAACAACAGCGTTTACAGTCATGCCTTTTGCCTTTGAGTATTCGTCCATCAACCAGGCCATTTCACGAGGGCCTGTACCCATATCCGGTGCCGGAATATCCTTATCCGGACCAAATATATCTAGCATCGATAAAGTATAGGCACGCATCAAACGCTCCATTTCACCAGCAGACATTTCACGTGGGTTGCAGGCAATTCCGCCTTTTGCTCCGCCGTAAGGTATATCTACTACCGCACACTTCCAGGTCATCCATGCGGCCAGAGCGCGCACTTCATCAATATTCACAGCAGGGTCAAAACGAATTCCCCCTTTACTTGGCCCCAGGATAGTTGAGTGAATTACTCTATATCCCTCAAAAACCTTTATTTGCCCGTTATCCATTGTCACAGGCAATCCAACAGTTACTTGACGTGCAGGTACTTTCAGGATATAATACATTTCTTCGCTTATCCCTAAAATCTTCACAGCTGCATCAAACCTCGACATCATAGACTCCAAAGGATTTTCTGTATCCTTTATCGGAGCCGGTTCTATGTAATTCATAACAGGATTTTCTATTGTTGATGATTATTTTTAGGGTGCAAACTTAGAAAAAAGAAAGTATTTCTTAAAATTGTGAAATTTTACAAAATCATAACTTTCTCTTAATTTTAAAGTATCTACTTATGTCTTAAACTGACAATTTTCTACTTCGCCAAATAATTTACTGTTTTCGACTCATTACCTTTAAATAAATTTTTTTGATGGTTTGCCAATATTTTAATTAAGCGGTTGTTAAAACGGGCGAAAAACGCTATCTTTGTGGCGTTTTTTTAGAGCATGTACCCAATTTAACAATTTACTGCATTACGATTATGGCCGTAGTTGAAGAAAAAACCCGTTATTCAGAAGAAGAACTGAGGGAATTTGAGGTAATCATTACCAACAAATTGGAAGCAACAAGAAATGAGTTGAACTTTATTAAGGAAACGCTAAGTCGTAAAAATGACAATGGTACTGATTACACATCAAGCAGCACAAAATTACTGGAAGATGGCGCTGATGTAAGTGAAAAAGAACAATTGAGTCAATCGGCTGGACGTTTACAAAAGTTTGCTCAACAATTGGAAGCTGCATTAATCCGGATTAAAAATGGTACCTACGGTATTTGTAAAGATACTGGTAAGCTGATACCAAAAGAACGCTTAAGAGCGGTGCCGCACACGCAGCAAACTATTGAAGCTAAATTAAAAGCGTCGAACTAATTCTTTCGACCACCTTATTAAATAGATTCCTTAAAATAGAAGAGAAAAGGTGTTAACTACACTCTTTGAACCGCATTTTTAAGGTTTGTAGATTCTTTGTCTATACAAAAAGCCTCTGTGTCAGAGGCTTTTTGTATTTTTAGGCAGAAAAGTGCTTAATTGCTAAATAAACTACCCCATTTTTCATGAAAAAAGTACTACTCTTACTCTTCATCATTGTAAACTTATGCGCTTACGGACAAGTAGCGGATAATTATTATTTGCCGCAGGACGTAACCTATGACCCTAAAATTCCGACCCCGAAACAATTCCTGGGCTATCAGGTAGGTGAGCAACACGTAACACCCTACGAACAATACGCTTATATGAGAGAATTAGCTCGTTTATCAGATAGGTTCAAGGTTGAGATTTATGGCAAAACTTTTGAAAACCGTGAGCTTTTGCTGCTGACCGTTACTTCTCCGAAAAACCATTCTCAATTGGAGCAGATAAAATCAGAACATCAGAAATTAGTGAATCCCTCACAATCGGGCAGTGTAGATACCAGGAAAATGCCTATTGTGGTATGGATGGGTTATTCCGTGCATGGGAATGAGGCTAGTGGTACAAATTCAAACCTGATGTCGGCTTATTATCTGGCTGCTGCGCAAGGAGCAGGTGTAGATTCTTTACTAAATGAAGCTGTTATTTTAATAGACCCATGTATCAATGCTGATGGGGGAAACCGTTTTGCAACATGGGTAAATATCAATAGAAGTACAACCCTGGTAAGTGATATCAATAGTCGTGAGTTCAGTGAAACATGGCCAGGTGGACGTACCAATCACTATTGGTTTGATTTAAACCGTGACTGGCTCTATCAACAAATGCCTGAAAGTAAAGGCCGTCTGGTAAAATTCTATGAGTGGAGACCGAATATATTGACCGACCACCATGAGATGGGCAGCGCCTCTTCTTTCTTCTTTCAACCCGGTATCCCTGCCCGTACGCATCCCTTGACGCCTAAAAGCAATATCGAATTAACTGCTAAAATCGGCAAATTCCATGCGGCAGGCTTAGATAAGATTAATTCAGCATATTATACTCAAGAAAATTATGATGATTTCTATTATGGCAAAGGGTCTACCTTGCCTGACGTGAATGGTTCTATTGGTATTTTGTTTGAACAGGCTTCTTCACGTGGGCATTTGCAGGAAACATCAAATGGTTTGTTAAGTTTTCCTTTTACGATTCGTAATCAGGTATCAGCCACTATGTCGACTCTGAAAGCGGCCAGAGCTATGCGTGTAGAGCTATTAGATCATATGCGTAATTTCTACAAAGAAAACTCTACTAATGCCGTAAAAGCCTATGTTTTTGGAGGAAGTAAAGACGCCGTGAAAACCTGGGAAATGGTGAATATGCTGAAAAGAAACCAGATTGATGTATATAAACTGGGCAAAGACGAAACCATTGATGGCACTTCATTCGATAAAAACACTTCTTATGCCGTGCCAATGAATCAGCCACAACATAGATTAATCAAATCTATGTTTGAGAAACGTACGAAGTTTGAAGACAGTCTTTTCTACGATATTTCGGCATGGTCGCTCCAATATTGTATGAATACGCCAACAGCAGAAGCCAAAGGCTCTGTTTCCTTAGGTGAAAAAGTAAGTATAAATGACTTTCCAAAAGGTAAAGTAATTGGTAGTAGCACTTATGCTTATTTCTTTGAATGGAATAGCTATTATGCCCCAAGAACAGCTTATGAATTGCTCAAAAAAGGTTATACCTTAAAAGTAGCCGTTGAGCCCTTAACAGCCATTGTCAATGGCAAAGAGCAGAAGTTTGATTATGGGACGATTCAGGTTGTCTGTAATGGCAGCGACCCAAGTGATGTATTGAAAACCCTTGCTGAAAGAGATGGCGTTGATTTTTATGCGACTGTAACAGGCTTAACACCAAACGGTATTGATTTAGGTAGTGAAAAATTCCGCCGTTTGAGACAGCCTAAAGTATTGATGTTAGCCGGGCCGGGTGTGAATGCCAACGATGCAGGAGAAATATGGCATCTGCTGGATACAAGAATTAATATTCCGCTTACCACCTCTGATATTGAAACGGCGAATCGCGTGAATCTGGATAAATACACCCACATAGTGATGGCAGGTGGCGGCTATAACAATCTATCAGACGAAAAAATCAAACGCTTTGTGCAAGGCGGTGGCGTATTAGTAGCCATGACTGAAGGCGCTGAATGGGCGGCTAATAAGAAAATAGCATCCATAACTGTTAAGGCTCGTCCAACCAATGATGGCAATGAAAAGCGCCCTTATGTATTGCAAGAGAAATTTACCGGAGCTATGGAAACAGCAGGTACTATATTTGAGGCGAAAATAGACCCGACTCACCCAATTTGCTTTGGTTATACACAAGATAAACTGGCTTTATTTAAAGACAACAACATTTTCTTTGAAGACACTAAAAATCCTTATAATACACCGCTTATTTTTACAAATAATCCATTGATTGCGGGATATGTTCATCCTAAAAATGAGGCATTAATTAAGAACTCACCTGCCGTTATTACCCAGAATTTAGGTGCAGGCAAAATCATATTAATGTCTGAAAACCCAAATTTCAGAGCATTCTGGTATGGTACAAATAAACTATTCCTGAATACCCTTTTCTTTGGTCATATTATTGGTGGAGGAAGATTTGTTGGGGAAGAATAATCAGTATTGAGGTATCAGTAAAAACCCTTTCAAGAAGACTTGAAAGGGTTTTTAATTTTATATTAAAGGGTTTAAAAACAAAATTTCTTACTAAACATTAGTTATCACTCGCAAATCTTATATTTATACATGAATACCCCTATCTATTGATTGCAGAAATATTCCAAACACTAATCTATTACCATTATGAAAAAGAAAACCCTATTAGGGCTCGGTATCGTTCTGATACTCATGCAATTTATTCGCCCGGAAAAAAATGAATCGAATGATAAAACGCATGATATTTCTACTAAATATACCATTCCAGCTAATGTCAATCATTTATTAGAAGTGGCTTGTAATGATTGCCACAGTAATAAAACTACCTATCCATGGTATTCGGAGATACAACCTGAGGCTAGCTGGTTGAATGCTCATGTAAACGGTGGCAAATACCACCTTAATTTTTCTACCTTTACCTTGCTTCCGATTGCCATTCAGAACCATAAATTTGAAGAAATCATAGAGATGATTGAGGATAAGGAAATGCCTTTACCATCTTATACTTATCTGGGTATGCATAAGGAAGCTAATCTAAGCGATGAAGAAAGAAAAGCTATTATTGATTGGGCGAAGGCACAAATGGATACATTAAAAGCCAGTTATCCGGCTGATAGTTTGGTGCTTAAGAGAAGAACCCCATCCCCTGCTAATTAAAATCGCATATAAATAAAATTGCCACAATGTACACAAGGGCGCCCAGTCAATGTTACACAATTTAATGAAGCAAGCCTATTATGTAACATTGACTAGGTGTCCCTATGCTTTTAATCGTGTACATTGTGGCAAAATATACTTTTGAATCATTTATTAACCGCTGCCTCACTCAATGTAATACTTCCAACCCCAGCATCAATGGTAGCTTCCAAGCCAACCGGAACAGTAAATTTATCTTTAATATGCCCTATCATTGCACCTGAAAAGGATGGTATTTTTAAAGGCTTGATATGATCTTCAAAAATATCTTCCATTGTCAATGAGCCATAGCCGCCTTTTGATGGCGGACAATCAGTACATTTACCGAATACGAAACCTGAAAGTTGACTCAATAAGCCGGCAATTTTCAATTGGGTAATCATCCGGTCGATACGGTAAATATCTTCGCCTACATCTTCTAAAAACAGAATATTACCTTTAAAATCAGGTACATAAGGGGAGCCTACAATATGGCTTAATACAGTGAGGTTACCCCCAATTAATCGACCAGTAGCTTTTCCTCCATTAATCGTATAAATTCTGTCGTCAACTTGCACTAGATTGTCTCCTTTCTTGGTCGGATTGTTCATCTGTACAATACTACCTTCTATTAGCATATTCCTGAAGTTTTCAACTGAGAAATTATTCCATGTAGATGAACCTACCGGGCCATGAAAGGTAACAAGACCTGCTTTAGCAAAAATACCCAACAACAAGGCTGTAATATCACTATAGCCAATAAAAACCTTTGGGTTCTGTTGAATGGTTTTATAATCTAAAAGTGGTAATATTCTTGCACAACCCCAGCCGCCGTGCATAGCCATGATGCCATTAATGCTTTTATCGGCAAACATTTTGTTAATATCAGCTGCACGGTCTTCGTCACTACCTGCCAGATACCCATATCTATCAAATATATGGTCGCCCTTTTTCACTTTAAATCCAAGTACTTCCAGACTTTCGATGGTTATCTGTACATCTTCTTTCACAAAAGCTGAATAAGCGGGGCAAACCAAACCAATCGTATCACCTTTTTTCAGGGCAGTAGGTTTCAGGGTTTTAGCTTTCGTATCTCTGAATGCAAAATTCATATTAGTCAAGCCCAAGCTTGCTAATAAAGTAGTATTGAGAAAATGGCGACGGTCAGTCATGGAGTTTGATGAAGTGGGGTTTATTGTAAGATTTATCTATGCAAAGTAAACAAAAAAAGGCTTGATGAACGATTCAACAAGCCCTTTTCAGAATTTTGTCCTATTATTCTTATGCAGAAACGGTTTCTTTCATCAAGATAACCAGGTCTTTATCATTTACTTCTTTGATTCTATCGGCCAAATCCAAGAAACGGCTGTAAGCATCATCAATTTCAGGTTTCTCCAACTTGAAGCCTAGCATCTCAAGACGATGCTTCAGAGCATGGCGGCCGCTTCTGGCTGTCAACACAATAGATGATTTATCAACACCCACTTCCTGCGGATTGATAATTTCATAGTTTTCTGTATGCTTCAAGAAACCATCCTGATGGATCCCAGAAGAGTGAGCAAAGGCATTACGTCCTACAATCGCTTTATTGGCTTGTACAGGCATTCTCATGGTTTGAGAAACCAGATTACTCAAAGGAGAGAGCAATGTACTTTCAATATTCGTATGGAGTCCTAAAGATTTATGTACTTTCAGAATCATCGCTACTTCTTCTAATGAAGTATTTCCTGCACGCTCACCAATACCATTTATCGTTACCTCTACCTGTCTTGCGCCAGCCTGAATTCCGGCTATTGTATTAGCTGTAGCCAAGCCTAAATCGTTATGGTTATGCATTGAAATGATAGCCTTATCAATATTTGGTACGTTATTCATGATATATGAAATACGCTCAAACATTTCGTGAGGCAATACATATCCGGTTGTATCCGGCAAGTTTACTACAGTTGCACCTGCTTTGATTACCTCGTCGGTTAGTTTTGCTAAAAACTCTAAATCAGCACGACCAGAGTCTTCTGCATAGAACTCTACGTCTTCTACAAACTTTTTCGCATGCTTTACTGCTGCAATAGCTTGTTCAATAATCTGCTCGCGGGTACTGTTAAATTTATGTTTGATGTGGATATCAGATGCCCCGATTCCGGTATGGATACGTGGGCGCTTAGCAAATTTCAGGGCTTCTGCAGCTGCCTCAATATCGCCTTTAACCGCTCTTGACAAGGCACAAACGGTTGGCTCTGTTACGGCTTTAGATACTTCCACAACCGATTTGAAATCACCCGGGCTTGAAATAGGGAACCCTGCTTCAATAATATCGACACCCAGTTTTTCGAGTTGCTTGGCAATCATTACCTTTTCATCGGTTGTTAACTGACAACCGGGAACTTGTTCTCCATCTCGTAAGGTGGTGTCGAAAACATAAATCTTTTGGCTCATCGCTGAATGAGGTGTTTAGTTATTTTGTACTACTTCTTTATAGAGCATATCTAAAAATTATGCTTCGAACTGCAAAGTCAGAATAACAATATTTAAATCTGCTATTACTCGCAAAAAAAGCCCTTTCTCACCGAGTGCAAGAAAGGGCTTTTGATTTATACAAAGTCTCCGTTTCTCACACTGTAAAGCTGAGTAGAAGGAGAAGTGAAATTGCGAATGCGGTTTGTTTCAATTGTTTTTGAATTTTCCAAGGACACAAATTTAGTAGAATATTTTTTTTTGGCAAAGAATCTGCACTTTTTTTTCAAATGCCATTTCTTACTTTAATCCAATTAGCGTTCTATGAAAGATTAATCGTTTTTTCTCATTTATTAATACTTTCAATCAGGTATTAAAGACTATTTTTATAATTTAACAAACTCAAACGCTTTCTTTATTAAAACTTAACAGAGCTTTAAATAACTGAATATAAACTACTTATCTTGTTTATTTTTTATTTTGGCAAAATCTTAATTATAGATTTCAAAATACTTTATTCGGTAATTCTCATAAATAGTTATTATTTTTGCGAGATTCTCAAGGCGAAGAAATATTTTATTTTAAATATGCATAGAAAAACCAAAATTGTAGCTACAGTCGGACCTGCTTCAGAAAGTGAAGAAATGCTATTGGCACTAGCCAAAGCAGGCGTAAATGTTTTCCGTTTAAACTTCTCACATGGGACACACGAAGACCATCAAGCGCGGATTGACCGTATTCGTAAAGTAAATGCCGAACATGGTTTCAAATGTGCCATCTTACAGGATTTGCAAGGACCGAAAATCAGAATTGGTTTGATGGAAAAAGGAAATGAGGGGGTTGAGATTTTTGCAGGCGATAAATTAGTTTTTACCAACGAAGATATAGTAGGAAATGCCCAACGCGTAAGTACACCTTATAAAGGTATGTACAGAGACGTGCAATTGGGTGAAAGAATTTTAATGGATGACGGTAAACTTGAGGTAAAAGTAGTAGGCGTTGATGGCATGGATGTAATTACCGAAGTAGTTTATGGTGGTCTGTTGAAACAAAAAAAAGGGGTTAACCTACCTAATACCAATATCTCTCAACCATCAGTTACAGAAAAAGACTGGGAAGATTTGAAGTTCGGTTTGAAAAACGATGTAGACTGGATAGCACTATCATTTGTAAGAACAGCTGAAGAAATCTTAGAAATCCAGAAATATATTCAGGAACAGGGTAGTGAAGCTAAGGTAGTTGCTAAAATGGAAAAACCGGAAGCGGTTACTAATATGGATTCTATCATTGAAGCAACTGACGCTATCATGGTAGCTCGTGGTGATTTGGGTGTTGAGATTCCATCGGAAGATGTGCCTATGATTCAGAAACGTCTGGTTGAAAAATCAAATCTGGCAGCTAAACCTGTTATTGTGGCTACTCAGATGCTTGAAAGCATGATTGATAGCCCACGCCCGACTCGTGCAGAGGTAGGTGACGTAGCCAATGCTGTATTAGATGGTGCTGATGCCGTGATGCTAAGTGCAGAAAGTGCTTCAGGTAAATATCCAATCCTGGCTGTACAAACAATGGTCAATACCATTCTGAAAGTAGAGCATGATAATGATGCCAAGAAATTGTATTACCGCCATCATACACGCGTTACAGAGCCAGGCTACGAATCGGATGAAAAAGAAAATGACAATGTGGTAATGACTGCATCCAGATTAGCCCGTGACTTACGTGTAAAAGCTATCATTGGTATTACTACTTCAGGTTATACAGCTGTTCGCTTGTCTCACCACAGACCAAAAGCTAATACTTTCATTTTTACAGGTAACGAAAAGCTTCTCACACAATTGAGCCTTTATTCAGGTATCAATGCGTTTAAATACAATCATCTGAAAGACCGTAGCGTAGAAGAAGTAGTAGGCAATATCCGCGATTTTCTAGTAGAAAAAGGGGAGTTAGAAGCCGGAGATTTATTTATTAATACCCTAAGTATGCCTTTACAGGAAAATAATCGTACAAATACGATAAAGCTTAGCAAAGTAGAATAATACTAATCTGAATCAAATACATAGAAGGGCTCATCTTAATTGATGGGCTTTTTTATTGGCTTAGTTTTTAGAAACTTAAAGTCAGTTGTCGGCCCAGCATTTCGTCTTCAAATTCAAGATTAGATAGGTAAATACCTAATAAACGCACGCCCTTAGGCATAGGCAATAAGGCATGAAGCATTTCATAAGAGATTTTTGCGAGAAGTTTCTCCTCCAAGATAGGCAGCTGTGAGGTACGACTACGGGTAATACTCTCAAAATCGGCAAATTTTATCTTTAAAGTGATTGTCTTCCCATAAGCTTTTATTCTGGACATCCTTCGCCAGATTTGTTCAAGAATATCATCTATTTCTCTGTAAAGATCATCAGGTTCGGTAAAGTCTCTGTCAAAAGTATTTTCTACACCTATTGATTTCCTGATACGGTCGGGGCTTACCTGTCGGTTATCCAAACCTTGCGCTATTTCAAAATAGTATCTACCAACTTTGCCGAAATGATTTATCAGAAAATCTATGCTTTTGGCTTTCAGGTCTTTGCCTGTAAAAATGCCCATTTTATGCATTTTCTCTGCCGTTACCCTGCCAATCCCATGAAATTTATTGATTTCCAGTTCTTCCACAAATTTTTCAGCCTGTGCCGGTTTTATCACGAATAACCCATCCGGTTTCTTATAATCTGAGGCTATTTTAGCCAAAAATTTATTTACCGAAACTCCCGCCGATGCGGTTAAGCCCGTTTTTTCTTTGATTCGTGTTTTTATTTCCTGGGCTATCTCAGTAGCGGTTTCAATGCCTTTCAGGTTTTCAGTCACATCCAGATAAGCTTCATCTAAAGAGAGTGGCTCAACCAAAGGGGTATATTCAAGAAAAATCTCTCTTATTTCATTAGATACCTGCTTGTATACTTCAAAACGGGGTCTTACAAAAATCAATTGTGGGCATTTTTGCTTGGCAATCCGGGCAGACATGGCTGAACGAACGCCAAACTTCCGGGCCTCATAACTGGCAGCAGCTACTACCCCACGTTCACTACTTCCACCAACGGCAATAGGTTTCCCTCGTAAATCGGCAAAATCTCTTTGCTCTACCGAAGCGTAGAAAGCATCCATATCAATATGTATGATTTTGCGGGTCAAGTTTCAGAGTAGTTTTAAGGAAGTTGTCGTAAAATAATTTAAGTGAATAAGTTGGGATAAATCTGTATAAATGTTTCTGTTTTTAATAATCCCATTCTGCCATTTTCATTTATTTTTGTTTTATTGCATAGGGATTAGGCTGAGTAGTCTCTTCCTAATCTGATTTATAAATTTACGCCTTTTTTAACGCCTAAAAAAAATGAAAAGTTTGCTTTCCGTTTTTCTGATTCTATTTATACACTCAACAGTACAGGCACAACTTGAAAGTTATAGAAACCGGATACAGGCTATTATCAATAAGGATGCTATTTATTATAACACTGATAGCTATGCAATTTCAAGTAAAGTAGAAAAAAAAGTCTATAATGATGATAATCTAAAAAGTCTTTTCAAAGAATATAAAAAGCAGCCTTCAGCAGGAAAAGCAGACGACAAGCTTGGTTTTAAAAATGTATATTTTGAAAAAAGCGAATCAATTGGCGATGGCCTTATGCAGTTTTCTTCCTCTTATTTTGTTGAAAACATAGACAAGAATGTTATTGTTGTTTTCTTTGACAATGTTAATTATCAGAATAAAGATTTAGAAAGGCTTATTGTCAGAGATATTATAGAAGACAAAATTCCTAAAGAAGCCTTTAATGCCTTAAAGCCCGAGACTATCAATTTTGTTGGCAGAAAAGTAAAAATGAATGATGCCTGTTATTGGACTGAGGTAAATACGATTCAATGTCCGTATATGGGTGAAATGAATTGGTCGGTTCATAGTACGTTAATTGATGCTCAAAACGCTGTACAGTATCAGGAACTGGCAACCAAATCAAAAAAGACAGGTAAAATAATAGTTGAAGAAGATATTAAAGTAATTTTTGAAGGTACAGAAACGGTAGCTAAAAAGATAGTCTACAAATTTGGCGCAGGGATAGGAATAATGGTCGGTGCCAAGCAATTAATTATCTATTATGTAGCCACTGAAGTAAGAGATAACTATGTAAACTGTGTAATGAGCCATTGGAATAATGACAACCTGAATGAAGAGGGTTTAGCCCCTTTATTGGGTGAATTTATGAAATTGAAAAAATAGTGTATTGAATATCTGATTTATGAAAAAAATCAAACTGCTTATTTTTTTCTGTATTACATCTACGATTCTATGGGCTCAAAGCCACGTGCCTGAAAACCTTTACCCTGCTGAAATTAAAGAAGGATTCGCTTCTTATATAAACAAAAAAGGAGAGCTTATATTCACCTTAGATTCATTAGCATCAAAGTATGTGGAGATGAACAGAAAGTATTATAATGGATATCTCACTTATTATGATAGTGAAAAAAGGGCAACCATAATTATTGATAATAAAGGGAAGACCGTCCGGGAAATTTGGTGGTTGAGAATATATGACCCCTTCAATACCCCATTTCAAGACAGTGTAGCCGTTGTGTCTGGCGCGATTAATCCTAAGATGAAAGGTGCAATTAATTTTGAAGGAAAAATACTAATACCCCTGAGCGAAGAGAATAAAGACTTAATTTATGCAGGAGAGGGTCTTTTTGTGCGGCGTTGTATGGACAAAATGGAGTTCATTGATAAAACAGGTCAGCTTGTTTTTTCTAAACCTGCGTATGAAGCTAAAGGGCAAACATATAATTTCAGATTTCACAATGGGGTTGCAAGGTTTAATGTTGAAGTGAAGCCAACCAATGCAGGTGATCGCAGCGTCTGGAAACAAGGGTTAATGGATACAAAAGGAAATGTTGTTCTTGCTCCTGTTTTTCAGTTTGCCCGATCAATCAATGAAGGAAAAATCTTTGTTGGCCAAGACGAACCTGAATACTCCTGGTTTGTTGACAAGAATGGCAAAGATCTTTTCAAGAAAAAATTTCAGCCAAATGCATTTGGCCCTTATGAATTTCCCGGATTCTCAGAAGGTTTAGCCAATGTAAGAGATTTAGAGACACAGAAAGCAGGATATATTGACTCAACAGGAGATTGGGCAATTCCTCCTATCTATCAACATACTTCTATTTTTAGTAATGGACTTGGTTTGGGCTTTAAACCAGATCAAATGTCTCAGATATTTGATAGAACCGGTAAGGTTATTTTAGAGGGTTATTGGGGTGAAGGTTTTATCTGGTGGGATGAAAACATCATTTACATTGGCCATCTCGGAAGCTATTTCGACCACAAAGGAAATCTGCTATGGGAAAAGAAGGTGCCTTTTATGGTAATTTCAAGCCTCAAACAATTTGAAAAACTCCAAAATCCCGAATTAGTAATATGGGTTTCTTTGTCAGATCATGAGGCAAGAAATTTACCGGAAAAACTATGGAAATGTAAAAATCTAAAAAGACTTTATCTATCACAATATAGTTATACGGCTAATGCTACTAAAATCTTACCTGCCAATATCTACAATTTCACTGAATTAAAAGAATTACATCTTTCTTTATCAAAATTAGAAAAGTTACCAAATGGCATTAATAAATTAAAAAAGCTTGAAGTACTGGAAATAAGAAGCAGCAAGCTTTCTAAATTACCTGCTGATTTTGTTAATTTAAGCAATTTGCGACAAGTTAATTTGACTACTAACGCATTAACCTCATTACCAGAAGGTTTTGAGAAATTGAAAAACCTGATAGAAATTAATATTGATTTTAATCCTATCAGTTTACTGCCGGAAGGAATTTATCATTTACCCAAATTAGAAAGTTTCAGTTTTGAAAGAAACTTTTTTGTTAATAATAAGAATATAATCAAACGATTATCCGCCACTTACCCCAATGCGAATCTTACTAAAAGAGTTGCTGTTAAGGCTAAGTAATATAAAAGACATAAATCCTTAACCGCGCTAAAATTGAAGGTAATCACATTTAACTTGGATTTCGAATAGAATAACTTCTTCTTTCAAGGTTATTAAATCAACTTTTTGATTTAATTATATTGCAGTTAAATAAATTTATTGCTATTCCATCTACCCCATTTCCTCCCCCATTTTGATTTTAACCTTAGTTTTCAGACATTTGCGTTTTAATTGAACCGTACTTCAAGGCTGCGTATCTTTCACAGACTTATATCCAAAGAAAAAATAATGAAACTAAGCGTTGTTATTCCTGCTTATAACGAACAAGAAAGTATTCCTGAAACTCTTCGCACTTTATATGCTACGCTCAAAAAATACGATATTCCGCACGAAATCTGGGTAACGAACGATAATTCAAAAGACCAGACGCTGAATGTGTTGCACGAACTTTCGAGAGAGATTCCGACCTTAGTTTTTGAAACCAATAAAGGACCTAATGGCTTTGGCTATGCTGTTCGTTATGGCCTAGAGCGATTCTCTGGCGATTGTGTAGCGGTATTTATGGCCGATATGTCTGACGACCCGGAAGATTTAGTTAAATACTACAAAACCATGCTCAGCGAGAATGTGGATGCCGTATTTGGTAGTCGTTGGGTAAAAGGAGGGAAAGTGATTGATTACCCGCCATTAAAGAAATTCATTAACCGCATTGCAAACTTTATTATTAAAAACATGATGGGTATCAAATACAATGATACTACGAATGCTTTTAAACTATATAAAAGAGAAACCATTGAGGGCATCAAGCCTTTTTTATCTCCCCACTTCAATTTAACCGTTGAACTTCCACTGAAAGCGATGGTAAGAGGATATACCTTTGCCGTAGTACCCAACAGCTGGACAAACCGCAAATACGGCGAATCAAAGTTGAAGATTAAAGAAATGGGTAGCAGATACTTCTTTATTCTGATGTACTGCTGGATTGAGAAACATTTCTCTCGTGGAGATTATAAGAAGAAATAAAACAAAAAGGGCTTTCAGCGAAATCTGAAAGCCCTTTTTGTTTCTATTGATTTTTTTCAGACCCTTGCACTTTTGATGGTCCTTTTTGCGGAATACCCGGCTGGGTAATTTCAAAGCCCTCTTTAGCTTTGGCATCTGCTACAATTTTGCGTACATCAGCCAATAGTTTTTTAGCATCATATACCACGCCGTCTTTCACGGTATATTTTACGCCCCCTACTCTCACTACTTCGTTCTTATCATTGACTCTGATAGCTCCTGTACCATATAAAGTTTTCAGGTTCGCCAATGGATTCTCTTCTGTTATCACAAAATCAGCGAATTTACCTACTTCTACTGTACCAATCTGGTCGGCCATACCCAAAGCTTCTGCTCCTTTTAATGTAGCTGCTCTGATTACTTCTAACGGATGAAATCCTGCTTCACGCAATAGTTCCAGCTCTCTGATATACGCAAAGCCGTATAACTGATAAATAAAGCCTGAGTCTGAGCCAGTCGTTACACGTCCGCCTTTGTTTTTATATTCATTCACAAAACGCATCCAGATGCGATAATTCTCTTTCCACGCTACCTCCTGCTCTGTTCCCCAGTTTAGCCAGTAGGAACCATGAGAAATACGGCTTGGACCATAGAAACGCCAAACCGATGGCAAAGTATATTCATCATGCCATTCTGCCCGGCGAGCCAGCATTAATTCACGGTTAGCTTCATAAATATTAAAGGTTGGGTCAAGTGTAAAATCCAATTTCAATAACTCATCCATTACCTGATACCATTTAGCTGAACCAGGTTCTGCTGCTTGCTTCCATAATTTTCCTGCCTCTTCAAAACGATTCTGTTCGTTGTTATAATTATAATCAGGCGGATAATTCTGTAAGGTTCTCTCATCAAACAAGGCTTCCGGTAGACCATACCAGTGTTCCATGGTAGTTAAACCTGCTTTGGCTGTAGCTAATACATTCATTCGACCCACTTCCAATTGTGCATGATGGCAGGCCGAACGTAAACCTATTTTTTTGTTTTCTTCCAAAGCTGCTCTGAAAACCTCAGGTGATGCACCGAAAAACTTAATACCATCTGCTCCTTTAGCGGCATTATCTCTTACCCACTGGCGAGCCTCTTCGGGTGTATTAATGGGTTTATCTGAACCCATCCCAAAGGCTGTATAAGCTTTGATACGGGGGGCAGTTATTTCATTCTTTTCACTTTTCTTTTTCTGGTCAAGCGTCCATTCCAAACCATTCCCTGCCGATGGGTCACGAATAGTAGTGATACCATGTGCTAACCATAGTTTAAACACATATTCAGCCGGAGTACCTTGTGATTTACCACCTATATGCCCGTGCATATCCACAAAACCCGGCATCAGATACATGCCTGTACAATCTAATTCTTTATCTCCTTCATTCAATTTCGGGCGACTTTTAGGCTCAATAGGCACACCGGGATAACCCACCTGACGAATCTGTGCTATCTTATTTTTTTCTACGACAATATCAACAGGACCCACAGGTGGAGCACCCGTACTATTGATTAGCGTAACGCCTCTGATGATTAAACGATTGGCGTATTCGCCCTCGGCTCTTGGTGGAGCTTTTTCAATCTGGGCTACTAAAGTGGTGGTTACAAAGCTGAGAAGAAGTGTAATTTTCTTATACATAGAAAGTTCAGGTTTTTAACAAAAATAATCAGCTTTCAGTATAATTCTATAGTAATCTGAAAAATAATCAGCTTAAGTGGGATGGATATTTGAAAAATACAATCTTAATTCTGCACTTTCATTCCATTTCCTTAAATTGCACCATTTTTTCACTAGCTGAATCTTTGAAAAAGACAAAGATTCTCTCGTTAAATTCTATGGAAATAATAGGTTTTGGCTTGGCTTTTTTGATTGGTATTACCTTGGGATTGATTGGTGCCGGAGGCTCTATTCTGACTGTAACCGTATTGGTTTATATTATGGGTATAAGCCCTACTACGGCTACAACCTATTCCCTTTTTATTGTCGGTATCAGCTCATTAGTAGGCTCTATTGACTATTTGAGGAAAGGATTGGTAGATATTCGGAAAGGATTATTTTTCTCTTTTCCTGCTTTTGTGATGGTATTTACCATGCGAAAGTTTGTGATGCACCGAATACCCGAAGTAATTTATCAGTCAGGAGACTTTACCTTTACTAAAAACCTGATGATAATGTTACTTTTTGGCTTATTGATGATTGGGGCGTCTTATTCAATCATTAAAAGCCGTAAGGAAGCTAATGATCTGATTAAAACAAAAGTAAGTTATTGGGTAATTTTTTTAGAAGGGATTATTGTAGGGGCATTAACCGGATTTGTAGGCGCAGGTGGCGGTTTTATGATTATTCCGGCTTTGGTTATTTTTGCACAATTACCTATGAAAGAAGCCGTAGGAACTTCTCTGTTGATTATTACTATAAATTCTTTGTTCGGGGCCATAGGCGATTTCTCGGCCGGCGTTGTATTAGATTGGGGATTTCTCTTGAAATTTGTTGGCTGCACTATTAGTGGTGTATTAATTGGAAGCTATTTATCGAAAAGAGTAGATGGAGAGAAACTAAAACCTGCTTTCGGTTGGTTTATCTTAGTGATGGGGTGTTGGATTATTATTAAAGAAACGGTATTAAAGTAAAAACAAAATGAATAAAGTAGAAGCTGCTGTACAGATGAAATGTCCTCGTTGTCATGAGGGAGAGATTTTTGAAACTAAAAATCCTTATAACCTGGGCAAGATGACTGCTATGCATAAAAATTGTCCGAAGTGTGGATTAAGGTATGAAAGAGAAAGTGGTTTCTTTTATGGTGCTATGTATGTAAGCTATATCTTTAATATTGCCCTGTTTGTCACCGCCACAGTAGCCTACTATTTATTCTTTGAGGAAAGGGTATATTGGTTATGGTATATTTTGGGTTATGTAGCACTTACCTTTCTATTATTTCCGCTGCTTTATCGTTTATCCCGTTCTATCTGGTTGCAGGTTTTTATTAAGTATGAACCTGATAAATCTGGCCAGAAGTAGATTCTCCTACTTATAACCAAAGATTAATCAAAGCTGACTTTCCTATATAAGGCGTTGCACGTGCTGAATCGCTCAAGATAATTGTTGAGCCATCAGCACCCAAATCCCATAAGTTGCCTTGGAGAAAAACATTCATGCCTTTCTTAACACCTGCTTCTTCTTTGGCTCGTGTACCCATCGCATATTTGATCCATGCTTCACCTAAGGAGATTTTATCTATATCGGCTTTTGCCTCTTTAGGCGTTTCTGCACCTGAATAACCACTCCAGGGTTTATTCCAATAACCGATTCCATTGGAGTAAGAGGGAGTTATCACAAAATCAACTGCTTTTGTTTTTAAAGCCTTATAAGCATCCGAAAACCAGGCATCTGCACAAATCAAGACCCCCATTCTTCCGACATTAGTCTGAAATACAGGAATCGATTTGGCATCAACCGGACAAATAAATCCTAATTCATCAGCCGTTGGGAAAGCTTTTTTAATCAATTTTGAATTAATTTGTCCATCAAACTCAAAAACTACCGAAGTATTAAATAATTGTCCGTTTCCTGTTTTCAATACGCCATATTCAACGCTTGGTTCGGGTAATAAAACAGAACCCCCAACAATGGTTACCTGATATTCTTTTGCTAAAGCCGCAAAAGTCTCCTGATAAACTTTTGCGATAGTAGAAGCTTTCATCGCAAAAACACTGTACTTTACTTTATCTTTTACTGAATCCGGGCTACTGATATAGGTTTTAAAGAATTTGCCGACATTCCTCATTACTATCTTTTGTAAGCCTTCTTCTATTTTTGGTGTGTGGTAAATACTTTCCTTTTCATCTAAGGCTACCAGCCAGGTACCAAAGTATTCTGGAAATACCACAATAGTTTTTCCCGGAATTAACCAGTTTTTCTTTTTTGCTTCATCTAAATAAAAGCGTATCTTACTACTGAAATTTTTCTCTGAAGCATAGTCGATTGGCTCCATAAATGCCTGGACTCCTACTATATTACCCTTACTACTTGAATCTCCAAAGGCTTCTGTTACATCCAGTTTTAGCGTTTGAGGCGCTTTCGAGCCAAGCCCTATATTTGCCCATACCTGGTAGGCAATAATTAATAGGAATAAGCCTGTCGCCAGATAAACTGATATTTTTTTAGCGGTTTTCATTCAGATAGTATTCGTATGAGTTGGGGTGCCAGAATATTTGCCAGCAATTTCTGAAAATTATTAGGCTATATCCTATAGATTTTTCGTAATTTTGTGTAAAAATTCTTTTCATTCAAATTCAAATCAATCCTACAGATTCGTCTTCGGGATTCGTAACTTATGAAATTCGGCGTAGTAGTATTTCCTGGTTCTAACTGTGAAGACGATACCGTTTTTGCATTCCGTCACAACCTCGGACAAGAAATAGTTAAACTTTGGCACAAAGACCACGACCTTCAGGGTTGTGATTTTGTCATATTACCGGGTGGATTCTCTTATGGAGATTACTTGCGTTCGGGTGCTATTGCTCGTTTCTCGCCTATTATGAACGAAGTGATTGCCCACGCCAATAAAGGTGGCTATGTGATGGGTATCTGTAACGGATTTCAGATTTTAGCTGAGGCCGGATTGGTACCGGGTGCTTTATTGAGAAATATTGAGCGTAAATATATCTGTAGTAATATCTATCTGAAACCACAAAGCAGCTCTACATTGCTTACGGCAGGTTTAGAAGACAGGGCTTATAAAATACCAATTGCTCATGGTGATGGCCGTTACTTTGCCGATGAAGATACATTGAAGCAAATCAACGATAACGATCAGGTATTGTTTCGTTACTGTGATGAATCTGGTGTCATTTGTCCGGAAGCTAACCATAACGGTAGCATCGAAAACATTGCTGGGGTAACTAATGCCGGAAAAAATGTATTTGGTATGATGCCGCACCCTGAGCGTGCTTCTGACGAAGCCTTAGGCAATATTGACGGACGTTTTATCCTGGAACAAGTTATACAAGTTTTGGCTTAAGTATGAAACAACCATATATTGTTGGTATTACAGGGGGGAGTGCATCAGGAAAAACATACTTTTTGCATCAGCTACTAAGTTCTTTTTCTCCTGATGAAACCTGTCTTATTTCTCAGGATAATTATTACCGTCCAAAGCCTCTGGTGCCTAAAGATGCCAATAATATTGAGAATTACGATTTACCTGAGGCGATAGACTTTGAGTTGTATGCCAAACATGTAGAGGAGTTAAAAAACGGGAAAGTAGTTCAGCAAAAAGAATATACTTTCAATAATCCGGCGGTTGTTCCCAATATCCTTACTTTCAATCCTGCGCCAATCATCGTGGTAGAAGGTATTTTCGTCTTTCATTCTGTGGAAGTTTCTCGGTTGCTCGACTTAAAGGTATTCATTGATGCCCGTGAACATGTGAAGATCAAACGTCGAATCATCAGAGACGGAAGTGAAAGAGGATATGACCTTACAGATGTTTTATACCGCTGGGAAAACCATGTGGCGCCTACTTACGAGAAGTTTATCGAGCCTACCAAATATGATGCCGATATCATCATTAACAATAATACTCACTTCGAAAAAGGTCTGGCTATCTTAACAGCCTTTCTAAAGACCAAATTATAAGTCATTTGGCCCTCTGAAAGAGGGCTTTTTTGTTAGATTAAAACTCTTCTCCCCTCTTAAAACAGGCACGTTTTTTGCTTGATTCTTCATTGCTATTGAAAGAATCTTTATTATAAAATTACAATGAAACGTTTTGCCATTTTTCTGGCTGTGGCCCTTGTGGATCTCATAGCCTCCTGTACGCGCGTCGGAGACGGCGACATTGACCCTGACGCATTATCGAAATTAGCTAAGTGCCCGCTCAGGAATGTAAGTTCCGGAACCGGAGCACCCGTTTTTTCTTTCGAATATACTCTGGGGCGCATTAAACGAATTGTTACCCGTGAAGGCACGGAAGTATCTACTCTCTTTAATTATAATCTTAAAAACAATATTGAAAAGTTGATTATTGAAGCTGGAAGCTCTTCTGATCAGTATACTGTTGTTTTTGAGTATAATTCTGCCGGAAAAATCATCAAATCAAAAACCTCTATCAGAGACTATCAGTTCATGACTAACGAGTTTATGTATGAGGGTGATAATATTGTAGCGGTTAATACGCAGTTTGATATTTTTGGAAGTACTGCCAAAGGCAAAACTCGCGTAGAATACCTGAATAGCAATGTGTCAAAAGTTTATACACAAATAGATGGTTACCCTGAATTACTTACTTTTGAAGGCGTAAGTTATGATGATAAACCACAATATATGCCAACAGGCTATCGCACAATGGCTTTAGGGTTTGTAGGACTTGCCAATAATTTCTTTGCTTCATTAGGTAAAAATAACCCAACGATGGTAAAAGTTTATGATGATAACGGTAAGCTGAACGAAACTACCCAAACCAGCTACCAATACGATAAGAGCGGAATTGTAACAAACGCTGACCAAACGTTGATTGATGCTAATAATGTAAAAACAGCCCGCAAAATTGCTTTCGAGTTTGTTTGTTTGTAAGTGTATATTTTAGCACTAGGATTCGTCCTGGAACGCTATCTTCTTTTATTTATGTTAATTAAGGTTTGAAAAGTGTCAGTACCAACGGATATTTGCACCACAAATATTTGTCAGGGTTATTGCTATGCACTGAAAAGCAGGCATAAGACAATAAAGACACCATCATTTATCTTAATTACAGGCATGCAAAATATAATTTTCTGGTTTAGAAACGATTTGCGATTACACGATAACGAAGCTTTTCTTGAAGCCTCAAAAGCGGGTAATGTGGTTCCGGTATATGTTTTCGATACCCGCTATTTTGAGAAAAACTTTCTGGGACTTAAAAGAACCGGACTTTTCAGAACAAAGTTTTTATTAGAAGCTGTTGAAGATTTAAGAAAAAATCTACGCGATAAAGGCTCTGAGCTCATTATAAGAATTGGTCATGCCGAAGAAATAATTGCGCAGATGGCTGAAGAACTGGAAGCTTCTGCTGTATTCGCCAGCAAAGAAGTAACTCAGGATGAGACAACCATTGAAGCATTACTTTCCAAGACCTTAAAACCGCTCAATATAGATATTGACCTTATCTGGTCTGCTACCCTCTTCCATGCCCGTGATTTACCTTTCCAGATAAATTTCCTGCCTAAAGTCTTTACTGATTTCCGAAAAAAGATAGAACAGGCTACTAAAGTCCGTAAAACATTTGATGCTCCTGCACAATTGCCAAAAGTTGAAGGCATTGATCAAGGCCATATCCCAACTTATCAGGATTTAGGGTTTGAGACTGAACCTGTACTAGACGAACGCTCAGCTTTTAATTTTAAAGGAGGTGAAACCGAGGGCTTGAAGCGATTGAATGAGTTTATCTGGCAAAAGGGTTTACTTAAAACCTATAAAGAAACCCGCAATGGGTTAATAGGAGAAGATTATTCTTCTAAAATATCACCTTGGTTGAGCTTAGGCTGTATCTCCCCCCGTCAGGTTTATGAGCAAGTAAAGAAATATGAGTCGGAAGTAGTTGCGAATGAATCTACCTATTGGTTGATTTTTGAATTGATATGGCGTGATTATTTCTATTTTAGTGCATTGAAACATGGCACACGTATGTTTAAAGCCAGTGGCATCAAGAATGACCTGATGAGACAATGGAGCCGGAATAAATCTACTTTTGAAACATGGGTAAAAGGTGAAACAGGTGTACCTTTTATTGATGCCAATATGCGTGAGTTGCAGCTAACAGGCTATTTATCTAATAGAGGGAGACAGAATGTAGCCAGTTATTTAGCTAAAGACTTAGGCATTGACTGGACCTGGGGTGCTGCCTATTTTGAAAGCGCTCTGATTGATTATGATGTGTGTATTAACTGGGGCAACTGGAATTATATAGCCGGTGTAGGTAATGACCCGCAAGAGGGCAGAAAGTTTGATACACAGCAACAAGCTGATTTTTATGACCCTGAACAGGAGTATATAAAATTGTGGCTAGGCGAAAATATCCATTCATAAATGTTTTTACCCACTTATACTTATGTAATTCTTGCATATTATTTCCAAAGTATTACATTTGAGCAAAATTATTAGTTTAAACACAAAAACTCTGTTAAAAAATGAAAAGAAGCACCTTAATTATAATTGGCGTAGTATTGATTTTCTGTGTATATGGTTGTAGTTCTTATAATGGCCTGGTTGGCAAAGATCAGGACGTGAAAGGAAAATGGGCTAATGTACAAACCCAATACCAACGTCGTTCAGACTTGATTCCAAACTTAGTAAATACAGTAAAGGGTGCTGCTGATTTCGAAAAAAGTACCTTAACACAAGTAATCGAAGCGCGTGCGAAAGCCACTTCTATGCAAATCAGCCCGGATAATCTGACTCCTGAAAATATTCAGAAGTTTCAGGCTGCACAAGATCAGTTAAGTGGGGCTTTGAGCCGCTTATTGGTTTCGGTAGAGCAATATCCTCAGTTAAAGGCGAACCAAAACTTCCTGGAATTGCAATCTCAATTGGAAGGCACTGAAAACCGGATTGGTGTAGCACGTAATGATTTCAACGGTTCGGTTCAGACCTACAATGCCTCAGCATTGAGCTTCCCGACAGTTATTTTTGCCAAGATATTCGGATTCAATGAAAAAGGTTTCTTCCAGGCATCTGACTCCGCCCAATCGGCTCCAACGGTTAAATTCTAATCTCACAAAGCATATTGTATGCACTTACAGGGCCTCATAATCCTGTAAGTGCTATTTATTTTTTCAGAAAATCTTATCTCATACAATCATGTTTCTGACAGAGACCGCCAAAGAAAGGATTGTGAAAGCAATCAAAGATGCAGAGCTCAATACTTCGGGAGAGGTAAAGGTTCATATAGAAGATACTTGTCCAACCGAAGACCCAATGGAACGTGCGAAACAGGTATTTCATTACCTGGCACTTGATAGAACAGCCCAAAGAAACGGTGTTTTGTTTTATCTAGCTCATGTAAGCCACAAATTTGCCATATTGGGTGATGAGGGCATCGATAAAGTAGTCCCGATTAACTTTTGGGAAGGTATCAGAGACAGTATGAGACAGTATTTTTTGCAGGAAGACTTTGCTGGAGGTTTACAGATGGGGATTCGTGAAGCCGGCAATCAGTTAAAGAAATTTTTTCCGTATCATCAGGACGACGTAAATGAACTTTCTGATGATATTTCAACAGAACCTATACCTTAACCTGGAAAATGTTTAAGAAACTACTCATATTACTACTGCTGCTACAAAGCATGGCTTTTGCGCAGGATGTTCCGGACAAACCGAATCCTGCCCGATTTGTCAATGATTTTGTAGGTGGTTTGTTAAGTCAAAGCGAAACCAGCCAATTGGAGTCAAAGTTAAAGGCTTATTACGACACCACTTCTACTCAAATTGTTGTTGTTATTGTTAAAACCGTTCAGCCTTACGACATCAGCGAATATGCCTTTAAGTTAGGTCGTGCCTGGGGAGTAGGTGAAAAAGGTAAAAACAACGGTATTATTATACTCTGGGCTCCAGGAGACAGAAAGGTGTTTATAGCCACCGGATACGGCATGGAGGGCTCTATTACCGATGCATATAGCAAACGCATTATAGAGCAGGATATAAAGCCTAATTTCAAAGAACTAAGGTATTACGAAGGACTTAATGCAGCGGTAGACAAGATTATTAATTATGCCAAAGGAGAATTTAAAGCAGACCCGGACGATGAAGATGATGGAGGTGCTTTTATAGGTATCCTTATCTTTATTATCATCCTGATTATCGTCTTCTATATCATAGGAAAAAACAGAAAAGGAGGAGGCAATAGCGGCAACCGCGGTGGCGGCTGGATTCCGTATACTACCTATACAGGCTGGGGAAGCTCGTCAGGCGGTTGGTCTGGTGGCGGCGGAAGCAGTGGTGGTGGAGGTTTCGACTTTGGTGGGGGAGATTTTGGTGGCGGTGGCGCCGGAGGAGATTATTAATAGAATAAATACAATCATTAAGAGGTATTACTTTACATATAGTAATACCTTTTTTTATACATTATCTATTGCGTTTTGGAATATTTTTTATTAAAAAAGAAAAAATTGGAATAAAAATTTTGATAAATGGAAAAACCGGAGTAACTTTGTTTTAGATCTACATACAAATCTATTATACATGAGAAATATTTTATCGGAAGAAGAAATTGAAGCAACAGCTTCAAAGTATTACGAAAGGATTTCAACGGTTGTTCAAACCTCTTTTCAAGATTACTCGGAAATAGCTAATATTAAATTAAGTCAAATCGCTTGCTTAGATTTTAAGGCTCGAAGTATTTGTTCTTTAATTTTAGATTTCATTCGTGCGAGAGCAACTGAAGAGTTTGGCAGTGACGCTGAAGTTATTAGTGGGGAAGCACGTGGTATTTTCTATCTTATAATAGAAAAGAAGATTGTTGTTCGTTTTAAGAAAATGAAAGATGCTAAAGACTTTAAAATGTCAAGTTTAGAAACTAAGCAATCTTTAAAGTATATAAATCAGTTAAGCATGAGTGCTTTCCCAGATGAATTAACCCTTTTTTATGCAGGCTATATACCTAATAAAACTTGGACAAACTTAGTAAATATTCCTCTAGTCTGTCGTAAAGGCCAAACCGTAATATGGCATAAAGACATGAAGCATGAAATGACGCAATTAACTCTCGGTCTCTCATTATCAAATGAACCTTCAAGCGAGAATACAAATAGAGTTAAAGCGATTAAGCCTTCTCAAGAACAAAGAGATGGGACAAATGGTTAAGTAAAAAAAGTAAAGTTACCCTTTGACTTTATAACAATAAATAATGAATACTTTTTCGTACAATCCTAAAATGATTGAACTTGCTCGTGAATCACGAGGATTTACTCAAACTGAATTATGCGAAAAAATGAATGTTCGTCAGGGAACAGTATCAAAGCTTGAAAATAACGAATTATTCTTATCAGATGATTATATAGAAAAAATATCAGATATATTAAATTATCCGAAATCTTTTTTCTTACTAAAAGATGAAATTTATCCACCAAGTTTAATTTATTATCGTAGAAAAGCAAAAGTTCCCGGCAGAACACAAAAGCAGTTTGAGGCTCAAATGAATATTATACGTATTCATATTGAAAAATTATTAAAGCGAGTTGAGATCCCTGATGCAAACTTAATTGATTGGGATGTTGAGAAGCATGGGCAACCTGAAAAGGCGGCTTTATTTTTAAGAGAAAAATGGCGATTACCAAAAGGCAAGATTGAAAATATTACTCGTTTATTGGAAGATAATGGAATAATCGTAATTCGTTTCGATTTTAATACTGATAAGATAGATGGTTTAAGTTTATTTACAGTTAAAAATCAACCGATTATTTATGTTAATTCTCAATTACCCTCAGATAAGGAAAGACTAACATTAGCTCATGAGTTAGGCCATCTAGTATTACACTTTAGTAAGATTACTGAAAAAGATAGAGACCTAGAGAAAGAAGCATTTAGATTTGGAAGTGAATTTCTTGTACCTGAATTTGATTTTAGGAGAAGTTTTGCAAAATTAAACTTAAAAACACTTGCAAACCTTAAACGGTTTTGGAAAGTTTCAATGAGTTCACTTATTGTCAAAGCTTCAAATATAGGCATACTTACTCCAAATGAAGAAAAGTATCTTTGGCAACAAATGGCACCTTACCGTCTCAGAGAACCAGAAGAATTAGATTTTGCAAAAGAACAACCATCTCTAGTTAAAGAAATTATCGAAGTTCACAAGCAAGATTTTGAACTTTCGAGTATAGAAATAGCCGAAATTCTCTCATTAGGTGTTGATGATTATTATTATTATTATGAAGGTAACCTTCGAAAGCCGTTACAAATTATAAGATAATTTAGGTGAAGGCAAATTAAAGCGAACTATTAGTTTTTTATTTTGCCTTCAACACTAAAATTCTTCCTGCTACCAATAAACAACTCCTTATATCCCTCTATTTTATAGCTTTTTAATTGGTTATTCACCAAATCTGCCGTGAGTTTTTTATCTGATTCATATAGATAGTTATTTGTATGCATAGTAGCTTCTATATGCTTGGGCAAATCTTTTTCGTCAAATTCTATCAACAGTTGAGTTACCGACAGTTTTTCACCTGCTTTTAACTGATAACTAACTCTTTTATCCTTTGTATCAATAGTATAGCCTGATTGATACGATTGCTTATTCAGGTCAGCTTGCAGAAATAATTCTAACTCTTTATTCCAGTCAATATCCTTGGTCTCAATGCGCTCCTGTTTATGAGCCAATACTACTGTTTTTTCAACCAAAGGTTTCTTAGCCGATAAATCGCTGATTTGCTGATTAATTAATCCGGCAAGGTCATAATAAGTCTTTGATTGGATTTTGTTCTCGCTTTGAGTACATGAAGCCAGAAAAAGAAACAGTAATAATACAGTACGCATCGGGTTAAGAAAGATAAGTTATTGGATATACAGTGTAACGCAATTTGAGGGCTTAGATGTTCCAGGAGGCAAACAGAATCCCCATAAAAAAACTTAACCCCACCGCCAGAAGCAGTGGGGTAAGCGTCCATCTATTCAACCCTAACCTATTAAACTATGAAAAACTTAATATTTTGTTCTTTGCTAAGTTGAGCCTTAGCGACCTAACATTTCAGTCACAACCGGACTTACCGCGTTTTCCTGGTCAACTGGCCCAACGTTTGATTGGTAATTCCACAACACATTCAAAATTTTTGTTGTTGCTACTACTTTGTTTCTCCAGGCTTTAGCCTCATCTCCTCTTAGCTTTGCAACTTTTGCTTCTATGTTGTTTGCCGCTTCGTTAAATTCTGCTTTTTGTGAAGAACTCAATGCCATAAATCTGGCTGGTGAGTTGTTATATAATTTCACAACATTTACAAATATAACCCAATCTTCGGTCTTTACAAATTTTTTCGCTTTTTTCGACATGAAGTTCGCGAAATTTACTTCAGCTCCCTTTACCAACATTACTTCACTCTTAGCTGAATCGTGGTCATTTGCATTTACAATATTTGCAGAAATCAAGAATGACCCAAGTGTAACTGCAAATATAACGGATTTAAATGAATTTTTCATTGTTTTGTTCTATTTTTCTTTCGTGGATGATGATGCAAAACTACAACGAAAATTAATATAATCCAAATGTGTGTCAGGCCAAAACTCCGAATATTGTTCTAATTTTATTTGTTATACGAAACAAAAATGCGAATCTTATAGCTATTTATTACCAATAATCAGAATATTATTCGTCTTAGAAAAGTACAACTTATATATTATTCCAATATTGACTAACATGAAAATTCTTTAAAAAGTACAATCATTCGTTGAAAAAATTCATTGTTCGCTCTACCCCAATGCTACAAAAGCTGGTAATTATGTCGTCTGCCCGGTCTAATCTTGCGACCAATTGGCTCATTTCATCTTCGCTGAAAGGCTCTAAAACGTAATTTACCTGCCTTCCGGCATGAAAATTATTGCCTATTCCAAAGCGCAATCTATTATAATTCTGGGTACCTAATTTTTCTTCAATATTTCTTAATCCGTTCTGTCCGCCATGCGAACCTTTGGTTTTCATGCGCAGCTTCCCGAATGGTAAGGCTATATCATCACAGATCACCAATAGATTCTCAACGGGTATCTTTAAAGCCTGTAACCAGTAGTTCACGGCATTGCCACTCAGATTCATATAAGTAGTAGGCTTAATACAATGTATCTGTTTACCTTTATATTTAAACTCGGCCGTGTAGGCGAGCCTTTCCATTTTAAAAGAGAAATCGTTTTGTGCCGCCAGACGGTCGAGTACCATAAAACCCACATTGTGACGGGTAAAAGCATATTCAGGACCAATGTTTCCGAGCCCGGCAATGAGATATTTCATTTTTTTTAACGAGTGAATGAGTGAATGAGAAAATATGTCAATAAATTTGTTGGCAAAGTTCCGAAAATTTACCGAGAATCTTGTTGCTGCTATAGCAATCACACAGGTATCATTTATCAATTTTTGTATGAAACGACTTATTTTAGCCAATCCGCTTCTTGATATTACGCTGAATCGCTTATGTCAACAACTGATTGAGAACCATAAAGATTTTTCAAACTCTGTTATTCTTGGTCTACAACCACGTGGCATATTCTTAGCCGAGCGTATTCACCAGAAGTTACAGCAGGAAACAGGTGGTTCTATCAAATTAGGTTATCTGGATGCTACATTTTACCGTGATGATTTCCGAAGAAGAGATTCACCGCTAAAACCTAATGAAACCAAAGTTCCTTTTGTGATTGAAAACAAAAAGGTAATATTGATAGATGATGTACTAGCTACCGGACGCATGGTTCGTGCAGCTATTGATGCCATGCAGGCATTCGGAAGACCGGAAAAAATTGAATTACTCTGTCTAATCAATCGCCGCTATGTGCGCGACCTGCCTATTCAACCAGATTATACAGGTATGAAAGTAAATACGCTTGATAGCCAACGCGTATTGGTAGAATGGAAAGAACAAGGGCATGAAGAAGATAAAATCTGGTTAATGGGTTAATTCATTTTCTCTGCAAATTCATTACATTTCGCTGCTAGTAAATCTATCTGTTCCTTATCATGCCAGGCACTTATCACAATTCTTGTATTAGGTTTACCGGTCTTGATAGGATAAGCAAAGCTATAAATGAAAATATCGTTTTTGAACAGATACTCATATAATGCATCCTGAGCCGTATAAAATACTGGATAATCAGGCTGAAAGCTGAATAAACTCCTTGCAGCTTCTAATTGCGAAGAGAAACGCTCAATATTTGCCAGCAAACGTTCAAAATTTCTTTGATAAATTTTATCTGCTTTCACATAAGCATATAAGTAAGCCGGAGCTATCGGTGAACAGGAAGCAAAAAAAGCTGTATGTCTTAATGTTTCAATCGTAGCTTCATCCCCAAAAACCACTCCTCCCGGAATACCCATGGCTTTATGCAAAGAAGAGACTACGATAAATCGTATATTTGGCGTTACTGTTATAGACTGAAAAATCCCTGCCCCATTATTACCTGTTATTCCCAAACCATGCGAATCATCTATAATTAAGGTAATAAACTGATTTTCGGGCAACTCCTGTATCCAATCAAAATTATAGCTGGTAGCCCGCAAACCATCGGTTGAATTGCAAACGATAACCGAATGAGGGGCATTTGTTTCTTTTATTTGCTTTTCAATCTGTTTTGTCCACTCCTGAAAGCTTATGGCTGGTAATTGAACAATTGGCTCATGGAAGTTAGCAGAGTGGCTCTGTGGAGCGTAAAAATAGGTTACCTGCTGCGTTCTTAAATATTGAGCCACTAATTGCCCTGCTAACATACCTGACGAGACTGTAAGCGCTTTTTCTGCACCTACCCAGGTAGCCATCTTGTTTTCAGCTGTTGTATAAATAGCTAATTGAAGATTCCCGTTGCGGGAACTGCCGAATGACATGCCGTATTGGTGTAGCCCCTCTATTAATAGTTGTTTAAAATCTTCATCCTGGTTTAATCCCAGATAAGACGTACCACTAAAAAAGTGATAGTCTTTCTCTCTTAACCTGATTTTTTTTGATGGTTGTTGATAAATAATAAAATCGTTGTGCATAATTCTTATATGATTGCATCTTTTAGCTCTTTCGCTTCATTTCTTTTTCTACACTGCTTTTATAAGCAAAGAAATCCACTTCTAAAGTATGTCTTGGAGATTCATCAAAACGTTTGCGTTGTATTCTGGCATCTTCCTCTATAGAACGGAGCATTTCTTCTTTTAATGGGAGCTTACATTCACCTTTCGCAATCTTCGCAATCCATTTAGCCTGTAATTCAGCCAGGGGCATAATAGCCCCTAAAGGCTGTAAAAGCCCGATAAAGAAAAGATTCGGAAAATTTGGATGGATAACCCTTTTATAAAGTCTCAGGTCGTTTGTTTCTTCTACGTCAAATTCTATATAATGTTTCAGGAACGGAAATGATAGCTTATACCCTGTTGCATAAATCACTACATCAAAATCCTGGTGGCTGCCATCTTCAAAAACAACAGTCTTACCCTGAAACTCTTTTATATTGGGTTTAAACTTAATTGCGCCTCTGCCTGAAAGATGTAATAAATCCTGAGATAAAGTCGGGTGCTCACTTAATAAAGGTCTTTTAGGCTTAGGTACGCCAAAATCTTCCTGCTTACCTCGCGCCAGCCATAGCACAATACTTAAGGTTAATCTCTGTATCGAAAGGGGTAATTTTGAAGTGAAAGCATTAGCCAGATTATCAAAAGGCATACTCCAGATCCAGTTAGGGGTAATATGCGCTCCGCTTCTTGTTGAAATAACTACTTTACCCGTATGCAACCTTGCTGCTTCGGCAGCAATATCTACTGCCGAGTTGCCAATGCCCACTACTAATACATCTTTATCTCTTACCTGAGCTGATTCTTTATACTCATGCGAATGGAAAGATTTTCCTGTGAAAGTACCATTAAACGCCGGATTAGGAAAACGGGGTTTCCAATGGTGCCCGTTAGCTACTATTATATATTGAAAGTTTTCTGTTTTCCCATTATCAAATGTAACAACATAAGTGCCATCAGGTCGTTGGGTTACATCTGTAACAGCCGTATTGAAAGTAATATATTCACGAATGCCAAAATGTGCCACGTAATCTTCGAAGTATTTAATAATATGACTATGGTGAGGATACATCGGGTAATCATCCGGCATTGGGTAGTCAGCAAAAGCCATTGCCTTGCGATTGGTATTAATATGTAAAGAACGATAGGCCGATGAAACACCATTATCATTATTAAAACGCCAGTTTCCGCCAATGTCTGAGCCTTTCTCAAAACAATCGAAACTAATACCATTTTCTTTTAATACTTTGGCAGCAACAATTCCTGAGGAACCTGCACCAATGATACAGACCTGCTTCATAAATTATAGGTTAAGGGTTGTCAATTACTTTTGGGTTGTTTTAATAAAGCCTTTTACTAAATCCCGAAGCATTCCTCCCGAAACAGAATTCAGGTGAATATTATCGGGCGTAAGCTGATACCCATGTTTCTTGCTTGTATAATCCCAATCCTTACCTAATATATAATGGTTTATAATGGAGAATATCAGCAGTTTATAGGTCTCGTCAAATGTATGTTTCAAAGGCCGGGGGTTAGCCCCTAAATATTCTTTCTCTTTTTCTCTCAAAGGCAGATAGGTCAATTTTTGCGTTTGTGCTAATTCCTTAATATATCCGCTATATTTATCCGCTTTTATATTAGCCTCATGTTTTAAATCTTCACTCATGACAGGCAATGAAATTAAAGCAATTTTTGCTTTGGTTTCCTGTTTCAGTCGGAGAATGATTTCCTGATAGTTTTTCTTAAACAAATCAAAATCAGGCTTCATGTCCTTTGGGATTCTATTAATCTGTTTAAAACTACTTTCCAATTCCTCACTGACACTTGCACTAACATCGTTAGTCCCTATGAGAATCGTGATAAAATCAGGTTGACAGGCTATCACATCATCTATTCGTTGTAAGAGTGAATAAGTCAGATCTGAATTTACTCCGGCATTCAATACCTGCAAATCCTGAAAAATTATGCCTAAATCACTTACCCAGTTATAGCTGACATTGCCATGCGTATTACTGTCTCCAAAGCAGACCAAAGTCTTTTTTGAACTATATATTTTTTGTCGGTTCTGTAGTGTGGGATAACTCTCTGGTCGTTGGTTAGTAACTTTCTGCCACAACCAATAAAAAATAACAACCAGCCATATCAGAAAGCCTATCGATAGTAGCCAAAGCATTCGGGGGTATAATAATGGTTAAAAATATAACCTCAAAGATAACATTTGATGTTAAAAAGTGTTAAATAAGACACATTTTTGTTTGTTTGGCGTTAATTTCGTGAAATAAGTTTGTTTTATTAGAAAGAGTAGTCGCAGGTAAATGTATCAGAAGATGAATTTCAGGAATATTATCATATTTATGCTCATTGCCATGATAGGTTTAATCACTTTTCAATGGTACTGGATTGAGAATGCTATTTCTGTCAGACAAGAACAGTTTGACCGTAATGTAAACGATGCTTTGCAGGAAACGGTCAAGAAAATTGAGAAGCAAGAGATTATTTTTCTGGCTAATCAGAAAATGAAAATAGAGGAGCAGAAAAAGCTTCTGGCTATTACACAAAAGAAGCAGGAAAAGAAACGAGTATATAAACCCGCAAAAGTTGAACACCCAGAAGATTTCGGTGTAATCTTTGCCCCGGAATCACCCGAAAGTCCTGTTCAGCCGCAAATGTACAAGGGCTATAATGCCTATTATACGCCACAAGGCATAGAACCTCTGGCAAAAGTAAGATCAAGAGCAGGCAGAGGGAACAATACAGTAGCTGTTACTGATGTATTTGGTGCTACCCGTTTGCTTGAAATTCCCGGCCGTCAGATGGATTTAATCAAAGAAATGCTGGAAGAGCAAAATATAGCCTTAGAAGATTTAAACCAACCGATGCGAAATAACCTGATGCGGCAGAAAACCGCCGAAGATTTAGTCAAAGAGTTTAATCGTCAGGTACTTGTTTTGAATAAAAATATGAACGAAAGCCATCAGATATTAAGTATTGATGGAATTGATGAGCATAGTACCGGAATTAGTTTTGGTTATACCTTTACGACACCAGTGATCGATAGTTCGCACATAGTTTATACAAAACCCAGGAAAAAGAGGGTGACTCAAGCACCGAAAGCGGAACCAATAGCTACGGTTGAACAGGAGAACATGGAACGTACGAAAAACAAAGCAGAGTTGGTAAAGGATGTATTAACTGATGTAATTCATGGTTCACGTGATATACACGAACGCCTCGACCGTATTTCTTTAGATACGCTTTTGAAAAAAGAGTTGAAGAGCAGAGGTATTTCTATTCCTTATCAATATATTGTAAAGAATCCGTCGAATATGATTTTCGCCTCTTTTGCTGAAAACTCTATTCCGAATTTTGTGAGAGATGCGTATAAAGCACAACTTTTCCCTAGTGACTTACAGCCTCAGAATCATTACTTATATGTACACTTCCCAAATACACAAGGATTCATCCTTCGTAATATGTGGACGGTTTTCGCGAGCTCTGTCTTTTTGATTCTGATGATTGGCGGTATTTTCTATACATCAGTTAATACGATGTTGAAACAGAAAAAACTGGCTACTATCAAGAATGATTTCATCAATAATATGACTCACGAGTTTAAAACACCTATTTCTACTATCTCATTGGCAGTAGAAGTAATGAAAGATAACGAAGTGAAGAAAGATAGCAGCAAAATGAATCGGTATCTGAATATTATTCAGGATGAAAACCGCCGATTGGGTACGCAGGTAGAAAAGGTATTACAAATGGCATTATTGGATAAAGGAGATGTGAAACTAAAACTGGAAAGGGTAAATATCCATGAAACCATTGAGCAGGTATTGCATAACCTGAGCGTACAGATTGAGCAAAAGAACGGTACCGTAAATCTGGAACTGGATGCTGATAACCCCGAAATAGAGGCAGATGATGTGCATGTAACCAATATTATCTATAACTTGCTTGACAACGCCAATAAGTATTCGCCGGAAAACCCAGAGATTACTATTAAAACAGAGAACGAGGAAGGCTTCCTGAAAATAATCATTGCTGATAAAGGTATAGGTATGACCAAAGAGCAACTGAACAAGATATTCGAACGTTTTTA
The DNA here is from genome assembly GCF_003418935.1 of Emticicia sp. C21. GTDB lineage: Bacteria > Bacteroidota > Bacteroidia > Cytophagales > Spirosomataceae > Emticicia. The sequence continues at coordinate 186,643 of NZ_QVMT01000005.1, read as the reverse complement.
TCGAGTACCAACCGGAAACCTGCACGATGTAAAAGGGTTTGGCTTAGGTTTAAGCTATGTGAAGAAAATGGTAGAATCGCATCAGGGGATGATAAATGTTGAAAGTAAAATAGGAGAGGGCAGTAGCTTTGAAGTTTATCTGCCTTTGAACAGAAGAGTCTAATTGTTGTACTTAAATCCCATGAGGGCTACGATATGAAAGTTTTATTGACAGAAGATGACCCTAATTTAGGTATGCTCTTGCAAGAGTACCTGAACGCCAAAGGATTTGACACTGACTTAGCGAAAAACGGCGAAGAAGGCATCAAAATGTTTATTGAGAAAGGCAATTATGATCTATGCATCTGCGATGTGATGATGCCTAAAAAGGATGGCTTCTCTCTGGCGAAAGAAATACGCATGAAAGACAAAGACGTTCCGATTATCTTTCTGACCGCAAAATCGATGAAAGAAGATACCATTCAGGGCTTTAAAGTGGGGGCAGATGATTATATCACGAAGCCTTTCAGCATGGAAGAGTTATTGATGCGTATGAAAGCGATTCTCCGGCGCATCAATAAACAGGAATCCGATATACCATCAAACACTTTCCAGATTGGGGAATATGCTTTTGATGCCCAAACAAATACCTTGGCGCATAACGGCAGCCAGAATAAGTTGACAACGAAAGAATCTGAATTGCTGAAATTGCTTTGCCAGAACAAAAACCAGTCAGTCAGCAGAAGCTTTGCTTTAAAACTCATATGGGGCGACGATAGTTATTTTAATGCTCGTAGTATGGATGTGTATATTACTAAACTACGCAAGCATCTGAGAGATGATTCATCGATACAAATCATGAATATGCATGGGGAAGGATTTAAGTTGATCGTGTAGAAAATATTTGTGGAGCGAGCTTCCAACTCGCGGTTTTGATGATTGTGACGAGCTTCCAGCTCACGCCACAAAAAAAGTCAGCTGCAATAGCTGACTTTCGTTTTTTTAAGGTCTTTATAGAGATTTAGTAAGAAAAATTACAATTGCTTACGCAAACGCGCTACCGGGATATTCAATTGTTCACGGTATTTAGCAACGGTACGGCGGGCGATATTATACCCACGTTTATTCAGCATTTTTTCTAATTTATCGTCAGAAAGTGGTGAGTTTTTCGGCTCGTTTTCAATCAGTTCTTTCAGAATATTTTTTACTTCACGGCTTGAGGCATCTTCACCTGAATCAGTAGCAATACCCTCAGAGAAGAAGTATTTTAGGGGATAAATACCGAAGTCGGTCTGTACAGCCTTGCTATTTGCTACACGTGAAACAGTTGAAATATCCATTTCGATACGGTTCGCAATATCTTTCAGAATCATCGGTCTCAGTTTAGATTCATCACCATCCAAAAAGAAATCTCTTTGGTATTCAACAATCGCTTTCATGGTTTTTAAAAGCGTTTGCTGGCGTTGTTTGATAGCATCTATAAACCATTTAGCCGCATCTAATTTCTGCTTAACAAAGGTTACTGTCTCTTTAATGCTTTTATGCTGTGCAGAACCGTTTTTATCGGTTTTATCATAGGTATCGAGCATTTCGGCAAATGAGCGGCTTACACGAAGCTCCGGTGCATTTTTAGAATTCAGAATCACATCCAGTTTACCGTTATTATTAGTTACGATAAAATCTGCCATCAAATAAGCTGCAGTGCTATCACCACTACCTGTATTACCCGGTTTAGGATTCAGACGCGTAATAACTCTTATAGCCTCTTTCATGATGCTATCATCCACATCCAGGCGTCTCTGTATTTTCTCGTAATGTTTCTTGGTAAACTCGTCGAAGAAATCAGTAATAATCTTAATGGCAATTTCTACCTCAATATCTTCAAAGTCTTTTCTTTCTAATTGTAGTAAAAGACATTCTCTCAAATCTCTGGCACCAATACCAGCAGGCTCAAAAGTCTGTACCTTTTTAAGAATGACTGAAAGTTCTTCTTCAGTAGTATAAATATTTTGCGTGAAAGCTAAATCATTGCAAATGGAACGAAGCGGGCGGCGGATATAGCCATCTTCTTCAATACTGCCTATCAGTTGTAACCCTATAGATTCCTGTCTGGCATCTAAGCGTAGATAGCCTAATTGCTGCACCAATGATTCTGCCAATGTACTGGTAGCAATTACGGGCATTACGTCTCTATCATCATCGCCCCAACCATCGCCATACATTTTATAGCCCGCGTAATCGTCTTGATCTAAGTATTGTTTTACGTCAAGTCCCTCGTAACGCTCATATTCTCCATATTCATCGTAGTCATCATTACTATAATCGTCCTCCTCATACTCGTCTTTCACACGATCGTCCATGTCCATGCCTTCTTCCAGAGCCGGATTTACTTCGAGTTCCTCTTCTATTCTTTGTTCTAGTTCAGCAGTAGGAATTTGCAACAGCTTGATAAACTGAATCTGTTGAGGAGACAGCCGCTGTTGAAGGGATTGATTGAGACTTAATTTCTGCATGTGAGACGTAGAGTTTTTTCATTAATAATAGGGTCTTTTATAGACCCTCTCCACATTTTTCGTGCCAAAAGAATGTGAGACAATAATTAAAGGAATATAATTTTTTATTAACGAACAAATTTTTAGGCAAAAAAATTGTCTCTTCCTATAATTAAATTTACAAATCTTTGATTATAAACAAGTTATGTATTGAAAATTTTTCTAAAAAAAAAGCATGTTTTTTTAGAAAAAAGTCTGATTTAAAAAAACAAACCCCACAAGAAACGTATATCTTGTGGGGTTCGAGTACCTCAGAAAAGGCTATTTTTAAGCAACAACCTCTTTAGTTTTAGGAGATGTTCCTTTCTTATTTTTACGGAAATATTTATCTCTTACTCTCTCATTAATATAGTACATACAAGGCACGATAACCAACGTAAGTACAGTAGAGAATGTCAGACCGAAGATAATCGTCCAGGCCAGAATACCCCAGAATACCGCACTATCACCACCGATGAAAATGTGAGGATTAAATTCAGTAAACAAGGTAACAAAGTCCATACTTAAACCTAAGGCCAGAGGCACCAAACCTAATACAGCTGCAGAGGCTGTTAACAATACCGGAGTCAAACGAACACCACCTGCTTCAATAATAGCCTGTTTCAATGGATAACCTCTTTCTCGCAACTCATCAGTAAACTCTATCAAGAGGATACCATTCTTTACCACAATACCAGCCAAAGCAATGATACCTACACCCGACATGATGATTGAGAAGGTCATACCGAATACCATGAAACCTAAGAATACCCCGATAAACGATAGTAAGATGGTTACAAAGATGATAATTGGTTTTACCACTGAGTTAAACTGCGTTGCCAGAATTAAATAGATAAGCAATACCGCTGCACCCAAAGCTCCCATTAAGAACATCATCGATTCCATCTGCTCTTCCTGCTCCCCTCCCATTTTCACAGAGTATCCGCTTGGTACCTCCATTCTGTCAATAACCTTGCTTTGGATTTCTGCCACAATTTCGTTGGCGTTATATCCATTCAATACCTCTGAACCTAAAGTAATGATTCTGGATTGGTCTTTACGGTTAATCTGACTAAAAGTGGTTGAATAACTGATATTGGCAATTGAGTTCAAAGGAACCTGGCGCAATACCCCACCCATATTCATATCACGGTAGGTGATGTTCATACTCAGAAGTTTCTCAACCTGATTACGGTCATCAGCTTTTAAGCGTAACTGAATCGGGTATTCATCTTTATCATCTCTGAATTTAGATATTTCAGCACCAAATAAGGCCGTACGAATAGCCATGGCTACCTGCGAGGTGCTGATACCTTCACGTTGTGCTTTTACTTTATCTACATCAACAATGATTTCAGGCTTATTGGTAATCAAATCAGATTTTAACTCTTCAATACCTTTGATATTCTCTTTCTGGATTTCTTTACGAACTTGTTTTTCGAGTTTAATCAGGGTATTGAAATCATCACCCATAATCTCAATCGAAATCGGTTTACCGGTTGGTGGTCCATTGTTTTCGCGTTGTACCGATATCTCAGTTCCCGGAATACCCTTAATCTCGTTTCTCATTTCATCCAGAAGCTTTTGTGAAGAAATATCTCCACGCTCTTCTTTTTTCACAAAGGCAACAGTTACTTTCGATTTATGTGGTGTAGCCGATCGATCCGGATTGAATGGGTCTCCGGCGTTTTTACCAACGTTTGAGATAACTGAGTTAATAGCTGTTTCAGCTTTATTTTTCTTAATAACCCCAAATACTTTCTTTTCAATTACCTTAGTTACCGAGTCTGTTACTCTGGCATCAGTACCTACTGGCATTACGTTATATACATAGATATAGTCAGGATCACCACTTGGGAAGAAAATCACCTTAGGCTGTACAATACCCAACATAACAAAAGTGAAAATCAACAAACCAAACATACTGATTACCGCAAATACCGGACGATAACCTGTAATAATCCAGGCAATCAATTTTCTATATCCATTTTTAAAGCTAGGTAATGCTTTATCCTGAAAAGGAATAATTACTTTTGGTGTCAATACAAAATGATTAAACACATACAGAATAGCAAACAATACGATCAGGTTACCAATACCTACATTAATTATATAACCAAGTAAAGCTACAACAGCCAGGATAATTAACGGGCGACGGATACTTTTAAAGCTCGTATCTTCGTGTTGTTCGTCTTCGTGGCGTCTCATAAATGAGATAGCAAATACCGGGTTTATCACATATGCCACAATTAATGAGGCAAATAGCGTATAAATCAAGGTAATCGGCAGGAACTTCATAAACTCACCTACGATACCCGGCCAGAATAATAGTGGGAAGAAAGGCGCAATAGTCGTTAAAGTACCAGATAATACAGGTAGGAATACCTCTGATGCCGCCAGACTCACAGCTTCTTTAATGCTCAGGTTCTTAAATCTATTAAATAGACGGTGAGCATTTTCAATTACCACAATCGCATCATCTACTACAATACCCAATCCTAGTAAGAAGGCAAAGAGAACGATGGTATTCAAGGTAAAACCTGAGAACCATAAAGGAATAAAGGCAATCAATGCTGATAGAGGTACTGAAAGACCAACGAAAATCGCATCTCTCACACCCATAAAGAACATCAATACAATTACTACGAATATAAAGCCTAGTACAACCGTATTAATCAGGTCGGCAATTTCACTTTTCACACGTTCTGAGGTATCGGCTGTGATTCTAGCCTCTAATCCTTTAGGGAAACGTTCGTTACGATATTTCTCTAATAGCACTTCAATACGTTCGGATACATCAATTACGCTCGCTCCGGCTCTTTTAATTACGTTCAGGGTTACAACACGGTTATTATCCAAACGGGCAAAATCCTGTTGTTCTTCGCTGCTGTCAATTACTTCTGCCACATCGCCCAATCTCACAGTTGCTCCCGTTGAGCTACGGATTTGTACATCCTGAATCTGATATACATCCTTGAACTCCCCTTTTACACGAATCGTACGACGTACATTGTCTACATTTAATTCACCGCCAGAGATATTGATGTTTTCACCCTGAATAGCTGTCTGAATGTCGTAAAAAGTCAATCCGGTTGATTGCATCTTGTATAAATCAAGATTAATCTGGATTTCTCTCTTCAAGGTACCAACAATATCAACCTTCGTAATCTCTGGGTACGACTCTATATCATCTTGTAGTTCTTCTGCATAATCTTTCAGTTTTTCTAATGGAAAATTACCTGCCAAGTTGATGTTCATGATAGGAAACTCCGAAAAGTTTACATCCTGTGCCGTAGGACCGCTATCAACTTTGGTTGGTAAATCTCTCCTTGCTTTATCAATCGCATCGCGTACACGCTGCAAGGCTGCTTCAATCTGTACATCCGGGTTAAATTCAACCAGAATAACCGATACGTCCTGCAAAGCATTTGATTTGATACGTTTTACACCTGTGATAGTCTTTAACTGCTTCTCAATGGGTTTATTGATTACGTTCTCAATATCTGCAGGGGTTGTACCAAAGTAAATAGTTTGTACATAAATCTGTGGTACTTTAATATCAGGGAACTGCTCTTTCGGGAGATTGAAGTAGATACCTAAACCTGCCAGGAATATCATTGTCGTGAAAATATAGACCGTGGTCTGGTTGTTTCCTAACCAACGAACCATATTGTAGATCATCCCACTACCATGAGGAAGATCTTGTTCTTGTAATTCTTGAAATTTGTCTTTTTCCATAATCTTAAAACCTATAAAGGCTTTTATGATTGTTTAAATATTTTGATATGAAGACACAGAAAAAGTATGGTTATATTGAGTTTCTCGTGGATTCAACACCATACCTTCTCTTTTCTGGTTAGAAACTTACCGCCTGACCATCTACTAAATCCTGATAGCCCTGGGTAATTAACAAATCTCCCGCTTGTAATCCTGATACAATTTCAATATCACCACCATAAGTAAGACCAGTGCTGATTTTACGGCTACGTGCTACTTTCTTGCCTCCCTCAGTTACGGCTACATATACAATATTACCAGATTCATCTTGTTGAATAAGATTTCTATTGATAATAATCGCACTGGCTTTCGACTGGTCGTTTACATTCATTACGGCAGTCATATTTGGTTTTAACTGAGGATCAATTTTCGGAACCGATGCTTCAATCGTAAAGGTACGTGAGGCAGGATTAACTGTTTGACTTACAAAAGTCAATCTGGCAGTAGTTTCTTTACCTAAATCAGGAAACTTGATTGTTACCATATCACCTTGTTTCACCGTTCCTGCATAAGTATCAGCCGCCTGAGCTACTACTTTAAGATCATTAGAATTAACAAGTCTTACAATCCCTAAGCCTGGAGCAGCCAATTCACCAGCACGTTGACGGATTTCATCAATAAAACCATTCATCGGAGCCGTTACTTTAGTCATGCCCAATTGCGTTTGTAGAGTAGCCAGACGTTTTTCAAGGGCTTCTACATTACTTTTAGCCTGGATGTATTGTACCTCTGTACCGATTTTCTGATCCCAAAGGTTCTTTTGTTTTTGATAGAATACTTTTGCAGTCTCTAACTGAACTTCAATCTCCTGTTGAGATTGTTTCATTACCGAGTTATCGATAGTCGCTATTAACTGACCTTGTTTAACGTAATCACCTTCTTTTACATTCAAACTAGTAATAGCGCCACCCACTTGTGGAGAAACAAGAATATTATTTTTAGCATCTAATCTACCCTGAAACTCAACGAAGTGTTTGAAGTTCTGCGCCGCAATAGCTGTAGTAGTTACACTGATAACCTTCTCTTCTTCTTTGTTCGGATCAATGATATTGAGTTCAGCTTGTAGCTTCTGGATTTTTTCTGAAAGCGTTTTTTCTTCCGCTTGTAGTTTGGCTAATTCCGCTTTCTTTCCTTCTACCGTATTACCACCGCCACCTTTTGAGCAAGAAGCAACCAGTACTATAAATGTTAAGGCAAAAGCTATACGTGAAAACTGTGATTTAGCCCCGTAATAAATAAGAGATATATTTTTCATACGAATGTGTTTTATTTAATGCTTATAATCGTGAACTATGGTGATTTTAGAAGTTTATTATTCTGATAATAGTTTTCCCATGGCTTTGTCTAAATCTACTTTAGCAATCAATACATCATATAAAGCAGCAAAATAATTGGTTTGTGCTTCTTTCAATGCCGATTCTGCATTCACTACTTCAATATTTGAACCCTGACCTGCCTGATATTTGATTTTGGTTACTCTCACCACCTCTGTCGCCAGATCCATATTGCGTTGTTGTACATTCAGACTTTCTAAACCATTTTTCAGATTGATACCCGCTGACTTTGATTGTAAATCGAACGATTCTCTTAACAATAAAGCGTTCTGGTCAAGTTTGAGTAAAGCAAGGTCTTGTTGTTGCAACTGTATCTTTCTTAAACCACTATCATAAATAGGTATCTGTACACCCAGGGTTAAAGCCGAAGAGCCAAACCAACGTTCAAATGGATTGAACCTGGTATTGCTATGCCCTGCGCCCAATGAACCATTGAACGAAACCTTTGGAATAGCTCCCTTCTGAGTACGTTCTTTATCTAACAATGTTAATTGTCTTTGTACCATTAAAGTAGAGTACTCTATACGATTGGCGTAATCAACGGGTTGATACTCTAATAGAGCCAATGGTCTGATGTCGACATCCGATAATTTATCTTTCAATACAATCGGTTCATCTAATTTCATACCCATCTGAAATTTCAGCAATGTCTCGCTTAATAAAATCAGATTCTTTACCTTTTGTGTTTCAGTAACCAGGTTGTTACGTTGAACTTCCAGACGGTCAAGATCCAGTTTTTCGATAAAGCCTTGTTGATTCATCACTCTCATTTCTTTGATTAATGAATCGATGCGCGCAATGTTTAAATCCAGAATTTTGCTTCTTTCTTCGGCTACCAACACTGAATAATAAGCTTTAGCTACGTTTTCGGCCACAACCACTTTTGAGTTGGTTACACCTTTACGCGCTAATTCACGGTATACCGGAGCTGCTTTCAGACCTACCAACCAAGTAGCATCAAAAATCAACTGGTTTACACCAACACCTGCCTGCCCTGCCCACGGAACACCAAACTTGAATTTGGTTACAGCGCCCTCTGGTGCAGTAGGGTCAAAGTTTTTGGCATCTAGTAGCTGTGTCGGGATAATTGCATTGTAGGTATAGGAGAAATTACCATTTATCTGAGGCAATCCGGAGGCTTTGATTTGTTTGATGGTTAATTCAGCCCCTACAATATCTAACTCGGCATTTTTTACGGATAGGTGGTTTTTCGTTCCGTACTGTACGGCCTCCTGCAAGGTAAATGCTTGCTGGGCTTGTACGGATATCCCACAGATTAGGAAAAAAATCAGGTACTTTATTTTCATATAGTTGATTGTTTAATTAAAGTTTGATATGCTCAAGCTCCGCGTCCTGTTTACATTTTTCGTAAAACTCCAGGCCTTTCGGGCTCATGATTCCTCTTAAATAATGGTCTATGAATGTGGTGTGAACGTCTGTCTGATTAAATCTTTCTGGTGGAAAAACATCGCGGTTAAAGGCAAACTCTACTTCTTCCATCCTTAATCGTGCCAGAATTTCAACATTGATGTCTGCTCTATAAAGTCCTTGTTCAATCCCTTCTCTGAGATTCTTCTTCACAATTTCCAGAAAATTAACTTTGTTGTATTCCAGAAAAAATTGCCAGGTTTTGGGATGATACTTCTTTAAATCGTAAAATACAGCTGGATTAATTGTCGACGCTTGTTTGCGAAGCAGCGACGCTTCTCTAACGACCTGCTCAATAGGGTTGGCCGATTCTTTATGTATTCGTTCTGATTCTTCCATATCACACATCATATTATGACGGGCAATCTCATGAACGATAGAATCTTTATCTTCAAAATTCTGGTAAATTGTCTTTTTTGAAATCCCTAATTCGGACGCTATATCGTCCATTGTTACACTCCTGATACCGAATTTCCGGAAGAGTGCTTCAGCGGTCTGTAAAATTCTGTCTCTGATTTCCATTTACATTTTTTCTGTCTTTATGCTATCATGATAGTAAGGTTATCTAGAGACAGAAACTGTGGAAACTTTCAAAAGGTTCAAAGTTTTTATAATTTTTTTTAGAACTGTTTTTGATGGGACAAAATTGGTATAGGAGCAGATAAATCGCTAGAAAATTATGATGAACCGCAAAAATTTGGGGATGAGCTTAGTTTATAGGATCATAAAGCCTTTTTGCCATAAAAAGTCCCATACCTACAGTATTTATATATCAATAAAAATTTGAACTTTTCTAATATAGAGTTTTTAAAATAAATCTATTCGTCAAAATTTAAAGGAATTTGAGCGCTAAATAGTAATTTTGTACATGAGTCTTATTTCTCCCACCTTATAGATATTTAACAATTATTTTACGTACAACAATGCCTGCGCAGGGCACCTGATTCTTCATGAGTTTTTATAAAAAATTTGTCTTCCCTTACCTTACTCGCCAGGACGCCGAGAAGATTCACTATTTAGTAATGGACGTGTTGAAGTTTGCGTGTAAGATTCCATTCATGCCTGCTATCTTAAGATTGATTTATGAAAAGAAAGACCCTCGCCTGGAGCGCAAGGTCTTTGGTTTGCGTTTCAAGAATCCTGTAGGGTTAGCGGCGGGCTTTGATAAAAATGGATTGTGGACAGACGAATTGTCAAACCTGGGTTTCGGGTTTGTTGAAATTGGTACGGTTACACCCAGAGCGCAGATGGGCAATGACAAACCTCGCCTTTTCAGATTAAAACAAGACGAAGCGCTTATCAACCGTATGGGTTTTAATAATGAGGGTTCAGGCGCAGCGGCTAACCAATTGCGTAAACGTAAGACAAAAATCATTGTTGGAGGAAATATTGGTAAAAACAAACTCACCAAAAATGATGATGCCGTATATGATTATCTGAAATCATTCAACGACCTATATCCTTATGTCGATTACTTTGTTATCAACGTAAGTTCACCAAATACTCCCGGTCTGCGTGCCTTGCAGGAGAAAGATCCATTGAAGTATCTGTTAAAAACATTAGAAAGAGATAATGGCCGTAAATCAAAACCGAAACCTATCTTATTAAAAATAGCTCCGGATTTGACTGACGAACAATTAGATGATATAATAGAGATTGTCAAAGAAACCCGCATCTCGGGTGTGATTGCTTCTAATACAACCATCAGCCGCGAAGGACTGGTAACCGATAAAGCAGAAGTAGACGAAATTGGTGCGGGTGGATTAAGTGGTAAACCTTTAGCGAAACGTTCGACTGAAGTTATCAGATACTTGTCTGAAAAATCCAAGAAGGCATTCCCTATTATCGGGGTAGGTGGTATCCATTCAGCAGAAGATGCAATTGAGAAACTGAAAGCCGGGGCATCTTTAGTTCAGGTCTATTCAGGATTCATCTACGAAGGCCCGGGAATTGTAAAAGATATATGTGAAGGGATATTGAAAGAAAAATTTTAAATTAATCAATTGATAATCAATACTTAACAGAAAAATCATGTCAGGTCTGGCATGATTTTTTTATTTTTGGAAACTATTTTGAGATGGTTTTGTTTTTATATGTATATACATACAATGTAAAAACACGATTCATTCATTATTATTTATAAAACATTTATTACAATGGCAAAATGGACTATCGACGCTTCTCACTCAGAAGTGCATTTTAAGGTAAAACACTTAATGATTTCAACAGTAACCGGAACTTTCGGTTCTTATGAAGGTAGTGTAGAAACTACAAACGACAACGATTTTGAAGGTGCAACCGTTAATTTCTCGGCTGACATCGACAGTATCTCAACCGGACAGGAGCAAAGAGACGGTCACTTGAAATCTGCTGATTTCTTTGATGCAGCCAATTTCCCGAAATTGACTTTTGTTTCTACTTCTTTTGAAAAATCAGGTGATGATACTTATATTGTTAACGGTGATTTAACAATAAGAGGCGTAACTAAACCTGCAACATTGAAAGCTGAGTTTGGCGGAATTATGACGGATTTTTACGGACAAACAAAAGCTGGATTTGATATACAAGGTAAAATTAATCGCCAGGATTTTGGCTTGGCATGGAGTGCAGTAACTGAGGCAGGTGGAATTGTGGTAAGTGACGAAGTGAAACTCGTACTAAACATTCAGGTTGTGAAAGGTTAATTCCTTACTTTTCCGGGAGTCAGAATCAAAAAAGAAACCTCTACTTTGCAGTGGAGGTTTTCTTGTTTATAAATGTACTAGTGTTTAGGTATAATTGCTCAAAAAGGTGTTATCGTTTTCTAAATCATATAAAGAAACCCCTGCTTTGGGGCAGAGGTTTTCTTCGTCAAAAATTATGATTTAGTTTAGGTTTATTGCTTGTTTTCTGAAATGACAAGTCAAATATATGGCTTTTTTATGAAATACAACAGAATTATTAAAATTTTTTATTTTTGTTTTCGTTGCTGTTTTGACTATTTTTCGCTCATTTCTCATAAAAAACGGCTCTGTAGCCTTGTTTTTGGCCTATCTTTATTAATTACAAATTTTTATTTAATTATTACAATACGCATTTTATCAATACGCTTTTAAGTTTTTTTAATCGGCGAAGCGATTGCTTTTTACTTAGCTTTGTTAAAAAAATACACCGATTACTGCTTCTATGAAAAAAGCTATTTTACTATTACACCTTTTACTTGCATTTCCTTGCCTTTCTTTTGCTCAAACAACCCCTATCAGCATTCAACTGACAGAAAATAATCAGTCTCCTATTATTGGCGCTACTATCAGAATTGTGAGTCGTACGGATACTACCAAAATTTTCAACAGCACTACAGATACTGTTGGTATAGCCCGATTTAATCTGGTACCCAATCAGCAATATAGCATGACGGCTACTTCGGTGGGTTATAAAACCATCATAAAAGGAATCAATGCCTCTGGCAAGCAATCTGTTTTGAAATTTGTGATGGAAACGGATAATAAATTATTGGGTGATGTGGTAGTAACTGCCAGAAAACCCCTGATGCAACAGGAAGACGATAAAACGATTGTAGACCCGGAACCCATCGCCAATACCAGTACGAGCGCCTATGAAATCATGGAAAAGATTCCGGGGCTATTTGTTGATCAGGATGGTAATATATACCTAAGTAATTCTACACCTGCAACTATTTACATTAATGGCCGCGAACAAAAAATGAGTACGGCTGATATTGCAGCAATTTTGAAGAGCTTGCCACCCAATAGCATCGAGAAAGTAGAAATCCTGCGCACGCCTTCAGCTAAATACGATGCCAGTGGGAGTGGTGGAGTAGTGAACGTGATTCTGAAAAAAGGCGTAAAGATTGGTTTTACCGGAAGTTTAAATGCCGGAATGAACCAGGGACATTACGGCAATCAGTTTATCGGTGTCAGCCTGAATAATAGCAGTGGCAAGCTAACTTCTTTTCTGAACGTCAACTATTCTCACCGGAATAGCTTTGAGCAGATACAAACCACCCGTCGTTTTTCGGCAGATAAAGAAATATTTCAGAATGCTTATACTACCTATCCGGGGAGTCAGGCTTATGTAGGTTTTGGTTTAGGTTATGAAGCCAGCAAAAAATGGGAGTTGAATTATGATGCCCGTTTGAGTTATAATCAGAATAATTCATCTGCCTATAACGAAAGCACCATTCGCCAGATTAATTCTTTAGAGGTTTTAACCAACAATATCAACACGACCAATAGCAAAGGAAACAACTATGGTATTAATCAGGGAATTAATGCAAAGTATAAACTGGATACTTTGGGCTCAGAATGGATTACCGATATTTCTTATAATTACTTCAATAACCAAACCGACCAGGTTTTTAATACGGCTTATGTTCTCCCAAGTGTTGCGAATATGGCTGGTAAAGGAGATTTAGGGAATAATCGGAATTTTGTTTCAGCACAAACGGATATTAAATACAAGTTTCCACATAAACTTACTTTAGAGTCCGGTTTGAAAGCTACTTATCAGCTATTCAGAAGTACGACTGCTTATTATACCAAAATTGGTGAGCAACAAAATATTGATATATCAAGAACTAATCAGTTCAATTATAATGAAAGCATTTATGCAGCTTACGTTCAGTTATCCAAAACCTGGGGTGAATTTATCCTGAAAGCAGGTACCCGCCTGGAAAACACCAATATGAACGGGCATCAGCTGATACCTTCTGATACTTCTTTCAAGGTTAAAAGAACAGACTTATTTCCTTATATCTATCTGAGCAGGAAAGTGACCAAGATTGCAGGGTATGAATTACGTGCCTATCTGGTTCACCGCAGGTCTATTACTCGTCCGGTTTATGAATATCTCAATCCTTCGCCACGTTTCATAGATCAGTATTTATATGAAGCAGGAAACCCTTCGCTAAGGCCACAATTCACCCGAAATTTTGAGGTGAATATAAGCGTAGAAGACCGACCAATCTTTGCTATTGGCCGCAACTATACACAGGATATTTTTACCAATGTGATTTATCAGAATCCTGATAACTCGAGTATAGCCTATCGCACTTATAATAATTTAGGTAAAAATCAGGAGACTTATTTCAGGCTTTTAGGAGCTGTGCCTCCGATTAACCGATACTTCTTTGTGGCTGGTGCGCAGTTTAATTATAATGATTACAATGGTTTGTACGAAAATGCTCCGCTAAAATTCCAACGTGGTAGTTGGACATTCTTTACCTTTCATCAGTTCAAATTGGATAAACTCACCAATATCAGCCTGAATGGCTTCTTCCGCCTGAAAGGGCAACAACAATTTTATGAGTTAAGTAATTTCGGTAATCTGAACCTGAATATCAACCGCCAGTTCTTCAATAAAAAACTGACGGCTACGCTTAGCATGAACGATGTTTTCTATACCAATAAAAACAACTTCACAATTAATCAGGGAAGCATTTCGGCCTTTGGTTTCCGTCAGGGAGATACCCGTCGGGTGGGGTTGAATCTTCGCTATAATTTTGGTTTCAGAAAGAAAGAAGAGCGGAATAATCCTTTCAATTTTGAGAATCTGGAAAGAAACAGCAATTAATTGGTAGAATTTTGCTAAAAACGCTTTAGCAATGGTCTGAATTTAATGAGAATTCACTATTTTTCGGCTCTATTTCAATTTCTAATCATTATATTACCTCATGACCTTTAAAAGCCTCTTCAAAAGCAAGGTTTCGCTCTTGCTTGTATCAGTCGGTTTGGTTGTTTCGTGTATGCGCACTTCTACAACCAAAACTAAACCGATAGTCATTACCGAAGACCCTGCCAAAGCGGTTAGCAAAGCTAAAGAAATCCGTGAAAAAACTGCAGCTAAATTAGCTGATGGCCTTCAAATGACCCTTTGGGCATCTGACTCATTGGCTCCTGATCCTGTTTCAATGACTATGGATGACCAGGGACGCGTGTACCTGACCAGAACTAACAGACAGAAAAACTCAGAGTTTGATATTCGTGGGCACCGTGACTGGATGACGCCTTCGATTGGTTTACAGACCGTTGAAGACCGTCGTGCTTTTTTAAGAGCCACTTTTGCGCCTGAAAAAAGCAAAGAAAACTCATGGGTAAAAGACCTGAACGAAGATGGTTCTCACGACTGGAAAGACTTAGCCGTTGAACAAGACGAAATCTGGCGTTTAGAAGATAAAAACGGTGATGGTATTGCTGATGTATCAACCCGCATCCTGAGCGATTTCAACGAAGAAATCACTGACGTAGCAGGTGGTATCTTAGCCCGTGAAGATGATATGTTTGTAGGCATCGCACCTGATGTCTGGCGTTTAAAAGATACCAATGGTGATGGTATTATTGACCAGAAAACCTCTATTAGCCATGGTTATGGGGTGCATATTGGCTTTAGTGGCCACGGTATGTCTGGTTTGATTGAAGGGCCAGATGGAAGAATCTACTGGAATATCGGAGATATTGGTGCTAATATTACCACTAAAGATGGCAAGAAATACGAGCATCCAAACTCAGGGATCATTGCCCGTTCAAATCCTGATGGAAGCGATTTTGAAATCTTTGCAGCAGGACTCCGTAATACCCACGAATTCGTTTTTGATGAATATGGCAACCTGATTTCATCAGATAATGATGGTGACCACCCGGGCGAAAGCGAAAGATTAGTACACGTAGTTGAGGGTTCTGATGCCGGTTGGCGTTCAAACTGGCAATATGGTAAATATACGGACCCTAAAAACAACAAATACAAAGTGTGGATGGATGAGGGTTTATCTAAACCCCGCTGGGACGGTCAGGCCGCTTACATCATTCCGCCAATCAGAAACTACCACAATGGTCCGACTGGTATGGTTTACAATCCTGGAACAGCTTTAGGTTCTGCCTGGAAAAACAAATTCTTCCTTGTGGAGTTCGTAGGAGCGCCTAACCGCTCACATATCTGGTCGTTTGGCTTGAAGCCTAAAGGTGCTTCGTTTGATTTTGATAGCGAAAAAGACGTAGTAAGTGGTATTCTACCAACTGGTATTCGTTTTGGTCCGGATGGTGCGCTTTACGTAGCTGACTGGATTAACGGATGGGGTACTAAAAACTATGGTAGAGTCTGGAAAATTGACGTATCTAATGATAAAAATGATTGGAAAGCACAACGCGAAGAAACCAAACGTTTGATGCAAATGAAATATCCTGCGCAAACGGACGATGTGCTATATGGATTGTTAATGAATGTGGATATGCGTATCCGTCAGAAAGCGCAGATGGAGTTGGCAAAGAGAGATAAACGCGGTTTTGCCGTTTTCAGCAAAGCCATTGCTCAAAGAGAAAACCAATTGGCTCGTGTGCATGGTATCTGGGGTATCGGTCAATTAACGCGCATGAACGCTACTTATTCTTCTGCATTAGGTGCATTATTGACTGATAAAGATGAGGAGATTATCGCACAAGCCGCTAAAATTATAGGTGATGCACGTGTGAAATCTTTAAGCGGTCAATTAATTCCGCTATTGAAAAGCTCAAATGCACGTGTTAGATTCTTTGCTGCAGAAGCTTTGGGAAGAACAGCTAACCCCGATGCAGTACAACCTTTGATTGATTTATTGAAAGCCAATAATGATGAAGATGTTTATATCAGACATGCGGCTGTGTTGGCACTTTCAAGAATCGGTAAAGTAGAGCCTATCATTGCTTTATCGAATAATTCAAGCAAAGCATTAAGAACAGCTGCAGTATTGGTTCTAAGAAGATTGAAAGATACTAATATCAGCGTTTTCTTAAATGATGCTGACGAATACATTGTAGCAGAAGCAGCAAGAGGCATCAATGATGATACGTCTATTGAGGCAGCTTTACCTGCTTTGGCAGCTACTTTGAAAGATACTCGTTTGAAATCAGAAGTGGTTTTGAGAAGAGCTATCAACGCAGCATTAAGAGTAGGAGGTGAAAAAGAATTGGATATGCTGATTGCTTTCTCTAAAAGAACTGATATCAAAGATGAGATTAAAGCAGATGCTTTGGCTACTTTAGGTTCGTGGGTGAACCCATCGGTATTAGACCGCGTTGATGGTCGTTACCGTGGTAAACTTCAAAGAGACGCGGCTATGGCAAGAAATAAAGTACAACCGCATATTGCAGAGTTTTTGAAAGAAAAAAATCCTGATACCCAGGTTGCTATCGCTGGTTTATTAGCAGATTTGAACATTACTGATGCCAATAATCAATTAGTAGCGATCTATGATGCTACTACCGAAAACAAAGTAAAAACGGCGATTCTAGCTTCTTTAAACACCCTGAAATATCCTGGAATAGATGCCTTGATAAAAAAGGGCATGGATGATAAGGACGAAACCGTAAGAACAGCAGCTTTAGGTTTATTGAATAGTTCGAATGTTACGAAAGAGTCTTTACCTGTAATTGTTAACTCTATCTTTACCAAAGGAAGTATCAGAGAGCAACAACAAATGTTGGTAGTATTATCGAAGATGGAAGCTGATAAAACTCAGGTAATTCTCGACAATCTGGTTACGCAGTTAATCGATAAAAAACTTTCTCCCAATATCTCTCTAGAATTAACAGAAGCCGTAAATGCAACAGGTTCTGAAAGCCTGAAGGCTAAATTGGCTGCTAATAGTGCTCATAATTCGCCTATGGACGAATTCAGAGAATCATTGTTTGGTGGAAATCGCTTTGCAGGGCGCCAGTATTTCATGACTAGTTCAACTGGAGAATGCGTCAGATGTCACGCTATTGGTGGTACCGGTGGTACCGTTGGGCCTAATCTATCAAATATCGGTGATGTATTGACCCGGGAACAAATCTTGCAGGCTTTGATTGAGCCAAGCGCCAGAATTTCTCCGGGTTTTGGTAGCGTTACAGTTAAGCTTAAAGACGGTCAGGAAGTAACCGGAACTTTGGCTAAAGAAACAGAAAGCGAATTAACGATCACTACTTCTGATGCAGAGCCATTAGTAATCCCGATAGCACGTATTGCGAAAAGAGAAAATTTCCCATCAGCAATGCCTCCTATGGGAACATTGATGACGAAAAGAGAAGTGAGAGATGTGGTAGAATTTTTGTCTAGTCTGAAAAAGTAATTAGCTTTATATCCAGAAAGGCTTTCTAAGTTCGAAATGCTTAGAAAGCCTTTTTTTGTTTACTTTAACCTGTCAACCAAATCTTGAAAGGTATTCTACATACCATTCTCATTCTACTCTGTTTCTTCATACCCTTATTGGCACTTTGCCAGGGGAATGATCAATGTATTGGTCCTAACATAGGTACAGGTGCTTTATTCACCAAAGAAACCGTAGGTTGTGTGCCATTTACAGTAATAGTAGAAAAAACAGACGGTAACTCTAAAGACCACCAATATATATTTAACTACACCGGCGGCTTGCCTGCGAATACAGTCACCGAAAAGATCTTTACTTATACAAAACCTGGTGCCTATAAGCTTATGCAGATTTCGTTCAGAAAAGATAATGGACAAGAACTAAGAATCTGCGCTGTAATTACTGTACTGGATACCGCAAAAATTAAAATCAATCCTAAAATCTGTAATAATACTGTTAGTTTAAGCTTAAGTGATATAAGAAAAAACGGAACAATTCCGTATGATTACTGCTATATTAATTGGGGTGATGGATCAATACTTGAAAAGGTTAATCTTCCTGCTAATCCCGTTCCTCATACCTATGCTAATAAAACGGATAAAAAAATCACGGTTAAAGGAGGTTATATTGTAGAAGATTGTGGCGGAAGCAATAGTATAAATCTGAAATTTCCGACTATTAACGAGCCAAAAATTCAGGAGCTTAATAAAACGGGGGCAAATAAGTTCTCCATCAGTTTTAATAATGAAACGGGAGATGACTATACTATTTTAGCCAATGGTCAAGTATTACTTTCTCAAAAAGGCAAACTTGGACAAACTAAGTTTTCGTTCGATAACCCAAACTCTAATACCTGTTATAGTATCCAATTACAAAATTCCTGTTTTACCAATACCATTTCGAAAGAAGTCTGCGATATTAACTTCCAACTAACCCCTACAGCCGAGGGAAATGAATTGACCTGGTTAAAACCTGCTACCGAGTCTATTAAAGACTTTATATTGACTAAGAATAACAGTACTCCAATTTCTGTTAGTAGCAGTTCTTATACAGATAAAGAGATTGTTTGCAAAGAAGAAAATTGCTATCAGATACGTTTTACCAGTAATGGCAGTAGCTTTATCAGCGAAAGACTTTGCGTTAAAAATAACGTGGTTCCATGTGAAACAGGTGATAATCCTATTCATGTTCCTACGGCCTTTAGTCCGAATGGCGATGGGATTAATGATAAATTATTCCTGTTTGGGGATTTAGAGAGGTTTATCAGTCTGAAAATATATAACCGTCGTGGGCATGTGGTAAAATCTATCAACTTTCCATTTGAAGCCTGGAGTGGAGATGACCAGCCTGCGGGTTTATATGAGTATCTTTTGAAGTTTAAAAATATAAATAATAAGGAAGTTATCTTGCAAGGGACTATTATGTTGATAAAATAGGGGTGATTCTGCCTTTCCTTTAGTCTTTACCTATGAAAAAACTAATAATTTTTTCTGTGTTTTACTTACTGATTTTAAATCCTGTATTTTCTCAGATACTAACTTTTAAAGAGTTAATGAATTTAGCAAAATGTAGGAATCATGAATGTTTTGATAATTATATATTAAAAAAAGGGTTTCGTTTTTTAAAATCTGAAAAGTCTCTTTCAAGAGAAATATCTTATAATTATATCTCAAATGATGAATTTTTAGCTACTGACTCATTGGTTAAAAATGAAACAGGAATACTTTTTCCTAATAATTTATCTGTTAAAACTTTTTTCAGGACCAATATTACTCAGCAGTACCAATCTATTTTAACACAAATTAAGCAGTCAGGTTTTGAAGCGGATAAGACGGAGTTCCCAAAAAATGGGATTAGAGCCTATTATTTTAATTCCAAAATGTATGGATACTAAATTGTTGTATCTGAATATCGTTCGGCAACAAAAGGGAGTAAAAAGTTTTTGAATTTATATGAAGTTAGCGTACTAAAAAATATGGAAAAATAAGAGCAACGATCAAGAAAACGGTTCTCAGAGATTACTTAAACCGAACAATTACATGTTTCGAGCTTGATACAGGTTTTTCTTCTTTAGTAGCCGGAAACCATTTAGGGCCATTTTTTATAATTCTGATAGCTTCTTCATCACAACCATAACCTAAGCTTTTTACAATAGTAAAGTCAGATAAGTCCCCTTTTTCATTAACCTTAAAGTTCACTATTACTCTTCCTTGAATATTCGCTTGTACGGCTCTTGGTGGGCGTTTTGTATTTTCATTCAGATAAACCTCAAATGCTTCCCAACCAAATTCAGGTTTGGCATCAGTAATTACTTTTTCAAACATGCCATCACTCGGGACACCTGCAGGAACTTTAGACTTACTTGGCAGATTAATATTATGCTCGCTATAAATAATTTTATTCGGCAAATTATTAAAAGGCACTTCCATTTGAGGCATAAACCGGTTGTTAAAGACAATTATATCTCCTCTTCGAGCATCTCTTAAGCTAAATTTCCCCTCTTCATCTGTCTTGATTCCGTCTGCTTTGCCTTTGATATTAATAGTTACATCCTTCATCGGCTCATTATCACCATCTACTACAATGCCTGATATAGCTGACCCTGCCAGTCGGCCTGCGCCTCCTAAAGCCCTGCTTTTACTTTCTACCTTTGCTTCATCATCTCTGTCTGCTACCGTTTTCTTTTCTACCGCTATAGGGGCTGAGGCTGCCGGTGCAGGGGGTGGCGCTTCGGCTGCTATTTTATCAGTCACATTTTTTGTTGAAATTACGCTCGACTCAGCCTCCTCTATAGCTGGTGACGGTAATTCACTTACTACTGCCTCTGCCTCATTGCTATTATTATAGGATTGTTTCTGTTTTTCAGTTGCCTGAGAAATATTTCCTGGCTTACTCAAAGCTGTATTGTCTTCTTTGGCAATAGGAGCACTAGCCGCTGGTTCTGATAAATTATCAGTAGAAGTTTTCCTGATTTCCATTAAAGCAGTATCCGCTTCGTTCTGCTTATCATCTATTACATAATACGTTCCGGCAAAAACAAGTATCAATGCGGCAGCTATGCTTACAGGTTTCCAGGCTCTACTTACGGTAAAAACAGGTGTTTGGTTATTGGCATCTTGGTTAATTCTGTTTCCTAATCGTGCTTTTAAATCAGTAAGGTTTTTATCGGTTGAAACTTTGTCTTTTTTGATTTCAAAGAATCCCTCGGCAGCATCGGCATAGAAAGGTTGTTCAAGCAGAATTTTTTCTACCCGATGCATTTCCTGAGCGGTCATTTCTCCTGCTTCGTACCTTTTCAGGTCTTCAGCTGAGAGTGTATTTCGTTCAGGAGTAAATATGTGCTTTTTCTTTGCCATTATTGGTTCTTTTCCATACAAATTTTCAAATTCCGCTTCCCATTCTGAATATAGCTTTTCACCTTATTCAAATCAAACCCTGTCTGGTCGGCAATATCTTTGTAACATTTTTCCTGTAGGTAAAACAATTCTACACACGATTTCTGTTCACGTTCCAACTTGCCAATACAATTTTCCAGTTTTTGTAAATCACCCTCTAAATCTACTTCATCATCTATTAGATGCATAAAGGGTTCATTTTCCACAAAATCATCTTCCGAAATTTCTAAACCACCGACTTCTATTTTCCTGGATCTCAGTTGCATCAGGCAATAATTACGCGCAACACTATGTAACCAACTCTTAAAATTACTTACCTGATGCTTCTTTAAATCGCCTATCAACTGCTCGAAAATCTCCATCGTAGCATCTTTACTTTCTTCTTCATCTCGCAGATACTTGTAACAAACCGCAAAAACCATTTCCATATTGCGCTCATACAATTCTCCCAATACGTTCAAATCGCCACTTACCTGATATGCCTCTATATATTCGGCATCAGTCTGAGGTTTTGATTTACGTTTGAAAAATTGCATTTGTTAAGCGTTTTCGGAAGTTCAGAAAACAAATTTAATTTTTTTCTAAAATTTTTATGGAATTTTTATGAAGTCTTCATCAATAGGGAAAATCACGAAGATTTCATGTTTTTAAAATTACCCCAACACCATGAAAACTTCTAACACTTATTGATTGGGGACTATAAAATTATGGGAATTAAATTATTGCTTCTGACTTTGACCCTCTATTTAGGGTTTATTTTTACCCAAGAACGTACTATTACGGGCACTGTTACTTCTGCCGATGATAACTTTCCTTTACCGGGGGTTATGATAAAAGTAAAAGGAACAAGTACAGGCACAGTAACTGATGCCAATGGTAAATATAGTATCAATGTTTCGACCTTGCGTAGCACTCTGGTTTTTAGTCTTATTGGTTATGCTACTAAAGAAATTAAAGTGACAGACAAAAAAGCTGAATGGAATGTAAAGTTAGAAGTAAGTACACAAGCTTTAGAAGAGGTCGTTGTGACAGGATATGACCAACAGACGTATGATAGAGAAGCAAGATCCTTATCCATGAGTAAAGCCAAATCAATGCCAGGTGGCGGTTTGTATGCGCCTTCGCCAATAATGAATAGTCAGGTTGCTAATTATAATACGGAAGAATACAGCACTTTTGAAGAAAATGTTTTTCATGAAACCAAGAAAGATGCACTAACAACATTCTCGATTGATGTAGATAGAGCTGCTTATAGTAATATGCGTAGAATGATCAATAACGGAGCTTTACCTACTAAAGATGCTATTAGAATCGAAGAAATGATTAACTATTTTGATTATAGCTATGAGCAACCTAAGGGCAAAGACCCTGTAAGTTTCCAGACTGAAATCTCAGATTCTCCCTGGAACAAAGGTTTGAAACTCTTGCATATTGGTTTACAAGCAAAGAAAATACCTACTGATAACCTACCTGCTTCTAATCTGGTTTTTCTGATTGATGTATCGGGTTCAATGGGTGATTATAACAAGTTACCTCTATTGAAACAAGGCTTTAAGCTATTAGTGGATCAATTACGCCCGAAAGACCATGTAGCCATAGTAGTTTATGCAGGTGCTGCCGGAATGGTATTACCTTCTACCTCAGGAAACGAAAAGACAAAAATCAAAGAAGCTTTAGAAAATCTGCAGGCTGGAGGCTCAACAGCGGGGGGAGAGGGAATTAAACTAGCGTATAAAATTGCGCTGAATAATTTCATTAAAGGTGGTAATAACAGAGTAATATTAGCTACTGACGGAGACTTCAATATCGGCACATCAAGTGAGGCTGATTTAAAAACCCTGATTGAAGATAAAAGGGAATCGGGTGTTTATCTGAGTGTTCTGGGTTTTGGTATGGGTAATTACAAAGATAATAAAATGGAAACCCTGGCCGATAAAGGGAATGGCAACTATGCCTATATCGACGATTTGCAGGAAGCTCAGAAAGAATTTGTTACCGAATTTGGTGGAACACTCTTTACTGTAGCCAAGGATGTAAAATTGCAACTGGAGTTTAATCCAAAATATGTAAAAGCTTACCGTTTGATTGGCTACGAAAATCGCCGCTTAAACAATGAAGATTTTAATGATGACAAAAAAGATGCAGGAGAAATGGGCTCAGGACATACTGTAACTGCCATTTACGAGATTGTTCCGACTGGTGTTGAAAGCCAGTATTTAGCTAAAGTTGACCCTTTAAAATACCAGGAGAATAAAAACCTGACTAATGAAGGTAATTCAAATGAAGTGTTGACTATCAAACTGCGTTATAAACTGCCTGAAGAAAATACAAGTAAACTGATTGAACAGATAGTATTAGACAAACATACAGCTTTTGACAAAACCTCTGATAATTTCCGCTTGGCGGCATCCATAGCAGAGTTTGGTTTACTATTGAGACAATCAAATTTTAAAGGGAATGCTAATTATGAACATATTATCGCTACTGCCAGATCGGCCAAAGGGAATGATGAGGAAGGATACAGAGCAGAATTTATTAAGCTGGTAAAGATGGCGCAATTGCTATCAAGTAAAGACTTAGCCCGTGATAATTAAGCAAAATAAAAGCCCTGACATCGGTCAGGGCTTTTATTCTTATTTGCAGGTATAATTATAGGTTTCTTCTTCTTTATAAGTCTCCCCATCATATTTGCGGACTGCTGTCATTTTTGAAGGGAATCCCTCGGGAGTATATCCATAATCATAGGTAGAAACTTCTGCTTCTCCTGTTAAAAAAGAAATAACACTGTCACTTAATATATTATTGGTATTAAATAAATAGGTCATATTTATTCCAAAAAGAGTTGTTACAACAATATGCGGAAGGTATGCCTTTGACAGGTTTGTGTTAGTATATACATTTGATTTAGTATCAAATTTCAGATTTTCCAATAATGTTATTTTCTGAGCACCATCTGTAACAGATATTTTTTTAATATTACTATTGGCGTCATACTCAAATAATAAATCAATTGGGCCATCAGGCGAAACTGCCTGTATTTTCTCTACTTGTCCTTTGGCATTAGTCGTATAAATATACTCGCTTATTAATAATTCAGCCATACCTCCTTCTGAATCATATTTTACTTTTGATATATTCCCCTTGCCATCATATTCATAGCTAAATGTTTCTACAGTACCCACACCACTATCGTCAATAATCATTTTCGTAATACGATTATTGGCATCATATTCATATTTGGTTACAAATCCGTCTTCGTCTTTAGTCTCAAGTAGATTTTTTGAGTTGTAAGTAAACTTTGTAGTATAAGACTGCCCGTCTTCTGTGTTTTTTATCTCACTTACATAGCACTTTGGCGTATTATTCGGGTTGTTAGGATTATTCGGATTATTTGGGTTTCCATTTGGGTCTGAAGGATTAATCGTTGCATCAGGGTTAGCCAACATTCCTCCCTCGTCACCACAAGATAATAAGGTAAATGTCGTTAAAGTCGCAATAATCACAGACAGTAAAGTTTTTTTCATAAGACAATATTTAGTGTTTGTTAAATTTCTAACAAAATTACAAAAAAAAATAATCATAACAACTTTCATTCTACGGTCAGAAAGTTCTGATTATCAGCCGTTTATTATTCTATTTATTCTTAAAAGCCGTTTTTCTTTTTTGTAAGAAAGCCATTATTCCCTCCGCAAAATCATGAGTTTTACCCAATAAATCCTGATTGATAGCTTCCTGCTCCAATATTTCATCCAAATTGCTATTGAGAGATTGATTCAAAACCTTTTTCATTAATCCAATTGACCTGGTAGCCGAGTTTTTATAAATATCTACTAATTCACCCACTGCTGCATCTAGTTCTTCGAAAGCAACGGCTTTGGTCACTAATCCTAACCCCAGTGCTTCTTCCATATATACTTTGCGGCCTGTGCTACATAATTCAAAGGCCTTTTGTATACCTATAGTACGCGGCAGGAAAAACATTGAACCGGCATCAGGCATTAAACCAATACCTACAAAAAGCTCACTCATATAAGCATCCTGATTAGCAATGATTATATCACAAGCCAAAGCTAAAGACATACCAGCCCCGGCAGCTATTCCATTCAGGCGACAGATAACTGGCTTTTCAGCATTTCTGATAGCCTTAATCATTGGGTTATAGTTTTCTCTAAGAGAGTCTCCTAATGAAGTCAGTCCTTTATCTAATCCTGCTTTTAAATCAGCACCTGAACAAAATGCTTTATCGCCCGTACCAGTGAGTACAATTACTCTGATAGTTTCATCTTGACTAGCCGTTTCAACAGCTTTGGTTATTTCTTTTATTAATTCAGTGCTCAGGGCATTAAACACTTGCGGCCTGTTAAGTGTTATTGTTACAGCACCCTCCGAAACCTCATAGATGATATTATCGTACATAACTGATAGTCAAGTTTTTATTAACTGATAAAATTTATTGTATCTAAAAATTGTTATATTAAATAAACAATAGATACACAAAATTGCCAACTAATGTGACTTTACAAAACATTTTTATTGAATATTTATAGGAATTCACATTGATGCAATATATTTGCAAACTTTTTTTTAATAATTCTCCAAAATGGAAGTGAATCAACCGTTAAACGGTAATGGTAATGGTCATCACCACAACCATAATCTTGACAAAATTTCTGCTGCAGGGCTACTCATCGCATTAGGTATTGTTTTTGGTGACATTGGTACATCTCCTCTATATGTATTAAAAGCTATTGCAGGCACAGAAAAAGTGGATGAAGAGATTATCCTTGGGGCTTTATCTTGTGTATTCTGGACATTGACACTTCAAACTACTTTCAAATATGTGGTGCTGGTTTTAAGAGCAGATAACCGGGGTGAGGGTGGCATTTTCTCATTATATACACTGGTACGTCGCCATGCCAAATGGCTGACGATTCCGGCTATTATCGGGGGTAGTACGATGTTGGCAGATAGTGTTATCACACCGCCTATTTCGGTATCTTCTGCAGTTGAAGGTTTGACTAAGCTATATCCTGATATTCAAACGGTACCTATTGTTATCGTTATTTTATCAATATTGTTTTTAGTACAGGCTTTAGGTACAAATGTGGTTGGCAAGGCTTTCGGGCCTATCATGTTGATTTGGTTTGTGATGTTGGGTATTTTTGGTATTATCAATGTAGTAAAGGATCTGGAGGTATTAAGAGCCATTAACCCGATGTACGGTCTTAGATTATTAACTCACCATCCGGGTGGGTTCTATTTACTAGGGTCGGTTTTCTTGTGTACTACTGGAGCAGAAGCACTTTATTCAGATATGGGTCATGTAGGTCGTGCCAATATCCGTATTATGTGGGGCTTTGTTAAAATATGTTTGTTGCTAAATTATTTCGGACAAGGAGTATATGTCATGAGTCTGAAAGGACAAACTATTGATACCCGTAATCCATTTTACGACATTATGCCTGAGTGGTTCTTGCCTTTCGGTATTGGTATTGCAACAATGGCAGCTATTATTGCCAGCCAGGCTATGTTGACGGGTGTATTTACCCTGATTTCAGAAGCTATTCGTCTGAATCTATGGCCTAAAATCAAAATTAACTTCCCATCAGACCAGAAAGGGCAAATATATGTTCCGAGCTTGAATATATTGCTTTATATTGGTTGCGTAGGCGTAGTATTGTATTTCCAGAAATCATCTTTAATGGAGGCTGCCTATGGTCTGGCTATCGTGCTTACCATGATGATGACTACATTCTTGTTTAGTTATTATCTGTATGCCAAGAAAGTGAATATGTGGCTTATTCTGGCTTATTTCTGTTTATTTATGTTTGTTGAAAGCTGTTTTCTGCTGGCTAACTTACAAAAATTTACACACGGCGGTTGGGTATCGATGTTAATTGCAGTTATTATGATTTCAGTGATGTATATCTGGTTAAGCGCCTCTAAAATTAAAGCACGTTTGACAGAATATGAGAAGCTGGATAAGTATGTAGAGTCTTTACAAGAACTGAGTAATGACATTACGGTTCCAAAATATGCTACACACCTCGTCTTTTTGAGTAATGCTTCCCGTGCTACAGAAATAGAAAACAAGATTATTTACTCTATTTTCCAGAAACGCCCTAAACGTGCTGATGTGTATTGGTTTGTGCATGTGGATACTTTAGATGATCCATACACTATGGAATATAAAGTAAAAACCATTGCCCCTGATGATGTTTATAAAGTGAATTTCCGATTAGGTTTCCGTGTGCCTCATAAGGTAAATCTATACTTTAAGAAAGTATTGGAAGATATGGTGAAATGTGGAGAGGTAGATATCAGAAGCCGTTATGAGTCTTTGAATAAACACAATGTAATCGGTGATTTCCGCTTTGTTGTATTAGAGAAATTCCTTTCTTATGATAACCAGCTTTCGTTTTTCGAAAACCTGATTATGAAAGCGTATTTCTTCATTAAGGGCTTCACGCCATCAGAAGATAAGTGGTTTGGTTTGGATAGTAGCTCCGTAAAAGTAGAAAAAGTGCCTTTAGTAATACGCCAGTTAGAAAACGTGAACTTGAAACGTGTTCCGTGGCAGGCCAATAATTAATACATAAAACCTCACATATGCGTATTTTAATCACGGGAGGAGCGGGCTTTGTAGGCTCTTCTTTAGCTATTGCGTTAAAACAAAATTATCCCTCTTACGAAATCTTCTGTTTAGATAATCTTAAAAGAAAAGGTTCAGAACTCAATGTAGCTCGTCTGGGAAAACAAGGTATTAATTTCATTCATGGCGATATCCGCAGTAAAGAAGATTTTGATGCTTTACCCATTGTGGATTCTGTTATTGAAGCCTCGGCTGAGCCATCAGTATTGGCAGGTTTAAATGGTTCCCCTGATTATCTGATAAATACCAATCTTTTCGGTACAGTAAACTGTCTGAATTATGCAGTGAAATGTAAAGCTACTTTTATCTTTCTTTCTACGAGCCGTATCTATCCGATAAAAACGATTGAAACCTTAGATTTCATTGAATCTGAAACTCGCTTTGAATTAACTGATAGTCAGAAAGTAAAAGGGGTTTCTTCAAAAGGTATTGCGGAGGATTTTCCTTTAGATAGCGCTAGATCTTTGTATGGAACAACCAAATTGGCTTCTGAATTAATCATTCAGGAATATAATGAGTTCTACAACCTAAAAACGGTTATTAATCGTTGTGGAGTTTTAACAGGCCCGTGGCAAATGGGTAAAGTTGACCAGGGTGTAATGGTTCTTTGGATTGCCAAACACTTCTTTGAGCAACAATTAGCTTATATTGGTTATGGCGGAACAGGGAAACAAACCCGTGATATATTGCACGTGGCCGATTTGTATCGTTTGATTGACTGGCAATTACATAATATCGACAAAGTAAACGGAGAGATTCTGAACGCAGGTGGTGGAGTAGAGGTAAGCGTATCGTTACAGGAATTAACTAAGATTTGTCAGAAAGTAACTGGTAAAACCATTCCTATCAATACTGTAGCAGAGAATCGTCCGGCAGATATAAGATTATATGTGACCGACAATTCTAAAGTAACTGCCCTGACTGGCTGGAAACCTGAAATTGGTGTTGAGCAGATTGTAACGGAAATTCATGAGTGGCTGGCGGAAAACAGAGAAGCTTTGGAACCGATACTTAAATAGAATCTAACAGGTTTATAAAAAATCGAAAGCCTTTCAGAAATTCTGAAAGGCTTTGTCTTTTATGCCGAATACGCTTTAACAGTTTCAAAGAAACACTTCACTTTTTCAGGGTCTGTATCAGGGTAAACACCATGTCCCAGATTAGCTATATACCGTTGCGTTCCGAATGCTTTTAGCATCTTTTTGGTTTCTTTTTCAATATCTTTAAAAGAGCCGTACAGCACACAAGGGTCTAAATTACCTTGTAAAGTTTTATTAGGAATCATCTTTCTTGATTCTTTAATATCCATATTCCAATCCAGGCCAACTACATTACAATTCAACTTGGCCATGTCCTTACGGGCAAAGAAAGCACCTTTGGCAAAAACTGTTACAGGAACTTCATCAATGGCATTACAAATCTGGGCAATATACGGTAAAGAGAACTTTCTGTATTGTTCTGGTGAGAGGATGCCTGCCCATGAATCGAAAATCTGTAATAAATCGGCTCCGTGACTCGCTTGGGCTTTCAAATAGCTTATGGTACTATCGGTTATCTTTTGAAGCAGCAGATGGGCTAATTTGGGCTGAGAGTACAGCATCTTCTTGGCTGTAGAAAAAGTCTTTGAGCCTTTACCCTCAACCATGTAACAAAAGATAGTGAAAGGCGCCCCTGCAAAGCCAATTAAAGGCACTCTGCCATTGAGTTCTTTCTTTACTATATCAATTGCCTCAAGCACATATCCAAGGTCTGTTTCAGGGTTGCTTACTTTCAATAAATCAATGTCTTTTTTTGATCGAACTACCTTTGGGAAGATTGGGCCTTTGGCTTCTATCATTTCGTAGGGCAAACCCATTGCCTCGGGTACAACCAGAATATCAGAGAAGATAATGGCTGCATCTGTTTTCAGAATATCAACCGGCTGAATAGTTACTTCAGCTGCTAATGCAGGCGTAGTAGCTAAGGTGATAAAACTTCCGGCTTTTGCTCTTACCTCGCGGTATTCGGGTAAAATTCTACCTGCCTGACGCATCATCCAGACTGGCACACGTTCTACGTGCTCACCCTTTGCCGCACGTAAAAGCAAATCGTTCTGTAATTTCATGCCGCAAAGATAAGAATGAAAGGCTGATTCTCCAATCAACCCATCAGACATAAAAAAAGCCATGAGCTAGCTCATGGCAATTCCTTAAAACCGTTGAATTTTACTAGGTGTTTACGATTCTAATTGTTTACAGCATCTGACGTAATAAAATCCTTTCCTGTGCGGGATTTATTCTTTTCCAGTTCTTTCTTTAAGTAGTAGGCCGGAAAAACGCCTTTATATCGGTTGACGTATTTATTCTTTATATCTAATTGAACCAGGGTTGGATAAGCATCGATATTATATCTGTCTGCTATTTCCATGCCATCAAAGGTATCAATATTTACCTTATATACCAAAAAGTTTTTGTTAATATATGCGGCAAAATCAGGATTGGCAAACGTCTCGTTTTCCAGTTTGCGGCAGGGTATACACCACGTAGCCCAGAATTCGAGAATAATTGGTTTCTTTTGCTTTCTCGATTCCCGGAGAAGTTCGTCGTAGGAGCCGTCGTAAAATTTTACTTCATTGAGCTCAAGTTTTTTTTCATTTTTGTAGGAAGCTAACACGATTAGCGCTATTCCTAAGAAGCCTAGCACTTTAAGTTTCATTATTTTTATGAGTTTCTGTTAATAAATGGGGCCATAAAACACGTAAAAGACCCGAAAACTGATATTTTTAATCAATTACAAATATTAAGCCATTTTTTTCCTGATTTTTGTAAACCACTTTAATAACGGTTAAACAGGAGTTGTCATTATGAAAATTTCAATGATTGGTGCTGGTAATGTAGCCTGGCATTTAAGCATGGCTTTCGAAAATCACCATCATCAGGTATGTGAAGTGTATAGTCGCCAGATAGCAAAAGCTAAGGCACTCACATCGATGCTCTATCAGGCGGAAGCAAAAACCGAATTGGATTTCTCAGAGAGTGAAGCCGAACTTTTTATACTGGCTGTATCAGATGATGCCATTGCTGAGGTTTGTTCAATGTTGGTTTTACCTGAGAATGCTATTCTGGCGCATACTTCGGGCTCAAAGAGTCTGGAAGATTTACAGAAGTTAATGTTAACTCATCATGACTTACCCATCAGATGCGCCGTGTTTTATCCATTAATGACTTTCAGCAAGCAGAAAAAAATCAATATAAGCGAAGTGCCTTTTTGTATTGAAGCAGATGAGGAAGTGGCCGAAAATCAATTGGTTAAGCTGGCGCAGGGATTAAGCAAAACTGTTTATCTGGTTAATTCAAAAGAAAGAAAAGTGTTGCATGTGGCAGCCGTATTTGCCTGTAATTTTACTAATCACCTATTGGCTTTAGCTAAAGAAATCACTAATGATGAAGAGCTAGAGTTTGACTTGTTGAAACCCTTAATCAATGAAACTTTTCAAAAGGCTTTAACGGCCGAGCACCCTGCTGATGTACAGACAGGCCCGGCTATAAGAGGGGATAGGTCAACCATAAATAATCATTTGATTTACCTGAAAGACCGGACTGATTTATTTGAAATCTATGAAATTATGAGCGAGAGCATTCAGAAATGGCATGCCTGATAAACAAGGAAGCCATCAGTTTAAAGGCTAATGGCTTCCATATATGCTAATTACTAGTTCTTAGTAAAGACCTTCGCAACGGTTGATACAATCTAAATCTTCGAAAGCAACTTTCAAACGGCTAATCATGCTTTCTTCACCTTTACGCAACCATACACGTGGGTCGTAATATTTTTTATTTGGTGAGTCGGCACCTTCAGGGTTACCTAATTGTGCTTGTAGGTATCCTTCTTTGTCTTTGTAGTACTTTAGAATACCTTCCCAGGTTGCCCATTGTACGTCGGTATCGATGTTCATTTTTACTGCGCCGTATTTGATGGCCTCTCTGATTTCTTCACGTGAAGAACCTGAACCACCGTGGAATACGAAGTTCACTGGTAATTCACCTGTTCCAAATTTTTCCTGGATATAATCCTGAGAGTTTTTCAGAATGATTGGTTGCAATTTCACATTACCTGGTTTATAAACCCCGTGAACGTTACCGAAAGCCGCCGCAATTGTGAAGTTTGGAGAAACTTTCAATAGCTCTTCGTAAGCAAAAGCTACTTCTGATGGTTGAGTATATAGTTTTGAACTATCAACGTCCGAATTATCTACACCATCTTCTTCGCCACCTGTTACACCTAGTTCGATTTCAAGAGTCATACCCATTTTGGCCATTCTCTCAAAATATTTAACACATATCTCGATATTCTCTTCGATTGGCTCTTCTGAAAGGTCAATCATATGAGAGCTGAATAATGGTTTGCCATGTTGCGCAAAATATTTTTCACCTGCATCTAGTAAACCGTCGATCCAGGGCAATAATTTTTTCGCACAGTGGTCAGTATGTAAAACTACCGGAATGCCATACATTTCGGCAATCTGATGTACGTGGATAGCACCTGAAACTGCTCCGGCGATTGCCGCTTCCTGATTTTTGTTTGGTAAAGATTTACCGGCATAAAATGAAGCACCACCGTTTGAGAATTGAATAATAACTGGTGAGTTAACAGCTTTAGCAGCTTCCATCACACCATTTACTGAATTAGTTCCTACAACATTAACAGCGGGTAGGGCATAATCATTTTCGTTAGCGTGGCGTAACAGAGCAGCAAGTGCTTCACCTGTAACTACGCCCGGCTTAATCAAAGATTGACTCATGGTAAGTATTTTGAATTTTAAAAAGAAAAAATATTATTATAACTGTCAATGAAGCCTAATACTCAATTTTTACGCAAATTAGCTAATTTTAAAAATATTGGTGCTCAAAATGCTGAAAATTTGCAATAATGTGTATAGTTTTAATCGATTCTAAAGAAGTGCTTTCATACAAAGTGCTTTTATTTTTTCTCATATAATGCTTTAATATCAGCCGGAATTTCCACATCCTTTATGGTTGTTTTCTTCTTGTCTGTCATTCTCCATCTATGCAACCAAGGGAAGCCTCCGGTAGTTAAAACAGTTTCTTTATGCTTGTAAATCTCATCAGTTAAAGCTTCATCCAAACTAATAAATGAAAAACCTTTATCAGTCATTACCTTACACAATTCGTCAAAATAATCTGCATTGAGCGCATTGGCATGGCAAAGGAAAATGTGTTTGATAGGCCGGCCGACTACTTCTTGCGTCAGTTTGAGGTAGTAATCAAAATACTCTTTGTTGTGTTGGATATATTTTTCGGCTACGGTTTTCATCAATTCTTTACTGCCTGCGCGCATGGCATCCATATATACTTTGTTAAAATACCAGTCGTCAGCTTCAATTGTTACAGGGGCATTGATATAACCTTGCTCAGCCAATACTTTTTCGAAACCATATTTTTTCAAACTATCAGGCCCGGTTTGTAGAAAAGGATAGCGGAAGTACTTTTTAGTTTCTCTATACTTTTTGTTTAACTCAGAAGTGATTACTTCGCCTTTCAATAATTCAGTTTTGAAATCTTCGAGGCTCGTAGTATTAAAAGAAGGATGAGAAAAAGTATGGTTTCCTAATTGATTGCCATTGAATAACCACCTTTCAAGCATAGCTGCCCGATTATCCATTTCACCAAGCTTTACTACTGATTTTTCATTGACAAACCCGACGGCTTTAATGCCATTTTTTTTGATTTTATCCAACAATTTGTCGGTAGATTCTTCTGCATGTTTCAGATTTAGTTCTGAAACAAATGGTAAATCGTCAATAGTAATAGCTATCTGGTTTTGCGCATTCGCATTTAATATCAAGAAAAAGACGAATAGTAGGGAAAAGAATTTTAGTTTTTTCATAATAAAAAGTGAGCCACCGGGATGCTGAGGCTAATAGTTTGCTTATTTTACAATAGCTTTTAATATCAAATCTCCTACCATCTGATTCCCAGTTTCGTTCAGGTGTACGCGGTCAGTTGTTAAAATCCCTGACTCTCTATTTTGTGGGTTATTTTTTATGATGTATGCTGTAAATTCTTTTCGTAAATCAACTAATGGACAATCGAATTTTGAGGCGATATTTCTAATCAGGTTTGAGTAGTGGTTCAAGTCTCCATCTTGTGAATTGCTATTATCATTACGTTCTCCAATAACTGCCGGAGTACAGCAAATAACCTTAATACCTTTCGATTGTAGTTTCTTGATGATGGCTGTGTAGAAACCTGTGAATTTATCTGCATCAGTTCCTGTTCCGTGGCTTGACTTATGCCATACATCATTTACGCCAATATAAATCACTACTACATCCGGATTCTGATTCAATACATCATCTTCCATGCGTAGGAATAAGTCATATACTTTATTTCCGCCAATACCTGCACCAATCAATTGGTATTTATCTTTAATGCCTTGTTTTTCAAGAGTTTCTTTCATTTTGGTAATATAACCTGTCGGACCAACACCTGCCTGGGTAATGGAATCACCAAATAAAATGATTTTGGTCGGTTTGTCTTGTGTAAGCGAAAACATTAATAGGGAAAGTAGAATAAGGGTAAGAGATTTCAGGGTATTTTTCATTCATTTAAAGGTTGAATTGGTTAAAATAGAATAAGCCGTTAAAATTAGTTGATTTGAAGCTATTGTCAAAATAACGTAGGGGAGAGAGATTTTTTAATTTGTTGATAAAAAGGCTGCCATCAAAGAAATAAAATCCTATTTTTGACTTTATTATATTTCATCTCTAAACTTTTGTATGTTAACAGTCATAGCTAAAATCATTGTCAAGGCCGATAAAATAGACGAGGCCAAAAGCGGCTTATTGGCCTTAATCGCACCTACCTTAAAAGAACAGGGTTGTATTGATTACGTATTGCACCAAAGCAACGACAACCCTCAATTGTTTTTCTTCTATGAAAACTGGACAGATAAAGAAAGTCTGGAAAATCATCTGGCAAATGAGCATGTAGCAGCTTTTTCAGCAAAGGCAGATGATTTATTGGCAGAACCTGCGGAATTGTTTTTTCTTTCGAAAGTACAATTATAAAAAGTCTTATTTATCGTAATTTATATATTAAAAGGCTCATCGTAGGCCTCTCAAATTTATATTTCCGTAGAGACAGGGCAGTCCCCTGTCTCTACCAAACCAGGCACTTTTCAGATTATATATTCTTAATAATAAAAGAAAATATTTCTATCAGACTCTATATAAATTGCTTCCAGGTACTCTTAATGTAATTATACTTAAGCGTACTAGGAAGCGCTTTCCAGAAGTATTTATTGATTTCTACGGCAAAAGAGGGTTGCATATAGCAGTTAATTACACATCCTTCACATTCCTTCAATTTTCCTTCTAAAGCTACAATTTCCTGTACCTCAGCTGATTGGTATAATTCGTAGAGATTATTGTTAATAGTAAAATCTTTTGTACCTAAATGATAGCAGGGGAGGACTAATTTATTCTCTGGAGAAATAACTAAAGTAGTAGAGGCGGCCTTGCAAACGGGATTATCCACATGATTTCCACCGTTTTGTCTAAGTGAAATGAAGGCTTCATTGAGATAAACGTTCTTTTGTTTGCCCCACCATTGTAATTGCTTAAGCGACTGTTCAGAAAGACTTCCTCCTGTTTGTACGCTATTGTAATCGAACACCGGATTGAGTATCAAAACCAAGTCATTAGGCTGCGTGATTTCTTTCCACACGCGTTCTATCTTATCCACATTTTGTTCAAAAACTGTGAATAATACATCCGGTCTTTCGCCATTTGCTTTAGCAATACTAATCGATTCTATTACTTTATCGAAGCATTTGACGCCACGTGAAACATTATGTTCTTCTTCATCTGGAGAATCCAGAGAGAAATGAAGCATGTCTATTTTTCCTTTCAAGCGCTCAGCATATTTGGGGTAGAGCAGGCAATTGGTAGTAACTGTAGTTATCATACCTGCTTTCTTTGCTTCATCTAGCAAAAGATCTAACTCGCGGTGTAGAAGAGGTTCACCTCCAGTAAAGTCAATAACTTTTACTCCTAATTTCTTTAGGTCACGAAGGTTCTCTCTAAAATTCTGGAGCGTAATATAGGGTGAAGGCTTTTCCCATATATCACAAAAACTACACGTAGCATTACAGCGATACGTAACGTAGTAATTGCACAATACAGGATGCTTGATAAGTCTCATACTTGCTTTGCTGATGATTGATAAGTATGATTTACCCTATTAATAAGAGAATTAAGCCAGCATTTTCAACAAACTTGCCAGTTTATCTTTCAAATCTTTTCTATCGACAATAAAATCGAGGAAGCCATGCTCTAAGATAAATTCTGCCGTCTGGAAGCCTTTTGGTAATTCCTTACCAATAGTTTCTTTAATAACACGCGGCCCTGCAAATCCGATTAATGCTTGCGGCTCAGATATATTGAAATCTCCCAACATGGCATATGAAGCTGTTACGCCTCCGGTTGTCGGGTCAGTTAAAAGTGATATATATGGGATTTTTGCTTCAGCTAATTGAGCTAATCGGGCAGAAGTTTTTGCCATTTGCATCAATGAGAATCCTGCTTCCATCATTCTTGCGCCACCTGAGCGCGAAATCATAAGAAATGGGATTTTATTCTTCAAAGCATACTCAATTCCTCTCGCGATTTTTTCACCTACAACCGAACCCATTGAACCACCTATAAAAGCAAAATCCATACAGGTAACCACAATGTCAAGGTCTGACATTTTTCCGTAGGCCGTACGAGCAGCATCTTTTAAACCTGATTTCTTTTCGGTAGAGCGGATTCTATCCGGATACGGTTTTGTATCTGTGAAGTTAAGCGGGTCTCCCGAACGTAGATTAGCGTCTAATTCAGTAAATTTTCCATCATCAAATAATAATGAAAAATAGGCTTCGGAGCCGATTTTTTCGTGGTAGTTACAATGGATACATGTATAGGCATTATTTTTATGCTCACGTGTATGCATTGCTTTCTTGCAGTTCGGACATTGATACCATAAACCGTCAGGCGCTTCACGCTTCATTTCGGTTGGTGTCTGAATTCCTTTGACAGTACGCTTAAACCAAGACATATCAGAAAAAAATCATTTTGAGGGGTCAAAGGTAAATAGGATAGGGTCTGATTTAAAAGTTTTTTCTTATTTTTTTCCAAACCTTATCACTAATCCGATAAAAAAAGCGGAGATTAATTAGTCTCCGCTTTCACATTTTAATTAAAACGTATTGATAATCCGTCCACTGGCATCCCGATAAGTCTTTCTTTCCACATCATTATCAAAATACGTTTCTTCTTTACGTCCATCCGGGTACAATCGCAGGGCCCTTCCAGTTTTCTTATTATTTTCTACTTTTACCACTACGCGCATATTATTATTATAAATAAAATAGCCTCGTTCGTCATTCATCATTCCGTTTTTATACTTACCCACATACTTATCCCCATTTTTGTAGAAATAAGTCCCATTACCACTATACTTGCCACCCAAGAAATTACCCACATATTTTTTTTCCCCATCAGCATAATACTCAACTCCTCTGCCTTCACGTTTGCCGTCTCTCCATTCACCCTCATATCTTTCTTGCGAGCGTGTATTAATCATTTTACCAAAACCATTATCGCAATCTCCTTCAATACATGCCGGACTACGTGATCCAGTTGTTGAGTTATCCCCGGCATTTGGGTCAATTCTGCCAACTTCCGGTGCACCACTCATATTTCCATCGGTCCTTCTGATAGGGTCAATCGGCTTATTCACATTTTTATCCACATTATCCACAATTACAGGCCTTTGTTGGGTTTGAGGTTGTGGCTGTGTTGGGTATTGTACTTCCGGTAATTTTTTATTTGGTAAAGAGGTAATCGTACTTCCGTCGTTTTTCTTCACATTCGGGTATAATTCCTGTGCATTATTATAACCTTTTTCAATAGAGGCTAAACGTCTACTTCTTGGCGGGTGAGTACCCCCATCATAATCAGAAGTTAATTTACTGATAGCTGCCTGTGCTTCTTTAAGGGAAGCACCCATTTGGTACATCACAAATCCTGAAAACTCGTCAGCTTCTAATTCTTTTTGCGGGTCGCTACCACCTTCAATAATCGTATGTCCTTGCAAATGATGTCCTATTTCATGGGCTAATATGCTTAGTGCACCCCAGTCTGTTTTAGCTATATCATTAGCTTTCTTCATAAAATTTCCATCATATACAATTAAACGGGTTTGTCCGTTTACTGCGGCAAAACAGTTGTCTGTATTAGGGCACTCCATCACATAAAAATTCCTTTTTAATCCACTTCTGCGCACTATCTCATCTACTGCTTTTTCTGCTACCTCTTTCGAACGAAAGCTTACCATGTTACAAATGGCCTTTTCGTTAATGCGCTGACCATAATAATTATAGCCTAAAGTTCTTGTCTGTTCAGATTGTGCATTGGCCACGAAGCTCAATGTGCATAACATTGTGGACAATGTGAATAACCTACCTTTCATGGTGTGATTTTTTGTTTAGCTTATATGAAGAATAACGAGGAAAGTTCTTATCAATAGGTATGTAGAGGTTCACTTAACAATATTTTAACAAATAAGTCTCACAAGCCGAACTTATGAGACTTATTAACAATATTAATGTGGAAAACCCTTAGTTTATTGTATCGCCTCGCAGATTTCTGAATCTTTTTCTGGCATCAGCACTATAGATACTTCCAGGGAAGTTCTGAAGGATTTGACGGTATAAATCCATTGCTTTATCTTTCTGTCCTAATTTCTCCTGATAAATTTTAGCTTCCAGATATAAAGCATCGTCAGCTAATATATCGAAGTTATAGTTTTTGCGCAATAGTTCAAGGTCGTCCAGAGCTTTATTAGGCTGATTGATTTTAACATAGGTATTGGCGCGTAACCAGAGAATTTCGTCCGCTAAGCTGTGACTTTTATACTTCTGGAAAGCGTTATCTAAGGCAGCCAAAGCTTCCTGATTTTTGTTCTGAAAAAGCAAAAGGTCAATAGCCGCATATTCACGCATGGC
Source organism: Emticicia sp. C21 (assembly GCF_003418935.1). Taxonomy (GTDB): domain Bacteria; phylum Bacteroidota; class Bacteroidia; order Cytophagales; family Spirosomataceae; genus Emticicia. The sequence goes on along the minus strand of NZ_QVMT01000005.1, from coordinate 147,401 downwards.
TGCTTCTGTAGTATCCAACCCAATATTATCCTGAATCAGTAAACTTAGTTGCATAGCATCATTGGCTATCTCACGGGTAGTCGCTTTTTTCAGAATGTCCAGAATCTCTTTTGATAAATCAAACTCGCCATTGTAATAATGCAACTTCGCATTTTTTAACTTAGCTTCCTGACCGAGCATATCTTCTTTTTGCGATTTCTCTACTTGTGAATAAAGCAGAGTAGCTTCCCATGGTTCGTTTCTCAGGATATAAATATCGCCTAAATCCAGTTTACATTTATCTCTGAAATTGTTATCTGCTCCTGAAATGCTGATAGCTTTTTCAAGGACTGTAATAGCCGTATCTCTTTCGTTTAAGTAGAATGCATAGAGCTGTGCTGTATTACGCATAGCCTCCATTGTTTTCTGATTTTGTCCAAGGTCAGTAAAGAGACTTTGGTAGTCTTTTATGAGCGTTCTGATAGAGCCTAAATCGACCGGATAAGTGGTCTTAATCACTTCTTCTTTGCAGAAGATGGCATTACGCCTGGCATAAGGATAATACTGGCCTTGAGGATACTCTTTCATCACGTATTCGTACATCTGAATAGCATTCTTAAAATCCTTATTCACCAAAGCTGTCTGAGCCAGTTCAAAAACTCTTTGTCCTTCCAGTTTGTATCTTCTGTCTAAAGCACGGGTTTGTACAAAAGCCTTGTAAAACTCTTTCTGTTGAATCAAATGCCAGATTAAGATATCGGCATAGTATTGTTCATTCGGAAACTTCTGTACCTTGCTGTAAAGCACCTTTTCGAGCATATCTATCTCTGCATCGGTTTTCAGATTATCCTGGAATGTTGCTTTTACGTAATCTGTATTACCCTCGGTCAAACCATATTTTAACATTTCGTCAATCATCGGTTCCTTCTGACCGTTGTATAAATAGGCTCTGGCGAAGAATATGGCATATTTATTATCGTCTTTGGCAATTTCTCTTCCTTTTTTCAACAACTGAATAACCTGCTCTGTCTTACTATTACGATAGAGAAAGTCCTGCATTTCGTAAAGAGTACCGTCTGACTTGGCCGCCAAATCAATCACATTGTTGAATTCCTTTTGAGAATCGTCAGGTTTGCCTGTCATTTCTAACAAAAGGGCATAGTCTGCCTTGTAGCTAATGAGATTTTCATTAGCCTTAATCTGGCGTTTCAGAAATTTTTCGGCCTCGTCCCAATTTTTTAATTTGTAGAGTGTTTGCAGATAATTGGTGTGTACAAGCTTGACCGTATTTTTATCTTTCGACAACTTTACATAAATCTCTTTGGCTTTTTCATATTCTCCTTGTTTGAAATATTCATTGGCCAATTCAAGGTCTTGAGCTTTTAGACTTACTCCGACAATCATCATCAAAACAAGTAACAGATACCTTTTCATGCTTTAATAAAAAAAATAAAAATTAATAATATTTTATTGTTGTTTTAAATTATTAGCCCTGTGGAAATGTGAATAAATATAATCTGTGGATAATGGCTTTCCAAGTATTCACATAAATAATCTGTTTTTCCACAGTTTTAGTATACTCATCCACACTTATTTTATTGATAATCAATTCTAATACCACTTATTTACATTCTGAAAAAAATTATTTGTGTTGATATTTGAATCCACTATCCACAGTATGTTTCCACGTTAATCCACCTGGTGTGAATTGGGGAAATCAGGGTATTTTTGGGTGTATTCCACAGTGTAGATATTCTTTCCACTAGCCCTATTCAATTCTCCACAAGCCCTTCCACTATACTACGCGCACTATCCTCATACTGTCCACATACTTGTCAACAGATTTTTTTGGATATTTTTTATTTTGAATTGACCTTTTGGGTTTTGGTAAAAAAATGATTCTATTTAGCTCTTTTAGTGGATTAGTTTGGTAGCCTTATTGCCGTTATGATATGCATAGCATACAAGTTATCAGATAAAATGTATCAACCGTATTGGCTACATTTTCTGATACTGTTTGAGTTGCTGATACTTTCACAGACGCTGAAACTACCTGCTGATATGTATGGCCAATCGCTCTTTTAAAATGGCTTTCTTTTTTACCCCATTCAAAAAGGTTCCCACCGTATTGGTAACCTTTTCCGATTCCACGTGAGTGGTTGGTACCTTGAAATACTCCGACACTATCTGTTGGTAATTATAGCTAATACATCTTTTAAACAGACTTCCAGTTACCTTTATATTAGTCAGTTCTTTCCTGGTTCTGGTAGATTCCCTAAAGCCCATATACTTCCTTTTTTATTTTTTATGATAGTTGAAGAAAAAACTGGTGAGGCTTCCCTGGCAAGAATTAATCGTTCGCCAATAATTGTAGGTTGGCTCATCATTTTAAGATATTTAGTCAGTTATGATCCTGCCATGTGTATTGCGCTTAAGTTTTTTTTATTCTACATATCAATAATTGTTATGTAGACTACTAGTTGCAGACCGCTAGTTGTGAGCAGCCAGTTGTGGATTTTTATCCAGGACTGGGCGTCCCCGACTGGGCGTTTTAGCTAAGCGTCCCCCTAAAATTCTGACTTAGGATTATTTTATCAAAGTGTTCGAAGAGGTTTCTGGTAAAATCATACTATTGTGTTACTCTCCGCCAAACGTTAAAATCATTTAATGCAGGAGCGGCAGAAGTAATACATTTTTTAAAGGAGAGAAATAATGCTAAACAACTTCAGCGTTAAGCAAAGTACATGGAGTTTTGTGGTAGTATACTGTATAAAACGATTCTTTAATCTTTTATACTATGATTCTGGGAAGCTGTTCTATTAATTATGAATAGAAAAAAGAAGTAGGAAACCCTACTTCTCCGGAATACTTTGTTTAAGTCCTCTCAATTCGAAATTAGCTTTGACTCGAATAACTTCTTCTGAAAAGTAAACTTTTTCAGGTTCTATGTCTTGCTCTACATTTCCATAATCCCATTGGCCATTACCATTGCTATCTACGATTATTCGAATAAGGTATGCGCCAGGTTTCACGTTTAGGAAATTGAATTTATTGTCTTTTGTTTTTTGCTCCGCTTCAACCTTATAATTTTCGTCTACCAATTGTACGATTTTATTCGCCTTATTTCCGTCGATACTTCCCTCAACAATTCCATAATCTTCGGGTTGTAAAATCGGATTTCTTAAGGTTGTAGCCTGACTTGAATCTCCTTTGATATCTATAAATGCTCCAGTCTGAAATTCGAATTTTATTTCTCTTGTAGCTGAAATAGCTTTCGTAATTTTTACCTGAGTTTTAAACATGTTCCACACAAAAGCTTTTTCATCTAATGGCTCATTTTTTATGGTATCACTTAAGAGTTTTATTTTGCTGAAGTCTGTCTTAACAATTGGGGTATCAAAGAATAAATCAATAATCAGATTTTTTTCTACTGCTTCTCTTGATTTAGGATCAGTCTGAAAGGAGAAATTTTTCTGGTTGGTTCTACGTGTAGTTCTTCTTTCAGCATCTCTGAATTTTATTTTCTGCAAATGTGTCAAGGCATTATCTGCGGAATCTCTTACCGTGATATTCACTTTTACCGTATCTGTCTTTAAAGGAATATTGTAAAATTTTATCTCATTTCTGATAGCCGAATAAGGAAGGCTATCAGCAGGGTTCACAAAAGATACCTCATAGGTTTTGATATTCTTATCATAAATTACTGTAAAATCTTCTGCTCTTTGTAAGGTCTTCTGATTCTTTGGTTTATCATTATTGGCCAAATATAAGGCTAAGTCAATATTCGATATATTTGAATCCAGTTTGATAGTATCTTTTACAAAAGCAATCAGTTCTGATTTTGCATCGAATCTTAGATTATTATTTTTATCTGTATAGGCATAGAGACGATATCTTCCCTTCTTTAAATTCTCAAACTTAAAATTGCCGCTTGAATCAGTTTTTAAGAAATAATTGGGTTTTGTCTTTTTAAGATTTAAAGAATCCTGTACCTGATATAAAGACACCTGTGCATCCAGGATTGGCTGATTAGTGAATAAATTTTTCACGTTTCCTGATAATTCTAATGAGTCGATTTTAGCTCCTGTACTGAAAGCCAGTTTTAGATTTTGTACTTCATTCCTTTCGTTTAGGTCTTTAACTCCTTTCTTAAAATTAAGTGTATAAGTAGTACTATCTTTAAAGGGTTTGTCGAATTTTAAGACGACACTATTTGACTTGGGTTTTACATCGAAGTATCCCTCCTGTTCGGGAATAATTACTAATTCTTGTCTTAAAGATGTAACATCTATTAATTCATCAAAATAGAGTTCTATTTGTTGTCCTTTAAAATTAGTCTGCTTGTTCTGAGGAATGGACTTTATTAATTTAGGTGCTACCTCATCCCGCTTTCCGCCAGTTGGTGGAACGAACTGTGCGCAACTTAATAATAAATTACTGATGATTAAAAATGTTACTACTTGATATAAATTATTCTTTAACATCCTGTTTAGCTTTGAACTTCAAAAATAAAACCCTCAAATGTTATTTGAGGGTAATTAACAAAATTTAATATTTCTTATCTTCCGAGATGTACCATCAGTACTGAAATATCGGCAGGTGAAACGCCACTTATTCGAGAAGCTTGTCCTAATGTCTGCGGTTTCAGCTTTTTAAGCTTTTGTCTTGCCTCTATTGAGATGGATGTTAATTTATCGTAATCAATAGTAGGAACAATACTTAGATTTTCTAACTTCGCCATCTTTTCAGCCATTAATAATTCCTTATCGATATAACTTTCGTATTTGACATGAATTACAGCTTGTTCCAATACTTCATCATCATAACTCTCAAGATATGTTTTTATTTCATTGCTTAGATTCTTTATATCATCCAGCTCAATCTCAGGTCTTTTCAGAATACTATAATAAGAAGACTTTTCTCTTAAACCTGCCGATTCTATTGATTCAAGAAAACCATTAGCCTGGTCTGGTGAAATCTTCATTTCCTTTAAAGATTTAATTAGCTTTTCAGATTCTTCTCTTTTCTGGATCATTCTATCCAGACGACTTTGAGAAGCTAAGCCTAAATCATAACCTTTTTGAGTCAATCTTATATCGGCATTGTCTTGTCTTAACAATGTGCGAAACTCTGCCCTTGAAGTAAACATTCGGTATGGTTCATCTGTGCCCTTGTTTACTAAATCATCTATCAATACACCTATATAAGCTTCGTTGCGTTTTAAGATGAATGCCTCTTTTTCCTGCACTTTATTATGCGCATTAATACCTGCAATTAAACCCTGACAAGCTGCTTCTTCATAGCCTGTGGTTCCATTGATCTGCCCGGCAAAGAAAAGATTCTCGATCAGATGCGTTTCTAATGTTAATTTTAATTGTGTTGGAGGGAAAAAATCGTATTCTATGGCATATCCTGGTCTGAACATCTTGGCGTTCTTAAAACCTGGAATTAACCGCAAAGCTTCATATTGTACATCTTCGGGTAAAGATGTCGAGAAACCGTTGATATACATTTCAACTGTATTCCATCCTTCTGGCTCTACAAATATCTGGTGGCGGTCTTTATCGGCAAAGCGATTAATTTTGTCTTCTACCGATGGACAGTAACGTGGTCCTAATCCTTTTATTCTACCACTAAACATAGGCGACTTATCAAAGCCTTTTCTTAGCGCCTGGTGAACCTTCTCATTGGTATAGGTTACATAGCAACTTCTTTGTTTGGCTAATTTTGGGGTATCAGTATAAGAAAACTTTTCAGGATTTTCGTCTCCTTTTTGTTCCTCCATTTCATCCCAGTCTAACGACCTCCCGTCTACTCTTGGCGGTGTTCCGGTTTTCATTCTCCCGGATTCGAACCCTAACTCGACTAATTGTTCTGTAATTCCATGAGCCGCCTTCTCTCCTGTTCTACCACCCCCGAATGTTTTTTCACCAATATGAATCTTACCATTCAGGAATGTTCCATTAGTAAGTACAACAGATTTACTTCTTATTTCAACGCCCATCGAAGTTTTAACCCCCACTACTCTATTATCTTCTACCAATATCCCCACAGCCATATCTTGCCAGATATCCAGATTTGGAATACTTTCCAATGTATCTCTCCACTCCTGGGCAAAAAGCATTCTATCACTCTGGCAACGAGGACTCCACATAGCTGGTCCTTTAGAACGGTTCAGCATTCTGAATTGAATCATAGTCTTATCACTAATAATCCCTGAGCGACCCCCTAAAGCGTCTATTTCACGAACTATTTGTCCTTTAGCTACACCACCCATTGCCGGATTACATGACATCTGTGCGATGGTTTGCATATTCATTGTTATCAATAGTGTCGAGGAACCCATAGTGGCTGCGGCCGATGCTGCTTCGCATCCTGCGTGTCCGGCTCCTACTACTATAACATCGTATTCTTGAAACATTATTTAAAATTGTTTATGGTTCCACGTGAAACTTTTTGGTCGTGGAATTTTTCCACGTTCCACGTGGAACAGAAAAATTGATACTCACTTTTGGAGAAAAAACTTCCGAACTTATATCCGATAAAAAGTATAAAACGACAGAAGTTAAAAGAAGGTTCTCTATAAAAATAAAAAAGGACACTCAAATGAGTGCCCTTACAAATTTACGAATAAATAGTATTACTTGATTTTTCTGAAATAATTATCAGTTTGTTTCTTATAGAATGGTGTATAATTAGGCGGAACTGTTCTAATTAATTCCACTTGTTTTACTTTCTCCTGTAAGAACTTTTCCATAGATGGAGGAGCTTGACGATTAAATTGCTGTGCAGTACGAGACTGGCGCGTTGGATCCTCTTCTTGTTGCTTAATAGCTTTTTCTGCCTCTAGCAAACGGGTCTGCAATTCTCTGGTGCGTTTCATCAATTCAGGGTTTACACGTTTGTTCACCAGGTCAGTTTCGTTCTCATCCATTTTCTTTTCAAGTTCTTTCAGTTCATTGCCAAGTTTTTTGCCCGCTTCTGTTCCCTTTAAATCTTCCTGCAACTGTTGAATCATCTTGCGGAGTTTCGCTTGTTCCTGAGCTAATCTGGCAGCTTCTTCCGACATTTGTCTACCAGGTTTATTCCCCTGCCCCATTTTCTCCATGCCCTCATTTATTTTCTGTTGCATTTCACCCAATGGCATTTGACCAGGATTCTTGTTTTTCTTACCTTTCTTACCACTACCTGGCATAGCATTCGCCATCATTTGTTGCATCTGATTAAACGTATCACTTAGCATTAAGGCAAGATTATTAATAGAAGTCATGGCAAACTGTTGCTTAGCTGATGCTACATTCAGTTTTCGCTCCTTAATAAACTTTACGCTTTCATCCATTGAGTTACGCATAGTGGTTACTTCTCTTGTAATAAAAGATTGAATCTGCATCACGCGCTTAGCTAATGAGTAAAGGCTATCCTCGATGATTTTAGCATCATCCTGTAATTTCAATTGGTCTTGCGAAAGTTTTACAAATCTTGGGTCTGAAACCGTCATATTTCTAAAGTCTTTCATTAAGCCCTCCTGGTCAAAAGAAAGCTTAACTAGGTTTTCTAAAATGGCTCTTAAGGCATCCATATCTTCATCCATTTCTTTCATCTCCTGGCTTTGCATAGATTCAGACATTTCTTGCGCCATCTTCTTCATTTTATTAGCCGCTTTCTTCTGACTCTTAGAAGCCGAGTTATTTTGCTTCTGGTCGAGTTGTTTTTCAGCATTCTTCTGCTCTTTGGAAATTTCTTCCTGGTCTTCTTTCTGAGGGTCTAAATCTTTTTTGAGGTCTTTACTCAATTGCTCAATGTCTTTCATTTTCTCTTTCATATCCTCAAACTCCTTCGAAAGTTTCTCCTGCTCTTTCTTCAACTCGTCGCTTTTATCCTTATTACCATCCTGATTCTGGTCTTTATTATCCTTAGAGTCTTCCTTTTTACCATCTTTAGAATCATCCTTCTTTCCGTCCTTCGAGTCGTCTTTCTTGCCATCTTTATTTTCGTCAGACTTTTCCTTATCAGATTTTTCCTTGTCTTTATCTTTCCCTTGCTCTTTATCCTTATTGGCAGAGTCTTTCTCCTTATCTTTATTTAGCTCCTCTTCTTTTTTGGTTTCATCACCCAATTTATCTTGTTTCTCAGCTAATTTCTCCAATTCTTTCGCAGTCTTTTCAACCTTTTGTTGCAATTGTAATTGTTTGAAGAGTTTTAACGTACGGTCAATTTCCTTGTCCATATTACGTTCTTTGTTTTTCAATTTCTCCAATTGCTCAATGGTCTTTTCGTCCATATCCTTATCAAGCAATTTTTTCAACTCTTCATACATCTTATTGGTTTCATCGTTCATTAACTCATTCATTAGCTTTTTCAACTGTTGCATTTTTTCCTGCAATTGCGGGCTTTGTTGTTGGAAACGATTAGCCTTCTCCTGCATTTCATCGAACTGTTGTTGCAAGTTTTTCAACTCATTATTTAATTCGTCGCGTTTACGAATCAATTCTTCCAATTGTTTCTTCTCTTGAAAGTCTAAATCCTTTTTGCTTTTCAAGCGATTTTCAAGATTAGTCAGTTCTGTTTTCAGCTTCTTCGATTTCTCGTTCAGCTTCTCCAGCATATCTTCGGTTTTCTCTGTTGCTTTCTCTATTTCGGCATCATACATTTTAGCCGAAGGAAGTGCTAGCGTCATTGTAGGGGTTTTAGTGCTTTTTGCGCCGTTTACGCCGTCATTGTCCCACAACTGCAGATAATACTCAACTTTATCGCCCGGATTCAACTGTAAATCTGCCAGAGGCATTTGATAATAGAAGCTTTGAGATACCTGTGATTTATTAAATGCTACATTTGCCTCTGCAAATGGCTGATTCTGGTTATTATCTCTAATAGCCTTATAGAAAAGCTTGAATTGGGATAATCCGTAGTCATCAGTTATATTACCTCCTAAAACAATATAATTAAAGAGTGTAGAATCCCTTAACTGTTCTAATTGAATCTGTGGATAACGGTCAGGGATTACATTGATATAGAAATCAACATTTTCGCGATTAGAGCTAAACTCATTCTTCAAATGTATCTGGTAAGAAGACGAATTTTTTAGACGCTTGACATAAGAGAAATTATCGCCAAAACCGTCTTTAGCCAATACTTTACCCTCACTATCAAAGCTTAAATATAAAGAATCAGTATTTACAGCTTTAAAATTCCATTGAATAGTCGTTCCTTCCGGTACTACCAGATTACCCACATTATTAAAAGCCTCATTAGATTTATTCAGATAAGAAGGATAATTTAAAGCAACATCAAATGAAAGTAAGTTAGGACGGCTAATTAACTCCAATTCGAATTCATTTGATTTATAGCCGGAAGCCAGAAAATGAAAATCAACAGGGTTCTGAACTTTCGAGAATGTAAATGAATAGGTCTTGCTATCTGCAGAGTTCATCTTGAACTTTCTGTCATTAGCTACCAGGTAAACAGCCTCTGGTACAGCGTTACCAATTAATTTAAGATTCAGTATAAAATCTTCGTTTTTTACAGCTTTTAGTTCATCGTTAGTAATCTCAAACTTAAAAGGAGCTTCTTCAGCGAAATCTTTCTGGAAGTACACAATTCTTTCTGTGCTATTCTTGAAAAATTTAGGTGAAACAGCCGCAATTAATAACACTAATACCAAAGGAGGTATCGCGTATTTCAAATACTTTTTGTTTTCGCCGAATTTTACAGCGTCAGCAAAACGGACAAACTTTAAATCCTGCGATTTCTGGTCGATACTCGCTTGTAATAGAGCATTTTCTCTTTCAGAAAACTGCGCTAGTTGAAGTGTGTTTAAAAGCCTGTCCCCTACCTCAGGGAAGAACTTTCCAATTTCGTTAGCTGCTTTTTCATAAGTAAGTGGTTCATTGAAATGCATCAGATAAAGGATTGGCTTGATTACCCAAAAAATAAGTGAGTAAAGCACTATTCCTATAAATGCAAAAAGTAAAGCGCCTCTGATAACAGAGCTAAAACGGCCAAAGTACTCAATGGTATTGAGTAGCAGAAACGAGGATAATAACAAAGCTAATGTAAACAAAGAACCTTTAATAAGGAGGTTTTTGTAATACTGACGTTTGTAATCATCAATCTTCTCAAAAAGAGCTTTAACTGAACTTGACATGATTGTATAATAAAAGATTAAGGATTTTTCAATAGGTAAAGACTGAATAGACCAGTATTAAAAACTCTGAAATTTAAGAATTCTTAATATCAAAATCTCATTACGGCTAGACATTCTAACCGTAATGAGATAGTAATAAGCCTTTTTCTATAAAACCAAGAATTAATATAACTCTAATTTAACGGAAAGACACTTTAATTAGCCGAAACAATAGGTATAAATAATTATTCTGTCGACGAAAATGCTTCAATCGAACTTATTAGGTAGTTTTTAAGCAAATTCTAAACAAAGCTCAATCGGGCAATGATCAGAAAAATGTAATTCCGGATAAATGGCCGCACTCTTTAAATTAAGCTCCAAAGGTTTGGAAGCAAAATGGTAATCGATACGCCAACCCAGATTCTTTGCTCTCGCCCCAAATCTTAAAGACCACCAGGTATAATTATGAGGGCTCTTATTAAAAAACCTGAAAGTATCAATATAACCTTCATCAATAAGCCTGCCAACCCATGCCCGTTCTTCAGGCAAAAAGCCAGACGATTTTGCATTGGCCTTAGGATTATGGATATCTATCTCCTGATGACAGATATTTACGTCTCCGCTCAATACAAGGTTGGGTATAGTTTTACGGAGTTTTTCAATATAAACGAAAAAATCTTCTACGAATTTCATTTTTATTCCCTGACGTTCGTCACCTGACGTACCTGAGGGGAAATAAGTACAAACCAGCGAGAAATTATCAAAATCCGCTCTAATCATTCTACCCTCAAAATCATATTCTTTAATACCCATTCCATACTGAACATGGTTTGGTTTTACCTTAGTAAGGATAGCCACTCCGCTGTAGCCTCGTTTTTGAGCGGGATACCAATAGCAATGATACCCTAAGGCTTTAAAATCGTCTTCAACTACTTCGGTTTCTGATAATTTAATTTCCTGAAGACAAATAGCGTCAGGTTGATGGTTTTTAAGCCACTCTAATAATCCTTTTTTGATGGCGGCACGAATGCCATTCACATTGTAGCTAATGATTTTCATACGTGTAGTCCGATTTCTTTTCTGAAATATTCTATAACAAAGTGTTTAAGTAATTTTTCCTGCGATAATAAATCAAAACTCGGTAAAGGTTTCACCAATTTCCAATGAGGCCAACCAGCTTCGTCTATGCCTTCTAACTCATAATATCCACCATAGCTTAAAACCTTACAAATTGCTATATGCATGAGATCCTGTTTTTCTTCTTTTGTAAAGAATTTTTTTCCCTGCCCTAGTTCTTGTACACCTATTACAAATAATACACCATTTAAATCAACAGGTTTCTTTCCGAGATTTTGTTTCAGAAATAATAATAATGTTTGCCAGTTTTCTTTTAATTTGTCGTCTTCTACCATTCTCAAATTTTTTATATACAAACTTAATGAAAGCGTATGAATTGGCTCAATCATTTAGTAGATATAATCTATCCTAAAACCTGTGACGCCTGTGGAGAACCGCTTTTAGGAGGAGAAAAACTGATTTGTACGCAATGTCTGGTTAATTTGCCCAGAACAAATAGCCATTTGCAAACGGACGAATTAATCGAAAGGAGATTCTGGGGTAAAATAACTGTTTCACATACCATAGCTTATCTCAGATTTTCGAAAAAAAGCAAAGTTCAATACCTGTTACACCAACTAAAATATAAAAATAAACCTGAATTAGGAGTTCTTTTAGGAGAATTGTACGGACAAGAATTAAAAGCCGCTGATTTTGATAAGCATATAGACTTAATCATTGGCGTGCCGCTTCATATAGAGAAAGAAAAGCAAAGAGGTTATAACCAGGCCAATTGTATTGCAGAAGGGCTTTCTAACGCCTTAGAAGTGCCTTATGACGTTACAATCGCCAGAAAAGTAGTCAATACTGAAACACAGACTAAAAAGAGCCGTTTTGAGCGCTTTATGAATGTAAAAGATGCTTTTGAACTAACTGATAAGGAGAAAATCAAGGGCAAGCGTATTGCGATTATAGACGATGTTTTAACGACAGGTTCAACGATTGAATCTTTTGCTACGACTTTACTGGATAATGGCTGTAGTGAAATTTCAGTGATAACCATTGCAATTGCTGATTAACAGCGTGAAACTTTTCGATTGAATGAAGTGCTAAGAAGTATATAATGAGAAGTATATAAAATAAAAAACCCTTTCGTGAGAAAGGGTTTTTCTATGAAAATCATTTCGAATCTTACAGTTTGCGTTTGCCTTTAGGGCCAATCGCAATCATTGCGCAACGGAAACCGATAGTTGCTGTTGCTGAATCCTGATCTAAATAACGACGAGTACCTGGAGATAACCAATAGGCTACATCGTTCCAAGAACCACCTTTGTAAACGCGTAATTTGTTGTCTACTAAAGAGTTAAAGTTCTTTTTGTCATAAAGATTTTCTTCATCAAGATAATCGCTACGACGGATCGGGTTCAAATCGTTCATATCCTGGAATGAGTTCGGACGATATAAGTCATATACCCACTCATTTACGTTTCCACCCATATTGTAAAGACCAAAGTCGTTAGCAGGGAATTCGTAAACCTCCATTGTGATGATACCACCATCATTTTGGTGTCCGGCAATACCAGCAAAGTCACCACGACCACGTTTGAAGTTAGCTAACATCGTTCCTTTCTGGCCACCTTTAGGCTTACGCATAGAAGAACCATCCCAAGGATAAATACGTTGGCTCGACTGGTTTTCGTCCATATATTGTGTTCCAATCATGGCTTTAGCAGCATATTCCCACTCAGCTTCTGTTGGAAGACGATAGCCAGGTAATACATTACCAGATTCAATAGCTAAACGACCACCTGCTTTAGCTTGTGGAGCTTCGGTAGTTGGCGCACTTCTGTCTTTTTTAGATGTTTTTGCTTTAGGACCAAAACGAACAGCCATTTCACCATTTACAGCACCAGTTCTCCATTTGCAATAATCAGAGGCTTGTACCCATGAAACACCTACTACCGGATACAATCTGAAGCCAGGGTAACGTAAATATTGCTCTGTAAATTGGTCATTGAACGAAAGTTTATTCATCCAAACCAATGTATCAGGTAATGCTGTTTCATAAAATTCCTGCGACGAATCCTTTTGAATACCATGTAAATACTCCAGCCAGTGTAGATTAGTAATTTCAGTTTCGTCCATATAGAAAGAAGAAACGGTTACAGTTCTTTCCAGGTTATCACGTGCAAAGGTCACATCCTCTTCCACAGTTCCCATCGTAAAACGTCCACCCTCAATATAAACAAGGTTTGGACCTGCAGGCTGACCTTTAAAAGCATTTACCTGAAAACCGTCAGCTTGTGCAGGCTGACCTTTTTTAGGTTTTTTACCTTTGTTGTCTTTAGAATAGGCAATCCCGGTAGCGGTACTGCTGCGACCCGGGTCGATACTCGTTCTTTTTTTGCTCGAACAGCCACTCAGGATAAGCGCAAAAGCCAACGCACCCGTAATCGAACTAAAAAGTATTCTTTTCATTTTCGGAATGATTTTTGTTAATAGAATTCGTTTTGCAAAAATAGGTTATTTGATGTAAATATCTTAATGTCTTAAGAATCAATAATATAGAAAGGTTAGTCTTTCCCGACAAATCCACTCAATAATTTATCTAAATCGTCGATACTTTGCGTATTTTCAACAGTAAGAAGAAGCTTAGATTTAATTTCCTTTAGCGAACACCTTTTTGGATTATTTTTGATATAATCAAGAATTCTGCCAAACTTATCTGCCTGAAAATATTCGGTTTTCTCTGAAGAAACGAAGAAGCATTTTAGGATATTGTTTTTTAAAGTTAATTTTTCAAATCCTAATTGCTCTGCTTTCCATCTGATTCTCACCATTTTAACTAAATTTTCTACTTCCTGTGGCATCGGACCGAACCTGTCGATAATAGATTTCTGGAATTCCCGTAGTTCTCCTTCCTTATCAATATTATCTAATTGATTATATAACGAAAGCCTTTCAGAGATATTACTCACATAATTTTCTGGAATGATAATTTGTAAATCAGTCTCAATCTGGCAATCTGGTAAATGTAAACCAGCTGAAGAGCCGTTCATTTCTTTCATAAATAAGTCCTTAAACTCATTTTCTTTCAATTCCTGCACGGCTTCATCCAGAATCTTGTGGTAAGTCTCATAGCCTAAGTCATTTATAAACCCACTTTGTTCTGAGCCTAATAAATTTCCGGCCCCTCTGATATCCAGATCTCGCATAGAAACCTTGAAACCATCACCTAAATCTGAGAATTCTTCTAAGGTTTGTAGACGTTTACGTCCATCGCTTGATAAAACAGATATTGGTGGAGTTAATAAATAACAGAAAGCTTTACGATTCGAACGCCCTACCCTACCGCGCATCTGGTGCAAATCTGACATACCAAAGTTTTGTGCCTGATTTATAATAATGGTATTCGCATTCGGAATATCCAAACCAGATTCAATGATGTTCGTGGAAACCAATACGTCGTAGTCGCCCTCAATGAATTTCATCATGACTTTTTCCAAACGATCTCCCTCCATTTGTCCGTGCGCAATACCAATTTTCGCATCAGGCACTAACCGTAATATAATATTAGCGATTGATTCAATATCATTTACACGGTTATGCACAAAATATACCTGCCCGCCACGTTTCAATTCATAGCTGATAGCATCTCTGATAAACTCTTCTTTAAATACATGAACCTCTGTTGTAACGGGCTGGCGGTTTGGTGGAGGCGTAGAAATAACCGATAAGTCTCGTGCACCCATTAAAGAGAAATGTAAGGTTCTGGGAATTGGTGTAGCAGTAAGCGTCAGAACATCTACATTCAGTTTCATTTCTTTCAGACGATCTTTGGCTTTTACTCCAAATTTTTGCTCTTCATCAATAATAAGCAAGCCTAAATCTTTAAATTCTATATCTTTATTTAATATACGATGTGTACCTATCAGAATATCTATCTTGCCTTCTTTGAGCTTTTTAAGGGTTTCATTAATCTCTTTAGTACTTCTGAAACGGCTTATTTCGTCTACATTTACTGGCAACTTAGATAATCGTTCGGCAAAGGTTTTATGGTGCTGCATAGCCAGGATGGTAGTCGGTACTAAAACAGCTACCTGCTTGCTATCAGCCACAGCTTTGAATGCTGCACGGATAGCCACCTCTGTTTTACCAAAGCCAACATCGCCACAAACCAATCTGTCCATTGGATACGGTTTTTCCATATCTTCTTTTACATCGGCAGTGGCTTTTGCCTGGTCTGGGGTATCTTCATAAAAGAATGACGACTCCAATTCAGCTTGCATGAAACCATCTCTTGCAAAAGCAAAACCGGGAGCCATGCGGCGCTTGGCATAAAGGCCAATGAGTTCCTTGGCAATGTCTTTTACCTGTCGCTTGACTCTTGATTTTTTATTTTCCCATTCGGCAGAACCTAGCTTACTCATCACCGGAGGTGTACCCTCTTTGCCTGAGTATTTGGCAATCTTATGTAGGGAGTGAATGTTTACTAGCAGGATATCATTGTCTCTATAAATCAATCTCACGGCTTCTTGCTCTTTATCACCTACTACTATTTTTTCCAGCCCTGCGAAGCGGCCGATACCATAATCAATATGTGTCACAAAATCACCTGTTTGTAATGCCCTTAACTCTTTCATCGTTAAGGCCTTTGACTTGCTGAATTTGTCACGCACCTTGAAACGGTGGTAACGATCGAAGATTTGATGGTCAGTATAAAAGGCTACTTTAGTTTGCTCGTCTATGAAACCACCACGCAAAGACATCTGCAAGGAATTGAATTTAGTGAAGGGGTCAATCTCCTCAAAAATGGCATTGAGTCGACTCAGCTGTTTCAAAGATTCAGCCGAGATAATAGTAGTAAAATGTTTCGACTGATTTTCTTTGATATTATCAATCAGGCGCTTGAAGTCTTTATTAAATGAGGGTTGACTTTTACTCTGGAAAGTTAATTTTTCAGCATCTTTATAGTAGCTCTTTGTACCGAATTCTATGATTTTAAATTTTTTGAGTTCATTCTGAAAGCCTCGGCGGGTTTCAAACAAAGCCTCAGGATTTTCAATGACTTTTATACCTCCGCTTCTACCCACAATTTCCTGAAAATGTTGCTCTACCACTTTAAAACAATCGTCAATGGCATCAAAAGTATAACTTGCGTCTTTTATCCATATATTACTCGTATTGCGAATGAAATTGAAAAAAGTCTCTCTTGTTTCCTGGGTTAACTTGCTCTGAACATCGGGTATAATGTTGATTTGGTTAACCGCTTGCATCGATAATTGAGATTCAGGGTTAAATAAACGGATACTATCAATTTCATCGCCAAAAAGTTCGATACGATAAGGATATTCAGAGGCGTAAGAGAAAATATCAACTATACCCCCACGGATAGAGAACTGCCCCGGCTCATAAACAAAGTCCGCTTTTTCGAAATCATACCCAATGAGCAACTCTGAAATAAAATTGATGTCGAAGTTCTCGCCGACTTTCACTTGCAGGGTATTCGCAATGAGTGATTTCTTATTGATTACTTTTTCTGATAGTGCCTCAGGGTAAGTCACAATCATGAGGTTGGCCTTGTCATTATTCAATTGATTAAGGATTTCGGCTCTTTGAAGTACATTTGCATTATCAATTTCCTCATATTGATAAGGTTTTTTATAAGACATCGGAAAAAGGAATACATTTTCTTCACCGAGCAGATTTTGCAAGTCGTTATAAAAATAGGCCGCGTCTTCCTTGTCGTTGAGTATAAAAAGATTGTGTTGAGGATTAACCTGATAATTGACGCTGGCGAAAATGGCGTCTAAACTTCCGGCAAAACCTTTCAGTTGTATGGCAGAACTCGTCTTTACGCTTTCAATAGCCGTACGAATAAAAGCGTCTTCACTATAGATTTTTAATAAGTCTTTTACTTCCACCTTTCAGAGTTTTATAAATAAGAAAGGGACGCAAAAGGTTTTCCTGCGTCCTGAATATTATTACAAATTTAAAAAATAAACCTAAAACTGTCTTTCAGAGGTATTAATACTTTGTTAATTTACACTAAAAAGTCGATTTTAGGGTCTAATTATATCGTATTTTGTTAAATATTAGATTTTATAGCGCATGTTTAAATTATTGCGATTCGATGATTTGAATCAGGCTTTTTAACTCTTTATGGCGCTCTGCATCCGATTCAGGATAACTCATATTTAACTTTTTCAGTTCATTCACTATAGTCTTGGCCACTATCAGGCGCATATTTTTCTTATCATCTGCCGGGATAATATGCCAGGGACACTTATGAGTCGAGGTCTCATTAATCAGATCTTCGTATGCCTGTTGGTAATCGTTCCAGAAGCCTCTCTCCTTTACATCCTGCTCATCGAACTTCCAGTTTTTGGTTGGATCCTGTATTCGCTCTATTAATCTTTCGGCTTGCTCCTCTTTTGAAACGTTGAGAAAAAACTTTACAACCCTGATTCCGTTGCGATGAAGATACGTCTCTAAGTTAGTTATATCTTCATAACGATTTTTCCAGAGCTTCTCCATATCGTCAGTCAATTCTAACGGCAGCCGTTGACTATTTGTTACAATTTCGGGGTGAACTTTTACTACCAAAACCTCTTCATAATAGGAACGATTGAAAACGGTGATGCTTCCCCTATGAGGCAATTGCAAGACCGTGCGCCATAAGAAATCATGCTCCAACTCTAAATCAGATGGGCGCTTGAAAGAGTACACATTCAACCCCTGGGGATTCACGCCTGAGAAAACTGCTTTCAAAGTTCCGTCTTTTCCGGCCGCATCCATTGCCTGAAATATGACCAAAAGACCATAGCGATTATGAGCATACATCATACTTTGCAACTCATCCATCTGCTTATTCAGGTCGGCTAAAGCAGTTTCATAATCTTCTTTATCTTCATAAAAATCTTTAATTTTCGTTTTAGTATCACTAATCGAAAACTTTCCTTTTCCATCAAATACAAAATCATCAACGTCAATTTTTTTCATGGGTGTCAAAATAATTAGGCATAGATAGCATTAAAAAACTTCTGCTAAATATAGGCGATTGTTTTTAATAAGAAATTTATAAATTGCGTAATTGAGTAAAAGATACGATAAGCAAACTCAAATCGTTAATAATTCGTTTATTCAATAAAACGTTCAATCAAGAAATTTTGTTAAACTAATGAAGATACAATCAATCATTTTATTGGGGGCCGCCATTGGTGTCATTGCCCTATCAGGTTACAAATTCAACAAAAAAGAAACGATAATGAATCAAGAAACAGGACAAGATAAAGCTGTTGCCACTTTCGGTGCCGGATGCTTCTGGTGTGTAGAAGCGGTATTTCAAAGATTAGAAGGAGTTACTAAAGTGGAGTCGGGATACATGGGTGGCGCAAGTAAAAACCCAACTTATAAAGAAGTATGTTCAGGTTTGACTGGACACGTCGAGGTTACCGAGATTACTTATAATCCTCAGAAAATATCTTTTGAAGAACTACTGGAAGTTTTCTGGAAAACCCACGACCCTACTACTTTGAACCGTCAGGGAAATGATGTTGGTACGCAATACCGTTCAGTAGTTTTCTATCATGACGACAAACAAAAAGCATTGGCAGAGAAATATAAAGCCGAGTTAAATACAGCAGGTATTTTCAATTCCCCTATCGTAACGGCCATTGAACCTGCTCAGACTTTCTACAAAGCTGAAAACTATCACCAGGATTACTATAACCTGAACGGTACCCAACCTTATTGCCAATTGGTAGTAAGACCTAAAGTAGAAAAATTTGAGAAGGTGTTTAAGGATAAATTGGCTAAGAAGAATCAGTAGTTTTGGCTGATATGCAAAAACTCTTCCTGTCGTTGGGTGGGAAGAGTTTTTTTGTTTAGAATGCTTTTACTCTTTTATATCAACCAATGTAAACCCATTGTCATCGAAAGAATTAAAAACACCATTTTTAATTCCTTTCAAAAATGATGGATATTCACCATAACGTTTAACTTTATTGTTAAGTTTGTCATAAAGGAATAAGCCATATGTGTGTTTAAATAATGAATGAAAATAGATATTTTTTGTATTACTAACTATAGCAGAAGCTCCATCAAACTCAGTCGGGGTCTCAAATATTTCTATTTGCATAGTGTCAATATTTAATTCTACTAAATGAAATTTCATATTTGAGTAAATATAAAGTAGCACTCTATTGGTGCCATGTTTACACATACAATAACACTCTGTTATTTTTCCATATATGGCACTCGAATTAAATCCAAATAGTTGTTGACCATTAAAATCAAAGACTGCTACACCTGCCCCACTTGCTCCTTTACCTGCTAATACCCATCTATCAAAATAGCTAATAATGATTTTATCTTGTTGGATTAAGACATCTTTTATACCATTATCTAAATTAAACGAAGATATAAGTTGACTATTGAAATTAAAAATAGATGCATTATTGAATCCATTTGTTTGGCTATGGGTTAATAGAAAAAAATCATTATTAAGTTTACGAATAATGGAATATTTTACGTCTCCATCTATCTTTATTGTATATTCGTTAGTTAATATGGTATTTTGATTTGTAATGACAATGTAATTGCCGAATTGGTCGGTATCCAAATTAACGATTTTTTCCGTTCCACTATTTATATAGAATTTTTGTTCAGTCATTATTTTCAGGTCATTGGGGATTAATAAAATCCTGCCGGATTTTGGTGAACTGGATGCGACCGTCGCGCGGTTCGTCCCACAAGATTCAGTTCGGAATCACATTCACTACCAACCTCTTAGGCTCAGCCATTGATTCTTTATATCGGGTTTTCCAGATCGGATTTTTGCCAATGCCTTGAATAGTTGTGTCGTTTCTGATTAAATCACCAGTTTCAAAAACATAATAAGCTATATTGGTTAGCACACCTGCTATCTCGCCCGGGTCGTATTTTCTGGTAAATCTGCATTCGAAGTCGGCTATGCCAAAGGCATGCAGGCCGAATGTATCCATCAAGACTTCTCCATCCCCTATATTAAACAAGCGAATGTTCATTGCACCATGTAAGAAATCCCCTTGTTCTTTATCACAGGCTTCAAGAAAATCATCGGGCTTTATAAACTTTTCACTATTTCTGAAATAAATTACTGAAGGCTTAGTAACCGTTACTACTGCACATAAAAACTTCTGAAAGAACTCTAATCTTGCCTGATGAGCCAGATTTTTTGACATACGGTCTGTCAGGTTGATTTCAAAATTACATTTTTCCATCACGCCTTTTATCTCAGACCAATGCCATGACTGCGGAAAAGCTTTTGTAAATCTATCCAGATTAACTTCAGCATCAGGACTTAAAATCGCTCCTTGCGCAGGAACAGAGCTATCGGTAATGCTGACTATATATTCCGGAAAGAAAAAGGCTAACGAGTCTTCACTTTCCGGAGAATCAACATTTTTAAATCTCAATTTTAACTCCGAAATAATGTCATCTTTATTTATTTCCGGTTTGTTGTCATAAAACAGATTCACAAATTGAAGAGTAGGTTCATTTGGAACAAGTTCTTGTGCTGCTACTTGAGGCGGTACTTCTGATGGTTTCCTTTTGAAGATGTCAAATAATCCCATGTGATGGAATAGACGTTTAAATGGTAAACCTTATTTAATCACTATTATTTTCGGCGGGCAAGATATTAAATTTAACTGATGACAGAAATAATATTTTTGAATGAAACATCTAAAACAAATTCAATCAAAAACCTAAAATTTCTTTTAAATAAAATATAAAAGTATTAAAAGTATAGATAAATATTTTTTAAAATACTATGTATTAATTTGCCTTAAATTCATTTACAATAGACAGTGCAAAGAATATTAATTTCGAAAAGAGTAGAAAAAAATGGTATTTTTCTTAGAAAGGAACTAATTTTGCACCCGAATTTTAGTGATAAGTACTTAGCTATCAATAGACAGGCTAAGAATTATAGCTAAAAGGTAAACAATTTTATACTTTTCATTTCAAAAAATCATGTCTGCATTAGTTGAAACAGCGAACCTACTCGCTGACAGAATCAACGCGTTGGAAGAATCAGCCACGCTTGGTATGTCGAAAAAATCGCGCGAATTAGCCGCGCAGGGGCATAAAGTCATTAATTTATCTGTCGGAGAGCCAGATTTCAAAACTCCAAAGCATATTTGTGATGCTGCCAAGGCAGCCATCGACAACGGTTTCCACCACTACACACCAGTAGCAGGTATTCCAGAACTCCGCAAGGCAATCGCAGACAAGCTCAAGCGTGAAAATAATCTGGATTGGAAACCTGAAAACATCGTTGTTTCTACAGGAGCAAAACATTCATTAGCAAACGTAATACAATGTCTAGTAAATCCGGGTGATGAGGTTGTTATTCTTGCACCTTACTGGGTAAGCTATTCTGAAATGGTAAAGTTGGCAGATGGTAAATCTGTAATTGTTGAGGGTTCTTTTGAAAACGATTTCAAAGTAACACCTGAGCAATTAGAAGCAGCTATCACTGACCGCACGAAAGTAGTGATGTACGCATCGCCAAACAACCCTACCGGCTCTGTTTATAGCGAAGCTGAACTAAGAGCACTAGCGGAAGTAATTAAATACCACGAGAACGTTTTTATATTAGCGGATGAAATCTACGAATACATCAACTTTACGCAAGAAGGTCATTTCAGCATTGGCTCAATTCCTGAAATCAAAGACAGAGTAATTACTGTCAATGGTTTTGCAAAAGGATTTGCCATGACCGGCTGGCGTTTAGGGTTTATTGCAGCCGCTAAATGGATAGCTGATGGCGTTGAGAAACTACAAGGTCAGGTAACATCTGGTACAAGCTCTATTTCGCAACGTGGAGCGGTTGTAGCATGGGAAGATATGTCCGCACCGGAAATGATGAAACTGGCTTATTTACGTCGCAGAGATTTAGTAATTAACCTATTGAGAGATATTCCTGGTGTGAAAGTAAATGTTCCTGATGGCGCATTCTACGCTTTCCCTGATATCAGTTTCTATTTCGGAAAATCAGATGGTAATGTAATTATCAAAGATGCAGACCAACTATGTATGTGGTTATTAGAAACTGCACATGTAGCCATGGTTGGTGGTGGTTCTTTCGGAGCACCTAACTGTTTGAGAATTTCAACAGCGGCTTCTGATGAAGCATTAATTGAAGCAATGAACAGAGTAAAAGCAGCATTAGCTACTTTGAATTAATATTTAGAAGTATCTGAAAAAAGCACCTGATTATCAGGTGCTTTTTTCTTTTATTTTACATTAAAAAGTAATATACTTTTTAAAAGTATCAGTGAAATCAAAAATAAATTTATTTTCAAATTCAACGCCGAATGTCAAACGGAAATCGTTGTTCTTCCTCCCTTCTACTACTACGCTTTCATAAGAATTTTCGATAGTACTTCTGATACCTGTTCGTTTGGTTATCTGATAGCGAAAGGTCAGGTTGCCATTCCACCGAAGGTTCTTCTGTGTAAAACCAGGTTGGAAAAGTAACATGTGCGAGATAAATAACTTTCCTCCGTCCACAGTATATTCCCCTTGAATGCGGGTAGAATTACGCCAGAGATCTTTATCAGGAAATTCATTATTCACTATAAAATCTGTCCATTCATAAAGAACTACATTCGTAACCGACAGATAGGCATTCTTCTTTTGAATCAGTTTTAAACCTAAGCCTGCTGCCCAGATAAAACGGTTATGAATTAGCCGCAGATTGCTTTTTTCATAGGAAGTGAAACCAAGACTATAAAGTGTTTTCTCGGGTAGAATTGTCCCTCGGGCATCGATAAAAAACTCCCTTTCACTCAAGAGCTTATTTTGCTGGCCATAAGTAAATGATTGACTACTCGACAAATTCAATATTTTGCTTATATTCCAATCAAGACCCGATGCCAGTTGAATCAAAGCGCGATCTACATTACCAGAAGTATAAGTACCATCAGCCGATAAGCGTGATTTGAATTTGACTATCGTGCTATCCTGAGGCTTACCTTTGTTTTCTTGTTTTGCATTTGTACTGTCCGGAGGGGTCTGAATCGGGGGAAGATTTTGAGGCCTCAGCGTATCTGATTTAGGCGTCTGGGCTTTGACGGCTACGCTAAATAGTGGAAAAATGAAGATGATGAAATGAGGTTTCATGGCGCTTGTTTATTTTTAGTCACAAATTGTAATACTATTGCTAAACAAGCGCCAGAATAAAGTGTTTATAGATTTGTGGTATCTTATAAAATTCTAATAATAAACAGGGATTGGAAGTGATTATTTTCTGAACTCAAATACCACACCGAATGTCCAGCGAAAATCGTTGTTTTTGCGGCCGCTCACCACTACACTTTCATACGAGTTTTCCATCGTGCTTCTGATACCCGTGCGCTTGGTAATCTGATAACGTATACTCAGATTTCCATTCCAGCGGAAGTTTTTCTCAGTAATAGCCGGTTGTAAAAACAAGATATGCGAGATATAAATTTTGCCCTCATTTAATGTATACTCACCAAAGAATCGGGTAGAGTTACGCCATAAATTTTTATCTGCAATATCTTTATTATTAATGAAATCAGTCCATTCATATAAAAGTACATTGGTAACAGACAAATAGTACACTCCCTTATCTATCAGTTTGAAGCCTAACCCCCCTGCCGCTATTAAACGATTGCCTATTTTACGGAGGTTACTTCTTTCAAAAGAACCAAAACCTAAATAATAAAGGTGATTTTCAGGAAGTACGGTCGTTCGGAAGTCAGCGAAAATCTCTCGCTCGTTTAATTGTTTATTCTGTTGACCATAGATAAAAGACGGGCTACTCGAAAACTTCAGAACCTTGCTTAAATTCCAGTCGATACCTGACGCTAGCTGCATAAAGGCGCGGTTGATATTCCCAGAAGTGTAGGTACCATCGGCAGACAACCGGAATTTAAATTTAGCAGGTGTATCATCCTGTAGCTCATCTTCTTTTTTTTCTTCTTCCTCGCCCTCTTCCTCTTCTTCAGTAGTTGTGCTGTCGGGGGGAACTACTACCGTGGGGAGATTCGTTGGTCTAAGAGTATCAGGGTCGGTAGTCTGGGCTTTTAGGGTTACGCTAAATAAAGAAAAAATTAAGATTAGTAGTTTTATTTTCATTGGTGTTTGGTTATTTATAAATTTCGTAAAATTTGCAATATCTTTTCTATTTTGCTAAACAAGCACAGAATTTAAGTGTTAATGTGCATATAGAATCCATACAAAACATTGATAAGGGATTATCAGGAAACTCAGGATAGACAATGGAGGTGGCTAAGTATCTTTCAGTAATTTTTGCAAGCATGATAAAATTTTTCGGCGGGCCCCTAACAGGCTTAGCGCTGAAAATTACATGGATTGAAACTGCCATTTGCTCGGTAGTAGGCATGATGATAACCGTGGCATTGGTTACTTTTTTCGGAAATTATATACAAAGTTTTTTTACTAGACTTTTCCAAAGAGGTGAGCCTAAGAAAAAGAAAAAATTTACCCGTTCGAACAGACTAGCAGTAAGGGTACGAAGAAAGTTTGGGTTAATAGGTATTTCGTTTCTGACACCCATACTCTTTAGCCCAATTGGTGGTGCAATTCTGGCTTTGGCATTCAGATACCATAAAAGAGATATTCTGTTGAATATGCTCTTAAGTGCATGTGTATGGGGAGTAATACAGAGCTTGTTTCTTTATTATGCAAAAGACTTATTTTCTAAATAATATATCTATGTAAACAAAATGAGCGGATACTTATCTATCCGCTCATTTTGTTTTATTGAAAGCAATTCAATTTAAATCTTAACCACCCTGATTCGTTTCAGAGGTGTGCCTGCTTTATTGATTTCAAGAATATAGCTTCCGGCTATAATATCAATGATTCCTAAGTCGATATAAGCTACATTGTTTACCAATTTAATACTTTCTTTATTGATTGCTATACGCTTACCTGCCGTGGTATAAAGCACAAAATCAAGGGCACTATAATCTTCTTCTAAAGGCAATTTAACATTGCAGATATTCTCAAAAGGATTTGGATACACTACCCAGTCAGTAATAATATTCTGCGACGAATCAGTTGAGTATTTCACATTAAAGGTAACAGTCTTGAAAGTAATCAATGTATCCTTTTGGTAAGCATTGGCTTTTAATGTATAACTACCCACAGGAAACTCTAAGCCTCTACCCTCGCCAAATAGATTGTAAGGCGGTCGCTCAGAGATATTTTTGAATTTATAGGGGCCTGTTAACTCAAAATGGAACTTCACGGAGTCTAAATTGCATCGGGCCAATACATTCAGTTTTTTAGGTAAATCTTCTAAATACAAGTTTCTGTTATTTTGAAGAAGTCCCCAACCCTCTATCGGAACATCGAAATAATCTGCTTTAATCAATTCAAAATCAATGGCCGGAGGAATACTTTCAATATACATCACAGACTCAAGGCTTGCGCCTTTATTATCATAAATTTTCAGTTTGATTCTGGTTTTGCCAAGAGAGGGAGCTTTACCATAAAAACTAAACTCGAATTTATTGAAATTAACCCATCTAGGCGCTTCAGTTATTTCGATATAGGCAATGTATCCATCAGGATCGATATACAAATTTTCAGGTATTCTGAAAACAAAAGGCTGATTGACAACAATTTGTTGGGTAAAGTCTTTAAAATTTTCAATCGGAACTTCATTAGGTCCCTCCTGCACAGGGGGCTTTGGAGGATCGGGAGGCGTTACAGGTCCGGGTCCGGGGCCTGGGTCAGGATCTGGGCCAGGGTCTGGAATATCAGGTAACGGATTGTCAATTACCTGTTTTTCATGAACCAGATCTTCATCATAAATAATCTTGATTTTCTTCTTCCCATTATTAGACCTTATCCGCCAATCTTCTACCACTGCCTCACGATTATCTATAAGCTGCGAAAGTCGGTATTTCATAGAGTCGGCAAATACGATCGGAGGGCTTGGCTTGTCTTTCCAGTAAACTCCCTCTTGTACAGCGGGTAGTATTTTCTCAACGTCTTTACCATTATCATAATCAACATACAGCATCACAACCTCGCACCCATATTCAATGGCTCTGTCTACATAGTTTCGCAGCGACTCTGGCGTAGGTTGATCAAAGTGTGCGATTTCTGTATAAAATTTCTGCCCTGATCTTAAATTACTTATCACTAAATCTCCCTGAATCCCATCGCCCTGAAAAGCATCAACCGAAGTTTTAAGAATATCTGCTTTTTCAGTCAGACTTTTAAAAGCAAATGTACCCCTCAATAATGATAGATTGTCGGCTATCCCTCCAAACTCACAAGCCACTTTGTAGGTAGGGTCAACCGATTTCACGGCATCCGACATCTGGTCTATATGGCTTTTGAGCAATTGATGCCGGAAAAGATACCAGTCTTTTCCTCTTAAACCTCTGAAAGAGTCTTTGGTATTAAACCAGTTTACATAGGGTTCTACTTCCAGAAATTGTTTATAATTAGTACCCCAATAGCTGTTTAGGGTACGGATAGTCTGATACTTAGTTTTAGCCCAGTCTTTCCATTTAATCATCGACCACTTAGAATGGTCAAAAACGGCAAAGTAAGAGGGATTCGGATATTGTTGGTTCTCATAGGCATACCCTAGCTCCTGCTGTGGCGTATTTACAACTGAGATAAAAAGTATTTGTCCGCGTGATTGTAAATCTTTGTAGCGTTGGCAAACCTCCTTTACAAAGCCTGCCGCCTTTTGGATAGACGGTTGATGTGCAAAACTAAAATGGTTATTGTCGTAATAATAAGTCAGGGGTTTTCCTTTAAAGTCAGATACCGCCTCTTCTGCGGCCCAGAAACCGGGTGTAAAGGCAATATGCCTGCCTAGGTGGATTCTTATAATCAGTTTTACGCGAAGCGTATTTACTACATAATTTATCTGATTATCTATCTGTGCCCAGTCACCTTTAGAATCAGCTTTTGGATAGATTCTATCCCACATCACCGTTAACGCTACGGCATTGCACCCGGCACTGACCATTTTATTCATGGCACTTATACCATGATTCATTCCCGGCTCAAGATTCAGAACCCCATGAACAATGTATCTATTAGGCGGATTCTGTGCGACCGAAGAAACCGATAGGTTGAAAAAAAAGAAAGTAATTAAGTAAAAGTAATGTGAAAGTCTGATGTTCATAAATTTATTTCATATCGTAAAACACTTGTTCTAACACAAATTCGTCATTAAACCCGGCACGCCCTCTAACAACTTCTTGAATGTTGATAGATTTAATAGCCTTGTTTTCAGTGGAAGTAGATTCAAAGAATTGCTTCACATCCTGCACATTATCAATTCTGGAATTAACAATCAGCCCCTTTTCTAATAAGACAGACATACTGTTATAAGACGCCTTTTTTCCATCTTTCGTTGTAATTGTCAGTATGAAATGAGAGGGTTGAAAAAACAAATTTAATAATTTACCAAACCAAGTAGGAGTAGTTTTTATTTTTAATAGCAATATCCTATTAACCGAAGTATCTACCGGAATGTTATAATCCTGCCCAAAACGAAGCTTTATATTTTCAGTTTTTAATGGAATTAGAGTTTTGACTACTGGTTGTTTTTCCAGAAGTAACCGTTTATCCCACGCCATCACAGGTTTATAACGCTGTAAAAGCGCCAGAAGCGTTTGGGTTTCATCGCCCCAGGCATATTTATTATCTGTGCTCTCAACACCGTATACAACAAAATCAGGAGCAGTGGCAGACAAATACTTTTCGCGGTTTTTATCATCTAGAAACTGATTATAAGCCTGATAAGACTGAAGTGTCGGGCGAGGGTTATAATTCAATCTGTTAAAATAAATTTCTGAAATTTCGTTCGGAACAATATCGACGCTTTTGTGGCCTATTCTGGCAAGTACATCAGTCGGATAAGTTCTTTGAGGTTTATAATCGGGCTGATTGAGGATTCCTTTAAAGTATTCCGGAAAAATATAAGCCTTAGTCCGCAGATTATCAGGTATCGAAAAAGTAACCTTACCAAAAATAGGTTGATAGAAAACTAAGTATGAAATAATGTTGATGGCAATCAATAGCCATCCAGCAATGCGGAGTAATGAATTAGTAGCAAAAAATGGCAGTAAGAGCAAAGGCAAATTAGCCAATTTAACAAAGGCCGTAATATGTCCGTCATCAGCCCGAACGAATGCATATTTAACCAAAATAAAAGTAATAACAACACTACAACCCCAGATAAAAAGGTTATCGACCAAAGGAAGACTTAGTTTCTTTTGCTGTAAGAGATTTCGTACAGCATAAAAGACACCCAAAGCAATTAATATACCCCAAATTAGAAATGCTACAACTACCAGGCGTAATCGACTATCTGGAAATAAAGACTGTGCCGCATTATACCCGCTAATCACTTTTATGCTTGAATAAAAGTAAGAGAGTAAATCGGTTTTGAGTAATAAGGCTAATAGCCATGTAACCAAGGCGCTACTGATCATATACAGGATAAATTCTGTTGATGTAAGGCGCTTGGTAAAAAATGAATAGATGGTTAACACCATTACAAACCCTAAGCTGATAATACCATAATTGGCTTTAACGAAAAATGTAATAATTCCGATCAGAATAGCATAGGAGAGAAGCCAATGATTTTTTATCTGCAAAAAACGAACCCCCAGAAATATAGAAGAATAAAACAATAGAAAATGTACCCACTCGCCATACATCGATGAAACAAAAAAGAATACCATAAAGTGAGCTAATAATTGGTATACCTTAAGCGCTTTAGGTAACAATAAGAAAAGTAAAATGCCAAGATTAATGAAAAAGAAAAGATCGAATAAGAAAAGCTGAAAGGGTGTGGTGGTAATAGCAAACCTTTGAGTTAATGAGCCTAAAGGGCCATAGGTATAAATAACATCCTGCCCGAATATCAAACTTTTGGCTTTGGCTAATTCAAGGGCTATCCTCCATGAATTATCAATACCGCCCTCCGGATTTTCGTAAATACGATAATAGGGGAATACTAAAATAATCAGAAATAAGATATAGAAAAACTTCAACCAGAAACTGCGTATTTCCCACTTAAAAAATTTTGCCATTATAATTTAAAGCATCAAACTAGTTGAAAGAATAATTATCTATTCAAGACATAGGTAGAGAAAATCTTATATTACAAAGGTAGATACACAAGTCTAAAAAAAAAAGGCTTTCGACTAGGGTCGAAAGCCTCTCAATAGATTTATGCCTAATTACATATCATTCAACTTGCTTTTATTTCGGCTATAGATGAAATAAACGATGAAGCCTACTAACATCCAACCGATAGCAAATTGTTGTGCTTTGCTATCTAAAAGAGCCATCAAAGCAAAGTTGGTAACGATACCTAATGGCCCGATAATGTATACCATTGGTGTTTTGAATGGTCTTTCACGGTTTGGCTCTCTGTAACGTAAAATCAATACAGCTAAACAAACCATAGCAAAGGCAAACAAAGTACCAAAGCTGGTCATATCACTTAAAATACCAATAGGAGTGAAAGACGCAACTAAAGAAACCACTAAACCTACCAGAATAGTGCTTTTCCATGGTGTTTGCCATGTTTGATGTACTTCTTTAAAGAAATTAGGTAGCAAACCATCTTTCGCCATTCCCAAGAATACACGGGTTTGTCCTAACATCATCACCAACATTACGGAAATCAAACCTGCAGTTGCAGCAGCAGTAATAATAAATACTGCCCAAGGCTGACCAACTTTATCAAATGCCATAGCAACAGGGGCTTTCAGAGCATCGCCCGTAATATCTTTATAATTCATCATACCTGTTAGTACTAACGATACAAGAATATATAAAACAGTACAGATCAAAAGAGAAGCAATAATAGCAAACGGTATATCTTTTTTAGGATTAACAGCCTCTCCTGCTGAGGTAGATACTACGTCAAAACCAATATAAGCGAAGAAAATAGCCGCTGCACCACTAAAAATACCTTTCCAGCCGTAGGCCTCTTTCGCGATACCATCTTCATGAGTAACCATAGTAGGTTCAGGAATAAACGGTTCCCAGTTTCCGTAGTTGATAAAGAAAGCACCGGCTATAATCACAAAAATAACGGCGCCAACTTTTAGGATTACAATCAGGTTGTTGGTATTAGCCGCCTCTTTAATACCTTTTACCAGAATCCAGGTTACTAACCATGTAATAAGAAACGCCGGTAAATTCAGTGCAAAAGAAGGAGCATCAAGGCCATTAGCCTGTGCATAAGTTGCAGCCGACCAAGGGTCGTTGCGTAAATAGAAAGGAATATCTACACCAAATAAATGGACTAATTTATTGAAGTAACCAGACCAGCTCACGGCAACAGTCATGGCACCCATAGCATATTCGAGAATCAAACCCCAACCGATAATCCATGCGAAAAGCTCACCAATCGTACCATAGGCATAAGCATAAGCCGAGCCCTCAACCGGAAGCATAGAGGCAAATTCAGAATAGCAAAGGGCAGCAAATACGCAGCCAATACCTGCTATAATAAATGAAAGTGCCAATGCCGGACCGGCATGGTAGTGTGCAGCAGTACCAGTTAATACAAATATACCTCCTCCGATAATACCCCCAATCCCGATAGCGGTAAGACTCCACTTACCCATTATCCTTTTGAGTTGGTTATTCTTAATATCTGCTTCGTAAGCAGACATTGGCTTCTTACGCCAAATACTGTTTTCCATACGTCTTTTAGAGTTGTTTTTGGTTTGTTTTCGAATTATATTGCAATATACTGCAAAAAAGACTTGATTTACCAAACCATTTAATCAAAAAACGAAATATTCTTTCATTTTTTGGCTTTTTACTTCAAAAATCTAGTACGTATATTGACTTATGTGAAATATTATTTAGCGGATTGCTTTATAATCCTGTTTCAAGTCCAAATTGAAAGTCAAATAGTTAAGCATTATTATTCTATACCCACTAAGAATTAAAATCTCTATATTCAGAAAACCAACCTCCTTTAAATAAAATTTATGCTATTTTAATAAGCCACTCACCTACTATATTGTTGGGATTGACTTAATATTGTAGCCGATTAATACCAGGGTTGGAAAGGATGAAGATCGCACTGCTGCCTTTTATAGAACAGCTAATATTAAAAGTTTTGAGTATAGGTAGTATATTGCGCATAAATAGCAAAACGCAAGTCCACTTTACTTATAAAACAACGAAACTACTAAAGATACATGACCAAAAAGCAAATATCCTGGATAGGGTTCTTAGTCGGAATTTTACTGTTCTGTATTAGTTTATTCAGGGAAACATTATTTATTAATTCATACTTCGGAGTTTATATATTAATCTTTCTAAAATCAGCTTCTATTCTGGTGTTGGGTTATTTCTTTGCCCGAATTATCAATATTAATCCTATCAAATTTTTAATAATAGGTGTTTGCTTTGAAGTATTCATACGATTATTTATGCCTCAGGCCTATCCATTAAATCAGAGAGTAGAAAAAATATACAAATACCCTGCTTTACGTAATACTTTACAGCCCATAACCAATTATGTCCAGAATATTGCCCGTAATATAGGATCAGATATGGGCTCGGTTCAATACCTTGAAACGGGTAGCAGATATGACTCGGAGCTCTTTTATACTTTTGAGCCGAGTAAATTCATATTTAAACATATTGATTTTACAAATGAATATAGTATAAACTCTAAAGGAGCGAGAGACGATGAGCAATCTTTGCAGAATCCGGAAATAGTTTTTATTGGTGATTCCTTTACAACAGGTCTTGGTGTAAATCAGGATGAATCCTTTTCAAGCAGGGTAGAAAAAGCCTTACAGAAAAACTCACTCAACTTAGGTGTACCATCTTACGGAACAGCGAGGGAGTCATTATTATTGAAAAGATTCAATTTAGATTCCTGTAAATATATAGTATTGCAATATTGTAATAACGATGATAATGAAAACCGGGCTTTTGTAGATAACAATTTCAAGCTGACTAAAAGAGGTGAGGAAGATTATAAACAAGCACAGATTTATAACCAGCTGGTTTTGCATTATTATCCGTTTAGATACACTTATTCGCTATTTGCCAAAAAAATATTGTACTCAATAGCTGACCTGATGGCTAAAAAGGAGGCTAATAAAGCTCAAACTATAAAACCAGTAAATAATCCTGTAGTTGACTTTTTTAAAATTTTGCAAAAAATACAAGGCGAATACCCCGACAAGAAAATTATCGTTTTTGAACTGGGATTATTTAACACCTCCGGGGATTTTTATCAGAAATTAAAAAAGTTAATTGATGATAATCAGTTAAAGAATGTTGAGCTCGTGGATACATCAACATTTATCAATTGTGAAGATTGTTACTACGGTCTTGATTTTCATATTACCCCAAAAGGGCATCAGATGCTGGCAGATACTTTGGTGAGCCGACTTAAAAAATAAAAGCCTGACAAATTATTTATCAGGCTGTCTTCTATATTTCTATAATTATAGTATCAGAATTTAGGACAAGATAATTCTTTCTTGTTTCTTCTGTTTCTTGATCGTTTGGTTTCAATAGGCTCAAATTGATACGCTATCGAAATTTCATGTGAACCACCGGTTGAAACCCCCAGGCTGGAAACAGTAACATCATAACTATAACCAATCGAGAAATTGTCCTGACGTACCCCAACCAGAAAAATCAAGGCATCATGATTTGTGCGGGTAATATCTTTCTTCTTAATTGGGATACCTCTATACCACAATCCTAAGGTAAGAGGAGAGTAGGTCGCATAAAAGCCTAAATCCAACTGGTCGAATTTTCCTTGTCTTTTATATAGAAAGGCAGGTGATACCGAAAATTCTCTATCAACATTAGCCGCATTCGAATAAGGATTTGCTAATGGTATTTTCAAGCCACCACTTACACTTAATTTCATAGGTAAATAAGAGGGTATACCGCCCGTTGAAGTAAGAAAAGTATATCCCGGTTGATTAATATGGTGTGCTGCCACACCTAACCATGATCTGCTATTGTAAAACAACGCGCCTCCGCTAAAATCTATATACTGGATTGGCTGAATATTGTTTTTATCGGCAAAGGGATCATTAGATGGGTTACCAGTATATCCCGAATTGGTATATTGATCGCCAAAAGTAAGACCTAAATAATTAAGGCTCTTATTGGCATAAGTTCCCTGCACACCCAGGCGCAGAAAGTTTTCTTCATTGATTCTCAGCTGATACGAATAAATAGCGCTAAAATCGGTACTTTTTATTCTGCCGGGGCCTTGAGAGTCATTCGTAATCAAAACGCCTATTCCGCTATTGAGTTTTTCGATATAATGATCTACAGAAAACGATGCAGTAACAAAGTTAGCATTAATAGAAGGCCACTGGTTGCGATAGTTT
This sequence comes from Emticicia sp. C21, assembly GCF_003418935.1. Taxonomy (GTDB): domain Bacteria; phylum Bacteroidota; class Bacteroidia; order Cytophagales; family Spirosomataceae; genus Emticicia. Next base: position 113,822 of record NZ_QVMT01000005.1, on the reverse strand, counting down.
GCAATCAATCGGGGCGCGTAGGCTCCACCTGCAAAGGCAGGGTTCTGGTAAAGGGGGGCCGCATAAAACTGCGAAAACTGGGGATCTTGTGCCAGGCTACTAAAGCAAACAGTACACAAAAGGACAATTCGTAAATAAAGTTTTTCCATTGCCTATTTTTATAGGAGATAATGATGTTTTTCTATAGCAAATTTCATTCCAAAGCACATTTTAATTTTTTGCGAAAAGGTTTTTATACGAATATACTATTATTTATAACATTTGTCTAGGAATTAACGTCATATATATAGTTTTTGGTGTGAATACACCCAAAAATGTAAAGGGTTTATTCAACATGAAATGTTTAAGCGGGCATTTCAAATAATTCTGTTCTGTATCTCGTTAAAATTTCAGAAGCAAAATCATGAAATTTGATTTATTTTTAATAAGTTAGTATTTATAATATTTAACGAACTATGTGGGGTGGTATTGGTACTAATCTAAGGATTTTTTTTATTGCGGCCACATTCTCCTTTACTTCTTATTCTTCCTTTTGTCAGGAGTTTTTTATAGGTGGTAAAAAATGTATTAGCGTCCCTGCTACCGGTGGCGGCGGTACTGGTGGTGGACAAGCGCAGAGTGCAGATTGTAATGAGCCGACTGTTTTTTTTGATACAAACAAAGATGCAACCGCCTGGATATGGGATTTCGGCGACGGTAGTGCTACTGCTACTACGCGTAATCCGCAACATACTTATGCCGCAATCGGTGATTATACCGTTACATTAACCCGCACAGTAAATAATGTTGTGCAGGCTCCGGTTACTCAAACAGTAACTATCAGTCAGCCACCTACTCAGCCCATGTTCTTCAAGAAAATCAGTGCTGATACTACAGTGTGTGATGGCAAGACTGTTACATTAGACCCTTATAAAGGTACGTCTGCGCCTGCGGGTGTAACCTATCTCTGGTTTCCGAAAGGACAAACAACACCAACGATAGATGTTGATTCTGCCGGTTGTTATTCAGTAGAAGTTTTTGACCCATCGGGTCAATGCTCACGAATTGCAAAAATCAATGTGAAATTCTGTCTGCAGCAGACAAATAACGGCGGTGGCGAAAAATGGTATTTCGGTAAAGGTGCCACACTCGAATTTGGAATAAACCCATCATCGGTACTTCCACCAGATACATTAGCAAATTCAGGAGACCTGTTTGGAGACCCTGAAGAAGATGAAGACCCTGTTTTTATCCCGGTAGATCCAAGCTCAGGCAACTCGCTTGATGCACCAGAAGGCACTGCTATGGTATATGGCCCTAAAGGTACTTTGCTTTTTTATACCGATGGTGTAACAATCTATGGCAATGATGATAAACCACTGGCGTTTATCCCAGCTACACCAAACGATCTGGGTGGTACAAATACTTCAACTCAATCTTCGCTCATTATCCCTAAAAGTTCCTGTAACGAATGTCCTCATCATTTATACTATGTATATACCTTAAATAAGACTACGGGTATGTTATCTTATAGCGTAGTTGATTTGAGGAGAGAGAATGGTAAAGGGGCGGTTGTAGAAAGGAATATCCCAGTAAGTTTTACTACCAGCCAGCAGATTGCCACTAAGAAAACTCCCGATGAAACAGGTTTCTACATTTATTCACATGATAGTAAAACCAATGAATTCAAGATTCTGAAAGTTGACTCTACAGGCACGACAGAAAAGATACAAGCCCTAGGTATGGTTCCATCAGATACTACAGGTTATATGCGTATATCTCCCGGTGGTGATAAGCTGGCAATGGCTATAGTAAAGAATGGGAAAAACTATGTTGAGGTATATGATATAGCTGAAGAAACCGGAGAGTTGTCACTGAGTTTGACTATTGACTTAAAAACTGATGCACCTCCCATGGTTTATGGTCTGGAGTTCTCGCGGGATGGGAGTTTACTATACACAACACTGAGAGGCAATCCGGCCAGCAATGTAAAATCATATTTATATCAGCTGAATCTGAATTTGAAAGATGCAGATGCTATAAATACTGCGAAAATTAAAATAGATGAATCGACAACTTATGCTTTCGGTGCCTTGCAAATGGGACCAACCAATGCCGGAGGTGGTGGAGCTATATACATGGCTATAGATGGTAGTGATTTACTTCCATATATCTCCCAACCTGAAGTACCGGGTGGAGCAAGTCTGGTTGGGTACGTACCTATTAATAATGGCTTTGGCGCACAAGTAAAAGGAACCAGCCATTTCGGATTTCCAAACGTAGTGCACGCCAAACAAAAACAGGATGGAGAACAGCCAAGCGCAACCTTTGAAGGGACGTGTGAAGGACTACCTACCATATTTAAAACACAGGGAATATGTAGCCCAATGAAAAACCAGGTGGCCTGGGATTTTGGTGATGGAACCACCGGAAGCGGTACAGAGGTCTCGCATACTTATGAAAAAGAGGGTAGATATATTATTAAAATGATAATAGATGTCTTTTCAGAAACCTTTATCAGCAAAAATGTTAATATCCCTATTGTAAATAATCTTTTAGGGAATGCCCTCAAAGAAAAATGTAATACATTTACGGTAATAGATACCGTTTATATTAAACCTACTCCGGTTATTAATCTTCCTGACTCGGCCTTTGTATGTGTGCTTAAAGGTGGTACACTAGTGTTAGATCCTAAAGCACAAAGAACCTATGACCCTCAGTATCTTTGGAAACCAACCTCTGAAACCACACCAACGATTACTATCAGTGCTCTGGCAACGTATAGTGTTGAGGTGAATAATAAATTTGTCTCAAGAAGTGGTAATGTTTTCTGTCCGGCGAAAGATGAAGTATTAGTAAAAGAGGGGTGTGAGCCACAAGTGTTTGTGCCGGAGATTTTTACACCAAATGGCGATGGAATTAATGATAGGTTCGAATTGCCTAATGAATTTATCACAGACTTCGACCTGAAGATTTTTAACCGTTGGGGTGAAATAATTTTTGAGTCTTTTGAGCCTGATACACTCTGGGATGGGACCTACAAAGGCAAAATGATGGCACCCATGCTATATGCCTTTACAGTAAGCTATAAGAGCAAGTATTTCCCTTACCGACCGAAAATAACCAAGACAGGCGGCATCCTACTGGTGAAATAAGATTTCCTTAAAATACATCGGGTATTATATCTTTAAAAAGGTAATTAGCAGATTTAGCTAATTACCTTTTTAAATGATAGTTTAATAGGTTTTTTTATAGAAACCACCGAAAACATTGTATATTTGATAAATAAACAGAGAGGTTTCTCATAGATTTCATGCGACAAGACTATATAAAAGGAGATAAGGAAACGCTTTCGCCTGTAGAAAAAGAAATAGAAAAAGCCCTGCGACCTCTTTCTTTCGACGACTTTACAGGACAGGATAAAATTCTTGAAAATTTGAAAATCTTTGTTTTAGCTGCTAAACAAAGAAAAGAAGCTCTCGACCATGTATTATTGCATGGCCCTCCGGGTTTAGGAAAAACTACGCTCTCTTTGATTATTTCCAACGAGCTAGGTACAAGCATCAAAATAACTTCCGGCCCGGTTTTAGATAAACCCAGCGATCTGGCAGGTTTGCTTACTAATCTTGAGCCATTCGATGTGCTGTTCATTGATGAAATCCATCGGCTGAATCCGATCGTAGAAGAGTATCTCTACTCGGCTATGGAAGATTATAAGATAGATATTATGCTCGATTCGGGCCCGAATGCTCGCAGTGTACAGATTAGCCTGAATCCATTTACCCTGATTGGTGCTACAACCCGTGCAGGTCTGCTAACATCTCCACTTCGAGCTAGATTTGGTATTAATTCTCGTCTGGAGTATTATGATGCCGAATTACTTTCTAAAATCGTCAAGCGTTCATCATATATCCTCAATACACCTATCACTGATGATGGGGCATTTGAAATAGCGCGTCGTAGCCGGGGTACACCTCGTATTGCTAACAATCTGCTTAGACGTACCCGTGATTTTGCGCAAGTAAAGGGGAATGGAAAGATTACTATAGAAATTGCAGAAATGGCTTTAACTGCCTTAGATGTTGACCATGATGGGCTAGATGATATGGACAATCGTATCTTGCAAACCATTATTGAGAAGTTTAAAGGCGGGCCTGTCGGTTTATCAACTATTGCTACGGCAGTAGGAGAGGAAGCTGAAACTATTGAAGAAGTTTACGAACCATTCCTGATTCAGGAAGGCTATCTGAAACGTACATCACGCGGGCGAGAGGCAACAGAGAAAGCTTACAGGCATCTGAATATTCTGCCTAAATATAAAATGGGCGAATTGTTTTAAAAGAAAACATCTTCAAAGTGCCGGATTTCGAAGTTTTTTCCGACAATGATTGCTATAATATCAAAACGTATTTTGCCGCGCCAGTCTTTCTGATACACGTAATTCTCTGCGGTTTTCATGATAAGGCTGGCTTTGGCTTTTGAGATAGTTTGCTCCGGGAAGCCGTAGATCACTTCGGTTCGGGCTCTTACTTCTACAAAAATCAGCCAATTATCTTTCTTTGCAATAATATCTATTTCTCCTTTGCCAAATACGTAGTTTCTGGTGAGTATAGTATATCCTTTCTTAATCAGAAAGTCAGCGGCTATTTCTTCTGCTTTATTTCCGGTCTCATTATGTTGTGCCATCGGTCAGCAGTTTTTTGATATAATTAAGCCAACTCAGCAATCACAGTCTCTCCACCCACAGGTCTATCATCAATATTAACCAATATTTTAGCATCAAGTGGTAAGAAAATATCAATTCTTGACCCAAATTTGATAAAACCAAATTCAGTACCCTGTTCTACTTTTTGTCCCTCTTTTACATACCAACATAAACGACGAGCCAAAGCTCCGGCTATCTGACGGAAAAGGACCTCTGTTCCATTGTCATGCTTCACAACAATAGTGGTACGCTCATTATCTGTACTTGATTTTGGGTGCCAGGCTACCAGATATTTTCCAGCATGATATTTGAAGTAAGAAACAACACCCGAAATAGGATTGAAATTGATATGTACATTAATAGGCGACATGAAAATAGATACTTGCCTACGCGGGCCTTTGAAATATTCGGTCTCTACTACTTCTTCAATTACTACGACTTTGCCATCGGCAGGAGCAATTACATGTTTATTATGGATGGTTGTTCTGCGTGTAGGCTTGCGGAAAAACTGGAGAATAATAATAAGGAAAACAATACTTGCGCCAATAAGTATAGCATGTACAAGTGAATTGTCTGGTACGAAATATCTTATTAATCCGTTTAGGACTACTAATCCGATAATTGTTAGAGAAATGGTTCCTGTACCCTCCTTATGTAGTGTCATTGTCAGTCTGCTGGTTTTTTAGAAGCACAAATATAATCAACGCAAAGATTTTGCGTTATCTTCACGGCTCAAATATTTATCATGATGTGTGAATAACCTGTGGATAAGTGGGTGTTTCACGTGGAAAACTTTCTAATCGTCTATGTCTCGTTTGGTTTTTTGGCAAAATTGGTCTAAAACAGAAAAAATTATATGTCTTTGTATTTTAACAGTCTTGATGCTATCACTAGCCTTATTCGGTATTTATTGGTATCGTGGGTTAGAGAATGTTATCCATTGGGATGTACTCAGTGAGTTAGATGAAATACCTACCGTTACTAATAGCTTTTCAGATGGGCAACTGGAATATACCATCAATGGTAATGCCTATATTGTAAAGGAGCATTTCCTGGCTTCAATCATGCAAACCAATACTCTTGCAACGTATCTCTTCTTAGGTTTTTTTGCTATTGGATTAAACCTTTTACTAGCGGCCTTTTCGGCTTTGCCACGCTATTGGTTTTTAGGCGGTATGGTAGCTTTGGCAGGTGTATTCGTCACTTTCAGATTAGAGAATGTTTTTAATATTACTAATCAGGCAGCTTTTCTAGGGGCATTTGCAGTTTTTGCCGGACTGGCTTTTTATTTTAATAATTATACTGTCAAAGCAAGCTTTATTGAAAGGTTTGCGGGCTTCCTATTATTGACAATCATTGCTATTGGTATCATCCAATATTTCTCAAAAATTAGTCATCCATTTTTAGCAATAGCTTCTTATGGCTTATTGTCTGCAATTGCTTTTACAGTTCTGTTTGTGCTGTTAATTTCACACGAAATCGTAGCATCATTAGTATCAATTGTTTCCAATGCAGGTATCCGGGGTAAAAACTCTTTGAATCAGTTTCTCATCGTTTCTAGTATTTATCTGCTTAATATCCTGCTGATATATTTAGAAAGACATAAGTACATCGACTGGAATATTCTTGCCATTAGTCCGATTTTACTATTCGTTATTTCAACTGCTTTAGGCGTCTGGGGTTTCAGGGATGTTACGGAAGAATCAAACAATTTCAATTTCCGGACTATTGGGGTGTGGTTGTATTTGGGTCTGGCTCTTATAGCTACAGCAACGATCAGCCTGGCTTATGCTACCGGAAATGACCCATTGATCGACGCCTTTCAAAGCTTTATCATTACTGCGCATTTAATCATGGGCTTTGCCTTTTTCTTGTATGTAGTGCTCAATTTTATACAAGCTATGCAGAAAGGCTTACCTATCCACAGGATTCTCTACAGACCGCAATTTTTAGAGCTTTCCTTATTTCGTTTAGGAGCATTAGTTGGAATCGTTACACTTCTTTCGCTAAAAAATTTTTACGCCTATTATGAGGCAAGCGCAGGTTATTATAATACCATAGCAGATTACTATAAAGCAAGCGGCGATTTACCTTATGCGGAAGCATTCTACAAAGAGGCAACCCATAACGATGTAAGAAACCATAAGTCAAACTATGCTTTGGCTACACTGGCAATGGAAGTTAACGATAAGGATAATACAGGCGCATTTCTGAAAAATGCTTTAGAGAAGAACCCTAGTCCGTATGCGTATGCAGGCTTAAGTAAAGTATTACAGGAAAAAGAAATGTTTTTCGATGCACTGTTTACGATGCAGGCAGGGGTAAAGAGTTTTCCCGACAATCAACAACTCTTAACCAATCTTGCCTGGATATATGAAAAAACCAAAGTAACTGATTCAACCTTATATTATCTGAATCGTGCTAAGGAAAATTGTACCAATTGCGATTTGGCGGACGCTAATTTATTGGCATTCCATTTAAAATATGGCAAAGGAGATAGTCTGAAAAATGAAAACGCCAATGCTTCCACCAGTTTATTAGCCAATCAATCTGCATTACCAAATGACAAAAAAGCTATAAATGCTTCAGAAATTAAACTTGCCAGCGATTCGGCATTGAATGTCAGCCAGTTTGCATTAATCTATAATCTTACTACGATAGCAAGTGTAAAAGCGCCATTTTCGGGTAAAGATTTGCAGAAGATTCAACAAAAAGTGGCAAATCAGGGATTTTATGAAGACTTAGAGTTTGCCATTGCCTCGCAGAATTATTACAGAGAAAATAAAATAGAGGGCTTAAAACAATTGACAATTCTAGCCAATGATTCTACCAGGAAGAAAAAACTATATAATCAGGTAGTGGGCATGTGGTATCTGCAACAAGGCATATTTGATAAAGCCATAGTACATCTTGAAAGGTCAGGAGATAAAGCATCAGTAGAAGTTTTACAAAAGCAGGATTACGTTGTTAGTATCCCGGAATACCAACAAGCACAGGCAGAAGAGTTGTTAAAAAATGCTAAAACCAAAGTTGATTTTGATAAAGCACTTTCTGTAAGTCCACTAAATCCTATTATTATAAGTAAAACGGTTGATTTTTATAATACAAAACTCAACAAGCCAAACGATGCTTATAATCTCGTTTTCAATGCTTTGCAGGTGAATGATAACAGTGGAGAATTGTGGAAACTATATGTGTTGCAATCGCTAAAAATGGGAGTAGAAAACTATGCCGAAGAAGGGCTCGAAAAACTCCGTTTACTGATAAGCGCTACCGATTATCAAGCGTTTCTTTCCACCTATCAAGCCCAAAAAGCATTGATGGAAAAAAACAAGGTTGGTTTTGAATGATGAAATATATTTGAAATGAAATAGTGGGGTAGTACCTAAATACCCCATGTCACTCACTCATTCATATTACTAATGAAAATAATTGAGACTACCAATATTTCTAAACGCTACATTATGGGTAGCGAAATAATTGATGCCCTAAAGTCAGTTACCATTTCGGTTGATAAAGGAGAATATGTAGCGTTTATGGGCCCTTCGGGTTCCGGGAAATCTACGCTGATGAATATCATTGGTTGTCTTGATTCTCCGACAGGTGGTCGTTATGTATTAAATAATCAGGATGTGAGCCGTATGAGTGAGAACGAGCTTGCCGAAGTGAGAAACAAAGAAATTGGTTTCGTCTTTCAGACATTCAATCTTTTGCCTCGTCAATCTGCTTTAGAGAATGTTGCATTGCCTTTGATATATGCCGGCTATACTAAATCGCAGCGTACTGAAAAAGCCATGCAAACGCTTAAAAATGTAGGTTTGGAGAACAGAGCTCACCATAAACCTAATGAATTATCGGGTGGGCAGCGCCAACGTGTGGCCATTGCCAGAGCTCTGGTAAACGACCCTAGTATACTATTGGCCGATGAGCCGACTGGTAACCTTGATACCAGAACTTCTTACGAAATCATGGAGTTATTCGACCAGTTGTATTCGAAAGGAAATACAATTGTGATGGTAACGCACGAAGAAGACATAGCAAAATATTCGCACAGAATTGTTCGTTTAAGAGATGGTTTGGTTGAATCTGATAAAATTAATGCCTCGCCTACCAACCCAAGAGAAATGGCAAAATTGTTTGCAGAAAAAACTAAAGAACAATTTTAAAGGGCTGCTTAAACTAAACATAAAGTTTTTTCGTTTATACACATATACCATAACTAATTTTATCATTACTATGAAAAAAACAGTATTACTACTCTCATTCTTATTTTCAATTACTTCGTTAGTTTTTGCGCAAAAGGCAAGTCCACATGTGACAGCTGAAAGTAAAAACGTGAAAGTAAGTTATGGACAACCATCAAAGAAAGGACGTGTAATTTTTGGAGGCTTAGAGAAATACGGAACAGTTTGGAGAACAGGTGCAGATGAAGCAACAGAAATTACGTTTGCCAAAGACGTTAAATTTGGTGGGAAACCAGTTAAAGCAGGTACTTATACACTTTTCTCTAAATTAGGAGAGAAGGAGTGGACAATCATATTAAACAGTGAGTTGAAACAATGGGGTGCGTATGGTTACGACAAAATTAAAGATAAAAACGTAGCAGAGGTTACAGTCCCTACAAAAACATTGTCAACTCCGGTTGAAAAGCTAACAATCACTACTGATGATAAGGTTTTAACCATCGCCTGGGATACCACTAGCGTGAGTGTTCCCATGGAGTTTTAGGGTTTAGGTAAGTGTAGTGATAAAAAGCAGAGGCATGTGCTTCTGCTTTTTTTGTGTCTTTATGCAAGAATCTGGCATGAAAGATGTTATTTTTACATGGATATCCCAAAAAAGGGATAAGATTAAAATTTTTTTCGACTCTAATCGTTTGTATATAGAAGTAAAATGGCGTTTATCAGAAAATGAGATTTCTACCCATCATCATATTAAGTGCTAGCCTTTTAGAGGGCTTACATGCGGTGGCACAAACTACGACTCCCAATACTGTTCCGAGTTCAGTTCCTACTGCCAAGAAAAGAAAAGCTAAAGATATTATAAAAGATGCCATAGAAAATGGCCCGGTTGGTGTAAGCGGTGGCCCTAAGCTCTCAGCTGGTGCTTCTGCTTCGGGTGGCGTTTCTTCTTCTGCTTTAGGCTCTAAAGAGGGCTCTTTGGCTACACCTAATTTGAATATATCAAGTCCGGAAGATGCTAAAAAATTTGCCACTGAAACCTTGCCTGATTTAGGCCTGAAAATCTCAAAGAATTTCAAGAAGATAAAGAAAGAACTGAAAAGCCTGAAAAAGGAATTTAATGGTCGTGATTATGAGGGCCTAAAGGTAGAAAAACAAGTTCTTCGTCAGGGCAGTGGGAGTAGATTGACTTATAGTGAGTTTTATACGCTCAGAGAATACAAACAACCTGATTTATATAGTCGCCGTCTGTATTGGTTCGACCATAAAGCCAATAGAATTGTTGAGGGGATAGGCCGGGACAAAGAAAGAAACGATTTAATGCATGGCCCTTATAAAAAGTATCTGGGTGACTTATTAGTGGAAGAGGGATGGTATTATATGGGCACGAAACATGGCCGCTGGGAAGTGTACGATAAAAACTATAATCTACTGAATAAAGAATATTACGAAAAAGGCTTTGCCCGTGACGCCAGCATTACTTATTACGACGAATCGCAGAAGAAAATCAAAGAAGTGCTTCCAAGGAATTATGATAAGGTAACGGGTGAGTATTTCTTATTTAACGAAAGTGGTACATTGGCTGAGCAGGGAATGATGGATGATAGCGTAAAAGTAGGCCAATGGGTAGAATATTATCCTACCGGAAACAGACGTAAGAAGGAGGTTCAATACGGAAAAGACTGCTTTGATACTGCTTTTGAATCCTATACAATACGCGAATACGACGAGCGTGGAAAGATGATTTTTGAGTCACCGAAAGTAAAGAAAAACTAAAGATTTTGGCAGAATAAAAGCCGGATTTCTATAGTTTTTCTCCATTTTTTTCTTATCTTTGTTAGAGTTCTTGCTAACAAATAAATGACTACACTCTCAGCTGACGACTTAATTTATGGGTATATAAATGGTATTTTCCCGATGGCCGATTCTGATGGTACACTCTACTGGTACTCTCCTGACCCTCGAGCTATTATACCCATAGATACTTATAAACCTCCCAAATCTCTCAGACCGGTTATTAATAAAAATCAATTTGAGATACGGATTGACCACGATTTCAGGGCGGTGATGTCAGCATGTTCGAAACCACGCAGAGACTCAGAAGATACCTGGATTTCAGACGAAATTATAGATGCTTATACAAATCTACATCAGATTGGTTTTGCTCATAGCGTAGAAGCTTATCTGAATAACCAACTGGTAGGTGGCTTATATGGCGTATCTATCGGAGCAGCCTTTTTTGGTGAGTCAATGTTTTACACAGAGCCCAACGCCTCAAAAGTAGCGTTCAATTACCTGATGGAATTGCTTAAAAAACAAAAGTTTGAGCTCTTGGATACCCAATTTATCAACGATAACGTGCGTCGTTTCGGAGCCATAGAAATCGGCAAAGCAGATTATATGCGAAAGCTTAAAAAAGCCATTAGCCGTAAGGCCAGATTTACAGAATCAGAAGTTGAACATTTGTTTACGCCCATTACTTCTTGAAATTATTAATTCCTTCGTCTAAAAACTTAATAAAGTCTTCTTTTGAGCTATAACCAATCGCTTGTTTTACAATGAGTTTACCATTCGTATCTTCAATCACATAATATGGCTGTGCATTGTTATTATACTTGGTAATTTCCAGATCCATGTTTTTATCGCCGATAGTCTCTTTCAGTTCATCATCATACTTCGATATATATTGTTTCTCTTTAGGCAAGGCCTTTTTATCATCAACATACAACGAGGCAATCACAAACTCGTTTTTAAGCCTTTCTAGGACTTCTGGTTTTGGCCATACATTCTCTTCCATCTTACGGCAATTGGCGCAGGCATAGCCCGTGAAATCAATGAAAATTGGCTTATTTACTTCTTTGGCATAAGCCAGGGCATCGTCATAATCATAAAAGCCTTGTAAATCGTGCGGAAGGGCACGAAGCTTAGAACCATCAGCCACAGCCATATTAAGCGCTTTAGGTGGTAATAGACCAGATAAAAGGCTAAGTTCACGACCTCTAATAAAACCTGAAGCCATATAAGCCGTAAATGCAAAGAAGATAAGCGCAAAAACTACTCTCTGAATACTGAATTTCGTAACCTTATTATCTTTCGGTAAGCGAATAACTCCTAAAATATATAAGCCAATCGCCGCAAAAATAACAATCCAGATACCTAAGAAAAGATTACGGGAAATAAGATTGAAGTGATAAGTTAAATCTATATTACTCAAAAACTTCAAAGCTAAAGCAAACTCGAGGATGCCAAAAACGGCTTTCATTTCATTCATCCAACCACCTGATTTAGGCAGGCTTTTTAACCATTGCGGGAACATAGCCAAAGAGGTAAAAACTGCGGCAAATGGTAATCCAAAAGCCAACATACCCCAAAGCGGTCTCCAGACTTCACCTTTAGCCGCCAGAATCAACAAAGACCCTACAAATGGCGCTGTACATGAGAACGATACGACTACTAAAGTAAGTGCCATGAAGAAGATGCCTAGCAGACCACCTTTTTCTGACATTTTATCGATATTATTCACCACATTATGCGGTAACACAATTTCAAATGCCCCTAAAAGTGAAATACCGAAGATGATGAAAATAACGAAGAATATAAGATTGGGAATCCAGTGCGTACTGATGAAATTAAGGAATGGTGCCCCAAAAAGCGTAGCAACCAAGCCTATAATAGCAAAAACAAACATAATAGAGAAACCATAGAATGTAGCTTTGCTGGTACCTTGCGACTGCTTCGTGAAGAAACTAACCGTCATCGGCATAATCGGATAAATACACGGCATGAAAATAGACGCAAAACCTGCTAAAAACGCAGTTAGTAGAAATCCAATTAATGTATTACTTTCTTGCATAGAGTAGTTTGTTGTTAGGAATAAATAACCCTGTTGTTCTAATTAAACAAAAAACTGCCTGAAAAATTTCATTCCAGGCAGCTTTTAACAAAACTTTTACAAATATTATGCCTCTGTTTCAGTAATGTTAATTTTTTGAATTTTATCTCCCTGACGGATCGCATCAACTACCTCAAGACCTTCAACTACTTTTCCGAAACAAGTATGGTTGCGGTCAAGGTGAGCGGTGTTAGTACGGTTATGGCAGATAAAGAACTGCGAACCGCCTGTATTACGACCTCTATGTGCCATTGAAAGCACACCTTTATCATGATATTGGTTATTTCCGGTTAATTCACATTCAATTGTATAGCCCGGGCCACCTGCACCTGTTCCGGTTGGGTCTCCACCCTGAATCATGAAATCAGGAATTACGCGGTGGAATTTCAAACCATCGTAAAATCCTTTTTTAGCAAGTGTTACAAAATTATTAACTGCAATAGGAGCATCTTGTTCGTAAAATTCGATAAGCATCGTCCCCTTATCGGTAATCATTTCAGCTTTTAACATGTGTTTGTTTTCGTTACGGCGACCCGTTTGAAATTTAAGAATTATATGGAATAAATTTTAAAACATATTTGTCGAATCAAATTATTCAAAAATTTGAATATACCGTCCCTACGGGACTTTAAAAATACTTTGGCTATTTTTCCACCGATATAGCATCCCTAACGGGATATCTTTAGTCCCGTAGGGACGATATATCGGCGGCCGCCGCGCGGTAGCAAGAATATGTTTTCCGAATATCTGTATCCCGTAGGGATAATATATTCAACCACCAATAGTGGTCATAGACTCTGAAACCAGATTTTTGCGATTTTTCTCTGCCTCAAAGCCATTCAGTGCACGACTTTGGAGCGCTTCGCTGATTAATAACTTAATTTGCTCATCAGAAAGTTTCTGACGCATCATATCACGGATATTAAAAACACCATCATCATATAAACAGGTTTTAAAAACGCCTGTAGGAGTTACCCTTACACGGTTACAAGTACCGCAAAAGGTACGGCTGAAAGCGGCAATCACGCCGATGCTCCCCTTAAAGTTCGGAATCTGATAATTATATGAAGTAGAGTTAGGCTCGTCTTGCAAACGATAAATTTCAGGATAAACCGAACGGATTAAATCCATTATCCGGCCATAGCTCCAGAAATTCTGAATCTGGTCAGGTCGAAGCCCTGCGCCGTTAAAAGGCATTTCTTCAATAAATCTTACTGATACATTCTGGTCTCTTGCCAGTTCTACCATTGATAGAATATCTTCGTCATTCTTACCCGACATCACTACCGTATTAATTTTTACAGGAATATCATGCGTCAAAAGTGTCTCTAATGTCTCCCAAACTTTCGGAAATTCATCACGCCGGGTTATTTCATAGAAGCGTTGGCGGTCGAGAGAGTCTAAACTCAGATTCACCGAACTAACACCCAATTTTTTCAATTCAGGTACTAAAGGAGCAGTAAGGACACCATTAGTAGTAATGTTGATTTTATTAATACCTTCAATCTCTGATAATTTCCAGAGAAAAGGCATGATATCTCTTCTTAAAAAGGGCTCACCTCCGGTAATGCGTACTTTACTGATACCCATTTCTGCCAGAATACTCACCAGTCGAATCATTTCTTCATAGCTCAACAAATGAGGTTTTGGCAAATACTGAATGCCTTCTTCGGGCATACAATAAAAGCATCGCAAATTACAGCGGTCTGTAACTGCCAACCTCAAATAATTGATGGGCCTGCCATGATTGTCTATGAGCATATTTGGCTATTTAGTGGTTGAGTGAATGAGCGATTTAGTGATTAAGCCGCTTCGCGGTGATTAGTCTTGAACTTTGATTTATCTGATTTAATGATTTCACTGATAAAAGCACTTTTATGGTTATAACGTAAAGTCATAATAATCAATTCAATCAGGTAAATCAAAGTTCAAGATTAAATCACTCAATTCTTAATCAATAGTAAAAGTACTATATTCCTATAAAAAACAAAAGAGGCATGGATATCCACGCCTCTTTGAATATTATATTCAAAATTAAGCTACTGCCTCGGCAAGTACCAGAATTTTATTTTTTACTACTTCTACTACGCCACCATCTACTACAAATGTTTGTTTTTTGCCATTTGCTTCGATCACCAAATCACCTTTGGCAAGTGTACTGACAATAGGAGCATGGTCTTTCAGAACCTGAAAACGACCTTCGCTACCAGGGAAAGAAACAGCGTTTACTTCGCCAGTATAGACTTTTTTATCGGGGGTAATTATTTCTAAATTCATGATTATTGTTTGTTCGCTTCAGCAATCAATTTTTCACCTTTCACAACGGCATCTTCGATTGTTCCAACCAAGTTGAAAGCTGATTCAGGAAGATTGTCGTGGTGGCCGTCCATAATTGCGTTAAAGCCTTTGATTGTATCGTTAATATCAACCAATACACCTTTCAAACCTGTAAACTGCTCAGCTACGAAGAATGGTTGAGATAAGAAACGTTGTACACGACGAGCACGTGCTACAACCAGTTTATCTTCTTCTGATAACTCTTCCAAACCAAGGATAGCAATGATATCTTGTAACTCTTTGTAACGTTGTAAGATATTTTTTACACGTTGTGCTGTGTTGTAGTGAGCATCACCCAATACAGCAGCAGAAAGAATACGTGAAGATGAATCAAGTGGATCCACCGCAGGATAGATACCAAGCTCAGAGATTTTACGGCTTAATACCGTAGTAGCATCTAAGTGGGTAAAGGTTGTTGCAGGAGCAGGGTCAGTCAAGTCATCGGCAGGTACATATACCGCTTGTACTGATGTAATTGAACCACGTTTGGTTGATGCGATACGCTCTTGCATATTACCCATTTCGGTTGCCAATGTTGGTTGGTAACCTACCGCAGATGGCATACGACCTAGTAGAGCGGATACCTCTGAACCAGCTTGAGTAAAGCGGAAGATATTATCGATAAAGAAAAGAATATCACGACCTTTGCCTTCGCCATCACCGTCACGGAAGTGCTCAGCAACTGTAAGACCCGATAAAGCTACACGCGCACGTGCTCCCGGAGGCTCGTTCATCTGACCGAAGATAAAGGTTGCTTGTGAATCTTTCAAAGCTTCTTTATCTACCACGCTCAAATCCCAGCCGCCTTCTTCCATTGAATGTTTGAATGCGTCACCGTATTTCACGATACCAGATTCAATCATCTCACGAAGTAGGTCATTACCTTCACGTGTACGCTCACCTACACCGGCAAATACTGAAAGACCTGCGTAAGCTTTGGCAATATTGTTAATCAACTCCTGAATTAATACGGTTTTACCTACACCCGCACCACCAAACAAACCGATTTTACCCCCTTTTACGTAAGGAGCAAGGAGGTCAATTACTTTGATACCAGTAAAAAGAACTTCGGTTGAAGTTGCTAATTCTTCAAATTTCGGTGCTGCGCGGTGAATAGACATACCCGGAGTAGTTACCTGCTCCAAACCGTCAATAGCTTCACCAACTACGTTGAACAAACGACCTTTAATAGCATCGCCTGTTGGCATAGTAATCGGTGTTCCCAAGTGTGCAACGCTCATACCACGTTGTAAACCTTCAGTACCGTCCATCGCAATGGTACGTACGCGGTCTTCGCCAAGGTGTTGTTGTACTTCAAGGATAACTTTCTGACCATTTGCCTTTTCTACTGACAACGCATCAAGAATAGGGGGGATAAACGAACCTTTGCCCTCAAAACTCACGTCAACCACGGGTCCGATAATCTGTGAGATTTTACCAATATTAGCCATTTATGGAGTATTTTAAAATTTAGATAGATTAAAACGAAATGAGACGTAAAACAATACCATCCCGTTTTGGGACGCAAAATTAATACTTCTGATTTGCAAAAGCAAAATCTTATGCAAGGATTTTGTATTTTTTTTAGATAGCCCCCCTCTTTCAGGACATTATTATTAATAAAACCAAAATATGATTTTGGTAAAAAATCGAGAAATTCCCGTATAAACCATCGATGAATGCTTGATAAACGTCTTTGCAACCATTGAATAAAAAAGAATTAAAGCCGAATTAAAATATGACGTAAAAAAGTTACGGGTTTAATTAGAGAAGTGTATAAACTAAAAGTTACCAAAAGGAAAATTTTGTAGAGACATAATGCATTACGTCTCCAGGGGTCTATAAATAGGTTTAGTCTATCTTTTTTGGAAAAAATATCTCCTTAATCATAATATATCTGATTGGACAGTCCCTTGGAGACGTAATGCATTACGTCTCTAAGAAAACAACAATAAATAGTTCCAAAAATCCTCTCCGATTAACTATACTTCCATTTCTCCTCAATATCTTCCAAACTCATGCCTTTGGTTTCAAAAACGATAAATTTGGCAAAAAGTAGCCCTAATAATACCACAACGGTATAAATTCCAAAGATACCACCATTGGTACCCAAAGAAGTAGCGGCCATAATCGGGAAGGTATAAGCCACACAAAAATCAAATACCCAGTGATTGAAACTACCCATACTGGAAGCAAATCCTCTGATTTTTAATGGGTAAATCTCCGAAATCAATAGCCAACCTAAGGGTCCTAGGCTAATGGCAAAGAAAATAATATAGGTATATACCCCACCTACCAACATGAATTGTTGTAAGCCAGGATTTAAAGAATCTTTCAGGAAAAATGCTAAACCTACACTTGATAAACAGATAGCGGTACCAATCAAACCTGTATATAATAATGGTTTACGCCCCCATTTATCCAGGAACATAATGGCAAAAATCGTAGCTAATGAATTGGTTACTCCTACCCCAACTGTAGCTAAAGCAGCAGTATTACCCTCCGGAAATACATTTTTGAAAATATCAGTAGAGAAATAGATAATGGCATTGATACCCGAAAACTGCTGAATAAAGAAAATACCGATGGCAATAAATAAAGGAATACGGAGGCGTTTGCTGAATAGCATTTTCCAACTCGCTTTATTATGTTTCTCATTGTCTATAACTCTTTTGGTATTGGCCAGTTCTTGTTTGGCTTGCTCTGGGTCACGCAGGCGATTCAATACTTCTAACGCCTCTGTTTCTCGCCCTTTACTTATTAACCATCGTGGGCTTTCAGGTACAAATAACATTCCTAAAAACAGGATAGCCGCCGGGACGAAGCCTGCCCAGAACATACTTCTCCAACCATCTTCATGCTCGGCAAAGAAATACCCAACTACGTAAGAAAGAAGAATACCTAGTGTAATAGCTAATTGGAAGAAAGTTACCAATTGTCCGCGCATATTGGTTGGGGCAATTTCAGCTAAATATAAAGGTACAGTAGAGGCTACAATACCAATAGCTAATCCCAGAAATAAACGCCCGATAATCAAAAAAGTAATACTTGGTGCAACGGCAGTAATGATTGAGCCTACTACGAAAACCAGTGAAGCTACAATGTTTATTTTCTTTCTGCCCAGAACGTCGGTTAATGGCCCGCTGATAAATGGCCCGAGCATACCGCCTGCCAATACCGCACCTACAATCCAACCCTCTGTTTCAGGACTTGGGTTAAAACGTGCTCTTAGTGAGGGGAGGGCTACATTGATAACGCCGGTATCAAAACCAAATAAGAGTCCACCGGTAGCAGCTACGGCGGCAATGAAATAAAGGAGGGTGTTTTTGTTCATAAATCCATAGGTTAAGGTAAAGTGAGCATACAAATAAAGTAAAAATTTGCGAAAAATTTCGTAATTTCGTAGTACGTATTATTTGAATGTAGCGTTAAATATTGGTCATTGAAACTAGCAGAATGTTTTTAGAAAAAATCTATCTCTCTAACTTTAAAAATTACGAAGAAGCCTCTTACAATTTCTCTCCACAGGTAAACTGTATTGTTGGTGAAAATGGAAGTGGGAAAACTAATCTGCTTGATTCCATCTATTTTCTTGCCTTAAGCAAAAGTTCTATCCATCATCAGGATGCCCACAATATCAATCACTATGCCGAGTTTATGCTGATTGATGGGGTTTTCAAAAAAAATAACCGTACCCATCAGATTACCTGTTCTATTCAGCGTGGTCAGCGTAAAATATTAATGCACGAAAAGAAACCCTATGAGCGGATTTCTGACCATATCGGTCAATTTCCGGTAGTATTAATTGCGCCAGATGATACAGAACTGATTAAAGAAGGAAGCGACGAAAGACGACGGTTTTTTGATGGAGTGCTCTCGCAAATGGATAATGAGTATCTGAATGATTACCAACAATACAACCGCATTTTAGAGCAAAGAAACAGTCTTCTAAAAATATTTGCCGATAGAAACTTCATCGACCAGGATTTATTGGATACGTATTCGGACCCTCTGGTGAAGTTGGCTTTGCGTATCTATAAACAAAGAAGAAACTTTGTAGATACTTTTTTGCCGATATTCAAAAAGCATTATGCAATTATCAGCGATGGTCGAGAGGAAGTTGAAATAATTTATGAATCCGAAGTAGCCAGTGGGGAATTTCTACAGGAGTTCAGATTAAATAGACAAACTGATGTAAGGGCTCAACGCACGACGAAAGGGATACATAAAGACGATTATATATTTGAGATTGATACTTACCCTATCAAAAAATTTGGCTCACAAGGTCAACAGAAATCATTTGTGATGGCGCTTCGTCTGGCACAGTTTGAAATGATTGAAACCCTACGAGAAACAAAGCCGATTCTGCTACTAGATGATATTTTCGATAAACTGGATGACAGAAGAATACATAGTCTGGTTGAAAGTATCAATAATCATACTTTCGGACAAGTGTTTATTACTGATGCCCGCCCTGAACGGACGCAGAAGATTCTGGAGGAGGTGACAGCAGAGGTCAAGTATTTTACTATTACGCCTGAACATAAGACTATAAACTCATAAAGTGTAACTGCTTATTTTTCAGCTTTTTATTTCACTTTTTCCGTTCTCCATTCTTCTTTTTCTAAAACTTTTCCGTACCTTTGCACCCGCGTTGAAAAAATCGACGCATTTTTTTGCCCCTTTTCTGAAGCAAATGGTTCTTTCGGAGGGGTTCATCTAAAAAATTTTGAACCAATGTCACAAAAAATCAGAATCAAATTAAAGTCATTTGACCACAACCTAGTGGACAAATCGGCTGAGAGAATCGTGAAGGCTGTAAAATCTACCGGAGCCGTTGTAAGCGGACCAATTCCGTTGCCTACTCGCAAAGAAATCTTCACTGTATTACGTTCTCCGCACGTTAATAAAAAATCACGTGAGCAGTTCCAGTTATGTACTTACAAACGTCTGATCGACATTTACTCGGCTAGTCCGAAAACTGTTGACGCGTTGATGAAATTGGAATTACCAAGTGGTGTTGACGTAGAGATTAAAGTATAGTTATCTCTTAATACTGATGTGAGAGGCCTCTGGATTTGTTCAGAGGCTTTTTTTGTGGGTTTCGGTTATTCATATTTCATTCAATAAATAGAAGATTGGAAGATTTTAATATATCGTCCCTACGGGACTTAGAAGTTTTTTTCTTTGATTTATCTACCGATATCACATCCCTACGGGATATTGAATAATGAATTTTCAAGGTATCAGTCCCGTAGGGACGGTATATCAGTAGATAAAAAATCGCCACCTTTTCTTAATATCCCGTAGGGATAATATATTAATTAAGACGAGCATATTTCATCTGACCAATATATTTAGAAAAAATTAATGTAATAATTCCGCTTAATTGCCTACATAAATCAATAGAATATCTCAATATTTTTCTTCCATAATGATTTAATTCCTAAATTTGCTACCCTCTAAGCAAAAATGCATTTATAAATTTTAAGCAAAATAGATTCAGATGGCAGCTACGAAAGAAAAAGCACCAAAGGTAAAATACAGCAAGGAAACATATATGTATTGGTACGAGTCTATGTATCTTCAAAGAAAATTTGAAGAAAAAGCCGGACAGTTGTATGGACAGCAAAAGATTCGTGGATTTTGTCACTTATATATCGGGCAGGAAGCTTGTTCTTCAGGAGCGGTTTCAGCCTTAACTAAAGACGATAAGTGGATTACAGCCTATAGAGACCATGGTCACCCACTAGCATTAGGCACAGACCCTAATAAAATAATGGCCGAACTATATGGTAAAGAAACAGGTACAACTAAAGGTAAAGGCGGTTCGATGCACATTTTTGATAAAGAGGTAAACTTTATCGGTGGTCATGGTATCGTAGGTG
This sequence comes from Emticicia sp. C21, assembly GCF_003418935.1. Lineage (GTDB taxonomy): Bacteria > Bacteroidota > Bacteroidia > Cytophagales > Spirosomataceae > Emticicia. Next base: position 92,840 of record NZ_QVMT01000005.1, on the reverse strand, counting down.
CACAGATTCCTTTAGGTGCAGGTATCGCTTTCGCTGAAAAATATAAAGGTACACAAAACCTTTGTATGTGTTATTTTGGTGATGGTGCGGTACGTCAGGGTGCATTGCACGAAGCTTTCAACATGGCTATGACCTGGAAATTGCCAGTTATTTTCATCGTTGAAAACAACGGTTATGCCATGGGTACATCTGTAGCTCGTACATCAAATGTAAGAGAATTATATACTATCGGTGAATCTTATGACATGCCAGCAGAGCCAGTTGATGCGATGGATGTTGAAATGGTACACGAAGCTGTAAAACGTGCCGCTGACCGTGCTAGAGCTGGTGAAGGCCCGACTTTCTTAGAATTTAAAACGTACCGTTTCCGTGGTCACTCAATGTCTGACCCACAAAAATATCGAACCAAAGACGAAGTAGAAGAGTGGAAAAGCCGGGACCCATTGGAACTTGTCAAAGATCGTATTTTAAAGAATGGTATTGCTACAGAAGCAGAATTAGAAGAAATCGATAACCGTGTGAAAGCGAAAGTAGAAGAATCAGTGAAATTTGCTGAAGAATCTCCATTCCCTAAAGCAGAAACGGCATTCGATGATATTTATGTGCAGTCTGATTATCCTTTTTTGAGAGAGTAGTTGAAGCATATACCCCGAGTTTCACCGAATGAATTCGGTGGCTAAAATAACAAAGGAACTGTCATCTTACAAGTGCGGACTTAAATCCGCACACATATACGAAATTATTCCTTTGTTTTCTTAGTGTTTTCGCAAAAACGAAGAAAGCCGGCTTGGAGAGTCGGCTTTCTTCGTTTTTAGATTTGAATATTTTAAATATCCCCTTTTTGCGGTCGCATCACAATCTCCTCAATTACAGCACTATCAGATAAATTATAGGCAGTCCAGATAGTTTTTGCTACATCATCAGCGCTCATAAATCTTTCTGCTGGAATATCTACACCTGCCCAGCTATCGGTTAATACGGCTCCAGGCATAATAGAAGTGACCTTTATGTTATAAGGCTTCAATTCTTCTCTTAATCCTTTGCTAAAACCCAATAAAGCAAATTTAGAAATGCTATAAGACCCACCATTCGGATATGCCATCAGGCTGGCAACCGAACACATATTAAAAATGTGCCCGCTTTTCTGCGCTATCATGCCTTTTACTAAACCTCTTGTCAGGTGGTATGCGCTATACAAATTAGTTTCTATAAGATTTTCTAATATTCCATCTTCTTCCTCATAAATATTCCCTGGAATAAAGTTGCCAGCATTATTCACTAAAATATCAACAGGTCGGCTAAGTAATTGAATAAAATCTACTAAACCCCTTACTTGTTCTTTTTTTGCTAAATTGGCGGCATAAGTAAAGCAGTTAACTTTATATTCAGTATTAATAAAACTCTGTAATTCCTGTAAATCTTTTCTTTTTCGGGCTGATACTACTATATCGAATCCGTTTTTAGCAAATATTTCAACGATTGCTCGGCCGATTCCTCTGGTACCTCCAGTAACAACTATTAGTTTGTGGCTCATTATCTGTTAATTAAAGTGTTTTTTGCAATTGGATTGGTTTTTGAATATAAATACCATAACTAAAATGCGTTATTAAACAATTGCTTATCTTTGCAAATATCGTTAAAAACTTAGCTTAAAATTATGTTTTCTATTGTAGGAAGGTATTTAATATTTCTGGGAAAACTATTTACCAGACGAGAGACGTTCAAAGTATATTGGAATAGGTTTTTAGACGAGTGTTTAAACATTGGTATTAGTTCTATATTTATCGTTGCCATTGTAGCAGTCTTTATTGGTGCGGTAACCTGCGTACAAACCCGGGCAAACTTAGTGAGTCCGTTAATACCTGTATACATCGTGAGTAATATTGTGCGGGATATGACCCTCCTTGAGCTTTCTTCCACATTTATGTGTGTGGTATTGGCCGGAAAAGTAGGTTCTAATATCGCTGGTGAGTTGGGAACCATGAAAATTACTGAACAAATTGATGCTTTAGAAGTAATGGGTATCAATTCAGCTTCTTATCTGGTATTGCCTAAACTCTTAGCTTCAATTTTTACTTTTCCTTTATTAGCTATTCTCTCTGGTTTCTTAGGTATTATGGGTGGTTACCTGGCAGGTACTTTAACAGGTATTATCACCCCGGAAGATTATATCTACGGCATCCGATACTCTTTTATTCCTTTCAACGTTTTTATTGCTATTATTAAAGCCTTTGTATTCGGTTTTCTTATTTCTACTATCTCTGCTTTTAAAGGTTATTATACTAGTGGTGGAGCATTAGAAGTAGGGCAGGCGAGTACCGCTGCTGTAACTAATAGCTGTATTGCGGTTTTGATAGCTGATTATTTATTAGCAGAGTTATTAACATAGAAATTGATTAAAGGAAAAGAAGCACATTCCTATTTATACTGCAATTCAGGATTGAGATTATATGATAGAAATCAAACACATTTCGAAGTCTTTCAATGACCGCCAGGTATTAGATAATGTTAGTGGTACATTTAAAAAAGGTCAGACGAGCTTAGTTATTGGCGCAAGTGGTACTGGAAAAAGCGTATTGTTGAAATGTATGCTTGATTTGGTACGACCTGAAAAGGGTGCTACGCTTTACGATGGCCGGGATTTCTATATAGGCGAAGAAGAAGACAAGAAAAATATCCGTCGGGAAATGGGTGTGCTTTTTCAGGGAGGCGCCTTGTTTGATTCGCAGACTGTTCATAACAATGTGCAATTCCCTTTGGATATGCTTACCGAAATGCCGGAAGCCGAAAAAAGAGACCGTGTAGAGTTTTGTTTGCAACGGGTAGGATTAGAGGGAACAGGCAACCGGATGCCCTCTGAAATATCTGGTGGGATGAAAAAACGCGTAGGTATTGCACGAGCTATCGTGATGAATCCTAAATATTTGTTTTGTGATGAACCAAACTCGGGTCTTGACCCATTGACCTCTATCAAAATTGATGAATTAATTAAGGAAATTACAGAAGAATATAAAACTACTACCGTAATTATCACCCACGATATGAACTCTGTACTTTCTATCGGTGATTATATTATGTTTCTGTATAAAGGAAAAAAACTATGGGAGGGTAACAGCCAGACCATACTTGATACCACTATACCTGAATTAGAAGAATTCGTATTCTCTAATAAAGCCTTGACGAAAATGAGAGCCGAAAAACGTAAATAATATCATGCTTCGGGTCCCCTCTTCTATAAGTGCCAATGAATTTGAATCATTAAAGATTCAGGATATGACATTCGTAGCCTATCGGAACAATGTCTATCCATCCCGCAACGAAATTTTTTTTGAAGAGCATGCCATTATTTATGTATTAGAAGGCGAAAAGAAATTTATCTCTCCAACCCAGGATATTCACGTACAAAAAGGCCAGATTCTCTTTTTTCAGCGAGGTTGTTATTCGATGAATGAATCGATTGACAGCAACTACCGAAGCCTTGTTTTTTTCTTTCCTGAAAACCTTTTAAAAGAATTTGTTGCGCAAAACCTTTCTTTATTTGAAGATTCAACCGAAGGACCTTTTGAACAGATATTAAGTTTAGAAAGCACTGAAAACTTTGATAAGTTCGTCGATTCATTGATTCCTTTCTTTAGTGCCAGAACTAATCTGATGAATCAGTTTCTAAAACTGAAATTCACAGAATTGATGCTGCATTTGCTTGAACTTGACCGGAGCAATCAATTCAAAAGAACACTTTTCAAAATCTATCAGGGACAAAAAATAGATTTAGGATACCTACTGGAAACCTATTACCTGAAACCATTATCCATTGACGAATTAGCCCGTATCTCAGGCAGAAGTCTTTCTGTCTTCAAACGGGATTTCGAGCAACAATTTCATACCTCTCCGGCCGCCTGGATAAAGAACAAACGGCTGGAGTATGCTTCCTTTCTTCTACAAAACACTTCCAAAAACGTTTCTGAAATCAGCCTTGAAATAGGGTATGAGAGCGTTTCGCACTTCATCAAAGCATTTAAAGAAAAATACGGTTTTACGCCCAAGAAAAACCATTGAGCTAAAAACACTATTTTTTGGGCGTATTTCGTTAATCCTTATTGAGATATTCTACGCAATTTTGTATTGTTCAATTTCTGCAAAGGGAATTGGCCTATACACTAACAGAAAAAAACGCTTAAATATAAAATGTCAACACCAAAATCACTATTCGACAAAGTATGGGACGCTCACGTTGTGCGTAAAATCGAAGATGGTCCGGATGTATTCTTCATCGACCGTCACTTTATTCATGAAGTAACCAGTCCGGTAGCATTCCTTGGCCTCGAAACCAGAGGAATCGATGTATTGTTCCCTGAACGTACATTTGCTACTGCCGACCACAATACGCCAACAATCAACCAACACCTTCCGGTGGCAGACCCGCTTTCAGCTAACCAATTGAAAGCATTAGAGACAAATACTGCTAAATACGGTATTTCTCACTGGGGCTTAGGACATGCAAAAAATGGTATCGTACACGTAGTAGGGCCAGAAAATGGTATTACTCAACCGGGTATGACGATTGTATGTGGTGACTCTCATACTTCTACACATGGTGCTTTTGGTGCCATTGCCTTTGGTATCGGTACATCAGAGGTGGAGATGGTACTTTCATCGCAATGTATCATGCAGCCTAAACCTAAGAAAATGCGTGTGACCATCAATGGCAAATTAGGTGCGGCAGTGATGCCTAAAGACGTAACCTTATATATTATCTCACAATTATCTGCCGCAGGTGCCACAGGATACTTTGTAGAATATGCCGGAGATGTGTTCAGAAATATGTCGATGGAAGGCCGTATGACGGTTTGTAATATGTCTATCGAAATGGGTGCCAGAGGTGGCATGATTGCTCCAGATGAAACTACTTTTGCTTATTTAAAAGGTAGAGAATTAGCACCAAAAGGTGAAGCATGGGATAAAGCAGTAGCTTACTGGAAAACCCTACCAACCGAAGAAGGAGCAACCTTTGATATAGAATATAATTTCGATGCTGCTGATATTGAACCGCAAATTACCTATGGTACAAACCCGGGTTTAGGTACAGGTATCTCGCAAAATATTCCATTAGCCAATCAGGTAAAAGACGGTGAAGCCAGCTACAAAAAATCGTTGGGCTATATGGGCTTTGCGGAAAACGAGCAGATAGTTGGTAAATCAATCGACTACGTTTTCTTAGGAAGTTGCACCAATGGTCGTATCGAAGACTTCCGTGCTTTTGCTTCTATCGTAAAAGGACGGAAGAAAGCAGACAACGTAACGGCTTGGTTAGTACCGGGTTCTCATATCGTTGAATCTCAAATCAAAGAAGAAGGTATTCTGGATATTCTGAATGAAGCCGGGTTCGAATTGCGTCAACCAGGTTGTTCAGCTTGTTTGGCCATGAACGACGACAAGATTCCTGCAGGTAAATATGCGGTTTCTACCTCCAACCGTAACTTCGAAGGTCGCCAGGGACCGGGTGCACGTACACTATTGGCTAGTCCATTAGTAGCTGCCGCTGCTGCTGTTACTGGTAAAGTAACTGACCCAAGAGAATTAATCTAATACACTAAACACCGATTGTCAGATATATAAAAATGCTTATATATATCTGGCATAAAAAATATTACGACAAATGGCTTACGATAAATTTACAGTGCTTAAAAGCACCGCAGTACCTATGCCTATCGAAAACGTAGATACTGACCAGATTATCCCTGCGCGTTTCTTGAAAGCAACCAAACGTGAAGGCTTCGGCGATAACTTATTCAGAGATTGGCGCTATAATGGCGATGATACCCCAAAACAGGATTTCGTATTGAATAACCCGATTTATTCAGGTAAAATCTTAGTTGGTGGCCGTAACTTCGGCAGTGGTTCAAGCCGTGAGCACGCTGCCTGGGCTATCTACGATTACGGTTTCCGTTGTGTGGTATCTAGCTTCTTTGCTGATATTTTCAAAGGAAACTCTATCAACATTGGTCTATTACCTGTACAGGTTAGTCCTGAATTTCTGGACAAAATCTTCAAAGCTATCGAAGCCGACCCTAAAGCAGAATTAGAAGTAAACTTACCTGAACAGACGATCACTATTGTATCGACAGGCGAACAGGAAAGTTTTGCTATCAATGGTTATAAAAAACATAATATGATTAATGGCTACGATGATATTGATTATCTGCAAGCTATGAAAAGCGAGATAAAAACATTTGCTGAGGCAAGTCTCTATTAATCAGTATCGATAAAGGAGACAACAAAACCACTGCTTTAAGCAACAGCAAAATGAAATATATAGAAATAATGGATACAACACTCCGCGATGGCGAACAGACCAGCGGAGTGTCTTTTTCTTCTACCGAGAAACTGGCCATTGCACAGATACTGCTAACAGAAGTAAAAGTTGACCGCCTGGAGGTAGCTTCTGCAAGGGTATCTGACGGTGAGTTTCAGGCGGTGAAAAAAATTACTTCATGGGCAGCGGAAAACGGATTGTTAGATAAAATAGAGGTGTTAACCTTTGTTGATGGAGATACTTCTGTCAAATGGATGCTAGAGGCAGGGGCGAAAGTCATGAACCTGCTTACTAAAGGCTCATTGAACCATTTGACCCATCAGCTGAAGAAAACGCCTGAACAGCATTTTGATGAAATAGTACAGGTAATTGCCTTAGCACAATCAGAAGATATCAAGTGTAATGTATATCTGGAAGATTGGAGCAACGGCATGAGAAATTCTCGCGAATACGTCTTCCAATATCTGGACTTTCTCACAAAACAGCCGATTGAACGAGTACTTTTACCTGATACACTGGGGGTATTGACTCCTGCAGAATCTTTCGAATTTGTACATGCCATCATTCAGCGTTATCCGGACACACATTTTGATTTTCATGCCCATAATGACTACGATTTAGGCGTAGCCAATGTGATGGAAGCCATTCGTGCCGGAGCTCAAGGCTTACACCTAACAGTTAATGGGATGGGTGAAAGAGCCGGAAATGCTCCTTTAGCGAGTGTTATTGCGGTATTAAATGATTTCTTCCCTGAAGTAAAAACTTCTGTTGTTGAAAATTCTCTGTATTCGGTAAGCAGATTGGTTGAAACGTTTTCGGGTTTCCGTGTGCCTGTTAATAAGCCTGTAGTAGGGGAGAACGTATTCACCCAAACGGCAGGTATCCATGCTGATGGAGACAATAAAAATAACCTCTACTTCAATGACCTGATGCCTGAACGCTTCGGGCGTACGCGTAAGTATGCTTTAGGTAAAACTTCGGGTAAGGCTAATATAGAGAAAAACCTGCAAGAATTAGGGATTAAACTCTCTCAGGAGGACTTAAAGAAAGTTACCCAACGTATCATTGAATTAGGGGATAAAAAAGAGGTGGTTACCAGAGAAGACTTACCCTATATTATTTCCGATGTAATTGATACGAGTGCTATTGAAGAAAAAGTGGTAGTGCTCAATTATGTGTTAACTCATTCAAAAAATCTTCGCCCGTCAGCCACTTTATTGGTTAAAATTGATGGACATACTTATGAAGAAAGTGCACAGGGTGATGGACAGTACGATGCGTTTATGAATGCCTTGAAGAAGATTTATGATACAAAGAAGATACTTCTCCCAATGCTGACTGACTATGCCGTACGGATTCCGCCTGGGGGTAAAACAGATGCGCTTTGTGAGACTATCATTACCTGGGAATTGAATAATAAAGAATTCAAAACTCACGGCCTTGATTCTGACCAGACTGTATCAGCCATCAAAGCCACCCAAAAAATGCTTAATTTGATTCAATTTTAGTCACCTTTTTTAACCACGGAGTTTCACTAAGTATGGCACTGAGTTACACGGAGTTAAACAACTTAACAGGTAATGTATTGAAAGCTGCGTATGAAGTTCATACTGCTTTAGGGCCGGGACTTTTGGAGAGTGCTTATAAAGAATGTTTATTCTATAAATTATTCAAGGCTGGTATCAACGCTGAGAAAGAGAAGCCAATGCCATTAATATTTGAAGAAGTTAAATTGGATTGTGGGTATAGAATTGATATTTTAGTTGAAAATCAAATTGTATTAGAAATTAAATCAGTAGAAGCCATTAATGATGTTCATCGTGCTCAGGTATTAACCTACATGAGATTAGGTAAATATAAGTTAGGCTATCTAATGAATTTTAATGTAGTAAGTTTAAAAGAAGGTATAAAAAGATTCGCATTATAAACCCCGTGAAACTCCGTGCAAAACTCGGTGTCACTCCGTGGTTAAATTCAATAACCAAAATAAATGAAAAAACATATCTTAGTTGTTCCCGGAGACGGTATCGGGCAGGAAGTAACAGCCGTTGGAAAAAAAGTAGTAGAAAAAATTGCAGCGAAATTCGGTCATGAATTTACGTATGACGAGGCCCTGATAGGCCACGTAGCTATTGAAGCAACCGGAGACCCACTACCAGCAGAGACATTAGAAAAAATGCGTGCTTCTGACGCCGTGCTTTTCGGCGCTGTTGGTCATCCGAAATACGACAATGACCCAACTGCCAAAGTTCGTCCGGAGCAAGGTTTGTTAAAAATGCGTAAAGAATTAGGATTGTATGCCAACCTACGCCCTATCAAATTATTTGATGAACTATTAGGCGCGTCAAGCATCAAACCTGAAATCCTGAAAGGTTCTGATATCCTATTTTTCCGTGAACTAACAGGAGATATTTATTTCGGAGAAAAAGGTCGCAAAAACGATGGCGACACTGCTTATGATATTGCTGAATACAGTCGTTATGAAGTAGAGCGCATCGCCCGCAAAGCTTTTGATGCTGCTATGACACGTGGTAAAAAAGTAATGTCGGTAGATAAAGCAAACGTATTGGAGACCAGCCGTTTGTGGAGAGAGACCGTACAAAAAGTAGCAAAAGAATATCCGGAAGTAACAGTAGAGCATCAATTTGTTGATTCTGCAGCGATGTTACTAATCAAAAATCCAAAGCAATTCGATGTAGTGGTTACAGCTAACCTTTTTGGTGATATCCTTACTGACGAAGCTTCTCAGATTGCCGGTTCAATGGGTATGTTAGCTTCGGCATCAGTTGGTGATAGCACGGGCGTTTATGAGCCAATCCATGGTTCTGCGCATGATATTACCGGCAAGGGTTTAGCTAACCCAATGGCATCGATTCTGTCAGCCGCCTTAATGTTAGATATTTCATTTGGCTTGAAAGCAGAAAGCGAAGCCATCATTTCAGCAGTTGAACAAACATTGAAGGCAGGTTTTCGTACCGGAGATATTGCAGATGCTTCTACACCTAAAGACATGATTTTAGGTACAGATGCCATTGGCGAAGAGATTTTGAAACGCATTTAAGCATTATAATAGTTTTCTTATTTATTAGACACGTCGCATAAGCCTTATGTGGCGTGTTCTTTTTTTCATCAGATTTATTAGTTAATTTTGATAAAAAATTACTTAAACCCTCCCAATGAAAAAGATATTTTTTGTTCTTGTTGCAGCGTTAATTAGTCAGGTCTCATTTGCTCAGCTCCCAAAAATCGGTTATGTGTATGATGATTACGTTACGATAAATCTGAAAGAAGTAAAGGATTTACAGAATGAAGTAGGCAGTAAAAGAGAAGAATTTGCGAAAGAATTGCAAACACGAAACCTGGCTTATCAGGAAAAATTCGCTGCTTATCAACAGTCATTGAAAGATATAACAGGCCTTACTACTGAATCATTAAATGCTTCACTAAAAGAAGTGCAAGACCTGAAAAAAGCGACAGAAGAATACCAAAGGACTGCTGAAGCAGCATTGGAGACGCTTATCCAAACGAAATACAAAGCTATTCGAGATAAAATGGAAGATGCTATTAAAAAAGTCGCTGCTGAAAAGGGTTATAAATTTGTTTTCAGAAGAAATGCAGATCCAAACAATAGAGAATCAACGCCTGTATTGTTATACGCCAATGATAATGACAGAGACAATCTTTCTGATGCTATTCTGATAAAACTTGGTAGCACACCTCCGCCAAAACAGGTAGCTGCTCCTGCAGCCTCAACAACTAATAAGCCTACACCAGCAGCCAAGAAGCCTGCACCTAAGAAACAATAAAATAATAGCTATTTCGTCTGTTGTTCAAGGAGTTTGAGTTGAGCTTCAGCATTACTATTCTTTGGATTTAACTCAAGGGAACGTCTGTACATTTGTATAGCCGTTTCTTTTTGTCCATATTTCACCAGAGCTTCTGCGTAGCTATCAAAAGCATTGGCAGATTCAGGATATTCTTCTGTGGTAAATTTCAGAAAAGCTACTGCATCTTTCAACCGATTGTGTTGCAGTAGGTGATAGCCCAGGTTATTCAGAAAAGACTCTGGTCTTGAAAACTCGTAGGAGGCTTTTTCAACTTTTAGCTGTTTATAAAGGGCTACTAATCCTTCTCCGCTACTCTTTTCTATCTGCTTAATCATGGCTATCTGCATCGACTTTATGAATGGTGCGGGCTGCTTGTTTTGTAAAATATTTACTATACCTGCAGTAATATTTTCCAGATTCCCTCGCTTATCCACTCGGGTATTATCAAAGATGATTACTGTAATTTTATCTTTAGAAAAGTGCAACATGCTTGATGAAAAGCCCTGAAGCCCGCCATTATGACCAATAATAGTATCTGCTTTGGTTTTTACGATATAAAGCCCATAGCCATAATTACCCAGATTAGGTGTAAACATCAATTCCCGATTTTCTTTTGCAAGTAATTTATCACCATACAAAGCCTTTTGCCATAAATATAAGTCTTGTGGCGTAGCATATAAACCTCCTGCCGCATAAGTTGCTGTTGCAGGATTAATATAGTCAGCATTCGTATACCCATCAAAACCATAAGCATATCCCGAAGCACGATTAAGTACTAATTGTTTTGGATTGTCCATACCCGTATTTTTCATTCCTGCCGGATTCAGTATTTTCTCCTGTATTACTTCTGCATAGGGCTTTTTGGTTAAGGTTTCTATGATTAATCCCAACAAGAAGTAACCTGTATTACAATATTCAAACTTGGTTCCAGGTTCAAATCTTAGGTGCCCAATGCAGTATTTTTTAGCAATTTCTTCCGGCGAATAATCATGCGTATTAATATCATTCATTGCATCAGCGCTTTCGGTGTAATTAGGTAAACCAGATTCATGTGTCAATAAATGATGAATTGTTATTTTATCCCCGTTTTCTTTAGGATACCAGGGAAGATAAGTAGTGATTTTCTCCTGAAGGCTTAATTTTCCCTCCTGCTCCAATTGCATAATGAGCATAGCTGTAAATTGCTTGGTAATGGAGCCAATCCGGAATTTTGTATCAGCATTGTTGGCGATACCCCACTCTTTATTGGCAAAGCCATAAGATTTCTGAAAGACAGTTTTATCATTTTGCACTACTAATACACTACCATTGAACAAATCATTATTTACATATTTCTCAATATATTGGTCAATTTCATTGGATTTATCTTGTGCATGGGATGTATTAAGAATAAATATAGCTGAGAGATAAAAACATACTTTAACAATTGATAGGCAAAGTTTCATAAAGAATGAGCGTTGATGATTCTATTTCATAATTTGCTTCGGAAACTTTATTTTTATCAAAAGGTTACAGCAAATTGTAAAATAAAAAACGGGATTTGATATAAATCAAACCCCGTTCAAAGCTCTTTATATTTTGAACTACTTTTTCCAGATTGTATCAAATGCTTCCTGTAGCACTTCCTTATCATCAAAATGGTGTTTCACACCCTTAATTTCCTGATAAGTCTCATGTCCTTTGCCTGCTACCAGAATAATATCTTGCGGGCGAGCTATTTTTACTGCCTCAAATATCGCCTGATGTCGGTCTTCAATGGTCTGTACTTTATTTACATAAATCATAGGTACACCGCTTTCCATTTGTCCAAGAATAGCGAATGGGTCTTCGTTTCTTGGATTATCAGAGGTCAGAATCACACGGTTGCTTAATTTACAGGCAATCTCAGCCATAATCGGGCGCTTGGTGGCATCTCTATTACCGCCACAACCTACTACGGTTATAATCTGTTGATTGCCGTCCTGTTGTAAATCTACTATCGTTTCCAGAACATTTTTCAGGGCGTCAGGCGTATGGGCGTAGTCTACAATACCCACAATATGGTTTTGTGAAACTACCTGTTCAAATCTACCTGCTGGGGGTTGAATATCCGATAACTGCATCAGTACTTCATCCGGATTCTCGCCTAATAAAACGGCGGCCCCATATACGCCAAGAAGATTATAAGCATTGAAAGCTCCAATCAGTTTAAACCATACCTCGCGGTTATCAATATCCATTTGCAAACCTAATAAGCCGCAAGCCAGGATTTTACCTTTGAAGCTGCCGATATTTCGTAAAGAATATGATTCTTTACGCGCTGCAGTATTCTGAATCATGATTTTGCCATTCTTATCATCGGTATTAACCAAGGCAAAAGCTGAAGCAGGCAACTGGTCGAAAAATCCTTTTTTAGCTCTGATATAATTATCAAAGGTCTCATGGAAATCAAGATGGTCGTGGGTGATATTAGTAAATATTCCCCCGGCAAAATGAAGTCCTGAGATACGTTCCTGCACTACTGAGTGTGAACTCACCTCCATAAAGCAATAACTAACTCCTTTTTGAACCATCTCATGTAATAGTTCATTGATTTTTACAGAATCAGGGGTAGTATGCGTAGAAGGAATAATATCATCATCAATCTGATTTTGGACTGTAGAAAGCAAACCGCAACGGTAACCCAGTTTTCTGAATAAACGGAAAAGTAAGGTAACTGAAGATGTTTTTCCATTAGTACCTGTTACCCCGACCAGCTTTAATTTCTTTGATGGATTTCCATAAAAATTGGCAGCTATCAAACCCATTGTGCGGGCAGAATTTTCCACTTGCAGATAGGTGATATTTTCACCCAATACCTCTGGTAAGCGTTCGCACAGAATAGTTGAGGCGCCTAAGTCAATGGCTTTTTCTATAAAATTATGTCCGTCAACCTGTGTGCCTCCAATGGCAACGAACAGGCTTCCTGCTTTAACCTGACGAGAATCGAAGACAATATTTTGGATTTCAATATCGGTTTTGCCTGATACTGCCTGTAAAGGAACTTTATATAGGATGTCGCTTAGGATCATAGGATGTAATTATTTGGTTATGCCTTTGGTAGGGGTTCAAAATTTTGAACCCCTACCGTTGAAATGTATTTGCAAAGATATTAGATATAAAATCTATCTTCCTTCCAATTAAGAGGATTATTAATGATATAATTGGAAATAGTCAGATAAGATTGTTCATTTCTGATTATGTGTTCATGGTAATTTCTTTGCCAGATTTTGTTTCCGTAAATAGAAATTTGAAGATATCCTTCTTTGGGCATTTTATTTTCGAGCACGAACTTTATTTTATCCCGATACCATTTAGTTACCCCAATTTTAAAACCTCTCACAATAGAACCTATTGAACGAGGGATAATTTTTTGATATTGGTTAATTTTCGGTATTTGTAATTCCCGTAGGGGTTCAAAATTTTGAACCCCTACATTTGTCGATTTTAATTCAATAATACCATGTAAATGATTCGGCATGATAACAAATTCATGTAAAATAGCATTTGGAAAATGCTCAGGTATCTCTAGCCAATATTTATTGACCGTTTCTCCTAATTCATTTAACACCATTTGCGTTTCGACGATTTCTCCAAAAAGACATAATTTATCGAGGGTGCAAATAGTAATAAAATACAAGCCCTCTCTTGAATAATCATAGCCTTGCAATCGAACCGAGCGACGATGATGTATTTCTGGATTGTAAGGCATCTCTATTCCACCGAAAACGAATAATTTCCACTTAAAACCTCAAAAATGGCTTTATCTTTATCTACTTTCACAAAGGTAATGCCCTGTATTTTAGCTTTTGGCGCTTTATTGCCTGTTAAAATTACTTTATCAGATTCTTTAATGATGGCATTGGTTTTACCAGATAGTGGCAATTGAATCTGGGCTGATGTATTAGCAGGAATAGATACTTTCAAAACCAATTTTGACCCTTGCAAATTCCAACCTGAGGCAATCGGGCCGTAGCTTGATTCATATTTACTCTCCACCCATTTCAAATCGCCCACAGGCATAGGGGCAATGATAAAATGCTTAAATGCAGCGCTCGTTGGGTCGAGTTTGATACCTGCCAGATAAGCATAAAACCATTCGCCAATTGAACCATAAGCAAAATGATTACGAGAATTCATACCCTCCGGTTTTTCGGTATCAGAGTTCCACAATTCCCACATGGTAGTAGCTCCCTTTTCAATCATGTATCCCCAACTTGGATAGGTCTTTTGGGTAGCTACTTTGTATGCCAATTCATGCTCTCCGGCAACGCTCAGACTTGGCAAAAGCATCTCTGTAGATAGGAATCCGGTAGTCAGGTGGTCATTTTTTGCTCGTACATTGGCTGCTATATTCTGTGCTACTGCCAGTCGGTCGGCAGGTTTAGTAATGCCTAAACTCAAAGGTATTAGGTTTGCGCCTTGTGTGCTGCCCTCATAGTTTTTGCCTTGTGGGTCAAAATATATTTGATTGTATTTATCTGCAACTTTTTGGGCTACATCAGCATATTTCTGCGCATCGGCGGTTTTGCCAATTACTTTTGCCATTTCGGCTAATAATTTATTTGAATAAAATTGATAGCTTCCGCCAATAGGTTTGGTAGGAGATGTCTCTACAGGTACCCAGTCGCCATAGCCATAGAAGTCTCCCGCCTCAAAATAATAGATGCCATCCTTCTTCGTGTTCGGGTGATTATTCATGTATTCCACCCAGTTTTTCATCGCCTCATAATTTTCTTCAATGATACGTTTATCGCCATAAAACTGATACATACGGTAAGGTACTATCACTATGGCATCTCCCCAGGCAGGTTTTGATGGACCACCTACGACAATCTTAGGATTTACATCATAGACATAACCTGATGAGTGCTGAGAATCAGCAATATCTCTTACCCATTTAGCAAAAAAGCCGTTCATCTGCATAATATAACTGGCAGTAGGCGCAAATATCTGTGCATCACCCATCCAACCTAAGCGCTCATCTCTTTGTGGACAATCAGTTGGCACGCTGTGCATATTGCCCCGTTGTCCCCAGGTGATATTTTTATAGATACTATTGAGTAAGTCGTTTGAGGTGGTGAAACTTCCTGAAAACGGCACATTGTTATGAATCACCTTTGCTACCAATGTGTTTTCATCCGGTTTTTTAGGTAGACCCTCAACCTCTACATAACGAAAACCATGATAGGTAAATTTAGGCTCCCACTCTTCTACGCCATAACCTTTCAGAATATACTTATCAATAGGTCGGATGCTTCTTAAATTGGCCTGGTCTACTAAGCCTTTATCTGTTAATAGTTCGGCAAATTTCATTTCAACTTCTTTCCCTGCTTTGCCTTCTACCTTCAGATGCGCAAAACCGACAAGGTTTTGTCCGAAATCAAATACATAATGTCCTTTACGAGGTTCAGTTATTTTAACAGCCTTTATTTCCTGCATTGCCTGAATCTGAGGTGCAACAGAGGCAATTAGCTTGGTATTTTTTGTGCTGAAAGTCTCAGCTTCATCATTTCTATTATCCTCTGGTTTTGGGCCGAATAAAGTAGTTTTGTTTTCAGCATTATCAAGGATACTCGCATTCACCCATTCTTTGCTGTATTCTAAACGTCCATCATAGACCTCACCATTATATAATGAATTAGATACGATAGGAGAGAGTCGGGTTTTCCAAGTGCCATCAGATATAACGGTTTGGCGAGAACCATCGTAAAACTCCAATTCCATCTGAAATAGCAAGCGGCAAGGGCCTTCGCTATAAGAAAATTTACCTCCGCCCCAACCTAAGCCACTGCTCCACCAGCCATTGCCCAAAGTAGCTGTGATAAAGTTTGTACCGATAGTCAGGTCTTCTCCATCAATTTCGTAGGTCTGGTAGTGAATCGTTTTCAGATAGTTTGTCCAACCGGGTGTTAATATATCTTTCCCAACTTTTTTACCATTAAATATTAGATGATATGCCCCTAAGCCTGTTACATAGATTCTGGCTCTAATAGCTCTTTTGGCTAGCTGAAATTCTTTTTGTAATTCAACAGCTTTAGGTGGCTTGCCTTCTGTTCCTTTTTTCCCAATCCAATGTGCCGACCAATCACTTATTTGCAAGAGACCCATTTCCCAGAAAGCAGGTTCGCTATACGTAGTAGCTTTGTTTTTTTCATTCCAGATTTTCACTTTCCAGAAATATCTTTTGCGTGATTCCAGCGCTTTTCCCGCATAATTCACCCATAAAGACTGGTCTGATTTTACCATGCCTGAGTTCCACAGGTTTCCGTTATCTTTTTTCAGGTTTTCTTCGGTATCTGCCACCAATATCTGATAAGCTATTTGTTTAGTACCACGGGTTGTTGAATTAATTTGCCACGATAAACGAGGTTTCTGGGTATCAAGACCCAAAGGGTTATCAAAATATTCGCACCGAAGTTTTTCGATGGTCTGGGCATAAGTGAAGTTAAATAATAGAATAGAGAAAAGGGAAAAAACGAGTTTTTTCATTGATATTGTAATAATAGGATTTTGTAAAGTTTAAAAACGGAATTTGCCTTTAAATTCTTCTAGACATCTGAACACCTCAAATGTTAAGTCGTAATCGTTGGCGGTGAGAACAAAATTGTTAGGCAAATTACAGAATTTCATGAAATCTTTTAGTTGTTGTCCTTTCAATTTGGTTACGTATGAGACATATTCGGCACTATAGCGGTATTCTACTAAAAGTTTACGAAGGTCTTCCTGTTTCATGGCCTCCAGTTTGCGTCGGGTTTTGCCCTCTTTGCTGAAAAGCTGATACAACCCATCAATTGAAATACCAATTCCGCCACCGGGCGAAGAAGTGTTGGTATTAATCAGATTAGAGATGTCTTTCCATTTCAATTTAGTAGAGGCTTCAGGGGCAGCTAACAAATCATCAATCTGTTGTCTGATGATTTCTATACGTCGGTCTTTTATGGTTACCTCCGGCAATACAATCGCATCTTGTGGAAGCTCAATAACAGGCTCTTTATTGACACCATCCCAGGCGATACCCGCATTTTTATAACCTACAGACGAAATTTTGATAGAATCGCCTTTTACAGCTTTTACCAGGAAATTCCCGTTTTCGCTTGTTTTGGTTATCTGTTTCGTGTTTTTATTGACAACTGTCGCCGATGGAATAGGCTGTTTTGTGGTTTTATCAATCGCCCGGCCTAATACATAAGACTGTTGAGCAAAAACACCAGAGTTTGCTAATAGTAGAAACAAGAAAAGGAAATAATACTTTCTCACACGGCTTTTACCGCGCATGCTATTTAATTTGTCCATTCACAATTACGTATTTAACTTCGTTGCCCTTTGTTAATACAAAGTTTGCTTTTTCGTCCAGGTTTAATTCTTTATCCTGAATGTCTTCTTTTGACAAAGTGTAGGTCTTTATTAATTCAGGAAAATAGGCCAGAGGTCTTACCCGTAGTCCGGTTGCATCAATTTCTTTGATACCCCAGAAGGTCGAAAGGTCGCCCATATCTTCAATAACGCTCTTGATGGTAAAACCCGTGGCATTTCTGGTATTTTTTTCAATCAGGTCAATTGCAATATCTTTAATCACTATTTTACCTTTATAATCAAACTCAGCATTACGAATCAATAGGTCGTATAAATAACGCTCATTATTAGGCAATGCTTCGTAAGTGGCTAATGTATAATGGGTATAAGACTTCTCGGCTATAGCCTGCAAACCCGTAAGAATAGCCACAAAATTCAGTTTTCTGATAAACTGTTTTTCCGTATCTTCTTTATATCCGCCTGATTCAATCAATATCAGACTGCTGCCCCATTTGGCCACATTATCGCCAAATGCACGAGGTTCATGCTCATCATTCCAACGTCCTAAATGACCTGGAATAAAGTTTTGCAAAGACTCACTCATCCGGCAGATTACCTGCATGGCACTTGTACGGGCAGGATTCCAGCTTCTCTCAAAATCAAACGACGTAGCTAAGAACGAAACCGTTGCCTGCTTGTCACTCCTCCCGGCACTATACCTTGTATTTTTATCATGCAGATTAAAAGAAAACTCCGGACTCAATTCATCCTGCAATTTTTTCAATAAAGCCCCCTCCGGTGTTTGGAACCGTAGGGCATCACGGTTCATGTCTATTTCAGTAGCCGTGCGCCTTTGGTAGCGCTCTGCTCCATCAGGGTTGAGCATGGGTACAAAATAGAGAGTAGTATTGGTCAATATACTTTCTCTTAATGCGTCAAAACCATCATTTTTTGCCTGAAAGAAGCGGAAAATATCTAATAAAGCCATGGTAGCCGTTGGTTCATCGCCGTGCATTTGCGACCATAACAATATCTTGGTTTTTCCGTTACCTAATTTTATCTGGTATAAATCTCTTTCTTCAAATGACTTCCCTACTACCTGTTTTTCAAACGGCAATTGCTTAATCAAAGGCACGAGGTCTTTGTGTTTGAAACGACGATGTGTAATGGCTGATTCTTTGTATTGAGCGTATTGAGCAAATAAATCTTTAGAAAAATCCTTCGTTTGGGCAAAACTTGACATACTGATTGATATAAAATAAGCTATTACGGCAAAGGTAAGGCGTTTGCGAAGAAGAACCATATAATTGGAATTTTATTGAGTACAAAGACAAAAATAGCTTTATTTCAGAAATAAACCCACCCTAAAATAAATAGCGTTATTAAAATCAATTTGTCACTTTGAAGAGTCGCGGCATATTTCTATTTTTGCAATTAACACTTAAATATACCCTATATAACAGACCTCTACCTTTTTTGAAATTTGCCGTTCAAATAGCGTTACGCTTTTTAATGCTATTCTTATGCTTGCACGCTAAAGCACAAGATGTGTCTATTAAAGTTCTTCAACAAGGAATCACCTATGCGGATTCTTCTTACTATGATATTATCCCTGTAGAAGACAAATTCTGGATTGGAGGCAAGTATGGTACGCTGAAATCTATTGATGCCGAGGGTAATCTTACCAATGTCTCTTACCCAAGCCAACAATTAGATATTTACAAGCTTGATAGATTTGATGAGAAAACTATTATTGCCTGCGGCGATAAAGGAATAATCTACAAACATAATTTAGAAACAAAAGTCTGGCAGACAATTAAAGTAAAAGGCTACGAAAATGCCTGTTTCTACAATATGGTGGTGGTAAGTGAATCTGAGATTTATATTTGTGGAGGTCGCTCGGCCATTGCTCATTCGAAAAAGACTGTTCCGAATGGATTTATACTGAAATCAGTTGATGGAGGAATTACCTGGAAAAAAATCTATTCCAATCCTTTCAAAATGGTTTGGTGTGTCAAGTACAATCCTTTTAATAAAAAGGTATATGCCTTGATGTACACGCCAAATAAAACCCATTTATACGAATTGGATGGAGAGAAATGGCAACGTAAAAACATGCTAGGCAATAGTATCTTCCACGAAATCCAGTTCCTGGATGCTGACAATTATGTAGTTACAGGTGGCTGGATGGGTAAGACAGGAAGAATTTATAGCAACAACAAGAAAAAAATCCTGCCAACATCAGGGCTTATCTGGGGAAGAGTAGAAGGTAATAAATATGATATTTATTCGGCTGGTAATGGACAGATAGTAGTGGATGATAAATCAGGCAATTATCAGGTGCATGGCGTAAAACTAAACAAAGCCTTTAATATCTACGAAACAGTTTTTACTTCTGATAATACAGCCATTGCTATTGGTAGCGCCCGGACTGTATTAATGATTACTATTGCCGACAAAGTGAAGTTGGTAATGAACCATCTTTAATTAAATCAATTGTATATACTTCTGAAAAGCTAAGGCGACTAACGCAGTTGTATAAGCATCAGAAGTAAAGAAAAGGGTTTTCCGCACCACTGTTCCCCCTGAAAAAAATACACCGCCCTGCCAGTAGGCCTCCTGATTTTCAAAATTCTTTTGAGAACGTAAATAAGCCATTGATTGAGTAATTAAAGCTGATGGAACATTCATCCCTGCTTCTTTCAGGTAAAGTAAACTTAACAATGCATAAGCCGTCGATTGTATTCTATCGTGATTGTTTACTTTTTTATCGCTTTTATAACTTCCGTCTGATTGCTGGGTTTTAGTCAGGTTATCTAAGAGATATTGTCCTGTTTTTGCTAAAGCAGTATCACCAGCTGCAAATGCCCTGCTTACAGCATAATGAAAATGAAAGCGATTTGGGTAATAAATGCCCATACGTGCCCACCGGCCTCTTTTGGCATGTTTTTCAATCAATTGATGTGCGGCATCGCTGCCCTTACTCTTTTGAGTCAATCCGCTTTTGGCAAGGTAAGTGAGTACATTGGCATTTACTACCACATCAACATCATTTGTGCCCCAAGGAATATAAGGTGTATAGGCATGTGGAAAACAAACGCTGTAAGGAATATAGAAAGTAAGGTTATGCCATACGGCTTTGGTAATGTTCCAGTTGTCAAATGCATCTTCCTCACCTAACCATGTCAGATAAGCCCCTGAGTTTTTGAAGCCATGAAAAAGATAATTATACCAATGTCTGTTTTTACGGTCTTTATCAAGATACCTGTCAAATAAGGCAGGCTTGGCAGTTTTCAGAGAATCAACGCCAAATATCTTTTTATGATACCAAATCGCCAGATTTCCCATCGAGGTATCGTCGGCATCGTTTTCTACGTTGGCGGCTTTGTTGATAAATCTGTTTTTAAGCGTAAAGGTAGTGGGGCGTCTTACCAATGGTACAGGGTCTGGCTCTAAACCTAACAGCAAATCCCGATTGGGTGGCAATTGTTTCCAGAAATTAAATCTGACTCCGCTAGAATAGCTTAAAACTTCGGGGAAAACTTTTTGCAGCATAGGCAGAATCATTTTCTTAGAAGTATCTGCCAGGTACATTTCAGCTAGAATATTATGAATACCTGCCATTGTAAAGCAGTTGGAATCCCGAAAATTGCTTTTTGAACCTAATAATAAGATGGAGCCTTCCATGCGCATATGCGCCTCCCATTCTCCTGCATATTGTTTCCCATTAATGGTTTGTGTGCATTGTCTGGCATTCAGGTATCGTAAACCTGCTTCAATATCTGCCTGAATTGAATCGGTTGGGATACGCTGGGAAAATGAATGGGAATAAATAAAAAACAGGAGAAAGAATACTTTATAATACATATAGTGACGGCAACTAGGAAACGAAGAACAAAAATAGGCATTTTAAAATTGTATAATAATTTTCAAATCGTTAAAATTCGGCAGAATTTTATGAGTTCGCTCCAAAAGCTTGCGATTGGTTCATTTCTAAAATTATATGAAGAGACGATTTGAAAAATCGTTATACACATTTCCAACTACTTCACCCAAAAAAGAATCTTTATTTAAAATACACATTTACTATTATTTACACATGCAATTATGAAGAACATCAGACAGAAAATCCACCTGTTGGCCTGTTTAACACTTATAATAGGCATGGCGGCTTGCAAATCAAAAGCAACTGACCCATCACCCAATGAAGTGGCTTTTCAGGTAAGTGAAGCAGAGTATAATAGATTATTGAGCGCACGTAACAGCGCTCCGCGCCATTTTGAAATAAAAGACATCAAACGTGAAAATGATATTTTAAAAATATGGGTTGTTGGTGGAAGCTGTGACAAAAACAGATATAAAGTAGTGTGGGATGGTATTATGCGTAAATCTTATCCAGTCACGGTTTTTCTGATAATTAGTTTGGAGAAAGGAACCGGAAATGAATGTGATGCTATACGGGAATATGTGCTCGAAATAGATTTAAAAGAAAAATTCGGAGAGATTTATGATACGCATGACCTTCATATCTTACTTTCTAATGGTTCAAAGATATTTGATAGGGTAATAGACCCTGATGGCATAGTAACTAATAAGTAACATCATGTTTTTTTGTTAATAGAACAAGAGTCTCCGAATTTTCGGAGGCTTTTTGTTTTTATAGCGCTACGAGGTTGAATAAAAGGGTAATTCTTTAAGCAGTTTCTTCAAGTTTCCCATTAAATTTACCGCAAAAAACAATCCTGAAATTATACCAGATAGAAAACAATGTCAATAGCTGAAATATACGAGAAGTTTAAGACCTGTACAGGTGTTTCTACAGATACACGTAAAATAGATGAAGGAGTGATGTTTTTTGCACTCAAAGGCGATAAATTCAATGCCAACGAGTTTGCCAAAGAAGCACTCGAAAAAGGAGCAAAATATGTAGTAATTGATGAAAAAGAATATGCTACCGACCCTGCCTGTATTCTGGTGAATGATGTGCTTTATACTTTGCAGAAACTGGCAAACTATCATCGTCAGCAATTTAATATCCCTTTTATTGGTCTTACAGGCTCTAATGGCAAGACTACTTCTAAGGAACTGGTAGCAGCTGTTTTATCAAAAAAATATAATACTTATTATACTAAGGGTAATCTGAATAATCATATTGGGGTGCCGCTTACTTTGCTGGGTCTTGATGAAAGTTATAAGATAGCCGTAGTAGAAATGGGCGCTAATCATCAGGGAGAAATCAGAGATTTATGTAATATTTGCGAACCTACACATGGCTTTATTACCAATGTAGGTAAAGCACATCTGGAGGGCTTTGGAGGTGTAGAAGGCGTGAAAAAAGGTAAAGGGGAATTATATGATTTTTTAGTGAAATCGGGTGGGACGGTTTTCTTAAACGCTAGGAACGAAGCACTGGTTGGGATGGCGCAAAGTCGGAAATTCAATCAAACTATAGACTATCTGAAAGACAATAAAATTGTATTAGTTAAAGATTCGCCCGTAGTTATTTTTTCTACACAAGAGCCGCATCGTGACCCACAAACTTATACAACTAATTTGCCCGGTTGGTATAATTTTGAAAATATTGCGGCTGCTCTGGCTATCGGTAATTTCTTTGGTGTTTCGATTACAGATGCTTCGGAAGCGGTTAGTGCATATAATCCAGACAATAACCGCTCGCAGATTATTCAAAAAGGGACTAACAGTATTTTGCTAGATGCCTATAATGCTAATCCATCTTCGATGTCGGCAGCGATTCAGAACTTTATTAACCTGAAAACTGATAAAGAAAAAGTCGTGATTTTAGGCGATATGTTAGAGTTGGGAGACGAAGCTCCTGCCGAGCATAAAGCCATTGGCGAACTGGTAGCTAAAGGCGATTTTGCCCTTGTAGTTTTAGCCGGAAAACTGATGGCGTCAGCCCTTGAACCGCTTCCTCAAGCCTATTATTTCCCTGATAAATTTTCGTTGCATAACTGGTTATTAGACAAGCAGATACAAAATTCTTTTATATTGATAAAGGGCTCGCGTGGCATGGGACTTGAGAGTACCTTACAATGTTTCCCATAAGCGTTTATACTTAAAAATTTCCTTTTATCATTTTTCGTTAACAAATGGAAATTTATTCGTTAAATTTTCGTTATAAGTTGGATTGATTTTTGAGTCAGGAAAACTTAATAAAACTTTAACTTAACCGAAGAAGATTAAATCTATGAGAAAGCCGCATATATTATCTTTAGCTCTCTTAGGGGGTATCGTTGGTGCTGTATTTGTTGCAGCCATGCCATTGAACGATGACCCACCAACCAAAAACGAAACCATCATACGATATGTAGGTGCCATGCTTGAACAAGGGCACTATAGTCCGAAAAAAATTGACGACCAATTCTCTAAGGAAATATTTACAGAATATCTGAAACGAGTAGACCCAAGCAAAAGGGTGCTATTGGAAAAAGATATCAGCAAGCTTCGTAAATACGAAACCAAGATTGACGATGAGGTACATGGCGCATCTTTGGATTTCTTCAAAGCCTTAGACGAAATTTACAAAGTACGTTTGGTAGAAGCCGATGAAATCTATAAAGAACTGATTAACAAACCGTTTACGTTCGATAAAGACGAAAACATTGAGTTAGATTGGGACAAAATCGATTTTGCTACCAGCGAGAATGACAGAAAAGACCGATGGAGAAAATATCTGAAATGGCAGGTATTGCAAGGCTATAATGATTTGCTTGAACAACAAGTAAAGAATAAAGATAAAAAAGATTTTGTAGCTAAAAGCAACGAAACCTTAGAGCAGGAAGCCCGTGCGAAAGTGAAAAAGGCGATGGACAAGTATTTCGACCGTCTGAAAAACAAATTTGATGAGAACGAAAGATTTGCCGTATTGGTAAATACCATTACGAATCAGATGGACCCGCATACTGATTTCTTCCCGCCGGTAGAAAAACGCTCTTTTGATGAAAAACTAAGCGGTCGTTTCTTCGGAATTGGTGCTTTGTTGATGCAGGAAGACGATAAAATAAAAATCAGAAGCGTATCTGCCGGAGGGCCAGCCTGGAAATCTGGTGAGATTCAAGCCAATGATATTATCTTAAAAGTAGCACAGGGTTCGGGTGAGCCGGAAGATATTACAGGTTTCACGACTGATGATGCCGTGAAAGTGATTCGTGGAGCAGAAGGCTCAGAAGTGAGATTGACTATTCAGAAACCTGATGGTACACAAAAAGTAGTACCAATCATCCGTGCGGAATTGAAACTGGATGAAACCTTTGCCAGAAGCGTTGTTATTAATTCAGGCAAACATAAAATTGGTTTGATTGATTTGCCAGCATTCTATGCAGATTTCAATCGTCCGCAAGCCGCTCGTTGTTCAAAAGACGTAGCGAAAGAAGTGGAGAAACTAAAAGCAGAGGGAGTAGAGGGTATCATTCTGGATATTCGTGATAATGGAGGTGGAAGCTTGCAGGAGGTAGTAAACATGGTAGGTTTGTTTATCAAAACCGGTCCTGTGGTTCAAATCCGTGACCGTTCTGGTCGTCCGTCGCAAATGGGAGACAATGACCCATCTGTTTTGTATGATGGTCCATTAGCAGTATTGGTAAACGAACGTAGTGCCTCTGCTTCTGAAATTTTTGCTTCGGCTATTCAGGATTATAGACGTGGTATAGTAATCGGATCTTCATCGACCTTTGGTAAAGGTACTGTACAAAGAGCTTTCCCGGTTGGCGGACAAGGTAATGGCAGTGGCGCCGGAGATTTAGGTGCAGTGCATTTAACTTTACAAAAATACTATCGTATCAATGGTGGTGCTACCCAATTGAAAGGAGTAGAGTCTGACATCGTATTGACAGGTTTGTATGAAGCCTACAAAATGCGTGAGAAAGATTCTCCGACAGCCTTGATCTGGGACGAAATGCCTAAAGCCAGCTATCAGACCTGGCAGGCGGCTCCGGATGTAGCTTTATTACAACAAAAAAGCAAAAACCGTCTGGCTTCTGATAATGTTTTCAAAGCTATTGAAGACAATACAAATATTCTGGCCGATAACCGTAAAACTTCACGCTCTTTAGAACTGGCAAAATACAAAGTACAATTGAAAGAAATGAAAGATGTTTCGAATAAAGTACGTGACCTGACGAAACTGAAAGACGATTTATCAGTATCGAATCTGCCAGTAGATTTAACGGTTATTAATTCAGATACTTTGAAAAAAGACCGCAATGATTTCTGGGTGAAGTATCTTAAAAAAGACGTATACCTGAATGAATCTATAAACGTAATGGATGATATGATTCAGCAAAAAGGGATGGCGGTTAAAAATTAAGTCAGTTCCATCTTAATAAATACAGTACTCCATAACACTAAATATAGAGCAAGAGGCTACCTGTAAAGGCAGCCTCTTTTTTTATTTATAACAAATCTAGGTACGTTTCTACTTTCTCATTTCATATCTGCTTGTTAACAATTACATTACATGGTGGTGATTTAGTGTTAATATTCGCTGACTTCTTTTGCGGAAAATTTCTAAAACTAATCACATGAGCAAACAAGTATTCACATCAATTTTTAAAACGTTAGCATGCTTTTTACTGCTTGGATGCTATACGTTACCTGCGGCTGCGCAAAGCCGTCAGGTCAGAGGGAAAGTCACGGAGAAGGAGACAGGCGAGCCGTTGCCGGGAGCTTCGGTTCAGGTAAAAGGAACATCGGCAGCAGCGCTGACCGATGCAAAGGGAGAGTTTGTATTGTCTGTTTCAGCAGATGCAACTGCGCTTGTTATATCATTTATTGGTTTCAAAGTAGCAGAGGTGCCTGTTAGTGCCAATATAAACGTAGCATTGGAAGCTGATGCCCGTTCACTACAAGAAGTAGTAGTAGTTGGTTATCAAACCATGCGTAAAAGTGATATCACAGGCGCTATTGCCAGTGTAAAAGCGAGTGAGTTGAACCTTAGTACCCCAACTGTTGGGCAGGCTTTAGTAGGTAAAGTAGCAGGTGTACAAATTTCGCAGGTAAGTGGTGCACCATATGGCACTACAAAAATCCGCGTGCGCGGTACAAGTTCTATCAATGCGAGTTCAGATCCATTATACGTAATTGATGGGTATCCGGCTAATGGTGATTTGTTCCTGAATATGGAAGATATCGAATCGGTTGAAATTTTGAAAGATGCTGCTTCGGCAGCTATTTATGGTTCAAGAGCCTCTGGTGGTGTGGTTTTGATTACAACCAAAAGAGGAAAAGAAGGAAAAACCATGATAACCTACGATTACCAGTTTGGTATCAACCAGTTGGCTCGTAAAGTTGATGTATTGAATGCACAACAATTCTTTGATTTGTTTGTAGATGCGCACAACAAGACTTACAAAGACCTGATGATTTCGCAAGGTAAAGTATGGTCAGACGAATATGTAAAGGATAACAATACGGTTCGTACAACCCGTACTAACAACGTAAATGCGAATACCATCAGAATTCCTGAGTATATGTATGATTTTGCCACAGGAACTATCAAAAAACCTGAGTATGACACCGATTGGCAGGATGAACTGTATCGTAATGCAGGAAACCACAGACATAACTTATCAATTGCAGGTGGACGTACAGGTGTGCGATATGCTGTTTCGGGAGGTTATCAGAATCAGGATGGTATTATGTTGAATACCGACATGACGAAATACAATTTGCGTTCGAATATTGATTTAGATGTTTCAAAAAGAATAACTATTGGCGCTAATCTGGCTTATACAGATACCAAAAGCAATGAAGTAACCGAGGGACGTTTCCACCAAAGCCCGGTAATGGCAGCTTTGATTTATTTGCCTTTTATGAAACCCTATAACACTGATGGTACGTTGTCGCAATACGAAATGTCTTCACAATCAAGTGATTATGCTTTTCAGAGTGACATCGAAAACCCGATGGCCTATACACAATTAGTGAAGAACTTCCGTAAAACCACAAGATCGACTTATAATGTTTACGGACAGTACAAAATCATGGATGCTTTGACAGCTAAATTGTCATTTGGTACTTATAACTTCACCAACAACTGGGAATATTATCGTCCGACAAGTATTACCTCAGGCGTGAATGCTCCTTTCTCGCCTCAGGCAATTACGGCAGCTAATGCGCAGAATACCCGTACAGATGAAAGAGATTATCTGACTGAATTTACATTGAACTATAATAAAAGATTAAAAGATTTCAATCTGAGTGGTGTATTGGGGGCTTCTTCTCAATCGCATTTGACTGATGTAATTAATGTAACAGCCAATGGATTTACGGATGATAAAGTGCCATTTATAACTGGTGGTGGTTCAGACCCTGCCAACTTTACCAGAGGTGGTGGTACAGGTATTACACAATATGCGATGGCGTCAGGCTTCGGGCGTTTTAATGCCAATTATCTGAATCGTTATCATATTACCGCTTCATTCCGTGGTGATGGCTCTTCATTATTTGGTCCTAAAAACCGTTGGGCGTATTTCCCGTCTATTTCCGGTGGATGGACAATTTCTGATGAGTCATTCTACAAAAATATGTTAGGAGAAAGGTCTTCATTGAAATTCCGTGCCAGCTGGGGCGTGAGCGGAAACAATAGTATTGGTGCTTACAATTTCCAGCAAGTGGTAGGTAAGTCGGGTGTCGTTATTGGAAATACTGTGCAAACAGCCATGTATCCGGGTGCTTTCCGTGATGATAAATTGGGTTGGGAATCAACTTCGCAAACTAATATTGGTCTTGATTTAGCCTTATTCAACAATCGTCTACAGGTAATTGCTAACTACTACGATAGTTATACTTATAGCCTATTGTTCTCAAAATCTATTACGGCGGTGTCAGGTTCTACTACGATGTTGACCAACTTACCTGATTCAAAAATCAATAACCGTGGTTTCGATTTACAGTTAGACGGAATTATATTATCATCTAAAGATTATGAATTGCGTGCCAGTGGAAATATCTCAGTAAACCGTAACAAAGTACTTGACTTAGGTGGTGCTTCTACCATTCTTACCAGAGGTGCTGAGCGTGGTTATGATACCCATATTACGATGGAAGGCCAACCGGTGGGTATGTTCTACGGATTTAAAGTGATAGGTATGGTGAAAACGCAGGAAGAGGCTAACGCTATTAATAATGCCCCTGATGCAAATGATGATATCCCGGCACGTTCGGCAGCACAAAGTACCAAAATCCAGCCGGGTGACTTGTTGTTTCAGGATACAAACAAAGATGGTATTGTGAATGACCTTGATAAAACAATCATTGGCAATCCTTATCCAGATTTCATTTATGCGTTCAACCTTTCTGGGCGCTATAAAAACCTTGATCTTTCAGTATCTGCCAATGGTACACAGGGCAATATGGTGCTTGACGGTCAGAACTACTACAACCTAAATATGGAAGGCTCGGGTAACCAATATGCTATTGTTGACGAACGTTTCCGTACCCCAGAAAATCCAGGAAGTGGCTTAATTTACCGTGCGGCACGTGGGGGTACACAAAGTAACAGTACACGTCTGTCGACATTCTATCTGAATGATGGTTCGTTCTTGAGAATTACCAACATCACTCTTGGCTACAACTGGAATACAGCGGCGGTTACAAACAACAAAATTTCAAATGTACGTATCTACGTTTCATCTGATAACGTGTTTACATTCCAGAAATACAGAGGATATAATCCTGAGGTAGATTATAACAACGGGTCAAACTTAACTCCGGGTGTAGATTATGGTAAATATCCATTGATGAGATCGTTTAATGCCGGATTAAAAGTACAATTCTAAAACAAACCTGAATCATGAAAAAAATTAGTTTGATATTTATATTCATTGCGCTAGTGTCATCTTCATGTGAAGATTACCTGCAGATAGAGAACCCAAACGCCATTACCAGTGATAAGTTTTTCTCTTCAGAAACAGATGTTCAAAAAGCGGTAGCGGGTGTATATAATGCTATCCGTAGCAATAGTGCACTAGGAGAAGGCAGCGATTTGTACAGCGAAGAACGTTCTGATAACGCAGGCCGTACAGACAACCAGTCGTCGGCAGGTACTCCTTTCCAGTTCACCAACTTTACTTTGGTGCCTACCAATCCTGAAATGACAGGCCACTGGAATGCCCTATACACTATAGTATCGCGTGCCAACTATGTATTGTCAAATATCGACAATCCGGCAGTTAAATTCACAGATGAGAAGAATCGTGCTATCTATAAATCGGAGGCGCTTTTCCTTCGTGCATTAGCTTATTTCCATTTAGTGCGTAAATGGGGAGATGTACCGATGGTAACTAAATTCGTGACTTCGTATGACGAAATCGTAGCCAGCACATTCAGAGTAGAAAAAGGATTGGTTTACAAACAAATCACTGAAGATTTAACGGCTGCATTAAATTCAGACTTGCCGAATATTCAGAATGCAGGAAATAAAGGTCGTACCTGTAAAGCTGCTATCAATGGTTTATTGGGACAGGTTTATTTGACTATGGGATCGATTTTACCTACTGAAAAACCAGCGAACTTTGCGAAAGCTAAACAATATTTAGAAGCTTGTTATGGCATGAGAACTTTTGGCCAATTATCAGAGATTCCTTACGCTGATGTATTTGATGTAGCGAAAAAGAGTACGAATCCTGAAATTATTTTCCAGATTGTATACAGACAAGGAGACCAGAACTATGCCTCAGGTTTGGCGTATCGTAATCAGTCGATTGGTGAGACGATTAACTCTAAGAGACCATCAACAGGTCGTGGATTTTTTATTAATCCTGATGTAGTGAACGAATATGAAGCAGGAGACATCAGAAAAGATTTCTCGGTGAAATATGCAGATCATGCCAGTGCAAAAGCATGGTTTATTACTAAATACCGTGATGTAAGCGAGGCTGCTGCTGCCAATGGTTGGGGTGGTAATGATTTTATTCTGATGAGATATGCAGATATCGTGTTAATGCTTGCTGAAGTAAATGAAAAATTAGGAAATACGACAGAAGCAATCGGCTATTTGAATCAGGCACGTAAGCGTGCAGGTTTGCCTGACTATGCAGTATCTGATGCTGACCCAGCCTATCACGCCAAATACCCTACTTTGAAACTAGCTATTCTTCACGAACGCAGATCGGAGCTGGCTTTTGAAAACCACCGTCTATTTGATTTGCTCCGTGCCTTTGGTGATAATGCTCAGGGATTTGTGGATTATTTCAAAAGTAAAAATCAGGCTGACTATGGTATTTCTGATTTGAAAAACGTATCAACCAAAGATATTTATTTCCCGATTCCGTTTGACGAGCAGAAATTGGATCCTGTAAAAATGTATCAGAATCCAGGCTATTGATTTTAATATGAGAGGGGAATGTTGATTCAGCATTCCCCTCTTTACTTTTTAATACTGAAACACAATGAAAACAAAACTCCTATACACGCTCTTCCTTTGCTTCCTGTTCATCATGAATGTGGCTGGGCAAGGATACGATAAAAATTACCGTCCGCTTTCTTCCAGCGATTTAACGGTTGATAAAAACTTTTACCTGCTTACGGTTATTGAGAAAACTCCTGAAGTAAAAACTATATTGACGGGTAATGCAGCATTCAAAAACTTTCTGCAAAACAAAGTAGAGGTATTGAAAACGCATGTAACAGATACCTGCTCGCATCCGGTATCGTTGCTGAGTGATTTTTTCTGGAAACCGGATACTGCTGCATTAGCTAAAGAATTAAGCTCGGTTTATGCTGCCAATAAAAAAGCTTTCGATAAAATTATCAACGGGCATTTGCGTCCCTCGGGGTATTATCAGCGTTTTGTCGGGTTATCAAATGAGGTTTTATTGGCTAAAGCATGGAATCAGTGCTTTTACGGGATGGATTATATTATTAATCAGTTTGGCCTTGGTAAAAAAATGAGGTATCCACATATTGATTCTGCCAGTTATGTCGTAACCTCCCGTACCTATTGCATCATGTTGAAAGATATGATGGCATCATTGGATGAAAGCAGCAAAAGCTTTGACGTTTTTTATAAACCTTCATTGGCTGTAGCCATGCAATTGATGCAGGCAAACGATCGTGATGAACCAGCGCGTCTGGAACCTTTGGAGAAAGGCATCAACAAAGCGGCCTACCTACAAATTCAGAAAACAGATTGGAAGAAATATAAATATGCAGCTATTGTGCTTCCTGGAGCGGGCCCTGAATTAAAAATACCTATTGGTCATGAAGGGAAACTCCACTGTGATGCGGCCGCTCGCAGCTATTTAGCGGGAGATGCTCCTTTTATTATTCCTACAGGTGGTTACTGCTATCCGTTTAAGACCACTTATAATGAGGCGGTAGAAATGAAAAAATACCTGATGGAAAAATATAATATTCCGGCTTCTGCCATTATTGCTGAGCCGCAGGCCAGACATACGACAACCAATATCCGAAATTCTGTTCGTTTGATGATTCATTATGGTATTCCTGTAGATATGCCATCTTTATTTGTCACCTCAATGTCGCAAACAAAATATTCGGCGGCCGATAGTTTCGATGCAAGAAATATGCGTGAATTGGGCTATACACCTTATACGCGTAAAAAACAGCTGACCAATCATAAAATTGAGTTTTATCCTGTGATTGAGTGTTTGCATATGGATCCTTATGATCCACTCGATCCTTAAAATTCTGTTTACCTTATAGTCTAATGAAACGTCATCTATATTTATGGATGGCGTTTTTTGTTAGATATTTAAGCCTCTCAATTGACCATTAAGTCATAATAGGTATCTTTTGTTAGATTAATTTTAAGATTGAAATAACAATTTCCTCCATCCAGGACTTCTACGATATATTTTTCCCAGTATTTGGGATTACTACAAAAGCAATTAATCCATACTTCTTTTTCTCCTTTAGCATTAATAATAGCCACATACTGTCGTTTATAGCGCTTTAAATCAATAATAAATTTTTCTTTTTTATAATGCTCCTTAGGAAATGCTTCATTCCACTGATTATATCGTTTTAGTTGTGGGACATTATATTCACGTATATAAGCCTCTAATAATCTTTCAATTTTGTCCATCTCAATAGTTGTTAATTCAGTGGGCTTCCCATTTTCAAATACCCAAACTTCAGTCGGATTATAAGGGATAATTGCTACAATTGATTTATCAGTCAATGTATCTCGTGATATTTTCTCTTTGGCTAGGGTTTGAGTGCAGCTAACGGCATAAAAACTAATGTATATAAATAGTAAGTATCTCATATGTGTCTGTAGTTTATTTATTAAACTTTTCTGACAGCTTATTATTGGAAAAACGAATAGAAAAATAAAGTCTTGAACAAGTTCAGTAATAAAAAGAGACGTTTGGCGTATATTTGCAGAAAAACTACTCTATATAATTGAATATGACCTACGATATAATTGTTATTGGTGGAGGAATTGTCGGCTTAGCTACTGCTTTGAAAATCAAACAGGGAAATCCGGCATTGAAACTATTGATTATTGAAAAAGAAAATAAAGTTGCGCAACACCAGACAGGGCATAATAGTGGGGTTATTCATTCTGGTTTGTACTACAAACCGGGTAGTTTAAAAGCAACCAATTGTATCAGAGGCTACGAAATGTTATTGGATTTCTGTAACGAAGAGGGTATCAAATATGATTTATGTGGAAAAGTAGTAGTAGCCACCCGCCCGGAACAAATCTCTATTCTTGATGGACTTTTTGAAAGAGGTGCGCAAAATGGTTTAGAGGGCTTTAAGATGTTGAATGCAGAGCAGATAAAAGAATATGAACCACACGTAAACGGACTAAAGGGCTTTTTTGTCCCTCAAACCGGAATTATAGACTATGTAGAAGTTTGCGAAAAATATCTGGAAAAAACTCAGCAATTAGGTGGTGAAATAGTCTTTAATGAAAAAGTAGAAAGCATTACTGATAAAGGCAATACCTCAATAGTCAATACTAATAAAGGTGCTTACGAAACCAAGTTGGTAGTAAACTGTGCCGGACTTTATTCAGATAAAGTGGGGCAAATGACTGACGAAAGAGCGAATAAATTAAGAATAACCCCTTTCAGAGGTGAATATTTTGAAATAAAACCTGAAAGACAATACCTGGTTAAAAATCTTATCTATCCGGTTCCTGACCCTAATTTTCCATTCCTGGGCGTGCACTTTACCCGTATGATAAATGGGGGCGTAGAAGCAGGGCCAAATGCCGTTTTAGCTTTCCGTCGCGAGGGTTATAAGAAACTGGATATTCATTTCGGAGAGTTATTTGAGACCCTTACCTGGAGAGGTTTCCAGAAAGTAGCAGCTAAATACTGGCGCACGGGCTTTGGCGAAATGTATCGCTCTTTCTCTAAAAGCGCTTTTACCAAAGCATTACAAGAATTAATCCCTGAAATAAAAGAAGATGACCTGGTTCCTGGTGGAGCAGGTGTAAGAGCCCAGGCCTGCGATTATGATGGTGGTCTATTAGACGATTTCGCCATCTTCGAAAACGAACGCGCTGTGAATGTATGTAATGCACCATCACCTGCAGCAACTTCTTCACTATCTATCGGGCAGACGGTTAGTGAGTTGGTTTTGAAGAGGTTTTGATATTATATATAGCAGTTTTGTAAATCTTCTGTATGGCGTACTGCTGAATTAAGTACAATTTTATCAAATCTTATATCTATTAAAAATGGTTATAGATGATTCTTTATCTATAACCATTTTTATTTCTATCTTTTCTACCAGAAAATTCACCCCCATTCCAACCATTTTTAAGTAATAAGTATCTATAGTATTGAAAAGGGTACTGAGCCTCAGTCAAAACGATTGTTTACGTCAGGGGAAAAACATTCTCGTTTGTTTATTCCCTTGACCGACTGAGTAACATATATCTTATGGCATTAAAATTTGTCAGGAATTCACATAGAAAATTAAGAAAATCGGTAAAATGAAAAAGTTAATAATTGCGTTAATGGCCAGTAGCTTATTTCTGGTATCATGCGAAAGCGAAAAAATAGATGTGCCAAGTAATGGTGCGTCATTTGATGCTTTAAGAACTTCCAGTCTGTTAGGACAATGGAAATTCAAAAGTTATGCTGATGGTATAACACCTAAGTACGATGTATCTCTGGAGTTTAAAAATGAAGAAAGCAAACTGACTATCAATGGCAGAAGTTCAGTAAACTTTTATTTTGCTGAGGCAGAAGTAGATGAAGCAAAAAAGACAATTAAGTTTCCTGTACTAGGTTCTACTAAAATAGCAGGCACTAATGAAGCCAATGCTTTTGAAATGACTTATTATGAGAGCCTGAGAAATGTTGAAAGATACGATTTCAAAGATAAAAATATACTGGTATTTTATCTGGCTAAACCTGCTAACGGAGTAATGTATTTTGAGAAGAAATAGTAAAATTTTGTAACCTGATTTGTTAAACCAACCAACTAACTTATGAAAACGCTTAAGATTGCCATACTCGCTGCTGTGTGCTCTTTAGCTGCGGCCAGTTGTGATAATAAGGGTAATACAGTAGAC
This sequence comes from Emticicia sp. C21, assembly GCF_003418935.1. GTDB lineage: Bacteria > Bacteroidota > Bacteroidia > Cytophagales > Spirosomataceae > Emticicia. Next base: position 57,865 of record NZ_QVMT01000005.1, on the reverse strand, counting down.
CCCAACACCATAAAAGCTAATAACGAATTAAAAGCGATTCCGGCTGCATTCTCAGACCAGACAAGTGAGTTTGCATTTGATTTCTGGAAAAAACATAATGCCATCGAAGAGGCTGACAAAAGTTATTTTGTCTCACCACTAAGTCTGCACATTGCCTTAGGCATGCTATTGAATGGAGCAGATACCCAGACAAAAGAAGAAATTCAGAAAGCTTTGCGCGTTTCTGGCGATATGGCTACTACTAATGGTATATATAAAGATTTGATAGATAACCTGCCATTGAGTGACCCGAAAGTGAAAAATACTATCGCTAACTCAGTTTGGTATCGGAATACTTTCAAAGTAGAGCCGTCTTATCTGGATAACCTGAAAACCTATTTTAACGCAGGGGTGTTCGGAGAAAATTTTGATGATAAAGCGACTGTCAATAAAATTAACAATTGGGCAAGTGATAATACGAATGGTAAAATCAAGAAAGTATTAGAAGAAATCAGAGAAGATCAGATTTTATTCCTGATGAATGCGCTGTATTTCAAAGGTGACTGGAAAACCCAGTTCAAAGCAGAAAATACCAGGGACGAAAACTTTACTGGTACAAAGGGTGTGAAGAGCGTGAAAATGATGAACATGACCGAAAATGTAAAGTACGCCAAACGTGACAACTATCAGGCCGTAGAACTACCTTATGGTGATGGCAACTATGTTATGACCGTGATTCTACCGGATAAATCAACAGATGCTACTTTAGCCAGTTTATCAACAGGTGAGTGGCAGGCATTAAATGGTGCCTTGAAAGAGCAGAAAACAATAGTCGGTTTACCGAAATTCACCCTTGAGTATGAGGCAGATCTGAAAAAGGTATTGACCGAGATGGGAATCAAAGCAGCCTTCACTGATGGAGCCGATTTATCGAAAATTGCGAGCCCTGCAGGTAAATTAAAAGTAGGCATGGTGAAACAAAACACCTATGTGGGCATTGATGAGAAAGGTACAGAGGCAGCAGCCGTAACTACCATAGGCGTAGTGCTTACTTCGGTTCCTGTGTATCCGACAGTGGTTTGTAATCGTCCGTTTTTGTTTGTTATCAGTGAAAAACAATCGAATACCATTCTATTTACCGGAAAAATCTCAAACCTTTAATAGGCTAAACGTATGAAAAAACTCTGGGTGCTTAGTTTCTGCACGATATTTTTTGTGGCCTGCCAGAAAGAAAGCTTCGATGTATCACCAACAAGTGATATAGATAATTTACCAACTATTCAGACCATCAACAATAAAGAGGGGTATCTGATGAAGGTAAATGCAGACCTGACTGTGATTGTAGTAGAAGGGGTGATGGACCCATTGTCTTGTGCGGCACTACCTTCGCATCGATTTGCAGTAGCTAATCTGCCAGCCGAATTAAAAGGTAAACACGAAACCAAAATAGTATTCAGTGGCGAAGTGAAACAAAATATACAAACAGGTGACCTTGTTTTATATGCCGGAATACCACTCAAGCTGACCAAAATTAAATTGAAATAAATTCTATCAGGTGCCATGTCGTATACAGATGCTTATCTCTACGCATGGCACTTTTCTATTCCTTATACCTGCTAAAAACTATGAGAAACAACTACTTCAAACAACTTGCAGTGTTGCTAAGCCTGGGAGTGGCTTTAGGCACTACCTCATGTACTGACGACTGCGAGACAACCCGCACCTACCGCACATCCGTACCTTTTGTGCTTTCAGCTGACCAGATTCGTAAAGATATTGCCTCACAAGGGCCGCAGGAATTGGTGAATCTGGGTAAAATCTATGTAAAAGATAATTATATCTTTATTAATGAGCTAAAGAAAGGGCTGCATATCATTGATAACGCTAATCCGCAGCAACCGCAGAATATCGCTTTTCTGAAAATACCGGGTGTGATAGATATGGCAGTAAAGGATAATATTCTTTATGTGGATAGCTATATGGATGTCGTGACTTTTGATATTACCGACCCAAAGAATATCAAGCAAATGGGTAGAGTAAAAGATGTCTTTAATTATGGAACAGCCGATGGTATTACCTGGTCGTACAATGTAGGGTATCAGACTGTAACCGATTATGATACGAAGATTGTCACTGATAAAATACGTACCAATTGTGGGTTTCAGATAGTAAATCCTAATCCTATTTATTATGCCAATGATATGTCTTTTTATTCTGGCTCAAAAGGTCCTACCGGTCCTTCGGCCAGTGGTACAGGGCAAGGGGGCTCAATGGCTAGATTTACCATTTATGATGATTTCCTTTACACGGTTTCACAAAATGACTTACTTCTTTTCAATATTAAAACATTGAGCCAGCCCGTTCAGGAAGGTAAAATCAATTTAGGCTGGGGTATCGAGACCATTTTCCCTTATAAAGATAAATTGTTCATCGGCTCAACTACAGGTATGTATATCTTCGATAATAAGAATCCTGCCAAACCTGAGCGTGTAACCATGTTTGAACACGCCCGTGCCTGTGACCCTGTAGTAGTGGCTAATGATATTGCCTATGTTACTCTGCGCACTGGTTTATGCGGTGTAGCGCCTAATCGTCTGGATGTAATAGATGTGTCTAATATATACTCTCCGAGGTTACTTAAAAGCTATGAAATGCAGCATCCGGCCGGATTAGGGGTAGATTTTCCAAGCCTGTTTATTTGTGAGGGAGAATTTGGCTTGAAGTCTTTTGATGCAAGTAGTGCAACCGATATAAAATTGCAACAGCATATGAAAGATATGAATGCCTTTGATGTGATTCCGCTAGGAGGGAAACATTTATTAATGGTTGGTAAAGACGGATTATACCAATATGACACTTCAAACCCGAAAGATATGAAGTTGATAAGTAAAATTCCGGTGAAACCAGTATCCTAACTCCTAAATCTGCATCAAAATGAAAAACATACATATATATATCAGTAAAATCAGCCTGATTTTCGTGGTGTTGTTACTAGGCAATACTGCCATAAAAGCACAAGATGAAAAAGGCGGCTTCTTTCGCAAGCATAAGTTTGTGAACATGACTGAATTCGGAGGATTGTTCGGAAGAATTAAATATCAGGCTAATTATTATGGAGGGTGGTATCCTTACCCTTATCCCGGTAATTATCCTGATCAATATCAGATAAAAAATAAAGTGAATCTGTCGATGCAGACGTTTAACGGTATTTATATCGACCGTAAAACAGCGGCCGGTATAACTATAGGGGTTGATGGTTACGGAGAAACGGTGCTAATGCCCATAGCTTTAGGTGTACGCAGAAGTATATTACAGAAAAAAGAGGGCGGAAGCGGCTTACAGGCAGGAATAGACGCAGGGTATTCAACTACCTGGTTAAATGAAGACAATACAGGGTTCCATACAAAGGGAGGATTGTTAGTAAGCCCGACAGTAGGCTACAGGCTGCCGATGCGGAATGGCTCTGCCTGGTTAATTAATATAGGTTATCGTTTCCAACGGGCTGAATATAAGATGGATAGAAATGGGAATGAGGTATATTGGTCGGAGACGAACGAGGTGAGAAAATATAAGCGGATGGTGTTAAGATTGGGAGTTGAGTTTTAATATAGGATATAACTCGTTGGGTGAAATTAAAAATATATTATCCCTACGGGATACTAATCTCTGAAAAGTCTATTTTTTCTACCGATATAGCATCCCTACGGGATATTTTTAAGTCCCAGAGGGACGACATATCGGTAGAAAAAGTAGTCATTTTTTAAAAGTGAAGTCCCGTAGGGACGATATATTAAATCCTTAAAATTAATTTCACCTAACGAGTATATGATATAATAAAAGTACAGTTTTTTGTTGTAAAAAATTTTCGGATATTTATTAATCTTTAGTGATTCTAAAATTGAATTCATTTTTTGATAAATAAAACTATATGGAAATTGAAAAACTTACAATTATAAATGCTTGGGATCAATCTATAATAGGAACTATTACTGACCCATTAGAAATGAGAAGTTTCTTTAAAAGCGAAATGCTTGCAGCAGAACAGGATTTTTATTTTGAAGAAAAGCAATACTATATAGAAGAGGTCTATTTAATGTTTGCAGAAAATGGTTTGTACGAACTTTTGTTATCTGTAGAATTACCATGAGTCAATATTAAAAAGCAAGAGCCTGAGAATCACTTCTCAGGCTCTTGCTTTTTAATATACAAATTCAGAATCAGGCTTCACCCATTGGGCCGCCAAAATTCATCGGGAATGGCATTGGTTCGTTGGTTTGACGGATTGTACCAAAATTATCTTCGTATTTCGAAATATTATCTTGTAGAGCAGTGAGTAAACGTTGCGCATGTTCAGGCGTAAGAATCACGCGTGATTTTACTTTTGCTTTAGGTACTCCGGGCATCAGACGAATAAAATCAATCACAAACTCAGTGTTTGAGTGTGCAATCATTGCCAGATTTGCATATACCCCCTCAGCCATCTCTTCCGACAGTTCGATATTAATTTGTTGTTCCGGCTCTTCCTGAGCATCTTTCTTTTTGGCCATTTGCATTAGAAATATTAAGTGATTGGGAGTCATACATGACATTAATATAACAAAAATAAAGAATCTTTTCTGAAAAAAAGAAATACAATTCTCATTTGTTATTTAATGGCGAATTATAGACCCTAAATGAATAAAATCGTTGTTTTAAGCGCTTTATGTAGGGATGCATTAATTTTTACGCACTACTTCCCGTATTCTCACGAGCTTCTCCAGAAGCTCCTCCAAATGAGCTAAAGCCAACATATTCGCTCCATCAGATTTAGCTACTAATGGATTCATATGCGTTTCAATAAAGATGCCATCTGCTCCAACTGCAATAGCCGCTTTGGCTATGGTTTCTATCATGGCAGGGTTACCACCTGTAACGCCCGATGATTGATTTGGCTGCTGCAATGAATGTGTACAGTCCATTACGACAGGTACATCAAAAGTCTGCATTTCAACGATGTTCCGGTAATCAACTACAATATCAGAATAACCAAACGAATTACCTCGATCGGTAAGCATTACCTGCACATCAGGATTAACTGCATTGATTTTCTCTACGGCAAAGCCCATGCCTGAGCCGTGCATAAACTGCCCCTTCTTTACGTTTACAGCTTTACCTGTTTGGGCAGCTGCAACCAACAATTCGGTTTGTCGGCACAAGAACGCAGGAATTTGTAAAACATCAACGTATTTGGCTGCCAGAGCCGCTTCATCAGACTCATGAATGTCTGTGATAGTTGGTAGCGAGAAAGTCTCGCCTACCTCTTTTAAAATACCTAAAGCGAGTTCATCGCCAATACCTGTAAACGAATTTAATTTGGTTCTGTTGGCCTTTCGGTAAGACGCCTTAAAAATATAAGGAATTTCCAGACGGTCGGTAATTGCTTTTACTTTTTTGGCAATCTCCAAAGCCATCTCTCTTCCTTCTACCACACAAGGCCCTGCAATAAGGAAAAAATTCCCCGAATTCTGATTTTTTAATTGATTGACTTTCAGCACTTTATTTATTTTTTAAACCTATTATTCAATTGGTTTTTCGGAATTAAGTAATTAAATATTTTTATTCTCATGCTTTTTCCCAAAACTTCTTTCGTATTTATTTGTTTTAATATAAAACAATCACAAAGGTCGGAAGTTTTCTGATACTAAAAAACTTTCGTGTATTTTGTTGTTTTCAGTTAAAACCATTTTCTTTGCAGTCGTTTTTCACCAAACTACAGTTCAAAATGTCAGCAATTGCATCTAAAGTAACGAAAATTATCGTAGAAAAACTCGGCGTTGATGAGTCAGAAGTAACTCCAGAAGCATCATTCACAAATGATTTAGGAGCAGATTCATTAGACACTGTGGAATTGATAATGGAATTTGAAAAAGAATTCAACGTATCTATCCCAGACGACCAGGCAGAAAATATCCAGACCGTTGGTCAGGCTATTACTTACCTGGAAGAAAATTCTAAATAATTTTCGGGTTGCGAGTTTCAAGTTTCATGATATTTGCCTGAAACTTGAAACTTTATAACTCTGAAACTTCAAATCTCATTTTATGGCTTTCAAACGAGTAGTTGTAACAGGATTGGGGGCTATAACGCCTATCGGGAATACGGTAGAAGAATTCTGGCACGGATTATCAAACGGTGTTAGTGGTGCTGCCATTATCACAAAATTTGATGCCAGTAAATTCCGTACAAAATTTGCTTGTGAAGTCAAAAATTTTGACGTAACACAGTTTATTCCAAGGCAGGATGCCCGTAAAATGGACTTATTCGCCCAATATGCAATAGTAGCTTCCGATGAAGCTATTAAAGACTCCGGGCTGGATTTAGAACAAATCAATAAAAACAAAGCCGGCGTTATCTGGGGTTCAGGTATTGGCGGGTTAAAAACTTTTGAAGAAGAAGTAATTAACTTTGCCGGTGGCGATGGTACTCCGAAATTTAACCCGTTCTTTATTCCTAAAATGATTGCCGACAGTGCATCTGGGCAAATCTCTATCAGATACGGATTCCGCGGACCAAACTACATTACTGTTTCAGCATGTGCTTCTACCAACAATGCGATTATAGATGCGTTTAACTACATCCGCTTAGGTAGAATCAATATTTGTATTTCAGGAGGTTCAGAAGCTGCCATTACTCAAGCGGGTATAGGTGGTTTTAATGGCCTGCGTGCTATGTCTGAAAGAAACGATGACCCTGCCACAGGTTCTCGCCCGTACGATAAAGACCGTGATGGTTTCGTATTAGGCGATGGCGGTGCAGCATTGATTCTTGAAGAATATGAGCATGCCGTAGCCCGTGGAGCCAAAATATATTGTGAAATTGTAGGTGGAGGTATGTCTTCAGACGCCTATCATATTACTGCACCACACCCAGAGGGATATGGTGCGTTCTTATCAATGCAGGATGCGTTGGAAGATGCTAATATGAAACCTGAAGAAATTGACTACATTAACACCCATGGTACATCAACACCTTTGGGTGATCCACAGGAAATAAAAGCCATAGAGCAATTATTTGGCGATCATGCTTACAAAATGAGTATTAGTTCGACCAAGTCAATGACAGGCCATTTACTGGGGGCAGCAGGAGCAGTTGAATCTGTTGCAGCGGTGTTAGCCATACAACATCAGATGGTGCCACCGACTATAAATCTGTTCAATATCGATGAAGTAATCGATCCGAGAATAGATTTAACTCCTAATGTAGCGAAATCTAAAAAAATAGATGTAGTTTTGAGTAATTGTTTTGGCTTTGGCGGACATAATGCTACGCTAATATTTAAGAAAATCTAATTTCGAATCGTGTTGTCGGAGGCTAGTAATTTTTGGGGACTATTCAAATCAGGTTCAAAGGAACGTGAGTTTAGAAAAGCAGTAGAGCAAATTATAGGTGAAAAGCCGAGTAATCCGTTGCTTTACCAGTTAGCCTTTCGACATACCTCAGCCTCAAAAGAGACAAATATTGGTGGTTTTCGTGAATCTAACGAGAGATTAGAATACTTAGGCGATTCGGTATTGGGTATGATAGTGGCCGAATATCTATTCAAAAAATATCCATTCAAAGATGAGGGTTTTTTAACAGAGATTCGTTCAAGAATTGTCAACAGAGAATCGTTGAATCAGGTAGCCCGTAAAATCGGCTTGGAAAAATTGATTCAGTTCGACGGCCAGCGTATCGCTCACAATCGTACATCGATGTACGGCGATGCCATGGAAGCCCTGATTGGAGCGATTTATTTAGATAAAGGTTTCCGTTTTACACGGTCGTTTATTCTGAAAAAACTGATTGCCAATTATTTCGACCTTGATACGGTTATCCAGACTAATACCAACTATAAGAGTATTCTATTAAGTTGGGCACAGCAAGAAGGAAAGAAGATTGTTTTTGAAATTGTGCAGGAAAACGGTAAACACCACCATAAAGAATTTGTGGCTCAGGTAAAGGTAAACGGCGAGGCCATCAGCACTGGTGGTGGTTGGAATAAGAAAAAAGCCGAACAGGAAGCCGCTCGCAGAGCCTGCGAAAGTTTAGAGATAAAATCGGATAATAAGTAAGACAGATAGTTAATCAGTTACTTATAGGAAGATTAGAAATTGAAAGATTTAAATTTAACACTTCATAAAGCAAAAAGACGCAATACTCTGCGTCTTTTTGCTTTATAGAAAGACAACAGTTATTAAAGTATAAAATTTGCGTTAAGCACCCTATTACATGCGTCAGTTACCTACCCTTGTCATTAAATTCGGAACAGCCTCAATTACCCAAAGCAATGGCGAGCCTGACGAAACAATTATTGCCGATATAGCCCGCCAGGTGTCTGAACTCCATGCCCATTATCATATCGTACTCGTATCTTCAGGAGCGGTGGGAGCAGGAAAGCATTTCATTAAAAACTATTCAGGAGAAATCGCTGAGCGGAAAGCCGCTGCAGCTATTGGTAACCCGCTTTTACTAAATATCTATTCCAAATATTTCTCTCAATACAATATCCAGATTGCCCAGAGTTTATGCGAACGCCAGCATTTTGGTAATCGTGAACAATTCTTACAATTGAAAGAAACCTATCAGGAATTATGGGCGAATGGCATTATTCCGATTGCTAATGAGAACGACGTAGTAAGTAACCGTGAGTTAAGATTTTCGGATAATGATGAATTGGCAACCCTTATCGCCACAGGCTTTGGTGCAGAAACCCTGATGATTTGTACCTCAGTTGGCGGCCTACTAGACCAGAAGAAAAATATCATCAGAAAAATAGAAACCATCGATAACCAGATATTGGGCCTGGTTGATAATAGCAAATCAGCCCTGGGGTCTGGTGGTATGGCATCCAAACTTACCTTTACCAAATTGGCAACCCGTATGGGTATCAGGGTAATTATTTTTGGTATGAAGACTGAGGATGGTATCCTGAAAGCTATGAAAGGAGAAGCAGGAAGCGAGTTTTCAGCTCAGGCAGCCAATCTTTCATCCCGTAATAAATGGCTGGCTAGTGGGAGTGTTGCGGTAGGTACTTTGCAGGTAGATGCTGGGGCAGTAAAAGCCTTACAAAAACGTAGCAGTCTGCTAGCCGTAGGTATCAAAAAAGTAAAAGGTGATTTCGAAGCAGGTGAGGTGGTAGAAATAACCGATAGTCACGGAATAATGGTAGGGGTTGCGCGTACTAAAGTACCATCGAATGAATTACTGGATAATCTGAAAACTCAGAATTTTGAAGTGGCAAATGCTAATGATATTGTGTTGATATGATTTTTTGCAGTTTGTAGAGACGCCATGCTGGCATCTTCATTGGTCTTTGCCTTCCCTGAAATGCTATTTTAAATAATAAAATAATAGATAATTGTCTCATTTTCATAGGCCCTTGAAGACGACAGCGTGGCGTCTCTGCAAGAATGGATGAACAACAATTTAGTGATGTTTATATAAATTTCTTCCTCTACCCTTGCCAAAACCCCACAGAAATCGTACTTTCATAATCAAAAACCTTATTATTATGAAAAAGATACTTCTCCTACTCCTTATCGCTCATTTAGCAATGGGACAAACAAAACCTGAACCGACACTTAAATCTGTTTTGTTAGAGCAATTGAAAACGACACATACCGATAAAGACTGGTTTGTGCCTGTGAATATTGCTTTAGCAGGTTTAACAGCCGAGCAAGCCAATTGGACTGATGGTAAAGGCAATCACTCAATCGGGCAACTGGCTCATCATTTGCTGTTCTGGAATGGGCGTGTGTTAGCCAATTTCAAAGGACAAGATGTAGCTAAATTTGATGGTGATAACGATAAAACATTTACTAATTTTGATAAAAAAAGTTGGGAAGATATTGTTAAAAGATTAGATGGGGTTCTGGCAGATTTAGAGAAGTTCGTAGAGGCAACCGATGAAGCCAAATTGAAAGAAATGTATTCGACCATAGCCCATATAGGTACACACAATGCCTACCATACCGGACAAATTATTTATATCCGTAAACTACAAGGTTCATGGGAGGCAGATAAGGGCGTTAAATAGATATAATCATGGCACAAGTAAGAACAGAAATTATAGAGGCAATTCGTCGCACGGCTGAAAAAATGCAGAATGGCAGCCAATATATGTGGGGACATATGGGCAGTTGCAATTGCGGGAACCTGGCACAGGAAGTTACGCACAGAACCAAAGCCGAGATTCATGCCTATGCCATGCAAGGCAACGGAGACTGGAACGAGCAATTAAACGACTATTGTGAAACCAGTACGATGCCTATTGATTTGATAATCTTTGATTTATTGACATCAGGCTTTTCGATAGAAGATTTGCAGAATCTTGAGAAACTTTCTGATAAAGAAATCTTAATGCGTTTGCCTGTAGAAAAACGTCATTTGCGCCACAATGTTCGCGAAGATGTAATCGTTTATTTACAAGAGTGGGCAAATATGCTTGAAGAACATTTGTTAGAGACCATTAAACTGCCTGATTTTTTACAAGAAACCACTGCATTAACACATGCGTAAAATTTTTTTAACCATTACCCTCATCACTTGTGCATTTGCTGCATTTTCACAAGAAGAAGAACCACAAGAAAAAGAAAAACCTGCATTTTTTGAGCAACCCAAACCCGCCTGGAAAGACAAGCTTCGCTACGGCGGCAACTTCTGGTTGGGCTTCTGGGGTGCATTCTACATAGATGTTTCTCCAATGGTGGGTTACGAAGTGACCAACAAAGGAACGGTAGTCGGACTCGGTGCAAACATCATCTATCAGGGTGTATTTAATGGTGGTGGAGATTTTATCTATGGTCCAAAACTTTTTGTTCGTCAACCAGTATTCCGATCGATTTTTGCACAGGCCGAATATGAGATGATGAATGCTTACTCTAACCAGTTCTATTCTTTTAATGCCAATACGCCTGTAACCGATATAAAAAAGAAATGGGAAGGCTCGCCGCTGATAGGCGCTGGCTTCTACCAGGGCCGACAAGGGCAGCGAGGAAGCTATCTGGCATTAATGTATAATCTTGGTTATCCGAACCGTGGATTTATAAGTCCACAAGGTTTAGGTGGTAATAACTCACCAATAGTCATACGTTTCGGAATTCTTCTATAAAGTTATAGTTCAAGTATTTTCTAATTTGTAATTTTGCGGCTTAACCACCTGGCTACGCTTGAAACAAATCAGAAAATACTCCTTTGCACTTATTTCATCGGTTTTCTTAACCATTGTTCCGCTTATTTTTACCTCCCTTATCACTATATGGGTAATCGCTCATGAAGCAGAAATTGGAGAGTATAATGAGCAAGCCTGGACAATTATTACGCTTATTTGCTGTTTTACATCTGCATTGGCCATCACTCCGCCTACCTATTTGGCATTGGTTTTGGGCTACTTTTTGGGATGGCACGCCATCCTACCTGTATTTACCTTAAACATGATAGCTATCTTTCTTGTAAATATGGTAACCCGCTGGTTAGATAAAGACCGTTTCAAAACATATCTATCAGAAAATAAAAGAGTTAAGGGGATATTAGATAATATCAAAGAGCAGGAACTAAAGATTATTTTCTTTGCTAAACTATCGCCTGTTTTGCCTTTTGCCTTAACCAACTTCGTATTTGCCTTGTCAGGCGCAAAGCTGAAAAACATACTACTAGGGGGCTTTTTAGGCATGATTCCACGCACGGTTTTAGCCGTCTGGACGGGCTATCAGGCAAATGAAATCAGAAGACTATTAGAGAATCCGAATGAGGGAAATTTGCAGAAGATATTATTGATAGTGCTGTTAATAGCTTCGGTGGGAGGAATTCTGTATTTTCTGCAACCGAGAAAGAAGAAATTAGGTTAGCGTGCCATGGAAACCATAGCACGCTTTTATATATCTTAGAATGATTTGGCAATATTTACAAATTCTCTTGATTTAAGAGAAGCACCACCTACTAAACCACCATCTACGTCAGGACAAGCGAAAAGTTCTTGTGCATTGGCACCATTTACGCTACCACCATATAGAATACTGATTTCTTCAGCTACTTCTGCACCGTATTGAGAGGCTAAATGGTCTCTTAAGATTTTGTGCATTTCCTGTGCTTGATCGTTTGATGCCGTTACACCTGTACCAATAGCCCAGATGGGTTCGTAAGCAATTACTACTTTTTTCAAATCGTCGGCTGATAAATGGAAAAGACTGTTCGTTAACTGACCTTTCACGAAATCGAAATGAATACCTTCGTTGCGTTGGTCAAGGGTCTCACCGCAGCAGAAGATAGGTGTTAATCCTGCTTCTAAAATTGCATTTGTTTTTTCAGCTAAGAAAGCATCAGACTCATTGAAATACTGACGACGCTCGCTATGACCGATAATGATATGTCCAACACCTACTGACAGTAGCATTGGTACAGAAACTTCGCCGGTATAAGCACCAGAAGCTTTTGGATAACAGTTTTGTGCACCCAGAGATACTTTAGGGGTATCAATCAATTTTCCGAAAGTGCTTAGGTAAGGAAACGGAACACAAAGTACAACCTGTACATTTGGGTTAACGATTTCGTCTTTCACCATATTAACTACTTCTGACAAAAGGATTTGACCTTCTTCAAAAGTTTTATTCATTTTCCAGTTGCCAGCGGCGATTTTTTTTCTCATTACTTTAGAGCTTTGATTACTTTGGTTATTTGAAAGTGCGAAGATAATAGTTTTTCATGAAAAACTATAAGTACATTTCCATCGCGACATCGGCTCTTACATAAGGTGAAATAAAATTTTCCACCCTCGAAAACCCCAGCTTTTTATATAAATTCAACGCCGGACTAAGGCTGGAATTCGTTTCTAAATACAATCTTTTAGCACCTAATTCTCTTGCTTTTTTAATAGCAGCGTCACCAATGGCATGACCAATGCCCAAGCCGCGAGCGGCTTGGCTTACACCCATTTTGCAGAGTTCCAGACTATTATCTCCGATGGGTTTTAGCGCAGTAGTTCCTAAAATCTCGTCACCTCTACAAGCCAATAAAACAGCTCCGCCTGTGGCTATAAAATATTTTACAGGATTTTCCAATGAGTCCAGGTCGCCTTGTTCTACTTTAAAATACTTATTAATCCAGGCATAATTGATTTCTTTGAAAGCCTGATAATGAGTCGGATTGTTAGGGTCAAATTCAACTACCTTTATCAAAAGGTTAGTAGCAATCTCCAGAATGGTATTGACTAATAAATCTAAATCTTCCAGACGGGTGCGGTGGTTGGTAATATTAGTACGAATGGCATATTTACCCTGAATGATGGTATAAGAAGGTGCGGCAATACCCGACTCATGCAAGCGCATCAGAATCTCTTTATTTAATTGATTCAGCTCTTCTTCTGAATGTTGGCTATTATTGAAACGGAAGCAGACAATATTCATGCTTACGGGAACCAACAATTCTAAATGAGGGGTTTGTAATATTTTCTCTCCTAAATATTGCGCCTGGTCAATATTCTGCTGCACTAATCGGCCATATTTCTGAATCCCATGTTCTTTCAACGACATCCAGACTTTCAAAGCCTTGAAACTTCTGGATAATTCAATGCCATAATTGGTTAATGGCTCTGGGCCTGCTGCCAGACCTCTTTCATGTGCTGATAAATAATTCGGTACTGATGAAAAAGCGGCCTGATGTAGTTTTTTATCTCTGATTAAAACACAAGCAGACTCATAAGGAACGTGTAACCATTTATGGAAATCAAAAGCCAGACTATCGGCTTTTTCAATGGTTTTCAGCTTGTCTGCAAATTTGGGAGTTAGTTTCGCCAATGAACCAAAGGCCCCATCAATATGAAACCATAAGCCAAATTCTTTGCATATCTGGTAGATTTCCTCCAATGGGTCAATGGCTCCGGTATTAACCGTTCCTGCATTGCCTACTACGCAGAAAGGTCTGAAGCCTGCTTTAATGTCTTCTTTAATCTTGGCTACTAGTGCAGGTACGCTTATCTGGAAAGTATCTGTTACAGGGATTATTCTTGTTCGTTCGCTACCTATGCCTAATACTTCGGTAGCTTTTATGACACAGATATGCGTTTCTGATGAACAATAAACCGTTAGCTTATCATCTGTTCCTTTTACTCTGATTTGTAAATCTTTTAGTGAGTTACGGGCGGTTGTGAGTGCTGTAAGATTTGCCATTGTAGCGCCGCTCACTAACAAGCCACTAGCGGTTTCAGGAAAGCCAAACATTTCTTTCGACCAATCTATTACCTGTTGCTCCACATACATAGCTACATGATCGCCAATGGTGGTATTAGGATTCATACCTGATGCAAGCATATCTGCCAACATACCCAAAGGAGTGCCATTACCTTGTACCCATGCAAAAAAACGAGGGTGAATATTACCTTTATTATAGGGTAATATATAAGAAAGAAACTCCTGATAGATTTCTTCTGCAGGCTGACCTTCTTGCGGAAGAGAGCGATTCAATACTTTTTTTACTTTGGCTGTCGGTTGCTGCCATACAGGTTTATCACGTAAGCCTTGCAGATAATCAATCATGTCGTCAATCATCCGGTGGCCTAAGGCTCTTATTTCATTCCAATTACTTGGGTCAAGTGTTTCTTTGCTTGGTAGGTGCATGCGTTTGTCGATTAGAATTCAAAAATACGCATACTAAGCCTAATCTATCAGTCTGTTTTTTGCTTTTTCTTATAATAGAGCAAGATTCGGCTCGACTCTGAAAAATCCATTGTCCATTTTTGCTGAAACAAATACGAATAACATGACAGAAAATATCGCTCAACGTATAGAAAACTTAAATTGGTCACTGCATACTGAAAGCCTGCATGAGAAAGGATACGCAGTTTTACCCAAAATTCTTACAGAGGAAGAATGTACGCAATTAGCAGCATCATACGATGATAACATGCTTTATCGAAATACTATCAATATGAAACGCTATCAATTTGGGAGCGGTGAATACAAGTATTTTAAGTACCCTTTGCCGGATATTATTACAGAATTGCGGCAATCTATTTACCCATATTTGGCTAAGGTGGCTAACGACTGGATGTTTAAATTGGGGATGAATGAAGTTTTTTCAGGTCAATTAGATGAACTTTTAGAAAAATGCCATCAGGCAGGACAAAATCGCCCAACCCCCTTAATTCTGAAATATCATGTAGGTGACTGGAATGCCTTGCATCAGGATTTATATGGAGAAGTATATTTCCCATTTCAGATTGTGTTCTTTCTAACCCAAACTCAGGTTGATTATACAGGAGGGGAGTTTGTGATGGTAGAAAATCGTCCGCGGATGCAATCTAAACCGATAGTGTTACAGCCTGATAGGGGTGAGGCGGTTATTTTTACTACTAATTTTCGTCCGGTGTTGGGTACAAAAGGGTATTATCGTACCACCATGCGACATGGGGTAAGTGAGGTAAAAAATGGTGAAAGAATTAATCTGGGAATTATTTTTCATGATGCACAATGATAAGACACAAAGATTTAGGTGATAAAACTTTTGTACGCTCGAAAGCATTATTGCTAAAAATACAAAATGGAGAAATAGCTTTTGGTGGGAATAAAAATCTGAAAATCTATGGAAGATTAGATTGCAGGGCAGGTAAAAGAATGAAAGTAGAAAACAGGGTATTCTTTGAAAACGAAACAGAGACGATTAAAGCTGGTTATCGCCCCTGTGCTGTTTGTATGAGAAAAGAATATTTGCTTTGGAAGAATCAACAGTAAAATCATTCAAGCCCTTGCCATTTCCCAACCTAAGATTGCCTTTTTACGGGTTGTACCCCAACGATAGCCGCCAATACCTCCAATTTTTTGCAATACTCTGTGGCATGGAATAATATACCCTAATCGGTTACTACCAATGGCCGTTCCTACAGCTCTTTGTGCAGTTGGTTGACCAATTGTTTGAGCAATGGTATCATAGCTTACCATTTGACCAAAAGGAATTTTTAGTAAAGCCTCCCACACTTTTATCTGGAAATTAGTGCCTCGTAACAAGAGCGTAACAGGTGAATCTGTATTCTCAGTTTCATAGAATATCTGGTCGATAAATGGTCTGGTAAAATCATTATCGAAAATGATTTCAGCTTTGGCAAAATCGGCTTTGAGTTCCTGAATCACCTCATCTTTGTCTTCATTTTCTAAAAAGCGTAAATCTGTGATTCCTCGTCCGGTTACTGCAATTAAACATTCGCCGAAAGGGGTTTCGTGGATGCCATAGTGAATGGTAAGACCCTCTCCTTTGGATTTGAATTCGGCAGGAGTCATGGCTTCATAGTTCACAAATAAGTCATGTAGGCGACTGGTACTCGATAATCCTGACTCAAAAGTAGCATCCAGTAAATTATCGCTTTGGGCAAGTTTTTCTTTGGCAAATTCTTTTGTCAGAAAACGCATAAAACGTTGCGGGCTGGTACCTGCCCATTTGCTGAATAGCCTGTTAAAATGAAATTCTGAGAGCGCCACATGGTCGGCGACTTCTTTCAGACTTGGTTGGTTCTGAAAGTTTTCTTCAATAAAATGAATGGCTTTTTCTATTCTGTTATAATCTATTACATCTTGAATTTCGATAGTTTCCATCTTTTCTGATTGTTTTGTTATATCAAAATTACGATGGTTTGAACACCTTTACAATCTGATTATTGCTGACATTACGAACGCCAATCCCATAATACTACCCGCCATATTTCATTTAATTCAGTATCATGAAAATCTTTGATATTCTGAAATCCGATACGTGCATGTGCTTTTTGCGAACGCAGATTTCTTGATGAAATATCGGTAATACACATCTCATACTTATCTGATAATTCCTCACGTAATTTCTGATACATACCATCAAAAAGCCCCATGCTTCGATAGCCATCACCTACGCAAACCTGGCCCATTACTACATAATTGAACTCTTTTAGCGGGCGGCCTTCAAATTCAATTAAATCAATCGTATCAAACAAACTTCTGATTTCGGGCACATCATTTCTGAACTGAGGCAACATAGCTAAGCAATAGCCCACTACTGTATCTCCATCTTTAGCAATCACACTTGGTTGGGCATCATTCATAGCTTTTAGAACCGAAAACTCATGCTCTACAGTCACGAAACCCTGACTTTCAATTTGCTCAGGCGTAAGGTTTTTTTTGAGATTTTTTTGTTGAAGTGCCAGAATCCCTCTTACATCGGCTTCGCTTTGTACAGTCGTAATTATCAGGTTTTGCATATTTGTATTTGAAGGCTGCGAATACGCAAAAAAACGAAAAAGTATTTAGAAACAGTTTGAGTTAATCTTATTTAATTCAAAATGATTATTTTCTGCAAATACTGCTTCACCAAAATCCTCATTTAGCTCTGCTAAACTGCGGTTTTGCTGTCTTGTCTTTACAAAAAATAATTCATTTTGATTCTAAAAATTTAACTCAAACCGTTTCTTATATTTGACAGATTTTATATTCAAAACTATTCAACCCATCCTCAATCATGTCATTCAAAAATATTTGTTTGTCCTGCTTATCTTTTCTGTTAATATTATCTTTTAAAAGCTATTCTCAAACGGGCGATTACTACCTTTTAGTCGGTACTTATACCAACAAAGGAAGCGATGGTATGTATGTGTATAAATTCAATACGCAAACCGGAGATTTTTCGGAGGTCATTGAGAAAACATCAGGACTCAAAAACCCTACCTTCTTAGCGGTTGCCCCTAACCAGAAATTTGTTTATTCCGTAGGTGAAACGCAAGGAGGTTCCGTACATGCTTTTAGTTTTGATAATAAAACGGGCAAACTAATAAAAATGAATACACAGTCGGCAGGTGGGGATGGTCCTTGTCATGTATCAGTTGATAAAACTGGTAAATGGGTTTTAGTAGGTAATTATGGAGGAGGGAGTCTAAGCGTACTGCCTATTGTAAAGGATGGGTCAATAGGGGCACCAACCCAAACAATCAAGCATGAGGGGCAAAGCGTAAATGCGAGCCGTCAGGAGAAACCACATGTGCACTCAGTAAATATTGCTCCTAATAATGTGGATGTATTTGTACCTGACTTGGGAATTGATAAAATAGTAAGCTATAAACTGGATGCCAAAACTGGGCATCTAACTGCTGGAACACCTGCAGCTACTAAAACTGCCGATGGTGCAGGCCCTCGCCACTTTACGATTCACCCGAATGGCAAATGGGCTTATGTGATTCAAGAATTAAACTATACCGTAACAGCTTATGATTATGCTAATGGAGCATTAAAAGAAAAGCAAACCATTTCTACATTACCGGCTGATTATAAGGGCAACAATTCGTGTGCAGATATTCATATTTCTGCCGACGGTAAGTTCTTATATGGCTCTAATCGTTTTTATGACCATGTTGTGATTTACAGCATCGATCAGAAAACAGGTAAATTGACTTATATTACCAATGAATCGGTTTTGGGCAAAACGCCTCGTAATTTCATGATAGACCCAAGCGGCGAATGGGTATTAGTAGCCAATCAGGATAGCGATAATATTGTACTCTTTAAAAGAGATAAAGAAAAAGGGACTTTAACGCCTACTGGGAAAGAGATAAAGGTATCGATGCCGGTTTGTTTGAAGATGATAAAGGCAAGTAAATAAAAGAATAATCATAGTTCAACCATTAAGTTAAATCTCGTAGGGATGATATATCGGTAGGGAAAAACGTAAAAGTAAAAGAAGTCCCGTAGGGACGGTATATTAAAATAATATATCGTCCCTACGGGACTTCGCTTGTATTAGATAAATACTTTCTACCGATATATCATCCCTACGGGATTTTTCCCATTAGGTTCATTAACCATTATCATTTTATAAATATACCCTCACATTCCCCCCAAACAACCAGTTTCGGGTAGGGGCAGGGTTAAAGAATCTGTTTCCCACAGGATTTAAGTCATTGCCCAGACTATATAATTGATTTAATAGATTATCGCCCCCTACATAGAGATTAATTGCCAGAGGCTTGAATGTTTTCTGGTAGCCTACTCTTGCATTGAGTAACCAGTAACTATTGGCATAAACGGTATTGGCATCATTTACAGGTAACCGGTCAGTGAAATTAATGGTTGAATTCAGATAAAAACCGGGCTTGGTAGTCATATCGAATCCTGATACCCAAACATTACGAGGGACACCCGTCAGACTTTTGCCTGATAAATCAGTTTGTAGTTGTTTATAATTTTTAAACTGATAATCAGCCAAAGTATAGCTCGTGAAAAGGCGCACCTCCTGAATCGGACTCGCTTCTATATTTCTGACCAACCAGCCATTTAAAAGGATTTCCAGACCATTTTGTGTAGTGCCTCCGGCATTGGTAAAGATTTCTCTGCCTGCCTCGTCTACGCGTCGCACAATAGTGTTTTGTAAGCGGAAGGCATAGGCAGTAGCATCAAAAGATAATCGACGATTAAATAAATACCCACGGGTACCGACTTCATAATTGATACCCTTTTCCGAAGCAAGCGAAGGTAAAAAGCTGGTACTTTGGTAACCTGCTATAAACTCGCTCACCAATGGGGGTGAGAAACCACTGCTTACACTTGCAAAAATGGCTACCTTATCTTTTATCTTCTTCAGTAAAGCCACTCTTGGCAAAAAGGCCGATGGTAAGAAATTATCAATAGGCTTGATATTAGGGGCATCAGAAACCCTTAAGAAATCATATTTCACACGGTTATAGCTTGCACCAATAGTCAAAATAAAATCTTGTGGCAGGTCTGTTTCTAATTGGGTGAATAAGAAGTAATTAAAGGCACCTACATTATCATTGGTTTGTAGAGTGTCTATTTTACCCCCTCTGTTGCCAAAGTTACGGATTACCCAATCAGATTTCTGAAACTCGCCTCCAACCGTCAGGCGTGTGGGTAAATTACCTGCACGAAAAGCATAGGTAGTACGGGTACGTCCACCAAAAGTCTGTTCGTTACGGATTTCGTAATTGGTGATGAATGGGTTTTGTAACTCTGAAACCATTCCATAAATGGCTGTTACATTCGTCCAATGTTCATTAAATCGGTATTCCTGCGAAAGCCCTAAATTGAATATTTTCTGATAGATTCCTGCTTTTTGTGCAACTGGTCCGGGAATAACAGGTGTAGACGGTCGGGCTGAACGGGGATTTGCGTCCATTTGTGCCTGTGTAAGTCCCCCAGGTGTCTGATATTTCATATCAGAATACAAGGCTGACACGTTGAATGTTCGTTGCGATGAAGCAAAGAAATTAGAACGCCAGCTTAATACATCTCTTACTAAAGCACTATTTTCACGATACCCATCAGATTGCACATGCGCATAGCTTACTACAGAATTAATTTTCTCGGTAGCCAGATTCCATGAGATAGCCCGGTTCTGTAAACCAAAACTGCCCCAACCTAATGAGGTATTGATATAGCCTCTGGATTTTTCTTTGGTGTTCTGTGAGGCATCAGCTTTATTACCCCCTAAAAGTAATACACCTCCTGTTCCTGCGCCATAGATACTCCCTGCTGGCCCTTTTATTATTTCAATATTACCTACGGTATTCATGTCAATGGCATTCAAAAAAGTATTACCGTTGCCATCAGTAAGCGGAATATCGTTCCAGTAAATCTTTACATTCCGTACACCAAATGGTGAGCGAATAGAACTACCTCTGATAGAGAGGCGGTAGCTTCCCGGAGAACGTTCTTCCATACGAACACCCGGTAAAGTATTAAAAACAGGAACTAAGGTGGTATTCTGAAAGCGCTCAATGTCTTTAATAGTCAGCACACCTACTGAAGCCGCAGTTTCGGTCAGTTTTCTTTCGGTTTCAAATCCTCTTACAATTACTTCGCTTAGCTGTTTAGTAGCCGTGGTAGTATCTGTTTCCTGGGCTAAAGCAGCGGATGAAATGGTAAGAGTAAATAAAGGAATAGTAAAAAATTTAAATTTCATTATATGTTAGAGTTAGAAGCTACTGGATTTTGTTTTAACTTATAAAGACGCTTAATTACCTGTAACAGAATAAGCACCCATATCACGCAACGCTATAATATTTAAACGCAAACTATCGGCCTCATGTTTAAGTTTTTCTATCAGATAGCTTTTGTTCGAATCGTCTACAATAATCAATTCAGTTTGAAAATCCGCAAAAGAATGTGCCAGATTCCTGATAGCATTGTTTGAAAGCAAAACATAATTTGCTTTGCCTTGTAAATTGCCTTTAAAAGGCTTTTGAAGCCATATGATTTTCTTTCCCTCAAAATCCAGAAATGTTATGCCTTGTTTATTCGCGTAGGCAGCGATATTCAATAGATTATGATTCGAAACACCATGCTTGTCATAATAGTTTTTGAGATGAAAATTATAAATCTTTTGATTAGCAATTACACCCGAATCAGCAATAAAGGCGACCGATTTTCCATCAATTAGGCTGATACCCGTTTGTCTTGGTATAAAATGAAATGTCAGTTGTTTTTGCCGACTTTGTTGATAATCTTCATACATATTAAACAAAGCCAGGCAAATAAGGAGCAATACCGAAAGCCTCAAATATTTTAATTCTGAGTGACGAAAAAAAGCAATACCTAAAAAGATAATCGCATACCATGCCAGTAATTCAGGTATAGAAATGGAGAATCCTTTCAGGGTTGATAAGGGCATTTTTTCGATGATAAAGGTAGTTTGATTTAGCAAAAAACACGACCACTTTAAGATAATTGCCAGGAAAGTGGAGACCAAAGGCACCCATGAAAAAATAAGTAGTAATAAGCCTGCTGGCAAAATAAAAAACGAAAAGAAAGCCACAAAAGGATTGGCAATCAGAAAATAGGACGGGAACTGATGAAAATAATAAATGCTCAAAGGTGCCGTAAATAATTGCGCAGCAAAGCAAACAATGGTTCCCTCCCAAAGTGTCCGGATAATGGAATTGGTAGGATTAATCAGTTGATTCAGATAGGGATGCAAATAAACGATTCCAATAATAGCCAGATAGGATAACTGAAAACCCACATCAACCAGCCAATATGGATTATAACAAAGTAATGCTAAAGCTGATACTGCCAGAATATTATAAATATTATGTCGGCGGTTGAGGGTAGTACCCATCTGAATAAAAGAAAACATTACGGTAGCCCGAAGTACGGTTGAAGACAAACCTGTGAAAACGGCATAAGTCCACAAAAGAATCAAAACAATAATGGTAAAAATCCAATTACCATATTTAATTCTTGTCTTTATCCATTTGAGCAGGACAGACAGGACGATGAACAAAATCCCGACATGCATACCCGAAACTGATAAGACATGAATAGCACCCGAAGCTGAATAAGATTCGAGTAATTCACTGTCGATATCATCTCTCATGCCCACAATCATTGCCTTTGCTACCCCATATTCATTTTTATCAGCTAAATACGCTTTAAAAACACTATCAGCGTAAATATTGGCTTTGTAAGATAAATCAAATATTTGTGAGGGCGCTTTGTGGCCTATCTGCAAATATTCTTTTTGCCTTAAAAAATGCTGGGCATAAATGCCTTTATTATGCAAAAACTGTCTGTAATCAAATTCCCCAGGATTCTTAGGCGGGTCAATTTCTGATGGCATGTGCTGTATCAGAAAAACATCGCCGTATTGTGGTCTTTGTGCTTCTGTTTTATTGAAATACAGCAATATTTTTCCGCTTGTCTCCTGCCATTTTTCCACAGCTCTCACCTGTTGTATTTCGGCTTCAACCTTGTAGGTTTTAGATTTTATTTCGGCATTAGATATAATGATTGCCTGATAATGGGTGAAAGTCGCTTGATTAGTAAAATGCGCCGAATGGTTAATAATGGTTTTATGATAAGTTAACACCCAACCAGATACAAATAAGAGTAAACAAGCAGAAATGCCTCTAAGAACGGCATTATGAAAAAAAATGCTGATTAGCAGAATTAACAGCAAACCAGCACCTAAATAATAGAAAGTTGTATGGAAATAGTGAGTCTGCAAATACGCCAATATTCCTGCAATCATGCATAGTAGATGTCTGACAATAGGAAAGGCGTTGAATTTCATTTATTTGTTAATAATTTATCATATAACCAGTTCATTACCATCTCGTTTTCTTCAGGGAAGGTCCAGTGTCCGGTTTCCTGATATAGTTTCAAAGTCTTATTTGAATTAATCACATTATACACAGCCCACATTGATGTTGGTGGACAGGTTTCGTCATTAAAGCCCATTGAGTAGAAACATGGTATTTTTACCTGCTTGGCAAAATTCACTACATCGTAATAAGAAGCTGTTTTGATTTTAGCTTCAGTATTATTATGCGGATTGTTTTTGTCGAAAATATGTGGCCAGCCACCTGCACGACCTTTCAGATAGCCCACCATATCAGAAAGCGCTGGATAAATTGGTGCTGTCCATTTCACGCGTGGGTCAAGTCCGGCTGTAACGATTGATAATGCGCCACCCTGGCTACCGCCTGTAACGGCTAAGTTCTTTCCATCATATTGGGGCAGGCTTACCAAAAAATCATTTGCTCTCACGCAGCCTAAATACACACGCTTGAAATAATATAGGTCTCTGTTATCAAGGTTATAAGTCCAGTAAGCATTTAAAGGCCCTGCCCCTAAATTGGTATATACGTAAGGATCCATTGTAACCGGAATGCCATGAATACCTATTTCAAGAGTGATAATGCCTTTTTCGGCAGTTCTGATGTCTCCGCCATAAGGTCTTACACCTGCTCCAGGTACTCTTAATAATGCAGGATATTTTCCTTCTTTTTTAGGCACGCATAAAATACCATAAAGACGTACAGTACCATATTCGCGGTAGTTTTGCAGGCTTACATGATACACATTCACTGTTTCTGTACAACGCTCCGGCAGCAAAGTCATTTGGGCATCCATCGGTACTTTGGCTAAATCTGCTTTGGCTTTATCCCAGAATTGGGTAAAATCGGTTGGTAATTCTACCGCAGGTTGGATTTTCTCAGGTTCAAAGGCAGCTGTTGCCAGGTTTCTATATTCTTTGCCATCTACTTTAGCTATTATGGTGCATCTTAAAAATCCGGCGGTGTTCATGGTACCTCCATCTAATTTAACAGTGCCATCTTTTAAAACTATGCTGTCTTTTTTGGTTTCAAATTTCTCAGGCCCAATCTGATAGACGATTTTGGCATTTTTAACCGGATTGCCATATTTCAATACCATCACTGAAAACTTTACGGGTTCTCCTATTTTATACGTCCAGTCGTCATGTTCAGGGGCAACAATTACTTTAATAAGTCTTTCGGCCGGTTGAGCAAAGGTGCAGGTCACCAGTAGGCTCAAACACAAAATGAGCAAACTTTTTTTCATGTTAAATAGAGGTTGAATATAGGTTATTTATGATTTTTAAGAAGAATAGGTCTTACAACCGAAGTCCATTGCGCGTAACCTTTTGGAGTCATGTGTAAGCTGTCTTTAATAAAGTACTCTCCGTTCACAGTACCATTAGGGCGATACATTACAGGTACAATGTCTATATAGGTGAAGTTTTTATGCTTATCTATATAGGCTTTAATTAAAGCATCTGCTTTAGCGACCTGCTGCCATTTATCTTTTCTTGAAATAGATGGTTTCATCGAAATATAATAAACTTTAGTTTTAGGCAGGCGATTCTGAATTAGGGTTGCCAATTCTGCAAAGGCGTCAAATACTTGTTCAGGCGTTTTATTATTCCCTACAAAAAGGTCATTTTCACAATAAAGTACAATCTTTTCAGGCTTATAAGGTACAAGCATGCGTTCAGCATAATGAGTCATTTCCGGAAATGTAGAACCTCCAAAACCATGATTAATCACAGACATTGGCGCAAAATCTTCTTTCAGGCTTTTCCAGAGGCGAATGCTTGAACTACCGTAGAAAATTGTTTGCCCTTGTAGGTTATCTAAACCAATGGCAGCATCAGCTTTTTCATAGGCTTCTATTTCTTTTTCAGAACGATTTACCTCATAATTGAGGGTGTATTTTTCGGCAATGGGTGTGTGGGTTAAAGTTTTATGACAGGCAATAATCAGCGCAATAAGGCTGACAATAAGTAGTAAGGGTTTTTTGTTCATAGTTTAATAGATATTTTTACGAAAGTATTGAAAAATGGAAAAACTATGCAGAAAAAAATAAAAAATTAGGCAAAATGCTTAATAGCATAGACAATCGAATCTTTATTAGCAGGCGATTGTTATTTATAATAGTTTACTCGCTATACGTTTGTAGAAAAATATATCTTTGTGCTACATTTTTAAGCTTAGAAAAACAGAATTATGGAAGAAATAGTAATCCCTCAGAGAAAGCCCCGTCAATTTATAGGAGAAGAGTTTTTGTTGACTTCATGGGAAGAAGTACAACCCTTATATGAAAACCTGGTAAATCGCCCCATCAATAATGTGCAGGATTTGCGCCAATGGTTTATCGACCGTAGCGAATTGGAGTCCTATCTCTCAGAAAATATGGCCTGGCGTTATATCAAAATGACTTGCGATACTGCCAGCGAAGAAAAACAGAAAAACTATCATTTTTTTGTAGAACAGATTTTACCCAACTCATCAGCTTTTGATGACCAATTGAATAAAAAGGCCTTAGAAAGCCCTTATTTAAGTGAGTTGCAGGATAAAGGCTTTGATATTTCGGTTCGTGGCATGAAAAAGGCAGTGGAGATTTTTCGCGAAGAGAATATTCCGTTGGCTACTCAGGTACAAACTAAACAAACCGAGTATCAGGTGATAACAGGGGGCATGACTGTCAATATTAATGGAGAAGAAATAACCTTGCAAAAAGCAGGTGATTATTTGCTATCGCCGGATAGAGCAGTCAGAGAAGAAGCCTGGACAAAGATTTCAGAACGCCGTTATCAGGAGCATGAAAAACTGGATAATCTGTTCAATGAATTGAGAGACATGCGACATCAGATGGGGATCAATGCAGGCTTTGCCAATTACCGTGACTATATGTTTGCCGCCATGGGCCGCTTTGATTATACACCTCAGGATTGCTTCAATTTCCATGAGGCTGTTGCTGAAACCGTAGTGCCATTGGTCAATAAAATGGCTAAAGAAAGAAAAGAGAAACTGAAAGTAGACGAGTTACGCCCCTGGGATTTAAAAGTTGATACAGATGGTAAACCTGCTTTAAAACCTTTTGCCAGTGGAGAAGACCTATTGGATAAAACAGTTCAATGCTTTACAAGCATAGATGCCCGATTAGCTAATTATATGCGGATTATGCGCACAATGGGACACTTTGATGTAGAATCACGCGTGGGTAAAGCGCCGGGGGGATATAATTATCCTTTAGAAGAAATTGGAGTGCCATTTATTTTTATGAATGCGACCTCAAATCTAAGAGACGTTGTTACAATGGTACATGAGGGCGGGCACGCTATCCATTCTTTTGAAACAAGAGACTTACCAATCAATGCTTTCCGTAATACGCCATCAGAGGTGGCAGAATTGGCCTCTATGTCGATGGAATTGATATCTATGGAACACTGGAATGCTTATTTTGATAATGAAGAAGACCTGAAACGTGCTAAAGTAGACCATCTGGAAGATATTTTAGAAGTGCTTCCGTGGATCGCCACCATTGATAAATTCCAACACTGGATTTATGAGAACCCTACACATAGTATTGAAGAGCGTCAGGAAGCATGGTTGAAAATTTTTGAGCTATTCTCTGATTCAGTGACAAGCTGGAAAGGTTTTGAGCGTTTCAAAAAATATGTATGGCAACGCCAGCTACACGTTTTTGAATTACCATTCTATTATATCGAATACGGTATGGCACAGTTAGGAGCTATCAGTGTCTGGAGAAACTATAAACAAGATACTAAAGAAGGCCTGGCAGGATACCTGAATGCATTGAAATTGGGTTATACTGCGCCAATAGGCAAAATTTACGAAGCCGCTAATATCAAATTCGACTTTTCAAAAGAATACATTGCTGAGTTGATGGCATTTGTTGAAGGGGAGTTGGAGAAGTTGAAGTAAGAAGAATTTCCTGGCGCACGGGCTTCGACTCCGCTCAGCCGCCGGACTTGGCGCATAATTAGGAAGTAACTAATTAAAATGATACTTGTATATAATTAGTAACCAATTGAACTAGCAAATCGGTCCCTGAGCGGAGTCGAAGGCCCCGATTGAGAAGAAGATTATAACTCCCAATCTATACTCATAAATTAGAAATCCCTTGTAAAGCAGCAATAAAAGCTAATTTACAAGGGATTTTTAACATAAATCTATACCCTTCACCCTACTACATTTAGTAGTTTTTTCAAATCTATTCTCTCTCTACTTTTGAATGTTCAATTAGATTAGACTTAAAGTCTTCTAAATGGCAACCGAATTCATCCATATTCAAATCCGGTAATTAAGACTGCTCTTTAGAAGCTAAAACTCATTTCTAAATCTTATTTAATCATTTAATGCTATGAAAAAAAACCTTTTACTTCTGTTCTTACTGTTAACAGTTTCACAGCTATTCGCTACTATTCGCCGGGTAAATAATAACCCTGGAGTAACGCTGGTTACTAATTTGGTTTTTTCTAATTTCACTGCTGCTCAGACAGCCGCGGTTGACGGGGATACTATTTATATTGAACCATCTGATATTAATTATGGAAGTATGTTTTTTAGTAGAAGATTAGTGGTTGTAGGGCCCGGTTATCTACTGAATAAAAATCCTAATACTCCTTTCGATAAGCGGACTGCCAGAGTTAGTAATGTATCATTTGGCACAAATTCAAGCGGCTCAAAATTAATTGGAATAGAGGTTAGAACCAATAATGGGAATTTTTTTAATATCTCTACATCAGCAGCTGTTACTGAGATAAATATAGAATTCTGTATGTTTAATGAATTGATAGGTAATAGTATCTTTAATAATTCTGTTGTATCGAATTGTTTTCTTGTAGGTAATATTTCAAAAAGTGGATTATCAATTAACAATTCATTAATTAATAATAATATTATTTTAGGGTCGGTTCAAACAGTAGGCAATGACAATATAATCAAGAATAATATTATTTTCGGCGGAGCCGATTATGCATCGATTTACTTTAATAATATTATCTATCAGAATGGTACGCCTGAATTATCGTTTAATTTGAATGTTAATGTTTATAATAATGTATGTGTAGGATGTAATGGCACTCCTGCTAATAACAATTTCTTTACCACTACACCCAATACAATTTTTGTGGTAGCAGAACCTCGTACATTTGATGATTTAGAAGATGATAATTTTGTGCTAAACGCCAGCTCTCCGGCAAAAGGTAAAGGGGTGGGCGGCATAGACTGCGGCGTTTTTGCCGGAACTAAACCTTATGTCTTATCAGGTATCCCACCATTTCCAATGATTACTGCATTTACTCAAGGAGCGCCATCCGGGGGCAATATACCTATTACTATCAGTATCAAGCGTAACTAAACTTTCATAAAATGAATCAGAAAATTAGCCTTTGGTGGCTAATGATGGGCATTTTAATCACAATCCATTCTTATGGTCAGAATATTAACAAAATAGAGTTTTTTGTGGATACTGACCCAGGCATAGGTTTAGCGACAAATGTGCCGATTAGCCCAATTTTGCAAAAACAGATAAGCAATCTTAAATTTAATGTGCCTGTTGGCAGTTTATCACCTGGGGTACATAAACTTTATATAAGGGCTCGCGCTGATGATGGGAAATGGAGTACGGTTTTTGAGAAAACAATTTCAGGTGCTACAACGCTTCCGATTCCGGCTATTGTCAAAGCAGAGTATTTTATCAATACTGACCCGGGTTTTGGCTTGGGTGTAAATATTCCTATTACAGCCGGACAAACAAGCTTACCAAATGTTAATTTCATAATTCCATCAGGTAGTCTGACTGGCAGTACTGATTATTTGTATATCAGAACCAAAGATGAAAGTGGTAAATGGAGTGAGCCGGTGATGAAGCAACTGGATAATATTTTAACCCCTCCAACTCCTGCCATAGTTAAAGCGGAATACTTTATTAATACGGATCCCGGCTTTGGACTGGGTATAAATATTCCTGTAACAACCGGACAAACAACTTTGACGAATGTCAACTTTACGATTCCATCAGGGAGCCTAACTGGAGGTACTGATTATCTATATGTGAGAACTAAGGATGAAAGTGGCAAATGGAGTGGGGTTTTGATGAAACAATTAGATAATATTGTAACTGCTTCGACTCCTGCGATAGTTAGAGCGGAATACTTTATTAATACTGACCCTGGGTTTGGCTTGGGTGTAAACATTCCGATTACAACCGGACAAACGACGCTGACGAATGTAAATTTCACGATTCCATCAGGGAGCCTGGCAGGTGGAACTGATTATCTGTATATCAGAACAAAGGATGAGAAAGGTAAATGGAGTGAACCATTAATAAAGCAATTGGATAACATCGTCAATCCTCCCACACCTGCCATAGTTAAAGCGGAATACTTTATTAATACGGATCCTGGCTTTGGACTGGGTATAAATATTCCTGTAACAACCGGACAAACCACTCTCACGAATATCAACTTCACGATTCCTTCAAGCAGCCTGACTGGTGGAACAGATTATCTGTATGTGCGAACTAAGGATGAGAAAGGAAAATGGAGTGAACCAGTAATGAAGCAATTGGATAATCTCGTCAATCCCCCTCAATCGGCCATTGTCAAAGCAGAATATTTCATCAATACTGACCCCGGCTTTGGATTAGGAGTGAATATTCCTGTAACAGCCGGACAAACGACATTAACGAATGTAAATTTTACGATTCCCTCAGGAAGTCTGACAGGTGGGACAGATTATTTGTATGTGAGGTCTAAAGATGAAAGTGGTAAATGGAGCGAAGTCTTCATAAAGCAACTGGATAATCTTGTGATTCCTCCTGCGCCTGCCATAGTTAAAGCGGAATACTTTATTAATACCGATCCTGGCTTTGGACTAGGTATAAACATTCCTGTAACAGCCGGACAAACGACGTTAACGAATGTGAATTTTGCGATCCCTTCAGGCAGCCTCACGGGTGCGACAGATTATCTGTATGTGCGGACGAAAGATGAAAGTGGTAGATGGAGTGAGCCAGTAGTGAAGCAATTAGATAATATCGTCAATCCTCCTGCATCGGCGATTGTCAAGGCGGAATATTTTATCAATACTGATCCGGGCTTTGGATTAGGTGTAAATATTCCTATCACAGTTGGACAAACAACTCTCACTAATGTCAACTTCACGATTCCCTCAGGCAGCCTGACAGGTGGGACAGATTATCTGTATATCAGAACTAAAGATGAGAAAGGAAAATGGAGTGAGCCATTGATGAAGCAATTAGATAATATTGTGACTCCTCCCGCCTCTGCCATTGTGAAAGCTGAATATTTTATCAATACTGACCCTGGATTTGGATTGGGTACTAACATAATAATTCCGGCAGGACAGACGACTTTATCAAATATAAGTTTCAATATCCCGACAGCGAGTCTGACAGGTGCAACAGATTATCTGTATATCCGTACGAAAGATGAGCAAGGTAAATGGAGTGAGCCGTTGATGAAGCAATTAGATAATATATCAAGCTTAACTCCGGCTATTGTGAAAGCTGAGTATTTTGTGGATACTGACCCGGGATTTGGTTCTGGTATTAATATTCCGATCATAGCAGGTCAAACCACATTAGCCGGGGTTAATTTCAACCTGAATTATGGCACCTTATCTAATGGAGATCATTCGCTTTGGATACGAGCGAAAGATGAGCGAGGAAGGTGGAGTGTGGTGGCTACCAAAAGAATTATCAAGGCTACACCACACATCATGGCTGATGCTAAACCAAATCCGGTTTGTCTGGGTGCTCCTATAGCTATCAATTTCACAACTAATAATACAGGCTCGTTTATGTATACTGCCTTTATTTCGAATGCGAGCGGTTCGTTTTCGGAGAAAATTGCTTTAGGAAATCTTACAAGTAGTACTACAACCGCTACTATCAATGGAGTGATTCCATCTTATATTGCCAAAGGTGAGTATTACAAAGTAAGAATTGAATCATCGAATGGGGTTGAGGGGATTGAATCAGATTACCTGCTGATAAATGCCTGTACGACAGACTGTAATCAAACCCTTACTTTGGCTAGCTCGACTGATGATTACAACGGACAATATTTGCTGAAACAAAGTAATCAGCCTATTACGGCCACCAATATTATTTCGAATAATTCGAATGTGATTTACAAATCTGCTAAATCTATTATATTGATGCCTCAGAATGGAGCAGGGTTTTTAGTGAGTGGGGGTTCTGTATTCAGAGCAGAGATAGAGGGTTGTCCACAATAGGAACAAAAAAGGAAGCCGACTTAACTGTCGGCTTCCTTAAACTCAAATTTATATACCAGGATTATTAAACCGTTTGTTTTTCAAGATTGAATAAGTCATTTAAGACATCAATCAGGGTTTCGGCTTCACCACGCTTACAAGCTGCTTTTAACTGTAATACAGGTAATTTAATTACCTTTTGCATCATACTTGCCGTGATTCTCTCCATTTTCTCTGCTTCTTCTGCCGATAATTCTTTTACAAAACGAGCCATTTCTTCTTTTCTGATTTGCTCCAAAGCTCCTTTCAATTTCTGAATGGTTGGTGACACAATCATTTCCTGCGACCAGTTGTTAAACTCTACCAAAGCATCAGCAATAAGGCTGCGTACTTGTGGTACTGAATCCATACGGCGTTGTAAAGCCTCGTTCGCACGGCGTTGAATCTCATCTAAATCATATGCCACAATACCTGCCAGTTCTTCTACATCCGGGCTAATGCTACGAGGCACAGAAAGGTCAATCAGGTATTTAACAGCTAAAGATTTCTTTTTTAGTGTGTTTTTGGTAATCAAAGGTTCTTCTACACGTACCGACGAAATCACAATATCTGCAGCTAATATCTGCTCATGAACAGTCTGGAAATCAGAAACTTTGAAACCTAATTCCTGCGCCAAAGCCTCAGCTTTTGCTGCTGTGCGGTTGGTAACTGTAATATTCTGATAATTTTTATCTGCTAAAGTTCTGCATACATCTTCACCGATTTCACCTGAACCAATCACTAAAATTTTAGGATTAGTCAACAATGGCAAGAAACTCTCTAATACTTCAACTGTAGCGTAAGATGTAGACGCTGCTCCATCTCTGAAACCTGTTTCTTGAACTACTTTTTTATTGGTAAAGAAAATAGTGTGCAATAAGCGGTGTAAGAATGGCCCTGCCATTTGCATATCTGCCGACCATTGATAGGCATGTTTCACCTGATTCGGGATTTGCAAATCGCCAACTACTTGTGATTGCAGACCGATGGCTACTTCAAAAAGGTAATTTACAGCTTCGTTATGGTCGTTGATGAAATCAAAATAGGGTAGAATCTCATTTGAATTGAGAACTTTTAAACTAGCTACTAAGCGAATGATTTCTTCGCTGATGTTATTTTCCGAATAATAATAAATCTCAGTACGATTGCAAGTAGAAAGAACAAGTGTCTCTGAAACCTCAAATGTTTCACGTATTTTGAGCATCAGATTCTTACATTCCTCTTCATTAAGTGCAATTTGCTCTCTGATATTCAGAGAGGCATTTTTATGAGAAATAGTTATTGCTTTAAAGTGTCCGTACATGTCCGTCAGTAATTCACTGCAAATTTACAGTCAGAAAACAATATGATTGTTATGAAATGTTATGATTTTCGTCAGTTTTTGTAATTTAGAAAGGTTCTAAACTTCAAAATTTGTTTCGGGATTTTTCAACTAAGAAAAATACAAAAGTAGATTTAGTAAATAACTGTCAGTAATTGATAACGTAAAACCTACTGAAACAATTCAAAATTAGCGGCTAATATTCTATCATAATACTCTTTTTCTACCAATGTACAAAAAAGCGATTTGAGTTGACGAATTGATATGTTCAATTGATTTTGAGGTTAAATAAAGCAATGGGAAATACTAAACTGTAAAATTCTTCATTAATATCAATTGCCTGTCAAAATCTGATAAAGTATTTAACAGTCTGATTTTATCAAAAACCCCCTCAAACTCTTTGAAAATACAATCTTAAATCGGAAATTAAGGGGGACGCCTAGTTGAGACGCTCAACCTTGGATAACCATTCACAACTAGCCGTTCATATAACAATTTTTACAATGGAGGGAGAAAAAAAGAAAATCAGGATAAGTGGCATAGGAATAATGGACTATATATCTGCA
Source organism: Emticicia sp. C21 (assembly GCF_003418935.1). GTDB lineage: Bacteria > Bacteroidota > Bacteroidia > Cytophagales > Spirosomataceae > Emticicia. The sequence continues at coordinate 24,633 of NZ_QVMT01000005.1, read as the reverse complement.
TATTATGAGCAGATAGATTGGGTTTGTGTTAGAGTCCCAGCCACTGACTCGAAAAAAGGTTACCGATATGGTGGGAACCTTTTGAACTGGATATAGATGGTTTGCAAGTATAAGCCACGAAAGTGGCATCGAAAAAGGTGACCATTATGGTGGGAACCTTTTTGACTGATTATAAACAAATAAAAGAAAATATATTTTGTAAATAGTATTAAATATCAATCTGAACCCTATCTGGTTGGTTGACTAATAGAAGTGAATCTTTATCTTTGCTCTGAATATCTGAAGAAAACATGAAAAAAATACTCTTATTATCCCTGATTGCTTTAGCTTCTTGTAAAAATTCCACTGAATTGAAAACCGGTACCTGGCGTGCCACTATTGAAACCACTGGAGGGGAATTACCTTTTGGTTTGGATATTCAGAAAGAGGGTGATGGATACGCAGTGCAAGCATTGAATGGTGATGAAAAACTGAAAATGGATAGGGCATTCGTAAAAGACGATTCATTGCATATCCCGATGGAAATTTTCGATGCTGAAATAGTGGCTAAGGTAGAAAGTGAGCAAATGACTGGCTACTGGAAAAAAATGCGCTCAAACTTCACTTTTGTGCAAAGTGCTTTTAAGGCAGAATTTGGCAAATCCTATCGCTTTACTGAAACAAGTGAAACACCGAAAGTATCGTTAGCTTCTACCTATGAGGTTTTATTCCTTTCTCCCGATAAGCAAGACTCAACCGAATCTGTTGGACTTTTTGAAACCAATGGGTCACAAGTGAAAGGCAGTTTCCTGACTACTACGGGTGATTACCGATATCTGGCAGGAGATATTATCGGCGATAGTCTGAAACTCTCTTGTTTTGATGGTACACACGTATACTTGTTCAAGGCAAAAATTGAGGGCGATAAACTCGCAGGGGGTGGATTCTGGTCGGCTCCATCAGGTTTTGAATCATGGACTGGTATGAAGAATGATAGTGCTAAATTACCAGACGCAACGAAATTGACGTATCTGAAAGAGGGTTACAAAACTGTTGATTTTTCATTTGTGAATACTGAAAATAAGAAAATATCATTGAATGATGATGCTTATAAAGGCAAAGTAGTGGTGATTCAGATTATGGGCTCATGGTGCCCGAATTGTATGGACGAAAGTAGGTTTTTAGCTCCCTGGTACAAGAAAAACAAAGATAGAGGGGTTGAAATCATAGGGTTATCTTATGAAAAAAGCGCGGATACCTCTTTTGCTTTCCCGAAAATCAAAAAGATGAAAGAACGCTTCGGAATAGATTATCAAGTCCTATTGGCCGGAACCAATAATAAAGACGAGGCCTCTAAAACCTTACCAATGTTAAATAGAGTAATTGGTTTCCCGACTACGATTTTTATTGATAAGAAAGGACAGGTAAGAGAAATTCACACAGGTTTCTCCGGGCCGGGAACGGGGCATTATTACGATGAATTTGTAAACGATTTTAATCGCCTGATAGATAAGCTATTGGCAGAAAAATCTTAAATTGAATCCATAATAAACATTTTATAAAGAGCGGGTGTTTTGGATATAAAAAGCAAATAGCATATGAGTGTTGACACAACAAAAATAATATTAGTGAATGAAGCGGACGAGGAAGTAGGTAGCGGGGAGAAACTTTCGGTACATCAGCAAGGCTTATTGCACAGGGCTTTTTCGGTGTTGATTTTCAACGATAATAACGAGTTATTGATACATCAAAGGGTTTTTGATAAATACCATTCAGGAGGACTTTGGACTAACACCTGTTGCGGACACCCTAATGTAGGTGAAGATATAAAAGCAGCGGCTGAACGTCGATTGGGAGAAGAAATGGGTTTTACCTGTGATTTAGATTTTCTATACAAATTTCATTATAAAACTACTTTTGAAAACCAGTTGACCGAAAACGAGATAGACCATGTATTTACGGGTGTCTATAACGATACATTTGATGTGAATCCGGCAGAGGTTTTAGATTATAAATGGATTACGGTAGCAGATATTATGGAAGAGGTAGCCAACAACCCGCAGGATTATACTTTCTGGTTTAAAAAAATTCTGAAAAGCGAAGAGTTTCAGGAGTTTGTAGCGGCTAAGCCTGTTTTATCATAATAACCTATATAAAAATTATCCTCTATGGAAAAGCGAGTAATCGGCATTGGAGGTATCTTCTTTAAACCGGAAGATAACGCCGCCTTAAAAGACTGGTATAATAAACATTTAGGGATTGAATCTGAATCATGGGGTGCCGTATTTGAATGGAGAAGAAAAGATAATCCGGATGATTTAACTTCAACGGCCTGGAGTGTGTTTAAGAAAGAAACGACTTATCTTGAACCCAGCAAGAAAGACTTCATGGTCAATTATCAGGTTGAAAACCTTGCTGAATTAATGCCAGTACTTAAAGAAGAGGGGGTTACCATTGTAGGTGATATTGAAGAGTCAGAATTCGGCAAGTTTGCCTGGATACTTGATCCGGAAGGCAATAAAATAGAATTGTGGGAGCCGCCAAAAGGCAGTTGATCCTATTCAAAATGATGGTTTAAAGAGAATTAAGATTAATTCAGGGGGATTCTTGTCCTTTCGATAATTATTGTATTTTTGTGCTTCTATTATCAATAAAAGCATGAAAAAAAGTCTATTAGTTATTTGTTTTTTGCTGATTACGTCAGTAGCATTTGCTCAGAAAAAATCTAAGAAAGATTACCTCATTACCTTAAAAACTACCTACGGAACCATGCATATGGTTTTGTTTGACGATACTCCCTTACATAAAGCTAACTTTATAAAATTAGTCGATAAGAAATTTTTCGATAGCTTGTTGTTCCATCGTGTCATTGAAGGGTTTATGATTCAGGGTGGAGACCCGACCTCAAAAAATGCTAAACCAGGCGATAGGCTGGGTAGTGGCGGTGGAGATTTAGAACGTATTCCTTTTGAGTTTAAGTCTAATCATGTACATAAAAAAGGCGCCTTGGCTGCAGCCCGTGATGGTAATCCTGAGAAAAAATCGAGTGCCTGCCAGTTTTATATTGTGCAGGGGAAAAAAATGAGCGACGAGGAAATAAGCATGATAGCCAATCGTAATCAGATGAATTATACCACTGAACAACGGGCAGATTATATCGGGATAGGAGGTGCGCCAAGATTAGATAATAATTATACCGTTTTTGGCGAGGTTATTGATAATTTAGATGTGATAGACACCATAGCCAAACAACCAAGAGACGAGGCTGACCGTCCATTAAAAGATGTAAAAATGGCTATGACTGTGAAGAAGATGAAGAAGAAGAAGATAACTAAACGATACGGTTATAAATATCAGTAATAAGGATTCCATAATAGATATTCAGCTTTCTATAATAATTCAGTGTAAACAACTTTAAGCGATAAATACTTTGTGTATGAAAAAGATATTAATTACAGGCTCAAATGGTTTGCTAGGGCAAAAACTGATGGAGTTACTTATTAAGACCAGTGGCCACGAAGTAATAGCTACTGCACGCGGTGAAAACCGGTTGCCATTCAAAGATGGGTACACCTATACGACTATGGATATTACCGATAAAGCACAGGTGCTGGAGGTAGTTGACCGCATACAACCAACTGTAATTATTCATACGGCAGCTATGACAAACGTAGATCAATGCGAAAGTGCCAAAGATGATTGCTGGAAACAAAATGTGAATGCCGTAGAATATCTGGTTGAAGCCGCCGAAAGAACTCATAGCTTTCTACTACACGTTTCTACTGATTTTATCTTTGATGGGAAAAGCGGCCCCTATAAAGAAGAGGCTGAGGCCAATCCATTGAGTTTTTACGGCTGGAGTAAATATGCCGCAGAAAAGATAGTAATCAATAGCAATATCCGTTGGGCTATCGCCCGCACGGTTCTGGTGTATGGCATTGCGCATGACATGAGCCGCACAAATATTATCCTATGGGTAAAGAAATCGTTGGAAGATGGTAAGAATATAAAAGTAGTTACCGACCAATGGCGCACGCCTACATTAGCCGAAGATTTAGCTAAAGGCTGTGCCTTAATTGCAGACCAGGAAGCAGAGGGCATCTTCAATATTTCAGGCAAAGACTTCCTGACTCCTTATGAAATGGCTATTATGACAGCTGATTATTTTGGCTTAGATAAATCACTTATCGCTCAAGCCGATTCTACTACGTTTACTCAACCCGCCAAGCGTCCGGCAAGAACAGGTTTTGATTTAACGAAATCCCGTGAAGTATTAGGGTATGAACCGGTTAGTTTTACTGAGGGCATAGGAATTCTGGCAGAGCAAATAAGTGTAAATGCCTGATTATAAATAGAACTTTTTCCAACGGATATATTCTTCTACTACATCGCTTACCATATAGCGGATGGGCTTGCCTGCTTTGATACTATTGCGGATAAAGGTAGCCGATATGTCTAATAGAGGCGCTTCTATAAATTTGACTTTAGGATGATTCTTGAAGTTATGGTCAGGTGTATTTGGCCTTGGATAGACATATAGTTCATAATACTCCAGAATCTTGTCATAGTTCTTCCAGTTCTCAAACTGCACCAGATTGTCTTCTCCCATTATCAGTTTGAATTCGTGTGTAGGGTGGCGTTCAGTAAGTTTGGCAAGTGTATCAATGGTATAGCTCGGTTTAGGCATAGAGAATTCTATATCATTGGCTTTCAACCGATAATTATCTGAAATGGCTTTTTCCACCATTGTCAGGCGGTCAAACTCATGCAAAAGCCCTTTATTCTTTTTGAAAGGATTCTGCGGTGAAACAATAAACCATACCTGTTCCAAATCGGTAGTATATGCCATCGTGTTGGCAATAATCAAATGCCCAACATGAATAGGGTTAAACGAGCCAAAAAATAGACCAATCTTCATTGCACGTCCTGTTTTCTTAAAAGCACAAATATACAAGGAAATAAAAAACGGCAGTCACTCAATTTGAGGATGACTGCCGCTTGATGTATTTATTACTAAATAATTATACAGTCACCCAAGCTTGTTTGCGGTGGCTTTCGATGATTCTTTCACAAATTAATAATTCGCGTAAACCATCGGCAAATGTTGGGTAAGTCGGATTTTCCGGTTGTTTGCCTTCTGCTACAGCTGCGTATACTTCTTTAAACAATTGTTTCGAAGTATCTGGGAAACCTTCGTTGTGCCCACCAGGGAAGCTGATTAAGCTGGTTGCTTCGCGATAAACCAATGATGGGTCTTTCATTAATACCTGATTCGCACCATCACGTTTTCCAATCCACATTTCGTTTGGTTTTTCAGAACACCACTCGAAATTAGCTTTAGAGCCTGAGATTTCGATATTCAAACGGTTTTTACGACCGGCAGAAACCTGACTAACCGTTACGCTACCTTTATTACCATTATCAAATCTCAATAATACATTGGCGTGGTCTTCGGTATTGATAGGAACTTCCTGATAATCAGAAGCCTGCAACATTTTGCCTGAATACGTTTCAATGGCTTTCAATGGTTTCAAACGGGTTTTATGAACTGTCGAGAAATCAGCCATTACCTCAGTTATTTTCAAGCCTGTGATATATTCAGTTACATCTAATAAGTGCGACCCGATATCAGCAATCGCTCTTGAATCACCAGATTTATCCGGCTCTAAACGCCAGTTATAATCAGTTTGGTAAAATAACCAGTCTTGTAAGTATGAACCCAAAATTGAATAGATTTCACCTAAATCGCCTTTTTCACGCATAGTTTTCATCTGGCGTACTAAAGGATAATATCTCAGGTTAAAATGTACGGCATTTACTAAACCTGTTTCAGCTGCTATTTTAACCAGTTCTTCTGCTTCTTCAATTTTAGTAGCTAAAGGTTTTTCACAAACTACGTGTTTACCTGCTAATAAAGCTGCTTTTGATTGCGAATAGTGCAAGAAGTTAGGTGTACAAACGTGGATACACTCAATGTCTTCCTGTTTTAACAAATCGTCAAAAATATAAGCTCGTTCGATACCCAAACCGGCAGCCTTTTCGGTCGCCAAATCAATATTAGCTTCGCAAAGAGCAGCTACTTCTACATTTGGTAAGCGGCGTAGGGCTTCGATATGAGCTGGCCCGATAAAACCCGTTCCGACAACGGCAACTTTAATTTTTTTCATAGTTGAATAAAAAACCCCTAACCCCTGAAGGGGAATTTTTTTGTTAAATAATCACCCCCCTTTAGGGGTAGGGGGAGTTGTTAGTTAAAACTACTTATAGCGTATTTTTCAGTATTGCAATAAATCAGACTATATAAATAAAAACCTTCTTTCGATGTGCCGTAACGCCTCAGAATCTGCAAAATCGGCGACTTTACTTTGGTTTTCAGCAAAGTAGCAATTTCTTTGGTGGCGGCAATAGCCCGGACCTCCTGTTGCATACTATTGACATCTATCTGGTATCGCATAAAAAGCGTACGGAATAGTGAGCCATCAATCAAAGGTTCATCTGTTAATGCTGAAAGGCTTTCGTTTGGAATGTAAGTTTCCTCAAGTATCACCGGAAATTCTTCTACCGACCGGAGACGCTTCAAAAATACAAATTCTGTATGAAACTCCTGATGAAGTAAATGTTTAAAAATTGGCTCAGTGATGGTCTGCGATACCGGCCCTTCCAAAATAGAAGTTGTACCATGTCGGTCGCTGGCACCAACAACCTCTGTCCACCCTTTTAATGAAAGTAAGCCTAAAGACTTACGGATGGATGCTACTATACTCCCTTTACCATGTTGACGAGTAATGTATCCCTCTTTTACCAATTCATTCAATGCCTGACGAACAGTCATGCGTGTGGCACTGAATTCTGCGCAAAGGTCGTTTTCTGAGGGGAGCAAACCACCCTCTATATATTGCCCTGAGGTAATTTTCTCCTTTAAATGAGCCTGGATTTGCCGATAAAGCGGTATCTTCATAATATTACCCTTGAGCTAGAGAGAGTAAAAGATGCAAAAATAACAGGCTTTTGGATATACACACTATTCTGCTCTTCTATTTATCAAAAAAGGCACTCAGGATTCCCGAATGCCTTTCCAAGACGAAAATACTTTAACCTATGATGAATACCCCGACTGGCGGGGAACTCAAAATCTTTATGCTTCTTAACGAAGCTTAATAAATATATTTATATATAATTATAGTCTTACCAAAGAATACCATACAAAAAAAGAGAAAAAACGTTGTATAGGCAAATATTTATGCGGTTTTTTTTGAGATAGATAATATTGCTTTAAGTATTGGTCAAAAAAGTATTAGAAATGTTAAAAATTTTATATTCGGTATCATATTTCTTATAATCTGAATAAAAGAGCAGGAATTATTAAATTCTGGTTTTTAAGAGTTTCGATTTAATGGCATGGAAATACTCAAAAAAATATGGTTTTTTTTCTGAAAACTTCAAAAAAAACTATCTTTGCTACACTTTCCTAAAACTCAATGTCCTATGCTTTATTATCTTTTTACGTACCTTGATAAAAACTTTAATTTCCCGGGTGCCGGGGTTTTTCAATACATTACTTTTCGCGCTATGGGGGCGATTGTTCTCTCACTTCTCATCGCAGCCATTTACGGTAGTAAGCTTATCAACTATCTGAGAAAATTACAAATTGGTGAGACTATACGTGACCTGGGCTTACAAGGTCAGATGCAAAAAAAGGGTACACCAACCATGGGAGGCTTTATTATTTTGGCTTCATTGCTGATTCCTGTTTTGTTATTTGCCAAATTAGATAATGTCTATATAGTTTTGCTGATTATTGCTACTGTCTGGACTTGCGGCATCGGTTTTGCTGACGATTATATCAAGGTTTTCAAGAAAGATAAAGAGGGTTTAAAGGGTCGCTTTAAGATAGTAGGTCAGGTAGGTTTGGGCTTAATAGTGGGCTTAACATTGTATTTTAATGACTACGTGAAAATCAGGGTTTACGAAAAAGCCAGAATTAGCACGGCTGTTGGAGAAGTACAAAAATATGTGGATACGCACTCATTAACTACAACGCTTCCATTCTTCAAAAACAACGAAATAGATTATCAGTTGTTAGGCAGTTTCCTTCCTGAGAGCCTTGCCTGGATTCCGTATGTGCTCATCGTTATTTTCATCATTACAGCCGTATCAAACGGGGCAAACATCACCGATGGAATTGATGGACTGGCTGCAGGCACCTCGGCTATTATAGGTCTTACTCTGGCGATTTTTGCTTATCTGTCGGGCAATAAGGTATTCTCTCAATACCTGAATATCATGATGATTCCTAACTCTGGTGAAGTCGTAATTTTCTGTACAGCCTTTGTAGGAGCCTGTATTGGGTTTTTATGGTATAATGCCTATCCTGCTCAGGTATTTATGGGTGATACAGGCAGTTTAATGTTAGGGAGCATCATCGCTGTATTGGCTTTGGCACTACGTAAAGAGTTATTAATACCCGTGATGTGTGGTATATTTTTAGTTGAAAATCTGTCTGTAATTATGCAGGTAAGCTATTTTAAATATCAGAAAAGGAAGAACGGGCTGGAATTTGCCCAGAAAAACCGCCTATTTCTAATGTCGCCGTTGCATCACCATTTTCAGAAAAAAGGCTACCACGAAGCAAAAATTGTTACACGTTTCTGGGTTATCGGTATTGTTTTAGCCGTAGCTTGTCTAGTAACCTTGAAATTGAGATAATAGATTACTTCAGAATCTCATCCATTTTGGCCTGATATTCTTTATATTTGTCCAAACCCCGATGACGACCTCCCTCTAGTGTAGTGAGAATGTCTTTGGGGTTTTTCTTTAATAACTGTGCCAGTTTCAAACTATGTTCGTAAGGAATAATCTGGTCGTCGGTACCATGGAACAGATAAATAGGGCATTTTACTTTGGTTATCCATTCAGATGTAGGTATCTGAAATTCACAGACCTTTCTATAAGGAAAAAGCGGTGCGTGGCTCCAGGCTACGTCAGGGATACAGGTGTATGGAGCTTCTAATATTAAGGCCTTTGCCTCATTGTCCATAGCTAATTTAGTTGCTACACCTGTGCCTAGTGAGCGACCATAAATAATCATATTTCTAGGCGGATAGCGTCTCTGAATATCTTTAAGCACTGTTTGGGCATCGCTTAAAAGATTTTTTTCATCTAATCTGCCATTACTTTTACCAAAGCCCCGGTAATCATACATGATTACATCATACCCACGGGAAGTAAATTCTTTGGCATATTTGCCCCAGGTTTTTATATTACGTGAATTGCCATGCAGATACATTACAACGCCTTTCTTGATGGTATCTTTCGTTAAAAACATCAGGGCATTAAGATTAATTTTCGGTTCAGGCTCTACATAAAACTCTTGCGCATCTGGGAAATTAAATGCATAGCCTCTCTCTAAGGTATCAGGGTGAAGTAAAATAAAACGTTGAAAGAGGACGGCCAACCCGAAAACGGATGCGTAAATAATAAGGGCAATTGTAATAATTTTCTTAACCACTGTATCTTTTGTTATTTGCGGAAATTACTCCAGGGCAGGTTTAAAAGTATTTAAGAGCACAAAGCTATTCGATTCGGAATTGTTTATCAAAAATTAAATCAAATCTATCTAATAAAATATCTTCCAGGTGCTTATGGTATTCAGGAAACGAAGGCAGATTGTTATGCCCACCACCATAGATAGGCACCAGGCGAGTATGTTGAGGCGCCAGTTTTGCCAGTGCTACACTTGAGCGAAAAGGAATCAGAAAATCTTTTGTGCCATGAATGATATAAATCGGGCATTTCACAAATTTGATATACTCGTCAGTACGTATAGAAAACCGGAGAATCATAGAAACGGGAAGAAATGGCAAAAAACGACTGGTCAATTGTGAAAAGCTATAATAAGGAGCATCCAGAATCAACATTTTTGGATGATTTCGAGAAGCTAACTTACAGGCAAAGCCTGAACCCAGAGACCGCCCATAAATAACAATATGCTTTTCGGAATAACCTTTCTTCAACATCTGGTTATATACCACCTGCGAATCTTCATACATCGTATCTTCATGGCGTTTGCCTGTACTCTTGCCAAAACCCCGATAATCAATCATCAAAACATCGTAATCATGGGCAAAAAAATCTTTGGCATATTTCGCCCAACCCTTTATACTTCGGGTATTTCCATGAAAATAAATGACCAGACCACGAGTAGTTTCACCTACATCATAAAACAGCAAACCATTGATATGTGCGCCATCAGGCATATCAAAGAATAGCTCTTCGAAATGGTCATCGTATCTGAATTTGAAATCAGGCGCGAGTTTTTCGGGTTTAAATATGAAATACTCCTGTACCTTATAGGCAACGATACAGATTGCCACATAAATAACAACAACTAGTATAATGATTTGTGTAACTGTCATGAGTCCAACGTCAGAGTTGATTTTCATCAAAACAACCATGCCAGATAAGGCATTGTTTTTCAGCTACTAACATACATAGTTTTTGTGAATTATCAGAAATTCAGTATTTAAGAATCAGCTATTTTTTATTGAATCTTTCTTCTGGCGGAAGTACCAGTGAATCTTTTCTCATAATGGCATGCCCCAGATCATTTGCTTTATTATATTGTGTAGAGGCTTCATAATGATCTATCAGTTCATATAAAATCTCTCTCAGCATTTCAAGTTTAGTAGTACCCAATATTTCTTTGAATTTTTCATTTACATACTCCATACATCTTTTCCAGTCTACCATTGCTTGTACTCCTTTAGCAGAGTGGCGCACAATTAAGGCACGAGCATCAGTATGGTCTTTTTCTACTGTTACATAACCTTCTGTCTGCAATTCCTTTATAAGTTTACTCATGGCCTGTTTTGTTACACAAGCCCTGTTGGAAAGATTATTAATATTTGTGCCTTCTAAATCTATATGTAGCAGGGCGACAGCATGGCCGACCCTAAAGTTTTTGTACCCAATGCCTTCTAAATATTCACTTGCTATCTCGTTCATGAAGCGATAACTTTTACTTAGTAGTTTGCCGAAAAGCCTTCCTTTAGTGGCCTTAAAAAGGGTCACTTCTTTTAATATATCCTCGTTCATTGTGTTGTTAAGATTCAATACATTGATAGTCAATGCATTGCAAAAATAGTAAATTCTGCCTATTTCCTTTTCCGATACAAAACTAAATAGAAAAAATAAATTAGTCAATGTACTTGACTAATTTAGTAAACTTGGTTTACCTTTGCATCGTCAATATGGTTGACTAATTAAGAAACGAAACGCAAACATTAATATTACTTAAAAGAAAAGAATGGAAACTCCACAAAAAAAATCCTTTAAAAATTACATTCCCCGAATCATTTTAATACTAATCCTGGTAGGGGCAGGTATTTATGCTTACCAACGCTACAAGTATAATCAAGCGTATGAAACAACAGACAATGCACAGATAGAAACTTATACGGTTCCGGTTGTGCCACGTGTAGGGGGTTACGTAAGCAGCGTAAGTATGAAAGACTTTGAGCAAGTAAAGAAAGGTCAGCTATTGGTAGATATTGATGACCGTGAACAACAATTGGCTCTAACTGAAATGGAAGCAACCTATCAACAATTGCTGACAGATGTAGAAAATGCCAAAGCCAACATTAAAAACACGGGTATGACTATCAACGCTGCTGAAACCAATATTACAGCAACCGTTTTGCGTAAAGAAAAAGCACAAAAAGATGCAGAAAGAGATGCTCGCTTGTACGCAGATAATGCCGTTACAAAACGCCAGGCTGATGATAGCAAATCTAATCTGGATGTATTGAATGCTCAATACGAAGGGCAGAAGCAAGACATTGTAGCTTCTAAATCCCGTTTGGATATTTTGTATAGCAATTTGCATAAAGCACAAGCAGCTTTGGCTGTACAAAAAGCAAAAATTGAGCAACAAAAACTTCGTTTGACTTACTCGAAAGTATATGCCAACGAAAATGGGAAAATAGGAAGGAAGAGTGTTGAGCCCGGACAATACATCCAACCTGGACAAACTTTAGCCACCATCGTGCAGGATTCTTTGTATTGGGTGATTGCCAATTTTAAAGAAACACAAATCGGTCGTCTGGCTATCGGACAGGAAGCTACAATTAAATTAGATGCTTTTCCGGATCTGGAATTGAAAGGTAAAATAGCTGATTTCTCAGATGCCACAGGTTCAAAATATGCCCTTCTTCCTCCTGACAATGCCAGTGGAAACTTTGTGAAAGTAACACAGAAGATTCCTGTAAAAATTGCGATTGAGGGTGTAGAAAAATACCGTGATAAGCTTCGTGCAGGCATGAGCCTTGAAGTAGAGGTAAAAATTAAATAAATCCACACAGGTAATGAAGATACCTCTATAAACACGTTTTCATGGAAAATCAGATAGAAAACAACGTGTCGGGTGCTTCAAGGTTTATCATCGTTCTTACCACTGTAACTGCCGCTATCATGGAGTTACTGGATACTACGATTGTAAACGTAGCACTCAACCAGATGGCCGGCTCGCTTGGGGCGACCATCGAAGATATAGCCTGGGTTATTACCTCTTATGCCATTGCTAATGTGATTATCATCCCGATGACAGGTTTTTTAGGAGAGTATTTTGGAAGAAAGAATTATTATCTCGGTTCCATGATACTCTTCGGAATTGCCTCTTACCTATGTGGTAATTCGGATAGTCTATGGGAATTAGTATTCTGGCGCTTTATACAAGGGATTGGTGGTGGAGCTTTGTTATCAACCTCTCAGGCAATTTTATTTGATGCTTTTCCGCCTAAAGACAGAGGAACGGCATCCGGGCTTTTCGGGATGGGCATTGTACTAGGTCCAACACTAGGTCCAACAGTAGGAGGATACATAGTAGATAATTATACATGGGGTGATATTTTCTTTATCAATGTACCTATCTGTATCGTAGCCACTATCCTGACCATTCTTTACATTCCTAAAAAAGCCGATGAAGGGAAACACAAGGATAAAATTAAGATTGATTATCTGGGTATTGCCCTATTAATGATAGGAATCGGAGCATTGCAATATGTTTTAGAAAAGGGTGAATCAAAAGACTGGTTCCAATCAAGAGAGATTTCGATTATATCATTAGTAGCACTGTTAGGAATTGTTGGATTTATCAGCAGAGAATTAAATACTGATCATCCGGTAGTAAACCTGAAGATATTTGGTAACAGAAACTTTGCCTTTTCTAGCATTTTCGTAATGGTATCCGGTTTTGGTTTGTTTACTTCGGTATTCGTTTATCCGGTTTTAGTACAGCGGATTAATGGCTTTACACCATACGAAACCGGACTATCCTTGCTATTCCCTACGCTTACTATTTTACCGATGTTCCCGATTCTGGGGCGTCGTATGTCGGCTGGGGCCTCTCCCATTCCGTTTGTGGTAGCAGGGATTATCATTTTTGCGGCATTCGGTTTTTATAGCGGAACGGCTAGTACTGACATGGGGCGCTGGGATTTTTATCCAATGCAGTTATTGCGTGGTTTAGGAACAGTACTCTTGCAATTACCCTTGATTAATGCTTCGGTAGCAGGTTTAAAACCCAATGAATTTGGCGCAGGTATATCCCTGACTAATATGATTCGTCAGTTGGGTGGTGCCTTTGGTATTGCCTTAGCTAATAACTATGTAGCCTTGCAATATGCACAACACCGTTCAGACTTAGTAGCCAATTATGTACCGAACAATCCACTATTTACTGAGCGATTCAATGCTATTAAGATGTCGTTCCTTTCGCGAACAGGTGATGCAGTACAGGCAACTGCACAGGCTTACAGGCAATTAGAATTATTGCTCGACAGGCAATCATATTACCTGGCATACCTTGATACATTCCGTATTATCTCGATTTTCTTTATCTGTGTGCTGCCTTTGGTGGTATTACTCAGAACCAAAAAGAAAAGTGCCGCTGAATCGGCTGCCGCAGCCAAAGCCGCTGCAGAATCTCATTAATGATAGATTTTATCAAAAAATATTTACGTTTCCGAAAATGAAATTTCAAAAAATATCTATAGCTATCCTGCTACTTTTTGGTCAGGTAGCCATTGCGCAAAACACCAACGAAACATTGAATTCGTTAGTTAAAATGACTTTAGAAGGTTCGGCGCGCATAAAAGAACAAATACAACTATTAAACGTAGGCGACTATCGCATAAAAGTTCAGCAAAGTGGAACTAAGCCGCAGATAAATGGTGAGCTAAGTTATACAAGACTTGATCCTATTGCCGAAGCCGTTATTCCGATTCCTGGGTTTGAGGGGAAATTGCAGTTTCAGCCGCATAATAATTATAATACTAATGTAGCAGCTTCCTACGTGATTTACGATTGGGGCAGATTCAAAGCAGGAGTACAGAAAACCTTGCTTGAAATGCAGCAACAACGCGAAGGTATTGAAAGCCTGAAACAGACTTTGGCCTATCAGGTAGCGCAGTTGTACTATGGTATTATCTACTTACAAAAAGCGATTGCTGTACAACAGGAGCAGGTAAAATTAGTGGATGAAAACAGTAAGATTATCAGCGATAGATTAAAGAGCGGTGATGCTCTTGATTATGACGTAGTCCAAGCGCAGGTACGCTATAAAAATGCCGAAATAAGAGTGGTAGATTTACAGGGGCAACTGGAGAAGCAATACATTTTCCTGAGTGCTTTAATTGGTACTGATGCACATAATCAGATTCCGGCTAATGCTGAATTGCAATACAATTATCCTTATGCAGATTCACGGGGAGCTATTAGTGAGGCAAACGTTAATAACCTGGATTTAAGAACTGCCGCTGCTCGTGAAAATGCTTTAGCGCAGGAAATTAAGATTTCATCTATGGGTAATTTGCCGCAATTATCTGCCAACGCAGCAGCTGGTATCAAAAATGGTTATCAGCCGAATATTGATGCCTGGCGTTTTAATACTTTGTTAGGTGTAAAATTAAGCATTCCGATTTATACCGGAAAGAGAAGTGCGTACAATACCCAGATTGCCAGAATTAATCTGGATGCTGCCAGAGAAAATACGGCAGCACAGAAAACACAGATTAACCGTGACATTGAAAATGCATTCAATGATATAAAAGTAGCTTCACAAAAGAGAGCATTAGCTGAACGCAATATCTTTCAGGCAGAATACGGTTTGAAACTAGCTAAAATCCGTCTGACAAATGGGGTAAGTACTCCTTTAGAAATCCAGACTTCAGAAACAGCCGTAGAGGATGCCAAATTCAGTTTGCTTCAATATGATTATCAGATAATATTGTCAAAACTGGAGATTAGCAGATTATCGGGCGTGAAGTTGTAAAAGTGTAACTGTAGAATTAAGAAAAACATAAAAAAGCCTTGAGAGATAGCTATCTCTCAAGGCTTTTTTATGTTTAGCATATGCAGAATTAAATAAGAATAAGTCTGTAAGAATTATGAAAACTTAGTATTTTGCTGATGAATTCACTTTCCTCAAACAGTTAAAAATGACCTACAAATTAGAGAAAGCTATCTGGACAGAGGCTGATTTTGAACGAATGGGATGGCATGACTGCTATATCTATAAAATTCGTGTGGCAGAAGACCTGGAATTAGATATTGACTATATTTTTCAATGGATTAAACCAGAAGTAGAAGGTCTGCCCTTTACTTTTTGCGTAGCACCTTGTACATTGGTTTTCAGACAGATTAAGCATTTGACTTTTGAATTAAAAACTGCTTTTGATGATGCTGTAGAAATTGAAGGCATTGAGCGAACAGAAAATGAAGATCATATACTTTGGACAATTCTAACACAACAAGGTGAGATTGAGTTTATAAGTGAAGGTTTTACTCAATATGTAAGACAAGAGCCATTCTATCAATTAGGACAAACTATACCTTATATAGAGAGATATGGATTTAATCTTGATAGAACAACAACTCAGTGAAATCCAAATAGAAATCGCGAAGATATTCTGCAACAAAGAAAAAGCGACTTAGAGCTTTATGAACTTGTTAAAAAACGACAATTGAAGCGTATTGAAAAAGAGCAGTTAAATAAATTAAAAGAAAACAAAGAAATAGATTTGAAAGAGTTCTTGATAAAGAAAAAGGAAATTGACGAATGGATATTCCATTATGATTATAGCTTAAAAAATTCAAGATTTGAAGATTTAGGTAAAAACTAAAATAGGAGACTTGACTAAACGGAATTTACTTTTTAAATGTTATAGAATTATAATAGATAGAAACAGAAAAAAGATTTATTCTAACAAATCTAAAATTTCGGCTAATTTTGGCAAAAAATCCCCTTCATCAAATCATGAATAATACTATCTTTAAAGTACCCACGCCGGTTAACGAACCGGTTCTGAATTACGGCAAAGGTTCTCCCGAAAAACTCGCATTAAAAAAAGCCATTGCAGAGGCTCGCTCGAAACAAATAGAGGTACCGATGTACATTGGCAGTGAACAAATACATACCAACAATAAAATTAAACTCTCTCCTCCGCACGACCATCAGCATGTATTAGGCTATGCCAGTGAAGGAGATGCTTCTCATGTAGAAAAAGCTATTGAAGCAGCATTGGCGGCCCGGCCAGCCTGGGCAGCGCTTTCGTGGGAGCAAAGAGCCAGTATTTTCCTGAAAGCGGCCGACTTATTGGCTGGCCCTTATCGGGCAAAAATAAATGCGGCTACCATGTTGGGGCAGTCAAAAAATGCCTATCAGGCAGAGATAGATTCGGCTTGCGAATTGATAGACTTTTTGCGCTTCAATGTCGCTTTTATGGAGCAGATATATACCCAACAACCGGAGTCTTCTAAAGGTATGTGGAACAGACTGGAGTATCGACCTTTGGAGGGCTTTGTATTTGCTTTAACCCCTTTCAATTTCACTGCTATTGCCGGCAATCTACCGTCATGCGTAGCGATGATGGGTAACGTAACTGTTTGGAAACCGGCCTATACGCAAATCTATTCGGCAAATGTAATTATGGAAGTGTTCCGTGAAGCAGGTTTGCCGGATGGGGTTATTAATCTGATTTATGTAGATGGTCCGGTAGCAGGAGATATTATCTTTAAACATCCTGATTTTGCAGGCATCCACTTTACAGGTAGTACCAAAGTATTCCAGACTATCTGGAAAACCATTGGCGAGAATATTCATCTATATAAATCTTATCCACGCATTGTGGGTGAAACTGGTGGGAAAGACTTCGTAATGGCACATGAAACGGCTGATGCAAAAGCTTTGGCAACAGGCTTAGTTCGTGGTGCTTTTGAATATCAGGGACAAAAATGTTCAGCTGCTTCCCGTGCGTATATTCCATCTAATATCTGGGACGAAGTGAAAGGCTATTTAGTTGCCGACTTAAAAGAGATAAAAATGGGTGGCACAGAAGATTTTTCAAACTTTATCAATGCGGTGATTGACGAAAAATCATTCGATAAAATCGCTACCTATATAGATAATGCGAAGAAAAGCGATAAAGTCAGCATCATAGCCGGAGGTAATTACGATAAATCAAAAGGTTACTTTATTGAGCCAACTATCTTACTCACATCAGACCCTACTTATGTAACGATGTGTGAGGAAATCTTCGGTCCGGTATTGACAATCTATGTTTATGAACCATCAGATTTCGAGAAAACATTAGAAATAGTGAATTCCACCTCGCCTTATGCCTTAACAGGGGCCATTTTCGCCAAAGATCGCTATGCCATCGATTTAGCAACCAAAAAACTGGTTGATGCAGCCGGAAACTTCTATATCAATGATAAGCCAACAGGTGCAGTAGTAGGCCAACAACCGTTTGGTGGGGCTCGTGCGTCAGGAACAAACGATAAGGCAGGTTCAATCCTAAACTTATTCCGTTGGGTACAACCTCGGACAATTAAAGAAACTTTCGTTTCTCCGACTGATTACAAATATCCGTTTTTGGGAGAGGAGTAAGAAATGTAAACTGACATCAATAAAAGGCGGCACCCAGAAGCGCCGCCTTTTTCTATATAATCGAATAAAGAATCTATTCTTCCCAGGCCCAATCAATACGGTGTTTCATGTCTTTGATAGTCATGCCATTTGATTTGAAATAAGTTCTGATTTCATCTACTTTATCATATCTCTGGCTTGACTTATATTCTTTGTATAAAGACAGCATTCCGCTCAGAATACCATCGCCTTGTGTCAATGGTTCTTCTTTGATACCCAGAATCTGCTCCATAAATACCACAAACTTCTCTTGCAATAAGTTGAAAGTGTTTTCACCTAAAGCCCTTGGGTCTAGCTGATTCATATAAATCATGTTCACATACTTCAACAAGTTGAATAATTGAGCTATCGCCACAGCGGTATTCAAATCATCATTCATTGCCTCATAAAAAGCCTGTACTGTTTTTTCAATATCAAGTTTTTTCTTTTCGTCGATGGCTATTTTAACAACCGGAGCCGTTACAGTTTGTGTGGCTACATTACCTGCTTGGGTATCGTCAATGAGTTCGCTTGGTATTTTATCAGCTACTTTGTCATTAATATCTAATGTCAAAGTCTTCACAATACGCAAGCCATTAATCAAACGTCTGTATCCTTTTTGTGCAGCTCTTAAAGCATCGTTCGAGAAATCAAGTGTACTGCGGTATTGCGATTGCAACATGAAGAAACGAACTGTCATCGGGCTATAAGCCTGATCAAGTAATGGGTGACTCCCGGCAAACAATTCAGAAGGTAAAAATGAATTACCCAATGATTTCGACATCTTTTGTCCGTTTACCGTCAACATATTTGAGTGCATCCAATAACGAACTGGCTCTGTTCCTGTAATACCAACGCCTTGGGCAATCTCACATTCATGGTGTGGGAATTTCAAATCCATACCTCCGCCGTGAATATCAAACTGCTTGCCCAGATATTTAGTACTCATACAAGTACATTCTAAATGCCATCCCGGAAAGCCCATGCCCCACGGAGATTTCCATTGCATAATATGTTCAGGACTTGCATTTTTCCAGATAGCAAAATCAAGTGGATTTCGTTTCTCAGATTGTCCGTCCAACTCACGGGTTTCATTCAGCAAATCTTCCAGAATTCTTCCTGATAGTTTGCCGTAATCATTACCTTCTTTATTATACTGATTAATATCAAAATAAACCGAGCCGTTTGCTTCGTAGGCTAAGCCTTTATCAATCAAAGTTTTTACTGCTTCAATCTGTTCAACCAAATGCCCTGTAGCAGTAGGCTCAATACTTGGTGGCAGGAAATTGAACTGCTCTAATACCTTATGAAAATCGTTGGTATAGCGTTGTACAATCTCCATTGGCTCCAGTTTCTCCAGTTTCGCCATCTTTCCGATTTTGTCTTCTCCTTCGTCACCATCACCTACCAGGTGACCTACATCCGTAATATTTCTCACATAACGAACTTTATACCCAATATGCGTTAAATAACGGAAAAGCACATCGAAAGTCAGGAAAGTACGGACATTCCCTAAGTGTACATAGTTGTAAACGGTTGGTCCGCATACATACATACCTACATATGGTGGACTAAGGGGTTTAAATTCTTCTTTTTGGCGTGTAAGTGTATTATAAATTTTCAGGTTCTGCATATAGGTCGTTCAATATCGTATGTTTAATTCTATCGTATAACGTTGGTTATAGTATAAGTCTTCTTTAAGCTCAATGCAAATTTAAAGCTAATTTCTGTATTATATATAAATAGATAAGCTAATAGAATAGCCACAAAGTACACTATTAAAAAAACACGATGTTACACAATTGTAAAACTTTGTGCTTTTTGTGTACATAGTGGCAAAAATTCAAATGAATTAGAGGAGTCTAAGCTACTGGAATTTCCAACAAACATGCATTCAGTTTCTCTTCATAAGAAGCCCAGTCCAATTTGGTCGGTGCAATCAGTTCAACCCGGCTATCACGGCGATAAGCAATATATTGAACCGTAAATTCTCCACCAACTGCATTAATCAAGATCCAGTCTTTACCCGTTCTGAAAACTCCTTTAGCCCGATAAACATCTTTCAAGGAACTGAAAAACTGACGGAGTTTAGGCAGATTGAAAATTTCATCAGGCGAAAAAATCCAGCCACAACCATGTAAACCTAAACCGTGACTTTCTTTTTTAACCGGATTCCCAACAGTCGGTGTGGGTAATTCTTCTTCATGTCCATGATGGTGATGATGAGTTTCATGCGAAAATTGTGCCTTTCTCTCTCCGAATGGTTCAATACTCAACCAGTTGAAATCAATCTCGCCATTGCTAACAGATTCTATCAACAACTTAGGTGGATACAAAGAATCTGCCCAATCCTTAAATTCCTCCGTTAATTCTTCGCCTGCCAGGTCTGTTTTATTAGCTATCAATACATCAGCCAGATTAATCTGGTCCTGAAAAGTCTCATTGGCTCTGAAATCAGCATTCGCCCAACGACGAGGGTCAACCAGACAAATCGTGGCTCTTACATCTAATATATCTTTCATAAATTTGCCACGAAGCAAATCCAGAATATTTTCAGGGTGCCCCATACCTGTAGGTTCAATCAGAATACGATCGGGTTTCTGTTGGCGTAAAACGGTAGTGAGGGTATATTGCATGGGAACATTGGCCGTACAACAGATACACCCCCCGGCTACTTCACGAATCGTCAATCCATCTTTTTCTTCAATGGCTGTGTGGTCGATAGAAACAGCGCCAAACTCGTTGATAATAATAGCCCAACGCTCGGCCTCGGGTTTGTTTGCCAGCAAATGCTTGATAGCAGTGGTTTTGCCCACTCCTAAAAAACCGGTAATCAGATTTACAGGAATTTTCATGCAATGGTGTTTAAATAAAAACTAATACTGCGCTATATATAAAAGGTTTCCACCGTATCGGTCACCTTTTCCGGCTTGATAGGTGGAACCCTGACACACTCCAAAACTACCTACTAATATGTATAGCTAATCTCCCTTTCAAAAAGGTTCCTACCGTATTGGTAACCTTTTTCGGTTCCAATTTATTAGCTGATACCTGGTACCATCACTGTTCCCTTTCAAAAAGGTTCCCCCATATTGGTAACCTTTTTCGATTCCACTTTAATTGCACTTGCAACTCTTTTTCCTTCCTTCATGTCAATAATTGTTCACGGACGGCTAGTATATGAATAATTATTCAAGACTGTGTATTCCGACAAGCCTTCCCAGATTGGGTGTCCCGACTAGGCGTCCCCGACTGAGCGTCCCTCTAAATTTCCGACTTAACACGCTGTTTTCAAAGTGTTTGGTGGGATTTTCGTAAAATCAGACTATTGTGTCATTCTCCGCATAGACAGATTGAAAGTCATTTGGTTCAGGTGTAAAAGAAATGACCCTAAACAACCTCTGTAAAAGATGTAGTAGGGTCATAACAACAATTTAATTTTTAAAGTTTAGACCAAATGCTGAAATATAGAGACTAACAAGCTAATTACAATAAGGATTAGTTTTGAGTACAACCCTACCTCCATTTCCCGGTGATAACCGGGCACCATTGCCAATAATTACTTTCTTCGATTGAAAGGTATAATTGCTTGTACCATTAAAAGTGATAGAATTAACCGTGTAGGTGTCTCTTGCGGCATTTACAGCCGTGCCACTCGAAATGGTTGTCTGGATACTCATAAGAACGTCGTTTTGCGCCAGTACATTCAACAAGCCCGTCTCATTGGCAATAAAGTATCTCATTCTATTTCCCTGTCCGGCTGTAAATGCATTGACACAATCTCCTCTTCCATAACTCATAATATTATTCATAGCAGGCGTATATGGCGTTGAACATTCATCTAACTTATCACCTATATACATACAAGAAGCATTCGTATTCGATTGAAGATACCCTTCCCCGTCATCTGGGTCAGCAGGCGTGTCACATAAATAATCGCCATCATCTTCACAATCCTTACAACTCCCTGTTCGGTCTACACTTTCAGCTCCATAAGTAGTTGTAAAAGTATGATATAACCCAAACACATGACCTAATTCGTGAGCCATTGTGTAAAGGTTAATGGTATCTGCCACCGCCACCCCTTTCAAACTAATAAAAGCATCGTTGTTAGGTATATCATAAGCAATTCCGTCTAGGTTTTTATCTCCCAAGGTCAGCGTTTGATGAATAAATACATTCAGATTCCCTAATACTCTAATGTCATACATTTCTGCTTCTTCATCATCTGCATCCTGAACATTCCAATCAGAGTTATTAATTTGTCTGATTCCCATAAATGTAAAACAAATACCATGTGGGTTAAACTGATTAACCATATTCTGAAACTGCCTGTAGATATGTGCATCGGTCGTTGCCCGGTTAGAGCCATCGTTATCGGCAAAAACTGTAAACTGAACTTTTACGCAGTAAGGAACAGAAACGGCATTAATTGAACGTAAAAACCGTTGCATATCTTTTTCGGCAATAGGCCGGGGAGTAGCAGGAGTCTTCGTGCCGCAATCTGAATGTTTCTTTTGTGCCTGCAATGCCAATGTTATCAGTATTAAGGCAAATGTTAATAGATTTTTCATCGGTTTATGGCTTTGAGTTGTGTTAGTTCTGCTTGAAGTTTTTCTATTCGTTTATTCTGCTCTATACTATATAAGGTAAGCTCCTCAATTTTCTGCATCATTTTGGTACTTAACTCAGACAGCTTCGCACCGTTTTTTTGTATTTCTGCCGCGCTCGGTATATCAGGTAGATGTTTATTTTCTTCAATAAAGCGTTCAACCTCACTTAATGGCTTTAATCTGAATTGCTTATCAAATACATAATCAGCCCAGTTTGTTTCTACCACTACCTCCTTGGCTCTTATGCTTCCATTCACTGCCAGTTTATAAGCACTTGGGTCATGCACGCCAATACCTATATTGCCATTTTCCATAATGGCCATTCGGATAGTGTAGTTGGTAGTAAACAACAATCTCTTTTGCGGTTCACTATTCAAGGCTGGAGGTACACCTATTTCTAAACCATAATAGCCTGCCGGATTAAACGGATTATTTGTCCAGGCTCTCAGAAAACCATATTGTCCATCGGTAGTACGGTCATTAAAAAGAACTAGGCCGTTAGTAGCTTCTGTTTTCATCAATTGTTCACCCGAAGAAACCAGGTGAAACTTATAGAGAGGTAAACTGGTGCCTATACCAACGTTTCCGCCGTATGGATTCAATACCAATTTATCCGGAGTACTTTTATAAGTAAGGTTATTGATGCTAAATGCCTGCACAACGTTGCCATCTAATCTCATAAATCCAAAAGGATAAGCCGTATTACTTAATACAAGGGCACCATTCGTATACTCTTGAGTCGTATTATTATAACTAACAGGAAGATTCGTGAAACGACCTTGTCCGGTTACATCTAATTTAGAAGTAGGCAGATTCGTGCCAATACCGACATTCCCCAAACCTTGCGAATCATTAATCAAAACATGTGAGCCTGCATTACCGCCTCTGATGAAAGTATTTTCTAAACCACTGGCAGGATAATTAAAATGAGAAACGTGTGAAGTACCGGAGATAGCTAATGAACCATTAGGCGCAGTACCTGCAATAGTCAATTTAGCAGTTGGAGAGTTTACTCCAATACCTACATTACCTGTATTAGTAGTATTGATATGATTACCATTAACTGCCCAGCCAATACCCGAGCCACCACCTGCCGTGAGATTTACCCAGGCTGTACCATTCCAGTATTTTATTACGTTCAGGTCTTTGTCGAAAACGATAGTTCCTTTAGGCTGATTAGTCAACCCATTAATAAAGGTAGTTGTAAACTGCGGCACCGAAACTCCCTGGTTAGGGTCAACAGTAGTACTTTGCGGGAATGCGCTAAAAGAAAAGAGACAGACCACAAGAGACAGTAGTGTTTTTTTCATGGCGAGATTGTGTTAAGAATAATAGGAATAATTTTAGTTAATTGGATTTGCTCCTTTGAAGCAATATGCCGACAAAGTAACGGCATAGAAAAAAGCCTGTAAATAGCACATTGATGTTACGGTACAGAGGTTTTAGAACTATTTGAAAGAGGTAGAAGAGAGAGTAACTATATATAAATGGTATAAAATATAGCTGGAGAAAACAAAAGCACATTTAACTGACGCTGAAAAAAGTGTTATAACCACTAAGACCACTTAGTAAAATTGTGATACTTACATATATAATTAGGTAACTCGCTGGCTGAAATAGTTCGAAGATTTTAATACATCGTCACTCTGGGACTAAAGTATATCCCGTAGGGATGTTATATCGGTAGAAAAAATAAGCTGTTAAGAGAGCAGTATCCCATAGGGATAGTATATTTTTAATTTCACCCAATGAATATATAATAGATACTGATAGTGTATATACCAGATACAGAATATGATATNAAGTTAAATAAGGTTTATGCTCTAAAAAACTTTTGATTGGGGGGTTGACAAATGTAAAAAAGCGCCGTACCTTTGCAGTCCCAAAAATGATGAACAGACTGAGCGTTACATAGCAGGAGCATAGTAAAAAGGTGGTAATCAGAAGATTGGGGAAAGGTTGAAAATAAAGTTTGTCATTCATTTGGAATTGTAAAAATAAAGTCAGAATTTTGCACCCCGATTGATTGAGAGAGTAAGGAAAGAGAGGTTGAGGGAACGAAAGGGTTGAAAATAAATT
>NZ_QVMT01000004.1 GCF_003418935.1 Emticicia sp. C21 | reverse complement strand
ACAGTGAAGCTTAAACTCATAAGTATATTTGTTTCTCTTTCTCATACAAATACCCTCAAGATGTGTCTAACTTTTTGGGGGCAGTGCACATATTGGTAACCTTTTCCACTGCTGCTTGAGTGGCTGTTACTTGCCCAGACTCTGAAATTATCTGCATTATGCTTGAGTTCTTTTTCTTCTCCATTTCAATAGTGGCTATGCAGACGGCTGGTTGCAGACTGTTATCCAAGACTGGCGTCCCAACTGGGCGTCTCCTAAATTTCCTACTTAAGATTCGGTTTTCAAAATGTTTGAGGAGGTTTCTGGTATAATCAGACTGTTGCGATATTCTTCGCGTAGCGGCCAACCTGAATAATGGTTTGGAATAATTGCCTATGCTGTTGCCTTATAATAGATGGCCTTATACTTAAAAATGAAATTGAGCTAAAATTGTATAATCATAAAGAATCTAAATGGGAAATAACCTAACTTTAGAAAAATCAAAACTTAATTCAATGAGAAAGCTAATCTATGGTATCAACTTAACTTTGGATGGTTGTTGTGACCATACCAAAGGGGGCGGCTACGAAGATGTACATGAATATTTTACGGATTTTATGCGAGAAGGTGACTTACTCGTCTATGGACGTATCACTTACGAACTGATGGTTCCTTTCTGGCCAAATGTGGCAAGAAACCAGTCGATGGACGAAGTAGCGAACGAATTTGCCAGAGTATTTGACTCCAAAGATAAGCTCGTTTTTTCTCGAACCTTAGAGACAGCTGAAGACGAAAAAACAAGAATTGTCCGGACAAATCTTAGGGACGAAATAATAAAACTGAAACAGCAGGAAGGCAGGAATATTTTGCTTGGCGGTGTAGACCTCCCATCACAGCTGATAGAAATGGGTTTAGTAGATGAATTTCATTTCGTTATCCAACCTATTATTGCAGGAGCAGGGAGACGCCTTTTCGACAGAACTAACTTAGTAGAAACATTAGATTTGCAACTAGTTGAATCAAAGGTTTTAAAATCAGGATGCGTGGCGCTTCATTATGTAAAGTAATAGCTGAAAGGTATAATACTTTTAAAGTAATCAAGAAGATACATTTTATATACAAAAGGGTGAGAAGTCTATCTTCTCACTCTTTTTCAAATCAGCCTCTATAAAACTTTTATTTATTTTTTCGGGCATCTAATAGTAATATTTGATTCGTATAAACGTATTGGATATAACGTATAGACCATCTAAAATAAACACAACCTACCTGATGAGAAATCTCATTTGTATTTCCCTTGTCTTACTTATTCCCTTTACTTCCTTTTCACAGAATAAAAGTATATTTCCTGATACAGCTATGCAGGCTATTGAAAAAGGAAAATATCCCAATATTGACGGGATTGTTGTCGCTCAACACAATAAGATTATTTATGAACATTATTTTAATGGATTGAGTAAAAATTCCCTACACGATACCCGCTCTTCATTCAAGTCTATTACCAGCCTGCTGATGGGTATTGCTATTGACAAAGGGTATATCAAAAGTGTTAATGAAAAGGTATATACATTTTTCCCGCAGTACCGTTCATTTAAAAATTTAGAGCATAATAAGCTGGACATGACTATAAAGGATTTGCTCGAAATGAAAGCTGGCTTTGATTGTGAAGAATGGAATAGCACCAAAGATTGCGAAGATGAAATGGAATTGACCAAAGACTGGCTTAAATTTTCGCTAGACCTTCCTATGGCTCATAAACCGGGAACGTTTTGGGCTTACAATTCATCGGCGCCAATGGTTATTGGAGGAATTATTGAATCAGCAACCAAAATGCCACTGGCTAAATTTGCAGAAACTTTTTTGTTTAAGCCTCTGGGTATTACAGATTACCGATGGACAAAAGACCCGACAGGCCACTTTATGACAGCTGGTTCCTTTTACATGAAACCAATTGACATGCAAAAAATCGGACAATTAGTTTTAAACAAAGGCATGTGGCAGAATAAGCAAATCCTTTCTAAAAGATGGATTGAAGAGTCTACAAAACCAATTACTAAAATTGAGGACTTTTCGAACGTAGGCATATCAAAAGCAAAGCATGTCTCTCCGCAACCCACCTATTATGGATATTATTGGTATAACGAAAAAATGGTTACTGATCAATTCAGCTATAATGTGGTTTTTTCTTCCGGAAATGGCGGACAGTATTTTATGAGTATCGCAGACCTGGACCTTGTTGTGGTGTTTACAGGTAATAGTTTTGGGTCATGGAAATCAAAACTGCCTTTTGAAGTCTTAATCAAAAACATACTTCCGTATGTAAAGAAGAAATAAATGAGGCTCTATAATAACAAAAGAAGAGGGAAGATTATCCTTCCCACTCTTTTCAAATCAACCATTCAAGCCTCATCCATTAATCACAGCAGTATTTCATTTAATTATTGTAAGAAGCTAAGTTGCGTGGAACAACTGACACTGGGCATTATTCCCTCAAAATCAAACCCACATGCCATATATTAATCTCAAACCTTTTTGTCACAGTCTAATTATCTCTCAATTAGTATTCGTGTTGATGAAATCTCGTTTTCAGTCAGACTTCTTTCATTTTTGTAAATAACACGAACAATATATGTTCCTCTAGGAATGTCGCGTACATCAACACTAATCATCCCATCGTTCAGTTTAGTAAATCTCTCCTGAAAAATTCTACCTGAATAATCATACAGTTGAACACTTGTTATTTGTTGAAATCCATTTTCTCTGAAACATTTTTCTTCATTGACACGCTCAAAAGAATTACCTGTTGAATCTTTTAAAGCCACCAATTCAGGTACTAGCATTAATTCCTCGTTCTGCACGGCATTGCCCCAGACAGCTATCTTGCTTGCATATTTTTTAGGAGGAAGAGGTTTCTCAAAAGTAGTGACGCTGCAGAAAGCAACACCACCTAATCTATATCCATATCGCTCTGGAGTAATTCCGGCAATAACAATTTCGCCTAATGTCGTTACTTCTTCCTCCATTTCTATTTTTATTTGACCTTTAGTTCCGGCAACTTGTTCCTGCACTTCCTTGTAGCCAATTGAACCAAATACCAGAATATCATTGTCAGATACTTCTATCTTGTAATACCCGTTTTCATCTGACACCGTTCCTCTTTTTGTACCCTTAATTGTAATGGTAGCCCCCGGCAGTGCTTCCTTAGCATATGCATCTACTACCTGTCCTGACACTATCCGATTCTGCCCTAATCCTTCTACAATGCACAATAGAGTCAATATGGCGGCCGCCATATTGCGCACTACTTTCTTATGCTGAATCAATGGTAATCTTATGGCTTGTTTATGTCTTTTTTCGGCAATAGTAGCTACCGGAATCTCATATTGTACCTCGTTGTTTTGTACACGCCATGTCGGAAACCATTCTTCTATCTTATAGTTTTTCTTTAATTGGTTTTCTCTGAAACGACCACAAAGATTCTGAGAGGAGTTCAAACGGTCTCGAAAGAAAGCCACCAACTGGCTTTCAGACATTTCACTAAAATCTATCACATTTTTCTGGCACAAAGCGCAGAAACCTCCGTTGGCTGTAGGCGTAAACGATTCCCATTGTTCATGACAGGGATTCTCAATATTAAGTTGGAAAGATTGTTTCATAGATGCAAAAATTAGGTTTTTGCTTGATTGATGCAGGCATTGAAAATTTTCCATAAAAGATTCTCAATTTTTTTGTGGAGAAAAATAAAATACTCAAATTCGGGACACGTCTTCAATCGTTTAACCTATATGCAAACCTACGATACCATCATTATCGGAGCCGGCTATGCCGGACTCACTGCTACCCGTGAATTAATCAAAGCAGGTAAAAAAGTAATCTTATTAGAAGCCCGCGACAGGGTAGGGGGGCGGGTACACACACAACATTTTGAAGATGGAAGCTACGTAGATTTAGGGGCAGCATGGGTAGGGCCAACGCAGGATAGAATGTATGCTTTGGCGAAAGAGTTTGGCGTACAGACTTTCCCGACCTATGATGAGGGAAAAAGTACCTTGCTCTATAATAATAAACTGAAACATTATAAAGGAATCATTCCGCCTTTGCCGATTGGGGCTTTGTTGAGTCTGGATTTTGCTATTAAGCGCATGAATAAATTGGCTAAGACAGTCGATTTGCAAAACCCCTGGAATACTCCCAATGCTGCATATTATGATTCGATAACACTGGCAACCTGGATGGACAAACAGATGTCGTTCAAAACAGCCAAGGTAATGTTTAAGTTAGCCGCAGAAGCCATCTGGGCAGCTGATCCTAACGAAATTTCAATGCTCCATGCCCTGTTTTATACCAAGTCGTGCAGGGATTTAGATACCTTGATGAATGTAAAAAACGGAGCGCAGGAAGAAAGACTGGTTGGTGGGGCTTCTCAGCCTGCATTGAGATTAGCAGAAACCTTTAAAGAACATATCCGGCTAAATAGTGTGGTGCGTGCTATCAGTCAGCAAGATAATCTGGTGACAGTAAAAGGAGATGATTTTGAGCTAACAGCCAAAAAAGTAATAGTGGCTTTACCACCTGTACTTGCCGGGCTTATTCATTATTCACCATCAATGCCAGCCAATCGGGAACAACTGACGCAACGGATGCCAATGGGTACCGTCTGGAAAACGTATGCTATTTATGATAAGCCATTCTGGCGGGAAGAAGGACTAAATGGCTTGTCAGCTACTGATAAAGGTTACGTGACGGTTACTTTCGATAATTCGCCAAAAGATGAAAGCAAAGGCATTATGATGGGTTTTGTATTAGGCAATCAGGCCAAAGATTTTGCACAACTCTCACCCGAAGCCCGTAAGGCTTCTGTCTTAGATACATTTGTCAGATTTTATGGAGAAAAGGCTCGCAACCCAATTAAATATCTGGATCACAGTTGGACAGAAGAAGAATTTACCCGTGGTTGCTATGCCGGATTGATGCCACCAGGCGTATGGACGTCAGTCGGAAAAACTCTTCGTGAACCTGTGGGCAATATCCACTGGTCAGGTACTGAAACATCAGATGTCTGGAATGGGTATATGGAAGGGGCGATTCTTTCTGGCGAAAGGGTGGCGAGAGAGATAATCAATAATTAAATCTTATCATTTCATTTAGCTCGACTTTTAGATGACAAAATAAAAACCTTGATACATCACTGCATCAAGGCCTTAATAAAATTAGATAAAGTTTAGTCACCGCAATAAAGACATACTCTTTGCCTTATTAGCGCAATTTTTCCAGCGTTAATTTTAATAAAGCTGTATTTGTTAGTATATAAAATGAAATTATTTTATCTGATTGAGAAATAATTAAACGTAGCGATTTTTCCTTATAATAGATGGTAGGCCTATCTTAATCAAATGAATAATGCTATAATTAATACCTCGTTCCTGAGTACACAATTCCGTTTTCTGATTCTTGGCTTTTTATAAAAAAGAGTGGGATAATTAATGACTTTAGTACAGCTGTTTTTTTGGGTTCTATAGTTTGGATGCCCGAAAATACATCAACAAAAGCATGTCAGTCAACTGATACTTTGTGAAGTCGTTTCATTACTTTGCCAAATTATGGTTTTTCCAGATGAAGATATTTTCCTTCATTTTTTTTCTTTAGCTTTGGCTAGTAATTCCTTTTTCATGCCACCCTATAAAGTCTTTTATTTAATAACAGTCATAAGTTTGTTTACAGGATTACGTGCGGTTGTTGCACAGAAAACGATCTATTCTGCTGAGCATATCAGAAAAATAGCTTATGCAGATAGTGTTTTAAAAGTAGCCATCCTGAAAAAAGACTCTCTGCAGATAGCAGAGGGGTATTATTTATTAGGTAAAATTGAATTAAGCGCCGGAAATTTTCTCACTTCTCACGTATGGTTTATGAAATCGCTCCGAATACAGGAAAAATTCGGTGATTCCTACGAATTGGGTCGTTTACACATCAGAATAAAAGAAAAAGAACAAAGGCAGGGGCATTTCGATGAGGCTTTCCAGCAGTTAAAAATAGCAGAAGGTATTTTTAAGCGAGCCAAATCAAATGCAGGACTGATGCGCACTTATTCAAGTTTGGGTGAGTTATATGTTGATGAATCCTTAAAAAATAGAGTACAACCATCTAAAAACATACAATTCAATATAGACTCTGCATTCTTTTATCAGAAAAAAGCCGAATTACTAGCTATCCAATTAAAAGATTCCATTGGATGGGCTAATATACAAATCTCATTAGGAAAGCTACTGGTATTAAAAAAAGACCCTAGAGCCATTACCTACTTTCAGCATGCTTATAATGAGTTCGCCCGCCTGAAAGAAGATAATGAAAGAGTATCAGCCATGCTGTTTTTAGCCTCAGCTTATCTGACTTTTAATCAGCCTGAAAAGGTACCGGATATTCTCAAACAGATACAACAATTTTATGAGAAACAACATCTTCATCATTACGCCTGGCTTCGGAGTCTGGAAACCTCTTATGTAAATTATTACAAAGCCACAAAACAATGGGAAAAGGCCTTTATACATTTAGAGATTCTAAAGGATCTGGAGAGAAAAGAATTAATGGCTGACCAAGAGGGAGCCATTACCCGATTAGAGATTGAATATGAAACTCAGAAGAAAGAAGCATTACTGACAAAAAAGAATGAAGAATTAGCCTTATCGAACGAAAATTCACGCACTCAACAATTGTTTTTACGCACACTTGCGGCTTTATTTCTATTAACGGCTGGACTTGGTTTCTTTTATTACCAATTATCACGTAAGAATCAACAAATCAGCCAGCGTAATGAGGTATTAATAAGGGAACAAAATCATAGGGTGAAGAATAATTTACAATTAGTTTCAAGTCTTCTTAGCCTACAAGCTAATCAGTTTTCTGATGCTGCAAGCAAACAAGCCACAGAGAATAACCTGCTTCGAATCGAATCAATGGCCATTCTCCATCGAAGATTATATGATAAAGAAGAGCTGGCTGTTATTAATCTAGCCGATTTTATTAGAGAGATAGCAGAGGTAGTATTGCAGACATTTGGCTATATGCACGTTGAATTAGATTATAAGGTTATTCCTGTGAAATTAAATGCCGACCAGGCCTTACCTGTTGGTTTAATTATTACCGAGTTAATAACAAATGCCTGTAAATACGCTTTTCCTGACAATCCAGATCCTCGCCTGACTATAGTTTGTGATAAGGAAAAAGACGAATTGGAATTGACTATAGCAGATAATGGCCCAGGCCTGAAAAACAATTTATTAGTTGGAGCAGTTAAGCAATCATTCGGTATGAAACTAATTCAGATGCAAGTCGCGCAAATGCGGGGTACATACAACTTTAACTTTTCTGCTGGCACAACCTTTACCATGAAATTTAAACCTGACGTTTTGTTATGAGTGCACTAAAAATATTGATTGTAGAAGATGAAGTAATGACAGGAACAGATATTAAAGAAACGCTAGAAAAAGCAGGCCACACCATTACTGGAATAGCAAGAAACTCTGAAGAAGCCATTGTTTCTCTAAAAAAACAATTGCCCGATATAGGTATCGTCGATGTTATGCTGAGAGGCTCAACTCATGACGGAGTGCAGACAGCTGCTGAATTGGTGAAACTACACCCAATGCCCATTATTTACCTGACTGCTAATTCTGAAAGCCAGACTTTTCAGCGGGCTAAAGATACTTCACCGGCAGCTTATCTGTTGAAGCCATTCCGCCATAATGAACTAGCCCTGCAAATAGAATTAGCTTATCATAACTACAAAGCTACTACTTCAGCTAGCCCTAATCCTGTAATGGCCGAAACTATTTTTCTGCCTTTTGATAAGGGCCTGAAAAAGCTCAGTAAGCAGGATGTGCTATATCTGAAAGCCGATGGCTCTTATGTGAAAGTTTATCTGATAAATGAAGTTAGTCCCTATTTATTTTCGATGAATCTGGGGCATCTGGCGCAGTATTTTTCTACGTCTAACTTCTATCGTTTATCAAGATCTTTACTTATTAATCTGAATTGTATAGAGCGTATAGAGCGAGACCATTTATATATGAGAAATCAGGAAAGCCCGATTCAGATACCCGAAAGTAATAAAACAGAACTAATGAAGAAGCTGGCGGTAATAAGAACACCCTAAGGTTTGGCAAAAAATAAGTAAAGGAACCAAATAACGACAATAGTTGTTATAACAATAAACACAACCTATATAGTATTCAGATAAAATACCTTATTACCTAAATATACCTTAAGCCCCTGTAAAGGGGCTTTTTTATTTTTGGTCAGATGGGCATCTTTCTATTATCCCGAAAATCGGTAAGTGTGTGTCTGAATTCAGCTAATCCATCTTTTAATTCGTTAAATGTATTAGAAGATTTGATAAAATCGAAGTATAAGAGTTGCTCTATAACTTGTTCTAACTGAAAACACCAATACATACCCATTAGTGGATTAATCCACAATTCACTCCCCTTGGTTCTTTCTGTTTCATGATGATCACCGTGTTTCCCCTCAATGGCACTTATAATAGAATTAGATACAATGCTGGGATGTAGTCTCATCCGTCCATTAGCATAAATTACTGCCTGCTTGTACTTTTCAAATTCGGTCATTTCTTTCATTAATTGAAAAGTACCTAAGAACCCCCCGGTTCGTATAAGAGTGGCTACGTTTTCAAGAAACAAATAATGTGAAACCCCATGATAATGGTCTACACCAAAGCCCAGGCATACTAAGAATTTATTGGGAATAGCAGAGCAAAAAGCTCCTGCCAAAGAGCAACTATCTTCGGTGGGTGTGCCAAGTTCTTCCTCATCACCATGTAAAAGGCTATCTGTTCCACCATCTATAAGAATCACTGTATCAATCTGGTGTTTGTCTTTAATAAAGTTAAAGGCATTTTTTAAGGTATTAGCTCCTGTTTTTTCAAAACCATATATTGTAAGCAACTCGCCCTGCTGTAAGAACCATTCTGCGAGATACTTCTCAGGAAAATAATTATAACCATTCAAAACCTGATTAGTTGCTTTCACTTGCCAGCACGAGGGAAATACTTCAGTAGCAGAAGTATTTGAAAGCAAGGTAAACGACAAATTACTTAAAATTACATTCTTCCCCTGAGCTTTTAAGGCAAAGTAAAGAGGTAAACCACAGTAAATATCAAAGCCACCTCCCGCACCAGAGAGTAGTATATTCTGTGAGTTATGAAGTTTCTGAAAAAGGGGTATGGTAGCTAGATTAATCATTTCGACAAAGATAACAACCATTCCCTGGCCTCTTGAACATCTGAAAAACTTTTCATCGGAATTGGCGGAGGTTTCAGGCTAAATAAAATATTCATGATAAACTTAGACAAGCCGGGCTTCGATACCATAGCCATCGCAGAATAAATAACAGGTATCTGCTGAGTTGAAAACTGACGGGTGGCTTTGTCGGGCACAGGAGAGTCTGATAAGTAGATGAGTAAAGGCACAGGTGTGTTATTGGTTATCTTTTTCACCAAAACCACGTTGCCGCTGATATTCTCTACCGTGCGCTTAGGACTTTTAGATAAAGAAACCAGTATGTTTTCATCAAACCAATAGGTAGCAATTTCTCCCTCATAAATGGGTCTGTCGGTGGGTATAGTCATGTATCCTTATTTTGCAATAAAGATAGGTAAATTACCTAGGTAGATTTGGCTGTCAAATGTAAATATTCTTTCACTCGTTTTTCTGCTTCTGGTTTTAACTCAATAGAATCATTGAACAAATGTGTGCGTAAATCTTCATAAATCGATATACATTTCCATAAAGCTGTAACCAGGCTTTTTTTGTCCAAAGTGGCTACTGTTTCTTGTATGGCGGCCAGGTCAGTAGCAGAAAGTTTAGTTTCCAGTTTCCTGACACCTCTGGGCTGATGTCCGTTTTTGATTAGCAGTAAAGGGCCTAACACCATAGTACGCAGGAACGAAATAAAGTCAAGGGTTTCAAATAATTCACCCCTGCCTATTTTTAAAGTAGCATAATGGATCCATACCCAGAAACGGTCCTCAATCCATTGATAATCAGGATAAGGCCAATTTGATGTAGTTTGTCTGATAATTTCTGTTAATCGGTTTTCTCTTTCCCAAACGACTAACGGGTTTTCTACCCTTGCATAAAATTCGTCCGGTAAAAGAAACTTCAGATCAACGTGTAACAGAGGCTCATCATATAGGCAAATCAATACCCTTAGCTCGCCTACATGCTCGCCTGTGAATGCCGAAAGTATTGTGCCGAATTGATTGGCAATTGCTTTCATCTGAGCCGGGTCTTGAGAGATATTGTTCTCTGATACCAGTATTAAATCTAAATCAGAAAAGGCATCTGTTTCTTTTGTTATCCACGAACCTGCCACTGCCAATCCTATCATATCAGGCGATTTTTCTATAACGCCAATCACTCGCTGAATAAATGAATCGAAAATTGTAGATGATGTCATATGCTGGAATGATTTTTCCAATAATTACTCGTCAAAAATTCCTACAAAAGTAAAAAAGCTTTGGGGAACACTTGTGTAAAAATCGGACAATCTGACTATAAATGAGTGATAGGTCGCCCTGTCAGATTAATTGCATCTTTATATAAATGAGAATGGTCGTTGTATCCGTATAACTCATAAGGTAGATGATGAGAAAATTGCTGATAGGCTGCAAGCATTTTAGTAAAACGGTGCACTTTCAGACACCATTTAGGGGGCACTCCAACCCAGTGCATAAAATATCGGTTCAGCGATTTTGGCGTAACACATAAATCCTCTGCAATCTGCCGGATAGCATTCCCAAACGGCATAAAGGCATCAAAACGGGTTAAAGCTTCCTGTACTAGATGATAGCGATAATCGATAGAAGAGTTAAGAACGCTTTTATTAAAAAAGGCCTCCATATACCTTACTCGTTCAGCAAAAGAATTAGTTGTACTCAATTGCTCTTCCAATAAATCAGTACTGAAAAAGTCACCTATATCTGCTTTTAAACCTTGTAACTCTTCAGCAGGTATGCCTAAAAGTAAGCTTAATGCACCGGGTTTTAGTTTAACTCCCGCTTGCTTAAGCCCTTTCGGATACTTACATAAGCATGAATGGGGTAATGAACCAAATATTTTGCTATTACTAAAAGTGTAAGTTTTTTGTTGGATTAATTCAAATGAGTACCAGCTTGAATGACATAAATTAAAAGACAATAAACCTGAATAATTAGGTAGAGCATAGCTATAAATAAAATCACTTCCATCTGTAGCAAACTCTGACTGCCAGAAAAACTCCACAAAATTAGCCAGATAGCCTTTAGGATGTGCCATCTTTAATGTACCACGCAGGTCGTTTGGCTTAAAAGCGCGATAAGAAGACATCGTAGAATAATTTGACAAGCAATATAAATTAAAAAATAATTATCTGAAAGTAGTTTTAACAATCTGTAAGAAAGACTTCAAGTGAAAATTTATTTAGTACCTTTTAATAAGAAAACTCTACCTTAATAATAGATTTATCCCGATTGGCTTGGTTTTTACATTTTTTTGTCTACCTTTACTTACATCGCCAGGAAGAAAATTCTCCTATAGCCATTAGAAAACCATTGCCATGAAAAAAGAAGCCACAAATGATGCCTTCCAGGCACAGATATTGGATGCCCTGGAAAAAAGCGAAATCAGTCCGCAGGAAATTATAGAAAGTGACTGCAAGATTTGCTTAATGATTAAAATCTACGGAGATATCATTCATGATAAACTAAAACGCTTCGCTAACCTATTGGATAAGTCCAAACTCAAATACAACTCTTCTTTTTCGCCTAAAGTAGGAATGATGAACATTTCGATTTTTAAGAAGTAAAACAGCTTTCATGTATTTTTAATCAATATTCGCTCAATTATTAATGATGTTTAATAATAAGTGTACTATTTTATTATTTTATTAAACAAAAACAGGGATAATTGAAAAAAAATGATGACTTTTGATATTCGGTAAAAGAACCTAAAGCAAGCGCATATGAAATACATCAAGTTTTTAGCGTGGATTGGTACAGGCTTAGGAGCAATAGGAGGATATATATACTGGAAAGAAATAGGCTGTATAACAGGTACTTGCCCATTAAAATCACAATGGCAGACTATGATCCCTATTGGTGCTTATTTTGGATTTGTGATTGGAGATGTAGTGAAAGGTTTTGTAATGCCTGACAAAAAAAGTCAGGACAACGATTCTTAAAATTGTTTCAAGCAAATAACAATATACTAACTTCTAGAACATGAAAAACCTTGGTAAAATTGACCGTATGATTCGGATAATTGTTGCCCTTGCTGTAGTAAGCTTGTATTATACTGATATATTGCCCGGGTTATGGGGCATTTCAGCAGCGGCTTTAGCCAGTATTTTCCTGATTACCAGCCTTGTAAGTTTTTGCCCGCTTTACTCCGTTATAGGTGTAAACACGCATAACAAAAAAGGATAAGACATTTACCACGACAGAGAATCCCGTTGCCTTGAGCAAGGGGATTTTTGTTTTTAGAACCGTTTATCTTCAAAATTATTCAAAGATTTTCTACTTCACCGTACGCTTTCGGACAAGCTAACTGTACGATTTCGGACACTTCATTTTAAATAAATACGCTAAAATACCCTGTTTTAAATGCTTTTTCGGCTTGGCATATCATTTGTTCTACAAAAGTTGATATAATTTTACATACAAAATGCAAAACCAGGCTGAAACGTATGTATTATTAGTTCTACAAAAGTTGAAATAATAAAATTGTATGAAAAGAACTTACTTAGGTGAATTTGAAGAGATAGTATTATTGACCGTTGCGATTATGGGTGATAAGGCTTACGGTGTTTCAATCACTGAAGAAATAGAAGAACAAACTGGACGATCGGTGAGTGTCAGCGCAGTGCATGCTGCTTTGCACCGCCTGGAAGAAAAAAACATGGTATCCTCTTATATGGGAGATGCCACGGCTGAAAGGGGAGGACGTAGGAAACGATTGTTTTCGGTAACAGCTTTGGGCAACCGCACACTAGACGAAATTCGTTTATTGCGCAACCGTCTATGGGATAATATCCCGCTGAGAATTTTTTCAACATTGCAATAAGCAGAGGATATGGGGCTAAGGGCAAAATTTCCAATGCTCTATACCCTCTACCCTAAGAAAAAAAATATGCAAAAGCCAAAACCTCCCCGCTGGGCAGATCAATTGTTAGAGTGGTTTTGTGCGCCTCATCTATTGGAAGAGGTGCAGGGAGATTTATATGAAAAATTTCAGAAGAATCTTAGAGTATTTGGAGAGAAAACAGCCCGGCAAGAGTATGCAAAAGGAGTCTTGAGCTTTATCAAACCTTTTGCTTTAAGACGAAAAAAGGAGGTATCAACCGAATTATACATACAAATTATGATAAGCAATTATTTTAAAGTCGCATTCAGGAACCTGCTCAAATACAAGGGCTATTCTTTTATCAACATCTTCGGATTGGCTTCGGGTATGGCCGTAGCTATACTTATAGGGCTTTGGATTTATGACGAACTGTCCTATAACAAATACTACCAGAACTACAACCGGATTGCAAAGGTAATGCAAGGTGCAACCCC
The DNA here is from genome assembly GCF_003418935.1 of Emticicia sp. C21. Lineage (GTDB taxonomy): Bacteria > Bacteroidota > Bacteroidia > Cytophagales > Spirosomataceae > Emticicia. The sequence continues at coordinate 518,463 of NZ_QVMT01000004.1, read as the reverse complement.
TAACGGAGAATTTGGTGTAGGAGAGCATATGCCCATCCCATTAGGGACTACGCTAAAAACTGATTTTTCACACGATTTCACATACGTGGTTATGTCTTCCTGGACAGGAGAACATATTCTGGCATCAGGGGATAAAAAATTTATGAAAACCGGTAATTACCTCAGTTCTGAAGCACCTGATATGCTTACACTGAAGATGCTCAGAGGTACGCGGGCAGGATTAAAAGACCAGAATTCGATTTTATTGTCGGAGTCAGTAGCTAAGTCAATTTTCGGATATGACGACCCGATGGGCAAGATTGTCAGGATTGATAATAAACTAGATGTGAAAGTAACGGGCATCTACGAGGATTTCCCGTACAATACAGAGTTTCGGGATATGACCTTTATTGCCCCCTGGGACTTATACGTTTCATCGGAGTCTTGGATTAAACCTAATGCTAATTGGGGTAACAATTCCTGGCAAATTCTGGCGCAAATTGCTCCAAAAGCCGATTTTGAGACAGTTTCAAAAAAGATAAAAAACTTAAGAGTGAAAAATGTTCCTGAGGCCGCTTATATGAAGCCTGAGATTTTTTTACATCCCATGAGTCGTTGGCATTTGTACGGAGGCTGGGATAAATTCCGTAATCCGGAAGGCAGGATTCAATACGTATGGCTCTTTGGTATTATAGGCATATTCGTACTTCTTCTGGCTTGTATCAACTTCATGAACCTCTCAACGGCCCGTTCTGAAAAACGTGCAAAAGAGGTTGGTATCCGCAAGGCAATCGGCTCTGTTCGTTCTCAATTGGTCATCCAGTTTTTTAGTGAGTCTATTCTGATGGTTGCTTTTGCCTTTCTATTCTCTTTAATGGCCGTACTGCTTATGCTTCCTTTTTTCAATGAGGTTGCTGATAAAAAGTTATCGCTACTCTGGAATGAGCCGCTTTTCTGGCTGGCAGGTATTGGATTCAGTCTTTTAACAGGTCTGATAGCCGGTAGTTATCCTGCAATCTATCTTTCTTCATTTCAACCTATTAAAGTATTAAAAGGCACATTCAGGGCTGGGCGTCTGGCAGCTATCCCTCGCAAAGTTTTGGTAGTTACTCAATTCACTGTTTCAATTACGCTTATTATAGGCACAATTATCGTTTTCCGCCAGATACAATACGCCAAAAATCGGCCGATTGGCTACGATCGTAGTAGTATGATTACTATTGGGATGAATACGCCAGAATTATATGGGAAATATAGTGTACTGCGGGATGAATTGAAAAGAACAGGTGCTGTGGTAGAAATGGCAACATCGTCGTCTCCAACCACAAAGTTAGGGTCAAGACTGATCGGCTTTGATTGGCCTGGTAAAAATCCTGGTTTTAAAGAACAGTTTGGAGTTATTGCTGTCACGCACGATTTTGGAAAAACAGTAGGTTGGCAATTTACCAACGGCCGTGATTTTTCCAGAGACTTTTCGACGGATTCTTCCGGTATCGTATTAAATGAAACAGCAGTCAGATATATGGGTTTGAAAGACCCGGTTGGCAAAACTATTAAATGGAATGGCAATCCGTATCAGGTTATAGGAATAATTAAGGATATGGTAATGGACTCACCTTTTGACCCAGTCTACCAAACTGTGTTTATTTTGAATTATAACTGGTCAAGTGTAATCAGTATCAAATTGAACCCTGAGTTGAGTACAAATGAATCATTGGCTAAGGTAGAAGAAGTATTTAAAAAGCTCAATCCGGCTAGCCCGTTTGATTACAAATTTACAGACCAGCAATATGCCATAAAGTTTTCTACAGAAGACCGTATTGGTAAACTGGCTACTTTCTTTGCTGTTCTGGCTATTCTTATCTCTTGCTTAGGTTTATTTGGTTTAGCTTCTTTCGTAGCCGAGCAACGTATCAAAGAAATTGGTATCCGCAAAGTATTAGGTGCAACAGTATTCAGTTTATGGAGTCTGTTATCAACAGAATTTGTACTATTTGTTTTGGTATCACTTCTATTGGCGGTTCCGATTTCTTATTACTATATGAGTAGTTGGTTGCAGAAATATACCTATCACATCGAAATATCATGGTGGATTTTTGCTCTGTCAGGATTGGGAGCTATACTGATTACCTTATTAACTGTCAGTTACCAAGCTATTAAAGCCGCGCTAATGAATCCGGTGAAGACACTTAAAAATGAGTGAATGAGTGATTAAACTAATTCTACAAAATCACTCAACCACTAATTCACTAAATCACTCAATAAACAGTAAGCTAAAATTATATGAAACCCCAACCTCCCCGCTGGGCAGATAAATTGCTGGAATGGTTTTGCGCACCTCACTTATTAGAAGAGGTGCAGGGGGATCTGCATGAGCGATTCTATAAAAATGTGAGAGTATTTGGTGAAAGGTTAGCCCGACGGGAGTATATAATCGGGGTTTTAAGTTTCATTCGGCCTTTCGCCTTAAAACGTAATGTTCAGTCATCACAATCGTCTATATACCTAAAAATTATGATAAGCAATTATTTTAAAATCGCATTCAGGAATTTCCTTAAGCATAAGGGCTATTCTGCAATTAACCTGTTTGGGTTAGCAACTGGTATGGCTGTGGCTATATTAATCGGGCTCTGGATTTATGATGAAGTGACCTTTAACCAAAGTCATGAAAATTATGCCAGAATTGGTAGAGTTATGCAGCATCAGACGGTTCGCGGAGAAAGAAGCACCCGTGAAAATAACCCCATCCCATTAGGAAAAGAATTACGCTCTTCTTTCTCAGGCGATTTTAAGTATGTGGTAATGGCAACTCAAACGAAGAAATATATTATTTCATCGAATGGAGAAAATACCAGACAAAAGGGTAGCTATATGGAAGCCGATGCACCTGAAATGTTAAGCCTGAAAATGCTAAAAGGCACACGGACAGGTCTTTCAGAACTCAACACAATTTTACTTTCAGAAACATTGGCAAACACACTCTTTGGCGATGAGGAACCACTGAATAAAATCATAAAAATAGACAATGAACTAAATGTAAAAGTAACGGGTGTATACGAAGACTTTGCGCATAATTCTGAATTTAATGATTTAGCGTTTATTGCTCCATTTAACTTATTAGTGGCGTCTTATGATTATATCAGAGACCATCAGGACGATTGGGGCAATAACTTCTTACATATTTATACGCAAATTGCTCCCAGTGCAGATTTCGATAAGGTATCTGCCAAAATAAAAGACACTAAACTCAAGCATGTAGATGTCGAATACGCTTCACGTAAGCCGGAGCTTTTTATTCAACCGATGAGTGGCTGGCATCTTTATTCAGCATGGGAAAATGGGGCCAATACAACAAGCGAGCCTTTAAGATTAATATGGTTTTATAGCACCATCGGGATTTTTATCTTATTACTAGCCTGCATCAATTTTGTCAATTTAAGTACTGCCCGCTCTGAAAAAAGAGCCAAAGAAGTAGGCATCCGTAAAGCGATTGGGTCTGTTCGTAGCCAGTTAATAGGACAGTTTTTCAGTGAATCCTTTTTAATGGTAGCCCTGGCTTTTGTATTGTCAATTTTGTTCGTATTGGCAATTTTGCCCTGGTTCAATACAGTAGCCAGCAAAGACATCTCAATTCCCTGGGCTGAGCCATTCTTCTGGCTGGCCAATTTGGCCTTCATTGCCCTTACTGCGGTATTGGCGGGTATTTATCCGGCATTATATCTCTCATCTTTCAAACCTATCAAGGCATTAAAAGGAACCGGTTCGTCGTCACGATTTCGATTAGGTCGCTTTGCTTCTCTGCCTCGTAAAACTCTGGTTGTTATACAATTCACGGTCTCGGTTACCCTTATTATCGATACAATTATAGTTTATCAACAAATTCAATTCGCCAAAAGCCGTCCGGTCGGTTACACTCGTGACGGCTTATTAATGATTCCTAAAACTACGGATGAACTGAGAGGCAAATATGAAGTATTAAGAACCGAATTAAAGAATACGGGCGTAGTAGCCGAAATGGCTGAATCGGCAAGTTCATTGACCGATATAGGCTCTATGAACGGAGGCTTTGAGTGGAGAGGCAAAGACCCTAATCTGAATGTAGATTTTGGTACACTGGGTGTGACCTACGAATATGGAAAAACCATTGGCTGGCAGTTTGTAGATGGTAGAGATTTTTCGAGAGATTTTCCTGCTGATTCTTCTGGTTTCATTCTGAACGAAGCCGCTGTTAAGCTAATGGGCCTGAAAAATCCTGTAGGAGAGAATATCAGATGGGATACTGACTTTTTTGACGGAGAACATTTCAAGATAGTAGGTGTGGTAAAAGACATGGTGATGTCGTCTCCATTTGAGCCCATCAAACCTACTATTTTCTTTCTGCAGGGCTACAAAAACTATGTAATCGCCAAAATCAACCCAAGTGTGAGTACAGCAGATGCATTACCTAAAATAGAGGCTGCCTTTAAAAAGATTGCTCCAAATATGCCTTTCGACTATCAGTTTGTGGACGAAACCTATGCCAGAAAATTTGGCGATGAGGAGCGTGTGGCTAACCTGGCGACTTTCTTTGCCATTCTAGCTATTTTCATTTCTTGCTTAGGTCTATTTGGTCTGGCTTCGTTCGTAGCCGAGCAGCGCACCAAAGAAATTGGTATCCGCAAAGTATTAGGGGCAAGCGTGGTAAGTCTCTGGCAAATGCTATCAAAAGACTTTGTGATTCTGGTAATTATCTCCTGTCTGATTGCCACACCTATTGCCTGGTATTTCATGAGTAGCTGGTTACAGAAATATACTTATAGAACCGAAATCTCCGCATGGGTTTTTGCGCTGGTTGGTGTAGGAGCATTGGCCATATGCCTTTTAACTATCAGCTATCAGGCAATAAAAGCAGCATTGATGAATCCGGTGAAGACATTGAAAAATGAGTGATTTTGTCGTGAACTTTGATTTACCTGATTAAATGATTTCACTGATTTATTAAGGCAAATCACAATTCACAATATCGCTTATTTACTAAATCATAAAAATCAAATCAATCAGGTGAATCAAAGTTCAGACAAAATAAAACCTCCCAAATGGGCAGACCGATTACTGGAATGGTTCTGTGCTCCTCATCTATTGGAAGAGGTGCAGGGAGATTTGTATGAGCGATTCCAGAAAAATGTAAGGGTATTTGGAGAAAAAATAGCCCGCAGAGAGTATGTAATCGGGGTTTTGAGTTTTATCAGGCCTTTTGCGTTAAAGCGTGAAAAAACAGAAGAAGTATCAACCTTTTTTTTAATACAAATTATGATAAGCAGCTATTTTAAAATCGCCCTTAGAAACCTTTTCAAAAATTTGAGGTTTACCACCATTAATATCTTGGGTATGACCTTAGGAATGGCTTGCGCCTTAATTATTTTTCTGATTGTGAGGCATGAAACCAGTTATGACCTTACTCAGAGTAAAGGAGACCGCATTTATAGGGTTGAAACGAAGAATATCAAGGAAGACCATACTTATGCAGGTACTTATACCGGGATGACCAGAGCTTTGCATGCCGACTTGCCTGAAGCCGAGAGAATTGTGCCCGTCCTGCAATATTGGGGCTATACTTTTTCAACGCCAAATACCGATAAGCGTTTTAAAGAAAGCTTTGTTTTTGCCGACAATAATCTGGTTAAGACATTCGATTACCAGTGGTTGGCTGGCAATGCAGACAAGGCATTAACACAACCTAATACCGTTATTCTGACACGTAAATATGCAGAAAAATACTTCGGTAAAACAGATGTACTGGGTGAAACCATTCGCTATGATAATAAGCAGGATTTAATGATAACGGGAGTCATAGAAGACTATCCGACAACTACCAGTTTCCCTTTTAATATGATTATATCATTCTCAACTTTAAAGGGAACAAATCCGAATTTTGAATTTGATAAATGGAATGGCTGGAATGACAACCACCAGGTATATGTATTATTGAAAGAGGGTGTAAAAGCCGAGCAATTAGAGGGGCGATTTAAAAATATTGTAAAAAAATATATGGATAAAGAAGCTGTAGCAGATAAAGAATTCCTGTTGAATCCTCTAAAGGAAATGCATTATAGCAGCAATATGGGTGGCCGGACAGCTAATATCAAATTGCTCAGAACATTATCATTAATTGGATTGCTAGTTTTACTTATCTCCTGTTTCAACTTTATCAATCTAAGCACTGCGCAATTGTTCAAACGAGCTAAAGAAGTGGGTGTTCGTAAGGTGATAGGTAGTAGTCGCCAGTCGCTGATATATCAGTTCCTGACAGAAGCAGGAATCATTACCGGTACAGCTATTGTATTAGCAATTTTATCAACCGGAATAACCTTGCCATCTATTACATCTATACTGGATATCCCAATTCATATGGCTGATTTATTTGCCTGGAAGAATCTATTATTTGTGCTTGGCTTATTGCTTGCCACCACTTTATTGGCAGGCATCTATCCGGCTATGAAACTATCTGGCATGACACCAATGTGGGCTTTGAATAAAAATAAAATGCCACAGGTGAGACAAGTATTTTCTTTACGTCAAGCCCTGGTAATTGTTCAGTTTACAGTTTCATTAGTATTAATCAGTTCGGCTATGTTGATGGATGAGCAATTGAGTTTCTTTCAGAAAGCAGATTTAGGTTTCAACAAAGATGCCATTATTACCATAAGCTTACCTGACAATAGTCCTGCTAAACTACAGGCTTTCAGAAATCAGTTGGTTAGCTCATCACAGATAAAAGATGTGAGTTTTTCTTTCAACAGCGCTTCGGCTGAGAGCAACTGGATGCAGGGAACAGAAATAAGAAACAGCGAGACCCCGATCCAGATTAAAGCACAAATGAAAATGGGAGATTCTCATTTCCTGGATACTTATGGTATTCAGCTATTGGCAGGTCGGACCCTGAAAGATAATGATACTAATCAGGTAGTACTTGCCAACGAAATTTATCTGGATAAAATGGGTATTAAAAACCCACATGATGCCATTGGCAAGAAATTCTACTTTGGTAACAGTGAAGAGTATGGGACAATTGTAGGGGTAGTGAAAAACTTTAATGTTAATTCTCTTCATCAAAAAATTGACCCTACACTTATACAAGTAGTTCCTGAACATTATTATCAGGGAGGCATTAAACTGAACAATACTAATCTGAGCTCGGACAATATAGAGGCAACAGTGGCTCATATTGAAAAACTCTGGACAGCCACTTTCCCGGGACAAGTGTTTGAATACAAATTCCTTGATGCTGAACTTGGAAGAGCGTATCAATCAGAGTTACGCACAGCCCGTTTGATGCAAACTGCCACTTTCATTGCCATATTAATTGCCTGCCTTGGTTTGTTTGGTCTGGCTACTTTCATTGCTGAGCAACGCACCAAAGAGATAGGCGTAAGAAAAGTTCTGGGCGCATCAGTAACTAGTATTCTGGTATTACTATCAAAAGACTTTTTGAAATTGGTAATAGTAGCTATTGTCATTGCCACACCTGTAGCCTGGTGGGCTATGGATAGCTGGCTACAGAATTTTGAGTTCAAAATTCATATTACCTGGTGGGTCTTTGTTTTCACTGGCTTAATGATGGCTACATTGGCTATCGTAACGGTGTCATTCCAAAGCCTGAAAGCCGCCCTGATTAATCCTGTGAAGTCTTTGAAGACGGAGTAAAGAATTAAGTGATTGTGTGAATGAGTGAGTTAGTGATTAAAATATTTATAAAATAATTTATAAGCACTAATAAAAATCATCACTTGTTCACTTATTCACTAAATCACTAAATAAATGAAATTAACGCCTCCTCGCTGGGCAGACCGATTGCTTGAATGGTTCTGTGCGCCTCATCTGCTGGAAGAGGTGCAGGGAGATTTGCATGAAAGATTTCAAAAGAATGCACGGGTATTTGGTGAGGAATCAGCCCGTTGGGATTATATAGTCAGTGTTCTGGGTTTTATCAAACCTTTTGCCTTAAAACGAAGCAAAGAACTTTCTTCTTCACCCTTACTATACATACAAATTATGATTAGCAATTATTTTAAAATCGCATTCAGGAATCTTCTTAAGCATAAAGGCTATTCCCTAATTAATATTGCAGGTCTGGCTATCGGCTTAGCCTGTTGCATGACCATCGGACTATTTATCAGGGACGAATTGAGTTATGATAGATTTCATGCTAACGGAAAATCAATCTATCGGGTAGTGGAACAGCAAAACCAGGTAGGTACGTTTTACGACATTGCGGTTACTCCAGGGCCATTGGCTCCGGCTTTAAAAGCTGACTACCCTGAAATACAAGCGGCAACCCGGATCAGGCAAAGAGGTTTACGGTTTTTGCAGCATGATTCAACCACTATCGAAATAGAAAAAACAGCCATTACAGATAACGAGTTCTTTAAAGTATTTGACTTTAAATTGGAAAGGGGAAATGCTAAAACCATTTTGTTGCAACCCAGGGAAGTAATAATCACTGAAAGTACAGCTGAAAAACTATTTGGCTCAAACTGGCGGCAGTCAGATAAGCTTTTAGGAGAACCCCTTATTATGAATAATGAGGATACCCTGACTTTAGCAGGCGTAGTTCAGGATATACCCGTTAATTCGCATATTCAGTTTGATGCCTTAGTATCAGCTAAAACCTATGAAGGAATTGCAAGGTCTTATCGATGGGGAAATAACGATTATTATACCTATCTGCAATTGAGACCTGAAGCTGATGCAATGGCTTTGGAAAAGAAAATTGTTAATTATATCAAAGGCAAAGAACCAAAGTCGACTACTACGCTTCTCTTGCAACCTTTGTATGATATTTATCTTCATTCCAATTTTGCTTTTAATACAGACTCTGGCAGCAAAACGAGTAAGATTATCTATATCCATATTTTCTCTATTGTCGGTATCATTATTCTGCTCATAGCCTTATTCAACTTTATTAATTTAGCAACTGCCCGTGCTATGCAGAGAGGCCGTGAGGTAGGCGTGAGAAAAGCAATTGGGGCTTTACGTAAGCAGCTCATATTCCAATTCCTAAGCGAATCTGTATTAATGAGTTTTATCGCTGTCTTTTTTGCGGTTTTTCTATTGATTGCCTTTCTGCCTTTGATGAATAATCTTGCTGCCAAAGCAATAGTTATACCGTTTACTAACCCTTATTTCCATTTGACTGTTCTTGCCTTGACCTTGCTTATTAGTCTACTGGCTGGTATCTACCCGGCTTTTTATCTTTCCGGTTTTCAGCCTGTGAAAGTATTGAAAGGGGTATTCAAAGCTGGTTCCGGGCAGACATTTCGTCGTTCTTTGGTAGTAAGTCAATTTGTTTTTTCTATTATTCTTATCATCGGTACTATTGTTATTTATAAGCAACTCACCTATATACAGAATAAAAATTTAGGCTTTGATAAATCACAGGTATTGGTTGTGAGAATGAAGAATAATCTCTACCAAAATAGTGCGAACATGAAGGCTGATTTGCTAAAGCAAACTAGTATTACAAATGTGGCTTTGTCTTCAACAAATCTGGTAGATGTAACTAATTCAACTCACGCTATCAAGTGGGAGGGGCAGTTAGAAAAAGATGAATTTTTAATGACTTTAGGTAATGTAGACCCGGATTTTTTACCGACCTCAGGTATTAAACTGATAGCCGGAAGAAATTTCAATGCTACAGTTACAACCGATACTTCATCGGCCTATATCATCAATGCCAGTGCTGCCAAACGCATGGGCTGGACACCTGAACAAGCCATTGGTAAAACATTTTCGCTTTGGGAAACTAAAGGAAAGATAATAGGTGTAGTGCAGGATTTCCATTTTCATCCACTTAATACCCTCATAGAGCCATTTGTTTTCCGTTACTGGCCTAAAGAACTTTATTCCAGAATGTTAGTGAAAACTAATCCCGGACAAACGCATGAAGCTATAGCTTCTATTGAAAAACTCTATAAGCAATATGAGAAGCAAACAGCACCACAATACGAATTTTTAGATCAGGCCTTAGATAATCAGTACAGGGCAGAACATCGAACCGGGACAATCGTATTGTACTTCTCCATATTAGCCATTTTCGTTTCGTGTCTTGGTTTATTTGGTTTAGCTACTTTCTCAGCCGAGCAGCGAACTAAAGAAATTGGTATCAGAAAAGTATTAGGTGCAAGTGTGATGAGCATTACAACCTTGCTATCAAAAGATTTCATCAGATTAGTATTGATAGCCAATAGCATGGCCTTCCCGATAGCATTTTATGTCATGAATAGCTGGCTGAAAGATTTCTCTTATAGGATTGATATTGAGTGGTGGGTTTTTGTAATGGCGGGCTTGTTGGCCATTGTGATTGCTTTGATAACTGTCAGCTATCAATCCATCAAAGCAGCATTAATGAATCCGGTGAAGACGTTGAAAAGTGAATAATTGAGTGAATGAGTGATTAGATTGTTTTTTAATCACTCATTCACTCAATCACTCAGTAAATAATAAGCCAAAAAATATGAAACTCCAACCACCCCGCTGGGCAGATAACCTATTAGAATGGTTTTGTGCGCCTCATCTGCTTGAAGAGGTGCAGGGGGATTTGCATGAACGATTCCAGAAGAATGTCCGGGTATTTGGCGAAAAATCAGCTCGTCGGGATTATATAGTCAGTGTTCTGGGTTTTATTAGACCTTTTGCCCTAAAACATCAAAAAGAACTATCACCATCTTTATATAACAAAATTATGATTAGCAATTACTTTAAAATCGCATTCCGTAATATCCTGAAATACAAGGGATATTCTTTCATTAATATCTTAGGGCTGGCTTCCGGTATGGCCGTAGCGATGCTTATCGGTTTATGGATTTATGATGAACTAAGCTTTAACAAGAATCATCTGAACTATGATAAAATAGCTCAGGTCAGAATCAGAGAAGTAGATGAAGATGGCGTTGGTATAAGCTCTTCTATGCAGTATCCATTATTGACAGAATTGCAAAACAATCATCAGGCTAATTTCAAACATATTATGGCTACCTCATGGAGTGTAGATAATGTTTTATCGGCGGGAGAAAATAAGGTGGGTCGCAAGGGCTTTTTTATGAGTGCATCAGCCCCAGAGATGTTGACACTTAAGATGCAATATGGCACATGGGATGGTTTAAAAGAACTTAATTCGATTATGCTTTCTGCATCTACTGCACAAACACTTTTTGGCGATGCGAATCCGCTAAACCAGATAGTAAAAATCAATAACGAGACAAACGTAAAAGTAACCGGGGTATATGAAGATTTGCCTTTAAATTCGCAATTCAACGAGGTGAAATTTATTTCTCCTTTCGATTTATGGGTAGCACAAAACAAGTGGATATCGGAAAAAGCCATCAATGATTGGGATAATCATTTTATTAGAATCTATACACAGATAAACGACAAAACTAATTTTGCCCAGGCTTCAGCTAATATTAAAGATGCCGTTCTAAGCAATTTGCGTGAGGCTTTCAAAGAACAAGCTGAACGCAAACTGCAAGTGTTTTTATTGCCTATGAGCGACTGGCATCTATACAACTACAAACGTGGACAGGTAGACCCTGAACCGCTACGTATGGTTTGGCTGATTAGCATTATCGGCGCTTTTGTGTTGCTATTAGCTTGTATTAATTTCATGAACCTGAGCACTGCCCGGTCTGAAAAACGTGCGAAAGAAGTGGGGGTTCGCAAAGCTATTGGCTCTATGCGGGCACAACTCATCTGGCAGTTTTTCAGCGAATCATTTTTAGTGGTTCTATTTGCTTTTACTCTTTCACTGCTATTCGTAGCACTTAGTTTAGATTGGTTCAATCAATTAGCAGCTAAGGAGATGAAGTTGCCCATAGTAAATCCTTATTTCTGGTTGATAAGTCTTGGGTTTATTGTACTCACGGGTCTGCTGGCAGGTAGCTATCCTGCTTTATATCTTTCTTCTTTCCAACCTGTCAAAGTACTCAAAGGAACATTCAGAGTAGGGTACTTTGCATCAGTACCACGTAAGGTTTTAGTAGTAGTGCAATTCACGGTTTCAGTTACCTTAATTATTGGTACAATCATCGTATTCAAACAAATACAATTTGCTAAAAACCGCCCTGTAGGTTATACCCGTGAAGGAGTAATTATGGTTGGTATGAAATCAAAAGATTTTTTTGGCAAACATGATTTACTAAGAAATGAGTTAATCAGTACTGGGGCAGTAATAGAAATGGCTGAATCAATGGGAACACCTACAGGAATATGGTCGAATAACGATGGCTTTGAATGGAAAGGCAAAACTGAAGACAAGACAGAGAGTCTTGGTACACTGGTAGTTACGCCCGAATACGGAAAAACTATAGGCTGGGAGTTTTTACAAGGACGTGATTTTAAAAGAGAATTAGCCTCAGATTCAGCAGGCATGGTTATGAATGAAGCCGCTGTTAAATATATGGGGTTGAAAGACCCGATAGGGGAGGATGTAAGCTGGAAATTCCAGAAAAAAGAACGAATGCACTATAAAATATTAGGTGTAATCAAAGATATGGTTATGGAATCTCCTTATGAGCCTACAAGTCCGGTTATTTTTATGATAAGGGGTCATGGTGGACCTAACACCATCAATATTAAAATTAATCCGGCCATTAGCACAGCTGAGGCATTACCCAAAATTGAAGCTGTCTTCAAAAAAATAATTCCGACTGCTCCGTTTGAATACAAATTTGTAGATGAAGAGTATGCCAGAAAATTCGCAACCGAAGAGCGAATCGGTCAACTCGCTAACTTGTGTGCGATATTAGCTATTCTGATTTCATGCTTGGGTTTATTTGGCTTGGCATCTTTCGTAGCCGAGCAACGCATCAAAGAAATTGGTATCCGTAAAATATTAGGTGCTTCAGTCAGTAACCTTTGGGCATTGTTATCAAAGGACTTTGTATTACTGGTGGTTATATCGCTGTTCATAGCCTCACCATTAGCCTATTATTTTATGGCGAAATGGATACAGAAGTACACCTATCATACTGAAATCTCCTGGTGGATTTTTGCGCTGGCAGGTATAGGAGCCATGATAATCACTATACTTACAGTAAGCTACCAGGCCATCAAAGCCGCACTGATGAATCCGGTGAGGACATTGAAAACAGAATAGCAAGGAGGAGAGGGCATGGCTTATTTTCCCTCTGCCCCGAGCCCCCTGCCCTATGCCAAAAAAGACATGCAAAAGCCAATCCCACCCCGCTGGGCAGATAAGCTATTAGAATGGTTTTGTGCGCCTCATCTGTTGGAAGAGGTGCAGGGAGACCTCTATGAGCGGTTTCAGAAGAACCTAAGAGTATTTGGTGTAAAAATAGCGAGAAAAGAGTATACCTTAGGTGTATTAAGTTTTATCAAACCTTTTGCTTTAAAACGAGAAAGGGAATCAAGAGTATCATCCTATTTATTATTCATAACTATGATTAAGAGCTATTTTAAAATTGCCTGGCGGAATATCCGCAGAGATGTTCAGTTTACGATGTTGAACCTGAGTGGCTTAGCTATTGGTTTGACGGGCGCTTTTATGATTTACCTATGGGTAAACGATGAATTGAGTGTTGATAAAAACCATGAGAAAGATGCCCGACTCTATCAGATATTGCAAACAATACCTAAAGAGAATGATATTGAAACCGGAGAATATACCGCTGGTATTCTGGCAAAATCAATGGCAGCAGAATTTCCCGAAATAGCCTATGCTACTCCTGTAATACCTGCCTCGTGGTTTTCGAGTAAAGGTATCGTAAGGCTCAATGAAACTAAGCTAAAAGCCAAAGGCCAGTTTGTCGGAAAAGACTATTTCCAGATGTTTGATTGTAATTTTCTGCAAGGGGATAAAAACACAGCCTTGGCAGATAAACATGCAGTAGCGATTTCTGACGAACTGGCTATGAAATTATTCAATACCACACATAATGTAGTTGGGAAAACCATAGAATGGAATCAGAATGAGTTTAACGGCCCCTATCTGATTACCGGAGTTTTTGAAGCAAATCCTCCGAATGTCTCAGAGCCTTTTGATATACTTTTCAATTTTGATTTGTTCGTTGAAAAACGCCCCGGTATGTTAAAATGGGGTAATAGCGACCCTCGTACTTATCTCTTATTAAAAGAGGGTACCAACGTTGCTGCATTCAATAAGAAAATAGAAAAATATATGCAGGGCAAAGAGAAAAACTCTAAGCGAATACTATTAGCCAGACCTTTTTCAGATAAATATTTATATGGTAAATATGAAAATGGCGTTCAGGTAGGTGGCAGAATTACCTATGTGAAGCTATTTGTGATTATTGCTATTTTTATCCTTATAATAGCCTGTATCAATTTCATGAATCTTTCTACTGCAAAAGCTTCTCAACGTATGAAAGAAGTAGGGGTGAAGAAAGTAGTAGGAGCCTCCCGCAGTTCGCTTATCTTTCAATACATTAGCGAATCAGTTTTGTTAAGCTTCTTAGCATTGATTCTTTCCACAGTACTCATATTTTTACTACTCCCTGCTTTTAATGAAATCACGGGCAAAAATCTGTTCTTGAATTTTAACTGGAAAGTAGTCGTAGCTATGTTAGGTATTACTTTGTTTGCAGGTATTCTGGCTGGTAGCTATCCGGCTCTGTATATATCCGGATTTAATCCGGTTGCGGTATTGAAAGGCAAATTGAAAACATCAGTCGGTGAGTTGTGGGTGCGCAAAGGGCTGGTAGTTTTTCAGTTTACTTTATCTGTCATTTTTATTGCAGGCGTATTGGTAGTCTATAAACAGATAAGTTATATACAATCAAAAAACCTGGGGTATAGCCGCGACCATGTGATTCATTTCGAGATTCCTTTAGAGAAGGATTCAGTTAAACGTAGTACTGCAATCAGTTTTATAAACGAATTAAGAGAGATACCAGGTGTTGTGAATGCAGGGAGTTATTACCATAACCTGACAGGACAACACGGGGGAATCGGAGGATTTCAATGGCCGGGCAAGGACCCTTCAGTAGACTTTGAGATGGCTAATTTAGAGGTTGGGCCAAAGTTTCTGGAAACCATGAATATCAGAATCAAGGAAGGTAGAAATTTCTCATCCAATCCTGAAAAAGAAATGATATTGAATGAAACGGCCATCAAAGAAATGGGTTTGAAAAATCCTATTGGAAAGACCATCCGATATTGGGATAGAGAGCGTCAGATTGTAGGTGTTGCAGAAGATTTTAATTTTGAATCACTTTATCAGGAAGTAAAACCTTGTTTCTTCCAGATATACTCAGTTATGCCCAATGTATTGGTTCGGTTGCAAGGTGGTAACGAGCAACAAACAATCGACAGAATCCAACAGGCCTATGCCAGTTTCAATAAAGGCATGGCTTTCGAGTATCGTTTCCTTGACGATGATTATCAGGCACTCTATACTTCTGAAAACAGAGTAGGGGTGCTATCCAGATATTTTGCTAGCTTAGCCATTATTATTTCCTGCTTAGGTCTGTTTGGTTTAGCAGCTTTTACTGCCCAACGCCGACAAAAAGAGATAGGCATCCGCAAAGTAGTTGGTGCTACCGTAACGAATGTAGCCATTCTGCTATCCAAAGATTTCTTCCAACTGATTATTGTAGCATTAGTTATAGCCTTTCCTATCGTAGCTTGGGGAACAAAAGAATGGTTAGCAAGTTTTGCTTATCGAACTACCATAGGAACAGATATTTATATACTTACAGCTGTATTTATTATTCTGATAACCCTATGTACTGTAAGCTACCAGGCCATCAAAGCCGCACTGATGAATCCGGTGAAGACGTTGAAAACAGAATAGCAAGGAGGAGAGGGCATGGCTTATTTTCTCTCTGCCCCGAGCCCCCTGCCCTATGCCAAAAAAGACATGCAAAAGCCAATCCCGCCCCGCTGGGCAGATAAATTATTACAATGGTTTTGTGCGCCTCATCTGTTGGAAGAGGTGCAGGGAGACCTCTATGAGCGGTTTCAGAAGAATGTGCGGGTATTCGGAGAAAAAACTGCGCGCCAGGAATATATCAAAAGCGTTTTCGGATTCATCCGTCCATTTGCTTTAAAACGGAAAAAAGAACTATCACCACCTTTTTACATACAAATTATGATCAGCAATTATTTTAAAGTCGCATTCAGGAATTTACTTAAATACAAGGGGTATTCCTTTATAAATATTTTTGGTTTGGCAGCGGGTATGGCCGTAACCATGCTCATTGGTTTATGGGTCTATGATGAAGTCTCTTACAACAAACATTTTAAAAACTATGACCGGATAGGACATATATATCAGTTCGTGAAATTCGACGTAGAGAAATCAACTTATGATGTACTACCAATCCCTTTGGCAGAAGAACTGAAAAGAAAATATCCTGATTTTGAAACAGTAAGCCTTTCTACTTATGATTTACCCTCATTATTGACTTCTGGAGAAAAGAAACTTATAAAGTCCGGTAATTATGTAGACCCGGCCTTTATGGATATATTTTCAGTGAAAATGGTTTCGGGAAATAGAAATGGTCTGAAAGATGTAAACTCTATATTGATTTCAGAATCACTGGCAAAAGACTTTTTTGGAATGGAAAGCCCTCTGGATAAGGTCATTAAAGTTGATAATAAGGAGAGCGTGAAAGTAGTGGGGGTATACGAGAATTTTCCACATAATACTGCGTTTAGAGATGTACTTTTCTTGGCTCCGTGGAGTTTGTATGAAACTACTAACGCTAATGTAAGAAACGATAAAGATGAATGGGACAATAACAATTATCAGATTTATGTACAATTGAAATCGGGTGCAGATTTTGACAAAGTTTCGGCAAAAATCAAAGACATCAGAGTCAACAGAGCAGACCCTCCCGGATATAAACCTGAATTCTTTGTACATCCTATGAATAAATGGCATTTATACTCAGATTTCAAAGATGGTATAAACACTGGTGGACTAATAAAATTTGTTTGGCTTTTTGGTATTATAGGGGCATTTGTGCTCTTATTGGCCTGCATTAATTTTATGAATCTGAGTACTGCACGCTCAGAAAAAAGAGCCAAAGAAGTGGGTATCCGCAAAGCCATTGGGTCTATTCGTGGGCAATTAATTATGCAGTTTTTCAGTGAGTCTTTTTTAGTAGTAATTTTTGCCTTTGTACTTTCGATACTGATCGTTCTGCTCGTGCTGCCATTATTTAATCAGGTCGCTGATAAACAAGTAGGTATCTTATGGACAAATCCGTTCTTCTGGTTGGCAGGGGTAGGCTTTAGCTTATTAACAGGTCTCATTGCCGGGTCTTATCCTGCCTTTTATCTGTCTTCTTTTCAAGCCGTTAAAGTACTAAAAGGTACTTTCAGAATGGGGCGTTTTGCCGCAGTGCCGCGCAAAGTATTGGTAGTATTGCAATTTACTGTTTCTGTAACCTTAATTATTGGAACAGTGGTGGTTTTTCGTCAGATACAATTTGCCAAAAACCGTTCAGTAGGTTATGACCGTAACAAACTGATTGAAATAAATATGAATACGCCGGAATTGTTCAGGAATTTTAAGGCACTGAAAAATGATCTTATGGCTTCTGGAGCTGTTTACGGAGTGGGTCTTTCTTCAGGCTCTATTACAGGGCAGGGAGGTGGTACCACTAACATATTCTGGAAAGGAAAAAGCCCTGAAGGTAAACCTTTGTTGATGTCAAATTACATTTCACACGAATATGGGAAAACTATCGGTTGGCAAATTATTCAGGGCCGCGATTTCTCAAAAGCGTTTTCAACCGACACCGCTTCGATGATTATCAATGAAACGGCTTTGAAATTAATGGCTTTCAAAGACCCATTGAACGAAATCGTGACAACGAATGGTAAACCGTACAAAGTAATCGGAGTAGTAAAAGATATGATAAGAGAAAACCCTTTCAGACCTGTATCGCCTACATTCTTTATGGTAAATTCAAGAAATGTGAATACGATTCAGGTTAAACTTACCCCGGAAATGGGAACAGCAGAAGCTTTGGCTAAGACAGAAACAATTTTCAGAAAGCATAATCCTGATAGTCCGTTTGTTTACAATTTTGTAGATGAGGTGTACGGTAAAAAGTTCGGAGAGGAAGAAAGAATCGGTACACTTGCGCTTTTCTTTACCATTCTTGCCGTGCTTATAAGTTGCTTAGGACTATTTGGGCTAGCTTCCTTTGTAGCTGAGCAACGTACCAAAGAAATAGGGGTAAGAAAAGTACTTGGTGCATCAGTAGCCAATATATGGGCCTTGTTATCCAAAGATTTTGTGGCATTAGTACTGATTTCCTTGTTCATAGCTTCCCCGATAGCCTATTACTTCATGAACAAGTGGATTATGAATTACGATTATCGCGCAGGAATTTCCTGGTGGATTTTTGCGCTCGCTGGGGGAGGGGCTTTGCTCATCACCATAATGACCGTCAGTTTTCAGGCTATTAAGGCCGCTTTGATGAATCCTGTAAAATCATTAAAATCTGAGTAAGATAACATAAGACTTCGAACTAAAGGCGAACTTTCTGTATGATTAATACTGTAATCATACAGAAAATTTTATTTTTTCTTTAGCATATATACATTATCAGTTTCTTTAATCATCAATTCATTCTTCTCGGGAATAAATTCAAAGAAATAGCCCGTTTGTGGGTGCATGAAATAGTTTTTAGCAATTGGTTGAGTTTCAAAAACTTGTCCCTGCGTTTCTATCAACAGCTTTGTGTCTTCTTTACTGACATTAACTACAATCGGCATATTGTCAGAAGCGTATTTACCCACATATTTATCTAAATCCTGATTGCTTAGTATAAGAAGTTTTGAAAAAGGAATAGTATAAGGAAGATTGAAACAGATTTTTTGAATACCCTCTAATATATCAACTCTTGGATATAGAATGCCATTGGTACAATAAGCCAAAGCCATTTTTTGCTCTGGATAATATCTTATTGCTGAATAAAATTCCTCGATCCTACCATTATGTCCATAAGCCGTTTTACCATGAAACTCAAATGGGAATATCCCCATGCCATACGCATCTTTCATGCTTATCATCTGATTCAGGCTGGCTTTACTTACAAGTTTATTATTAAAAAGCGCCTCAATAAACTTCACCAAATCTGTTGGAGTAGAGACAATCGCTCCTGCACCACTATGGATACTTAAATCAGTTTCTTTCTCTTTGTGTCATGTGCCTTCTCCAAATTTATAAGATATACTCTCATGCTTTTGTACATCTATTGCACCACCATAATACGTATCTTTCAAACCGATTTTTGAAGTGATTCTTTGAGATAAGGCTTGTGCATAAGCCATTTTGCTGACTTTTTCTATAATATAGCTGAGTAACAGGAAATTTGTATTAGAATAAGAAACTTGGGCGCCTGGCTCAAAATCAGGTTTCAATCCTTTCATCACATTCAACATGTGTTCGTGAGTCTGTGGTTTATTCATCCATGCTTTAAAATCGGTACCTTCAGTATAGTTATGGAGCCCGCTTCTATGATATAACAAATGGCTGATAGTGATTTTATCAGCATTTGGTAAGTCTGGAAAATACTGGCTTAACTTTTGGTCGAGACTGAGTTTCCTTTCTTCTATCAATTGAAAAATCATTACTGAAGTAAACATCTTCGATACCGAGCCTATTCTGTATCTTGTAGTGATTTGAGCAGGAATTCTGCTATCAATATTAGCATATCCAATGGCCTTTTGGAATTGTATTTTGCCATTTATACTGATGGCAAGACTACCCATCGCTACTTCATTTTTGGCAAGCGCATTGAATAAACTATCCAATTGGGCGGTATTAATGCTTTGACTGAATGTATTTTGTATGAATAAGAAACAAAGGAGTAATGAAGCAAATAATTTCATTTTTGAAGGCTGATTATTGGAACCAAACTTATGAGTTTTGCAGATAGCACCCAAAAGATTCTTCTTAAGTGGTTAAAAATATAGATAGCAGGTGTTTTTTAACTACTGACCCAAATTTTGTAAATTGCATCATCGAAAACGTGCTTAATTCCAAAGTTTATGAAACCTGCTATTAACTCACTAGTCCTGAGTTTGCTCTTTATATTTACTTGTCTGTTAAATCTGCAAACTGTATTTGCTCAATCTCAATATCCTGTAAAATTAGATTCAGTCCGTTGGATTGATGAAGCCAGAAAGCGTGTCATTCCGGTAGCCTTTTATTCACCTGAAATAAACAAAAAGGTAAAGATTTTACCATTAATTATCTTTAGCCATGGCTACAGTGCCAATCAGGGTAGGGCGAATTTAGAGTATTCTTATCTAACCAATCATCTGGCATCAGAAGGATATTTTGTCGCTAGTATCCAACATGAATTACCAACAGATAGCCTTTTGCCCATGACAGGTAAACCACAGATAGTGCGTCGGTCTAATTGGGAGAGGGGAGCTGAAAATATTCTATTTGTGCTGAAAGAACTTAAAAAGCTAAAACCGGAATTAGATTATAAGCATATAATACTAATGGGGCATTCAAACGGTGGGGATATGACGGCATTATTTGCCCATAAATACCCTGATCTAGTGAGCAAAGCGATTACTTTAGATAATCGCAGAATGGCTTTGCCCCGCACAAAAAAGCCTGAAATTTACTCCCTACGTTCAAGCGACCAACCTGCTGACGAAGACGTTTTACCTACAGAGAAAGAACAAAAACAATTCGGAATGAGTATCATTAAATTACCTGATACCATTCACAACCACATGGACAATGATGCTAATGAACCCCAGCGAAAAGAGATTATTGATTATGTAATGAAGTTCTTAAAGAAATAAAAATTAATCAAATACCCATTCGCTTCTTGTAAGCTTCTAAAGCACTTTCAAGCAATGCCTTTAGCGCAGGAGATTGAACCTGTCCATCATGTTTGATTTCAATATAACGACTGATTTTTCCTGTGCCTTCTAATAAAAGACGAGGGTCAGTTAAATCTACACCTCTATTAAATCCTAATTTTAATCCTTTTTTAGAGGGAATAAGCATACAAATCAGTTCAGCATATTTTTGACCATAACAATACGCTACCATTTTGGCCGGAACATCCAATTGCTCTATTACATTTGGCAACGTATCAAGAATGACGGAACGAAGAAGCACTGCACGCCTATATACTACTTCGTTATAATTTGCCAGGAAGTCTGATATTTTTATATCCATAAAGCTAGTCTAGTCATGAGTTTGAACAGGATTCAACAAACGCAAAGCATTAAAAACCGCCTGATGGGTTATAGTAGCATGGTCTTCTTGGGGTAGATAATCGAAATAGATTTTCAGGTTTTTGCTTTTGGTTTTTCTGAGTTTTTCAGCCAATAAATTCGCATCTACTTCCATTACTCTCGGAATTTCAGTTGGAGTAAGTCCCTCTTTTCCCACACCAATATACACCTTAGTTGGTTGAGTAAATTTTTCTTCAAGAATTGGTGAGTCAAGATTGAGCAAAGAACCATTATCCCACCAGATACTCGGACTGATAATGATATACTTATTAAATAAAGTAGGCTTCTTTAATAAAATCTCAGTCGCTAATAAGCCACCCAAGGACTGACCGATAATAGTTTTCGACTGATTAACTTTAAAGCTCTTCTCTATATATGGTTGCAATTCTTTTTCTAAAAAAGCGATGAATTTGTCAGAGTTGCCTGTAGTTTTATATTTTTCTTTATCTTTTTGAATGGTGGTAGGGTAGGTGAAATCTCTTCGTCTATCAACATTAGCAATACCTACAACAATAGACTTCGGAACGCGCTCAATCCAGGGAAACATATTGAATTGATACAACCCAACTACATGAATGAAGTCCTCATCCTGTGAGCCATCCAGTAAATATACAACGGCATAGCTTGTTGTATCTTCTTGTTTGTAGCCCTCAGGCAGATAAATATTCAGTATTCTTTTTTCTGATAAATGCTTTGATTGAATTTCATCAATTTGCCCCAATACAAAAGGTTTGCTCCTGGTAGCAGTCTTTTCATTTTGTCCAAAAACAATAATCGGGAACAGACTTAATAGATAAATTTTGAGGAATCTCATTTAGGGGAATGCTTTTATTCGACAATTTAAACAGGATTGTCTGATTCAAGCAAATTTATCTTTTATATCATGACACTAAAAGACTTGAGGAAACTTAGAACAGGTAATTTTGTAAAAATATGAAAGATATAGTAGCTTTACTATCAATCTGTTTTCGCATAAAGCCTTGAAAATTTATATGACTATTTCAGCAACTATCAAAAACACAGTACACGAAAATATCATTAACGTTGTAACGAATGGTAATGAGCAAAATATCAATATCCCTGTTAAAGCATCCGGACGTGGTTCGGCTGTGAACGGTGGGGAGTTACTTTTCCTGTCACTAGCTACCTGTTTTTGTAATGATATTTACAGAGAAGCCGCTCGCCGACAAATGGAAATTGAAAATATAGAGGTAAGCGTATCAGGCGAATTCGGTAAGGAGGGCGAGCCCGCCTCTAACATCACTTATGAGGTAAGCATTGAGGCAGACAACCACTCTCCCGTAGAAATAGCCGAATTGATTAATCATGTTGATACCCTAGCCGAAGTGCATAATACACTGAGGCAGGGAGTAAGTGTGAAGCTTAAATTATAGAAAAGCCTGAAAATGATTATTATTTCAGGCCTTGTAGAGAATACAAATTTATGCCTTATCAGTTATTCTTTTCTTCATGATTAGATACTTTTGGCGCTTTCGAGTCTGTTTCGTTTGGTATTTTCTCTCTCTCAACTTTTGGATCTGTAGTGCTCATATTGCTTGCTACCTTGGCTGTTTTGTCTGTATTGAAAGCCGCCTGATTTTTAGAAGCATCATTCGAGCCAGAAGTGTTATACTTCATGCCATTCTCCTTACCATCTCTTATTTGTTTGGCTAGGCTTGACCCTTCAAACCCTTTGCTCTTTGTTGAATTTGTTTGAACCACTGGTGCATAGTTAGCACCCGGAATTTTATTTTCTACAAACTGCTTTCTTAAGGGTGTTTCTGTTGTAGTTTTTTGCGCTTTCAGATTAATACATAGCCCTACTATCAATACTAATAGGAGATATAATTTCTTTTTCATGATTGGTCTTATTTTACGTTTACTAATACTTTTATTTTTTCGATAGTTGCTGAATTAAAACCTTGTAAGGCTTTGCCTAACACCTGTCCTACTTTTACCTTATCTGGGTCGCCTTTCATGGCAACACCCGGGATAGAAGAAGTAACTAATAAGTCGCCACGCTCAATCGCACCACCTTCCAGACATACTTTAGTCGGGATTACGCCTACCACACCCATTGGTACTTTGTCACTTATATCACTGTCAATATCTTCTTCTGTTAGTAACACACCGGGTTTGGTAGCATATACACCTGCCACCAGAGATGAATAAGGCTTATTAGATTTTTCTACCTCTCTGTCGCCTGATTTCGAAATAATCAGAATATCTCCTTCTTCATAAGAGGCTCTATCGCCGCTTACATCAAATAATTCAGCTAAATCAGCCCCACTGTTTTGCGTGCCACCATTAAAGAAGCCTCTTCCGGCTTTGTTAATACGGGCCACATTAGTACTGGCACTTTGAAATACAGCTATGCTACCGCTGGCACCTGTATGGTTAATTAAGGTAGCATTTCCAGTACCATTAGTAGAGATATGTACTGTAGGTTGGGCATTACTAGTATTGAAATTAGCAAATCGGCCTGCCTTACCAGTACCAAAGTTTGGAGTAAAGCCCGAAACAGCATTACCACTTCCGTCGCAGGATGCCTCAATTCCATCACCACTTCCTCCGGCATTCGCAGTAATCCCATTACCGGCACCCTCTGTCAAAGCTAAAACCGCAGGACCGTTTCCAGCGACATTAGATGAGTAGAATAAACCGGCATAGCCACCCGTTCCTGAAGATACCCCATACACACCAGCTGTTCCAAAATTGGCAAACTGTGAATTTACCTCTCCTTTTACGGCTGGCGATGTCCCTGTTGTTCTATCTACTATAGCGTTTAGAGCTGTACCATTTCCAACAGTTTTTACTGAAACTACTTCGTTTTCATTGTCTTCATTAAATATCTCAAATCTACCTGCCCGACCCTCAGAAAATGTTGGTACCCAAGCGTATAAGGCAGTTCCGGCGCCATCAATATTGGTTTCTACACCATTGCCATCTTTACCGGCATTAGCTGTGATAGCATTCCCATTACCGTCCGTCAAAGCAATAAGAGAACCGCCATTCCCGCTAGGATTCGAGGCATAAAACAACCCGGCTCTACCACCTGTCCCTGATGAGACACCAAATACCCCTGCTGCACCAAAGTTTCCAAAAATAGTATTTACTTCAGCTCTTACAGCTGATCCTACACTATTGGTATTATCTAAATGAAATGAAGACGCATTTCCCATAGTATTATCCGGAATGTTACCGTTTCCTATCGAATAAACTTCAAAAGTATTTGCATCTTCATTAGAGGCGTTCAGATTCTCAAATCTGCCTGCTCTACCAAGATTAGTAAGACCAATTTGTCCCAGAACTGCTATTGATGTCTTTAGAGTACCTGAAATTAATCCTCTTACACCTATTCCGTAGTTACTGGAACCGGTAACACCTGAGCCACTTACAGACGTACCATAAACTCCCAGACCTTGCCCGGCATGAGAGCCCCATACGCCTATACCGTACGAAGAAAGTGCCTTATGTGTACCTCTCACAGCAACAGAACTGTCGCCAGCATTATATGCGGGAATAACGCCTTTGAGAGCAAAAGCAGAAGGTGAGGTTGAAGGGTTGACTGCTTCGATATTGCCTTGGGCAAAAAGAAGATTCGTGCTTAACAAAAGGAGCAGTAAAAGTTTAACTGTTTTCATGTGTATATCAATATGTATTAATTGTTTGCGAAAGCTACACATAAGACATACTTACACAGAAAGATAGGCAAGAATAACCGCAAAAAAATTTATCTAACGATTTTTGGGCAAGAAATATAAGGGATAAATAGTAGTTGAGAAAGATCTATCAGAGCTTCGAAAGGATGATGTATATTGTATGGTTAATTACCTTTACTTGTGGTATAGCATTAGGTGTTTCATCGGGTATATCAAGGGGAATACCTGTAATAGTAAAACCGCTCTCGGCCATAGTATAGAAAATCTGCTCTCCGAACAGAAAAGTCTCTACTTCTCTGGCTCCCTTGGTAAAACCCATGGCAACTTTGTAAGGCTTTTTAAGTTGATGTTTGGCAATAACAGCCTTTAACTCACGGATTAACTTAGCTTTTAAAGCATCATCAACTACTCGTTTATCATTTTCTATTTTAAGGGTAAAAGTAGTGTCAGATACCACCCTAGTAGAAATAATATGAGTAGAAGTATTTTTTGATTTTGACTTTTGTTGCTGGTAGTTTTGTTTAGTAGCTGTAGAATCATTTATAATAGCTAAAGGGAACCTAGGAGTATAAGCCGCACAAGTAAACAAGATAATATCCATAACAGAGATTATCTTTATTAACCATACAAAGGTTGTGTTCATAATTCAGATATTTAAGAAATAAATCTTTAGTCAAAGATAAGTAATTCTGCTTTACCTGAGGTAAGTTATTTAACCGAGTGTTACTTTTTACACCTAAAATCAATCCATAATTTATCAAGACCTGACCAAACCTTATGTGATAAAGATTGTGGTGATAATTCGTAGAAGATAAAAGTTTTATTTTCTCCCGGGCAAGATTTTACATGTGCTTTACAGTTTAGCATGATTGGAGCCTGAGACATATAATCCGTGATCTGAATTGTACCTACATAAGTTTGTAAATCACCATTATCTTTTTTTGTTTCTTTCAATGAAGTTACAACTGGGGTAATTCTCGGGAGTGAGCGTCCATTACTTTTTACTAAGCCGGAATAATAAACTTTCAGGTTATTGTTGAGCGTAGAGGCATTCATTTTTACTTCACCATCAAGGTACCACAAAAACGCATAGCTCCAGTATTCATCACTGGTTGCCTTGCTCCAGCCCGGAGTAAAACGAATATCTTCAACACCTTTGTATGGAATCTGAGGAGCAAAACTAATTGGAATAAGAAATCGCTCGATAGTCCATCCTTTTGGAATTGGAAGTTCGTAAGGAGCTTTCCAGGCATGCCCATCAAATTGGGGCTTTGATATTTGCCCATAAAGATTAATAGAAACTATAACTAGTAGTATGGTTATTAAAGTCTTCATTTTAGGTTTTTCTGGTTTGATTGGGCAAACATACTCATAATAGAAAAACACATAATAGACTTGCCCGCGTTTTAAGGACTTTTAACAGTATGAGCTCTTATTTGCTATATTAACTGCAAAATCACGGCAAACCGTGATTGACTTTTATTATCGTGCATTGTTCCTTTGATGAAAATTTAAGCCATGAAAAACTTCATAACAACTCTCCTTTATGCCTGCGTATTTTTCTCAGGAAAATATGTGTTAGGCCATAGAGCCAACAGGCTTTGATTAAATTCATTCGCTCCGACTGCTTATCAATATTTAAGAGGTCCTCCGGAATTTTTCAGTCTCGCTTTAAAACCACCGCTTAGTAAAAAACTCATAACAAACCTTGCTGTTTTTGAAGCATTGTCATACAAAACACTAAACTTTGCTACTGATTTTTTTCCTAAGCATCCAATAAGACAAACCATGAAAAGAATTTTTACTCTTAGCCTATTATTTATTTGTTCTTTATTTGCCAAAGCACAAACATTGCCCAATCCGATAGTTTTCTGTACGCAAATTCCTAGCCCTAATGACTTTGGAAGCTCGTTAGAAACTTTCGGAAATCACTTGGGTACTATCGACGCAGCACCAAGGGGGGGCGACTTATATATCAGGTATCCAAACGGAACATTAAAAAACCTGACCCAAGCCGCAGGATACGGGCAAATGGGTTTTCAGGGAGCAACTTCAATAGCTGTTCGTGACCCATCAGTGCATTGGGATGGCACAAAAGTCATATTCAGCATGGTAATTGGCTCTTCTGTTAACCGCTACCAATATGGTACTTATTTCTGGCAGTTGTATGAAATTACAGGTTTAGGTCAGAACGAAACACCTGTTATTACGAAAGTGCCAAACCAACCAACAAACTATAACAATGTTCAGCCCATTTATGGTACCGACGACCGTATTCTGTTTATATCAGACCGACCTCGCAATGGAGCAGCGCATTTGTATCCTCAGCACGACGAATACGAATCATCCCCCATTGTAACAGGTATCTGGCGACTTGACCCTAAGGCTTGTTCTATGGCCGATGGTCTGGATATGCTTACCCACTCACCGTCAGGTGATTTTACTCCTATTATTGACCGTGCAGGGCGTGTGATTTTTACCAGATGGGATCACCTGCAACGCGACCAACAGGCGGATGCAGACACTGAAGCTCCGGTATACGGTACATTCAATTTTTCGGATGAAACCGCAGGTGCAATCAAATATGAAAATTCGACAGATATAGAGGTGTTTCCCGAACCTCGCCCAGGTCGTGATGATTTATTGGCATTACCACAATGGACCAACACTAATCCACAGAACTTCAATATCTTCAACCCCTGGATGATGAATGAAGATGGGAGTGAATTAGAGATTCTCAATCACCTGGGCAGGCATGAAATGGGAAATTATATGACGCAGAATTTTACCAACGACCCTAATCTGCATGATTTTTATACCCCCATTAGCCCAACACCCATCCGCAGTATGTTTCATATTCAGGAGTCACCTATAACTCCGGGTTTGTATTATGGAATAGAGGCCCCTGAGTTTGGCACTCATGGTTCGGGTATGGTGGTAAAAGTAAATGCCCCCCCGGGTCGCCATCCAGAACAAATCACATTTCAATATGTTACGCATCCGGCTACAAGAGTACCAGACAACAATACGCCACCATCACCTAACCATTCAGGAATGTATCGTAACCCGATTCCACTTTCTGATGGGAAACTGATAGCCGCTCATTCACAATCGCCCAAATATGAAGACAATACCGGAACGATAAACTATCCAGTTAGTTACTATGATTTCAGAATCCGATTATTAGATTCTACCGCAAACGGCTATTTTATAGCCAACCCAACGGCTTTGACGGGTGCAGGAATTACTAAAAGTGTATGGTGGTGGAGCCCTGATGATTCTGTGGCCTACAATGGAGTACTCTGGGAAACTTATCCGGTTGAACTAAGAGCCAGACCCCGCCCTATAAACCCAACAACCAGTGTTGAACACGTAGCTCCATCAGAGCAAGCCTTATTCACAACCGCTGGAGTAAACCTGCATGATTTCCGTAAATTTCTTCGCCGGAATAATCTGGCTGTGTTGGCTATTCGTGATGTAACTAGCCGTGACGATGAAGACGAGCAACAACCTTTTAACCTGAAAGTATCAGGTTTTGCTCATCAGACCGTCAACCCCGCTTATCCGACTCCGTTGTATGAGGTAAAGCACTTACAATTTTTGCAGTCAGACCAAATCAGAGGTATCGGTGGAATCGATTCTCCAAGGGCTGGAAGACGAGGTATTGCACAGTTTCTACACGACCCGACAGCCATGTTGTATAATCCGCCTACTACAGGTGCACAAGGTAGTGCCAATGTCCATGCAGATGGGTCAGTAGCGATGGTAGTACCTGCCAAGCGTGCTATTACCTGGCAATTAACTGACCAGAATAATAAAGGAATTGTACGCGAACGTTTATGGCTGAGTGCCAGACCCGGAGAGGTAAGAACCTGTACTTCCTGTCACGGTGAAAGTACGCTGAATCAGGCAGGACAAACTTCGCCAACGAATGCACCACAAGCCTTGACAACTCTGCTGAATCATATGAAAGTGATAGATACTGATAATGATGGAGTAAAAGACATTTATGACGCTTATCCTAACGATGCAAATAAACAGATTGCCGAGGCAGTAAATGAGAAGTTTACATCAAATTTAGCTAACTGGATAAACGAGAACGTGAATAACGATGCTACTGCCTGGACTACCCAAAGTACTACTTGCCATACCAATTCGGCTATGATTGATAACCGGACTAATGATAATACCGGAAGAATAGACCGATTGAGACGTATTATTGATATGACCAATATGGATGTAGCCACACTTACTTTTGATGTTGCCTATGCTCGCTACAATGCCACCAAATTTGATAGATTGCGTGTATGGGTTGTTGCCTGCGATGGCACGCAACAACTCATATATGATAAAGCTGGCAGCGACCTCGCCACCGTTCCCGACCAAACCTCCTTGTTTACACCAACTGCATGTAACCAGTGGCGAAAGGAAACGGTGAGTTTATCAGCCTTTGCCGGGCGAGCGGTGCAGATAGTCTTTGAAGATGTAGGAGGGAATGGGAACAGGCTATTTTTAGATAATATATTAGTAGATGAGACAGGTGCTCCCTGCCCGAATAACCGGACTTTATCAGGGAATATACAGGCCGGTAAATATGATGCTGCTACTGTTATTCAGACCCAAAACAACACTGCTACCAAGGTACTGCCTGCTTCAGTAGTAACCATGAATGCAGGTAACTCTATCACGCTTTACGCAGGTTTTGAAGCCCAGAATGGAAGCACTTTCAGAGCCTATATTGGTGGGTGCGGGCAGTAGAGATTTTGATAAGAGCCTTGACAAAAGAATGCTAATGCAATAGATAAGAATTGAAAGATTTAAAGGAACCATTTAGCCATTAAATCTTTCAATTCCTTATCTACATTAGCAAATTCTGTATATTTCTCCCTATAAACCTCAATGCAGAATTCCAGATGCCTATCAATTTTAGGCTTCATAGGAGAGAACCTCAAATCTTCGTTCTTAAGCATTTTCAGACCTTCTGATATGCTTTTTAACTTTGCTGATAAAGGTAAAATTGCTTCGATTAATTCTTCCAGGTAATTTTTTAACAAAGAGCTGTTATTAGTATCTTTATCGTTGTTTGTACCCCCATTTGCAAGTTCACTGCTTCCTTTGATAAGATTAATTACTGATTGCTGATAGTAAGTGTGCTTGTGTATATATTCCTGCAGAGAATCCATAAAAACAGCAGAAAAGATATCATTCTTAGAATGAACAGCACTCTGTAGTATCTTAAACACTTCATCTACTTTTGTATCAAATAAAAGCGCTTTGAAAATGCCGTATAATGTGTCAATTTTGCCCTCATTCAAATAGCCTTTAATAATGACATCTGGCGTTTGATTCTTTGAGAAAATTACTACCCTCTGGTCAATTTTTATATCTTCTTTTTGTAAAGCTCCAATTAGTTTCAGATTGCTTAAAGAAGTGCATCTGCTTAAAGCTACATAAACCTGCCCGACAGAAAAAGCCTTTGAAACATCGGCTATTACCTTATTGAATGTCAAACCCTGACTTTTATGCACAGTAATTGCCCAAGCAAGTTTCAGCGGAAACTGTACATAAGTGCCAACGACATTTTCATCAATGAGGTGCTTTTCTTTATTGTAGGTATATTTAATATTTTCCCACACAACCAGACCAACCTTAATAGGGGCGTTATCATCGTCAAAAATCACTTCAATAAAATCGTCAGCAATCTTAACAACTTTACCAATTTTGCCGTTATAATTTCTGCCCGTATTCTTTAATAACATTACCTGTGCACCAATTTTTAACTTTAAAAGCTGAGGCGCAACTTTCAAATCAGCAGGAAAAACTCCCTCTGAGAGCCCGTTAAATTGAACCTCAGGACTATCAATTTCTGCCAGCTTTTTATAATTAATAGTGTTGATTTTGGCGTTGGTAGTGGTAAGCAAAATGTGGTTTTCCGATAACAGGTTGTTCAGATTTTCTATACCAATCTTGTTCTGGTTCAGCCTGTTCAAATCATCTATACTATGGTTCCCAACTCTTATTCTATTAAGAATATCAATAAATTCAATCTCCTTTTGCCTATAAACTTTATCTAATTCTATCCGAACCAGATTACTACTTTCAATAAGCTTATGAATAATCTTGGCATCGAAAAAATAGTGAGAATCATAGAATTCTGAAACAACATTCCATTCAGGACCTTGAATAGGAGGTAATTGAAATAAGTCACCGATAAAAATCATCTGTACACCACCAAATGGCATATCTTTTTTACGAAAAATCCTCAGAATTTTATCAATGGCATCTATCGTATCAGCTTTGACCATCGATATTTCATCAATGATAATAATTTCTAACTTATTAAGTATTTCTCTTTTATTAGTTGTATACCTCAGAAAACTGTAGATTTTTTCTTTATCCAGAGAACTATCATCTGGTAAAAATGGTCTGTGATCTAACTGGAAAAAACTGTTAATGGTTTGACCTCCTGCATTGATTGCTGCAGCTCCAGTAAATGTAAGGGTAATGCTGTATTTTGAGGTTTTTTGTCTCAGGTATTTCAGAAAAGTGGTTTTACCTGTTCCTGCTTTTCCTGTCAGAAAAATGTTCTTTTGGCTTTCGTTAATAATAGAGAAAGCATTATAAAATTTACTGTTATCTATATCAAGGTCAGGTTCATGTATAGATTCGATTGCATTTTTGGGTCTGTTGAAATGATAAGTTCCATTCTTTTTTTCCAGCCACCCGTTCTTAATCATCCCAAAGAAACAATCTGCAGTTGCCTTTGTATCATATAATGAATTATGATGGTTATCAAATCTTTTACCATAAATCTCATAATGTAGATTTTGCAAAGAAATACCTCTGGAAAGCCAGCTACACTCAGTCATAGTGCAGAATGAAGGTTTTTTAGAAAGAAAATCCGGTATCTTATTTCTCTTTAGTTCCGTCCGTACAATAGTAGAATCAAAGGCATAATTGTGGCAAACAATTAAATCAGCTTCCGAGCAGATTTCTTCAAATTTTTTTATCACATAACCAATTGGTTTGCCTTTTTTTTCCAGTATTTCAGGTGTGATTCCATGAATATAAGAATTGTCAATTCGCATATTCTTGCGTTCTACATAATAATCTATATTTTTTAACTCTGTACTGTCTTCTGTATAGAGAATAGCAGAAATTTGAAGCAACCATGGATAACGTTCAAGATTTTCAGACCGACGTCCTAAGCTTGAGGGGATTCCCGTTGTTTCAGTATCGTAGAAAAGAATTTTCATGATAGTATCTCTTTAAGCATACGTCTTATGAGAAGCAGATGTATTTAGTAAATGTTAAAAAACAGATTTAAGAGAATATCAATAGAAAGGAGAATAAATGTAGGTGATTTTTTTTAATTGTAGCAAGTTAATTTCAGCGTATTATTAAATTATTTATTGTTGCGGTATTTTAAACTCATTGTCTGAATTTATTGATTTGCCTATTAACGACTCTACTATAAGCTTTTTTAAGCCCATCTATCCAAAATTTCTGCCTGAATTATCGACAAAATGAGCCTGACAGTATAATAATTACTGAATACATTATTTTTCATATATACTTTTGGGCATCAGAAAAACGACATTCGCCATAGAAATATTTATACCTAAACTATTAATGAAACAGGAATTCTTCTCTGAAAGACTTGTGATCTTAGCAAGTCTCTTTCGTAAAAACTTTTTATTCTTTGAATAAAATTAGGTTAATAAAGAAAGGCTTGTTGCGCTACAGCAAGCACTTTTTCTAAAACCTATTTATATGAGCCTTATTGAAAGACGACCTTAAAAAAAGCACCGTTTACTCATCATTTTTAATATTTTTTAGTAAATAAAAGAACATTAAAAATTTTTTTAATAAACGATATTGCATTTTGACGATGTTTTATGTTGTTTTACGGATATTTTCAGAATCACCTAATTTTATAACCCGCAACCTGAAAGCTAAGACTAATGCCTTTGTACTTCCATACCAACTTCAAAATCTACAATTGCATAGATGCCTCTACACCTTATCTATGTCTTTGTTTCCTTAAATTAAATTCGTATTTATTAACAAAAAAACAATTCTACTATGGTAAAAAAGTACCTATTGAGCATGCTCATGCTTTGTATGAGTTTGACTACAATTTACGCACAAGAACGACAAGTCAAAGGCAAGGTAACAGATGCCAATGATGGCTCTGGAATGCCTGGAGTAACCGTTGGAGTAAAAGGGACAACAAAAGGAGTTATTACAGATGGCGAGGGTATGTATACAGTGAGTGTAGCTAATGGTGCTACGCTTGTATTCTCGTACATTGGCTATGAAACAAAAGAAGTAGCAGTGGGTAATCAATCGGAAGTTAACGTAGGCCTGGCTTCTTCGGCAATGACATTAAACGAAACCGTTGTTATCGGTTACGGTACTTTGAAAAAATCTGACTTAACCGGTGCAGTTGGTTCAGTGAGAGAAGCGCAATTGAAAGAACGTCCGTCTACCTCTTTGAACCAGGCTCTATCTGGTAGAATGGCAGGGGTGCAGGTAAATACCAACTCTGGTCGCCCAGGTGGTAGAGCAAACATTCGTATCCGTGGTTTTAGCTCAATCAACTCATCAAACAACCCATTATATGTAGTTGATGGTGTAATGCTTCCACAAGGTAATCAGGCCCAATTCAGCTCTGCTATTGACTATATCAGCCCAGATGATATTGTGGCAGTAGAGGTATTGAAAGATGCGTCTTCTACAGCTATTTATGGCGCCAGAGGAGCAAATGGTGTAATTTTGATTACAACTAAAAAAGGAAAAGCCGGCCAAAGTCAGGTTTCTTATAGCACAGACTTAAGTGTAAATACAATCGGACCAAACAGACCGGAAGTATTGAATGCGAAAGAATACTTAGCAACAGAAGATTTGGCATGGGCTAACATGGCAAAATTTGACCCAGTAGGTTGGGCAGCTGGAAAAT
Organism: Emticicia sp. C21; assembly: GCF_003418935.1. Classification (GTDB taxonomy): domain Bacteria; phylum Bacteroidota; class Bacteroidia; order Cytophagales; family Spirosomataceae; genus Emticicia. Next base: position 484,620 of record NZ_QVMT01000004.1, on the reverse strand, counting down.
GGGCATATCTGAACCCAAAATTACGTCGTACTGACCCAAGAATTTTTGATGCTAATGGCAATCCGAAATATGATACAGACTGGTTGAAAGAAAGTACGCAAAATAAACTTTCACAAAATCATCAGTTAGGTTTCACAGGTGGTAATGACCGTGCACAATATGCGCTTTCGTTAGGATACCGCGATGATCAAGGCTTGGTGAAAACTTCGTATTTGAAACGTTATTCAGCTCGTTTCACGGTTGATGACCAGATTAAATCATGGTTGAAAGTTGGGGGTACTTTGGCCTACAATAACCAAACAGAAAGATTGGCCGACATCAATGATGCCGTAGCCAGACAAATTGTGGAAGATTTTCCATTCTTACCTGTAAAATATGAAGATGGTACTTATGCTAATAACAGAGATTATCCGTTTGCAGAAGGTACAATGAGCTCGGTACACCGTTTGATGGGTCGTAAGTATATCTTGAATACGCAAACTACTACAGGAAGCTTGTACTCAAATATTACTTTCGCCAAAGGACTAGAAATGCGTACAGTATTTGGTATTAACGTAATGACTCAGGAACAAAATGAGTCAAGCACAAGAACCCTTGAAATCGGTGCGCAAGGTACAGCGTCTGCGCGTAACAGAAAAGAAAGCTTCTGGTCATTAGAAAACTACCTGACTTACAATAAGCAAATCAACGAAAACCACTCTTTGACAGCTTTAGCGGGTATCTCTTGGCAGCAAACAGACTTCTTTAGAATTGCTTCGATTGTACGTGGTTTCTCAACCGACTATTTTGGCTTTAACAACTTAGGTGCGGGTAGTACTAACCCACAAGTTGAGTCTGATGCCTCAAGAAATGCGTTTAACTCATATTTCGGTCGTATCAACTATACTTTGATGAACAAGTACTTGTTTACTGTTACAGGTCGTGCCGATGGTTCATCTAAGTTCGGAGAAAACCACAAATTTGCATTCTTCCCATCTGCTGCCGTAGCATGGAAAGTATCAGATGAAGAGTTCCTGAAAACAAACTCTGTTATTTCTAACTTAAAACTACGTGCAAGCTATGGTTTAACAGGTAACTCTGAAATTCCTCCTTATTCGTCGTTGTCATTATTAAGCTCTACCTATGCAGCTGTTATAGGCGATACAAGAGTATCAGGTACAGGTATCAGCCGTTTGGCTAACCCTGATTTGAAATGGGAAAAAACTGCACAAACTGACGTAGGTATCGAGTTAGGTTTGTTTAAAGGCAGAGTGTCAATCGAAGCAGATTACTACTACAGAAAAACTACGGATATGTTATTGGATGCCCCTGTACCTCGTACAAGTGGTTATGCTACTATCAGAAAGAACGTAGGTTCAATGCAGAACAAAGGCGTTGAGTTTGCTATCAACACTGTAAATATTGAAAGAGCCGGATTCCAATGGACAAGTAATTTCAACATTTCATTCAACCGTAATAAAGTACTTTCGTTGGCAACGCCATCTGATATATTTGGGGTGGGTGGTCCTAACTTTACCAACCAAACCAATATCATCCGTATAGGTCAGCCAGTGGGTTCATTCTGGGGATTAACTCGTTTGGGTGTATGGAGCGAAGCAGAAAGAGAAGAAGCAGCGAAATTTACCAGCTACAGAAATGGTTTAACAATTCTACCGGGTGATATTAAATACCTTGATGTAAACGGAGACAAGGCTATTACTGATGCTGACCGCTCAATTATTGGTAATGGTAGTCCATTAGCGTGGGGTGCATTTACTAACACATTCCGCTACAATAATTTCGATTTAACATTAGAATTACAATATTCTCTTGGAAACGACGTAATGATGATGAACCTTCATGCTAGTGAAGACCGTCAGGCATTAGCGAACAGCTATTCTTCTGTATTAAACGCATGGACTCCTACTAACCAGAACTCAATGATTGCGCAGATTCGTGATACAAGAGCAGGATACGTAACAAACGTAGATAGCTGGTGGATCAAAGATGGCTCATTCTTACGTGGTAAAAACCTTTTGTTAGGTTATAATTTCCCAAGTGCGGTAACAAACAAACTAAAATTAAGCCGTTTAAGAGTGTATGCTTCTGCTCAGAACTTCTTCTTATTATTGACTGATAAGATTATTCAGGACCCAGAGGTAACACCAACCAACCAAGGTGATGGTAGCAGTGCATTCTCACAAGGTATGATGTGGCACAACTATCCTAAACCAACCGTTTACATGGCAGGTCTACAGCTTACATTTTAATTAATTTAAAGAATTTTTGAATATGAAATTGAATATATTAAAAAACTTTAGCAAAATATTCGTCAGTGGAGCAGTGCTTTTCAGCGCAGTCGGCTGCTCTGACTTCCTGAAAGAAAATGCGCCTTCTAACTTAACGCCAACCAGTTTCTATACCATTCCAGACCATGCAGAAGCGGCTATTGCTGCAACTTATGCTGACATGCGTATAATTTTTGACGGTGCGGGGATTTTCTCATCGACCTGGCAATTGTTAGAAGCTCCTACGGGTACTTCTACTACTGAAACAGCGCAGAATTCAGACCTTAATAACCTTTATGGTTTGGTATATGATGGTAATACCCAACACGTGATCAACTATTGGAATGGCTTGTATAAAGTAGTTGCACAGGCAAATCAGGTATTGGAGAAAGTACCACCGATTACGCCAATGGATGCAGCACAGAAGAACAGAATCTTAGGAGAAGCGAAGTTCCTTCGCGCATGGGCTTATTTTTATATCGTAAGATTATGGGGCGATGCGCCATTAGTTACTAAGCCTCAAACGGCAAGTTCAGAAGACTTTTTCCCTGGACGCGCTCCACAGGAAGAAATATATAAACTGATTGTAGATGACCTGACAGCCGCTGAAGGTGCAGGCTTAGCCTGGATGAACTCAAACGGACGTGTGTCTACTGCCGCTGTGAAATCGTTGTTAGCAAAGGTTTATTTAACAATGGCTGGCTTCCCACTTAATAAGGGTGCTTCTCATTATAAACTGGCAGCAGATAAAGCAAACGAGGTAATTACGTATGCAAATGCGAATCCGGCAAGCATCAATCTTTTCCCTACTTACTACGATGTGCATAAGGAAAGCTTGAAAAATACAGTAGAGCATATCTTCATGGTTCAGTATAATACAGTAGTAGCTAGTAACCCTATGGATAATATGTATCCTAACTTCAAACCGGTGACTTACAATGGCCCATCTGGTACAGGTAGTACTGTTCCAACTGTGCAATTCTATAACTCGTTTGAAAAGGGTGACCTTCGTGCTAAAAACCAGGAAGGATATTTTTATACATCTTATTATACTAATGGTAATGGTGCGCCATTTGAGTTAGGTGCTCCTTATATTTTCAAGCACTTTAATATGACTGCTAATGGTGGTCCTGGTGTGGCAGGTACGCGTAACAATAACCTGAATGTACCATTGATTCGTTATGCTGAAGTATTGTTAATTTATGCAGAAGCGCAAAACGAAGTAGGTGGCCCAACTCAGGGAGCTTATGATGCATTCAAGAGAATCAGAGACAGAGCGCAGTTAATTACTCCTGCTTTGGGTACTTATTCTAAAGATAGTTTCAGAGAAGCAGTGTGGAGAGAGCGTTGGCATGAACTATGCTACGAAGGTATCACCTGGTTCGACATGGTTCGTCTGAGAAAAGTATACAACGAAACAACTAATGGTTTCGATAATTTTGTAGGACATATCAACCCAAGTTCGAAACAAGCTTTGGCAGACAAGCATTTGTTAATGCCACTTGGCAGACAAGAGATGCTGAATAACCCGAATCTGAAACCACAGAACCCGGGCTATCCGAACTAAGATTGATTGAGTATTTTGATATAACAAAGCGGATTATGAGTTATCATAATCCGCTTTGTTTTTTCTGTACAACGGTTTTTCAAATCTTTTATAAGAAAATCAGTATTACTCCAAAAGATTTAAAACCGTCATACATGAATGCTATTCAAATATTCCTCCCACCTTATCCCATCTACCGCATTTTCCGGACATAAATTAATGCCAGTAGTAAATACCTGGTGGAAAGCTAAAGATGGTTTAATGTATTCTATTACTTCATTTCTACCCAATTGGACAAAATAGGACTGTATCATACTTTCTAAGGTTAGTACTTCAGGGCCACCAATAGTAGCAATATTGTTGGTTGGCTGACAGGCTGCTAATGCAACTATAGAAGCGGCAGCATCTATTTTATCAATAGACTGAAATTGCATATTAGCGGGTATCTGAATTGGCTTGCCAATTCCCTGGTCAAGAACCTGTATAATTCGGTATAATACTAAATCATGAAATTGTGTAGCGCGTAAAATAGAGTAGGAGATTCCTGAGGCTTCTATTAATCTTTCTACTGTATGTTTGATTTGGTAATAGGGGTAATCGCTTTTATCTACGCCCGTAATTGATACATAGATGAAATGCCTACAATTATCACTATTAAGAAGAGATAATATGTTCTTAGTTCCCTCTATATCAACTACCTGCGCATTTCTTGGATTACTCGCACAATGAATAATAATTTCCGAACTTTCAACGGCTTCTGTTAAACTTGTAATATCAGTTAAATCTCCCTGAATAACATTGGTAAAAAAAGCTATCTCAGGCTTTTCTTTGGAGCTTAAAATATTTACTACATAGCCTTTTTTAATGAGTTGCCTGCTGATTTCTTGCCCTAATGTTCCGGTCCCACCTGTTATTAATACTGATTGCATGAAATTTGATAAGGTTTATCGATTAGTTTTCTTTTCCATAATATTCCTTAATTCAGGGTTGGTCTTGGGGAAGATAATAACTGCCAAATGTTTTTTTATTATCCTGCCATAAATAGCTGCCAAAAAGCCCAGGACTACTGGTTTCCTATAGTATGCCATTGTTATCTACAACAAGCATACTCATGCCTTTTCGGCACGGACAATTAGTGAGCCAACCGAGATAGTTTCGCCATTAATCTCTTGGTCGGGCTCTTGTTCTTCTGATACTGCAATTACTTCAAAACCATTATCTGATAGCAAAGTAAACAATTCTTCTTTGCTATACATAGTAAACCCATATTGGGTAAACGCATATTGTTCCATAATTTCTTTGGGTCTGATAGCTATCAGTAATTGACCTTCCGGCTTCAAGACTCTTTTTATTTCACTAAGTACTAAGGGGGGATTTTCCCAGAAATAAAGAGTATTTACAGTAAAAATCTTATTAAAAGTAGGGGATTCAAAAGGCAGTGATTCTGCAGAAGCTAAAAAGAATTTCGCCTGGCTATTGTTGATAAATTCCTGATTATGAAGAATGGCTGCTTTCACCATTTCCTCCGAAAAATCACAACCGATATAATGAATGGCATCAGCTAAACCCAGAATATCTTTTACAAAGAAGCCATTACCCATGCCTATTTCAAGAATTACATCATTGGGTTGAGCATTGAGTAGGTTAATGGCTAACTTATTCATCAACTCATTGCCCTTATTCATTCGCTCTCCTAGCTCAGAGGCATGTTCTCCATGTGGCTGCCTAAGCTGACGGGCTATTTCTTTCAAAAATTCTTCGTGCATGTTTTACCAGGGTTTTCTGTAAAATAACTCATAAAGATAAAGAGTGTTTAAGATTCTCATAATCTTGATGAAAGGTATTTGAAAAATTGAGAAAAGCATAATAGTTTTGCCACAACACTTAATCAACTCCTTAACAATTTAATTGAAAGAAAGTATTTTGACAGTAAGAATCGCAGAACGTCAAGCCAATGATTTAACTGCCTTGCGCGAGCTATACTTAAAAGTTCGACAGGCAACTTTTACATGGGTTGATACCAGTCATTACCAATTATCCGCGTTTGACACTGACACGGCAGGAGAGTATACTTTGGTCGCGCATATTGATAATAACGTTGTGGGCTTTGTTTCAGCTTACCTGCCTGAAAACTTTATTCATCATTTATATGTGAGCAATGAGTATCAGGATCAAGGTATAGGAACGATGCTTTTAAATGCGATGCTTGAAAATTTACAGCCTCCTGTCCGACTTAAATGCCTACAAAAAAATGATGCTGGAGTGGCATTTTATGAAAGGAATGGATTTATACAGCAGGAAAAAGGGGTATCGTTGGAAGGTATTTTCATTGTTTTTGAGCATCAACAAGATGCTTGATTAGCAATAATAGAAAACTATTTTTACATATTGATTATGACTAAAAATTATTAATGATGACCACTAAGCTACTATCTTTTTTGCTATTGATAATTGCCTTAGCTAGCTGTTCAAAGAGAAAAGAAATTAAACCAGAAGATGAGCCCATATTGACTATAGAAATTGGGTGGAATTATTGGGGTTTTACCCGAAATGCAGAAGGTGAATATATAGAAGAACCTTTTCATTTTGGCGAATCCTCGACGGCAGAAAATACGGGGCGTTTTATATTTAATTATAATCCCAAAGGAAATCTCGATTTAAAATTTTTCCCGTCAAAAAATAAGCTAAAATCAAAATATCCTTTGCCAGCTCCCAATGGAGTTTATGTTACAAGTGAGGAAACTGTCTATGCTATATTAAGTAAAAAGGATAATTCAGTTTTAGTTAAAGTAGGTAATGTGGCTTATAAGAAAGCGAAACTGATTTTTAAAGATAATTTATTTATTTTAGTAAGAGATGACTGGGAGACTCAGATTGAAAGATTAACCAATGGTATTACAGGAAATTTCTCTTCTAAGGAGGAGAAGTTTTTGAATATAAAAGGGGAAAAGATAATTCTTAATTAAACTAAATGATTCCAATATGATAACTTTATAAGTTATAAAGGCGAGTAATGAAAAAGTCTAAATACAATTCGTCGCCTGCTTCTTCTTATCCTTCATTTTCTAACCCTATGCCTCTAGATATGAAAATCTGGAAGAAATAGACCTGTTCTTTGAAACAGGAAATTAGATTTTCTGTTTTTTCAGAAATTTCCTGATAGGCTGATTGTTACTGAAAAGCTTTAATCCATCGGAATCTTCCTAATATTATCGTCCTCAGTTAGATAATGCAGGTTGCAGAGCCGTAAAATAAAAAATTGATATATGTGAATAAATAGATTTTCAGTTGATAGTAGTACATTAGCTAAATAAACCTATCAATCAATGACTGGCTGTCGACTAAACAAGTTCTCTAAATTGTTCATATTTGCTACTTTAGGTGTAGTAATAATTGTTTCCTGCTCAAAAGAGCATAAGCCTACTCCAATACAATCTGTTATTCCAAAAGATGAACTACCGAACATTAAACCCAGGGGTAATGAAAATTATCTGAAACAGAACTCTGATTATGTCTACGACCACACAAAAATTAAAACTTATGAGCTGATTATTACAAAAGATGGCCTGGCAAAAATAGACGCCAATCCCGCGGCAGAAGAATACGTAGAGGCTGCTCTGATATTTGAAGGTGATACCATTAGTCCAGTTGGTGTACGTTACAAGGGTTCGATTGGAGCTTTTGGAGGCTGTTTATCAGGACCTGATTGGGTACATCCGGACGGACGAAAAGTTTGTGAAAAACTGAGTATGCAGATAAAAATCAACTGGAATGACCGCAAAGAACGTTTTTTTGATCTGAACAAACTGCAGTTCCATGCGCAAAACTACGATAAGTCTCAGCTCCGCGAACGTCTGGCTTATTGGCTTTTTGGTCAGATGGGTGTCCCCGCCCCACGCACGGTTCACGCCAGATTAATTATTAATAAAAAATATTCTGGTTTATATGGTCTTGTTGAGGAAATTGATAATCGTTTTGCTGAGTACTTTTATAAGGAGGGAAAAGGTAATGTCTATAAGGAAGTCTGGCCAGTGAAGCCCAACGGTGAACCTGAATCGGATAAGGCTTTTATAGAAGCACTGAAAACAAATGAAGAGGAGCAGGATATTAAGTTTATCAAAGAATTTGGTCAGGCGATTGCTGGTTCTAATCTGTCGAATAGTAAAGATTTGGTAAGGAAATACATGAACCTTAATGAAATACTATCATATATTGTAGTAGATAGAGCAATCAGGCACGATGATGGCCCTTTTCATTGGTATTGCGCCGATGCAACAGTAAATTCTTGTGAAAATCATAATTATTATTGGTTTGAAGACAAGAAAAATAAAAAAATGCACCTTATTCCTTGGGATATGGATGGTGCTTTCGAACAAGTACTCCTTACTTCTAACCCGTATACGGGTATAGCAGATAAATTGGGAGAAATATCGAATAATTGTCTGCCTTTTAGTTTTGGAGCCGGGCGAAAGCAACGTTCAGCTGCTTGCGACAAACTAACGGCTGCATGGTTAAGTTTTAATCCTGAGTACAATGCCATTAAAAAAGATTTCCAGAGTAACTTTGTTGCCAACAATAAAATACTCTCTCAGTTAAATGTCTGGGCTAAACAAATTGAACCATTTATTATGGAGGCAGATCAAATTCATAATAAAGGGATTGATAAGGAAATCAATAAAAAAACAACTACAATAATTGTCTGGGACAATGCAACAAATGCCTTAAGAAGTCAAGTGAAAGGTATTCTATGATTTTTGCATATATTGGATGAAATTATAAATTATCACTATGACACATTATCTTACCAGCACCCGCAAGCAATTTGAGTATTATAAAATGTTGGGCGAAAAGACTTTTGCACAGCTTTCAGACGAGCAGTTATTCTGGCAATATAACGAAGAAAGTAATAGTATTGCGATAATAGTAAAGCACCTCTGGGGCAATATGCTTTCACGCTGGACGGATTTCCTGACAAGTGATGGAGAGAAAGAATGGCGACAAAGAGATGCTGAGTTTGAAAATGATATAGCCAGCAGAAAAGAATTATTAATTAAATGGAATGAGGGGTGGGCATGCCTGTTTAAAGCATTAGATAGCCTGACAATCGAAGATTTAAGCAAAGAAATTTATATCCGTAACGAGGGTCATTCGGTTGTTGAAGCCATTAACCGACAATTGGCACATTATCCCTACCATATCGGACAAATCGTATTTATTGGCAAAATGGTTTGCGATACTAACTGGACTTCCCTGTCAATACCCAAAGGGAATTCGCAGACCTTTAATAAAGATATGTTTGAAAGAAAACGCACCCCTAACCCCTAAAGGGGGACTTTAGTACTTGACTAATTAAAGTACTAGTACGTAAGCAACTCCCCTTTATGGGTCGGGGCGTTATTCTGAATTAAGTGATTTTACCGGATTCATCAATGCAGATTTGATGCTATGGAAACTTATAGTTAATATAGCAATCAGAATAGCTGTTAAGCCTCCTGCAACAAACACCCACCATTGAATGGGCACTCTATACGCAAACTCTTGCAGCCACCAGTCTGCGGCGTACCAGGCCAACGGTGAGGCAATAAGCACAGCCCAAAGAACTGGTTTCAGAAAGTCTTTTGAAAGCAATACGACAATACTGCTCACGGTTGCTCCTAATACTTTACGAATACCAATTTCCTTGGTTCGGCTCCGCGCTGTAAACATGGCTAATCCTAACAAACCTAAACAAGCAATATAAATAGCCAGCCCAGCAAACCAGTTAAATAGTTTAGCTAAACGCTCATCTGAATCATATTGTTGCTGAAAATACGTATCAAGAAAGAAATACTCAAAGGCATTATTCGGAAAAGCATTTTTATAGATTTCTTCAATGATGAATAGTGTATTTTTAATGTCCTGACTTTGAATTGTAAGTGATAGGAAAGCACTACTCCAGGGAATATGATAAAAGACAATTGGTTTCTTACTACTCTTAAGTGATTCCTGATGAAAATCTTTTACTACACCCACAATCTTTTTTGGTAAACCATCACCAATTTCCTGATTCAAAGCGCTTTCAGGTGTGGTAAAACCAAAGGCTTTCATGGCCGTTTCGTTAATAATTGCCGCATTATCATCTAAAATCATTTCTTTAACGAAGTTTCTCCCAGCCAGTAATTTTATTTGATACGCCGATATAAAATCTTCATCAACTGCTACTACATGACAAATTTTAAAATTATTGGCGGCTTCGTGAAAGCGCTGAAACTCGGCCGTCCAGAAGATTTCTCTACCGGGAACAGATGACGACACTGTAACATTTTTCACACTTGTATTTGATAATACTCTGTCCTTGAAAAAAGTCATATCATTAGTGAAACTGCCTGTTCGAAGTATCTTTGGTGTGGTGATAATCAGCTTTTGCTCTATATTCATCCCCAAATCCTGCTTCTGCATAAATTTGATTTGCTGATTGATAACAATGGTAGAAATAATGAGCATAATAGACGCAGAAAACTGAAAGATTACTAAACCCTTGCGGAATAATTTACCAGAGGAATTAGCCGATAGCTTTCCTTTTAAAACCTGTATAGGTTTGAGAGAAGACAATACGAATGCCGGATAAAAACCGGATAGAACAAAACTCAGGCAGAATGCACCTATGATAGTGAGATAGAATAATGTTTGGTAAAAAATAGCGAAATCAGATTGAGTAACCATTTGTGTAGCCATTAGAAAAATGCCTAAACCTATCAGCAATGCCAGAAAATTGAATAGGAAAGATTCGAATAAAAACTGACTAATCAATTGTCTTTTCTCAGAGCCTAAGGTCTTTCTTATACCTACCTCTTTGGCTCGTTCCATTCCCATCACCGTCGAGAGATTGATATAATTAAGCAAGCCGATAACAAGAATCAGAATGGCGACCAATATCAACACATAGATAATCTCAATCTTGCCACCAGGTTCTATTTCAGTATTGTTGAGTGGATATAAATGTATATCCCTCATAGGCTGTAATACCATAGTCTGATGAATATTATATCTCTGCCATAAGCGGCCTAAATGTTTTTCGGAAACAGCCGTTATACGCTTTTCTGTCGATTGAATATTTGTATGGGGTTTCAGTAGGAGGTAGGTGTAAAAATTTGTCCAATACCAGCCACCAGTAACAAACTGGTCATTTTTAAGCAAGTTTTGTATCGCAAAAATAAAATCGAAGTGGAAGTGGCTGTTCTTTGGTACATCGGCAAATACACCGCTTACTATATAGTTTCCGCCCTGCCATTCAGAAGTCAAATAGAGTATCTTCCCAATAGGGTTTTCGTCACCAAAGTATTTCCTGGCCATTGATGCTGAAACAACCACAGATTCAGGACTTTGCAATACCTGATTAGCAGCACCTTTTAGCAATGGAAATGAGAACACCTTAAAAAAGGAGGCATCAGCATAAAAGCCGTTTTTCTCCTGAAAACTCACTATTTCTCCATTAGGCTTCCGGTAATTAATCATTCCATCTGCCCGATGCAGGCGCACAAAATCTTCCACTTCAGGAATTGATTCTTTGATAGCAGGCCCTTCGGCATGATAGCTTAAGGCAGTAGTATTAGTTAATACCTTATTTTTATAATCATGCACGTGAATCCGATAAACCCTGTCAGCGTTCTGATGAAACTCATCGTAGCTCAGTTCATCAAATACATATCGGGAGATAAGCATAAAGGCCGCCATACTTAATGACAAACCGATAAGCATAATCAACGAAATAGCCTTATGCTTAAGTAAAGTCCGCCAGGCGATAGTAAGATAAATTTTGAACATGCTAATAGATAGTTGAATAGTTGCAAATGTATAACTAATTTTTTAGTTTCAAAACGAATTAATTAGTTTTATAAAGAAAAAAGTGTATATTTGGAGAAGAGAAGCGCTGCAGATAAGATTAATACAGCTATAATAACACCAGAAAAATAATTTATTGATCACTGTTAAAGAAACGCTATTCTTTCGAAACTGTAGTAAATTAATGTCAACTTAAACAAATATAATAATGAAAAAGATCTCCTTACTGGTGATGGCAGTTCTGGCAACTGTTATTCATTCGCTCGCCTGCATCAATGGCGATACTCAATTTTTAAGCGATGGTAGTCTTGTATCTCAGCATCTGGAGTCAGACGCTGTGCATAATCTTTTTTTTTATAAGGAGAGTTATAATAAGGCGTACAAACAATTGAATAGTTTGTATAAAGCAACAAAGAAAATAGATTATCTATCTGACAAGGGTGTGATTCTGATTTTACGCGGAAAGTATAGTGAGGCTATTAAGTTCTATCTGGAAATAGAAAGAATGCAGCCCAATAGGTACTCCACTGCCTCCAACCTTGGAACTGCCTATGAATTGAATGGACAAGCGGAGGAGGCCTTAAAATGGATTAAAAAAGCTTATGAAATCAATCCACTATCGCATGAACATTCAGAATGGTTACATGTTAAAATATTAGAGGCTAAAGTAAAAGGCGATGCCTATGTTACCGATAATTTTCTACTGCATACTTCATTCGGTTCTGGCGATGAACCATTCAGCAAATTACATCAATCAGATTTATTAAGAATAAAGTATGCTTTAATTTATCAGTTAAGTGAGCGTATTTCTTTCGTAAAAACAACGGATAAAATTGTTGCCAGACTCTTTTTTGAATTGGCTAATATTGAGGCTGTCCAAAGGAATTTTAATAATGCTGTAGAATACTATAAAGAGGCACAAGCCTACGGTTTTACAGATGGTCTTTTGCAGGCAAGAATAAGAAGTGCCTCGGAAGGCCTCCAGTCTGCAGAAAAAAAGATTTCGGTAAAAGAAATGCTTTATTGGTCGCTTGGCTCTCTGATTGTAATAGTTTTATCTGCTTTTTTTGCGATTAAGAAAGATTTTCATCATAGACTATTTAGGTAAGAGCGGCAGTATAACTGCCTGCTTTTAATATATCGCAAGAGCTATTTGAAAATAAAAAAATCACCATTCCCCTAAAGTCTATAATCTCATGGCTTAAAACCAGATAACCGTCTACTACACAGTCGGTCAGTTCATGCAGTGGCGTTTGTACAAAGGGATAGGCTTTGCCCATGTAAAAATTGATAATAAACTGATGAAAGTGGTCTGTATTTTGCATTGATTTATAAAGAATTTGTATTTTTGTCAATCACAACTATTGAATTAATGCTATGACTAAAACTTTCTTACTTATTCTAGTAATGCTCTCTCATTTTGCCTTATCAGGGCAGGAAAACATATCTACATTTGAAAATGAAATAGCTTCTTATGAACTTAAGGGCGCTAAACATGAAGAGATAGATTGTGTGCTTACTACAACAGAGATACCACCCAAACCAATAATAACAACCGATAGAGATATTATTTGTGATGGTGATCGAGCCACTTTAACTGCTACTGGATGTTATGGAACTATTACCTGGAACACAGGGGCTACAGGTATATATCTGGTTGTAACTACCGGAGGAACTTTTTCAGCAACTTGTACCAATCAATCAGGTACTAGTGAAGTGTCATATCCGGTTATTATCAAACAGTTTTCAACACCTGACCCTCCAACAATTAGTATATCTTCACCTGTTCTATGTGGAGAAAGAAGCAAAATGCTTATAGCATCAGGATGCAATGGTCGTATACGTTGGAGCATTGGAGCAACTCAATCGAGTATAACAGTAAGTGCCTCAGGAACTTATTCAGCTACCTGCGAATCTATTTGTGGCGTAAGTGCCTTTTCAAATTTGATAGTCATTAGATTTCTTTTCCCTCCATATATACTTGCTGAAAATACAGGCCCCTATCAAACCGGAGAAACAATTCATTTGAACGGTCTGGGGTCTTGGAGAAATATGGTTTGGAGAGGACCTGATGACTTTATGGCAAGAGGTGATTCAGTTAAAATTCTGAATGCGGGTATTGCAGAAAGTGGAATTTATACCCTAACTGTCACCGATAGTGATGGATGTTCGGGTTCGGATACCACTCATGTAATTGTAGAACCTTGCCACGAAAAACTCAGGTTTAATTATGTAAGTACAGAACCAAGTCTGCAATATTTATTTTCGTTGAAGTATGGGATGATACTCAATAAACTTTCTACCAATACAGGCATTTTAGCCACGCCTGTCTGTCAGTTAGATACGTCTAAAGTAGGGAGCATCAGAATGCAAATGACAGGACCTGAACCTTTTTATAACCGCAATATTATTGAAAATGTATACCCTTATTCTATTTTGAGTAATAACGGATTTCAGATTTTTGGTTCAGTTTTTCCGGTAGGGCAGTATACACTAACCTTCACAGCTTTTTCTGAAATATCTGCTCATGGAAATATTCTGTTTGGGCCTCAGACAGTGCAATTTAGTATAGTAGACTCTTTGGCAATAATTCATCTGGATAGTTTGAATATAACTGAAATTTGCCCTGGAGCATCCTTAGATATAAGTTTTAGTAATACAGGCAGTTTTTTAGCAGATAATTTATTTGAAGTACAGTTATCAGATGCTGATGGGTCATTTGAAAACCCGATTAAAATAGGAGAAAGTACTACTAATGGCATGGTTCACTGTAAAATTCCTTTAAATACTTCACAGGGAAATGCTTATAGAATACGCATCTATGCTACCAAACCGGCCCTCATAAGTAACCCGAGTTTTGATTCATTTAGAATTAAAGCCAGAAAAATTAATTTACAAAGTCCGACTGATAATGTTTATTCAATCTCTAATAAAGAAGCGAGTGAAATAATCAAGGCAAGCAATAAAGTCCTCTTAAATGCAAGTGCAACTTATCAATCAGGAAGATATATCCAATTAAACCCAGGTTTTGAAGTAAATGCTGGTGCAAAATTTGAAACGCGACTAGAGAGTTGCTATTAATAGTAGTCTAATAAATTTTTATTTCTGACCATGCAGGCAATCATTTTTTGTGGCATACAAGCTACCGGGAAATCTACTTTCTACAAAAAGCATTTTTTCAGAACCCACTTACATTTATCGCTTGATTTATTGAAATCCCGACATCGGGAAGATGTATTTCTGCAGGCATGCTTAAGCACCCAACAGGCTTTTGTAGTAGACAATACAAATCCGACTAAAGTAGAAAGGGAAAAGTATATTTCTGCGGCTAAACAGCGCAAGTATAAAATAATAGGATACTATTTTAAGTCGGATATTAATGATGCCCTGCGCAGAAATGCCCTTAGAGTTGGGAAAGAGAATATACTGGAAATAGGTGTTAAAGCAACCTATAAAAAGTTTGAACTTCCGGCTTTGGAAGAGGGTTTTGATGAACTATATATTGTTGAATTAAAAGATGATGACTTTTTGATAAAAACATACCCCAATGAAATTTGATGATTTAGACCTCAAAATGAGGGTTTATGAAACTGCGCAAGACCGTTATGTCTTACCTGAAATGTATATGGTAGCCAGAATAGACGGACGAAATTTCACCAAGCTGACTAAAGAAGGGCACAAGTTTAAAGCACCTTTCGATGAGGTTTTCAGAGACTATATGGTTGAAACACTAAAACACCTGATGACCTGTGGTTTTAATGTGATTTACGGTTTTACCGAAAGCGATGAAATCTCATTACTCTTCCACCTGAACGAAGCAGCATTTTCACGAAAAACAAGAAAATACAATTCAATTCTGGCTGGTGAGGCAAGCGCAAAATTTTCTGTGCTATTAGGTGCAATAGGCGCATTTGATTGCCGTATTTCAGAATTGCCCAATAAAAATCTGGTTGTTGATTATTTCAGATGGCGTAATGAAGATGCACATAGAAATGCCCTGAATGCCCACTGCTATTGGCGATTGAGGCAGGATAATTTTTCAAAAAGAGAGGCTACGGCAAAGATTGAAAAATTAAGCATCGCTGAGAAAAATGAACTTTTATTTCAATACGGTATAAATTTTAATCATCTCCCTAACTGGCAGAAACGAGGCATCGGGGTATATTGGAAAGAGGTAGAAAGAGAGGGTTTCAATCCGAAAACAAATCAGAAATTATTGACCAGAAGAAGAGAGTTGGTAGTAGATTTTGAATTACCTATGCGAGATAATTATAATCAGTTTATTATTGATCTGATAGATACTCATTCAAATGCTATCAATTAAATTGACAGGCTAAATCTCAATAAATTAATTGAATCAGCATTAAACCACACAGTCTGATTTATGTCTAATAACTATATTTCTGATAGTTTGGATCCTGTTTAACTTAGACATAAATGACTTCTAAAAAGAGGAATTTTTCTTCTTAATTTCGTCCTCTTTTTTAACAATCTTTAACAGGCATTTTTTGCTAAAACACAAACGGAATTTACCCGATTATCGTTAATATATCGTAGTTAAAATTAACTCATACGTTACACGAAAGATTAAATTTTAAGAGTAGAAAAAAGATGAAAGGACTATTTAAAAAAGCCTTGCTCATCGGGATGATTGGGCTAGGCATTTCAAGCGCAAGAGCACAGGTAAGTACACATAAAGACCCAACTGCTGACTTCAGCGATTATCGTTCATTTGCATGGATTCAACCGGATATTCAGGTAAAGAATCCACAATATAACAACGATTTGATTACAAAAAATATTCAGGCAAATGTTGATGAAATCTTATTGAAAAAAGGGATGACTATCAACACTAAAAAACCTGATTTATTATTAAGATTCCATACTGATACAGAAAAGGAAACTACTCGTGGCTTCTATAGCCCGTCGTATCCGATGATTGGATATGCCCGTATCGGTAGAATGTTAGTGCCTTATAATATGGGTTATTACGGCGGTGGTTATTCTGCCCCATACTCTTATAACAAAGGTACTTTAGTGATTGACGCTATTGATGCTAAAACCAATAAGCTGGTTTGGCAGGGAAGTATTTCAGCTGCCTTGAATGATCGTAAAATCGACAAGCAGATTGAAAAGGGTGTCAGCAAAATCATGAAAAGATACCCAAATTCATAATCGTATAGCGATTTTTTAAATCGCCTCTGATAAATACAAGGGAATGTGCCAAACGGTATGTTCCTTTTTTTGTTAGCTTGAGTGCTTTGTAGTATCTTTACATAATAAAATCATTGCTCTGTGCTGTGCAGGCAATGTTATTAACACTTTAATATTGATAAATTAATGAAAATTATTTTAGCTGCTGTTGACTACAGGCTGGTTGTAGCCTGGAAAGAATTTTTTGGAGAAGACCGCAATGTTAGTATTATTGAAACTGACATCACACAATTGACATGCGATGCCATTGTTAGTCCGGCCAATTCATTTGGTTTTATGGACGGTGGCCTTGATTACGCACTCAGTGAAAGATTCGGCTGGAATCTGGAGAAAAAGTTACAGCAAAGAATAAAAGACTTGCCCGAGGGTGAACTTTTAGTAGGTCAGGCAATGGTGATAGAAACAGGCGATAGTGTTATTCCATTTCTGATTTCGGCACCCACTATGCGTGTTCCGATGAATTTTAACATTGATACCTCAGTTAATGCTTATTTGGCTATGAAAGCGGTCTTAATTCAAGCTAAGAATGAGCCCGGAATTAATTCAGTAGCTGTTCCTGGCCTTTGCACAGGAGTGGGCCGAATGGCACCCATGATTGCTGCAAGACAGATGTTTCAGGCATATAAAGAAATTATACTTGGTGAAAGAATGGATTTTAAAAACTTTAGTGAGGCTCAAAAATACCAGTGGAATATTAATCCACAAAGTATGATTTATATACATTGATTGAATGCGGTTCGCTGCAGGACGATTGGTCAAATCGCCTCTAGTGAATAAAAGGGAATGTGCCAAACGGTATGTTCCCTTTTTTATTAAACTAATAGGGAAGTTATTTGTCTAAAATAAAATTTAGTTTAACCTAAATTTTATTTTTATATTTGTAGAAAATATTAAGTCAATGACAAATGCAATAAAAACTATATCAAAAAAAGGCGTGCTCTTCGCAATCGGTTATGTATTTATCAAATGGTTGCTTATTTTAAGTGTGGGCACCTATCTGGCTAAACAAGGTTTATGGAAAAACGAATACCTGTTTATATTACCTGTAATAGCAGTTTCAGCAGGGCTGTTTCGATACTTAAAGAAAGCACCCGCTTACAAAATCTATTTCAGAAAAGCACTTGAAAGATATTATCCGAAATATGCCAAAGAACTATTAGAGGATATTGATGCTAAATACGACGAGCTAAAGGTAGATATTAGGTTTGCTAAAACTTCATCAAACCCTATGGACAAACGACTTGACTTAACCGCTTACTTTTTAGCATTAATTATGGTGTTAGAGAAAGCAGGGGAAAGTTTTGAGCAAATAAGGGCAGTAGCCCTTTTTACTATTACCGAATATCTGCGCCCCAAAAATAAATGGCAGGCATTTTTGAAAAAACTACCTGTTAAACTCATAAAAACAAGTTTTGGCAGATACCTGATTAAGGCCTTTGCAAAAAAGGTTGGGCATAGAGGAAATCCCGAGGGATTTGTAGCCAATATCATTACCGATACAAACGAAACCCATGGTCTAGGTTATGGAGTAGATATTATAGAATGTGGTATCTGCAAGCTCTTCAAAAAACACAATTATCAGAAATATGTCTCCATTTTATGCGAGGTAGATAAATACACCACCAATCTGGCAGGATTATCAATGATGCGCACAGATACTATTGCTAATGGAGCAAACAAATGTGATTTCAGGTATCAATTACAAACTAACACCTCAAAATAGATATAAGTTATTGATTAATAATTATTTAAATAGCCTGACAACTTCTTTTGCTTTAAAAAATTTGTATTTTTACGATATACAAAATACAAATTATGAAAAACCTTACGAACTCAATCACCCGATTTCTGCTTGGGCTTAAACGGCCGTCAAGTAGCACCAACAAGCGTTTACTCCATAAAAACGGAGAAACCCTCTCCTCTTTCATTATCCGCGAAGCAGTTACTAAAGATATAGAAGACTTAGTGACGCTGCATATTCAGGTCTGGTACGAAACCTACGGTAATTCAAAACATAAACTCTCCCGCGATTATATTCATCGCTTCTGGAAAGAGGCCTTTGAACGAACAAATGAGGGTTGGTTTTGTTTTGTTATTGAAAACACACATACACACCAGCTAGTAGGCTATGCTAAAGCCAAGCCTTATGCCTCAGGAGACCTGCCTGACTACGCAGGGGAACTAAACAAAATTTACCTCCTGAGAAACTATCAGCGATTGGGGCTGGGAGCTAAACTGGTGGGACACGTAGCCAGACGTTTCCTTAGTCAGGGTATTCATACAATGGTACTATTTGGTATTCCACAAAACCCATCCTGTGGATTTCATGAAGCTATGGGTGGAAGGAGATTATACTCAGCCAACGGAAAATTTCATGGAGGTTATGGCTGGCTGGATTTACAAAAATTAGCCGAAAGAACACCTGTTTAAATTGAAGTTTTGAATAGGCTGTAAAAGAAATAGCATAAATTATATTCACACCTAAATATAAAAGTATGATTCAGCCTAATGAAATGAAGGCGGAGCGGCCTGTGCATATTGCCAACGATGTCGCTAGTACAACTACAGAGGTATGGGGAATACTTCATGCCAGCTACGAGGGTGACTTAGAAGCCGTAAAGGCTTTATGTGAGCAATCTCCCGAACTTGTCTATGCGCAATATAATTATACGCCGCCCATTCACCTGGCCGTGCGTGAGGGGCATTATCATTTAGTTGAATACCTGCTACAAAAAGGCGCCTACAGTACTGAATATAAAACCTATCCTTTTTCAGATGATTTATTGACGGTAGCACAGGACAGAGAATACGAAGATATTGCAGATATGCTGCAGCAATATATTAATGACTCCACCCGCCATTTACATAAGGGAGATAATGGTAAAATTTTCTATAAACGAACGCCTCTGGATATCCATTTTGAAGAAACCATAGATAAAGGCTTCATTGATGATGCCGAAAAACTACTCAAGGTAAATCCTGAACTGGTGCATGACGAGACTTTTTTCTGGGGCGAGGGAATCATGATGATGCCAGCCAAAGACAATAACAGGGATATGGTTGAGTTGCTGTTGAGCTGTGGTGCCAAAGTACCTCTTTTATTAAAATGGGCGCAATTCTATTATTTTAAGCACGCAGACATGGCAACTTTTCTGATGGATAAGGGTATGAATCCGGGAGTGATGAGTTGGCATCATGTGACTTTACTGCATGATATGGCACAAAAGGGATT
Source organism: Emticicia sp. C21 (assembly GCF_003418935.1). Taxonomy (GTDB): domain Bacteria; phylum Bacteroidota; class Bacteroidia; order Cytophagales; family Spirosomataceae; genus Emticicia. The sequence continues at coordinate 464,540 of NZ_QVMT01000004.1, read as the reverse complement.
TATTGATAAGGCAGAGCTGCTGATTAAGCATGGCGCAGACCTGAATCCCATAGAAGAAGAATACCAATCAACGCCTTTGGGATTGGCTGCCAGATGGGGACACCTGCCAATGGTTGAATACTTATTAGGACAAGGAGCCGACCCGCATAAAGCAGGAGCCCCCTGGGCCACACCATTGGCATGGGCAAAGAAAAAAGGTCACATAGATATAGAAAATATATTGCTAAACCATACTTCTCAATAGAATATTCCGGACTATAGTAAGAACAGAAACAAAAAACGTGTCAGCTGCGTTAGCAAAGTTCAGACTATTTAAGATAGGGTAGATGTTCAAATCAGTAATAAAGACGTTTTTCTTCGGAAACTATTTTTATGGAGCATGCGCAGTAGCACTTTCAATAGAGGCGAACTTGCAGCAGCAATATCCGCTGAATGAACCTTACTATTACTTGCTGGTATTTACCCTGACAACCTGGTTTTATACCCTTGCCTATATCACTGATCCCTCATTAAGCACATCCAAAAATCCTAGAACAAACTGGTATATTCAGAACAGGAAATTTGTGAAGTATAGTCAATTGTTCTGCTTAACTATAACTCTTATTATCGGGTTCTATATCCTATATATATACTGGAACGAACTATGGCATATCCATATCAATCAGTTATTACCTTTGTTGCTTACACCATTAGCGGCTGTGTTTTATTACGGACTTAGTTTTTTGCCAACATACAATCTAAGAAAGATAGGCTGGCTGAAGCCCTTTGTGATAGGTTTCACTTGGGCAGGGCTCATTACTATTGCACCTATTATTTTTTACAACCTTACTCACCAGAGCCAACAGGGAATTAGTCCGATAGGGTGGTGGCTCTTGCTGAAAAACTTTATGTTTATCTCAGTTCTATGCATTATGTTCGACATTAAAGACTATGCAGCCGATTCCAACCATAATGTCAAAACCTTCGTAGTCAGAAAAGGTCTCAGGTTTACTATATTCAGTATTATCCTACCATTAACCATTGCCGGACTGATCAGCTTTCTAATTTTTGGCACCTACAACCAATTCTCTCAAACAAGGCTTATTATCAATATTCTTCCATTTATAGCCATGATAAGTGCCTGCTATGCCCTAAAGGAGAGAAGAAATATATTCTTTTATCTTATTATTATTGACGGACTGATGTTTTTTAAAGCCGCTTGCGGAATAATTGCCTCTTTATAAAAAACTGAATCAATGTTAAATAATCACTCTTCTCTAAAGATAATAAAGCCATTATCAACTTTCTCCATACCTATTTTCGGATAATATTCCATGGCAGTAGGCACAGATAGCAACAATACTATCGATTGCTCACCGACTTTCTCTTTGGTTAGTTGAACTAACTTTTTACCAATACCTGAGGTCTTATAATCACTTCTTACAGCCAGGTCGGCCAGGTAACAACACCATACCCAATCAGTAATGCTCCTTGAAACACCCACCAGAATAGTATCGTCCCATGCCGTGATGACTAAATTGGCATTGGCATACATTTTGCCAATTCTTTCCGAGTCGTAGGTTGGTCTGGGCAATCCGGCATTTTCATACAGCTCAATAATTTGCTCGGCTGTGGGTATTATATCGGTTTTGTAGATAAGCGCCATATGAGTTTTTCCTCAAGAATACTTTAAAATTCTGTTAACGTATAGTATATAGCAAAAGTACAAAATATTTATATTGAATAAGTTGAATAGAATTTTAATGCAGAGAAAGCCAGATAATAGGAGTATAAAAAGATTAAAATCACAGAAAATTATTTTGAAACTGTTGTAATAGCGGGGGCTTGGCTGTATATTTGCAGCCGCAATAAGCCTTTATCCAGACGGAAAAAAATTAACAATAACTGATGAATATACGTTTCAGATACGTATATAATCTTGCTAAAATACCATTCCTGTCCTCTCACCTTGTGTGAATTGCGGAATGGTATTTTTTATTAAATGCCTGATAATGAGGTGTTTATATTTTTATTTAAAATTATTCTAAATTACGCTAAAAAATAAAAAAAGTTAAAAAACCTATTTGATTGAAAACAATACTGGCGTAGTTTTGCAGTCAGAAAATTAGGTTATACTACTTACTTATAATATGATTCGTAATTTTTATAAATCACTTTTAGCTCTTGCTGTTGTTGTTACAATTTCTTTCAGCAACGCATTTGCACAAGATTCTACAGCCACCGCAGCAGCTCCTGCTGGGGGAGGCGACGCAGCAAAAGGAGAACAATTATTTAAAGGAAACTGTGCTCAATGTCATGCTGCTAACAGCGAACAAATAGTAGGACCTGGTTTAGCAGGCATCGAATCTCGCAGAGATTTGGCCTGGCTTAAAAAATGGATCAACAATCCAATGGGTGTTGTTGCAAGTGGAGACAAATATGCCGTTGACCTCTTCAACAGATTCAATAAAACCCAGATGACCGCTTTCCCGAATTTCACAGATGATGATGTGAAATCAATTGTGGCTTATGTGAATCAGGTGAATGCAGCTCCTGCAACCGATCCAAATAAAGGCCCTGTCACTACTACTGCAGCTAGTGATACCGGAAGCGGAAAGTTTGTCAATGTTATCTTAATTGCGCTATTAGTAATTATGGGTCTGGTTTTAATAGCCTTACTCGGAATCCTGCAATTATTAAACAAGCTATCAGGTAAAACAGGCGGAGCTGCACCAAGTACTTCATTTGGTGAGAAATTCCAGACTGGATTGAAAGATGTATTTGCCAACAGAACTGTTCGCATAGCTATTACCTGGGTATTTATCCTTTTAGCAACTAAAGCTACTTTCGATGGTTTGTATGGTATAGGCGTTCATCAGGGATATGCTCCAAAACAACCTATCTCTTTCTCGCATAAATTGCATGCAGGCGAAATGAAAATCAACTGTGCATATTGTCACACAGGTGTTTACAAAGGAAAACAATCAGGTATTCCTTCTGCTAATATCTGTATGAACTGCCACAATACTATCAAACGTGAGTCGCCTGAAATCCAGAAGATTTATACAGCAATTGAAACCAACAAGCCAATTGAGTGGGTACGTGTACACAACTTACCTGACCTGGCTTACTTTAACCACGCACAACATACAAACGTTGGTGGATTAGAGTGTAAAGATTGCCACGGTGATATTGAAAAAATGGAAGTTGTACAACAACGTTCTACTTTGACTATGGGCTGGTGTGTTGATTGTCACCGCAAAACTGAAGTAAACGGTAAAGACAATGCTTACTACGACAAGTTAATGGAAGCACATAGTGCTGTGAGCAAAGGTTCAATGAAAGTTGAAGACATCGGTGGATTAGAATGTGCAAGATGTCACTACTAATCTTGTTATACACAGATACAATACTTAGAATAAATTAATCAAAAAGATCTTAAGTCCCTTTAAAAAAGGATTTAATATATAAATACTTAAATCAGCAGTTATGCTCATGGAGAATACTAATAAAAGGTATTGGAAAGGGGTTGAAGAATTAAAAAACGATATCGAGTTTGTAAAAAACGCTAATCGTGAATTTAATTTAGACGATATAGACACAGTCGAACCTAATCACCGCCGTGATTTCTTAAAAGTGTTAGGTTTTGGATTAGCAGCCGTTTCATTGGCAGCTTGCGACGCTCCGGTTCGTAAGGCTATTCCTTATCTTAACAAACCTGAAGACGTTGAGCCAGGTATTGCCAACTGGTATGCCTCAACTTACGCTGAAGGTGGCGATTACTCAAGCATCCTGGTAAAAACCCGCGAGGGACGTCCTATCAAAATTGAAGGAAACAAGATGTCAAGCCTTACTAAAGGTGGGGTAAGCGCAAGAGTACACGCTTCGGTATTAAGTCTCTACGACAACGAAAAATTGAAAGGCCCTAAAAAAGGTAGTGCTGATATTTCTTGGGCAGACCTTGACAAAGAAGTTGGTGCAGGATTAGCAAAAGGTGGCAATATCCGTATCGTAACAAATACCATTCTTTCTCCAACATTCAAGAAAGTTATTGCTGATTTCACTACAAAATATCCTACTGCTAAACACGTTACTTACGATGCCAATTCTGTTTCAGGATTAATTCAGGCTAACAGTGAGTCTTTCGGGCAGGCAGTGGTTCCAAGTTACGATTTCAGCAAAGCCAAAGTAATGGTTGGTATCAATGCTGACTTCTTAGGTACCTGGATTTCTCCGGATATTTATGCAGTACAATGGGCTGAGACCCGTCGTTTGAGCAGTGCTAAAACAGGAGGTAAAAATGAAATGTCTCGTCATTTCCAGTTTGAAACCGGAATGACGATTACAGGTGCTTCTTCTGACTATCGTTCAATGATTAAGCCTTCGCAAGAGGGTGCGGTAGTAGTAGCACTATATAATAAGGTAGCGGCCGCTTTAGGTGGAACACCAATCTCAGGCCCTGCTATTGAAGTACAGAACCTTGATAAATGTGCAAAGGAGCTGGTAGCCGCTAAAGGTGCCGCTTTAGTAGTATCAGGTTCAAACAACCCGGCTATTCAGACAGTTGTTAATGCCTTGAATAGCTTACTAGGAAGCTATGGAACAACGATTGATTTAGGAACTCCGGTAAACTTCCGTCAGGGAAATGATGCTGATATGAACGCTTTCATCAACGAAGTGAAAGGCGGTCAGGTAAGTTCAGTAATCTTCCTTTCAAATCCTGTTTATGATCATGTAAGAGGTGCAGAATTAGGAGAAGCGCTTGCCAGAGTGGCTACTTCTGTATCATTTGCAGCGAATGCAGACGAAACTGCCGCTAAATGTAAATATATTGCTCCTGCTCCTCATTATTTAGAGTCGTGGGGTGATGCAGAACCTAAGAAAGGTTTCTACTCATTAACCCAGCCTACTATTTCATTGATCTTCAATACGCGTCAGGCTGAATCAAGTTTATTAACCTGGGCAGGTGCATCAAGCGATTATCAGGCTTACCTGAAATCTAACTGGACTAAGAGTATCTTAGCTGGTGGTAAATCTTGGGTTCAGGCATTACACGATGGTGTATATGAGCTGGGTGCAAGTGTAGCAGCTTCAGGTGCTTCTTTTGCAGGAAACCTTGCCGGAGCAGCTTCAGCTATCGCAGGTATTAAAGGTTCAGGTATCGAACTTTCAGTATTTGAAAGTATTTCAATCGGAACCGGTACTCAGGCAAATAACCCTTGGTTACAAGAAATGCCTGATCCAATCTCTAAAGTAACCTGGGAAAATACCATTGCTATTTCACAAAAAACAGCAAATGAAGTAGGTATTGAACAAGGTGACTGGGCGAAATTGACAGTAGGTGGCAAAACAATAGAGTTACCTGTATTAGTTCAACCGGGTCAGGCGCACAATACAGTATCAGTAGCCATTGGTTACGGCCGTACAGCCGCTGGTAAAGCCGGAAACGTAGGTGCAAATGTATTCCCATTAGTACCAAATGGCCAGGGCTGGGCAGCTGATGTTAAATTAGAAAAAACAAAGAGTGGTTATACATTAGCTCAAACACAAACACACCATACAGTAATGGGCCGTCAGGCTGTTATTCAGGAGTCTGTATTGAGCGAATACGTGAAGAATGTAAAAGCGGGTCGTTTCGAGCCTACTATACAAACTTCAGAAGGTAACAAGAAACCGGGTCAGATTACACTTTGGAACGGACATGAAAAGAAAAACCATAGCTGGGGAATGGTAATTGACCTGAACCTTTGTCATGGTTGTGGTTCATGTTTAGTAAGCTGTCAGGCCGAAAACAACATTCCGGTTGTTGGCAAAGCTGAGGTAGCACGTGCCAGAGAAATGCACTGGATTCGTCTGGATCGTTATTATTCTTCTGACGCACCGCACGAAGAGGGCTATAGCCCGGCTGGCTTTAAAGCAATGGAAATTCCTTCGGATAATCCTGAAGTAGTTTTCCAACCTATGACCTGTCAGCACTGTTCAAATGCTCCTTGCGAAACGGTTTGTCCGGTATTAGCAACTACGCACAGTTCAGAAGGTCTTAACCAAATGACTTATAACCGTTGTATCGGTACTCGTTATTGTGCCAACAACTGTCCATATAAAGTACGTCGTTTCAACTGGTTCAAATACTTCGAAAACGATAACTTCGATTACAACATGAACAACGACTTAGGTCGTATGGTGTTGAACCCGGATGTAACAGTTCGTTCTAGAGGGGTAATTGAGAAATGTTCACTATGTGTACAACGTATTCAGGCAGGTAAATTAGTTGCCAAAAAAGAAAGACGTCGTCCGGTTGATGGAGAAATTCAAACAGCTTGCTCACAATCTTGTCCTACAAACGCTATCGTATTTGGTGATATGCTGGATCCTGAATCACAAATTTCTAAGATTCTGCAAGTAGAGAGAGAAGGAAGAGCTTTCCAGGTATTGGAAGAAATCAATACTTTGCCTCAACTAAGTTACTTAACTAAGATTCGTAACAAAGATGGTGCGCCGAAAACTGAAACAAGACCATCAGAGCACGTAAGCCCGGAACATTCATAATTTTGACTGAAAAAGTCGCATTTAATTAAGATAATAGCATATTTAATAAACAAAAAAAACTATGCACGTAGTTTCACCTATAAGAGAGAAGCTGGTATTGAATGGTAAGACCTACCATGATATAACAGAAGACATTAGTAGACATGTTGAGGGAGCGCCTACTAAAGAGTGGAAAGTAGCATTCGGAATCTCAGTGTTAGTATTATTATATGGTACAGCATGGGTTTTATGGACTTGGTGGGAAGGTCTGGGTGTATGGGGTTTGAACAAAACAGTAGGTTGGGCGTGGGATATCACCAACTTCGTGTGGTGGGTAGGTATTGGTCACGCTGGTACGCTTATCTCTGCCGTATTGTTACTATTCCGTCAGAAATGGAGAACCTCTATCAACCGTGCTGCTGAAGCGATGACCATCTTTGCTGTAATTTGTGCGGCGTCGTTCATCGTGATGCACATGGGCCGTCCTTGGTTAGCTTACTTCGCGTTACCATTGCCTAATACTTTTGGTTCTTTGTGGGTAAACTTCAACTCACCATTGGTATGGGACGTGTTCGCAATCTCAACTTATTTCTCAGTATCTTGTTTGTTCTGGTATATCGGTATGATTCCTGATTTGGCTACCATACGTGACCGTGCAACAGGTATGCGTAAAAAAGTATATGGTGCTTTAGCTATTGGCTGGACAGGTGGTGCAAAATCGTGGGCAAGATATGAAGACATTTCGTTAATTCTTGCAGGTCTTTCTACCCCTCTTGTACTTTCTGTACATACCATCGTATCATTCGACTTTGCAACTTCGGTTATCCCGGGTTGGCATACAACCATCTTTCCGCCATACTTCGTGGCAGGTGCGATTTTCTCAGGTTTCGCAATGGTACAAAACCTGATGCTTGTAACACGTGTAGTATATAAATTAGAAGATTATGTGACATTAGAGCACATCTCTTTAATGAACAAAATCATCACGCTTACGGGTTCGGTAGTAGGTATCGCTTATATTACAGAGTTCTTTATTGCAGCTTACTCAGGTGTTGAATACGAGAAATATGCTTTCATTAACCGCGCTACTGGCCCACTTTGGTGGTCGTATGCAGCCATGATGACTTGTAACGTACTTTCTCCGCAGGTATTCTGGTTCGAAAAAGTTCGCCAAAACATCGTAGTGTCGTTCGTTATGGCGGTTATCGTAAACATCGGTATGTGGTTTGAGCGTTTCGTAATCATCGTAACTTCACTTCACAGAGACTATCTTCCATCTAGCTGGACTTATTTTACTCCTCGTTTGGGAGATATTTCAGACTATATTTTCTCTTTCGGTTTCTTCTTTACAGCATTCTTCTTATTCTCGAAGTTCTTACCGGTTATCAATATGGCCGAAGTAAAATCTGTATTGAAATCATCATCAGAGAAATATCCTGAAAAAGTAAAGAAAAAAGCATAATCATTAGAATTACGAAACCATTATCAGACAATGGCAGATAACAAATATTTAGTTGGTGTTTTTGACGACGAAGATGAAGTATTACACGCAGTCGGAGAAGTAAGACACAGTGGTGTTAAAATCCACGAAGTATATACTCCTTTTGCTATTCACGGTCTTGACCGCGCTTTAGGATACGACCGCCCAAGAATGGGTATCGCAGCTTTCTTGTTTGGTATTACAGGAACATGTTGTGTACTATTACTCACATTCTGGACGATGGGTATCGACTGGCCAATCAATGTTGGGGGTAAAAACTTTTTCCCTTGGCCAACTAACGTACCTATCTTATTTGAAGGTACTGTTCTTTTGGCTTCGTTTGGTATGTCGTTCACTTTCTTTGTTTTAGAAGGAATGGGTCCAACTGCTAAGCCAATCATCTTTGATGTAAGAAGTACAGATGATAAATTTGTCATGGCGATTGATTTATCTAAAAATAAATTATCAGAGGCCGAAATCACCGATATTCTGAAAGATTCAGGCGCTTCTGAAGTAAATGTAAAAGAAGTTTAGTAGAAGAAAACAAGGAATAGATGTAAGGCTATTCAAACAATATACATACAGAACATTGATGAGTATCAGAAAAGCTGGCTCATACAATAATACATTAATCTGTTTTCAAATGAAATTTTCAGTCCGAAATATCACGCTTGCGGTAGCAGTAGCAACTTTCTCTACAGTTGTTATGTCATCATGTCATGATAACAATAGTACAGGTTGGGAGTTTGCACCTAATATGTATAACTCTCGTGCTTACGAACCATTGACACAATGGCGTGAAAATACAATTAATCCTGACGGGAAAAATATGCGTCAACCGGTTCCGGGAACTATTGCCCGTACCAATTACCATACTTCATTCCTACAAGATGATAGTACAGTAGTGAACGACCTGATGGTATATGACTTACCAAAAGATAGCATTGCTGTAGCAGAAGCAACTTTAAAGAACCCTATTCCGTGGTCTGATGCAGTAGAAACCGAAGGGCAGGCACTGTATGAAAGAAACTGTGCACACTGTCATGGTGAGAAAGGTGCAGGCGATGGTCCGGTAGGAAAAGTTTATAAAGGTGTACCAAACTATGCTAGCGAAGCTTACAAAAACATGAATGATGGACACATCTATCATGTAATTACTTATGGCAAAGGTCGTATGTGGCCACACGCTTCTCAGGTAAACCCTGAAGAACGCTGGAAAATTGTACACTATGTACACAGATTACAATTAGGAAATTAATAACGCACCCCCATCCCTAAAGGGGCGTGTTAGGAAATATTACAATGATTACTTCGCTTTAGGGGCGGGGTTCAAATTTCAAGAATAATGGCTCATAATACTCACGAAATTCCTTCAACAGAAGAAAGATTTGAGTTTACATCCGAATCGAAAAGCAAATTATTAATTGCTGCAGCCCTAGGCGTAGTTCTGGTTGCACTCGGAGCGTTTCTTTTAAATAAAGGCTGGTCAATTGGTGTTTGGGAATCGCACGGTGCAGGGCATGGTGCAGCCGCCGGACACGAAGGTGGTCATGCTGCAGCTGCTGCCCATGGTGGAGGCGAGCATCATGGAGCGACTTTAATTAATCGCATCATTGCAAACATCTGGATGAACAGCGTATATTTTCTTGGAATTTCGGTCGTCGGAATGTTCTTCATCGCGTATAACTATGTAGCGAAGGCAGGTTGGCCGGTAACTATGAAACGCGTATCAGAAGCTTTCCCATCGTTTATCATTGTACCAGGTATTATCCTGATCATTTTATTCGCTATCCCTTCTACGCGTCATATGATTTTCCACTGGACACATCATGGTATCATGGAGAAAGGAAGTGAGAATTATGATAAAATCATTGCTACAAAATCATGGTATTTGAATATGCCATTCTTTACTATCCGTTTATTAGCTTATGTAGGCGTATGGTATTATTTATGGACCTTAATTCGTAAATACTCTATTGCAGAAGAACAAGAGGGTGGGGTAGAATATTACTACAAAAGCCGTAATGTTTCTAAAATATTCTTACTGTTCTTTGCAGTAACTTCTTCAACATCAGCTTGGGACTTGTCAATGTCAATTGATACCCACTGGTTCTCAACTATGTTTGGTTGGTATCACTTAGCAAGCTGGCACGTAGCGGGTTTGGCTGCTATCATGTATGCAGTTTTGATATTGAAAGATAAAGGGTATTTGAGAGCTGTAAACGAAAGCCACTTGCACGATTTAGGTAAATTAATTTTTGGTTTCTCTATTTTCTGGACATATGTATGGTTTGCGCAATATTTATTGATATTCTACGCTAACTTGCCTGAAGAGACAATCTATTTCCGTGAGCGTTTCACCGGGCACGACGGACGCTACTGGTGGCCATTCCATATTAACTTCGTATTGAACTTCTTCTTCCCATTCCTGATATTGATGGCGAGAGATTCAAAAAGAAGACCAACGTTCCTGAAATTAGGTTGTGGATCTATCCTGGTAGGTCACTGGTTTGACTTCTATCAGATGCACATGCCGGGTATTGCTAAAGATCAGGGTGGTATCGGTATCATTGAGTGGGGAACCACTTTGACATTTGCTTCATTGTTCATCTACTTTGTAGGAACTCAATTGTCAAAAGCAAATCTTTATCCGAAAAAGCACCCATTCTTGGAAGAAAGTTTGCACCACGATATCTAATAGTTTATTAGGTAATTTTAGAAAAGTTTTAATTTTAAAGCATACAAGGATTAAGCACTTATAACTTGTAAAATTTTAGTAACATGACCTTATTAATTGTTATTTTAGCTATTGTGTTTTTGGTATTAACCATCATGGTTATATCTAAAACTCAAAATCTATTGAAAGGTGTAAAAGAGAAAGAGCAATCGGAATCTGATATAGAAGAGACGATTACTGATGGTGCAAATAATGCAAATGCCATTGGCTTATTTGTATTCTGGATTGTAAGTGTAATCGGAATAGTTTGGTCATTTAACTATGCTAAGAAAGATTTCTTAATAGCTTTCGGTGATTTACCAACGGCTTCTTCTGTTCACGGAAAAGAAACTGACTTCTGGTTTTGGTTCGGGATCGCTGTTATTACCATTGCTTTCTTTATAGTAAACTCAGTTTTGTTCTATTTCCCAATAAAATATCGTTATAAAAAAGATAGAAAAGCTTATTTCTATCCTCATAACAATACCCTTGAAATAGTTTGGACATTGATTCCTGCAATTGTAATGGCGGGCTTAGTGTTTACAGGTTTACAAGCATGGAATAGAATCATGTCAGATGCCCCACAAGACGCCGAAGTGATTGAGGTAATGGGTAAACAATTCGGATGGCAGGTGCGTTATGGTGGTGTTGATAACGATAAACTAGGTAATTACAGTTATAAGTTAATTAATGATGCCGAAGGTAACGAATTTGGTATCGATTTTACGGATGAAAACTCTTTTGATGATTTCACAAGTAATACAGAGATGCACATTCCCAAAGGCAAACCTGTATTATTAAAAATCAGAGCTAGAGATGTATTGCACAGTGTATTTATTCCTCACATGCGTGTGAAAATGGATGCTGTACCTGGTATGCCAACTAAATTCTGGTTTGTTGCCGATAAGAGTACTGCTGATATGCGTGCCGAATTAGGTAACCCTGATTTTGTTTATGAAATTGCTTGTACAGAGGTTTGCGGCCGTAGCCACTTTGCGATGAAGTTGAAACTGATTGTTGATGAGCCTGCAGAGTATGAAAAGTGGAAAAAAGAGCAAAAATCATTGCTTGCAAGCAAACCTGAGTTTATGGATAAAGTACCTGCTAATCTGAAAGGCAAAGCGATGAAGTACATTATGCCAGCAGCACCGGCAGACAGCACAACTGCGGCTACAGGTGGAGCGGCAACATCAGCATCTTTAAGATAATTATTAACAACAGAACATTCTTAAAAATAGTAATATTATGGCAGCAGCAGCACACGCAGACGTACATGCCAACGAACATGACCACGCTCACGAACACCATGAGCAAAGTTTTATCAGAAAGTACATTTTTTCTGAAGACCATAAAGTAATTGCTAAGCAATACTTGATTTCAGGTATTATCTGGGCTTTAATTGGTGGTTTCTTATCGTTAGTATTCCGTCTACAATTAGGTTATCCAGGAATTGATTTAGGTTGGTTGAAACCTATTCTTGGAGAAAGATGGTTTGATGATACAGGTAAGCTTGACCCTAACTATTACATTGCCCTGGTAACAATGCACGGAACCATCATGGTATTCTTTGTATTGACAGCAGGTTTGAGTGGTACTTTCTCTAACTTCCTTATTCCATTACAAGTCGGTGCAAGAGATATGGCATCAGGATTTATCAATATGTTGTCATATTGGTTCTTCTTCCTGTCAAGTGTGATTATGTTCTCATCTTTATTTGTACATGATGGGCCTGCAGGTGGTGGATGGGTTATTTACCCGCCGTTAAGTGCACTACCAGATGCAGCACCCGGATCGGCAACAGGGATGACACTATGGTTGATAAGTATGGCTATATTTATTGTATCAAGTTTATTAGGTAGTGTAAACTACGTAACTACCGTAATCAACTTGCGTACAAGAGGAATGACTTTCGATAAAATGCCTTTAACAATCTGGGCGTTTACTTTTACGGCTATCTTAGGTATCCTATCATTCCCGGTATTATTCTCTGCGGCTCTGCTATTGATTTTTGACCGTAGTTTCGGAACAAGCTTTTATCTATCAGATATTTATATCAACGGACAAGCATTGCCAAACCAAGGTGGTAGCCCTATCTTATTCCAGCACTTATTCTGGTTCTTAGGTCACCCTGAGGTATATATCGTAATTCTTCCAGCCTTGGGTATGACTTCTGAAATCATTGCTACTAACTCTAGAAAACCAATCTTTGGTTATAGAGCCATGATTTTCTCAATGTTAGGTATCATGTTCTTAGCCTTCATCGTATGGGCTCACCATATGTTCATGACAGGTATGAACCCATTCTTAGGTTCAGTGTTCATGCTCTTGACATTGATTATCGCAGTACCTTCAGCGGTAAAAGCCTTCAATTATATCACAACCATGTGGAGAGGTAACATTGTGTTTACTCCTGCTATGTTGTTCTCAATCGGTCTGGTATCTTTCTTCGTATCAGGTGGTGTTACAGGTATCATTTTAGGTAATAGTGCGCTTGATATTCAATTGCACGATACTTACTTTGTAGTAGCTCACTTCCACCTGGTAATGGGTTCTGCTGCTTTCTTTGGTATGGTAGCAGGCGTATACCATTGGTTCCCTAAAATGTTTGGTAGAATGATGAATGCCACTTTAGGGTACATTCACTTCTGGGTTACTATTGCCGGGGTATATGTGGTATTCTTCCCTCAACATTACTTAGGTATTGCAGGTTTCCCAAGAAGATATTATGCTTATACAGGTTTCGACTTTACTAATAAATATCAGGATTTGGCCGAGTTAAGTACTATCGCCGCTATCGTGGTATTTGCAGCAAATATTATTTTCTTGTTCAACTTCTTCTATTCAATTTTCTGGGGTAAGAAAGCAACTGCCAATCCTTGGAGATCAAATACATTGGAATGGACTACACCTGTTGAACCAGGTCATGGTAACTGGCCAGGAGAGATTCCGGTAGTCTATCGTTGGCCTTACGATTATAGCAAACCAGGTGCAGCTGAAGATTTTATCCCTCAGCACATTCCATTCTCTGCTACTCCTGAGTCTAACTTAGAAGAAGAAAACGAGCAAATTAAAGAAGAAAGAGAGATTGAAGGCATACAGTTTAATCACAGTATCCCTGATTGATAAAACCAGGATTTTAGCTAAGTAGCTTTATTGCTAAAGCTACTTAGCATATAAATCAACAAAATCATGGTAATTTTTAGAAAACTGGGTGTTTGGACAATAGTTGCAGTATATGTGCTGATATTGGTTGGTGGTATTGTTCGGGCGACAGGTTCTGGGATGGGTTGTCCTGATTGGCCAAAATGTTTTGGTAGTTGGATTCCTCCAACAGATATTTCTCAGTTACCTATTAATTACAAAGAAATTTTCGGCGCAAAACTCAAAGGTGAAGTCGAGTTTAACGCCGTTAAAACCTGGGTTGAATACGTAAACCGTCTGGTGGGTGTTTTGATTGGTCTCTTTGTTTTTGCAACATTTATTACTTCAATACGTTCTTTCTGGAATAAAGACAGAACTATAGTTTGGCTAAGTTTTATTGCATTTGTATTAGTAGGTTTTGAGGGGTGGTTGGGTTCAAAAGTAGTATCTAGCGAGTTACACCCGGTAATGATTACACTCCATATGTTGTTGTCAGTCGTTATTGTGTTCATCTTATTATATGCAGTGGCAAGGTCTTATACAAGAGTCATTGAAGTAGAAGATATTAAAGAAGCAAGTTCAATTAGTTTTCTTCTTACAGCCTTGATATTGGTTACCCTCGGGCAAGTACTATTAGGCACTCAGGTAAGAGAAATGGTTGACCATGTAGCCAATATGATGGGAGAACCATTAAGAAGTGAATGGGCGGCTAATCTAGGCGGGAAATTTGAAATGCACCGTTGGTTTTCTTTAGTGGTTGTGGCATTACACGTTTTATTTCTATATAGAATACTTAAAAATAACAGCCAGAAAGGACTTATCTATCTGTTTTCGATTGGTTTAATAGTGCTAATAGCCATTGAAATGGTAAGCGGCTTAATTTTAGGATATTTAGGACTTCCGGCTTATTCGCAACCTATTCATTTAACAATAGCTATTCTGATGTTAGGTGTTCAGTTTGTTTTATATCTGTTGTTGAATAAAGAAAGAGTTTTCAGAGGCGTTCCGGAATTTTCATTAAAGTAATGAATCAATCAATTAGTCAGAATATAGTTCCTGTAAAGCTTAAAGCTTTATATGACATCACAAAGTTCAGGTTGTCAGCAACCGTTGTTTTTTCAGGCGCGTTTGGATTTATCTTAGGCTCTGATAAACTGGATTGGATAAAGTTAGTTCTTTTCTGTATTGCGGCATTTTCAACAACAGCAGCAGCCAACATCATCAACCAGATTATTGAGAAAGACCTGGATGTATTGATGAAGCGCACACAAGATCGTCCATTACCAAGTGGCAGATTGTCAGTAAGAGAAGCTGCACTTTTTGGATGGGGATTAGCGGTATTAGCTATGTATATTCTGTTTTATGAATTTAATTTCAGAGCAGGTTTAGTAGCTTTATTATCAATGGTTCTGTATGGTTTTGTATATACGCCTTTGAAAAGAGTAGGGCCGATAGCAGTAGCAGTAGGTGCATTGCCTGGAGCTTTCCCTCCCATGATTGGTTGGATAGCAGCTACTAACCATTTCGGGTTAGAACCGGGTATCTTGTTTGCTATTCAGTTTTTCTGGCAGTTCCCGCATTTCTGGGCTATTGCCTGGGTTTTAGATGAAGATTATAGTAAGGCAGGTTTTAAATTATTACCATCAAGAGATGGACAAGACCTGAACTCTGCTATTCAGATAATGATTTATACCTTGTTTTTATTACCCTTGTGTTGGGTACCTTATTATATGGGTATGACAGGTATCAATTCGGCTATAGTAGCGATGATTTTTGGAATACTTTTCTTAGCACAGACCTTTCATCTGATGAGAAAAGTAGATAGAAAAGCCGCATTGCAATTAATGTTCGGGTCTTTTATTTATCTTCCGGTAGTGCAGATTGCCTACCTTTTAGATAAAATATAAGCCCATTAGATTTAAGTATAAAATGAGACAAAACGAGTTAAAAATGCCAATAAATAAATTGTCCGAAGAACCGAAACAGGTATTGACGGTCAATAAATGGAAGTTTATGGTATGGCTCTTTATTATTACCATTATTATGCTGTTTGCTTCCCAAACAAGTGCATATCTGGTAAGAAGAGCAGAGGGGAACTGGGTAGAATTTGATATTCCGCAGATTTTCTGGTTTAGTACAATAGTGTTACTAATAAGTAGTGTTTCAATGCACTTCTCATTACAATCAGCTAAGAAAAACAACCAGTCAATGCTTAAAATGGCTGTAGCCATTACCTTTGCATTCGGAATAGCATTTTTAGTCATGCAGTACCTTGGTTGGCAGAATTTGCAACAACAAGGCGTATTTTTAAAAGGGAATCCATCGGGCTCGTTTTTCTATGTATTTACGGGTTTACACATGGCGCACCTTTTAATCGGATTGGGAATTCTGATAGCAACTTTTATTATGGCTTTCAGAATGAAAATCAATTCAAAGAATACTTTGCTAGTTGAAGTTTGTGCAACGGCATGGCATTTCCTTGATTTACTTTGGGTGTATTTGTTTGTATTTTTATTGTATTTTAGATAAACTTTTTACAATTTCAAGCTTTAAACAGGTGGCTTTAAAGCCTGTTTGAAACTCAGAAACTATCAGCTATGGCAAGTGCAAATAACTCAACGACCGCTGAACATTTGATGTGGAAGGGTGGAATCCAACCAATGAAAGTTGGATACGGAAAATTAATGATGTGGATTTTCCTACTATCTGATACCTTTACTTTTTCAGCTTTACTGGTTTCTTATGGTTTGGTGCGTTTTAGTTTTCCAACCTTCGAAGGATTAAGAAAAAACTTTGAATTTTCGAATGCCTGGTGGCCAATCCCGGAGCGTGTATTTGAAGCTGTTCCGTTTTTGCATGGCGTTAGTGCCCCGCTGGTATTCGTAGGTATTATGACATTTATCCTCATCATGAGTTCTGTTACCATGGTATTAGCTGTAGAGGCTGGTCACCGTCGTGACAAAGCTGATGTAGAAAAATATATGCTTTGGACTATCCTGGGCGGTATTGCTTTCTTAAGCTCACAGGCTTGGGAGTGGGGTCACTTCATCCATGGTACTGAAGAAGGTCTTACTTTAGCTAATGGTACTAAGGTATTCGGTGCTAATCTGGTACAGAACCAATACGGTCCTCCGGCTTTTGCAGACTTCTTCTTCTTTATTACTGGTTTCCACGGTACCCACGTATTATCTGGAGTAGTACTGAATGTCTTGATTTTTTATAATGCCGCTAATGGCGTTTATGAGAAAAGAGGACATTATGAAATGGTTGAAAAAGTAGGATTATACTGGCACTTTGTAGACTTGGTTTGGGTATTCGTATTTACTTTCTTCTACCTTGTGTAGTCTTGACTAAATAATGATTTCTCAATCGTAAGATTGGATAAACTTAAAATATTGAACTAAAAATGGCTCAACATACAGAACACCACGGAGAGAAATTACCAGCACAAACCAAAGAAATCTGGAAAACCTTCTGGATTCTTTTAGGAATTACAGCGCTAGAGTTTGTTATTGCTTTTGTCGTAGATGCAGACCACTATAAATGGACAAAAATCGGAATTTTCATTATTCTGACTATTGTAAAAGCATACTACATTGTAGGTATCTTTATGCACTTAAAACATGAAGTAAAGTCGTTGATATGGACCATAGTACTGCCTTGTATATTTGTTGTGTGGTTGGTAGTGGCCTTGATTATAGAGGGTGGATATATTGGATTTGAACGTTTCTTTTTCGGAAAATGAGTAAAAATGCTACTAAAGCCGGAATACTAATAGCGATATTAGTAATTCCGGCTTTTATATTTATATTTCTGAAACTCTTCGGAAATAATTATTACAAGCTTCCCTACATGATGCCTGAAATGGACGAACATGGACAGGTATTAATGAAAGGAGCAGATACGGTCTATCACAAAATCCCGAACTTTGTGTTGACAGACCAGAGCGGAAATCAGTTTTCTTCTCAGCAAACCAAAGGTAAAATCTACGTTGCCGATTTCTTCTTTACCCGTTGCGGAACTATCTGCCCCAAATTAAGCTCTGCTATGGTAAGAGTACAGGATGTATTTGCGGATAGCCCTGATGTGCTGATGGTTTCTCACTCAGTTGACCCTAATCATGATACCCCCCAAGTATTGGCAGCATATGCAAAAAAATATGATGCCAAAGCAGGGAGATGGTTCTTTCTGACGGGCGAAAAGAAAGCAGTTTACGATTTAGCAATTAAGGGCTATAAGCTACCGGTTGCTGATGCTTCGGAGTATGACAAGAATATTAAGAATGTAGATGAAATGTTTATTCATTCTGAGAAACTGATGCTGATAGATAAAGAGGGATATATCAGAGGAATTTATGACGGTACCATTAATACAGATATAGAGCGTCTGTTGGCAGAAGTAAAAGTGTTGCAGGAAATTTATAAAGACCAAAATAATCCTCGTTAGAGGGCAAATATATGGAAGCGCGATTAGAAGAAAAGAAATCCATGCTATGGATAAACATACTATCAGTGGTTATACCATTGGCAGTTGCTTTAATGCTAGGCATCCGTCAGAAATTTGACTTAGGTGCCTGGACAAAGGTTTTACCGCATGCGATAGGAATTATTAATTCTTTGACAGCCATATTATTAGTATATGGTTTCTACCTGATAAAACAAAGAAAGATAGAACAACATAAAAATGTAATGACGGGAGCCTTTTCTTTAGGCGGTTTGTTCTTAGTATGCTATGTAGGATATCATATTTCGAATCCGAGTACGAAATTTGGAGGAGAGGGTTTTATGCGCTATCTTTATTTTTTCGTATTGATTAGTCATATCGGGCTATCTTTTATCGTTTTACCTTTAGTGCTGAGAACATACTATTTCTCATGGACTAATCAGTTGGCGCGACATAGAAAAATAGCTAAGATTGCTTTCCCAATCTGGTTATATGTATCTATTACAGGAGTGATCGCTTATTTAATGATAAGACCTTATTATAATTAAGACAATGAAAACATTCAAAACTATAGTTGTAACAACTGTTTTCTTCTTAATCAGTTGTACTGTTTCAATAGCACAATGTGCTATGTGTAGAGCCTCAGTAGGCAGCAACCTGAGCGAAGGGCGCGGTGTAATAGGCACAGGCATTAATGATGGAATTTTATACTTATTGGCTATTACCTATTTATCAATTCCGACGTTGATATTTATCTGGTATCGTACAGCCAAAAAAGAGATGAACTTAAAACTGAAGTTGAATAGATAATAAACCTATCTACTATTTCAGAATCTGATGAAAAGAATCTGCTATTCTGAATGGCAGATTCTTTTTTTGTTTCCATTCATGGGGTTTTCTATTTCTTTAGTAACTTGCATTGTGCTTGTATAGACAAGCCACTCAAATTTTTCAACCTTAATAATACATTTAACCATGAGTAATAAACCTCATAGAATCGCCATGCTCGGCACCGGGCTGATTGGCTGGTTTTATACAAAATCTCTTCACGAACATCGTCGCCCAGACCGTGTTCAAGTAGTATATTCTAGAAGCGAAGAACGTGGCAAAGCATTTGCCGAAGAATGGAATATTCCGAAATATACGACAAGTATGGAAGAAGCTATCAAAGACAAAAGCGTAAATGTAGTGATTGTGGGCTTACCAAATGACTTACACTTAGAAGCAATTAAACTTTGCTGCAAATACAAAAAAAGTGTTTTGTGTACTAAACCTCTGGCACGCACAGGAGCAGAGGCCAAGAAGATATTAGAAATGGTGGAGAAAGCAGGCATCTTCCATGGGTACCTTGAAGACCTGGCATATACTCCTAAAACACTACACGCCTTACAATCAGTTAAAAACGGAGTAATCGGTCGTGTAACCTGGGCTCGTTCAAGAGAAGCACACCCTGGCCCGCACTCAAGCTGGTTCTGGGATTTAAAGAAAGCAGGTGGTGGAGCTATTGTGGATTTAGGTTGCCACTGTATCGAAATCGCCCGTAATTATATTGGTAAAAATATTCAACCGCTGGAAGTAATGTGTTGGGCAGCTACGCAGGTAAAACCTATCGAAGCAGAAGACAATGCCATTGCTCTGGTAAAATATGCTAACGGTGCCGTAGCTCAGTTTGAAGTAAGCTGGTCGTTCAGAGGTGGTATGGATTTAAGAGACGAGGTAGCCGGAACAGAGGGAGTAATTAGAACCGACCATTTTATGCGCACAGGTTTCGAAATGTTTACAGCCGCACAAGAAGCAAGCTACGTAGCTGAGAAGGCAGAAAGCGCTTCGGGCTGGTTGTTTCCTGTAGGGGATGAGGTAAACTCTTTAGGCTACACTCATATGTTTACCGATATGTTTGATAGCCTTGATAATGGCACTATACCAATGGAAAGTTTCTACGATGGTTACATAGTGAATGCTGTAATAGACGCTTGTTATAAATCTGCTAAAACCAAGAAATGGGAACCAGTCATTATCAAAGACTGGAGAGGAAGAACCGATGTAACAGAGCCATCGCCATTTGTAGATTACGATGCAGACCACTGGCATATCAAGGACGAATTCCTGCCTGATGGTCGCAAAAAGGTAATTCTGAAAGAGAAAGCCACTGGTAATATTATTCAGCGAGTATTATAAATTAGAAAGGTGTGGGTTCTCTCACACCTTTTTTATTGTATCCTAGTCCAGGCGTCCCAATCACTTTCTGCTTCTAATCTATTTTCAATATCGTCAGGTAGTTTGGTAAAGAAATCTAAACCTGTTATTTTTTCTACTTCATTAATTGAAACCACATAACTATTCATTTTTTTACCAAATAATCCTTCGTTTGGCAATAAGAAGGCTATAGCACGTGCTCTCTTTGGATTATTTGGGTTATAGTACAAAACAATCTTAAAAAATGATTTAGGCACTGCTACTTCATTGTAACGTCCGATAGTAGTCATTCCTTTAGTCAAAACAGGACCGGTTACTATATACAATTCTTCGTCACGAACTGCCCAACCTCTAATGCGACTTTCAATATTCTCCCAGATGCCTCTGTTAAAATCAGGAACCTGTGGACATATATTGCTCATATAAAAGGTTTCATTCATTAAATCCTGACAGCACTTGAAATCTCCGGCAGGTACCATGTGGCCCCGGTCGTAACCTGAATTGCTATAATCAGTCGATAGTGCCGAATTACCCTCCACTTTTTTATCAGGTATAAACTGGTTATCACCCCTGTTGGCTCGTCCTTTTGTGTATTCTCCTCTCAACTTATGCACCACCCACGCAGGCACTTCATACTTCTCTTCGTAGCGGAGCGTATAGTTTTTATGCTTTATAATTTCATCGCTTTTACCAATGGCAGGCAGCGCAAAGCTTGGTATGTCATAATCACCTGTCACTTCATCCTGTTCGTCGGGGCCTAATACTTTATCTTTAATCTTATCAAACAAAGAGCCTTCGTCTTCTTTGGTACTTTCTTCAGTTTTCTTCTTATTTGTGGCCGTGGCTTCTGTATCATCTTTTGTGGCTGTAGCCTCAGTATCAGGCTCAGGTGCTTTGTAAGGATTATCTTTATTAGAAGAAGAGTCTTTTGTTTTAAAAACCTGAGAAATAGTTTCCCATAGTTTACTGATTGGGCCTGGTTTATCTTTATAATAGAGAAAATACCCAACAGCAAAAAAAATCAGAATTAAAATAATACGATTGGATTTCATTGAAAGAGCTAAGGATGGTGAATCTTTTAATAATCTGGATTTAGCTAAGCAGTTTCCGACTGCAAGTTTACAACAAAACGAAGAAGAATGTACTTTTCTGCGAAGCTTTATTAAAAACTATTTATATTATTCTTAAGATTTTGTTAAGCGCAGTAATAAGTAAGAGATATGAGATGAATATTGTTTCTTACAATAATCCCCTTGTATGAACACTTTCAAATTTTTCCTGAAGCAAATGAACGAGTTCTGGCTGCATATAATCGTACTCATCCGGAATATATAAGCATACGATTTTCTTAATTTTATAAATATCAGGGAAGTTTTTACGAATATAATTTCTATGATATTTTTCCATCACAACAATACTATCGGCCCATTCTAATAAGCTTAATGAAATAACATTACGGGCGGATTTATGTGTACCTGCGGATGACACTTCAAATCTTTCATCAGTTTTGAATATTTCGTGTGCTGTTGCACTGCGCATGCGGTTAATCGTACACACAAACAAAATTTTAAGTTTTTGAGTAGCCACTATAGTTTAAATGGAATTTTAAAAATCAATCATAAATGCAATAATATAAAAGTAAAAATAGAGGTTTTTTATGTTGTATAAAATTCTAAAATACAGATCATCCTCCCATTAGTTATAATAAGCATAAGTCTAATATTTTATCAATGAATTGTGAAAAATACACTTAAATGAATGAAGATGTTTTAGACGATTTTGTCGCATTTCTAAGCTTAACCCCTTTCAATTACTGACATTTGCTATTACATTTGCGCTTTCAAACAAAATGTACAATGAAAAGAAAAATCCTAACAAATCTCATTTTCTGTGGATTACTTGCTAATGCAGTATCTGCACAGCAAGTGATTCCATTGAATAACATGGATGCTTTCAGACCGACACAAGGCCAATGGAGCATTGTTGGTGCGGTGGAAGCAGATTTTACAAAACCCAACGACCTTCATAAAAAAGATGCTCCAACGAGCACCGGAATCTTACTATGTGAACACCCTCCTGGAAAATATGGTATTGAAATGGACTTGCTCACCAAAATGGAGCACGGAGATTTGGATCTTGACCTTGATTTCATGATGGCTAAGGGCTCAAACTCTGGTATCTATCTGCAAGGACGTTACGAAATCCAATTGTTTGATAGCTGGGGTAAAAAGTCACCTAAATATGGCGATGTAGGAGGTGTTTACGAACGTTGGGACGATTCAAAACCGGAAGGCTCAAAAGGCTATGAGGGTACTGCTCCCCGTCTGAATGTAGCCAAAGCTCCCGGTTTATGGCAGAATATCAAGATATCTTTTCAGGCACCAAGATTTGATGCAAATGGCAAGAAAACAGCCAATGCCCGCATTCTTTCTATTTACCTGAATGGCGTATTAATTCATGAAAATGTTGAATTGACCGGCCAAACCAGAGGTGCATGGGTAGACAATGAAGTAGCAATGGGGCCACTTCGTTTCCAGGGAGACCATGGTAATGTAGCCTTCCGTAATATCAGATACAAAAGCTATAATCAAAAAACATTATCGTTCAAAGACCTGAAATATGGTGTTTATAAAGGCAATTTCAGAACGATTGGTGATATAGAAAAAATTAAGCCGGAACTAAGCGGAAATCTCAATGCTTTAAACTGGGCAGTAACCAATGCTGAAAACGAGTTTGCTGTAAAATACGCGGGCAAAATTGTAGTACCGGAAGCCGGAACTTATACTTTCACTACAACACACGGCGGCAATACCGAAGTAAAAATCAATGGTCAGCAGGCGTTTAAAAATGGCTGGATGCAATCAGACCCTGAGGGTAGAAAAGTAACGCTTGATTTACCTGCAGGAGAAGTACCATTCGAACTGTACTACTGGAAAGCTGACGGCTGGTTACAACCATCTTTAGGCTTATATGCCGAATCAGCCACCATCCGTAAACATCCTTTGCACTCGGCTAATTCTACTATGGTAAACAATCCATCTTCTCCTATCTTACTAGGTACTGCGGTTGAACCAGTATTGTTGCGCTCGTTTATGGATATTAAAGAAGGGGATAAAAACAAGCGAATTGTACATGCCATTTCGGTAGGAAATAAAGAGAATATACACTTTACTTATAATCTTGATAACGGTTCGTTATTCCAGGTTTGGAAAGGTAGCTTCTTGAATACTACGCCGATGTGGCAGGATAGAGGGGATGGTAGCTCAAGACCTATGGGGAGTTTAACAGTTTTGGGAGATATGCCATTAGTAGCAGTTTTAGATACACCTGATAAAGCATGGGGCGCTGTAGATGGCACTTTCCGTACACGTGGTTATGAACTGGATGAAAATGGTCAGCCTACTTTCAAATATGATATTTATGGAGCTAAAGTTTCAGATAAAATCATTCCGGTTGAAGAAGGTAAAATACTGAAACGCGATGTTGCGGTAACAGGAGCAGTTAAGAACCTTTATGCGAGATTAGCTTCAGCAGATGCTATCAGCAAAAATGCCGATGGAAGCTTTAATATTGGCGATGGCAGCTATTTGATTAAAGTAGATAGTGGCAGTGCCGCTATCAGAACTGTAGGTGGTAAGCAGGAATTAATTGCACCATTGAGCGATAAAATCAGCTATTCGATTATTTGGTAAAACAGAGGCTTTAAAATTTGAGCATAATGAAAAAAATATTTAAAACAATCCTTTTTTCGGTGGCGATGGTTTCTGCTGCTTTGGCGCAGAATACTGCTGAAAATGATTATTATCGCATTATCACGCTACCCGTACCCGAGAATATGTTGCTTGAGGTAGGTGGTATTACCAGCTTACCTACCGGTGAGGTGGCTTTGGCAACCCGTAGGGGAGATATATGGGTAGTAAGTAACCCATATCTGACTGGTACTGCACAGCCATATTTCAAGAAATTTGCCAGCGGTTTACACGAAATCCTGGGTTTAGCTTATAGAAACGGTTCTTTCTACTGTGCACAGCGTGGTGAATTAACCAAACTGACTGATAAAAACGGAGATGGCAAAGCAGATACTTATGAAACTATTGCTACTTTGCCTATTTCAGGTCATTACCATGAATATAGCTATGGCCCTAAGTTTTTACCGGATGGCTCTATGATTGTAACAGGTAATGTGGCTTTCGGTGATGAAGAATGGTGGAGAGGTGAAAGTAGAGTACCGTGGAGAGGTTGGGCTGTAAGAATTACAGAAGATGGTAAGATTGAACCTTATGCTACAGGTATGCGCTCGCCTTGTGGTATCGGCATGATAGACGGCGAATTCTGGTACGGTGATAACCAGGGAGACTGGATGGGTTCAGGCTTTATTGCACAGGTTAATAAAGGAGACTTTATGGGACACCCGGCAGGATTACGTTGGACGAGTGACCCTAACTCTCCGGTGAAACTGACAACTGAGCAATTGTATGCCAAAATAAACCCAAGAAAAGATAAAGATGCCAATGGGTATTATATCAAACCAGAGAATATCGAAAACGAAAGAGGAACTTACCTTTTTGAAATGAAAAAGGATATTCCTGAGTTAAAAACTCCGGCTGTATGGCTTCCTCATGGTATTTTGGGTATTTCTACTTCTGAAATCCTGAAAGACGAAACTAATGGTAGTTTTGGGCCATTTGCAGGACAGATATTTGTGGGTGACCAGGGTAAAAGTAATATCTCCCGTGTATTTGTTGAGAAAGTAAACGGAGAATATCAAGGGGCATCTTTCATGTTCCGTGAAGGTTTCCAATCGGGTATTTTGCGTATGACCTGGGGACAAGATGGTTCTCTATTTGTAGGTGAAACCAACCGAGGCTGGGGTTCAGCAGGTAATTTAACTGCGGGTGTTGAGCGCTTAGTTTGGACAGGTAAAATGCCTTTTGAAATGAAAGCCGTGAGAGCAACGGCAGATGGTTTTGAAATTGAATTTACTAAACCGGTAAATAAAGCTACTGCTGTCGATTTCAAAAATATTCAGGTTCGTAGCTTTATTTACAAATACCATCCGGTATATGGTAGCCCTCCGGTAGGGGAGAAATTCCTGAATGTAAAAGGCTTGAAAGTATCAGAAGACGGCATGAAAGTTCGTCTGTTGGTAGAAGGACTAAGAGACCATTTCATTCACGAAATTAAAGCTGATGGGTTGAAAGATATCGAGGGTAAAGGCTTATTGCATAGCACTGCTTTCTATACCTTAAACAATATTCCGGCAGGTGAAAAACTAACGGGTTTTGTACCTCGTCCGGCGAATTTGCCTGTAGCAGGAACAAGTACTAAAGCAGAGAAAATGGTAACACCGGATGATAAAAACGCGGTTAAGGTAACTGCTAAAGCAGCCGCTCCTACATTCGATGAAATTAAACCATTGTTGCAGAAACATACCTGTGTAGCTTGTCATCAGGCTGAAAAACGTCAGGTTGGTCCGGCATTTAAGGATATTGCTAAACGCAAATATTCAAACGAGAAAATCGTGAATTTAATCCATAAGCCGGATCCTAAAAACTGGCCGGGATATGCAACCGAAATGCCTCCAATGCCGCAAGTGCCTAGAGCAGACGGCTTGAAGATTGCAGCCTGGATTAACTCATTAAAATAATGATTTAAGACTTCAACCCCCCAAAAACCTGCCGGTACCCGGTGGGTTTTTGTTTTTTAAGGAGCCGGAAAGACCGATTAAAATTGGACAGATTATGGAAACCACAATCAAAAGCAATCTGCTGGATACTCTTCCGGTTTTCAATCAGCATACGGCAGGCATAGCCTATGCGTACCTCCGTTAAAAACTGGATATAGGTTTTCTGTGTACGATTCTTGAAGTACCGACAAAAATTAGGCACCGACATATTGGCAATAGTAGCTGCCTCTTCAATCAGAATCTTACGATTGAAATGAGAGAGTGTAAACTCGTAGATATGATTAATGGTATCAGCATCAAAGCGATGATAGGATTCCACAAAACCCTCGCTACTCAAAAAACTGACCTCGCTTGAAGTAGCGATGAGTTCTAATAGTTGCAATAATAAACTAATACGCTGCACTCCGTTTGTGCTCTCAAATAACTTATTAAACAAAATAAGTACTTCTGTTCTGGTATTCCCTGAAATCAGCAAACCCCTCTTCGCTTTTTCAAACAGCCATTTAATATTTTCCAGTTCTTTCAGCTGTAGGAAATCCTTACCGAAGCAATCAGGTAAAAACTGAATCACTTGTGCCGTAGCTTTTAATTGTGAATTATCGGCAAAATAACTGGCATCGTTCTTCCACACATGTGGCAAATACGAGCCTAGTAAAACTAAATCCCCCTCTTCAAAATCTTCTATACTATCGCCCACAAACCGCGTCCCTCTGCTTTGCACAATATGCGTTAACTCTAATTCAGGATGGAAATGCCACTTATCATAGAGGTAGTGTAATTCGTCTTTGCGCGATAAAAACGAATAGTCGGCTGAAATATTAACTTTTCGGAGTACTGCCTGCACTGATTATTGATATAATGTTATGATAAAAAGGCTTCAAATGTAAAATTGATAATATTTCATCAAAACTGTATAATATTTCATAAAAAAGCTATGCGAATGAATTGTACTTTTGTAAGATGTTTTTTAACTACCCCTATATTTATGCAACATAAAGTTCTAAAAGTAAATCCTTCAGATAATGTGATAGTGGCGCTTCGTAATTTAGAAGCCGGTGAGAATATTGAATTTGAAGGAGAGACTTACATATTACCAAGGTCAATTGCAGCAAAACATAAATTTGTTACAGAAGATTTAGAAAAAGGTGACCATGTAACCATGTATGGTGTATTGGTAGGAAAAGCAACCCAGCCTATCAAACGTGGCGAACAAATCACGACTTTCAACCTGAAACACGAATCAGAAGAGTATTCGGTCAGCAAAAGGGTACCTCAAACCGACTGGCAAGCCCCCGATGTTTCGAAATGGGAAAATAGGACTTTTATGGGGTATCACCGTTCTGACGGACAGGTAGGAACGGCTAACTATTGGTTAGTTCTTCCGTTGGTATTTTGTGAGAATCGTAATATACTGAAACTAAAAGAAGCTTTCGATAAAGCTTTAGGCTATGCTTTCCCGGATGTATATCTGCGTCAGGTAGAGGATTTGGTGCATCTGCACCAGAAGAACGGAGCAGCTGGCATAGATACCTATAATCAGGAAGTCAAAACAGATTCAGTTGGCAGACGTTTATTCCCGAATCTGGATGGAATTAAATTCCTGACACATGAGTCAGGTTGTGGTGAAAACAATCAGGACTCTGAACTATTAGCAGCCTTGTTTGCAGCTTATGCGAATAATGCTAACGTAACAGGAATCACCGTTCTAAGCTTAGGCTGTCAGAAAACGCAGTTTTCTGATTTGATGGATGAAATCAAAAAACGTAATCCAGCTTTCGATAAACCTGTTCTGATGTTCGAACAACAAGCCTATGGGACAGAGTTCGACATGATGTCAGCAGCTATCAAGGAAACTTTCAAAGGTTTGATTGAAGCCAATAAACTAACCCGCCAGCCAGCTCCTCTATCAAAATTACAGATTGGTTTAAAATGTGGGGGTTCAGACGGATTCTCAGGTATATCTGCAAATCCGGTTTTAGGTCATTTATCCGATTTAGTAGTGGCTTTAAATGGTACAACCTATCTGGCTGAGTTCCCTGAATTATGTGGCGTTGAACAGGAATTAATCAATCGTTGTGTAACTACAGAGAAAGCAGAGAAATTTGAATACCTGATGCGGGACTATGCAGCTAAAGCCGAAGCAGTAGGTGCAGGTTTTGATATGAACCCATCAGCAGGAAATATTAAAGATGGTTTGATTACCGATGCCATCAAATCAGCAGGAGCAGCTAAAAAAGGGGGGACCGCACCAATTGTTGATGTATTGAACTATACAGAATTGGCTAAAGGACCGGGCTTACATTTGGTTTGTACACCAGGCAATGATGTATTAGCTACTACAGGTAAAGCCGCTTCAGGGACAACGATAATACTTTTTACTACAGGTTTGGGCACACCAACGGGTAACCCTATTTGTCCGGTAGTAAAAGTTTCAACCAATACACAACTGGCTCAGAGAATGCCTGATATTATCGATTTTAGTTGTGGTGAAATCATTACCGGAGAAAAAACTATTGAGCAAACGGCAGAAGATTTATTAGAATATTGCATCAGTTTAGCCAGTGGAGAAATCCTGACTAAAGCACAGGAATTAGGCCAGGATGATTTCATGCCCTGGAAAAGAGGTGTAAATTTATAGTGAAAAATAATTATTCGACCATTCAGATAAAAATAGAGATATGAGATTACTAAGATTTGGTGAGTTTGAACAAGAAAAACCGGCCGTTGAACTATTAGATGGCACGCGCATAGATGTTTCGGCTTTTGGAGAAGATTATACAGAAAAATTCTTTGCTACTGATGGTCTGGCTCGCCTGGCTGCATGGGTAGAAACCAATGCAGATAGCTGCCCTAAAGTACCTGTTGAAGCAAGACTGGGCTCATGTATTGCACGTCCGTCTAAAATCGTTTGTATCGGTTTAAATTATGCCAAACATGCGGAAGAAACCAATGCACCGATTCCGAAAGAACCGATTATTTTCTTCAAATCTACCACTGCCCTTTGCGGCCCTTTTGATAATGTAATAATCCCTAAAAATTCTGTAAAAACAGATTGGGAAGTGGAGTTGGCCATAGTGATAGGCAAAAAAACATCTTATGTATCAGAGGAAGAGGCGATGGATTATGTGGCAGGATACGCTTTACACAACGATTATTCAGAAAGAGAGTTTCAGATAGAGCGCGGCGGACAATGGGTAAAAGGTAAAAGCTGTGATACGTTTGCTCCACTTGGACCTTTCATGGCTACTAAAGATGAAATCGAAAATCCAAACAATCTACCTTTGTGGTTGACAGTAAACGGAGAAAAACTGCAAAACTCTAATACTGACGATATGATTTTTAAAGTTCCTTTCCTGATTCATTACCTGAGCCAGTTCATGACTTTACTGCCGGGTGATGTAATTTCTACAGGTACACCATTTGGTGTAGGTCTGGGCTTTAAACCTCCTCGTTATTTGAATGCAGGCGATGTAGTAGAGCTTGGTATCGACGGATTAGGTGTACAAAGACAAACGGCAGTTGCTTATAAAAAAGCTGAATAATATGAACTTGAATTTAAGTGATAAGATAATCATCGTTACAGGTGGTGCTAAGGGTATTGGCGAGGGCATTGTGAGAGCATTGGCAAACGAAGGAGCAATTCCTGTGATTATTGGTAGAAACGAGACCGATAACGAAAAAACTTTAGAGACTATCGGTGGCAATGGTTTTCAAGTAGCAGCAGAATTGAGCGACCCTGAAGGATGCCGCAGAGCTGTAGAACAGGTAGTAGCAAAGTACGGTCGAATTGATGGATTGGTAAATAATGCCGGAGTAAATGATGGCGTAAATTTGGAAAATGGTAGCTATGAAGCTTTTATGGCTTCTTTGCATAAAAACCTGGTGCATTATTACCTGATAGCGCATTATGCTTTGCCTGAATTGAAGAAAAGCAAAGGAAGCATCGTAAACATAGGCTCAAAAACTGCCGAAACAGGACAAGGGGGGACATCAGCCTACGCTGCTGCTAATGGTGGTCGCAATGCCTTAACCCGGGAATGGGCTGTGGAGTTATTGAAATATGGGATTCGTGTAAATGCAGTGATAGTGGCAGAATGTTATACACCTTTGTATGATAAATGGATTAAGACCCTGCCAAATCCGGACGAAACTTTGCAGAAGATTACTGAGAAAATACCTTTAGGTAACCGTATGACAACTGCCGAGGAAATCGCCAATATGGTTGTTTTCCTGCTTTCTGAGCGTTCGAGCCATACCACTGGTCAGTTGATTCATGTAGATGGGGGATATGTACATTTAGACAGAGCTCTAATTTAAGTTATGAAAAAATATTGTCTGGCATTAGATTTAGTAGACGATGCAGCAATGATAGCTGAATACGAAAAGTACCATGAGAAAATTCGTCCTGAGATAGCCGAGAGCATTACTTCGGCAGGCATTTCAGGTATGGAGATTTATCGTATCGGTAATAGGCTGTTTATGATTATGGAAACCGAAGACGATTTTTCATTTGAACGGAAGTCAGAAATGGATGCCAATAATCCGAAAGTGCAGGAATGGGAAAATCTGATGTGGAAATACCAGCAGGCTCTGCCTATGGCAAAACCCGGTGAAAAATGGCTGTTTATGGACAAAATTTTTGATTTAAAACAACAATAGACCATCTCTATAATCTATACCTATGGCAGCCATTTGAAAAAGTGGCTGTTATTTTTTTACTTGCGCAACCAAACTTTCAACCACTAATACATGAGAACCAACCTTATTCTACTCCTGGCCATTACGTTTCTCTTAGGCGCCAGTTCATGGAAAAAGCCCACTGCTACATCTACTCCAAATATCGTTCTGATTTTTATGGACGATATGGGTTATGGTGATTTGAGTTGCACCGGAGCATTAGATTATCAAACCCCGAATATTGATAAATTAGGTTTTGAAGGCATCCGTTTTACCAATTTCTTAGCAGCCCAGGCGGTTTGCAGTGCTTCAAGAGCAGCATTGATGACAGGCTGCTATCCGAATAGAGTAGGGATTGCCGGAGCCTTAAATCCTGCCCAAAAAATAGGATTAAATACCGATGAAGTTACCATTGCCGAAATGCTGAAACAAAAAGGCTATGCTACGGGCATTTTTGGCAAATGGCATCTGGGCCATCATAAGCAGTTCCTGCCGATGCAACAAGGCTTTGATGAATACCTGGGTGTTCCATATTCAAATGATATGTGGCCCGTGGATTTTGACGGTAAACCTATTACAGATGAAAACGATTACCGGAAAAAAACATATCCTGTTTTGCCATTAATAGAAGGCAATGAGCAAAAAGAAACGATTACGGATTTGGCGGGGCAAGATAAACTCACTACACTTTATACCGAAAGGGCAGTAGGTTTCATCAGGAAAAACCGCAATAAGCCTTTCTTTTTATACCTGCCTCACTCGATGGTACATGTGCCGCTTGGTGCTTCACCTAAATTCAAAGGAAAAAGTAAGCAGGGCTTATTCGGTGATGTAATGATGGAAGTAGATTGGTCGGTTGGGCAAATCATGAAGACCTTAAAAGAAAATGGTCTGGATAAAAATACCTTGGTGATTTTTACTAGTGATAACGGCCCATGGCTCAACTTTGGCAATCATGCAGGCTCCACAGGTGGTTTAAGAGAAGGCAAAGGAACGGTATTCGAAGGTGGTCAACGTGTTCCTTGTCTGATGCGATGGACAGATACAATTCCCCAGGGATTGATTTGTAATCAATTGACTTCTACGATTGACATTCTACCGACTTTAGCCCGTATATGTGGTACTACCTTGCCTAAGAATAAAATTGATGGGGTTGAGATTCTATCATTAATGAAAGGTAATGTCAACGAGAGTCCTCGTAAATATTTCTATTATTATTATGCTAACAACGAGTTAAGAGCTGTTCGACGCGATAACTGGAAGTTGATGCTACCACATAAAGTAGAGCGTACCTACGAGACAGTTTTACCGGGCAATGATGGGCATGGAGGCAAATATGGTAATATAGAAGTACCATTGGCACTTTATGATTTAAGACGTGATGCAGGCGAAGAGTATGATGTAAAAGAACAAAATCCTGCCATTGTAGCAGAACTTCAGAAAGTAGCCGATATGGCCCGCGAAGATTTAGGTGATGCTTTACAGAAGAAAGAAGGGAAGAATGTTCGTCCGGTGGGGGTTTTGAAAGAGTAGAAGAGATAGAAATATAAGTAAGAAATCAAAAACAGAGCCCAGATCATTCAGGATTTGGGCTCTGTTTTTTAAATGAAAATTCTGATAAAGCAATGCCTTACCAGAATCTGGTTTACCTTATGTATCTAACCCTCATTACAAATTAGATGCTACAAAAAATTCAAACCTTTGTTTTGTTGTGGGATTCAGCGGGTCGGTGTCGAGTAAGAAAGAGTTTCTCAAACCAAAACCCAATGGCCCTAACGTATTTAATAACTTGATGTCAAATATTACCT
The DNA here is from genome assembly GCF_003418935.1 of Emticicia sp. C21. Taxonomy (GTDB): domain Bacteria; phylum Bacteroidota; class Bacteroidia; order Cytophagales; family Spirosomataceae; genus Emticicia. Next base: position 431,886 of record NZ_QVMT01000004.1, on the reverse strand, counting down.
CTGCGCCGTAAGAGCGTTGGGTAGTTTTAAAATTGATGAACTTTCTTTCAATATTGCCGTAGTCATAAAACACATTGGCTCTGGCACGATTGATAAAGAATATTCCTGCAAAGCCGCGGTCTATATTAAATAATGGCAGGCTATAAGTGGTACTCACCACTGTTTCTACGTCGCCGGGAGCGGCTGCATAACCTCTGGCGTGTAAGAACTGGTCTTCAAATAGATAATTATTATTCAGCAATTCTTTTTTACCTCTGAAAGCTATCTCTAACCCATGATTCTTACCAAAACCAGGTGTCGTAAACCCTACCGAACCCATTACTCTTTCAGCTGTTGTTAAGGTAGAAATAGACTTCTGATAAGAGAGTGATAAGCTTTGTGACCATTTATTTACCAGATTCTGCCTGGCCTTTCTGCGGACGTTCGCGAAGTTTAAACCGAACTGTAAGGCATTAAAATTCAAACCATGGTTTATTGGCGTATCCTGTATCTTATATGCTGAGGTACTGATATTTGAGAAAGTAGAACTTAAATTAAAGTTGGTAGTATAATTTCCTTTTATCCAGCTAAGCGGTAATGATAAGCCTACATTAATATCATTTTGTTTATAAGACAAAGTCCCTAATGCATTAGGATTCAGGAATACTGCATTGGCTCTATCTCCCGTACTTACTCTGAACGAGAGAGGGAGAAAGAATCTACCATAATCAAAGCCGCCTGAAACACGAATCGTTTTTTCGTTATAGTTATATTGAGCGGCAATCACTCCAGCAAAATCGTTTAAGATATTGCCCAGTTTAACCCCGAGATTTATATTGCGGCCATCACTACTACCAAAGTTCCAACTATGTAGTTTTACTCCTTTCAGTAAACCCTTATAATTCTTTACCTCATAGCTATTGCCCATCGACTGATACTGTATATCATGCTCTATTTCAGTAGTTTTTACATGAAAACGATCCATATTAACAGGCTCAGCAAGTTTCGTATTTCCGATACTTTTTACATCCAGTTGGGTTAATTGTCTACCCATAGCAGTCATTTCTACCATCGCGAGTTTTTTCTCATCTTTTGAGATAGCAGGTAGGGTAGCACCTATTCTTACTGAACTTAGCTGAGTAATCTGCTTGTCTCCATTCAGGTTTACGGCATAGATATTATTGATGCCACTGAAGGATGCTCCGAAAATCACGCGCTTATCACTGATAGAAAGACCACTGATAGTATGTGTTGTCCAAGGAGTCAATTCAGTAGTTTGTTTGCTTGCTAAATCATATTTCAGCATAGCAATTTTCGATTTTCTTTTCGCCAGATACACAATTGAGGCAGCATCGTTCGTCCATTTCGGATAAGAAATAAAGTCATTTTCCGGATTAGGAATCGTGCTGACGATGCTACCATTATTAGGAGAAAGAATGCATACCTCATTATTGATGTTTTCATCTGCTTTTACGGCTACGATTCTATCCCCAGTCGACGAGAATTGTGGGCTAAAGAATTTACTTTTTTGGGTTACTTGTGTTCTTTGACCTGTTTGCAGGTCATAACTTATTATCACGCTATAAATAACAGCGTCTCTTCTGGCATCTTTGCGCATTTCTGTCCAGGCAACCTTGTTGTTATTGACACCTAAATAACCTTCAGTGGCAGCACCAATAGTAGCAAGATATTTTTGCTTACCATCTTTAATCTGATACAGGGCAGAAATCTGCTTAAAGCTACTTTTGATACAAAGAATGCTTCCGTCTTCCAACCAATGCGGGAAGGTATAATTTGTAACAGTTCGTTTAGGCAATGGAGTAATTGGGGTGGTAGGAGTAAGGTCTAAAGATTTTAGCTCATTTTCCCAATTCTCTTTCATTTCCTGATAGGCCAGTCGGTACATTTTATTAACACCTGTTTTAGTATGACGTCGTAAGGCTCCGGCAAATGGATAAAGAATCGTACGGTATATACCTGCATCTGCCAGTACTTTAGGCCACATTTCAGGCCCGAAATGATTCCGTCCATAATTCAGGATGGCATAACCTAGTGGATAATGGTTAGGCAATAGTTTTTTGAAAGAACCATTGCGGGCCTGTAAATAGGTGTATTTTTTATCACTCAATAGCAACGCTCTTTGTTCGTCAAAAAAGCTTGGGGTTCTTCCTCGCCCTGCTCCACTTAATACGGTTTCGGCTAATACGGCATCACCCTCAAAATACCAGTCAGGAATTGAGAGATTAGCCCCTAAACTCCAGCCCGATTGTCCTTGTAATAAGTACAAAAATCTGGTAAAGCCTCTGTTCGCATTAGTAAACTGCAAGGCATGGCGATATTCGTGGATAGCTAGCGCATCAAGCCAATCCATAGAGCCTAAGTCGTTAAAGTCCTGAAAACCGGTGGCATAAAACTCGCTTCGATAAGGTGCCAAAGCTACATAACCATTCCCTTGAGCATTGTTGGTATTCAACAGAATATCCAGTTTTTTGCTCTTGGTTCCGACTGATACAGTTGCGTTTTTATTGACATAAGTAACCAAGTCGGCAATGCGGATAGCTTCTGTCTGATTATTTTCAGAGAAGATTACTTTTACTTTGTCGTTTTCAACGTACTTCCACTTCATGGAAGACGGCTGAGGACCTGTCTGGGCTTGTAGTTGAAAAGCAGTAAATAATAAAGAAATATATAATAAGTGTTTAGATTGCATAAGGTACTTTTTAGTGGGAGGTGATGGTTATGGGACAAAGGTCGGTGCGACTATTCAGTAGTTAATTCTGAGAAGTTCTGGATATTGATTTTGAAACGAGGTCTTTCGCCTTTAGGCACAATGACAATCAAATCGTTTGATACGCTGCTGCCATTCTTCAATAAGAAGCCACCTTGTACCCTTACCGCACGGAAAGTAGTTTTACCGTCAGCCGTTTTTTCGGGTTGGTTATAAGGAATTGTAAACGGACGTGCTTTTAGATTCGCTCCTTTAGAGGTAAGGCGTTTGCCCGTTGCATTCAAACATTCAAAGCGTGCAATAACCGAAGGGTCACCGTCGAAGATGTTGGTGATATTATCATTTTTCAGATAAATCAACTGGCAGCCACTTTTGTTTTGTGCTTTGATGGTTACTTCGTAGCGGGAGTAAGTGTCTTCGGTGCGTTCGTTAGTAATGGCATAGCTATACTCAATGCCATTACTTGCAACAGTTTTGCCTTCTTCAATATCAATGGCACTTTGGGCTTTGCTTGCAAATAAGCTTAACGAGAGCAGAGTAGTGAATACAATTTTTTTCATGGGTTTCATGTAGTTTATAATGATTTTTTAGATACATAGAACCTAATCAGAAAGCCGATGATTGTCTACCTATCAATCCGGATTTGATAGGGAGGAGAAATGGCTTCGCTCAATAGGTTGTCAGAACAGGACTGAATAAGGGCTCAATCGAAATTCTGGTTCAAACTTACACCTGAATGAGCAAAATGAGAAAAAACGTATATGGACAAAATATGGACAATCAACTAAATGGCTGATAGATAGGTGTTTAAATCGCTTTGTTCGATTTTCTTTCTTAGGCGGTATCTGTTTTTTGTTACACTTTCATTAGAGATACCCAACATACCTGCTACCTGATTATTAGTAAAATTCAGGCGAATCATACAAGCCATCTGTGTTTCGGTATCGGTCAGATTAGGGTTTTGTTGATGCAGACGAGTAATAAATTGTGGGTGAAGCTTTTCAAACTTCAATCTGAAATCCTGCCATTGTTCGTCTGTGAGAATCCTTGCCTGGTTAATCTGGTCGAGTAGGGTATGGGTAGAAGCGGTGTCTTTTATTTTTAAGTCTTTCAGTTCATTTTCAAACTGACTTATGAGTAGATTTTTCTCACTAACAGTATCAGCAAAAGATTCCAGTTGACTTTGTACCAAAGAAAGTTCTGCCGCCGAAAGTTTATGTTGTGCCTGTAATAAGTCGTGTTTTTGCGCAAGGCTTTTTCTTTGTAAATAGAATACAGCCACCAGAAGCCCTAATACAACTGTACCACCAATAAAAAGCCATTTTTGTTGAGATAGTTTATTCTGCAGATTAGCGTTCTCTAATTCTTTCTCATTCATACGTAGCCTGGTTTCAAGTTCGCCTACTTTCTGTTTATTTTCTTTATTAACCAATAAGGTATCTATCTCGTAGAACTTTTTCTGATACTTAAAAGCTTCTTTGAAATTACCTTGTAACTCCGCCCATTCTGTACGGATAAAAGCCATTTGTCGGTCATAGTAAGGCGAGCCTATTTCGGGTAATAAAGCTTCTGCTTTTTTGAAATGCTCGTCTGCTTCGTCAAATCTCTTTTGTCTGATTAAAGCTGCTCCCAGTATAGCTTCTCCTCTTAAAATACCGCCTACATCGTTTGCATCCCTTGACATTTTAAGGCCTATTGTCACCGGAGGGACAATTTTGTCATAATCCCCACCATCATAATAAGCACTGGCTATATTCAGATATAAGTACCGGATAAGCACACTGTCTTTTAACTCAATAGCCATTTTCAGGGCATCATTGAAAACCTTAATAGACTCATGAAACTTCTTATTATCACTTAAGCCTACTGCATAGTTCATCGTAGCCGTAACAATCAGATTTTTATTGTTGGTCAGGCGAATGGTTTGGAGCGCTTTGGCAGAGTACTCATTTGATTTACGGAAATCGTTCTGATACTGAAAAACCTGTGCAAGTGCAGAATAAGTTCTTGATAACTGCTCATAATTTTTAGCTTTTTCAAGAATAGGTATAGCTTCAGTTGCTGATTTCATCGCTTTTTCAAATTCACCGGTTTCGCTATAAAACCAGGTTAGCTTGGCTTGTGTAACAGCCCTTTCTTCAGGTTTGCTTTGAATGGCTAAACGCTCCTGATAATATTTGATAGAATCCTGTGAGCCGGCCTGTGCAAAAGAAGTACCGAAAGTAAAAATAGGTAAGAGGAAAGTAAGAAAATAGTAAGAATAACGCATAAACAAAACTAATCAAAGCAGCCTTATAAGGCAAGGGTTAGGTTTTCCTGACAGAAGAAATATACTGTAGTTTTAAAAGATAAAGATACGAAATACAGTTAATTAATCAATAAAATACGAAAGATTAAAAGCTGACTCCGTCCAAAATAACGCACCAGAATCAGCTTTTATTGAGATAATAATTTATTTACTTCATTACCTTAAAGTTATAATCCCCACTGCCTACTTTTACAATCCGATATCCTACTTCATACTTGACAGTTTCAATATCTTTTCTATTATCCAAATCACGATTACCTTCTATCACCTTTTGCCCGGTAGCTGATGGAAGATAAATAAGAGCCGTACTACCCACAGGCACTTTTACAGCCATATCAAAACTGTTGGCAGAGTGTTTCCAGTTAATACCTGCCTTACCTTGCACGGTTTCAGAGAAGTATTCCGCTGATGTAAGTTCAGAGGTAGGCATAGGTTTAAAGATAATTTCCCGATAGCCAACTTTGCTTTCAGAAGTTTGCATACCAGCCAATCTTGTATAAAACCAACTCAAAGCACCCCCAAACATCGGGTGGTTATGTGACCCCTGATTGTTCCATTCTTCTCGTGTAGTAGTACTGCCCAAACTTATCCAACTACCAAAACCTGGAGCAGTGGTTTTGTTCATGGCATTATAGGCCAAATCATTCAGACCATTATCCGCCAGTATCTCAAAGAAAAAGCGAGTGCCGAATATGCCCGTATCCAAATGTCCGCCAGCCGCGGCAATATCTTTTTTCAGAGCTTCTATTACTTGTGGATATTGGTCTTTATCTACTCCCATTTTCAAGGCAAAGATATTTGCCCCATATCTGCCAAAAGTCCCTTGTTGTTTATCATAAAAAGTAGACATAAACGCTTCACGGGTTTTATCAGCTATTGACTGATACAATACCACCTCTTGCGGTCTATCTAAAATAGCAGCCACTTTAGCTGTAATATCAGCACAGTACCATAAGTAAAATGTATGCACCAACTCATCCGGTGGAAGTGTACCTACACCAGCCCATTCACCCAGATTCCACCATTGTAAAGGCTTGCCATCATGTCCTGTTCGTTTAGAGTGCATAATGCCCTTTTCATTTACCCACGTTTGCATATACCTGATATAGCCTGTCATTCCTTCATAATTTTCAACCAGTATGTCTTTATCATTATACAGTCTGTAAAACTCGTAAGGAATAATGCTAATCGCCGCGCCCCATGCTACGCCACCACCGCAACCCGGTTGCCACGGAGCGCCATTTGGAATATAACCCGTAGCCGGAATCTGTGCATCCATCATATCCCGAACCCATTTTTTGTAAAAGGCCTTTACCTCAAAATTGTGCATAACTGTATGGCAAGCCACTTGTGCATCACCTGTATAGCCAGAACGCTCCCGATGCGGACAATCAGAAGCTATTCCTCCATGCATATTATCCAGTTGAGAGCGTTTCCAGATATGATTAATCTGATTGAAAAGCTTATTAGAAGTCTCAAAAGTAGCCGATTCTTTTACGGCTGTGTTCACGGCTTCCGCCTGTATGTTTTCTGCTTTTAGCTCACCTTTCCAATTGCTGATTTCCACCCCACTAAATACAAACCAATTGAACCGGGGAGCATAGGTAGCATTGGGTTTGCCGCTAAAAGTATAAGTGTTTTCGCCAGAATACAGATTGGCATTAAAAGTCATTTTAATCGTATGCCCAGCCGGAGCAGATACGTTTTTCAAACGCACCCAACCTGAAATCTCTTCGGGAAATGAGACTTTATAATTGCCATTGGCTAATTTCTCAATTTTAGTCGGCTGATAAACTTTCGTGATTTTATCAGTAGGAGAGGTGTGGGCAGACATCTTGCCAAATGGCGTAGCTCTGTTAATTACGTTCTCCCATTGGCTATCATTAAAACCCACTTTGCACCAGTCAGGTTGCTCTTGTCGGGCATCGTATATTTCTCCATCAAAGACCAAATCTGAAATGATAGCCGATTTAGCGGCTTTCCAGCTTTTATCTGAAACAATTACTTCCTCTGTATTATCAGCATAAATTATATGCAATTGTGCAATAAAACGCGGTGAACCATAAGAAGCTGTCCAGAATTTAGGCGCATTATAAAACCCATTCCCTAAAATAGCGCCTATCACATTAATACCTGTTTGAAGCTTACTGATGATATCATAAGCCAGATACATCACCCGATAATCCTTGAATTCATCCGGCAATGAAATATAGGCATCCGGCAATTGCGGACGTTTGCCATAATTCGTCTGATTAGGCACTAAATAATCGTCAGATGCTTTTTGTCCATTCACATAGAATTCAAAATAACCCAGGCCGGTAGTGTAAGCAATGGCACTTTTGATTTTCTTTGGAGCTTTAAAGGCTTTTCTTAATAATGGGGCAGGAGGGGGTAATATCTGTGTTCGTTGGTCCGGTCCGCCTTTAGGCTTTGGAATAGCTTCTTCATTTTGCCACGGCGCACCAATCCATTCGGCCTTCCAATCGCTCGGGTTCAATAATCCCATATGCCATTTAGCTACTTTACTCCAGGCCGACCGCTTCCCGGCTTTATCCCACACCCGAACCTGCCAATAGCAGGTCATACGAGAAAGTAGGTTTTTTCCGGCATATTTAACCGAATGAGATTCATCATTCATCATCTTACCTGTATCCCATAAATCAGGTTTCTGCAAAAGCGCAGGACTTGAAGCCACTCTTATCTGATAAGCGGTTTGTACCTGTCCTCTTTCATTAACTTTTGAAATATTGAGCCACGAGAGCCGGGGATTCAACGCATCAACAACTGAGGGGTTTTCCATATACTCGCAAGTGAGGTTTTGCACTTCTAATTGTGCAAACAGGGACTCTGCTGATACAAAAAGTAAGAGAAAGAATAGGTATTTCATGAATGAATTCGCAAGTTTATAGACTTACTATGTTTTATGAGGTTGAAAGATTGGTTGATAAAAATAGGCATATTTTAATGAAATAAATCAAATAGAATGGGATAATTAAATTTTGAACTTGTTTAATTTTTTAATTTAACTATGGTAGAATGACATCTTTATTTGGGAATTTCAGTTGTTGAGCCACTCTCGCCCAAAAGGTTCCCACCGTGTCGGTAACCTTTTCTGGTTCCACTTTAGTGGCCGATATTTGGAAACTATCGTTGTCCTTATTCAAAAAGGTTCCCACCATATTGGTAACCTTTCCAGGTCTGTTTTTGGTGATTGGTACTTTAACATACGCTTAAAGTCGGTTATGCCTATGCCACCTATCTTGCGCTTGCAACGCTTTCTTTGACTGGGAGTTCTCTTCTCTTCCTCCATGGCGATCCTTGTTGTGTGAATTGTTATTTTCGACTGGGCATCTTTTAAATTTCCGACTTAAGCTTGTGTTTTCAAAACGTTTGAGGAGTTTTTTCGTAGAATCAAACTGTTGTGTCATTCTCAGCCCGGAAGGACTGGGACGATCTTCCACTGGAGTGGGGTTATTCCCAAAGATGAAAGTATCGGCCATGCCGGAGATAGTTCTGGCTGGTATGCAATCAATGATTATTACCTTGAGCAAAAATATACTATTATTATGCTGACAAACTTTGGCTGGGTTGATTTAGATGAGCTCTCGAAAAGGTTTGAAAGGATTTTGTTTGATGAGAATTGACTATAGAATTTTATTCTTATTTGTGAAAATAGACATAAATTTTGATCTTACACAAGTGGTAAATGATTTTTGACTAAATTAAAACTTTTTTAAAAATAATAAAAAATGGCAAAAATAATAATGAAAAGTTGACGATACGGGCTAGAAAAGGTGAATTTGACTAAATTACAAAAAAAATATGCTTGGAATGGGTCTTAAAGATTCTAAAGATAATGTTGATTCTCTTTTAGAAGGTAGAGAAATAATTTTGGAGATTGAGGACGACCTACTAGCAGAAAATTCCAAATTGAAATAGAGAAAATAGGAGTGAACACTGTTTTAGTAAAAGATAAAGTCGATAACCTTTAGAGATATAGATTGAGATGATAGTTGTATTTCAAATTTTAACTAAAAACAGTTTATTCTATGTACTATCCTGATGGCTCAAAATATATCTATAGCAGACAATCTGAAATAGACGATATAATTAATATAGGGTGGCTTTCTCATGAATTCGCATTTAATAAAGGTGAAGTAAATACCGATATTAAAAATAAGATTCTAGAAATAATATATTTAAAAAAGTGTAATGTGATGAGAGGAATATATAAGTGTGACTTTTGCAAGTCTGAAATTTCTGTGCCTCACCATAGCGGCAAAATATTATTAGGTCATGCTGAAATATGGATTCCATCAATCAGTAGTAATCTTATTTATGCCAGCCCGACTTTAATCTATCACTACATTGATAAGCACCATTATCTACCTCCTGCCAATTATATGGAAAGTCTCATGAGTTTTGATTTGAATAGCAAATAGAATCCTATAACTAAAAATCCTCTCAGAATAAATCTAAGAGGATAAAACAGTCGGGATGACAAGATTCGAACAGCAGCAACCGACCGTTGACGACCTCACGCCACAGACATGTGCTACATCCCAAAATTATACTACTCTTAAATAACTCTCAACCGTTCCTCCTCCAGATCCAATTGATACAATTGCTGGCGGATGATTTCTTCGTCTATCTTTGGGTCTTTGTTGAGTTCGGTCAGGTATTGGCGTTGGCTTTCGAGTAGTTCTACAAAAATAACTTTTGCTTTTTCATTCATCCAACTGTCATCGGTAGCTTTCGTTCTTTCTTCCCAGTGTTTCATAAACTTCTCCATGCCCGCATGGCCGTTCAATTCATTATCATACTTATTTTTAAGAACCTCATACACATGTTGTTTCAAGCCCTGTTTCATTTGTCTCCTGGTTTCTTCATCTGATTCTACTTTAAATACTGCACTTATAGAAGCCATACGTTTGATGAAATAAGGTAGTGTTAGTCCTTGTATTAAGAGTGTAAGCAGTATCACTACAAAAGTGATAAACAGAATCAGGTTCCTATGAGGGAAAGCCATGCCGCTGTCTAAAGTAACAGGTATGGCTAACGCAGCAGCCAACGATACCACGCCACGCATCCCTGTCCAACCGAGTAGGAGCGGGGTTAAAAGACTTGTTTTTCCTGTAAATACGCGTGATGCTACACTCGGACGGAAAATAAGTGTGGCTGCCATAGCGGCATAAGAACTGATGATACGAGCTACAATCAGGGTAACTGTTACTAATAAACTATAGCTAATAGCAGTACTTAAAGGAGTTCCTTCCGAACGTAGTCCAGCTACAATATCCGGGAGTCCAAGGCCAATAATAAGAAAGACAATGCCATTCAAAATGAAGATGAAACTTTCCCATACGCTGTATCCCATAATTCGGCTGGCGCTGTTTAAAAAGACTAATCTTTTAGCAGACATATATAACCCACCACTTACTACAGCCAGCACACCCGAAGCATGAAACTGTTCGGCTATCCAGTACATAAAATAAGGTTCAATCAATGTTAAAGCCACATCTGATGAAGCATCAGTAGGGAGTATTTTATGAGCCTGTACAAATAACCACGCCACTATTAAGCCAATCCCTGCTCCACCAATCACCATCCACATAAAGCTCATAGTAGCCCACTGCCACGCAAACTGACCTGTGCCGACTGCTATCATGGCAAAGCGGAATATGATCAGTGAAGACGCATCATTCAACAAACTTTCTCCTTCTAAAATGGTAGAGGTAGACCTTGGAATTTTTACAAATTTCGTAATAGCTCCCGTGCTTACGGCATCCGGAGGTGACACAATACCACCCAGGAGAAAACCCAGAGCAAGTGTAAAAGTTGGGATATAATGATTGGTAATTAAGGCTACTGATAAGGCCGTAAAGAACACCACCAGAAAAGCAAAACTGCCAATGATACGCCACCATTTTTTCATCTCTTTGAATGAAATAGACCAGGCGGCTTCAAACAGCAAAGGCGGTAAGAAAATGAAAAAGATAAGGTCGGGGTCGATTTTTACGACAGGCAAGCCTGGAATAAAACTCACCAATAACCCAGCCACTACTAATAATATAGGGTAAGCAATTCTTAGTTTGGTAGCCCACATTTCCAGTAGAACTACCGCGGCTACCATAGCCAGTAAAAAGGGTAAAGTGTTATGCATTAAAATAATAGGTTCTTTTTTCAAAAATGTGCTTACATCAGCACATCATTAACCGCTTGTATAGGTTTCGGAAGGTCGGTTTCTTCCAGCATTTGCAATAAATCAATTTCTATTGTACGGCATATCGAAAGCATAGGTACATCGGTTCCGAACCCCTCAAAAGGATTTTCAGAATAGTCGCCAATCAACTCCATTACTACGTATATCCAGCCCACTAAAGTTCCAAAGGGAATCATTAACCAGACACCTACTTCACCATGTTTCGCAAACTCGGCAACTGTACCTAAAGGCAATAGAAAAATAAACATGCAATTAAAGATAAAACTCAGATTAGCATACTGGCGTGGTAATGGAAACCTTTTAATACGCTCAGCTCTACCTTGATGGTCAAAAAAATCGCCCAACACTTTTTGCATATCCAACTGCTTACGCATGTGCAGGCATTCTTTCTCTTCAAGGTCGGCCAACAAATGTGATTGCAGACGAATGATTTGTGTAGCTTTATTGGCCGCAGATTCCCATTGTCCGGCATCAGCAAAATATTTTTCCTTCTGTTCTTCAGTCAGATAATCTTTAAACAGCCCCACACCACCCTGTTCTCTCCGCCGAAGGGCTAACCTCCTGAAAAGAGGATTCAAACTAATATGCTCCCAGGGCGTTGGAACCAGCAATTGCTCTCTCAGAATATAAAGCCATGCAATGTGGCGATAAATCAATTTGGTTTTAATCTGCCTGATTTCCTCATCTGGTAAGTCTTTGTTTTTAATAAACGCATCAACCATGGCACCCCAACTTCTGCTACTATTCACAATAGCACCCCATATTTTACGAGCCTCCCATATCCGGTCATAAGACTGATTATTCTTGAAGCCCACATAAAAAGCCACAGCCGTACCAATCAACGAAACAGGCAACCACGGAATGGAAATCCAATGCCAACCCGCGACTTTATACAACACTGAAATAATAAGCATATAAGTGCTCAACCACCAGATATGATGTCCGGCAAATTCGAATATGCCTTTAAGGGTAATGTTTTTTCTTACAAGCATGGCAGTGCTATAGGGTTTTGTGTGTTTTTAAAAGTTATCAGTACTAAAACTCCAGACGTTGTTTGTCTTTCAATAACTCAGCTTGCAGCGTGGTATAAGGCAATGCCTGTGGCGTAACTTTATTGTTGATGGCCAATACTGCAGCCGTTGCTGCTGATTGCCCAAGAATCATAAATACAGGTTCCATTCTGATAGAACCATAGGCAATATGTGAGCTTGATACACAAACAGATACCAATAAGTTAGTACATTCATTGGCTTTGGGTAGGATAGACCCATAGGCAATAGAATAAGGTTTATCAGGATGCACGCCAATATCTCCTTCATTCTGCACATAACCATCCTGCTTTACATAGCGTTGAATATTATGTGAGTCTAAAGAATAAGAACCCATACCTACCGAATTAGGTACTTTAGTTTTACCCAATGCATCAGCTTCTTTCATCACAAACTCCCCAACCATACGACGAGCCTCTCGGATATACAGTTGGTGCGGCCAGCCGCCATTGTCTTTGAATTCATCTTTAGGTAAGCCCCATTGTTGCATTTTTTCGTGCACATCGGCCGGGATACTCGGGTCATTCTGCAAGAAATACATCAGGCCCTTCTGGTATAGCTCATGGTCTTTGATGATTTGTTTCCTACGCTCATAACTGGCTTCCGGATAGTCGTAGTTTTTACCGATATAATCCGTACTGAAAGGCCCATGATTGTTAGTGTCGGTTTTACGATTTGGAATCGGATCGTATTTATCAAAAGTTTCTCTCCAACCGGAAGCAAATACGCGTGCCAATAATTCATAACGGGCGGGGTCATAACCTTGTGGTTTGGTAAATGGAATCCGGTTATCAGGGCTATTACTCAAACACATTCTGAAACAATATGCCTGTATTTTATTATCGCCCATACCATATTCTCCCGGAGGGGCAGCTGAAATTTCCGGCAACAAACCACTCTTTGGGTCATTTGGTATTTTATATGGACTTATCTTGCTTTTGAAATGATGCCCATGTTGAAAAACTTCTGTCTGTACCCCATTCCATTTTTCACCATACACACTATTGGCTTCACGTCCTACATGGTAAGATACACCAGCAGCGGCCATTAAATCGCCTTCATAGGTAGCGTCAATAAACATTTGTCCTTCATATATATTCCCACTCAACGTGCGGAACGAACGGATATTTGTGCCTTGCTTGTTAATCCCTTTTTTCGAGCGGTCAAGCCATTCGTTTCTATAAATCGTTAATTGATATTCTTTTACAAAATCTTCAAAAACCTGCTCGGCAGTATGGGGTTCAAAAATCCACATGGTGCGGTTAGTACCATCTATGGCGGGTGTACCTTGCCCTTTGTTACCAAATTCTTCTTTTTTCTGCCATTTCCATGTTTCCGGTTTCTGATAGTGGGTATATAAACGCTGATAAAACTCACGGGATAAACCACCAATTACTTCTTTATTACCTGTATCAGTAAAGCCCAGGCCTCCTGACGAAAGCCCACCTAAGTGTGTATCAGGCGATACCACAATGACAGATTTGCCCATTTTCTTCACCTGCACAGCTGCAGTAATTGCCGAAGATGTACCTCCGTAAATAATTACATCGGCTTTATAAGTTTTAGCAGTTGTTGTTTTAGAAGGAGTATAACCCGGAAAAATAATCATGACTCCGATGAGCCAGATAAAGAGTGAGATTTTTTTCATAGAGGTTGATTATAAATAGACGGATAGTGAATAAGGTGGTAATTTATTAAATAAATTGTGAAATTGAAAAAACAAGATTAATCATCTGACATAAAAAAAGCAGTTATACTTCTTGAAAGTATAACTGCTAATACACATTTTAATTCCAAAATAGGTGCTTATTTAACCGCTTTCAAACTCAAATCCAGGCTTTTAGCCGAATGAGTAAGATAGCCCAAAGACACATAATCAACCCCACATTCGGCATATTGTCTTACATTCGATGGGGAAATACCACCAGATGCTTCAATCGGATATCTGCCATCTACCATTTTTACGGCTTGTCTTATATCTGCATAACTGAAATTATCAACCATGATACGCACTACACCACCAATGTTCAGCACTTCTTGCAACTCACTTAAATTTCTCACTTCAATCTCGATATCCAGATTTCTGTTAGTGCTCTTCAGATAATTATGTGCCGCATCTAAGGCATTTTTGATACCTCCGGCATAGTCTACATGATTATCTTTAATCAGAATCATATCAAACAATCCGAAACGATGATTCACACCCCCGCCAATCTGGACTCCCCATTTTTCTAACATTCTGAAACCCGGTGTGGTTTTACGCGTATCTAACACTTTTGTTTTAGTGCCTTCCAATAACTTCACTACCTGATTGGTGGTGGTAGCAATGCCACTCATGCGTTGCATGCAATTCAATACCAGACGCTCGGCAGTAAGAATAGAGCGGTCTCTTCCTTCCACAAAAAAGGCTACATCTCCGAATTTAATGGGCGCACCGTCTTTAATTAAAACCTTCACTTTTAAATCCTTATCAACGGCTTTGAAAATCATCTTGGCCAACTCAATACCTGCCAGTATGCCGTTGTCTTTTACCAGAAGCCTTGCTTTACCCATCGCATCAGCCGGAATGGTTGATAAAGAAGTGTGGTCGCCATCACCTACGTCTTCTGCTAAGGCATTTTTAATAAATTTATTAAGCACTCTTTTGTCTATCTCCATAGTCTTAAGCCCCAAGGGCGTTTTTTATGATGTGTGCGATTCTCCGATAATTCTGAGTCCTTCTAAAGTCAGTTCACGATTTACCTCTACAAACTCACCGTGGAGTGTTGAAATAATAGACGAAAGCCCTCCTGTAGCAATGGCTATACAATCTCCATTGAGTTCTGCCCGTATTTTCTGAATCATATTTTTTACCAAACCTTCATAACCCCATAGAATACCTGCCTGAATGGAATGTACTGTATTCTTGCCTAATACAGAGGTTGGTATTTCCAATGGAACATCAGGTAATTGAGCTGTATTAGCAAACAAAGCTTTTACGGCTGTTCTTAAACCCGGTGCGATAGATACCCCTAAAACTTTCCCTTTGCCTGAGATTACCGTAAAAGTCAGGGCGGTACCAAAGTCAACTACTACGCAATTGCGTTTGTATTTGGTAAAGGCGGCTACGGCATTGGCCACTAAATCACTCCCGATTTCATTCGGATTATCAATCGAAATCTCAATAGATGGGAAAATATGGGCATTAACGATGATTGGCTCAATACCAAACATATTGTTAATCAATCGCTTAAAGATAGGAGTAAGGGGAGGAACCACGCTACTCAGAACAACTTTAGTAATGTCAGAAAATCGCAGACGGTTTTCTAAGAAATATTGCCGGAAACGATATTCAAAAAAGACGTAATTTTCGTCTTTCAGCGACTTTATCCTGAACTGATGAAGCAGCGTTTTGACTTCATAAATCCCGAAAGTTGCATCGGTATTACCGACATCTATAACTAATAAATTATTCAAGAGGTAAATGTTAAGTTTGGAAGCCAAAGTTTGCAAAATCTTATCAATCTCTCAAAATTTTTCATTAAGAATTAATAGGATTATAGCGGTTGTTCATTAATTCGCCACGGTGGATTCTTCCGAGTCTCACCAGCATGATAAATAATCAACAAATGATTATCCAGATCTTTTATTCGGGCTTCACGCCATAGCCACGGTTTATCCATAGGCAATTCTTCAATTACAAAGCCTTTACGTAGCAGTTCACTGATTTTATCGTCTACATCTTCCACCTCAAAATAAATCCAGACACCTGTATCAGCAGGGATAGTCTCGGCCTGGTGGATAGAGAAAGTACTATCTCCCTGCATGCATTCAAACCTTGCATAATGCACGTCTTTGACAATGAGCTTTAACCCAAGTTTTTCATAAAATTCAATCGATTGCTCAATATTGCTGACGGGGATGGTTATCTGATTTAAGTTCATAAGAGATTGTGTTGATTATTTATCAATTTTTTCGTTTCAGAAATACAAAGCCATTCTTTTCGTCAATAAATTCAAGATTCGGATGGTTTTTAAAGTCTTCGTATCTATCAAACCGTGTAACAAAAAATACAGGTTTATCTACCGGCCCATTCAGCAACCATTGACCAAATTCATCCTGTGTCATTTGAGCCGTTGAAGCAGGCGCACTATTCGGTTGTTTCTGAAAATAGAACAAATGGGCAAAGCTTTTAAAACCGATTACACCAACATACACATCCTGCCCACGCTTCGATTCATAAAAATCAATGGCTGCGCCTTGGGTATAGCGTTCAATTTTAGGAACAACCACCGCCCCGAATACAAAAAGACATAAGGCAGTTGCAAGTGTAATGCCACTTATAAACGTCCATTTTCTTTCAGTTGAATCTTTTTTTCTTAAAATTAAAACCAAAAGTATAATAAAATACGTAAGTCCTATTAAAAGCTCGAAGCCGCTCCAGTGGACAACTGCATTCAGGTTTTTTACGGCGAAAGGGTCTTTTATATAAGGGATAATCTTTGCTGTATTCATACCTGCCAGAGGTACTGCAACCAACAAAAGCGAGAATAGCGAGCCTATCAAAATCAGTCCGAATGTTAGCCACTTGCTCCACGTTTTTTTGCCGCTCAGCCAGTCATATAAAAAGCTGGCAGCCATGAATGAAAGTGGAAAATAGGCCATAGAAGAGTAATGGACGATTTTTGTAGTAACAATACTGAATAAAATCATGACCACCCAGAAAGTAATTTTCATCCATTTGCCAAAACCGTCCTGCCGGGAAGCCAGGGCTGGAATACCAAAAATTGACATCGGAAAGCAACCTAATAGTACCACTACAAAATGGTAGTAAAAAGGTTGTCCATGCCCAGCATCAGGCGTACTAAATAAGCGTATCTGATACTCGATAAACTCCTGAAAAAACCAGAAGCCATTGCGTATCAATTCGTTAGCAAACCATAGAGAAGCAACGGCGATACAAGCGATCGAAAAAAACAGGATTTGTTTAAATGTAAAAAGTTTAGTAAATTTGTTATAAAGTATCCAATACGAAATTGCTGTCAATCCCCATATCAGTCCGCCAACCGGACCTTTTGTAAGTATTGATAGGCCAATGAATATGCCGGATAGCCATATATATTTTGGCTTGGTTTGAGCCCTATAGGAGAAATAAATCCCCAGAAAGATAAACAGATTAAATGTCGGATCTATGATGCCGGATTTAAAATACAAATGGGGAGTAAAAGAACCTAAATAGATTAAAGCCCAGATTAATCCAAAGTTAGCATTCCGGATACTTTTGCCAATTAAAAAAAGAACCCAAAGAGTAATACAACCAATGAAGGCATTTGAGAAGCGTGCTGCGAACTCATTTATGCCCAATAACTGCATTGCTCCAGCCTGCATCCAGAAGAAGAGCGGAGGCTTTTCCCAGAAGGGCTTATAATCAATCTGAACTTTGCTGTAGTTTCCGGTGAGAATCATTTCTCTGGCGGATTCGGCGAAATTAATTTCGTCCCAGTCAAACAAATGAACATTTCCTAAGAAAGGAAAGAAGAAAACAACTCCAAGAGCTAAGACAATAAGTGGGTAATATTTTTGCTGAATTTGAATACGCATTCAAAAAGGATATTTTTTTGCCAAAGGTAAGCAAAAAGATAGTATTGCCTATTCATCTCAACCATCAAACAATGATGCTATGAAAGAAAAACACTTTAATTGTAAATGCTATAGGTATTATGTTATTGTCGCGGGAAATAGAGAACAATTTGTTAAGATTACGAGAAACGATTAATAAGCATTATCAGAACTCGGTTGATATTAATTATGAAAAATACCTTACCCAAACAGCTATTTTTAGTTTATTCAACCAGAATCAGGGGGCATTGACATTAATTTTTGATATAAAAAATTTTAAAATAGTAAATATTAGCAAAAATATTACTACCTTTACAGGCTATAACAGAAAAGAGTTAGGTGAAAACATAACTTTGAGTTTTGTATCACTATTAGCTCCTGAACATGCCTCTCTTCTTAATGTTTTTGCTACCTGGATACAAAAGGTACTTAAGAACATTCCGAAAAATTATGGAGTTGAACACTTTTTTAACTGTTGGGGAGTAAAATTCTATAATAAGTCAAAGGAAACAATGAAATGGCATATAAGTGCCTTGCCCCTGGAATTAGATGCAGAAGGTAAACCGTTGTTACTTTTTCTTTCTCTTCAGGACATTACCCATTTGATGAAAGGAGATGATTATTGGATAAGAGGGGTTTTAGGAAAAGAAGAAAAGAGGATTTTTTTCTATCATTCTGGGGAAAATAAAACTGTAGAGCAGGAGATTCTTTCTGAAAGAGAAAAAGAAGTTTTGAAATATATAATAAAAGGTCTGAACACAAAGCAAATTGCCGGCGTTTTAGACATTAGTCCAAATACAGTAGATAATCATCGTCGGAACATGCTCGCAAGAACCGGCACACGTGATACCACGGCCTTGATTCATTTATGTAAGCTAACAGGGATTATTTAAGATATTTCATTTCTAAAGATATTTTAATATTTAGTAAGTGTCTGGTAATAAGCGATTTGTATAATTTAAGAGACTCAGTAGTCATTATGACTATTGTTATATCCGCAAATTATATAGAAATCGCACACTTAACTAAAAAACTCACTTTTTTAGTCACAGCAAAAGTTGTTTTGGGTTCATCGGGGGACAGATTTTGCCCCCTTTGCCTTTTTTAGGGAGCCTACCAAACAAAAAAACGCAAACATAGTGCCTGCGTTTCTCCTTAGTAAAATCTTATTTCTTAATCTGAGTCTATTCTTACCATACGGTTAAATTATTAACCACCTTTCTGACATAAAAAAGACCATCTGAAGTTATAACAATTTAAAAATAACAACTAAAAATTGTAACCTTAAAACATCATTTTCTGTTTGAGTACGATTAAAAACCGAGAGATGTATTATGCGTAAATAAGAGATATTACAGGTTTTTAATTGTACGAGTTTAAATGATGGCTGCTTTTTTGGTTACTTTTTTGCAGCTCAAAAAAGTAACAACCCGAGACGATGAAAACAAAATAACATAAGGCATATCCTACTATTGCAACAATCGCTCGGTTCGAATCGCAATTAACCCCACAGTAAGAATTTATTTATATAAATCCGGAAAGTCTTTTGGCTTCGCCTCATGCATCATTTCATAAACTGCATCAAAAATCGTTTCTGCATTAGGTTTCGAGAAATAATCACCATCGGCCGCATAAGCCGGGCGGTGCGCCTGCGCTGCAATAGCTTTTGGCGCAGAATCTAACCAACGGTAGGCTTGTTGTCCATCAAGTACTTCCTGCATCATAAAGGCCGAAGCACCACCGGGTACATCTTCATCTGCAAAAATCACCCGATTGGTTTTCTTAATTGACTCAACAATGCTATGATTAATATCAAAAGGCAGTAGCGACTGCACATCAATTACTTCTATATGAATACCTACCTGCTCTAACTGAGTAGCAGCTTCCATCACAATTCTACACATAGAGCCATAAGTAACTACAGTTATATCATCTCCTTTTTTCAGAATCTCTGGTATGCCCAATGGCACACAAACTTCTGAAAGGTTTTTAGGCATTTTTTCTTTAATCCGATACCCATTCAGGCACTCAATAATCAATGCAGGGTCATCGCCTTTAAGAATAGTATTATAAAATCCTGCAGCCTGTACAAAATTGCGAGGTACCAATACATGGATTCCACGCAGTGAGCCTAACATAGCCGACATCGGTGAACCTGAGTGCCAGATTCCCTCTAGACGGTGTCCACGGGTACGAACAATCAAAGGCGCTAATTGACCGCCTACCGTTCTATAACGAAGCGAAGCTAAATCATCAGTCAGCGTAGCCAACGCGTAATAGATATAATCAAAATACTGAATCTCTACAATCGGGCGTAAACCACGCATGGCCGCGCCAATACCCTGTCCGATAATCGTAGTTTCACGAATACCAGCATCAGTTACGCGTAGTTCTCCATACTTTTCCTGTAATCCGGCAAAACCCTGGTTTACATCACCTATTTTGCCTACATCTTCACCCAAAGCAAATACTCTGGGGTCACGAGCCAATAATAGATTGAAGTAATTATTAATAATGTCATGTCCACTTAAATCTACACTACGCTCATCGTATTCAGGCGCAATACCCTTCACATACATGGGTGAGGTAGGATACTCACTGAGCAGATGCGTATTATAGCGTTCTTTATTTTCAGAAGCTGCTTGTCCAAGCCAGCTAATAATAGCCTTTTTTGCAGGAATTTCTTCCTGACGTATGATTACCAGTGCTTTTTTAATCAAGCTAATCAATTCTCTGCGAACAGGGTTTGGCGTATGCTCTAACTCCTCTCTTAATTTTGCTATGGCATCCGCATGCTTGCTTTCTGTTCCTGCTTTTTTCAGCAGTTGAGTAGCAATCTCTACATCAGGTTTGATTGACCCTCTATAGGCCGACCAGGCCGCATTGCGCGATTTTTGAGCAGTTTCTTTGGCTTTTGTTTCAACTTCTTTTATCTCTTCTTCTGTCGCATAACCATTTGATAAAATCCATTCTTTCAGATGCAGATTACAGTCATACTCATGCTCAAAATTCAACCGGTCTTTCGATTTATAGCGCTCGTGAGAGCCGGAAGTAGAGTGTCCTAATTGTTGTGTAACCTCTATTACATGCACCAGAACCGGCACATGCTGGTCGCGGGCATAAATTGCCGCCTGCTGATAAGTTTCTATCAGTTCCACATAATTCCAGGCACGGGCCACCAGAATTTCTATTCCATTAGAACCATCTTTTCTCTGGAATCCGGCCAACGCTTCCGAAATACTGCTTTTGGTAGTCTGGTATTCAATCGGCACCGAGATACCGTAGCCATCGTCCCAAACTGAGAAAATGACAGGTATCTGTAAAACGCCTGCTGCATTGATTGCTTCAAAAAACATCCCTTGCGAGGTAGAAGCATCGCCGATAGTGGCAAAACAAACCTCATTTCCGTTTCTTGAAAACTTGGTCAGATATTGTAAATCAGGATTTTGTCTGAATAGCTTGGAAGCATAGCCCAGCCCGATAGCACGGGGCATTTGTCCGGCCGTAGAAGACACATCACTAACAGTATTGTATAATTCAGTCTGGTTAAGCCACTCTCCGTTGTCGTCAATCCACCTGTTGCCATAGTGCGCATTCATCGAGCGGCCTGCAGAGAATGGGTCGTGATTAAGATCCGGGTGAGCGTATAATTGAGCGAAGAATTGTTGCCAGGTAAGGCCATCAACAGCAGCTAAAAATGTTTGATCGCGATAGTATCCTGAACGAAAATCACCTTTTCTGAAAACCTTTGACATGGCTATCTGAGCCAGTTCTTTGCCGTCGCCAAATACCCCGAAATTAGCACGCCCCATGAACACATCTTTCCGGCCTATAGTACTAACCTCGCGACTTTCGCAGGCAATTCGGTAATCATTTAAAACTTCTTCTTTAGTTAATAAAACATCTGTTGAGGTAATTAGGTCTGATGCTCCAGTCATGCTTTCAATTTTGAATGGTTAAAATAAGAAGGCCAATCCATACAAAAAATTGTAAATATACCTTACTCAACTAATAAAACTGAAATTAGTTGTCATACTAACTAATTATGATGTAAAGTTAAGCGAAAATATTTCTTTTTCAAAAAAAACCAAGCATGAAAGAGTTTTGTTAATGAGTTGTTAAATATTTGGTATATATATGGTATTTATTATTTATTTGCGTTAGAAATAAGCTTTACTAATAGAACAGAATTTATTTTAAACTTTAAATTATTTAAATCTAATGAAAAAATTAATTTCAACAATTGCGGTAGTTTTTGCATTTGTAGCAGCTGTACAAGCTCAAGGAGTATTAAAATTCAATAAAGAAGTACATGATTTCGGTAAAGTATCTGAAGGCCCACTAGCAACTTATAGCTTCGAAGTTACAAACACAGGTACTGCTCCGGTTGTTATCTCAAACGCTGCTGCTTCATGTGGTTGTACTACACCTGAGTGGTCTAAAGATCCAATCATGCCAGGTGCTAAAAGTACTATAAAAGTAGGTTATAATACATCAGGTCGTCCAGGTGCATTTACAAAAACCATTACTGTTACCAGCAACGCTGAAAACGCAACAGTAATCCTTACAATCAAAGGTGAAGTGACTGCTCCATCAGCGGCACCTTCTGCACCTGCTTCGTCGCCAAACGGTAAGAAAAAAGCATAATTCTAGAGAATATATTCTTTTAACAGGAAGCCATCTGCTCAACAGCAGGTGGCTTCTTTGTGTTTGAATCACACCAATCGATAAATTTTTAATTTCATTGCTGTATGAACTTGCCTAAGTGAAAAAAAATATCGAATATCGAATTGGGAACTGTTTTATGAAATACGTACAAAGGATATACATGTAAGCCGAACTTAATTCCGGCTATGAATGCAAAAAAATACCTTTGTTATCTTAGACGGCAACCGCGATGGCGGACCGTTTCTATTCGCTTTAATTCAACGAACATTGGTTTAACAAGTTTCCCTAACCCAATAAAACTAAATCATAAACTAAAAGCCTTGCCTTATGAATTTTCTTTGCATTTGTACGTATTATAAAGGAATGGAGTTTCTGAGATCTTGTAAAGCCGAAGGAAACACCGTTTATCTCTTAACCAATAAAAAGCTTGAAAATAAGGACTGGCCGTGGGAGTCGATAGACGAGACATTTTATTTAGAAAATATTGATAATACCTTTGATACCTATGGCAACATCATCAAAGGTCTGGCGCATCTGATGCGCAGCAAGAAAATAGACCGTATTGTAGCATTAGATGATTTTGATGTAGAAAAAGCAGCACTTGCCCGTGAGCATTTCAGAATACCGGGCATGGGACAAACAACCGCCCGATATTTTCGCGATAAACTGGCTATGCGTGTACAGGCCCAGCATGCAGGTATTAATGTGCCTCCTTTCAGCCCTCTTTTTCATGATGTTGATATTACTGAATACCTCAACGCTACTTCCGCTCCATGGGTTATTAAACCACGTTCAGAAGCATCGGCGGCAGGTATCAAAAAAGTACATAGTTTTCAGGAAGCCTGGGATACCATCCATAGTTTAGGAGAAGAAAGACATAATTATTTGATTGAGCAATTTAAACCGGGAGATGTATATCATGTGGATTCGCTTACGGTTGGCGGCAAAGTGATTTTTTCAAGATGCAGCCAGTATCTCAATACACCTTTTGAAGTAGCGCATGGTGGAGGAATCTTCCGCTCGGTTACGGTAGAGCACGATTCAAAAGATGAAAAGGCTCTTAAAAAAGTAAACGACCAGGTAATGAAAGCCTTTGGCATGAAGTTCAGCGCTTCACATACTGAGGTAATCAAGTGCCATGAAGACGGGAAATTCTACTTCCTTGAAACTGCATCCAGGGTAGGAGGAGCCAATCTGGCCGAAATGGTAGAATACTCTTCCGGAATTAATCTTTGGCGCGAATGGGCAAAAATAGAAACGGCCGTTGCTACCGACGGAACTTACGAACTACCTCCGGTCGATGATTATTATTCAGGCATTATTATCTCATTATCATCCCACCAATGGCCTGATTATGCGCCTTTTAACGACCCCGAAGTAGTCTGGAAAATGAATGACGAATATCATATAGGCTTAATTGTTCGCTCAAGAAGCCGCGAAAGAGTTTTAGAACTTATGGAAAAATATGCCTTGATGATTCGGGATTTAGGTTACCATGCCTCTGCTCCGGCACCTGACAAGCCTGTGCATTAATAGTAGTACGGATTGTTAATCTGGCTGTATTATCTGAAAGTAAACACCATCTATAATTCAAACCTAACATGACTACACAAGAAATAATTGACTACGTAAATTCACACCCATCTGGAAAGGTGAAACTGGCTGTTGCCGATATTGATGGAATTTTAAGAGGTAAATATATCAGCAAACAAAAATTTCAATCTGTAATTGAGGGAGATTTAGGCTTTTGTGATGTGGTACTGGGCTGGGATATGGCCGACATTTGCTATGATAATACCGATTTTACGGGCTGGCATTCTGGCTACCCTGATGCCAAAGTCAAATTAGACCTATCTACTTTCCGCAAAATTCCGTGGGAAAATGATATTCCGTTTTTCTTAGGCGAGTTTATCGAAGATGCGGCCGAAATATGCTCGAGAAATGTGTTAAAAAAAGTAATAACCGAGACAGAGCAAGCAGGTTTTAAACCTTTTTTCTCACAGGAGTTTGAATGGTTCAATTTTGAGGAAACCCCAGTATCGGCCAATGCCAAAGGTTTCCAGAATCTTACACCCATGACTCCGGGTATGTTTGGGTATTCAATTCTGAGAAGCACACTGAAAAACGATTATATGACGGCCTTATTCGAGCATCTGGCTAAGTTTGATATTCCATTAGAGGGGCTACACACTGAAACAGGCCCGGGTGTTTATGAAGCCGCCATTACCTATTCCGATGTATTAAGTGCTGCCGATAGAGCATTACTCTTTAAAACCTCAGTAAAAGAAATAGCTTATCAGCAAGGGATTATGGCCACATTTATGGCAAAAATCAACGAAAACTTACCGGGCTGTAGCGGTCACGTTCACCAAAGTCTTTGGGATGCTGATGCCAAAACAAATCTCTTTTACGACGAAAAAGCCCCCAACCACATCAGTGAATTGATGCAAAGCTATATGGCTGGGCAATTGTACTGCCTGCCACATATTTTACCAATGGTAGCTCCAACCATCAATAGCTACAAGCGATTGGTGGAGGGAGCATGGGCACCAACTACGCTCACCTGGGCAGTAGATAACCGCACAGTAGCTTTACGGGCCTTACCTATCAGCAAAAAATCGTGCCGAATTGAAACCCGTGTAGTGGGTTCCGATACGAACCCTTATCTTGCTCTGGCTGCTTGTTTAGCCACAGGGTTGTATGGTATCCGCAAAGGCTTAAAACTCAATCAACCAGCTACGATTGGCAATGGATACAGAGATATAAGCAATGGCGTATTACCTAGAAATCTGGATGAAGCCACCAAGACTATGCAAAACTCAGAAGTAGCAAAAGAATTGTTTGGTGAAAAATTTGTAGCCCATTTCACCCAAACCCGCGACTGGGAATGGCGCCAATATGCCAAAGTCGTGACGGATTGGGAGTTAAAAAGGTATTTTGAGATTGTTTAATTACTGCTCTACATGATTATATTTGTTGTTTTTCTGGCTATTGTTTTCATTATTTTATCCTCAACCTGGTTTAAACTACACCCTTTGGTAGGGCTATTAGTAGCTGCTTTGGGTGTTGGTATTTTTGCCGGGCTTCCAATTGATAAACTGGCTGATACCATTGGCAAAGGCTTTGGCGAACTGATGTCAAAAATTGGCTTGATGGTGATTTTGGGCTGTGTCATTGGAGCAATACTCGATAAGTCAGGAGCAGCCATTAAAGTAGCAGATATTATCTTAAAACTCTTTGGTGAAAAATATCCTTCCTTTGCCATGTCGGTAATCGGGGCTATTGTGGGCATACCCGTTTTTTGTGATTCTGGCTTTATCATTCTGGCAAAACTCAACAAAATTGTAGCAAAAAAGACAAACAAGCCTCTAGGCACAATTGCCATTGCCCTATCAGGAGGGCTTTTTGCTACACATACGCTTGTACCGCCAACTCCCGGCCCATTATCTGCCGCAGGTAATTTGAACCTATCTCATGGAATAGGGTTGGTTATTCTGGTAGGTTTGGTAGTATCTATCCCGAGTTTGTTTCTGTCAACCTGGTTTGCACAAAAGTATGCCAAAAACTTAGCCATTATCGAAGACCCCGAAGAGAACTGGAATAATACCCATCATACAACCTTGCCCGCAGGCTGGAAAGCGTTTATGCCTATTCTATTGCCTATTTTGTTAATCACCGTCGCCTCCTTTGCCAAGATATTGGAATTGAACGAAACATTGACCAAATGGCTCAGTTTTCTGGGTAGCCCATTAGTTTCGTTTCTGATAGCTATCTTTTTCTCTTATAGTTTATTTCCTGAAAAACCCTTTGAGAAAATATTTGCCTGTTTCAAGAGTGGGATAGAGCATTGTGGTACAACATTGGTATTAGTAGGCGCAGGTGGTGCTTTTGGAGCAATACTCAAAGAAACATCTTTGAAAGACATGGTGAGTGAATGGTTAGTAGCCAATCAGACTTCGGGCATAGTCTTTTTATTGATTGCTTTTCTGGTAGCAGCCTTTTTCAAAACGGCACAAGGCTCAACCACTACTTCAATGGTACTCACCTCAGGTATCTTAGCCCCTTTGCTCGTATCAATGGGCTTCTCAGAACCACTTGACTTAACGCTATTAGTAATGGCCATAGGGAGTGGGGCTATGACTGTTTCTCATGCCAATGATGCCTGGTTTTGGGTGGTATCACAATTTACAGGACTCACGCAAGGCGATGCTTATCGCACACATACTATTCTTACGGGTTTGCAGGGTATCATAAGCATTATTACTGTCTGCCTGATATATCTGCTATCTCATCTTTGATACCTCTGATGCGATATTGAAAATTTGAAAGAAGTAACTAAAAAGCACAGAATAATGTTATACTATTTTACTTCCGAATAAACACAATAAAAATGGAAGAGGTTAGCAAATTAGATAAAATCATCGATGCGAGAATGAAACTGAAAGCTCGCTTCGAAGAGAAAATGAAAAATACCCCTTCGGTAGCAGACGACCGTCCGATGGGGAAAGGAGATATAAACCGACACGGAATGCCTCAATTACCAGTCGGACAAACAATCACCCAGAAATGGCCAGTTCTGGACTTAGGTTATCACCCAGATATTTCCCTCGACCGCTGGCGCTTGACAGTAGATGGAGATGTAGAAAATCCGGTTGTATTGAAATGGGACGACTTTATGGATTTGCCACAAGTCGAAGATACAAGCGATTTCCATTGTGTAACTACCTGGTCAAAAATGGATATGGTCTGGAAGGGTGTTCGATTGATGGATATCGCGGCCTTGGTTCAACCCAAAGAAACGGCCACGCATATTATGTGCTATGGATATGATACCTACACTACCAATGTATCAATGGAAGAAGCCTTAAAACCAGATGTGCTACTAGCTCACACTGTCTATGGCGAACCTCTACCTAAAGAGCATGGTGGCCCTGTACGAATGATTACCCCGCAGTTATATGCATGGAAGGGTTCAAAATGGATAAAAAGAATCCAGTTTTTACCTAAAAACAAATTGGGTTTCTGGGAGGAGAGAGGCTATTCTAATACTGCCTACCCGTGGAGAAATGATAGATATAGTTGATCTGCTCTGATAAATTCAGATATAAAAAAGGCGTCGTATAAATTATACGGCGCCTTGGTGTTTCTAACCTTTATAAATCTAATGAATTATTCTTTATCTGACGGAAGCGTTACTCTTTTCACAGTACCGTCTTCTCCTTGCGTAACCATCACAAATACTACACCTTTTTGCTTCCCGATATTGATCTGACCAACATATTCACCGGTGAAATCTTTGATTTCGTCTTTGGCTATTACATTACCTTTCAAATCCATCACTTTAATCGATACATCGCCTTTTTCCTGACTATTGAAACGGATATTTAATACATCAGTTTTAGGATTATTCGGATAAACATTTAAACCACGAACTGTTTTGCTGGAAGAACCACCATCAAAGCCGAAAACATCTGGCATGTCACGGAACTGAAACTGTAAATCTTTACCCAATTGATTAAGATTATTATTCAGATCTTTCATGTCGAAGTCGAAATCTTTCATGTCTAAATCCAAATTGAAGTCCTCTTCAAAATGGTTATCGCCATCACGACGATAGACCCTTACACGAGGTTTGTCTTTGATAATAATATCCTTATCATCATTGCGGAATTCAAAATGCTCATTGTCATTGCCGTTTCTTCCACGACTATAAGCTCTTACGCGAGGTCTTTCTGAATCGTAATTATAACTGAAATGATCGCCATTATCATTACGGAATTCTCTTTCTTTTTCATCACCAGTAAAGCTCTCCACTTCAACCTTAGTACCACGCACTTTGTCTTTATTTTTTGCCATCACAGAATCCTGATATTTCTGAATCAGACTCTCTTTTTGCTTGTCGGTTAATCCGGTAACATCAAAACTCTTCTCATGAACTTTTGTTTGTCCGTCAATATCCTGCTCAATTCTGATGCGGGTTGTACTTTTGTCCTTTTTCTTATCTTGTGCAAAAGAAGCGAAAGAAATAACGGCCAATGAGGCCAGCAGGCTTGTTTTTAGAGACTTACTGAATGAAGCTTTCATAATTTTATAATGTTTGAAATAATTGTTTGAAACAAAAGATCCGGTCGAATGCTGTACAAACATAGCAAACAGTATTGTTTTCTGGCTGTTAAAGTTTCTTAAAAATTGTTAACGAAACTCTTGTAACTGCCTTAAATACAATTGAATAGTGTTTTCTAAGCCATAGTAGAGTGCATCGCAGATAAGCGCATGACCAATAGAAACCTCTAAAAGATTCGGAATATTCTGTTTAAAATATGCCAGATTTTCAAGGCTTAAATCATGCCCGGCATTAACACCTAAACCCACTTGCTCGGCTACTTTTGCAGCTTTTGCATAGTCTCTGATGGCCTCCTCTTTATTTTCAGGATAAACGTGCGCATAGCGCTCAGTGTACAATTCAATTCTGTCGGTACCAGTTTCAGCAGCCCCCTCTACCATGCGTTCGACAGGATCAACAAAGATAGATACCCTTATACCTGCGCTTTTGAAAGTAGCCACTAAATCTTTCAGTCGGTCACGATAGGTAATTGTATCCCAACCAGCGTTTGAAGTGATAGCATTGAGTGCATCAGGCACCAAAGTGACCTGTGTAGGCTTATTTGCTAATACCAATTCAATAAATTTCGTCTCAGTAGGATTTCCCTCAATATTAAATTCAGTCGTTACAATTTCCTTTAAATCATACACATCCTGATAACGGATATGGCGTTCATCCGGACGAGGATGCACTGTGATACCTTGAGCGCCGAATCTCTCGCAATCAATAGCGGTTTTTACCACGTTGGGCATATTTCCGCCACGAGAATTTCTTAAAGTTGCTATTTTATTGATATTTACTGATAATTTTGTCATGATTTTATGGATGGAGAATGGAACAAGGATAAAGGAGAACGGAAAAGACTGCGCAGCGGCTACTTTTTCCTTGTTCCGTTTTCCTTTCTCCAAATTGAATTAATAACTATTTGGAATTAATGTTGAGTTCCCGATATATGAAGTAAAAATAAGAATTTTCTGATTTCTACTAACACTGCGAAACGAATATACGAATTGTATTGTTCAGAAGAAATTGGATATAATCTATCTAATATATAATAAACTACCAACAAAATGGCATTAAAAACAGAAATTGACGCACAGATTAAGGCAGCAATGCTCGCTCGTGACTCGGTAAGGCTGACAGCCTTACGCGATATTAAAAAAGTAATTTTATTAGAAGAGACCAAAGAGGGGAAAACTGGTGATTTAACACCAGACGATGAGTTGAAATTACTGACAAAAGCAGCCAAACAAAGAAGAGAATCGGCAGATATTTATCGTACACAAAATCGTCCTGATCTATTGGATAAAGAATTGGCGGAATTGGCTATCATTGAAGAGTTTTTACCAAAACAATTATCAGAAGACGAACTGAAAGCAAAATTACAGGAGATTATCGCTCGTGTAGGTGCCTCAGGTCCGTCGGATATGGGTAAAGTAATGGGAGTAGCCTCGAAGGAATTGGCAGGTTTAGCCGATGGTAAAGCTATTTCAGCGAATGTAAAAGCACTTTTAGCATAATATATCTTTTTATACTTTGTAGCAATGCCATGCTTATTGTAAGCATGGCATTGGTATACAAAAGCTTTTCACTGGATAAAGTTACTTAGAACATATTTGTTGAACCAGTTTGGAATAAAAATACTCTTCATTTCCTGTGTAGAATCGTTCCTTTTTCAGCTCGCCGTATGTAATAGGTTCTCTCTCTAGTTCTCTAAGTACTCTTCTTTCTCCATTAGGACTTTCTTCAATAATTTTGTTATATTCTATAAACTTTATTCTTAAGCCAAGAGCTTTTGATTCTCTTATTGCTTCACGAAAAGCTTCTAATGCGCATTTAATTAATATTTCTATTTCATCTTCCATCTCCTGTCTACCTTGAATTTCCTCATATGCGCCATAATTCCATTGTGTTTTCTCTTTTATTAAACAAAATAGAAAAAAAAACAAAAACAGCCCCTCAATTGAAGGGCTGTTTGCCAAATTAATTACAATCTATTGTAACGTATTCTTTTGTCAAAATCTTATTTCACTACCTTCATTGTACCGAACATTAATCGCCAGTGACCTGGGAATGTACATACGAATGGATAGTTTCCTACTTCAGCAGGAGCAGTGAATTTTAAGCGATAGGTTTCATTTGGATTCACCAGAGGAGTAGCCGCTATAACCTGTGGGATACCTGGTACATACCCTTTCTCGGCAGCATCTTTCTGTGTAATCATTTTATCGGCAGCTTTGCCGATAATCTCCATGCTCTTCTGCTTGCCAATTACGATATTGTGTTGCATCGCATCAGGGTTTTCGAATACCAATACTACTGGTTTACCTGCTTTGACAGTAAACTCTTTCTTATCAAATTTCATTTCTTCTTTAATAGATTTGATATTGATAACAATAGCATCTTTATCTTCATCAGCATTGCTGCTTTTCAAGCCCCATGCTACCAATAATTTACTCAATCTATCAGCATTGGTTTCTGTCAGCTTTGTGCTTAAGGAAGCTAAGAATTTCTGATTATCAGCATTTACTGTGCCTTTCTTGCGAGGGTTCCAACCACTTGATATCCCTTTTAATAAAGCTACGTTTTCAGTTGCAGGTAGTTTATCCCAGGCTTTCAACATAGCAGCCACAGTATCAGCAGGCATCACTGAAGCATAACTTCTGGCAGCTCTTTCCAAAGCAAATGTCGAGAGTTTCTGTGCCTGTTGGAAAGTAATCTTCTTGCTGAAATAGTTATTTTTCTCGTTGTTTTCTTCTATTTTATTTTCATAATCAAGTGTAACATCGAAAGTGTATTCACCTGCTTTATCGGTTGTGAAATAAAAATCACCAACCCAGGGGCCATTGGTATTTTTTGCAATAGATACTGTTTCTCCGGCAGCTATACCTGTATTATGAAACCAGCTCCAGGTAGTAGACTTTTGTCCTTGTCCGCTAATTTCAACTTTCAGCGCAACGGCAATGCCTTTTTTCAATGAATCTTTACCATTATTCTTTACATCAATAAAATAACGCATACCCTCACGAACATAAGGAGAACTTGGCTCTGCACGTAAATTGGTCACTATCAAATCAATCCCATTAGCCGGAGCAGGAAGTGCTTTAGGCGCTTCTTTAGTAGTTGATGCTGTTGCACTACCATGATTCATAGCCGAGTGGTCATGATTCATCGGCATGGTGCTTGCACTGCTTGTCAGCTTATTCAGATGTTTTTTCAATAAAACTGATTTATGGCTTGTTAAGGCAACGGCAAAAGCATCTGGTAACCAACGGTCGTTGCTTTCTGTTGCTTGCTCCATACGCGTTAACAACGCTTGTTCAGAAGCAGGAGTTAATGGCAATTCGCTTAAAGCAAGAACTGCATTTAATACGATAATTGGCTCTTTGCTATTTAATAAGTCATTTTGTAAAATAACTTCTGTCGAATTTTGTGTATTTGGTAAAACCTGAATGGCATTTTTCTGAACTGCCCATGATGGATGTTTTAACGCGCCGATTACTGCCTGTAGTGCTTCTTTATTACTTTCAATGGCACCTAGGCCTTTCAATGCCCAGATAGCATGTATTGCGGCTGTATTCAAACCGATTTCATCAACTGACTGGTCTTTTACCAAAGCAATCAAAGCGGGTACAATATCAGTTTTGCCACGTTCTACCAATAATCTTTGTGCATGACTTCTCCAGAACATATTGCTGTTTTTCAAAGCAGCTACCAGTTCATCCGGACGGTCTTTGCTTAATGTAAGAGGAGTATAAGCAGGTGCTTCTTTCCAACCTACTCTATAGATACGTCCATGCGTATAATCGCGTAAATCGGTTTGATAAGCATTACCCAAACCATTGTCAAATCCTTTTGGCACAGGGTTATGCTGAATAATGAAGCTATACCAGTCAGCCACCCAAACTGCACCGTCAGGACCTACTTCTGCAAATACCGGAGAAAACCACTCATCAGCGCCTGCCATCAGGTTAAATGATTCTTTATCTTCATAGTTTGTGCCTTTTTTCTCCATCAGGTTCTGGTGAAGAATATGCCCTGTTGGTTCTGATACAAAAGCAATCTGATTCCAGTAGTTTTTCGGGAATGCCCTCGCAGTGTAGAAATTATGCCCTGCGGCTGCAGTAAAGCCTCCGAAAACGTCCACCTGCCTTACTTTTTCTGTAATAGGCTTCATGTCTTTGTGCGTATCAGTCGAGCGGCTACCATTATCCGTATTAAAACCCGGATTTAGGAAGTTTCTGTGCGGAATAGCCATGTACCAGCCATGTGAGTTATTGGCAGTAGAACCAAATACATCACCCGCTTCATTAAAGCCCATTCCCCAGGTATTATTAGATGTGCTCGTTACCCATTCTACTTTAGAACCATCCGGCTTGAAACGGAATAGTGCCTGTCCGAATTTTAGGGTATCTGCTGTACCTACTTTACCTTTAAAGCCGGAATAGCCTACACAACCCCATATCCAGTTATCAAATCCATAGTGCAAATTCGATGGACCGGCATGAGTATCACCTGTGCCGAATCCTGAGAATAAAATTTTCTTTTCGTCTGCTTTATCATCACCATCGGTGTCTTTCAGGAAAATCATATCAGGTGCTTGTGAGACAATCAGGCCACCATTGGCAAATACCATCCCTGTTGGGATACTTAGACCCTCAGCAAAGCGGGTAAACTTATCTGCTTTACCATCTTTATTAGTATCTTCACAAATCAGGATAAAGTCACTACCACCTGTATCTTTTCTTTCGTTCGGATAATCTTTGGTTATCAGCACATACAATCTGCCTTTCTCATCCCATGACATCGCAATCGGGTGTTGTACATTCGGCTCTGCTGCAAATAAATCTAAGGTAAAATCAACAGGCACCTGAATATGCTTCATTGACTCTTCCGGCGAAAGCGGGAATTGCTGCAACTGCACACCCGGACGTCTTTCGTAGTTGGGCAATTTAGCTTCTCTATACTCAAAAGGTTTCGGATTCAAAGCTGCATGTGCCGACCTTGCGCCTTCATCAACTGCCCAGATGATACCATTGTACAACAATTGTTGAAAAGCGGAATTACTCCAGGTATTATCATCATGTCCGTAAGCTGTATAGAATACACGGCCTTTGCCATAAGTGCGAGTCCAGGTATAAGGCTCAATATTAGTTTCCGGGCGGTCTGCTTTCTGGTCAGCTTTAATTTCACGAACCATCAGCACATTATTATCCGGCTGCAATTGGCTATGAAGATAGGTTTCGTCATAAGACTTGATAGCTGGCAAATCTTTTACTATCAGGTGAGTTGGCAAAACCACTTTTGCCTGAATGGTATCCATTTTATGACGCCAGAATTGCCCGCCTACCAGTTTCACATACTCAGGTGAGTTTCTGAAACAGAAAGACGCACAGTGAATTGGCAAGATACCTTTGCCTGATGCCACATAATCTAATAAGGCTTTTTCTGCCGCTGGTGTGATTTCGTCCCAGTTGGCATAAATCATCAGGGCATCATACTTAGCCAGATTCTTTTGGTTGATGTCTTCCAGACGGTCAGTATAAGTAAAATTGACACCTTTGGCACCAAGGGCAGCCATTAATGTCGGGAGCCTTTCTATGGGACGGTGATGTCCGTTATCGCCTAAGAACAAAATCTCTAAGCGACGGCCTTTTTGGGCTTGAACGCCTTGCCAAAGCAAGAGCATCAAGAGTATTAACGTTTTTTTCATGAGAGTTAAAAATAGCAGAGTTTTATTACTCGTAGTGATAGGCGTAAGCAGAAGGGCGAAGCAGAGCCTCGCCCCTATATAAATTTATACGTTGTGAAAGTCAGGTAAATTCATGATTTTACCACCTTGCATAGCTGATTCGTGTGCCAGGATACCCACGCTTGTCCAGTTAGCTGATTGCGCTGCATTCGGGAATGGTTCACGGTCTTCAACCAATGCCATTAAGAACTCATGTGCTAAATGCGGGTGAGAACCTCCGTGACCAGAACCTTGTGTAAATGATAAGTGGTTGTTTTCACCTAAATCATAGACACCTTTGGTCGTGAAATCCTGAATGCCTTCCGGTAGTAAATGCGCATAATCTTTCACAGTTACTTTTTCCGGAATTTCGTGTTCAGGTTTTTTCGCGGTATGAATGATATGCTCTTCATGCTCCACCAATGCCCACTCGAAAGATTTTTTCGAGCCATATACTTCAAAACTTTCTCTGTACTGGCGAGCTACATCAAACAATGAACGATAGACATAAGCGCTCAAATCGCTGTCTTTAAACTTAATATGAGCCGATTCAACTGCAAAAGGAGAGTTATGTATTTGAGCCAGCTCTTCACGGATAGTACCTGAACCAAAGCATGAAACATACTCAGCTTCAAGCTTCAATAAACCTGCCACAGGGCCAACGCAGTGTGTTGCATAGTGCATGGGAGGTAAGCCCGGCCAGTAATCAGGCCATCCATCCATATCTTGTTGGTGGCTTGCTTTCAGGAACTGTACTTTTCCTAATTCGCCTTTTTCATACATTTCTTTGACAAATAAAAACTCACGGGCATATACCACCGTTTCCATCATCATATACTTCTTACCTGTTTCTTTTACTGCCTTTACAATAGCTATACAGTCTTCAACCGAAGTAGCCATTGGTACGGTACAAGCCACGTGCTTGCCCGCATAAAGTGCTTTCAGACTTTGTTCGGCATGATTCGGGATAGGGGAGTTGATATGTACTGCATCAATATCCGGGTCTTTTAATAATTCATCATAATCAGAATAGCTTTTTTCGATGCCGAATGCATCGCCAATCTGATTGAGTTTTTCTACATTACGTTGGCAAATGGCATACATATTAGCATTTGGGTGGCGCTGGTAGATAGGAATAAACTCAGCACCAAAGCCAAGCCCGACGATAGCAATATTGATTTTTTTCGACATGGTTTAATTGTTTTAGGTTAGCGTCAAATCCGTTAAAATCTCTTCCTCTAATCAATAAGGAATACTCGGTGTGCCAGGATTTTCTGCAAGACTATTTTTTAAAAAACTAAGACTATCTTTCATTAATTGTGTTTCTGAGTCAAACATTTTTCGCCAGATATTAGCAACCGCCAGTTTCTGACTGAATGCCTCTACCGATAACCAACCGTCATATTTGACCTCATGCAATGCTTTAAAAACATCTTCCCAGTTCACATTTCCTGTACCAACAGTACTTCGGTCGTTTTCAGAAACCTGCACGTGTACCAGATGTTTTGACAATTTTCTGATGGCATCTCCCAGGTTCTTCTCTTCAATATTAGCATGAAAAGTATCAAACATGATTTTACAGGCCGGATGGTCAATATCCTCAACCAGTTTAATCAACTCATCGCTTGACGATACCAGATAGCTTTCAAAACGGTTCAGATATTCCAATCCTAAAGTGATACCAAAGCTATCAGCATAATCAGCTAATTCTCTGAGATTATCTACTGCCCAACGCCACTCTTGTTCGCTTGCAGGTTTACCTGTAAATGCTCCTAATGCTGAGTGATAAGGGCCATTGAGCAAATTTGCTCCTAATACCATCGCACAATCTACTGCCAGTTTATTACGTTCTAAAGTGGCTTTTCTGATGGCAGGGTCTGGGCTGATCTGGTTAAAATCAGGGCCGCAAATCGTTACGGCAATTCTGTCTAGCTCCAATTCATCTAATTTCTCTCGCCACTTATACCAGTTTGTCGGGTCTGTATCAAAAATAGGTACTTCAACACCATCAAAACCAAGCTCCTTTATTTCTTCTAATACCGGAAAAAGACTTTCATTAATTTCTGTTCCCCACAAAAGGAGATTCATTCCAAACTTCATGCTGATTTTCTTAAATTTTCACATTACAAAACTATCTTAAAATAGTACAAAAAAATAAGCCTACTTTTACTAATACTGACTGTATTTTGACTTTATTTATTTTTATCTTTAAATTTATGGTTAAAATTCAGAATAGTAATCTATGAAGCCTCTTCTCAAAAAATCGGTTGAAAGTGCGGTTTATTCCTTTACATTAAAGGAGTTAGTGGAGCCACATTTCGATCCAAACTGGCATTTTCACCCGCATTATCAGTTGTTCACGGTGCTGGAAGGAAGCGGTACCAGGTTTATCGGAGACAATATCAAGCATTTTGAAGCAGGAGATACGGTTTTTCTTGGCCCCAATATTCCACATCTATGGCAAAGCGACCTTGCTTATTTTGAGCATAATTCTGAGCTAATTACGCATGGAATCGTAATCTACTTCACCGAAGATTTCTTAGGAAATGGCTTTTTTGAAAAAAGCGAAATGCACAACCTGAAGCAATTATTGGAAAGAGGCGAAAGAGGACTGGATATAATAGGTGAATCTAAAGAGTACATCAGACATGAATTGCTGAACCTCCATCAATATGAGGGATTTGAGCGGGTATTGAAATTCCTCTCGATGCTTCATCATTTAGCCCAATCAACCGACTACGAATACATTGCCAGTTTTGGCTATGTGAATACGCACAAAGTGTCTGAGACCGAACGCATGCAAAAAGTGCATGAATATGTAATGAAGCATTTTAAAGAAGAAGTACGTTTAAGTGAATTAGCGTCTTTGGTCAGTATGAGCGATTCCGCCTTTTGCCGATACTTTAAAAGCCGCACTAACAAACCATTTTTCGATTTCATAGCCGAGATTCGTATCGGTCATGCCTGTAAATTGCTACATGAGGGTAATTTAAGTATTACGCAAGTCGCCTACGAAAGCGGCTATAATACCATCTCCAATTTTAACCGCCAGTTTAAAGAGATTACCGGGAAGACTCCTCTTTTATATCAGAAAGAATATACAAAGGGTATTAGGTGACCTTTGCCACATAATAAAAAATTTAGTAAATACTATCTTTATCCTTGCGTATAGGGTATATTTGTAAAGGATGTTTGAAGATGATGTTTTTCCAAAAAGGAGAAGCATCATCTTTTTTTATACCTCATTGCAACGATATCTATTATTTAACCATGAAACGACGCTCATTCCTTGGTCTGGCTGCTTCAAGCGCTATCCTGCTCAATCAAAAGACTTTTGCTCATACTGTTAAACCGGCTAAAGTTGTCATACTTGGCGCAGGATTTTCAGGACTTTCTGCTGCTCTAACACTTTTTGATAAGAAGATAGACTTTGTGGTTTTAGAATCACGCAATCGTATCGGCGGACGTGTATTTACGCATAAAATTGACGAGCAGGCTGATTTACGGGTAGAATTGGGCGCCGAATGGGTAGGAGAGTCGCACGAAGAAGTAAAGAAACTATGCGAGCGCTTCAAGATTCAACTGAATGACAATCGCTTTGATACGGATTTGTTTTTCAGAGGCAAATATAGCAAAGTAAATAAATGGGATTTTGATACCGATTGGAAGAAGAAACTGGAGGGATTGCTTGAATCGTTCAAAAACCTGAACTCAGAGCAGCAGAAATTATTCGACCGATTGAATTGGTGGAGATATCTTGTCAACAATGGTATCCCTGAAAACGACCTGTATTTCAGAGAGTTATTGGATAGTACCGATTTTGGCGAAAGCATCAGACATGTATCAGCCTATGCTGCCATCAGCGAATATGCCTATTCGAGCAAGAAAAACGAAATGGATTTGAAAATGGAAGGTGGTAATAGCACTTTAGCCAACAAAATTGCTGATTTAATAGGTCGGGAAAAAATCCTAACCGAACATCATGTAGATGCCATTATTCAGAAAGGTAAAGGCATTACCATCAAATGCGCCAACGGAAAAACTTTCGAGGCAGATAGAGTTATTTGTACCGTTCCAACCTTTGCTTTGTCGAAAATCAATTTCGCACCTGCTTTGCCGAAATCAAAATTGCATGCGATAGATGCCCTGCAATATGCGCGTATCAATAAATGTGTAGGTTTGTTTAGTCAACGTTTCTGGAAACGGGAGGATTTTGATATGATAACCGATACGCCTGCACATTATTTCTATCATGCTACCAAAAATCAGGATCATGCCAGAGGCGCGCTTACTTCTTATAGTATAGGCGAAAAAGCAGATATGTTTGGCTGGCATGGCGATGATTACCGCCGACAAACCATTATTGATTCTATCAGACCTGTAGGTGATGCCCGAAATTATCTTCAAAAAGTAGCCAATTATAATTGGGGACAAGACAACTATTCAAAAGGAGCCTATGCTATTTATGGCACAGGGCAATGGTTTACGGTACAGCCGGAATTAAAAAAGCCCCACCTGAACGTCCATTTTGCCGGAGAGCATCTGGCTGAATGGCAGGGCTTTATGGAAGGAGCAATCGTATCAGGTCGTGATGCGGTTTTAGAAGCTATTTAAAGGCTACTGGTGCGACCGCCATCCACCGGAATACTCACGCCATTGACAGAGCTTGCCGCAGGCGAACATAAAAAGGCAATCACTGCGCCTGTTTCCTCAGGCGAAGTAAATCGACCTATCGGAATATCTTTGATTAAATCTTGTTCGACGGCTTCAATGCTCTTATTAGTTGCTTTGGCTCTGGTCTCATTAACTTTCTCTAAACGGGCTGTTGTAGTGTAGCCAGGCAATACATTATTAGTGGTAATACCATATTTTCCCAATTCATTGGCCATTGATTTTGCCCAGTTGCCCATTGCTCCGCGAATAGTATTTGATACTCCTAAGCCAATAATCGGTTGTTTCATACCCACAGAAGTGATATTCACAATCCGGCCAAACCCGGCTTCTTTCATACTGGGTACTACAGCTTGCGTAAGTATTTGTGCCGATACAATATGTTCATTAAATGTCTGAGTAAACTGTGTTACATCAGCTTCAATAATAGCCCCACCTGCCGGGCCACCAGTATTATTAATAAGAATATGTACTTCGGGATATTTAGCTAAGTATCGCTCAATCTTAGGTTTTATCTGAGCGGTTTTAGAAAAATCAATCACCAGGTAGCGGTGCTTTTGATTCTTCTTACGCGGTAATTCTTTCATCACCTCTTTCAATTTATTTTCATTACGGGCGACTAAAGTGATATTTGCCCCTAATAAAGCCAATTCGATAGCCGCTGCCTTGCCAATCCCTTGTGTACTTCCACAAACCAATGCGGTTTTGCCAGTTAAATCCAGATTCATGTTACGTGTGTTTTGGCTCAAATGTAATAGTTTACTATTGATATAAAAGACACTTCTTGAAAGTTCGGTTTATTTCTTAGCTTTTATCTCATTCAAGTTCTTTTCTATCTCCCCTTTCACATCCGGGTCAACTTTATCTTTATTCAATTCAAGGAGGTCAATCGCTTTTTGCTTCTGTTGATTGGCATTATAGGCTTTTGATAAAGCGATAATCATTAAGTGATTTTCAGGATAAGTTCTCAGAAGTGTTTCAAAATAGAGAACCGCATCTTTCGTGTTGCCCTCACTGCTTAATTTCTCTCCTATTGTTATTAGCTTATTATAATTGATATAAGTCAGTTCATAAATATCCTGGGCTTTTTCAGTCTTTACATATTTCTCAAACTGGCTCATCGCTTTTTTTGTGCCAACCGCCTCAATCAGTGAATCAACATAAGTAGAAATTTGTTCCTTATCTACATTGAGTGGCTTTACTCTTGCCAATACCTTTTTTAAATAGGCAGTTGAATTAACATAAGTAATTCGCTCACCCGTTTTAGGGTCTAATTGTCCATTAGAAAAAATACCTGCCAATTGTCCATTTTCATCCAGAATAGGCGAGCCACTTGCTCCACCCAGAAAAGCGGTACGTATGGCCGGGTCATTAAATCTCACAAATAGTGTATTGCCTGCTTTCTTGCTGATATACCCTTCTGCTGTTAGTGTTTTATCAAACCGATAAGGATTCCCTATCAGATAGACTTTGTCACCCACTTTCACCGGCTTTTCTCTTAATTTAACTGGCTTAATATTTGGAGAAACATATTTGGTAGTGAATACCAGCCAATCCCGCTGCAATACACCATTTTCAGGGCCATTAAAAAGCTTTTCGTTTAAATCTTCGTTAATAAGGCGGTCAATGATAACTGAGTCTTTCAGATTATGTTTTGGATACATTTTCCAGGTTTTCAGATGGTCGTTGATATAAACCTTGTCGGAAGCCTTATTTCTTGCTACCCAGATAATATGCTTGGCTGTAATGGCTAAAGTGTCTTTGCCTGTATCTAACAAAAAACCGCTGGCAGCGTAACTAATAGTTGGGTCTTCGTATTTGTTGCCGTTTTTATAAGTTACGTCGTTTACGAGGGCAATCTGAGGCCACAGTTCTTTAGGTTTTGTTACCCAGGATTCTTTTAACTGACCAAAAGCCACAAGTGGCAAAAAGCAAAAAATAAAGCTTATTTGTTTCATACTACACTTAATTAATAGCTTTGCTAAATACCAGATTCATGGTAAGTTTAATGTTATTCGGAATCAAATCATCTTTCATCTGGGATAAAAAGCTATAAGATTTATAAGTGATGCCCCACAAAGTACGGTCAATTGTAACAGCTGCCTGTGCCTTTAATTGAGTACCCTCCATAATGATGATGGCTGGAAAAGTAATCACATTGCTGATGCCCTTCAACGTCAGGTTGCCAGTAATAGTGTATTCACTAGGCTTGGTTGCGGGGATGATTTTTGTAATAGTGAAAGTAGAAAGGGGGAAACGCATAGTTGAGAAAAAATCATCAGAGTGTAAATGTTCTACTACACCTTTATTAATTTCTCCGGTATTCGGATTAACACTATTAATGCTTTTCATGTTTATCACAAACTTACCTCCTTTTGCTTTTCCATTCGCAGCCGTAACTAAAGTACCAGAAGTTAATTGGATAGTTCCTTCATGAGGTTTACCAGCAAAGGGAACGTCCTGCCAGATAAGCTGACTTTCTTTATTGGCTATCTCATAAGTAATATCAGCAGCAGGCTTGACCTGTGAGAATGTAGCGTAAGAAAATAAGAATAATACGATAAATAGCTTTTTCATTGATAATGTAGGTTTAAGCAAGTATGTTTAAATATTATGGCGCGAACTTCCTGTTTGTCGTGACTTTTCAACCCTACCGAGATCTGGAAGTTCGCGCCACAATTTAAAGTCATAGTAATAGTTTATTTAACTAAAATTTCGTTGTGAGGCAGGAAATATTGCTTGTCGAGGGTAAGCAATACAATCTGGTCGCCTTTTTTGCATTGTGATAGTACCTTCTGTACATCAACTTTCATAAAATCTTCTCTTGAAAACATCGTAATTGTTTTGGTTCCTTGCTCTTTTATAGCGATTTTAAAGGGTATTCTATCTACGGCTTTACTTTCGTTCTTGTCCAGATATACAGTACTTACACTTAATTCTCCGGTTGCATTTAATGGAAGTTCATTTTTATAACATTTATCTGTGTACTGGTTTACTATCATTTTATTGCCTAAAAAAGCAGCTGAACAAATGTGCTGGCTGAAACCGACTTGTGCGAAAGCGCAGCAACACAATATGGTTGCGATAAGTTTTTTCATAATTATTTCCGATTTTTAAAATTGAACGATGAGCCAAATGTAGAAGAGAGAAAACAGGCAGAAGTAAAATGAATGTAAAAAAGTGTAAATTGCATGTAACTCTACTGTTTTTCAGATAGCTTTACCATAATTTTGTCAGAATTATGAAACCTAAGATTTATATCATTTGCCTGGCGGTATTTTCCGTAATTGCGCTTTCAGCAGGAACGCTTACCGTCAATGACTCGCATGATTTTCTTGAGAAGCGAGCCATATTAGTCATGCGCGAAATCGGGCATCAGTTATTGCAGCGTTCGGGAGATTTTACCTCACGGGTATTGCCTGTGAAAAAAATAGACGAAAATACTTTCCAGTTAGAGTTTCAGAGCAAGTTTGCTTTCATGCCTGACACCTTGGCTAAAGTGGTGCATCAGCGCCTGACTTCTGCGCAATTACCCCTCGATTATATGGTAAACGTATATAACTGCGTTAGTCCGCAAGTCGTGTTTGGCTACGAGGTTAAAAGCAAAGGAGAAGATAATCTGGCGTGTATGGGCAGGCCGCAAGCCAAAGATTGTTACCGGATTCAGATTCAGTTTACAGGAAATTATCAGGCTACAAAACCTATGAATATCTGGTGGGCAATTGGATTTATTCTGGCAGGTGGAACACTTTTTTCAGTATTTAATAAAAATTTTTTTAAGAAAAAAAGTGAAGCAGAAACTGTTAACACTATTGTTGAAGAAGAATCATTTGTAGGTATAGGCAGATACGCTTTTTACCCCGATAGAGCGTTGCTGAAACAGGGAGAAGAACAGATTGAGTTGTCTGATAAAGAAGCAAAATTGCTGGGCATATTTGCCGCCAATCAGAATCAGGTGATAGAGCGCGACAGGCTTTTAAAAGAGGTATGGGAAGACGAAGGCGTATTTGTAGTAGGCAGAAGTTTAGATGTTTTTGTGTCTAAACTCAGAAAAAGATTACAGGGAGACGAGTCTATCAAGATTACCAGTATTCATGGTAAAGGTTATAAATTGGAAGTGATTGCTTAATAAAAAGAGAAAAATACCATAATAATTTCTTAAAAAAGGGCTTTTTGGTGTTAGGAAATTAAAAATTCTGGGTAAATTTTTCCATTTATACGTATATTTCTTCCTCCTAAGTATTTTTTGTTTTCTGGCAATAATATTATCTTTTTCTTGCCGAAATTCGTAACTTTACCGAAATTATGGAGGACTATACAATTGAGCTACTACAGTGCCTATAAAATGCTCTTTATAGGTCTCATAAAAAAGCAAATACGCTTATGGAAGAAGAAATAATAGAAATAGAAAGATATTCTGAAAAAGAAAAATATGCTGTCTTTGACAAAGAGTTTATGCCACACATAGACTCGATGTATAACTTTGCTTTTCGCTTAACAAATGATGAAGACGATGCCAACGATCTGGTACAAGATACATATCTGAAAGCTTTTCGATTTATCAATTCGTTTGAACGTGGAACTAATGCAAAAGCGTGGTTGTTTAGAATCTTGAAAAACAGTTTCATCAACGACTATCGCAAGAAAAGTAAGGAACCATCAAAGGTTGATTATCAGGACGTTGAGACCACCTACAATTCGGTAGAAGATGCCGAAATGGAGGCAACAACCGACTTGCGTACAGAGACTGTTCAGGATATGATTGGCGATGAAGTCGCTAATGCACTTAACAGCTTGCCGGTTGATTTTCGTACAGTAATTATCCTTTGTGATATTGAAGGATTCACTTACGAAGAGATGGCAAAGATATTAGACATACCAATCGGAACGGTAAGGTCGCGTTTACACAGAGCACGGAATTTGTTGAAAGAGAAGCTGAAAAACTATGCCTCATCAATGGGATACAAAACCGACGAGATGGCAGAGCAGGATTAAGCAGGTGGTCTTAAGGGACTTTTAAACAGAAAATATTTTACTAACGATATATGCTTGTGGTCGATAAACCAGGGGCATCATTAACAAAAACATTAATAGAGAGGGAAGTAGATTAATGTCCCCTAAACATTATACCAATGAAAGAGAGGTGTGAAAATCATCAAAAGTGTATGCAGATGATACAGGCTGTACTTGATGGATCGGCATCTGCCGCTGAGGTAGAACATTTTAAGTTACATATGGACGATTGTCTGCCTTGTATAGAGGGTTATAAACTGGAGAAAAGCATTAAAGATGCGCTTCTGGTGAAAATGGAGAAAAAATGTTGCCCACAGTCAACGGTGGTAGATATAAGGGCAAAAGTTGGATTAGGATTAGTATTGTTAGGGTTTATTAT
This sequence comes from Emticicia sp. C21, assembly GCF_003418935.1. Lineage (GTDB taxonomy): Bacteria > Bacteroidota > Bacteroidia > Cytophagales > Spirosomataceae > Emticicia. The sequence goes on along the minus strand of NZ_QVMT01000004.1, from coordinate 387,436 downwards.
AGCAGAAGTAAAACTGTATCATTTGTTGTTTAGTTGTTGATTTCACTATCTTTGCAAGATATTCAGCCATCAGGTTTTTAAACTTGGTGGCTTTTTTAATAATTTTATTGTAGCTACCCACCTTGCTTGAGCAAGGTCATAAAACATTCTCAATGAAAGGTAAAGCCATCATTTTTTGCGCTCCCTCCGGTTCGGGAAAAACAACCATCGTTAAGCATTTGCTTAGTAAATACAGTAATCTGGGTTTTTCAATTTCGGCATGTACCCGCGACAAACGCGGTCGTAATGAGGAAAACGGAAAAGACTATTACTTTTTAAGTATCCACGATTTTAAAGAAAGAATTGATAACGAAGAATTTATAGAATGGCAGGAGGTATATCCGGGAGCTTATTATGGTACTTTAAAAACGGAGATTGAAAGGTTATGGGCAGAGGGAAAGAATGTAATTTTTGATGTGGACGTAAAAGGTGGCGTTAATCTGAAAAACTATTTTGGTGATGCTGCACTGGCTATTTATGTAAAAGTCCCATCTATGGAAGAGTTAGAAAGGAGATTGAGAAGCAGAGGTACCGATGATGAAGACAGCATTTCAAGACGCTTATACAAAATGAAATTTGAAATGGAGTTCCAGAACAGATTTGATGTGATTTTGTTGAATGATGATATTGAATCATCCTGGCAAAAAGCAGAAGAGCTCTACGAAAGCTTTGTTAGAGATGAATTGAAGATTGAAAAGAAGCCTTTGGAGGTTTGATAAGGCCCTGAAATAAGAAGCATTAATAAAGCGTGTCACGGTTATACTCATCCGAGAAAGACCGTGGCACGCTTATTTTTTGTCTTTGTATTAAGTTTTGCTTTATATCTATTTGCCAAAGTAAGCGTGCCACGGCCGTTTACGGACGAGTATAGCCGTGACACACTTGGCAGATCAATGCAAGAAATGTCTCACACCAGTCAATACCATAGCAACACCATTCTTATTACAGAAATCAATTGAATCCTGGTCACGGATAGAGCCGCCCGGTTGAACTACGCTGGTGATACCTGCTTCATGTGCAATCTCCACACAATCAGGGAAAGGGAAGAAAGCTTCTGACGCCATGGCTGCACCTTTCAAATCAAAACCAAATGTATTGGCTTTTTCAATGGCTTGTTTCAAGGCATCTACACGTGAGGTCTGGCCTACACCACATGCTAGTAACTGTCCGTCTTTTGCTAGAACTACGTTATTAGATTTCAGGTGTTTACAGATTTTCAAAGCAAATTCTAATGCCTTTACTTCATCAGCCGTAGGGGCTTTTTCAGTAGCTACTTTAAAGTCTGCCGCTGTTTCTATCGAGTTATCTTTATCCTGTTCCAAAACGCCATTCAAAAGCGTACAGAATTGTTTTTTACTCAATTCAACTGGCTTTCTGATTAATAAACGGCGGTCTTTCTTTTTCTTCAAGATAGTCAATGCCTCTTCATCAAAAGATGGTGCTATCAATATCTCAAAGAACAATTTATGTAGTTCTTCGGCAGTTGCTACGTCAACATGAGTATTGGTAATTATCACACCACCAAAAGCTGAAACAGGGTCACAAGCCAAAGCATTTACATAAGCTTCTTTTGCTGTCGGGGCAGATGCCACACCACAAGCATTATTATGTTTGATAATCACAAACGATGTCTCTTCAAACTCATCAATCAAACGCACGCAGGCTTCAACATCCATCAGGTTATTATATGATAACTCTTTGCCATGAATCTGCTCAAACATCTGGTTTAAATCACCATAGAAAGTAGCAGCTTGGTGTGGGTTCTCGCCATAACGAAGTGCCTTTTGCGGTAAAGCTGCAAAATTCTGTACCTGGGTATACACATCGCCACTGAAATACGCATGGATAGCAGTATCATATTGCGAACTCATGCCAAAACCTTCCATAGCATAGCGACGGCGATCTTCTAAATCAGTTGCGCAACCTTTGCTCTGTAAGATTTCGAATACATCATCGTATTGGTTACGAGAAGATACAATCAATACATCGTTAAAGTTTTTAGCTGCTCCGCGAATCAATGAAATACCACCAATATCTATTTTCTCAATAATATCTTCTTCGCTTGCGCCTGAGGCAACTGTTTCCTGGAAAGGATATAAATCTACAATCACTAAATCAATAGATGGAATTTCGAACTGAGCGGCAGTTTGAATATCTCCCTCATTATCTCTACGATATAAAATACCACCGAAAACTTTTGGGTGAAGCGTTTTTACACGTCCGCCAAAGATAGATGGGTAGCTGGTCAGGTCTTCTACTGCTGTTACAGGAATACCCAGGTCTTCAATGAAACTTTGTGTACCACCTGTAGAGAAAATCTGTACGTTGTTTTCGTGAAGGAGTTTAACTATTTTATCTAAACCGTCTTTGTAATAAACCGAAATAAGAGCCGATTGAATCTTCTTAGCCATTTTGGAATGATTTTTGCGATATATTATACGTAAATCTGAAAGTCTCGTGCCAAACTGATTAAACGGTTGGCAAAAAAATGAAAGTGCAAAATTACTGCTTTTTTGGAATACGACAGCATTTTTCGAAAAACATTAGAAAATAGTCGCTATTCGTAGTAAAAATAGCGTTTTTCGGGACTTTGTGAATGATGAGATGAGGTGTTTTTTTAGAAATACTTCTAAAAAAAATACAAATTTTGTTCAGAACATTCTATCACGTAAAGTAGTGGAGGAACGAATATCCTCGCTACTGAGCGTTTCTATACTGAGTGCAAGTTTTCGCGAGGAGGCTTGCATTTCTTTTTACATTGGGTCTGTGAAAGTTATTTTTCTACATTCTCGGCTTCCACGTAATTTCCTCGCTACCCAATTCCTGCGTCATTTTGCGTGAGAGTACAAACAGATAATCAGATAGGCGATTGAGATATTTAATCACCATCGAATTCACCTCTTCTTCTTCTGCTAAACGAATCACCAGACGTTCGGCTCTACGACAAACTGTTCGGGCAAGATGAGCAAATGAAACAGACTGATTTCCGCCTGGTAAAACAAAAGCCCTTAGCGGTGGGAGTTCAGTATCCATTTGATCCATCTCATTTTCCAATAAGGCAATATCCTCTTCTACTAAACTGGGTATAGGCTTCTTTCTGACCTGCTCCGGTTCAGAAGCCAAATCAGCGCCAATAGTAAATAACCTATCCTGAATTTCTTTTAATAAACCCCGTCGTGATTCATTGATGGGCTGGTCTCTTACTAACCCTATCCACGAATTAAGTTCATCTACTGTGCCATAAGACTCAATTTTTAAATTTCCTTTGCTGACTCTCCGGCCACCTACCAATGCAGTAGTACCCTTATCGCCTGTTTTGGTGTATATTTTCATTTACTTACCTGCTAAAAAATCCTTATAAGTGCTACACTCTTTAATCAACTGCTCTTCGTAGTTGGTTTGTTGGTATTTGGTTTTCAGCAAATTGAAATAAGTAGCGTATTTTTCTTTTCTAAGCGTTTCCAAAGTTTTGGCTATTTCGGCCTCTTTCTTTTCACGCTCTCCATCAGGCAGCGAATAAAGTCCGTCATACATCGCACCATAAGCCAACTCATATCTTATTTTCTGACAGGCCGAAGCAAGATAACAAGCCTTTGCAGCAGTTTCTGCATTAGGTGCTACATTCATCGCCTTGTCAAAATAGTATAAAGCTTTTTCAGAAGTATAATAATCATCTGTTTCGTTTTTCTGTTCACCACCACTCCAGGCTCTGCGCAGCAAAATCCAGCTATTGCCAAAATAGCCCATATTGTAGCTTCCACAGCCTAACAGCAACCAACTTTCATAATCGTTTGGATTTTTGTTCACATTCTCCTGCAATTCTGCCATACGTATAGCAAAAGATATAGGTGTGACGGTCTCTTTAGGGTCTGCTTCTCCCTGACCGTTCAGATGAAAAGGATTTACATCTAAATAAGTTTTGAAAGGTTCAGCTTCCCATGTAGCAGGTGCAATATGTTTCCATGCTTCGGCAGCTTTGGCATATTGATGTTCGGCTAAGGCCCTTCTTCCTAAGACCAGATAGAGGTAATTATTATCCAGTCCGGTGAGTTTAATTAACCGCTTATCGAAATCCGACTGGTTATTTTTAGCGAAATAGTCAAGTGTATAATTAATAGTAGCCGATGATGTAGAATCCTCAATGGAATATTGGTCTGAACTACTCATGAAATTTGCATTGGCCACCCAGCCCTCTTCCTGTTTAGAATACCCTAATTGATAAGAAGTAAGTAGTGAAACTAAAAAAGCTTTTGCTTTCCCCTCAGGTGATGCCTTTACATTTCGTGTATCATCTTTTTTGCCAAAACAACTCGCAAACCAACCTAAGGGCTTGCTTTCTTTCACTTGCTTCCCTTTTTTTAATGGTCTCGTTTCTCCTCCCTCTGCAAATTCATTGATAGGGGTTGCTCCCAGATATTTAGCTACTAAAATTTTGCAGGCCGCATTGAAATTATTAGCTGTACGGAATTTGTCAGAACGGGAAAAACGCTCCAATAGGGGCATCACTTTCTTTTCCATTTCAGGTGTTACTACAGGCGATTCACTTACCGTCAATATCATTTCCTGCATAGCTATCTGGTCTTGTACACCCTTGTCTGTAGTCCCAATCGCTTTGGCTTTTTGTAGCAATTCATTAGCCTTTGTATAATCTTGCGCAATGAATGTCAGGTAAGCCGCAGCTGTATACCAGAAAGGAGATTTTTTCAAAGTCGGATTCTCAGCAGATTCAAGTGAAAAGTCTAAGAGTTTACTGAAATAATCAGCTGATTCTTTTTTGAGGTTTCCTTTTTTGGTAGAATCCATACTCCAGTAAGAGTATTTTAAGTCTTGCCAGTTAGTAAAGAAAAACTCTTCATTTTTATTGATTTCACGAGCCATTACAAATTCCAATGTCGGATTGGTTACGTCTAAAACCTGCATTTGCTCCATCATGGGCAAAGCATCCTGAAAGGGCAAAACTGCAGTAGCAGCATAGACATTGGCTTTTTCCGCATCGCTTTTGCATAGTTTAAGTGCCTCGTCCTGCAGTTTTGGTAAATTGTTTCTTAAACTTAAATGAGCCGCTTTTCTACGGGTAGGCGCTGTAACGAACAACTGTGAAAAATGATAATAAGCCTGAGTCGAATCTCCTGCATGAGTGTAAGCCCCGGCCATGCGAGAACGTGCCCAATCGCTGATAAAGGTTTTTGGTGAAATAGGCTCCACCAGTTTTTTGTATAATTCAATACTCTTTTGTGGAGTACCTGCCATATCAGCAACTTTTACTGCCTGATAAGCTAAACGCTCTTTTAGAAAATTATCTTTACTCTGTTCATATTTGGATTGAATAGCCGTAAGCCAGACATCGTATTCTGCAGTATTTACTGTTGGAGTGGTCGAAGCCTCTTCGCCCGATATACTATTATCTGCACTCTCAATTTTTCTAGCCAGAGCCAGATATTCAACAGCCTCAGTTTTACCTTTTTGTTGCAATGCCTCTGTCAGCCCCGTTGTATTTTTGCTATCTGCTTTGATATATAGTTCATCCGTTACCGTTTTTTCAGAAACTCCGGCATAGGCAGCCCAAGCCTTTGTGTTTTCTGCTTCCGAAATATCGATTTTATCGGCTTCGTTCCAATAATCATCGTCATATAAAAACTGAGAGGTAAAATTATAGCTATGAAATTGTGCTTCGTTAGCCGCACTTTCAGGCGCAAAAAAGCTTTTGAATTCATCATAATCAAATGGCTGTGGGCCGCATGCCATCAGCAATAAAATGATGATAGATTTAGTCCGGTAACTCAAATGAAAGAAAGATCTGGTGGAGTTGTTCATGGGTATAGTTGGATACGATATTTCGGTCTAAATAATAGAATGCAAATGTAAGTTTTTGTGTGGATATTTGCTTACTCAAAGCCCTCGAACCTTTTAAAAGTTCTTCATAATCAACGTCTTCTGCCCGAATCATATCTCCTCTTCGTAACGATATGCCAAAGGCTTGAACATCTTTCTGCACATAATACTTATTACCTTCTTTTTTCAGGAATTCCTGGCGATTCAAAGTCTCACTCCCCAACTTATTAATAACCGTCATAAATCGATTACCCCGATAAATAACAGCCCATCTGAATAGTGGAAAGACTATATCTAAATCTAGTGGATATTTACTAAGCGTAGCAGTATATTGAGAAGCCGCATCAAGGTCGTAGATAGAGTTTTTAATCTTTGGCTTTTTCCAGTCCGACATATTATAAAACATCAGCATGCCTCTGTCAACTGGTGGAATGCCTGTTTTATGTGCAAATTTAATCTGATGAAGCCTGATAGTAGCTGATAACGTTTTGCCGTGGCAATGCTTTCTATATAAATCCAGAAACTTAAAGTACTTTGTCCTGGTGCTGATAGTCCAGTCGCAATCAAATTGAATTTCTATATAAGGTCTGACTGACCATACGTGTTTTAGTTGACTTTGGACATAATTAGCAAAATCATCAAGATAAGTATCGGATATTTGTTTGAGCGTCTGGTTAGTAATAAATATTACCGGAACAAGCGCCAGATTTTGAGGTATACTATCCTGAAATATTACCGGTGCTTTTAAAACAGGCTTATTGGTGGCAAAATTCCAGTCTATATCAAAGGCCTTGATGTATAGCTTATTTACTCCGCAACTATCAAGGGTTTTTCGTTCCTGAGAGCTTAACTGAAAAATAGATTTCCAATAATAAAAAGCCTTCGTAACGTTTTTTGGGGGAGAATCAGACCCACAAGACTGTAACAATATAATCAGAAAAAGCAGGTAAAATCGCATGGAGTCTAGTGGCCGGAAAAATTTACCAAATATACAAATCTGCTGAACAAGATGCCTTTGCAGGTCGAACTATAATTTTTTAACAAGGTCTTTGCTAAGATTTTTTGAGAAAAATCTAATTCTCTGATGTAACTTTGCAGCCTCGTGCTACAAGATGTATATTGTTTTTTAGCGTTTATAGTGTAGCATATAAACCGAAAATTACCCTCTAATGTCAATATCGCATATATTTTTTAGTTTCTGGCGCAAGGTTTCTATGCCTGCATTAGCTATTACCTTAGTTGTTTGTTATTTTATTTTTCCTGATGATGTTGCCATTCATCACACCTCATCAGGCCGTCCGGATGATTATATGAGTAAACAGGATGTTTTCTATATCGCATTTGCCATAATTATAGGTTTGAATCTTTTATTAAACTTAGTAAGAACACAGGTACAGAAAATAAATTTTGTCCAGCTTAATGCCAATAGTGTGTGGGCAAAGAATCCCGAAGCCCTGAAAAACCTGTTAGAAGCCTGGTTTAATGCTTTAATCGCGGTTATTAATAGTTTTATGCTTGTTTTCCTAATCGCCTTAAACCGAATTAATCGTGTAGAAGACCAGAAATTAGATATTAATTATGATTGGGTAATAGTAGGAGGAGCGGTGGCTTTGCTCATTGTACTTTTCTTTTTACCAATCCGATTACTTTATACCAGTCCGGCTACGAAAGAGTAAGAATTTCTACAAGCTTTTTTACCTATGATAACTCTGGATTTAGAAAAATATACGTATCATCTGCCCGATGAACGCATAGCCCGGTTTCCTGTAGAACCTCGGGATGTATCTAAGTTATTGGTCTATAAACAAGCAGAAATCCGTGAAGACAGATTCTATAATCTGATTAAACATCTACCGCAGGAATCTTTTCTGGTTTTTAATAATACAAAGGTGATACCCGCCCGTCTTTTTTTTCAGAAATTAAGTGGGGCAATTATTGAAATATTTCTGCTTAATCCTGTTGTGCCCTCGGGTATCATTTCACAAGTGATGGAAACTACCCAAACTTGCACCTGGGCGTGTATAATAGGAAACAAGAAGCGGCTTAAGGGAAAATTGGTTGGCACCCATACCATTCATACAACCAATGATCTGGAATTAGTGGCCGAACTGGTAGACAGCGAAAAGAACTACGTACAATTTACATGGAATAACTCTCAACTGACCTTTGCCGAAATTGTAAAATATTTCGGGCAGATTCCATTACCCCCATACCTGAAAAGAGATACCGAAGAAAAGGATTACGAGACCTACCAGACAGTCTATTCCAAAAATGATGGCGCAGTAGCGGCCCCGACGGCAGGCTTACATTTTACAGAGAAAGTACTCTTTGATTTAGTAGACCAGGATATCGACTACGATTTCATTACTCTACACGTAGGCGCAGGTACTTTTCAGCCGATTAAAGTGCAGAATGTGGTAGAACACCAGATGCACTCCGAGCAGATTGTTTTTGATAAAGCATTTATAGAGCAATTATCTAGAAAGCTAAATTTTGTTATTCCGGTGGGTACAACTTCTATGCGTTCATTAGAAAGTTTGTACTGGTTTGGGGTAAAATTACTACAAAGACAGGAGACTTTTTTCATCGAAAAATTATTTCCGTATAATCAAGCAGAAACCATTAGTGCTGAGGCATCTATACAGGCAATTCTTGACTATATGGAAGCCCAGAATATAGAACAACTGGTTGGCGAAACCGAAATTTTTATCTTTCCGGGCTATCAATTCAGAATTTGTAAAGGAATTATCACAAATTTTCATCAGCCAGATTCTACCTTAATCCTGCTTGTAGCGGCATTAGTGGGTGAAGATTGGAGAAAAATTTATGATTTTGCCTTAGAAAATAACTTTCGTTTCCTGAGTTATGGTGATTCTTCGCTTTTGATTCCGTAATTTTGCTGTTCGAAATTCGTTATGGTTAAAAACCACTATTCTAAAATATCATTTTTATACTCGCTGATGAAACAATCATTTAGTCAAAAGCATACACCAAATACTTTTTTCTGGGGTTTTACCTCGCTGCTTCTTTTTGTAAGTTTCTTGTCTACTGCTCAATTAAGACCACTTAGCCAATATGGCTTCAAAGTAGGAACAGGTATTTCAAAAACTGCTATTATTGACAACCCGTCTAATATTACACCAAAGTATAGAAATGATTTTAATGTAGGTTTATTCTACCGTCGTAATTTCAATAAATTCAGTATACAACCCGAACTATATTATCAGGTAAGAGGTGGGAGTTTTAAAGCAACGACTAACTTTGCTGAAACAGGCAACTCTATTTTAAGAAATTATTATAGATATGTGAGCGTACCTTTATTATTTGGTTATGAAGTAGCCAAAAATATATCAATTGTAGCAGGCCCTGAATACGGCTACGCCTTAAATGCCAATACTAATAAAGGACCTGATGTTGCCAGCGATTTTAATCTGGTAGGAGGGGTAAGAATTGACATGTTGGATATGGCGCATTTATTCAGCATCAATATCCGTTACGTGCATGGGCTATCGAATACAACTACCAAAACCTATACACCAACAGGGGGAGCAGCTATTCCGCTGACCTTCCAGAACAGAACACTGCAAATTTCTGCTACTTATAATTTCAGTGATTATTATAACTGGTGGAAAAAACACGGCAAAAGCACTAAAAAGAAGTAAGCTTGATAATGAGGAAATAAGGAATCGTTTGTAAGTTTGCAAAAATATTAGTGCCACGCCCTGCAAAGCGTGGCACACTTATTAAATATCCATTCTATATTCCCCGTGAGTCACGGGCGTGCCGACGAATCGGTTGAGTATGAATTTTATTGAAGAATTACGCTGGCGTGGAATGCTATTCGATGCCATGCCCGGTACAGAAGAGCAACTGAACAAAGAAATGACGGCAGCCTATATCGGTTTCGACCCGACGGCTAAATCATTGCATATCGGTAACCTGGCCACTATCATGTTGCTGAAACATTTTCAGTTGTCAGGGCACAAACCTTTTGCGCTGGTAGGGGGAGCAACCGGTATGATTGGCGACCCATCTTTCAAAGCTGCCGAACGTCAGTTTTTATCTGAAGACACTCTACGAGAAAATCAGGAAGGTATTCGCAAGCAATTAGCAAAATTCCTTGATTTTGATTGTGGTGAAAACTCTGCCGAAATTGTAAACAACTACGATTGGTTTAAAGAGATCGGGTTTTTGCAGTTTTTGCGCGAAGTAGGGAAATACCTGAGCGTGAATTACATGATGTCGAAAGATTCGGTAAAGAATCGTTTGGAGACGGGTATTTCTTTCACGGAGTTTTCATACCAGCTATTACAAGGCTACGATTTTTACTGGTTATATAAAAATAAGAATATCCGTCTGCAAATGGGTGGCTCTGACCAATGGGGTAATATTACTACCGGTACAGAGTTAATCCGCAGAAAAGAAGCAAAGGCCGAAATAGAAGATAACGACGCAGAAAGTGGCAGCGCCAAAGCATTTGCTTTAACTACCCCATTAGTAACTAAGGCTGATGGAACAAAATTCGGCAAATCAGAGGGTGGTAATGTATGGCTTGATGCTAACATGACGTCTCCATACGAGTTCTACCAATTCTGGTTAAATCAGAACGATGCTGATGTACCGCGTCTGTTGAGAGTATTTACTTTGTACTCAAAAGCTGAAATTGAGGAGATTGAGAAACAACACGCCGAAGCACCGCATTTACGTATTGCCCAAAAAGCATTGGGTAAAGATGTAACGATTCGTGTACACGGTGAAGAACAATATGAATTGGCAATAAAGGCGGCTGATATTTTATTTGGCAAAGGTACATTAGAAACGTTACAGAGCCTTGACGAAAAAACTTTTACCAGTGTTTTTGATGGCGTACCACAAACCGAAATCAGCAAAGAAGAGTGGGATAATTGTCCGAATGTGCTTGATTTGATTTCTGTAGTTACCCGCAATGAAGTGTATCCCTCAAAAGGGGAGGCACGCAGAGCGATTCAAGGCAATGGGGTGAGCATCAATAAAGTAAAGATTGCAGATGAGAAACTGGCTTTAGCCGAATTACAGCTTTTACAAGGCAAATACTTATTGGTGGGTAAAGGCAAAAAGAACCATATAGTGAAAATTGGCTAAGTAGGGTATTAAGCTTGACACATCAATATTTATCTATTACCAAAAGAATATTTAGTTTATTTTGCGTTGGGATTTGTGAAGAACAGAAAAACTGTCTATATTTGCATCCCCAAAGGAATTTTGGTAATATACACGGGCATAGTATAAGGGTAGTACGAGGGTCTCCAAAACCTTTGGTCTGGGTTCGAATCCTGGTGCCCGTGCAAGTATTTTTTTGAACATAAGTTTATGATACAATTTTTTAAGAACTCTTGGGAAGAAGTAACTAAAGAGGTAACATGGCCGAAGTGGAGTGAGCTACAATCAAGTGCAACGCTTGTACTAGTAGCCTCTATTATTTTTGCTTTGGTTGTAGGCGTAATTGATTTTTTGATTGAGAACGGTCTCCGTTTGTTTTACCAATCAGTCTAAAACCTTTAATTTTTGCTAACGATATGAGCGAAATCAATTGGTATGTTGTAAGAGCAGTTTCGGGGCAGGAGAAAAAAATAAAATCCTACATCGAAAATGAAGCCATTCGTCGCAAATTAAGTGAGTTGGTTCCTACAATTTTAATTCCATCTGAAAAGATAACAGAAGTTCGTAACGGTAAGAAGCGAGTACGTGAGAAAAGCTTTTTTCCGGGATATATTCTTATCAATGCCGACCTGAACAACGGGGAAGTATTGCACATGATTAAAAGTATGCCGGGTGTTATCGGTTTTCTTGGCCGTAACAATGGTACATCTATGACTCCGGAGCCTCTCCGTCAGTCAGAAATTAATCGTATCTTAGGAGTACAGGAAGAAGTAATTGGCGAGGTGATTTCTCCATCATTGACTTTCACAAAAGGCGAGAACGTAAAAGTAATCGATGGGCCTTTCAGTGGTTTTGATGGTACAGTAGAAGAGATCAACGAAGACAAGAAAAAACTAAGCGTAAGCGTAAAGATTTTCGGTCGCAGCACACCTGTAGAACTAGGCTACGTACAAGTAGAGAAAATGTAATACAATATATTATTCGACTGAATCCCTGTTGTGCAAGCAATGGGGATTTTTGTTTTAATGTATCACCGATTTTAAATCGGTTCTTATAACCCCTCAATCTGTTTCCATATAACGTGCTTATCCGCCACTGTCTTAGCTAAATTATAAGCTGCCTGAAAATTTTCTTTGGCTTTTGCTCTATCAATCTCTTTATACAATTCCCCCAATAGGGTAAAATAATAAGGATTAACCACCAATTTCAATTTTTCAGCTTCAACAATGGCTTTAGTTTTGCCATAAACTTTTGATAAAGCAAATGTTCTATTTAATGCAGCAATGGGTGAGTATTCTATGACCAACAGCTTATTATATAATTGCAGAATGCTTTCCCATTTCTGTGGAGTATCGGCCTTGATAGTATGCCAATAAGCTATGCTAGCCTCTAAATGATACTTCGATAATTGAGTGCCCTGCGATGCCTCATGTAGGTAATAGGCCCCTTTTTCAATCAGTTCTTTATTCCACAAACTTTCGTCCTGATCCTGATACAAAACTATCTCGCCATTGGCATTTTTTCTGGCTTCAAATCTGGAAGCATGAAAACACATCAAAGATAATAAAGCTTTTACTTCCGGAAGATTAGTTGATTCGTTTTCAATCAGAAGATAGGTTAATCGCATAGCTTCCAGGCAAAGGTCATTACGCAATACAGTATCCTGAGTTTCTGAATAGTAGCCCTCGTTGAATAGCAAATAGAGCGTTCTTAAAACTGCGGCTAACCTCTGCTGAATTTCTGCTTCAGCCGGAAACTCAATGGCTACTTTCTCAGTCCTAAGTTTTTCTTTGGCTCTGAAAAGACGCTTATTGATGGTTTCTTTATTGCTCAGAAAAGCATTGGCAATTTCATCGATGCCAAAACCGCAAAGAATCCGGAGGGCCAGACCAATCTGTGCTTCAATAGCAATACTCGGATGACAGATAGCAAACAGCATTTGCAATTGACTATCACTGATGTTTTTATCTGATAAGTCGATCTCAATACCTTGGTTTTCTTCTGCTGATTGAGTGATTTGTGGAGCTACCTTATTGTCGAAAATATGATTCCGTACAATATGGTTCCGGGCTTTGTTTTTGGCTACCGAATAAAGCCAGGCAGTCGGGTTAGGAGGAATTCCCTGATAAGGCCAGCTTTCAACGGCTGATAAAAATGTGTCACTGGCAATATCCTCAGCCGTTTCTATATGCTCAATACCCATCAATTTAGATAGCACAGCCGTTATCTTCCTGAATTCAGTTCTGAATAAATGTGGTATGAGTTCCTGCCGTTGCATATTAAACTGATGCTAAATAAGCCTCTGTTTGCAGCAGAGGCTTATCTATTATTATTTAATGAACACCATCTCCCTTGGCAATTTTCCTTACTTCCATAGTATTGCCTGGGCCCTGTAAGATAGGGGAACCTTTAGCAAACTCAACAGCCTCCTCAATGGATTCTGCCCTTACAATAGCATAACCGCCTATGGTTTCTTTCACATCACCAAAAGGGCCATTAGTCACCACACCGTTGTGGCCAACTACTTTGCTATTTTCAAAAATTAACCCGTTGCCACCTACATATTTGTTCTGGGCAGCTATACCCCCAATCCAGTCCATTGTTTGTTTTATCCAGATTTGCATTTGCTCAGGTGAAGCTACTTTGCCACCATCCTCGTGTCTGAAAATCAATAGATATTCGTCCATTGTTTTTAAAGATTTAATGTGAGTAATTGTTTTACAACTACATATCAAATGAACTGAAAAGAATTGGACATGGTGGGTGACTTTTTTCAAAAATTTAAATAGATAATCCGCTATCCTCATTGAAATGATGAAAATAGCGGATTATCTATTAATTTATGCCTATAACTTCTAAAATATTTTTCAATTACACCCCCCAATATGCGCCTTAAACACACTACCACTTTGCGCCTCAAAAGTGGGATTCAGTATGATAGCCTTAGCAGCGTCAAAAGTAACATTCGTTCCATTCGGAATTTGTGTGGTGCCTCCGTTTTGAGTCGAAATAGTATTCCCCGTTTTATAATTACCTGTTGCAACTGTATTAGAAAAAGTCATTTCATTAGGACAAGGAGCGGCACTAGTCATAAATTGTAGAACCCCTGCAATAGATGCTGTTCTATTCCCATTAGCATCTTGTACGATATTCACCTCATCGCCTGTTACTGTCACCAGATACTTTGCATTAGGTACTACCCCACAAATAGTATGACGAATATCGCCCGTATTAGGGAATGTATACTGCGTACTTGTGATACCCGTCTGCAAAGGCGTAAGATCAGTATTGAAAAAGGCAATTTCTTTTTTGCCATTGTTCGCCGTTACAATAGCCCCTTTCATTTTCCCATCAGTCGAATTAATATTATCAATAATCGGTGCAGTAGTATTTCTGATAGTTGGTTGTAGCACAGTCAGAAATATCTGGTCAAGCGGATTATCGGCATATTTTACTTCTGTTCGCCAGGTAGGACTATTGAAATAATAATTCATACTAGACCCCGAAGTATTATCAGGATTATTACTTTCATCCACAACCGTAATATCAGGATTAGCCGGAATAAGTGTTTTTACATAAATATCCGAACCTCTATGGCTTGATTTAATCAGATTGCCAGTCACCACAGGATTTTTCAGGAAGTGCCAACGCAGGTGTTTCTTATACTGTCCTTGCGGATTAGTAGAGTTTTTAGCCGAAATCTGGTCATAAGATAAAAACAGGTTGCTACTTCTCAGGTAAAGAAAACCTCTGATAAAGTAATTAATCTTCTTTAAATTAATTTCAGGATAATAGCTTTTATCGTAATAAGAAGTTAAATCAGTACGTACATACGTCAGTGAATCATCCATTTGCACGGCTTTCAAATCGTCTTTGCCATAGTAGCCTTGCCCACCTATAAAAGCGCTGCTGGTTTGCTGATAATCGCCGAAATCATTAAAGTAAAGTGTATTATTAGCTCCGGTATTTTCAGCCAGCGTATTATCTCCCAGAAGTGGATACCCGGCTTTGCCTACATTTGAAGCATTAGTGAGTATATAACTACCTCCCCGGCAAATCTCAAAACTGCCGCCGGCAAAGTGTTTATGGTCATCGTAGGTAGCCGCATCAGCCCTGAAAACTGCCCACGTAGCTGTGCTATCGGCCCATTTATTCCGCATCAGAAAAACAGGTGAGGTTCGGTTGCCAATCCCTAGATTATATCCCTGATTGAACCCGCTATACCATAATTGATTATCAAAAGGAGCAGAAGGACGAGTGGTACTAGGAAAGTAAAATTTCTCCCAGTTATATAAACCATTAACGGTATTGCCATAGACAAAAAAAGGTTTGTATTCTGATTTCTGAAAGTATTGCGCTTGCTCGCCTAAAGGCTTACCTTCCAGCACAAAAGCCAGTCTTTCAGAAAAATGGTGATTCAGGTAAGGCCCATAATTATCTCCCCAGTCGCCATCATGATCAACTTCGTGACCATTAGGTAATAGTGAATGGTGGATCGCTTTTACCAAATCCTGTATCCACGAGAGTTTGGTGTCTATGAGATCTTCTCCGGTAGCCATTTTTACCAGAGCCATATAATCCAATACTTTTACGCTATTAGTGGCCCCATAACTCCAACCCTGTATCTGCAAGCCTCCTTTGGCAGGCAAGCCCGTATACATTTGTGCCGCCGGAAAGCCATAAGCCGTTACTTTATAGCTTTTATAACCGTTCTCCCATGCATCGGCTACATTATTATCGGGTATATCCTGTGGCTCAACGTTTGGTGAGGGCGTTCCATCAAAACGAATCCTTGCCCAATCAATCATTTCCTGCGACCGAGGGTCGTCACTCCCTAAAGCATAACCAAAATGTGCTACGCAAAAAACATGGCCAAAGAAATAGTTGCCCGTAGCACGGTCGTTGTTCTGGTAGGCATTGCCTCTGATATCATCAAACCATTGTTTCATCAGGTGAATCAGTGAGTCTTTTCGAGCCTGTCCCAATTCATCATGACACCAGTCGTAAATAGTGCCGATAATCCGGCCTAAATGGCGGGTAGGATAGTAGTCGTTTCTACTCAATGGGTGATTCCATGTATTAATCTGTGAGCGATACCGACGATTGGCTGACATAATAGAATCTGCCAATTGCATCAATTTATTCGAGTATACTGTTGGATTTGCTCCCGGATTTGAGTTTTTGGTCATCAAATGGGCAAAGGCCAAAGGCATAGTGGCATCCTCCCAGCTACTGGCCTGATAGCTGTAAAAAATGTAATTGGTATCCCACGTATTAACAGTAGCCGGAGTCCAGGCCATTACGGGTTTATTAGAATAGCTGTTTGCCTCTGCTAACAAAGCTTGCCATTCAGGCGTATTAGCATTCTTTTTTGCTAGGAGGCTGGCCCTTAAATCGGCATTCATCATAATACGTGGGCGAGTATTAACCACAGGCAATTGTGCCTGTAAGTGAATACTGATAACCCAATACAGGAAAGCAAGTAGTAGTTTTTTCATGGCAGAATGAATTAAATAGAATCAACTAAGCTAAGAAATGAGTAAAGTGTGTGTGGAATAGTATTACCATTGAGCAATTAACATGAAAACTATTCTTCTATAATACTTTGAATCAATGAGTCAACTAATTCTGAAATGTAAGTATCAAAACCACCTCTTTTATCTGAATACATACGCTCAGGAGTCTTGGTTAAATCCCACCAATCATCCTGATTATATGGTTGTACTTCCATATATCCCGTTTGTGCATTGCGGGTTTTGTAGCTGAATACATAGTACCAAACGTCCTGTTGGTCTTCGGTGCCGTAGCCAAAACATATCAGATTATCTAAATTCTCTCTTTGTTTTGGTGTGCATTTTTTATCCAGATTAATTTCCCATTCTTTCCGCAAGGCATCTGATAAACGGGTGATTTCTTTAGGGTTCAGCAAATTGTAGCCCTCTTGAATGGAAAAATTGCCGTAGGTCGTAACAAATTTTATATAATCTGGCGGGAGTGTAATACCTAATCTCTTCTCAACCTCCTGTAGTTCTTTCTGCGAAAATTTATTTTTATACCATTTCAGTTGATGATAAGGTAAGGGCTGTTCAGTGTCTTTTTCATATAGCTTAATGAAATTCTCATAGCGATTCAGTGCTTCTATAGCTGTTTCAGTAGAACTTCCTTTGGTATATTTTCCCCAGCCTGATTGATGTACCTCTGCCACATATTTTTTATAGGCTTCGCTTGATTTTATGTCTTGCAAGTCTCTTATATCCGGGTCTTTTCGCAATGCCTTTTCAGCGGTTGCGTATGCTTCTTTGGTACGATTCAATTTTAAAAGAATCCGCACTCTAGTATCAATATAGGCATTAAGATTCTGGTCTTTATCAATGGGAGAGGTAATGGATAAAGCCCTATTCACATCTTCTAATGCCTTAGGCAAATCTTTGCCTGTTTCATATGCTATCCATGCCCGAAGATTATAGGCTTCGCGCAATAACTGGCGATAATAAGAATGCTCTTCCAGATAAGGGAATAAAGTACTCTGGTCGATAGAGGATATAATCTTAGTGCTTGCCTCAACAGCTTCTTTCGGTTTCTTTAGCTCATAAGCGCTATTCATCAGACAATTAAGCGCTGAAAGATTTTTAGCGTCGTCCTTCAATATATTCCGGGCTAACTGATAAGCCTTTTCATACTCTCGTGACATATATTGCTGGCGCATTTCTTCTACTCGCTTTTTCATATTTTTTTGCGCCTGGCAATTGATACTTATAAATGCGATAAATAATAAGAGTAATGTTTTCATAATCAGATGTTTTTTGATTGAGATTTTAAAATGAGGGTAGCTTTGATACACTACCCAACATTCCATCCTCTATAATCCAACATAAAATAGTTTTCAGTAGCTATATGTAACTTTTAGTTGATTAATTGTAAGATTGGTACCATCACCCCAGGTAGTAGGAATCTCATTATTATTAACTATGGCAATTGCAGATACACGTACATAATATACATAGTTGTTATTATCTATCACATTATCTGTATCAATATCTACATCCTTATTCTGTATATCCATATTCCCGGCTGCCCCTGTTGAACTGAGCGTGGATAGAAGAGAACTTGAATTATCTGCATAAGTACGGCGGTAAAATTGTATTCTTACGTTTTTCGAACTATTATCTGCATAATATGCAGCTATATTTGTAATAATAGCGCCATCAGGTAGATTAACAGGAGCCTCAAGAAAACCTGCAGTATTGCCCATACAATAGATGCCTCCATTCTCATTGAACCCGACCATATGTCCGCTTACAGATAAGAAAGTAGACCTAGGTATATTCAGATAGGAAATTTGAGGACCAGAAGATAGAATGCCAATATTATTTGCTCTGACAAATTTTACCCCATTTCCTCCCAAACCCGTAATACGGGCGTTGCCTTCTACATGAAGTTTTTCACTCGGAAAGATTGTGCCTACTCCTATATTACCATTTGTTAAAATTGATAAAGCGGCTGTTCCATCCTCAACTTTATTATTAGTCGTAAAAAATAGTGGATGATTACTTTTTGTTAAAAGCCATGCAGTGTTAGTGCTTATAAAAGTAGATAAATAAATGTTGCCATTTGTATGTTCTATTCCATATCCATTGGATTCGGTCAGGATAGAAATTTTCTGATTTGTATATTGCCCAAGAATTCCCCCTTCCGGCGTAATAGTAGTTGATTGGGCAATAGTTTTAAAAGAAAAAATGGCTATAATTAAACCAATCAGGTAAGCCTTTAGCATGATTTTACGGTGTTTAGTATTTATAAGTTACTTTAGCAGATATTATCTGCGTATTTTGTCCATCCCATTTTTGATTGGGCCCGGATTGATAGGGACTTATTCTAAGTTGATACGTTCTGTCAGGACTAATTGGAAAACCAGAGCCGCCGTTTATATTGTTTTCAGCAATGCTTCTAATTCCTGGACTGGCATTGTCTGAAACTAAAATAGCATGACCCAATTCGGTTTTAACGCCAGGAATGATTGAAGTTATAATAAATACCAGATTGGCTGTTGAGTTATCAATATAGTGAAATTCTACACCTGTTACATAGGCGCCAACTGGTAAGTTTATCGGTGCTTCAAGTCTGTCAGGAGTGGGTTTAGCAAGAGTATAATAAATGCCACCTTGTGCTGATTCTGCGATTGAATTTCCATCAGATAAAATTAATGGCATAAAAGCGCTTTTAGGAAAACTGTGATACCTTGTTTGAAATTCAGTAATTAACTTTCCATCATTATCTGCCTTTAAGATTGAATTTGTAGTATTGCCATCTTTATTGGCTGCTCCAGAAATTCGCATATTTCCATATATATGTAGAGCATTATAAGGTACTCCCCCTATACCCATAAAATTCAGGGTATTAAGTATAAGCTGCGGCTCTGCTGAATTAGTGCTGAAAAGTAAATTATAAGGCCCTGTAGTACCAAAAGAAGCATAACCGTCATTGTTCTCACTAATGTAAGTGCCTACCTCAACAGGGCCTGCTTGTTGGACTAATCCATAATTGTCAGACTGGGTATTAACACTGATTTTATGCTTAGTTTGATAAACAAGTTTAGTAATATTGATGCCATTTTCAGGTGATATAGTTATACTTGCACTTTGAGCCTGACTGATATAATAGATGCCAAGGAGAAAAAAAACAAATACAATAGTTTTCATAATTAAGCGGCAATCTGATGGTTAGTTATCTGAACAGTTACTCCTGGGTTTATCTCTTCACAATTGGCAAATTCTTCCAGAAAAGGCTTGATTTTACGTCTGGATAAGATAACCTCCTTGCCATTGCTAAGTGCAATTGTGCCGCAGGTATGTTTAATAATATTTACATGGTCGATATAATTCAGATTAACTATGAATGACCTGTGTACACGAAAGAAAGATTCATTTTCAAGTACATTTTCAAAAAGGCCCATCGTGCGGGAGTTAATGATATTCTTGCCGTTTTTCAGATAAAAAATAGTGTAATTGGCCTGACTTTCCAGGTAAATAATATCTTCCAGAAAAACCCTTACCCTTCTGTTTTTATAGAGCATCCATAATACCGGGCTCGGGCTTTCTGTCGGATAAATTGTGATACAATTTTTGTTCATTCTACGTTTCATGGCTTTATTTTGTTTTTACGGTTGCAAAGGTAAAAGCCACTTTTGCCCTCTTCCAAAATCACTTATCAAACGGTAAGTTTCGCTTATCTAACGGTTTTACTTAAAAACGCGCCGTTTTTAATAGAAAATGAGTACTTACCAAATACCACTCATTTTTTGCAGGCTACGGGCTAAAATTTACCAAATACTCAATCTGACTACTCTTAGCCTTAAAATTGACTTATTTTTAAGCATTATTTACGCTAAGACTATGACCACCTTTTATCAGAAGACCTTATCTAAATCATCGGGCTATGTTTCAGAGATGAACCTTATCGAAATCATCAGTTATTTTGCTACATCCTTATTTGGCAAGAATACAGAAGAAGATATTGTATGGGATATTGCTAAAAACTGCATAGGGCGTTTAGGTCTGGAAGATTGCGTAATATACCTTTTTGATAATAAGCAGGAAAACCTCTTGCAGAAAGCGGCTTATGGTCCTAAAAATCCGGTAAATTTTGAGATATATCAACCCATAGTAATACCCAAAGGAAAAGGGATTGTGGGAACAGTAGCCAAAACAGGCAAGGCGGAAGTAATTGAGAATACATCAAATGATGCCCGTTATATAGTAGATGATGAGTGCCGCTTATCTGAAATTACTGTACCTATTATTTATAATGGAGAAATATTAGGTGTAATAGATTCAGAACACCCACAAAAGGCGTTTTTCAAAGACTGGCATTTACGTACATTGACTGCTATTGCAAACCTCTGTGCCAATAAGATTTCCGGTGTAAGAATGCAGGAGAGACTGCACGAAAAGGAGCAAAAGCTGGCTGTGTATCTGGAAAAAATAGATGCATTGAAAACCCAGAAACAAGGTTTCAGATTGCCTGTATCAAGCACTGAGGGTACACATTTCTTTCCTATAGAAGAAATTATCCGTTTAGAAGCAGACAGGAACTATACTGTTTTGTACCTGACAGAAAAACGTAAGTTTGTTTCAGCCAAAACGTTGAAAGAGTATGAAACTACCCTGACTAATCATCAGTTTCTGAGAGTACACAAGTCTCATTTAGTGAATCAAAAACATATTGTGAGCCTTTCGCCTAGCCGTGAATCATTAATTCTGAAAGATACTTCTGAGGTAGAAATCTCGAGAAGAAAAAAAGAAGAGGTTCGGGAACATCTGGGCATCTGAATTATGGCTTATATTTTCGCATAATCAGTTTTTTGACATTTAAACCAAATCTGATATTCGCCAGACTATTGGCTTTTAGAAATAACTGTGTATGAACCATACCTCTGCAAATAAAAGCACTATTGGGGTTTATTGATGCATCAATTTTGTCGAAAGAGGAGTTATCGTCAAGCATAAAAGTGCAGGACTTATTAGTGGTGAGGTCTAAATCTTTAATTTCGCAGGCATAAAACCTGATATAACTACTACGGTTGTCGACTTTCATATAGTCAGTACCAAAATTCGAGAGCGTAGTCTGGGTGGCTTCGCCCATATAATAGCTGATTTCAGGCGTATGAATATAAATTTGTTTAGTAATAAGATTCTCTTTGGTCGATTTTGGAGTTTTGAGCGTATGAACCAGTAAAGTATCACCTTTATAACTTATCTCAACGTATTTCATAAAGGTCTGGTGAAATTCGATAGCCGATTTTTGGTCGGCCTCTAAATACACTTTTACAGGCCCGATATCACAGTTTACCATTACATATTTGAATGGTTTTAAAGGGATTTTCTTATAATGAGTAGGTTGAACAAGCGTATCATATTCAGCAGTTCCGTTAACCTTCTTTAATGTTTTAGTTTGTAGGAAATAATACCAGATACCTAAGGCAAACAACACTAAACCCACAATAATCAACAACCATTTATATCTGTTAAACATCTTCGATAGTTTTACTCTAACAACAAATAAAGAGATTTTTGATTAATAAAACTAGTAGTAAGTGTCGGTGGAATCTTAAATAAATATTTACATAACCAATTGCTTTAGGTATGGGTAAAAATTAAAATTGTTCCATACATTTGATAGTATAAACTTGCATATTGCATGACCGCCATTTTAATTGATGATGAAGTAAAATGTACTCAGAACTTACGGATTGAGTTAAACGAATATTGTCCTGATGTGAGTGTTCTGGCAGAATGTAATACTGCCCAAAAAGGTATTGAGGCCATTCAACTTTATAAACCCGATGTAGTTTTCTTAGACATTGAAATGCCCTTTATGAATGGGTTTGAACTACTAAAAGCCTTTGATAAAATAGCCTTTGATGTGGTATTTGCAACGGCCTATGATGAATTTGCCTTGAAAGCCTTTGAGTTTTCTGCCATTGATTATCTGCTGAAACCTATTGATCCACAAAGATTGATTCAGGCAGTTGAGAAACTAAAGAAGCAATCGCAAATAATAGGCAAACAACAACTGGATATGGTATTAGCGAATATCAGAGGTTTACAGAATATTCGTCCGACAATTGCTTTACCTACTTTAGATGGATTAGAATTTGTAAATGTAGACGAAATCTCCTATGCAGAAGCCAGTGATAATTATACAATCGTACACCTCTCAAATAAGGAAAGAATTCTGTTGTCAAAACCACTGAAAGACCTTGAAGGCATGTTAGAGAGTCATAATTTTTTACGGGTACACTATACATTTTTAGTTAATTTAAACCAAATTCGTAGATATATAAAAGGACAAGGTGGAACCCTGGTGATGAATGATGGTAAAGAGGTTCCCGTTTCCCGCTCAGGCCGCCCCAGATTGATGGAAATGATAATGATATGACATCTTTTTTAACCGATTATAAAAAACGTGCAATAGGCAAAACACTGCCTTTTGTTTACCTGCTATTCTTCTTTGCTACTCAGGTATTTGCCCAAAAAACCTATATTCTTAATCAGCCTGTTAAAGATTCTCTATTTTTAAATAACTATGCGGAGATATTCTACGAGCCTACTGAAACACTGACAATTAATACAGTCAAGAATCAGAAGTTTATTCCTTTCAAAGATTTTAAGATACAGAACTCTTCTTTACAAAAAACATATAATCACTGGCTAAGATTTAAGGTACAGAATAATACGGCAGAAGACCAACCATTGCTGTTTGATTATGGATTATACCATTATATATACTTATTTGATTATGACGGAAAAGAATATACTCTAAAGAAAGCAGGTATGCTTGTTAAGCCTGATGAAAAGATATTCGAAGATAGTAAATATGTGATTCCGGTTACGATTCCTGCGCATACAACCAAAGAAATATATGTGCAGGTAAATGATAAAAATGGCATTTATAAAGACTCAAAAATAAGCCTGATGACCTATGATTTTGAAGAAAATCTCCGCTCGAAATCTTTCTTCAAAAGTCGTAAAGACCTCTTCTATAGTGCCTCTTTTTTAGCTATTGGTTTATTCCTGATTATCTTTTGTATTATCCAGTATAGTCAGACCCGTGAGATAGCTTTTATCTATTATGCTTTGTATTTGTTGGGCTTGTACTTGTACTTTATCAGAAGAATAGAGGCATTGACCGATACCGCTATTATTTTTTCTTATTTCCCCCGGTCTTTTCTTACTTCCGAAGTACCACTGAATATTTTACCTAATATCTGGTACCTGCTTTTCTGCCAGTACCTACTTAATCTGACTCCTACCAATCATCCGAAGATGTATAAGTTTTTCAGATGGCAGATAAAAGCCCTTACCATTTACTTCATTTTTGATTGTGTGCTGCAATATATGTTCAATGAATATGCGCTTAGTTTAAGCCTGTACAGATGGGTAAAGCTTGGCATGATTCCTTTTACTACATATTCTATTGTCCTTATTTTTAAACTACGTAATAGAGTAGCTACTTATATAGCCCTGGGTACGAGCCTCTTATTTATATTTCTGGTGATTTCGTTTGTAACGGCTATTGTCCGGCGAATGTCGGGAGAAACCTATGTGTACTATGTGATGACTTTCCCTTATGTAGAAACCGGAATATTTGTAGAAAACCTGTTATTTGTCTTAGCCTTCGTTACTAAAATCAAACAGATTTATATCGAAAAAAACGAAACCCAGAAACAACTGATTGCGCAACTGGAAACCAATCAGCAATTACAGGTTCGTTTGAATAATGAACTAGAAAAACTGGTACAAGAGAAAACTAAAGCTCTCGAGACCGAAACCCAACAAAGATTATTGGCAGAGTTTAATCAGAAACTATCAAAGGCTGAACTGAAAGCTTTGCAATCACAGATAAATCCGCATTTTATATTCAACTCTTTAAACTCTATTAAGAACTATATTCTTACGAACAAGCCTACTGACGCAGCCAGATACCTGACTGATTTTGCCAATCTAATTCGCTCGGTTTTGCAGCAAAGTCAGCAGTCATTTATTTCACTGAAAGATGAATTGGAAATTTTGGAGCTCTATATCCGATTGGAACAGATGCGTTTTGAAAACAAGTTTGATTTTAGTTATAATATTGATGATCGTGTAGATACTACCTATATCAAGATACCAGCCTTACTTCTGCAACCCTATGTAGAAAATGCCATCTGGCATGGACTGATGCATAAAGAAACCAAAGGAGAACTGAAAATAGAAGTAAAAATGGGACAGGATGAAGTACTTTGTACTATCGAAGATAATGGTATAGGCCGAATGAAATCGGCTGAGATACATAGTAAAACCGCTCGGCCACATAAGTCTATGGGATTACAGATTAATGGCGAGCGGTTAAAAGTATTGCACGAACTTCATAAACTGGATATAGAAGTCGAAATATTTGATTTAGAGTCTGTTAATAAAGAATCCTTGGGGACACGAATACAGATACATTTTCCTCTTTAAGGATTTGCCGCTTGCTGCGGAGGTTTCGGTATATAAGCTGCTCCATTGGAGTAATGAAAATTTTTATCCTTTGCAATACCTCTATCTTCATCAACTATCTTAAAAGTAGCCATGTCTGCATCTGCTAATATTACCCAACTTGAATTCCCTCTATTATCAATCTTTGTAGACCATATCGCTTTGGCATCTTTAAAATAATCGTTAGCAATCTTCTCAAAAGTACCACCATCAGCTCCTTCAAGAGGCTTGTCTCTCCAATAAACATATTTTTTATCCCAGGCCAGATTATAACCACTTCCGCTTCGCATAGGTATATATTCAAAAGTAGCAGGATCGGCTAAAGCTACAATGTATTTCCCATCGTAAACATGTTGTCTGTCACGAGCGTATATAGTTCCTTCCGCAGTATGATTCATGGGTGTTTCTTCCGGATTAGGTACTGTCTCAAAGAAATCCGGTTCATGGCTGATAATCACCACTGCATCCGGGCCGTTTGAACCTATAGCAAAGCCATAGCTCTTATCTTTAGAGTAGAAACCCTCAAGAACTTTAAATGTAGCTGGATCGGCATTTTTGACAATATATTCGCGGTAGAATACGTGGGTTTCATCTTTCCCATAATCTTTATTGATTGTCTCGAATGTTGAAGCATCAGCACCTTGTACTAAATATTTGTGGGCCGGAAAACCACTGTAATACATCACGGTATCAGATTCAATATAATATCCATTTTTGAACCCTTCAAGACTACAACTGTTGAACAGGAAACCCAACAGGCTAAAGGGGAATAGTTTCTTTAACATAGATTTAGAGCGTTTGAGATTGTTTATTAAAAATCTTGCGAATAAAACCAGTAATACCACCTGCTACTGCACCAACAGCCATGCTTGCCAGTAATGTACAAATCAGTTGAAGCGGTAAGAAAATAAACATCAGAATAGAATATTGATTAGACGAATCTTCAAAAATCTCACCTACATTAATGCACAAATAAATGACACCGCCCAGAAAACCTAAAGACATACCTATAAGTGTATAAACCGATAAATAGGCAATATAAGATAAGATTTTTTTGAAAAGAGATTTACGCTCCTCAGGCATACTGATAGAGGTCTCTACAGTAGTAACAGGCGTTCTCTTACTTTGAAGAGGCATGGTATAGCCAATAACGGGTGGTTGGTACTTAGGTCTTTGTATAGATTTAGTTCGGGTAAAAAGCAAATAGGCGCCACTTAAAATAAGCCCACCAATCAAACCGATGGCTAAGCTCTGATAAACCAATAATTCGTCTACATAGCCATCATATTCGCTTACACCCAAAGCTACTAATCCCATAACTACTATGCCGCCTAAAGCCGACCCGAAGATGATTCTGCCTGTTGATGTTCTTACACTTACTGTATTGCTCATTGCTGTTGTATTTTATTGATACAAAGTTGTGCAAGAGATTGATGTCTCGAAAGCCATAATCATTAGCTGGTAAGATTCCCTTTGTAAATGGTGGTATTATTTTGAAAGGTGGGAAATAATAAAAGCTACTTTAATGGAGTAGCTTTTGAATTGGTTCAATATATAAACAAACGATTTTTTACTCTTTTTTAGCTTCCTGCGTAAGATTCGGCAAATTTGGAGGGGCAGCATTTGTCTGCGCTTCTTTCACTGCCTTATCATAAGCGGATTTTGCTTCGCCTGAACTCATTTCACTGGCTAAGCCTTGTGGCTTAATGGCATTATTAGTAACCGAATTAGTAGTAGTAAGAGGTGAAAATATAAACTTCAAACCCTCCACTTTTCCTTCACGATAAGCTTTGGCCAGACTTGAACCTTCAAAACCCTTACTAGGTGCTGTATTACTTACTTTGGGCGAAGCATATACCCCTCCAGGTAGTCTGTTGTTTTTTATCTGGCTAGCTTTATTTTCTTCTTGTGCTTTCAATTGTATGCTTAATAAAAGCACGATGGATAAACCTATATAAAATTTCGCTTTCATAGTCTTTCTATTTTACATTTACTAATACATTGATTTTATTGATTGTTGCAGAGTCAAATTCTTGTAGTGCTTTGCCTAATACCTGACCTACTTCTACTTTCGACCGATTGGCTCTCATAGCTACACCCGGAATAGAAGAGGTTACCAGTAAATCTCCTCTTTTGATTGGGCCACCCTCTAAGCAAACTTTGGTTGGAATAACTCCCACAACTCCCATCGGAACTTTACCGGTTAATTCTGAATCAATATTTTCTTCAGTTAGTAAAATACCTGGTTTGGTTGCATATACCCCGGCAACAAGCGTAGAATAAGGTTCAGCTGATTTTTCAACAGTACGGTCTTTATCTGCAGAGATTACTAATACATCGCCGGGTTCAAAGTCATTAGTATTGCCATTTACATCAAAAGCCTCAGCTAAATCGGCTCCACCGGTTTGCGTACCATTATTAAAATAGCCTCTGCCATTCTTGTCAATGCGAGCCACATTACTATTGCCGCTTTGAAATATAGCAATACTTCCACTTGCGCCTGTATGATTCACGAATAAGCCGCTTCCGGTGCCTGTAGTAGTTATATGAACGGCTGGATTTGCATTTGAATTATTGAAGTTGGCAAAACGACCAGCTCTGCCAGTACCAAAATTTGGGGTGTATCCGTAAACACCATTTCCAGTCCCATCGGCGCTACCTTCAACGCCATTGCCATTACCTCCTGCACTAGCGATTACAGCATCTCCAGCGCCGTCAGTAAGAGCCATAATGGCAGGCCCATTACCACTAGTATTTGAAGCATGAAATAAACCGGCAAAGCCTCCTGTACCTGAAGATAAGCCATATACTCCTGCTGTTCCAAAATTAGCAAACTGCGAGTTAACCTCTCCTTTTAAAGCTGGAGATGTACCATTGGTATTATCTATTTTAACATTGACTCCTATTCCGTTGCCTATATTGGTTACAGTAACCACGTCAGTCCTGTTATCTTCATTATAGTTATTAAATCTACCTGCTCTACCAGTGGCAAATGTGGGCACCCATGCGTAGAGCGCATTTCCCGCACCATCAATATTGGCTTCAACCGCATTGCCATTTTTACTGGCATTAGCAGTGATGGCATTGCCATTACCATCAGTTATAGCCACAAGGGCATTGCCATTGCCTGAAGGGTTGGAAGCATGAAAAAGTCCCGCAAAGCCGCCAGTACCAGATGAGCGCCCAAATATACCGGCAGCGCCAAAGTTCCCGAAAATCGTTTTAACTTCTCCTCTTACTGCCGCTGCTACGCTGTTAGTGTTGTCTACCAAAAAAGAAGATGCATTGCCTAAAGTATTATCCGGAATATTCCCGTTTCCATTCGTTTCTACTTCTAATGTATTACCTAACGTATTAGTAGTATTGAAGTTTTCAAATCTTCCGGCCCGGCCTTGACTGTTATTGAGCCCTATTTGTCCTAAAACGCCTACAGCTGTACCTGTGGTATTGGTAGCAACAAAACCTCTTACCCCATAACCACCACCATCATTGCGGCCTACTACGGCACCAGCAATATCACTTGTAATTCTACCAACTACTCCCTCTCCGGCACCATTATTATCGGCCACAAGACCTGCAGAAGTTTGAGAACTGGTAATACCGTGCAAAGCAAAGCCCGCACCCGTAGAACTTCGTATACCGGTACCATTGCCAGATGTATTGGCATTAATCACAGTGCCATTACCTACTGTATTGATATTTAATACATTATTATTATTAGCATTATTAAATATGCTGATATTGGCGGCTATCCCATTATTTGAGGTAGCATTCATGCCTATTCCTGTGTTACTATTGGCATATACACCATAGCCATTTGCAGAGGAATTCCCATATACGCCTAAGCCATTGGGAGTAGTACCATAAACCCCCCAGCCACTACCGTTGTGGCTACCATAGACACCTATACCTAACCCTCCGGTTCCATTACTGATGCCTCTGACACCTGTTGAAAAACCACCGGGCGCAGTAGAAGACATAATACCTCTGATAGCAAATCTTGACGATTCAGTATTAGGATTAACAACATCAATATGAGGATTTGGCTGAGGAGGCGGAGCCGTTTGGGCAATAAGTTTGTGCGCACTTATCGCGAAGATAAGTAGAAGTTTAATTGTTTTCATGAGCTATATAATTTTTTCGAAAATTATAGCCGTATTATTAATACTACAATTTTCTTTATGAAAAAATAGCCCAATTCTTTCTAAGTGGTATTTGAAAACTGGCAGTCCCGTTTATTAAATTTATTTTAACATATTTTTCAGAAAAGCAATAATCTTGTCTTTTATATAAGATTCATCAAACATTTCGCCGTAATGAGGGGCATTTTTTACAATAATTACCTCGTTGGGTATCTTATTCAGACTCAGCCATGAGCTTAATAATTTAGATTGAGTAGGGGGTACAGAAGCGTCTTTCTCTCCATGAATGATCAGAAAAGGAGGGTCGCTTTTATCTATATAAGTAGCCGGACTGGCAATTTTAGCCAGGTCAGGTCTATCAACTGGAGACGCGCCCAACAAAGTAGTAACCGCATCTTTTGGTGTATGCTCTTCCTGTGGTTTTAGCATGGCCAGAAAATCAGCAGGGCCGTAAAAATCAACCACCGCATTAATTTTGAATGATTTTTTAGCATTAGGAGCATAAAATGAAGCCACCTGATTATTGTGCGACAAAGCCAATAAAGAGGCTAGATGCCCTCCTGCCGAAAAGCCAATTAAAGCTATTTTGTTTTTATTGTATCCATATTGTGCGGCATGTTGGTAGAGAAATTCCAATGCCTGATTACAATCCTGTATCTGTGCTGGAAAAACAGCTTCGGTACTATATCGATAATCAATAGAAGCCAGCGCAAAACTGTTGTTGATTATAGCCCCAATGGTTTTCTTCATATAGCTCATATCGGCATATTTATCGTTCAGCATCCAGGCACCTCCGTGTACCCAAACCACCAAGGGTACATCTGCCTTCGCATTAGCGGGAATATAAATATCTAACTGATGTTTTTTGAGTGTATCATTAGCGTAGGGAATATTGTCATATAATTTGGTATCAGGTGGAAAAAAAGAAATTACCCGATTAGTAGCCTGTCCGAAGCATAGATTAGCTATAAAGATTAAAATCAGAACATAAAGGGCGTTTTTATTTGAGAAATGAAATTTCATAGAGAGTAGGAGCTAGATTTTGGATTTAAATATAGCATTAAAAATGCTTTTAAAACCTCAGTTTATTAATTAATCCCCATTTGTTAAAGGCTTTTAGAATTTGCAGTGCTGATAGTATACTTTTATATATCACAATTAATATCAAAAAAGTACAAGAAAATAGTTGAAATATATTGGCAAATCGTTTAGGTATCAACTAAATTTGTTAGATATTTTTGGCTTAAATACTCATGCGGATTCGCTTTTTTTTCATATCAGCTCTCATTATTGCCACACTCTCGATTGGATGGAACTACTTCAAAGACGGGTCTTCTGATGGCATAGATTATAGTACAGACGTTAAACCTATTCTGAATAAACATTGTATTTCGTGTCACGGAGGTGTAAAACGCCAGGGTGATTTCAGTCTCTTATTCCGTAGTGAAGCCGTAGCCAAAACAAAATCCGGTAAGCCAGCCATCATTCCATTTCATCCCGAACAAAGTGAGTTCATCAAGAGACTGACACATACAGACCCTGATGAACGAATGCCTTATAAAGCCCCTCAATTGAGCAAAGAAGATATTGAAACTTTAACTCAATGGATAAAAGAAGGTGCGAAATGGGGTGACCATTGGGCTTATGTAGCTCCTAAATACGTGCAAGTGCCTAATAAAGGGCTTTTTGCAGGGTTATTCAGTTTCGGAAGCTGGGAGCAGAATGATATTGATTATTTTATCAAAAACAGATTAAAAGAAGAGGGCCTCTCACCTGCCGATGAAGCAGACAGGGCAACACTTGTCAGAAGAGTATGTTTAGATATAATTGGGCTGCCACCTACGCAGGAGCAAATAAAGAAATATGTAACCGAAGAGGGCTCGTACGAGAACTTGGTCGATGAGCTATTAGCCTCAAAACAATTTGGTGAGCGCTGGGCTTCTATGTGGCTTGATTTAGCCCGATATTCAGATAGTAGGGGATACCAGAAAGATAATGGACGAACCATCTGGCGTTATCGTGACTGGGTAATTGACGCCTTTAATGCCAATATGCCTTTCGATCAGTTTACGAAAGAACAACTTGCCGGAGACTTATTACCCTCACCCACAGAAAGCCAGTTAATTGCTACGGCTTTTCACCGCAATACCATGAATAATGATGAAACCGGTACAGTGGATGAAGAGTTCAGAGTGGCGGCTGTGATTGATAGAGTGAACACGACCTTTGATGTATGGCAGGGAACCACCTTTGCCTGTGTGCAATGCCATAGCCATCCTTACGACCCTTTCCGTCATGAGGAATATTACAAAATCATGGCGTTCTTCAATAATACCCGCGATGAAGATACACAGGATGAAGCACCAAATTACCGCCAGTTTTCAGAGGATGATGAAAAGAAACTGGATAGCCTGACTACCTGGATAAAAACGCGTTTGGGTAATGAACAGGGTAAATATTATAATCAGCTACTCAGGAGCTTAGAACCACGCCACCACGCCCATTATGCCGATAACTATGTAAATGGGGCATTATTAGGTGATAGAAATATCGGCTTACGTCACAAAGGTACTTGCCGCCTGCCTGATATAAAATTAGATAATAAATCAACTTTTCTGATTAGCTATGTAAGCAAAAACATTGGTGGTTGGTTAGAATTAAGAAAAGGTAGTCCCACGGGAGAAGTGCTGGCAAAACTGAAACTGGATACTACAGCCAGAAACAAGCTACTTTTTATTCCCATTAAAGCTACGCAAGGACGCCACAACTTATATCTGGTTGGAACAAACGGACGTTTGAAACCAGAGCAGGATGTATTTTCAATCAACTGGTTTACTTTTCTGGAAGGTTTCCCCAAAGGCGATGTTAAGAAATTTGATGATTTTAAATACCTGATTACAGCCAAGACTCAGAACACACCAATTATGCTGAAAAGCGATGCAGACTATGAGCGAAAGACACATACGTTTGTCAGAGGTAATTGGTTAGTACATGGGCCGGAAGTACAACCTGATGTGCCACATTCAATGAATCCGTTTCCGAAGAATGCACCAAGAAATCGTTTAGGATTAGCAGAATGGTTACTTGATAAAAATAATCCACTAACAGCCCGTACGATGGTAAATCGTTTCTGGGAGCAGTTATTTGGGATAGGTTTGGTAGAAACACTAGAGGATTTTGGCACACAAGGTGCTAAACCGTCTCATATGAAATTGCTGGATTTCTTAGCTATAAAATTCAGAGATGACTACAAATGGCAGATGAAGCCATTGGTTAAATACATAGTCATGTCAGCTACTTATCAGCAATCGTCTGTCGGTAATGAAGATTTAGCTACAAAAGACCCTCTCAACAGACTAGTCACACACGGCCCTCGTATCCGTATGACCTCTGAAATGGTGAGAGACCAGACTTTGGCAGTAAGTGGCTTGTTGAGTCCTAAAATGTATGGCAAGCCTGTAATGCCTTATCAGCCTGATGGTGTATGGCAAGCAGTGAATAGTAGCCTTAATTACAAACAAAGTGAGGGTGAAGACCAGTATCGGAGGGCTATTTATACTTTTGCCCGTCGGACAGGCCCATATCCGCAACAAATTACTTTTGATGCATCAAGTCGGGAAATCTGTACGCAAAGACGTATCCGTACGAATACTCCTTTACAAGCTTTGCAATTGCTGAACGACCCTGTGTTTGTGGAGGCCTCTAAGAGTCTGGCCCTACAAATGCAAAAGAATGCGAAAACGATAGATGGACAAATCAACTGGGCGTATCAACGCATTTTCATACACAATCCACCCGGCAAAGATTTAGAAGCCCTTAAACGCTTATATGAAATATCATTACAGGAGTTTAGGGCAAAGCCACAAGACAGCAAGGCATTTTTAAAAGAAGAAAAACAACAGGCTGAAACAGCCGCTTTGACAATTGTTGCGAATGCTATTCTGAATTTAGATGAATTTGTGACGAAGCAGTAGTACGGATTGGTAATCTGTCGAGGTAAATGAGCGGTGAATAATTTGATTAAACGAAAATTAAGATTAAAACAATGAATCTCTTTCACGAAGTAAGCGAAGCAAACTTACAGGCGATTAAACGTAGGCATTTCCTTAAACAATGCACTACCGGCATAGGCATGATGGCCTTAGGCTCGCTCACGGGTTGTTTTAATGGCAAAAAAGATTCATTGACCGAGAATCCTCTGGCTCCTAAGCTACCACACTTTGCGGCAAAGGCCAAGAATGTGATTTATATGCACATGGCAGGATCTCCTTCACAATTGGAAATGTTTGATTACAAACCAGCCTTAGAAAAATGGCACGGCAAAGATTGTCCGGAAGAATTTCTGAAAGGTAAAACATTTGCTTTTATCAGAGGAGTACCGAAGATGTTAGGTCCCCAAGGCAAATTTGCTCAATACGGACAATCAGGCGCCTGGATGTCTGATTATGTACCCTTCTTCCATAACATGGCCGATGAAGTCTCTTTTCTGAAAGCCATGCACACCGACCAGTTTAATCATGCTCCGGCACAATTATTCATGCAGACAGGTAGCCCTAGATTAGGCCGTCCGGGTATGGGAGCATGGGCAACCTATGGCTTAGGCTCTGAGAATCAGAATTTACCAGGTTATATAGTATTAACTTCAGGGGGTAAATATCCGGAGGGTGGCAAAAGTATCTGGGGGAGTGGTTTTCTTCCATCGGTATATCAGGGCGTGCAGTGTCGTTCCAATGGTGAGCCTGTATTATATGTCAATAATCCGGCTGGGGTTAGTAGAGACATACGCAGAGAAGCGATTAATACCATCAATGAAATCAATCAACGCCAATACGAAGAGTTTAAAGACCCTGAAATATTGACACGTATTTCTCAGTACGAACTGGCATTTAATATGCAGATGACCGTGCCCGAAACGATGGATATTTCTAAAGAACCGCAGAAAATCCATGAATTGTATGGGACTACTCCCGAACAAACGTCTTTTGCTAATAACTGTCTCTTAGCCAGAAAATTAGTGGAAAACGGCGTGCGCTTCGTGCAGCTATATGATTGGGGATGGGATATGCATGGCTCAAGCAGAGGTGAATCTATAGAAATTGCTCTATGGGAAAAATGTCGCCAGATAGACCAGGCAATGTCTGCTTTATTGTTAGACCTGAAACAAAGAGGTTTGTTAGAAGAAACTTTGGTAGTATGGGGCGGTGAATTTGGCCGAACGCCTATGCAGGAAAACCGGGATAATAAACCTGCTCCTTTTTTAGGTAGGGACCATCATGTAGAGGCCTATACCATGTGGCTGGCCGGAGGTGGAATCAAAAAAGGATTTACACATGGCGAAACAGATGAAATCGGATATTATGGTATAAAGGGCAAAACCCATGTGCACGATTTACAGGCTACTATTCTGAATCAGTTAGGGCTGAATCATGAGAAACTCACCTACGATTTTCAAGGTCGACCATTCAGATTGACAGATGTAGGCGGAAAAGTAATAAGTGAGATAATTGCCTGATTGGCACTTATTCATTCCATCAAATTAGTAGCAACACCTTATATGTGTTGCTATTTTTATATCCTATCTTTGCAAAGATTGTATATCAATACACTACTTCTATGAAAAAACTGATTCTTTCAATTGTATTTTGTTTGACATTTATTATTGTTACTAAAGCGCAAAAATGGGAACCCATTTCATCGGCTACAGGCGAGCTTCCACTATCCTGGAAAACCACACAACAAACAGCATCTCTGGTAGTAGATATTGACAACGACGGTATTCAGGAACTGGTGCTGGGTGCCCGCGAAAAAGCCCCTGCCTTGATTTACTTTAAATACGAATCTTCTATAGGCTGGCGTGAGTTTGCCATCGAAAAAGAGTTTCTGACAATTGAAGCCGGAGGAGCTTTTTATGATATAGATAATGATGGTGATAAAGATATAGTATTTGGTGGCGACTGGCAAAGCACTAAACTTTGGTGGTGGGAAAACCCGTATCCTTTCTATAACCCAAATGTACCCTGGAAACGTAAGGAAATTAAAACTGATGGACAGCCACAGCATCATGATCAGGCATTTGGCGATTTCAAACAAACAGGCAGAGCCCAATTGGCTTTCTGGAATCAGGGCGCAAAAACCTTATTTATTGCTGATGTACCGGAAGAAGCCTGGAGAGGTGGAAAATGGGCCTATGAACCTGTTTTTGTGGCCGGAGAGAAAGAAAAGAAATCGTGGTATGCCGAGGGTTGTACGGCTGCTGATGTTGACGGCGATGGTTTTACTGATTTGATTGCAGGTAATTACTGGTTTAAGTATGTAGACGGTAAATTCAAAGCGATTCAATTCGGAGAAGAGGGCGGTAGGGTAGTGGCCGCCAAGTTTCGTGCAGGCAAAAAGATGCAGATTGTTGTGTCCCCGGGAGATGGTACGGGCAGATTATTGTATTATGAATGCACAGGCAGCGCAGAAGTGACAGCCAACTGGAAAGCTAAAGATTTAATTGGAAGGGATTTGATACATGGTCATACCTTAGAGGCAGCAGATATTGATGATGATGGGAATCTGGATATTTTTTGTGCTGAAATGGCCAAGTGGTCGGAGAAGAAAACAGAGCCGGATAATCCTAATGCAGAATCCTTCATTCTTTACGGTGACGGTAAAGGAGGATTCAGAAAGACAACTTTTCAGAAAGGTCTTGATTTTCATGAAGGGCGGGTA
Source organism: Emticicia sp. C21 (assembly GCF_003418935.1). Classification (GTDB taxonomy): domain Bacteria; phylum Bacteroidota; class Bacteroidia; order Cytophagales; family Spirosomataceae; genus Emticicia. The sequence continues at coordinate 351,552 of NZ_QVMT01000004.1, read as the reverse complement.
TATGATGTAGATGGTGATGGCGATATGGATATAGTTTCTAAACCTTACAATTGGAACGCACCAAGACTGGATATGTGGTTGCAGAATGGCAATGGTAAAAAACTACCTAATATCACCAAATCACTTGAAGGTAGAATAGGATTAGAACTCTATAGTTTAAGAGATGAGTTTAAAACAGATGTTCCCGGAACATTAGCTTATATAAAGAGCCTCGGCATAAAAGAGGTAGAGGTAGCAGGTACTTATGGTATGAAGCCTGAAGATTTCAGAAAAGAACTGGATAATGCAGGTCTGACGCCTCATAGTACGCTTCTGGACTTCGGATTATTTAAAGATAGCCTTGATAAAGTTATTGCCATTGCGAAAGGTTTGGGTGTAACCTATATAGGTACTTCCTGGATTCCTCATAAAACCAATCAATTCAGCAAAGCAGATGCTGATAAAGCTATTGCCATTTTTAATAAAGCAGGTGCAGAACTGGCCAAGGCAGGGCTTCATTTCTTTTACCATTGTCATGGCTATGAGTTTAAACCTAGCGAAGAAGGTACATTATTTGATTATATCGTTCAGAAAACCGATGCTAAAAATGTAAGCTTTGAATGTGATGTTTATTGGGCTTTTCATGGCGGGCAAGACCCTGCCTTATTGTTGAAAAAGCACAAAGGCAGATTCATTGCTATTCATATAAAAGACATGATGCCCGGGCAAGAAACCGGAGAGTTATCAGGCAATACACCATTGACCTCAGATGTAGTAGTGGGTACAGGACAACTGAATTTTCCTAAAATCCTGCGTGCGGCTATTCAATCAGGTGTAAAATACTACTATATAGAAGACGAAAATGCAGAAGTAAAGCAACATCTACCTTTGACATTGAAATATTTAAAAAATCTCAAATAGAACGTTGAAGACATGCTTTGACTATAAAGCTTCTAAAAAATGATGACGAAAACTGCTTTTAAAAATTGTATTTATATTGGTTTGCTTTTGTTTTCTCTGGTTATAAAAACAAACGGACAACAAATAACTCAACCGGAAATCTGTAAGAATCCGCCTAAAGGATATGAATTAGGCGGTGATTTCACAGTAAGTCCGATGATAGCTTGTTTAGATTATAACACCAATATTTCTGCGCTTTCAATTTATAGTCCGGCTGGAATTGATAAAGGTTCTGAAGGATATCTCTTTAACTACAAAGACAAGGATTCACTTGTTTTTACTAAAGAAACTAGATATTCAGCTAACAAAGAAGGCATCTATTGGATTATTCAGAGAGGAACGATCACCATAGAGGGTATTTCAAAGATTGTATTAAGTTGTAAATCTCTAGAGGTTATAAAGACTGAAGTACCTGAGTTAGAGTTCTCAACCTGTGGGCCTAAAACAATTAATATTCTGATAAAGGATTCTCCGGTTAATCGTAAACAAAGCGGCTACACAATAGCATGGAATGACAAAGATATTTTAACATTTAAACCAACGGGTCTGCCTTTGACTATATCCCATATTTATGAAGTTACGCCATCGTCACCTCCTAAAATACAAGGATTTTATGAGAGACAAGGAATTAAAGCCTGCTTTGGTCAGCCCTCTGTTTTTATTGTTAAAGACTTTACCAGAATACAAAAACTTGAAAGCCTGAATTATGGTAAAGAGGTGAAAATACAGATGCAGGATGGGAAGCCTAACAAAGAATATTATATCGAGTACAAAGCAAAAACTGCCACTGAATGGGTTGAGTCTGCGATTAAAATAAAAAGAAATACAGCAGATACTACAGGTACGGCTACTGTTTCCGGGTTAGAGTCAACCTCTCAATACTGTTTCAGATTGGTTGAAAAAGATACGTGCAATTATGCTATCTCTTATTCAAATGAAATGTGTACCCCAGTTGTGTTAAGTACAGAATATACTAAAGGAAGTATAAATGTTTTTCCCAACCCAACAGAGGATAAAATTCTTATTAATTCATCTGGAGCACCAGTCAGGTTTGTTGAATTATTAGATACGAGAGGCCGATTAATTTATAAGGGAGAGATTTCAAGCGATACTTTCAACCTCTCTGAGTTTGAAAAGGTTAAGTATATTCTTCGTTTATATGATGCCAACAAAAAGCTACTCGATACCAGAACTCTAATGAAGTGGTAAAAACTGCATATAAATTCAAAACCCATTGAAATACATCTACGAATGCGCTTATATTCTAATTTAAATCCTGCTGTGATAATTGCCTTACTTTTATCATGTTTAACTGCATACTCACAAACACCATTTATTAGCCAATTAGAGAGCCTCAATGAAGGCAAAGAGACTAAAATAACTATAGCGGATGGTGTTATCGGGCAAGATTACACTATACAATACCGATTGAAAAATACCTCAAGTTGGACGGACTCTCAGGTAAAGATAAAAAGAAATACAGATGTTACAGGGGGGACAGTAACAGGTCTGGAAATTAATAAGAATTATTGTTTCCGGGTTATTCAAAGGGACTCCGTTACCAAGGCTGAGATTCTTTCTAATGAAGTCTGCTCAATTTACTTCAAATCTACATTGCTTTCCGACAAAGCAGTAAAGCTTGAATGGAGTAAAATAGATACAACAGGGATGCCGATAGTTCGTATTGCACAAATGGATGAAGATGGAAGAACGATTAATTCTGTCCCTATCTGGCCCATAACTGATACAGTTTTTGTTTATCTCCTTATTTAATCCTAGGCAATGAATCTTCAAAAACCAATCTGACTGTTTTTCCTAATCCAGCAGTGGATAGGATTCTGATTAATTCATCAGGAGCACCAGTAAGGTTTATTGAACTAATAGATATAAAAGGCCGTGTGATTTATAAAGGTGAAATGTCAGGCGATACTTTTAACCTCTCAGAATTTGAAAAGGGTAGGTATATTCTTCGCTTATACGATGCAAATAAGAAGATGCTGAATACAAAAAATATTGTGAAGTGGTAACCTACCACTTCACAATAACAATTACTCTATAATATGCCCACAAAACTGGGCTTTGTTATCAATAATTTTGCCGCCCTTACGGAAGCCTAAACCACACGCTTCTCCGGCAAAGAATACACCTGCCTGATAATAATTGCCTGATTTATCCTGCAGAAATTCAGTATATTCCTGAAAGACGGTGTTTTGTTCAAAATATTCGCCATCATTTTTTTCTAAGGCATAGCCATCAGCTGAAAGGATTCTGACGTTAGCGCCCTCACGGCCAAACAATACCTTTTCTACACTAGCTTTGCCTTGAATGGCTTTATTTTCGGTTTGCAATAACAATGGGTGATTAGGATATAATTCCCACAATACTTTCAGAATACCTTTCGATTGAAATAGTAGGGTATAAGCCGGATTCAGAATAACGGCTTTCTGATTAATAACCATATTTGTCAGAATATCCGCCAGTTCCGGTTCATCCCAACCGATATATTCCCAGGGAATCAGTTTAAACCAATAATCATATTTAGTAAAACTTCCATCTTTTGAGTTCTGCTTATAAATGCCCTCGATGGGCGAGAACTCTACTTCGTCAATATATTCAAAAGCTATTTCAAAACCTGCTTCTTTGGCCGCTTCTCCTAATACCTGCATATTGGTATCATCTTCGGGATAGTCTCTCATGGTAGAGATCAATAAAGTTGGCTCAAAGTTTGGGTTTTGCCTTTGTATTTCTCTGAAATTCTCAACCAATTGCTCATAAAGCGTATTAAACTGCTGGCTCTCATCTAAATTATTAGCTTTCAGCGAAGCCCATTGTACAACAGCCGTTTCAGGAATACAAGTGGCTGTATCAGCATTAAATTCAATGAGTTTAATAGGCTTGCCATCAAGACCCCCACTTAAATCGAACCTCCCGTATAAATGCCATTGCTTATCATTATCCCAGGAATATTTTACCAGTCTATGCAGATTCTCGGGAATACCTAATTCTTCCAAACGGTTATTATCAAGCACATGTTGGCCGGCTGCAATAAACATCTCATAAAGCTCATTAGCTGCTTCATAATATTGTTCGGCTTCTTGTCCTGATATTACTACGACATCGTCGGTAATATAAGGCAAAGTATCTTCTCCCAACATCCAATCCCAACCGGCGTTTCTAAGCGACTGTTGTGGAGGTGTTACTAATTTTTTCAGTTTCATAGAATGGATTTCAATTAAGACTTAGGCTGAACGACTTTAAAGTCGTTATAAAAATTAAGAGTGATGACTACTATGGCTTGAACGATGGAAAAAGCCGCTTTTTCCACCTGACGGCCTGGACATAGTCGTGCGTGATTGACTGATATTATGGTGTATAGCACTTGATTTCTGAAATGCCGCTGCCGTAGCATAATAATGCAGCATACCCATACCTCCACCATAATACCCATGACGACGACGATGAGTCGTGTCATTTTTTGAAGAAAGATTTTGAGCAATTCCGTTGTTTGGGGTTACATCAGGACGATATTGGGCATAGTTAGGGCTTAGTGTTTTAGCCAATAAATATCCCATTCCTCCAAATAAAAGTGCATTCGATAAATTATCACTTCTACCGATATTATTAGGGTTAGTATGCACCTCGTTATCAATCAAAGCCTTTACAGCTTTGGGTGAAAGCGTATCTTTTTTACCATCTAAATAAGTAACAATGGCAATGGAACTATCTGCTGGTACTTCTACCTCGTCTGTGATTTTGAAAATGCCTTTAGAAGTTTCAGAGATGTATGTTTTTACACCTTTGGTATAGACATCTACCTGATCATATTCATAATCACTGTCAGAGTCATTATTACAACTCTGTAGCGTGAAACTACTTCCTAAAATAGCCAGAGCAAGCGTACTGCTGATGGTAATATCTTTCACTTTCCTGATGAAAGTATTAGTACTAACGGGTGTCATATCGGTTCAGTTTATAAGACAAAGTTTTCTTAAAAATAAAGAGAAAAAAAGAATCTTTGGAAGAATGGTAATTTATAGGATGATTTTGGGTGAAAATTGATGTGAAATTATAGTTAAGCTATAAAAAAGCGTGGAATTATTTATAATCACCCATTGTTCTCTTAATACATAACCTATACTTATTCCCAGGGAAATATTAGATGAAACTTCTTTTACATTATCTTAGCCGCTACCGCTGGCAGGTTGTGCTGGCATTGTTTTTAGCCGCTATCAATCAAACTTTTTCGTTGCTTGACCCTTATATCTTTGGAAAGCTTATTGACAAATATGCCAATCGTGCCAAAGATTACACCGAACCCGAATTTCTGAAAGGTGTATTGTTGATGTTGCTAGCTATCGTTGGCGTAGCAATGGTGAGTAGAATTGCCAAAACATTGCAGGACTACATGGTAAATATGATTATTCAGAAATTGGGCGCAAATGTATTTACTGATGGACTAAAACACACGCTGAAACTACCGTATCAACAATTTGAAGACCAGAGAAGCGGCGAGACGCTTTCGATTTTACAGAAAGTACGAACCGATTCCGAGAAATTTATTACTTCGTTTATTAACGTAGCCTTTACTTCTTTGGTAGGTATTGTCTTCCTGACCATCTATTCATTAAGTGTTAATTCTTGGTTAATAGGTATTTATTTCGTTGGCGCTTTTGCATTGGCTGCTTTAACCAGAGTATTGAGTAGAAAAATCAAGGAAATACAAAAAGTAATTGTGAAAGAGACAACGGCTTTAGCCGGAACAACTACTGAATCTCTTCGCAATATTGAATTAATTAAGAGTTTAGGATTAACCGGACAGGAAATTAAACGTCTGAACCAGAATACCTTTAAAATTCTGCAATTGGAGTTGAAGAAAGTGCGAGGGGTTCGTAGTATCAGCTTTGTGCAGGGTACTTTTGTGAACTTCCTGCGTCAGTGTATCTTGTTTGTATTATTATTCTTGATTTTCAGAGAACAAATGACCGTAGGGCAGCTTTTGAGCTTACAATTCTATTCATTCTTCGTTTTTGGCCCAATGCAGGAAATCGGCAATGTGATTATAGCCTATCGGGAAGCGGAAGCATCTTTGAATAATTTCGATAAATTATTACAGAAACCAATTGAAGTTACTCCTGAATTTCCAACGCATTTGGGCACAGTGAGCTATTTGCAATTTGAAAATGTGACTTTCAAGCATCTGTCGGCCCACACCAACGCCTTAGATCATGTGAATTTTGAAGTGAAAGAGGGCGAAACCGTGGCGTTTGTAGGGCCATCAGGTTCAGGTAAAACAACTCTGGTAAAACTGCTGGTAGGCCTATACAATCCATCACACGGGACGATTTATTATAATAATCTTCCGGCAGACGAAATCAATATCGAAGAATTACGCTCACAGATTGGGTTTGTAACGCAGGATACTCAATTGTTCTCGGGCACCATTAAAGAAAACCTTCTTTTCGCACAACCGAATGCTACCGATAAAGAGATTATGGATGTGTTAGAAAAGTCGGCTTGCCAGACACTACTAGCTCGTGCGGATAATGGTATCGATACGGTTATAGGTGAGGGAGGTATCAAAATTTCGGGAGGTGAAAAACAACGCCTTTCTATTGCAAGAGCCTTATTGAGAAATCCGAAAATCTTTGTATTTGACGAAGCCACCTCAGCCTTGGATTCATTAACAGAAGAGGAAATTACCAATACAGTAAAAGCTGTTACGGCGCAAGGTGATTATATTACAGTAATGATTGCCCACCGTTTAAGTACAGTTATGCACGCCGATAGAATCTTTGTATTAGAGCAGGGGCAGATTATTGAAGTAGGTAAACACGAAGAACTATTAGCCGAAAAAGGATTGTACTATGCCATGTGGAGACAACAGATTGGGGAAAGAAAGAATACGTTGGCAGTAGCGTGAAATAATAAATTTGTACTGTATCCCGTAGGGATAATATATTGGTAGAAACTTCCTGATTTGATATTAAATGAAGTCCCGTAGGGACGATATATTATTTTTAATATATCGTCCCTACGGGACTTCAACTTCATAACTTTATATTTTCTACCGATATATCGTCCCTAAGGGACTAATTATTTCAATCGTAAAGAAATTAAAATAATTACTATTCACCCCGCATCACTTTAGTAATCTCATTCAATTTCTGTACTTTATCCTGAAAATCACCTTTTAGCTTGTTTCTGATGCTTTGCAGATTATCTAAGGTTTCCTGCAATGCATCAGGCAATATTTCTTCTAATACCTCACGAAAACGCTTGGCAAAAGTAGGAGACTTACCATTAGTTGAAATCGCTATTTTCAAATCATCTTTTACTACCACTGAACTCAGATAGAAATCACATAAATCAGGCGTATCGGCAATGTTTACCAAAATTTTTCTGACCTTACAATCCTGTTGAACCTGTTGATTAACAGCTTTATTATCCGTACCTGCAATGACTATATCTATACCTTCAAGGTATTTATTATCATACTTCTCAAAAATCAAACTTAGGTTATGACTTTCTGCCAATGCCTTGATTTCGTCCTTGATTTCAGGTGCTACTAAGGTAATTTTTGCTTTAGGTGAATTACGTAAAACCGCTTCTAATTTTTCAAGCCCCACATTTCCACCTCCTACAATCAAGGTATGTAGTTCTTCCAGTTTTAAAAATATGGGGAACAGATTATTCATTTTATACCGTAAAAGTCTTTTCTAATAATTTCATCATTTTCTCCAAACCCACTTTATCATCCTCCGAGAAATCATTTAATTCATCACTGTCTACATCCAATACCATGAGTACCTCACCTGTATGGTCAAAAACAGGTACAACAATTTCTGATTTCGAAGCTGAACTACAAGCAATATGTCCCGGAAACTCATCTACATTAGGTACAATCACCGTTTCTTTGGTACGATAACAATAACCACAAACCCCTTTATTGAAATTGATACGTGTACACGCGATTGGTCCTTGAAACGGTCCCAAAACCAATTGATTTTCTTTTTTAATATAAAAACCTACCCAGAAAAAGCTAAAAGCTTCTTTCAGCACAGCGGCTAAATTTGCCAGATTGGCAATAGTATCTGTTTCACCGCTTATCAAGCCCTCTACCTGTGGTAACAGGCTTTCATAAATTTCTTTGCGTGCGGTGGTCTGAGGTATATATAAGGTTTCTGCCATAATTTCTGATAATAAAAATAATAATCTATTGAGCTGCATTCAAAGCCTTTCTGACCGCCGGAGCAACCTCTGTACCAAACAACTCAATGGCTTTCATGATTTTGGCATGAGGAATATCGCCCTTTACCATTTGTGCCAGAAAACGTGTATGATTAAAGAGGTCGGCTTGATAAAGAATCTTATCAATCACCTGTTGTGGACTACCCACAAACAAAGGTCCATCAGGCATGCAAAGATATTCAAAATGCTCACGGGTAATAGGCGACCATCCTCTTTCTTTACCTACACGATTCATTAGCTTCTCATACGATGGCCAGAATTCATCTTCAGCTTGCTGAGAGGTTTCTGCAATATAAAATTGTGAGTTAATGCCTAATTGAAATTTAGCCGGGTCGTGCCCTGCTGCTTTGTACGATTGCTTATAAAGATTCACAAACGATACATATTGGCTTGGTCGACCACCCAGAATAGCGAGAGTCATAGGAAGGTTCATCTTGCCTGCTCTTATAGCAGAAGCTGGAGTCCCACCTACAGCCAACCATATCGGAAGTGCTTCCTGAATAGGGCGGGGATAAACACCTAATTGGTGAATAGGTGCTCTGAATTTACCTTTCCAAGAAATTATCTCAGATTGGTTAATCCTGGTAAGCAAGTCAAGTTTTTCAATAAATAACTCATTATAATCGTCAAGACTATAACCAAATAATGGGAAAGACTCAATAAATGACCCTCTGCCTGCTAGGATTTCTGCCCGACCATTAGAAATAAGGTCTAAGGTAGAGAAATTCTGAAAGGTACGAACCGGGTCCGCAGAACTTAAAACAGTTACCGAGCTAGACAAACGTATATTTTTGGTAACGGCTGCAATGGCAGCCAAAGCTACTTCAGGAGCAGAAATAATAAAATCCGGACGGTGATGTTCGCCTACGGCAAATACATCTAAACCCACTTCATCGGCCAGTTTGCCTTCAGCTATCAATTCCTGCATACGTATATGGGCGTTAACTGCTTTGCCTGCTACTCCGTCAGCGTGTACTTCTCCAAATGTACTAATACCTAATTCCATAGTCTGTAAAGAGAAGTTTGATTTATGCTAATGAACCTACGTTGTTGAAAAACCTTTTAAGATAGCTTTCTGAAGCACGTACTTTCCATTGGGTAGATAAATCAGCTAATGTGTGAAGATTATTGTTATTAACAAAGAGGATAGTATCGGCAGAAATAAGCCCGCTTTCAATCGCTTTTTTGGGTTGGAAAATCGAAAAGGTTTTGATTTCGTCTCCATCAATATAAGCCTGCGAACGGTCGAAGAAATCAATGTTAAGGCGATTGCCTAATTCTACGAACCAACGTGTAGAAGCATCAATCGAACAACCACTGGCTTCGTTCTGATTTTCATCCAACGCAATCACCACAAAGCGATTATACAATACTTTTACTGATGCTAATAATGAGGCTCCATGAGCTGCCCATTGGCTTACGGCCGGCTTTAAAGTGGTTTCTATATCACTGATTTCTGCATCAGTTAAGGTGCGATTGGCCTGATAAACCCAGATACGAGCGCTTTGAGGGATTTGTTCAAAAGAAATATACATAATACAGGTTTTATTCTGTTAGCTAAACATTCGATACGCCTGTAAAAGTTCTGTCAGGAAGCGAACTACAATGTTTGAATTAGCAATTCTGCCAAATCATAGACCTTTACCTCATGTTCTTTTTCTTTATTCTTTACACCATCAGAAATCATTGTCATGCAGAAAGGACAGGCTACTGCTATGGTTTTAGCACCTGTTGCCAGAGCTTCTTCAGTACGTTCCACATTAATATCCTTAAACCCTTTTTCTGGCTCTTTAAACATTTGTGCACCTCCGGCACCACAGCATAGCCCGTTAGTGCGGCAACGTTTCATTTCTACCAACTCGGCATCTAATATTTCCAGTACCTGGCGTGGCGCTTCGTAAACCTCATTAGCCCGGCCTAAATAGCAGGAGTCATGGTAGGTGATTTTCTGACCTTTGAAAGTGCCACCACCTTCTACTTTTACTTTGCCTTCGTTGATTAATTGTTGAAGATATTGAGAATGGTGAATAACTTCGTATGTACCACCTAATTCGGGATATTCGTTTTTCAGGATATTAAAGCAGTGGGGGCAGGCAGTTACTATTTTTTTTACCCCATATCCATTCAGAACCTGAATGTTTTGCTGCGCCAGCATCTGGAAAGTAAACTCGTTGCCGGCTCTGCGGGCTGGGTCTCCTGTGCAACTTTCTTCTGTACCTAAAACAGCAAAATTAACCCCGATTTTATTCAGAATTTTGACAAAAGCAATGGTTACTTTTTTATAACGGTCGTCGAAAGAACCTGCGCAACCTACCCAGAAAAGAATTTCAGGCGCTTGTCCGTTCATGGCCATTTCGGCCATAGTGGGCACTTTATATTCAATAGTATCTGCCATAGTTTCGTTGCTTTACACGATTTAAACAATCGTGATATATGAGCAAAAATAGTATGCTTGCATAATATTTGCAAGCGAAGCAAAGAAATATTATTTTAGTAGAAATTCAGTAAGAACTATTCGCTCTATTCCTGCATCAATCAATTGCTGCATCTCTGTTAAAGCGGCATTATCAGCAAAAATCTTTAAACCCACACTATCCGGAATACATTGTTTGATTTGTAAAGACTGCACAAGATTAAAAGGCTGATAGATTTTTATATAATCAACACCTGCGTCAATAGCATCTTTTATGGCAAGTTGCAGATTAATGGTATCAAAATATGAAGCATCAATAGCAACTGTGAAAAATGCTTCTTGTTGATGTATCAGCTTACCTAATTTGGCAAATTCTATCTTCACCCAATTATTCTGGTTTGAAAACCAGGCTGAGGTGTTGAGCATTACTTCAATATCAGTAGCACCATCCTTCAAAGCTAGCTCTGTTTCTAACTGTTTTACCTCTGTACGCTGATAGCCAAGTGGAAAACCAACGACTGTTCCAAGATTGGCCTGATTATCAGCACCCCAATCTCTATATATTTTTTTTACCCAGAAAGGAGGTACTAACAAACCTGCTAGGTTATTTTGCTGAACCTGATTAAGTGCCCTATACATTTCTTCAACGCTGACTTTAGCATGCGTTAATTGAAGTTCGGTAGATGGAAAGAGGTTTTGCATAAAACAAATATAGAGTATTTGCTAATATCAGATAGGTGGTTTCATGAAATGTATTTTCGTTCTTCATAGAAAATAACCTTTTATCAAAAACAACCTGCCGAAAAACTGAAATAGCATTTTCTTTGAAGAAAATTATGAAAAAGCTATACTCCCCACTTACGCCAAGATAAAAATTGGCTATTCCTCCGGTGTATTTGCATTTTCTCTTTATAATCACAATCTTATACAATTATGAAAAAACAAGAATTACATGAATCGCAATTTCTCCAATTCATGCTGCCACTGCTCATTGTTGGGGGTGCTATTGCCATTTTTAAAGCCGGATATTCAACAGGTCAATGGCTCTTTGTAGTACTCCATTAATCATCCATGCAATCTTTATTACCAACCTAAATTAAGCGCATACAACAAATTATGTACAAAAAACTATTCTTTTTATTCTTCATCACAAGCTTAGCCCAGGCACAAAACGGAACTATTAAAGGCCTTATAAAAGACGACAAAAAAGAGGCAGTGGTCGGAGCAACTATTATACTATCAAAAGGCCAGAAAGGGATTTTAAAATCTTCTTTTACAGATGTAGATGGCAAATTTGAATTTGAAAAACTAAAGTATGATACACTATTAGTAGAGGTAAGTTTTGTAGGTATGAATAAATATACTTCCGGAAAAATCATTTTAAATGCACAAAATTCTACCATCGATTTAGGAAGTATTACGCTTACCAACAGCACGAACGAACTGCAAGAGGTGGCTGTAACAGCACAGAAAGCTTTCGTTGTGCAGAAAATTGATCGAACTGTTATTAATCCGGAAGCTTTAATCAGCAATGCAGGGGTAACTTCGCTTGAAGTACTGGAAAAAGCACCGGGTGTAACTGTTGATATAAATGGTAATATTTCACTTAGAGGAAAGGGTGGAGTAGTGGTCTTTGTTGATGATAAGCCTACCTATCTATCAGCTTCTGATCTAGCCAATTACTTACGTACAATTCCCTCATCTACTATCGAATCTATTGAAATCATGACTAATCCGCCTGCCAAATATGATGCCGCAGGAAATTCCGGGGTGATTAATATCCGCTTGAAGAAAAACCTTGCCAGAGGTATGAATGGCGGCTTGAATCTGTCTTACGGACAAGGGCGTTTTATGCGTACCAACAATAGCTTTAATTTCAATTACCGCATTAATAAATTCAACTTCTTTTCCAATCTGAGTGCCAATCAAAATAGTAGCTATCAGGACTTAACCATTACCCGTAAGTACTTTACACCTGAAGGACAACTCAGTTCAACATTCATTCAGAATTCGTATATCAGACCTACTAACAGGAGCAATAACCTGAAATTAGGGCTTGATTATTACATAACCAAAAAGACTACAATAGGTGTAGCATTGAGCGGTTTCATTAACCCATCAAGTAGGAATCTGACAAATAAAGCTGCTATCAGAAACGGACAGAACGAAATAACTGGCCTGGTTGATGCCTATAATCCAACGGATATTCTGTTTAAAAACGGTAGTGTAAATCTGAATATGACTCATCAATTGAATACGAAAGGCAGAGAAATATCAGTCAACCTTGATAATATAGTTTATAAATCAAAGGTTGAGCAAAGACTTGAAAATAAAAACCTGAACCCTGATGGGGGTCTGATTAACAAAAGTATTTTAGAATCAAACCTGCCATCTGACATTAGTATCAGAGCTGCAAAGATTGATTATCTTAATCCGCTTGCCAAAGGTGGAAGAATTGAAGCAGGAGCTAAGACAAGCTTTGTGAAAACGGGAAACATTGCCGATTTCTACGATGTGGTGGATGATCAGAAAGTGCCGAATTATACTTTTTCGAATAATTTTCAATACAAAGAAAATATCAATGCTGTCTATCTGAATTATTCAAGAGACTTCAAGAAAATCTCAATTCAGGCAGGTCTACGCCTGGAGAATACCAGCATCGTCGGCAACCAGTTAGGCAATATAGTTGTGAAAGACTCTTCATTCAAAAGAAATTATACCAACCTTTTCCCTACTTTTTACACACAATATAAAATCGATTCAGCTTCTAAACACGTAATAGGCTTGTCAATCGGCAGACGTATCGACCGCCCTAATTATAGGGATATGAATCCGTTTACATATCCGATGGATAGATTTACCTATTATGGTGGTAATCCGTTCCTACAACCTACTTTCTCATATAATGCAGAGTTATCATATACCTATAATAATATGGTAACAACGACTTTGCAGTATAGCCAATCGAACAATGTAATTTCGGAGACTAACGAGCAAAGAGGAAATATTTATTATAGTCGCCCGGGTAATTTTGCGAAGCAGATTTCTTATGGAGTAGAAGTAAACGGTACCTTCAAGATACAAAAATGGTGGACACTTCAATTGTATACAGCTTATTTGAATAACAAATTTGAAAGTCCGATTTATACCGAAACCCTCAACGATTCACGTTGGTTTTGGGTAGTTGTGCCAACCAACCAGTTTGTTATCAACAAAAAATGGAGTGCCGAATTGGCAGGTTCTTATCAGACCAAAGTATTATCAGGCCAATTCCTTGTTATTCCAATTGGTTCTATCAGAGCAGGGGTATCAACAAAAATCCTGAAAGATAAAGGTACCTTAAGACTGAATGTAAATGATGTGTTTTATACAAATCAGGTTGGCGGAGATATTCGTAATATCAAAAATGCTGTGGCCAGTTGGTTTAGTTATTTAGATACCCGCGTAGTAACCATTTCGTTTGCCTTTAGATTCAGCAAAGGTCAGACGCTGAAAGTACGCCAGAATGGTGGCTCAGAAAGTGAACAGCAACGAGTGAAAGCTTCCTGATTGCTTAGATACTAAAAAGGCTGTTCGAATTGAACAGCCTTTTTTTATTATCAAATCTCCGACCGCCAACCGCCGCCTAAAGCTCTATAAAGCCCTATTACTGCACCATATTGACTCTTTGTTAAATTAATCAATTCCATTTGTGCCTGTAAGGCATTTTTCTGTGCTGTCACTACTTCCAGATAAGTAGCACTACCAAATTTGAATAATTCAATGGAGGTCGTGATTGAATTTTTCAATACATCTACTTCTTTCGATTTCAACTCGTGTATTTCGTTGGTATTCTCAATCAGATTCAGATAGTTATACACTTCAGTAAAACTATTCACGATGGTTCTCTTATAGTTGGTATACGCCATTTTTTGTTCAGCTTCTTCTGCCATCAGATCGGCAATTAATTGTCGTCTATTGAGCAATGGAGCAAACAAACCACCGGCCACACTATAAGCAAAGGAGCCCGGATTAAATAGAACTGCTGCCCTGAAAGCCTGTAATCCCATAGAGCCATTCAGATTAAGCGAGGGATAAAATGCCGCCTTAGCCGAATAAATATCGGCATCGGCAGCTATTAAATCAAATTCAGCCTGCTTAATATCAGGTCGGTTTTGTAATAAAGCCGATGGTATTCCGGTCGATAGTTTAGGAGGAACAATGTTCTCCCAGGCCACAGTTCTACGATTAATCGATTGTGGGAATCTGCCTAACAGAAAGTTAATCTTATTTTCGTTTTCAACGATTTTCTGCTTGGCTTCCACTTTCAGAGATTGAGAACTAAGCAATTGGGCACTCATGAGTTCAACCCCTAATTGGTTTGCTTCCCCTGCCTGCTTTAACGCCTTTACAATCTCTAAAGCCGATTGTTGCAATTTGATATTATCTTCTAATATTTTCAGCTCGTTATCTAAAATCAATAACTGAAAATAGGCATCGGCAATTTCTGAAACCATTGAAGTAACCACCAGATTTCTACCATGTTCACTCGCAATAAATCGGGCAGCGGCTGCTTTCTTTTTACTCTTGAGTTTTCCCCACAAATCAACTTCCCATGAAGACTGTAGTCCAATAAAAAAGTCAGGAATAACCGGTGATGGTAATTTTTGCTTATTATCCAGATTATTAGAAAACTGGGTATCATAATTACCAACTCCATCAATGGTATAATTTCCGAATTTACGAGCGCCCATACTCGCGGCGGCTGATAAATCGGGCATATCAATCCCTTGGGTAAAACGAACGCCTGCGCGGGCTAATTCGATATTTTGCATTGCTATCTGCAAATCGAAATTATTTTTTAAGGCAGTGTCTATAAGCGCCATAAGGGCAGGATCTGCAAAGAAATCCTGCATGCCGGCTAATTGTGTAGTGGTTGTGTCTGTTTTTGCACTGAATTTTGATGGTATAGCTACCGGCTTATTTTGTGGTAAATTTTCTTTAAGCTTACATCCACCCAAAAAAATGATACAGGCAAACAGATAAATATATTTAAGCTTCAACATACGATTCCTTGTTAATTTTTTTCGTGTTTTTCTTGCGTTTAGGCATTCCTGCAAAGATGACATACAACCCAGGAATGATGATAACCCCGAAGATGGTTCCGAACAACATACCTCCGGCAGCGGCAGTACCAATGGTTCGGTTACCAATAGCACCTGCACCTGAAGCAGACATTAGCGGAATTAAACCTGCTACGAAAGCAAAAGAGGTCATCAGGATAGGTCTGAAACGGGCAACTGCACCACCTATGGCAGCCTTTAGTAAGGTTTTACCCTCTTTTTGTTGCAGAACGGCAAACTCAACAATCAGAATGGCATTCTTACCTAAGAGGCCTATGAGCATTACCATTGCTACCTGTGCGTAAATATTGTTTTCCAGACCAAACAGCCATAAGAAAAACAATGAACCAAATATACCGACAGGCAATGAGAGAATAACAGGCAATGGAAGCATGAAACTTTCATATTGTGCTGCCAACAGCAGATACACAAACAGTAGACAGATAATGAAAATATACACTACCTGATTACCCGAAAGTACCTCTTCACGAGTCATACCCGACCATTCGTAGGTATATCCTCTTGGTAATTTAGCTTTAGCTACTTCTTCAATGGCTCTGATGGCATCACCACTACTATAACCCGGAGCTGCTTCTCCGTTCAGCATCGCCGATACATACATATTGTAACGGGTCAATTGTTCAGGACCATAGACACGTTCTATGCGGCTAAAGATGGCATAAGGCACCATTTCACCATGTTTATTCTTGATGCGCAGTTTCATGATGTCTTCAGGCTGAGCACGGTATTTAGGGTCAGCCTGTATCATTACCTTGTACATCTGACCGAACAAGATGAAGTTAGTCGCATAAAAACTACCAATCAACGATTGCAGGTTACTCATCGCAGCATCTACCGAAATCCCTTTCTTGGCAGCCATATCTTGGTCGACATGAATCAGGTATTGTGGAAAATTAGGATTGAAACTCGAAAACACTTCTTTTATTTCAGGACGTTTTTTGAGCTCTTTCATAAATTCATCAGCTACCTCTGCCGTTCTCTGCAAATTTCCTGAGCCTGTTTTATCAAGCATACGTACCTCAAAACCACTGGCATTACCAAAGCCCGGTACCGCAGGTGGGGGGAAGAACTGGATTTCTGCATCTTTGATATGCCTGGTTTTTTCAACCATTTGTGCGATAATATCATTGGCTGTTGCCTTACGATCTTTCCACGCTTTCAGGTTTATGGTACTCATACCAAATGAGGCGCCGACCCCATCAGTCATCATACTGAAACCTGATAAGCTTGAAATAGATTCTACTTCCGGTAGCGTTTTGGCAATTCTGTCAATCTCATTCATCACTTCTTCCGTACGTTCTAAGGTAGCACCTACAGGTGTAGTTACGTTCACATAGATAGTCCCCTGATCCTCTGTAGGGATAAAACTGGTAGGTAATACTTTACCAACACCCCAGGTACCCACACTAAAACCTACTAATACAAGCACTGTTACCAAACGACGATTAGCAATCAGTCTTAATAAACTTTTATATCTATCAGATAGCTTATCATACCCCTGGTTAAACTTATCGAAGAATCGGGTCAAAAGATTACTTTTCTTCTCCTCAGTATGTGGGTTTTTCAGCATTATGGCACATAGTGCAGGTGTAAGAGTCAGGGCATTAACCCCTGAAATAACAATGGAAATC
The DNA here is from genome assembly GCF_003418935.1 of Emticicia sp. C21. Lineage (GTDB taxonomy): Bacteria > Bacteroidota > Bacteroidia > Cytophagales > Spirosomataceae > Emticicia. The sequence goes on along the minus strand of NZ_QVMT01000004.1, from coordinate 334,198 downwards.
GCCATCGTAACAGAGAACTGTCGGTAGAATACACCCACAGGGCCTGATAAGAATGCCACAGGCACAAACACGGCCGACATCACCAGGGTAATAGCAATAATGGCACTACTGATTTCACCTATCGACTCAATGGTAGCTTCTTTAGGGCCAAGGTGTTTTTCTTCCATTTTGGCATGCACCCCCTCTACCACCACAATGGCATTATCAACTACAATACCGATAGCCAATACCAAGGCAAAAAGTGTAAGGAGGTTGATAGAGAAGCCAAACAACTGCATAAAGGCAAATGTACCTACCAGCGAAACAGGCACCGCTAACACGGGAATAAGTGTAGAACGGAAGTCCTGCAGGAATAGAAATACGACAATGGCAACTAATATAAATGCCTCGATAAGTGTTTTGATTACTTCATCAATGGAAGCATCCAGAAAGCGTGAAACGTCATAACTGATGGTATAAGTCATGCCCGGGGGGAAAGTCGTTTCTTTCAGGAAGTTCAGACGAGACTTAATATTGTCGATTACTTCGCTGGCATTCGAACCCGGTCTTTGTTTCAGAACGATGGCGGCCGATGGTTTGCCATTCTCTTTCGACAATACGTCGTAATCCAAGGAGCCAAATTCCAAATCGGCTACATCTTTCAAACGGAGCAATTCGCCATTGTCAGATGCCTTAACCACGATGTTTTCGTATTGCTCTTTCGTGGTCATTTTACCTGTATAGCGCAATACATATTGTAAAGACTGATGCTGACGCCCTGAGCTTTCTCCGATTTTACCGGGAGCAGCTTCCACATTCTGGGCTTTCAATGCCTGAATAATATCTTCGGCTGATATCTGATAAGCGTCCATTCGGGCTGGTTTCAGCCATACACGCATGGCATACTCACGTGAGCCCATAATATCTACAAAACCAACTCCATCAATCCGTTTAAGCTCAGCTAAAACGTTGATGTCAGCAAAGTTGTAAATAAATTTCTCGTCTAATGAAGTATCATCACTAATAAGGTTGATGTACATCAACATACTATTCACCTCTTTTTCGGTCGATACCCCGGCTTTGATTACCTCTTCTGGCAACTCGTCTAGTACAGTAGTAACCCTGTTCTGCACGTTTACGGCAGCTACATCGGGGTCAGTACCTACTTCAAAGTATACCTGTATGATACTTGTTCCGTCATTACCCGAAACAGAGGTCATATAAGTCATGCCCGGCACACCATTAATGGCGCGCTCTAAAGGGGTAACCACTGCTTTGGCACATACCTCAGCATTGGCACCCGTATATTTGGTTGTAACCGAAACGGCTGGAGGAGCAATGTCGGGATATTGGGTGATTGGCAGGCCAATCATAGCCAAAACCCCTAAGAGTACTATAAAGATGGATATAACCAACGATAGTACCGGTCGGTTGATAAAATTTGTAAACATGTTAATAAGGCTTATCTTGAGGCGCTATTGGCCGCAAATTCTTTCGATATTTCGTTCATTTCCACAAATTGTGGGTCTACGGTCATGCCGTCTTTGATGTTCTGAATCCCCTCATAAATAATCTTGTCATCAGGTGATAAACCTGATTCTATGATATAAAAATGAGGCATCCGGCTATTGGTAGTGATTGGCTTGGATTTAACCTTATTACTTTTATCAATTACATAGACATACATCTTGTCCTGAATTTCAAAAGTAGCTTTCTGCGGAATAATCAATGCGTTTTTATATTTTCTTTGCAGACGTATCTTACCACTGGCACCGTGTTTCAGAATCTTATCCGGATTACTGAATCTGGCTCGAAAAGCAATATTCCCTGTGCTTGGTTCTATTTCACCCTCAGTGGTTTCAATCTTTCCCTTAAAAGGATGCTCTTCGCCATTGGCTAATATCAAAGTCACATTCTTCGATTGCTCAGCATCTGTTTTCAGATTGGAGGCATAGTTGAGGTATTCTTTTTCTGAAACATCGAAATAGGCAAATACTTCATCGTTTTTAGAGATACTGGTCAACAAAGTGCCATCTTCCATCAAACTTCCGGTTTTGTTCGGAATACGGTTCACAATGCCACTGAATGGTGCTTTTACTTGCGTATAAGTTAACTGAATTTTGGCAAATGTTTCGTTGGCCTGTGCTTCTTCTACTTTTGCTTTAGCCAGATCAACTTTGTTCTTAGCCATTTCAAGTTGAGTATTTGAAACAATGTTTTTATCTGCGAGAGATTTTACATTTTTCAGCTCTATTTCAGTGGCTTTTAATTCTGTAACAGCACTTTTCAGAATAGCCGTAGCTTTTACAATATTTTCATTCAACTCGGGGTTATTAATAGTGAAGAGTAATTGTCCCTGCTTCACGTATTTTCCTTCGTCGATATAGATATGATCTAAATATCCCTTGACCCTTGCTCTGATTTCGACATTCTGAACAGCATTGATTTCTGCTACATAGTCGATTGGCAATGTGGTGTCAATAGAAATGGGAGACGTTACAGGAAATTTTTCCATTTCCTGTGCCTGCTTTTCTTCCTTATTAGAGGAGCAGGACGATGCCAATAATAGCACCGATGCTAAGAGTGTAAGATTTTTCATAAAAAAGTTCCTTTGGTGATTCGTAAAAGACAGACTATCAGGGTCTTAAATTAAATCTATTGTTAATAAATTATTAATCCAAGTAATTCTTTGAAAGTCACTTTCTTTTATTGGAATCGTACAATGATACATACAGCAGTAACCCGACAAGGGAATTGCCTCTTAAAAAAACAACATTTTGTGCGAGAAGCTATCAGGGTATTTTATAGAAAAGAATATTCTAACCACAAAGAATCTTTGCAGCAAGAAAAAACCTATAAAATACACTTAAGCGAGCAAACGCATTTGCTCAGGTGGGGGGGTGTTGAGGCCTAAGTACACTTCATGTACATTGGTGGCAGTAAAAATAGCTTCTTTACAGAAAGTAAACTCCATCATGACAGGCTTGGATAAATGAGAAGCAATAGATGCTTCTACTTCTTCAATGCCAGACATTTGTGTTTCCAAAGAACAGCTATCCTCCAGACTAATATCTAAACACTGCTCTGTTTTATTCATAGCTAATTCGTAAATCCGGAAACCTTCAGTTACGAATTGTCTGCAAATAAAAGAGAACATCAGTATCAATAAAAAATACGCTTTAGAAGTTATTTTTTTCTTAAGCACCGACATTGTGTTTTCTTTAGAAAAAGGATATGGAGACAAATATAGGTAGTAACAAGCAAAATTCTGCCAATGGTTCAACTAACTAGTAAATTTTCTCTATCAATCCCTGTATTTACTCGACCAAATTATTTATCACAGGTGTTTTAAAAGTAAAATTATCAATTGTATAAAAGCAAGAGGTTTTACGAATACGGAATCGTAAAACCTCTTGAGATAATTAAAATATGCTTGTTCTCAATAAACCTTTTCATAATACTCAGTAGCCATTCTATCAGAATCAAAAAACGCATTCACATCATTCATGCTTTGCAAAACCATCTTTTGCCATTCAGCCTGATTATCATAATACATCGGCAGAATCTTATGTTCAAGCATATCTAATAAGTTATGAATATCTGTATTATCTCTTTCCCATTCCGGATAACCCTGTGCTACCGGAACCACAAAAGAGTTTGAGTCATTGGCAAACTCACATACCCACCCATCAAAAGTTGAGAAATTCAATCCGGCATTCATAGCCGCCGTCATACCACTCGTGCCAGATGCTTCGCGGGTTACAATAGGCGTATTTAACCATACATCAGCTCCATCTTTTAAAGTCTTTGACAAGGCCAGTTCATAGCCGGTTAATACTGCCATATTTGGGAACAAGTGACTCAAATAGTATAAATCATTAAATATACCCATTGCTCCATTATCGAAAGGATAAGGCTTTCCTGCCCAGATAAACTGAATCGGGTAACGGGTATTCCGCATGATTCTTTCAAAACGCTCTCTGTCACGTGTCAGTAAATCAGGGCGCTTATAAGCGGCAAAACGTCTGGCCCATACAATGGTTAGTGTATTGGGATTAAATAACTTTCCACATTGGTCAGCTACGGTTTTAAACAAAACCGATTTCAATTCTTTTTTACGCGCTGTTATTTTTTTCGTATCTGATTTCTTACGCGCTTTTTCTAATTCTTCATCTGCCCAATACAGATTATTCTGTGCATTGGTTACATGGGTAATCGGCGCTACGCCACTATGCCCACTCCACATGGTGCGTGATACATCTCCATGAAGTTTTGAAACCGCATTGGCTTGTTTGCTGAAACGAAGCGCTACCAGCGAATGATTAAAAATGTTATCTTTAATTCCCGTTATTTTGCGTACTTCTGTCAATGGAATGCCATTAAAGAAACTCATGCTCTCCAAAAGATTAATATCATGTTTATCATTACCGGCTTCTTCGGGCGTATGTGTAGTAAATACCACATTCTTTTTAATATCAGCAACTTTCCCAAATTTTTTGTACAGATGAAATACTCCTGAGACGGCATGGGCCTCGTTGAAATGATAAATATCAGGCTGGTAATTGAGTTCATCTAAGAGTTTCATGCCTCCGAGTCCCAGAATCATACACTGGGCAACTTTAGTAGAAGCATCTTTATCATACAAATGATAAGATAGTGAGCGAGCCCAGGCATCGTTTCCTTCGATATCAGTGGTCAGGAAAAACATGGGTACCGACCCAAAAGTATCTGGTGTAAGAAAAAAAGCGGCAACCCTTACCGGGCGATTCTGAATAATTATCTGAAAGCGAATCCCTGTGTCTTTGACGAAATTGTATATTTTTTCACGGAATTGTACAGCCATGCTATTGTCAGTATTACGGGTCTGGTCATAGTACCCATATTTCCATAACATACCAATACCAATCAAATTTTGTTTCATTTGATAGGCACTACGCATGTGCGAACCTGCCAGAAACCCAAGCCCACCCGAATAGGTTTTCAATGCCTGGTCTATGGCAAATTCCATAGAGAAGTAAACAACAGATTTTTTGAATTTTGGAGCGAAAGAGTAAGGATGAGCATACTGCTCAGGCAAATTCTTCATAAACGATCATAGGTTTGTGTGGCACAAATAAAAAACATTTCTATGGATTTATTAATAAATATTCTTTTCGGGCATGAAAACAATATTTAAACATGTTCTACGTATAACGCCTCTTAGCTATGTTTTGTCTTTTTTTTAAGAAATTTATTTTAAAAAATTACCATCTTACCTGCCCGCTACCAGTCACCACCCACTTTTCTGTCACTAATTTCTCTAAGGCAAATGGCCCTCTTGCATGTAGTTTCTGGGTAGAAATACCGATTTCAGCACCTAAACCAAACTGTCCGCCATCTGTAAAACGGGTGGAAGCATTATGGTAAACAGCAGCCGCATCAACCTCTCTTAAAAATTGTTCGGCCAAAGCTTGATCCTCTGTCAGAATAGCTTCTGAATGTCGGGATGAATATTGTTGAATATGTGATAAGGCTTCATCAATACCATTAACTGTCTTGATAGATATTTTATAATCCAGCCATTCTTTGCCAAAATCTTCAGGTTTCGCTTCATGGAGTTTTTCATAGCCTGCCTGTTTAAAAACAGCATAGGCAGGTGCATCAGCATAGACTTCTACATCCCATTTATTAAAGTCATCAATCAACAAGGGCAGAAAATCTGCTAGAATAGCTTCATCTACAATCGCGCAATCAAGGGAATTACAAACAGACGGGCGAGAGACACGTGCATTGACGATAATATTTTTTGCCTTTGCTAGATCAGCGGTCTTTTCTACATAAGTATGCACAACCCCTGCACCTGTTTCAATCGTAGGAATCAACGAGTTCTGACGAACGTATTGTATTAAAGAATCCGAACCTCTTGGAATAATAATATCCACAAAGCGAGTTGCTTTCAATAATTCTTCTGTAAATTTTCTATCAGTCGGTAATAACAATACGGCCTCTTTCGCTACTCCGGCTTCTTCTAAAGCCTGATGAATCAAACCTACCAGACATTGGTTAGAGAAATTGGCTTCCTTTCCTCCTTTCAACACACAGGCATTACCCGAGCGTAGGCAAAGTGATGCTACATCAATCGTTACATTCGGGCGAGATTCATAAATAACGCCGACTACTCCCATCGGAACGGCTAATTTTTTAATAGTTAGCCCATTTTCCAGATGGCTATTCATTAGGACTTGCCCTGTTGGGTCAGGCAATAGGGACACTTCTCTCAACGAATCAGCTAAGCCCTGAATACGACTTTCGTTCAGTAAAAGACGGTCGTATTTGGAGTCGGCTTTATCCATCAGGTCTAAATCTTTTTTGTTTTCAGCTATGATTAACTCTTTTGACTGTTCGATTAAAACAATCAGGCGATTTAATAGTTGACTTTTTTGTTCGCTTGATAGATTTCTGATACCTGCCGATGCCTGCTGAGTAGCCTGGAGAAGAGGAAGAATACTATTCATAAATTTTTAATAAATAACCCCAAAGTATTGCCTTGATTCTAAATTTTTGTAAAATTACGTCGCAATAATCACAAACAAAAGTATAAATACAACAAGTGATATGTTCATCGAAAAAGACCTTGACAAAATTAAAGTTCGTGGTGCAAACCTCGAAACGATTCAGCAGCAGATAGAAAACTTTAAAAAAGGTTTTCCGTATCTGAATGTAATAAAAGCTGCGACTATTGGCGATGGCATTATCGCGCTCTCTGACTCTCAGGCAGGTAAGTATGCGAAGTATTTTGATAGCAGAGCCCCAAAACTGAAACTATTGAAATTTGTACCTGCTTCCGGGGCAGCAACCCGTATGTTTAAATCTCTATTTTCTGCCAAGGATGAAGGAAAGCTGGACAAATCGGTGAATGAGTTTTTAGAGAGGCTAAAAGACTTCGCGTTTTATGATACGCTTGTGAAAGCTATAGGTGCTGAATCTGGTGATTATCAGACTGTTCTGGAATATTTACTGACAGATAAAGGACTAGATTATGGTAGTTTGCCTAAAGGTTTATTGCATTTTCATAAATACGGCAAAACTGCCAGAACGCCTGTGGAAGAGCATCTGGTAGAAGGCGCAAAATATGCCAATAGCAATGGCAAAGTGAAATTGCACTTTACAGTTTCGCCAGAGCATAGAAAGAAATTCAAAACTTTAATAGACTCTGTATTGCCTAAATACGAAGCCAAATATAAAGTAAAGTACAGCATCAGTTTTTCAGAGCAAAAGCCTTCTACTGATACCATTGCGGTAAATATGGATAATACACCATTCCGCACAGGTAGTGAAGACCTACTTTTCCGTCCAGCCGGACACGGGGCATTACTTGAGAACCTGAACGAACAGGAGGCTGATATTATCTTCATTAAAAATGTAGATAATGTAGTACCTGACCGTTTGAAAAGTAAAACTATTCTCTACAAAAAGGCTTTGGCAGGTCTATTGTTAGACTATCAGGAAAAAATATTCTCCTATTTAAAGAAATTATATAGTGAGGAAGTAGATGAAAAACTATTAAAGGAAATCCTGAATTTCCTTGAAACCAAGCTTTGTACATTACCTCCAGAGGGCTTCGGAAGTTATTCAGTTGATGCCAAAATGGATTATTGTAAACGCAAACTCAATCGACCGATTCGTTTGTGTGGTATGGTGAAAAACGTGGGCGAACCGGGTGGTGGACCATTCTGGGCAAAAGATCCTGATAGTTCGGTTTCGTTACAGGTAGTAGAGTCGGCTCAAATTGATTTAGGTAATGCACAGCAAAAAGAAATCTTCGATAAAGCAACACACTTTAATCCGGTGGATTTGATATGTTCGGTGAAAGATTATAAAGGCAATAAATTCAATTTATTGAATTACCGCGACCCACAGACTGGTTTCATTACCCAGAAATCGCAAAGTGGTAAAGACCTGAAAGCCCAGGAATTACCGGGTCTTTGGAATGGTGCCATGTCAGACTGGAATACACTTTTTGTAGAAGTTCCGCTCATTACCTTTAACCCTGTTAAAACGGTAAATGATTTATTGAGGAGCGAGCACCAACCAGCCTGATAAACATGAGCCCTATTAAAATAGATTCTCCTACAAGCATCAGGCAGGGCGAAGAAATTGATTTGGTAAAGCTGAACGAATTTATTCAATCAGCTTCACCTGATTTTGAACCTATTGTCGAAATCGCCCAGTTCCCGGGCGGATATTCTAATCTTACTTATTTATTAAAAACAGCAGGTAAAGCATATGTTTTGAGACGGCCACCTTTTGGTGCAAAAGACATCAAAGGCGGGCACGATATGGGTCGGGAGTACAAAATATTAAGCGCTTTACAAAACAGCGGCTATAAGAAAATACCTAAGCCTGTTATATACACCGAAGATGAATCGGTAATGGGTTGCCCATTCTATATTATGGAACGGGTAGAAGGTATTATTCTGCGGGCAAAAGATGCACCGAAGTTGATGGGTAATGTAGCCCTCGAAATGATGCGCAAAATGTCAGAAGCTTTGTGCGATAACTTAGTAGAACTCCACGCCATTGATATTGAAGCTACAAACGCAGATCTACCTGCCTTAATTAATATCGGTAAGCCGGAAGGCTACATACAACGTCAGGTAGAGGGTTGGCATAAACGCTATTTAGCCTCAAAGACTGATGAGATACCTGCAATGGATAATCTGGCGAACTGGTTAAAAGAAAATCTCCCTACCGAAGGAAAGCCAACGCTGATTCATAACGATTATAAGTACGATAATCTGGTGCTGAATGTAGATGATTGGTCAGATATATTAGCAGTCTTAGACTGGGAAATGACAACCGTTGGAGATCCTCTGATGGATTTAGGTACTACCTTATCTTATTGGGCAGAGGCCAACGATGGCATGTTTGAAAAAGGCTTCAACTTATCTTGGTTGCCCGGAAATTTGAGCCGTCAGGAATTTGCCGAACGCTATGCAGAAAAGAGTGGGAGAGATATATCAAATATTCTATACTTCTACGTTTTCGGGCTTTTTAAAAACTCGGTTGTCATTCAGCAGATATATAGCCGATATAAAAAGGGCTTAACCAAAGATGAGCGTTTTGCCGAGTTAATTTATGGGGTAAAAGCTTTGTCGAAGAAAGGTGTCACTTCCATAGAAAAAGGGAAGATGTTGTAAAAAAAAGCTTATAAACAAACTGGGCTTTGAGATTGCTCAAAGCCCAGTTTCTATTTGTATTGTTCTATAATCCGAAACAATGCTTTCTGTGTATTCAGGTTCGGAAAAAAGTCATAAACCTGCGCATGAGCATCATAATTCAATGTTAAGCCCGATTCCAGATATTTATAGGCTTCGTTGAAACTGCCATCTAAAATCAGATATACGGCTGCTCTGTAATACAAATCTGCCTCTTCCGGTAGTTCTGTGAGGGCATCATACATAATCTCAAAAGCCTTGGTGTACTCACCATTCTCAAAGAAAAGCAAAGACCAACTCAACCAGATATCCGGATTTTTAGGGTCAAGACCCATCGCAAATCTATAGGCTTCATTGCTTGATAAAAAATTACCCAACTTTGCTTCTGTATCTGCCAATAAAAGCCAGTATTCAGCATTGCTTTCATTGAGCTTAATAGCTTTCTGCGTAAAATGGATACTCTCGTACCAGCGGTTTAACTCATACAAAGCCGAACCCATACCAAACCAGGCTTCATCCCAACTCTCATCCAGATTAACGGCCTCGTTGTAGTATTTATACGCTTCTTCAAATTGTTCCAGTTTCTCACAAGCCACTCCCAGATGCGTGTACACTTCAGCAGTAGGCTTTTCGTTCTTCAATACATTCAGATAACATTCCTTGGCATCAAGGTAGTTTTCGAGGTTGATATAGGTATATGCCAGATTAAACCATCCCGAAGCAAATTTTTCGTTAATGGTTACTGCATAATCATATGCATACGCTGCATCTTTATGATTATTCAACCTTCCGTGTACCATACCCAACGCAAACCACGCCAGATAAGAATACGGATTGTTATCTACTAAATCCTGAAAATAGGATACGTTTTCGTCTAATTTATTTAGTTGCTCTAAGCAGAAAACCAATTCATAAAAAGCTATTTCTTCATTAAACTGATGTTTGATAGCCTTTTTGTAGAAATGAGCGGCTTCTTCAAATTTCTGCCAGTTCTGATAAGTTTGAGCCAATTGGAAATACACCGACTCTTTTTCTTCCGACATCAACAATGCTTCTCTCAGATGCTCAATAGCTTCTTCGTAGCTACCCATAAGGTTACATATCACACCACGCATATAAGTGATTTCATTGTCTGCCGGATTAAAAGTGGAGGCTCTGTCCAACACTTCCATTGCTTCTTCAAACCGTTCATTATTGGCATGAATCTGTGCTTGATCCAAAAGGAGGTCGAGAGAGTAAGGGTACTGTTCAAGTCCCATCTGACAGGCTTGCATAGCCATCTCCCATTTTCCGGCTAGAAGATAGTACTCAGAGAGTTGTTCATACGTCTCTTCATCGAAGAAGACCGTTTCTTGGCTTTTGAGCATTCCTTCAAAACGTTCAACAGTCGCTTTTACATCTGCGCCATCGAAGTTTTCGAATCTGTCGCTGAATTCGTGTTGCATGTAAGATTACCCAAAGTTTTTTACGGCCCAACCATAGGACGGTAATTATATATATTTGCTCGGATAGTCTTAATCTTTTATAAACAGCTTTAAATAAAGGATTTAAAGTGTTTTCAATTAAAAATACTCAATCCCGACAACAATTATGATTCAATATAAGTATTTTTTATCAAATGTCAAGGATTTCTCTCAATAAATTTACTGTAAGGATTAGCTGGATAAAAGCTATTTTTACGCATGAATCTACTCAAAAGATCAATGACTCTTTAATAAAAACATACTTACCCGCTTAATGGTTTCGTCGAAATCAGTAAACTTAAAATTGAGTGATTGACGAATCTTATCGCTCCTGTAAACAAACTTCATTAAAGAATTTTTGGCGGTTTCTTTGGTAATCAGCGGAGCTTTTCCGGTAATAAAAGACCTGAGGGCTTCTACCCGCCAGATGATTTCGGTGAGTATAGGGGAAACTTTGCTGGTAGGAGGTTTTTTATTGAATAGTCTGGCAACCTTTTCGAAGAATTCTTTATAACTAACAGTTCCACCATTTAAGATAAATCTTTCGCCCTCAATATCTGAGATAGTTAATTGATAAATAGCTTCAATCACATCTTTTACGTCTACGTAGTTCATATTGCCCTCGCTGTAGAAACGATGCTCATCGTAGGCATATTTAAACAATTGAGTACTGCTTTTAGTCCAGTCGCTTTCGCCTAGTATTACAGATGGATTGACAATGACAATAGGTAAGCCTTCGGCTTTACCACGCCATACTTCCAGTTCAGAAAGATATTTGGTTTTAGCATAGTTGGAATTGATAGGGGAGTCTTCCCACTTCTGATCTTCATCTATGATAGTATCCTTGTTCGATAAATTCTGAGGGGCAGCAGGCTTGCCCAAGGCAGCAATAGAACTGATATGGCAAAGCTTTTTTACGCCTTTCATCAAACATACGTTTACCACATTAGCCGTACCCTCCACATTCGTCTTATACATGCGGTTTTTGTCTTTTGGAGTGTAAGACACCACTGCCGCCGAATGCACTACAAAATCTACATCCTCTAAGGCTTTTTCTAATGCAACAACATCCAGAATATCACCTTCTACGATAGTTATTTTGTTGGCAATATCTTTCAGGGCAGTCAGGTCACTTTCAGCACGACACAAGGCCAGTACTTCAAAACCTGCTTCAACAAATCTTTTAGCGGTAGCACTACCCAGCAGCCCGTTAGCGCCTGTTATAAGAATACGGTTCATAAGATATTTGTGGTGCGAACTTCCAGTTCGCATACATTACTGCAAAGGTAATAGCAAAACAAATAAAAAAAAGTCCTAAAGTCTGTCAGGAAGATAAAATGCAGATACATTGTTCTAAACAAAAAATCCCTGATTACAGCTATTGCTTAATCAGGGATTACGTATCTATAAAACTAATATCTTATGCTTCAGCTTTTGTATCCTCGGCTACCGGTTCAGTTGCTTCTTCTGTTGTAGGGGCAATGAATACCTCAGGCAGGTTTTTTGAAAGAAGATTATACCAGCCAACAATTTTCTTAACGTCTGCCGGATATACTTTCTGACGGTCAAAATCAGGCATTACCTGTGCAAAGAAATCGAATAGTTGATTATTTGAAAAGCTCTTATAATCATCTGCCACAGTTTCGCCGTGTAATTCACGGATTTTAAGGAAAATATCCGAAAGTGGTATAGATTTGTTCTGGTCTTCGGTATAAATCGAAATATCTTTTAATACAGATACACGTGCATTGGCGCTTACCATTTCACGTTGTTTCTTATCGTCAAGCGTTTCTACAATTACGCCACCACGACCAGGTTTTAAAATTTTATACAATCCGCTTTTTCCCGAAATATGGGCGATGTCTCTTAATAATTCCATTTGATAAATAAAGTAAGCTTTATGAATGGCAATGTACTTGCCAGAGTTCTAAATTGTTGGATAAATTCAGCTGATAGCTATGCTAATCAACGATTCATATTGATGCAAAATTATAAATTATTTTTTAAAAGACTGATTTAACTCGTCTATTGCTTTCAATAATTCTTCCCTACCTATTCTTTTTTCAGAAGAAGTAACAAAATAAGGTGGAACCTTACTCCAGGTCATTAACATCGTTTTCTTGAATAAGTCAATGTTTTCTTCGGCCGTTACTTTTCCTACTTTATCGGCTTTGGTAAATATCAGATAAAATGGAATGCCTTTTTCTCCGAGGGCATCTATAAAGTTCAAATCAACCGTTTGAGGCTCTATTCTTATATCAATCAACACAAAGACACACATCAGGTTTTCTCTGTGCGCCAGATAATCCCAAATCATTTTATCCCATTTCTCACGTTCGGCTTTAGGTGCTTTGGCAAAACCATAACCGGGTAAATCGACCAGAAACCAATTATTATTTACGATAAAATGGTTAATTAATTGAGTCTTACCAGGTGTTTGGGAAGTTTTGGCTAAGTTTTTATTAGCCGTGAGCATATTAATCAAAGACGATTTGCCTACGTTTGATCTGCCAATAAAGGCATATTCGGGTAGCAAAGGCTTAGGGCTTTTGCGATAATCAGAGGCGCTTTGAACAAATTTTGCTTCGGTGAATTTCATGCTATTTTCAGATTCAGACAATCATAAGTGATTGCATTTTTTCTTCTTATGGGATTATTAGCCACAAAAAAGAAGAGAGAATAAAGCACAAAGGTAGCACTTTTTTCTCTCTTCTTGTGGTTTTATTGCCTGGGCTTATGTTTTAATAAGCTTGCTATTATTATTTTACTTCCAATTCGAACGGTATTCTTGCCTGTAATTTATCCATCGTTTGAAGTGTTTTTATCTGCTTCGCAAATGGAGCAAGCGCACCTAAATAAGCTCTCACTTTCTCTTCTTCTTGATCTTTTCCAAATTTATCTAAGACAGCTTCAATGCCTGATTTTTCGATTGGATAATATTTTACACGATATTCACCTTCTTTCAATTTGGCTTTTTGTGCCGCAATTCTGATGGCATCATCTATACCGCCCAATACATCAACTAAACCATTCGCTTTGGCTTGTGTGCCTGTCCATACTCTACCACCTGCCAGAGATTTTAATTGCTCAACGCTCATTCGGCGACCTTTGGCTGCTTTAGATGTAAAGCTTTCATAACCATGATTTACACTATTCTGAATCATCATTTTTTCAGCATCACTCATGGTACGGGTTGCCGATGGGAAATCAGAGAATTTATGTGAACCAACTGCATCAAAAGTAATTCCCAATTTCTGATTCATCAGCGTCTCAACATTGAAAATCATACCAAAAATACCGATAGAACCTGTAATAGTAGTCGGACGAGCCACTATAGTATCACAAGCCATCGCCATATAATAACCTCCCGAAGCGGCATAATCGCCCATAGAAGCAATCACAGGTTTTACTTTTTTTGTCAATTCAACCTCTCTCCACATTATATCAGAAGCTAACGAGCTACCACCACCTGAATTGATTCTTAGTACTACTGCTTTTACTTTAGAGTCGTTACGAGCTCTCTGTAATTCTTTCACAATTTTATCAGAACCAATGCTTCCTTCAGCACCTTCTCCTGTTACAATGTCACCTTCACCTACAATCACTGCAATTTTTTTAGAAAGACTTCCCTCCTTTACGTATTTCTCGGCTTTCAGGTATTTATGTAGGGTAACATATTCAATTTTTTTATCTTTCTCTACTCCTAATTCATGGCGGATTGCCTGCTCAAATTCATCCCAATAACCCGTATTGGTAATCAATTTATATTTTACTGCATCACCCGGTTCTTGTATCAAAGCATTGTTCAGAATATTATTCAATTCATCCATCGGGATATTTCTTGATTTTGAAATATCGCCATAGAAACGGGCTGCAATATCATTAATAAAAGATTGTGTTTGTTCACGATTAGCCTCACTCATATTGGTTCTGAAAAACGGTTCAACTGCACTTTTATATTCACCTACTCTGAAAATCTCTGGTTTTACCCCAATCTTTTCGAATAAGCCTTTCATGAAAGTATATTTGGCATTTAAACCATTGAAATCTAAGCCACCGCTTGGGGTCAGGTAAATTTTATCCGCCACAGAAGAAAGATAAACAGACCCTTCTGACATCACTTCGGCATAAGAATACACAAACTTTTTAGATTTCTTGAAATCTTCCAGATAGCTTCTGATTTCTTCTAACGTAGCAAAACCTGCTGATGGATATTCGGCATGAAGATAAATACCCTCGATATTCGGGTCTAGCTTGGCATTAGCAATGGCTTCTTTGATTTGTGGTAAGCCTATCTGACCGGGGCCACGGCCACCTGATAAAATTTCAGTAAATGGGTCGTCTTGTGGTGTATTTTCCCGTATGACTTGATTAAGATCTATTTTAAGGACAGAGTTTTTAGAAACAAAAGTTTTCTCGTCAGAACTCGACATCATTGAGCCAATACCCACTAAAATGAAGAAACAAAACACAAGGAACAAAAATAGCCCGACGATTGTCGCAAAGACATATTTCAAAAATTGTAACATAATTTATAAAACGGTATAGTTATTAGAGTTTTCACGTTATATTAAAACTGTAAAACTTATTGCAGGGTACAAAATAAACAGCAGTTTGACGATAAAAAATATCTACAGTAATCCCCAAATAGTTTTATTGTACAAAAGTATATGTATATACAGTAATTTGCGTCAATATTATGATAAATGGCAGAAGATTTAGCTAAGAGGAAATTTGAGAGGATAAGGTAAAAAGGCACTTATACTCTTTAGGGTACAAGTGCCTGATTTTTAATGAGAAGAGACTAAATCGGATGCAGGTAATAGCTGCTTAATAGCACCTATACCCCCTTCAACATTCACTACATTGTCGAAACCTCTCGATTTGAGTATAGAGGCAGCAATCATAGAACGATAGCCGCCTGCACAATGAATATAATTAGTGGATTTCTTGGAAAACTCAGCCATATTTTCGCTGATATAAGCCAAAGGTATATTTTCAGCGTTGGCTAAATGCTCAGTTTCGAACTCTGTATTTTTCCGAACGTCTTTAACTAATAAATCTTCTTGTTGGTATCTGTCAGCAAATTCTTGCGGAGAAATAGATTCAATACTATCCGTTTCTTTACCTGCTTCTTTCCACGCCTCAATACCTCCTGCGAGATAGCCCAGAATATTGTCATAACCTACTCTCGATAAGCGCGTAATTACTTCTTTTTCCAAACCTTCATCGGCCACGAAGATAATGGGTTGTTGAATATCTGTAATGAGTGTACCTACCCAAGGAGCGAAATCGCCTTTGATACCTATATTGATGCTATTAGGAATAAAAGCATCTTTGAAATCGGTAGCCTGACGAGTATCAAGAATGATTGCTCCGGTTTCATTGGCAGCTACTTCAAAAGCTTCAGGTGATAGCGCCTGCAAACCTGATTCCATCACGGTTTCAAGACTTGCCGAGCCTGTTTTATTCAGTTGTACGTTTTTTGGAAAGTAATAGGGTGGAGGAGTCAACCCATCAGTTACCGCATTAATGAAATCTTCCTTGCTTTGTTTCTGCAAGGCGTAGTTTACCTGTTTCTGATGCCCCAAAGAATCAAACGTTTCTTTACTCATATTTTTGCCACAAGCTGAGCCTGCTCCGTGAGCCGGATAGACAATCAGATGGTCGGGTAGGGGAAGAATTTGAGTTCTTAAAGAATCGTATAACTTTCCTGCCAAATCATGCACAGTCAGGTCTGATTTTTGAGCAAGGTCCGGGCGACCAACATCTCCTATAAACAAAGTATCACCAGTGAAAATACAATATTCTTTGCCATTTTCGTCGAACAATAAATAGCACGAAGATTCCATTGTATGGCCGGGCGTGTGCAAAACTTTGATTTTGATTTGGCCTAATTCAAATACTTGTCCGTCAGTAGCAATGATGCTTTCAAAGGCCGGATTGGCATTGGGACCATAGATAATGGGTGCATTGGTTTTTTCTGACAATTCTACATGGCCTGAAACAAAATCTGCATGGAAGTGGGTCTCAAAAATGTATTTAATGGTCGCTCCACTTTTCTTTGCTTTATTAATATAGGTATTTACTTCACGCAGTGGGTCAATAATGGCAGCTTCTCCGTCTGATTCAATATAATAGGCTCCCTGTGCCAGACAACCCGTGTAGATTTGTTCGACTTTCATATTTGTTGATGCAATGTTGGTTGATTTTCCAACGTGAAATTAAAAAAAAATGTTCATATACGCTTTTAGTGTAAATGAACATCAATTTAAAAATTTGACTAATTTGGTAGAGACGTATTGCAATACGTCTCCAAAGGACTATGCATTTCAATAAACGTATTTACTGAAAAATCTAAGGGATAGATATTATTCTCACTTATACATACCAATGAAGACGTATAGCAATACGTCTCTACGAAAAAACTATTATTTACACCATTTTCCCCAACACATCTGCAATTTTGCGGTCGTTAGACAAACGCGGCACTTTATTTTGCCCACCTAATTTTCCTTGCGAGCGCATATAGTCAATAAAGGCATCTCTTTTTACCGAAGTAATGACTAGTTTTCGAAGAATACTACCTGTAATGAGATCATCATAATAGACATTCAGTTCAGTCATTTTCTTATCCAAATCTTCAATAAACTGTTCCATATCTTTAGGTGGGGTAGCAAATTCAACCAGCCATTCATGATAAGGCAATCCTTCTTCGGGGCTCACCATAGGAGCAACGGTAAACTCAATCACTTCTACTTCCGGATGGCGCTGACAGGCAAATTTCATAGCCTTCTCCACTTCTTCCCCAATCACATGTTCTCCAAAAGCTGAAATAAAATGTTTAATTCTACCCGAAACAATCACTTTATATGGGTTTAATGAAACAAACTTCACTGTATCGCCAATTGAATATCCCCATAGTCCGGCATTGTTGTTAATGACTAATGCATAATTTTTGCCAAGCTCTACTTGTTCAATACTCAGGCGAGTAGGTTTTTCGCTGAAATATTCTTCCGCAGGAATAAATTCATAAAAGATTCCAGTATCTAATAGCAACAACATACCCAAATCATGCTGCTCATTCTGATAGGCAAAGAAACCTTCGGAAGCCGGGTATAATTCTACTGAATCAACGGGCTTACCAATAGATTCAAAAAGCTTGGCCCGGTAAGGCTCAAAATTTACACCACCATACACAAACAGATCAAATTTCGGGAACACATCTTTTATCTTTTTACCCGTGCGTGCCTGAATTCGGTCGAAATACATCTGTACCCAGGGTGGAATGCCTGAGATAAGACTCATGGGTTGATTGATGGTTTCGTCAATGATTTTCTCAAGTTTTTCTTCCCAGTCTTCTATACAATTAGTTTCGTACGACGGCATCCGGTTACTTTGCAGATAGGCCGGAACATGGTGGGTAGAAATACCAGAAAGTCGCCCGATATGAATTCCGTGTTTTTCTTTCAATTCGGGGCTACCTGATAGAAAAATGAGTTTGTAATCTAGAAACGCTGATTTGCCTGTTTCGTTAATATAATTGAGCAAAGCATTCTTAGCCGAATCAATATGATTATGTATAGAGTCTTTGGAGATTGGAATATATTTTGTGCCCGAAGTAGTGCCCGAAGTCTTGGCGAAGTATAGCGGTTTGCCAGGCCATAATACATTTTCCTCACCAGCTAAAATTTGATTGATATAGTGTTTCCCATCTTCATAATCACGCACAGGCACAGCCTGTTTGTAATCTTCGTAAGACTGTATATCCTTAAAATGATGGTCTTTGCCAAAGGTGGTATTGCCTGCCTGCTCAACGAGTTTTTTTCTCCATTCAGCCTGTACTTCCGCCGAGCGCGCAATCCATTTTTTTTGTTGGGCAACTACATAAGCCGCCAGAGGTTTACTTAATATTGAACGTATTCCCATAATGTGGCAAATATAGGATTTTAGAATAAATTTTAATTAAAACTAGTTATTAGTTTGTTTATGGAGTAAATTTATCCACACCTTTTGCAATGCTTCTAAACAAATGAAAAGGGAATTTGTTATAACATTTATGCAAAATTACAATTAAAACCAAGCATTACCTGGTAATCTGAATTATTTACAAATGGTAGGTTCTCCTAAAAATTCAAAAAAAACTTCCAAAAATAAAATAGAGGAAGATTCTGTTGAATTTATTTATACTATTGCACCAATTAAAAAGTAAAAAATTTATTTTTCACAGAACTTTGCAAATAATAATTGTAAATTTGCGGGCAAATTTAAAAAACTCATTAACTCATAAAGCTCGATATGGCTGGATTGTTTAACTTTCTCACGAGTGACATCGCGATTGACCTGGGTACAGCAAATACCCTTATTATCTACAAAGACCAGATTGTGGTAGATGAACCTTCTATTATTGCTTTGGACAAAATTACCGGAAAAGTGTTGGCGATAGGACACAAAGCAATGCAAATGCATGAAAAAACAAACGAAAATATAAAAACTATCCGTCCATTAAAAGACGGTGTAATTGCCGACTTTACCGCTGCCGAATTAATGATTCGCGGGATGATTAAAATGATTGAAACCGGACGTAACTGGTTTTTTTCACCATCGCACCGCATGGTAGTTTGTATTCCGTCTGGTATTACTGAGGTAGAGAAACGTGCGGTTAAGGATTCTTGCGAACACGCAGGTGCAAAAGAAGTATATATGGTGCACGAGCCTATTGCAGCGGCTATTGGAATCGGTATTGATATTGAGCAACCAAATGGGTCAATGATTGCGGATATTGGTGGAGGTACAACTGAGATTGCGGTTATTGCGCTTTCAGGCATTGTTTGTGAGGCATCTATCCGTATCGCAGGTGACTTGTTTACAAGAGATATCGTAGATTATATGCGCCGTGAGCATAACCTGTTAATTGGGGAGCGTTCAGCAGAATTTATCAAAATTCAGGTAGGTGCAGCTTTACCTGATCTGGATAATCCTCCGGCTGATATTGAAATCCGTGGTCGTGACTTGATGACTGGAATTCCGAAAGAAATTAAAGTAACGTATAGCGAAATAGCTTACGCTTTAGATAAATCTATTTCTAAAATTGAAGAGGCTATCATGCGTGCACTTGAGATGTCTCCGCCAGAGCTTTCTGCCGATATTTACGAAAACGGTATTTATCTGACAGGTGGTGGTGCCTTATTACATGGCCTAGACAAACGTTTGGCTATCAAAACAAAATTGCCGATTCACGTAGCTGACGATCCACTTCGTGCAGTAGTCCGTGGTACTGGCGAAGTTTTGAAAAACATAGAAAAATATAGAGCTGTTATTGTTCAGTAGTAGATTTAATAAGCTTCAAGCTATGAGCTACAAGTTGTACTATTATGACTTGTAGCTTGTAGTTTCAATACAACAAAGACTTATGTCGCAACTCTTCCGTTTAATATTTCGGATACGAAATTTCCTATTGTTTGTGATTTTAGAATTAGTTAGTTTCTGGTTAATAGTCAAGAATGATTATTACTGGGACGTATCTTTTTTTAATACCTCAAACTACTATGCTGCTAAAACCCTCGAAACTTCCAATTACGTGAAGAGTTACATGAACTTGGGAAATGTAAACGAACAGTTGGTAAAAGAAAATGCTGAACTGAATAAGGCAGTAATTGCCATGCAACAGTTTAAAGGTCGTGAGGGAGACTACTACAAGGTAGATTCCGCTTTTGCACAAAGATTTGACTTTAAGGTCGCCAAGGTGGTGAATAATACGGTTAATTTATCGAAAAACTACCTGACTATTGATAAAGGTAAATTAGATGGTATTGAGCCAGGCATGGGTGTTATTTGTCCGCAAGGAGTAGTTGGACAGGTGATGCAATGTTCAGACCATTTCTCGCGTGTATATTCTATTCTTCATTCAGACTTCAATGTATCAAGTGAGGTAAGAAATCAGGCATTAAGAGTGAAAAGTGATAAAGCATTAGGTATTGCCAAATGGGGTGGACTAAACCCGAGAGTGATTGACCTGACTACTATCGACAGATTTAAGCCAATCAAGAAAGGTGACTCTGTCACTACTTCAGAGCAAAATGTAATTTTCCCATCAGGAACAATGGTCGGTAAAATACGCAAACTAAGCGCTAAACAAGACCAGGCTTTCTTTGATATTGAAGTAGAGTTAGCAACCGATTTTCAGAACATTTCTTATGTATATGTGGTGAACAATAAGTTGAAAAACGAACAGGAGAAATTAGAAGAAAGCACAAAGGTTGACGTTAAAAAATAAGATTTCAGACAAACCATAAATAGTAGATGTAGATACTACACAAGCTATTTTAATCATACCCTGGACTATAAATGAATTCGCAAACAGTCATACGGTTAATCGTTACTTTTTTTATTTATTTGATATTACAAATTGTGGTGCTTCGCAATTTTGTATTTTTTGATGTGGCTTTTTGCTTCGTTTATATTGCTTGTATCTTATTATTGCCAGACGAGATTCCACCGGTATGGGTTATCCTTATAAGTTTCCTTACTGGGTTACTGGTCGATATTTTCTATAATACGGCAGGAGTACATGCCTCGGCAAGTGTATTGGTAGGGTATCTGAGAGGCTATATCATAAAATTCCTTTTTCCGACAAAAGGTATTGAAAATGAGATTGTCATATCCTTAAAGGATATGGGCGCCGAGCGCTTTGTTCGGTATGTTGCAATTCTGACTTTGATACATCACTCGACTTTGTTCTTTGTGGAAGCAGGAGGTTTTGCTTTCTTTCTTATTACGATTCTGAAAATCATTTGTAGCGTAGTTTTCACTTCATTCATGATTATTATTCTGCAGTACGTAAGAGGAAACTAATGTTGGCACACACGATTGTTATCAATCGTGTTGAGGTTATTGTAAGAACTTATTTAGAGGGTTTTAATGATGCGTTTGTATTTATATATTTTTGTTTTCTTCTGTTCTGTTTCTCTTTTTTCATGCCAAACCAAAACTGCTGATTCCACTAAGGCGCCTTTAACAGTAGTAGATAGTGCCGAATTAAAAAGAAAAGAAGCCAAAATCAGGAAAGATATTAAAGCTGATGTAAAAGCAGCTTTGATTGAAGAGATAATGCAGAAAAAACTGGCACAAGGTTTCAATGGCAATGTATTGGTGGCCCAGAAAGATGTGATTGTCTACGAAAAAGCCTTTGGCTATGCCAATTTTAAAGATACCATCCGCAATGTATTGCAATCAAAATTTCAGTTAGCCTCCTTATCTAAAACTTTTACGGCAGTAGCAGTGATGAAACTGACCGAGCAAGGTAAGTTAGGACTGGATAATACCGTAAAAGACTATTTTCCTGATTTTCCTTACGATGGTGTAACGGTTCGCAGTTTGCTTTGTCACCGTTCGGGTTTGCCATTTTATCAATACACTTTCGATAAATTGGTAAGGGAGGGGAAGCTTTATCCGACTAATCAGGATATTATGCGATGGTTTGCTAAGGCAATACCTGTTCCGCCAAGATTTAATTTACCTGACCATTTCTTTAGCTATAACAATACCAATTATGCTATTCTGGCGGCCTTAGTCGAAAAGGCCTCAGGGAAATCATTTGATGAATATATGCGTGAAAATATTTTTCTACCAATCGGTATGAAAAATTCTTTCATTGGTACCACAAAAAATGATTCTATCAATATCAATCGTACTTATGGCTACCAGTTCGGTCAACGCTTGCCAAAAGATTATTACGATGATGTGACAGGTGATAAGGGGGTATATTCGACGGTAGAAGACTTGTTGAAATGGTATAAAGCTTTAAGAGATAACACGCTTATCTCAAAAGAGTCTTTCAAAGAAATGATATTGCCCCGTAGTTTCGAACACCCTGGCTTGCGTAATTATGGTTATGGATTCAGATTGTGGGTTGACGCCAAACAGAAAACCGACTATATCTACCACACAGGCTGGTGGAAAGGTTATAATACCATCATGTTCTTTGACCCTCGCGAAGACTTTGTGATTATTCTCCTAAGTAATCGTTATAACCGCTCTGTATATAATATTAAAGAAATTGTAGATATTATGCACGGAGGCAAACAATCGAGTGTAGAAGAAAATATTCTGGACGAATAGAACTTTTTCAACTTATAGAGAGTATTAATTGAGAGCATGTTTAAATCCGGTTTAAACATGCTTTTTTATAGAATCGACCCACAAAACAAAATTATGAGCTATAACCGTATCGCCAACGATGCTACCGCATTTATAGAAAAGAATAAATCCACCGCTAATGTCATTTCTTATTTAAGGCTGGTTTTAGCTATTATTGAGGCATATCTCCTGTTTATGATTATTAGAGATGGCGCTACTACCTGGTTAGTCATTAGTGCCTTAGTGGTTTTAGCTGCATTTTTCTTCTTTGTTAATTTGCACCAGAAAATCCTCGAAAAGATTCAATACTATGAATCAAAACTCAAGGTTTGTGAGAAAGAAATTTTAGCCACAGAGGGTGTTTACGACCAGTTTGCAGATGGAAAAGAATACGAAGATAAAATACATTATTTTTCTTACGATTTAGATATTTTCGGCAATCATTCCATTTTTCAATTGCTCAATAGAAGCATCACCAAATCAGGCAGTGATTCTTTGGCTAATCAACTAAAATTCCCTTTTCTTACAAGAGAGGCTATTGAGTCAAGACAGGCTGCCGTTGAAGAACTAGGCCAGAAAATTGATTGGCGAGTTGATTTTTTAGCGACAGGGAATCTCTTAGAAAAAGACGAAGCCAAATATCAGCAATTGATAACCTGGCTGAAAAGCGAAGATATTGATTTGATGGGGAAATATAGAATCCTATTGTGGCTAGTACCTGCAATTAACGCCATCATATTAGGCCTATGGATTTTCGGTGTAATTTCCTTTAAAGTTTGGTTGCTGACTTTAATTCTGCAATCAGTCTTTTCATTTGTTAATCGTAAGAAACTGAATGCGATGTATCTGAATATAAGCAAGAATACATCGAATTTACAAAGATATATTCAGCTATTTCAACTAATAGAAAAAGAGGAATTTAAAGCGCCAATCTTAAGTGCCTGGAAAGACACTTTGACCAAACCGGCTTATATTTCTGTTGCTATTCAGAAACTGGCTACTATCTCGGCTTATTTTGCCATCAGAAATAGCTTCTTTGCACCCATACTGAATGCCTTTTTCTTATGGGATTACCAATGTGCACACAGATTCGAAATATGGAAAAGACAATCCAGTGAAGCTCTATTGCAAGCCTTTACGATATTGCACGAGATGGAAGTTTTAGTGAGTATCGCTTGCTATGATTATGCCAATAATACTTATACTGTTCCTGAGGTTTCAGATAGCGTAATTCTTGATGTTACTCAGTTAGGTCACCCTTTGCTTAAAAAAGGCAAAAGTGTAAATAACGATTTCAGCGTTAATAAAAATGAACAGATATTTATTGTCACGGGGGCTAATATGGCCGGGAAAAGTACTTTCCTACGTGCAGTGGGATCAAATTTTATTTTAGCTATGCTTGGGGCAAGAGTACATGCAGAAAAGTTTGTATTCAAGCCAATCCAGGTATATACCTGTATGCGGATCACAGATTCGATAGATGAGGGAGAATCATATTTCCATGCCGAATTATTACGTTTACAGCACGTAGTAAAAATGCTTGAAACTGGAAAAGAGATATTTGTGATATTAGATGAATTACTAAAGGGCACAAACTCAAAAGATAAGCTTCAAGGCTCAGAGTTGTTTTTAGAGAAACTCATTCAATATAAAACAGCCTTTGGAATGATTGCTACTCATGATTTAGATTTGACCAATATGGCTGCTAAATATCCCGAAAAAATCAAGAATATCTGTTTTGAAATTATCATCGATGGAGACAAAATGACATTCGATTATAAACTACGGGCAGGAGTTACCCAAAATATGAATGCCCTGTTTCTGATGAAGCAAATGGGGATTGTATAGCTTTATCGCTTAAAACTCTTAAACCAACTCCAGACTTTCATCATAATAACGCCGAAAACAGCCTCTCTGAAAATCTTGGTCGACATTTTGGAGACACCTTTGGTACGGTCGGTAAAGATGATAGGTACTTCAGTTATATTGAATTTATACAGAAACGCATTGAATTTCATTTCTATCTGGAAAGCATAGCCTACAAAGACAATCTTATCCAGGGGAATAGTCTTTAATACTTCCCGTCGATAGCAGATGAATCCAGCAGTAGGATCCATGATTTTCATGCCCGTGATGAATCGCACATATACTCCGGCAAAATAAGACATCAATACACGTCCCATAGGCCAGTTTACTACATTAACCCCCTTGATATACCTTGAACCTACCGCCACATCAAAACCAGCTATTTTAGCAGCTTTATATAAACGTACCAAATCTTCGGGGTTGTGAGAAAAATCGGCATCCATTTCATAAATAAATTCATAACCTTGTTCTATAGCCCACTTGAAACCGTGAATATAAGCCGTACCCAAGCCCAGTTTACCACTACGCTCTATCAGATGCAGTTCATTCGGGTATTCCAACTGTAGTTCTTTTACTTGAAAGCCAGTGCCATCGGGTGAGCCATCGTCAATAATCAGCACATCAAATCTTTCATCCAGGTGCATCACTTTTCTGATAATAGCTTCGATATTCTCAATTTCGTTGTAGGTCGGTATAATAACAAGGTTCTCTTTAGGCATTATTCAGGATTCTTTTGTGGGTTCTATTAGTCAGTTTTGATTTGTTTATTTTTTTTCTTCTCGTCCAGAATATTAAGCGTTTCATCATATACTTTTACCATCAGCCCGGGATTCTGCACGTAGAATTGATAACTGGTCTTATAGCGAGCAGTATCAACCTTGTACTTGGCCATAATTCTACGTTCATATTCTAAATAAACTACTCTTGTCGAATCATACACCTGAAAACTTATCCGGTTTACTTTTGCTTCTGTCAAGTGAATATCTGCCAGAATTTTTGCCATAGTTTTTATATCAATCACATCGCTGGGAGGAGTAGGGTCTCCAATGCAGGAAATAAGTGTTGAAATAATGGCTAAATGCAAGAATATTTTTTTTGTCAGTATTTTCACTTTATCTTCGTTTTCAGATTAAAGAACAAATTACGGAAAAAAATAAGAGATTGAATACGTTAAAGTTTGTTAATCACGCTAAAAAAATTCGGGATATTAATTGCTAAAAGACAGTGGTAGAAGATATAATATCTAAACTCAATAAGTACGAAATAAAAATCCGTAAGGCTGTAGATTCGCAGATGCACGGAAACTTTCGTTCGGTTTTCAAGGGCTCCGGCTTGGAGTTTAGCGACTTACGTACCTATCAGTATGGCGATGATGTTCGGACTATCGACTGGATAACCACTGCTAAAGGTCATGGGGCTTATGTAAAGATTTTCAAGGAAGAGAAAGAGCAGACGGTTTTCTTTATGTTAGACGTGAGTGCCTCGCAGGAAGTAGGAAATAACGGACAATTGAAATTAGATACGGCCAAAGAGATTTGTGGTGTATTGTCATTATCAGCTATTAAGGAAGCCGGGCACGTAGGGTTATATTGCTTCTCAGACCAGAAAGAACTCTATTTTAAGCCTGCCAATGGTTTAAAGCATGGATATGAAATTATATTGAGTTTATTTAAAATGAAACCGTTATCGCAGCTAACCAATATCCCTGCTGCCATAGGTTTTGCACTCAATATCCTGAAACGCCGAAGTGTCGTATTTTTGATTTCTGATTTTCTGGATAAAGGCTACGAGCATAATCTAAAAGCCCTTGCACGTAAACATGATCTTGTTGTAATTCATATCTACGACCAGAGAGAGATAAAACTCCCGAGCCTGGGTATTATTCCAGTACTTGATAAAGAAACTAAGAGGACTGTATGGGTAAATACGTCTTCGCCTACTTTCAAAAAAGAAATGAAAGAGATGTTTGAAGATAACCAAGAACGCTTGGAGAAACTCTGTAAACAACACAATGCGAACTATCTGGCTATTGATTCAAGAGAAGATTATGTTTCAAAACTTATACAATTGTTTAGAGTCAGAAAGTAAAGTGATGTCTTATTCTCTATCCCATAGATTCGGTTTTTCTGCTATTCGTATCGTATATAGTGGGATAATGATTTTATGTTTGATGTTTAATAAAACCTATGCGCAAAAACCAATCGGACGTTTTTTAACAGATAGTGTCGAACTCGGCCGTCCCTTTGAGTATGCCTTAAGCTATTATCATTCCCCCTCTGCTGAAATATTTTTTCCTGATACTACCTATAATTTCTATCCATTCGAAATGGTGCGTCGAAACTATTTCACAACCAGTACCAATAACAACCGAAGCCTGGACAGTATAGTATATACTCTGGTAACTTTCGATATTAGCAAAACACAGAAATTTAACTTGCCTGTATATGTTTTAGGCAAACGGGATTGTACAGCTGTATTTGCATCCTTAGATTCGGTTTTTCTGAAAGAGATGATTAAAACAAGCGTAGATTCTCTGACACTTAAGACAGATACCAAACTGATGCCCTTGCAGCAACAGGTAAACTATCCTAAGATTCTGGGCTACCTGCTGGGTATATTAGGTATTTTAGGTATTATCTACGCCTTTTTTGGTAAATGGATTGAGAAACAGTACAGACTATTTATGTTTGGTCGTAAGCATAAAGACTTTGTAACCAGTTATAAAAAGATAACCAAAGGCACCCTTGATAGCGACAATATAGGTAAGGCACTGGTAATGTGGAAAGAGCATCTAGAATGGCTGGAAAAACGCCCATATACTTCTTATACCAGTAAAGAAATCATTAATCGACTCCCAAGTGAATCTCTAGAAGAATCGTTGAGAGATGTAGACACTGCCATTTATGGGGGTATTCTATCTACACATATGCCCATAGCAATGAACGTTTTATTAGATAAGGCTGTTGAATTATTTCGGAAACGCCGTGAAGAAATGGCACTCAATTCATAAACTAAGTAGTTTGATTGACACCTCATCAGATGGTAAGCTACACAATCATTCAATAAAAGAAATTAAGAAATGCAGAACCCCGTATTGATTTTTGGAGCTGGTACTCTTGGTAAAATTGCTCTGGACATTTTTAACCGTAATAATGTATTGGTATATGGTTTTTTAGATGATGATAAAAAACTGCATAATACCGAGCTAGGAGAGATAGTAATATTAGGTGATACAGACGATGATGGTTTCCTTAAAATTATCGGACAAAAAACAGAAGCTTTTGTAGCCATCAGCAATGCAAAAGTAAAGAAGAAAATAGTTGAGATTCTTACTGAACGTCGCAAGGTAATGCCCGTAAATGCCATACACGACCGTGCAATCGTTTCGGAAACTGCTATAATCGGACATGGGAACCTAGTGATGGCTAACGCAGCTATTAACCCATTTGCCAAGATAGGTAACCATTGTATTGTGCAATCTGGGGCAGTAGTAGATACCGATGCTAAAGTAGCTGACTATATAACTATTGCTTCAGGGGCCATGATAAACGCAGGGGCAGAACTGGCTGAAGGTGCCTTTATTGGCTCAGGTTCAATTATTGTAACAGGTATTAAAGTTGGCAAAAATGCACGTGTAGGAGCAGGCTCGGTAGTGATAGAAGACGTACCTGATAACGCCACTGTTTTCGGAAACCCGGCCAAGAAAGTTTAAGTTTCATATTAGCCTCTTAATGCTCTTTGGCATAATTCTGCTCTCCGGCTTCAATAGCTACTTGTAAATGATTTTCTCTCGGCGGTATCGGGCAGCTATAACCCGCACCGAATGCACAATAAGGATTATAAGCTTTGTTGAAATCGAGAATGATTTTTTCATTCTCGATTTGCTTCATACGTAAATCAAGATAGCGCCCTCCGCCATAAGTTTCTTTTCCATTGGTTAAATCCTTAAACGGAATAAAAAGATAGTCTCGGTATTGTGGTATGCGTTGTAAATCAGGCGACCTGTAAACTGATAGTTTGTAAGTTTTACCATCTATCTGGAAACTCAACTCTCCAAATTTGGCATAAGTCTTAGTTTCACCTGTAGTAGTGGGAATCTGAAAAGGTCTACCACCTGTAGTAGCTGTAAACTGGCATTCTACCCGAAATTTCTCATTGGGCTCATAAAAGCGTAGATACTTAAAATCGTCTTCTTTTAAAGGCGCAAACTTTGACTTCAAAAATTCGGCTTTATATTCTTCTCTGAATTGTCCTATCTCAGTCTTGAAATCTTGTGCGAATGTACTCATTGATAACAGTATGAATACATAAGTCAGAAAGTTGTTTACACGTAGCATGGTCTTAAAAGGTTTATCTATGAAACTTTTACAGGACTTTCATTAGTAACAATTGATTGCGGAATTGGTTTCACTGCCCGTGCAATAAAAATGCTCAGGCTTATCATAATTATACAAAAATAACCAACCCAATGATAGTTCTCAATATATCCAGATGCTGTTTTATGAATAAGAATACCACCAATATTGGCAGCCATCGCTTGTGCAAACAATTGTAAAGACGAGTTGATAGCCATAAAACTTCCTCTTTGCTGAGGGGTTACTACGTTAGAAATAATAGCTTGAGTCGGAATCATGCGCCCGTTGGAGAATACAAAAAATATACCTGATACTCCCAGAATAGCCCATAATGCACCAGTGAACATATTGGTAATGAGATAAATTGGAATCAGGGATAAGAGCGCGAATATGACAAAAATAGGATACTTACCTTTTTTATCGGCTAATTTACCCACCATAGGCGCTGAGAAAATAGTCAAGGCCCCTCCAACAAGATAAATCAGATAAATATCGTTCTGACTAAAACCAACATTAGCAACCAGCGTAGGAGCGATATAAGGAATAATACTAAAATGCCCTAGCATAATAGTCACTGATAATAATAAGGCTCTTAACTGATTCGGATTTTTGAGAATATTAGTGATAACAGCCAGAGGGTTCGGCTTTTCCCGACGGTTTTTCAGATGTTTATCCAATACAGGAACATACCTGATAATGAGAAAAATTACAATAAGCCCAAGAGCGCCCACAACCAGAAAAGGGGTATGCCAGCCTAATTTATTAGCTAAAAACAAACCTGCCGGAATACCTACTACAGAAGCTATAGAAAAGGCGGTAGTGACAAAACCTACGGCAGTGGCTCTGCGCTGATAATCAAAAGTATCAGCTACAATTGACATGACCTGCGCACCTAAAAGTCCACCGAAAGTACCAGCTATCACCCGCGCTGCAATCAAAAACTGATGAGTAGGGGCAAAGGCACAGGCAAAAGTGCCTACAACGAAGCCTATATAAGCAAATAGGATTACTTTTTTGCGGTCGTAATTATCTACAAAAAAAGCGGCTAAAAACCCCGAAATTCCGGCACTCAAACCATAAGCAGAGACAATGAATCCGAAATGTCGGGGAGAGATTTTGAAAATTTCCATGAGTTGAGGCCCAAGGGGCATCATAATCATGAAATCAACAATATGTGTAAAGTTGATGCAGGCAAGTACGAAAAGTAGTAGTTTTTCTTTTGAACTCATCACAGAATATCTTCGAGGTATATGAGCTTATTTGAATATTTAAACAGACTCTATATTTCCAACGAAAATATTCCTGGCGTAGTTCACTACTTACTTGCTATTTGCTAACTGACTATCCATACTATTTATGGGAATTTTACCCTGTACACTCCAGGCACCATCTACAAAGAATAGTTGTCCTGAAACATAACTCGAGTCGTCAGATGCCAAAAAGACGGCTGGACCAACCATTTCTTCGGGTTCACCAGTGCGGCCCAATGGTACTACACCGCCCCAGTTAGTACGGTAGTTAGGGTCTTCTCTGAGATTACGCTCAACATTAATAGGGCCGGGGCCAAAGGTATTCACACGGATATTATAAGGCGCTAATTCAACCGCCATTTGTTCGGCCATTGCATGAATACCGCCTTTGCTGGTAGAATAAGTAATGAGATTTTTCACACTTAAAGCAGCGCAGATAGTAGAAATGTTAATAATGCTTCCGCCTCCATTGACCCGCATGATTTTGGCGGCTTCAATAGAACAAAACAAAGTACCTTTCAGGTTAACTCCCATTACCGTATCAAAAACAGCTTCATCAGTTTCAAAAAAGTCGCTCCAGCCTGTAATACCTGCATTATTGACTAATACATCCAATTTTTTATACTTCTCAGCAATCTTTGCAAACATCTCTCTGATTTCAGCAACTTTTGAAATATCGGCATACATCACTTCCGATTGTCTGCCCATCGCTCTGATTTTAGCAGCTACTTCTTCAGCATAATTAGCTCCTGCTACTTCGTTGATAATGACATCGGCACCCTCTCGGGCAAATCCTAATGCTATAGCTTCGCCAATTCCACGTCCGGCACCTGTAATGAGTGTAACTTTATTTTTTAATCGCATGGTTGAATAGAATATTGAAAGTCAAAAGTAATAAAATTCAGATTTCACCGAATGAATTCGGTACTAAAATAATAGAGGCGGCCGTTGGGCCGCCACATGAAATGTTTTTATAATGTTAGCCGGACTTGAGTCCGGCAATGTATACAAAAAATACTTTTGTTATCTTAGACGGCGAATTCTATTCGCTGTCATACTTGAGTATTACAACCCCTTCCCGGTAGCTGCCCAATAAATGCCACCAAACAAATGGTCAAGGAAAAGCGGATCGCTGAAATTTTGTGGTACGTGACCCATAGCCGTATAAAAGGCTCTGCCACCATCATAGGTATGATACCATGATATTGGGTGGAAGCCCATACCTTTTCCCTCGTTAGTACCCCACTTTACATTTGGATTGTAGGTTTTCTCATCAATAGAAATCAAAAAATGTAAGTCTTTCGAAACGGCAGGACTGAACTCATACCATTCGTCTGTCCATAAGAACTTGGCCGGCAGGCGCTCCATACCCGGGAAATTCTTGTCTTCTACTTTGAGATAAGCAGTTTGTATAGTCGGGTGAATCTTGAACATCATACCCACCATTTTAGTATACCATTCCCAATCATATTCGGTATCACTAGCACTATGGATACCTACATAACCTTTGCCAGATTGAATGAATTTCTCAAAAGCCGTTTGTTGCTCAGGGGTTAGAATATTTCCGGTAGTGTTTAGAAAAATTACCGCTTCATAATTAGCCAGGTCTTTATCATTGAAAACTGAAGCGTTTCCTGCCAGTTAACTGAGAAGAATTGTCTTTCAGCCATAGCCTTGATAGCCGTTACACCTTCATTGATTGATTCATGATGGAAGCCATCGGTCTTGCTGAATAAAAGTACTCTGAATTGTTTTCTTTGGGCAAAAGAAGAGGCAGAAAAGCAAAGCGCTAATATAAGCACTAGTAATGCCTTAGGCGTAAGTAGTAGTTTCATTGTTTAATAATTAAGGTAGAATAAATATTTAGTGTCAAAAAAACACTTATTAATTTAACAAATGTATTATTTTGTCTGATAGCAACAAACAAAAGAGGGGAGATTAAAAACTATCCTCTGATAATTTTAATCTCCCCTTAGTAAACTATATTGCTATATAAACAGTAAGGTCTCTTAGTTTAGGAATTCGTAGATACCTGCTACACCTTGTCCACCACCTACACAGGCAGTTACCATACCATATTTTTTATTCTGGCGACGAAGCTCATTCAATACCTGAACAGACAATCTACCACCTGTAGAGCCTAGAGCGTGACCTAATGCAATAGCTCCACCATTCGGATTAATTTTGCTGGCATCTAATCCTAATTCTTTGATAACCGCCAACGACTGTGCAGCAAAAGCTTCGTTCAGTTCTATTACATCAATATCATCCTGTTTCAGACCAGCCTGTTTTAAAGCAACAGGAATAGCCGCCACAGGACCAATACCCATAATACGAGGCTCAACTCCTGCCGAAGCATATGCCATCATTCGCGCAATTGGTTTCAAACCTAATTCATTCACCATTTTCTCTGACATGACAATCACAAAAGCTGCACCGTCAGAGGTTTGCGAAGAGTTTCCGGCAGTTACACTTCCACCCATCGTAAACACTGGTTTTAGCTTGGCTAGCGCTTCTACACTTGTATCAGCGCGTGGGCCTTCGTCTTTCGTAACGGTATATTCTTTGGTTTTCTTCTTACCTGAATTTTCGTCGAAGAAAGTTTCCTGTACTTTTATCGGCACAATCTCTTCATCAAATTTACCGGCAGCTTGCGCAGCTAAGGCTTTTTGGTGAGAGTTATAAGAAAATAAGTCCTGGTCTTCACGACTGATACCGAATTGTTGTGCTACCTGCTCAGCAGTCAAGCCCATGCCAATATAATAATCAGGGTGAGTAGAAGCCAGATTATAGTTCAAGGCAGTTTTCCAACCCATGGTCGGTACTAAAGACATCGATTCTGTACCACCTGCCACAATACAATCAGCCATCCCGGCGTGGATTTTAGCGGCTGCCATGGCAATGGTTTCTATGCCCGAACCACAATAGCGGTTCACTGTTACACCAGGTACACTTTTACCTAGAGCCAATAATGAAATGTAACGCGCCATCTGCATGCCTTGCTCGGCTTCCGGCACTGCATTCCCTACAATTACGTCTTCTACGCGAGCAGGGTCTAAGTTAGGTACACTTGCCATCAGATGTTTAATAACATCAGCTGCTAAATCATCGGGGCGGGTGAAACGGAATACCCCTTTTGGTGCTTTGCCGACTGCACTACGGTAGCCAGCGACTATATATGCATTCATGTTTTGTCCTTTTATCTAAATTCTTAGTCATTCTCGAAATAACCAAGAGTAAATGATTTATACTAATATAACAATATTAATTTCTTGGAGGTTTCCCACCGCTTAATAATCCCTGCATACGTTCAAGGGTTTTCTTTTCACCTGTCAAAGAAAGGAATGCTTCTCTTTCAAGATCCAAAAGATATTGTTCTGAAACTTTCTGCGGATAACTCAAATCGCCACCACAAATCACATAGGCTAATTTATCTGCAATTTTAGCATCGTGTTCAGTGATATATTTACCCATTAACATACCTGTAATTCCGGCTTTGAAAAGGGCGATTCCGGTTTTACCTTGTACTTTTATGTCGGTGCGTTGTTTAGGTTGTGTATAACCATCTTCTGCCAGTTTGATAGCTTCTTCTTTTGCCTCAGCAATCAATCGGCTACGATTCAGCACGATTCTATCTTTATCCGGTTTCAGGTAATTCATATCAAATGCCTCTTGTGCTGAGGTTGACACTTTTGCCTGGGCAATATTCATAAAAGCCCCTTGCAGAATATTCAGTTCAGGGTCACCTGTCTGATACATATCTGAGCAACGAACCGCCATTTCTTTGGTGCCACCACCCGCAGGAATGAGACCAACGCCTAATTCAACCAGACCCATATAGGTTTCGGCATGGGCCAAAACTCTGTCAGCGTGTAGGTTCAATTCACAACCACCACCTAAAGCAAGGCTATGAACAGCCGATACTACAGGCACTGATGAATATCTGGCACGCATCATCGTTTGCTGGAATTGAGCAATCATCATATTGATTTCGTCGTATTCCTGCTCAATGGCAAACATGAATAGCATGGCTAAATTTGCACCAGCTGAGAATGCTTCGTTTGAATCATTTCCCACTACTAATCCTCTGAAATCTTTCTCTGCAATGGCATAGGCCTTGTTTAAACCTTCCACAACCTCAGCACCGAAAGTGTTCATTTTTGAATGGAACTCTACCCCCGCAATGCCATCCCCTAAATCGAAGATAGTAGAGCCTGCATTCTTCCAGATGACGTTAGTTTGACGAAGATTATCAAGGATAATAAACGACTCAGTACCTGGAATTACTTTGTATGCCTTGCTCGGGATATCATAGTATTTCTTCTTGCCACCCTCTATTTTATAGAAAGTCTCATTGCCAGCTTCCAACATTTCGTATACCCATGCGGCAGGTTTCATATTGAGATCTTCCATGATTTTGAGCATTGATTTTACACCAATGGTATCCCATGTTTCAAAAAGACCTAATTCCCAACCAAAGCCCGCACATATAGCTGAATCTATTCTATATAGTTCATCAGAGATTTCAGGAATGCGATTGGTAGCATAGCGGAAGAAATCGGCGAATGTTTTTCTATAAAACTCACCCGCATTATCTTTTCCTGCCAATAGCACCGAGAAACGTTTCTTCAAATCATCAATGCTCTTAGTAGTTTCAAGTGTAGCGAATTTTACTTTTTGAGATGGCTTATACTCAAAAGTTTTCAGGTCTAAAGCCAGAATAACTGTCTGACCTTTTTCGTCTTTGGTTTTCTTATAGAATCCTTGCCCGGTTTTATCACCGAGCCATTTGTTTTCCATCAGCTTAGCCATTACCGGAGGCAACTGGAAAGCATCTTTTGACTCATCATGTTGCAAAACTTTTATCAGGTTATTACAGACATTCACAGTTGTATCCAAACCAACTACATCAGATAATCGGAAGGTGCCTGATTTGGGGCGACCTACTACCGGGCCTGTCAGTTTATCAACTTCCTCTACCGTTAAGCCCATTTCTTCAGCTACTCTTATGGTTTGCACCATCGCATAAATTCCTAAGCGGTTAGCAATAAAAGCAGGGGTATCTTTACACAATACAGTGGTTTTTCCCAGATACAAATCGCCATAGTGCATTAAGAAATCAACTATGGCCGAGTCTGTCTGTGGAGTTGGGATAATTTCCAACAAACGCAGATAACGTGGAGGGTTAAAGAAGTGTGTACCACAGAAATGTTTCTGGAAATCTTCTGAACGTCCCTCTGCCATCAGGTGAATAGGAATACCCGAAGTATTAGAAGTAATTAATGTGCCTGGTTTACGGAATTGCTCTACTTTTTCATAAATCGACTTCTTGATGTCCAGACGCTCAACGACTACCTCAATAATCCAGTCGTAATCCTTGATTTTAGGCATATCATCATCGAAATTACCCAATTTCACACGAGTAACCGACTGCTGACTAAAAACAGGAGATGGACTAGCTTTAACGGCCGCCTGAAATAATTCACCAACGATTCTATTGCGTACCGCCGGATGAGTAGTATCAAGACCTTTGGCTTTTTCAGCATCATTGGGTTCTTTCGGTACCATGTCGAGTAGCAATACTTCTACTCCAATATTAGCAAAGTGCAAGGCAATACGACTACCCATAATACCCGCACCTAAAACAACTACTTTTTTTATACTACGATTCATGCTGATTGAATATGATTTTTATAGCAAATAGATAAATTATTTTACCACGGAGTAGCAATGAGTTAGGCACGGAGTTTCACCGAAAAAATATTTAACTTCGTGAAACTCCATGTTTTGAACTCTGTGTCACTCCGTGGTTAAAATTTTTAAATAAAGTATATCAGAACTTTTTACATTTTCTGTTGACGAAAACTACTTCTTCAAAATCCACGCCCAATTCATCTCTGTCACAACAACTTCTTCTTCCGTTTCGTCGGTGATTTTTACGGCTACGTTTACATCGCCTTTATCAGTTTCCCGAATCTGACTAATTTGCTGCTCCGTTAGCGTAGCAACCGCTTTTTGTTGCCCTTGGCTTCGTTTGATGAATTTCACTGAGAGATTTTTCATCAAAGGGAGCTTGTTGTCGGGGATATTCATACCCACAACCATACCCGTAGCGGTTTCAGCTAAAAGGGTAGTGGCGGCGGCATGAATTTGTCCGATATGATTCTGGACTCTGGTTTTATTGGGAAGTATAATTACGACCTCGTGGCAAGTCATTTTTTCGAAATGAATACCTGCTGTGCCAACGAATTTAACGAATTTACCAATGGAATAATCGCGTAACCAATTTTGCAGAAAAGCTGGCATTTTCTGAACCTTTGCAAGGTTTCGGTTAAGGGCGTTGTTATATTCCATTAGGATTGAGAGAAAGATTTAGTATCTTTAAATGATTTTTTTACTAACCATTCTGCGACTAAAAAAATAGTATGCAAGCATAATTTCACAACAAAGATACAGTAAAGAAAATATTATGCAAGCATACTAATATAAAATTTATTTGTAATAAATCCCGGATAAATCAGACAATAAAAATTTTGATTGGCAAGTGTTTTTATGAAACCATTTTTTTGTGGCATTGGTTTTTATTAATAACACTCAGATATAATTCGCTACATTATTATTATTTTTTATTGATTTGATATTATTCGATAAAAATTAAAAATCACTATTGTTTTTATGAAACTGATACCTATCGAAAGACGCAGCAACTTAAGTCGAGAAGAGTTCATCGAGAATTATCTAAAGCCCAAGAAACCAGTTATTTTTACTGACCTTGTGAAAGATTGGCCTGCTTTGGATAAATGGACATTTGATTGGCTTCGAACAAATTACGGGCACATTGAAGTACCATTATTTGATAATAAAGTTCATGATGCCAAAAATTACTATAAGGCTGCTAAAACCATGCCTTTTGGCGATTATCTGAGTCTAATAGAGCAAGGGCCTACCGAATTACGTATTTTCTTATTTGATATCTTTAAGAAAGTACCCGAACTGGCTAACGACATTCGTTTCCCGACGATTATGGATGGCTTTTTGAAAAGCTATAAATTTATGTTTTTTGGTGGTCAGGATGCTGAAGTAAACCTTCATTATGATATGGATTGCTCGCACGTGTTCCTGACGCAATTCCAGACTCGTAAGAAAATCGTCCTTTTTCCACAGGAAGAAAGCGTTAATCTGTACCATCACCCATTTACGGTACAAAGTCACGTACACCCATTAAAACCAGACTTCAAGAAATTCCCTGCTTTCGAAAAATCGGTAGGTTATGAAGCTACTTTTGGTCACGGCGAAACAGCTTTCATTCCATCGTTATGGTGGCACTATATCAAGTATGTAGATGGTGGTTTTAGTCTGGCACTAAGAGCGAATGACTCTATCTTTACAACTGTAAGAGGTGGCTGGAATCTGGTGCGTCATACTTTTGTAGATAAAGGAATGGCCAAGATGTTAGGCCCGCAGTGGAAAGAATGGAAAGAAAATAAAGCCCAGGAAAAAGCAAATCAATCGTTACAGGAAGCATGATTTATGATGAAAGCAGCATTAAGGAAAGAATATCTTCAAAAAAGGAACGACCTGCCGAATACTGATATTAAAGGGTATTCGAAGAAAATCCATGATTGGATTTTCAAGAGTTTTCCTATGCATAACTATGCTGTGATTCATACATTTTTGCCTATCAGAAGAAAGAACGAGGTTGATACGCATCTGGTAATTGATACTTTAAGAAAAGATTTTAAGGCTGATATTGTGATACCTAAAAGCCATGATGATGGAAGCATGACCCATTATCCGCTTAAAGATGATACTATCTTATTGGAAAATAAATTCGGAGTACCCGAGCCTCTCAATGGTTCGCCACTGAAAGTAGATCCTAAAGAAGTTGATTTAGTAATACTCCCTCTATTGGCTTTCGATAAACAAGGGTATCGAGTAGGGTATGGAAAGGGGTATTATGACCGCTTTTTAGCCGAATGCCGACCGGATGTAGTGAAAATTGGTGTTTCTTTTTTTGAACCTGTTGATGTTATTGAAGATATAAATGGTGAAGATGTAAAGCTTAATTATTGCGTTACACCTAACGGAATCTGGAATTTCGAATCTGTTTAAATATTGCCTCTGCAGGTCGGATTATAATTTTTAAACAGACTTTTAAAATATTTTGTATTATTCCAAGAAAAACAAACAAAAATTTCTATTATTTTTGCACTCCCAGCCCCTTTGCAAATTGGGGCTTTCTTGTAAATATATGTCTAACTAAAATTTTCCCATGTAAACCGTGGGGTTTCAATCATGAAAATCGCAGTTGTAGGTGCTACCGGACTGGTAGGCACTGAAATCTTGAAAGTCTTGGCGGAACGCAATTTCCCCGTTACCGAAATTATTCCTGTTGCTTCTGAAAAATCTATTGGTAAGCAGGTTGAATTTAAGGGTAAGCAGTTTACGGTAGTAGGCTACGAAGACGCAATCAAGATGAAGCCTGCGGTGGCAATATTTTCGGCTGGTGGAAGTACTTCGTTGGCGTTGGCTCCGAAATTTGCAGAAGCAGGCATCCCGGTTATTGATAATTCATCAGCCTGGAGAATGGATCCTACCAAAAAACTGGTAGTGCCGGAAGTAAATGCTGATACCTTAACAGCAGAA
Organism: Emticicia sp. C21; assembly: GCF_003418935.1. Lineage (GTDB taxonomy): Bacteria > Bacteroidota > Bacteroidia > Cytophagales > Spirosomataceae > Emticicia. The sequence continues at coordinate 295,304 of NZ_QVMT01000004.1, read as the reverse complement.
GACAAAATTATTGCTAACCCGAATTGCTCAACTATTCAGATGGTAGTTGTAATGAAACCATTGCACGATAAATACAAGATTAAACGTGTGGTTGTTTCAACTTACCAATCGGTTACAGGTACAGGTAAGGCAGCAGTTGACCAGCTTTTTGCAGAAAGAGGTGGCGATGACGATGCAACTAAGAAAGTATACCCACACAAAATAGATTTGAATGTATTGCCTCATATCGATGTTTTCCTTGACAATGGTTATACCAAAGAGGAAATGAAAATGACCAACGAAACCAAGAAAATCATGGGTGATGATAGTATAGCTGTTACAGCTACTACTGTTCGTATCCCAACTATCGGTGGTCACTCAGAGGCGGTAAATATAGAGTTTGAAAATGATTTCGATTTGGCAGAAGTTTCAAAATTGTTGAGCGAAACAGAGGGTGTAATTGTTCAGGATGACCCTAAGAATTTTGTATACCCGATGCCAATCAATGCGCATGGTAAAGACGAAGTTTTTGTAGGACGTATCCGTCGTGATGAGTCTCAGGCAAAAACTTTGAATCTTTGGATTGTAGCAGATAACCTTCGCAAAGGTGCTGCTACCAACGCTGTACAAATTGCAGAATATCTATTAGGTAAAAACTTACTGGCTTAATAGCAAGCATATAAGAAAAGTAAAAGGGTCTCAATAGAGACCCTTTTTTGTTTGAAGATGAAGTGTTTGCGACTAATTTAGCGATACAAAATAGCCTATGGTTAATAGGCTATTTTGTAAAATATCAGATTGCCGGGTCATTTGGCGTATTGGTATTGTTATCTTTCTCGGTCGTTGGGTAAGGATACCAGTTACGGGTGCGTTCTGCACCTGCGGTACCTGGGCCTGGGCGACCAAAGCGACGGCTATCTTCTAAGCGGAAGCCTTGCAGGAATAATTCAATACTGCGCTGTCTGTAAATCTCTGTCAGAATAGCCGTTGCAGTTTTTTCTCCGGCATAAGCAGGTAAGCCTGCGCCAATCCCCCAGGCATCAGTAGTTTTGGTTAAAACATTATTTAATTCTGTTACTGCGGCATCAAGGTTACCTTTGCGAGCCTGGGCTTCTGCTTTAATCAGGATAATTTCTCCCGGTAAATACACCGGAAGGGCAGAGTTATTGGCTGTATAAAAACTTGCTCTGCCTAAGTTGTTAGTGGCGCTTGAAGTCTGGAAAAAGAAAGGAATTCTTTTATCAGCCGCTTCTGGTTTCAAGCTAGCGGGAAGGCCGAAGTCAGTATTAGTAGGTTCAGTTACGTTACGGTTGCTGAATACAACGTCGAACATCGGGTTACGGGAAGTATCATCAAAATTAAAGGCCGATTTTTTGGTTAAATCTACCTTTGCAGCAGCTGCTAAAGCTTTGTCATAATCACCAAGCATAATACTATAGCGAGCGATAAGCGCCTGAATGGTGTTGGCCAAGTCAATGCCCGGCACAATACGGCTGGTGAAGCTAGCAGAAACTGGAGTAGCCAAGGCTGTAGCAGCACTTTCAAGTGTTGTTATGGCAGCTTTTAATACATCTGCACGCGGAACAAAGGCGGCGTTCGTACCTACTACCAATGGCGCTTGTTCCCAACCTGTTGCCAGATTTCCCAAAGCCAATGCTTTGAAAATAGAGGCATAAGCTATCAGACCGCTCTTGGTACCTGCATCCTGCACAATATTGACATTATTTAAGATATTGTCAGCATTTGCTTTCACTAAGTGGCTTTGATTCCAAAGGTTCGAGATAACCGAGTTAGGGTTTTGTACGCTGCCTGCTCCAGTTTCAAGGAATGCCTCATCGCCATTACCTGCGTTGAGTACTTTTAGTTCTTTGGTTGTTAAACCAATGGCTGTCGGTAGTGCATAACCCGGGCTTGCACGCCCGATAGTTAAGCGATATTGTAAACCATTGGCTAAGGCAATCAGACCGTTCACGTCGTTGACTACCTGTTGTTCACTGGCAGCACTCGGGTTTAGGAACTCCTGATTACAAGAAGTTGCCAACAGAGTAGTAGCCGTCAGAACTGAATATATGAATGTTTTTTTCATCTTTTTTTTAAATCCCCTGTCAAATGCTTCTCATGCTTCGGGGTAAATTATATGCATGAAATCTGTTTTTTGAAAAGAACCAAATGAACTGATTATCAGAATGTAGCTGTTAACTGAACCTGATAAGTTTTCGGAATCGGTACGTTACCGAAGTCTACGTTACGCAATAAATCGTTGTTACCACCAGCATTGGTTTCAGGGTCATAGCCATTGTATTTATCCCACGACATCAGGTTACGACCAACCAAAGTAAGATTGATATTGCTGATACCCTTAATGATATTAGGCAATTGGTAGCCAAACGACAATTCACGTAGCTTCACAAATGAACCATTATCCACACGATATTCGCTGATGTTCGCCAATGAGAATACATACCCACGAGGTAATTCTCCGGTCATTTCTTTTTCTGCAATATCACCTATTCCTACGTTGTTTCTTGTACGTTTATCAGCATTGAATACGCTAACCCCTTGCACGGCATCTAACAAGAATCTGAAACTGAAGTTTTTCCAGCCAAGTGAGTTAACGAATGAGCCTGTCCAATCAGGATTAGGGTTACCAATAATTGTTCTTACAAAAGTAGTTCCTGCCTCGTACGAAGGTTGTCCTGCAGCATCGCGTTTTGGTTCATATACAACAGCATTATTGGCTTGTGTACCTCTTTCACGTTGTGGCAAACCTTGTGAGGTAAGCAATAAAGTTCCATCTGTGTTTCTGGCGTAAGGGAACTCATAGAATACAGAGGCTGGTTGTCCCTGAATCAAGAAAACAGGAGCACCGGCTGCATTGGCAATAGCTACAGTTGGACTACCCAAGCTGATAACTTTGTTGCGATTGCGGTTGTAAATAATGGTGAAATCCCAGTTGAAATCTTTTGTTTTAACAGGTGTTACATTCAAAGCGATTTCAAGTCCTTTGTTCTCCATGGTACCCACGTTATTAACGATACTTGTTCCACCTGTTGTAGCTGCTAATACACGGTTTACCACAAGGTCTGAGATAGTTTGTTTGTAAATTGTTACACCTAAGTTGATTTTGTTTTTCCAGAACGAAAGGTCTGCACCACCTTCTGTCTCGGTCATACGTTCAGGACGCACACTTGGGTTAGCTAAAGTTGAACTCGGAACAATCGTGTTTCTTCCTAAAAGCGGTACAGGCAGGAATTGCCAGAAACGGTCGTAAGAGCCAATACCTGTCAGGTTTCCGGCCTCTCCCCACGAAGCACGTAGTTTTAAACCACTTATGATATTGTTAATTTTACTGTTTTTCCAGAAATCCAGATCAGATGGTACGAAGCTACCGCTTAACTTAGGATATAATTGTTTGGTTTCGCTTGGAGAGAATTTAGACGAACGATCCTGACGGATAGCTCCTGTTATGAAAGCCAGGTTTTTATACCCAAAAGTAGCCTGTCCGAAAAATCCACTTAGATTGTATTGGTCTACACCAAAACCTGCTGTTACGGTTGTACTTGCCGCTCCACTTACCGTTTCAATGAAAGGAGCAAGGTTTTCACCACTTGCCCTGGCAAATTCTACTTTGCTCGATTGGTAGTTACCCCCTGCAATCAGGTTCATGGTGAAATCTTTGCTTAATTCTCGCTGATATGAAATGTTTAAGTCAGTATTGAAAAGCAAAGAGTTATTGTTGGCATTAGCTGCATAACCATTCGGATAGCGCTCAGCAGGAAGACCTGCAACTGCCTGATAAGGGTAAGCCGGAATATAGTTTTTACCTAAAGCTGCATAAGCATCAACCCCAACAATCCAGTCAATAGCAAAACCTTTAAAAGGCGTTAGGTTTAACTGGAAGTCATTTACTGTACGATTAACAGCTTGCGTAAACTTCATGGCTTCAATAGTAGTCAATGGATTTACACGGGTTGGCTCAACTGCTTGTAAATTTCCTGCTGCATCGCGTACGGTAATATCGTAAATATTATTGGTGATATTAACCGAGTTGATAGGGCTGTAGAATACGTTACCATTGGCTTTTTCATTTGAAAAACTATTGGTATAACTTAGACCTACCGACATTTTTGCCCAGTTGGCCAGACGTTGGTCAACTCTGGCTCTTACCCCATAACGGTTGAAATCTGTACCTTTAATGATACCCTCATTTTTCATGTACGACAACGAAGCAAAATATTGGGTTCTATCATTGCCACCACTGATGGATACATTATTATCTGTTCCCAGACCTGTCTGGAATATCTGGTCCTGATAATCGTAGCGTTTTACATCAACGAGGTTACTAGCCAGATTGTTATTGGTTCCGTCACGTTGAATATTTACAACAGTTGTTCCCGGATTAGCTGCAATCTGGGCGGGTGAAACAACGCCAATCGTATGCAAACGAAGTCCTGCAAAACCAAACTGCTTGCCATACGTAGAGATAAATACCTTTTTGCGTAGCTCATTAGCATTAACACTGGTTGTAAAAGTAACGCGGGGAGTACCTGTTTTACCACGTTTGGTGGTAATCAAAACCACTCCATTCGCTGCCCGCGAACCATATTGCGCTGCAGCTGCCGCACCATTAATCACATTGATGCTTTCAATATCTGACGGATTGATATCAGCCAAACGGTTGGTACCGATGGTTGCCGCACCTACCTGATTACCCAAAGCTGTTTGCGAAACGTTGGCAGATGAGTTACTCACAATAACCCCGTCAATTACATATAAAGGGTCTGAACTGCCCTGAATTGATTTTACCCCACGCAAACGAACGGTAATTCCACCGGCAGGGTCTCCTGAATTCTGGGTAATTTGTGCACCGGGTACTTTACCTTGTAAGGCACTTACCAGGTTTGATGATCCTGTCTCTTTCAATTGGTCGGCATTCACCGCACTGATGGCATTTCCTAACTCACGACGGGACGTACGGATAGTAGAACCCGTTACCACCACCTCATCAAGGTTCATTACATCATCTGTCAGGGTTGCATCTAAGGTAATTACTGTCTGATTATCGAGATTTACTTCTTGTACTTTCGTAGCATATCCTACCGAGCTCACCGAAATTTTGTATCTTCCCGGGTTAAGATTGACATTCAATGTGTATGACCCTTCTAAGTCGGTCATCGTTCCAAAGGCTGTTCCGTCAATTTTAACAGTTGCTCCGGGCACACCTCCTGAAGCATCTGAAACTTTACCTTTAATTACGTAAGCTGTTCTTTGTGCCCATACGCTCAGCGAGCATAGCAGCATCACAGCTACATAAGTAAAAGTCCTTAATTTTACCTGGTAATTTTTCATCATAAGAATAAGAGTTTAATATGATTAAGTAAATAGCTGTTTGAAAAACGCATAAAACCGCATTTCTGAATAGCAGATTGATTTGCATATTTACTACTAAAAAATTGATTGTAAAATACTTATTTGAAATATTTATTCGATTTACTTTACCTTTGAGAAAAATTATATAATTTAGCTTATATAAAATTGCATAAAACCGCAAATCAATAATGCACAAAGTCGCAACGCCTCTGCTATTAAAAAAAGAACGTCAGGATTTCATTATTAAAGAACTTAATTTACATAATAAAGTTCTGTCGTCAGACCTTTGCAGCCAGCTCAATGTTTCAGAAGACACCATCAGACGAGACCTGAACGAACTGGCAGAAAGCGGTAAATTGGTTAAGGTGCACGGCGGGGCTTTATCGGTTTCTTATTCGGGCAATAGTAGCGAGGATGTGGTTTATGCCAGGGAGCAAAAATTGATTATTGCGAAAAAAGCAGTCAGCCTTATTCAGGATGGGATGCTGATTCTAACCAGTGGAGGAACTACTTTGAGAGAGGTAATCAAGCTATTGCCTAAAGACCTGAACGCTACCTTTTGCACGGTAAGTCTAATGACAGCAGAGGAACTATTGAAACACCCGAATATTGAGGTAATTTTTATAGGTGGTAAATTATCAAAAGATGCCAAGATATCTGTGGGTGGAGACTCTATTCTGAAACTAAGCGAGATGTCATTCGACTTATGCATGGTAGGTACTAATGGTATTGATGCCAAGTTTGGGGTGACAGACTCTGATCTTGAAGTAGTGCAGGTAAAAAAGGCTATGATCAGGGCTTCTAAAAAAATAGTGGTATTATCTATCTCTGAAAAACTCAATACCGTTTGTAGAGGGGGTATCTGTAAACCCAATGAAATAGATTATCTGATTACTGAATTAGATAATCATGCTCCAGAGTTGGCAAGCTATCATCAGGCAGGGATAAAATTATTATGAATAATGTGGTATATGAATTTTGCCACAATGTACACTAAATGCACGATGTGACACAATTTTTTTATAGTGTAACATTGTGTTTTATTGTGTACATCGTGGCAAAATTTTGTATTCTATAAATGTGGCTTTATTTATAAATACTTGTAATTAAGCCTGTTAATCTCCCGAAGTTTTTTAATATCCCATTCTTTTCCGAACTTTGTAGGCTGAATAGTCGTTTAACTATTCTATGCCTATCATATACCAATTAATAAAAAGTTGAAAACAAAAGGTTCGGTTAAAAATAAAGTAAATATAGTTACGCTTGGCTGTTCGAAAAATCTGGTCGATTCTGAGGAGCTTTACACACAGTTGAAAGGGAATGGGTATAACGTAACACATGAGTCAAAAAAGGATGATGCTAATATAGTTATCATTAATACCTGTGGTTTCATTGATAATGCCAAACAGGAATCAATAGATACCATTCTTCGCTATACCGATGCTAAAGACGCTGGTGTAGTAGATAAAGTATATGTAACAGGCTGTTTATCACATCGTTACAAAGACGAATTAGAAGTTGAAATTCCGACCGTTGATGCCTGGTTCGGCACCAACGAATTACCACGTATATTAAAGACCTTAAAAGCTGATTATAAGCAGGAACTGGTAGGGGAGCGTTTGTTAACTACTCCGGCGCACTATGCCTACATGAAAATTTCGGAAGGTTGTGATCGTCCTTGTAGTTTTTGTGCTATTCCATTAATGAGAGGCAAACACCTTTCAAAACCGATTGATCAATTGGTGCTGGAAGCAAAAAACCTCGCTAGAAAAGGCACAAAAGAGTTAATTCTGTTAGCACAGGATTTAACTTATTATGGATTGGACTTGTATAAGAAACGCGAATTAGCTAATTTACTCGACCAATTGTCAGATGTAGAAGGAATTGAGTGGATTCGTCTGCAATATGCCTACCCATCAGGTTTTCCTTTAGAAATTCTTGATGTAATGAAGAATCGTTCAAATATCTGTAAGTATCTCGATATGCCTTTGCAACATGGTTCAACCGAAATGTTGAAAATGATGCGCAGAGGTATCACCAGAGAGAAAACGGAAGACCTGATTAAAACTATTCGTGATACTGTACCTGATATTGCCTTGCGTACGACTTTGATTACCGGACACCCGGGCGAAACAGAAGAGCATTTTGAAGAAATGTACCGTTTTGTAGAAGACACCAGATTCGAGCGTTTAGGCGTTTTCCAGTATTCACATGAAGAAAATACACATGCTTATTCAATGATTGACGATGTGCCAGCCGAAGTAAAACAGGAGCGCAACGATTTGATTATGGAATTGCAGCAAGGAATTTCACAGGAAATGAATCAGGAGAAAATAGGTAAAACATATAAAGTACTGTTTGATAAAAAAGAAGGCGGATACTTTATTGGCCGGACTGAGTTTGATTCTCCCGAAGTAGACAATGAAGTATTAGTGCCCGCTTCTCAATATGTGCGCAGAGGAGATTTTGCCAATGTCAGAATCACTGATGCCACCGAATTTGACTTATATGGTGAAGTAGTTGCTTAACACTTCTCCAACTATTATAGTTGCTTTCCCTTTACATGAGCCAGATATAAGCTCTTCAGAGACTCTTTAAAACAAAAGGTTTTGCAGATTTATTAAAATTTCCAAAAATTCTAATAATATTGCCAGACCCTGCGTTATTTAATCGATGTTCATGTCAAGATAAGTGATGAGATTGATTTTGTTTTCGTGTGTATCTGTACTAGTTTCAGTCGAGTTACTGGCGCAACAACCTGTTTTTCGTTCACAAAGTACAAATGTGAGTGTTTTTTCATCAAACACCACACACACTACCAAGCCAAATTCTTTTATTCCCGAAACTGAAAAAAAGAACGCAAAAAAACATTTCGCTCCTGCCGGAATAAATATCCACCTGATGCCTCTGTTTGGCGGATATGATAAAACCGACAGCCAGAAAGCTATTGACGCCGAATTTCTGAAAGTGTGCGATGTGAACTTTAAAAACCGCAAAGAGGCAAGTGAATTCTTCTCTATACGTGCTTGGGAATATTTAAGTGAAGGCCAGAAAGATACTGCTACTTACCGTTTCAATCTGGCGTATCTGCTCGATGATGAAAATGTAGATGTTTATTGGGGTTTAGGTGTTATTAACTATCAGAATGAGAAGTATGAAGATGCTGTCAATCTGATGGAGCATGGTCTTGAACTAGACGATGAAGACAATGTAACCCTGATGGTTGATTTATCAACAGTATACCTGAAATGGTTTATGGTTGATAAAAAGACCGAGCACATGGATAAAACATTTGATTTGTTAGCCAGTGCACTAAGAAAATCTCCTGAATGTGCCAATGCGTATATGCAATTATCGTTGGCACGATTGACCAATAATCAGATTGACGATGCATGGGAGAGTTTCCATAAAGGTTATGAGCTAGACCCACAAAATGCCAATCCTGAAATTCTGCTGGCATTGTTAGAAAAGAAAGAAGACCCTAAGGGGGTATTCAAGAAATAATCATCCAAATCTCCTCCGATAAACCAAAGGCGTTACACCTGTCTGGGTCTTAAAAATCCTGTGAAAATGCGATAGGTTCTGAAAACCACATTCGATACTAATCTGGCTTATATCTAACTGATTGTCCATTAGCATTTTGCGGGCATTACTCAATCGTATTTCGTTCAGAAAATATACATAGGTTTTTCGGGTACGTGATTTAAAATATCTACAGAATGAAGGGACAGTCAGGTTGGCAATTTCTGCAATAGTGTCAAGTGAAATATCTTCTTTGTAATTTTCTAAGGTAAACTCTAATATCTTTCGCATACGCTCATTCTCAGTCTCATCAGGCTTGATACTAAAGCCCTCGCTTGCTAAAAGCTCGTAGTCTTCGCAGATAGATAATTGTTCTAAAGCGCTAATTAAGGCTAATAGCCTGGTTACACCCTCGGTTTCAAATACTTTCCAGATAAATGGCGCTAATGTTTGAGGAAATTGAATACCTGATTTAGCTGTATTCAAAAGCGTAATAATAGACTTACACTCCGGAAGGTTATTTAATATATGATTGACAAAAGCAGTAGAAAACTGAATAACTACGGCTTCATGTAATTCTCCATCTTTTTTAGGATTTATATCGCTTCGCCAGAAATGGGGGAGGTTTGAGCCTAACAAAACTAAATCACCTGCTTCAAAATTGGCTACATGGTCTCCTACAAACCTTTTGCCTTGTCCTTTAACGATGAATGTTAATTCATATTCAGGATGATAATGAAGCGGCGCATCAAATTGAGGCAAAGCCACATATCGGGTCAGAAATGATGAACCTTCATCGGCTAATATTTTTTCAAACAGGGCTTTCATTCAGGGTAAAATAGCAAGGATATTACAATCATTGTAATACATTAATTAACATAAGAATTATTTAGGCGAACAAATTTATGTTAAAATACTATATAAAAATGAAAATAATAAAGATTTTTCTTAGAAAAATTCTATCGAAATTTGTGGTACTCTATTCAACCATAACATGATTAAGCAATGACTGCTCATTCAGAGAAAACAATACTTTTGCATCAACTTAACGAACCTTTTCAATTGTCAGACGAAGCTATCGCATTTTATCGGGAAAACGGTTATGTAAAACTCAAAAATGTTCTTTCAGCAGAAGTATTAGCATACTACGGCGAAATCATTACCGATTGGGTTTTCAAACTGAATAAGCTCACAAAACCGATGGAAGAGCGGACGACTTACGAAAAGGCTTTCCTGCAAATCATGAATATGTGGCGGGAAAACGAAGAGGTGAAAGAGTTTGTTTTTTCAAAACGTCTGGCGCAAATTGCTACGGAATTGATGGGAGTCTCCGGTGTGAGACTCTATCATGACCAAGCCCTTTACAAAGAACCAACTGGAGGTATTACGCCCTGGCATGCCGACCAGTTCTACTGGCCCTTGTCAAATCCAAATACTATTACGGTATGGATACCTTTGCAGGATACGCCGATGGAGATGGGACCTCTGGCATTTGCCGAAAAAAGTCAGACTGTAGAAATTGGCCGGGATATGGAAATATCAGACGAATCAGAAGCATTACTGGCAGAAACTTTGAAACAATTCAGCATGAATGATACGCCTTTTGCGTTAGGCGAAGTGAGTTATCATGCGGGTTGGACTTACCACAGAGCGGGCGCTAATTTGTCAGGAAAGCCTCGTAAAGTAATGACTATGATTTACATGGATAAAGATATTAAAGTAATTGAACCTACCAATGAGTATCGTATGGCAGACTGGCAGACATGGCTTGATAGCAAGCCGGTAGGAAGTATTGCAGATGGAAAGCTAAACCCTATACTATACTAGTCTTAAAGAGGCGGGGCTTTACGCTAACCTTTTGCGTAAAGCTCCAAATCCTAAAGTAGACACCAACCCCAGAGAGCCCAGAATATACCACAGGGCATCAAATCCGAACAAAGCTATCGTTTGTGTACCTATCAAAGGCGCAGAAATCTGGGCAATAGACCAACTCATGGCATATAATGCTGAGTATTGACCTCTGTTATGAGGCTTTGCCCGCTCTATACTGAATGCATTCATAAAAGGCATCGCAAACATCTCAGAGAATGTGGCAAAAATAATCCCGATAATCAGCCAGATATAATTGTGCGTGAGCAGGAAAATAATATAGTTGGGTATTACCAGAAATGCTCCGAAACTTATTAGTGCCAGGCGCTCAAATCTCCCCTCAATTTTATAGATAAAAATCATTTCAAATAGAGCTACTATCAGGCCATTCAGCCCTAGCAAATAACCAATCTGGACTTCTGTCAGATTACAGGCTTGTTTATAAAAAAGCGGTCCAATCGTAAATAGTTGTGAGAAAGCAATAGCGTATAAGGAAGCCAGTACGATAAATATCATGTAGGTACGGTCTCTTAGCGCTGAATCTTTTTTGTCAATCACTGTTTCGGTGGCTTCCGCTTCTTTTTTCTTTCGGGTACTTCTCAAAAAGGCCCAAACGAATATTCCTGCACCAATGTTCGTCAAACCATCTGCCCAGAAAAGTAAATCATAGTCTCTTGCTGCCAGAAAACCGCCAATAGCAGGACCGATAGACCAGCCTAAATTAATGGCTAAGCGTATCAATGAAACCGAGCGCGTAAAGGTTTCAGGCGTACTAAAATCGGCAATGGAAGCAGAGTTGGCCGGGCGATAGGCTTCACCAAAGGTACTTAACAAAAAAGCATAAATACAAAGGAGATAAAAATGCTGGGTATGTACCATCACGATAAACATGATTCCGCCGAGAAATAAGCTCCAGAATTGCACGGGGTAATAACCTATTTTATCAGTCAGCTTTCCGCCCATCCAGGTTCCAAAAATAGAACCAACACCAAACATAGTCATAACTATACCTGCTTCTTGCACACTGAAATGCAGTTTTTGAGTCAGATAAACCGTCAGAAAGGCAATGACCATCGTACCACTCCGGTTGACGAACATCACAATTGCCAATAACCACACTTGCCGGGAAAGTCCACCGAAAGCATTACGAAATAAGGAAACCATGTGAGGATAAAAGAAGATAATAGGACTCTGACAAAGGTAGTATTTTCTCTACTTGCATCAAACGAAAGTATTTACTAGTTTTGTCAAAGGAGGTATGCAAGCATACCAATTCATCTCTAAAAAATACTATTCAACTCATGGAAGCATATATATACGATGCCATCCGTACTCCCCGGGGTCGTGGCAAAGCAGATGGTTCTCTTTACGATGTTCAGCCAATTCAATTACTCTCTACTGTTTTAAAATCCCTAAAAGATCGCAACGATTTAGATACCAGTTTTATAGATGATGTAATTGTTGGTTGTGTATCTCCGATTGGCGAGCAGGGTGGTGATATTGCCCGTGCGGCTGTATTAGATGCAGGTTATGCGCAAACTGTGGCAGGGGTACAAGTCAATCGTTTCTGTTCATCAGGTTTAGAGGCTATCAATATGGCGTCAGCCTATGTGATGTCCGGTCAGGTAGATTTACTGGTGGCAGGTGGCGTAGAATCTATGTCTCGTGTACCAATGGGCTCTGATGGAGGAGCATTGATGATGAATCCGCAACTGATAGCACAGCATAAAATTGTGCCTCAAGGTATTTCAGCCGACCTAATAGCAACCAAATATGGTTATTCAAGAACTAATGTAGATACCTTTGCTGCCGAATCAGTGCGTAGAGCAGTAGAAGCACAAAAGAATGGTTACTACAAGTCAATGGTCTCTGTGAAAGACGAACTAGGGATAACCGTTCTGGATAGAGATGAGGGCATCAGACCTGAGACAACTGTTGAGTCTTTAAGCAAACTCAAACCTGCTTTTGAAATGTTGGGAGGTATGGGACTTGATGCCTTAGCCTTATTGAAATATAACAACCTGACTAGTATTAACCACGTGCACCATGCCGGAAATTCTTCTCAAATCAGTGATGGGGCAGGGGCCTTGCTGATAGGAAATAAAGAGATAGGGCAGAAATTAGGTCTAAAGGCTCGAGCTAAAATCAAATCTTTTGCTATAATAGGTTCAGACTCTACTATTATGCTCACGGGCCCTGTACCTGCTACGCAGAAAGTTTTGAAGAAAGCCGGAATGACCATGAGCGATATAGATATTTTTGAAATCAACGAAGCCTTTGCGGCCATACCAATGCTATTTATGGATCAACTAGGTGCTGATCATAGCAAAGTAAATGTAAATGGAGGAGCTATTGCCTTAGGTCATCCACTAGGTGCTACCGGTGCTATTTTATCGTCTGCCCTAATTGATGAGATGGAACGTACAGGTAAAGGCGTTGGTTTGGTGAGCCTTTGTATAGGTGGAGGCATGGGTATTGCTACTATTTTTGAGAGAGTGTAAAGAGAAATGAAGTTTTAATACAGGAGTGATAAAACAAAAATCCCTGATACTTTAAGCATCAGGGATTTTTAATATATTGTAATGATAAGATTACCTTAAATCAACCACTTCTACACCCGGATATAGTTTTTTATCGAATGTGAAGATTTTATCGTCTGCAGGGGCATTTGGCATAAATTTGTCGACACGGAAAACCGTACGTTTGCCATTTTTATCCCATACTTTCCAGGATTTTACAGACTTATCATTCTTATTTACTTTGATTTGTACTTTCGCAATTTTGCTCGATTTATTTTCCGGCGAAAGCTCTACTACTTCATAAAACTGGCTGCCCTCTTTTACTTCTTCCAGAAATACATATTTATAGCCTTTTTTGTAAATAGTATAAATCTTGGTAGGAGAGAGTTCTTCCTGCATAGCTGGGTCAAACTCAGTAATGTTTACTTCATTCGTTTCTTTTACATAAATATACAGGTCTTTACCATTGGCAAATACTTCCTGACCCGCCATTTTCAAACGGAATTTCGCGCCTTTTACCGTTACATCGCCTTTATAACTTTCGGTCATTTTAGCATTATTACCCTCTGTGCCGTAAGTAAATGAAGCATTGAAAGATTTCATATTCTGATACTTCTTACTCATCTCGTCTAAGATGGCTGTAGCCTTCTGGTCTTTCTGGGCGTATACTAAACTGCTAATTATCAACAGATTAGTAACTATTAAAAGTAATTTCTTCATCTATTTAGAAAGGGGTTAATTTGGGATACTTGTTAATTCTTAGACTAAAAAAATGTTCCAAGGATTAATTCTTTCGCAAATTTCGTAAAATTTCTTCTAAATGGGTAATATCTTTCACTAAAACCTCTCGGGCTTTGCTGCCTTCAAATGGTCCCACAATGCCCGCGCCTTCTAATTGATCTATGATTCTTCCTGCTCTATTATAGCCTAGCTTCATTTTTCTTTGTATCAGAGACGTACTCCCTTGCTGGTGTGTTACCAATAAACGGGCGGCTTCTTCAAACATAGGGTCTAATTCAGACGGGTCAAAATCTAAAGTTTCACCCTCATCTTCTCCATAGAATTCAGGCAACATATAAGCAGAATCGTAGGCTCTCTGGCTGCCGATAAACTCACAGATTTCTTCCACCTCAGGCGTATCCACAAACGGACATTGCAAACGAACCATATCAGAACCCATCGAGAGCAGCATATCCCCATTACCAACCAATTGCTCCGAGCCACCCGTGTCTAAGATAGTGCGTGAGTCAATTTTAGAAGTCACTTTGAAAGATAAACGAGCCGGGAAGTTAGCCTTGATAAGACCCGTGATTACGTTCACCGAAGGACGTTGGGTAGCAACAATCAAGTGGATACCAATAGCACGGGCCAGCTGCGCCAGACGGGCAATCGGCTGTTCAACCTCTTTCCCTGCGGTCATCATTAAGTCTGCCAACTCATCAATTACCAATACGATATACGGTAAATATTTATGTCCTTTTTCAGGATTCAGACGGCGCTGAATGAACTTAGCATTGTACTCTTTAATATTTCTTACACCTGCATCTTTCAACAAGTTATAGCGGCTATCCATTTCGATACAAAGTGAATTCAGGGTATAAATTACTTTCTTCGTATCAGTAATAATGGCTTCTTCTGAATTAGGCAACATGGCAAGGAAGTGTCGCTCAATTTTATTATAGAGCGTTAACTCCACTTTCTTAGGGTCAACCAGTACAAATTTTATTTGTGAAGGGTGTTTTTTATATAATAAGGAGGTCAAAATTACATTTAATCCAACTGATTTACCTTGTCCGGTAGCACCTGCCATCAGTAAGTGAGGCATTTTTGCCAGGTCTGTAATAAAGGCTTCGTTAGAGATAGTCTTCCCTAAAATGATTGGTAATTCAAAGTTACTCTTCTGAAACTTCTCATTGGCAATCACCGATTTCATGGTTACCATTTCTCGGTTTTTATTCGGCACCTCAATACCTACCGTACCTTTACCCGGCATTGGTGCAATGATACGGATACCCAAAGCCGCTAGATTCAGCGCAATATCATCTTCCAGATTTTTGATTTTCGAGATTCTGATACCTGCATCAGGTACAATCTCATAAAGCGTTACTGTAGGTCCAATCGTAGCTTTAATGCTTGCAATACCAATCTGGAAGTTGCGCATTGTTTCTACAATCTTGTTTTTATTAGCTTCCAGCTCTTCTTCTGTTACTTTACCTCCGGCATTGCTGTATTCACTTAATAAAGTAATCGGTGGATACTGATAATTGTCTAATTCGAGCGTGGGGTCATATAAACCAAAGTCTTTCAGCACTTTTTCGTTTACATCATCGTCATCCAGGTCACCATCTAAATCATCGTCTGATGTATCAGTTCCTCTAGTGTCTTCTATAATAAAAGTCGGTTCCGCCTTAATAGGCTCATTCTTAATGGGAACTGGTTTCTCGAAGCTAACTTCTTTATCAGGCACCGGAGTTGGAATCGGTTTCTCAAAAAATGGCTTTTCTTCGAAAGGTTTCGGTATTTCAATCTCTTCTTCGTATCGTGGCGCCTTGTACATATCATTCACGGTTACAGGTATAGGCACTGGTTCCGGACGTTTTACAGGCTCTCTGAACGGAGATTCGTTATCAGCTACATCATATTGCACGGCATTGCGGATACGCTCAGTAGATAGATCTTCTTTCGGTGGGCGATTGAAATATTTGGCCAGAAACCAGTCGTCGATATCGGTATATCCATGAAAGAAAATAACCCATGCCGCCAATGCCAATAAGATAACCAGGATACCCCCTGAACCAATGGCATGATACAAGAATTTATTAACCGAATACCCAAGCCCGCCACAGAAAGTACCTGCCGGAAGCTCAAATAGTAAAACAAAATAACCTACACAGATACTGGTCCAGAAAATATAGAAAATACTTGCGAGCGTAAAACGGTTCAGACTCTGAGGTAATAAATCTCTTTTAAAAACCAATCTATAACCTGCCCAGAAAACAACAGGCAACCAACCGAAGGCAGCTATACCAAACCATTGAAAAATGAAATAATGTGAGATATAGGCTCCCATTAAGCCCATCATATTGCGTGGCTTACGGTCTACTTGCTCTAAAGCTGAGCTAAACGTACGTTGAACAATATCCTGGTCTGCATCTCCCACCAGCAGATGCGAAACAAAAGAAACAAGAAGAATGACTGACAGAATCAGGAGAAAGATACCAAACGCTAACAGGTAGCTGTCTGTACTCACATTGAACTCAATAGGTACCTGAGTTCCGCTGCTACTCGGGCCTTTCGAAGGAGTACGGGGCGTATTCTTCGGCGGCTGCTTTTTGCGAAATGTATTACTGGACATCTTATAATTTTATAGGAAAGCAATGAATTTTAAAACAAATATATAAATATTACAATAAAAACACGTAAAATCTGATAAAATAGTATTGCATGGATACACAATCAGTTAATATCCAATAAAATACAAAAAGCTACCAATTACAAAGTTTCGCTGTCCGTCTACAAATTCTTACTTCTATCAAAAGGCTAGGTATCTGATATTTGTTTCACCAATTAATTCAACTGGCCATGAGCGAAAATATATTATTTAGAATGGGTTTCTTTTCTGCATTTTATGCCGTTTGTTTTATAGGTATGTATTTCTATGGCAGAAAAGGTTCTCCTTTATTAGCTCCGGTATTATGTGCTGGCTTATGGTTATTTTTTACTGTTGCTACTTATTTTGTAAGCGGAGCAGCCATGAGTTGTTTCGCTCTTCTTACTGTGCTTTTTTTACTATTTATGCTTAAACCACCGCCTGATAATAGCCTGCAGATATTCTTCAACGAAAACAAAATCTATAAGTCAGAAAAAATGCCAAAGGCGGTCTTGGATGTCCTAGGCGACAGAAAATGGTTATTGGCTGAAAGCAAGCTATTTATCCGTTCTAACGAATATGTTAATTATTTATTCTGGCAAGGGCACACTACTTCAAGTATTTACAATGGAAAGCACTCTACAACCAATTATAGATATTATCTGGCTTTTATCTTTGAGCCCAATACAGTAAGCGAGAATTTCAAGAAAAAGGCCGAAGCCTTGATGGAAAAGTCTCACTACACTTTTAAAGAAAAGTGGAAGTACTTTTTTACCCTTGATACCGAAAAGCCTTTCTTAGTGCAAACCGCAGAGGACGGCGCTTTTATTATAGCCTTTGATACTTTCAGAGACGCAAAAGTATATGCCAAAAATCTGGCGTGGATGAAAGCTAATATTGAAACTGCCCCCAAAAATAATCAACGTACAGCAACCTATATACCATCATGGCAATCAAGAGCTTCTTCATAAGTCTGATACTGACTATTTTTTTCGGCTATTCTTTTACAATAGGGCTTACTACAAAAGACTCTTTTTTACAGAAGATTCCTGACTGGGGAGGTTTTACAATCCTGATAGGAGGGGGAATGCTCTATATATTAGCTTTCTGGTGGGGCTTAAGAGGTTTTCCCCAACATAAACTTTTAAGCCTGATGTCGTTAGGCATGAGTGGTTTTGGGTTAGCATGTTATGCGGTAGTTATCTCTATGCAGTTAGGCAAAGGGAAGCCATATAAAGGACAGTTTGATTATGATTTATCCAAAATTCCTGCAAAGGAGCAAGCTGCTGTCCGTTCGTTGGCTAAACAGATAGGCGTACCAGAGAATGAAATCCATGCAACTGAATACTGGAAATTAAGAGAATTCCCAATGGCAATATGTATTCAGAAAGGACATGTAATAGGGGTAAATGTAAATGACAAAGCTATAACCGATGTATCGGTTTTATCAGCCTTGCCAGAATTAAGTGGATTATATTTAAAAGGCACACATCTGAAAGACTTAAGCGATTTACAATCACCAAAGTTAAATAGACTAGAATTACAACAGAATGATTTTACTGATCTCACGAGTTTTTCGGGTCTACCTAATGTAGAATGGCTTTTTATTGATAACAACCAGCTGAAAACATTAGAGGGTATTGAACAAATGCCAAAACTAAAGGAAAAGAGTTTTAGCGGGAATCCTGATTTGAAAGACAATTAAGCTATGAAAAAGACTACGTTGTATGCTATCCTAGGTTTTGTTGGCTTATTCATCATTCAGATACTTCGTAATTCACCTGAAACCCAAACAAATAATACTGATAGCCCGATGTATGGTTTTAAAGCAGATACAGCAGCATATGTTTTCCCGCTTAGAATGGTATCAGACAACGGAACTCCGGTTGAATACCCACTGAAAGCTATCAAAGAATGGCTCTATGCCTACAAATATCTCTGGTTTGCCAATCAGGCAGAATACATGATAAAGGATGACGATTTTGTAGACCCGATTATCGAAGAAGTACTCATCTCAGACAATGATGGTAAACTCCCTAAAAATTCAGGAGGTGTAGAAGAGATTGCCAGACAGGTGATGTATAGGTATAGTACTAAAATAAAAGAACAACAGGGATTAGAGAGACTTGAAAAGCTGATTCAGAAACGCTATGATAATCCGATTGTCAGTACTGACAGATATGGTGATTATTATACCAAAATTGTTGACCTGGGGGCATTGCCTACAAGATTACAGGTTTCGGTAAGGCATGGAATTATCAGAACCAAAAATACCGGGGTAATGGATGATAATAATCGTTGGCTTTCTAAAGAAATAGTCAGGCAGATTTTGAAATACAATGATGGTTATCCGAATAAAATTACTTTCAGGGTATGGTATTCAACTTATTTTGGAGATTTGGAGAAAAGCTTTTTGGTGACATATATGGCTAAAAATCCTGATTCTCCTTTTCCACCTTTGATTCATGTGAGACCTGAAAATTATTATGCGACTGCTTCTGCCGCGAGTCTGACAGAAACATTTTATCTGTTTCATGACCTTGAAGACTATGCTAATAACAAATATTCAATTTATGAAGTAGACGATTATAAATATAGCCAGATGCGTTCATCGAAAGGGGGCTTGAACCAATAGTTCCTGCTTTTCAAAATATAAACCATGAAACTAATAAATTACCTTTTGTTAATGAGCCTATTTTCTTTTTTAGCAAGTTGCTTTGCAGACAAAGACCGCCATCCTGATATGCCTTTCCTGCCTGGGTCAAGCAATGCTCATATAAAAGTTGACTCTTTTTCTATTGAAGGGGTGGATAGATTCATTTTCTCGGCCGATAAAACAAAACTGTATGCTATTGTAGCAGAAGCATCTACCGGAGGAACTTACAACTATTTTTTAGTCGAATTTGATGAGGAAGGTAAAAAACTTCGGGACCTATTTATCGGAGATATTGGAAGAACACCAACCACATTATCTATGCTAGATGCCAATACCCTTATATGGGATTATTCGAATGTATTTTACATCATCAATCTACCGAATTTTAAAGTAATAGATGTAATAAAGACTTATTATCAATATGATTACCCACAAGTAAAGGAAGATGAGAAATTGATTAAGGAACAGGTTGAAAAGCAGTTTGAAGCCAAGCGGGTGAAAATAGCGGAAAAGTATAATATCCAGAAAATTGATTCGGTAAGTCTCGAAATCGTTGAGGGTGATAAAAAGAATGCGGATGCTTATTGGACGGAATTCAGGGCAGCGAAAAATGAATCAGATAGTTTAGAGAATAAGCTCAGATTAAAATATTATCAGCAATATGCTAATAAAGAAATCAAAACAGGAACGTGGTTTTTAGGGTATAAAGACCCTGATGGCGAGGCAGAGTATTTATTCACAAAGATTGCCAGAGGAAAGGTAGTGGCATTTTTATTAGATAGCAGTATTGATAAAAGCAAATACGCTTTTGCACATTTAAATATCAATGAGCATCGTAAGAAAAGTGACTTATTTACTATTTTTTACAATTATCCCAATAAGAATATCACTGATAAAAAAAGTAGTATCCAAATCACAGAAAGGATTACAACTGAATACAATGAATATAAATTGAAAGGACCGAATAAGTATCTGTTTTATTATGACTTGATGATAGGAAAAGAAAAAACATCCTTTAAAAGGGATTTACCTATAATGGTCTCTAACGACTATTTTCTGGAATCGGCAAGCGGAAATGCCTATATAGTAGCTAATAGTCTAATCTATAAATTTAGCCTTGTTAAGTAAAATATCAATATTATGAATCGCTCACAGATTTTATTAACCCTTGCTATTATAGTAGTCTTCCCTATCTTTTTTGGAGGGATTTGGAGTGGCGTCTGCTACCTGATTGGTGCCTTAGGTGGCTGGCAGAATTTAGCCAGCAAATACGAAACGCCCAAAGATACAGTTGTAGACCAGAAGTTTACAAGTGAATACGGCAAGTTCGGGGTATCAAGGTATAAGTTTACTTTGACAGTCGGATTCTCCAAATCAGGTATTTTTTTTGCCAACAATCCATTTTTCAGAATTGGTCACCCGCCGATGCTCATTCCTTGGAGCGCTATTAAAATTGTTTCAACGGATGGTTTGTTTTTGCATATAAAAGCGGATGATAGCGATATATGGTTAAGTAAAAAATTCTTGGTCAATATTCAACCTTATGCTTCAAAGCCATGACATTGACAGTAGAAATCATCCTATTTATAGGCTTGCTTGCCTATTACTATTTCGTTCTCAGAAAATACAATTCCTTGGGGTTCCGTATGTTTTCATTATTTAGTTTTGTAGCTATTGCTGTAGTTTATTGGTGGTATCAAGACTATCAGGAGTTGGAGAGCCTAAAGAAAAATGGCGTTTTTATAGAAGGTTTGGTAACTAAAAAATATGTAGAACACACTAAAGAGAGCAGTGTGCCTGATAATGTGGTTGTACTTAATTTTACTGACAATAAAGGTGAAACTATAAATGCTGAGGCTCGTGAAATGACCTCAAAAGAAGAATATGCAGCTGTTCCCATTGGGCAAAAAGTACTTATTGTATACGATGCGGCAAAAGGAACAGTTCAGCTAAAAACAACCTTTGATCGCTCATTACATGACTTTAACTATATTCTTATCTTCCCGGGTCTTTTGTTTTTAATAGGGTTGGGCTGTCTGATATTTTTAAGCAGATTTAAAGTACATGCGCATGAAGGTACAGCGTATGAATACCTGACCGATGAAAACGGAAAAGTAGTTCTTGACGACAATCACTCAGAAACTACCCGTACTATCAAGAAAATAAATCTGGTCTCAAAGATTGTTCAGGCGTTCGCTAAATAGGAGAACAACAGAAATCATTTCTGAGCTTTTGTAACCCAAAAACGTTCTCCTCTGAACTGACACCAGGCCTTATTTACTGCCCCTGACTCGTTTTTCACGAAGAGAATATTCATATTCATCGATGAGAAATAGTCTGGGGCATCTTGGTACAAATGAAAGAAATTTCGGGTGTCACGGCCATTCCAGATAAAGTGCAACGTATTATCTTTCTGACTTATTTCTAGTTTCTTACCTGTAGCATCTTCATAAGTGCCTTCATAGGAGGCATATTCTGCGCTTCGGTCTTTCATGAGTGGTAAGGCACAAGTTGCCACACTATCTATCTCTTTCATCAACTCATGCGCAAATGAATCCATATTTTTCTGCCCTTTTTCTTTAGTGCCCAATGCCGCATATCCATTAATACCACTGGTATTCAGATTCCCTGTCTCAATCATTACCGGAGTCATATTTCCGCTTTTCCCTTTCATGCTTGAGTCATTCACAGCCTTGCGCATATCTACCAGATCAGGACGAAGGCTTAGTACATTCGAGGTCTCCAATTCGTCAGCATGGCCGCTATAAGCTTTGGTTCTGATACGTGCCTCAGCTTTATCAAATGCAGGGCGGTCATAGCGACTGTAGTACAATAAAATTCCTTCTTCTGCCAATGTCTTTGCAGCCGTTTCAAGGGTAGGAGTAGTGCTGACACCCACATTGATGATATAAAATCTTCTGGGACCATAACCAGCCAGACTTCTCACAATTTCAACCACCATATTGGTAGCCGTAGCAAAAGTAGTACTGGTAGAGCCAGGATATTTTAAAAAAGCAGGATAAAAACCATAGCTAACAACTGGCGTAATAACTACCTTTTTCTCTAAGGCCACTCTTTTTGCCAAACCCTCTGCCTGGAGAAAATCTGTTGCAAGGGGTAGATGAGGGCCATGTTCTTTGGCAGCAGCTCCTAATGGTATTACTACTACTGTTTCACTGTGCAAGATCTTTTGCGCTTCTGTCCAGCTAATATCTTCTAAATAAATGGCTTTATTGGCTGGATTTCTTTGTTGTGCCGTACCACCAAAAGAAAGGCACAGCATAAGGAGGATGATGATTTTATTCATACAGTTTAATAATTCAATGAATAGGTTAATAAGAGTTGTGTCGATGGTTAAAGGTTCCCACCATAAAGGTAACCTTTTGGAAACCTATTTCAGACTATTTACAAACCCATTAACTAGTGTCGGAACACTACTTTTCAACAATGATTCATTCACTAATAAATTAAATCCATTAGTTTCATTTGGGCGGGCAATAATGCCTTTTTTGTTCAGGTTTTCAGCAAATGCTTTCGGTGCAATACCCTGTACTGTCATTTTAAAAATATTCGTTCCTTTAGTGATACGTTGTATCTCAAAACTATCGTGATTATCTAATTTCTTTATCAATTCTTCTCCCATACTTACTGCTTTACTGTATCTGTCAGAAAAATCTTCTAAATAATGCAGAGCTACTGCTGCGTACGGCCATACCTGATGGAGACCCCCACCGAACATTCGTCGGGCATGATACATGGAGGCAATCAATTCTTTAGGCCCTGCCAGTATCGCACCCGAAGCGGCATTGAAATATTTGTAGAGCGAGATATAAACCGTATCAAACAAAGAAGCATAGGTAGCCGGACTAATACCTGTATAGCCGGAGGCCAGAAAAAGCCTTGCTCCATCCAGGTGCATTTTAATATCATTAGATTTGGCCAAAGCTGAAATCTGCTTCATTTGCTCATAATCAAATAGCTCTCCTGTTTTTCTACGCACTGGCGATTCGATAGAGATAACGCCTACTTTAGAAGCCACTCTACCTCCGGCCGTGCGTTTTAATACTTCATTTACTTCATCAACCGTAAAAGTAGCTTTATCAAATCCCAACGGAATAAGATTGAGATTGCTTAATGTCTGTGCACAATCTCCTGTATCATTATATACATGGCTTTCATGTTGCAGAATCACCCGATTGTTTTTGCCTGCTAGGGTTCTGATGGCTAAATGATTGGCCAACGTACCTGTGGGCATGAAGACAGCCGCTTCCTTACCCAGTATCTTTGCCATTTGAGTCTCTAACTCTTCTACACAACCATTCAACGAGTAATTATCTACTCCAAAATCATCTCTTTTGGTGAGTTCAGTTAATAACTGACTATAAGCCAACGGAGAAAGGTTCAGTCCATCAGAAGTGAAATTGACAAGGCTTTCAGCCGAATCTTTAGGTTTTTCTTTAGACGAAAAAGCCTGAGCTGATAAGGCAGGAGCTAACGAAAGCGCAGATGACAGCTTCAGAAAATTCCTGCGTTGTAGGTGGTTCATAGGTTTGTCTGTTAATGAGAGAATTATTAAAATTAAATAGAAATTTTAAGGTTTAGAAGTAACATTATGAATTATTCTGAAAATCAGATAGTACTAATTAACAAGGGATCGTATTTAAGAGAAGTCTAATATTTTGTACAATTAATCGTTTAATATAAACCTTTTAGGCTTTAAGCAAAATCTGAAAATTTTATATAAATTTGTCAGAAACTCGTCTAGACAAGTGCCTAGAAAATTAATTATTAAAAAATTTTAATAATATAAGAAAAAGTTTTATTTTTTCTAAAAAAAGTACTACTTTTGTTTTCTGGATAATCTCTATTTAACACCCTGAATGAAAACTTTAACCGTAAAAATTAAATACTTTTTTCTCCTTTGCCTCATTACGGTAGGCATCGCTTCTATTGTCTGGAACTGTACGAGTGCTTCTGCCGAAACCTCGGCCATGCCTGACGAAGTAGACTATAATTTTCATATCCGACCTATTCTATCCGACCGTTGTTTCAAATGTCACGGTCCTGATGCCAACAAGAGAGAAGCCAATCTACGCCTGGATACGCCCGAAGGTGCTTTTGCCGCACTGAAAGATAATCCGAAGGCCCACGCCATTGTGGCTGGTAACCCTGATATGTCTGAGGTGTTTTTAAGAATTACGTCTAAAGACTCTACACAACTTATGCCTCCGGTTGAGTCTAACTTAAAGCTGACCCAACATGAGATAGACCTGATTGAAAAGTGGATAAAACAAGGCGCCAAATACAAAGCGCACTGGGCATTTATTGAACCAAAAAAGACGAATGTTCCGAAAGCAGATGAAGATTGGGTAGTAAACGAAATAGATAATTTTGTGTATGCCAAAATGCGTGATAAAGGATTAAAACCAAACGACGAGGCAGATAAAGAACAATTATTAAAAAGAGTAAGCCTTGACCTGACCGGATTGCCACCAACATTGGAAATGCAGGAGCGCTTCCTGAAAGATACTTCTCCTAACGCTTACGAAAAGGTAGTAGATGAGTTGTTGAAAAATAAGCATTATGGAGAAAAGATGGCTACTTATTGGCTTGACGTTGCCCGCTATGCCGATTCACATGGCTATCAGGATGATGGTTTACGCACTATGTGGCCTTGGCGAGATTGGGTAATTCATGCTTATAATGATAACTATCCTTACAGCAAGTTTTTAAGCTGGCAATTGGCTGGAGATTTATTGCCTAATCCTGATGGAAGTGGGAAACCATCGAAGGAAATGCTATTGGCTACTGGTTTTAACCGGAACCATAAAATCACGCAAGAGGGCGGGGTAATCGATGAAGAATATCGGGTGGAATATGTAACTGACCGCACCAATACCTTTGGAAAATCTTTCCTGTCGCTGACATTCGAATGCGCCAAATGCCACGACCATAAGTATGACCCGATTTCCCAAAAAGATTATTATAGCACTTTCGCTTTCTTCAATCAGGTACCCGAAAAAGGACTATTCGGAACCATTGATGCTTCTTATGCCGATCCGCCGAATATGGCAATTACTGATGCCGACGTGAAATCTTTATTGAAGTTTATCAATAAGAAAGACACAGCAAAAGTAATGGTAATGGTGATGAAAGATACCTCAAAAGTCCGTACTACATATGTATTAAACAGAGGCAATTACGATGCACATGGCGATTCTGTAACTTATGGGCTGCCTAAAAGTATATTGAAGTTTGACACTACCAGATATGGCAAAGGTCGTTTAGGTTTGGTGAAATGGTTATTAGATAATAAAAATCCGCTTACGTCAAGAGTGTATGTCAATCGTCTTTGGACACAGTTCTTTGGCAGAGGTATTGTAAAAACTTTAGGTGATTTTGGTATGCAGGGAGAACTACCGTCTCACCCTGAATTACTGGACTGGTTAGCAGTAGATTTCAGAGAAAAAGGCTGGAATGTAAAACGATTGGTCAAACAGATAGTGATGTCAGCTACTTACAGACAATCGTCTGTCATTACCGATAGACATCTGAAAACCGACCCTGATAATATCTTCCTGGCTCGTGCATCCCGTATTCGTCTTCCTGCGGAAAATGTTCGTGATTATGTGCTATCAAGCAGCGGTATTCTGAATGATGAAATAGGTGGGCCAAGTATCAAGCCTTATCAACCTAAAGGTTTGTGGGAAGTAGCTACTTCCGGTAGAGGAAGCTTATCCAGATATGTACAAGACCATGAGTCTGACTTATATCGTCGGGGAATGTATGTGTTTATTAAGCGTACCGTACCACCACCAACCATGCTTATTTTTGATGCCAGTAACCGCGACCAATGCGAGGTACAGCGTGTGCGCACCAATACGCCTTTGCAGGCATTGGTCATGATGAATGACCCGCAAATGATTGAAGGCTCACGGGTATTGGCCGAGAATCTGACGCTCGAAAAAGGCTCTATAGAAGAGAAACTGGAAAAGGCTTTCAGAAAGGTGCTTTGTCGTATGCCTAAAGATAAAGAAATGGCTGTTATTAAGCAGTATTTTGAAAATGAAGCCAACCTATTGAAAAAGGATCCTAAAAGAGCTGAAAGGCTTTTGAATTTAGGCGAATATAAACACGAAACCGTGAAAGATAAAGCTTCGGCGGCAGCATTAATGCAAACAATTCAGCTATTGTATAACATGGAAGAAGCCATTATGAGAGTCTAACGCTCCGAAGTCTCTTCCTTTATCATAATTTTTTCCGATGGAAAACGAGTTTTTCAAAAACAGATTAAATATCACCCGCAGACACTTTCTAAGCAAGTCGGCGGTAGGTTTAGGTAGTATGGCATTAGGATCATTATTGATGCCCAATTTATTTTCAGGTGGAGAAGAAAACCTGGCGCAATTGCCTTTGGGTTTGCCACATTTTGCACCTAAAGCCAAACGCATTATTTATCTGTTTCAGAATGGAGCTCCTTCTCAATTAGAGACTTTCGACTATAAACCGTTATTGAATAAAATGGCAGGAGAAGACCTGCCGGAATCAATCAGAGGGACACAAAGATTGACGGGTATGACTGCCAATCAGACTAAATTTCCTTTGATAGGCTCTTACTTTGGTTTTAAGCAATATGGTCAATCAGGTGCATGGGTAAGTGATATGCTACCAAATATGGCCAAGATTGTTGATGACCTTTGTATCATTAAAACCATGAATACAGAAGCCATCAACCATGACCCTGCACTAACCTTTATTCAAACCGGAGCACAGATTGGTAATCGTCCAAGTATGGGTGCATGGATGAGTTATGGATTAGGAAGCGAAAACAAAAACCTACCTGCTTTCTGTGTATTGCTCTCCCGTGGTCGTGGGAATGGTCAGGGAGTTTATTCTAAACTCTGGACTAACGGCTTCTTAGACTCAACGCATCAGGGTGTAGTGTTCAGTAGTGGAGAAGACCCGATTCTCTACCTGAAAGATATTGATGGCATTGATAAAGATTCGCGCCGCAGAATGTTAGATAAGCTATCAGAACTCAACCATTTAGGTTTTGAAACAAGTGGCGACCCAGAAGTGCAGGCCAAAGTTCAACAATATGAAATGGCATACCGCATGCAAACGGCTGTACCCGAACTGACAGATCTTTCGAAAGAACCTGACCATATCGTAAAAATGTATGGCCCTGAATGTCTGGTGCCGGGTACTTATCAAGCCAATGTATTGTTGGCAAGAAAACTATCTGAGTCAGGCGTGCGTTTTGTACAACTATATCACCAGGGATGGGATCAGCACGGCAATCTCCCTAACGAAATGCCATTGCAGGCCGAAGACGTAGACCGCTCATCTGCCGCTTTGATTATAGATTTGAAACAAAGAGGTTTATTAGACGAAACCTTAGTAATATGGGGTGGAGAATTTGGCAGAACTAACTATTGTCAGGGTACTTTTACCAAAGATAATTACGGAAGAGACCATCACCCAAGAGCCTATACCATCTGGATGGCCGGTGGCGGTGTAAAACCAGGGATTGTATATGGAGAAACCGATGAATTTGGCTATAACGTAATCAAAGATCCTGTGCATATCAATGACTTTCATGCGACTGTCATGCACCTGATGGGCTTAAATCATGAGCAACTAACTTATAAACACTTAGGTAGAAGATACAGACTGACTGACGTAGCAGGTAAATTAGTACCCGGCATTATAGCGTAGCGGCTTAGCCTTGAACGCAGTCTCAAACCACCTATTGCACCCTAAACACATCAATGAATCGTTTTTTCAAAGTTTGCTCGTATCTTTTACTGGTGGGCAATATTCTCTTATTATTTTTACTCTTGTTTGAAGAGCGGGTCAGAATACCTGTCTGGATTAGTCCGTTCGGTCGATTGCATCCTGCCCTTTTACATCTTCCAATTGGATTTTCAGTCATTCTGGTTATATTCTTATTCTTTAAAAAAGAATTTGAGCCTAAAAGCTACACCTTCTTTGTAAAATTGCTTCTGATTATTACCGCTCTCACCTCATGCCTCACGGCTCTGATGGGTTTCTTTTTATCAAAAGAAGGCGGATACGATGCCAGATTGTTACAATGGCATAAATGGACTGGGGTAGGTGTCAGCATATTTACTTATGCGCTTACCTGGTTTTATGAAGAACTATCGCAGAAAGCCAGAACCATGCAGTTGCTTTCTGCCGGAGGATTAATACTCTTTATTTTAGCCGGACATTTTGGAGCTGCCATCACCCACGGCGAAAACTATGTTTTTGAAGCCCTGGAAACAAAAGAAAAAGTAGCAAGCTTTTCACAGGATAGCAGTCTATATCAGGCAGCTATCATGCCTATACTGGAGAAGAAATGTATGAGTTGCCACAATGACCAGAAGGTAAAAGGAGAGCTCAATATGAGTAGTATTGCCAAAATTCTGAAAGGCGGCAAGCATGGGGCTTTATGGAAAGCAGGTGACACCACAAGTCTTCTATTACAACGTGTCTATTTACCAGAAGAGAAAAAGGAACATATGCCACCAAAAGGCAAAGAGCAATTGACCATTGAAGAAATTGCTTTACTAACAGCCTGGATTAAAGAGGGGGCAGATATGAAGAAAGCGGTTAAAAATTATGTACCTCTTTCCAAAGCGAAAGCATTGGCATTTAAAGTATCGGGAAGCCAGGGAACAGAAAGAGTGTATGAGTTCCCGGAAGCATCTGAAAGTGTTTTGGCGGAAGTAAACACGCCTTTTTGTGTCGTAAATCCTCTGGCTAATGGCTCACCGGCTTTGGAAGCAGAATTTTTTGTGAGTAAGAAATTCGACCGTAAATCATTAGAGAATCTGGCAAAGGTAAAAGACCAATTGGTAGAATTGAGCCTGGCAAAAATGCCTGTGCAGGATGCTGACATAGCTTTAATTGCCAAATTCCCGAATCTTGAAAAACTGAATCTGAATCAGACTGATATTACTGGCGCTACCTTAGACCAACTGGCTCAATGCAAGCATTTAAGCTCAGTGGCACTATCAGGCACTAAAATAAACAAAGAGAAATTGCAGAAACTGATGGCACATCCTGCTTTATCAGAGGTTTTTGTATGGAACACTGCCTTAGATTCAATAGCTATACAGGAACTTTCTAAAAAATATCCAAAAGTAGTAATTGATGCAGGATACAAATCCAACCCAAATGAAATTCTGAAACTGAATCCGCCGATTCTGGTAAACGAAGAATTTATTCTGAAAAAGAATGCCCCTATTGAATTGAAGCATACCCTCAAAAACGTGCAGATTCATTATACTTTAGATGGCAAAGACCCTGATTCAACTACACAAACCATTTATACCAAGCCTTTAACAGTCGATAATTATACCCGCATCAAAGCAATGGTAACCAAAGATGGTTGGCGAGCAAGCGGTAAAGTAGATTATACCTTCTTCAAATCAGGCTTTGTGGCAGATACAGCTATTCTATTGTCCGAGCCAAAACCTCAATACAGAGGTAAAGGAGCCAAAAGCTTGATAGATTTAAAGAAGGGACCAAATGATAATCACGGTGATGCCGCCTGGTTAGGTTATCAGGAAAAAGATTTTGTTAGCTTAATTGCATTTAAGAAACCTACGCCAATTACTACTGTAACCATTGCCTACCTACAAAGAATAGGCTCCCACATTATGCCACCTGCCTCAGTTGAAGTATGGGGTGGCAATACTGAAGCAGATCTGAAAAAATTGCAGAGAGTAATTCCGGTACAACCTGCAAAAATGGAAGATAAAGCTAATCTGGGAATTAATATACCTATTAAAGCTGATTCATATAAAGTCTTGAAAGTAATAGTAAAGCCTCTACCAAAACTACCAAAATGGCATTCAGACAAAGGCAAACCGGGTTGGTTCTTTGTTGATGAGATACTTTTTAATTAAATGAGTGATTGTGAATTTTTGTAGAGACGTATTGCAATACGTCTCCATTGGCTTGTGAACGCAGAAATAATTAACCATTATAATTAGACTTTGTGCAAGAATATGTTTATTAGATAGGATAGACCCTTGAGACGTATTGCAATACGTCTCTACTTAAACTCCTCAATTCCCATGCAAATCTCCAGACGTTCATTCCTACTCACTGGCATTGGCTCATTGGCTTTCACAATGAAAAAGCCGGAGGTAATGACCATCAACGGTTGGATAGATGCCTCCCAAATGGGCAAAACCCTGATACATGAACATTTTCTGGTCGATTTTATAGGGGCAGATAAAACAAGCGTAAATCGTTGGGATAAGGAGAAAGTGATTACCAAAGTATTGCCTTATTTGTTAGAAGTAAAAGCACTAGGTATAAAAACTATTTTTGATTGTACCCCTGATTTTCTGGGTAGAGACGTTGAGCTATTAAAATTATTAGCCAAAAGAAGCGGTTTACAGATATTGACCAATACAGGCTATTACGGAGCTGTCAACAATAAATACCTACCAAAATGGGCGTTTACAGAAACGGCTGAACAATTAGCTGAGCGATGGATTAAAGAATTCAAAGATGGAATTGAAGGAACTAATGTAAAGC
Source organism: Emticicia sp. C21 (assembly GCF_003418935.1). Lineage (GTDB taxonomy): Bacteria > Bacteroidota > Bacteroidia > Cytophagales > Spirosomataceae > Emticicia. Next base: position 264,463 of record NZ_QVMT01000004.1, on the reverse strand, counting down.
CGGGATTCATCAAAATAGGGATAGATAGTGGTTCAACCCTGAGTGAAATACACCAAAAGTTAGTAAAAGCCGCCGGACTTACGCATTTAGCGACAGGACTCACCATTTGTTCTCATACAGGACCTGCCCATATCGCCTTTGAAGAAATAGAAATATTAAAAAATATAGGCGTAAGCCCTTCTGCTTTTGTATGGGTACATGCACAATCAGAAAATAACAAAGCGGAACATACCAAAGCTGCCCGAATGGGTACATGGGTAAGTTTAGATGGAATAGGCTGGGGAGATTTTCAAACCTATACCGATTCGATTGATTTAATGAAATCAAACGGGGTTTTGAATCGTCTACTGATTTCGCATGATGCCGGATGGTATAAACCTGATGAACCAAATGGAGGTGATTTTAAAGGCTATACTAATATCTTCAAAGAGCTGATGCCATTGCTCAAACAAAAAGGATTTACGGACGCCGATTTTGAACAGATTTTAGTACATAATCCGGCTGATGCATTTGCCATTAGGGTTCGAAAAAACTAATTATCTTCTTAATAACCCACCGCTTTATCTTTCTTAAATGGCTTGCCTGACCAGGCTTTTTGTTGTGTCCATTCGGCATCAGCATCTGCCCAGAATGGGTCTGTTGCAGGTAAACCTAAAGGCAAAAATCCAAGTGTTGTCAGATACATGCTCCCCGCATTAGAATAAGAGTCAGCAATACCCGGTTGATGCCCTGCAAAACCTAAGCTTAACCAACCTGCTTTATCAAAAACGCCCTCCTGCCCAAACATTCGTTTCATAACAGCTGTTAAGGCACTTCTTACCTGTGCAGGCATGACACCCTTTGGCAATTGATGCAATAGTGCCGTATGAGTCAATGCCTGAAAAGCGCCTAAACGATAAGTAATACTTCGTCCAAAAGGAGGGAAACTGCCCTCCGGAGAAATCAATCGCTCCAGAAAATCAGCCTGTCGCTGCATTCTTTTCACGGCTTTTATATACTGGTCTTCCAGATTCTGATTTTTCTTGTCTGGGGATTGTTTTTGATGTACTTTCAGCATCGTATCCAAAACATCTACAATCATAGGGTGAATAACAAATGAATTATAATAATCCATATGAAAAACCTCTCCGTCTTTAAACCAGCCGTCACCTATATACCAATCCTCAATTTTTCTTAACCCAAATTCAATCCTGAAACGGTCGGCATCTTCTCCGATAGATAATAAAAATGCCTCTACAATTGCCGCAAATAACAGCCAGTTATTGTTAGGTGGCACAACCCTTCTCAATAACCTGAATTCTTCTATTACCCGCTTTTTAGTAGTTTCATCCAAAGGTTTCCAAAGCATATCAGGCGCTTTTAGGAAACTTTGGGCTAAAAAGGCTGCATCAACCAAAGTTTGTCCCTCTTTTCTCCACAACATATAATCCGGATTAGCAGGGTCAACGCTATTCTGAATACTTTTGAGCGCATAGTTCCTTAACTGTTTGCGTAGCTTGCCTTCCTCTGACTCATCATCAGGTAAAGCCAACCAAGGAGCAACACCCACCATTGTGCGGGCGAATCCTTCCAGATAGGCTACTTTGGCATTTCTATTATCCCAAATAGGACTGTATTCTACCGGCCAGTTCTTTTGTAAGGTACTTTCGCTTAGATTTTTTAAGACAGGCTCTGCAATTTTGTAGAGGAGTTTTGCCCAATAGAGCCGGGTATCGTCTGGTGCAGGGGTTGTGGTGGCATTAACATTCGCAGGTGCTGTAATAACAGCAAGCCCTGCCAATGTATTTTTCTGAATAAAATCTCTTCGGTTCATGGTTAAGACATAATTTCCCGTGAATTTAGGTCTAAAACTACTTGCGAGCAATCATGTTACATAAAAACCGGGAAATTAGGTGAAAGAAACTATGAGGTTATCTCAATTTCATCTCCATGTTTATTCAGGAAATGGAATTCAGTAATACCAATAGAAGAGTCTTTAGTAAGTGTTACCCAGGTACGGTACTTAAAGAACCACCTCATTTGTTTAGAGATAAGCCCTTCGCGATAATAAGCATATACAAATGGGTGAAGAATAATACTGATACCACTCTCATTCTGTTTTGAGAGGATATAGTCAAGGTTATTTTCAATCAAATCGGTAATGACGATACTTGCCTGAATCGTTCCGGTACCACCACAGGTAGGGCAGGTTTCACGGGTGACAATATTCATTTCTGGGCGAACACGCTGGCGGGTAATCTGTAGTAATCCAAATTTAGAAATAGGCAGAATGGTGTATTTCGACCGGTCGCCCTTCATTTCTTCTTTCATTGCTTCCTGAATCAAACGACGATTCTCGTTTTTCTTCATATCAATGAAATCGATTACTATGATACCGCCCATATCACGCATGCGCAACTGACGGGCAATCTCTTTAGCTGCTTCTAGGTTAACTGTCAGCGCTGTCGATTCTTGATCACTCTCCTGCGTAGATTTATTACCACTATTGACATCAATCACGTGGAGTGCTTCGGTATGCTCAATAATCAGGTAACCGCCACCAGACAAACTAACCGAACGGCCAAATAGCGATTTGATTTGTTTTTCTATACCATACTGTTCAAAAAGCTTGTTTTTGCCAGTATGAAGCTTGAGAATCTTTTCTTTATCAGGGGCAATGGTATGTAAAAAGCTCTTGACTCCATCAAAATTTTCTTTAGAATCTACATAAATATTGTCGAAATCATCATTCAACATATCTCTTAGAATCGAAGAAGCTCTGTCCATTTCGCTGATGATGCGGTCGCGGGGCTTAGCATCACGCAGGGTTTTCATACCCGACTCCCATTTATCTACACAAAAATCAATATCTCTTTTCAACTCATCTAAATCTTTCCCTTCTGCCACAGTCCTTACAATCACCCCAAAGTTTTCAGGTTTGATAGAAGACACTAACTTGTGTAAACGCTGACGCTCTTGTTTATTGGTAATTTTCTTAGAGATATTCACAGAGGTGCCGAAAGGTACCAATACGATATTACGCCCTGCAATAGATATATCGCAAGACAAACGCGGACCTTTGGTAGAGATAGGCTCCTTAACAACTTGTACAAGAATAGGGGTATTCTTAGTAACAACATCGTTTATCTTACCTAATTTGTCTATATCTTTTTCTAACTGAAAACCTTTTAAACGAAGATTGACCGGACGTTTAGCAATAACGTCTTTAACAAACTTGCTAAGAGAATTGTAAGAAATGATTTCGTTGTAGTGCAGAAATCCGTCTTTGTCGTAGCCAACGTCTACAAAGGCAGCGTTGTTGCCCTGTACGACTTTCTTAACTACACCCAAATAGATATCTCCGACGGAAAACTGGTGCTCCGTCTCATCAAAGTGATACTCAAGCAGCCTTTTGTCTTGTACGAGGGCTATTCTATCACCTTTCTGTGTGGTACTGATATATAATTCGTTGCTCAAAATTGAGGTAGAATCAAGAGGTTGTTAGATATTGTTTTGGCTAAATTGATGGTATATTAATAGCCATAAGTGCAACAGATTAGAACTTATGGCTATCATATGTAAGAAAGATTATTTTTTCTTATGACGATTTTTTCTAAGACGTTTCTTTCTTTTGTGAGTCGACATCTTGTGTCTTTTTCTTTTCTTTCCGCAAGGCATAATTGTAATTGATTATAAACCCCTAATCCATAAGAGGCATTTAATAAAAATTATTTCCGTATATTTTCCCTATCCTTTACAGATTGGGCGACCGTCGCCCGGTCTTTTTATCGAACCGCAAAGTTAATGAATTATTTTATACTCTCCAAAGTCTTGTTGAGTTCTTCTAATAAAGTCGGTTCTTTTACTTTTTGTTTCAAATCAAGCAATATTTTTTTTGCCTGCTCTTTTTCGCCTAATTCCAGCAAACTATAGCCTAATCCAAACTGTGCATTGACATTGTTCGGGTTGATTCTCAGCACTTGTCTGAAACGGTCTGCCGCCTTGGTATATTGGTTCGATTGCATCGACAATACCCCCATATTCATCAAAGCAGGTTCAAAATTTGGTTCTTCTGCCAATACCTCTCTCAACATTGCAATGGCCTGCATCGGGGAGTCAGTCTGTACATAAGTCATGGCTAAATTTGTCTTAGCCTGCAATTGTCTTGGGCTCTTCTCCAATACTTTATTATAGGCTGCACGGGTTTTTCCTGCCAGATGTTCAACATTTTCAGGTTTTAAAGCCAAAGTAAAAGCCTGGTAATAAGCATCTCCGGCTCTTAGCCAGTGCTCAGTAGTAGGTTGTGCTAAAGCAATTTTTTCTACGTACACGGCTGCGCTGTCAAAACGATTTGCTTTAGCAAATGCTTCTGCTATTTCGTTATAAACAGGTATTTTATCAGAGGCAGTCGCTAATTTTTGCTTTAGTGCACCAATTTGTTTCTCTTCCTCAGGTGAAAGTTTCGGTGCCTGTGTAGTGATATCTCCTTTAGCGTTATTTGATGCAGCAGCCTTAGTGTCAGCCACTTGGTCACGATTGGCCTTAGATTCATTTTTTACAACTACTTTTGGTCGATAATAAAGAAAGCCCGTCAGGGCTATCGCTACTATAATTAATATCAATGAGTGTCGTTTCATAGTGAGATTTTTAATCATGGATAGCACTGGGCTATCCATGATCGGGCAATGAGATTATTTCACGTTCGTTTTTACTTGTTCCGTAAATTCTTTGGCTGGTTTAAAGCCCGGAACAGAGTGAGCAGGAACGGTAACCGTAGTTTTAGCAGAAATGTTACGAGCTTTTTTAGCAGCTCTTCTTTTGTTTACAAAACTTCCGAAACCTCTAACATAGACAGCATCGCCTTGTGCTAATGTGTCTTTTACTGTGTCAAAAAATGCCTCAAGTGTAGATGATACACTTGCTTTGTCCACGCCAGTCTTGTCGGCAATAGCTGAAATTACTTCTGCTTTAGTCACGATCGTAACGTTTTTTTAAGAGTGATAATATGATTTTTTACCAAAACTACTATTGAATTGAAAGGACGTAAAAAACTAATTTAGAAGCTCTCAAGTTTTATTAATTCAACATACCCAAACTCTTTGGTTTTATTTTGGGTTTGCAAAGATATGAGTTTTAAGAATACATTGCCAAAAAGATTTTAATATTTTTTTGCATAATCACTTAATAATTAATGAGTTATGTATTTTTTAATGGCAATTTAATGTTTTGAGAGAAGAAAAAATAAGAGATTATTAAGAAAACTTCGATAAAAATTGGAAAGACAAACGTTTTCCGAAGTACTTCAAAACTGGTATCATCGGAACAAAAGAGATTTACCCTGGAGAAATACCAAAGACCCTTATAAGATTTGGTTATCGGAAGTAATCCTACAACAAACCCGTGTGGTGCAGGGTATGCCTTACTACAATAAATTTGTTGAAAAATACCCCACAATCATAGATTTAGCTAATGCTGACGATAACGATGTATTGCGCCTATGGCAGGGCTTGGGCTACTATTCGAGGGCAAGAAATATGCACCAGACCGCTAAAATCATTGCCAATGAGCTACATGGAACGTTTCCAAATACTTATGTCGGATTAGTAAAACTGAAAGGAATAGGCCCTTATACAGCTGCAGCAATTGCTTCTTTCGCCTTTGATGAAAAAGTAGCCGTAGTGGATGGGAATGTATACAGAGTATTAGCAAGATTATTCGACATAGAAACAGATATATCAAGCCACGAAGCCAAAAAAGTATTCAATGATTTAGCCAATGAATTAATTTCATATAAGACTCCGGGTACACATAACCAGGCCATGATGGAATTTGGCGCAACTTATTGTACTCCGGCTAATCCCGGCTGTATGTTCTGTATCTTTCATTACGATTGCGAAGCAAATGCTAAAGGTAAACAAGCCGTTTTGCCTGTAAAATCGAAAAAAGTAAAGGTGAGGAAACGCTATTTCGATTATTTCGTGATTGAGCAATCAGGAAAACTGATGATGGCTAAGCGAGGAGCTAAGGATATATGGGAGGGTCTCTATGACTTTTATCTGGTAGAAAGTCAAGACAGTTTACTAGAGATAGAAGCAACAGATAATGATTTTCTGCTGGATATTTTGCCTGTCTCTACCATTAAAAATACATCAGAAATTTACAAGCACGTATTGACGCATCAAACCATAGAAGTAAGATTCTGGCATATAGTAATCAATGAAGATAAAGGCATACAAATACCATTAGATTACGACTTTTATACATGGACAGAAGTGGAAGATTTACCCAAACCTATTCTGATTGAGAAATATCTTAAGAAGCATTATATCGAGTTTCAGTCTTAGCCTCAGAGTAAATATCTTTTTATCAGGGAGTTGCCCAAGGTAAATATAACTACCTCTATGAAAATCTGTGCAAAACCGATTTCCGGTCGCTCAGGGCAACTCCGTGGTAAAACCTTTTTCGAAAATGCTCGTTTACTTACCTCGATTCAAATGACTATGCTTAGCGCTATAAGCCAAATAAATAATTATACCAATTACGCTCCACACCAATAACCTTAGCCAGGTAGCTTTATCCAGACTAAACATCAGCATTACATTGAAAATAATCCCAAAAGAGGCTATTAATGTTAAATACTTTAGCTTAAATGGCCTATGCAAATCAGGCTGCCTTTTTCTTAGAACCAAGACCGCAGCACAAATCATGGCAAAGGCAAATAATGTACCGATGCTTGTCATTTTGGAAGCTTTTTCGATAGGTGTAAGCGCCGCTACCACAGAAGCAACTCCGCCAACCAGTATCGTACTTTTCCAGGGCGTTTTATAGATTGGATGAATGGCAGCAAAGTATTTGGGTGGTAATAGCCCATCTTTAGCCATATTCAGAAAGATTCTGGTTTGTGAGAGTAACATCACTAACATCACTGATATTAATCCGATTACTGCCGCAATGATAATCAGACCCGATGCCCAATGAAGCCCTACTTCACTAAAAGCAGAAGCCACAGGAGCACCCAAATCAAGATTTTTATAGTTGACCATACCCGTTAAAACCAGCGAAACAAGCACATATAAGAGTGTGCAACAGATTAAAGAAACAATAATAGCAAAAGGAATATCTTTGGTGGGATTGATAGCTTCCTGCGATTGAGTGGATACGGCATCAAAGCCTATAAAGGCAAAAAAGACAATACCTGCGGCAGTTAATACTCCCGAAATGCCATAGTGAGATTCACCATTCGCATCAACTACTTTTTCAGGAATATATGGCTGCCAATTCGTTTCTTTTATATAAAAAGCACCCACAACAATGACAAACAAAACTGCAAGAACTTTGATAGTAACAATCAGATTATTGGTCTTGGCCGACTCTTTAATACCTTTCACTAAGATGTAAGTTACCACCCAGGTTATCAGCATAGCCGGAAGATTGATTGAAAAAGCTGGAGCTGCTATGCCATTTAAGATAGCTTCTTCTCTGGCACTGATAGGGTCGTTGAGTAGCCAGGCGGGTATACCATCAATATTGAATAGGTTTAGCAATTTTACAAAATATTTAGACCAGCTAACCGCCACAGTTGTAGCACCCATCAGGTATTCCAATATAAGATTCCAGCCAATAAACCAGGCAAAAAACTCTCCGATAGTACCATAAGAATAAGCATAGGCAGAACCCGAAACAGGTAATATACTGGCAAATTCGGCATAACATAAACCGGCAAACAGACAGCCAATACCTGCCAGTATGAATGAGATGGTTAAGGCAGGGCCTGCGTACAAATTGGCCGCTACGCCTGTCAGTACAAAAATACCTCCGCCAATAACAGCACCTACACCAATGGCGGTCAATTCCCATTTCCCAAGTACTCGTTTTAATTCGCTATTGTTCAGGTCATTTTTATAAGCACTTAATGGCTTTTTTCTGAAATATTTTTCGAAAGACATAAAATAGAAGTATTGTTAGGATTATGGTTTGAAGCTTAGGAAATATTTACTCATGCAATTTATTTCTGCATATATCAGATTTTAGTTTGGTTAACTCACCAAGCAATCGGGTTTCTTTTACGAGATGCGCTTTGCCAATGGCTTCTGCCATTTTTACCACAGCAAAATTGAGTGTCTCTATCTCAGTGGCCCTTTTGTTAAGAATGTCCTGATAAGAAGAGATAAGTTGTCCATCAGAAAACTTGCTGATTATGAGAAGATTTTCTAATACTTCCTGCGAAGACAATTCAATGCTATAACCATTAGCTATCTGAATGCATTCTTCGATAATTCTTTTAGCAATGGCGAGTACATCAGAATCCCGGTGAAATACACCATTGTCTACTTCAATTAATGGACAAACAGAGTTAAAGACACAATTAATAATAGCTTTTTTCCAGATGATTTTTTGAATATTTTCATCTGCTTTGAATGGGAAAAGGTCAGTATTCAGGCATTTTACGATATTAAGTAATTCGCTTTTATCACCTTTAATGGCTCCTACAGCGGAGGGTGAAACAGGTTTGAAACTAACCTTATTTTCATCAAATACCTGACTGGTGATAAAGAGTACACATCTATAAATTTTGGGAAATTGGTTTTCAATAAAAATATCTTCTACACCCAACCCATTTTGTAAGATGACTATCGGAGAGTTTCCTGTCTTCCCTTTCAATAAGTCCGATATCTGCTTATTACCGTAAGATTTATTCGTCAGAATAATAAGCCCATCCAGTTTTTCGAAATGATTGAGAGAAGAAATTTTTATTGTTGCTGAAACTTCGTCAGCATTATTTAATAGGAGACTTAGATTTTCTTCATGTTCTTCCGATTTCTGTACTGTAGCTCTCAATAGTACTACATGCCTATTAGCAGATTTTAGCGTAATAGCCAATGCTTTCCCAATAGCACCTGCACCTACTATATAAATATTCGCTTGATTCTCCATTTACCTATGATGCCATCTTATAATTTTATTGGCTGGGCAAAATTCTGCATTAGAACTTTATCATAACAGATGCAGTTTTGTTATTTTCGACCATAGCAGTTATGACAAATAAAAGGAGTAGCGAAGAGTTTTTGTATGAGCGGATTGCCATTGTAATTGAGCAGCAGATTTTAAAAGGTATCCTTAAAGTCGGGGAGAAGATACCTTCTTTGCGCACTATTTGTCGGGAATATGGTGTCAGTCAGAGTACTGCTTTGCAGGCCTATTATTTCTTGGAAAGTAAAGCTCTTATTGAAGCCAGACCACAATCAGGATATTTTGTATGTAAATCTCCCGGAAAAATATTGGGTGTTCCTGTTGTGAGCAATCCATCGGAACATCTCCTTGAGGGAACAATTGATAGCCTCGTATCAAGGGTTTATGATAATTTAGGGGATAATGAAAAGCATATCCCACTTTCGCTGGGATTACCTGCTAATGAATGGTTACCCATTGCTAAATTAAACAAAAGCCTTATGCAAGCCATGAGGCAGATGGAAGGGAGTGGTATACCTTTGGCGCATCCACAGGGTAGTGAAAAACTACGCAAGCAAATTGCGCGGTGGGCTTTTGCTATGGAAGCAAATCTGAATCCTGATAATATTATTATTACAAGCGGCTGCCTGAATGCTATTTCTTATTGTATGATGGCGCTTACAGAACCGGGAGATACAATAATACTTGAAAGCCCTATCTCTTTCGGTATGATACAGGTAGCACAAAGTTTAAGGTTGAATATAGTAGAACTCCCATGCCATGCCGAAACTGGAATTGACCTGAATGTTCTGGAGGATAACTTACGTAAAACACCCATTAAACTCATCTTAATGATTACAAATTTTAGTAATCCTCTGGGAAGTTGCATGCCTGATGAAAATAAGAAGTCCCTGGTAGAACTGCTTGAAAGATACAATGTGCCCTTGATTGAAAACGATATCAATGCGGATGTATATTTCGGGAATCAACGTCCGAAATCATGTAAAACATTTGATAAAACAGGATTGGTACTCTGGTGTGGTTCAGTTTCAAAGAGCCTTGCTCCGGGCTATCGGGTAGGTTGGGTTGAACCGGGTCGGTTTAAAGCGCAGGTACTAAAGAAAAAACTCTGTCATGCTATTACCTCAACAAGCATAACAGAAGAAGCTATTGCCATATTTTTAGAAAATGGCAGATACGAAACACATTTACGAAAACTGAGAAACACTACTTATTTGAATTACCTGCAATACATTAAGGCCGTTAATGAATTTTTCCCCGAGGGCACTAAGGCAAGCCGCCCAAGGGGTGGGTTTGTGCTTTGGTTGGAACTGGATAAAAGCATTGATACTGTTATACTCTATGAGCAAGCTATTAAACAGAAAATAAGTATCGCTCCGGGTAAGATGTTTACTTTACGAAATCAGTTCAATAATTGTATAAGACTGAATTTTGGGCTTAACTGGAACGACCAGACTGCTCATTCATTAAAAATACTTGGACAAATTGCCAAAGGATTAATAAGATAATTAGTAAGAGCGATAGATAAAATTTTATAAAAGTCATTAATTGTAGCCTATTAAGAAGTAGCCTTTTTCTCTATTTTATTAAAAATAGAGAAACCATCAGGACACCTGAAAAAAGCACGATAAAAAGCCCCAGAAATCCGCGAAAAATTTAAAAGTTTTAATAAAAATCCAATAAATTCTTTGTATATTTGTTTATTATCAAAACGTCAATATTTCAAACATTTTATAAAAATGGCTGGTGTAAACAAAGCGATTATATTAGGAAGATTAGGGTCAGACCCTGAAGTCCGCACACTTCCGAGCGGTGGTAAAGTGGTAAACTTTAGCATTGCTACTTCAGAAAACTATACAAACAGAAACGGAGAGAAAGTAGAGCAAACAGAATGGCATCGCATTGAGTTATGGGAAACCCTGGCAAATGTTGCTGAGCAATATTTGAAAAAAGGTGACATGGCTTATGTTGAGGGCAGAATTCGTACAGAAAAATGGACAGACCAGAACGGTCAGGAGCGATATACGCAAAAAATCAGAGGTACTGCTTTGCAATTAGTAGGAGGTAGAAGTAATGCAGTAGAAGAAAACGAATCGGTTTCATCTTATGGTAACAATAGCAGCGGGGGTGGCTACGCACCAAAATCAGCACCGGTTCCAACCCCTCCGCCCATTGAAATGGCCGGAAACAGTGGCGATGATTTGCCTTTTTGATAGATTTGATATATTAAAAAGTGTAGGGGTTCAGAATTCTGAACCCCTACACTTTTTATACAACATTTATACCCGCTCAATCTTCTCTTTCAATTGCATCATCTCGTCTCTGAATCTGGCAGCCTCTAAGAAATCAAGCTCTTTGGCGGCGCGTTCCATTTTTCTCTGAGTTTCTTCCATTAGTTTTTCCAATTGCCCTTTGTTCATATAACCAACTACCGGATCTGCAGCAATATTAACTTCCTGTGGTTCCAGATAATAGGTTTTAGTACTTGGCTTACTATCCGCAATAGAAGTTTGTTCCATAATAGCCTCTTTGCTTTTGAATACAGTCTTAGGTGTAATTCCGTTGGCTTCGTTATAAGCCATTTGTATTCCACGACGGCGATTCGTTTCTTCAATTGCTTTAACCATCGAGCCCGTAATCGTATCCGCATACATCAAAACCTTACCATTTTCATTCCGAGCCGCACGACCAATGGTTTGAATCAAAGAACGAATATCACGCAAGAAACCTTCTTTATCGGCATCCATAATGGCCACTAATGATACCTCAGGCAAGTCGAGCCCCTCTCTTAATAAGTTAACACCTACTAATACATCAAATACCCCAAGCCTTAACTCCCGCAGAATTTCGACACGTTCAAAGGTTTTTACTTCTGAATGTATATAACGACCTTTGATACCGACTTTATCTAAAAATTTGCTAAGTTCCTCCGCCATTCTCTTCGTAAGGGTTGTGACCAGTACACGTTCCTTACGCTCTACCCGAATATGAATTTCCTCCAATAAATCATCAATCTGATTGATACTTGGTCTTACCTCAATTTCAGGGTCAAGTAATCCCGTCGGGCGGATAATCTGTTCCACTACTACACCTTCTGTTCTTCTGATTTCGTAGTCGGCAGGGGTGGCACTTACAAAAATAGTTTGGCCCACCAATTCTTCAAACTCCTGAAATTTCAATGGGCGGTTATCCATCGCTGATGGTAATCGGAAACCATACTCCACTAATGATTCTTTACGAGATCGGTCACCGCCCCACATGGCCCGAATCTGAGGCATAGAAGCATGGCTTTCATCAACCACCAACAGAAAATCCTGTGGAAAATAATCTAATAAACAGAATGGACGTTGGCCGGGTAATCGTCTGTCAAAATATCTTGAATAGTTCTCAATGCCTGAGCAATAGCCTAACTCGCGCATCATTTCCAGATCAAACTCCGTACGTTCCTGTATACGTTGCGCTTCCATCACGCGGCCATCAGACTCAAAATATTTAATCTGTTTCACCAGTTCGTCCTGTATTTCATGAATGGCATTATGCATTACATCCCGACCCGTTACAAATAAGTTGGCGGGGAAAATAGCAATCTGCTTTTCAGACGATAATTTCTTTCCGTTGTTCGGGTCAATCCGTTGAATCTCTTCTATTTCATCACCGAAGAAGATAAAGCGATAGGCAAAGTCGGCATAGCTTGGATATAAATCAACCGTATCGCCTTTCACTCTGAAATTACCACGGGTAAATTCAGCTTCGGTACGTGAATATAAAATCTCAACCAGTTTATAAAGGAACTGATTTCGGCTAAAATTCTGCCCCACTTTCACCTGAATAATGCTTTGCTGCATTTCATGCGGATTTCCCGCACCATAAATACAGGAAACCGAAGCCACCACAATTACATCCCGACGACCTGATAACAAAGAAGAAACGGTTGAAAGTCTAAGCTTATCAATCTCCTCATTAATCAAAAGGTCTTTTTCAATATAAGTATTAGTGGTAGCGATGTATGCTTCCGGCTGATAGTAATCGTAATAACTGATAAAATATTCCACCGCATTTTCAGGAAAGAACTGCTTGAATTCTCCATATAATTGGGCAGCTAAAGTTTTGTTGTGGCTTAGTATCAGAACGGGCCGATCCAATTGAGCAATTACATTGGCAACCGTAAAGGTTTTACCCGAACCTGTAACACCCAGTAAAACCTGGGTTTCATCTCCATTTTTAATTCCCTGTACCAGTTTTTCAATAGCTTGCGGTTGGTCGCCAGTAGGTTTATAATTCGAAGTGAGTTTGTATTGCATATGGTAAGAGTCTTTGTAATAAGCCTATCAAACAAAAACAAAAGTTTAGTAGTTATAGTTTCGTATTTTCTAACAAAAACGACCATGAAAAACCTCTCCATTCTACTTTTTTTAAGTACGACTTTTGCGTTTGGTCAGTACAACACTTTTTACTTATCTCCGTCCAATCCTGTTATTAATCCCGGGCAAAGTGTTAACCTGGCAGCTACCGGATGCGCTGGTAGTGTTAGCTGGTCAACAGGCCAGATAGGTACAAGCATTACAGTTTTTCCAACGGTTACAACCAAGATTTCGGCTAACTGTAGCACAAGTGGTGTAGGTCAGTCAAATAATGAAGTAATTGTAGAAGTAAGGTATTGTTCGGGAAGCACTCCGGAGAATATTACGGTAAACAGTGGGCTTTCAGGAGGTACACACGTTTTCGAAGCTAAGAATAGTGTAACAGGAACCAGCTTTATTAATGCCAATACAAATGTACATTTTAAGGCAGGCAAAGGGGTAGCCTTGAACACAGGTTTTGAAGCAAAACCGGGTAGTATTTTTAAGGCAACGATTGAACCTTGTAATGATACTTCATATTTAGCTACCCGTCGGGTAGCTAATAAACTTAATTTCCCCTGGGAGATTTTATGGGGGCCTGATAACTTTATCTGGATGACAGAAAGAGGAGGGAAAGTTAGTCGCGTTAATCCACAAACCGGACAGATAACCTCTTTGCTCACAATTCCGGATGTGCTGGTTTATGGTGAGGGTGGCTTATTAGGCATGGTACTTCACCCTGATTTCAGCAACAATCCTTATGTATATATAGTATATAACTACGGTACGACCTCAGCACCAGAAGAGAAAGTGGTCAGATATACTTATAATGGTGCCACATTAATAAGCCCGCTGATTATATTAGACAATATACTCGGAAGCCGTAATCATAATGGCAGCCGCCTCGTCATTACGCCTGATTTGAAATTATTTATTACTACTGGGGATGCTGAAAATACAAGCCTGCCACAGGATACTACTTCCATAAACGGGAAAATTCTAAGAATAAACCTTGACGGGACTATTCCGGCGGATAATCCTTATGCGGGTAGTCCGGTGTGGAGTATCGGGCACCGTAATCCACAAGGAATGGTATATGCAAATAGTAAATTGTATGTAAGCTCGCATGGAGCATCAAGAGAAGATGAGATAAATCTGATTCAGAAAAGAGGTAATTATGGCTGGGTTAATGTAGAGGGTCCTTGTGATACTCCTGCGGAAATAACATTCTGTAATAATAATAATGTCATTCTTCCAATTTTCTCTTCTGGTGGGGTAACATGGGCTTTCTGCGGCTTAGATTACTATAATCATAGTGCTTATCCGGCATGGCAAAATAATCTGCTGATGGTCTCTCTGAAAAACCAGACCTTTTATAGTTTTCAATTAAGCAATGATGGAAACAGTATTGTCGGACAACCAACCTTGTATTATAATGGTCAGTTCGGGCGTTTGCGAGACATTGCTATATCGCCTGATGGTAAGGTATATATATGCACCAGCAATGGTGGAAATAACGACCAGCTTGTTGAAATAAAGCCTATGGTAAATTAGGATTGTGTAAAAATCAATGTGCAATTCTGCCAGAATTGTGTTTATTTTGCCAAAAAAACATTTTTATGAAGCCAGTTTACAAAGCACACCCTTGGCATGGTATTCCGATTGGAGAAAAAGCCCCTGAAACAGTCACAACATTTATTGAAATTGTACCATCGGATACTATTAAATATGAAATAGACAAAGAATCTGGTTATTTGAAGATAGATCGTCCACAAAAGTATTCTAATATTATTCCTTCTTTGTATGGTTTTATTCCACAAACGTATTGTGGCGAAGAAGTAGCCAAACTGGCCCGCGAACGTGGCTCAGAAAAAGTAACAGAAGGCGATGGTGACCCATTGGATATTTGTGTACTATCAAGCCACCATATTCCACATGGTGATATTCTTTTACAGGCTATTCCGATTGGTGGTTTATGTTTATTAGATAAAGGTGAGGCCGATGACAAAATCATTGCCGTATTAGTAGCTGACCCGATTTATCAGAAATATCATGATATCAGCGAATTGCCTGAGGCTATTCTGGCGAGATTAAAACACTATTTCCTGACTTATAAGAGTTTGCCGGATGAGAAGAATGCCATCGAAATCTCGAATGTATATGGCAGAGAAGGTGCACACGAAGTAATCAGAAAATCAATGATGGATTACCGCGATTTGATTTTTAAACCGATATAAGTATTAGAATTTATCAAACCGAAGAGGTATAACTTTAAAAGAGTTATGCCTCTTTTTGTATATAGATGGAACGATAAAAGTATTATCTTATGTTATCTTATTCGTGCAATTAGCAGGTAAGTGATAGAAATATCATTTTATTATCGTACTTTTGCGCCTTGATTATCAATTAATTACAGCAGTGATGCTGCAAACTCAATGAAAAATACAGACAGACCTCAAAGACCGAGGAAAGACACGAAAGATAAATCTTTCACTTCAGGAGCCGACAAGCGCTCAGACAAAAAAAGTTTTTCGGACGATAAACGTCCTTACGGCGAAAAAAAATCCTCTTCAGTAGCCAGACCGAAAGGTAATTTTCCTAAAAAAGATGGTTTTGAAAGAAGCTTCAGCGAACCTCGTTTCGGTGAAAGACGCCCGTTTGGAGATAAAAAACCATTTACTAACGAACCATCAGAACGCCCATTCGAAAAGAGAGCAGATAAAGGCTCAGATAGTAAACGTCCTTACGGCGAAAAGAAATCGTTTTCAAGCGACCGTCCAGCACGTCCGTATGGTAAAAAAGAGGAGGGCGGCTTTGACAAAAAGCGTCCTTATGGAGACAAGAAATCATTCTTTAGCAATCGCCCGGAACGCCCATTCCAAAAGAGAGACGGAGATAGTTTTGAAAAACGCCCTTATGGTGACAAGAAACCATTCTCTGGCGATCGCCCGGAACGCCCATTTCAAAAGAGAGACGGAGATAGTTTTGAAAAACGCCCTTATGGTGACAAAAAACCATTCTCTGGCGACCGCCCTGCTCGTCCGTTCCAAAAGAGAGATGGAGATAATTTTGAAAAACGTCCTTACGGTGATAAAAAACCTTTTTCAGGTGACCGTCCGGAACGTCCATTTCAAAAAAGAGACGGAGATAATTTTGAAAAACGTCCTTACGGTAATAAAAAAACTTTCTCAGCTGGCAGATCAGAACACTCATTTGAGAAAAGAGACAATGATGGTTTTGAAGAAAAACGTCCTTATGGAAAAGACAAACCTCGTTTTGATAGAAGAGATGATAAACGTGAAGAAAGAGGTTTTGGTAGAAACGCAAAAGTAGAAAAGAGAGAAAATCAGGCTAATTCTTCTCAGGTATCAGCACCGAACTATAATTTAGATAAAATGAAAAGTTCGCTGCCGCCAAGAATACAAAAAAAGGTAGAAAGAGAGGAAAGGGATAAGGATTCTGATGGGTTGATAAGACTAAACCGATATATTTCTAATGCCGGTATTGCTTCCCGTCGTGATGCTGATGAGCTAATTGCTTCAGGTCAGATTACAGTGAATGGGAAAGAAATAACCGAAATGGGTTATAAAGTAAAGCAGGGTGATGTAGTAAAATATGGTAAAAAGATATTGAATCGTGAGAAACTGGTATATCTTCTGCTTAATAAACCAAAAGATTTCATCACAACTACTGAAGACCCGAACGAGCGCAAAACTGTGATGGATCTGGTAGCTAATGCCTGCGAAGAAAGAGTATATCCGGTTGGACGTCTGGATAGAAACACTACTGGTTTATTACTATTAACCAATGATGGTGAACTGGCTGAAAAACTATCTCACCCATCAAACGAAATAAGAAAGATTTATCAGGTAGAATTAGATAAGCCTATCACGACCGAACATTTTGAAGCTATTAAAGCTGGAGTTGAGTTAGAAGATGGTTTGATTAAAGCCGATGATTTAGGACTGGTAACTCCTGATGCTGAAGTAGTAGGCATTGAGATTCATAGCGGTAAAAACCGTATTGTACGTCGTATTTTCGAGCATTTCGGCTATGAAGTCATGAAACTTGACCGCACTACCTATGCAGGCTTGAACAAAAAAGACCTGCCACGTGGTAAGTGGAGATTCCTGACAGAGAAAGAGGTAATCAGATTAAAATACATGATTTAATAGCTTTCAGATAAGTGCCATAACAACCTGTTATGGCACTTTTTATTTAATACCAGTTTAGTAGATTAATGACAACGATTATCTAAAAATTATTACATTTGCAAAAAAGTATTTGCAAAGAATGAATTATAACCTAAGTCAAGTCCCTAAACGTACAGGTAAACCCAGAGAGTCAGGTCTAACGATGGTAATGGATAAAGGGCTGAGTATCAGAGAGGTAGAAGATATGTTATCTATTGCTGCGCCACACATCGACATCGTAAAACTGGGCTGGGCAACTTCCTTCGTAACTCCAAATCTGAAAGATAAGCTGAAAGTTTATAAAGATGCCGGTATTCCTGTTTATTTCGGTGGTACCCTCTTTGAAGCTTTTGTAGCGAGAGACCAGTTTGAAGATTATCTGCGGGTTTTAGACCAGTTTGACTTAGAGCATTGCGAGGTATCAGATGGTTCTATTGAGATTCCACATGATGAAAAATGTGGTTATATTACTCGTTTAGCTACCCGTGCAAAGGTACTTTCGGAAGTAGGTTCAAAAGACGCAGAAAAGATTTTTGCTCCTTATAAATGGATTGAAATGATGCAGGCCGAACTGGACGCTGGTGCGTGGAAAGTAATCGGTGAAGCACGTGAGGGTGGTAATGTTGGGCTATTCCGTAGTAGTGGAGAGGTACGACAAGGATTGGTAGATGAGATTATCCATGCCATTCCGGCTGAGAAAATTATCTGGGAAGCACCTCAAAAATCACAACAGGTATATTTCGTAAAACTGGTAGGCCCGAATGTGAATGTAGGGAATATAGCCCCCAACGAGGTAATTCCATTAGAAACTATTCGTCTGGGGCTAAGAGGAGATACTTTTGGTACTTTCCTGACAGAAAAAACAAAAAAACGCTTCAAATTGGGTAAGTATAGCAACGATAGAAGAATTACTCAGGACGAATAAAGCTTTTTAAATCTCAAACTGACACTATACTCTTCATACAATCCGCTAAGGAAACAAACTTTTATGGAAATCATACATTTTCTCATAGACTTACTCAAAGACCCTTTGCTAACACTACAGGGCTTTCTTGATAAATACGATACATTGACTTACGGCATATTATTCCTGATAATCTTTGTTGAAACAGGATTGATTGTTATGCCCTTATTGCCCGGCGATTCACTACTTTTTGCTACTGGTTTATTAGCTTCTTCTACCGGGAAACTAGACATTACTTTAATAATTCCTTTGTTGATTCTGGCTGCTTTATTAGGCGATAACGTGAATTATTTTATCGGGAAGAATTTTAGTAACTACATCAAATCAAGAGACAAAATACTTTTCCTGAAGCGTTCTTATATTACCCAAACAGAAGAGTTTTATGAAAAAAATGGTGGTAAAACTGTCATTTTAGCCCGTTTTATGCCTATTGTTCGTACCATTGCTCCATTTGTAGCGGGTGCAGGTAGCATGAAATACCCTAAATATATTATGTTCTGCATCTTAGGTGCTATTCTTTGGGTAACAAGTATTACGCTTCTGGGCTATTTCTTAGGTTCCAACCAATGGGTAAAACAGAACTTCGAAAAAGTAGTTTTGGGTATAGTCTTTATTTCGATTGCTCCGATGATATGGGCAGTTATTAAAGCTAAATTTTTGACTAAATAAATGAATATCTACGGACTGATTGGCTATCCTCTGGGTCATTCGTTTTCAAAAAAATATTTTACGGAAAAATTCGCGCAGATGGGCATTGCTGATAACAATGCCTATGAGTTATTTGAGTTGCCTGATATTCAGGCTTTTCCGCAATTAATTGAAAGCCGGCCTAACCTAAAAGGCTTAAATGTGACTATCCCACACAAACAGGCAGTGATGCCTTTTCTGGATGGTTTGGATGCTTCTGCTGAAAAAGTAGGGGCTGTAAATGTGATTAAGATAGGAGAGGGAGGCAAACTGATTGGTTATAATTCTGATTATTATGGCTTCAAGACTTCATTAGAAGAGTTTATTCCTGCCGATGCTGCACTAAAAGCTCTTATACTGGGAAATGGCGGGGCTGCTAAAGCGGTTATAGCCGCACTTAGCGATTTATCAATTCCCTACAAAATAGTTTCGCGTACTAAATCTGCCGATGCTCTTGGTTATGAAGATTTAACTACTGAAATCGGTAATTATCAGTTGATTATTAATTCTTCGCCTGTAGGCACTTACCCTAAAGCAGATATTTGTCCTGATATTCCGTATGAGCAACTGACATCTAATCATTATCTATACGATTTAGTGTATAATCCTGTTCAGACGCTCTTTTTACAAAAAGGAGAAGTACAAGGTGCCAAAACACATAATGGCTTGAAAATGCTACACCTGCAAGCCGAAAAAGCCTGGGAAATCTGGAATTTGTAAGCAACCTTTTGGTGGGGATGAGCATCTTATAGTAAATTAGTTTATTGATATTAGCCTTCCTCTGTAATGAAAACAAAGCTAAACCTCCTGTTAATCTTTCTTTTAGGTATTACCGTTTCAGGTTTTGCCTCTACTGCTGCCTCGGCTGATTTAGAGTATAAGGAGCAAACGATTGATGATAAATTTGCCAAGGTTGAGAAGCTCGAGCAATATCTGGCAGCACATCCAGAAGCTACATTAGAGACCGTAAAGAAAACGAATCCCGAATTATTAAAGGGATTTGACTTGATTGAAACAACTGAAACGAATTTTTCTCCAACCAAAGAAATGCCCATCGTAGGTGGTTTCTGGTGGGGTTGTTGTTTAGGTATTGTAGGTTTAGGCTTAGTATATTTCATTACCGACAATGACAAAGATCAGGTGCGCCAAGCCCTTTGGGGTTGTATCATTGCTACTATACTTTGGAGTGTAGGAGGTCTATGGAATCCATTCGGTTGGTTCTGATAACAGAAAGAACATATACATAATGCAGTAGACGCCACAAAGTTTTCGTACCTTTATGGCGTTTATTATTTTTAACGACAGATTATGAAGTTTAAGAAACACGTATTTATTTGTACAAACGATAAAGAAGCGCCAAAGAAATCTTGTGGTAGCGTACACGGTATGGAATTGGTAGAGGCGTTCAAAGCATCTATTAAAGAACGCGGATTACAATTTGACATCAGAGCACAGAAATCAGGCTGTTTGGATACTTGTGCGTTTGGCCCATCGGTAGTGGTATACCCTGAGGGAGTCTGGTATGGCAAAGTGCAGGTATCAGATGTTGAAGAAATTGTAGAAAGCCACTTAGTGAATGACCAACCTGTTGATAGATTAAAACTTGAATTCCCGGCTAGAGCCTAATAGAGGGAGAATTTTCAGTATGTATAAGCACCTCTTTTTTGACCTTGACCATACGCTTTGGGATTTTGAGAAAAACGCCAGAGAATCTTTGGCAGATTTGTATCAGGCTTTCAGCCTTCACACATCAAATATATCTGAATTGAGTGCATTTCAGCAAGAATTTTCAGTTGTCAACAAACGTTACTGGTCTTTGCTTGAGAGAAATGAGATTACACATGAAGAATTGCGCCGCCGACGATTCAGAGATACGCTTGTTAATTTAGGAGTAGATGCCGATGAAACCTTCGGGTTGCAATTAAATGAAGCCTTTTTGGAGTTACTTCCGCAAAAATCACATCTGATAGAGGGTGCCATTGAGATCTTAGATTTTTTTGCGCCTAATTATGAGTTGCATATTCTCAGCAATGGTTGGCAACACGTGCAGGCAAGAAAAATAAGTAGCTCTAATATAGCACATTACTTCAAAGAAGTGATTACCATCGAGAGGGCAGAGGCACGCAAGCCAGATAAAAAGATTTTTGATTATGCCATTCAGGTTACCAATGCAAAACTTTCTGAAAGTATTATGATTGGTGATAATTTTGAGGCAGATATTCTGGGAGCTATCAATGCACAGATGGATTCGGTTTTTTACAATCCTGATAATTTTGAAGCTACTCAGAAACCTACTTTTGAGATTAAGAAACTAATTGAATTGAAAGAAATTCTATGATAAAGCAAAAAAGCCTGATGTGAGTCAGGCATTTTTTGTTAAGCTATATTATATCTCATTTAGTTACGGAAATACCTCGGATAACGGGTAAAGCGTAAACCTACTGTAAAATCAACTCTACTCAAATCTATCGGATTCGCCAGACTCACGACACCTTTGCCATCACTAAAATTCATTGATTTGATTTTACCATAATTATAGCCTGCTTCCAGACTTAAAATAATGTCTCTACCTGTAATATCATTTCCCAGCAGGAAATCTATTCCCAGCGTAGCAGCACCGCCAAAATCCCAACCTTTGTAAGGAATTGTGACGCCATTATATGTACCTTTATCGTTGTAAAAATAGGCACCGGGTGCTAGGCCTAGAATAACCATAGTCTTGAAGTCAATATTTTTACGGAAATACAACACAGGTCCAACAAATTTGGTTGAACGCTTATTGGCAATACTGCCTGTATCTGCTTTCAACTGGCCATCTTCTATGTACTTGAATATCATATTATCGGCGCTGTTTTTACTCTGAAAATTATTGAACATAATACCAAAACCAAAATTATCTTTTGGAAAGTAGGCAAAGTCGGCACCCCATGTCCAGCCACGTAGTAATTTTTCTTGATATAGTCCAAATTGATCTTCTGTATTGAGTTTCGACAGCATATTTCCAAAACCGCCTCTTACACCAACCCTGAATTTCAGATAATCGTCATATTCACTTTTGGCTTTTTTGGTAGCCATCGGCGTTTCAGTTTTTTCTTCTTTTTTGACTACTTCTTTTTTCTCTTCCTTTTTAGGACTACTTTTTGGTATTGTACTTTCGGTCTTCGCCTGTTCTTTTTCTTTATTCTCTACTGCCTCTTTCTGCGAATTTTGCTTACTTTCTGCAACTTTTTCATCCGGTTTTTTTGTTATAGTACTGTTGGCTTTTTCAGTAGTAGTCTTTTGAGTATCAGTAGTTTTAGGTGAATTAGTATTAGCAGCAGACTCCTTGACAGGGCTTGGTTTCGTTACAACTTTATTCCCTTTAGTTACAAGATCTTCTTCATAAACATTATATTTAAAATCGGTGACTAAGTTCTTAAAAATTTCATTTCTTAATACCTTTCCGTTTGGGGCTACATAAGCGTAAATAAAGCGTGTAGGCGTTTCATCCAGAATCCGGCATCTGATTTTCTCTCCGGCCTGAGTAGTTATCTGGTCTCTTTGTCCGAATGACTTGCCGGTTGAAAAGGCTAAAACTAAGAAAAGTACAATTGTAAATTTGCTTAGAAACGGGATTTTTTTAGACCCTATACCAAACGCTTCTGACTGTACGGAAATAACCTCTTGTACAACCTTATTTTCTGGTTTTAAGAACTCAGGAAACTTTAAGGAAAAGTTGTTAGTCAATCGTAACATTGTGTATTTATACTTTTTGATAGATATGATGAAGTGAGTACAAAAACTATACCGAAAAAGAGCAATGCAATATTATGCATGCATAAGGTATTGATATTCAGGTATTTATTGTAATAAAAGTGAGCAAAATATAACGGTATAATTTTTGGTTTTGTTTCGTATATAACGCTAAACCCGAAATATCATTTGGTTTATTAACAAATTATTAACTAAAATATTTGTATTAAAGACTTGACAGGAATCGGATTTATTTACTATCTTTAAACATTCAAAAAAAATCTTCGAAATTTAAAACCAAAATGTACAATATGATATAAAGCTCTACGTTAACTAAATTGAAATACAAAAATGGGAAAAATCCAAGTTAGCGATAGTGAGCTAGTATCATTGTATATCCGCGGTAATGAAAAGGCTTTTGCCACCCTTGTACAACGTTATAAGTCGAAAGTCTATACCACCATATACCTTGTTGTGAAAGATCAATATGTAGCAGAAGATTTGCTGCAAGATACCTTTATAAAAGCTGTAGAAGTTTTACGTGAAGGTAAATACAACGAAGAAGGTAAGTTTCTTCCTTGGGTACTAAGAATAGCTCACAATTTAGCCATTGACTTTTTTCGTAGAGAGAAACGCTACCCTAGCGTAGTGTTTGAAGACGGAAGCAGCGTGTTTAACACACTTGAGTTTGCTGAAGACTCGATTGAATCAATGCAGATCAAAAGAGAGTCTCACGAGCATTTAAGAGATTTGATTAAACGTCTTCCTGACCAGCAGCGCGAAGTGCTTGTGATGCGTCATTACGACGACATGAGTTTTCAGGAAATAGCAGATGCTACTGGGGTCAGTATCAACACAGCGTTAGGTAGAATGCGTTATGCTCTCATCAACCTTAGAAAAATGATGAGTAAAACCGCATATGCTTATGATACAAACCTTTACCAATACGCAAGATGATGTAATTCGCTATTTGTATAACGAGACATCGAATCAAGAAAACGAACTGATTGAAGGAGCTTTACTTCATGATGGTGAATTACTTGACTTCTACCTTGATTGTGCAGATATCAAATTAGGATTAGACCAGATTCAACTCTCGCCTTCAGATAAGGCTATCGACAAGATTTTAAATTTCTCAAGAAATTACCAGCCCAAAAATTAATTTTTGGGCTTTTTGTTTTCCTGTCATTTCAGTTTAACACCGAAATGACAGGAAGGCAAATTGGTAATTCTTTAAATGATTCATTACCTTTGGTTCTTTAACCAATCAAAGGTAAAATGTCTGTTATTATATCTCCAATTACCGAAAGTCTGCAAAATTTTCTGGGTCAGAAAGACTATTCCAAAATCGTTGTTCTGGCAGATACCAACACCAAAAAATTCTGTTATCCTTTCATCAAAGATTCTTTGCCTAAGCACACGCTTATAACAGTTAAAGACGGCGAAGAGTACAAAAACCTGACTACGTGCGAACAAATCTGGTCGGCTATGACTGCTGATGAACTAGACCGCCATGCCCTGATGATTAATCTGGGAGGTGGAGTAATTGGCGATATGGGCGGTTTTTGTGCAGCCACTTATAAACGAGGAATAGATTTTATTCAGATTCCGACTACACTTCTGGCGCAGGTAGATGCCAGCGTAGGAGGGAAGCTGGGTATTGATTTTCAGGGGTTAAAAAACCATCTGGGAGTTTTTACTTTACCAAAAGCTGTATTGATAGACCCTAATTTTCTGGGAACACTTTCGGGAAGAGAAAAACGCTCGGGTTTTGCAGAGATTATCAAGCATTGCCTGATTCAGGACGGTGCAAAATGGGATGAAATCAGAAGAAAAGATTTAAATCAACAAGACTTCCCTGATTTGATTGCTCACTCGGTTGAAATTAAGAAAAAAGTGGTGGAGCAAGACCCAACAGAGAAGGGTTTGCGCAAGATTCTTAACTTCGGACATACCCTCGGGCACGCCATTGAGACCTATTTTTTAGATAAAGGAAAAAAAAGATTGCTTCATGGCGAAGCAATTGCAACCGGAATGCTCTGTGAGTCGTATATATCTTTTGAAAGAAAACTCATCAATGAGCAAACATTAGCTCAGATTGAGGAGTTTATATTCTCGGTATATGGAAAAGCGTCCATGACAGCCGATGATTTCGAGGCAATTATTAGACATACCCAACAGGACAAAAAGAATAAAGGAAAAGAAATACGTTTTTCGCTAATCAATGGTGCAGGTAGTTGTTTGTACGATATTGCAGTATCAAAAGGAGAAATGAAACGAGCTTTGGAGTATTATGTGAACTAATGGAACAGATTTTTGGCAATACGGCACAAAGGAGCAATTGAAACGTATATTATTTGAGTAAAAACAAGTAAAATCAATCAATAAACTTATCTTGACTTTTTAGAAAACACTTACTATATTTGACTTGACGCCCGCCGTGCAATGAATACGTGAGATTGTTGATAAATGAGTTTGAATAAGCTGTATTTAACCAAAAATAATCTGTATGCCGTATGAAAAAATTGTATTTATTTTCTGCTCTTCTTGCCCTAGGTTTCGCTAGTATTAGTTGTAATCGTCTCAAATTGTTAGTAGATAACGATTATAGTTATGAAACTGACTTTACCAAGTACAAAACTTACAACTTTCTGAATTGTGAAATTGATACTTCGTTTGTTTGTACTGAGATTCAGGATGCCATTCGCCGACAAATGAAAGCCCGTGGATACAAAGTAACTGATAAAGAACCAGGTTTGCTGGTAAGTTATAGTATCATCCGCGACCGTGTGGATTATAAAGGATATTTTCAGCCTGCTTTAGACCGTTGGGTGAATCATTTTGATGAAGACGATACCTATAAAGCACAGAACTTCCACTTTGGTGGCGGAATGATTTTAGTCTCATTATTAGATGCAGAAAGTAGCAGACTCATATGGCGTGGATATGCTTCCGGAGTTTTTAATAAAAATGTGAATAAGCCTATCAATTATTACCGCAGTGTCGTGCGAAATATTTTCGACCAGTATCCGCTTTTTGCGGCAGGAGAGAAACCTCGTAGGATAGACGAATATTAATCGACTTTATCATGAAAAGGTTAATGCTTCTGCTAGGCCTGACGGTCTTATTGGGAAGCTGTGCCAAGGTTTTTGTAGAAAATGATTATCGTTACTCCAATCATCTCGGTAAATATCGCTCATACGCTTTTGTAGATTGTGAACGTGACACAACTATCATTTGTGAAGACGTGCAGCAAGCCATACAATATCAGATGAGAGCACGGGGGTATGAGTTCAATGCTCAAGCTCCTAATGTATTTGTTAACTTTACTATCTATTATGACCAGATAAGATATAAGGGCTACGAACAACCCTCGTTGACTAACTGGTTAGTAACAGAAGATGATAATACTGAATATCGACCTGTCAAATATGATTTAGGCAAAGGAACACTAATGATTTCATTAATAGAAGCTGAAACAAGTGAAGTGGTCTGGAGAGGCTATGCCACAGGCATTTTTAATAAGGCTTCTTCTAAGAAGAATTATTTTAAGAGTATTGTACGAAATATTTTTGACCAGTATCCGCTTTTTGCCGCAGGGCAGAAGTCTCATAGAATCAAAGAAAATTTGTAAAATATTATAAGATGTCTCTTGAAATGAGGAATGTACGCATTCCTCATTTTTTATGTTTTAAGAATCTAGTTAGATATTGTCTTGTTGAAAAAACTAACTTTGCGTCTGGAAGTATAATTTTAAAAAAGCCTCATATGATTACTATTTACGGAATCCCGAATTGCGATATGATAAAAAAGACTATGGATTGGTTTAAAGCCAACAACATAGTCTATCAGTTTCATGACTATAGAAAAGAGGGCATAAGTGCCGAAAAATTGAAAGAATGGATATCACAGGCACCCCTAGATAAAGTATTTAATAAAAACAGCACTACCTATAAGGAATTACCTGAGGAAGTAAAAAACGCGATTGTTGATGAAGAATCAGCTATTAAGGCGATGATGGAGAGCACAAGCATTATTAAGCGACCAATAGTTGATGATAATGGTAAATTAATGGTCGTTGGTTTCAAAGCCGACCAGTTCAAAGTCATATTTACACCTGATGCGCAATAAGCATCCTATATAGCTTTTTTAAGAATTCTCACGGCATCTTCTGTTTCTTGTTGATTCATACTAGCAAATCCCATGCGGCAGGCATTAAGCGTGGGATTTTCTGCTTTATAATTTTGGCCATTAGCCAGATATAAGCCATTTTTTGCTACTTTTTCAGAAAGTGTCAGTAACTGAATATCAGCAGCAAATTTAGCCCAGATAGCCATACCGCCATCAGGCACTTTAAAGTCTATTTTATCGCCCAAGGCCTCTTTCAATAATGAACTGGTAAAATCCCGTCTTTCCCGATACACTTTCATGGCTTTGGTGGCGTAACGTTTCAGGTCTCCGTTTTCCAGCATATCAGCCAGGCAATATTCTAAAATGCTATCGTTCTGTCGATCAATGATACGGCGGAGTTTGGTCATTTCTTCAATAATTGCTTCGTGAGCAACCACATAGCCTACCCTGAAAGCAGGCGCAATCTGTTTACTGAAAGACCCTACATAAATTACCCAACCGTAGCGGTCTGCACTTGCTAAGGGTAAAATAGGTGTATTGGCATAATGATAAGCGTAATCGTAATCGTCTTCAATGATAAAAAACTGATATTTTTCGGCCAAAGCCAGTAATTTAAGCCTTCTTTCCGGCTTTAAAGTAACGGTTGTAGGGTGGTAATGATGTGAGGTTACATAAATGAGCTTTACTTTTTTATGTTGACAAATCTCTTCAATGGCATCCACTTGTAAACCCTCCTCATCCACAGGAATAGTAACTAAATCAGCACGTAATTGCTTAAAAGTAAGATTGGCTGCTCTATAACTCAGCTCACCTACTATGGCCGTATCACCTTTTTGCAGAATAGTTAACCCGGCCAGATAAATACCCATCTGACTGCCTCTGGTGGTTATAAGCTGATTGGTAGCAGCTTGTATACCTCTGGTTTCGTTAAGATACTTGGCAAAAAGCGTACGAAACCTGATATCGCCTTGGGGATTAGTATAACCCAGGCTAAGAGGATCAGCATAACGAATATAGTGTGCATAAAGTCTTGCTAATTCTTCTCGTGGTGCTAGTCTTACGTCAGGTAGACCATCATTAAATGCCAGTTTGTGTTGAATATGTGGCGGTTGGTAAATTACGGAATTATCGTTGATGCGCGTTTTTACCCGAGTATTCCAATCTTCTTTTGAGCTATTTTCAGCTAAAATAGTGGGTTTTATAGTAGGTAGTTTTGTAGCCACAAAGGTTCCCTTTTGCGGGACAGTCTCTACCCAGTTTTGTGAGAGCAATTCATCATACGCAGCTATCACAGTTTTGCGGTGTACTTCAATCAATTCTGCGAGCTCCCTTGTGCCGGGTAAACGTGTATTAGTTGGCAGAATACCACTTTGTATATGCTTAATGATAGCATTAGTAATCTGTATATACAGTGGAATAGAAGATTCTTTATCAAAAACAATGAGGCTCTTAAAAGGAATTTTCATCTGGACTACCTGATAGAGTAAAAATGGATGAGAGTAGTAATCCAGTAAAGATATAGTTTTGCTTCAGTATTAGCTATTTATCTTTTAACATTTTTGCCATATGTATCCGGTTACTCCTAACACCAAAATAAGTCGAAGCGCCAAAAGAGCGGCTTATGATGAAGAGACTATCCATCAGATTTTAGACGAGGGGCTTTTCTGCCATATTGCTTATGTGCAGGATGGTCAGCCTATGATGATACCAACAGGGTATTGCCGTGTTGGTAGTAAGATCTATATACACGGCTCTGTGGGTAGCCATTTTATGAGAAATCTGGCGGATGGGCGAAGGGTATGTCTGACAGTTTCTTTTATTGACGGTTTGGTATTAGCGCGTTCAGCTTTTCACCATTCAGTCAATTATCGCTCAGTAGTGCTTTTTAGTGCTGCCACAGTAGTTACCGATGAACAGGAACGCTGGGATGCTTTGGAAGCCTTCACTAACCAGATTATTCCGGGACGTTGGGAGGAAATCAGACAACCAAACGCCAAAGAAATGAAAGGAACTATGGTGATTTCATTTGAAATAGAAGAAGTTTCGGCAAAGGTAAGAGCAGGGAATGCAAATGATGACGAAGAAGATTATCAATTACCCGTATGGGCAGGCGTATTGCCATTAAAATTGCAACCACAAACACCCATCACCGACCCTAAGATGTTGCATGACACGCCAGTGCCAGCATATGTAACAAATTACAAAGAAACAGCGCAACAAACATTATGATACCTATAAAAGAGCTATTGATTTTTGCCTTGGCAGCTTTCGGCTTGGTTATTACACCCGGCCCTAATATGATTTACCTCATTTCGTGTTCAATCACACAAGGGCGATGGGCAGGCTTTATTTCTTTGGCAGGCGTTGTTGTGGGATTTCTGGTGCATATTTTACTGGTTTCTTTTGGCTTGACGGCCGTTTTATTTACTATACCTTATGCCTATTTAATCCTTAAAAGCCTGGGTGTATGTTATCTGTTGTATTTAGCAGTACAATCAGTTTTACCAAGAGGCAGGGGGATTTTTGAAATAAGAGAAGATTTAAAAGCAGATAAGCCAGGCAAATTATTAAGTATGGGATTTTTAACAAGCGCACTTAATCCTAAAATTGCCGTTTTCTATCTGTCATTTTTTCCACAGTTTATTAAAATCGAAAATGGGTCGGTGCTTACACAAAGCCTTGAACTAGGTTTTACTCAAATGCTGGTAAGCTTTTCAATCAATCTGTTGATAGTGCTTACTGCTGCAAAAGTGGCAGAGTGGTTTGCTAAAAATCCATTCTGGGTAAGAATCCAGAAATGGTTTATGGCAAGTGTTTTATCAGGCTTAGCCATTAAAATGGCTTTGGATAAGGGTAAATAAAAATGGAGGGGTTGGCCTTAGACCAACCCCTCCATTTTTTATATCCCATATTTCTCCACCCTCCGATACAATGCCTGTCTTGTCAGACCCATTTCACGAGCGGCTTCGGTGATATTGCCGTTAAATTTCTTTAAGGTCTTGATAATCAGCATTTTTTCCATTTCTTCCAATTGGAATGTCTGGTCGAATGATGGGGCTGAATCCTGCTGCTTTTCAAAAGCCTGTCCTTCAAAGAAGTCTTCAGGTTGTAGCACATTGCCCTGACATAAAATCACAGCGCGCTCAATGGCATGTTGCAACTCACGCACGTTCCCAGGCCAGTTGTAGCGTTGCAATTGCTTGATCAATGCCGCACTGATTGTACTAACCGGACGATTATATTTCTTGCGATACATCTTCAGAAAATGCTCGGCCAACGTCACAATATCTTCAATACGCTCACGCAATGGTGGTAATTTGACTTCGATGGTATTGATACGATACAATAAATCCTGACGGAAAGTACGTTGCGCTACACGGGCATGAATTGGCTCGTTAGTAGCACAAATCAGACGAACATCAATATTCTTAGGTTTGCTTGATCCTACCTTGGTTACACTTCTATTCTGTAATACTGTCAACAATTTCGCTTGCAACGGCAATGGGATATTTCCTATTTCATCCAGGAAGATAGTGCCTTCATTAGCCTCTTCAAAACGACCGACACGGTCTTCCCTGGCATCGGTGAAGGCGCCTTTAACGTGTCCGAAAAGTTCACTTTCAAATAAGGTTTCAGAGATAGAACCCAAATCTGCATGTACAAATGGTTTCTCTGAGCGGTCAGATTTCTCGTGGATAGCTCTGGCTATCAGGTCTTTTCCGGTTCCGTTTTCTCCTAATATCAGAATATTGGCATCGGTAGCAGCTACTCTATCGATAGTCTCAAAGATTTTTTGCATGGCAGGGCTTTTGCCGATAATCTCGACTTTACTCTCTGTTTTGCGTTTTACCGTTGGTGTTTTGCCAGTTCGTAATTCCCTTATTTCTAAGGCCGACTGCATGGTAGCCAACAGTTTTTCGTTCTCCCAAGGCTTCAATACAAAGTCTGATGCACCTACTTTAATGGCACGCACGGCCATTTCTACATCGCCATAGGCTGTAAACAATACAACAGAAGCCTGTGGGTCTATATCTAGTATACGATCAAGCCATTCGAAGCCTTCCTTACCGGTATTTACATCACGCGTGAAATTCATATCAAGTAATATGACATCATAATTTCCGTTAGAAACCAGAAAAGGAATCCGCTCAGGATTTTTTTCAATATCGACTTGTCCAAAATGTCTTTTTAAAAATAATTTAGCTGCACTTAATACATCTACATCATCATCTATGATTAAAAGCTTTGACATAATTCAGGTTCAGATTAGTAAAATTGTGTTTTAAGGCGTTTTTTTCGCATTTTACGATAAAAAATCTTCCTTTCAAAAAGCAAATATCCGAAAGCGAAGATAACTATTTGATAATAAATTGATTAATTTTTTTTATATAAAATAGCTATCTTTAGGTATTCGTCCGTGAGCGTACAAGCATTGTCCGAAATCGGACAATTTTAAAGTGTATTTATTTCTTAAACTACTGATAATCAGTCATTTAAAATAATTGGCACACATTGTGAATTATGAATGATTAGATTTAAATCTTATTTTTAGACTTAATTAACAATCAGTAACAGACAACAATTTGCCTAAACACGAATTGTATAGCAATTAAAAAATTACAATGGACAAGCAGATAAAAAAGAAATTCTGGAGTAGACAGCGAATCTTATTAACCCTTGGTGGCGTATTATTTGCCTCATTTGCAGCTTATAGCTTGCTTTTTGCAGACAGACGCTCAACACTGAATGCGGAAAAAGATAAAATGACTATTTCACAGGTAACTAATGGTACATTCGATGAGTTTATCGTGGTTACGGGAGTGGTATTGCCTTTGAGAATTATTCGCTTGGATGCCATCGTAGGAGGATACGTAAAGGAGAAAGTAGTAGATGGCGGTAATATAGTGAAACAAGGTCAGGTAATATTAAAATTAGAGAATCAGAATTTAAAGCTTAATTTCTTACAGTCAGAAACAGAAGCAAGCCGATTGGTGAACGACTTACAGAATACACGCCAACGCTTGAAAGTAGAGAAATTTACGATTCGTAAGAATATGTCAGACTTAGATTTTTTGACAGATCAGGCTAAAGATTTATACGAGAGAAACAAGAAATTGTATAACGACAAGGTAATTCCCGAGGCTGACTATCTGAAAGCGAAACGTGATTACGAAAAGTTGGTAAGCCAGAAAGAAATTGATGTAGAGTCACAAAGATACCAGGAAGAAAATGCTGCCATGCAGATTAAACAACTGGAAGGTACTTTGGAACGCACACAGAAAAACGTACAATTATGGCGTGAAACACTTGAAAACCTTGTGGTAAAAGCACCTGTTGCAGGTTTATTATCATCAATCGATGTAGAGGTAGGTTCTAATATAAGCCAGGGACAAAACATTGGTCAAATTGACGACTTGAATGGTTTCAAACTACGTGTTGATATTGATGAGCACTACAACGGAAGAATTTTCGCAGGCTTGAGTGGTACTTTTGAATTTGGCGGAAAAGACTATCCACTGGAAATTACCAAAATTTATCCTGAAATTCGTAACGGTCGTTTCCAGGTGGATATGATTTTCTCAAAAACTGTACCTGAGGGTATTAAAAGAGGGCAATCTTCTCCTATTCGTTTAGAATTGGGTAAAGCTACGAAAGCCGTACTTTTACCAGTAGGTGGATTCTTCTCTGATACAGGTGGAAACTGGGTGTATGTATTAGATAAATCAGGTGGCAAAGCAGTAAAACGCAAAATCACCTTAGGTCGCAAAAATCCTGAATACTTTGAAGTATTAGAAGGACTTGAAGTAGGTGATAAAGTAATCACTTCTTCTTATGAAAACTTTGGGGATAATGAAGTTCTTGATCTAAAATAATCTGTATAAACTTATAAACAAATACCCTTGATATTCAAGAAATAAAAAACAAAAATTATGATAAAAGTATCTAATCTTCAAAAAGTGTTCACTACCGAAGAGGTAGAAACTACCGCCCTGAATGGTATTGACATGAATATCAAAGATGGTGAATTCGTTGCCATCATGGGTCCATCAGGATGTGGTAAATCAACCCTGCTCAATATCATGGGCTTGTTAGATAACCCATCTGAAGGAAGCTATGATTTCTATGGCGTTGAAGTAGCCAAATTGACTGAGAGAGAACGCGCTTCACACCGCAAGGGGAATATTGGTTTCATTTTCCAGAGCTTTAATCTGATTGACGAATTAACAGTTTTCGAAAACGTAGAACTTCCTCTTTTATACTTAAAAACACCTGCTACCGAACGTAAGAAAAAGGTAGAAGAAGTATTAGAGAGAATGAATATCATGCACCGTCGCAATCACTTTCCGCAACAATTATCGGGTGGTCAGCAACAACGTGTAGCTATTGCACGTGCGGTGGTAGCTAAACCAAAATTAATTCTTGCCGATGAGCCTACTGGTAACTTAGACTCTACCAACGGCGAAGAAGTAATGAAATTGCTTCAGGAGCTGAACAATGAAGGCACTACTATTATCATGGTTACCCACTCACCTTATGATGCAGGATTCTCTCACAGAATTATCAACCTCTTCGATGGTAAGGTAGTAACAGAGAATTTCCACGTATAGTGTAAAGATATTTCCTGACTACCTGTCGGGAATAAGACGAGTTAATAAACGTTAAAATGCTGTAAAATGGGCTTATTATGATACAAATCATAGTAAGCTTCATTTGCTATTGCCATTCCACAGCCTGTCCTCCCCACATTTAATTTTGAAAAAACTATGTTAAAAAATTATTTCAAAATCGCCCTTCGTAATCTCTGGAAGAATAAAGCATATACCTCTATCAATATCGTAGGGCTGTCAATCGCTTTCGGTTGCGCTATTTTGCTATTTCTGACAGCTTATTTTGAGTTTACCTACGATGATTTTCAGGCTAATAAAGACCGAATTTTCAGAACTTACTTCAAGATCAATCAACCTGAAAAAATAGAGTATCAGTCTAATTTGTCTACACCTTTAACGCCAGCCTTGAAAAGTGATTTCAATGCTGAGATTAAGTATGCTACGCGTATTGTAAGCAGTGGTGTGCAGATTGTGCAAGGCGAGAAAACGATTGATGAAGACATTCGCTATGTTGATGCTGATTTTCTGAAAATGTTTTCTTTCAAAATGCTGAAAGGAAATCCCGACATAGCCCTGAATGATTTGCGCAGTGTGGTTTTGAATGAAGAAGTAGCTGAAAAGATATTCGATAAGGCTGACCCTGTCGGCAAAACTGTGCAATTGAATTTTGGTGGCAGAATTGAAAGTTTTGTCGTAACAGGAGTGATGGAAAAAGCGCCAAAAAACTCATCAATTGAGAATGATATGTTGATGCGTTTTGAGAATAATCCTGAATATAAAGACTCAAAAGAAAAATGGGACTCAAATTATCATGATGTATATGTGCAACTGGCTGATAAAGTTGATTACCTGAGTTTTGAAAGACGCCTGAAATCCTTTACTGAAAAATATTATAAAGGCAGTATTGAGCAACTAAAAAAAGACGGCGCAAAACCTGATGAAAGAGGAGAAGTACGCAGCCTACGTTTATTGCCAATGCCTGAAATGCACTTTAATAAACAAGCAGGTGGAAGCCGTTCAATTGACATTGCTTATCCTTACATATTATTAGTTATCAGTGGTTTAGTGTTACTAATTGCTTGTATCAACTTCATTAATCTTTCTATTGCCCGCTCAATGACCCGTGCCAAAGAAGTAGGCATGAGAAAAGCGTTGGGCGCACTGAAAGCCCAGATTGTAGGGCAATTCTGGGGAGAAGCCTTTATTATCTGTATTCTGGCATTTGGCATCGGGTGCGTATTGGCTACTACCCTGATGCCACAATATAACACCTTATTCAGAAGTAACCTTACTTTCGAAAATCTCCTTAGCCCTATGGTGGGTATTCTATTACTTTCCAGCTTTTTGATTATCACTTTAATTGCTGGAGGATACCCGGCTTTAGCTGTAGCTAAATTCAACACAGTAGAAGTTTTAAAAGGAAAAATAAAAGTAAGCTCCCGTTCAGGAGGTATTAGAAGTGCCCTGATTGTAGCCCAATTCAGCATTGCTATTTTATTGATTAGCTGTACGCTTATTATCTGGAAACAGATAGACTATTTACGCAACCAACCGCTAGGCTTCAATCAAACACAGGTAATCAGTATTCCTGTGGGTAATGAAGTACAAGGGGGAAAGGTATTGGAATTTATGCGTAATAAGCTGGCGAATGAATCTCAGATTGTAAGCATTACCGGAGCAGATATAAATATTGGCAGAGGCAAGGATGGCTCAGGTTATAAATCAGTTTATAGCTTTGAAATGGAAGGTAAAACTTACCGTACCAACGGTTTAAGTATCGATTACGATTATGTAAAAACATTGGGCTTGACCTTAGTAGCAGGTAGAGAATTTTCTCGTGAGTTCCCATCAGATAAAGACAGAGCGTGTATCGTGAACGAAACAATGGTTAAACAATTAGGATATAAAGATCCTATAGGTAAAAAAATAGGTTTGGGTGATAGCCTGGGCAAAACCATTGTAGGGGTAGTAAAAGATTATCATTTTGAGTCGTTGAAAAATAAAATTGAAGCGATAACTTTCCTTTATCAGGGCGATTTCGGTGTCAATTATATTTTCGTAAAACTTACGCCTGAAACACCAAAAACAACTATCGACCTGATTGGCAAAGTCTACAAAGAAATTGCCCCAAAATCAGAATATATGCCTTCTTTCCTGGACGAAAATACTGATAATCAATATAAGAAAGAAGAGAGAATGTCGCAGATTGTGATGAGTGCGGCCACTTTAACTATTATCCTTTCTTGTATGGGCTTGTTTGCCATTGCTTTGATGATGATGGCGCAACGCACCAAAGAAATAGGTATCCGTAAAGTTTTAGGAGCAAGTGTACCAAATCTGGTAGCCTTGCTTTCAAAGGAGTTTGTAGTATTAGTCCTGATTGCCATTCTGATTGCTACGCCATTGGCGTACTACCTGATGAATAAATGGATTCAGGACTTTGCGTATCGTACCGAAATCACCTGGTGGGTTTTCGGGTTAGCGGGTGTGGTGGCGCTATTGATAGCCCTGTTTACTGTAAGCTATCAGTCTATCAGAGCAGCATTAATGAATCCGGTTAGGTCATTGAAATCAGAATAATTGGAGAAAGGAAAAAGGAGAACGGAGCAAGGAAGAAATTAATAAATTTCATTCTCCATTTTCCTTTCTCCTTGTTCCTTTAACCAAAAAAATTATGATCAAAAATTATTTAAAAATCGCCTTTCGTAAGCTTTGGAAAAACAAGGTTCATACCGCTATTAATATGGTGGGTCTGGCTGTGGCTTTTGGTAGCAGTATTTTATTGTACCTCACGGCCTCTTACGAATTTTCTTATGACACCTTCCATAAAGACGCTGACCGTGTGTATTGTCTGTATTTTAATACTGCCGATAAAGGCGGAAAGCAGGAGTACAGTGCTGCCATGGCCTATCCACTTACACCAGTTTTAAAGACTGAATACCCGGAAGTGGAAGCAGTTACCAGTTATAGTTGGGGAGCCGGAGAGCTAACGTATCAGGAAAAGAAATTTGAAAAAACTATACAAACAGTTGATGCTGACTTTCTGAAAGTATTTTCTTTCCCACTTTTAAAAGGAAATATGAATACTGCTTTAGCAGACAAAAACAATATCGTCATCAGCAGGACTACGGCAGAAAATATATTTGGTAAAGAAGAACCTATTGGCAAGCAGGTATTAGTAACCTTATCAAATGAGAAAGTACCATTTATTGTTACAGCCGTGATAGATGATGCTCCGAAAAATTCTACCGTGAGATATGATGCCTTGATACGGACTGAAAAAAATCCTGGTTACGAACCAATCAAAGACAGATGGACAAGTCAGAACCATCAGGTATATGTGAAGTTGGCTGCTAATACCACCCAGGCTTCTGCCGAAAAACGTTTTGAGTCTTTGGTGAATAAATATATGAAGACCTCAGAAGAAGATGCAAAGAAAGCAGGGCGTTTAAAAAATGCAAGAGGACAATATCTGAGCTTGCTAATGATGCCCCTGAAAGAGGTTCATTTCGATGAAATCACAGGTTGGGGGAGTGGCGTAAGCAAGAATTATATTTATACATTATTAACTATTGCCTTACTGATTGTCCTGATTGCTTCTATCAATTTTATTAACCTGACTATCGCTAAATCATTTACACAAGCTAAAGAAGTTGGTGTACGTAAATCTTTAGGTGCCAACAAAGGTCAGCTATTCCTGCAAGGTTGGGGTGAGGCATTGCTCGTTTGTGTGGTTGCTTTAATCGCAGGCTTAGGCATGGCTTATGCTTTCTTGCCACAATTCAATAAATTATTTGACTCCAGTCTTTCGATAGATAATTTCTTAATTCCTGATAATTTAATCATAAGCCTTATAAGCTTTATCTTAATTACCCTTATTGCCGGGGGGTATCCGGCATTTGTTTCTTCCCGTTTTAATATTGTACAGGTATTAAAAGGAAAACTGACCAGGAAAAAGCCCGGCGTATTGCGCAACTCCTTAATTATTGTTCAGTTTTCTATTTCTTGTATACTTATTAGTTGTACACTGGTAATTTTTACTCAATTAAAATACCTGAGAAACAAGCCACTCGGATATAGTAAAGAACAGGTTATCAGTGTGCCTATCGGTAATGCCTTAAATAACCAGACGGCTGTGCAGCAATTCCGTAATGAGTTATCAAAATACCCGGGCATTGAGTCAGTATCAGGTTCTCAAATCAATTTTGGTAATGGCCTGGATGGAAGTTCTTCAAGAAGCACCTACGGCTTTGATTATTATCCGAATGCAAGCGATACTAAAAACTCAAAAAGTATCCTGACTGACTGGGTACGTGTAGATTATGATTTCATAAAAACGATGGGTATCAAAACCATTGAAGGCAGAGACTTCAGCCCGTCATATGGAACAGATTCAACAGCATTGATAGTAACCGAAAGTATGTTGAAACAAATGGGTGAAAAACAGGGGGTAGATAAGTTTCTGATGCCTGATTCATCAGTTGGTAAACAAAAAATTATTGGTGTGATCGCTGATTTTAATTTATACTCTTTACGTCGCGAAAACCGGACTATTACTTTAGAAATGGCCCCTAAAGGAAGAGTCAACTATATATTGATAAGAACCGGCAATCAGAATCTGGCAGAATCGATGGATCTGGTGAAGAATACCTGGAAGAAATTAGTCCCTAACCAGGAATTTAAAGGCTCATTCATTAATGAGAATGTTGACCGTTGGTTTAATAAAGAAGAACGTCTTTCACAGATTTTTAGCCTTGCCGCAGGTATAGCTATAATGCTCTCTTGTATGGGACTCTTCGCCGTTGCCTTAATGATTATCGAACAGCGTACCAAAGAGATAGGTGTGCGTAAAGTATTAGGTGCAAGTATTGGCAGTATCGTCAATCTTATCTCTGTTGATTTCCTAAAAATGGTCGGCATTGCCTTTGTAATAGCAACTCCGGTGGCCTACTACGCCATGCAGAAATGGCTACAGGACTTTGCTAATCGTACTGACCTAAACTGGTGGATTTTTGCTTTAGCAGGGATTCTTTTAGTAGTTATCGCATTACTTACAGTCAGCTATCAATCCATCAGAGCCGCATTAATGAATCCGGTG
Organism: Emticicia sp. C21; assembly: GCF_003418935.1. Taxonomy (GTDB): domain Bacteria; phylum Bacteroidota; class Bacteroidia; order Cytophagales; family Spirosomataceae; genus Emticicia. The sequence goes on along the minus strand of NZ_QVMT01000004.1, from coordinate 225,761 downwards.
AAATCATTGAAAACAGAGTAACGGCCGCCCCAGGCCCCTAAAGGGGAGTTGCTTACGCACGAGTGGAAAATTCCTCTTTAGGGGTGACCGTCGCACGGTTGGGGTTAATTATTATCTAACTAAATTTTAAATTCCCCTTTAGGGGTTAGGGGCATTATGATTCGTAACTATCTAAAAATCGCCTTTCGTAGTCTGCTTCGTAATAAGAGCTACGCTTTTATCAATGCTATTGGTCTGGCGGTGGGCATAGCCGCCTGTCTGCTTCTCTTTTTGATTGTGCAATTTGAGTTGAGTTTCGATAATTTCCACGCCAAAAAAGACAGGATTTATCAGGTAGTTACTGAATTTAATTATGGGGGTATTAGCTATGGCAGAGGTGCGCCTATGCCGGTGCCATTGGCACTAAGAACTGATTACCCGCAATTAGAAAAAGTGGCAGGTATAGCCGCAACGGGGGCCCAGATAAATATCTATGATCCTAAAACCAAAAGTATCGAGAAAAAATTTAAAGATGAGGGAGGCATGTTTTATGCAGAACCTGAATTCTTTGAAATTTTTGACTTCCCGCTACTTTCAGGGAATCCAAAAATGGTGCTTTCTGAACCCTATACAGTTATCCTTACACAGGAAATAGCAGAGAAATTTTTTGGAGACTGGAGAACTGCTATTGGAAAAACAATTACTAGAGACAATGAGAAAAAGCCTTATCGTATTACAGGGATTTTGAAAAACATCCCTAAAAATACCGATTTCCCATTGAAAATCGTGTTTTCGTACAAGAATTTCCTGATTAATAATAAAGAGAATGCGAATGATTGGGAAAGTGTATCAGGTAGTTGGAATTGCTTTATTCAGCTCCCTCAACAAATGACAGAAAAACAGTTTAATGCTCTGATGCCCGCCTTTGATAAAAAGCATAAAACACCGGAGCAACAAAGTAGGGTTCGTAACTTTATCCGTCCATTAAGCGAATCTCATTACGATAGCCGTTTTGGTAATTTTGCACATCATACCATCAGTCCTGAAATGATTCTGGTATTAGAGATTATCGGGGCATTCTTGCTATTGGTGGCTTGTGTTAATTTCATTAATCTTGCTACGGCACAGGCAGTCAATCGCTCAAAAGAAGTAGGCGTCAGAAAAGCATTAGGTAGTAACAAGGCACAGTTAAGGAGTCAGTTCTTAGGAGAAAGTACTCTAATCACCTTGATATCTGTATTATTAGCAATTGTATTGGCTTTAATAGCTTTACCTTTCTTGAATAAACTGCTTAATTTCCATTTGAGCCTTTCGTTTACTGATAATCCGGTCCTACTCTTATTTTTGGCAGCGGTGTCTATAGTTGTTATTTTCCTGTCAGGTTTTTATCCGGCATTAGTCGTTTCAGGATTTAATCCGATTCTCGCCTTAAAGAGTAAAGTTACAGCTAAGTCGATTGGTGGTATATCTCTTCGACGGGGCTTGGTGGTATCTCAGTTTGTGATTGCCCAGTTTCTGATTATTGCTACGTTAGTAGTAGTTAATCAGATGAATTATTTTCAGAGTGCTTCAATGGGTTTTAATAAAGAAGCAATTATCAGAGTACCGATTCCGAACGATAGTCTTGGTCAGAGTAAATATGAAACACTAAAAACACAGTTATTACAGGAAACAGGCATTAAGAATGTAAGCATAGCTTTCAGACTACCGGCAGATGATAACGAATGGAATAGTGATTTTCAGTATGACCGCCGTCCAAAAACTACTGACTTTTCTGCCTTTTTAAACTGGGCAGATGCTGATTACTTTAAAACTTTTGATTTAAAACTGATTGCAGGTAAAACCTACTCGCCAAGTGATACAGTACAGGGCTATGTGGTGAACGAGGCAATGGTGAAAAAATTAGGTGCTAAAAGTCCTGAAGAGGTTTTAGGCAAGGAGATCAATTTCTGGGGCGGAAAAATGAAAGCACCCATTGTAGGTGTTATCAAAGATTATCACGCTACCTCATTACATGGGGCAATTCCACCTGTAGTAATTGCCAGCAATAAAAACTTCTTTGGCTTAATGGGTGTGAAATTACAAGCACAGAATCTTCAGAGCGGCATAGCATCGGTTGAAAAAATCTGGACTAAACATTTCCCTGATTATATCTACGAATATGAGTTTCTAGATAAAAGTATTGCCAACTTCTATCAACAGGAAAGACAACTATCTATCCTCTATGAAATCTTCGCAGGTATCGCCATCTTTATTTCATGCTTAGGCTTATATGGCCTGGTATCATTTATGGCAGTCCAACGTACCAAAGAAGTTGGTATCCGTAAGGCTTTGGGTGCTTCTGTCGCTCATATTGTGTATTTATTTTCAAAAGAATTTACTCTATTGATTGGCATTGCATTCCTGATTGCTGCTCCGGTAGGTTATTATTTCATGCATAACTGGCTGAAAGAATTTGAGTTTAAAATAGATTTAGGCCCGGGAATATTCATATTAGCCATAGCCAGTTCAATCATTATAGCCTGGATTACGGTTAGTTATCAGGCTATCAGAGCGGCGTTGGTAAATCCGATAAAATCATTAAGGTCGGAGTAAAAGCGCTCCGCGCAGCGTCCGCCCGACCCCTAAAGGGGAGTTGCTTACGCACGAGTACTAAAATTCCCCTTTAGGGGCGACCGTCGCGCGGTTAGGGGTAATTATTATCTAACTTTTTAAACGTCCCCTTTTGGGGGCTAGGGGTGTATTATGATACGCAATTATTTAAAAATCGCATTTAGAAATCTTGTTAAGAACAAGGTTTACTCATTCATCAATATTATGGGTCTTGCCGTGGGTATGGGTGTTGCCATGCTGATAGGGCTCTGGATTAATGATGAATTGAATTTTAATAAATCGTTTGATAATTATAATAAGCTGGGACAAGCCTATATGCACCAGACTTTTAATGGGCATATCGGTGCACAAACGGCAGTCCCTCATCCTTTAGCAAAAGAATTACGTGAAAAATACCCATCCTTTAAGGATGTCGTGATGGCCTCATGGAACAACGACCATATTTTAGGTTATAAAGATGCAAAATTCACCAAAAGCGGGATGCATGTAGAACCTGCGTTTACCCGCATGTTTTCACTGAAAATGTTGAAAGGGGAGCAAAACGGCTTGCAGGAAGTTAATTCAGTAATGCTAAATGAAACTTTAGCCAAATCACTTTTTGGTAATGAAGACCCTATCGGCAAAATCATAAGATTTGATGCTAAAGCTAATATGAAAGTAACGGGTGTTTTTGAGGATTTTCCGCATAATTCTGAAATGGCAACAGTGCACTTACTTACTCCATGGGCGTATTATTTAACAGACGAAGCATGGGTGAAAAGAGCAGCAGACCAATGGGATAATAACTCTTTTCAATGTTATGTTCAACTAAACGAGAAAACAGAGTTCGAACCGCTTTCTGCAAAATTGAAAGACCTTGTTCTAAACAAGAGAAATCAGGAAGGTAAAGTATCTAAACCGGTCTTGTTCATACATCCTATGAGCAAATGGCATTTATATTCTGACTTTAAAGAGGGTGTAAATATAGGTGGCCGTATTCAGTTTGTATGGTTATTTGGCGCTATTGGTATTTTTGTGTTGTTGTTGGCTTGTATCAATTTCATGAATCTGAGCACGGCTCGTTCAGAAAAACGGGCCAAGGAAGTGGGTATCCGCAAAGCTATCGGGTCAGTTCGAACGCAATTGATTAATCAGTTCCTGAGTGAATCGATGTTGGTAGTATTTGTAGCCTTTTTAATTGCCTTAAGCTTGGTAACAGTTACACTACCCTGGTTTAATGACCTGGCAAGCAAAAAAATGACAATGCTCTGGACAAATCCATTGTTCTGGATTATCAGTTTGGTTTTTGTGGCTGTTACAGGTTTGCTATCAGGTAGTTACCCTGCCCTTTATCTTTCTTCATTTGAGCCTGTTAAGGTATTGAAAGGTACTTTCAGGGTTGGACGCTTTGCATCCATTCCTCGCAAAGTGTTGGTTGTTGTCCAGTTTACTGTATCAGTAACACTTATTATCGGAACAATTATCGTTTATCGCCAGATTCAATATGCCAAAGACAGACCGATTGGTTATGACCGCAATAGCTTAATCTATATTGATATGACTACCCCTGATTTATATGGCAAATATGATGTGATACGCAATGATTTGCTGAATACAGGAATGGTAGAAAATATGGCAGAATCATCAAGCCCCGTTACAGGTATCTGGTCAAGCAATATTGGGTTTTCATGGCAAGGGATGGATCCTAATGCTCAGCCATTATTTGGTACAATTGCTTGTACACACGATTTCGGTAAAACAGTAGGATTCCAATTTATAGAGGGGCGGGATTTTTCGAGGGATTTTAAAACAGATACATCGGCTATGATTCTTAACGAATCGGCTGCTAAGATGGTGGCTTCTAAAGATGTTGTAGGTAAATTTATCACCTGGAATAATAGAAAGTATCATGTAGTAGGTATTATAAAAGACATGATCATGCAATCGCCTTATGAGCCTATTATGCCCTCTGTGTTTATTATGGATTATGGCTGGGCCAATGTTATCTCGGTTAAGTTGAAGCCTTCAGTAAGTGCGAGTGCAGCATTAAGCAAGGTAGAAGCGGTATTTAAGAAACACAATCCAGGCAGCCCATTCGACTATAAATTTGTTGATCAGGAATTCGGGCAAAAATTTGCAACTGAAGAACGTGTAGGTAAACTTGCCTCTTTCTTTGCTGTTCTGGCTATTTTTATCTCATGTCTAGGCTTGTTTGGTCTGGCTTCTTTTGTGGCCGAGCAACGCACCAAAGAAATTGGCATCCGCAAGGTATTGGGTGCATCAGTCGCTAATTTGTGGACATTATTATCAAGAGATTTTGTGCTTTTGGTAATTATTTCCTGCCTGATAGCTATACCTATTGCCTACTATTTCTTAAATGACTGGTTGCAGAAATACGAGTACCGTACAGGTATATCCTGGTGGATTTTTGCGGCATCAGGCGGTGGGGCATTGGCTATTACCTTGCTAACTGTAAGTTTCCAGGCTATTAAAGCAGCATTGATGAATCCGATTAAATCGTTGAAATCAGAATAGTTGGAAAATTGAGAAAGGAAAACGGAAAAAGAATTTTTATTTTTAATCTTCCGTGTTCCTTTCTCCATTCTCCTTTTACCCTATACTCGTATGATTCTTAATTATATTAAAATCGCCATTCGAAACCTTTTTCGTCATAAAGTTTTCAGCTTTATTAATATTACAGGGCTGGCACTTGGGCTGGCTGTATCTCTTCTCATTTTATTGTTTGTATCGCATGAGGTGAGCTATGATACCTTCCATAAAAATTATAAGCGAATTTATAAGGTAGGTGCAACGCTGAAAATGGGTGAGCAGGAGTTCTTTTTTTCTAATATGTCAGGCAGATTAGGCGATGCACTCAAAGAAAATGCTGCCTCTGTAAAAGCTGTAGGTAGAAAAACTGCTCTCTGGAATGTAACGCTGGAAACCGACCCTAAACATCGTTTTAATGAGTCAGGATTGATTTTTGTTGATGAAGGTTTCTTCAAAATTTTTGATTTTAAAGTTGTTCAAGGGGATGTATCTGCCATTAAAAGACCTTACACGGTTTTTCTGACACCAGAAATGGCTTTGAAGTATTTCGGCAAAGAAAACCCTGTTGGCAAGTCGTTGAAATTCAATAAGAAGGCAGATCTGGAGGTGGTTGGAATTGTTGAGAAAAATCCGTCGAATTCAAGCATTAATTATAATTTCATTGCTTCGATTGCCACTGATTTGGCAGAAGGTAAAAAGAACTACCCTGAATCTTATACAGATGATAAGTTAAGCAAGATTTCTACAGGAGATTATGAAACTTTTATATTGCTTGATGATGCCGCAAATCAATCGAATGTGGCAAATGTATTAACGAAAATAGGGGCACAAAATCCTGATAATAAAGATCTTAAGTTTTCACTCAATTATTTCGCTAATCATCTGGGTGTAGGGAATGCTCAGTTAAGTGACAGACTGATGTATGTCTATATCTCCAGTGCAGTAGCTATCCTGATTTTGCTTCTCGCCTTAGTTAATTTTATGAACCTGACTACGGCGAGGGCCACTACCCGTGCCAAAGAAGTAGGTGTAAGAAAATCAATAGGCGCTAACAGATTAGGGTTAACCACCCAATTCTATGTAGAATCTACCCTGACTATTTTTGTGGCATGTATACTGGCAATTATTCTATTCAAGCTACTTCAACCTGTTCTATATTCCCTCCTGGAATTACAGATTGATACAGGTTTTCTGGTTAATCCTTATTTTCTGGTTTCTCTGGGGTCTGTACTGTTTATCAGCATATTACTAGCGGGTAGCTATCCGGCTTTTGTATTATCTAAGTTTAATCCTGTGGAGGTACTGAAAGGTAAATTTCAAGGTAAGGGGAACGCAGCTATCCGCCAGTCATTAACAGTATTTCAACTGGCAGTTTCATCTGTTTTGATTTTCAGTTCTATCATCATTTTCGGGCAAATCAAAAAGATGAGAATCAAGAATCTGGGCTTGAATAAAGACCAGATAATTACCATGAATATAGACGGCCAGGCTCGTTCAAAAACTGGGGCTTTGATGAATGAAATCAAGCAGATTGATGGAGTAGAGCAAATGTCCGGCTCAAAACATAGAATCTTTGCAGAAGGCTATAATATTAGTGGAATAAAGAAATTAGGGGCTAAAGATAATTCAATTGCTTCGATGGTAGGCACTATTGTTTTCGAGGTTGACTCGGCCTACGTCAATTTATTCGCTATTCAGTGGAAAGTAAAACCAGCAATCTTACCAAGCGATTTAAAAAAGAAAATCCTGTTGAATGAGTCAGCTGTAAAAGCACTCGGTGGAAATATAGCCACTATTAAAGATGTGGAAATGGGGAGTAATGAATCAGTGGAAGTAGTAGGCGTGGTAAAAGACTTTAACTATTTCAGCACCAAAAATGAGGTTAAACCTCTAATGCTGAAATTCATTACAGAAACAAAAGAGATAGACCATATTAATATCAAAATCAGTAAAGATGCTGATATGGTAAGCACAGTAACACAGATAGAAAAAGCTTACAACCGCTACAAAGTAGAAGACCCTTTTACATATTATTTTGCCGATGATTCATTTGATAAACTATTCAAATCAGAGGAACGAATTGCCAATATTTTCGGGGCATTTACAGGTATCGCCATCTTTATTGCCTGTCTGGGTCTATTTGGTCTAATCACCTTTATGGCTGAACAGAAAACAAAAGAAATTGGCATCAGAAAAGTGTTAGGCGCATCCATATTCAATATTACCTCTCTGCTTTCAAAAGATTTTCTGAAACTGGTATTGATAGCGGTCATAATAGCTGTACCAATAGCCTATTACGGCATGAATCAATGGTTGCAGGACTTTGTGTATCGCATTGAATTGTCATGGTGGATATTTGTAGTGGGGGGAATAGGTGTAACTCTACTAGCCTTATTAACTGTAAGTTATCAAGCCATCAGGGCAGCATTGATGAATCCGGTGAAATCGTTAAAGTCGGAGTAAAGCCGCCCCCCGCCCCTAAAGGGGTGCTGCTTGCGCGCGAGAATTTTTCGTAAGTAATAGTTTAGAGGGAATGAGGAAATAAATTATAAAACTTTTAAAAAGTCCCCTTTAGGGGGGTAGGGGCGAATTTTATGCTAAAAAACTACTTCAAAATAGCCTTTAGAAGCCTGTGGAAGAACAAGCTTTTTTCGTTCATTAATATTGTTGGATTAGGTCTGGCTATGACCTTTGGACTCATAGGCCTGATGCAGATTCAGAACGTTTTTGAATTTGATAATTTCCATCCTCATCCTGAAAGAACCTATCGGATTCTGACAGATTTCAAAGATGAAAAAGGTAAGCAGATTTCTTTCGCTGCCTCTCCTTTTTTATTGGCTAGGAAATTGAAAGATGATTATGGCTTTGTGGAGAAATCGGCAAGGGTCATTCGCTTTTTTTCTGGTGAAATGAATAACCGGATAAAGGCCATCCGTGTCAATGGGATTTACGTTGACCCTTCGTTTTTTGATATTTTTGGTTTCCCGCTAGAGAAAGGCTCATATCCGGTAGAACCTAATACAGTAGTATTAAACCACGAAACGGCTGTGAGGTTTTTTGGCACAACCAACCCTGTTGGTAAAACCATTTCCCACCACGATTTTGGTGTGTTCACCGTTACGGGTGTATTAAAGCCTTATAAATACAGAGGTACCCATTTCAGAAGCGACCTGATGGTGTCGATGGCAACCTATACTTCCTTTAACAAAGACAAACAAGACCTGAAAAACTGGACGAATTACGATACCTACACCTATGTATTGGTCAATAAAAATACAAAGCCAGCCACACTCAACAAAGCATTAAGTACTATCGCTCTTCAAAATAAAAAAGACACAGATTTTGGAAAAACAAGCCATGAATACCGTCCTCAGGCATTAAAAGACATTTCTCCTGATTTTGAGAGATTGGAAAAGAATGCTTATGTAGATGATGTATTCAGTGTATCTGTCAATTTCCTGATGGCCTTAGTGATTATCATTCTGGCAGGTTTCAATTATACCAATCTTACTTTGGCCCGTTCTTTAAGTAGGGCAAGAGAAGTGGGTGTCAGAAAAGTTTCGGGGGCTGTACGCAGACAATTGGTAAGTCAGTTTCTGATAGAAGCCATCGTATTAGCATTTTTTGCATTGCTGATAGCCTATGTGAGTTTTACATTTATTAAACAATACATACACCTTTCATGGATTGTCTGGGAGGTAGATAATAAATGGCTGATGTGGGGCATCTTTGCAGGCTTTACTTTGCTGACAGGTATCATTGCAGGGGTATTCCCGGCTCGTATTCTATCGGCCTTTCAGCCGGCCAAGGTATTGAAAGGGGAGTTGGGACCAAGTTCATTCGGTAAACTCAGTTTACGCAAAAGCCTGATAGTAATTCAGTTTGTAGTAACATTGATATACATGGCTTTGAATGTGACTATGTATAGTCAGTTTGAGTATATGGCTACTGAAAACGAAAACTTCAATCGCAAGAATATCCTTAATATTACGCTGGCAGGCAATGACTATAAATTACTTAAAAATGAGCTATCCCAATTGTCAGGTGTTGAAAGCGTTGGCTTGACTTCTGATGCTTTCGGAGGTAGCGCAAGCCAATATGCCATCAAAGCCAAAAAGACTGACGAAAATACAGCAGCCCATCATTTTTCGGTAGACAATCGGTTTATTGATAATATGAAACTGACATTAGTAGCAGGAAAAAACCTCCCCGATGCTAAAATCGATTCAAGTGGAAGTTTTGTCTTGCTTAATGAAAAGGCTGTTAAAATCCTGCATTTGGGTACTCCACAGGAAGCTATCGGAAAAATGGTTCTTCTTAATAATCAGACCGAGGTGTTGGTAGCAGGAGTAATAAAAGATTTCTGTTATTCAACTTATGAATTTGCTGTGTGGCCTGTGGTTTTTCAGTATAATCCTAAGCAGTTTCATATACTTTCTGTTAAAACAACAGACGCAGCTAATGAGTCAGCTTTATTTGCATCAGTTGAGAAAATCTGGAAGCAATATCATCCTTACGATGCCATGGTTTATTCATGGTATGAAAAAGAATTATACGATCGCTACTTCCCGGGAGAAGATATGAAGTTTTCCGGGCTTACTACCTTGGTGGGTTTTGTGATTGCTATTATGGGCTTGTTAGGAATGGTGACATATAGCACCGAGAAAAGATATAAAGAAATTGGCATTCGTAAAGTATTAGGGGCGAGTGCTTCTGAAGTTGTGCGTTTGCTTTCATGGAGTTTCTTAAAACTTTTATTGATTGCTGCCTTGATTGCTTTCCCCGTAAGCTATTTATGTAGCGTAATCGTATTGAATATTTTCACTTTCAATCCGGGTGTAAATGCCGGGTTATTGATTAGTAGTTTCGGATTGATTTTTCTGATTGCTTTATCAACCATCGGTTTGAAAACCTATCAGGCAGCTGGAACCAATCCCGTTGAGAGCCTGAAAGCTGAATAAGAGAGTGTTAAATTAACTTAAATGAAATGAGAATGATTAATTGAGGGCTTAACTTCAAGCTTTAATCATTAAAATTTCAAAATTATGTTAAAAAACTATCTGAAAATTTCCTGGCGTAACCTCATGAAACGTAAGTTTTATACTGTGGTTACAATTTTCGGCCTCTCGGTCGGAATCACCTTTGCTTTGCTGATAGGCAGCTATGTGTGGGGAGAGTTAAGAGTAAATAGTGAGTTACGCAATCTGGATAACCAATACATGTTGCAGAGCAAATGGGATAAAGAAAACATGGGTGGAGAGATTACTTCCCTTGGACCATTAGCCAAAGCACTGAAAGAGCATTACCCGGGTTTAGTAGAAAACTATTATCGCTTTGATGCCGTAACAACCATTATTTCAAAAGGAGATAAGGTTTTCAGAGAAGATATTCAGATAGCAGATTCTACTATCTTAAGCATGTACGGATTGCCATTGGTACAAGGCAATCCTAAAACGGCTTTGAATGAGCCGAATACGATGGTGATTTCATCGGCTCAGGCTATTAAATACTTTGGCAGAACCGACGTAGTCGGACAAAGCCTAAGAATAGAGTCTTTCACAGGCGAAAAACGGGATTTCATGATTACCGCTGTACTGGGCGATGTGTCTTATAATTCAATTACCAATCTCGTTACTCCACATAATAAACTCCCCATTTTAATATCCTTTAGTAATGCTCAGTTCTTAGGACGTACCGGATATGACCTGTGGAATGCTACGCATATTGTCAATTATATAGAATTAAAACAAGGGGTTAAAAAAGAAGATTTAGAAAAACCTATGGCGCAATTAATTGCAACCAATGCTTCTAAAGAAATCAGCGAAAATCTACACGCTTATCTGAAACCATTGAAAGAGGTTTATCTGGGCACTAATAATGGACTGGTAAACAAAACTATCCTGACATTGAGCATAGTTGCCCTATTTATTCTCTTAATGGCAGTCGTAAACTTTGTGAACATCTCTATTGGTAATTCATCTTCACGTTTAAAAGAGATTGGCGTAAGAAAAGTATTAGGAAGTTTAAAAGGGCAGATACTACGTCAGTTCCTGACTGAATCTATCATTATCAGCTTATTTAGCTTATTGCTCTCTTTAGTATTCTACCAACTTTTCAGACCTTATTTCTCGCAGATACTTCAAAAAGACATTATATCAATATTCAGTGCATCGCTTTATTTCTATTTGGGAGCAATTGCATTAAGCCTGTTTATTGGGCTACTAAGCGGCCTTTATCCATCATTGGTACTGGCAAATCTGCCATCAGTTGATTCCATGAAGGGCAAACTGAAATCGGTAAAAGAGAATGTGCTTTTCAGACGCTTACTATTGGCCTCTCAATTTACGGTTGCGCTATTTGTTTTTGGTGGAGCTACTGTTATTTCTCAACAGGTAAGTTATTTCTTTAATAAAGATTTAGGATATAATAAAGAAGCTGTTTTCTCACTAAGAGTCCCTCGTGACTGGTCGCTTAGAGGTGTAGAAAAAATGGAGACTGTCAGAAACGAGATGGCAAAATTAAAAGAAATAAAGCAGGGTAGTTTTGGATGGGAAATACCTGACGGTGCTACAGGATTCAGTAGTGCCATATACAGAGTAGGCCAGGACTCAACTACGGCATTTTATGCACCTACGCTGGTAACTGATGAAAAATTTGCAGAAACCTACGAAATACCGATGGTAGCAGGACAGTATTTCCATGCTACCCAAGGAACATTTCAACCCAATAGAATAGTACTGAACGAAGCGGCTATCAAGGCTTTAGGTTTTAAAAATAAGCAGGAGGCTATAGGTCAGCAGATAAGAATGCATAATATTTCCAGTGTATTTACAATTGTTGGTGCAACCCGGAACTTCCATTTTGAATCTATGCATAAAGCGATCGGACCAACTGCTTTTATGCAGGTAAGAGATAATCCTTTTTATCGTTATTTATCGTTCAGACTGAACCCGACCAATGTGGGTGAGGCCATGAAAAATATCGAAAAGAAATGGAGAGAATTACTACCTGATGCACCGTTTGAATATACTTTCATGGACGAAACTTTGCAGAAACTCTACCAGTCAGAGGTACAATTGCAGAAAGCGGCAGAGGTGGCAACAACACTAGCCATTATTATTGTACTGTTGGGGATTTTAGGCATGGTATCATTGAATATTGTGAGAAGAACGAAAGAAGTAGGTATTCGCAAAGTATTAGGTGCTTCGGGCATCAGCATTGTTTTTCTGTTTATGAAAGAATTCCTGATTGTTGTCGGATTAGCGATAATCATCGCTTTTCCGTTAGCGGTTCTGAGTATGAATAGCTGGCTACAAAACTACGCCTACCGCATAGAATTAAGCTGGATTACCTTTGCCTTTGTAGGGCTTGTATTCGTGGTAATGGTTGCTCTATTAGTAGGCTTCCAGACCTTCAAAGCAGCAAGATTAAATCCGGTAAAGTCACTAAAAATAGAGTAACAGCCCCCCACCCCTAAAGGGGAGCTAAGAAAAGATTATTAAGTTTAGAGCAGCCTTCTTTTAGGGGTTAGGAAGGTGATTTTTCAATCTTTTAAAAAGTCCCCCTTTAGGGGCTAGGGGTTTATGATACGCAATTACTTAAAAATCGCTTTTAGAAACCTGCGGAAGCAGAAGGGATTCACTTTTATCAACATAGCCGGATTAGCCATCGGGCTTACCTGCTTTTTGTTGATTGGTTTGTATGTGAAAGATGAATTGAGTTATGACCGATTCAACAAAAATGCCGACCGCATTTATCGCGTTACACGCATTTTTAAGTCACAGGATGGTACCGTGAGCCTACATCTGGGTCACGTGGCGCCTGCTTTTATGCAGTATTTCCAGAGCGATTTTTCAGAAGCAGAGCAGATTACCCGATTATTTGGGCAGCAATCGGTGATAAACAGACCAGAGAATCCTGAGAAAAAATATCAGGAACAACGCATGTATTTTGCTGAGGCAAATATTTTTAAAGTATTCTCTATAAACCTGGTTCAGGGTAACCCTGATAAGGCTTTGGTTGAGCCATATACGGTTGTCATATCGAAACCTATGGCAGAAAAGTATTTTGGTAATGAAGACCCTATAGGAAAATTGCTGAAAGCAGATAGTAAATTTGAATTAAGGGTCTCTGGTGTGTTTGACCCTTTACCAACTCAATCACATTTCCATGCCGATTTCCTATTGTCAATGAATACACTGAATGACGACAAAATTTATGGTAAAGATGAAATGAACAGAGATTGGGGTGGAAACAACTTTGCCACGTATTTTCTGATGCCTGCGGGCTATGAGATGTCAAGAATTGAGAGTAGAATGAAGACCTTTCTTGACACACATTTACCTGTATATGATGGTAGAAAGGGTTCTCAATATTCAGACCTTACTTTCCAGAAACTAACAGATATACATCTCTACTCACACCTGGATTCAGAGCATGAAGCCAATGGAAATATCAAATATGTTTATACTTTCTCAGCCATTGCCTTTTTTATTCTGCTTATTGCCTGTATTAATTATATGAACCTGGCAACGGCTCGTTCAGCAGGCAGAGCTAAAGAGGTGGGGCTTCGCAAAGTTGTAGGAGCAATTCGTTCTCAACTAGTAGCGCAATTCTTGAGTGAGTCTCTACTATTGACTATTGTCTCTTTGGCTATTGCATTAATAGCTACCATTCTTTTGATTCCTGTGCTGAATGATTTTACTAATAAGACCCTGACTTTCACCAGCTTATTAGATTTTAGAATCATCCTACTGATTCTGGGTGCTATCTTCTTTACAGGTGTTTTAGCGGGAAGTTATCCTGCGTTCTTCCTGACGGCTTTTCAACCGGTAGAAGTATTGAAAGGGAAAATCAAAAATGCTATGAAGAATGGCCGCTTACGTCAGGTTTTGGTAGTGATGCAGTTTTCAATTGCCTGTATCCTGATTATCAGCACGGCTATTATTTATAAACAATTAAGTTTTATGCTCACACAAGATGCCGGATACAAAAAAGACCAGGTATTGGTGATGCGTGTTGGTAATGATAGCTCGGTTGATTTTGAGAGTTTTAAACAAGAACTGAAACGTCAGGCAGGTGTGAAGAATGTAAGCCATTCATCAAGAACTCCAACAGGTCGTTTGCTTGATTCTCAAGGAGCGAAAGTAGCAAAAGGTGATTCTCTGGCTCCAACCAGTACAGAAATTAAAGCACTATCAATAGACCATGATTTTCTATCTACCTACCAGATAAAATTAGTGGCGGGCAGAGATTTATCAAGAGAATTCAAATCAGATGATTCTGCGGCTTATATCCTGAACGAAGCAGCTGTTAAATCAATAGGATGGAAAAGTAATGCCGATGCCATTGATGAAGTGTTTGAATATGGCGGTACAAAAGGCAAGGTAATAGGTGTAGTAAAAGATTTTCATTTTGAGTCTTTGCATCAGAAAATCGTTCCTATGGTCATGTTTGTCAATAAAGGCTGGCGTAGTTGGTTTTCGATAAATATAGCTGCCGGAGATTTCCAGAATACTATTGCCAGTATCGAGAAGACATTTAAAACCTATATGCCTAATACACCATTCAGCTATCAGTTCTTAGATGAGCGTTTCAATAACCAGTATCAGGCAGAGCAAAAGCAAAGGTCTTTATTCATGATTTTTGCAGGTATTTCTATCTTTATTTCTTGTCTGGGCTTATTTGCTTTGGCCGCCTTTATGGCAGAACAACGTCGAAAGGAAATTGGGGTTCGTAAAGTATTAGGGGCTTCAGTAGGAAGTATAACTACTTTGCTATCTAAAGATTTTATCAAGTTGGTTGTCATTTCTATTCTGATTGCCTCACCTATTGCCTGGTATGCCATGAATAGCTGGCTGACAGATTTTGCCTATCGGGTTGATATTGAGTGGTGGATTTTCCCTGTGGCAGGTTTATTGGCAATCCTGATTGCCGTGGCTACGGTGAGTTATCAGGCCATTTCAGCGGCATTGGTGAATCCGGTGAAATCATTAAAGTCGGAATAAAACCGCCCCCGCCCCTAAAGGGGTGCTATATTGTACCTACAAGTTGTAGAAGAATATTATCTAACTTTTAAAAATCCTCCTTTAGGGGACGGTCCGACGATTCGGAGGGGTTTATGATACGCAATTACTTTAAAATCGCCTTTAGAAACCTGGCTAGACAGAAAGGTTTCACTTTTATTAATAGCGCAGGATTAGTTATCGGGCTGACTTGCTTTTTGTTGATAGGCTTATATGTAAAAGATGAATTGAGTTACGACCGGTTCAACAAAAATGCTGACAACATTTATCGTGTCACCCGTATTTTTAAATCAAAAGATGGTAAGGTTAGTCTGCATCTGGGGCAAGTAGCTCCTGCTTTTATGCAATATTTTCAAAGTGATTTTACGGAGGTGGAACAGATTACCCGATTGTTAGATGCAACCCTCTTATTTAATATATTGAACCGACCTGAAAGCCCTGAAAAAAAATATCAGGAATCAAATATGTTTTTTGCTGATGCAAATGTATTTAAAGTATTCTCAATTAATCTGCTTTCGGGTAATCCTGATAAGGCTTTAGAAGAACCATTTACAATTGTTATAGCCAAGCCTTTGGCAGAGAAGTATTTTGGCAATGAAGACCCCATAGGTAAGTTGCTTAAAGTAGACAATAAGTATGAGTTAAGAGTTTCGGGGGTGTTTGAACCAATGCCGGATCAGTCGCATTTTCATGCTAATTTATTTCTCTCAATGAATACATTGAATGATAACAGGATTTATGGTAAAGAGGCAATGAATAATGATTTTGGAGGTAATGCTTTTGCTACTTATTTCTTAATGCCGAAAGGTTATGATATGTCGAGCATAGAAAGCCGGGTGAAAACTTTCCTTGACCAACATTTGCCTACATCTGATGGTGGAAAAGGCTCTGACTGGTCAGACCTGACTTTCCAGAAGCTGACAGATATACACTTATATTCGCATTTAGATTCAGAGCTTGAGGCTAACGGAAATATCAGATACGTATATACCTTTTCGGCGATTGCCTTTTTTATTCTGCTCATAGCCTGTATCAATTATATGAACCTGGCAACAGCCCGTTCATCAGGTAGAGCCAAAGAAGTGGGACTTCGTAAAGCAGTAGGAGCCTTACGCTCACAATTAATCGGGCAATTTCTAAGTGAATCGCTGCTACTCACTTTATTCTCTTTAATTATAGCATTAACTGCCCTTATTCTGTTGATTCCGGTATTAAATGACTTTACTAATAAATCTTTGGCATTTACCAGTTTATTGGATGTTAAATTTATTTTAATGGTTCTGGGTGTCATCTTCTTTACAGGGATTCTGGCCGGGAGTTATCCTGCCTTTTTCCTGACTGCTTTTCAGCCGGTAGAGGTATTGAAAGGAAAAATAAAAAATGCCATGAAGAATGGCCGCTTACGTCAGATATTGGTGGTGATGCAGTTTTCAATTGCTTGTATATTGATTATCAGTACAGCTATTGTTTACAAACAATTGAGTTTTATGCTTACGCAAGATGTCGGTTTCAGGAAAGATCAGGTTATTCTGATGAAACTTGATAGAAATAACTCGTTTGATTTTGAGAGTTTTAAACAAGAGCTGAAACGTCAGGTGGGAGTAAAGAATATAAGTGCCTCTTCAAGAACCCCTACAGACCGTTTACTTGATTTTCAAGGCGCAAAAGTACAAAATGGTGATTCTTTGGCTCCTACCAATGTTGTAATAAAATCGCTCAGAGTTGACTTTGATTTCTTATCTACTTACGGAATAAAGTTAGCAACAGGAAGAGATTTCAGGTTAGGTGATTCAGCGGTATTTATCCTGAATGAGACAGCAGTCAAATCAATTGGATGGAAAAATAGCGACGATGCTATTGACAAAGCATTTGAATATGACGGTCGGAAAGGTAAGGTAGTGGGTGTTGTGAAAGATTTTCATTTCGAATCTATGCATCAGAAAATAGCGCCGATGATATTAATTGCCAATAAAGGTCAGGATAGCTGGCTTTCAATCAAAATGGAAGCCGGTAATTTTCAGCAGACAATTGCCAGTATTGAAAAAATAGTTAAATCGTATATGCCCGATGCAGTAT
Source organism: Emticicia sp. C21 (assembly GCF_003418935.1). Lineage (GTDB taxonomy): Bacteria > Bacteroidota > Bacteroidia > Cytophagales > Spirosomataceae > Emticicia. The sequence continues at coordinate 208,539 of NZ_QVMT01000004.1, read as the reverse complement.
TCAGCTATCAGTTTCTAGACGAGCAGTTTAATAAACAATACCAGTCCGAGCAGAAACAATGGTCACTATTTATCATTTTTGCAGGTATTTCTATCTTTATTTCCTGCCTGGGCTTATTTGCTTTGGCTGCATTTATGGCAGAACAACGACGTAAAGAAATAGGGGTACGAAAAGTATTAGGTGCATCAATAGGAAGTATTACCACTTTATTGTCGAAAGATTTTATTAAATTGGTACTTATATCTATTCTGATTGCCTCGCCAATAGCCTGGTATGCCATGAATAGCTGGCTGACAGATTTTGCTTATCGAATTAATATTGAATGGTGGATTTTCCCATCGGCAGGTTTGCTAGCTATCCTGATTGCTGTAGCAACAGTGAGTTATCAGTCTATTTCAGCAGCATTAATGAATCCTGTGAAATCATTAAAATCAGAATAACCCCCCGCCCCTAAAGGGGAGCTGCTTGCGCACGAGTATTATATAATTTTACCCCCCTTTAGGGTTTAGGGGCGTATTTTTTTCAACTTTTAAAAAAGTCCCCCTTTAGGGGCTAGGGGTATATTTATGATAAAGAACTACTTAAAAATCGCTTGGAGGAGCTTATTGAAAAGCAAACTCTTTACTGCTCTGAATCTATTAGGTCTGGCCTTGGGGCTAACGGTATCGCTCTTGCTGATGCTATTCGTAAAAGATGAATTGTCTTTTGATAAATACCATTCAAAAGCTAAGGACATCTATCGGATTGGCGTAACAGCTACTTTTGACGGCAAAAGCCAGAAATGGGCTAATGCGCCCAATGTAGTAGGCCCAACAATGAAAAACGAGATTCCGGAGGTAGTACAACAAACTAGAATCCTTCTGAATGATTTTGGACAGACGGCATTTGTCAACTCTGGCGAGAAGAAGTTTGCAGAGAAAAAACTCTATTGGGTAGATGGAACAATCTTTGAGATTTTCGATATAAAACTCATACAAGGGAATCCGAAAGTGGCATTGCAAGACCCGAATAAAGTAATATTGAGCCAGTCTACTGCCCATAGGTATTTTGGGAATGAAAACCCGATAGGAAAAGTGCTGAAAGTGGGTAGCAAGTATTCTTTAGAAATAACGGGTATTTATGAAGACCTGCCGCATAACTTTACATTGGATGCCGATTTAATGGGCTCGTTTAATAGTGTGGAATGGGCATCTAAAAGACTTTATTGGAGTAATTCGAGTTTTGAAACCTATTTATTGATGACACCTAATGCCAGTCAACAAAAAGTAGAGGCGCAAATGTCAAAGATTCTTGAAAAAAATGTTCCGAATAAAGAAGAACGCTGGTTCTCACTCTGGCTTCAACCATTGGTAGATGTCCACCTGAAATCAGGTGATATTACTAATACCAATACTACTCGTAAAGGTGATGCCAGTCAAGTGAAAATATTACTGATTTTAGCGTTGGTGGTGCTGGTAATTGCATGTATCAATTATATGAATCTGGCAACAGCTCGCTCGCAGAAGCGTTTCAAGGAGGTAGGTATTAATAAAACGATTGGGGCTACCAATCGTCAGTTAATTGGTCGTTTCTATACCGAGACCACTCTCACAATTTTCCTAGCTTTATTGTTAAGTTTGAGCCTTTTAATATTGGCCTTACCTTTATTTAACCAGTTGGCTGATAAGAACCTGTCTATCGCCAATATTTTCACGCCGGAAATCGGTATAGGATTATTGATTGTGTTTACTTTTGTAACATTTGTTTCCGGTTCTTACCCTGCGTTTTATCTCTCTTCTTTTGCTCCTAAAAGCCTTTTGCAGACTTCCATCACTAAGAAAACCGGAGCAGGGCTTTTCCGCCAGTCATTGGTAGTGATACAATTTGCAGCATCAATTATCCTGACTATCTGTACTTTTATTTTTTTCCAACAATTAAAATTCATTCAGAATAAAAAATTAGGCTATAACCCCGAGCAGGTTGTAGCAGTAATGACATCAGGAGCAGAAAACAAAGAACAGGTTGATGGTTTAATCAACAACTATAAAGCATTGAGTAACGTAGTAGAAACTTCACGGGCACAGACTTATTTAGGCTTTGGTGGAAGCGTCCGTACGATGAGTAAGGCTGATAATCCAAAAGAATCATTCGCTGTTACTACTAACCGAATGACAGGAGATTTTGCCAAGGTTTTAGACCTGAAATTTTTGGCAGGAAAAACACTACCACTCATAAAAGGTGAAAAAGATACGACAATACAATTAGTAGTTAATGAAACCACTACAAAGTTATTAGGCTATAAAACGCCGCAGGAAGCAATTGGCAAGTTCTCTGATAATTTCTTCTGGAATAAGAAAACTGAAATAGTTGGGGTGGTAAGAGATTTCCACTATAATTCGTTTCATCAACCTATTGGCTCCTATGCTTTTCATAATGCGGATACCGAGTCGAGACCTTACCTGCTTGTGAAAATCAATACGAGCGATCTGGCACAAACCATGAAGCAACTAGAAGCTACTTTCAAAAAGAGCATTCCATCGTCGGCATTTGAATATATATTTCTTGACCAATTTCTGGGTACACTCTATCGTGCTGAAACCCAGACAGCCAATGTCGTCTTATTATTCTCAGGCTTAGCGATATTGATCGCCTGCTTAGGTTTATTTGGTTTAGCAGCTTATACAGCCGAGCAACGCACCAAAGAAATTGGTATCCGCAAAGTATTAGGCGCCTCAGTGGCAGGTATCACCACTTTGATTTCGAAAGACTTTTTGAAATTGATTATTATAGCAGTACTGATAGCAAGTCCGATAGCTTATTATTTTATGACGCAATGGCTAAAAGATTTTGCCTATCAGGTTACCATAGAATGGTGGGTATTTATAGTAACAGGTTTAATTGCCGTGCTGGTAGCATTACTGACAGTAAGCTCTCAGGCTATCAAAGCAGCTTTAGTTAATCCGGTAAAATCATTAAAAACAGAATAAATAGCAGGAGGCATGGGGCATGGGGCAGAGGGTTAACTCTTCCCCATGCCCCTAGCCCTCTGCTCCATGAAAAACCATGAAATTGAAATTTACACTCAGAGTTTTAAACAGAAATAAGCTTTTTACATTTCTGAATATAGCCGGACTTGCCTTAGGGATGGCAGGTGGGATATTGGTTTTTCAATTAGTGAAATACCATTTAAGTGTAGATGCTTATCATAAAAATGCTGATAGAATCTATCGATCAGTAGTTGATTTGCATCTGGGAGATGGTCAGATTGAGCGCTCAAAAGGAAGTGCTTATATTTTGCACAGCACACTTAAGAAAGAGTACCCTTCAATTGAACAAACTACTTATCTGGCACATCGGCCTTTGACTATTGCTCTCACTGAAAATAACAATGTGCGTAAATATCTGGAAAAAGAATCGGCAGCCTTTACTAATGCTGATTACTTCAAAATATTCGACTATGAATGGGAAACCGGGACTCCGGCAGTTTTAGATGAACCAAATAAAGCTGTTTTGACAGAACGCTATGCTTTGAAGTTTTTTGGCTCTCAAAATCCCATCGGCAAAAGCATGAAGCTGGAGAATCAGCAGGAAGTAGTTGTTGCAGGTATAATCAAAGATAATCCTGATAACACTGATTTAAAAACAGATATTTTTGTTTCTCTGCCTACCTTGAAAATATTGGTACCGAATTATGGCTACGAAGACTGGGGCTGGATTGAAAGCAGTCGCGAGACATTTGTTATGCTTCGTTCAAAAGACCAGAAAGAAGCGTTTGAAAAGCAAATGCCTGCTTTCTCAAAAAAGTATCATGGTGCTGATAGTGAAGTATTTAAGTACTGCCTGCAAGACTTATCAGATATACATTTTAATATTGATTACGGTGGTAAAATCAAGATGGCTACTATCAATTTATTATTGGTGATTGGAGTGTTAATGGTAATTATTGCCTGTATCAATTTCATTAATTTATCTACGGCATTATCATTTAAGCGTTACAAGGAAGTGGGTGTCAGAAAAACATTAGGTAGCTCTCAAGGACAGATTTTCTGGCAGTTTATCAGTGAAACAGCTGTGGTGGCTATATTGTCGGTAGTTTTGGCTATTTCAATAGCCTATTCAACTGCCCCTTTCCTGGGTCAGTGGCTGAAAACACCAATAAGCATGAATCTTTTGTCTGATGTGAAATTGATAGGCTTTATTGTGGTTTTACTGATTACCATTGTGTTCATTGCAGGGTTTTATCCTGCCATGATTATTGCCAATTTCAATCCTTTAAAGGCTCTTAAAAATATTACTGAACTGCCTAAGAAATTTACGTTGAGAAAAGGGTTGGTAGTAACGCAATTCAGTATTGCCTGTATTCTGATTGCCGTTTCGATGCTGGTGGTTTTGCAATTAGATTATCTGAAAAATAAAGATTTGGGACTGAGAAAAGACATGATTCTGCATGTGAATATCCCAAATCCTGAAGCCGACAAACTGACGACCTTCAAGAATCAGCTGCTTCAACAAGCGAATATTGAAAATATTTCATTTTTCCGAACGGCCCCATCTTCAAAAACAGGTAGCGGGGGCAGCATTAAGTACGAAAACAGAGATTGGGAAAAGTTTGTAGCAAGGTCTAAAATGGCCGATGAAGTCTATATTGATACGTATGATATTAAACTTGTAGCCGGACATAAACCCGTGGCTTCTGATACTTTACGCGAGTTATTAGTAAACGAAAAAATGGTAAAAAGTTTGGGGCTGAAATCACCGGAAGAAATTCTTGATAAAAAGTTATTGGTGGGTGATTTAAGCAAAACAGGTATTATAGTAGGGGTAGTAGCTGACTTCAACAATACAGACTTGTATACAGGTGTAGAGCCAACGGTTATTTTTTCTTCACGTAGTCATTACCGTTATGCCGCCGTTCGATTAAAAGCTTATAATCCAAACACGATTCAGGATATTGCCAAAATATGGGAGAAATTGTATCCAGATAATGTATTTGAATATTCGTATTTCAAAGAAGATGTGGCTCGTTTTTATGAAAGAGAAGAATTGATCAGTAACCTGACTAAAACCTTTGCGGCTTTATCTGTCTTTATTTCTTGCCTTGGCTTGTTTGGGTTGGCTACTTTCTCAATCAAACAGCGCACTAAAGAAATAGGCATCCGTAAAGTATTAGGGGCTTCTGTTTTCAGCATTACCTCACTATTATCTTTAGATTTTTTAAGATTAGTTTTTCTATCAATCATCATTGCTGTTCCAGTATCCTATTACTTTATGGCAGAATGGTTAAAAGATTTCGCTTACCACGTCTCTATCGAATGGTGGATATTTGCTGCCACTGGTATAGTTGCGGTTGTTATTGCCCTATTAACCATTAGCTATCAGGCCATCAGGGCAGCGCTAGTGAATCCGGTGAAATCGTTAAAGACTGAGTAGGGGAAATGGAGAAAGTATTGTCCGTTACTGTACGAAATCCTGTCCGAAAATGGACAGGATTTTATTTTTAATTGGATGTAATGTATTGATAGTGAGTGTATTGAAGTTTTGGCATAGCTTTGGATAATAAAGTTTTAAAAATGAAAAGGCTATACTGGAAATTGTTTAATTTTAGAAACTCCCCTTTAGGGGCGACCGTCGCGCGGTTGGGAGTATATATTATCTAACTTAAAAAAAGTCCCCCTTTGGGGGCTAGGGGTGTTTATGATACGCAATTACTTAAAAATCGCATGGCGTAACCTTTTCCGGAATAAGGTTTACAGCTTTATTAATATTGCCGGATTAAGCATTGGCTTGGCAGCAGCTATGCTCATTATGCTTTATACCAAAGATGAGGTGAGTTACGACCGCTTCCATGCCAATAGTGCTAATATCTATCGGGTTACTACCCAATGGATTAACCCAGATGGGAGCGTGAAACAGGGGGATGGTACTACTGGCTATTTCCAGGGTCCGAAATTCAAGGATGGCGTGCCTGACATTCAGTCTTTTGTAAGATTAAGAAGCGATTTCAGAAATATTCGTCAGGGAGCAGAAATCAAAGGGTATGGCATGATGGAAACCGACCGTAATTTCTTTTCTGTATTCACATTTCCATTGATTAGTGGGAATCCGGCTACGGCACTTGAAAAGCCTAAATCAGTAGTTATTACAGATGAAATGGCTGAAAAACTCTTCAAGAATACAGATGTATTGGGTAAGACCATCGACTTTGTAGAAGATGAAAAATTAGTCCCTTATCAGATTACAGGAGTAGCCAAAAAAGCACCTCAGAACTCATCTGTTAAATTTGATTTTTTGTTGCCGATGATTGTTAAGAACGAAGAGTATCAGAATAATGAAAACTGGTTTAACTTCTTTCTGAATACGTTTGTATTATTACAGCCAAACTCTACTGCAACTGCCGCTGAAGCAAAAATGAAACGAGTGTATGAAGCTGATGCAAAGGAGAGTATTCAGAAGATGATGAAGGATTATGATATAAAGGAAAAAGCCCGCTATGCTCTTCAACCATTGACTGATATGCACCTGAGCACGGCTTTTGCTGCGCAAAATGGTCTGTCTGATGCTAGTAATCCTACATTCTCTTATATCCTGACCGGTATTGCGCTCTTTATTTTGCTGATTGCCTGTATCAACTTTATTAATCTGACGGTTGCCCGTTCGTTGAAACGTGCCAAAGAAATTGGTGTAAGAAAGGTAGTAGGTGGGGATAGGAAACAATTGATTATGCAGTTTTTAGGCGAGTCTTTTGTATTATGTTCAATAGCCTTTATGTTGGCTATTGGTATTTTGCAAATTGTATTGCCTACATTTAACCAATTGGCTAATAAAGCTCTGGCATTCTCTTATTTGTTTGATGTTAAACTAGTTGTAGCATATATTGTACTTTTCTTTATTACGAGCCTACTGGCAGGTTTTTATCCTGCTTTGGTATTGTCAGGCTATGACCCGGTGAAGACTTTATATAGCCGTTTTAATCTGACTGGTAAAAACTATTTGCAGAAAAGTCTGGTAGTAGTGCAGTTTGGCCTGGCTTCTTTTCTGATTATTGCTACGCTTACCATCTATTCACAGTTTGATTATCTAACTACCAAAGAATTAGGCTACGATGATAAAAACCTGATAACAGTTGATAAATGGCGAATGGCGCATAGCGAAGCACATGTATTGATTGACGAATTGAAGAAAAACCCGAATATCGTTGAAGTTGCCCCTAAAAATGGTGGACAATGGGGGACAATTGCCAAGATTAATGGTGATAAACAAATTGATTTTGCCTACGAAACTGTGAATCCGGCGTTCTTGCCGCTTCTGAAAATACCTATTTTACAGGGTCGCAATTTTTCTCCTGATTTTCCTTCAGATTCTACGCAATCTGTCATTGTGAATGAGGCATTTGTAAAGAAAGCGGGCTGGAAAAACCCAATAGGGCAGGAAGTGAATTTCTGGTATGATAATAATACCAAATATAAGGTAATAGGCGTAGTGAAAAACCATCATTTTAATGCCTTAAATCAGGAAATTGGCTCACAACTATTTACAATGAAACCTGGTAACAGATACGGAACAGTTTATATTAAAATTAAGCCCAATACAGAGGTAGCAAGCCTGAAACATATTGAAAAGACTTTTAGAAAATTGTTTCCTATCAACTCGTATGATTATAAGTTTATGGAAGCTGAAAATCTGAAAAAATATGAGTCAGAAGCTAAATGGAAACAAATTATGCTATTTGGTGCAGCGCTCACTATCTTTATTTCGTGCATTGGCTTGTTTGGTCTGGCCACTTTATCGGCAGAAAAACGCACCAAAGAAATAGGTATCCGTAAAGTATTGGGTGCATCGGTAGGTAGTCTTATTCAATTGCTTTCTACCGACTTTCTGAAACTGGTAGGTTTATCATTTATTTTTGCTTTCCCGTTGGCATTTTATGCAGCTCAGGAATGGCTCAAGAACTATCCTTATCGCATTTCAATCGGCGTTCCCATTTTCGTTATTACAGCTGTGATTACGATTATTATTGCGTTTCTGACTGTTGGTGGACAGGCGTTAAGAGCGGCTTTGATGAACCCGGTGAAATCGTTGAAGACGGAATAATTTGGAGAACGGAATAAAGAGTTTTGTTTTTTATAAAAATAAAAATGGCAAGAGGGAAGCCCTTTTGCCATTTTTTTATCATTCAGTTCCAAATCTTATCTTTTCTTAAATATCATTACTTCAGTTGCCGGATTTCCAATTAGTAATTTTACCTGATTGGTTTCATAAACTATTTTGGTTGCCTTAGCCAGATTCTTGTATAATTCATCTTCTGCTTTCATAGCGTCAGCAGGGCCAGCCATTTCGGTTGTGATTACTTCAGTATTTTTGAGAGACCCATCCGCTTCGTTGTGGGTATAAGTAGCACCATACATATTTACGTAGCTAAAGCCGCTTATATTAAGATATGCCGTATTATCAGGAGCTTTCTTAACTATATCCATCCCCAGTTTTTCCGAACCTGCTGTTTTGCTCACCTGATAACCTGCAAAATAATATTCAGTTGGTTTTGAAACGGCGCCAGGATCTTTGCTTGATACTGGTGCATTCGGATTCTCACCATCTTTTGTATTCGCTGTAGCAGGTAAATCATCTGCATTGGCCGACATATCATCTGCCGCCTTTTCGCAAGACATCATTACTGCCATAAAACTTAATAATAGCATGAATTTTTTCATACAAAAATAGATTTAAGGTAATACTATTATGATACTGTTCTTTAGAAAATGGTTGGAATACCAGTAAAAATCTTTCAGGCTAAATAGTTAATAGTCAAATAATTTAACAAAGTTTTCAACGTATTTGCGGCCTGTTTCAATTTTTGACCTCTTTGAGTCTTTCAATATAATCATATAATTACCAGTAAAAAAACGTTGTGCTTCCAGAATATGTTTTGAGTTAATAATGGCCGAGCGACTTACTCTGACAAATTCCTTCGGTAATATGTCTTCCAAATTCTGAATAGTATAATTGGTCAGATACTGTTTCCCAGCAAGCGTATTCAGAAAAACATAACGTTCTTCGGCGAAGAAATAAGCGATTTCGGCAATGGAAATAAACAATAGTTTTTCGCCTGCTTTTACCGTCAGAGAATGGATTTCTTTTTTGTTTCCGAGCGTATGTAAAAGGGAGGCAAATTGCTGAAAATCAATCTGATTGTGTTTTTCTAAGCGTTTTTGTTTAAGCCTTTCTACTGTTAAGTGGAAGCGTTGTTTTTCGATAGGTTTTAGTAGATAATCTATTGAGTTTTCTTCGAAGGCTTTGACAGCAAAGTCATCATAGGCTGTTGTGAACACAATTAAAGGCATGTTTTTCAATCGTTTCAATACCTCAAAACCATTGAAAACGGGCATTTCTATATCTAAGAAGATAACATCGGGCTTATGGATTTCTACCATGTCGACCGCCTCTTCACCATTACAGGCAATGGCTGCTATATCAAAAAAATCAGGGTATCCGGCCAGGAGATTTTTCAGACCTTTAATCGCCAATTCTTCATCTTCGATAATAACTGTTTTCATGATGTATACTTTTTAGGAAGACGAATTAGAATATATTTAGTGGGATATTCATGGTAATTGTTAATACTTACAGGAGACTCATTGAAAACTTCGACGGTAGCGTTTTCTCCACCTAGCAATTTTATTTTTTCATGGATACTTCTTAATCCATAGCCTTGCTGAAAACCCGACTGAAAAAGCACACCATTGTCATAAATCTTCAATTCTATAAACTCATTCGAGGCACTTGCCTGTATACCCATCATGCCTTTACCCGCTATTTTTGAAATGCCATGCTTAATGGCATTTTCCACTAAAGGCTGAATAAGAAAACGTGGAATCAAGCAGGCAGATAGTTCTGATTCAGGTGCTGGAATCATAAAATCAAGTCTATCACCAAACCTGATTTTTTCGATTGAGAGGTAGGTTTGTACTAAATCCAGTTCTTCATTCAATGTCCAGTAATATTGGCTTTGCGAATTGGTGGTAAATCTGAAAAACTTACTCAATAACAAGGTCATCTGTTTGGCTTTTTGCGGCTCATCTTCTATGGCATTGGCAATAGAATTCAGGGAATTATAAAGAAAATGCGGGTTGATTTTAGCCTGTAAAGCTTCTAAATCTGCTTTGGTTTTGAGTTCTTTTAATTGGGTCAATTCTAATTCTTTCAATAAAAAGTGCTGTTCCCGGGTTTTCTCGTTTTCTACCCAGTAATAAGCAAATAAACCTGCCCAAACCAGATTCAGCCTGAATACAATAGAGCCGTTAATCCTGAAAAATAAATCGTGGAAAGTATAGTGGAACGGCATGTCTTTGGCACTCAAAAGTATTAATAGCCCTTTGCCTGCATATAAAAGAATACCCAGGGTTAAGTAGTTTAAAAAGGTTTTTTGTTTGTCGATAAAAGTATAACGGCGGTAGAGGTAGATAACCACAACAGCCATGAATGATTCAAGCAGATTATCATAAAATATAAAATCGTTGGATGCTCCAAGAGGAGCGTCTGCAGGAGCTTCATAACCTGAAAGGGTTGCGAATAGAAACAGACCTCCTCCTAACCCGAAGTTGATGAGGGTAATGATAATAAACTGAAAGAATGAATTACTGAAAAAATTATTAGGTCTCATTATTCAGCGTCGTTCCAGAATTGGTAGGCAATGATACATAAAGGTATAAATAGAATGACATCATTCAAATGAGCAATCCATTCGTTGCGTAAAATCCGGCTTATAGGGAAAGTAATGCCTCCTAAAGACAGCATTACACCAACCCACCATTTCACGACCTTAACACGGATATAAACAATGCCCAGAATCAGGAATGTAAGCGGAAAAGCTGGCCCACTCCAATAAAGAACCAGATTCATCTGTGTGGGAAAAGATTTAAATGCTTCGAGACCGATTGTATCTGAAATATTTAAAGCACTTGAATACAATCCCTCAAAGGCAAAACCAACTCCTCCGAAGATACCATACATACCATATAAAAAGCCTAAGCGTGAATAGATGGGCATTTTTGGTTTGAGCACGTAGAACAAACCCACCATACCAATAGCAAGGAATAGAGTAGAAAAAAATACCAGAACTGAGCCATTGACAGAATGGCGGCCGTTTTCTTTCCAGAGAAAAGAACTGATAATCACAATGAACTGCCCTAATACTAGACAAATAGCCCAAAATTTTTTGTCGAGAACCGATGATTTTGATTGCATAACTCAATGAAATTTTTGTGCTGATTAATAATTTCAGTACAAAACTTCATCATAACGACTTTCAAAGAAATGACTTTCGGTTATACAACAGAATCAGGCGCATAGAATACATAAATCGTTACATAAAAATAAAAATGGGAAGGATGAAAAGTACCTTGTCCGTCACCGTACGAAAGTCGTCCGAAAACGGACAGATTTCTTTTTATTGTTTTGCTGTAATTGGTTGATTGTTAGTGATTTGTGTTTTTGGCATGGCTTTAGATAATTATATTGTACAATACAAAATTATGAAAAAGCTATGTTGAAGAACTATTTAAAAATCGCAATAAGGAATCTGCAACGCAATAAAGTTTATGCCTTAATTAATGTTATGGGGCTGGCGTTGAGCATGAGTTGCGGAATCCTTATTTTCGTATTGGTAAAGCACCATTTGAGCTTCGACAATTTCCACCAAAATTCCAATCGTATTTATCGCATTGTTACTGAGCAACACCGCGATAATATCAGCTATACTTTCAGCGTACCCAATCCATTAGGCAAGGCATTCAGAAATGACTATACTTTCGGTGAGAAAGTCGCCCGCATCTGTACGTTCGATGAGCAGTTGATTACAGTAAAACAGGGCAACGAAATCAAGAAATTCAGAGATGAACAGGGTGTGGCCTTTACCGAACCTGAGTTTTTCGACATCTTCAATTACCCGCTTTTACAAGGCGATAAGAAAACGGTTTTAAGCGAGCCTAATACGGCCATTATAACAGAAAAAGCTGCTAAAAAGTACTTTGGTGACGAAAACCCAATTAACAAAACTTTCAAACTGGATAACCGCATTGAGTTTAAGGTTACAGGTATACTGAAAAATTTTCCAAACAATTCCGATAGACAAACAGATATTTATGCTTCATATCCTACCTTAAAATCTTATAATGAATGGTTTGCCAGCGATGATTCATGGGGAGGTATCGCCAGCCCTATGCAATGTTTTGTTTTGCTTCGCCCCGGTATTTCTGCTGCGCAGGTGGAAAAAGTAATGCCTGCTTATGTGAAGAAGTATCGCCCTACATCGAAAAATGTACATCATTATAAATTCCAGCCATTAGCTGAAATGCACTTCGATGCTCGTTATAGCGGCCCGATGGAAAAAAAGAACCTATGGGTATTGTCGTTTATCGGCATGTTCCTGATTATTACTGCTTGCGTTAATTTCATTAATCTTGCCACAGCACAGGCATTAAAACGCTCTAAAGAAGTAGGTGTAAGAAAAGTATTAGGTAGCGTAAGAATGCAACTTTTCTGGCAATTTATTTCCGAAACCGGACTGATAAGCCTAGTAGGTGGTGCCGTAGCTATAGTATTAGCTATTGCTGCGCTACCTTATGTAAATACCTGGTTCAGTTCTCAAATCAGTATTAGTTTGGTCAGTGATTGGCAGTTAATGCTTTTCATTGTCTCATTAATTGTAGTAGTTACTTTATTTTCTGGGTCTTATCCCGGTCTTATATTGGCCGGGTTTCAGCCTGTTCTCGCTCTTAAAGGGAAACTATCTCAACAAAATATAGGTGGTTTTAACACACGACGTACACTCATTATTACACAATTTGCTATTTCTCAGGTTCTGATAATCGGCATGGTTGTTATTGCCAGACAGATGAAATATGCGCAAAAATCTGATCTTGGTTTTGAAAAAGATGCTATTGTGTTGGTTCCAATGGCTACCGGTACAGATTTAAACAGACAGAAAACTTTAAAAAACCAGTTTGAGTCTATTAGTGGGGTAGAGGAAGTATCTACTTTTTTCAGACCGCCTGCTTCAAGCTCAAACTGGAGCACTTCTGTAAGATTTGACAACCGGGCAGAAGAAGAGGTGTTCAGAGTAAATGTAAAATCAGCTGACGAGCAATATGTACCCACTTTTGGCTTGGAAATAGTAGCTGGTAGAAACGTTTTTGCCGCTGATAGTATGAGAGAATGTGTGGTGAATGAAACATTTGTTCGTAAACTAAACCTCACCTCACCTCAGGAGGTTATAGGGAAAATAGTGTCAATGGATGGAGGTCAAAGTACAGGGCCAATTGTAGGCGTGGTAAAAGATTTTCATGACAGATCATTTCACGAAGAAATAAATCCACTTTGCATAACTACTTTAGGTAGAAATTATGAAATGTATGGTTTGAAACTGAATATGGCCAATGCACAAACTACACTTGCGGCTGTAGAAAAGATATGGACAAAAGCGCATCCCGACCAGATATATGAACATCAGTTCCTTGATGAAAGAATAGCCAGATTTTATGAAACTGAAAGCCTCATGCTTAAACTGATTCAGACATTCTCGGGGATTGCAATCTTTATTGGTTGTTTAGGTTTATATGGCCTGGTTTCATTTATGGTAGCGCAAAAAACCAAAGAAATCGGTATCAGAAAAGTATTGGGTGGGAGCATTAGTAATATTATCTGGATTTTCGGAAAAGAGTTTTCCCGCCTTATTATTATTGCATTTATAGTAGCTGCACCATTAGCATGGTGGTTAATGAACGGCTGGCTTCAGGATTTTAAATTCCATATCGACATTAAACCAGAAGTATTTATATTAGCTATTGCGTCAACGTTTGTAGTTGCTACTTTAACCGTAGGGTATCAGGTAATTAAAGCAGCGTTGATGAATCCTGTGAAATCATTGAAATCGGAGTAGCCCCCCGCCCCTAAAGGGGAGCTGCTTGCGCACGAGTTTAAGATGCGTATTTACAATTACAAAAAAGGGAAGATAAGAACATAATTATCCACTTTTAAACGTCCCCTTTAGGGGTTAGGGATGTATGGCAAAGCGAATAGTTTTAATACTCTATATTGGTTTTCTAAGCACCAACCTGTTTGCTCAGCAAATGTCTGCAAGTACAGACTGGTTTTTGCGGACAGGTAATTCACAAAATTCCCCATTAATTTATGTAAAAGAAATGGGCATAGGCAAAGACACCATTGTGATGCTTCACGGGGGTTGGGGTGGTAGCCATGATGAATTAGTAGATGCCGTAAGAAATCTGTCAGATAAATTCCATTTCATATTTTACGAACAACGTGGGTCACTCAGATCTCCATGTTCCGATTCACTGATAAGTTTCGATGCGCATATGGAAGACCTGGAAAAATTAAGAAAAGAGCTGAATATAAAGAAAATGACACTGGTAGGTCATTCAATGGGCGGACTTTTAGCAGGGGCATATACAGCAAGGTATCCGGAAAGAATAAAAAAGCTGATACTTTTAGCACCGGCCTACTTAAAAGAACCATTGTCGAATGAAGATAATGCAATTCTGAATGCCAGTCGACCTGCTTTTCAGAATTTTTTAAACAGACCCCAGGTAAAAGCTGAATTGGAAAAGTATAATCTGATTGGATCTAACCTTAATTCTAGGCAGGAAACATATAAAAATAGAATAAACCTTTGTAGCAGAATGGTTTATAATATTAAAAACTGGAAAAAGTTTCAGGGAGGAGGGCCACTTTTTAAATCCAATGTATATAACTTAACCACCAGAACCTATCCATCAGGCGGCTTTAATTTTATTGTATCACTTCAGAAAGCAGGTTTTCCGGTAAAGGTGATTATGGGCGATAATGATTTCCTTGATTTTGGTAACACACTTATGCCAAAATGGTTTAAAGAAGTACCAAACGGTCAGTTTATACCTATCAAAAATGCAGGGCATTTATTGTGGTTTGACCAACCCGTAGCATTTGAGAAGGCATTAGAAGATAGTATTCTTAACTAATAGGAACACGGAGCAAGGGGAATGAAAAAAGTATTTTTCTCCTTTATTTTAAAATTCTTTCTCCTTGTTCCTTTCTCCATTAACCTTATAATTGTATGATACGCAACTATTTAAAAATCGCTATTCGTAATCTTGTTAAGAACAAGGTTTATTCATTCATCAATATTGGAGGATTAGCCGTAGGCTTTACAGTTTTCTGTCTGATTGCATTATATATAGCTGATGAATTAAGTTTTGATAATTTTCATGCGAAGGGTAATAATATAGTAAGATTAGTGCATCATGCTGAATGGGAAGGCGGAGAAGCACATCACGCAGTTACTTCGGCGGCCTTTGCTCCGGCATTGAAAGCAGAGTTTCCCGAGATAAAAGAGGCAGTTAGATTTGCTCCTGAAGGCGGTGGTGTCATCGCATTTAAAGATAAAACTGTTAAGGCAGGTAATATTCTATTCGCCGACAAAAATGTATTCGATGTTTTCACTTTTCCTTTCATAACAGGTAATCCAAAAACTGCGCTTTCAGAACCAAATACGATTGTTATTACAGAATCGTTGGCAAATAAAATATTCGGTAATGCTAAAAATGCCTTGAATCAGACCATTGTATTTGATAAAGAAGTAGCCAATAAAATTACCGGAGTAGTTCAGGATATTCCGGGTAATTCACATATACAATTTGAGGGCTTACGTTCATTGCCCAATAACTTTACTGCAGGATGGCAGGACTCTAATTTATATACCTATTTGCTTCTGAATGATGGTGTTGATAAAGGCAAGCTGGAAGCAAAATTCCCGGCTTTCGCACAAAAAACCATTCTGAAAGAGATGCCGGTGGTATCCTACAGAATGGAATTACAACAATTGCGCGATATTCACCTGCAATCCAATCTTCAATACGAAATAAGTTCCAATAGCTCTATCAATCGTGTTTATTTATTTATAGCATTGGCAGGTTTGATATTGGTTATTGCAATTATTAACTATATGAATCTGGCAACAGCCAGAGCGGGTTTACGCACCCGTGAGGTAGGTGTACGCAAAGCAATTGGCTCTACGCAGACCAATTTAATGGGCTTGTTTATCGTAGAAGCGCTTACACTAAGTATTATTGCTTCGGTTATCTCAGCCTTTTTAATAACAGGCCTGCTTCCTTTTTTCAATCAACTGGCAGATAAATCTTTAGAAATAAACAGATTTGGTCTTGGATTTTCAATAGTCGTTTTTGCTTTATTCAGCCTGTTTGTTGGCTTCCTTAGTGGTAGCTACCCTGCTTTCTTTATTTCAAGATTCAAAATTGTTCTCGCTTTAAAAGGTTTGTCAGGTAACTTAAACCAAAGTGTAATTTTTAGAAAATCACTGGTAGTATTTCAATTTGCCGCAACTATTGTTCTGATTGCCGGAGCCTGGATTATCTATCAGCAATTACAGTTTTCATCCAATAAAGATCTGGGCTTTAACAGACAACAGGTTGTTACTATTCATATTGACGATAGAAATCTACGCTCGAAAGTAGCTGCACTGAGAGAGCAATTGATGAAAAATCCATTGATAGTAAATGTAGCAACAGCAGGTAACCCGATTGGCAATAATAATCTGGGACAAACGCCTTATTATTTTGAAAAACCTGATGGTTCTATTTCAACCAATTCTACAGTAGTGCAGGAATTGATGGTGAATGCCTCTTTTGTGCCAACAATGGATATTAAGATGAAGCTGGGTGAGAATTTTACAGAAAATAAGATCAGTGATGTTACTGGTGCTGCACTTATCAATGAAACCCTGTTGAAACAATTGGGCTATACAAATCCGATTGGAAAAAAAGTGCAGGTAAAATTCAATAACGGAAAAGTAACTGTTGAACGAAAAATAATAGGTGTTTTCAAAGATTTTCATACGTACTCTTTACAGCACAAAGTAGAGCCTGTGGTATTGGTTATGCCACCACAAGCCAGCATGGAAGATAATCTGTATGTGAAAATCAATACTTCGAAAACCAAGGAAGCATTAGCTTATATAGAAAAAACGTATCGTGAGTTTGATAAAATAAACCCGATTGAAATCAATTTCCTGAATGAAAATTTTGCCCGCCAATATGAGGCAGAACAAAAACAGGGCGCTTTATCATTAAATTTTGCCATCATCTCAGTGCTATTGGCTTGTCTTGGATTATTCGGCTTGGCTGCTTTTACAGCACAACAAAGAGTAAAAGAAATAGGTGTAAGAAAAGTATTAGGGGCTAGCGTAACTTCTATCTTTCTTTTATTGAATAAAGACTTTATGAAACTGGTATTGATAGCTGCTGTAATAGGTATACCATTAGCTGTAGTTTTAATGAATAGCTGGCTACAAAACTTTGCCTATAAAGTAGAGCTGCACTGGTGGATATTTGTCGGCTCAGCCTTTATTTCTTTATTGATTGCTTTAGCAACGGTAAGCTATCAGGCTATCAGAGCAGCGTTGGTCAATCCGGTTAAATCTCTTAAAACAGAATAGCAAAGGGCAAGAGGCAGAGGGCAGAGGTTTTTTCTTCCCTATGCTCCATGCCCTCTGCTCAAAGCACAAATACATGCTTTTTAACTATCTAAAAATCGCATTCAGAAATCTTGTTCGGAACAAGGTATATAGCTTTATCAATATTGTTGGTTTAGCGATGGGAATCACTGCGTTCTTATTTATTCTGGAGTATATTAGTCTGGAAAAAAGCGTTAACGGATTCCACAAAAACTTATCAGATACTTACCGTTTGCTCAATGAGGATATTCATGGCGGTACCTGGACAGAAATAGAGCCTGGCTGGGCATTAAAAGCCAAAGAAAATTTTCCTGAAATCAAAGATTTTTGTCGTTTTGAATCGGGTATCTCTAAAGGGGTAGTAAAAAGAGCAAATGCAAATAGCGAACCATTTCGTGAGTCGAATATCGGGTTTGCCGAGAGTAACTTCTTTGAATTTTTTACTTTCCCTCTGGTGTCAGGCGATGCTAAAGCTTTGAATAAGCCTAATACTGTTTTTATTTCGGCAACAACTGCTAAAAAGTATTTTGGTACTGAGAATCCCATCGGACAGGTGCTGACTTTAGATAATCAGTTTGGTAAATCAACACATACAGTTGAAGGCGTATTTGCCGATATGGCAGATAATTCAGATATCAGATATGATATGGTTTTCTCACTGGAAACCATGAAAAACCCTTCTTATATAGGAGGAAACGGCTGGGCCACCTTGACTAATCTTGACTCTCAATTTATTACCACATTTTTTCTGCTAAATAAAGGAGTTGATCCCAGGGCATTTGAAAAGAAACTTTCAGATTTACGCCAGAAATCAGGTAAAGAAAACGATGGCATTCGTTTCCGGTTACAGCCATTGGCTAATGTACATCTCGCTTCATCTTTAGGAGATACCTATCAGACTACCGGCAATCTGAAATATGTCTATATGTTAGGTGGCATAGCCTTTCTGATACTACTTATAGCCTGGTTTAACTATATTAATCTTTCAACTGCCAACTCTTTAAAAAGGGCCAATGAGGTAGGCGTTAGAAAAGTAATAGGTGCTACCCAGATGAATCTCATTTCGCAGTTTTTAGGTGAGTCAATTCTGGTAAACCTATTAGGTTTTGCTTTGTCAATGGTCTTTATTTATTCCTTTCAGCCATTTTTCAATGAGTTAATTGGTAAAGATCTGTCGTTTAAAACTATTGATTTTTCATCAGTTTCTGTTTTGGGTTTAGGCCTACTATTTTTCGGTTCAATCCTGTCAGGAGCTTTGACCGCCTTTGTATTAGCCAATTTTAATCCCATAGAAACCCTGAAAGGCAAGCTAAGTAAGAAATCTAAGGGGATAATCCTTCGTAAAGCTTTGGTGGTATCACAGTTCAGTATTTCTATCATGTTGATTTTAGGTACTGTCTTGATTTACCGTCAGTTGCATTTCATGCAAAACAAAAACCTAGGCATGAATACCCAACAGCTATTGGTAATCAAAGGACCGGAAGTAGGGCATGATAGCACTTATGCTGTACGAAAGACAGCTTTCGTTGATGGCCTGGCAGGGCAAAGTTTTATAAAGGATTATTGCGCATCAGGCACTGTTCCAAGTGGTTGGTATAACTTCACAACTGCAGGGTTCACCCAACCGAAATCAAAACCCGGTGATGAACTGAAAACCTATTCGTTTGCCCTTATTGGTGACCGTTTCCTGAAAACCTACGAAATTAATCTAAAAGCAGGCAGAAACTTTACAGCAGCTGAATGTAAGGTAGAGTGGAATAAAAACAGCAAGATATTGCTTAACGAGCAGGCAGTGCAATCGTTGGGTTTTGCTTCGGCAGAAGAAGCGGTGAACAGACGTATACAATGGGACGAAAGACCTTTGGAAATTATTGGTGTAGTGAAAAACTATCATCACCAGGGAGTTCAGAAAGCCATTGATCCTATCATATTCTACCCACAGAATTCATCTGCATATTATACAGTAAGACTCTCGTCAGATAAAGTTCAGGATAAAATTGCCAGCCTGGAAAAACTCTATAAAGCTAATTTTCCGGGTAATCCTTATGAATACTTCTTTGTAGACGAGAACTTTAACAAGCAATACTTAACCGAGCAGCAATACAGTAAAATATTTACAACCTCTTCAATCTGGGCCATTGTGATTGCCTGTTTAGGCCTCTTTGGATTAGCTACTTTCACTACAGAAAGCCGGACTAAAGAAGTGGGCATCAGAAAAGTGTTAGGTGCGGGGGTCTTAGGAATTACAGCATTGCTCAGCAAAGATTTTCTGAAACTGGTCATTGTCTCAATTATAATAGCCAGCCCGATTGCTTATTACCTGATGAGCAAATGGTTAGAGAACTTTGAATACAAAGTAGACATATCCTGGTGGATTTTTGCTGCCTCAGGCCTAGGCGCTATAATGGTAGCATTGCTTACGGTAGGCTATCAGGCAATCAGAGCAGCATTGGTGAATCCGGTTAAATCATTGAAAACGGAGTAACAGCCGCCCCGCGCGGCGTCCGCCTAGCCCCTAAAGGGGAGTTGCTTTCGCACAAGTAATTAAACAAAATGGGGTATGAGAAAAATTATTATCTAACTTTTTAAAAATCCCCCTTTAGGGGCTAGGAGCGTATATGCTATTCAATTATCTCAAAATCGCATTCAGAAACCTTACTAAGAATAAGGTTTATTCATTCATCAATATAGGTGGATTGGCTGTGGGTATGTCAGTAGCCATGCTGATTGGGTTATGGATTTTCGATGAGGTGAACGCCAATAAATATCATAAAAATTATGATAGAATAGGGCAGATTCGCTCTATCTCTACCGAGCCAACTACCGGAGTAAGTGAGGGTAGTCCGCATATGCAAATTCCGATGGGTACTGCCTTGAAGGAGAATTATAAGCATCTATTCAGTAAAGTGCTAACCTCATGGGCTGTAAATGACTATACTTTGAAGTTGGGAGAGAAAAACCTGAGTAGAAGAGGGCATTTTGTTGAGCCTGGTATTCTCGAGTTACTTTCTCTGAAAATGCTGAAAGGCACGTATGATGGCTTAAAAGACCATCATTCGATCGTACTATCAAAATCAACTGCTGAGGCCATGTTTGGCAATGCTGACCCGATTAACCAAACCCTGAAAATTGATAACAAAATTGATGTAAAAGTTACGGGTGTCTATGAGGATATACCAAAGAATTCACGCTTTGGCGAAGTGCAATTCTTCACTCCCTGGGACTTGTTTGTGTCTTCAAATGAATGGGTAAAAGCAAATGTGACGTCATGGGGTAATACTTCTTTTGGCATCTATGTAGAATTGCAACCAAATATAAGTCTGGAAACCGCACATGCAGGTCTGAAAAATTTTTATGCCAAAAATTCGCCAAAGGATTTTTATTC
The DNA here is from genome assembly GCF_003418935.1 of Emticicia sp. C21. Taxonomy (GTDB): domain Bacteria; phylum Bacteroidota; class Bacteroidia; order Cytophagales; family Spirosomataceae; genus Emticicia. Next base: position 187,654 of record NZ_QVMT01000004.1, on the reverse strand, counting down.
AATCATGAAGGCTTATAACCCGGAAATATTTGTGTATCCGATGAAACAATGGCATTTGTATTCAGATTTTACAGATGGCCTGCCAACGGGCGGACGCATTACGTTTGTCTGGCTATTTGGTATTATCGGCGTTTTTGTGCTCTTATTGGCTTCTATCAACTTTATGAACCTAAGTACTGCTCGTTCAGAGAAACGTGCAAAGGAAGTAGGTATCCGCAAGGCTATTGGGTCTGTTCGTAGCCAGTTGGTAAGCCAGTTTTTCAGTGAGTCTTTTTTAGTGGTATTGATATCATTTGCTTTATCATGTCTGATTATAGTTTTCTCTCTGAATGGGTTTAATGAATTAGCAGATAAAGATATCGCTCTGCCATTTATCAATACCTATTTCTGGTGGGCCTGTGCCGCTTTTATCGTTTTAACAGGTATCCTTACAGGTATTTATCCGGCCTTATATTTATCCTCTTTCCAACCTATTAAAGTACTCAAAGGTACTTTTAAGACTGGCCGCTTTGCAACAATTCCACGTAAAGCATTAGTAGTGGTTCAATTCACTGTTTCGGTTGTGATGATTATCGGAACCATGGTAGTTTATCAACAAGTCCAACATGCTAAAAACCGTCCGGTTGGCTATAGTAAAGAGGGCTTAATCACTATTAGTCTGAATGATCCTAACTATAAAGGTAAGTATGATCTGTTCAGAACTGAGTTATTAAATTCAGGAATGGTATCAGATGTAGCCCTTTCTAATAGCCCATTAACATCTATCTGGAACAGAGGTGGCGGATTTGTCTGGAAAGGCAAAGCCCCGGAAGCACCATCAGGTTTCAATAAAGTATGGGTAACAGAAGACTTTGGTAAAGTGATCAACTGGAAGGTGATAACAGGGCGTGATTTCTCCACTGACTTCAAAACTGATTCAGCAGCTGTAATTCTTAATGAAGCTGCGGCTAAGCAAATAGGATTAAAAAATCCGATTGGCGAATACATTAAAACAGAAGACGGAAAGTTCAGCTGGCAGATAGTAGGCGTTACTAAAGATATGATTATTCAATCGCCATACGAAGAAATCAATGGGACATTCTATTTTTTAGATGTTAGTAGATTTTCAAGCCAGATGACCATGCGGATTAAACCGAGCGTCAATCCAACTGAAGCCTTGCCAAAGATTGAAGCCATATTTCATAAACTGGTACCATCAGCCTCATTTGACTATAAATTTGTAGATGAAGATTATAATAAAAAATTCTCTCAGGAGCTGCGTATTGGTCAGTTATCTACGCTATTTGCTATTCTGGCTATTTTCATTTCTTGTCTCGGGCTTTTTGGCTTAGCCTCTTTCGTAGCCGAGCAACGCACCAAAGAAATTGGTATCCGCAAGGTATTAGGGGCTAGTGTAGCCAACCTCTGGCAAATGTTATCAAAAGACTTTGTTGTACTGGTTATCATTTCATGCATAATAGCTGCACCAATAGCCTACTATTTCATGGATAACTGGTTACAGAAATATACTTACCACACCGAACTGTCATGGTGGATTTTCGCCACAGCGGGCGGTGGGGCATTAATACTTACCTTATTAACAGTAAGCTATCAGGCTGTTAAGGCAGCGTTGTTGAATCCGGTAAAGAGTTTGAAGACAGAGTAAACGCGCCCCCCGCCCCTAAAGGGGAGCTGCTTACGCACGAGTAATTAAGCAAAAAGGGGTTTTAAGGAACATAATATCTAACTTTTAAAAAGTCCCCCTTTAGGGGCTAGGAGCATGCTTTTAAACTATCTAAAAATCGCGTGGAGAAATCTTCTGAAGTATAGACTCTTCTCTCTGATAAATATATTGGGGTTGAGCCTGGCTATTCCTTCTGCTTTGATGTCATTGATTCAGATTGTGAATTATTATGAATATGATAATTTTCATAAGGATAGCGAACAGATAGTGAGAGTAATAACCGACGAAAAACAAAAAGACGGACAGATAATTAATTGGGCATCGAGTCCATTCTTATTGAGTGAGCAGATTAAAGAAAATCTGGCAGGAATTGACCAATCAACCACTATAGTACGGGATCGTGGTTGGTTATTAAGTAATGGTTTCAAAACTAAGAATGCCAACGCCATTTATACAGATGCTTCGTTTTTTCGGATATTTAATTTCCCATTAGAGAAAGGTACTTATGCTATAGAACCTAATACAATGGTGCTTACCCACGAGACAGCTCAATGGTTTTTTAAAGACACCAATCCCGTTGGAAATGTACTGGAGCACCCTAAATATGGTGGGTTTAAAATTGTTGGGGTATTAAAGCCATTTAATGAAATGAAAACCCAGTTCAGAACTGACGTGTTCATTTCGACTGATGGCTATAAAGACAGCACAGCAAATGATTGGACCGCATTTAATGCCCATACCTTTTTAAAAATAACAAAAGGGAAAACGACTGACGAACTGAATAAACAATTGTCAGAGACATCAAAAGAAGTAAATAAATTACTCGGAACAAAGGCCGAGAAAAATCTGCAATTTAAAGCACAAAATCTGGCTGAAATTTCACCAGCCAAAGAAATATTGGAGAATGACCCATACATTCAGGATATCAGAAGTATCTATATCAATTTCGCTTTTCAATTGATTATGATTGCTCTGGCAGCCTTAAATTATATTAATCTTACATTAGCACGCTCTATGAATAGAAGCCGTGAGGTTGGGGTAAGAAAAGTAATGGGTGCAACAAAACCACAACTGGTATTTCAGTTCCTGACAGAGTCTGTATTAGTTTCTTATTTAGCCTTGGGCTTTGGTTTGCTTATCCTATGGTTTATTAAAGAAAATATGCATGTTTCCTGGCTTACCTGGGATATTGACCACTTGGGCTATCTTGTTTTGCTATTTTTTGCATTTAATCTGATTCTTGGTTTAGTAGCCGGGGCATCCCCAAGCCTTATTCTTTCCTCTTATCAGCCTGTAAAAGTATTAAAAGGCGCTGTTTCTCCTTTAGGTTTCAGGAAAATAGGTTTCCGAAAATCATTGATTGTAGTGCAGTTCACCATAGCGTTGATTTACATATTCTTTATGGGGCAGGCTTTCCATCAGGTAAGTTATATGGCCAATGATAATGAGAACTATCAACGCGAAAACATACTTAATATAAGCCTGGCGGGCACTAAAAGTAAATTACTGGCAACTGATATAAGTTCTGTTAAAGAAGTACAGAAAATAGGATATACTTCTCTGAGTTTTGGTAATAAACCTACCTACTCGAGTATTAAAAGTGCCAAAACTGACGCGCCAAGACCCGCATTCTACTATGCTACAGACCACAATTTTATTGAGAATATGGGTCTGAAATTCGTAGCAGGTAAAAACCTTATTGAGAGCAATTCAGAGCATCCGTCACCTATGGTCGTAGTAAACCAAAAAACTATAGAAAATCTTCGGATTGGTTCGGCACAAGATGCAATAGGTAAGCTTATTATTGTGAATGATACGCTTTCTGCAACTATTGTCGGAGTGGTTGAAAACTTCTGTCATTATAACTATGAAAGTAAGATTGAGCCTTTGGTTTTTCAGTATCAGCCGGCCTTATTCAAAGTAATGTGTTTGAAAACAAGCGCTGTTGGAGACAGAAAAGCCCTTAAAGCTACCATAGAAACACTATGGAAGAAACAGAACCCCTACAAAGAAATGAATGCCTCGTGGCTGGATACTGATTTATATGAAGTGTATTATCCTTTCGAAGATATGAAGTTTATGAGCATGGAAGGACTTGCCATTTTTGTGATAGCCATTCTCGGACTTATAGGCATACTTACCTATAGCTTAGAAAAACGAACGAAAGAAATTGGTATCAGAAAAGTATTGGGGGCTAATGTTTCAGAGGTAATAAGATTGATGTCGCGCGATTTCATCAAATTACTGACCATTGCCACAGTAATCGCTGTTCCTGCCGGCATAGCAGTGGCTGTATTTATGAATAGTTTCATGGTATTCAATAATGGCATAGGTTACCTGGCTATGGGAATACTTTTATTGATTGTAATAGGTTTCGCGTTGAGTGCTGTAGGCTTTTTCTCATTGAAAGTAGCACAGACCAATCCGGCAAAGACTTTAAAAACGGAGTAAAATACCGCCCCGCGCGGCGTCCGCCCGGCCCCTAAAGGGAAGTTGCTTACGCATGAGTAGTTGCGCAAGCTTAAATAAAATGGGGATGGAGGAAAATATTATAAAACTTTTAAAATCCCCCTTTAGGGGACGGTCCGACGATTCGGAGGGGTTATGTTATTCAACTATTTCAAAATCGCATTCAGGAATCTTGCCAAGAACAAGGTTTATTCATTCATCAATATTGGTGGACTAGCCGTCGGGATGTCGGTAGCCATATTGATTGGACTATGGATTTATGACGAATTATCGTACAATAAATCTCATAAAAACTATGACTCTATTGCGCAGATACGCAGCTTAGGTACAGACCCAAATACGGGAATTACAAGAAGCGGCCCTGCTTTACAATTCCCGATTGGAACAACCCTTAAAAACAATTACAAACACTATTTTAAGCATGTATTACTGGCGTTTTGGATTGGAGATTATACACTTTCTTTAAGCAATGAAAAATATCCTAAAAGAGGAGAGTTTATTGATGGAGACGTGATAGATATGCTTTCATTAAAGATGCTGAAAGGCTCAGCCGCTTCATTACAAGATCCACATTCAATTATTCTGTCCTCGTCTACTGCCAAAGCTATATTTGGAAGTCATGATCCCATCAACAAAAATATGAAAATAGACAACCGCATGGATGTGGTGGTGAGAGGAGTATATGAAGATTTGCCAAAAAATAACCGTTTCAGCGAAGTGCAGTTTTTCTCCCCTTGGTCATTATGGGTATCATCAAACGATTGGGTAAAATCATGTGAAAATCAGTGGGAAAATAGCTCATTCAATGTCTATGTACAACTTCACCCGAATGTATCAGTTGAACAGGCGAATGCAGGGCTGAAAGGCTTTTATGATAAAAATGCGCCTAAAGAAATTGCGAAAGACTGGAGAAAATATAACCCGGGAATATTCTTATACCCGATGAAACAATGGCACTTGTATTCTGAGTTTAAAGAGGGCAAAGTAGCAGGTGGACGTATCACCTTCGTATGGTTGTTTGGTATAGTAGGTATATTTGTTTTACTATTAGCCTGTATCAATTTCATGAATCTGAGCACGGCTCGTTCTGAAAAACGTGCGAAAGAAGTAGGCATCCGTAAAGCCATCGGTTCTGTCAGAGTACAGTTGATTCAGCAGTTTTTGAGTGAATCGTTTTTAGTTGTTTTGTTTGCCTTTGCTTTAGCTATTGGTTTTGTGATATTGGCATTGCCGTGGTTTAATAATCTGGCCGATAAAGATATGTCTGTGCCATTTACTAATCCGGTTTTCTGGGGTATCAGTATGGCATTTATCATATTTACTGCTTCTCTGGCAGGTATGTACCCTGCTTTTTATCTATCGTCGTTTCAGCCTGTAAAGGTATTAAAGGGCACCTTCAAACTAGGGCGATTTTCATCTTTGCCTCGTAAGGTTTTAGTAGTTGTTCAGTTTACAGTTTCGGTGGTATTGATTGTGGGTACTATTGTGGTGTATCAACAGATTCAACATGCCCGTAATAGACCTGTAGGTTATAATAGAGAAGGATTAATCAAAGTATCGTTGAATGACCCTAATTATCAGGGCAAGCAGGATGTAATAAAAAATCAATTGATTGCTACCGGAATGATAGAGAATCTGGCGCTTTCGTCGAGCCCAATGACAGAAATATGGAGTAATGCAGGTGGCTATAACTGGAAAGGCAAAGACCCTGAACTAGCCTCTGATTTTGCAGTAATCAATGTAACTCATGATTTTGGAAAACTGGTAGACTGGAAAATTAAAGAAGGACGTGATTTTTCGAGAGCTTATGCAACAGATTCAAATGCTATCATTATCAACGAAACTGCCGCAAAGTACTTAGGACTTAAAAATCCTGTTGGAGAATTTATTACTAACCTAGATGAAGGTGGAAACGAAAGTTGGCAGATTATAGGAGTAGTTAAAGATTTAGTGATGCAGTCGCCATACGACCCTGTAAAACGCTCCTTCTATTTCTTGGACCCGAAATATGTGGATGTTAGTCAGATGATTATCAAAATCAAACCTAGTATCAGTGCTAGTGAGGCTTTGCCTAAAATAGAAGCGGTGTTCAGAGAGATAGTGCCATCTGCTTTATTTGATTATAAGTTTGTAGACCAACAGTATGGTAATAAATTTGATCAGGAAGAGCGTATAGGTAAATTAGCCAGTTTCTTTGCCTTATTGGCCATCTTTATCTCGTGTTTAGGTCTTTTCGGATTAGCTTCATTCGTAGCTGAACAACGTACCAAAGAGATCGGTATTCGTAAAGTATTGGGTGCAAGTGTAACCAGTCTCTGGCAAATGTTGTCTAAGGATTTTGTAGTGCTCGTTGTTATCTCATGCCTGGTGGCTACGCCAATTGCCTACTATTTCATGAGTCAATGGTTAACAAAATATAACTACCATACCGAAATATCATGGTGGATTTTCGTAGTAACAGGTTTAGGTGCACTAAGTATTACATTACTAACGGTCAGCTATCAGGCGGTAAAAGCAGCCTTGATGAATCCGATAAAGAGTTTAAAAACAGAGTAAAAGGAGAGTAATACCGAAAAGTAGTTTAATTACTTACAAATTTTGAATAAAAAAAATGGTTGCTAAAATTCTAAATCATTCAATATTTAAAAATGTAGTAAATTTTAAAGCAGGTCTTATACTATTGTTAACTGTTACTCTCTCATATGGGCAGTCTGTTAAAGATAATACGAATGTCGTGACTGTTTTAATGGCAAAAGCACTAATTGATGTTCAAAATGGGAAAACAGTTGTAAATCCGGTGCTTTATATCCGGAATGGGAAAATTGAAAAAATTGGTACGGGTTTACCCATTCCTGATGGTGCTAAAATAATTAACCTATCTGATAAATATATTTTACCAGGTTTAATTGATGCCCATACCCATTTGTGTCATGAATACTACGGTGAACTTGAAAGAGTATCTGGAGCCAATATCATTATTGAAACTGTAAAGCTAACAGAAGGTGATAGAGCATTATTGGGAGCCAAATATGCCAGGGAGATGCTAATGTCAGGCTATACATCAGTCAGAGATTTAGGTAATTCAGGAATGAATAGTGCTGTGGCTCTCCGGGATGCAATAAATAAAGGTTGGATTATTGGACCTCGTTTATTTGTTACAACAAGGGCACTTTCACCAATTGGAGGTCAATTTTCTAAAATGACTCCAGAAGTTCAGAATGTAATTATCTCAAAAGAATACATTGAAATAAATAGCATTGATGATGCTCGAAAGGCAGTTCGACAAGCGATTTATGATGGAGCAGATTGTATTAAAATTATTGTTAACAATGGCAGGCTTGTTTTAAGTGAGGAGGAGTTGACAGCAATAGTAGATGAAGCAAAGAGGGCTGGACTTAAAGTAGCGGCACATGCTACTAATGGCGATGGTCCTTCGCTACTCGCAATAAAGGCTGGAGTTAGTTCAATTGAACATGGATACACACTTTCATCGGAAGTACTTCAACTTATGGCCGAAAAAAATATCTATTTAGTGCCAACCGATGCGCAAGGAGTTGAACGGTATCAGAAAAGAATTCAGAGAGCCGTAGCAGCTAAGGTTAAAATTGCCTTTGGATCAGACTTATATTATTATAACGCTAGTATTACAAGAGGCCAGATGGCAGCGAGCTCTTATGGCACATATAAAGAAGCTGGAATGACTAACCTTCAGATTCTACAGTCGGCTACAATGCATCCTGGTGACCTTCTAGCTGGTGAAGGCAAAATCGGGCTACTTCTGAATGGATACTTTGCCGATATAATTGCAGTAGAAGAAAACCCTTTGGATAATATTCGTACGCTTGAAAAGGTAGTTTTTGTTATGAAAGAGGGAGAAATTATAAAATGACAGTTAAAAATAGTTCAGCATCAATGCCCGAACATTTATTGTATCAGGTGCAATAAAACATAAATTATGATACGCAATTATCTGAAAATCGCATTTCGTAACCTTGTGAAAAATAAGGTTTTTTCTGCTATCAATGTATTTGGGCTGGCTATTGGTATAGCCACTTGCTTAATCATCATGCTTTTTGTACAGGATGAATTAAGTTATGATAAATACAATGAAAAGGCAGACAGGATGGTGCGTGTGGTTTTTAAAGGGACAATTAATGGAGAAGACATGAAAGAGGCCGTAACTATGGCTCCGACAGCCTCTACTCTAAAAAATGATTACCCGGAGGTAGAAGATGCTACCAGGCTAAGAAACTATGGCTACCATAAAATTACTGTTGGAGAAAAAACCTTCAAGGATGGCAATCTGGCTTATGTTGACGCTAACTTCTTCCAGATATTTACACTTCCGCTCATTAAAGGAGACGCGAAAACCGCATTGCTTGAACCTAATACTATAGTGATTACTCAGGCAATGGCCAATAAATACTTTGGGAAGGAAGACCCAATCGGTAAAGTATTGACTTTCAAGGATTGGAAACAGGTTTATAAGGTAACGGGTGTCATTGAGAAAGTGCCTGCTAATTCACATTTTCATTTTGATTTGTTTGGTTCAATGGCAAGTCTGGAAGAGGCGAAGGGAACGAGCTGGATGGAATCTAATTATTTCTCTTATCTACTATTACGCAAAGGTCAGGATTATAAAAAACTTGAAGCCAAACTACCGCAGTTGATAGAAAAATATGTGGCGCCTCAATTGCAAAAGGCTTTAGGCGTAACATTGAGCGAATTCAGAAAAAAAGGTAATGATATAAGATTTCATTTACAACCATTAACAGATATTCACCTATACTCCGATTTTAGTGTGAGTATTGAGCCCGGTGGTGATGTTCGTTATGTATACATATTTGGGGCGATTGCCATCTTTATGATATTGATTGCCTGTATCAACTTCATGAATCTTTCTACGGCAGGTGCTTCAAAACGTGCCAAAGAAGTTGGTATCAGAAAGGTATTAGGGTCAGTTAAATACGAGTTAATAGGGCAGTTTCTTCTTGAATCATTAATGCTCACCTTTTTTGCTTTAGCCCTGGCATTGGTGATGGTTAGAATAGCGTTGCCTCTGTTTAATGATTTATCGGGTAAGGAATTAAGCCTGCAATTCACTAATTATCTGCTTGTAATTACAGGACTTGTTTTATTTGGTTTATTGGTAAGCTTATTAGCAGGGAGCTATCCGGCATTCTTCCTTTCTTCATTCAAACCGGCCTCGGTTCTAAAAAGCAAGTTTATGGCGGCTGGCAAAAATATTGGTTTGAGAAGCGGTCTGGTTGTTTTTCAGTTTATGATTTCTATTGCCTTAATTATAGGTACTACTATCGTTTATCAGCAGTTATCTTATATCCAAAGCAAAAAACTTGGGTATAATAAAGACCAGTTATTGGTTTTAAGAAACTCATGGGCATTGGGGCAAAATGAACTGATTTTCAGAGACCAGCTTCTGAGAGACCCCAGAGTAATGAATGTCACTGTTTCGGGATACTTACCTGCCGGACCTACCAATACCAATATGTCGGGGACTTATCCGGATGAAAAAGTTAATCAGAACAGAAGAACCATCATCTATCAGGTAGATGATCAGTATATTCCGACTATGGGAATGGAATTAGTAAGTGGGCGCAATTTTTCAAAAGAATTTGCAACAGATTCGTCGGGAATAATTATCAACGAAACAATTGCTAAAATTTATGGCTGGGGCAAAGATGCCGTAGGGCATACTGTAAATAGATTTACGGATAACCAGGGGAATAAGAAAGTATATAAAGTTATTGGTGTAGTAAAAGATTTTCATTTCAGATCATTGCATGAAGAAATTGCTCCATTGGCAATGGTACTGGAAAACAATTCGGGTTTAATAATAAAAGTGAAAGCGCAGGATATTCCGGGCTTGTTAAAAGACATAAAAAGCCAATGGGCGACATTTAAAGTAGAAGAACCTTTCGATTATGCGTTTCTTGACGAGCTTTTCAATAAAAGCTATATGGCCGAACAAAAAACCGGTGTCATTTTAGGCATATTCACGGGACTTACCATTTTTATCGCCTGCTTAGGTTTATTCGGACTAGCCACTTTTACCGCCGAGCAACGCATCAAAGAAATAGGCATCCGTAAGGTATTAGGTGCCAATGTATCACAAATTGTGATTTTACTTTCAGTTGATTTCGTAAAATTAATTCTGATAGCCTGTTTAATCGCTTTCCCATTAGGCTATTGGGGAATGGGTAAATGGCTACAGGATTTTGCTTATAAAGTAGATATTGAATGGCCCGTATTTGTACTGGCAGGTGCAGGTGCTATTGGTGTAGCATTGCTTACAATTAGCTTTCAGGCTATTAAGGCAGCACTGACAAATCCGATAAAGAGTTTGAAGACGGAATAGCGAAGGGCATGGAATAAAGGTTAATGGGCATACCCAACAAAGACTTTTTCCTTTTGATTATTTATTCTCTATTTCATTCAAATCTGCCTTGGATTTTTTGTTATGAATTGCTCTGGTTGATTTTATGATTATAATATAAGTTTAGTATAAGCTAGCTTAAAAAATCATAAATACGAATCATGATAAAACCTTTCGGAAGTGCTTGTCCGTTACTGTACGAAATCCTGTCCATTTTCGGACAGGATTTTATTTTTAACTGGGTGTAATATGTTGATAATAAGAGTGTTGTGATTTTGGCATGGCTTTAGATGCTATAATTACAATAGAAAATGGAGAAAGGAAAACGTCGAACGGAACAAGTCGTATTTGCTTTTCCTTGTTCCGTTCTCCCTGCTCCTTTTTCCAATACCTCAAAATTATGATACGCAATTACTTAAAAATCGCCTGGAGAAATCTTGCTAAGAGTAAGGTTTACTCGTTTATTAATGTCTTTGGTCTGGCCGTAGGTATGGCAGTGGCTATGATGATCGGTCTTTGGATAAACGACGAGCTGTCGGCCAATAAGCACCATGCCAATTATGCTACGCTTTATCAGATTAAAATGCATCAGACCTTTGATGGAAAACGAGGTACACAAGATGCCATCCCTTTCCCGATGGGAGATGAATTGCAAACAAAATTCCCTGATTTTAAAGCTGTAGCCATGTGCGACTGGGGTAGTACCCGCTCACTAGTAGTAGGTAATCAGAAATTTTTGAAATTCGGACATTTTATTGGCCAGGATGCCATTGATATGTTCTCATTGAAAGTTAAAAATGGAGATAAAGACCCATTGAAAGAGCCTTATTCTATCGTATTGACAGAGGAAACGGCCGAAGCTCTTTTTGGTAAGCAAGACCCTGTTGGCAAGGTAGTGAGAGTAGATAATACAATGAATCTGAAGGTAACTGCTGTAGTAGAAAAACAGCCAAAGAACGCCACCTTGCAATACGATTATCTGATGCCCTGGCATTTACAGGAAAAAATTTACGACTGGATTCCAAAATTTCATAAAACAAACTGGGGTAATAATTCATGGCAGGCGTATGCACAGCTGAAGGATGGTGTTGACCCTGAAAAAACCAGTACCAAAATCAAGAATGTGGTATTAGACCATTTTAAAGATAATGAGCTGATGCAAAAAAGCATTAAGCCTGCTGTCTTTGTACACCCAATGGAAAAATGGCGCTTATACTCCGATTTTACCGATGGTGTGAACTCAGGTGGATTCATCAGATACGTGAAGCTGTTTGGTATTTTCGGCATCTTTGTTCTGGTAATTGCCTGTATCAATTTCATGAACCTGAGTACTGCCCGTTCGGAAAAGCGCGCCAAAGAAGTGGGTGTACGCAAAGCAGTTGGGTCAGCCCGTAAACAATTAATCGGCCAGTTTTTGAGCGAATCTATTCTGATTGCTTTTCTGGCGTTGATAGTAGCATTTCTTCTTGTAGCACTTTCGTTGCCATACTTTAATAAACTGACCGAAAAACTGATGAGTATTCAGTTTGATAATCCTGTTTTCTGGGCAATTATACTAGGTTTTACACTATTTACAGGTTTATTAGCCGGAAGCTATCCTGCCCTTTATCTATCTTCTTTCAACCCTGTTAAAATCCTGAAAGGCGGCGTACATGTGGGTAAGAATGCCTCTTTACCACGCAAAATTCTGGTAGTTATCCAGTTTACTTTCTCTATTGTACTGATGATTGGCACTGTGATTATCTATCAGCAGATACAGCATGCTAAAAACCGTCCTATTGGATTTAATAGTCAGGGGCTTATTTCGGTAGAAGTTTCTAAAGACCTGATTGACAATTATGAGCCTCTCCGCAACGAATTGATTGCTTCAGGAATGGTATCATCTGTTTGCGAAACTAATTCGCCACCAACTGATATCTACAGTAATAATAATGGCTGGGAGTGGAAAGGCTCAACACCGGAAGAAAAATCAGTTCTTTTTAATACCATTGCTACCAATTATGATTATGTAAAAACAATAGGTGTAAAATTAAAAGAAGGTAGAGATTTTTCTAAAGAGTTTTCGACTGATTCTACAGGTGTAATTCTGAATGAGGCCGCCGTTAAACGAATGGGGCTGAAACATCCGGTAGATGAAATGGTAAAATGGAATGGCAAAGATCGCAGAATAGTAGGAGTGGTAGCAGATGTAATGATGCAGTCGCCTTATCGTGATATTGCACCGCTAACTATCGTATTCGAGAAAGGTTGGGTAAATTTTATTAATGTCAGAATCAACCCGAATGTTGCGAGTGCCGAAGCTATCAAACGTATTAAACCAATTTTCGATAAATACAATCCGGGCTTTCCGTTTGCCTATAAGTTTGCAGACAGTGAATATGCCACAAAATTCAACTACGAAGAGCTGATTGGCAATTTGGCTGCTATCATTTCAGTATTAGCTATCTTCATTTCATGCCTGGGCTTGTTTGGTTTAGCTTCATTTATGGCTGAACAACGCAAGAAAGAAATAGGTGTAAGAAAAGTACTGGGAGCCAGCGTTGCCAACCTTTGGGGCTTACTCTCAAAAGACTTCGTGAAGTTAATTGTCATTTCTTGTGCTATTGCTTCACCTATCGCCTGGTATGCCATGAAGGAATGGCTGAAAGACTATACCTACAAAATAGACATTGGTGTAGGCGTATTCTTATTAGTGCTTGTTGTGGCATTAATCGTGACTTTAATGACAGTGAGCTATCAGGCCATTAAAGCGGCACTAGCTAATCCAGTGAAGTCGTTGAAAACAGAATAGTTGGAGGGAAGAAAGGAACAAGGGGAAAACTTTTTTACTTGTTCCTTTCTCCGTTTTCCTTTCTCTCTTAACCCTATATTCAAATGCTACGTAACTATCTAAAAATCGCCTTAAGAAACCTTTCAAAAAGAAAGGGTTTTACTTTGCTGAATATCTTCGGCCTAGCTATTGGTATGACCTGCTGTCTGCTGATTCTGCAGTATGTAAATTATGAGCGTAGTTTTGATAAATTTCATGAAGACGCCGAAAGGATCGCCCGCTTACGTATAGATAATTACAACGAGGGCAAATTACTTTGGAAATCGGCCACGGTTTATCCGGCATTTGCGCCGACCATGAAGAAAGAATTTCCGGAAATTGAAGAAGCCGGACGTCTGATTGATGCCAATATATTGCTTACAAACGAAGCACGTAATATAAAATTCAATGAGCAAAAAGGCTATTTTGCCGACCCTTCTATATTGAAAATATTCACGATACCAATGGTAAAGGGCAATTCTGCCACTGCGCTGAATGCTCCCGAAAAGATAATGCTGTCAGAAAGCTATGCTAAAAAGTATTTCGCTGACGAAAATCCATTAGGTAAAATATTAAAAGTAGGCGGCATGGGTAATCCGCGTGCTTTTGAAGTTTCAGGCGTTTTTAAGGATTATCCTAAGAATTCTCACCTGATCATTGATTATCTGGTATCCTATAGCACATTGGGTAAAGTTCTTAAAGAAAGGGGTGATACCGAAAACGCTACCGAAACAGCCTGGGGTTGGTATGATTTCTACACTTATTTTAAGCTTCGTCCGGATGCTACTATAGCACAGGTACAGGCAAAAATGCAGTCATTATGTGACCGTTACATTAACTCTAAAAGAGACCCTAAAAGTAACCGCAGAACGGAGGCTTACCTGATGCCAATGACAGATATTCACTTATATGCCAACTTTAATCAGGAAGCAGAAGTGAATGGCAATGGTCAGGCAGTATCCTGGTTATTTTTAATCGCCTTCTTTATTCTGGCTATTGCCTGGACTAACTATATCAATCTGGCTACTGCACGCTCTTTAGAAAGAGCTAAGGAGGTGGGTGTTCGTAAAGTAATGGGTGCTCTGAGAGAGCAATTGGTAGGGCAGTTCATGATGGAAAGCCTGATTCTTAATCTTTCGGCATTAGTGCTATCTTTTACCATTGCGTACTTTGCCATGCCTTCCTTCAGTAATTTCTTAGAGCAACAAATCACCTTCAATTTTAGCAATAACATAGGTTTCTGGCTAATTATGCTCCTTGTTTTTGTAGGAGGGACTTTTCTCTCAGGAATGTATCCGGCGTTTGTGATGTCTGGTGTAAAACCTATTATTGTTCTAAAAGGTATTATGCCTAGATTGACAGGTGGCGTGTCTATGCGTCGGGTATTAATTGTTTCGCAGTTTTCGGCCTCTATTGCTTTAATTATAGGCACTATTGTAGTATATCAACAGATAAACTATATGAGAAATCAGAAGTTGGGTGTTGATATTGCACAAACCTTGGTGTTGGAGGGAGCGAGTTCAGTACAGGATTCTTTGTTTCAATCTTCTTTTAAACCATTTAAAAACGATATACTGAAACTGAATGGTGCTGAAAATATTACCTTATCATCGACTGTACCAGGTGATGAAGTTTATTGGACCAATGGAGCAAGATGGATACGTAAACCGAAAGAATTTAACACGACTATGTACATCATGTCGATGGATTATGATTTCGTTCCGGCGTATGATATGAAAATGGTAGCGGGAAGAGCCTTCTCTGAAAAATTTGGTGAAGATCAACATCGCAAAAATATATTATTGAATGAATCGGCCGTAAAAGCATTGGGGATAGAGAATGCACAAAAGGCTATTAACGAAAAAGTAGTTGTCGGTGGTGATACAGTAAATGTAATTGGTGTAATGGCAGATTTCCATCAGGAAAGTTTGAAAAGAGCAGTTAACCCGATGGTGGCGAGAATAAACCTGCAAAATGGCGGATTTCATTCTATCAAACTAAAAACTGCTGATGTTAGCAAAACCCTGGGAGAGGTTCAGGGCTTATGGAATCGTTATTTTCCGAACGATCCATTTAATTATTTCTTCCTTGATAAACATTTCGATCGTCAGTATAAATCAGATATTCTCTTCGGAAAAGTATTCGGCTTTTTTGCTATGCTGGCCATTTTTGTGGCTTGTTTAGGGCTATTGGGTTTATCTTCTTACAATGTTTTGCAACGTACCAAAGAAATTGGTGTTCGCAAGGTATTAGGGGCAAGTATTTCAAGCATTGTAGTGCTACTCTCTAAGGATTTTCTGAAACTGGTACTCATTGCCTCCCTGATTGCCTTCCCACTTGCCTGGGGAGTAATGAACCAATGGCTGCAGGATTTTGCCAGTAGAATTAATATACAATGGTGGGTATTCCTGATAGCAGGTATTTCTGCCTTAATCATTGCGCTTATCACCATCAGTTTTCAGTCGATTAAAGCCGCTTTGATGAATCCGGTGAAGTCTTTGAAGACTGAGTAAAACCCCCAGCCCCTAAAGGGTAGCTTAAGACTGGAAGAAAATGATAATTGTGCCATATTGAGTACTTAGTGTACATTGTGGCAATGAAGTTTTGATTATAAAGGCGTTACAGATAAAAATAGTGTAAAAAGTATTTATTTTCTGTAACGTTTTGAGTGTTTTTTGCATCTTAACTATCATAATGGTAATATTTTAAACATAAACCGATTGAAAAAGAGTAACCAAGATTGAGAAATTAATTGAACCACCTTTCTCCATTTTCCTTTCTCCTTTTTCCGTTAACTTAAAAATTATGATACGCAATTACTTGAAAATCGCCTGGCGGAATTTGTTGAAAAACAAGACTTTTTCGCTTATTAACATCTCTGGTCTGGCCATTGGCTTCAGCAGCTTTATACTCATAGGATTATATGTAGTCGATGAACTCAGCTATGATAAATTCCATGAAAAAGCCGACAGAATTTATCGGTTAGAGGCTGATATACGTTTCGGTGGTACAGACCTGCGATTGGCAGTAAGTGCCGATCCTGCCGGGGCTGTATTGAAAAAGGACTATCCCGAAGTAGAGCAATATGTAAGATTCTATGCCAGCGAGGGCTCTAAATTTGTTAAAAAAGGCAATGAGTATATTACAGAAAATGACGTGGTTTATGCCGACTCAACACTCTTTGATGTATTTACCTTGCCTGTGATAGCAGGCAATCCGAAAACTGCCTTAGATCAACCTAATACAGTTGTTATTAGCGAGAGTGCTGCGAAAAAATATTTTGGTACAACCGATGTTTTAGGCAAGAGCCTTGAAGTAGGTATTCAGGATAAAATACAGTACAACATTACTGCCATAATAAAAGATATTCCGAAGAATTCACACTTTCATTTTGATATGATATTTTCGATGGATAATGTGGATTATGGATTCGGAAATTTCCTAAGCCATAACTTTCATACCTATATTGTTCTGAAAAAAGGGTCTGATTATAAAGCTTTTGAGAAGAAGCTAGAGCAGGTAATTGTCAAATATGTAGTGCCACAGGCAAGAGAATTTATGCAGGTAAAAAGCATAGAAGAATTCAGAAAATCTGGTAATAAATTAGAGTATAGCCTGATGCCATTGACTGATATTCACCTGAAATCAGATAGATTTCCGGAATTGGGCGTGAATGGCAATATCCAATACGTTTATATCTTCTCGGCAGTTGCCTTCTTTGTTTTGCTATTGGCATGTATCAACTTCATGAATCTTTCAACGGCGCGTTCAGCCAATCGGGCGAAAGAGGTGGGTATTCGCAAGGTTTTAGGTACGGGTAAAGGCACTTTAATGAGCCAGTTCATGGCAGAGTCAACCTTGATGAGTTACCTGGCCTTTGTGGTAGCTTTACTATTAACCTGGCTGATATTACCCTATTTTAATGATTTGGCAGCTAAAGCTTTTACATTGGGTACCTTATTTTCTGTAAAAACCCTGCCTTTCTTATTGCTATTACCTATCGTGGTAGGTATTCTTGCAGGTTATTATCCTGCATTTTTCCTTTCCTCTTTCAGGCCGATTGTTGTACTAAAAGGCAAAGTAAATGCCGGATTTCAGAAAAGTAATTTTCGCAATGCTTTGGTAACCTTCCAGTTTTTTACTTCAATCTTTCTGGTTATCAGTACTATTATTGTGTATCGTCAGTTAAACTATATCCAGACTAAAAATATAGGTTTCAATAAGGATCAGGTATTAGTGGTTGATGGAACAAGTGCATTAGGTCAGAAGTCAGAATCTTTCAAGAATGAAGTAATGAAACTGGCAGGTGTGCAGAATGGCACTAATGCAGCGTATTTACCAGTTTCTAATTCTTCCCGTAATGATAATAGTTTCTCAAAAGAAGCGGTGATGGATATGAAGAATGGCTTCAATATGCAAACCTGGCGGATAGACTATGATTATATCCCTACGCTGGGAATGAAAATTGTAAAAGGCAGAAATTTCTCTAAAGATTTTGGCTCTGATTCAAGCGGTATTATTATCAATGAAGCTACGGCTAAAATAATAGGCTATGAAGACCCTATTGGGAAAAAACTGTATACTTCAGACGGCCCTCCAGGTTCAGGTCAGACTAAATCTTACGAGATAGTTGGCGTAGTTGAAAACTTTCATTTCTCTTCTATGCACGAAACCATCGGGCCCTTGAGTATGCGCTTAGGCAAAAGCGACTGGACGATGGCATTTAAAGTGCGCACCGATGATTTGCAGGGGCTTGTCAATAAAATTGAAAAGAAATACAGAGCTATGGCGCCTGAGATGCCTTTCAGCTATAGCTTTTTAGATGAGAGTTTTGATCAGATGTACAGAGCCGAGCAAAGGGTGGGTAAAATAGCTATCACATTTGCTATACTTACTGTTCTGATTGCTTGTTTAGGCTTATTCGGATTGGTAACCTACATTTCTGAACAACGTACCAAAGAGGTAGGTATCCGCAAAGTATTAGGTGCATCAGTATTCAGCATCACTACGCTTTTAACCAAAGACTTTATTAAATTGGTAGTCATTGCCTTATTGGTTGCCAGCCCGATAGCCTGGTGGTTAATGAATAAATGGCTCACTGATTTTACCTATCGTATAGAAATAGAGTGGTGGGTTTTTGCATTAGCGGGGGTAATCGCAGTGGCTATTGCTATCCTGACCGTAAGTTATCAGGCTATTAAATCAGCCTTGATGAATCCTGTGAAATCGTTGAAGACGGAGTAGGGGAGAAAGGAGACAGGAAAACGGAAAAAGGATTTTTCAAACATTAGAATTTTTAAATTAAAATAAGCAAGGGTAGAGGAAAAGGGGTTTAATAAATCCTTTTTCCTTTCTCCGTTTTCCGTTATCCTTACAAAATTATGCTAAAAAATTACTTTAAAATCGCCTGGAGAAATTTGATGAGACACAAGGTGTTCTCTTTTATCAATATCTTCGGCTTAATGGTTGGCTTAACCAGCTTTCTTTTAATCGCATTGTACATTTTTGATGAACTGACGTTCGACAGCTTTCATACCCATGCCGACCATATTTATCGGGTAGTGAATAAGAAGGTTTCTGCCGAGGGAAAGGAAGCCAAAGTAGCCAGTGTAGCTTACCAGATATCTGAGACCGGAAAAACTACTTTCCCGGAAATCAAAAAAGCAGCCAGATTTACCACTTCGGGTAGAACCAATGTGGGTACACAGGAAAATACGAACGTTTTTTACGAAAACTTTTCGATTGCCAATAGCAATTTTTTAGAGGTATTAGACTTCGATTTATTAGCAGGCGACCGAAAAACAGCTTTAACAGCTCCGAATTCAGTAGTTCTGACAGAAGAATCAGCGATGAAATACTTTAATTCAACCAATGTTATTGGTAAAGCGATTAAAGTAGATGGCGATTCTCTTCCTTATACGGTAACTGCCGTTCTGAAAGATATTCCTGTCAATTCGCATATCTCTTTCAATCTGATTTTTTCAGAATCAAGTCTTACTGGTAAGCGTTTCCGTGATTTTATTAGTTCAGACTGGAGTTCTGATAACTTTACAACCTACTTTCTGCTCGACGAAAAAGCTGACACTAAAAATCTAGAGGCAAAACTCAATCAGTTAATAAAATCTAAACGCTCACAGGAAGAAAAAGATAAATATGCTTATTCGCTTCAGGCGATAAAAGATATTCATTTTTACTCAAACGATTTTCAGGGAGCATCGGGAGGTAACCTAACCTATATCTATATATTTGCTGTGCTGGCGGTCTTTGTATTGGTTATTGCCTGTATTAATTACATGAATCTAACCACAGCCAGATTTGCCAATCGTGCCAGAGAAATAGGCGTACGCAAAACAGCAGGTGCCTCTCGAGAGAATCTCATTAAACAGTTTATTGCAGAAGCTTTTTTGGTAACTTTCTTTGCTTTAGTACTAGCACTGTTAGTTGTACAGACATCGCTGCCTTATTTTAATAATTTTACACATAAGAAACTCACGCTCGACTTTGGTACAGATTATCGAATCTGGATAGGTGTGGGTATAATGGTAATAGTAGCCAGCCTTATGTCTGGCATGTATCCTGCCATCTTCCAATCTCGTATTAAGCCGATTTTATTGCTGAGGAATAAAATTAACGTTGGTAAGGGAAATCTTTCTATTCGCCGCTTTTTGGTCATATTTCAGTTCTCGTTGTCTATCATTATGATAGTGGCCACTACGATTGTCTATCTGCAAATGAAATATGTAGATACTAAAGATATGGGTTTTAAGAAAGACCAATTGGTGATTGTAGATATTAATAGTGGTAAGGTTAGGCGGGGTGCTGAAACCATTAAAAGAGAATTTGCCAAATTGTCTCAGGTAAAAAATGTCTCGGTTAGTTCGCGCGTACCGGGCGAGTGGAAAAACTTAGCTAAAGTGAGAGTGAAAAATGAAAATGTTACCTCATTGGAAGGTAAGGATATGTATTTCCTAGGTATTGACGACCAATTCCTGAAAACTTATGATATTCAACTACTAAAAGGAAGAAATTTAATTAATACAGGCACAGTCGACTCTACCGCCGTTATTATTAACGAAAGCGCTGCTAAACAACTGGGCATTACTCAGGCATCGAATCAGATTATTGAGATTCCAAGTGTTGACTTTGGAGGAAGTATCGAAAAACTCGATGCCTCTTTCAATGTAAGAGTGGTAGGAATCGTAAAAGATTTTAACTTCCAGTCTTTACATCAGGCTGTATCGCCTATGGTTTTGGGCTTTCGTAATAATCCTATTCAGAATATTGATTATTTCAGCAGCAGGGTTACCACCGAAAACATCGCTGAAACACTCAAGCAGATGGATAATATCCTGCATAGCATAGATGCGCAACATTTGTTTGAATATCATTTTTTAGACCAGCAATGGGATTTATTCTATCAACAAGACCAGATACAACAAACCATATTCCTGATAGTGGCTATCCTGACTATACTGATTGCTTGTTTAGGGTTATTTGGTCTGGCTACTTATGCGGCCGAGCAACGTATTAAGGAAATAGGTGTTCGCAAAGTTTTAGGAGCAAGTATCAGTAGTATCATTGTGATTCTGACTAAAGATTTTGTAAAACTGGTATTGATAGCAGCTTTGATCGCCTTCCCGGTTGCCGGCTGGGCTATGCACAGCTGGTTACAAGACTTTGCTTATCATATCGAGATGAAATGGTGGGTATTTGCTCTGGCAGGTATCATAGCCATCACTATAGCCTTACTAACCATCAGCTACCAGACTATCAGAGCAGCATTAATGAATCCAGTAAAATCATTAAAATCAGAGTAGTAGTGAGCATAGAGCACAGGGTAAAACGCTTCCCTATACCCTCTGCTCCATGCTCAAAGCAAACCGTATGCTGGAAAGCTACCTAAAATCGCTTTTAGGAATTTACTGAAAAATAGGAGTACTTAAAGATTTCAATTTTACTTCTCTCCAACAAAAAATATATGCTAGGGTGCGTAGTTGAGTAGTAAAAGATACTAGTCAACTACGCACCCTATATATTAAAATTGACCCCAAATTAGACCTACAGCAAAAGGTGACTTCTGTCAAGAAAGTCTATAAAAAATATAAAACTGATTTACCTTTTAATTTTTATTTCTTAGCCGATTTTTAATAAACAATATCTTTCCGAATAACGTAATGAGTATCTTTTTGCGGGCTTCACCGATGTATCTATTCTGATGCCTGCAGTGGGTATTTGGATTGATTTCTTTTACTGCCGAGCAAAAAGTAAAAGAATTTGGTACAAGAAGAGTATTAGATGCAACTATTAGAAATATTGTGGGTCTATTATGTAAAGACTTATTCGCTTGTACTCATTGCCAATCCGAATAAAGGAAAATGTAAAAGGAGGATTCCTCTCATATGCTCTTCTAGGGACAGTCTTCTTCTTCCTTTCTCCATTTACTTATAAAATTATGCTAAAGAATTACTTCAAAATCGCTTTTAGAAGCCTGTTTAAAAACAAGGTTTATTCGTTTATCAACATTTTTGGCCTTGCCGTTGGGCTGGCAGGCACAATGTTGCTCTTGCTCTGGATTGAGAATGAGTTAAGCTACGATCAGTCTTACGAAAGAAAGACCTGATTTATCAGGCATATAACCGCAATACTTTTGATGGTGAACTCTGGTGCTGGGGAACTACGCCTGCTCCTTTAGGGCCTGCCCTGAAAGCTGAGTACCCTGATATAGCCGAAACGGCTCGCTTTGTGAGTTGGGGAGGTGAAAGACTGGTTAGTTATAAAGAAAAAGGCGTATTTATTTCAGGAAATATCTGCGACCCTGCCTTACTTACCATTTTCGGGTTCCCATTTAAAGAGGGCAGTGCCAAAAATGCCTTAGACGGTATTTATAGCATTGTGATTACCGAAAAAATGGCCAGGAAAGTTTTCGGAGATGAACCTGCCATGAACAAAATCCTGAAAATTGATAATAAGGATAATTTCAAGGTAACGGGTGTTCTGAAAGATTTACCTAATAATACCCGCTTCGGTTTTGAATACCTGCTTCCCTGGAAGTACCTTGTAAAAGAGGGCAACGAAAATTCTTACTGGGGCAATAATTCTTACCAGACTTATATAGAACTCAAGCCAAACGTATCAGTTGATCTGGTCAATAAGAAGATAAAGGATATCACTATCAATCATTCGAATAAAGAAGAAGATACAGAGGTGTTTTTGCATCCGGCTAAATTCTGGCATTTATACTCGGAGTTTAAAGAGGGTAAAATAGTGGGCGGAGGTATCACTTATGTGCGTTTGGCCGCTATTATCGCCATCTTTATTTTATTAATAGCCTGTATCAATTTCATGAATTTAAGTACGGCACGTTCTGAAAAAAGAGCCAAAGAGGTAGGCATCAGAAAAGTAGTCGGAGCTGAACGTAGAGGACTTATTTCTCAATTTTTAGGGGAATCTATACTTATGTCGGCAATTTCTTTTGCTCTTGCCATTTTGCTTGTTTATGCTACTTTACCAAGTTTTAATACACTTACTACCAAACAATTAACACTTGACTTCGCTAATCCTTATTACTGGATGGCAGCCTTAATTATCGTACTTCTGACAGGTGTATTGGCAGGTAGCTATCCTGCTTTTTATCTGTCTTCTTTCAGACCTATTAAGGTATTGAAAGGTTTCTTCAAAGCAGGGAATCAGGCAGTTACTCCTCGCAAAGTTCTGGTTGTGATTCAGTTTTCTTTCTCTATCATGCTCATTATCAGTACGATTATTGTGTATAAACAGATTAAGCATGGACAAGGCCGTCCGTCAGGATATAACCGTGAGAATCTGGTATTTATGTACATGACCGGAGACATGGGTAAAAATTATGAACTTATTCGCTCGGAATTGTTGAATAATGGTACAGCAGAAAGCATTTGCAAAACCAATTCACCTGTATCGCAGGGTTGGAGCGATACCTGGGGTGTGCAGTGGAAAGGCAGCCCTGAGAATCATAAGATTGATTTTGATGTAATGACCTGTTCAGCTAATTTTGCCAAAACCATGGGTATGAAACTGGTAGACGGCCGCGACATAGATATCTATACCTATAAAACTGACTCTCTGGCGATGCTTGTGAATGAGTCTGCAGTGAAAGTAATGGGATTGAAAAATCCGGTAGGAGAGTGGGTGAAAAACGATGAAAGAACTTTTATCATCGTAGGTGTATTGAAAGACTTTATTCTTCGCTCGCCTTATGGTGATAACAAGCCCTTATTAGTAAAACCCCGTAATTGGGATAATGTAATTACAGTTCGTTTCAATAAAGACCGCTCTACTCAACAGAATCTGGCTGCATTGGAAACTGTAACGAAAAAGTACAATCCCGCATATCCATTCCAGTATCAGTTTGTAGATGATGATTACGGGAAGAAATTTGGTACTCAACAGCGCTTTGGCACTTTTGCAGGGGTGTTCTCATCTTTAGCTATTATTATCTCTTGCTTAGGATTATTCGGTTTGGCAACTTTTACTGCCGAAAACCGTATCAAAGAAATCGGTATCCGCAAGGTATTAGGCGCAAGTACCTTTAACCTTACGGCTTTGCTCTCAAAAGACTTTCTAAGACTTGTAATCATCGCCTTTGCCGTAGCTTCACCTATTGCCTGGTGGGCTATGACTAAATGGTTAGCTGACTACAATTACCGAATTACCATAGGCTGGTGGACTTTCGCCTTAGCCGGGCTAATGGCTGTATCCATTGCCTTATTGACCATCAGTTATCAGGCGATTAAAGCGGCGCTTTCGAATCCGGTTAAGTCGTTGAAGACGGAGTAACCCCCGGCCGCAGCGGCGGACCGTCCCTAAAGGGGAGTTGCTTGCGCTTGAGAAGTTTAGCAGCGGACAAAAAAAATATAGAACACGTAGAAAGAAAAACATACTTTCTCCGTGTTCCTTTTTTTCAGCCCCAACAATCGTTCTTCCTTTTGCCTTTCTCCTTTTTTCTCTTTTATTCCCATGTACGCTACCGTACGAAAACTGTCCGCTTGTGGACGAATTTCTGTGTAGTTGTCTGTGTAAAATGTTGATAGTGAGTTGTTTGTATGTTAGGTATGTTTTTTGAGGGGGTGTATCTTTATGAAACAATGACTGATTGAACCACATAAACTTTTATGATAAGATTGTTAAATTGTTTTAGTATAGAGAATAAGATAATTTACTTTTCTTCTAACCTCACCTTTAGAGACGGTTCACCGTTCGGTTGGGGGCTCAAATTTTCAATAACCTTTAAACAAGTCCCCCTTTAGGGGCTAGGGGCATGATTCGCAATTACTTAAAAATCGCCTGGCGAAATTTGTTGAAAAACAAACTACAAACCTTAATTAACATTACCGGACTTTCGATTGGGATGGCCTCCTGCATCCTGATTCTAATGTTTGTATTTGATGAATTGAGTTATGATAAATTCTGGGAGAATGGTGACAGGGTTTATCGCATGGCACTTGAACGTATCTACCCGGGTAGGTCGACCAAGTATGCTATTATTCCGCCTTCTTATGCCCAATCGGTAAAGAAAGAATTGCCTGAGGTAGAAGAAACCGTTAGAATTTTTGATAACGGCGGTGAAACGCTTATCAGACACAATAATCAGGTGTATCAGGAGAGAAACGTTTTATTTGCTGATTCCAATTTCTTCAAGGTATTTAAATTGCCATTGCTTCAAGGCAATCCTGAAAAAGCATTGTTAGCACCGAATACTGTTGTATTGACAGAAAGCACAGCTAAACGCTATTTCGGCACAACCAATGCAATAGGCAAATATATAGAACTGGTGCAAGGGCCAAAATTTCAAGTAACAGCAGTCTGTACTGATGTTCCTAAGAATGCTCATTTTCAATTCGATTTTCTGGGTGCAATTAAGGGTAATCGCTTTGCCGAGGCTACCAATCATATCAGTTTTTCTGCCTCAACTTATCTTCTATTAAAACCACATACTTCGCCCGAGCAAGTACAAGCCAAAATACCTGCCATTGTTGAAAAGTATGCAGCAGGAGAAGTGCAACGGACTTTTGGAGTATCTTTCAAAGATTATGTAAAGGCTGGCAATGGCTACTTTTATTTCTTACAGCCTTTACAAAGTATTCATTTAGAATCGCATCTGGAAGCTGAATTGGGTGCGAATGGTAGTAGAAATCTGGTATATATTTTCATGGTAATTGCCGTTTTTGTATTGCTGATTGCTTGTATCAATTTTATGAATTTAGCTACAGCCCGTTCTACTGAAAGAGCCAAGGAAGTTGGCATCCGTAAAACACTGGGGTCAACGAAATCGCAGTTATCTATTCAGTTTCTGACAGAGTCTGTTTTGTTGAGCGTAACAAGTTTGTTGGTAGCAACTTTAATAGTAGTATTGGCGTTACCCTTCTTCAATAATTTAGCCAATAAACAATTGGCATTAGATAATTTCTTTACCTGGCAAACCATACCTCTCATGCTGATTCTATCAATAGCTGTAGGTTTAATGGCAGGTTTATATCCGGCAGGGGTTTTGTCTTCATTCCAACCAATACAGGTGCTTAAGGGTAAGTTTGCTTCTAAAAAACAAGGGCATGCCTTGCGTAATGGTTTAGTAGTTTTTCAATTTTCTATTTCCATCATCTTGATTATCAGTACGCTGGTGGTATACCGACAACTGAATTTTATTCAGAATAAAGAACTCGGCTACTCTAAAGATTTTGTGATTCATCTAAGAGGTGCCGGATTTTTAGGAGATCGTACTAAAGTGTTTAAAGAAGAAATAAAGAAAATTGCAGGTGTTGAAAAAGTAGGAGGTACAAGTGCTGAACCGGGGCAGGAAGCTTTCTTTGGAATTACTTTCCGTAAAGGTGGTGAAAAAGAAACTGTAACAGGTAAAACCATGATGGCTGATGAAGGCTACCTGCAAACCCTGAATATGGAAGTAGCCGAAGGGCGTTTCTTCCAGAGAGAATTTAACGATTCTTTATCGGTCATTCTGAATCAGGAAGCAGTAAAAGCACTTGGTCTTAAAAATCCTATCGGGCAGAAAATATTCAGTCCTGACAATCTGGTGCAGGGCGATGGCCCTGAAGTTACCTATACCATCGTAGGTGTAGTAAAAGACTTCCACTTCTCTTCGTTGCATCAAAAAATCACGCCTTTGTTTATTGTCAATAATCGCTTTTTTGGTGGTGCAAGTAATCTGATTGCCGCAAGAATTAACACCTCTGATTTTCAGTCAGTTGTAGGGCAATTACAACAAACATGGAAGAAGTTTTTACCGGAACAACCTTTTAATTATGCTTTCTTGGATGCAGATTTGGCAGAATTATATAGAAATGAAAAGGTATCTCAACAAGTATTCTGGATATTTTCATTTCTGGGTATTCTTATTGCTTGTATGGGCCTGTTAGGGCTGGTAAGTTACATTGTTCAGCAACGTACTAAAGAGATTGGCATTCGCAAAGTTTTAGGTGCTACTGTTCCGGGTATTATTCTCTTGCTATCAAAAGACTTATTGAAGTTAGTATTAATAGCACTAATAGTAGCATCGCCTGTTGCTTATTATTTTATGTATAGCTGGTTACAGGATTTCGCTTATAGAACAGAAATCGCCTGGTGGATATTTATCCTGGCCGGAGTAATGGCTGTGGTTATTGCTTTTGCTACTATTAGTTTCCAGGCCATCAAAGCGGCTCTGATGAATCCGGTGAAGTCATTAAAAACGGAATAGTTTAGAGAAAGGCGAAGGGAAAAAGGTACAAATAGAAACGTTTTTTATAAATATAAACTCTCTATCAAGTCTTTCTAAAATGAAAGCACTTGATAGAGAGTTCTTTTTAACTCCTAAAAATTCTGTCTTAATTGTATCATCGCCCTCAAAAGCCTCTTAATTCTCTCAACAGGAATATCCTCATTGGGGTCTATAAGCAGAATTTTCATCCTGGCTCGTGCTTCCTTAATCAAATCTGGTTCATCTATCAGGTTGCCATCGATAATGCCAATATAGGGGAGGGGAATGCTATTGCTTTTATATTTTTTATATATCCACAAATAACATAGCATTTTACCCTTGTAACAATATACAGGCATCTTGTATTTCCATGTTTCTGTAATATCTGCATCGAACTTTGATATAAACGATCTCAGGAAAAGCAGACAGCTTTTAATGGGTTCTTCCTGTTGTTCAAAATATTGGTCTATCGGGCTTAACATATTTATTTGATAGCTATCAGTATATTCACTTCGGCATTTTCAGGGTTTTGAGCTTTTTGTCTATATACCTCAATATCTGCAGTGTAGGCTCTGTCTAAATTACTGTTCCAGATTTTCATCCATTTCTGCACCACAATTCCTTCATTAAGATTTCCTTTTGCTGTAAATGTAGTATAATTTCCTCCATCTATTAATTTCCCTGTCAATCCATCAGGGATACTATCAAGGTTTTCTACTTTACAGCCTAAAAACGTTGTATAAGGCTTAGTATAATCTTTTTCATAATCTGCGTAGATGCAATAAAGGGTATCATCTACTTTGTTGGGGATTTTGGCAAGTGTATTCTCTGCGAAGAATTTCGCCCATAAAGCAGGTATATCCTGCATGGCTTGCTGATTTTCATTCGTTGTTCTGATGCTTAAGCCAATGAAGGCAAACGCCGGGATGTGTGTTAAATTCATGATTTTGCTTTTTGTTTCCATCAAAACTAGCTTACCATTAAGACAGAGGTATGTCAGGGGTATTAAAATATTTCTTTCTCACCGATTCAAAATATTCCTGCAAGGTAATGTTTTGTGGCTGAAACTTCTCAGGCAAGGTCTCTAAGGACTGAATACGATCTAATCTGAACGAGCGATTCTCTTTTCGCATCCGGCAGTAGGCAATCAACACCCAGTTTTCCTGTGTATTATATAAGGCAAAGGGTTCAACTACTCTTTGGGTAGTATTATTCTCATATGACACATAATTGATACGGATGGGCGCATAATTAGTAAGCGCTAACTGGATAATTGACAAATAATGACTACTACTACTTTGCGGAGTATTATTTCTATATATAATTCTTTCGGCCAGAATCCGGGCTTTTTCTTTGGTATTGGTGCGTAGTACAGCTTTTACCTTAATGAGCGCATCCTGATAGTTTTTAATAAAAGAAGTATCGCTGTTTTTCAATACCAGTTGTTCAGCAGTTATCAAGGCATTGGCTTCTGTTTCAGTAAACATGACAGGGGCTAATGAAAATCCTTCAACCAAAGAATACCCCTTTCCTTCTTCTGTACAAATGGGAATACCGGATAGCTCCAAAGCCCTGATGTCCCGGTAAATGGTTCTGATACTTACACCAAATTTCTTAGCTAATTCGGTAGAAGTAACTAAACGTTTTGTTTGCAGGAAAGTAATAATGGCAGTAAGTCGCGAGAGCCTCGGGGTTTCAGAATCAATCATGATATATCTCTTATTGATACATCAAAAATAGTTAAAACTATGTCAAAATATGATTTTTGTTTGGGTTTAATTAAATAGTTGAAAACCTGTGAATAGTCAATTTGATAAAATAAAATACTGTAAAATGAGTTAATTGATTCTTATTTGAAGTGTATTTGTGCTTTTTCATCGCATAATTATTCTGAATTATCTTAAAATAGCAAAGGTTTAACAAGAAATAGTTATATTTGAATTCTTTCTATTTAACCTTATTACTATGAAACAACCTGCTAAAAGACTCTCTTTCAGCTTGTGGGTTCTTTGCACCCTATTTACGACTTTCATTTATCATGGTGCTTCAGCCCAGCAAAAAAGAGTTTTAGTATTTTCTAAAACCAAAGGCTGGCGACACTCAAGTATTCCTTTTGGCAAAGAAGGGATAAAAAAATTAGGTCAGGAGAATAATTTCGGAGTTGATATATCAGAAAACTCAGATGATTTCACCGACGATAATCTTAAAAAGTATAATGCCGTTATCTTCAATTCAACTACCGGGAACGTTCTGAACAATGCACAGCAAGCAGCGTTTGAAAGGTACATTCAGGCTGGGGGTGGTTTTGTGGGTATCCACTCGGCGGCTGATACAGAGTACGAATGGCCATGGTATGGGCAATTGGTAGGAGCATACTTTGAAAGCCACCCGAATAACTCAAACGTTAGAAAGGCCACAGTACTTGTAACAGATAAATCGCATATCTCAACCAATCATTTACCTGATAAATGGGAGCGCACCGATGAATGGTATAATTATAAGTCTATCTACCGCAACATAAAACCTTTGGCATATCTGGATGAAAGCACCTACGATGGTGGTACCAACGGAGGAAATCACCCGATTGCCTGGTATCATGAATTTGATGGCGGCAGGTCTTTCTTTACCGGAGGTGGACACAATGATGATAGTTTTTCTGAACCATTATTTCAGAAACACCTTCTGGGTGGTATTAACTATGCGATGGGTGACGGGAAACCGCTGGATTATTCTAAAGCCTATTCGGTAACCATGCCGGAAGAAAACAGATTTGAGAAAACGGTTTTGGTGAACGACCTGAATAATCCCATGGAATTGGCTGTATCTAACGACGGAAAGGTGTACATGACCGAACTAGCAGGTAATCTATCAGTATTTGATACCAAAACCAATAAATTCAAACTGATTCATCGTTTCCCGGTCGTAATGAAAGGGGGCACAGGTGTGATAGGTATCACACTTGATCCTGATTTTGATACCAATCGTTGGATGTATTTATATTATTCTCCGCCTATTGAGGGTGAGCCGATTTATTTCAATCTATCAAGGTTTACCATTTCAACTAAAGATGTAATTGATTTAGCTTCTGAAAAAGTCTTATTAAAAGTACCTGTACAAATTAATAGTGGTTCGCATCATGGCGGCTCTCTGGCATTTGATAAAGACCGTAACCTGATTTTATCGACTGGTGATGGTACTACACCGTTCCCATCGAATGGCTATGCACCTATTGACGAACGTACCGACCCACAATATTACCCGATGGATGCGCAACGTTCAGCGGCTAATACCAATGATTTCAAAGGTAAGATACTTCGTATTCACCCACAACCAGACGGTACATACACCATTCCAAAAGGAAATATGTTTGAAGTAGGGAAGGAGAATACAAAGCCCGAAATTTATGCCATGGGTTGTCGGAATCCATATAGAATTGCCATCAATCCTCAAACGGGTACCATCTATTGGGGAGAAATTGGCCCTGATGCCGGAGAAGATAGCCCAAGAGGCCCAAGAGGGTATGATGAATTTAATCAGGCTAAAAAGCCGGGCAATTTCGGATGGCCGTATTTTGTAGGTAACAACTACGCCTATGCCGAATGGGATTTTGAAACCGGAAAACCTGGCGCTAATTATGACCCTAAAAAACCTGTCAACAACTCACCTAATAATACAGGACTGAAAGAATTACCTGCAGCTACACCGCCTATGTTATGGTATCCGTATGCCTTATCACCTGATTTCCCTGAATTAGGTACAGGTGGGCGTAGTGCGATGGCAGGTCAGTTTTATACCTATAATGAAGCTTCTAGTACTAAGAACAAGATACCTAAGTATTATGATGGTGCCTTGTTTATCTTCGACTGGATGCGTAACTGGATGTTGGCAGTCAGATTTGACAAAGATGAGAACTACGTAAAAACAGAGCCATTTATGCCAACGAAAGGCGATTTCAGACGACCAATTGACTTGGCATTCAGCAAAGAAGGTATTATGTACGTATTGGAATACGGCTCGGTTTATGGCGCTGATAATACCGATGCCCGTTTGGTGAAAATTGAGTATAATTACGATAACAGAGCGCCACAAGCCATAGCCAGTATTGTAGATACGGTTTTAGCAGTGAGAAAAAATAAAGAATCATTTATTACTTCCGAAATCAGAGATGTGCCTCAGTATAAAGAGTGGGCAGGCAAAGCCCCGCTAAGACTACGTTTTGCGGGTAGAGGAGTAGATTTAGATTTTGATGATAAACTTACTTACGAATGGTATATTAATGGTGCTAAATTGCCGGCTGATAAAGCTATGTATACGCATACCTTCGACAAAAACGGCAATTATAAAGTAGTTTTTATGGCTAAGGATGCCGCAGGTAGAACAGGCACGGATACACTGAATGTAAGGGTAGGCAATGCTGTTCCGGTAGTGGCAATCAATGCAAAGAAAAACAAGTCTTTCTATTGGGATAACCAACCTTTTGAATATACAGTATCAATTAATGATGCAGAAGACAAGGTTATCAATGCCAAAAAGCGTAAGGTAGAGTATAACTACTATCCGAACCCTTATCAACCAGTGAGTGGTGCAAAATCAGATTCTAAAGTAGAATTAGGCTCATTAGGTAAAACTCTGATAGAAGCCAGCGATTGCAAAGCTTGCCATACAATCGATAAAACTTCGGTAGGTCCATCATTTTTAGCAATTTCAAAAAAATATGGTAGTGGAGATAACAAAACTATCAGGACTTTATCGAAGAAAATTATTGATGGTGGTGGTGGTAGCTGGGGCAGCACACACGTGATGAGTGCGCACCCGCAAATATCTTCTCAGGATGCCGACGAAATGGTGAAGTATATTCTGGCCATCAATGACCCTAACAAGAACTTTAAGCCTATCGGAGCAAATGGCATTCTGCCATTAAAAGAGCATTTAGAAAACAAAACAACCGGATATTATACTGTTAAGGCGACATATGTTGACAATGGCGCAGCAGGCGCAAAACCGGAAAAATCAGAAGACGTTACTCGCTTGCGTTATCACCAACTAAGAGCGATGGATTCTGACAGACACCCTGGTTTTGTGTTTGACTGGGGCGAACTTCGTCAAGGAGCTTCTAAGGCTTATCTCGTATTCAAGAATATAGACCTGACCAATATCAAAACTATTGCCTTTGAATATGCCTCTCTGGATAAATCGGGTGTGATAGAAGTAAGAGAAAATTCAGTGGCCGGGCCTATTCTTGCATCAACTACCTTTAGTCCGACAGAGGGCTGGGGTAAAATGAAGTGGGTAGAAAGCAAACTGGATAAACCTGTTGAGGGCTTCCGCGATTTATATATCGTAGCAGTGAAACCAGACAAACCAAGTGATAACTTAATTAAATTTAAAACCCTTAAATTTGATTAATGCAAGGAGTAATTAAGAGTGAATTGTTGAATAGTTAAGTAATGAATTATATATTTACTAATCACTAATTCACTAAATCGATCAATCACTCAATAAAATGATCCGCCACTCAGTTGTATTTAAACTAAAGCACCCGATAGGGTCTCAGGAAGAGCAGTTATTTTTTGATGCAGTAAATAAACTGGCATCAATAGAAGGAGTAGAGAATTTTATAACTTATCGGCAGACGAGCACGCATAATTCGTTTGATTATGGTTTGTTTATGGATTTTGCCAATAGAGCCCTGTACGAGAAGTATAATTCTCACCCTGAGCATGTGGCATTTGTAGACCAGTACTGGTTAGCCAATGTAGAAGGTTTTCTGGAACTAGACTATGAGCCAATTCGGTAGTATACAAAAAAAGCCCAAACGACACCGTTTGGGCTTTTAAATTTCTTCTTCAAATTACAATACAACTACCGAGTTGTCTGTAGTGAATTCGTTAGCCACATATTTGTCAGCAGCTTCATCATTAATCCAGTTAGTTCCATCCAATAAATAGCGGAATTGGAATTCTGAACCGATAGGAAGTTCTACTGAAGCTTTATATTGACCATCTTTTTGTTTCTTCAACAAGGTAGCTGTTGAGTTCCACTCATTGAACTCACCTACAAGAGCTACTTTCTTAGCTTCATTAACAACTTCTGAAGGTAGCGTGAACGTAACTTTACAAACTGATTTGGTTTTAGAAAATTGTTTTACAAGTGCCATTTTTATGCATGTTTTGATTTTCGCAACAAAATTATATTATAAAAATCATAAATGAATGATTATCAGTCATTTATATTGTAAAATTCTTTAAAAAATCATATAATATTCTTAAATGGTAATATTTTGCCCTTTGTATGCCAATATTTTAAAATGCTTGATTTATAATTTGTATAACAGAAAATAGCAGCTTTGGTTTTTCGTTTTCTTATTAAACGGATATGATTTTTTTTAGAAATGCCTCTATTTTGGGCATAGTTTTTGTAAAAAACATAATTGTTATGATCGTACCCCAAAAATAATTATTAGCTACACGAGAAAAAGATTTGTATGAATATTATTGGACTGATAAAAGACAAACTGACTGATTCAGTTATTGAAAAAGTTAGCAATTTTTTGGGCGAACACCCCGAAAATATCAGCCTTGCTTTAGATAAAGCCGTTCCTACAGTACTTGGGGGTATTATACAGAATACTACTACAGAAGAGAGTGCGGGCAAGGTGATGGATGTATTAAAGGATGGTGGGCACACAGGAGAAATCCTTGATGATTTACCTAATCTGTTGGGAAACTTCGACAAAACACAATTATTAATAACCATTGGTACAAATATCTTTAATCATTTTTTAGGTAATAAAAGTAATGGTATTGTTGAGACTATTTCTGCTTTAAGCAATATTCGTAAAACTTCTGCTTCGTCTTTAATAGGTTTAGCAACGCCTTTGGTTTTAGGGGCTTTGGGTAAAGTAATTGCCAGAGAGGGTATGGGGGTTTCGGGACTAATGAAGTTGTTAAATGAGCAGAGAGATGCTGTATTGGCAGCCCTGCCACCTGTTTTGATTAATAAACTGATTACAAAAGAAGAACCTGTCAATAAAAAATCGGCTAGAGAACAAGCTAAGGAGAAGAAAAAGGAAAAAGAGAAAGATGCCAATCCAAACCCGAATGCCTCCGGTGGAGGTCCTGCGGTCTGGATTCCCTGGGTTTTATTGGCTTTAGTTCTGATTGCTATTCTGTTTTATGTATTTAAGTACAAAAAACAGCAGGATTCGCAGCCACAATCTTTACCATTGGCTGATTCTACTGCCACTGTAATACCTGATACTACTTCATTTAATATAGTGCCAAAAGATACTTTGACTATTACTACCCCGGTAGAAAAAGTCGAACCTAAGCCTGCAGATACGAAAGTAGCAGATAAGAAAGCAGAATTACCAAAGATAGAGGAGAAGCCTGTGAACTCTGCAGATAATGCGTCAGGCAGTGGAGAATCTATCAGTAATGCATTAAATACGAGTACTTCTTGGATTGGTCTGCCCAACCTTAATTTCAGAAAAGGTAGCGCTGAAATCAGTGGTAAGGGTGATATAAACGATTTGGTAAGATTTTTGAAGAATAATTCAAAGGCTAAGATTACCATCGCAGGTGGTTCACAAAGCGGTGGTGGCACCTTAGGTGAAGACCGTGCTTATGCCCTGCGTGAAGCTTTACTGGAAAAAGGTGTACGGGAGAGTCAGATAGATATACAATCTAAAACAGTAAGCGAGGTTGACGCAAAAATAACCGTAAAAGTAAAAAAATAGAAAATCAGTATCTGCTGGTGATTGCTATTGTTACAAGCCCACGAGTCAATCGTGGGCATTTTTTATGTAGCTAAAGTTTTCAATGCTAGTACAAAGGTATCCAGTTCGGCAGTTGTCGTATAGATATTAGGGGTAATTCTGCAACCCTTTACGGTAGGGGAGTCAATGGCAACAGTCCATACCTTATATTGCTCCAACAAGGTCTTCGCAAGGTCAGTCGGTTTCATAGTTGCAATACCTACATTGGCTATCCCACAGGCCCGATGACTGTCAGCAGGTGTATTCAATACTATATTTGGTAGGTTTCTCACCTGTTTTGTCCAGTACTCCTGCAAATACCTTAACCGTGCCTCTTTGCGTTCCCTACCAATTTTTTCGTAGAAGTTAATGGCATCGGCAATGGTTAAATCTGTGTGTACAGGGTTAGTGCCCGTATGATTTAGCTTTCTGATATCATCATCTTTATAACCCATATCTCCAAACATCTGCCAGAGTTTGGCAATTTTATCTTTCTTTACATATAAGATTCCGGTGCCTAGCGGCACACTCAACCATTTATGCAAACTGCTTCCATAATAATCACAACCCAAATCACTGATTTTATAGTTGATATGTGCAAATGCATGTGCTCCATCAACCATTACCTCAACACCTTTACTGTGCGCCATATCGCATATTTTTCTGATAGGCAGGATATGCCCCGTAATATTAATCATATGGCAAACCATTAGCAATCTTGTTTTAGGTGTGATGGCTTTTTCATAAATTGAAACTACTTCCTCATCAGAAGCGGGGTGATTCGGTACAGAGACAATCTTGTTTATAATGCCATATCGGCGGGCTTGTAACTTAAACATATCGAGCATCGCACCATAATCCTGTTCGGCCATTACGGCTTCGTCGCCTGCTTTCCAGTCTATCCCGGCAATCACAGTATCTAATGATTCTGTCGTATTCCGGGTAACTATTAGTTCTTCATGTGAACAACCAGCTAAGGCAGCCAGTTTCTTTCTGATTTCAGCCTTATCATCAAATTGTCGGGTGCGCATATAATAAGACCCCTGAAAGTTAATATCCTGCACATGCCTGATATAATTCTGCAAGGTTTCCTGAGGAGTAAAACAATAGTAGCCGTTTTCGAGATTCACATAATCGGGCTTGATTTTATAACCTCTCCTAACCTCTGCCCAGAATTCCTCATTCTCTGCGGTTTCTTCCGGGGTTTGTATTTGAACTTTAGCTAAGGCTTTCTCAAAGCCCTCCCCAAAAGCAGGAACAGCCAAGCCAGTAGCAGCAATGGTCTTAATAAACTGACGTTTGTTCATTGATGGGAAAAGATTGTTGCTATTAAAAATTTTAACCACTGGGTAACACAGAGTAAAATACTCTAAGTTGTACGGAGTTTAATTTAGCAATTTACTTATTAAAACTTTGAAAACCTTCTTTACATGCTTGCTATTTCAACTTTAGTAAGACTAATCTCTAATTTGTTGATTTTCTTCAGGATAAATTTCAGGCCATCCATTTCTGCTGTGCCTAAATTTATCTTCGCTATAGCTAACATCGGAATCGGTCCTCTTTCCAATTCTGCATAATGAATGAGGCCTTTATATCCAGTTATATTATTTTCGGCATTTGTATTCCATTCGCTCATGATTGACGATAATTCACGCGTAAGTATTTCATAATTATCATCTATTGTCTGGATACTCATAGTTATATCAATCCCTAAAGAGCTTATATTTAAAGCATATTTAAACTTTCCAAAGTCATACTTCTTGGTTTTTGAACTTCGGATAATTTTTTTCATATCCTCTAAAAAATTAATATTAAAGGGAACCATAATCCAAAAAAGTATGGGCTCACTTTTTAAGTATTCCTTCGGCTTTATTTCAAATCTATAATAAGGGTCTATCCAAGCAATTCCAATGGGAAAACATATTTGCTTTGTGCCAAAGTACACTCCTACAGTAATTTTAGATATATTCCCCTCATACCTGATTATATATTTTTTATCACTATCTCTTTTCTGAATTGTCTCAAAACCATTGTATTTCAATTGAAGTCTTATTTCGTCATGGTTAAATATATAGTCAAAATAAGCCTCTATTTGTGGCTTTATCTGTCTGTCCAGTTGATTCAAAAAATCGTCTGATGCTTCAATTTCTTCAAAAAACTCCTTTATCATGGTTAAATAATATTATTCTCTGTAATTTAAAGAGTTGTTTTCATTAAACTGTTTGAAGGAGTATAAGATGAGTACAATCTTAGTGCTTTGTAAAATGCCTCATTAGGTTCAAGGGATATCTCAGATGGAAATATAATGAATATTTTTAAATTATCCACCTTCAGGGACGATTCGCCGAATGGCTAGGGACGTAATGTCATAAAATACTTCCTCCGCTCCTCAGTCATTTTCTCGAGACTGTACCGAAGTGCCGTTCTTGGTATCCTACTGATATTTTTCTTTAAAAACTGCTCTACTTGCTTGGCTTCTATGCCACCGGCCTCTTCTCTTTTCCATATCTCCCGAAGCATCCAGCCGACCGCTTTATGAATTAAATCATGTTTATGCGAAAGCAGAATTTCAGCAATCCGGAAAGTGTCTTCGTATTGATTTTTATTAATGAAATACCAACTGGCAATAATGGCTATACGTTGCGTCCAGAGATGATTGGTGTGAGCCATATCATATAATATCTGCCGGTCTTTGTCGAATAAATAATACCCTACAATATCACGAGCCGAAGCATCGACCAAATCCCAATTATTGATTTGCTTGGTATTCTTCAGATAAAAGTCATAAATACTTTTCTGGGCATCTCCTTTAGCTTTTTTCATTTGATTCACCAGAATCATTAGAGCAGCCATACGATATTCATGAATAGGGTCGTTGAGCAAAACCTGTAAATTTTCCAAAGATAATGAACCGTATTTCTTACAAATGGCACGGAGATCTGGCGTTGTTATACCAATAAAAACATCACCTTCTCCATATTGTCCTTTTCCTGTTTTGAAAAACCAGGCAGATGCTTTAGCCCGTTCGGGGGTGGCAATTGCCTGTAATTCTGAAATGAGTTCGTTCATTGAAACGATTTAGAGTTATTTTTGTTAAAGATAATAATAAGATAGAATACAATCTGTGGGGAGGTATTAATCTTTACCCTTTTTTAATTAATTTTCTCTAAAATGATCGGAGTAATCATTGGTACCAATCGTCCTAATTCAGCTTCAAGAAAAGTCGGTATATATTATCAGAAATTGTTAGAATCGTTAGGGGCAAAAAGCCAG
This sequence comes from Emticicia sp. C21, assembly GCF_003418935.1. GTDB lineage: Bacteria > Bacteroidota > Bacteroidia > Cytophagales > Spirosomataceae > Emticicia. The sequence continues at coordinate 149,564 of NZ_QVMT01000004.1, read as the reverse complement.
CTGATAGATTTGGCTACTTTGCCGGAAGACTTTGCTTTTTCAGCTCTTTACCATAATTATGGCAAGAACGATTTATTTAATGAGTTTCAGACTATTGTAGACACTACACATAAATTCGTTTTTGTTGTACCAGAATACAATGGTTCTTTTCCGGGTGTTTTAAAAACCTTTCTTGATGGGTTGCGATATCCTGATAGTTTTCACTATAAAAAAGCAGCTTTAGTGGGTGTATCTTCAGGTGTTCAGGGTAATGTTGCTGGTTTAGGGCATCTGAATGATATATTGAGTTATATGGAAACAGATGTAATGGGCTTACGTATCAAACTAGGGAGAATCTGGGAACATTTTGATGGGGAAGATTTTAACCCAAGAGACCCGAATGATGCTAAAGCGCAACATGTTTGCAATATTTATAAGAGATTTCTTGAAAGACAAGCCAAAGAACTGATTGCCTTTTAAAATATGAGCCTTGGACCCACACAAATTGCGCCACCACCCTGGAAATTAACGGGAAACGGATACGTCTTTCTGTTTCGTTTTTCGAAAGTATTTGTGCAGGAACAGGGTTTTTTGGATGATTTTCAGAAAAGTGCATATAAGCATGGACTTTTAGGTTTGGGTACAGTCATGTTTCTAGACTATACAACTTCTAATGTTGGACCTTATAGAGAACTGCTATTTGTACCCGGAAAATTCGATTTCAGCAAAGCTTCAATCAAAACGTGGGGAGTATCGAAAATTTATGTCTCATCTTATAATAGTGTCTGGAATGGAAGAGAGAACTGGGGAATACCAAAGGAATTGGCCGATTTCAACATTCAAAAAATCAGTGAACGAGAAGAAATTATAGAAGTAAAAACTAATAATGAGGTATTCTTTAAGGCTCGTTTGAAAAAAGGCGATTTCAATTTTCCAGTTACCACAAAGTTCTTCCCATTGAAACTAGCTCAAAAGCTTCACAACGATTTACTTATTACTCATTTATCTACGAATGGCAAAGCATCATTTGCTAAACTATCAGGTATAAAAGTAAATAGCCAGTATTTCCCTGATATTTCACAAGCAAAATTACTGGCTATAGTATCTATTAAAAATTTTAAAATGACCTTTCCTTTTCCAAAGGTGATAAACGATTACTTTAAGAAGAGGTAGATATATTACTTAAACTTTTTCATCATATGCCACTCTCTACCTGGATTGTTACTTCGGAAAGTTTCCAGACATTTACGGTCTTGTAGCGTTACATAACAAGTTTTGCCATCTTTACCGCCAAAACAGATATTGGAGGTCAGCTTGCCTTTCATTTTCACGGTCTGGATAACTTTACCTTGCGGAGAAACAATATCTATTATCCCAAGTCCGTGGCGGGTAATATACAGATTTCCCTCATCATCGCAGCGCATACCATCCATACCGCCATCTTCAAATTTTATCAGCAGACGTTTGTTAGTTAATGCACCTTGCGGGGTAATATCAAAAGCCCAAACGTTTTTCTGTACCGACTCATTGACATACAATGTTTTCTCGTCAGGGCTTACCTCAATACCATTCGTTGTACCCATATCCTTTACCAGTAACTCAGCCTTACCATCCTGGGTTACTTTCCAGATTTGTCCCGTGCTTTCTTTCCAGTTAGGGTCGCTGCAAAAGATAGTTCCATTGTTCATAATAGCCAGGTCATTGGGCTGATTCATGGATGGTACGTGCGCCAGCACACTTACCTGTTTGGTTTTCAAATTTACCTTTAGTACATTGTGTTGTGTGTAATCTGCCACGAAAAAAGTGTTTTCTGCCCCAAAACGTATCCCGTTGCCTACACTGCCATTGGGTAAAGTCAGGAAAATAGCTGTTTTTCCATCAGAACTAATTTTGGCAATAGTACCATCCTGATTGATATTTACAGCATAAATATTTCCGTCTTTGTCAACTGATGGACCTTCGCAATTATTGGTGAATTCTCCCTCTTTGGTCAGATCGGAAGCAATAAAGATATTTTTTTGAGCAAAAATGCAAGTAGCATTCAACAACATTACTACAATAAGGGCTGTCTTTTTCATGGCAGAATTTGATAGTTCTATAAACAACGAACACTGGATATTATTATTTCTTGCAATTGTCTTTACGACGGGTATCAACAATACCTACAATTTTCCAACCCTTATCAGTTTTCATCATCGTAAATACATCAACCCCGCAATGATTGAATTTATCGTTCACGTAAAATTCATAGGGTGTCCAGGCCATAGCCATTTCGCCATCTATTTTTATATCATAAGAAGTTAATCTTTCGTCAAGCACTACACCATCACGTTTAGTACCTACCGATTTCAGCCAGTCAATAATCTGGTCTTCCTGTAGTTTTACTACACCGTCTTTATTTTTTCCGATTGATTTCAGAAAGCATGAAGGGTATAGCACTTGTCTGATAAGCGTAGTGTCATTTTTACGCATCCCATCAAAAACCTGATTAATACTGGCTTTGATTTGCTCTTCGTCTGTCTGAGCAAAAGCGGATATTGAGATTACCAGGAATAAGAGTGTAAATAGTTTTTTCATTGGTTATTTGGTTTATTGATTGAAATATAAAGAAATTAAGTATTTCTACGCTATGATTCACGACTTTTTACGCTAAAAAGCAAAGTTTATCTTACCTACCTTTGAGCCATAATGTTTTACAAAACTTTATAGCCATGCCTTCTACAAAATTTAATGTCGTTCTTGAGAACATTGAGTTATCGAAAGAACAAAAATCAGCCTTGCAAAAAGAACTCAATGCGGTAGTGTCCAAGCACGTTGCCGGTATTGACCACTCCGCTGCCATCGGGAAAAAAGATATGTTGAAAATCAATCCTGAATGGCTGGGAATCTGGCTTCGCCGTTTTAAAGATTTCCGTGCCATTGAGGTGTCTAAAACTTTCGACATCGTAAACCGATACGGCTGATGAAATCGCTTGACAAAGCCTGCCCCAGTGCCACTTGTGAAACTGGGGCGGCAGTCATTGGTATTGTCAATCAAGAGGGTTTTGTCAGTTTATTGCCTCAGAAAATTGATGTCACTAATGAATTTGTTGCCATTGCCCATCAAGGCAATACACCCGAAAAACGCTTCAGATTTACAAATAAATGTGTGGAAGGTGGATGTAGGCAATGGGATGGATCGCGCTGTACAGTTATCGACAGGGTACTTAATATGAATCAGGGTTTTGACGGCTTTGCTCATCTTCCCACCTGTAGTATTCGTTCTAATTGTCGATGGTTTTATCAATCCGGTGATAAAGCTTGCGCCGTTTGCCCTTTTATTATTACAAATAATATCGAGGCTGATGAGCAAGAGAGAATCAGTATGACCGAAACTCAGGAATTGGTCGTTTAATCCTGCTTTTCAAACTTTGGCACTTTGCTATCGTATTTCAGATAATTTCCCGCTACTGTAGCCGCATTACCAAATCCACATTCAAAGGCTTCATCCTGATAGACAATGGTAGCACCGCCCTCAAAGAAAATGATTTTGAGTTTACATTTTCCAAACTCATTATTTTCATAAAGGGCCTGGTTACCATTCAGTTTAAGGGTAGTTTTCTCAATAATGGCCTGATTGTAACTCGGGGCACCCCTGATGGCTTGCATCTCAACTATGATTTTATCCTTACTAATCTGATTTACGTATATGCTTCCCGTTCCTGCTTCTTTACCAAAGCTATAGGCATAAGTTCCTGTAGTATTAATAGGTGTAGATTCTATTTTTATGTCCGAAGTTTTTTTCAGACTAAAACTCATTTCTTTATCGCTATTAGGTTTCGACCAGAAGCCTGTAATCTCATCGCCTTTCCTTGTGCCGTAATAAATCCCTGTTACTTCCGATTTTGAATCGAACTCATGCAATAATACATTACCATTTTCTAAAGAACCTACTACTTTAATGGCTTGTCCTACTCTTTTATAGACTAACGTTCCGTAGATAAGGTTATCATCGAAAGTAAGGGTCATTAAGATAGGTATTTTGTTATTGATTAAACCATCAAAAGTTTCTTTCGACAGAGAGTTTTGCGCAAAAGAAAAGGAGCTAAAAAGAGAAAATGACAAAAGAAAAACGCTGAATATTCGGTTTATCATACAAATAGTTTTTGCTTGGTGATGCAAGATAAGAAATTTATCTTTTCTTTGTAAGAGTAAATAAACTCTATTCAAAATGAACACAAAACTTCGTTTCCTAACTATTACTTTTTTATTAATTTCTACCCTGAGCTTTGCTCAAAAGAACAAAAAAGGAGAAAAACTTTTCAATGGTAAAGACCTGTCCGGATGGGTGGTATACGGTACTGAAAAATGGTATGTTGAAGATGGTATATTGGTTTGCGAAAGCGGTCCTGACAAACAATATGGTTATTTAGGTACTGAGAAGAAATTCAAAAATTTTGAGCTGACACTTGATTTCAAACAAGAAGCAAACGGTAACAGTGGTGTGTTTTTTCATTCTTCAATTGCCGGAACTACCATTACAGGCTGGCAGGCAGAAGTAGCTCCTCCGGGACACAATACAGGTGGTATTTATGAGTCTCATGGCCGTGGTTGGATTATTAAACCAGAAGCTGAAAAAGACAAAGCCCTGAAAATGGGAGAGTGGAATACTATGACAGTGAGAGTAGTAGATAACGTAGTAACTACTATACTGAATGGTACTGAAATGATTAAACTGGATGATCCTAAAATTGGAGAAAGAGACGGTATACTGGCTCTGCAAATTCACAGTGGTGGTGGAATTAAAGTGAGATGGAAAAATATCGTTGTTAAAGAACTTTAAGAAATACTTAGTAAAAATAGGCCGGATAGCTTATCCGGCCTATTTTTATGGAAATACTGAATCTAAATCAAATACCTAAACACTATGAAGCAAGAAAAAACGACCTTGCAGTATCTTTTTAGCCTTCCTGTAATCGTTGCTGCCCTTGGTTATTTCGTTGACATTTATGACCTGCAATTGTTTGGCATTGTGCGTGTGCAAAGCCTTGAAAGCCTTGGTCTTTCTACCAAAGAAGAAATCTCGTCTGTAGGTACAACCATTATTAACTTTCAGATGATTGGGCTTTTGATTGGAGGAATTTTATGGGGTGTATTAGGCGACAAAAAAGGTCGCTTATCAGTACTTTTTGGCTCAATTATTACTTATTCCCTGGCTAATATTGCCTGCGGTCTAATCCCTCATATCAGTTTTATGGATAAGGTGGAGGCCTATAAATGGCTACGTTTTATTGCTGGAGTAGGTTTGGCAGGAGAGTTGGGAGCAGGTATTACTTTGGTGTCAGAAGTTTTACCTAAGCATCTGCGTGCTATTGGTACATCTTTGGTAGCTGGTATAGGTCTATGCGGGGCGGTAGTGGCTACATTTACTGTGAAACTTTCAGGCGACTGGACGATTGCTTATCTGATAGGCGGTGGTTTGGGAGTCGCTCTTCTATTACTTCGAGTAGGGGTTATAGAGTCAGGGATTTATAAAGATGTAGTAGGGAAGAAGCATGTAGAGAGAGGGAATTTCTTTTCATTTTTTACCAACGGTGAGCGCTTCATAAAATATATGAAATGTATTGGTATCGGGCTTCCTACCTGGTTTTGCATTGGTATTCTCACCTATTTCAGCAACGAGTTTGGTGAGGCAATGGGTATTACTGAAAAAGTTGACCCGGGTCTGGCTATTATGTGGGCTTATGTAGGTATTTCAGTTGGTGATTTCCTGAGTGGATTCATCAGTCATTTGTTTCACTCACGTAAAAGAGCTATTGCCGCTATGATGGCTTTTGCCCTTGTTGGTGTATTATTCTTCTTGTTTTCAGGCGGTATCAAAAGCCCGAATATGCTTTATGGCGTATGTTGCTGGTTAGGCCTAGGAACAGGTTACTGGGCAATGTTTGTAACAGTAGGAGCCGAACAGTTTGGTACTAACCTGAGAGCTACTGCGGCTACAACAGTGCCGAATATGGTGCGTGGTACAGTAGTGATTATGACCATTCTCTATAAATTCTTTAAGCCTGATCAAGGAGTAATTATTGCCGGAGCGATTGTGGGAGCAATTTGCTTTGCTATTGGATTCTACTCAACTCTGACTATTCCTGAAACACACGGAAAAGATTTAGATTTCTTAGAAGAATAGTTTTGCGGAGAATCTATGTCAATCCCGGTAAGGCCTAGGCCTTATCGGGATTTTTGTTTAGTGTTAAAATCGAGTCTGTTAGTTAGCCGATGTAAAGATTGCGTAAAAACCCCTAACAGAATGCGTATTTTTACGCTATGCAAAAAAGGGAATCCCTTATAGTTTTGTGCAATCAATTATAGTCATGAAACAAAAAGAGCTGACTTCTTTTAAAGACGTCAGCCCACCCTATGAACTCAAAACAATAAAGCTAATGACTATAATTTAGTATCTCTAAGGGCATCTTTATAAGTGCCCTCTTTATATTATTTGAAAGAATCTTTTTCGCAGCTATCTCCACCAAAAATAGTAATAACCTGATGAAATGCTTTTCATTGAGATACCTCGGAAAGGCAGAATCATGTTATATTGTCAATAAAAGAACTGTTATCAGATAACTCAATTTGCGCTGCACTAAAGCGATGGCTTTCTGATTTGCATTTTCTCTCTCGTCAAACGCTTATTTTACTTTATCCACTCTTTCTGGATATTGTTAATAAAATCATATGTATATCTCAACCCAAATCTCTATTTTTACTTGAATCAAACTTTAATCCCAATCAGAATATCTTTGACTGGAGTAAGAAAAATATATCATGATAAGATTTTTACTGGACTTCCAAACAACGGATATTTTAGTAATAACTGAAAAATCTGTTGAAAAAGTCGATTTCTATTATATTGCCGATTTTCTTAAGATTGAACGGAATAGCGAAAATAATTATAGACTATCAGTAAAAGAAATATTCCATGAGTTACTAAAGCATTGGAAAAGTGTGGTGATGAGTGATAGTTCAGAGATTTTTATTGTTTATGACTTATCTGACCAATATATCTCTGCGTTTTGTATTGAAAAATTTAATTTCAAAGGTAGAATGTATACAAAAATCACAAAAACACACACACAACAGATTTGTGGATGTAATATTACTACTGATATGACGAATGAAGATTTACAAAAAATTGAATGGGAAAAAGATGAAAATTTTCTACTTCAATATGATATCAAAAACATAATAAAAGGTATTGATTGGAGTATCGAAAATTTAAAAATTAATACCAATCCTATAGATATAGGATAAGCTCCTAAATATTCTCATATTAGGAACTAATTGGTAGTATCATCATTACTTTCCTGCTTTTTATTAAGTAGTTATAACTTAGTAACTTTGAAGGCTTCTTTATAAGTACCTTCTTTGTACTGCTCGAATGACTCTTTTTTGTAACTATCGCCACCAATAAAAGTGATAATCTGATGAAACGCCTTTGCGTCGAGGTAACCAGGTAAAGGCTGAATCATATTGTATTGGGCATCTAAGAAGACCGTTGTCGGATAACTCAGTTTACCCTGAAGTAAGGCAATTGCTGCTTGATTAGTATTACTTTTCTCGTCAAACCCGTACTTCACGCCTCCTACTACTATTTCCTGACGTGTTTCCGCGTCCAACTTTACCATGTAATAGTTTTTGTTCAGGTAATCAATTACATCTGGGTTAGTGTAAGTTTCTCTATCCATCACTTTACACCAGCCACACCATGCCGTATAGACATCAATGATAGTTTTACGCGGCTCTTTCTGGGTGCGATTGTAGGCCTCCTGCAGACTTATCCACTGTATTTCTTTTGTTGCCTTAGATGCGTTGCTTTCCTGAGCAAACGTGGTATAAGTTCCTGCAATAAATATTATTAATAAGAGAATATTTTTCATAATATGATTTTTTAATCAAAAATAGCAATTAATATACCAACTCACGGTTTAAAAAGGATATTTTACAGAGAAAAATATACCAGCTGTAGCTAAACGAACTTTTCCATAACCTACTTTTCCTAAAGGTGCTTTATAAAAGGGTTCTGCCTGGAAAGTTAAACGTCTGAAAAGTTGTCTTTCGTATCCGACTGACAGGTTTAGTACGCTAAATGGATACGCTCCGGTTTTGCCCTCCCAACTTTTGCGCTTAATATTCGGGTCATAAGGATTTTCATAGTTATAACGATATACTTCCTTTAACATTATATAACTGGTAAATCCACCACTTACAAACCAGCGACTATTGGGTTTTTGTGAAATATCATATCTCAAATTAAGCGGAATATCGAGCATTTTACAGGTTGCATCAATGTCTTTCAGAGGCGATGGCATTGTCCAGTAAGCGTTCCATTCATATTGGCTTGGCAATGCACCATAGTACTTCATCGAACGAATGACACCTGTTTGGATGCTCATGCGATTATTAAAACGATATTCCAGAATAGCCGCCCAGTTATTACCTACTTTAAATATTTTGTTTGAAGGAATAAAGCTCAAATCTGGAGATATAGCTAAACGTATATTTAATCCTCTTTTAAATGCAGTATTTGTCCTTGGCATTATTACAGGTGCAAGATCAGGCGATTCAAATTGAACATCTGGCAGTTTCAAGCCTATATCATACAAATGTATGACTGGTGACAGTGCATTCACAGATGCCCATTGCGTTTTTTCAATTGTAGCGGCTGAATCTATTGTTGAAGCCCGACTTTGAACCACGGTTTTCAAATCATTATTAACAGTATTGGAAGAGTTGATTTCATCCGCTTTTTGATTATTGGCAGTTCTTGTGTCTCTTAATGCAGATGGTTGCTTGTTAGTTTTGCCTATACTATTATTCTCTTCTTTCTCTGATATTATAGGTAATTGAGATTTTGCTTCAATTCTATCTTTAGCAATTACTGCATTTGTTTCATTTGCAGGAGTAGACCCATCAGAGGATTTTTTATTTACTTTATAACCATTAGTTTTAGTATTTTCGGTAGTTTTTTTATCTGATGATATAATTTTTGTTCTTCTTTCACTTCCCAGAGGGTGAGTCTCTTCTTGCCTGGTTACATTTGCTTTTGCAGCTATATCTGTCTTGCTATTCTCTTGCATTTGCTTAGCTTTCAGAGAAACAACTTTTTCCGCTTTAGCGGTTGTATTATCAGTAGATTTTAATGTTTCATTGGCCTTTTTAGTGCTTTCCTTACTATCTGGAGCAACTACTTTATCTGTATCATTTTGTATAGTAGTTTCTTTGGCATTTTCGGGGTTCTCTGTATCTACTTTGTGTGTTGCTACATCTTTTTCTACGACCTTATCTGTTTGCTTTACCGGATTTTCTTTAGTATCTCCTTTTATTTTCGTTACTGCGTCTGATGGTTTTCTTAAAAAGAAATAAGTTCCTGTAATCAGCAGTAACAACACAACTACTGCAGGCAAACCCCACTTCGTCAGTGGATTGCCTCCTTTACCCTGACTTGATGGAGGCAAAGAAGCCGCATCAAGTTTTTGACTCATTTTGTTCCATGCATCAGGTTCGAAGCCGATGTCAGACTTTTCAGCAGAATCTCTGAAAAGGTCATCAAACTCGTCATCTGATAAATCATGTAGGTTTTTGCTCATTTTATAAAAACGGCTTCTGATACAGAAACCTGCTAATTTTTGTTGTCAGTCAATGCACCTTCAATTTTCATAATCATTTTTCGGAGTGCTTCTCGTGCGCGTGATAAATTTGATTTTGATGTTCCTACTGAAATTTGTAATTGCTGCGCTATCTCTTCGTGCGAAAACCCATCAATTACAAACAAATTGAATACCATTTTATAGCCCGATGGTAATCTCTTTACAAGTTCCAGTAGTTCGTCATGATTCAGTTGACTCAAAGCATTACTTTCAGTTGAAGAAACGTCGTATGCTTCATTGAGATTTTCGTGGAAATAGTGTTTTTGTTGGCTCCGGTAATAATCTAACGCTGTGTTGACGATAATTCTTCTAAACCATGCCTTGAAAGGGTAGGATGAGTGCCGCCCGCTGGCATCGTATTGCTCTCCTTTGGTGAACACTTTCATAAAGCTATCGTTCACAATTTCTAACGCTTCTTCACGATTCTGGTTATAACGTAAACAAACCCCCATTGCAAAGCCATAGAATAGCCTATAAAGCCTTTCCTGGCTTTTTCGGTCACCCTTTAAGCTTGCAATCAATAATTCTTCCGGACTATCAGGCAAATGATTTACCATAACTGATTTGAATACGAAAAAAACTGCGCGGTGGTTGCGTTCTACCTGTAAATAATACCCAACGTTAGTGAAAAATGCGACAAAAAGCAATACATGAGAGACAAGAATGGCACTTTCGGGTAGCTATGAATATTAATTTTTCTGATACAAAAGTTTCATTAAATTTGAACAAGACTATACGTATTTATCAGGATATGGATTATTATTTAGGCCTCATGTTACGTGCTGTAGCCGTTTACTTATTTATGATTGGAGCTATCAGACTCTTTGGTAAAAGAGAACTAGCCCAGCTATCGGTTATCGACCTGGTTTTTATCCTGCTCATCAGCAATGCTGTGCAAAATGCCATGGTAGGCCCGGATAATTCATTAGTCGGTGGGCTCACAGCAGCCGGAGGTTTATTTATTGCCAATTTTGTGCTGAAAAAACTGATAGGCCGATACGACTCTATAGGCAGGCTTATACAGGGGCAACCCGTTATGCTTATTTATAACGGTGCGATACAAGAGAAAAACCTGATAATAGCAGGTTTTAGCCATGCCGAACTGGAGGCTGCTATCAGAGAACATGGCGTTGAAAGAATTGAAGACGTTGATTTAGCCATGCTTGAAGTTGATGGTAATATAAGTGTATTGACCGATGATTTTAAAACAAAATCACGCCGGAAACGTATTCACAAAACCTTGCAGAAACCTAATGCAACTACATAAACATGGTCTGAATTTCCTCTTTCAAGAATTTGAGGGCATCAGTAGTAGGCTGTTTGTTTTCGGTGATTACCCGTTCAAATACTTTTTTGGATAAATCAATAGCAGGGGCATCAGTAGCTAAATCTTTGGCTGAGGTATTCAATAAAGTTACTACGTCATTCATAGCCTGACGGATTTTCTCCCAGGCTTCATGTGAAAGATAAACTTGCTGTGAAAGATTATGGTTGAACTCTTCTCTGATTTCTCTTAATAATAATTGCTGAAAATCAAGTACCTGCATACCACTATTGCCTAATCTTACCAATAGGTTATTAGGCGTAATACGTTCCAGGAAAAGCGTCATACGCTCGTAGGCCTGTAAACGTAAGGGTGTAACAAGCTCCGTATTTTTTTGCTTAATCTCTAATTGTTTTTGTTCAAACTGCTTTTGTAAAAAGGTCTGAACAGTGAGGTACATACCATATAAAACTGCCGCTGCAGGGATAAGAATCTTCAATAATTCGGTCACTAAGGCCATTGGATTTCTTTTTTCAGAATTTTGTGATGCAAAATTATACATTAGTCTATTAGCTAATGTAATGAATGTGTGATTATTTTTGTTGCTATGTGGGAATAACGTTGCCGAACCAGATGATAGTATTTACCGAAATAGCAAAAGAAGAAATAACTAAAACACTCAATTCACCACAAATTCCTGATGGTTATGCCTTACGGGTAGGTATTAAAGGAGGCGCTTGTTCGGCAAACTATCTTTTAGGTCTAGATAAAGCGACTGAACAGGACGAAACATATGATATAGAGGGGGTAAAAGTAGTAATAGACCGCAAACACCTCATGTATCTGATAGGCGTAAAGATAGACTACACACAAACCGAAGCCGGATTGGGCTTTGTAATTCTGAAAGACTGATTGCTTTTGGCATGGTTTTCGTTAAATTTTTCCCGAGAATAAATAGGTGAACATGGATTTGAAGTTATTTAAGAAACATCTCTTCCTTATTCTCTCCATAGTATTTACAATCACTGCTGCCCTAAATTTCTTTATTTTTGAGAAAGATGCCCCCCGGGCATCAAAGGAACACTATGTAAATGCTATCAGAGAAAGAATAAGGAATGAAATCGTACGGTCAAAAGATGAGCTTTTCAGCATAGGAACACAGTATCAGAAAGCGCCTGAAAGCACTTTCCTGAATTTCGAAGCTGTAACGGTTTATCCTTATTATATTTTTAAGAATGGTCAATTAGTTTATTGGTCAGATCACCGCTTTGTGCCTACCTATCCCGAATTAGCCGGCAATACCGAAACCAAACTATTAAGCACTGACAATAGCAAATATATTGTTAATGCCATCAAGTTTGGCAGTAAAGGTGGTATAGTGGAGGTGTTTTCGTTAATTAATCTCTATCGTAAATTCCACAACGAAAACGATTATCTGCATAATGGGTATAATCATAAAATATTCTCAACTGAGCCACAGAATGTATCAGAGCAAGCCACAAAAGAGGCATTTCTGAATATTACTGATGATAAAGGGCATTTCCTTTTTTCTGTCATTCCGCCGCAGCTTGAAAAACTGGCTACTTCTAATATTCCGAGTAACACGCTTTTCCTGCTCGCTATCAGCATTCTTTTATTAGGTATTTATATAGCCCAATGGATTGCTAACCTGGTAAAGGCACATCAGTTTGGTCGTGCTTTTGCACTGCTGGCTGCTTATCTGATTTTTATTCGCCTCATGATGCTATCGAATAGTATTCCGTTCGTTGTCTACGAGTCGAATCTCTTTAATCCTAAATTCCTAACCATCAATGCTTTGGCGCCATCACTTGGCGATATGCTGCTCAATGCCGTTGTGGTATTTTTATTAGTAGGCTATCTGGTTACTTACTTCTATCGGTCTAATACTTACTACAAACTTTTTAAGACACCGAAGCTACTACAGAATATTATCTCAGTTGTACTGGTAGCAACATCAATTGCCATCACAGGTCTGTTTTTCAGAAACCTGTGCAATGTCTACGAGATGTCGCAGTTTACATTAGACCTGGCCCTGAGCATTTCGTTTTCATCATTGAAAATCGCTGCTCTGCTATTTTATGTAGTTCTGTCCATTATCTTTTTCTTATTCAATCACCTGCTTTGCAGCCTTTTCTTAAGGTTGAATAAAGATTTTAAGATGGGGATAATCCTTTGGTTAGCCGGAATGTTAGTGGGTTTATTAGTGATTAGTTTAATCAATCAATTCCGTTGGGTATACATAGTAGTGGGGCTTTATTTCTTGTTGGTATATATTAACAGATTCCCACGCTTCTTCTATAATTTCAAGTATAAAACAACCATCTATTTTTTTACAGGTGCTTTTGTATTTGCATTTATAGCCATGTTTGTCATTTTTCATGAAGAACAGAAAAAAGACTTTTATGATAAGCTGAAATTCGGACAAAAGTATCTGGCAGAAAATGATGTATTAGGAGAGGGTCTATTGGCGAGGGTAGTGCAGACTGTACAAAAAGATACTGCGATCAGTGCTGCTTTGGCACGAGCAACCCTGGCTCGAGAACAGACGCAACAGATTGTTAAAAGTAAACACCTTGATCTATATTTTGACAGATATGATACCGATGTACTGGCATTTAATAAAAACGGCAAATCTCTGGACCTATCAGAAGGGGTAAATAATCTGGCTTATTATCAGGAAAACTTCCAAAAGCCTGAGTATAAAACCAATAATCCGAATGTATTTTTTATAGATGATATAGGCAATAATTTTATTAAGCAATATGTAGCTTTTATACCTGTCAGCAAAAATAATAGTCCGATAGGGAGTGTAGTGCTTGAGTTGAAATTGCGCGACGAGTTTGCCGAGAGTGTTTATCCTGAATTGTTAATGGATAAAAAGTTTGCCCAGACACCTGAAACCAAAAATTATAGTTATGCCATTTATGATGAGAAAAACCAGTTGATTTTCAACTCAGGTAACTATAATTATAGCCGTAAATTACCTGCTGCGACATTAGAGAATAAAGAATTGTATGAAAAAGGCATTGAGTTGAATGACTATAATCATATAGGCAAAATCGGGCAGAATGGGCGCAAGATTGTTATTTCTTCTAAATACCATATTTGGCAGAGTGTTTTTCCAAACTTCTCATTCCTGTTTTTGCTTTCGGTGCTTTGCATAGTATTTGTGATGCTGTTGTATACCCTGAAGTACAGTTTCAGGAATATGAATGTGAATTTCTCTACCAAAATTCAGCTATATCTCAATGCAGCGTTCTTAGTACCTTTGGTCTTGGTAGTAATTATTACTCTGAGTGTCATTAACTCAACGTTTGTAAGTAATCAGGAGAAAGCCTATCTGGATAACACCAAAAATATTACGTCTACTGTGCAATTGCAATTGGAGAATTTTACGCAGAAGCGTATGAGCAGGGCATTTCTGGAGCAGGAAATAAATGATCTGGCGCACGATACAAAATTGGATATCAACTTATATAATTTAGATGGCAAACTTAATCTGACTACCCGTCCGCTAGTTTATGAGTATGGTTTGATTTCAAATTTCATTAATCCGGTGGCTTATAGACGGATTATTGAAGAAAAAGAAAATGAAGCCTTATTGACAGAGACCTTGGGTAGCCTGAATTATAAAACATCCTATATGATTATCAAGGGGCAGGATAGTAAGCCTTTGGGTGTAATAGGTATTCCGTTCTTTGACGCTAAACCAGTTTTAGACCGTCAGGTAACTGAGGTAGTCGCATCTATTCTGAATATCTTTACCTGGCTGTTCCTGATCTTATTAGTTATTTCTTATTTTGCTTCGAATGTTCTGACGAATCCGTTGAGAATTGTAGCCCAAAAACTAAAAAAGACCAATCTGGATAAATTGCATGAGCGGTTAGACTGGAATTCAGATGATGAAATCGGGCTTTTGATGCGCGAATACAACAAGATGTTGAAGAAGCTAGAAGAGAGTAAAGTAGCACTTTCGTTGAGTGAAAAACAAACGGCATGGCGTGAAATGGCTAAACAGGTGGCGCATGAAATCAAAAATCCGCTGACACCTATGAAGCTATCTATTCAGCAGTTACAACGCACGTTGGTTGTTGATAATCCGAAGGCCAAAGAGCGTATTGGAAGAGCCTTAAATTCTTTGACAGAGCAGATTGATAATATCAGCGAGATTGCTAACTCATTCTCGGAGTTTGCCAAAATGCCTGTACCTCGCAACGAGACATTTGATTTGGTACCACTGATTCAGAAATCAGCCGATTTATATGCTGAGGATGAAAAGATTGCGCTCAATCCCTACGTTAAAGAAAAAGAAGCATGGGTAGTGGGCGACCGTCAGTTCATGAGTCGGGTAGTTACCAACCTGATTATTAATGGCATTCAATCGGTTCCTGCCGGGAAAAGACCTATTATTAATCTACGTTTGTATAAAAGCGAAGAAGATAAAGTAATCATCGAAATACAGGATAATGGTTCAGGAATACCCGAAAATCATCGCCAGAAAGTATTTTTACCGAACTTCACTACAAAAATCGGAGGGTCCGGTTTAGGCTTGGCGATGGCTCGTCGAGGGGTAGAACATGCAGGAGGAAATATCTGGTTTGAAACCGAAGATGGGCGTGGCACTACGTTTTTTATTGATTTACCGTTAGCGTCAACGAAATAATAGTTCATTTAAACTGATTCCTCCACCAGTAGGCGAGGCGGACAACCATTGCCCGCCAAGCTGATTTCTTTACACTTTTCTTGTTCTTTGGTGTGGCTATTACGTAATTGGTCTTCATTTCTTAGCTATCAATAAATTCCTACTTCTTTCTTGCTATAAAACTAACAGCTGTTTCAGAAAGATAGAAATTACAATATAGGAACGGTGGCACTCAGTTTATTTTCGGTAAAAATCAACTTATCTACTGCTAAATCTCCCAATTCAGGAGTTTAATATAGAAGTCAATGCATTGACTTTATTTTTATTGGTAGAATGAATGGCGGAGCTATTCGCGATTGTAGTAGAACGGTACTTATATAAGCAGGCAGTAATTAAAAGAACAACTGTAATAATTGAGCAAATGGTTCTCACATGGTTTAGTTTGTTCCATTTATTTTCAAACAATGCTCTTTGTGCCTCAATAGCTTCTCTATCGGCAGAAAGAATATTGAAACTCTCCAATCCATTATTCAATGGGATATTCCCAACCACTGTAACCCCAAAAACACCAATTAAATAGACCACCATTGCCATAACTAATAGTAAGAAGTTGGACTGATCTGAGTGGAGATAAGTATTGAGTAGGAGTAAGGGCAAAATGCCTGGAAAAGCAGCAAAGAATACCGGATTCAATATTTCTTTATTAATAGCTTGCATAGCTTTTAAGTATTCTATATCGTTGAGTTTACCTAAACCTATTACTACTGAACAGGAATATGCATAAAAAAGACCTGCCATTAAAGCTGCTGCAGTTGTTGTGGCGATTAAAATGATGTCTGCTGTTTTCATAATCGTATATTGTTTAAATGATACGACAAAGTTCAGCAGGATATCAGGGTTAAAATAGAAGAAAACCGACACTTGTTCAGAATCTAACCTGGTTGAATTTTTTAGGAGTTTTACCCGTAAAAGCCTTAAACACTTTAATGAAGTGCGATTGGTCTGCAAAACCATTAGTATAAACTATATCAGTTAGTTTGGTATAATCTTTTACCGTTAATTGTTCCAGCGTATGTTGAAACTGAATGATTTGTGAAAATTTCTTGGCTGAAATACCTACTTCGTTTATGAACCTTCGTTCAAAAGTCCTTTCGTTTAACTTCAAATCCTCACATACCTTTCCTATGCTTAATTGCCCTTTATTATCAAGAATTAGTTCTAAAGATTGTTTAATTTTGAAATCAATAGTTGATTTTTTAACTCGAAAGCGGGTATATAGAAAGTCAGATAACAGATTGATTCTGTCTTTGAAATTGGACTCAACTTTTAGCTTTTGAATTAAAATCTCAATTTTATTATCATCTAATTGCATCAAATCATAACAATTATCATTAATGCTTTTGGGATCGAGCTCAAAGAAACTTTTCAATACAAAAGGGTATAATTGAAATATGATAAGTTTGTAGTTGCCCTCCATTACCAATTCGATAGGGTGAATGGTTTGCCCGTAGAGAAATAATACAGGCATTTGTTTTCGGTGTGGATTAACTAATAGTCCGTTTTGGGTTTCCTGAAATATTAAACCAGGGTATCCATCGGCAAAGAAAGGCAGGATAGTTTTCGAAGTATTTTCATACTCTTCAAAAACCAGGATATTCTTTATAAATAAAGAGACTGATTTATCGGGGATTATATTCTCAAATATCATTATTAATACGTGCCGAGAACTAAAGTTGGTGTATAAAACAACAGACAAATTAGGCCATAATTGAGTATATATGAAAAAATCAAAAGAATTTATAGAATGAATGCTTACATTTATCGAAATAAGTAAGCAAAGCATGAAGAAAATCGGGCTAGTTGGAGGTATCAGTTGGGTTTCTACAATTGATTATTATCGATATATCAACGAGGGTATTAATCAGAAATTAGGTGGATTCAATTTTGCTGAATGTATTATCTATTCCTTGAATTTTGACGATTTTCAAAGAAACAATACGCTTGGCCATTGGGATAATACCTATCAGCTTATTTTCGAGGCCTGTCAGCATTTGCAGAGAGCAGGGGCCGAGGCAATCGTTTTATGTGCTAATACGGCGCATGCCGTTGCAGATAGATTAGAAAATAGTATTGACCTACCCATTATTCATATTGTAAGCGCAACGGCTAAGGAGATAAACGGGCAAGGATTTAAAAAAGTAGGGTTACTGGGTACAAAGTTTACTATGGAAATGGACTTTTATCTGAACAAACTCTGGGAATATCATATAGAAGCGTTTGTGCCCGAATCTCAGAAGGTAAGAGATTACATTCAGCAAACCTTGAAAGAAGAATTAGGTAAAGGACTCATCAGGCAGGAAACGAAAGAAGCCTATTTATCAATTATTAAAAATATGATTAACCAGGGTGCTGAGGGTATTATTTTCGGATGTACTGAAATTCCGATGCTTCTGAGTCAGAAAGATGTATCCGTGCGCGTATTTGATACCACTTTCATTCACGCTAATGCAGCTGTCGAATTTGCTTTATCTGCTGGTTAGTATTACCTCTATTACGAATAGGCACTCAGGTAGCTTTTAAAGATATTATGAATTTTGTTTGATAAACCAATCTGAATCCCATCTACCTCGCAGAAAAGTGTATTACCTTTTTCATGTATATTTTTGATATTACTCCAGGGAATCAACAGATAAGGGTGCCCGAATCTAAACATTGGGCCTACTGAAAGAAATAGCCCTGCTTCTGAAAGGGATACATTCAGAATACTGTTATAATAAAACTTTCCGATTTTGCCGGAAATACCAAAATAGTTGATTTCGTTGTGTGTATAAGTAGTTTCATAGGTATGTTTCAGCGTATTCCACCCACTTAAATGAGCAATGATTTTGAGGAGTGCTACCCAAAACGCTGCTATTATAAAGACTCCCGTCAATATCAGAAAAAATAACTCCATGGCTTCTAATTGTTGATGTATTCCTAACTGTCTTGCAGACTAATATAAGTCTATTTTTTTTTAGCGAATGCGCAGATTTTTTTTCGGCAGGTTTCGATTGATATATGGCGGAACTTGATTGATATTTGGCAGGAAACAACAGGCGATTTGAAAGACCCTGAAATTTGTTGTTTGATTGATAAAAAAGTTTTTATTTATATTGAATAAAGTTTTATAAAACAGAGGGTATTCTGGCCTGCTTTAACACTATATCATCTTGAAAATCAACAAATCATATACTAAACTATACTGCTCGAAAATCTATAAAATTTTCCTCTTTTATCTACTTAGTTTACCACTTTCTGCGCAGGAAATTGGTAGCGGAATAATAGAACATTTTGATAATACCAACGGACTCCCACAGAATACAGTAGTATCCATTATGGAAGATACAAGAGGATTCCTATGGTTAGGTTCGCATGATGGGCTACTTCGATATGATGGTTACCAATTTAAAGTTTTTCGACCTGACCCTGATAAACCCAAAAACTCGTTACCCCATGCTCGTATATATACCATCTATCAAACTGAAAGCAAATTATGGATTACCACTGGGAATGGCATGTCTGAGATGAATCTTAACGACGAATCATTTCATAATTATATGACAGGTTTTCGGGTAAGGGCTATATATCCTAATGGTAAAGATATTTTCTGGTTAGCTACCAATCAGGGCATTTATTCATTTAATATCCGGACTAAAAAACATACAAAACTAACGGCTGGTAATGTATTTGATTTGGTGTTAAACAACGATTTTAGCAAGATTTTCTATTCGACTACTGAGGGATTTTTTGAATATGATGTGGCCTCTGCCAAATCAACTAAACGGATTTATAAAAATTTTAACGAGAATATATCTTTTGGTCTTTTAAAGGCAGGGAGTCTGACCTGGGTTAATGCTGATAATCTGGGAATGATTGTTTTAGATGAGAATTGGAATGAAACTAAAATAATTGATTTTAAAAAGTTCTTTCCTCATCTGAAAGAATTCAGTGTCAATGGACTTAATACTGATAAGCAAGGAAATATATGGGTAAGCACGCTTGTAGGACTTTTTAAGTATAATCCTGTTAATAATACGTTGCTTTTGCTTCCATCTGATGATAATAAGCCTAATCTTGTACATGGTTCACCGTTGTTTACTTCTTTTGAAGACCATACCGGTGTCATATGGGCTGGAAGCAATAACTCGGGGCTCAGTAAAATTAACCTGAGTAATATAAAATTCAAGACTATCAATATGGACAATGGTCTGAACAACAGGTTTATTCTTACATTCTGCGAATCGGGAGATTATCTGTTAATTGGTACTGATGGGGGAGGCCTGAATTTATGGAACCGGAAGACCAATAAATTTGAATATATTTTAAGTACAAATATTCAACAAAATCGTATTTTTTCCATTATTGAGATTAAGCCGGGTATTTATTGGTTAGCTACTTCAGACAATATAGTTGAGTTTAACCTTGAAAAAAGACGCATATATCCATTAGCCTCTGAACATGCCGCATTGACAAAAAGATTTGTTAATCAGTTCATTAAGAAAATGATTCATACGACCGATGGTAATTTATGGTTAGGCACGCAGAATGGCGTAGTAAAATATAATCTATCCACACATGAGGTTGAAACCTTTAATGCTACAGAAAATGAAGTAGAATTAGTAAATACTCTCTACGAAGACCGTAAAGGAAATGTATGGATAGGAGGAAGAATAAATATTTTAAAATATGACTATCATACTAAGAAAATCAGTGTTGTTAATACCCAATGCATCAATCGTAATATTGTGTTAGACGATATAGGATCGATTTTCCAGGATGATGACAAGCATCTCTGGATTACAAGCTATACGCAAGGCCTGGCGCATTTAGATATTACAACCAACAAATTTATCTCCTATAATGTAAGCGATGGGATGTCTAATAATATTGCTTATTTCGCTTTGCCACATGGGAACGACATCTGGATAAGTACCAATTTTGGTTTGTCGAAGTTTAATAAAAAGAGAAAAACTTTTACGAATTATGATGTAAGTGATGGTTTGCAAAATAACGAGTTTAATGGTGGGGCAGCCATTAAACTCTCAACAGATGAACTGGCATTTGGGGGAGTAAATGGTTTTAACATTTTTCATCCTGATAAAATACCTACCAATACTTTCAAACCACAGGTAGCTATTACTGAAGTAAAGGTGATGAATCAACCTTTTGCTTATGACCATACCAAGCCTATAGAAATAAGTTACCTGAACAACTTTATTTCATTCGATTTTGCTGCTTTAGACTTTATTTCTCCTAAAAAGAATCAATACGCCTATCAATTATCAGGTATTGATGACGATTGGGTGCAGAGTGGCAACAGACACTTTGTGAGTTATTCACAATTACCTATTGGTGATTATGTGTTCAGAGTAAAAGCAGCTAATTCAGATGGAGCCTGGAACGATAAGCCCCTGGAAGTAAAAGTACGAGTAACTGCCCCATTCTGGAAACACAGCTGGTTTGCTTATACCCTAGTGGGTCTTGCTATTGCAGGTATTATACTATTTTTCTCTTTCAGGTTGAGCCAGGTGAAAAGACAGGAAACGGAAAAGACCCAACTAAACCGAAAGATTGCAGAATTGGAAATGCGGGCTTTACGGGCACAAATGAATCCTCACTTTCTATTCAACTGTCTGAACTCTATTAATAGCTTTATTTTGTATAATGAGAATCAGGAGGCATCAAGGTATCTGTCTAAGTTTGCCAAACTGATACGGCAAATATTAGACAATACCGACAAGCCCTATGTGCCAATTGAAAAGAATGTCAGCTTCTTAAAACTTTATGTTGAATTAGAGCAGCTGAGGTTCGGGGAAAGAAGGTTTGATTTTGAAATCAAGGTTGATGAGAATATTAACATACATGAGATACTGTTCCCGACTATGATTGTTCAACCCCATATTGAAAATGCAATATGGCATGGCTTAATGCAGAAAACCGATGGCGTAGGAAAAATTATAGTATATTATTCTTTAAATGAAGAAGAGAACACAGTTTCATGCTCTATCGAAGACAATGGAGTAGGACGAGGCAAATCAAGAGAATTGAATCAGTTAAGTGCCAACCGTCGTGATTCTAAAGGGACTAAAAATGTATTGGAAACCATAGAAACACTCAATAAACAGTATAACACAAACCTGGCAAAGGTAATTACAGAGGATTTATATAATGAAGAAAAAAAGCCTATCGGTACGAAAGTAACAATTACAATTCCTATCTTGGAGGAAAAAGAATAAGGTATGAGTTTTTTCGATATTAATCATATATTTTTTGAGCTTTGGGGTGTAAAAATGAGTTATCTGGAGTTTTATGCTACCATTTCAGGTTTAGTAGCAGTGATTCTCTCAGCGCAGGAAAATGTATGGAGTTGGATTGTGGGACTGGTAAATGTAGTGTTGGCTTTTATGATGTTTTATCAGATTCAGCTGTATCCTGATATGTTCTTGCAGGTATTCTTTTTCATTACAAACCTGATTGGTTTCTGGCAATGGAAGTACCCGAAAGAACAAGACGCTAATAAAAAGAATGAATTAAGAATAAGCCAGTTGTCTTTACAGCAATTTGGACTCCTGACTCTGACTGGATTAACTGGCACAGCCTTATTAGGCACCTTTGCCAAAAATCTTCACGAGTGGTTACCCGTGGTTTTTAGTCTGCCAAGTGCATTCCCATACATGGATTCTTTTACGACTGTTATGAGTATTTTTGCTACATTTCTGCTAATCCGTAAGAAAGTGGAAGCCTGGTGGTTCTGGTTAGGTATAGATATTATCAGTACTTATATGTACTATGTGAAGGAGGTGAAATTATATTCACTACTCTATGCTGTGTTCTGTGTGATAGCCTTATTTGGTGCTGTGAATTGGACAAAAGAATATAAGAAAACACTATAACAAGATAGCCAGATACTATCTGGCTTTCTTGTTTATTTTTGTTTACTTCAATCGCTCTTCAAATAATTTCAAAATTCGTTTGTATTCATCCATCCAGGAGGTTGGTTCTATAAAGCCGTGGTCTTCCATCGGATAACTTGCCATTTCCCAGTTTTCTTTTTTCAATTCTATCAGGCGTTGCACCAATCTGTAAGAGTCCTGAATATGTACGTTTACATCTACCATACCGTGGCAAATTAATAAATGCCCTTTCAGACCTGCAGCATGATAAATGGGAGAGCTTTTGCGATAAGCCAGACTATCCGTTTGAGGCTCATTGAGGATATTGGCTGTATAACCATGATTATACGCTGCCCAGTCTGTTACAGGTCTTAAGGCTGCACCTGCTGCAAATACGTCTGGCGTAGTAAATAAAGCCATCAGAGTAATGAAACCACCATAAGAACCACCATAAATGCCTATTTTCTTAGGATCAATACCATATTTGTCAACCAGTAATTTAGCACCATCAACATTATCAGTCAGGTCTTTGCCTCCCATAAAGCGATAAATACCTGTGCGTACATCGCGGCCATA
The DNA here is from genome assembly GCF_003418935.1 of Emticicia sp. C21. Taxonomy (GTDB): domain Bacteria; phylum Bacteroidota; class Bacteroidia; order Cytophagales; family Spirosomataceae; genus Emticicia. The sequence continues at coordinate 126,467 of NZ_QVMT01000004.1, read as the reverse complement.
GCCCGAACTTGCACGGTAGTCAATATCTAAAACAGTATAGCCTTTATCAACCAATAAATTATGGAACATATACTCACGGAAATACTGGCTCCACCATTTATGGACATTCTGCAAATAACCTGCACCATGCACAAAGACAACCGCTTTTTTGTTTTTTAGTTTTTTAGTTGGCTCATAAATACGGGCATAAATATCAACTCCATCGCGGGCCTTAAAAGTAATAATTTGTGGCTCTTTCCAGGCATAAGCTTTAAATTCATCTGTCAATGAATTTGTCAATTGCTCAGCTGTAGCTGTAGGCTTGTTGTCTTGCACAAACAATTCCCAGGGCTTATTCATATAAGAATAACGCAGGGCAATTGCCGATTCATCAGGCGATAAAGTTGCATCATTACCTCCTATCATGCTAGTGATTTTTGTGCGTTCTCCACCAGTTACGGCCATTTTATAGAAATGAGTTTCACCCGGGTGTACCTCGTTAGTCGTCAGATAAAACCATTGCTTATCTTTTGATAATTGCGCTTGTTGTATTTCAAACTTACCTGTGGTCAATTGTTTTTTCTCACCTGTAATCACATTTATTGTATAAAGGTGTGAATATCCCTCCGCTTCTGATTGGAAGTAAAGCGTTTGCTCATCTACCCAACCGATATTACCAGCACTTAGCGTAAAACCCATACCTGGCCCGCCTATCCATGCTTCGTCATGTTGACGGTCTAATAATTTAAGTTTGCCTGTAGCTGGGTCTAAAAGCATAATCCAACGGTCTTTATTATCGAATGAACGTACTACTACCACGGCATTTGAGCCATTTTCTGACCAGTTTGGGGCTGTAATAATTAGTTTGCGGCTGGCGGGTCTCTTCTTAGTTGTATCAGATTGTTTCTGATACTCTTTCAGAAATTCAGGTTGTTGTGTAAGCCCTACTAAATCTTTTGTACTAATCTGATAAACCGTATCTTTCTTGATATCATATACATAGCTATCGTAGCTTGTCATTGGGCTACCTACTTTAGTGCGTGCGGGTAAATCTTCTGTAAAGCCTGATTCTGTCACATAGCTTGGTACAATAGTATTTTTAGCACCAGTAGCAGGGGTTGAAAGTCGATAGGTAATGTAACGCATATCAGGGCTTACCATTGGTACTTCCAGATTTTTGCCTTCTAAATAGATTTCTTTCGGACGTTTCGCCTGGTCGGCTTTAGTATTTTTTTCAGTTTCGTCTTTTTTATCCTTGCGTTCTTTCAATATCTCGAACATAGCCAGTTGGTCTGCTTTCAACCACTTCTCTTCATCGTTGAGTTTGGTTTCTGCTTTTTTACTTCCCGTTATGAAATTTGATATTTGTGAGATAAGACCATCCTCCAGATTAAGGCTGAATATATTGCCGCCTCTTGAAAAAATAACCTTTGTTTCATCGCCATTGAAGTACGGGTTTGATTCTCGTTCAATGGTATTGGTCAATTGCTTGATTTTCAAAGTTTTGCAATACATAAGGTATAACTCTCCTTGTTTTTCATATACTTTCAATGAGTTGTCTCTATTATAAGTACCTGTTTGCGAAGGTAGGGCACGCCTTTCTTTTGGTGTTATCTTTATTGGTGTTTTGTTAGGTAAAACAATTTTGTATAAAGAATCACCCTTATTTTTATCAGGATTCCAGGAGAAATAAATGGTTTTAGAATCTTCTGACCAGAAAATATTGCTGGGCGCTGTTCCCATCCACTTGTAGGGTTCCTGCATAATTTTCTCGACAGTCAATTGGGCTTGGGTAGTGATAGAATACAGTAAAACTGTGAGTAAAATGAAGTGTTTTTTCATGTAATTCAGGGAGTAATGAGTTTTGACAAAATTACTCTATTTTATTAAGTTTGCTAATCTGATTTATTTTGATTTAATTATGATTGATTAGCTATTACCTAAAAACTTCTCAATTGTACTTTCAAGATTGAATATTCTCGGGCTTTGGCATAATAATTGGCTGATGTGTCGAATAAGCGTAAAATATCAACGAAACATTGAAAGGAATTTCAGACTTTTACGTTTATTATTAAAAATTTAAATGATATACCTTTAGGGGCTTGATATATGCAGTTTCTCTTTCCGTCTTTCTTGTGGGGTTTATTGGCTGTTTCGGTGCCAATTATTATTCATCTGTTTAACTTTCGTCGTACCAAAAAGGTATTTTTTACGAACGTTGCCTTTCTGAAAGCGGTCGAAACAGAGACAAGCTCGTTTAGACGTATCAAACAATGGCTGATTCTTGCCTCTCGTATTCTTTTTCTTCTATTTCTGGCTTTAGCTTTTGCCCAACCTTTTTTGCCTGCTAAAAATGCAGGAGCGAATCGCTCCTCTGGTTTGGGAGTAAGTAGCCTGTATCTGGATAACTCATTGAGTATGCAGAATACCACTGAAAACAAACGCTACTTAGACCTGGCTGTTACTAAAATAGATGAATTGCTTACTTTATTCAGTCAATCACCTAATGTGCAATTAGTAACCAACGATTTTTCTGGTGAAGATCAGGCCGTGACCAATGCAACTAAAGTAAAAGACAGATTGACCTCAATCGGTTTATCTCCAAACCCACGTACGTTTGAGAACGTTTATAAACGTCAGCGTAGTTTAGCCCAAAAGCATAATGCCAGTGCCAATAACCAGTTTTTCTGGTTTTCTGATTTTCAGAAAAGCACATCAGGAGATATGAAACAATTGAGGATAGATTCTTTAGATAAACTATTTTTGGTGCCAGTTCAAGGTAAGGCTTCACAAAACGTCTTTGTTGATTCGGTTTGGTTAGCATCGCCGTTTATCAGAGAAATGCAGAACAATGTGTTATATGTAAAAGTCTTTAATTCCGGAGATAATGAAGTAGAAAAACTGCCTGTAAAATTATTCATTGATAATGCACAGGCCTCTACGGCTTCGGTAGATATTGCCCCTAATAGTTCGGCCACAGCTACGTTTAATTTCACTGTAAAAGATAAAGGTTTTCATAAAGGAAAAGTTTCTTTCGATGACCAACCTATTACTTTCGACAACGATTATTATTTTGTGCTAGATGCCTCGCCTGTTATTCAGGTATTACACTTATATCAACAACGCAGCGCAGCCGATTATATCGGAAAAGTATTTGATAATGACAGTCTTTTTGCTTACCATGCTTATAGTGCTAATAATGTAGATGTTGGTCAATTCAAAAATGCTAACCTGATTGTTTTAGAGGGGGTAGAGCAGATAAACGGTACTTTCAGAGCGAGTCTGGAAGAGTTTATCCGTTCAGGAGGAAGTTTACTAGTATTCCCACCATCAAATCCTGATCCGGAAGATTATGGACAGTTTTTAGGTGGGTTTGGTATTCAGAGCGTTTCGGTAATCAGCCAGCCACCATTACCACAAAGTCAGTTACCAATTGCTGAACCTAATCGTCAGAACCCGTTCTACGCTGATGTTTTTGAGCGAACAACGCTTCAAGGTGTTGCCAATACGCCACTCATGCAACCTGTATGGAACTGGTCGGGAGTAGGAGAGAAGATATTGACTTTTAAGAACCTGCAAAACTTTATTACTGCTACTAATACAGCCCAGGGCAAGATTTATTTATGTGCCTCTCCGGTAGAGAAAGCTTATGGAAATTTTGCGGAGCATGCCTTTTTTGTGCCAACGATGTTTAAGATAGCCTCTATGAGTGTAAGACAGGAAAGGGCGGCTTATAACTTTAGTGAGGGAAGCATTACGGTTGATATTCCGAATGTAAAGAAAAACGCCACTTATAAGCTTAAAAGCGTTGTGTCAGAAGCCAACAAGAATAATGTAGAGATTATCCCGATTCAACGAATCAGCGGTAACCAACTGACTTTAGAATTGCCTAAAGCTACCCAATTGAGTGATAATCAGATATTGGAATCAGGTTATTATGAATTGCAGTTGGATGGTAAGACAGAGAAATTGTTGGCATTGAATCATGATAATGAAGAATCAAAAATGGAGTTTTATACACCTGCTGAATTAAAAAGCTTCTTCGCCGGACAAAAGAACGTAACTATCTTTGATAACCTTTTAGATGGAGATTTTGTGAAGACTTTTCAGGAAAGCAATATCGGTACACCTCTTTGGAAATACTGTGTGATATTAGCACTGCTCTTCTTGGCAGTTGAGATATTATTGATTCGGTTTATGAAAGGGTAAGAGATGTTTCATATTATATAAAAACCTTTTGAGTATTGACTCAAAAGGTTTTTATTTTCGTAGTGACGTATTGCTATACGTCTCCGAGGGACTATAAATATCAGAAATTTGTCTAATGGATTTACTCTCTTAAATTACATTTATTGGGTTTTACAGACCCTTGAAGACGTAAAGCATTGCGCGCCGAACCGTACGTCACTACGAATTTTTGATTACTTCACTCTATTAAACATAAACAAATCAGCAAATACCCATTTGCCATTTTCTTGTTTGCCGCGTTGAATCACCAATACATCTGCGCCACGTTTTTCGTAGATGATACGGATAGAGCCGTCCTGTTTTTCAAACAATGCCCAGTCTTTTTTCGATTCAATAAAACCGTAACGGTCTGAAACTTCTTTGTCTTCTACACCAACCAAACCCGGTTTGAAGTGTTTTACTAATACAATAGGGCCTTTGTCAGTTTGCTCAAAAATAAGCATTTCGTACATAACCACTTTATCATCTTTCATCCAGCGCATAAAGCCTGTCAGGTTGTCTCCAGCAGGCTTTGCCCAGAAAGCTTCAATCGGGCCACCATTAAAGGTCCCTTGCCAATGCCCGTGCATAAATGCTACATCGTTCAGGTTAGCCTTAGATTGCGCTAAAGTATTTTTGCTGAATAATAAACAAGCGAAAAGCAATGAAAGAAGGGAAATAGTACGTGTTGAGTTTTTCATAGAAATGTAGGTAAAGAATTGATAATAAAATAAGTAAAATAGTAGGCACAAAAATAGGGCTTATACATGAATATGCAAATTTCATATATAAGCCCTGAGTATATTTAATCAATTATCTCAAACTCTGGTTCAATGCTTCTAAGGCATTAACTCCTGGACAGAGAAGATCTTCTTTCAATTCGTTTAAAGGTGTTTCGCATGTGCCTAAAACCTCGTGTAAACTTTGCGTAGTAGGCTCAATATAAATCAACCCAGTCAGAATCTCTCCTTTGGTTTTGGCATTTTGTAGTGCAATCATCGCAGATAATTTATCTTCCGGATTCCAGCCTTGGTTGAGTTTCTGTAAATTCAGAATAGAACCATCATGCAGCGCCACTTCTTTACCTTTTCCTTCCTCATATGAAGTCGTGATTTCTTCCATAGTAGGTACAAAATCTATAGTTGAAGTAGCTTCTACGTGCTCGCGCACATAATCATAAGATTTAGTAGAACCTGTATTATTATTGAAAGTAACACAAGGAGAAATGACGTCAATCAAGGCAAAGCCCGGGTGAGACATGGCGGCTTTGATTAAGGGAATCAACTGAGTTTTATCACCCGAGAAACTGCGGGCTACAAAGGTTGCGCCCAATTCTAAGCCTAAACCTACTAAGTCAATAGCATTGAACATATTAGTTGAACCCGCCTTGCTGATTGAACCTGCATCTGCTGTAGCTGAATCCTGTCCTTTGGTTAATCCATAGCAACCATTATTCATGACTATATAAGTCATGTTGAGGTTACGGCGGATGGCATGTACAAACTGCCCCATACCGATAGAAGCTGAGTCACCATCGCCTGATACACCAAAGTAAACCAAGTCACGGTTGGCGAGATAGGCTCCTGTGGCAACCGATGGCATACGACCATGCACCGAATTGAAACCATGCGAATTACCTAAGAAATACGCAGGAGTTTTGGATGAACAGCCTATACCTGAAAGCTTGGCAATGCGGTGAGGCTCAATGGCTAACTCAAAACAAGCCTGAATAATAGCTCCGCTGATAGAGTCATGACCACAGCCCGCACAAAGGGTTGAAAGTGCGCCTTCGTAATCTTTCTTTGTATAGTTTATCTTGTTTTTCGGTAAATTCGGATGCCGAAAGGTTGGACGTATATATGTCATGATTTCAGGTAGTTACAAGTGTTTGAGTGATTTCCTTAACAATTTTATCTGCCGTAATAGGCATACCATCAAAATTCAGCACACGAATCAGTTTTTTAGGATTGATTTCCAATTCGTTGATTAACAGCGAACGCATCTGCGCGTCACGGTTCTGCTCTATTACATAAACCACCTCGTGGTCTTCTATAAATTGTGCTACTTCCTCGTTAAAAGGGAAAGATTTGATACGCATCGCATCCATTACAATTTCCTGCTCACGCAATTGGTCAATAGCTTCTTCTGATGAATACGTAGAAGTACCAAAGAAAATAACCCCAATCGGACTCATATTCTTCTCCTGATAGAAATGAGGCTTAGGAACTATAGTTTTAGCCGTTTCCCATTTCTTTACTAAACGTTCCATATTGCGAATATAAACCGCGCTGTCTTCCGTGTAAACTGCATATTCATCGCGTGAAGTACCACGGGTAAAATAAGAACCTTTGGTAGGGTGCGTACCTGGATAAGTTCTGTAAGGGATACCATCGCCATCTACATCCAGATAACGGCCGAAGCGTCCCATGTTTTCAAGGTCTTCAGCGGTCAATACTTTTCCTCTATCATATTGCCTTTCTTTATTCCATTCAAAAGGCTCACTCATATGATCATTCATGCCCAAATCAAGGTCTGTTAACACAATGATTGGTGTTTGCAGACGTTCAGCCAGATCAAAAGCATCGGCTGTTAGTTCAAAACATTCTTTCGGATTACTTGGGAATAACAATACATGTTTGGTATCTCCATGAGAAGCGTAGGCTGCAATCGTAATATCCGATTGTTGTGTACGGGTTGGCATCCCTGTTGATGGGCCGGTGCGTTGCACGTCAATTAAAACGGCTGGTACTTCGGCGAAATAACCCAGGCCTAAAAATTCATTCATTAATGAAACTCCCGGACCACTGGTAGCAGTAAAAGACCTTGCACCGTTCCAGTTAGCGCCAATCACCATACCAATAGCAGCTAATTCATCTTCCGCCTGTACAATGGCGTAATTCTTTTTGCCAGTTACTTTATTAGTTCTGAATTTTTTGGCATATTTTTCAAATTTTTCTACAACTGAAGTAGATGGTGTAATCGGATACCAGGCTGCTACGGTTGCTCCTGCAAACACAGCACCTAATCCACAGGCACCATTGCCATCAATCATGATTCGATTACCTACTTTATCTCGTCGTTCTACACGAATATCTAAAGGATAACTGAAATTCTCCTGTACATATTTCTCACCTAATTGTAATGCCTGAACGTTGGCAGGAATCAGTTTTTCTTTGCCTTTAAATTGCTCAGCCAATAGTTGCTCTAATACACTAAATTCAATATCCAGTAGGGCTGCTAATGCACCTACATAAATGATATTTTTGAATAATTGTCTCTGGCGAGGGTCGGAATATTGCTCCAGACAAATGCCCATGAGAGGGATGCCTAAATAGGTAATATCTTCTCTGATATATTCTTTATGGAGAGGCTTGGTGCTATCGTACATGAAGTATCCGCCGGGGCGCACACTCTGTACATCTTTCAGCATGCTTTGCGGATTGACCGATACCATCAAATCAATTCCTTCACGGCGGCCTAAATAGCCTTTTTCGCTGATGCGTACTTCGTACCAGGTAGGTAAGCCTTGAATATTGGAAGGGAATATATTTTTAGGAGTAACGGGAATCCCCATGCGGAAGATTGCTTTGGCAAACATACCATTGGCACTGGCTGAACCGGTACCGTTGACGTTGGCAAAGCGTACTACAAAATCATTAATAAGTGCTGACATTTTGAGCCGAATCGACGGGTATTACATCCCGGGCTGTTTTATCGTGATTAAATAATAGTCTTTTTAAAATCAGGCACCTACTGTATTGCAGGCATGATAAGGCTTGGTAACGTTATAGAAAAACTTCTGCATATCCCAGGCTGAGGTCGGGCATCTTTCGGCGCATAAACCACAGTGCAGACATACGTCTTCGTCTTTTACCATCACTCTACCGGTGGTGAGTGTTCCTGATACCAACAGTTCCTGATCGAGATTCAGCGCAGGCGCCATCAGGCGAGTGCGCAGGTCTTCTTCAGGGCCATTTACAGTAAATGTAATGCACGACGTAGGACAGATATCCATACAGGCATCACACTCTATACAGCGATTCTCAGTAAATACGGTCTGTGCATCACAGTTCAGGCAGCGTTGTGCTTCCTTGAAGCCCTCTAGTTTGTTAAAGCCCAGTTCAACCTCTTTTTTACGGTCTTTCAGCGTAATAGATTTATCAGCCTGAGCCACCACAAAACGATGGTCGTTAGCTACTACGCTATCATAACTCCATTCGTGGATACCCATTTTCTGCGAAACCAGATTGGTGAAAGGTGCAGGTCTGTCAAGCAATGATTTACCCTGGCAGAATAAATCTATAGAAATAGCGCCCTGATGCCCTTGTGCCACGGCTGTAATCACATTCTTAGGGCCTAAAGCAGCATCACCTCCAAAGAAAACTCTAGGATTGGTTGATTGGAAAGTAACTGGGTCAACCTTAGGCATTTCCCATTTGTCAAATTCAAGACCCAGGTCTCTTTCTATCCAGGGGAAACTGTTTTCTTGTCCGATAGCTACCAGTACATCGTCCGCTTCAATAAATACATGTTCTTCACCCGTGGGTACTAATGAGCGTTTCCCTCTTTCATCATATATTGCATGCACTTTTTCAAAAATCATTCCTTTCAACTGGCCATTTTCTACTACAAAAGATTTGGGTACATGGTTATCCAGAATAGGAATATCTTCGTGCATGGCATCTTCTTTTTCCCAGGGAGAAGCCTTCATTTCAGTAAATGGGCTACGCACTACTACCTTCACGTTTTCTCCACCTAAACGGCGTGAAGTACGACAACAGTCCATAGCGGTATTTCCACCTCCTAATACTATTACATTTCTGCCTACTTTATTTGTATGTTCAAAAGCCACACTTGCTAGCCACTCAATACCAATATGAATATTAGCCGCTCCTTCTATACGACCTGGTAAATCTGTTAAATCTCTACCTCTTGGGGCTCCTGTACCTATAAAAATGGCATCGTAGTCTTTCTCCAACACCTCTCTTAAACTTGAGACGTAGGTTTTAAAATGGGAATGGATACCCATCTCAAGAATATTATTGACCTCTTCGTCTAATACAGTTTCAGGTAGGCGGAAAGAAGGAATCTGGCTACGCATCATACCGCCGCCTTTGATTTGTTCATCAAAAACGTGTATTTCATAGCCCAGCGGAGCCAAGTCTCTGGCAACCGTAAGGGAAGCAGGGCCAGCACCAATCAAGGCTACTTTCTTGCCATTGCCTTCTTTAGGTGCTTTAGGAATAAGATTCTTGATATCTCCTTTATTATCGGCCGCTACTCTTTTTAAGCGGCAGATAGCTACAGGTTCTTCTTCTACTCTTCCACGGCGGCAGGCTGGTTCGCATGGCCTGTCGCAGGTACGGCCTAATACTCCCGGAAATACGTTCGATTCCCAGTTAATCATGTATGCTTCGGTATAGCGCTCGGCCGCAATTAATCTGATGTACTCAGGCACAGGGGTATGCGCAGGACAAGCGTACTGGCAATCTACTACTTTGTGATAGTACTCGGGGTCATTGACGTTTGTAGGTTCCAACGGTGAATATTTTTATAGTTAAGTCGTAAGTAAAACTACTCAAATTTAAAATCTAAAACCAAACAATATTTTGTATTTGGTAAAACTGGCAATGATTATATGAAATATTGTCAAGAAAGTACAAATTTTACATCTGCTTTAACTCACTAACCAGTTTGGTTAGCACTCCCTTAGCATCTCCGAAAAGCATGCTTGTTTTTGGTTGATAAAAAAGCAAATTATCAATACCGGCATAGCCAGCATTCATGCTTCGTTTGTTCACTATCACATTCTGTGCATTTTCAACATCCAGAATAGGCATACCAAAAATAGGTGATGAGGGATCGGTCTTAGCCGCAGGGTTTACTACGTCGTTAGCACCTACTACCAATACTACATCGGTTTTGATAAATTCAGGGTTAATTTCTTCCATCTCTACCAGTTTGTCGTAAGATACATTACTTTCGGCCAATAATACGTTCATATGCCCCGGCATACGGCCCGCAACGGGGTGAATGGCGTATTCAACATCAACACCTCTATCCTGAAGTAATGTTTCCAGTTCATGAATCACGTGCTGTGCCTGTGCAACTGCTAAACCATAGCCGGGCACTATTACTACTTTTTTGGCGTAATTCATAAGAATAGCTGTATCTGAAATCGAAATGTCTTTAATGCTTCCTTTTACATCATTACCTGCAGCACCCGCTCCTCCACCTCCGAATGCACCGAAAATTACATTGCTTAAAGGACGATTCATGGCTTTGCACATAGCTAAGGTAAGAATTGTCCCTGCAGATCCTACCAGAATCCCCCCGGTTAGCATAACTTGGTTTTGATACAAGAAACCTCCAAAAGCGGCCGCCAGACCTGTAAAAGAGTTCAGCAAAGAAATAACTACAGGCATATCTGCCCCACCGATAGGAATGACAAATAAAACACCATAGACTAAAGCAGCAGCAAAAAGCAAAATCGGAAGTAGCATATGTTCAGGCTGTGCATACACTATGTAAATCCCAAAAGCAATTAATGCTACCATTACTACCGTATTCAGAATATTATAAGACGGAAGTCTGATAGGTTTTTTCATAGTTTCGTTCAGTTTCAGAAAAGCGATAATACTTCCGCTGAAAGAAACTGAGCCTATAATCATTCCTGCTATAATTGTTGCCAGAGCGCCTGTTTTACCTATATTATGTTCGTATTCCATAATACCAATCAGAGCCGCACAAGCACCACCCATCCCATTAAAAAGGGAAACCAATTCTGGCATTTTTGTCATTTGTACGCGGTTAGCTGTCAACCAACCTGCCAGCGTACCAATACCTATTGCGACTAAAATCAATATGATTTTCAAAGGTTCTCTTGAAGTAAAACCATCCGGGTGATTATACCAGAGAATCGTACCTGCTATGGCCAATGCCATACCAAAGGCGGCAAATAAATTTCCTCTCCGAGCAGTATCAGGGTGGCTCAACATTTTTAAGCCGATTACAAAAGTGACAGAGCCTATCAGATAGACTATATCAAGAACATATTTTATCTCCATTGTACCAGATTCTTAGATAGATGGTGTGTGTCTTTATTTTTTCTTGAACATTTCTAACATTCTGTCTGTTACGGCAAAGCCTCCAACCACGTTGAGCGTGCCTAATACTACTGCCACAAATCCTAGTGCTAATGCCAGTATATTATCTACAGGCGTATTTAGCATCACGATAATAGCCCCAACAATCACCACGCCATGAATCGCATTTGCACCACTCATTAAAGGGGTATGTAGCACAGCAGGTACTTTACCAATCACCTCTACTCCCACAAAAACAGATAATATCAGAATGTATATCATCTCAATATTTTCTCCTAAAAAACTGACTATGTCGTTAATCATTTCGTATAAGGTTATTTAGAATTTGATGAATTTGCTATTAGTATTTAAAACTTGATTGCTGAAATTATTTTCATAAGAGAAACTTTGAATATATCGTCCCTACGGGACTTTAGAATATGTTCTTATCATTATTTCTACCGATATATTATCCCTACGGGATATTTAATGAACCTTGATTTTTAGCCCCATAGGGACGATATATCGGTAGAAGTATTAAGCAATTTAAAAGTCAAATATCCCGTAGGGATAATATATTCATTATCATCTTGTAAGCACAGATATATTTCTATCTCACTACCGACGGATGAACCGCTTTTCCTTCATGAACAATCAAAGAACCTTTGGTTATTTCTTCGTCCATTTCCCACTTGAACCCGTCTTTGGTGGCCAGATGCAATAAGAAAGTAGCAATATTTTTGGCATATAGCTCACTGGCATTCAGTGGTAGGAGAGAGGGGATATTAGGTTCGCCTACAATAGTTACTCCGTGCTTGACAACTGTTTTACCATATTCGCTGCAAGCACAATTACCTCCTTGTTCTACTGCCATATCAACTATTACTGAACCTAGTTTCATGCTTTTTACTACGTCTTCCGGTACAAGCATAGGGGCTTTTTTACCAGGTATAAGTGCAGTGGTAATCACCAAATCGGCTTCGCTGATATGCCTGGCAATTACTTCCTGTTGTTTTTTGAGGAAATCTTCTGAAACGCCCTTTACGTAACCACCTTCAATTTTAATGGAATCGTCGCCTTTCACCTCAATAAATTTTCCACCTAATGATTGTACCTGCTCCTTTGTTTCAGGACGGATATCACTTACTTCCACTACAGCGCCTAAGCGTTTAGCGGTGGCAATGGCTTGTAAACCTGCCACCCCTGCACCCATAATTACTACTTTGGCAGGTTTGATAGTTCCTGCAGCAGTCATCAACAGAGGAAAGATTTTGCCCAAGTGATAGGCTCCAATGATAACAGATTTATATCCCCCAAGATTGGCTTGCGAGCTCAAGGCATCCATTTTCTGGGCTCTGGAGATACGGGGAATTGCATCGACCGAAAAGGCAGAAATACCTTGTTTGGCAGAAGCTTCAATCAGTTCAGGATTAGTAGCCGCATACATAAATGAAATAGACACTGCTCCTTTTTTCATTTGACCGACTTCTTCAACAGTCAGTGGGTTGACTTTCAGAACAATGTCAGCACTAGCAAGCAGTGAAGATTTGTCTTTCTCCACTTTGGCGCCAATGGCTTCGTAAGCAGTATCTTCAAAAAAGGAAGAGGTTCCGGCTTCATTTTCAATCGCACACTCAAATCCGGCTTGAATCAGTTGTTTGCAGACTTCGGGACTTAGGGCAACACGTTTTTCAAATGCTTTGGTTTCTTTGATTATCGCTATTTTCACAGGGTCGTAAACTTGGTTTTATGTCGCCTCTAATATAGAAATAATTCAAGTATTTATCAATATATTTATAAATTAAATTGAAGTTAAATTATCAATCGACACATAGGCTATTTTTAGCCTATGTCTTATCTTATTTTTTCGACGTAATTTGTTAGAGAGTAAGTGTATAAAGATTTTTCAAATCGTTAAAATCCGGCAGAATTTTATAACTTGGCTACATTTAGGAGAATCGGCGATTTGAAAAATCATGATACACTTTTAAGGTATTTCCGGTAGATAATCAAGCGGCAATAATTCGCCAATTTTTTCATTGCCCCATCTGCCTTCGAAAACCAGAGCTAGGGGGTTAATCAGATGCCCGTTTTTTTCAACCAGAACCGGAGATTCTAAAATTGATACGATAGAAGTTTGAGGAATATTCTTTTGTCCAGCCTCTATAAACTGTGGTTCTTCAAACTCTTTGTTATAGACTATATACAAATGATTGCTGAAATCAATAGCAAACATATCTTTATAGGGGCTTATTATCTCACTTTCTGTCAAAGGAGTTCTTACCAGATACTGCACGTATCTGGAAAAACCATTGATGGCTAATTTCTTCAAAGACTGTTCAGCTCTTAATTTTAGGTCGGTTGAATCAACCATCATTTTTTCTCTGGATGCCTGCGTAATAATATTACCTGTACTATCTCGCCTTTCAGTAGTTAGAGGTACTGAAAACATCTTTTTCTCTTGTCGTATTAACTTATGTATGACATAGCCTTCTGCACTGAGTTTCTTTTCAGTCAGGGCTTTTAGAAAATGTTGTGAAGAACCATAATACGCTTTATTCCTGTTTTCAATCCATTGTTTTTGTCGCCTGTCACTCTTGGTTTTCGTTTCTTCAAAGAATGGATAACCCCAGTAAGAAGTATAGCGTTCTTTAAAATTATATCTGAACTCTTCCAACTGATATTTAATGACATAGCCCAACAGTTTATTTTCAATTTCTAAAGGTTCATCCGCTCTGATAATCAGTTCTGAATCATCATTGTTCATCGTGAATGTCAAGGCTTTAGGGTTTTTTAGTTTACATTCTTTTGAGAAAATAGTTTTACCCATAAAGCCCTCCTCAAAAATATAGAAATATCTTTTAAAACCATCTTTAATACGTTTAATGGTTACCGCTTGTAATTCGATGGAATTAGCATTGAGCATCACCAGGAGTGGTTTCTTTAAGGTATCGGCTTTTAACTGTAAAGAGAAGGTTTCGTAACCTATATAACTTATTACCAGATCAATAGTGCCAGAGGGAGCATTAGTGATTTTGAACCTACCCTTATCATCAGTTTGTTGACCTTTGGTAGTATTACTGATAAATACATTGGCAAAAATCAGAGATTTTTTGTCTGCTGCATCAATCACACGCCCCTCGATGGTATGTTGGCAAATACCAGATAAGGAAAAACAAAAGAGTAGTAAAATAATTGTATTAAATTGAATACGCATGGAGGCTTTATAGAACAAGTATTTCATCATTATTGACGCAAATGTATAACTAATTGATTAGTTATTTTCTTGGAATCTTTAAAAAGATTACTAGGATTTTTATATTGGCAATTATGGCAAAATATGGTGTAATTTGATATAAAGTTTAATTTCCTTATAATTGAATAAAATTTACTACCCACATATATGGAAGAACAAAAGAAAATAACCAAGCATTATTCAAATAGCGATGTGACAGTTGTCTGGCAACCACATATGTGTATTCACTCCGCTATTTGTTTTCGTGGCTTGCCACATGTATTCGACCCTCGCAAGCGCCCATGGGTTACTCCTGAACATGAAAGTGGTGAGAAAATTATGGCACAGATAGATAAATGTCCTTCGGGCGCATTATCGTATTTTAAAAATGAAGTAGGGCAGGAGGAGAAGCAAATAGATAATGAAACGATAGTAGAAACTACCAAAAATGGCCCTCTGTTAATCTACGGTAATATCTCTATTAAAGATTCAGAGGGAAATATTACTAAAAAGCATAAGGTTACGGCTTTATGTCGTTGTGGGTCATCCGAAAACAAACCTTTTTGTGACGGAACACATACCAAGATTGGGTTTATTGCTTAAGACCTCATAAAGCAAAAAGGCTATCATAATTTAAATTATGATAGCCTTTTTGTATAATCAGAAGAAGATTAATCTTTTATTTCTCCACCTTCAGCGGCTAACTCAGCCAGGCGTCTTTTTTCTTCTCTTGCTGATATAACAATACTTATTTCATATAAAATATAGAGTGGGAATGCCACTAATAGCTGGCTTGTAACATCTGGTGACGGAGTAATAACAGCCGATACAATCAGAATAACTACAACCGCATGCTTACGATAAGTTCTCATAAATTGAGGGCCAATAACCCCAATTTTGGTTAATACAAATATTGCAACCGGTAATTGGAAAGCCACTCCGCAAGCCAAAGTAAGGGTTGCCAGCAAAGAAATATAAGAACCAATATCAAACTGGTTTTCGATACTCTTGCTAATCTGGAAATTAACCAGGAAGTTGATAGCTAATGGAGAAACAATGAAATAGCCGAATGCAACCCCCGAAAAGAATAAAAAAGTAACGTAGAAAACGGCACCTCTGGCTGATTTACTTTCTGATGGTTTTAAACCCGGTTTCACAAAACGCCATATTTCCCAGAATACATATGGGAACGCAAAGACCAACCCGATGATGGCCGCAGAAGTAAAAGCCATAATAAATTGCCCTGATACCTCACGACTCATTAAGCTGAATTGTAGTTTATCAACACAAAGGCCAGGTGCACCAACTGCTGTTCCGAGCTTACACATCATGCGGTAGGTCCAGAAATCTACCTTAGATGGACCTAGGATAACAGTTTCATAAATTTCCTCAATATAGATAAAGGCAAAAATCATGAAGAAGACGATCGCAACAGCTGCACGGATTAAGTGCCAGCGAAGCTCTTCGAGATGGTCTAAAAAAGACATCTCTTTACCTACTTCTTCTTCTTTGCCGTCGTCATCGTAATCGTAATACGGAGTTTGATCTAGTGGCATTTTATTTCAATAATTTTCTTTCAAATATACGCAAGAAGCGCATTCCAGATTTATTTCTTAGCAGCAGTACTATCTTTTGGAATAGTTATTTTGCCGCTTTTCTTATCTTCAGCGTATTTTTTGTTCAAGCCTTCTAATACTTGTTTGGTAATATCTAAATCTTCTTTAGCATACAATACACCACCACCTTTAGAATAACCAATTACCATATCATATTTGTCTGAGCCATTGAATTCTTTCAGATAATCATGAATTTTGTTCAGAATATCTTCTGTTTTCTTGCCTTCTTCCTGTGCTAAAACCTGTGCGTTTTTATCACGATAAGCCATCAGATTTTGCTCTTCCTGTTGCAATTGCATTTGTGTAGTTTGCGCTTGCTCCTGGGTCATATGACCTTGTTGTGCTCTTTGTTGGAAAAAAGCTACTTTATTCTGGAAGGTACGGGCTTTATTCTGCAAATCGTTTTCTAATTGGAATCTTTTATTTTCAGAAGCCTTAAGAATGTCTTTGTAATAGTCATATTTATTAAGCAAGGTATCTGTATTTACATAAACAATACGACCTGATGGTTGTTTTCCACCTGCTGTTGTTGAGGTAGAAGCTGATTTGTCACAACCCCATGCAATAAGAGAAACTAATAGAACGAAAACTGAAAGTTTTTTCATTTGAAAATTAATTAGCGTATGCAGAATGTTTGCATACTATTAAAAAGTATTTGATTAAAGGTTTTTTGCAAATAAAGCCTGCAAAGATAGAAAAATCCGTCAGAAAAAGAGGGATTATATAGGGTTTTATTTGGTTAATTGCTTGAACTGATAACCTGCTAATGCTGAAAAACCGCCTACTAATCCACCTATAAGTGCCATAATGACAAAAAATGAAAGCGTATAAGGGATATTTTTCAGGAATTTCATACTTTCCAAAAACAGGCCTCCTACGCGGTCAAGCATTAGTCCGTCAGAAGACATATTGAGATAAAGTGCATAGGCTATCCATAGGGTAGCAATAGCACCTGCTCCGGCAAAGAAAGAGCCGCTGGAAGACTTCGATTTCATCATGCCTACCAGAAAGGCAATGGGAGCGATAACCCACCAGGGCAGAAATAATTGTGCAATAGCACTCACGATAAGAATAATTATATAAGACATTGGTTAATTTCGTTTAAGATTTAATAATCTGATAGTGTATAAAGCCTATTTCTTTCCGATGACTTTAGTGGTCGACACGATTTTGCTACTTTTTTCATCTTTATTTTTCATAAAGAGCAGTTCGTTCAACTCACCTTTTGCCCATTTATCAACCATATTATCATAATAAGGACTACCCGGATTACCCGATTGTCCACCCGGATATAGTCCATAAGCTTTAGGCCATTCTTTGTCTAATTGCACCACCATACGCCATGACGGGCCGTGCGTTTCTGAGGTAGCATTGACTATTCCTGGACCACCACCATTTGGAATATCCTGTCTGCCAAAGCCCGGTAGTCTGCCCAGGTGATTAATATCTGTGCTTTTTACTTTTGTCCATGCCCAGGTTTCAGCATTTAGTGGCCCCAATTTAGTAGTCAAAGAATCAACAGTTGCCTTAAAGCTTCCTCTCACAATATCTTCTACCGTTTCTACTTTATCTTTGGTATTAATATTATCAAACCATTTGGCAGTCGGCTGATTCTTGATCAATTCCCATGTGCGGTCTCTGGTAGGCTGGCTCATCGGATCTTTTTCACTTTGCGCAGAAAAATCATCTTCCCAAACCCAGGTTCTCAATTCTTTTACCCATCTTTCAAATATGGTCGGCGCAACTTCGTATGGGTCATTTTTCATATTCCATTTTACCAATGCCTGATAGGCTGTATTGTTTGTATTAGCAGAATCAGCAGCTAATATCTTCATCACATCTGGCAGAACTCTGCGTGCTTCTACATTGAAATTATCATTCTGTACCGAACGTAAACTATCAATTGTTGCTTTTTGCATAGCTTCCAGGCGTTCATTGATACGGATACCTCTTTCAGATGGAGCAAATTTCCAACCTAAATAATAAGGATAAGTTGGATCGGTAGAGAATTGGTTGGCCGAACTTACAAATCCACGAGGAGGATTTTTAACTGTTGGGTTTTGTTCGGCAGGAATCCAACCTTGCCAATCGTGTGCGGGATTAGAGCCATCCAGAATGAACTTGCCTTGCTCTTTCCATTTCAATGGTAATTTACCATTTGGTGTAATCGCTATATCGTTATGATTATCGGCAAAAATAAAGTTTTGTGCAGGAGCCTTGTAGTAGGTAAGCGCTTTGCGATAATCGTCATAGTTTTTCGCACGATTCAGGTAATAAAAGCCCATTAAATCAGAATTGTCTTCTTCGTGCCCTACCCATTTCATGGCATGCCCTACAGGAAAGCTCTTAGCATAGTTATTTTCGCTGGCTCTGTTATATAAAACAGGACCGTGATGCGTATAATAGACGGTGTCTTTCAAAGACTCCGATTTACCTTTGATTTTAAATTCCTGAATGAGCATGGTAGTGGGCTTCCATGCACCATTATACCAGTATTCTTTCTGGCTTTTATCTTTGAATTTTATCTGATAAAAATCCATCACATCAGAGCCTACATTCGTTACACCCCAGGCAATGTCTTTGTTGAAACCAATAGTTACCCCCGGAGTACCAGGCAAACAAGCCCCATAGACATTCATGGTAGGAGTAGACAACTGCATTTGATACCAGATAGATGGTAAAGTGAGTTGTAAGTGGGGGTCATTAGCCAGAATAGGTAAGCCTGATGCTGATTTGCTACCACCTACGGCCCAGTTATTACTACCAATTTCAGGGGCAGGAGCAGCTATATTAAAAGCGACAGCCCCGTCTTTACCGGCAGGTTTAGCTGCTATTTCAGTAGGTATTGCCGGAACGGGTACTGGAGTGAACTCCCATTTGGTGCCTACGGGAATAATCGGAGACTCTACAATAGGATAATCAGGGAATAAGTCTTTAACTACTTCAGGGCCATATTTAGCCAGGACATTGCTCATCCTGAAATCTTCGCTACCGCCATTCAATACCTGACGCATGTTCATCAACATTAAGATAGTTTTATAAGGCGACCATTCTTCAGGTTGATAACCGATTATTTTATATTCTACTGGTAAGTCTTTATAAGATAATTGTTTGATATAGGCATTTACTCCGGCTGCATAGGCACTAAGAACTTTGAAGGCGACATCATCTTTTTTGTAGGAAGCTGCAATTTTCTTAGCTGTTTCAGCCATACCCATCCGGCGGTTATAGCGGTCTAGTTCGATGGCTCTTTCACCTACTACTTCTGATAATCGGCCTGAAGCGGCTAGCGTATAAAATTCCATTTGCCATAGGCGGTCTTGTGCTACCAGATAGCCCTGGGTGAAATAGAGGTCGTCTTCATTTTGTGCAAAAACGTGTGGCACACGATTATCGTCGAAGATAACGCTTACCTCATCTTTAATACCGTCTAATTTGAGTTCGTCGGGAGAAGACTTAGTGCCGCCATTTTGCCAGAAGCCCTCAAATGGATTGAATAATTTTCCAAGAGCAGGCAAGGCTCCCAAAGGTCGGTTTAAGATGTAAGTTAAACCAGCAGCTATGATTAGACTTACAAGAAACTTAATAAATTTCATAAATGACTTAGTGTTAAAAAGGCAGGATTTTGATTAATAGTTGGTCTGAAATTAGTTATTTGCTTCAGAAATGATTCTTTACAAAGACTACATTATCAGTATGCAAACATACTATTTATTCTGTTGCGAATGTAGCGAAAAAGAATCGAAGATTTTATTATTTAGATGATTTTTAGGATTTTTTTAATATCTTCTTTACCATTGAAACGATCATAAAACACCTCAAACAAAACAGGCTCCACCAGTATAATACTGATTGAGCCTGCCTGATGACCTATTATTTAAATTAACCTTGCATCAATTTCTCTAAAACAACTTTCCAGTTCTCGTAAGCCTCCTGATAAGCCATTACATCGGCTGATTTTGGTTCTATTACTTTCAGTTTTATCAGTTTGCTCATGGCTTCTTTGGGTGTGCTATAATAGGTTACACCATAGCCTGCCCCCAAAGCTGCTCCTTTAGCGCCATCTGTATCATATAATTCAATAGGGGTATTGGTGACATTCACCAAAGCATTACTGAAAATATCGCTCAAAAACATATTGGCTTTTCCAGCACGAATAACCTTTGGCTCAACCCCATTGGCTTGCATGATGCCTAACCCATAATTGAATGAGAAAGCGATACCTTCTTGTGCAGCACGGAAAACATGCGCCTGTGAATGAATATTGAAATCAAGATTATGGAAAGACGCTCCCAGAATACGGTTGTTCAGTATACGCTCTGCTCCATTGCCGAATGGCATTACTAAGAGTCCATTGCTGCCGATGGCTACTTGTTCTGCCTGTTTGTTCATATCAGGATAAGTCAAATCTTTACCAAAATTCTCTTTTGCCCAACGATTCAGGATGCCTGTACCGTTGATACAAAGCAGAATACCCACCCGATTGGCTCCATCTATTTTATGATTGACATGGGCAAATGAATTGATACGCGATTGTGGGTCATAAGAAATCTGGTCACTTACGGCATAAACTACACCAGATGTCCCTGCTGTAGCTGCAATTTCACCCGGATTTAAAACATCTAACGAAAGCGCATTATTGGGCTGGTCACCGGCCTTGTACGTAACCGGAGTGCCTGCCTTGATTGCTAAAATATCAGCAATGAATTGTGTTACTTTACCATGCTCGCTAAATACAGGTCTGATTTCAGGAATGATACTTTCATCAAAACCATAATAATTCAACAAATCTTTTGAAACGCTGTTTTCCTGAAAATCCCAGAAAATACCTTCTGATAAACCTGAATTAGAGGTTGTGATTTCACCAGTCAGCATCATAGCGATATAATCGCCCGGCAGCATGATTTTGTCACATTGCTCAAAAATATGTGGCTCATTGGCTTTTACCCAGGCTAATTTTGAGGCAGTAAAATTACCAGGAGAGTTCAACAAATGATTCAGACATAACTCTTCTCCCATTTCACTGAAAGCTTTATCACCAATCTGCACGGCTCTACTATCGCACCAGATAATTGAGGGGCGCAATACCTTTTTATCTTTATCTACCATTACCAGACCATGCATCTGGTAGGCAATACCAATGGCTCCAATCTCTTTTGAATCAAATCTGGTTGCTTCGTGTTTACCTAAAGCGTTTACTCGCTTAATAGCTTCAATGGTATTGTTCCACCACATTTCAGGACTTTGTTCTGCCCAGCCTGCAAAAGGAGAAGAGATAGGTGCTTCTACATCAGGGTATTGTGCAGAGGCAATCACTTGTTGAGTATCAGCATCTACCACAGATGCCTTAATAGAAGAAGTACCAATATCGATTCCGAGTAGTAACATATCTTAGGTTGAAATTTTAATTGTCAAAGTTACACTTTAAATAAAGTAAAACAAAATCACACTGATAAATGAGAGCTATTCTCTTTCCCGAACATAAATGTAATACGAAAAAGGGTTATATCATTAAAAGTTGATATAACCCTTTTTTGGATGAACTCAATTGCCAATTAAATTACTCCGGCGTTGGAGTAGGCACTACTGTCTCTGCTTTCTTAGTAAGATATTCCTTTGTATTATCAATTCTAATTTCGACCCACATAGGCAAATGGTCAGACATCTGGAAAGTACGCCAGGTTTTATACTTAGATGCCAGGCTTATTCCATCACTTTCTTCTTCAGTTGCCTCAGGTTTTTTTTTAACAAAATGTTCTTCGTAAATAGCTTCCTCTCCGTCTTTAAAAACAGATTCATAAAAATCAAAGATTCCTGCTTCATTTGTAAATTCAAATACACCTTGTCTGTTTAAAAACACAATCTGATCATAAAACTTATCTTTTTTTACGTTTGAGCCAGTTAATTCATCTTTTGCAAGAGCAGCGGGTACTTTAAAACCTGTGCTGGTCAGAGCTTTGAAAGTAGCATCTTTTTTATCGAATATGTTAAAATCACCCATTAAAATAATGCTCTGCATGTTTCCCAATTCAATAGCATCTTCGGCTTTGGCTTTCATGAACTCGGCAATCTGTTTAATTTCCTGAACCCTTATAGAATCTTCCGGTTTGCTTTCACCGTAATAAATATGAACTGTACAAAGCATAAAATTTGTCCATCCTGCTTTAAATCCACAAATGAATGGTGAGCGGACCCACTGTACACTAGGCAGTGCTACCATTTTATCCCCCTCTTTTTTTCTGACGGGCTGATTCACTACTTCTCCTGCTAATCCATCAAACTTTACCTTTCTGCGGTCAAACAGGAAAGCCATTCTTTCACCATTGCCTCCTATCCCCTCTGTTACATCAGTGTAAATATAATCCCAGTTACTACCCAAAACCTCTTTTAATTTGTTAAGCGCTTTCAGGTTTTCTCTCACTTCCTGAATAGCCACTAAATCAAACCGGTCAATGATTTCAGCTATATAGTAGAATGATTCAATCAAGCGTTCACCACCCTTAGATGAATCAAACTCACGGATATTCCAAGTGGCTAAGATTAATTTACTGTTGAGGGTTCTTGCCGGAATTTGTTTATCTAATGCCTCGCGTAGAAGCAAAATCTTCTCAGCAATACGTTTCTTTTTTTCGCCGGATAAGCTCGTCTCATCAAATAGTTTTTTGTAATAAGGCATAGGAGGTGTTTGGGTTTTAAACGAAGTTAAGCCTAATAGTGTAGTTTTATATGTCTTAATTATTAAATTTATTTTACGGCTACTTTTTGGTTTTACTATAGCTGGTTACAGCTTTTTCGGTATTTATTCAAATTAAGCTACCTTTGCAGACTCATATACTATTGAATCGTGCAAAATAATTATTATTTCTTACGGCAACTTACTCTGCAAGTAGAAACTAAAATCACCGGACTGAAATTGATGGAATGTTTCAGTCAGGAAAAAGATGAATTGGTTTTTGGGTTTGCCGCTGCCCGTGGGAAAAAGAAAAACTATAAAGAGTTTTTTCTTAAAGCCGTCGTTTTTCCGGATTTCTCCTGCTTATATTTTACTGATCAGTTTGAGAGAGCCAAAAAAAACAGCATTGATTTATTTAATCAACTAATTGATTTAGAGGTTACAGGTATAAGGCAATTTCTGAATGAACGATGCTTTGCTATTAATTTTGAGCAAGGCTTTTCGGTAGTTTTCAAGATGTATGGCAATCGTTCTAATATCATTCTATTTCAGAATAATGAAGTAATCGACCTCTTCCATAGTAAAATTGTAGCTGATAAAAATCTCCGGATTAGTACTTTAGATCGTCAGATAGATCAGTCATTTGATGCGTTTCAGGCAAATAATCAGGATTACCGAAAACTATTCCCAACTTTTGGGAAATTAGTAAATACTTATCTGGAAGAAGAGCCAATCACCTGGCAAAGAATCCAGGAAACTCTCCATAAATTAGAAAATCCCCGATACTATATTATTCGCTGGGAACATCAATTGCATTTATCTCTGTTGCCAATAGGGGAGGTTTTGCAGGAGTTTGACAAGCCTATCGAAGCAATCAATGCTTTCTATGTTATTTATAACAAAGTCAGTACCCTTGATAAAGAAAAGGCCGAGATTCTGCGGAAACTAACCAAAGAAAAGAAACAAACTGATTTATATCTGAAAGATGCCTATCAGCGGCTGGAAGCTGTTGATTCTGATATTAAGAACGAAGAAATCGGGCATATACTTATGGCCAACCTGCATCAGATACCGGAGAGAGCCGAGAAAGCAGAATTATTTGATTTTTATCGGGATAAGGACATCGTTATTAAATTGAAGCCCGAGCTTTCTCCCCAGAAAAATGCGGAGAATTTTTATCGTAAGGCTAAGAACGAAAAGATAGAAATTGAAAAACTGATGGAAAACATCGAAAGCCGTGAAGAACTGCTGAAAAATCTGAACCTGCATATAGAAAAAATAGAGCAGGCAGAACATTTAAAGGCACTACGCAATTATCTGAAAGCCAACAAGCTTGCTCGTAATTCTTCTCAGACAACCAACTATAAAGAATTATTCAAACGATTTGAAGTAGAAGGCTTTGAGATTCTGGTTGGCCGGAATGCCAAAAATAATGATTTGCTTACCCAGCAATATGCCTATAAAGAAGACCTATGGCTACATGCCCGCGATGCACAAGGCTCACACGTGGTAGTAAAATACAAAGCAGGTAAAAAGATACCTAATACAGTAAAAGAATCAGCGGCTTCTTTGGCAGCTTATTATTCTAAACGGCGGAATGAAAGCTTAGCGCCTGTAATATTGACGCAAAAGAAATTTGTGCGAAAGACAAAAGATCTGGCAGAAGGACAAGTGATTGTGGAAAAAGAAGAAGTGGTAATGGTAGAGCCCAAAATGCCGAATTAATGACTTTCAGGAATCGTCTGCAATATCTGTTAGTTTGGAAACTACGGGTTTCTAATCGGAGGGCTTTGGAACTCATATTGTCAGGTGAGGTTCAGGTAAATGGTATGTCGGTTAGTACCAATGTAGAACTAAGCCAGACAGATGAAGTGGTTTATAATAATGAAGTATTAAAGGAAGGGAAAAAGCTTATCTATATCGCTTTTTACAAGCCACGAGGCATAGAAACTACATTGAATACTGCAATAGCTGATAATCTGAAAGATATTCTGCCATTTGAAGAAGAATTGTTCCCGATAGGCAGATTGGATAAAGAATCAGAGGGATTATTATTTCTGACAAATGATGGTACACTCTACGACAAAATGCTTCGTAATGAGAATAAGACCGAAAAAGAATATATTGTAACGGTTGATAAGCCTATTGATGAATATTTCTTAGCATCTATGGCTAAGGGCATCAAAATCATGGGAAAGATGACTTTGCCTTGCCAGATAGAAAAGATAGACGATTTTACTTTCAGAATCATTCTGATTCAGGGATTAAACCGGCAAATCAGGAGGATGTGCTATAAACTTCATTATGAAGTATTAAGGCTTGTTCGCATCAGAATGGGTATGATTGAATTAGGGGACTTAACAGCTGGTAAGTATCGTATTCTTACCGATGTCAAATAACAGGAATATGGGTACTACAAAAGTAGCAACCATGAATATCTACTATAGATATTCGCTTTGAATCAACTTGATAGTCCCAGCAATATCTTTGGCCGCAATGGGTTGGCCTAAAGCCGTGAATTCCCACCGTGAGCCATGCGTACGTTTCAGCTTAGCCATTAGCATGGATACATGCCCTCCATAGGTTGCATCAGCCGATAAGTTGAAATTGGCAAATACATTTTTCGGGTTATGGTGCTTGCCCTCCATAATTCTGATTTTCGAATAAGGAATGGTAGCAAAATCCTGTTGTTTGTATGAGTTCAGATAGAAGAATATCGTATCTACTTCTGCTGCAACTTTCTCCAGATTGATACTTATCACTTCATTATCTTTATTATCTGCGCCACTATCACCAATTCTGTCATCTCCACTATGTTTAATGGCTCCGTTTTTTGATTTCAGGTTATTATAATAGATAGTTTCAATTTCTTTTTTGTTTGTATCAAAAAGTGAAACCGAACCGTCTAAGTCAACAGCTTCATCGTTGCTGAGCAGGCCAAAGAAAGCTTTATGTTTGATACTTCCCCAGTCCAAGCCAACGGTAATTTCTTTTAAGTCAATTCCATTTTTTTCTAATGAAATCTTTGAGTTTTTAGTCAGATTTATCATTAAGATAGCGTGTAAAGATTAAAGAAATAGATCAACTAAACCTTGTAATTCGGTCATAGAGCCTTGTGAGGTAGCATGGAAAAACCATTCATTACCTGACTTCTTTACCTTGGCAAATACCACAGAGTTTTCAACAAAGTGTGAGGCATCAAGGTCGTAACGTGTAATTTCCTTTTTGCTGTCTACATCTATAATCCTGATATAAGCATCTTTCAACAAACCAAAGTTGTGCCCACGGTTAACTGCATCATGAATAGATACACAAACGGCTAATTCTGTAGCATTAGGTGTTATACTTTCGAGGTTTGCCAGGATTATCTCGTCATCATCTTCTGCCGAACCGGTACGGTTATCTCCCATGTGTTCAACAGCTTTATCCGGCGACTTCAGGTTGTTATAGAAGACAAAATACTCTTCAGCTAATAGCCGGCCGTTAGCACCCAGAATAAAAACAGAAGCATCTAAGTCCACATTTCTACCTGTTTGTTCCCATCCTAATCCTATCATCACCTTGTTAAGCTTGGTCATTTCTTTGGTCAGGTTAATAGAACCACCCTTTTTTAAATTAATCGACATTGTTTTTTATAGTTTATTGTTTAAAAAAATCATTTAATAATTTATCTATATCTGGTTTAGGATTACTTGCAGCGGGCAATTGACTATCCTGTTGATTCATCTCATTCAATTTTTTCTGAATCGCCTCCATTCGCTCTTCCTTCTGCTTTTCTGACTCAATTGCTAACTGGTTCTTCAACTTTTCCAAATCATTTTGCACAAGCATATCATTCTCCATTTCCCGAAATTCTCTGTTCAAGCCGGTCGTAATAGAGTTCAAAGTGGTAAGGCTTTCTGCTTCGGCAGCTAATTGATTAATTTTATCCTCATACTTGCTCATATTAGCGAGTGCTGTCGAATTCAATCCTCCCAACGACTCCGAAATTTGCCTCTGAGCTTTGGCGCTTTCAGCTTTAGCGGCATAGATGCGTTGTTTGGTTTTGGCTTCTTCCAGTTTAAGCTTAAATTCATCTAATTGCTCATTCAACTGCTGTACCATGTGGCGCGAGTTTTCAGCCAAAGCGCCATACTCTGTTTCTTTTTTTTCAGCCAAAGCCTTTTGTGAAAGCGCTTTTTTAGCCATGTCTTCATTACCACTCTGCAAGGCAATAGCAGCTTTCTGATACCACGAAATACCTTCCAGTTTGAACTGCTCATGGTCTTTTTCCAACCTTAATTGGTTAGCCATGGCAACTGCTAAAGCTTTAGTTACTTTGGTAATTGCTTCTTCCAATTCTACCACTGCCAACTTCATCATTTGCACCGGGTCTTCTATATGATCGAGGGTATCGTTGGCTTTGGCTTTACTGATATTTAGTATTCGTTTAAGTAGGTTTGTCCACATATTTTTGTTTTTGTTTACGGGGACAAAGCAAGAGAATAGGTTGGCAACCCTCAAGATACTTTTGATGATAGGATAGAAATCAGGACGGTGACGTTTGAAAATTTGATGAGATTTTGGAGCGTGGAGAAAGGGGAATGGAAAAAGGAGAAAGAAATTTTTATTTTATTGTTCGGTGATTTTGCCATAATGTACATAATGGAAGCACTATGTTACACTATATACTAATTCGAGCAAATTGTGATACAAAGTGTACCTTAGTGTATATTGTGGCTATTCAATTATAGAGAAATTTTAGAAAAACAGAGGAAAAAAAAAGACCACCCAATGGGCGGCCTTTTTCGAATCCAAACTTATATCCTAATGTATCTATTTTACTCGTCTTTGTCTACAACACCATCCTGGTCACCGGGTTTGGTATCCATTAAGGCATCGGAGTTAGTTGCCACTGCGGCTTTGATTTTGTCTTCTAATTCTGAAAGCAATTCAGGATTATCTTTTAACATATCTCTCACACCATCACGTCCTTGTCCTAATTTGCTGCCATTATAAGAGAACCATGAACCTGCTTTCTTCACAATTTCAAGGTCTACCGCCAGGTCAAGTACTTCACCTGATTTAGACACGCCTTGTCCGTAAAGAATATCAAATTCTACTACTTTAAACGGAGGAGCAACTTTATTTTTAACTACTTTTACACGGGTACGGTTACCCAATACATCGTCACCATCTTTGATGGCACCAATACGGCGGATATCAATTCTGACAGAAGCATAGAATTTCAATGCATTACCACCAGTAGTGGTTTCAGGGCTTCCGAACATTACACCAATTTTATCACGTAGTTGGTTGATAAAAATACAGCAACAACCTGTTTTGTTAATGGTACCCGTTAGTTTACGCATGGCTTGAGACATCATACGTGCCTGAAGACCCATTTTGCTATCACCCATATCGCCTTCTAACTCTGCCTTAGGTACAAGCGCAGCTACTGAGTCAATGACACAGATATCAACTGCACCTGAACTAATAAGATGTTCAGCGATTTCGAGTGCCTGCTCACCATAATCAGGTTGCGAGATAAGCAAGTTTTTGGTATCGATACCTAGTTTCTGGGCATAAACACGGTCGAAAGCATGCTCTGCATCGATAAAGGCTGCTATTCCGCCACCTTTTTGTGCTTCTGCAATGGCTTGCATTGCCAGGGTTGTTTTACCTGAAGATTCAGGCCCATATATTTCAATAATACGCCCTTTCGGAAAACCACCTACACCCAACGCAAGGTCAAGTCCAAGTGAGCCAGTAGAAATAGAAGGAATTTCTAAAACTTTTGTATCGCTCAATCTCATTACGGTACCCTTACCAAAAGTTTTGTCCAATTTCTCCATGGTTGTTTGGAGAATCTTCAATTTGTCGCTGGTTACGTCTTTTTCTGCTGCCATTTTTTATATTTATGTGATTTATTTGTTACTTATTTAAGATTGAGTGATTATTTAACGTTTGCCGTCGAAATAAAATTTTCGTGTATTAACCGCTGAAAATTTGCTAATAGATTTGATACAACTAATACATTCTCTATTTTTTTCTCAGTTTCCTGTTGACTTGCCATTTTCAGTAAGTCGAAACAATCTAAACGTTTTTTCTTAGTTCGAGTTGTGTTCAGAACATCTTTAACACTTTTACTCCTGTACTTTGTTTTAATTACAGCCATTTTTTTAGAATTATTTTTCCAATAAGCCTTTTAAATTGGTTAGCCCTGTAGAAAAATCCTTTCCAATTGCTTCGTTCATATCCATGAAGGCTAGCATCAGGTTGGTCGGATAATTCATTCTTCCTACGAAACCCCATTTTACTTTTGTATGGGTTGAGTCCACGCTTTCAGTTGTCATATAAGCATCACTTGTTGATTCGAAAGGTTCAATAAAATGCAATTTGTAATCTACTCTTTCACCCTCAACAATATTCTTTATTTCCTGTTCGCCTTTTCCTACATTGCCATTTTCACTATCCCAGGCTGATACAAAACCTGCGGTGCCATCAGTACCCTTGAATTCTTTTTTCATGTTGGGATCCATTTGTGCCCATACACTAAAATTGTTTTGATTTTTCAACATCTTAATGTAATCGAACACAACTGCTTTCGGCTGGCTGATTACCACTTCTTTTTCAACAGCGTAATCTTTTTTGATGAACAATGCCGCTGTTAAACAGATAACTACAATACCAAGAATAACAAATAGGATAGTTTTTAGAATTTTCATTTTTTTAAAAATTTAAGGTTAATCGCGCGGCGACCGCACTTATATTAATTGACAATAGCTGTTTTAAAAATCTACGCTTTATCAAACACCTCAACCTGATTACTCTATCACTTTTCCTATTTCTCTATCATTATATATTTCTACCTTTTAATAATTTTAAAATGAGCCAAAGTACCTAATTTCATTCTTTTTTCTTTACTTTCCTATCTGAAAGGAAAATGCTTAATTTTGGTATTTGGTAGTGTTTAGGTTTTTATAAAAAAAATGCAATTGAATTTTTGAAATTTTTATTCCTTTATTTTGTCTTTGAAATAACAATCTGTTTTAAATATTTGTATCACCCCACGACCTTTAAGACTATACAAAGGTATAAAAAATTAGAATACTATGCAGCAAAAAAATGATGAACGGTTTTTTTTAATGATGAACGGATTTTATAATTGGAAAATTTTTTGTATGGCATGTTTGATTGGAATTTTCTCAAAAACGCAAGCGCAGACCAATACAAGTTCACTGGAAAATACCTATTCTTATAACAAGTCTAAACTTGGAAAAGTTCAATTTAAATTCTCCTCTTTAGGCTATGCTCGAAACAACGAATATTTTAATAATATAGCCGATGGATACACGCTTTTTGGGTATTATGTCAACCCCAAAGTAAGTTATCAACCGCATGAAAAAGTATCTCTCGAATTAGGTGGTTTTGCCAGAAAAGAGTTCGGTACCAGTGGTTTTATGGAGATTCAGCCCACTTTTACTCTTCAGGTAAAGCATAATGACTGGCGGTTTTTATTCGGGAATATTGAGGGAAATATTAATCACCGGATGATTGAACCAATGATGAGTTTTGAGCGATTGATACGGGCACCTTTGGAGCATGGAGCACAGATAAAATATCAAAAAACTACAACCCTGAAAAACAGCGATATCAGTGATGAAACCTATTTTGATGCGTGGGTTGATTGGCAGCGGAGCACTGGTCCTGGACAAACACATCAGGAGATTTTCTGGAATGGACTTTCATTTTATAGCCCTGCTTTGCTCATAAAAGGGTTTAAGATTAAGGCATTGGTACAGGGTAGTATATACCACATAGGAGGACAAAATATTCAGACTTTACAACCTGTCCGGACACTTATTAATACTGCTTTGGGTATAAGAGTGCAAAAGGATTTTCTGAATAATCAGAGCCTTGTGGCAGATAATTATTATGCAAGCTATTTTGAATCGCCATTGAAAGGAAGTGGCTACTATATAAATGGTTATTGGCAACATCCTAAATTTCAGGTTGGCGTAAGTTATTGGTTCGGGCATTTCTTTTATGCGCCTATGGGTAATGATTTGTATCAGACATATTCCCTTAAATTTAATAGTAACGGCTACTACGAGCCGTATAGAAGTATATTAATGCTAAGATTAGTAAAAGACTGGAAAATAATTGATGGGCTGAATATTTCATTAAGAGTAGAGCCTCATTACGATGTGCAGAACGGTAAGTTTGAACATTCAGAGGGGTTATATGTGAAATACCAGTTACATTAAAATTATTATTGTTCGAATAAATAATGTGCTGACTTAAGTCGGCACAGATAATGAATTCATCCTTTGTTATTTTAGCCAGCGACAGCGTACCGTTTTATTCGGTGAAACTCCTAAGACTATCAACCTATCTATATTTGACATAATAGTTTTATTAGGCACGGCACAGGGGCTTATTTGTGCTGTGCTACTCTTATTGCATAGACCTGTCCGGACTAATAAGACTATCTTGGCCTTTATTCTTCTGACGTTTATTGTCTTAAGTTTCAAAATATTGCTTCATACTTTAGGACTATGGCAGAAACCGCAGTGGCGTTACTTGCCTTTAGCCTTTGATTTGTTGATTCAACCGCTTTTTTATTTGTACACACTCTCTCTTACTCAAACAAATTATAGGGTTAAAGAAAAGGATTGGTTACACTTTTGGCCTATGCTTTTGTTTTTATGCCATGCCATCTGGGTTTATACACTAAGCTTACAAACCAATGATATTATGCTGAAAGATCAATTAGCTGAGGGTTTATACTACAATAGAATTAAGAAGTTTGAAGATATTCTTTCGGTATTATCAGGTATTATCTACTGGGTATTAAGTTTCAGCCGGATACAGGCCTATAAACATTGGCTGAATACCAATATCTCTAATGCTTCTTACCCTACTTATAGCTGGCTACGTAATGTATTGATAGCCATGGGTGTTTTGGTAACCTTTTTAATGATTAATATTCCACTTGAAATCTTTTTCAATTTCGGGGCAAGGCATTTTATTCAATGGCAATTTTTTTATTTTTATCTGGCGGTGCTGGTCTATTATTTAGGCTTTACAGGTTATCAGCAAAAAGATTTTGAAGTAGCGTTTCAAACAGAAAAACGTTCTGCAATGACATTGAATACTGAACAGATTTCGACGGTCAAAGAGAAATTGCTGAAAGCAATTAATGAGGATAAAGTATTTTTGGATGCCGAGCTGAATTTGAATGCACTAGCCAGACAAATAGGAGTTGGGGAGGGAGTGCTTTCTGCAATAATCAACGAAGAGTTTTATCAGAACTTCCGAAACTTTATTAATGAAAAAAGGGTAGAGGAGGTGAAGCGAAAATTATTGAGTCAGGAGTATAAACATCTTTCTATTTTAGGTATTGCTTTAGAGTCTGGCTTTAATTCAGAGGCAAGTTTCTATCGGGTCTTTAAAGGTATCACCGGACAATCTCCTAAAGATTTTCTGCAAAAAAATAACTCTCAAAACCCTTTTTGAGAGGATTGATAGTAATTTGACGGCTTTTCTTTGCTGAAAAAACAAAAATCAATCATGAAAAAGCAAAGAAAATTTATTATCCTTATTGCTCTCCTGGCAATCTCAACTTTCATTGTCTCTTGTTCTCCAAAATTCTGGAATCGAGCTAATAAGACCTATCAGCCCCTGCCAGTTATTACCAACCCTAAGAATCCTGATAGCATCAGGGAAGCTTATCAATTCCTGAAAGAGAAGACCGAATATGATGCTTTTATTGCAATTAAAAATGATAGCATTTTGGCTTCATGGAGTGATATTCATCTGCCCATCATGACACATTCGGCCCGTAAAAGTATCATGAGCGTATTATATGGTATAGCCATTGATAAAGGCTTGATACGACTGAATCAGACTCTGGCAGAATTAAAAATTGATGATAATAAAGCACCGTTGACAGCCGTTGAAAAGACTTGTACTATCAGAGATTTGCTGATGTCTCGATCCGGCATTTATATTGAAGCCGCAGGTGAAACAAAAGAGATGAAAGCATCTCGTCCGCAACGTGGTATGCACAAGCCCGGTGAGTTTTTCTATTATAATAACTGGGGTTTTAATGTGTTGGGTACTATCTTCGAGCAGCAAACTCAACTGAGCATTGGTCAAGCCATTGAGGAATGGTTGGCAAAGCCTTTGGGCATGAAGAAATTTAAGGCTAATTATGTAATCTATAAACAACCGGATTATTCAGAGCATAAGCAATATATTATTTTTATGACCGCCGAAGATATGGCGCGTATTGGTATGTTGATGCTGAATGAAGGAAAATGGAAAGGTAAAACCATTGTTTCTGCTAAATGGGTGGCAGAAAGTACCTATCCATATTCAGAAGATAAAAACAATGAGCCTTTCGACCATTATGCCTATTTATGGTTGAATGATACCGACGAAGGCACTTTCTGGGCATCCGGTTGGGGAGGACAATTTATGATTGTTGATCGTAAAAACCAGTTAGTAGTCGTATCAAGAAATGATACCGGACGAGCACTTCTACAACAGGGCTTATTTATGTGGAAAGGAAAACAGGCATCCCGTCAACACCATCAGGATTTGCATCATCTGATGATTGAATCATGTTTATGAAATGCAAACAGCAGGTAGTTGTTAATTCTACCTGCTGTTTTAATGATTATTTATTTGTTTCAGTTTTTCGTTTCGGGTAAACTGGAATCCCGTCTTTCAAAACCATTTGTACATCAAATAAGGCAGTGCCAAAATCTTTCTCCAGGTCGCCATTAAAAAATACTATATCGGCCTTCATCCCTTTTTTGATAGTACCTATACTATCTGATGCTCCTAATGCTTTAGCAGCATTGTAAGTGGCATATTGTAATACTTCATTAACCGGAATACCGGCCTCGTGGTAAGATAATATTACTCCTACAGCACCTTTACCGCGTGGTAAACCCTTTATATCATTATAAAAATCAGAACCTGATAGTATTGTCACGCCTTTACCAACGGCTCTTCTCAGTCGGTCATGAACTCCATCCAGAAAGCCTTTGGCATAGTCCTCGGCTTCTTTGCCTCTCATGCCTATGCCCTCTACCAGAATCTTTGCCTGTTCTTTGGTGACATCAGTAGGCACCAGATAAGTGCCGCGTTGAGCCATTAAAATAAGCGTGTTGTCCGATAAATCATATCCATGTTCAATACCATTAACACCAGCCAGAACTGCTGCTCTTGCTGATTTATCTGTAGTAGCATGAGCAGTTACAGGTATATTATTTTCATGAGCCGTTTTTACAATAGCTGAGATTTCATCGAGGGTCAACATTCTGTTATCTGTGTTCATGCATACTTTAATCACATCTACCCCATGCTTAATATGCTCTAAAACAGCTAATCGGGCATCATCAGCCCCTTTAATAACTCTGTATTCCTGATTGATAACAAAACTATCAGCAGGTGCCATTTTGCCAAATTGTCCACCCGGAGGGCTCAGAATAGGGCCGGAGACATACATAGTTGGGCCAAGGGCTTTGCCTTTGGCCAATTCTTTTTTCAGTGCAACATCCAGATACTGGCCAGAATTACCTATATCCCGAACAGTGGTCAGACCTACTTCCAGATTTTCTTTAGCAAAAGCCAATCCTTGTTTGATACGTTCACTAGCAGGAACTTTAGAAGCAATTATCATCCCGTCATCGCTTTGTTTCTGATGTATCAGCAGATGCGTGTGCATATCAATCAAGCCTGGGGTGGCAGTGCATTGGCTTAAATCAATAAATTTAACTCCTGCGGCCTTTTTGATGTTTGGACCAATCTCTTTTATAATGCCATTTTCAATGAAGATTTTTTGGTTATTAAGGAAGATCTTTTGTTGAGAATCATATAGTTTACCCACTTGAATGAGTAATCGATTGGGTGATTGGGCTTGGGTAATAGTAGAATAGAAGAAAAGTAGTGCGCTTAACAATAGTCGCATAGGATATTGGTTTTGGGTGGAAATAGGATTATTTATGAAAATATGTTTCCAGATACTCAAAATTAATAGACTTTATTCTATAAAAAAACGTTCTTTCAGATTCTGAAAGAACGTTTTCGGATTTATAAGAGAATGAGTCCTAATCTATTATTTCTTGAATATCGGTTCGATAGGGGTGCCTATACAACCACTTGGTTCCTGTATTTTAAGTAGAACCGCTAACGTAGCAGCAATATCGGCAATGTAGGTTTGTTTTGTTGTTTCACCAACCGGGATATTCTGACCATACCAAAAAAGTAGTGAGTGGCGGTCATATTGCCTGTTGTACCTTTTTTGCTCCCGCTGTGGAATCAACCCGATTCTGGCAATACCATGAAATTACCTAATTTAACCAACCTCTAATTCAATTTGGGCATTTTTGAGAAATCAATTAATGCCAGAATTTCGTCCAATGTCTCTTTGCTTTTGGGGAGTTCTACATCCACACCGATAATAAATCTATTATCCACCCAAAAATTACATATTCCCCAGGTACCTATATTTGATTGCTGATAAAGAAAAAGTCCTTTATGGGGACCAACTTTAACCGCTTTTCTTATTTCGGTAGAACCTTCAAAAGGTAGAGACTTAGTATGAATCATAATATCATCGT
Source organism: Emticicia sp. C21 (assembly GCF_003418935.1). Classification (GTDB taxonomy): domain Bacteria; phylum Bacteroidota; class Bacteroidia; order Cytophagales; family Spirosomataceae; genus Emticicia. Next base: position 91,035 of record NZ_QVMT01000004.1, on the reverse strand, counting down.
CAAATAAGGCAAATTCATTGTTAAAATCAGTAACTGACACCAAAAAACGATGATCCTTGTATTTGAAATGCTGTCCAACCCTATTATAAATCGTATTTTTAAGTATCACAGGGCTTCCATCATTTATGCAGTTTTTTAAACTCTTTGGTAAATACTCAAAAAGTTTTTCATGAGCCAATCGGATTGTATCGCCTTTTGAGGCTCTTTTTTCAAACCCCTTTTTTGCATCAGCTCTTATTCCTGCACCGTATTCAAAAAGGTCTTTTGTATCAGTGAAAACAATTTCTTTATTAGAAGGAGTGCTTTCGCAAGCATACAGCAATAAGCTGATAATTACAAGAAGATATTTTATGCTTTTGAGAATTTTATAATTTGACCCATTAACAGCATTCCTGCTTATCATAATAGCTTTTGTTTACAGAGTTTACTGCAAATTAAAGAGGAAAAGTTTATTTACAGGAAAGAATTTCCTGTAAATAAAAAAACGTTCTTTCATTGCCTGAAAGAACGTTTTAATGCGAAATATATCTAATCTATTATTTCTTGAATATCGGTTCAATAGGTGTACCTATACAACCACTTGGTTCCTGTATTTTGAGTAGAACCGCCAAAGTAGCAGCAATATCGGCAATGTAGGTTTGCTTGGTTGTTTCACCAACCGGGATATTCCAACCATACCATAAAAGTGGTACGTGGCGGTCATATTGCCACATAGTGCCGTGGGTAGTGCCTTTTTTACTCCCTCCATGGAACCAACCCGGCTCTAGTAATACCATAAAATCACCACTACGTTTTGGGTTATACACATTCTCAACCAAAGTTTTGTAGAATGGAGGAATGACAGTATTAGCCATATCATGGAAATTAACTACCTGATAAACCGGAGAACCCATTGATAGCAGTTCATCTTGTACCAGTTTAAATACTTCGTTCATTTCCACCTTGTTTTTCTTCATCAATTCGCGGTTCATTGTAATCTGGTAATTATCTGTTGATAATATCCATTTACCTGCACCGTATTTCTCAACCAACTGGCCATTCAAGTAATTTACTTCTTTAGCACCCATCCAGACACCACCAGGTAGTTTGTTTTTATTTAAAAATGCAGGAATATCGGCGGCAGCATGGTCCGCAGTTAAGAAAACTGTATAATTACCTTTTCCTAAACTGGTATCTAAATAGTTAAGAATCTCTTCAATATCACGGTCAAGACGTAGATAAGTATCTTCTACCTCAATAGAGCGTGTTCCGGTTGCGTGGCCAACGTAATCAGGAGATGAGAAACTTACGCATAAGAAATCTGTAAAAGCACCTTGTCCCATTTTCTCGTTTTTCAAAGCTGCCAAAGCTATTTCTTTGGTCATATTATTACCAAAAGGAGAGGTAAGAATAGCGTTATTGTTAGCAATAGAATGCGGGAATATCGGCAATTTTTCGCCAGACATTACATTCTCGTATTCCTGGTTATCTTCGTCGCTCTCAGTATATTGAGCAATCGGCAGAAGCGTTTCCCACTTTTGTGATTTATAATAATCTGGTAATTTCTTTGCATTGAAATCTTTCATCCACTGAGGTAAGTCAGTCATATAATAAGTACTCGAAATCCAGTTGCCTGACTTTCCATCAAACCAATAAGCCGCGTTGGCTGAATGCCCTGCCGGTAAAATGCCTCCACGGTCTTTAGCTGCGATACCAATTACTTTAGATTTAAATTGCGTAGCTAATCTCAGTTGGTCGGTAATAGTAGTGGTTTTCATATTTACAGGTGAGCGTTTACCTTCTGTCCCTGCTGCATCTGTTCCTACGGCTACTACAGTCGTATCTTCGGCTACATATACTGTTCTGCCAAGAAAACGATCATACCAATCGTTACCAATAATTCCGTTCACTGCCGGAACTGAACCTGTATAAACAGCTGCGTGACCAGGGCCTGTAATGGTACTGGCATAGTGATAATGGTTATTGCGGCAGTTAAAACCCTGATTCATCAATCTCTTAAAACCACCTTCGCTGTATTTACTATAATAACGATAGAGATAATCGTAACGCATCTGGTCGACCATGATTCCTAAAACCAGTTTAGGTTTTGTTGGAGCAGTGGCCTTTTGCGTTTTTTGCGCAAAAATCGGCAGGCTGAGTAAGAGTAGTAGGTATGTGAAACGTTTCATTGTAAATAATTGATTATTTATAAAATTGTATTGGTGTTACGGGTTGAAACAGACTTCAAAATTAGAAATCTTCTGCAAGCAAAATCAAACAATCCATGCTAATTTTGTGTTAAGAAGACAAGATAGACGATTTCATAGATTTAAACCTCATATCCTAATATTAAAATGTTCTTAATTAAAGCTTTGATTGTTTTAGGTACTTTCTGTTTTATGGAGTTTATGGCCTGGTTTGCTCATAAATACATCATGCATGGTTTCGGTTGGAACTGGCATAAAGACCACCATCAACACCACAAAGGTTTTTTTGAGAAAAATGATTATTATGCTGTGGTATTCAGTATAGTAGCCGCGTCAAGTATTATTTATGGTAATATCAATTCTGATTTCTGGTATCTGACCTGGATAGGTGCCGGAGTTACCTGCTACGGAGTAGCTTATTTTGTTTTTCATGATATTATCGTGCATCGCAGAGTAAAAATAAAGTTTGTGGCCAAAAGTAAATACATGAAACGAATCATGAATGCCCATTATATCCATCACAGAGTACATACAAAAGATGGCGCAGAGGCTTTTGGTTTCTTATATGCGCCTGAAAAGTATGAACCTAAAAAACGAGAGTAATATCTCTATTTTAGGTTCTCCCAACAGATTTCTGCCAAATCTCCGATAATCTGTTCTGCCTGGCTAAGGTCTTTAAATCCTTCTACAAAAATAGAAATTATAAAAGGTTGCTTGGTATAAACAATGGCGGCATCGCCACGTACATAACTTAATTCTCCGGTTTTATGGGCAATGGCTAAATCTTCAGGCAAATTTCTCGGAATCGTGGTTTTATCTCTGCAATTTTTCAATATGACAATCATCTCATCACACAACGCCGGAGTTGCTACCTTTTTATTATAAATCTTCCGTAATAAATCATTGATCTCTAGAGCATTTACCCAGTTCTGCCGCCCTTGTTTTACTGCTAAAGTATCTAGCATAATACGGTTAAGTTTTGTTTTTGTACTACCTAAGCGCATTAAATTTTGATTGACATCCTCCATGCCTACTTCTTTAATCAGAATATTAGTGGCAGTATTATCGCTCGAATGTATCATTTCCTGCGCTAATTCACGAATTGTTAACTGAGTGCCAGCAGGTTTATCGGCGATGATACTGGAATCTCCTGCTTTATCAGAAGCCTGTAAAATATGAATAGCATTTAAGTTAATCTTCTTTGCTTTCACTTGCTCCATCAATTCCATCAAAATCGGAACTTTGATAACACTGGCCGCCGGAACAGTTACATCAGGTCGCAAGGTAAAGTATTTATCCCCTGAAACACTTTCTACCGACATGCTTACCTTAATTGAAAAGGGAAGTCTGGATAAATAATCGTTGATTCTGTTAATATCTACCTTGCGTGCGGATGAATTTTGACCAAAAGAGAGTGTAGAATAGATAGTGAGCAAAAGAGGAAATAAATATATTTTCATTTTATTCTGAAAATTTAGAATATATTATTTATTTAATATAAATCGATAAGATTGGATAATGGAAATTTACTGAACGTATAGAACATATACTCCGAATTGATTTTTTTGTAAGAATTGCACGTACTGTATCAATTGTATAAATAGAATAAATGTTCAGTTCTGAATATTCTATTTATTTAGTCCGTTCAATAGTAAATTGAATCAGATCATGTAAAGATTGGCGGAAAATGGAGTCGGGGAAAGTAAACAGAATCTCTTTAGCTTCGTCGACGTAGCGTTTCATTACTTCGGTGGTGTAGTGAATACCACCAGAGCTTTTTACAAAGGTAATCACTTCCTCAACCTTTTTAGGGTTTTCGGAATGATTTTTTATCAAATTAATAATATTTCTTTTTTCAGACCATGTAGCATGATTTAAGGCATAAATGAGTGGCAAGGTCATTTTTTTCTCCTTAATATCAATACCGGTTGGTTTACCTATTTCTGCATCGCCATAATCAAACAAATCATCTTTTATCTGAAAAGCCATACCGATTTTTTCACCTAAAAGTTTGCATTTAGCAATAGTGGCTTCATCGGCGCTTACTGAAGCTGCGCCTGCTGCACAGCAAGAAGCAATCAAGGACGCAGTTTTCTGGCGGATTACCTCATAGTATAAGTCTTCAGTTATATCAAGCCTCCGGGCTTTTTCCATCTGTAGAAGCTCACCCTCACTCATTTCTTTCACTGCTGTCGACATGATTTCAAGCAGGTGAAACTCTTTATTATTCACACTTAGTAATAATCCACGAGAGAGAAGATAATCTCCTACTAATACGGCTATTTTATTTTTCCAGAGGGCATTGATTGAGAAGAAACCTCGGCGATAATTAGAATCATCCACCACATCGTCATGTACTAAAGTAGCTGTGTGCAGGAGTTCTATCATAGCAGCCCCGCGGTGCGTTGATTCGCTGATAGTGCCTATTGTACCAGCCATCAGAAAAACAAACATCGGTCGTACTTGTTTCCCTTTGCGGTGTACGATGTAGTTCATAATCTGGTCTAGAAGCATGACGTCAGTTTTCATAGACTGACGGAATTTCTTCTCAAAAACCTTCAATTCCTGCTCAATAGGAGCCTGTATTTGCTTTATATTTAAAGACATGAAGACGTGAGTAAGTCAGTACCTTACTCTATTGGTACAATGTTACGACCGAAAACTGATTTTTAATGCAGAATTAAGCAAATTGTATAAAGTTTAGTGTTTTTATGCAAAAAAAACTAATAATTATCTTAAATCTTCAATTCCCAACATTAATAAATAAACTATTCAAGCCGATGTTCAAATTTGGTTCAAATATAAAACGCATTAGACTGATAGCCAAATTTAATTTTGGATGTTATATTTGAAATATTTACGAATTATTCACTAATTCGCTTATTCAATTTTAACCATTATACATGAAGGCATTAGTATTGGGCGGTGGCTCATTGAAGGGAGCATGGCAAGTAGGCGCAATTCAGGCAGTTTTAGAAACAGGATTCAGACCCGAAATGATTTACGGTATTTCTGCAGGTGCATTGAATGCCAGTTTTATGGTCAATGAAGCAGGCGCGCAATACATCGAGAAAGGAGAAATTAACTGGGATGTGGTCAATAAAAAACTATTAAGATTCTGGCTTGAAAATATTACTAAACCTTCTGATATAGGTATTCTGAAATCAAGATTTTCTTTAGGTATTGATACCATTATGAGTCGTTTCGATGGCTTGATTGATACCAATCCGCTACACGATAAGTTAAGAAAATATATTAATTCTAATACACTTCGCCGTAGCCCTATTTACCTGAAAGTAGGAGCTGTAAATATTAATACCGGCGAAATGAAGTATGTTGACCCGCTGGAGCAATATTTTCTGGATTATCTTCGGGCAAGTAGCTCTTTACCCTTTATTATGCCTGCCATACAAATTGGCGGCGACCATCGGGAGGCTTATATGGACGGAGGATTGAGAGAGGTAGTACCTGTGAAAAAAGCCATTGAAGATGGTGCTACCGAGATATATTGTATTGCTACACACCCGAAACATCGTCCGATGGAGCATTTTAATTATAGAAGTTTTTTGAGTCTGATTGAGCGTGTAAAAGATATTACCGTAAATCAGTTTGAAAATAGTGATATTGACTGGGCAGAAAACTATGCAGAAAATTATATGAGTATAGGCTCATTTAAATTAGCCAGAAAAGTCAACCTGACTATTATACGCCCTGATGAGCCTATCCACTTAGAATTGACAGACTTTAGTTCAAAAGATATCAGAGAAGTTATTAAGCAGGGTTATGAACATGCTTATAAGAAATTGTTTGAAAGAGTTTAGGAGGTATCACTTATAAACAATAATAGCCGAAAATAGATATTTTCGGCTATTATTGTTTATATAAATCTACATTAAGACTGCACCGCTTCAGAAAAAGCTATTTCACTCACAACCTTATCTTTACGTAAATCAAACCATACAAAGTAGGCTGTTACTAATGTCGAAAGAATAAAATAAGCAGCAATAGCTGCGGTAGCCCAAGACAATTTCTCATTGATATCAAACCAGCTACCCATCTGATAGATAATCACTAAGCCTACGATATTCTTGAGTGTTTCATACAACAAAGCATAAGGATTTCTGTCCATTAGTTCAGTATAGCTGAATACAATCAGGAAGATAAAACCACCATAGATAAATATATTCGGGCTGCCGATGCTAGCCAGATTGGCAAAGAAATAGCTGACCAAAGCAAAAGTAAAAAGGAATTGTATCCATATCCAAATCTGCATCAATAAGGATGATTTTGGTGCATATTTTTCGAAATGATAAGGGTCTTCTATTTTATGTACCGGATATTTATCAAGCACGTCGGCAGGTCTCCAACCCGTTGGCATAAACCAGATGCGTAGTTTATCTCTCCAACTATCAGTTCTGTAAGCATCCTGTATCAAGAGCCATAGATGCTGAAAATTAATCTTGATAGGATTCCATGTACTAACCGGACGAGTAATGCCATATACAGGTGGCACATTCGGTAATTCTGCCTGAAAAGTACCAAAGAGCTTATCCCAGATGATGAATATCTGAGAGTGATTCTTGTCTAAATACTCAGAATTAATGGCGTGGTGTACCCGGTGGTGAGCAGGGGTAACAATGATTTTTTCCAGAAAACCCATGTTGCGGATGTACACTGTGTGGTACCAGAATTGGGCAAATAAATGCAAAGGTGCCACAGTAGCGATCACTTTGCCATCTACTCCCAATAGCGCTGCGGGCAGCAAGAAAACCGTAAAGAGATTGACAAAGGTTGAGATACTCTGCCTTAAGGCGCAGGCCAGATTAAACTCTTCGCTGCTATGATGAATGGCATGTTTATTCCAGAAAAAGTTAATCTGATGGCTCAGGCGATGTACCCAGTACCCTGAAAAATCTAAGGCAATAAAAGCTATTATATATACCCAAATGGTGGATTCTACTTTATAGATGGCCCAATGTTTCACCATATAATCGTAAGTAAGCAAGGAGATGCTTAAACCTAATACATCTTTGATGATATTGGTATAACCCGAGGTCATGCTCGAAAGCATATCCATCGTTTTGAATGATTCTTTTCTTGTGAACCAGCCGTAGATTTTTTCTAACAATACTAAACCCAGAAATATAGGCATAGCAATGTTAAGGATTTTGCCGTAGGTTTCCATTATAGTATGCTTGCATAATATTTATGATGCAAGTTAGTAATATTCTAAGAAATTGTAAAGTTTTTTAGTGAAACGAATTGTTGTCAAATTTTAGTGTTAGATTAGTTGCTTAATACTATTGGGCTAAAAAACCTGTTATACCTTATACAAACAACTACGGCTATGATTCTTACATTTATTCTTGTGCTAATCTCGTTGTTAATCATTTGCATACATTTTTCTGCTAAGCATTTGGCAGAAGTTAAGAAAAACTATTATTGGATATTTGTCGTGATTAATTTTCTGATTTTTATTTCCGGGATAATAGGAATTTATTATTTAAGTCGTTATGTATGGCATGATGAAAAAGGAATAGGGGCTATCTTGGGAGTTTTAGTTTTTATGTTTTTACAGATGGTGTTGGTTCTTCTTATATCCTTAATTGCAAACCCTTTAATAAAATGGTGGAGACGTAGAGAGGCAGGTGTTTAGTTTAGAAATTACATAATTCAAAAATTTATTTTAAAGCTCTATTAAGGAAATATCATTATGCCTAGTATCTCATTCAATCGCGCAACCAAAGGTTTAATTTTTCTGACAGCCTTATGTAGTATATTCATTATTGGCCGTATTTTACTAAAAGGCAATATAAAATATAGTTTTTTGTCGTGGAATCTTTTTTTGGCATGGATTCCCCTTATTCTGGCTCAGATAAGTTATCATGCTGTGAAGCAGAATTATCGGCTATTAGCCTATTTAATGCTTTTCTTATGGCTATTGTTTTTCCCGAATGCCCCTTATATTATTACAGATTTATTGCATTTGAAAGGCTATTCTCAGAATATCCTATGGTTCGATAGTCTATTGGTTTTTACTTTTGCTGTCACAGGATTATTGATTGGCTTGAGTTCATTAAGCATTGTACATCAAAGCCTTGAACTCATGCTTGGTAAAGTACAGGCATGGAGTGCGGTTATAAGTAGTGTGATTCTATTAGGTTTTGGTATTTATTTAGGCAGATACTGCCGATTAAATAGCTGGGATTTATTTAATGAACCTCTCTGGTTTGCAAGAAGAGTACTCCATCAATTTAAGAATCCGATGGCATTTAAACTGACAAGTACTTATGGTTTTGTTATCTTGGGTTTTTATCTGGCTTATCGCAATTTTGGTCCTACTCAAAATACAGAAACGAAACAAATACAGTTGAAATAAGTGTTTTACTTATTTCGTACTACCGTATATATCTTCCGTTGCTCATTGGTCATGATAAAATCTGTATTGCTTGTATAATTAAGCGCTTCCATTTGAGCACGACCTATTTTAATGCACGACTTTGGTTTTGAGAAATTAATCTCATTATTAGCAATTTCGAAAATGTAAATCTTCCCATAAGAGAGCAAAGCAAACTCCTTTCCATCGGGGCTTATATCGGCAGCCGTTATGGGGCTTTTTAAAAAGACACTGTCTTTCGGGCTTATAGCATAATCTCCGGCTTTATCCGGCATTACGTATAGCTTGGTGTGATGCGTATTAGACCAGTCTTTCGAGAAAAGGTAAAGATTACCTTTAAACCAGAAAAATGCTTCACAGTCGAAGACGCGTTTTTGAGCCGGAAACTCCGTCTGGTCGGCATAGTGGAAAGTAATTTTTTCAGTTTTGCTGTTTTTATGTTTGTAGATGCTCAAGTCCTGGCGTGCTTGACTATTATTACCAAAATCACCGATATAGATATTCCCCTGGTCGTCTTTGGTTAGCTCTTCCCAATCAATATTCTGCGAGTCATTGACAAATAAGGTATCGAAAATATAACCTCTTTTGTCAATCATATATAGTTCAGTATTCCCACCTCCGTCATTATGTGTCCAGTAATAATTTTCCTGCCAGGCAGGAGTAAGGCCGGAATTTTCGTTGATACATACAGGCATACGGCCTGTTTTTGTGATAGTATACTGGGTTTTGGCAGCCTGAAAACCACTTTTATTTATTTCGGAATGACAATTGCACAGCGCAACTTTCATCGAAAACAGCAGCATATAAATTTTATAAAGAAACATGTAATTGTAATAGTATGATCAAATCGTTTTCTAAAAGTTTGAATTTAGTCAACAAGTTAGTTAATTTTGGATTGTTTGAAAACAGGTACCCATAAATAGTCTCTAATTATTTTCTAACCTATTGTTATGCTACCACGCCAACAGCCATTTTATACGCGTCTTGCTTATATTCTGATTTCCCTGGTAATTGTTATTTATGGCATGTATATCTTGCGGGATTTGCTTATTCCATTGACTTTTTCGGGAATAATTGCTTTGTTGCTGGTACCTGTCTCACAGTTCTTAGAAAAATATGGTTGCCCGAGGTGGTTAGCTATTACAGTAGCTATTTTGCTGACTTTAGGCTTTATGACATTGTTCTTCTACATTATTTATACCCAGATAATGGATTTGGAAGAAGTATTACCACAACTGTCAGAAAAAGCTGAAAAATGGTATCGCGATTTTCAATTTATGATTCGGGATAATTTCCATATCAGCCGTACCAAACAGCGTATAGAAGGACAGAAATATCTTACTGAATTTTTAAAGAATAACAGCGACTTAATTACTAATACACTTTCGACCACAACCGGGCTATTAGGCAATCTTACCTTAATCCCTCTTTATGTCTTTTTACTATTACTTTACCGTGATTTTATACGTGTATTTTTCTATAAGGCTTTGAAACCTGTGAGCAATCATCGGGTAGATGTTGTTTTGAAAAAAGTAAAAGATGTAGTAGTGAATTATGTAGTAGGATTGATAATAGTAATCGGCATTATCGGTATTCTTAACACTTTGGGTCTGCTTATTTTAGGTATTGAACATGCCTTTTTCTTCGGTTTTTTTGCAGCTATTCTGGTGCTTATTCCCTACATAGGCGTAGCTATCGGCTCGCTATTGCCCATAATATTTGCCTTGATTACTAAAGACTCAGCATGGTACGCATTAGGGGTTGCTGCTTTGTTTGGTGGGGTACAGTTCTTAGAAGGTAACTTTATTACACCTTATGTGGTAGGTTCTAAGGTAAGTATCAACTCAATGGCGGCTATTATTGCCTTGATTATTTTTGGTAATCTATGGGGACTTTCGGGCTTGGTACTTGCCTTACCAATTACGGCTATTATTAAAGTAATTTTTGATTCGATTGAGGGACTAAGGCCTTATGGCTTTTTGATTGGTGACGCCGACCATGTAGATGTCAGGAAACGCAGAGGATAGATAAAACAAAAATGAGCTTCCTTTTATAGAACCTATAAAAGGAAGCATTAATGATGTCTTAGTTGTAATTAAGGTTAATAACTGTAGAGTTTATATCATAGTTCTACCCCTTTTGTTAATTTTCTCTGCAAAGGCAAATCTGCTCTTTTTACAAAGGTAATCGGTACAAAGGCTTCGGTAGGAGAGCCGATATAATACAGGGTCCAGTCCTGATCATACCTCGACAACATATTCCTGATACACTCTGCACGGTCAACCGTTGGGAACTCGCATTCATCCCAATAGAAAAGCTCAACACGGTAGTGGAGCTGTTGTTTTAAACCATTAATGGTAACTTCGATTTCGATGTCCTGCTTACCCGGAAGCGACGGAATCGGGATTGCTATATGTGCCATGCTTCGTTGGTTTATGGAGCATAGGGCAGAGGGGTAAGGGCATATGGCAAGAGGATATTTGTCCCCATGACCTACGCTCCATACCCCATGCGATTTACTCCGTTTTAAGAGATTTTATAGGATTCATTAATGCTGCTTTGATTGATTGATAGCTCACAGTTAATAAAGCAATCAAACAGGCTAATATTCCTGCTACAAGGAAAAACCACCACTGAATTTCGATGCGATAAGCATATTTCTGCAACCAGTTCTTCATCAGATACCAGGCTAACGGGAATGCAATTATGGCCGAAATCAATACCAGTTTCAAAAAGTCTTTTGATAGCATGGCTGTAATACTTACTACACTTGCACCCAATACTTTTCTTACACCAATCTCTTTGGTACGTTGCTCGGCTGTGAACATAGCCAATCCAAACAAACCTAAACAGGAGATAAATATGGCTAAGAAAGCAAAGTAATTGGCTAGTTTACTCACTACGTTTTCGCCTTTATATTGGGCTGCAAACTCCTGATCTGTGAATTTATACGAAAATGGGAAACGAGGATTAAACTTCTTAAAAGCCTTTTCCATACTCGCAATAGCTTCTTTGGTTTGTCCGGCTTGTGTTCTTACAATCACTTGTCCCCAATAATTTTTCCCTCTCTGCATATTAAGAATCAACGGAGGAATACTTTCGTGTAAAGAGTTGATATGGAAACTTTTTACCAAACCAACTATTGTTCCTTTTCTGCCCCACATAAACATTTCCTTGCCTACCGGGTCTTTCATGCCCATTTTTTTCGCAGCTTCTTCGTTAATGATGTAGTTAGAAGTATCAGTGCTGAAAGCAGTAGAGAAATCTCTGCCATCTTTTAGTTTGATACCCATCGTTGTCAGATAGTCATAAGAAACAGGATTCTGCGAGAATAAAATTATCTTGGTTGTATCTTTTCCTGCCCAGTTAACCCCTTGTGTTGAGCTTCCCACTTCTAACGGGTCAGCCTGTGAGCAGGTTACCGATTTAATACCTGGCATATTGGTCAACTCTTGTTTGAACGAAATGAAATTAGTTGACAGATCGCCTTCTAATGGCATATATAACATGTTTTCACGGTCAAAACCCAGGTTTTTGCTCTGAATGTATTCTATCTGGCGATATACTACCAACATTCCTACAATGAGCATAATAGAAAGCGCAAACTGAAAAACTACCAGGCCTTTACGGAAGAAAGTGGCGCTTGGTTTGAATTTCAAGGCTCCTTTCAAAACTACTACAGGTCTTAAAGAAGACATGAACAACGCTGGATAAGAACCTGCTACTATACCTGTCACAATCGTCAAACCTAATAGAATTAACAAAAACAGAGGGTCTGTGAAATCAAGATTCAGGTGCTTCTCTGTAAGCGTATTGAATGCTGGCAACATCAGAAAAACAATAAAAACCGCAAAAACCAAACTTAAGAAAGCGATGATCAGCGATTCGCCTAAGAATTGCGCAATCAACGAATAGCGTACTGCCCCTACAACTTTTCTCACCCCAACTTCTTTTGCACGTTTAATGGAACGTGCTGTTGCCAGATTCATGAAATTGATACAGGCAATTACAAGAATAAAAATGGCAATAATGGTAAACATTTTTACGTAATCGATTCTACCACCATCCTGGATTCCGGCTTTGTAGTTTGAGTACAAATACACATCCTCGTAAGGCTGTAAAAACAACTCTACATTGCTATCTTTATTTTTGGTTTTGATATAACCTTTTACTTTAGCCTGTACTTTATCAAGCGACGCATTTTTGTTCAACATCACATAGCATCTTGGCCCGTTGTTGCCCCATTCTTTCGACCATTCATTGGTTTTCTGCCAACGCTCAAAGCTCATCAGAAAATCAAATTTAAGCGACGATTGTTCTGTAATTTCTTTTAATACACCTGTTACCATCACATCATCTTTGTTATCTACTCTGATGATTTTTCCCAGTGGGTCCTGGTTAGGGAAGTATTTATCGGCCAGTTTTTTAGAAATGACAACTCCGTCAGGGCGCTTAAGGGCAGTGCGGGCATCGCCTTTTTCTAACTCAAACGTAAACATGTTCAGGAAATCGCCGTTTACGTATCTTCCTTTTTCTTTCTCAAACTTATCGCCAACCGTAAACAGTGGGTATTCTTCCCAAAGCATCTGGCTTGCCATTTCAATTTCAGGAATATCCTTTGTAATATGCTGTGAAAGAATCCCCGGTGTAGAAGCATAAGTAACGGTTTCACCAGCATAAAACTGATTTTCCATTACTCTGTACAATTGTTTGCCGTTTTTATGGAATTTATCTTTCTGGATTTCGTCCTGCAGCCAGAGCATAATCAAAAGGCTGCAAGCCATCCCCAAAGCCAAACCCATAATGTTTAAAAGGCTGAATGTTTTGTTTTTCCACAAATTCCGCCAGGCAATTTTTAAGTAGTTACTTATCATAATTTTGTATTGAGAATAGGTCTATGTTTATATATTTGCAAAGCCTATGCCAAAAAAGTAAATGATTGATTATTAGTTGTTTATGTGTATTGTAAGGGTCTTAAATGTCCATAAACGGACATTCTTTGTTCAAATATGGACAAGTGTTTTAAGATGTCTTTATAAGTAATACACTTAAGCGAATACCTAAATAGTAGCTTAGTTTGTGGTTTGCGAATAGAAATTTGATAGAGTATACTGTTCAATGATATTTAAGTGTTCTATCTTTGTATAGATAAAATCTATAAATCTTGAATTTACAACAATTGGAATATATAGTAGCGGTAGATAAACACCGCCACTTCCTGAAAGCCGCTGATGCCTGCTTTATTACACAAGCAACCTTGAGCATGATGATTAAGAAGCTGGAGGAAGAATTAGAAGTAATCATTTTCGATAGAAGTAAACAACCTGTAGTGCCCACAGACATTGGTAGGAAAATTATAGCCCAGGCACAAGTAATCTTAAGAGAAACAGGACACTTGAAAGAATTGGCTAAGATTATCAAAAACGAAGTACAGGGACAACTCCGTATAGGCATTATACCTACACTGGCACCTTATCTTTTGCCTTTATTCCTTTACGATTTACTCAGAAAATACCCACAGGTAAAAATCCGTATCAGTGAGTTGAATACCAATCAGATTATTGAGCAATTAAGTAATGATTTGATTGATGTGGGCATTCTGGCAACACCTATAGCGGCAGAGGGCATGAAAGAATATCCTTTGTTTTATGAAAAATTAGTGGCCTTTGTATCGGGTAATGAAGAGACACTGAACAAGCAGTATATTCTGCCGGAAGATATTGATGTGAATCGCCTATGGTTATTGGAAGAAGGGCATTGTTTGCGCTCCCAAATGATGAATTTATGCGAATTACGAAATAAAAATACCGATTTAGGTAATCTGGAATACGAAGCCGGAAGTATAGAGTCTCTGCTAAAAATAGTTGAGATCAATAAAGGCATTACGGTTATTCCTGAACTAGCGATGAATACTTTTGACGAAAAACGGAAAAGTCAGATACGGGAATTTATGGCGCCTGTACCCGTTCGTGAAATCAGTCTGGTTACCTATAGGCATTTTATCAAAACCAAATTGCTTGAAGTACTGAAACAGGAGATAACAGAGGCTGTAGCGAAATTTATACCTGAAAAACCCGCCGAGCAGTTTGTGGTTGAGATATAGGGAAAAATTTAGTGATTGAGTGTTTGAGAGATTTAGTGATTAATTCTGAATAGGAATTAGCTTATAAATCAATAAATGGCCTGTTTAATACTTTTAAGTACATTACTAAAGTACTCACTCAATCACTAACTCACTCATTCACTCAATTATTATCTACTCCATAAACTCCCATGCACTCTGATAAGTATTTAATTGTTCGGCGTAAGCGATGAAATCGGCATAAAAAGGAAACGAGGCCAGAGTTGCGCTATCACCAATAATCACCAGTTTCTTTTTGGCGCGGGTCATGGCTACATTCATACGTCGGATATCAGAAAGAAATCCGATATTTCCCTCACTATTGCTTCTGGTCATGCTGATGTAGACAATATCCCGCTCTTGTCCCTGGAAACTATCTATTGTATTTACAGAAATCTTAATAAAATAATCCTGCAAATCAGGTGATTGCACTAATTGCGACTGGAGCAGATTAATTTGCTGTTTGTACGGCGAAATAATAGCAATAGTCGGAAAATTTTCAGGCTTATAGTGCTTCTTCAATTGTTCTGCCAATATACTCAAGTGCTTAAATAAGAATATGGCTTCTTCAGGATTGGTTGTACTGGTTCCATCCAATTTTTCATCAAAACTACAACCGGCTGTATCAACAAAAGCAATTGGTGTATCTTCATCGAACAATAAATGATTGGCTACGGCCTTATTGGCTTTCAGACGATTTTCATAAAATACCTTAGAGGAGAAACCCATAATCTGCTCATTCATCCGGTATTGTTCTTCTAACAGAACCACTGCTTCCGGGTGGAGTGTTACCAGTTTTTCGAGTAGGGTAGTAGCAAGCCCCTGTTTGGCTACTTCATTTGATTTGATGGTAGGAGGTAGTTGGCAATGGTCACCTGCCAATACTACTTTCTCTGCTTTCAGGATGGGTATCCAACAGGCAGGCTCTAAGGCTTGTCCGGCTTCATCAATAATCACCGTCTGGAATTTGAGATTTCTGATAGTGTAGTTATTGGAACCAACCAACGTAGCAGTTATTACCTGCGCTTTGGCAACTATATCATCAATGATATATTGCTCCGAGTTACCCACCTCTTTCATAATCTTATGGGCTTCATCAAAGAGTAATTTGCGTTGGTCGCGCTCAGATTTGCCAAAGTTGCGCTTATACTTATGCGCCATGTTTTTGTATTCCTGAGCCTGTTTTTTGAGCCTTTTAGCCTCTTTCATCATGGGGTGCTCAGTCATCTTACTATCCAAAGTCAATGACATCAATCGCTCAGTTACCTTGGCCGGATTCCCCACTCTTACTACATTTAATCCTTCTAAATGAAGTTTCTCACTCAATAAATCAACGGCGGTATTGCTTGGCGCAACTACTAATACCTGCTTATGTTCTTTATGAATCAAGGCCTTAATGGCTTGCACTAATGTAGTGGTTTTACCAGTACCCGGGGGGCCATGCACAATAGCTAATTCATTAGCTTGTAATATTTTCTCAACTGCCTCTGACTGTGATTCATTTAAGTTCTTAGCGAAGAACTGAGGTTTTTCGGTATGAAAAGTTGGTGCTTTTTCACCGATTAATATATCTACTAGTTTCCCTTCATTCCTTTCGGCTATAGCAGATGCCTGTTTCAAAGCATCCTGCATTTCGTCATAACTATTATCATCGAAAAGAACGTCTATACCTAATTTCCCATCCCGACTCCATTCCGGTAATTCATCAGTTCGTAGAGTTATTTTCAGGCGATTATTGTTCTGAAAGGAGATAGTACCTTCAACCCGGTCGTTCTTTGCATCATGATTACTGAAAAGCACAGCAGGCATTCCTGTTCTTAATTGATGAGCAATATCCTGATGGGTAGTTCGCTCCACTTCTACAGTCAGGTAGTCACCCCTGCTCATTTCCATTCCCCTGATAGCAATCGGATACCAGCTTAATCCATTAGCTCTTCGTTCGGCAACAGAGCTTTGTTCGGTGAGTTTTATATATTGATTATGGTCTTCTTCGCGCTCAATTCTGAGCAAATCCAATAGTTTCCTGAAGTAATTCATGTCACAAAGGTACGCATTAAAAACTTGCTTTGTGAAGAAAGGAGCGATTCAGACGTAGAAAACACTATTTATCATCAATCGCCTGATAATGCAATTTCCAGCCTTTAGCACTTGTAGATTCGTTGCTCACAAACCATATCAGCACTTTATTATACCAACTGGTAATAATCGGAGGGATATTCGGGCCGCTGAAAATGGCTAAAATGGGTTGTTCCGTACCATCTTCTGCAAAGAAATATATCTGATCTGTTTTGGCTTCGGTATCAAATTTTTCAAAATTAATTTTGATTTTCTTCCCTTTAGGTACTTCAATCAACCATTTACAATTGCAACGGTTGGCATAATTCTCTGCTCCGCTACCATCCTCAATATAACCCTCTTCGCCTTTTATTGTAATTTTATCTCGACAGTACAAGCCGCTCGAATCAATTGGTTGAGCCTCATAATAGAGGTAGGTATTTTTGTCCTTGAAAGCCTTAGTAGCAAAATGTACCTGAAATGAATCGGCTCTGAAAGTATAAGGTTGAGATAATTGCGCAGCTGTCAGCGTTGTGTCTTTTTTTTGCTTATTCAGAAAAAGCGAAACATCGATAGTATTTTTGGCCATTAAGGGCTGTGACAATAAAAGTTTGTAAGCAGGGTACTGACCTACGGGGGTTACAGCAAAAGACGTTTCTTTAGTTCCTTTTTGCCATAGCGGAAGATAGGCCTTTGTTTGTGTAAAGCGATTGGGTAATTCCTGATGTTCAATATAATTTTTAAGATTAGTTACATTTACCAAACCCGCGCCCAATTTGCCATGATATAAGGAATTATACTGGTCTATGGGTTGAGCAGTATTTTTAAGTAATCTGTCAAAATCCTGTGTCTTTAAATCCGGATAGGTAGCCATAAAAGCGGCAACCACACCGCCAATGATCGGGGTTGAAGCCGAGGTAGCAGATAGATAATTGGTGAAACCCGATTGAAGTGGAAAAGTGGTAGCAATAGAATCAGATGGAGCAGAAATATCTACAAAGCTCCCATAATTAGAAACCTTATATTTACGCATTTCCCGGTCAGTAGCACCTACAGCAATTACCCACGGAAAAGCCGCTGGCATCAGAGGTGTATCAGCATAAAAATTACCTGCAGAGCCAATGATAAGTGTACCCTGATTTTGTGCTTTTTTAAGAATATTTTCTTTCTCAATGTCAAACAAGCCACCACTCCAACAGGTAATAATGATGTCTGCTTTCAGGTCTAAAGCATAATCTATACCTGTATATCCATCAATAATATAATTATTTTGTCTGGCGTCTGAGGAAGTTTTAATAGGTATGATTTTAAAGACAGCAGTCTGGTTACAAAGCTTTTGTAAGGTTTGTATAAGAATGCCTGCTACTTTAGTACCGTGCGAAAATCGCTGTACATGCTGAGCCGGTGGATTGACGTCTCCATCGTTATCAGAAAAATCCCAACCCATTACATCATCTGTTTTACCATTCTTGTCATCGTCAATACCATTACCTGGTACCTCTTTAGGGTTTTTATAGAAGTATGGTTTCAGGTATGAATTATTAAGATCAAAGGCGTCATCTACAATGGCAATAACCACCTCTTTTTTGGCTTGCAATGTTTTGAAATCTGCCGGAATGCCTATCTGTTCCCAAGCCCAGATATTTTTATCGGACTGAGCAAAGGCCGATGAATATACCCCAAAAAAAGCCTGCAATACAAAACAGGCTTTAAGAATATAATATTTTTTCAAGGTCTTTAGTATTTATTATCCAACGTAGTTGACTCTGTTCCTCCTGATTGTCCTAGTGTATAGGAACTTAAACCCTGACCCTGACCCATGTGCATAGGAGCTCTGCCACGCAAATCAGGCAATGCAAAAGTCACTTTACCATCACCTCCATAATAGGTGCCTAATAATGCAAAAAGTGCAGTATTCTGAGAGATAGAAATTAACTGTCCATCGCAGGGAGACCAATTTTTAGGGGTAAACCCAAACGAAAATATATTTATTTCTCCAATATAATTATCTAAACCATTTCTTTGCGGAAATGCTCCCTGACGGGCTATACAAAAATTGAGAGTCAGATAAGGTTGAAGATTATCTAAACTTACGGCTGGCTTTGGGCTGGTGTTTATCCAGTTATTCCCATCCCAGGTCAGTAATTGCCCGGCTTCAGTACCAGAGTTAAGTTTAATATTATTAGAAGCGATACTAATAGGTGCAGAGGCAGTGGGGGTTGTTATAGTTCCAATGTATTCCCAGTTGTCTCCGGCCCAATAGTAAAAACCTTTTGCCTGATTATTACCCACATTATAGATTAAAAGACCTTCGGCAGGATTTGTAACAGGACTTGCGCTAGCTAAACTGGCCGTTAAAGTTAACTGAGGTATAAGAACACCATTATTGGTAGAAGTGGCAGTAATATTCGGCTGAGTATAATCGCCCGGGGTAATGGTTGTAGACTGTGCTTTAGCTATATAAGTTGCACACAAAACTATTAACAAGCCAAAACCAAGTTGAGAAATGATTTTTTTCATGGTCTTGTTTTAGTATTTATTGTCAATAGTAAGAGTTTCAGTGCCGCCTGATTGCCCGATAGTATAATTGCTTAAACCTGAGCCCTGACCTTTATGTACGGGTACTCTACCTCTTAGATCAGGCAAAGCAAAAGTTGATGTACCGTTTCCGCCGTAAGTGGTGCCAAGTAATGTAAAAAGTGCATCGTTTTGAGCAGTTGCTAATAATTGACCATTGCAAAGAGCCCAACCAGTAGGCGCAAAATTAAAACCATAAATGCTTATTTCTCCAAGAAAAGGCTCATAACCGTTCTGCGAAGGATAAATACCTTGTAACGCAATAGAAAAATTAAGAGTCAGGTAAGGTTGCCGATTATCTAAGTTGTCGGCCGGTTTAGGATAGGTATTTACCCAGTTATAACCATCCCAGGTCAGTAATTGTCCGGCTGCCGTGCCTGAGTTAAGTTTGATAGTATTGGAGGTAATACTGATAGGTGCTGTGGCAGTAAGCTGAGCACCGCCTAATAACTGCCAGGTAGAGCCTGTCCAGTAGTAAAAACCTTTGTCCTGATTATCTCCTATATTGTATATCAAAAGCCCTGCGCCTGGATTTGAAACAGGATCAGCAGAAGTTAAATTGCCGGTCAGTGTGATTTGCGGCACAAGAATACCATTATTGGTAGAAGTAGCAGTAATATTAGGCTGATTATTGCCGGGCGTAATAAGGGTTGACTGCGCATGTACAATATTAACTGAGCAAAAGTAAAGTATTAAACCAGTACTTATTGATGATAGAAATTTTTTCATGAGATGAGTTTTTTACGATTCAAAAATATAGAGTCTACAAAGAAGAATCCTAAAAATGGCCCAACAAGTCCCCGAAATTTTTATCCAACGATTTTACGGCATAAAAAAAGATGCAGTTTAGTGCATCTTTTTTTCTTATTATCAACTTATATTATACTCTTTCCAGTTTAATCGGATAGGTTTTTTTAGAAGCCCATTGCGGCACATAAATATTATCGTCAGAATCCATGTAAACATCATGTGGGTGCATAAATACATTGAATGGGTCTTCCTTTTTTTGCACACCCAATTTCCCATCAGTATAAACAGGCGCACTTCCACCTGGCGTAGAAATCACACGGTCATTTTTATCAAGAATAGTGATATAACCAGAATTTGCATTATCACCGGAAGTAGAGCGATAAGCAGCTCCCAGAAGTGTTTCGCCTTTGATTACAGGACGGCAGATGAATGTGCCGGGCAATTCAATTGTCGAAAGATGATTGCCATCTAAAGAAAATCTTTTCCAACAGTTTTCTACACGTGAAGTGACCAAAAGAGTAGGCTTTTGCTTGTTACGGGTATCTACAATCACTCCATGATTACATTTAAACATATCCTTACCCCCCCAATGTCTGATTAACTTGCCTTTTGAGTCATACTGCATTACATAGTTCAGGCCATAGCCATCTACCACATAAATATCCCCATTAGCTGGATTAACAGCTGTTTCAGTAGGGTTAAACTGCGTCGGGTAGTCATATGCGCCAGTTTCTTTCGGATAATCTATCTTGAAAATCACCTTTCCCGTCAGGTCAGTTTTAATCACCTGATGGCGGCTTGTATCACAAATCAATAGAAACTGGTCGCTTCCTTGCCCGGCAATGGTTAAACCATGCCCACCCGGATACGAATTACCCCAGGTTTCTAATAACTTACCAGACTTATCGTATATGAGTACATTGTTTTTGGTCTCGTTGGTCAGTAGAATCAATCTTCCTTTTGAGTCTTCTACCATTTCATGGCAGTCGTTCACAGGATTTTTAGCAGCATCTAATACCCCCCAACCTGTTTTTACTTTGTATTTATGGGTATTATGGCCGATGATTATTTCATCGTTTTTGCCGAAGCTCATTTCGGGCAAGAGTGTCGCAGCAGTCGCTAAGCCTCCGAGCTTAACAAAATCACGACGGTTCAGGTATTGGTTCATAGTACGAGGTTGAATATGGTCGATAAAATTCTGTGTTAAAGATAAGAAAAAAGCATGATTTACAAGAAACCATGCTTTTTATTCTATGAACCTGTTTATCTGCGTTTAGATTTAGTTGCCCCTCTGTTTTTATCAGTCTTATAAGGCTTCTTACCCGGAGAAGAAGATTTACTTTTTTTAACTTCCGGTTTTCTGTTTTTCTTTTCGTGAAAGGCACCTTTAAATGTCGGGTCTTCCTTTTTACGTTGGTCATCAACTTCACGCAAATAATTCTGACGTTCTTCAAATGGCGTTTCTGCTGTTTCTACTTCTGATGGAATCTCTTCTCTGGGAATTTCCATACGAATAATCATCTCAATCTTCTTGATATGATACTCCTCGGCAATAGTCAGGAAGGTGATAGCTTCACCTACCTGATTTGCCCTTCCGGTTCGACCGATTCGGTGCACATAGTCTTCATAAATCAATGGCACATCAAAATTGATTACATGAGACACTTGTGGAATATCAATTCCTCTTGACGCTACATCTGTAGCCACCAACACATGTACTTCTCCCTCACGAAAAGCATTCATTGAGTTGATACGGGTATTTTGGCCCTTATTGGCATGAATCACCCGTATTTTACTAAAAGGCACAATTTTCTGTACCATCGAATTATATACATTGTCGGCTACTTCTTTCGATCTCGTAAAAATCATCGCTTTTTGTACACCCTCGTTCTCAAAAAGATATTTCAGCAGATTGATTTTTGTTTGCGTATTAGGCACTTCAAACATACGCTGTTTTACAGTTTCAGCAGTTGTTGCCTGGGGTGTTACTTCTATGCGGGTAGGAAATTCCAGAAACTCTTCTGATAATCGCTCTACTTTTTCGGGAAATGTCGCCGAAAACAGAAGATTTTGTCTTTTGCGTGGTATTACCTCCAGAATCTTGCGTATCTGAGGCATAAAGCCCATATCCATCATTTTATCGGCTTCATCCAGTACCATTATTTTAAGGTCTTTTACCTTTATTTCTTCACGCAGGTATAAATCCATAAATCTGCCCGGCGTGGCTACAATAATATCAATACCTTTCTGAATAGTCTCAATCTGTGTTTTTGGACCAAGACCGCCATAAATAGCTGTATGACGTAAATCGGTATATTTAGCTAGTTCTGCTACGGCCTTATCTATCTGTATTACTAACTCCCGGGTAGGCGCAAAAATAATACAGCGAGGCATACTGCCTTGTGCATATTTGACTTTCATGAGTATAGGCAATAAATAAGCGGCTGTTTTGCCTGTACCCGTCTGAGCAATGCCTAATACATCCTGCCCTTTCAGAATCAGCGGTATAGCTTTGTCCTGAATAGGGGTAGGCTCTGTATATCCGCTATCTGCCACGGCATTTAATAACTGGCGATTCAGCTCAAATTTTTCAAAAGAATTTTCCATGTGTTTTACTCAGAATGTATATAAACTATCTATTACATTCTTTATTAATTTGGTGCAAAATTAGTCAAATAATAAAACTTAGCCTAATTTGTAATTTCTCCCAACCGTTTCGGCGGAATTAGTGTCATTGTTAATAAAGACTATTCCCCATGCAAAAGAGTTCACTCCTAATCGTATTTATTGTTTCTTTATTGACAAGTGCTTGTTGGAAAAAAAATGATCCGAACCCCGATGGTAGCATTTCAAATATGGCTGTATCAGCCAAAAAAAACAATGACGAGGTAACTTTAGGCATATCAGCCTATACTTTTAAGAGCCCTGTTGGTCCCGAGCCCACTACTTTTGATGAAGCCGAGGTATGGATTTCGGAAGAGGCATCAGGTTACTCAAATATGAAACTCGCCTACACAACCAAACAGAAAACACTAAAGCTTGAAAACCTGAAACCTGACAAAACCTATTACGTAGCTGTAAAAGGTACGAAGAATGGTAAAAAAACAGAGTTTTCAAAAGCTATTATGTTTATTACCAGTTCGTTAAAACCCATCTCAGCCCTTGTGGAAACAACTCGTAATTATTATATGAAAGGTTCAGCCAACAGCCCTTATCTGGCCTATGTGGATGAGCAAACAGGTGAAGTAGTTTTGAAAAACTGGCAGGATAAATCTACAAGAGTCTTGTTTAAGAATATCCAAAGCAAATGGTATCAGGTGAAAGGATTTTATGCCCAGGGAAGCCGATTATTTTTAGAAACCGGAAAGAATAATAATTCTGAAAGAGCCTTTGAGTATTATGATATAGCTGCTCAGAAATTTGTACCAATAGAAATACCGGCCAATGCTCGTGTATGGAACTACTCATTTTCGCCTGATGGAAGCAAATTAGCTTATACGGATTATAGCAGACAAGGGTTGTACATTTATGATATTACCAATAAAGTGGATAAGTTATTTTCGAACGATAGTTTTTTCTATAGTTTCAATTGGTCGGCTGATGGTAAACATATTTTTGCGCTAAGAAATAAAGTCTATAGTGGGCCTACTATCAAAGAAATTGTGAAGTATGATGTCTCAAATGCAAGTCAGGTTCCAACTTCGGTATTTGAATGGCCTGATGAAACGATAGCATGGGTAACATTTTCGCCTAAAGAAGATTATGTATTATTTGGTAGCTATGTAGCCAATAGTGCTGATTTATGGATTTGCGAATTGAAAAGTAAAAAATTATGGCAAATATCAGATATCGGTAATTTTGGTTGGGTATCTGACAAAGAGTTTTTTGTGAATGGCAATAAAGCAGAAAACGAAGTTACCTACAAAACTTATAAGTACACCATGCCTTAATTGGACCGATTGTAAATCTCTAATTCCGGCTGAATATCTTTAAAGGAGAGATGGTGCAGACTATATCGACCTGGTAGAGGCTATTAGTCGGGATTTCTTACATAATAATGAACCTGATTTGTGTTTTTCTCAAAGCTTTTTACGAAATTTAAGGTTCAGTTTTAAATTACATCTTATGCAAAGGCTATCCCTGATTATTATTTGTGTTGTTGCTTTATTTATTAATGCCTGTGATAAGAAACAGGAACCGTCGCCACCAGCAGGTGACGAAATTTCGTCTATGTCTGTATCGGCCAGAAAAGTAAATGGTGAAGTAATACTTGACATTACTGCTACAACATTTAAGGGCACTAATCCTGTAGCGACTACTTTTGAACAGGCAGAGGTTTGGGTTTCAGAGGAGGCCTCAGGCTACTCAAACATGAAACTGGTATCTACCACTAATTCAAAAACATTAAAGCTGGATAACCTGAAAGCAGATAAAACTTACTATGTGGCTGTAAAGGGTATAAAAAATGGCGTTAAAACAGAGTTTTCTAAACAGATAATGTTTACTACCAGTACAATAAAACCACTTGAAACGCTGTTGGAGTTGCAAAATGGCTGGTTTATTAGTAGTTCTCCTACGAGTCCCTATATAGCTTATGTTGATGATGGTACCGGTGAAGTAATTCTTCAAAACTGGAAGGATAAAACGAGAAAAGTGATTTTCAAGAATTCGGCCAGCAAAAGCTACCGGATAAAGGGTTTTTATACAGAAGGAGCTCGTTTGTTTCTGGAAACAACCAGAGGGCAGGATCGTGCCTTTGATTATTATGATTTGGCTAATGAGAAAATTATAGAAATAAAAATGCCTATAGCTTCAAGAATCTGGAACTGCGCTTTTTCACCTAATGGCTATAGAATGGCTTTTACTGATTATAATAGTACAGGTTTATTTCTTTATGATACCGTTTTGGAGAATTTAAGGGTTTACTCAAATGACACGTTTCATGATTTTCAATGGACTGTAGATGGTAAAAATATTATTGAGGTAAGAAATAAAGCAAACTCTACTTTGGAGACCCGCGAGGTAGTAAAATGGGACTTAGCTGATAGCAAGAAAACTCCTGCAAAATTGTTTGAATGGCCTGATGCTATTCAATCGGTTTTATTCTCGCCTAACGATGAATATGTCTTGTTTGCCAGTTCGGTAGCTAATAATTCCGACTTGTGGATTTATGAATTGAAAAGTGGAAAAACCTGGCAAATATCAGATACAAGTAATTTTGGATGGTTGTCTGAGAAAGAGTTTTTTGTGAATGTTAATAAAACAGGAAACGAAACGAGTTGGAAAACTTATAGATATACAATGCCTTAGTCAGGAACCCTTAACGGGGCATTGTATATTCTTCCAGTTTACCTTTAAAATTTTCTCCGAACCCTCTGCCATACTTAGCCCAGAAACGTATCTTTTTGATTTTCGGATTACTCTTTCCACTATTCAAAAAGAATGCGGCTGCTTCCGACTGTGTTGTAACTTTCGGGCTAACGAATATCCCTCCTCTTAAAATCTTATCAATTACCCTGAAATTCTCCTGTTTGCCGTTCTCGTATGTAACCAGGCAGTGTAAATAAGGTGGTTGGAAAAATAACCTTGCCAATTTTCCTTTAAGACTATATTGCATATTGGCAGAGAGAACAATTGGATTATCTGTAGCAGGGAGATTAATATCTTCATCGAGTTTAAATATAATACCGTTTGTGCTGGCTACTTTTAGTGATTTAGGGATGGCTTGATGTTGAAAAACAAAAAATGTATCTTTTTCAATAAGCGTGGTATCTGTCAGCTGATAGTTCTTCAATAAAGCCTTTGTCAAATCAGTTTCTACCCAGAAAGGATTCTGCTCTCGGAAAGATTCTACATGATAAATCACAAACTCGGGAGCTGTTTTGGAGAAGTATTTCTCACCATTTTTTTTCATCAACCAGTCGCTATTAGCCTGATATGATTGAATGATTGGGCGAGGGTTATAATTGAGTTTATTGAAAAACAGATAAGTTACCTGATGCGGAACAATATCGACTGTAGCGTTACCAATTTTATCAAGTAAGGTTTGTGGTAGCTTAGTAGGGATATTCTTAAAATTATCTTCGTAATGATAAGCAAAAAGCCTGTTCAGATAATTGACCGGATTTTTCTGTAAGATAATATCTATAATCTGGCTTGGTTTAAAACCTTCTTTCATTGATTGGGCTACAGTTGAAGGAGGGTAGGTGAGGGCATAACCTTTTAAGGTATGCTCTCCTAAATAATAACGGATAATCTGCGTGGCTGAGAGTTGTAAAACCAGAATAGCAACAAAGACCCTTCCTGCCCATATTTTATACTTATCAGCCGTGAATAAATATAAAATTACAGCCAAAGGCGACATAAATAAAAAGAACCCGAAAATATTGTAATGCCCTACGGCTGTATGCGACTGCTTAAAACTTAAAAACCAGGTTAAGGCGACGAGGATATATAGATAAAGAGATTTCCATTGAAATGTAAATAGAATGAATAAGCCTGCAAATGCCAGGATTAATCCCTCAAATAACAGAAGCGGTAGAAGTTCGGCTTGACTTAAGAGCATGACTGCCATTCCATCCTGATATGAATCGATGATTTTCATGCTAGCCCCTAGATAAGCAGGTATATCTACATTTAGCACAAAAGAAAGTGCATATGTAAGAAGTATTTGTAAAACAGCAAGAATAATAACCGTGCGAAGTGTGAAATAGCGAGCTATATAAAAATAAATCAGAGAAGCATAGAAGATGATATAAACGACAATGCTCAGATTCACTTTTATATAGAAAATCAGGACTGACAGGATAAAAGCCAATAGCAACCCTACAGAATTCCGGGTTTGTTGAGCATGTAATAACCAGAATAAAAAGAAATAGAAAAGTGTAAAAGAGGTATCAGCAATAAAACCCCAGGGCATAAAAATAAGCAAAGCCGAAATCGCTACTACCCACCATTTAGTACCTGCTTTGGCAAAAGCCAGACGAATAATAATGAGGTAATTGAAAAGT
The DNA here is from genome assembly GCF_003418935.1 of Emticicia sp. C21. Classification (GTDB taxonomy): domain Bacteria; phylum Bacteroidota; class Bacteroidia; order Cytophagales; family Spirosomataceae; genus Emticicia. The sequence goes on along the minus strand of NZ_QVMT01000004.1, from coordinate 63,939 downwards.
GTAAAAAGTTCTACGGCAACAAGTAATAGATGTGAAACAGTCTTAGGCAAAAGTCCGGTATTCAGATAACCCAATGGGCCATAGTTGAAAATGAAGTCTCTGCCAAAAACGAAGTTTTTCTCAATAGCCATTACCAGAGCCTCGTGCCATGAGGCATCAATATCTGCGCCTGCATACCCGGCAGGTATTGTTAAAGAAAAGAAAATAAGACTAAAGAAAACAAGAAAGAGATTTTGCTTTGTGGTTTTTGTTGGAGCCATCTAAAAAATAAAGTCTTTTACGCTAACTGCAAAAGTAGAGTAAAAGACTTTATTTTAGGTATATAGGCTTGAAAATTTTACCTGCCTGCGCGTTTTTTCAAATCCTCTCTTTTCAAGGTAATCAAATGTCCGATAGGTTTTCCTTTACGATAAGTAGCTACTCTCAATGTAATTTGAGCGTCTGGTACTTCGAAAGGTTGAGTATATTTGGTTGAGAAATTATCAGGCATGGTATCGTCCATTGTATAATAAATATCTACATCTGATAGTTCAGAGCCTAATTCTGCTATCAGTTTATTGTCTTTATTACTTGCTTTCACAATGGCATCATATACTGCTTTCGAATATCCCATTTCGGCTACATCAGCTCTTTCAAAATGCGCTTCCATACGTTTGATGAAGTTATTCCAGTCTTTACTCTCTCTTGGCGACCAGAAAATATCTGATAATGCCCACGCTCTGGGATACGTCATATATTCGGCATAACGAATAGTTGGTATCTGCTCTGTCCACAAGTTTCCTTGTCCGCCTAAAATGTATTTAGGATCAACTCCCTCTTGTACAGGGTCAAAGCTATAAGTTTTGCTTAAACGTAATCCTGCGTAAATAGGAGGATCGATGGTGTTTTCACCTTGATTGTAATCTAAATAAGCAAAAGTGCTTGGAGTCATAATTACATCGTGCCCCATTTTGGCGGCCTCAATACCACCATGTACACCCCTCCAACTCATTAAGGTAGCAGTAGGAGAGATACCACCTTCAAGGATTTCATCCCAGCCTAATAATTTCTTGCCTTTGGCATTCAGAATAGTTTCTACACGTTTCATGAAGTAGCCTTGTAGTTCTTCCACGTCTTTCATATTCATCTTCTTCATCAAAGCCTGACATCCGGGATCTTTTTCCCAGAAACCTTTATAGCATTCATCACCACCTACATGAATATATTTATTCGGAAACAAAGCCGCCAGTTCGGTAAATACTTTATCCAGAAACTCATACACTTTTTCATCTGACGGATTCAAAGTATTATCAATAAACATTCTGAATTTACCCCCGCCATACCATTCAGCAAAATTGGTACCCGGGTTCACTTTGGTCTTAGGGTCTTTGGTACAAGATAGCTCAGGATAAGCCGCAATGGCTGCCATGCTATGTCCCGGTACGTCTATTTCTGGAACAATAGTTACCCCTCTTTCGTCAGCATATTTGATGATTTCTCTCACATCGTCTTGTGTATAGAAACCGCCATACGGCGTTGGTTCTCCGTCTTCCGGTGCTTTTCTGTCACCAAAATGACCGTCTCTAGCTACGCGCCAGGCACCCACTTCGGTTAGTTTAGGCAAAGATTTGATTTCTACTCGCCAGCCATTATCGTCAGATAAATGCCAGTGAAGTGTATTGAATTTATAGCGAACCATATCATCAATGTAACGCTTTACATCTGCTTTCGAGAAGAAATGGCGACTTACATCTAACATCAGACCTCTCCATCCAAAGCGAGGATAATCCACTACTTTTACACTTGGTACAGTCCATTTTATACCTTTGGCTACCGATTTGTTTTCAATTTCTTTAGGTAATAATTGTAAGAGTGATTGCAAGCCATAGAATAAGCCTGCTGGTTTGTTGGCCACAATTTTTACGCCTGTATTTGTGGTCTCTAAGGTATAACCCTCATTACCAATGGTAGCATTGGGAGTAGTATTAATCGTAAATTGAATAGCTCCTGTCTTTTGAATTTTTGGCGTAAGTCCGGCTGCTTGTTGGAGTTTAGCTGCCAACATTTCAGCAATTTTCTGGCTTTCGGCATTATTGGCGCCGATAATAGTAGCCGCAGTAATGTTATAAGCACCGGCGGTGTTTTTAATTTCTACGGGTTTCGGAATAATATTTTGTGCAAAAACATCCAATGTCAGAATGCTTAATAGAAGTAAAAAGAGCGTTTTTTTCATGAGTAAACGTTTAGGTTTTGAGTCAGAACAGGACTCAAAAGTACATAAAAAAGCGGTAGTTCATGCAAATATTTTGTGGCTTACTGTCTCATTTTCTTGATTGCATCATAATACTTGGCCAGGTTATCCCGATTTTGCTCAATGAAACGCAGGTAATTATCGGCATTGCGCATATTATTTAGCGCCATCCGGCTCAACTCCGAATTAGGTGGAACCAGGGAATAATAATAGCGTGCTTGATTCATATCTTTTTCGATACTTGCCAGAAGACTATACACGCGGTCTTTTTGTTCGCGGGCTCTTCTATAAGAATCGCTGGTATTCTTATTCATAAAAGACATTACCAGATCATGCCATGCTTTCGAATCTACTTCGGCTCTTTTCGCATAGTAGTATCCGATGCCTGATTTGGCTTCATCATTGCTGGCATCGAATCGCAGACTTCTGAAATCGGCATTCAGTTTTTGCTGGTCAATAGCTAAGGTTTCATATACTTTGAGGGTATCAAGGTAATTGAACTTTAGTGGTCTGGCAGGTTTTTGTCCGTAGCGAAATTCCTGCATACTTATAGGGCTATCTAAGAATTGCCAGAGTGGGTCTAAGGGGATATGTCTTTTGATAAAAGTTTTGCCTTCAGTCAGATAAAATTCTTCATTCAGATTTTTTACGAACAAGCCTGTACGCATATTAATTGACCCTGCGCCCCAGGTTGGGTCGCATAAATACCATCTATTATTGATTTTTACTGCATTCCACGAGTGTCGTTCCGATGAAAAAATCATCGCATTGGTCCGAGGGTCACGACTTTTGCAATAGCCCGGTACACTATAGGCCTTTATGCCGGAAGCATTGCAGAGATCCTGAAAAAGATTGGTATAACCCATGCAGACTGCTTTTTTGCGATGTATTACTTTGTCAGATTTTTGGGCTTCTGCATATTGTTCCACAGTTTTGATATTCATCTCGTTGAACAAATCAATATCATAGGCAATATTATCCGTCACCCATTCATAAATAGCTCGTACTTTCAATGAGTCCGTGTGAACACCATCAGTTATTTGGGAAGCCAGGCGTTTTACAGATGGCGAAACGCTTTGAGCAGATACAGCAAGGCTAAAAAAAGAAAATAGCAGAAAGTAAATTCCCTTTTTCATTTCAGAAAACTTAATTGGGTAATAGCGTCATTGTTCGGGAAATTACCCCTACTTAATAGCAAAAAAGGTTAATATCAGCAATTAAACGTTAAAAAAGGTTTTCTATTATCTGAACCTTAGACCAGACTATTTTTTGACTAATAGCTAAAGCTAATATAAGAAAATAATCTTAAATAAGTATATTAGTAGTATTAAACCAATGCAATAGGACACTCTATGAACTTCACTACTAAACTAAAATCATTTTCTATTAAATTCAGACATCTGGGCTTACTTTTATTAGCCACTTTCTTCTGCTCATTGACCTTCGCCCAACAATACGATACTATTATCAAAAATGGAAGAATTATAGATGGTTCAGGCAATCCCTGGTATACTTCTGACCTTGCCATTAAAGGTAGGAAAATAGTGGGGATAGGTTCTTTTCAAACTAATGAAGGCAAGCAGGTGATTGATGCTAAAAATCAGATTGTTTGTCCGGGATTTATTGATGTGCATACGCATGTAGAAGATGGAATCAAAACTGTATCGACGGCTGATAATTTTATTCATGATGGGGTTACGAGTGTCATTACTGGTAACTGTGGTTCGTCAGAAGTGAACCTTGCCAAGTTTTTTGGTGATTTGAAACAATTGCAGATAAGCGTAAATTTAGGTTCATTAATTGGGCATAATTCTGTCAGAAGAGCGGTGATGATGAATGTTTTCCGTGACCCGACTGCTCAGGAACAACAAAAGATGGAGGCATTGGTGGAACAAGCTATGAAAGATGGTGCAGTAGGGCTGGCAACCGGATTGATTTATATACCCGGCACTTATTCAAGAACACCCGAAGTAGTAGGCTTAGCCAAAGCAGCATCAAAGTCTGGAGGTATTTATGCTTCTCATATTCGTGATGAAGGTGTTAAGGTACGGGATGCGATAGAAGAAGCCATCAATATTGGCAGAGAAGCGCATATTCCGGTTGAAATATCCCATTTCAAGATTTCAAGCAAACCACTTTGGGGGCATAGCGATATGACGATTGGCATTGTAGAAAAAGCCCGTCTGGAAGGAATAGACGTCAATGTTGACCAGTATCCTTATACAGCTAGTAGTACGAATATGGGAACCATGCTCCCTTCATGGGCTTTAGCCGATGGAGATTCAATGGTACATGTGCGTTTGACGAATCCTGAAACAAGAAAGAAGATTCGTGAAGAAATGATAAAGGGCGTAAAAGCTGATAAGCGCAAAAGCTATGATTATGCCTTTGTTGCCCGTTACAGAGCTGACTCAACTCTGAATGGTAAGAATGTAAGCGAAATCAATAAACTATTGGGGAGAAAGAGTGATCTAGCCACAGAAGCAGATTTAATTATGGATATGGTAGACAAGGGTGGGGCGCAAATGGTGTTTCATAAAATGAGTGAAGATGATGTGGCTAAAATCTTACGTTATCCTAATACCATGATAGCCTCTGACGCAGGGGTAATTCAATTCAACAGAAATATGCCACACCCACGTGGTTATGGCTCTAATGCCCGTGTATTAGGCAGATATGTGCGTGAGAAACAGGTGCTTCGTCTGGAAGATGCTGTTCGCCGTATGACATCTTTACCTGCGCAAAGATTTAAAATAGAAAACCGGGGGTTAATCAGAACCGGATTTGCTGCCGATATTGTGATTTTTGATGAAAACAAAATTATAGATATGGCTACTTACGAAAAACCTCATGCCTATTCAGAGGGCATTGATTATGTATTAGTCAATGGAACAGTTGTGCTTGAAAATGGCAAGCATACAGGTAAAAAGCCCGGCGAAATTATTTATGGAAAAGGTAAAGTGACTAATTTAACCTCGGGTCAGTAGGGTAGTTAGACAGGACTTTATATTCACCGCCCATACTTTTTAATATCTCACGCCAGAACTGGTCGGCAGGTGTATCAAAAATGAAATGCGCATCGGTTTCTGAAACAATCCATGAATTACGGTTCATTTCATTTTCCAGTTGCCCTGCCGACCAGCCTGAATAGCCAATAAACAGACGAATATCTTTTTCTGTAATCTTTCCGATATTTATCAGTGTTTTGATATTCTCAAAATCTCCTGACCAATAAATGCCATTGCCAATATCAACGGCCCCTTCAATATCACCTAAGCGATGAATGAAATGTAAAGTATTTTGCTCAACGGGCCCTCCAATAAACAAGGGCAACTCGCCATATACATTCTCGATGACATCATCTAACCGTAATTGAGTAGTCTGATTCAAAACTAAGCCAAATGATCCTTGTGAATTATGCTCACATAAAAGTACTACACTACGCTCAAAATTGGGGTCACCTAAAAATGGTTCAGCAATCAATAATTTTCCTCTTCCCGCCGACATATTTCTCAAATATTTTTAATGGAATATCTCCGATTTCTTAATTAACGCACATTGCATCAAGGATGTTTTCGAACTTTTATAATCACTCTACAAAATAGAGGTTTTCAAAATAATGAAAAAACAATTTCTTAAAAAACTTCTGTTGGAAATTTGAAAACTTTCGATTAAATTGCCTTGCAAATATGTAAACCGCTAATCTTAAATGTTGTATGGGCAGGAAAGTTTTAGTTTTAAATGCAGATTATAGTGCATTGAGTATTTGCACTGTTCCGAAAGCTTTTGCATTGGTATACCTCGCCAAGGCTGAGCTGGTGTCAGACTCCCAGAAAGGCTATCTCCGAACAGTAGACACTACTTATCCTCTCCCCTCAGTAATACGTCTCCATCGCTATGTAAGTTTACCTTTTAAAGGTGTCATGCTCAGTAGGCAGAATGTATTTAGGCGGGACGGGAACAAATGTGTATATTGTGGAAGCCATGAAGACCTCACCCTCGACCACCTCACTCCGAAATCTAAGGGTGGAAAAACAAACTGGGATAATCTAGTAACTGCTTGTCGCCGCTGCAACTCCAAAAAAGGCGACCTCTCCCCTGAAGAAGCAAAACTCTCTCTCTCTCGAAAACCTTACAAGCCATCTTTTATTATGTTTCTCCGCGATTTCGCAGGCTCTATTGAAGAGAACTGGGTGCCTTTTTTGGGTATAAAGGAGAGAAGTTAAAGGACTGGGCACATGACATAGAGCGAGCAAGGAATTTATTTTTCCAAACTTATGTTTAATAGTCTATAAATTTAGTAGATTATTTCATATGTTTGTATATAAACACTTGACAACATGCTCGAACTACTCAAACAGCCTTGGCATTGGTCGGTAGCCGGTGTCATTATTGGGCTTTTCGTCCCCATCTTACTCATTTCAGGCAATAAAGCCTTTGGTATATCTTCATCTATGCGGCATATCTGTGCGGCTGTTTTTCCTGCTAAAATCCGCTATTTCAAATATGACTGGAAAAAAGAAACCTGGAATCTGGTTTTTGTTGCAGGTGTAATTATAGGTGGCTGGATAGGTGCCCATTTATTAAGCAATCTGGAACCCATTAAAATAGCTGATAGCACAAAAACTTATCTGCAATCTATAGGCATTCAGGAATTTGGTGCGTTGGTGCCTACTGACTTGTTTAGTTGGGAAAGCCTGTTTACGCTTCGTGGCTTCATCTTTATTGTCGTAGGGGGCTTTCTGGTAGGCTTTGGTACCCGTTATGCCGGAGGTTGTACTTCGGGGCATTCTATCATGGGGTTATCCAATCTTCAACTGCCTTCGCTCATAGCCACTATCTGTTTTATGGTAGGTGGTTTTCTGGTCACCTGGTTAGTGATTCCTTACTTATAATTCTACGGTCATGAAAGAGATAAAAGACATAGATACGTTAGATTTTGAAACCCAGAATTTAGCTGATTCTTCAACTAAGAAAAGAACGGTTGGCAGCTTATTGAAGTACCTGATTTTAGGTATTGGCTTCGGGATTGTGCTAGTGAAAGCAGAGGTTATTTCCTGGTTTCGTATTCAGGAAATGTTTCGGTTGGAATCATTTCATATGTATGGTGTGATTGGTACAGCCGTAGTTGTTGGAATCATTTCTGTGCAAATTATTAAACGATTTAAAGTGAAAAGCATAAGCGGAGAGCCAATCAATCTGGATGCTAAACCTTTCAGCAAAGGACAAATTTTCGGTGGCTTACTCTTTGGCTTTGGTTGGGCGCTTACCGGCGCTTGCCCAGGACCAATCTATGCACAGATAGGCACTGGCGTTTCAGTATTTATTGTTACTTTATTAAGTGCCTTAGCCGGAACATGGTTTTATGGCTTAATCAGAGAGAAATTGCCGCATTGATTCTTATTTAAAGTCAAAAAAATATAATAAAAAGCTAATATATCGGTAGAGAGATAATAAAATGATGCGTTACTTTGTTTATTCATTTTCAATCCGATAAACTCATGAAAAAATTAATTCTGTTATTATTACTAAGCCCTGCCATAATTTTCGCACAAACCAAAGAAGTGAAGTTAGTCAGAGACGACGCCAATAAAAAAGTAAACGTATTAGTAGACGGCAAACCTTTCACATCCTACTTTTATCCGGGGCCTGATGTCCTCAAAAAAGCAGTTCTGTATCCAGTTTATACATCAAAAGGAACGGTTATTACCCGTGGATGGCCATTGGACCCTCGTCCGGGCGAAAGAGTTGACCACCCACACCATGTAGGTATCTGGATGAATTATGAAGATGTAAATGGTCATGATTTCTGGAATAACTCTAATACACCTCCAAGTGCTAAAGGTACTTACGGAACAATTGTTCACACAGGTATTAAATCTGTCAAATCAGGTAAAAAAGGTTCATTGGTTGTAACAGCAGACTGGCTGGATAAAGAAGGTAAATTGATGCTGACTGAAGAGACAACTTATACGTTTCAGGGTACAGATAATCAACGCATCATCGATAGAACTACGACTTTGACAGCCGCAGATAAAGAGGTAGTATTTAAAGACGTAAAAGACGGCTTTTTTGCGATTCGTTTAGCAAGAGAATTAGAACATCCATCTAATAAACCGGAAGTATTTACTGACGCAAGTGGTGTGGCTACAAAAGTGCCTGTTTTAGACAATAAAGGGATTGTAGGTTCTTACCGAAACAAAGAAGGTATTGAAGGTGAAGACACCTGGGCAAAACGTTCGGAGTGGATAAACCTGAGAGGACAAATAGGGGCTGAAAAAATTTCAGTAGCGATTATTGACCACCCTAAAAACCCAGGGTATCCTGCTTACTGGCACTCACGTGGATATGGTCTTTTCTCTGTAAATCCATTAGGTCAAAAAGTTTTCTCTAATGGTAAAGAGAATTTGAACCTTACTTTAGCACCCAAACAATCGACTACTTTCCGTTACCGTGTAGTTGTAACCTCAGGAGAAGTTTCAGATGGTGACTTGAATAAACTGGAAGCTGATTTTGGGAAGTAAGGTATTTGAAATATAAACAAAAACAGCGCTTTGAAATATTTCAAAGCGCTGTTTTTGTTATGCTAAAGCCTTACTATAACAAAGCCCCGGTACCATTCACATTCGGGAAGATAGGTTTGCCTTTATCTAAGTAAACGCCTGTGGCAGGGTCGTTTGAAATAAGGATAGACCCATCCATATCTACATAATCAAGTAGAGGTAATAATTGCCCGATGGCTGAGATTCCAATACTGGTTTCGGTCATACATCCGCACATGACCTGTAAGCCTAAGGTTCTAGCTTCGGCAATCATTCTGCGGGCAGGTGTCAAACCTCCACATTTTGCTAATTTCACGTTTACCCCGTGGAATCTTCCGAAGCATTTTTTTACGTCTTCCTCAATGATACAGCTTTCGTCGGCAATCAAAGGTAGTACCGAATGTTTCATGACTTCTTCCATAGCCGCATAAGCACTTTTCTCCATTGGCTGTTCGATGAATTCTACATTCAGTTTACTGAATTCAATCGAGTTTTTAATGGTTTCTTCTACACCCCAAGCACAATTGGCATCTACTCTGAAAAGTGCATCGGTATGCTTACGCAATTCTTTTACGATTTCTACATCATGGTCGGTACCTAATTTGATTTTATAAATAGGAAAATCAAATTCCTGCATTTTAGATACCATTTTTTCGATGGTATCGATACCGATAGTATAATTTGAATATGGAACTTTATCGATTGAGAGACCCCAAAGTTTATATAATGGTTGGCCCTGTTTTTTGCCCCATAAATCCCATGCAGCCATGTCTAAGGCACAATGGGCAAAAGGATTATCTTTCAGGTAGGGGTACATCAATGTCCAGAAATCTTCCGGATTTTGCAGATCATAGTTTTCAATGATGGATTGGTATTCAGCCAACTTATCTCTCATGCCCTCGGCTGTTACGCCATAGTAGGGGATAGGGGTGGCTTCACCATAACCACTGTATTCGCCATCTTGTAGCTCTACAATAAAAGCATCAATATCATCACGCGAACCATGAGCGATGGTAAATGTATGCCGCATCTGCAGCTTAAGGATATGAAATTTTAGTTTCATGATGAAGAGAATTAATGAGTGATTGGTGAATTAGTGATTGAGTGATTATTTGAAATATTCATTTACCATAATCAAATTTATAAATTTACTAATTCATTACCTCTTAAAATGGGTACTACGTAATAAAGGTCTTTTTGTAAGCAGTAGGAAATGTCTTTATGGATGCCCAGGTTTTGCAGGCGACGAATGTGTGATGAATTAGCCAGATAGCCAATCAAATCATCTTTGGCCTGCTTATAAAGGCGCAGTGACATGATGGCGCTATCCTCAGGTACAAAATATTCATCTTCCAATGCTTCAATCAATGCTCCCGCAAATAGCGTATCCTCAATATTTACACGCCCTTTCCAGCCGGCACACAATACCAATACATCGTAAGGTTGTGTTTTAAGATATTTAACTATGGCATTCAGGTTTAAAAATGCTCCGGCTAAAACCTTAACCGCCGATGCTTTTGCTTTCGTAATTGAATAAGTGCCGTTGGTGGTAGTCATGGCGATTTTTTCACCGATTAGTCTTTCGCTCATATAGCTGAATGGTGAATTATCTAATTCAAAACCGTCTACTTTTCTGGCATTTCTTTCAGCAGCAGCAATATAACCCATTTCCTGAAGTTTTTTGCATTCCTCTACGGTTTCAACAGGAATAATGCTTTTTACGCCATAGGCAAAGCCTGTAATCATACACGAAGTAGCCCGGAAAATATCTGCTATAATTACTATTGAATTGTCGATACTATGGAGATGTAATAAATCGGGTGTCAGGCAAACGTCAATATTTTTCATTCAATGATTGAGAAAAAAAATTCAGACGACTATCAAGTTATCTGAATAAGCTTTGAGACTAAATTTTGGCAAAGATGCCAAAAAATGCTGTAAAAGCCTATTAAAACCACTAAATTGCGCCCATAAAAAAATGGGATAATGATTACGATAATAGTAGCAGTAGCCGAAAATGGCGCGATAGGAAAAGATAACCGATTGCTATGGAGGCTCTCGGACGATTTGAAACAGTTTAAAGCCTTAACCAGCGGTCATGCCGTAATCATGGGCAGAAAAACATTCGAGTCCATTGGGAAGCCTTTGCCTAACCGGACTAATATTGTGATTACAAGACATGGCAAAGTTTCAGACGATGAATCTGTAATAACAGCTAATTCTATCGAAAAAGCTATTGAACTAGCCAAAGAAGCAAAAGGTAATGAGGAAATCTTTATTATCGGTGGTGGAAATATCTACGAACAATCTTTAGCTATAACGGATAAAATTATTCTGACAGAAGTAAAAGTGAATATAAATGGGGATACCTTTTTTCCGAAATTGAATGAGGATCTATGGAAAGAGGTTTCCAGAAAGTCATATCATAAAAATGAGAAAAACGACCATGATTTTGATATTGTTGAATTGGTTAAGAGATAACTAATTGATTATCATAAAAATAAGGGCTCAAAATTTTGAGCCCTTATTTTTATAAATTTCTAAAGTGTAAATCAATCTATGCTTTTAATTGCGCAAATTCTTTAGCGAAGTAGCTTAGTATTACATTGGCTCCTGCTCGTTTGATGCTTAATAATAATTCGTACATCGCTTTTTGTCCATCAATCCAACCGTTTTGGGCAGCGGCTTTAATCATGGCGTATTCACCTGAAACATTGTAGGCTGCTATGGGCAACGGGAAATTATCTGATAAAGTTTTGATGACATCCAGGTAAGAGAAAGCCGGTTTTACCATCAGGAAGTCAGCTCCTTCTTCCATATCTAATTGTCCTTCAATTAATGCCTCTTTTACGTTAGCAGGGTTCATTTGGTAGGTCTTTTTATCACCAAATTTAGGAGCAGAATCCAATGCATCACGGAAAGGGCCGTAGAATGCGCTGGCATATTTAGCCGAATAAGACATGATACTTATTTCACTAAAGCCCTCATCGTCTAATAATTCACGGATATATCCTACGCGTCCATCCATCATATCTGATGGTCCCAGAATATCTGCTCCGGCATGTGCTTGTGCTAATGCCATTTTGCCTAGTACATCTAAAGTTTCATCGTTCAGAATCTTTCCGTTTTCTACGATACCATCATGACCATCACTGCTGTAAGGGTCTAAAGCAATGTCGGTCATTAGTGCCAAATCAGGGAATTTGTTTTTGATTTCGCTTAATGCTGTCAGGTAAAGTGTACCCGCTTTATAGCTTTCAGTAGCATATTTATCCTTTTTTGATTCAGGATAGTTCGGGAACAAGCAGATAGATTTAATGCCTAAATCAGTTACCTCTTTGAGTTCTTCCAGAAGCGTATCTAACGAAAAACGATAGATACCAGGCATTGATTTGATTTCGCTTTTGATGTTGTCGCCTTCCATAACAAACATCGGAAAGATAAAGTCGTTGACCGAAAGCGTAGTTTCCTGCACCAAATCTCTGATAGCAGCGCTTTTGCGGTTTCTTCGTGGGCGGTGAATAAGCATGGGTATATAAGGTATAATCTTAATATAATTAAAAATTTAAGGCGTCAAACTCCTTAAAATGGCCGTTCATAGCGATACGGTCTTTGGTTCGTTCTACTTCAGAAACGATTGGTAAGATTCTTTCCAGATGGGCAATCAATATTTTCTGCCGTTGAATTTCGGATGCCATCGTTAGCAATTCATATTCCTCGTTAACTGAAAGGCCGATTTTATGGGCAATTCTAAAGCTGAAAGGCTGATATTCGGGCTTATTATAATCGACTTTGATTTTCAGTAATACATATAACCGATCGACCAGACTTAATAAAAATGGATTTACGGCTTCGTTCAAATCGTCATTGTCAATAAATTCTACTTCGCCACCAGCATAGAGTTTGTCTTCTATGGGGTTCTGAAAATCAGTAATTCTGAAGACCCTTAGCCCCTTGGTTTTAATGTCCATCCGGCCGTCACCATAGCGTTTGGATAGCTGGGTGATATGCACCTCGGTACCATAACCTGCCAGTTTATTATTCACAAACGTAGGGATTCCAAAAGTTGTCTGATTGTCAAGACACTCATTAATGAGTTCTTTATAACGAGGCTCAAAGATATGTAGATTCAAATCTTCATGTGGAAAGACTACCAGGTTCAACGGAAAAAGAGGTAAAAAACTCATAGAAGCCCAGTTTTGGTTTATGAGGATAACCCAAATTTTTGCATTATTGTTTCGGAGGCAAAGGTTTTTCAACACTTAAACCAATTGACATAATGAAAGGCAGTGGGTCTTGGCGCATATACTGTTGAAGCTTGATAGTATACTTGCCTTTCTTTGGAAATTTATAAGCACGACTAGAAAGCACTTTGCTATCCCAGATATCACCTAAACCCTTGCCTAAAGGCTTGCCTGTTTTAGGCTCAAATAAAATAACCTGTTCCAGACGCTTGTTGATAAGCTTATTATCCGGCCCGTAAATGTAACGGGTAAGATACAGGTTATTGTAAGGATATTGAGAGGCATTTCTGACCAGCAGATAAATATCATAAGGAATGGTTTCGTCTTTTACCTCGAAAGTAAAAGACGGAACATCCTTGATATACCAGTTTGTATCTTTAAAGTCTATAAAAGACTTATAAATAGCGTTGCTGTCGCAAGCAAAAACACTCAAACAAAGTACGAAGCCTATAATAAGGTTTTTCATTAAGCAAATGTATTTGAAACCTATCAGCCGGGCTGATTAGGGTCATTGTTTTTATTGTTGGCCTGAGGATTATTCTTAGGCTGATTTCCTTGCTGCGGTTTATTTCCCCCTTGATTATTTTGTTGCTTAGGTTGGTTTCCTTCCTGATTATTTTGGTCTCCGCCACGAGGGCTCCCTCCTTGATTAGGCTGATTCCCCTTTTGATTATTTGAGTCTCCACTCCGGGGATTTCCTCCTTGTTTGTTTGGGTCTCCACCACGGGGATTACCGCCCTGATTATTCTGTTGTTTAGGTTGGTTCCCTCCCTGATTAGGCTGATTTCCCTTTTGATTATTTGGTTCTCCACTCCGTAGATTTCCGCCTTGACCATTCTGTTGTTTATTCTGGTTATTTCCCTGATTGTTCGGATTGCCGCCCTGATTATTCTGTTGCTTAGGTTGGTTGCCTCCCTGATTAGGTTGATTACCTTTTTGGTTATTTGGGTCTCCACCTCGCGGGTTACCGCCTTGGTTATTTTGCTGCTTATTCGAATCTCCACTCCGAGGATTATTCCCTTGATTGTTTGAATTTCCTCCCTGATTCGGCAGATTTCCTTTTTGATTATTAGGTTCTCCACCTCGAGGATTACCGCCTTGTTTATTCTGGTTATGCCCTTGGTTATTAGGATTACTACCCTGATTGTTTTGCAAAGGCTTAACCTGATTATTCTGGTTATTATTCTGCTGCTTATTAGGATTGCCACCTTGGTTCGGAGTACCTCCTTGTTTAGAGTGCTGAGTATTCCCTCCCTGATTATTTTTATTCTGACCTTGATTTCCCTGTTTTTGATTAGTGTTTTGACTATTCTGGTTATTCTGAGCCGGATTAGCAGGTTTCGGGTTATTATTCTGTGCCTTAGGCTCTCCCTTCTGGTCTCTGTTAAACTGCTGAGGTTTTTTGCCTTTATCAGTATATTTTTTATCCAGGCGGTCTAAGTCAGAATTTCTTGGAGAACTTTTATCGGCAACTGTCGTATCCAGTAGATTCAAATCATCCAATGAAGTAGGAATAACACCTCTTTCGTTCATTTTCATGATTTCTACTACCTTATGAATTGGTAACGAATGCCAGTTAATATCATTATTGTAGCTGAACCACATGATGCGACGGAAAATGTCAGTTTTTTGCAAAACGGCAATTCCTTTCTCTGTTTTCAATGGTTTCTCTACAGTCGGAATATCGCTTAATGCATCGAGATAAGTCTCTAATTCGTAGTTAAGACAGCATTTTAAGCGTCCGCATTGTCCTGAAAGTTTAGCAGGATTTAATGAAAGGTTCTGATAACGAGCCGCAGAAGTTGGAATAGCTTTGAAATCAGTCAACCAGGTAGAGCAGCATAATTCTCTGCCACAAGAGCCTATACCACCTACACGGGCAGCTTCCTGACGAAGGCTGATTTGCTTCATTTCAACCCGAATCTTGAATTCGGCTGCGAGCAATTTAATCAATTCACGGAAATCGACCCTGTCATCAGCTGAATAGTAGAAAGTCGCTTTGGTATTATCTGACTGAAACTCAACGTCAGACATTTTCATCTGCAATTTGAGTTCCTTTGAAATTTCACGCACGCGATACATGGTAGGTAAATCTCGGGCAATAGCTTGCTGATGTTTTTCAAGGTCTTTTTCCTGAGCCAGACGTAGAACTTTCTTTATATTGTCATCGTCCTGAATGCCTTTTTTTATCATCTGTAAGCGAACTAACTCGCCCTGCAACGAAACACTACCAATATGGAAACCTGTCTGCATTTCGCAAACCACAAAGTCTCCTGTATAAAGCTCAAGGCCGTTGGTATTTCTGAAATATTCTTTTCTACCACCTTTAAACTTTACTTCAACCATATTATAACGCATACTCATCGGTACTTCCATGTTTGAAAGCCAGTCGTACGCATTCATTTTATTACATCCACCTGTCGAACAGCCGCCCGATGAGCAACCTGCCACAGTTTTATGATTCGATTTTTCGGTTCTATCTAAGGCTTTTACTGCTCCGCAGCCACCTGATGAACATTGTCCACAGCCCATATCCTCTGTATATATAGTTTATATTTGTTTAAGAATGATATTGAGTGATTGAGCGAGTTAGTGATTGAGTGAATGATTAAAATTCAATAAAAAACTAATTCAAATCAGCCTTTTCAAACATCATTGTATTTATACAGATACAGGCAAAAGTGTGAGAATAATGTATTTCTTTAGCGCATTATGGGGCTAATTCTTATTTGTAAGTTATGATTTCTGGTGTTAAAATCTATATATAATAAGTCTCGAAATATCTTATTCCTGGTCTTTCAAATACTTTAAAAGGTCTTTGCCTATATCTTTTCTGTAATATCTGCCGTCAAATATAATATTTTTTGCTAATCGTTGTGACTTCTGACGGGCAGAATTTAAGGTGCGAGCCATTGCTACAGATACAATCACGCGTCCACCATTGGTTAATACTGTATTATCATCAGCCAGTTTTGTGCCAGCATGAAAGACAATCGTATCTTTTTCTGCTTCAGGAATCTGCATTAAATCTCCCTTTCTATAATCTTCAGGGTACCCTTTTGCTACCAATACAGTGGCTATAGCCGCCTTTGGATTGAGCGAAAGTTTGATTTTATCCAGCTTGCCCTCAGCTGTAGCTTTCATGAGTTTTACCATATCAGTTTTTATTCTTGGTAAAACCACTTCTGTTTCAGGGTCGCCCATGCGTGCATTATATTCAATCACATAAGGTTCGCCATTTACATTCATTAGTCCAACGAAAATAAAACCTACATATTTGATTCCTTCGGCTTGTAAGCCTCCCAAAGTAGGTTTTACTACGCGTTCTTCTACTTTTTGCAAAAAGACTTCATCGGCAAACGGAACCGGAGAAACAGCACCCATACCACCAGTATTTAAGCCTTTATCTCCCTCGCCAATGCGTTTGTAATCTTTTGCTTCCGGCAGAATTTTGTAGTTCTTTCCATCTGATAACACAAATACCGACAATTCGATTCCACTCAGGTATTGCTCAATTAATACTTTGCTGCTTGCGTCGCCAAATTTGGCTTCGGCCAGCATTTCATGCAGACTTTGCTGGGCTTCTTTGAGTGTTTCGGCAATAATTACGCCTTTACCGGCCGCCAGGCCATCTGCTTTTAGAACGATTGGAAGCGATTGTTTTTCTAAATAGTCCAATCCTTCGGCAAGTGTATCTTTCGTAAAAGTCTGAGATGCCGCTGTTGGAATGCCGTATTTCTGCATGAAATTCTTCGAGAAATCTTTACTGCCTTCTAATTGTGCGCCTGCAGCATCAGGGCCAACAATTTTGATTTTTTTAAGGCTTTTGTCTTTTTTGAAGAAATCAACAATGCCTTTTACGAGTGGGTCTTCCGGCCCTACAATAATCATTTCGATCTTGTGCTCTTTTACTGCCTGTGCAATTCCTGTGAAATCGCTTACGGCAATCGGTAAGTTGGTGGCAAGTTGTGCAGTGCCTGCATTACCCGGCGCAACAAACAATTGCGTCAGGTTTTTTGATTGAGAAATCTTCCAGGCAAATGCATGCTCACGACCACCAGAGCCAATAATCAAAATATTCATTGCGTATAAATTTTGTGTTCCAAAGGGGCAAAGGTCGGAAGTTTTTTGGAAAAGAAAAAAATGAGAGCGGAAAATGCTAGCGCTGGCAGCTAAAATTCAAATTCATTCTCTTGTTTTACTTTCTGAATGGTCTCATGAATAGCCTGTTTGCCACCATAAGCAATTTTTCTGGAAACAATAGAAGCTGAGGTATAATAGGCTAATTTGGTATAAAATTCACCCTGACCGAAAAACTCTTTTTCAGTGCTTAGTTCTTCAAGCGAGGGAGATTTTTTTGACAGGAAAAATAATTCGTCTCTATAGGCCTTATATCGTTGAATACTATCCTGGGCCTCAACAAAACGATAATCAAGCATTAAAGCTACGCCTTCATCAAACCACGTGGGGATTTTTGTCCTGGTTTTCCACCAACCCAGGCGAGTCATTAATTCGTCATGAGACATTTCGTGGGCAATCACATCAGCATTAAGCCCATCTTTATTTAAAACTATCCAGGAACCTACCGGTGTGCCAATGGTACAACCTGCTCCGTCTGACGTCCGGCAGTAGTTCTGATATTCTTCCGGATTATCACAGAAAATAATAGTTGCCTTACCTTTCTGATCACCCCAGAAATCTTCCACACGTTTTTTAGCGATTTTAATATACTTTTTTAGTGAATCCTGCTGTTTTAAAGTAGAAGTAGTAGCTGCATACACCTTGGGCTGTAGGTTAATAAAATCATCATACTTCACAAAAGAGCAACGCAATACTTGCGGAAAAACCGAGATAAAAAGTATGAAACAAAAGAATAGGATGATGAATATGGGTTTTAGGAATCTCATTGTTCTGTTAACATCTCATAATGAACTTAAAGTTCTGTATGTTATTAAAAGATTATGATGTAATTTTGCCGAAAATTTTTAGTAACCTAACGACTTAAAATATATGTATCAAATTATCCAACCGATTCACTCATATCTGGCATATCTTACTTTATTTCTGTTAGCTTTTGCTACCCTTAATGGTATTCTGGGGTCAGGTAGTCAGAAAGCTTTTGAAGAAAAGCATTTGAGAATCAATAAATTTGCTTTAATAGCAACACATACCATGTTTCTTTTAGGCATTATTTTATTATTTATTTCACCTATTACACAGACTGCTTTTGCTGATATGAAAGCCACCATGAAAAATGGAGTTTTACGTCAGTATGCCATTGAACACCCGACTGTCAATCTGATTGCCGTTATTTTAGTAACAATAGGCAATGCCCGTGTGAAACGTGCTGTGGGTAATGGAAAGAAATTTAAGCAAACGGCCATTTTCTTTGGCTTAGCTTTAGTGTTGATTTTAAGTCGTATTCCATGGAGTAATTGGTTTGATTGATTTTTGTAGAAGTTGTAGCCGATTGCTAGGACTTTACGAGTTTCAATTACCAAACAAAGTTTATCAAATATTTTATGTTAAGACCGTATTTAGGAAATATAGGGCATTTGTCCATTATTGTCGCGTTTGTTGCTGCCTTAGTTTCTACGTATGCCTATTGGCAGGCTAGTCGCCCGACTACCCAAGTGCTAAAGGAGAATGTTACCGATTGGCTTACATTTGCCCGTCGTGCTTTTTATGTGCATGCTGTAGCGGTTGTTGCAGTTTGTGCTTCACTGTTGGGCATTATTTTTAATCATTATTTTGAATACCATTATGCCTGGGACAACGCTTCGCTGAGTTTGCCTTTGGGGTATGCTGTTTCTTGTTTCTGGCAAGACCAGGAGGGTAGTTTTTTACTCTGGATGTTCTGGAATGTGATTGTAGGAGTAATATTGATTAACTCATCTTTAAGAAAGAACAAAACCTTAGAAGCACCAACGCTTACCATATTTACATTGGTACAGACGTTTCTGGCTTCTATGATTTTGGGAGTAGTTATTTTTGGCGATTTCAAAATAGGTAGTTCCCCATTCCTGACTTTAAGGGAATCGATGCCGGATATTCCTGTCTGGAAAACCAATCCGGACTTTGTTCCGAAAGATGGTAATGGTTTGAATCCATTGTTGCAGAACTATTGGATGGTGATTCACCCGCCGACCACCTTTTTAGGATTTGGTTTGACTCTAGTCCCATTTGCTTTCTGTATGGCGGGTTTATGGAGAAAACAATATACAGAGTGGATAAAACCTGCATTGCCGTGGACATTGGTAGCCGCAGTAGTTTTAGGTACGGGGATTATGATGGGAGGTATCTGGGCGTATGAAACCTTGAACTTTGAAGGATACTGGAACTGGGACCCGGTTGAAAACGCAGTTTATGTGCCTTGGCTGGTATTAGTGGCAAGTTTCCACACGATGCTATTGGCCAGAAAAAATAGTTCTGCACTAAAGTATACCATTATTCTTGTTATTGCGCAGTATATTCTGATACTTTATTCTACATTCTTAGCTAGGAGTGGGGTATTAGGAAATGCCTCTGTACACTCATTTACTGATTTAGGACTTTCGGGGCAGTTGCTTCTCTACTTATTTACTTTCATCATTGCCGCAGTAGTTTTATCAGTTATCCGCTGGAAACACTTGCCTAAAGACGCACAGGAGATTTCTACTTTCTCACGTGAATTCTGGGTTTTTATGGGGGTATTGATGTTGAGTCTGGCGGCTTTCCAGATTATTGTTACTACATCTATTCCGGTTTATAATAAGATTGGAGAAGTATTTGGCGTGAAACTCAATATGGCCTTGCCTACTAATCAGGTTGAGCACTATACCAAATTCCAGATGTGGTTTTTTGTGGTGATAACCATTCTGACAGGTATTGCCCAGTTTTTCTGGTGGAAGCGTGTGAAGAAAGAGAGCCTTTCTAAATTATTGAACCCGCTGATTATTACGCTTTTAGTAGCTGCATTGGTTATTACTTTTGCTAAAGTAACCAACTGGCAATATATTATCTTATTAACGGCTTCAACCTTTAGTATTGTAGCGAATGCAAGTATCCTGACAGATGTGCTGAAAGGGAAATTTAAAGTTGCCGGAGGTGCCATTACGCATATTGGTGTAGCTTTAATGTTGATGGGGGTAATGTTCTCGTCAGCGTATTCGAAAATTATTTCTTTGAATTTTTCGGGTGCAGAGATATTTCAAGGTAATGATAAAGAGAATAAGGAAAATGCCTTGCTTTGGCTGAATCGTCCTACAGAGTTTAGTGATTTCTCATTTACTTATAAAGGCCAATTTGTTGATGTACGTAAAGTGCCTGGTTATATTGAGAAAAAATATATTCTGCCTGTGCCAGGTAGTAATTTCAAAGGTATTGCCCGTGCTGATGTGGTGGACGGAGACAAGACTTTCTACAAACGTGGTGACACCTTAGAATATGAAGCTGAAAATACCTATTATCAGGTAGCTTATACTGATAAAAGTGGGAAGAGTTTTAACCTATATCCACGTTTTCAGATTAATGAGAAAATGGGTAATGTGGCCTCGCCGGATATTAAGAAATTCTGGAACAAGGATATTTATACCCATGTTCGTTTTGTAACTTTAGACGAAGACAGAGAATGGAGTGTTCCGGAAGAGTTTACAGTGGCAGTAGGAGATACTTTCTTTGTAAATGACTATGTGGCCATTCTGGAAAATGTAGAGGGAGTTAATGAAGTAGATGGAATGAAACTGAATGTAGGAGATGCCGCTGCAAGAGCGATTGTAAAAGTATTAGACAGAAATGTGGCAGTAACGATGCGTCCGGTATTTGCGATCAGAAACCATGAAATATGGAGTAAACCGGAAGTAAATACCGAAATGGGCTTACGCTTGCAACTGACAAAAATTGACCCTGCTACTGGAAGATTTTCTTTCTCAGCAAGTAGGGGGCAGCGGGAGTTCATAGTCTTGAAAGCCCTTGAGAAACCGCATATCAACATGCTATGGTTTGGGTTCTTGTTCGTTATTATAGGAATAACGCTCTCAGCCGTCAGGCGGTTTGCGATAGTCGGGGCTACAGATTAATATTTTGTAGAGACGTATTGCAATACGTCTCCAAAGGGCTATGTAATCCAATAAATCTATTCAGATGCAAGGTTTTAAAGGAAAGAAAATTATTAAAATATAGATAGGCTAATGAGACGTATTGCAATACGTCTCTACTATTTTAGCCGCAATACAATCTACATTATCATTTATGACCTTTTTAGAAAACATCTACCGGAATTTTGAATCGAAAATTAATCGTTTCCTAAACGTAAGCAATTGGCAACTGCGCGTGGTAGTAGTTTCGGGCATATTGATGCTATTGTCGTTTTTTAACAATACAATGCCTTTTGATGATTTTAAATTATATTATGAAGAGGTAATTGCTAAAAAGGGTGAGTTCTTTCTGTATAAAGTAACCAAAGACCGGGCTCAGAATCTAACCGAACATAGAGTTTATGAGGAACCTGCTTCCAATAATCGCGTTTTTCGTTTGACTCTACCAGTCATCGTAAAGGTATTGCATATCAGACACGTGAGTATCTTTATTTATGGTCTGCAATTAGTATTGGGTGTTTTACTATACTTTTTGTTGACCAGATTTCTGTTTCAGCTTCTCAACGATAAAGCGGCTACGCTTTTAGCAATGATAGCGTTGTCCTGCATTTATTTCGGAAGTTCGTTTTTTATTGAAAACCTTGGCTACGGAGATTTCTACACTTTTTTCTTCCTGTTCTTAGGCATGTACTTCCGCAATCCACTCATTATTTTTGCTTCTATTTTTGCAGCTACCTGGTGTGACGAACGTGCGGCTGTTGCCAGCGGATTAGTATTTTTATGGTGGTGGATTTCGCCAACGATTAAAGATAACCGGAAAATAAGTTTTATACCCAATTGGCAGATGGTAGCTGTAGCTCTGGGCGTTATTGCTTATGGAGGTCTGCGTTTATATCTGATGAAATATATAGGCATGTCGGCCACCTACAAAGAGGGGGAGTTTATGCAGATGATACATGATAGCTGGCGTTCTTTTGGCTTTAAGTTTACGTGGGTATTAGAAGGCTTCTGGCTTTTGATGCTTCTGGCTTTTGCCATTTTATATAGCAATAAAGAATATCTGAAACTTCTATTGGTTGCGGGTGGAACTTTAGCTATGGTTTTTTTAGGGATGACTACCTACGATTCTACCCGAAGTGGCTCTTATGTGTTCCCGATGATTTTTTTAGGGATTATGATTGTACGTACCAGGCTGACCGTCCAACAACTCCGAGTTGTACTGACGCTTGTAGCTTTGATATGCTTTTTACACCCATTGGCTACCAAAACCAGAGGTGTGGGGTATTTCCTGATGGAACACAAAATGCCAATTCAGGATACTTTGCGTTCTTCGGAATGGTATCCTCTGGCTCAGGAATCGACTAATTTTTGAACCAGATAATGCTTAGAATTTTTCTCTGCTTCTTCACTTTTCAGGCATTTGCACAAATACCTACCAATACCTGGCTGACGCATAATAACTATGTCAATCTGAAAGGTGTAGAGATAGTAGAAAAGAAAGTATATGCTTTTTCAGATAATGGCTTTTTCTACTACGACAAGACTAATAAGCAGTCTATTAAGCTATCAAAAACTGATGGGCTGGCAGAAACTAATATTGCGCAAATTCGCTACAATTCGAGTTTAAAATCACTACTGATAGCCTATGATTCAGGCAATTTGGATTTAGTGGATATTGATTCAGATGGGCTGCTAGACGAGATTCATAATATAGATTTCATCAAAAATACAAGCACAATACAGACTAGCAAGCGTATTAATGCCATTGAATTTCAGGGTGAGTTCGCTTATCTGGCCAGCGATTTCGGTTTAGTCGTACTAGATACCAAAAAAGCAGAAATCAAAGAAACCTATCAGAATATCGGCGGTGGTGGTAAAGCCGTAAGCCTGAAACAAATAGCTTTTGCGCGAGACAGTATTTTTGTCAATACAACTGATGGTATACTGGGCGCAAAGTTTGCCGCTAATATCAATCTACAATTTTATGGTAACTGGAAACCCATTACGGATAATCAGTTATTCAAACCTAAGCAATATCCGCAAGATGTGCTTATCAAGAATCCGTTAGAAATAGAAACAGATGCTGAAGGTAAAGTCTGGATTGCAGATGATGGAAATGGTTTAATCAGTAATTGGGAAGGCTCTTTTAAGAATTATTCACCCAGTGGCCCTAAAGGGGAGATTAGCGAGCTGTTTTATCTTGAATCAAAAATCTATACTAAAGGAACGACAGGTAATCAATTTACCAATAACGAATGGCAGACGATTGCTTTGAATCAGCTACCGACATATTCGAAAGATGTGATAGATAATTATGGTTTTCGTTGGCAAATGGTTTCTAATGGTGTTCGGGTAACTGAAGATGCCAGTAAGCAAACGCGCTTGTATACGATTGGGAAAAATTCAGGAAATTTGCCAAGCACTATAGTCAATACCATTGCCATAGATAAAGAAGGAACTATCTGGATTGGTACCAATGATGGTATTGCGGCGGTAATTCCGGCAAGGGACATTTTCTCGAGAATAGTAGATGCTTATACACCTTTTAATAGCCAGGGCAGGAGAATATTGTTACAGGAAACGGTAAAGAAAATAGTAGTAGATGGAGGGAACAGAAAATGGATCGGAACGAATAATGGCTTGAATTTATTTGTGCC
The DNA here is from genome assembly GCF_003418935.1 of Emticicia sp. C21. Classification (GTDB taxonomy): domain Bacteria; phylum Bacteroidota; class Bacteroidia; order Cytophagales; family Spirosomataceae; genus Emticicia. The sequence goes on along the minus strand of NZ_QVMT01000004.1, from coordinate 40,191 downwards.
TACAGTTGATGAACTGACACAGAATTTTACAGAAGCCAACAGCCCGCTGCCTACCAATGAAATAGTAGATTTGACCATAGATGTGGTGAGTGGAGAGGTGTTTGTATTGACTCCTAAGGGCTTACTTTCTTATCAAAGCGATGCCTCGGAGCCAAAAGAAGATTTGAGCGGAGTGAAAATATTTCCGAATCCTATTCGTCCGGATTATCAGGGGGTTATGACGATTTCTGGTTTGAGAGATAATAGTGCAGTTAAAATAACTGATGCCTCGGGCAGGTTGATTTACGAAACAAAGTCTAATGGAGGAACGGCTTCCTGGAATTTGAATAATTCAACAGAAAGCCGTACAATCTCTGGTATTTATATGGTCTTTTGTATTGCCGAAGATGGCTCTGAAAGCTTTGTTGGCAAAGTGGCTATTATTAAATAACTACTCTACTTTCTTGAGCGTTACATAAAAATTCTCATCCAGTTTCACGTCTTTAGCCTCTTTCTTCAATGCTTTCCAACCGGTTGTTGGGTAAATGAAATCCATTTTTTCTCCATTAAGCGAAACTTTTACAGGCATATCGAAACCCTCAATACAATTGGCCCAATGGTAAGTAAATTTGCCGTCTTCAACTTTATACTCCAAAACCGGAATACGAATATCTCTTAAATACTGGTCGAATACTTTACTGAGATTTTTACCACTCTTATCCGAAACATAATCTTCTATTTGCTTGCTTACTACTGTCTGGTGGTAAAAGGTTTTGTTTAATCCTCGCAATACCTGTCTCCAGCGCTCATCATCATTCACAATCTGGCGCATGGTGTGTAGCATATTACCACCTTTATAATACATATCACCCGAGCCACCATTGTTTACATTGTATATACCGATAATAGGCGCTTTGTTCATAATGTTTTTTCTACAGCCAATTACATACGCTGCTCCGGCTTCTTTGCCGTAGTAATATTCAGTAAACAGGTTTTCGGAGTAATTGGTAAAGCTCTCGTGTATCCACATATCGGCCATATCTTTATAGGTGATATTATTGGCAAACCATTCGTGCCCTGATTCATGGACAATGATAAAGTCCCATTTCATCCCCCAGCCCGTGCCAGATAAATCTCTGCCTAAATATCCATTAGTATATTTATTACCATAAGTAACCGAACTTTGGTGTTCCATGCCCAGATAAGGTACATCAACCAATTTATAGCCATCTTCATAGAAAGGATAAGGCCCAAACCAATGCTCAAATGCTTTCAGCATCATCGGCACTTGCTTAAACTGTGTTCTGGCTTTTTCCAGGTTTTCAGGCAATACATAATAATCAAGGGTCAGTTTGCCTTTTTCTCCATCGTACGTCTCATTAAAATGTTCGTAGTTTCCTACATTCATATTAATACCATAATTGTTGATAGGGTTTTTGACAAACCACTCAAAAGTCCTGGTACCGTCCTTATTATCAATCACTTTACGCAAACGCCCGTTTGAAATATCTTTCAGATTTTCAGGCACTGTGATACTAATCAGCATACTATCACATTCATCATACATATGGTCTTTACAAGGCCACCAGGCGCTTGCACCTAGTCCCTGGCAGGAAGTTGCCACATAATCGTTGCCCTCTTTATCTTTTACCCATTGTACACCACCATCCCAGGGTGGACGTTTGGCTACAATCGGATTACCCGAATAATGTACTACTATAGATTCGTTCTTACCTTTTTCCTGCTTTTTCTTCAAGCTAATCATATAGGCATTTTTGCCATCTAATTTATATGAGAGTTCTTGCCCATCTTGTGTTACTTTCTCTACTTTCAGTGGTGGTTGTAAGTCTATCTGAATAACCTGATAGGGTTTTAAAACTTCATAAAATACGGTAGTACTACCTGAAAGGAATCTTTCAGGTGGATTTACTTTTGTTCGGAGTTCATAATATTTTAAATCCCACCAGCTTCGTTCAGGAGTAATGCTTCCACGTAAGGTGTCGTCATGGCTAAATTCAGGAGTTTTTACTTGTCCGCAAGCAGCAAAGAATAAGAAAGTGTTGATAAAGAGTAGTGATGCTTTTAGCATTTTCATATATTAATAGATTTTTGGTAGGCAAATTTAACCTAAATTCTTTAGTTTGATAAAAACACATAAACAATTTCAAAAATTGTAAGTGGTTATTAAAAACAGCAAATAAATCTGGTTTTTGAAAACTGTTTTTGTGGAAAAATTGTACTAATTTAAGAAAGAGGATTTGATTCGATGAGTACACCCTGAGAAACGCTATTGATTTCTCTCATATTAATCAGACATGAAACAGACCAAGGATCCTTATGCCGCCCTGCGGTATCCTGAGTTCAGATATTTTGTTACGGCACAGTTTTTATTTACCATAGCTATTTTAGTGCAGGAGGTAGTAATCAGTTATTATCTCTACGAAATCACACGCGACCCTCTTTCTTTGGGCTTAATCGGGCTTTTTGAAGCAATACCCTATATATCTTTAGCTTTGTTTGGTGGCTATTTTGCCGACCGGAAGGAAAAAAGGACTATTATTCAGATTTGCTACGGAATCATTATTATGTGTTCGTTAATCTTGCTTTGGGTAACGCACCCTTCAACCGAGCATGGATTCAGTATTTTACAGCAAAAAAACTTTATTTATCTGACAGTCTTCTTTTTAGGAGTAGCCAGAGGTTTTTATGGTCCGGCCTGGTCGTCATTAAAGCCTTTTCTGGTATCGCCAGAACACTATTCTAACTCTGCTTCATGGGGTAGTCAGTTCTGGCAGATAGGTTCTATTCTGGGCCCGGCCTCTGCCGGATTTTTGTATAGCTGGTTAGGGCTCACCAATACCCTTATTTTGGTAATTATATTTTTTCTGGCTGCCTTTGTGTTTGTTTCCCAAATTTCAAAAAAAGGTATTCAGAATATCGAAGCTCAGACAGATGTTTTTAAAAGTCTAAAGGAGGGAATCAAGTTTGTGACAGGTAACCGAATCCTATTTTATGCAATATTATTGGATATGTTTTCAGTCTTGTTTGGGGGAGTAGTAGCTATATTACCTGTTTTTGCGAAAGATATTCTGAAAGTAGGGGCAGAGGGGTTGGGAATCATGCGGGCGGCTCCAGGTTTGGGCGCGGTATTGACCATGCTGGGTACTGCTTATTTTCCGCCAACCCGTCAGGCGTGGCGCAATATGCTTATAGCTGTAACAGGGTTTGGTTTAGCTACTTTGGTTTTTGCTTTTTCTACCAGTTTATGGTTATCAGTTATAGCGTTATTTTTTACAGGTGCATTTGATAGTGTGAGTGTGGTGATTCGACAAACGATTTTACAGGTATTGCCACCTGACGATATGCGGGGAAGGGTAAACTCGGTGAGCGGTATATTTGTCAGTTGTTCTAACGAATTAGGAGCGTTTGAGTCGGGGGTATTAACTAAATTTATCGGGGCAATTCCGACAGTTATTTTTGGTGGGGTAATGACTTTGGTTGTGGTAGGTACGCTTTTCTTAAGGTCAAAAGAATTATTCTCTGTTAAATTAGAGACGGCTTTAAAAGATTGATATGGGTGGCGGACCGCTCTTTTCGGAGAGAAACTAGCCGTTCGCAAGACAATATTTAAACAGGCTCTATATAAGCAAAGGTCATTCAATGTTGAATGACCTTTGCTTATTAATGCTTGGAGATGTCAGTATAAAATCTTTTGATTGTTGTGTGCAATTCAGATATTTTATCTGGTGATTTCTAATACTTCTACTTCTACCAATCCGGCAGGCGCTTGAATCTGAGCAGTTTCACCTACTTTTTTCCCAAATAAACCTTTGCCAAAAGGAGAGTTGACAGAGATTTTACCTTGTTTCAAATCAGCTTCTTCTTCCGAAACCAAAGTATAAATCATAGTAGCACCATTTTTTATGCTTTTGATCTTTACTTTCGACAATAAAGATACTTTAGATGTATCAATCGTTGATTCATCCAGGATGCGGGCGTTGGCAACTAGTTCTTCTAATTTGGAAATTTCCATTTCCATCAGGCCTTGCGCGTCTTTAGCCGCATCATATTCGGCGTTTTCTGATAAATCGCCTTTGTCACGAGCTTCTGCAATCTGGCGGGCAATATCTGCTCTGCCTTTGCCTTTCAGGTCTTGTAATTTATTTTTAAGGTTATTATAACCTTCCTCCGTGTAATACTGAAGTTTTGACATATCTCTTATAAATTTAAAAACCCCTTTCTTCTGAGGGGTGGACAAAAAAAGAACGGCGAAAATTCGACCGTTCCTGATAAAAGTTTTGATTTTATCTAAGAAACTACCTGAATTTTACTCGAAAAAATACTTTATTTGCTCGATTTTGTTTCATTTATGCAATTTAGATAACAAAGGTACAAAGATTTTTTTAAATCAAGTATTTTTGCTACCACATAATTATATAACGGAGAAAAGATGAAAATAGTTTTTATGGGTACGCCTGATTTTGCAGTGGCAAGTCTGCGGAAATTGGTAGAAAATGGCTGTGAGGTGGTAGCAGTGGTAACAGCACCCGATAAACCCTCGGGCAGAGGCTTGCAGATGCACGAAACACCTGTCAAGCAATATGCGGTGTCGCAGGGAATTCCTGTCTTGCAACCTGAAAAGCTTAAAAATCCTGAATTTATTGAGCAATTAAGAAGCTATCAGGCTGATTTGCAGGTGGTTGTGGCATTCAGGATGTTGCCTGAGATTGTGTGGAATATGCCAACCAAAGGTACTTTTAACCTGCACGGCTCGCTTTTACCGCAATACCGTGGTGCAGCACCTATTAATTGGGCTGTGATTAATGGTGATACTGAAACAGGGGTAACTACTTTTTTTATTAAACATGAAATAGATACAGGAAATATCATATTTGTAGATAAAGAACCCATTTATGCGCACGATAATGCGGGTACAGTGCATGATAGACTGATGGAACGAGGAGCAGACCTGGTTTTGAAAACGGTAAAAGCTATTGAGGCCGGAGATTATCCGCAATTGCCACAGGAAACTGATATTGAATTAAGGCCAGCACCGAAGATTTTTAAAGAAACCTGTGAGATTAACTGGAATCAGCCTGCTGAAAAAGTACATAATTTTATTCGTGGGCTTTCACCTTATCCGGCTGCATGGACAACCTTATCTGGTAAAATGTGCAAGATATATCAATCTGAATTGACAGATACAGAAGGAAATGATGTGAAGGCGGGAGAAATAGAAATGGACGGAAAAACTTTTCTGGCATTTAAATGCTCCGATAAATTTCTGAGAATAAAAGAACTGCAGATTGAGGGGAAAAAGAAAATGGGGATAGAAGATTTTCTGAGAGGATTCAGATTGTAAAATCTATTGTCTTATATTAGAAAGCCTTGCTTTTTGAGAAGCAAGGCTTTTGGTTTATAATTAAGCATTACATCATTACTACGGTCGTAAATTTAGCGGAGACCGTCATGGTTTCATGTTTAATTATATTACATTTTTCATCAGTATCATGGAGGGTACAGACCTTTCCTGTAACACTGCCTTGAATAACAGTTTTCCCATTTGATTGATAAATTCTGTCAATAACAATTCTGCCTGATTCACTTTTCTCGTCTCTACAGTGCTCATAAACCGAACCTCCGGCTTTTTTCTTCGAATGATGCATAGCAGCAATGTTAGTATCTTTAATATTAAATGTATAAGTCCCGGGCGCAAAGTGCTCTGTATACACACGAAGTACATTAGACATATTATCTTCGAAAGATATATATAATGCCCCAGCGCCATAGGCAGCATTGATAGCGATACTTGTTGGGTCTGATCCATCGATACTAAAAGTATTCTCGGTATCTATATAAAGATTACTTACGAGCATGAGCTTAGCTTTACCTGCATGTTGCAATTCAATGCTTATAGCCACCGGATTATAAGCTGCATTTGGTTTCTTATTAGGTGCGGTATACATAACAACCGCTTTGTTGTCTTTATTGGCGAATCCTAATAACCCTGAGGACTGGTCTTTAGGTAAGGTAGTTGTACAATCTACCCCATTCAGATAGATTTTTGAAATCGCCGTGCGATCGGCCAGCTTAGGCGCTACCAGCGGAACAAGTAATAATATGTCACTATCAGGTTTGTTTGACCATGGCCATTCACTTTCAAGGTATTCTATCTGAAGTTCTTTGGTTTGCTTAATCAATACTGTATCGTATTCCGGAGTCAGGCGATATTTAGTAATCATAGACCACCAGCTAAAGTGCTTAATGGAGCCGGTAATGGTTTTCTGGGTTTTGTTTACAGTCAGCGGTGCAGTAGCCTGCCATATTTTATTCTGATCCTGAAATGCCAGCGCCATATTGTCTAATGAAACGCCGCTTATTTCTTTGTCAGTATAGCGATAAGTAAAAGTAACAGGTTTAGCAAATTCGCTACCATCTGGGCCAAATTCATAACCGATACCAACGTTTCCCCAGGCTTTATTTTCTACCGGACGAATGGTGATATTGGTTTCTTTGCTTAATGCGCCTGCCGGAAAGGTAAGTGTAACTTTGCCATCAGGAGTAGAAATGTTACCACCCTGTGCACCAATCATTTTTGCGGTGACAGCGCCTAAAGGTTTACCGACTTCTGTGGGGGTACCTTTTGATGGTTGTTCAGGTTTAGGATTTTGCTGATCGGTTTCACAGGATATTAATCCCAGAAGTGAAAGAAGTGTAATGGCGACAGTTTGTAAAGTTTTCATAATTTTAAAGTAATAGCTGTTCATATAGTTAAGTGATGTCAAATAACATGATGCAAACTTAGCTGATGGAGAAAACTTCATAAATGCGCCAACACATGAACTGTATAATAGCTCGTTGCAATTGATAGAACCATGTTATGAATTGTGGAATTAGAAGATGAATAATAGCAGTTTATAGCAATAAAAAAGGAGAGCACTGCTCTCCTTAAATAATATTTTTAAGATGTTATTTGCCCATCCAGTTTTTAAAATCAGCTACTTTTTCCCGACTCACCAGAGCTTGTTTACCATGCGCAGGGCGGAGCGTCAAAGCCAGCCTATTACCAAAATAGGGTTCCATTTTTTCAACGGTTTTGTGTGTAAGTATCATCCCTCGGTTAATTCTGAAAAAGCGGGCCGGATCAAGTGTTTCGGCTATTTCGTCTAAAGTATAATCTACCAGAAATTTCTGATTAGTGTGGGTCGTGAAGAAACTATATCGCTCATCGGTAAAGAAATAAGCAACTTCTCCCACCTCTATAGATAATAGCTTCTGATTCTGTTTGACTAAAAAACGCTCGCGGTATTCAGGCGTCGCGTTTAACTTTAAGTCTTCAAGAAGTTTTTTAATGCCACTTAGCGAATCTTGTGCGGGTTGCGCAGGCTTTGCCTTTAAGGTTTCATATTTATTCAGACTTCTCTGTAAATCATCCCGATGAACAGGCTTCAACAGATAATCAATACTATTTACCTTAAATGCCTGTAGAGCATATTCATCATAAGAAGTCGTAAAAATGACTGTGCTTTTTACTTCTGTCCGGTTAAAAATCTCAAAACTCTGTCCATCAGATAATTCTATATCCAGAAAGATCAGGTCAGGATCTGCATGTTGGTTGGCTCTGTTTGTTGCCAACCAATCAACTGTATCTTCTATACTATCAGTTACGCCAATGACATGAATCTCGGAAGTTATCTCATTAATAATCTTCTTCAATCGGCGGACTGACAGCGCTTCGTCCTCAACAATCAATGCATTCATTTCTACAGTTCTTTAGTTTAAATTTCTTTAGTATATCCTTAATATTTAGCTTATAGTCTTTGCAATTAGAGGCAAAGTAACAGTAAAATAATCAGGCCCATTTTCAAAAATAGGCTCTGATACAACAGACTTATTTTGTGCTAATAAATGGTATTTAGCCTTAATATTAGCCAAACCTATATGTGTCGATTCCAGGTTTTCTAAGCCTGAAACATTTTTCTTCTGCAGGTTATTTCTTACCTGCAAGAAACCATCGTTAGTGCTTGCAATCTCTACCGTTAAAGGTCTGCTTGACCTGATAACATTATGTTTAACCGCATTCTCTACTAATAATTGCAGCGTAAGCGGGGGCAACAGGTATGATAAATATTTTTCATTAACATTAATATTCAGATGCATACCTTCTCCGTATCGTGTTTTTAATAAATGATAGTAAGACTCAATAAATGACAGTTCGTTATTTAATGAAGTCAGATGATTTACCTGATCTTCATCTGCTGTTGACTGATTAGTATGTAACAGATATCTGTAAACCCGTGCCATCTGGTCAACAAACTCCTCTGCTTTCTCAGAATCTTCAGCAATAAGGGTTGAGAGCGAATTCAGGCTGTTGAATAAAAAGTGTGGACTTATCTGTGCTTTCAGACTCTGTAATTGACCTTGTATGTTTTCTTTCAGCAGTTTTTCCTTATTAAATTCATGATGTTTCCAATGTCCTAATGAATGAAAAGTTTCTTGAATAACCATCGTCAGCACAATAGCCATCATATTAATCACATAGACTATAATAATAGATTTATAACTGGCTGTAGAACCAAACCACCTGAATTTAACATAGAGTGTGGCAATCAGTAACAGGAATATTCCTGATAAAACTGCGTGAGTAAATACAGATACTGCTACTCGTTGGATAGTTTGATTCAAACTGGAATATCTATTTGAAATACTAGTATTTACCCGATTCTGAATCAAAAAAGTGCAGGTCAATAAAACGCCATTCAGGATGGTAGCTCCAACAAATGTTCTGATGTCGGAAAAATAACCTGAGCCGATAAGCAGGTAACTGAAAAACATGAGAAACACAGGCATGGTCAGTGCATACGACCAGCTTGTTTTAGCTTCAGGTTTTTCATTAAGCGCATTGGCAAAAGGATTCTTCATCGGACTATTAATCAAAACACTTTGATTCTTTTTCTTTAAAACAAAATAAGTAGGTCTTATACTGATTAAGTTAACTACATTACATCAATCCTCATAAACGATGTATGAATTGAGGGTTTATCCCGACCAATTGCTCAATTCTCTTTCCATAATTACTGGGAGAATAACCGTAAAATATTTGTCCTGGTCAATTACCTCTACAGCTTCATTAGATAAGAAACTGTATTTGGCTACCAGATTTGCCAGCAAGGCTTCTTGCGTATCTATGCTTCTGATTTTCTTCTGCAGGTTATTTTTCACGCTTATGCGCCGGTCAGCTAAAACATCAATGGTAATGATTAAAGGCTTACTGATTGACATCATATTGTGTTTAATAGCATTATCTACCAGATTCTGTAAACTCAATGGAGACAAGACTATACCTTTATAAAAATTAGGTTGAGGAAGTTTGAATTGCAGACCTTCTCCGTAGCGCACTTTCAAGAGTCGGGCGTATGTTTCGAGAAATTCCAATTCTGTAGAAAGGCAGGCGAATTCTACTTTGGCAGCTTGCAGCATGTAGCGATATATCTTTGAGAGATCTTCTACAAACTGCTCAGCCATGTCTTTATCTTCTCCGATTAAAGACGAGAGTGTATTCAGGCTATTAAAAAGAAAATGCGGATTCACTTGGCCTTTCAACGTATCAAACTGTTGTTGTAGGGCAATACGTTCTAATTTTTCACTTTCGGTCTGATTCTGTTTCCACTTTTCGAAGGCATAAAATAAGCCTAAGGCAGCACAAAGGAAAAAGTCGAAAAATATGCCTAAAATCATGATAGGCCATATCTTGTCCCAGACAAAGTCGACTTTCAGATAGGGAAAGATGCTGTAAGCCCATACATCAAAAACAGCTAATAGCATAGTCATGCTACCAACTAGTATGAGCATCACAATCAGGCGGATTCCGTTTTGGTGGAAGTGTGGGAAACGGGCTATTACCCAACGGATGGCCACAGTAAGCACTATAATAGAGAACCAGTAGAGAACAAAAACCAACTCTGTTCCAATCAGGAATGTCTTAAAGTCAGAAAAGTAACTATCACCAATAAAGTAATAGTTACCTGCGACAAAAAAGATGGGCATCATTGTGAGGTGATACCACCATTCATATTTTGAAAAAAATCTGGGCCTCATGAAATTTCAGTACAGTGCGTGTCAGGCAATTTTCAAAAATAAAAATTCTTTCACGAATGTTTGCATGCACTATACTTTATGAGACCATATTTATGTATGAATTGCTAAAAGTGATGTGTGATTTGTAAAAATGTGGATATTTAGTTGGCTTACTTTACTTAACAGCAACCAATGTAAAATGCTCATCATTTTCATCTACACTCTTAATTGATAATTTGTTGCCTTTTACTGAACCAACATTTTCTCCTTCGTAGATCAAATTAATAATGCCACTTCCTTGCGAAGCTACCACACCTGTTACTTTTCCTACCAGAAACTCTTCGTTAGAAGTTTTCTGACGGATATTTAAATCTACATCTACAGTTGTTTCAGTAGCACGTGTAATTTTAACCGTTCCTTTTATATTGGTTTGGCTGGCAGGGACAGTCTGTCCATCAACCACAACTTCGGTAAATGCATAATTACCTTCAATTTGGGTAGCTAAATCCGGTGCCGGGTCTTTTCCATTATCCTTACATGAAGTAAGAAATAGGCTAAGTATCATGCAGATACCTAAAACAGATTTTAATGAGTAACGTAAAGCTTTCATAATGTGTAAAAATAATTTTGTTTTAAATAATTGATAAGCAAATCAGTTTTCTGCACCACAGATTTTCCGTTCGCTTTACAAATATGAAGGCTTAGAAGTCTATTCTGAAAAGCCATCCTGACTGAAATGGAAGCTCTTACGACTGAATTGTGATTTTAGGCGGATAGACTGTAAATAGAAGATTATTAGCAGTTTGTGACTTAATAATAGCAGAAAAGACTTAGAATACAGTAAGACTTACCAAGAATATAGAAAAACCTCCTTCAGGCACCAGCCGAAAATTTACCAGTTCATGTGACAATTCTTACAATTAATAACCCGAAACCTGCAATTGAAACAGGCAGTAATGGTAGCAGAAAAAGTCTGCCTATAGTTTTGCATCATAAACTGATAGCCAAAGAAAATTATTAAAACCACAGTTAAAGCATTTTATCAATTATGAAAAAGTTAAACACAATGAAACGTACATCAATTATTATCCCCCTTTCACTGGCATTGTTCAGTGCCTTGATTTCGTGCAAAGAAACAGAAGAAACTCCCAAGCCAACACCAGTCGTAAATCTAAAAGCCAATGCCGGAGCCGATCGGGATGTATTGCCTATACAAGCAGCAACGCTGGATGGTTCTGCTTCTACCGGTAACGAAACTAAAACTTTTAACTGGACACTTATTAGTAAACCAGCCAATAGTAAACTGACATTGGCTCAACCAACGGCAGTAAAACCAACTTTTACGCCTGATATTGTAGGTTATTATGAATTTGAACTGACAGTAACGCAAGGCAGCGAAAAAAGTCAGGACAGGGTCAGATTTAAAGTAGAGTACAAAGAGCCTATAACCATTGATAAGCCTATCAATGAAAAAACGCATCTGGCTGACCGTTTTATTGACCATATAAAACCAGATTATCTGGTAACAAAAGATATTTCAGTAAATGCTGAACTAAGTGTTGCGCCGGGTGTAACGATGGCTTTTGACCGCGATAAAGCTTTGAGCATTGAAGAAAAAGGAATAATTGATGCCGTAGGATTGAGCGAAAACCGTATAAGATTTACAGGTATGCAATTGCAAAAAGGTTATTGGGCTGGTATAAAACTGTATTCTCCAAGTGCGGCCAATAAGATGGCTTTTGTGAATGTAGAATATGGCGCAGGTAAAATTGCTTTTACCAATACTAAAGCAGGTTTGGCTATGTTTGGCAATAAAAAAGCACAGATAAGTTTAACAGATTGTCTTTTTGCTACGAATGATGGCTATGGTTTATATGTACAAACGGGATCACTATTAAAAGATTTTAAGAGAAACAGCTTTGAAAGACAATCGCAGGCGGGTATTCTGATTGATGCAATCAACGCTACTTTTCTGGATGCAGATTCGAAATTTACAGGTGCAAATGAGCGTGATTTGATAGAAGTAAACTCATCTATAATTAAGGAAGAGACTAACGTAAGCTGGCCTGCTTTTAAAGACGGAACGAAATATAGACTATTAGGTAATCTGGAAATAGAAACGGGTTGGACTCTAAAACCCGGTGTAACGGTAGAAGTAGAAAGAGATGTGATGATTAGTGTAAATCGCAATGGTTATTTATCTGCACAAGGAATACCTGATAAAAAAGTAGTGATAACAGGCGTAAGAAGAAACGAAGTCTACTGGAAAGGAATTATCATTTATTCGGTAAGTAATCAGAATGTAATCCAGAATGCAGAAATAAGTGGTGGCGGTAGCGCAATCATTGTATCAGGCAGAAGAGCAAACGTAGTTGCTTATGGCAAAGGAGCGAAGTTAACCATTAAAAATACCCGTTTGACTTATAGCGGCGGCTATGGAATCCTGTATACTTCTGATGCTGATGTAAACAGCGATGCTGCAACGACTAATACATTTGCCAGCAACAATGCTGCTAACGTAGCTAAGTTTTAAAACGGTTTTTGGGCAGAGAGATATTACTCTCTGCCACTTAATCAACATTTATAAGCCATGAAATCAATCATATATTTTCTGCTGATAACATTATTAACTATAGCATGTACTCCAGATAAGTGCAAGTGTAATGATCCTGCACCTGAACCCGGTAAATCTGATGGTATAGAGAAAGGAATTGTAAAAGGTAGAGTAACAGATAGTAACAAAAAGCCTATTGCTAATGCCAAAATTGTCGCTAATAGTCTGGATTATGCAAATGCCGTAATTGGGTATTCAGATGCAAATGGTAATTATAGAATCAAGCTTCCGACTGGTATTGCCTCAGGGTCATTTTATGTGAGGGGAAGCGTAAAAGTAAAATACAACGGGCAAAACTATGATCTGGCGCTTTTTACTGAAAACGATGGTCAGTTTTCGCCTTATGATGGAGCTGTCAAGAATCTTACGCTAAAATTAACAGGTAAACGTACAGGCAATTTCGGTGATGATGGCTTCTATGGCGGGACTATTGAAATACTACATGATTTCGACAATTTAGAGGTCGGAAATATAGAAGTAACCTTAGTACCAGACGGCCCGTTGGTTGATGGGAGTGCCGGACAAACGGTGGTTCGTCGCGTTGCCACTAATGATTATCATATCTATGATGTGGCAGTAGGCAAATATAAAATTACAGCTAAAGATGTAAGCACAGGCAAAAAACTAAAGGTAAAAGTGAGATACGAGGAGAAAGATTATAGTGATTCAACTACTGGAATTTTTATCCCGCCTTATGAGTTGGCTGAACATTATGAGCTGACGTTATTAATCAAGTAGTAAGAGACATTTAAGAAAGTAGCAGTAGGTTTAGAATTAGGTTTCACCACACAACTTTTAACCATAATCGCAAGAAAGTATTCTTCATCAGGAGAATACTTTTTTTATATCTGATATGTGCTTGTGTACTCACAAATTTTTCTATTTTTGTCCTGAATCAATTACCTGAACGCTCATGACCAGACTTCGACAAACTATCCTTTTTGTTCTTACTTGCATTACACTTTCAGCATTGGCCCAGAATACAGAGAAAAAACCTGATGAAAAACCAGCGGTTCTTCCACCCGTTCCGGCACCTATTGAAACCAAAGGACAGATAACCATTGGTGGACAAACCATTAATTATACTACTCGCACGGGCTATATGGTACTAAAAGATGAAAGCGGTAAGGCTAAGGCCAATATCTTCTTTATTGCCTATAGCAAAGATGGTGTAAATGATTTGTCAAAACGCCCTGTTACTTATACTTTTAATGGTGGCCCTGGCTCGGCTTCGGTTTGGTTACATATGGGTTGCATTGGGCCAAAACGTATTCCGATGAGTGATAAAGGAGAGTCATTAGCACCACCTTACTCGTATGTAAATAATGAATATAGCTGGTTAGATAAATCAGATTTAGTATTTATAGACCCAGTTAATACGGGATATAGTCGTGCCGTGCAGGGTGAAAATGAACGTCAGTTTTTGGGTTATAATGAAGATATAGAATCAGTAGGGGAGTTTATTCGTTTGCATGCTACTAAATATGGCCGCTGGGCTTCGCCAAAGTTTCTGGCGGGCGAGAGCTATGGCACTACCAGAGCGGCAGGATTATCGGGTTATCTGCAGGATAAATATAATATGTATATCAATGGTATTTCATTGATTTCGTCTATTCTGAATTTCCAGACTGCCCTGTTCGATAAAGGAAATGATCTGCCTTTTGAACTATTTCTGCCTACTTATACGGCTATGGCCTGGTATCATAAAAAGATAGCCCCCGAATATCAGGCAGATTTACAAAAGACTTTGCGGGAAGTAGAAAAGTTTGTTTTGAATGAATACTCAACCATATTAATGAAAGGAGACCAGGCAAGCGAGGCAGAGCAAACAATGGTTACCGAGAAACTAAGCAAGTTTACGGGTTTATCGAAAGATTTTATCAAACGTGCGAATAACCGTATAGAAATAGGTCGTTTTGTGAAAGAACTGTTGCGTGAAGATGGCAAAACCGCTGGGCGTTTAGATGGTCGTTTTACTGGTACAGACTACGATAATGCCGGAGAACGATATGAGTTTGACCCAAGCCTGGATGCTACTATTTCTGGGCCTTATTCTGGAACAATTAACCAGTATTTGCGTCAGGAATTGAAATATGAAAATGATTTACCCTATCTGATTCTGACAGGCAGAGTACAGCCCTGGAACTATAACAATGTGCAAAATAAATACCTGAATGTGAGTGAAACGCTACGTCAGGCCATGTCGAAGAACCCTTATTTAAAAGTATGGGTAGCGGCAGGATATTACGATTTGGCAACCCCTTATTTTGCGGCAGAATATACTTTTAATCATATGATGTTACGCCCGGAACAAAAGAAAAATGTGAATTTTACTTATTTTGAAGCGGGGCATATGATGTATATTCATAAAGAATCGTTAATTAAATTGAAAAAGGATGCTGATAGATTTTATGAGATGGCTTTGAAGTAAAAAGATTTTGGCTAAAAGCTAATAGAAAATGGAATATAGATTTGGTGAGTTTTTACATGTAGCAACTAATCGCTTCATTCCAACTTTGAGAGTTGAAGAACCATTATCTGAACTTTCTATTTTAAGCTCTGTGGATGATATTGAAGATTTAGATTGTTATATAGAGCAGATTGAAGATATTATCAATAGAGATGTACCTGATTCTTCTGAATTAGGAGGAATATTTATTCAAGGTATATTATGGGGTAGCGATATTTCAACACTAATTGATTTAGATAACCCTAAATTTATAGATAAAAATAAAGAGTTCAAAACAATTGATTTACTGGCGCTTTGTAAAAAATGGAGGGAGTTTATCATATATAGGAGTAGATAATTTCTCATGTAATTTTTACAAACAAGCGCTATATTAAATCTCAATTGAGAATATATAACCTATTATAAAAGAGTTCACTTAGGTAGCTATGAAAATCAGGCCGGCGGTTGCCATTATAGAAAATGAAAAAATCCTGACCATGCATTATCGATATGGTGGTCAGGATGTATATAATTTGCCGGGTGGCAATTTAGAGTTCGGTGAATCTTTAACCCTTGCTTTAACCAGAGAACTAGACGAAGAGTTAGGTATTAAAGTTGAAATTGGTGAGCTAATGATGGTGGGAGAAGTCCATTTTCCTGAACCTCAAAAACAAACCATTCATTTTATTTTTGAAGGACAAATTATAAAAGGCACTCCTTTGCTTAATCCTGAGCACACTTCTGCTTTAGCTATCAGATGGATAGATATCAAGGAGTTGAGTAGTGTCAATTTATATCCCAATATCACCAAAAATCTCAAAGAATACCTGTCAGGGAATTTGCCTGATAAATATATAGGTAAACTAGATCAGACCTGGTTTTAGAAAGCTGCTTTCATGCGGCGAACTTTGCCCGAGAATAGGTAGGCAAAGGCTAAAACTGCCAGTCCCCCCATAATCAGGAAAGCATAAGGCATTCGGGCTATACTATTATGATAGATTTCTGCCGATAAAAATGCTCCTAAACCAATCCCCGCTTCCATACAGATATACATGGTTGCCAGCGCTCTACCACGATTATTCTCATCGCATAAGTCTATAGTCCATGCCTGTAGAATAGGAGAGAGTACTCCCTGACCAATGCCAAAGAAGATAGCTGCTATGACGAACAGGTAAATGTTATGTGCAAAGGCTGTAAAGCCCATAGAAATAATCAGCGCAAAGCATCCCCATCTTAATACAGGAATCCGCCCGTTTTTGTCAGAAACTTTGCCTGCCAACAAGCGGATAAATAATGAGGCCAGTGTATAAATCAGAAAGTAAAATCCTTTGTTATGTAACCCGATGCTTTTACTCAAATCAGGCGATAAAGTAGCAACTGCGCCGAAACTGAATGCCGTCAGAAACATAACAATGGCAGCGGGTAAAACCATAATATCAAAAACATCATTCTGTGTAACTTTCAGCGAGTTGAGTGTAAATTTCTCTTGCTGGTTTTTCGGCAGCGTTTCTTTCATATTATACAATATCGCAATAGAGATAAGGGCAAACATGGAAGAAACATAGAACAACACATTCATCGAAAAAGTATCTGCAATCCAGCTACCCAAAGCAGGTCCGAACGCCATTCCGAAACTACTCATCAATCCATGCATACCCATGGCTTCGCCTCTTCGGTTGATTGGGACAATGTCTGCAATATACGCGGCTGTTCCGGTAGGTTTAAAACCTGTAGAAAAACCGTGTACTAATCTTAGCATTAAAAAAGGAAAAACAGTGGTAACCAACGGATAGAAGAATCCGCACACAAAACAAACCAGAGACCCAAAAGCCATGACAGGTACACGACCAATACGGTCGGTAAGACGCCCACTGAAAGGACGCGAAAGTCCGGCAGTAAGCGTGAAAAGACTAATGATCAAACCTTTCGATTCGGCACCCCCTAATTTAGACAGATAATCAGGTAGCTCAGGTATGAGCATATTGAAACTTGCAAAGAAAACCAGTGAACTGATACAGAGAAGCCAATATTGGAGAGAGAATATACTGTTAGATTGTTGTTCCATCTGTAAAAATAAAGCATAGGTGGGTATATATGCAAGACAAACTTTGTTTCCAACTATCATTCAATGGTAAAATGCAATTTTTGAAAAAGTTTTATCTGAAAAGCTTCATAATCAGGCGGTTCTAAATTTTAATTCTGGCAGTGCAACCCTTTTTGCAAAGGGCTTCGTCCTTGTAACAGGTTCGCTAATCTATCACTTAAAAGTTTCGTTGATTATGGTAAAAAGTGTACACAAATTCTTATTTGTTCACTATTTAAAATCTAATTAAAACCGATGAAAAACAATTTTTTAAAAATTGCTTCACTGTGCATTGCTCTTGGAGTGGCAGTCACGGCCTGTACAAAAGACGCTGACAACAACTCTGTAACACCAGACGCGCAATCGGCAGCGGTAGTAGCCGATAACCAGACTATTCAGGATGGTTCAGAAGATGTGTACGAATTAGTAGATGATGTAACTTTTTTACCTTTTGGCGGCCGTAATTTCCGTGAAACCGGTGGCGGAGACAAAGGCAAGCATGGCGGACATTTTCCAAGTTTGGGTATAGGCTGGGATAAACCCTGGAGAGGTAGATTTGATAATTGCGCCGATGTAAGCAAAACTGTAGCAAACAACACTATTACGATTGTATACGATTATACCAGTGTAGCAGATGGGGTTTGTGACGATAAAGCAGTAGGCGGAAAAATGACAATTTCGATTCCTGTAAAACCAGATTCAGGGTTCTCAGGTACGCTGACACGCACAGTAACTTATGAGAATCTGAAAAGAGATACATTGGTGGTTAATGGTACGCATACTATCACCACTACCGTTGCCAACGGTAAGGCTACAGTAAGCGAGAAATTGGCTAATATCACCATTACCAATACAAACACGAACAAGATAATTACTTATACAAGTACTAAAAAGCGTGCAGTGGATAATAAAGGAACGGCAACTAAAGATGATGACGAATCACAAACAACTGGTACTACCAATGCCAAGTCAAGTGACGGCACAGAATTTACGGCCAATATTACCAAAACGCTTATAGTGAAACGCTCATGTAAAGATTCCCGAGGTTTCCCTGTAAGTGGAACGATAGAAATCAAGCCTTTCTCAGGCGATACAAAAATTGTCGATTATGGGGATGGTACCTGTGATTTGAAATACACAGTGACTGTCAATGGCGTAACAGAGGAGAAGGAAAAGACAAAACCAACAAAAAGGGAAAAAGGTTAGTAATACGTTTAAATATGTCGGAAAGTGTTGCCTGTTTTTGGTAACACTTTTTTTTGGGTTTATGAGGCCTGTCATTTATAACTAAGTTTTCTCATATTTGAGTGTTAATAATAAAGAAAACTTAAACATGGGAATACTAAGCAAATTATCAGGTCTTTTTAATAGTAATAATAAGAATGTAACTCAAGAAGAAGACAAGAATCAAACGCAGAAAGAAGATATAGTAATGAGAGCCGAACAAAAGGAAGGTTTTAGTGAAATGAATGTCGGCGAAAACGTTACTAAAACACTAAATCTCGAACAGGATAGGTTAGATTTCTTACCCGTTATTCGCAATTTTGAAGAGAATGATATGTTCCATCAGGTAGTAGTAAATGAAAAACTTGGAGATAATATTGGTGCTTTTATAGCAAGAGTAAAGGTTAGACCAAACGGAAGAACAGGTATAGACTACGTAATGAAATCGAATCTGTATGAATATAAAATTACAGAAGAAGAAGTTTTAGATATTAGTTTTCAAAATATAAAAAAAGCAAAACTAAAAATTGAAGGACTTAAAGACCCGGCAACAGGAGAAAATATGATTAGTATCAGTAGCCAGATAGGATTGGCCACTTGTATTTTGTACGACAGTAATTTTATTGATAAACTAAAAGCTGATATAAAGGCAGATGACCTTCATGTAACCATAATCAATTCAGGTACAGTTGCGCTTAGCATACCAAATGGTTCATTTGAAGAGAATCTTGAAAGAATAGTATTGGAAAGTAATTATAGAGACGTTGTAGCGATTGATCCTTCTACTTATTTATGGGAAAATCAGACTTTACAACTTGTTAGAAAATATAGAGATGCACAATAGTTGTATAAGTAAGAGAAACAAGTGAAGAATGAAAGTTTAACCTTTCATGTTGTTCAAATAAAAAAACGCAATCTAGGAAGACTGCGTTTTGATTTTTCCGAGGTCCCGAGCGGATTCGAACCGCTGTACAAGCTTTTGCAGAGCTCTGCCTAGCCACTCGGCCACAGGACCATTTGGGAGTGCAAAAGTACAAGCATTGTACCAAACTCCAAAAAAAAACTAAAAAAAAATCTGAAATTTCTGAGAAGGGATAATTAAGGCTTCTAATGGTTGTTCCCTAAATCATTGATAAGGAACTGGTTAGGAAATTTGTTCCTACGCATCAAGTAAGATGGCAGCTACATAGAGAATAACACAACAGTCCGATTTTACGAGAAACCTCGCCAATCACTTTGAAAACACAAGCCTAAGTCGGAAATTTAGGAAACTCCCAGTTTTGGGTAACCATTCACAACTACCTGAACACATAACAACTGTGAAATATTATGAAGAGAAAAAGACAGCAAATACAAGTAGCAGTGGCATCACCGACTATGACGAGCAAGCGTGCAATACAAGAAAAGGTTACCAATATGGAAGGAACCTTTTTGAATGAGGGCAGCAATGGTTTCCAAAAAAACAAAGTTATGACCATTAACACGGAACAGGAAAAGGTTACCAATACGGTAGGAACCTTTTTGAATGAGGGCAGGGATGGTCTCTAAAAACCAGAGTTAAGATTACTCAAACGGAACCAGAAAAGGTTACCAATATGATGGGAACCTTTTTTAATGAGGGTAGCGATGGCTTACAAATTATCAATTGAGATTCCAGGAATATAAGATAGCTGCAAGGCGACATTCTATAGTAGTTAAATTAAAAATGTTAACAAGTTCAATCATAACTAACCCACCTCTCAGAAAAATATTTTACAACCTTCAATATTTTTTTATTTCTGACGCAACCCTTTCAATAGTTTTTTGCATCTTGCTTATGAACGTATGATTTTATGACACGAATTTTATCCTTATTCACTAACGAGTACGACCTCGCAAGAGCTGTACAAAGGCAAGACTCCAAAGCACAGACTCGGCTATACGAGAAATTTGCTTCGAAGATGCTGGCCGTTTGTAATCGTTATGTGGGAGATAAAATGGAGGCGGAAGATGTGATGATTGAGGGATTCATGAAGATTTTTGACAAGATAGACCAGTTTACATTTCAGGGAAGTTTTGAGGGTTGGGTCAGAAGAATCATGATTAATGAGGCGTTAATGTATGTACGAAGCAAAAAGATGATAGCGGTTGATCTGGAATATGCCATTGAAGAACCAAACGATGCTGCCTTTAGTACAGATCTGGAAGCAGAAGATTTAATGAGACTGATTGAACAGTTGCCTGAGGGTTATCGCATGGTTTTTAACCTGTATGCCATTGAAGGGTACAATCATCAGGAAATAGGCCAGTTGTTAGGGATTTCAGAAGGGACTTCGAAATCTCAGTTAAGTAGGGCGAGAGCCATGTTACAGAGTAAGTTAATGAAATTAGAAAAGAGTGTCATTTAATATTTCCCGCTGATGGGCGAGCCGACGTTTCGGCAGGGGATATGAAAATATCAATAATCAAAATGAAGAAACATCCAATTGACGAACTTTTTGCCAAGAAACTGGCAGAACACCGCCAGGAACCTTCTCAAAAAGCTTTTGAGAAATTTCAGGCACGTTTGCAAGAGAAACAGACCAAACGTCGTGGTGGAGTTTTTGCTATGAACCGCAACTGGGGCTATTATGCAGCCGCAGCAGGGATAGTAGCTGCCCTGACAATAGGAGTTCTATCACAACGTAATACTGATGATACGCATGTAGCAGCTAATCCGGTGAAACCTATTCAGGTTGCACCTGAAATAAAACCTGCCCCATCTAGCAATCAGGATGATTCAAATCAATTAGCCAAAATCAAAACCAATAAGGAGTCAAATACTGTTGACCAAGTGTTATCAGTAAATCCAGCTAATGATTTAGCTGTTGCAAAAAGACTCAATATACCTGCGAAAGCACCGATAGTAAAAGAAATAACGTCACCAATAGAGGAAGAATCTAACGATGCTATTGCTTTGAATCAACCGAACGAATCGCAACCTTCTCCATTGCAAGCGGAAACTTTAACAGGCAGAAATGTTGCTGATATAGCTACTTATGCTGATAATAATTCTTCTATCGCCAATAAATATAATCCAGGCGAAACTGTCGTTGTTGTGATTACGCCAATGGAAGAGACATCCGTTCAATCCCCGGTTGAAACTGAAACTATAGCAGAAAAAGAAAAATCATTTCTTGCAAAACTTTTAGGTGAATACAAACACTTTAAATACGGCGAAAAAGTAGATTTGAAGGGTATAGGGGTAAAAGATGCAATGGCCAAAGTTGATGATAACTTGTTTAAGGAAGAGCGTGAAGATGTGAGAGACTTTGTGCAACGCAGAATAGGTAGAATGCAAAGAAGAGAGTAGTTATATATACCGTTTAGTACGGGAAATTTAATAGAAAAATTAACAGGCAATAATTCAATGAAAAGACTAGGACTTATCCTCTTGTTACTGTTGGGAGGAATTTCGGTAAAGGCATCTTATAAACAAGATACCACTATTGTAGAATTTACAGACAGGGGCGTAAAGAAGCGTGTAACGGTTTATACCTCGAGTAAAAAAGATTTTGAATTACCGCGTAATCTGAATTTAGAGAATGTATTGAAGACAATGGGCGTAGATTCATCAGAACGCAAAAAGGCATTGGTTCTGATAGGGCAGGATGGAGCGAAGCAGGATACCATTCTTCTGGTGGCAAGTGACGGCAGAAACATTAAGATTGTAGCAAGAGATGCCAGAGACCAACTGAGTAGGAGAGATACACTACGCAACGGAAATAATGACCATTGGAGTCGCTCGGATAGAAATGATGACGATGATGATAATAACGACAACGATAGGAAATATGAGAAACCAAAGAAAAAGAGCGGTAATAGCCGATTCTTCTCTCGTACCGACTTCGGCTTCTATCTGGGATTGAATAACTGGGCTAATGGTCCATCTACCGTGCCATCGTTACAAACCTGGGGTTCTCGTTTCATTGCATTATCATTCCAACGAAATGCTACTCTGGTAAATGGTAAACAGATGGACCTGGCTTTAACCTATGGGCCGGAAATATCGTGGAATAACTTCATGTTTGAGGATAATAACTATATAGAACATACCAATGAGCAGGTAGAGTTTCTGGTTGCAAATAAAGACCTCAATAAAACCAAATTAGTTGAAACCAGTCTGAACCTGCCGGTTATGCTGAACTTCGGTTTTGAAGAAGCTAAACTAAAAATCGGCCTGGGTGGATATATTGGCTATAGAATAGGGACTTATCGCAAATTAAAGTATAGTGATAGTAGTAAAAAGGAAATCGACAGAGATAATTATGGTCTGAATGATTTTCGTTATGGTCTTACAGCTGAAATAGGCAAGAGAAGAGGGATTACATTTTTCGGTAGATACGATATGGGAGATTTATTCAAATCAGGTCAGAAAAATGTGGCTGGTCTACAAGCCTGGACTATCGGGATAAGATTGTAAAAATAATAATATTATGAAAAGTGGCGAAAACTACGGTTTTTGCCAATTTTTTATGTGTAAATCAGGGGGCAAGAAAAAAAGTGAAAAAGAAATTATTTTTTTTCTGACCGAATATTTGACAATTAAAAAAAAGAACTTAATTTTGCACTCCCATTCGGAACGTAACGTTCTTTGATAAGAGTTCAGAATGAGATAGGGAAATAATTGGGGGTGTACCAGAGTGGCCAAATGGGGCAGACTGTAAATCTGCTAGCTTACGCTTACGGTGGTTCGAATCCATCCGCCCCCACTCATTAAATTTAGTGATTTAGTTAATTTGTGATTTAGTGATTACAAATTTTCGGTTTAATGAATCATTAGCGGGAGTAGCTCATTTGGTAGAGCGATAGCCTTCCAAGCTATAGGTGGCGGGTTCGAGACCCGTCTCCCGCTCAGAAAAGCGATAGGCGTTTCAAGTTAGAGGTGGCGGCGGTTCGGTCGTTACCGATTCGAGACCCGTCTCCCGCTCAGAAAGCGATAGGCATTTCAAGATATAGGTGGTGGCGGTTCGGTCGTTACCGATTCGAGAACTGTCTCCCGCTCAGAAAAATGCCTTCGTAGCTCAGTGGTAGAGCACTTCCTTGGTAAGGAAGAGGTCGGCAGTTCAATCCTGCTTGAAGGCTCTAGCTTTGTATCGAGCATTTATTAAGAAAGCAATCAGAGATGAATTGTTTTCTTAGTTTAGTAGAATCAGAATAAGATATGTTGTAAAGGGTTGCTTGTAATTATCTGATTCTGACTAGTAAATTAAATTTAGGAGTTTTCTTTCGTAACCAGGAAACTTGACAAGTTCAATCAACAGTTCTGCAGGAAGGCTCATCAAAGTGAATAATTAATAATTTTGTAATAAATCTAATATTTAGACTTCAATAATCATGGCAAAAGAGAATTTTGACCGTAGTAAACCTCACGTAAACATTGGTACTATTGGTCACGTTGACCACGGTAAGACAACTTTGACAGCTGCTATCACTAAAGTACTTTCAGAGAAAGGATTAGCAGATAAAAGAGATTTCTCATCAATCGATAACGCTCCAGAAGAAAAAGAACGTGGTATCACTATCAATACTGCGCACGTAGAATACCAAACAGTAAATCGTCACTATGCTCACGTTGACTGTCCTGGTCACGCTGACTACGTGAAGAACATGGTAACTGGTGCTGCTCAGATGGATGGTGCTATCCTTGTGGTAGCTGCAACTGATGGTCCTATGCCACAAACCCGCGAGCACATCCTTTTGGCTCGTCAGGTAGGTGTACCTCAATTAGTTGTATTCATGAATAAAGTGGATATGGTTGATGATCCGGAGTTATTAGAACTTGTTGAAATGGAAATCCGTGACTTGTTATCATTCTACAAATATGATGGCGATAACATTCCTGTAATTCAAGGTTCAGCTCTTGGTGGATTGAACGGAGAAGCGAAATGGGTTGCAACTATCGAACAATTGATGGATGCAGTAGATTCATTTATTCCACTTCCAGCTCGTGCAACTGACAAACCATTCTTGATGCCAGTTGAAGACGTGTTCTCTATCACAGGTCGTGGTACTGTAGCAACAGGTCGTATCGAAACGGGTATCATCAACTCAGGTGAGCCAGTTGAAATCTTAGGTATGGGTGCTGAAGGTTTGAAATCAGTTGTAACTGGTGTTGAAATGTTCCGCAAAATCCTTGACCGTGGTGAAGCTGGTGATAACGTAGGTTTATTGTTACGTGGTATTGAGAAAACTGATATCAAACGTGGTATGGTTATCTGTAAACCAGGTTCAGTTAAACCACATGCTCACTTCAAAGCAGAGGTTTACGTATTGAGCAAAGAAGAAGGTGGTCGTCACACTCCATTCTTTAACAAATACCGCCCTCAATTCTATTTCCGTACAACTGACGTAACTGGTGAGATCACTCTTCCAGCAGGTGTTGAAATGGTTATGCCTGGTGATAACATCACTATCGAAGTGAAATTAATCAACGCCATCGCTATGGATAAAGGTCTTCGTTTCGCGATTCGTGAAGGTGGACGTACCGTAGGTGCTGGTCAGGTAACTGAAATCCTTGCTTAATTTTAATTAAGACAGCATATAGAAAAGCACTTCCGCAAGGAAGTGCTTTTTGTTTTTATAAGCTAAAAAAGATGAAATAGCTGATAGGGGAGTAGCCTGTTTGTGTTGTCTACAAGAAAACAACACAATCTATGTTTTATCTTAGTGGAATCATCATTACATTCTTTTTGGCAATTCTGCTTATAAGTAAAAAGGATAAATCAAAAGGCGATAGAATTCTGGCAACCTGGCTATGTCTTATTGGAATACACCTGCAATTATTCTATCTACACTTTAGCGGCCAATATGTTCATTATTCTTTTTTATTAGGCCTTGAAATCCCGATGCCATTGCTACATGGACCTTTTTTGTATTTGTATATAAGAGCATTAATTTATCCGACTCAACAATCTGTTAAGTCATTTCCCCATTTTCTTCCTGCCCTTTTAGCTTATGGATCTTTAATCCCCTTTTTATTACTTTCGTCCGAACAAAAAATATTAGTTTATCAGCAGAATGGCTTAGGTTTCGAGGTACAGACTGCAACTATTTTCATTTCCATTGTTTTATTAGGAATTATCTATCTGATACTTAGCTGGCGTCAATTGAATCGACACAAGAAAAGCATTAAAAACCATTTTTCATTAACTGAAAAAGTGAATATGAAATGGATATTGTATTTAATCTATGGTATTGGTGCTATTTGGGCAGTAGTTATTTTGGGTAATGATACACTCACTTTTGCCTTGGTAACAGTGTATGTAACCCTTTTGGGATATTTAGGTATTAGACAGGGAAATGTATTCAGCAATTATAATTTATCTTATTCAACAGTCCAGTTCAATGCTAGTTCTGTTATAAATGTAGCTCAGGAGAAAGTAAAATATCAGAAATCAACTTTAAAGGAAGAAGATGCCGCAAAGATTCATGCAAGCTTGAATAACTTAATGAAGACCGAAAAACTTTTTAAAAATCCCGAGTTAGGTTTAGGTGATTTAGCAGAAAGACTAGACATCCATCAGAATACTTTATCACAGGTAATTAATTCTTTCGAGCAAAAACACTTTTATGATTATATTAACGAATTACGGATTGAAGAGTTTAAGAAAATTGCTTTAATACCTGATAGCCAGAAATATACTTTGCTCTCCTTAGCGTTTGATTGTGGCTTCAATTCAAAGACTACTTTCAACCGGACTTTCAAGAAATCTACGGGCATTTCACCAAAAGAATACCTGGCACAAACTTCCTTTAAGTAGCTGCATAAATTTAAAAGTAAGTGAGTGCCACCTTACATATTGGGGCGACTGGCATCTTTAAACGGTTCAATTTTGCTGAAAACTTAAAGCAAAAATATGAGTCGAACATTCAGTATTATCTCAGCAACGCTCCTGACATTCTTTATCTTCAGTTGCGAAAAAGAAATCTCTATCAATGATGATGGCAACTTAGTACCGAAAACGGTAGAACAAGATGTGTCTCTTCCTTCTATCAAAGTCAATGAAACCCAGCTTCACGCAGAAGCTTTTGGCAATCCTGCCAATACTATGCTTGTCATTTTACATGGTGGGCCGGGTAGTGATTATCGTTATTTGCTGAATTGTAAAGCATTTGCTGACAAGGGCTATTATGTTGTCTTCTATGACCAGAGAGGTTCAGGCTTATCACAAAGACACCCGAAAAGTATTTACTCTATCCAGATTATGTTGGATGATTTGAGTGCAGTAATTACCCATTACAAAACTTCATCTACACAAAAGGTATTTTTATTAGGGCATTCATGGGGGGCGATGCTGGCAACTGCCTACATCAATGCCTATCCCAAAAGTATTAACGGCGCCATATTGGCTGAACCGGGTGGTTTTATCTGGCAGGACGTGCTTGATTATGTAGGTCATTCGCGCAGTTTCAGATTTACTTCCGAAACCCTCAATGATGCTACTTATCTAGACCAGTTTATTACAGGTAAGCAGAATGAACAAGCCATTCTAGATTATAAATTTACATTAATGGCTTCGGCGGATGAATCGGAGGAAAGCTCTCTAGGCAATGATGGCCCGTTACCATTCTGGCGAAGCGGGGCGGTAATTCAGGAAGCCTTATTTGAAGTCGGAGACAAAGAAAAACCAGACTGGACTACTAATCTAAAATCATATACCAATAAAGTACTTTTCATCTATAGCGAACGGAATAAATCCTATGGCTTAGTTCATGCTCAGAAAGTATCCTCAGCCTATCCGAATGTACAATTAGAAAAAATAAACGGTGCCGGGCATGATATGCTGAGCTTCCCGACAGGTTGGACTAATTTTTATCCTATTGCATTAAACTACTTAAACACACTTTAATATGAATACCTTAAAATTGATTATCGTTTTCTGCTTTATAACTATCAGTTTCAGCCATGCTCAAACCCTTAACTGGGCAAGTTTGCAAAAAGAACAAAGACATATTACCAGTATTAATATTGGTTTAGATTATGGCATCACATTAGGTATTGCTTACGGCTACCAATTAAAAGCAAAGTTGCCTGTTATACTAGTAGCGGAGAACTCTTTACCATCAGGTAAAAACATAGGTGATGATTTTAAAACCAAAATAGGGGGACAAATCAGATGGATTAGGGTAGGAGATTTGCAATTCAGCACCAAAGTGCAAGGTGTTTTCAGAAGATTTCAAAACAATTATGCGAGGCTCAATAATTTCGGAAGCGACTTATCAGGCATTATCGGCTACTATAAACCTAAATGGTTTTTGGCAGGTGAGGCAGGTTTTGATAAAGCTATTGTAACGCACTTCAAACACCCGGACTTAATGAAAGAGAACTTTGCTACTAAAGATGGCTGGTATGAACCTGCTACCGGAGGAAATTTTTATTATGGTTTGCAATCAGGTTTTAGTTGGCGAAGCCATGATTTAACCCTCAAAGCAGGAAAAATTGTTACTCAGGATTTCAAAACTGAGCCAATACTACCTTTTTATATACAGTTGGGGTATAATTTGAAGATAAAATAAAATACAAAGAGCCAATAATTATCATAAGCCTTCCACACAACTTTTTCAATATTAAGATTTATTATCATGGATGCGATTTTTTTTAGATTCTGGTAAATTAGGCAAGGCTTTTGCTATTTTTGTAGAAGTAAACCTAATTATACGCTCCTCTTATATGTCTAAGAAGAAAAAAAACATTGTTAAGCCCGCTATTGCTAATGATGTACCAACACCTTCGGTTAATAAAATAGAGACTCCAGTAGATAAATCAGTTAAGAGTTCAATTTCAGTTACTGCATCCGGTAATTTAGGATTTCTTGAGAAATTATCTCCACTTAAGATGTTGTCTGTATTTATCGGATTACTCATTGTCTTGTTGGGATGGGTGTATAGGTCGTATCTAGGGAGTAAGCTGGCCTATATGTTCAAAGATATCGGGAGTGATTCATATAACCTCATTTACCCGCAATTTTACCATCATGCAGCCTATATTCAGAAGTATGGCACTATGCCAAAATGGTCTTTCGAGCAAGGTTTAGGACAAAACGTACATCCATTCTGGTTCGACCCTATCAGTGCAGTTTTGTTTCTGATTTTCAAGACCGAAAGTGCATCTGTGATGATATGGATGCAACTCATTTATATGCTTCTGGCAGGAATTTTCTTTTTTCTTTATCTGAAAACTCTGCAAATCAAAAACTATCCGGCCCTGATAGGTGGATTATTATTTACTTTTTGTGGATATGTAACCATTGGTGGAACCTGGACAGTCGATAAGTTCCCTTTAGAAATACTGCATATTGCTATGCTTTTATATAGTGTAGAAATATATCTATCAAGAGGCAAATGGGCTTTATTTCCTATCGCTATTGCTTTGGTAGGCATTCACCAGCCTTTTGATTTGTATCTGTACGGCATCATGTTGTTTGCTTATATCACTGTTCGTTATGCCGAAAATCGTTCTATAAAAACATTAGATTATGCCAGGCATTTATTTGTATTTCTGATTTTAGGAATCGTAGGTGTGGGTATCGGCTCGTTTCAGCTATGGAGCAATTTACAGCAAATGATTGATAGCCCTCGTGTCAGTGGAGATTACTCTTATGCCAATACTTTAAGAAGTAGCCCGATATTCAGTCTGGGAGATTGGAAACAGTATACAACAGTTCTTCTACGAATGTTTTCAAGCGATTTCTTAGGAGATGGAAGGAATTATACAGGCTGGCAAAACTATATGGAAGCTCCTGTATTCTATTGTGGATTTTTGAGTTTACTTTTAGCTCCACAATTCTTCTTCCAATTGAATCGTAAACAGCAGATTGTTTATGGAACATTGCTTGGGCTATCTTTATTGATAATCATTTTCCCCTATTTAAGATATGCTTTCTGGTTATTTACCGGAGATTACTACCGAACTTTCTCTCTGTTGATGGTATGTCTGTTGCTCTTCTTTTCAATGCGTGCATTAAACTTTCTGTACGAAAGCGGAAAGGCAAATATCATTACTCTGGCTGCAACAAGTGTCTTATTACTTATAATTGTAAATACAGTAGTGGCAGAAGGGCAAACGGTTAGCAAGAGTGTAAAAAGTATGGTAAACATATTTCTGATACTCTATACAGGCTTTATTTTCATGAGCCGTGTAAGTAATCTGAAAGTGCTTGCCTTTTCGCTGATAGGTATATTAGCATTGATAGAAGTAGTTTATTTCTCATCAAACTCGCTCTCAAAACGTGATGCCCTGACTAAGCAAGAACTAAATGAGGAAGGCATAGGCATGAAAGACGGTACGGTAGAAGCTGTAAAATATCTGAAAGAAAAAGATCCTAATTTTTATAGAATCGAGAAAAACTATACTTCGGGAGTAGCTATCCATCAAAGTACTAATGATGCCAAGATTCAGGGATATTATGGTACGCGTTCATACCACTCTTTTAACCAGTTGAACTATGTGAAGTTTTTGGAGAGTGTAAAATTACTCCGAATCAATGATGAAACAAGTAGCCGTTGGTTATATGGAGTGCTGGGTTCTCCGTTGATTCAGCGACTTTGTAATGTTAAATATTTCTTGGCTAAAGGTATAGATGCAGCAGCCATGAGAGGAGCTAATCAGGATTCTGTGGCAATGTTCAGAGATGTAAAGGTATTTGCACTGAAAGATAATCTGCCTTTAGGCATAACTTTTGACCAATATATTTCTGAGGCTGATTACAATAAACTTGATTCCTTAGAAAGACAGATAACTGTTTTACAGGCTGTCAATGTCAATAAAGATTTTGAACAAAAACTAAAAGGGCTTTCTAGAATTACTTCTTCGGCAGTTCCGGCGGAAGGCGTTTCATTGGTTGCACTGAAAAACTGGGTGGATAAACTTAAACAAGATACCTTACAAGTTACCTCATTCACAGATAATCAGATTATAGGTAAGATACAGGTAGAGAATCCTAAAATTCTATTCTTTGCCATTCCTTTCGATAAAGGTTGGTCTGCTAAAGTAGATGGGAAAGAAACGACTATCGAAAAAGTAGATGCCGGATTAATGGGCATTTTATTAGAAAAAGGCAATCATGAGGTAGAATTGCAATTCGCTCCGCCAACGGTTAAAGAAGGAGGCTATGTTTCAATTGCTTCGATACTTTTGTGGGGTGCAGCCATAGCTTTTTTTAGCTTCCGGAAGAAAAAAGATAAAGAAGAAACTGTTTAGTTTGTGTTTATATATAGCTGTCGATATTTTAAAATTATTGAGATGAAAAATTTATCACTATTTACAATCCTGTTTTTTGTATTGGCTATTAGCAATGTCGTTTCTCAAGTCCCACCTTATGTACCAACCGATGGTTTAGTTGGGTATTGGGGCTTTAAAGGAAATGCCAATGATGAAAGCGGAAGTAATAATCATGCTACTGCCACGAATGTAACTTTGACTACTGATAGATTTGGTAATGAGAATAGCGCATATCAGTTTAATGGAATTAATAGTAGAATAAGTACCACAAATGCTTTCTTTAATATAGATTGGGATTCATTCACTATTTCGTGTTGGACCTACTCTACCAGTTTTCTTAACCCGAATAATGTGAATGATAGTGAGGTAGTAATCAATACCGACCCTCATAATGGTATTGCTATTACACTGTATGGACAAAATAACCCATTCAAAGATTTCTTCGATAACAAATATGTTTTCCTGGCAGGTTCTAAGCCTGATATCAGAAGCTGGGATATTGCTGAATACACGGGCTATTCAAACACAACCAGAACTATCAATACCTGGAATCATCTGGTATTGGTAAAAACCGGAACTACGTATAAATTTTATGTAAATGGGGTTCTTGACAAAACGGTTGTTGGTAATAAATCTACCGATTCTTATTTATGTAAAATCGTGTTCGGAGGTCTGGCCTCTAATATTACTCCGGAAGTATTTTTAGGTAAATTAGACGATTTTGGCATCTGGAACCGGGCTTTATCTGAATCAGAAATAAGAGGCTTAATGAGCCAGAGTTGTCTCATCTGTGTGCCTTTTGAAATAAGAAAATCAAGCAAATAATATATTTTATCAATTAAGTAACTACCTTAGCAAGATAAAAGTAATTGCTTAATTAATTACACCTGTTTTTATTGCTGCTGACATTTAAACTACCCTATATGAAATTCAAATCTCTACCTCTGATTACAATCGTACTCATTGTATCTATCCATTTTTCTGTTTTTTCACAAGTTCCACCTTATGTGCCAACTGCTAATCTGGTAGGCTATTGGGGATTTAATGGTAATGCGAATGACGACAGCGGTAATAATAATCATGGTACACCTACCAATGTATTTTTAACTTCTGACAGATTCGGGAATGAAAATAGTGCTTACCTATTTAATGGTTCAACCAGTAGAATTGATATAACTAATGCCTTTTTTAATGTCGGTTGGGAGTCGTTCACGATTTCTTGTTGGACATACTCAACAAGTTTCCTGAACCCAAATAACTATAATGACAGTCAGGTCATAATTAATACAGATCCGCATAATGGTATTGCGATTACGTTATATGGAGAAAATAATCCTTTTAGTGAGTATTTCGACAATAAATATGTATTTCTGGCTGGTTCTTGGCCAAATAACAGGGGTTGGGATATTGTTCAGTATGAAGGATACTCTAATACTCTGAAAACTATTAATAATTGGAATCATGTGGCCTTGGTAAAAAATGGAAAAAATTATGACTTCTACATTAATGGTATTTTGGATAAAACTGTCATTGGCAATACCAATGCCGTAGAGTATTACTGTAAAATGGTTTTTGGTGGAGAGGCCGCTAATATTCCTGCTGAAGTATTTCTTGGCAAATTAGATGATTATGGTATCTGGAACAGAGCACTTTCTTCTATAGAAATCACAAGCTTATATAATTCTACACCTTGTCTTAATTTACTAAACCTTACAAGCCCGATAGATGATTTATCGACAGGTAACCATTTAAAAGGAGCAGTAGAAATAAAAATGGCAAGCAAGATAACCGGAGAAGCAAGACTAAACCTGAATGCACGATCAGTGGAACTAAATCCAGGCTTTAGTGTGAATAATAGAGCAGTAATTTCTACATCTGTAAGCTCCATAGTTGGTGGTTGTAATTGAGAGATTGGTATATTTAAAAGCTTTGAAAATGCATTTAGAGATGAGTTAAATTGTAGGTGCTTTAACCTAAATTTAATCCATAATTAAAGAAGTAAGGCAGAAAAATGATTAATTTGCGTAAAACTTACCAAACCATGACCGTTAAAAAGAGTGCAGCTACCTCATTCGTGCTTATTACTGTTTTAATAGATTCTATAGGCTTCGGAGTAATTATCCCTGTTTTACCCAGATTAATTTCAGAATTGGCACATGTCGATACCAGTGGGGCTGCCCGTTATGGTGGTTTATTATTTGCTGCTTATTCGGTGATGCAATTCCTTTTTTCTCCGGTTATGGGAGGGCTCAGTGACCAGTACGGACGCAGACCTGTGTTATTAGCTTCACTTTTTGGTTTTGGGCTGGATTATTTGCTATTGGTTTTTGCTCCTACTATTGCTTGGTTATTTGTTGGTAGAGTCATTGCAGGCATCATGGGCGCAAGTTTTACTACGGCCGCTGCTTATATGGCTGATATAAGTACTCCAGAGAAAAGGGCCCAGAACTTCGGGATGATTGGCGCAGCTTTTGGTTTAGGATTTATTATCGGACCTATTATTGGAGGATTGGTCAGTGAATTTGGTACCCGTACTCCATTTATGGTAGCGGGAGGTCTGACTATATTAAACTGGTTATATGGATATTTTGTTCTACCTGAATCACTCAGCATAGAAAACCGTCGAAAATTCAACTGGAAAAGAGCCAATCCTATTGGGGCCTTAGTAAATTTACGCCGATTCCCGATGATTATAGGATTAATAGCGGCTTTGTTTTTAGTATATATATCAAGTTTTTCTACACAAGGTACCTGGGCTTACTATACCAAAGAAAAATTTAACTGGACAGAGCGTGAAGTAGGTCTATCACTGACTTTCGTAGGAGTAATGATTGCCTTGGTACAGGGATTCCTTACCCGCATCCTGATTCCGAAACTTGGAACTAAAAAATCAATTTATGTAGGGTTCGTATTTTCCATTTTAGGCTCTCTTGCCTACTGTTTTGCCACCGAAGGCTGGATGGTCTATGCTATTATGATACCCTTTTCGTTAGGCGGTTTAGCAGGTCCTGCTATGCAAGGTATTATTTCAGGCCAGATACCGCCTAATGAACAAGGAGAATTACAAGGGTCTTTAACCAGTCTAAATAGTGTAGCAGCTATTATTGGGCCTGTACTTATGTCAAGCCTGTTTGCTCGATTCACAGCTAAAGATGCTCCTATTTATTTTCCTGGAGTTCCTTTTCTGGCATCAGTTATTTTAACCACAATAAGTTTGTTATTGATTATTAGAACATTAAATAAGCATACTACTAAAGTAGAACAGGCAGAAGAAATTAAACACTAAGATATTTCATCAGCATATCGTAGCGCTCTTGCTCAATACTATCAATAGGGTCATTGGCATAAGCACCTTCAACGATATAACCGAAACGTTCGAGAGTAGCTACAATTGAAGTAATATTCTGGCGGTTGATTTTCAGCGTAAGGGTTGAATTTTCTTCTCCGTTATATTGATTCCCTGAAAAATAACTACTTAAAACCTTGGCATTATCAGACTCGACTAAACGGCTGATTTCTGCTAAAGAATAATCCCTGTTTTTAATAGCAATCACTAATACGGCTCCCGGTTCTTGTGTTCCAAGTAACTCGCCAAATCTATTATAAATTTCTGCGGCTGTAATGTTGCCGACGAAATTCTGTTCTTCATCTATTGCCGCCAATATTTCGAGACGGTATTTTGAAATTAATCCTAAAGCTTCGTATAGATGTTGGTAATCGAAAATGTATACGCCCGAATATTGTGGCATTATCTCAGAAATCAATAAGTCTTCGTCATAATTCAACAATATATCTTCGCTTATAATACCTAAGTATTTTTCATTGTCGACAACCACCAACTGTCCAATACGATTTTCTTCCAACCAACTTAAAGCGTCACCAACTGTATCGCTCAGTTTCAGGATGGGTAATTCGTGGTTGATAATTTGAGCAGCCGTCATTCTGGTAAAAATTTTATAATATATTTCTCCAAAGAAATAATCATAAAAAAATTATGCCAATACCTCTTCCTGAACTTTGTCAAGGAAATTGGCAAGATAATGATTAAATTCTTCAGGACGCTCCATCATAGGGGCATGGCAACATTTGTCAATGAAATACAGTTCTGAGTTCTCTAGTAAACGATTGAATTCAAAACCTACATGAGGGGGAGTAATAGTATCATTAAGACCCCAGATTAAGCAAGTTTGTACTTTTATATTCGGAATTTCCTTAGCCATATTATGGCGTTGTGCCGATTTAGCTATCTGTACGATATTCATACATTTCGGAATACTTGATGTAATCTCAAAGCACTCGTCAATCAATTCTTTAGTAGCTGTTTTTGGGTCATAGAAAGTATAAGCTACACGCTCACGGATATAATCGTAACTTCCGCGTTTAGGGAAAGAGCCACCCATGGTATTTTCAAATAAACCCGAACTTCCGGTCAGTATCAATGCTTTTACGGTATCCTGGTGCGCCAACGTATATAATAGACCTACATGGCCACCTAACGAGTTACCTAATAAGATAATGTCTTTCAGTTGTTTAAAAGCAATAAATCTTTCTATAAATGCTTGCAGTCCTTCTAAGCTTGCTTCGCGCATAGGCATATCGTAAATAGGCATTACAGGAATAACAACCCTGCAACGATGTTTGAAGCCCTCAATCACATCGTCGAAATTACTTAATGCACCAAATAAGCCATGCAAAATTAGTAGCGTATCGCCACTACCTTCGTCAATATATTTAAACTCTCCCTCCTGTTGTACTTGATAATTCATTCTATTTTCTCGAAAATTCTATTAAAGATTTAGTATGTTGTGACAAAGATGTAATTAAGAAATCCGTCTATATTTGTGTTTTCTAAGACAAAATAGTAGTTTAAAATTGAATTTTCAAAACTTTCTATAGTAAAGAACGAAAAACACAGATTAAAAGTTTATGAATGACTTTTCAACAGTGATTATAGGCGGTGGGATTTCAGGATTGACGTGTGCAAAGTATCTGAACGACAAAGGAATGAGTTTCGTAATCTTAGAAAGCTCAGACGCTTTGGGAGGAAGAGTGCGCACTGATATGGTAGAGGGGTTTCGTCTTGACAGGGGTTTTCAGACGTTATTAACCAACTATACCGAAGCACGTAAAATACTAAATTACAGCAACTTAGATCTCAACTATTTTGAATCCGGTGCCTTAATAAAAGCAAATAAAGGTTTCACAAAGCTTGAAAATCCCTTCAAAGGTAAAGGTTCTTTTTTGTCGACCGCTTTTTCGCCGATTGGTTCATGGAATGATAGACTGAAAATTAAAAAATTTGCTAAATATGTATCAGATATGTCAGATGAGGAGCTATTTGGCATGGATGATACTGAGACTATTAAGTTCCTGAAAAAGTATGGATGGAGTAAGGAAATCATTCATCAGTTTTTCAGACCACTCTTTGGTAGTATTTTTCTTGATAACGAATTACATTCCTCAAGTAATCTGTTCCATTTTGTTTTCAAGCAGTTTGTCAAAGGAGAAATGGCACTGCCAGCTGAGGGAATACAGGCAGTACCCGAACAAATTTCAGCTCTGATTTCAAAAGAGAAAATCCGATTAAATACCCTTGTAAAGGGAATAGAAAGTAACCAGGTTTTTTTGGAGAATGGAGAAGTGCTGACAACGGATAGAATAATCATAGCCACAGACCGAAATACAGCTTCCGATTTTTTAGGGGAAGACAAAAATTATGATTATCAGATCAGCACTTGCACTTATTTTTCGGCAGAATATTCGCCATTAAAAGGACAGAAAATGCTAACTTTAAATCCAGACCGAAAAGGCGTGGCTCACAACCTATGTGTGCCTACAGATATAGCACCTACTTATAGCACAACAGGTAGGACATTGATTTCAGTAAGTGCTCACGGTTTAGATAAAATTGATGAACGAAATCATATCAGCCGTATCAAACGTGAATTATATGATTGGTTTGGTGCACAAGTAAATGTCTGGAAACATCTGCGTACTTACCACATGCCCGAGGCATTGGTAAAGTTTCCGGCAGGTACAAAGAAGCAGGTACTGAAATTGAGTGAAAACCTGTATCGTTGTGGCGATTATCTGGCTTATCCATCCTTAAATGCAGCCATGCAAACGGGTAGAGAAGTAGCGGAAATAATTAGTGAAATTTGAAATAATAGCAAAAGCGTACCTATTCAAAACCTATAAATATTTTATGAAAATCCTTACCTCACTACTCTTATGTCTGACATTCGTTAGCCAAGCCCAACAAAAATATCTGAACCTATCAAAAGAAGTATTATATGATAAAATAAAAGGTGGTTGGGCAGGTCAGACCATTGGCGTTACTTTTGGTGGGCCAATGGAGTTTCGTTACAATGGTACTATTATTAATGAGTATCAGCCTATTCCCTGGTACGATGGCTATCTGAAGAAAACCATGATTGAAAATCCTGGTCTCTATGATGATTTATACATGGATTTAACTTTTGTAGATATTCTTGAAAAAGAAGGGCTGGATGCTTCGGTTGAGTCTCATGCTAAAGCTTATGCCAACGCAGGTTATGCATTATGGCATGCCAATCAGGCCGGTAGATATAACATATTACATAATATAATGCCTCCACAATCAGGACATTGGCTTCATAATCCTCACGCAGATTGTATCGACTATCAGATTGAATGTGATTTCGCAGGACTGATGTCTCCAGGAATGCCGAATACTGCCTCTAAAATTTCGGATAAAATCGGGCATATCATGAATTACGGAGACGGTTGGTACGGTGGTATTTTCTTAGGAGCTTGCTATACTTTGGCATTTTCTTCTAATAATATAGAATACATAATTAATGAAGCTTTGAAAACAATTCCCAAGCAAAGTGAGTATTATAAATGTATAGCCGATGTAATTAAGTATTATAAACTATACCCGAACGACTGGAAAAAGACATGGTATGCTTTGCAGGAAAGATGGTCTGATGACATTGGCTGTCCTGATGGTGTGTTCGCTCCTTTTAATATTGATGCCAAGTTGAATTCAGCTTATGTGGTATTAGGGCTATTATATGGTAAGGGAGATTTTACGAAAACTATAGAAATAACCACCCGTTGCGGACAAGATGCCGATTGTAATCCATCGTCGGCCTGTGGTATTCTGGGGACTATGTTAGGTTATTCAAAAATACCTCCTTACTGGAAAATAGGATTGACAGAGGCTGAAGATATTGATTTTAAGTATACTACTATCTCATTAAATAAGGTATATGAGATAGGATTGAAACATGCTTTGCAGAATATCGAAAGAAATGGAGGTAAGGTTACTGATGATAAAGTAAGTATTCTATTACAAAAGCCTGAATTGGTTCGTTGGGAGCAAAGTTTTGAAAAGACCTATCCGGTTGACAAGATATTTGTTTATAAAAGTATAAAAGACGAATATAGTTTTGATTTCGAGGGTACAGGTATTGTAATAAAAGGTGTTGCCGAAAAGAAAGACAAAGACGCTAAAGATATAGTATTAAATACGGAAGTATACATAGACGGCAAATTGGCTGAAACCGTAGAAATGCCAACTGAGTTCCGCATCCGCAGGCATGAGATTTTCTGGAATTATCAATTATCAAAGGGAAAACATAAGATAGTTGTAAAATTACTGAATCCATCGGCTCAACACGATTTACGGTTAAATGATGTAATTGTGTATAACGACCAACCAAATGCCGAGGGTAACCAGACTATCTATCGATTCGGGCAGCAGAAGAAAATTAAACCTTAGAGAATAAATCATATCTAAGAAAATGGAATGAATGAAATTACGTTAATAAGGAAACATAATTAATCCAGCAAACATGAAAAAATCAATTATCAGTCTTATTGCATTTGCAATCTCGGTAAGTTTTGCATTTGCTCAAACGGCACAAGATGTTCTCAACAAATATATGGAGGTTACAGGTGGCAAGTCACTTTGGGATGGGGTGAATACTTATTCTATGAAGCAAAGCTATAAAAGTGGTGCAGCCTCTGACTACGATATGGATATTAAGGGATCGTTTGGCGATAATTCAATGTCTAAATCAAAGACTATCCTAAAAAGAACCTTTGTATATGGTATTAAGGGAAATGAAGGTTGGTTGAAAGTGCCACTTGGAAGCGGCGATAAAAATACGCAATACGAAACAAAGGATTTGAGTGCGAAAGAACAAGAAAATATGCGTAGAGAATTAAGAGAGT
Source organism: Emticicia sp. C21 (assembly GCF_003418935.1). Classification (GTDB taxonomy): domain Bacteria; phylum Bacteroidota; class Bacteroidia; order Cytophagales; family Spirosomataceae; genus Emticicia. The sequence continues at coordinate 1,304 of NZ_QVMT01000004.1, read as the reverse complement.
TAGTGTTGCCTTTTTGGGATTTTCAGAAGAAAGGTTACGTGGCTACTTTAGTTGGTTCAGAAACCTTGAACGGAAAAAAAGTAAACCATGTAGAACTTAGCGGTAAAGGCGTAAAATACAATCTATATTTTGATGAAGGCACAGGTTTATTGAACCGAAGAAAACTTACTCTGGCTAGCGGTGAAGTGATCACAGAAGATTACATCAATTACGCAACTTCGCCTTATGGTATCAAGTACCCATCAGAATCAACTTATACCAGTACGGCTGATAAGCGAACTGTAAAAGTAACAACTAGTATCGTGTTTAATGATAATATATCTGCTTCGGCTTTTGCAAGATAAGTAGGCAAAGAGAAGCCCGACCTGAAAGTCGGGCTTTTTTTATGTTGTTGCCTTAGTGGCTTCTTTCTTATTACTTTCTTCTTTTTTATTATCTGTTGCTTTAGGTCTTCTTTGCGTACTAGATTTTTCCTCATGTTTCTGAGTGGCCTCCTCAATAGAATGAGAGACAAAAGCATCATCTTCTTTTTCAGCAAGGTCTGCCAGTTTTCTATAGAAAGCTTTGGCTTTTTCTAATTCCTCTTCTGTTAAATCTTCTATATCAATCAAGCGGTTACTAGCCTTATCACTTGAAGCTATCAATTCGTTGAGTTTAAGTTGTAAGGCAACTGTATCCTTGTTCTGAGACTGCTGAATAATAAACACCATCATAAAAGTAATGATTGTAGTACCAGTATTAATAACTAATTGCCACGTGTCAGAAAAATCAAACAGTGGCCCAGAGACTGCCCATATAATAATGACGATGAAAGCACTCACAAAAGCATAGGGACTACCCGTAGCCTTAGTTACTTTTTTTGAAAAACGGTCGAAGAAACCAAGTATTCCTTTTTTCTTTTTTTTCATTGTAGAAACATTTACTGTTTATAATGGATGTAGCTGTTCGCTCTTATATATACTATTATGTATAATAAAAAACTGTTCCACCATATTTAAAGCTTTATGAGGATAGATTTACCCANAGTAAGTTAAATAAGGTTTATGCTCTAAAAAACTTTTGATTGGGGGGTTGACAAATGTAAAAAAGCGCCGTACCTTTGCAGTCCCAAAAATGATGAACAGACTGAGCGTTACATAGCAGGAGCATAGTAAAAAGGTAGTAATCAGAAGGTTGGGAAGAGGTTGAAAATAAAGTTTGTCATTCATTTGGAATTGTAAAAATAAAGTCAGAATTTTGCACCCCGATTGATTGAGAGAGTAAGGAAAGAGAGGTTGAGGGAACGAAAGGGTTGAAAATAAATT
>NZ_QVMT01000033.1 GCF_003418935.1 Emticicia sp. C21 | reverse complement strand
TGCTGTACATCCTTTGGCATCAGTAACTGTGACTGTGTAAGTACCCGCTGTTAAGTTACTCGCTGTCGCACCTGTGCCGCCACTTGGTGACCATTGATAAGTGTAAGGAGAGGTTCCACCAACTGGTGTTACTGTTGCACTGCCATTATTGCCTCCGTTACAGCTTACATCAACTTTGGTAATACTTACAGTCAACACATTTGGTTGAGCGATAGTAACTGTGGCTGTTGCTGTACAGCCTTTGGCATCTGTCACTGTCACAGTATAAGTGCCTGCTGCTAAGTTACTCGCTGTTGTCGTTGTGCCACCACTTGATGACCATTGATAAGTGTAAGGAGAGGTTCCACCAACTGGTGTTACTGTTGCACTGCCATTATTGCCCCCGTTACAGCTAACATCAACTTTGGTGATGCTTGTTGTTAGTACATTTGGTTGGGTAATAGTTACTGTGGTCGTTGCTGTGCAACCTTTGGCATCTGTAACTGTTACAGTGTAAGTACCCGCTGTTAAGTTATTAGCTGTTGCCGCCGTGCCGCCGCTTGATGACCATTGATAAGTGTAAGGGGATGTACCACCATTTGGCGTTACAGTTGCACTACCATTACTACCTCCATTACAGCTGACATCAACTTTGGTGATACTTACAGTCAACACATTTGGTTGAGTGATAGTAACTGTGGCTGTTGCTGTACATCCTTTAGCATCGGTAACTGTGACTGTGTATGTTCCTGCACTTCGGTTAGAAGTGGTTGCAGAAGTGCCTCCACTTGATGACCATTGATAAGTGTATGGTGATGTTCCACCGTTTGGCGTTACTGTTGCACTACCATTATTGCCTCCATTGCAGCTTACATCAACTTTAGTGATGCTGGCTGTTAAAACATTTGGTTGGGTAATAGTTACGGTTGCTGTGGCTGTACAACCTTTCGCATCTGTCACTGTTACTGTGTAAGTACCCGCTGATAAGTTATTGGCTGTTGCCGCTGTTCCTCCACTTGGCGACCATTGATAAGTATATGGTGAAGTTCCACCCACTGGCGTTACTGTGGCACTGCCATTGCTGTCTCCATTACAGCTTACATCAACTTTAGTGATACTTGTTGTTAGTACATTTGGTTGGGTAATAGTTACTGTGGCCGTTGCTGTACATCCTTTGGCATCAGTAACTGTGACTGTATAAGTTCCTGCACTT
>NZ_QVMT01000032.1 GCF_003418935.1 Emticicia sp. C21 | reverse complement strand
CGAATCCAAACTCAAAACCAAATAATTGAAAAATTAGAAACCTTAATTAAAGGGCTTTGTCAAAAAATTATTTGTTCTAATATTCCTAATATAAAATTAAAAGATTGTGTAAACTGTCATTCCTCTTCTTTAACTGAAGCAGATGTATTAGATAAAAATGGAATCTATCCAGTTTATGGAGCAACAGGTCTTATTTCATACATTCCGTATTACTTAATAGATGAAGAAGCAATTATGATTATTAAAGATGGGGCTGGGGTTGGGAAAGTTCAATATGGCGATGGTAAGTTTTCAGTCACAGGAACTTTAAACTATTTAACCGCTAAAGAGCAAGTGTATCTACAATATATTTTTTATTGTTTAAAATTTTTTAATTTCGATAAATACAAAGTAGGCTCGGGAATTCCGCACATATATTTTCGAGACTATAGCGAAGCAAATATTTATTGTCCTAACATTAAAGAACAAGAAAGAATAGCTTCTTTTTTATCTTACATTGAGCAAAAAATTAAAATTGAAATACTATTACTACAAAAATACGAGATTCAGAAAAAAAGCTTTTTAAATAGTCTTTTTATATAAATAGATTTTTTAGTAGATAACCTTTCTGTACTTTATATTGTTCTAACGACATTTTCTCCAAAGTAATTTGCGTGTTCATACTTGATAATAAGTTTGAGATACGCTTTTGCTCTGGCAAAGAAGGTAAATTGAAGTTTATATCAAAAAAATCTGATATACCAACGTTTAGTAAACCGTGATTTCTAGCACCTTCTTGAGCAATTTTCTCTATTTCTCTATTTTGGAGACCTGATTCAAAAAAATGCTCCATAAAATCTATATTAACATATCTATTAAATCTTAAGCAAATATATAATGTTGAAACAACCCCTTTTTCATATTTGTTAAGCCTCTTTATGGCACCCATCGGATAACCGGCTGAATAACTTTTATTATAAGCGAAATCATTCCTTTGCAGAATATAATAACCTGAAATATCTCTCGCTGAAACAGATTTATTAAAAAAATCTAATTGGCTGATTAATCCTAATTGAGCAGATATTGTTAAAACATTAAGATTGTTTTCTGAATTCTTTTCTGTTATTCTTTGTGAAATATCTTTTAATGACTTTAACTCCCAATTCGGAAAATCATTTCCATCTTTATCTGTGAATCTAACTTTTTGATTAAACAATTGTTCCCTTAGCCCTTTAATTAAGGTTTCTAATTTTTCAATTATTTGGTTTTGAGTTTGGATTCG
>NZ_QVMT01000031.1 GCF_003418935.1 Emticicia sp. C21 | reverse complement strand
TGCACTGCCCCCAAAAAGTTAGACACATCTTGAGGGTATTTGTATGAGAAAGAGAAACAAATATACTTATGAGTTTAAGCTTCACTGTGTAGAAGCAGTTTTAAAAGAATATCGTTCCATTATTTCAGTTGCTAATGAATGGGGGGTTAATCCATCGAATTTAAAACTATGGGTAGATTTCTATAAGAAATATGGGGTATCAGGTCTTTATCGGAAGGATAAACAGTCTTATGATGTAGCTTTTAAGTTCAATGTGCTAGAAACTATAGACAAAGAGTTTTTATCTTTGCGTTCAGCTTGTGTACGATTCAATATACCTAGCGAGTCAGCGATTATACGTTGGCGACGGGCCTATGAATCAGCTGGACTATCAGCCTTAAGGACTCGACCTAAAAAGATGAAGCAACCTATCAAAAGAAAACCAAGAAAATCTGATAAGCCTTTAACACGGGAACAAGAGCTATTATTGGAGAATGAACGTTTAAAAGCGGAAAATGAACTGCTAAAAAAGCTACAAGCCTTAACTCAAACCAACAAAAAGCACAAGCCATAATGGAGTTAAGGCATAAGTACGATTTAACTGTGTTGTTAGATTGTATACATATGGCAAGAAGTAGTTTTTATTATTATTCAAAGAAAACGCAGATAGTAACTAAATATGAGGACATTACAGCATTGATTGAAGGTATTTATCACAAGCATAAAGGAAGATTAGGCTACAGGCGTATTACACTCTTACTTCGTAAAGAGGGACTAGTGATTAATCACAAAACTGTTTTAAGATTGATGAAATCCCTGGGTTTAAAGAGTGTAATCAGAGTAAAAAAATATAAATCTTATAAAGGAGAACAAGCTAAAACAGTTCCCAATCTTTTAAACAGAGCATTTAAGGCAAACAATCCTAATCAAAAATGGGCAACTGATATAACCGAATTTAATGTGGGTGGCAAAAAATTGTTTCTCTCACCAGTGATAGATCTGTTTAATCAGGAAATTATTACCTATGAACTTTCTGAACGTGCTGACTTTAAGTGTGTAATGAATATGCTAGATAAGGCTCTCAAAAAAACAGACACACAAACATCTTTGTTATTACATTCCGACCAGGGTTGGCATTACCAAATGGAACAATATCGGCTTGTACTAAAGAAAAATGGAATCATACAAAGTATGTCCAGAAAAGGTAATTGTTTAGATAATGCGATCATAGAAAACTTCTTCGGCATCCTGAAGTCAGAATTATTTTATCTCAATACATACAACTCAATTGATGAGTTAAAAAAAGAAATTAAAGAATATATTCAGTATTATAACAAAGAAAGAATTAAACTTAATCTAAAAGGAATGAGCCCCATACAATACCGAGCGCATCATTCTAAAACTTAATAATAATTTTGTCCAAAATTTGGGGTGCAGTCCA
>NZ_QVMT01000030.1 GCF_003418935.1 Emticicia sp. C21 | reverse complement strand
CCAGATAGTAATAAGTTCCCGAGGGCATCTCACTCCCCGAACTACTCCTGCCATCCCAACTCAATATATTACTGCTCCCACTCTGATACACCTTCAATCCATATCTGTTGTAGATCTCAATGTCTATGTTCTGAATAAAGGCCGAACACGTCATCGGAGTGAATGTGTCATTTTTCCCATCACCATTCGGAGTGAACACATTCGGTAACATCACTGTGGCACAATTGTCTTTACAAATAGTTGCACTCGCACTACTCTCTATATTCAGACTATTCACTGCTGTGATGTAATAACAGCCCGCAAACCCCTCCTGAACTGTTCTTGTATGCGTAAAGGTCGTCTCAGGTGGTACAGGCTTGTCTATCGCTGCCAGTAACTTCGGGGTCTCTTCTTTGTATCTGGCAAAATAAATATTGTATCTGATAATATCATTTCTACAGATATTGCTACCTGAACTCGCTGGTGTCTTCCAGCTTAGTTTGTTACTTACTGTATTGGTCTCACAAATCGCTTCTCTGTCCAGATTCTCACAATTCAGATCATTGATACTCAGCTCCGGTGGACAAGGGGGGGTATTGTCGATCGGACTTGAACACATCACCTGTGAGAAATTATGTAATAATCCAAATTGGGGTAGTCTGGCATACGAACCAACTGTCTCTACTTTGTAACAATAATTGGTGTCTGTTTTCATCTCTATGGTATTCACTCCATCGGCTGTATAACGGTCTATGCCGTCATCCAGATAGCTGTAGGTATTCACTGCCTGTACAGCTACTTCGGCGATGATATGAAAAGTACCCGGCTTGGTTTTGTCTTCCCTGTAGACCAGATGTTTGCGGTTGTCATTGCTCCAGGGTACATTGGCCTGCCAGTTTAATCTAACCTTTTGTGCATCTGAAGCCGCTGCCAATCTTACACTGCTCGCTACCTGACTTTCTGCCAGTGATTTATCGGTCTCATAAATAAAGGCTACTTTGTAGGTATAGCCATTGGCTGTGGTATTGAGGCTTTTATCGACAAATAAAGTATCTGCTGCTTTGTCAATGACTTTGCTTGGGATGGTGGCTATTAATTGAAAGATACCTCCACTGATACCTGTGGCTCTGTAAAGTTTGTAAGCATAGGGGCCTTTGGTTTCATCGGCATCAAAGTTTAGGGGTCTTGTCCATTTGACTGTAATCTGGCCAGTGGTGGTATTGGTTACATCGACACTCACATTGGTAATTACCGGGGCTTTTTGGGGTATCTCGCTGCCAATACAGGCTTCGTTTGAGGGTACACTTGGCATCGAAACAAAGTCAGAGGTGGCCAGATTGGCTACAATGCTATAGCTATAAATGACTCCACTCTGGGCTTTGGTATCCAGATAGAAAGTGTCTTTAGCTGTCACTCTGGCTACTTCAACGAAGCCCAAAGATGCAGGTAAACCTATCTGACAATTGGCAGGGATGAAGTTCGAACAGCCTTCTTTGCGATAAATCACTATTTCGGCATCTTCGTCAGGAATGTTACAGTCGGGGTATTGTTGCCAGCGTAATTCAACTCCACGCTCTGAATTACGAGCACTTAAACCTTTCGGACGGGGGGGAATCACCCTTATTTCCACTGTTTTAATGTCGGT
>NZ_QVMT01000003.1 GCF_003418935.1 Emticicia sp. C21 | reverse complement strand
AATGAACTTTTTAATCTTATCTTTGCTTAGGATGCTCATTGTAGGTTTTTATTTTGGTTCGCAAAACAAAATTACTCCTTATTTGAGCATCTTTTTATTTAACCAATAATATTAGACAAGTTCTGTGTGAGTTTAAATGACTCCTGCTTTTTTGGTTACTTTTTTTCAGGTAAAAAAAGTAACAACCCGAGACTATGAAAATAAAATAATATAAGGGCGAGCCAATCATCTAAAGCAGTTAAAAAACAAAATATTAGACAAGTTTATAATCACAGTAGATAATCATTTCATCAAATTGGGCATATTAAAATTCTTATCATTATCAAAAACAATTACCCAATCCTCTTCCGTTGGGGGTTGAATACCAAAACGCTCTCTGGGTTGAACGGTACCTATTTTCAATGCCTCACCCGTTGCAGGATTATACCAGTGCATGCGCATCGGGTTACCCGAAATATTTTTGGCATTCACATTAATCAGATGCCCTTTAGGAATATACATCACATAGTATTTTTTATCGGTTGAAAGGGCAGCACATACATAATCCAAAGACCCCCACTCTCCCCTACCTGATAAGATAATCTCATTGGTTTCATCGGGAACCAATGTATGCCAGGGCAGGGCATCAAATAACTGAAAGCACCTGGCTACCTGCTTCATACCCCTTGTATTCATCAAAGGCCTCCAGTTTTTGAAGCTATAACATTGGTTATCTAATGTACCCGAACTGAAAGAAGTGCCTGCGCAGCCGCTTAGCAAACCCTCATACATTTTCCGGCGCATCCATTGGTAATTTTCATTATCAGCATAATGGGGTGCATCGTGTTCATAACTCAAGTCAAGCTGCATAATCATCTTCCCTTTTTTATACTGGCGGAGCTCGGCCATATATTGAGGGCCTTGTTCAAACATCAATGATTCTGTCCAGACATATTCACCATCAATATCCATCAGTTCAGCATAGAGTGGATTCTGTGTCGACCAGAAATTCTGTAGATTACAATCGAAATGACCTGTCCATAACTGGTGAGGCGCTTTAGCTTTAATAGCCTTTATCATATTGATTTCATACGGATAGAAATCTCCATCAGCATTATTATCTCCTCCAGCTACCCACATCACATTGGGGGTGTTTTTATACCTTTCTCCTACGTATTCACCATACTTAGTCATTTTAGCGGGACTATTATTCGGGTTCAGTAATTCATCCCACCAACCCTGCGAACCATCTCCCCTATATCCCATATAAAAAGGCAAAGCCATCACAAACATGCCACGTTCGGCTGCCATCTGAAAGAACCTATCCACATGCTTGAAATAAGCTTCATTAGGTGTCGAAAAATCCCATTTGGTTGTTAATGGAGAAATCCCCTGCCAATTGGGTGGGTCACCCCCCATCTGCGATGGAGCATTGCTTAACACAGAAACCATCATCGTATTGAAACCCTCATTTCTGATGCTATCCATAAAAGCAGTTGCATCTTTCTCCGAAAGCCCCTGTATCACCCCCCATGCCGAAAACTCTTTCACCAGAAATGGCTGTCCATTCCTATCTATCAGATAGCGTTGGTTTTCGCTTAGTTTTAGGGGGAAGGCGGTTATTTTTTGGGCGAAAGTGGTTAGGGTTTGGGATAGTAGAAGAATAATGAGGGGTAGGATTTTCATTTTTTCTTTTTGTTGTGATTTTATCTTAAAGATGGGGAGAAAGTGGGAAAAGTGCAAAGGTAAAGCGGTTTAATATGTGGATTTTTTGTTTTTGTAGAGACGTAATGCATTACGTCTTCAAGGGATTATCCTTACAAAAAATGTAATACAAGCAGAGAATTTAAAAGATTAGATATTTTACTCCTAAGGAAAGGCCAATGAAGACGTAATGCATTACGTCTCTACAAAAAAGGAAACATTTTAAGAATTTTCATTTCTTAATTCCGTAACGTGTCGCCCCTATTAACTAACAAGCACGAATAGAAGAGAGTTATAATATTAAAAAATACAAAGCAAAACACCCCAATTTCTCGTCTATTGTTTTACTAATCGTTTACGCCTGTGATAAAAAAATTTACCATTATTTCTCTGCTCTTACTCTTTACAGCAAATGTCTGGTGCCAGATAGTTGTTACAGGGCAAGTAATATCTAAAGATGACACGTTACCTATGCCGGGGGTTTATATTATTGAAAAAGGCGCGCAAAATAACGCTCAATCCAAATTTGATGGCACTTTTTCTATTAACATTTCTAATCCTAATGCCACATTAGTTTTTTCGTTGATTGGCTTCGTTACACAAGAATATCATTTAAAAGGTGATAGCCAGATTCTTGTCAAAATGAAAACTGACTGTATCAGATGTTTTTTTGATTCACAAGAAATCGGAATCTATGCCAATAGCGGTGTGCTGAATAATCCAGTTGGTGGACAATTACACCTCACCTTCCCTCGTATATACGGAAGCGGAACACTTAAAAGTAGTTTGAGTCTTCAGTCGAATTTACAAAATAATCAGCTTTTGAATGCACAGCTAGAGTTTATACATTTTGCGCTAAAATGCGAATTTGATATGAATGCCCGATGGCATTATCGTGAAGTTTCCTACAATAATAACTTCCGTTCTAAAGCGTATACCTTTGAAACAGAAATTAATTTTAGCAAACGAATCTGGTTTTTACCTTATTTGGGTGTTACAGTAGGTTATGGCAATCTTAACTTAAAAACCGACAATCAATCTATAACAGGGCCTTTGATAGGCTTAAGTACCTATATCAGAACATGGAGAGTTTATCTGGGTTCTGTTTCAGGTAAAGTCGGTATTTTCAGAAATAATATAGAGTGGCAGGGGCAGTTTACACGAAGATTTAAGGGCTTCAATACTTTCATCAGGTACTATCAACTCAAATCTTTTTCTGAATTAAGTCTGGGTATTGGGAAAGAGTTTGGTTATCGTTTAAGGAGGATGAGGAAATGATTACGTTGCAATTAAGTAAATATCTCAATAGTTTAATAATCCTATGCCTTGTTTCGAAATAGGTTTATGTAAATCACTTTAAAACTAGACAACTAAAACTCTTAATAGCTAATACGATGAAAAACATAGTTCTATACATTATGATTTCGCTAGTCATTTGCTCTTGCAACACAAATAATAATTCAGAAAAAGCCATCGAAAATGATACAATTGTCAAAGATAAAGTAGACACACTAAGTAAAAACCTGAACCTGACGATCTTCAATACTACCAAAATTCTATGTCAGGTGAGTTTAAAAATTTTAAAGTATATAATATCAGCGACACAATCAAAGCCGATTTCAATGGCGATAAAGTGATAGACACCGCATTTTTCACTGATAAGAAAAATATTTCTATTGTTGATGGACTAAGTAAAAAAGCAATCATTGTCGGTGTGGATAAATCCTCTGAAGAGATGGGCAATGATTTCAGTTGGGTAGATTTCTGGGGAATAACAACTGATATAGAAACCTATGAAATTGTTATTGACGACAGTGAAATTGTTGGAGATAAGAAGGTAAAATTAAACAATACTTCACTATTCTTACGTAAAGATGAAGTAGGTGGTGGCGTAATCACTTTTAAAGATGGTCAATATATATGGATTCATCAGACAGACTAAATTTTATATTCTCTGATTCTACACACCAATTTTTTACCAAATAGTAAATCACCAAAATAGAGGATTGCTAATTTTGTAGGCATGAAAGAATTGATAGATTATATTTTACAGTTCGGGAATCTGAATAAACAGCAAATTGACCTGATTATCAGCAAAGCAAAAGAGGTAAAGTTGCGGAAAGATGAGTATTTTTCGGAAGCGGGTACAATTCCTCGTCAGGTAGGCTTTGTGGTGGAAGGTGTGGTACGTGGGTGTTATTATAATAATAAAGGCGAAGAAATCACCCGCTGCTTTATTAGTGAAAATAACCTGGTGGTTGACTACGTCAATTTTGAGGCAAATACGGCTTCTTCTGAATATCTGCAAGCAAGTACTCCGTGCAAACTCATTGTGTTTTCTGCCCAGAACTGGGAAGAGCTTTCACAGACCATTATAGGCTGGGATGCAATTAAAAACAAGATGGTACAAAAATGTATGTACCAGAAATCAAGAAAGAATCCGGTAATTTCGCAGGATGCTACTACACGTTATCTGGAATTTCTGGAAAACTATCCTACCCTAACCAATCGTGTTCCGCTGGCTTACATTGCTTCTTATTTAGGCGTTACACAACAATCCTTGAGCCGAATCAGAAAAAATATTCGCTGAATCGCTTTTTACCAAATGGTAAATGATTTCATTTTTAATGAGGCAAACTTTGCACCATTACTTTAAACCAAAGAAAAATGAAATCAGCATTAATTACAGGAGCTAATAAAGGCATAGGCTTTGAAGTGGCGAGACAATTATTACAAAACGGGTTTTATGTATATCTGGCTAGCCGTGATTTAAAGAATGGTTTAGCCGCCGTAGAAAAACTACGAGCCGAAAACCTGAACAATGTAGAGGTTGTTCAACTAGATGTAACTGACGAGCAATCGGTAAAAGCACTTCGGGAAACAATCGGCAAAAAAACAGATGTACTGGATGTGTTGATTAATAATGCGGGCATCAATGGAGGGGCACCCTATACCGCACTTGAAGCCGGAAAAGACCAGTTCAAGGCTGCTTTCGAAACCAATGTATTTGGGGTGGCAAGCGTAACACAGGCATTTATTGATTTGATGCGCCAATCGCCTGAGCCAAGAATTGTGATGGTTAGCTCCAGTGTTGGCTCGCTTACCCAGCAAAGCAACCCTGAGTGGCCCGCTTACCACTTCGGGAAATATGCAGTATATGGTGCTTCAAAAGCGGCACTGAATATGTATACTGTACATCTGGCTTATGAGCTGAAAGACACGCCATTCAAGGTAAATGCAGTTGACCCGGGCTATACAAAAACCGATTTTACCTACCACAACGGAGGAGAAATAGAAGCGGCCGGAAAACGCATTTTGAAATATGCCTTAATCGACCAGAGTGGCCCGACAGGTATGTTTTTCAGCGAAGAAACTAATCCCACTACCGGTGAAATTCCCTGGTAATGATTTCACAAAAATAAAAACTCATACCAGTTCGTACCAGTATCAAATTAATCACTATTTTTGTAAACGCTTTGGGTTAACCTTAGCGTTTTTTTATTAATATTATCCGAAAATAGCTGATTTTGCTCATGAGAAAGTATGCTAAAGGTTTTGTTGGGTTTGCTGCTCTAGTGGCTTGCCTGGGTGCGAACGATGTGCTGGCACAGGCATCTGTCAATCAGATACATCCCGTAAAAGATGTAAAAGTGAATGATGCTTTCTGGAAGCCGAAACTGGATTTATATGCCACCACCACCGCAAACGATGTGCTCGATAAATTTGAAGCCATAAACCTGACAACGGCAGAGGAACGTGATAAAAACAATGTTTTCAAAAACTTTGATGAGATAGCCCAAGGCAAAAAAGGCATGAATCATCATGCCGGATTGCCCTGGTTTGACGGACTTGTATATGAATCGATCCGTGGCATTGGTGATTTGCTGAAACAACACCCAAACAAACAGGTAGAAGCACGTCTCGACGGAATCATCGACCGCATTGAAAAGGCACAACTGGCCGACCCAAATGGCTATCTGAATACCTACACCGACCTCATGGAGCCCACCCACCGTTGGGGCGATAATGGCGGTTTCCTGCGTTGGCAACACGATGTATATAATGCCGGAATGCTGGTGGACGCTGGCGTGCATTATTACAAAGCCACGGGCAAAACCAAACTATTGGAGGTAGCCACCAGATATGCCAATTATATGAGTGCGTTGATGGGGCCATCTCCCAAAAGAAATATTGTTCCGGCACACTCAGGCCCGGAGGAGGCTCTGGTTGAATTATATTGGCTATATAAGCAAAATCCTGAACTGAAAAACAAGATAAAAGTGCCAGTGAATACACAGGCGTATTATGACCTTGCTACATTCTGGATTGAAAACCGTGGCCGCAATGCAGGCTACCCTCATTGGCTCTCGTGGGGCAACAATAAATCAGAAAAATGGATAAAAGACCAAAAATATAAGGGGGCTGAATTTGGCAGCTATACTCGCCCGACCTGGGGAGATTATGCGCAGGACTCTATTCCGGTTTTCCAGCAAAAAACCATTGAGGGGCATGCCGTAAGGGCTACTTTACTGGCTACCGGCATCACGGCGGCGGCTCTGGAAAATCATTCGCCTGAGTATATCCGCACAGCTCATGCGCTCTGGAATAATATGGTGGGCAAGCGTATGTTCGTGACGGGTGGTGTGGGTGCGATACACAACGATGAGAAATTCGGCCCTGATAATTTCCTGCCGACTGATGCCTATCTGGAAACCTGTGCGGCCGTTGGAGCAGGCTTTTTCAGTCAACGCATGAATGAACTGACGGGCGATGCCAAGTATATGGATGAATTTGAACGTACTTTATACAATAACGTGCTCACGGGCATTTCGCTCTCCGGCACTAAATATACGTATCAGAATCCGCTGAACTCTGATAAACATGCCCGTTGGGACTGGCACTCTTGCCCTTGTTGTCCGCCTATGTTTCTGAAAATCGTGTCGGCTATGCCTGACTATATTTATAGCTATGCACCAGAGCGATTGTATGTCAATCTTTTTGTGGGCAGTTCGGCTAATGTAGAGGTGAGCAAAGGCATTAAAACAGCCATCGAGCAAAAGACCAATTACCCATGGAATGGCAAAGTTGAATTGAAAATAAATCCGGAAAAACAGAGTGCCTTTTCCTTAATGGTACGCATTCCGGGTTGGGCGCAGGGCAAAGAGAATCCTTATAGTTTGTATAATTCCCAATTGAGTAGTTCTCAATCAGTTAAACTTTTGGTAAATGGTAAACCACAGACAATAAGCCTGAAAGATGGCTATGCGGTGGTGAACAGAACCTGGAAAAAGGGTGATGTAGTTACGCTTGATTTACCGATGGAGCCAAGACTCATCACTGCCAATAATCAGGTAACGGACTTGAAAGATAAGGTATCGATTGCCTCAGGCCCGATTATCTATTGCCTTGAAAGCGTAGATAATAGCGACCTTAACCAGATGAGCATCATTAAAAGTGCCTCGCTGAAACTTGATTTTGAACCCCAATTGCTGAATGGCATCAATGTGATTCGTGGAGTAGCGACTGATGGGAGTTCAAAGAAATTACCTTTTACGGCCGTGCCTTACTATGCCGTGGGCAATAGAGAGAAGCAAGGATATAGAGTATGGTTGTCAGCCTTAGAAACAGTGAGACCGTGAAAACCTTAGAGTGATTTTCTAAGGTTTAAAGTCCACGGATTGTTGATGGTGCAGATGGGTTTGGTATCAATTAATTGAGCGAGCGTCTGCCCCATCAACTTAAAATCCGTAGAAAGCGTAGTGATTCCTCCGCCAAAAAGTTCTTTCAATGGCGTATCATTATATGAGATTATCCCAAAATCAATGCCCGGAACAAGCTGTTGCAGGGCAGCTTGTTTAAATAAATCTACTAAATCGCGGTCTTTTACCACTATAAAAAGATCGCCTTGCAGAATGGTTCTTCCGCCAATATCGGGCAGATAATCGTGTGCAAATCCGTTTTCTTCACAAAATCTTTTCAGTCCGTCGTATCTTTCAACAGGTTCTTTGGCTTCTTTCTGAATCATCAGCATACGGGTATACTTACGAATGAGGTGGACGGCGGAAGTCAGGGCTTCATAGGTATCTGATTCGAAGTTCTGCGAGACAGACGAGTACTTCCCCTTTAGTTCTGGATGAAAATGGTCTAGCAGAAATACTCTTCCCGAAAGCGACTCAAGCAACGGTTCGATACCGGCAAATTTGCCCGACATAATCACATAATCAGTATATTTCTGATTGGCACCCTTAATGAGGGTTTCGAAAACATCACGGTTATAGTTATGAAAATACAAATCAACTTTGGCCTTATCCCCTACCGATTCGATGAATGAATTGAACAAATCTTCCTTAAACTCATTCAGCTCATTGAACAGCAGAAAGATATGGTGCTGAAAAGGAATATCGGTATTACTGATAAAATAGCCCACGCCCTGATTGGCGTAAATCACCCCTTTGGCCATCAACTCTTTTAAACCCGCAAAAACCGTATCGCGCGACAAACCGAATAGGGTTCTGAACTCATTGATAGACGGAATCTGGTCGCCTACCTGATAGGTTTTCTGTTGTATCCTGTCGAGGACATAATTTACAATCAGCTTGTATTTCGATTTGTTTGCTGCCATATCTGGGGGTAAAGATAGCACCGTGCGGGCAATTTTTTAAGTAAAAGTCCGATTTCGTACTAGTATATACTCCCGGGTTCGGGTAAACAGTCTGTCAAGTTTAACATAAACTTAATGAAGCTGATAAGAGAAAGGCGCACGGCATGCATTTGTTTTGTCAAATATTGCCTGTCTCCTGATATTATCGGGCAGAAACACCCCTTTAGCAGGGGTAATTCGCTGATTTGAGGCATGTTTAAACCAGAAACAATTCATTTATGAGCAAGACAATACGCATGGTGGTTTTTGATATGGCCGGAACCACCGTCAACGAAAATAATGTGGTTTATAAAACCCTGCAAAAGGCTATCAACGAAGCAGGTTTTGATTTTACCCTCGACCAAGTGCTGGCAGAGGGCGCGGGCAAAGAGAAAAGACAGGCCATCGAGACCATTCTATCGATATACGCCAACGTCAGCGATGCCGAACTGACCAGCCGCATTTATGACAGTTTCATTATGCAATTAACCAATGCCTATGCCACAGAAGAGATTCTGCCACAAAACCACGCAGCCGAGGTATTTGCCGGACTCAAAGAACGTGGGATACTGGCCGTACTAAACACCGGATACGACCGCGCCACGGCCCAATCAATCCTGGATAAACTAGGTTGGAAAGTAGGCCAAGACATCGATGGACTGGTAACAGCCTCAGACGTACCCCGCAACCGCCCCAACCCCGACATGATACACTATGCCATGCAACAATTCGGCATCACAGACAGCACCGAAGTAGCCAAAATAGGCGACTCAGCCATTGACATAGAAGAAGGCCAAAACGCCGGCTGTGGGTTGAGTATCGGCATCACTACTGGGGCGCATACTGTTGAGCAGTTACAAGCCGCCAAGCCTGATTATATTATTGGGGATTTGATTGAGGTTTTTGGGGTGATATAAGGTAGAGATTATTGTATTTGAAACAGCCGCAAGACCTTTGGTTTTGGGGCTGTTTTTTTGTGGTTTTTATAGAAAATGACCGGATAATAAATTTATTTTGATTTTTATGTATTTTAATTATATAATTGATTCACTAAAGAAATTGTTTTTGATCAATTACCTCTCCGCAGATTACCAATATTCAAACTGCTAATTATTAGACAACCAACTAATCAAACAATATGACTAAACATCTATTATGGCTTTTAATTTTAATGGGGCTTTTTACTTCTTGTGATAAGTCGTATAAATATGTTGAAGTCGTCCAGGAAAAAGGAATTCTTGGAGGAATGAATGTAAAGGAAAAAGAGGAACAAATTATAAAGGCAAAAGATGACACAACAGCCTATTTGGAAGCATTTGAAAAATTTTGTATCGCATTAAAAGCTGACAAAGAGGTAACAGAATTAATGGGAGCTGGGGTCTCAACTCCTATAGATTTCAAACTACTTGATGATCAAGGAAAAGATATTACCCACACAACTGTATTTGCTAATAAGGAGAAAAGAAAGAGAGAAATTGAAAAGCGAATCAATAGTTTGGGAAATATTGCTAAAGAAATTAAAGAAGACCGTAAAAAAGAGGAAATTGAAGACTTTAAGAAAGTCGCTAAAATTGACTCTGCAAAAATAAATGAACTTAAAAAGTATTTTGAAATAAAGAAAGATGAGTTCTCTCCTGATGAGAAAACTTGGTATCAGCCTAAATCTGCTCCAAAGTATACAAACAGGAATGGTCTATATTGCTACTTTCAAACAGAAAACAATATTCCAAGTAATCTAAGATTTAGACTACAATATTATTCTGATGAGTGGCTTTTTTTTAGCAAAATTCAATTCTCTATTGATGGGAAAGCATTCGAATTTGTACCATTAAATACTGAAACAGACAATGGAGATGGTGGGAAAATATGGGAATGGTTCGATGAAAGTATAACCCCATCAGATGAAGAACTAATTAAAGCCCTTGCAAATGCCAAATCTGCAAAAATGAAACTTATAGGTAGACAGTATTATGATATTAAAGCAATAACACCTGAACAAATAGTTGGAATAAAAAGAACAATAGAATTATATAATGCTTTAGGCGGTAAGTTTAGCTCAATCAATCAATAATTATTTTGTTAAAAATCATAAAAGACCGTAACTACCCAAAAGCAATTATGGTCTTTTAAATCTTCTTGTACTATCCCTTGGCTTATCCATCTTATCTCCCGTCTGAACTTTAAAAGCTTTGAGAGAATATTAAATACCCAACCTAATCTATACCACTACCTACAATTTTTAATAACTCTTGCTTGGTGATATTTTCTTCTTCTGATTTATTATAAATGGTTACCAGATAAACAACCTCTGTTTCCTGCTTTTGCTCAATATAATAGGTTATCACCCGAAATCCTCCGCTTTTACCACCGCCTTTACTCTCGCTGCCTAAACGTATCTTAAAAAGTCCTGCGCCTAAATTTGTCCCCAATCTTGGGTTTTCAGTAATGGTTCTAGCTAATGTTGCTAATTCATCAGATAAAGACTTGTACTTTTTTGCAAGCCTTTTAAACTCCCTATCAAATCTGGCAAGGGTTTGTATTTCAATTGCCATTTTCCAATTCCTTAAAAAGTTTTGTAATCGGGCGAGCCTGTATTTTACCTTTCTTTAACTGTTTAACATCTTTAACCGCATTCTTTAACGCCTTAACTGACACCGAAACTGTGGCTTCATCATCGGTATTAATAAGTGCTTTCAACTCATTCTGTACTTTTTTTGGCAGAACCTTGTATTGCTCATATAAAATCTCTGCTATACTCATCTTCTTGTTATTTGGTAAATCTCTGATTAGAACCTTGTACTATTCAACTCAATTTATAAACAATCCTTCATAAAAAAAAGGTTTAAACAAGTAATAAAAATCGTTTAAACCTTTTAAGTTATCATCTGCAAATAAAAACTCTTATTATAATCTACCAAACAACAATCCTATCCCCCTCAGGCTTATACATCTTATCCCCCGGCTGGGTGCTGAATGCCCAGTAAAAAGTTTGTCCGATTATTAAATCAAGTAATTAAAGTTATTTTCCACTTTCCAATATCTTCTTAAACTCAGCAAAACTCACCACCTGAATAGGTGGAAATCTTCTACCTTTCCTGCGTAGACTTCTAATGTGTTTATCGTCTGTTACCAGAAAATCGACATTAGCTCCAATGGCGCAATCTACAAATTTATTATCGTCGGGATCTTCTTCAACCAGCTGCCATTTATAAGAGGGGTCAAATCGCTGAGTATTTTTTGTATGAAGCAAAATTTCAAGTACTAAATCCATTGTTTTGCTACTATAAATCTCGCCTATCATTTCGGCATATTCCAACAGAATTTCAGTACTATATACCCAAACGAATTTCTTACTAATAAAAGCCTCATATAACCATCGCTCAACATTTTTAGGTGGAATAGACCTTAGCAGAACATTCGTATCTATTACTACTTTCATTTTGATTTCGTGCGCATTTTCTTGATAAATGCCGTTCTGTTTTTATTCATGTCTGCTATTGCACCATCAACATCAGATTGCGTAGTTCCTTTTTCCTGCATTGCCTTTTCAGACTCTTCTGTAAGTGCCTGCATTAAATCATTGAATGAACGTTTAGGTTGTTTTTCAATTGATTCTATACGAGTCAAAAGTTCGGCTTCACGTTTGGTATCTTCATCTATCAGGATACGAAGTTTTGCTTTTACCTGCACTGGTAATGCTTTATATATAGAGAAATACGCCTGCTCTGGACTAATGGTTTTTTGCGCCGTTTTCATATACTCTTAATTTTTATAATCTGACCTGCTTTTCAATTTTACGAAAAATATTTAACAAAAAAAAGGTTTAAACAATTCGTGAGAATTATTTAAACCTTTTAAAGTGTTCACTCCTTAATATCCTACCAAACCACAATCCTATCCCCCTCAGCCTTATACATCTTATCCCCCGGCTGAACATTGAATGCCTTATAAAAAGGTGTGAAGTTCATTAATGGGCCGTTTACGCGCCATTTGGCTGGGGAGTGGGGGTTGGTGTTGACGTACATGCGCATGAAGGCGTCTTTGGTTTTTACGCGCCAGATGCGGGCAATCGAAATAAAGAATCGTTGCTCGGGCGTGAAGCCGTCAATTTTTTCTCCTTTTTTGTATTGGTCGGTTAGTTTGAAGGCATCGAAGGCGATGGCTATTCCGGCTATGTCTGCCGTGTTTTCGCCTACGGTCAGGGCGCCTTTTACGTGTACTGAATCCAATACGGTATACTGATTATACTGGTCGATTACCTGTTGGGTGCGGGCTTTAAACTTCTTGAAATCTTCGTCTTTCCACCAGTTTTTTACGTTACCTACTTTGTCGAACTGCGCTCCCTGGTCGTCGAATGAATGGGTAATTTCGTGACCAATCACCATCCCTATACCACCGTAATTGAGGGCATCGTCGGCATTCAAATCGAAATAAGGGGGTTGCAATATCCCTGCCGGAAACACGATTTCGTTGAGCGGCGGGTTGTTGTAGGCTGTCACGGTTGGCGGCGTAGTGCCCCATTCAGTGCGGTCGACGGCTTTGCCCAGTTTGGATACCATATAATTAAAATCGTTCTGACTGGTAGCCAGACGGTTTTCGAAGTAGGTACCACGATTGATTTTCACGGCCGAGTAGTCTCTCCATTTATCAGGATACCCGATTTTTTCGGTGAAAGCATAGAGTTTTTCTTTGGCTTTAGCTTTGGTTTCATCGCTCATCCAGTCGAGGCGTGTGATGCGGGCTTCAAAGGCGGTTTTGAGGTTGTCTACCAATACACGCATACGTTTCTTGGCTTCTTCGGGGAAATATTTTTTTACGTATAGCTGTGCCAGTAAGTGTCCCAGCGAGCGGTCTACAGCTTCGGTGATTTCTTCGCCACGTGGTTTCTGGGTGGCTTGTCCTGTCAGGATTTTTGAATAGTTAAAAGCAGCCGTAGTGAAGTCGTTGCTCAGGAAATCGGCAGAGGCGGTCAGAGATTTTGCTCTTAAATAGGCTTTCCAGTCTTCTATGGATGCAGAGGTAAGTAAGGTATTCAGACGGTCGTAATAGGCCGGTTGTTGCATATTCAGGGTGTCTACCTTTAGGCCCAAACCTTTGAAATAAGCATCCCAGCCGATATTGGGTTGTTTGGCTACGATATCGGCCAGTTTCATTTTGTTGTAATTAGCCTGCACGTTTCTGCGCTCGATATTGGTTTTGTGAGATGCAGCCAGTTCTTTCTCAATGCCATAAGCGGCAGTCGCCATCTTGGCCGCAGCCGATGCATCGGTACCTGATAGTTTGAATAGAGTTGTGAGGTAGGCGATGTATGCTTTCTGAATATTAAGGGTAGAAGAATCGGTTCTGAAATAGTAATCTCTTTCCGGCAGTCCGATGCCTGTCTGGCTCAGATTGACGATGTTGATGGCGCTATTTTTAATATCAGGCCCTACGCGGAAGCCGATAAGCGAGTAATTATTAGTCTTCTGTTGTTCGGTGACAAACTTCATCAGCGATGCTACGTCTTTGATGGCATCAATGCTTTTTAATATAGGTTTGATGGGTTCGTAGCCGCGTTTGTTGATGGTGGCAACATCAAGCCCTGAGGCATAGAAATCTGCTACTTTCTGCTCGTTGCTTCCGACTGAGTTTTTTGCAGCAGACACACTATCCAGAATGGCTTGCATTCGGATGCGTTGCGGAAAATTGAGAAATGAATAAGACCCTACACCCGTTTGGGTTGATGGAATCTCGACGGTATTGTACCATTTGCCATTGACGTACATAAAGAAGTCGTCGCCGGGTTTTACGGATGTGTCAATGTCGGTGATGTGTACTTTCTGTGCCAAGGCGGGTTGGATACCTACCAGAGCAAGGCAGAGGAGTAAAGCAAGAGGGAGGAATTTTTTCATGCGTTTGTTTCTGAGTGATGGGTGTTTGTGATTTTAGGGGGAAAATTAAGGAAAAAGTTGGTTTTGGCAAAGGAGAATGAGACGAAAGCACTTTTGGCTAAAGCCAATTGGATAATTGTTTTCTATTACCCCCATTTAAAAATGGGGCTATTTATTAAATTGCCTTCTGTTTTAGCCAAAATGTTTATCCCTCAAATAACATTTTTTGGATTGCTAAGGCCTGCGAAGACGCATGCAATGCGTCTCTACGCAAATGGATTTTAGTAAAAATTAGAATGTCTGGTTGTGAAAGAAATTTTCACAACCAGACATTTTATACAAAACAAGAATTTCATTCCAATCAATTAAACCCAAACTTCTGCAAACCTTCTTTGCTGAGTTTCAGGGCTTCGAATGGTTTCATGCCGTCGAAAGTCTGGTCTTGTTCTACTATGTAGTATTTCATGCCAGAGAGCTTTTTATGCTCCAGAATTCTTTTGAAATCTATTTTTCCTTGTCCGACGGGGGCAAAACGTTCTTGTGAGTCCATATCTTTTACATGCCACATTTTGAAACGTCCCGGATATTTTTTGAAATAAGCCACCGGATCAACACCTGCTTTGGTAACCCAATATAAATCCATCTGGAAATTTACGTATTTTGGATCCAGTTTTTCAAGTAAATAATCTATCGGTACGATGCCATCTTTGTTCTTTTCGAACTCAAAATTGTGGTTATGATACAAAAATTCTAAGCCGGCATCTTTTGCTTTGTGGGCGATTGTATTCAGGATATTGGCCAGTTTCTCAACGTCAGGATCCATGGTTAAACTTTTGGCCTTGGGGTCATATTTAAACATGCCCATTGGCGGCACGGGAGCGATGAAATATTTGAAACCTGCGGCTTTTACATCTGCTACGAGTTTATCGGCGTTATCGAGTGTCATAGACCCCATATGCACTGAAATTGGGGTAAGTCCCAGGCTTTTCGCATAAGACTTAAACTCTTCTGGCGTCATGCCGTAAAATTTGCCATCTTTATAATCTACTGCTTCTATATATTTAAAACCCAGGTCGGCCACTTGTTTTAAGGTTGCCTTAGGGTCTTTGCCCATTTCGTTGCGCACGGTATAGAGTGTCATGCCTCCCGATTTCTTCTGAGAAAAACCAGACAAGCTCACTGACATCAGGATGGCCAGACTTAAAAGTCTGAAAAAGAGTACTTTTTTCATTTGATAAGAGTTTTTAGAGCGTATTTAATTATGAGATTATCTCATTTCAACAACAAATGTAGGAAACAATTATCAATATCTAAAAAAAAGACAATAAAGAAATGTATAGTTTTTTCTTTGTGTAGTCCTAAAATGATTTGGTATATGGTCAGGTTAACAAATGTGTCAACCTGTAAAAACAAAAACCGTAATTACCTTAAAAGAAGTTACGGTTTTGTAGGTATATGTTATCGTATAACAGGCAGCTGATTTACCTTCCCTGATTCAGTTATCTAAATGAAGGAACCCTGATCAGTGCCCGTTTTTCCGGCGGGTGATTTCTGCCTGAAGGTCTTTCATGGTTTGCGAGTTCCTGCGACCAAGCAGAAAAGCGACTATCAGCAAAATAACAGGTAAGATAAATCCTCTATTTACGGCTGAATAAACGGCAATCCCAATAAGAAAACCTATGAACACGGCCATCATGACGCGTTGTGATTTCATTTTTTTCTCTTCTTCCGCCAATTCTTCGAGGGTCATTTTTGTATAATCTTTACTATCTAGCATTTTTTCAGTTTGTTTTGTGTGTTAATTTTCTTGTGCCTCAAATGTCCGGGCAAAATAATGGCCTGTTGGTGTAAGAAACAAATTATTTATGCAATTAACTCATTCGCTTCTTGTATTGATAGGTCTAAAAAGATTATTATTGTATCAGATAAAGTCTGATAATTGTATTGCCCGGAGAATCCACTTCTAACCAAAAATCAGCCACCATATTGAAAAAGCTCATTAAAATCCTCATCTGGTTCATCAGCATATTGGCAGTATTAGCAATAAGCCTGCTAACTTTAACTGATAATACACCCATTGAAGAAACAGACTATTATGCAAAAACCAAGAGCCGACTCAGTAAGCTCAAAATCAATGGCGGATATGGAACGGGGCTTAAAGGTGGGTGGAGTAAGGAGTCTATACAGACAAATGCTGAAACTTATATTGCCGGATATGGTCTTCGCGAAAATCCGGCATCCTCGGTGCATGATAGTATTTTTGTGCGGGCTGTGGTGTTGGACAATGGCCGACAAAAGGTAGCTATGATAACGATGGATTTGCTGATTGCCCCTCCCCTGGTAGTGGAGCAGGTGATTCCAGCATTGGGGAAGATGGGTTTTGGGCGGGAGAGTATTTATTTCAGTGCTACACATACGCATAGTAGTGCAGGTGGCTGGGCGGGTGGTCCGGCAGGTAGGGCTATGGCCGGCCCGAAGAATGAGGAGATGATACAATCGATTGCTGGGGCAATTGTGCGTAGTGTGAAAAAGGCTGAGGTGTCGGCTGCCGACTGCAAAATTGGTTTCCAGAAACTCAATGCCGGAGAGTATATCACCAACCGATTATTCGGAGAATCGGCGCTTGAAGACCCCTGGTTGCGTATCATGAAGATAGAAAAGGTCAATCAGGAGTCGGCGGTGGTGCTTACTTATGCGGCTCATCCTACGGATATTCCAAAGGCGGATAACAGGATAAGTGCGGATTATCCGGGCATGTTGGTGAGTAATCTGGAGCAATCGGGGGTATACCAGTTTGCTGCTTTTTTTGCGGGGGCGGTAGGTAGTATGCGTCCGGAGGATAATGGGCAAGATGCTTATAAAAAAGCTGAATTGATTGCCAGCAATCTCGCTAATCTGATTTTAACTGGTAGAAGCTCTTTAAAAACAGATACGACCTCCCTTATACGAAGCACCTATATCCCGCTTACTTTGCATGAGCCTCAACTGCGGTTGAGTAAGCATATCCGCATCCGTCCGTGGGTATTTAACTGGTTGATGGGCGAGCAGGAAGTAGGTATGAATGCCTTGCGGATTGGCGATATGGTCTGGATTGGTACCCCCTGCGATTACTCGGGAATGCTCTACCACTCTTCTGATGAAGTAGCGCAAAAAATGGGTAAAGATTTAATCATCACTTCATTTAATGGCGGATATGTAGGCTACATTACCCCCGACCAGTATTACGACGAACATAAAATGGAAACCCAGGAAATGAACTGGTTCGGGCCGTATAATGGGCGGTATTTTGGAGAAGTGATTGATGGGTTGGTGTTGGGGATGGGGAGATAGTTTTTTTTCAAGATTATAGAAGAATAAAATAAAGAAGAAAACTCGGTTTGACCAAACATTGTTGCATTTTGACAAATTCCTTAATTTTATTATCTAATCTAAAGTTTATAATATATGAGTCCTGAATTAAGAAAGATTGAAGAAATTCTTTACGAAATTGGTTATATCTTAATAGATGCTAAAGCAAATTTTCAATATTGTTATTTTTTAAATGTTCCAGGATCTATTGAAAGAGAGCAATATTTGGGCAACTCATATGAGTTTAGATTTATAAGATATAACCATTGGAAAATGTGTATTATTGATTTGTCAAAATTATATGACAAGAAAACAGATGCTTTTCGGTTAGTTAGGCTATTTGAAGAAATCAAGAAATCCTTAGATAAAGGTATTTTAAAGTTTGACTATTCTTTTCTTGATGATTGGGAAAATAAATTGAACACTTACAAAGATTTAATAGATAAGATTAAAATTAGGCGAGATAAATTCTATGCTCACACTGCTCAAGATAGAGAGAAGTATGATTTTATAAGTAAAATAGAATTTGAAGAAATCAGGAAAATAATTGATTTTACTGAAAAGATAATTAAAGATATTTTTCACAAGGTCTTAGATACAGAATATTTAATACGTGACTTACATTTCAAAAAAGAACGATTTACCAAAATTATAGATGTGTTAGTAATTGAAAAAGCCGTTAGAATTAAAAAATTGACTGATAATATAGTAAACCGAAAATAAGGATTTACATTGCTTCAGAGTCCTTTCACTTAGCTTTAGTTTTTCGTTCCCTCAGAGTCTCCCAAAGGCATGTAGGGGACTCTGAGGGCAAGGGGCTTAGCACTGCCTCACAACCCTCAGAGTCCCTTGGCTAAGCCGTGGCCTGCACACACAGGAGACTCTGAGGGGGCAAAAAGAGTCTCTTACGCTCGCATGAAGGTTTGAGGATATATAATGATACAAAGCAAGAACTATAGGATCAGACTAACTATGGAAAAAGATTTCATTATTATAAAAGCAAGTTGGGAAACTCATCGAGAAAGAAACTACGATTCTTTCGCTGAAAATCAATTAACGTATAGTTATTATAATTCCTTAATAACCTTCTTACAAGAACAGGGCTTAACGACTCGTAAAATTCTCTCTATTAACGAAAAAGCAAATGATAATACCTGTATTAAGAAATCAGATTTAAAAGAAGAGGGTTATTTACTTTTTAAGAAAAAATATATTGATAAATGGGTAGATTTGATTTTCGATGGAAAACGCCAACCAACTGATATTAAGTATTTGGAAAAATCTCTTGAAAAGATTAGAAATCAATAGGTTGATTTCTTTGCCTTACAGTCCCTTTGCTAGGCTTTAGCTTGCGCACACAGGAGATTGAGGAGACATTAAAAATGGCTAATAAAGCAACTGAATAATTTAACTCTTTTTCAGTTTAAAGCTCAGCAATAATTGAACACAAATTGCTATAATTCCAACAATCAGAATATCATAAATAAAGTTTTTTATGAAAAACCCAACCTCTGGACAGTCAATACATTTTCCATAAAATTGGCGATAAAAAACAAAAGGTAAACCTATTTCAACATAATTATCACTTCGCCCGTCGTGGTTGCCTAATGTGAAACATGCTAAAAG
This sequence comes from Emticicia sp. C21, assembly GCF_003418935.1. GTDB lineage: Bacteria > Bacteroidota > Bacteroidia > Cytophagales > Spirosomataceae > Emticicia. Next base: position 658,094 of record NZ_QVMT01000003.1, on the reverse strand, counting down.
CCAGATAACAAAAACTACTATAGTAATTTTATATTTCATGAAATAATTAATTATTCTTTTAGCCTGGCTTGCTATACTCCTTGCCATCAGTGTCCCTTGCAGGAGATACAGATGGGACGAAATCTATCTTACAAAAATATAACAGGAATATAAACTCTACTAAACTTCTTAAAATACATAGAAAGTTGATTTTTCCGGATGGCTTTCAGCCATCCGAAGGACTGATGTTGGACGCCTTGTAGGTTATTATCCATTTGTATATTTGCACGTAACACAAATTTATTATCTCTAATCAAAATCAACTCGCTTTCTACCGTTGATACGTCTGATTTTTGGTAACTCAGATAAAAATTTCGCTGCATTTCCTTTAGAAGTTCTTTATCTGTAGTTTCAAATATTTTTCCATCAGGCATATCTATAGATAGGCCAGGCTTATCAGATTCAGCAATAACTAAATACATTTTCCAGTTACCTGTTTCGAAATTAAATCCTTCTAAAATATTTAGCGAATCGCCCTTATGCATCGGTTTAGTTTCAATCTGGTCATAACCTCTTTCTGGTAGTATGACAAGGGGATTGAAGCAAAAATATAATAATACACAGCTTAAAACTAGTAGAACCGATAGTTTTTTTATCATTTCAGTTTTCCTTTTTTTATGATAATTTGTCAATTGTCTGGCCCTTAAACAGCAATTTAATTTGCTTGAAAAAGAATATCAGCAAAAATGATACACTCACAATGACGTTGTATACTCCATTCATTAAATCAGTTTCAGAAGCGAAATAGGTATACATACAATACTCGACCACTAAAACAGCTATGATTATTATAATAAAATAAAACACATTCTTTAATCTGAATGAATAGTTTAGCGGTACAGCAAAAAGAAATATACTTACACCTGGTAAAAATAAAAATATCTATAAATAATAAAGTAAATCCATCATGTTTCTTATGCCTGGGTTTATAAAATAGAAATCGTTGCTCTTAAACATCATAAAACCATAGAATGCTATATACTTGACGAATATATAAAGCAAAATATTATTAATCGACGGTCTTAGCATGGCTTATTATAGTTTATAGAACATTGCAGATTTGTATTTTGAAATAGTATAATGGAACAGTCTATTTAGCATGATACAACTGAAAATCTTTTATTTTATAAGTTAATTCATTTCCACCCTCAAAAACAATATTGGCCCTATTCTCATAAAGAGAAGAATCTTTTATTTTAGATTTTGCGAATTTATTTGATAGCTTTTTAAAAAGTAATACTTTTTTATTGAGATCATAGAAATAAATAGCATCCATCATTTTAAAAATAAAACCATCATTAACAGTAGATAAATTTATTGCTGTTTCGAATTTATTTGTATCAATCTTTTTTGACTTCTCATTATTATTAAAACTACAGAGTATTAAATATCGATAACTACTAGACCCATGTCCTAAACCGATATAATCTGAATTTAGCCTAAATAACAACTTTGGCATCATTCCAGGATAAATCTGGCAAGTGAGGTAATAATCAAGGGTATCTATTACACCATTCATATTTATTTCAATCTCATAATGATCACTTTCAACAGGGATGTATTTAAGGTAATCACCATCTGCAAAAACAGTATCTCTGGCTTTAATACATTTGAAGAATTCCTCTTTTGTCAAAGGTATTGCTGCGGGCAAATGTATTTTCTCACCGCCATTCTTTTGTGACTTTGGTTTTTCTTTGCAATTGCACAAAAATAGTATTGTAAAAAATAGTAATATATGAGAAATGCTTATTGGCTCTGCCTCTAGTTTTTTCATCGTTTGAATTTAAATTTGTGTATTGTGTTTCCTTAGAGTCACGGGAATGCATTAAAATCCCGGATAAGCTATATTAATTATTATAAAAGTCTTTAAGTCTATCACAGAATTAACAACTAATCCGTAAACTTATTTCAGGACAAGATACATTTACAGTGAATAATATTATGGAAGATAAAGAGTTTTTTGAAATTTATATTAACGCTTTGGAGAAGGCTTTAAATAATGACGAGGTTAATTATGGATTTTCTGTTTATGCTCCTTATGATTATATTGATGATGATGCTCTTTTAAAAAGATTAGAAAAGTTTGAAAGTGATAATTATAATAGATTCAGCCATTTTTTTGATTTAATAGCTTTTTATTTTGATGCAAAGTCTCATTATTTTGATACTGTGGGAAAATATAGCGTTGAAGAATACAGGGAAAAAGTGATAAAAGAACTAAATACTATAAAAGAAAAGTTTCTTGTCAGTTGAACATGTTAAAGTCAGATTGCATCTGCGATGTTGGAATTATCTTCCCTTAGTATATGCCTAATGCACGTAGAGAAGTCTCCTAACGATGGTAGTAGTTACAAAGAAACCCTCTCTGAATCCTCAGAGTCCCTCTGCTTAGCTTTTGCTTACACATATAAGGGACTCTGAGAATACATTAAAGTCTTTAATTACAGTCTTCAGTGATTCGGGCAATAAAAACGTCTTCCTGTCCGGCTGAGGTTATTTTTGAGGAGAAAAAGTTTACGGTGCCTTTGAATTTACCTGTTGCGTATACATTGCGGCTGTTGTCAGTGGTTATTCCATAGCTATAACTGCTGTTGATGTCTGCCCCACCAATTTTCTGCACCCATTTGAAGTTTCCGTTAGCATCGCATTTGGCTATGAAAGTGGTGGTGGTAGAAACTGACACGGTGACGGGCGAAAATGTAGCTGTTCCGTTGAAATTTCCGACAATGAAGATTTCGCCTATGTTATTTACCGCCATTCCGTAGCTCACATCGTTGTCGGCACCACCTGCTTTTTTTGCCCATAGCAGATTGCCATTTGCATCGTATTTAGCAATAAAAACATCGCTTATATTGGTGGCTGTCAGATTTGTGCCGCTGAAATCTGCAGTGTTCTGAAAAGCACCCGTTATGAGGATATTATTTGAATTGTCGACGGTAATCTCATGCGGGGTGTCGAACTCAATTCCTCCGGCCTTTTTTGCCCAGAGAACAGCACCTGCCGGGCTGTATTTTACGATAAAGATATCGTCGAAACCTGATGAGGTCAGCGAGAAAGTATCAAAGGAGGCTGTTCCCTTAAAAGTGCCTGTGATGTAAATATTGCCATTGGAGTCGATAGATGTACCATTAGAAATATCCCAGTTTGTTCCACCACCCTGTTTAATCCATTCTACACTGCCATCGCTTTTGTATTTTGCCAGGAAGGTGTCGTAGCCGCCCTGTGAGGTTAGGCTGAAAGCATCAAAGGAGGCAGTGCCTGTTATATAGCCACTTACAAATATATTACCGTTGGCATCTACTTTGAAATTACCAATGCCGCCGTCGTCGGTGGCTCCTCCCCCGTTTTTAACCCAGATTAAGTCTCCGTTTGTATCGTATTTGGCCAGGAAAAAATCTGCGGCGCCGTTTGAAGTAACGCTTGAATTGCCAAAATAGGCTGTCTCGGCCATGAGCCCTGTGATGTAAATGTTGTTTGCGTTGTCGGTGGTAATGCCGGTGCTTAATTCAAACGAACTTCCACCTGCTTTTTTCAGCCAGATCAAGTCTCCGATCTTACTGTATTTGGCTATAAAAATGTCGGTGAAACCATTGGAAGTAATGGTGTTGGCGCCCTTGCCCATTGTACCCTGAAAGATGCCGGTAACGATAATTTCACCAACGCTATTGACGGCAATTTTTGTTCCTTTATCGCTATCTGTGCCACCGAGGCCTGAAATACCTGCTATCTGCGCTGAATTCTGAAAGGAACACGGCCAACAGATGCCATTGAAAATTCGGAGACAATTGGAGGTATTATCGTAAGCAGCCATGCCGGGCTGAGGGCTGGGGATGGCTAATATCTGTGTATAACTTAATGCTGGGAATTGTAAAGTTCCAGCTGAGCCGGCGGTAATAGTTGTTGCCTGGCTGAAAGAGGAAAAAGAGATAATTGATAGTAATAAAAAGCAGGTTACGGATATTCTTTTCATGTGAATGGATATTTGTTTTCAGGCATTGACGCGTATATGCATCAAAGGTTGGATACATGGGTTAATATTTTTTGGGGTTTGTTATTTTACGGTAAGGTATTATTTGGAGAGAATTATAGGGCTGGGAAAAAATTGCACAACCCGGTGAGTGGAAATGAGCTTATGAAATAGATGAGTCAAATAAGTTTTGATGGTTTGGCTTTGGATAATGTATGAAGAACAAAAGCCTTTTCAGACTTTCAGGAAAGGTTCTTGAGTGGAGAGATAAGTGTTTTTAATTAAAAACGTTGTGTTCCCTCAGAGTCTCCCAACAGCACGTTGGGAACTCCGATGGCTAGGGCCTTAGTAATAAATAGCAACTTCTCCTCAATCCTCACAGTCCCTTTGCTAAGCTTTGGCTTTCGCACACAGGAGACTCTGAGGGGGCAGAACTTTTATCCGGCATTAAAATTATCTGGTGGCTACTCCCCTATCTGTCAGGGACAACCTCCGGTTATGGCCTGAAAATAGGTGCCTGCTCCGGTAATAGCACTGAATCCCGGTTGCAGGGTTATTGATTGACCTGCTTTATAGGTTACTATTCCACCCGAAACCTGATTGGTGGCTGTGATTCTGACGGCTTCTTTCACCACCGTTCCACCTGTAATGGGTTCGCTCACTGTCAGAGAAGGCGGACAGGGGTTGGTTATACAAATCGAAAAGATACCCTGATCGGCTACCTTATCGCCTTTGCTATAGATTCGTACAAAATAAGTGTTACCGACTGTTAAGCCAGTTAAATTCACGGTTTCTATGCCGCCTTCTGCAGCAGCGTCGGCGCAGGCGATACTGGTGCCATTACAACTTCCTGTTCTTACATCTACAACTGCATCAAATGAATACGTAGAGCCGTCTACTGTTACCGTATGCGTGGCCGCTATGGCAGTGAATTTATACCAGACATCATCATCGGCGGTGCCTGTGCCATTACAACTGATGGCTGCCAGACTCTGTGTGGCACCCATGGTTATACCTATGGTTGGTGAGCAGGAAGTATTGGAAGTAAGGGAAATAGCGTCGGCGCAATTGTCGTTCATGAATGGATTCTGGACACAGATGGTAAATTCTCCCTGGTCGAATTCCATATCCCAATAAGAATAGACCCGTATATAGTAGGTATTGCCGACGGTTAAGCCCAATAAGTTCAGTGTTTTTGTTCCGTTGAAAGTGGTGGCATCAACACAAGCGATTGTTGCTCCGTTGCAGGAGCCCGACCTCACCTCTATGACCGGATCGAAACCAAAGTTGAAGGAAGATACCGTAACTAAATGGCGAGTGGTCAGTGCGGTAAATTTAAACCAGACATCGTCATCGGCATAGCCTGCAGGTCTGGTACAGCCAACACCGGGCAAACTCTGGGTAGCACCTATAGTTGTGCCTGCGGTTTGTGTACATAAAACACCGGAAGTAAGTGTAATGGCATTGGCGCACTCATCGTTAACCGGTGGATTAGTGACACAAATAGTAAAAGTTCCGCGGTCGGCAGAAGTGCTGCCAAAGCTGTATACACGTACGAAATACGTATTGCCGATAGTTAAACCTGTTAATTTCACGGTTTCCGTTCCGTCGTTTGTGGTGGCATCGGCACAGGCCAAAGTATTACCGTTACAGGTGCCTGTTCTGACGTCTACCACGGCATTAAAGCCTGCGTTGCCCACAACAGTTACCGTATGCGTAACACCAGAGGCCGTAAACTGATACCACACATCGTCATCTGCCGTACCTGTAGCTGCGTTACAGGTAATGGCGGCCAGGCTCTGGGTGGCATTTACCGTTGTACCCGAAGTAGGCGTGCAGTTAGTGCCAGAGGTGAGGGTAACGGCATTAGCGCACTCATTATTAGCCACAGAAATATGGGTAACACAAATGTTGAACGTGCCGCGGTCGGAGAGCGTACTGCCCCGGCTATATACCCGCACGAAGTAGGTAGTACCGATGGTTAAGCCCGTTAAGTTTACTGTTTCGGTTCCGCTTGTGGTAGCATCGGCGCAGGCGATAGTAGTACCGTTACAGATACCTGTTCTGACATCTATCACAGCATTAAAGCCTGCGTTGCCCACAACAGTTACCGTATGAGCCGTGTTGAAGGCGGTAAACTCATACCATACATCGTCGTCGGCCGTGCCTGTAGTTGCGCCACAGGTAATGGCGGCCAGACTCTGGCTGGCACTTGTTGTGGTGCCCTGAGTTGGGGTACAGGTAGCCCCGGAGGTGAGAGTAACGGCATCCCAGCAATTATCATTGACCGCCGGCGGATGTGTTACGCAAATGGTAAATGTTCCCCAACTTTCGGGTGTATCGCCACGGCTATAGACGCGTACGAAATAAGTAGTGCCGATGGTTAAGCCTGTTACCGCTACTGTTTCGGTACCACCACTCCCGGAAGCATCTGCACAGGCGATGTTTGCGCCGTTGCAGGTTCCTGTTCTGACATCGACCACCCCATCGAAACCTGCGCCGACTACTGTTACGGTCTGACTAGTACTTACGGCCGTAAATTTATACCAGACATCATCGTCAGCAGTACCCGTTGTACCATTGCAGGTAATAGCGGCCAGACTCTGGGTGGCATTTGAGGTTGTACCCGACGTAGTTGTACAGGTAAGACCGGAAGTAAGTGTAACCGCGTTGGCGCATTCGTCATTGACTGGAGGAGTGAGGACACAAATCGTAAATTCGCCCCGATTGGCGTAGCTAGCGGCAGATGCGCTGTAGACCCTTATGTAGTAGGTAGCCCCAATGGTTAAGCCAGCCAACCCTACACTTTCTCTATCGCCGGAACTAATACCGGCGGCACAGCCGATAGTGATGCCGTTGCAAGCGCCTGACCGCACATCTATGGCGGCATTAAAGCCTGCTATGCCCTCTACCGTCACCCTATGAGAAGTGGCTGTTGCCGTAAATTTATACCAGACATCGTCATCAGCGCTGCCTGTCTGTCCTGCGCAGGTAATGGCGGGCAGGCTTTCGGACGCATTTACAGTTGAACCTGTAGTTGGTGAGCAGGAAGTACCGGGAGTAAGTGCAATGGCGTTGGCACAGTCGTTATTGACTGGGGGATTTATCACACAAATCGAAAAGGTACCCTGAAAGGAGGCACCATCAACAAAGCTATAGACACGCACGTAGTAGGTAGCTCCAATGGTTAAGCCTGTCAGCATTGCCGTTTCAGTTGCGTCACCTGTGCCTCCGGCACAGCCAATACTTGTGCCATTGCAACTGCCCGAACGTGCATCAAAAGAGGGTAAAAACCCTGCTATACCAGTTACTGTTACTCTATGGGCAGTGGCTGTTGCCGTAAACTTATACCAAACATCGTCATCGGCACTGCCTGTTTTTCCGGCGCAGGTAATGGCGGGCAGACTCTGAGTAGCATGTACGGTTGTACCTGTCGTTGGCGCACAGGAATTACCGGGTGTAAGCGCAATAGCGTTAGCGCACTCATTATTAGCCGGAGGAATATGGATAAGACAGATGTTGAATGTTCCCTGGTCGGTTGAGTTACCCCCCCGACTATAAACCCGCACCAGATAGGTATTGCCAATGGTTAAGCCTGATAGATTGACGGTTTCGGTTCCACCGCCTGCACTTGCATCGGCGCAGGCTATACTGGTACCGGTACAGGCACCTGACCGTACATCGACTACGGCATTGAAGCCCGCAGCGCCAACTACTCTTACTATATAACTGGTGGCAGCGGCCGTGAATTTATACCAGACATCATCGTCGGCAGTACCTGCTTGTCCGGCACAGGTAATACCTGCCAGCGTCTGGGAAGCATTGATGGTTGTGCCTGCCACAGGAGCGCAGGAAGCATTTGAAGTAAGTGTAATGGCACTGCCACAATCATTGTTGGCTGGTATAGAATAGGTTATACAGATGGTAAAGGTTCCTACGTCATAGAAAGTCTTGCCCCGGCTAAAAACCCGTACGTAATAGGTACTCCCTATGGTAAGGCCTGATAGATTTACGGTTTCCTTTCCACCTTCAACCAGAGAGTCAGCACAGGCAATAGAGGTGCCGTTGCAGGCACCAGACCGCACATCTACTACCGCATCAAAGTTTGCCCCCACTACTGTTACAGTCTGATGAGCAGCTACGGCAGTAAATTTATACCAGACATCATCATCAGCTATGCCTGTTTGTCCGGTACAGGTAATGCCCGGTAAACTCTGGGTGGCACGTGCAGTAGAGCCAGTAGTCGGATTGCAGGTGGTGGATGGAGTAAGCGTAATGGCATTGGCACAATCGTCATTGGCGGGTGGGTTTTCGACACAAATCATAAAGGTTCCGCGGCTGGGGTCAATGGTATAAAGATCGTATACCCTTATATAGTAGGTAATACCAATGGTCAAGCCCGTTAAGGGTAATCTTTCGGTGCCGCCGTTTGGAACATCATCGGTACAACCGATAGTAACACCATTACAGGACCCGGAGCGGACATCGATTACGGCATCGAAGGGTGCGTTGCTCACAACCGTTATGGTCTGGCTGGTAGCTGCGGCAGTAAATTTAAACCAGACATCATCGTCGGCATTGCCCGTGGTTCCGTTGCAGGTAATAGCGGACAGACTTTGTGTAGCATTTACGGTTGTGCCAGAGGTTGGTGTGCAGGTGACGCCCGGCGTAAGGGTGATCGCATTGGCACATTCATCATTGACCGGAGGATTTATGACACATATTGTATAAGCTCCACGCTGAGCTCCGGGACCGCCGGGGTCATAGATTCGTATGTAATACACAGCACCGACTGTTAATCCTGTCAGGGGCAATCTTTCAGTTCCGTAAGCAGCGTATTCGTCACCACAGGCAATGGTAGCACCATTACAGCCTCCTGATCTTACCTCTATTACAGCGTTGAAAGAATTGCTTGTAATGGTTATGGTCTGGCTGGTAGCCGCGGCAGTAAATTTGAACCAGACATCATCATCTGCATTGCCAGTGGTTCCGTTGCAGGTAATACCGGGCAGACTCTGGGTGGCTCCGACAGTTGTGCCCGACGTTGCATTGCAGGTAGCGCCCGGTGTGAGGGTGATGGCACCTGCGCAATCATCATTTGCCGGTGCCTGAGCCTGTACGCCGGCTAGTGGGCATAAAAGCAGAACGGATAAAATAAAAAGCAAAGATGCAGAGGAAAGGTTGGATAGTAGTATTTTTTTCATTGTGTTGAGCGGTAAAGGATAATTTATTATGATAAAAAATGGTGCAGGCACTCATCAGCACCCGTATTCAATACGATAACAGTTTATTTTTTACAGCAGGCAGGAGTAATTGCTGGCATAGTTACTTGCCATTGGCATTGAATCAGGTGCATCCAATTTTGATTATCTTTCAATTACCGTTCTCTATTGTGCGAAGATTTTATTTCCGCTTCCTATTCTGAGACGGCATTCTGAGATAAATTGTCGGCATTCCGATGAGCATCGGTTATATCTGTCGAATACTTTTTAGTTTAATCACAGCAAAAAAAGTTGTATTAACTTTGTCTTTTTTATTCTTAAACAGACTCTAAATACTATGACTTATTTTAATGTCTTCAGATGATAGAAGAGATTGAGAATTGCTAAGTGAGAATTAAAGTTGTATAGGAATAAAAAAGTTGGTTTAAGGTGGAATGGGTTCATATAAGTATATATGGGTAACTATTCGCATACAAATAAAAATAAAAAACAGCTAAATAGCTAATAGCAATTGTTTAGGGGTTGTTAGGTTGCCCGGGGGTAAGAGAAAAGGGAGGAATATATGCAAAGTATCCGGAGAGTTTAATGAAAGATTTTCAGGTAATTTAGTCAAAGTTTTTTCTGATTGGTTTGCTGTGTGGGAAGATGTTTGTGAAGTGGCTGGTAAACTTTGTAAGAGTTGCGGAGCCTGTTTTAAAGGCTATGTTAAAAGGTAGTTTTAAAAACTGCTGTGTCACTGAGTAGTCAGAGCATCAGCGTATGCCCTTATTTTCAATCAAATATGGCAGATTTTGGATAAAAAAACCACTCAATAAATGGCGGTTGTTTAATCTATTTTTATTTAGCACATTTGCCTGATGTCCTGTCATGGATTAATAAAATATGGTAGGGTAAAATAAAATTTGTCAATTATTGAGTGCATCTAACCCATAAACGAAATACCACTTCTTATGAAATTTCTCTTTTATTATTTAGCATTGGTTATGCTAAGCCTTCATGCGTTTGCTATTTCTTCCACAAAAATACCCGGTAAGTTTTCTGATAAAATTCCTGATAAAAATGTAAGGGGAACAGCCCTTGTCACTACCCCGGAAACTGATAGGATTGTAGCAGTTGGCAGCATTTTCAGGCAAACACCTGCTACCGGCACCTTGCCTGATAGTGTAGCTGCTGAGGCAACAACGACTTCTGGATCTGGAACAACATCTATCGACGAGGCTGCTGGTAGTTCAGGCTCAAATCCGGCGGTGGCACAAAAGGTAATTGCCGCAGATGCCCCGTTCGTCACCCGCTGGAATCTGGCAACGGCAGGGTCGGGAGATACACAACTGAGTTTTGGCGTGGCTACCTCTGGGGTGGTGAATTATACCTGGACGACCGTTCCGGCAGGCACCAGTGGCTCCGGAACTTTTAGCGGAACAACTGCTACCCTTACAGGATTGCCCGCAGGCGCAACGATTGATGTGAGTATAAGTCCAGTTAATTTTCAAAGAATCAATATCGCCAATAAAGCAGATAAAAATCGGCTGGAAGACGTAAAGCAGTGGGGTACGGTGGCCTGGACTTCGATGGAGGGGGCATTTGTGGGGTGTACTAATTTAGCTATTTCAGCTACCGATATTCCTGATTTATCGGGCGTTACCAATATGTCGTTTATGTTTGCGAATTGTACTAATCTCAATGGTCCTACTAATATTGGCACATGGAATACTGCCGCAGTGACTAATATGAGTAATCTGTTTTATGGTGCCTTCGCATTTAATCAGAACATTGGTACATGGAACACTGCGGCAGTGACTAATATGAGTTATATGTTTCGTCAAGCCAGTGCTTTTAATCAGAATATTGGTGCATGGAATACAGCGGCAGTGACCAATATGAGTTATATGTTTTTTCTTGCCAGCGCTTTTAATCAGGATATAGGGGCATGGAATACCTCGGCAGTTACCGATATGAATAATCTGTTTTACAGTGCCAGCACTTTTAATCAGAATATCGGTTCATGGAACACGTCCGCAGTGACTAATATGAGTTATCTGTTTGGTAATGCCAGTGCTTTTAATCAGAATATTGGTTCATGGAACACTGCGACAGTGACTAATATGTCGGGCATGTTTGCCAGTGCCCGTGCTTTTAATCAGAACATTGGTTCGTGGAACACTTCGGCAGTGACTAATATGGCTAGCATGTTTAATAGTGCCAGTGCTTTTAATCAGAATATCGGTGTCTGGAATACAGCCGCTGTTACCCGTATGGATGGCATGTTTTTGGGTGCCAGTGCTTTTAATGAGAATATAAGTGACTGGAATACAGCGGCTGTTACCAATATGAGTAATATGTTTAACAGAGCCGGTACTTTTAATCAGAACATTGGTGGATGGAATACAGCCGCTGTTACCCGTATGGATGGCATGTTTTCAGACGCCAGTGCTTTTAATCAGAATATAGGTTCATGGAGCACTTCGGCAGTGACCAATATGGCTAGTATGTTTTATGGTGCCAGTACTTTTAATCAGGATATAAGTGCCTGGAATACAGCGGCTGTTACCAATATGAGTAATATGTTTTATGGTGCCAGTACTTTTAATCAGGATATAAGTGCCTGGAATACAGCGGCTGTTACCAATATGGCTAATATGTTTAATGGCGCCAGTGCTTTTAATCAGAATATAGGTTTATGGAAAACTTCGGCAGTGACCAATATGGCTACTATGTTTTATGGCGCCAGTACTTTTAATCAGGATATAAGTACCTGGAATACAGGGGCTGTTACCAGTATGAGTAATATGTTTAATGGCGCCAGTGCTTTTAATCAGGATATAGGTTTATGGAGCACTTCGGCAGTGACCAATATGGCTAATATGTTTTATGGCGCCAGTACTTTTAATCAGGATATAAGTTCATGGAACATTGGGGCAGTCACTAATATGAGTAATATGTTTAATGGTGCCAGTGCTTTCAACCAGAGTCTGTCAGCCTGGGGGGCGAAATTTAATCCGAATGTTAATCTGGCTGCTTTTCTTAACAACTGCGGCATGAATATCAGTAATTATGATGCTACTCTGACTGGTTTTAATGCAGGCACGCTGACAGGCAGAACAATGGGGGCAACAGGTCGTAAATATTGTGGTTCGACCACTGCCAGAGCTAATCTGGTTTTAGCCACAGGCAGTGGCGGAAAAGGCTGGACAATTACCGGTGATAGCTATGGAACCCCTGTCAATCCTACTGGCACTTTAAACCCAACCGTATGCGCCGGCTCAACTGCTTCGTTAACCGCTACGTGTACAGATGGAACAGTAAGCTGGTATAATGCCAGCAGTAGTTCGCTGCTTTCAACGGGCTCACCGTATGTTACACCCAATTTAACTACGGCTACTACTTATCAGGTTCGTTGTGAAATAACGGGTGGAGCAGGCTGTACCAGTGGTTTTGTAACAGTATCTGTAAGCATTGATCCGATTGCTCCCCCAACCAATGCAACGGTAGATAAAACGGTTATTTGTGCCAACACCACTATTGCCTTATCAGCTACTTGTGGCACAGGCACACCCATCTGGTACAACCAGCCGACAGGCGGTACCTCACTCGGTACAGGAAATATTGTGCAATCGCCCACTACAACCACTACTTACTATGCAGGCTGTACCAATGGCACCTGCGCATCAGGTAGCCGGACAGCTACGGCTCAGGTGGTAGTGACTTATATAGGTTCCAATCTAAACCTGACTGCTCCTATTTCGGGCTCAAGCATTCAGGCCGCATCTAATAGCATAACCGCCACAAATACCATCCTGACTGGTGCCCAGGTGCGGTATGTGGCTAGTAGTAGTATTTTATTATTACCGCAAGCGGGTGGTGGTTTTCAGGTTGAGAACGGGGCGGTATTTGAGGCGAGGATTATGCCGTTGGTGGGGTGTCAGTGATGGGATAAGGTGGTTTCCTGCAAGAATTAAGTGGCACTTTTAGTTACTACCCCCCTACTAAATTCCCAACCCCAACAAAACAAAAAACCGTAATCACTTAAAAAGTAATTACGGTCATTTATTTGTTTACTGTGTACCCAGAGCCGGAGTCGAACCGGCATGCCCGTGAAGGCATTGGTGTTTGAGACCAACGCGTCTACCGATTCCGCCATCTGGGCATTTGCTTCGGTATTATTTCGAATTGGGACTGCAAAGGTAAGGCTTTGGGTTTACAATTCAAAATTACTTTTTAAAAAATTTAGTGATTTAGTGAATGAGTGATTTAGTGATTAGTTTTTATTGAGTGAATGAGCGATTGAGTGAATTATTGAATTTTATTATTTACCACAATGTACACTAAGGCACCATGTTACACAATTATTCTATTTAAATTCGCTAAATGTAATTTATAATCACTCATTCACTCAATCACTCATTCACTAAATTCTTAAATCCTCACTATCTCCGCCCCTATCGCATTTAGTCTTCCATCAATGTTCTGATAGCCTCTGTCTATTTGTTCGATGTTGTCGATGATGCTGGTGCCCTCGGCTGATAGGGCTGCTATCAGTAAAGATACACCTGCACGTATATCTGGCGAAGACATACGAATGCCTCTTAGTTTATGGTCACGGTTCAAACCGATTACGTTGGCACGATGCGGGTCGCAAAGGATGATTTGTGCGCCCATGTCGATGAGTTTATCGACAAAGAACAGGCGGCTTTCAAACATCTTCTGGTGTATCAATACCGTTCCTTTGGCTTGTATGGCTGTTACCAGTACAATTGAAATCAGGTCAGGCGTGAAACCCGGCCAGGGAGCATCATAGATGGTCAGGATAGAGCCATCAATCAACGAGCTGATTTCATAATGCGTTTGTGCCGGAATATGAATATCATCTCCACGGAACTCCATCTGGATACCCAGTTTTTTGAATACGTCAGGGATAATTCCTAATTCAGGAATGCGGCAATTCTTAATCGTGATTTCTGACTGGGTCATGGCCGCTAAGCCAATGAAACTCCCAATCTCAATCATATCCGGCAACATGGTATGCTCGCAGCCATGTAGTTCTTTTACACCCTCAATGGTGAGTAAATTCGACCCTACCCCTGTAATTTTCGCACCCATGCTGTTCAGCATTTTGCTCAATTGTTGCAGATACGGCTCGCAGGCAGCATTGTAGATGGTGGTGGTTCCCTCGGTCATTACGGCGGCCATCAATACGTTGGCTGTACCTGTTACCGAAATCTCATCCATCCATACATAAGCGCCTTTCATTTTTGAGCCCTCTACGGTATAGAATGCGTCGTTAGGGTCGTAGATAAACTCTGCGCCCAATTTCTGGAAACCCGTAAAGTGGGTATCTAACGGACGGCGACCGATTTTGTCTCCTCCCGGACGAGGGGCTTTCCCTTTGCCAAAGCGGGCAAGCATCGGCCCCAATAGCATGATAGAGCCACGCAAGGCAGAGGCTTTGTCTTTGTACTCGGGTGTTTCGAAGTAATCAAAATTCACGTTATTTGCTTCAAAACGATACGAGCCTGTGCCTAGCTTTTCGCATTTTACGCCCATATCTGCCAACAACTCAATGAGTTTGTTAACATCGCGGATATCCGGGATATTATTGATGATGACAGGTTCTTTGGTCATCAACACGGCACATACAATCTGTAGTGCTTCGTTTTTTGCCCCCTGTGGTATAATTTCTCCTTGTAGTTTCTTTCCTCCTGTTATTTTAAATGATGCCATAGATGAAGTTTCAAGCTATTGTTTTCAAGGAATTTACCCCTCTTATTATCGTCTTTTATTGTTTCTGTTATTATTATTGTTGTTGTTCCGGTCGTTTTTGTAACCGCCGCCACCGTTGAAGTTTTTGTTACGGTCGCGGTTGTCGCCACCGCCACGATTACGGTTAGCATCTCTATCGCGGTTATCACGGTCGTTTCTGTTATGATTATGGCCACCATGTCCACCATTACCTTGTGGCTGAGGTATACGCTGACGGCTACCATTACCATCTTTCGGCGATGATTCCATCAGTCCATCACGACGCAATGCATCGATTTCTGACTGGAATCTGAATCCTGATAGTTCGAGAATCTGTTGCAGACAATCTTCTGTTTCGATGGTGTCTTTATTCCAGGTCTGATAGAAGTTTTTCATCAGGCGAACCATATAAGAGATAAAAGCCTTACGGTCGTCCAGATTTTCGGTAATCATGGCTTTTAGTACCAGTAATTCGAGGTTACGGCCATAAAAACGATGTTTGAGATGGTGTTGATTATAAGGAACAATCATGGGTCTTTTCCCTAAGATTTCTTTGGGAGGTGCCGGGAAAGGACTGTCTACGTCGAGATCAAAGTTGGCAATGATGTATAAATCGTCCCATAGTTTTTTAGAATAGTCGATACCCTCACGCATATTAGGGTGAATCTGACGCATGAGTTCTACCAGAATATGGGCATATTTGGTGCGTTGCTCTTTATCGGGCAAACTGATGATGTAGTCTGTTAATTTCTGGATGTTACTACCGTATTCTTTCACGATATATTAAAAATGTAAAGAGTGATGATGTATTAATTTTTCGTAGAGACGCAATGCATTGCGTCTTCATGGGTCTGTAAATAGAAAAAATTACCTATTACAGGAAGAATATCTTCTCAATCAAAATACAATAGTCGGGATAGCCCCTCGGAGCGGACGCCGCCCGGACGCAATGCATTGCGTCTCTACAAAAGAAACGTTTATTTATGGAATTTCAAATTCGTTAGATAATAAAACGTTTTAGATAATAACGCAATTATACGTAATAATGTTAATTCTATACGTATTATTGCTAAGCACAGCAAAAGTAACAAAAATTAGCCGTTGGGTTAAATTTTTATCTAATTTTGAACATAAATTTCAAAACTGATTTTAGATGTATTTGAAAAACGCTGCTTTCTATTTGATAATCTATGCTTTCCTGAGTGGTTGTAGTAAAAAAGTTACCCAGCAATTTGTTTCCAAGTCTCCCGGGCCTAAACGGGAATTTCGGGCAGTGTGGGTGGCAACTATTGAAAATATCGACTGGCCTTCGCGTAAAGGATTACCTTCAGAAACCCAGCAACAAGAATTCAGAACCCTGCTTGACCGCCAGAAAAGCTATGGCATGAATGCCGTGCTGGTGCAGGTAAGAGCCGCCGCCGATGCTTTTTATGCCCGAAGCAAAGAACCCTGGTCGGAGTGGCTGACAGGTGAACAGGGCAAAGCTCCCGAACCTTTTTATGACCCCATGATATTTATGATTCACGAGGCGCACCAGCGTAATATGGAGTTTCATGCCTGGTTGAATATGAACCGGGGGGCACAAAAAGGGGCTAAAAGTATTGCGGAAGATCATCTGGTGAATACTAGACCTGAGTGGTTTCTGAGCTATGGGGGCTACAAATTATTTAATCTGGGGATACCGGAAGTGCGGGCATATATCACCGAAGTGGTGCTGAATATTGTGCGGAATTATGATGTGGATGGGATTCATTTTGATGATTATTTCTACCCGTATACCATTGCCAATGAGAAATTGCGCGATGATGATACTTTCAGAAGACACAAAAATGGATTTACGAATATAGAAGACTGGCGACGGAATAATGTAGATCTGGTGATTAAAGGCATCAGTGATGGAATAAAGGAGGTTAAGCCTAAGGTGAAATTCGGGATTAGTCCGGTGGGTGTGTGGCGTAATGCTTCTGTTGACCCGAGTGGCTCACCCACTCAAGGCGGACAAACCTCATACGATAATCTGTATGCTGATACCAAAAAGTGGGTACAAAAGGGGTGGATTGACTATATTGCTCCGCAGATATACTTTAGTTTTGAGTTTGGTAAAGTACCTTACGGCGTATTGGCTAACTGGTGGACAAAACACGCATATGAGCGACATTTATATATCGGTCATGGGGTATATCGGGTAAAAGCAGGAAGTAATGAAGTGGGTTGGGAAAAGGCCAATCAGATACCGCGACAGGTGCGATATAACCGCAGCAAACCGCAGATTTCGGGAAGTATTTTTTATAGTGCCAAACCTTTGAGCAGAAATGAACTGTCGGTAAATGATTCGTTGCGAAGGCTGAATTTTTATCCGGCGCTCCCTCCTACTATGCCCTGGAAAGATAATGTACCACCCAATGCCCCCGAAAATGTGGTAGCAAAAAAGGTGAATGATATAGGCATGCTCATTAGCTGGGATGCCCCTGCCCTACCTGCGAAAGATGGAGATGAACCCAATGCTTTTATCGTGTATCGGTTTGAGAAAAATGAAAAGATTAACCTTGATAACTCAGCCAAAATTATAGGCATTGTGCGCAACGAGGGGATGCTGGGGTATACCGACAAAAATTATGAGTCGGGTAAATCTTATACGTATGTAGTGACCTCGCTTGACCGCTTGAATAATGAGAGTGGAATGAGTAATGTGGTTCAGACAAAGTAAATTCATAGAATTAATTGATAAAATTTTAATGGAACAATGTTTTACCACAGAGTTACTCAGAGTTTGGCACGGAGTTGCACTGAGTTTAAAATGTAATCCTCTGTGAAACTCTGTGCTTAACTCCGGTTAACTTCGTGGTAAAATATAAAAATCAATTATATTCCATCATTAAATATCTAAATGAACGTAATTAAAAGACAAGCCTTTATCAGTACTATCTTCTCGTATGCAGGGGTATTGGTGGGCTTTATATCTCAGTTTTTTATATTTCCCAATTTCTTTAAAAAGGAAGAAATCGGTTTAACGAATGTCTTGCTCTCTTATATGTATGTGATGGTACAGCTCTCTTCTCTGGGTTTTAATGCCGCCGGAAGTCGTTTTTTTGTGCGTTTCAGAGATGCCAGGCATGGGCATAGAGGCTATTTGTTTTTAGGACTTTCAATAGGTATGGTTGGTTTTCTGATTTGCAGTATCGGCGTGTTTTTTCTGAAAGACTGGATGATTGCCAGTAAGGGGGAAACCAATCTTCTGGCTGCTAACTTCTATTTTCTTTTACCTATTACCTTCGCTACGTTACTCTTTAACCTATTTGATAACTATGCCAAAAACCTCTACGAAACCGTAACCGGAACCTTTCTATCACAGTTTTTGCAGCGTTTTCTGATTATGATTTCGCTGTTTCTGGTGGTCTTCAATATCCTTGATTTCTCTCAATACATCTGGGTATGGGTTTTAGCGGTTTCCTTGTATGTGGTACCGATGATATGGAAGGCAACCCAATTAGATGGATTTTCTTTAAAGCCGGATTTCTCTTTAATGACGCCTAATTTCACCAGAGAATTTGCTGTCTATAGTTTTCTGACTATCCTGCCGGGCTTTTCGTCAATGATTATTCTGAATATCGATAAAATCATGCTGGCGGGCATGAGCACCTTACAGGAAACGGGTATTTATAGTACGGCTGCCTTTTTTGGAAGTGTCATGGGCATGTCGTTAGTGGCTTTAAACAAAGCATCAGCTCCGATTATAGTAGACTCGTTTGCGGCCAATGACCTGAAAAATATTGCCACCATTTACCGGAAAAGCTGCACTACTTCGCTCATAGTCGGTTGCTGGATTTTTCTGGGTATTTATCTGAATCTCGACAACCTTTTTGAATTTCTCCCGGCAGGTTTTGAAGAAGGTAAGTGGGTTATTATTATTCTGAGCTTAGGCAAATTATTTGATTTAGCCACCGGATTGAATGGCACTATTCTGATGCTCTCACCCTATTATCGCTTCGATACCTATATCATGGTCAGCCTGATTGGGCTGACTGTATTGCTGAACTGGATACTGATTCCAATCTATGGTATGAATGGCGCTGCCTTTGCTCTTGCACTATCAACTATTTATTACAATACTATGCGGTATGCTTTAGTCTGGTGGAAATTAGGCATGCAGCCTTTTACGATAGACATTCCGAAAGTGCTGCTGATTATGATTGTAGTAGGATTTGCCGTTAGTCTGATACCTGTTACTGAGGGGACGAAGTTTAAAACTGTGATTGATATTGGGTATCGTTCTACTGCTATTACGTTGCTATATGGAGTAGTTATTTACTGGAGCAAAATTTCGCCTGAACTGAATGGGGCGATGCGGAATTTGTGGCAGATGGTTGTTGGTTTTGGGAGGAGGTAAGAGATTCTTAAAAACCTGTTGTAGAGAAGCACGGTTCCCCTACAATACTATCCGGCAAGCCCTAACGAATAATTCAGCAGCGAGTTGCTGCCGGACTTGAAAGTATTCTTCAAGGTATAGGAGTAAAGAATATAAATTTATAAACATCACTTCATCAGAAACTGCCCAACCACTGAAAATTGAAAAACTCCACCTATGTAATATGTATTGCATATTAGCTTGTATTACACAATATATTTGTACCTAAAAAAGATACAAATGTCAAGAACTGATTTATCCTTGAATACTACCTTCTGGTTTCCCGGTCGATGGATTGGTGGATTATCTTTGGTTATCGCACCACTATTACTCCTATTGGCAGAGGTAGTGCTTTTACCCTTCGATTTCTTCTTTCCGCAACAATTAAAAGCCTTTGCTGAATATCCTGTGAGAATCAGCAGTGGGTATAGTCTTTTTCTGGCGGGTAATATCTTACTATGGCCTGCTATTCTTACTTTAACTCACCTCATTGGTCGTACAAAGCCCGGTTGGGCTTTCTGGGGTGGTAGCTTCGTTATGTTTGGTTTATTTACCCGTACTTTCCACTATGGTATCAATCATCTGGCATTTCAGTTAGTCCATATACAGGGGGTAGAACAGGCAACAAAGACGATAGCTGGTTCGTATGGCGGTTTCCATATAGTAGCTACTTTCTCCATGTGTATTGTTCTCGGTTGGATCATTCTGGCCATCGGAGCCTATTTATCCGGCACGCTTATTCTTATCCGTGCTATTGCATTAGCAGTTATGTCGGCTCTGATGTTGGGTGTACTCAAGGGAAGTTCGACAATGGCAGTAATAGCAACTTCAGGACTTTGCATAGCCTTAGTTCCATTAGGAATTAGTATTCTTACTGATAAGCCACGTCCGAGTGTCCGTAGTATATTGGTATGGTCTTTATTAATCATTATACTCGTTGCGATAATGTTCATTTCGGGACAGGCAGGATAAACCCACTCCTGAACTGATAATAAGGCAATAGTATCGCAACCTCAAACCACATCGCGCGGCGTTCGCTCCGTTTGTCCGGGAGAGCCCAAAACTTCATTTGCGAATAAAAGATAATGGCCATTTTTATTGTAAAACCCTTTGGAGCAGACATCGCATGGCATCCGCTCCAAGGGGCTTTACAATCTAATACATATATTTCTGGAATTTGCCAGGCCTACGGAAACGGATTTTTAATTAAGACATTTAATTCCCCGCTGCTCTCTTCTCCAACATATACACCTTACCAGACCCATAATTAAGGATATATAGCTCATGATTGGCATCTTCGCCAAAGGCCGAAATACTGCTGACATTGGCTATTTTATCGCCACTATCGGTGGCTTTTGCGCCATCATATTTTAAAGACCATACTTTGCCGCTTACATAATCGCCAAAGACGTATTTCCCTACCAGATCCGGTAGTTTTTTACCTCTGTATACCACTCCACCTGTGACCGAACGGCCATCATTGCCTTGTTTATAGCTCCATACAGGTGCTACCAGATTGGCTTGTCCACAATTGCCTGTCGGGTCAAAGCAATCGTTGGCTTCTTTTATCCGCCAGCCGTAGTTGCCACCTTTGGTTATCACATCAATTTCTTCTACCTCGTTTTGTCCTACATCACCTACCCATATATTGTTGGTGGAAGCATCGATACTGAACCGCCACGGATTACGCAAGCCATAGGCATAAATCTCCTCTTTGAAACCCTCAGTATTGCCTACATATGGGTTATCTTTGGGTATCCCGTAATTTAATCTGTCTTCCACATTCACGTCTATGCGCAGGATTTTGCCTAAGAGATTCTTCCGATTCTGGGCATTGTTTTGTGGGTCTCCGCCACTACCGCCATCGCCTGTGGCAATGTAGAGATAGCCATCAGAACCAAATGCCAGTTTGCCTCCTTTATGATTGGTGTAAGGCTGCTCGAAAGTCAGGAGGATTTTCTCGCTACTGGCATCAGCCGTTTGTGAGCCTGAGTTGACTTTAAACCTAGAGATAACGGTCTGGCGGGACGGTGAATTACGGTTGTAGTTGACATAGAAATAGCCGTTCGTTTCAAAATTCGGGTGAAAAGCGAGCCCTAATAAACCCATTTCACCGCCTGCATCTACACGAGCGTCAATGTCCAGAAATACGGCCGCCTGATCTGCTGTGGACACATTATCAAATACCCGGATAACACCCTTCTGCTCAATGACATATACCTTGTTGGTACCATCATAGGCATGCGTAAACTCAACGGGGTCATCAAAAGTCAGGTTTGGGAAAGCAACAACTGCCTGATACTCTCCTGCTACTGTGTTAGACGTTGAATCGTCTGTTTTTCCGATAGGGTCAGCACCGGATTCGCAACTGAATCCCAGGAATGCACTGACAGCCGATAGCGTGATTAGAATGATTACTTTTTTCATACAAGTGATGGATTTTTAAAATAACGACCGAAACAGTCAATAAATTTATAACACGCATAAAATATACGAAAATAGTGTGCCAGAGTTTTTCTGCGAGTGTTAATATATGTTTTACTTAATTTTAAATACTATCGCCATTTGCCGATGCCCCCGTCAGCGACTGAAACGGTCCGCCGCAGCGGTCGCCGGCTAAAGTAACAAAGGTTTTTTTTACATAAGCGGACTTAAGTCCGCTTTACATACTAAAATTGTTCCATTGTTATCTTAGACGGCGACCGCTGCGGCGGACCGTTTCAGTCGCTGACAGGGGATTGTGAATTTGGGCGACAAACATCAAAAACCAACCTACACCCCCTCCAATTCCTTCGATAATTCCTCCAATTCTCTCAAATCTTCCTTGAAACCCTCGCTTTTACGATTTTTAAAGGCGCCCAATTTAAAGGCTATATAATAAACAAACAGACAAACAGCCAGTGGGATAAGGGTATCTATCAGAGCAGAGGATAAGTCTTGTCTGGCTAATTTTTTGGGCAAAAAAGATAAGGTTGTCAGGCATCCGGAGGCAAGCATCAGGATTCCGAACCAGCCCTCCAGTTTCTTGTTTTTTTCGTATTCTTTAATTACATGGTTCAGAAAAGCGCCCAGAGTGGTGCTGTTCATATCAACGTTTACGATGGCGTTGCTTCGGTAGATGGCTATGATGGCCATGATGATACCGACTGCCAGAAAACCATAAGGCACAAACTGGATGGGATAAATAAAATCAAAGGGGTTGCCGAGGAAGACAGCGCCTAAAACTACCAGTTCGACTACCATCAGGATAAAGAACCCAGTATTCTCGCGTTTGATTTTTGCGACTCTTGACCGTGACCTTTCTTTTATCATGCCTACAATCATGCGCTCGGTGAGCAGTTGAGAGGTTTGCAATTTCTGGTCGTATACTTTCCATGCCGATTTCAGTTCATCTAAGTTCATATGCCGTTCGATTTAATGAGTTTTTCTAATTTGATTTTGATTCTGTTGATTCTTACCCCCACATTCGAGTGCGTGATACCAATGATTTCGGCGATTTCGTCATAACTTTTGTCTTCCAGATAAAGCATGATGATGGCCTTGTCAATCTCTGATAGTTTTTCTATAGCCTTTTGTAATAAGCCTGAATCATCGTTTTCAGATTGATGCAGGTTCATATCAGGTATCTGCAATTCTGTGACTGAAATGGTACTTCTTTCGGGCTTGCGGCTTTCTTTTCTGAAATTGGAAATGGCGGTGTTCAGTGCCACTCTATACAACCAGGTAGTACTTAACGACTCGTTTCTGAATTTGGGGTAAGATGTCCATAACTGCAAAACAATCTCCTGAAAAAGGTCTTTTTTATCGTCATCGACCTGACAATACAAATTACATACTTTGTAAATGAGGCCCCGGTTTGTATTGATCAATTGAATAAAATCCTTTTCCATTCGCTGATGCTTTGTTTAAACAATTAGTCGCACGGTAGGTAAAAAACTTACATGATTGTAGATATTTTTTTTTATTAATATAAAGATTACACTTTGTAAAGACAATGAAGTTGTTTAGGATTTTCGTTGCTTTTTAAAAATAGGGATGTTTTAAGCGAGCCAAATCAAATGATGAAAGCCCGAATGGAATTCCATAGCAGAGCTAAGGTTGAAATTATTTGATGCAGGCGCAGCCAAAACAACATATTTTTAAATAAAAGGAATAATCCTAAACAACTTCAATATAAGTTAGGTGAATAAACTGCTGACTATAATACATTTGTAGTCTGTAGGGACTTAATATTATCGTACGCGCGTTAAAGATATGGCAAAATTTTGCGTAATTCGCAGCTATTACTGACATAATTAAGCGACTCATTCTTGAAAATTCTTCTCATAAATACCGACGACAGCATGGGTGGTGCAGCTATTGCCTCTTTACGATTATTGTCGGTATTGGAAGAAGAACATGACATTGAAGCCAAACTACTGGTGCAGGAAAAAAAACGTAACCGGGCTGATGTAATACCTGTAGCCCAAAGCTGGCTTGATAAGAAAAGGGCTTTCATCCGGTTTGTGACTGAGCGTCTGTATTTCCGTCAGTATGAGAAAAACAAAGAAGTGCGCTTTGCGTTTTCTCCTGCCAATACAGGCATTGATATTTCGCAGCACCCTTTAGTACAGGAAGCCGATATTCTGCATTTACATTGGGTCAACTTCGGGTTTCTTTCCATCAACTCTCTTAAAAAGCTATTCAGTTTAGGCAAGCCTATTGTCTGGACGCTGCATGATATGTGGGCATTTACGGGTGGTTGCCACCATAGTGGCGACTGTGAGAATTATCAGGGGCATTGTGGGAATTGCCTGCCTTATCTGCGGAATCCCTCGCCTGATGATTTATCGGCTAAGGTCTGGCAACGTAAGCATGAAATTTTTGGTGATATGACTCAACTCCCTCCAATTCAGATTGTTGGTTGTAGCGAATGGTTAGCTAACAGAGCCCGCAAAAGTAATCTGTTTAAAAACCTGTCTATTAGTGCTATTCCGAATCCTTTAGATATAAACGTTTTTAAGCCTACTACAAAAGCAGAGGCAAGAGCAAAATTAAACCTGCCCATCGATAAAAAACTCATTTTATTCGCAGCCGCAAAGGTGACGGTTATCTGGAAAGGTTTCAGTTATTTTCAGGAATCTTTGCGGATTTTAAAAGAGCAGGTTTCTAATCCTGATGAGATTGAACTAGTGATTCTGGGAGAAAGCGATGCGGAATTGAATCAAATGCTGCCCTTTAAAACACATGCTTTAGGACGAATCTCTGATGTTGAAAAAATTGCCTTAATCTACTCGGCGGCTGATGTGTTTACGATTCCGTCTATTCAGGAAAATCTGCCAAATACCATTATGGAGGCGATGGCCTGCGGCACTCCGGCAGTGGGTTTTGAAGTGGGTGGTATTCCAGAGATGATTGAACATCAGCAAACGGGGTATTTAGCAACCTATAAATCAGCCGAAAATTTTGCAGAGGGAATTAAATGGATATTATTTGAGGCAGATGCCAAGGCCTTAGCCAACAATGCCAGGAAGAAGGTATTGGAGAATTATTCGCAGGCCGTGGTGAAGGAGCGGTATCTGGGGGTTTATAGGAGTTTTAGTGTATGACTATTTAACGGTCCATCGTTACGGAAATCGTTATACACAAAAACCTACCCCTCTCACAAATGTTTAGCTTCAACCAAAATCACTAATAAAATACTTTCCATCAAAACCCATCAATGAATATTTCAGAAAATACACCTGCAGATACACAAAAGAAGAGACTAATCCCCTACAGAAAAAAAGATAAATGGGGCTATGCAGATTATGATACCAAAGAGATAATTATTCCTTGTATATATGACTCTGCCTCACTGTTTCAGTATGGAAGGGCCGTAGTTATGCTTCAGAATAAATTTGGAGTGATTGATATGAGCGGACAAGAGATACTACCGATTATCTATGGTAATCCTCCAAAAATATATGAAGAGGGAATTATTCTGGATGAAATAGAGAATAATCAATTTATCGATAATACCCTATTTGATTTAAACGGGAAAATTCTTATCCCGTTTGCCTACCCTAATCAAAATCTTAGACACTTCTTTCTTAAACATATTTCAGACCAGGAAAAAAGACAGCTTTTTTTTGATAATAATGGAAAAATGATGGTACCCCGAAATTATCTGGGAATGGATGACAATGGTATTTATACACATGGCGCGAAATGGATAACAGAAAAGGGTGAAGTTTTTACATTACCCCATGGGTGGTCTTTTGGAGAGACATTTCAGGAAGGGCTAATAAGTGTGATAGACATTCGAAATTTGAGATATGGATTTATGAATCTTTCAAAAGAGTTAGTAATACCATTAGAGCTGGAATTTACTGATTCCGGACAATTTTACTGGGGCTGGGATGAGGGTTTTCATGATGGGCTTGTGATGGCTAGAAAAGCCGGGAAGATTGGTTTCATTAATAAGCAGAATGAGCTTGTTATTCCTTACTTATATGACGATAATGAGTGGGGATACGACTTTAAGAATGGTTTTTGTGTTATTGCAAAAGATAATAAGTTTGGGGTAATTGACACAGAAGGGAAAGTGATTATTCCATTTGTTTATGAGTATGGTGGTATTTGTCAATGGACTAAAAAGAGATGGATCATCCATGAAAATAGCAAATACTCGGTTCTGAATGAAGCAGCACAAGTAGTTATTCCTGATGATACCTACGACAGCATTGCTCCATTCGTCCCTCATAATCATAGCGGCTACTCACCAGAATTAGCAAGAGTCAGCAAGGATGGTTTGTATGGATTTATAAATGAAGAGGGCAAAGAAATAATTCCTCTCATTTATGCAGAGACCTCAGGTATGGTATATGATTTAATTCCGGCAAAAAAAGACGAATATTATGGAATAATTGATAAAAACGGGAATACAATAATACCTTTCAAGTACCCAAAATACCTGCATATAAAGAAAGATGGTCTTTTTGTAGACTATACATTGGGTTATGTAGATATAACGGGTTTTGAATATTGGGAGGAAAACTGAAAGCAATCAATAGCTCTTTTTCTGCAGAGATGCACGGTTCGCCGAGCGATGCATTGTGTCCGCTTCATTGGACTGTCTAATTCTTTGTTGCCACAAAACAACATAACCCCTATTTTAATTTTAACAGAAAAGTATCAGAATTTCCTGCTGAGGTTTTCCTGAAATTGCCAAATCTGGCAGAATTGAAAAAATACCCCGTAACTAACAGATTATCGGCAGCATCTATGGCTACATCCTGTACTTCTATTACATTGCTGGAGCTAGCTGTTTTCAGCCAATTAATATGACCATTCATATAAAATTGTGCTATAAAAATATTAGAGTCATAATTCGAAGACTTATTTAAATTATCAATTGAAAAGGCTCTTGAGAATTTACCTGCCACATAAAAATTATTGCCAATTTCATTCATTATTATTTTCTCACCCTGGTCGTCAGATGAACCTCCTGCCGTTTTTAATAACTGAAGCGGGTCTGAAAAAGAACTGGTATAGATAGCCATAAAAATGTCTCTACCGCCCGATGAGGTTGCGGTCTTATCAGCAAAAGTGGCGGTGCCTGAGAAATACCCTGTTACATAATAATTAGACCCAAAAAAACTCAATATTGCTAAACTTTGCCCGGCATCCGCACCAGGGCCACCTGCTGTCTGCAAAATGTTCATATCACCCTCATGATTATATATGGCAAAAAACATATCTGTACCACCTGCCGAAATTCTGGCTTCTGTACCAAAAGAAGCTGTACCGTAAAAATACCCCGTTATGCCTGCACCGCTGCTTTCTGCATAAACATCTAATGCCTGGTCGTTACCTGAACCACCGGCTGTTTGTACCCATACGGAATTACCTGCAGGAGTACATTTCAATAAAAAAATATCCGAACCACCGTTGGAAGTACTGGGGCTTTCTTCAAAATTTACTTCTCCATTAAAATACCCCGCAGTATAGATATTGGTATTATTATAAACTGTTATACTATTGCCCACATCATTGCCGGTAGATCCAAAGGTTCTTACCCATTTAAAAGCCCCGCTTGTATCATATTTGGCTATAAAAATATCCGTCCCACCGGCTGATGTCTTGTTAGTACTTCCAAAAGTAGTTGTACCATTAAAAGATCCGGTGATATACAAATTTCCGTTTTCATCCAGTGCTATATCTCTACCATGTTCTTCACTGGTTCCACCTGCTGTCTGCACCCACAAAACTTTACCATTTTTGTTATATTTAGCAATAAAAATATCATCATATCCGAGCGCTGTTTTACTGATATTGTCAAAAGTGGCATTTCCTGAAAAATAACCTGTTATATAAATATTGCCAACGGCATCGGTAGCCATTCCATTAGGAGAAGAACCACCTGTACCTCCCGTTGTAGCCAAAAGTGCCATATCCGGTACAATATTATCAGGGTCCTGATAACTGCAAAGCCACTCGCTTCCGTTATACACTCTCAGGCACAGAAAGGTAAGGTCATAAGCCAAATCTCCTGTTTGTGGGTTCGGAAGAGCCAGAATAGCCTCATTGCTCAGGCGAGGAGTAAGCGGACTGATACCGCTCGGGTTTATTGTAACACTTTGACCCAGCGTAGGCAAACCTTTAAAACATAAAAGTATGACCACCCAAATGCATAAAGTAGAGATTTTCATATAGATTGCGAATAGAATTTATAAGGATTCGATACACAATTCTAGAAAAACATGCTGATTTATTCCGGCTAAACACCTAAAATTTATTAAATGGTAAATGGGGCTGAGTATAGGCAGAAGTGCTTGAAAAGTAGTTTAAGGAGGTGGTGAAGGGAGTAGAAAAGACCCCATCCCTAACCCTTCCCCAACAATGGGGAAGGGAACTCCAGCCCTCTTACGTCTTCGTAGGCATTGACTACCATCATCTGCAAGTCTTCTATCAAATGCTGCGCATTGGCTCTTTTTTGTTGCACTTCTGCTGGGGTGAGGTTTGCGAGGAAGGTTTTTATCTGCGCATCTAATGGTTTGTTTTCTTCTATCAACCACGATGCCTTATGGAGCAATGCCCATGTATCGGCTTCTTTATTGCCGCAAAATAGCATACTGGCTCCGGCACAGATAGAGCTTACGGCTTTTGAGGGAACTGCTATATGTGTCCACTCCTGTAGCAAGCTTACCAGATGTACATCTATGAAATGTAACTGGCTGCGTGGGACACTTTTCAGAATCGTGATGCCCTCTTTACCCTGGGCATAAGCTAATACAGCATCTGCCTTTTCGCCATAAATGGCTAGTATTAAATGGTGCTTTTGTGTATCCAGATTATCGATGAATCTCAATAGAAATTCGTCTGAATGAGGTTTGGCTAAATTGCCGCAATAGCCGAAGTAGATTTTGCCGTCGTCCTTTTTCCATTCGGGCACATTAGGGTCATTTTCCTGATGGAACAATACGCCGCATGGCAGAATGGTAGTTGGTATTTGCTTTTGATAGCTTTGCTTAACGAACGTCGCCTGATTAGGCCCCAGAGCAATGAGATGTTGAGGTGGTTTCTGATACGTTTTTTTCAACACCCAACGATAAATAAAATTAGTGGGTTTGATAGTACCGGCGGCAGCAAATCCTTCGGGGAATAAATCCATTGACCATAGTACCCAATCTTTCAGAAACCATGTGGCCCAGAAAGGTAATAGCGGTGGGCTTGTCATTACTATCACTTTGCCTTTATTCAGTTTTCTGGCTTTCAGAATCAGGAAAAGCCCGTCCAGCGTACCAGAAATGAGTTTCAGCAAGCCGTTTTTACCCTCATAAATGGTATTAACCGGGTGGAGTATACCAATGGGTTGACGGATTTGTCCGCCTCCGTCATAAGTGCGGTCAATATGCACAATATGTACTTCGGCCTTGTATTTTTCTATCAGATACTTAGCCATATCCCAGGCAGATTCTCCGGTAATACCAGGATTCGGTGGATAATGGCGGTTAATAATTGTAATAACAGGAGCTGTATCAGACATGGGATAAAGGCTTCGTTGAAAGCTGCACAAAGGTAGAGCAATAATGGGAGAAATGGAAATGACGATTCTCTAAACAGTTTTGCCACTATGTATTCTATGAGGCACAATGTTGCACAATTCTTTAATTAAACTTATAGAACTAATCGTTCTTTAAATTATAAAGGTATTTATAAACTACTACCAAATATGTACAAACGTAGAGACAGGGCAATGCCCTGTCTCTACCACGTCTGGCAATTCCGCAAACGTTTATTTCTTGAATACTAATCAAATATCCCCCTACTCCTCGTTCTCCTTATCCCTGTACTTATAGCTGCGCATGATGTTGTATCTGAATACCAGGCCAAAATTAAAGCTGATGCCATTGGTCAGTTGCTGGGCTTTATCTATTAAGGCCTGATTGACGGTATATTTAATATCAGAGCGTACAAGGCCCTTTGGGGCTACGTTGCCTCTGGCAAAAACCACAATTGATAAGCTATTGGATACTCTCCCGTGCAATTCAACCTGAAATTCGGCCTGAGCTACGGCACTTTTATTTAAAAAAGCTTCGCTCGTTATCTGGAGTTTCATCGTGTCTTTCGGATTCTGTGGATCAAAAGAAATTCCGTTAAAAATGCGCTGACCTACTTTTTTATTTCCGGCATCGGGCGAAAGTAATACCCCTACTCCCACATGAAGCGTGGCATTTTTAGTGATAGGGTCTATCGTTAATATCTTACGTTTGTAGCGTATCGGAATGGTTTGCAGCGATGTTCCTAAACGATAAATATACGGAAATGACCTGCCCGAACTTAACGACTGTATCACATAGCTTGGGTTTTTATAATAGCCTGTTTCGATAGACCATACATCATTCATATTATAGCCCAACACAATGCCCCAATACAAATCTTTGCTTTTTTGCTTGCCAATCAGCCCGTCAAGGTTGTTTATGAGCGTAGACTGGTTAGCCTCCATGCCTCCCTCTACCCCAATATACATATTTACCGACTTACGGTCAAGGTTCGGATACGCACTGTTTTTTACATCAACCCGCTGACTTGGCTTTTGATAATACTCATCATCTTCCTGCCCGAAAGCCAGGAACGAACAACACACAAAACTTAATAAAAGTATAACTGACTTCATAATAGTGGAAATGAGTTCAAATTTACGAAAAAACTGAAACCAGCGTTCTTAATTTCAGATACATATCAAGGCTTACCCGATTATATTTCAAACTGAAAGACGCCGAAAAGTTTAAAATAGTTGTTAGGCTAAACAATATTTTTCATAAGCGAAGAAAAAATATAATTATTAAAAGATTTTTTGGTATTTAGTAAAAGAATCGTAGTAAAATTTCGTGATGTTAGCGAAAAGAAAATTTATATTTGTCGTAAGAAAAACGTCTGGCCCCAAAAAAGATTGAGCACAAAGAGAATGAGTAAATTTACTCATTTGCTCAGGCTTATTACTCACTCTCTATCTAACAATGATGAAAACATTAGATACTTATGATTTCTCGGGCAAAAAAGCCCTTATTAGAGTTGACTTCAATGTCCCTCTGAACGACAAATACGAAATCACTGATGACACTCGGATTACTGCAACTATACCTACAATCAAGAAGATTTTAAAAGATGGTGGCTCTTGTATTCTGATGTCTCACTTAGGACGTCCGAAAGATGGCCCAACCGAAAAATACTCATTGAAACACCTGGTAAATCCGCTTTCATTGATATTAGGCGTATCAGTAAAATTTGCTGACGATTGTATCGGAGAGTCAGCTGCTGAACAGGCAGCCAGCCTGAAACCAGGCGAGGTATTATTGCTTGAAAACCTGCGTTTTTATAAAGAAGAAGAAAAAGGTGATGTAGTTTTTGCAGAAAAACTATCGAAACTGGGTGATGTATGGGTAAATGACGCTTTCGGAACTGCTCACCGCGCACATGCTTCTACGGCAGTTATCGGTCAGTTTTTTGAAGACCGCGTTTGCGGATACGTAATGCAGGCTGAAATTGACAATGCACAAAAGATTCTGGAACACGCTGAGCGTCCGTTTACAGCGATAATGGGTGGTGCTAAGATTTCAGATAAAATATTAATCATCGAGCGTTTATTGGATAAAGTTGATACCTTGATTATCGGCGGTGGTATGACTTATACCTTTACGAAAGCACAAGGTGGCGAAATCGGAAAGTCTCTGCTGGAAGCTGATAAACAACCGCTTGCTTTAGAAATACTGGCCAAAGCCAAAGAAAAAGGTGTGAAGATTGTGTTACCATCTGACAACGTTTGTGCGGATAAATTCTCGAACGATGCCAACAAACAAGTAGTAAAAACCGGAGAAATTCCTGCTGATTGGGAAGGTCTTGACATTGGCCCTGAAACGATCAAAACATTTACCGGGATTCTTGAAAAATCAAAAACTATTCTCTGGAATGGCCCGATGGGTGTTTTTGAGTTCCCGAATTTTGCCACCGGTACCAATGCTGTGGCAGAAGCCGTAGTAAAAGCTACCGAAGAAAATGGCGCATTCTCGTTGATTGGTGGCGGCGATTCGGCCTCAGCTATCAATAACGCCGGCTATGGCGACCGCGTTTCGTATGTATCGACAGGTGGTGGTGCCTTATTAGAATATATGGAGGGCAAAACTTTGCCGGGTGTTGCGGCTTTGGAGTAGTTCTATTTGAGGAATGCCTTTCAGATTTTAGACAAAATTTGTATTATGTTTTTTAGGAATGAGCCCGGTATTGTATCGGGCTCATTGTTTTTATATCAGGTTTAATTTTTTTACGTATAGTAAAACATATACAAGGTAATTACAACGTTAGGAATAATATACTACAGACAGAATTGGTAGTGGATGCAAAAGACTAAAAAACCTTCTGATTTTTATTATTCATAAAAGTCATTTCATCAAAAGAGCAACTCAGTAAATTATATATAATAAACAACTTTTTTATTGTGACAACTAAAACATCTATGTTCTATGAATCTAAAATACTTCTTTGCATTTTTTTTAATGTCTGTAACCATTTCTTATGGACAAACCATTAAAATAGATAATGGTATACTTTTTAACTCTTATCATTATAAACCTGGATTATATATTTAAAAACCAACTACCACATCTTATTCTGCAACCATAGGGATAGATTACCTACAAAAAAAGAGAATCTATTTATCGTCACAAATAGGATATTTACAACTAAAAGGTAAAGATTCGTTTGAAATGGGGACAGAAAAAATAGATGTTCTGGAGAAAGCAGATTATTTACATCTGAATACTACATTCAGGTATATATTTATTAAAGATAAAGTCCTGAATGTTTTTATAGGGGCGGGTCCTTTTGTTAATTTGGCATTAGGAGATAAAATATTAAAATCATCTATCTATAATGGATTTCTTCAGTATAGCAATTTCTATTTTGGAGGTAGACCTGAAATTGGTATTTCTAAGGAAATCAATAGATTCAGAATTGACCTGACTGGTCAGTATATGTTTAATCTGACACCCTCTATTGAAAGCAGAGGAGATATTAAATTAACCAATAATACTTACAGCTGTAACTTAACACTTGGTTATAAATTAAGGTAAAGCTTAAAGTGTTTAAACAATAGAGGAAAAAATAATATACCCCCAAAAAGTGACTGCCTTTTGGGGGTAATTCTTATTCAATATCTTTGCTCAACAGCGAACTTATCTTACCATAATTTCACATTCGTAAAATAGAGTCCAACAGCAACAACAAGCGTCAGTATGGCTACTATTACTAGCTCTCCATACTTCATGGGTGATTCAGTTTTTGTAGTCTTTTGCATAATCTCTGATAAAAGGTTTCTGGGATTTAATTATTGATATAACGCATTTCGGAGCGAAAAGGATGCATGGTTTCTGAATAATGTCTTTGTTTTTTTATCTAACGGTGAATTTTGATTTGCTGGATGAGGATTGTATCAACGTAAAAATGGCTAACGCCGCGCCCTTCGACCGCAGCGGCGGCCGCTCCGCTCAGGGACCGGGCTAGACGCTGTAAAACTCGAATCACTATTTAAGTTCTATTAAAAAAATATTAGTCTCTCGAATCGGTACCTGAGCGGAGCCGAAGGGCCGATTGAGCAAGAATCTATGAAGGCTTATTTCTTAAATCTTAATAAAATGAGGACGATAGTCTCATCATCACCCAAACTCTTCACCGAAAAACAATATACAATCAGCCATTATTTTTTCTGAAAATACTATCTTTGCGCCTTGTTTTAAACTTTAAGGGATTTAGTTAGTTGATTAGCTAATATTCATTCATCCTCCAATACATAAAAATGTCAAAAGTAATTATCATTGGTGCCGGTGGAGTCGGCAGTGTAGTGGCTCATAAATGTGCCATGAACTCCCACGTTTTTACGGAAATTCTATTAGCAAGCCGAACCAAATCGAAATGCGATAAAATTGCCGCCGATATTCAGGAAATGCACGGTGTAAAAATACAAACTGCTCAGGTTGATGCCGATAATGTGCCTGAACTGGTAGCGCTGATTAACAGCTTTCAGCCTAAGATGGTCATCAACGTAGCACTCCCTTATCAGGATTTAACCATTATGGATGCCTGCCTTGAAACAAAGGTGCATTATCTTGATACGGCCAATTATGAACCAAAAGATGTAGCCAAATTTGAATATAGCTGGCAATGGGCGTATCAGGATCGCTTCAAAGAAGCGGGTTTGATGGCGCTATTGGGTTGCGGTTTCGACCCAGGCGTGACACAGGTTTACTGTGCCTATGCCAACAAACATCATTTTGACGAAATGCATTACCTCGATATTATCGACTGTAATGCCGGTAATCACGGAAAAGCCTTTGCTACCAACTTTAACCCTGAAATCAACATTCGTGAGATTACACAGAATGGCCGTTACTGGGAAAATGGCGAGTGGGTAGAAATTCCGCCGATGTCGATTCATAAACCAATTGATTATCCGGGCATTGGGCCGAAAGAATCTTATGTATTGTATCATGAAGAACTGGAGTCGCTGGTGAAGAACTTCCCGACGCTAAAACGTGCCAGATTCTGGATGACTTTCGGACAGGCTTATCTGACGCACTTAGAGGTGCTGCAAAATGTGGGTATGACCCGTATTGACCCTGTGAAATTCAACGGGATGGACATTGTGCCTTTAGAATTCCTGAAAGCGGTATTACCTGCGCCTGATACCTTGGGTGAAAACTATACAGGCCAGACCTCAATCGGTTGTCAGATTAAAGGAATTGACGAAGACGGTAAAGATAAAACTTATTATGTATGGAATAACTGCGACCACGCCGAGTGTTACCGTGAGGTAAGAGCGCAGGCGGTTTCGTATACTACGGGTGTACCAGCTATGATTGGTGCGATGCTGATGCTGACCAACGAAGAATGGCTGAAACCGGGTGTATGGAATTGCGAAGAACTGAATCCTGACCCATTTATGGCTTTGCTGAATACGCAAGGGTTGCCGTGGCATGAGCGGGTGAATATCCCTTTACCTCATGAGTATTGAGATAATTCCGCGCCTGAAAGTTGACTTTTAGACTACTGAGTTTAACCGTGCCACGCGCTTTTACTGACGAGTATACGCGTGGCACGGAGTCCAATAAAAAATATAGAGAATCCGCTAAGCACTTAGCGGTTTTTTTTCGTTTTAGGGTTATATTGCAATATATAAACCAGACAATCTAATGAAAGCTATCTCTTTTGCAGTCGCTCTCTTCTTTAGCCTTACCGCAGTATTGGCACAGGATTCTCAAGTGCTTACGGCTGTGGCAACCAATAATATGGCCCGTGTAAATGGCACTCCCGCCGGAACTATGACTACCATGGCCGCCTACGATTTGCGTTATGAAGGCACTAAGGGTTCGAAATATTTTATAGACGAATGGCTGACAGGTGAATTGATTTTTGTGAAAGAAAATACTAAAGCACCCAAGAGTGTTCCGCTGAAATATGATTCGCAGAATAAGGAGTTGTTATTTAAACGCTCGGTGGGAGACTCAATTGTGGTTAATCCTGCGCAGATTTCGGGCTTTATCATTAATGATGCAAAACATAACGTGAGTTATCCTTTTGCCAAGTTTGAGAATTTGAAAACTGAGGGCGGTACTGTGCCTGTAGCTTACCTGATGGTGCTGTATAAAAATAAAACCTCCTTGCTGAAATATGTAAGCAAAATGATGAATAAAGCCAATTATTCGGCCGTTTCGAATGTCGACCGTCGGTATGATGAATACCGTGACAATTCGGAGTATTTTATTCAGAAACCGGATGGCTCATTAAGCAGAGCCAAATTAAAGAAAAGCTCTGTTGTAAAGGCTTTGGAGGATAAGGAGGAACAGATTGAGGCGTTTATCAAGAAAGAGAATATTTCGTTTAAGAATGAATACGATTTAGCACGGGTGGTGGATTATTATAATGGGTTGTGATCGTACATTTCGACTGCGTATCAGCGACTGAAACGGTCCGCCGTGGCGGTCGCTCAAACGGGTATATGATTATCAATATTTTCCGTAAATCAAATAACTATCTACTTTGCCTTTTTAGCCACCTCATACACCTTCAAACACGAATCAAGGCCTTTGCCCTGATTATAAATACAATCACAAAATTCACAGGCGCCGGGGTTGCCTGCACAGCCAT
The DNA here is from genome assembly GCF_003418935.1 of Emticicia sp. C21. GTDB lineage: Bacteria > Bacteroidota > Bacteroidia > Cytophagales > Spirosomataceae > Emticicia. Next base: position 622,063 of record NZ_QVMT01000003.1, on the reverse strand, counting down.
TAGTGCATTCTTCCAAAGAATTACCCGGCCGGATATTATATATATGCTGGTTGATTACTACTACTAAAGCCAGTGTTACAAAAACACTTCCAAAGAATACAAACGGGAATTTGTTGTCAGATGGCTTCTTTTCTGTGGCAGGAGTAAGTGCGCTGGATTGAAAGAGATATTTCAATCGGTCGGAGTGCCAGACCAGCAGGAATAGATTAGCCAACACCATGAAAGTAGTGATACGTGTGCCCTCAAAGCGGGTGGCGTAGGTGAGTATACAAATATTGAGAATAATCGGGAAATAAAGCAATGCCCCCAATAGGGCTGTTCTCGGAATCAATAATAACAATGCAGCCAGTAATTGCCCAATGCCAATAGAAGTATAATAAAAGCCTGTCTGGTGCAAGGCATCAAAATAATGGCCTAACGGATGATTGCCTGGTAAGGCTGTAAACCGCTCCCCCATCAATTTCACCCCATCTGATGGAATGAAGCCCAATGCTAAAGTAATCCGGCAAAAAACAGCAAACCAGCGATACCATTTGTTTTGTTTGGCGCGTGTGTACCATTGGGTTATTTGGTTAATTATGGTCATAATTAGAATGTCGGCTAATCAGGTGTAAGTTAATGAAAATTATTTAATTGGGAATTCGCAACGTCTTGTGTCAGCGACTAAAGTCGCCGGCTAAATTAACAAAGGTATTTTTTATGTTAAGCCGGACTTAAGTCCGGCTTGCAATGAAAATAAATCCGTTGTTTTCTTAGCCGGCGACTTTAGTCGCTGACACAAGACGTTGCGAGACTATATGATTTTACCTTCTTTATTATCTAAATTTAGACAATCATCTAACAACCTGATTTTTTCATATAGTCTCCTCTCCTATTAATCACGTTTTTATTCTAAAAATTACTATAATTAAATCTTAAAAGATGCATCTTCAAATCTTTATAAAATAAATATTTAGATAATTATCTAAATATTTATAGATTTTCCTTGCAGGTATCAATTTTGTTTCTTAACGTTGTATCGTAGTTTAACCAAAACTACCAATGTTCAACTTAAACTTTACATACAAAATGGAAACTCCTGTGACGGCAACAACGCCTGTGACGCTCGACGAAATTCTATTCGAGCACCGAAACAAAGACTACGGCGCCTATGAGCTTCGTACGACTTATAAGTCAACCGTGAATCGTGCCATGTGGATTGGCATTACGGCTTTTTCAGCACTCTTTATTACTTCTTACATTTTTGCGCATCAGAAGGAGAAAGTGGAAAAAGTAACAATCTTTGAGTTAAATCCAGGGCTTATCAAACCGGATGAGCTACCGCCAGTTGAACCGCTTCCAGAGCCGGAGCCTCCAAAAGAGATTGTAGAGGTAAAGACAGAAAAGTTTATGGAACCCAAAGTAGTAGAGACAACTGAAATGGAAGAAGTTCCTCCGACACAGGCTGAACTCGAAGTAGCCGCCATAAGCAATGTGGACAAAGAAGGACCAGAAACCAGCGATATTATTACCGAAGTTCCTCCAACAGTTGCTCCTCCTGCCGAAGTAAAAGTAGCCGAGGTAGAAGAAAGCAATGAAGCATTCATACATGTAGAAGTACAACCAACTTTTGCCGGTGGTGTGAGTGAGCTGTACAAATTCTTAAACAAGACATTGAAATATCCGTCGGCGGCTCAAAGAAACAATGTAGGAGGAAAAGTATTTATGAGCTTTATTGTGGAAAAAGATGGCAGCATTACAGATATACAAGTTGCTAAAGGTGTAGGATTTGGCTTAGATGAAGAGGCTACAAGGGCCGTGAAACTGATGCCAAACTGGAATCCGGGCAAACAAAACGGCAGAAACGTGAGAGTAAGATTTACATTACCAGTAACATTTAAATTAGAATAACATTATGAGCACACAATTAATGCCCCGAAGCCCCCCGAAATGATTCATTTCGATTTCGTCAAAATTTTTTTATTTGAGGTAATACCGACAGTCCGGATGATTTTCGTCCGGACTGTTTTTTTGTTATTATTTTTATTTATCTCATCCTGAAATATGTTATCTATATCTATCAGTGATGCTTTTTTGGTATGCGATAAACTTTTCCTCCCAATCCCTATTGGTACTATCAAATTCAAACAATAAAAATGACTTAACTAAATTTAAAAAATCTTCAAGCGAAGGAATTCTTTCTGCTGCTACATATCGTTTACAGTCATTTTGCAGAAAAGAGGTAATTTCAAGAATTGAGTATCTTCTTTCGCCACTATAATTCAACCTTATAATTACGTCTTTAAGTAACATCATTCGACCATAATCATACCGTTCTGGGTAATAACAAAACACTATATAATCATTATTTAACCCATAAACTATTTCGTGAAGATTAGCTCCCATAAAAAATTTCAAGTTTGAAGGAAAAGTATTTTCTAAGGCATCATTTAACCTTTTACATTCATCAAAAATTAAATCAAAATATTTCATCTCTTGTATTCTGTCTAGTCCTTAAACAGGTTTGTGTAAATCTATTTCAGAATTAACGATTTCCTGTGCGATAAACTATAAATTTTTTAGGACGAGTCGATGAATAGTAGAAGCAGCCCGTGTTTCTTTTGTATGTTGCTCAATGACTTTATATTATTTGAGGTAGTATTGATAATCTGAATGATTTTCGCCTGAACTGTTTTTTTGCCACAATGTACACTATGGGACACAATGTTTCACAATTTTTAATAGTGTAACATCGTGTTACCTTTGTGTACATTGTGGCAAAATCTCATAACATAAACCCATATTATATTTCTGCGAATCCAATCAAATCCCTTTAATCTGCCAGAAAATGAGTAATTTTGCCCTCCAATAGATTAATTTCAGAAAATGCCCATTGATATAGCTAAAATCCCGTCGCCGTCTTATGTTTTAGAAGAAAAACTATTACGTCGAAATCTTGAATTATTAAACCGTGTACAGACCGAGTCAGGCGCACAGATTATACTTGCCCTGAAAGGCTTTTCGATGTATGCTACTTTTCCTACCGTAGCCAGATACCTATCGGGTGCTACAGCCAGTTCATTGAACGAAGCCCGATTGATTGTAGAAGAAATGGGTTGTCTGGCACATACGTATTGTCCTGCCTATAAGCCTGCTGAGTTTGCAGACATGATGCGTTATAGCAGCCATATTACGTTCAATTCGTTGAATCAATGGAATCAGTTTAAACCACAAATAGATAAATATCGTAGAAAAATCTCTTGTGGACTGAGAATTAATCCGCAGTATGCTGAGGTTTCTACGGATATGTATAATCCTTGTATTCCGGGTTCACGTTTGGGTATTACGCGTGATTTATTGGGTGAAAAATTACCGGAAGGCATTGAAGGCTTGCATTCACATACGCTTTGTGAGAATGATTCTTATACGCTGGAGCGCACATTGGTACATATCGAAGAGAAATTCGGCGATTTATTGCATCAGATAAAATGGTTGAATCTGGGTGGTGGACATTTGATGACACGTGAGGGTTACGACCATGCGCACCTGATTAAACAGATTAAACGCCTGAAAGAAACCTATAATATTGAGGTGATTCTGGAACCCGGCTCGGCTATCGGCTGGCAGACAGGTTATCTGGTATCTACGGTTCTGGACATTGTAGATGCACAAGGCATTGATGTAGCCATCTTAGACGTATCGTTTGCGGCGCACATGCCTGATACCCTTGAAATGCCCTATAAACCGCGTATCTGGGGTGCTACTGATGCTGTGGAAGGCAAACCGACTTACCGCATGGGAGGTATGACCTGTCTGGCAGGTGATTTTATGGGGGATTACTCTTTTGACCAGCCTTTAAAAATCGGTGATACGGTTGTTTTTGATGATATGATCCACTACACGATGGTAAAAACCACGACTTTCAATGGCGTGGGACTTCCATCGATTGGTATATGGAAAGAGAATGACGAATTTCAGTTGTTGAAGTCGTTTGGGTATAGGACTTATAAGGATAGGATATAATTTTTTGTAAAATGTATTATTCAGTGCTCGCTTTAAATTATCTTGTTTTTCATAGTCCCGGGTTGTTACTTTTTGTTGCTGCAAAAAGTAACCAAAAAGCAGCCATCATTTAAACTCGTACAATTAAAAAACTGAAAAGCCTTTGCTAAAAAATAGTACTCTTCACATTTTTTAATCGTACTCAGACAGGAAATGATGTTTTATGGTTACCATTTTTAGTTGTTATATTTAATTTTTTATGGTGTCTGCTCTTTAAAAAGAGCAGACACTCTTTGGATGGATATTGAGTGAGGTGATTTTTAAACTACATAAACCACCGCATGCGCCTCATCCAGTTGGGGGACTTCCAGTTTTTCTATCATTCGCTCTAATATATTCGCAGGTACTACGTGCTCACGGTTTCTGTTCTGATTTGCTAATTGCTGATAGGGTACTTCGAGATAAACCAATTTCACAGTTGCCCCATACGTGACCATTAAATCTATCAGTTGTTGTCGCATCTGACGGGTGATGTTGGTGGCATTCCAGACAAAAGACTGCTTCTTACGCAAATAGATACGCGCCTGCTCTTTTGCCAATTGTATCACCTTGCCATTGTTTTCCTTATCTGTCGGACTGATTTTCAGTTCTCTTCGGATATCATCCAGGCTAATTACAGGTATATTAGGCAAATTCTTCTGAATATAGGTATCCTTTCCGGTACCCGGCAAAGCCGATAAGATAATCACCTCAAAAAAGCTGTCTTTATCCTGATAAGGCTCGTAATCTGCGCTGCGGGCCTCTTTATTGAAATACTCAAATCTTGCTAAATCAGAGGGGAAAGCTCTGGGTTTGCCCCAACAATCTTTCTCTATGCAAAACTCTTTGAATAACTCCACTTTATACAATAGCTCTGCTTTATCGGCACACATTCTGCCCAATACATCGGCCTTTGCCAGCAACATGAGCCATTGGGTATTTACTTCCAGACTTGCTGCAAACAGTGCTTTTTCTGGGTTTTCCTTCTCAAAAATCCAAAGAGGCAGGCCATGATAGCGCACCAGTTTAGCAACGGCTTCGCGGATGGCAAAAGGGGTTGGTATTTCCCTATACAGTATTTGTCTGACTGTCCTCTCCCCTTTTTTGGCATGTCCTTTTGAGGTGATGCTACCATCTTGTTCGAACACCGTCGTTGAGCGTTTTTCAATATCATGCATCAAAGCAGCAGCCCACAGAATTTCCTGTGCCTCTATATCCAAAGCCTGAAATTCAGGTAGATTACAAAGTTCCTCAACCACCATTCTGGTATGCACTTCTACATCGCCCTCGGCGTGGTGGCGGGCATCCTGCGGCACTCCTCGCATATCACGCACCCACGCAAAGGTTTCGTAAAGGTGCTCCCATGTTTTATTTTTGCTTAATTGCCACATCTTTCACCTCCTTTTTCGTGTAGCAGGGCTGCGCGTTTCCAGTTGCGTGTCCAGTGCTCGTCGGTTTTTACGTGTCCTTTTCTTACGTATTTTAAAACATTTGCAGCAAAATCGTCTACCGGATATTCTGCCATATTGCGGCTTACGATGCCCTCTATAGTACACGGTTTTTGCGTTGATACATCATAAGAATCGAATACGCTTGGCTGCGAAATCTTTGCCAGTACGTCTGCCTCAAAATTTTGCTGAAGCATAGGCATGGTTGCTTCGCCCAAGACATTTACCACTGGTAAATCGAATAATTGGGCTATAAACTGAGTTTCTTCCCAAGAGAGCCAATGGTCTGATTGCCTGATACCAAAGACAAAGTAATGCGATGGGAGTTTCCGGTACTCGATGGAGTGGATGGCGTACAGGTTTTCGCCGAAAATCTCGTAATCGCCCAGGTCATTCTTTAATAGCTCCCAATGCTGGCGTATCTGTTGTGTCCACGGTGAGGTGGTTGGAGTGGCGTGCGAGCGCGCAAAGACCCCATAGCGGCTCAGGCAATTGTTTTCACCATCGAGTTTTTCGGTGTGGACAATGCGCGGTATCTGTTGGAAATCGTTCCAATAAGTCTCATTGATTCTATCGTCGGAAGTCGTACCCGGAGAAAACGGATAATGGTACGTTCTTCCATATTTTCTTGAAATTGCCATTTTGTAATTTAATTAAATCCTGAACAATACCATAGCATCCTGCTGATTATCAGCAAGTTACTGTCGATGATGTTTGGATACGCATTACATGGTTTCTCAAGAATTATAGGAGTTTGAGTAATTTTTTTGTAAAGGTAGGGAGATTTTTTGGAAGAATGAAATTGTGCCTCGGCTCTATGACGACAGCGAATGAAACGGTTCGCCGTCGCGGTCGCCGTCTAAATTAACAAAGGAATAATTTATATGTAAGCCGGACTTAAGTCCGGCGATGTATACGAAAATAAACCTTTGTTGTCTTAGACGGCGAAGGCGAACCGTTTCATTCGCTGTCATTTACAGACAAATATTAGGCGAGTTTTCAAACAAAAAAAGGCCTTTCCCCAAAGAGAAAGACCTTTTTTAAATATATCGTATATAAAACGATTACGCTTCAGCAACTACTTTTACAGTTACTTTTTGTTTCACTTCTTTATGAAGGTCAACAGTAGCTGCGTAGTCACCTACGTTTTTGATATCTTCTAAAACGATTTTCTTACGGTCGATGTCATAGCCTTTTTCTTTCAAGGCATCTGCCACTTGTGTGTTAGTTACACGACCGAAGATACGACCACTCTCACCTGTTTTCATAGGGATAGTGATTTCGATACTGCCGATAGCCTCTGCTGTAGCCAAAGCTTCAGTTTTGATTTTCTCTGCTTTGTGGGCAGCTTGTTTAAGGTTTTCTGCTAAAACCTTGCGATTCGACGCAGTGGCTAATTGTGCAAAGCCTTGGGGAATAAGGTAGTTACGGGCATAACCTGGCTTTACAACAACCAGATCATTTTTGTAGCCTAACCCTACTATATCAGTTTTTAATATTATTTCCATCTTGATACTTGTGAATGAGATATTTCATTAGGCGATTGAGTGATTGAGTGATTGTGTGATTGTGTGATTGTGTGATTGAGTGATTATTAAATCACATTTATTCACTGAAGCGATAGCTTCCTAATCACTAATTCACCGCGCGGCGGCCGCTCAATCGCTAAATCACTAAATTATTTAAGTCCGTCTGCTACGAATGGTAATAGGGCCAGGTGACGAGCACGTTTGATGGCTACCGAAACTTTGCGTTGGAATTTAAGGCTATTGCCCGTCAGACGACGAGGAAGGATTTTACCTTGCTCATTCACAAATTTCAATAAGAAATTCGGGTCTTTGTAATCAACAAATTTGATACCTGCTTTTTTGAAGCGGCAATATTTTTTACGAGCTGTATCTTTTCTGTCTACAGGGTCGTTTACCAATGACATTGTGTTATTTCTCATTATGCGTTTTCTTCGGTTGTTGCTTCTGCTTTGTCAGCTTTAGCAGGTTCAGAACTTTTCTTACCAATTAAGCCTTTGCTACGGCGGTCGCTATAGTCAAGAGCATATTTGTCTAGTTTTGTAGTCAAATAACGCATAACACGCTCATCACGTTTGAAATCGGTTTCCAGCGTTGCCACGATTTTCGCGTCAGCTTTGTACTGGAACAACTGATAATAACCCGTATTTTTGTGCTGAATGGTATATGCCAGTTTGCGAAGACCCCAATGCTCTTCGTGAACTAACTCAGCACCATTATCAGTCAATGTTTTTTTGAATTTTTCGACAGCTTCCTTTATCTGGGTATCAGATAAAACGGGAGTTAAAATGAAAACTGTCTCATACTGGTTTTGAAACATACTAAAAACAGTGTTTAAATAAAATTAAAGATTTGTTCTCAAAAATGAGGGTGCAAAGGTAGGAGTTTTTTGGGAGAATGAAAAGTATTGTGGAGATATTTTTATTGTGTGATTGAGTGATTGAGTGAATTAGTGATTGAGTGATTATTTAATATTGAATTCACTAATAACAAATTATCAATTATTGATTTATTCACTAATTCATTAATTCGTAATTCGCCATTCTAATCACTAATTCAATCAATCACTCATTCACTAAATCACTCAATCACTAACTCACTCAATCACTAAATTCTTCTAGGTATATCCTGCAACTGCCGAAAGCCCTGGCTCACAAAATCAATCTCAAAACAAAAAGTCTTCAAACCATTGGTAATAGCAATGTGCGGGCACTTCAAAGTAAGATTATAACGGGAAGCCTGCTCAATCACCGCCTGATTGATGGGTACTTCGGGGGCTTTGCATTCTATCAGAAGAAAGGGCAGACCGTCATTATCGAATATGACAATGTCGGAGCGTTTTTGTAACCGGTTATATTTCAGTCCGCCCTCTAAACGAATCAGGTTTTTGGAGTATTCGTAATGGTTAATGAGCAGGTGCACAAAGTGCTGCCTTACCCACTCTTCGGGGGTGAGAACCAGATATTTTCGACGGATACCGTCAAAAATGCAGATTTTTCCCTTAATTTCCTTAATTTTGTGGTCGAAAGGTGGTAGGTTTAGCTGTATCATCTTTCCTATTAACAATGCGTTAAATTATCAAAGCCTCTATTTGGTTTTGCGTAATTGAACCTAATTTTATAACAAAAATAGATTTATTATGGAGAAAAAAGAAGAGATTGTTGCAAACTGGCTTCCCAGATACACAGGCACTGCCCTATCAGAGTTTAAACCGTATATTCTGCTGACGAATTTTCATAACTACGTAGATATGTTTGCCGAGATGTTTGATGTAGAAGTGAAAGGCAAAGATAAACCCATGCAGACTGCCTCGGCGGGGCACATCACCATTATCAATTTCGGGATGGGTAGTGCCATGGCGGCAACGGTAATGGATTTACTCTCGGCGATTGACCCAAAAGCAGTATTATTCTTAGGTAAGTGCGGTGGCTTAAAGAAAACAACCCGTGTAGGAGATTTGATTCTACCGATTGCGGCCATTCGCGGAGAAGGAACCAGCAACGATTATGCCCGTCCAGAGATTCCTGCCTTACCGTCGTTTCGTTTACAGAGGGCCGTTAGCTCGATGATTAAGAAACATGAGTTAGATTACCTGACCGGAACAGTGTATACTACTAACCGCCGCGTATGGGAGCATGATACGGTTTTTAAGGATTATCTACGCGAGATACGTGCGATGGCGATTGATATGGAAACCGCTACTATCTTTATTGTAGGTTTTGTAAACTCTATCCCGCATGGCGCATTGCTATTAGTTTCTGATAGCCCTATGACGCCGGACGGCGTAAAAACCGAAGAAAGCGACAAAAAAGTGACAGGCAGTTTCGTAAAAAACCATTTACAGATTGGTATTGATTCTTTAGAAGAACTAGCCAATTCTGGCGAATCGGTGAAGCATTTGAGGTTTGAGTAGAGGACAACCCTTAGCCCCTAAAGGGGGACTCAACTCCCTTATCGACGTAAACAGTAAACAGCTTTATGGCTGTTTTTTTTATTTTTGGGTTGTGGTGAAATTTGTATATTTGTCCTGGTTTATAGTTAATTTCGACTTTACGAAAGTAACCCATTATAAACAGAAAGTGACTAAAATCTAAACTACTTTTATATGAAAAAATCTCTTCTTTTATTCTTTTCTTTAAGTATAATTTGTGTCGTGGTAGCTGGTTGCGGAGATAGCCAAACCGAGAGTCTGGCTCCATGCCTTAAAGGTACTTTTGGTGGTAATAGTCCTTTAAAAGTTTTTTCTGATGAAGACATAAAAAACAATGAGGTGACAAAATTAGAGAAACGGCTCACTTTCAGAGATGATGGTACCGGGTTTTATTATATACCTGTAGTAAAAAATCAATTTCCTGAATATAGAGTAGAATTTACCTATACCAATAAAAATGAGATAGTAGAATTAACAGCTACAAAACTTTACATCAACGGCGTAGAGGCTCCACCTGACGGTGTAAATAAAGATGAGGTATTGTTAGAGAAGCGTCTAAAATTTTACAAACTTTTTCCTGCCCGTGTTCAGCAGCTAAATTGCAATTGTACAAGCAGCACTTTGCAAACAAATTTCTTAGGCAAAATAGACTACTTTTCTCCACTTGATAATATGGGTGATATAGTATTTGAATGGAATAAAATAACTGATGTACCAACATGGGTAAAAAGAAATTGATTTACATTTAGCTTGTGGTTGTTTTGACAGATAAAAAAGCGAGACAAAAGATAGTTCACTATCGGTGAAATTTTGACTAAAGCCAATTGGTTGATATATCTTAGTACTACAATTTAACTTAAAGGAGTTCAGGTAGATATAAATGGCTTTGAGCGGTCGGATAATAAATGGTGGGGTTATCCGGCGTTTTTATTTTTTGTATATTTGCTTTTGAATTAACCGGACTAAAAAGTTTTTAACCTCATACCAAACACTACTGTGAAGAGAATTTTACTGTTTTTATTTAGTTGTTGTACCTCTATTCTATTTGCTCAAGTTTCGACTATAAAAAAAACACAAGTCATTCAAACACCACCGGCTGCGCCTGTTATCAGTGGGCTTATTTGCGGAAGTGCTCCAATGAAGGTCTGGGATAAAACCTTTGGCGGAAATGCCTATGATGCTATTAATACAATGATTACAACTGCTGATGGAGGATATTTACTGGGAGGAACTTCCGGCTCTGATATTTCGGCAGATAAAAGTCAGGCACCGCAGGGAATATGGGATTTCTGGATAGTAAAGACTGATGCAAATGGTACTAAGCTCTGGGATAAACGCTTTGGTGGAGATAGCTATCAGGAAGTACGTTCAATACTTCCTACTGCCGATGGCGGTTATCTATTAAGTGGATTTTCCTTTTCTGGTGCTTCAGGCGATAAAACAGAGGCTTCGCATGGGCAATCTGACTATTGGCTCGTGAAAATCGATTTTAATGGAAATAAATTATGGGACAAGCGCTTTGGCGGAAGCGGTGAGGATGCATTGAGGAGGGTGTGTGCCACCACTGATGGAGGTTTTTTATTAGGAGGAGGTTCCAATTCAGCCATTTCAGGAGATAGAACAGAAGACTCAAGAGGTGATAGTGACTACTGGGTAGTAAAAATTGACGTCAACGGTAATAAAGTATGGGACAAACGTTTTGGCGGAAGTAATAATGATGCTTTAACCTCAATTGTTAAAACTGATGATGGATTTTATCTATTAGGTGGTGTTTCTGCTTCAGGCATTTCCGGAGATAGAACTGAGGATTCAAGAGGTGGTCAAGACTATTGGCTTGTAAAAATTGATGGTAATGGCAATAAATTATGGGACAGGCGTTTTGGTGGTTCTGCTACTGATTGGATGGACGTGCTTTTACCGACCAGTGATGGCAATTATTTATTAGGGGGACAGTCGATGTCAGGCGTTTCGGGAGATAGAACACAGCCTTCACAAGGAGGATATGATTTCTGGATTGTAAAAGTAGACCCCAATGGCAATAAGCTTTGGGACAAACGCTACGGTGGCAATATGTTTGATATTCCGACGGCAATGGTGACGGACACTGATGGAGGGTACTTATTATCTGGGTATTCTGACTCAGATGCTACTGGCGACAGGACTGAAAACTCAGAAGGAACATATGATTTTTGGACAGTCAAAATCAACAAAGACGGTGAAAAACTCTGGGATAAGCGTTTTGGTGGAGATGGCTATGATTATCTGTCTTCAATGATTCCAGTAGAGAGTGGAGAGTATCTATTAGCCGGTTTTTCCAGCTCAGGTATTTCAGGAGATAAAACCAAGGCATCGCAGGGGCAGGAAGACTTCTGGGTAGTAAAAATGACTGCCTGTCAGCCAGCTACTAATTTCTGTGAAGGAAAAACCTATACTCTAACAGCTACTAACTGTGCAGGAATCATCAACTGGTCTAATGGGGCAACGGGCAATAGTATTGAGGTCAATACTGCCGGAACATACACTGCTACCTGTACGGTGAATAATGAAACCAGTGTAGCCAGTAATAGTATTATCATTACTCCCACTGCGGCTACTTTGAGTGGCAATGCTACTTCCGGAACAAATCAGGCAATTAATACTATTACTTCTACCCAAACCATCCCAACAGGCATTAATACCACCTATCAGGCAGGTAAAAGTATCTCGCTGCAAGGCACTTTTCAGGCGCAAACGGGGAGTGTGTTTAAGGCGGAGATAAAGGGGTGTGAGTAGCGCCCCCAGCCCCTAAAGGGGAGTAAAAAAGAAGCATAGTAGTGCTAGATAATAGTTTATTATTCTAACTAAAAAAGACTTTTAAAGTTCGATAGAACTAAACCACTTCATGAAAAAAATTATACTGATTATTAGCTGTTTTACTTGTGTCATTCAGGCTTTTGCTCAGGTAGCTGCTATTCAGGAAACTAAAGCTATTCAGGTAGCGAAAGCAGCGGCGCCGGTTATTACAGGAACCGTTTGTGGAAACGGACATACCAAAGTGGGAGAAAATCGTTTTGGCGGAGATTTTCTTGAAGAAATGAATGTCATGATTTCAAGTAACGACGGAGGATATTTATTAGGGGGTTCTACCCGTTCACAAGTATCAGGTGAGCAGACCGGAACGCCAAGAGGAGGCTATGACTATTGGATAGTGAAAATCGATGCCAATGGTAATAAATTATGGGACAAACGTTTTGGCGGCGGCAGCGACGACGCAGTTACTTCTTTACTGGCAACAAGCGACGGCGGATATATGGTGATGGGAGATACTTACTCTGGTGTTTCGGTCGATAAAACTGCACCCAAAAAAGGAACACATGATATATGGCTTATAAAAATTGATGCCGATGGTAACAAACTCTGGGATAAGACCTTTGGCGGAAATCTTCAAAATTACGCCGCCGATATTTTACCTGCCGACAACGGAAATTTTCTGGTAACAGGTTATTCTAATTCAGAAATTTCAGGAGATAAAACAGTATCACCCATAGGAGGTAGTGTAAATGGCGACTTCTGGATTATAAAAATTGATGCCAGTGGTAATAGAATCTGGGACAAAGTGTATGGCGGATGGGATGGTGATTATATACAATCGGCTATTAGCACCGATGATGGAGGCTATTTACTGGCAGGTACCTCTGCTTCAGGAACCGCCGGAGGTCTCAAAACAGATCCTTCGCAAGGCTATGATGATTATTGGGCAGTGAAAATTGATGCTAATGGCAATAAAATCTGGGATAGAGCTTTTGGAGGAAATATTTTAGATTTATTAAAAAAGGTAATCAAAACCAATGACGGAGGTTACTTATTGGGAGGTGTTTCACATTCTGGTATTAGCGGAGATAAGACTGAAGACACCAGAGGAGATTTTGATTATTGGTTAGTAAAAATCGATGCCAATGGTAATAAAGTATGGGATAAGCGTTTTGGCGGTGATAAACCAGAAATACTGAAAACCCTGATTGCCACACCAGATGGTGGTTATCTGATAGCAGGCGGGTCTTCTTCCGGTATTTCAGGAGATAGAACAGAGGATTCAATGGGCTATATGGATGCCTGGTTGCTAAAACTAGATGCCAATGGTAAAAGAGTATGGGATAAACGTTTTGGCGGAAATTATAATGACTATATCGCTTCAATTAATCCAATGGCAAATGGCGATTACTTACTGGGAGGTTTAAGCGGCTCGGATACTAACGGAGATATAACTGTACCTAGCAGAGGGTACGACGATTTCTGGATTATGAAAATGAATACCTGCCAACCCACTACCATTTTTTGTGCAGGGCAAACGTATGTCCTCACAGCCACCAACTGCGCCGGAACCATTACCTGGTCAACAGGCGCCACAACCAACAGTATTCAGGTAAACAACGGAGGCACTTATACCGCCACCTGCACCATCAATAACGAAACCAGCTCAGTCAGCAATAGCATTATTGTTACGCCAAATACAGTAAATCTAAACGGCAACGCCACCAATGGCACAAATCAGGCAGTCAATCATATCACCTCTACCCAAATAATCCCAACAGGCATAAACACCACCTATCAGGCAGGTAAAAGTATCTCGCTGCAAGGCACTTTTCAGGCGCAGACGGGCAGTGTATTTAAGGCAGAGATAAAGGGGTGTGAGTAAGCATGGGGCAGAGGGGGTGGAGCTTGGAGAATTTTGTAGCGTATTCTCAAACGGTCGGATAGTACTTCAGGTTATTATCTGACTGTTTTGTATATTTGCTATTGAATTATATCAGACTAAAAAGTTTTTTTAATCTTATACTAAACCCTGTTGTGAAGAAAGTTTTACTGTTTTTATTTACTTGTTGCACCTCTGCCCTATTTGCTCAGGTTTCGGCTATCAAAGCAACACAAGTCATTCAGGCGCCTGTTATTTCGGGATCGGTTTGTGGAAACGGTTTTACTAAATTATGGGACAATGACTTAGGCGGGAATATGTATGACCTGTTATTTGCAACTGTTGCTACCGACGACGGAGGTTTTTTATTAGGGGGTTCTTCCATATCTCTTGCTTCGTGGGAAAAATCAGAGGGTCGCATTGGCCGCGACGATTACTGGATTATAAAAATAGATGCTAATGGCCATAAACTTTGGGATAAGACTCTGGGTACTGCAAATGATAATTTTCTCCGCTCAATTATTAAAACCAATGACGGGGGCTTTTTATTAGGGGGATTCTCTTTCATAGACCAGACAAAGGCAGATGATTTCTGGATAATAAAAATAGATGCCAATGGCAATCATTTATGGGATAAGTTTATAGGAAGTAATAGTAATGATAATTTTTCTACCATGACCGCAACTAACGATGGAGGTTTTTTATTGTTTGGTACAAATTTTTATACTGCTTCAGGAGATAAAACCGCTATAGGGACAGGAGAGGATGATTTCTGGGTAGTAAAAATAGATGCTTATGGCAATAAAATCTGGGATAAAGCCTTGGGTGGAACTGGTAGTGAAAAGTTAAATACAGTTATAGCTGATACAGATGGAGGCTACCTGTTAGGAGGATATTCTCATTCGGATAGTTCCGGACAAAAGTCAGAGGCTTGTAGAGGAAACTCTGATTACTGGATCGTAAAAATAGATGCCGAAGGTAATAAAATCTGGGATAAAACCTTTGGAGGAAGTGGTGAAGATGGCTTGAATTCTATTATTTGCACAGCTGATGGTAAATACCTATTAGGTGGATATTCTGCATCTGAGATTTCAGGAGATAAAACCGGAGTAGCGAGAGGAAGTTACGATTTCTGGGTAATAAAAGTAGATGCCTTAGGCAATAAAATCTGGGATAAAAGTTTTGGAGGGGATAATTTAGATATGTTAAATAGTATGCTTCCGATGGATGATGGAGGTTATCTGATAGGTGGTACGTCTTTCACCTCTATTTCGGGGGACAAAACTGAATATAATCGTGGCTATTGCGATTTTTGGCTAATAAAAACAGATGCAGTTGGCAATAAAGTCTGGGATAAAACTTTGGGAGGGAATCATATTGAAACCCTGGTATCGATGCTTGAGATTGGAAATGGAAACTATTTACTAACAGGTACTTCAGTTTCAGATGATTCAGGCGATAAGACTGTTCCAACACGTGGTGTAGAAGATTATTGGGCGGTAAAAATAAATACTTGTCAGCCTTCTAACACTTTCTGTGAAGGGAAAATCTACACTCTGTCAGCCACCAACTGCGCCGGAACCATTACCTGGTCAACAGGCGCCACAACCAACAGTATTCAGGTAAACAACGGAGGCACTTATACCGCCACCTGCACCATCAATAACGAAACCAGCTCAGTCAGCAATAGCATTGTTGTTACGCCAAATACAGTAAATCTAAACGGCAACGCCACCAATGGCACAAATCAGGCAGTCAATCATATCACCTCTACCCAAATAATCCCAACAGGCATAAATACCACCTATCAGGCTGGCAAAAGTATCTCATTGCAAGGCACTTTTCATGCCCAGATGGGGAGTGTGTTTAAGGCGGAGATAAAGGGGTGTGAGTAGTTAACGCTTCTTTCTGAAATAGGTTTGTGCAAACCTATTTCAGAACTAGACAAAAAATTAATCTTATATCAATAAATAATGAGTCTCAAAATGAACAAATGGCTACTTTTTTTCTTTCTGCCCTCTCTCGCATGTGCACAGATTGACAGCACTGATATAATCGTCAGACAGATGATGGAGAAGCAAAAAATTGTTGGACTTTCGTTGGCTGTCATAAAAAACGGACAACCTGTTACCAACAAAGGCTATGGACTAGCCAATGTAGAATTAAACGTACCCGTATCGTCCGAAACCGTAATCAGGCTTGGTTCAGTGAGTAAGCAGTTTTTTACAACCGCTATTATGCATTTAATGCAGGAAGGAAAATTAAGTATTGAAGATTCGGTACATAAGTTTTTTCCGGATGCACCCGAAACATGGCGGCCTATTACCATAAAAAACCTGATGTCTCACACGTCAGGTTTGCAAAGAGAAAGCCCTGCCTATAATAATTTTAAAATCCAACCCGATATAGACATTATTAAGGCTGCCTACAGTTTACCCCTGGTTTTTAAAACCGGAGAAAAATACCAGTATTGCAATCTGGCCTATTTCATGCTGGCAGAAATTATAAAACAGGTAAGCGGCATGCCCTGGCAGGATTATATCCATCATAAATTATTTATACCGGCAGGCATGACCCATAGCTACCTCACTGATTTTTATCGCATCATTCCTAACCGGGCCGTAGGGTATATGTATAACCGTGACACCCTGATTAATGCCACAGCCATGCTTGGTATACGCCCCAGCGGTGGATTTCTTTCTACTTCTTCAGATATGATTAAATGGGAGAAAGCAATAAGCGAAGAGAAGATTATTCTAACAAAAGAAAATTGGGAAAAGCTATGGCAACCATTTATTAAAACTTCCAACAGAGCAGATTTAAAGGAATATTATGGATTCGGATGGCTGATTGATGAATACAAAGGTCATAAATTAATTGTACACGGTGGTTCTAATATTGGGTTCAGGTCTGTATATGCACGTTTTGTGAATGACGGGCTATCCATTATCATTCTCACCAATACAGACGAAGCCAATCCGCGTGCTATTGCCAATGCCCTTGCTGATTATTATTTCAGAAAATAAGTATGAGTGATGCTATAGCTTACTGACCAGGCAGAATCTCCTTCCAACAGCCTTAAAAAAGGCTGTTTTTTTATTTTAAGGCACCTGAAATATTCAATTAAATACCTATTTTTGAGAACCGGATTTTACCTATATCCTCTTAACCTTTTTGCTATGTCTGAATTAGCTTTGCGATTGATTAAAGAAAACAAAAGAACAAAAGATACTTTTCTGGATTTGGGAAATTGTGGGCTTAAATATGAATTGCCTGAAGAATTGGCAGAATGTGTTTGGCTAGAAAGTCTAAGTTTAGGGCTTGGCTATTTTGGACAAAAGCAAAATCAATGGCTTGAATCAAAAAATACCCAGTCACCCAATAGATTTAAAGGACAGGAGTTAGTAACTCTACAAAACCTTACCAGACTACGGTCTTTATGTATGGGCAGTAATAAGATTCAGGATATTAGCTTTTTACAAAACTTGACACGATTAGAGCTTTTATTTCTTTTCAATAATCAAATTGAGGATATTAGTTTTTTACAATCACTCACGCAATTACACTCTTTATACCTTGACTCTAATCAAATTCGAGATATTAGCTTTTTACAATCACTCACGCAATTACAAACTTTATACCTTAGCTTTAATCAAATTGAGGATATTAGTTTTTTACAATCACTCACGCAATTACACTCTTTATACCTTGACTCTAATCAAATTCAGGATATTCCTTTTTTACAATCACTCACACAATTACGAACTTTAGACCTTCGCAATAATCAAATCAAGAGTATTCGTTTTTCAAAATCACTCAACCAATTACAATCTTTACGCCTTAGTAATAATCAAATTCAGGATATTAAACCTCTACTATTTTTGATTAAAAATGGCTTTAAGGTGTATTCAGCGAGATTTAAGAATAATGGAATTTTATTAGCCGATAACCCTATTATTAACCCACCAATAGAAATAGTAAAGCAGGGTTCAAAAGCAATTATTAGATATTTTGATAGAATTGAGCAAGGAGGCCATGATTTTATATTTGAAGCTAAATTAACTTTAGTTGGTGATGGAGGTTCTGGCAAAACCTCGTTGCAGAGAAGAATTATTGATGAAAATTCCGGACTACCTGGTGGAGACGATAGAACAAGAGGTATCAAGGTCTATGATTGGGAATTTAATGATGCTAATGGGACAATCTATACAGCCCATATATGGGATTTTGGCGGGCAGGATGTGTATTATCCTGTTCATCGGTTTTTTCTGACTGAAAATTCTGTTTATATTCTAGTGGCATCTACCCGTTATTCTGTTCATAATTTTGAATATTGGATACCTACTATTTATCAGTTTGGCGGCAATAGTCCTATTGTATTGGTACAGACCTGTGATAATGGAAATCAGAAAGACTGGGCTGATATTAGGTCTTTTTATGGAGTTCCTGAGTATAATTTAAAACCCATGTATAAAATCAATCTCAAGGATGATAATTGGGGATTAAAGAATCTGAAAGGTTTTATCCAACATCAGATAACAGAATTACCACATATCGGGAAAGCCGTACCTAAGTCGTGGGTAAAGGTACGGGAGCAATTAATTGAAAAAGCAAAAACAGATGATTATATCTCTTTAGAGAAGTTTTCAGAATTATGTAAAAAAATAGATAAAAAGGCTTTTAGCAAAACGGTAGATATAGAAGATTTAGCCCAATTTCTACACGATTTAGGTATTATTCTATGGTATGCTAAAAAAGGCTTATTGAGGAATTTTGTTATGCTAAAGCCTGAATGGGCGATGAATGCGGTGTATAAAATTATTGATGATACCCTGATTCAGGAACAGAATGGTATTATCTATGAAGCTGATTTTACCAGAATCTGGGGAGAAGAAACTTATCAATCAAAAATCAATGAATTGAAACTGATGTTGCAGGTTTTTAAGATAGCTTTTCCGAAACAGCAACAAAGAGATGATTACATTATTCCAGCCCGATTAAATCCGATTCCTGATACGCAACACTGGCCAACCTATGAAAATGCTTTAAGGTTAGAATATCATTTTGATTTTATGCCCAGGGCTATTGTCAACCAATTAAGTGCAGACTTGAGCAATAAGATTCTCTCAGATGAAAGCGTATGGAGTGATGCAGTCATTTTAAAATATTATAATAGTGAAGCCCAGATAGTTGAAGAAACCCACAAGAAAAAAATTCTGATTAAAGCTAAAGGGCACGGTGCCCAGGGATTAATGCTATTAATCATGAATTCAATAGATAATATTATTCATGAGTACAGAGGAGTTGTGCCCTTAATAAGAGTGCCCTGTAATTGTGAAGAATGCCAAGCTAGTGAAAAACCATACATTTTTGAGTATGAAAAACTGATAGAATGGTTAAGCAAAGGCAGAGACAAAGCCATTTGCAATGAAAGCCTCACTCCATTATCTATTTCCCAATTATTGTATTCTGTAGGATTTGACCTCAAAAAAAAGGAAATTCAGGATAGAATAAAAATCAAGGACAAAGAACCATTAAATAAGCCTAAAAAAATCTTTATCTCTTATTCTCAACAAGACGAAGATTACAAGATTGACTTACGAAAACACATGATATCGCTTAAAGAAGAAAAATTGATAGAAGTTTTTGACGATAGGCAATTAGAATTAGGTGATGAATGGGATAAGGATTTAATAAGAAAAATTGATGAGTGTGATTATTTCATTTGTTTAATAAGCAAAAATTTTCTGAATGTTCCCTATATCAATCAGCAAGAACTTCCAAGAGCGTATAAGGCCGGAAAAAAGATTATTAGTATCATCATCAAACCTTGTGTCTGGATGAATATGCCCATCAATAATTGTTTTGATGATGATGGTAATCAGGTTAGGCTAGGCCAGCTTAACGCACATAATAAAGGTGATGTGATTGGCTTAAATGAAAATTATATTAACCAAAAAGAACCAAAAGCGCTTACAGAAGAGGAAAGGGATTATAATTGGCGAAATGTTGTTGACCAAATCAGGGCATTGATTAAGAAAGATAGTTGATGGGGTTAGTGGACGAGCACGGCCAAAAAAATTCTTACAGCTTTATCAGGTAAAATTTATGAAAATCTTTAAATGCTATATAGCAGGCTCAATAATAGAGTTAATTTTACTGACATTAGGCTATTCGGTAGTCATTTATCTGGTTTCACACTATTTGCTGGATATCAGACTTTCAGAAATCAGCCCTCTGAGCTGGCGTATTATGCTGCTATTATATTTTTTGGCTTGTTATATTTATATAGGCATCAGCAATAATGATATTGTTTTGTATGACGACAGGCTTGAAATTATCAGCAAGATACCATTCTTTAAAAAACACTGGAGTTTTCCGCTGGCAGAAATCAAGTCTGTACAATTCAGACATGACTGGACAGAAACTATCTGGCAGCCTATAAAACCTGTATTTCTGGCCGTAATTGTTAAATTATTATATGATTGTATCCTGTCATTTTTATTGCCACACAATTATAAATGGATTAAGGTTATTGCTGACCGGGAGTATAAATTTTATTGTTTTGGTTTAGAAATGGAACATTATGATAGCCAGATGCCTACTACGTTTGATGAGTTATTTTATGACCTTGCCAATAAAAAGGTAAAAGTAAGCTGGACAGATGATAGCGAACCCTATTATGATTCTATGAACAGAGAGGCAGAGGAGAGGCTAAAATAATAAAGCCATAAGTCCTACCTCTTGCCTGTCAGAAACATTTTTGTTGGCTACGTGTTTCAGTATTAAAAGCCTCACAAGCTATGATTCACGTTTTTCATCGTCCACACCCGGCTCTCCGTGATTTTGTGAACAATATCATGATTTTCAGGCTGACGCTTGATAAAAGTCAGTCGGCACCTGCGCTGTCGTTTCCTCCCCTACCTGAGCAATGTCTGTATTTTTATCCGCTGGGTGCGCCTGTGGCTGAGTATCTGCCGCAAAACAAGCGGGTAAACCTGCAACGGAGCGTAGTAGTAGGCCCGCAGATATGCCGCATCAGGCTACACATGAATCACGCTAATTATACGGTTAAAGTAGGTTTTCAGCCGGGCGGATTGTATCGTTTACTGGGGATTCCGATGAGTGATTTTCCGATGAATGAATCGCTCGATAGCAGCTATATCTTAGACAAAGAAGTGACTAACATAGCCGACCAACTGGCCGAAACCGAGCGCACCGAGGCTATTATCGCCATTGTAGAGCGTTTCCTGCTTGGCAAAGTACGTCAATTACGCACACAACTACCCATCGACCGCGTATTACCCATGCTTATCAGGCAAGGCGGACTCATGAATATAGATGACGTGGCTTCGTTGGCCTGTGTGAGTACCCGCCAGCTTGAGCGGCAGTTTCAGCAGCGGGTAGGGATTCAGCCCAAGTTTTTTGCACGCATTACACGCTTTGCCAAGGCGTGGGTGATGAAAGAAAACATACCCGATATTAAATGGACGAGCATTGCCCACGACTGTGGGTATTTCGACCAGATGCATCTCATCCGTGATTTTAAGGCTTTCTGTGGGGTGTCACCCAGGGTCATTGAAGAGGAGTTTCAGTCTACGCCTTTTTTGCTGCATAATCGGGTGCATTATTGAAAGATGTCGGGTTTGTACTATTTGTTTGCAGGCCACGCAACTAGTTTTGTGGCATAAACCAAACAAATAAGGTCATGAAAATTATGCTCGTTTTTTTAGGTATGGTGCTCTCGTTTGATGTATTTTCTCAAAGTAAAACGGCTGATGAAATGGCAGTTGAAAAGCAGGTGGATGCCATGATTGCCAGCTGGAACAACCACGATTACAGCGATATTGCCAATTACACCACCGAAGATGCCAGTTGGGTAAATATTGTAGGTATGTGGTGGAAGAACAGGAAAGAGGTAAAATTTGCACATCAGGCGTATCATGAGCGAATGTTTAAAACTGTGAGGCTGACCAAAAACTGGATTGAAACGCGTAAGATTGCGCCTGATGTAATGATTGCGCATGTAAATACGCACGTAGGGGCTTTTCAAACACCTGCAGGCGACCTGAAACCGGAGGCCGACAATCTGCTGCTGGCCGTATTTGTGAAAAAAGGTGGTAAATGGCTACTCACAGCCGCCGAAAATGTAGAGATTGTAGCCGATGCCAAAGCCAATGACCCTGTAAAATTTATGCCGAAATAAGGCAGAGAATAGCAATTCGCAATTTGAGTTCGTTTAGTATCTCCTGCTAAATGAAACGGTCTGTCGTTATCTTGTCCTGAAATAGGTTTACATCAACCTATTTCAGGACAAAACAAATCAGCCTCCAATTACTTTACTTAAAACCAAAGGTATAACTTCCCCAATAGCTTTGCCAGTCAGCTTCTTCGGGATTGGTGTGGGGGATCATGTATACGGTGCTGATCATGAAAATGCCTTTCTGTTCAAAGCTGAATGTAACTTTGCCCGATTTATCGGTTCTTAGTTTTCTTACACCTGGTTTTTCAATACCTTTTTGCCAGATCAGCACCAGAGCGTTTTCTACGGGCTTATTATCAAATAAAACCTGAAATGTAAGTGATTCGGTAGCCGTATATGGATTTTGTTGAGGAATCAACTCTAAACGCATGCCTGTATTACGGCGATAGATTTCGTTGTGTTTGTTGCCTACCTGCAAGAGTGTTTTCACACAACGCTGATACATTTCTCTGCCTTTTTTATCCAGGGCGTTGTGATCTTTTCGCCAGGCCAATACATTATCCAGCCCTTCTTCTTTCAGGTAGTCATTAAATTTATCAGCTTCCAGTTCTATATGCTTGTTTGTATTATTCAGGGCTATCAGATGATTTCCTTCGGTATCGAATTTCAGAAAATCGTTTAATTGCTGTTCGTTTAAACTACCATTGGTATTTTTTTCGCCGTCGGGGGTGTAATGGGTATATTTAGCGACTTTAAACCTGGAAAAGTCTATTTCTTCACCCATAAATCCTTCGCCTACAAAGATTTTCAGATGCAGCTTCTCGCCTACTGTCAGGAGGAATTTTTGCGGCTCCAGCCAGAATTCATGGGCCATCGCCAATAAAGAAGAAAGCAGAATAAGACTTAGTAAGATGGATATTTTCTTCATATCAGGGTATCGGGTAAAACAGAGTTGTTGATTATAGAGCAAAATTAATGGATTGTTTTGCCTTTTCCGCCTATCTGGTTTTGAAATGCTTTGTAATAGCGTATTTTGTTGCTGCGTGGGAGAGAATCGGCTTATTGAACAACATCTGTTCTTCATTTTAAATTAATCAGGCAGTGTTTTACAGGCAATGAATATATAATCTATACTATTATTCGATTCTAACCAGATAAATATTCCTGGAAATATTATTCTGGAATTTGCTAAACAATACACAATCGTTGATGGTTGAAATTACTCAGGGGTTGATTAAAAAACAACACAATTTTAAATGAAAGGAATATTCCTGAACAAATCAATATATCATGCACACACATCCTATGAAAAAAGTTCTTCTACTTCAATTACTGTCTATTATTGCTCTTGCAACCGCCGCACAAACCCCGCCTGCTGAAAAATTTGAAGTGATAGGAAACATTAAAGGAGATATTGCCAAGCTAAAAGGTTTACAGATTCCGACGAATGCAGGAGCCGGAAAAATACTAACCAGTGACGCGAATGGTAATGGTACCTGGCAGACGTTTCCAACTTTGCAAACCTTAACAGCTTTTGTTCATAGGGCTACTACCGCTAATACGACTAATCATATTACCACTCTATCTTACCCGAATCCCAAGCAAACGGACGTAGTATTGGTTACGCACAACTACAATCCGGCTGGCGGAGGCTCTATCGCTTATAACAATCATCCGGTAGGGATATATTGGGTCGGTAATGCGTGGACAATCTATAACGAGGATATTGCAGATATTGTTGGTACTGCTTTTAATGTTCTTGTGATAAGGCAATAAGAGGGGCTTCGTTATGCCTTGAATCTGTAAAATTCTGGCTGCTTGGATGAATCTCAAAGGGTATTTATAAGTCCTGTCTATATTCAGATAGATAAACAGGCGCTGGAAACTTTCTGGCGTTAAAAGAACGAAACGAAACGGGGTCTGGGAAGGGAGATAGATGTTCTGATAGGCTCTGTTTTTCTGAAAAACCGGATAATCTCCTTTTGAACCTCGGCGTTGGGTAGCATGTCTTCATGGCCTGCATTTTCTACATTTAGTTGTCTGGCCTGCGAAAACCACGGAAGCAATGCTTCAACATTGGAAACCGGCGTATTGCTGTCAAGTGTACCGCTTACAAATAATGTCGGTAGGTCGCATTTGAAATTTGAACGGAACGTTTCTCCAAGATCAATGTTTTGCCATCCACCATAAATGTCCGGGGTGTTCATGCTGTTTCCCAGTATCGCAGTTTTTCCCTGACTCCTGATTTGGGCATACCTCTCGGGTGTCGCTCCGGATGCCTGACGCATAGCAGATATGCCTGAACCGTACCCCCCGTTAAACTGATTGTAACGTCTTTCGACATACCGCTGGAGTATCCGGTAGTCGCCCTGCTGCATCCCATACAACATGGCCGGAAAGTAAATAAAGTCATTACTGTCGCCGACATCTAGCCTCAGAATCAGCTGAAGGCCAAATTTACTGATAGGCACCTGTACGACCTTCTTAAATCTCTGGTCTTTTACAGCTATCACAACAGGCTTTGCCGCAAGTTTTTTTAGCTGACTTTTCAAAAGTGCCAGCATATCAGGTACCTGTCTATTGATTACAGAATCCTGCGCCGCCAAAGCGGAAATGCGAATTAACTGTTTGTCATAATTAAATGGCAGGTGGTGTATGTCGTTTGGTCCTGATGTTCCTATAAAAATCATCTGGTCGATGGAGGAAGCATGTTCCCGTGCCAGCGCGAGGGCAAGATGAGTGCCGTAACTGTAAGCAAGTAAGTTTAATTTCTCGGCCTTTAGTGCAATCCGCAGGTCATTCAGGTCTTCGGCATTTTGAATGGTATTGTAACCCGTGATGTCGATTCCTCTTTTTTTGAAGTCAGTGAGTCCAACGGCAGCAGCTTCATTGTGAAGTTTTATAGCCCTTTTTTCATCCAGAAAAATATTTCTGTTATCGGCGTCCGGTAACGGAAATTCCAAGCCGGGCTTGGATCTGCCTGAACCGCGCTGATCCAGCAGAATAATGTCATGATCTTCCTGAAGGTTAAAAATAAGCGTCTGGAAATATTCTTCCTGAATATAACTGATTCCAGATTGGCCGGGTCCGCCTGACAAAAACAGGATTGGAGAACGCGTAGTTGGTTTTTTGGCTTTCAACCTCAATACAGCGAGCTCGATTTCATGAGTTCCGGTGACCTTCCGGTTCTCAGGAACCTTCAGAAAACCGTACTCGTAATCTATGCTGTCTCCAACAGAAGGTTTAAACTTCAATGTCCTAAAAGCAATAGCTTTAGCTATCTTTCCGGCAGGTTGCGAATGAGCCAGCCCGAAGCAGCCAATCAAAGTAATGATAAGCACATAAATCCTGCATTTAGCTTTCATCAATTTCGAGCGTTTACTCACACAAAGAACGTACATATCTGATTTTGCTATTAAACATCCCGTTAAGATATATTCCTGTTATTCATAAATCCGGTAGTATCAGGAGCCTATCCTTTAATAATTGTTCTCCACAAATATAGCAGGTGTCATTAAATTTCAAAATACTGTTATCCGACTAAAAAAAGCTTCTCATTCTGAGATATTCTGGCCTTGTTTCGTATATACCTTCACTTACGGAAGCCTCCACCAAAACATCAATATATTTTTACAATTGGCAAAATGGCCCTATTTTTGTCTGATAATTACCTTATTGACTGACTTTTGTAATGCCCTTTAGATTAGTACTGATTTATATACTCTGTTGTTTGATTGAAATTATAGGTTACAGGATTTACAGAGATAAACTAAGTTTCCTGACTGCCTTACCGGTATTATGCCTGCTGGTTTTTTATTATCTGCGCCGGAGGGGTGAATACAGACTCAAAGACTATACCTATAGCATCGGGCTTTTTCTGGCGGCAGCGGCAGATATATGTCTCGAAATCAGAAATACCACTGTTAAGGTATTGGCCATAGTGCTATATATGCTTAGTTATTCGTTTTATATTGCTACTGTTCGTAAAGAAGCTGTTTTAGGAATATCCGGCAGAGAATTGCTGAGCGTAATAGCTCAAATGCTGTTACTTGTTTCGCCTGTTCTCATCGTTTTTTATAAAATCCCTTCTGATTACTTTTTTGCCTCCATGATTTATATGGTATTTCTGGCATTATTATATATCACGGCTCTTTTGCGAAAAACCAATAAAAGTAGCTACCAATGGTTTCTTGCGGGTGCCATGTCGTTGGCTATTGTGACTATTAGTGAAATATATTTTTCTTTTATTATCAGATTTCCCAATGGGTCAATACTGATAAAAACTGTTTATAATTTTGCCCAATTCGCTATCTTTATGGGGATTATCCGAACCTATAAGAATTTTTATCCTGGCGATGAGAAATGAGTATTGTCTGTTCGCGTAAATTCTGTTAAAAAACATATCTATACCTTAAAATCATCCCTATGAAAAAGGATTATTTATCAACCGCATTAAAGACCCTTACCTGTATCTTATTCCTATCGGCGCTGGTAAGCTGTAGCTCCAACCCGGGCAATACAAAAGAAACCGAAACTGATTCAACAGTGGTTGCTACTGCTTCTCAAACTACCGAATCAATACCTGACTCTACTGTGCAGTTTTTAATTACTTCGGCGGCAGGCGATTTCAAGAATTTTAAGCAAGTGACTCCTGTTGATTTCCGCAAAGTAAAAGTGGGCTATGTAGAATTAACACCCGGTGTGAATTCTTTTGTGCTGTGTGGGGAATTTGCTTCGAAAGAAAAAAAAGATGAATGGCTACCATTTGCTACACTTAAAACATCGGGATACGAACAGTATATGGGAAATCAGGCACTCTCATTCTGTGAAAAAGCAACGATGGTGCTGACTGATGAAACCCAATTATCGGCTGATTTAAAAAATAAACTGGAAGCATTGAGGAAATAAATATAGGTGTTGGGGTGTGATTACTGTCCCGTCAGAGTCTCTCTGTGCGCGTAAGCAAAAGAGCCACGAAAGGCGACTGTGACGTGCCCTGCCTTATCAATGCTAATCAACCTCTGAAATTCTCTGATAGCATAAGGGGTATATAGTCAGAATCTCCTGGACATGCTATATTTTACGTATATCTACATAGGTTCAAATCCAAACTACTAATTCAAGCTATTATACCGCCATTTAAACTACCAATATTCAATCCATTCTCGCCACATTTCAACACAAACCCTCCGAATAAATATCTCAAAAAATACGCTTTGGTTTTTCTGTTAATTTTAGCTTATCATATAAAAAAACCTCTTTTTACACATGAAAGCTTTACTATTTTTTTGCCTGACTATCTCAAATTTTGTGCTTGCGCAAAGTGTTTCACTTTCACCTAATCAGGGAGTAAAATTTCCTCAGTATTCAATGGCGAATATGATGGCGATTGCTTCCCCTGAAAAAGGCGCAACGATTTTTAATACCGAAACCAATACACTCTGGACATACACCGGAAATGCCTGGAAGAATCTTGGAGGCGGGATGAATGGAACAAAGATTCAGACTTTTCATTTCAATAATGTGACATGGACCAGAGCTGATGACTCTTTCTCACGGGTGTACACCGTAATTTTCACCCTCGTTGAATTGAATGAGGAGGTAATGAGTAGTGGAACGGTTGATGTAGCTTATGTGCCTGTGGTAAGTAATACAATTCATTATAGAAAATTCCCCGAAGCCAATGTGACGACAAATTTTGGAGGTACGTATTATACTATTCAGAATTATTTTTCTTATGAATTAAATACGCTTACTGTGAAAATAGTTATTCCTAATGGACTGTTTGTTCAGCATGATTATTTTCTTCTTCCTAACAAACTAAAAGCAACGTTAATCTCACCTAATTAAGGTACTAAAATTGAGCCTGTCTGGTTTTGTTATAGTCTTAAATATATCGTCTGGTTCTGCAATAGGTTTGCGTCAATCTCTTGCAGAACCAGACAAAGGTTTATGAAATAATGTGTATATTTAAGAACTAGCAATCGTTTTATGAAGAGACTACTTACAGGGATAATTATGACTCTGGGGGCTTTAGGTTGTGCTGATAAAAAGACTTCCAAAGAAGCATTGAACGTGCCTGAAACTGAACAAAAAACAGGGAGAATATTTAAACCAGTGGCTGATTTTCCGGTAATCAAAGACACTGCTAAGTTTATTGCTGAACTCAAACAAACTTTTGGTGTTAAAGTTTACCAAATGCCCTATCAGGAAAAAGTTAATAAAATTACTACGTTCAGAAAGGTAAAAATCTATGGTTCTGAAAAAGACTTTATTCTGATTGAGTACAACTGGGGAACGGGAGCAATGGTTGATTATCCGTGGGTTTATCACCATTCTCTACCAGAATTGTCGAAAAAAATCATCCTCTCCCCCAACAGTATGATTATCAGCAAAACCTCCCTCAACCCTTTGAAACCCCAACCCAAAGCCCGAAATTTACCAGATTAGAATCCACATAATTTTACTGCTATGGAAGAAGAGAAAAGAAAGGCGCATATTGGGGGTAGAGGTTTAACACCTTACAAACCTGAATTTGATCATGTGGCCTACAAGTACTGCCTGATGGGGGCTACTGATGAGGAGTTGGCTAAACTTTTTGAGGTAGCGCAATCTACTTTCAGAAAATGGAAAAAGAAGTATCCGGGGCTTCGGGACTCTATCAATGCCGGAAAATTGTATGCCGATATGAACGTGGCCACAAGCCTGTATAAAAGAGCTATCGGATATAGTTATCTGCAAGTGATTTCGGAGGCTGCCAATGTACCAGCCGACAAGGTGCCATTAGAAAAGGCGGCGGAAGTGGACAGCGCCTTTTTTACAGATGACAACATTGACTTCAAAGAGATCAGGGTAACCACTAAAGAAGTAATACCAGATGTGAAAGCGCAGATATTCTGGTTGAAGAACCGTCAGCCGAAACTGTGGCGCGAAAAACATGAGATTGACCATACGACAGACGGCAAAAAAATGTCGTACGTCAAGATATTTGAATTACCGAATGATGGGCGAAACGATTAATTGTATACGTCCGCAAAAGGGCTATCAGATGAAGGCGCTGGCGTCGAAGGCGGATATTCTGATTGGGGGCGCGGCAGCGGGTGTGGGTAAAACCTATTGTCTGTTGCTTGACCCATTGAAACATATCTCAAAGGTGCCGGGCTTTGGGGGTGTGGTGTTTCGGCGGACGACCACGCAAGTGAAAAACGAAGGTGGTTTATGGGATACATCGATGATTCTTTATTCGGGGTTGCCTAATGTCCGTCCAAGGGAGTCGAGCCTGGAATGGTTGTTTGAACTGGAGGATAACCGGGTAAATAAAATCAGGTTTGCGCACCTGGAACACGAAAAAAATGTACTCGACTGGCAAGGCTCGCAGATGGCTTTCATCGGTTTCGATGAGTTGACACACTTTACCGAGCATATGTTTTTCTACCTGCTGTCACGCAATCGGTCGGTTTGTGGGGTGCGTCCGTATGTGCGGGCCACCTGTAACCCTGACCCTGAAAGTTGGGTGTATAAGCTGATTGAGTGGTGGATAGGAGAAGATGGCTTCCCGATTGCTGAGCGCAATGGGGCTGTCCGGTATTTTACCAAAAAGGGGTCTCATTATATCTGGGGCGATAGTGTGGATGAGGTCTATGAGCAATCGGCTTTCTTTCTAGCTGATATTATCAGGGAATCAGATTTGAAGAAAGAGCATTTTATTAAGTCGATTAGTTTTGTGTCGGGGTCTATTTATGATAATAAGAGGCTATTAGAACATGACCCCTCCTACCTCGGCAATCTGCTGGCGCAGGATGAACAAACGCAATTGCAACTCTTTAAGGGCAACTGGAAATTCGTGCCGTCTGACCTCGATATTTACAAATACCCTGATTTCATGGGTGTGTTCAACAATGTCTATCAGACCCGAACGGCTGACAGATATATCACGGCTGACATTGCGCTGGAGGGCTCCAATAAATTTGTGGTGGGCTATTGGGAGGGCAAATCGCTGGAAGACATTGACATCATAGATAAATCTAAGGGTAACGAGGTGATTAATACGATTGTCACGATGGCGCAGCAATACAAAGTACCCAACAAAAACATCGTATACGACTCCGACGGTGTAGGTGGTTTTATTGATGGGTTTATTATCGGTGCGGTGCCTTTTCATGGCGGCGGAGCGGTGCTACCTATCAAAGACCCCATTAGTGGCAAAACTATCAAGGAAGATTATTTCAACCTGAAAACACAGCTCTATTATCGCTCCGGCTATGCGGTCTCGAAAGGAGAATACCGGATTTCAGAACAGGTATCGATGCAGATGTATGACGATAAAATGACGGTGCGCCAACGTTTCCTGCACGAAAGAAAAGCCATTAAAAAAGACAAAGTCGACAGCGACGGCAAGAAACGAATCATTCCGAAAGAGCAGATGAAAATCATGCTCAACAACCAATCGCCCGACCTGCTGGATATGTTTATGATGCGGGAGCTGTTTGAGCTGAAGCCGAGGTTTGATTTGGGGGCTTATTGAACTTGTGGCGCGAACCGTAGCGACGGCCGCGTCCTGTTCGCGGTTGGCGTGTGGCACGGTTAGGTGCTTAAGGAAGCATTTTAAGAATCTAGTTCTTTAATTTATTGTATAGGTATAATAAAAGTTAATGCCTGATTCTGGGTATTGAGTTTATGGTGTGACCTTCCATTCTCTGGAATATCTATTACATTTATATTAGTTTTCTTATCCAATTCTCCGTACCTTCATTAGATGAGACTCTATATTAAATACATGGTGAGCATCCGGTGCAAAATGCTGTTAAAGGCTGAACTCGAAAAACTTGGGCTCATCTACGGGGTTATAGAGTTAGGCGAGGTTGAAGTAAAAGATAGTATTACAGCGGCTCAGCTTAAACAATTAAAGGCTAATTTGTTAAAATCGGGGCTAGAACTGATGGACGACAAAAAAGCTATATTGATAGAAAGAATAAAGAATGTGATTATAGAAATGGTTCATTATGAAGATGAACTACCGAAAGTAAAAAACTCTGATTATCTCAGTGAAAAACTGCAATACGATTATACCTATCTGGCCAATCTGTTTTCGGAAACTACAGGCACTACTATTGAGCATTTTATTATTATTCATAAAATCGAACGGGTAAAAGAGCTCATGATTTATGACGAATTAAACCTGACTGAAATATCATATAAGCTTAATTATAGTAGTGTAGCGCACCTTTCTAATCAGTTTAAGAAGATAACCGGACTAACCCCCTCCTTTTTTAAATCGCTTAAACACAAGAAGCGAACACCACTCGAGAATGTGTGAATTATGTAATACTTTTATAGAGTTGTGTAATACTTTGCAGCCAAAAGAGCCTCACCTTTGTATCTTATCAATTCAGTTATAAACTGAACTAACATTTCATGGGATCTACAGAACTAAAAAACAAAGCCGGGAGTATCTCCCTAGTTGTTTTTCTTGCCTTAGTCTTTTCTTCGGTTACTTATGCTCAAAGGGCTGATTTCTTACTATCAACGGTGGTTCCGTTGGCAACAGGTTATGTAGATATAAAACCAGACCACAACAAGAATTATATAATAGCGGTAAAGGTGGCAGACCTGGCAGAAGCCAAAAAGCTGATACCTGCCAAGCAAGTCTACGTAGTGTGGATAATTACCGAACAAACCATTATCAAAAACATAGGGGAGATTAATGGTTCAACTGGCTTTTTTTCAAAAAAAGTAAAACCGTCTTTAGAAACTGTCTCGCCATTTAAACCCATCAAAGTATTTATTACTACCGAGTACAACGCCAGTGTACAATATCCAAGTTCTCAGATTGTATTGACTACACAGCGAATTTAGCATTATTTAAAAATCAGAAATATAGAAAACCATGGAATTAATGATGAACTCAATAAAAATCATATTAAGTATAATAGCAGGGGTTGCCGTCGGGAAGATAGCAAGCGGCTTTATTATGCAGATAAATGCAGGAGGCGCAAGCAAGTATGACTCAAACAAAAAGAAGATATAAACAAACCTGCCCTGATAAATAGACAGGTTCTGTTAAAATTACGTATCGCTTTATTGAATTAAACGATGCTATGCATAACAAACCTGTTCTATTTTATTAACGGCCTTTTGTATAAAATACCTTTCCTGACAATCAGGTACCTGTTTTAACAAAAGATAAAATATTAAGCTATTTCAGCCAAAGTCTGAAGTGCTTTTTTCAAGAATGTTGGTTAAATTTGTCCAAATACCATCTAAAATTTAGATGGTACTTTTTTTATCTGTTTCTTCATCTTTATACACTAGGTACAACCAGACAATGTGTGAATCATGCAACTATTGTTCAGAATTATATAATACTACAGGGTTCAAAAAAAGGAACTTTGTAATTGATTAAAGTAACCCAATAAGTAAATTAAAAGTATTAAATACAGCAAGTAGAATGCTATTTGTATGTACCCGTGTCCATATCTTTCAAGCAAATATTATCATTGTATAGGTTATCCATATTTGTTGATTCCAAAAGCCATCTTACTTTTAGGTGGCTTTTTTGTAGATAAAGTCAATGCGGGTTTCGATGTCTTTTTTATGTGTGAATTATGTAATTATTAAAGACAATTGTATAACATATACCAATATAAAACAAGTCAACTTTATGGGGCAAAAATTTATTTGCCATAATCATAAAAAAATGAATAGAGAACAATTAAAAGAAGAATGGAAGGTTCAGAAATCGAAACTTTTAAAGAAGTTTTCGGTACTCACAGAAGATGATTTATTTTTCAGAGAAGGCCATAAAGATGAAATGCTTGAAAGACTTCAATTGATTCTTGGAAAAAATAAAGAAGAATTAATCATGGTTTTTGATGCGATTAACCAAAAACAAGCAAAAGCCTGAACACACCCATCCTATCAAGGAAGTGATTGTGCTCCCGGTATATAATAAGTATTAACAACAACTTTTAATCAAATAAGAACATGAGTAAAGATAAACAGGGTAAAAACCAGAAAAAAACGGCATCAGTAGATAAGATAAAAGTATTATCTGCCTACAAGCTGGATACTCAAAGAAAGGCTTTAGAAATGCCAACTCCCATTCCAAGACTTAAGAGATAGTCTTTCTGGTATAATCTATAGACATACGGAAAAACTTTTATTAACATAAGAAAAAGGATAGCTTTCTGGTAAAGCTATCCTTTTTCTTATGTTCGGCACTGGCCATAGTACCTATTACCCGACATACATAATCCTTTACTCTTCCCTCCCAACCAACCTCCCCATCCCAAAAATAAGCAAACCAACCAACGGGCAACAGGCCATGATGGTGGTTAGTGGCAGAGTGGTACCATCGCCAAACCAGCCTACTAAGGCGGTGGCTAAAGCGCCAAAACTCATCTGGATGGCGCCCATGAGCGCCGAGGCACTTCCGGCATCTTTGCTGAATGGGGTTAATGAGAGTGCCGAGGTATTGGGATGAATGAAACCCTGACAACTAACAAAAACCAATACGATTGATAGCATAGTATAGAATGTATGCAAATTGAGCAGGCTCAAGCCGACTAAAATGATACCGAAGATGGCCTGAATGGGTAAGACCCGCTGAATGATGCTGATACTACTTTGTTTGCGGAGTGCCAGGGTATTCAGCTGACTGCTTCCGATGAGTCCGGCTGCTGTCATGCCAAAGATATAGCCATATTCTTGCTCGTTTACACCGTAGATTTTCATGAAAACAGCCGACGAACCTGCCAGATAGGCATAGACGCCCGATGATACCACCGCCCCACAAAGGGCATAGGTAATAAATTGAGCATTGGTGAATATTCTGAAAAAATTGGCACTCACTACCTTGGGGTGCAAAGACATAGAAGCATCGCCGGGGCGACTTTCGGGCAGGAAAAAATAAACAGTAATGAGCAGGGATAGTCCGATAATAACTTGTAGCCAGAACACTGAATGCCAGCCAAAGGCAATAATGAGATAACTACCAATGGTGGGCGCAATAATAGGCGAAACGCCTAAAACCAGTACCAGCAGAGAGAATATTTTGGCGATTTCGGTCAACGGGAAAATGTCCCTCACAATGGCTCTGGGGGCTACAATGCCTACGCATCCACCCAATGCCTGAAAGAACCGCACCACAATGAGCATTTCGATAGAGTTTGAGATAGCGCAGCCTACCGAGGCAATGGTATAAA
The DNA here is from genome assembly GCF_003418935.1 of Emticicia sp. C21. Classification (GTDB taxonomy): domain Bacteria; phylum Bacteroidota; class Bacteroidia; order Cytophagales; family Spirosomataceae; genus Emticicia. The sequence goes on along the minus strand of NZ_QVMT01000003.1, from coordinate 587,560 downwards.
GAAACAAGCCTATGAGCAGCGGGATGCGTCGGCCGAAGCGGTCGAGCAGTGGGCCGCAAATCATTTGTCCGATACAAATGCCCAGAAAGAAACTGGAGATAGAATAAGAAACGGTATCAATGGGTACATGGAAATCGGCGGCAATAGCAGGGAAGCCTGCAATATAGGTATCGATAGAAAAAGCCCCGATGGCCGAAAGTAAGCCCAGAATAATAATCAGATAAAAACGCCTCTCGTGCATAGGTTAGTAATAAAACGGCGCAATATAGGCAGAAAACGGGAGGTTTGGCAATCTGGTTGTTGCTTTGCGTTTAGGTTTATTTTATATATGTAATCTGTTCAAAACTTTAATACACAAAGCTTGTTAGTACACACCTATCTTTTGCCGTTTAAAAGAATTAAAGCAACAAAGCCCCTGTGATAAAACCACCAATCTGACAAAACCGTTACCTTTGCGCCCGGATTTACATACATGAAAGAAATGACACTCCCTCACGAAAAACAGCTGACCTTAGACGCCATCGTAAACGACTTACAGGCATTGCCAAACGTAAAAGCCATTGTATTGGGTGGCTCGTATGCCACAGGCAGAGCCACCGAACAATCAGATTTAGACGTAGGCATCTATTATACCGATGCCACTCCGTTTTCGATTGATTCGGTGAAGGAAATAGCGCATAAATATGCAATAGATGGCAGTCCGGTAGTAACGGGCTTTTATGAGTGGGGGCCGTGGGTGAATGGTGGGGCGTGGATTAATACAGCCAGTGGCAAGGTGGACTTCCTCTATAAAAACATCGACCAGATACATGGCACTATCGAAAAGGCACAGAAGGGTATCTGGGAGAATCACTATGAGCAACAACCACCCTATGGCTTTGCCTCTGTTTATTATCTGGCTGAAACTGAAATTTGTATTGCTTTATATGACCCTGAGGGAATTATCAATCATCTGAAAGAGCATATACGGGTATATCCGCCTAAATTAAAACAGGCTATCATTCAGCAATCACTGTGGTCGACTGAGTTTACGATTATGCATATAGTGGGTTATGTTGAAAAGAACGATGTGTATAATCTGGCAGGAAGTCTGGCAAGAGCCATGAAGAACCTGACGATGACACTCTTTGCTATTAATGAGATTTATCCGATGAGCGATAAACGTGTCATTGATATTCTGGAAGAAACTTCGAAAATCCCGGCCAATCTGAGAGAGAAGACCGAGCAGGTATTGTGTATAGATAGAGCCAATCTGCCTAATCATCTGGCCTTGCTGCAATCGCTTTTTGCTGAGGTGGTGGGGTTGGCAGATGGAGTTTACAAGCCTGTTTATGTTTTAGGGAAATAGGAGTTTGACAGCTGTGTTGTCTTTAATTTTTTGAACTGCGGCACAATAATCCAGATGCCAAGGGGTAGTAAAAGGTATAATAGCATATAAAGAAATACTGCCTGAGAACTGAGGTTATATAACTTCTCAGCCTTATTCTGCTTTTTGGCTAACACATACAAAACATGCCCCATAAACGTGATAAATATGGGTAATAGGAGCACAGTTTCAAGGAAATCGAGGGAATAGCCGTTTAAGGCCATAGCTACAAATATGCAGGCAAAAATGCTATTTATGAGAAAGAAGAAAATGCGCTGAATGGGTTTTCGCTCTTTGTCGAATTGTCGCAGAAACTCATACGAGAGTATAAAAAAGCCAAAGTAGAGAACCCCATTCAGGCCTGCCAGTAAATTAGTATAATTGATATTATTGAGGAAGAAAAGTGACAGGAGCCGTGGACTCATCAATAATACAAATAAGTGCCAGGTTTTCAATCTCAGAAGTATATTCATAAGCTTAAAGTTTACTGGCAGTCAAGTACGCGAAAAATCGGTAGAGTCCAATAAGTGGGATAGCGGGTGAGGCGGAAATCTGATGAAAATTTTATTGAAGGATGAGGGATAATTCCTCACACATTTCAATCAGCTACTCCATCGCCTATTTTATTGGCATAAACGGGTTTTCCGGGTTTATCCAAATATCATCAAATTACTGCTCATTCCATCCAATGGCTGATATACATATCTCCCTGATTATCGGTTGATGTCAGCGTACTTGCACCAACCTGAATGGTATCTGAGTAATTGCCTATAAAGAAAAAGTGTTTGTTTGTGCCAAAAGCCATATTTTGCAAAGCTCCGCCGTTAATCAGTCTATAAGCAAAGGTGCCATCGTAGAGATATTTGGTAAGGATGTTCTGATAGCCTTTAGAGTTGCCGGGGTCTGCCATACCTACAGCTATATTCTGCCAGGTATAGATTTCGTCCTGCGGATTGACTTTAAAATCTGAAGCGTTCTCAACCACCCGGGCCCAGGTGATGTTTCCGTTAAAGGCATCATACCTGATCAGGAAATTACCCGGACTCACCGGAGGACTCAACACAAAACCTGGATAAAACGTAAGACTATTGCTACTGGCAGAACCCAATACTATAGGTTGTCCGGCAGATGAAAGTTCTATTTTTATGCCACTATCCGTACCTGCTCCTCCCCCATTTCTGAGCCAGAGAAACAGACCATCAGAGCGATACTTTACCAAGTAGAAATCTTCTGCATCAACAGCATTTACGGGCGTGGTATCAAAATAGGCATTGCCCGAGAAACTCCCTGCTATATATACGTCTCCGGCATTGTCGACAGCAATGGTATTGGCTTTGTCGGTTCCTATGCCGCCTGCTCTTTTAACCCATGCCAAAGAGCCATCTTTATTCAGCTTGCCAATAACAATATCTTCATTGCCTGTTGAATTAAGCGTATTGCCTGCAATGGTAATACTGCCGGTAAAATGTCCGGCAAAATAACTCTCTCCATTAGAAGCTACCTTGGAAACAAGACCACTATTAGTAGACTTAAGCCATTGAACAGTCCCATCATTTGATAATTTTACGACAAAGCCCTCATAACCTATATTGCTATTGATTGTAAAAGAGTCTATCGTTAAATTCGTGGTAAACCTGCCTGTTACATATATCTGCTGATTAGTATCAAAGAAGATATTCTCGGCATAACGGTAGGAGCCTATATCACCAAACCCATTTTTTCTCCAGAGCAGAGCCCCTTTGGCATCCAGTTTTAAAATACCTAAATTATTAGATCTGAAACTTGCATTGAGCAAGACATAAACCTGAAAGTTATCATCAACGGCAATGGCACTTACCCGATTTGCATGGTAATAATAATCGGTATACTCCCAGATTAAAGTACCATTGGGTGAGAATTTGGCTATATATCCATACATAGCCTCATTTCCGGCACTACCTGATATATAAACATTATTGTTTTTATCAACCGCTATGGCATTGGCCCTTTCGTAACCATTATTATAAACAGCTTTCTTCCAGGCAAAGCCGACGGCGGTATTATCACTACCATTCTGCGAAGTACACAGCCATTTGTTGCCATTATAATACTTTAAACATTTAAAAGTACTATCGAAGGCCATCATCCCGGCCTGGGGGTTGGGGATAGCCATTATCTGGTCGTAAGAAAGTTTCGGTACACTCACCGAACCGGCGCTACCGGGTGTAATGGTAGTAGATTGTGCGTTTGCAAAAAAATAGCCAAGCAGGCAAAACAAAAGAATGTATCTAGTCATAGCTCTATGAGGATTAGTTTTTCGCTCCCAACAGAAGAAGCAATCAAAAGTAGAAGTAAATAACAGAAAAAACCAGTGGGATATTATTCTACGGTAAAATACTGATTTTAAGGCAAAGAGTGTAATAGGATACGTCCATCTTACATGGCACGGAATTTTAATCTCTATCACACAAAACTATTCTAACTATGAAAAAGACAGACAAAGAGAAGTTCATCAAAGAACAAGTCGAGAAACATAATGAGACTGAGCAGAAGAATACCAGAAAGGCAGTAGAAGATGCCGTGAATGGTACACCTAATCCACCAGATGCCAATACCACACAAAATGCGGTAATCGGGGCTGTAGTGGGTACAATTGTAGCAGGGCCATTAGGACTTATTATTGGGGGAGCAATAGGCTCAAATATCGAAAGCGATGAGAAGAAAGAATATGACGAGGTATATGAAGAGACCAAAGAGGCTTTGAAGAAAGAGAAATAAAGGTTCAGTAACTACCGCCGGTAGACGAATAATTGGTATAAATTCTCAATAGATAATGGCTCTGAGTTTACCCGTGTCACGGCCGTTTTCAGACGAGTATAGCCGTGGCACGGGGTTGGTGGTTAAAGCCCCAACTTATCCATCATGGGCTTCTCATATTCGCCGTCTTCGGCCGGGTATCGCAGTACCTTTTCAAATTTGCCTGATTGTTTAGCTAATGCCCATATCAGGCTCTCACCTGCCGGAATGTTGGTGAGTACTTCTTCGTAAATCTTATCCTGATAGGCTTTATCGGCGTTGAGTACTTCCCAACCATTGGCTTTGAAATGTTGAATGAGGTCGTCCAGGAATAAAGCGGCTGCCAGATTATGGTGTAGCAATATCACATGATTGATTCGTCTGCCGGATAGCTGATGAGCCAGAGAGTCGTAGAAAGTAGCCCGGTTGAATAAGTGATTTTTATAATATTCTCTGAAACCGCTGATATCGGCTTTGGGGTTTTGTTTTAATCGGGTTATCAACCGGCCAGCAATGTACCAGTCAGAGGCATCAATGGTCACGTGTCCGTTTTTATAGCCTTTTTGCTTCATAAATGCCCTGAATTCTTCTACTTTCTCTTTCGTATTACCCTCTTTCAGATAAGGAAATCTGAAATACTTATAATAATTGGAGTAGTTTCTGATAATAGAATCATTCTTCATCAACTCGGCTTCAAACGCTTCCAGACTTGTGTTTTTGCTGTTAAAGTTGGGATGAGTAAAGGTATGATTGGCAATCAGATGCCCCGCATTATTCCATGACGACAACACGTACTTGCCTACCGGGTTAATTTTATTAGCCCCCGACGAAAACAGTATGGCTTTCAACTGATGTTTTTTCAGGTGACCGAGCAACATTTCATTCCAGACTCTCAGTTTATACCCTCCGGCGTCGTTGATTTGTCCGTCGTCAAAGGTGAAGGCTATTTTTGGTTTTTCTTCTACTTGCTTTACTTCACGTGAGTTGTTCTGATGTAAAAATGTGAATGCCGAAAGGGTTGCTGAAAGTGCAAAAACAACAAGTTTGGTCATAGTCAGTCCTGTAATAGAGGTTTTCAAAATTATGCCTGGCAAGATACAAAAATTATAAGAAAGGTAGTAGAATCATAAAAATTGCGAGATTCTCGCAAAATCTCGCAATTTTTACTAATGCATTTTATACTTCTATTTATGCATACTCAGCCTTTGAATTGGGGTGCACACAGGCCGACCAATAATCCATAATGAGTTTAATATCTCGTTTGGTGGCTTCAAAATCATGATTTTTCTGGAAGAACCCCTGTACTGTCAGTCTGGTATAGGCCTCACGTACATGATCCATATTGGCAGTAGTGGTATAAAATATAAAAGGGATGCTCTTTTCACGCAGGCGATCGCTGGCGTCTATTTCTCTTTTTAACTCAATGCCACTTTGGCGAGGCAGATTAATATCGCACAGGATAATAAAAAGCTGGTGTTCGGTCGATAAAATAAAGTTTTTGGCATCGTTGCAGTTATCGAACCAAACCAGCGGGTTTTTAATTTCTAATTCTTCAAATACTTCTTCAAGAAAAACTTTATCGTCAATATCGTCTTCTATCAGCAAAATGGGTCTCGTTATCATCTATTTCTATTTATTGTCGGTCAAAGGTAACGGTATTATTCCTGAAACCAGTACGGGTTTAGCATATTAACTATTTAGAGATAGGAATTGTTATGGTGAGTTCTTATGATTGCCCTTATTGTCTCGATACTGAAAAAGGGGCTCAAAATTTTGAACCCCTATATATCTTTTTATATTTTATTTTAGGTATGTCTTGTTTAACCATGCTACGCATTCCTGCCAGCTTTCTACCGGGATTTTGGCATGATACATATCTTTCAGTATGATAAACTCTTTCTGATTACCCGGTATCAAATCATAAAGGTATCTGGCTTTTTCTACTGTAAACAATTCGTCTTTATCACCAATACCTACCATGATCGGGATTTGCATATCCTGCTTGATTCTGAGGTCTTTTACGGGTATCATCGTTGTGAACCGAAGCGTATATCGATAATTATACAGTGGGTCTTTAGCAACCACCATACCCTCGCGGTAATACTCCACCGCCTGATACGATGGGCGTAGCAAAGAACTGGCTATAATCTTGGCTTTCTGAAAAGCTGATGGGGGTACTACTTCGGCCTCTTTGCGTCTTTCATAGGCGGCAGAGAGCAGTATCAAGCCTGCCAGTTCTTTCGGGGCAGCATTGGCTAAGGTTATGGATGATACTACGCCAAGACTATGCCCTATCACCACCACTTTTGGGAAACCAAGTCCTTTGATATATTTTATGGTCTCTACCAGATCAGCCGTAAATCTATCTTTGCCGGGACTATCGGCCCGGTTGCCGCTGGATAGTCCGTGCCCGCGGTAGTCAAGTCCAAAAGTAGTATAGCCACCCTCGGCTAAGGTTTTGCCGGCCATATCGTATGCCTCACTATAAGCTGTAATGCCGTGAAAAATCAGTACGGCCATGTCTTTTTTGGCAGGTGGGATAGTATCAGGATTCCATCTCCGGATAAACAGCGTTTCGCCATCGAAGGTTGTTAAGAGTTCGTGTGGTTCTGTATAGGTCTGTCTTAATTTAGCGGCTTCTTCGGGGGTGACACCGATGTGATGTGTTCTTGATTCGTCAGGAAGGAAGGCAAGTATCAATCCGATGGTCAGGACAGCAAGAATTAGGAAGAGGAGTATGTACATGATTTTTTTCATTTGTTAGGGTTGATTAGGGGTTGGTTGTAGGGGATGTTTTGTAGGAAACATCTGCCTGGGTTCAAAATTTTGAACCCCTACTTTGTTGCAATAGGTCGCAGTAGTATTATGTATTGAGATATATTTGCTAATCCACATTGATCGTGCTACCCAAGCGGTGTCCGGCCCTTTTGTGGACGAGTATATCCTACGCGGCCCGGCTGTGGTACGTTGGCCTTTGTTATTTTATGTAAGTTCTATTCAGCCAATGAACACATTCCTGCCAGCTTTCAACCGGGATTTTGGCGTGAGTAGTGTTTTTCATTACCAGAAATTCCTTTTTATTGCCCGGCACAAGGTCATAGAGCTCGCGGGCTTTTTCGAGGGTGAATAATTCGTCTTTGTCGCCCATGCCTACCAGTACCGGAATATTCAGGTCTTTGGGTAATTTGAGTGCCTTTACATCCAGCATTGACACAAAGCGGAGCGTATATCTGAAATTGAACAGAGGGTCTTTGGTTACGGTCATGCCCTCACGATAATATTCAATGGCCTGATGGGATGGACGAAAAACCGAACTGGATAAAATTCTGGCTTTCTGAAAAAATGATGGCTCTTGCTGCCCGACACCTTTGCGGCCCTCGTAGGCACCTGATAGTAATATTAATCCTGCTATTTCATTAGGTACGGCATTGGCTGCACAAATGGCTGATGCTACGCCAAGACTATGCCCCATCACTACCACTTTCGAGAAGCCAAGACTTCTGACATACTTAACGGACTCGGCCAGATCGGCATACCATCGGTCTTTGCCCGGATTATCTCCCCGATTGCCACCCGATAAGCCATGTCCGCGGTAATCTAGCCCAAAGACGGTGTATCCTCCGGCTGAGATAGGTTTTCCGGCCATTTCATAAGCACCACTGTGGGCAGTAATGCCATGAAAAAGTAACACAGCTATATCCTTTTTGGCAGGCACCAATGTATCAGGGTTCCATCTTCTCAGGAAGAGCGTTTCTCCGTCTGAGGTGGTGAATGTTTCACTCGGGGCTTTGAAATCTTCTCTTAGTTTAGTGGCCTCCTCTTCCGTAATGCCTGCATGATGTGTTTTTGATTCTACAGGTATAAACGCCAGCACCAATCCGATAACCACGATACCAATCACCAGAAAGAGCACAAAGAATAAGATTTTACGGAGCATTTTTTTCATAGAACTCAATTGTATTAGGGTTTATGTACAAAAATAAACTTAATTAATACAATTTAATCAGAACCGGGATAAATTTTAGGTGGGGATTGGAATAGCGATTAAAAATGGAAATAAACTGAAGAATTCAACCGGCTGAAATCTTTTAGCCCTATGAGTGCATAGCCATGCCACCCGTGCGACGTCCGACCTTTCTAATCTAAGCAGAACGTACGCCGCACGAGCGAGGCAAGTTTATATTCAATGAAACTTAAATCTCCTTTTCAGTAATAAAAAACGATTTCTGTTCGGGCGCGGAATATTCTTTCCAGTTTAAGCCCAAAACCATGTTAATCATTTTTGTGAGTGTCTTATAATCCTGGGGTTTCAATAAATACAGATTAGCTCCGTGTTTATAACACTCTTCAATATCTTTTTTACTGTTTGATGTACTTAGTATCACACAAGGAATCTGTGCAAACTTCTCATTTTTCCTGATACGTTTCAGGCATTCTATGCCTGTCATCAAAGGCATATTCACGTCTAGAAAAATGACGTCTGGGGTAGGATTATCAGCCACTTTGAAAAATTCCAGTACTTTTTCTCCATCGGCTACAATACTCACTTCAATCGGTACTAAAATATCATGAATAGATTCCATGAAAATCATCTGATCGTCATGGTCGTCTTCTGCCAGCAAAAATTTTATCGGTGCGCCCTTCGTAAGTAAAGTGTAGTTCATCTATTCAATAATCAATTAGTTTATGGCTTTATTACCCTAAAATTAAAAGCTATTTTCTTACGTGTCAACCTAAATTAATCCTTTTTCAGCTTTTTTTTCAAAGCTGAACAATCAATGAAAAACAGGCAATTGCAGGACTGATTACAAACAAAAAAAGCTCGTATTTTAACGAGCTTTTTTTTTATTTATTGTGTCTGAATTATATTTCTGATAAAATAAATGATTCATATTTTGGTGGAAAATATTCTTTCCAGTCCAGCGATAAAGCTTTGTCTAAGGTCTGAGTCAACACAGCAAAATCACGGGGTTTAACCAGGTATAGATTGGCGCCGGCACTAAAGGCTTTCTCAATATATAGATCTTCTTTAGCCCCAGAAAAAATAACGCAAGGTGTGTCTTTCAATAATTGGCTATTTCTTATCTTATTCAGGTATTCAACTCCGTCAATATATCTCCAGAGCAAATCAAGAAAAATAATATCGGGTGCTGTAGTTTCCAGTAATTTTATATTTTTTTCTATCTCAATTCCGTCTTTAACCACTGTCAGCTGATTAGGAATTGAGCTATTTTCTAACGCCATTGAAAACAGAAATATATCGTCGTCATCATCCTCGATCAGGCTTATTTTTAATGGGTTACGTTTCATAAATAATGGGTTTAATAAAACAACGTGCAGTAATTAGATGCAGATGTAGCTGAAAAGTTTATTAATTTTAGTTGCCGACTTTGTTAACCTATTGTTAATAGAGAAGAAATAGCTTTTGTCTGCTATTTTCTATGCAAAAAGCCCGCCAGAAACGGGCTTTCTTATAAAATTATTTAGCAAAAGTTATAAAAATATGATAATACATTACCAATAGTTACGAAAAAAACCGAAAGTCGGATTCAGGAATAATAAAAAAAAATCGTAAGAAAGTATCCTACGATTTTCTGTTAATATAACTTTTGCGTACCAGACTACATGCCCATAGGCTGACACATAAACCTAACAAATTTTTCGTGATTTTTGTTTAACTTTTAATAAAATTCTAACATCATAAATTAAACAAAAACCATTCCGTTTTTGCTGAGTTTACTTATAAAATGCATTTGAGCTCAGTCACTCAATTCTCTTAAAGCGTTGCCATATCAATTACAAAACGATAGCGGACATCGCCTTTGAGCATTCTTTCGTAAGCCTGGTGAATGTCTTTGATGTTGATGAGCTCGATATCTGAGACAATGTTGTTTTCGGCGCAGAAGTCGAGCATTTCCTGTGTTTCGGCAATGCCACCGATATTTGACCCGGCAATACTTTTACGGCCAATGATCAGGCTGAATGCACTCATTTGAGCGGGTGATGGCGGAGCGCCCACACAGATGTGTACACCACTCACTTTCAATAAAGACAGATATACCTGATAATCATGGTCGGCCGATACGGTATCCAGAATAAAGTCGAATTTTCCTCTTACACTATTGAGTTGCTCGCGGTCTTTAGTGACCACGAAATGATGTGCGCCCAGTTTTCGGGCATCGGCTTCTTTTTCAGGTGAGGTACTTAGTACGGTTACTTCTGCCCCTAAAGCTACGCCGAATTTTACGCCCATGTGTCCTAAGCCGCCTAAGCCTAACACTGCCAGTTTATGGCCTGTGCCTACTTTCCAGTGGCGCAAAGGCGAATAAGTAGTGATGCCCGCACAAAGCAGCGGAGCAGTACCTGCTAAATCCAGATTCTCCGGAATATGCAAGACGAAATCTTCGTTCACGACAATGGTGTTTGAATAGCCACCATAGGTAGGCGTTTTTTTGTCCTGTTCCCGACCGTTATAAGTCTGGCTATTGCCATTTAAGCAGTATTGTTCTAAACCCTGCTGGCACGACTCACAGGTGCGGCACGAATCGACCATACAGCCGGTTCCGGCCAGGTCGCCTACTTTAAACTTCTTAACATGATTCCCTACCGCTATCACACGGCCAACAATCTCGTGCCCCGGTACCATCGGAAAAATACCCGGAAACCAGTCGTTTTTTATCTGGTGTAAATCTGAGTGACAAACGCCACAATATAGAATATCAAACTGCACGTCGTGAGGGCCCACCTCCCGACGTTGAAACTCCCAGGGAGCTAAATCTGATTCATGTGTTTGCGCTGCGTACCCTTTAGCACTGATCATAGCTATTCTTTGGTTTAATTTTGAAAATGGTTTGAGTTAAACTGATAACTAAAAAATGAGGGTTTTGATTAATGAAAAATAAAATCTACCGTTAAACTTACAGGTATTACTATTTTACCCGTTTAAAGTTCTTGTTGAAATGATAATTTAACAGCACCATCCACATAAAATCTTTGTTACCGGGAATATCAGAACTGAAGGTCTGATTGATAGAGGATTGTATGCTGAACGGCAAATTTTTATGTGATAAGACCCCTGTAATCAAGATATAATTGCCTTGATACCCGTCTGTATCTAAAAAATACACCATCGGAGTCAGTTGGAACCTGAGGTGTTTGCTTAATCTGATATTGGATATACTGGTATTGAAAAACAAAACATCGGCATATCGCGGGCCATATTTTTGTAGAGCGCTCCCATGAAAATAAGTCGCTTCCACACGCCAGTTGGGCGTAATCTCATAGGCCGGAACTACCTCTCCTGCGGCAAATCTCAACATTTCGGTAATTTCAAGCGGTTTGCCATTATCATCAATGGTTTTCCGGATAAAAGAAAAAGCCGGATGGACGCCGAGACGCAGACTAAATTTCTTTTGCTCAATGAGCCGATACCTCAGCCAGAATACCATACCGCCTTTGCGGCCATCGAGCACCAGGCGAATGTCAGGGTCGAAACTCAAACGCTTTTTGCGCCACGAGGGAAGAATGATAACGGCAGGGCTATTCAACGAAAAAGTAGGAATAATTGAAAAGCCGTTGTTAGTAATGCCTACAGAACCCGAGAAGTTAATAGTGTTTTGTGTACTATCGGCTTGCTGCGAGTAAACCGCTTGAATCGATACGATAGAAGCGGTTGCCAATACTTTAAAGAGCTTCATGTTTAGTTAAGTTAAATAATAGGTTAATGGCAGTTACAAAATTACCGGATAGCCATCCATGAAATCTTATACATTTTACGGAATTACTTACCAATTTCACAGGTAGCGATACAGATACAGAAAATTACGGATAATTTTGATTGAAAATCAAATAAAAAGCAAGAAAATGGTTGTATATGATACCGTTAGAAAATACAACAAGTCTTTCAATAACCCGACTTTACATCCGCTTATCAGCCTGGTAGAGCTGGGCAAAGCGGGTATGATAAAGCGAGAAAAGTTTATGATGGAGTTTTATGCCGTTATTATCAAAGAAAGTATCTGCGGGGATTTGCGATATGGCAATAATTATTATGACTATGCCGAGGGAACGATTGTATTTTTTGCGCCGGGGCAGGTAATTACGGTTGAGCCTGATGGTGAGTTACATCAGCTCTATGAGCAGAAAGTGGGCATTACACCTCATGAATATCGGTTGAATTAAGCGACTTGTTGGGTGAAGATCTATTACAAGCTTTACCCAACAAGTTCATTTTATTATTATTAAAACAATTTCTCCTGTGGTGGTTTTACGCCTGCCATACGGATATAAACGGTGGTTTGGCCGCGGTGGTGAGTCTGGTGCTCAAAGCATTTGGCAATAGCCATACCTTTAGTCATTTCGAATCTGCCAAAAACCTTAGCATTTTCTTCCAACTGCGCCGGAGTCATTTTTTTGATATTGTTGATAACAAAATCATAACTTTCCAGCACCAGCTTCGTTACGGTAGCTTTCGACTTGTCGGTACTTTTTTCTAATCCTCCCATGCCATAAGGACTTTTTTCGCCTGTTACAGACGAGATAAAACCGTAGTTCCCGTCTGATAAGTGGAACATCTGGTCAGCAAATGAGCGCATTTCTGGCGTTGGTTTCAAGGCATAACCTGATTCAGGCATAGCATCCAGGTACTCCTGCGTATACACTTTGGCGCGTTCCCATTCTTTTACTATGGCATCAACAGAGCCCTGTGCCTGAGCCATGAAAGATACTCCCAATACAAAGCAAAGGGTAGTGAGTAATTTTGAGATTTTCATTGTAATAAGGTTTATGTTTAATGATTGGGTAAATGTACAGGAAATAAATAATTGTTGCTCTTAATGTATATTAAGATTTTAGTTTGAATTACTTTAGGGTTTATCCTTTATTGTCGCACGGCTTGCTTGTTGGGTGCCTGAATCAAAGAGCGCCTTTAACCGTGCCACGGCCTTTTTCTTGCGAGTATAGCGTACGCCGCCCGACCGTGACACGGTTTTGGATATTAGATTTTAACTTCTGCCAGTGTCACTGTTTTACCCAATGCCCCATACTCATGTAAATCTCCGAATACCTCTATACGAATAGACTGGTCTATCCCACCTACTCTCACAGGAGCAAAACCATTGGCTTGTATCAGGCTTTCTACAGCTTCGTTGATGGTAGTATCGTCTGTGGCATAAAACAATACGTTTTCAGGTTGTTGGTTGGCAGCATTGGCTAAGTTAGTTGCCCCTAATGTGCCCAGGGCTTTTGCCAGTTTTGCGCCTTTTGGTAAGAGGGTAGCATTAATTTGTCCGGCAGATTCAGTTTCTCCGATGATTTTATCAAAACCACCTTTGTCGTTAGGTGCAATAGGGTTTGATGGATCGATGATGATTTTGCCTTGTAGCAGGGAATCGTATTGCTCGAAAACCTCTTTGATAGCCGAAAACCAGACTGATAAGACGATGATGTCGGCCGCTTTGATAGCTTCTTCGATACTAAGTGGGGTTGCTATGCTGCCTAAATGGACGGCCATTCTATTGGCTTTTTCAATATTTCTATCGGCTACTATTACCGTGCGATTGTTTTTGGCGAGATTCGTTGCTACTACCTGACCAATATTGCCAAGGCCGATAACGGCTATTTTTTGATTGTTTATTGCTTGCATGATCTTCGTTTTTTTCTGTTAATTTGATAATGCAAAATTACTGCGGGCAGGTCGTTCGCGCTCTTAAGGTATCTTAAGAAATAGGCTTAAGGTAGATTAAGGGTAATGCTTACTTCTTCATCAAGTCCTTACGAATCTTGCTCAGAAACTCAGGCGTAATGCCAAGATAAGAAGCAATTTGTGTATTAGGCAAGCGATTGGCGAGGTTAGGGTATTGTTCGAGGAAACTGAGGTAGCGTTGCTCGGCAGTGGAGCTGAAATTCTGCAAAACCCTGTTCTGGAGTTCTACGAATTTGTTTTCGATAATCACCTTAAAGATGCGATTGAGTTTGGCGATGTTGTTATAGAGAAAGTATAAATCCTTTATTTCAATCTGCAGGATTTCGGCAGGTTCAATGGCTTCAATAAATAGTTTGCTGGGCTTTTTTGAGTGAAAACTGCCTATATCGGCAATCCAGTCACCCTCGGCGGCAAACTGGATATTGTGTTCATAGCCTTTATCATCAACTCCATACATTTTAAAGCAACCCTCCACCACAAAAGTATAGTGTTTACATACAAACCCCTCTTGCAGAATCATCTGTTTTCTTTTGATTTTCCGGGCGTTCACCCTACCATCTAATAATGCCAGTTCATCATCGTCAAGTGGGAGAATCTGCTTAAAATGGTCAATGAGGGCTTGCATGATTATTAGTTGTTTGCTGCTAAATTAGTGAATGCGTTGCTAATAGGCTAAATATCTCTCAGATAATGAAAAAATGGTAGAATAGTTATGCCCGAATTGCCTTTAGTAAGGCTGCTAACGTCTGATTTTTTAATATATTTGTGATAAGATTTTCGGGCAGATTCTCTCATTAAATATTCCCGACCTGCATTTAAAAACCCTATACAAATATGAACTCCACAAATTGGTATGATGTTCTACGATTTGTTATTACAATCGGTATTATTGTCGCGCTTTTTCGATGGATGATGTTTGATTGGAATAAGGCAACAAAAAAGTTATTTGATACCTTGCACGACTTTAAAGTAGACGCTTTTCATTTAGGGGGTAAAAAAAGCTATTCATTTGCGATTGATAAAGAAAGAAAAAAAATATGCTTCGTTAAGAGGCTTAAGCCTGTTTTTTACGATTTTAATCAGATATATAAATGTGACTCATTTGTTCAGACCTATTATGAAAGGGAGTCTAAAACCGGGAGTTTTACCGGAACGGCCAAAGTAAATGGTGAACGCGTAAAAGTGAGAGGCTCGGTGAGCGTACTCGGAGACATACACAAAATATGTGATAAGATGGGGCTGGAAATAACAATAAAAAATGATTATAGACCTGTATATACCGCTTTATTCATATCACAGCCAACCTATGTCAATTCAGATACGTATGAAACAGCGTATGACCTCTGTCTGGAGTGGGATAGTTTTTTTGATTCTCATGCCATTGAAAAAGACAAAACAGATTCAAACAATCGCACTGTTAGCTTAACTCTTGATGGGTCAACATCGTCTTTTGCTTCCAAATTGACTTCAGGTACCCAAGTGGCTTCCTCATCTATTGCCGACGAAATTCTGAAACTAAAAAACCTCTTAGACCAGGGAGCGCTTACACAAGAAGAATTTGAAGCACAAAAGGCAAAGATTCTTAACGGCTAAGAACTTTTGCGCACCCCGAAACTGAAATCGATTAAAAAATCCGTTGATTCTATCCTCAGAAACCTGATAGATTTGTCTACGCTCAAAAAACTTATACTTTTATGGACAATGCTCATTTGTTTAAATCATTCATAATCTGGGTTATAGTCATGTTTGTTCTTTTATCTGTTTTTGTCCTGTTTTATAACTGGAATAAGCATATAAAAAGGACGATTTTTGATAAACTTCCAGACTTTAAAGTCGATGCTTTTCATTTAGGTGGAATTGAGGGAGATTCTGTGGCCATTGATAACGAAAGAAGAAAATTCTGCTTTGTAAAAGATTTCAAGCCGGCTTATTTCGATTTCAGGGATGTATTAAAATGTGAGGTAATCAATCAATCCTATCTGGCATCGAAATCAGGTGATCGAAGATATGCCGTAACAACCAGAGTAAGTGGTGAAATCGGTTCGATGGATAAACCCGGAGATACCTATAAAATGTGTGATAGCCTGGGCCTGATAATAACCATGAACAATACTGAAAAAACGCAATACAAACTTCTGTTTATAACAAAGGCTACTCAGGAAAACTCAGCTGCTTATCATAAAGCCTATGAATTATTTAATGTATGGCACAAATTATTTGTACATCATGCCATAGAAAAAGAGGAAACTGATACAATCACCCATTCTAGTACCACCATCAATATAACGGCTGATGCCTCAGCAACGCCGCAAGTTGCCCAACTGGTTTCCAGTATCCTCGCTCAGCATCAAACCCCACCTGTTGCTGATGAAATTCTGAAACTAAAAAACCTCTTAGACCAGGGAGCACTTACGCAGGAAGAATTTGACACACAAAAGGCAAAGGTTCTGAATGGGTAAATATCGTTTTACTTTTGTATTAATCAGCCTTTTCACCCTTTACCTTTATTCATTTTTTTGGTATATTTGCCAACTGTTAAGGCGGTCTAAATAAAGTTACCACTCCCTGAAAATTCATATAAAAGTATTATCCTATATGTTCACTGCTGCTGCTATTAAAATCAAATCACGGGCAACCTGTCTCTCTTTTATTCTACTATTGGCTACATATGCCCTATCAGCGCAGGAATTAGTGCACGATATAGCGCCATCTACCAAAAGTATTGTGATAGAAAATACCTGTATGGTTGATAGTACATTCTATTTTTCAACCAAAAACCTCGAAACAGGTGTTAAATCATTATGGCGAACAGACGGGCAAACCAACGGAACAATAGAATTAATAAACTCAAGTCAGTCAAATGCCCCTGTCAATTTCCAGAAAATGACTGCCTGGAAAGGTAAACTCTTTTTTACGTCAGGCGATGAATACCATAAAGCCTTATGGGTAAGCGATGGAACGGCAATTGGTACAAAAAAAATTCAGGCTGATATAGGCTCTACTACAGAGCAGGATGAGTACAAGATTTTCTTTCAGGGGAAGAATTACCTCTTTTTCATATCCAACCGAGACCCCGCCAACTATAATGGCATCGATTTATGGAGGACTGACGGAACAGCCCAGGGAACAGTGTTTTTGAAAAGCCTTTATACTAATAGCCTGATAAATGAAGCTTATATTGATATAAACGGACAATTCTATTTCATTGCATTTCATGACGATTTAGCCATCCGTACAGAACAACTCTGGAAAACTGACGGGAATACGCTTACATTTCTGGCTAACTTAACCGCCAAGCCAGCGACATTCTCAACCCAAAGGCTGCTTAAACTAGGTAATCAGTTAATACTCGAGCGCTTTCATGTAAATGAAAACGGATTTACTAATCTGCTTGAACTCTGGAAGAGCAACGGCACACCCGGTGGAACTGCAAAGTATACCGAATATAATGCAAGTTTTGCGCCTACCTATAATTTCAAGGAATACATAGAAATGAATGGCGCTATATATTATACAGGTGCCGATCATAGTAAAGCTGAACTTTGGAAAACCGACGGTACTGCTTCCGGTACGCGTATGGTTTCAGAATTTGCCGGCGCAGGTAGTAGCTCCCGACCAGAGGGATTTGTTGTGATTGATAATCAGTTATTAGGCACCGCTTATATTGCCAATCAGACACGCATTTTTACATTAACAGGTGGTATAGGGAGTGCGTATGATATAAATCTGCCAGACTACACCTATTACCATACCTCTCCAAACTATGCTAAGCTCAATAATCAGCTCTATTTTTCGGCTTATGACGATATCTGGCGAACCAATGGCATAACTACCAGCAAGTTTTTTACCAATACCTCTGCTTTTGGTGTATTTCAGTATCTGGCAGTAAATAACCGATTGCTATATATAGGCCGGAATGAAGCTTATGTGCAAAAACTTTTTGTTTGCGATGGTACCACCGCTACCGAATTGACTCCACAGGATAAACCCGGATTTATATTCAGAAAACTATTAGGACAAACCTCTCGCCTTGTCTATTTTCTGGCTTATGACGATATCCATGGCCATGAAATATGGCGTTCGGATGGTACGGTGGCAGGTACTTTTATGCTGAAAGATATCAGAACCGAAAAGGCTTCGTCTTCGCCGGGCAACCTGATTGCGCTTGATGATAAAGTGTATTTTCTGGCCAGAAACGAAAAAACCGGTACGGAATTATGGAAAGTAGACACCAAAACCCTTGCAGCATCGCTTCATAAAGAATTTACGACCGACACTACTCAGAATTTTAACGGGATGGCTGCCTATAATAATAAAGGGCTGATACTGACCGAAAGCAGGTATTTATGGCAAATCAAATCTTTTGGCGTGAGTATTGACAGGCAAAATGTGCGTACTGGTTCTTATCCGGCCAATTTCACTCCTTCTACTAACCGGATATTCTTTACGATGGAAGACGGGCAGGGCATTGAGTTGTGGTCGTCATACATGGGGACGGTAAGTTCTAAAGTAAAAACCATCAGTACTGACGTTGGCGGGTCAAAGCCTATTTTATTAACTGATGTAAACGGAACAGTATTTTTTGCGGCGCATACCTACAATACTGGTTATGAACTCTGGAAAAGCAACGGAGAATCGAATGGCACAGTGAAGGTAAAAGAAATTACAGCCGGAAGAACAGGTACTGTTTTCAACTATCTCTATAACGCCAACGGAACCTTATTGTTTATTACCGATAATGGCAAAAAACTATGGAAAAGCGATGGCACCGATGCAGGTACTATAATGCTTAAAAACTTCGGCAGCGGTCTTATTTATAATGCGTTCGCCTATCGTCAGGGTTTTACTTATTTTGTGGCCAACGACCCCGGTAATGGTGAGGGTTTGTGGCGAACTGATGGCAGTACGTTAGAACTGGTTAGGCCTATCACCTTAAACCTGAGTTCAGCAACTGATTTTGAGATAGTGGTCTTTAAAAACTTACTCTTCTTTAAGGCAGACACTCAACTCTGGAAAAGTGATGGTACCAATGCCGGAACACAAGTGCACCTGTCGATACCGTGTTCAAATCTGGTAAGCTCCGAAGAAGACCTGTTTTTTAAAGGCTGTGATGCCAATGGTTGTGAACTCTGGAAATCGGACAATGTCAATACCTATCGTGTAAAAGACATTCATGTAGGGGCAGGTAGTTCAAATCCGAGGAATTTCCTTCTGACAAACGGAAAACTTTTTTTTGCAGCCAATGATGGCGTGCATGGAGAAGAGTTATGGGTCTATAAAGTATGCTCTATCGAAAAAAACATTACTGATAACTATCTGAATGGAGTAATAAAAAAACTGGAGGTTTCAGACAAAATTACAGCTACCAGTATTATCATGGAAGGCGCTTCCATTAAACACGATGCAGGCAAAGCTATCATTCTGAACCCCGGTTTTCAGGTTCAGAACGGAGGTATTTATCAGGCTTATATTAATGGTTGTGCGGATGATAATAATTAGAGTTGGTAGAAAGCCTATTTCGATTGATTACTTTCTGTGTTCCCCAGAGTCTCCCGTAGGTACGTAAGAGTCTCTGGGGCAACGTTTTATTTATGATCGACCCTAATCATTAGCAGTATAAGTCCATGACCATACGCCGTTGGTATTTATTGCCGGATTATATTTTTTCTCGTATCGACGGAAAACTGCTTCGCTCTGTTTTTCGCCATTAATGAAAAAGCCTTTATTGCTGATTGTAAAAGATACATTTTTACTATCTCCAATTAATCCGTCTTTGCGTATATCAGCCAGAATTCTTTTGGTTGTTTTATCGGCTTTGTCAATCAGTTCCTGCTGCCCCTCAGGTGTATTACTATTATCAGTCGAATAGCTTGATGAGTAGGAATGAGAGGATCCATCTTTTTCGGTTGAAACTGAGGTAGATACACTCACACTGGATTTCTTTTTACGGGTAGTGTCGGGTACTTGTATAATAGCATTCTTTTCTTTGATTTCAGGTACCAAAGGCTTTTTTGGTTGTTCAAAATTAATCAAATGAAGATGCTTTTGTGTCTGGCTATACGTTGCTTTTTCTCCTGCTTTGATACTTTTTGAATAACCATAATCGTCAGAGACAGATACTTCACCCTCTGTGACATCAATCAGAATAAAATTGCCGTTTGGCGTCGTTTTCACAGTGAACGCTGTTCCAAGGTCTTTGATATGAATGTTGTTTACATCAACAATGAATGGCCGCCTGGCATCGTGTATTACCGAAAACTGAGCCGAGCCTTGTAGTTGTATTTTTCTGCTATTTACCCCGTAATTTTTATCAACTGTAATAGATGAATTGGGCGAGATAATAATTTCAGACCTGTCTGCAAGACTAACCGTTTTTGCCACCGAACTTGCCTCATAAATAGTATCATTAATCTGCTGATTTGAAAAAGTATAATACAGCAAGCCAATAGCAAGTAGCAACATAACTGAGGCTGCTACATTGAGTCCGCGCCAGTTCATGAGCCAGCCACTTGGTACAATAGGCTTATCTACAGCCTTGCGTACATTCTCCCAAACCTGTTGTTGGTTTTCGATGGTATTTAATGTAAGATTCATAGTAAAAAAATTAGCTGATGTGTTTAAATAAGACCTGTTTTCGGGCGAGATTTCAGCCCAATCTTCCAATTGCATGGCTTCTTCCGGCGAGGCCTCACCAGAGAAAAACTTAGCAATTAATGTATCTATTTCGGTATCCTGTTGCATATCAGAGACTTAATAAGATCAGTAATAGTGGGTAATAATTTTTCAGTGTTCCTCTCAGCATCTTCAAAGCCTTGCCCATCTGGTTTTCTACTGTTTTTTCGGAGATGGCGAGTTCAGCCGCTATTTCCTTGTATTTTAGTCCATCAAACCGGCTCATTCTGAATATTCTGCGGCATTGCTCCGGTAATGTTTCAATGGCCTGCTCCAGTTTTGTATAGAGGTCTTCTTCCTCATTTTTATAGGTATCAGGCATTTCATCAGCGTTATGTAAGACTTCTGCCTCATGCCGTTTCTTTACTTTTTCATGCTTCAGAAAATCGAGACTTGCATGATAGACCGTTTTATACAAATACGCTCTTGCCGAGGTATGAAAATCAGCAGCACCCATTTTTTGCCATAGGCCAATAAACGCCTGCTGAACAATGTCTTCGGCGTCGTCTCTGTTTTTTACGATAGTGAGGCTGTATAACAATACTGGCGAGTAATACGCATTAAAAAGCTTTTCGAGCTCTCTGGTATTGATATTCTTTACAATCATTCAATCTTCCGGTAACTGATACAAAGTAAATTTAGAAACTTTTGCTGGTAAGACGATAAGGGGTTGAAATACCCCTATATTTGGTGCCAAATATTTTTTTGGGGATTTAATAAGCGGATTGCGATTCCCCAGAGTCCCCTGCTATGGCGTACCGTTCCTACGAGAGACTCTGGGGCGGGGGCCTTAGCTATATTGGGACAAATCTTAACCCTCAGAGTCCCCTTGCTTTACTAAGGGCAATCGCACACGGGAGACTCTGAGGGAACAAAAACAGTGATAAAACCGTATGAAAATCAGTATGAATTTACCTGAATGCCCTATCAAAAATTGCTAAAGCACCTACCAAAGCACTAGCGAAAGCAAAGTGAAAGCACCTAACAAAGCAACGTGAAAGCACTAGTCAAAGCATTTATAGTATATATAAACAAAGAAATAAATAAATAGTATAACTATTAAACAATGTATCTTGTCGAAACTGAAGTTCCGACGGTGGCTTTAAGAAATATTTTTTTAATCAGATAAGACTCAGCTACAATATTTCTTCCAGGAAACCACCTTTAGATTTTCATCGAGATAAATAATAAATTCACAGGGGTCAAAACTATTTCCTAAATCATAGCCTAATTCTTTTTTCCACGTATAATTTTCTCCATCAGGATGTCTTCCATCCGGTTCTCCCAGAAGCTTAATTACTTCGTCTTTGGTCATTCCTTTCTTCAGATGTTTATTTTCTAAATCGCTTAACATAACAGCCCTTGTCTCTCCCTCAAAATCATCTTTCCATAGATTCTGGTTAAACTCCTTGTTATCTCCATCAATAAGCGCAGTAGTCATAAACATGGCTACTAAGTAAAATATCCCAAATCCTATGCAAACAAAAATAACTATAGTAATCAGAAGTTTTTTGATTTTCATATCAGCCAGATTTTAAAAGAATTCCTCAAATTACCCCCAACAGTATGAAAATCCCAATATCCCTTTCAAAAACTTGCACCCCCCCTCCCACCATCTTACCTTTGTGCATCTCTCCAACAGACTCATTAGTGATATGCCCATAATCTTTTCAGACAGATATGGGATTCTTAGGTTTTGGCGCGTCCAACAAAAAAACAATTAACTCCGCCGCTTCGTCGGCCGCCGTGAATACGGCCAATTTGTACAATCAATTACTTTTCAGCATTCCGTATCGGGGTATGCCCATCACCACCGAATATAACCTCCACGAATACACCCGAACATACGCCAACAACTCGCTGGTATTTGCCTTAATCGACTGGAAAGCCAGTCGGGCATCCGAAATACGCCCCTGTCTTTACGAGATAAAAGACAAGGCCCTTGCCAAAGAATACCGTAAGTTCAACGGCATTTACGTCAGCGACTACGAGCGCAAGCAACTGGCTACGCTCAAAGAACGCTCTTATACCGAAATAGACCTGTCGGCCGTTTCGGCCACCGACCTCACCTATGGCAAACTCAAGAAGCTGTTTCGTCAGCCTGCGCCATTGTTCAGTTGGAAACAGTTTGTGTATCACTACATGGCCTCGCGCGATGTGGCGGGTTTCTGTGTTATATGGGCCAATAGGGTAAGCAAAAGCCTGAGCAAAGTCAATATCGAGAGCCTGAATCCCCTACCCTCACATCTGGTGCAAATCATTGGTGGCACACAGTTTGAACCCATTCAGGGTTATAAAATCATCAATGCTACCTATCAAAAGGTGCTGGATGTGGACAGCGCCTTTTTGCTTCGGAACCATTCGTTCAATTATGATAATCAGGGAGGCTTCCTCTATGGCACCCCGCGTATACAAGCGGCATTGAACGAGATTGATACCTACAAAGCCTCAAAACTCAGGGAGCTATACGGTTTCCAGACCGGAGATAGCACCAATATCCTTTTCCCACGTGATAAGGAGGTATCAGAGGCCTACAATCAGCAGTCGCCACAAGAAAAACAGAGTTTCAAAGATGTAATCCTACGCATGTTTGGTCAGAAAAACCGCCATAATGTGGCTGTGTCAGGTTTCCCTCTAGATGCCATTCGCCTGGATGCTCCACTTTCGGAGTCGCGTACGCAGGAGGCTCAGAAGACTATCCGGGAGATTCTGGGGGCTGTATGGCATATCAATCCGGTGTTGTTGGGGTCGCAGGAAGCATCCAGCTACAACAATCTCAAGGAAGTGAGTAAAATCTCCCTGCGTGATGGAGTTTTCCCCGAAATGCGCGAACTCTGCGAAGCTTTGCATGAATTCGTCGTGCAGCCATCCTTAAAAGACCACGAACTCCAGTTCGACTACGATGTTTTCGAAGAATTCAGCCAAGACATCAAATACCAATCAGAAGCCCTCCGCAACATGGACTTTCTGAGCGATAACGAAAAAAGAGCATGGCTGGATTACGGGCCTTTAGCTGATGCAAAGGCGGATGTGCCGCGCGGGTTGTGGGGAGATGGAAAGGTTGTTGGGATGGCTAAAGAAGATAGTAAGTAAGCCATTCATTGCTTAGAATATTAAATCAATTCACAAATAATTAAATCTCACAATTATGTCAATTCAAGTAGTGAGCGACATTTCTACGCTCAGAACAATTACAGGCTCAAGTAATGATGTGGCTGATGTTTTAGGTTATTATGCCGTTAATGATGGTGGTGGCGGCCAATTTTATTGGGATGCTGCCAGCACTGCTACCGACAACGGTGGAACGGTTATTCAGGCAACAGGTGTATCAACAGGCCGATGGTTAAGAATAGTGTCTGATGAGGTTAGTGTAAGATGGTTTGGAGCCAAAGGAGATGGCGCAACAGATGACTCTATGGCCATACAAAAAGCTATTGATTATTGTGCTATTAGCCTGGAAAGTATCGTCTATTTTCCTAAAGGCACCTATATCGCTAATGACAATCTATATCTCTACAATAAGGTTTCTCTTTGTGGTAACAGTAAGGAATATTGTATTATTAAATTAACAGATGAAATTCCTTATGCTTATTGGGTTGTAATTGGTACAGACAGTTATGGAGGTAGCCCAAATGTCTGGACAGGCTCGATACGCAACCTTAGCTTTGATGTAAATACAAGTATTCAAATAGCACTTTCTATTCATTTAGGAAAGAATTGCAGCATTGAAAATTGTATTATTAACTCACATGGCCTCATTACTAATAAGCTTATCAGCGGGAATAATAACGCCGACTATGTAATCCCGAATGTGACTTATCCGCGCGATAACGTAGTTGTGAGAGATAATGTGCTATATATGAGTAGTACCGACGGGGAGTCTATAGGATTTGGTGGCCGCTCAAAAAATATACTCATTGATAATAATTCAATTTTAGGAGCAGCGGGCGATGATCTGGGTTTGCATTTTGTCGAAAATGTGGTTGTTCAGAATAACTATATTGAAACATTCAATGGTAGAATTTATGTTTCAAATTCCCGGAATATTAAGATTCTATACAACAAAATAATTCATACCAACCTCTCAGAATCGGGAATGGGGATATTAGTTGAAGTAGAATCTGTAGCTACACCTCGCGTTTGTGAGAATATCTCAATTATCGGCAATGAGGTTATTTATCAAAGTTCAAGTTCTGCTAGCAATTATGGCATCAGAATAAAAAGCGGCAGAAATGTTCTGATTAAAGATAACGCTCTTTACAATCTAGGTCTCAATCCCAATACTTTAGCCCAAATTTTAGTTGAGAATCAAACATTGACCGGGTTTGTTGACCCTACTCTTATTGATCCTTCCGGAAATGCTTATAGCCGAAATATAACGATTGTTAATAACAGGTGCGATGGATCAATCAATTTAAATGCAGCTTATGATGCCAACAAAATCATAGGAAATATTGCTAAAAATTATACAGCAATTCAGGATTGTATTTTCAAGGATAATGTGTTTACCGGCACACAGGCTGATAATGCAGTAAGCGGCAGTCATTTTTATCAGAACGACCCCTTGCCAACGTTCTCTGGGTCATCGCTGGGGTCTTCCTACGTAAAATTAAAAATGGGTAACGGAGGTTTTGAATATATATTCAGAAAGAACGTACGATTGACTAATCTGGATGTTGCTGTAAATGCGCCGTTAACCGCAGGGTTTTATCAGATAAATATCTATAAGAACGGAAGTCTACTTGGAACACGTTCTTACTCAACTACAGGTACTAACTCAGGGAATGCGCAGGTGACAACCGGACAAACACAATCTACCTATGATTTTGCTAAGGGTGATGTACTATATTTTGAAGCGAAATGTAATAATGGCACTCCTACTACGAATGATATTTCATTGACTGTCAACTGTATTGAGTTTGACTGACCCTCTAAGTCTCAGTTTATGTGAGTTCAGCCAATACAATTACGGTCTTATTTTATAATAGCCGGGGTACAACATTAGACCTTGCCTCGGGGACTTTGAAAGTGAGGATTATCAGGTGACCTGTATTAAAAACAATCGCTACTAATCCTCAGATTAGTGGTGCTTAATCAAGAGATTGTATATAAAGTATTTGCGAAGTATCCATAATTTTGTCTATTTCAAAAAACCAGCAATTTCTTTTTCAAAAACACCGGTAGACTTTACATCTCTGAAATAATATGGCTGGCCCGTTTTATTATTTAATCCCCAGCTTGCTTTAATATTTGTTAGGGAAATAGAAACTGCCGTTTTACCATTGTTTTCCCTTACTTTAAAGTTTATATCTGATTTAACTAACTCAGGTGTGAGACATTTATATTTACCCTCGGGTTTTTCGCAACCTAAAACAATATGAGCATTGGTTACTTGTGGAGTACCATCAGGATTTTCAAAAGTAAAAAAACTGGCTCTGTAATCTTCGGCAATTACAATTCCTGTACTTTTATCTTCTGAGGCAACTTTTAAAGAATTTTTCGAGCAATACTCTCTGATACTGTTTAGCACTCTATCTATTGGCTTTTCGGTTTCAAATGTATAATCAACAGGATATTTACTTTTTAGAGGGGGTTTCCATGAACTTCAATACTTACATCGCCATGAAAAATCTTATCAAAGGTTAGAGGCCATTGTCTTTTACCAGATAATTTTGCTTACTTTACCTCGTTCTATTTTTTCTTACTATCGATATACGTTAAAAGTAGTTCAGATAAAAGCCCATTCATTTGGGCTTTTTCACTCATCTTAGTCGATCTCTAATGAGATTCTAATATCAGTTATTCGGAATCCCCAAAAACTTTTTTCGCGTATATCTGTTATATGTTTCATCACAACTATAGAAAATAATGGATAAAAGACCCGTCATACTGATTGAGGATGACATCGATGATAAACTCTTTCTGGAAGATGCTTTCTCTGCCTTAGAAGTAACACATCCACTGATCTGGTTCAATGACTGCCAGGCTGCGAGAGATTATCTTTACTCAACAAAGGAAATTCCTTTCCTGATTCTTTGCGATATCAATCTGCCCAAGCAAACAGGTATAGAGTTGAAAAGGGAAATACAAGGCAACGAACAACTCAGGAAAAAGAGCATCCCCTTTGTTTTTTATACCACTTCCGATCAGTCTGAACTGGTCAATGAGGCCTATTTGCAGTTGAATGTTCAAGGCTATGTGCAGAAAAGCAACGACTTCGGTATCATGAAGAACAACTTACGCACGATACTCGATTACTGGGCATTGTGCAAGCATTCGAATAATACGTTTAATTAAGTACCTGGTTTGGAGATGTCATGCCCTTATCTTAAGCACCAAAGCCTCTCTGTTCGGAGAGGCTTTAATTAAATCACAAATTTTGTACTACTTATCTTCCGATTGAGAAAGTTTACTACTCATTATAGAGACCTGATAATCTCCCTCTTATCAATTCAAACCACAAGGTAGATAAACATCAAACCTGGCTCCTTCATTGGGAACACCTGAGGCGGTGATAAACCCATTATGGTTTTCAACTATCTTTTTCACAATCGCCAGCCCGATACCTGTGCCTGTGTATTCACTTTTACCGTGCAGGCGTTGGAAAATCTCGAAGATTCGCTCATTGTATTCTTCCTCAAACCCAATACCATTATCTTCTATGGTTATCTGGCAATACTTCTTGTCAGGATTCACTGTTAAGTTATCTATACTGCTCCCCATCCTGGCCATGCAATTTATCTGAATATGCGGCTTAACTTCTGGTTTTGAAAACTTAAGCGAATTGCTGATTAGGTTCATCAGCAATTGTTTAAACTGATACGGTATCACCTCAGTCTGACATGATGATTTTAGCTCAATCATCGCATTTTTTTCAGCAATAACTTCTTTAATATCTTCCTTTATTTCATTCACTATCTCCCGAATATCCACTTTGGCAAAAATCCTTTCACCGGTATTCGTGCGCGAATACGCCAGAATATCTTCAATGAGGGTCTGCATACGCATTACGGCATTATTAATCCGGTTCAAAATATCTTTCCCGCTATCCGACAAATTCTCTTTCTCTTTATCCAGTAGTCGTCCCGAAAAAGTCTTTATTTTTCTGAGAGGCTCCTGCAAATCGTGGCTCGACACATAGGCAAACGATTGTAGCTCGGTATTCATTCGTTCAAGCTCCCTGTTTTTGTCTTCCAATTGCTGAGCATTAGCTTTTATACGGTCTTCGGCAGCTTTTTTATCGGTCAGGTCGTGTGTCACTTTCGAGAAACCAATCACCTCGTTCTGGTCATTATGTATGGCCGTAATCACCACATTGGCCCAGAATAACTCTCCGTTTTTGCGCACCCGCCAACCCTCATGACTGGCTCTGCCGGATAATCTTGCCAGTTCCAGCAATTGCTCAGGTAACTGCCCCAACCGATCTTGTTCCGGATAGAAAGTTGAGAAATTCCTGCCTACAATTTCCTGTGAAGTATAGCCTTTGATATTCTCAGCACCCTTGTTCCAGTTTTCAACGATCCCTAGTTCATTCAGCGAAAAAATCGCATAGTCCTGTACCTCTTCTACCATCTGGTGATAGCGTTCTTCGCTCTTTTTCAGGGCTTCATTCAGGCGTTTCAGCTCTTTAATCTGCTCCTGCACGTTCTTTTCCAGTTTAGAGGTATTTGCTTTCTGGGCATGAATATCGGCGCTGGTGCCTACCCACATCTGGATATTTCCCTTGGCATCTTTCTGCGGAATAGCCCGGCTCAGATGCCAGTAATAATTGCCGTCTTTATTAAGAAAACGATGTTCAAAAGCATATTCCTGCCCTGTGTTGATAGCCTCCATCCATCTTCGCAGATTCTCTTCTCTATCATCAGGATGCACCAGATCAAGCCACTTATCCATTCTCACTTTTTCAGGTGGAATACCCGAATAATTAAAAATCGACTGATTATAATAGTTAAGATTTCCCTGCGGATCGCTCGTCCAGACAAATTGCGGCATTGAATCAGCCAGTAGTCTGAATTTCTGCTCACTTTCGCGCAATGCCTGCTGGTAATTCTGTTCTTCGGTGATATCCTGTATGGTACCAACCACCCTGACAGGCGTATAGGCTTCATCATATGATACCGTCCCTTTCACTTCTACCCAATGTATCGACTGGTCATCCCAGATAATACGACTTCTGAAATGGAGCGTACCGGTTTTAAGCGATCTGTTAAAAGCATTCAATCGTATTATCTCATCGTCAGGATGAATTTGCTGACTGAGATACTGATAACTTACCGGAGCATCTTCCTGATGGCCAAAAATTTCCAGATATCGCCCGCCATAATGAAGTTCATTGTTTAGCAGGTTCAGTTCCCAGGTACCCAGTTCACTGGCTTCAATCACGATAGACAGGCGCTCCTCATTTTCACGAAGTTTTTTTACGGTATTCACCTGTGGAGTAATATCCTGCAGTGTACCACTAAAACGATAAGCCACCTGATTCTCGTCGAACAAAGCTTTACCCTTTGCCAATACCGTTATTTCCTGATTGGTAATTGGATTATGAATCGTATATTCAGTATCATAATTACCACCAGACTCATATTGCATGGCTGACTGTATAGCCTCCGTCACTTTTTGTCGGTCTTTTTCAATAATTCTGCTTAAAGCTAGGGGTAGGTCTATATCTTCTTCAAGCGGAAGAGCAAACCAGTTTTTCAGACGATCGTTACCTGAGAATTTATTAGTAACAGGATTCAGATCCCACGTACCTAATTTGGCTGCATCAATCGTAAACTGCAGCTGCTCTTCACGTACCTCAATCTTTTTTAGGGTTTCCACTTGCTGTGTAGTTTCTACGCAGGTAACAAATACACCAGTAGGCTTATTAAAATCGTCGTTGACAGGGCTATAACTGTAAGTCCAGTAGACATCTTCAATACCTCCATTTCTATAAATAGGCACTAGTTGATTCTCACTCCAGGTAGCTTCTCCAGTGGCTAATACCTGATCAATTAGAGGTTTAATAATATCCCATATTTCTGGCCAGGCTTCCTGCGCTTTCATGCCTAAAATATGCGGATGCTTCCCGTCATTACCCAAACTGGGCCGATAGGCATCGTTATAAAAACAGGTTAAACCGGGCCCCCACCATAAAAACATCGGAAACTTGGAATTAAGCAGAAAATTGACGATTGTTTTTAAACCCGCCGGCCAGTTTTCAGGACTCCCGACTTCGGTTTGGCTCCAATCTTTCTGGCGGGTTAGTTCACCCATTTCACCCCCGCCCATTATAAATTCAGTAGCAGTAATACTTGTTGTGGTTTTAGACTTCATGCGTTTATCTTTTTTTCAATGTATACTAAACAATTAAGCTGCATTCCCTATCTACATACAGATAAGTAAGCACCTCAATGTTTTTTTACAGCTTAAGAAGATAGCGTTGTTTAGGCAAATGTGATTTTAGCAAAAATAATGTTAAACAAAAGTAGCAAATTATACTTAAAATCAAAACAGACAAACTGCCAAGTTGTTTATCGATTTAATAAGAATCAACAAAAAACTGCATATGCAGCCACATTCCCTAAAAGGTACCTTAGAGTAAATCAATTTGTGTTTTATTTGATTAATGTTTGCCAACCTCCAAATCTATTCAATCCCCCTCAAAATCAAAACCGCACTTCTCTTTTATTTCTCAGAAAATACCTATATTTATCCCTTATAAAAAAACTACACAATGAAAACTTTTGGACTGAGCGTACTCATTCTGGGGTTACTCCACGTATTTTATTCCATAATTGTAGGCATGGCCTTTGATACTCCTTTTCCGAGAAGATATTATGCCATACCCGGCCACGAAACCCAGACAGATTATATACAAAGGCAAAAGAAACGCCTTACTATCTCAGGCTTACTCATTGCCACGGGTTTTGTTTTGGTGGTTTTTAGCAAAGACACAAAAAAGCACAGCTTTGAGGCATGATTCAGAAATCTGCTATTACAAATATTAGCCAGACAAAACCCTCATTATTTACTTACTATGGATGGGAATATAGAAAGCCCCTCGCGGAGCTTTCCAACATATCTCTATTATTCCAACTACTTATCTTCTCGCCGACTTTATCAATTTTTTCAGTTCCTCCATTTCACTTTTTAAAGCATCAATCTCTTTTACCTGCTCCTTCAATGTGTTAATTTCCTTCTGCTGTTTCTGAATAATCATTTGTTGCTCTTGTACAGCTTTGATAGCTAACACCCCAATCCGTGAGTAATCCATGCTGTAATACTGTTCTCCGCGCTCATTCCTATTGTCATAAACCACTTCCGGGAAATACTTCATCGTCTGTTGAGCCATCAGACCAACCTCCGTTTTGTCCGAATTTAGCAACTGATACGTCATTACATCCATTTTCATAATGTTCTTTAAAATACTCGCATAGTTGCTCATATTCTTTTTCAAACGAACATCAGATGTGGCTGTGTAAGCACCTGTGGTAGCATTAAAACTCCCTCTCTTTTCGCCTTTGGCATATAAAAATAAAGCACCGTCGTCATTATTAGTATAGAGAGTCCAACTATTGAGGTTCGTATCTGTATTCAGGATTCTCACACCTGTCATGCCAAAATAACCCGTCGGATGCCTCACTTCCAGGTCTGCGTTGGGGTTTTGTGTATAGTTAATAATATAAGGCTTGGTTTTCTGTACAACCAGTCCGGCACCATTTCCGTTAGGATTTACATTTCTGAAAAAGGCACCAGCCCCATTGCCATATACAGTTGTTTCTATACCAGTTCCATTGCCCTGAGTAGTGATTTCAACCGCAGTATATCCATTATCTGGATTAGTTATCTGAAATCTTGCAGCATTATTACCTGCTGCTGTACTAATAAGCCCTACCCCACCCCCAATGGCATTCGCCGAAACAGCAATCCCGGTGGAAGTCAACCCGTATACTCCACTACCATAAGGTGCTTCACCTTTTACCCCTATTCCACCCGAAACGTGTGAGCCATATACGCCTGCACTCAAAGTACTGAAAGCAATACTATGCCCCCAAACTCCCTTGGCATTAGCACCACCTACATAATTCGTCACAGTCCCTTTCAGGGCATAAGCATCTTCCTCCGAAGTATGGTTAAAAAAATCAGATGTATGTGGCGTAACCGTAGCCGATTGTGCATAGGTAAACTGAATAGAGCCTGCCATGAGGCCCAAAATAAGGAGATGTTTTTTCATAAATAAGAAATTGTTAGATGGAATTGATTCTAAATAAAGATTTTTCCGGCCTACCGGAGTTTGCTGTAAGGATATAAATACTTGTCTATTGGCTCATGTTAAAAAAAGCCTGAAGCAGTATTTTCTAAGATGAACGGGTGTTTTTTCATGGTAAGCATGCGTTGGTGATTAATTAGTCAAATATAACTAAATTTCAGCAAAATAATACCGGAAAAATAAAGTTGTTTTTTTATCGTTCCGGATACCATTAAAGACCTGCAACTATAAAAAAAAGGTTCCGTCCATAGAAACATGTTTTTTGGGCGTTTTTATCTAAACTTTCGCTTCACCCCGCACAGCATCTACTCTAAATCTCCTCAAATGAGAGAAATTTTTACCCCCCTCTCCTCAAAAATGAGAGGGGTCAGGGGTGAAGTGAATCAAAAAGGTTCCCACCATAACGGTCACCTTTTAGACCATCACCATTTCTATTAATAAACTGATAATCAACACCTTAACAAATTTAATCATAAAATCTCTCCCACACAATCCAAGTTCTTTAAATCATACTGTAGGCTAATCATTCGCCTGAAATCAGAATACAAATAGGTTTAGATAAATCATTTTTACAGCCACGGTAGAGCCTCCTGTGTGCACAAGCTATTAGTAAAGCAAGAGGACTCTGCCGCGCCCTAAACTATGAGTTTGAATAATTTAAATAGACAAAACAAAAAAGCAGGCATTTACGCCTGCTTCATAGCATATCGATATGCGAATATATATCTACGAAAACGCACCACTAATACTACCTAAGACCGCATTGAGCTTTTGAATAGCTAATTCTTTCCAGTATACTTGCTTTAACGATTTTGACCGTGAGGCGAAAGATGGGTTTCTTGATAGTTGTTAAGCCGTCCGCAATAGATGTATAAGTACCTGTTGCAGGACTAAAAGCTCTATCAATTAGTATCCAACTACAAAGTATAAGTTATCTTTACCCCCTTAATTCCCATACCGCTCGACCAACTCGTTTCAGCCCCTGCTGTGGTTTCAACACTAATCCACAATTTATAGGTATGTGTAGTATTATTAACAGCTCCGACACTTGGATTCGGCACAACAAAGACATTACTTTTAATATCATTACTGCTTACTCCGGCCTGGTCAGTTTCCCCTGAAACAACTGTAGAAGTGAGTATATCATTGTAGGCCGACTTATATAAAGAAACATCAAACCTTTTTGCGCCAATTGTATTCGTATAATACACTTCTATCTGGGTAACTGTAGCACCATGAGGCAAATTAATACCTGCTACAAGTTTGTCAGTAGAGCCATTTGACATCAAACATTGGGAATAGAGATCATCTGCCGTAAAAGTACCGCTATTATTATATACAGGCTTGAATGACGCCGGAGCAACAGAATAATAATCGG
Source organism: Emticicia sp. C21 (assembly GCF_003418935.1). Lineage (GTDB taxonomy): Bacteria > Bacteroidota > Bacteroidia > Cytophagales > Spirosomataceae > Emticicia. The sequence continues at coordinate 554,415 of NZ_QVMT01000003.1, read as the reverse complement.
TTTTGGGAGCCGGAGCCGTAGTAGTAAGCATCCCATTGGCATCAGCATATACATTTCTGGTGCCTGTACCGGCAAGTCCTGTTATAGTTGCATTACCTGTACTGTTTACCCAGAAACGCCAGCCATTCCCAATCCAGATACCTGTTTCAGTATCCCCTTTGTTGCCATAAAATGCGCCATCAGCCATAGTAAGGCTATTCGTACTATTACTCATCCAGATACCTGCGGTGGCACCGTTATGACGGATCCGGGCCCGACCATTCACATCCAGCAGGTCATTCGGGTTTGTTAAACCAATACCTACAAGCCCGGCATTTGTTATCGAAAGCCTTTCAACTAAATTGGTCGGAAAAGTACCGGCAGAAGTAAAAAGACCTAAGCGTGCAGCATTACTACCTGTACCAGTGGTTTTAATACCGCCCGTATGATAATTACCGGTTTTAAAATAAATACTACTATTGAGGCCTGCACTTAATGCTTGCGTATTATAAAACACCGCCAAATCCTCTTTCACCTCCTTAAATGTAGTTGATACTAACTCAAGTCCGGTATTGAAACTATGGTAAAGCAAAGGAACAGATGATCTGTAAATTCCGAAATCGCCCGGAAACGCACCTGAACCCGTAATGATAGAGTGTATAAGGTTATATTGATTACCAAAGTTTATGGTATTACTGGTGGAGTTGCCGTAAGGTACCCAACCTTCGAGATTGATTTTTGTGTGTGCGGCAACAAATTCTCCTGCACTTTCTCCTTTTAAAGTTAATTGTGCGGTTCCGGCAGGTTTACTAATGATGAGATGTGAAGGGTCAGTCGGAGAGATGGATACTGACTGTCCCAGAGCTGTGCTAACAACAAAAAGTAAAAGAATAAAGATTTTTCTCATGGTATTATATTGGAGGTTTGACTCATTGAATTACGGGTAAATAAAAGAACCTTGAAAGATGTCTATTGCCTGATAACCAAAGCTTTATGAAAACTATAAAAATAATCAGAGAAGAGCTAAAAATCAAAAATTATTTATTAAATGGCGTAAAGCCCACAACAAAACAAAAAAAGCAGGCATTCAGGCCGGATATTAGTTATCTGGTTTATTCTGAAATATATTAGTCAAGCTTATTTCAGAACAAGACAGCCTGAAACAGCCTGTCTGCTACCTCTCCCATTTTCCACAAGGACACCCATCTGCACCTAAATACCATCTAGTAAATTACTTAGGTTTTGTTTGCTTACCAGTAAGTTCTTTATTTATCTTTGATTGCTTACATCAATTGAAATCCATCATCAGCCATGAAATACATACTATCTCTCTGTTGCTCCCTTTTTTTTACTCTCACAATTGTTGCCCAGAACGTAACCATCACCCCCGGAGGCATCACTCCTGCTCAGAATAGTACCATTCCCCGTATCAGTTACGATGCCATTCTGGCCTTGCCCTCTCCACAAAACGGCGACCAGGCCTATGATGTCACCTTCCAGTGTATGCGCGTCTACACCGCAGGTAAATGGCTCTGTAGTTATCAGGACCCTTCCAATTACGCCGCCAACATCACAGCATTTGCCTCGGCAGGAGGAAACGCTCAGGATTACGGGACTGACATCGCCACTGATAACTCAGGCAATATCTATATAACAGGCTTTTATAACCAAACCGCCACTTTTGGGTCAATCACCAAAACAGCAGTAGGGAGTAACGATATTTTTATAGTCAAATATAATAAAAGCGGTGTTGTACAATGGGTCAGGTCGGCAGGTGGCACTAGTATAGATTATGCAAGAAGTATAGCAGTAGATGCAGGTGGCAATGTCTATATCACAGGTACTTATAACGGCCAGGCTACGTTTGAGTCAACAACGATTACGGCTTCAGGAGGTTCTAATAGCGACATTTTTATAGCCAAATATAACACCAATGGCGTTTTTCAGTGGGTGCGGTCGGCAGGTGGCGCAGAGGAAGATACCGGCTTTGGCATAGCATTAGATGCCAATAGCAATGTATACGTAACAGGTCGTTACAGAGGGACAGCCATCTTTGGCGTACTTGCCACAACCGCAGCAGGAGAGGCTGATATCTTTGTGGCTAAATATGCCAGCAATGGTAGCTTTTATTGGGTGGTATCAGCAGGTGGAGCATACGAAGACATCGGCTACAGTATAGCGGCAGATGCCGCAGGCACTGTATCTGTTACAGGCTACTATATAGTTTCAGCTACTTTTGAGACAACCACAAAAACTTCTGCAGGAGGAGGTGATATTTTTGTTGCCAGATATAATACCAATGGCGCTTTGGTTTGGGTACAATCTGCAGGTGGATCAGCTTTTGACCAGGGACAAGGAATAACAGTAGATGCCAGTGGCAATGCATATGTAACAGGTTTATATACAGGTTCAGCCTCTTTTTGGCTCTTTTCAAAAACTAGCCAGGGGAGTAATGATGCTTTCGTAGCGAAGTATAACACCAATGGCGAGGTAGCATGGGTACAGTCGGCAGGTGGAGAATCTTCTGACGTAGGAAACGACGTTACTATAGATGGTAGCGGCAATGTATATATAGCAGGTTCTTTTAGAAATACATCCACTTTTGGCTCAATACTTAAAAGCGCTGAAGGCGGTATTGACATTTTTGTGGCCAAATATAGTAACAACGGGCGTATTTTCTGGGTACAGGCAATGGGAAGTAGTGGCAACGACGACGGACGCGCCGTAGCCATAGACAGCAATGGTAACGGCTATGCAACGGGTGGTTATTCAGGCACAGTAACATTCGGCAGAATCAATAAAACCTCTCAGGGGCTTGAAGATGCTTTTGTATTGAGGTTTGATAAGTGAAAGTCAGGTACTTAAACAGGCTCGTCTATAGCTGTTTCAGGGTAAAAAAGCAGCCACCTAAGCCACATTCACAACAAGAAGCAATCAACTAAATCCTCCGCCCACATCAAAAAGGCGCTGTCCAAAACCGCCACCTTTTAAGGTCTCCAATATTTCAAACAACAAACTGATAATCAATTCATTACAAAAACTTCTAAAATTTAAAATGTACTATTTAAATTCAAAAAAAGGTTTCGTCCATATAACAATTTTTTAAGCCATAAATATTTCAACTAATGCACTGATAATCAATATATTAGATATATTTTTAAAGACAAAATAAGTTAATTCGAAAGCAAAAAAGAAGATTCTGTCCATAAATTCAAGCTTTAATACCCCTAAATTTCAAATAACAGACCGATAATTAATACATTAAACTAATTTTTAAAGATGATAATATATTAGTAATAAAAAGGTTACCACCATAACAGTCACCTTTAAAACCACCCAAATTCAAACAACAAACTGATAATCAAGCCCTTAACAAATTTACCTAAAAGCTTTCTTTCAGACAAATGAAGTTCTTAGAATCATACTGTCAGGACGACTATTTTTCTAAAAACAGACTTTGAGAGGTTTGAGTGAGGGATTTAAAAGCAGGCATTCACGCCAGCTTTAGAGTATACCATGCTAAGATATGTTTAAGAAAGAGCGCTACTAATGCTTAATATCCCGGCAGAGTCTCCCGTGTGCGTGTGCCTATACCAGGCAAGGGGACTCTGTCGCAAGGGTCTATATATTACGAAATAGCCCCACCAATACTACCCAAAACCGCATTCAATTGCTTCTTTTCCCGCTCAGAAATATCCAAAGATTCAATTTTCTTGGTAAGGGGACGCCCAGTCTAGGCGAAATAGCCAATTCTTTCCAGTCTACTTTCAATGCTTTGGCGATTTTGACGGTGAGGCGAAAGGTTGGTTTCTCAACGCCGATATTGATAAAAAGTTTGTTTTTGTTGTTTGTTTAAAGAATATTTACAATTATTCCAAAACAACTATTAAAGAAAATGCAATTACTATGAACCCCGAAGAAATAAACTTTTTCAAAACCCATTTGAGCGAAATCAGAAAGTATAAAAAAGAATCTGATTATGAATTATCCAATACATTGCTCGTAGCATCCAATGATTTTGGGATTGAGCATCTTGATTTAATTCTGCTCGCATTTGATGATGAATCTGAAGATCAATCAGCTATTTATAGTTTCAGGCATTCGTTTGCAGACATATATAAAAAGACTGACAAAGAAACCTTTTTTGAAGTTTTCCTATCAAATCTCTCAATACTTTTCCCCCATGCCATCGGTTGGGCCAGAACCCTTTTTACCCAGTGGACTTACAATGAACCAGAGGGTTTACTATTCGTTAAAATTGCCAGAAGATATCCTGACACAAAAGAAAAAATCCTTTCAGTCTTTGATATAATACTTAATGAAAGATATGATGATGGCACAGAAAGCCATGATGCAGCAAATGTGAAGAAATATAAAGAAATATTACTAGCTAATAGCTGATAAAACAAAAAAAGCAGCCATTTACGCCTGCTTTGGAGCATAGAAGTAAGCTAAAGATATAGTAAAAAGCGCCCCACCAATACATACTACACAGAACCGTATTCAGCTTCTGTTTTTCCTGCTCCGAAATATCCAAAGATTCAATTTTCTTGGTAATAGGCGAAAAAGCCAGTTCTTTCCAATCCACTTTCAAAGCTTTGGTGATTTTGGCTGTTAGGCGAAAGGTAGGTTTCTTGACACCTGTTTCAATATGCAGAGATATAGGTAGTTAAATAAAATCTAATAGAGTTCTTTACCCAAATTCAAAAAATCTCCATTAGAATCAAACAAATAACTACGCTTACCCTCTTTTATTTGGGCTAATACTTCTTCTCTATTTTCAATTTGACCAATCATGTCTTTAATATAAAAGTGTAAAATTTCTCCAAGTGTAAGTACCTCCTCATTATCAGGAATTAGCTGTAAATTATCAGGAATTTTAACATTTATATGATGCTCCCTATTTTCCGAAAAATTCGAGTAAAAAATTGGTCTATCCTTAATATGAGTATTAATGTATACCATATGAGCAAAGACTTCTTTTAACTGAAAAGGAGTTAATGCACCTTTTATTTCTTGGAATATATTTTGAAAAAGATTATACACTGCACATGAATCATTTAAAACACAAACAATACAAAGTTCATTAAGTCGAATCATAATTGTTTTACCTTTGCTATCAGTAACTACATCAAATGAATCAATTAATTCATGTTGTAAAGCAGGTAAAATAAAAATAGAACCAAGTGTTTTATAATCAATTTTGGCATTAGTATACTCCCCTCTGACCATACAATGAATATGATGCATTGTCTCCCATTCATACATTTCACTAATTTTCTCTCCTCCCTTTCGCTTATCTAAATTCCAGAAAAGTTCGCTATCCTTTAGATGAATTTTAAAGAAAACTAGCGTTAGCCATTTGTAGAGTAACTGTAAATTTTTGAAATCAGAAGATAGGGCATCTCCAAATTCATTATAGGATAATTTTAATAGTTCGCTAATCGGCTTCTCAATGTGTTTGCCTAAATTACTATTACATTCTTTACAGCAAGGAACTGTATAATGTCCATATTTAACTGCAATACCGTTTGGCAATGTTATAGATTTGTTGTGCAAGTTATATTTTGTTAATAACCAATTAGGGAGAATATGTTCTGCATTAAATTTTTTAGAAACTTTTGATGCTCCGCAAATAAAGCAATCATCGCCTATGATAATTCTGTCGTAAAACTCCTTAATAGAATAAAACAATATTTTTCCATCTTCGTCAATAATTGTTCCTGAAGGTAGTTTCATTATTAGACCTTGATTTTCATTAAATAATTCAGCGTCAATGATTTGCTTGCTACTTAAATGAAGAGGCTTTAAATTATTATTTTTTAATACGTGTAAACCTAAATCAAATTCTAAAAATGCTTTTTCACTATTGTACCAAGGAAATTCTTGTTTATGATACCAATAACAATTAACTGATTTAAAAATTAATGGAATATGGATACCTGCCCATATTGCCATTTTAATATTCTCATGTGGCATAAAGGCTATCATAAGCATTAATTTACCAAATTGAAAAGAAATTTTATACGTTTTTATTAGTTTCTCCTTATTGCTTGAAGATTTTCCATCTTCCTCTACTGTATCTATAAGAGATGATTGCTGCCAATTAAAAGGTCTTTTCCCATGATGTTGTTGTCCAAATACCCAAACGTTATCAGGAAGAGTATTAAGATTATCTTTAATATACTTGTAATGCTCATTAGGAACAATTTTTACAAAGTCAGATGAACAATGTAAAGCGTAGGCAGTTTTTGCAGTCCACCTACTTACTATCATTCTTTCTTTTTCATTTAATTCTACTACTCCTTTTTCTCCTCTAATAAGAGGTTTTAAAATTGGCATTGCCTCATTTTCCAAACGGCTCATCCAATTATTATTACAGTCACTACAAACACTTCCAGCTAATAATGCTTGCAAAGTGTGTGAACGTTGCGATTTTAGCCGTCCTTCAAATGTTATATGGGAGGGCTGTACAGGAGTTTTTCCAATATTTAAAAAATTAAGAAGCCATTTAGGTATCACATGTTCCTTACTTCGATTATTATTAGTCAGCTCTGAATCACAGAAAACACATATTTTATTTGAGGAAGTATTCATAAATCTATTATCCTTAAAACCGATACCTTTATACGTACTACAATTCAAATATATTTATTTTCCGGCACAATTCAAAATCTTATTTTTATCCCCCCTCACAACCCAAAAACCCCCTTCACCTGCCGCAAGGTAATAGCTCCGCCACCCTTCTTGCCATCCTTATTAACAGGCTTCCCTAAAGCCTCCCGTACCATCCGCATTTTAATCTTGGCCGTGCGCTCCGAGCATTGAAATAGCTCCTGTACGTCTTTTACTCTTACTACCGAATTTTCTGAAAGTGTCATAAAGTGCATTATTGTGTTGTTATGTGTGGATTGGTGCTGCAAGTTAGTTTCTTACTTTTTATTGCCATAATTTAGCTGTCGCAAAGTTAAAATATCATACTTTACCACATGCACCCACAACAGCTGCCGACTAAAATGTACACCAAAGCCATCAGCGCAACCGTCGATTTCGGAGAGGCCGACAAGACCGTCAAGGTGGTTTTCAGTACCCTTGATATGATTGATTTCGACAACGAAGTCATCCTGAGTGGTGCCTATACCAAAACCATCGCCGAGAACGGCCCCAAAAGCCGCAGCTCAAAAATATACCACCTCAAAGACCACATCTGGCGCACCGACAGCATCGTCGGCAAGCTACAGGATTTATACGTAGAAGGCTCTCAACTCATAGGCATCACCCGTTTCAACGAGTCCGACCCCATCGAGATGCTCAACTATTCAAAATACAAAAGAGGCTATTTCAACCAGCACAGCGTGGGCATCATCCCCATCAAATTCCACGATTTCGACACCCACCGCGAAATCTCCGAAGTAAAACTATTAGAGGGCTCGGTGGTGCTTTGGGGAGCCAATCCCGAGACCCCGACCCTCGCCGTAAAAACTGCCTACCAGGAGAACCCCCAGCTATTATACAACGAAATAATAGCGGACCTCTCGGCACTCAGATATAACCTCAGAAAAAATATGTCGGAGCAGGATTTGCTGTTTACCACACAAAACCTCGAAGACAAAATCAGTCAGTTTAAAACCCTGCACGCCAACACTCAGCCGGGCACATCAGCACCCACTAAGCCGTTATCTGTCAGCCAGGAAATTGACTCGTTCTTATTTAATAATCATTAGGTTATTAGGTTTCAGGAAATAAGAATTATAAAAAATGTATAAAAATCCATTTTTGAAAACAATTATTTCCAGAATCCCGATTAACCATCACAACACACAACACTAAAATGGCTCAACTTTCAGAAGCAGCAGTAAAAGAAATTGGCGGATTAATTGACGAACGACTACGGGGTATCTCTTTAGACCCCGCCACCGCCACTAAAAAGGAGATAGCCGAGCAACGCCAGCTCATAGAAATGCTATCAGCCCAGAACGATGATATCTCGGCCAAAATTAACGGACAGTCACATACGAAAACAAATACCTATGTATCGTTGGAAGATGCGCTATGGAATGCCGCCAAAGCCAAAAAGGCCGAAATCGAGGCAATTGTCAAAGCCAATGGCCGTCAGACAGAACCGTTGGTTTTTCAGGTGGGCACCAAAGCAGCCGTTGACCTCACCACTGCCAACACCATTGGCGTGGGCGCTACCCAATATTCTCTCGTGCAGAATACCGGTCAAATTTCTAAAATCCGTCAGCGCGAAGAGCGTTATCTGAGCGTAGCCGCTCCGGGTACCATCGGCGCACCACGCGCCTTGTGGGTAGAAGAAACTGACGAGCAAGGAGTACCGGTATTCATTGCCGAGGGTGAAACCAAAACCAGAGTATCGGTAAAGTATGTCGAGAAAATCGCCGAAGTACGCAAAATTGCAGTCTACGGCAAGGTAACCACCGAAATGCTGGCCGATTTACCGCAGTTAATCTCCTACATCCAGAACAACATGGCAAAACGCCTTTCGGTAAAAACAGAAGATCAGTTGATTGATGGCGACGGTGCCGACGATAACCTATATGGCTTAACACACTACGCCACCCCTTTCAGCGCCGGAGACTTAGCCGCGCAAATCCCGATGGCTAATGAGTTGGATGTCATCAGAGCAATCGCCTTGCAGGTAGAGCTCGCCTATGGTATCGGCAATGCCTTATTCGTCAACTCAGCCGACTGGGCAAAAATCCAGCTAATCAAAGATACCGACGGCCACCCCATCTGGAAAGAATACGAAGTAGCCGGCACAGGTCGCGTTGTTATCAGTGGTTTAGAGATTATTCCAACCACAGCCATCGCCTCAGGCGAGTTTGTCGGTGGCGATATGTCAGTAGTAAATGTACTCTACCGCGAGGGCTTAACGGTACAGATTGGTTTATCAGGCGATGACTTCATCAACAACAAAAAAACCATCCTCGTCGAGCAACGTTTAGTGCAGTTCGTTAGCGGCAATGACACCCAGGTTTTGGTAAAAGGAACCTTCGCCGCAGCGGTTGCTGCGCTCAATAAAGTTGGGTAGTTTTTTGGTATTTCCCATTCGTAGAGACGCAATGCATTGCGTCTTCAGGGACCTTGACCATCCTTTGAATTTTATTTGAGAGTAGGTTTAAAGAACAATACATCATCTAGTTGTACGCATAATCTCATGAAGACGCAATGCATTGCGTCTCTACAAAACACAACAATTTTGAAAAAACGAGCAATGAAAAAACTACTCACAACCATAACATTTCTGGTGATTTCGATAGGTGCTATGGCACAGGCAAAACTCAAGCCTACACCAACTACAGGCTTACTGACAAATGCTTCTTATGCTTATGCCAGTGTCTATGCGCCTATCAAATCAACCGGATTTAGTCCCACAGCCGTCACGATTCAACTGAATCTGGCCAAAGGCACAGGTACTCCCGCCGGATACGCCAGTATTCAGGGCAGTGTAGATGGTATCAGCTACGAAAAAATAGGAACAGACAGCGTAGCCATCAGCAATACCACAACACAACTAAAAATCTGGAAACTGACCACTCACGCCTACCCCTGGTACCGTGTCAGGCTGATAGGTTCAGGCACGCAATCAACGGCATTCAATGCCTGGATTCATGTGAATTAGGACTTAAAATCAGTCCCGTAAGGATGATATATCGGTAGAATGAAACATTCACCATTAGTGCTAAAGTCCTGTAGGGGCGATATATTTTTAAGTCAACAATTTTAATATACCGTCCCTACAGGACTCAAGACAATACATTACTTTTATTTTTTTCTACCGATATATCGTCCCTAAGGGACTGTAAACAAAAACAAACAAATGAAATCTGAAATCACTGAAAGAATCACCCGAGGTATGTCGGTACAATTAACCGATGCCGATAGCTTTGAAGAGCCTGTAAGCCTTTCAGAAATCAAACGTTTTATCAGCATGGATGCCAGCCTTGGCGTGCATGACGATACACTGAATGCTTTAAATACAGCCTGCAGAAGGCTTGTTGAAGATAAACTGGGTATATCACTAATACCGCGGTCGGTTGTAGTCTCTTGGAGAGAGTTCTACGATTTTTCAAAGCTCCCCTACCTACCTGTCGATGCAGTAGGTGCTATCACCGTAACCGATTTATCGGATGCTGAAATAGCAGAAGAAACCTATGAATTGAAAAGCGTAGGGGGCTTTTTAACACTCGTCGGAGATTTTGCTGAGGGCATAAAAATCAGCTATCAGGCCGGTGGACAAGAGATTGACCCAACCCATCAGCAAATGATTAAGAGCCTGGTTTATGAGGTATTTGTCAACAAAACACCCATGTACAAGGCACTAGCCATGCACGTAAACGCATTACCGATATGAATGCCGAAACATTAGTAGAAACCACCAACCGGGCCGGACAAAAGCAAGTTGCCGGAACAAAAGTAAAGCTCTCAGCTGAGGTATTGAAAAGCTATATTGAACGAGGGATTGTCAAAGAACTCAAAGGCAAGCCCCGCACCAAGCAATTAAAAATGGGTGGTGTACTAACCAAAACACAAGTGTAATTATGGCAGGCCTAGCTTTTACCGAAGAAATTCGGTTTTATAACGCAACGGTGTCGTCCGATAACCAGGGTGGCAAGACCCGCACTGGCGAAACCCTGAGTTTGAGCACATTGGCTTGTATCCAGGAGAAAACCCTGCCCATTAGCAATGCAGATGGTCAGTTGACATTCAATCAGATGCTGACTGCCGAAGTATGGAGGAATCCAGCTTTTACCCCTACTGAAACCACACAAGTAGAATGGAAAGGCAAGCGATACACCATACAAACCATCGCTGAAAACGATACCCATACCAAGCAGGTATTAACTCTGGTTGCAAGGATTTAATATTGAGTAATTGAGTGAATTAGTGATTGAGCGATTATTAATGTCACTATAATCACCAAAACACAATTCCATTGCACCAATATAACAAGACAAATAGCGTATCAATCACTCAATCGCTAACTCACTCAATCACTAAATTCCCATGAAAGACGCCACCAACTATATCCTCAGCGAATTTTTCCGTGTGCTCAACGGGGCTATCAGCCATGAGGGTGCGCTCGTGAAAGTATTTGCGCTAGAGCAGGATGAAGCCGACACCGACAATCTTTTCATAAGGTTATATGCTGCTCATACTACCGAGTTCAATACTAAAACTAATTTTGGTAGCAAGGTATCTATCAACCTGGACATCGTCAACCGCCTGACAGGTGGCGAGCGCACCGAGCATAGAGTAAATGAGGTTGCCAGTGGTATTGGTCAGCTGATTTTGCCTACGCCGTCTTCAACAGGGTTGGCTAATAGTACCGAGTTTCAGCTAGTCAATGTAAGATCAGGTGGCCCATCGGTCAATCTTAGCGACCGTAGTAATACCGACTTAATCGTCCGTAAAATTATCACATTTGAAGTAACAGTAAACCAATTATAATATGTCACAACTAATAGGTCAAAAGTACAGACTCGAAATCAACACGGGTACATCAGGCACACCAGCCTGGAAAAAATTCAAGCACGAAATAAGCTTCGACATTTCTCATTCATCTGAAAAAGTAGAAGTTTCAAGCAAAGACACGGGCAAGCACAAAGATTATATCAAAACCCTGCTTGATTCGACTGTCAACTGTACCGCCAGAGAAGATACTGCGCCGGGCACAGGCTTCGTATCATATACAGACGTATATGGCTACTGGTTGAATACCCAGGCCGACACCAATGGTGGCAAATACGGCATGCGTATATTCACCGAAGAAGAAGGCGGCTACACACTGGCATTCGACGCTTTTTTTGAAAGCATCGGCAACAAATATGAAAACAATGGTATAGTAGAATATACCTTTTCGTTGCAAATCGTAACTCTGCCTGAGTTGACGCCTGTGGCGTAAATTAAATTGAGTGAATGAGTGATTGAGTGATTAATTTAATTCGAGTCATCAAAACAATCACTAATTCACTCAATCACTCATTCACTCAATCCAAAAAGCAAGCTATATGATCATTGAACTAAAACACGGAGAATTACAAGGCAAACTACAGGTTTGTAACGAATCGCTGGAGTTGGCTATTCCTAAATTTGAAGCTGATACTGAAACCGAAATCAGCTCATTATTTAATGGCGTGGGCAGTTTTGCTGTCTTTGCCCGCTATTACGCCTATTTCTCTTACAAAATCTATTGCCAGCGAAACCCGGCACAGACACAGAAGTATACCATCGGGAGTTTTATGGAAATGATAACCAAAGATGGAGTACTGGCTGAGGAATCGAACATAGCTGAAGTCTATGAAAAAATGGGACAAACCATTGTAGACCGAGTTGAAAAAAAAATGAAACAAATCAAGGAGAACCCACAGCAACTGACCGCTACGAACGACCCAATAGAGACGAACTAGAGGAGTTCTTCTGTGGTGAAGTAGGTATATCCCCCGATGTATTCTGGTATGAAATGACAAGAAGACAAGCCATGAATATCCGTCGGGGTTATATCAATAGGGTCAACAACGAATTTGAGCGGAATATCTGGACGATGCGGGAGCTATATGCCCTGGTGTATAATATCGTAGCCCGAAACCGCATCACACCGCAGCAGGCTTTCCCGCTGAGTTTTGACAAAAGACCTGAGGCTAAAAGTATGCCATTAACCGAATTCGCGAAGATACTCCAAGCAAATTTTAAAGCACGTACAGATGGAAGAGCAGACTAAAAAGGTAATAGACGTAGAGGCAAATACGCAAGAGGTTAATAAAAAAATGCAGGATATCATAGATAAGTTGAGGATGACTGAAGACGAACTCAAAGACCTTAAAGGACTCCTTAGTTCGTTCAGCACTACCTTTATCTCTTTCGGAACTGAGGCCGTCAAATACGCTAACGAACTTGAAGGGGCTTTGGGAAGGGTTAAAAATACCTTTGGCGATAGCAGTAGTATCGTTAAAGATTTTGCTCAGAACTCACTCAACTCATTTGGCATTGCCCAATCCTCTGCTTTAGAGATGATTTCCAGTTTTGGAGATATGAGTTCGATGATGGGGCTTAGCCAGGGAGAAGCAGCCAAAATGGGTGCCGGACTAACAGCGCTTGCCGCAGATTTGGCCTCTTATAAAAACGTGCAGGTTGATGTGGCCGGCTCGGCACTTGAAGGTATTTTTACAGGCGATGCCGATGCGCTTCAGAAATTAGGCATTACGATGAGCGATGCCAAACTGGAACAGTTTGCGCTTAGTGAGGGCTTTAAAGAAACCTATGCTCACATGACTGAAGCCGAAAAGGCAGCTTTACGCTATGGCTTCGTGATGAATGAAACCGCTGGTGCACAGGGCGATTTTGCCAAAAACAGCAACGGAACCGCCAGCCAGATGCAGATTTTCAATGAGTCTGTTAAAGAATTATATGCTTCTTTTGGTGAGGTACTACTGCCTGTTTTAAACCAGGGACTCAGTATCCTGAATGATGTACTTCAGTTCTTTAAAGACCTTGACCCGGGCGTAAAAAAAGCTATTCTTGTAGTAGGTGGTCTGGCTGCTTCTATCGGGCCGTTAATGGTTGGCTTTGATAAGTTAAAGCTTCTTTTTCAGGGAGCAATGCTGGTTGTTGATAAAATAAGCGGGGTATTACAGATAGCTATGAATGTTATCATCAAATTTGGTGATATTCTGGGTAAGGTTTTTCAAAAGGTAATGAGCGGTATTATGACCCTCCTACCGTCTCTGACTGGCCTCTCTTTTCCTATAATTGCCATTGGAGCTACTGTGGCTGCTACCGCTGTTTTGATTATCTATAACTGGGATAAAATCAGCAAAGTATTAAAAGATAGCGGTGCATGGGAAATGGTAACAAAAGCGGCTAAATATGCCCTAGGTTTAATTATTGAGATAGTTAAAGCTTTCGGTAATATTCTAGAGGGCAACTGGTCTGGCTTATGGGGAAATATAAAAAACATCCTCGGAGATATCTGGAACAATATCATTGACATCATAGCAGGTGGCATTAAGGGAGTCATGAAGTTGCAAATCAAACTTTATGATTTCCTGGGCATGGAAGGTCTTTCAAAAGGGGCTAAGACTGGTCTGTCAATGATTGATACCTTTGCCAATGGCTTTAAGGTAAAAACCGCAGATCTGGTTAAAAGTGGCGAAAGTTTCGCCAAAAAAATAGCCAATCTTGATCTCAGTTTCGATTTCGGAGGAAAACCTAAGAAAATAATCTCAGGAAAAGACTATGGTATTGATTATAAAACGAAAATAAATGATGACCCTGAAGAAGCAGGGGAGAAATCAGAAGTACCAACAAAAACAACACAGTCTACCCCTAAGCCCCTCACAAAAGCTTTAGGAGATGTTGAATCTCTGCAATCAAAAACCAGCTTGTTCGGATTGATTTTCGCAGGAGATGACAAATCTGACATGGAACAGCGCGCCGAACAGTTAAAAACTACACTCGGCGAGGTATTCGGAGGGAATAAAGAGCAATTTGTTTCTGTGTTGAACGATGCTATGAACGGGGTTGATTTTGGAGCCGGTTTACAAAAGAAATTCGATGCTATTCAGATAAAAATGCCAACGCAAGTACTCTCGAATGCAGACGAAATTAACCTGGAGATTAGCAACACCTTTGACAGAATCAAAGAAAAATTCGGCGAGCAAAGTGATGCCACTTTCAGCCTGCTAGGCACACAAATCAGACAATCCATTGAAAATGGCATGAAACCCGAAGAGGCCGGCCAAAGCATTTTTGAGAGTTTCCAGAAGATTGTAGAGAAAATTAAGGAAGTATTTGGAGAGAATGCCAGTATGGTCGATTTCTCAGAGTATGGCGAGCAAATCTTACAATCAATGGTGAGCGGATTGGATGTTACAAAAGCATCGGATAAGGTATTGGGCAAAATTCAGGCAATGGGTTCTTCCTTAACAAATGCTATCCAGGAATCACTAAATGCGGTAGTAGGTGCTGCCTCTGATTTAATTGCAGGCTTTATGGAAGAAGCATTCGGTGGTAAAAAATTAGACGCAAAAGCTATAGGAGCAGGATTGCTCTCAAAGTTAGGAAGTATTGCGATAGACTTAGGAAAGTCTGCTATTAGTCTTGGTTTAAGTATTCAAGCCATAAAACTTTCACTGACCTCATTTAATCCGGCCATTGCTATTGCTGCGGGCATAGGCTTAATAGCACTAGGTGGTGCATTAAAAGGAATGGGGAGCAAGGCTGCAGGTGGCGGCTCTATGGGCTCTGCTGGAAGCGCCAATGCAAGCCCCTCATCTCCGGGTTTCAGTTATGGAAATGCCCCGTCTTACGCCATGCAGAAACAATCAGCACAGCAAACTACAAATGAGAGCGTACTCCGCGGCGGCGATGTATTCTGGTCGGGTCAACGTTACGAAGTAATCAGAGGATTTTAATCATGGCATATCAATTAAAATATTACGCCACTGCCTACGGGCAATCGCCCGATGAATGGAAAGTTGAACTGCTTGAAAAAGATTATTCGGGCAGTTCATCCGAACTTATCCTGATGGGCAACGGCATCCGAATCGGCCACGACAGGGAAGAAGACAGATATGCTCCTATTTTAAGCCGCTATGCCGAAATGCACCTGAAAGGTACTAATACCTTTCAGCTGGATGATTTACAATTTGATGATGAACGAAAATATCAGGTAAAAATCTATAAGGCCAATGTTCTGGAGTTTACAGGCTGGCTAGTGCCTTTCTATTCCTCTCAGGAATTTGAAGACATCAGTGTCATTGTCATAAAAATAATGGCAAAAGAGGGTATCAATCGATTAAAAGACATTAATTTTAATGATTTACACCCGAATGTAGCCTCAAAAAAACAATCAGTACGAAGTCTGATACAACAAGCATTAAAAGAAACCGGGCACGATTTACCCTTATTTATTTATTACAATAAGTATGATAGTGCCATGGCCAAATCTTCAGCCAGTTGTCCGTTAGACCAGCTTTATATAGATGTCAGGTCTTTATTAAGTAAAGACAATACCTATATTAATTATTATGAATTACTGGAAAGGCTTTTAACCGTACACGACTTAAGGCTTTTTCAATCAGGCGGACATTGGGTTATTGCCTCTGCCATTGAAGCGGCAGATGGATTTCTACAAGGGAGAGGTTATGCAGCCGACGGCACCCCTACTGGCTCAGCTATCTTTAATACAGATGTGGTAATACACACAGGTGGCCTAAAGGTAATCAAAGGCGCTATTAATCGAAAAGATATTCCATATCAGGAATTTTCCTCTTACTACGAAGTCGGTCCACAAGCCAATCTTCTGCCAAACGGTGAATTCACAAGTTTCTCTAGTGCTTCTACTCCGTTGAACTGGACAAAAGTTGGTGTCTGGACTATTATGGAGATTGAGTCTATTCCTGGTGGAGGGATAGTGATAAAAAACACTTACACCACAAGCGATGGGCTAGATATAAAATATCTTGAATCTGAACCCATTAGCATTACCGAGTATTCTTCGTTTCAATTTAAAGGTGAAGCCCTTGTTGAAGGCGACATTGATAACATTAAATTTGCCATTATACTCTATAAATCAACCAATGCTTCTATAAAATATTATGTTGATAAATATGGTACTATCAAGAAAACAGAACAGGTTTTATTACTTAACAAAGGCGCTGTTAGCTTTGATTGCAATTTTGTTATTTCAGGTGCAACTACACCCTATTATGACGGGGTTGACCGTATAAAAATCCGGATTTATCCAGGCGTAAAGGCAAGTAATACGGTACCAGTCAATAAAACAGTAAGGTATCGCAATCTGCAATTATTAGGGTTTCGGAGCAATTATGACATAAATTATACAGGCCGTGAGTACAAGTTTGCTAATGCAAGCTTACCCAACTCAAAAAAGGCAAACAAGAAAACGATTTATTATCAGGATAATATCGGCGCTGTACAATTAAGCTTTAGAAATAGCTTTTTTGTAGGTGATACTCCTACCCTTACAACGGCCTGGAAAAGAGCTTCAGAAATTACCACTTATACACTGGCAGAATCGGTATTAATCGACCGACTGGCAACCAATAGCCGATTCGGAGATATTTTTGAGGGAAAAGTAAAAGGTTTTGTAAGTCTTTTAGATACCCCCTTTCTTACGAATAATACTAAACGCTTCATGGTACTTTACTGCGAATATAGTTTGCAGACAGATACGACAGAGCTGTTATTAACCGAACTCTATGTAGATGAGATAAGTATTAACAGAAAAGTACTCGACCGATTTAAAGACGATAAAGTCCTTGACGTAAGTAATGGACAAATTGCCTCCAGTATCAACCTGAACAATGATTTTGACAGCCCAATTACTGCAGGTGGAGGAGGCCCTATTTTCGGCAACATTTTTTCTGATGGTGGAATAGATGCCCTGCCTGAAGATAGTGATAGTCCGCAGGCACAAAATAAAGGGCTTTTAAAATTAGGTTCTTCCTTAGCAAAAAAACTACAACTCGGTAACCTCGGAAGCCTGACCGAAATTATAGGAAGGCTTGGAGTAAAGAATAACAACAATTTTCTGGGAGAATTTCTGATTGGTGATAATACCGAAGACCGCGCTTACAGCTTCCCCAACCGCGACATTGAGGTAAACCAATGGAATGATTTAAGCGATGTGCCCGAGAGTTTTCCGCCCGATGCGACCTATTTCAGAACCGATTATGGGATGATAGGCGCGCATGACGGTATTAATACGGTTTTCCAGACTACCGAGCCATTCTTAGCAGGTAGCACCAGAGTGTATCTTAACGGCGTGCGGCAATTTAAAGGAAACACAGCCGATTATCAGGAATTGACCAACACCACTATTGAATTGAGTATTGCACCTGAGGCAGACGACAGATTAATAATTGATTATATAAAATTCACATAACAAATGGCAGCTTCAAAAATTAAAAAACGGCAGATAGAAAACCTGGCTATCGTTGATGCAGATATAGCAACAGGGGCAGCAATTAATACAACTAAATTGGCCGATGGGGCAAATTTCATTCAACGAGACGGGAGTGTACCATACACCGCCAGCCAGGATATGGGGGGCTTCAAAATTACTGGTTTGGGCGCGCCTGTATCAGCTAATGATGCGGTTCGTTTAATTGATATGCAAAATGTCCAGCTCGGAATTTCAGGCAAAGAAAGTGTAAGAGTTGCCACTACTGCCAATATTTCCTTGTCGGGCGCGCAAACCATTGATGGGGTGTCTGTGATAGCAGGAGATAGAGTACTGGTTAAAAACCAAACTGCGGGCACTGGAAATGGTCCGGCTGATAATGGTATCTGGATCTGTGCAACAGGTAGCTGGACTCGCGCAAGTGATGCAAATACAGCAGGAGAATTAAAACCAGGTTCATTCGTATTCGTCAGTGAAGGAACATTATATGCTGATAGCGGCTGGATTTTATCAACTGACGGGCCGATTACTCTGGGCACAACTGCTATTAACTGGACACAGTTTTCAGGTGGGGGACAAATTATTGCGGGCGCAGGTCTCACCAAATCAGGCAATACACTTGATATTGGCACCGCCAGTGTCTCGCGCATTGTAGTCAATGCCGATACCATAGATCTGGCTACAACTGCGGTAGTACCGAACTCGGGCTATAACACTTTTACTGTTGATGCTTACGGAAGAATAACAGCAGCAAGTACTATTTCTTACATTACTATTGCAGCCAATCGTATAACCAGGGAAATACCTGTAGGGCTAAAAAATAACTCTAATACCTCATTTTTATTAGCTTTCACACCAACAGCAGGTACAGAAGAGGTATTTCTGAATGGTCTTCTCCAGGAACCAGGGGGGCAAAATGACTACACGATTTCAGGAAACAATATTATTATGAATTCTGCCCCTGTCTCAGATGACAAGCTGGTGGTTAGTTATTTTAAATAAGGAGTGTAATTGTGTACAAATCACTCATTCGCTCAATCTCTAAATCACACAATTACTAATCTCCATGGCAAGAACAAACGTCAAAGGATCACAAGTTTTAGATGGCTCAGTCGGTAGGGGCGATCTGAACACGACCGTTTCCGGCAGTGCTGTTATTACCAAACTGATTGCCAGCAATGGGGTCGCTATCAGTAGCTCTACCGGAGCCGACAGCGGTACAGGCGATGTAACTGTAGCAGCCGACTTAACCTTTTTAGATTCTAAATATCCCTCTATTACCGCAAGCCGGACACAAAACTATGTCTTAGCTGCTCCGGCATCTGGTAGTGGTGCAGCAGTTTTCAGAGCATTAGTGGCCGGAGATATTCCTGCTATCGGGGTTTCGGGCATAACAGGCTTACAAACCAGTTTAGATAGTAAATGGGCTTTAGGTGGCAATGCCCTTTCGAATACAGGTACATTAGGCAGCACGACCGACCAGAATATTCAGTTAATAAGAAACTCAGTTGCAGGCCTAACCCTGAAGGTTGACGGCATCACTGACGTAAAAAAACTGGCTGTAGGTCGCATCAGTGGTTTATCAGGAACATCGTGGGACAGCCTAGCTGTTTTTGGAGGAAACGTTACTATAGGAGGCAGAGATTCTGTCATACAAGGCAGCTATGACCTGAACTTGGTAGCCCATACGACCAATGATAATGCGGGCAATACCACACGAAAAGCCAGATTAAAATTCGGGTATTATGATGCAGCCAACTTTATAGATAAATTCAAAAGAACCATTGAATATTGGCGTGCAGGCGACATGCTTGTAATAGGTTCGCATAGCACACTGATAGCAGATACAGCCACTAGTGCTCCGATTGAAAGCAACTCAGTATATTTCGGAGCAGATGGCAGTGTGAAGATTGGTACCAGCATAGGTACTTATAAACTCGATGTAATAGGTACAGGGCATTTTAGCCAGGATGTTACCTTTGATGCCAACGCCCTATTATCAACGGCACCGACTTCGGGCAATCATCTGGTCAATAAAAGCTATGCAGATTCAAAACTCTCAGGAACAGGTACAACCAACTACTTAGCTAAATATACAGCAAGCGGCACATTAGGCAATAGTAATATTTTTGAGAATACCCAGGGTGTAGGTATTGGTTCTAATGTTCCTGGTATCAATACGCTTAAAGTCAGCAAAGATATTTCAACCTCCGGGCTTGGCGGAGGAATAGCCATAGGTATACGGTCAGACGGTGAAGTAGCAGCCGATGTGAGTGCTACAGCCTATTATTTCCGTTCTGATGCCAGTACAGCCGCTGCAGTAACTAATATAATGCATTACTCTGCCAATCAATCTACATTTGGCGGAGCAGTGGCTACTCAGATAGGTTTTTACGTTGATGACCTTTTAAATGCTAGTTCTAATATTGGTTTCAGAGGGAACATTGCCGCAGCAGCAACTAATTGGAACCTTTATATGTCAGGGACTGCGAATAACTATCTGGCCGGTAGTCTGGGCATAGGTACAATGGCTCCAAGCACACGTTTATCATTAGGAACATTCTGGAATTCAAGTGCTGAAACGGTAGGCATCAATCTATCAGAAGGAAGCATATCTGGTGGACTACCTGCCTATGGCTTTGGTTTTGGTCCAGCCGGCACGGAAGGTTATGTAACTTATCGTTCAGGTACCGGAAACGGCTCAGCCTTTGGTCATAAATTCTTTATAAACAATGTAGAGGTAATACGGGTGCGCGGTGACGGCAACCTTGGAATTGGCACAAGCACCCCTATTTACAAATTAGATGTCAGTGGCAATGCAAGGCTTACTTCAACTCTTATTATTACAGGCGCAATTGCTAATGGAAACACAGTTGCTTATTTTGATAACAATAACACCACTACCGACCAGAGCTATGGTCTATTAGTAGATGCAGGAACCTCTGCTAACGACTATATATTAAAATTAAGAAATGCTTCAGCAACCGAAATGCTGGTGGTCAATGGATTAGGTACGTTAGGAATCGGAACTCCATCTTTAAGTAATATCATTGTAAGAATAGGTAAAGCAATAAACGGAAGTAGCGGCTACGGATATGGAATATTTGCCGAGGGGCAAATGCAATCTGGAGTGACTACCGGAATCTACTACAATACTGGTGCGGCAGTAGCTTCAACAGCAAACGTTACTTCGCTGATTCATTATGCTTCACAGCAAGGCACTTTTTCAGGACCAGTTACAGCACAATATGGCTTTTATGCCGGAAGCAGTATGGCTGGTGCTACCAATAATTATGGTTTTTATGGAGCATTAGGCAATGGGAATTGGAATCTTTATATGGCCGGAACAGGAAGTAATTACTTGAATGGCCGTCTGGGGATTGGTGCCAATATATTAACTGATAGAAACCTCCAACTTGCCTTACCTATTATTGGGAATGAAACGGCCTATGGTATGATAAGCAACGGGCAGGTGCAATCAGGCGTAACCGGACAGGCACATCAGTTTTTCTCGCAAGCAAATGCAGCATCTAATGTTACCTTAAGTACTTATGCACATTACACGGCTGTACAAGGAGTTATAAGTGGAAGCATAACCTACCAGAATGGTTTTTATGTACCATCCTTATCAGGAGCAACCAACAACTTTGCTTTCAGAGGAAGTATAGGGAATGCAACTGGTGCCTGGAATCTCTATATGGACGGATCTGCCAATAACTTTATCGGAGGAAAGATTGGTATCAACACGCTTTCGTTAACCGACAGAAATCTTGCATTAGCTTTGCCACTATCCCCAACGACACCTTACAGTTTTTTCAACTATGGAACCGTGCAGATAAGTGCCACAAGCGCATTTTTGAATTATTCACAGTCGAATGTCTCAGCAGGTGCAACTGTCAACCAGTTTTATCACTATATAGCGAGCCAAGGTACTTTGGCAGGCAATATCTCAAGCCAATATGGTTTTGTAGCCAGTTCAGCATTAACAGGCGCTACCAACAATTACGGTTTTTACGGTGGTCTCGAAGCCGACACAGGGGTTTGGAATTTGTATATGGGTGGGAGCGCTAGTAATTATTTGGGCGGGAGGTTAGGGATTGGAACAATTAACTCAATCACAAAACTCACTGTTGCCGACACCACAGCTCCAATTATTTCAATTAATAGGATCGGGGTAGGTTATGGTATAATTGGTATAAGTGGTGGCACTAGTGCATCGGCAGGCGATATGTATTTCGACATGGGACAAGCCTCCGGCGGGTATTTCTTCAGATGTCGAAATGCAAGTAACACAATAGTTAATGCCATTGGAGTTGATAGAAACGGAAATGTCGGAATAGGCACATTTGCACCTGAAGCAAAACTTGATGTAGTTGGAGATATAGCCTTATCCGGAACCACTGGTACGAATAATATATTAATGAAGAATGGCAATATCGGTAGCTTTATTCATGTCGATTTCCCTGAGGTAACAAATAACTCTGCCAATTTCCGGCTATTCAGATTGACTAATACTACAGGTAATAGAATTTTTACTATTTTCAAAGGTGATGGCACTGCCAATGCACAACATCAACTCAATGCCGATGGTAGCTCTTATATCAATGCGCTGAATGGTAATCTTGGAATTGGTACAGCTAACACACCGACGGCCAAACTCCATGTATATACTGGTGGCTTATCAGGAGCCACACCCATTATAGACCTGGAAGCCAATGGCACCGGAGGGCGACCCTACCTAAGATTCAAAGCTGAGGGATTAAACTACGGCTACTTCGGATATGGTGGGGCAGGTAATGCTATGGGCTTGATGAATTATCAAAACAATAGCTTGTCAATTGGTACAAATAATGCCTTTTACATGACTATGCTTGCCGATGGTAAAGTAGGCTTTGGTAATAGTATTACACCTAGTACAGATGTACATATTTCGGGTACAGGTGTTAAACAACTAAGGTTGCAGTCTACTGATAATGCATCCATAATGACTCTATATGGGTTTACTTATGGACAGTTGCTTAGCCAGAACGATTTATATCTTTCCGCAGGTGTTTCTTCTGGTAGAGTTGTTTTCCAAAGTAGCGGTGTTACTAGGGGGTTAATTACTGCTGCGGGTGATATGATTTTATCAAGTAGTGTGCTTACGCCTGTCAGTAGATTAGATGTGGATGGTACCCTAACTTTGAGAAGTGGCGCAACTGTAACCAATTCAATCACAGGTGGTGTCAGTGTCAATGGTACTGCCCGTAGTATGCAAATTACTTATAATTCAAGCACCACAACAGAGGGGATTCTGTTCAAAAACATTAACCCGACCCCAAATCTGAACCTCATGTTTCTGAGAGGTGATGGCAATGTTGGTATTAATACCATTACGCCTGAATATAAACTTGATGTGAACGGTTCTGCCCGATTTACTGAAAACGTAATAGGAGAAGCAGCACCTACCGATGCAGATCATCTGGTAAATAAAGCTTATGTCGATAGTCGTTCTGCTATCAAAAGAGGTGAGACAGTCAAAACAATATCCTTAACTAATATCACGCTTTCAGGTACGCAAAC
Source organism: Emticicia sp. C21 (assembly GCF_003418935.1). GTDB lineage: Bacteria > Bacteroidota > Bacteroidia > Cytophagales > Spirosomataceae > Emticicia. The sequence continues at coordinate 530,927 of NZ_QVMT01000003.1, read as the reverse complement.
GGTTAATAGTGTTGCACTGGTTGCCGGTGACTTGATATTAGTAGCCGGACAAAGTACAGCGGCCAACAACGGTGTATATGTGGTGTCTGCCACTACCTGGACACGAAGTACAAACAATGATTCAGAAGAGGAGATCAAAGGAGCTTATCACCTCATTACAGCAGGTACTTACGCAAATCAACGATATATTAACACAAATACATCGACCATTACAGTTAATACAACTGCTATTACCTATGCCCTTGACTTTGGGGCAGAAACAGACCCTGTCTGGTCCGCATTCAAAACTACATATGATATCACTCCGGCCCGGATTGGTCAATGGAATGCTGCTTATAGTTGGGGGAATCATGCCAGTGCAGGATATGCAACGACTAGTGCCATCGCAGGAACTGTAGGGTATCTTGCTAAATTCACTGCCAGCGGAACTGTAGGCTCAAGCCTTATCTATGATAATGGCACCAATATAGGTATTGGCACTAATACACCGGAAAGCAATTTTCTCCTGGATATTGAAGGTAATACACTTATTACAAGCCTGAACGTTGGAACAGCTGCATTAAGTGTAAATATTCTTAACTACATGGGAACAGCCCCACGTATAGCCACAGTCGTAAACGGTACACTGGACATTTTTGCCCCAAATTTATACTTCTATACTAATGGAGATGCGCAAATGGCCAGGCTCAATAGTTCAGGCCTAAAGATAGGAACCGGTACTGCTGCCTATAACCTAGATGTAACAGGTAATGTGGCTTATAATGGCTCACTTTATGTCGGTAATCCTGCGCTTGGGGTTCCCTTTTCGAATGGTACTAGTGGACAGTTTTTAAGAAGAACTACCGCAGGCGGCTCTACTGCCATCAACGAATGGAAGACGCTGGCTGTGGCTGATATTTCTGATATTACTACAGCCTATCAGGCTAAATTGTCAGGTACTGGGTTTGTTAAAATAACAGGCTCTACTATCAGTTATGATAATAATACCTATCTTACTACGGCTACTACTACTACCAACATTGCCGAGGGTACTGGGCTCTATTTTACTACTGCACGCGTATTAGCAACAGCTTTAACTGGCTATGCAGTTGGTACAAATACGACCCTAGCAGCTACGGATACCATTCTGCAGGCATTCCAGAAATTACAGGGGCAGGTGAACAACCGTCTGATTTTAGGAGGTAATGCCTCTGGCGTAGCAATCATTATAGGAACAAATGATAACTTTGATTTCTCGTTAGAAAGAAACAATGCGACTCAGATAATACTTAAAAGTACAGGTACTGAATTTGCTGCTGATGTCGACTTTAAAGGTAAACTCAAAATCAATGGGAATGCAGGTCTCGACCACCAGTTTATTAAATACAATGGTAGCTCTAATGAATGGGCATACCTGAACACTGGTGAGCTTCAGGATAAAAACAATCTTATTATGCTTGAAGACATTTCAGGCGAAAAGGGCTTCCAGATGTTTAGTGATAGTGCCAAAACCTATGCCGATGCTTTTGTATTCACCAATTCAATAACAGGTGTGGTGCTGGGCTTGCACGGATATGCTGCCGATGCCAATGATGCCATTAAAGAATTCGGTATGCAATTATCTGCCGATGGAAACCTTTATCATAAAAAACTGGATGGCACTCGTTCGCGTATCGCAACGGTAGATATGCTGGGTAGCGGAGGAAATGCAGCCTGGAACGGCGGTGCAGTAGCAAATGATATTTTATTGCCTATTGACAAATCCATTATATGGGATAATTATGGAGCACAAATAAAATATGAGCATCTTACTTGGGTTGTAGGCTCACCTAAAAGACTGAGAATTACCACTAATGACCAATTATTTTTGGGAACAAATAGTTTCTTACAAATAGAAGCAAATCAATTCTATTTTCAAAAAACCGGGCCCAACAACGCGGTTGAGATAGACTTTCATAGTATAAACTCATTTCCGGATGGGCATTATGTGAGAGGGCGTATTTCAGTTACTAACGGGGTTAAAAAACTAACATTTGTATCAGATTAATTAATAACAATCGCGGCGGCGAACCGCCAAAAAGTAAATTTTATGAAACTTGATTTTAATCAACCAATCGTCGGCTTAGACGGAACAGTTATCGAAGGCTCAAACATGGGCAAAATCCTGGCCGACCAATTGGCTATCAGCACCAAAGGTAATGCATTAAAGCTTTGGGAAATGGCCACGAAACTACATCGTGGCGAGGTTATCGACTTAGACCAGTCAGACCAAAGCACGGTAAAAGAATTCATCGAAAAACATGAGTCGATGCCCAATCTTACCAAAGCGCAGATGCTATTAGTATTTATCGACACAGAAAAGAAAACAAAAGCTTAAAATGGCTACTTCAAAACCCGTATTTCAGGGGATTGTTCTTAAAGATAGCGGCACGAATTACTGTGGATTATTCAACCGTCGGGTAATCAACACAAGTAGCGTTGCCGCTACTCAATACTATTGGCTGCCTACCAATAGTAGCGGCGAAATAACCGACTACCGGGCAAATATCATGAGTGGTACCACCACTCATGCCACAGATACTTTGGCCTTAGCTAACAAGCCCGCCGGATATGGCACCTTTGTAGACTCCTGGCCTACTACCAAGTATTTGTCTTATATGAATATGTACCCTTTTCAGGATTTAGGACAATTCAAATCCGGAGTGGATAGTTTTGTTGCCTCCGGTGCGACCAATATCGTTATTCCGGTTCTATGGTCAGATATTTTTGATTCTAATGCCGAACAAATCACAAATTCATCAACTGCCTATAACAAGCAGAATCTGGCTATTGACTTTGTTCAAACAAAATACCCATACGTAAAGATTAGTTTATTACTACTAATATATCAGGATGCAGAACGAAGAAATGCCAATAAATGGTGGCCTGTATCAGTCAATGAAAAAGACTGTTGGAATAATGATTTAGGGGTATGGGGATATGGAAACGCACACGCACCACTTTCTGATAAAACAGCAGGGGCAGGTCGAAGTATGATGTTAGACTTTTTTACAAAGGTCACAAATTACTATGCTAACAAGCTCGGCAGCCAGTTTAATTATATTATCCCTACAATAACTGAACAGGCAGAATATGGATTTAATTATGAAAACGGTAACCCTGCTTATAAAGCAATAATTGGTTATTCCGGAGTCACAAAAAGTGCTTTCCGTACGTGGTTGTTTAATGCAGCGGCAAATCCTGGTGCATACGCAAATCGGGAAGCACTTAATACCGCTTGGGGTACCGGATACACTGCTGATAGTCAGATAGAGCCTCCGAATACAGGTTTGGGACAAGGAACAACAGATGTAGCTGAATTAAATACAGTCTTTGCTTCAAAAAGAGGAGTTGACTGGTATTTGTTCCGTGAAAGTATGCTGTACGATTTTGCCAGCGATTGTAAAAATGCTGTCACCGCTGCCAATAGCACCTATAATACCAATATTAAATTTATCTTATCATTTGGTGGAGTATCGCCTAACGATGAGCTGGTACCATTGCGTGCCACTTACAATATTATCAAATGGGGACAAATAAGTGATGGCATGAAGACCGCTTTTGCTTCCGACAATCGTTTTAATGATACCTCTTTAACCTTAGACTATGTACAGAATTATCCTAAAAAGATAATGACTGAACTGCATCATATCGATTATTTTGGCGACCAAAACAATCCTTTGCCCTACGATGTAGTAAAAGCAAATATGATTCAATCAGGGTATGATGCAATAGCCAACGGAGCAAAAGACCTTTTATTCATCGGAGGTCCCTATCAGGATCTATGGTTCAGCAGTGTATTAAAGCCAGTTTTTAGTACCGTTAGCCCTGAGTTTCTGAGAGATAACAGCAACAACCGGGCAGCGCTGGTGAATGGGTCTGCGGCTATCAATCTTGGCGAATTATTATATAGTGGGCATAAAACCGGAGGCATCCAGAAATGGAGTTTTGGTGGTGGTAGAGCCGACAATCGTATTAATATTACATTCACCAATAGCACTGCGCCACTAGGAGACGCCAACTACCCACTTGGCTTTCAGGTAAAGGATAACCAGCGGTATTATATCAGACAAGCCGACATCAAAAACTCTTATTACGGGTTCAGGAGCCTTGAAGACGAAAACAACAATAAACCATACACAACACTTCAGCAGAACTATAACTCAACCAGATTTCCGATAATACTTACGGCCTTTGGCATTACCTATCCTACCGGGGTAGCAAAAACCAAAAGTACCATCGAGATTACCCATAGCTCCGGCGTAAAATGGCTGAAAGTAGAACAGCAATTTGGGGTAAATCCGAATGAGGGGTCTTCTGATTATTCTAATAATCACCCGGAATACCGATTTCTGAACAATCCGAATCTGGTAGAAGACTGTCGCTTCTGGCTACCATTGCCATCGTCTCATTCCGATTATTATAATATTATTATTACGGTAGCTGATGCCCCTTGCAGGTTCGATGTATATCATGCTGATGGTAATGCTCCGGGAGGGATCATCTATAATCAGGGTAAATCCAATACACCTGCCGGGACCTCAGAGACTATCAGGATATACGGGAGTCAGCTAACACAGTCGAATATTCATCAGCGATTAATCAAGATTAATAATAATCTCTGGCCATAGGGCATACACAACTGAAAAATTATATGAGAAAATTATTGTTTTTGGGGCTTTTGCCCCTTATCAACCTTGTATCGGTGGGACAACCTTTGATTCCCAAAGACGCCACCAATGCTTTTCTGGTGTTTCGGAGAGGCGATGGCATTGATACCTATTACAAAATCCACAACGTAAGGGTGTTTATCGATGAAGCCACCATTGGACGGATTATTGAAGCCAATAGCGGGATAGAATTAGTGGGATTCGCCCCGACCCAACAGATCTCACCGAATATCTATGATTTTCTACCACGAATAGAAAATATTCCGGCACCTCAGCCACCCTCTGTGGAGCCTTCCTATCCTCCTTTATCTAATGAAGCCCCAGCGGGAATGGTAAGGTTACAAATAGATGGATACGAGGGAGTGTCAGATATTTTTCTGGCAGATGAAACCTTAAAAGTAAAGAATGATAACAGGCTGAACGTACAACTAGCCATACACAGCATTAGTCTGGGCGAAAATATCGGCGACAAGCGAAGTAAGGTTGATTATGAAATTACAGACTTATCGGGCAAAGTGTGGGTGCGGGTAATCCAGAAAGAGGCAAGTATTGAAAGCAGATTAGGTGGGTCTTATGGAAATAATCATCCGGATAAACAGTATCTTTCAGGACTTAAAGAAGATTGTAATATCTATCTGCCCATTAACCGGACGTATCAGATTAAGGTACTCAGTAAAGGTAATATGATAGTCGATTTCTGGATTCATCATCCCTGGAGTGAAGACGGGCATGAACAAAGAATGTACCGCACCGATTTGGGTATTCATCAGCAGGATATATATACCCTTCACACAGCCGAATTAAGAGAAATGCCTCCATACAAGAGGGCAATTAAGATAAACATGAACGGAAAACTATAGAAACATGAAATTATCAGAAAACGGACTCAAGGAGATAAAATCATCAGAGGCTTTCAGAGCAAAGCCCTATCAGGATATTGTGGGTGTCTGGACAATCGGGTATGGCTCAACCTACTATCCTGATGGAACAAAAGTAACTAAAACAGATGCGCCGATAACAGAACCACAGGCCAGCGAATTGCTACTGCATGTATTCAATCAGGATTTTGCCCCAAATATCCCTGAGGGTCTTAACCAGAATCAATATGATGCACTGGCCTCTTTTATCTACAATGTAGGCAAGGCAGGTTTTAATAAATCGACCCTGAAGAAAAAGGTGCTTGCTAATTCGAACGACGTAACAATTAAGGCTGAATTTCTGAAATGGAACAAAGTAACTAAAGAGGGGAAAAAGGTGGTGTCAAAGGGTCTGACGAATAGACGGAAACGGGAGGCTAAATTGTATTTTACCACAGTAGAACCTTCGAAAGAGGGACATAAATAAAATCAATTCTTTTTATTAAATTTTGTCGAAGAGTTACCTTTCTCACATACATTCATTACCAATAGTAAAATAAAGCTGTAAAAACTTTCACCATCCACACAACTACCATGGAAAATGCTAATGATACTCATTTGATACCGACATTAGCCATAGCCTTAGCGGTGCTTTTCGGTACCTGCCTCCTACTCGGCCTAAAGCTTTATCAGGCTCTACGAGACAACGCCACGCTGCAACACCAGAATGCCTGTTTTACTGCCGAATCATCGCAGGAAAAAACCTTTGCCGAAATCTATGCTGATTTAACGAAAATCATCAAGGAAATCAGGCAAATCAACCGACGTCTTGAAAATCACGGTTCAGGTGCTGAGTCTACACATCTCAGGCACTGACAAGTACCTAAATACATTATCCACACATTTTTATAACCATGAAATCTACACTAATAGAGCTAAAAGACCAGCTCGTAAACCATCCCTATATGGTTTCGTTTCTGGCATTACTTTCCACCTTGTTGAAATTCGTTCTGCAATCGTGGCAGGTTGATGGTGTTCTGTTCATTTTCCTGTTTATCATGATAGCCATCGATACATGGTCAGGAATTAAACTGGCCAAAAGTCGCCAGAATTACGATTATAAGGTATTGAAAGACAAATTCGTCAAAAAAGTATTAGGCTATATCACGTTCCTGATAGCACTCTGGACATTCACAATGATGCTCTTTCTGATGAATATCAAAGACGGTGAAACCGTTATCAATAGCTATTACCTGAACGTACCGATGATGACTACCATCCTGTTCTTTGCCGGAATTGAGTTTCTGTCTATCAAAGACAACGTGACCAGGACTTTCGGCATTCGTACACCTGCCTCGGTAGTCGAGAAAGTAGAGCATTTTGTAGGCAATGGCGGAAAAGATATTGACAACTTAACTAAATCAAAACATGATGAATAAGCTGAAACTCATTATAGCAGGCGCAGGCATCTTAGGCATTGTAGCGGCCACTCTCTGGCTGCAACATGCCTTTAAGAAACTCAAAGAACGCGACCAGTTCGAAAAACAAAACAAAGCACTGCAACAAACCAACAAGGTCTTGGTTGACTCATTGCAACTTCATAAAGAGTGGCTGGCAAAAGCCTTGATTGATACTAAAAATGCCACTGAACTATATACCCTTACCAAGGGCATGACTGCCTCGTTCCAGTCGGTCATTAAAGTGATGCGGGATAGTGTCATCAGCATCAATCATGACAGAGCCACTTTAGAAGCGAGGGTACTGGAATTAGAAAAGGACTTAGTAAGTGCCAGAAAAAAACGAAAGTTCTTATAGCTTTTTACTTTTTGGGTTTTCAGAAAAGCCACCCCCTTGGGGTGGTGTTTTTTTGGAATGATCCATTTAAGTATAATATCCCTATTTGCACAAATAAATTCCCTTCAACTCACCTCACTCCCAAAACAAAAAAAGCCACCCCGATAGAAGTGGACTTTTCAATCTATAATACAATTATTTTAATTAATCGCACGCTTGATAATTGAGCACTTCTCAAAAAGTTCTGAATGCTCAAACGCCCTGAGCAGGGTATCGGCATTTTTCTGATTCATTGCCTTTAGCTTGCGGATATTCACCATCAATTCATCGTCAGATAAATTGCTCCACCATTCTATACATTTTTGCCAGCGTTTATTCGATACCGGTATTTCTACCGGAGGAAAATAAAAATTGTCAATCGACGATATTTTTAAAGCCGTTATGGTGCAAATCAAAAGAAATGCAAGAATAGCGACTTGTAACGTTAATTCGAAGTATTTTCCCTCGAAAATAAAGTAAGAGCTAGCAGTGCAAAACGCACACATAAGATACGCATACAGAACCGTATCAGAAATCCGTTTGTTTGTATGATTCTTTCTCATTGTGTAGAATTTTTTATGTATTTAAATACTAAAAAATTGTACCAGTCAGTTTTTCTTTACATTTGACCAAAATTTACAGAAATATTCTTTTATTACCAAATTTTCTTGAAATATTTTTATTAACTATATCTATCTGACTTTCTATCTGGAGTATGCATTTACCAATTCCTAAAAATCTGCTCCCCTCAATACTTCTTTGAGGTATAAGAAAACGGAATAATTAAGAGCATAGGCTCCTCTGCTCAACCGACTGGGTGTCCCCGTGCCACGGCCGTTTTCGGACGAGTATATGCGTGCCACAGTAGCCCTACACTCCCACCAACCGATAATTCGGGCTGTTCTCCGGGAAAATCACTACATTGAATAACTTCAACAACCGGCTGGCTGCCGCTTCTGAATAGGTCTTCACCAGATCATCATAACTAGTGGCGTTGGTAATCAGGTGCAATCGCCTTGGGCTCTTATAAAGCCTGAAAATGTACTCTTCTATAAAATTGATATGGGTTGATGCAAATGACGCGCCCTTGGCTATCACACTCCGCTCCTCCCGCCCCACTTCGTCGATACAGATTTCGTAATGCTCATGTCCGAATTTGTTACGCTTATCCGTAATATGAAAATAGTTAAAGGCAGCCTCGCCCACTTCTTTGTAGGCTTGTACCATTTCCTGCGCTTCAACAATCCGGAATGAAGCAAATGGGTTATTCTGAAACGCCTGCATCATTGAGGTTTTGCGGCAACCTACAGGACCCATTATCAGAAAACCCTTGCGCACATCAAGCCCTGAAAAAAGGTTCCTTCCATAGAAATAGTCTAGAAGGCCGTTTAATTCAGCCGAACAGTACTGGTCAATCGCAAATTCGGCATTTGTATCCTCCTGCATTACAATGGCCCGCCACTTTCCGATAATCGTATCCCTGAACTCATCAAAACTTAATTGCAAGGGTTTCAGAGCTTCCAACCGCTCCTTTTCTGACTCCTCGTAGCGGCGACGTTCCTCGACTTTTTTCTGTTCATCAACCGTGCAAGCTACCTGATAGTAGAAGTTTCCGGCAAAATCATGAGCCAATGTCGCAAAAAGCTTGTCTAAAAAGGTTTCGTCCACACCATGTGTTTTTGCTTCATTTTCAAAGAGATTTTTCAGTTGAGGCAGTAGGGTTTCAGCCAGTCTTTTCTTCTTTTCCGAAAATATTTTTGCGTACGGGGTTTCCGCTAGTAGCTCTTGGTTTTTCAAGGAATGGTTTTGCTGACGCCGCGGATGCTCCGGCAGCTTTATTTCCGGGTTTTGCATGGCTGTGAATGATTTCGTTGTTCCATCGTTTTTGGTTCAGGTATGTTTCCAGATTGGCCCGGTATTTCTTCTCAGGCGTCGACCGTACATACGCCGGAATATGCTGCCAGGCCAGCCACTTTTCCTTATCGCTCAGGGCATACCATTTTTTCTCACAGCGCTGCCTGTCGCCGATTTTTTTGTCGTAAGTATCCCATATCTGCTGAAAACTCACGCTTTCTCCCATCACTTCTGTTGATGGAGGGGGGCCTGGCGCAAGTTGGGGGGAGGTATTTTCTGGCTTCTCCTCTGCTGTTTCATCAAACTCTGTCACCGTGTCTATCGTCGGAACTTCTGTTTCGACATCCTGACTTGTTTCCTGGTTAGTTGGTTTCTTTGTTTCCTGATTCTCTGGTTTATCTATACTAACAGTGCTTTGTCGGGTGCTTTCACTTTGCTTTGTCACGTGCTTTATCAGTGCTTTATCAAGTGCGTTACCAGTTGCTTTATCAAATTTTGACAAAGCAACTATGGTAGCAGTATGCTGATTTTTACTCTGCTGTATTACCTCAATAAAACCCCATTCAACCAGATTATCGAATACCTTTTTATAGGTATTGACCGAACGGATACCCAGCACCTCCATGGCTTCAGAGGTCGACAGTCCGAATTTTTCTTTTTGCCCCAGTCTGTTCCATTTCTCTATCACCCACATAAACAAAGCTGTATGCGCAGGCGTATTAATATCAGGATTCTCAAAAGCCCAATCAAACCAACTTCTTGATAAATTATAACCGTTCATTTAAAAATTGAGTGATTGAGTGATTTTGTGAATGAGTGATTAGGTTGGAATTGAATGAGCTCAGTGCAGAGATAGATTTTATGATTTAATGACATTGTGACAATTGAGTAAATAATACTAAATGAAAGCATTGCAAGGAGCATTTGTAAAAGAGTAAAAATTAATCATTCACTCATTCACTAAATCACTCAATTACCCACCTAATATCCATTAATCTTCGAAATATTCTCTCCACTTACCCGTAGTTCTTCATACAAAGGCTTATCGGTGAGGCTCTTGAAATCGGTTTTCCTTTGGATAATAATGCTATAGTTACTCCCCTTTTCTTCAAACCGCACAAATGTGCCGTAAAACTCCTTGTTCTGATTCGACGCGTTTTTGAGCGTGGTAATGATATTGACCAGTTGCCCCTCTTTGAGCGATTTGGCTATTTTGTAGTTCGACATCTCTTTATTGATTAAGAACCTTGATTGACTGAATATTAGCTACCGGGAAAGTCAGCGTAACTTTCCTATGACCCCTCTCCTGAAGAATCTCTATCCAGAGCGGGTAATGATACGATTCTGAGAATCGGTGTTGCAGAAACACACCCTGTTCGGGCAATGGCTGTGTGTCATGAGCCGTAATTTCTTTCGAGTAGACAATTACCTCATCGCCCGTTGTCAGTTCATTGATTTTTTCTTCTATTGAATTCATTTGTTATTTGGTTTATATAAAGCAAGTGCGGCCGGCGCTATTGCGCAGAAAAAATGTAGTATTAAGATTTACTTATGTCGGAGGTCTCTCAGTTCCCAATCACAAACAGCAGAATAAATGGCAGAAGTATCAATGCCATGAGTAGTAATTCACGAAAAGCCCCCCGGTCGAAATCCTGCGAATAATACTGTCTTGATTGCAAGTTTTCGGGTTTGCTCAGGCAGACTGTCAGCCCCAGTGTGAGGGCTAACAGACTCACCAGTATTAGCACAGCAAGCAGTAGGCGTGCATCAGCTAAATTAATGGATAGGTGCATGGTTGTAGGTGTTTTGTTGTGTGGATTTGGTGCTTTTTTTAATCACAGTAAAGACGATTTTATCATTCACTCCCTTACGCCTGATGCGTTTCAGGATTAATAAATAATTTAATCACTTTCAGGTTGGCGCTTACTACCCGCTGTACAGTTGAGCGTTTGGCGTGTCGGCCTCTCATTACATTAAAATAAGAATATCGGCTGAGACCCGAGTAGGCCAACGCCTTTTCTTTCGACCCTTTTCGCTTCGATAATTGTGCCTGATACATCTCATAAACACTGGGCGGAAGCGCAATCATATTTAAAGAATGAAATGGTTTTGTGTTGTCCATTTTTTTTATTTGTTTTGTATTACGATACAGACTTACAATTGAACTGTACAAATGTACGGCACTTTTGTACAAAATTCAACAAATTGTACAAATTTTTTGTACAATTTTTATGCATCCATACCAATGAAAACCCAAATCGTTGATAATAAGGTAATTAACCTTATTGATTTTCAGAAAAGCAAACGCTTGAAAACCGAAGAAGTGGCCACCAGGCTAGGTATTTCCACTAGTCTGTTGTACAAATTGTATAAAGGCGAGCGGAATCTGACAGACGAGCTTGTAGAAAAAATTCAGACAATTATGTTTGAAGAATCCCTGCAACAATCAGGGCAGATTGAACGTGTAAGAAAACAGAAAATTGAGGTAAACAAGCCGGATGCGCTCATAGTCTCGATTGATACTAGTGAAGTTTTAGAAGAGTATATAAATACACACGGAAACCGTTTTACGCGAGTAGACGGCGAAACAATAATAGAGGTGCCTTTGCTGAACTATGAAGCTTATGCGCGGTATCTGGACGAGATTTCGGAAGCCCGCATTTATGAAAGTGAAAAGCTGGTGACATTTGTGGTCGATAAATTTGACCCCGCGTTTCACCTGGCTTTTAAAGTCTACGGAGATTCGATGAATGGGGGGCGGCTGAATGACACCCCCGATAAAGCCATTGTGCTGGGCCGCGAGGTAGACAAAAACCTGTGGTTTGATGGCGGCCTGAAAATCGACAAATACGGCTACGGTTGGGTGATACTCACCGACCGTAATATTCTTTTTAAAGACATCGTATCATTAGATAAATCGCGGGGAATCATCACCTGCCATTCGCGCAACCCAAGCCCCGAATATTCAGATTTTGAATTATCATTGCGGGAAGTCCATCAGGTTTTTAAGGTTTTGAAGAGGATATTTTAGGGGAGAGAAAACTTTTTTTGTAGAGACGCAATGATTAAGATTCACGAAATAAACGTTTTGGCTAAAGTCAAATAGAATGTAATATACCATGGCAATTGATTCAATAACCCCACTCGGCGTCTGCCCATTTTCAAATGGGGTAAAAAATGAAAACAATTATCCGCATCAGCTTTAGCCAAATAAAGAATAAAGTCTGTGAACGCTTATTTTGTGAATTTTAACACAGCACCTTCTGGGGTTTGTAAATTGTTGCTAGATTTTCCCTATTTATAGACCTTTGAAAAAGCAATGCATTGAGATGGGTCGCCACCTCGGCTCTACAGAAATGGTTTTTATTCTTTTTTGAATATATCTTCCAGTTTATAATCTTTTATTAATACAATCAAGGTAGCTAGCCTACCGCTCACTAATAACCACTTTACCCCTCCTTACCCAAACCACAAACCCGGCCACAATCACTACAAAAACATTAAAGCCTGTCTGAGCACCCTCCCCTCTTGAAATATGAAAGACAATAGCAGCTAACATGAGGGCGATTACACTGTAAGCAGCATAAATAGTAATAACAGGTCTTATACGCAAGGCAGCGGGTAGGGTGAGTCCCAGGCCTCCTAATAAATCAAATACGCCTGTCACTCTGGTGAGAGTCGGATTATCGCCTGTCCAGGGCCACATCTGGGCTAGCTGCTCAATCGGTTGGAATAATTTCATGCCTGCGGCCCATAGTAATGTAGCCGTCAGTAAAAGCTGGCAAATCCATGCCGTAATATTAAGTACTTTTTGAGGTGTTGCCATAGTGTTGTATTTTTTTATGGCACAAGATTACGTAAATTTGCTATCCGAATGATAGTACTATCCTTTTGGATAGCGCTATCCCACGAGATAGTAACGCTAAACACCTCTGAAATGCTCACTAACGGTACCTGCCCTAAAACCATGCTTTCTATCAAAGACGCACTCGAAGCGGTTGAAGGCAAATGGAAATTGCTGATATTATTTGCGCTATCGTCGGGGCCTAAACGTTTTAAACAGATTAGCAAAGACGTAAACGGCATCACAGACAAAACGCTCTCCAGAGAACTGAAGAATCTGGAAGCCAACGAACTCATCAAACGGGAAGTACATGATACTTTTCCGCCAACGGTCGAGTATTCTATCACCGCGCACGGTTTATCACTTGAAAAAGTGCTGCAGGAACTCCACCTCTGGGGTTTATTGCACCGCAAGCAGGTGATTGGGAAATAAACAACGGCAATGTTGCATGCCTATCCTCAGACCAGCAACGGCGTATCACGGTTGCACTCGGAGAATTATACTACGGGGAGTGGTGTCCCACGCTAATTGTGACATACAAATAGTCTACACGAGTGGACGCGTGCCACGGCCCTTTACAGATCAACATAGCCGTAACAACGGTTATGCTGTTATACATCTACTGCAAAGCCCACCAATTGGCGGGCTTTACCAGAATAATCTGAACAATCCCCTACTCCATCAGTCTCTTATTCTCAATATAAAGGCATTTGATAAGCCGCCACAAAAAAAGGTATTGTCGCCTATTGTAATTTCTTCTACATAATAACCGGCAGTATAAACATTCCCTGTGCTATCTGTTTTTATCTCTAAAGCATCATCCTGTTCTTCCCCACCTATTCCTTTTACCCACTGCAACTTAAATTTAGAATTATATTTGGCTATAAATACATCGGCACTTCCGGTATCTACTAATTTAGTGCCTCCAAAATAGGAATAATAAAGGAAATTTCCGGCTATATATATATTTCCTTCAGAGTCAAGGGCTATTGCTTTCGGGAATTCATTATGATCTCCTCCATCTTTTTGTACCCACTGCAAATCACCGGCGTTAGAAAACTTACCAACAAAAACATCCGCTCCTCCGGTAGGAGTCAGTGTCTCGGAACCGAATGTAGCAGTATCCCAGAATTCGCCAAGAATATACAGGTTTTTATTAGCATCAGAAGCTATACCCTTTGCATAGTCATCACCCGAACCTCCCATGCCTTTTGCCCATGCCACAATACCATTGCTATCGTAACGAATCATAAATATATCTTTATAACCACTGTGGCCAAGAGACTTAGTACCAAAAGTAGCATTACCTGCAAAATCGCCTATTACAGTTATTTCTCCGTCAGTATTCATTACAATACCGTTTGCTTTATCATCCTGTGTACTCCCGCCTTTTCTTGCCCATTGAAAAATGCCATTGTTGTCATATTTAGCCACAAACATATCAAGACCTCCGGCAGTGGTATAAGTTGTGGTTCCAAAAACAGCATTATTACCAATGTATCCGCATAAATATAAGTCTCCATTGCCGGCAAGGGCCAGGTCGGTGGCTTCGTCGTCCGATGGGCCACCTGCTTTTCGTACCCATTGAAGGTTGCCGCTGCTGTTCATTTTAGCTATAAAAATATCTCTCAGTCCGCTAGTGGCAAAGGCAGTTGTACCAAAGGTAGCACTGGCTTGGTAATACCCTGCCAGATAAATGTTCCCGCTAGCATCAAGCACAATTTCATTTGCTTGCAGAAGCATGGCAGAATACCCTATTTTCTGCACCCATAATAAACTTCCGGTACTGGTATATTTAGCTACGAATAGTGTAATGATATTTGCTCCTGATCCTGTCACCACTGTATTATCAAATCTGGCCGATTCTTTAAAATATCCTGCTACATATACATTTCCTGCCGAATCAGTAGTAATTGCATTAGAAGAAGAAACAAATGTCTCACCTATACATTTCCTGCCGAATCAGTAGTAATTGCATTAGAAGAAGAAACAAATGTCTCACCTATATGCCAAGCAAGCATCGAAGGACTTACAAGTTCAGAATCAGTGAGTACCTTCACCCATTTATTCTTTTTATACAGTCGCAGGCAATTGAAAGTAAGGTCGTAGGCCATATCGCCATTCTGAGGATTGGGCAAAGCGGCAATAGCATCATAACTCAGGCGAGGAACAGTGCTTCCCTGCTTGGGTGTAATACCATCAGGTAGTATGGTAACACTCTGCGAAAAAGCCGCAGGCGTATAGGCAAAAATAGCCAACAACACCACTGCCTGAATGGAGCGAATAACAGTTTGAAAAGTAATAGTAATTGTTTTCATAGACGACGTGTCTCTAAAGTTTTGAATGTAAATGAATACCCAAAACTAAAGCACAAGCCTACGCTCATAAAAAATAGCTCTGTTAATAGCAGAAAAGAACAACTGAGTTGTAATGAATGCGGGAGTGAGTTGTTTAGTGCAGAGGGGGTTCAGGGTAGTAAGCCGAAAAACTTAAAAGGCCTGCCATTGCAAAACCCACAAGATTTGCAGCCTATTCAAAAGTCAATTGCAGAAAATTTTATCATTTCGGTTCCTGCTATCTTCACTTTATTTACATTGTTTAATATTGGCATAAAAGACCGAACCGGATTTCGCCTCAAAGCCCGGCATCAGCGTAATGTTTCTGGCCGAAAACAGATTAACTGCTGTAGGTAATACTATTTTCTCAGTACTCGTAACTGCTTCGGTATGGTAATAAGTACCCGTCAGTGAAATACTGTTACGGGTATTGGTATCCTCACAAAGCCCGGCAATAAACATTTCATTGCCATATTTATAATCGTCTCTACGGTAAACTACCGAGTTGTTGTACACCAGCACCCCATTCTCAATGGGTCTGGAATAAGGATAATTCGTAGAGATAACAGCCTGCATGATACGCTTACTCTGACCTGTAGTCAGATCCACTACCTCAATAAATTCGCCACGGTGCGGGCTATATTCTACTCTCGGCATCCAGAGGGTATTGCCTAAACAGGCCGGGAGTTGGTCTTCATAAAAACCAGCAGAAAACTCCGGGCCTATCTTTGATAAAGTGGCTGCGGCAATGTCATACTTCCAAAGCTGGCGAGGATAATCCCCCAGAAAATAAATACTATTGGCACAATTACAAAGATTATAGGTCTCGTATATTTCATCGCTTCTCATCAAAAACTCCAGGCCATTCATTGCATTGTTGGTGCGGTACAAATGCATGGCACCGCTTCCATTTTCTATTACTTTCAAGGCAAAATACAGATTCTTGCCATCTGAGGTCAGATTTGAATGGCCCCTGAATTCCAGATCAAACATTCCCTTCATGTCCGCAATAAACGTAGTACCGGCCACAGTACCATCCGTTTTCCACAGATAAGATTTATAGTCAATGCGTATCAGCATCACGAGCGTGTTATTTACCTCAAAAAAACCCAGATTCATTGTCGCATTATTATTCTGCAAAAAAGTCTTTAATAGTTTTGTTCCTGTAATGGTTCCATCTGTTTGCCAGAGCTCATAACCATCAGATCCGTTAACAAAGAAATACCACTTATTCTGAAATAACGTGAACTCAGTTTTCCAAAAATTTAGCGCATTCGGAAAACGCTTAATCAATGTCTGAGAATGATTAGAAGGATTATACTCATATAACTCATCCTGATGAATCAAGACAAACCGCTGATTTACCTTAACCGTTTTCATAGCATAATCGTGGGTGGCAAATAGTTTTTTAGAACTATGGCTTCTTGTTTTTAAATTAATTTCTCTCACTCCTTCAGAATCAAAACTATAAAAAACACTATCGTTTTTAATAAAAAACTCCCACCCCAAACCTCTGGAAGTCGTATCCGGTATAACTATTGTATTTTCAGGTAAGCCCTGGGTAAAAACCACAACAGGTTCGCTGGTTCTCCTTTCTGCTTTATAAACCAGGTATTTATCTACCATCCTTACATACTCTGCAAGCCTTCCTTCTGTATTGGTATTCAAGAATCTGTACACCGAAAACACATTGTTTTTATAGACATACAACTGCGTACCCAGATTTGAATTCCTTACTTTACCCACTACAAACAAATCATGGCCAATACAAGCCATACGCTCAATATTCTCAAAATCTGCATTGAGTTTAATAAAGGCCGATGTACTCTTTACATATTGCCACACTTGCCCGTTATCAGCCCCGAAGTAGACCTTACTGCTATCCGGCGCAATGGCAAAACTTTTAACCGCCAACGAATCATGCAGCTTGGTGTGCGTAATATTATTGGTTTCGCGGGCTTTAAATGTAAACAGGTCATTATCCAGCACATAATATAAATTATCACCTATATTGAATGGTAATAACCTGGAAGACCAACTCACAACATCAGAAGTATGAGCGGCGGTGCCATCTGTTGCCCAGATTTTTCCTCCGGGTGCCACATACAGGTAAGTTTTAAGCCTATAAGTTGCCGGATCATACCAGGAAACAAGGTTTAAGTCAGAAATCTTTGTGGTACCTGCCACTGTTCCATCAGTAGCATAAGTACCGGCTGCCGTAAACACAAATTTTCCATTTGCTTCTCCGACAGCGTACATCATGTAATCATACATCGTCTTCAAAACCACAATATTTCCGTTGGCATCCATTGCTTTTATCGAAACATTCCCGCCTTCACCAACGGTAGCAAAATAGACTTTATCTGTACCTGCATACGTAAATTTATATACCATATTCTGCCCCGTTGTCACTGCTACCGGAGCATTGTTTGCCACTATTTTCCGTACCTCAAAATTCGAATCGTTATTAATTTCTTTATGAAAATAAAAATCGTTATTCATTACACCAATTACATCATCTACCTGTTCATAATTAGCTTTTTTCTGCGTTCCGGCACTTGTTCCATCGCTATACCAGATATCAGTGGGCATATGATTAGAAATAACAAAATAAAAATAGTTACTGCTGGTCTTATAAAACTTCCCCAAAATGGCATCCCCCGGGAAAGTAACGCGGTCTTCTTTAATTATACTAAACTGACCAGTAGTGTGGTCAATAGCGGCCAACTGTACCTTTTTATGACTGGTATATTCTGCCGGAACTTCTTCTGTAACTCCGGCAATCAGCAGATAGGTCTTCCCGCCAAAATCCATAAAATCCAGTATGCTGGTACTTCTGGGGTCAGTATTAATATCTGCAACAATATTATTACGGATATTCTGCGAAAAACAGGCAAAGTCGGCAAAGAACAATAAAACAACAACAGTAATATAACGGTAAATCATATGCGAAATAGAATAATATAGTCACAAATAATTAAAAGGCTGCTTTTATCAGTGGTTACTACCTGTGTAATAATCGGGCCTTTGTTTCTATATGCAATGCTAATAAAATAATCTATCATAAAAAAGCACTGGCACCAAAAAGCAAACCATCTTATATGCCTATATCCTGTAACCCAATAACACGCAAAGCCCATCAATTAGTGGGCTTTGCAGTAATAATCTATCCTTTTATTAACCAAAATATTCTAATAACTTTACTCCTGTCAATCTGTAAATCTTACTATAAAAATATCATTCACCCCTTTGGTGTTTAAAGTAGCATTATCACAGGTAAACATGCCACCAAAATATCCCATACTGTAAACATTTCCTTTGGTATCTGCTACCATTTCAAAAGGTGCCTCCAGATTATTTCCTCCCATTTCTTTTGCCCACTGCACCTCACTATCAGGAGTATATTTTGCCACAAACATACCTGCATAGGCTTTACCATACAGAGTAGTGCCTCCAAATACTGAAGGCTTCAGAAACTCTCCGGTTATATATATATTGCCATTCACATCAATGGCCATTGAATGGCATAGCTCATTAGAAGTTCCTCCATCTTTCCTTACCCATTGTACAGTTCCTGAGCTAGTAAACTTAACCAGAAAAATATCAGACCCTCCGCTGCTGGTCAAGCCAAAGTTATCAAAACCAGCTGATCCTTGAAAACTACCACTAATGACAAGATTATTCTCACTATCCAACGCTATATCTGTACCATAATCAGTGCTGGAGCCACCCAGACGTTTAGCCCATGTTAAATTGCCATTGCTGCTATATTGCGCCAGAAATACATCTGTATTACCAGATGAGGTATAGGTATCAAAGTCAAAAGTAACAGTTCCCAAAAAAGAGCCGATAACTGTTATCTTTCCATTAGTGTCAACTACAATACTGTGTGAGGCTATTCCATTAGAGCATATTCCTCTACGCAACCATAGTAGGTCGCCATTTGCATCAAATTTAACAATAAAAACACTATTACCAGAGCTCAGATAAGAGTTGCCTCCAAAGGTAACATTCCCGTTAATTACTCCGGTTATATAAAGATTTCCATTACTATCCACGCCTAAACTTTTACCTTCGTCATCACCGGTTCCACCTGCCCGTTGTACCCATTGCAAAGTGCCGTTGTTGCTATATTTGGCTATAAAAACATCTTTCTGTCCCGAGCTTGTCAGGGTATTTGCCCCAAAAGTAATAGTATTATGAAAATACCCGGTTACAAAAATATTTCCGTTGGCATCCAATACCAGGTCCAAAAACTCAGCAGAAAAACAATAAGCTATTTTTTGAACCCAAAGCAATTGCCCGGCACTGGCATATTTAGCAATAAATAGTGTTGTCAGGTCTACGCCATTTCCGGTCACTTCTGTATTCCCAAACATGGCAGACTCCTGAAAATAGCCTCCTACATATACATTCCCGCTGGCATCTGTAGCCAGGCCGCTTCCCCAGTCATTTTTTGCCCCCCCTATCTGCCAGATAAGCGTAGATGGGTTTGCCAGATCAATATTGCTCAATATCTTTACCCATCTGTTTTTGCAATACAGACGCTTGCAATGGAAAGTAATATCATAGGCTTCATCGCCGTCCTGCGGATTAGGCAAGGCCATAATGCTCTCATAACTCAAACGCGGAATAGCACCCGACTGCTTGGGCGTAATTCCACTGGGCAGAATGGTGACATGCTGCGAGAAAACGGTATTGGCAGATAGAAAGAGAACCAGCCATAACAATACAGTGGCAATAGAGCGAATTGTGAGATTAAAAAAGAAATTAGTTTTCATAAAAGCTTTAATAACAATGATTGTTCAAAAATAAAGCTCAGGCCCGTACCCATAAAAAATACCTTGCCTAATGGTCAAAAACAGGCAAGGAAAGGTAGAAGAATCGTAGAAGAAGTAGAATATACTTTCGGGTAACCTATCGCTCCCAGATAGTTTTCTATTCTACTTCCAATTCCGTTTCTTTGTTAGGATTTTACCTTATACGCAAAACCTACTATTACATTCTTCTTCCGTGGCTAAAAAGTTTTCATCTTCTCTGAAGAAACCGCTGTTTTTCATCCTGAGCTTCTTGCGGGCTAATTGTTCTTTTGCCCAGTTATCAACTATCACAGCAACAAAATTCATTCAGATAGCACATTTATTAGGGAAAAGGGGCAACACCACTTAGGTGTCAATTGTCCTCCTCGCCCCATATGCCTCCCTTATCCACTATGGTTCTTCCCTGTTCTACTATTCACCCGAAACTTCACCCAAAACTAACCCTGATCAACTGCAACCTATTGAGTTAAGGTTATTTTTTTGTTAATTTATTAGCCGGAGCTACCTTCAAAGACCTCTAAGACAACCAACTGGCTATCAAATATTTATAAAAATCGCCATTAAGTGCTATCATAAATTTATTTATAGGCATTTGCTAGTAATCTTCCTTAATATTTTATTAATTTTATACCTCAGATTATCTATTCCACTTCTTCATTTATTCCTATTAGCTTATGAAAAAAATCCTCTACTTCTGTTTAGCGCTTGCGCTATTTACTCATTCGTATGCACAACAGGTAACTATCACCCCCGACGGAATCACCCCTAAAAACACTTATCCCCGTATCAGCTATACTGCCATCCTGGCTTTACCTAACCCGCAGGAAGGCGATCTGGCTTTTGATACTACCTATAAATGCCTACGCATTTACATAGAAGGCAAATGGCTATGCAGCTATCAGGATCCCAATGCGTATGTATCCAGTATAGCTCCTATTATATCAGCAGGGGGCACCGGAGCTGATATGGGTCAGGACATTGCCGTTGATAACAGTGGCAATATTTATATTACAGGCACCTTTACCGGTACAACCCAGTTTGGCGCAATCAGTAAAACTTCAGAAGGGTCTTCCGACATCTTTATAGCCAAATACAATAGCAGTGCGATTCTGCAATGGGTAAAATCGGCGGGCGGAGAAAATGGCGAAGCGGCCACATCTATCGCTGTAGATGCCAGTGGAAACGTATACGTAACAGGCTCTCATGGAGGTGAAGCTACGTTTGAGTCGGTTACACTATCAACCTATGGTGGTACCGATATTTTTGTAGTTAAATACAATACAAGTGGAGTATTTCAGTGGGTAAAAGCTGCCGGTGGCGAACAGAATGATGTCGGCCTGGGCATTGCCGTAGATAATAGCGGGCTTGTCTATCTTACAGGCTCTTATATCGATTACGCCCATTTTGGTGCCAGTATTACGATAAATGCTCAGGGAGAATTAGATGAGTCAGACATTTTTATAGCCAAAATGGATAATACAGGTACCTTTCAGTGGGTGCAAACCGCCGGAGGCGAAAATAAAGACCAGGGAAAAGGCATCGTAGCAGACAACACCGGTATATATCTGACTGGCGATTTTGAAGGTACAGCCACCTTTGGTGCTATCAACAAAACTGCCACCGGGCTATCGGATATGTTTGTAGCTAAGTATAATACCAGTGGAGATTGCCAATGGGTAAAATCGGGCGGCGGAACAGCAGACGACCACGGCAATGGCCTTGCCATAGATGCAAGCGGAAATGTATATATAACTGGCCAGTTCTACGGCACAGCTACTTTTGAGGCCACCAATATCGGCACCAGTATCGCCAATACCTATGAAATTTTTCTGGTTAAATACAACAATAGCGGCGCTTTGCAGTGGGCACAGGCAGCCGGAGGCACAGCTTTTGACAATGGTTCCGGCGTAGCTGTGTTCGGCAACAACGTATATCTCACTGGCTTCTTCACAAACTCGGCCACCTTCGGCACAAACACCGTGAGTGGCTATGGAGACTTCGATATTTTTGTAGCCAAATACTCCAATGGCGGCGTTTGCCAGTGGGTACAGGCAGCAGGCGGCACAGGTCAGGATTACGGCAATAATATAACAGTTGACAGCACTGGCAGAGCCTTTGCCATTGGCTATTATCTGGGCACAGCCACCTTTGGCCCAACCACCAAAACCTCACAGGGCTTGACAGATGTTTTTGTGAGTAGAGTTGATTGATTATACCATCCATTCACTCCTGCGGGCATGAGCTATCCTGGCCTCTCGCAGGGGTGTCTTTTTTGAACAGCCGATGTCGAGGGGTGAGGAAATTTTATGACAGAAAATAATTTTATTTGCCCAATCAAACTCTAAATCTTAATTTTAGGCGTTGTGATTAACCTACCCCTATTGTATACACTGTTTTATGAGAGAACTTTTCTTCCTTTTGTTCCTGTTACCGCTGTCTATCCTTGCTCAAACACCCGATAAACAACTGCTTGCTGATGCTGACAATATTTTTTTAAATAGCTTTTCTGTACAATCATCTGCCGATAGCATATCTACAGAGGTATCATCCACCTGGCTTGCTCCTACCTGTTCAGCTGTCGATTTTGCAGCCCTCAAAGATTTTTATGAAACCTTGCACGGAGATAACTGGCGCAATAAAACAGGATGGTCTTTGGTAAAAAACAATGATTCGCCCCCACCCTACTGCACCTTTGCCAGTATGCATGGCATTACGAGCGCCATTATAGATGGCGAAGAACGAGTGACAGGTATGCAGATGCATGATAATAAAATGTCGGGGCCGTTTCCTGCAGGGCTCTGTACTATGACCAAAATAGAAGTACTTGATTTAAGTCTGAACCCCATAGCCGGAGATATGCCGGTAGAATTTTTTAACCTTACTTTACTAAATCACCTGGATATGGATGCCTGCTGGCTTACAGGCCCTGTGCGCCCGGAGATAGCAAACTTAGTGAATCTGGAGTACCTAAACATCTACAGCAACAGACTCAGTGGTCCCCTCCCATCCGAACTTGGTAGCCTGCCGAAAATCAAGTATATCTACCTGTATATGAATATTTTATCAGGTAGTATTCCACGTGAATTAGGGAACTTATCCAACCTTCTTATCCTAATGCTCGACAATAATCGGCTGACGGGCGATATTCCCGCCGAATTGGGAGATTTACCTGTGATTCAACGCATAGGCTTGGGAGATAATCAGCTAACGGGCAATATTCCTCTTTCCTTATTTAACCTGACAACTCTTACCGAATTCTATCTGAATGACAATCTTCTAACAGGCACTATTCCTCCGCAGATTGGTAATCTTGTCAATCTCACTTCCTTGCATTTAGGCCGAAATATATTTACCGGCAGTATACCCAGTACCATTAGTAATCTAACTAAACTTTATTATCTGTACCTATACGATAATTACCTGACCGGAAGCATCCCGGAAAACATTGGAAATCTGAAATTGCTTTCATCACTTGGTCTGTCTGAAAACCAGTTAACCGGAAGCATTCCGGCAAGTATAGGTGATTTAACTGATCTGAATTGGTTGTTGCTATACGATAATTCATTGAGCGGCCCTATTCCACCAGAATTGGGCAAACTAAAAAATGTAACGCTGGTGTCATTAGGCAACAATCGGTTATCCGGAAGTATTCCTGCAGAACTGGGTGAAATGGGGAGTACATCAGGCTATGTTTCATTGAGTGCTTATAATAATTTATTGACGGGTTGCTATCCTGCAAACCTGAAAAAACTATGCAGCAGAGGTGCCAGTTTTGATACAAATGTGGGCTTGGCAGCACTTTTTACAGACTTCTGCGCTACTAATGCAGGTGCCTGTCCTTGTCCGCAATCGCTTACACTTCAAAGCACAGCTAACGATGTAAATTCAGGCGTTCAGGCCTTTGAAACAGATAAAACCACCGGAGAAATCACAGCAAGCAACCAGATTACTGGAGCCGCCAACATCACCTTCCGTGCCGGGCGAAGCATTTTGTTAATACCAGGCTTTCTGGCCAATCAAGGCACAGTATTCAAAACCGAGCGAAGCGGGTGTAATTAATCCCCTTGCCAAGCGTCTACTCGTCCGCAAACGCGCGTGGTACGGGTATCTGAGAGCAGTCTATCAATACAGCATAGCTAAAACCAATCTTTATTTTTTACATTACGGAACCTACAAATAATCAATGAATTAGCTATTCTTGAAAAATAATCTGTACCTGCCTAACCTGTATCAATGCCAATTAATCAATCTATTAAAATTTTAGTAGAATAATTCCTTATTCCCCAAAACAAACCAACTCAAAAATAGTTTTAGTCTAATATACAGCTTTTACTGTCTCACCAATTTTCCCTAAGTACCTCTCCTGAAAGAACTACTGAATGGCTGCTGCGCGTTTCAGCCTGGCACATTAGGTATATTCTCATGCTATAAGCAGTTTTCTGCCAAAGTTTACGCCCAATAAGAATTAACACAAAACAGATTTTTTGCCTTAGAGAAACCTGATTCCGGCTTTGTGCCAGCATAGGTCTATCTAAAGTTTTTGATATAAATCTTCCTTTTTAGAAAAACTAAAATACACGCAAATGAAGTATAACTCTACTTTTAAAAATTGCGCAATGCTGATTTTAAGCTTCCTAACAGCTAGTCTGACCTTTGCACAATATACCAACATTGTTCAGGATACACCCATAGGCCTATCCCCTACTTCAACTTTATATACCAGCAAAACTGAGTCCTTCTTATCGGTTGATGAGAAACTAAAGCCGGAAGCCTTTGCAGTTCCAAGTGGTATTGAGCCCGCTTTGGCAGGTAATCCGATTACCAAAGGTGTTCAAAAAGTTAACACTAAAAAACGTGCTTTGGATGCCCCCATGTATGTCTATGCAGGTTCTGACAGGGTTTGTGGTGGCGATAGCGTAGATTTACACGCCACTTGCTATGTCGGAACAGTAGTATGGTATAACTCAGCTACCGGAACAGAAATCATCGGCACAGGCGCAGTGCTGAATATCGCTCCCATAACCAACGAAACCTATTATGCCGCCTGCGACCACGACTTTCAGACAAGTAGCCGGGTGGCAACACATGAGGTAGTGATACTGGCTAAACCCAATATGCCCATCAATGTGCATATCAACAAAACAAAAGTCTGCCGGGGTAGTGAGGTTACTTTAACAGGTGCATGTACTGATGGTACTTTAGTCTGGTATCTGACCGAATCTGAAGCAGATAGTATGGGCTATGGCAATAGTTTCAATATCATTCCCTCGCAGGATACCCGATATTTTGCCGCTTGTAGTAATGGCACATGCGTTACAAACAGAGTAGCCACAGACTCGGTAATGGTACTCGATGTGCCCGACCAACCCACCCAAGTATTTGCCGACAGACTAAAGGTTTGTAGCAGAGCTGTGGTAAATATGTCGGGTGTATGCTCGACAGGGGCATCAACATGGTACGACTCCCCTATCGGCGGAACAGTATTGGACGGTGGCACCCAATCGCCGGAAGCAACTACTACCTATTATTGTGTATGTGTTAACCAGATGTGTGAGAGCCCTAGAGTACCTACCAGTCCGGTAGAAGTGATTTCTCAACCTGAGCTTCCCACCTATGTAATGGCTAATAAAACCAGCATTTGCAAGGGCGAAAGTGTTACATTAACTGCTAGTTGTTCTATTGGCACAGCTACCTGGTATTCTTATCCGGTTGGTGGGCGTACCTATGTGGGTAGAGGTAATTCGATTAGTTTCGTCCCCGATTCAACCAATACCTACTTTGCTTCCTGCGAAAATGACATCTGTGTAAGCGAACGCGTACGCACCGATGAAGTAGTAGTGAATAACCATCCCTCAGTACCAAGCAATGTAGTAATAGATAAAACAGAAGTTTGCGGGGGCAGTCCGGTGTCACTTTCAGCCAATTTTACAGCAGGCACGCTTAAATGGTATACAGAAGCCTCTGGTGGAACAAGCATTGGCTCAGGTAATAATCTGGTTCATAATCCATTAGTAACTACCACCTATTATGCTGCCTGCGAAACCGGAGGTTGTACGAGTGTGAGAGTAGCCAGTACCCAATTACTGGTGAAGCCTAAACCTGTCAAACCTCGTATTTCGGGGATTACAACCATCTGTAGCGGAGAGAGTATCAGGCTTATTGCCACTACTACCAATGCCAATGGCACTTATTACTGGTCAAATGGCGCAACAGGTTTTTCTGTCGATGTTTCGCCTACGGCTAATACCAGTTATCAGGTTTTAGTAAAGGAGAATAGCTGCCCCAGCGACTCTTCGGATGCATTCAATATTATTGTGAACCCAAAGCCTGCACCTCCCGGTATTACTACGAATAATCCGGCTATTTGTAAAGGTGGTTCAACCCTGATAACCGGAGAATCTGCCAATGCTGCCGATTCTTTTTATTGGAGCACACCCACACAGAATAACCGGGTAACCAGCAGTAATAAAAATATAAGAATGATAACCGAGCCCGGTATTTATAAAGGCTGGAGCGAATCGGCATTCGGTTGTAGAAGCAATGAAGCGAGTATTACTATTCTTCAGGGTGCTAACTGTAACGGACAGAATTTTATCACAATTACTCCCGAAAAACCTGTTATTTGCCCCAATACCACTGTCATGCTCACCGCCAGCGGCTGTAGTGGCACTGTTACCTGGATGAACGGCAACTCAACTCATACCGGAACCTACATAAAAGTAAGCCCTAGTGTTACTACTTCTTATATTATCAATTGCAGCACAGGCGGAATGACAAATGTGGACGTAGTAGTAGCCAATACAAATGTAGTAGTGACCAACAATGTATCTACGGGAGTAGAACGGATGAAAGCCATTCTAGCCCTTGAATCATCCAGAAAAATAGGCGACCCAGATTATACCCCTGCTCCTAATGTCTCCTTTGAAGCAGGCCGTTCCATCCTCCTGAAACCAGGTTTTGTGGCCGAAAAGTATAGTACTTTTAAGGCTGAGATTAGGGGATGTGAGTAGTCAGTACCCAAAACATAATATAAGCAGTCATAGAATAAAGGTCTATGACTGCTTTTTTATTTACTACACTGTAAAGTAGGATTAAATTTTCTATTTTTGGAAAAGAACTTTTACCTAATACCTACACATCCAATTTTTCTATGTCTGAATTAGCTTTACAATTGATTGAAGAGAATAAAAAAACGAAAAACACTTTTTTGGATTTAGGGCGTTGTAGCTTAGAAAATGAGCTACCAGAAAAATTACTGGAGTGTGTTTGGTTAAAAGAATTAAATCTGGGATGGGCCTATGCTAAATATGAACCTTATGAAATTATTGAATCGACTAATAGTGGAGAGCTAAATCAATTTCAGGGCAGTGAATTATCAGCCTTACAGAAACTGCCTCAATTAGAAGCTGTATATCTTAACGCTTGTAGTATAATTGAAATTAGTTTTTTAAAATATCTAACACATTTACACTCATTAAATATTAGTGAAAATCCTTCCATTCAAGATAGTCGCTTCTTGCAGGATATGGCCCAATTACAGACGTTAGATATTAGTTTTACTGGAATAAATGAGATTAGTTTTTTGCAACACCTGATCAGGTTGGAGAATCTGGAAATTTACTATAGCAAAATTTATAATATAAGCCCTGTTGGGAGCCTTACCAGATTACGGTTTTTAAATCTTAGGGACAATCAAATTCAGGATATATCTCCTATAGAAAACTTAAGGCAATTACGAACCTTACACCTTGGTAGCAATAAAATTCAGGATATAAGCTCATTACAAAATTTGATTCATTTGAGAGTACTGAACCTTTATGGTAACCAGATTCAGGATATTAACTTTTTACGAAATCTGACGCAACTATGGCATTTAACCCTTGCTAAAAATCAAATTCAGGATATCGGTTCCCTGAAAAATATGACCCAAATGCAGCACTTACATATTAGCGAGAATCAAATTCAGGATATTAGTTCTCTGCAAAATATGAAACAATTACAGTTTCTATTCCTTGATTACAACCAAATTCAGGATATTAATCCTTTACAAAATTTGACGCAATTGCAGACTTTATTTCTTAACAATAATCAAATTCAGGATACTAATTCACTGCAAAATCTAACTCAATTAAAGTCTGTATCTCTTGGTTCCAATTATATTAATGATAAAAATCAGGTCTCTATGCTTATAGGTCTACCTCAACTTTTTCATTTAGGCCTAAATAACAATCCTGTTGATACTTCTTCTTTAGATTTTACTAAAGTAGCAGCCAGGTACAAAAATACAGAGAGCTGAAAATTGTTTCCTCAGAATAGCTGAATAATATAATATGTGAGTAATCCCATTATTACGCCTAGGCCATCTGCCAGGCCATCATACCAGCTGAAAGTTCTTCTGTATTTTCCGGGTAATTTATCTTGCCATACTTCCAGCAGAATACCATAGACAATGCCTATCAAAAAGGTTTGTAAGTAATCTTTAAAGACAAATTGCCAGCAGAAAGACCATGTTGCAAATGCCACAAAATGCGCCATTTTATCGAGATAACCATTTACTTTCACACCACTACTAACCATACCTTTGACAATTCCCTTAGTGGGCATAGAGAATAGCAAAAATAGCATGCTGGTAATAAAAAACGCAGAATATTTACTGGAAAGAAGCGCAATGACTCCTTGTTTTATTTCCATAGGGTATTTTCTAGGGTGGTTTAAATATCTGCTAAATTACTAAATAAAAGAATATGGCTATAAATTAATATCTCTTTACTATCTTAAATATTGAACCTATCTTCCGTTAGTTCGGTCTGCAATTTGTTATTTTTCAGATGAATATCAGTTTTGGTAAAAACTATTTAAATCATCATCCCAAAACCGCACACCCCGTCCCATTATCGGACACTTTTTCAAATCCAAAAATCACATAAAACACTTATTATCAATCAATTACTAATTGGCACGTTGATTGGAGGACTTATATTGTATTTGTTCAAAAATGAACAGATGCAATAAGCCTCAACACATATACAAAATTATAAAAAAGCTATGGACAAAGAACTCTCAATAACTGAGGTCCGGAAACAGAAAAGTAAAAACTGGTTGATTGGTGTAGCGGCACTGGTGGTGGTTGCGCTAATTGTCTGGTTAGTAAGAAACACACTCTCGTCTTCTATCAGCAAATCTGAAATCAGAATGGCTGTGGCCGAAATGGGGGATGTAGAAAATACACTCACAGCTTCGGGTGAGGTACAACCTGAGTTTGAGCAGGTAATTACCAGCCCTATCATAGCCGTAATTCAGCAGGTGCTATTAGATGCCGGAACGCAGGTAAAAGCCGGAGAAAAAATTCTGGAACTGGATAAAGAAGCTACCCAACTGACCTTCGACAAAGAAAAAGATGAGGTAGACCTGAAGAAAAACAAGATTGTAAAACTACGCCTCGACCTCGACAAAAGTTTCTACGACCTGAAAATCGATGACTCTATCAAGGCTATGAAAATCACAAGCCTGAAAGCAGATGTTGAAAATGCCAAACGCCTGCAAAAAGCCGGAGGTGGTACCCGTGAGGCCATCGAAACGGCAGAAATGAACCTCCGCATAGCCGAACTGGAGAAAAAACAGCTTGAAAACGACATCAGAATCAAGCAGCAAACGATGCGTGCTGATATTAAGGATTCAGAACTATCAGCTCAGATTCAGGAAAAACAATTGATGGAGTACCAAAGCAAATTGCAAAAGGCTAATATCATCGCCAGCCGTCCAGGCGTACTCACCTATGTCAACAAAAATCTGGGTTCTAAGGTATCAGAGGGCGAAATCCTGGCTCGTCTGGCCGATTTGGGTAGCTTCAAAATTATCGGTGCTATCTCTGATAATTATGCTGACCAGGTGAAAATCGGGATGCCTGTCATTATCCGCATCAACAATACCCAATTGCGCGGTAGCCTGACCAATATCCAGCCATCGGTACAAAACAATATTCTGAGTTTTGATGTGGCACTGGATAGCAAAAGTACCGGCTTGCTTCGCCCAAAACTAAAAGTAGAGGTATTCCTCATTACGGCAGCCCAACAGAATGTAGTTCGGGTAGCCAACGGCCCGGCATTCAAAGGCGCCACCGTGCAAGATGTATTCGTACTCAGAAAAGACGGCAAAGCCGAGAAACGCACAGTGAAATTAGGTCTTTCCAACTTTGATTACGTAGAAATCACAGAAGGGGTCAAACCCGGAGAAACAGTTATTATTTCAGACCTGAGCGAATACAAAAACACCAAAGAATTAGAAATTAAGTAATCATTCGCTAATTCACAATTCACTAATTCGCGATTACCCATTATGAAACAGCTAATTTACATATTAATCACATACTTACTAACCCATACCTACACCTCGCAGGCACAGGGAGTGACGAAGCTCACCCTGCCCGAAGTGGTAGAAATGGCCAAAGGTCAGTCAATTGCAGCACGGCAAGCGGCTACCACCAAAGAAACCAAGTATTGGGAGTGGCGCACGTTTCAGTCGAACTATAAACCTCAGTTGACATTAAATGGAAATCTGCCTGCCTTTACACGGTCGTTCATTCAGGTAGTGCAACCCGATGGTACCATTCAGTTTCAGCCAGTTCGCTATAATAATTCGTCGTTGAATTTATCTTTAAGTCAATCGGTCATGCAAACGGGCGGACAAATCTATGCCACCACTGAATTGCAGCGTTTTGATGATTTTGCACGTAAAAACACACTTTACAACAGTACGCCTTTTGCGGTGGGATATTCACAACCGTTTTTCAGATTCAATCCGATGAAATGGGATAAAAAGATTGAACCTTTGAAATATGACGAGAGTCGGCAGGTTTTTATTGAATCGTTAGAGAAAATTGCGGTAAAATCGACTGAATATTTCTTCAATCTGCTATTGGCACAAGTGAATCTGCAGATTGCAGAAACCAACCTCAGCAATACGCAGACCATCGTAAAGATAGCCAACGAAAAATACGACATTGGCAAAACGACCCGTAACGAAATCCTGCAATTACAACTCGAATCACTGAAAGCGCAAAAGGCCATTGCTACTGCGAAAAGAGATTTAGAAATTGCTACGCTGAACCTGAAAGCTTATATAGGTTTGCAGACAGATACCCGATTAGAATTAGTTGTGCCTGACGGAATTACTGCCATTCCCATCTCTAATCAGATAGCTTTGGAGCAGGCCTTTGAAAATCGCTCGGATGCTATTTCGTTCCGCCGCCTGCTTCTGGAGGCTGACCGTGTGGTTTCTAAAGCCATTGGCGATAATGGTTTAAATATGACTTTAACGGCTAGTTTAGGTTTCTCAAATACAGGCTTGAGGATTCCGGAACTCTACAAAAAACCACAAAGTCAGGAATCGATACAATTGCAGTTGGATATTCCGATTCTGGACTGGGGTCGCTCGAAATCAAGAACCAAAACAGCCGAAGCACAGAAAAAACTGACTGAATACACCGTGGAACAATTAAAACAGACATTCAGACAGGAGATTTATACACAGGTAACGCTTTTTGAAATGTTGAGAAATCAGTTGAGTCTGACCTCTCAGGCCGATAGCATTGCCTCTGAAAAATATCAGATTGCCCAAGACCGCTACGTGCTGGGCAACCTGAGCATCACCGATTTAAGTATTGCTTTCCAGGAAAAAGACCAGGCCAAACGCGATTATATCAACGCCCTACAGGATTACTGGAAAACGCACTATGAACTTCGGTATCTGACGTTGTATGATTTTGAAAAGAACAGGAAGATAGCGGTGGAGAATTAAAGAATTTAGTGAATGAGTGAGTTAGTGATTGAGTGATTAATTAAAATAAACTAAATAATATAATCACTAACTCACTCATTCACTAAATCACTCCATACCCATAAATCTAAATAATCACATTAAACCAGCAAATATTATGATTAAGTTAAAGAACATCGAAAAAGTTTATCGTACCAGTACCATCGAAACCCTCGCCCTGAATGAGATTAACCTTGAGGTTGGTAAAGGAGAATTCCTGTCTATTATGGGGCCGTCGGGCTGTGGTAAAAGTACGCTGCTCAACATCATGGGTTTGT
Organism: Emticicia sp. C21; assembly: GCF_003418935.1. Taxonomy (GTDB): domain Bacteria; phylum Bacteroidota; class Bacteroidia; order Cytophagales; family Spirosomataceae; genus Emticicia. Next base: position 498,603 of record NZ_QVMT01000003.1, on the reverse strand, counting down.
TAGACGAACCCTCAAAAGGAGAGATTTCGGTCGATAATGAGACCATCAGAGATTTCTCTGACAAAAAACTGGCTAGTTTCCGCAATCAGAAGTTGGGTTTTATCTTCCAGAGTTATCATCTCATTAACGATTTACCTGTTTTGGATAACGTAGAGTTGCCCCTACTCTATCGCAACTCATCAGCCAGCGAACGTACGCAACTGGCAACAGAAGCCCTACAGAAAGTAGGTTTAAGTAATAGGATGAAGCACTACCCTACCCAATTATCAGGTGGACAAAAACAGCGAGTAGCCATTGCCCGTGCCATTGTGGGCCGCCCGGAAATCATCCTGGCAGATGAGCCGACAGGAAACCTGGATAGTGCCATGGGTAATGAAATCATGGATATTCTGATTGGCCTCAACAAAAACGACGGCACCACCATTGTAATGGTAACTCATGACGAAAACATGGCCAAGAAAACCAATCGTTTAGTAAGACTCTTTGATGGAACGCAGGTAATGTAAAAATTGAGCGATTTAGCGATTGAGTGAATGAGTGATTATTACTTCACAACTTCACTTTTTAATTGTGTCACTTGGTGTCCTTTGTGTACATAGTGGCAAAAATTAAAACAATCACTAAATCACTAATTCACTCAATCACTAAATAAATTTCTCTCTCATGCTTAAGAATTATCTAAAAATAACATTTGCCGTACTGAAACGTAGAAAGTTCTTCACGTTTATCAGTCTCTTCGGCATCAGTTTTACCTTATTGGTGCTGGTAGTCATTACGTCTTTTATTGACCATCTTGTTTCGGCAGGATACCCGGAAATTAATAGAGACCGCTCTTTATATATCGAAAGAATGGTACAACGAGATACTACACAAAACGGGCAAAGTAGCGGTCCTGTAAGTATGTACTTCCTTGAGAACTTTGTCCTGAAAATGTCAACACCCGAAATGATAGGCTTTGCCTCATATCCGAACACGGTTAATGCCTACGCCAATCAGAATAAAATAAAACTGATGTATAAATATACCGATGCCAATTTCTGGAATATCACCAGTTTTGATTTCCTGGAGGGCAAGCCGTTTAACAAGCAAAATATCGACAATAATGATTTCGTAATGGTTATCAACGATGATACCCGTGACAAATATTTTGGCAAAGGAGTATCGGCAGTAGGTAAAACGATGGAGTTGGATAACCTCACTTACCGCATCATTGGTGTGGTGCGTGGATGTCCTGTTACCCGTATATATGTGGCATCAGACGTGTATCTGCCTTATAATACCTCTAAAAGAGACCAGACTAAGAAAAACCTGAATGGCAGTTATATGGCATTCTTATTGGCTAAAGGTCCGGAGGATTTTTCAAAAATCAAGGCCGAATATGAGTCAATCATGCGTAAAGTACCCATCACAAGCGAAGACAAGTGGTTCAAACCCAACAAATTAGAGTCTACTGCTGATACCTACGTAGGTTCATTCCTGAGCCAGTTTACGAGTTCTGACGGTGATACCAAAAAGGCATATCTGTATATGGCTCTTGTAGGGATAGCCTTGCTTTTCATGTCTTTACCTGCCATTAATCTGGTCAATGTCAACATCAGCCGTATCATGGAACGCGCCTCCGAAATCGGCATCCGCAAGGCATTCGGAGCATCATCAAAAGTGCTCACTTACCAGTTTATCACCGAAAATATCATTCTTACGCTGATCGGAGGTTTTATTGCGCTTATTCTTTCAGTTGGGGTTATTTACTTTATCAATAGCAGTGGAATGATTAACTACGCCGACCTGGCCATCAACTGGAAAGTTTTTGTGATAGCCATTTTAGTGAGTCTGGTATTCGGGCTATTATCCGGGGTTTATCCGGCCTGGCGTATGTCTCGTTTGCAAGTAGTTACTGCTTTAAGAGGGGGCGAATAAGTTCAGGTTAATCAATCACACTTTATTCATTTACTATTATGTTAAAACATCTTTTTAAACTAATATGGAAGAAGAAAAAGAGCAACTTTCTGATGATGCTCGAAATCTTTGTATCCTTTCTGATATTATTTGCCGTCTGGACATTGAGTTTTTACAATTATCGCAATTACTCAAAACCATCGGGCATAGAACACCAAAACGTATGGGCAGTTTTTATTGATTTCAATACGGATAACGACAGTCTGAAAACGATTTACCGTGATTTAGTCAGACAAAAACTCAAGAGTTTTCCTGAAATAGAAGCCTCAGCATTTACTTCGAGCAACATGCCCTATAGTTTTAGTTCATCTAACAGCGATATGACTTACAATGGAAAGCATACGCATCCTGAATTCATGAGTGTCGACCCGACTTATCCAGACGTGCTGAAAATGAAATTGGCAGAAGGCCGCTGGTTTACCGAAGGCGACAAAGTCAATAAAATCAAACCCATTGTTATCACCCAAAAGATGAAAGAGGATTTATTTGGTAACGATAATGCTTTGGGGAAAATAATTGGCGAGAAAGACGACAGAAAGCAGATAATAGGCGTGCTAAGTCATTTTAAATTTGAAAACGACTTCCAGGCAGAATCGGCTTGTATGCTAGAGCCTCTTGGTGGTTGGCAAACAGATATGCTTGTAAGAGTAAAACCGGGAACTACTGTAGAGACAGAAGCGCTGGTATCAAAGGCAATTGTGCAATTAGGCAAAGACTGGTCGGTGGAGATTCAGCATTTAGATAATATGAAAGCCAACAAAAACCGTATTATCTGGGTACCCATTCTGATATTGCTGATAGTTTGCAGCTTCCTGATTTTCAATGTGGCTTTAGGGCTTTTCGGAGTATTGTTTCAGACCATCAGTCGCCGCAAGCAGGAGATTGGCGTACGCAGAGCCATTGGTGCCACCAAAAGCCATATTCTGTGGCATTTTGTAGGGGAAACTGCTGTAATTACAACCTTTGGGATTATTTTAGGCCTCTTTTTTGCCATCCAATTCCCTTTGCTGAATGTCTTCGATTTAGAGGCATTTGTTTATATAGTTGGGATTGTGCTGGCGATAATTTCAATTTATATCCTTGTAATTGCCTGTGCATTGTTTCCTAGCAAACAGGCTTCGGAGATTTATCCTGCTGTGGCTTTGCATGAGGAGTGATCAGGCAGGGGGCATGGAGCAGAGGGCATAGGGTTAACTTTAGGGCATGGCGCAGAGAGCCAAGGGTATTGAGCAAAGGAAAGGGTGCAGAGGGTTTACAACATTACACAATCATGGCAACCAGCCCTCTACCCAAAACCCCAGGCTCCATGCCCTTTGCCCCATGCAAATTTTACCTATATTTGCCAAAAGCAAGCGCCTAATCCCTTTACCCTTAATACCATGACAAAACGAAAGTTTCGCTTTGAAGATTTAGAAATATGGAAGACCGCCATTGAAGTCGGAGACCATCTGTTTAATATTTCTGATGCTTTAGAGGGCAAAAAACTTTTCCGTTTTGCTGAGCAATTAAGGGGCTGTGGCATGAGCATATCGAATAATATTGCTGAAGGTTCTGGCTCATTTTCTGACAAAGAATTTATATTATTCTTAAATTATGCTCGACGCTCCTGTTTTGAAAGTGCCAATATCCTTATCATTTTATTGAGAAGGAATTTAATTGATGAATCAATAAAAAATCAATTATTTGAAGAATTAGAAGTTTTAAGTAGAAAAATAACCAATTTCCAAAAAACATTGCGCGGGTAAGGGAGTAGAGGGCATGGAGCAGAGGGCAATGGGTGACTTGCTTAAAGCATGTAGTTATGGGTACAAAGGAAATAAATTGTGCCCTTTGCCATAACTACACGCTTCACCCCATTCCCTTTGCTCCCTGCCCTTACCCCCTGCCCCATGCCCTCTGCCCCATGCTCTTAATCATTGACGATGACATAGCCGTGCGCACCTCCCTCTCTCTCTTAATGAAAAAAGAGGGTTTCGATTTTGTTGCTGTGGGTTCGCAGCAGGAGGCTTTGTCGTTTTTACAACTGGAAGTACCTGATTTGGTTATTCTGGATATGAATTTTTCGAACGATACCTCGGGCAACGACGGGTTGAGTTTATTAGAAAAAATCAAGAAAATCAATAATAGTATCCCTGTCATATTGATTACTGGTTGGGCTACCATCGATTTAGCCGTGAAAGGCATGAAATTAGGGGCCAGTGATTTCATCAATAAACCCTGGCAAAATGCCCACCTGATGCAATCTATCCGCACCATACTGGATTTATCAGAAAAGAAAACCCTGACACTGACACGCAAGAAACTGGATGCCCAATACAATTTCAGTCAGTTAATTGGTGAAGATGCCGAGTTTTTGAAGATACTGGAAACCATAGGTCGGGTAGCCTCTACCGATGCCTCAGTACTGATTATGGGCGAAAGCGGCACAGGTAAAGAACTCATTGCCGAAGCCATCCACCAGAATAGTCAGCGAAACAGGAAGCCTTTTGTAAAAGTAAATTTAGGTGGAATTTCAACCAGTTTATTTGAATCAGAGATGTTCGGACATGTCCGCGGAGCATTCACTGATGCCCGCTTTGACCGTGTCGGCCGCTTTGAAATGGCCAATAAAGGCACTATTTTTCTGGATGAAATCGGGGATCTGGATTTGAGCAGTCAAGTGAAACTATTGCGCGTCTTGCAAGACCGCACCTATGAAGTATTAGGCAGTAGCCGCACCAAAACGTTAGATGTTCGGGTGGTTTGTGCCACCAATAAAAACCTGGAAGAAAGCGTACAGAAAAACTCGTTCAGAGAAGATTTGCTGTATCGTATTAACCTGATTACGATTAATCTCCCACCCCTACGCAAACGTCCGAACGATATTCCTTTACTGGTTAATTTCTTTGTGCAAAACCTACGTGAAATATATAGCCGTCCGAATCTTCGGGTGACACAGGAAGCCATGAAGTGGCTTAAACAACTGCCTTTGCCGGGCAATATCCGACAATTAAAAAATCTGGTTGAACGCACAATTCTGGTGAGCAATCATGATACTTTAGAACTAACCGATTTTCAGGCACAATGGCAGCCAACAGCCCGCAAACCTAGTTCGGTAGCATTGCCGGAAGTGGGTACCATGACGTTAGAAGAAATGGAAGTGCAGATGATACGCCGGGCATTAGAGTTTCATAAAGGCAAGGTAATGACAGTAGCCAAAGCACTGGGCTTGACACGCAGTGCTTTATATCGTAGATTGGAGAAATATAATATCCCGCATGATGAAGATCCGGACTAAGTTTTTGCTTTTCATGGTGGTCATTCACTCGGTAATGATTGGCCTTTCTTTCTATATTTTTCAGGATAATAAGGTCGTTTTCATCATTTCAGAGGTTTTTGTATTAATCTCGATATTCATCGCCTGGCAATTGTATAATGATTTGATTGCTCCCATCCGATTACTCATGACGGGCATTGATGCCATGCGTGATAAGGATTTCAGCGTGAAGTTTCTGAAAGTAGGCAAGATTGAAATGGATATGCTGATTGATGTCTACAATGGTATGGTCGAACAACTCCGACATGAACGCACTCAACAGGAGCAACAACATTATTTCCTCGAAAAACTAGTCCAAACCTCCCCTACCGGAATCCTGATTCTGGATTTTGATGATAATATTGCTAATATCAATCCAAAGGTTTCTGAGATACTAGGCTTAGAGGCGAGAGAACTTATTGGAAAGTCTATTTTTGATTTTGACAAAGTATTGCTGCAAGCCATCAGCACCCTGAAAACAGGTGAATCTAAAACTATTTCCCTTAACGGTATACAGACCTATAAATGCCAGAAATCACATTTTATCGACAGAGGTTTCCCAAGATATTTTGTGATGATAGAAGAACTAACAGCCGAGATTCTGCAAGCGGAAAAGAAAGCCTATGGCAAGGTAATACGGATGATGGCGCATGAAGTAAACAACTCCATCGGCTCAGTTAATTCTATTCTGGATACTACAGTTCAATTACAGGAGCATGATTCAGATATTAAATATGCGCTCGAAATAGCCATTCAGCGGAACGATCACCTGAACTATTTTATGCGGAACTTTGCCGACATGGTTCGTCTCCCCGAACCTCGCCCCGAGAAAATAGATTTGAACGAATTACTACGAAATGTCGTGCAATTAATGGAGTTTAAAGCCTCAGCATTGGGCATCAGACTTGAAACACAACTTACCGAAATGCCCTTTCTTATTTCGGCAGATTTACATCAGTTGGAGCAGGTGATTATCAATATTATCAAAAACTCGATTGAGTCCATAGAAATACGCAAACTCCGCCAGTCTGATTCTGCGCCGGATGGCTTAATCAATATCAAAACTACTTTTACCAAAAAGCAACTGGTGATTGAAGATAACGGACTAGGTATTTCACCGGAAGTAGAACAACAGATTTTCTCTCCTTTCTTCACCACTAAAGAAAACGGACAAGGCATCGGCCTGACACTTATCCGTGAGGTTTTGGTAAATCACGGTTTTCAATATTCTTTAAAGACGAATGAAGATAAGGTGACAGCTTTTCAGATTCGGTTTTGAGTTAAGGTCACTGTTTCACGCGTATACTCGTCCGAGAAAGCGCGTGGCACAGTTAGCAGAGGAGTTTTTTTACCACGCAAAAGATATTTATTCAATTACCTTTGCTCGGCGTCCGCTTGCTTTAGCTGGAGGTATAAGTAGTAGTATCAACTGGCTTTAGTAAAACCTGAATTCTCCCTAGTTATGCGTGACACGCGCTTTTGCGGACGAGTATACGCGTGCCACGCAGGCCATTGCTAATTAAAAAAATAATTTAACCCAATGCCAAACTGAAAAGTCTTTACGTCAGGGCGATCTTCTATGCCGTTTTCGTTTAAGAGAAAGCTATTGAATTTGCCTAAATTGGCTCCTGCTTTAAGATTAATGGCGAATCTTGGGCTGACAAAGAAATTCACTCCACCACCCAATGAGAGGGCACCACCACTCAGTTCATATTTAAACAATTGTCCATTCAGTTGTACAGGATCAACCACCAGATACTGATAATTATAGGCTAATTCAGCGTAAGGTCTTACCTTTTGTAGGGTACCTCCAAAATTATAACGGGTTCCTACGCCTACAATCGTCATACCGTAGTCGTCCCAATCGTTTTTAAATTTAAAGGTATGGTAATCGAGTGTAGCAAACAGTTCTATATGCTGCGTGATGCCAAAGCCAAGATTAAGACCGCCACCGATACCTGTGGGCTCCAGTTCGTCTAATTGATTAAAATAAGACGAAATCCAGTGTTTATACCCGCCCCCCAGACCGATATGGAAGCCCTCAGTATTGGAACGCAACGTGAGCGCATCCTGCGCCCGGGAGGAGAAGCTTATGATTGAACACATGCATACAAAGGCTATGTATTTTTTCAATAAGATAGTTTTCATAAAGTTTATGATTTAAAAGTTTATAGTGTAATAGTTAAGATAGTGTTGGCAGTTTTAGGGTCGGGTAAGATGCGCATCCCCCTTGTAAAAACAACCGCTTCAGTAGAACTCCCTGATTTACCTAATTCAGGACTTTTGAGCGATACCCAATCGCCATTTACCGCTTGTACCCGCTCGGGTCTGAACTCTAAGAATGACTTTCCGGCATCACTTGAGCGAGCACTGGTTACTTTGGCAGTAGCCCTTGCCCCTGCAGCAATCACCACAATTCCATCTACCCGTATATCACTCAAAACCCGCAGGTTGATACTCTTGCCCTTGATGCCCGGATCGTTGGAAGATATGGTTTCGTCCAATACCACCGCTACCGATAAGCCTCTGACAGTCACATTGCGAGTGACTTTGGCTTTAGGCTCTTCCCGTACGGGTTCGAGCTCTTTGACAGGCTCTGTAACAGGTTGCTTCGCAATAGGCTCTGATGGTGTCGGTTTAGGCTCTTCTTTCTTCTTTTCTTCTTCCTTTTTTTCAATAGGTTGTTTGGTTTTCTCTTTGTCCTTAGTCTTTTCTTTATTGTCTATGGGTAATGTTTCTTTAGGCTTGGTCTCCTTTTTTTCTATTGGATTCAACACTTTATCTAAGGGTTGCTGAAAGCCTACATCGTTATTGCTGACTTTTTGAGAATCAGTAGTAGCAACAGGCTGGGGTATCACCAGAGTTGTAGTTGGTATAAAATTCTCAGCCTGTTCATTCTTGTCAGATTTTTTTGGAGACATAAAGAATACCCCCACAATGACAATCATCAAGGCCGCAAGAACTGCTCCGCCCAGAATCATTCCCTCGGTTGACAGCATCCTGGATCTGACCGTCTGCACCACCGTAGAATTTGAACCCGATGCCCTTTGCTGCCGATGGTCGGCCAGTCGGGTCGGGTTGGTATTGGCCTTGGTGTACATTTCTGTAGGGGCAATGTTTACCTCTACTTTTTTCGGCTGCAAAGTTTGTGGCACTACTCTACCCGGTGTTACAATAGTACTGAGGATATGCCGTAAATCAGCCGCACTTTCAAATCTTCTTTCTGGTTTCTTTTGAAGTAAAGTATCCAGAATCTCTTCCACCTTTTTTGGCAGATTACCTATGCGGGTACGCAAAGGAATTGGCTTTTTAGTCAGAATCTGCGTTATCAATGTTGAATCAGTTGAAGCTTCGAAAGGCATTTTGCCAGATAGCAATTCGTACATCAGTATCCCAATGGCATAAAGATCTGATTGTACGCTTGGCTCGCTCCCATCTAATAATTCAGGTGCCATATACTCCAATGTTCCTACAATCCTATCTGCCCTCGTCAATCTCTGAGAACCTACCATACGGGCAATACCAAAATCCATTAGTTTCACAATACCCTCACGGGTGAGCATCAGGTTGGCAGGCTTAATATCCCGGTGCAGAATCCCTTTTTCGTGGGCATGGTGCAGGCCGTCTAAAGTTTGCATCATGATTTTCAAGACTGATTCCAGGGGTAGACCTCCGTTTTGTTTCAGTAGTTTTTCTAAGGTCATACCATCTACAAACTCCATCACCATGAAGTTATCATTGCGGTCTCTCAGAAAATTATAGAGAACAGCGACATTGGAATGATTGAGCTTGGCAGATAGGATAGCTTCGTTACGGAAACGCTCAAAGAAAGTCGTATCACGAACCAGATGCGGATGCAGAATCTTGACAGCCACCGAGCGTTGCAAAAGCGTATCAGTAGCCCGATAGACGGTTCCCATGCCCCCCTCGCCCAGTAGCTCTTCTACATTATAGTTTTGTATCTTCTGGCCTATCATGGTATGTCAATGTTTTCGGTAGGTTTAGCGGGCTGAAACTCCTCGGGGTTCACTTTCTCCACCAACAGCACCGTTATATTATCGTGGCCTCCACGTTGTTTGGCGGCATCTACCATTTGTTGTGCCGCTTCATTCAGGGTAGGAATCGTTAGAAAAGTGGCAATCTCAGCCGGGCTGAAATAGTCGTAGAGACCGTCACTACAAAGCATCAACCTGTCGTTATTTTCAAACAAGGTCGAAATAGCCTGTACATCTACTTCTACTTTATTATGCGTGCCCATCGCCCTTGTCAGCATATTACGGTCAGGGTGTTTTTCGGCCTCATCTGTCGAAATTACCCCCTGTTGTAGCAGTTCCTGCACGTAGGTATGGTCGGTTGATAACTGAATCAGCTGACCATCTTTGAACAGGTACAGACGACTGTCGCCTACATGTGCCATATACAGCCTGTTCTGGCAAATGGCAACAGCCGTGCACGTAGTACCCATCCCTTTTTGCATCACATTTTTATTTGCCGTTTGCCAGATAGCCCTGTTGGCTTTAGCAAAAGCCACAAATAAACTTGGCTCTGGTGTATCTTCTTGTTGATAATAAGCTTTGGCAATGGTTTCAACAGCCATTTGCGAGGCAATTTCTCCGGCGGCGTGTCCACCCATACCATCTGCCACAATGGCTAAGAAGCCTTTCTGTATTCTCACCAGAATTTTCGACGGACGTACAAACCGGGCCGCATCTTCGTTGTTGGTGCGTACGCGCCCTACATCGGTTACCACCACCGCCCTCAAATCTTCTTCTTTGATGGAGTGTTCTTCTGTAGGCTTAGGCTCGCCTCCTGATAACCATTTTTTCCAAAACATCTTGATGATGATTATAATGAATTGATGTTAAATAATATTTGGTGGATGCATCTGCCATCGTTTCACCGACTAAAGTCGGTAGCTAAAATAACAAAGGAACAATTTAGTAGTGAATGCGGACTTAAGTCCGCATATGAAAGATGATATTTCCTTTGTTATCTTAGACGGCGACTTCAGTCGCTGATACTTATATATAAAGTCAATATTCAAAACGCATTCCTAACCCAATCACTCACCCTACCAAATAGATTATTCCCATCACTCTCCCCCCTCAATTCGCTCAACAAACCCTCGGCTGTCATGCGTTTTTTGGGGTTATGCTGCAATAGTTTCTCTATCAGCCGCTTGCTCTTTTTTGATACATGCGGATTAATGAGATTGGGCGCCATGTACTCGCCACGCTCTATTTTGATGCGGGTTTCGGTTTCTGTCCTGCCATCAAAGGGCAACTGTCCGGTTAACATTTCATAGAGAATTACCCCTAACGCCCAACAGTCCGACTGTATATGGCCCTTGCCATGAAATTGTTCCGGGGCCATGTAATAGGATGTTCCGACGATATATCCCTCTTGCGTGAGTTTGGGTGTATAAGCGGCTTTGGCAATCCCGAAATCAAGTAGTTTGACCAGACTCTCTTTAGTTACTTTGATATTGGCAGGTTTCAGATCCCGATGAAAAATCGTATTGGCATGTAGGTGCGCTACCGCTGCAGCCATTTGTTCCAGTACCTTCCAGACAAAGGTTTCAGGTAATGCGCCTTGTCTTTTAATAAGTCTTTCGAGTGTCAGCCCCTCTACATATTCCATCACAATGCAAGGAATCCCATTTTCGACTGAATATTCGTAGAGTGCCGCAATATTGGGGTGCTTCACCGACGATTGCACATAGGCTTCATTCCGGAATCTTTCTACCTGATCAATACGGTTCAATACTTTTACAGCAGCAGTCTGACGAGTACTTTGATGTTGTGCCTGATATACCTCTCCCATCCCACCCGAGCCTAACCACTGCGTGAGTATGTATCCTCTGATATTCTTATTTAAAAATGGCTCTTGCATGATTACATTTAATTAATTGAGTGATTTAGCGATTGAGTGAATGAGTGATTAAAAATCTGGTTCAATTTCATTGAGATAAATTCTTTTTGATTTCAGTTTACCTACATAATCACTCAATCACTAATTCACTCAATCACTAAATTCTTCCTAAAGCACCTTCGTATTCCCCATCAACTCCATCCCATACTTAATCGGAACGGCGAATGAAATCTGGGTGCCGCGGGCATCGCTTTTGCCTGCGTAGTAGATACCGATTACACGGCCCTTATCGTCGAACATCGGGCCACCACTATTGCCGCCTCCAGTGGCGTTGATGGTCAATTGATAGGAATCGCCAAAGGTGCTGTATAAGTTTGTTTTATCTGCTGAACTCTTAATCAGGCGACCGATATTACCAGGTGTAACCGTTGGTGATGGTACAGAGTTGAAATCTGTATTTGGTTTGAATGGGTCACTTGATTTACGCACCACGTATTGTTCAGGCGCTACTCCCGGATATCCCATTACCGTAACGGCTTGCCCGGCTTTGATGTCGTCATAATTATCCAGTAGTTCTACACTTGCCAGTTTGCCCGGCATCGCTACTTTAATCATGGCGGCATCGTGGTTGTCTGATACTGCCTCAACGGTAGCATTACGGCGCAAAACATTATTGGCAAAGGTTACTTTCAGATAAGTATTACGGCCCTCAACTCTTGAATTAAGTGATCTTCCACCCAGCATAGAGGCCTCTGATGGCACCCAGCCATAGACATCTCCGGCCGAAATCATCTGATTGGTTACTTTGCCTTGGGCATCTAACAGCACACCCGGGAAAGCATATTCAGGAAACGAGAAACCTGTATTCCATGAAGCTGCCACATGACGGTTTGTCAAAATAAAGCCCGATTCTGATACGACAAAACCTGAACCAGAAGCACCTGACATACCGATTGGTACTCCCATCGATACGTTTCTTTTGGTATTCAGATAAGGCTCAATTCTACCTTGTGAGTTCTGCTGATAAGCTGCCACGTAACGCTCACTACCATCCTGCATTTTCATCGGAATATATACATGCCAGATTTCATCGCTTGTACTTGGGTCAAATAATTGCCAGCCAAATTCAATTTTCACGACTTTATCCTGATTGGCTGCTACGATTTCTTCCGGCGATAATGCTTCGCCTCTCTGTTGTTTAATAGAAACCGCATTTCTGAGCGAATCTAACTGCTTGGTAGCATTGCCCATTTGCTGAGCCATTTCGTCATTTTTATCCTGTCCATTTTTCCAGACAATAAAACTAACGGCACTCACTAATACTATGGCAGCAGCTAAGCCCGTCCACAACATACGCTGCGATTTTTTGCGTTCGTGTGTAATTACGCGCTCAAAAGTCTGTTTACCAATGCCTGTTTTCCCAGTATTGGCCGTATTAGCTACCTCACTCGGAAGAAACTCGGTAGTAGGTTTGCTGATGTCTACCATACGAGTCTGCGGCATAAATTCCTGCGGACGAGGATCAAGGTCGAATACGAAAACCGGACCGTTATTACCCAACTGGATTTCATCGCCAGGGAATAATTTTGTAGAGCCTTTTACCTTGATTTTGTTCACCATTATGCCATTGCGGCTATTGTTATCAATCAGCATAAACGAGAGCGGGCCGCTTGAATCCTTCACGATTTTGCCGTGTTCACGGCTCACAACTGTGTCTAAATCAGGGTCAAACTGCACATCGCTGGTGCTGGCACGCCCGAGGGTCAGTTCGCTATGTTTCTGAAAATCGAATTCTTCAATCTGGTTAGCCTTTGCACCCGCAATATGGCGGATGACAAAATTTTGTACTGTGGTGCTCATGGTCTTTATTAGATATTAAATAATGATATTTTAAAAATTTTCATTTGATAATTAATATATCGTCCCTACAGGATTTAGAACTTATTTTAGCTCATTTTTTCTACTGCGCGGCGGCCGCCGATATATCGTCCCTACGGGACTAAAAAACAGTGTTTAAATATCCCGTAGGGATGTTATATCGGTAGAAAGAATGTATGTTGCGAACTCTGGTATCCCGTAGGGATAATATATTTTGCAGCGCATATTGATAATGCTATTTCCAAATGGGCTGCTATTTGTTTTACCCCAACACCGTTGCCGCAAGGCGACCAATGTTGAGGGTTCTTGCATTAGAGTCAATAATCTGGCTATATAAGCCGCCTTCTTTATACAGCGACTCATGTGTACCATGCCCGACTACCTCGCCCTCGCTCAGCACATAGATATGGTCGGCGTCCATAATCTGGCTGATATTATGAGAGATAATCAAGACGGTTCGGTTATGTTTCACAGCATCAATACTTTCTTTAATCTGCTCGGTGGTGATGGCATCGAGGCTCGCCGTAGGTTCATCTAAAAAGATAATCGGCGGATTTTTAAGGAACAATCGGGCAATGGCAATGCGCTGTTGCTGTCCACCTGAAAGTTCTCGGGCCTGCGTATCATAACCATTCGGCATACGTTGTATCTGGTCGTGCAGACTGGCTTTTTTTGCAGCTTCTTCAATGGCTTCACGGGTGGCAGTTAAATCGCCATAGCGGATATTTTCTTCAATAGTGCCTGAGAAAATATGGTTTTTCTGCATTACCAGCCCGATGTTTTCACGAACGAAATCGCTATCATAATCGGCCAATGATTTATCATCTAGTAATACCTTCCCCTTGGTTGGCTCATAGAAACCTGCCAGTAGATTCATGGCTGAGCTTTTACCTGCGCCTGATAACCCAACCAGTGCCGTGGTCTTGCCATGTTTCAGTTCAAAACTCACGTTTTTTAAGGCTTGCTTGCCATTCGGATAAATAAAATCTACGTCCTGAAAACTGAAATTGCCCTGCAGATGCTCTGTGGTTATTCCACCTTTTTTCGATAAATAGGTATTGTTCTCTATCATATCAAAAAAGCCCTCAGAGTAGGTCAAAGCCTCGGTATATTCATCATAAATGCGATGCAAATGACGCACAGGCGACGATACATTGTTGAATAACATAATGTGCAGGAGAATAGCCCCAACCGTCATTTCTTTATTTAATACGAAGAAAATCGTTAAGGTAAACACCATCACAACTCCCAATTGCTCAGCAATACTTTTCAGTCCATCAAACAGGTAATTGGTACGGTGGTGCTTTATTTCATTTTCGGTCAATCTAAGATTGATGCCCTGCTGACGACCCGTTTCATACTTCTCCCGTACAAAAGATTTCACCACAAAAATCGACTCCAATAATCCAAATAATGAATTGGCTTTCTCTTCTCTTACATATTGAATGTTGTGGCGGATACTCTTCTGCCGGAGTGTCTGCTCCCTGCTGATATAGATATAGCAAGGCAGAATAATGGTGGCTACCAGCCCCACCCACACATTCTTTTTATAAATCAACAGCAGTGCGAAAGCGGCATTGGCCAGCATCGGCAGAATATCTACAAATATATTCTTTACAGTTTTGGTCAGACTTTCAATGCCCTTATCAATACGTTTTTCGAGTTTTCCAGTCTGGTTTTGCGACAAGGCAAAAAACGATAGATGATAATTTGTAATTCGGTTAATAGTATAATCATATAAATCACCTGACATACGAAAACGAATGCGGTCGCTCAGAAACTTCTGCCCTAAAGTTATTAGTAAGCTCAATATTTCTTTACCTAATAAAATAGCCACCAGTGTACCAACGATTACAAATATACGTTCCTTGTCAACCGGCTTGTCGAGCATGGCTTGCACCGTATTCACTGAGTACTCCATCACCAAAGGTGTCACCTGCGAAAGCAATGCACCGATTGTTGTCAGCACCAGCGCCAGTATCAGGCTCCCACGGTATTTCCGGATGAAAGGGAATAGTTTTTTTAATATATGGAGGGTGTTCATTTTTGTCTAAAATTTTATCCGATTTCGTAGAGACGTATTGCAATACGTCTCATGGGTCTGTCTTACCCAATAAATGTATTTTGATTCAGGGTCTTAAATGAATAGCTAATTTTTCTAATGTTGATAGACCCTCGGGAGACGTATTGCAATACGTCTCTACGAAATCAAATTTTTACCACTACGCCATCGGCCGAATAAACTCCTTCGTATTCATCTGCGCATCATTCTCATAATCGTAGAATAACTCAGTCATTGATGCCACAATATGTGGGTCATCTGTCAGGAATGCCGTTAGTTTTGAAGCTCTTCCGCTAGTGCTGGAGCCACTGCCCAGAATACACACGCACAATCCTTTATAAATACCCGGTTTGTTTTCTAACGGTGCCGAAATAAACAACTGAATCGGCAGGGTTTTATTGATTTTAGTGACTCTGATACCCAATTCCTGCATTTCCTTAATGGCTTGCACCTGTTGGTCATACAATTGCCGAACCAGATATGCCTGTGGATTATCAACCTCTGCCGTACTGCTTGGCACTAAAAAACGGTTATGGTGAGGTGTGCCCTCCAGGCTATTCAAGACCGCATTGCTTCCACTACGGTAAGTTTCTACTACTACATGCTCGTTGAAAACCTTGCCTAAATATTTCAGAAAAGCATGGGTAGCACCCTCGCTCTGGTCGTTGAGAGTTACGTATTCTACTTTTGCTTCGCTACCCATATTTTGCAGATAGATAGATACTTCTTTCAGTTTATTCTCTACATCGGTAGAATCACGCTGTAAGGCCTCGGCTTTGCGGGCATAGTCGAACTGGGTGGCGTTTTTCAGTTCATGGGGTTTTAATCCGGCATGTTTGGCAACGTATTCCATTCTGTAAGGTGAGATGCCCTCAATGCGAGCCGTATTTGATAAGACCAATAAGTTATTTCCCTGGTTTTTTGAAGATTCTATTACTTTCGAGATACCATCCAGTAACTCAGTTGTACCCTCCATCAATTGCACTTTTTCGCTTACTTTGCCACTTACATCAATCATTAAGGTGTTTAAAGATTGGGTAGCTTGCACCAGAAGACTCGTCTGGGTTTTGATGCGCTCCATATCCTGTTGGTTGGTACGCTCTTTCTGGCGATTGATTTTCTCGGTCGATACTGCTACATATAACCCAATAAAAATACCTACAATCCCCCCCATTAATCCGGCAATATCCAGTTCTCTGATATAGCGGTCAATACCCGGGCTGAAGTACGCGCTGGTATCATTCCATTGACCATTCACTACCGAATAATCAGACAGATAGTGCATCGAATCACTGAATACATAATGCCATTTAAAAGCCATAGAAATCAGCAGGGCAATCAATGGTATCAGAAACAGCAACGTAAAAATCATTGGGTGCTTTTGAATAATATCGTACAGTATTGTCCAGAATCCATCATCTTCGGTAGTTTCGGTTGGGGTCGTATGCTGGGGTTTCATAGATTTGCTTGTGTATTAGTTTAATCGCTATGCTTTTTGAACGATACAAAATTATGGCTAATACCAACACCTGTAAATCTGCAATAGTCTACATTTTGGGGGTAGGGAAACCTATATTTTTTATATGTAGGGAAACCTACAGATAGGAGTAGTATTGAGTGATCTGGTGAATGCAGAGAATTAGTGATTAAGCAGTCTCGTAGCACGGTGAGTACTTTACAACTGAGCAGTTACCTTGGTCGAGGTTATTGGGTATGCCATCAATCATTCCATGGAGCATCCTGTGGTTCAGCAAATCGTCCATATCTCTTTCAGAAATAGGCTTGTGCTAAACTATTTCTGAAAGAGATTGTCAACAAATAATATATTAATTCAGATGCCTACTTACCAAAAAATTCTACCAATACCGGCACAACTGATTCGGGAGAAGGATTATGCGTTTGTCCTTTGATAGTTTTACGCTGAGCGCCCGGAATAGCTTCCGCAACAGTATCTGCAGTGGCAGCCATGAAATCAAAACTCTTTTCACCATTCATTACCAGTGTTGGGATAGTTATATTTTTTGCCACATCCTTAGGCACTTCCCCATCTCTCAAAACCTCAAAATCATATACAAGCGTATGCCCCATGCTTACCATGCCATCCCACTGTGGCGATTTCTTCATTCCTTCCAGTTGGTCAGGCGGTGTTCCCAGACTTTCCATAAAGAAAGCAATGGCATCAGCAGGTTTGCCATCATCTACCAACTCGTTTACCTTAATTTTCTGCTTAGCAAACTCTTTTTTGACGTTAGACCCGTAGGGCGGTTCATAGAGTGCCAGTTTGGTTACTTTTTCAGGCCCAAGTTTTTCGGCAGCAAGAAGCGACAAGGCAGCACCACTGGATGAGCCAAATAAATACGCGCTACCTCCGGCTATATCTATAAGGGCTTTGATATCTTCAATTTCCCGTTCTGCATCATACGGTTTTGTATCCGTGCTTTCACCCCGGCCTCGTCGGTCGTAAATAATTACGGTGAAGTTTTTTGCAAGCATGCTGGTCCAACCTGTCTGGTCGTAGGTTTTGCGGTCAGACAAAGCACCATTCACCAGAATAATGGCAGGCCCTTGTCCGGTTTTTTCATAAGCGATAGCGGTACCGTCTTTTGAAACGGCAGTGGTTGTTTGAGTTACCTCGCTCTTTTCCTGTGTCTCCATATTGCGTTGTTTTTGTTGATTATTGCAACCAGCCGCAAAAAAACACAGCACGATTGCGATTTGAATAAGTCTCATATTCGTCATAAATCTTTATAATCCCAGATGATTAAAAAGTCATGCCATGCCATATATATTGCCCAAAAAGAGAAAAATGGAGGAGTTTTAAGGAGGTAATGAAGGCAGATTTATTGTAAAAAACTAGTTCATTGAAGTGCTGAATAAGGAAACTCTGCATTATACTCATAAAACTTTGTCCATTTAAAGTCGTATGGCTTCATCGTTTTTCTCCTGATAGCAGCTACACAGATATTGTGTTTTGATTGGTCGGTCTTTGTCATTTTTTAATTACTTTCTTAGCTACTTACTCAACTCCCTACATTCTTTTTCCAATATACCATTGATTAAGCGCGGTGGCGCAGCCCACTTTTTAATGGTGGTATCAAGTAATAAAGGTAATTGAGAACTAAACCCACCAATGTCGCCTGTGGTAAGTCCGGTTACAATGAATGGAATTTTGTATGTCGTATCATATACGAACACATTATACATGGCTCATGTGTGGTATATAGTATACAATCAGATAAATCTTGTTTACCAAGATGTCTGGTAGCCTCGCGTATGGCTTCTATTTCGGCATGAAAAGTAATGTCTTTATGCGTTTTCCCGCCCTCAATTCCTTTACCAATAATACTACCATTCTGTACGATTATTGAACCTACGGGGCTATCTCCCCTTTGCTTAGCCATTTTAGCAAGGTCTATACAAATACGCATATAGGTTTCATGTTGTTCTAATGCTGACCTGTCCATTTTAAATAATTTCAGGAATAACTACTGATGCTTAAATATAAGTTGTTCAGGATTTTCATTACTTAGATAATCTCGAACCTATCTACCCTCATTCAAAAAGGTTCCCCCCGTATTGGTAACCTTTTCTGATGCTGCTTTCGTGGTTGATAGCTGGAAAGGTCTCTGCCACTGTTCAAAAAGGTTCCCCCCGTATTGGTAACCTTTTCTGATGCCGTTTTCGTGGTTGATAGCTGGAAAGTTCTCTGCACCTCATTCAAAAAGGTTCCCCCCGTATTGGTAACCTTTTCTGATGCTGCTTTCGTGGCTGATAGCTGGAAAGCTCTCTCCTTGTTCAAAAAGGCAGTCACTATATTGTCTACTTTTTTCAATTCCATTTTCGTGGCAGGTAATCAGACATAAACCAATAAATTTCCTACTTAAGTTTGTGTTTTCAAAGTCTTCAGGCAGGTTTTTAGAATATTCATACTGTTAAGCTATTCTTCATGCGGATGCCTCCTATTCAGGCTTTCATTTGATGCAGACGCAGCCACAACAATACATTTTAAAGAAAAGAAATCATCCTAAACAAATCTATAAGAAAGTTGTAACTTATTTCCTGTCTGCAAAATAAGTTTTATAAATCTCTTTCGTTGGCATCCGAATACTATACCTTTCTACAAAATATTACCCATAACTAATACTTATACTCTGCAAAACCGAATATTTTATGTACAGGAAACCCTGTATTTACTCCTGTAGGGAAACCTACATTTTGCACTAAGCACTTGGATATAAAGGCTTTTGGGTTGTATCTTTTCAGGATGAACAGCAATGTTGTTTCGTAAACATCTATTGCAAACACATAGAATTAAATACTTAACCCCATGCCAAGAGCCATTCTTCTGATACTATACTGCTTCACCTGCCACCTACTATCAGCACAAACTGCTAATAAAACCCTTGACTCTCTTACCACAACTTTTGAAAAACTACGTACGCAAAAGGCTTCCATCAAAAGAGATTCATTAATGATACTGGTTCTCAGAGACCTGACATACGAAGTACCTAAAGGAGATACCGCCGCCTATAATCGCCTGAAAAAAGACTTTCAGCAAATCTTGGAAACTACCCAATGGAGCAAAGCCCGGGCACACTATAATTTCATGAGTGGCACTATGCACCTGTTCACCAACGAACTCTATGCCGCCTTTTATGATTTAGAACGGGCTATGCTGGCTTTTAAGCAACAGAAAGACTACGAGCATTACCTCAAGGTCAATAACAAATTTATTCCGCTCATGAACTGGAATATGATTGAAAATCAGATTCCGAAAGAAGGACAACAGCGTTACCTGCAATACATCAAAGATGCTTTGGCTATGCCGCAAGTCAAGAAAGACACGGCAGTTTGGGCCAATATCCAGATCACACTGGCCGGATATTATATTTTTGTATTGAAAGACTACAAGGAATGCTACCGCAATGCCGGAGAGGTGATACAACTGATAGAAAAGAAAAACCGCCGCGACTGGTTCGATTATTATTATATCAGTAAACTAGGCCAAAGCCTGAGTTTGCTGAATATGGGGAAAGAACAAGAAGGCCGGACAATGCTGGATGAAATAATTGCCGTGTGCCAACAGAATAAATCACTCAACGAAGCTAAGTATGTACTAAGCCAGATCGGGGCTTTTGTGGGGCGATATTATCTGGAAAAGAAAGATTACCAAAATGCCCTGCAACTATCTTTAATGGGCGAGCAAAACGCCAACTTTCTCAATTTTCCTTATTATAACAATGCGCTGAACAAAACCTTATACCAGACCTACAAAGCACTCAACCAACCGGCTAAAGCTTTTACTTATTTAGAAAAAGTGAAGCAATACGAAGATGAAGCCGAAACTCGAAAACTGAATCAGAACTTTGGTGAATGGCAGGTGAAATATGAAGACGAAAAGCAGAAAAACCAGATAAAAACCCTTGAAAACGAAAACCTGAAACGTGCCAATGAACGTGATGAGTGGATAAGGAATACACTCATTGCCAGCCTGCTTTTAGGCTTAGGTTTGGTAGGCTATGTATTCTGGAATAATAAGCAGCTAAAAACCAAGAATGAAGAACTAAAAGCCAAAAACGATGAGATTTCGGGTGCCATGTTTAAAGGCCAGACCATCGAACGGAAACGGGTCGCGTCTGAGCTCCATGATAACCTGAATACCAAAATAGTAGCTCTGAAATGGCGCTTTGAAGCTCTGGACACCTCGAAATACAGTGAGCAAGACCAGAAAATATTATCAGATTTCGTCAAGGTTCTGGATGATATTTATATGGATGTCCGGCTCATTTCGCATAACCTTTTGCCTGCCGAACTAGAAACGCAAGGGCTGGTGGTGGCACTACAAAAGCTACTGAATAATATTTCCAACCGCCATATAGGTTTCCATTTCCTGACCGAGGGTATTACTCATCGGCTTGAACCTCAACTGGAACATGAACTCTACAATATTGCCTTAGAACTGATTAACAATATTCTGAAACATGCCCAGGCTACACAGGCATGGGTAAGCCTGACACAACAAGACGACCGGATCTCGCTCACGGTATCAGACAACGGCAAGGGAATAGATATAAAACAGACCGCCAATGGTGTAGGCTTACGGAATGTGCATTCACGGGTAGATAATCTGAACGGACGGGTGCAGATAACCCGCCAAAGCACGCATGGCACCAATGTACAGGTTGATGTTACACTTTAAATGAGGCGATACTTAATAGCATATTTGATGATACCAATGGTATTTTTCACACCCAGTTTCTGCAAAATATTGTGTCGATGATTTTCTACCGTACCTACACTGATAAACAGTCGGTCGGCGATTTGAGAAGAGGATAATTCCTGTGCAATCAGCTTTACTATTTCCAATTCACGCAGGGTGAGGGCTTTGGGTTCAGGCTGTATTTCTTCGATTGGACTGGCACTCATCGAGACGGGTGTCAGCAGTTCTTTCAGCACCGCTTCACTGAAATACTTTTCCCCTTTAGCTATAGTAGTAAGCGCTTTTTCCAGTTCTGAACGATTGGCTTTTTTGGTCACATAACCCGATATACCTGCCTGAAACGCATGGCGGATATTCTCGGCCTCGTCGTTGACAGTCAGCATCAGAATTTTCAGATTCGGATAATGGTTACGGACTTTAAGTGTGAGGTCTATGCCGGTCAGATAAGGCATATTCATATCGCTAACCAGTATATCAATTTCATTGTTTTCTAAGAAATCCGGTACTTTCCGGCTGTCGTATAAGGTACCGACCACTTCCATGTTCGGAATAGAAGAAATTAAGAGGGACAGGCTATCCAATAAAATCTGATGGTCGTCTACAATGAGGATTCTGATGGGCATTGCAGTTTCGGGTTAGAGGGCGCTAATTATGAGCCAAAGCTAAGGAATTGTTGCTTGATAATCAATTGTTTGGAGGATAAGTTGCTTATGGTGCCTCTGGCAGGGCTTAATATATAGCCACTGTGTAGGCCTTGTTGTATAAGTTTCAGGAAGAAACGAAATGTAACAACTCAAGCAAAGTTTTAGGCAAGGAGTTTTGTCTTGAGTTCTTTTATAAGTTAGCAGCTATAATTTTATAATTTGATAGCAAGAAAAAAGTATATTATAACATTGCAGATAAATTAAAATACATTAACCTTGTTTCATCATCTTCATCTTTATCTGTTAAGAATTGAAAGCCATTTCTTATATAAAAATTTAATGACTGTTTGTAGGCATCAACGGTAATAAACTTACAACCCGTTCTATTATTCGTAATAAATAAATCCTTTAAATAGTCGATTATTAAAGTTCCAATATCTCTACCTTGGAAATTACTACTTACCCCTAATCTCCCTATTTTCATAGCTGGATAGCCACTATAGGTACGTTTAGAATTAGGAATACTTCTATTCAATAAATTCCAGAAGTTTTTTCTTCCATCTTTTGCTGTTTCAAAAACTATTTTGTCATTTAACAAACTGAAAAAAGCGACGGTTTCATCGTCGCTTTCTATGATATAGGTGACTGCTAAAAGCTGCTTTTGATATGCTTTAGAGTCATTAAGAAAAAAGTCATTTAAATCAACATTACCACAATTAAATGGCTTTAACACATGGTCTTCACTTAATCTAATTAACTTAAAATTCTTTAAAAATTCTTCTAAATCCATTAGAATTGAGCGATAGAATTTAATCTTTTAAAATTTTCTTTAATCCTAGCACGCTCCTCTGCAGAAATCTTTTGAACAGTTTTATTTTGCTCTCTAAACTTCGCTGCATCTGCTCCCTTTAAAATCGGAGTCTCTTTAATTGGCTTTGCCATAAATTGATTATTTTTTATTGAAGTAACTACGTAAAGATACTAAATTTAGTTCCTAAAATACAATATATAGGTTGTATTTTTCCCACTTCTGCAGGAATCTTACTATCAAAGATTCTTAGCATGCATGCTTGCCAGCAGCTCATAGAATTTTTTCACGGCTTTCTTTTCGTAGGCTTCTTTGAGTGATATTATCATGATGGTTCGCTTCATGTTTTTTCCATCAATCGGAATACCCACTACCTCTGGGTCGTTTACACTGGTATCGCTCAATATGGTATGCCAATGTCCTGTTTTTACTATCTCGAACAGAGTCGGAATATCGTTGATTTCCATACAAATATTGGGTTCCAGATTCTTTCGGCTGAATGATTGCACAAAAAAATGAATGGTGCTATAACCGCTGAAAGGTAATGCTAATGGCAATTGGGCCACTTCATCAAGTGATATACTTTTTTTCTGGGCCAATGCCGATTTTCTGGCAGTCACCAGCACCATATTTGCTTTGAGAAGCGCCTGGCATTTCAGATGGGGTTCTTTGAGATTTTCGTGGAATGTCAGAATAAAATCAAATTCATTTGCATTGAGTTTTTCGAGCAGGTCTTTGGTAGTACCAAAGACCACCTGTATTTTGATATTGGGATATTGCCTTGCAAACTCTATCAATGTTCTGGCAAAAAGAATCCGCATGGAGTAAATCACGCCAATGGTTATTTTTCCCTTATTGAGGTTTTTCAGATCCTGCAAAACCAATAAACCGTCATTGGCTCTGTTGATACTCTGTGCCGCATATTCGCCAAATACCTCACCTGCTTCGGTAAGCGTAATTCGCTTGCCTATACGGTTAAACAAAAGTACATGCAGTTCATCTTCCAGCTGTTTTATTTGTTGTGATAGTGTACTCTGGCTGATATTCAATACATTGGCGGCCTCGGTAAAGTTTAATAGCTCCTTTGCTTTCAAAAAATATTTCAGTTGCCTTAGCTCCATATCTCTAAATCGGTTTTATCGATTGATTTTATCGAAAAATAGCGTTTTGCAAATATAGACAGGATTCAGATATTTGCAGAATAGTGTTTCAGACGAAATATTTTATCACCTAATTTTATATCAATCATGAAGTTTAAACTTATTCTATCGCTATTACTTTTAACCATTGGATTTGCTGCGTTTAGTCAGGAAAAACCATCTGAAAAAGGCTTAATTAAAATATCTGTTATGTATCCTTTCGCCGAGGGTAAAACCTTTAATATGGAATATTATGAAACCAAGCATATGCCTATGGTAGCTGCATTTTTAGGGTCAAATCTGGTTAAATATACCATCGAAAAAGGAGTCGCCAGTGGTATTCCGAACCAACCATTGCCTTATATGGCTATTGGTACATTTTATGTAAAAAGCCTTAGTGAGTATCAGGCAGCAATTGCGCCGAACAGAGATGCCATCAGAGCAGATTTTCAGAATTATACTAACGTTGCTCCGATTATTCTGGTGAGTGAGGTGGTGAAGTGAGAATTTTAGATATAAACTTTCATTTATTTAATCTCTCAAAGAATCGTTATCAAATGCGCGCAAAGTAGAGACAAGGTACTGCGGAGACGCCTAGTCCTTGTCTCTACCAAATTAGGCATTCCTTAAGACCGATTATTTGTGGAAAGCCAATAATGTCGCTATTATCTCTTCGCATTATTCTTTCTTTATTTCATCCTCTATTTCACCCTAAACAATTGAATCGTAAAATCCAGCAATTTCCCATCTCCATATTCTCCATGTCCTGGGATTACGATTTTTACATTTGGATAAGCCTTTTTCACCTTTTCAACAGTACTTGACCATTCTGCCACGTTTGCATCGCCTAGATAGCCTTTACCTGCATTCATTTCTTTTAATAAACAACCACCAAACAAGATGTTTTCGCTTGGGAAATAGCCCACTACATTATCTTTGGTATGTCCCTCGCCGAAAAACTTTGCGGTAATACTTTCCTTGCCAACTTTTAAACTCAACGGCTCGCTGAAACTATTCTGTGGAACCTCATACTTATTCTCTCTGGCCAGTTCAATGGTTTTTACATAAGCATAAGAAGGAATCTTATTCTCATGAAAGGCTTTTAGTCCACCTAAGCAATCATCGTGAAAATGGGTGGGAATAATCGCATTTATCTTGCAATGCAACTTTTCCTGTATCCATTTGATGAGCTCTTCTGAATTTGTGTCGTTGGTGGGTGTGTCGAAAATAATAACCTCATTTCCACTCCTTACAATAAGGCCATTACAAGGCACATACCCGAAATCGTTGGTTTGTTTAAATGAGATATGCTCAAAAGAATTTTCAGCAATCTGAGTAACAATTAAATCTTTCGATTTGTAAATTTCTTTGGGTTTGAATGCAGATTTTTTTTGAGCGTTACCATTAAAAATGATTAGCGAGCATACAATAAGCAGGAGTATTTTTACGATGGATTTCATTTCCGTTTTGGAGTTTTGCACGTTAATTTTTAAAGAGACTATTTATTTGTAAAGTTAAAAAAATATGCCTTGTTCTGAAACAGATTTGTGTTTACTTATTTCAGAACAAGGCATTCTATCAGGCAACGAGATTTAACGGATATTTTTTCTTATTCTGCTTAGCGAAGACTGTGTAATTCCTAAATACGAAGCTAAATATGAGAGAGGGATACGGTTGGCCAATTTGGGAAACTTTTCAAGAAAGGATAGATAGCGTTCTTTTGCATCTTCTGTCATCATCGGACTAATTTTATTCACTTTATCTGCCAAGCCTTTGGCGGTTATCTTGGCAACAATATTGTCCCATTCAATGATGGTCATTGATAACTCTTTCATGGAGCTTTTAGACAGCACAAAGTAGCTACACGCTGTAATGGCTTGAATATACTCAGTAGATGGAATTTCCTGATTATAACTATTTATATCTGCCACAAAATTATTTTCATCAATAAAGTACTTCGTAATCTCATCGCCTTTATTATTGTAATAACACACTCGCATAACACCTTCTGTCAGAAAAATAACCTCCCGGGGTATCTTTCCGGCTTCATGAAAACATTCGTCTTTTCTGATTTCTTTAAACACAGCTTTGCTCGTAATCAAATCAATCTGCTGCTTGTTCAGATTGCCAAATTGCAATAAATAATTAATCAATGCCTCCATAGAAATATTATTTCAGTTGACTCATTACCAGTTTATCAAAGAGTTTATCTGACAATATTTTCCTGAAAAACAGCATCAATTTTGCTCCTGCCGCACCTGCATATCTTGTTTTCGGATTACTCGCCTCAATCCCTTCCCTGATAAGTTTGGCAATCACCATCGGGTCTGAAGCGTCTTTCCCTACTTTTCCATAAAAATCAGCGATACCTCTCGCCAATGAACTATATAACGTATTCCCTGAAACACGCATCAGATATCCTCCTCCCAGTTCTGACATTTCTGATTTTACGCCTCTCGGTTCAATCACGATTACATCAATTCCGAATTGCTTTACTTCTTTACGAATGGCATCACTCAAACCTTCAATGGCAAATTTACTGGCATGGTACCATGCACCCATAGGCAGGGTTACTTTTCCACCAACCGACGATATATTGACTATTTTTCCATAGGTATTTTTTCTCATGGTCGGCAACACGAGTTGTATCAGACGAGCTACTCCAAAAACGTTTACTTCCATCTGATATTTCGCGTCAGCCATAGGAGTATCTTCCAGGGCGCCATAATAGCCCGAACCTGCATTGTTGACTAAAATGTCTATTCTTCCTGCTTCTTTCAAAATTTGTTCAACGCATGCCACCAGACTTTCCTCCTTCGTAACGTCCAGATAAATTGGATGTATGCCCTCTATTTTCAGGTCCTGCATTTTTTCTACTCTTCGAGCTGCACCATACACATGATAACCATTTTGTGCCAGATAAATGGCCGTTGCTCTTCCAATGCCGGCAGATGCCCCTGTAACTAACACTGTCTTTGCCATATTCTTAATTTTTTAATTAACTAATTATAGGGCAAAGATGATTAAACAGAAAATGATTTTTTTTGCCATTTGGCAAAAAGTGAAGTTTGGTTATTAGTATGTCTGAGTTATTATGTACTTAACCACTATCTCACAAATACTTCTCAATCAAAGCCTTGGTTTTCCTCACTCCCTCTTCTTCATTTCCATTAAAGCCCTCAAACTCTATCCCGATATACCCTTTAAAACCTGATTTTTTTACTATATCCATCAACCGTTTGTAATCTATTAAGGGTTGCTCGCCTTTGGCATCAAAATCATAGGTCTTAGCGCTGACACCTTTGGCAAATGGCAATAGTTCGCTTATGCCTTTATATCGGTCATATTCTTCTTTACACGGCTCCTGCGTTGTACCCCACGGATGCGAGATACAGAAGTTACCAAAATCAGGCAACGTACCCACATTCGGTTTATTCACCTGCTTCATTACATCTGCTACCCAGAAACCTTTGGATGAATCGCTCCCATGATTTTCAACCACGATATTTATATCCATAGTTTTAGCAAATTCCCCCATTCTTGAAAGCGAATCTATTGAGGCTGTCTTTTTTGCATTTGATTCTCCCTCTCCGTGGAGGTTTACACGCACGGTTACGCAACCTAAAAACTTTGCCGCTTCTATCCATTTCTTATGGTTATCTACAGCCTGCAATCTTTCTTTATCGTTGGGTAATGCCAATGGCCCTTCTTCATCAACCATAATCAGATGATTAAACACGCCCGCATCTTTGCTTCGCTTCAATAGTTCTTTCAGATAGTTCTGGTTTGTGGCGGCTTCCTTAAAGGTCATCGTCTTAGTGCCAAACAATCCATTGACATATTCTACGGCATCAATACCAAAATCTTTTTTGGCTTTGGCGGCAAAATCCAGATGATCGAGTTTATCTGAACGAATAGTCCGGTGGAATGACCATTCTGCGAGAGATATTTTTAAACCTGCGTCTTTAGCGGCTGCAAATACTGACGGATTTACTAACATAGCGCCTGTGCTTAATAAAGTCTGTTTTATAAAAAGTCTTCGTGTTAACATATCATTGCTGTTTATGTGAATCATTCAATACGCTATCTAATCTTTCACTCGTGTTCCCTCCAAAGGATACGCTTCCAGTATATTTCCTGTAATATGGTCATCATCCTTTCTGGTCATAACCAGTACGGCATCTACATCATTAGCATGATAATAAATAGTCACTTCATTGTCTTTGATATCTACTTTTGAGATTTTAGCAATTTCATTTCCGGTTGCATCATCCTTGACCACACCTGATAAGCCATTATCTTTTTTTTCAAGAATGATTAATCGTTTTAAATCTCCAAGGGGTGTACCGGGTATGGATACCTTCCATTTCCCCTCAAAGTAATCAACTCCTTTTTTGGTTTGTGCATTAGCATAGAATGATAGCAGAAGCAGTAAAATTCCTGCAAAGAATGTGTTTAGTTTTTTCATATAGGTTTGAGTTTTATGGTTATTTGTAAGATTGAGCTTTCTTTTCGTTTTTTCGCTTCGGTGGTGTAGCAATCCATCTGATAGGGTTAGGATTTATAAAATCCTCTGGTCGATAATAGAGTGTCTGTTCAGGATCCTTAATAATTTCTCCGCTTTCAACCAGTGTATCAACTATTTTATCTACCACAATATACGAATTAAAGACTGAGTACTTCTGTTTATTTTTCTCATTATCTACCACGTATTGATATATAGCTCCCTTGTGAAATCCATCCCCACGTGCATTTCCACTAAGCACTCCAAAATCAAAGTCTACAGTTATCCCATTTTCATACTTTATCCAACAGCCAAAACCATGAAATTCATATTTTATTTTATGTTCGTCATCCAGATAGCCTTTACCAGATTCTCTAAAAAAGTAAGGGGACCGAACATTCTTTTTATTTAGAAGTATAATAGCTTCTCTTACGTCAACTTTGTAATCATTTAGCAATTGAAAAAATAATTCTTTCATATTTGTTTTTGATTTACCTGAAAAGCTATTGACTTGATTATTAAAATGTTTTGTCGGACTATTGCCGAAACTGTTAGATCTTTCATTCTATATTATACTCTTTATTTATACGTATGGGTAATTACACCTATGCTTGCGACATTAATGTCGCAAGCATCATTTAAGTAACTGATTATAAGCTATTTGAACTCCTGAAAAGTCAAGAAATTACTTGACAGCAATTGAATAGTAAAAGAATTCGTCCTCCATTAGGCTCTTTATTTTCACTTATGGCATTCTCTAAACAATCCAAAGATTTACCTCAAATGATTTTGAATATGCCGCAAACATTTCCTCCCATAAAAATAATGTTAAACAATTTCAAATTCACTACTTTTGACCCACTAAATATTTAGCAAGCCGATACCCATCGGCCAGCACACTCTACTACAAAACACTCATGAGAAAAATCCTCTTTTTATGCTTGCTTGCGAGCATTTCAATGGCTCAAACACCTAAGCCTTATGGTGCCACTCCATCTGCCGATCAACTCAAATGGCATAAAATGGAATACTATGCTTTTGTGCATTTCGGGCCAAATTCCTTTACCGATAAAGAATGGGGCGATGGCACAGAAAAGGAAGAAGTATTCAACCCGACGCAATTAGACTGCCGCCAATGGGCACGTATCGCCAAAGCAGCAGGCATGAAAGGTATTATCATCACCGCCAAGCACCATGATGGTTTTGCGCTCTACCCAAGTAAATATTCTACGCATACCGTGAGAGAATCGAAGTGGAAAGATGGTAAAGGCGATGTACTGAAAGAATTATCAGCAGCCTGTAAAGAATACGGCCTGAAAATGGGCATCTATATCTCTCCGTGGGACAGAAACCACCCGACTTACGGCACACCCGAATACAATCAGGTATATGTAAACATGCTGAAAGAAGTGACTACCCAATACGGCGATTTGTTTGAGGTATGGTTCGATGGTGCCAATGGCGAGGGTCCTAACGGCAAAAAACAGGTTTACGATTTCCCACTGTTTAATAAAACCGTAAAAACCTACCAGCCACATGCGCTTATTTTCAGCGATGCAGGCCCGGATATTCGTTGGGTAGGTAATGAAAGAGGTTTTGCCGGAGAAACCTGTTGGAGTACTATCAACGGAGCACAATTGTTCCCGGCCTACGACAAACCAAAACACCTGAATGTAGGTGATGAAAACGGCACGCACTGGATTCCGGCGGAATGTGATGTATCTATCCGTCCGGGTTGGTTTTATCATAAAAACGAAGACGACAAAGTAAAATCGGCAGCTGCTCTGATGGATATTTATAATAAATCGGTAGGCAGAGGCGCTAATTTATTATTGAATCTACCGGTTGATGGCCGTGGTCTGGTACATGAAAACGACGAAAAATCGTTGATGGAATTTAAGAAAATGCGTGACGAGTATTTCAGGAAAAACCTGTTAGCTAAAGGCACTTTTACTAAAACTGCCGGAGAAAACAGTGTCGATATTAAATTGAACAAAGCGCAGAGTTTCAACTGTCTGGTAGTGCAGGAAGATATTCGTTACGGACAACGCGTAAGCCAGTTTACCGTACAGGTAAAAGAAAACAACGAATGGAAAACCGTAGCCACAGCTACTACCATAGGGAATAAACGCATTGTGTATTTCCCGAGAGTAAACAGCAAAGAAGTTCGTGTAGCCATTCAAGGCACATTAGCTAAACCTTTGATTGCGAATGTAGAATTGTATGATACGCCAGCAAATTGAGGCAAAATCTCGTTTAATTCAAAAAATGCCTTATGAATCAAAGTATTCATAAGGCATTTTTATAAGCAAAAATTATATAGTTAACCAAATTGTTCCTCGTTATTCCTGAGCCGCTTCTTCATTAATGGTCGCTTCGGCCAAGGCTGTTAATTTCTGATCGGCAGCACCCTCCTCATCCAGAATCGTTTGTAATATATCAGCTGCTTCATGATACCCTAATAAACGGGCAACAGTTCTCAGACTTCCGTAAGAACCTATTTCATAGTGTTCTACTTTTTGCGCTGCCATAATCAGACCACAGTCGCGTACAAATGTACCCTCTTTTGTGGTGTCTATGATTTCTTCTCCTTCCTCAACCAGACCTTCCATAGCCGGACAATGTTTCGCTTCCGCTTCTTCCCCAATCAATTCAAATACCTGCTCCACTCTCATTACATGACTTTCTGTTTCAGTTAAGTGCATTTCAAAAGCTGCTCTTAATTCATCCGAAGTAGCCGCTTGTGCCATTTTTGGCAAAGCTTCTGTCAGATGTTGTTCTGCCCAATAAATGTCTTTCAGGCCATCAACAAATAAGTCTTTCAGATTTTCACTTTCTTCTTTCGAGAACATATCCCAAATGCTTTTGTTTGAATTTTTCATGGTTCTGTTTTTTTGTTTTCTGAGTTTTTAATTACCTCCAAACGATAAAAAAAATATGCCATTCAAGTTAAGCCTTTAATTATCCTAACGACATAGAGAAAAATACACAAACTGAAATACAATGGTATTTAAAAGAACAAGGAGAGAAAGAATTTCCTCAGCTGCCGTTGGTCTGATGTTTTTGCAAAAAATAATAAAAATTTAATAATCAGATTCTTTCAATAGCTAAGTAGCAAACCTGTTAAAAATTTGCTGGACTTACTCAAACAACAATACTCATGAACAAAACTGCCTTGTGTCTCGTTGGCCTTTGTGCCATTTTTTTGATGTCTTGTAATTCTACACGCCTCGCCAGTAGCTGGAGAGAACCCGATAGAACCGTTACCGGTAAGCAATTAAATAAAATATTGATAGTGGCCATGGTCAGGAATGAAACAAGCCGCCGTAAGGCAGAAGAT
Organism: Emticicia sp. C21; assembly: GCF_003418935.1. Taxonomy (GTDB): domain Bacteria; phylum Bacteroidota; class Bacteroidia; order Cytophagales; family Spirosomataceae; genus Emticicia. The sequence continues at coordinate 466,886 of NZ_QVMT01000003.1, read as the reverse complement.
GAGATGAAAAAGTATCTGCAAGACAGAGGGGTAGTATCTTATAACTATCTGAATGAATATACTACCAGTATCACTGAACAGGATGAGAAGCAGATAATCAATAAAATCAGAGGAGATAATTTTGATGGTGCCATTACCATGCGACTCGTAGACGTAGATAAGGATATTGACTATGTGCCCGGGACAATTTCATCTTATCCTATCTATTATCGGTCTTTTGGTGGATTTTACCGGAGAAGCTGGATACTTTCTTCTACGCCTGATAGATACTATTCAACCAAGACTTATCGGGTTGAAGTGAATATTTACTCAATAAAAGAAGACAAAATCATCTGGACAGGGCTTACTGAAACTACAAACCCTAGTGGTGTTGACAAAATGGCCATGGAAGTAGCCAAAATTGTGTATGATAAGATGGTTGAAGAGGGGTTTATTAGTAAGTAAGGTGTTTTGGTAAAAGGAAAGGGCAATCAAAAGGTAATCTTTTTCGTTGATGATAGGTGTAGAAAACAGAATGTCTATTTTATAGGTAGATTCTCACATCAGCTCAACCCAAAGAAATTATCAACTAAAATTCACAAAACAATGCTTCAGATAACAATCATTTTATTAACGGTTATTAACTCTTTTACCAGCCCTGATTCAAATAATGCAAATGATATAGTGGGTATGTGGTTAAATCCTGAGAAAAACACCAAACTTCAGATTTACAAATCAGGTGACAAATACATGGGTAAAATAATCTGGCTTAAAGAACCCTATCTGGCCGATGGCAAGACTTTGAAAAAAGATAAATCTGGCACTAAAACTATACTAAACCTGATTCTGCTTTCCAATTTTGTATTTGATAGTGATGAGTGGGTAGATGGCTCTATTTATGACCCTACATCTGGAAAGAACTATAGTGGTAAAATAACTATTGAAGGGAATATTTTGAAGCTTAAAGGATACATAGGTTCACCGTTACTGGGCAAAACCGTAAACTGGACAAAGGCTCAGTAACTGGCGATAATTATTAATTCTAATGCACAATTTGTATTCCTGAAACAGATTTACACAAACCTATTTAATAGTCTTGAAGTCTACAATCTGTACAACACCTTGTTCCATTCCTTCAAGTATACTGCCCCAATAATAACTTCTATCATTGGCATAGAAATCTTTATCTAATTGCAATAGTCTATAATTTAAATATTCCAGATATGATTTTTTTTCTTGACTATGTATCTCTCCAAAATATTTTTTTACACATATTTCTTTTGTAAACATTTCAAATTCAAACATAGTCAGTATGAAATGCTTTAAAGATAATCCTAAAAAGCATTTCTCATTTTCTGCAAAATTATAAAACATGACTATTTCGTTACTATTAAGGTCTATACCTATATAAGATGCTATTTCTCCATTAAATTTTCTTCCATTATTCCCAATATTTAAGATATTATATTCAGCATTATAAATTTCTGAATTGGTAAATTCAAACGAAAACCAAGTTGAATTCGGCAAACCAAATTCATAAAGAAAATATTTAGTCTCCTCATCTAAAAGATGATTGATACTTTCGTACCTCTCTCTTTCAAGAATAGTGGTTGCTTGAAAAACAGATCGAATAAAATTATATTTCATGAACAAATTTAACTCATTTATTTAAAATACTTTGAAAAAAATCTCGTTCTGAAACCGCTTGTAAAACCTGTTTCAGAACGAGTTGTTCCCCTTCAGGGGCTAGGGGCGCGTTTTCATTTCCACTCACAATCCTCATCCAACCACTCATAGCCCGGCTCGATTGGCGCACCATCAGGAGCCGCTAAGCTATTGGTTGGAATAGTAATATCCGGATTCTCTTCAAATTGCTTTATCTTTAATAAAGTCAAACGAGCAAAACCTGCGCCATCCACTGTATTGCTTTTCAACCAATCCTGAATATCATCGATAGCACCGTAGGCATTGGCGCGTACTTCCATGGAGGCATCTTTGTTATTAGCCAGTGTCATCAACTGGTCTAAAAACTGCATCGCTACCATGCGGTCTATCTGGGCATAATAGCTATTATTTTTAAACATTTCCGGCTTTTTCCATAGCTTTTGTACCATAATGCTTGATACTTCGGCCAATGTCGGCAAATCCGGTTTCATTACTTTCTGACTTACCAATCTTGATGCACGCTCAGGGTTCAGAATCAATCTCAGAGTCATTCCTGCTGATGCTTCTGCCGGAGCCAATGGGTCAAAAGCTAAACCAGTATGACGCTTGAATGTCTCTCTCGGATTAGCCTGATAGCGAAACGGTCTCGGCGGAATCATTTTCAGGATATGGTCAGGCACAGCCAGAAACTCCGGGGTAAGGGTTTGCATCAAAGTATTAAAAGCCTCGCGTTGTTTGGCAGCAGGTACTGGGTCATAAACTACCTGTCCATCGCCACGTAGGGCAAAGTTATAGTCTGCGCCACCCAATATTTTAGAGGTAGCCTCTGTCTGATAGCGGTGGAACATATACATAGGTACCAATACCTCTTCAACTGTGGCCATTGGTGCATTAACTCTGATTTTCTTTTCTGTAAAATCTTTTAGTGCAATTCTACGCAACTCCATCACTCTTTTCAATTCCGTTACGGCATCACCGCCATTATCCCATAAGTGTGTTGATGGACTCACCGAACCTTCCGGACGGGCATCCTGGTCGGTCAGGAATCGTAAGCCTTTTCTCAGGGTATTTTGCACTATCTTCTCCAATTCAGCTTTTTCATTTACATTATCCGGAAAATCCTGATACCCCCAGGTGATTGATGCCTTATCATATTCGCCGATACCCATTGAATAAGCACGCGAAAGGTCGAATTTACCATTGGCATAGCTGATAAGCGGATGAGGATAATCCATTACAGAGGCACGACCATTGATGCTCGAAATATAGTTATGCGGTAAGCCCAATGTATGCCCTATTTCATGCGCTGCCAGTTGTTTCAATCTATCCAGAGCCATCTGGTTGATAGTATTGAGGTTGGTACTATCGGTTTCATAATTGCCTATAAAGCCTTGTGCAATCATGAAATCCTGACGGACACGTAATGAACCAAGCGTTACTTTACCTTTCAGAATCTCACCTGTACGAGGGTCGATTACACTGGCACCATATGACCACCCACGAGTACTACGGTGTACCCATTGGATAAGGTTATAGCGAATATCCATCGGGTCGGCATCAGGCGGTAGAAGTTTTACCTGAAAAGCGTCCTTATACCCTGCCGCTTCATAGGCCTGATTCCACCAAGCTGCTCCTTCCATCAAAGCTGAACGGATAGGTTCCGGCGCACCCGGATCCATATAATAGACAATTGGTTTTACGGCTTCGCTCAGAATAGAAGTTGGGTCTTTCTTTTGCAGACGATGGCGGGAAATATATCTTTTATTGATAGGCTCGCTGACAGGCGTGGCGTAATCAAAATACTCAATACCGCCATAGCCAATGCGTGGGTCAAATTCCCTTGGGGTAAATGCCTTGCTTTTTTTATCAGCTTCCAGATCAGGTAATTCTACAAACGAGTGATGCTGGTGCATGGTGATAATAGTAGGTGTTGGCACTACCTCACGCAGATACCCTCCAGGATTATCACCCGTCAGGGTAATAATGGCTTCAAATTCTGAGTTTTTAGGGAAATTTCTCGTATAAGGCAGATAGACCGCACAACGGGAAGCATCCAGTCGGAAAGTGCCTTGTCTGCTACGGGCAATATCCTGAATAGCACCTACGGCATCCTGCAACAGAAGAGGTGTCAAATCGACTAATACCTTGCCACCGCTTTCGGCCTTTATATCAAAACCAAAATGCACCGACTTGGCAAACGATTGTTCAACAGCTCTTTTTTCCATCATATCATCGGAGATGGCTCTGTAAGAGTAGTTGGGCTCAATCATGAGAATTTTGTTGCCGCTTCTCTGGAATTTCACCACATGTTCTTGTCCAAGCCGACCACGGTCAAGTCCGATATCGTTTGACCCTACGCCTTGTGCCAATGAGGGGTAATACAATAGCTCGGTATCAAATTTGTCGATTTCGAGGTATACTTTGCCGTCTTTCCCGTTCCAGTAGAAATTCAGAAAGCCCTCTCGTTTATCCATGCCGGTAGTAAAGGCATCAATAGATTTAGGGTCTTGCGCCATTGCATAAGCACTGATAACCAGCAAGGCCAATGTTTTGATGAAGCGTTGTTTCATAGGGGTTACTGTTTGTTTTTTATTTGTTTTTGTGGGGGTTGGTACATGAATAAATAATAACGGCTTTTACTTTAATGGCCGACTTTAGTAGGCCTATACTGATTTTTTTTTCCGCGCGACGTCCGCTTTTTTATTTTAGGAGCCCCTTCGGCAGTCCGACCAATTTATTGGTTGACCACGGGTATTTGGGCATTCCTTTGACCTGTGATTCAGCGACTGAAACGGTCCGCCGCGCGGTCGCCGTCTAAGAAAACAAAGGTTTATTTTGCATGCATTCCCGACTCAAGTCGAGACATGTTCATTATATATCATATTCAATTTTTAAGAAAATCTATATTATCTATTCTATCTCATCTGCGAATTGCTCAAAAATCTTCAATTCATCTTCTAAATTTTGAGAAGCATGATGAACTTCCTGATTAAAGATATACTGTGTTGTGCGGGCAAAGTGCTGAGGGCTTACCGAAATAGCACCATAACCATCCTGCCATTCAAAATCTTTACCGAACCACCTCTGCTGATTTATCCACCTCGAAGATTCTCCCTTAATGCTCTTCATAACGTCTGCGATACTTTGGGTTGGATGCAAACTTACCAGACAATGTAAATGGTCTTCAACGCCATTTACAATTCGTATTTTTATACCCTTTAATAACGCTGTTTCTCTGATATGTTCTAATAAAGGATAGCGGTATTTTGCTTCTAAAAAAGGAGTTTTATTCTTTGTTGTCCATATTAAATGAACATGCAAAGCGATATAATTCCTTTTCATTAGCAGCTTTTAGGTTTGAAAATGTTAATCTTAATTTAAAATTTTTACTCAAACGTGCCGACTTCAGTCGGTACTGAATGCAAAATTACCTTTGTTATCTTAGCCGGCGACTTTAGTCGCTGTGCCAGAAGACTATGACTTAACTTATTGCCAAATAAACTCCCATTATCCAATACCCTTGTTTCAGCGACTAAAGTCGCCGGCTAAGATAACAAAGGATTCGTTTCTAGTCATACCGACTCAAGTCGGTATTTTGTTTATTTCACCCGATATTTTTTATTTTTATACTCGCGGGATGTATCTACTCAAGTCGGTATTTTGTTTATTTCACCCCCTCACTTATAAACCTTCTCTCCTACCTTAATCTCGGCCTTAATAAAATTCTCCTTTGGTGGAATTGGGCATATATAGCTTTCATTATAAGCACAATAGAAATTATGCGCATTGTTAAAATCAATCTCTATTTTATCGCCTACCAGTTTATCTTTCGGAATATTTATGTAGCGCCCGCCACCATAGGTTTCTTTGCCGCTGGTTAGGTCGCGGAAAGGGAGCAGGTAAATATCTCCCTCATCAAAAAGGCTCACCGTATAGTTTTCTCCACCTAATAAGAAAGTCGCTTCTCCGGCTTTTTTTATTTCGCTTTGGGTGCTGTCGGTCATCAGAATCATGCTTTGTCCGCTGTCTGAGGTACCTTTATACTCAGCCTCAATCCGGTAGTCTACATTCGGTTCAAAGTATTTAAAACCCGTAAAATTGGGCAGATTAGCTATCGGAGAATCTTTATCGTTAGCAAGAGTCTGGGCATATTCATTTCGCTTCTCGCTGATAGTAGCAATATAGTCTTCTGAGCCCTGAAGCGAGTAAAACAAGATACCTACAATGGCAACGACCAGAATAAGAAGGACAATTTTGTTTTTGAACATAGTGTTGTATGATTATTAATAAACCTTTTTCATTTTATTTCTCTTGAGAATCGACGATTCTGTCTCTCCCCTTTAGGGGTCGGGGGTTTTTCCGCTAATATAGCTAATAAGAACTTTTCTTCGCTATTCTGAGTTGAAATATCGTAATTCGCAGTCGAAAACTTTATCAATTATTACATGTTTACCGGAATTGTAGAATCAATGGGCCACCTCATTGATATTCAGCCAGATGGCACAAATTTAACTTTTACTTTTGAATCTGATATTGCTCACGAACTAAAAATAGACCAGAGCCTATCGCACAACGGCGTTTGCCTGACTGTTGTAGAGTTACTGAATGCTGAATATCAACCTGTGAAAGGACTCAATGGCGATCAAATCATAAGATATAAAGTAACCGCCATTGATGAAACCCTGAAAAAAACCAACCTTGGCAAACTAACCATTGGAGATAAAGTAAATCTGGAGCGTTGTATGCCTGCCAACGGACGTTTCGACGGGCATATCGTGCAAGGCCATGTTGACCAGACAGGTATCTGCACCACCCTTGAAGACCAGAACGGTAGTTGGCTCATATCGTTTGAATACGATGCTGCTACCAATAATATTACAGTAGAAAAAGGCTCAATCTGTGTGAATGGTGTGAGCCTGACGGTTGTCAATTCAAAAGACAATGGCTTTAGTGTAGCCATTATCCCTTATACCTGGGAGCATACCAATTTTCATCAATTAGCAGTAGGCAGCACGGTTAATCTGGAGTTTGATATACTAGGCAAATACATGCAACGCATTATGCAGAGAAGGTAGCAGTTAAGTAGATAATTATCACCTGAAATATATAAACCTATAGCAGAAAAAATTTGAGCATCACACATTCCGCCAAAAAACAGATGAATTATCATTTCAGCAGGAATTATAAAAGCTTCTGATAAGCCGGTGCTTTATATGGTAATCAGTAGGAACAATTTTTTTAGTAAAACAAGGTAAAGAAATTATCTTATGATTCTACAAGAAACATTTACTTTACCTAATGGCGTTAAGATTCCAAAGCTTGGACTTGGAACATGGTTAATTGAAGACAGCAAAGTGGCAGAGCCGGTTCGTGCGGCCATCGAAATGGGGTATCGGCATATTGATACCGCACAAGGTTATGGCAACGAAAGAGGCGTTGGTGAGGGTGTCCGGACCAGTGGTGTGCCTCGTGAAGAAATTTTTGTTACCACTAAGCTGAGTGCTAACATCAAGAATTACGCCGAAGCAGTAGCTGCTATCGAAGAATCGCTGCAAAAACTCGACCTGGGTTATATAGATTTAATGATTATTCATAGCCCTCAGCCCTGGCTCGACTATCACGAAGATAATCGCTTCTTTGAAGGTAATCTGGAAGCCTGGAGTGCCCTGGAAGAAGCCTATACAGCAGGTAAACTCCGCTCTATCGGCGTTTCAAACTTTGAGCAGGTGGATCTGGAGAATATTCTGGCGCATGGCACAATCAAACCTATGGTAAACCAGATTCTGGCACATATAAGCAATACTCCTTTTGAACTCATTGCCTATAATCAGAGTGAAGGCATTCTGATACAGGCTTATTCGCCGGTAGCACATGGAGAGTTGTTAAAAAACGAAGAGGTTTCGGCCATGGCTGAACGCTATGGGGTTAGTATTCCGCAACTATGTATTCGCTATTGTCTGCAATTAGATATGCTGCCATTGCCTAAAACAGCCAATCCCGCTCATATACGTGCCAATGCAGAGATAGATTTCGAGATTTCAGAGGTCGATATGGAAGTCCTTAAAAATATCAGACGTATCAAAAACTATGGCGACGCAAGTCTGTTCCCAGTATATGGAGGTAAATTAACCCCTGATGGGGTCTTGCATCCCCGTGATTACTTTGTTGAATAAATGATTTATCTCATTTCCGCTATCATAGATTAAAACAAAAAGCCTCAGAGACCAATCTCCGAGGCTTCTATATATCTATAAAACCATAAATCTTATCTATTCTCAATCTCCACAAACGGGCGCAAAGTTGCTCCTGTATAGATTTGACGAGGACGACCGATTGGCTCTTTGTTGGTTCTCATTTCTTTCCATTGCGCAATCCAACCCGGAAGACGGCCTATAGCAAACATTACAGTAAACATATTGGTAGGAATACCCAAAGCACGGTAGATGATTCCTGAGTAGAAGTCAACGTTTGGATACAACTTTCTCGATACGAAATAATCATCGTGCAACGCTGCTTCCTCCAATCCTTTTGCAATCTCCAGTACAGGGTCGTTTACACCTAGTTTACCTAGAATATCGTCAGCCGCTTTTTTGATGATTTTGGCACGTGGGTCAAAGTTCTTATAAACTCTGTGGCCAAAGCCCATCAGACGGAAACCTGAATTTTTATCTTTTGCTTTATTCACAAACTTCATTACATCACCACCATCAGCCTTGATGTCTTCCAGCATTTCAATCACCTCCTGGTTAGCACCACCATGTAGCGGACCCCATAATGCCGAAATACCTGCTGAAATAGACGAGTATAAATTAGCTTTTGATGAACCTACCAGACGTACAGTCGAGGTAGAGCAGTTTTGCTCGTGATCGGCATGAAGAATCAATAATTTGTTCAAAGCTGCTGAAACTACCGGATCTACTTCATACTCTTCAACCGGCAACGAGAACATCATATGTAGAAAATTCGAGCAATAATCTAATGAGTTTTTAGGATAATTGATTGGGTGTCCGTTTGATTTTTTATAACACCAGGTAGCCAGTGTAGGGAATTTAGCTAACAAACGGATGATATGCGTTTCGGTATGGTCAGGAACTTTATCGTTATAAGAATCAGGATAAAAACCACTCATGGCACTTACCATTGCCGACATTACACCCATTGGGTGAGCATTCACCGGGAAACCATCGAAAATGCGACGCATATCTTCGTTTACCAGCGTATGTCTGCGAATAGCATTATCAAATTGGTCGTATTGTTCCTTATTTGGCAATTCGCCATAAATAAGCAAATAAGCCACTGCTAAGAAGTTAGCTTTTTCAGCCAGATCTTCTATAGCATAGCCGCGGTAGCGCAATATTCCTTCTTCACCATCCAGAAAAGTAATGGCACTTTTGGTCGCTCCTGTATTTTTATAGCCGCTATCGATTGTTATGTAACCTGTTTCATCACGGAGTTTGGCAATATCAATCGCTTTCTCTCCTTCCGAACCTTCTATGGTAGGGTATTGGTAAGATTTACCATCAAGTATTAATTCTGCTGTACCAGCCATAAAAACATTTAGATTATTTTGTGGTTATCAATTTTATTGATGAATTATTTTGCTAATTCCGTTGCAATAATAACAAAAAAAGCGCAAAAATATCCATCCGCAGTTAAATATTTGTTAAAGCAACTAAAATTTAATCTGAGCCCTTGGAATAGGGATAGCAAATTTACAATTTCTTAAATTATAACCCCCTCCTTTTCAAAAAAGTTTGTGTTTTTGTAAAAAGATACACTTTTTTCAGAGAAAGTTTGTAGCTTCACTTTCCGAAAATCCTTGATGCGTATGCTTACAGCCATTTTAATTGACGACGAAAAAGGTTGCCTCGATACCCTTGAAATAGAGCTACAGACCTATTGTGCCGACGTAAAAGTACTTGCCAAATTCCAGTCTGCCGAAAAAGCGCTTGAAATACTAGAGACCATCCGCCCCGATATGATTTTTCTGGACATCAGTATGCCACAGATGAATGGTTTTGATTTCCTGCTCAAGATTCCGAAAATCAATTTTGAAGTCATTTTCTGTACAGCCTATGATGCCTATGCTCTCACAGCCTTTGAGTTTTGTGCCATAGATTATCTATTGAAACCTATTTCGAAAGAGAAGCTTATCAGAGCCGTAGAAAAGGTTCGCCAGAAACAAAGCAAACAGGTTGACCTGCAGAATCTTGAACTACTCCTGGCCAATATGCGAGGGGGTATCCATCATAAACCCAATGTGGCCGTACCAACACCGGAGGGACTGGAGTTTATCTCCATCAACGACATCATCTATGCCGAAGCCGATGGCAATTATTCCAGAATCATGATGGGGAATAAAGAAAAGGTGTTGATTTCACGCACGCTGAAAGATCTGGAGACCCTGCTTTCCAATCATCCTTTTGTGCGTATCCATCAATCTTATCTGGTTAATCTGACGCATATCAAAAAATATATCAAAGGCGAGGGTGGTTATGTGGTAATGAATAATGGCGTGAGCCTGCAGGTTTCACGTGCCAATCGGATGAAACTGATGGATTTGGTGCGGTAATTTATTGGCATGGTATACAAACGTGCATACGCACAGCGACTAAAGTCGCCGTCTAAGATAACAACGGAATATTTTTTATTATGTACGGCCTACTTAAGTCGGCCTATGCAAGATGATACTACCGTTGTTATCTTAGACGGCGAATTCTATTCGCTGAAACGACGCAATCAAGAACTTCCTTAATAATCACGATTTTTCAAATCGTGATACATAAAAAAACAACCATATTAATTTGAGATTTTTTCTCACAATAGCTATACTACTATCTTTCCCCCCCCACTGTTTTGCACAAAAAACAGGCACCATTACTATTACCAAAAAATTTATCGACAATCAGGTCATTCAATGTTCTGACCAAGCCCTTTTATATATCGATTCAACAGGCAAAGCGCCGATACAACAGATTGACAAGCAATACTTTATGCCATTGCAGGCGTTTCGTTTTCAGCCTTTTGCCTTCGACTATTTTGACTATGTTTTCTGGCTTCGAATCACGGTTACTAATCCGACTAATGTTATGATTCCGGCCTTGTTTACAGCAGGTATTCATAAGGAGGTAAAGGTGTTTCGTAAGGTCAATGGCAAATACGTATTATTGCAATCTACCAGTCAGGATTTACTGCCAAATGAACGACCATTCAGGTACGATGAAAAGTACGTTCCCTTAAAATTTGGGCCAAAGCAGACCTATGAATTGTTGATTAAAGTAAGTGAGCATCCGCAGTTATATATGAATCTCCAACCCAAACTGGTAAGTTATGGCTGGGAGTATAACGATAAAATGCGTGCCTTTTTTGATGAATATCGCCACCTGATGGCCGACGGCTTCTTTGCCTCAATCCTGATTTTTGTTTCTATTTATATATTCATCCTATATTTTGTTGAGCACAAGCGCTATTACCTATATTATGCAGGTTATTTGTTTTTTATCCTGCTCTTTGCCTTGTGGGGTATCGAACATTCGCCCTATATGCGGGTGTTTTTTAGCTTTGTGCCTTTTCTGAAATTCTCAGCCAATAATAATACTTATGCGCTGGTTGCTAATGTCTTTTACTATCTGTTTCTAAGCGAATTTCTGGAACTTGAAAAGACAGCTCCAAAATTTGAAAAACTTATCCGGCTTTACCTGAAAATCCTTATAGCGTTGCTAGTAGCCGATACCCTGCTGAATTTTGTTTTTCAGGCTTACCAGTCAGGTGGGTACATCTGGATACTTACACAGATACTCATTGTTTTCTTTGGAGTTTATTCTACTATTGTGGTACTTACCCTGAAAGGCTCCTTTGTGAAGTATATCAAGTGGGGTTCTATTGCCTTGTTGATAGGAGTAATAGTGGGTATATCAGAGCAATTGCTCATGATGAAACCTTTTGAAAACGTACTGATGCGACTCGCATTGAGTACACCATTCAATATAGGGGTGCTAGTTGAAATATTGTGTTTTTCAACAGCCTTAGGCTACAAAACGTGGCTTCGCCAACGCAACCGTAACTTGCTGATGAAATCGGTAAAAGAATCTGATTTACGTACATTGCGCTCGCAGATTAACCCGCACTTTGTATTCAATAGCCTGAATTCTATTAAGAGTTATATCCTGACACACCGCTCAGTTGAAGCAGCAGAGTATCTGACAGATTTCTCGACCCTCATGCGTTCAATTCTACAACATTCTAAAGAAAAGCTGATTCCATTAGCCGACGAACTGGAAACCATTTCACTCTATATCAAACTGGAGAAACTGCGTTTTGATGATGGCTTTGAGTTTATTTACCACCTCGACCCAAAGATTGATACCGACGAAACACTCATTCCACCCATGCTTTTACAGCCCTATATCGAAAATGCTATTAAGCACGGTTTGATGAATAAATCTGAAAACAGAATCTTATCGATAAGTCTGGAAGCGCACCCTTACAAAACCCTGATTGTGATTGAGGATAATGGCATCGGGCGAGAACAGGCGTCTTTGCTACGCAAAAACATTTTCAAACACCAGTCAATGGGCATGAATATCAACGACGAACGGATAAAACTCTTAGCCATGACCAACGACTGGCATATAGATATACAGATTATTGACAAAAAAACACCGGAAGGCAAAGCTGATGGTACTAAGGTGATGATTTATTTACCGATGATTGATTAGATGAAGTACACTCGCAAAATACTATCCTATTCCTTACTCAATACTTTCTATTGCATAATAGAAAGTATTGGTCCGAAATTTCCCCTCCTTTTTTCAAGGAGGGGTGGCACCATACCTGACGCAGTCGGGATGGTGACGGGGTGGTTACAGGCCAGTGAGCTGGTTCAAAAGTACTTTTTAATCCTACAACCACCTCCCCCATTAATAACTAATTTTTCATTAGTTATTAATGGGTACTCCTCCTTTTTAAGGAGGAGAAATTTCTCAAAACTATTGTTATTCTTTTGCTTTATTTTCTTATCTATAAAAACCCAAGCCCAAATCCGCTTATACTTCGAGCTGGAAAAAAACGGTTTCCTGGATTGCACAGATAGCACGTCTCTATTCATTGATTCAACCAGACAAGTACCTTTACAAGCCATTCCAAAACAAAGATTCAAACCACTCAAAAGTCTGGATATACCCAAGAGCTTTGCAAAGGGTTATCGGTACGATTACTGGCTCAAACTACATGTGCACAACCCCACACCAGATACCCTTGATTTGTTATTAACCACAGGTTTGCACCGATCTGTTGGTCTATACAGAGATATTTATAACCAGTTGATAGAATTGTATAAAACCAACGAAGATTATCTGCCCGACCAAAGGCTCTTCCGTTATGACGACCAGTATATTCCGATTCGGTTTTTGCCTGGCACGCATTATCAGTTATACATCAAGGTAAACGATTATCCTAAGAAAGACTTTATTTTACAGCCTAAGCTGGTAAGTCATTTCTGGGAGAATCACCATAAGGTAAAAGCTTTTTATGACGAATATATTTATTTGATTAACAATGGGCTCATTATTTCAATTCAACTATTCGTTGCACTATTTGTCTTTACCTTTTACCTGCTCGACCGTCAAAAATATTACCTTTATTATGGCTTTTATACGGCTTCTCTGGCCTTTTTTAATCTCTGGGAATACGAGCATTCGCCTTATTTTCATCTCTTGTTCAGTTACCTGCCTTTTCTGAAATTCACGGGTAATAGCAATATCTATATATTATTGAGCCAGATTTCTTATTTTCTGTTTATCTATGATTTCCTGGAGTTAAAAGAAAAATATCCCGGCTTAGGCTTATTATTCCGACGGTTAATCCGAACCTTATTTGTGTGTTTGGCAATAGATATCATTATCTTATTCGTTTTCAGACGTCTGGATTGGAGCGACACTTTCTACTGGTTTTTTCAGGGTGTATTTCCTATTCTGAATATCATCTTATTGATATTCGTATTCAAAACCAAAGGAAGAATCGCCCGAAACATTAAGATAGGCAGTACTTTTCTGATGCTCGGGGCTCTTGTCGGATTCATGACCCAGTGGTTCAGCCATGAGTCGTACATACTTTTGCGGGTGGAGCCAAGCATTGTGTTCATGCTGGGCACCTTGCTTGAAATCTTTTTCTTTTCTATTGCCATCGGTAGCCGGAGTTATCAGATACAAAAAGAACAGAATTCGCTATTCAAAGCCATGAAAGAATCTGAATTGCGTACATTGCGCTCGCAGATTAATCCGCATTTTGTGTTTAATAGTCTCAACTCTATCAAGAGTTATATCCTGACTCACCGCTCGGTGGAAGCGGCCGAATACCTGACCGATTTTTCGATGCTGATGCGCTCCATCCTGCAGCATTCAAAAGAGCAGTTAATTTCCCTGACAGACGAACTGGAAACCGCCGTCCTCTACATAAAACTGGAAAAACTGCGATTTGAAGATAATTTTGAGTTTGTATATGAAGTAGACGAAAGCATTGATACCGACGAAGTATTTGCGCCACCTATGCTCCTGCAACCCTATATTGAAAATGCCATCAAGCACGGTTTGATGAACAAGCAGGAAACGCGTATGCTGGAACTGAAAATCAGGCAATTGGCTGAGTCTATTGAAATAATTATAGAAGACAATGGCATCGGACGGGAACAGGCTGCACTATTACGCAAAAACATCCCAAAATACCAGTCTATGGGCATGAATATCAACAATGAGCGTATTAAACTCTTAAGCCAGGCCAATGACCTACATATCCAGATTATGATTGAAGACAAGAAATCAAAAGACGGCACAGCACAAGGCACAAAGGTGACGATACATATACCCCTATAGCCCCCCGACCCTGAAGGGGAGCTAAGAACCCCTAACCGCGCGGCGGACCGTCCCTAAAGGGGAATTACAAATTTGCTACAATCTTGTTGGGTCGAATATATAGCTCTCCTTTAGGAGCGGGGGCGCCAAATACTAACCGAAACCTACCAAATATCTGCTATATCCGCCAGATACTAAATGTTCGTAGAGGGTTTATCTTTTTCTTGTCAAATTTGACAATCCATATTATAATCCCTTTTTTGAGCAGCCATGAGAAAATTTTTTATTAAGCCATCCTATTGTGATCCTCGCATGATTTGGTTCGATCACGGAAAAACCTGTGTTCAGCCAGATGAGGTCGTTTATTTGAGTAGTTTAGAAAATTACACCGAGTTCCACTTGAAATGCGGCAAGAAAGTAGTTTCCTCTCGCACTTTAGGGGTTCACGAAAAACAATTAGTTGAAAAAGGGCATTTTGCCCGCATTCATCGCAAGTTCATGCTAAACCTGCAATATCTGAAACGTATAGAGTCGATAGGTGAAGAACACATCGCCCACCTGACTACCGGAGACAAGATTGTAGTGTCAAGAAGAAAAGCACGAACATTCCTTCATCAATAAGTTACTGTAAACCATTGTAACAGCATTAAATGCCAAAAGCCTTGAGGAATCAGGGCTTTTGGCATTTAATGCTATACTTGCACATTTGTGCTTTCGACCGTGCTACTTCTTATTTCTCTCTGCCACCTGGTCAGGACACAGTCTGTAAGGCCCTCTATATATTCGTCATCCATGTAGGCACTAATGATTTTAACAAGCGAAAAAATACAGTGCTTTTTCAGATTAAATCAGGGAATGAAGGTTAATGAAAATTACAAATCCCGCAAAGCAAAATCATTCCCTCTCAAACAAAAAGGAAAAATCAGGATTTTTATTGATAGAATAATTCTGAAATTAATTATATTTAAGTCTGGTTTTAGTTATAAATTATGTTTGTTTCCTTTTAAGACAAGATTAGATTTTAATTTACAAGATTTATATCCTTTTGTTAACCTATTCTATTATCCGATGATAAAACCTCTATCTCTCTTCTATAGAAGTCTTGCTGTTGCCTTTTGTCTGTTTGCTACCCATCTTACTGTTGCTCAGGTACCTTATCTGGTTAAAGACATTCTCGTTGGCTCTGGTAATGCCAATTTAAATAATCATTTAAATGTAAATGGAACGCTGTTTTTTACTGCTGAAACACTAAATTACGGAGAAGAGTTATGGAAGTCTGATGGTACAGAAGCCGGGACATTATTGGTAAAAGATATTTTTCCAGGGATTAGCGGTTCCCAGATTACATTTTTTTTACAAAATAATGGTATTTTGTATTTCAGAGCCAATAATGGGACGAATGGCAGTGAATTGTGGAGAAGCGATGGCACGCCAGACGGCACCTATATGGTAAAAGATATTAATCTTTCCGGCGATGCAGATATATTCAGCCCTATTGTTTTTAATGGCAGTATCTATTTCAGAGCCAACGATGGAACAAATGGAGTCGAATTATGGAACACAGACGGCACGCCATCCGGCACCCTGTTAGTTAAAGATATAAACTCTCATGGGAACTCAAACGTTAATAGTCTTACTGTAGTAAATAATACTTTATATTTTACTGCAATTGATAATGAGCACGGAGATGAGTTATGGAAAACAGATGGCACAGCGCCCAATACAATGCTCGTACAAGACATTAATCCGGTTAATGGCAATAGCTCTTATCCATCCGGTTTATTCGTTTTCAAAAAGTCCTTATATTTTAAGGCCGATGACGGTATACATGGATATGCACTTTGGAAAAGTGATAGTACAGGCACAAGTCTACTAAAAGACATTGGTACAGATGCTGACCCGGAAATATCAGATTTTACAGTTGTGAATGACCATTTATACTTTATTGCTGATGACAATGAGCACGGTTTTGAACTATGGAAAACCGATGGTACGGGGACTGGTACAGTATTGGTAAAAGATATAAATGCGGGTACAGGCGGCGCAGACCTCTCAGATTTTAAGGTTTTCAAAAAGGCTTTGTACTTTGTGGCTTATGACCCTGACTATGGCCGCGAATTATGGAAAAGCGATAGTACCGGAACAGCAATTGTAAAAGACATAATTGCCGGAAGTACAGGCTCAAATCCAGGTTTTCTTACCATTCTGAATAATACTTTATATTTTACAGCTGAATATAATGGCGGGGTGGCTTTGTGGAAAATAGATGAAACTTCTGGCGAAACGGTAATGATTAAAGATTTTTATCCGGGAATAGAATTACTGACAAAAAATTCAGACAGCGCTGGTAGTCAGTTGTATCTGGTGGTAAATGACAGTGCTCTTGGCTCTGAATTATGGAAAAGTGACGGCACAACATCAGGCACCAAGCTCATGAAAGACATTAACCCGGGAATTACGGGTTCTATGCCCAGTCAGTTTGTTAATGTCAATGGTAAACTATATTTTACTGCCAGTGGCGTAGCAGACAATGTTTCCTATGGTAACGAACTCTGGAGTATTGGAAACTGTATTGATACAAATCCTGCTGTGAACAAAACAACCAAGACAAGTACGTTTAATTCTCAGGTTCATAACACCACCACAACCTGCAATTGTGATATCTTCAATTACCTTATCAGCAAGGTCACGGCAACGGGCGCAAACCCTGTAAACGGAAACATTGAAACCACTGTCTGGATAGAGCCGACAACGCCGGATAGTTTTGTGAAACGCCATTACGAAATCAAACCGGAATCTGTAAGCCTTGAGCTTACTGGTATGGTAACACTTTATTTCAGCCAGGCTGAATTTGATGCCTATAATGCAGCCACTTCAGCCAATACTCTTAAACTTCCGGTCAATAGCAGTGATGCTATAGGTATTGGCAATTTGCTGATTGAAAGGAGAAGTGGATACTCATCTGATGGAACAGGTCTGCCTGGTACTTACAGTGGTAGCATCATTACCATTAACCCAGAAGATACAGATATTGTATGGAATAGTACGGATAACCGTTGGGAAGTGAGTTTTGCCACTACCGGATTCGGTGGTTTTTTCGTCAATAGTCTTACAGTTACAAATCCTACAGGGGTGGCTGTCAGTGCCACAGCTGTTTGCAGTGGTACGCCTGTTGTGCTTACCGCTACTTGTGCTGTCGGAACCATTACTTGGTACATAGATTCCAGCAGCGGAACAGCTATAGGCACAGGTAATAATCTGAGTTACATCAGAACGTCACAGACTACCTACTATGCATCTTGTGAAATTGGTAGTATAGCAAGTAATCGTATTGCTACCAACCCAGTATCAGCTCATAGTATACCTTCGCAACCAACGAATGTCTCTGTTAGTAGTATAGTTGTTTGCTCAGGTACCAGCATCACTCTAAGTGCTACCTGCGCTAGCGGAAGCATTGTCTGGTATAACCAGGCCACAGGTGGAACAACTATCGGGACGGCGAATGACTTTGTATATACCCCTACCAAATCCGGTGCATATTATGCTGCTTGCTTGAATGGAATTTGTGAATCAGGAAGAGTGGCGACCAGCCATATAGTATATTTGTTGCAGCCGGATGCTCCGTCGAATGTTGCGGTTGATAAAACTCTTATATGTAGCGGCTCCAGTGTTTCCCTAACTGCTACCTGTTCTATTGGATTTATTAACTGGTATACGCAGGCTACTGGCGGAGTACCCATTGGCACAGGTAACGCACTTATACAAAGCCCAATTGAAAATACAACTTACTATGCTACCTGTGTAAATGGAGAGTGTTTAAGTAGCAGAGTTGCTACAAATCAAGTAACAGTTAATGCACAACCCACTGCACCAACTGGTGTAGCAATAAATATAACAACCATTTGTATTGGAGAGAGCATCAATTTAACTGCTACTTGCGCCATAGGCACTGTAAACTGGTATATCTCTGCAAGTGGTGGCACCGCAAGTTCTGTTACAAGCATTGGTAGTGGTAATATTCTAACAGTTAGCCCGGAAGAAAATACAACTTATGTTGTCGAATGTGTCAATGGTACCTGTATCAGCGATAGAGTACTCACTAACCAGGTAGTAATAAAGGCTAAACCAAATACACCTGTTATCAACGGTATCAATGAGATATGCCCTGGCGTAGCAATAGTGCTTACAGCTACCATTATCAGTGGTTCAGGCCAGACTACCTATCATTGGTCTGGCGGCCTGAGCGGTCAGTCTGTCAATGTTTCTCCTACTGTAAGTAAAGGCTACAGAGCTTTGGCAAGGTTTGATGGTTGTAGTAGCGATTCATCTGATGTATTCTATGTATATGTGAATCCTAAACCAATAGCAAACATTACAGCCAATAACAATGCAATCTGTAAGGGTGATTTTTCTTTACTGACAGGCCAGTGCGAGTCGGTAGCTGATGCTTTTTACTGGAGCACTGAACAAGTGCAAACCAATATTCCATCTAATCCTTTGAGCAAAGTGATCCGGATAGTAAGTGCACCTGGTACCTATAAAGGCTATTGTATGTCTGATATGGGCTGCTTCAGTACCGAGGCCAATATTACCATTTCACAAGCCGATAATTGTGGCGGCCAGGGTTTTATTATCATTACACCGGCTAAACCTTTGATTTGTCCTGGCGGTTCAACCACCCTTAGTGCAAGCGGGTGCAGTGGCGTAGTTACCTGGTTTTTTGGTAACAGCAGCCAGACAGGAACATCAATTTCGGTAAGCCCAAGTACCACTACCACTTACATTGCTCAGTGTAGCACAGGTGGAGCCTCAAGCGTTGATGTATCTATCGCAAGTCAGACTGTAGTAATCAATACAAACATAATTACTGGTTTCAATCTCATTAAAGCGCTAAATACGATAGAATCAGCTAAGAAAATCGGTGACCCTAATTATTCACCTTCTGCCAATGTAAGTTTTCAGGCAGGCCAGACGATTGTACTAAAGCCGGGTTTTGTGGCAGAGAAAAACAGCGTCTTTAAGGCAGAAATAAAGGCTTGTAATTAGCATTGCAAAACCGTAATCTATGTCTGACATCTATTGCGGCCAGATAAGAATTTCAGAACGATTATTTTTTAAATCTTAATAAACCAAAAATCGAATTGCTATCGTTGAGCGTTTCCCTTTACTCATTTCTTAAAAACAATACTTCCGCACGGGAGCAATGAATCAAGCATATTAATTTTATAAAAAAGATTCTGCTCCTTTAAAACGAGTTCCGCTCTTACCGCCCCATTATAACCCTCCTTAGAGACCACCGCAATATAAAAACGGTACTCCTCTTTAGGTTTAATGGTTGTTTTCAGTTGGCTTGGTTCATGGAAGTGTTTGTCTAAAAAAGATTTTAAAGTCGTTAGACCATAGTCATACACAGATTCTTTTTCAGGTGTCATGGTGCCCGGAGGAAGAAAAAACTTCACATAATCTTTAGGCTGACCAGAAATGGCGAATGAATCTGCAGGAAAATTCATCGTTAATTCTATCGGAGTTGCCGTTTTATTAATAACACTAGCCCAGAATACGCCATATGCGAAGTGCTTTCCGGCAGGGTCATTATATATATTGCCTCTTGGTAAACTATGCTTGATAATGATACCTTTAGCTGTGTCTGTAGGAATTGTTGAGATACCAGATAAGCCTTTGTTTGTTGAAGTATTACATGAACCAAGGGCAAAGAAGCTTGTCAGGATGAACAGGTTGAAAAACAATAATCGCATGTAATTGTCTTTTAAAAGTGGTACTAATTTATACGTAGATTCGCCATTACCCATGCATCAGGTATTTCAACAAACCTACAAGATTTGTCTTTGGTTTTAGAAAAAGGCTTGTAAAAAGATGTTAAGTGAATGTAAAACTGTTGGAAAAGGATGTGCCGCTGTGCAGTTGAAGAACCGATTGGGCAGAACAGCTCTGATTTAACGCCAAAAGCCTTGAATGATTCAAGGCTTTTGGCGTTTTTATAATGCATCCAAAGTTATTTGTCGGTAAAAGCAACGATATTCTTTCCATCATACCGAAACACCCCATTTAAAGAGCCAAACCAGACACTTCCATCATTTGCCACTAAAATCCCAAAAAACAGGTTTTTATAATCTTCATATTCTGCCATGATATCAGTTACAGTTGGCTTTGGTTCAGACAAGGTGTTTGCATCATATCGAGCAATTGCCCACCTATCGGTTCCGTTATAATCAGGTTGAGAACTTGTCCAGATGTTTCCATCTTTATCTTCGTAGACATATCCAACCGAATTATACGTAATATTGGTGAATGCACCATCGCTATATCGCCATAGGCCAGCTTCACCACCCAACCAGATATCACCTTTTTTATCTTCAATTATCGTACGGGTATTCGAAAAAGATTTGCCATTATGGGTAACGACAGTAAATTTCTTTCCGTCATAAGTAAAGACTTTACCCCTTGTAGCAAACCAGAACTTCCCTGTTTTGTCTTCAATAATAGAATTAACATCATTATTGTCATCATTGCCATCAGGCAATCCTTCATTTGGCTTAAAATTCTGAAAAGATTTTCCGTCCCAACGGCTAGCGCCAAACCAGATATTGCCACTTTTATCTTCATAAATATGAGTAATCACATCACTCATAAGCCCCTCTTTAGTTGTAAAATGCTGAAAAGATTTACCGTCGTAATAATAAACCCCCGAACCAACAGAAGCGAACCAGAGATTTCCTTTTTTATCTTCTAAAACATCGAAAAAACGGGCAGAACTTACATCACTTGTGATATTGGTAAACGATTTCCCATCATATCGAAAAATACCACTAAAGGCTGCAATCCAGATATGGCCCTTTTTATCCTGCTTGATATTACGTACGATACCCAAAGGACCGTGTGAAGTGATTATCTCTTTGGTTTCAGGCTCGGTCGGATAATAACTTTTTTGTTGTTTTTGTCCTTTGCACACATTGCCGGAAACAACCAGTATTAAAGTATAGAGGTGTATAAGTTTTACCACATTTATATTTGTTTAAAGGATTTAAACAAACTTATCAATTTTTACTATAGAACAAGGTTAATGAAATGTTAATGTTTTTGGAGAAGAATATGTCGCTACCTAGAAGAAGGTCTGGTTGAGTCAGGTAACTTTGATTTTACGCCAAAAGCCTTGAATCTTCAAGGCTTTTGGCGTTTAAAAACATGTTTATCATTATCAATCAGGCAGATTGTATAAAGATTTTAATGTTTCGTAAGGTGTATTAGCAGGTAGTCTTGCACCTGCTACCATTGGGACTATCACTGTTCTAAATTTATAACTTGATGGGCCATTTTCTTTATATCTCCATTCATCTATAAAAGTAAGCCCAGAACTGCCATAAGTAGCGCTCATATCTACTATATTAATAGTAGTACCATTTGCTTCGAAAACGGCTTTATTGACAAGCGGTAACTGTTCTATTAATGAAGAACCCAATACATATGTAATTGCATACTCTGAATTAGGCTTAAAATTAGGAATTTTAAAATCTTCCTTAGAACTTGGGATGTTCCCTTCCCAGATCAAAGTATAATCATAATACCTCGCAGTAGGAGCACTTACCCCGGCTGGTCCTTGGGGCCCCGTAGCACCTTGTGCACCAGTTGCTCCTGTAGCTCCCGTCATGCCAGTAGCCCCTGCAGCTCCTGTTGGACCCGCAGGCCCGGTATCACCTTTGGCTCCGTTTGCCCCTGCAGGGCCTTGTGCACCTTGTGCTCCCTGGGGGCCTTGTGGCCCCTGATCGCCTTTACAGGCATTGAGAATAATAGCAATAGCGAAAAGAAAGAGAAGTTTTTTCATTGAATTTGGGGTATAAAGGTTAATAATTCTAACAGCCTTGAAAAGTAATTATAAATCTCCCTTTAGCAAAAAAAATTGATTATTCGGCATATTTTCTTTCCTTGCAAGAACTTTCGACCTTACAATACCCTCTACTTAAACGCACCCTTTCCCTATAAACCCCACTACTATACTTTTACATCTCACCTCGTTTTCTACCTAAAATGCTCAAATTCCATAACCTTTAGTTATCGACAATCAAAAACTATCCTTTTAATGCTACCTATTAAAAACCTACTTTTGTTGCATAAAACGATTGCACAATGAACAACGAAAATATAAGCACCGAACAGCCGTTACTACTCAAATATATGACTATATTGTTTTTACTGGTTTCATTTTTATCAATACTGGGCTTATTTCTATTATCGAGAATATACTGGAAAGATGCTCCTGTGTCTGAAAATGCAAAAGTTAATGTAAGCCCGAAACAGTCTCTTTTGGCATTGGCAGATACCAATTTTGTTTAGATAATTTGGAACTACGACTAATGTGCTGTAAATAGAGCCGTAATTCATACCAAAAGCATCAATGATAGCTATTGACTTCAAAATGTCGGTTTTTATGGCAGCGGCCAGGCATCTTAATTTTACAAAGGCAGCACAAGACCTCAATATCTCTCAGCCTGCCGTCAGTAAAAATATACATGAACTGGAGATACAGACCGGACGAAACCTTTTTGAGCGAAACGGTAACCGATTGGTATTAAGTGAAACCGGACAACTGCTCTTCAATTATGCCCAACAATTACAGGGAATCTATGACCAGTTGAATGAAAATCTGGATATTCTGGATGGACGAACAGCCGGAGAGCTACGTCTGGGCGCAAGTACCACTATCTCACACTATATTATCCCCGAAATTCTGGCTGATTTTCATACCCAATTCCCCTCAATTAAGATAAAGACCCTACACGGCAATTCTAAACAAGTAGAAGAATGGCTACAACAAAAAGAGATTGATTTAGGCATTGTTGAGGGCTTATCTGATAATGCCTCCATGAAATATGAAGAATTTTTGAAAGATGAACTGGTGTTGGTTACCCGTCACGGCAATCCTTTGGTGGCAAATAATAATCCGGTAAATGCTGAATTATTGAAAGAAGTAGATTTCGTATTAAGAGAACAAGGCTCGGGAACGAATGAGGTCATCAGAAAAGCCCTGATGAAAATAGGAATCGGTATGCACGAGTTGCATGTGAAAGTAGTTTTAGCCAGCACTGAAAGCATCAAGAATTTTCTGCTCACTACCAATTGCTTTTCTTTTTTGTCGATACACGCCATTACTAAAGAGCTCAAAAATGAAGAGTTGCAGATAGTGGAACTCAATGATTTTGAGATAGAACGATATTTCTTTTTTGTGCATCCGCAGGGTGTAATTGGTCGGTTACCCGAAAATTTCAGGAGATTTGCAATGAAAAAGCGCCCCTAGCCCCTAAATGGGAATTAAAGCAACGTGCGGTGCATGTAGGGGTTCAAGATGGGGACGCCTGGTCTTTGAACCCCTACACCCAACCGGTACCTTTATTAATAAACCCCTATTCCTCAGCCCTGAAAGAAATCCCGTCAAGGCTCAGATAAGTATTTACACCGCTATAAAATTGAACCGACCCAAGAGAGGTGATATTCACCCTTCCGAATGTACCATCTCCACTTGCTACCGTAAAAACTCTGGTTTCAGAAGGGTGATACCCAAAGGGAAGTGTAAATAAAACGGTATTCTGGGTGGTAGTACCACCTTTAATAAAACCTTTCAGATGCACTACCGATTCTTTGTCTTTATAATAGCCAACTGTTGAATAGCCGCTGCCAAAATTCACCCAGCTATTGAGCAAGGTAGGAGCTATAAAATCAGGGCTATTCAGCAATCCTCCTATACTTAGATTACCATCGATAGATAGACTGGTTATGTTAGGAGTATACTCGTAGAAATCCTTTGTTACATAGGGGTCATCACTACGATCAAGATCGTATCCTAATCCCATATACCCTTTATTGCCTATCGAAAAGCCAACACCATCAATTCTACCTGTGCGCCAGAAACTACTTTTAACTGTCCAGGAATTGGAGGAAGGGCTATATTCCCATACATCATTTTCAGGGACTACATCATTAGCTAAACCAACATTTCCTGTGCCAATATATCCTTTATTATTAATAGAAAACCCGGAAGCACCCGTTCGGGCAGTTCCGCCAAAATTAGCTTTCTGAGTCCAGCTATTAGCAATCGGGTCATATTCCCAGAAATCCACTTTTTTGGTAGTACCACTAATGCCGGTACCTATATAGCCTCTGTTGGCAATGCTAAAACCGACAGCATTGGTCCGGGTACCTCCGCCAAAATTGGCTTTCTGGCTCCAGGCATTAGCAGTTGTATCATATTCCCAGAAATCCTCCTTACTGCTTCCTGTGCCGATATAACCTTTATTACCTATTGAAAAGCCAACAGCACCAGACCTTGCACCACCTCCAACAGCTGCCCTTGATCTCCATACATTAGTGACAGGATTATACTCCCAGAAATCTGACGTACCTCCGGTGCCAACATAACCTTTATTACCCATTGAAAACCCAACAGCATCCTTACGGCCACCACCACCAAAGTTAGCTCTTTGTGTCCAGACATCCGTAACAGGATTATACTCCCAGAAATCAGCCAGGGAAGTACCACTCATAGTACTGGCACCAGTACCAACATAACCTTTACTACCTATCGAAAACCCCACAGCACCTACGCGGGTAGTCCCAAAATCACCTTTTCTGACCCAGTCATCATTTGTAGTTACCTCCATGTTCATACCACACAATTTTTGCCACGTATCTTTCTGAAACAGATTAAAGCAATTATCATCGGTATTATAAATCATTTGTCCGTTTACAGGAGTCGCTATAGCATTACGTTGGACGGTTGATAATCGGGGTACATATACCCCATCGGTAGCCACAGTGCCCGATTGGGCGATTCCGAAAAGAGGAAACAGCATAAGGGCAGTTAGTATAATTCTGAGCATTATGGTCTGGGTTTTAGTGCGAATAAGATTCGCCACAAATTAAACCCCTATTTGTCTTTTGTTCAATACGGCAATTGCCCTATAATGTGGGGGATGGGAAATAATCGGTTCATAATTATTAATCTGAGGAGTCTTGTCTTATGATGAGAACCATCCTGGCTAGATTTACAAGTGCATAAAAAGAGACAGGGCAATGCCCTGTCTCTACCTATTATCATATCAAGCGAATACTACTGATTGAAATTATCAAAAGCATCTACTATTTTCATTTAAAACCCAATTCTCCCCTTAACCTTCCTCTTATCTCCTTTAGCCAGATACTCTCTCATATCTTCGAGTTCTTTTTCAAAACCACCACTCAGAATCGGGAAGCGGCACCAGCTTCTAGGGTCAAGGTTATGGCTATCCAGATGGAAGCTTGGGGCATAGCGTTCGCGTTTCCATTGGTTGCGGCTCCAGAGTCTGAAGAATCGTTCTACCCATGTGGCCAGAATATCGCGGTCGAAACGGTCAGCAAATTGAGCTTCCATGAATAGTAAACATTCCAAAGGAGGCTTTTTATCTCTGATGGCCACTCTCTCAATCTCATTTAGTACTTCGTAAGGCATCAGGTCTTTTTCGTCGGTCTGTTTTGTTTCCAGCGGACGAAGCTCTGCTGTTGGTTGCAGCGTGTTTACCTTATGCAAACCTTCTATCTTGATATGTTTGCCTTTTACCTCACAGCCGATAGTTTCCAGCCAGACCAACCATTGTTTTAGCCAGTATTTGTCAATACCTGCAATCGGGTTGATGCTCCCAGCTGTGTCGCCATCCATTGTGCAATAGCCCACTGCTACTTCTGAGCGGTTTGAGGTAGCCAATAACAAGTGATTGTATAGGTTGGTCAATAACCATACACTCGGGGCACGTACCCTTGCCTGAATATTTTGCAACGGCAAATCATCTGTTTCCCAGGATAGCTTACGTCCAATCTGATTTTCTATTAAACCTGTGTAAGATTCAACCAGGCCATTAATATTGACATTATAGAAAGTGGCTCCTATTGATTTCGCCAGACTTTCTGCCGATTCGTAGGTATCTGTCGAACTGTTTTCAGTACCTTGATAAATACTGTGAATCAGTTCTTTGGTAACTTCTTCTACCGTATTACAAGATTGAATTTTCTTAATATAAGACAATTTATTTTTAAAAGCTTCCAAACCAATGCTTTCATCTGCCAGACGAATCATTAAGCCACATAAAGCTACACAGGCACAAGAATCTGCCCCGCCGGATAAGGATACTGTAAAACCTTGTGAACGTGATTTACGCAGGTAATCAAACAAAGCCAATGATACCGCACGGGCAAATTCTTCTTCTTTCAGATGCCCTCCCCTTTCAAATTTTTCTAATTCGGCATACTGGTTGGCTACAGGTTTAATCTCAGGAAAATCGAAAAGTGCGAGTACTCTCCAGGTACTGGCAATAATCGGAGATTTGATTTGGGAATGGTTCACCTTTGGGGCTTCGATGTCTATCGTAGCACTCGTTACATAAAAATCATTGTAGCCAAAACGAGGCGAAGAAACCAGAAGATTTCCATCTGAGGCAATCATGGCATCACCATCGAAAATCAAACGTCCGGATTCATTACCCAATAGATTGGTATAGATGTAACTACAGGAGAATGAACGGCTGCCATCAATCACAAATCGCTCACGGGTCATAAACTTTGAGAACGAAAACGGACTGGCACTTGGATTCAGAATAATATCTACGGCTCTATCAAACAATACTCTGCCCGGACGGTTAGCTACCCAGGCATCTTCACATATCTCAAAGCCGATGCGAACACCACTCAATTCAAAAACCAGATCCCCTATCGGATACTTAAATTCGTCGATTTCTATTTCATCTCTTAGCCCCGTTTGCCAGCGATGGAACCAACGGTCCTCATAAAAAACACCATAATTAGGCAGGTGCTGCTTGCATACAAACCCCAGAATGCGCTTGTTGGCAATCAGGCACGAGGTATTGAAGATTTTATTATTAAAACGCAAAGGCAATCCCACCGATACTATCATGCCTGAGGTATGATGCACAATCTCAAGCAGACTTTCTTTGGCTTGTTCGGCTACATCAAATGAGTAAAACGCGTCTTCGCATCCATAACCTGTAATGCACAATTCAGGCAGACATAGCAGGCTCACATTTTGCTTATCAGCTTCTTTGATACAATCGATGATATTTTTGCGGTTCTGTTCCCAGGCTAAAGGCGTCTGGTTAAGTGTTCCGGCAGCAACTTTTATTAGTTTCATTGTTTTGTGTTATTACCTTATAATGGTAAGTTCAATTAATTTAAAGGCAGAATCGGTGACAGGTCTGACTTAATAACTTTTCTAAAAGATCGTTCTACATAAAACCTGTCTCTGTTAAAAACGCTTTTTGCCTTCCAGAGTAAATCTTCTTCTATTCCGCTATGAATTTCTACAGTAAATTCAACTTTTGGTACTTTATCTGAATAAATGCCAGAAGTGCCATTCAGAGGTATCGATGGTATCCCGGGTCCGGCGCTAACTCTGTTTACTTTGGTTGAACTAACAAAAATATCGCAATAAATTACGGCATCGACTTCTAGCGCTTTAGCTATCTCAGCTTTCGACAAACGTCTTAAATCCTCATAATTAATGTTTTTTTCGTTCAGTTTGCCATTCACTTTTTCATCGCTCATCCAAACTACTTCTTTATGATACGCTGCAAACTCTTCATACAAAATACGTTGTATCCTATGCCCGACATCTTCCTGATTGGTAATAGCTTTTGTGGGGTCATTACTGGTAAATATCTTCTCGATTAGCATCTCACCATCTTTATTAAAAACATAATTAACAGGCAAAATCGCTATTTTGTTATGTGTAGCTTTTATCTCATCAGTATCATACAATTCTTTTTCAGTAAACAGAGCCCTTTTATTTAAACAAGATAAACTTATAATTGTCAACACCAGTAAAAATCCTTTCTTCATTTATTATTTATGGTTAAACTTTTAATCAATTAAACGGCAAAACAGGCTCTAACTGACGACCTATCAAATCCTTGAATAGTGTTGGTGAATAAATCTTTTGTCTGTCAACCATACTTGTTCCTCTCCATACCAGATCATTGGCTATAGTACTATAAATCTCTACCGTCACTTCCACAACATTCTTAACATCATTCCCATTTGTAAGTAGAGCTTTCTTTTTATCTTCTTTATTTACGGTTTCGATTTTAAAGGCAAAATCAAAATAAACCACAGCATCTACATCCAGTTTATTAGCTATTTCAGTCTTAGATAGTCTACTGATGTCCTGAAAACTGATGTTTTTCTCCTTCAAAATACGGTTTGTTGCTTTATCGGTTTGCCAGTCAGTCTTCTTATTTAATCTATACAATTCTTCATAAATGATATGTTGAAACTTGTTGGCTCTTTCTTCTTGCCTGATGAGTGGGTCTGTCTTACTATCTATCATCTCTCCTACCAAATCTTTACTATCACTGTTATCCACATAATTTACCGGCAAGATAGCCACTTTTTTATGAGTAGCCTTTATCTCGTATGCCGGGTATTCTTCCTTTACTGTGAATAGCTGCCTGGTATCTATACATGAAACTTGTATGAATGCTACAACCAATAACGATAATGGTTTCATATTTAATAGATATAATTATTAAACATATACTTGAATATGCTTATGCTTTTAATTAATAAACTTCATGACCGCTCAGCTCATTAACCGTGCCACCCACGCGGTGTCCGGTCCTTTTTCGGAGGAGTAGAGCCGTGACACGGTAGTTCACTGATTTACCATATTTTCAATATTTTCTCAGGATTTATGTTTTTATAAGATTCGTCATAAAAATTATCAAAATCTATTCTTAACACTTCTTTTGCTAGCGCTTGATTACATAATGTTTTGTTTCTATTTTGATGATAGTTAGTAAAAGAAGAAAACTCCCAATCCTCCATCTTTGTTACCAACGAAGCAACGAACGGATTCTGATGTATATAATGAAAACATGTAGCAGGGTATTCCCAGTCGACAGGAGCAGGTGTTAAATCTTTTACTCTTGTATTTTGTGTAAATAACGAACCTGTCCTTCTTTCTTGTTTATTAATTGCCTGTGAATAGGAACTCAACATAATCCTTATTGCCTCCGATATAACATTTCTCTCCTCATCTTTTATAGTAACGGTTTTTATTGAATTTTCGTTAGCCCGAATTTGAAAATGGAAATGATTGGGCATTAAGCAATAGGATAAGATATCACAATGAGGTTGCAGGAATCTTCGCATTTTCTCTAAAAAGAACAGATAATTGATTCTCTTAAAGAAAATTTTTTGTCGGTTATTACCCCGGTTATAAATATGATAAATATGGTTTATCTGATATTGCATAGGTCTCGACAACAGTCGTGCAAAATACTTTTAATTTCAATGAAAGGCAAAATATAGGTATTCTTTCTATAAAGTGTAAAAAAAGTGTGTCACTCAATGGCCTCCGTGTCACGCGTCTACTCGTCCGCAAACACGCGTGGCACGGATAAACTCGACAATTTTTCTATCCCTTTTAATTATTCCACTTAGCATCTAGGAATTGAAAAATGTTTTTCCCATTCCCATCATCTACTCTAGTTATGCGTGACACGCCCGTCTACTTCAGAGTAGAGTCGTGCCACGCAGTCCGTTTATCACCAAAAAACTGTTATTCATAAACAATTTACTATTTATTAGCATATATTTATTGTTTATCGATAAATAATTATATACCTTTGTTTCATCAAATTAATCAAAAACAAAAACTATTATGAAAACCAGAACGCAAAGTATATTACAAGTAGTACGCATCATTGCCCTAATAGGCTATATCGGCGCTATTATTCATGGACTTAGAATCATTATTCCTTATATTATCGGTTTCTTTACTGAAACCATCGCTACTGACACAGGAACGGGGCTTGACCACCTGAGACAACCACATCTCTTTATCTACATCTCTCTTATGGCTCTGGTTATTGCCATAGCTATCATCAAAATTGAAATCTGGAATACCTTAAGAAACATCATAGAAAAACTTAACCTGCACTCGCCTTTTTCGATGGAAGTAGCTTCATCCATACAAAAGATGAGTTATACAATACTGACGTTAGGAGCCCTATTCCTTGGCGGAGATATTTATTTAGGTTACATAGCTGATACTATAACTGGCATTAACCTGACTATTTTCAAAACAGATTATCAATACTTGTTATCGGCAGGGATAGTCTATGTAATAGCGCAGATATTCAAACGAGGCTTAGAATTACAGGAAGAAAACGAATTAACAGTTTAACCCATTATAAATCTGACATCCATTAATCATTCAATACATACATTTATGAAAACCAGAACACAAAATATACTAAGTACTACACGTATCATTGCTTTTATTGTTTATATCGGGGCATCCATTCATGTAGGTCGGGTGATGGTTCCTTTCATCATGGGTTTCATTAACGAAAACCTCTGGACAGATACAGGAACGGGATTCGACTTCCTGAGAAACAACCACCTATTACCTTATATCGGCCTGATGTCGTTTGTGATTGTTATTGCACTGATTCAGGTACAAATCTGGAATTACCTGCGTAGCATTCTCGACGAAATCGATCTGAATACGCCTTTTTCAGAGAAAGTGGCGAAAATGATTGAAAACCTGAGCTATCTGATTCTGAGTTTAGGCATACTGTATATCGTTGCCGATTTATATATTGGATACTTAGCCAAGACTATCCCTGAGTTAGACAGAGGTTATTTTAAAACTGCTTTCCAGTTTCTGCTTGCAGCCGGAATCATCTATGTAATCTCTCAGATATTCAAACGTGGGGTTGAGATCCAGGAGGAGAATGATTTGACGGTGTAAGACCGCCCCCAACCCCTAAAGGGGAGCTAACACCAACAGTGTCACTCCAGTAGGGTCTGTTCAACACTTTAAATAATTCAACAATGCCAATTATTGTAAACCTTGATGTAATGCTTGCCAAACGAAAGATGCCCCTTTCGGATTTAGCAGAAAAAGTAGATATAACTCTGCCTAATCTGTCTATTTTGAAAACCGGCAAGGCTAAAGCCGTGCGTTTTTCGACCTTAGAGGCCATTTGCGAAGCACTTGACTGCCAACCGGGAGATATACTGGAATTTGTGCCCGAAAAAAAAAATTAGAATCAAGTGCAACCCAACCCTACATCGTTGCATCTACAGAATAAATGCAAGGTTTTACCATTCATCATAATATTAAAACCACTTATGTAATATCAGTTACCTTGCATTACAAAGTACTATAAGTTTGTATCAGAAAATTATGAAAAAGCACAAAATATTTAGTTTAGTTTAGGTTAATTAAGACGAAAACTGTCTCAGCCTTTAGAGGCAGTTTTTTTAAATCAAGTGTAACCTAAACCCGGCTTTCACCATCTAATAGGTAGTTGAAAGAAAATAGGAGAAAAATTTATGAAAAGCATTTAATAAAACAATAATACCAACAGTGCATTTGCTTCAAAAGGGCATCCGCAAACATAACAAAGCTATTACTAAGTAAATAATTAAATCTGATGAAAAAGCTATTACTAACACTCCTGTTGACAGGAGCGAGTCTACTTTCTTTTGCCCAATCTACCAAAGGAAAGATTTCGGGAAGCCTCTACGACGAAAAAAAACAAGCCCTTCCGTTTGCCAGTGTCCTATTATTAAAAGCACAAGACTCAACATTGGTGAAAGGTGGCGTAAGTGATATAGAAGGAAAATTCTTAATCGAACAATTTGTCAGCAGCGAAACACAGAACCAGTTTATCGTATCTGTTTCGATGGTTGGCTATAAAAAATACTATTCTCCAAAAATTGTTATCAGTGCTGAAAACCTGGAGGTGAAACTTTCTAACATCCAGTTAGAACTGGATACCAAAAACCTGAAAGAGGTAACGGTAACAGCCAGAAAGCCGTTCATTGAACAACAAGCCGATAAGCTGGTGGTAAATGTTGAAGGTAGTATAGTAGCCAACGGTAACACCGCTTTGGAGGTTTTGCAGAAATCGCCGGGTATTACAGTTGATAATAACGATAATATCAGCGTAAAAGGCAAACAAGGGGTTTTGATATTGATGGATGGCAAGCAGACGTATATGTCGCAAAGCGATCTGGCTAACCTCCTGAAAAGCATGAACAGTGATCAGATTGAGAAAATCGAAATCGTATCCAACCCATCATCTCGCTATGACGCAGCCGGCAAAGCCGTGATTAATATCGTAACCAAGAAAAATAAGAATTTCGGTACCAATGGTAGCATATCTATAGGAGGTTCGGTGAGTTTGCCCCCTTTTCTAAAAACCGGGCTAAACAAAGAACTTACCGCCGTAGAAACCATGAAGCCCGGTATGATGCCAAAGTACAATACAAGCCTCAATTTAAACAACCGTCAGGGCAAATTCAATACGTTTACGAATCTTACGTTTTCTGATAACCAACGTTTCAATAACAATGCCTTTTTGAGAGACATGAGCGGCCAGATTTTTGAGCAGTATGCCTATCGTTATCAGAGTAACCAGAATCTTAGCTATAAATTAGGTACTGATTATTACGCTACTAAAAAGACAACCGTGGGTGTTTTGATAACAGGTAACGTGGGAGCCTGGGAAAGTTCGAATCCTAACCGGAACATCACTTATATGAGAAAATCAAGCACAGCTGTACCTGATTCAAGTTTGGTGACTACCTCGAGCAATATCAGAACATGGGTGAACACTACTTTCAATGCAAACCTGAAACATACATTCGATTCGACAGGAAAAGAGCTTACGGCTGACATCGATTATTCGCTTTATGATAACCAGGGCAAAGAAAGAGGAATGGTGTCAAGATTCTACCAATATGTTGATAAAGTAGAAACTGAATATGGCACCCCACTGAATATCACTAGTAATGCGCCAAACAAATACAATATCTTTGCAGTAAAAGCAGATTACGTAAACCCATTAAAAGGTGGTGCGAAGTTGGAATTCGGGGTAAAAAGTAGCTGGGTGACATCAGATAACGACATCCGTTTCTATCAGAATGGCGCAGTAGACAAAGGACGTACCAACTACTTTATCTATACCGAAAACATTAATGCGGCTTATGCCAACTTTAATAAAAAACTGAACAAGGCATTCAATTTACAAGCGGGTTTACGTGTAGAGCATACCCATTCAGAAGGCAAATCGGTAACCCTGAACGAGTCTCGTGAACGTAATTATGTGAAGTTGTTCCCAAGTGTGTTCCTGACTCAAACGATCAACAAAAATAATCAGTTGACGTACTCTTATAGCCGTCGTATCGACCGTCCGGGATATAATTCATTAAATCCGTTCATTTATTTCCTTGACCCATACACGTATCAGTTAGGAAACGAATACCTGATGCCACAATACAGCAACTCGTTTGAACTGACACATACCTACAAACAAGGGTTCGTAACAAGTGTAGGCTATACCGTTACTAACGATTATATGGCAGAGGTTATCAAGAATGCAGTGAACGTACCGGAAGTATTGGAGAAATTGAAAAAATACAACAATATCCAAGGCATTGACCCAGAGAAAATCACATTTGCCACACAGGAAAACATTGCGAGATTTGAGAACCTGAATGTAAATTTCAGCGTACCGATTCCGATTACCAAATGGTGGAATTCTCAGAACAACATCTCGTTTTATCACAACCAGTACAAAGGTGTAGTATCAGACCAGAATCTAAGCGTTGGCCAATGGGCTTATAACTTCTATACAAGTCAAAACTTTAAATTACCAAAAGACTTGTCGGCTGAAATCTCAATGTGGTACAACTCACCAAACGTGTATGGTATCATGCAAGGCAAAGCACAATATGCAGTGAATGCAGGTTTACAAAAGAGCTTATGGAAGAAAAAGGCTACCCTTCGCTTAAACGTAAATGACATTTTCTTAACGAGCTTTTGGAGTGGCAAAACCAATTTTGCAGGTGTAAACATGACCCTGAACAACCGTTGGGATAGCAGAATGGTACGTTTATCGTTCTCCTACAAATTCGGTAACCAGAACGTGAAAAATGCACGTAACCGCAGCACAGCGACAGAAGCCGAACAACGCAGAACAGGTGGCAACTAATTGTTAATAGTCTATAAATGCAGAAACGCCTCGGGGATGCCTGGGGCGTTTTTTTATGACGATTTTTCAAATCGTCCATGCAACTTAGTTAATAAAGTTCTAAAATATCTAGCCTAAAAATAGACTTGTGTAAACCTATTCTAAGATGAATCAAAAAATATTAAAAAAAATATTACTACGCAAATAGACTTCATAGTGGATTATTTAATTTACAATAAATTCTTGATTAGTCTAATTTAAGAAAATTAAATAAACACCAATACTAGGTGCTTCAGAATTAAAAGAATCTAAAACTTTGATTATATTCATATAAAACTATCAGACTGACTCATCTTAAATTAGATTTATAGAAGGTTATTTTAGGATTATAGATAAGTCAAGCTATTAACAAACAGGCATAATGACTAAAACAGAACTTGAACTTAAAGAGATTTCACCATCAAGTATTATTGATTTTCCGCTCATAGAATTAGAACAAAGTTTTAAAACTAAGAGACCAAAAGAGTTATTAAAAACAAAATATACTGTAGGGCAAACAATAATCCTTAAAGGGGAGAAAACGGAGTATAACAGCTTAGTAGAGTTTTGGCTATCAACGCAAATATTGTATGGCTGGGAAGGGCAAGATTATTTTTATGAAACATTGATTATTGATGAACTCTGGTCTTGTTCTACATGGCATAATTACCCAGACCGAGTAGGTATTTGTCAGATTGCAAGCCTGGCAAAAAAACAAAGCTATGATAAATTTCTTTCTAGAATATTTAATAAAAATGTCGACCTACAATATGTGATAATGAATCCCGATTGGGATGAGGAGAAAGTATTGTTTGTTGACGAGGAGAGTTATTATCTCTATTATTTTTGGACAGGGGAATAGATAAAATACTTAAAAACTTTGGCTAAAGCCAATTAAGATATTACTTTCTTGTTACCCCATTTAAAAATAGGCGGACGTCGCTCGGGGCTATTGAATAAATTGTTTCCTGTATATGCATTTATTTTTCAATTGCCTCCTGCTTTAGCTGGAGGTACAATAAATGGATACTATCCTATTCGGCTTTAGCCAAAATAGGGATAAAGAAGTTGAGTCCCCTCAGAGTCTCCCGTGTGCAAAGGTAAGAGTTAAGCAAGGGGACTCTGAGGGCAAGGGTCTTAGCGATGCGGATAGACCTTAGTCCTCAGAGTCTCTTTGCCTTTACTCCGGCTCACGCACGCAGGAGACTCTGAGGTAACCAGAGAAATCTATTGAGTCCCCTCAGAGTCTCCCGTGTGCAAAGGTAAGAGTTAAGCAAGGGGACTCTGAGGGCAAGGGCCTAAGCAACGGGGATAGACCTTAATGTCCCCTCAGAGTCTCCCGAAGGCACGTAGGGGACTCTGAGGGCAGAGGTTAAAGCAATGTGGATAGTCCTTAATCCTCAGAGTCCCTTTGCTTTACTCTGGCTAGCGCACACAGGAGACTCTGAGGAGACAAAAAGATTTTTATGTCCGATTATAAATAGATTTGATTTTCTATTACTTTGTATTAAGTCCCCTCAAAGTCTCCCGTAGGAACGCAGGGTATTCTGAGGGCAAGGGTTTAAGCAATGAAGAGATGCCTTAGTCCTCAGAGTCCCTTTGCTCTTCTTAGGCTAGCGCACACAGGAGACTCTTGAGTCCCCTCAGAGTCTCCCGAAGGCACGTAGGGGACTCTGAGGGCAGAGGTTAAAGCAATGTGGATAGTCCTTAATCCTCAGAGTCCCTTTGCTTTACTCTGGCTAGCGCACACAGGAGACTCTGAGGAGACAAAAAAAGATTTTTATGTCCGATTATAAATAGATTTGATTTTCTATTACTTTGTATTAAGTCCCCTCAGAGTCTCCTGTAGGAACGTAGGGGACTCTGAGGAGACACAAAAAGATTTTTATGTCCGATTATAAATAGATTTGATTTTCTATTACTTTGTATTAAGTCCCCTCAAAGTCTCCCGTAGGAACGCAGGGTATTCTGAGGGCAAGGGTTTAAGCAATGAAGAGATGCCTTAGTCCTCAGAGTCCCTTTGCTCTTCTTAGGCTAGCGCACACAGGAGACTCTTGAGTCCCCTCAGAGTCTCCCGAAGGCACGTAGGGGACTCTGAGGGCAGAGGTTAAAGCAATGTGGATAGTCCCTAGTCCTCAGAGTCCCTTTGCTTTACTCTGGCTAGCGCACACAGGAGACTCTGAGGAGACAAAAAAAGATTTTTATGTCCGATTATAAATAGATTTGATTTTCTATTACTTTGTATTAAGTCCCCTCAGAGTCTCCCGTAGGAACGCAGGGGACTCTGAGGAGACAAAAAAAGATTTTTATGTCCGATTATAAATAGATTTGATTTTCTATTACTTTGTATTAAGTCCCCTCAGAGTCTCCCATAGGAACGCAGGGGACTCTGAGGGCAAGGGTTCAAGCAATGAGGAGATGCCTTAGGTCTCAGAGTCCCTTTGCTTTACTCTGGCTAACGCACACAGGACACTCTGAGGAGACAAAAAAGATTTTTATGTCCAGTTATAACTAGATTTGATTTTTTATTAGTTTGTACTGAGTCCTCTCAGAGTCTCCGAAGGCACGTAGGGGACTCTGAGGGCAAGGGTTTAAGTAATGAGGAGACTCTGAGGAAACATTAACTAAATACACATTCAAAATGGCTGTTAAAGTCCGTCAGAATCAACGAGATGCGATTTACTTTGTTACTTTCACCTGTCATCAATGGATTCCTCTTTTTGAAATAACCCAACTATATGATAACCTGTATCAATGGTTTAGTATTTTGAATAAGCAACAAATAAAGGTATTGGCTTACGTTTTTATGCCCAATCATTTGCATTGCCTGATTTATTTACCCAAAGATGCTCCTGAATTATATAAGATTATCAGTAATGCTAAAAGGTTCATGGCTTATGAGATCGTCAAGAGATTAGAACACGCCGACAAGGTAGATTTATTAGTAAGATTAGAGAATAGTGTAAGGGCGAAAGAGGCAAAGAAAGGAAAATTACATCAGGTATTTAAAGAATCTTATGATGCCAAAGAATGTTTTAATGAAAGTTTTATCAGACAAAAATTAGATT
Organism: Emticicia sp. C21; assembly: GCF_003418935.1. GTDB lineage: Bacteria > Bacteroidota > Bacteroidia > Cytophagales > Spirosomataceae > Emticicia. The sequence goes on along the minus strand of NZ_QVMT01000003.1, from coordinate 429,245 downwards.
ATATCCATAAGAATCCTCTAAGCAAGAAGTGGAATTTAGCTAGTGATTACTTAGTCTACCCATATTCTTCAGCAAGATTTTATGATTTAAATGAGCCGGATAAGCAAGTGATTTTGACGCATTATCTTGATGTATGATTATGATTGCTAATTTCACAGACCTTTGACCTCAGAGTCCCTTTGCTTAGCTTTTGGCTTGCGCACACAGGAGACTCTGAGGGGACAGCCTCTTCTCAATACCAATCCGAATGGTTAAAGTTTTGAAATAATTCACTCCAAAACCTCACACAAATAATTCTCCTTATTAAGCAATTGAACAATTTTCTCCACACAAATATTTTTCCCCTGCACTCTTAATATTTTTTCCCAATCACTCAGGTCAAAATTTATTTTGTGTTCGGGGAAATGTATTGAAAGTTTCTGTAAAAGAAGAAGTGATTCTGAAGTCTCTTCTACATTTGTTTTGAATATTTCGACCATACTTAAGCCCTATTTTCAAAAATTTGTAAGCAAAAGTGCAATGAGGCCAGACCAAATGAGATTATATAACCACCTATTAGTTATTCAGCTCTTCTACCCTATACCTTACTATACCTTATTGCCTCCTCAAGCACATCAATATTTATATCTTTTACACTTTTAAACCTGATGCAATACCCCGTCACGCTGGCCTTGCCTAGTTTTGCTCCATAAGTTCTCGGTAAGTAAGTCTTATCTGCTATACCAAGAATATGCACAGAGATTCCGGTTTTGTTGGCGAGCAAACCAATCTGAAAAAACTCTCGTGTTGTGCCATTCGCATAGTGTATGATATAAGAACCATAGCCAATAGTAGGGTTAGTGATAACCTTACCTTCACTGTCTTTACCATCTGTAAACCATAATTTACCTGTCGGTAACACCTGTAGTATGAGCTCATGCAAGACTTGAATCTCACTAAATTTTGGTTCAGGTTGGCTGGCAATATATGCTTCGATTTGTTCTTCTACGTTCATACCAAATACTGTATTAGAGGTTGTTCAGGTGAAATGAATGAATAGTCGTTTCGTTATTTCAAGGTAGCCAACAACTCATCCAGATTACCAAAACAAGCCGACATACCTTCAATAAATCCATTTTTCACTATAAATTCAAGCGTTTCTAAGCTTCCATACTGGGCATGAATCTTTACCAATGTTTTACCATCAGCTTCGCTGAAATCATTGGTGGCCGTAGTACGCGCAAAGTTCGGGTTTACAGTTCCGTTTGCATCAGCAAATCCTCTCAACTCTACAATGGTTTTCTGAGGCTCTATCTTCTGATAATCATAACGGCTATAACCTTTTGCTTCACCCTGTGCATCAATCATAGCATAGTGCCAGAAACCGCCCTCTCTGAAATCCATCGTTTGGGTTTCAGCTCTGAACGGTTTCGGAGCATACCATTTATCCAGAATTTCGGGAATTGTCCATGCCTCCCAAACCAATGCAAGGTCTGCATCGAACTCACGTTTAATGGTAATCGTTCTGTTCTCTTTATCTACAACAAAGTCGAATAATAGTGCCTGGTTCATTTTTTCAAGTTTTTAAGTGTTGCTAATACTTCATCCAATTGATTAAATCTTGCCTCCCAAATCTCCCGGAATTGGGCCAGCCATTGGTCAATCTCTTTCATTTTGTCTATTTCCAGTTGGTAAAAGATTTCTCTGCCTTGTTGTTTTTGTGTCACCAATTCACATTCTGTCAGAATGCGTAAATGTTTCGAAACAGCCTGCCGGGTGGTGTCAAAATGTTCGGCTATGGCATTAGGTGTCATTGCTTGTAGAGCAATGAGTGTGATAATCGCCCGTCTCGTCGGGTCAACTATCGCTTGAAAAATATCTCGTCTGGTTTCCATTGTGCAATTATCTGGTTGCAAATATATATGCAACTATCTGGTTTCGCAAATTATTTTTGAGAAAGATTTAAGACATGATATAATTTCTTGATTTTGAGTTTAATCACCATTAGAATTTGTGTGCCATCAAAAAAAATCTCCAAAAAACTTGCGCAGCCAAATAACTGCATATATATTTGCAGTCAAATAACTGCATAATGAAAACACGTAGAGATATTTTTCAGGCCATCGCTGACCCAACGCGTCGTGCGATACTTACCCTGGTTGCCTTGCAAGCCATGACACCCGGTGCCATAACCGAAAGCTTTGATTCGGCCAGACAGACCATTTCCAAACACATTCAGATACTTACTGAATGTGAGTTGCTCACTCAACAGCAAAATGGAAGAGAGATTTACTACCATTTAAATCTTAACAAAATGAAAGAATTAGCAGAATGGTTAGCACCGTTTGCCAAAATGTGGAACGACAGGTTTAACCGATTAGAAGACATTTTAAACAATTAAAATCAACCGCAAATGATTACTCACAACAACACAAAGGTCATTGCCGAGCCCGGCAAACAAGAGTTATTTATTATCAGGGAATTTAAGGCTCCAAGAGAAAAAGTTTTCAAAGCATTTACCGACCCTGAAATGCTGGTTAAGTTTTATGCTCCTTTCGGCAATACTATGCATTTCAATCATCATGACTATAGAACTGGCGGAAGTTATAGCTGGAACAATAAAAATGCTGATGGCCAGATCCTGTGTACTTTTGCCGGTACTATCCATGAATTGACCGCACCGGAGCGGGTCATTCAGACATCTGAATTTATGGAGCTGCCTGAAAGGGGCCATGCTGTCATGGAGGCAATGCTATTTGAAGAGATGGAAAATGGAGGCACAAAACTGACAATACACGATGTGTGTTTTTCGGTAGCAGACCGTGATGCTATGATTAATAGCGGCATGGAAAAAGGTCTCATTGACATTTTTAACCAGTTGGATGAGTTGTTGAATTGAAAAATCTTATTGCCTTCTTGCAATATCAGACATCTCAATACTTTTTACATAATGGGGAGTGATTTTTAATATATCACTCCCTATTTGCCTATATATCACTAAAATAGATTTACACAATTACTCATCCTCTACATTTGAAACACATTAAATTTATGCCCGTCAGGGTCGGCAAATACAAAGCCGTAATACCCCTCTCCAAATTCTTCTGGCTCTGACACCAGCGTTCCACCTGCTTGCTTTATTTCTTCTGACCACATATCAACCTCTTCCTTAGTATCAGCCCAAAGAGTGAAGATGATTTCATTGCCTGCTTTTGTATCAATAAGTTGAATCTTTGTATTAGCTTCAAGTATATCTTTCTGAAAGAAATGGATAATGAAATTATCATCGCCAAAGAAAAAGCTCGTCAGTTGATCAGATGACCCGTTTGATTTAAACCCCAGTTGTGTATAGAATTGAGCAGTTCGTTCTAAATCACTGACACCAAAATTGGCCCAGATTTTCTTTGGTTTCATAGATTGAAGAATTAATGGTTTATGCTTTTTTCTGCCGGTTAGCTTATCTTCTTTCTTTTGTTATTATAAACGTTCGATTCTGTAAGAATATACTTATCTTCTTACGACTACATATTCAGGTCAGACCTAACTATCAAAATATAAAGAATAACTGAACACTGCTGGAAATATTTATATATATCCAAATGTCCGGTTTATAATTTGTATTAGTAGATAATTCACTTTTCATTCAAAACTACCGCCTTTAACTTTCTTCGGTTGATCGTTGCGCAGGAGACTCTGGTGAATATCCCTACTAAATGGAAAATTTATTTTGTCTAATAAAATACCCGCTTTCCCATTGTGAAAAATGAATACTACCCAATTATTTATAGCTATATTCAATTGGTCTTCTGAAAACCAATTTTCAATGTATTCCATTTTCCCGGCAACTATTATATGTTTGATGTCGTCATATGAAGTATTACCATTTATCTCAATCGAGTTAAACTTGAAAATAAATTTATCCCTAAATCCAAAATCTATCATTATATATTGCAAAAAATCACGGGTGTAAGTCAGTTGAATATTTGCAATCTTGAAGATGATAAATCTGTGTTTCTTTGATTCATAGGTGTTATAAGGGGGCGCATTCTTTTCATAAAAAAGAGAGACATGGCTGTGAATCGGTAAGCCTAAAAAGTCGTCCGGTTTGGTGGGAATATTAATTATCTCCATCTTTAAATGAGGCTTTTTAATGTTACAAACAAAAAAACAATGTCTGGTTCTGAAATGAGCTTGTGTAAAACTATTTTAGAATTAGGCGTGATTTAAACGTATATTCATAGATTTACATTAAATTATATGCAAATTTAGAAATTCTTAGAAACTCAAAATGTCTTCCATCAGGAATCCATATTTAAAAACTGCCTATTTCCCCCAATTGATATTCAGATGAATAGTAAAGTCATTTTATTGACATTAATTTGTTTCCTTGTGGCCTGTGGGCACAGTAAAACAGAAAAGAACCATATATATAAAGATGCCAATCAAGTTAAGACAGAGGATTTTAATACTTTCCTAAAAAGATTTAGTGCCGAAAAAGATTTTCAGCTTTCCAGAATTAAATACCCTTTAATTAGCAAGTATTATGATTATGATACTGACAAATTCACAACTATAATTACGCAGAAAGAAGAACGGGAATTTGGTAGTTTAAATAAGAAGAATTATATAAAGAAAGTAACTAAAGAACATCCTGAGAAATACATATTAAATATTCTGTTAGACGACACTGGCATTTATGTAGATTATATTTTTGAGTTGATAAACGGAAAATGGTTTTTGACAACCACTATCGATCAGAGTACTTGATTGGATTGTTTATGGAAAACAGAAAGAATTTATTGAAAACTAATTCTATTTAACAATGATAAAGAAAATTATAATAGTCATAGTTATATTCTATGTTTTGAGCCATTTGTACAATAATTTCTTTACACCTGGTATGATTACAGGAACCTACAAAAACACGAACTTTGCTCAGTCGCCTATTGCGCCTAACAGACCTGACAGGTTAGTTCTGCATAAGAATAATACGTATTCATCTGAATATTCTGGAAAAGGAATTTATAAAATTTCCTACTCTATAAGAGGAACTAAAATTACATTAAGTAATTTTATTGGTATGCCTTATGAAACCTCAATAGAAAGAATCTGGTATGGCAAACCCAAAATTATTATATTCTCAGACTTAGGACATTATTATAACAAAGAATAAGTCACTAAGCACGAGCCTCCGCATTGCAAGCTACGAAACGATGGCTTATGTTCAGACAATTTAAATATCAAATCTGCTCCAGAATCGAATCAATTTCTAATACCTTTCCAGCCAGATAGCCATTTTCAATATCCTCAATCCAGAAATCATTCTTAGAACTGATATGACCACTAATCAGTATTTTTGCCTGACTTAATCCATCTCTCACAATCGTCTTAAATTCTTCATCGGCAGTTTGCTTATTGAGGGTAATCACTATGGTGTCTTTCAGACTGCCGTAAAGTTCTTTATCGAAAATATTGTTAATGCCTAAATCAAGCAAAAACTTATCCATGTCTTGTTTTAATTGCTCAGTATTATTCATTTCAAAAAGAGGTTGTATTTAGTAAAAGAACTCATAATAGCTGAAGAAGGTTTTAAGATATTACAAGGCTTCATACTTCTGGACTTCCGAAAAACCATTCACTTTTCAAAATCAACAATTCATTTCAGGCTTTCATGCTATTCACACACTTAAATTTCTCCATGCTTTCATCTGACTATAATTTTGGATTAATGAATAATACAGAATAATTATATCCATAAATAATATGAAATCAACAGTACTTCTATTTGCCTTTGTTTGTTCTATTTCATTCGCTTTTGCCCAATCTATCAGTCTTGACCCTAATAGTTTGCAATTGCCACGAGTGGCAAACAACCCCGCATGTGCAGTGGCCGATAAAGGCAAACTAATTTATAACACTACTCAAAATAAAGTACTATTCTGCAATGGCTCTGTATGGGTAGACCCTACTTCTGGTGGTGCAGGTACTTCTACCAATTGGATTAATTCCGGTAATAATGTTATCTTACCCAATGGAAAAGTAGGCATTGGTACTGGCAATGACTCACCGACGGCTACACTCGATGTGAATGGTAACGTGAGAGTCAGAGGCAATTTCCCGACAAAAGGTTCAACCTTAGTAAGTAGTGATGCCGATGGCACACTAAAATGGCAAAAGCCTTATGCTTTCAGAATAGAGGGTCTGGAAGGCGAAGCTAACATGACTGTAGACAAGAATCAAACAGTTCAATTATTGTTTACTTTCCCTGCATATAATATCGGGCTAATGTACTCTGTTAATTCTGGGAAATTTACAGCCCCTGTGAAAGGTATTTATCATATTAGTACACATGTAGCTTCTTACAGAAAAGGACAATCTCCGGGCTCGGGTCGTGCACCTCATGTGAGACTGATAAGGGGGAAACGTAATGGCGAAGTTTTTAACACATACCTACAATATTCAACATTTCATCTTGATACGATGGATGGATCCGATTTATTTGGACCTGCTGTACATCACACCATTACCGGAGATTTTATGCTGGAACCAGGAGATACAGTTTGGGTTGAGGTAGACGCAGAGCTTTGGCCACAATTAATTGATGGAGCAAAAGATCAGATTTCGTTCTGTGGCCGCCTTGTTTTACAGATTTTTTAGTGGGTTGTCCTTAACAATAATAAATGTCTGGTTCTGAAATAGCTTTATACAAACCCATTTCAAAACCAGACATTCAGTATAAAAAAACCTCCTTACTTCGCAGGAGTAATCACGATATTTCTATACTCAATAGCACCGTGGTCGCCCTGGAAGAAGATAGGGCCTGGTTCACCTTCGTTGCTGTCTAATGCTCCACCCGTAATTCCCGGGATTTCGTTTTTGTAGATAATGGTCTTGCCATTCAACACAACGGTTACCACTCTGCCTACCAATGTAATATCAAAACTTTGCCATTCTCCGGCTGGTTTGGCTGGCATTTCTAAAGGGGCAATAAAGCCGTATACAGCGCCTAATTGGTCTTTCAGCGGGTCTCTGCCTTCGCTATCAGTAATTTGCACTTCATATCTGCCTCTTAAATATACACCACTATTACTTTCTTTCGGGTATCTGAACTCTACATGCAATTTGAAGTCGTTGAACGTACGAATACTACGAAGATTTGAACCAGATTTCGGACTTTTTAAAACCCCATTCTCTACCACCCATTGGTTGGTTGCTCCTGTTGCTTCCCATCCGTCAAGGTTTTTACCGTTGAACAATTTGATAGGTGCTCCCCAGACTGGTGTTCTGGTGCTATTTAATTTAGGCGCGCGTACACCCACCCAATTCACCACTTCACCACTAGGCATATTCATCGTTCCAGTTATTTTATCGTCTTTTAAAACGCCCTCTACCACTAAATCCTTTGTGGCAGCATCCCATTGTGGTGGGATAGAAAAAGAAACTTTATCACCTTCATAATTGATACGTGAAATCGGTCTGGCACTGCCACCACTACCCACAAAATGTCCGTTCAGGTATTTTACGCCTGAGTGATTTACTTCTAACCACGACGGTGAAGTTTTACCATCTTTACCGGTAATAGTAATATCCCAGCGGCCTTCAATATGTTTGATAGGGGCTAGTTGGGCAGATAAGGTATGACCTATAATAAGAATAAAGCTAAAAATGCTGGCAATTTTTTGAAATCGAGTAGTCATTTCAGGTGTTTTTTATAGTTGAATAAAAAGTTAAAGTAATGCAAATATTGGTTGAAAAGGTTGATTTTCGGGAATTAAAATTCCGATGACAAAATTGATAATTTTATAGCAATAATTCTTCATTATTTTCAGGAAATTGACTTATCTCAAAGCTTCTCACTTGACATATCCTTAACAGACGACTTGATATAAGTAATCCTTATTTAAGGCTTTTCAGAAACAAAACTCGTTTAATTTTCTTCATAACGACAATTTTCAGACAACCATCGTTGTGTCCTTTCAAAAAGGTTCCTTCCATATTGGTAACCTTTTCAGGTTCTGTTTTAGTAATTAGTGCTTTCGCAGCCCCCGGGTTCCAAAAGGTTCCCACCATATTGGTAACCTTTTCAGGTTCAGTTTGAGTGGTTTCTACCTCATTATATTTAGGTAGATAGTCAGTAATACAACTGCCAACTGTATTCGCTTGCAGATTTTTATCTTCCTCCATGTTAATAGTTGTTATGCGGACGGCTAGTTGTAGATTGGTATCTAGTAAATTTCCGATTCTGGTTTGTGTTTTCAAAGCGTTTGAAAAGATTTTTGGTGGAATCAAACTATTAGTGTGAGGGGTGATCGGTTCGCCGCCCAATCCATGGTGTATCAAGGGTCTATCCACACCTAAAAATTATAATAGACAATATAGTTTAACACAAATAATAATTTCGATTCCCAAGTAACATTTATTAGATTGTATAGACCACAAGACGCAACACATCGCTCGACGAATCGCATGTCTCTACATAACCACATTAAAATTCACCACCCCAATCAAAAATCCTTTCCCACATAAATTATTCTCCATATCTTCCCGAAATTTTTTAATTGCGTTGATTTATATTACACCTAAACACCTATGAGTATGGAATTTAAGCAAAAAGATGGCACCAAAAGTGTCCTGAAAGGGTATTCTTATATGGCTGCAAGCCCGAATGCCGATAACTACAAGCCATCACCTAAACTAAAAAAAACTGCCCTTCCTCAAAAAGTTGACCTGCGTCCGTTCATGACAAAGGTTGAAAATCAAAAACATCTGAGTAGTTGTACAGCCAATGCCACCGCCGGAGCGTATGAGTATCTGGCAAAAAAACATTTAAAGAAAAGAGCCTTTGAAGTAAGCCGACTATTTGTGTATTACAATGCGCGCTTACGCGCCAGTAGTAATATTCAGGATAAAGGAAGCTTTATTCAGTATGCGATTGATAGCTTGCACAAACTAGGCGCTTGTACAGAAGAAACCTGGCCTTATGAGACCCAAAAAGTAAATGACAAACCGCATGGCAAGACTTACGAAGAGGCTGCCAACTTTAAGGTTCAGGAATCCAAATATATTCCAACCGATTTGAATGCCTGGAAACAGTGTCTGGCAGAAGGCTACCCTATTATTTTCGGCATAGCGCTTTTTAAAGGATTTGATGATTGTAATAAAAACAAAGGTATCGTTCCGATGCCCTCTCCGGACGAAGCTTCTCGCAAGGCTCATGGATTGCATGCCATGCTTTGTGTGGGATATTCGGAGGTTGATAAAATGTTTATTGTACGCAATTCATGGGGTGAGCAGTGGGGCGACAAAGGTTATTGCTACATGCCATATGATTACGTAATAAACTCTAAGCTGAATATGGGCGATAGCTGGATGATTGCCCGCACAGCACCTATCCCTGATTATGAAGATACCTGGAAAGAAGATAAACGCTCGGTAGTTGATGGAGGTAAAGGCTATGACCCTAATAAATTTGTGGTGTATACAGAAGACGATTATGAAGATTTCGATGTGTTTGATGAAATTGAGGTTGTTGAATATGACGAAGAACTCCCGGAAGATTATGATGAGCTAGAGGAGTATGAGGAAGAAGAGGGCGAAGATGAAGAAGAGAGTGAAGACGAAGAAGAATATGAGGAGGAAGAAAGCGAAGACGAAGAAGAGTATGAGGAGGAAGAGGGCGAAGATGAAGAAGAATATGAGGAAGAGGAAGAAAGCGAAGACGAAGAAGAGTATGAGGAGGAGGAAGAAAGCGAAGACGAAGAAGAATATGAGGAGGGGGAAGAAAGCGAAGACGAAGAAGAATATGAGGAGGAAGAGGGCGAAGACGAAGAATATGAGGAGGAAGAAAGCGAAGAAGAGTATAACGAGGACGAAGAGGAGGAAGAAAGCGAAGAAGAGTACAACGAGGAGGAAGAGGCTGAAGAAGAATATGAAGAAGAGAGTGATGGTGAAGAAGGTGGCGAGGAGGAAGAAGAGGAAAAATAAAATAAGTAAGCCAAATCTCCCTGGAATAGACTGGGGAGATTTGACTTATTTATACCGCATTTCGAGCCCTATTTATCAAATCTTACAACAAAAATATCTTTGTTGCCCTGAGAGGTTTTGGTTGTTTTACCAAATTGAGCAGTGCCCATAAAACCCCCTACGGTATATACATATCCGTTAGAATCAACAGCAATATCTGTTCCCTCATCTTTTTCTGCGCCACCTGCGGTTTGTACCCATATAAAATTCCCTGTAGATTTATTATATTTAACCACCAGAATGTCATAGTCTAGGCTATTGGGTGTAATAGTTTTTGAACCGAATGAGGTTGGGCTCATAAAATGACCTGTGACATACACCCCATTCGCATCAACAGCAATCCCATTGCCAGCCTCCAGTTGTGTTCCTCCTGCTGACTTTGCCCAGATAGCATTCCCACTGGCATCATGCTTGGCCACAAAAAGGTCTCTTGTTCCCTGCGAGGTAATGGCATTTGTGCCAAAGGTAATAGTGCCCCAATAATTTCCTGTTATATAAGTACTACCATCGCTATCCACTGCTAAATCGTGCGCAATATCATAGTCAGCAGCACCAGCGGTTTTTACCCACTGAAATGCACCGCTATTATCATACTTGGCTAAAAAAATATCAACCGCTCCATTGAAAGTTGTCTGGGTATTCCCGAATGTACCAGTACCTGCATAATCACCGGTAATATATATATTACCGTTACCATCAACACCAATACCTGAGCCGGAGTCATTACCTGTGCCACCTGCCGATTGCACCCACTGAAAAACACCACTGCTATTACATTTAGCTACGAAAACATCATAGCCAAAATTCTGTGAGGTTAGTGAGAATGTCCCGAATTGAGCATTATTCGCATAATTACCCGTCAGATAAATATTATTATTGCCGTCAACCGCTATGCTCGCCCCATTGGCATCGCCTGCCCCACTCACCGATTGTACCCATTGAAAAACACCACTGGTATTATACTTGGCTACAAAAACATCACTATTTCCACCAGAAGTAATATTGGTTGAGCCAAAGATAGCCGTACCAGAAAAACTACCTATGATATAAACATTGCCAATGGCATCTACCGTTATATCGGCCCCATACTCAAAGGTTGTACTTCCTGCAGACTTTGCCCATTGTGCAACACCACTTTTGTTATACTTGGCTATAAAAATATCACTATGCCCCGAAGAAGTTAAGGTAGTACTCCCGATTGTAGCAGTGCCCGAATACATGCCTATTATATAAATATTACCACTGGCATCTATAGTTATTGCCGGAGAAGAATCAAACATTGACCCTTTTATTGATGCAATTGGTGTCAAATTAGGGGTATAATTAGACGGATCCTGATAGCTGCATATCCATTTACCATCAGCGTAAATACGTAAACATTTAAAGGTAGTATCGTAGGCCAAATCTCCCTCCTGTGGTGAAGGCAAAGCCAGAATAGCGTCATAACTCAAGCGTGGATGAGTGATAACAGGCGTAATGCCTTCAGGTATAATAGTCACATTCTGCGCTTTTGCTTTAGTAAATAAAATCATTAGTACGCAGCAGTAAATAATTTGTTTCATAGTATTGAGTTTGATTTGTTGTGGTATTTTGGATTGATGAAATTTATGGTTATTTAGAGTCTTCTTTAATATATTATACAAGGCAGCGGAGTGGGCTTAATAACATTCACCTATTTGGCTATTAGTCATAAATTGCTATTAACTCAAGCGCCCCAGCCCGGTGGCTGAGCGAAGCGGACGTCGCACGGCCGAAGGCCGCGGCATAGCCAAATTCATTAAGCGCCCCGAGGCTTCGGCCGTGCGACCTCCACTCCGCTTAGCGGCCGATTCAAAGGGCCACATATTTATTGAGCACTTTTCGAGCATTAACCTAACCACTAGACAAAAGACACTGCATCCCATGCAGGTGGCATGGTAGCATTAACTAATCATTAAATCATCTTAAATCCCTTGGTCTTAGGTCAGGTAGTGGTTTTCTAATCACTCAATCGCTCATTCGCTAAATCACTCAATAAACTTCTACCTCAGCAAACTAACGCCCATATTCAGTCCTAAACCTGTAGTACGGTACATAAATAAATCACCTACAGCTTGGTGAGAAGATAAAGAGACCGATACAGTTGGTTCTAACCACAATGCCCAATGGTCGGCAATAGCTTTGCTTACTCTGTATCCTATACGGGCTTGAAGTAGCGGTTTGTTCACAGCAGAGGTTTGCACGCCGAATTTCATGCCTAATGAAAGTGCCTGCATTTTCTTTGTTTCATACAGTACATCGCTTTGTATTTCAAAATATTGCCAGTTTCTGTTTTCGTCTTTGGTAGATTTACCCGGATTAATCTGTACCGAATTATCATTTAAAACTGTCACGCTCTTTTGTGAATTATCTGTTACCCCATAGCTGATTCTTGATTTGCTCGAGAAATAACTCAAACCCGTGCGTAAATCCATCTTTCTGGCAAGCGGATACACAAATCCTAATTGGGCGGCGAAACCTAAACGTTGCGAACTGCTGCTAAAGTTATTCACCACTATCTGGTCGCCCTTGTTAGGCGAAAACATATAGTAACTCAAAGTAGAGGTTACATTAGCAAATACTTCTGTTGGTGGAATAAATCTTAGTCTACCTCTCTCCTCTTCTATCATCGGCATTTCATACGCAGGTATTTCAGGTGCTTCTAATGATTTGGCGGTTACAGCCATCTGCTGTGTTTCTTTACCATTCAATGCATGAATATTTGGAAACAAGGTATCCTTGAAAATAGTCGTCTGATTCGCTTCATTGGCTAATACCCCAGCATTAGATTCTGGTTGTTCAGGGGTTTGATTCACTGCCAGTTTAGCTTCGTTGGCTCTCTCTTCTGCTAATGTTTTTGCTTCTTCTCTTGCTCTATCTTCCGCAAGGCGTGCCAATACTGTTTTCTCTTCCTCCGTTTGTTTATTCTCTGCTATAACAGGTTTTTCAGTTTTAGTTTCCGGTTTAATCGGATTAATAGCAATGGCTTGTTTATTGTCTCCTTTATCTACTTGTTTCTTTTCAATTGGGGCTTGGGCTATGGCTTCATTATTCGTTGCTGGTTCTTCCGTAATCTTCAGATTTTCGTCAGGAGCAACAACTTTAGTCCTGCCATTGTTCTTTTTTGTTGATGCTAACTGTTGCGATTCGTTCCTGACAGAATTACCTTTTTTATTAACTGATTCAGTATTCGGTTCAGTTGAATTAGCTTTTTGGGTTACGTATGGCTTTTTGGGTTGCGATGCGCTGGTATCAGGTTTGGCAGGTAAATCACTTGTTTGATCGGTACTATCAGATTTTACGAAAAAATAAACTCCTATCAGCAAGCCTACTAATAAAGCTGCTGCCATGCCTACAGGGCCACGCATATGGTTTAACCAGATTACAAACGGTCGTTCCTTCTCAGGTTTTATGCGTGCCTGAATATTTTCCCAGAGAAAATCGTCCGGCGTTTCGTCAAAATTCTCGAAGCGCTTCCGATACTCGTTTTCTAAGTTTTCATCAAAATTTTCCATTTTTTATCGGCTAATCAATGGCTGCTCCAATGGTCTGTAATTTTTTTTTAAGTACTTTCTTAGCAAAGAATAGTTGAGACTTCGAAGTTCCCTCTGAAATCTTCATCATATCTGCTATTTCCTGATGGCTATAGCCATCAATCACATAAAGGTTAAACACCATACGAGCCCCATCAGGCAGCTCGTTCACCGCACTCAACAATTCCTGATTACTCATCTGCGAAATCACCGACTCGCTCTGCCAGTCTGGCGGCATAGCTTCGGGTATTTCTGTTATATCCACAAAATTGACGCGTTTATGGTAGTAGTCAATACATACATTTACCACTACGCGACGAATCCAGGCACTAAGCTGGTCGGCGCTGCGTAATTCTTTCAGATTCAGGAATATCTTCACAAAAGCATCCTGAAAGATGTCTTCGGCATCTTCTTTACTTTGTGCATACCTACGGCAAATACCAAAAAAGCGCCCCTTATACTGATGGTAAAGAGCCGCTTGTGCTTTGGAATCTCTCCGTAAGCACCCCTCTAAGAGTTCAAGGTCACTTTTTACTTGCACAAAAGCTGGTAAATATCGAGGCTAATAATAAATTGATTTTTGTGGGGGTAATTTGAATAATTGAGTGAATTAGTGATTTAGTTAATGAGTGATTATTACATTAATTATATCTCAATTAATTGTTCCTCATATAATAATTGACTGCTTAAGATGATTCCTATTTTTAATCACTCAATCACTCATTCGCTCAATCACTCAATAAAAGTTCACTGTCACTTTCGCTTTCAGGAACAACTTCTCTGAGCGATACAACGCATACTCAAAACTTTGCTGGCCTTTATAGGCTTCTGTTAATTTATACATAATCACAGGGCGCGTGTCTACAGTCTTATCAATTCTCAGCGTCCCTACTGTTGGATTCGTCAGAATCCGCAATTCTGCATCTTTATACAAAGCACACAGCCTGTCATTCTGCAATACATCCAGCTGCAGTTCTGTATTAGGCGTATAGCTCAAAATATTAATAATATCGTCTACAATACCTGTTGTACACTCTGTTGATTCGGCAATCTTCAAATCAACCGAAGCGACAGGATTCTTTTTGGTATTAATGCCTACGCGATAGAAGAAAATATCGTTGCCTATATAATCTTTGTTAGGCGTATACACAATGCGTTGATTCACAATTTCGGCCTTTCCGTATTTAGGCGGAATCTCAATCACTAAAGAATTATCGGCTATCGAACTACAGGTTTTGTCGTTCAAAAGCACATTAATTTCAACCCCTTTTTCGGGATCTGTTTTGGCATTATCACCTAGCGCACCTGCATAACAAGGCAGGTCTGACGGATTGCTGACAAAATTGATTTTCACCTCTTCTGTGATGCTTCCTCCGGTTCCGGTTTTCCCTTCCACAGAGAAAGCATCTGATGTAGCCAGTTTATCGGTGGCACGATAGAAAATAAATCCATTTTCAATGAATTTTGCTTCACCATGCTTAGGTAATTGGCTAATCGAAAGAGACGTAGCTTCATTTAGTCCAGCAAATGCAGTGGGGTCTATTGTTAGGTTATTTTCCTGCAAGGTATAGAAGATATTGCCCGGGTTCTCGTCTTTGACTACCGGTACTACTGAATCTTCCTTGGCAACATCGCAAGAAATAACTACAAACAATACAATGAGTATATATATTTTCCGAAGCATCTTTCTGGTTAATTACAGCCTTGACTGCTACTCTTGTAAAAAGGTTGGAATGAATATAAAAAAAAAATCATGAAATGTAAAAATGTTTTTTATATGGTACTCATATTCCTGAATCTGTGAATAGTTATGGGCTCATAAAGTCTTAAAACTTCTTGCATTTATATATCAGACAGAAATTTTTGTTGCCAGTTGTAGGGCAAATGAATTTTATTATTACCTTTCTGCCAGATTCCCGTTACTCTGCCCGCCAACTGATACAAAGCTCCGTATCCTTTTATAAGATTATTAAATCGTACTAATCTATATCTGCTATGAAAAAATCACTTCTGCTTTTTGCTTTCGCAGCAAACTGCGTGGCTCATGCCCAATCAGTTTCATTGGCTACCACCAATGCCAATCCTACTAAAGGAACAGTCTATTATAATAATGGAACCAACCAGTTACAATACTGGAATGGCTCCTCCTGGGTGTCGCTTACGAGTGCAAGTGCCGGAGTCGGCTGGGCACTAAATGGTACTCATATCTATAAAAATAACAGTGGCAATGTGGGTATTGGGGTCACAAACCCAGCCAATATGCTACAAATCGGCTCGGTCGGCACGACTGATTTCAACAGCAATCATCTTGCCATGGGCAACGGAACCCATGCCTTAGCGTTTTATATGTCTGACCCCATTAGTTTAATTGGGGCTACCAACGATATAGTGCTGAGGCCCCGGGTGAATAGTCTGGGTTTTGTAGGTATCAATACAGAAACACCCGTCAATCAGTTGCAGATAGGGTCTGTAGGCGCAACCAGTTTTTCCAACAATCAACTGGCTATTGGTAACGGAACGCATGCCACAGCTATAAATCAGACCAATAGCAATAGTTTAATTAGTGCTACCACAGATATAGTATTGAAACCTCGTGTGAACGGATCCGGCTTTGTAGGGATTAATGCAGAAACGCCCAAAAACAAATTGCAAATCGGGTCGGTAGGTCCTACAAGTATAGAGTCTTACGACTTTGCGCTTGGCAATGGATCACACGCTATGGGGATTTCTCAATACAATGATAAAACCCTCATCAATTCTACCACAAATATCATTTTAAGACCTAAAGGATACACGGATGGAAATGTAGGCATTAATACAGATTTTCCTACAAATAAATTGCAAATTGGGATTGTGGGTTCTGGTTATAATTACTATGACATTGCCTTCGGGAACGGAGCACAGACTTCAGCATTTTATCAATCAGATGGGTCGCTCCTTATGACCTCTTCTACCAAAATTGTTTTACAACCCAGTAATGGTGGAGGTTTTGTTGGTATAAATACTTACACACCACGAGGCCCATTAGATGTTAAGAGCTGGTCAAATACCGCCAATATGCCTTTTGCCTATTTTTACCTTAATAACAGTAATAATCAGTATTCTCATGCGATTGGCAGTACTTCTTCCAGTACCGCCAGCATTTCAATTTATGCAGAAAATGGAATTCAAGCAGCCAGTTTTATTGCTGTTTCAGATGCCCGAATCAAAAACATTGCAGGCGTCAGCAATTCAGCACAGGATTTAGCTACTCTCAGGAATCTGGAAATTACAGATTATACCATGAAAGACCAGATACAATTTGGCAGCAAATCTTTCAAGAAAGTAATTGCACAACAGGTAGAAAAGGTGTATCCGCAAGCGGTAACTCAAGGGACTGATGTAGTGCCTGATATTTATGTGTTAGCAGAAAATGTGGTTTATGATAAAACCAATCAGACATTAAAATGCTCATTAAGAAAAAGCTATGACGTAAAAGTAGGAGAAAAACTCCAGTTTATCCATCCGACAGCAGGCAAAGTAAAAGCTGAAGTGATTGCCGTCTCAGGCAATAGTTTTACTGTAAAAGACTGGCAACATGCTACCGATAAACTCTTTGTATATGGGCGTGAAGTAAACGATTTCAGAAGTGTAGATTATGAAGCACTTTCGATGCTGGGCATCAGTGCCATTCAGCAATTAGCTAAGGAAAATGAGGAAATGAAAAGCCGGAATGAAGAATTAGAGAGAAAAAATAATGAATTGACCAGAAAATTAGAACAACTTAAGTCTGATTTTTCAGCCAGATTAGAAGCAATTGAAGCAGTCCTTGGGGCACAATTACCTAAAGCACTGGCAGGAAAATAATCATTTGCATAGGCCTAGAAATAGTTGCCCGGGTGAACATTGCTGTTCGGGCAACTATTTTGTTTTCAACCTCAATCCTAAGTCTTTCAATAGCCCTTATTATTCCTTTTTTCATTTGAATTTATTCAATCGACCGCTTAGAAAGATAAGTATCTGATTCTTATTGAAACGTTGTAATTTGAATTGAATTTCTAAATAATCAATTCACAAACAACAATGAGTCATGAAAAACACACTTTTACTTTTTGCCATTTTATTACTGGCAAACCAATGTGTTAATGCGCAATCGGTTACACTAGCTACTACTACAGCTAACCCCACCAAAGGCACAGTTGTGTATAATAAAAGTACCAATCAACTTCAATACTGGAATGGCTCAGCCTGGATAGCTGTGACCAATGCTGCCTCGGGTACGGGGTGGGCATTGAGCGGAACGAATATCTATAAAAATAATAGTGGTAACGTGGGTATTGGTGTAACAAATCCAGAAAATATGCTGCAAATTGGCTCAATGGGTTCAAGCTACTACGCAGGTAATCATCTGGCATTTGGCAATGGAACCTATGTCACCGGATTTTATCAGTCGAATCAAGCCAGTCTGATTGGTTCAAACACAAACATTGCTTTAAAACCCGGCGATGGTTATGGCAATGTGGGTATCAATATAGAAAATCCCTCTAACAGGTTACAAATCGGGTCGATAGGGTCATCGGGTGTGACGGGTACTCATTTCGCTATTGGTAATGGATTAAAAGCTTTCGGAATTTTGCAAGGGTCATACATTACTGATATGAGGAGTTCATCTGATATTACTTTAAATCCCCAATTTGGAAGTGGAAATGTGGGTATTAATGTTACTAATCCTACCAACAAATTACAAATCGGCTCAGTGGGTTCATCAGGTTTTAGTGGTAATCATATTACTTTCGGGAATGGAACGCAGGTTACGGGGTTATACCAGTCTAGTACTACCTCTAATATAGCTACCACTACTGATCTTGTTTTGCTACCCCGCTATGGTGGGTCTACATGGGGTCGTGTAGGCATAAACACTACTTCACCACAGTATCCATTAGATATTAGAGGGTTAATGAATCAAACACTGGCTTTTGCTTTTTTTTATCGTAATTCCAACACTGGCCAGCATGTAATAGGCAATACTGGGTCTTCTGGTATTGATGTGTCCATTTTTGCTGAAAAATCTGTTTTAGCAAGTCAGTTTGCTGCTTATTCCGATGCCCGAATCAAAAACATTGCAGGCGTCAGCAATCCGGCACAGGATTTAGCTACTCTCAGGAATCTGGAAATTACAGATTATACCATGAAAGACCAGATTCAATTTGGCAGCAAATCTTTCAAGAAAGTAATTGCACAACAGGTAGAAAAGGTGTATCCGCAAGCGGTAACTCAAGGGACTGATGTAGTGCCTGATATTTATGTGTTAGCAGAAAATGTGGTTTATGATAAAACCAATCAGACATTAAAATGCTCATTAAGAAAAAGCTATGACGTAAAAGTAGGAGAAAAACTCCAGTTTATCCATCCGACAGCAGGCAAAGTAAAATCTGAAGTGATTGACGTTTCGGGTAATAGTTTCACAGTAAAAGACTGGCAGCTCCCAACCGATAAAATCTTTGTATATGGCCGTGAGGTAAACGATTTCAGGAGTGTGGATTATGAAGCACTTTCGATGCTGGGCATCAGTGCTATTCAGCAATTAGCTAGGGAAAATGAGGAACTTAAAGCGAAGAGTGAAGCCGTGTTAAAGAAAAACGAGGAATTCAGCAAGAAGTTTGAGCAACTATCTGCCCGACTGGAAATGTTGGAAGCACAAATGACGAAAATGCCTCCAGGCAAGTAGAGAATAAATAAAGTTATTAATATTTTGCTCAACCGAACTTCATACAGCCTGAGATCTCGGTTGAGCAAAATTACTTATTCTTACCGTTTAGTAAATTTTGTTTTTTGTTATACGCAAAACCCTCTAACTTGGCTAATTCAGTTAAGAATTGAATTCACAAACTAAACTTGGCCATGAAAAAAACATCTTTACTTATTGCCATCTTCCTGCTGGTAAATCAATTAGTGTATGCCCAATCAGTTACTTTAGCCACCACAACAGCCAACCCCACCAAAGGCACAGTAGTCTACAATAACAGCACCAATCAGCTACAATACTGGAATGGTTCAGCCTGGATACCTGTAACCAACGCAGCATCAGGAACGGGCTGGGCACAAAGCGGAAACAATATTTATAAAAGTAATACAGGCAGTGTAGGCATCGGTGTAACTAACCCGGCTAACTTGTTACAAATCAACTCTATAGGCTCAACTGGCTATAGCGGTAATCAGTTTGCTATTGGGAATGGAACACATGCTATGGGAATTTCTCAAACAGATACATTAACTTCATTAAAGTCGTCCACTAATATAGCCTTGATGCCTCAGAATGGTGAGTATGGCAATGTAGGTATTAATGTCGCCAAACCTTACAATAGGTTACAAATTGGATCAGTTGGTTCAACATATCTGTATGGTTATGACCTTGTCATTGGCAACGGAACATCTGCTGCAGCTTTTTATCAATCAAGTACAGCATTTAACTTATACTCCTCTACTAAAATTGTTTTGAAGCCGAATGGTGATGGTAGTTTAAGTATAAGCGATGGTGTGGTAAGTACCACTGGTAATCGGGTAGGAATAAGTACATCTACTCCCAGGGGACCTCTGGATGTAAAGGGTTCTACCAATTCGGGGAATGTAAAGATGGCCTTTTATCGGGAATATAATGCCCAGCCTGTTACAGGTGGCTCAAATTCTGCTAACGCTTCTATTTCCATTTATGCGCAGGAATCTGTTTTAGGCTCACAATTTATTGCGGTTTCAGATGCGCGAATCAAAAACATCGTGGGCATCAGCAATCAGATAAAAGATTTAGAAACGGTAAAATCTTTGCAAATAACTGATTATACCCTGAAGGACCATTTACAATATGGCAATAAATCTTTCAAAAAGGTCATTGCCCAACAAGTAGAAGAAGTATATCCGCAAGCTATAACCAAGATAACCGATGTAGTACCTGATATTTATACAATGACAGAAACTGTTGTTTTTGACCACGAAAACAAAACCTTGATCTGTACCCTGGCTAAATCTTATGATGTGAAGGTCGGTGAAAAACTCCAGTTTGTTCATCCCAGCGAAGGCATAATAAAAGCCGAGATAATCGAAGTATCAGGCAATAGTTTTACCGTAAAAGACTGGCAGTACCCGACCGATAAAATCTTTGTGTATGGCCGGGAGGTAAACGATTTCCGTAGTGTAGATTATGAAGCAATTTCAATGCTGGGCATCAGTGCCATTCAGCAACTGGCTAAGGAAAATGAAGAGTTAAAGGCGAAATTGGAGCAAGTCAAGTCAGATTTCTCAGCCAGACTGGAAGCTATAGAAGCACAATTACCTAAAATACCTACAGTAAAATAATTATCAGAAAAAATCTTAAACCCAAGCCTGATACACATGGTTATAAGGGAGGGAATTCCATCACCAGATTTATCGAAAATCTTATAAAAGAACCATTAGACTATTCAAATAGCCGCTCAGTAAATCATTATCCTTATTTTAGTCAGTACTATATTACATAAAAAACTTTATCCGCATATTTTGATTTTTATTACACACATACATAATTCTCCATGAAAAAAATCACTCTACTTTTTATTACTTTATTCATCATCAATAGGGTTTCTATCGCACAGTCAGTTACTTTAGCCACCACAACGGCCAACCCCACCAAAGGTACCGTAGTTTTTAACAATACCTCCAATCAACTTCAATACTGGAACGGCTCTGCCTGGGTATCACTCACCAATGCTTCCGGCACAGGCTGGGCACTAAACGCAACTCATCTTTATAATACAAATACCGGCAACGTAGGCATTGGCACCTCATCACCCGATAAGCGTTTTACTGTAAGATTTGAAGGACAAGGTATTACCCAGGAAAACAACGACGGTACTGTGCAGGCAGGTTTTTATACAACTGAGAGCAGTGCTTATGTGCAGACCTATAGTAACCACGATTTGAATTTTTCAACTGGCAACGGGTCTGCTCAAATGCGTATTCAGGTAGGAACCGGAAACGTTGCTATCGGTAATGTTGTTCCTACAAACCGTTTACAAATTGGTGCGCCCAATATAAATGGTTATGACTTTGCCTTAGGCAATGGAGGAGGTGCTACAGGGATAAGTCAGACAACTACTGATTTATCTATCGTTTCTACAACCAAAATTATTTTACGCCCTAGTTATGGTAACGGAGGATATGTAGGAATTAATACCCTTACGCCTAGAGGGCCATTAGACGTCAGGGGTGCTCAGAACCCCGGCAGTATGCCTTTTGCCTATTTTCGATTAAATACTAATCAGGCTTCAACGGGTTATACTACTACCGAAAACCCTGCTATTTCTATTTATTCACAGGAATCTGTTTTAGCCTCACAATTTATTGCCATTTCCGATGCCCGCATCAAAAACATTGTCGGCATCAGCAATTCTGCACAGGATTTAGCTACGCTCAGAAAATTGGAGATTACAGATTATACCATGAAAGACCAGTTGCAGTATGGCTATAAGCCCTTCAAAAAAGTGATTGCCCAACAAGTAGAGGAGGTTTTTCCGCAAGCTGTCACCAAGATAACCGATGTAGTACCTGATATATATGTATTGGCAGAAAAGGTTGTTTTTGATGAAACCAATAAAACCATGACCTGCACACTAGCCAAATCTTATAATGTGAAGGTTGGTGAAAAACTCCAGTTTATTCATGCAAAAGAAGGTATAGTAAAAGCCGAGGTAATTGCCGTATCAGGCAATAGTTTTACGGTAAAAGACTGGCAACACCCAACCGATAAAATCTTTGTGTATGGCCGTGAAGTAAACGATTTCCGTAGCGTAGATTATGAAGCCCTTTCGATGCTGGGTATCAGTGCTATCCAACAATTGGCAAAGGAGAATGAGGAATTGAAAGCAAAAAATAAAGAAACAGACAAAAAATTCGAACAACTCTCTGCGCGGCTGGAAGCCCTAGAAGCCCAACTGCCGAAAGTACCTACAGGAAAATAATCATTTAGAAAAAGCTTAATACCCGGCCGGATGAGTACTGATCATCCGGCCGGGCATTTTATTGATTAGTTCTGCCGAAAGCTTTGCAAAAGGTTCGGAATTTATCACGCTTAAATCAGTAAATGCAGGAAATGGCCAACGGATAAAATAACGATTCGATTTATCTAAAGACTTATTATTTCTACAAAACTTTGTCAGAATATTGTGATTATATTTTATATGCATTATTTATTATGAAAAAAATCACTCTATTTTTTTATATTTTATTCCTCGTAAACAGCGTTTCTCAAGCACAATCGGTTACCTTATCTGCCACAACAGCCAATCCAACCAAAGGTACTGTGGTTTATAATAACGGCTCTAATCAATTACAATACTGGAATGGCTCAGCTTGGGTATCTCTTACCAACACCTCAGGTGCCGGTTGGGCATTAAGCGGAAATAATCTCTATAAAACCAATGCCGGAAACGTTGGCATCGGCACCTCAACGCCTTCTAAGCCTTTCACAATAAGAGCCAACGAAATAGGATTAAGCCAGGAAAGTCTTGATGGCAAAACCTCCATTGGTTTTTTTACCTCTAATGGTAGTGCCTATCTTCAAACGCATTTAGATAATGACTTACACTTTTCAACAAATAATGCCGCTGCTCAACTGACCTTACAAAAAGGTACAGGGAATTTTGGTATTGATACGGACAAACCGGTCAATAAATTGCAGATAGGAGAAACAAGCTTCGGTTACAAGGACTATCATCTGGCTATAGGGAATACATCGGAATCAACAGGATTCATTCAGGAAAGTAACTATTTTACTATCTCTTCGAGCAGTAATATTCTTTTGAAACCCAACGGTGGCAATACCGGTCGTGTAGGTATAAATACATCTTCCCCAAGAGGCCCGCTAGATGTAACAGGGCAGGTGACCACCAGTACAATGCCTATGGCGTATTTCTATAGAAAAGAGACCGACGGTCAGCATGTAGTTAGCAACAGCCCCGCCCTTGCAGCACCCATTTCAATATATGCCGGGCAAGGTGTTTTATCAACTATCTTTGTGGCGGTTTCAGATGCCCGTATCAAAAATATTGTGGGCATCAGCAACTCAGCCAAAGATTTAGCCACCATCAGGGCACTACAAATCACCGATTATACCATGAAAGACCAGTTGCAGTATGGCACTCAATCTTTCAAAAAAGTAATCGCCCAACAGGTAGAAACAGTATATCCGCAAGCCATTACCCAGGTAACTGATGTCGTACCTGATATTTATACACTAGCCGAAACAGTTGTTTTTAACGAAACCGCTCAAACGCTAACCTGTGCATTGGCTAAAGCTTATGATTTGAAGATTGGCGAAAAACTCCAGTTCATTCACCCCACAGCAGGTATTATCAAGGCCGAGGTAATTGCAGTATCAGGCAATCGTTTTACCGTAAAAGACTGGCAACACCCAACAGATAAAATCTTTGTATACGGCCGTGAGGTAAACGATTTCCGTAGTGTAGATTATGAAGCAATTTCAATGCTGGGCATCAGTGCGATTCAACAACTAGCTAAGGAAAATGAAGAGTTAAAGGCGAAGAATAAAGAAACAGATAGAAAATTTGAGCAGCTATCTGCCAGATTGGAAGCGCTTGAAGGGCAGTTACCTAAAATACCTACGGGTAAGTAATCAGGTCTATTTGAAATAATAATTACACAAGGCCTTCGACTACAAAACCTACTTTAAGAGTCGAAGGCCCTGTTTGAACTGAAGTCTCGTCCTTTTATAATCAATTATTCACTAAATCACACATTCACTCAATCACTAAAGCACTCAATCACTAAATTCTTCTAAATATCATATTTCCCTCGTACCTTTGCCGACCAAATAAACATTTACGCATCAATGTCTGTAGTTTTAGGGAAAGTAGCTATCTCTGTTTTTTTAAGCCTTGTCACTATTATTTTACTCGCTAAAAAAGAGGCAATTAATGGTTTTTTCTCTAAAAATAATCAGTTATCCATCATCGGTGCATGGGTTGGCTTACGACTCCTACCCTTTTGTATTGTTTATATTGTTCTGAATTTTGCCGTAAAATCTGATGTAATCTTCTTCTATGATACTGCCAAACTTGCCCTTGATGGTTTGATGGTTTATCGGGATTTCTGGCAGCCGTATTCTCCCCTATTTCCATATCTGAATGCTATTACACTGGCCATTGTCGACTCTCCCAAATCTATCATCTTCCTGATGATGATTTATGAGTTAGTAGCCATTTATATTACCAAAGCCTTATTCAAACACAAATACACAGTTTTTTATATTGTGCTGTATCTGGCTTTACCTGCGCCGTTTATCTTTCTGATTTTCGGCGGACAAGAAGATATTTTCCTATGGCTGTTTATTGCTTTAGCTATCTGGTCCTTCAAAAAGTCGCATAATGCGTTGCATATTGGTCTGGTATTAGGTGTCGGAATTTTATGTACCAAGATCCTACTGATTATTCCAATAGCCTTATTAGTTCTATTCTCGAAGCAACGTATCAAAATACTCTCAGGCTTACTGATAATAGGTATTCCTTCAATTGCCATTATGCTCTTTCTGGTAGGAGAAAAAATTCTGGCGCCGCTTCAATTGGGCGATTTACCTTTTGCGCCGAACCTGGTGAGCATCCTTAGCCCATTTATTGGCGGAGTGCAACCACAAAGCAAGATATTGAACTGGGGAGGACTGCTGATTATTCTGGCAGGAGCTTTCTACTATCTGAAAAACCTGAAACCTTATAGCGAAACCAAATTGCTGATATTTGCTTTTATACTCACCAATATGATTACGATTATCGTGCATAAAAATTCATTGCCGAATTACTTATATACGATTCTGCTACCTATTATCTATTTCTATGGTGAGACTTTTAAAACCAGACAATGGACGGTGCTTATACTGCTTAATATCATCGGAGCAGTTCACCCGTCGCTATGGTATTATTTGGGAGGGAAATACTATAATTCTTTCAGCGGTCTTACGATGCTGAATGTGTTGGAATATCTCTTGCAGATTGTCTATCTGGGGCTTTGTATTTACTTTGTGTATTTCCTGAGTCAGTTGTCATCAGGAAAAATCAAAACGCCATCGATTGGGAAGTAAAGTATATTTTGCAACAAAGAAATTGCCACCATGTACACTAAGTACACAATGTTACACAATCAATTGATATAGTCAAATTGTGTAACATTGTGTTTTTTAATCGTGTACATTGTGGCAAAATATATAGATTACTTTCTCTTCTCCTTCCTTTCTAATTCATTAATTTTAGCATCAACCAGAAAACGGAACCAGAAGCCTTGCAGATAGTGGAATGTGCGTCCGGACGTAGTTTCCAGAAAACCCAATCTGATAACAAAGCGATAGAAGAAGTAGATCATGGGCCTTACGAATAGCGGCATATTCCACCATATTTTTTTGAACACTGCCTTACGCTCATCAGGGCTTCCGAAAAGGTTAGGCTTCAGGGTTTGTCCTCTTAATCCTCTTTTGCGTTGAAATTCTTCCTGTGCAGTCAGGTTACTATAGCGGATTTGTTTATGTAACCAGAAATCGAGGTCATGTTCTTTCAGGTTATCTTCTATCAGAATCTCGTCTTTCCAGATAATCGCTTTGCCCTCAATCACAAAGCGATGATCCATATTTTCGTTCAGATCAGACCATCCCTTTCCATTTCTAAACATCTTGAGCATATAGAAATTTCTATACCCGCCATACTTTAATCTTTCGCCCTGAAAATAATTATGACGGTTAAGATATATTCCATTCACATCAGCCGGAACCGAGGCATCAGAAAAAGACTTCAGCTTACTTAATAATTCATCTGACGGATACTGGTCGGCATCTAAGCCAATAATCCAGGGTGTAGTAATATTAGTATTTCTCAACCCGAAATCCCATTGCTTTGGGTGATTTTCAAATTTATTCACCTTTACAATAGCCCCATATTGCTCCGCAATTGCTACTGTATCATCAGTACTACCAGAATCGATAATGTATATGGGTGCTTGCAATCCGGCAATTTTAGACAATAATCTTCTGATATGAACAGACTCGTTGTAGGTCAGAATAACAATAGAAATATCACTCATGATAATGGAATACGGGTAGCTACTATTAGAAATCAGCCGTAAAATTAGTGAATATGGTTGGGTATTTGTAGAAAGGAGAGAATAATGTTTCGGATAGACTGTATATGGCGCTAGGCAGCGCTAGCGCAATTGGAAGATAAATAATGAAAATAATACCATGCTCAATCTTGTCTTACACCCCCTCTACTCCTTCACAATCTTCTTTACAAACCGTTGTCTGTCTGCATCAATGGTAAGTAAATAAACACCTTCAGGAATGTCTTTTAAATCCAAAGTGGTAGAATCTGTGAAAGAGCCTTTTTTAATGACTTCACCTTTGGTATTGAGCAGGTTTAATAAAGCCTTTCCACTACTGCCAGCAGGAAGCACTATCTGCAAGGTTTCATAAGTCGGATTCGGGAAAGCTTTGATTTGTATTTCGGCTGTTCCTTCCTCTGATAAAATATTTTCTACAATAATATTTATCGCATTTGAGACAGTTTTACAACCGAATTTCTCAATCTGTAAAGCATAAGTTCCGGTCTGCTGAAGTTCAAGACTGGCCTGATTAGCACCTGTGACAGGCATTTCGTTTTTCAACCACTGGAAATTCACATCTGTGCAACCCTCCGCCTTGATAAAACTTTTATCGTTGGCTAAAACCGTTGTTTTTTCGGCACTAATCACGGGAGGATTCAGCAAAACAAACTGGTTAAAAGCATCGGAAGCACAGCCTGTCAGGCTTATATCATTCGTCTCTATAATGCACCCATCGCCCCTGTTAATATAAGCCCGATAGACCGCTTTATCTTTAACAAATAATTCATTGGAAGTTTTCTTACTGATTATTGTATCATTTCTTGTCCATTGATAGGTATATTGCTGATTGGCATCTACAAAAACTTTAAACGAATCTACTTTACAGCCTGAACCCGCATAACCATAGCCGATGTTTACATTAAAATCGGGCTTCTTCTCAAAATGCGTAAAAGAGTTGTATTTACACGAAGCCTTATCAGAATAAAAACTCGTATATCGCACCGAAGATGTATAGTCTCCGCTGGCGGTGGCCCTAATAAACCTGTTCTTTTCATTGGGTAACTCTACTCCGTTCAGTTTCCAGGTTATATCTTCAATCAGGTATTTATTGGCAAAGGCATCGTCTATCTTAATTACTGCAGCCGTACCACAACCATTCTCAACCTTCGAGAGCGGTAATGCCTGCAGATAATCTTTACGGTCTAGTCTGTATTTGCCTGATGCATACACTTTGCCTGTATTGAGATTGATGACACTGGCATGATAATCACCCGATGCTACGGCCATCAAATGCGTTTCTGTAGAATCAGCAATCAATTGGTCATTCAGAAACCATCGATATAATAAGCCTGAACCAGTAATGTTGGTAGAAATTCTAAAATACGGAAACGGCTCGCAGTGATTGCCCAGGCCGTCGATGCTTTCTTTATGCAACTCTATTCCGTAACCATCCTGAACAATAATTTCTTTTGACTCTACTGTTACGCCACAGCCGGGTACGGGTCTCTTTATTTTATAGACACCATCTTGTGGATTCATCAGGACATTTCCTGTCACAGTAATTAACTCATTATTTCGGTACCACTGGTCTTTATCTCCATTAGTAGAAAGTTTCGGATTGTTTATATCATAATGAAATACAATATCGGTAGTCTTATGAGCATACATTTCTTTCGAAGATACCAGAATATTGTTTGCCGACTTTACCTCACAATTCTTATTATTCTTGTTAATCAGCTTTAAACTATAATACCCCTCCTGCGAAGCCTGGTAGCTTAGCTGTGTAGCCAGCCTGATTCTTTCATTATTCTTATACCATTGTATAGTAAAGTCGTTTTCGGGTATAATTACGTTCTCTGAGAGCTTCATCGCTTGTCCGTTACAGCTTTCTTCACTGGCAATAACTACACTCGTACTAACGCAGTTTCTGGCATCTAATTCAGTCTTTCGTTTCAGGATTGAATAGGTAAAATTATTGAAATTGTAAAAATTGGTGAGATAGATATTCCGACGGCTATCTAATGCCATAGAAGTAGCATAGCCAAACTGACCAAAGATTGGTTCTTTATCTACAAATAATACATTACCCTCAGTCGAATATTTTGCCAGAAAGATAAACCTTTCGTTGGGCTGCGATAGTTTAATCTGTGCATTAAAAGTTAGTTCGGTTCCTTCAGTAAAACCCAGCATATAAGGCTCGCCTGCTTTATTTACGGCCAGATCATTGACCAAAAGCCAGGTTGGGATTTGATTCTTGTTGGTAATAATTGATTTAGACCACACTACACTTCCATCAGTTTCATTGGTTTTTAGTAAGAAAAGACTTCGTTGGCCTACATCGCCAGTAATACCCGATAGATATACATGGTTATTGTTATCAACTGCTATATCGTTGCACTCATCGTCAAATATCCCTCCTAATTGCTTTACCCAACTTACTGCTCCATTTTGCTCGCATTGGGTATAAAATACATCCTGTTTCCCTTTTGACTGCAAACTAAGACCTGCACCAAAAATAGCAGTTTCAGTGAATGCTCCACTGATAAACACTTTGTTTTGCTGATTTACCTCAACGGCATTTGCTATAATCTTAGCATCATCAAACTTATGAATCCAGATTAATCCACCATTTCTGTCTAATTTCAGCAGGAAAGATTTACTCACACCATCGGCATCTACTATCACATTCTTTCCATCGGCCATAAAATTCCCCTGAAACCGTCCTACCACATATAGATTACCTTCTTTATCAATACTGGGTTTACCTATAGATTCATCCCAGTTGCCTCCATATCTTTTCGTCCATTTCAATGTTCCAGCAGCATTGTATTTTGCTACAAAAATCTCTTTGTCAAGCTCCCCCAGAAAAGTTGATTTACCATCAAAACCCAGATAGCGTTCATAAACCCCAACCATATATACATTGCTGCTATCATCGCTCAGGAGTGTTATTTTGGGTTTGTTATAGCTCGTTATATAATGAAACCACTGCACAACTTTCTTCGAGTCAAACTTCACAATAAAACTCGCTCCCTCTTTAGGTACTACATAGCGCTTCGACTCGATAATCAAATCGCTTTCAATATGGTCTTTTGTATAACTGCCACTTGTGATGAGGTTATCCTGCGCGTCGGTTATGGCATAATCGGCACTTATTCTTTCACCTATACCAAAAGTAATATTACTATCATCCTGCGCAAGGCTGAAAAAACAGACATTCAATAAAAGAATCAATAATAAAACTATCCTCATGGGCTTATAAATCTTCAATCCCACGCTAACGGGCGACCGTCCAGCCTCATCCCCAACAATGGGAAGTGAGTTAGGGTGTGGGGTTTGCTAAATATTCTTTATCTAAAATCTTTTAATTAATCTCTATGGAAATGAAACCGGAATTAACAAATTAACAAATGAAATGATTAATACCAATGCTTTCAATTGTACCGGGTTGATACGTTCTTTTATAATAATCAGGGCTATTAACCAGAATACAAAGGTAAACGAAAGCGTTCTTACTGTATCACCTACCAGAAAACTAATAGCTACAATAGGCAGCCAGCTACCCAATGCCAATAGTAATAATCTTAGATATTGCCTGTCGCGATACAAAATGATAAATACTACCATAATTACGAGAGCAAAACCTTCTAACGAAACAGAGCTGCGTTTACCATACCACAAGCTTGTGAATTTAATAAAATAGAGATATCGGTCGAAACTAAAATTCTCTACGTCTTCTGATACCAAATGGTAGGTCTTTGATAAATAAACCCTCACCACCAGATACAATAACACATTGCCTATTACTAACCACAGAACTTTCATTGAACCTTTTCTGCTCAGCTGATAATAAAAGTGATGAAACAACCATAAAGCCACGGCCATCACCACGCTACGCTCGTCGCACCAGAAAGCTAACTGGCAAAACAGGGTCATCACCAAAGGTCTTCTTACTACTAACGCACAGAGCATAAAGAAAAATGTATAACCATCGCCATGACCAAAACAATTAAAGAAAAAGCAAGACCCTACATACACATTCACAAACGCAAAAAACAGGTAGAAAGTCAGCAACTTATCAACAAGAATTCTGGCTAGTATATTCACTAACAAATAGAGAAACCCTACGCCTAATACCACCTGCAACAAATAAAGTCCCAGACTATTCAGGTGAAAATAATGCGCAATCAGCGGAATAGTTAATCTGAAAATACGGTTGGCCTCATGCGAGCCTGATTCAAACTGATGGAACTTCAATGGAGCATCTCCTTGTTCTATAATGCTATTCCAGAAGAAAAAAGGCTGCGGGTTGTGCAGAATCACATCGGCATAAAAACTCCTGAAATTCTCGTAAATATATCCCCTATTCAAAGCAAACAACCAGGTAAAACTAACTAAACATGAAAACAACAGCACTCTGATTTTCCAGTATTTACTACTGAGAATTGACTTCTCTAAAAATGATTCCAGTGGGTTAAATAATGACCATAAATTGATTGTCTCCATCTTTCTCTTTTGTGTGTCAGCACAGCTTTGCAATTCAACATACCGCATTGACTGGCTATACGTTTGAAAGGTTGGAATAGGGTGGAGAAAAATTTAATTGCTAATTGAATCCTCTTCGCTTTTATGCGTGACACGCGCTTTTGCGGACGAGTATATGCGTACCACGCAGACTGATGCCTAAACCAAACAAAAAAGCCCCTGATTGCTCAGGGGCTTTCTGTATACGTATGAAACAAATCTTACGCTTCTTTTTTATCTTCTTCAGAAGCCGGAGTTTCGTCTTCTGCTGGCGTAGCATCTGCTACTTCTTCAGTTGCTGGTTCAGCAGCTGCCGGAGTTTCTTCTACTACTTCTGCCGACGACTCATCTGCAACAGCTACCGGAGTAGTTTCTGTAGTTGCAGCTGTTTTGCTACCACCACGACGGCTACGACGGGTTTTGGTAGTTTTTTCTTCTACGGCTGTCAATAAAGCTTCGTTGTAATCAACCAACTCAATCAAAGCTGTTTCGGCGTTGTCACCAAAACGATTACCTAATTTGATGATACGAGTGTATCCACCGTTACGGGTAGCTACTTTCTCTGCAATTTCACCAAACAAAGTTTTGATTGACTCTTTGTCTTGCAAATAAGAGAATACTGTACGACGTGAGTGCGTAGTGTCACTTTTAGCTTTTGTGATTAAAGGCTCAACGAATTTACGCAATTCTTTAGCTTTTGCTAAAGTTGTTTCGATACGTTTGTACTGAATCAACGAAATCGCCAAATTTTTCAATAACGCATCTCTGTGCGAATGTGTTCTACCTAAATGATTGGTTTTGTTACCGTGTCTCATTGTAATAAAATTCGTAAGTAACGGTCAGAATAGCCTACGCAGTCTTGGATACTCCACCTATTACGATTGATAATTGTTTTATTCGAATACTGCGGTTTCGATTATACAAAAAATTCCCCTCCGATACGACTAGCATAAGGAGGGGAAGAATTTAATTTCAATCTTCGTCTAATTTATACTTTTGCACGTCCATTCCGAAATGCAAACCTTTATCAGCTACTAATTGCTCCAACTCAGTTAATGATTTTTTACCGAAATTGCGGAATTTCATCATGTCGGCCACCTCTAATCTTGCCAGGTCGCCTAATGTACGAATATCTGCCGACTTCAAGCAGTTGTAAGCACGAACTGACAAATCAAGATCCTGAAGAGAAGTCTTCAATAGCTTACGCATATGTAAGAATTCTTCGTCAACGATATTATCTTCGTCATCTTTCTTGGTATCAAATACCATATTTTCGTCTGTAAACTTCAAGAAGTGCTGAATCAAAATATGAGCAGCTTCCTGTAAAGCTCTCTCAGGGTGGATTGAACCATCTGTTTTGATTTCAAGCAACAATTTTTCGTAGTCAGTACGTTGTTCTACACGGGTATTTTCAATGCTATACTTCACATTTTTGATAGGTGTATAGATGGAATCAACCGAGATAAAACCGATTGGAAGGTCGTTTGATTTATGCTCTTCTGCAGAAACATAACCACGGCCTTTATCTACTATAATTTCAATTTCAATTTCCTTCTGGTCGTCCAAACGGGCAATTATCAGATCAGGATTGAGAATTTGAAAACTTTGAGTGAATTTACCCAGGTCACCTGCAGTTAATACACTTTGATTTTTTACTCTGACGGTGAACTTATTATCTACATAATCAGAAACTTTTTTAAAACGAACCATTTTGAGATTCAAGATGATTTCCGTCACATCATCTACAACCCCATCAATGCTCGAAAATTCGTGTAGTACCCCCGGAAATCTCACCGACGTAATTGCATAACCCTCAAGTGAAGATAGAAGAATACGACGTAAGGCGTTCCCGATGGTCACACCATACCCTCTTTCAAGTGGTTTAAACTCGAAAAAGCCATGGAAGTCGTCAGCTTTTTCCATGACGACCTTGTCAGGCATTTGAAATGCTAATATTGACATACGTATGCAGTGTGTTTGTTTTCGTTAACGAAAAAGGTGGTTAGCTATACCCACCAATAAAAAAACGTAGCTGTGCCACCACCGATTTTGTCGGCAATGGCACAACTGACTATACTAATATTATTTATTATATAACTCGACGATTGCTTGCTCGTTGAAGTTTTCTGGAATTTGATCACGCTCTGGGAAGTTAATAAATTTACCAGCGAATTCTGCGCTATCCCACTCCAACCAGTTGTAACGTTTCGCATTACGTGCTTGTAAGCTTGTAGTAATTGCTTCTAAGGCTTTCGATTTTTCACGAACACCTACAATCTGGCCCGGTTTCAATACTAATGATGGGATGTTTAAAACTTCTCCATCAACAGTGATATGACGGTGTGTAACCAACTGACGCGCGGCACGACGCGTTGGAGCAATACCTAAACGATATACGGTGTTATCTAAGCGCGCTTCGCACAATTTCAATAGGTTTTCACCTGTACGTCCTTGTTTTACCGAAGCCATATGGAAAAAGCGAGCAAACTGACGCTCTAATATACCATAAGTATATTTTACTTTTTGTTTTTCAATCAATTGTTGACCGTACTCTGATTTTTTACCTTTACGTCCTTTGCCGTGTTGGCCAGGAGCATAATTTTTCTTACTAAGAACTTTGCTTGGGCCCATTACCGGCTCGCCAAACTTTCTCGAAATACGTACTTTCGGACCTGTGTATCTTGCCATTTTTGTTTGAGTTAAGTGAAGTAACAAATTGATTAGCCCCAATGTCCAAACTATCAATTTATGTATAGCAATCACTGCTATGTGTTACTTCTGATGCCTTTGTTTTAAAGGACTTTGGTTGATTTATAAAAATTAAGAAACAGAAGAATGAAAATTTTAAAGATTATTGCCTAAATAAACAAAATTTATCTGGCATTAGTTTAAATTTTTTCACTCTTCTGTTTAATACTATACTCTTCTGCGTTTTGGAGGACGACAACCATTGTGCGGAAGTGGAGTCACATCGGTGATTGAAGTAACTTCAATACCTGTGCTTTGTACCGTACGAATAGCTGACTCACGACCAGCGCCCGGGCCTTTTACAAAAACCTCTGCTTTACGCATACCTGCGTCGTAAGCTACCTGCGCACAGTTTTGTGACGCCATTTGGGCAGCATATGGAGTGTTTTTCTTTGAACCTTTGAATCCCATTTTACCTGCCGAGCCCCAAGAGATAACCTGGCCTTGGCTGTTGGTAATTGAGATGATGATATTATTGAAAGAAGCTCTGATATGTACCTGACCTACCGGCTCTACGATTACTACTCTTTTTTTGGCTTTATCTTTTCTTTTAGCTTGTGCCATTGTAACAAACAGTGTTTAATGATTGGCAATACAGAAATACCTGTATTCTGTTCGATTTTACTCCCGTGAATCGTAAAATCCAGTTTAGTATCTTCCTAAGCAGATACGCGGGATTACTTAGTAGCTTTCTTCTTGTTTGCTACAGTCTTACGCTTACCTTTACGCGTACGTGAATTGTTTTTGGTACGTTGACCACGAAGTGGTAAACCTTTACGATGGCGAACGCCACGATAGCAACCAATATCCATCAAACGCTTAATAGAAAGCTGCACTTCAGAACGCAACTGACCTTCTACGGTGAATTCTTCGCTGATAATACCACGAATAGCATTCGCTTCAGCATCGTTCCACTCGCCAGCTTTTTTATCTAAGCTAATGTTTGCTTTTTCTAAAATCTTTACTGACGCGCTACGACCAATACCGTAGATGTACGTAAGGGCGATTTCGCCTCTTTTTTTGTCCGGGATGTCAACACCTGCAATCCTCATAGATAATTAACCTTGTCTTTGTTTAAACTTCGGATTTTTTTTGTTAATAACGTAAATTTTACCCTTACGACGGATAACTTTACATTCAGCACTACGCTTCTTTACTGACGCTTTAACTTTCATAATGATTAAAACCACCCCTAACCCCTAAAGGGGAATTTTTGTACGAAAGTCTTCATGTTCTGGGGTTAAGAATAAACATGAATTTTCTATAAATAATTCAATTGTCATAGTAAGTCGTCGAACCCGTATCCCCCTTTAGGGGTTAGGGGTGGGCTTCTTTACTTATAACGATAAGTAATTCTTGCTTTTGTTAAATCGTACGGCGACATCTCTAATCTCACCCTGTCACCCGGAAGAATACGAATATAGTTCATTCTCATTTTGCCGGAGATATGGGCAATCAGTTCATGCTTGTTTTCCAGACGCACACGAAACATGGCGTTTGAAAGAGCTTCTGTAATGATGCCGTCAACTTCGATATTTGCTTGTTTTGCCATATATTCTATTGCGCAGAAAAAATGTTTTTAGTTTGTTGTCTCTCCGCGCTAAACTCTATGCAATTACTAAATTTCTTTTGGCTAATACCTCTTCAATATGCTCAAAGGTTGTCAGTATTTCACCAGCTCCTTTTCTTACAACTATTGTGTGCTCAAAGTGCGCTGCTGCTTTGCGGTCTTCGGTGCGTATGGTCCACTGGTCGTTTTCCTGTACTACACTTCTTCTGCCCAGCGTGATCATGGGTTCTATAGCCAATACCATGCCTTCCTGCAATTTCGGGCCATTACCACGTTTGCCAAAGTTTGGTACTTCTGGCGACTCGTGTAAGTATTTACCTACACCGTGCCCCACCAGCTCGCGTACAACGCCATACCCGTGTTTTTCGGCATGGTCTTGTACACCAAAACTAATATCACCAATTCTATTACCTGTTTTTGCTTGTTCGATACCCTTGAAAAGAGATTCGTAAGTACGTTTTAGCAGATCAGCTACATCTTTGGCTATCTCGCCTACAGCATAAGTATAAGCACTATCGGCATGATACCCATCTTTGTAAACACCACAATCAATCGAAACTATATCTCCCTCTTTCAATACTCTGTTACTTGGTATACCATGTACAACAACATCGTTGACAGAGATACATAACGAAGCGGGGAACTTAAGACCGCCAACATCATATCCTAAAAAAGACGGATGACCCTTTTGGTCTTTGATATACTCGTAAGCTATTTTGTCTAATTCTTTGGTAGTAATACCCGGCGCTATTACTTTCGCTACTTCTGCCTGAGCCTTGCCTAAAATCTGGCCATTGTTTCGGATAATCTCCAGCTCCTCTTCCGATTTCAAATATATGATTCTATCCTTTTTGCTCATGGTATTACCTCCTTGTATTAGATAGATACTGTTGAAACCGTCTGGCGGCCCTGAATACGTCCTGACTGCATCAAGCCTTCATAACGTTTCATCAACAAGTAACTTTCAATTTGTTGTAATGTATCTAACACCACACCCACCAGGATTAACAACGATGTACCACCGAAGAATGAAGCAAAGTTCTGAGTCATTCCTAATAATCCTGCAAGTGCTGGTAAGATAGCAATTACTGCTAATAACACACCACCCGGAAGTGTAATTCTGTCTAATACATTGGCGATATAATCAGAAGTTGGCTGGCCTGGTTTTACCCCTGGAATGAATCCACCACCACGTTTCATATCATCTGCAATCTGATTAGGGTTAATCGAGATAGCGGTATAGAAGAACGTGAAACCTATGATTAATACTGCATAAATTAAACAATACTGCCAAGAGGTTGGACTATTCATGATAATTGCCCAGTTCTGGAAAGTATCACTCTTAGTGCTCTCTGCAAGGTAAGTCAAGATCAAACCCGGAATAAACATCAATGCTTGTCCGAAGATGATAGGCATAACCCCTGCAATATTCAGTTTCAAAGGCAAATACTGGCGTTGGCCTGTTACAACTTTATTACCAACTATTTGTTTCGCATATTGTACCGGTATTCTGCGGGTTGCTTGTGTAATAGCTACGGCAAACAATACCACCATAAATAAAGCTACGATTTCGATGATGAAGAACAGAATCTGTCCGCTTCCACCTCTTGAATTAGCCTCACCAATGATAGCCCCCGGGAATCTTGACACGATTCCAATCATAATCATCATGGAAATCCCGTTTCCGATACCTTTTTCGGTCATTCTCTCGCCCATCCACATACACATGATGGTTCCGGCAATAATTAATGCAACCGAACTAACATAGAATAGACCCTGGCTTACCATGATTGCATCGGTAGGGATCGTTGTCTGAACGTAGGTAAATCCTTGTGCTGCGGCCACTGCAATAGTCAACCAACGCGTAATCTGATTTAATTTTCTACGACCCGACTCTCCTTCTTTCTGCAATTTGCTGAAGTACGGCAACGCTAATGTCAATAACTGGATGGCGATTGATGCCGAAATGTACGGCATAATTCCCAGTGCCATGATAGAAGCATTCTTGAACGCACCACCGACCAATGTATTCAAAAGACCTAACAAACCATTATCAGCGGTTAAATCTTTTAATTTAGACACATCAACACCCGGTAAAACTACGTGGGAACCGACACGAAAAATAACGATTATCAAAAGAGTCTGAAGAATACGTTTCCTCAATTCCTCGATTGACCAAATGTTCTTGAGTGTTGTTAAAAATTTGTTCATTTTGTTAGGAAAAACAAGGCTTTTGGGTGAAATTACTCAGCTCTACCTGCATTAAGTTTATCCTGCAATTCTTTTAACTCATCTAACTTGCCATCACGAGCTAATTCCGCTTGTTGTGCCCAAGTAGTTGGGTCGTGCATTGCATAACTTGAACCCGCTGCATCAAGAATTTCTTTCACTCTTTCTGCAGGTGTCGCTGCTAAATCTGCAAAGCTAACGATTCCTTCGTTAATAAGCAAATCTGCAATCTTCGGACCAATACCTTCGATTATTTTTAAATCGTCTCCTTCAGCTGTTTTCTTAGCTTTTTTAGGTTTTGCTTCAGTTTCCACTGCGGCAGCTACTGGAGCTGCTACAACTTCCTGCGCTACTAATTTCTCAGCTGGTTTTGCAGTTTTAACCGCACCTGCCGAAGCAGACGGGTCAAAAGTAGCATCAACAGTTGCCGAACCACCTGCTTTCTCAATAGCTGCAATAGCTGATTCTGAGAATGCATTGGCTTTCAGATTAACTGCTGCTGTCAACTCTCCACGACCTAAGATTTTCACACGGTCAGATTTTTGCGTCAAACCGTTGTTATATAAGAAGCCTAAATCCATAGCACTCACGCCTGTTTTGTCAAACAAAGCCTGAATAGTATCCAGATTGATAGCTTTATATTCTACTCTGTTAATATTTTTGAAACCAAACTTAGGTACACGACGTTGCAATGGCATCTGACCACCTTCAAAACCACGTTTTTGGCTATATCCTGAACGAGATTTTGCACCTTTATGACCACGTTTTGCAGTACCACCACCGCCAGAACCGTGTCCACGTCCTACTCTATCATTTGCTTTTACTGAACCTTTTGCAGGTTGTAATGAACTTAATTTCATTGTAATTCGATTATTTTAATCGGTTAAACATACGCAATTCCGATTTTCGGAATCACTCGGCTTGTGCCTGGCTTGCGCCTACCCATTAACCCAACGAGTGGGAGAATTGTCTTATGCTTCTTCGATAACCAACAAGTGTTGAACCTTGGTGATCATACCTTGCATAGCAGGGTTTAATTCTTTTTCTACCGTACGGTTTAATTTGCCAAGACCTAAAGCAGCGATGGTACGCTTTTGTACTTCTGGTCTGCCAATCGTACTTCTTACCTGAGTAATCTTTACCTTTGCCATTGTTTTATGTAGGTATGTTTCGTTGGCTTAAAGGTTCCCACCATGAAGGTAACCTTTTGTGGTGCAACTCTGAAAGCCTAGAAACTATTATCCGTTAAATACTTTTGTCATTTTCACACTACGTTGGAACGCTACTGCATGTGGTGCACGCATTTGAGCCAAAGCATCGATTGTTGCTTTTACCACGTTGTGAGGGTTTGATGAACCTTTCGATTTCGCCAATACATTGTGGATACCAGCTGCTTCTAACACAGCACGCATCGCACCACCGGCGATAATACCAGTACCAGGGGCTGCAGGTT
Source organism: Emticicia sp. C21 (assembly GCF_003418935.1). Classification (GTDB taxonomy): domain Bacteria; phylum Bacteroidota; class Bacteroidia; order Cytophagales; family Spirosomataceae; genus Emticicia. The sequence continues at coordinate 390,061 of NZ_QVMT01000003.1, read as the reverse complement.
TTACAAACACAAAACCACCTGAGAATTTACCGTGAATTTCGTGAGGTACAGTATCGTTGATAACCGGCACAGACACTAAGTTTTTCTTTGCATCTTCGATAGCCTTTGCAATGGCATCAGTCACCTCATTTGCTTTACCTAAACCCTGGCCTACTACACCTTTACCGTCGCCTAACACAACGATTGCCGAGAAACTAAAACGACGACCACCTTTCACCACTTTGGCTACACGGTTAATGGCTACAACTCTTTCTTTAAGTTCTGCCTCGTTTACTTTTGCTTTATTCATTGATTGAGAATTGCAAGATTAGAATTTCAAACCGCCTTCTCTGGCACCGTCTGCCAAGGCTTTAATGTTACCATGATACAAATAACCGTTACGGTCAAACACACAAGCTTCGATACCTTTTTCAGAAGCGATTTCGGCAATTTTCTTGCCCACTTCTTTAGAGTTATCTACTTTCACACCTTTCAACCCTAAAGTGGTTGTTGAAGCTGCCGCTAAAGTAACTCCTTGAGTGTCGTCGATTAACTGAGCGTATATGGCGGTATTTGAGCGGTATACCGATAAGCGTGGTCTTTCAGGGGTTCCTGAAACCTTGCTACGGATGCTCCACTTTATTTTTTGTCTTCTATCAGTTTTTACACTTGACATTGCTGTAAATATTTTGAGACTTTGAAACAGATTTCGCAGTCAGTATGTCTAATGATTATTTCTTCTTACCTGAGGTTTTACCTGCTTTACGACGAACAACTTCACCAGCAAAACGGATACCTTTACCTTTGTAAGGTTCAACTTTACGTAGGCCCCTGATTTTTGAAGCAACCAAACCAATCAATTGTTTGTCTGTTCCTTCAAGCGTTACTATCGGGTTTTTACCCTTTTCCATCAAAGTTGTTACTTTCAACTCTTCTGGTACCACGAAATATACGTTGTGAGAGAAACCCAAGCTTAAGTCTAATACGTTTCCGTTATTAGCCGCTTTGTAACCTACCCCAACGATTTCCATCGTAGTTTTGTAACCTGTGCTTACACCAATAACCATGTTATTGATTAAAGAACGATACAAACCATGTAATGCTTTGTGACGTTTTTGTTCAGTTGGTCTTTCAACTTTCAGTTCGTTGTCTTCAACACCTACTTTGATATCAGAATCAACTTTTTGAGTGAGCGTTCCTTTCGGGCCTTTTACAGTTACTACATTCGCATCATCTACTGTGATACTTACTCCTGCCGGAAGAGCAACTGGTTTTTTACCAATTCTTGACATTTTTTTTTAGTTTAAGGCTTCAAGACACTTTCGCGAGCGCGAGTTATCAAGAGCGGTCAACAACTTATTTAATTTGTGTTGCAGATACTGCAACGGGAGATTTAAGATATTAACAGGCTTATTTCCTATTAATAGATATAGCACAATACTTCACCACCTACTTTCAACGCACGGGCTTCTTTATCTGTCATTACTCCTTTAGAAGTAGACACGATAGCAATACCTAATCCGTTTAATACACGTGGAATATCAGTTGTACCTGCGTATTTACGTAAACCTGGTTTAGAAACACGTTTCAATTCTACAATTGCCGATTGTTTCGTAGTTGGATTGTACTTTAACGCAATTTTGATAACACCCTGTGGAGCTGTTTCCTCAAACTTATAGCTTTGAATAAAACCTTTATCGTACAGAACTTGTGTAATCGCTTTTTTGATGTTCGAAGCAGGAATTTCTACCACTCTATGACGCGCTTTGATCGCATTTCTGATTCTGGTAAGGAAGTCTGCTATTGGATCCGTTGTAATCATTTTGCTGTTTAATTTTGGATACCTAAGCCAACATTGAGCAGTATCGCGAGCGCGACTTTCTCAATTGGGCTGCAAAATTAGAAAATATTTTTAATAAATAGTGTATGTATAAGCAAATATTATTTAGCAGAATCCACGATTCTTAAATAAAGGCTATTTATTCAAGGAATTCTCCTAAAAAATATCACTTATCTTACCAAGATGCTTTAGTAACACCCGGAATCAAACCTTTACCTGCCATTTCGCGGAAAGTAACACGGTTGATACCGAACTTACGCATATAACCTCTCGGACGACCTGTCAATTTGCAACGATTATGTAATCTGATCGGTGATGCATTGCGAGGTAATTTGTCCAATCCGGCATAGTCGTTAGCTTCTTTCAAAGCGGCACGTTTAGCTGCATATCTTGCTACAGTTGCCTCTTTTTTTCTATCTCTTGCTTTTATTGATTCTTTTGCCATTGTATGACTTTGATTAAGCTGTTTTTACTTAATGCTGATTATTGTTTCTTTTTGCTGCTAGCGAATGGTAGACCCATTGCCTTTAATAATTCGTAAGCCTCAGCATCAGTTGGTGCCGATGTTACGAAAGTTATATCCATACCCTGAATCTTAGCGATTTTATCGATTGAAATCTCAGGGAAAATAATTTGCTCTTTCACACCAAAGGTATAGTTTCCGCGTCCGTCAAAACCTTTATCGCTGATACCCTGGAAGTCTCTCACACGTGGAAGCGCGATTGTAGTCAAACGATCCAGAAACTCGTACATTTTCTCTCCACGTAACGTTACTTTTACACCAATCGGCATATTTTCACGAAGTTTAAAGTTTGATACCGCTTTCTTAGAAAGTGTTGCTACTGCTTTCTGACCTGTGATGTTCGTAATCTCTTCTAAGCTGCTGTCGATCAATTTCTTGTCGCCTGTTGCAGCACCTACCCCACGGTTCACTACGATTTTTTGTAATACAGGAACCTGCATTACCGATTTGTATCCGAACTTCTCTTTCAAAGCCGGTACTACTTCTTGTGTATATTTTTCTCTTAAACGTGCCATTTTATTGAATCGCTTTTTTAGGAGGATTTCCGACCCTCTTTAGTTGTTCCGGTTTCACAACCAGATATTGTAAATTAGATAAATTTACCGGTTTCTTTAGAGAAACGTTGTAATTTGCCTTTGTCGTTTTCTTTACGGCCAGTGCGTGTAGTATTACCTGTTGCAGGGTCTACTAACTGTACGTTACTGATGTGAATCGGACCAGCAAACTCACGGATTTCGCCTTGCGGGTTTTGTGCCGAAGGTTTCACGTGTTTTTTCTGAATGTTCACACCTTCTACAACTACACGTTGTTTTTCAGCAAGAATTTCAGTGATTTTACCACGTTTGCCTTTAGAGTTACCTGCAATAACCTCAACTGTATCGCCTGTGCGTACGTGTTGTTTCTTTTGCTTATTGAATTTTCTTTCCATTACTTTTAAATTTGAAAATTTGAATAGTTAAGCATCAGACAAAGCTGCACCGGGCAACTCGTCCTGATGGCGGGTGTAGAATTAACTACGAACCGCTTTCAAATTAAAGAACTTCAGGAGCCAAAGAAACGATTTTCATGAATTGTTTCTCACGTAGTTCACGTGCAACAGGTCCGAAAATACGAGTACCACGTGGCTCGTCTTGGTTGTTTAATAATACTACTGCGTTGTCTTCAAAACGTATGTAAGAACCATCTTTGCGACGAACCTCTTTGGTGGTTCTCACAACAACAGCCTTAGATACTGTTCCTTTCTTCATATTAGAAGAAGATAGGGCCGATTTTACGGATACGACAACTTTGTCGCCAATAGAAGCATAACGTTTGCCTGTTCCGCCCAATACACGGATAACAAGCACTTCTTTTGCTCCACTATTATCGGCAACACCTGCTCTTGATTCTTGCTGTAACATTGTCTTGATTTGTTGGCTATCAGCTATAAAGCTAACAGCTATTAGCTTTAAATTACTTCGCTTTTTCTACGATTTCTACTAATCTCCAATTCTTATTCTTGCTCAATGGGCGAGTTTCCTGAATCTTCACAGTATCACCGATACCAGCTTCATTTTTCTCGTCGTGGAACATGAATTTCTTGGTTTTGAGCATGAACTTTCCGTATTTCGGATGTTTCAGTTTACGAACTACAGCTACCACACCAGATTTATCCATCTTGTTGCTAACTACTGTTCCGATACGCTCTTTTCTAAGATTTCTTTCTTCCATTGTCTTTTTCTTAATGTCCTGATTGCTCAGGGTATTTAAATATTAACGGGCATTCAATTCTGTCAACATTTGAGCAATCAATCTACGAGATTGACGAATACGCATCGGATTCTCGATAGGCGTGATAGCATGAGCAAACTTCAATTTGTTGATTCTGTCTTTCTCAACAGCGATGTTTTGCTGTAACTGCTCAACTGACAATGCTTGGATTTCTGACTTTTTCATTTTGATCTTGAATGAATGAATGAGTAAAAAAATAAAGGTTCTCATTCAGGTTAATTCAAAAGGCTAAGCCTTCTGATTTATTCTGCTTCTTCCTGATAATCTCTACGTACAACAAATTTTGTTTGCACTGGCAATTTTTGAGCTGCCAAACGAAGAGCTTCAGTAGCAACTGCCAATGGCACACCTGTTGCTTCGAAAAGAATAGTACCTGGTTTTACACTAGCTACCCAATACTCTGGGGCACCTTTACCTTTACCCATACGTACTTCGAGTGGCTTTTTAGTGATTGGCTTATCAGGGAAGATACGAATCCATACCTGGCCTTCACGTTTCATTGCACGGGTAACCCCGATACGAGCGGCTTCAATCTGACGGGCAGTGATGCGACCCGGCTCTAAAGCTTTGATAGCGAATGTTCCGAAAGCGATCTCGTGCCCACGTGTTGCGAGACCTTTGATCCTGCCTTTTTGCTGCTTACGGAATTTGGTTCTTCTTGGTTGTAACATGACGCTATTATATTTTCAGCACTGTTGTGCTTTGTTTCAGGTTTCAAAAATTCTTAGTTTCAGGTATGAACTCTTGAACCTGAAACCCGGAAAATTATCTTCTATTATTATTACCTCTATTATTGTTGTTTCCACCACCGCGGTTGTTGTTATTTCCACCACGATTATTCGGACCACGATTGTTACGGTTATCTCCTCCTCTGTTATCACCACGTCCACCGCCTCTGTTGTCGTCACGTCCGCCGCCTCTGCGATCATCACGTCCGCCACCTCTTCTGTCGTCACGTCCACCACCTTCATTGCCTCTTTCGTTGCCTTGAGATTGTGCACCACCCGCAGGAGTTAAATCGCGTTTGCCATAAACTTCGCCTTTGAATACCCATACTTTGATACCGATTTTACCGTATACCGTAAGGGCTTCTGAGATTGCATAATCAATATCAGCACGAAGTGTATGAAGCGGGATACGTCCTTCTTTATACATTTCATTACGGGCCATCTCGGCTCCAGCCAAACGACCACCTAATTTCACTTTAATACCTTGTGCACCAACACGAACAGCTGCTTGAATAGCTTGTTTCATGGCACGACGGTAAGAAATACGAGCTTCTAATTGTTGAGCAATAGACTCACCGATTAGTTTAGCATCTAACTCAGGACGTTTGATTTCGTAGATGTTGATCTGAACGTCTTTGCCGGTCAGTTTTTTCAACTCTTCTTTAATCTTGTCCACTTCGTTACCACCTTTTCCAATAACCACACCCGGGCGGGCTGTATGAATAGTAAGCGTGATACGTTTTAAGGTACGCTCGATAACTACTTTCGAGATCGCTCCTTTCGGAATACGTGCTGCAACGTATTTACGGATTTCTTGATCTTCGACAAGTTTTTCGGCAAAAGTTTTGCCACCATACCAGTTAGATTCCCATCCTCTGATATATCCAAGTCTAAGACCGACAGGATTTACTTTTTGTCCCATTAGTTTTTAATTCTTGATTTTACGGCATCAACGCCGTAGGTAAAATGCGGTACGAGTAGTATATCGTTCGCTATGATTGATTAAACTGCACTTGCTGTATTGGCACTATCAACTACGATAGTCAGGTGATGAGAACGTTTACGAACTCTGTAAGCACGCCCTTGAGGTGCTGGTCTTAAACGTTTGATCATACGACCACCATCAACGAAGATTGATTTCACCACTAATTCGGCGTCTTCAATTTTCTGGTCTTCGTTTTTTTGTTGCCAGTTGGCTACTGCTGATAACAAGACCTTCTTGATAACAGGCGATGCGTGTTGCGGTTGGAAACTTAAAATTCCCAAAGCATAACTTACCTTTTTACCTCTGATCAGGTCTGCAACCAGTCTTGCCTTACGTGGCGAGGTAGGATAATCACTTAATTTTGCTACTGCTTCCATTTTTTACAAATGTACAATTATTATCTTTTTCCTTTATCTTTCTTTGCTATGTGACCACGGAAGTTACGAGTCGGAGAGAATTCACCCAATTTGTGACCTACCATGTTATCAGTTACATATACCGGAATAAATTTATTACCGTTATGTACTGCGAAAGTATGTCCAATGAAATCCGGAGAAATCATTGAGCGACGCGACCATGTTTTGATGACTGATTTTTTGCCAGAGTTGTTCATGTCAACAACTTTTTTGTCAAGGCGGTAATCAATATATGGTCCTTTTTTTAGTGAGCGTGCCATAAATACTTATATATCCTTTATTATGATTATTTACTTCTTCTTGAAACGATTAGCTTAGTTGACGGCTTAGTTTTGTCACGCGTTTTCTTACCTTTAGCTAATAAGCCATTGCGAGAACGTGGGTGACCTCCTGAAGCACGACCTTCACCACCACCCATCGGGTGATCAACCGGGTTCATAGCAACACCTCTTACACGTGGACGAACACCTAACCAACGTTTACGACCAGCTTTACCATAAGTTACGTTCATATGGTCGGCGTTAGATACAGTACCTACTGTAGCAATACAAGTAGCCAGTACCATTCTCATTTCGCCCGATGGCATTTTCAAGGTTACATATTTACCATCTTTCGCCAACACCTGAGCGTAAGTTCCTGCGCTACGTGCCATTTGCGCACCTTTACCAGGGTGTAACTCGATGTTGTGGACAATTGTACCAAGCGGCATGCTACCTAATGGAAGCGAGTTTCCGATTTCTGGTGCAACTGATTTACCTGCGATGATAGTCTGGCCTACTTTCAAGCCTTGTGGGGCAATGATATAAGCTTTTTCGCCGTCAGTATATTGTACCAGAGCGATACGTGCTGAACGGTTTGGATCGTACTCGATCGTTTTTACTTCAGCAGAAACATCTACTTTGCTTCTTTTGAAATCGATGATACGATATTTACGTTTGTGGCCACCACCGATGTAACGTGCAGTGCGGTGTCCTTCGTTATTACGACCACCAGATTTTTTAATCGTAGTAGTTAAGCTTTTCTCAGGTTTACTTGCAGTAATCTCAGAGAAATCTGGAGCTACACGATGACGTTGACCCGGGGTGATTGGTTTTAATTTCTTGATACCCATTTTACTTATTCTTTTGCAGCCTTAAGAGGCTATACTTGAAATTTAATGATGGAATGATTCTTAGGGAACCGATTCTTATAAATTTTCGTAGAAATCAATCATTTCTCCTTCTTTCAAAGAAACAATCGCTTTCTTGAAAGTAGAAGTAACACCAGAAGATGCTCTGCTACGAGTCATTCTTGATTTCTTTTTACCGATCTGACGGATAGTGTTTACATCAGTAACTGATACACCGTACATCTTCTCTACAGCTTTTGCGATTTCGATTTTGTTCGCATCGATAGCTACCTCAAACACAAACTTACCTTTAGCGGTATTTTTTTGTGATTTCTCGGTGATGATTGGTCTTTTAAGTACACTCATTTTCTTAATTTATTAGCAAAGCTGCTTGCAGCTTCTTAGTTCAATATTGATTCTATTTTCGACAAAGCACCTTCGCTAATGATCAACTTATCAGCATTGATTAAGTCATAAGTACTTACTTCGTCTGCACTCAAAACTTTAGTTTTAGGAATGTTACGAGCTGATAAATACACATTGCTATCGTAGTCAGGCAAAATGAAAAGCGTTTTGCTTCCTGTTAATGACAATGCACCCAAAAATGCTAAGTAAGATTTTGTCTTTGGAGAGTCGAATGTAAAGTCTTCAATAACTGAGATGTTATTTTCTTTAGCTCTTGCAGAGAATACCGATTTACGAGCTAAAACTTTTACTTTCTTATTCAATTTGAAATCGTAATCGCGTGGAACTGGTCCGAATACACGACCACCACCTACGAAGGTTGGAGCTTTGGTTGAACCGTGACGAGCACCGCCTGAACCTTTCTGACGAACAATTTTCTTGGTTGAACGTGCAATTTCAGCTCTTTGTTTTGCTTTGTGCGTACCTTGACGCTGATTAGCCAGGTAGTGTTTTACATCCAGGTAAACCACGTGTTCGTTTGGCTCGATTCCGAAGATGGCGTCAGACAAACTTGCCTTACGACCTAGATCTTTACCGTCTTTGCTTAATACTGATAATTCCATTTTGCTTGCCGTATTTTTTCGATGTCGTCCGGTTTCGACCTTCCTAATTAGTGAATGAACGGTCCGCCGTTGCGGTGAATTAGTGATTGAGTGAATAAATAACAGAATCACAAAACACCAACTATTTATGTAAAGTAATGTAGCCGTTTTTCGCGCCTGGAACTGAACCGCTGATCACGATTAAGTTTTGGTCTGCTAACACTTTCAATACTTTAAGGTTTTGTACAGTGGTACGAGTGTTACCCATACGACCTGCCATACGAATACCTTTGAATACTCTTGATGGGAATGAACATGCACCGATTGAACCCGGGTGACGTCCTCTGTTGTGCTGACCGTGGGTTTGTCCACCAACACCGGCGAATCCGTGGCGTTTTACAACCCCTTGGAAACCACGACCTTTTGAGTTACCGCTTGCATCTAAGAAATCGCCTTCAGCAAAAACATCTTCGATACGGATGGTATCGCCAAGGCTGTATTCTTTTTCAAACTCTTTAAACTCAACTAATTTACGTTTAGGCGTTGTGCCTGCTTTTTTGAAATGACCTACCAACGGGCGGCTGGTGTTTTTTTCTTTTTTCTCGCCGTAACCTAATTGGATAGCACTGTAGCCATCTTTCTCTTCAGTACGAACATGAGTAACAACACAAGGACCTGCCTCAATCAAAGTACATGGTACTGCTTGACCTTCTGCGTTGAAGATAGTTGTCATTCCAACTTTCTTTCCGATAATTCCAGACATGGTATTTTACGCTTTATTTTGCTATTATAACCTATTTTGATTCTTCTTCGGCCAAAATTGCTTTCGGCGTGCGAACGGGGGTGCAAAATTCCGAAAAATTATGCACGAAACCAAACGTCGGTCAAAAAATTATTTACTATTCCCAGAGGTTAGCAACTGCCAACTTGTTCATTACACTGCAAACCGTTGCAGATAATCCGCTTCGGTAAGGTCAAAAAAAACTAAAGGTGCAGGACGATTCCTTGTTACCTTGCAGTGATTCCTGTAAAATTCATAGCTTTCGGAGACTGTTCTGAATGAGTATGTACGAATCGAATTCGTTATTGCTTACAGTCAAAGTTAAACTGGTTTCCCGAATGAGTCGAGACTTCATTTAACCGTATGAGAAGTACTCCGTTTTTCAATTGAGGTGCAAAGGTACGAGTTTTTTCTGTGTTACAAAATAATAGCTAAATATTTTTCAATTATTTTTCTTGTAATCAGGGGGTTAAGGAGGATTTGGGAGTTTGGTTGGAGATTCGCATAAACCCTTGTTCACCGAATGAATTCGGTGGCTAAGATAACAAAGGACTGTTTTTGTATGCAAACCCGACTGAAGTCGGGCTTTATATTATACGATTTGAATATATATAAGCCGGACTTGAGTCCGGCGATGTATGCAAATAGTCCTTTGTTACCTTAGACGGCGACCGCGACGGCGGACCGTTTCTATTCGCTGACACTCGATGATAAGCAGAATAATATACCAGATTTCTCCTTCGTAGAAAATGCCCAATTAATCAATCAGGATACAGCAGATACTTAGCCCGTATAGCCTTAAACTTCGATAATCCCGGCTCCCAGCTTTTTCTGATTTCCTCTTCCGATACACCTGCTATAATCTGTTTTCTTAACTGATCTGTACCTATGCGCAAATCAAAAGCTGATATATCCTGCCCCGGTCTTCCGGGAGTGAAGAAATGCGCTTTATCCGGATAAGCATTATATAATTCAATTACCCACTTTAAATTAATCTGGCGGCTCTTCCGAAGGTTGTTAACATCATAAGTACGAAGGTCAAGACCATAACAAACAGAATCTTTGTGATTAGGTCTCTCACTCATGCCGGGAATACTTACCGGTTTATATGAGAATGAATATTTGTCTTTCAATTTCGGTGCGCCCAATATAGTAAATGGCATATAAGTTCCCCGACCTTCATTGATAGCTGTGCCTTCAAACATACATAAACTCGGGAAAAGCATCACTGCTTGCTGTGTATTCAAATTCGGTGATGGATTTATCGGTAATACATAAGGCATTTCATGACTATAGTTGGCAACCTTTATAATTTTGAGTTTGCAGGGTGTTTGTAGGTATCCCTCACCATTAAGATACTGAGCAAATTCACCGATAGTCATACCATGTGTCATGGGTGTATAATGGATTCCTATAGCAGATTTAAATCTGTCCTCAGTCATTACGGGGCCGTCTACTACATAGGCATTTGGATTAGGTCTGTCCAGAATCAGCAGTTCTTTATTATTTTCCGCACAGGCCTCCATGATATATTCAAGCGTATTAATATTAGTATAGTAGCGGCAACCTACATCCTGAATATCAAAGACCATCAGGTCAACGTCCGCCAGCTGCTCTTTGGTTGGTTTCTGGTTTTTGCCATATAAAGAGATGATGGGAATGCCCGTTTTAGCATCTGTCTCATTGCTTACCGCAGCCCCATTACTGGCATTGCCTCTGAAACCATGCTCAGGCCCAAACACTTTCACAATGTTAATTCCTAGGCTCAATAAACTATCTACGCTACTTTTCTTGTCGATTATGGAACTCTGATTGGCAACCAGACCAATGCGTTTCCCTTTCAGATAAGACAAATATTTTTCAGTCTGGTCTGCACCTGTAATAATCCCTGATTTTTTGGATATATTCTGGTTTGTCGACGCCATTTGTGCGGTACAGCTACTATGGGTAATGGCAATCAGCGTAAAAAAAAGTATAGAAAAAAGTCTCATCATTGTTAGAAAGTCAAATTAAAATGTTAACATTTAACACCCTTGCAATATATAGCTTATTGATGATATTTTAAAAAGTAGCTAATAAAGAAGATAATCAGCCTCAATTAAATAATGCATTGTTACTCAAAACAGTTATTGAACCCATCCGGCAAAGAATACCAATTACCATTAACAAATATTCACAAATCGTTAGGAAATCCTTAACACCTGCCTATACGTAGTTGCACTACTTTTGAGTCTCTTTTGAACAAAATACACATTTATGAAAAAGCATTACACTTTATTTTTATTATGTTTGAGTTTTGCTGCTTTTGCGCAAAACTCAAACCCTTTTATCAATCAGGAAAGCCTCGATGCCCGTGGCAATACTATGCTGCTCGGCCCATGCTCTAAAGTAGCCCTTATGCGCTTTCCTTATAACCGATGGTACGATAAATTTTATAGTGAATATACAGTTGATACTATTTCTACACGATCTTTTAAATCCGAAATGAAAGACATAGAAATCCTGATTTTCGGTGCCACCTGGTGTGGAGACACCCAACAGAACCTACCCCGTTTCCTGAAAATCCTTGAAAAAGCCGAAGCTCCGAATGCAAAGCTGACTATGGTAATGGTAGACAACGCACAGGAACGTTATAAACAAAGCCCAACGCATGAAGAAAGCAACTGGAATATTTTCAGAGTACCAACCTTTATCATTCTTCAAAATGGCAAAGAAATAGGCAGAATCATTGAACGCCAAGTTGAATCATTCGAAAAAGATTTAGCAAAAATCATCGCTCAACAACCTTATCAACCTGCCTATAAAGCGCAAGCCAGAGTAGCTCATATAGTTGAAACCAACTCAGTCAAACAATTGGTTAAAGAATTAGAGAATATTCGTGAGGAAATCAAACCTCTACTCCGAAACGCTAGTGAACTAAATGCCTATGGCTATGTATTGTTAGGGCAAAAACGTTACCAACAAGCTATTGCTGTATTGGAACTCAACACAAACGTATATCCACAAGAGGCCAATACATTTGATAGCCTGGCTGAGGCGTATTTAATAGCTGGAGATAAGAAAAAGGCTTTGTATTATTATGAAAAGGCTTTACAAATAGACGGTAATCTGGAAAGCGCCCGAGAAATGGCAGAAAAATTGAGCCAATGAATCTTTTGTATAACGTTGGATAAAATAATCTGCACCAATATCAGGGCAACTATAGCTAAAGAAAGAAAACTTAATACCTTTAGCTAATGAAATAGTATTTATCTATCTGACTTTCTGAAAGTATGAAAATATCTTTTATCGTTTTGTTGTATCTGTTGGTAATCATTGATTCATCTGCACAAAAAACAAATATCAAGGGCGAAATTCCATCCATGAAAGGTGCATGGGTTTCCATTACCCGACCTACGCAGCTATTGGTAAACAATATCTCTAAAGGAACTTCTACCAGAACTGTTATCAGCGAAACAGGAAGTTTTAGTTTCAATGCCGATTTTCTGAATAAAGAAATTATTATTCTTACTATCAGAGATATGCAAAAAGATGTAAAGTTATTTGAGCAGTATTTCTTTATTACCAAAGGCGATAATATTCTGCTTGCTGAAGATGACAATAAAGTCGTTACCATCAGCGGCACGGGAGCTAAAAACAATCAGTTAAAGGGCGTATCGTTATTCTATAATTATGGACAAACCAAACAAGATTCTTTACCTTACAGAATCAACCTAATCGTCAACAAATTTTATGAAAACGATAAACGAATCATCGATTCGCTGATAATCTCACAAAACTCTTCAAATGATTTCAACGAAATCTGGAACTATCATTTAAAATATGCTCGTCAGGCATCCTTATATCATATCTACGACGATTTAAATAATACTCAGAAAGAAGGCTTCAAAAGCAATAGACAAAGCTGGCAAAACCTGTTTAGTACTTTACAGAAAGAAGCCCCTTTATCGGACGAAAAAGCCTTGGTAGCTCCCGCTTATCATACCTATATCAGTCTGTTTCTCGAAACAAAATTTATTGATGCCTATGATGATTATTTTGATGAACCGGAAAAGTTTTATAAAGAATGGTATAATGGAGATAGCCTGACAGCAGAGACAGCTATGCGAAAAGACTTTAGAAATCAATTCAGACAAAAAATCATCGAGCGTTATTTTGAAGGAAAAGTAAAAGAGCAAATGTATGCCTTTTTGTTTGAGTCAATGATTAATTATACAGACTACTCGAATGTAGAAACCATTTATAATGATTTCAGGAAGCAATACCCCAACAGCAGATTCATTAAATACTTTAAAAAACCGCTGGAAGAAGCTATTTCAAATACTAAGCGCACACTCACTGAGAAAACGTTCTTTTTAACCATGCAAAATCTGGATGAGATATTGAAGCACTTTAAAGGACAAACAGTATTTGTAGATATGTGGGGTAGTTGGTGTGGGCCTTGTCGGGAACAGATTAGCCTATATGCGGCTGCCATGAAAAAACAGTATAAAAATAAAGGGTTGACGTTTCTCTACATTACCAACTACGATAAGGAAGCCAAGTGGAAAGAGCTGATAGCTTTCTATAAACTGGAAGGATATCATATTTTCGCTTCGCGGGAATTATCGCAGGAAATAATGAAAGCTTTAAAAAGCACCTCTTATCCGAGTTATGCGATTATTGATAAATACGGTAAAATTGAGAAAACCAGAGCTGAATCTCTTGAAGAAAAAGGGATTCTAAATGTACAGATAGAAGAGGCATTGAAGCGGTAGAATAAATAGCCGGACCCAATTACTAATAAGTCTCCCCCTTATCCACCCTGCTTTCTAATTGTTTCTGCAAAGAAGTAGAAACATTAGATAAAAAATCATAGCCGGTCAAATCCTCCAATTCGTTTACACTCAACCGATATTCTCCCCAATTGCTTTTGATGGACTGGCGGTTGGGGATTTTTATGGCAATTACACGGGTTCCGCTGTCTATTCTTTCTATATCGTTATCTCCAACAGGTAAAATGACAATTACTTTCCAAAGCGATTCCGGCACTACGATTTTCCCTTCAGCCAGTGTTTTAGTGGTACCGCCGTTACTGCCTGAGCCGCCTTGCCCCAAGACTCCAGCCACAATATACAGTTCATTCCCTGCTGAAGCTAATTTCCGGCAATAAGTTTCCAAAGCCACCCACGTATCTCTATTGCTGTTTGGCGACTGTGGAACAATGTTCGTCATCAGATAGGTAGATTCATTATCTGCTACAGAACCGTCTCTGTCAGCCGATGGAATAGGTGCCCTCTATCAAAACCCGACCCCACATAGTCACTCGTTTTAACCTTATACCAACCTTCCGGTAAAGAATCATCAGACCTGAAATTCTCTGCTCTTGCCACATCACCTTTCCATGCCATAGATAAATGCCAGGCCACCCAGTTGGCAGTTCCTCTCGGGCGGTTATAAGATAAGGTATAGGCCGCTTTGTTCATCAGGTAATTATTCTCGTTTTTACCCGCATCAGACGGATTTCCCATAGCAAGATTATTATCTCTACCCGGAATTATACTGTCCTTTTCGCAGGAGATTACAGCAATACTTAGGAGAACAGGTATGAGTACTCTTTTAAACATGATTTTGTTGTATGGATATTTTGTCTCATCCTAAAATAGATTTGTGTAACCTTATCTCGAGTCGAGACATTTTTTCTTTTACATATTAAGCATTCATATTTCTCAATGCTTCTCTCAATTTTTCCGCATCCTCGTAATCTCCTTTCAATTCGACAATAATAATCATTAGATTAATAGCGGCCTCAACATGAGTCAAGCCACTTGCCTTTTGCCTTGAAAGTATATCAATCGTAATAATTATTGCTTTTTCAGCTTTAATTAATTCCTTATTAGATAGGTAAGATTCACAAAGTTTAATATAGTAATAAGCCAATTTAACATCATTCCTACTTTCTATAGGTAGCTCAACATGTAAACTTATTGCCATATTATAAAGTTTAATTGCTTCAGGATAATTGCCGATTTTTTGGTACGCCTCACCTAGTACTTGCGATTGAATAGGCATCGAAACGTCATCATACAAATTATGCTTTTTCCTTAAACTCATGATGGTTTGAAAACATTCGTTGAAGCGCTTCATTCTTCTCTGTTGAATAAATAGTAGACACAAATTACAAAGAGAAGTGATTAATTTTGGCAGGATGCCTGTACCTTGTGATTGAAGAATAGTTATTGCATCTTCAAACCTTTTCGTAGCCTCTAATAATTCATCTTTTGCTACCAAAGCGAGTCCAAAGTTATTCGAAATGACACCCAATAATCCATCTTCCGATGAAAGGTATTTCTCAGCACGCCCCATTAGATTTCTCCATTTTGACACTAAATCACTGTCTGTCTTTAGCCAATTATAAATGTTGAGTACTTCGTTTTCTAATAAAAGTAAAGACCTATAAATATTCTTCCTGTAAGGCTCCTTTATATTAGTTAATATAGCTTCTCCAAATTTAAGGAAACGAAGTGCTTTAGATATGCTATGCTCGGCACCTTCTTTGATTCGATTAGTTAAACTCTCTATATTAATAAAATGACCCGAAAAAGCACCTACACGCTTTCTTTCTTGATATAAAATCGAATCTTGCAACATTTTGTGCATACTAATCTGCTGTCCTGAACGCTCTATAAAACCTTTAGCATGAAGACTATTAATCGCATTAGTCAATAGTACTCTGTTTTCTTTTTCTGCTTCTATTCCAAACCAATCTATCAAATCTTCAAAATTAGTATCCTCTATAGATATTAATGCAAAAAAACTCATAAAGAAATTTTCCATAGGATCGACTTTGCTTAAATCAAAGGTCTTATTAAGGATATTTAACAGATGTGAAGAATCCCCTTCTTCATCCACTAATTCAATTTTCAAATGATCATCATCTAAACTCTGCTCTTCAAAATGTTTAATTAAAATATCTAATGTCAAGTCAAAACTATAGTAGATTGTCTTTGCCACTAAAGCAATGATAAGTGTATTGTATTCTACATAATTGAATAAATTTATTAGTTGTGTATCATCCACTGTTTGTTGATTGCCAAAAGAATGATACAAAGCTTTTGCAGATTCGAAGCTCAAGGCTCTTATAGGTAAAAGTTTCCAACCAGGTAGACGTAGACGGGTTCCAACAATAATCCGCCATTGATTTAGAGTTCTTAGTTCCGATAATTGGAGTTCTGTTTTGGAATATCCGTCTATTATCAGTAAATTATTACCACTTATTTGGTGAAGTTTATTTAATATCAAATCGAAACGCTCTGAAAATTTATCGGCATCCAGTATTGGAATATTCAAGTTTGTAGCAATCTCTTGGTTGATAGTGATGCTATTGACTAATCCTGTTTGTGCATTTATCCATATAATATGGTCATAATCGTCTTTATAAGAATGTATATATAATTTTAGAATAGTAGATTTCCCCATTCCCCCATTCCCGTTGATACTGATATGGCGGACCTCTGACAATAATTTGTGCAGGCTGGTTAAAATATCTTCTCGACCGAAGACAGAAGAAGTATCTATATATGGGATTTTAGTTATTCTTTTTGGAATTTCATGTTTTGAGGAAACTTTATCCCTAATAAGTGTTTCTAATGCTTCACTATACTCTTTTTGTGCATTGACCGTTTCTTTCAAGACATCATCAATGGTATTAATTCTGTTCTCTAAATTTTCAAGACGTACATTAAAAAGGTTCGATAATCTAGTGTCAATATATGAGTAAAGTTCTTCGTCTTTAAGTGCCAATATTGATTTTAATAGCTTATTGTTTACTTTTCGTTGTTCAGTATCCGTCAACTGTGACCTTCTATAGATTTCACTCAACATCGCATCAAGGAGTAATGTAACTGGCCTTCCTCCAAATATTGGATTTCTTAATTGATCCAAAATCTCAAGCACTAATTTTTCGACTGCCCTTTCGGTTTGAACTTCTCCAAATTCCCACCGGATTTTATTTACAAAATCCGTAATCAATAATTTATCATAAACTAAACCGTTCAATTGTTCAAAGTCTTTCATTAGAGCTTGCTTCATTTTCGGCTTCTTATCTTCTTTACTGAGTCGTTTGATTTTGATTTTTCTAATCTCATCAGCAAGAACCTCTGAAACTTTCGAAGTACAAAGGCTTAATATTTCTTTATTTAGTGGTGGCTGCTCAACAATCCAGTTACTCAGTATTTCTTCATTTTTACTTATGCTTGAATTGGTTGTAAAGTAGAATGTAAGTTCGAAATCTTGATATTGAAGATAAAGGGCGAAGAAATTTAGTAGTGTTTTCTGAATCTCAACAGAATTAAAGCTAAATGCGGAAGAATAACATTTTAGCTGTGTAAAAATGAGTTCGTCTCCAACTTCTTTGATATCATCATCAACTTCTGTATAGACATCAACATTTCTGGCATTTACGTAATTGTTTATCCATTTTAGAACTACATTCAAATATTGATAATAAAACCCACGGTTCGTAGCAATAGCATTTCTGTTAATATTAATCAAGTCAAGCAGCTCCTTTTTCATGCTTTTTTTATAACTTGGGTTAATCGTTTCTTTAGTCAAAATCTCTGAATGGAATAGTCAAAGTACAATTCTTGTCAACTTAAATATGGTATATTTATTTCCGCGGGCTCACTCATCCGCACAATTGCTGTTTACCTATTATTTCAACTTTACTGACCAAACCTCAAATCTTGCCTTGTTAGCATTATAAATAAAGAGTTTGTTATACGCCTCTGAATATGATATGGCTGGCAAAGCTGTAGCAGGCAGCGGTTTATCGCCTAACATTCTGCCTTTCAGGTCGAATAAGGTATTATTCTTTCCATCGAAGATGCCTACAAAGCGGAGGTCATTACCTAAATCAAAATAACGTAATTGCGATTTCATGAAGTTTGTACTACCAATTTCAATGACTGAGCTACCCAACTTATTCATGATAAGTAGAGACGTAGGTGTCCGGCGGGCAATGAGCCAGTCTTTATGATTCTGGTCGAAAATCACTTCAAAAACAGTGGCTTTATTCGGGCGTTCTAATTGAATATTTTCCTCGCTCAACGAATTACCATTCATATCCACTTTCTTGATTTCTCCGGTTTCCGAAATCAACGTGATAATAGAGTTGGTTCCTCTCCCCTCCTCAACTATCATCTCTACAGGACGTGCAGATAAAGGCACTTTCGGGAAACCTTTCAAGAAAGGTCCATCCTCATAAATCACATTGAGTGTCCCATCTTTTTGCAGTATAGCAAGATAGGTATTATTCTTAAACTTGACGGGACTAATCCGCATAATATCT
The DNA here is from genome assembly GCF_003418935.1 of Emticicia sp. C21. Taxonomy (GTDB): domain Bacteria; phylum Bacteroidota; class Bacteroidia; order Cytophagales; family Spirosomataceae; genus Emticicia. Next base: position 371,596 of record NZ_QVMT01000003.1, on the reverse strand, counting down.
GTTAGGTGTACCCCGGTTCTGATGCGGTTAATCTTCTGTGTTTCTTCATCAATTAAATAGACATTCCCACCATCATCCGCCACATAGATTTTTGTTTCACTGGCAGCTACTGCTCTTATTGACCCACTAAAATTAATATCGGCATAATTGGCCACCAAACCCGTAGGATTCTCTCTTGTAAAAAACAGGAGTTTATCAGCCGTTGTAGCCAGATAATGTAAAGTACCATTCTGGAAATAATCAGTCGGCAATAAATAAGCACTTGTCAGCGGTTGACTTAGTGGAATCTTATTAATCTCCTTTGCTGCATTACTCAATAAGACTGCCTGATGATCTTCTCTTTGGAGCAGAATCTCTTCTGAGGTATTATAGGCGTTTTTGATAATAAAAGGCTTGCCTGCAAACGGTGTGGTGGTGCTCAGGCTATCCTGCAAAAAGAAACGATTGACCAGTACTTCTTTCTGCGTCTGAGGAATCTTTTCTATCAGCAGTTTTGTACCGAAAGTATTGTTAATCACGAAGTTTTCAACGGCCACAAAACGCAAGGCTTTGGCTCTTTGCTCGTGTTTGCTCGTAGTACTGCGCCATTTCTGAGGTAATGAATAATATAGGTTATTCCAGATTCTTTGTGGACTAATGATAGCCGTAACCTGTGCCTGAGGGCGTAATTTTTTCACAAAATCAGTATACACATTTGACTTTGCCCAGGTCTGCCCAAAATTCAGGCTATTCAGATACTCCCTCATGGCATCATCATCGCTCGATAAAATCATGTAATCGCCAATCTGAGTATAATAACAATCGGCAAAACCTCTGAAAATAGACCCAAACAACAAGGCAGGCAACTGACTTATCTGAATATTGCGCACATAGTTATTCAGATAACTGAAAGGCTTAGGCTTAAAATATGAAGAGAGTTTGCCGGCATTATCAGCCAGATCATCAAACATATTCAGCGCCTCAGCAGGGTCTTCGGTCTTTATCAGCAAGATTTTCTTCGCAGGTTCATCGGTTGAAGTTTCCATTTCACACAATACTACCTCATTTTTTAAGATGGTATAGAGGCTAGTCAGATTAATTCCCAGAAAACGATTCAGACTATCCCGCTCGTTTAAAAGTGTCTGCTCGTTTCCTCTGAAATAATTATTATAATCCTGCGCCAGTTTGGTCTTATTCTTAAAACTGATGCGGAAAGTAATAGCAGTATTTTCGGGAATCAGGTCAGTACAGGTAAAAGGCTGTGGCATCTGCTGACCGAAAATTCCTAAAAATGGTATCGTATTAGTGCCTTGTGAATAAATATAGGCTGAAACCGTATTAGGCATTTTAGGCTTCTCAAAAACAATATCAGGGTTTCGGGGCGTAATATCACTAAAAAACTCAATCAGATTAGGCGATAACTGCGAAGGCAGAATATCAGCCACATCCTGCAGATTCCGACTCTTGAAATAAATATGGGCTATACCCCGACGACTTTCTTTAAAAGGCATCCCTTCAAGTGGTGTACCCGATTTAATCCGGTTTACCACTTCTTCCAGCAAAACCTTTGAGCCAGTGCAAATCAGAAAATCGTCATAAACCAGAAAGTTAAAGAGTAATTTATTAGTAGATGTATAGAGTTCCTCCAATCTGATACCCTTATAGGTGCGCCCGTAGGCTTTTCTTTTACTTGGGTCAGGAGTAGATATTTTATTGAGAAAACTAGCATCACCAAAAGAATTTGTTGGAATATAAATGATGTATTCAAGGTTCTTTTTGGTTTCACGATGGAGCGAATAGGTAATTCTTTTTCTGGATAAAAATTTCTTAGCTGTTATAGAATCATCAATGCTTTGGGCAATGAGTTTGAGTGGTTGCAGGGCATCGTAAAAAAACGGAATATCGGCTAATTGTGTAGAGTCAACACCCTTTTCATTGAAAAGCGAACGTTGAATTTGCGAACTTTCGACCACCAGAAAAGCGTTGTCAGGAATATAATTCCAGGCGTCTCTTCGGGGAGCAAACCAGATGCGGTAAGCTATATACAGTGCTATCAATGCCAGAAAGGCATTGAGATACCACAGGTACTTAGTTTTTATCATAAGAAAGCAACGTAATTCTTTTATAGGGGCGCCAACAGCATTAACTACTTTTAAGACCGAAAGTTTAAAGGTAGATTTGCAAAAATAAATAAATTTAAATCAAATTTCCTTGAAATCAGGCCAATTTACTCTACATATATGATTAAATGGTCTGTTTTCAAACAAAAAAAATGGTTCAGTTAGACACAATCTGTGCCTTAGCCACACCACAAGGCGTGGGGGCTATCGGAGTAATCCGGGTATCAGGCGAAAAGACCTTTGCAATCGTTAACAAGATTTTTAAGGGCAAGGATTTAACCCAAGTTGAATCGCATACCATTCATTTTGGTACCATCAGAGACTATACTGATAACCCGGAAGGAAAAATTATTGATGAGGTTCTGCTATCTGTCTTTAAAACACCGCGTAGCTTTACCAAAGAAGATGTAATAGAAATCTCATGTCATGGCAGCGACTATATCATTAAATACATCCTCAAGTTACTCATCCAGAACGGTTGCCAGATGGCTAAGCCGGGTGAGTTTACCCAAAGAGCTTTCCTGAATGGACAGTTCGACCTGGTGCAAGCCGAAGCCGTAGCTGACCTCATAGCTGCCGACTCAGAGGCCGCCCACAAAACCGCCTTAAACCAGATGCGCGGTGGATTCTCGACCCAATTAAAAGCCTTGCGTGAAGAGTTAGTACACTTTGCTTCATTGGTAGAACTAGAACTTGATTTTGGCGAAGAAGACGTAGAATTCGCCGGACGAGACGATTTAAGACAATTAATATTGAAAATTCAGAATTTTCTGAAAAAATTAATAGACTCTTTTGATGCAGGCAATGTGATTAAGGAAGGTATTCCGGTAGCGATTATTGGTCCACCAAATGCCGGAAAATCTACTTTGCTCAATATCCTGCTAAACGAAGACAAAGCCATCGTCACCGATATTGCGGGCACGACCCGTGATGTAATCGAAGACATTCTTTTCATCGGCGGCATCAAATTCCGAATTATCGATACTGCAGGGATCCGCGAAACCAAAGATGTAGTAGAAACCATCGGCATAGAGCGTTCAAAACAGGCAATGGAAAAGGCTGAAATTGTGATACTATTGTTTGAAAATGAGGTTGATCGGTTGTTTCTGGCTGATACTTTTAAAGAAATGGTGAAAGATAAGGAGGTGATATGGGTTAGGAATAAGATTGATTTGGCAGTTGCTTTCAATTCAGCAGAGGCAGCTTCCACTCCTATTTCTGCTATACACATTTCAGCCAAAAACAACATAGGCATCGAAGACCTGCAAAGTGCCATAGTTGCCAAAGCGAAGATAAAGAAGCAATCAGACACGATGCTCACCAACCTACGCCACTACGAACACCTTGTAAAAGCCCACAATGCCTTAGGAGAGGTACTGAATGGCCTAAGCCTCGGCATCACCGGAGATTTTCTTGCGCAGGATATTCGTTTGTCGTTGTATCACTTAGGAGAAATAACAGGTCAAATTACTACAGATGATTTGCTAGCAAATATCTTTAGTAAGTTTTGTATTGGAAAGTAATCAAGAAAAAAACAAACCTGTTTGAGTTTATTGCAAAGCAAATACTCACTAAACAGGTTTGTTATTACAATTCTCTACAAACTATCGGGTTATAATATTAAAAAGCGGAATATCCACCGCTATTTTGAAACCAAATCGCCAGGCGTTCAAATATCCTAAATCAGCCTTTTCGTCTTTAAAGCCTCTTAATTCAGGAGATTTCTGCGCCCCAAATGCGACTGAAAGTGGTGATTTTTTTATCCCCCAACTAAAAAATATACCCGGAGCAATTACATTATTCAAGTTAAATTCAGGCAAAGTTTCCGTTTCTGAATCCTTTAGCCGGAAAGCAAATGGAGAACCCAAATCAATAACAGGAACAAAAATACCAAATGAATGGCCAGTAAGCTGTTGCTTTACTTTACCTCCCCAACCAAAGTAAATACCAATAGGCGCTGAGGGAGCGATAGTTCCTCTTTGTTTGCGAATAGGTTTGTTATTTTCTGAAATCGAAATGGTCTCCCATCCTAAAAATGCGCCGCCATAGGCATTCAAAGATACATTAAAATTACTATTGCGTTTTACCGCATAGCTACCAACTGGTAAAATAACTGCATCCAGAACTTTTTCTAAGTCAGCACTATTTTCAGCAGTAACTACATTGTACATAAACATTCCATAATCGAGTATTTTTTTTCTGGTTTTACAGGCACTATTTTCATCTGCTTCAGCGCAGGTTGAAGCATCAAGTTTTCCATAAATAAATAAACCATGACTAAGCGCAGTACCATATTCTTTGTCATATACGGCCTTTACAAGATTGGCAGAGGCTTTTGCAATGGGCAGAATATCTTTTCTAAAATTATTGCTACCTGCACTTGCTACTCCCCAGATATTAAGAATATCCAATGCTACAGCCGTTGAATTAATTGTATGATTAACTATAGAATAAACCGTGCTAAAACTTTCCATTTTAGCTTTATCTGTTTCGCTTTTTAAAGATTTAATTTCAGTAATTAATTCTGAAAAATTATTTATCAGTACCCCTATTTGTTTTTGTGTCTCTGCAATTTTATCTGCCGAACCTGCCAGGTTTTCCAATCTGGTATACAAATTTATACCAGTGTATTGTATATTTACTAACTCCTGTTTTTCTTTCTCCATCATTAACCCCATAAAGAGCTTAAAGACATTTTCGTCTTTAATGGCAGCCAAAGCATCTGTTTTTCCCACCCATTCTGTTTCGTTAGTCTGAAGGCTTCTTGACAGAATAGACAAACTGAATAAAGCTCTTCTTACGTCATTATCCGGGCTTTTAATCAAATAATCCGGCTTATCAAATGCACCTAATACCTGCACAGGCTTTTTCTTTCTGTAGAATTCTTTAAAAATATGGAGGCTGGCCAGCGACCCCACATATAGGTTATCGTTAACTCCTGCCAGACGGCCTTTTTGCTGTAGTGAAGTGAGAAACGTTATTGAATTTTCGGGCAATGCCTGAAAATCCTGATGGAAAGCATCTCTTAGGGTAGGTAAATAAGAATTAAAAGCAACGCCATCTTTATCAATTTGCAGAAGCATTTCATAAGTTAAGGGTAAAAGCGCATCCACACTATAATGAGCGGTCTTATCTTCAATAAATTTTTTAAATTTATTCAGATATGCTATAGTTAACTCCTGTTTAAATCTAGTTGCAATAAGTCTTGCCAAAGCATCTAAAGCTTTGGCATCAATTGCGGAAGAAGAAGTAGCACCTGGCTGAGTACTTTTACTATCAGCAGCCTTCTTAATATTTACTGATGCTAACCAACTATTACCCAAAACATCGTTTCCATAATTGCTTATTAGTTCTTCTCTATACTCGGCCAAGCCTACTTTACTGATAATAATAGCATCATTTAGCGGAAAACCACTTAGATTAATTTTTGCAGCTGGTGCTGGAGGGACAACAACAACAGGGTTTAAATCCTTTGTTAATACTCTTACTGATGCAATTGGATTTCTGATAAATTTATTCAATACAATTATCCTGTTATCTCTTATCTCAATCGTGAAATCGGTATTCCCGTTGCTTAATGTTCCAACATCCTGAGCACTGATTTTCGTACTTATGCCATCTTCCGTAAAAAAGCGTAATTCATCAAAATTGTTTTTATTGAAGTTTCTGCAAGTTAAGTTAAAGGTTCCATTTGCCGGATTAATTGCAATACTGTCGTTCTTATTTAAATCTAGAATTTGTGGTAACGAAAAAGCCATCTGTGTAAACAGCACTAATACTAAAGTAAGGAAAATTCTGGATGCGTTCATGTCAAGCAAGGTTTGTAGGTAAAACATTCATTTCTAACTCTTTTAATATTTTATGCATTGAAATAGCATAGGTGAACCGATTATTAAATGCGATGACCATTCCAAGAGGTGTGCGGTCTTTTGCATCATATATTATAGCACCCGAATCTCCCTCGTCAGAAATTGAATTATGATTTTCTGATGTACTATTCGCAATTTCTATCAGTTCTCCAATCTCATGAGTTTTATCGTTATACTCTATTCTCAGATTTTGCCTCAACACTCCCTTAATAAACCCTGTTTTTTCTTTGCTATTAGCACCAAGCATTATTACCTTGGTATTTACATCATTACCTCCGATTTGGCGTGATTTGCTCGTCAGGTTAGGGCCCACAATTTCAATACCTTCATTTAGCTCAACTAGTGCCATATCAAAATCCTTATCTAACACCCCATAACTCCACTTACCTATATTTTCATCCCCAAGTAAAACATCTACCTCAGGATTCTCAATCCACCCGCCTTGATTCACTATTGCTTTCTGTGTAAAAAGATGATTACATGTCAATAAGAACCTGACTCTGGTATTAAAAAGTTTGGGTGTCAGAATACAACAAGCTGTGCCAAATATATCAGGTATATCTGCTTGTCTCAGATGCTCTTCTATGGCAGTACTTGCTTTAGGTCTTGTAAGCCCTTTCACAATCATAGTTTTAATGTTTATTACACGCCCACTTGGTAGTAAAACTCTCTCTTGCCTGGCTATCTGGCTATCGTCGTCATCTGTTAAATAGATTAGTAATACTTCCTGCGAAATTCCGTCTATTCTTCTTAAAGCAGGCCCTATATAAAGTACGTTTTCTTTCTTATTATACTTAACTGAAAGTTGTTGAGTAGCTAATTGCGCAATATCGGCATTGATGAACTCTTCTACTTCTGCCATACTTCTGCTTTCAAAAACCTCATTGTTGTTTAGTTTACTCCGAAGACGTTTGGCTTCAAATAGCATATCAAGCAGATCGTGCCAGAATTTTGAGCCGAGACTAAGAAACAAACCGGAAAAAATAATCCCAAAACTATGCTTAGAAATCGCATTCCCTATCGGACCTAGGATTTCCCAGGGTGCCCGCCAATTCCAATGAAGTTTATTAAGAAAACCTGTCCAGTCAAGCAGAACAATAGCTTGTTCATTATCAGCATTTTTCAGTAAATGGAATAAATCTGCTCCGGCGAACGCGGCAGTTACTATTCCACAAAAAATAGTAAGATTAATTACACCCCTCTCTCTAAGCTTCTCTTTTCCATCATCTGCTTCATGATTTCTGAAATTCTTTAAATTTCTTCTAAGAAATTTTCTGAATTTTCTGCGTTTTGACGAACGCCAGATAATAACCTTTATAATCCAGAAATCTCTATCATTTTCATATAAACTTTGTAAATTGAGTTTAAGAAAACTGGTAAACTTTTCGTTGATGATACTCAATACAAAAAGATGAATTGAGACCACAATAAGAATATCGGTAGCGTTCATAATGTTTTTGATTAAATGCAGTGTTCAATCAAATATATTTAGCGAAAACAAGTAAATCAAAGGGATACGAACATTTTTATTATTCGGTTCCTTTTAAGAAAAATTGTTTAATGATACCGCTAAATTTATTGATATGTTCTATCTCTGAAGGGTATACGTACAGTACTATGTGCAAATGAGATATAGCAAAAAAGACTATAGTCAATTTGTTTTCGACAACAAAAAATGAAGAAGTTTAACTTTCAGAATCATTTTTAAGCGATAATCAAAATGAAAACCACACATGAACTAAAGAAAATATTAAGTTCAGAACTGAATGAGACTCTTAAAACACTTCATTCTTTAAAAAAGAGCACCTATCCTGATTATTACTACAATGCTATTTTTGGTGATGCCTCATTTATTCTGGCTGGCATTTTAGAGCAATTATTAAATGAATCTTATCACTGGGGTACTAAATCTGGCAAATGGATGGATGATGCTTTAATTGAAGATTTCCATCTTTATGAAGAAAGATTGTCAATCAACGGAGTAATGATTTGGGGCAAAGGAGATACAACCGAACAATGGGTAGAGCCGTTTTATTTTGATGTGGAATTAAATAAAAATGAAGTCAATATGGAAGGCTACAATCTTTACTTTGGCAACACCGATAATCCTGCTATTCCGTATACGTACTTTAGTAATAACCGTGAATATTGGCAACAGGATTTAAGAAATTGGGAATATCAGTTGATGTCAAAATAGTTAAACTTAACAACTCAATAAAATAGGTCAGATTGGCACCTGACCTATTTGCATATTTTAAAACTAATAACACAATTTTCTATCTGAAATTTCTATATCCTCCTCACCCGCACATTCTTAAAATACACCCGCTGTCCATGATGCTGCAACATAATATGCCCCTCTTTATAGGCTTGGAAACGAGGATTCTTGCTATACTTACTTCTGATAAGCAGCTCTCTCACTGCCTGACTACCTATTTCAAAATCCAGTACTTTGGCACCATTCAGCCAATATTCTACGTGACCGTCTTTTTGTATCAACCGTGCCTTATTGAATTGACCAATGGGCATCAGTTTCTTGTTAACCGGTCTGATTAAATCATATAATGACCCTGCTGAACGAACGGCTGCTGTATCGTTGAAATACTTATCATCCAATATTTGAATCTCAAAATTATCCAGCCAGTTCGGGCTATTGCCATTGTTAGAAACCATGGCCTTATCTTCCTGCAAATGGAAGAATATACCTGAATTAGCGGCAGTATCAACCGCCCATTCCAATTCTAATTCGAAATTGCCGAATTGTTCTTTAGTCACTAAATCAACATTTTTTACTTTCGGAATCGTTTGGAGTGTACCATCTTTAATAACCCACACTCCCTCAGGGAATTTATCCATTTTGTAGCCTCTAAGGCCATCTGCGCTTTTCCCATCAAACAGCGTAATCCATTTACCAGGTGTTTGCGCTGAGGATGCTATGGTATAGCAGGTAGCTAATAGTATTAGTAAGATTTTTTTCATGAATAGATTTAATAATTGAATGAATGAGTGATTTAGTGAATGAATGATTAAAGAATGGTATTAGTAATATTATCACTCATTCGCTAAATCACTCAATTATTTCTTTAAGTTCTCAAACAAAAACACCCCGTTTTTATTCGCAATCACGATGTCTACTTTTTTATCTTTGTTGATATCCTGCGCTACGATATTTAGCCCGGCACCCGAATCATTGTCGATAACGTGTTCAGTATAATAAGGTTCTTTGCCGGGTGTAAATTCAAAATATAACAAATAGGCGGCATCAGCATCACCAGGGTCACGACCATGGTGAGCCAGGAATCTTTTTCCGGTAATATACTCTTTCTTGCCATCACCAGTCAAATCGGCCATAATAGATGAGTGGGTTTGCGCAGTAGTTTTGCTCATGGTATGTGTCACAAAATCTATTTTACCGTCTTTTTCTACCTGTTCATGAAACCAGATGCCCAAGGCATGGGCAGAAGCACTCACCACATCGTTCTTACCATCGCCATTTACATCTAGTATCTGCATATGGGAGCAAGGCTCGCCCAAATTGGCCGGATGAAATTCCCAATTACCAGCGCTATTGTCTTTCGTCCCTTTATACCAACCTTCGCGTACTACCACGTCTTTGATACCATCCTTGTCGATATCCCCAAAGCCAATGCCATGAGAAAATATCTCTGTTCCGGCTACATTTTCTTTGGTAATATTATGGCGTTTCCATGTTGTTTCACCTTTTTTGGTAGGCGCTTGCAGCCATACAATCTGCTTTTTGTTTTTATCTCCGCAAAGAATATCCAATCGGCCATCCCCATCAATATCAATAAAACCAGGAGATTCATTGGATATACCCACCGATTCATCAATAATATGTTTGGCCCATTGTCCCGGTTTGTTTTTAGGATTCTCAAACCAAAACCCTACTTTGCCGGGAAAATCCACAATCACAACATCTTCCCAACCATCCAGGTTTACATCCATCCCCAGATTCAGGAAGGACTCGCTATACTCTTTACGCGGGTCAAATGTACGAGAGGGTGCCATTTCATGGCGTGTCCAGTTTGGGGCTTCAAACCAGTAGTACCCTGCCACAATATCCATTTTTCCATCTTTATTCAAATCGGCTACAGCCACTCCTTCCGAAATAAAATCCCTGGTAAGAGTAGTTTTCTTCCAGCCAGGTGAGGTTTGGGCGGAGGCGATATTGGCACTTAAGTATCCTAGTAGTATCGTTGTTAGTTTTATATTTTTATTCATATCAATATGTTTTATTGAGTGATTTAGTGAATAAGAGATTTAGTGATTATTTTAATTAATTGTGTCTTGGTAAATTATTTAACTAATTCGCCATAAATCACTCAATCACTAAATCACTCATTCACTCAATAGATTTAATGACTCCCCCCATGCCCGGCATGTGCATCTTGTGCAGGTGCCGCAGGCGCTAATATCTTTGCAATCAATGCCTGCTTATCCTGATTTTCTTTTGATGGTACTTTGCCCAAACGTGCATCCAGATCTTTCAATATGCCTTTAGCTTCTGTGGTATTTAAAGCACCCGTGCGTTGAATAGTATAATTCATGAATTTAGGCAATTTGGCTTTCTCTCCCATTTGTACAAAACGTTTGGCATCTAAAGTAGCCAATGGCTCTGCTGCAATCCATACCATTACAGGTAGGTTATGGTCTGTTTTATCTATGGCTTTCTGAGACAATGCTTCTACCACCTCCCAACGCTGGCTCGGGTCGATGCGTTGCATGGCTGAGGCCAGATATAATCTCACCAAAGCCGAGGCATCAGTTTTTGCCATTGTTCCAAAGCGTTTCAAAGCTTCAGGAGAAACGCTTTTACCCTCAGCCAAAAGTTGAATAGCCCAACCTCTGATATACTCGCTTGGGTTGCTTAATAAAGCAACCAAATCTTTCTCGGTTAAACCCTTAATTACATGCAATGTCCATAAGGCTCTTAACTTACGCGTTACATCAGGATTTTTGGCCAGGATTTCTTTCAATGCTTCCTGTGCTTTCGGGCTTGCGCCACGCTCTTGCAGAATGGCTCTGGCTTGTCTGACATACCACTCGTTATTATGCAATTGATAGTTTACCAGTTCCATCTCGGAAGCTTTCGATAAATCTACCTGCACCCATTTATCGTTCTCATGGGTAATCTTGAAGATACGGCCCATCGTTTTATTGTGCACATCAGGGTTCGGGCTATGGCATTGGTTTTTGTCGTACCAATCGATAACGAATACCGAACCACTTGGATCATATTTGAAATTCAACCATTGCGACCATGAATCATTCATAATCACAAAATCTTTATTGTGCGATGCCTTATAACCAGACCCTGAGCGCGTCAGTTGGTCAACGTTCATTCTGGCACCGTTGATATTATTCATAAAAATTTTATTACGATATTCCTGCGGCCAGCTACCACCCAGATATAGCATCGCTCCGGCATGGGCATGTCCACCACCTGCGGCACCAGACCTGAAATTACCCGCATGCGGACCTCTCTCTCCTAACCAGTGACGGTGGTCGGCAATAGTTGGAATATCATCATAAATATACGGGTTAAAGTGTTTGCCAGCCTGACGGAAGAAACGCCCTCCCTGCACCGTATTGTACATATGAGGAATCACACAGGCAGTAATGAATGGATGTCCATAATCGTTGAAATCCAATCCCCAGGGATTACTTGACCCCTCTGCAAATATTTCAAATTCATGCGTAGTCGGATGGAATCTCCATACACCTCCGTTTATTTTAGCTCTCTGGTCGTCTAGTGTACCTGGTTTACCCACTTTTGAATGTGTAAATACCCCATGTGTACCATATAACCAGCCATCTGGTCCCCAACGGAAGCTGTTCAGTACTTCGTGGGTATCCTGTGTTCCCCAACCGTCCAGGAGTATCTGCGCAGGGCCGGCTGGTTTATCATTGGCAGCATCAAGCGGCACATACATCAGATAAGGTGCTGCGCCTAACCATACACCGCCCATACCTAACTCAATCCCACTCACCAGATTCAGATTTTCCATAAAAACCTTTCTGCTATCAAGCGTTCCGTCGCCGTTGGTATCTTCAAAAATCAGGATGCGGTCTCTTCCTTGTCCAGCCGGAGCAGGTACAGGATAAGTATGACCTTCCACAACCCAAAGTCTGCCTTTCCAGTCAATTGTAAAACAAATCGGGCGAATAACTTCAGGCTCTGATGCTGCCAGATTAATCTTAAACCCTTTAGGCAAAGTCATGGCCTTAGCGGCTTCTGTACCAGACAAGCCCGCATTGATTACAGGGTCAAGCGGAGGAAGAATGATAATATCTTTTTGTTTTAATTCATTCGGAAAGTCCGGGCGAGATGGATAAAACAGGAAGTTATCGAAGTTGATATGCGCCCATTTATCGTTCGGAATGTAAGGAATCTGAGAAATACCAGTTTCGTTATCGATAATGCGGATGAAGATATTCTTGTTCAGGTAAGGTCTTAAATCAACCACCACAGGCTGCAAAGTAGCGCGTCCCTGCCCTGTTGAATGAAAAATTACTTTTTTTGTATCGGCCTGCACAATCTCCACGCGGGTATCCTGCAAAGCACCACCAGATACACTGAAAGCTGCATAAGGTTGCGTTACTTTGAAAGGTACTGAAGTCAGTGTTCCTACCTGCTGATAATTGGTTGTACCACCACTGCTTAGGAAGTGTTTACCTTCAAACCCAATACTCATTTCTTTCTCATGCACAGGCGATGGGTCAGTATTATATACTGGGTTGGCAAAGGCTGTACCTGTGGCTGTCCAGTCTTTCAATGTTCCGGTTTCAAAATTCAGATTCAGTGGCTGACCGTCTTTCGTGGGTAGTTTTCCTGCCACAGTGATTTCTGTAATCGGGCCGTCTATTACCTCTATTTTACCCACCATTCCTGCAGCGCGGTGGCCCGGTACGGTACAGTAGTAAGTGTCATTTTTATCGGCTTTGAAAGTAATACTGGTGCTTTGTCCTTTTTCGTTGACAGCCTTACTTTTCAGACCTAATTTTTCTAAAGCAATGTCGTGCGTCATTAACTCGGTGTTCACAATCGTAATACGCACTATACTGCCTTTAGACGCTTTTAATGTAGGATTACGGGCACCATTTTTAGCAAAGTAACCCAGCATACTGGCGTCCAGCCGGTACTCAAAATCAGCTTTTTCGGTATCCTGCTGGGCATACAGATTAGGTATAGCCAGTAGGAGAACCAGTAATGGTAAGAGCAAATGGGATTTGTTCATAGTTAAAGGTTGAAATTGTAATTGGTTGAATAATTATATTGAGTGAATGAGTGAATGAGTGATTTATTTTTGAATGTAATTTGTCTTGAACTGTGATTTAGTTGATTGTACTGATAAAAAAATAATTATAATCATATAAATCAGGTAAAACGATACGCCATCGCGGCAAAGTTTAGACAAAAACAATCACTCATTCACTAAATCAATCATTCACTCAATTCTTCTAAAAATATATCTTTAAAATATACCTTCGCCTTGCCACCCCCGTGAATCTGGAAGCCGATAAGGCCAGACTGAGGAATGCTGGTGTCAGGTTCAGTATAATCTACGGTTTGGTTGCCATTAATATAGAGCCGGATACGGCGTTTTTCTGCACGAATCTCGTAATCGTTCCAGTCATTGATTTTTATCCATTTCAGTATCTGAACAGAATCAGGTTTTATCAGAGTTTTGTTTCTGCGGGATTCATCATATAAACTTGCCCAATAACCCTCTCCCCAATCGGCCTGATAGCCTTCCATTTCGTGCGCAGGATTTGTCAGACGCTTGCTACGGAATTGAATGCCTGAATTGATAAAGCCTTCGCTTCCCGTCAGCTTAACTTTGAGTTTCATGATAAAATTGGCGTATGTACGGGTAGTAACCAGAAAATCGTTATGAGGCACTGTTTTTTCTGTTGAGCCACCAACAAGCATACCATTTTCGATATGCCAGGTATTAATAGTATCGCCTGACCAGCCTTTAAAGGTCTTGCCATCAAAAATCCTGACAGGTTTTACGGCAGACGGAGGTAAGAAGCTCATCAGAAAAAAGCTGATGACAGTTGAATAGAATAATAAAGATTTCATACAAATCTGTTTAGGGCTAAAGTATCCTTCTTTTTTAAGAGACTCTTTTATTCATTATATCCTGTAAAAGTCCGTTCAGAAATTCCATACCATGGAGTGTGACAGGGCTTCTCTCCACGCGGCCATAGTTTAGTTTCGCAGTTAGTACTCTGTGCAACTCCGTGCCAGACTTAGTGAAACTCCGTGGTTAAAGCTATATTTATTTCTTAGGTACCAATTTCAACAATAATCCCGGGCCCTCGGTAATCACATAGATAAATCCATCAGGGCTTTGGGCTACATGGCGTACACGGCCAATATCCTGCAATAATTTCTCTTCTGTCACATACTTCGTTCCATCCAATTGCACACGAGCCACGTGGCGGAAAGCCAAAGCACCTACTAATAGATTTCCTTTCCAATCGGGGTATTTGCCGCTTGTCACCATCGCCATTCCGCATGGGCCAATAGATGGCACCCAATACCGTGTCGGATTTTCCACGCCTTCCATTTCCTTAAACTCTGTCAGAATCGAGCCATCATAGTTGATACCATATGAAGTCTTAGGCCATCCATAGTTTTTACCTTTCTGAATCAGATTTAACTCGTCACCACCTCTCGGGCCATGTTCTACTGCCCAGATTCTGTCATTGGCAGCATCATACACCATTCCCTGCGGATTACGGTGGCCGAATGTCCAGATAGAGGCACTCGCCCCAGCCTGCTCTGCAAACGGATTATCTGTCGGGATTCGCCCATCGGGATAAATGCGATGAATCTTGCCGTGGTCATTGTCTAGTTGCTGCACTTTAGGTTGCGTACCTCTCTCGCCCACACTTATATACATATATCCGGCCTTATCAAATACAATCCGGCTACCAAAGTGGAAGTCAGCTTTTAATGCAGGTTTCGCAACAAATACATCTTTTTTCTCCACTACCTGACTACCTTTCAGCTTGAAACGGGTAACAGCCGTAGAAGACCCACCCTCGATTGGTTTCGAGTAAGAAATATAAATCCAACCATTCGTTTTAAAATTAGGGTCTATCTGAATATCAAGCAATCCGCCTTGACCTTTACTTACTACTTCTGGCACGCCCACGAGTTTCTCTCCCGTAAACTTGTCGTTTTTAAATATCAATATATCCCCGGCTCTTTCGGTTACCAGCATTCGTCCATCCGGCAACCAGGTCATTCCCCAGGGATTATTAAAACCCTCGTATAATTTTTCAGAAGTAAATGATGCGTTAGGTTGCCCAAATAAAAGGCTTGTAATAGTAAAGAAAAAGGTAAAAAGTAAAAGCGTCTTTTGATTCATTTGAGGTTATAGATAGGGTTTGAGTATTTATAAACGTACGGAGTACTGCTTAAAATCTGCAGGAGTTTTTTAAAGAAAAATACGCTTAAGAATTTTACACATACGCCGTTTCTCAAAGTTATTAATTATCCAAAGAATTTTTAGTACAAAAGCCTGTTTTTTATCGGAAGGTTGGATTTTATGAATAACGATTTTTTAAATCGTCGCTTCGCCTTAGAAAATCAAGAATATAATCTCTGCTTAAAAATTATTAAACCAATAGCCTGATTTAAAAACGATTTAAAAAATCGTTCTACATTCTTTAATTTTCTTTATATTCGTTATAAAATCTACAAACTCATTAAATGCCATGAAACACATCTTTGCTATTGTTGTGCTATATCTTACCCTTGTCTCGTGTCAGAAAGAAGAACCCAAATCATCTGCCAAAGACATGTTGACTTTCTCTTTCAAACAAGCGGCTAACCCTGTTAATATGGATGTTGAGGGGGTAATTACGGGCAATGAAATAAAAGTTTCCCTGCCAGGCAGTACCACTCTAAAAGGGCTAAAAGCTACTTTTACAACTTCGCCATTAGCCACTGTAACTGTCAATGGCTTAAATCAGGTAAGTAATGCCTCTGCCAACGACTTTACTAATCCGGTTGTTTATAAAGTAACCGCCGAAGATGGAAGTACAAAAGACTATACCGTCACTATCAACAAAATTCCTTCGTCAGAAAAACAGTTAACAGGTTTTTATCTCAATTTTAAAACCTTTTCGGGAGCACCTACCATTTCACAGGCAAAAGTATCCGGGATGAATAGCTTTACTGTTTTTATGCCGCCTCATATTAATCCTAAAATGGTAAAAGTGATTTTTACTACTTCCTTAAAAGCAGGTGTAAGCCAGAACAATAAAACAGTAGTTAGCGGTGATACTCTCGATTTAAGTGCCCCGATCACGCTCACAGTAATAGCAGAAGACAAAAGCACGCAAAATTATACCATTACGCCCAAATCTATTAATCAGGAAATAGATAACCTCATTAATGCTTTTATGAACAAGTATAATGTTACGGGGCTGACATTTGCCATTACAAATCAGGAAAAACTGGCCTACGCCAAAGGCTATGGCATTGCCAATAAGGCCAACAATGCCCCTGTTACCACCAACTCACTTTTCAGAATAGCCAGTGTTTCAAAACCTATTACTGCCATAGCTATCCTGAAATTAACAGAGGCTGGCAAGTTATCTCTTGATGATAAGGTTTTTGGAGATAATGGCATTCTGGGCAATAAATATGGAGGTAAACCTTATAGAAATGGTTATGAAAATATTACAGTAAAACATATTCTGGAACATACTGCCGGACTAGCCACTAACGATGGCAACGACCCTATGTTCTCGGCTTTTAACCTGACACAAGACCAGATTATTGAGAACGTAGTCAAGAACCGGAATCTATATGCTACACCGGGCACCAAATATGCCTATTCAAATTTTGGCTACTCTGTGTTAGGTAGAATCATTGAAAAAGTATCGGGCATGACTTATGAACAATATCTACAAAAAGAAATTCTGATACCTACAGGAACAGAGAAAATTCAGGTAACTGGTAATACCATCAACGCAAGAAAGGATGATGAAGTAGTGTATTATAACCAAACTACCAGTCCTTATGCCTATAATGTAGCTCGTATGGATGCCCATGGTGGCCTTATAGCTTCAAGCATTGATTTATTAAAGCTATTAAGCCATGTAGATGGCTTTGATTCTAAGCGGGATATACTAAAGCCCGAAACTATTGCTGCCATGACCAAATATAATGCTGCAAATCGCTATTCGCTCGGTTGGTCAGTAAATGAATTAAATTATTGGTGGCATACAGGCTTGCTTGTTGGAACATCTTCAGAGTTAGTGAGGTCACCCAGTGGTTTCTCCTGGGCAATTATTACCAATTATGGTGTATTGGGCACCAACGATAATTACTTCACTGATTTAGATAATTTAGGTTGGAATATCATCTCTGCCATCAAAGAATGGCCGGAATATGATTTATTTTGATGAATATTGTTTATAAAATGAAAGCTACTTCATTAAAGGGTAGCTTTTTTATTTTCCTTAACTGATTTTGTTTTTATTTAATCAAAGGAGCTTTCGATAGTGTGGACGCCACAATATTCGAAAAAATTATTCCTCTCCCCTGTGATTTTCTTACCCCTCCCACGAATAATTGCATAAACAATGATTCATCGAAATGACTTATAAAAAATTACGATTAATAGCCTTTGCATTGCTGATTATTACTATCCTGTCAATCAGATGCCATGTAACTATCACCAAAAATTATTATTATAGCACACCGCAACAGCAACTGATGCGCACAGAAACAATTATTCAGGTGCAGGATAAGCAAACAGGAAATGAATTATGACAACTGACCCGAAATCGGAGAAATTCCTGCATGTGATACAGGCACATAAAGGCATTATCTATAAGGTTGCCAATGCCTACTGCAAAGATGCAGAAGACAGAAACGACCTGGTGCAGGAAATCATGATTCAGCTTTGGAAATCGTTCAATAATTATAATGAACAATTCAGATACTCGACCTGGATTTATCAGATTGCGCTCAATGTAGCTATTTCGTTCTATCGTAAAGAAAGTCGCAGGCAACAGATTGCCAATCCCATCAACGAAAGCATTCTGAATTATACTGACGCACCGGCACATGACGCAACAGAAGAAAACATCAGTATTCTGCACCAGTTTATTGCAGAGCTAAAAGAACTGGATAAAGCCCTCATGCTGCTTTATCTGGAAGAAAAAAGCTATAAAGAAATAGCCGACATAATCGGAATTACGGAAACCAATGTAGCCACCAAACTGGGGCGCATTAAAGCATCAATCAAACAACGATTCTTAAAGATAAATCATTAAAACAATGGAAGATAAAGAACTCATTAATCTCTGGAAAGCCTATGATAAGAAGCTCGAAGAGAACTTATCGCTCAATAAAAAGAACGCCGAAGATATTACCAAGCTAAAGGTACAGTCGTTTCTCTCTTCTATGAAACCGCTTAAAGTTTTCACAATCCTTGTGGGTATTGTGTGGGTAGCTTTTATAGATGGGGTAATTTTTGTAGCCTATCAGGCCGGAGGTATTTTCCTTTTAATTTCAGCACTTATTCAGGTGATATTAACCAAGGTAGCTATTGGTATCTATGTGTATCAACTAATTCTGATTAATAATGTAGACATTAATGATTCTGTGTTGGCAACGCAGGGAAAAATCGCAAGATTGAAATCTACTACCATCTGGATAGCACGACTGCTCTTTCTCCAGATTCCTGTCTGGAATACTTTTTACTGGACTGAAGGCCTGTGGGCGAATGCCAATATCTGGGTCTATCTGATACAAATTCCATTGACAGCCGCTTTTACTTATCTGGCCATCTGGCTATTTATCAATATCAGCTATGAAAACAGAAACAAGAAATGGTTTCAGTGGATTTTCAACGGCAAAGAATGGACACCCGTGATAAAATCAATGGAAATGCTACAACAGATTGAGACCTATAAAAACTAATGCAGAAACCAATTAAGAGCAAATTTAAAAGTATAGTTCGACGATTGATATAACTTATGCAAATAAAGGGCTGAAAATCTTGATACAATTAAACTTTCAACCCTTTATTCGCTTTTATTTATTACTCTTTTACAACTCTTTTCAAGGCTCTGCCTTTGTTGGTTTGAATATCTATAAAAAATACGCCTGAAGGCAATGTTGAAGTGTCGTATTCGCTATCGGCCTTATTGCTTTCATAAACCCTTTTACCGGACACATTATAAATAGTCAATTTTTGTAATGAAATTCCCGAAGGTAAAGTAACAGACATTCTTGATGAAAAAGGGTTAGGGAAAATCTTAATTTCTTTTGTCCATGCCTCCTCATTAGCTAATACCAATAATTTAAACACCTCTGAAACAGAAGAAGGACATGTAGCATCAGGGTTTATAGCTTCTACTGTAAACGAGCCATTTTTATCAGATAAATAAGAATTCCCGGTTGCACCCACAATTTTTTGTCCATTTAGGTACCATTGGTTATTGGTTGAACCATTGGTTTTTAATAGAAATGGATTAGAACTATCGGCCGTAATACCAGGAATAGCTGGTTTTACACAAAAATCAAAGACTACTTCTTTTGCAGCAAAATAAGCTTCATTTCCTGTCTGAACAGCTTTTACAGTTATCTTACCTGCTCCTGTTAAATTGATAGTGTTATTATTAATGGTTGCTGGCCCCGAAACAACAGAAAACATAACAGGCAAACCCGAGCTACTAATGGCAGTTAAAAGGAATGGAGCATCGCCAACTGTTTTGGTCATAACCGCATTAACAGTGATTGACTGAGTTTGTTTATCATTTACTTCAAAAGAAAAATCTACATATTTAGCAGGTTCAAAGTCTTCGTTTCCATCTTGCGAAGCCCTCACCACAACTTTTCCGACTGTACCATTGAGTGATACCTGGTTTCCTGCAATACTAGCAGGGCCAGACAAAATTGTAAATTTTACAGGTAGCCCAGAGGAAGCAGTGGTGTTTAAAAGAAAAGGGACATCTGTAACGAATTTAGCTGGAACAGTTTCTGTACTGATTGTCTGAGATCTGACAGTTCCCTTAGGGTCATACACGAAAATACCATTGTGTTGCGGTACTATCCAAAGGCGATTAGAACGGTCGAATTGCATGCCCATTAACTGGGTTCTGTTCGCTTCTAATGCCAATGTATTTTTTGTAACGGGAGTCCAGTCGTTATATTCATATCTGAATAGCCTGGTACCATTATTACTGTTATTTACCAGATACGGAGTATTATCTTTATCAAACGCCAGATAAGCATTATCGGTTGGATAACCGATTGATGCAGAGCTAAAACTACCATCAGGATGAAGTATCCCCATATTCATATTACCGATAACCCAAAGGTTACCTGCTTTATCCGGATAAACACCTTCTATGTATTCATAGGTGATTTTGTTAAAGTTATAGTAGGTCCATGTATTATTAATGCGTCTGGCAAGTTGGGTCTGATTACACACCCAGAGATTATCGTCTGAATCAACCCCAAAGTAAGAGCTACCGCCGGTACTAAACGGTGAATTGAATTGCTCCCAGCTAGTGCCATCAAACTTAAAAAAGTCAACTCCCCAGGCAGTTCCCCAGTTATAATCTTTCGAAACAGACACATACACATTATCCTTTTTATCTACCACCAGTTTATTGATATAATTAGTAAAAATAGACTTGTCGGCATTAAAGACGAGAGACCCTTTCTCATTCAGTTTTATAATTTTCTGAGCGCTCGTAGCCCAAACATTCCCCTTATTATCATGCACAAGCCCACTGATTTCATAATTGATAGCACCTTTTGTATTCAGAGAGTTATATAAATCTTTCCAGTTTACACCATCAGTTGTTTTTATACCACCTTCCGCAATCAGGATATTATTCGTATTGGGTTGCATGTAAAAAGCCGAAACAGGTCTGCCGGCATTTAAAATACTATTCTCAGAATTAAAGAATTTCCACTTTTTTGATTCCTCCTCATCACCTACTGTTTTAAAGGAACTGCTCGCCCAGATTTTACTTTTATCTTCAGAAGATTTTAACCGATAATAATATTGAGTATTGGGTTTTAAATCCATCATTCCCAGCCCTTGTCTTCCTACAATTCCGATGGTATTTAACTGATTAAGGGCTATTATCTTGGAGATTGAATTAGTAGAAAAGTCGCTTGCTGTCGAAACTTCCAGTTCAACACGCTTATTAAAAGGAAGGTCTCTTGCTTGCCAGGTAAATACAGCATTAGTAGGAACATCGTTTTTATAAGGTAACGGATACATTGTGAGCATATCCATGCCTCTTTTAAGATGATAAAACCCTGACCATTTGCTGGTGCCTGTACTGTTTTTTGCTCTAACTCTCCAGATATACATCGTATTGGTTGACAGATTATATTTCTCAGCATCTTTATAAAGATCAATTGTTAAAAATGGATCTTTTACAGTAATAAGAGTACTTTCATCGGCAGCAAAACTATACCATTCATTCATTATCTGAATATCATATTCAGTTGCGGTTGGAGAAGGATAAAAAGAAAAATTCGCTACGTTAATATCTTCTGAATGGTTCATCGGAAAGCGTTGAACCGGAGTATCGGGCACACCCAGAATTTTCCTGGTCTTAAGTTCTCCATTTGCCGACCATTGGCTTGCGCCCTTATCATTAATAGCCTTTACCCGCCAGAAATACGTTTTTTCTTCTTTTAAATTAAACGCCTGAAACTGATTATATGTTAGGGTAGAGTCTATAAAGACCGCATCAAAAGCAGGCGTTTCTGAAAGCTGAATCTGATATTTCTGCATACCGTCACTATAATTCCAGTTTAAAACGGGGGTAAGCGAAGTTTCTGTCAGATGAAGATTTCCGGTAGGAATTACAGGTATAGTAGGAACAGCATTAATTGGTACCAGCCACTCATCAATGTAGTTACGCATTAAATCAATACATAAAGCATGAAAAGTGAACACACGCCATCCACAATAGCTCATTACTGTTCCTACTCTGGCTTCAGTTATATCTCCTACTGTGCAGTTGCCATCTTCTACTGTAGCGCATAAATCAATGGGGCCATCTGACCAGAAGCAACTTTGGGTGTGAGGTGACCCGAAATTGTGACCGATTTCATGAGCAATGGTGTTAATGACCTGACTAGTTTGCGTAGCATAACCTGATGATGCAGCGTTTCCTCCAAGATAACCCATCCCAGATGCACCTGCCTCAACAGAACTAAGAGTAAGTAAGTGTGTCAGATGCCTTTTAACCTTGCTCTGATCAATTTTGTCCCAATACTCATCAAAATTATAAAGATTGGTGTATTGTCGGTTTTCCCAGAATTCGATATGAGAAACCGTCAGCTTAACACGTAATTCTTTCTCATAAAGCTTAGATACCTGACTGAATAGATCATATACCCGATTTTTAATCAATTCCTTATCGCCTTTGTAAAAATCAAACAAACGCTTATCAATAGTTACTGCTACCAGACATTCGAGCAATGGCCATTCATTGGTGCGCAAGCCGGAATATTTTCTCAGATTGGGGTTCTGCATCATCCGACGGATTTTCTCTGTCATCTGGGCATCATCATTTACCCCACATTTGAAATCGGGGATTTGTTGAGCATTTACAGCAGTTATCACAGACAGGAAACAAAAAACAAATAAGTAAACTTTTTTCATAGACAGCATTTTAGAATATGTTTAGATTTAAAAAAGGTATTGGTTAGTTCAATTATAAGCAGTTAAACTCGCAATTTTATATGAGCTGATCACTGAGCGGTACTCATAAAGTACCGAAATAATAGCAACGGCAAGTTATTGAAGAAAATCTGAATGAACATAGAAAACACAAACATAATTTATAAGAATAATCTGTGGGATTAGAGTTAATAACTCCGTAGAAGCAAAAAACGACCACACCCCACGGCATAAAAAATATTTCCTGCAGATCTGCAATAGTCAGAATGAATATCTTTGTTGAAATCAATTGTAGTGTTGAAACAAATTGAGGAGCATAATGGGGAGAGTAAACTTGTAGCGGTGTGACATAGAATAATTGACCTAATTCTATTACTTTAGTTAAATTATCCTGATTTATGAAATTACTCGTTATTCTATATATTCTCTTACTGGTAGGCTGTAACAGAAAAAGTTTAGTCAATTCCGGTTGTATTAGAAACTGCTATCAGATACTAAAAGATTCTGCTAATTCTAAACTCAGAGAGAGTGGTGAAATCAAAGGAAGATTATTCGATTTTGCAGATAATTCTCCTGTTACAAATGCCCGGATTATCATTAAAGGAACAAACTTTGAGCAAGAACTGAAACCTAATAAATATGGCAAGTTTTCAATTGAACTTAACGAGGGAAGTTATATCATAAATATCAGTAGAATAGGTATTCATGAACTCACAACCCAACAGATTAAGGTCAGAAAAGGGCATTTGATGAAAATCGATTTTATGATTACGTATGAAATATAATTAATTGTTACCCAATGGGGTGTGTAATCCAAAAATCAAAAAGCGTGTATGGCTATTCTTGAATAGCCATACACGCTTATACCATTACTGATACAAGAGAACACAAATCCAAATGGTTCAATTAAAGCAATACCAGACTGATAACAGCACAACGATTATTAGTGTCAAGAAGAACACTTTCCGGTTTTTCAACAGTTTTATTAAAGCCAGAACGACATCATTACCCTTAATTTTGTGATAAATAGACGCGCTTTCGCCCGAAGATTCTATTTTACTAATTGATGAGAGTAATTTTGTCGTCATGCTATTAATTGTTTGAAGTTGTGGCTGCTTCTTGCGAGGCTAAAGCATTCAATTTCTGTTGTTTTAGCGCTTCTCTCTTTAATCTGCGTTGTTCCTTTCTTTTAGGCCAACGGGCAGCTTCATAGGCAGCTAGTTTTGCTTTGTTCTCTTGACGATACTCTTTGGATTTTTCTCTTAATTCTTCCCGATGATTAAGTGCATAATCTCTGGATCTTTGATTCAGGAGGTCACGATGTTTCTCACGGTATTTTTTGTGATATTCCCTTTGATACTCGCGACTTTTTTTGGCCTTTTCTTCTTCTGTACTCATGGTATTAAAAAAGTTGGTTGATAAAAAAAATGTACATGTTTTGTTCTTTTTTAGACAAAAACACAATCGAAGAGACATCGAAAGGAACAGCGCAAGATGTTTTTGGGTGAACAACTTTTCTGCTCTAGTGGCAGGAAAAGTTTGCCTTTTGGAAAAGATGAAGCTAGAGCCCAGAAGGTTCCGAAACATTAATCATAGGTCTTTATCATACTTTCCGTTTGCAAATAAGCGCAAATGCTGACAAATAGCAAGAAAACAAACGATTTATTTTATTGGTCAATTGCTATTTGGAAACATTCTATTTCCACAACCAACCTGATTTCAGAAGCATTACCTATGTTCTCAAATTAGGGCACACAACTGTTTTCTATCTTTCTTCTACCAAAGTACCCAAATACATTTCTGTGGTTTACTACTAATGTAGCCTCTCAATAAGTCTATCTTACACGTTTATGATTTTGTTAAGTAGAATGATGATACGCCTGATGCTCAGGGCAAATGTTTCATCATCCCAAAGGAATAAAACGTACCAGGCTTTATTTTTATTTCGCGGAGAAATTAAGATTTGATTAGAAATGAGTCTTTTCCAATGAGATTAAATCATGAAACTTTTCATGTTATTTTTCAAAATAAGAATATGCTCAGTATATTCAGTATAAAAACCTATTACATCCTTAAAATGAATTTCAGTTTAACTCTACAGCCCGATGAGGCTTATTATATTGTTATTAAAAAGTGTAAATTTATACCAAATCCATTTCATTAATATGAGCGAAATATTCAAATCAGATAGATACTTTACATTTTTTGATATTGTGGTTAGCCATGGACAACTATTATTGAGATCACAAAAGACTGATGAGCTAACAAATAACATTGACATCATATTTTTAAATGCTACCTACATTCAATCATTCAGTAGGTTATGGGGGATAAAAATAAGTAGAGTGGAGGGCTCTATAGATGTTATAAATTATGACACTGTTAAAAAGTATTTAGGATATGAAAATCACTATTTGTTTGAAATTGAAAGCAATAATGAAAAATACTATATAGCTGCATCTAGTTTAAGAGTATTTGAGAATCAATTAGAGTTTTCAGAAAGTAGTTTAAATTATTCTGTAGATAAAGGAATTGAAATAGCAACAAGTAAACATAAGTAACGAAGGGATTGAATAGATTGCGCAGAGCGGTGACTTTTACCCTGGTTTGTCGGATTTAACATTAATATCTCAAATCTTTTTAAGCATTTGAGATATTAATGTTTTTTTCTTTAATCTACCAACTTGCATCATACGCTTTTTCGTCTAAGAACAAACCTAACTTTCGGAGATAAATCTCTGTTGTTTCTAAAGACTTGTGCTATTCATCTTTTGAATAATCTTAATATCTAAGCCCGAAAGGTAGGCGAATATATTACCTGTATGCTTCCATGAATAAAGAACCGTCTTTTTCTCCACGTACAATCCTAATTCTTTTAATGCGTCTCTGTGTTGATTAGTTAGTGTATTCCCACCTTGCATGGTTTTAGCAGGTTTAAAACCTTGTCCAAATATGTAGTAATCGCTTGGGTTTCTAAAACCTTATTTTCAATTATAAGGCTGAGTAGCGGCTTTAAAATAGGCACAGTTTCAGTCCTTTTATTTTTTGAAACATCGCTTTTAACCTTTATAGTTCTTGTTGTCAAATCAATATCTTTTACCTGTAAATTCAATAACTCCTTGGGTCTGATGAAGGAATAGAATATAAACCGAGTAAATAAATAAAGTGGCTGATTATTAACCATTAAAAAATCTTCAATCTTCTTTTTTTCCTAGTCTGAATACGGACAGTTCAATTCGCTGTCCTCATATTTTATTTTATCATCACTTCCAAAAAAAGGATTATATGGCATGAAGTTATTTTCAATTAAATAGCCAAATACTGACTTTAAAAAACCTACTATATTTTTCTTGTGCCTATCAGACACCTTTAGATACTTTATAAAGTCCTGTACAATAATACTTGTAATGTCGGTAAAATGAATTGATGTTTTGAGTAGGAAATTATCAAGATGCTTGCAAGCAGTGTAGTACCTCTGTTTAGACTTTTTCCTCAACACCTTTTCAGCGACAAGTTTTGTAAGAATATTTTCTGTGATTTCGAGAAAATTTGTAGGAGTTAGTTTTTTCTCTTTTTTAGGCGTAGAATGTAAAATGCCCCTCTTTAACTTTTTGTCAATTTCGTTGGATAAGTCTTTGGCTAACTGATACCGATAATCAGCATTTGGGGGATTGGTTGGCAGCCATATTCGCTTCGTTTCTAACCTTTTTTGTAATGGGTTATATATTCCGTAATCAATGAACCACCTTTTCTTCACATCGCCTCCGCAATCATTAAGTTTGCAAAGTTTGACTTTCTTCAAATTAGTTGTATCAATTTTCTCTAAATGAACAGACGCAAGCCCCTGATATTCAGAGACTTGCGTCTAATTGTGGAGAAGATGGGGCTCGAACCCACGACCTCTTGACTGCCAGTCAAGCGCTCTAGCCATCTGAGCTACATCCCCAGGTAAAAAAGAACCGCTATTTTTTAGCGTACGCAAAAATGCGAATTTTTCTTAAAACTACAAATATTACCAGCCCGGTATCATAAAATTAATTCCTGTAACCGCCCTTTGCATTTTTCCATTATAAATCGGAAAAGCCAGATAAGGCTCTAATATCAGATAGCCCAGGGCATTTATACGCAAACTCAAACCTGTACTTACGATGGGTTTCACTTTCAATGTCTGTTTTTCTCCATCATTAAAAATATACTCTTTTTCCTGCCCCGGGGTCTTGTTGTCATCCCATGCCATGCCCATATCAAAGAAGAAATTCAGGTCTGTAGGCACATAGGCAAAATCTATTAGTGCTAGTTTTTTCGGGCCAGTAAAAGGCAATCTTAGTTCAATATTAGTCAAGCCCATTTGTGAGCCTTTCAATTGTTCTTCACTCAAAGCCAGTGTTGATGTCTGATTTCCTAGCGCCTTACCCCAGAATCCATGCATATACCACGGATACCCCAGAAACATTGGATAGAGCCTATTATAATCGGCTATGTTTTTAGCATTTAACCGACCATAATAATAGAGCCTTGCTGCCAGTGTAAACGGCTTCATATACTTATATCGTCTATAATCAGCAGTAATGGCATTATGGCCAATATCACCAAAATATCTCGAAAACTCAAACCGATAACGATACCCATTCAATGGGGCTGTTGTACCAAAAGTAGTGTTATCGCCTACATAGGCCACGTACAATTGTTGAAGATTGAAAGGCTTGAATCCTTTCTCCAATAGCTCAGACTGCGGAATACGACGAGGTGTTTCGCTGCCCCGATAATAACTACCTACAGTTTCGTTGGCGCCATAATAATCGCTATAGATACGTCCGCTATAGCTATACCAGTTGGCGCTCCCTCCTACCTCAATGCGGTTGCTTCTGCTTAACGGATAAAAAGCAAAAAGTCCGACTTCATTAATAAACAAACGATACAAATTATAACTCGACTGAATCAAAGAATCAGTAGCTGGAATTCCGAGACTTGCTTTTACTTTGGGGTCAGTAATGTATTTATTGGTCATTTGATAATCAGAAAAACGGTAAGGAATGCGCGAAAAGCTGGCGCCCCATTGTAAAGGGTTCTTCTGATTCAGGTAAGCCACTTGTCCACCGAAATCCTGTAATTCACCATTCAATGCCAATACTCCTGATACTTGATTATTGTTGAGCATATCACTGGCTAAACCTACTATCCCACCGCCAAGCCCTGTTCCCCAACGGCTGGTAGAAACACCCACGCCTGAGCTCCCCAGATAATCTAACTTGAATTTAGGATTATATCTAAGCGTTTTCAGTTTATCGGTTTTTACTCTGCTTAAAATATTCGGTTTATTCAGATTATTCTGCACAATATTCCTCCCCTCTTTCCAGTCAATAGGTGCTAGCGTCGCAGCGGTTTTATCAACCTTATTATCAACGAGCTTGCTCAACAACTCTCCCTCTTTTACTGTATAGAGGTTGTATTTACCTCCCTGAAAATACGAATACACCAATTGCCCGGTTTTAGAAGCGATGCTCACCGCAGGAGAATACATGGTAATACCACTGATACCCGTAAAATAATTGGTCAGTTTTTCGATACTGCTTTCAGCCAGTGAATAACGATACAGGTTTCTGAATCCATCAGCATCAGATAAAAAATAGATGAAATTGCCGGTAGGGTCAATCAATGGATTCAGATTATCAGCGCCTTGAAAGAACGCAAAGGTTTCAACTTTCGAAGTACTGACATCTAATCTTGAAATAGAAAAATCAGCTTTTTCTAAACGGGCGAAGTTTTGTGCACGGTCGGATACGAAATAAATCCATTTCCCATCAGGTGACCACGTTGGTTGTAAATCAGAATGAGCATCATTCGTCAGATTTCTGACACTTTCCTCTCTAATATTAAAAGCATACAAATCACTTGTACCATTCATCAGTCCCGAAACTACAATGGTAGTGCCATCTGGAGACCAGGCTGGATTTGAAAATGAATCAACACCTTTTAACTCAAAAGTACGTTTGCTACCTGTGCCTACATCAATGATAGATAATTTATTACGCCCTTTACTCTGAATCACCATTGCCAGATTCCGGCTATCTGGCGACCATGCCCCGGCCGTTTCCAGAAAACTATAGGAATCTACATGGGAACCAAAAGAGCTGCTTTCAATCTTCCGGACTATTTTGCCTGTATGAGCATCTGCAATAAAAATATCTAAAGATATAACATTTCTAGAAGAGATATAAGCCACAAAATTACCATCCGGGCTAATAGTGGGCGATAAATTCATTTCACCTGCATTTTTAGCAGAAGCAATTTCTTTGCCCGTTGGAATCGAAGAAGTACCTTGACGCAAAGGTGTATAGGCATCAATCAGAGCTTTTTTCCATCGGGTAGAAAAACGCTCAATATCCATTTTCATGTTGCGCTTAAAAGCCGCCTCAATGCCATACTTAGCCGTTTCACGGAACAATGGTCGAATCATATCATCGCCATAGGTAGCGGCTATATATGCCCAAAAAGCCTGCCCCCACCTATACGGAAAGTATTTATACTCTTTGGTAACCAGATCTTTAATGGTGGGAATGTCATCGCTCAATACTGCATCACGCATCCACATGGCCGTGTGTGCATCTACCCTACCGAGTGACATATATTCAGCCAAACCCTCTACCATAAACAGCGGTAAGTTCTGGATATTGCTTAAGGTAGTAGAATCTCCGGCGGTCCTTAACTGGTATTGGAAAGCATGGACTAATTCATGCCCTAATACATGGTCTGTCTGGCGTTTCGAATACATCATGGGCATCACTACCCTGTTTCGTAGTCCTTCGGTTACACCACCAGTTCCTTCTCCAATTTGTCCGCTGATAGCCGTTGTTTCCTGAAAATCGGGATGGTTCTGATAGATAATGATGGGATTGGGCTTGATAAATGCCAGTTTGAAAACTTCCTGATGAATCTTGTACCAATGCTCGCTGTTAATTACGAGATCGCTAGGTACGGTATTATCTTTAAAATAGTGGTATAATTCAAAGTGTGGGCTTTGTAGAACTTTAAATCCAAATGATTTATAACGAGGTTTGTTTTGTCCGAAATATTGTGATTGCGAAAACGATAAGTTACTGATAATCAGACTTATAATTATCACCAAAGCTTTTCTCATACCCACGATGTAGTGTTATTTTCTCTTTATAACGAAATTTAAGAGAAAATAGCTTAAAAGCCTATCTAAAAATTATCATTCGGCCTGAAAATTTATTTAGCGAAGTCAGGGCGACAGGCACTGGCAAATCTGGCCTTCCAGTAGTTGGTCATCATATTATCTTCAATCACGCCCTTGCTCGTAGAGGCATGAATAAAAATCACTTCGTCTTCACCTCGTACTTCCGTAACAATCCCTGCATGATTGACTATTTTTCCGTTGACGGAAAAGAAAACGAGGTCGCCTGTACGGATATTCGGGATGTCAATAGCCGGAAAAAACTCTGATTGCTGCCACGAAACACGAGGTAATTGAATGCCAAATTCTTTGAAAGTATTGCATAACAGGCCCGAGCAATCAAGACCTCGCTCGTCATTGCCCCCGATGCGATACGGTACCCCCGTATACGAGCGCGCTATTTTAATCAGATTTCGGGTATTGGCTGATACATACACTTCGGGTTTTCTGACTGTGTGTTTCTCGGCAATACGTTTTTCAGATGTTTTTCGTTCGTAAGTAGATTTGGGCTTATTTTTAGCGGCCAGTTCTTCTGCTTTGCTTTTAGATCGCAAAACCTCGCAAGACGAAACGCTCGACCATATACTGATCAGGCATAGTAATTTGATTAGTTTTTTTGAGTTAAGCACGTTTGGAAAGCATTTTTTAATTCTAACGTTAAAATTATGCCAAAGTATAAAAATTCAAAACTTTTTATTTTAATTTTTCGTAATTATAAATGTGAATGTTTACCAAATAATTGAATTTTATAAAATAAATATTGCCATATCTGGTAGAGACGTAATGCATTACGTCTCCAAAGGACTATGCAAACAAATAGATTTATTTTGGTAGAAAATTTTGAAAGACAAGATATTTTTCTGCCAATTTACAAGCCAACGAAGACGTATTGCATCGCAACGGCGAACCGTTACGTCTCTACGAAAAACAAAAACATTTAATACAATCAATTCTATTCATAAAAACCATGAAAAAACAAACAGTTTGGAAGAGTATAGCAGTAATAATATGTGTATTAATAGCAGGTCAAACCTTTGCACAAAATAAAACTAAAGCAACTGCTAAACCCGATTGCAAGATTGCTACAGTGCAGAAATCGGAAGAGGAATGGAAAAAACAATTGAGCCCCGTACAATTTGCTGTAGCCCGCAAAGCAGGTACAGAAAGAGCCTTTACCGGCGAATACTGGGACAACCATGAGAAAGGCATTTATAAATGCGTATGTTGCGATTTAGACCTTTTCAGTTCAGATACCAAGTTTGAATCAGGCACAGGTTGGCCAAGTTTCTATAAGCCACTCAATGATTGTGCTGTAGAAAATAAAGTAGATGCCAGCCACGGCATGGTGCGTACCGAGGTAGTTTGTAATCGTTGCAAAGCCCATTTGGGGCACGTTTTTGACGATGGGCCAAAACCCACAGGCTTGCGCTACTGCATGAATTCAGTTTCTATGAAGTTTGTGAAGAAGTAGGAAAAACCGATGCTTAGTAATATCCGAGGGGTATCAAGGTTTTACAAAAAATTTATGTAAAACCTTGATACCTTCTTCTTTTTACTCCTAAATTTGCCCAATTAACCCGGTAAATTTTTTAAAACATTTTGGCGTTAAATTTGTATATATTATTCTGTTCTGAATCAATTATTCTGAATAAAACTGCGCCAATAAAAACCTTTTTTAATCGTTATTATTAGCTATTTTAAAAGCATTAGTAGTATTTAATAGCTTAATCACTCAAACAAAGCTTTTTTCATGCTTTCACATCTTCTGATTAAGAATTATGCCCTGATTGAGCATCTCGAACTTTCTCCTGATGCTCATCTGAATATTGTCACAGGCGAAACCGGTGCAGGAAAATCTATCATGCTCGGCGCCATAGGTTTACTGCTAGGGAATCGTGCTGACGTAAAAACACTCTACAACGAAGCCGAGAAATGTATCATTGAAGGTACTTTTTCTATGGATGGCTTCTACGTAAAAAATATATTCGACGAAGAAGAGCTCGATTTCGAAAACCCTTGCATTATCCGCCGCGAAATCGCGCCAAGCGGTAAATCCCGTGCGTTTATCAATGATACGCCAGTCACGCTTGAAACGCTTCGTAAAATTACTTCTCAGTTGATGGATATTCACTCACAGCACGACTCTATTCAGTTAGGCTCCAACGAATATCAATTGACTATTGTTGATACCTATGCGCAATCTCATGATAAACTGGTAGAGTATCAGGATAAATATCGTACCTATAAAAAACTCCAGGATGCCTACGAGCAATTGCAGGTTGAGTCAGACCAGAACAAGAAAGAATTTGAATACAATAGTTTCCAGTTAGATGAACTCGTAAAAGCCAAATTAGAGGCCAACGAACAGGAGCTACTGGAGCAGGAACTGAACATTCTGGAACATGCCGAAGAAGTAAAACAACGCCTGCGTACAGCGCATGCTTACCTGACAGATACTGAGCAATCGGTGCTGTCAGTACTGCAAAGTACAGTAGCCAATCTGAATCCTATATCCGGCTATTCGCCTGAATATCAGCAATACAAAGACCGTATCCAGTCTTGTCTGGTTGAATTAAAAGATGTTGCCCGTGATATTGAATCGGAAGAAGAGGGTATTGAATTAGATAGTAGCCAGATAGAGACCATTCAGGCCCGATTGGATTTGCTTTATAAACTCCAACAAAAACACGCGGTTAAATCGAACGGAGAATTATTAGAGATACAGGCCATTCTTGAAGAGAAAGTTAGTAAAGTACTGAACCTCAGCGAAAATCTGGCAGCAGCTAAAGAGCGTGTCGACAAAGCCTTTGAAACAGCCACTAAATCAGCAGAGGTCTTATCAAAGGCGCGTCAGAAAGTACTACCGGAGGTAGAAAGACGTGTAGTAGGCTTGCTGATAGAATTAGGCATGCCAAATGCCACGCTGAAAATCAATCATACTACCGGCAAACTGACCAACGAAGGTATAGACCAGATAAACTTCCTGTTCAGCGCCAATAAGGGTATCACTCCAAGACAATTGAAAGATGTAGCCTCGGGTGGTGAGTTTTCTCGTCTGATGTTGGCCATTAAATATGTTTTAGGCGATAAACGCTCATTACCTACCATTATCTTCGACGAAATCGACACGGGTATTTCTGGCGAAGTAGCTATTAAAGTCGGTAAAATGATGCGTGAAATGGCCCAGAGTTTACAGGTGATTGCTATCACCCACCTTCATCAGATAGCAGGGCGGGGCACAAGCCATTTCTTTGTGTATAAAGACAATAGTTCGACAAGAACAGTGAGTAGAATGCGCGAACTGAAAGCCGATGAGCGTATCATCGAAATAGCCAAAATGATAGGTGGCGAGAACCCGTCAGAAAGCGCGATTCATAGTGCTATAGAGATTTTGGGAGTTAATGTATAAGAGTATAAACCAACGGAGTATAAGATTTTAAACCAACACACCAATTACAATGAAGACGTTATTATATGTATTTACCATTATTTTTACTGTTTCATGCGCTAATAAGTTTGCAGACGAGGCCATCAAATTAAAAGAGCAAACTTTCAAACTACACGATGAAATCATGCCTGTGAGTATGGAATTAGAGGGATTTCGTGAGAAAGTAATGGCAAAAGCCGAAACGATGGACACCACAGCTAAACAACAGGCTCTGGAAATTTCGAAACAGCTTGATGAGGCCTATAACGATATGGAAGCATGGATGCCAAAATTAGGCGATGCCGCCGATATGAAAGACAGTCAGGAAAAAGTAGATGCCCTGATAGAACTGAAAACCGAGGGCGATAAAATCAAGCAAAAAACCCTTGATGCCAAGAAAAAAGCAGAGGACTTTTTGAAGTAAACTAAAGAAGATTTTTTATTTATACCCCTCTCAACGCAATGAGAGGGATTTTTACTATATGAAGCACCTACTTACTATATTAGGTCTGGCAATACTCATAAGTGCTTGCCAGCCTAAAAAACTGCCGATTTTAGGCGATCGTGAATTTGTGAACGGCGATTCGGTTTACCACACGATTCCTGATTTTACATTTGTAGATCAGGATAGCAACGAGGTCACAAACAAGACTTACGACAACAAAATCTATGTAACTGATTTCTTCTTTACCACCTGCCCTACCATTTGTCCGATAATGAAAACGCAGATGCTACGGATATACGATAAATTCAAAGACAATCCGCAGGTAGGTATTTTGTCGCATACTATCGACCCTCGTCATGATTCTGTGGCAGTATTGAAAGCCTATGCCAAACGTTTGGGCGTTTCTGGCAGTTTCTGGCATTTTGTAACAGGTGAAAGAGAGAAAATCTATGAACTCGGACAAAAGGATTATTATGTAACCGCAGGGGAAGATTCTACTGCTGCAGGAGGTATTATCCACAGCGGTGCGTTTATATTAGTGGACAAAAAACGTAGAGTAAGGGGCATGTATGATGGCACCAAAGAGGACGACGTAAGCCGTTTGATGAAAGATATGGATGCGTTGTTGAAAGAGACAGATTAATAAATTCATGATTAAAAATCTAAAATACCTTCCTCTCCTATTTCTCCTAACCTCTTGCCAATCGGCAGAAAAGGTAAAATTAGAGCAATACTATATTGGTGGAAAAGAAATCTTTGAAACAAACTGCGCCAACTGCCACCAGAAAGACGGAAAAGGGCTACAAAATCTCTACCCACCTATCGCAGGGAGTGATTATCTAAAAGACAAATCAGCAGTAATTCTGGCCATTAAAAACGGTTTGGTGGGTGAAATCAAAGTTAATGGAAAGACTTATAACCAACCGATGCCAGCCAACAGCCACCTGCAAAACTTAGACATTGCTGAGGTGGTTACTTATATCTATAACGAATGGGGGAATGAACAGAAGATTACAACTGTAGAAGAGGTGGAGAAGGTGCTGAATAAAAAGTAAACTGGTTATTACATAAAATTAAGTGTATAGTAGAATAAAAATCTGATAATTAGCAACGATTAATTTATTCACTAATTCTCCATTTGCAATTCACGATTAATCACTCATTCACACAATCACTAACTCACCGCGCGGCCGCTCAATTACTAGTGGTATCTACTTCAGCTTCATTGCTCGTAGCCAATGAGTCGATAGCAAAGGCACCTTTGCCATTGCGGATAGTGAAGTGCGTAAAATCCTGATCAGCTTCCATACCTACCCCGTGTATCTCATCAAATTTGGTTTTGATAATGAATGCATGATCGGTATAGACTTTTTTCTTGACTGAGCTCCAGTTGAGCAGGTCTGTAGAAAGGCTTTGTTGTTGCAGACGATTATAAAAGAACACATTCCCCATTACCCGATACAACCCCTCATTTTTAAAAAAACGTCCCGAATCTCCCCTTAAAGAAGAATATTCAACGCCATTTTTATCAAAAAAAGTAACATATACCGTCTTCGGATAAATCTCGTCTTCGTTCTGTAGTTTTATTTGTTGGGCGGTGGTAACCCGTATCGTAGTCTTGCCTGAGTCGCTCATCATCAACGCCAGATTATCAGTTACCATCAGCGGCCCGTTATACTTTTGTGGCGGCCCTGTTTTCTTCTTATCCTCGCACGAGATAAGTAATACATTGCCGAGTACAAGCAAGCAGAGAATCAGATTTCTGATACTGAATGAAGACATACTTTTGATAGCCATAGCTATTAATCAACTCTAGGTTTAATGAACCAGCGGGTGTCAACCAGTGAAAATCCTAAAGAAACCTTGAAATAGTTTTCCTTTATCAATCCATTGCCTGTTACTCCTCTGGTACCTATAGCGAAACCCCAATCAATATAACTTAAGTTCCTGAAACCCAAGGGTGTAGATAATCCGAGGGTGAAACTTCTGTCCATTACCTGAGTAGAGTTTATCAGATATGGCGTCTTGATTTGCTGGAAGCCAATACGATAAAATACCTGATCGAAATAAGCAGTTGAAGTAACTTTAGGCAGAAACTCTACCCCTATTGATATTTTCTCACTTCCGGTTAGATTACTTTCGGCTCTACCCTGAAAATTGCGGTATTGCGCCCAGTCCTGCTTACTGTATTCTGCAGCAAAAATCCACTTTAACGGGCTTTCAAGACTGATTCCTAAAGTATATGACGACGGTAAAGTCAATCCACCTGTTCCCATACTTAAAGTATCAGGTTTTTTCAGAATCGTCGGACCATTTTGGCCTTCTATCAAAGTAGTTAAGCTGCGTAACTGGCTACCTTTCAGTTTGCTTTGTAATTCATAGGTACCGCCAACATTCAGAAACCATTTTTTGCTTATCTTCTGATTCCAGGTAAATCCGGTTTTCAGACCGAAACCATTCGCATTAATACGGTCTCTATATTGCAGGTAATAATCCTCCCCATCATTCAGCAATAATCTCGAAGTAGTATCACGGCTTACACTACCAAAATAATAATATCCTTCAGCACCCACATACAACGATTTCCCGATCATGTGCCCACTGCCTACCGAAGCTTTTGAAAAACCACCCTGACCTTTATAAATGTATTGTACTGTATTGGTTGTTCCCTGAATAGGTGCGGTATAACGTGCTTCGTGTTCTACACTTGAATGTGGTCTTAAACCTATCGACATCGTCCATTTAGGCTTTAACGGAAAAGCCATCATTATATGGCTTAAGTTAGCACCGAAATCAGTTTGCGAATTAGTACCATCCGAAATCGTTCTGTATTGCCCACGTATCCCTGTATTGAAAGCCACAAAACGGGTTTTCACTAACATGGCAGGATTAAGGGTGTTTACATATATACCATTGCCGAAAGTTAAACCCGTACCACCCATGGCATCGCTGGCAATTGCCCCCGGAGAGTTAATATCGCCGATGCCTAAAGCAGAATAAGGCGAATTACCTGTCAGTCTGGATTCTTTTTGAGCGTAAGTATCAGTAAGTACGAAAGTGCAAACGAGAAAAAAATTAAGGAGTAGTAAGTTTTTCAACATTGTATCTTAAAATTCGGTTTAGCCCGATCAGGACTAAATTTGGTATCAATTCAATTTTTGTATGAGCTGTCAGCGTGTTTTCCAGGGAGCCAATCTCAAATGAGCCCGCAAAGTTCGACTTTTTTATTTGACTTTCAAAGAAAGAAGCATCTCCACCACACAAGATTACCTGACATTTACCCAATTTTCTGTAATTTTCTATCATTCCGTGTACTTCGGCAATGATTCCGTTCACTACACCACTTTGTATACAGGCTCTGGTATTCTTACCAATCAGAGGTGGAGCCTCACCGGGTGGAATCCCCTCAGTGTCTACTAAAGGCAATCTTTTTGTAAACGTATGCAACGACTCAAATCGTATCCGCATACCTGGAGAAATTATCCCCCCTCTGAACGCTCCTTTCGGCTTTTCTCCACTTATATACACATCTTTGTTATCAATAGACACATAGTCATATTTAATGGCTGTACCCATGTCTATAATCAGACAATGAGTATCAGGATACAGAAAATTAGCGCCTACAGCCGCTGCCAGTCTATCCGACCCTAAAGTCAGTGGGGTTTCATAATCTTTCTCAATCGGTAAGGCGGTCGATGGGTTCAGAATCAGCTTATCGAACGTAACTTCTTCAAAGATAGCTTCTAATTCCTGTTGATTTTTCGTAACCGACGAAATCAGGGCTTTTTTAACTTTTTTTAACGTGAGGAAATCGTCTAAGGCATCAATCTCCAGACCTGTGCTGACTTCTATCAGTTCATCGCCTTTAAAAAGGCCAACTTTGGCAAAAGTATTTCCGATGTCAACTACTCCAAACATGGCTATTCCTCCGTTTTTTTGATGCCCTCTTT
The DNA here is from genome assembly GCF_003418935.1 of Emticicia sp. C21. Lineage (GTDB taxonomy): Bacteria > Bacteroidota > Bacteroidia > Cytophagales > Spirosomataceae > Emticicia. The sequence goes on along the minus strand of NZ_QVMT01000003.1, from coordinate 333,899 downwards.
TTTAGATTTCTTCCGGATTTTCTTCGGGCGTTTCACCATGTCAATCGGATACCCCAACAATTCCCTGATAACTACAGACGCACAAACTCCGCCAAAGGCTGCAGGGATATACGAAATGGTGCCATAGGCCGAACGCTTAAAATTACTGCCATCAGTCAGTATCAACGAATTACGTTTCACGGCTTCAGTTGAAAAAACTGCTTTAATACCATAATTCACTGCCATTTTCTTAATGCGTTTGCGTACATACTGCGCAAACAGACATTCGTAAGTATCATATAAATCGGCCACTACCAATTTGGTTGGGTCTAGTTTCCCGCCTGCGCCCATCGAGCTCACAATTTTCTGTTGCTGCTCGTAGGCCGTTGATAGTAAAGTCAGCTTAGGCGTAATGCTATCAATACAATCCATCACATAATCATATTTTACGGTCAGAATCTCACGGCATTTTTCAGGTGTCAGAAACTCCTTTACTACATGCAGTTTCAATTCCGGGTTAATAGCCATCAGACGCTCGGCCATAATATCAGCTTTCGATACCCCATGATTGGTAGCAAGGGCAGGTAATTGTCGGTTTCGGTTGCTTGGATCAACTACATCGCCGTCAACGATAGTCATTTCACCTATACCTGCGCGGCAGATAAATTCGGCTGCGAACGAGCCTACACCGCCTAAGCCAACAACCAATACGTGAGCACTTTGTAAAGCATCAATTCCTTCTTTTCCGACCAACAACTCGGAACGAGACAACCAGGCAGGCATATTCTTTAAAGAGTAGTAAGGTTTAATAATCTTCAAAGGTAAGCAGAAATGAATAATGTATCACGATTTTTCAAATCGTGGTGGGCTTAACATCTCCTTAGCCGTGACTCTGATAATCTTTAACCCATCACGGCCCTCATCCAAAAAGGTAGCCACCGTAGAGGCTACCTTTCTGACGCAGATTCAGTAGCTCTTACTGGCAAAACATCGCTACCCCTATTCAAAAAGGTTTCGTCCATAGTAACTAAAAAATTTGTTTTTTTGTCGGCATTTTAATTCCGTGTGTAACCACCTGCTGGTAAGGATCCCAACCGCTCTTATATAAAGGTTTCCTGCTACTTTCATATCGGCCATTAATTTGCCTCTTCTGACAGACTCCCCAAAACCCTGGTATTTCTTCATCCATTTCTTTATGGTTGCGGGACACACCCCGAAAAACTCAGCGAGAGTTTCATTGGTTGCCCCTAATAAACAGTAATTGTAGGCTTGCTCTTCGTACTCCGGTATATAGACGGTTATGCCTCTACCACCTGCATTGACATTTCTTTTCTCTTCCTCCATTGCATTAGTCGTTATGTGAATAACACCCAAGACTAGGTGTCCCCGACCGGGCTTTCCTTAAATTTCCGGCTTAACATTCTGTTTTCAAAGCATTCAGGCAGGTTTCTGGTAGAATCAGACTATAGACGTAATCTCCACGCAGGTTGATTCATCCCGGAAACGGCTGCTGTGTACCCATAGGTTTGATTTGAGCAATTTTTCAGAATCAGACATTTTATTATTTTTGTACCTTGATTACTCTCAATACCTCACTTAATGCTTTGTATCTGACTAAAACAGTTCTTCAAAATGAATAAAATTATTACCACCTTAGTTCTGGCAGGATTGGTTTTTGCCTGTAAACCGAAATCGGAGGATATAAGACCCCAAGAAGAAACCGCCTGTAGAAAATTATCTTATAAAGATATAATTGGTAGTACAGTAATGATAAGCGAAAATTACGTATACGATATTACAGGTAAACTGATTGAATTTAATCGTTTAGGCAAAACTATCAGATATACGTACGATACCCAAGGGAACCTGCTAAAAACTACTGAATATACACAGAACCTGAATGGGGAGGTAAAATTGTCAGAAATAGAAAATACCTACAATGCCACTAATCAGCTTGTGAAGCAAATAACTCATGTTTATAACTATCAAAGCATGTTCGATAAAGAGACTGAGGTTCTTTATGAGTACCATGCCAACGGCAAGATGAAGAAGAAGACCACCACTAATCTGACACTTCCTGTACCTGACAGTATTGTTGACTATAACGAGAAAGGCAAAGAAATTTTAATTCAATATAGGAGCGGACAATACTTGAAAACGGAATATAATGGAGCCGATTTGATTGTTAAACAAACAGGGTACTATCCTAGCAATAATCAGACAACAGAAGTAATTCATGAATATAACACCCAGAATCTTGAGGTTAAATATACTATATCTATCAATGGCGTACGCGATAGTTATATGACTTACGAATATAATGCCAAGGGCAAGTTAATTATGCAGATTCAGTATAATGGTGACAGTACTATTGGCAGGAAATATATTATCGAATATACAGGAGAGAATTATAAAATTAGTACCTATAATGGACCGAGCCAGCTTTTAGGTTATGAAATTAATGAAATACAGAATGGTTTATTAATGAAATGGAGTGCTTATCAGAATAATAAGCTGGTGTATTATATGACTTACGCGTATGATAGTCATAAAAACCTGATTGAACTGACAACATTTAATAATAATTCAGCAATGACTGAGCGTCAGGAATGGATTTATCAGTGTGATTAAAACAACTCTACTAGAACAGTTCCTCAAAAAATGAATAAAATTATTACCACCCTATTTCTGGCAGTATTTGTTTTTGCCTGCAAACCGAAATCTGCGGACATCCAACCAATAGCAGAGATTGCCTGTAAAAAGTTATCTTATACTTACCTCAACGCAAGAACCAATGAAACCTTGGCTAATGAGACTTATTTATATGATAAAACGGGTCAACTGATTGAATTCAAAACGCCGTTCAGTACTATTAAGTACGAGTATGATGCGAAAGGTAATCTGTTGAAAGCTATTGGATATTCAAAGTATCAGGGCTCGGATATAAAATGGTCAGAAACAGACTATACCTATAATGCCAACAATCAGGTAATCAGACAGGTGTCAAATGTGCTTAATCAACCGGGAGGGGTATTCAATAAAGAGCAAGAGCTTATTTATGAATACTATGCCAATGGAAAAATGAAGAAAAAGACATGGTTTTTTTATGATTTTAGCAAACCCTACTACTTTGCTGATTATAATGAGAAAGGTTATGAAATTTTATCTCATTTTGATGGGAAGCCTTATAGAAAGACAGAATACAATGAAGCAAATTTACCTTATAAACAAATACAGTACAATCTTGATAACAGCAATACAGTAGTAGATCTATATGAGTATAATTCTCAGAGTATGGTAACCAAATCATCCCAATTTGTCAATGGCGTGCTTGACATTTATTCTACCAATGAATATAATTCTAAAGGCCAGCAACTTAATGGGATGCAATATAAAGGTGATGGCACACTAATGTCGAAGTCAATCCTTGAATATACAGGTGAGAGTTATAAAATCAGTAATTATAATGGTCAGAATATACTGACAGGCTATTCAATAGTTGAAGTGCAGAATGGGCTGATTATGAAAAGAACTTCTTATCGGGATAATAAATTATCGTATTACACAGTCTACGTTTATGATGGCCATAAGAACATGATTAAGGAGGAATCATTTGATGATAAGTCAGCATTGACCCGTCGTGCAGAATGGACTTATCAATGTGATTAATAACTACTTTTAGAGTAACTGCAATTGTCGCTTTAGCTTGTCTGGTTCTGAACTCAATTTGTGTAAAGCTGTTTCAGAACCAGAGATAAGCATTCTCACCTACTAGACCTCATCGCCTTCACCACTTTCAGGCTTTTGTCATTCACAAACTTTTCATACTCCGGCGAGTCGCTGGCATATAAGGCAATTTTACCTTCATGGTTACTATGCAAACCCCAACCATATCTTTTGGTTAGTGGTGAGGCTCGCAGACAGGCTTGTCCTTTTGAAAAAAACTGTTTTCTGGCTTCGGCGTATTCTGACTCTGTCAAATCATTTTTATCAGCAAAAACCTGAAACAAAACATCGTCAGAAGTATATTTGTATGGATTCTTACTAATCATTTCAAACTGCATATTGGCTACGGTTTTGTTATCACCTTTTATGGGAGGTACTTCTCCATTAGCAACCGGACAATCATCAGCAATTTCTATGAATATATCATAATAGTTTGCAGTATGGGTTTTCATTAGCTTGTGGTTTTATGTTTTTTCAAATTTAATACAATTTCCATTTTCACAAGTTTATTTACTGGCGCTTTCATTAATATTCTTCTATACGTATATTTACTTGCCTCTTTCCAAAATTCTTATTTATTTCAAGACTTGAACCTGACATAACCTCTGTGATGAGAAAAGTACTGCTGCTACTATTATTTTCTAATGCCTTGGTGGCACAACCAAGCTTCCATTTTGACCTGCTGAAGGATATTAATACCCAAACCAATGATTCAAGAATTATATCTATTCAAAATGCAGGAGACAAAGCCATTGTTTTTCAGGCTGATAGAAATTATAATGATGAAACCTATAAACTGAGGCTCTGGAAATATAATGGACTCAAGATGGAGAACTTCGCTTCGTCCGACCTTTTTGGTAAATACTCAAGCTTCACCAGATTTATTTCAATTGATGATTATCTATTCTTTTATGGCACTGCTAACGATGGATCAGCCAATAATGGTCTATATGTAGCTCATTTAAACTCACCTCATATAAAAAAAGTGGCTAGTGCCAGACAACTGGGTGATATAGTTAAATTTGATAATAAAATTTACTACACTGCCGGAACTGATTACAGTAGCGGAAAACTTTTCTATTATAATGAAATCACAAACGAAAGTGTTGAGATTCAGGGAGGTACCCAGAGTTTTAAGAATCCAACCTACCTGCAAATAATAAATAACCAGTTATTTTTTACTGCACTGGCAGCAGACCAATATAATAGGAACGAACTATGGGTTTCTGATGGTACCAGTGCTGGTACTCGTAAAGTAAAAGAGGAAGGAGTAACGGGCTCAATCTACGACAACAAGACCAGGCTAGGCAATCGGATTATATATGAGGGCTATAATAATAGTGGGGTTTATTTATTTATATCTGACGGAACCGAGGCTGGGACGTATGCCTTTAGAAATGTCCTAAGCTTTGATAACTCCCCTAGTCCCTCAGTTATAATTAATGACCTTTATTCATTTGGAGATAAGGTCCTGATTTTATTAACCAACCGTCAAGAGACCCAGATATGGATAACAGACGGTACCGATGCCAATACTAAATTCATGGATACCTACAGAGGTCTGGGCCTCTTAGATAACGGCCAATTAGCTATCAGAGACGGATTTATATATTATACTAATTGGGCAGGAGAATTGATAAAAACCAATGGCACTACCAGAACAGTAATAGGAAACGGTTTCCCGCAAGATACCCGAATGGTATATAATTCCCACGATAATTGTCTTTATTATCTTTTGTCCGGAAAAATCTATAAAACTGATGGGCTGAGCATTACAATGGTAACAGATAAAATGACGTCGGTATCAGAGCCAATTCTGTATACCCTTAGTGCCAATAAAATTATCGCCTGTTTCAATCCTTCAAATAGCAGTAAATATGGTAAGGAGTTATACACCGTTACAGAGGATAGCATAAAAATTGTAAAAGACCTGGATTCTACTACTAAGGGTACGAGAACTGAGTTTTTACTGAATGCTCAAGGGAAATCTTATTTTCTAGCCTACGACAACCTGGACAGTACTTACAGGAAAGTTTTTGAAACTGATGGTACGGCCGAAGGAACCAGAGGTGCAGAAATAGGAGACCTGGGATATTATTATAATTTCATTGCCTTCAAGAATAATCTATACTTATTAAGGAATAATCAGGTTCGAAAAATCGACTTCGCCACCGGTACATATCAGGTTATTACCAGTTATTCCGGCTCTTTAACTACACAAAAGACTGTACAAACTAATAATAAGTTCTATTTTTTAACTTCAGATAATTCGATTTACGGCGGACAATTATGGGAATCTGATGGTACTGCCGAAGGCACAATTCCGATAAGGGAATTCAATCAATCTGATAGGTATATGGGCATTGCTGTGTATAATCAGCAGCTGTACATTTTCAATGGCACCAATACCGGTACAAAAATCTTGAAATATACAAGTGGCATTTCTTCGCCTACGCTCGTAAAAAGCATTAATATTTATGGAATAATGCGTACATATGCCAACTTTCGTGGCAAATTAGCGTTTATCGCCAGTATTTCAGGCGGAGTAGAACTCTGGACAACCGATGGGACAGAAGCTGGAACAAACCGACATTATTATCTGCCATTTTCGTCCAATTCAAATCTGGAAAAAATATACTTCACCAATAGCCACTATTATTATTCTGATTATACCTTTAGTGATGGAAAAATCAAAGTTTATAAATCAGACGGAACAACTGCCGGGACAGTGGCGATTTTTGATGTATCAAACGCTACTTCTGATATAAAGGATTTTTGCCAATGCAACAACGAAGTCTTTTTTGGATTAAATCAGGAGGAATACTATGGAAAATCGTTTTTGTATAAACATAACCCTGTCAATAATACTACTACCCAGATACGCGAAACTGAGGAAATTGTACCAACTAATGTCTACAAAAACTTCTACTGTGCTAATCAACAACTATTTTTTACGACCTATGGTGGTGGATGGCGGGAAGATAAGAAAAAGCTTTATACAAGCGATGGCACTCAGACAGGAACCAAATCTATTCTCTTATTGGAAAAAAAACAGGAAGATGAGTATTATAGAGACGGAGTTTTGTACCCACTAAACGACGATGAGTTGTTGATGAAAACAGATGATAGATTTTATGGTGTGGAATGGTTTACCCTAAGAAAATGTGATAACCCCACAAACCTGACCGGTACTACCGCAGACTCAAAAATACAGAGTTCATCGACATTTTTAGAATCATCCGAAAAATTAACGGGTGATGGCAGAGTTTATTATTTTGCACCCAAAAGTATCACACTCAAGGCAGGCTTTAGCGTAGATAATAGTAGTGTGTTCAGAGCAGAAATCAGTAACAGGCCTTGTTCATTCAGGCAGTGATACAAGCAATTTCTTGTCATTTTATGAATTTCTTATTTATTTCAAGTAAAAATCTGAAACAAAGCTTTGTGATGAAAAAAGTACTACTGCTACTTTTGTTTGCTAATGCCCTCATGGCACAACCAAGCTATCATTTCGATCTCCTGAAAGATATTAATACCACTACTAATGATGCTAATATAAAATTCATTAAGAATGTGGGTAACAAGATTGTTATTTTTCAACAGGATAAAGATTATATTACTAATACATACAAGCTGAGAATCTGGAGTTATGATGGTACAACACTGAAAAACTTTGCTTCAATGGGCCTTTCTCACGATAATGCAGGCTTTACAAAGTGTACAATCATTGATAATTATATATTCTTTCATATAGACAATGAGCACCCTTTTGCCTTATATGTTGTAAAGTTAGACTCTCCGGATATAAGGAAAGTGATAAACGCATCATACCCTCCGAAAATAGTTAAAACCGGCACCAGAATTTATTATTCAGATCATATGAGTGGAGTTTATTATTACAATGAACTTACCAATGAAAGCACAAAGATTCAGCCGGAAAATGTTGAGTTTTTTAGCCCTGGTATTACCGAAGCAACAGGTGGTCTTATCTATTTCAATGCATTAGACTATGATTATCCTCCCTACATATTATATACATGGGTTTCGGATGGCACTCCTGAGGGAACGCACAAATTAAAAGACGCTACTCAGCAAACCATTTTAGGCAAAAATATGCGCAAATTTGGGAACCGGGTAATCTTTAAGGCTTATGAGTCTTTATACATTTCAGACGGAACACAGGCAGGTACTTATCCATTCATTAGCTTAAGCAATTTTAAATCTAATCCCACTGATCAGGTTAGCATATCCGAAATTTTTGGTTTAGGCAATAAAGCCTTTCTCTTAATCAGGGTGAATGCTAACTATCAGCTTTGGGTTACAGATGGAACGGCAGCCAATACCAGATTTGTTACTTTTTCGGGAGGCTTTTTTTATGATGCAGATTTAGGAGTAGTGTCAAAAGATGAATTTGTATTTATTACTAACGATAACTATCAGTTATTGAAGACAGATGGTAATACGGTAAAGAAATTATCAGAGCTTTCATTCTATTATGAATATGAGGGCACTCCGAGACTGATAAAAAACCCCTTTGATAATAGTCTGTATTTTAATATTGCTACAAAATTTTATAAAACAGATGGTACAACTGAAGGAACACAATTTATTACTGATAAACTCGCTTACGCTCAAGATTCCAGAGGCAGAATACCCTTTGGTATGACAAACAACAGGATTTTCGCCTACGGCATACCTAAAAACAATAACAGGTTTGGCCGTGAGATTTACGAAGTGAATGCAGATACCATAAAAATTGTAAAAGATCTGGACTCCACTACCAAATCTGCCGAACCGCTATTCCTGCTGAATGCCAATGGAAAGTCTTATTTTACAGCAAATGATGGAGGACCTGCTTACCTCAGTTTTTTTGAGACAGATGGAACTCCTGAGGGTACAAAAAAAATTGAAGTTGGAAATTTAGGCTCTTCCTACCGTTTTTTTGTCTTGAACAAAGATTTATTCCTGCTAAGTGGCAATCAGCTAAAAAAAATAAATACTTCTACCAATACTTCAGACGAGATTAAGACTTTCTCAAATAATGTAAATTTACTCAATCCTGTTCAACGGAATAACAAGGCCTATTTCGTGGTGGGGGGAGCTGGCTCCGGAGAAATATGGGTTACTGATGGCACAAATGCCGGGACTGTCAAGCTCAGCACATTTGACGTATCAGATACTTTTATATATGCTGCAGTTCATAACCAGCAACTTTATTTCTTTACCAAATCAGTGAATACGCCAAATACGCTCAGCATATGGAAACTCACCAATGATGCTACCCCTCCAGTTCTTTTAAAAACTTTCAATGGCTCAAGCATAAAAACCACTTATTCAAACTTTCGAAACAAACTGGCTTTTCTGATTGATGCAACTGACAGTATGGAACTCTGGGTAACAGATGGTACATCAGGGGGTACAAGCTTTCAAAAATCATTTCCCCCCAGAAGTAATCTTGCTCTGAAAAACTTTTATTTTACCACGAGTTTTATCTATTATTCCGAATATACACCCTATACAGACAAAAGAGCTAAAGTCTGGAGAACAGATGGGACATCTTCGGGCACTACATTAATTGCAGATTTAACAGACGTCTCTAATGATATATATGAATTTTGCGAGTGCAATAATGCAGTTTTTTTTAACGTAGATAAAATTACAAACTCATCTACTTATTTATATAAACAAGATAATACCAACAACACAAGCTCTGTTTTAAATAGGGTGGGATCACCATTTGATTTTCGAAGAACCTTATATTGCCTTAAAAATCAATTGTATTTTTTTGGATATGGCAATCAGACCCGGACAATCTATGATAAATATTTCCTCTATACTAGCGATGGCACATCTGCCGGTACCAAAGATGCTTTTTTAATAGACCCCAGGCAATATTATACCTCTGGTGATTTTCCTGCTTTTTTTTATCCATTAAATGACCAAGAGCTACTTGCCAACTTCAATGATACATTTTATAATTCAGAATTGTTCACATTCAGGCGATGCGATAACCCCACAAACCTGACCGGTACTACCGCAGACTCAAAAATCCAGAGTTCAGCCACTTTTATAGAATCTTCTGAAAAATTAACTGGTGATGGCAGGGTCTACTATTTTGCCCCAAAAAGTATTACCCTTAAAGCAGGCTTCAGTGTAGATAATACGAGTGTATTCAGAGCCGAAATCAAAAACCGGCCCTGCACACTCAGGCAATAATAAGTTTCGTCATGAACCAGGTTGGTATAAATCTATTTCAGGACAAAATTTACATTATTCCTTTACCCTCGCCACAAAAATATCAGTATATCCACTACTTGTAAAAGTTTTTGAACCAAAAGTAGCGTTCGTATAAAACATACCAGTCAGGTAGATATTTCCATTAGTATCTACACCCAGCCCAAACACCTTATCTGAACCTGTACCACCCATTTTCTGAACCCATTGAAATGTCAGGCTACCGCTATATTTGGCAATAAATATTTCTCCACTTCCCGAACTCATGAGATTAATCGGTCCAAAATTGGTAGTATTATAAAACTCTCCGGTTAGGTAAACATTTTTGTTGGTATCAACCCTTACTTTTCTTGCCTCCTCAGCATTCGGCCCACCGGCTACTTCGTAACTATGTACATCGCCGTTATCTGTATATCTTACCAGAAAAACATCTTTATCTCCTTTACTTGTAGCACTTGAACCTCCAAAAGTTAAAGAATTTTCAAAAGTTCCAAATACATAGATATAATTTGCATTATCTATAGTAATACTATTTCCCTCATCATCACCGGTACCACCACCTTGTCTGGCCCACTGAAAAATACCGTTAGCTGCATACTTCGCAACAAAAATATCATTGCCACCATAACTATTAAAACTGGTATTGCCAATGGTAGTTGAACCTACAAAATAGCCTGTTATGTACGAATTTCCGTATTCATCAACAGTTACACCACTCGCAGAATCGTCATTGGTGCCTCCAGCTCTCCTTACCCAAACTGCACCACCACTGCTATTATATTTAGCCAGAAATATGTCTTTTTTACCCGCGCTGATAATCGCACCACCCGAAAAGGGAGATGTTTCATAAAAGTATCCCGTCATAAATATATTACCATCATTATCAAATGTCAGTCCTGTAATACTCTCTGTATCACTGCCACCTTCTTTTTTCATCCATTGTAATTCCCCATTAGTATTATACTTAGCCAGAAAAATATCAAAATAGCCTGCAGGATTAATAATATAATTATCAAAAGTAATAGGATAATTAAAGTTGCCTGCTATAATTACATTTCCGTCTGCATCAACAGCCATATCAGATGGTGTGTCTCCAACTATCCCACCACCCTTTTTTACCCACACTAATGCACCTGCTTGTGAATATTTGGCAACAAAAACATCAGTACCCCCACTACTGGTCAAAGAAATACCACCGAAATCGACTGTATTGCTAAAGTTGCCTGACAGATATACATTGCCAGCCGCGTCTGTTCCAATGTTGGTACCTCTATCTTCCCCATTTCCTCCCTCTTTCCAGCCGGTAACAGCTGGCATATTCATATCCTGGTCGCTGATGAGTCTTACCCATTTACTGCCATTATACAAACGCAGGCAATTGAATGTAATGTCGTAGGCTGTGTCGCCCCCTTGCGGTGAGGGTAACGCCAGAATAGCTTCATACGCTAATCTGGGTAAAGAACTATTATTATTCGGGGTGATTCCGCCTGGTAGAATGGTTACATGTTGTGCCTTGGTCGTAAAAGCAAAAAGGCTGAAGCAACAGAAAAAAAGTACTGGTTTCATGGCAAAAAAAGAAAGTTTTAATAGAAATAATGCGCAAAAGTAAAAGGCTATAGAGGTGGCTGCCAAGCGAAAATTTTTAATTTTATAATACGGCAAAAAATTATTAGTCGGAGCAAACGATGACTTTTAGAAGACTATTAGCCCTATAAGACATAAAAATGAGGTAAGTCTGTTAGGGTATGCGCCGAGTGTTAAAGAGGCTTATTTTTTATGTCAGCCACATCTCTTAACATCTTCATAACATTACGGCACACTCTACCGATTTTTTCGCTATTTTTGAGAAAAAATGTAATTTTTCTATGCCTGCTTTTTCAAGAAAATCCATACTTTTTGTATTTATTTCGGTTGTTGTCAGTTCATGTTTACCCAGTAAAACACCTACTAACACTACTAATACCAACACGACTACCAATACAAACAATAAGGTAAACTTCGCTAAAGGTTTTCCTGAAGGATTGGAAGATATCTCAAAAGGTAATTATGCCGGAGCTACGGTACAGCTAGCAGGTGGAGAATGGTATTTTGATGATGCCCTGATAGGTGGAGCAAATAATGACACCCGAAATGGTGAGAAGGCCATCAGAATCAGAGAAAAAGGCTTCGTACGGATGAATTATGACATCACTGGCGTACGAGAAATAAAGATAGCATACGGTGCGTATAAAGGCGATGGAGACAGCGAATGGGAGCTATATATATCGAGAAATAGTGGTGCCAACTGGACAAAGCTAGACAATCGTTTCCAGACCGATGGCGGTAAACTCAGCTTTATGCAGGTAACAGTCAATGAACCTAATAAAGCCCGTTTTGAAATCAGAAAAGTATCAGGTGGAAGCAATCGTCTGAATATTGATGATATTGCTATCATCACTTCAACCAATATCCCTACTACTACTTCAGCGAAAGCCACACGCGATGATAATCTGGCTTTGGGTAACCCAAGCAATGCCACTCCCAAAGATGAAAATAATTATCTGATCACAAAACCTCAATATGTTTTGTCTTATAGCCGTACGCGTAATTCGGCGAACTGGGTAAGCTGGCATTTAAGTACAGCATGGTTAGGAGACGTAGACAGAGGTGATAATTTCAGACCTGACGATACCCTACCTGCCGGATGGTATAAAGTACAAAACCAGGAGTACAGCGGCTCGGGATTTGATAGAGGACACTTGTGTCCATCAGGAGACAGAGACAGAACAGTGGCCGACAATGATGCTACATTTCTGATGACGAACATTATTCCACAAGCGCCTAACAATAACAGAGGTGCATGGGCCGATCTGGAAGCTTATTGTCGCAAAATAGCCGAAGCTGGTTATGAATTATACATCATGGCAGGGGTTTACGGCAAAGCAGGTATTGGCTCAAACGGTGGCAAGAGTTTTACCTTAGACAACGGCAAGATGGTAGTACCCGAATCAGTCTGGAAAGTGATAGTGATTCTACCGATTGGCACAGATGATATAAACCGCATTAACGAAGAAACACGTGTGATTGCCGTAAATATTCCGAACAAACAAACTATAACTAATACCAAGTGGGGCGAGTACCGGTTGAGTGTAGATGATCTGGAGAAAATAACCGGATACGACTTCCTGTCAAATGTACCAACGGCCATTCAGAAAACGTTAGAAAGTAGAATGGATAATGGCCCGACTGTAAAGGTATCGGCCACCCGCCAATAAAATTATGCTTAACACCAGATGAACCTATGAGAAAATTCTACTTTAACCTGCTAGTGCTCTGTTTCTACTCGGCTTTTGCACTGGCACAAAACTTCGATTCTTCAAATTTGCCCATCATTTTTATCAATACGCAGGGGGGAACCATTGCTGACGACCCAAAGATTAAAGCTAAAATGGATATTATCTACAATGGGCCAGGCAAAGTCAATCATATGACTGATAAACCTAATCATTACAGTGGTTTTATCGGAATCGAATACCGTGGTTCCTCATCGCAGATGTTTCCTAAAAAAAGTTTGGGTATTGAACTTTGGGACGATAAAAATAATTCGAAAGATGCCAGTTTGTTTGGTATGCCCGAAGAATCAGACTGGATTCTCTATGCTTCTTACAATGAAAAAAGCCTGATGCATAACGTAGTAACCATGAAGCTGGCGCGTGAAATGGGAATTTATGCCAGTCGAACACAATATGTAGAGGTTTTCATCAATAATCAATACATGGGTGTGTATGTCTTTATGGAGAAGATTAAACGCGCACCGGGCAGAGTTGATATTTCAAAACTGAAAGAAGACGACCTGAAAGGGGATGATATTACAGGCGGATACATTATAAAGGTAGATAAAACAACAGGCAGCACTTTAGGTGGCTGGACATCGCAATACTATAATAATAATTCAGGTAATAACCGGACTTATTATCAGTATGAGGCCCCTAAAACCATCACATCCCAGCAAAAAAGTTATATCAGCAGTTATTTTATTACAGCTGAAACGGCACTGCAAAGCAATAATTTCAGAGATAAAGTAAATGGTTACCGGAAGTATTTCGACACTCAATCGTTTATTAAATTATTTCTTACCAACGAGATTGCTAAAAATCTGGATGGGTATCGTATCAGTACCTATTTTTATAAAGACAAAGATAGTAAAGGCGGTAAAATAAAAGCCGGCCCACCGTGGGACTATGACCTTACTTATGGCAACGGGAATTATTGCGAAGGCCAAAGTTATACGGGTTTTGCTTATCAGTTTAACAACGTTTGTCCAACCGATGGATTTCAGGTCCCTTTCTGGTGGGAACGAATGATGGAAGATTCTGCTTTTGTGCGGGAATTGGGTGAAGAATACGCTTTTCAGCGTAGGAAAGGGGCATTTCAGTTAGATAAAATCAACAAATATATTGATAGTTTAACGGCACAATTACAAGCCCCTGCTTCCCGGAATTTCCAGAGATGGCCCATTTTGGGAACTTATGTATGGCCGCAACCAAATCCTATCTCGAATACCTGGTTTGGCGAAATTGATGAACTGAAGCAGTTTGTGGCCAATCGCTTAAACTGGCTCGATGCGAATATCAAACAGCCCACCGATTTAAAGATTACGGCCAACGAAGAAAACGCTACAAATATACTCTCCATGAATGCTTATCCCAACCCGTTCCTCGACCGGATTTATATAAACATTCATTCACCGAAATCGGAAAAAGCTAATCTGGTACTCTATGATACCAATGGCAAGGTTCTGACTCAGATCCAGGAAACCTTGCAGGTGGGCGAAAATAAGGTGATGATACAGGTACCATCCAGTTTGCATTTGAGTAGCATCAACCTACTGCAATTAGAAGCAAACGGCCGAACGATAGTCAAAAAGATGATGCAGCAATAGGTATTATTTAGCCGGATAGATCATATAGGTATGTGGGATTCCGTCTTCGATATAATCATTACCAGTCAACTCAAACCCTAATGACTGATAAAATTTCTCGAGGTATTTCTGTGCTCCGATTTTAATAGGTGCTTGGCCGAAGAGGTCGAGCACTTTTTCTATAGAGTGTTGCATGAGCACCTTACCCAAACCCCCACCTCTGGCTTTCGGAGAAGTAACTACCCTACCTATAGAAGTATAGCCCTCATAATAGACATTTTTATCAAAAAGCCTTGTATAAGCCAGTAGGTTTTCGTCTTCATCAAATATCATCAAATGTAATGCAACGTTATCTTTGCCATCCGCATCAAGGAACGGGCAGTTTTGTTCTACGATAAAAACCTCCTGCCTTAGAGCCATAATAGCATATAATTCTTCAAGGCTGAGTTCGGAGAAAGGTACACATTTGATAGTAATTGATAAATCGGGCATATATCTTTGCAGAGCTTATAAATAATGTTGATAAAAATGCTGCTCAATTTACATACACATCTTTTGAAAAAACAAGCCGACGAACAGATTATTTTCAACGAGATAATCCCTGATTCAGAAGAAGGCTTAGAAAATTTTGAGATCCAAAACACCGAAAGTTGGTTATCCGCTGGTATTCATCCCTGGTATATCAACGAAAAACTGTATAATCTCCAGTTAAAAAAACTGGCAGGTATAGCCAAAGATCCGGCCATTAAGTTCATCGGAGAATGCGGACTTGACCGATTAAAAGGCGCTCCCCTACCCTTGCAGGAAGAAATCTTTATCAAGCAAATCCGTATTGCCGAAGACCTGAAAAAACCTGTCATTATCCATTGTGTCAGATGCTATAATGAATTAATCTCCATCAAAAAAATAGTCAGGCCCCGAGTGCCATTCGTGGTGCATGGCTTTAATACCAAAATTGAAATAGCCCGTCAATTGCTCGACAAAGGTTTCTATTTATCGTTAGGCGGAGCATTATTAAACGAAGAATCTAACGCCCTGAAAGTTTTACAGGAGATTCCCTTAGAAAGACTTTTTCTTGAAACCGATGACAAAGATATTTCGATTATAGACATTTATCAGAAAGCAGTGGAGGTAAAGGATTTATCAATGGAGGAGTTGGAGAAGGTGGTTTTTGATAATTATCTGGGGTTAAATGTATGACGATTTTTCAAATCGTCCCTCGACAACCGTTCGGAATGTTACAATAATAAACATTTACAGACATTTTAATCAACTTCTCACGGGATGTAAACCTCAGCAGAATTTTCTGATTCGTCGCCAGTACGATTTAAAAAATCGTGATACATTTTCACTACTTTTGCCACACGAGTTAAAAGAAATACAATGAACACAGCCGAAGCTCAATTAAGAACCGTCAATATCACCCGCTATGTTACCCCCCTGCGTGAGGGTGGCTCGTTGCCGGCTATTGCTGAAGCTGACGACGATTTTCTCTATGTAATCAAATTCCGGGGAGCAGGGCAAGGGGTAAAAGCTTTAATAGCCGAACTGATAGGTGGAGAACTCGCCCGTGCCTTAGGTTTACGTATGCCCGAAATGGTCTTCGCCAACCTCGACGAAGCCTTTGGCAGAACCGAACCCGACGAAGAAATACAGGATTTGCTACAAGCAAGCGTAGGTTTGAATCTGGGTGTACATTACCTCTCAGGTGCTATTACTTTCGACCCTGTGCTTAATGTTGTTGATCCCCGGCTGGCTTCTCAGATTGTCTGGTTAGATTGCCTGCTTACTAATGTAGACCGAACTGCACGCAATACCAATATGCTCATGTGGCACAAAGAACTCTGGTTGATAGACCACGGAGCATCCTTATACTTCCATCATTCATGGGATAACTGGAAAGAACAATCACTCCGGCCATTTGTACAGGTAAAAGACCATGTACTACTCCCTTTTGCCACCGAAATAGCAGAAGTAGATGAAGAATACCGTCAGCTAATCACCCCACAGCTAATACAGAATATTGTGGCTTTAGTACCTGAGGAATGGTTAGAAGAGCCTTCGTCAGAAGAATCACCGGAAGAACGACGAGCCGTATATGCTCAATTTTTAGAATCAAGAGTGTCTCACTCCGAAAACTTTGTTAACGAAGCGCAGAATGCAAGAAAATTACTTATATGAGTATGCCGTAGTCCGTATTGTACCACGGGTCGAAAGAGAAGAATTCCTCAATGTAGGGGTGATTCTCTATTGCCCTAAAAAAGGCTTTCTGAAAGTCAGGTATCAACTGGATGCGGCACGCCTGAAAGCCTTTTCCTGCAATCTGGAAGCAGCAGAACTGGAAGAATACCTACGCACCCTGGAACGCATCTGCATCGGTGGCAAGAACGGTGGCCCTATTGGGGTTTTGCCCATTGCCTCTCGTTTCCGTTGGCTCACTGCTACCCGTAGTACTATCATTCAAACATCAAAAATTCATCCAGGGTTTTGTGTTGAGCCGGAGGAGACATTGGACCGATTGTATGGGTTGTTGGTGTTGTAATTACAATCCCTTTCAATCACCTACCAGTATCAGCGACTGAAGTCGCTGGTACTACATATAGATTCCCATAAATCCACAAATTATCCTTTTTAATCGCTATCACCACGTTATTTATTTGCATTAAACCCAATCTACTCCTAAATTTATACCTTCACGTATTTAACCCCAACAATCATTCACTATGACACCTTCACGCAGGAAGTTTATCAAAGGAATTGGTGCAGCCTCAGTGCTGATGGCAGCCGACTCTTTTGCCAAACCTTTCAATATCATTAAAAGTCTCAAAGTAAGTCCAAACGACAAAATCCGTATTGCGACCATCGGTTTAGGTATTCAGGGGAACTCTGATACCAAAGCAGCTTTACGTAATCCGGAAGCAGAATTGGTTGCTGCCGCCGATTTATACGATGGCCGTCTGGTAAGAGGAAAAGAAGTCTATAACAAAGACCTCTTCACTACCAGAGATTTCAGAGAAATACTCAACCGCAAAGACATTGATGCGGTTATTATTGCTACTCCAGACCATTGGCACGACCATATTTCGATAGCTGCTCTGAATGCAGGTAAAGCTGTCTATTGCGAAAAACCAATGGTACAACATATAGATGAAGGCAGGAAGGTAATAGAAACCTGGCAAAAAACTGGTAAAACCATGCAAGTAGGTAGCCAGCCTATCAGTGGAGCAGCTTATGCCGAAGCGCAAAGATTATTGCAGTCAGGCGAAATCGGTGAACTGAATTTCATCGAAGCAACCTACGACCGCTTTAGCGCCTTAGGTGCCTGGACATATTCGATTCCACCGGACGCCTCGGCCCAAACCATTGACTGGGATAGATTCCTGGGCGATGCCCCTAAACGACCGTTCGATGCCACCCGTTTCTTCCGTTGGAGAAATTACCGTGACTATGGCACAGGTGTAGCCGGAGATTTATTCGTACACTTAATCACAGGTATGCATTATGCTACAGGTGCTATCGGGCCAAACAGAATCTTCTCGTCAGGCGAATTGAGCTACTGGAAAGATGGCCGTGATGTACCAGATGTGATGGTAACCGTATTAGATTATCCTGAAACCGAAAAACATAAGAAATTCCAGGCGGTATTACGTGTAAATTTCGCCAATGCAGGAGCTATTAAAAACGTAACCCGTGTAGTAGGCACTGAAGGAGAAATTCAATGGAGTGCTCAGGGATTGACCCTGACTAAACGCAAACTGCCTAAAGCACCAGGCTATGGCAATGGTGAGAGCTTCCCGACCTTTGCAGAGGCAACGCAAAAAGAGTTTTTAAAAGAGTATGACGCCAAATATTCAGAAACCGACAGAAAAGCAGAGCCTGTAAAAGAAGTGAAATTTGACACCCCGCAAGGTGATGATGCACATGCGAAACACTTCAAAAATTTCTTTGATAATATGCGTGCCAATAGCCAGAAAACCATCGAAGACCCAATCTTCGGTTTCCGCGCGGCTGCTCCGGCATTAGCCTGTAATCTGAGCTATTTTGAAAATAAAATAGTGTACTGGGACCCGATTACAATGAAATTGAAGAAGAAGTAATAGTAAAATATCCCTTAGGGATAATATATCGGTAGAAAATATTGATGTAAAAAAATTGGTATCCCGTAGGGATAGTATATAGTATATTGTTTAATATATCGTCCCTACAGGACTTTATACTGACTTCTTGCTTAATTTTCTACCGATATATCATCCCTACGGGATTAAAAATATGCAATTCTACCACCAACCATGAACGAAGCAAACTCAGCCATAATTAAAGAACTAGTCACTTTCCGGATGCCATTTGGTAAATACAAAGACCGGCTCATCTGCGATTTACCCGAACATTACTTACTCTGGTTTCAGAGAGAGGGTTTTCCTGAGGGAAAACTAGGCGTTTTACTGGCTACTATGTATGAAATCAAACTCAATGGCCTGGAATATCTGTTGAAACCATTGAAAGAAAGAAAAATCTAGAAGTCCTCACAAACTATCTGCACTTAGTGGCTGTTATAGCCTAATAAAACTTATCATTCTCTTATGTCTGACAACACAACAATTATCCGGACAGCTCTTGTTACCGGAGGTTCAAAAGGTATTGGCTATGGTGTGGCCGAAGTATTAATCAAAGAAGGAATCAGAGTAGCCATCACCAGCCGTACACAGGAAGCTGCCGACGAAGCAGCTGCAGCATTAAACAAAATCAAAGAGGGATATGTACTCCCGCTTGTCTCTGATGTAAGAGATTTCACTTCACAGCAACAAGCAGTTAATGCCATTATAGAAAAATGGGGCAGGCTCGACTACGTAATCGCCAATGCAGGTGTAGGGCATCTGGTGCCATTTCAGGATATTACCTTAGAACAATGGCATAATACCATAGATATTAACCTGACGGGCGTATTCTATACAGCCAAAACAACTTTAGATGCTCTCAAAGCCTCAAAAGGTTATTTCATTACCATCGCCAGTCTGGCAGGTGCAAATTTCTTCGATAAAGGAACCGCCTACAATGCCAGTAAATTCGGTCTGGTAGGTTTCACCCAAGCCCTGATGCTCGATTTACGCAACGAGGGCATCAAGGTATCTACCATCATGCCAGGTTCTGTGGCTACTTATTTCAATAACCACACCCCAAGCGAAAAAGACGCCTGGAAAATCCAACCGGAAGACATCGGCCAGATTGTATCTGACCTAATCAAAATGCCAGCTCGCACCCTTCCAAGCAAGGTTGAGGTTAGGCCGTCAATGCCTCCATCTAAATAAAAAATCTCTTTATATAGACGTATTGTTCTCGCATGATTACAATACGTCTATACCAAAAAACACTTTGACCGACTTTTGCCACACTTTGGCTGGTTTTTGACTACAAAAAACGCCTCATTACCCTATACCTTTATCGGATATCTAATCTAATATCACGATGAACACACCCGCCCGGATTGGTAACTGGTTTTATGGAATAGCCATAATTGTCTATGGCATACAACAACTGTGGTATGGCAACTTCCGTACAGTTCAATTACCTGCCTGGCAAACTTATCTGCCACTACTTCCGGCTTGGGCTTACCTCACGGGAGTTGGACTAATCATAGCAGGAGCTGCGATTATATCAGGCAGAAAAGCCAGAGAAGCTTCATTAATAACAGGTAGTATCTTTCTTTTCCTGTTTCTATTGGTACAGATTCCTTACGAAATTTTTGGTGACCCCAATAGTAGCCTGCATCTGGGTGTATGGACAAATGCATTAAAAGGATTAGCATTGGCAGGAGGAGCATTTGTTATGGCAGGTTCATTTGCTAAAAAAGATTCACAACAGTCGCCTTTCTTTAGACTTTCAGAAAAGTTCATTCCTTTCGGGCCTTTATTTTTCTCCATAACCATGATTAGCTTCGGCACAGCCCACTTTCTGTATGCCGAGGGCGTATCAACACTTGTCCCATCTTATTTTCCTGACCCCGTTTTCTGGACGTATCTGGCAGGAGTAATTTTAATTGCCTCGGGTCTGGCCATTAGTTTAAAAATAAGACGTGGTGCTATTGCGATGCTATTCAGTATTGCCTTATTTCTCTGGGTGATTTTCCTGCATCTTCCAAGAGCTATCAAAGAACCCTATACTTTAAGAGGCAATGAAGTATCAAGCTGCTTTGATGCGCTGGCGTTCTGCGGAATCGCATTTGTCATATCGTTGAAAACAGTAAAAAAAGATTTGGCCGATATTTTTGAAACCCACTCCCGCTAATCAGATTCATCATTCTGCTTCTTTTACATCAGAAATTGAATTAAGCTTTCCTGAAGAACTTTAATCTCATTATTTATTTAGTTAAAATAGCCAATACTATCTCCCTGCATTATATCTAAGTTTTATACTGCCAGTAATACATTACCACTGGCAGCACTGCGTGGTGTTTCTGCTAAACCATTGCATTTTAATTATACACCACTTAACTTCTCTTTTTGTCCAGTAAATCCGATATTTTTTTTCAAGGAGTTTGCGCTCTATACTTTTGAGTTATCATTATAAAAACGCAATTAAAGTTCATGACAACTTCTCCATTTTATCCTTTTTTATTGTTACAAAATCTTAAAAAAACAGGTCTGTTTGGGTACTCATTAACCATGAAAAAACTTTTTCTCTTAATCAGTTTTGCCGCTCCATTGTGGAGCCTGGCACAATCGGCTACCATTTTACCAGATGGCATTGGTATCCCTAAAGTTACAGCATTACCTACCTGCAATACCGTGGAAAAAGGTAAGCAGGTATTTCATAGTACCACTAATAAAATGTATTTCTGCAATGGTACCAACTGGCAGGAGATGACCGGAGGAGGCTTTACCATACCTTATATCAAAACAGACAATTCGGCAGAAAATCTGCTCTATTTAGAGAATACCGGTGTAGGAAGAGCTATTTATGGTAAAAGTGTTACCCATACTGCTGTAAGAGGCGAAAGCATATCTGGCCCGGGCATTGGCGGCTCAAGTGATTCTCAGAATGGTGTTGTAGGTATTAGTAATTCAGGAAGTGGTATTTATGGTTATAGTGCTTATGGAAACGCAGGTTATTTTCAATCTGATAGTACTCAGCCAGCACTATATGTAGTTAATGATAAGGGAGCGGCGGCATATTTCCAGGGGAATGTCAAAATAATAAAAGAATTAACTGTAGATAATAATAAAGGAATTGTGAGAAGTAATACAAGTACTCAACAAAAAGTGGTTCGCCTGACAGCAGGTTTAGGTGTGAACAACCTGGCAGTGGGAGCTTTCAAAGACAGTGGAAATCTGAATTATGAAGATTTTGGTGGAACACCAACGGTTACTATCGGACAAGTTATTAATGAAAGTTCTACCGGAGAGTGGTTTAAAGTAATGATTATCCCAATCAATGTTACCCCCACCGAGTGTCAATTGAGAATTGTTAATTTATCAAGCAATGCCGTTACCATGGCAGGCAACTGGCACATTTTAGTTGTCGGACCAGAGTGATAACAAGATAAAACCTTTATTAAATATGCTTAGACAGTAAAACATTTCTTATCGGTTACATTATAAATGGACATTTGGTTGGAATCAAATGTCCATTTTGACGTCAGATTCATCAGATTTTTTAAATTGAATAGGTAAAAGCGCATATCATAATAATTAACGACTCCCTCTCCATAAATATCACGGCAAACCGTGATTGATTCTGATTGCTTTTCATGGCACATTTGCAGAAAAATGTCCATGAAAAGAATATTCACTCTATTTTTCTACAGTTGCTGTAGTCTGCCGCTGATAGGCCAAAGCGTTACTATTTCGCCTTCCGCTCCTTCTGCCATTATTCAGTCAAGTAGTACCACTAAAGGTTTTCTGGCGCCTGTAATGTCAAAAAACCAAAGAGATGCCATTGTAACCCCGGTAAATGGTCTGATGATTTTCCAGAGCCCTACTATTCCCAACTATGCCAAAGGATTTTACTGGTACGATGGGAATGACACTGCCTGGTATCGCTTAGCAGGTGATGATGATTTAGGCTGGAAAGTATACAATGGCAACGTGCATAGTAAGGGTACTATGAATATAGGTATTGGCACTACCCTGCCTACCGACAAATTGCACATTCGTACTTCTACTGCATCAGCAGGTATTACTTTTGAGGGTACCAACCCTACTTTTCAGTTCAGACAAAGAGAGCTATCAAGTGCCACTTATACCGATAAAGGCTTTATCCAGTTAGCAGATGACAATCTGAGAATTGGCGTAAACAGCAGCAACACTGCCGGAAGATTTATCATTCGCACCCAAGGAGCCGACCAGATAGAGGTTTTGGAAACCAATGGCGGAGCTAAAATGCACTTCAATGCCGGAGGAACCAATGTTGGTTTAATTTCAGCTTCTTCAGGTGGGAATCTGCATATAACCACTCCGGGTTCTTCCAATTTTGTTGGAATCAATAATGAGTTTTTTGTCACCAATGGCGAACGTGTGGGTATTGGCACAACCGAACCGGCAGAAAAGCTTGAAGTAAGAGGCAATGTAAGAATAATAGGCAGCATTGCGATGGCAGGCGAGATTACCAAAACTAATGTGGAAGAAGGGAGTTTTCTACCGCTTTGCTATGGTAAAGTAGGTTTCAGTGGAGAGCGTGCTTCCGGTTCAAGCAATTTTACCTCAGAAAACACTGCAACAGGCAGGTATAAAATTTACCACCCCAGCATTTTACACACTTCTACTATTATCGTAACCCTTAACAGTTCCAATGCTCAGATAATAGCCTCAGCCGGATGTGGTACCGGCGATTGTACTGTTCATCTGAAAGATGGTTTTAGTAACGAAAACCGTTTCGACCCGGTTAATCAGGCTTTCTACTTTGTTATTTATAGATAACCATGAAAAACTACTTTTTCTATTCAGCTTTGTAGTTCCGCTATCAGGCTTTGCTCAATCATCTACCATTCTGCCTAGTGCCGTAGGAATACCCAAAGTTGCGTCTTTGCCAGTCTGCAATACCAATGAAAAAGGCAAGCAGATATTTCATAATACCAACAATAAAATGTACTACTGTAATGGTGTCAACTGGCAGGAAATGACAGGTGGGGGCTTTACCCTACCTTACCGGGACTCTACGAATACCCAACAGACTTTGCTACATTTAGAAAACAGAAATAATAAGGCGATTATAGGCGAAAGCTATACAGATACAGGTGTTTATGGCCGAAGTTACTCAGGTACAGGTGTAGCCGGGATAAGTGACGAGTTTTTTGGAGGTTATTTTCGTACCAATAGCAATTATCCTGCGCTGAAGGTTGAGAACTATGTTTATGCGGGTTGGGCAGCACAATTTATAGGCAACGTAACTGTCAGTGATAATTTTGATGTAAACGGCAGTGCTGATATCGGAGAGGAACTAACCGTGGATGGTAAAGGAGTTGTAACCAGTAATACTGATAAACAACAAAAACTGGTGAGAATGACAGATACCTACAGTGCTACTAGCCTAGCTGCCGGAGCCTATAAAGATATGACTTTAGACTACGAAAACTTTGGTGCTCTACCTACTGTAACGGTTGGACAGATAATGAACGGAGTTTCCACCGGAGACTGGTATAAAGTTCTGGCCATACCTATCAATGTTACGGCAAATTCATGCCAGATAAGGCTCTATAATACTTCGGGTGCTGCTATTACATTTAATGCAACCTGGCATTTTGTTATTATCGGTGTAAAATAAATACCGGATATTTCTTCTCTTCAAATTTATATAACCATGAAAAAACTAACAGAATAGTGAATGTAGGTAATAATGCTATTACATGTAATGCTTTCTGGAGCATTTTAGTTGTAGGTCCAGAGTGAGAATAGCATTAGTGAATCTCCTCAACCAATAATTCATTGCCTGCTTTATCGTAGTAGGCAATGGTCATTTGCTCAGTATCAAATGTCCATTTTTCAACGCCACTATCTGCCAGCCCTTGCGACATTTGAAAATAATCGGTTTCACCCTGTTCATGCAACTTTAGATGGATATGCAATGCTTCAAGATTGCTTATTTCGGCTATTACATATGCTTCATGCACAGGTGGTGAAACCAGTTTATGATTATCTGCCCCGTAATATTCTGAGTGTCCATCAGTGATGAAGGAATCATATCTGATAACACCAATAGCATTCAAGGCCTGAAGATACTCAGGTATTGATGCCCGCTTGCCAAGGGTGTTATGGATTTCGTCTATCTGATCTAGCGTGAACATAAACTTTATCTAATTACTTAATCTTGTTCTTTATCTGATATTTCATCAAAACCAACGATTCCAGTTTGTCTGGATCAATTACGACGTTGGTACTATCATTAAAATTATCCAATTGCACATTTTTAATAAAATAGATGGTATCATCTATGATATCAAAAGTTGTCGGCGACTTATAGGTATCATCAAATCTAATGAGTTCTTTAATGGTTGTAATTTCAGTACCATTCTCATTTAAGAAATACCTCATCACACCTTTATCCACAATCCCTATTAAACTATTTTTGTAAAATTTCATGCCATCAATACCAGACGATGCCTTATTGGGTTGATTGAGCACTTTCCGGGTCTTTATATCAACCACTCTGATTCCTCTTGCAGAAGCCAGATAAAGCTTTGTATTATCATCTGAAATAGCAATTCCGTTCGAATGTTCTACCTCAAATGTATCCAGAAAAACTTCCAGTTTTTTGCCCGGTCTTTGTATATGGTAAATCTTATCGCTTTCTGAATCTGTAATAAAAATTTCATTATTCTTACTAACCGCCAGATCATTCAGATATGCGTACGGAGGTATATTAGCTTTGTATCGGGCAATGAGTTGCCCAGATTTTATATTCAATAAAAGCAAAACCGATGAATTATTCTGCTTTTGTAAACTATTGCCTAAGGCATATAAAGTATCACCTTTAATTGTCATACCAAAGCCTGAAAGATAATCATATTGCCCACTTCCGATAAAGTCTGACGGATTGCTGCCATCAATATTGGCTGTTACAATTTTATTCTTTCTCAGGCTGCTCAAATAGAATCTACCCGATTTCGCATCTACCGCAATCCCTTCGGGTATCAGGTCTTTTTCAAAGGTCAGATTAACAGTATCTGATTGAGTACAACTACCCATCAGCGAAATTGAGAGCATGAATAGAGTTAATTTTTGCAACATTTCAGGTTTTTAAATTTTGTAAGTTCTTTATGCAAGATACAAAACCCAAAGTGTACCTGAATAATAATTAATAATAATTGTAAAAACTCCCCATATCTTTGTCTACTGAGTTGACAAACAATGCGTAAAAAAAGACAATCTATTCCTGTAAATACGATGAATGACGATTCCGGCACCGGGATTCTCATTGAAAGAATTTCTTTTAAAGATTTACCTAATCTGGAAGAATGGAATCATGCAGAGAGGCACGACCGGCATTCATTCTTCTTATTGGAGAGTGGTACAGTTTTTATGGAAATTGATTTTCAAAAGTATACTATCACACCCTCCACTCTCATCTATATGCATCCAAACCAAGTGCATCGTACCATAGCCTTTGAAGATGTCACTGTAAGCAGTTGGGCCATCAGTAATGAAAACCTGAATGCCGAATACCTGAAATTGCTGGAAGATATTACACCTGCCAAACCTTTAGTATTAGACAAAGAAACAGGCTCTATCCTCTCGGAAATGATAAACTTATCCATCAGATTTTCCAAACGGAGAAATGACAGGCTCTATCATTCTATACTCAAAGATAGCTGCAATGCATTAGTGGCTATAGGTATTTCTCAATATGTAGAACAAGCTAAATCTACCGACAAACTTTCAAGATTTGAGATAGTTGGTAAATCATTCAGAGAACTTTTGGAGCGTAACTATACACAGCTCAAACGTCCCACAGATTATGCACAATTATTAAATATATCTACACCATACCTGAACGAATGTATCAAAGAAACCACAGGACATCCGGTCTCCTATCATATTCAGCAACGTATTATTCTGGAAGCTAAACGCCTGCTCTATCATTCCGACAAATCGGTCAAAGAAATTGCCATTGCATTAGGCTACGATGATTACCCTTACTTTTCACGCCTGTTTACCAAAGTTACAGGAATGTCTGCGCTGACCTTTCGCAACAAAAACCTCGATTAGTCCAATACTTACCTTCTTATTGCCATTGCCCTCTCGGGCTATATCATGCAATTTTGTATCGTTAAATTTCTAAAAATAAGAAGACGATGAAATTGTTCCTGGGGATTCTTAGATGGGTTGTTTTAAGTATTATCAGCATTTTAATTATTGGGTTTCTTTACCTCTACTTCATTTATTTCGCCCGCCCCGATGCCATTGCCAAAGTAGATGAAGTACATGATATGGGGTGGCATACTATCCCATTTAAAGGAAATACCCTATGCAGCGATGGCTCAGAATTTGCCATTTTTGTAAGAAAAGGTACATCAAAAAATTTAGTGATTTACTTTTCAGGCGGAGGTGCCTGCTGGGATGATACCACTTGTGGAGAACCTATTTCATTGATGAGTGCTTTTGATAGCGATTCAAAAGACCTGAAATCATTCTATTTACCCTCACTACTCAGGTTTTTTCCAAAGGCCGTAGGTGGTATAGGAGATACTGATAATCCGGCAAATGCGTTTCGCGACTGGAATTTTGTCTTCATTCCTTATTGCACGGCCGACTTACATATTGGTAATATAACAAATACCTATACTTTCGATGGTAAAAAATTTGAAATTCATCATAATGGTCGCAATAACAGTTTATCGGCATTAGATTGGGTGTTTGCTAATTTTAAAGAGCCCGATAAAGTCATGGTAGCAGGCGAAAGCGCAGGCGCCTATGGTTCTGCTTTCTGGACACCCTTCGTAGCTGACCATTATTCAGGTAAAAAGATTTATCAATTGTCAGACGGAGCCTTACTCACCTCTAACCGATGGAAAGAGATTTTAGATAGGGTCTGGCAAAGTGAAAGCACGCATTTCCTGGGCTTTCAAATTGGTAAAGATATTTTTGAAGATGCCCTCATGGATCGCACTGATTCTACAAAAAGGCAGATAAAATATTTACATAGCAATACGCTCTATGACGAAGTTCTCCCACGGTTCAGTGCGTCTCTTAATCATACGCCAACCCAATCAAATCATTTTATCGACGAGTGGTCAATCAATACCCGGGCATCGATGAACCGTCTTCATCAATCCGGTATCAATTATAACTATTTCATAACCGATTGGGGATACGACTCACTCAGACATGCCACCCAGCATACCATAACCACCAACGAATTTTACTACAGCACCAAAGCCGATGGAATCTCTTACGCCGAATGGCTCAAAAAGAATGTAATAGATGATAAGGATTTGTCACTTGGTAAAAAATTGCTAGGGAAGTAAAGCAGTATTTCTTCTAACGATAAATTCTATCTCCAAATTAAAGATTGTCGCAGGTAATACCCTGCAACAATTGTTTCTCAATGTCAAAAAAAACGTAAAAAAATGAAATCATTAAAAGATAAAAAAGTACTCATATCAGGGGCAAGTTTCGCCGGACTATCCACGGCCTATTGGATGAATAAACTAGGCTATCAAGTAACAATTGTAGAA
Organism: Emticicia sp. C21; assembly: GCF_003418935.1. Taxonomy (GTDB): domain Bacteria; phylum Bacteroidota; class Bacteroidia; order Cytophagales; family Spirosomataceae; genus Emticicia. The sequence continues at coordinate 305,394 of NZ_QVMT01000003.1, read as the reverse complement.
ATTGGGAACGGCCTTAAAAGAGGCGGAACGCCTGTAAATATAGAGCAGGATACCGTTGGCACCGTGAAGCGGATGGGGCTTTTTGAGTCAATAAAAGCCAATAGAATAAGCATGGAAATGCTGGAATTTAAAAATGCAGACGATATAACCGAAGGAATAACAGTATTAAGAGAAGCTGGAGATGAATTGCCGGACGATTCCTTTGAGATTGAAAGAGATGTATTGCTCAATATGTTATTTGAAACCGTGCAACATGATACTGAATTCATGTTCAACAATAGTATCAAAGCCTTAGACGAAACAAAAGATAGTATCGAAGTTACCTTTAAAGACGGTTCAAAACAAGCTTTTGATTTGGTGTTCGGGTGCGACGGCATCCATTCAGCAGTAAGAAGAATCTGGTTTGGTCACGAAGCGGAATATTCACATTTTCTGGGACAGTACTTCTCTATCACTATTGTCAACAAATTGCTGATTAGGGAGAATACCACGCAATTCTATAATGTACCCAACAAGGGCATTATGCTGAATGCCTACAATGGCAAGACCGACATCATTTTTTGCTTCCGTTCAGAAAAAGAAATTCCTTATGACTATCGGAATGAGGAACAACAAAGAAAGATTATTCTGGAGCAATTTACCGGAGAGGGCTGGCGAACCGCTGAATTACTGGAGGAAGCAATGCATTCAAAGACCTTTTATTTCGATAAATTGTGCCAGATAAAAATGCCATCATGGACTAAAGGAAGAGTAGCTTTAGTTGGCGATGCTGGCTATTGTGCTTCTCCTGCCGCAGGAAAGGGTGGTTCATTGGCTATTGATGGCGCCGCCGCATTAGCTGATGCTTTTCAAAAACACAATGGAGATTTTGAACGTGCATTTCAGGATTATAATAAAAGTTTTCGCCCTTTTATTGAAGAAGTGCAAGCAGAAGCCGTAAGAATGGGTTTAGAATCGCTTTTGCCTGCTACCGAAGAAGCCATTCGTAAAAGAAATCTGGAAGGATTCTGATATTCATTTATCGGGTTATTTTGCAGAAATATATAAAAAATACGAGACAGTAGGGGTTCAAAATTTTGAACCCCTACTTGGCGTTTCCTCCTGCCATCATTAAATCATTTTACATCAAAAATATTAAGTCAATCTGTTTGCTATTTTAAAATCATCAATTAACTTTGCAATACAAAGTACTTTTAATACTATATTAATGTTTATCTTCAGACCTAGATATGGCTTACTTGCGGTTACTTTCTTTATTATAGAAGTATTGATTGCGCTCTATGTACATGATTCTTTCTTCAGGCCAATTTTCGGAGATTATCTGGTGGTGTTTCTGGTTTATTGTGCGGTTTTTACTTTCTGGAATACTCATTTCCTGAAAGCAGCTACTGCCACACTCCTGTTCGCCTATCTGATTGAAACATTACAATATTTCCACTTTGTATATTATATGGGTTGGGAGAAATATAGAATTGTAGCCGTTGCCCTGGGCACAGGTTTCTCATGGGTTGATATGCTGGCCTATACTTTAGGCTTTCTGACGATACTTCTGGTAGAATATCCACGGGTAAAATTTTCACAAAAACAAGGTATCTAAATAAGATTGATATGAACGATTTTGTTGACAAAAATTCAATAGTGAGAAAGATATGGGGCAATTCAGATGTGATTTTATTCATCTTTGCCGGATCGGCTGCAGAATTTGCACTGAACAAAGCAGTAGACTGGCTATATTTTACCGGAAAGATACCCTCTGATCCACTAGGTCGGCTTTTTTCAACTGTCCGCTACGCCCAGTGGATTGTTTTTTCAGATACCGAAACTGCTTTCAAAGCCATTGACAAAATCAATAGTATCCACCAGGGAGTTGAGCAAAGCCGTGGTGCGCGTATTCCTGACTGGGCTTATCGGGATGTGTTATACATGCTGATTGATTATGCCATTGTCGCCTATGAATTGCTCGAAAGGAAAATGAGTGAGGAAGAAAAAGCAGAGGTTTTCAACGTTTTCAATCGGGTAGGCTTAAGAATGGGACTGAAAGATTTGCCTGAAGATTATGCAAGCTGGCAATATGACCGCCAGGTGCATCTGCAAGAAGATTTACTGAATGGCCGTTATACGGCCGACCTATACCAGCAATACAAAAAACACCTGGGTTTAACTCGTTACCTTATTTTATTAGAATGCCAGAAATTAGTTGTTCCAACCAGAGTAGCTGAACTATTGAAATTTGGTACCTCAACGAAAGGAAAAATATTACTGGATCTGTATTTATTAGCCCGAAAACTCAGGTTAGATGGTCTGGTAAAGACTATTCTTCTTCCAGCCGAATACAGTCAGCAGATATATGATTTGAATTATAAACCTATTGGAAAACCGGAAAGGAAGGAGGAATTGGTTTGATATTATTTTATAGTTTTTAAATCACCCTCAAGTTCAATTAGTACATTATTCTCCAATACAACTTTCCTGATGCTTTTTTGTGCGGCAATCAAGTGTTTTTGTGAACGAGATAGCTTATCATCCATACGATAATCAACAGCCACGCCACTATACTTAGGTTGGTGTAGAGCAAACATATAAATAGCATGAAAAGAATGTTCCGGCGCATCAGGAATATCTTTGGTAAACCAGAGTTCATCAGAATAACTCGGGTTCTTCTCCCATATCTTTCTACATGAATATCCATCAATTTTCTTTCTTCTGCCAAGGTTAGGACGGAAATAAAGAGGAGTTTCTACTTGAGCAAGGTTTAAACCCATGGTTTCCATTGGCTTTACTTCTATGGCTCTCCAAGGCCTATGAGGATATGTAACGTACATTTCTAAAGCATTAAAATCATATATAATCAGTCTGCTTTGGCTTGAATCTTTGTCATGGCGCAGCATGGCTACATAGTTCCGATCTTTACTATTAAGCCAGGTGCTTTTAATATATCGTTCATTGGGAAATTGAACCGAGTCTGTATATATCCTGCTTTCTTTCATATCAATCTGATAATCGAAAGTATAAGTGACTTTCTGAGCAGAAACCGAATGAAGTAGCAAGGCAAATAATGCAAGAGTGGTCAGGATTTTAGTCATTACTTGAGAGATTAGGCAAAATCACTTATTGATTCAAATATAAGAATTTTAATAAAGCTTTGCCAAGCTTTCCCGGACTCTCTTTGTCGGAATAAGGTGGAACTGTCGGCCTACGATTTTACAATACTTTGATAACTAAACAGGATTTTATTTCTCATTCAGATACTTATCAATTAAAGTCACAACGGCTTTATCATTTGGATGAGGGGCAGAGCTTGTTATCAGAACTCCGTTTTTGTCGAGTAGCGCATATCGTGGAAACCCCTGATCTACTCCAAATTTTTCGTCGAAGTATTTTTCATCTTCTTTTTCAGCCTTTATATGTAACCCTGTTATTTTTTTATCTTTAATGGCTTTCAGCCATTTGTCTTTTGTATCGTAAAAGTCAATAAAAAGAAATGCCACATCTTTGTCTTTGTATTTTTGTTGTAGTATAAGTGAGTTTGGCATTTGAGCTATACAGGCCTTACACCAACTTCCCCAAAAATCTATATAAACAACCTTGCCTCTGATAGACTTAATATCGAATGGTCTACCTGAATCATCTTTCAAAACAAATTCAGGCATTGAAAGCGTATTTTTATTTTTCTTATCCCATTTCTTTTGAATGACGCTGATATACTTAGAATTCGGAAATTCTTTCTTATAACTCTTAAATTGCGATTCAACTAATTGGGGTAAGTCAAAATAATTTATCAGAAAAATCAGTTGGTCGCCTTTTATTTTCTCTTTGTCAAAGGACTATCAGCCAGTAATGAGTCTAAAATTTCAAACTCTGTTTTACTATACTTTTCTCTATCAGAGTAGTCATTAAAAAGATGTAGCCGTTTAGTCGCAGTATAACCAATATAATCAACGATAGCATTTCTATAAAAATCACTTAAACAATTATCATCTAAAAGCTCAAATTTATTCCAGAAATCATAATAACCTGAGGGAATGTCTTCCTGCTTGATTTTTCTTTGTCCGAATATGTTCTGTAAGATATACTGGTTTTTATTAAAATTCGAAAAATGCGATATTTCTCCTTTACAATAGTCAGAAAACGCTTTCGAAGCTTCATTTTTGCCAAAGCTCGTCTTATATAATTCCCATCTTTTCTGTTCAATATTATCCAGGTGTTCCAGTTGTTTTAAAGGAGCAAAGCTGTCTGCCGTTACAGTCGGAGAAACCCCCATGGATCTCATAATTCCTGACTGATATAAAAAATTATTCTGTTTTGCTGTAGGTCCCGAGAAAAGAAATTCTTTCTTATGGGTTTCCTCTATAATTAAAGTTGCATCAGGTATGGCCCAAAGTCTTAGAAACTGATTTGAAATAAAAAGCAGGATAGGTTGTTCAGCATTTAATTGAAATGAGGCAGAAAGCTCGCCATTGGCATTGGTCTTTCCGGTAGCCAGAATTTCCCCCTGAAAATCATTCTTACCAGTTTGATTAAAAACTATTCTGTAGTCAGTTGACGGAAAAGATTGGAAATTACCTTTGATTATAGTCTGTCCGGAAGCACTGACAAACAGAAGCGTATTTGAAAGAAGAATTAAAATATATTTAAACATATAGTTATGCAGATTAAAAGTTTAACCTCTCTATCAATTCTTTACTAGCTACAAACTTGTATATATATTCCAGAAATAAAAAATCGGGCTAGTTAAAAAATGTTAATCAGGTAAGTGGGTGAGCTTCATCACTTTTAACTTGCCTCTTTCCCATTATTTTCTTTATTTAGGGTCTCATAAACCTCAACAAACTCATGCGAGCCCTATCAGCCGTTCTATTATTAACGACCTCATCTCTTTTTGCCCAGCAAACTATTCCTCAGCGAACATCCATCGAAACTACCAGGCGTAGTATCCGTCAAGACGTACCTATGACTAATGCCATTCGTAAGGCTTTTGCTGCAGGTACGAGAGATTTTACTGGTAAACCCGGCCCGAATTACTGGCAACTGGAAGCCGACTATACCATTCAGGCAAGTATTGACCCTGCTACACAAGTCATTACCGGTACTGAAAAAATACTGGTGCATAACAATAGCAAAGATGAACTGAAAACGATTGTGCTCCGCCTCGATCACAATATCTTCCGTGCTGATGTGCCTCGTGGTTTTTCAACGCCTGCAGAAACTACCGAAGGAATGGTAGTAACAGCCATTAAGGTAGCCGGAACAGAGATTGCCCAAAGATCCATGAGAGGATTGAACCGGACAATTGCCAATATAACCCTTCCTGAGCCTATCAAGGCCGGAGGTACGGCTGAAGTAGAAATAGCCTGGCATACCAAGCTACCGGGTGGAGCAACCGGAGTAGGACATCGCATGACCCAACGTTTTGATGATAAACTTTTTCAGCCTACCCAATGGTTTCCGCGTCTGGCTAAATATGATGATTTATGGGGTTGGGAAACCAGTCCATATCTTGGGCCAGCAGAGTTTTATAATAACTTCGGTAAGTTTGACGTAAAAATTACCGTACCAGGTGGCTGGATTGTGAGTGGTACTGGTGTACTACAAAACCCTGAGCAGGTATTGAACGAAACAACCAGAAAACGTCTGACAACCGTTTTGGACAGTAACGAAGAAGTAACCATTGTAAGCGAAGACGAAGCAGGCAAAGCCACTGCACCGGGTGATAAATTGACCTGGCATTTTGTAGCTGATAAGGTAAACGATTTTGCCTGGGCTACTGCCGGAAAATTTGTCTGGAAAGCTACACGAGCGACTATTCCGGGCAAAGGGCCTATCCCTATCTATATGTATTACCTACCCGAAAGAGCTAAATTGTTTGCCAAAGCAGGAGAAATCACCCGCCATGCTTTAGAGTTTTACTCTGCGCTATGGACTCCTTACCCATTCCCGCAAATGACTTTGCAGGATGGCCCAAGTGCCGGAATGGAGTATCCGATGGTAATTAATTCAAATCAGGGAGCAGCTGATCATGAGACTGCTCATCAATGGTGGCCAATGGTAGTAGGTAATAATGAAACCCGCTACAGTTGGATGGATGAAGGCTTTAATCAGTATATGAATATTCTTTCGGGAGCTGATAGCAAGGGAGTTCCTTATAAACTGGATGGTCTTGGCCAACGCTATGGCAAACAAAGCGGTGCAGAAGATGAAGCACCTATGATGTGGAGCGCCAACGATGCCGGAGAGAGCTACCGTTTCCAGACCTATGGCAAAGCGCCATTGATGCTTTCTATGCTAGGTGGTATTGTGGGTGACGAAGCCGTGATAAAAGCTATGAAAGAGTATGCCAGAGTATGGAGTTTCAAACACCCCACACCCTGGGATTATATGTATTTCATGAACAATGCTTTGGGGCAAAACCTCGACTGGTTCTGGTACTATTGGTTATTTACCACCGATTCGGTAAATGGCTCAATTAAAGATGTAAAAACCAATAAAGATAAAACCATTGTGACCGTTCATCAGGCAGGAGAAATGCCTTCTCCGGTAGTATTGAAAGTAGAATTTGAAGCAGAAGGCCCGGCAATCAAAACCCTATCTAATGCCCAGATGATTGATGCTAACACGGCAATAGTAACCTGGCCGGTTTCAGTATGGTTTAATGGTAGCCGTACATTTGATGCTGAAATGAACTTCGGTAAACGAAAAATCAAACAAATCACTCTAGACCCCAACGGCCGCTTCCCTGATAACGAAACAAAGGATAACATTTGGCCAAGATAGTATCCACCGTGGCACGCGTATACTCGTCCGAGAAGGCGCGTGTCACGGTTAATGCGCTCAGAGAAATAAACAGGTGCTAATGAACAGTTTTAAGATAAATACTATATGCTACCAAGTACCTAACCGTGCCACAGTTAATGCGCTCAGAGAAATAAGCAAATCATTCAGGAAACAATTTTGAGGTAAATGTTATAGGCTACTAAGCGCTTAACCGTGGCACGGGCGTATTCGTACGAGTATACCCGTGCCACAATAATTCTCACCCCTTCCCCTTTCTTCGCTTAAAATCCCAAAAACCTCCTATTAGAAAGCCAAAAGTTAAGATAAGCGCATTCAGTATTAAAGTAGAATGCTTATCTTCAAAACCGGGAAAAGCAATCATCATCAGGTAGGAATACGGATACCATTCTTTTGAAATGGTCTTATATTCAAAGGTCATCATAATGCCGGCAAACCACAAGACAAAACCTATAGCAAGAGGGAGAATGAAATTCCTGAATCGCAGACTCATCCAGAATTGTATAGAACTGATAGCCAGACTACAGACAAATGTTTTTGATAGTAATGTTAAAAGATGCTGCCAGTCAAGGTATTTATGGAACAGGTCAAGCTTCGGATCAATACTATTAAGCAAAAATGCCCCTAGAAACAGGAATATCACATTCAATAGTATAAAGGAAAAAATCAGAAATTGTAGATTCAGAAACTTGCTGATAAATACAGCCACTTCAGATTGAGGCGAACCAAATACCTGCTTCCAGGTATTATTCCGGAATTCTATCTGAGCCAATAAGGTACAGATGAGTATCATATACAAGGGAAGTATCATCCCAATCATCATTTGCAGACTGATTCTGAAATAAATCTGCCAGGGGTCAGGATATAATCTTGCCACCGAATCACTCGTGGTTAACATCTCCAGTAACTCCATCAATGTAATGAATGATGCGCCGAAAACAGTCAGATAAAAAGCTGAAGTACGTTTGGTCTTCAGTAGTTCAGAACGGAAGGTAATAGCTAAGTTCATAAGAGGTTGGTTGTCATGTCAATAAATAATTCTTCAAGCTTGGTCGCTTTAGATTTGAGAAGGTTTGGTTGATAACCATGTCAGGGTTAATTCACACTTTCCCTTTTCTGCGTTTGAAATCAAAAAAACCTATTAACAGAAACACACCTGTGAAAAGAAGCGCGTTCAGCAATAGTGTGCCATGCAAATGTGCATAGTCCGGAAAAACAAGCATCATCAGGTAAGAATACGGGAACCATTCTTTTGATAGTGTCTTATATTCGAATATAAACATAAGCCCCACAAACCATAAGGTAATACCTATGGCCAATGGAAGAATAAAATTCCTGAATCTCAGACTCATCCAGAACTGTATCGAACTGACGGTCGTACTTAAAAGAAGTGTTTTTCCCAGCGTTTTAATCAAATGTTGCCAGTCGAAAGATTGACTCATTAAACCAAGCTGTGGATCAATCACATTCACCAATAATATCACCACAAATAACAACACCGCATTCAGTAGCAGAAATGAAACAATCAGCAATTGCAGGCTCAGGAATTTACCGAGAAAAACCATAAATTCAGATTGAGGAGAACTGAATACCTGTTTCCAGGTATTGTTGCGGTATTCAATCTGTGTCAGCAGAGTAGTCATAAGTATCATATAGAATGGTAGTAATAAGCCCATCACTATATGCAGACCATTTTTATAGTAAAACTCCCAGGGATAAGTATACATTTTTGCCAGAGGCTCGGTTACTGTCAGCAACTCATCCAGTTTTATGGCTGGAACTATCAATGCGCCCAAAACAGTCAGGTAAATAGCTGAAGTACGTTTGGTCTTCAGTAATTCAGAACGAAAGGTAATAGCCAGGCTCATGATAGTCGGGTAGTCATATCAATAAATAATTCCTCAAGGTTGTTTGCTTTAGGTTGCAGGAGGTACACATCAATGTCGTTGTGCATTAATGTCCGGTTAATCTCTGCTATCTGCTTCATCCCACTATAAGCTAAAGAAAAACTCTCATGGGTATATTCAGGGCTGAATGCCTGTAGAACCTTTGCCGCTTTTGCATTATCAGAAGTATTCAGGTTCAATCTGGCCTGATTGTGTTGAAAGCTATGCAATTCGTGTAAAGTCCCTTGAAACAGCATCTTTCCTTTAAAAATAATACCCAGGTGCGTTACCATCTTCTCAACCTCTGCCAGAATATGACTTGAGATAATAATAGTGATATGCAGTTCCTGATTCAGTTTTTTGATCAGCTCGCGTAATTCTATAATGCCATTAGGGTCAAGACCATTGGTGGGTTCATCCAGAATCAATAATTGAGGATTTGGCAGAAGTGCTAAGGCGATAGCCAGCCTTTGTTTCATACCAAGAGAGAAATGTCTAGCTTTCTTGTTGCCTGTATCGCTTAAATCTACCAACTGTAATACCTCCTCAATCCTGTCTTTGTCTACGCCATATACATTCCGGTAAACTTCCAGGTTTTCTCTGGCCGTCAGATGACCGTAAAAAGACGGATTTTCAATTAAAGCGCCGATTTTTTTCAGAATATTAATTCTGTCATCCTTCAACTCTTTGTCAAATATCCTGATGCTGCCTTTTTGCATCCGCATCAATCCAAGTAACAGGCTTAGCGTAGTTGTTTTGCCGGAGCCATTCGGCCCGATAAATCCGTAAATGCTTCCTTTGGGTACCTGTAGATTGATGTCGAAGAGTGTCTGAACATCCTTTGCGTAGTTATAGCAAAGGTCTTTTGTTTGTAAAACGTAATTGCTCATCATAATTGGTGATTTTGTTTAGAGTTACTGAATTTGAAGAATTCGAATGTAGTGCATAATACTTGGCAAAGCAAGGTATTATGCATACTATTTGATGAGCGGTTAAAAATAAGGTATGAGCGTGTAAGTGATATAAAAACAAGGAATTCAAATACTTATCCCCTATAGAAGGCTCATCGATATTAGAATATGGTCAGTTGAAAGCTTAAAAGTAGCTCACTTTTGGCTTATAGCTTGGGTACCTTAGAATAAAAAGTCGACTCCAATTTATAAAAACAAGCAGAAGGTAACTAATTTGAAGAGTTTTTGAAGACTCATTATAACCTTATTCTCATGAAAACCCCAACTAAAATTTACCTTCTTCTCACATTTTTGTTCATAGGAAGCTGCGCTTTTGCTCAAAATGTAAAAATTGCCGAATCATCTGGTGGAACAGTTATTAGTAATGCAGGCGGAGCAGATATTCCACATTCGTCTTCTATTTTAGATATCAGAAGTACTAACAAAGGTATTTTGCTCCCGCGCATGACCACAGCTAACAGGGATGCTATCAGCTCCCCGCTGGCGGGATTATTAGTTTATAATACTTCTACCAATCAATTCAACTATTATGGCGGTTCATCATGGCAAGTAGCTTCATTCGGGAATCAATGGGGTGTAAACGGAAGTATCCTTTATCATAGTGGAAAAGTGGGGATTGGTACTTCAACCATGACAAATGCAAATACTTTCCTGACAGTCAATGGAAACGCTACAATTAGCGGAACGCTAACCGTAAACAATGGTAAGGGAATACTATATAATTCGAGTGGAGATTCTCAGCTAAAATATTATACCCTGCAATTTACCCAGCTAATGGGAATAGGGCCTGGTATTATATCAGGAGAACTCTCAATCCCATTTTCAGAGAGTTTTACTAACCCTCCTAAAGTGTATGTAGGAGACATGGTTTCGTTTAGTTGCGATGTAGGTCAACCTTACTATCTTCAATTAGTTATATATGGGTGCACCACTACCGGTTGTAAAGCCAGAATAATAAATACAGGTACGGATAACTTAGCTTGTAATATTACCTGGAATATTATCTGTATCGGTAATTAAGCAAACGTTTCAAAACTTAAGGCTTGTCTCAAAAGTAAGGGTAATAAACTTGTACTGCTTTTGCGACTCGTTATTTCTATGAAGAAATATCACGGCAAACCGTGATTGACTCGAATAATACAGGCACTGACATTTGTAGAAAAAAAATATTCATGAAAACATCTACAAAACTTTATCTGAGCCTTGCTTTTTATTTGTCAGTTACTATAGCTTTCGCTCAGACCACGAAAGTTGTTGATACTCCTGGAGGAACAGTCATCAGCACTATCGGAGGTAATGAAATACCACATTCTACTTCAATTCTGGATATAAGAAGTACCAATAAAGGTGTTTTACTCCCACGCATGACAACCGCCAACCGGGATGTTATTAGTGTTCCTCAAGCAGGTTTATTAATTTACAACACTTCCACTAATCAGTTCAATTATCATAATGGTTCCTCATGGCAGGCAGCTTCTTTTGGCAATCAATGGGGAGTAAACGGTAGCATCCTGCATCATGGCGGTCAGGTGGGGGTTGGTACAGCGAATATGACCAACAACAATACCTTTCTGACGGTAAGAGGTAATCTGGGAGGCACTAATCTGGAAGGCATGTATGTTGATGCCAGCAGCAATACAGGGAAGGCTTTTTATGGCTATTCTGTCAATGATAGTTCAAGAGCCTACCATTATTTTGATGGATATACCTCAAAATGGAATCTGGCTATAGGTAATACAGATAGGTTAACTATTACAAGTTCAGGCTTAGTTGGGATTGGTACGACTAGTCCTGGAGGTAAGCTTCATGTAGTTGGTTCAAGCTATTTTGATGGTGGCACTTTTACTACAGGTCAGGCCGAAGTCAATGGTAGTTTATATGTAAATAATAATTTTGATGTAGATCTCGACGGATATATTAATCGGGATGCAATAGTAGGCCGTAACCTTGATGTCACCGGAACCAGTGCTTTAGATGGAAATGTTACGATGGGTAGCAATGCAACAGTTGATGGCACTCTTACTGTTAATAATGGTAAAGGCGTAGCCTATAATGCCAGTAATAGCTCGAATCTAAGAATATATAAATTTACGACAGCTAACTTTCATGCTATATTACCAGCGCATGGTTCTGCTGTAACAGCCATCGCATTTAATGGTGGATTTACTTCAACACCTCATGTAATGGTGGCTGATATTGCCTCTTCCTCAGGAACGGCAGGAGAACTAGACAGGGTAATATTAATATTAAGCGGTTGCAATCTTTCGGGTGGAACAACCTCTTGTACTGCCAAAATCGTGAATACTGATAATTCAGCACTAGATTATAACATTACCTGGAATTGCATAGCTATCGGCTATTAACCAGCAATTCGTTCTGCATCAAAGGCACCAGAATCGTAAACTTGGTGCCTTTGTCTATTTCTGAATTAATAAATAGTTCCCCTCCTATGGCTTCCAGGCGGCCCTGAATATTTTTCAGGCCAATACCTTTTTGTTGGTTTTCCTGTATTCCCCGACCATTGTCTGTTACCTCCAACAGCAAATCTTTCCCTTTTTGTGCCACATAAATAGTAGCTCCGGTAGCTCTTGAATGCTTGATGATATTCTGCACCAGTTCCAGACAAATAGAATAGACATTCAAATCTATATGCTTATTGTGATAGGTCAATTCATCAATCACCAAATCGAAATGGATTCGCTGGTTATGATTGATTTTCTGAAGCATGCGTTTCAGGGCATTTTCCAGTCCCTCTTTTTCCAGTTCTTCGGGCATCAGGTTATGCGAGAGAATCCTTACTTCTGAATAAGCGTTTTCAGTCATTGACAATATATTGGCATAAATCTTCTGCTCCCTTTCCGACAAATGTTCAGGACTGATATTATCCAGAGAAATATTAATGGCCGTAAGCAAACTACCCAGATTATCGTGCAAATCGGCTGCCATGCGTTTCCGCTCAATGGTTTGTCCACGTTGCATAGCCTCCTTAATTTCATCATACGATTTCTGCAATTCTGCCGTCCTTTCTCTTACCTTTTGTTCCAGTTGCTCATTAATCAGTTCGGTTTCTCTTTTTCGTTTCTGAATATTCCTGAAGTTCCAGGCCAATGATAAAAGTAGCAAACCAAGCATCCCCAGCCCAATCCATAAAAATTGTTGGGTTTGCTGCTTTCTTTCAGCTTCATCAGATAAATTCCTGATACGGCTCTGTTGCACCAATCGTGTTTTTTCCGAAGAAGTTTTCAGTTGTTCTATCTGAAACTTCCTTTCCAGTTCGTCTCGTTCGCTCTTCTCAAATAGCGCCAGTCTTTCAGCCTCGGCATTCCGGTTTTTAAGCAATAATATTTCATTGGCTCGTAATGATGAGTCAATAATGGCTTTTTGCAAAAGCTCTTGCCGTTCAAATTCTGCCCTGGCTCTTTCTGTCTCCATTTTCTTTTGCAAACTCAATACTTGTGTCAACTTCCGACGATTACTGATCGAATCATTCATGATATTGTATCGCTCATAGGCATTGAGCGCCATATCATATTTTTGCATTTTTTTGGCCGACAAATACTTCACTTCATAATTATCTGCCTCGTGTTTTATCGCCATTGCCGCCTGCGCCCATTCTTCCGATTTCTCGGCATACTGAATCGCTAACGGGTAATCACCTTTTAAATAAGCTGCCTTTGCCAGATAAGTATAACAAGCAAAAGGATAAAATCTATTATTGGTTTCCTCAAAATATTTAAGTGCTTTCCTGACATTAGCTACCCCTTCGTCAATCTTGTTTAGATGAATCTGGCAACGCCCGATTTCCATCAATGTAACCATTTCAATAGAAGTAGATAACTTCCCTTCATGAATATAATCAAGCGCTTGCTGATAGTTTTTCAAGGCTTCGGCATACTGCTTTTGCTCGGCATAAACCACCCCGATATCATCATATTTATAGGCATAACTCAACGCCCACTTACTGACTTTCTCAGGCGTAACGCCCGTTTTCATATCATTAGCCCTGCAAATACCGATAATCTCCAAAGCCTTTTTATGATAAATCAACGAGTTCTCATAATCACGCAAAAGCTGATAGCTACTGGCAATACGGGTTAACGCATAAGTCGACAATATCAAATCGGCCCCTTTCAGATCAGAAGCTTTCTTGTATGCTTCCAGACTGATATCCAATGCTTTCTGATAATCAGTTTTAATAGTATAGGCAATGCCTATATAATCATAAGCCTTAAAAATCTGGGTATTGTACTGGATATTCGTAGCATATTTGAGCAGTTTCTCTGCATAATGCATCATCGAATCCGGGTTCTTCTGCGCTATCCGGTTATTATAATACATATAAGCAATTCGTTCGGCTGCCAACACTATCAGCGTATCTTCTCTTTTATTTCTGGTTTTAGATTCAAGCGAGTAAAACAATCCTTTGGTAGCTGCAAAAATACTATCGGCATTCACAGGTTTGCGGGCAAGGTCTGCTGCCTTGAAAGTATCATTCAGATTAGGCAAACGAACAGATTGGGCATAACTATTGGCAAATACGATAGTCAGAAGAACAGAAAAATATAAGGCCGCATTTTTCATAGCATGCTGTTGCGTTGGATAAAACTCCAATAGGTAGGTAAATTTAAACCATAACTACCCTAATTATTCATTTATCGGTAGATTTTTTTAAAAAAGTTATTGAACGTTTTTGTATATCAACCTTTTCAAATCGCTTCTTCAACCCACACTCACCCTTTCGGCTACAACATTGCGACATTCAGCTACATCTGTTTTCTGATTACTCCTGAACTTTGCCCCAACAAAAACGAAAACAATGAAACTAGAAAACAATACGATTTTAATAACAGGAGGTACCGGAGGTTTTGGCTTAGAGTTTGCCTCAAAACTGATTGCTTTAGGTAATACAGTAATTATCACAGGCCGAAATGCTGAAAAATTGCAGGAGGTAAAAACTAAGCTCCCGGCTGTACATACTATACAAAGCGATGTAAGCAAAGCTGAAGATATTATTAGTTTGTATGATGTGGTTACCAGGCAATTCCCTGAGCTAAATATTCTCATCAATAATGCCGGAGAAATGCGAAAACTGAGTTTGCACCAAAACCACGACCTGCAAGACATTACCCGCGAAATAGAAATTAACCTGATAGGCCCTATCCGCATGGTTCAGCAATTCTTACCCCATCTGAAAACAAAGAAATCGGCTGCCATACTAAACGTGACCTCTGGTATCGCCCTGATGCCATTCCCAATATCGCCCATTTATGGAGCTAGTAAATCTGGTCTTCGCTCGTATACGAAGGCACTAAGGGTACAATTAAAAAATACTGATATTAAAGTGATTGAATTGGTAGCCCCTGGTTCTTCAACCCCACTCAACGACAAATTCAAGAATGAAGATGGCTTTAGTGCAAACGCCTTGATGGCGCCTGATAAAATTGTAGACGCTGCAATCAAAGGATTGCAAAACGATAAAGAGGAGATTTATCCCGGCCTAGCCAAACTTATGCGTGTCATGAGTAGACTTGCTCCTGAATTTATGCTTTCGCAAGCAGCCAAAATGGGTGCGTCAACTATGTATAAAAACCAATAAAAATAAAAATAAAAACAAACCCCAAAATGATAAAGAATATAATTTCATTAGCACTCTTACTAATCTCTGTTTTCCTGTCGTTCAAACACGGCTGGGACACATTTACTATCAAAGACAATCCTGAATCTGCAAAAATGATGGCAGATTTAGGCATTCCTCAAACAATTGTACCATTTTTAGGTATATTTATGTTTGTTGTAGGTCTATTGGTTCTGTTTCCAAAAACGTTTTTCATTGGCAATTTACTAAATGCTATGTCTATCGTTGCCATTATGGCATTAGCCTTACGTGCCGGAAACATAACAATGACATTGATGGAAATTCCATTCCTGATTATGCCATTGCTCATGATATGGCTGAAATACCCTTTTAAAAATTAACCTTATCAATCATGGAATATAAAAAGCCCATAAGAGTAAAAACCATTACCGAATTGCATCGGCATATGGAATTTCCAAAGCCCGCGCATCCCTTAATCAGCATTATCGATTACAGCAAAACAAAAGATGCACCCGGAATAAGTGTATTGTTCGATTTCTATTCTATATCTGTCAAAAGAGGGGCTGATAAAATGTTTTACGGACAACAATCCTATGATTTTGACGAAGGTGTAATGGCTTGCATAGCGCCGAGTCAGTTAATAAAAGCACCCGAACAACCCACAGGCGCCGAGCGTTCAGGTTGGATTTTATTCCTGCATCCTGATTTTTATGGAATACACCGCTTGCCAAAAAAATCAAGCAATACGAGTATTTTCATTATTCGGCCAATGAAGCTCTGTTTCTTTCGGAGAAAGAAGAAACCGTCATTAATGGCATTGTGGAAAACATCAGACAGGAATACAATGCAAACATGGATAAATTCAGTCAGGATGTAATCATTGCCCAACTGGAATTACTGTTCACCTATGCGCATCGCTTTTATGAACGCCAGTTTATGACCCGTAAAATCACCAATAGCAAAATCGTGGACCGTCTGGAAGAGGTTTTAACCGACTATTTTAATAATGAAGATTTGCTCTCAGAGGGACTCCCGACCGTGCAATATATTGCCGATACACTGAACATTTCAACCAAATATCTGAGCAGCTTACTCAAACAATTAACAGGACAAACCACCCAACAGCATATACACGAAAAACTGATTGAAAAAGCTAAAGAAAAGCTATCAACTACCGACCTGACCGTCAGTGAGATTGCCTATGATTTGGGCTTTGAACATTCGCAATCATTCAGCAAAATGTTCAAAAGCAAAACCAATCAATCGCCTTTGGAATTCCGGCAGTCGTTTAATTGAAGGTAAATGTTCAGTTTCAGGCAAAAAAAACTCGGCATAGGGCCGAGTTTTTATATATAATTGAATACTTATTATCCTATTTCTCCTTATAAATCTTCCCTTCCTTCATCACCAATGCTACATTCATCATCGCTTTAGCATCTTTCAATGGGTCGCCCTCTACTGCTACAATATCAGCTAGTTTTCCTTTTTCTACTGAGCCTAATTCCGATTTCATGCCCAGAATTTCAGCATTCACAATCGTGGCAGATTTAATGGCTTCCATCATTGGCATGCCACCCTCTACCATATATTGAAACTCTTTCGCATTGTAGCCATGAATAAATACCCCGGCATCTGTTCCGAAAGCCACTTTTACTCCTGCTTTATAAGCTTTGGCAAAAGTTTCAGAAATTTGTCTGGATGTCTCAATGGCTTTGGGAACTACCAATGGGTGATAATATCCCGGTACTTTTGCTGAATCGCCCACCGTTTTTCCGGCAATGATAGTAGGCACATAATACGCACCATGCTTTTTGAAAAGGGCAATGGCCTCGTCGTCCATAAAAGTAGCATGCTCAATCGTTGTTACTCCTGCTTTAATGGCACGCTTCATCCCTTCAGCACCATGTGCGTGGGCAGCCACATGAAAACCATAATCTTTAGCTGTTGACACAATCGCCGAGATTTCATCTTCTGTAAACTGCGGACCTTTACCATTTTTGGCAATACTCAATACTCCGCCGGTAGCTGTAATCTTGATACAGTCTGACCCATCTTTATAACGCTGACGCACCGCCTGACGACCCTCCTCCGGACTATCTACTACCCCATTGGTTACGTAATTAGGTACAGTATAAGTATTGCTGATACCATTAGTTGGGTCACCGTGTCCACCAGTAGTAGCAATTGTACGGCCAGCCGTGAAGATTCTCGGCCCAATCACCAACCCTTTATTAATCGCATTGCGGATAGAAATATTTACCCCACTACCGCCTAAATCTCTTACAGTGGTAAAACCAGCCATCAGTGTAGTAGCCGCATATTTTTGTGATTCAAAAGCCACATCAGCCATGTTGGCACTCATGCGTTTCAGGTATTGGTCTTTGCTGGTTTCACTTTCAATATGCACGTGCATATCAATCCAGCCCGGCATTACGGTACGGGTTTTCATATCAACCACTTTATCGTTAGCCTGAGCGGCAGTATAGCCATTCTGTACATCAGTGATGCGATTTTTTTCTACCACAATCGTCATTTGCGATTTAGGTGTATTGGTGATGCCATCTATCAGCGTGCCGCAATGTATAAGGGTGCGTTGTGCAAATGCGGTGGAAGATACCCCCAGTAAGAGGGCTAACAAGTAGCTTTTCTTCATTGATGAGTTAAGTTTAGGTATGGTGTAAATATAAATAAAAAAGCCTCTCTGTTGTGCAGAGAGGCCAGATTTTTTATCAAGTTCCTTAGTTCTTCGGCACCAACACACCGTTGGCTACAAAGGTAAGTTCTGTTTTAGGCTCTGTAATTTTGGCAATTTCTTCTTTGCTTTTACCTCCGTCTTCAGCATAGTGGCGAAGCTCGTCTACTGAAGTAGTTTTGGTTTTGGCATTGCCTTCAAATACCACTGTTTTACCTGCTATATCTTTCGGTACAAAGAAACCATAGTCTTTAAAAGTAACACGCATGGTCTGGCCGTCTTCCAGTTTCACTTTCATCCAGCAGCCTTTTACCTGGCATACAGACTCAACTACGCCCGATACTTTACTATCGAAAGCAGGAGTTTCTTTCGCTTTTTTGCTTAGTTCGGTAGCAGCCACAGCGCCATCAGCATTGATTTTTTCGCCAAAGGTTTCAAATTTCTGACCAAACGAAATGTTGGCAACAAGTAAGATTACAAAAATTGAAATAAGTTTTTTCATTGTTGAGAATGTTAAAAAATGATGATAAAATTGATTAAACTTTTATAGAATAAACAACTGTCAATCGTAAGATTTTATCAATCGGATACTTTTAAAAACAGCAAATAGAAATATTTATTACAAATTTAAGTAAAAAATTGATTAAATTATATCCCTACGGGATACAAAGTTAAGATTAGTAATTCAATTAAATACTCTATACTTCTTGAATCTTAATTTAATCAATCACCGTTACCCAACCTTTGCATGTTGAGCCTGACGGCGTGCTAAAGATATAATAGTAGGTACCCGAGGGTATATCTTTGCCCCAATCGTTCTGGTATGCTTTCGATTCGTAAATTAGTTTTCCATAGCGGTTATAAATTTCCATCGCTACATCTTTGAATCCCGTTACAAAATTATCGTTCTTCCCGTCGTTGTTTGGTGTAATCACATTCGGCACTTTCCCCTCATTCTCGGGTACATTAATACTTTTGCTGACAGATAATTCGCAACCTATTTTATTATAGGCTTTGAGTGTCACCAGAAAAGTACCGCCCTTGTTATAACGATAACTCTGCGGAATCATACTATTGAGCGTATCGGCATTACCCATACTCCATTTAAATTCCGCAGCATTCTGCGTTTTGTTAGTGAAAGTCAATTCATAAGGTTTCTCACAATCCTGTGTGATTTTGAAATCAAAATCCGGCTGAAAAGATTCATCAATTTTTACTGTTACTGACCGTGTAGGTTTACAACCGTCAGGATATTCGCAGGAAACTGTATAAGTAGTAGTTTTCGTCGGAGTTACTGAAATGGTCGTACCCTGGGCATCCTGCATACCGGGGCTAGTCCAGGTAAATTTAGTGCCGTATCCGGTCGCTTTCAATTCTACACTCTGGCCTTTGCATATCTCTTTACCCCCATTTACCAGAAAATCCGGTTTATTGTCTTCCACTTTAATCGTTACATCTTTATTCACTGTACACCCATCTTTTTCAATAGCTACCGTATATTTGGTTGTACTGGCAGGTTTAGCAATGGGGTTGGCAATTGATGCGTTATCTAAACCCGTAGACGGCGACCAGGTATATTTTACTCCACCGTCTGCCAGCAATTGCACTGGCGAGTTCGGGCATACCAACGTATCACCACTGGCTTTGGCTACGAAGCCTTTCACCAAAAAGGTCTTTACGGTAGAATCGGTTGTCCGGCAGGTGATTTTGTTAAAAATTCTGAGTTTAATTGTATATGTACCCGGCGTTGTAAAATTATATAATAACATATCCTTTGTACGGGTAATTACATTGCCGTTTACCACCCATTCGTAGGTCTTGGCACCTTTGCTCAGGTCGTAAAAATTGATTTTGGCAGGAGCACACACTTCTGTTACAGCCCGGTTAGCCTCGTTCTTGATCTCAAAATCGGCTCTCAGGGCATCAATTTCAAACTTAAAAGCTGCCATATTACAATTGGTGCTCTGGTGTTGTGGCTGATAGGCATTCTTTATCGGGAAAGTAGCAATATGGTCTTCACCCCTTGATAAGCAGGCACAGGCACTATGGTAGATATAGCCATGCTTATCGAATCGACAGGTACCTCCATCCACATGGTCACCTACTTCACCTGTAGGGTCTTTTGGAGCAGCCGAGCCGAAGAAGGTAGCATACAACAATGATTTAGCATTTTTTTCCAGAATCATCAGATAGAAATTGCTACCCGTAGTAGTAGCCTGATAGGCATCCTGGGTGACTGGCAAGCCTGTAGTAGTACTAAAACGATTGAGGTTTTTAGAGGTAGAAGAGTTTACCTTACCTCCCCAGCCGGCCAGATAGATATTGCCACAATCGTTTACCAGAAAGGCCGTCGGTACAATATCAATACGCCCTCTGCCTCTACTCGTGCCTACTACAGTAGAGAAGATAGTTTTAGACAGATTTTTATCTAAGCAATGTACAAACTGCCCGCTATTGGCATTGCGATACACCCCTGCCGATACGGGGTAATCGCCTTGTGTAAGGCCGAAGACATATACATTATCTTCATTATCAATCTCAAGGAAGAAATTAGCATCGGCTTCGTCTGTACCCATATAGGTCATTTGCTCGATAGCCCCTGTTGCACTGAATTTGGCAATAAAACCATCACCACTACCCGAATAGACTTTTCCATGCACCTCGCCTGTGATTGGTAAATTTGAACTGAATGTCTGCCCACATACATATACTTTTCCGGCATTATCCACTTTTATCCCGTATGCCCCATCAAAATTATTGCCTCCTAAATAGGTGCTCCATATCAATTGTGAGCAGGTTGGGTTTAGTTTGCAAACTACTGCATCATAGCCTGCGCTTTTGGTAGTCTGGCTAGCATTGGCCAAAGGGAAATCGGTTGAGGCAGTAATGGAGGCAAAGTAAATATTATCGTCTTTGTCAACTACCACTTCACCACGAAACTCGTCTCCATAGTTTTTAATAATCAAGGCACGGGTATCATTGAAACCATCGTTAGCTTTACCCCCTATATAGGTACTACCGACTAAGTTTCTACCATCTTTGCTCAATACTGTCACAAAGATATCGCTACCCCTTTCAAAACCTATCCCTGTAAAATTAGGGTCTTCATCTGCCGTTGAAAAAGAGCCAAAAACACCAAACAGGCTACCGCCGGCATGTTTTTTCTGATAAGAAGCACTCGTAGTCGGAAAATTGCTTGAAGCCGTTGTACCAAAAATAACCAGCTCACCTTTCGAATTGGCCATCAGACTATGCGGAACATCAGAGGCATCGCCGCCTAAATAAGTAGCATAAATTAACTGGGAGCCATTGCCGCCTAATTTCATAATTACCACGTCCGTAATTCCATAGCCTTTCGGATTTTCCATGCTGTTGGGCATACTGCCGGGGTCGGCTTTTACCTGAAATGACCCATTGGTAACCGGAAATTCGCCACCGAAAACCGAGCCTCCCGCAAACAGATTCCCTTCAGCATCGTAAGTAGCGGTTTGTGCCCAGTTATCTGATTTTGAACCAGAATAAGTTGAAAAAACTAATTCAGGGTCAATGATAAGCGATTGTGAAGCATCATATTTTTCAGGAAATTCAAACTGCACTTCATTATTTTTCAATCTGAATCCTGATTTTATATCTACTGTTTTGCCACCTATTACCTGAAAAGAATAAGGTTCAAATTCGGTAACCGTATTAACAGAGGTCTTGTAACTTAGTTTTTTATTAACAATACTCAAATCATCGAGCCCAACATATTTCATTCTGATTTTCGATACATCAGCCTTGGGTCTGGCAATGTATTCGTATTTGAGCGACTGGTCGAAACTATAGAGTTTAAAATCAATATCAGGATAAATATCTTGCAGATAGACTTCATCATAGGCGGATACATTCCCTCTCCACTTGCTTTGGTCATTACCAATAAAATAATTGTAGATGGTCGGACTTTTACCTGCGGTTTCAATTTTTGGTGAGGCATTTGCCTCCTGAAAAGTCATTTCAAAGGCGTGGCCCTTAATTGGGCCCGGGGCTACTCTGGCACCTTTATCGTCCTTTAATCCACCTGCATGCAGTGCAGCAAGGGCCTTGGTATCAAAAAAAACGTATTGCACGCCAGTGCGCCTCACTAACAAGTATCCACCCGGAATTTCGGCTTTGAAAAGTATCGATGCCTCCCATTGCCCTTCATTGCGAATAAACTTAACTGATTTTTCAGGGGCGGCGCTTGATTCAAAAACTGCAATAATGAAGAAACAAAAAAAGTAAAAATATCTCATTCCAATCCTATTTTGATAGAGTAGGTTTCAATTCGGTTAAAATTTTTCACAGGAAGCAGTGGGCTTTTAAATCGCAGCATCATTTTCAGCTAAATTACGTGATAAATCAGAGATAACCATATAATTATCGTTAAAATTTAAAATGTGTTTGTAGAAAATAGCAACGTATATACTTTAATCCATGAATGCTTTTAACCAAGTTTTATAATTAATTCTGAGGGTCGCAAACTATTTCAGCCTAGATTTTATACCCTCCACACATTTCCAAAAACATCGCCTATAAGTGTGGCAATGTTACCGTAAACACGCTTCCTTTTCCTACTTCGCTCTGTACTTCAATTTTGCCCTGATGAATATCAATTATTCTGCGGCACACCGACAAGCCAATTCCATGTCCACGATAAGGCGAGGCATTCTGAGTCCGATAAAACGGCTCAAAAATCTTGCTTTGCTCGCTTTCCGGAATCCCGATTCCATGATCTTTTACAGCAACCACACATTGTTTTTCATTAAAACGTATTTTTACCTCCGCCTGGTGTTCTGCCGAGTATTTACAGGCATTATCCAGTAAATTGGTAAAGACTGTGAGCAACAATGCCTCGTTACCATTGACTGTTACCCATTCGTCATCATCGGGTATATCGTCAAAATCTACGTCAATCTTAAAATCAGCATTCAGTCCTAATATTTCCTCCTGTGCTTTAAACAGTATCTCATCAATACGCGTAGGTTTCAAGGTCATATTGTTTTCCTGATTCTCTGATTTAGCCAGTTGCAACAAACCGTTGGTCAGCTGTATCAGGCGTTGGGTATCAGTCAATAATGATTTCAGTGTGCTTTTATATTCATCCGTCGTCCGTTCGTTCTCCAAAGCAATCTGAATCTCCGATTTCAGGGCAGCCAGTGGCGTACGCAATTCATGAGAAGCATTAGAAACGAAACTTTTCTGTAGTTCAAACGAGGTTTCAAGCCGCTCCAGCATATTATTAAAGTTATTAGCCAGTTGGGCTATTTCGTCTTTATTATTACCTACATTCAGCTTTTGTTTCAGGTTATAGGCCGTTATATTAGTAATCTCCTCATTGATTTCGGCAATGGGTTTGAGCGATTGTCCGGCAAAAATAACTCCTAGAATAACCGTAAGCATAATACCAATCACAAAGCTGATAATCAGCGTATCCCTGACGTTCTGGAGTTTTTCTTTTCCATAAATATCGGTTGCTTCAGCCACCACTACATAAGATTTACCGTTTTCATCAGTATACAAAGACCCAGTAACCTGATTGTCCCAATCACTGGTTTCAATATATTTTTGTTGTCTTACCCGCTTCAAAAAAGCCGGACTGTATAAGAAAGATTCAGCCTCATAACTGGCATAAACCAACTCGTCTTTGTCATTAAACATCAACACTCTTTCTACATTCAGTTTTCCCAGAATAGTCTTATTGGCATCACGTAGTTTTTTCTTGTCTCTTTCTGTGATTTTTAACTCTTTCAGTAGCTGCGCAGTCAGGATTCCTCTATCGTGGAGCCGGTTGTAGAACTCCTGTTTTCTGAAGTTTTCGGAAGTATAATAGACGGCCAGCGAGAATATAATCAGAATACAAGCGATTATTATCGTAAATTGTATGGCTATCTTGGTACGTATTCGCATATTTGGGTTGATATTTGGGCCTTTATCACGTGCCTGATATTCTTACAACGAAGATTTCATCTCAAATTTAATAAAGAATATGCAAATTCATGTTATTGACGCAGGACATTTCAGATTAGATGGCGGAGCCATGTTTGGTGTAGTGCCCAAGACCATCTGGCAAAAGCAAATACCTGCTGATGAAAATAATTTGTGTAGCTGGAAAATGCGTTGCCTACTGGTAAATACAGGCTCGCAACTGATATTGATTGACAGCGGCATGGGCGATAAACAGGATGCCAAATGGATGGGCTATTATTTCAGACATGGAGACGGCGACCTGATTCAGTCAATAAAAAAAGCCGGATACTCACCCAATGAAGTGACAGATGTGCTCTGCACACACCTGCATTTCGACCATTGCGGTGGGAGCGTGAAATGGAATACAGCCAAAGACCGCCTGGAGTTGACCTTCCCGAATGCCAGATACTGGGCACACTCTGCGCATTGGGAATCGGCCATACATCCGAACCCACGGGAAAAGGCTACTTTTCTGAAAGAAAACATTTTGCCTATGCAGGAAACCGGGGCTTTGCATTTTGTAGATAAAGAAGCCAAAACTTTTGGAGACTCAATTGAGTTATTATATGCTAACGGGCATACAGAAAAGATGATTATGCCTAAAATAAAACAAGGAGAAAAAACGTATTTATTTATTGCTGACACTATTCCGTCTCACGCACATGTACCTGTGCCTTATGTGATGGGCTATGATATACGCCCCTTGCAGACCATGAGTGAAAAAGAGGCTTTATTAAAACAGGTTGTCGATAACAACTGGACCATCATTTTCGACCATGACCCGGTGTATGATGCAGCACATATCCATCTGACAGAAAAAGGGTATCGGGTAGCAGATTTGTTCAATCTGTAAATGTTTTACAGGTAGAAAAGGTGTAAGCGTATTTTATTTTTATAAATTCAGAAACTGCATGAAAATAGGATTAGCACTTTCAGGGGGAGGTAGCAGAGGGTTTGCTCACTTAGGTGTCATCAAGGCATTAGAAGAAGTTGGTTTAAAACCGGATATGATTACGGGCACTAGCGCAGGCTCGATAGTAGGTGCCATGATAGCTGCCGGTTATACTCCTGACTACATCTTCGAAGCCATTGCCTCGGCAGGCATTTTCAGCCATATAAAATTTGCATTCAATCGGTTTGGCTTATTCAAACTCGAAAAATTAGAAAATCTATTTCTGAAATACATTCCGCATAATTCTTTTGAACAGCTCAGAATGCCTCTGACTATCTGTGCTACCGACCTTGAACGAGGTGAGGCTGTTTATTTTAAAGAGGGTGAGTTAATCAAACCCATTTTAGCTTCTTGCTGCCTGCCGGGTATCTTCGAGCCTATCCGTTTTCAGGGAAGAACTTTGATTGATGGAGGAATAGTTGATAATCTACCCATAGGACCATTAGAAGAATGCTGTGATTTTATCATTGGTGTCAATATCATGCCTGTTAATAACAATATGGCTATCAACTCTTTTAAGGATGTGTTGATGAAAAGCCTTTTTCTTTCTATCAGAAATAATTCAGGTGAAAAGCTAAGACGCTGCCATTTGGCTATTGAACCAGCAGAAATTTATCGCTACGATGGCCTGAATATGTCAAAAGCCAAAGAAATGTTTGATTTGGGTTATGAATGTACCCTAAGAGAATGGGAAGAAAAGCTTTCGCAGGTGATGTGAGAAGAAATTATTTTTAAAGTCGTCATTTATAAAACTTTTGCAACAGCGAGGTTAGTTGTGCTCTTGATTTTACCTCTGTTTTTTGATAAATACGATGTGTATGGTCTTTGATAGTTTGTACCGTTACAAATAATTTATCTGCAATCTCCTGGTTAGTTTTACCTTGATAAATGAATTGTACTATTTCTGCTTCTCGAGGGGTAATAGTATACTTTTCTATAAATGTATCGAATGACATAGTTACAGGAGTTTCTTCGACCTCAGAAACCAATTTTACAGCATACGTAAAATAAATAGCAAGGGCAGTATTGGTCAGAAAGAATAAAAAGATAAAAATCAGCTCTATAATCGCCTGATTATGGTTCTCAAGAAATACGAGGACATAAATAAGTCCAGCCCATAAGACTAAAAGAATGAAAATCTGTTTCTGCTTTTTTGCTAAATAGTTTACTTCAGAAAATAGTAAGATACTGATAATAAAGACACTTATAGTCATCACAAAAACTCCATATATCTGCCCCATATTTGATAAAACAGCAAAACGGTTAATGCTTATATAAAGCAATATTATCAGAAAAATAATCATAAAAGCAGCAGCCTTAAATACAATATCAGGTGCTTTTTTCAAAAGAGTCATGCTCCACCAGACAAGCATTAATTTTCCTGTCACCAGAAAAGGTATCCCGAGGACTATCAGAAAGTTAGTTACTATTTTGTTTTCTTCGGGTGTAGTAGTTGAACTAAAGAAAATCAGAAAGAATACTTTACTCCAAAGAGCATAAAATCCAAAGGTATAAATCAGTATTAAATAATATTGTAAATATCTGAATGAAGGGAGTTTCCCCGATTTAATATCTCTAAATAAAACAAGAATCCCTCCTGTAGTTAATCCTAAGCAGAAGATAAAACACACCCAGACAAAAATCATTCTGATTTCCATAAACCAATAGCTGATAATTCTGATAAAAGTATTAGGTATCTAAAATATCTTATCAATACTAAAGTAGTGTTTTTTCAAATTCCTACTTTGGTAGCTATTATAGATTTAATTCCTGCTCTACATTTGGGCATTGATTTAAATATAATACATATGGAAAACAATCCATCGATTCTGCCAGGTGCAGGTACCTCTCTTTCAAATGGTTGGGCTAAAATGAAACAATATTTTCTGCCATTATTATTTGTCGTAATAATAGCCTCAATTTTTGACCCACCATTAAAAATTCTGAAGACAAGCACAGATATGCATACTTCAGAAAAAGTATTTTTAGAGATTTTAGGTCTGGCTTACTTATTTCTTTTTGTGCCGATTATCAAGTATGGTGCTAACTATTTGTTTGTTCAGGCAGTTTATGACAGAAAAATTGAATTGAAAGATATTTTTATAGGTTTTAATAACTACCTCAATATCGTATTAGTCAATTTATTGGTTGTTTCTTTAATAGGAATCGGTATGATAGCCTTGATTATACCAGGCATCATCATTGCATGCAGGCTTGCATTTGTTTCGTATCTGGTTATGGACAAAAAATTAGACCCTATTGCTGCCATAGAAACAAGTTGGAAACTAACAAAAGGGTATGGCTGGGAAATCTTCCTCTTGGTTATTACGTCTATTTTTATATTTTTCTTAGGACTTTTAGCGCTTATTGTAGGGGTATTCCCGGCTGTCATCTGGATAAAAGCTTCATTTGCTTCGTTGTATAAAGCTGTTATGAGTGAAAAAGAAGAATATTAATAAAAGTAACATTTATAATGTTGCCTTATCTGATTTTCATTTAGCAGTTTTCTTTAATACACAACTACGCTTAAATATTTCTTTTTATAGACACTTAGCAGATTACTGAATTCTGTTGCATTGCTTATTTTTCGATTGAACTAGTTACAAAATCGTTCTAAATATATATCTTCTGTCAGATAATAAAATAAAGATAGACATCATCAATTGCTTTTTATCATTAACCCAACCACTTATAGCTTTGAGTCGTTATCACTACAAAAATAAATATATTGAGAACCCCCTGTTTGTAAATTCTGAACTGCCTCCTGCAATCCTGTTTCAGGATTTGACACAACTACCCGCAACAACTGAGTTAATTCATTGAAATCACTCGGTTTAACAAAATAACAAAAGGCTCCCATTTTAGCTGCCATATCCATTTCCTTTTGGTGCGAAGAGGTGGAAATCATAATAACAGGTATGTTCTTATAGTGTTCGTTCTCTTTCAATAGTTTCAGGCATTGCCAGCCATTCATGACAGGCATGTTCAAATCCAGAAAAATAAGTTGTGGCTTGTCTTCCAATCCATCAAGTTTCTTTAGTGCTTCACTACCGTTAACAGCACAATGAAAAACGATACTGGTATCTATAATTTCCAGAGCCTCACAAAACATTTCAGTATCATCACTGTCATCATCAGCCAGTAAAATAACTTTATAATTCATCGTTATGTGCGTGTCTCTTTTTGTTGGAAAGGAAGTTTAATTATAAAAGTAGCTCCTTCGCCCGGTGTGCCGTTTGCAATGATACTCCCATCGTGCCGTTCCACTATTTTTTTACAAAGAGACAAACCCAAACCAGTACCCTCATATTTATCTTTTGAATTAAGACGGGTAAACGTTTCAAATATCTGCCCCGCCTGATCAGGCTCAAAACCTATACCGTTGTCCCTCAACATTATACGGGCAAAATTTCTATTATCCTCAATCATAAGTTCTGATGAAATAGTGATTTTTGGTAGTATACCCTCTCTGGCAAATTTGATGGAATTATTGATAAGATTATAGAAAAGTTGGTAAAGTAGTACCGAAGCTCCTTCTACCGTCGGGAGAGTATGATAAAAAATTGCTCCCCCTGTTTTTTGCAAAGCAACCTCCAGATCAGTTTCAATGTTCTTTATTACTTCATTCAGATTAACCCATTCAGATTTTTGCATGTTTTCATTGATCGTCGAATACGTAAGTACCCCATCAATCATAGTTTTCATGCGGTCTGCAGCCACATGAATTCTCTCAATAAACCGTGCGGCGGTCTCGTCCAATGGGTCTTTAAGGTGGTCTTCTAATCTGTTGGTAAATGTTTTTATTTTTCTTACAGGCTCTTTTAAATCGTGAGAGGCCACATGAGCAAACTGCTGAAGGTCTTCGTTAGAGCGTTGCAATTCTTTAGTGCGGTCATTGACTTGCTGCTCTAAGGTTTCAGACAAGGTTTTATAGCGATTTTCGCTTTCTTCTATTTTTTTTCTCGCTAATACCTGTTCTGTCACATCGGCAGCTATATGCATTACTGCGTTACTTTTACCCGGTTCTTTAATAACATCATAAGAAAGATTAAAATAGCGTCTTTCTAATTTACCATCAATCAGAAAGTCCACAGGTTGTTCGTCGCCCCGAAAGGGAATGCCCGTTTTTTGTACGTCTAAAACTATCTGAAGCACAGGTTGGTCTTTCAGTTCTGGCAAAGCCTCAACCAATGTTTTACCAATTATTTCGTCTGCTGAGCTCTTATTCATAAACTTTACCATAGGCTCATTTACACTTTCACTCATTAGTTCTTCTCCTCTTGAAAGTAAAATAGCCACAGGCGCCTGTTCAATCATATTGCGGAAGCGGGCCTCACTTTGCTTCAGATTTTCTTCGGCGTGCTTTAATTCGGTAATATCGCGGGTAGTTCCTGCAATCACTTCCACTTCACCTTTTTCATTAAATACCGGGCCAAAAATGTAATCATAAACGCGGCTACCTAATTCGGCATGAGGGAAAGATACAGTTCCTCTGATGGTTTTATTGGAAGCTAATACCTCATCAATTTCGCGCTCGTGCATGAGTGCATGCCACTCCTCATAACCATTGTCGCGCAAGCCTTTGCCAATAGCTTCTTCGGCTGTTTTACCCCACATATTAAGCAACGCTTTATTGGCATAAGTGAACCGATAAGTCGGGTCAAATACATACACCAGATCAGGTGTGGTATTAATGATAGAATCGTAGAGTCGTTTTTGTTTTTCTGCAGCGTCAAGTGCTTTTTGCAAAGCTATTTCTGCTTGTTTACGTTCGGTTATGTCCTCTGTGGTTACGACCAGTAATTCAGCATGTTTAACAGCTGTAAAACGAAACCAGTGATTCATTCCTTCTCCGGTATACCAGCGTTCAAAATTGGCACTTACTCCTGTTTCAGCAACTTCGATAAATTTCTCCAGAATACCGGTTTCTTTTACCATCGGAAAAACATCGCCATATCGCTTTCCTTTATAATCTGTCTCACCAATCCAGTTAAAGGTATAGGCATTGAAAAGCAGAATAGAGAAGTCTTCTACCCTACCTTTTTCATTGTAAACAGATCGCATAACGGCAATGCCGTTAGGGGCAGAGTCAAAAACAGTTTGTAGCAGGTCTTTATTTTCTATTAGCTCCATCGTGTATTTATATGGCTGAAAACCATGGATGCTCTGCATACAAAGGCTGCACATTGCTGAAGAGCTGTTTTATCTGAAAACGCTTAGTAAACGATAGTATCTCCATCTTAGAAAAAAAATCCATGAGGTAAATATAATATATACCTAACTAAAATTATTAGAATTTGTTAAGAGAACAGATTACACATGCTTAGAATACCTTTGGTTAATCAGGCTGGTATATTATTGTATTCAACCTTTTTCTTCTTAATAATTACAATTCACGAAAACAACATTTCCTTCACCAAATAATAAAATAAACACCATCACATCAAATCATTTGCTATTTTTGGCATTAAATTAGATAATTTTTCAGGCGTATAAACGTTTAAAGGTGGGATATTGACTCATGTCGATTTAAATGTATTACCCCAAAACCTATTCAGAAGTGCAGAAACTATCCATCATTATAGGGTTTTTAGTTATTACGGCCGGGTGTTCGCAGTTTAGTAATTCGCCAACGAGTAAGGCTTGGCATAACACGAATGCCCTTTTTAACTCTTTGATTATCTCTCGTGAAAACATGAAAGAGGCAGAAAAGGAGTTATTTAAAACCCGTGAAGAAAATTATAGTGCCCTCATGCCTATCCTTCTGCCGATGGATTCTACCAAAGCCCAGGCAGTAGCTGCTAATCTGAAAGAGATTATCGAGAAAACATCACTTATCGCCGAAAGACATTCCAACTCAAAATATTTAGCCGAAGCCTATATTCTCTTAGGCAAAGCCCGTCTGATGAAAGGCGATTTATTGAATGCCATTGAGGTATTCAAATACGTAAATACCACTACCAAAGACGAAACCGGCCGACACATGGCCTTAATCTGGCTGATGCGCTCCTACACCGAGCAAAAAGACTACGAAACGGCACTCAAAGTATCAGAAGTAATCAGAACACTTGACCTGAACAAATTTAATACCCGTGATTTTTATCTGACTAAAGCTTATCTGCACCAAAGAAGAGGCGAATTTGCTACCTCGGCAGCCATTGCAGAAGAAGCACTTAAACTAATGTCGAAAAGTGAGCAGAAAGCTCGCGTGCATTATGCCACAGCACAGATGTACGATATTATCGACCAATCGGCAAAGGCATTGCCACATTATCTGGCTGTTTCGAAGAATCGTCCGAATTATGATATGGAATTCTACTCTAAAATGAATGCCCTGCTTGATGAAGCGGTTGTGCGCAGAGGAAGCACTGCGGGCGTACAGGAGAATTTCAAGAAGATGTTGCTCGACCGCAAAAATACTGACCTGAAAGATAAGATTTACTACACAATGGGTAATCTGGAAGCCAAAAGAGGAAACTTTCCGAAAGCCATTGAATATTATAATTCATCTCTACGAAATTCGACAGGCAATAGCGCACAGAATGCTTACACTTACCTGGAGCTAGCCGAATTAAATTATAACGAACTCCAGAAATATGATCTGGCAAGTTTATATTATGATAGTACGCTTACGGCCTTGCCAAAGACCTCACCGGATTATGACCGTATTTCAAGAAGAGCATTATCTTTGGGCGATTTTGTCAAATACCAACGAGTCTTGACATTAGAAGACAGTTTACAACATCTGGCAGCGATGAATCCGGCCGCTTTAGATAAAGCCCTGGAGAAAGCTATTCTGGAAAAAGAGGAAGAAGCGAAAAAGGCACAGCAATTAGCCGAGGAGCTAGCCAGGAAAAACAATAATGTAGCCGTACAGCGATTATCTGATAAAGATGAAACCTTTAAACGTTGGGATCTCTACGACCCGGTAGTAATAGCCAGAAATAAGAGCGATTTCCAACAGCTGTGGGGCAACAGACCTCTGGAAGATGACTGGCGCAGAAAAGACAAACAAGCAGGTTCGGTAAGTTTCAAAGTAGAGCGTGGGGTAGCAGGCAATGAACCTACCTCGGCAAACGGTGCTACGCGCCAGGAAGTTGAACAACAAAAAGAAGATGCTGCAGCCAAAGCACTAGAAGCCAAGAAAAAGGAAATATACGCTAAGATTCCATCAACTCCTGAGAAACTGGTGGCCTCCCAACGTAAGCAGGAAGAAGCTTATTACCAGTTGGGCAAAATATACAAGTTCCAGTTCAATGAGCCTGAAAATGCTATAGCTACTTTTAAAACCCTCTTGTCAAAGTTCCCAAAGACAGTGCACGAGGCCGAGGTATTATATTTATTGGCACTTACCTCCGATAATCAGGAAACAAGCCCTTACCGTGCCACCTTACTCAGCAAATACCCGGCATCGACTTATGCCCGACAATTATTGAGAGGAAATGTGAGCATCACCAGCGATACAGAATCAAAAGCGCATGTCGTATATTCTCAGGCATTCAATTTGTTTAGTAATGAGAGCTACCAGTCGGCCCTGAAAATGGCAGAAGATGGCCTGATTACCTATACAGGTACTAGTATTGAAGATAAATTTGCCATGTTGCGCATTATGCTATTAGCTAAAACCGGACAAAGAGAAGTTTATCAACAAGCACTCAATGAGTTTATACAAGGTTACCCATCAAGTAACCTCATGCCAAGAGCCAAAGAGTTGATAGCCGTGTTGGATAAGAAGTAGGAAATCATTGAAGACTCAGAGTTGCCTGAAAAGATAACATGCTTGATTTCTCTTAGAGTCTACTAAAATAAAAGATTCGTCTATAGACACAAATAATATCCTTTTAAAATAGAGAATATTGAAAGAGATATGCCCCTTGAAAAGGTATACAAAATGATAATCAGTGAAAGAGTAAATTCCTTACAATGAAAATATTCACCGCAGCGGCGGCCGCTCAATCACTAATTCACTCATTCACTAAATTATCTATATAACCTATAATTATGACTAAGCCTAAAACCGATGCCCCTATAGAAGAGTATAGCGAGCACGCTCCTATTCTAAGTACCTGGCGAAACGTATATATACTCGTTGCCGGAGCTTTGCTTGTTACTATCATCCTTTTCTACCTTTTCACCCTCTATTTTGCATGACCAACCTCGACTGGATTTTACTTACTGTTACGCTCCTGTTCATCATCATATACGGTGTCTATAAAAGCCACCGCGATAAAGACATTGACGGCTACCTACTAGGCAACCAATCATTGCCCTGGTATCATGTAGGCCTTTCGGTAATGGCTACCCAAGCCAGCGCCATCACCTTTCTTTCTACAACAGGACAAGGTTTTGATGATGGTATGCGCTTTGTACAGTTCTATTTTGGTTTACCTTTAGCCATGATAGTACTCTGTATTACGTTCATACCCATTTTTCATCGATTGAAAGTATATACTGCTTACGAATATTTGGAAAAGCGTTTCGATGGCAAAGTGCGCATTTTTACGGCCTTTTTATTTCTGGTGCAACGCAGCCTGTCTACAGGTATTTCTATTTATGCCCCTGCCATTATTCTTTCCACCATCTTCGGCTGGGATATCGTCTGGACCAATATCATTATGGGTGGATTAGTGCTTACCTATACAGTAATAGGTGGTACAAAAGCCATTTCTTATACCCATGTGCAACAGATGCTGGTAATAACGGTAGCCATGTTTCTGGCAGGCGTAATTGTCCTTCAGATGCTCCCTGCAGAAATTGGTCTGGTAAAAGCCTTGAAAATAGCAGGTAAATCGGGCCACATGAATCTGGTTTCTTTTGAATTCAATCCCAAAGACCGTTATAATCTCTGGTCTGGGCTAATCGGCGGGTTCTTTTTGCAATTATCTTATTTCGGTACTGACCAATCACAGGTAGGGCGTTACCTTACCGGAGAATCTACCAACCAGAGCCGTTTAGGTTTGGTCATGAATGGCTTGCTGAAAGTGCCCATGCAGTTTGGTATTTTGTTGGTGGGGGTTCTGGTATTTGTATTTTATCAATACAATACCTCTCCTGTTTTCTTCAACAAAGTAGAAGTAGATAAACTAAGAACCAGTCAATATGCGCCACAATTGCAGGCGCTTGAAAAAGAACATGAAGTTATATCGAAGAAGAAACAACAATTGCTAAGCGATATTGGCGATGCAGAAAACGAAAAACTGATGGTTTATAAAGCTTCATTGAAAGAGTCTGATTCATTGAGCAAAAATGTAAAAGCACAGGTGGTTAGTTTAATCAAGCAAAACAATCCGGGTGCTACTACCAACGATAGAGATTTTGTCTTCCTGCGCTTTGTTTTAGATTATCTGCCACATGGTTTAATCGGTCTTTTAATAGCCGTTATTTTTGCGGCATCGATGGGGTCTATTGCCTCTGCTTACAATTCTTTGGCTGCTACCACCGTTGTAGATGTATACCGGAAGTATGCTAAGACACCACCGACCGAAAAGGCAGAATTGAATGCTTCAAAAGTTTCGACGGTTGTGTGGGGTATTTTTTGTATATTTGTTGCACAATATGCCAGCGAATTAGGCAATATGATTGAGGTTGTCAACGTATTAGGTTCCTTATTCTATGGTATTATTTTAGGTGTATTTCTGGTAGCATTCTATTTCAAAAACATTGGCGGTACTGCTACCTTCTGGGCAGCGGTTATCAGCCAGGGTATTATCTTAGGAATCGGGATTCCGCAGTTAATGCTAAAAAAAGAATGGATTGCCTATCTTTGGTTTAACCCCATTGGCTGCGCGTTAGTCATTAGTATAGCGTGGATGATTCAAAACTTATGGAAAAAAAGCGAATTCTCATCGTCGAAGACGACCAACGTCTAGCTGAAAATATCAGCAAAGGCCTGGCCGAGAAAGATTTTGATACCTCAGTGGCATTTGATGGACAAATAGGGCTTCGCCTTGCGTCGAGTGGTAAGTATGACCTTATCATTCTGGATGTCAATTTGCCTGTCATGAATGGCTATGAGGTATGTGCCAAAATCCGTGAGAAAGATAATCAGATACCCATTATCATGCTGACTGCTCTAGGGGAAACTGACGATAAGATTCTGGGCTTCGAAAAAGGGGCAGACGATTATATTGTAAAACCTTTTGAATACCGGGAGTTACTGGCACGTGTGAATGTGTTTCTGAAAAGAGCCTATGCCGAAAACGAGCCTAATGCTTCTAGTTTCTTAAGAATTGCCGATTTGGAAATCAATCTCGAAAGCAAGATAGCTA
Source organism: Emticicia sp. C21 (assembly GCF_003418935.1). GTDB lineage: Bacteria > Bacteroidota > Bacteroidia > Cytophagales > Spirosomataceae > Emticicia. Next base: position 270,255 of record NZ_QVMT01000003.1, on the reverse strand, counting down.
CGCGTCAGGGCACTAAAATAGAACTGACTCCTAAAGAATTTTCTTTATTAGAATATCTGATTAGAAATAAAGGAAAGGTTGTTTCAAAAGCTGAAATTGCCGAGAAGATATGGGAAGGCAATAATGCCGAAAACAGCCTGAACGTGATTGAGGTATATATCAATTTCTTACGCAAGAAAATAGACAAAGACTTCGAGCCAAAGCTGATTCATACCAAAACAGGTATGGGATATGTATTGAAAGATGATTGAGGTATAAATGCACCCCTTGCCGCGCGGCGGACCGTCCCTAAAGGGGAATTTTAGTACTAAGCCGTTGGCGTTGTAAAATGATAGCCAACCCCCTTAATCGTCATCAACTCCAGAGTTTCATCCTCTTTCAGATAATCACGTAATTTGGTAATGTATACATCCAGATTACGTGAATTAAAAAAAGAATCATCTCCCCATATTTTCATCAATATCTCTTTACGGTTCACAGTAAAGTTTCTGTTTTCAGTAAAAATCTTCAATAATTCGGTTTCACGGTGCGAGAGTTTCCGGCAATTATCATTCAATCTCAACTCATATTTCTGAGGTAGGAATTCATATTTACCCAATTGAATACTACCTGTTGGAGTCATACCTTTGCTATTGGAAAGCAATAACAAATTATTGATTCTCACAATCAACTCTTCCATACTAAAAGGCTTACGGATATAATCATTCCCACCTGATTGGAAGCCTTTCAGTACATCGTCAGTCTGGGTTTTAGCTGTCAGGAAGATAATAGGCAGATAAGGTCTCAATTGCCTGATTTCATTGCCTAAAGTATAGCCGTCTTTATTGGGTAGCATCACATCCAGCACACAAATATCCGGTTTGAATTGCTCATAAGCTTTCAGTACCAGATTGCCATCTGCTACCATTCTTACCTCAAAATTTCTGGTTTCAAGGCTTTCTTTCACTATTTTACCCAAAAAAGGCTCGTCTTCTACGTATAATATCTTTGTCATTTTATGTATCACAATTTTCTAAATCGTCCCTACGAATAGCGCCTTACCCCATCAAAGGCAATCGCATAATAAATGTACTACCCTCTCCTACCTTGCTATTTACTTCTATCGTGCCTTTGTGGCATTCAATTACATTTTTTACATAGCTGAGTCCCAAACCATAACCCTTAATATTATGCACATTTCCGGTAGGTACTCTGAAAAACTTATCAAAGATTTTTGGTAGAAATTCCTCTTCAATGCCCATACCGTTATCTTCAATGCTTAATTGCAGATTCTCTTCATTCTCCTGCAACACCACATTGATATTGGGTTCCTTGCTGTATTTCAATGCATTCTCAAGAAGGTTATACACAACATTCGTCAAATGAATAGAGTCTCCTATGATGGTAAAGGTTTTGCCGAATAAATCGAAGTTGACATTGGCCTGGCATTTTTCAAATTGTAGCTTCATGGTTGCCAATACACTTTCAACCAGACTCCTGAAATTGATACTATCATTATTCAACACCAATTCCTTTTGCTCAAAAACACTCATTTTCAAAACCTTATCGACCAATATTGAGAGTCGGTTCAATTCATTTTTTGAGATTTCCAGATACTCTTTCGTTTGTGTAGGGTTCTGCAATACATTGAAACTACTTAATGCTTCAATAGCCACACTTACCGTTGATATTGGTGTTTTCAATTCATGCGTAATATTGCTTACAAAATCATTCTTCAAGGCTGTAAGCCTCCTTTGTTGTTGCAGATTCCTGTAAATCAGCCAGAATGAAAGACTCGTGATTGTAATCAGAAAGAGCGAAAAAAGTATCTGAGGAAAAATTCTTCTGATCAGGAACCAATCAGGCTCCTGAAATTTAGCCTGATACGCAATGCCATCGAACTGTACGTGTGCCTTTAGCCTGGCAGGTGCATCAGACGTATCTTTCTGCCGGCCTTTTTTTACTGCTACCTCAAACGGAATAGTAATCTGTTGTTTCAATAATCTGGCGGCGTATTTCTGCTTGAGTTCTTTCGGTTTAAGTGTGTCAGCTACCAGATTAATAACAATATTCTGCAGGGTATCTTTACGCTTTCTTCCGGGCCTTATATACAAATGATTAAATTCTTTTCTATCTTCCTTTGCAACTTCACCCATGCGCATATCTGAAACTAACATGATTTGCCGGGGTCGCTTGGGCTGCCCCTCTACATGTGTATTACTATCTTCTTTTAACTGAATCCTGATATGATTTCGGTTAGAATCTACTCTTATTGATTGTATCATTTTTGCTAACAGATCTTTTCCTGTTGAATCAATAAAGTCAAATTTACTTGAATAAACCGTCATAGTCCTTCCTTTCAAACTATCGGGAGGAATAGGTAAACCGGAAAATCTTCTGGTAATAAATACACCTCTATTTGCAGATACATTCGCATTAGTATCAGCCCTCTTCCCGGGTCTTCTCTTTCTGGCTGTTACTACCACCTTACCCATTTTTATAGAAGAATCGACCCGACGTTTAATGAGTGAATCCTGCATGGTAGATACCGTTTTCTCAAAGCTGTTGAAAATATCTTTCTGCAGATTCTTTTTCTGCTCCATATAGTTTTGCCGAAGCCAGAAAGCATTAAACAGCGTCAGCACCAATAGGCTTACGCATATTAATAGAAAATGTGTCTTATTTTTTATTCCGGTCGTCAATGTATTCTATTAAATAAACTTATTACCACAAAATATCATCACCTGTGGTTTACTCTATGAACCAAAATTAAAAGACATTTTTGGTTTCATATCTATTTTTTAACCTTAATTAACATTATTTCCATAATGATTAACCTCCTGACTGATGCCTGAACTCTACTTTTGCTGAAAACATTTCAAACCAGCATCTCATGAAAAAGTTATTTTTATTTATTGCTTTAATTATCAGCCAGTTAGCCGTAGCGCAAATCCAGGAAGGCATTATTGATTATGAGTTCAAAGTAAATATGCACAAAGGATTGGGCAAAGAACAGGAACACCTGAAAAGCATGGTTCCGGAGTTCAGAACCAGTAAAAACCGACTCTATTTTTCTCCTACCGAATCTTTCTATACTAATATTGATGAAGACCCGGAAGATGTGAATACAAACGTAGGAGGCGGAAATGTACAGATGCGTTTCACTCGTCCACAAATGGATTTATATCGCAATTTCGAAGCCTCTAAATTTATTACCGTTACCGATTTTGCAGGCAAGAAATTCCGTATCGAAGATTCCCTGAAAACAAATCCGTGGAAATTTGTGGATGAAACCAAAAAGATAGCAGGTTACGATTGCAAGAAAGCTACTTTTTATAACGAAGAAGCCAAGCAGGAAGTAGTAGCCTGGTATACCGAAGCATTGATTAGCCCAGCCGGACCACAAGGTTTCTGGGGATTACCCGGCTTAATTCTTCAGGCCGACCTCAACGACGGCACTACTGTTATTACGGCTTCTAAAATTGAGTTGAAAAAGTTGACCAATGAAATAAAAGCACCTACAGGTGGGAAAAAAGTGAGCAATAAAGAATTCAAGAAGATTCGCGACGACCATATGAAAGAAATGGGTATACAAGGCGGCGGTGCCGGCCCAAGAATTATGATTAGAAATGGTGGTGAATAACTCATTAGATTCATTATTTACATAAGATTTCGCTCTTTATAGCCCTCTTGTTCTTAAGCTCCCTCCAATCAAAAGAGGGAGTTTTTCTGTATTTCTCCTCTATGGTTTTTCATTTTCAGATACGAAATAAAGCCATCTGCTTATCTAATCTTTTAGTATTTCTCTCCAACCCCAACATATCATATAAAATTCGTAATTTTGCATCTCAATCATAGATACCAAGGCAATGGACATTTTTGTGGGGAGTATTCCTTTCAAACTAAAAGAAAAAGATTTAAGAGCTTTATTTGAAAAATATGGCGAAGTAACTTCTGTAAAAATCGTAAAAGATAAAGTAACACGCCAGAACAAAGGCTTCGGCTTTGTGGATATGCCAGATGAAGATGCCGTAAGAAATGCGATTCATGAACTGAATGGGACAGAATTAATGGGTCGAACCTTAGAGGTAGGTATTTCGGAGAAGAAAGAAGCACCTAAACCTAAAACAAACTTCAAGGTTAATCAGCAGGGAAAAGCTACCGGACATTTCAGAGGCATTGGCAAAGGCTATGATAAACGCAACAAAAAATGAAATTTGACGACTACCGCATAGCGCCGGAAATCAAGCAGAATCTGGAAAAACTGGGCTTTAAACGTCCGACAGATATTCAATATAAATCCATCACGCCCATTCTGCGTGGGGAAGATGTATTGGCTATTGCGCAGACGGGTACGGGCAAAACGGCTGCCTTTGCTATTCCGGTGCTTCATTTAATTAATGATGCGAAAAAGAGTTCCAGGTCTGATGCCATTCGTTGCGTAGTGATGGTGCCGACACGTGAGCTAGCGATTCAGATTACAGAGGTTTTTCAAAAATTGGGTCAGGGAACAAAAGTAAAGACTTTTTCACTCTTTGGTGGGGTTGAACAAGACCCACAGATTCTGAAACTGGAAAAAGGCATTGATGTATTGGTAGCTACTCCCGGACGTATGTTTGACCTGGTAAGTCAGGGACATCTGAAATTGAATCATACAGAAATTCTGATATTAGACGAAGCCGACCATATGTTGGATTTAGGCTTTATTAAAGATATTCAGGATGTATTACGGTTTTTGCCACGCAAACACCAGACTTTGTTTTTCTCGGCCACTATCAACGAAGAAATCAAAAAATTAGCTTACTCTTTGGTGCATAACGCTATCAGAATACAGATTTCACCCAATGATAAAGTGGCAAAGAACATCAACCATGCAGTCATGCACGTAGAGATGGACGATAAACGTTTCTTTCTGGAACGTCTGGTAAACGAGCATCCGGAAAACAAAATTCTCGTTTTTGTACGTACTAAGGTTCGTGCCGAAAGAGTAAAAGCAGCGATGGAGCGTGTAAACATAGCCGCCGAAACGCTGCATGGGGATAAAGAACAACAAGACCGATTGGTAGTATTGAATAAATTCAGAACAGGTGAGACTAAGTTATTGATTGCTACCGATGTGAGCGCCAGAGGTATTGACATTGCCAATGTAGATTATGTAGTCAATTATGATTTGCCTGATGTACCCGAAAATTATGTGCACAGGGTTGGTCGTACGGGCAGAGGTACACAAAAAGGCAATGCCATTTCATTTTGCAGCACCGAAGAAAAACCTATGCTGACCGAGATAGAAGCATATCTGAATAAACCTGTTCAGGTAATAGGATTGGATAAACTGGATTATGCCGCTACCATCGACTTCTCGAAGGATACAACCAGCTCTGATTTAAAAGCTTTACTGAAAGAAGCCGAGCAGTTTGAAGAAATGAAACGCAAGAAAAGTAAAACCAAAGGCAAAAAATGAGTCAGGAACAACCCAATAATCCGCTTCATGGCAAAACCCTTGAAATGATTCTGAACGAACTGGTGGCCTATCATGGCTGGGAACAGATGGAATACCATGTGCGTATTAATTGTTTTGCCAATAATCCCAGCATCAAATCAAGCCTTACGTTTCTACGCAAAACGCCCTGGGCCAGAAAGAAAGTAGAAGATTTGTATATCAGAATGCTCAATGATTTGAAAGGGGAATAAAAAAGTTAAGCAGCCATAAAATGACTGCTTAATCTCCAACAAACTAAACTAAATTATATACCAAACAAAGATTTATTTAGTGAGTGAGTGAGTGAGTGATTGAGCGGCCGCCGCTGCGGTGATTATTTAATATTATTCATAATTCACTATTAAAAATTATTCACTCAATCACTCATTCACACAATCACTCAATTCTCTCACTACCCCCCAATCCGAATCATTCCTCTTGGCTGTGGAGAGATACCTTTCAGCGAATAAGTGAAACTCAATAAGAAATATCTGCCTAAACTGGTAATGCGTTCGTCTTGCACAAAGTTTAATTGAGCCGTGCGGCTGATACCCGTATTACGATTCAATAAGTCGTTCACTGATAGTTTCAACTCTCCACGTCTGTTTTTCAGGAAGAAAGTTGATACCGACATGGCCCACAAAGGTATATTCTGATTGAATCCTCCGGTAAGACCTGAATACATATTGTAATCAAAATCAGTCCCAAAGACCAGGTTTTTGGCGATAGTCCAATTCAAATCTGTTGTCAAGACCTTATTAAAATATTCCTGATTCATCTGTTTGTTTACAGAATAGTGTGTCTGGTTATAAATGACACGCCCTTGAACTGATGCATCAAAATTATCTTGTTGATAGCTCAATCTTAAGCTGGTAGAAGCCTGAAAGCCCTTCGTACGATTTTCCTGTTTATTAATAAAGTTAATACCTCTGTTCGCTGCTACACGTTCGCCTAATTCTACCCGCAACTTAATCGGTCTGATTCTGAAACCATAATTCAGATTTCCACTTAACAAATAATCATCTTTTACGTTAATGGGCTGCGATGTCTGTACAAATGTCGGACTGATTTCCTGCGCATTATTAATCTTATTAGTCGTATAGGTTAAGTTAGCAGAGGCAAAGAAGTTAGTAAAACTTAGCTGATTGAAAGAATTATAGTTCAAGCCCAATCTATGCGAATACTCCGGTTTCAGATTCGGATTACCTACATAAATATTCAATGGGTCGCGGTTATCTGTGATAGGTGCCAATTGGGTGATACTCGGCTCCTGGAAATTCGTTTCATAATCCACTCTTAAATGCTGACTTTGTTGAAAATCATAGTTGAAGTGCATATTTGGTAATACATTCTGGAATGTTCTTGAAATATCCGTATCCAACAGCAATAGTTTCCCTCTCAGATTGGCATGCTGGAAACTCACACCGGTAGAGAAATTATATTTCTTCTGCACCAATCTGAAATTAGCCCCCAGACGATTATAGAGAAAACTACTTTCAAATTTATTACTCAACTGACTGTTATAAACCGGCACACCATCTTTAATATCATTCACCAAAGCATCAGATATATAGTCGTTTTTCTGTATGGCATAGTTTACTTCCAGAAACTTGCGTTTGCCCAATGGCTCGGTATAAGAAGCCGTTAAACCATAATTCATCCGGTCTGATTTCTGGGTACTTTTCTGATTAATACTCTCTGTGCGTGCCAATGCGCCATCTATATAATATTTGTTCAAGGCCGCCAAATCGCCATTGCTATCTGTATTATTTACCTGAAAACTCAGGTTGGTCGAAAGCGTTCTCCCTTTCTTATGGAATTTATGACGCCACAATAAATTACTGCTCAGGCTTAATCCTTCGCTACTACCTCCGTAGTTACGTCCACCTTCATTCTCCAGTAAATTTTTACTACTCAGCGACTGGCTATTACTGACAGTATTGGCTCTGGTATGATTATAATTAATATAAGACGACCATTTCAACGAATTCATCGAATCAAGCTTCTGATCAAGCGTGAAATTGAGACGATGGTTATCGTTCATAGTATTCTGCGATGTTTTCTGCAAGGTAGTATAGCTATCACCATTAGGTAGGAAATTCTGACGGTTCACATCTTTGCCAATAATCTGGTTGATATTATTAAACATATAGCTTCCGTTTATTTCTGTCTTTTTGCTGATAGGATTATTGAAGTTAAGCCCTCCGGCCCAGTTTCTCACAAAGCCATTCTGACGGTTACCAAAGTTTAAAGGCAAGCCTCCGTCATTATCAGCGCTGAATTGTACGCGAAACTGACCGCCGCCACCCATCATACGCTGCAAACCACCCGAAAAATTCATGTAATCTTCAATCGAGAAACCCTGTTGATTCACATTATTCCCCATCGCCAATACAGATAATTGCTTATCTTTATTGAATCTGTTAATATTCAATCGGCCTGCATATCGTTCGTCCAGACCAGCGCCTGCGGTAATATTTCCAAAAGCCCCTTTCTTGCGGTCTTCTTTCAGTTTCAGATTGATGTTCTTCTCGCGCTGGCCATCGTCAATACCGGTAAAATCGGCCTGGTCAGAGCGTTTGTCATACACCTGTACTTTCTCTATGGCATCAGCAGGCAGGTTTTTAGTAGCCATTTTTGGGTCTCTTCCAAAAAACTCTTTGCCATCAACAGTAATTCTTCTTACCGTTTCTCCCTGTGCCTTTACAGTTCCATCCTTTTCTACTTCCACTCCTGGCAATTTCTTCAGCAGGTCTTCTACCACGCTATTAGGTTTTACTCTGAATGAACCCGCATTAAATTCTACTGTATCGCCTTTGATACTCACAGGGGCTTTTTCGCCTTTCACAGTTATCTCGGCCAATTCTTTGCTAATGGCTTGTAGCTTGATAATGCCTAAATCTATTCCGGTAGCACCATCAGGAACAATCAGTTTATAAAAAGGCTGATGCCCCACATAAGTGATTTTAAACAGATAGTTGGTTGGATTCAGGTTTTTTAACTCAAAAACCCCTTTATCGTTGGTACGGCCAAAGTTTACCAAAGACGAATCCTTAGGGCTCAGCAATAGCACTGTAGCATATTGCAAAGGAGCGGCTGCAGAATCGGCCACCGTACCTTTGATAGTAATCTTTTGGGCAAAAGTGGGTATTGAAAACAAAAGAAGAATAAAAAGCTTTTTCATAAGTGGTTTGATTTTTTGTCGAAACAAAAGTAGAAACCACATTTCTCAACATAGGTTAAGAGAGATTGAAATAATGTTAATTAAGGTTAATGGTTCGATAATGAGTAAAAATATAGTACAAAAAATAGGTAGAATTATCTATTTTTAAGAATAATTAGGCTATACGCTAGGTTTTGTCAATTAATAATCTCACCTTTGTACTTTAAGTACAAAATACAAATTTTTTCAAATGTCTACAGGAATTGTTAAGTTTTTCAACGAAACCAAAGGTTATGGTTTTGTTAAAGTTAATGGAACTAACCAAGAGGTTTTCGTCCATGTATCAGAATTAAAGGACCAAATCCGTCAGGATGACGAAGTAACTTTCGAAATCCAGGAAGGTAAAAGAGGTCTAAACGCCGTGAACGTGAAATTGGCATAATTATATCGATATATATAATTATCAAAAAAAGCTCTCAAGTAGATTGAGAGCTTTTTTGATTTTTATAATGTATCACGATTTTTTAAATCGTGTGGGTAAATTCTAAAGCCCATTATATTTTATTATTTGTTACAAACCACGATTTGAAAAATCGTGATACACAATTTCTCCTACACCAACGCCTCCTTGTACTGCATCCGATATAGGTTGGCATAGAATCCATCTTTCTCCAATAGTTCTTCATGGTTGCCTTCTTCCATTATCTGTCCTTTGTCTAAGACAATAATCTTATGCGCTTTCTGGATGGTGCTTAATCGGTGAGCAATCACAATGGCTGTGCGACCTTTCATTAACTGACTTATAGCATTCTGAATCAGCTCCTCTGTCTCAGTATCAACCGATGAAGTAGCTTCATCCAAAACAATAATCTTAGGGTCTTGTACCATAGCCCGTACAAACGAAATCAACTGACGTTGCCCTACTGAAAGCGTGGCGCCCCGTTCCTGCACATTATAATCATAGCCATTCGGTAACTGCATGATAAAATCATGTACCCCTACCAGTTTGGCAGCCTCAATGATATTTTCTCTTGAAATCGAAGTATCCCCCAAGGTAATATTGTTCTCAATCGTATCTGAAAACAGGAATACATCCTGCAATACCACCCCTATCTGCTCGCGCAGGTGTTTTAAATCATATTTCTTAATATCAATGCCATCAATCCATATTTCACCCTTATTTATCTCGTAAAATCTGGATAGTAGATTGATGATTGATGATTTCCCTGCGCCTGTTGCCCCTACAAAAGCCACCGTTTCTCCCTGATTGACTTTAAAAGATATATCTTTCAATACATAGTTTTCATCATTATAGGCAAACCAGACATCTTTAAACTCTACTTCTCCTTTCAGATGAGTGGTATATTTGCCATCATTGGCCGTGTATTCGTCACTATCCAGCAATTTGATGATACGGTCAGTGCTCACAATACCCATCTGTAGGGTATTCATTCTATCGGCCAGCATTCGTATCGGTCGGAAGAAGATATTAATAAACATGATAAAGGCCGTAACGGTACCGTAGCTTACCTCGCTATTCAACATCTGTTTTGCGCCAAACCATACTACCAGACCCGTACCCAAAGCCGCAATTACCTCTGCTACCGGATAGTAAACCGAGTAATACATAATAGACTTGATATTGGCATCGCGATGCTCTTTATTTATTGCCACAAATTTTTTGTACTCAATTTGCTCAGAGTTGAAAATCTGTACGATGCTCATACCCGTGATATGCTCCTGCACAAACGAATTGAGATTCGCAACAGCATTACGCACAGTATTAAACGACTTCTTTACTTTTTCTTTGAAAATATAGGTACTAACCAACATCAATGGAACAGTGCTCAGGCTTATTAATGAGAGTTTCCAGTCGGTATAAAACATCACCGTGATAATCAGAACCAATTGCAGAATATCCCCGGCAATGGCAGCTATGCCCTCACTAAATACATCAGCTAATGTTTCTATGTCTGAAATCGTACGGGTTACCAATCGGCCAATGGGTGTATCGTCAAAGAATTTTAAGCGTAAATGAATTATCTTCTGATACAATTGGATACGGATATCACGGATGATATTCTGTCCCAACCAACCAGCCAGATAGGTATTCACAAACTGAATCAGCGATTGGAGTACCAATACTCCCACCATGATAAGCATCATTCGGGCCAAACCAGTATAATCGCCTGAGGTTACAGGACCGTCAATGGTCTGTTTTATTAAAAGCGGAATGGCCGGTGCCAAAGCTGCCCCCACCAGAATCACGAACACTAAAGAATAAAAACGAAATTGATACGGACGTATAAACTGAAACAACCTCTTCAGTACTGCCCAATCGAAAATGTTACCGGAAGGATTTTGTTCGCTCATTCAATTTGTTTTTGCAAAGATTTCCTAATTTTAAACTCCTAAAGATACATAATCGTTCAGAAACAATGGTTACTTTTAAGACTACCCTACAGAAATTCGAGAAAAACGGAGATAAAACCGGTTGGACCTATATCATTATTCCTGCTATCCTTGCCAACCAAATCAAACCTGACACAAAGACTACTTATAGAGTAAGAGGCAAATTAGATGCATTCCCGATTGAACAGATAGCGCTATTGCCCGCAGGCGAAGGTGATTTTATGATGGCTATTAATGGTGGTATGCGCAAAGGCATCAAAAAAAGTGAAGGAGCAACGATTGAAGTCGCTTTGGAATTAGACACCAACGAACATAAAATATCCCCAGATTTATTGATATGCCTGGAAGACGAGCCAAAGGCTTTAGAGTTCTTTAATTCTCTGGCGCCGGGACATCAGCGGTACTTCTCCAACTGGATTGAAGGGGTAAAATCTATAGAAATCAAGAGCAAACGCATCTCACAAGCTGTATGGGGGTTGTCTAAAGGCATGGACTTCGGTGCTATTATCAGGCACTTCAAAAATAAAGTTTAATCATTTTTTAATAATAAATGAACGAACATTCATTTATATTTGTATCAACATATGAGATACAGAGACGAACATAAAGAACTGCTTGTAAAAGAGAGAGCAATCGAAATGATTGTGAGAGAGGGGCTTGATGGTTTTAGCATGCAGAAATTGGCTAAAGAAGCCGGTGTCTCGCCTGCTACATTATATATCTATTATAAAGATAAAGAAGATTTATTAATTCAGCTAGGGTACGAAGAAGCCACCAGATTAACAACCACGATTCTGAAAAACTTTGACCCCAACATGAAGTTTGAAGAGGGCATGCGGGTACAATGGCGTAATAGGGCAGATTATTGGCTGGAGAATCCGGTAAGGGCATCTTTTCTTGAACAATTGCGGCACTCTCCGCTCCGAACACGTGTCTTTGAGGCACTAGATACAGAGTTTGTGGCATCAATGGGTAGATTTCTGCATAATGCGATTGATAATAAAGAAATTAAACCCCTTACCAAAGAGGCATTCTGGTCGGTAGCTTATGCCCCTTTATATAACCTGATTCGCTTTCATACCGAGGGTATCAGTCTGGCAGGCGAACCATTCCAGTTTTCAGAAGAAATTATGTGGCAAACATTTGCATTAGTCATGAAAGCTCTGAAAGCATAGTTTATACCGACACACGATTATTTTGAAGACCTATAATTTTTGCGAAAAAGCTATTATTTATGGAGCTATTTATTCTGAAAACCAATGTGCTTAGCCTCGCTATGAAAGAGGAGCTTGCCCTGCAACTCAATCAGGTTCCACAAATTATCAAATGGTCGGTCGATTATCAGGATTGTGATGGAGTACTGCGGGCATCGGCAGACGGAATTTGTATGCACGAACTGATTCAGTTGATTAAAGAATCAGGATTTGAATGTGAAGAATTAAACAATTAATATATGGAAAAAAAAGCATTTACCGGGTATGAGAAATTAGTGATTGCACTACTGGCAATTACTCAATTTACAGTGGTTTTAGACTTTATGGTGATGTCTCCCTTAGGTGATATTCTGATGAAATCATTAGACATAAACCCTAAACAATTCGGTGTGGCTGTATCAAGCTATGCCTTTAGTGCAGGTATTTCAGGTTTATTAGCGGCAGGATTCGCCGATAAATACGACCGTAAAAAACTCCTGCTATTCTTTTATGTGGGTTTCATTTTAGGAACTTTGTTCTGCGGTCTGGCTCCTACTTATGAGTTATTGGTTGCCGCGCGTGTCTTTACAGGTTTGTTTGGGGGAGTTATCGGCTCAATTGGTATGGCTATTATCACTGATATTTTCCCGATTGAACAAAGAGGACGAGTAATGGGTACTGTGCAGATGGGTTTCGCCGCCAGTCAGGTTTTGGGTATCCCGATAGGCTTATATCTGGCCAATATATGGGGATGGCATGCGCCATTCCTGATGATTGTAGGCTTGAGTATCCTGATTGCTCTGGCGGTTATGCAGGGATTAAAACCTGTAACCAAACACCTGGAACAGAAAACGGATAGAAATGTATTTGAGCATTTCCGCCATGTGCTGGCTACAACCAATTATCAGATAGCTTTTGCCGGAACCGCCCTCCTATCAGTCGGTGGATTCCTGATGATGCCTTTTGGTAGTGCCTTTGCCATTAATAACTTGAAGATTACACAAGAGCAACTGCCGATAGTATTTATGGTAACAGGTATTTCAGCCTTGGTTATTATGCCTATTGTGGGCCGGTTGAGTGATAAGTTTGACAAGTTTAAGGTATTTGCCTTTGGCTCCATATGGGCAGTAATCATGACGGCTGTTTATACCAATCTTACCCCAATGCCCCTCTGGATTATCATGATTCTGAATGTGTTGCTATTTGCAGGCATCATGTCGAGAATGGTTCCGGCTACATCCTTAATGACGGGCATTCCGCAGATGCAGGATAGAGGTGCCTTTATGAGCATTAACTCATCGCTACAGCAAATTGCAGGTGGTATAGCCTCAATTGTGGCCGGATTGATTATCGTGCAGAAAGATAAAAACAGTCCCCTGGAACATTATCCGACACTAGGGATTATATCTATCGTGGTTATTCTGTTGTGTATCTGGCTGGTATATCGGGTAAGTCTCATTGTAAAACAGAAATTAGGGCCAAAGAAATCAGTTTCTGAGACTGCGTAATTTTGTATCACGATTTCCGTAGCGACGGACAGTTCAAATCGTTTATTAGACAACGATTTGAAAAATCGTGATACATATTTTATTTTTTTGCATAAATTGAACAATCATATCTGTTCCGTTCATGCAAGAATTTCTAATCAGCCTTTGTGTTGGTATTGCCTTAAGTGCCTGTTCAGGCTTCCGTATTTTTGTACCTATGCTGATAGGTAATCTGGCTACCCGCTTCGGAGTGCTTGATTTATCACAAGGCTTTGAGTGGTTGGCCAGTCCTGCAGCTACTTATATTTTAGGTGCTGCCACTTTAGCCGAAATTCTGGCTTATTATATACCTGTTGTTGATAATCTATTAGATACAATTGCGATGCCTGCTTCGTTTGTGGCTGGCACTATTCTCACTACTTCTTTCCTCAAAATTGATTCTCCCGAATTGAAATGGACACTTGGCATTGTAGCTGGGGGTGGCATGGCCGGGACTATCCAAGCCGGAACCAGTCTGCTCCGACTAGCCTCTACCAAGTTTACAGGGGGCTTCGGCAATTCTATTCTGGCTACCATCGAAAACTTCATTTCCATCATCCTCTCCGCTCTCACGCTCTGGATTCCGGTTTTTATTGCTATTCTCTGTATAATACTATTTTTCTTTTTAATCCGTAAAATCATTAAACGTTTTCAGAATAAAAAAAGTAAAATTTCTTATGAGAATAATCCCAATCTTTGAATAAAAAATACTAACTTACTGCTCAATCTAAGACCTTACACCTAAGCAAATCCGATTAATTATCGGGTGCAATTTCTATGAAAGAACAGTCCTCGCTCCGTTATGCCTGGTATGTATTGGGCATACTTCTACTAGCTTATATCTCTTCGTTTATCGACAGACAAATTTTAGCGCTCCTGGTTAAACCTATTAAAGCATCATTCGGTATTTCGGATACTCAGATGGGCTTATTGATGGGGCTTAGCTTTGCGTTATTCTACACGCTTTTAGGTATCCCTATCGGATTGATGGCGGATAGAATGAGCCGTAAGAAAATCATCGGCTGGGGTATTGCTATCTGGAGTTTAATGACGGTGCTTTGTGGATTGGCAGGTAGTTTCTGGGCATTGTTTTTTGCACGTGTAGGTGTGGGTATCGGTGAAGCCGCGCTCTCCCCTGCTGCTTATTCTGTGATTTCCGACTATTTCCCGAAAAGAAAGCTGGCTACAGCCATGAGTATTTATAATCTGGGAGTTTATTTAGGTTCAGGCCTCTCTATACTGATTGGCGCGGCTATCAGTTCCATGATTGGGAAAGAAAATATTCAGATACCATTTGTTGGAGAAATCTACTCATGGCAGGTGATTTTCTTTTATATTGGCTTCCCGGGATTACTAATTGTACTCCTGTTGCAAACTATCAAAGAACCTAAGCGCAAAGAACTGGATAGTGATAAAGAATCGACCAGTAAAGCTAGTATCGCTGAAATAGTAGCCTATTTCAAAGCAAATAAAACCACTTTCCTGAGCCTGAGTTTTGGTATTTCTTTTATGTCACTAGCCTCCTATGCGGGTATTTATTGGGTACCGACTTATCTCAACCGGATACACGGTTGGGAAGCGCAAAAAGCCGGAGTAGTTTTTGGATTGATAATTACCGTTTTTGCTACTCTAGGTGTGCTTACAGGCGGTAGATATGCCGATCATCTATCTAAAAAAGGCGTGGTAAATGCCAAAATGAAAGCAGGTTTCATCGGGATGTCAATATCGGTATTGTGCACAATTGGTTTGTTAATGTCTGACCCGAATATCGGATTGATATTTATTTCCCTTTTCTGCTTTTTTGCGGCCTTCCCTTATGGTTCGGCAACTGCCGCCATTCAGGAAGTGGCACCTAATAATATGCGGGCTATTTTCTCGGCATTTTTCCTCTTCGTGGTAAATATCATAGGCCTGGGTTTAGGCCCATTGTCGGTAGGTTTGTTGAATGATATTGTTTTTCACGACCCTCTTAAAATTCAATATTCCATTTTTATTACGCAATTTGTAGGCTGTATCATTTCGGCAGGATTGTTATTTGTGGGTTTGAAGCCGTTTGTGAAGAGTGTGGATTATTTGAAGAAACATTTAATGATGATAACACACCCCTAGCCCCTAAAGGGGGACTTTTAACACAGGTTTAACATGATGTTCTGGCACTAGACATTAGCGTATCCTTTGTCTAGACGTAGAGACAGGGACTAGGCGTCCCCGCATTGCCCTGTCTCTACCAAATGAGGCAATTTTCAGAATTTTACTTTACTAAACGTAATACTTCGAATTAATTCATTCAAACCCCTTTTAATTTCTCCTGCATAAAGCCAATGCCATAGGCAAATAGTTGGATGAAACAGGCAACAATGCTTAGAAAACCTACTTTAAGGCTTTTGTTTTTTACAGTAGAATCTATGAATATCATTAATTTATATAGCGCCATTACTCCTATGGAAAATAAAAAGGTATAGCAGAAAAATGGGCTTATAAAACTCAGTAGCAATTGAACAGGGATTGATAAAACGCCTAGCGTAAAGACCATCGGGAAAAAGTGTACCAATTTTAGTTCGGAAGGAAACATTCTGGATAGATTGATACGGCCGCGACCAAAGAAATGTAATTGCTTGTAAAACTGCCCAAAATCAGTGCGCCTTTTATGATAGATGAAAGCTTCTTCTATTAAACCTACCTTGAATCCCTTGTTAATAATACGAATGCTGAATTCAATGTCTTCGGCCATGCGGGTCATGGTATAGCCCTGCGTTTCCTCCCAGACTTTTCTGGAAATGCCAAAATTGAAACTACGTGGGTGAAACTGCCCGCCTGCATTGTTTTTCTTGCCTCTGATGCCTCCGGTAGTAAATACTGATGTCATGGCATAGTTAATGGCTTTCTGCGTATCTGTAAAGCTTTCATGCGCAGCATCTGGACCTCCGTAAGCATCCAGCCAATTTGTTGAGAGATGATTATCAACAATCTCAAAATATCGCTCCGGGATAATGGCATCAGAATCTAATTGCACAAAATAATCACCAATGGCACGCTCAAAGCCATAATTGCGAGAAAAGCCCTGCCCTGAATTGGATTTGTAGAAATATTTAATATCCAACCGTTTTTCAAAACTCCGGCAAACCTCCTCACATTTCAATGTTGAACCATCTTCTACAATAATCACCTCAAAGTTCTGATAAGTCTGTCTGGTCAGGCTTTCGAGCAATTCTCTGACTTCATCAGGACGGTTATATACAGGTGTGATAACTGAATATTTTAACATGAGGTAATTTTAGCGGTAATATTAGGCTTGTGATTTTTTCTGCAAAAAAGCCATATTTTATGTGTTTTTCCAAAAAAAATAGGGAAGCGATTGCTCACTTCCCTGATAGTATATCTTGCTCAAAGGCTTAGTTATGTCTTACCAATAGCTTTTTGGTTACCACTTTCTTGCCATCTACCACCAATTGATACAAATACACACCTGAATCCCAGTTGGTAGTCTGTACTTTCAATTTGCGGTCGTTTTTGTCTAATTCAAAATTACCTACCTCGTTGCCCAACAAATTGTAAAAAGACATGCTTGCGTCATTTACGTTACCTGTAATCGAATAATCGACCATCGCAAAATCGTTGGCCGGATTCGGATAAATATTTGAAACCGTAATTTTATCGTTCGAAAACAACTTATCAGGCTCGCTGCTATTGCTATTACCAATATTTCTGTCAGTGCTGGCCGATAATGTTTCTGTATTAGCTGCTTTCACAACCGCTGGTTTTGGAGAACCATTCAAGAGTGCATTTCTAAAGTATTGATTGACCATAGCAGGTTTGTCAAGCTTCACCTCTTTAGGCATTGGTTTGCCTACATA
The DNA here is from genome assembly GCF_003418935.1 of Emticicia sp. C21. Lineage (GTDB taxonomy): Bacteria > Bacteroidota > Bacteroidia > Cytophagales > Spirosomataceae > Emticicia. The sequence continues at coordinate 252,649 of NZ_QVMT01000003.1, read as the reverse complement.
GCTTAGCTTCTGCACTTTTGTGGTCGGCTTTTTACCAATATCCAGGCGTGACTTGCCTTTCTCGACTTGCGCAAGAGCCACGTTTGATAGTAGAGCCATTCCAATCAAAACCAATATATATTTTCGTAAATTTTTTACCATATTTTAACTCAAAAACTTTTATTAGATTCGTTATGTGATTTGTAGGGATTATACAAATGTAAACAACAAACTGAAAAAACCAAATTAATTTTTTATATAAGGACGCTAATAATGATTAAATGGTTGCAATAAGTTATAAATTTTATCGTTGTCAACCTTTTTTAACAAACTTTAGTACTTTTTACGCTTAAAAAAGTGTGCCAGCCTACTGTTTTACAGCAAATTTCACACCAAGAATTTGTTCTTTTGTAGGTTTTTCTTTTTCGCGCCAACTAAAGCCATCTAAACGGTTTGCACTATTAGTTAACTCTTTAGGTGGAACGAGCTTCGAGTCAGGTTTACCGATAAAAGCTATACGCTTCACCTGATTCTCACGAAACCGAATATTCATTTTACTACATTCGACATGATTTACGCCAATTAGTTTATTCTGGTCGTCTAAAGCATAATAAATACTTTGTCCATTGCCCTCTACAATCACCTGATCAAGTCGGGTCTGTTCATTAAATAAGGCAGATATTTTCCGTCCTTTTACCTGATTATAGTTAGATGAGGTATCTTTCGCAATCACGAATCCCTGATTGATCAGAAACATCCGGTTTACCTTACCGTTTTTCATATATACGTGAATTGTATCGGCTTCAGATTGGTTTTGCGGATTCCAGAGTATAGGTTTTGTAAAAAAGTGTATTACTGAATCTTTCAGGTCATATAGGAGTGAATCACTTTTACTCTGCATATCAATTCTGTAAATCTGTACATTGCCCTGCGCAATCATCTTTTCCATTTTCCGCTCACGCTTCACCGTATCTTTTTTGGTTCTGGTGGTGGTGTCATCCATCATTTCGTAGGCATAAAGTGTATCAGCCCGCATATAAAGCGTATCTTTTTCTGACCCATTGCGCATAATGGCATTGCCCATTATTTTGGTGAAACCTGTTTGTCCGTTGCGGATGGCCCGGTTTCCGGTCAGTATCACCTTATCTTTCTTTGAAACTATCTCTACATTTCCTCTGGCTACACCAGACTCCGTTTTCTGGTCAAAATTCAAGGTATCTCCTACCAAAGTATAATTCTCATTGACTACCTTAGAGCGCCCCTTGAAATTAGCCAGTTGAGTTTCAGTATTATAGGTACTTCCGGCATTCGCTATTATATCACCATCTTTGCTCTTGATTAGCGTAGGGGCTTTAAATAAAGCCATTTTAGTACGGGCATTATACTGTAAACTATCTGTGGTAATCGTATATTTAGGATTAATGATTTCTACGTTTTCCTTATAATTAAAAATCTTTGAGCGGGTATTATAATAGCCTTTCTCACTCTTTAGTGTACTCGAATCCTGCACAATTACCCCACGAACCGGATAGTAAGCTCTGTTTCTTTGCATATCATACTCCACTATTCTCGTAGTCAAAGTCACTTTTGAATCAGTCAATACTACCTTTTTTCCTAATACACGGGCATATCTTGTATTTCCGTCATAATAAAGCGTATCCCCTGTTACAGTCAGGGTATCACCCTGCACAATACGGATATTCCCAAAGGCTTCTATGGTATTGCTCATTTCGTATTGAGTAGCCGTATTACAGTACAAAACTGCACCTTTATGCTGAAAAGATACATTGCCTATAAACTCACGTATCTCTGATGCCCCGTTGGTAATCAGGATACTATCTGCATGTAATAGGTTGATTCGGGTTTTAGGAGTAGTTGGTACAGGTGGATTGAGGGGTTTCTGGGCGTAAGTTATAAAAGAGCATAGCAAGCTTATCAACACCACCAGCGAAAGTCTGTTGGAGTGAATAAAATTGCGTATGCTTATATTTTTCAGGCCAATTGTCAACATCTTCTGTGCAATATTCTAATTTTGTTTGCAAAAGTACGTAATTGCGTTTATGCTTCAGTCTTTCTTAACATATATTAACGAACAAAGTCTTTTTCAGCTTACTGATAAAATTGTATTAGCGGTAAGTGGCGGCAGAGACTCTATTGTATTATTAGACCTGTTCAGAGAGGCGAAGTTTAATTTTACAGTAGCACATTGTAACTTTCAGTTAAGGGGTGAAGAATCAGACCAGGATGCCGAGTTTGTGAAGGAGCTGTGCGCGAGCCACGGAATACCATTCCGTACAACCAGCTTCCAGACAAAAGACTTCGCCAAAACCTACAAACTCTCTATAGAAATGGCTGCCCGACAACTACGCTACGAATGGTTTGAGCAGTTGAGACAGGAACTGGATTACCAATACATAGCCACAGCCCACCATCTGAATGACAGCATAGAAACGATTCTGCTGAACCTGACCAAAGGCACAGGTATTGCAGGATTGAGAGGGATTCTGCCAAAGAAAGATTCTATCATACGTCCATTGCTTTTTGCCGCAAGAACAGACATTGAAAACTATGTAGGAGAGAAGCAATTACAATGGAGAGAAGACAGTAGTAATGCGTCAAATGATTACCAACGCAATTTATTGCGAAATGAAGTAGTGCCCTTACTCAAAAAAATTAATCCAGGTTTAGAACATACTTTTGCCCGGAATATTGAAAGATTACAAGCCATTGAAAGCAATTTTCAGAATAATCTGGACACCTTTAAGGAATCTGTTTGCAAAGAAGAGAATGGTGCGCTTTGTTTAAAAATCAATATAATTCAAGACTGGAAATCATCTTCTTATCTATTGGAAGAAACATTGAAAGAGTTTGGATTCAACTATTTCCAATCGAAAGAAATCCATCAATCACTCAAAAAGACATCGGGTAAAACTTTTTATTCTGCTACGCATACTCTCATCAAAGACCGGGAGTATCTGATTATTACCCCTAAACAAGAAAAGAGTTTTGAAGAAGTATTCATTGAAAAGGGCATTCAAAATATTGAATATTATGACTTATTCTTACATATGAGTCCTGCTACAAAAGAGGATTGGCAAGCCTATCTGAATACCGAAAGAAAACACAACCTTCTCTGGGTTGATGCTTCCAAACTCAAATATCCCCTCAGCATCCGTCCCTGGCAGGAAGGAGACTGGTTTATTCCTCTGGGCATGAAAGGTAAAAAGAAAATTAGTGATTTTCTGGTAGATAAAAAAGTGCCTTTGCACCTGAAAAAGAGTACCTTCCTGTTATGTTCCAGTGATGATATTGTTTGGGTAATTGGGCAACGGACGGATGAGCGGTTTAAGATTACGGATGGGACGATGGAGGTGGTACGAGTGGAGGTATTATCTGTATAATAGTTATTTTGTAGAGACGCAATGCATTGCGTCTTCAGAGGTCTATAAAATCCTTTGAATCTTAATTTCATTTAAATATTCTCACATAATCTAATTCATTAAATAGGATAGGCCAACGAAGACGCAATGCATTGCGTCTCTACGAAAAAACAATTCTCCACCCTCCATCCCCTTTTTGGCACGGCTTTTGACAGGCTTAAAATGTAACCCAAAAAGTTATATTATTTAACCCGTTTAATAAAAGTCAAGTCCCATGATTAAAACCAGAATTGGGCTGTCGGCATTTGCTTTCCTAATAGTCCTACATACTTTTGCTCAAAACAATAAACTAAAATTAGCGAACCGCAACTTCGAGAATATCAGTTACATTGAGGCTATCCGTAATTATGAAGACTATTTACGCTCAGTCAAAAAAGGAACGCCCGAAGTAAAAGAAGCCTTAACCAAACTGGCTTACTGCTACCGTAAAGTTCAGGATTCACGCAATGCCGAGCTTACCTATGCCGACTTAATCAGTGCCTATGGCAATGAAGTAGAAAGCGAAGTGTACCTCTATTATGCACAGGCATTGGCCAACAACGGCAAGTATAAAGAATCACAAAAAATGTACAGCAAATACGGACAGGAACAAACCGCCGACATGCGTGGTCGTAAGTTTACTGTGGCCTATATGGACAATAGCCGTTTTTTTGAAGATTCGTCAACCTATAAAATAGATTACCTCTACGCGCTTAATTCCCGTCAATCTGATTTTAGTCCGATGTTTTATAAAAACTCATTGGTTTTTGTATCGGCACGCGAGGAAGGCGGTATTATCAAACGGGTTTTTATGCAAAACCAGACGCCTTTTCTTGACCTCTTTGTCTTTCCTGATACAACCCAGTTAAGAAAAGACAATATAGCGATGAAGAAAGCAGGTGCAGGGGCTATTTCTACTTCATCTTTAGGCAATCTGGAAAAAGCAGAGGAGGAGAAAGAAGAAAAACCTTTGACGAAAGTAGAGCAATTCAGCAAGACCCTTAATTCAAAATACCATGAAGGGCCGGCCACGTTCTTCAAAGATTATAAGAGAATAATTTTTACAAGTAATAACCGCAGCAAGGGCAAAAACCGGGTAGCTTCAGATGGCATTACCAAGCTCAAATTATATATGGCCTCCGAATCCAACAAAGGCTGGGGCAATATAGTCGACTTACCATTTAATAGCAACGAATATTCGTGCGGACATCCGGCGTTATCGCCAGACGATACCAAACTCTATTTTGTATCAGATATGCCCGGTGGATTTGGCGGAACAGATATTTATGTGACAGAATACCGCGACGGACAATGGAGTTCACCGGTAAATCTGGGCAGAGAAATCAATACTGAGGGCAACGAAATGTTTCCGTTTATTGATGAGAATGGTGATATGTATTTCGCTTCTGATGGACATGAGGGCCTAGGCGGACTGGATATATTTCATGTAGAATTGAGAGAGGGTATCCCGATGAGTGAAGTTAAAAACTTAGGAGCCCCTATTAACTCATCTAAAGACGATTTCGGGCTTATTACCGATGCAAGTCGAAGCAGAGGCTATTTCAGTTCAAACCGCAAACGTGGGTACAATGATGATAATCTATATTCTTTCATTCATGGTTGCCGTCAGTTGAATGTATTGGTTTATGATAATGATACCAAGAAACCTATTGAAAGTGTTGATGTACGTATACTGAAAGATGGTTTAAATAAAGAGCTGATTGTAACAGGCCCGGATGGCAAGGTTTCAATTTGTCTGGAGGCAGGCACTGATTTCGAATTCAAAGCTATGAAAGAGGGCTATGAGCCGAATAGTATTACCTATGGTACGTTTGCTACTTCATTGAAAAACAGAACAACTATCACGATGTATCTGCAGAAGTCTAAAACACCGCCACCAATCATTAAAGGAACGATCGTAGCCGAAGTAAATCAGGTGCCTATTGAGGGTGCTACTGTTACCCTTGAAAACGAAAAAGATGGCTCGATAGAAACTGTAGTAACGGGTGTAGATGGCAAATACGAGTTTCAACCTAAAAAAGAAGGGGACTATAGCGTAACAGCTATTAAAGATAAATATGCAGTAAACACCGAAAATCTTGGCAAAGTAAAACCAACCAAAAAAGGACCAAAATCTTTAGAACAGAATTTAGGTCTGGTGGGCGAAGGTGATATTTTCAGATTAGAGAATATCTACTACAACTACGGACAATTCTTTATCCGGCCGGACGCCGCCAAAGAATTAGAAACGAAACTGGTGCCTTTATTAAAAAAATATCCTGAAATGCGTATCGAAATCCGGTCACATACAGATAGCCGTTCGAGTGATGCATTCAACGCAAAACTGTCTGAAAACAGGGCAAGAGCAGTAGTTGATTATTTATTAACACGTGGCATAGAAATTGCAAGAATAGAAGCAAAGGGATATGGCGAGAGTGAATTATTAAATAATTGCGATAACGGCGCAGCTTGTTCAGAAGCACAGCATCAGGCTAATCGCAGAACAGAGTTTAAAATCTTATCGGTGGCAGTCAGTAGCCGATAATTAACAAGCAATCAAAGAGTAGTTTTTTTTCATAGTTTAGGGTTTATTATTCCGGAAAGCATTGCTAGTTTTTAGCAATGCTTTTTTGTGTATTAGCATAACCCTTCATGACAGCGACTGAAGTCGCCGCCTATATAAACAAAGGATTTATTTCTTATGTAAGCCCGACTTAAGTCGGGCGTTGTATACTAAAATAACCTTTGTTGTCTTAGGCGGCGACTTCAGTCGCTGTTACCAAGGCATAGCCAAAACTATAATAATGATTAAATCACAAATAAATTCTAAAAAAAAAATCTCACTTCAGACAACTTCTTCTTTACATTTAGCATATATACTATTGAAAGCCACAATCATTGTTATTAATGCAGGAACTTCAACTCATTCAGGAGCTACAGAAACAGAATCCGTTTGTACAGAAACGAGTCTACGACCGTTTCGTGAAACGAATGTTCAGGCTATGTCTCCGTTATGTAAAGATTGAAGCAGATGCACAGGAAATGTTAATGAATGGCTTTTTGAAATTTTTTAACTCAGTCAGCAAAATCGAGTATCGCGGTGAAAACACCCTGGAGCCTTATCTGAAAAAACTGATGATAAACGAGTGTCTGATGTTTATCAGGCAAAGAAAAGTAACCTGGGTGCTGATGGAAGAAATAGCCGATGATGAACCCATAAGCGATTTTTCAGCCTATGAACATCTTGAGGAAGAAGAAATCTATCAATTGGTTTTGAAGTTGACTGATGGCTACCGAACGGTTTTCAACCTTTATGCAATTGAAGGCTTTAGTCATAAAGAAATAGCTGCTCAATTACGCATTAGTGAAAATACTTCTAAAACCCAACTGTACAAAGCCCGATTACTATTACAAGCAGAACTGACGAAATTAGGATATAACTATGGAACATAAACTGGATAACTTTTTTCGTAGAAAGATCGATGATGTAGAAGATAGTCTATCAGAAAATTCCGCTTTCGATGAGGAGTTATTCTGGAACTCACTACAGAAGAATCTTGATAGACCCCAACGCAAAGGCTGGTGGAGATGGGTGGCCGTGGCCGCTTGTTTAGGGGGATTGGTATTGTGGGTAGTTTCTATTTCAAAGAAAACACCTAAAACTCCTTTAATTATCCATGAACTTAGATCTGAGCCAATTCCTGTATTAGCGATAGTTCCTCAAAAAATTAAGCCAACAAAGCCCAAGCTAAAGAAAAAGGCAATCATTGAGCCTAAAAAAGAATTAGAGATTGAGGTCGAGCAGTTAGCCGTAAAGGTAAATACTTCACCCATGCAGACTCCCGCTATTAAACAGGATTCAATTTATTTTAAACCGCTTATAGTGGCAGAAGCCAAACCACAGTTCAAGACTATTCATGTCAACGAGATTTCGACCTCTGAGAAACCACCTATACCACAACCAAAATTCAAAATCAGATTTGCCGCAAGGAGTCAGAATTAACTCATATATCTAAAACATAATATAATGTTACGAACCATCATTGTTTTATCAATGCTCCTGACGGGCATTGCCGGGGGAACTATATGCCAGACCCGAGCCAAATACGATACCATGAATGTACTGGAAAGTATTCGTCCCCCTATCCTACTCAATACTTTCGGTAAACGTTCAGATGTATTTTTAGTTGAAGAAGTAACTAAAAACAGCAATAAAATAACGATTGATTTCGGCAATAAAAACAGACTTTTGATAGACTTTCAAGGTTCATCATACGATTTAACAATCAATGCAGATTCATTACTGAGAAACTTCTGGCAAGATTACCAATTGGTAAAAGGCAGCTTTAAAAAAGATGCCACTAAGAAAATTACCTACTTTGGCAGAAATCGCTACGTTAATGGTAATCCCCTGATTGATATTATCTATCATCCGCAAAAAGAAGTTTTACAAATTACTAAAGATCGCGAGGTTCAATTAGTGCAATTGCTACAAGACACATTGGTTTTGGTTAATTATCAGAATGTAGCACAATCAGAATTACTAAAATCCCATAACCACGTTTTCAAAACTTATCCGCACCAGCAATTTACGTTTGTGTTGAATAGTCTGGACGATATCAGCGATATTCTCGAACTCAACATCAATCAAACTATAATTGAAGCAGTAGAACGATTGAAAAACGAAAGAAAAAGTACCTATCCCTGGAAAATGGTAAAAGTTGAAAACGATGTGGTAAATCAGAAAATCAAGTCTCAAACAGTCGGAGCAGCCCTATTAGACTTCCTCGAATTTCATGGTGATATTGGCGTAGGTACTTATCAGGATAAGATTATTCCCTCGGCTAGTTTAGGCATAAGTCTGGTATCAGGCAGGTATTTAAAAAGAGGATTTGTAATTGGCGCGCAAGCCTATTTCCCACATGAACGCAAAGCTGACAATACTTTTCAATTCAGCACTAAATATATGCCCTTTGTCGGGATGACATTTTTTAAGAAGAAAGAAAAGAGCAATGATATAGATTTAAAAGCGGGCATATTTGCCGGCTATGCCGAAAAGTCAATCAAATTATTTGGCTGGTATCAGGCTACACCTTTTCTCAGAATTCAACCGGAAATCAACCTTTTCAGCAAACAATCACCCGTTGGTTTACGCGTAGCTATAGGTCTTTGATGAGTATCTACTATTGTAATCCATATTAGTATATTTAAGAATAACCAGTTAATATATTTCACCCAACAATCATATGAAAAAGCAATTTTTCCTAGTCCTAAGCGTCCTTTTTGCCTATTCTTGCACAATGTCAAGTACTAAGAGCACTGAGCCGATTCAAACCCTTGATAAAAAAATCAATCTCTATTCAGAAGCTATCAAAGATTCATTTTATCTATCTGTTCAATTACCTAAAAAGTATTATGAAAAACCAGACCTAAAGTACCCGACAGTCTATATCGTAGATGCCAATTTTTATTTTCCAATGTTGGCAGAAACGGTAAAACAACACGAAATAGCAGGACTTTTGCCTCCTGTAATTTTAGTTGGGATAGGCTATAAATCTTTTGCGGCTATGGATTCTCTACGTGAACGTGATTATCTTTACCCTGCCTCTATACCTTCCGACGAAATGAAAGCTGTAGGTGGTGGTAAAAACTTTAATAGTTTTATAGTGAATCAACTGATTCCATATATTGACAAAGAATTCAGAACTGAGACAAGCAATCGCTCACTCATGGGACATTCATTTGGTGGTTATTTTAGCCTCTATGCCCTATTAAATCAGATTGAAAGCAATCAGACAACTTTCAAAAATATTGCCTCAGCAAGCCCATCTTTGTGGTACAATAATTATTACCTCAATCAACTAACTGCCAAACTCCAAAGCAAAAAAACACCAGACTCATTAAATATTTATCTGACTGCCGGAGGATTAGAAGACCCAACCTGGAATATCAATCCGCTTAAAAAACTAAGTACTGATATTACTAATGCTCATGTCTCAAACCTGAATGTGCATCAAGCTATCTACACCGATTTAGACCATATGGATGTGGCGATGATAACCTTTAGTCGGGCTTTACAGGAGTTTTATAAGAAGAATTGAGTGATTGTGTGATTTAGTGAATGAGTGATTAAAATTAGAGCATCATACTAAAGGACATGAAATACGTGGAGAAATCAGGTCTAGATTTCAAAATTTATTAATAAATTATTCACTCAATCACTCAATCACTAAATCACTCAATTATTCCATAATTTCTCTACCTTTGCACAAATTTTTCACCAAAGGGTAAGAGAATTATGGCAGAACCAAATATTGAATTTCTTTACAAGTATTTAAACAATGCTTCTCCTACTGGTTTTGAAGCATCAGGACAACAAATATGGCTCGATTACATAAAGCCATACATAGACACGCAACTGATTGATGTTTATGGAACAGCCGTTGGGGTTATTAATCCCGGCCAACCTTATAAAGTGGTAATTGAGGGTCACTCTGACGAGATTTCGTGGTTTGTGAACTATATTACAGAAGATGGGTATATTTATGTGCGCCGTAACGGTGGTTCTGACCATCAGATTGCACCATCCAAAAGAGTCAATATCCACACACGTAAAGGTATTGTTAAAGGTATTTTTGGCTGGCCCGCCATTCACGTGCGTGAATCTGCTACAGAAGAAAGACCAACACTTAAAAATATCTTCATTGATGTGGGTGCAGCGAAAAAAGCTGAGGTAGAAGAAATGGGAATCCATGTAGGCTGTGTGATTACTTTTGAAGATACCCTGATGGAATTGAATAATAAATTCTATGTAGGACGTGCGCTAGACAACCGCATCGGTGGATATATCATTGCAGAAGTGGCGCGTAAACTGAAAGAAAACAATATCCAATTGCCTTATACATTGTATGTGGTAAACTCGGTGCAGGAAGAAATAGGACTACGTGGGGCCGAAATGATTTCAAGAAGATTGAAACCGGATGTGGCTATCTGTTGTGATGTGACTCACGATACACAATCGCCGATGTATAATAAAAAACTGGATGGAGATATAGCCTGTGGTAGAGGCCCTGTATTGACCTACGGTCCGGCGGTGCAAAACAACCTGCTCAACTTTATGATTGAGGTGGCGGCAGAAAAATCTATCCCTTTCCAAAGAGCAGCCGCAAGCCGCTCAACGGGCACAGATACCGATTCTTTTGCTTATTCGGCAGAGGGTGTAGCATCTGCATTAATCTCATTACCGCAGAAGTATATGCACACCACAGTAGAAACGTGCCACAAAGAAGACATTCAGTCTTGTATTGATTTGTATTACGAAATTTTGCTAAAACTAGAAGCCGGACAGGATTTCAGGTATATAAAGTGATTATTTAGTGATTTAGTGAATGAGCGATTGAGTGATTAGAATTATTGTAAGTTAATGGCCATCGCCAATTCGACAAATTTACTCTGTGAAACTCAATGCTAACCTGGGCGTCGGTCGCTCTGTGTTGCTCCGTGGTAAATTGTTATCAATTGTTTTATTTTGCCTTATTGATATGAAATAAGCTAAAGGCCGCTCTTCTGATAAGAGTGGCCTTTGTTTTTTATCCAATCACTTAATACCAAATATCTATACCTACCCCCTGGCAAAACCCACGGTCTCCCGATACATCTGTGGCGAGACATCGGCATTATTCTTAAAAAACCTGCTGAAATAATATTCATCGTCATACCCCAGGTCGTGTGCAATTTCTTTTACTGATTTATTGGTGAGATATAACTCCCGCTTCGCCTCAATGACAATTCTCTCCGAAATTAAATCAGTTACCGTTTTATTGAAATGCGTTTTAGCGATTTTAGCTAATGTCTTGGGTGAGATATTAAGCATATCAGCATAGTCGCTGGCTGAATGTTTTGTTTTAAAATGGATTTCGATAAAGTCTTTCAGATTCTGCAAGATAAAAGGCTCTTTCTTATCAGCATAGTCTTGTTGGGCTTGTGGTTGTTGAGCCACTTTTAATCTGGATGCCGTTATCAGGAAAATTTTCAGGTAGGCGACTAATTGTTCGTACTGAGCCAAAGCAGGCGCCTGCAATTCCAGCTTCATCTGGGTCAATACCACTTCAAAGGTCTGTCTGGCTATTTCATCTACCTTTACAAAAGGCGGATTGTAAATATTATTAAACAACACACCGTTACACGCTATTTCCTGATGGTGTCTATGAATACAAAAGAAATTCGGGTGAAAATCTAACACTATTCCTTCTAATTCTTTAATTCCTTGTATCATAAATGGTTGATAAGGCGTAAAGAAAAACATATCGTCTTTCTCAAATTCATACTCCGAAAAATCAACTTTTGCTTTGCCACTTCCTTGTTGTATCCAGATGACCGAGAAATAATTCAGGCGTTGTACATGGTCAAAATGGCTGTTTCCCGTAAAAGAAAAAAGTTTAAAAGCGAGATTCCCGTTGAGTGGGTCAACCAGTGTAAAAGTATCCTGATTAAGCATATTAGGTATTTGTAGTTGCTTTAAGTCGTTCTATTTCGGCTTCTAATTGCGCAATATACTCTCGTTGCGGTTTCATCATTAGTTCAATTTCTTCGACTGTATATCTGGGTGTAATGTGTTGCGGACAATTCCAGTCAAAAGACTCTACATGAAAAACCATCATTCTCTCTGGTCTGAATTTATAATCTTTTATGTCCAGTTTTTTATATAATTCACTATCTTCCTCTAATTCCACCACCTCTACCCTGGCAAAAATCTTTAATCTGATTTTGTGCACATAATCCATCAAAAATAGAGAAACATTCCGATTAGTTTCAAAATTACCCACCGAAACATATTGTTTGTTTCCTGCGAAATCAATAAATCCTATTCGTTTAGCATCTAACACTTTCAGAAAACCTTTTGGCCCTCCCCGGTGCTGAATATAAGGAAAACCGCTTTCGGTAATACTGGCCATATAAAAGCTATCCCTCTGCGCAATGAACGATGCTTCATAGGTGCTTAAGCCATCCTTTCTATTCTCACATAGATTGGTCTGCTTCCTGCTTCTTCCTGCAAGGCTTTGGCAGCTTCGCCAAAAGCAATTTCCCCGTAGTAACTCATGGTCTTTTCTGTTTAATTATTATGTTGTGCCAACACTGCATCCCAAAGGGTATCTCCACATTCATCCGGCATAATAACTGGTTCTTCTGATAAAGCTGGGGCAACAGGAAAATCTACCGGAACCTGTGTCAGATTATGAATATAGTTCATAGCTGTTTTATCAGATATTAACAAGATTACATCTATCAGGTTTTCGTTAGTATATCCTTGTGCGTAAAAAGCATTTATCACTTCTTCCGACGCTCTTCCTTTGTTTTTGATAATATCTCCCGCCAATTGCACTAATGCATTCAATTTCGGATTTTCACTTTTTCCTCTTCTGAAATCTAATATCTGCTCGTCTGTAAATCCATTCATTTTACCTATCGCGGTATGGGCGCTCAGACAGTAAATACAGCCATTTAACTGACTCACTATTAAGTTAACGGCTTCTTTTTCTTTATTATTTAGTGAGGTTCTGGCATTTGAGTAGGCTAAGAATCTGGCAAGACCATTATTCGAATAAGCCATCGTCGCGTATAAATTAGGAACAAAACCCAATGATTTTTTAAGGTTATCAAAAATTTCCTGATTGGCAGGTGTTACTTCTTCTCTGGTTGGAACTACGAAAGTTTTCATCTCTTTTGTGATTTAAATTGTAATGCTGTTTTGATGATACAAAGGTATAGCAGCCTTCATTGCCTTAAAATGGATGATTCCCGCAATGAGATGGACGATTTTCCCCGATGGCTCAAAAGCCTTCATTTAAGGCCTGGAAAAACCATTTATCATAAAATCGAGTAGACATTTCCTTCCCAATGTATAATATTGTATTTTCACAGCTAAGACCAAAAAACCTCCTATGCAAGCTAAGCACCTTAAATGGCTGATACTCTTCCTGGCCCTGCTTAAAATAGCTTTTCATTTATACTTTTATAACATGCTCGAACCTCACCGCGACGAGCTCCTTTATTTTTCACTGGGTACTCATCCGGACAGTGGTTATGCCTCAGTCCCACCCATGATTGGAATACTGGCGTTTCTATTGATGAAAACCATCGGCTTTTCAGCTTTTGCCATCAAAATTTTACCAGCAATTTTAGGAGGAATCATGATTTGGCTGACAGCTAAAATTACCGAAGAACTGGGCGGCAACTGGTTTGCGCAATTGCTCACAGCCTTGGGCATCTTCATAGCGCCTATCTTTGTACGTCCGTTTTATTTGTATCAACCCGTATGCTTTGATATTTTCTTCTGGACGCTTATATTCTATTTTGCCATCCGCTATCTGAATACCCGTCAGAATAATTACCTGCTTTATCTGGGTATCGCGGCAGGGTTTGCCATACTCAATAAGCATCTGGTGGTATTGCAATTAGGCTCTTTGTTTATTGCATTTCTGTTAAGTTCAGAGAGAAAAGTCCTTACCCAAAAATCATTCTGGTTTGCTATTTTGCTTTGTATAATAATCGCTTTACCGAACATCATCTGGCAACTCAATCACGGTCTTTCAAGTGTCAGGCATTTAGGCGCGCTTAATAAACATCAGTTGACACACTTAAACAGAATTAATTTTCTGAAAGAACAATTATTGATGCCCGGCATTTTTATGCTACTCACTACCGCCGGATTACTAGCGCTATTATTTAGTCAAAAAATGAGTAAGTATCGGGTCTTAGGGATAACCATATTACTTGTGATAGGTATTCTCTTTGTAGCCAAAGGTAAAGGTTATTATACCGCAGGCATTTTTCCGTTAGCTTTAGCAGCAGGGTCCGTTTGGTGGGAAGATTTTGTGGAACAATGGTTTTTCAGATTTGTTTTAGTCGATGTATTAATGGGCTTATCCCTCTTCTTACTTCCCATAGGTGTACCCATCTATAAGCCCGAAAAATTAGCTATTCATTTCAAAGATTTCTCTGAAAAATATGGCATGGATGGTATGTTAAGACACGAAGACGGCAAGATTCATTCTCTCCCACAAGACTATGCCGATATGATAGGCTGGGAAGAATTAGCTAAAATCACTGATACTGCCTACCAGCAAGTATCAGATAAAAACAATGTATTACTCTACTGCGAAAATTACGGACAAGCCTCAGCTATCAATATCTTAGGCAAAAAGTACGGTTTACCCGAACCAGTCAGTTTCTCAGATAATTACTATTACTGGGCACCAAGAAAAATACCAGCTACAACCGATACTTTCATATATGTCAATGATGAACTAGGAGAAGACATTAAAAAACTCTTTACTGATATACAATTAGTCGGAGAAATATCTGACCCTTTGGCTCGGGAATATGGCACACAAGTATATCTTTGCCGGAATCCGAGAAGCAATTTTAGTGAGTTCTGGTTTGAGAGAGTGGTAGGATTGGAAAGTCCGTTTTAGAAAGAATTGAGCGGCCCGCCGCTGCGGTGAATTAGTGATTTAGTGAATGAGTGATTAACGGTAAAATACCTTATACTAAATATAGCTAAACAAATACACTAAGCACAATTAAAAGCGATGGTTGAAAAAAAAATTGAATCTAATCACTCATTCACTAAATCACTAATTCACCGCAGCGGCGGGCCGCTCAATTACTTCAAAAAACTGCAAAACTATTCAACCCATTTACATAATTGACTATTTGCGAAACTTTTCGGCTTGGAACGACGTTTTCATATCAGCATACAAATAATTATAATTAAGGTCATGGTAACAGTAACAGAAATAGCAAAGAATAAAATCATTGAATTAAGAGAAAAGGATGGCTTAACAGGTGAGCATGGCGTGCGCGTAGCAGTTGAAGGCGGTGGTTGTTCGGGCTTGATGTATGATTTGAAATTTGATTTTGAGACGCGTCCAAACGACCATATTTTTGAAGACAACGGAATCAAAGTTTTTGTAGACAAGAAAAGCCTTTTATATCTGATTGGTACTGAATTAGACTTCTCAGATGGCTTGAACGGAAAAGGATTCCAGTTTAAAAATCCTAATGCAACCCGTACTTGTGGTTGTGGAGAAAGTTTCGCAGTCTGATACTCTTAGAATACATATGAATAGCCACGCTTTTATAATAAAGCGTGGCTATTTTGTTTTCATTGACCAGCGTGGCACGGCTATACTCGTCCGAGAAAGGCCCGGCCGCCGCCGCGGGTGGCACGCTTAGGCGCTTTGTGAATTATCAATCAGGCAATATAGTCTTTCAAACTAATTTGTTTTTACACTCTCTAATTATCCGAGACCTCCCAGGAAATAAGCGTGACACGCCCTTTTGAGTCCGAGTATAGGCGTGCCACGCAGACCCTAGTTTGCCCGATAATACATTGTTGAGCTATTCTCTTTTCTTAATATATGTTTCGCCATTACCTGTAATGATTCAGGTGTTACAGCAGCTATTTTCTCTGCATCCTGATTACACCAGTCTGCATTGCCTGCATTAGCTGCAAAGGCCAGATTCATGGCTCTGTTCAATAGTTCAACCTCTGCAAAGGCCAAAGTGGATTCACTCTGGTTCTTTACCTTTTGTAACTCTGACTCTTCTACTTTATTATCAATCAATTCGCTGAGTATTTCTCCAATAGCCGCATCAGCCTCCTCTAAAGCCACACCCTCGTTCAGATTGCCCTGAACCATCAATAACCCGGGGTCAAGTGAAGCAGTGATATAAGCCGAAATATTATTGAACAACTGCTTTTCTTTCACGAGTTTGGTATACAATCTTGACGATTTCCCTCTACCTAACAGATCACTTAGCAAATCGGCATTATAAAATTCTGGGTCAAAGCGGCCCGGCATATGGTAAGCCTTGTAAATACCATTTAAAGGTACTTTTGCCGAAGTTTCCAGAAATTTAGCTTCGGTCTGTAAAGTCTCTTGCGGCAGATTTCTGATATACTTCTCACCCGCCGGAATCGGCTCAAACCATTTCTCGCACAAATATTTTACCTGTGCCACCGTAACATCACCTGCTACTACCAATATGGCATTATTAGGCAGATAATATTTGAAGAAAAACCCTTTCACATCATCCATTGTAGCTTCTTCAATATGGCTGATTTCCTTACCGATAGTCGCCCAACGATACGGGTGTTTCTCATATACTAATGGGCGAAGTTTCAACCACACATCACCATAAGGCTGATTCAGATAGCGTTGTTTAAACTCTTCAATCACTACTTTGCGTTGCACTTCCAAGACCTTATCATCAAATGAAAGACTCATCATCCGGTCTGATTCCAGCCAGAAAGCCGTCTCGATATTTTTAGACGGAAGCGTAATATAATAATTGGTAATATCCGGCGAGGTAAAGGCATTGTTTTCTCCGCCAACTTTTTGAAGAGGTTCATCGTAGCTCGGAATATTTTTTGAACCACCAAACATCAGGTGCTCAAAAAGATGGGCAAAACCCGTTTTCTTCTCGTCTTCGTCTCTTGACCCTACATTATATAATATATTCACGGCTGCCATCGGGGTAGTATGGTCTTCATGCACATATACCCCCAGGCCGTTTTTCAAAGTAAAATGCTCGTAGCTAATCATCAGGTTGTGATTTGTTCTTTAGTCTATCCTTAACGCACGATTAAGCATATTCTGGTATAACACCAATCACAAATGTAAGGTTTCGATGGGGTTCCAAAATGTAAGAAGTAATTTTATCTTGAAAGATTAGAAAAAAAAGCAGCGATTCTGGCTCTGAACAGATACATGCCGACCATAACTGCTGCAAATAGTCCTAACCACAGATAAATAAAATTATTGGAGGCAATCGGAATTACCGAAGATTTACCAATCAATACAAAGTTCGACCAATAGAACGGATGATCTGATTCGGTTTGAATCAAATCTATTTTTGATAAGCGGATGGCTTCATCGGTAGGGTGGCCTTTTTTCAGATAGTAGTAGAATTTCTCTGATAATTTGGCAATACTTTCGTCGTGGGCATTCCATAAAGTTGTGATTACTGACGGGCAACCCGCAAACTGAAAGGCCCTTGCCAGACTGATAATCCCCTCTCCTTTTCTGATTTGTCCTTTACCTGTTTCACAGGCACTTAGTACTACCAGTTGGGTATTTTCTAACGAAAGGTTATAGAGTTCTGGCGTATATAATTTAAAATCTTTTCCCTCAGGATATAAGGCGATAAACGACTTCAAAGGTTCGGCATCGTTTACCTGTGCGTGTGTGGCAAAATGAATGATTCCTTTGTTCCGGTAGGTTTCCTGAAAATTCAGTTTGGTAGCTTTATTATCCTGAAAAATCTGACCGTTAATTTCTCCCATTTCATTGATAGAGGCAGGCAAGGTCTTAAAACCCTTATCTCTGAATATACCCGATTGCTTACCATTGCTGAATGGCGCATAGGCAATAATATCGCTCTGTGGCTTGGTAATGTTGTAATCAAACTGTAAGGAGGCCGAATTGGCATAAGAAATCGTATAATCAAACAAAAGATAGTCTGATTTGCCTTTTTTCTCTAATATCTCGAATGGCAAAAAGCCTAAAATATCATGACGAGCAATAATCAGTTTCTTAGATTTTTTCAACATTCCCTCAACTGGTGCTAATAAAACATCGTAGGTTTTCTTGGCCAGATCATGTCCTTTGTAAGCATCAATATTTGGAGGAGTATTAATTTTGGCGTAAAGGCTAAGCGCCAGATTGTGTATGGCAGAAGCATCCTCTTTCTTAACAATATTATACGACTCTTTGTCTACCACTAGGTAATACAATACATTCTCACCCAGAAAATAGCTAATAAAGGCCGAACTTTTATCAATTTTTTGTTGTGTTTCTTTCAGTGAAATCAGGTAATTATCATATTTTAGTTTATAATAATTCTTTGACTCCTGCTCGATTTTTTTGGTCAGATGGCCTAACTGTATTTTAGCATCAGATAAATCAGAAAGCGTTTTTTCGTTGCCTGCTTCTAATAG
Organism: Emticicia sp. C21; assembly: GCF_003418935.1. GTDB lineage: Bacteria > Bacteroidota > Bacteroidia > Cytophagales > Spirosomataceae > Emticicia. The sequence continues at coordinate 234,247 of NZ_QVMT01000003.1, read as the reverse complement.
TCTGATTTGAAGCTTAACAATCTTCTGGCGTAAAGACGCTTCCTGAATTAACAAATCTTCATCTAACACTTTCGGACGTATCTTTTGTTCTTTCACAGCATCCCACAAAGTAGCCGATTTGCTGGCCTCTAAAGTATAGAAAAATTTCTCTGCCCACTCTTGCGACTGTTTGGCTTTCCATTGTTCAAATATCTTCGATAAGGCTTTTTCGTAGACAGGATATACCTTTTCGCTATAAAACAGTTTCGACTCTGGCATATCAAAAGTCTTGCGCAGATGTGTAGCAAACTTAATAGCCGTAATATAGGTATCAGCCGATAAAGCAGGGTCAGAACTTGAGAGTAAGTCGGCTTTTTGGTTCAGGGCAATGAATAATTCCTGTGGAGCATTTACGGCCTCAAAAGTAGGATTAGATTTTACGCTGAGTTGAGTATAGGAAGTATCAGCTGCTATCATCGCTTTTTGGCTATGTATCAGTGCTTCTTTAAAATTACCCTTTTTCTCGTAAATCTCACTTAAACCATTCTCTATCTTAGCGACCTGGATACCCTGCAAATGATGGAAACTACTTGCAAAATCTTTCAGTGCATTCTTATAAGTACCTTCGGCTTTAGCCAAATCTCCCAGCTGCAAATATGATTCGGCTCTGTTGGTCTGAATATTTATCCAGAGTCTTGGTTGAGACTCTTCTGCCTTTCTATAGAATTTTTCTGCCTCTGCAAATGCTTTCAAAGCATCGGCAGGTTGTTTCATCTGATTATAACAACGACCTATCGACAAATGAACAATAGCTATTTTATCATCGTCGGCAGATAATGGCAACGCCTCTTTCAGAAAACTTAACGCATTTTCGTATTGTTTCTTTTCACGGTAATACTTGGCCATATTACTCAAAACCGCATATTGGTTCAGTGTAATTTTCTCTTGTTTGGCTATTTGTCTGGCTTGCTGAAAATAATAGAAGCTTTGCTCGGTATCGCCCAGGTCATCTATCAAGCGGCCATAGTTGCTTAGAAAAGTAATAACAAAAGCAGGTAGTTTTTTCTGAAGGTCTTTATGTTGTAAGAAAAAATCGTAGCCTTTTTTGAAGTGTTTTTCTGCCAGATTCAGTTTACTTGGTATCCGTCGGTAATATTCCGAAATCTCTGCATTTAACTCAAAGAACATTAAGTCTTTTTTCTCGCCACTCACATATTTTAACGCATCAAGGCCCTCTGAAATTACTTTTGCTGCGTTTTCATAATCGTCGTTCGGAATATACAAATCTACAGCTGCTAACATGAACAGATTATAGTAATTATCATAATCCTTCTTTTCAAGAAGTTTTTTCTGAAAATTCTTATAACTTTTTAATGCTTGTTCAGTGGTAATCTGATGGTTACTCAGCTTCCGGTAAGCTTCATCTCTCATGGCATTTATCTGCAATGTGATGTCATTCGACTGCGCCATTGCGTTCAAAACAAGTATAGCAAAAAGAGATATAAGAAGACTTTTTCTCATATTAAAACATTAGCTTTATGACTAAATACCTTTCAATCCTTCCCTATAAATCTTCAGTACCTGCAGTTGGTGGTGGTACTTCTTTTTTAGATGGAGGATCACCCGCTAATCTTAACTTAGGGGACGTTGTTGAGAAATTCAACGCGGCAGGCATATCAGTATTCATGGTATTATAATAGTAATTCTCCAGATAGCTAGAGCGGTTGCGAATGTTGCCATTAGCATCAAAATACTGGTCAATGCTTGTTCTACTTGGACGATGTGTGAATATTCGCATGCGGAAGCTAGGCAGATTATTAGACTTAGCTATGAAATAGATAAGCCCGTAATTACTCTGTGGCTTCGTAGCTGATCTGGGAAATGTAAGAATACCATCATTCACAGCAAACCAAGGAGACGTACTGATAATATTATAAGCCTGTGGACTAACATTCATGGCCGCATACAAATCGACCGATGTATTAGCTGTAATCAACTTATCAAAAAAGCTTTTAAAGGGTGCGTATTTTTCTGTGAATACTTTGTTTCTGAAACGATAAGCTTTCATACCAAAAATATTACTTTCTCTACGCTCAAAACTCCCTGCTTCTCTTACCGTATAAATAAGATTAACAGAATCTGCACTCGTAATTACATCAACGGGCTGTGTATACGTATAAGGATTAACCCACTGACATTTATTAATAATATTTAACAAATCAAATTGCGGAAGAATCTGCAATTGCCACGGAAGCGTGCTTTCGAATACGATAACATCCTGATTATCCATCAGAAATCCGTTGGGTTGTGCATTACCGTTCCCGTTACTTAAAACTGGTTTCACATTACCAATTCCGTTATCACTAATCTTGAATGTTCCTAAACCATTAGCAGTATAAACGGTGTTGGTACCAACTTTTGTGTTGCCAAGTGTGAAAGATTCGACACTTGCCAGTTGCACACTAGAATATACTTGCTCGCTACAGCCGATACAAGTCCAGGTAGAGCCGTTATAAACTCTGACAACACTAAACGTCTGGTCAAACACCATCATACCTGCTTTCGGAGACTGGATTGCAGTGATATCTTCGTTTTTAAGTACAGGTAATTGAACGTTTGCAGTTTGGCCAGCAGTAATTGTCGTTGATTGCGCAAAAGCGCCGGTTATAAGTGTAAATAGTAAGAATAAAGTAGAGTAAATATTTTTCATTACAACTTCATTGATTAAATATAGTATAGACTTTGGCAAAAATTTACGTAAGCTAACAAATATCTCCAATTTTTGTTGTAAGAAAAACTTTGTTGCCAATTTTTTTACATATAACTTTGAACAAAGTCAATATCCCCCTATTTTTTATTCAAAAATGAGGGGGAATCTTGAGCTAATTAACCCTAACCCTAGTAAAATTTTGGGTGAGGGGTTTTGTTTTATGGCTATAGAGTTAAATTGTGTGTATTAATATCTTCTAAGTAGTAATTTGTAACCACAAAGCTTATATTTTTTTTTCATCCGGACATCAACGCCCTTTTCAGTGAAATAAAAATAGGCTTTGTGTAGATTTAGTTAGCAACAAACTTTGAACATTAATATCAGCCGACGTAACTTTGTAACCTCGATTTTTTATTTTTTTTATTTTTTTTTTGTTACCGATAATAGTGGGTTGTTTTGCATAGTTTTTGCTTAATAAGCTATTCACACCCAATCCATTAAAAACAATAGTTTTCAATTACCTCTGAGTGATTTCCTTACTGAAAAGAGTCCTTCTAAAAAAAAATCCTGTATAAGGTTACATAACAGGGGGCTATTGATATTAATAACTAGAATATGATCCTTGGTTTATCTAAACACCCGTCAGATGAAGCGATTGTAGAGGGGATTCTGGCAGGTGGACGTAAAGAACATGAGGCGTTAATAGCGTTGTATAAGAAATTTCATGTTTCTTTGGAAAGGTTCATTATCCATAGAAGCACGGGGAGGGATTATGCAAAACAACCGGAGGATATTATTTGGGAAGCCATTGAGGCTTTTGTTGTGAACGTAAAAAAGGGTACCTTTACTCTCAAAGATGCTACTTTAGAAACTTACCTGAAAAGTATTTGTAAAAATTTATGGTTTAGATATATTTCGCAAGAGGCTTCCAGAGAGGAGCGTCAGAATCGGTATATGGCTGAGTGGGATAAGCTGGAAGATGATGTTAGCGATATGCTGATAGAAAAAGAAAATTGGGAGCATTATATAAATCTTGTTAGTAAATTGGGCAAGAATTGCCGGCAAATTTTAGATATGCGCCTCGTGGATGGCTTATCAATGCAGGAAATCTCACAGAAACTGATAGCAAATGGTACTTTTGAAAATGACCAGACCGTGAGAAATGCGAAGAGCAAGTGCCTGAAACGAATAATGGAAATGATCACCTCTAATCATCAATAAATATTTTTTAACACTATGGACGATATTCTGCAAAATCAGATTGAAGACTATGTGACGGGAATAATGCCTGAAAAAACTAAGCTGGAATTTGAAAAACAAATTAAAAATGATCTGAATCTACAACAACAAATAGAAGATCTTACCCGCTTGCGTGAAGCCATGTTACGTGCCAAAGTTCGTGCCAATGTTGCTAACGCTCGTGAATATATACATAAACCTAAAAAAGGTTTAACCTACGTATTAGGCTCATTCGGTGCAGCTGCGGCTATTGTACTTTTCCTCCTTTCAACATCTATCACGTTCTCTCCTAAGGAATTTAATTATCGTGGAGATGGCGTTTCTTTAAGTGCCGAGACGCAAACACGTGCCAACGATTATGAAAAAGCCACTCGTCTGGTGGAGTCAGGAGAAAATCCTGCTGAAGCTATTAAGATTTTAGAACGCCTGAAAGCTGACGAAAATGTTAGTAAAAACTATCAGAACGAAGCTAAATGGATGTTGGTTGTAGCTTATCTACAAGACGGACAAGCTAAAAATGCCGAAAAAGTTTTTGATAAAGTAAAATGGGAAGATACCGGCAGACCTTTTTCTACCTGGGAAATTACTAAAATTCATTGGCAGATTTTCTGGGGAAAAGCACTCTGATTTGTGTTTCTAAGGACGAAACCTTTTTCGCAGTGCATTCTGAGTTGAATATCCACACAAGCAATATCTACAAACTGCTTCTTACAAAATTTCGCTTACGATACCTATATACGTAAAAGCCTAGCCCGTGCTTTTATCCTCGCAACTGAATTGTTTTTAGAGTTCTCCGCAAACTAGGAATCTCATGAAATTTACTTAGTTTTACCCCGATTTTAAAACAGGTAAAATAATAAGACTATACGTATGAATATCAGAGTCGGACAAGGGTATGATGTACACCAGTTAGGTGAGGGTTATGATTTATGGCTAGGCGGTGTAAAGATTCCTCATACAGTAGGCTCAGTAGGCCATTCAGATGCCGACGTACTATTACATGCCATGTGCGATGCTCTACTGGGCGCTGCCGCTATGGGAGATATTGGTAAACATTTCAAAAACACAGACCCTCAATGGAAAGGGATTGACAGCAAAATCTTGTTAAAAATCGTATCAGAAATGCTCGAAAAAGAAGGCTATAAAATTGGCAATATTGATTCAACTGTTTGTTTGCAGGAACCTAAAATCGGCAAATACATCCCAGAAATGATTAAGGCCATAGCCGAAGTAACCAAATTACCCGAAAACTGCATATCTATCAAAGCTACCACTACCGAAGAAATGGGTTTTGTAGGCAGAAAAGAAGGGCTGGAGGCGCATGCGATTGCTTTGATTTATAAAAGCTAACTGGTTAAAGGAGTAAATGATAATTAAATCCCGTAGGGATGATATATTGGTAGAAATGCCTATCGCAATCTCAAGAAAAGTCCCGTAGGGACGATATATCGATTCAATATATCGTCCCTACGGGACTTAAATTTTAATCGAATTAAATTTATCTACCGCAACGGCGGCCGCCAATATATCATCCCTACGGGATTCAATCCGGTATCACCACCTTATCCCCTAAAAATTTAGGTTCGGTAGCAATCAGATAATCAACAAATACTTTAACTCTGGCGAGCTTTTCTCTCAGATAGAAACCCTCACCGCCTGGTCTGTCTTTGGCATTAAAGCCTATAGCCGCAATATTTTCTTTCGAGGCAAGATAGAGTGCCCGTTCATTATGGAATAATTGCGAGACGACAGTGACAGAATCCTGGCCGAAAATTTCTTTGAGACGGACCATCGAATCAAAGGTTCTGAATCCGGCATAATCCAGATAAAGGCGGGTGGAATCGACTCCTGTCCTTAATAAGTCCTCTCGCATCATTTCGGGCTCATTATAGTCTTTCTTGCTATTATCACCACTGATAACCAGATATTTTATTTTACCTGCTTTTAACAAATCAGCCGCTGCGTTGATTCTATTGAAATAATAAGGATTAAAACCTCCCAGTTTACTATTTCTGCTCGTACCCAATAACAACCCTACCTTTCTAAACGGAATATCATTGACATTTGAATAGAGTTTTCCTTGAGCATTGTCTTTAATGATGCCATCGCAGATAAAAATAGATGTTATTGATAAAATGAGTAATACTAGCAAAGACCAGATAATAAGTTTTTTCTTTTTCATAATTTCAACATGAAGCACTATTAAATAAGTCTATAAAAATAAGATTAATGTTAATACAAAATATATTCTGTGCGTCAATTAATGTATATTTTATAAAACAGATAACAAAAAATGAGTAGCTAATAGTATAAGGTTTATTACCAGACTGATTTAAACTTATTGCTTCTGTTACCGCAGCGGCCACTAGATTCTTCTCCTTAACAGTATGATTCTATGCAAAACTCTCGAAACCCTTTGAAAATCTGATGTAAAGACGGAAATTTATCAAATTAGAATCCACATAATAATAAATTTATGGCTGAGACTGGGCGTCTCCGAAGAAAGAATATGATAAATGCAGTTGGCAGAAGCATAACTGACTACATACCAGTCACTCAATCGGCATTAGAAAAGGCAGTCAATATGGTGAATACCTTTTTTAAAGTGGACTTCATCAAAGTAATAACCACTAAAACAGCACCTGAAAAGGTTACCAATATGGTGGGAACCTTTTTGAACGAGGAGTCTGTAAAAGTAGAAACTATGAAAAAGAAGCAGAAAAAGGTTACCAGTCCAGAAAAGGTTACCAATATGGTAGTAACCTTTTATTGTAGTTAAATTAAAAAGTTAAACAAGTTCATCATTTAATTAAATAGTCTATAAAATTAGTAGATTAAAAAGTTTTTATTGAACTTTATCATCAATTTAAGTGCTATGGTCTTGAAAGATGCCATTCTTCTATCGGAATTTTGTCTTTTTGATTATATTGCATAAATCATTTATAAAACTCCCTAAGATAATTAATGAAAAAGTTTGCATTGGCCGCTACTGCCTTACTGACTGTTAGTCAATTATATGCTCAACAAGTGAAAATCGGAGACAACGCCGGAGTCATTACCTTTGAGGAATACGAACCAAAATCTACACTCGTCGTTCCCGGCAAAGCAATTACCCGCGCTAAATTCCCTTTTATCGATATTCATAACCATCAATGGGAAATGAATGGTAAGGAAGATCTGAATAAGCTTGTTGCAGAAATGGATAAAATGAACATGGGTCTTATGGTCAATTTAAGTGGACGTGGATTTAATCAGGATGAAGCCAGAAGTACAGCAGGTCTGGTAAAACAGATTGAAAGCGTAAAAAACTATTATCCGACCCGCTTCGCTATCTTCACTAATATCGATTTCAATAATATCAACGAGCCGGGTTGGACAGCCAAAGCGGTAAAAACATTGGAAGACGATGTAAAACTACGCGGTGCCAAAGGCTTGAAAATCTATAAAAGCTTAGGATTTAGTGTAAAAGACAATGGTAAAGTAGTACCTGTGGATGATCCTCGCATTGACCCTATCTGGAAAAAAGCAGGTGAATTAGGCATTCCGGTATTGATTCATACAGCCGACCCTTCTTCTTTCTGGGATCCGTTGAATGCCCAAAACGAACGTTGGTTAGAGTTAAAAACGCACCCGGGTCGTAAACGCGATGCCTCAGGTGGTAAAGAATTTACCTGGGAGCAATTGATTGAGCAACAACACAATGTTTTCAGAAAAAATCCTAAGACTATCTTCATTAATGCCCATATGGGTTGGTACCCTAACAATCTGGCAAAACTGGATAGCCTGATGGATGCTTTTCCGAATATGTATGCCGAAATCGGAGCCGTAATTGCAGAGTTGGGTCGTCAGCCTCGCACAGCCAAGAAATTCTTCGAAAAACGTCAGGATCGTATCTTATTTGGTAAAGACTCATGGGTTCCTGACGAATATCAGACTTACTTCCGTGTCCTGGAATCAGAAGATGAATACTTCCCTTACCACAAAAAATACCATGCTTACTGGAGAATGTATGGTTTGGGGCTATCAGATGAAGTATTGAAGAAAGTGTATTATAAAAACGCCCTCAAAATTGTACCTGGTTTGGACAAGAGCCAGTTTCCTAAGTAATACCTAAACTAAATATAGTCTCATGAAGAAACACTTCATCTTCGCTCTTACATTAATTTTGAGCAGTGGCATCGCTTTTTCTCAAAAAAAGAAAAAAGAATCTAATCCTGCACCCGACAAATTGGAATTACTGAAACAGGAAGTCATCAGGAAAATTGATGAACGCCAGAAATTCACACAAGAAGTCAACGACCAGATTTTCAGCTTTGGTGAATTAGGTTTTCAGGAATTTGAAACCACTAAGTATCTGACTAATCTATTAGAGAAAAATGGTTTTACAATTGAACGCGGCGTTGCCGGAATGCCCACAGCCTGGATAGCCAAATGGGGCTCAGGCAAACCAGTGATTGCCATTGGTTCTGACGTAGACTGTATTCCGAAAGCTTCTCAGAAACCCGGTGTAGCCTACAAAGACCCGATTGTAGAAGGCGCTCCCGGGCATGGAGAAGGCCATAATTCTGGACAAGCCCTGAATATCACAGCTATGCTTGCCTTAAAGGAAATTATGGAGCGTGAAAAAATATCAGGCACCTTAATGCTATGGCCGGGTATTGCAGAAGAACAGGTTGGGGCAAAAGCCATTTATGTACGTGATGGTTACTTTAAAGATGTCGATGCCTGCATCTTCACCCACGTTGGTGATAATCTGGGTGTATCATGGGGTGATGCCGGAAATACAGGATTAGTATCTGTAAAATTCCATTTCGAAGGTGCCGCAGCTCATGCGGCAGGTGCACCCTGGCGAGGCAGAAGCGCACTGGATGCTGTAGAGTTAATGAACATTGCCTGGAACTATAAACGGGAGCACTTAGAAACTACGCAACGCTCGCACTATGTGATTTCAGATGGAGGTGATCAACCCAATGTCGTGCCTTCAAAAGCTACTGTATGGTATTATTTCCGTGAACGCACCTATCCGAAAATCAAAAATCTATTTGAAAATGGAATTAAAATGGCACAAGGTGCGTCGATTATGACTGATACCAAATTCACTTACGAAATATTAGGCAGTGCCTGGCCGGGGCATTTCAACAAACCTATTGCTGAAACTGTATATACAAATATTAAACGGATTGGTTTGCCGAAATGGTCAGAAGAAGACCAGTTATTGGCTAAAGCCAGTCAGAAAGAACTACAGGCACCCAAAGCAGAGGGTTTGGCGGTCAAATTAGATACAATAGCCGAGCCTGTTTACTCACCTAACATTATCCGTCAGGGAGGTTCTGATGATATTGCTGATATTTCATGGTCTTTGCCTACAGTTGTGCTTCGTTATCCATCCAATATGCCGGGCATGCCGGGGCATCACTGGGCCAATGCCATTACGATGGCTACACCAATTGCGCATAAAGGCTGCACAGCCGGAGCAAAAGTAGAGGCATTGACGGTATTGGATATGCTTTTCAAGCCAGAAATCATTCAGAAAGCGTGGGATTATTATAATAAAGATCAAACTAAAGAAATTAAATATACTCCATTGATTTCAAAAGATGATAAACCTGCCATTCAGCTGAATAAAGAAATTATGGAGAAATTCCGTCCTGAAATGAGTAAGTATTATTATGACCCAACTAAATATAAAACGTATTTAGAGCAATTAGGGATTAAGTATCCAACTGTAAAAGAAGAATCAGCGAAGAAGTAGTAAAATTGTGTAACATTGAGTACATAGTGTACATTGTGGCTCTTTTTATTTTGCCACAATGTACACTATGTACTCAATGTTACACAATCCATTTAATATGTAAAAGCCAAATGTGCTATGACTATTTCTTATTCTTAACTCTCATAAACACCCCACCATAAAAAAATCCTGTTGGCTTATCGTTTGCGTCGTATTGAACAGACTTTAATTCGTAAGTATCATCTGTAATCCATTTATAAGAGTATCTTCTATAAGTGCCTGCTGGTTCGTCGGCAAACGATATTTTTAAGTAGACATCCCCATTTTCATTGACAGTTCCTTTACCAACTCCTGCCCTTGAATTGCCAAAGCTTGATAAATGATCTACTTCTTTCTTTGCGGGATTATATGACCAGAAGATATGCCCGTGTGGTGGTGCACCATCAATAATAGCAAGCAAACTATTATCCGTATTAATTGCAGAGCAGATAGTATGATGATTCGGTATTTTTATATGCTCATCTTTCCCTCCCCAGTTCTGAGACCAGCTATCGTTTTTTAAAGTCCATTCTCCGATAAACTTTCTAAACGGATTTTTTGAATTCTGAGCACTGATTTCCTTGTTAGGATTAAACGTCAGAGTATTATTCTGAGAATAGCCTTTTAAGTATAAAAAGCTTAATACTAACAAGAGCGTTACGAAAGTAGAGGTGTTTTTCATTGCATAATTTCTGGTTTAGTACGTAGGTATTATCACTGCACAAAACGCTTGAAATACGGTTTTTAGCACGCTATTAAAATAGGAAATAGACCTTTTATCAAAAACCGTTGAGTAGGCAGGCCCTTTGCGAGCTTTGTTTTAAACAAAAAGGTGTGTTATAGCTTAAAGCTATAGCACACCTTTTCGCTTAACCCTATAAGTCAATTGTTAAAAATCTTATTTGATCTCAGAGAAATCGGTTGGTTTCATGTACATAGATTTTACCTCTACGGTTAGTTTACCATTTTTCTCCGATTCATCACGGGCTTTTACCCATTTCAAATCTTTTCTGAATGCATCAAATGAAGCTTTACCCGCCTCTTCGCTTTTATGAGCTAAAATATATACTAATTTAGGCTGAGTCGTATCCTTCTCAATGGTTGTCCAGTAAGCAACGTTTTCCATGCCATGTTTCTTAAAAAGTTTCAGGGTATGGTCACGGAAACGAGTCTGTAAATCACCCAGTTTGCCAGGACTGGCAGTATAGGTTCTTAGTTCAAAAACGCGTTCAGGGTCTTTCTTTTGCGCTTTTACTGCCGGAGAGAAATCTGCCAGATTCATGAATATGGATGTTACTTTGGCTACAATTTTACCATTTTTCTCCGATTCGGCAGCTACGGTTTTCCATTCAGGGTCAGCACCAAAAGCTTTCCACGAATCGGCTCTTGCTTCTTTGCTTGGGTATGATAATACATAGTAAAGCGCATTCTCTTTATTATCAGTGGGTACCCAGTAACCTACGTTTGTCATGCCATGACGTTCGAAAATCTTGGTAGTGTGGTTACGGAAACGAGTCAATAAATCGGGTAATTTATCAGGGTGGCAATAGTAGATGCGCATTTCATAATAGCGCGTATCTTGTTTTTGGGCGAAAGCTGCCATAGTAAGGGAAATGGCAATAAATAGGGTGAATAATGTTTTCATAGATGAGGTTGATTAGATTACAAAGGTATTTCATTCATGGATAATTCAACGAATAACCATGTGATATTTTTATAGCAATCTATAGTAAAAATTACTTTTTAGGATAATACACCTCTTCTTCTGCAAATACCTCTTCCAGTAGTTCTTCTATAATTTTATCTAGACCCTCGTACCAGTCAAGATGTGGAGAATGTTTATCGCACCCCCCGGCATGAGGTACACATTGAGTATATTCATGCTGGTGATGGCAGGAAGGACAACGTCCGATGGTTTCGAAGGTATTCCAGATATGCCCACAGTGGCACTGCCAGTATTCTCCTCCATCAGGTTCCCATGAGCATTTAGGACAGCGAACTTTCATTGATTACAATTTTTTATGCAATATACCAGTTTTTTCATAAAAAGAGCCACCTTCTTCGCAAAAGGTGGCTCTCGTCGTGACGTCTTAGTGAAGGGAGACTAAACAGCTTCTTTTACTAAATCAACTATTTTCCCTAAAGTTTTCTTGACAGCCGAAGCGGCCACTTTGGCTCCATTGTCTTCGTCGTCTAATTTCTTAACTGGTTCAGAAGCAGCATCTAATAAACTACCTAACTTATCTTGCTGTTTACTATCTAAAATGGCTTTACCTGATTGTAACATGCTTATGCTTGTTGTAAGCTCTTCTGCATTACCCAATAGAGCCTCTTTACCCTCGCCTAATAAGTTATTTATCCGATTGGCACCCACCAATAATCTGATGGTATTCACAACTTTACTTAACTCATCTGTTTTCAAAGTCCCTGCCGTAGCTAACGGAATAAGACTTTTTAAAGCCTCTGTCTGACCAAGCAATTTGTCTTTCATCTCATTGCCTCTGGTATTGGCCTCACTTTCCAATGCAAAACTTCCCGATTTCAGCGTCTCTACTAATTCTGCAGTCTTCCCGCTTTCTGAAAGACTAACAGCACGTGCTAACAAACTTTCTAAATTTACTTTTTGTGCGAATGATTCATGTGTCACGACAAGCAAAAACAAGGCAACTAACTTTAAAAATTGGTGTTTTTTCATTTTTTACTTTTTTACTGAATAAAACATTACTATTAATAAGACGTAAATTTCCGAAAAAGGACACGTAACATCTGCTTAATAATTCCTTAATACTGACTAAATGACTGATTTTTTCTACCATAAGTTGTATTCATAAGATGAAAATATGCGAAAAATTTATTGAACGGCGGGCAAATAATGCCTCGTCGTAAAATTTCTTTCAATTTCAATTGCTTCTTAATATTGCATTACCTTTGTATGAGTAAAAGATGAGAAACTTTCTATGCAGATTATTGAAGTTGGAAATAACCGGAAACTTCAGAAAGAATTTTTAGCTTTTCCGGCGAGACTCTATCGAGGGAATCCTTACTGGATTCGCCCTTTAGATGTTGATATTGAAAAAGTATTCGACCCTGAAAAAAATCCTCTCCTACAAGGCGATAACTGCATCAGATGGCTGGCAATAGATGAACTCGGCCAAACAATAGCCCGGGTAGCTGCCTTTATTAATCCGCTTACGGTTATTCATAGCAACGACCAACCTACCGGGGGTATGGGATTTTTTGAGTGTATAAACGATGAAAAAGTAGCTTTTGCGATGTTTGACCAGTGTAAATCATGGCTGAAAGCCAGAGGGATGGAAGCTATGGATGGCCCCATTAATTTTGGCGAGCGAGATAATTGGTGGGGACTATTAGCTGACCCCTACGATGCCGAACCTACGTGGTCGATGTTGTATCATTATGATTATTACCGCAAATTCTTTGAAGATTACGGGTTTCAGGATTATTTTCAGCAATATACATTTCTGCTACCGCTTGAAGAAAAAGAAGCCCGTAAGGTAGTACGCCCTGCTCTTTTTGAAATCGCCAACCGGATTTATAATACACCGGGATATGATTTCAGGCATGTCGATAAAAAACAATTATCCAAATTCGCTCAGGATTTCCGAATCATTTATAATAAAGCATGGGCAAAAAATATGGCAGCAGGCGAAATGACTGCCGAGCGCGCCGAAGCCATTATGCAGATGATGAAACCTATTCTGGAAGAAGAACTGATGTGGTTTGGATATCATAACAATGAGCCTATTGCTTTTTCCATCATGATTCCGGAGTTGAATCAAATAATTAAGCATCTGAACGGAAAACTGAACTGGATTGGTAAACTTAAATGGTTGTATCATACATTAAGAAAGACAAACCATAAAGCCCGTGGAGTCATTTTCGGGGTAATTCCAGAATATCAGGGGCGAGGAATAGAATCAGCTATTACTTTAGCTTTTTCAAGAGCCTGCTGGAAACCTGATTATCAATACAAAATCATAGAATTAAACTGGATAGGTGATTTTAACCCGAAAATGCTTAAAGTAACTCAGTTACTTGGAGCTAAAAAATTCAAAACCTACATTACCTATCGTTATCTGTTTGACCATACGAAGGAGTTTAAACGGCACCCAGTAATTTAAAATTGAGTGATTGAGTGATTAATTAAATTTTCCTTTCCTCCATATTTAAAATTCTTTATTTTGTAGTCTAGCCTTTATATGAGCAGAAAGTTTGTTCTCATTCACTCAATCACTAATTCACTAATCACTCAATAACATATCTCAACATTTTTATTAATTTTGCACCGTTTTTGCTACAAAACAATAGTTAGATTTCATATTTTTCATTCTAAAAAATAAACTTACCCATCTTCTATAATGGGATTCAGCATTTATGTCTTTACTTACAGTTGGTTCGGTGGCATTCGATAAAATTGAAACACCTTTCGGAAAAACAGATAAAATCATTGGCGGCGCAGCTACTTTTATTACCCTTACTGCTTCTTATTTTGTTAAAGAAAATAACCTTGTAGCCGTAGTTGGCGAAGATTTCCCACAAAGCATGATTGATGTACTTCAGTCTCACGGTGTAAATACAGATGGTCTGGAAATTGTAGAAGGTGGAAAAACATTTTTCTGGTCAGGACGCTATCATAACGATATGAACTCGCGCGATAGCCTGGAAACCCAACTAAATGTAATGGGTGATTTTGACCCGAAAATCCCGGAATCATATCAGGATTGTAAATATCTGATGCTAGGTAATACTTCCCCTGAAATTCAGATGCGTGTATTAACCCGTTTGCACAACAGACCTAAGTTTGTGATGGTTGATACGATGAATCTTTGGATTGAAATTGCCAACAGCGATTTGAAAGCTTTATTGAAAGAAGTAGATTGCTTGACTATTAATGACGAAGAAGCACGTATGCTTTCGGGTGATTACTCGCTTCGCAGAGCGGCTAAAACCATTATGGCAATGGGACCTAAGACCCTAATCATTAAAAAAGGTGAACATGGGGCTTTATTGTTTCAGGATGATAATATCTTCTTCTGTCCTGCCCTTCCATTAGAAGAGGTATTTGACCCGACCGGAGCAGGAGATACTTTTGCTGGTGGGTTTATTTCATACCTTGCCAAAACCGATGATTTAAGTTTTGAGAACATGAAACGCGCCATTATATATGGTTCAGCAATGGCCTCTTATTGCGTAGAGAAATTTGGTTCTGACAGAATCCAGAATCTTACTCAGGAAGAGATTACGAGCCGCATCAATGAATTCAAAAAACTGGCAAGTTTTGAATTGAATTAAGGAGAAATTATATAATAATAGAAAAGGTCAGGTCTTCATGAAAGCCTGACCTTTTTATTTGTGCAGGAGTTCAAAATTTTGAACGCCTACTGGTTTGGTCTCTAATATTTCTTCCATCAATTTTATTAACCTTCACCCATTTTTATTATTTTGCCACTAGTAAAAATCATCAACAAGCCACATGAGCAAAATACTATTAATTACAGGCGGCAGCGACGGAATCGGTGCATCAACTGCTGAATTAGCGGCCAAACAAGGATATACCGTTTGTATCAACTACAGACAAAACCATATTGCAGCCAACCAGATTATAGAAAAAATCAACGACGAAGGCGGGCTAGCCTATGCCTTTCAGGCAGATGTATCGGTAGAATCGGAGGTGGTAGACATGTTCGCAGCTATTGATAATCAAGTAGGCCGAATTAATGCCTTAGTGAATAATGCCGGGATTATTGAATCACAACAAAAACTGGTTGATATGTCGGCAGAACGATTGCATAAAATCTTTGCTGTAAACGTAATCGGGAGTTTTTTATGTGCCAGAGAAGCCATCAAACGCATGTCAGTAAAAAATCAGGGTAATGGCGGTAGTATTGTTAATATTTCGTCAATGGCGTCTCGTTTAGGTGCTCCTTTCGAATATATAGATTATGCAGCTACCAAAGGTGCCATTGACTCAATGACTGTCGGGTTATCAAAAGAAGTAGCAGAAGACCAGATAAGAGTGAATGTGGTTCGGCCGGGTACTATTCAGACTGATATTCATGGGAAAGCCGGAGAACCCGGTCGTGTAGAGAGAGTCAAAGAATTTATACCAATGAAACGGGGTGGATTACCGGAAGAAGTAGCCAAAGCCATCTTATGGCTATTATCTGATGATGCTTCTTATATAACAGGTGCCACCTTAGATGTATCCGGCGGGAGATAAATGTCTTCAAAATCGTGTAACATTAACTGGGCGTCTCTGTGTTTTCGTTTACATTGTGGCAAAATAAGATATTTCAATGGTTCACCCATTCATCTCATTCGTAAAACGAATCGTTTACTTACCCGAATCAGAGGAAGCAAAGGTTTTGGAATTGCTCAAGCCCATAAAAATCGTTAAGGGTGAGTATTACATCAGAGAAGGGCAAGTACCTAAAAAGTTTGCTTTTATTGAAAAGGGACTTTTCAGGTACTTGTATATTAATAATAAGGGCACAGAATTTACTAAGAACTTCATTCTGGAAAACAATTTCATTTCGGCCTATTCAGCAATGATTAGTCAGCAGCCCTCTCGGATGTTTATCGAAGCTTTGGAAGATAGCTATGTCTACGACATTAGTTACAATGATTGGCTTGAACTGAAAAAGGGGCATCAATGCTGGAATCAGTTTCTGGTAGTAATATTAGAAAAAGCTTTCTCCACTAAGGAAATCCGTGAACGGGATTTATTATTATTGGAAGCACAGGAGCGGTATGATATTTTCAAAAAAGAATTTCCGACACTTGAAAACCGGATTAAGCAACATCTGATAGCCTCTTATCTGGGTATCTCTCCTATTTCGTTAAGCAGAATCAGAAATAAACTGGCGCATTAACCTATGTTAATGTTTTCCGATCAGGAATCCTTTTGTTTTGTGCTATTAAACAAACCAAAAGATGCTCACAAACAATACGATACTCATTACAGGCGGAAGCTCCGGAGTCGGGTTGGAATTAGCCAAAAGGCTGCTAGAAAAAGGTAATACCGTTTTAATCTGCGGTCGCTCAAAAGAAAAACTGGAAGAGGCTAAACAACTCCTACCACACGTACAAATCTTTCCCTGTGATATTTCCTCCGAAAAAGAATGTGCCTTACTTTATGAATGGGTAAAAACCAATCATCCTGGCTGCAATATCCTCATTAATAATGCTGCTATTGTACACAAGACCAACTTTCTGAATGACGGCAAAGCCATAGAAAAAGCGCATGAAGAATTTCAGACCAATATCTTAGCCCCCATCCGGTTGAGTAAATTGTTCCTGCCCTTATTATTAAAGAATCCAAAGGCTCAACTCATCAATATCTCTACTGGATTAGTCTACGCACCCCGTTCAGTATACCCTTTTTATAATGCGACCAAAGCAGCACTACATTCATTTACACAAACACTAAGATTACAGCTAAGAAACGAACCGATTAAAGTCATTGAGATATTATTACCTGTAGTAGATACTCCCTGGCATAAAGGGAATCCACCCAAAATAGCTATTTCGGTTGAAAAAGTAGTTGAGGAAGTTTTACGAAAATTAGAGAAAGGGAATAGCCTTGAAATCAGAATCGGAGGGGTAAATATCCTTTATTGGTTATCGCGAATTGCACCGGGGTTTGCTATCAGGAAGATTAATTCGTTGGGGGATTAGCAATCAATTCTTTTCTTTAAACGTAGGGGTTCAAAATTTTAAACCCCTACAAGATATTAATAGCATATATACATTTTATTTCCGTCCAAAATCCGCAGGATTTTCACCCCAATAATCTGTTTCCCATTTCAATACCTTATTAGGATAGGGATTAGCTTTCAACCATTTTTCGGCTCTGTCCAGTAATTCAAAAACCTCAGGATTACCATCGGCTTCATCGAGTTTGGTATTCGCTTTTTTGTTGCGTACCCAACTAATGGCCGTGCGGGAATCTGAATAGATAGGGAGATTAGAGTTACGATTTTTCAGATAAGCTAAAGCATGAACAATAGCCAGAAATTCACCAATATTATTAGTAGCCTTTGGGAAAGGACCTTTATGAAAAATCAATTCTTTGGTTTTCAGATAAAATCCCTGATACTCCATATCTTTTTTCACCGAGTTCCAGGCAGCATCAACTACAATTGATTCTTGAATGGGTGGAGGAAAAGCCGAAGCCGGGATTTTGGTTTGTTTTGCAGCGCTTTGGGTCTGGGTATATTTCCAGTAATTTTCTTTCAATGCCGCTTCTGCTTCCTTTTTACTGTCGAAAGACTTATACTTCGCTCCTGCTACACCTTCTACCTGTTTTTTACAATCATCCCATGAGTCGTAAACACCTGCTTTACGACCCTCCCATACAGTATAAAATTTCGGTTTCTTTTCCATGCTGCAAATTGCAAATTTTATATAAAAAAGGAAAACCTATACATGATTTAGTGAGGATTGAGCATTAAAAAACCTCTCCCTTTGCAGGAAGAGGTCATATATAAAAGCAATCCGGCGTTTGTTACAAAACTGTTTCTACACTTTCAAAAGTTAAGTTCCAGGCATCTGCTACGCCTTTGTAAACTACTTTCCCGTTCACTACGTTCAATCCTTTTTTCAATTCTTCATTCTCGGCACATGCTTTTTTCCAGCCTTTATTGGCTAACTGAATCGCATAAGGCAAAGTAGCATTTGTTAAACCCAAGGTAGACGTATAAGGTACTGCGCCCGGCATATTGGCCACGCAATAATGAACTACATCGTCAATAATAAACGTTGGGTTTTCGTGCGTAGTTGGTGTACAGGTTTCAATACAACCTCCTTGGTCAACGGCTACGTCAACTACTACCGTCCCCGGACGCATCGTTTTCAACATATCTCTTGTAATGAGGTGAGGCGCTTTTGCTCCCGGAATCAAGACCGCACCTACAATCAAATCTGCTTCGGTGATAGCCTCACGGATATTATATTCATTCGACATAATTGTTACCACGTTTTGCGGCATAGTGTCCGACAAATATCTTAAACGTGGTAAGCTTACATCCATAATCACTACTCTTGCACCTAAACCGGCCGCCATTTTGGCAGCTTGGGTACCTACAATTCCACCACCTAATACCAATACTTTTGCAGGAGGCACACCCGGTATACCACCTAAAAGAATACCTTTTCCTTTCAATGGTTTCTCTAAATACTTCGCACCTTCCTGAATCGCCATACGTCCGGCAACTTCCGACATAGGTACTAATAGAGGCAGGCTACGGTCAGCCTTTTCTACTGTTTCATAAGCCAGACACACTGCCCCCTTTTTAATCATGGCATGCGTGAGTTCTTCTGACGAAGCAAAGTGGAAGTAAGTGAATAATAACTGGTCTTTTTTGATGAGATCGTACTCAGAAGCGATAGGCTCTTTTACTTTTACAATCATTTCGGCGATGCCATATACCTCTTCTATCGTTGCCAACATAGTAGCGCCTGCTTTGGCATATTCTTCGTCTTTAAAACCACTGCCTTCGCCGGCCGTCGACTGTACATATACTGTATGTCCGTGTTTCTTGAATTCAGCTACCCCTGCAGGTGTAAGGGCTACTCTATTTTCGTTGTTTTTGATTTCCTTAGGTACGCCGATAATCATTCTCTCTGTAAGGTTTGTTGATGAAGTGGTTCAATCTACTGGAGCAGCCCGATAGGCTGTAATGATTGAATCAGTTTATAGTTTATTGATGAAGTATAATTGCACGACAAAATTAGACATAAAGAAAATATTTTTTCAATCTCTGAAAAAATAAGAAATTGTTTACTTGAAACCCTATATTTGCAAAAATTATTTCTTTCTCCCATAGCATTTCCTATGCCCGAAAGAAAATTTTTCTGCCTACACTTCTCACATTTATAAAGACTCGCGGCTTTATGCCTTAAACTGTATAAAAATGATAGACGAAACTGACAGAAAAATTCTGCGCTTATTGCAGAGCAATGCTCATTTGACCTTCAAAGAAATTGCTCAACATATTAATCTTTCACTGACACCCGTCCACGACCGTGTCAAGCGCATGGAGCAGGAGGGCATTATAGAAAAGTATGTTTCAATTCTGAATAAAAAGAAATTAGGTAAAAACCTGACGGTCTATTGCCAAGTAACGCTCATCAAACAAACCCACGACACCTCCGAAGATTTTAATCAGTCAATTTTAGACCTGCCCGAAATCATCAGCTGCGACTTCGTCTCCGGCAGTTTCGATTATCTGCTTAAAATTGTGGTACCTGATATGGAGAGTTACCACCAATTCCACCAGCAAAAACTCTCAGTTCTTCCCAGTGTCTCATTGATTCATAGCTTTTTTGTAATGTCTGAAGTGAAGAGTACTACGGTTTTGCCGATTTAGGAGATAAATCTGTTTTTTCATAGAGATGTAATGCATTACTTCTCATTGGCCTATGAATATCAGACAAACTCTCTAGGAGGTTAAATGATAGTGTTTTAATTGTTTTATCTCTCTAATACCATTTTCTGGATTCGATATACCTATGAAGACGTAATGCATCGCGCGGCGAACCGTTACGTCTTTACGAATTCATTCCTCTACATTCCCATTGCATCCTACCCATTTCTTCACGAACTTTGCAGCCAGAATAAAAATTCCTCAATCAATGATACATACAAACAGTGAAGCTCTTTTTGCTAAGGCCAAAAACTTTATTCCAGGTGGGGTAAACTCTCCGGTAAGAGCGTTTAAATCGGTAGGTGGCCACCCTATCTTTATTAAAAAAGCAAAAGGCGCTTATATTTTCGACGAAGACGATAACCAATATATAGAGCTGATTAATTCGTGGGGGCCTATGATTTTAGGTCATGCCTACGAGCCTGTAGAAGAAGCCGTTAGAGCAGCTATCCAGAACTCCTTCTCTTTCGGTGCACCAACCCGCAGAGAGGTAGAGATGGCCGAATTGATTATCGATATGGTGCCTTCAATCGAAAAAGTAAGAATGGTTAATTCAGGTACGGAAGCCACAATGTCGGCTATCAGAGTGGCACGTGGGTTTACAGGTCGTGATAAAATTATTAAGTTCGAAGGATGCTATCATGGACATGGTGATTCGTTCCTGATTGCAGCAGGGAGTGGAGCTGTGACGATGGGTGTTCCAGATAGTCCGGGTGTAACGAAAGGAGTGGCGAATGATACCCTTACTGCGCCATTCAATAATCTTGCGGCAGTACAACAATTGGTTGATGCCAACAAAAACCAGATTGCCGCTTTAATATTAGAACCTGTGGTGGGTAATATGGGTACTGTATTACCACAAGAGGGCTTTCTGGAAAGTCTGCGTGAATTGTGTACCAAAGAGGGAATCGTTTTGATTTTTGATGAGGTAATGACAGGCTTCCGTCTGGCTAAAGGTGGTGCACAAGAACGTTTCAACATCAAGGCTGATATAACAACTCTTGGCAAAATCATAGGTGGTGGTATGCCTGTAGGTGCTTATGGCGGACGAAAAGAAATCATGGATTGCGTGTCTCCGCAAGGCCCTGTTTATCAGGCAGGTACTTTGTCGGGCAATCCGATTGCGATGGCGGCAGGTTATACTATGCTGACTTATCTGAACGAACACCCTGAGGTATATACGCAACTAGAAAATACCGGAAATAAGATTGTAGGAGGTATCAAAGAAATACTGAAAAAACTGAACTTAAACTATCAGATTAACCATATAGGTTCGATGTATAGTTTATTCTTCACTGCTACCCCTGTGGTTGATTTTGAAACAGCCAAGACCTCTGATATTCCGAGATTTGGCAGATATTTTCATGCTATGCTTGAGCGCGGAATCTATCTGGCACCATCGCAGTATGAAGCGCTTTTCTTGTCCACTGCACTTACCGATGAGCATATTCAGGCCATCCTACAGGCGAATGAAGAAAGTTTGAAAGAAGTTATGTCTTAATAATTGTTAATAAAGAATAATTATGCAAAATTTTTCGTTCTGAAAGCATATATTTTTTATTATCTTTGCACCCATGTTTTTGAAAAGACCATATACCGCCCTTTTATTTGTAGTAATTGTATTATCTTCGGCTTGCTCGGCAAAATTTGCCAGATTGCAGAAAAAAGGTACAACTGAAGAAAAATACAAAGCGGCCAACGAATACTACAAAAAGGGAGATTATTACAAAGCTGGTCTACTTTTTGAGGAGATTATACCGTTATTGAAGGGAGATTCATTGGCGGAGAATGCGCAGTTTTATAATGCTTATTCGCAATTTCAGCAAAAGCAATATAGCATGAGTTCTTATTTGTTCAAGAGTTTCTATGCTACTTATGCGAATAGCCCATTGGCTGAGGAAGCATTTTATATGTATGCTTATTCGATGTATAAAGATTCTCCGAACTATAACCTCGACCAGACAAATACGATTACAGCTATTGATGCCTTACAGACATTTATCAATAGTTTCCCGGATAGTAAGTATGCGCAGAACTGTAATGAGCATCTGATTGATTTAAGACATAGATTGGAAGAGAAAGCTTACGAAAAGGCAAAGTTGTATTTCAAAACCAGTGGTGTAACCATTGCCAATTTTAAGGCAGCGGTAGTAAGCATTGATAATTTTCAGAAAGATTTTCCGGATTCACAATATAACGAAGAATTAGCTTATCTGAAAGTGCAGTCGCAGTACGATTACGCGATGGTGAGTTTTGAGCACAAACAGAAAGAGCGTTTCTTAGAAGTATTGAAATTCTATGAAGTATTTATAGATGCTTATCCGAAGAGCAAGTATATTAAACAAGCGCAAAGAGCCTACGACGGTGCCAATAAAGGTCTGGAACAACTGGCTAAGCGCGAACAGGAATTAAAAGAATTAAAAACAAAACAGGCAGCTGAAGCTCAAAAAGCAGATACTGCAACCAAAGGGTAAGCACATAGTCTGAAGCCTCTAATAAGACTTGCTTATCTGCAATCATTACATATAAACTCAATCCCCTTCAGAGGCCGGGGTCTTTCTATTATGGCAGTAAATCCTTCAATAGTAACAAGAGACGTAGATAAACTTGCCGCAAAAACAGGCAATGTTTATGAGTCTGTATTTATTGTTTCGCAACGTGCGAAACAGGTGGCTGTTAAGACCAAAGAAGAATTAACGCAAAAACTAGCAGAATTTGCTTCGAATATCGACAATTTAGAAGAAATTTTTGAAAACCGTGAGCAAATCGAAATCTCACGTTTCTATGAGCGCCAACCGAAACCAACGTCTATTGCATTAGACGAATTCACAGAAGAAAAAGTGGAATATCGTTGGAAAGACGAAGAATAATTGGTCTATACCCCATATAAAAAAGCGTTGCAGTTTGATAAGTGCAACGCTTTTTTTGGTTTTATATAGTGCATCTATGAGCAAAAAAACATCAAAACGGATAATCCACAGCAATATTCAGAATCAGGTTTTCCTGTCGCCAGGCTTTTCTTGAAAGTGAAACATCCTTTAACACCCATCTGCTCCCCTCTTCCAGCCACGGTTTTCTGAATGGGGTGGCTAAATCAAAACGTAGTTTGATATAACTGAAATCGAGACGAAGTCCTATTCCACCACTTATGGCCAATTGTTTATAAAAGTCTTTGCCAAATTGAGAGCCCTCTGTATAAAAAGAGGTATTAGGGTCATATTTTTTCAACCATACGTTACCTGCATCCACAAAGAGCGCCAGATTAAAAATGTCGGTTGCTTTATAACGTATTTCTGTATTACCTTCCAGTTTTATATCACCAAATGAGCGGAAACCAAAAATAGATACGGTCAATGAATCGGCATAATAAGTACCCGGCCCCACCGAGCGAGCTCTGAATCCTCTCATGCTATTACTACCCCCTACAAAATATTGTTTGATTTGTGGCAGCTCATTGGAGTTTCCATATGGAATACCATACCCTATTATCAATCTGTTTGCAATACGTAAACTTGGCGATAAGTCGTAATAATATCTTACTTCTCCATCAAAACGAACAAATTGGTCATAAGATATACCAAAAAGGGTTTTAGGAGCAGTCTCGTCAGAGCCTTTTTTGCCAAATAAACTAGCCAGATTACCAGCTACATCAACCCCACCTGACAGATAAAGAAAATGGCGTTTGTTGTTTCGTTGCTGCGGTGTATAAGTAATATTGTATTGCCCGCCTAATATAAGTCTGTTTCTTAATACATCTAAATAACGTACAATATCAGATGTATTAGGGCTGTTAAAAATCTTCTCAACAAATTCTTCACTGATATTCTTTGGCTTTACCACATTCGCATAAAATGGCGTGAGTGTATGTATTACTCTCGGATTAGGTCTCCACTCATAGCCCCATGACCCCTGAATTGAAGTGAGCACATACTGCGTATAAGCATAAGTAGTACTATCATCATTATAAGCTACTCCTCTCTGTTGCAACCAACTATAGCTTAGGTTCAGGTTTGTTTTAGGTAAAGCCTGATTCCGTGCTGGATTGATTCTGTAAAAAGGGAAAACAAATCTTGGAAAAGAGAGATCAAGCGTAAGGCCATATCTACGATAATTATTCAGGTTATAGTTTTTTCTGCCACTTACCTGAATATCAGTTCCGATATTTGCCCCTATTTGTAGCATCTCTGCCCCTCTGAACATATTTCTGTTCGACCAATTAAGCCCTAATTGAAAACCTAATAAACCATTAGATTTAGAAGCACCTGTTATATCTGCGCGAAGCGCTTTCTTTTTCAGAGGGGTCATGTCATAATGCACATCTATCAGTGCAGAGTCTGAGCGTGGCACTAATTCAAAACGATTCCTGACAAATTTAAAATTGCGAAGGTTGATAAGTCTTGATAAGGAAGCATCATGCACGGTACTACTGTAAATCATGCCTGAACGGAAGCCGACGGCATCGTTAAAAACGCGTGGTTTATATGAGCGGCTCAGGTCTGAGATCTTCATAAACTCTTGTTGCACATAATTTCTATTGGTCGTATCAGTAGCATCCGTATTGACATATATATCATTGATACGATATTGTTTAATTGAAGTCTGATTGACATTGGGCTTTAAATCCACATATAAATTTACCTTATAGGTACTCAGGTTGGTATCTACCTTCACAATCAGATAATCAGGGCGGAAAAAATAGAAGCCTCTTCGTTTCAGAAACTGGTCAATACGCTCACGTTCCATTTTTATAACCTCAAATCGATAGGGGTCATCTTTTCGTAATAAGGTCCTTCGTTCAGAAAGTCTGAAGCTCTTCTGGAATATAGTGCTGTCTTTTATAATAAACTGCGTCTCATTAATTGTATATCGTGGCTTAAGATATGCGGTATAAACGCCTCTTGCTTTTTTCCCTTTTACTATCAACTCACCACTGGCAGTAGAACGGAAATAGCCTTCATTCTGTAGGGTATTGGCAATAATAGCCGAACTGGTAGTAACAGCCCTTTTATTAGCTAATACTGGTGCTTCTCCGAATCGTTTTCTAAAAAAACTTCTGAACCCTTTTTCCTTTTTTGGCTCTCCGAACAAATAATAGAAAGACACTTTATAAGGCCAGCCGAAAATAGTAGCATTTGGCTTCGGACGAATGATTTCCTCAATCTGTTCCTCAAGTGCTTTAGCTTCAACTTTGCTGACTTTTACTGTAGAATCTGTCTGGATTTTTATGTCTGCTCCTGTATACAAACTCTCTCCGGCTGGTATATGTTTTGTTACCGAACAGCTCCATAAGCCAATCATACTCAATAATAATATGTATCTGGCTGCTCTCATTTCTTTTGTTTACTGAATAATTCCTTAAATGTTTCGTAATTTAAAGTAAGGGCAAAACTAACCCCTGTTTCCTGCACATATCCGTCTAGAATAAAGAATTCGTTCTTACGATACGCTCTAAATAGATAGCGTCCGTCTTTGGTCAGGTTATAGTTCAAGGCAATGTTATCGAAAATTTCAGTTGAGCTTTTTTGTATACCCGTAGTATTTTCAATCTGGAAATTGCGGCCAACTGATACGGTTAAACGATCATTTAAAAAGGCCTTACTTAAACCTACATTCAGGTCGGTTCTTACACCTGTGCCTGACTGAGCCGGTTGAAAGTTTGAATTCAGATTGAAATCAAGTTTCACACCTTTAATCAAGTCTCCGGCCAATACATTTAACTGATCGGTTAATAACTTGCTTACACTCTGACGGGCAATAGCCTCTGCATTGGTACCAGAAAAGAAATCGGAAGACTGCTGGCCTGAAAAACGATTTAATATCAACAAGGAGAATACCTCTTTATTCATAGCAACAGGGTCTTGTCTGAAACTGGTAAATACCGAGTTGGTTTCAACAAAATTCTTCACATCGCTCGACGCCAGTCTTTCATCCAATACAATATCAAAAGTAATATCAGGGCTAGATAGATTTCCCTGCATTTTCAATAATACTTTTACCGGAACCTTACCATATAATCTGGCTGACTCATTTAAAGAAGTAAGATCAACACTAATTGGGTAAGCGGCTGTAATATCTATCTGCGCCTTCATAGGGTCGCCTGTCCATAAGAGATTACTACCTTTTTCTATCACGAACTGTCTTTTCAGTACCTCAAAAGTCAAATCATACTGACCCGAAGTAAGCTCATATAAACCAAAAATATAGAACTCCCCACTTGGTGTAATACCTGTGTTTAATTGCGCATTCCCTTTAATTTTCAGCGCATCTCCATTCACTTCGTCTATAACAATACTTAATTGAGATTTATCGTCTACTTCTATGTTCAATGCCATTTCTGAGGCTACATCACTAAAGTTGGTTACAACAGTGCTATCCTTTGCTAAAGAATCAGCCGCAGCCGGATTCTTCATATTGATAAACTCAACTATACCGTCTGTTTCGGTTTCGCCCACAGAGGCATCAGGCAGAATTACTGTAATATCACTTCCCTCTTTCAACTTCACGTTACCATCTATAGAAGGGGTTGCTCCTACTCCCGTTACATTCAGATCTGCATCTATAAAGCCTTTGCCATAGAAGAAATCATTGTCTTTTCTGCTGCCATTCAGCACCATAAAGTTTCGGGCATCGACATCTAATTTATAGCTGAAATTCGGAATGTTCTGAATGTTCAGATTACCATTTACTGTTAATTTTTGACCTAAGGTGTCAGCTATTACAAAGTTGTTGAACTTGATATCACTATTAACAAAAGTAAGCGTCTGGTTATTGAAAATATATTTTGAGCCTAATTGTGTCAAACTCAACGATACATCATCAAATTTAAGAGAGCCGCTTATCAAAGGTTTGGTAGGTTCACCTTTCAATGTCAGGTCTCCGCTCAGGTTTCCTTTAGCATTTTTCAATTGCCCAAAGCTGAATGCCTGCACGGTTTCAGCGCCAAGCTTCTTGATGTCAACATCGAAATCAAGTGTGCCTTTAGGCTTCAGAATATAATTCCCTGTCAGCTGAATATCATTTTTATCACTGGTGATTGATGCCTTTGTAGCAATTCTATCTGCTGTTTCGTTATTGGCGTTTACTGTCACAGTGCCGACAGGAATCTGGGTAAGCGTAAAATTATTAATTACCAGATCACCGGTAAAGGCAGGGCTAGCAGCCATATAGTTTGATAGCTTGAAATTACCATTCAGCTTTCCTCCTGCCAATGTTGAGTCCATTGTCGCAATGGTAACAAATGGCTTAATATCCAGGCTATCTACTTCAACCGTAATTGGTGAGTTTGGTTCATTGGTAGTGCTGTTTACTAATAGTTTTTGTCCGCTTTGCTCTAGTAAAAATTGCTTTACCAATAATCCCTGTTTCCCATATTCAATATACCCGGTCGAGTCAGAACGCCATTCTTTATAATCAATCAAAGTACCTCTGTTGCTAAGATTAATACGATACTTATCTTCAATAGACTGTACTCTCGTATTAAAGGCAAAGCGCTCTTTATTCACCGAATCTTTCAATGCTATATTGGCAGTAAGTGTATTATCGGCTATTTCACCATTAAGTGTTGTGCGTTTAATACTGAAATCTGATACATTAATCTCACTGATTGCACCATTATAAGTAGCTTTATTACCTACTGCATAGAGCTTCAGATTTGCATTTCGTACTATAGAAGAATCATACTCTACTAAAGGTACAATCACAGTTGCCTGCAAGGTTGTATCTTTTTTATTATCCATTTCTGCTTTCAGCGTTACTGTTCCCAATCTGGTTAATTCAGGCACAAAGCTCTGAATAATCGGGTGTTGGTTCACCTTGGCATCAATATGTATATCGTAGGTTTCTGTGACCGGTGTATAAGGTACATCAGAGATCTTAAAGTATTTATTCACTTCTGTCAATACCATATCCAACAGGCGGGTATAATCAAAATTACCTTCTACCTCAGCATTTGCCACCGGCGATTTCAGTACTATATGATGTCCATCAGCCGCATTCTGAATAATCAGATTGGTTGTATCTATTGGAATAACTTTGCCACCTGTTTCAATAACTGCCTGATTAATTGATACCGTTCCCGTTGGATTTTTAGGGTCAGTTGACGCTAAGTCTACTTTTATATCTCCCTTTATCTTCAAATCTTCAGCATACAAATTCAGTTTTTTCAAATCAAGACTATTAATTGAGACATTACCCTCAACTGCAGGATAAGGTTGCGAGAAATCAGCTTTGGCAACTAATTTAAAGTCGGCGTTAGGGTCATCTAAATTCGCATTTATATTGGCAATCTGATTATGAATATCTCCTCGCAATATCAGATTATTGTATTCATAGCCTTTTATCACTGCTTTTTTGGCTGTACCATCAATAGTAGCATTCATAGTTTTAGGGTCAATACCCGTGCCTTTGGCATTCACTTCAAGAGTCAGTTTCCCAACATTCTCAGGTTGTTTAATCAGTTTTCCTGCATCAAAATCTTCCAGAGTTAGTTTGCCATCGTAGGCTTGATTTTTACCCGTTACGAAGTTCTTTAGATTTCCTGTAAACACAGCTACCCCAAAATCAGAGTTAAGCGAGGCATCAGCGTTCAGGTCATTGGCCTTTCCTCTTAATTTACCTCTGACAGTTATCTTTTCTGGTAGCTCAATCGACTCAGGTATAGCATCTTTTCCTGCCAGTTTAATAATATCCTGCTTGGTGGTTGATACCTCATCAATATCTAAATTGAAGCCAAGTTTATTGGCATCAGGCAAACCTGTGATATTACCTTTGGCAATGACTTTGGTAGCTCCAAACCCAGTAATAGAAAGCTTTGGAATAGCCAGATTGTTTACCCTTCCGGCAATAATTCCATCAGCTTTGATAATATCATTCTGATTATCTCTGAATGTCGGATTTTTAGCCAGATCAGGAACCAATATCAGTATATCCCTCATGGCCACCTGGCTTTGTTTGATACTGGCTTTTACTCGCACACTTCCTAAATTATTGCTTAAATCAGCAATGGTATCATATTGCATCACAACCTCATCACGAATCACAGTTTGGGGAGTTTTGAGAAATAAATTCCTCAGTCCGATTTCTTTATTGGTATACGTGAAGTTGGTAGTCAAGCTTTGCAGGTTCAATCCGCTTTGCTCAGTAAAAGTGCTTTTCGCTAATTGTCCTGAGATATTAGATGAGCTATAGACAAAATTTCTTAATACCAATGCCATATTATTAATGTCAAGATGGCCATAATCCAATCCTTTTAATTGGCGTGGTGCATACTTGTCGTCATATCTGACCCTTATTTTATTTACCTCAATATTGCCTATAATAGCCGCCCAGCCCGGGCCAGTATCTGTATTATTTTCCTCCGGCTTTTTGGCAGGGCTTTTAGCAGTTTGAGGTTCAGGTTTATTAGCCATTTCAACAAAGGCTTCAGTATTTTCTAAGGCTACTTTTTTGAAGATTACCTTTTGCCCGTTCACATAAATTTTATCACCTTCCAGTTCCAGTTTTCCTAATTTAACGCCGTTTCTTAATCCATCTTCGCTCTCTAATAACCAGTTGAAATTAGCCAATGTAACTGTTCCTACGTTCAAATCGAGTGTATCAGCGGCAGCAACTTCGGGGTCTAATGTATCTGGTGGGGCAACCAGACTAGGCTTCACAGACTTATACAATCTTAACTTTGCCGACCCGGTGTTGGCATTCACATTGGCAAAGTGATATTGTGACTTGGCGATGTTAAACTCCTTAAACTCAGTGGTTAAGTCTTTCACATAGAAGTCAGCATCAGTACCTATAATAGCATCATTATACGTAATTTTTACGTTGTTCAATTTTACCTTTTTCAAGCTGATGTCAAATGGATCAGAAGACGAAGTGGTATCCACGGGCTCCTTTGACATAAAAGCATCCAGAATGTAGTTGAAATTGAAAACTGTATCCGGCAACGTACGATTAACCTTTACCCGTATACCCTCTAGCTCAATCTGGTTGAGTTTTACATTGTTACTTAGCAAACCAAGCATGTCTAAATCTACAAACAAACGTTTACCTGCTAATAATGTATCTTTTTTGAGGTCCGGTACGTAAACACCTTCCAGCGTTATCCAGTCAGGAACACTGAAACGAACTTTGTCTACAACGATATTTGTACCTAATTTTTTGCGAAGATATGATACGGCTTGTTTGGTCAGGAAGTCTTGTCCGGCAGGAGATTGCACAAATAGAACTACCAGCCCAACCAGCGCAAAGATTCCAACAATCAACCATAAAAAGATGCGTGCAAGTCGTTTCATCAATATCTATTTGGACGTCTCGATTTTTAAAACTATATACTTTTAACGAAAATATCAAAGACTTAATCTGATGTTTTCTATTTTTGTTGTGTAATATTCTACATTAGTAAAAAATCATACCAAAGTCTAAGGCATTGAGTTTAAAAGATAAAAAAATATTGCTAGGGATCACCGGTAGCATTGCTGCTTATAAAGCCGCTATGCTTATACGTTTACTAGTAAAAGACGGAGCACAGGTACGCGTGATAATCACCGAATCGGCCAAAGAATTTATTACACCACTTACACTGGCTACTTTATCCAAAAATCCCGTCTTGTCATCATTCACCAAAAATGAAACAGGCGAATGGAACAATCATGTGGAGTTGGGCCTCTGGCCTGATGTGATGCTTATTGCCCCTGCCTCTGCACATACAATTGCCAAATGCACCAACGGTATTGCAGACAATCTATTGGTAGCTACCTATCTTTCAGCCAGGTGCCCTGTCTTTTTCGCTCCGGCTATGGATTTAGATATGTATAAGCATCCAAGTACCCTGGGCAATTTAGAAAAACTGGTATCTTATGGCAACCAGATTGTTAATGCCGAATATGGAGAATTAGCCAGTGGTCTGGTAGGCGAAGGCCGTTTGGCAGAGCCTGAGCATATTGTTCATGAACTGCAACGTCATTTCTTAAAGAATCCTGCGCTGAAAGGGAAAAAAGTATTGATTACTGCAGGACCAACGCAAGAACCTATTGACCCTGTTCGATTCATCAGCAATCATTCGTCAGGTAAAATGGGATTTGCCATAGCCGAAGCCTTTAGAATGGCTGGTGCCGAAGTAAGTATTGTTAGTGGCCCGGTTTCGATTCCAACACCGATTGGCATAAAAGTTGAAAAAGTTTTCTCGGCCCAGCAAATGTATGAAGCAGTAGAGAAACAATTCGCCGAAAGTGATATTGTGATTCTGGCTGCAGCCGTGGCAGACTATACACCCATGCACGTAGCCGATAAAAAAATCAAGAAAAAAGAAGACGTTTTTAATATAGAACTGACCAAAACCATCGACATTGCAGCGACTTTAGGCAAGCAGAAAAAAGCTAGTCAGTTTATTGTAGGTTTTGCTTTGGAAACTGACAACGAACTGGAAAATGCCAAAGGAAAACTCGAACGGAAAAATTTTGATTTGATAGTACTCAACTCATTACAAGATAAAGGGGCTGGTTTTCGTTATGATACCAACAAAATCAAAATTATAGACCGGGCAGGCAATCTCTATGATTTTGATTTGAAATCGAAACAGGAAGTGGCGGAGGATATATTGAATATGGTTGTTGAAAAAATGCATTAATCAGGTTATAACCTGTGATTAAAATAGATATGAAGAAAATACTAAGTTTATTATCGGTTGTTTGTTGTTCTGTAGCAAGCTATGCACAGGAACTCAATTGTAATGTAACCATTATATCTGATCAGATTAATGCACAGCAGGCTGCTGAAAAGCAGGTGTTTGTGGATATGAAAATGGCTATTAGTGACTTTATGAATAATAAGAGATGGACAAACGACATCTACTCTCAGGAAGAGCGTATAAAATGTAATCTTATTATTACGTTTACAAAGTCGCCACAACAGAATGTGTTTCAGGGGAATGCGCAATTTCAGGTAATCAGGCCTGTATATAATACAACCTATGAAACTTTGTTGCTTCAATATGTTGACAGGAACTTCAATATCACATTTTCGCCGGAAGACCGTCAGATGAATTTCAACGAACAATCTTTTACCAATAACCTGACTTCTATACTAGGTTTTTATTCGTTGATTGCACTGACGCTTGATTATGATAGTTTTTCAAAAACAGGAGGTGCTCAATTTCTTACCCGTGCCTATAATGTAGCTAATATGGCTTTTAGTTCAGGAGTATCTGGTTGGGAGCAAACAGGTGATGTGAGAAATCGCTATTGGTTAGTGGAGAATTTACAGAATCAGCAGTTATTACCTTTCCGTGAGGGCTTCTATACCTATCATAGATTGGTATTAGATAATTTTACCAACGACCCGGGTAATGGGCGCAGACAAGTACTTGAGTTCATGAACTCAATTAAAACTTTACAGCAGTCGAGAACTAACTCGGTATTAATGAATAGTTTTTTAGATGCAAAAGGGCAAGAGCTGGTAAATATTTTTTCAGAAGCAACAAAGGACGAAAAACAAAAAGCATTTCAGGTGCTTTCTTCTATTGACCCATCAAAAACGGAACTTTACCGTAAATTAGTGAAATAGACAAAAATAAAACTGCGTTTTGTCCTATTTTGGTATAGTCTTTGAATAAGAATCAGTAATTTAACATGCTTTCTATTATAAGCTGAAGTCAGCTTGCCATGTGATACTTTTATGAAAAAGTGTCGAGCTTGTATCCATGATAGTCAAATATTCATTTGACTGATAGGTGCATGACAGATTATTGCGCTTAATAAAAATTCTGGCGTAGTCTTCTTTCTCTTTTTGAGCAATTAAATTGTTAATTTCAGTTAAGACTTCCTCAATAGTATTCAAAGTATTCTTTGTAGATGTTTTCATCTGTATGTTGGGTTTATGGAATTTATGTCACGTAAAAAAGTACAAATTAAATCCGGGAAAAATGGTTTCGCACGCTAACAAATTTCATACCATTTTTTTTGAATTTTCCTCCTGCTACCGTTCGATAAGTTTTTAATTTGTTTTTAAAATTTTGATAATCTGAAAACAGATTTTTTTTCTTTTCTCATAAAATTATCAAAAGGTAGCAAAAGTTTGTCTTTGTTATTAAGCGGCATAAAATCAGCAAAAAACACAACACTTTTTAGCTAATTCTGAAGTACCTATAAACAAAAATAAATACAATTTGCCTTATTTACAAGGTTTTGGTATGATTATTTCTTAGATATTTGTGGGACATCGTAATGGTCACTCCAACCCTCCCGTGAATGAGCATTTTTGCTCTCCTATTAATGTGTAAAGATGCTCATTGTAGGGAGGTGTTGGAAGTGATTAAAACTCTAGGGGGACGGTTCGTAATCGGTATATCTTACGTATCAAATCTTTTCGGTTCCGGGAATATATCTTTTCTGATGTTATTAGAAAAATACAATTTCTCTTTTCTCAACAAGATTTACAGATCGATTTATATATAATCAATATGTATTAAGAATATTCACTCAATAGCAATTGTCAGTAAAAGTGGAGTCGATTTTCAACTCCACTTTTCTTTTTTAATTACTTTCTACTCTTTGGGTGTACTCAACGTGCTTTTAAAATCCTTCTTACTCAATTCTCAAATAAAATTACAGCAGTTTGTTTTTAGTGTTAAATTCTCTCAATAGCAATTGTCTTTCTATTCAACCTCATCATTAAACTTTTAGAAACAGCAGTTTGGACGACTTAATTTTTTCAATAGCAATTGTATTATCAACTTTTTGGACCTAAACTCAACAGCGGGTACTTTTTGGGATTCTTTACTTTATAGCAATTGTTTCAATCTCAATTAATAGCAATGGTACTTTCTGGTAATTTTTTCTCACCGCGTGGCGGCCACTCAATAGCAATTGTACTCTAAACTTTTGCACTCTAATAGCTAAAACATTTAACTAGCGGTCTTTTGCGTTGTTCCGTTTTGTTAATACAAATTTATACTTGTTTTAAAGATTGAATGCCCCTTTTTCGATGAACTGCATAAAATGAAACCTTTTTGGAAGTATTTTTCCGGTAATTGGCAGCAATATAAAGTTAACTGGTAGTTTATTTTGGATAAGTGGCAGAATTATCCGATATTTGGCAGGAATACAGGTGTAAATAAAAAGCAGATATAGTAGCTATATCTGCTTTTTTTTAAGAGATATTATATGCGAAATTTTACTTCACATCCAACACTACATATCGCACTTTCTTGCGATCGTTGGTATAGGTGATGTGTACCAATCCATCGCTTGATTGAATGATAGCAGGGTAGCTGAATTCACCTTTAGGCTCGTCTTCAAGTACGCATATGTCTTTCCAGTTCACCCCATCGGTTGAAACCGCTACATTCAGTTTCTGACGGCCATTCGACCATTGTTTACCTCTGGTTAAGGGATTATACACAATTACCTGCTTGCCATTTTTCAAGGTTACCGCATCAGTACCAGAGTTTGGATTCAATAAGCTTGTAGTTTTCAATGGACCCCATGTTTTACCACCGTCTTTTGACCAGGTCTCTACCACATAGTTTTGTTTACTGCGACAAAGCAATTGCATACTGCCATCAGCATATTGCAGGATACTTGGCTGAATTACACTAAAGGTATCGTTTTCAATCGGAATCTTCGTCCAGTTTTTGGCATTCTTATCTGACTTTTCTAAATGGATATGCCAGATATTTCCTTTCACACTCTCGGTACTTGTCGGATACAGA
The DNA here is from genome assembly GCF_003418935.1 of Emticicia sp. C21. Taxonomy (GTDB): domain Bacteria; phylum Bacteroidota; class Bacteroidia; order Cytophagales; family Spirosomataceae; genus Emticicia. The sequence continues at coordinate 199,400 of NZ_QVMT01000003.1, read as the reverse complement.
ATATCTCCGTTTGCCAATTGAATTGGTTTGTTTTTAATTGGCCCTAGCATGCCCTCTGGTAGTTTTTCCGCTTTCGACCATGTTACACCATTATCAGCCGATGTTTTCATTTCTCCCCACCATTCTCTCGGGTTCTTTCCTACTTTATAGTAAAGAAACAATTTACCTTCGTTAGTTTTAAACAATACCGGATTCCAGGTTGGGTATCTTAACTTATCGTCAATCACACCATCCGCAACCTTTTCAGGTGCCGACCACTTGCCATCTTCATATCTCGCAGTCCAGATACATACATCAGGGTTAGACTCACGGGTACCGGCAAACCAGGCAGCCAGCATTTTACCTTTCGATAATTCTACAATGGTAGAGGCATGGCACTCAGGGGTGGGAGGATTCTCAAAAATATTTTCCTTTTTCAGGATAGGGCTCTGGGAAAAACTATTTTTAACGCACAATAAACAAATCAGAATAAATAGGTGTTGAAGTTTCATAGGAATCAATAGTTTTTAAATGAATAGTATTTGGGAACGTCTAGCCGGAAACGTATAGTTATCGGATTCGTATAAAGGATCAAATATGCTTTACGTGTTTGGCTGGTTACGCTCAATAAATAAAAGATGAATATTTCTCAAATATCATAGATTAATACGAATTTAATACAATATATTACTATCCATCTGATAAAAACTTATACATTCACTATTGATTCAGACTAAAAACAGGTTAAACTCATTACTATAAATCTTGACTTATGGAGGCCGTGCTAGAATTTTTAGGGAGTATTCCCTGGTGGGCATATCTGCTATTGATACTTATTTTATTAGCATTAAGAGATATTCTACAGAAGAAACATACCATTGTTCATAACTTTCCGATAGTCGGACATTTGCGCTATTTTATTGAAAGTGTTGGCCCTGAATTCCGCCAGTATATTGTTGCCAACAATAGAGAAGAGCTCCCCTTCAACCGTCGCCAACGCTCGTGGGTGTATGCTTCTTCTAAAAAAGAAAACAATTTTCAGGGCTTTGGAACCGACCAGGATATGCATAGCGCAGGCTACAACTTTATTAAACCTGCTATGTTGCCGTTTAAATTACCCGCAGGGCATCCGAATATAGCGAACCCTTATCTATGTCCATCGGCCAAGGTTATCGGCGAATATCATAAACGCAAGCACCCCTATCTACCGAAGTCAGTTATCAATATATCTGGTATGAGTTTTGGCTCTTTATCAGCACCAGCTATTGAGGCACTGAATGTAGGTGCTAACAAGTTTGGGTGCTATCATAATACAGGTGAGGGAGGCGTATCAGCCTATCATAAAAAAGGGGCCGATGTAGTGGTTAATATCGGAACGGCTTATTTCGGTGTGCGGGACGACAACGGCAATTTTGTGATGGAAAAACTGGTGAAGCTTTGCCAGAATAACCCTTCAGTCAAAATGATTGAACTGAAACTCTCGCAAGGAGCTAAACCAGGCAAAGGAGGTGTATTACCTGCTTCTAAAGTAACGCTTGAATTAGCCGAAATCCGTCACGTGCCTATGGGCAAAGATGTGATTTCTCCTGCCAGCCATAGTGCTTTTTCCAATATTCCCGAAATGGTCGATTTCATTGAAAAAATGGCAGCGGCCACCGGCTTACCCGTAGGCATTAAATCGGCCGTTGGTAAACTGGAAATGTGGGAAGAATTAGCAGATCTGATGAAGAAAACCGGAAAAGGGCCTGATTTTATTAATATTGATGGTGGCGAGGGAGGTACGGGAGCAGCTCCCCCAAGTTTTGCCGATCATGTTTCATTGCCATTTGTTTATGCGTTTTCATCGGTTTACCGGATTTTTCAGAAAAGAGATTTAACAGAAAAAATTACCTTTATGGGTGCCGGGAAGTTGGGCTTACCTGATACCGCCGTGATGGCCTTTGCTATGGGTGTAGATGTAATTAATGTTGCCCGTGAAGCCATGTTATCTATTGGTTGTATTCAGGCACAGGTTTGTCATAATAATACCTGTCCTACAGGGGTAGCAACCCAAAACAAATGGCTTCAATCAGGAATAGACCCGACCTTAAAAAGTGAAAGGCTCTATAATTACCTAAAAACTCTGACCAAAGAGATTTTGGAGATATGCCACGCCTGTGGCTACGAACACCCCAGCCAGTTTATGATGGACGATGTGGACGTTGCTATGGGCGACAATAACCGTACGCAATCGCTGCGTAGCACCTATCTATACCAGAAAACTCCGGTAAAATTTGAAGGCTTTCAGAAGTTATTGGATAATCCCTATCTGGGCGGAAAGGGGTCGCATGGTTAAGCAGCTGTCAATAAGTGTTTGATAGTCTCCTATTCCAATTTCTCAGAACAGGAGACTATTAAGCTTATTAGATTTATGACCTTTTTGGTCCTATTGAATCATACACAATCACTTTCTCCCAGAGGTGTGAGTAATCTTCAATGAATTTCAAGTGAATCGGGTGTTTCTGATAGATTTCTTCTTCTTCCAGATTATCAAAAAACAATAACCACGAAACGGCATAGCCACGCTCAATTACACTACGGTTAGTGCTTGCAGGTATACCGATATGTACCATTTTGATTTCAGGTACTTTTGATAAAATGTTTAATCCTTCTATCAATTTAGCTTTATCAGCTTCATTACCCGGATTCTTCAAATAGAAGTACACATGATGCACAAATAGTTCTTTGGCTTTGTTCTCATCAGAAGCAAAAACCGGAGCAGCAACAACTGAGGCAAGGGCAGTTGTTTTCAGGAATTTTCTACGTGTTGTAATTTTCATTGATTATTTGATTTAAGTCTTTTGTTATTCATTCAGAGAAACAGGTTCTCATAGGTTTTAGGCATTGCTGTGAGAGGTTTTATTTTTATATCACGATAGAATACCTCTGCGGCCTCGCTTTGCAATTGTATTTTACCACTGGTCATAGGAATCTCTTTTCCATCAGGTTGTATGTAGCGTGAGTTTTGCAGCACCATAACTACATGCCCATTCACAATGTGCAGGCTTTTACCATTGTAACAAATGAGTTCGAGCGTAGTCCATTCTCCGGCAGGGCTTTCATAGTTGCCTGAACGCATACAATAATAATCGCTTTTGCTTTTAAATGTGCCGAATGGCTGTTTATGGTCAGCGACTCTATTCATAACCCCTTCTGACTGGAAAGAGCGTATATCAATCGCTGAATTGGCCTGACACCAGAAATCGCCCATATGCCCCTCCATAATCTGAAATTCCTGCGAGAGCATCCATGAGCGAAAGTACTCCGCACCCGCTTCACCTATAGAATGGTAGAGTATACCCGAATCCCGTAACTTATTGAGTCTTGGTTCATACTTTTGTTTTCCCCATTTTACCTGCAATTTCAGATGATAGTTTTCATACGTTTTGCGGGTAAATAAGCAACCATATATCTCGCCGCTTACACGCAATACAGGGCCTTCTTTCTCATTTAACACTGAAAACACACCTGATTTATCTTTATTATACCCAATAGGCTGAATAGGATTACCTGATGCATCAGTCGGTATTTTTCCATTATAATTGTCCTTATGCGCATAACTTAAATAGTTCTCCCATTGGCTTAAATCCTTATCTAACAAGAGTGTCCATTCATCAGGTTTATTCATAGAAGGAAACAGGACAATCGAAAAAACTACCAATAAAGGCAGATACAGGTATTTCATGTGCGTGTTTATTTAATTATTCAATCAGGTTAACAATGCAAAACTAGTTTGAAATAGACGCTTGCTTATTGTAAAAATCCAATATATCTTGGTGCTTTTCTATGTAGTTGTAAGATTATGAGAAGATATGTTTTACATACCCCCTTTAGCATTTATCATTTTGAGGCGAGTACCTGGGTACACTCTGTGCATAAGCATACCTATTTTGAGATTATTTTCGTTTTGAGAGGAAATGGAATCCATAATATCAATGGGAATACCTATGCGTATTCAGACGGAGATGTGTTTTTATTAGGTCCTGAAGATTACCACCATTTTGAAATTGCCGAAATAACTGAGTTTTGCTTTATTCGCTTCAATGAGTCGATTTATAATGTGCCAACTGAGCATAAAGAGCATACCTGGCAGCAGATTATGAAAACGCTGTTATATACATCATCACAAAGCAGAGGTACAATAGTATATGATAAGCATGAACGAAAAAAGCTACATAATCTACTGTGGGTGCTGGAAGAAGAATATGAAAATCAGCAATCTCAATATTTTGAACTGATTCGGAACAGTATCATGCGAAGTATGATGATTATTCTGGCAAGAAATCTATTTGGACAAATACCTAACAGTCCGATACTGAAAGATTCGGTAGAAGCTATTTTTATGTACATTAAGCAACATATACATAATCCGGCAGAATTAAGTATCGAACATTTAGCCGATGTTTTTAATTATGCTCCTGACTACATTAGTATATTCTTTAAAAAACATACGGGCGAATCCCTCAAACAATACATTACCAAACATAAAATGAAACTCATTGAAGCACGTTTGCTATTTAGTCAGCTGACCATTACAGAAATTGCTGATGAATTTGGGTATACTGATGAAAGCCATTTCTGCAAGCAGTTTAAAAAATTTACAGGTGAAACGCCAACGGCTTTTAGGAAAAGGGATTGATAAACATTCTCTTTCTCTTCAATCCATCATTTTTTTCCTTATCTTCGGATTCTAAAAACTCCCTTAACAAACTACTCCATGAAAAAATGTTTACTCCTGATATGGATATGTATTTATACTTCATCGGCTTTCTCTCAAACGAATGCAGTTATTAAAACTGTGCTGGAAGACATAAAGACATTTAACAAGCAGGAATCTACTGGTGATGAAGATACCTCACCCTATCCTTTTGGTAAAAATCGTGAAGAAGATTTTCTGCGCAGATACCAGTTCTATAAAAAGGAATGGGATAAACTGAATAGCATTAACGAAAAAGACCTCAGTTTTGACGATCAGATAAATATTGCCCTACTGAAATACACTGTTAACGATGAGTTGATTTCTTATGAATACAAAGAATATCTTAACCCTATTCTGGCCGATGCAGGTTTTCATACAGGTTTACCCGGTATGGGCTCTCGTACTTATTCCACCAAAAAGGAATTTGACCGTTATATTAATTCCTTAAAAGGTATCCGCCTGTTTGTAGACGAAAATCTGGACTTAATGAGAAAGGGCTTGGCTTTAGGTATTTCGCAACCCAGTGTATCGCTAAAAGGTTATGAAGCCACCTATAATAGTCAGATTGTAGATAGTTATGAAAAATCAGGTTTCTGGCAACCATTTAAGGTAAAGCCCACTGCTATTTCAGATACCGACTGGGCACAATTGCAAGCCGAGGGCAAAAAGCAGATTGAACAAAGTGTGATTCCGAGCTTTCAAAAAATAAGCGATTTCTTTGAGAAAGAATATCACCCCAAAACGCGAACTACCTTAGGGGCTTCGCATTTCCCGAATGGCAAAAAGTATTATGCCGAAAAAGTAAAGCATTATACCACTACCAATATGACTCCGGATGAAGTCTATAATATTGGTTTGAAAGAAGTAGAGCGCATCAAAAAAGAAATGCAACAGGTGCTGGATGATGTAAAATTCAAAGGCTCAATCAAAGACTTCATCAACTATTTAAGAAATGATCCTAAATTTTACCCAACCTCAGGTGAGCAATTATTAAAAGAAGCTTCTTTTATCGCAAAAAAAATTGATGGCAAGCTTCCTCTCCTGTTTGGTAAATTACCTCGTCAGCCTTATGGCGTTGTGCAAGTGCCTGATTACCTTGCCCCTACTTATACAGCAGGAAGATACAGCGGAGCAAATATCAAATCAAAAAGCTCAGGTAACTACTGGGTAAATTTGTATAATCTACCAAGCCGTACGCTCTATACACTTGAAGCATTGACTTTACACGAAGCTGTACCTGGCCATCATTTACAAATAGCTTTAACACAGGAATTAGAAAACCTTCCGGAGTTCAGGAGAAACCTTTACGTAAATGCCTATGGCGAAGGTTGGGGATTATATGGAGAGTTTCTGGGCTATGAATTAGGCTTATATAAAGACCCTTACAGCCTCTTCGGTCGGCTAACTTATGAAATGTGGCGCGCCTGTAGATTAGTAATAGATGTAGGTATTCACGATAAAGACTGGACAAGAGACCAGGCCGTTAGTTTCCTTGCAGATAACACCGCCCTATCACTTCATGAAGTGAATACAGAAATTAACAGATACATCTCATGGCCGGGACAGGCACTAGCCTACAAAATCGGAGAAATAACGATTAAAACTCAACGCAAAAAAGCAGAAATGCTATTAAAAGATAAATTTGATGTAAGAGCCTTTCATGACTTAGTACTTTCTCAGGGAACAGTTACGATGTCTATCTTAGAGAAAATGGTAGATAAGTATATTGATGAAGAATTGAATAAGAAAACGAAGGAGTAAATCAAGTGTGGCACGCTTCGGCACTCAGAGGACTTTCTACTTTTTCAATAATTTAAGAATTTATACCTGTTAAGGATAGATTGCTAATAATGGCACTATATTCCCAGGCTAACCGTGCCACGCTCTTTTGAGTCCGAGTAGAAGCGTGACACGGTAGGCTATCATACCCAATCAATCCCCTTTTTCAATAAGCCCAGAGTCTTTTCTTCCTCACTCCCTGCTTCGGGCTGGTAATCATATACCCAATTAGCAACCGGAGGTAAACTCATTAAGATAGATTCTGTACGTCCATTGGTCTCTAAGCCAAACTTGGTACCTCTATCCCATACCAGATTAAATTCTACATAGCGACCACGACGAAGCATCTGCCAGTTAGTTTCACGTTCTCTGTAAGGCAAAAGGCTATTCTTTGCCATCAAGTGCGTATAAGTGGGAGCAAAACTCTCTCCTACCGATTGCACAAAGGCAAATATATCTTCTTTTGGTGTTTCGTCTTTTGGTTTCAGATAATCAAAGAATATCCCCCCCACCCCACGGGTTTCATTTCTATGTGGAATAAAGAAGTAATTATCTGCCCATTCTTTATATTTTAGATAGTACTCGACAGAGTGTTTATCGCAAGCCGTTTTTAATTGTTGATGAAACCAACGGGCATCTTCCTCAACCACATAATGGGGAGTCAGATCAATACCCCCACCAAACCAACAAATACCGTTTTCTAACTCAAAATAACGCACATTCATATGAATAATAGGCACCATTGGACTCACAGGATGTTGCACAATCGAAACTCCAGTGGCAAAATAGTTTGACTTTTCTGTCAGATTCAATTGTTTTTGCAGTGCATCGGATACCTCACCCGAAACAGCCGAGAAATTTACTCCACCTTTGGCAATGATATTTCCGTCTGTTATGACGCGGGTTCTTCCTCCACCGCCACTATGGTGCTGCCAGAGATCTTCACGAAACTTTCCTTTGCCATCTGTATTTTCTATGGCTTCACAAATATTATTTTGAAGGGTCTTGAAGTATTCGGCAATATTTTCTTTGGATAACATAAGATTCTTTTCAAATTTTGTGACAAATTTAGCGACAATAAACAGCTACTAATAGAAAATTTCTTTTTTATCTAGTAGAGATAGGTAAAATATTGACTGATGTTTAGTAATCACTAAATCACACATTCACTCAATCATTCAATGATTATATGCAACTAAAAGGATTAACAGCCATAGTTACAGGAGGGGCATCAGGATTAGGAGAAGCCGTAGTAAGAAGATTCGTAAAAGCAGGTGCTAATGCCATTATTGTGGATGTAAACGAGGAAAAAGGCAAAGCATTAGCAGATGAATTAGGCACGGTAGCTGAATTCGTGAAATGCGACGTCTCTTCTGAACAGGATGCACAAAATGTCATGAATCAGGCACTAGCCAGATTTCAGGCCATTCATATTCTGGTTAACTGTGCCGGAATTGCACCACCTGCCCGCACAGTTGGCAAAGAGGGGCCTCATTCACTGGCTCATTTTCAGAAGATTATCAATATCAATCTGGTAGGTTCATTTAATATGATTCGTCTGGCAGCTTTTGAGATGTCGAACAATACGCCGAACGAAGACGGTGAAAGAGGCATTATTATCAATACAGCCTCGGTAGCAGCCTATGACGGGCAAATCGGACAAGCGGCCTATGCTGCCTCTAAAGGTGGTATTGTAGCCATGACGCTACCCATAGCCCGTGATTTATCAAGAAACGGCATAAGAGTAATGACTATAGCACCTGGTATTTTCAAAACACCTCTAATGGCCTCCCTACCGGAAGAAGCACAACAATCATTAGGTCAACAAGTACCATTTCCACCACGTTTAGGTCGTCCGGATGAATATGCTCAATTAGTCCAAAGCATCGTAGAAAATACCATGCTCAACGGCGAAGTAATTCGTTTAGATGGAGCTATCAGGATGGCACCGAAATAATTTAATGAGTGAATTAGTGATTGAGTGAATGAGTGATTAGTCGCCGCATACGGTGATTAATAGTTTAGCTAACACCCATTTAGAGTCAATTGAATAAAATCACTAATTCACTCAATCACTCAATCACTCAATTATTCTCATGTTCTCACTAGACAATATCATTCGTCCTCATATCCTGACCTTAACACCTTATGCTTCGGCTCGTGATGAGTATACCGGAAAAGAAGGCATTTTTTTAGATGCCAACGAAAACCCATTCGGGGCTGTTATCGCTGGTAATTATAATCGTTATCCAGACCCCTATCAGGCTGAAATCAAAGAAAAACTGGCCGTTATTAAGAGTGTTCGCCCAGGACAGATTTTTTTGGGAAATGGTTCTGATGAGGCTATCGACTTGTTAATCCGTGCTACTTGTGAGCCGAAAGAAGATAATATCATTACGATGCCACCCACTTATGGCATGTATAAAGTATGTGCTGATATTCAGAATACCCCTGTAATACAGGTATCGCTTACCTCTGATTTTCAGATTCGGGTTGATGAATTATTAGCGGCTGTTAATGAACATACTAAACTCATTTGGGTTTGTTCGCCTAATAACCCATCAGGCAATTTAGCCAAACGGGAATCTGTTATTGCCATTCTGGATAATTTCAAAACAGGTTTAGTCATTGTTGATGAAGCCTATATTGATTTTACAGAAGAAGAATCATTTACGAAGCTATTAGACACTTATCCGAACCTAGTAGTATTACAAACTTTCTCAAAAGCATGGGGATTGGCAGCACTCCGTTTCGGAATGGCCTTTGCTTCGGAAGATTTGATTAAGATTCTGAATAAAATCAAATATCCTTATAACCTCAATGCCGTTACACAAGCCTTGATTCTGGAGGCATTGGATAATGAAAAGAAGAAAAATAACTATGTGCAGGAGATTCTAAAAGCCCGTACTAATCTGGTTAATCTTTTAGGCAATTTATCTGTAGTGAAATATATTTATCCGACAGACTCTAATCAGCTATTAGTAAAATTTGATGATGCCAAAGGTGTTTTCAAATACCTGATTGATAGAAAAATCATTACCCGAGACCGTTCGAATGTGCAGTTATGCGAAGGTTGTATCCGTATATCCATTGGAACCGATGCCGAGAATGAAGTTTTGGTTGAGGCGTTGAAAGCATACTAGTAGATAGAGATGTATCCCGTAGGGATGCTATATCGGTAGAAAATAAGAAAAGTTTAAGAGTTGAGTCCCGTAGGGACGGTATATTAATATATCGTCCCTACGGGACTCGTATTATCTATTTGGATAGCTCTACTACCGATATAACATCCCTACGGGATACATATTCGTCATTATAATTTGTCCCTATCTCACATCGGTTCCTTATTATTATTATTCATCTTAAACTCACTAGTTGAAGGATAAATAGTAATCCAATACTCTTTGGTTTCTCCACTTAATACTTTTGTATTAATTTGGTCTTTGCCGTTATTGGCAATCAGGCCAAAAATCAAATCCTGTTTTACGGGTGCTGAAGAGATATTCTTATATACTAGTCTATACTCTCCATAACCAATCTTTTTCGTAAATGCAGGCAGGTGATTGTTGGCATTAAAACTATTCCCATAAACCGGATGCAAACCACTTATAGTGTTTTTGCAATAGCAAACCAATTCGCCCGATTTGGTATAGAGCCAATACTCACAAAAACTATTGGCTACGCCCTTATCAACACCTACATAAGTAACGGGCATCATCACAACACTATGTGATGGGAAATCGAAATTAATATCCGGTGGCGTAACCTCACGAAAATCAAAGATATGCACGCCTGCTTCACCTTGTGCATTTTTTATTACCTCTGTTGTCAGCGTGTCAGGCTGAACTACTAAGTCATCACCATTTTTAACTAGAGGCTTTATAGAGGGTTTACCCCCTCCTCTGGCAGCTAACTGCTTATTTGGAGATTCAAAATAAACAGGCGTAGGAACTACATTGGTACAGGCTACAGCAGCTATTCCGATAAGGGAATAAAGGAGGCTTTTCTTAAAAAATTTACTCACAATCTTTGGGGTGTAAAGGCAAAATTCAAAAAATGATTAACGGTGTCTGACGATTTTAATTTTATACCCCTCTGATATTCTTCATATAATCCAATAGTTCGACCAGATTATGCTATAAATAAACAAGGGTGTAAAATCGCTTTTACACCCTTGACTGACAATTGATTAAAAAGGTTGGAATGGACGAATTACTTTTCTGTACTTAACCAGTCTTTTCTTACTTTTAATTGTGCCGGAGTCGGATTATCAACCAGTTTCAATACGTTTTTCTCGGTTACATCAACTACCATTGCTGGTGAAGACAATTTAATAATTTCTTCTTTACCTTCACTGTTTTTGCGGGCAACTTCCATAGTTACCACGTCTCCCTCCTTGGTATTGTTATTATACTCATCCAGAATATGCTGTGCTTTCTGAACATCAAATGCCTGTCCGTTTAATGATACGATTTCATCATTCAACTGGTAACCCATTTTCTTACCAAACTCATTGATTTTGCTTACATTACCAATTTTAATACGTTTGGTTTGCGCATTGAATCCTAAGCTGATACCTCCTAAGCTGATTTTTTTAATAGTAGCCTCCGGTAAATATTCAATACCCACTAATTGCAAAGTTTCAGTCAATGGCAATGGCTCAGGGCCATCTACATATTTATCAAAGAAATTACCAATTTCAGGATAAGTCAAAGAAGTAATCTTAGCAAACAATTCATTGTCTTTGAATGACTGCGTTTTACCATAGGTTTTTGCCAGTTCACGCATTAATGTTTGCGTACCGGCTTTACCATCTGATAGTTGACGTAGTTTAATGTCTAAGCACAAACCTATCAAAGCACCTTTGTTATACACGTTCATGTATTGGTTTTTATATTTATCTAATACCCCTAAGCTCATTTCAGTAAATGGTAGCTTATCGTTCATCATCTTCATGGTTGTCATTTTCTGGCGCAACATATCCAGATACTGAGGCATCTCTATCAAACCATATTTAATCTGCATATGTCCGGCAGCATATTCTGTTAGTCCCTCATATAACCATAAGTGTTTCGACATTTTAGGTGTATTGTAATCAAAATCACCTATTTCTTCTGAGTGGATACTTAAAGGCGTAACAATATGGAAAAATTCATGCGATGCCACGTCTTTCACAGTTTGCGAAAGCTCTTTAGAAGTGCCCTCAGGTAAATAGTAGAATGATGAATATGAATGCTCTAAGGCGCCATAACTCATCAGATTCGGATTATCAGATAATACAATCAGGAAAGCATATTTTTGAATAGGCAATTTACCACCCAGGTATTCTTTCTGTGCATTAAGCAGGGAATTGATATTGGCAGCGATTTCTTTAGAATTAGCCTCTTTGTTAGGAGAAAATACCGAGACTAATATATCAGCACCACCGATTTTCAACACAGTTGTATCTGGTTGCGTATAAAGGATTGGCGCATCAGATAAATCCATGTAATTAGCTGCTTCGAATACATCTCTGGTTGCCGTAGTAGAAGCAAAGTTCATTGAAGTAGCTCCGTAGAATCCTGTAGGCTTGGTGAAGGAAATCTGATAAGGTAATTTTTTCATACCATCAAAATAGCCGAAGAAACAGAAAGTGTTGATCGCAAATTTCTTATTGGCATCAATATCACTTCCGGCTGGCTCAAAAATTTTCTCACCTTTAATTTCCGGAGAATCCCAGGTATCATCTACTTTATAGGTAATTTTGCTAAGACTTTGAGCATTTCTGATAGTCCAGCTATTAACATCGGCTTTATCAACAGGCAATGCTTCTCCTTTCGCATTAAATGCCTTAAAATCTGATACATAACGGCCAAAATCATAATTGGCATAAGTACCCGGTACAATCTTAGGCAGGAAATAAGTTATCTGGTCTGTATTAATTTTCGGCGCAACTAAAGTCACCTCTAATTTATCGTTTTCAACTTTGGTCAAATCAACAGAGAATTGATAGAGGTTATCTTTTTGTGTGGAGGTTGAAGAACTTACAGATGCTTTTCTGGTACAAGCCGTCATTACGGCCATAGTCAGAAGCATATATGCTATTTTTTTCATAGATAATTATATAATTTGTAATAAATAAAACTCACTTAGTTCATAAAAACGTGTAAAGTTACCAAATCGTATGAGACTATAAAATAGACTGAAAAAGCAAAGGATTATTGAATATATAAGAATGCATTCGTAGAGACGTATTGCGATACGTCTCCTAGGGACTGTCTAATCATACAAATATGTTTATATGACTGAATCAAAAGCATAAACAATCATTTTTATGCGCACAGGCTAATGGAGACGTAATGCATCGCGCGGCGAACCGTTACATCTCTACGAAACACAATAAATTTTAGTAGCCTGTTATTAATCAATTAACATCCTTTCCCTCTTCCAGCTTCTTTATCATTCCCTCTACACTGTTCTTATTCAAATCATCCGGTGCTTGGGTCAGGGCTACCTTCATGTGTTCCAATGCCTTTTTATAATCTCCTGCAGCTGAGTATCCTCTACCTAAACCAACATTGGTAGTAAATTGATTTGGATTTTTGTCATAATTAGTTTTAAAAACTTTCAGTGCCTCCTGCGATTGTTTCATTCCTATTAAAACCCGACCATACTGATGTAATTCAACCATACTGCCCATCGGAACCGCTTCATCCATTAAGGCTTTGGCTTCTCCCAGTCTGTTTAGTCTGGCTAATACACCAGCTTTGGTACTTAAAGTCTGAAAATTCTTTTGGCCTACAAAACGTGCTGTAATAGCCTCATCAGCCCAGGCAAGTGCCTGTTCTAATGCTACATTGTTTTGCATGCAATAATTAGCCGCCTGCACAAAAGATTGCCATTTAAAACCGGGTTTGGTATGTAATTCGTTTCTGAAAGACGCTAATTGAACCTTATTTACATCTACTTCTACTTTAAAAGGAATCATGCGTTTTTCCCATAACAGCGCAATAGTAGCCGAATTATCTGTTTCGTTCATAAACTCATATTTCAGCCATTCTACGCTTTTATCTAAAGGCTGGCTTTTTACATTTACACGCAACGCATCCTGTGCAGGGTCATAGTAAAAACTACCCCAGGAATTATTAGCCTTAGAGAAGATTAGTGTATTGTCAGTTTCGCCCAGAATAATATGAAAGCCATACGTGCCTGCGGCTAAATCTTTCCCTTCTATTTTTACATCATTAGAGAAGCTGATAGTGGTATTTTCATTGGCACCTGCACGCCAGGGAGCAGCTTTGCTGGTTCCAAAACCTAAGTCAACCAGACCATAGTGTGCGACTGGGGTACCCCAGATTTTACCCTCACGTCCTTTTACAGCAGGGCGACCATAATTAATGGTTATGTTGGTTATCCCGATCTGTTCTGATACTGATGCTTTTTTGTTTCCTCCGTCAGGAGCAGCAGTGAGGTCACCCTGGGCAAATGTCATAAAGCCTGCTAATAGCAAACCCATAGCAAGTAGAATTGTCTTTTTCATGATTTTAATGATTGTTGATTAAATAATAGTAATAATGAGGCTTATCAGAAGCACGGCAAATAACTAAAAAAAAATGCGTTCTCCATCACCCATTTGTGGGGATATTTCGTTGTTAATCAGATTCTGCTATCAGAAAGCATCTTTTTCAACACTCAAACACGCTATTTTGCCTTAATTCCTCTGGAAAAATTCTATTTTTGCGAATCTTAAACAATAAGGCTATGATATTAGATTTTTCAATTGTCGATGTATTTGCCGAGCAAAAATATCAAGGTAATCAATTAGCTGTTTTTCATAATGCCAATGGCTTGACTGACGAACAGATGCTTCGGATTGCCCGCGAAATCGGTTTTCAGGAATCAACTTTTATTCTTTCAGATAAAGCAGTAGAAGGGGCTTATGACGTAAAAATCTTTACTCCTGAATACGAAGTGCCCTTTGCCGGACACCCGACACTCGGCACAGCTTATATTTTAATGAAGGAATCAGAAACTGAAGTAACGCTGAATCTCAAAGTTGGAAGAGTTCCTGTGAATGTAGCAAACGAAATACTCTGGCTCGAAATCACTAATCCGACCTTTGGAGAAACTTTTACTACCGATGTAGCACCCTTACTAAGTATAAAACCGGAAGATATAGACGAAATCATGCCTATACAGCTGGTGTCTACTGGATTACCTTATCTGATTATTCCTGTAAAAACGTTAAAAGCCATTCAGGAAATGCGATTGGAAGAAGTAGCTATTAAAGATTGGTTGACACGAAATAAGCTCTACAAAACCAACTCGCCCGATGGTCTGACGGTTGCTTTCTTCGCCTTTACAGCTGAAACCCATGCCCACGCCAATCATTTGCACGCCCGTATGTTTTGCTTAGAAAATGACAAAATTGTAGAAGATGCCGCCACCGGAAGTGCTAACTCTTGTTTATTGGCTTACCTGCTTAAACATGAATTACCGATGATACATAAACTGGTAGAGCAGGGATACGAAATGAAACGCCCGTCATTAATCAATATCAAAGGAGAATTAAACCAAGAGGGAAGTTATAAATTACAGGTAGGCGGCAAAGTAAAATTAGTAGCACAAGGTAAATGGTTTGTGTAAACGCAAAATTTTGCGATTTTTGTATTACCTAAACACCCTTAACCATTTAACTTACGCCCTATGGCTAAAAATACATTCCGAAGCAAAACACCTCCACCCGCTAAAGTTAAAACTGCACCACCCAAATCCCGATTGGCTTCGGTATGGGTTAGGCTTAAGAGCACACTTATCAAATTCATTATATTTTTCTTTACCTCTACTATTGGGGCAGTTATCCTGTTCAAATTCGTGCCTGTGCCATTTACAGTTACTATGCTTTCAAGAAAAATAGAAGCGATAGCTGACGGGAAAAAAAGTGAAATTTATTACGACTGGACATCGTACGATAAAATATCAAGAGAAGCACCACTGGCAGTAGTAGCAGCTGAAGACCAGCTTTTTCCGGAACATTATGGATTCGATTTTAAATCGATGGGCAATGCTTTTCAGCGTAATATGAAAGGTAAGAAGATCAGAGGTGCTAGTACTATCTCGCAGCAGGTAGCAAAAAATGTATTTTTGTGGCAAACCCGAAGTTATATCAGAAAAGCCATTGAAGTATATTTTACGGCACTGATAGAATTGATATGGGGTAAACAACGCATTCTGGAAGTATACCTTAATGTAGCCGAAATGGGAGATATGACTTTTGGTGTAGAAGAAGCCTCCAAACGTTATTTCAGAAAATCAGCCAATGACCTGACCCGTGAACAAGCCGCTCGGATAGCAGCCGTATTACCAAGCCCTATCAAATGGTCTATATCTAAACCAGGCCCTTATGTGGTGCGCCGTACCGGACAAATCTCCCGCCAGATGCGTGCGTTGGGTGGCCCTTCGTATTTAAGTGGGTTGAGGAAATTTTGATATTTAAAATATAAATAATCTCTCTGAATTATAACATTTGCGGAGTAGAGACAAGGCAATGCCTTGTCTCCTTGTTTGCACATTAAAGTCCTTTTAGTATTATTTCAACCCTGCCTCCAAATCATTAATCTTCTTCAAATCAATTTTCCCTAGCGTAGCATATTTTCTGGCCTCAACCAGATCCTTTTTGGCGGCAACTATATCTCCTTTTCGTTGTTTCGCTCTGGCAGCCTGGTAATAAGATTCTGTAAGTTGCGTATTGTCTTTCAAGAGAGGTCTCCCTTGCATGATATACTTTTCAGCTTGCGGTACATAAGTATTATCAGTAGTGATGTCTAATACAAAAGACCCTATAAAGGTGAGTGCAGCGCCATTGGTGGCCAGTTTCTTAGCAAAATTATCTATGACTCCTATTGCTGATGCGGTTTGCCCCTCCCGTACTAAAGCTTTAGCTTCAAATTGCCAGGTAGCACCCTCGGCATATTGTCCGAAGCCTACTTTATTCATGTATTCCTTAATCTTATTGATTTTAGCAGAAGAATAAGACTGGCCTCTCAAACTATATAAAGAGCTCTGGATAATCACGCCATAGATATTCTGTTCGCCGCCTGGGTGTCCTCCGGCAGCTTCATATTGTTTAGCAGCATCTACGTGTTCCAGCCAGTATTGGGCAAAACCATTATCAATATCTTCTACTACTTTTTTTGTAATAGCCCAGCTAATCGGGCCGTTTAGATCATCTTTTGGGAATACATCATATACTGCTTTGGCAACAACCAGATTGGTAGCTGTATCTTTTACCACACGGCTATAGTAAGCATAGTTAATTAAGAAATTCAGGTCTCTCTCCCCGGCTTCATAACGCTTTTTATAGCTTGATGCTCTTTTATCAGGGTCAAGAGCTATCTTTCCTATATTAATAACCCCGTCTTCCTTAGGCTCGCCTGCTTCTGCCTGATGTACCAGATTTTTATCAGGGTCGAAATACAAAAACAATGGAAAATTAGGCAAATGAATATTCTTACTATTCAGAAATTTTACCTGTTCGGGTTTTTCGCCATTGAGTTTATAATTGATAAAGTTTTTGTTATAAAACTCCCCTACTTTTGCCGATTTAAGTATAGGCTCAAAACTCATACAGATAGGACAGGTGGGTAAATAACATTCTACATAAACCAATTTATTAGCTGCCTTGGCTTTTTTGAATGCAGTCTCAATATCAGTTTCCCAAACAATACCCTGAGCGAAAGTAAATTGTGCCAATAGTGCACAAACAAGCAATAAATATATTCTCTTCATATTAAGACTTTAATGAAGCAACAAAGTAAAGAAGAAAACTGATTGACGCAAAAACATTAACATTTCCTTAAGTATTTTTTATGGAGAAATTTGTGGCGCGAACTTCCAGCTCGCGGTTTTTTAGGTAACATATCTATAATTTCAAAAACTGAATTATTTTATTCTTCCTAAATCTCTCACTCCAGTTTCAATCTAAATCTTGATTTAGTCGCCTAAACCGCGAACTGGAGGTTCGCACCACAATTTTATTTTAATTACACCCCTTTATCTGCGCAGTAAATACAGTTTTGGCATCGGCTACAAAGCCTGGTTTTAGCAAAATTGATTTACCTGCTTCAAATGTGACTATGGGAGCAGGTGAAAAATCAGGGTCGCCGATTTTTTTATTTGATTCAATGCTGTTGACTGCTTTAATCAGTTCATTGCCTGTAGTGATATTTGCACTCATCACCACCGCGGAAGTTACTACCGTTACATCAACTGTGGCAGAGCCACCTGCGCTACATTGTATAAAGTAAGTAGTATTCGCTGTAGGCTTTACACTAATTGATGTTCCCGTCTGTGTGCTTACACCACCTAACCAGCTAACTGTTCCGGTACAACCTGCGGCTGTTAAGGTAACGGATGCACCGGGACAAACAACAGGTTTCGCAGGAGTGATAGTAATAAAGTTTTTGCCATTGCAGTTGTTTCCGGGATTGATAGTAATGCTTCTTTCAGCTCCTTTACAACCGGTATTCGATTCGCACCAGCCTTTATAAGTACCCGGCTCTGTTATTTGTCTTGTGTTTTTATAAAAAGTACCTTGAAGACTATTTGTATTGGTAATTGCAGAACCACTCCAATAAAAGCTGTCTGTTGTGCTTAAACATTGTCCGGTGAGAATAACTGCACTACCCTTACAGATAGTGGCATTATCAGCAGTAATAGCAGGTTGATCAGGCACTCTGCCTACACTTACGGTAAATACAGCTGATGAATCACTATTACAACCATTATAAGAGGCGACTGTTCTATAATTAGTTATTGTTGCCGGAGAAGTAGTCAGCGAAATTCCTACAGAGCCACCAGACCAATGGAAAGTGGCATCAGGATGATTAGCAGGGGCGGAAGCCATTAAGGTTACACTTTCGCCGGCACAAATAGCGTTTCTACCTGAAATAACAGGTGTTACCGGTTTTGCTTTTACTGTTACCTCACTAGTAGCTACTCTGCCACTATTACATATCCCATTTACACAGGCTGCATAATATTTAGTAGCTACGCTTGGACTCTGGCTGAGGTTATCACCTGTACCAACAACGACTGTGCCGGTTGTTGAGGTATACCATGTAACGGTGCCGACAGTGCAATTTGCAGTTAATGTAATACTATCGCCTTTACAAATATCCGTACTACTCACGCCAACATTAGTCGGATTAACTGGTTGCTGTGTTACTACCACCTCGGCAGTAGCTACAATCCCACTTGAACATTCTACATTTGAACAAAAGGCATGATATGTAGTGTTCACTTTAGGTTTATAGGTAAAGGCAGTATCGGGATCCATACTGGTTTTGTACCATCGCAAAGTACCAATCAGACATGAGCCTGATAAAGTAATGGTTTCGCCATTACAAATGGCTGTTTTACTCACTGCTACTCCTGTTGGGTTGACAGGTTGTTGATAAACTACTATCTGATTCATAGCAACTCTTGCACTCTTACAATTGCCATTCTCACACGCCACATAATAGGTAGTAGTTGTGGTAGGTTGAGGAGCGAAATAATCTCCAGTTGCTAACACTGCTCCTCCGGTAGATGAGTCATACCATGTTTGCGTACCTATAGCACAAGAGGCCGTCATATAAATGCCGGTCCCTATACAAACTTGTGTTCCACCCTGAAACAAGTCGGTCGGAATAGTTGGTTGCTCGGTTACAACTACTGCCTCGGTAGGTAAATAGCTGCTTATACAAGGTCCATTCATACAATAGGCATAATATATACTGTTTTCTGTAGGTGTGTGTGTAGGCACAAGGTCATATTGTTCCACTCCTGCGGCTGTATAGGCTCTTATCCATTTTACCTCTCCAATAGAACAAGTAGCCGATAAACTAACACTATCACCATTACAGATAGCTGTTTTACTAACTGTTATTCCGGTAGGATCCTGAGGTCTGGCATAAAACACGATTTCTTCCATAGCTACTCTTTCACTGCTGCAATAAGTGGTTTCGCAGGCGGCATAATAAGTAGTAGTTTTGGTTACATAAGCATAAACAACTGAGCCCTCATAAGCAGGTGTAATAGCTGTAGCAGAATCATACCATTTGAGTGTTCCGGTAGCACAGGAACCGCTTAAATCTATAGACATTTCACCACAAGTCTTTGTATCCCACTGGGAAAGATTGGTTGGCTTGGTCGGTGTTGGTCTTACGGTTACTTCTTCTGTGGCTACTCTTTCGCTTTTGCAGCTGCCATTCTCGCAGGCTACATAATACCTTGTAGTGGATGCGGGAGTGGGGTCAAAATAATCGCCTGTACCTGAAGCAGTAGCGGCTGTAGCAGAATTATACCATACTGGCTCGCTAACTGCACAACTGGCAGACAGGCTGGCAGGTTCACCACTACAAACAGCAGACTTATAAGAGGCTACATTAACCGGATTGGTCGGTTGAGTAGTCACAGTCACCATATCTGTAGCTACCATATTCGTTTCACAATCGCCATTAAAACAGGTAGCATAATAGGTATAAGTATCAGTTGGGGTCAATTGCAGATTATTTCCTGTACCGATGCTGGTATCACCTATTGAATCGTTATACCAGGTAATTGTACCAATATCACAAGTAGCAGATAGTATAATGCTCGTCCCACTACAAACAGCTGTTTTATCAACTGAAACACCCGTTGGTTTAGAAGGCATGGTTGTTACTACTACTTGTTCAGTAATTACCCTGCTACTCTCGCAAATACCATTTATACACATGGCATAATATTTAGTGGTGACCAGCGGAGTTTGGGTAATAATAGACCCCGTCTCAAGAAATATATCTTCATCCTGTCCTATTTTATACCAGGCAACCTCTCCTATCGAACAATAAGCAGATAAAGTAATATCTGTACCACTACAAATAGATGTCAGACTTACTGAAACATCTGTGGGGTCAATTGGTTGTTCTGTTACAGTTACTGTACCTGCAGATATTCTTTCGCTCTTGCAATCGCCGTTTTCACAAGCTACATAATAAGACGTCGTTATACCAGGTACTTCCCCCCAATTACCAGTAGCTATACTTGTCAGGTCATATTCACCTTTATACCAAGTGGCAGTACCATAGTCGCAACTGGCAGAGAATCCGACATAATTGTTAGAACATACATTGGTCTGGTCAATCGAAACACTCGTCGGATTGTCTGGCTGATCAGTTACTACTACATCTCCTACCCAAACCCTGTCGGTTTTACAATCACCATTTTCACAGGCCACATAATAAGAAGTGTTATAGGGAGGGGACACTTGTAAACTTGATGCTGTGCTAAAGGCGCTACCACCACTGGCCAGCGTATACCATTTTACGCTTCCTATCGGGCAGGTAGCCGTTAATTCCACATTTGTTCCGCTACAGATATCCGTTTTATCTATAGATATATTTTCAGGTGAAGTGGGCATCGTAGTAACCACTACTTCGCTGGTAGCTATTCTGTTCGTGCTGTTCAGACCATATTCACAAGCGGCATAATAAGTTGTAGTGACAGTAGGAGAAAGAATCAAAGGTGAGCTTGTGCCGATACTACTACCACCCGAAGCACTTGCATACCAGTTTAAAGTTCCCTGGGCACAGGTGGCTGATAATGTAATATCTGGACCACTACAAATGGCCGTGTCACTTACCGATACAGCCGTAGGGTCAGTTAATTCCAAGGTTCTGATAATATATCCGCCCATGCCTGTTGTTTCAAAATTCACTTCCCAGCGTTTGGCGGTGCTATTCCAGACTATATCGGCATCATCAGGATTAATCTCAGTCATAGCACCCGGATAAGTAATCGGCCAACCTGTATCATTAGAACTGGTGCCCCCATGTTTTTCGATGCGTATGCTTCTAATGCCCTTTATATCGCTACTGTCTACAGGTAGTTTAAGTGAATTTGCAGTGTAATCATAGCTATTGTACTCATTAAAATCGCTCTGAGTATAATAGAGCGTTACTTTAGCTGTAGCATTATCTGTGTCAGTTTCTGGATACAATTCATACTGACGACGCACATAATTTCCGTCAAGCGGTGGATATAACCATTCTTTTACAGAAATATTTCCGTTCACAGGAGCTTCACCTGATGATTCTACTGTCGCAATCAGTTCGTTAAAAACATTACAATAGCAGGTAGTATTAGATGAACTTTGTACCTGACTATTATAAGGTGTTGTTTTTTCGATTGTATTGATACCAGTATTAGCAGGTGTACAAGTACCTACGCTCCATAATGTTGACTTATACGCTGTGCCATCCACCGCAGTGCTACACATAAAATATAACCTCCCGTTTACATTAGTCATGAAATCTATGTACTGATAATCATCACTCGGAGCTATATTTCTTACCAGTACCGTTCCTGCTTCTGTGCCGTCACTTTTCCATAATTCAGGTCCACCAGACCCCGTATTGGCCGCAAAATAAATGGTTCCGTTTACGTTCAAGATATTCAATATAGATGAGCCCCAACTACCCGGATAAATATCTTTTACCAGTTCTGTGCCTGCGGCAGTACCATCTGTTTTCCACAATTCTCTACCATGCACCCCATCATCTTCTACAAAATACAGTGTATCATTCACATTAATAATGAAATCCAGATAGGATGAACCATCACCCGGATTTAAATCTATTATCATCTTTGTTCCTGCTTCTGTACCATCACTTTTCCACAGTTCACGGCCAGTAGCATTAGTAATGGCTGAAAAATATAAAGTATCCTTCATGATAAGCATCCCGCTAATATAAGCATCGTCCAAACCCGGATTAATGTCTTTCACCATAACAGTTCCTTGTTCAGTACCATCGCTTTTCCAGAGTTCCCTGCCGTGTATAGTATCATCTATTATCAAAAACAAAGTACCGTTGAAGTTAGTAAACTGGCGTATATCAGCCCATGGAGAATTAATTTGTGTCACTAATACAGTTCCTTGATCAGTACCGTCACTCTTCCATAATTGTACGGTATTGTTAAAAGCAGCTCTTAAATACAAAGTGCCATTGATATTGGCTAACTCGCTTACAAAAGGACTTCCACTTCCCGGATTAATATCTTTCACCATCATAGTACCACCTGCCGTGCCATCTGTTTTCCATAATTCAGTACCATACGTTGAGGTATTACCCATAAAATAGATAGTGCTACCAACGTTTGTTATATACCCATTTGCCGAAACCTCTGTGCTTACAGCAATTGTTCCTTGTTCAGTACCATCACTTTTCCATAATCTACGGATACCACTGGCATCAGTAGCTCTGAAGTACAGCGTTCCGTTTACATTGGTCATGCCAGTTATTTCAGAACTTCCCCCTCCCGGATTAATATCTTTTACCAGATAGGTTCCTGCGGCAGTACCATCACTTCTCCAAAGTTCTTCACCATGCGCATAACCTGTATCATAAGCAGTAAAAAACAAGACGCCATTTGCACTAATAAGATTATTAACAGAGGCAATACCTCCTTTATTAATATCCTTAACTATGTAGGGCATTTGTGCAGAGCTGAGTTTCGCCAGACACAAAAATAAAACTAAAAAAAGGCCGTATTTGCGAGTAAAAAACTGTTTCATAGGAAGGCTTACTTGTCTAATTTTTGAGGGATACATTTACTTGTGTCGGTAAAATTATACTTCACAATCAGGTAACGTCAATACTATACGTTCATCAAAACGCAATTGTCCATATTTTGTCCATGTAAAAAAGGGTGTTTTCGGGTTGTAGCAGGGGGCTTGGGGCAGAGGGCAAGGGCATCGGTGATTTTTTTCCTGGCTGCGGCCTTCGACCGCAGCGGCGAGGGAGTCTTTCAATTGAGAAGAAGAAGATTAAACCTAGATAAAAATCCCTCTTTTGGGCCGGTCCGTCATACGGTTAGGGACTAAAATAAATACTCGCAAAACCGCAGGTATTTATCTGACCTATGATGAATTTAAATTATTCTGAAACTTTACATGACTTGGGCTTTGGTTGTCCATCTCAGAGAATCAAATGGAACATTCTCCTGAGCCATACCAATAGCATAACTCAGGAGAAATGTGAGTGTTAATAACTTTTTCACGAAGCATTACTTTACAGCAAATGCTACTTCTGCATTTTCCCAGGCAAGGATTACCGAATTTTTGTTAATGGCATACCATAGTTTTTCGTTAAAAGTTTTCGATTTCTTAGGTTTCACAGTTACACGTAGTGCATCTTGTGCTGCATCATATTTAAATGCTCCCCATTGGTTTGGTACTTTGTTGAAGATGATAGTCCATTCGTTGGTATTCGGAATCGTAAAGAAACCATACTTGCCAGCCGGAAGTGTTTTGCCTTCAATACTTACATCTTTCGAAAACTCAATGGTGGTTGCTTCATTAGCACCTGCACGCCATACTTCACCATAAGGCACTAATTTCCCCCATACTTCACGGCCTTTTACAGATGGTTGTCCGTAATTAACGGTTACTTTCTTGCCATTAATATCTCCACTAGCAGTAGCCGGAGGCGATGGACGTTTTGCTTTATCATCCTGTGCTAAAAGGGTGAATGAGATGAACGATAAAGCGAAAAAAATCGCCAATAGACCCATTTTTTTTGTGTTCTTTTGCATAGCTTTGTTAGATGTTTTAAGATTAATAAATTCCTTTTATCGAATTGATGAAGCAAAATTAGGCAAGATGATCTTGTCAAGTTTAGTCATGATCTTTCCAAATTCATTCAAGTTCATTCATCATTACAAATCATTAATTACCAGGTGATTATCGAATCGGAAGACATATTATTAGCACATTGCAAAAAACTGATTGAAGAAAAAATCGGTTGGGGAAATAGTGAGAAATGGACTAATCAGGATTTTGAAGACCTTTCGCAACGTATTTTTGCAGTAACAGCCGTTACCCTTAGTCCTACTACACTGAAAAGAATCTGGGGGAAAGTAAAATATGACTCTGCCCCTACTGTCACCACGCTTAATACACTGGCTCAATTCATAGGCTTTGAGCATTGGCGGGCTTTCCGTCAGAATCACTTTCCTAAAAGTGAGCCTATTGAAGTTGAAAGACCTGTTATCCATACGAATGGTGAAATAGCCAAAACTGCCAAGCTACCTTATTTATTTTCGCTTATTCTACCAATTCTGTTAGTGTCAGGCGCCGTAAGCTGGTATTTTCTATCAAAGGCGCAGGATGCCCCTGCGCAGATAAACCCTGCCGATTTCACATTTACCAGTAAAAAGGTGATTTCTGTAGGAGTGCCAAATTCTGTCATTTTTGATTATGATGCTTCCAAAGCACCAGATGACTCTGTGTATATCCAGCAGGACTGGGATCCTTCCAGACGGATAAAAGTGTCAAAAAATCAGCATCAGCATACTTCTGTTTACTATCGTCCGGGTTCATTTCTGGCAAAATTGGTGATAGGCAAACAGGTCGTAAAAGAGCATAATCTGTTCATTCAGACGGATGGTTGGCTGCCTTTGATTGAACAAGACCCTGTCCCATTATATTTCAAACAGGAAGATGCTATTAACGATGGTAAACTGGGTTTATCAGTAGAGACCATTCAGGCACAGAATGTTCCTTTGAAACCAGCTGCACCTTTTGTGGAATACGCCAATCTGAAAGATTTTGGTGATATAAAAACCGATAATTTTATATTTGAAACCTCTGTTAAAAATACCTTTCGTGAAGGAGCTTCCGTTTGCCAGTTTACCACAATAGGTTTGCGCTGTGAAGGTACTGCTATTATTATTCGCCTTTCAGCCAAAGGTTGTATTTCTGACAATGGCATCTATTTTGTAGACCAGGACATCTCAGGCAAAGAGCATGACTTGTCGGCTTTTGGCAATGATTTTAAAGATTTCGTTAAAGTGCGTTGTGAGTCTATTAACGGCAAAGTGAAAATATTTGTCGATAATAAACTGGCTTATGAATTTTCGCACAAAGGTGCTGTCAGCAAAATTATGGGTATCACCTACCGTTTTCAGGGTTCCGGATTAGTTGATGAGGTAAAACTATCTAAAGGCGATGGGAAAGTAGTGTTTGAGGATGGGTTTAGCAGATAATTTTCAACGAAAATGAAGGTCAACAACTTCTTCAATAATATATAAATGACTGCCTTAAATGATTTTATTGGAAAGTGGTTTTACCATGATACAATTTATTGGAAAGATGATTTGAGTGGATATAAAAACTGGGACTATAAAAACCCTTCTGATAAATCCATAATTTTGCCCAATGAAAAATTAGGTCTTGTTAATTGTATTGATGTAGAAGATAATCATCTATTAATTCGGCATAAAAAAAATGTAGTTTTAAAGATAAAGCCTACAAGCATTCTTCTATTATTACCATTTCCCCCTATGTTTAAATTTGGCGAAAAAGTTATAGAAATTCGAAGACCTATCATTGGAGTTATACGTGAAATAGGTTGGCACTTGAAAGAACAAAAATATTATTATTTTCTTACTGTAAATAATAAAGATAAATCAAGACGCTATTTTGAAGAAGAACTTAATGTATTCATCTAAAAGAATCTTAACATTATGTAACCCCCAATTCTTATTAAAAATCACTATCACCAACAAAAAATTCACATGAAATTTCTCCTTTTTTCTCTTACACTTCTCAGCATTCTAACACAAGCGCAAAATAAACGTCCGCGTGAATTAGGTATCAAAATTGGTGTGATGAAAACCGGACAGAACAATGCCATTACAGACGTGGCAGGGTTAAAAGTCGGACAAATGAGTCTGATTGAAGGAGAGAAAATCCGTACAGGAGTAACAGCTATTATTCCACACGAAGGGAATCTGTTTCAGGAGAAAGTACCTGCTGCTATATTCATTGCTAACGGTTTTGGGAAATTGGCAGGTATCAGTCAGGTGCAGGAATTAGGCAATATTGAAACACCGATTATCTTAACCAATACGCTTTCAGTACCCACAGCCGCCGATGCAGTAATTGATTATACCTTAGCCCAAAAGGGCAATGAAAAAGTTCGCTCGGTAAATCCTGTAGTGGGAGAAACCAACGATAGTTTTCTGAATGATATTACCGGCCGACATGTAAAGAAAGAGGATGTATTAAGAGCGATAGAAATAGCTGTACCCGGCAAAGTAGAAGAAGGAAATGTAGGGGCAGGAACGGGTACCATTTGTTTTGCCTGGAAAGGCGGCATCGGTACAGCATCCAGAGTACTTCCGTCTAAATCTGGCGGCTATACAGTAGGTGTAATTGTACAAACTAACTTCGGGGGAGTATTACAGGTAAACGGTGTACCTGTAGGGGAAGAACTCAAACAATATTTTCTGAATGACCAATTGAATGACCCGGCCGATGGTTCCTGCATGATAGTAGTAGCTACTGATGCCCCATTGACCTCTCGCAATTTAGAAAGATTAGCCAAAAGAGCCATTTTCGGCTTGGCCAAAACCGGTGGAATAGCTTCAAATGGTAGTGGAGATTATGTAATCGCTTTTTCGACTGCCAAACAATTGCGAGTACCACATAGTAACCCAACCAAGTTTTATGAAGTAACCGAGCTTCGTAACGATGATATATCTCCTTTATTTCTGGCAGTTATTGAAGCCACCGAAGAGGCCATTCTCAACTCTATGTTTGCCGCTCAAACTACTAAGGGTGCAAACGGCGTCATTCAGGCATTACCCGTAGATAAGGTATTGGAATTGAGCAAAAAGTATAATAAGCTGAAATAAACTATCAAGTTTGGCACGCGTATACTCGTCTATAAAAGGGTCGGACACCGCGTGGGTGCTACGCATACTCAGTTTACTTTCCAAACTATAAAAAAACTACAAAACTACTTAAAATAGGTAATAGAAAGGCCACTTAGCGCTTAAGCGTGACACCCGCGGCGGCGTCCGGCCCATTTTAGTCAGAGTATAGGCGTGCCACGCTACGTGACATGCAAATTCAACTTTAATTGGCATATTTCTTTATTTTCTCTACCTTTAAGCTCTATTCTATTTTAACCTATACGATGAATTTTCAAGGGAAAACAAAAGAAAATATCCAATATGATGCGATTGTGGTAGGCTCGGGTATTTCGGGCGGTTGGTCAGCAAAAGAACTCTGCGAGAAAGGATTAAAAGTACTGCTATTAGAGCGTGGCCGAATGATTGAGCACGTAACCGATTATATTACTGCCAATAAGGATCCCTGGGATTTTCCGCACCATGATTTACAAATGCCTAATGATTTGCTGAAAAACTATCAGGTGCAAAACCGCACAGGCTTTGCTATCATGGAATCTACGCATCACCATTTTGTGAATGATTTAGAGAACCCATACGTAGAAGAAAAACCTTTCGACTGGATACGCGGCTATCATGTAGGCGGGCGTTCGCTAATGTGGGGGCGTTATTCGTTCCGTTTTTCAGATCTCGATTTTGAAGCCAATGCCAAAGAGGGTATTGCCACCGACTGGCCTATCCGTTATAAAGATATAGCTCCCTGGTACGATTATGTAGAGAAATTTGCAGGCATAGCCGGAGACCGTGATGGTCTTCCTCAGCTACCCGATGGACAATTTCAACCTGCCATGCCTGATAATTGTATAGAATCACATTTCAGAAGCGTTGTCAATAGCAATTTCAAAGACAGAAAGGTTATCTCTGCCCGTGCAGCGCATTTGACTGCACCTACCGAGGAGCAATTAGCCTTAGGACGTGCCAGTTGTCAGTATCGTAACCGATGTATGCGTGGCTGTCCGTTTGGGGCTTATTTCAGTACCCAATCGGCTACTTTGCCTGCAGCACGTCGCACAGGGAATCTGACCCTTAGACCTCATTCAATTGTCAATTCGATTATTTATGATGAGAAATCGGGCAAAGCCTCGGGTGTAAGAGTAATTGATGAACAGACCAACGAATGGCTGGAGTTTTCGGCAAAAATCATTTTTCTGAATGCCTCTGCTTTAGGTTCAACTTTTATTCTGATGAATTCTACCTCTAATCGTTTCCCGAATGGAATGGACGATAGCGGACAATTAGGACATAACCTGATGGATCATCATTTTCATGTAGGTGCCACGGCCGATTATCAGCAGGATTTGGATAAGATTTATTATGGCCGTCACCCTGCGGGATTATATGTACCCAGATTCCGTAATTTACCGGGTAAGGACAAACAACCATTCAATAGAGGTTATGGATTTGAAGTGTATACCTGGCGTGATGGCTGGCAACACTCGATGGGCATGGATGGCATGGGAGCAGAATTTAAAGAAAAAATAGCCACCTACGGCGACTGGAAAATGATATTGGATGCCTTTGGTGAGTGTATGCCTTATTACGACAATAAAGTAACATTGACCAATGAGAAAAAAGACAAATGGGGACAGCCCGTATTGAAAATGGATGTGCATTATAGAGAAAATGAAGCCTTAATGCGCAAAGATGCCAAAGAACAGGCTGTTATCATGATGGAAAAGGCAGGATTCACTAATATTGAAGCCTATGACCGACAAGCACATCCTGGTTTAAGTATCCACGAAATGGGCACTGCCCGTATGGGTAAAGATGCCAAAAACTCAGTTTTCAATAAGTATAACCAACACCATCTAGTGAAAAACGTTTTCTGTACAGATGGCGCCTGCATGACCTCATCGCCATGCCAGAATCCATCACTAACCTATATGGCGCTTTCAGCCCGTGCCGCTGACTATGCCGTGACAGAATTGAAAAGGGGGAATCTTTAGGGAACCGAAAAATGTATTATGTAAAAGGGAGAAAGCTTTAAAGTCCTTTTTCGGTTTTACATTTTTCTGTTATTCATCCGTTTTCCATTCTTCTTTTACTAAGCAAGAAAACTACCTTTTATTTAATATTAATTTAAAACCTAAATGCTTCTTATGAAAAAAATTGTTCTGTTTTACTGCTTGTTGGGCAGTTCTACTGCTGTTGCTCAGTCGTTTATTCCTGCTTTTGATCGTTTTTCAGGCAAAGAAATCGCTTATATCAATTTAGAAGATGGTACTAAAGTCGAAGGTACTATTGATGACATCGACCGCAAAAAAGGCTTGATTGAAGAAATAGTTATTAAGCCGACAGGCGAAAAGAAAAAACGTACAATAAAGGCCGAAGACATCAAAACCATGTATCTACCAGCCAGTGGCTATAACAAATTGGTAAACTCTTCCGAACAAGCTTTTAATGCACAGAAATGGAAAGACAACAACGTAAACATGGAAATCATCAACAAAGGCTATGCGTACTTTGAGAAATCAACTGTTGGAATCAAGAAAGACATTGAAACGTTATTGATGCAGATGGTTAATCCTTCATTCAGCCAGAAAATTAAAGTATATCATGACCCACGTGCGCAAGAAAGCATGCGCTTTGGTGTGGCTGGTATTACTATGGCCGGGGGTGATGATAAATCATACTATGTAAAAGTAGGTGAAGCTGCTGCAGTAAAAATCAAAAAGGCTGATTATGATAAAGCCTATCTGGGCTTATATAAAGATTGTCCGGATCTTCTGAAAAAAATCAAAGACGACCATCGTTGGGTAAAATTCGATGAGCACTTGTGGGCTTATACTACTGAGTGTAATTAAATTGATTAGAGAAAGGAGAAGATTTAAAAACCCTTCTCCTTTTTCGGTTTTACATTTCAGATTTTTCCGGGCGACGTTCTGCATTGTTCGGTTCTCTTACTTCTTTTTCCATCCTCCATGTTCCTTTCTCCTTACTTCAATGTCTCCCGATATTTATCCCAGAATTCAAACTGAGGTTTAAACGGAAGCGTTTCAGTTTTCGGAGTATCGCCAAATATCATGGTTTGCTGACTGTTTGCATCAAATGCTTTCCATTCCGGTAATCCTTTACCATTTGGATTACCTGTTTTAGCGAAATTCACCCAATAGGACGACATCTGGTCTTCCAGTTTCCTGTCTACTTCGGTGAATGGTCTATCCCAGTTTCTTAAAGTGTGTAACGTATAGCCAAATTCAGCAGAATGAAATGCACCAAAATCAGGTTTATCAGGGTGATGAGGCGGTACATGTCTGAAGAAATATAAATATGATTTATTCCTGCCGTGAGAAGCCTGCAATTTAGCCCAGGTATAATTCTGCCAGGCAAAAAGTGTATGTCCACCTACTTCCAATTGAGATTGTTTGGCTTCAGCATCAGTATTGGCAGGGTATGCCTTCAGAAAATCATTAGCCAAAGTGCCATATTTCTTTTCTGCATCTGCTTTAAATTCTGCGGCTGTCAGGGTTTTAGGTGAAGGGAATCTATCACCTGCATTCCAGCCAGTCAATAAGGGTACATCATTTTGTTTGTTTTTGCTAAACAGGGTGTACATATCTCCTACAATCACATGATTATCTAATACCGGGCTTGTAATACTACCTCCCGCTTTTAGTATTTCCTCCGCAGATTTAGCTCTTAAATCTGCTATTGAATTAGCCTGTAACTTCTTGGCAAAAGCCACACCTGTCTGTTCAGCATCAGCTACAGATTTCATTCGTAATGAGTGACCGAACATTCCACCGCTCTCGGCAATCGCTCTATGAAACAAACCTTTTGCCAAAGGTGAAGCCATCAAAACATTCACACTAAATGCTCCTGCTGATTGTCCCGATAAGGTTACATTATTCGGGTCTCCGCCGAAGGCAGCAATATTTTTCTTTACCCATTCAAAAGCAGCAATCTGGTCGAGGAATGCAAAGTTCCCTACGCCCTTCCCATTAGTTTCTTTAGTCAAATCAGGATGAGCCAGAAAGCCAAAAACACCTACACGATAGTTTATTGTTACAAATACTACTCCTTTTTTGGCTAAATCTTCTCCATCATATAAAGGCACAGAACCCGAACCACTTGAAAATCCTCCACCATGAATCCAGACAATCACAGGTCTCTTTTCATTGGCTGATTTGGCAGCAGTCCATACGTTCAGATATAAACAATCTTCACTCAATGGTTCTGGTGGAGCTAAAAATTCTGTTGTATACATCATAAATGGCGCAGGTTTTGGCTGCATGGCACTGGCGGAGAAAGTATCGCATTTGCGTATTCCCTGCCAGTTAGCTGCTGGTTGCGGTGCTTTCCAACGTAATTCACCTATAGGTGGCGCAGCAAACGGTATACCCTTAAAAACATTCACCCCATTGCTATAGATACCCGATACCGCACCATTTTGCGTACGCACAGTTTCAAAAGGTGCTTTTGATTGCGCCTTAGCTAGTAGAGTTATCAGACACAGGAATAGAATTTTCTTCATTTTTCATTCATATTAAGGGTTGATTGTACGATTCTTCAATAATAAAAAGGCGGTGTCTTTCCGGGATGCCTCCGGGTTATACTGATTAGTAAAATCAAGACTACCGATAATCAGGTCTTCATCGCCATCACCATCAATATCGCCTGAGTCCATCAATAGCCACTTGCCAGCTTTGACCTCTTTAATAGTATAAGGTTTGAAGTTTAATTTCCCCTGACCTTCCAGATATACAAATCCCTCTTGTGGTTGATTTTTCTTATCCGGGAAATACGAAATGGTAGCAATATCTATATCACCGTCTTTATCAAAATCTCTGGCAATGGCTTTGTAACAACCATTAATCGGAAAGAAAAACGCTTGTTTGAATTGATTTTTTCCATTATTCAGATATGCATAAACGCCATGATAATTTTTCAGCACATGCCTTGTCAAATCTGCATTATCTCCATTTACATATAAAATATCTTTGTATCCATCCTGATTCAAGTCTATCATTTCAAAATAGCATGAGCCATAAACCGATGGGAAACGCAAAATCTCTTTCGTATCAAACTCTCCGTTGCCTTTATTCATAAACAGAAAGACTCCTTCCTGAGCCTGTGCAAAAAGTACCCAGATATCAGGCAAGCCATCCTTGTTTTCATCACTGATATAGGCTTTAATTGCCCCCGGTAATTCTCTGATTACTTTTTTTGCATAACCCTTATTCTGCAGATTTTTATACCAAGCCAATACCCCATTTTTATTCCCGAAACTGCAAATTAACTGGTCTTTATAGCCATCATTGTCTAAATCAATAGCAAAGCTTTGCACGGGTCTTTGCAGGCTATCTATCAGTGCTTTGCTTTTAACAGTGGCATTAAAATCTAATAGCTTACCTTTCCTTAAATCATTCGGGTGCATAATACCTATGCTTGTCATAAAACCACTCCTTAATCCCGCCTTTTTCAAATCTTCCGCAAAATCAATATCTACAATATTCGCTTTCAGCTTTCTTGATGATACAGGTTTCAGGTTTTTATCAAATACATTGAGCGAACTATCAAAATGGCTGGCTTCATAAATCTGTTGATTTCCTTCATCAATCTTCAGATAAGAGACAGCGGGAAAACCATTTTTTTGCACAGGGCTGGCTGAAATATCAAATAAAGAAGTAATTTCTTTTATGGGTGGACGGTTCTGCGGGGTAATTTTCTCCGGTGCGTGTTCAGTATAATAAGCCACAATTTTATTCCAGTCTTCAATACTCATGGCTGACTTACTAACCCAATAGGTTGAATCCCCTCGCCTTTCCTGTTGAATGTCAGGATATATCATATCCCCATTCATCTGAAAACCCAATTGCAAAGCCATATCAGGCAATACATTATTCGTCCATGAAGATTTATCTAATAATTCGGGTTCAGGAAATAGGTGGCAGGAGGCACAATGTACTTTGGCTAGTTCTTCGCCGGTTTGACGGGTAGCTTCTTGCGTGTATTTGCAGCTAATCATGAATAATAAACTCAGAAAGGCAAAGAAGCTTATTATTCTAAATAATTTCATTGTAAAGTTTGGGTTTGTTGATAAAATTAACCTCTCCGGCGGAGTGCCAGAGAGGTTACAGAATTGGTGTTATTGCTTGAAAGGATAGTTCTTTGGCAAGTGCCTTCGACTGCGCTCAGGCACCGAAAAGGAGTTGCTATCTTTACACTTATTCATTGTTTAACAATAAATAAAAAAATTAATGCAGCCTAGCCCGGTGCCTGAGCGGAGTCGAAGGCCGCGCCAAGGAATCAAGCAACTATATATTCTTCTTCTTCATTTCGTTCACAGCAAAATCAGCTGCACGAGCGGTCAATGCCATATAAGTTAATGACGGATTTACGCAAGAGGCCGAAACCATTGATGCACCATCAGTTACAAATACGTTTGGCACACCCCAAACCTGATTGTTACTGTTTAGTACCGAAGTTTTAGGGTCGCGTCCCATACGGGCAGTACCCATTTCGTGAATCGCCATACCTAAATAAGAACCATTGTCATAGGCACGAACGTTTTTCACCCCTGCGCTTTCCAACATTTCTTTGGCATCGTTCTGCATATCGATACGCATTTTCTTCTCATTTTCTTTAAACTCAGCATCGAAAACTACCAATGGCATACCCCATTTGTCTTTTTCTGTCGCATGTAAATACATTCTGTTTTCGTGGTATGGTAAAGTTTCACCAAAGCCACTTAAGCCCATTGTCCATAAGCCGGGTTTGGTTGCTTCGTTTTTGTAATCAGCACCGAAGCTTAATTCAGCCACGTTGCGTTGCCATCCCTGACGGCCTGCACCTGCACCACCCTGATAGCCGAAGCCACGGATATAATCACGTTTATCGTTACCGATATTACGGTAGCGAGGTATATAAATACCATTCGCACGACGGCCATAAGTATATTTATCCAGGTCGCCATCCCATACACCAGATGCACCTATCTTGAAGTGGTGATCCATCAGGTTATGTCCTAATTCACCCGAATCATTACCAAATCCATTAGGGAAACGGTTAGATTTTGAGTTCAATAATAAAGCTGTTGAGCCCAGGGCACTACCACAAACGAAGATAACCTTCGCAAAATATTCTGTTTGTTTAAGTGTTACGGCATCGGTCACTTTTACACCTGTTGCACGTTTTTTGTTTTCGTCGTAGGTGATTTCAGTTACTACCGAATCAGGGCGTAAAGTCAAACGACCGGTTTTAGCTGCCGGCGGGAGCGTACAGGATTGCGTACTGAAATAAGCACCGAATGGACAACCCAACGAACATTTATTACGATACTGACAAGACGCACGACCTACACCCAACTGTGCTTTAGCTGCCTCAGAAAGGTTAGCAACACGACCAATAGTCATATTGCGGCCAGGGAAGTTTTTCTCGATGCGTTTACGAACCTCTTTCTCAACGGCATACATTTCCATCGGCGGTAAAAATTCGCTGTCAGGTAACTGAGGCAAGTTCAGTTTCTCTCCTGAAATACCTACGAATTTCTCTACGTAAGAATACCAGGGAGCTATATCTTTATAACGGATAGGCCAGTCGATAGCGATTCCATCTTTTAAGTTTGCTTCAAAATCGATATCACTCAAACGATACGATTGACGTCCCCACATGATTGATTTACCACCCACAATACCCGGACGGAACCAGTCAAATCTTTTATCTTCTTTATACATCGAATCTGAATCATTCATCCAGTATTTCTCTGTCATTTCATTGTAAGGATAATCACGAGATAGTTTCGGATGCGTTTCTTTTTGTTCAATTGTCAAGCGTCCGTTATACTGCATTTGCCAGGGGTCTTTCATGGCATTTTCGTATCCTGTTACGTGCTCTAATTGCCTGCCTTTTTCAAGCATAATTACACGCATACCTTTTTCGGTTAATTCTTTAGCTGCCCAACCTCCGGTTACACCCGAGCCAATGATAATGGCATCGTAGGTCTGAGCTTTAATAGCATCTATATTTAAGTTCATTTTTGTCTGTAAATTTTAATCTGTGAATAGGTTAAAGAAATTAGATAGCCCAGGCTTTCTGACCTGGTTTGTATGGGGCAGAACCATCGAATCTACCCGGAATTGGTAAATACTCCAATGCCTGTGTAGCACCTATTTCAGAAGTAAAATAACCTACAGTTGTGAGTTCCTTCATTCTCAGGAAGAAAGCCTTATCAGTCGACATGGTTTGTTTCACCATTTCGATTTTGTCGGCTGCGCTCAAACTGGTAAAGTCTTTGCCAAATCTGGTTTTGCTATCGGCATCTAATTTTGCCAGACCTGCATAGAATTTATCCTGGTCGTCTTTCACGAAACAATCACGCATGACTCTCACGATAAATTTCTCTGCTCCCGCGGCTTTAGCACCCGGGGTATCAGTTGTTGGAATGATGACATCGGCTACTTCGGCTAACAATGCCTCTTGTCCGGCGGTAGTCATTACGCTTTCGCCTGTATTCAATACTTGTCCCATTACACCAGCAAGCACCGGTGGAGACAACACCCCTCCAACTAACAGGGACAGTCTCTGAACAGCTTCTCTACGATTCATTCTTGATAAGGTTAATAAAATGGATAATGTTGTTAAAAAATATTTAGTGATTGAGTGAATTAGTGATTTAGTGAATGAATGATTATTATCTTAAACTCTGATTGAAATGATTTAAGTATTTCGCTGATGTCTAACTCAAATGTAAATCACAACAATCAGGTTAATCCAGTAAATCACAGTTCAAGACGATTAAAAATAATCACTAAATCACTCATTCACACAATCACTCAATGGTTCATCTATGAAAACTATCTCCCACAAACTTCAATACTTCCGGTAGAGCCGTACGCCAGTATGACCACGTGTGGCCGCCATCTCTTACTCTGAATTCATGTGGAATTTTCTTGTCAATCATCATAGCATGCAGAGCCATATTGCCTTTAATCAGAAAATCATCATCGCCACAATCGATATAGAATTTCACTTTTTTCAAATCATCGGCATTGCCAGTCTCTACAATCTTAATCGGAGCATTTTTATAATAATGCTCTGATAAGCGGTCTTTGCCTTTTAAGTCTTTTCCATATAAATCTCCGAATACGTAGTTCCAGCGTTGTTGATCCTGATTTCCGTTTACGATTTCATCATCAGTCCACACGGCTGCACTTAGAGGTGCTGCTGCTGTAAACATATCCGGATGTTTTGTTGCGTAGAGTAGAGTACCGAGTCCTCCCATTGATAGGCCTGCCACAGCTCTGAATTCCTTCTTAGAACGAACGCGGTAGGTGGTTTCGATATATGGAATGAACTCTTTTATGAAAAAATCTTCAAATTTTGTCTTTCCGTCAAACGTATTCATATACCACGTTACTCCCGCGTCTGGCATTACAATAATCATCGGAGGTGCTTCGCCACTATTAATTACTTTGTCGGCAATCTCCGGTGTTTGTCCGAATTGTGTCCAACCTGTTTCGTCGTCAGTATAGCCATGTAATAAGTATAAAACAGGATACAGCCGATTGTTTTTCTCATAGTCGGCCGGTAAATAAATATTATACTTTACTTCCTTGCCTAAAGTACTACTTTTCAATTTCAGGCTTTCCTTCACAATGCCTTGTTGTGCAAAGCTGAACGTTGAAACCAATAGCAGAAATAATACAGGTATCTTTTTCATCAGGGTGTTAGAGGATTTATTTTTGATGGAAACTTTCACTTACAAATTTCAGCACTTCAGGCAAGGCTGTACGCCAATATGTCCAGGTATGCCCTCCCTGACGAACGCGGAATTCATGCGGAATTTTCTTATCTATCATCAGGGCATGCAAAGCCATATTGCCTTTAATCAGAAAATCATCATCGCCGCAATCAATATAGTATCTTACTTTTTTAATATCTTCCGGATTAGCCGTTTCAATAATTTTCAGGATAGAGTTTTTGTTATAATGCTCATTCAGGCGGGCATTGCCGACTAAATCTTTTCCATAGCGTTGAGCATAAGAATTAGCCCATTGTGCATCAGGCATGGCAATTACTTCTTCGTCTGTACGAACACCTGCACTTAGGGGTGCTGAAGCTGCAAATAATTCAGGATGTTTAGTCGACATCACTAAGGTTCCATAACCACCCATTGAAAGTCCGGCGATAGCTCTGTAACGTTTTTGGGCACGAACACGGTAGTTTTTCTCTATATAAGGGATAAACTCTTTGATGAAGAAATCTTCGTAAGGTACTTTGCCATCGAAGCTATTCACATATCCACTCACACCACCATCTGGCATGGCAATAATCATGGGAGCAATTTCGCCACTATTAGCTAATTTATCAGTAATGACATTAGCTTCACCGAATTGAACCCAGCCTGTTTCATCATCGCCAAAGCCATGTAATAAGTATAAAATAGGATACGAACGATTAGAAGTAGTATAGTCGGCCGGAAGATAAATATTGTATCTGATGTCTTTACCCATCAGCGCACTTTTGATAGTAAGACTTTCTTTTACAATGCCTTGTTGAGCGAACGTAGCAGACGTTACCAATAAAAACAGCACATATAAAATGCGTTTCATTGTAGATGTAAAGGTTAAAGGTGAATAAGTAGTAAATATACAATCAAACAGTCTTTAAATCCAAATTTAAAGAGGGTATGTGATGATATTCTAGAATATTATTTTGCTGAAATAACATTGCCCCTATGTACATAAGGATAAGAATTTCATTTATTTCTTAATTGATAGTTCATTAAGCACTTATGCGTGCCACCCCCTTCCTCGGACGAGTAGAGGGGTGACACGCGGGCTATTTCAAGGTTCGGGGTAATATCTTAAAGTATCTCTATTTTTTTAATAATCCTTGTACTTCCATCCATTCTCCCATACGTTCTATCCATTTTTCGGTAGGGATATTTGTTTTTCTCATACCAAATCCATGACCACCTTTTACATAGGCATGGAGTTCAACCGGTTTTTTAGCTGCCAGCCAATCGTTATATAATTGAATGCTATGTGGTGCTAAGCCCAATTGGTCGTCACTGGCTACTACAATAAAGGCTGGTGGTGCATCCTTAGGTGCAGGTGTTTTCGGGAATGCAGCAGTGTAAGCATAAATAGGCGCAATAAAATCAGGGCGGGTTTCCGGCGTATACTCATAGGTTACTCCCATCGTTACTGTTCCCCCTGCCGAGAAGCCCATAAAACCTATTTTATCAGGTTTGATTTTGTACTCTGCCGCATGCGTGCGCACATATTTCATGGCTTCCAGACCATCTTTTACGGCTAATGGAATAACCTCCGCATTTTGTTTATCCATATCGGGTTTACCCATTTTTGCCATTAGTTCCTTTACCGGGTCTTCGGTTAATGAATGTACTAGGCGATATTTTAATACAAAACAGGTAACACCCTTAGAATTAAGCCATTTAGCCACATCTATTCCCTCACTATCAATCGAAAGTGTATGAAAACCACCACCAGGTGCAATAACCACCGCCGTTCCATTGGCTAAAGCCGGGTCGGGCAGATAAGTTGTAAGGGTAGGTTTTGTTACATTATACACTACCCTTGTGTTGAACATGTTCTTGTTATTCTCTGCCTCATCCCATGTCCAGCTTTCTGAACCAGGCGCTTTGCCGGCGTATAAGGGAATCACGTTTTGTGCACACGCCATTCCCAGAGTAGCCAGCATCAAGCAACCAGATAATATCGTTTTTTTCATAATAATAATAGGTTGTTATATTCTATACTTTCTGCACTTCGCTTCAACCACTGAACAGCGAATAAAACGGTCCGCCGTCGCGGTCGCCGGCTAAATAACAAAGGAATGTTTGAATACATCGCCGGACTTAAGTCCGGCTTACATAGATAATTATTCCTTTGTTATCTTAGCCACCGCTTCGGCGGTCCGGCCACTTCATTGGGTGAAACGTTGGCAGGTGAGATTAAACAATCGCCTTGCGTGCCTCACGATCAGGGTCATTCTTCATTGCACATACATCATCCAGAATCATGGTTTCGCCGTTGGCAGTGGTATATGGCGCCCAGTTGGGTAGTCCACCGCCATTCGGGTTGCCTGTTCGAACGAAATTGAGGAATGATTTGGCCATTTTTTCTGACAATCGGCGAGGTCTTGCGCCACCACCTGTATGTGTCAGCATTAAATCAGTATTATAAAACCAGAAACAAATATCATCGCAGTGGAAAGCCCTCATTCTACCATCAAATAGCGGAGGCTGCCAGCCGAACCATGCTACATATACAGGGGCTTTTTGTTTCGCTTTAGCATCTGCAGCGGCAATGGCATTTTTGCGGTTACTCATAATCATCGACCAGATTTCGACGGGTTTCTTGTTAGGGAAAACCTTCGCATAAGCATCAGTAATTTCGCCTGATTTATCGCCGAATCTTGCTTTTATTTTTTCCTTCACCTCATCCAAGGATACTTTTTCAAGTGCAGCATTGGTGCGACTTGGTGACATTTCATTAAAGGTGGTGCTCACAATCAATGGTATATCGGCAGAAAAATGATTGGCATCAGAGAAGAAAGGTTTGTCGCTCAGGAATTTCCCATCAGCAACCGGAGCATAGCCCCCTCTTTGCAGATTCATTCTTTTGGCTTCTTCTGCCATTGCCGCAACCGCTTTGTTGGCAATATCAATATATTGTCTCCACGGAATCTGCTGTAATTTATCAATATCATTGGGGCCTAAACCTGCTTCCTTCAACACAGCAGCACCTAATTTCTCAGAATATTCTTTAGGAACACCTGTTAATGAAGTACCACTTAGCGCCACTGCTTTATGGAATAGCCCTTTGGCAGATGGCATAGCCATTAAAGTAGTTACTTTCGCTCCTCCACCCGACTGACCGATGATAGTCACATTATTAGCATCACCACCGAAATTGGCAATATTTTCTTTCACCCATTCCAAAGCAGCTACAATGTCCAACATACCCACATTGCCCGATGCAGCAAATTTATCGCCACCAACACCTGCAAGATTGGTAAAACCTAAAGTACCTAAGCGGTGGTTCAATGAGCAATACACCACATCACCTAAACGACTGATATTCTCGCCACTGTATCCATCCTGTTCAATGCCATTACCATTCACAAATCCGCCACCGTGCAACCATACAATAACCGGTCTTTTTTTACTATCTAATGCCGGAGTCCAGACGTTGATTCTTAAACAATCTTCGCTCACATCGTCATAATTCCAATGGTCAACAAACGAAGAGTATTGGTCAGCATAGCGTTTTTCCATGATTTGTGGTGCGCTGTTACCCCACCAAACGGTTGGTTTTACCTCTGTCCATGGTTGAGGTTTTTGAGGAGGCATAAAACGATTAGCTCCTCCTGTATCTGCACCATATGGGATACCTAAAAAAGTATTAATACCTCTCAGGATATACCCGCGCACTTTTCCGTAGCTTGTATTAGCTACAGCAATATTATCTCCTACAAATAGTATCTGCTCATCTTCCTTCTCTTTATAACCAAAATCGTGGGCATTGGAGGTTAAAGGCATAGCACTGCCCAGACCTGCCCCAGCTGCACCAAGACCCAGTGTCTGAATAAAGTTACGTCTATTAGATTTCATAAGTTATACATTTAAAAAGGTTGAAAGACTTGGGAAATTTAGTGATTGAATGAGTGAGCGATTTAGTGATTAAAAGAGCATGATGCCACGACTAATCTATTTATTATTACAACGAATATCGTTATTATATTAATTTCCTTATTAACCAGTGACTAGGCGGCCCCGCTCATGCGAAGTCGAAAGCACGAGCGTGGGCAACTTTTACAGGCCTATTCAAAAAAATCGTCTCTAATCTACAACGGCAATGGGATTTACTTTTTTAAGAGTCGACTTATTAGTTGAATTAGCCTATCTAACGCTTTTTTGTGGCGATTTTTTAAATTATAGGATGACGATATTACTTTTTTATAACTTTTCTAATATTTAATTAAATCAAACAAAGTCATTGTATCATCTTGTGACAATAATACAAACATTCTTGGGATATTACAAATTTTTCTTTATTTTTGTACAAACCTAATTTTATACATTTAACCTTTTCAATGACAGACAATCCCGACTTGAAAGAGTATTGGGAAGCAAGGCCTTTGCCACTTCCCAGTGTTTCAATTGATTGTGTTATTTTCGGATTTCACGCTAATCAATTGAAAATACTACTACTCAGGTATAAAAACACAGATTTTTTTGCTTTGCCGGGAGGATTTATCAACCAAGACGAAAATTTAGAAGACGCAGCCGCAAGAGTTTTAGAAGAACGGACTGGACTCCAGCATATATATCTGGAACAATATTATGTATTTGGGGATAAAAACAGACGCTTCGATGCCACTCATCATGAATTAATGAATGGCAGTGGAATTATGCTGAGGCCAGGGCATTTCCTGCTAAACAGATTTATATCTATTGGCTATTATGCGCTTATTGATTTTTCGAAAGCCAGACCTAAACCCGATGCTTTTTCAGCCTCATGCGAATGGTATGATTTAGACACAATTCCTACTCTGATTTTTGACCACGATTTTATCCTGCAAAAAGCTTTACATACACTCAGAGCGAACTTAGACGAAAAATTAATCGGTCTCAATCTACTACCGGAAACTTTTACGATGAATGAGTTTCAGAGTTTATATGAAACGATTCTGGGAGAAAAAATTGCCCGCTCCAATTTTCAGAGAAAAGTATTGGGCTTACATATGCTGAAGAGATTAGATAAAAAAATAACAGGTGGTGCGCATAAAGCACCTTATTTGTATAGTTTTGATAGCAAGACAGCTAGTAAATCCTGAATTTAATGGCTGTCTTAGTGTTTAATTGATTGTTTTACCACGGAGTGGCACCGAGCGACCGACGCCCGGTTTTGCACTGAATTACACGGAGGCGTGCTTTCTCAAACTCTGTGAAACTCTATTTATTAAACTGAGCGTCGGTCGCTTCGTGCCACTCCGTGGTTAAAATTTTGACGCTTAAGGCTTTACAACCCTCTTCTTACCTGAATTATCCACCAACT
The DNA here is from genome assembly GCF_003418935.1 of Emticicia sp. C21. GTDB lineage: Bacteria > Bacteroidota > Bacteroidia > Cytophagales > Spirosomataceae > Emticicia. The sequence continues at coordinate 157,118 of NZ_QVMT01000003.1, read as the reverse complement.
CAACACTCACTATATCAGCAGGTACGACTAAGCTACGAGAGGATTGAGATAAGAATGATGAGCCATAAGTCAATTCTTCCTTTCTGCTTTTGCCACCTTTCAGTTTCAATATGGCCGTTGTTTCATTGGGTAGTACGTCGACACTTTTTACAGGTTTTTTATAATCAAAGAAGCGTAAATCGCCTTTGTTTTGAGAGGTTACTATTAGTGCCTGGCCCTTGGCATTTTTCACACGCACCAAACTCTTGGCATCACCTGTTACACAATAGCCACTTGCTTCCGGTAGTACAGGAGCAAAATTACCTTTACCATCTCCTTTCAACAGTAATCCGTTCAGTGCATCATGCCGGCCGACTAATAATTCTGTACCGAAATCATTACCTGTTATCAATACATCCAGGTTTCCATCCTGGTCATAATCTTCGGTTACCATTCCATAAATCGGAGCAAACTGCGCCTGGATAGGAAGCTCTTTTATCTCAAACAGTCCATTTCCTTTGTTTTCTATATAGCTGCTTTTCATCCAGTTAGCTTTTAAAACCAATGCTCCCTGCAATTCTTCCGGTTTCAGGATTTTGTCAATAGTAGCTTCTGAAAACTTGGCATAATTCTGAAAACGCTGACGTGTCTGGATAAACTGTTTAGCTAAATCATCGCGGGTATTAAAAGGGAATTCTTTCCGCACACCGTCCTCATCGAGGAAAAACACTGTAGGGATGGCATCAAAGAAACCATCATTGTTGAAATCTTTGGCATACATACCTACGGGTTGGGTATCGCTGGCTTGCATCAGGGAATTCAAACCTAAATTACCTGCTATATAATCGATGTCGCCATCATTGTCAAAATCGCCTGAAGTAATACTTGTCCACCAGCCTATTTTAGATGCTAATGCGCCACTTTGTGCCATCGGCTCCAATTTACCTTTGTTGTTTTTTAAGATGGTAACAGGCATCCACTCTCCTATCATGACTAAATCCTGCCAGCCATCATTGTCGTAATCGCTCCAGATGGCATCACATACCAAGCCAATATTTTGTAGATTAGCCGCTACCTGAGCAGTAGCATCTGTAAATTTCACTTGCCCGTTTGAAGTGTCATTTCTGAGAATGTAACTTGATACAGGCTTAGGATAAGCACTCGGTTCTACACGTCCTCCTACAAACAAATCCAGATCTCCATCGTGGTCATAATCAGCAGCTTTCACACAAGAACCACTTTTCAGAAAAGCCGGAATGGCCTGTTCGTTCAAGGTAAAATGTCCTTTGCCATCGTTGCTATAAAACTTATCCTGCAAAGATGGAGTGCCCACATTAAACTCATAACTACCGCTTACAATATAAAGGTCTAAATCTTTGTCATTATCAGCATCAAAAAGCAAAACACCCATATCTTCTGATATTTTCTTGAATCCAGCCTCACCAGATAGCAAATCCTGTATGTTGAATTTGCCTTCTTTGTTCTGAATCAAGAATTTACCTTTGCGATATTTGGCTCCACCCACAAACATATCTTCCAGTCCATCACCATTTACATCTCCTACCGCTATGGCAGGGCCATATTGAGATAGTTTATGAGGTAACAATTTTTGCACATTGAAATCAATATAATCATCTTCCTCATGCACATAAGGCACTTTCAGTTGGTCGCTTATATCAGTAAATAGTGTAGGAATTACTTTTGGTTCTACAGCGGGCTCTGCTGCGGCATCAGATTCCTTAATACTTAATACCTGATTAGATTTGATATTTTTCAATACCTGAGTTTTACCACTTTGCCAGACTACTTTCAACTGGTCGATTTTCTGAATCTTGCCCAGTCCAAAATGTGCCACAGGTTCAACAGATGATATATATCCACGATAAGGCGTATGTTCATAGACCTGCTTCTGACCGTTATTATACTGGATTTCTACCATTGCCCCTAAACCCATAATATTGGGCAGACTACCTTTGAATTTCACCCTTAGGTAATTACTTTCCTGTGGTTTGATTTGCATTGAATTGTTCCGGTAAACCGAAGCTGAATCATTGATATTATTAACGATATAATCCAGGTCGCCATCATTATCAAGGTCCGCATAGGCAGCACCGTTAGAGAAAGATGGCTCTGCCATACCCCACTTTTCACTTACATCTTCAAACTGAAAATTGCCTTTATTCTGAAAAGCAAAGTTTTTGATTTTAACCGATGGAATATAATCTGACAAATAACTAGAGGTTGCCAGATTAGCTACCTCTGCCCGATAGGCCATGAAATCAAGATCAGTAATATCTTTCGGGAAACCATTGGTAATGAGAATATCACGCAATCCATCATTGTCAAAATCAACTACCATTGGTGCCCAGCTCCAGTCAGTTTGAGCGACACCTGCTGCCAGGCCGATTTCACTGAATAACGGCTTGCCGGTTAGTGGATTTTTGCCCTGATTGATTTGCAGGGTATTGCGCGGATATTGGTAGGTATAATTATATTTATCGTTGTTCTGGAAAGTCTGATAATTATTTGCCATTGTCATCATTTTTTTCCGCTTGTTGGTAAATGGCATCATATCAACAGCTATTATATCTGCCAGACCATCGTTGTTAATATCTGCCACATCATTTCCCATAGCTGAGTATGAGGTATGTCTGAAATAGTCTTTGGCCTGCTCTACAAAACCAATATGTTTTCCGTCCTGGTGCACATTAATATAGAGTAAATCATTGGTCAGGAAATCGTTGGTTACATAAATATCTTTCCAGCCATCCTGATTAATGTCTGTAATATTTACCCCTAGTCCGAATCCCTCCATCAATATTCCCTCCTCTTTCGATACGTTTGTGAAATAAGGGTGTTTTTTAGTTTCATCCCAATCATTGCGGTAAAGTCTGTGCGTGCGTTTAGAGGTACCATCCACGAGTTTCTGACGGTACATATTAGGTATATTAATATCTTCCATTTGATTAACCAAGACATAGAGGTCTAAATCTCCATCGTTGTCATAATCAAAAAAGACTGAGTTGGTGGTATGGGTGGTATCGGCAATGCCATAGTCGGCTGCCATTTCTTTGAAAGTCGGAATACCATTCTTTCCTACGCCCTGATTCACATATAATATATTTGCCCGTTGGTTAGCCACTTTTTTAACAGACGCCGATATATAGATATCCAAGAGATTATCATTGTTAATATCAACTACAGCTACACCGTTACACCATTTACCCTCGCCACTTACATTAGCCTGTGTAGTGACATCCGTAAATTTCAATTCATTGTTCTTATCCGTACCCTTATTCAGATAAAGCTTGTTTGCTACCTGATTGCCCGTAAAATATACGTCTACTTTGTCATCATTATTAAAATCACCCATAGCAACGCCACCCCCATTGTAGACGTACTCAAAGGCTATAATGTTCATCGTGTCGTTTTCTGTAATCCGGTTAGAAAACTGAATGCCTGTCTGGTCAGATGGGAGTTTGGTAAAAACAGTATCCGTTTTTTTTCTACATGAAAAAAGCACAGGGATTAACAATAGAAGCAATAACTTTCTGAATGGGTAATTAAAAAAAACAGGTCTCATTTGTAAAATTAGGTAGTGATCTAAAAAAACAGAGATGGTAAAGCTACCATCTCTGTAAAATTAACTTTTTTTTCTAAAACAATAACTCAAAATATTATTTATAAGCCGGATCTTGCTCTAAAGTTGCTTTACCATCTTTTTCAGAGCGATCTATAGCCTCCTGTGGTATCGGATAGAATTCGTTTTTACCTTTGGTAAATACCGCCCCTTTCTTATACACACGTTTGTTTGATTCTACTGCGTTGTATTTGTTCAATACATCGGCTGCTATTCCCCATCTTGACAGGTCGAAGAAGCGGTGGCCTTCCATACCAAACTCTAAGCGGGTTTCAAAACGCACGGCCTTACGCGCTAAAGCTTTGTCTGTCCAGGGAGTAGTATAGTTTTTGATATTGTAATTGGCAGCAGGAACCGGATTTCCCTGTGCATCAAATACAAGCGTATAAGCATCACGGGTAGCACCTTGGGTAGCTTTCTGAACAAAACCTGCAGGGTTTGCTGCACGGGTTCTGATCATATTTACCAGTTCTCTGGCTCTTTCAAGGCTTCCGATTTCAACTTCGCATTCAGCCAACCAAAGCAAAATCATATCATAACGTAATAAGCGGTAGTTGTTGCTAGTTAGATTCCCCCAACCGTTTACACCTGTAAATGCTTTAGAAGGGATATGTTTTCTTGGAGAATACGGTCCTGCATAAGTCTGGTCACGGATGAAGTCTACATTATGAATTTTGTAGTCGATGAACAAAATACCACGACGACCAACAGTATGGTCTAAGCGAGGATCTAACATACCCTCATACGGTGTGTAAGGGTCTTCCAGTTTTAAGCCCTGGTCGTTTTTCACGTCGGAATCATTAAAAGTATCAATCAATGGCAAACCATCAGCCCCCGTTTTGAACGCATTTACCAGGTTTTGTGATGGTTGGTAGAAACCGCAACATCCCCAGGGAGAAGCATAAGGGTGAGCCAGACCTACACCCTGGTTAGCAGCATCACCAGTTGCACTTGAAGAAGCGAATTGTACTTCAAAGATTGATTCGGCATTGTTACGGGTGCTGGCGTCAAAGTTATCTCTGTAAAGATCAACCAGTCTGTATTTGCCACTATTCATAATTTCTTCCAAAATAGCTTTTGCTGCTGTTAATTTAGCCGCATTAGCTGCACCTGTATTTACATCAAATCCCTGGTACATCAAAGCTTTAGCCTGAAGACCTTTCGCAGCCCATTTTGTAGGGCGACCCACCTGCGCCTGAGTTACAGGTAATACAGCTGCCGCGTCGGCCAGATCTTTTTCGATTTTAGCCCAGGCCTGAGGATCAACAGGAACTTTGGTGCTTTCAAGGTTATCCAGATTAAAAATAGCATCATCAATGTAAGGAATATTCTTCCACATTTTCTTTGCTTCAAAATGGAATAAGGCTCTCAGGAATTTAGCTTCTGCTAAAATCTGCGCTCTTCTGGCTTCGCTTATATCTTTTACATCTTTTAGTGTATTGATAACGTCGTTTGTACGAGCTACGCCTTTGAATAAACCTCTCCATTTGTTACGGATATGGTTGTTGGTAGGCTGGAAGTCCCATCTTTCAATAAATGATTCTTCCGGTTGGTCACCAGCATCGGTTCCTTTATAAGCATCGTCAGAAGGTACTCCTCCAAAAACCCAGTTATGAATATCATTCATCCATGGGTCCTGGCCGTCAAGACCTGTTCCGTCAATCATAGCGTAGGCTCCCAATAATACACCTTCTACACCTTTGGCAGTTTTTAATGAAGTAGGGCTATACTGGGCTTGTGGCTCGCGGGTCAGGAAATCATCACTGCAACCAATAGCAAAACCAACTGTGAGACCTGCAGCCAGAAATATTTTAACAATATTATTACTTTTCATATTTGAATCGTATTTGTTTAATTTAATTGTTCGTTGGTTTAAATATCAGAAACCAAAGTTAACACCTACAATAAATGTTCTTGATACTGGCATATATCCACCATCAAAACCTAAAGTATTATCAGTTCCTGTCTGAATCTCAGGGTTAAGACCAGTATACTTCGTAAACGTAGCTAAGTTTTGCATTTGCAGATAAATTTGCGCGTTGTCCAGAGCAGTTTTACCGGCAATTCTGGCTGGAAGGGAGTAAGTCAACTGCACGTTTTTGATACGGAAATATGAACCATCTTCGATGAAATAGCTTGACGGACGGCTTGATACCTGGTCGTTAGCATCCATAATAGGTACAGTGCCGGAAGTATTGGTTGGCTGCCATGCATCATACAAAGCGCGTTTTGAGCGGTTACCCTGGAATGTATTGAAATCAGAGAAATAACGCGTGTAATTAAATACATCATTACCTTGTGTTCCGTTGCAGAAGATAGTCAAATCAAATGCTTTCCAACCAAGACTCAGGTTCAACCCATATACGAAATCAGGGTGAGGATTACCGATGATTGTACGGTCAGCATCTGTGATTACACCATCACCGTTAACATCGGCCATTTTAAATTTACCAGGTTTGTTGTAATCTCCATACTTAGGCCATGCATCAGCTTCTGATTGTGACTGGAAGAGACCTACTACCTGGTAACCATAGAATGATGAAATCGGTAAGCCGGCTTGTGTTAAAGTAACAGCAGGTACACGAGAGCCGTATCCGAAGTAGCGGGTATTAGGGCTGGCATCTAGTTTATCAACTGTGTTTTTGTAAGTTGACAAGTTGGCAGCAATACTATAACGAAAATTATTGATATTACTCTTATAGTTGACCCCCAAATCAAGACCTTTATTGGTCATTTGTCCTACGTTGAAAGATGGCGCAGCAGCATCACCGACAGTGAAGGTCAAAGGTGTAGTAAACAACATATCGGTTGTCACACGTTTCCAGAAATCTATTTCAAAGCCTAATTTCCCTTTGAACAAAGAAGCATCTATACCAAAGTTTGTTGAAGTAGTTGCCTCCCACTTCGCATTAGGGTTACCGAATGCCTGTGTATCATAACCGATTGTAGGAGTAGTCTGATTACCATCAATCGGATAACCTGCATGCCAAATATCAGAACGATACGTAGTGTAAGCATTGTAGTTACCAATTTTCTGGTTACCTGTTTTACCCCAGCCAAAACGGACTTTCAAATCGCTGACAAACGGAAGGTTTGTAGAAATGAATTTCTCTTCCGATAAACGCCAACCTAAACTAAACGCAGGAAAGAGCGCATTACGGGAAGCTGATAAGAAACGAGAAGAAGCGTCATTTCTGATAATAGCCTGGAATAAATACTTATCGTTGTAAGCATAGTTGAATTTACCGAATTGTGAGAACAAAGTATAGTCATTACCAACTCTACCATAGTTACCTACTCTGGTAGGATCTCCCAAGTCTAAGTAGCTGATGATTGGTAGAGTTTCAAAAGCGTAACCGTTACGTGTTGCACCGAAATACTCACCAAATTGCTTGATAGCCTCAGTACCCACGTAAGCATCAACTTTATGTACTGTGTTGAATATTTTGCTGAACGATAAAGTATTCTGGAATACCCATTGGTAGTCGTAACTGGTGTTTGATTCTGAACCGTTGTTGAAGCTACCCTCAATATACTCAGGGTTTGCACGACCAATGTATTTACCATTTTCAGTAGTGATGTCAAGACCTAAGCTTGTTTTGAAAGTCAGGAATGGAAGAATATCGTATTCACCGTAGATATTACCAAAACCTCTTAAACGGTATCTTCTATTATCAGCAGCGCGTGCCATAGTTGCATAAGGGTTTGAGTTATTACCCAGATTAGCTCCACGTGAGCCTGCAAAGAACCCATTAATATCATATACAGGTAGCAAAGGATGGTGTTTGTAAGAACCAGAAACAGCATTCTGCTCTTCGTTATTACCGAAACCACCTTTACGGTTATCAAATGATACTGTGAAGTTTTCGCCTACTCTTAGTTTCTTGTTAATTGCCGAAAACTCGGTGTTCGAACGCAAAGTATAGCGGTCGTAGCTGATAAATTTAACAACCCCATCTTGAGAGAAATACCCTACTGATAGCGCATAACGGCTGTTTTCTGAACCACCACTGGCTGTCAATTGATAATTCTGGATAGGTGCTGTTTGTGTAACTTCACCCCACCAGTAAGTATCTGCTGATTTAGTGATAGGATAAATATTGTCTGGAGTCAATGAGTATAAAGCCGGGTTTGTATTGGCTGCTCCCTCTTTACCTGCACTTGGGAATACGTACGCAGGAATTGACACCTCACCGTTAGGGCCAAAAGTGTATTGACCATGCGATGGAGTTTTTCCGGCATATTTATCTGCCAAATAAAGGTATTTACCTAATTCAGCTGCATTTAAAGACTCTACGTTTTCTGACACTTTTTGTGTGCCATAGTACGCAGAAAAATTAATTTTAGCAGGGCCTATTTTCCCTTTTCTTGTCGTGATAATTACCACACCATTAGCCGCGCGAGACCCATAAATTGATGAAGCAGAAGCGTCTTTCAGAATTTGTATGGTTTCAATATCATTCGGGTTAAGGTTTCCCTGGTTTTCTGTAGGAATACCATCAATAATAAATAGAGGATCGTTATTACCGATTGTACCAAAACCACGGATACGAACAGTTGCGTTACCACCCGGTGTTGCATCGTTTACGATACTAAGACCCGAGGCTCGTCCTTGCAATTGTTGAGCAAAGGTAGTAGCGGGTACTGATTGTAAATCTTTTGCATTTACGGTTGTTACAGCTCCGGTAATATCTCTTTTTGACTGAGTACCATATCCTGTTACAACCACTTCATCTAGCGCGGCTTCGTCTGATTCTAAAACTAAGCTTAATGTAGATTGGTTACCAACGGCTACTTCCTGGGTTCTATAACCAATTGAACTTACTACCAAGATACCCCCGGAATTAGGAACATTGATTTTGTAATTTCCCTCAGCATCTGTGATTGTTCCTGTTGTAGTACCTTTTAAGGTAATACTGGCACCTGGAATAGCCTCCCCTTTTGCATCACTTACTTTACCACTAACAGATTTTTGTGCAAACGCTACAATGGACATAAGCCATAGCATACCACAAATCAGAGTACCCCTTATAGGTACAAAGTAGTTTTCTTTCATACGCTTTGTTTTAATTTGGTTAAAAAAATAAATTATAAATTATACAAAATCAGCCTGTACTTAATAAGCACAAGTAAAGTACATGACTGATAGGGAAAGAAATTAATCTTTCATACGCTTTTTAAAAAACAGGTAACAGCAAAGAAAATATTGATAAAAAATAAATTCTTAATTACACAAAATCAACCTGTACTTAAGAGCACAGGTAAAGTATATTATAGATAGAAGAAAGAGATTAATCTTTCATACGCTTTTTAAATTGGTTATCAGCAAAATAGAAATATAAGCATTCAGTCGTTCTGAAACACATCAGAGCGAAGGGCTCGCCAATAATGATAATAGGAAAATTTCTTTCATACGCTTTTTATAGTATTCAGTCAGAATTAGGTTTTATAGTATTCAGAATAAATAGGCATTCTGAGGTAAGATGTGTAGAGATTTATTAAAACGCAGTAGAATAATACAAGGAAATTTATCCCATAGGCTTTTCTTAGTATTAGTTTTACAATTAGGTTAATTTATTCTCTGAACTATATCAGGTTTCAAATATTATGCTTTCAAAGCAAAACGTAGATATATTTCATAGGTTAGTACTTTTATAGCTAAAAAACAGATTATATTTTGTCTTTGTAACTATAATCGACACAAATTAGAGTTATTCTTTAATTTTTCCAAATTATTCTATTTATTTTCTAAATTTTAATCTCCATTTAATTTTTTTAATCTATTAATAAGTGATTTATGATTTTTTTTAAAAATACTTAAAAAAATTATTAACTTATACACTATACGTAAAAAAGGAGAAGTATATTTCAGACACTTCTCCTTTTTTACAACACTAAATTTTCGTATCCTGTTATAGATTTACCTATCTATTATTACATCCATTACCATGCAATAGAATACCTTTTCCATCAAGAACTTTAACACACTAGTTTATAAATCAAAAAGAGATGGCAAGATGCCATCTCTTCTGATAAAATAAACTAATCCGAATGAATATTAATATCCAGGATTTTGTTTCAATATACTAGCACCTACAAGGTCAATCTGAGCTTGTGGTATTGGGAACAAAGCTTTATTTGCTGTATAAGTAGCACCTCCTAAAGAACCTGGCAATAACGCTTGGTCATATTTCAGGTAACGGTTAAGTGCTTCAACATCTTCACCCCAACGAACTAAATCATAGAAACGGTATCCTTCCATTCCAAGCTCTATTCTTCTCTCAAATCTAACAGCTGATCTGGCATATTCTTTTGTAGGGAAAGAACTATACAATCCAATTTTGTAATTAGCAGCAGGCGCACCATCTAGCATTACAAAGTCAGCTGCATTGCTAGCTCTACCTCTTACCATGTTTGTATATTCAAGTGCTTTTGCTAATGAACCAACCTCAATTTCACATTCTGCAGCCATCAATAAAACATCTGCAAACCTGATAATTGTTACGTTGTAAGCATTGTATGTCTGGTGTCCCCAACCACCTGTTTCTGTCAAACCTGCAGCTTTTTCTGCCTTAGTAAATATATATTTCTTAGGAGAATAAGGACCACCATTCGGTTGGTTACGAATCATACTGAAACCTGTGTGCGGACCCCAATCCAAGAAAGGAATACCTCTACGACCTATTGAATGGTCTATTCTTGGGTCTAAAGGACCAGCGTCTGGCGTAAAAGGCTGATCAGATTTAATACCCATATCTGTCTTAACAGCATTGGCAGGGCTATTGTAAGAATTATCCAATAATGGTAAACCATTAGCATCAGTACGGTATGAGTTTACAAACTCAAATGATGGTTGGAAGAATCCACAACAAGTACCTGGGTCAACACCTTGGATAAAGTTCAATTGTAAATCACCATTGGCGTTGTTTCCGTTACCTGATTTTACCGTTGCCTGAACAGCAAAAACTGATTCTGCGTTATTATCGTTAGCAACACGGTATAGGTCAGAATATTTAGGTAGTAGTGCGTATTTTTTACCACCAGTTGTTTTACCATTAGCAATAATCAGGTCGAAAAGTGCTTTTGCTTCTGCATATTTCTTTTGATACAAATATGTTTTTGCCAAGTATACACCTGCAGCCCATTTATTGGCACGGCCTACCGAAGAAGATGTTTCTGGTAAAGCATCATAAGCTGCTTTGAAATCAGCCTCGATTTTTGGCCATAAATCCTGATCATTTTTTACTTTCTCAATTCCGTTACCTACACCGATATTTTCATCTACGTAAGGAACCATATTGAAGTTTCTCTTCAATTGGAAATAAAAGTGGCCTCTGATAAAACGAGCTTCAGCGGTAATTCTGGCTTTAACATCATCTTTAACACTTGCCTGAGCTTCTTTTAAAAGAGCTAATACTGAATTGGCTCTGGCAACGCCATCAAAATAACTTTGGTAAACGTTTGCTGCAACGGCATCAGTAGATACATACTCATATCTTTGAACAGGAATCATTTCAGTACCATCACCAGGGTCAGTTCCTTTATTAGCATCCCCACCTCTGATACTACCGATCAACCAGTTTGATGGACCAGAGTGCGTTTGACTCAAGGCACTTAACTGAGCGTAAGCTGCAATTAAAGATCCTTCTAAGCCGGCAGTACTGGTTAACTGGTCTTTAGAAAGCGTACCCGTTGGGGGCACGTCTAGAAAGCTATCACTACAAGCATACATCCCCGAAAACAGGATAACGCTGGAAATAAATATTTTTATTTTTTTCATTGTCTTATTTTAATTTAACTCAGATTAGAATCCAACACTTAAACCAAAAGTTACCTGACGAGTCATTGGGAAGTTACCCAAGTCTACACCAAAGTTGGTATCAGCAGCACCTGCTACCTGAGGGTCCAAGCCACCATATTTAGTCACTGTGAATAGGTTATTAACAGCGGCGTTAACACGAACTCTGCTTAACTTCATTTTGTTGGCAAGTGTTGTTGGCAAATTGTAAGCAAGTGACAAGTTTTGGAATCTTAGGTATGATCCATCTTCAACATAGAAGCTGCTTGATTGCGAACCAGTACTGAAACCATCATTTTGTTCGAAACGTGGAATATCAGTATCTCTGTTTGATGGAGACCAAGAATTTTTAACACGCTCAGAGATAGCAGCACCTGCAAATAATGGATAAAAATCTGTAAATCTTTTAGAGATATTAAAGATTTTGTTACCAATTGAAGTATAGAAATAAGATAGTAGTTCAAAATTCTTGTAAGTAAGTCTGAAGTTCAAACCACCTGTAAATTTAGGAACCGGGCTACCTAAATAAGTACGGTCATCTGCAGTAATATTACCATCACCATTTAAGTCAGCATAGCGGAAACGACCAAGACCTGCACCAGTTTGCGTTGGAATGGCAGCACCAGGCGTAGATGTAGTTTTCAAAGCCTGGTCAACTTCCTCTTGTGTCTGGAATAAACCAACTACCTGGTATCCAAAGAAAGAAGACAATGAACGACCCAATTGGTTACGAATAGGGTTTACACCTCTGAAACCAGGATTCACATCTTGTAAGTATGTAAGACCACCACCGATTTCAGTGATTTCGTTATGAAGGAAACTACCTGTCACATCAAATTCGTATCCTACTTCGCTACCGAATTTACCTCTTGTAATTACCTGAATGTCAATACCTTTGTTTACCATTGTACCTACGTTCACTGACGGAGCAGTAGCCCCACCCACTGTCTGTGTAATTGGTAATTGATACAATAAGTCTTTGGTATCTTTTTGCCACAAATCTAAGATAACATCTAATTTACCTTTCAGGAATGATCCGTCAAAACCAATGTTTTTGGTAATACTGGTTTCCCATTTCGCATTTGGGTTACCAATTCTTGATTGTCTGAATCCACCTACGATTCCGGCGTTTGTACCATTGATATCATAACCTGAAGTACCAACGTTTTGCTCATAAAGGTTAAACTGGTTGGCAGGTGAAACGTTATTTGAGTTACCCATTGTACCATAACCCCCTCTGATTTTTAAATCAGTTACCCAGGCAAGACCTTTCATAAATGATTCATCTGAAAGTCTCCATGCAGCAGAAACCGCAGGGAATACACCGTATCTGTTGTTTGAACCAAATCGAGATGAACCGTCGCGTCTGATAACCCCTGTTATGATATATTTATCTTTGAAGCTATAGATAGCTCTACCAAAATATGAGTTGAAATTAACACCGTTTTCTTTAGTACTATTTGCAGGGTTTCTAATATCCAACGTAGATATAGTAATATAGTTAGGGTCACCAGAGAATGGTGCACGACCGTCAGCCGAAAGGTTTTTACCATGTCCGGTATTAAGAGCCTCTTGGCCAGCTAATAAATCTATATTATGAATACCAAATTTCTTCTTATAATTGATTGTATTCGTAAAAGTCCAGCCTAATCTGAAACCACCATTTTCGTTATAAGACCATACTACACCTTTATTTTCAAGAGTTTCATAAATTGGGCGACCATATCCCCAGCCATAAAAGTTGTTATAAAGTCCACCAATTGAAGAACGTAATGTCAGATCTTTGATCGGATCAACTTCAATATAGAAGTTACCTGAGGCTATAGCATTAAAGTTTCTGTTTAGTTTTCCTGCCATCTGGTTAGCAACAGGGTTTGAACCCTGACCAAAACCAAGCGCAGTTGTACCGGCATATCCGCCAAATTCGTCATATACAGGAAGAATAGTTGGAGATCTGAATGCACCAAGAATGTCGTTTTCATCTTGTGATGACTGAAGACCATTATTACCACCCTGACGACCTAAGATCTGAAGGTAAGTCAACTGGATATTTTCACCAATTCTTACGTTTTTGAAAAGATCAAACTCAGAATTTACACGCATAGCAATACGCTTTGCTCTCTGGCTAGGCAAAATACCTTGTTGGTCTTGCAATGATAATCCTACATAGAAACGCGAAGCATCACCACCACCTTCAAAACCTAATGAATGTCTTTGAATTGTACCGGTTTGAGTCAATGCTTTATACCAGTCAGTACCTTCTTTATTAGCTTTAATTACCTGATAGTAATCGCCGATTGTTGGGCCAGTAATGTTATATTTTAATCTCTCTGCTTCCAGATCAATAGTACCAACAACTCCACTTCTATTTCCTACTTTAAGATAGTCAGGAATGATAGGAGTTGCGCCCGTACCATATTGTGGGTGAGATAATGGAGCACCAGAGTTTTTAAGTGCAGTCCATGTCCAATCTGCCTGATCTTGTGGATTCATCATTTGCTGACCTTTACCCGGATCTGTAAAACCAAACACACCATCATAAGTAACGTTCAATTTTTTAGCATTTTTCTTGCCTTTCTTCGTAGTATAGATAATTACACCATTGGCAGCTCTTGCTCCATAGATTGAAGCAGCAGAAGCATCTTTCAATACTGTAGTAGACTCAATATCTTCCGGGTTTAAGAAACCTGCATCACTAGGCAACCCATCAACGATTGTTAAGGGTTCGTTACCACCGAATGCACCAAAACCACGTACACGAATCTGGCTACCAGAACCTGGCTGGCTCGTTGTTACAACTGTCAAACCTGCTACTCTACCTTGTAATTGTTGCTCAACACTAGCTGAAGGAACTGTTGTAAGGTCTTTCGTTTTCACAGTTGAGATAGCACCGGTTGACTCACGTCTTTTATCAACTGAATAACCAGTTACAACAACCTCATCAAGGCTTGCAGCATCGTCTTCTAGTGTCACATTAATAGTACTTTGATTACCTATGGCAATTTCTACTGTTTTGTAACCAATTGAGCTGATTACTAATGTACCGCCTGCATTCGGAGCGTTAATTTTGAAGTTACCTTCTGCATCTGAAATTGTACCTGTAGTAGTTCCTTTTACGGAAACACTGGCACCCGGAACGCCCTCTCCTTTTGAATCACTTACTTTACCACTAACAGATTTTTGTGCAAACGCTACAATAGACATCATCCAAAGTAGTCCACAAATCAGAGCACCCCGTATGGGCACAAAGTAGTTTTGTTTCATAGTTTTGTTTTAGTTAAAAAAAAAAGTAAAAAATAAATTGTAATTAAAGATTTTATACTATATCAAGATTTTTTTGATTTATCTTAATAAGTGTATTCGGTACAATTATAGAAACACACTCCAAATTTTCCAAATTTTTCACGTTTTTTTTATAAATTTAAATATGCACAATAAACTTACATCTTATTTATGCCAAATAAAATTCTGCAAAATCAAAAAAAACTTATTTCGTGAAAAACCTACTATTAATTATGAAGCTGTGGAATATAGAAAGTTCGGAATCAAGATGTTTTTTAAAAAAATTAGGTTGTGAATCATCTCTATCCTGCAATTTTTTCTTTAAAATATGCTATCCCGGTAAGGGCAAAAAATTTCTACGTTTATATTTCTGCTGTGGGAATTTTCTAAATTGTGAATTAATTGTTTGATGAAGTACGTTGAGCTATGAAAGCCGAAAATCAGGTCAGTACTTGAGGTTTTGCCATTATAATCACGTAAGGATAATAATCATTCAGTTAGTCAATAGCTAATATTGTATCAATTAGATACAATATTAAACACTTTGAATAATGCTTCCAAATTTTTCTTAGTATTTTTATATATTAACTTATTGGAAGTTCATTTTATTATAAGCATTATTGAAAATGTTATAATTTGACAAATATAAAGGTTTTATTGAATAAAAGTCAACTATTGGTTTCATTTTAATTTAAGAATATAAGATTGTATTGCTCAAAGTTAAAATTGTACTATACTAAACCGCTTTTGCAATTCTAAGAAAAAACATATTTTTTTTATCAATGGGATTTTTTCAAATCTGCAGCCACTTTTTCGGCAGCCGCCAATACGCGCATTGTATTTTCTCCCCAGATTTTACGTATGTCTTTTTCTGAATAACCCCGGCGTAATAATTCAATGGTTACATTCTTGATTTTGCTTACATCTTCGCAGCCTACTACATCACTGCCTCCATCCATATCCATGCCAATACCTACATGGTCTATCCCTGCTATCTGCACTACGTGGTCTATATGGTCTACCACTGTTTTCACACTCGGGGCTTCACCAGGGTATTTGTATTTTAACTGACGTAATTCGGCATTGATTCGCTGTTTGTCTTCTGGCGTAGCATCAGCTTTCATGGCCTGCATACGCAAGGTCCTGATAGATATCATTACTTCTTCTGAGGGCTTCCTCAGGAAATCAGACACGAAATTGATTTGAATAACTCCTCCTTTTGAAGCCATGAGTTTAATCATGTCGTCAGTCATATTTCTTTTTACATCGCTCAACGCTCTACAAGAGGAATGTGAAGCAAGCACAGGAGCTTTGCTCAAACGCATCACGTCATAAAAAGCCGAATCTGATATATGCGATACGTCAACAATAATGCCTAATTTGTTCATCTCTGCTATACATGCCTCACCTAATTTGCTGATCCCGCCATGCTCACCTCCCTCAGGGTCGCCGGAGGAATCGCTTAAATCATTATTAAAGGAATGAGAGAGCGTAATATAGCGTAGACCTAAATCATAGTATAATTTCAAATTTGCTAAATCGTGCCCGACAGGCCACCCATTTTCCATGCCTATAAATACCCCTAATTTTCCTTTTTTATGGGTGGCAAATCCCTCTTTTGGCGTAGTAACCAGTTCGGCCATATCAGGGTATTTCTTCACGGCATCATGTATAGACTGAAAAATTTTCAATGCATTCGCTTTCGCCTCTGCTTCTCCTTCAGGAGTTCGTTTGCCTTGTGCCAGGTACACTGCAAAAAACATGGCATCCATGCCCCCCTCTTTCATCCGTGGGAAATCTATCTGCGTGCCGTCTTCGGCATAATTATGTTTGGCACCAATATCAAAGCCTGGGATTTCCATCATATTGATAGGCACATCGGCATGGGTATCTACCGTGTAGGCACGTGCATGGATTTTATCCGCTTTTTTCAGAAGACGTTGTTCTTCTTTGCTTTGCGCAAAAATCAGGGCAGGTAAAAAGAGGAGCAGGAGTAATAGTTTCATTCAGTTTAGTTTGGTGACGTCAGTTGATCAATCTCGCTTAAATGCTTTTACCGGAGTTTTCGTCCTTTCCAGATGTATTCGTTTTTTCCTTGTGCTACTAAACCGAAAAAGCTTACATAGAAAGGGTAAATGAGTTGTACAAAAGGAATGAGCCAAATTAAACTTTTTTTACGCAAAAAGCTAAGAACAAGGATTAAAAAAAGAAGCTCTGCTGAAAATTTCAGTGAAAATATTATCAACAGATTTACTACATCTATTTGCTGAAATAAGTAGAGGGTTGCCACCACAATTAACGAAAAATTAGCAAGGAAAATAAAGACTGCTAAAGCCGTAGTAATGGGATTATTATAATGTTTCCATTTACTCGCCCATCTTTTGCGTTGGTAATAAAATGATTTCAGCGATTCATGCGATTGTGTTTCTACAATCACATCCTGACTTTTCAAAAAGTGAATATGCTCAGGGAAACGGTCGGCAATCTTGTGCATCAGAAATTCATCATCGCCAGATGCCAGATTGTCATTGCCTGCAAACCCACCTACTTCATGAAATACAGATTTCAGATAGGCCAGATTGGCTCCGTTGCACATATTAGGTTTTCTGATAAGCATAGCACATGCTCCGGAACCTATCAGACTGCTAAATTCTATGGTTTGAATTTTCTGCCAAAGGCTTTTCAGAAAGCCGTCAGCATTTATAAAAGTAACGGGTGCACTTATAAGATAAGCCTTTTTCTCAGCCTGAAAATGAGCAATGGTTTCGAGCCAACGCTCCCCTACTTTGCAATCACCGTCGGTAGTCACAATCAAATCTCCGTGTGCTAGTTGAATAGAAGAATTAATAGCCCGTTTCTTAGGTGAAGCATTATTTCCTTCAGTGGACAGTGAATTAATAATCAATCGTAAGGAAGTTGTTTTCTGAAAACTCTCCAGAAGTATCAAAGTATTATCTGTTGAATCATCATTGGCCACAATTACCTCAAACCGGTCTTTCGGATAGCTCTGGTTTTCTAAGTCCTTTAATAGATTGATGATATTACCTGCTTCATTCCGAACGGGGATAATTACCGATATGTAAAGTAGAGAGTTTTGCTTAGTTTGTTTCTGATAGGGTCTATTACTGAGCCAGACAATCACCAAGCCTGCGTTCATGAAGAAATAGACTAAAGCAATAGATATGAGGATAGTTACAAGCAATATGATTCTAGCGTTAATAAAGACCTATTCAGTAGAAGTCTTTAGATTCCTGGTTGAAAACCTCAAAGTTAAAAGAAATAGACTACCGATAATAACAGGCACTAAAACATTCATGAGCCAGATTGTAAAAGTGGCTGTGGTAATCAAAGAAAGTTTCACACCAAAATACCCAAAGTAGTAGATGGCAGTAATGGCGCGCATACTTAAATCACCCAGAAAGTTAAAAGCAGCCCCCAGTGATTTAGTTAAGAAAACAATGCCGATACCTGCAAGCAATACCGTAATAGGTAGGTTGACCTGAAACAATTGTAATATGAGTAAAAACTGGATACTGAAAACGATATATCTTCCGGTAGCTATCAGAAATATATGGCTGATTTCAGACAATGTATACTCCTTTAATACAATCAGGTATTGCCTGATATATTGAAAAAATCGGGCATCTCTGGTAAAGTTGAGTTTTTGAAGATTAAAGGCCACCCAGAGGCCAATCAGCAAAAGCACGATGAGGAATTCTACTATACTAATATGTAATATAAAAGGCTCTGGTTTGGCTATATAAAGAAAATAACCATAACTGATAGCGCCAAACAATAGAGATACGTAGAGTTGCATGCCATTACCTAACAAAATAGCCCCAATACTTGCGGAACGCTTCCGGGTCCTAAGCATCAGTATTTTTCCGGCATAATCGCCAATCATCAAGGGGGTAAAATTGGCTAGAGCCAATCCTGCCAGCACTCCCTGATAAGCCTCCCAGAAACTGATTTTTTCGATCTTTGCTGCCAGTCGTTGCCATTTCCAGGCTTCAAAAGCCCAGTTGATTGGAATCAGAATTAATACTATCCATATAGTAATAGTAAAGGGTATTTGTCTGAAATACATAAACACTTCTTCTATACTTTCTCCTTTTTCTTTCAGCAAAATATACACAGCATATAATACTCCGGCAAAGAGGATATTTTTTAATATCCACAGACCTTGCTCTAAGATTTTTGAGTTAATTTGCATGTATGAATAAAGAGAAAATAATTTTGGGTGTCGACCCCGGTACGAGAATCATGGGTTATGGGATTATTTCTGTTGATGGCAATACCCTTTCCCTGATTCAATATGGTGTTTTAAGACTCGACAAATATAGTACACATGAGCTGAAACTAAAGAAGATTTATGAAAGAATGACTCAGATTATTGAAGAGTATCTTCCCGATGAAATGGCGATTGAAGCCCCGTTTTATGGCGTAAATGCACAATCAATGCTGAAACTGGGTCGTGCACAGGGGGTAGCCATTGCCGCGGCTCTCAACCGTGACGTACCTATTGTAGAATATATGCCCAAAACAGTCAAGCAATCGGTAACAGGAAACGGGAATGCCAGCAAAGAGCAGGTAGCCTATATGCTTGAACATACCTTGAAAATGAAACTGGATACCCAGTTTTATGATGCTACTGATGCTGTGGGTGTAGCAGTATGCCATTATATGCACGGCAAAACCAAGGCCCTAACAGGCAATGCCTCCAAGAAAAAAGGTTGGTCGGCATTTGTGAGTGAGAATCCTGATAGGTTGAAGTAGGGTGGTTTATCAACAGTTTATGTCAATTTTTGAAATAGTTCGATAGTTTTAAAAACTTCTTCTAATTGTAGCATGCCATCTCTCACCAAAATACCGATTCATCAACAACAGATAACGGCTATTGGTGGGGTTGATGTATTGCATATGATTTATCAGAAAGATGAACAGACCATCAACAAGCTAAATGAACATAGAGACGAATATTATAGTCTGGCTATTGGTATCAAAGGAACCGGGGCTATCACCTGTGATATGGAGTCTATCTCAGTTCGGCCAAAAAGTATTATGCTGATAAAACCCTATCAGGTGCATTCAATAGAAATCATCAGTAAAGATGCTGAGGCTTATTTTATCAGCATTGCCCCTTTCCTTGTTCCCGAGTTTTGTCGGAATATCTTTGAGAATACTGCGGTGTCAGAGCAAAGTATGAGACTTTCAAACATGGAGATGAAGAGTATTCTTCAAATGGCGGAGGTCTTGCATCAGGCATTTAATGCTGGTAATCCTTTTAAAGCTCAGATAACCAACCATTTGTTAAATGCTTTAATTATTCATATTGCTGCGCTGTTTTTAGCTTCTCAACAAAAGCAAGGCCGCAAAAGGAATCAGGCTTTCAGTATTACACAGCAGTTTAAAGAACTGGTTTCTGAGCATTCTTTTCTGCATATCGCTTCTTTCTATGCCGACAAATTGCATATCACTACCTCCCATCTGAATGATTGTGTGAAAGCTACTATCGGCCTGTCAGTCACCCAGTTTCTTCAGCAGGCTATGCTGCTGGAAGCTAAGAGAAGCCTGTATTATACCAATACAGATGTCAAGAAAATCTCTTTTGATTTAGGATTTGAAGACCACACCTATTTTTCGCGTTTATTTAAAAAACTCACCAACGAAACTCCTCTTTCATTCCGGAACAAATTCCGCGAATA
This sequence comes from Emticicia sp. C21, assembly GCF_003418935.1. Taxonomy (GTDB): domain Bacteria; phylum Bacteroidota; class Bacteroidia; order Cytophagales; family Spirosomataceae; genus Emticicia. Next base: position 136,714 of record NZ_QVMT01000003.1, on the reverse strand, counting down.
GTCCAATCATTCCCTTTTTTCATAAAACCATCTCTTCACTTTTATTACGGTATTTTGCAAGAAAAAAAATTTCTTATGCCAACAGTTCCAAAGTGGGTTGCAGATGCTATGGAGAGTGTCTTTAGCGGAAAAAGCAGGAAAGTATTAGTAACTGATATTGTGTATCTGAACCCCTTTATCAAAAAAATCACTTTCAAAGGCGACATAAGTAATGTCAGATTTAAAGTCGGTTGGGCTATTTTTATCAGAGTAGATGATACCAATTTCCGCAATTATACTCCTTCCTATTGGAATAGTGAAGCAGGGGTTTTTGAAGTGATTTTTCATTTGCATGGAAATGGGCCGGGCAGTCATTATATCAATAGCTTGAAACTAAATGATGTGGTGAGCGTTGGTCTTCCACGTGGGTACGATTTTTACAAGAAAGAACATGAATACCATTTCTTTTTTGGTGATGAGACCACTATAGGTTTTTTTGAGAGCCTCAAAACTACTATTGAAGAGAATAGCCAGAATTATATCGGTATTCTTGAATTAGACACGAATACGATGAACTATGAAATCAAAACCAACTTCGTACTTGATATTGTTGCGGCATCCACCGATAAAGCCCAAAATGCCATTGTACTTTTAAAAAACCTGCCGGAGCAAGTATGGGAGCTATGGCGCACCGGAGTATTTTATCTGATAGGAAACGGCAAATCAATACAGAATTTCAGAAAAGCCCTGAAAGAAAAAGGCGTAAGCGGCAGAAATATCATTACACAGCCCTATTGGGTAGAGGGGAAAATTGGGTTGTAGAGGGATAATGCCTACTCCACCAAACCCAACCTTTTCCGTTCAGCCTTTACATACTTCGCCACTTCACTAACAGGTGCAATCCATATCCCATTGGCAGGGTCTTTAGCATAGGCGCAGAGTTTACGAAGCGTAGCTAATCTGGTTGTCTGGTAGCCTGAGTCATTAGTTTCATGGCCCGCTAGTACCAACCATTGTCCGTTTTTTCTGGCTTCTTCTATAATCGGGAGAATCTGCTCAAAATCTTTTCCATCCATTTCTATACCTGTGAGTTGTGCCATATCACAATAGCCCGGGTCTACAGGTGCTTCATCGAGCCAGGTTCTGCCTGAGGCAAAGAGGTCTGCAATGACAGGTACAAAGCTTTGGGTATTTTTACCTCGCCCGACAAAAGTTTGTCCGCATGGATAGGCATATGATTCAGCTTTTACACCCAGCAACGCTTCAATCTGTTTATTGGCTTCCAGTAATTCTGCACGCATTTTCTCTATCGTATAATTCTCCAATGCGCTATTTCTCGACCACACAAAATTGCCACTACACGAATGATTTAAGGAGTGATTGCCTATTTCATGCCCTTTAGCAACTACTTTTTTCCATCCCTCCAGTTGACCTTTCACAGCCGACGGAACCACATAGAAAGTCCCTTTTACCTCATATTCATCCAGCAAAGGCGCACCTTTTGTAGCATTGCTACCGCGGGCATCATCAAAAGTAAGACTAATAGCCGTGCGAGCGCCTTTTGGCCATTTGAATGGCTGAGTTTGTGCCAAGCTGGTTAAGCTCGCGAATAAAAGCAGAGAAATTTTCAGGTATAAAGCAAAGGTCGATTTCATTTGTGCAATTCAGTTATAGTTGTCAGTTGGATACATTATAGATAATTACAATATCTCAGATATTTTCACAGGACGCACCTCATCCAAAGATTTCTTTGCCGCATAGGCCAATAAAGTTGCCATAATAATATCCTCATTTTTGACAGGCACTGGCTTATTGTTTAATAAGGCATCAATGAATGATTCCATCTCTTTGCCATACGAATGGATATATCTTTCGGTAAAGGTATTCAACGGAAGCGCCTGATGAATACCGTGTTCGTTATAAAGAATATTCCTATTATAAAGATTATTATCTACCTGTATCATGCCCTTATCACCAAATACTTCCAGACGTTGGTCGTAACCGAATACAGCCTTGCGACTATTATCTAGCACAGCATACGTTCCATCTTCAAAAGTCAAGGTTGTCAGAGCTGTGTCAATATCTCCAACTTCCGCAATAGCCTCATCAAAAAACACTAATCCTTTAGCATAGACCTCTACCACCTCCTTGCCCATCAGGTATCTAGCCATGTCAAAATCATGAATCGTAAAATCCATGAACATACCCCCTGATGTTTTTACAAATTCAATGTTTGGCAGCGCCGGATCGCGGTTGGTAATCTTTACTATTTGTGGATTGCCAATTTTACCCTCGCTTATTGATTTTCTGGCCTGCATAAAATCAGGATCAAAGCGACGGTTAAAGCCAATCATTAATGAGATGCCCGATTCTTTTGCTTTTTCAAGCAAGGTCTTTGTTATTTCCAGAGACAAATCCAAAGGTTTTTCGCAGAATACATGTTTGCTATTGCTAATGCACTGGTCAACCAGTGCTGCATGAGTGCTGGTAGGTGTGGTAATGACTACTGCATCTACCTCTGGCAATGCTATGGCTTCTTCGGTATTTTTTATAAATCGTATGCCCGGATATTCTTTTTTAAAGTCATCCTCTGGATACACCGGGTCAGCTACCAGAACTACATTTGCCTGAGGGATAGCTTGTAAGAGATTCCTAAGATGTATCTTACCCATGCGGCCTAGTCCAATAACCGCTATATTAATTTGATTGCGACTTTTATTCATTGCTAATAAGTGGTTATGGGAGAAGGCTAAATCGGCGTTTTTATACGTTTTTAACCCGTTGGGTGAAATTAATATATTATCCCTACGGGATACTGGTATTCGGAAAGATTATTTTTACTACCAATATATCGTCCCTCCGGGACTTAAAAAATATCCCGGCTGGGCATCCCCGTAGGGATGTTATATTGGTAGTAAAAATACTCCTTTTTAGAGCCAAAGTCCCGTAGGGACGATATATTAAAGCCTTCAAATCTATTCCACCCAACGAGTGTATTTAATTCTATAATACACGGTTCTTCAAATCGTATTATAATACCCCTTTAGTACTAGGCAAACTATCCATCTCTTTCAAATCGCGTTTTACTGCCATTTTGATAGATTTAGCAAATGCCTTGAAAATAGCCTCAATTTTATGGTGTTCGTTCTGCCCCTCACATTTGATATTCAGATTACATTTTGAAGTATCAGAGAATGATTTAAAGAAGTGGTAGAACATCTCGGTTGGCATCTCTCCCACTTTTTCGCGCTTAAACTCTGCGTCCCACACTATCCATGGGCGGCCGGAGAAATCAATAGCAACTTGTGCTAAAGCATCATCCATTGGTAATAAATATCCATAGCGCGAAATACCTTTTTTATCTCCCAAAGCTTTCAGATAAGCTTCTCCTAAAGCTAAGGCTGTATCTTCTATTGTATGGTGTTCGTCAATATGTAAATCGCCATTCACATGAATAGTCAAATCTGCGCCTGAGTGTTTGGCAACCTGGTCGAGCATATGGTCATAGAAACCTAGTCCTGTATGAATATCAGATTTCCCTTTGCCATCAAGGTTTAGTTCAATCTTAATCTGGGTTTCTTTGGTATTACGTTCTATCGTAGCAATACGTGGAGGCAATTTCAGAAACTCATAAATGCTATCCCACTCAGTTGTTACTAATTTGGTCACGTGTTCCTGCTCTGAATTCAATTCCGGATTTTCACCTATAAAAATGGCTTTAGCCCCCAGGTTTACCGCTAACTGCACATCAGTTACTCTATCGCCAATCACATATGAATTAGCTAAATCATAGTTTCCATTCAGGTATTCAGTAAGCAATCCTGTGCCCGGCTTACGGGTGGGCAGATTCTCATGCGGAAAGCTACGGTCTATATGAACGGCAGCAAAGTGAATATTTTCGTTCTCTAACCCTTGCATCATTTTATTATGTGCAGGCCAGAAAGTATCCTCCGGAAAAGCATCTGTACCCAAACCATCCTGGTTGGTGACCATTACCAGTTTATAATCAGTTTCTTCAGCTATTTTACGAAGATTTGAAAGGGTTTTAGGAAGAAAAAATAACTTTTCGAGAGAATCTATCTGAAAATCTGTCTTTGGCTCATCAATAATAGTACCGTCGCGGTCGATAAAAAGAATTTTCTGCATTGCTTTTTGAATAGTGTTTTTTTACAACAAATTTAGGGAGTAAATTTTGAAAAGACTTGATTTTCCAGAATTTACTAATGGAATTTGTCTAATTTTTAAAATTTAACACCTATAAAATCACATCGAGTATTCTGGTAATCTCATTTATTACGGCTGCTCTCTTTCAAAAAGGTTCCCATCATATCGGTAACCTTTTCTGATGCCGTTTAAGTGGTTTGAACATTGATAATCTGGAAACCATCACATTCTTTTTTCAAAAAGGTTCCCACCATATTGGTAACCTTTTTTGATGCCGCTTGAATTGTAGGTACACTGATAATCTGGAAACCACCGCAGTCTTTTTTCAAAAAGGTTCCTACCATATTGGTAACCTTTTCTGATGCAGTTTGAGTGATCTGAACATTGCCACATTTCGAAACTACCTGCTCATAAGTATAGCCTATCATCCTTCCAAACAGGCTTCCGATGCTGTCCCTGTTCAAAAAGGTTCCCACTTTATTGGTCACCTTTTCTGATGTCACTTTAATTATGCTTACAGCTCTTTTTTTCTCTTCGTTCATGTCAATAGTTATGCAAATGGTTACCCAAGGCAGGGTGCTCCTTACTGGGCTTCTCAACTGGGCATCCTCCTAAATTTCCCACTTAGTATTATGTTTTCAAAGTGTTTGATGAGGTTTTTGGAATAATCATACTCTTGAAGAGGTGGTTATAAGTCTTATGTTGTTTTATACGACATATATTTGGGCAAATTTATTGGGTGGACGGCAGTTGTGGGCGGCCAGTCTGGGTTGTCAGCTTTCAGAAATTTCACCTAAAGATAAAGTCGGAACTGATGTAGTTTTTTAAAATACCCGTTTTTTGGATTGCCTAAATTGTAGAGACAGAGCATTGCCCTGTCTCTACGTTGCGCCCCTTTAAATGTATTTTTATTTTACATTTAAGAACGCTTATTCCTGAATGCTAATCAATTTTGACAGATTATACTTTTTTTGGTTTAATAGGTTATTTTATTTCTGATTTATCTGCACTATCAATGCTTTAGTAAGTGCTTTTGCATTGCTTTGATATATGCTTTATCAGTGCTTTGTTAGATGCTTTAGCAAATTTTGACAGAGCACTCTTTATAAATGGGGAATTGTATAGTTTGATTGGTTTAGGACTTTAATTGTTATTCAGAGAGAGCCAAATCAATGGAAGAACTACAAACGACGAATACCCACCCCTATCTCCTGCCCCACTATCAAAGGCTCGAAACTAAACATCTTCAATTCTTGTGCCCCGATTTTAATCAATACTTCATAATAACTACCCAGAAATTTCAGGGATAAAACTTTAGCTTTCAAATTTGATGAAGCAGCAATAGAAATCTGCTCAGGGCGAATAAATACATTAAGTAAATCCGATACCCCAACGCTCTCTAACCACTCTTTACTTACCACATTTACTTCGCCTGTAATCTCAGCTACATATTGGTTCATCGGGTTCTGATAGACCTTTTGCGGAGTATCCAATTGCAGTATTTTGCCTTTACGCATAATAGCCAGATGGTCAGCCATGCCATAGGCATCACTCACATCGTGTGTTACGAAGATGCAGCTTACCTCTTCGGCTTTAATCAGTTTTAGTATTTCTGCTTTCAGCTTTCGTTTATTAACGGCATCCAGATGGCTGAAAGGTTCGTCTAACAACAAGAGTTTCGGTTGCTCGGCAATGGCCTTTACAATTACGGCTCTCTGTTGCTCTCCACCTGATACTTCGCGAGGCAAATGTACCTGCACTTTGTCTAAACCACTTAATTTTAAGAGTTTATCAACGCGTTTATTCCGATAAGTTTCCTCATAATACCGAAGTTCATAAGCGATATTTTCACGGATGGAGATATTCGGGAAAAGTCCGTAATCCTGTCTGACAAGCTTAATATCGGGGTGGCCTGCAATGAGTTTTTCAGAGGGGGGAGTAATGCGCTTATCATCCAGTAGCAATATTCCCTCGTCAGGTTCTTTAAAGGCACCAACGAGGTGTAACAAGGTGGTTTTTCCTGAACCACTTTCGCCCAGAATCGCCAGAATCTCTCCTTTCTCTAAGGTAAATGAAATATGATTAACCGCTTTTTTATCCTCGAATGATTTGGACAGATGCTGTATTTTGAGCAATGGCATTCGTTTTTATTACAAAATTAGGGCTTTTTTATAGAAATTCTGCTTTTTTGTTGTGGGTGGGCATTCACTTTCATAATATTGTTAAATATTAATTAACCTAAAAGAGAAAATACCTGCAAGCTCAACAGGAAATGTTAGAACAATATAAACAACAAACCAAGTGCCTGGTAGCACTCGACTCGATTATTTTCGGGTTCGATGGAGAAGAATTAAAATTATTACTGGTTAAAAGAGGCGTTCAGACCGACCGCGATACCTGGTCGTTGATGGGTGGCTGGTTGAAGCCCTCTGAAAGCCTCGACCAGGCAGCTGACCGGATTTTATTTGAACTAACCAACCTGACAGGTGTATTTCTGGAGCAATTAGGCGCTTTTGGCGACCCTAACCGTGATCCGGTTGAAAGAACGGTGGCTGTAGCTTATTATGCTTTAGTGAATGTAAAAGACTACGAAACAAAAATTTCGGATACTTACCATGCCCATTGGTTTTCGATGCACGATTTACCTGAATTGCTCTTTGATCATGCAGAAATGATAAAAATGGCGATTGAACGCCTGCGTTATAAAGCAGCCTTTCACCCGATTGGATTTGAATTAATGCCTGAAACCTTTACAATTCCACAGATACAGAATCTCTACGAAGCCATTTATGGCAGTAATTTCGATAAACGGAATTTCAGCAGAAAAATCCTTTCTACCGGACTTTTAATCAAATTAAAAGAGAAGCAAAAAGGATTTTCGAAGAAAGGCGCATTCCTCTATAAATTAGATACCGAGAAATACCAGACGCATTCAGATTCATTCCTGAATTTTGTACCTAATCCGGATGGTATGTTGTAAGTTTATCTGACATTTACCAGTACTTTGATTTTGCCTTCTGTTCCGTCAAAATCCTGTAACGCTTTACCGAGAATATGCCCGAAGCCCAATTTAGCAGGGTCACCTTTCATGGCATAGCCTGTTTTTGAGGAAGTTACCAGTAAATCACCTCTTTTGATTTTCCCGCCTTCGTTGCAAACTTTGGTGGGTATTACTCCTACTACCCCCATAGGTACTTGCTTATCCAAATCATTATTTACATTATCTTCTCTCAATAATACACCCGGTTTGGTCGCATATACACCTGCCACTAAGGATGAATAAGCCTGGCTTGATTTTTCTACGGTTCTATCCGTGCTTTCAGAAATCACTAATACATCACCCGGTTCGTACTCAGACTTCTCTCCTTCTACTTCGAATGCTTCGGCTAAATCGGCACCCATGATTTGCGTACCGCCATTAAAATACCCTGTACCCTGATAATTGATGCGAGCTACATTAAAATTACCCTGGTCTTTAAAAATAGCTATATCGCCCAGGCCATTGGTGGTGCGAGCCATTAAAGCTGGCCCTTCGCTCGAGTTACTCACCGCATATAATGCCGGATTGGTCGTAAACTCATTCTCCACTTCAAAACGACCTGCTTCTCCTGTACCAACTGTTTTGGCAAAAACTGCCGCATTTGCATTGTTATTATTAGTTGCATAAAACTCTCCTGCTTTGCCTGTACCATTAGTTGTAACATATATACCAGAATTAGTATTACCGGTATTAGTAATCTGAAAATGCCCTGCCTTGCCGGTGCCTGTAGTCTGGCTTTCAAAAACAATACCGCTACCCGATGTTTTAGCCAGAACCGCAGTGGCTACACTATTCATATTATCTACAAAAAAATAAGCCGCCCGACCAGTACCATTACTAACAGTCTCAATTGTATTACCACTACCAAAACCACTGGCAAATATCGTTGCAGCCGGATTTGAGGCATTTCCGGTCTGGAAATTCCCGGCATTACCAAACCCATAGGTTGAAGACCATAAAGAGGTAGTTGAATTGGCACTTTGATTGACAAAAACACCCGCCGGCCCTGAACCTGTACTGATGGCATTGATAGCAGTACCACTCCCAACAGCCCGCGATTCAATGGTGCTTCCGGTACCGCTACCATAAGCAAAAACAGCCTGTGCTGCACTACCTGCCGAATTCACAAAAAATTCACCTGCCCGACCATTTCCAATAGCCTGAGATGAAAACGTAGGCCCGGTACCATTAGAAAGGGCATACAATGCCTTATTGGTGCTGAATGGGCTGTTTATCTGAAAATACCCTGCCATACCACCACCGGTGGTATAAGCCTCAAAGGCATTTGCCTGACCGTTGGTAACAGCCGCCAAAGTAACTGAGTCGCTGAGAGTATTAGCGGTTTGAAAATAACCCACTCTTCCTTTGCCTTTATTGGTGGCATATATTGTGCGGGCAGTGTTACCGGCTGCACTGATTTCAAATCTTCCTGCACCGCCTGTACCTATGGTAACTCCATTGATGGCAAAACCCGTACCCATGTTTGTTACATTCAGTGCATGGACAGTCGATGTAGTATTATTCAGTTGAAAATTTGCCGCTCCACCTTTGCCATCGGTAATAGCATATAATGCTGTATTAGTGTTTGAAGGATTCTCAATTGAAAACCCTGCCCCGATGCCTGTACCCGTATTTCTACCCTGAATAACAGTCCCCGAACCAACCGTCGTAGCATAGATAGTAGGTGAAAAATTGTTGACATTATCAATTGAAAACCATCCGCCCGGACCGATAGACTTGTTAAAAGCACCTAGCACAGGCGAAGGATTAGAGGCGTGATTGGTTTCAAAATACCCTGCATATCCATTGCTGATATTGGTTTTAAAAGTGGCCGTATTAGGCAAAATAGTAGCAGCCGAAGATTGGGCAAAAGAATAAAGCCCTGATAAGGTACATAAAACAAGTAAAGTGTAGGTTCTCATAAAATATATGTTTGGATTTCTGCCTGCAAAAATTTGTAATGAAGCACACAAAACCAAAGGATTATACGAAAGCCTATCTGAAAATTTACTGGGCGGTTGGCAACAAAAAAAGAGGTTGATATGATCTATCAACCTCTCTACGGTATTCAAATAATTAATTTCCTAATCACTAAATCACTCAATGTTCATTCGCTTAAGCTGCCTCTGCCGCCCTTCTGCGATAAACAAAATTCACAAAAACGCTTAACAGCACCAGTAGGCCCATTTTCTCACTATCATTGCTTGTCACTGTAACCGTCCCCTCGTCAGTCCAGAAGTTTTTGGTTTGTTCAAAGTCTACTACCTCTCTATTCGTATCATCCAGACTCCATTGGGTATTCCAGAAATTTTTAGCCTTCATCGTAAACTTTTCTCCGTTTATCAGCGTAATATCGGCCTTCCCTTTCCAGACAGAGAATATCACTTCACCAATCAATTGCTGATTGTCTTCTCTATAAATATCGTAATTAGCACTCCAGAAGTTCTTCTTTTTAAAAACGTACTTTTTGTGCTTAAATACTCCTGCTACATCAGTTTTAAAAGTTTCGAACTGTACATAACCCACCTCTGCATCTCTGTCTAAAATATCAACTTTATTATCGAGTGCTTTTTTTAAATAGTTAAATGTGTTTCTCATCTTATTTTCATTTACTATTACAAATATAAGATTTCCATAATACCATAGTACATTAATTATAGAGATGGATTTATGATAGGATAACAGGCTATTTTCGAGGATAAAGGCTAATCTTCCATCACCGGAATATCGGCCTCTTTTATCAGACTGATGTCTGCTTTTTCGATACCCTCTTTTACTAAACGATTGGCTTGCTTCTCATAGGTTTTTTCAAAAATATTACGTGCCAGACGACCATTCCCAAACGATGAATCGCGGTCTTCGTAGAGCTTCTTGAATAGCTTATACACCTTTTTCTTAGCCCCTTCTTCTACTTTCAACTGCACTTTATTAGCCTGTATCAGATATATTTCCAGAATCTCTTCCGGTGTATAATCTTTAAAACCAATATACTTATTAAACCTCGAATGTAGCCCCGGATTGGAATTGATAAACTCGGTCATTTTCTCTTCATAGCCTGCCACAATCACCACAAAATCGTCGCGGTGGTCTTCCATATATTTTACAATCGTATTCACCGCCTCAGGGCCATAAGTATCGTCTGTATTAAGAGCATAGGCTTCATCAATAAATAAAATTCCACCTTCCGATTTCTCACAAACCTCCCGGGTTTTTAAAGAGGTTTGTCCGGTGTATCCAGCCACTAAACCACTGCGGTCGGTTTCATACAAATGTCCTTTGCTTAAAACACCCAAAGCCTTGAAAATCTTGGCTAATAATCGGGCAATAGTTGTCTTACCAGTACCCGGGTTTCCATGAAAAACCATGTGTAGCGAGCGCTCCGGCACTTTGATACCCTGCTCTTTTCTTATTTTTTCAATTTTCAATACATTCACCAGACTACTCACCTCATCTTTCACATTCTGCAAGCCTACTAAAGCATTCAGTTCAGCTAAAAGCTCATCTAAAGTTTGCTCCGGTACGGCTGGTATCTGCTCGGTTGGTTTGTGAGGCTTCGCATTTTCTGTCTGATTGACCTTTACATCAGGATTAATCATCTTCGTAATTCCATCCAGGCCTTTCAGTAATACATGAAACGGATTACTGGTATATTCCGGCTGATTTTGTTCTGAATATGCCTCCTGTCCCTGCTCAGCATTTTTGGAATAGATATCGCGCTCCCGATAAATCTGTGGTTCTTTTCCTTCCAGTCGGGCATTTACTACTTTATAAAAAGCATCTATATATTCTTCTATGGTATTGTCAACTTTTACCTTTCGCTCAGCCGTACCAAAAACCACAGAATCCGGTGTCGGACAGCGCACCGTTACAGTTTTATCGTAGGGAAATTCAATCACCTCTACATCGCCATATTGGTCACTATCTACCAACAAGATGCGTTTAGTAGTAGCCAAAAGCAATACATGTCGGTTGTTCCAGTAGCCATGCACTGAGGCATCAATGTATTCATCTTCCTGAATAATGCTTGGTAAAGCCTTTAGCTCATTCCGAAGCATCAATAGGGCGAAAGGGTTTAAATCTATCTGTCTTTTAATTTGTCCGTAAGTTGGCATTTCGATTAGCTAATTTTTGAATAAATTAAGTCGATATTTTGCTACAATGCAAACCGATATGTGATGAGGTGTTGGAAAGGTGGGAATATGGTAGGGATTTATTTGATGAGAGTGGTTATAGCGTAATAGAGAAGTATCTTAAAAGTTTTCGGAAAGAACCCCATCCCTAACCCTTCCGCGGCGTCCGCCCCAACAATGGGGAAGAGAACAAAGTGCCCCTCTCCCCAACAATGGGGAGAGGGACGGTCGGCCGCTGCCGTTGGGGTGTGGGGTTAAATAGCATCAAGCCTTCGGATACACCCAACCCTTTCTATACTGTCTGCTCAGGTACTTGTTAGCAGTTGGGTCAAGGAAAACTTCTTTTTCTCTATCCCACTCCAGGCTTTTACCTGCTTTCAACGCTGCCATACCTAATAAACTCATATTGGTAGCTCTATGGCCTTTCAGAATATCTGCAAATGGCAATTGTTTTGATTTGATAGACTTTAATAAGTCAGCAAAAACCAGGTCAATATTCTGCAAATCCGGCAAATTCAAAACAGGATCCTGATGGATGATTTCTTTCTTGGTATCTCTCGGGAAAAATGTCCAGCCTTTAGTCCAACCCATATGGAAAGTACCCTCTGTGCCATGGAAATATACCCCTACTTCTTCTGTTTTTGAAGTAGGTCTGCCATTTAACGTACTATGTTCCCACGTACACGTAAAATCTTCAAACTCATAAGCTACTACCTGACTCTCAGGGGCATTATTGTTATTGGTATTAAACTTTGTACTTGCCATTGAATATACTTTTTTAGGGGCAATTTCGTCTGTCCACCACAAAATCTGGTCAAACCAGTGTGGGCCCCAGTCGCCAACCATACCATTGGCAAAATCTATCTGATTACGCCAGTTTCTCGGGTGAATAGCTCGGTTATAAGGCACTAAAGGGCCCGGGCCACACCACATATTCCAATCTATTTCTGCCGGAGTAGGCTCATCAGGCACCACTTTACCTTGCCCGAAATTATAAGTTACAAAGGCGCGTACCTCTTTGATTTTACCCACTTTACCCGATTTCAAAAACTCCTGTCCGCTCACGTTATGTGGCGAATAACGGCGATGGAAACCTGTAATACAGATTTTTTGGGTATCACGGGCAGTTTTTACAATGGCTTTTCCCTCATTAATGGTATGTCCGATGGGTTTCTCCAGATACACATGTGCTCCGCTTTTCATCGCATCAATGGCAATCAAAGCATGCCAGTGGTCAGGTGTAGCATTGATGACAATTTCAGGTTTTTCTTTTTGCAGTAATTCCTGATAGTTTTTATAGATTTTCGGTTGGTCGTTAGTCAGTTTGCCTATTTCTCCCAGACATTGCTTGATTTGTCTGTCGTCAACATCACAGACAGCTACAATCTGACATTCACCTGATTTGATGGCCTCTCTCACAATATTTGTACCCCACCAACCTGCACCAATCAAGGCAGTTTTGTATTTAGCTTGTGTAGCATAGGTGATAAACGGACGAGAAACTAAAGCCCCTGTGGCTAAGGCAGAAGTACGAATAAAATCTTTACGATTCATGATTTATTAAGGTTGAATAATTATAATACAGTGGAACAATTTTGTTTCTTTGCATGGGAATAAAGACGTTTTGGATGTAGGAGTGAGGTTTGCATTAATGACATCAGCTCGTTACTCCTTCAAAAGCCGAATTCTTACTATGGGATTAAACTATTAGCTAACAAATATAAAAGTCAGCAAGTACTATATTTTTCTATCAATTACTGACCCTTGTCAAAACTTACATGACAAAAATTTATACTGAGTCAGAATAACGTATATATGATACAATTAAAAATTGTAACCTTAAAACATCATTTCCTGTTTGATTACGATTAAAAATCCGGGTTAAAATAATGAATAGAGGAAAGGTCTATCAGATTTTTAATTGTACGAGTTTAAATGATGCCTGCTTTTTGGGCGCCCGGCCAGGGTTACTTTTTTTCAGGTAAAAAAAGTAACAACCCAAGACTATGAAGACAAACTAATTAAGGCATACCCTATTATTCATCTCAACACTTGAAGCAAGAATGGTCTGTTGGCACTACAATTTAACTGCATAATAAAAAATCATCTGCTGTCGTTCAAATTTTCAGACAACTTTAATTGGTAAAATCTCTTTCTCCAACATTTCCTCAGATTTTCAGAAAATTAAGTTTTATCCATTTATCTTGCAAAACAATTTGTAAAAGATTCCTGTATGCCTCCTAAACCTCTACTAAAAACCGAAATCCTGGCGGGTGTCTCTACTTTTCTGGCTACGATGTATATCATTGTAGTGAACCCCGCTATCCTGAGCCAATCGGGTATGTCGTTCAATGGCGTGCTTACTGCCACTGTGCTGCTTTCATTTTTTTGTAGCCTCATGATGGGCATTTACGCCAAAAACCCGATTGTAGTCGCTCCGGGCATGGGTATGAATGCTTTCTTTACATTTACGGCCGTAAAAGGCATGGGTATTTCGTGGCAGGTAGCCTTGGGAGCGGTTTTCTGGGCGGGTATTTTGTTTTTATTGCTTTCAATCTTCAATATCCGTTCACAAATTGTTAAAGCTATTCCAAAACCTCTGCGCTATGCTATATCAGCAGGAATCGGGTTGTTTATTACGCTTATAGGCTTTGCCAATGCCAAATTTATCGTAGGCAATCCGGCAACGATTATTGGTGTTACCAGTCTGCACGACCCTATCGTGATAACCTTTCTGGTGGGTTTGGCTATAACCATGATTTTACTGGTAAAACGTGTACAAGGCGGCATTATCATAGGTATCCTATTGACTACGCTTCTGGCAATCCCTATCGGCAGATATTGGGGTGATGCTTCAGCCATCAATTTCGGTCAGAAAACTCTGGTAACCTGGCAAGGCGTATTTTCAGCCCCTGATTTCAGTTTGCTATTCCAGCTAGATATTATCAACTCCTTAAAAATAAGCCTGATTCCCGTCATTTTTGCCTTTGTCTTTACCGACTTATTTGATAGCCTTTCAACTTTCGTAGGTGTTGCCGAAGCGGCCAATCTCTATGATAAAGATGGAGAACCGCACAATATAAAAGAATCATTGTTAACCGATGCAGTAGCTACAACCATGGCAGGTTTATTAGGCACAAGCCCCGGAACAGCTTATATAGAATCAGCCGTGGGAATCAGCCAGGGAGGTAGAACGGGCATTACTGCCATCACAGCAGGTATATTGTTTCTGCCTTTCATGTTTTTGTCTCCCCTGTTGAGTATTATTCCTGCCATCGCCACTGCTCCTGCCCTGATAGTAGTAGGTGTACTGATGATAAAACCCATCACCAAAATCAATTGGGATAAGCTAGATGATGCCGTTCCGGCCTTTCTGGCAATGGTTCTGATTCTATTTACCTATTCTATCACTCAAGGAATCATCTGGGGCTTTCTGGCCTGGACAATTATCAAATTGGCCACCAATCAATCAAAAGAAGTTTCCTGGATGCTTATCGTGATCGATATTTTTGCACTCTGGGCTTTATATTTAGGACATTAAAATCTTCATCAATGAAACAAAAGTATCTATCCTTTTACTCTTTGTGTAACACTAAAATATATTATCCCTACGGGATATCAGGTTCAAAAAAGACCATTTTGTCTACCGATATATCGTCCCTCTGGGACTTAAAAATATCCCGTAGGGATGTTATATCGGTAGACAAAATAACTGACTTAATACCTAAGTCCCGTAGGGATGGTATATTGAATCTTTTAAATCTATTTTACCAAATACGCATATTCCTTTTATTCATTTTATTTTTCAGCTCAACCCAAACATTCGCACAAAGAATTGCTATTTTAGGCGCTATGCCCGAAGAAATTCAATTGCTGGAATCAGAAATGAGCCATATAAAGGCCAAAAGCATCCTGGGATTTCAGTTCAAGACAGGCAAACTGAATGGCAAAAAAATAGTATTGACTGAAACAGGTATCGGTAAAGTAAATGCTGCGGTGGTAACTACGCTGATTATTAAAGAATTTCACCCGAAATCAGTCATTTTTACAGGCATTGCCGGTGGTATCAGCGAAGCATTAAAACAGGGAGACATAGTGATTGGCAATAAATTAACTTACCATGATTATGGCAGATTAACCAACGAGGGTTTAAGCACCAATGCTACCAGAAATCCCATCACCAAGCAATTGAACCCACTCTATTTTTCTTCCGATTCCCTATTAGTCTTGCAGGCTTTGAGCGCAGCCAAAGAAGTAACGCTGCAAAAAATGCCGGCAGCCGCTTCTCAACCGAACATAAGTGTCGGAACTATTGTTACTGGAGATACCTTTGTTACTTCAAGTACAGCCGTCGGTAATTTTGAAAAAACCTTACAGGCTAGTGCCACCGAAATGGAAGGAGCAGCAGTAGCTCAGGTATGTTTTCAGCAAAATATTCCGTTTCTGATTATCAGAAGCATCAGCGATAAGGCCAACGAAAAAGCATCGGTTGATTTTCAGACATTTAAGAAAATTGCTTCCGATAATTCGGCCACTTTAGTAAAAGAAATACTTAAAAAACTATAGATTATTATTGTTACATGATTTACGATTTTGATGAAGTGATTGACCGTACAAAGACGGATAGTGTGAAATGGAAGAAATATGCAGGTAAAGATATTATTCCTTTGTGGGTGGCTGATATGGATTTCAAAGCTTCTCCTGCCATACTTGAAGCATTAGATAAAGTAACGAAAGAAGGAATAATAGGATACTGGCAAACGCCTGATGAACTGATTGAAGTAACGCTTAAACGATTAGAGGAAAAACACAACTGGAAAGTACCGAAAGAATGGTTGGTTTGGCTACCTGGCATGGTTCCCGGCCTTACCCTGACTTGCATGTGTGTTGGCAATGACGACGATGAGGTAATAACCACCGTGCCGATTTATGGACCTTTCATGAAAGCCCCGATTGCTGCCAAAAAGAAATTGGTAAAAGTACCAATGAAAGAAGTAAACAATCGTTGGACACTGGACTTTGAGGCAATCAAAGCGGCTATTACGCCACGTACCAGAATATTTATGCTGTGCAATCCTTACAATCCGGCTGGCACAGTTTTTACAAGAGAAGAGTTGCAGACTTTGGTTGATATTTGTGTAGCCAATAATATTGTGATTTGTGCCGATGAAATCCATTGTGATTTAATTCTGGACGAAACCAAGAAACATGTTTCAATTGCAACATTAAGTCCGGAGGCTGAAAAGCATACAGTAACGCTATTAGCACCAAGTAAAACCTTTAATATTGCAGGTTTAGGCTGCTCGTTTGCGGTTATTCCTGATGACGAATTGAGAGCAAAATATGCGAGTATGCGCTATATTTTAGAGCCAATGGTTTCTGCCTATGGGTATTATGCGGCATTGGCGGCTTATAGAGATAGTGAAGAATGGCATCAGCAACTGTTGGCTTATTTACGCAAAAATCATGAGTATATTCTCAAAGAAATGAATGCATTTAAAGGTTTCAAAATGTTACCATTAGAAGCTACTTATCTGGCCTGGATAGATATACGTGAAGCAGGTATTGAAAATTTAGCGCACAAACTGGAAGAAGCAGGCGTGGGTATATCAGAAGGAGAAATGTTCTTTGATGGCAAAGGCTTTATCCGTCTCAATTTCGGTACCCCTATGAGTAATCTGGTGGAAGCGGTCAGGAGAATGAAAACAGTACTGGAATTGAAGTAGGAATTATGCCACAACTCTATATCATAGCAGGTTGCAACGGGGCAGGAAAAACAACTGCCTCTTATACGACTTTGCCTGAAATGCTTAACTGTAGAGAGTTTGTGAATGCCGATAATATTGCAGCCGGACTTTCCCCTTTTAATCCTGAAAGCGTAGCGATTGAAGCGGGGAGAATTATACTACAACGTATTCATACTTTAATGGCAGAAAACCTTACTCTCGCCTTTGAAACTACACTGGCTACAGGAGGTACGTTTCGTTAATAAAATAAGCGAAATTCCAAGGTCATGAAGTAAAATTAGCTTTTTTCTGGCTTTCATCTCCTGATGCTGCGCAAAAGAGAGTTTTAAAAAGAGTTAAAGCAGGTGGGCATAATATTCCATCTGAAACAATAAAAAGAAGATATTTTAGAGGGATTCAAAATCTTTTTAAGCTATATTTACCAATAGTTGACAATGGAGTAATCGTTGATAATTCTGATAATGCACCTCAATTTATTGGTCAAAAAATGAGTAATGAAGAAATTGAGGTAATTAATCCTGATTTGTGGACATTACTAAATAAACAAAAAGATGAAATCAACTGAATTTAGCGAAAAAATTATGGCTGGATTGAATCTTGCCATAAAGAGGCTTATTGAAAAGAGTGCATTAACTAATGATACGCTTGTTATTGCAGATAAAGACGGCAACGTGAAAGAAGTACCTGCCAAAGAATTATTGAAAAACTACGAAAACAAATAGCACTTTATCTGCTTTAGAACTAAGCCTATGCCTTAGAAAGTAAACCTTATTTGCTGAATTTTCTTAAACATAAATCCACATGCACGAAATTGAACCCTTTTATAATTGGCAAAGATATTATCTGGCCGAAGAAGACGAACGGTCTCCGTTCTATGGTCGCACTTATGGGATAGAATATGAGGATAACATTTATGGTTATTACATCGACCCAAACTGGGATAATATAGAGTCCGAAACCTTGTATTGCAAACTCCTGATAGCTGATTATGACCTGCGATACGCCGTTATTGAGCTATTTGGTGAATGGAATGATACCCTGCATAATGATGTCATGTGGCTGAAACGAAACGTAATAGACCATTTAACCAGAGAAGGCATTAATCAATACATACTGATAGGAGAAAACCTTTTCCAGTTTCATGGAGGCGAAGAAGATTATTACGAAGAATGGTATGAAGACGTAGAAGATGGCTGGATAGCTGCCGTAAACTTCCCCAATTTTATTCTGGAAGAATTCAAACGCTATCATGTTGATTCTTATATCAATTCTGGTGGCACCCTACAAATGATAGACAACTGGCGAACCATGAAACCGCATATGTTTTATGAGGTGGTGAAGGGGCTGATTATGAGGCGATTGAATTAATTTACTCCGACATTAATCTTTCAATTACAGGTTTTATTGGAGAATATCTTCCAGCATCGACATCTGCTAAGCCTTGTTCTATTCGCTCTTTTACTCTCGGTGAAAGAGAATCCCAGAAATCTTTGGGTTGAGGTTGTTTTTGATCTAAACTATTTTTTTGCTTTTTCTTCATATAAATTTAAAATTAGACTTCAATAAAATCCTTTGAAATATACGTATATTTCAAAGGATTTTATTGAAAGAATATTATTGAAACGGATAATTATTTATATCAAAATTAGGAGATCTAAATGGGAATTCTTGCCCTCCATTATGGTTATACCATTGATTGATCAATTTATTAATCCTAGGAGTACCACTCCTTAATCCTTGTCCTGAAGGAGTATATAATCGACAATTTAAAATTCCATTATTATCACAGAAGTCTTCAACAATTCTCATTTGGTTCTCAAATGAGTTAAAAGGATTACGAATCCTATTGGACTTCCCAAGCCATGTAAAATAAACAGCTTCTACTTTTTTATTTAATATTGTATTTATAATTTGCTCCGTATTCCAGAAAAAATCATGAAAACTTTCAATTTCCTTATCTCCGTAGGTTTTTATCTTAGCGACATGGTTTAGATTCGTAATATCTGCATCTTCAATTCTAATAAGTAAATCCGTTAATCCTATTTTCTTTTCTTGCAGAAATTGAAATTGATGAATTGTATTATTTCTTTCAATATCCTGCAATATTCCAAATTGGCCAATAGCAGACCAAAAATAATTACGTCTTCTTCCGTAAAAATATCCTGCCATATTTTCATCCGCCCAAATATTTTCAGGATTGAAAGTTCCAATAATTAAAGTTTTAAAATCCCAGTTAGGTATCAAACCAAAAGCTCCATTCTGATGCAAATTGTGTCCGAAAAATTTATGTGTACAAGGCATATTATAAAATGTTTACAGTTAAAAAATAATTTTCTTAATGGTGATTAAGAAAATTAGCCTTGTCAAGCATTTTTCAATATTTTTTTTCGAGACGCTCTCATTTCATCAACTTCCTATCCTTCAGCCAATCTTCCATGCGTGCTGCCCAGGTTTCTACAGGGCCTCTGCCTTTTTTCTTCAATCCATACCCATGCCCACCTTTTTCGTAGATATGCATTTCTACAGGTACTTTATTTTTCTTGCAAGCCAGAAAGTACGCAATGCTGTTTTCAGGTTGTACGCCATCATCAGTTGTGCTTACCAAAAACGTAGGTGGCGTGTCTTTAGTAACCTGTTTATCATTCGAATACCATTCAATCTTTTCAACCGGAGGATTCTTACCAATCAGATTATCTCTTGAACCAAAATGTGTAAAACGATCATTAAAAGTAATAACCGGATAAATCAATAAAGAGAAATCTGGTCGCACACTGACTGATGGGTCGGTTATATCTCCTACCTGCGTAGCAAAATGCGTAGAGGCTGTAGAGGCGAGGTGGCCTCCTGCCGAGAAACCCATGATACCTACTTTATCGGGAGAAACGCCATACTTAGCGGCATTTTTACGCACAATTCTGATAGCCTGTTGCGCATCTTGTAAGGGTCTTATCTCGTCGTTATCAAATAAATCCTCCTGCGGTAAACGATATTTCAATACAAAGGCGGTCATGCCTCTCTCATTAAACCATTTAGCAATATCGTACCCCTCGTGGTCTATAGCCAGAATACCGTAACCACCACCCGGACAGATAATCACGGTAGCATCAGTAGTTTTTTTCTTAGCTGGATAAACAATTAAAGCAGGTTGGGTAACATCTTTTACCCGTGTAATACCATCAGTGGTTTTAGAATCCTCCGGTACCTGCTTTCCTGTTGACCCTGGTGCAGTGCCAGTATAAAGCAGAATAGTTTCGTTTTGAGCATAAAGATTTGACATAAGCGCCATGGCGAATAGCATTAAAAACAATTTTTTCATTGAGTATTTTTTTTGAGAGGGTGTATATATGATGGTTATTTTACAAAGTTGAAAAAAAATATTGTTTCTGACACTTTTCTACTAATATTGTGTAGCTATTTCTTTTTAGTATGCTTCCTGCACTAGAAAATTATCTCCAGTTTATTCAGCAAATTCATCCACTTTCGCCCGAAAGTATCGAAGCCATTTTGCCTTTTCTGGCACAAAGGAATTTTTATAAAAAAGAATTTCTGGTGCGTCAGGGAAACATATCCGACGAATTACATTTCATTCTATCAGGCTGCGTACGTGAATATTTTGAAGATGCTAATACCGACGAAATTAATACATGGTTTGGCTTTGAGAATGCCGTAGCGGTGTCTACACACAGTTTCTTCTCGCAAAAACCCAGTTTAACCAATATTCAGGCATTAGAAGATACAGAAACGATTGTGATTAAGCACGGAGACCTGCAAAAGCTCTTTAATCAATTTCATGAAATCGAACGATTAGGACGCTTATTGGCCGAGCAATATCTGATACAGATGGAAGAGATAAAAATCATCCTGCAGACGCTTTCAGCCAAACAGCGGTACGAATACCTGTTGCAACACAAACCCGAATTTATTAAACGTATCCCTTTGAAATACCTGGCTTCCTTTTTAGGTATTAAACTTGAAACATTGAGTAGAGTACGGGGGCAGAAGTAGAATATAAGTTTTATCTTTACTATTCATTTATTCAGGCGGTTAATAGAGGCAATATCTGCCATTTTATTTGACATTTATCAAATACTTATCTCAATAAATTCTGCCTACTTTGAAGTCTGTTCATTCAATCCTATTATACTCATGAAAAAAATCGCTTTTCTACTAAGTTCACTTTTGATTAGTGCCGTGGGCTTTGCACAAAAAGACGTGCAGAAACGCTATCAGACACAGTTTATCATGGCTGAAAACGGTTCTACGATTCAGTTAGATGAAGGCTCGTTCACTTTCTCGGCCAGCCTCTCAATGGAAGGTAAAAAGAACATCACCATCAAAGGAAAAGGTAAAGACAAAACCATTCTTTCGTTCAAAGGACAAACCGAAGGCGCCGAGGGAATCCGGGTTTCCAATGCTGAAAACATCATTATCGAAGACCTGACCGTGCAGGATAGCAAAGGTGATGCCGTAAAAACCATGAATGTAAAGGGCATCACTTTCAGAAACGTAAAAACTGAATGGACAGGCAAACCTAAAAAAGAAAATGGCTCTTATGGACTGTATCCAGTTCAATGTGAAAAGGTATTGATTGAGGGCTGTGAAGCCATCGGCGCTTCTGATGCGGGCATCTATGTAGGGCAGTCGAAAGATATTATTGTACGTAAATCACGTGCTTACCACAATGTGGCAGGCATCGAGATTGAAAACTCTCTGAATGCTGATGTATACGAAAATGAAGCTACCGAAAACACCGGTGGTATTCTTGTTTTCGACTTACCAGATTTGATTCTGAAAAAAGGCGGCTATACGCGTGTTTATAAAAACAATATTCACCACAACAACCTACCTAATTTTGCCCCAAAAGGTAATATCGTAGGTAAAGTACCTGATGGCACTGGCATACTGATTTTAGCGGCCAATCATGTAGAGATATTCGATAATCAGATTGTAAACAACAAGTCAGTGAGCACAGGAATTATCTCGTATTTCACTACAGAAAATCCTATCAAAGACCCGACTTATTATCCATATCCGGAAGCTATTAATATTCATGACAATGTTTATGAGCGTGAGAACGTTAAAGCTACCGGAAAGGGTCGTTTCGGACAGATGTATAGATTCAAACTGAGATTTGGTAAAGACGTACCACATATCCAGTGGGATGGCATTGTAGACGCAAAAAATCCTACCAAAGTTTTGTGTATCAAAAACAATAAAAATGTAAGTTTTGCCAATTTAGATGTAGCGAATAATTTCAAGAATGTTTCCCGCGATGCCTCGGCACATGACTGCAGTCTGGAAAGTCTGAAAATGGCAAAAATTGATTAAAACACATACCATGGAATGATTTGAGGACTCTTAGTCGCTCTTGTTTCTTTTATTCTCAATGCAAAGATTCGTATTATTATTGATAGCCCTGGGCATTTTTGGTTTGTCTTCCTTCAATCAACAGGATGTTAAACAGGAAATACAACCAAGCATGCCCAAGGAAAAACTCTCAGACTATTCCTTTTTTGAAGGCACCCTAGCCGAACAAAAACCCGCTAAAGGTGTAATCCCTTTTTCACTTAATACCCCTCTTTTCAGCGATTATGCTGAAAAACTACGCTTTGTCAAATTACCTGAAAGCACAAAAGCGACTTACAACGACAAAGAAGTATTAAGCTTTCCGGTAGGAACAACGCTTATTAAAACTTTCTACTATCCCAACGATTTCAGAAATACAGATAAAGGTCGCAGAATTATGGAAACCCGTCTGTTAATCCATGAAAATGATGGCTGGAAAGCACTGGTTTATGTCTGGAATGATGAGCAAACTGATGCCTTTCTGGAAGTAGCAGGTGATACCAAAGAAGTAAGCTATATTGACCTGAACGGCAAAAAGAAGAAACATGAATACAGCATACCGAATCTGAATCAGTGTAAGGGCTGTCACAACCGTAGTGAGCAGATGTCACCAATCGGTCCATCAGCCCGACAACTCAATGGTAATTATCGGGCATGGGGATTACCGGAAGGCACAGAAAATCAGTTAACAGCCTGGCAAAAAACAGGTATCCTTCAAGACTTACCGGCCATCGAACAAGTACCTAAAGCTCCTGTCTGGAACAAACCGGAATCAGGAAGCATCGAAGAAAGGGCACGCATCTGGTTAGATATTAACTGTGCGCATTGCCATCGGTTAGGCGGACCCGCCCAGACTTCCGGTTTAAATCTGAGTATTCATGAAACAGACCCTTTAGCTATGGGTATTCTTAAAACACCTGTAGCGGCAGGTCGTGGGTCGGGTAATCGTAAATTTGATATTGTACCGGGTAAGCCTGATGAATCCATCTTATTATATCGCATAGAATCAACCGATCCCGGCGAAATGATGCCCGAAGTAGGCCGAAAAACCAACCACAAAGAAGGTATAGAATTGATGAAAGAGTGGATAAAACAGATGAAGAAGCCTTAAATCGTACTACATTTTCCATAATGATTGACCGTTAAATCGCCAAAGTTGTTTTTGCAAGAACTCCCCTTTAGGGGCTGGGGCATTTTTCCCTCACCTCACCACACCATTCCATCGTCTTATCATAATCTCATTTAATAGCTTCTATATCCCTTATAGATTTGTTCATCAAAATCATTAAGGATTATGAAAAAGCTATTATTCATCATCATTTGTCTTTCAGTCTCTGTTAATATTCTGGCACACCCAGGTATAGGTATTGTTACTAATTCCAAAGGAGAGATATTCTACACCGACTTAGCCAAAGTCTGGAAAGTATCAGCTGACGGTAAAACCAAAACCATAGTAGTACCGAACGTTCATACCCATGAACTCTATATGGATAAACAGGACAACCTATTTGGAGAAAATCTCTGGTATGAAGGCGAAGCCATTGATAAATGGGGACATTTTGTATGGAAATATAATGCTAAAGGCCAGTTCACCAAAGTAATACCTAATACCGAAGGTTTTTTGAGCAATTATAGCTTCACCCGCGATGCTCAGGAGAATATGTATTGGATAGAACGCGGCAAAAAAGAGAGTATTCTCATGAAACGTACTCCGGATGGTAAGGTAGCCATCGTGCAGACCCTTAAAACAACTGATGTACGCTGGCAGTATTGCCAGGATGATGGCACTTTCTATTATGTGGATGATAACGACTTAATGAAAATAAAAGACGGCAAAGTAACAATGGTTTCTCTGAACGTAGACGATGTACGAGGCCATAAATTGAGGCTTACGCCTAATCATAGTGTATTTGGCATGTGGACAGACAACAATGAAAATGTTTATGTAACTATCTACGAAAACCGTGAAATCCGCAAAATTGCTCCCAACGGGAAAGTCACTATTGCTTATACTAGTCCGTTAGGCTGGCATCCTACAGGTGGCTTATTTGATAAAGTTGGTAATCTATGGGTATTAGAAAATAATGATCTCAATCAGGTAAGAGTGATTAAAGTGAATCGGACTGATTTATCGAAAGTAGCCTCTGAAAAATCTGATATTGAATTTTTGATTTTTAATCTGTTTTGTTTATTTTTCGGTAGCATTTTACTCTTTTTCCTCAGCAAAAAATTTCCTGTTATGAAATCATCCCGCCTTATGCTCCAGGCATCATTTCTTATCTTTTTTATTACTTTCAATGCTATGGCACAAAATTCCGGCATTGCTGTAGGTGAAGGCGCGCCTGCTTTCGACCCTTATCATGTATCAGGCAAAGACAAAGGCACTAAAACCTGCCCTATGTGTAAATACGGTGCTAAAACCGAAGGACTCATGGTTTGGATAAACGACGACTTAAAAGATTATGAGAAGATGCTAAGTTTTCTTGAGGCTCAATACCTGACTAAAAACGCCAATAACTGGAAAACCTTTATTGTTTTCATGAATCCCAAACATGAGAATGAAAGTCTACTAAAACAAAAACTAAGCGATTACGCTAAAAAATTAAACTTAAAGAATGTAGCCTTTACTTTTATCTCCTCTCCGACTGATGCAGAAACGGCAGGAGTTTACGAAATAAATCCAAAAGTAAAGAATACCATTTTTGCCTATAAAAAGCGGGTTATTACAAAAAAATTCGTCAATTTCGATACGGATAAAGAAAATTTTACCTCTCTATTAAATTTCTGATACTTCAACTCTAAATAGATAAAACAATGAAAAATCAACGATTGCCAATCTTGCTTAGCGCCTTTAACTTATTGTTAATGCTGTTTATTGCAGCCAAACCCAGTGAGGAAAACTTCGATAAAATCAGAGTAAAAGAATTTGAACTGGTCGACAAAGCAGGTGTAAAACGCGTTTCATTCAAAACTGAAGACGATGGTTCCGTAATTATGCGATTGATAGATAAAACAGGTACCATCCGCGTAAAATTAGGTGCAGACGAAAACGGTTCGGGTTTGGTTTTGCTTAACAATTCAACCGAAGTAGGTCTACATGCCCTGGCAAAAAAGGATGGCACCAAACTGGTATTAGTTGATAAAGACGGCAAAAAAAGAGAACTTTAACTATGAAAAAAATCATTCAATTGTTAATCCTCAACGGAGTATTTTTTGTGGCTTATGCACAGGAAGTCAAACCATTTGCAACTTTTGTTGGAACAAGCCCCTGTGGGAACATTATCAAACCTTTATTGGGCATTAAAGATGATAAGGAATGTGATTTTACCAAATGGACTATGACCCTTTCACCGCAGAAAGCCAATGCACCTGCGGCCGTGAAATTAGTCTATCGATTTGGCATGAGTAGATCGAACACAAGCGGGTTTATAGATGAGAAGAAAGCTGAGTTTTCAGGCCATTGGACTATTCAGAAAGGCACAAAAACCAAGCCCAATGCCATTGTTTATCAGGTTACATTGCATGGTATAGACAAGAATCTGCTTTTTGTTAAATTGAGCGATAATTCCATTCATCTATTAGACAGTCAACGTGGACTGATGATAGGAAACTCAGGTTATAGTTATACCTTTAGTAAAGCAAAACTCTGATAAATTATGAAAAATATCATGCTAAAATTTATAGTGGTTCTAACCTGTTTCAATGCCTATCCCCAAACGAAAGGTGTAGAAAATGAGCCTTATCCGACTACTTCGTCTAAACCTTTTCCATCAGGCAAAGATGTTTACGGTGTTTTCGAGGGAAGAGGAGCGTGCCAGGAATTAGCTGCTACCTTAAAAAAAGAGGTTTCGCCGGAATGCTTTAAAACTAAATGGGGGCTCTATCTTTATCAGAATCCTGATACACAAGCTCCTACTACCTATGTTTTAGAGGGTTCGTTTTTCAGACAGGATATCCGTAAAGGCAACTGGCATATTATAAAAGGCACAAAAGAAGACTCCGACGACTTTGTGTTTGCTTTAGAAGCAGCTAACCAGCAAACTATTTACCTGTTGAAAGGAGATGACAATGTATTGTTTTTCCTGGATAATGATAAAAACATTCTGACAGGCAATGAGCATTTTAACTATACGCTCAACAGAGTTCAGAAGAAAACAGTAGAATGAAAATCAAGCAACTCAAATACTACCTGATTCCGGCATTCTGGCTTATCGTTACTTTATTAATGATTGGGCAAGACTTGCTGTTCAGTGCTTTAAGGGGCCATCCTGTAGTATGGGCTGATACTTTGATTTTCAAGATTAAATGGTTGCTATATATACCCATCACTTTTGTGGTGTTCTGGCTAGGAGAAAAGTTACCTCTGCAATCACCTCATCTAGTCCGGAATCTATTATTGAATCTATTGATTTCTTTGGGTATCAGTTTTCTTGCCGTAATAGTTTATTCAGTACTTGTTACCTGGTTCTGGAATCTGTTTATCGGACAAACACAATTTCATGTTATTTTCAAACGGAATCTGGCGGTTTCTCTTTTTAATGAGTTTGTCAATTATTGGATAATTCTGGCAGCGCATAAAGCTTATAGTATCTTCCGTCAGTTTCAACAGGCGCAGGTGGATAAAGCTTATCTCGAAAAACAGTTATCTGATGCCAAACTAGGCTTTCTGAAAATGCAGTTACAACCGCATTTTCTTTTCAATACGCATCATAATATCATTGGCTTAATGCAAAAAGGAGATACCGAAAAGGCCACTAAAATGCTGATGAAACTAAGCGATTTGTTACGCCTGAGTCTGAAAGAAAATAACGATGATCTCGTTCCACTTAAAAACGAAGTACATCTTTTGCAATTATATTTAGATATTCTGAAAGTACGGTTTGAAGAACGGTTAGATTATGAGATACTTATCAATAACGAATTACAGAAAGTTTTTGTACCGCCTATGCTCCTGCAACCTTTGGTGGAAAATGCAGTAAAATATGGCATTGAGCCATTTGCCAAACAAGGTAAAATAGAGATTTCGGCACAGAATGGGCAAAACAAACTGAAATTATTGGTAAAAGACAATGGTATTGAAACCTTTCAGCATTTCAGCTTTGGCATTGGATTGATGAATACTCAGGAACGCTTGAAGAATCTTTTTGGCGAAGAAGCAACACTCGATATTGCAAGCAATACCCCCGACAACGGCATTACGGTAACTATCACTTTACCCCTATTAAAATGACCTACAAAGTTCTGATAGCCGACGACGAATCGATAGCCAGAGAAATTCTGCAAAAACAATTGCAGGATTATCCGCAGGCACAAGTGGTAGCTGTTTGTAAAAATGGTAAAGAGGCGCTAGCATCTATAGATAAACACCAACCAGACTTGGTTTTTCTTGATATTCAGATGCCAGAACTGAATGGAATAGAATTAGCCAAAAGCCTGAATACAGATAAATTACCACTCATTATTTTTGTAACAGCTTTTGATAACTATGCTCTGCAAGCCTTTGAAGCCAATGCGATTGATTACCTGCTAAAGCCTTTTGATAAAGAGCGTTTCGACAAAACTTTTCAGAAGGCATTAAAGCAATTACAATTAACCAATAAACAAGATTTAACTCCCATTTTTGATAAATATAGTCAGTTTTTTCAGCAATTTGCCCAGCCTAACTATCCCGAAATTGTGACAGTAAAAGATGGTGGACGGATACAATTATTAAAAACTGCTGACCTGATATATATAGAAGCCGAGGGGAATTATATATGCCTGCAAACCGAGAAATCGAAGCATCTGCTATATGAAACGCTGTCTAGTTTTGAGCAAAAACTCAATCCTAAGACTTTTGTACGAATCCATCGCTCCACTATTGTCAATATCAATTTTATTAAAGAAATACAATCACACTTCAACGGCGATTACTCAGTAATACTAAAAAACACTAAGGTATTACGCATGAGCCGGAATTATAAGGAGAACTTAATACATTGAGTGATTTTGTGAATTAGTGAATGAGTGATTAAAAAAACATACTATCTGACAATCACTTATTTATTAAAGCAATTAACAAATCACTCAATCACTAACTCGCTCAATTATTTAAACATCTGTATGTAATGCTTAAAATAAGGGTAATGATAGAGTTTACGACTTTATCATTTAGCTGGCTATTTGCTTTTTTTTATCAATTGTTCATTTTTAAACATTTTCAACATGAAAAAGTTAGTTTTAATGCTCTTATTACCCTTTGGACTATCAGCTCAAAAAAAAGTAGGTGGTCCTTGTGAATGCTGTGAAGCTATTTATCAAAGAATGCCCGCCAACTTATCCTGGGCAACCCGGATTTCGGATAAAGATGAGGAAGGTGAGCCTATGGAGATTACAGGAATCATCTATCAGAAAGATGGCAAAACACCTGCCCCTGACGTGATTCTCTATGTCTATCATACCGACGCAAAAGGTAATTATTCAAGAGGTACGGGCGATGCATGCACCAAACGTCATGGCAAACTTCGGGGATGGGTAAAAACCGATAATTTAGGCCGATATAAACTTGTTAGCATCAGACCTGCTTCTTATCCTAATGCAACCATTCCGGCGCATATCCACCCTACTATTAAAGAGCCTGGTAAAACTGAATATTATATAGACGAATACCGGTTTGAAGGAGATAAATTCTTAACCAAAGAAGAAATAGCCCGCGACGAAAACCGAGGAGGAAGCGGCCTTATTAAGCTTACTAAAAATGATACAGGCGTTTGGATTGGGAAACGAGATATTGTTCTTGGACGGAATATCCCTAATTATGAGTAATATGTTTTAAACCGAAAAATGCTAAATGTAAAACAGAAAAATGTAAAAGGGGTTTTATAAAAGATTTGAAAGAGTATCGTTTCACTTTTTTTCCTTTTTCGGTTTTGCATTTTACATTTATCATTTTCCGGTTTCAACCGCTTTTTCTATCACTATGCCCCAAAGACTTTTCAGGTGCAACCAAGTCTCTTACCAATTGCTTAAGCTCTTTTATTTCTGGAAAGTGACCTTCGCGTTTACGGTCGAAGATTACCTCTTCATTTAGTATGACCTGAAACCTCCCTGCTACTTCGCTAGGGCGAAGACTTACTTCTCCTAACTCTTCTTCGAAAGTAGTCAGGAGTTCCTGTGCCATCCAAGCTGAACGCATCAGCCAATGGCATTTGGGGCAATATTCTAAAGTGATTTTTGGTTTCATATTGGTTTACCGTGTCACGCCTATACTCGTCCGTAATAAGGCGTGGCACAGTTAGGCATTCCAGAGAATTATATTTTAGTTATTGCGTTGCATGTGAAATAAGCTAGCAAATGTTTCTTAATTGTAAGCTACTCCCCAGTTAACCGTGCCACGCCCTTATTAATCCGAGTAGAGGCGTGACACGGTGAACCTAAGATTTTATTTTTTCAATGTCGATAAATATTCTACTAAATCCACAAATTCCTGTTTCTGAAGTGGGAATTTAGGCATTAATGATTCTTTCAAGGCATCTTGAGAAGCAATTTCTGAACGCTTATAAGTAGTTGGTGTTGCACTACCCAAAGCTTTCATCGTTATCTCGTTTTCGGTCTTGGTCAGAATCATACCATCCACTTCGGTGCCGTTTTTCAATTTCACCTTAAAGCCTTCAAAGCCAAAGCTAATTCCCTGGCTTGGGTTCATAATGGCCGTATACAATGCCTCTTTAGATAATTTACTGCCAATTTCCGACAAGGCCGGGCCAAAGTTGGTGCCTTCACCTTTGCCTACGTGGCAGGTTGCGCAATACATTTTAAATACCTCATGGCCCTTATTAGCATCACCTGCCAGTTTCACTAAATCACTTACATTGCCTATTGACTTATCAATATCAGCACCAAACATTTTCATAGCTTCGGTGCGAATATCGCCATGCCAGGTACCCAATAATAGTTTTTTAGCTATCGGCATTACATCTTCCGGTACTTTCTTAGCTTTTACCAAATCCCATAGAATCTCTTCGCTATTCCAGCCATTCATCGCCTGCATGGCTCTTTCACGCACTGGTTGGCTCAGGCTCTTATTATTGAATAAGGTTATCAGATAATCGGTTACCGGCTTATCATCTACACTGCCATACATATTAATGGCTTTCAGCACCACGGCTTCATCCTTACTCTTGGTTAACTTCTGAAACTCACCGATACCGTTGATTCTTACCTGCGTTCTGGCAGCTTCTCCTCCAAACACACTATCAATCATTGCCATATTCACCAGACGTGGCGATTGGTCTTTTAACTGATAACGTTTCACAAGGTCAAGATAATCAGCCGGATTCTGTATGCCCTCTAATACTTTCGGCAATAAACTGGCATATAATGGATCTTTCTTGGCACTTTCAATATCCAGATGCTTAAATACTAAGGTTTTAATATCTGCAGGTGCATTGCCCCCATCTAACATACCGAATAATACCTTGGTTTTGTCTGGGCTTGTCTGGAAATCAAAGGCTCTGAAATATCGTAGTTTATCAGCACCGGTAGCAGTTTTAGCCAATTCAGCCAAACGATATACGTTATCTGTTGAGCGGCTTCTCCATACAATATCTTTTGAACTATTATCAACTTTCCATTTATCTCCAACACGGGCAATGTATTTCGCAAAAAAAGCATCCCATTGGTTATCCGCAGCAATACCTAGTGTCTCTAAATACCAACGGTCTTTGCCATCGTATTGAGTAGCTAAGGTCGTCCAGATATCAGCAGCTTCAGGACTTGTATTATGACGAAGCGCTAAAAGAACCTCTCTACGAATTTGTGGAGATGGGTCTTCCGATAGTTTTTTCAGCATGGCAATATCCGCCATTTTCAACTCACGAGCCAGACGGATACCTGTAATTCTGATGTCTTCATCTTTATCAGCCAATGCCGCATCAATATATTTCTTTTCTTCTCCTTTGATATTGCCTAGTAACCACAAAGCTCTGGCACGCATACGAGAATTGTCTGATTCCCATAGGTCTACCAAAGCATCTTCTGCTTTTTTCTGTAGGCTATTGAGCTTTGTCCAAGCCAGGTAGCGAACGGCAATATTCGGATTCTGCAAAGCTTTTACACAACCCTCCGGTGTTTCAAAATCAAAAGTCGGTACTGAATAATTTTCACCCTTTGGGGCAATTCTGTAGATGCGTCCTCGTAGGCTATCTCCCATGGCGTGGCCACCCACACCCGGGTCATACCAGTCTGCTACAAAGATAGAGCCATCAGGCGCCATCGTCACATCCGATGGACGGAACCATTGGTCGC
This sequence comes from Emticicia sp. C21, assembly GCF_003418935.1. Classification (GTDB taxonomy): domain Bacteria; phylum Bacteroidota; class Bacteroidia; order Cytophagales; family Spirosomataceae; genus Emticicia. The sequence continues at coordinate 105,023 of NZ_QVMT01000003.1, read as the reverse complement.
GTTTTGAGCCGTCAAGGATATTATTAATGGTCGCTTTGAAACCTGCGCCATCTTTTTCAGCAGCATATGAGCGTACAATATTCGGCCCTGCATCGCAGTGGATTACCTGATTACGGTATTTCTCCGGCAATAAATCACCTTCATACACAATCATACCCGTTGGCGAGCCAGCACCAGTTTGCAGAAGGTTAGGCATAACACCCGGGTCGTTCAAATGCCAGTGGCGTAGCGGTATTTCACTTTCCCAATTGGTACGGCGTTCCTGCCAGCTTGCGCCTGTCATTTCATCTTTGAAACCGTAATTACCATAATCTACTACATAGTTGATACGCACGCCTTTGTTTCCATCATCGTCGTTATCCGACTGCCACATTCTGCCATACGAATCAACTGCTACTTCGTAGTTATTTCTGAAATTCTGTCCTAATAACTCAACATTCGAGCCATCCGGATTACATCTATACACTTTTCCTTGTCTATAAGTAGAGAATGGTCTGCCTAAGTCATCTTTAAGCTCAACTCCATTTTTATCATGCAAAGTCTCAACCTCATTACCGCCATTGAAATACAATTTGCCGTCAGGCCCGAAACTAAAGGCATGAATAGCGTGGTCGTGTTGATTTCCTTTCAGATTCGAGAAAAGTATTTCTTTCTTATCTGCTTTATCATCACCGTTTTCGTCAGTAAATACAAAAACGTTAGGACTACACGAAACAATTACTTTATTACCTAAAACTGATACTCCCAAAGCCGAGTTGATTTCTTCGCCCTGGTAAAATACAGTTGTTTTATCGGCTTTACCGTCTTTATCAGTATCCTCCAATATCAGAATCCTGTCGCCCTTTTTGTTATAAGGATTCTGCGGATTAAGCTTATTGCGATAGTTATACCCCTCACAAATCCATACTCTACCTTTGGCATCAATATCCATATTGGTAGGGTTCATCATCATGGGTTCAGAGGCAAACAACGTTACTTCTAAATCAGGATCAGCTAATTGTATACCGTCAACTGCATGTTCGGGTTTACGCTTGTCTTCGTCAGATAGTTTGGCATATTCTTCATCAGGAAGCGTTTTAGGGGCTTGTTTACAGGCTCCGGCCAGTAATAAAACAGAGAGAGAAAAAATGATTGATTTTTTCATTGAACAGGTTGTATTTATAGGCGTTGAATAGATACGCTAAAATTATAGAATAAGTGTTGATTTGACAAATAAAAATCCCAAATCAATTCTTCAGTGAAACCACTCCTTTCTCAGCACCTACTCCTAATATATGTTTCGCTCTCAGATAACGATTCGCGTTACCGGCATCATAATTGGCACAATCTTTATCAAAACTACTGATTCTTACCATTCCGGATGAATGAATAAATTCATTATTGCCCAGCCACATACCTACGTGTACGACTCGCTCAGGTTTTTCAGGCGTAGCTTTCTCGCCAAAGAATAGTAAATCGCCTACGCTTAGTTTTTCAAAAGCTACATCTTCACCCACAAAAGCCTGTTGAGACGCATCTCTGGGTAGTAAAATGCCATTGGTCTGATATACCATGCGCATATAACCGCTGCAATCAACCCCTTTCCATGAGGTACCACCCCATAAGTAAGGCAAACCCATCATACGGAAAGCTGTTTTAGTCAAGGCTTCCGGATTGGGGTTAGTCATTTTCTTCCAATCCTGATAAGATATAGCTTCATGTTTTGGGATAAAACCTTTGCGAGCATCAGGGTATATCACTTCATAAAAATCTGTTAAGGTGTCTTTTACCACAAATAAATCTCCCCAGGTGAGATCAGAAACTGTTTGCGTATTTTCGTCGGCTTCTGTAAATGCAAATCCAAAAGGTCTGGCATACATTAGCTTCGCTTGATTCTGATAAGCTTCTACCTCATCTTTGAGTTTGCGTTTGATAGTACCACCATCTACCCAACCTATATAATGGTCGGGTGTTTGTACCAGATACCAGTTTCGTTCTTTCTCTAATACTTTCAACGTTGTACCCAGCAATGATTGTGTTGCCAGTTCAGCTGATTCTTTGGGTTGTGAACGGATATTAGCAACAGATACATTCACTAAAGCATAAATTTTATCTTCTAATTCTTCTTCCTCAGGCAAAACCCGTATTTCATCAGCCAGGTTATAACCGTTGGTTTTCAAACGACTCATTAACTCCTTTTTGGCTAACGGTAAATTGGTTTTACCTACCAGTAAATTACTATCTAAATCTACCTGAAAAACAGCTACCCTTTTATCAGGCGCATATTTTTTCTTCACCTGCTCAATAATGGCATGCACCGTTGGATGTGTAACAGGCGTTTGATTTACCTGGGCAAACAGGGCATTGCTCAGGCAGGTAAACAGAATTAATAAGTAAAGTTTGTTACGAGTGTTCAGGGAATAATACATTGCGTTTATCACTGTATATAACTATTGTAAATGATTCCAGCCCTGGGCTTTGATGCTTGCCTTTGCTCCACTTTTCAATACCAGTTCTACGGCCTTATCTTCAGTCATATAGCCAATTGGCGTAATATCTGACACGTTCTTTATTTTATCAAAATCGGCCTGTTTTACGGTAAATAGTAGCTGATAATCTTCTCCGCCATTCAATGCCGCCGTGATTGGACTTATATTAAATTCTGATGCCGTCAGCATCGTAATATCTTCAATCGGTAATTTCTCTTCAAAAATCAATGCTCCTACGCCAGATTGCGTGCTTAAATGGATGATTTCAGAGGCCAACCCATCAGAAATATCAATCATTGATGTGGGTACAACGCCCGCTTCGGCCAATTCGTGTATAATATCCGCTCTGGCTTCAGGTTTAAGCTGTTTACCTACCAGATAAGATTTCTCTTCCAGATCAGGCTGCATATTTGGGTTTGCCAGATATTCCTGCTTCTCTCTTTCTAATATCTGCAGACCGAAATAAGCCGCACCTAAATCGCCTGTTACGCACAAAATATCGTTGACTTTTGCGCCATTTCTATAGGCTATTTTGTCTTTATCTACTAAGCCCGTTGCGGTTATAGAAAGTATCAGCCCTGAGCGTGAAGCAGAGGTATCGCCCCCAATCAGATCTACTTTATAATCTTCGCAGGCAAAACGAATGCCCTCATAAATTTCATCAACGGCTTCAACCGATATTCTATTGCTTAAGCCTATACTTACGGTTATCTGCTTGGCTATGCCATTCATGGCGGCAATATCAGATACATTCACGGCTACAGCCTTATAACCTAAATGGCGAAGTGGTGCGTAAGATAAATCAAAATGAATTCCCTCCAACAACATATCCGTCGAAATAAGCATGTATTTGTCACCTAAATCTATTACAGCGGCATCATCGCCAATGCCTGTAATAGTCTCAGGGTTTTGTGTGGTAAATTTTGATTTTATCCGGTCAATCAGGCCGAACTCTCCCAATGCATTCAGTTCTGTTCTTTCCATAGCTCCTGTTCAATGTTCTACTCTGCTAATATCTATTTTTTCACAAAGATACACAAAAAAAGGTGGACTTTTCAGCCCACCCTTTGTCTCAAGACCTTTGTCCCTTACTGGATAGTCAAGGTATATGTATTGGTAGTACCACCTGTTTTTTGGCTTGGTGTAGTACGCGTCAATACCAATTGTGTATCGGTAATCGAATCAATGTTAAATTCTATAGTTCCGCCAGTACCTGTTGGGGCAGGGCTCAGGTTTTTCAGAATCAATTTTGTTTCACCTGATAGTTCGTACTGTCCAGAAAATGTATTACCATCAAATTCTACCAAAGTAGCTGATGGCGCAGCTAATAATCTTAATTGAAAACTTGAATAGCCTGGTTTAGTGTTGCTGGCTGCTCCTTTGGTATACACAATCGCAGTACCCTCTTTCACTGTATTAGCAACCCAGTTCTTTTTAATTTTTTCTGACACCGGCACAGTCTTATTATCTTTTCCGCAAGAAAAGATGAAAAAACTACAAGCAAACAATAGAATGGCAATCTTTTTCATAGAATGTTATTTTTGAATATGTTTTTCAACCTTTTTTAATCAACATTATAGTTGCGCAATAGAACACGCGACAAATATGGCTTAAATATAAACTAAAAAAAAATTTCTCTAACTATATTGACGTATTTTTTGAGAAAATGGTTGTAATAATCAGCGACTAAATATCAGGGAAACGAATTAATCTGAATTTTCATTGTCAGCATTCATAAATCTTTACGACCTTTGCAGAAAAAATTCTATTGAAAGAGTATACCCGAAATCAGTTGGCTTTGCGTAATGGTCAGGATAAGGAAGAAATCTGGATTGCCTATCAGTCGATTATCTATGATGTAACCCATTCAAGGTTATGGCGTAACGGTAAACACTATGAACACTGGGCCGGACAAGACCTAACCGATGAACTGAAAGACGCACCGCACGCAGAGGGTGTTTTCCAGAGGTTTAAGGCGGTGGGAAAATTGAGTGAATGAGTGATTGAGCGATTTAGTGATTAGAATTTACCAAATATGTACATAAAGGCACACTATGTTTCATTATTATTCACTAATTCACAATTCACCCGCGCGACGTCCGCATTCAAGATTATAATCACCGCGCGGCGGCCGCTCAATCACTAATTCACTAAATCACTAATTAGTTATTCACTCATGAAACTCATTGAATCAATTATACTTTTTGCTAGTTTAGCTTTTTTGGTTATGTTCGTCGATCAGGCGCTTTATAAGAAAGTACCTTTGAGCGATAGCTATTTCTTTCTGATGTTTTCTTTGGCTGGTTTTCTCTACTATACCTATCGTAGGGGCCTAAGAAAGATTAAAGAAAAAAAGGAGGCAGAAGCTAAAAAAGATGAAAAGCCTAAAAATATTGAGCAACGTCTTAAGAAAAAATAAGCACCCCAGGCAACCAGAACACCAGTTCACCTACCCAACGATACTGTTGGTTAATGGAGAGTTTTTTAGAGAAAATAAAAACGGCCAGAGTAGCACAAGCCATAGCAAACTCTATCAGAAATACGTTCTGCATATAGCCCTCTGCACTTGCTGAAAAACTGACTCCCATCAGAATAGTAATGCCTACTACTATCCATCTGACACCCTTATTTCCTATTTTTTGAGCAAAATTCTTTGCCTCTGGCGTTTCCTGCATTTCATACCAGGAAAATACCAGGATGCTTTGATGAACAAGCAGGATGAAATTAAAAGCCGATAAATATTGCCAGAAGCCTACAGCTTTACCTACAAAAGCACTCCCAAAAATGGGTAGGCTATACAATAGTGCAGTAGCAATTTCTTTATAATAATGATAGGCTGATGCAGAAGTTTTCTTTTGAAGTAAAAAAAAATAAAGAAGCAGGAATGCCGAAAAAACTATTCCAAAAATGATAACAGGCTTGGGTAAAAAGAAAACGAGAAAGAGTGCCAGAATAGATAAAACGATAACGACTACCTGCAGATAATACTGATGAGTAAAATGAAACTGATGCCGGGCATCCTGCGGCTCTGATTTAATATTATCCAGTAGTCTGTCGAAGATATAAATAATCCAGGTGCATATTGCTAAAACTACTAATACCAAAGCGTTGGGCTGGCTATTTGCATCAGACATTTTCCAGAACATGATACTACTCAATAGTGCTCCAATCACTACATCCAGGCTTAAGTAGTGGAGGGTTTGGAGGATATTGGTAGGTTTGGTTTTCATTAAGAATGATGTCTTGAACTATGATTTACCTGATTTCATGATTTAACTGATACCATAATCTTACTTGATATAATTAAGAACCATTTTTTCTAGTTAATCATAATAATCAGCTTAATCAGTTAAAACGGTCCGCCGTCGCGGCAAAGTTCAAGACACTAATCACACAATCACTCATTCACCAAATCACTAAATTTCCAAAACAATCTCATCCCCTATCTTAATCTGCCCCTTTTCAACCACTAAAAGATTCTGCCCGAATAAAATTTTACTGCCATTTTTTCTGTATTGAGCTAATGTTCTCAGCGGTTCTTTGCCTTTTTCAGCGGTTTCGGGGTTGATGGTTGTGAGTACACAACGCGCACAGAGTTTTACACCTACCAGTTTGGCTTCTCCTACCTGAAAGTATCTGAAATTATCTTCATCATGCGCTTTGCCACCTGAAAAAACCAAGTTCGGCCGGAAACGCTTCATTTCCATTTTTTCCTCCAGTTTATCGTTCAGGTAATTAAGACTTGACTCCCCAATAATTAAAACCGGATAAGCATCAGAAAAACTTGTATGTTCTTCGTGTGTGATTGAATATTTAGGGTCTGTCGGTCGGATAGAATCATCAGGCTGGTAGTATAGACGCGTTTCTTTTCCTAAAACTTCGGTAAACCAGGCATCGGCTTCATCACTTACTCTTACGCCTCTCACCACATCGTCCCAGATAGTAATCATTTGATTATCATTTGTTTGAGGGTCAAACGGCACTTTTAATGGAGCAATATCTTTCTTGCGGTGACTTACTTTCAGACCATCGCATTCTATCGCTACCTCAATCAGGGCCATCTGTTCATTTTCTCTTTGAGTTCTGAACATATTCTCGCTATCAGCTAACACCCAACGGCGGTCATATTGTAGCCCTCTGTCTTCTACCTGCGCTGAATGAAGCGAGATTCCTCCCAAAGATTTAATGGGGTAAATGTTTATTTCAGTAATAATTATTGCCATATTTACTTATATTTTTTCGGATACAACAATTCTCACATAAAATCGTTTGAGTTATTAGGTCAAACATATAAATTGGAGGAAAATTCAAGGCGTTATAGCAAGCCTCTGTTTGTGTTGGTGATTAACAATAAACTTATAGCTACAACCTATAAAAATTGTGGGCGTGTATGGTGGCCCTACCCATTTATACAATGAAAAAAATATTTTATCTCATTACACTTCTGCTCCTTTCGAATGGTGTTTTTGCGCAACTCCAAATGTACAAACGAGGTCTGGCAAGTTTCGAAAAAGGTCAGTACGATTTGGCTATTAAAGACCTGGCAAAGGTAAATAATATTGCCGAAAGTGAAAAAGCGAATTTGAATTACAAAATAGCGGAAGCCTATCGTTTGTCGAATCGTTGGGTTGAAGCTATCCCCTATTACGAAAAAGCTTTTGAAGCAAAATTATTGATACCTGAAGCGCATTTCCATTATGCTTTTGCACTAAAAGCTGCCGAAAAATATGATATGGCGCTTAGAGAGCTTCAACAGTTTATCGATTCTAAAAGCACTATTAAAGCCTATAATGAAAAAGCCTACCGTGAGGTGAATACGCTGAAAATTATAGGTGAATTAAAGAAAAAACAAACTGAAGTTACTTTCAAAAATCTTTCTCAGATTAACACTGCAGGAGCGGAGTTCTCTCCGATGATACATGGAGATGAACTGGTTTTCACTGCTTCACGCAAAGGTAAAACCTACTCTAACGGTCTACCGTACGTGGGTTTGTATAAAGCCAGATTGGCGCGTTCGATGGCAGAACTAGGAAAACCGGAGAAATTCAGCGCAGCGCTTTTTGATGAAGAACGTAACGAGGGTACACCAACGTTTTCACCTGATGGTAAAACAATGATTTATGCCAGAGGGAATACAGGTAAGAGAAAAGACTTATCGCCTGATATGGATTTGTATATCTCGCGCTATGTAGATGGTACCGGCTGGACAGAACCACGTTATGTGAGTGCCTCAGATTCTGCCAGTTGGGATGGTTCTCCTGCTTTCTCACGTGATGGTAAAACGATTTATTTTGCGTCAAATCGTCCGGGAGGTTTAGGGGGTATTGACCTGTATCGTGTCAATATGGATGCCTCTGGTCGTTTCGGTAATCCGGTGAACCTGGGTAAAGAAGTAAATACAGCAGGTGATGAAATGTTTCCTTATGTATCAGAAGACGGCAGATTATATTTTGCCTCTGACGGACATCCGGGTCTGGGTAAACTTGACTTGTTTATAGCCGTTCGTTCTGCCGGTAAAATCACCGTCGAAAATATGGGTGCTCCCTATAACTCAAACATGGATGATTTTGGCTTGGTGATGAGTAAAAAAGGAGATATTTTCTTCTCATCAAACAGAGCCGGAGGTACGGGCGACGATGATATTTATTATTATGAAGCACCCCAGCCTGACGTAGCTACAAATGACCCAAGCAAATCGCCTCTGATTCCGATTTCAAAACCAGATAGCTTAAGTAAACCTACTGAAATCAAAACGGTGAGATATTATCTGGCAGGTACGGTTTATACCAAAAATGCCAATAACGAAAATATACCTTTAGATTCGGTAAGAATAAAAATCCTAACCACTGGTCAGGAAGAGCCAATGACCGAGATAGTTACCAGAAAAGATGGCAGGTTTGGCCCTATTGGTGTGCAGGAAGATGGTGATTATGTGATTCTGGGCAGCAAAAAGAATTATCTGGCCAAACGTGAAGATTTTTCAATGAATGGTCGGGCTATTCCGCAATCACTACTCACTAAAGCCATTACCGATACTACGTTTTATACAACGTTGAATCTGGAAGAAATAGCTTTGGAGAAAACATTCCGTGTTGAAAATATCTATTATGATCTGGATAAATGGGACATCAGAACTGATGCTGCTATAGAGTTGGATAAACTCGTTCAGGTACTGAATGATAATCCGACTATCAAAATTGAGTTAGGCTCGCACACAGACTCCCGTGCAACCGAGGTGTATAACCAACGTCTGTCTCAGAGACGTGCAGAATCTGCCGTGAATTACATTGTTTCTAAGGGAATAGATAAAGCCCGTATTTCAGCCAGAGGTTATGGTGAAAGTGAGTTATTGATTAAGAATGCCAGGACTGAGGATGAACACCAGACCAACCGCCGTACGGAGTTCAAGATTATTGAAATTGAGTAATAATAACCCCCTCCATAAAGCAATAGCCCCGGATTCTTTCGGGGCTATTGTGTTTCTATGGCTTATTAAAAAGATTTTAGTAAAATAAGATTTTCTATTTGTTAAGATAACCTATATACTCTTTCTCATTTACATGCATTTTTAAGATATATTTATCCGGCGATTCATCAAAAATCCAGACTATATTCTGTTCTTTATTGTTCTCTTTTTCTGATAGATATACCGATAGTAATTCAGCATTTATAGGGTTATTCAAAAATTGAATAATACCTGGCATAGCATCTACTTTTGTAGGGAAATTCTTAAAAACAGGCTCGTTCGAACTTGAATTAGACGAGGTAGCAACCACGATACAGCCATTCATAGTAGCCGAAAAACGGGCACCTGCTTTTGTTTCAAATCCTGGATTGAGCGTAATGTATTTGTTAGCATTATAACTCGCTTTTATGTTGGCATTAATTTTATTACTGCCCACTATATATTTATCAACTGTATAATCATAATCCTGAGTGATAGGATTGGTGATAGTCATCAATTCCTGACAATCGAAATCCCACATCCAGAGTTCTTTCCCATTAATTCCGTCATCAACTGCAAAATAGAGTTTACGGTTATTATAAATATATTCCGTAATCCTTATGGAAGTATCATTGAATTCTTTTTGCCGGATAATTTTCACCAGTTTTGTGCCTGCTGTGGTACCATTAGAAGCCCATAATTCGTGCCTGGCGGTATTAGGGGCTACGTCAAAAACAAGTATCTCTTCATTCACATTCATCAATACAGCAGCACCCGCATTATGCATAGTACTTGTCAATTTCTGTATTTTAACCGGCGCCGAATTTCCGTCTATTGCCCATAACGCATAACCGTTTGGATCATAGGAGATAAAGAATAGTTTGTTCTTAAATACTGCAGGTATGTTAGTACTTATTACACTACTAAAAACCTGAGTATTGGCACTGGTGCCATCAGACTTGTAGAGGGCATAACTGCTTCCGTTAGTAGCCACGAAAAAGAGGTTATTATTATACACAGCCGGATTTGTGATGCCAGCCCCTCCTACACCCGGATTAATATCTTTTACCAAAACAGTACCTGCCTCTGTGCCATCGGTTTTCCATAATTCAAGCCCATAGGTTGGGCTTTCATAAAGGAATAACAGCACACCGTTTGCCTCATAAAATTTTGATTTAATAGTACCCCCCGTAAGGTTTTTTACTAAAACTGTACCTATTTCGGTTCCATCACTTTTCCATATTTTGGTATTATCTTCTGTTATGAAATATAATAAGCCGTCCCAAACCAGCAGGTTACTCGGATCTCCGCCTAAATAATAGTTACTAAAATCTTTCACTTTAGCGGTACCAGCATCAGTGCCATCAGTTGCAAAAAGTTCATAGCCTCCGCCTCCGGGGTTATTATCATTAACCCAGCCCTTATAATAAATTTTATTATTAAATCTGGTAAATTCAGGGTTCTTTGGATTTCCATGAGTTGAAACAAAAAAAACTGTTGGAGGCATAGTTTTGTTAAACTTCACTAACTGATGAGTAATTTGCGCAATAATTACATCATTATAGGCAATCATCCCTGAAACGTCAGAGGAATAATTTATATCAGAAATAGAACTCGCATTCAAATCTGCTACCAGCGTAGTATTGGCAGAGGCACCATCTGTTTTCCAGATTTCACGTCCATGTTTTATATCATCAGCCGTGAAATAGACTTCATCATTGAACGCTACAAACTGTGCCGGAGCAGAAGAAGTGACACTTTGGTTGATATTCTTCACCATCATGGTACCTATCGGTGTACCATTAGATTTCCATAACTCAAAACCGTTGAGGGCGTCATAGGCAGTAAAATAATAGGTATCACCAACAACAGCCAGTTGATCATTATAAGAACCATTAGAAAAAATAGGATTCAGCGTACTGATATTGATAGTTCCCTCAGCAGTGCCATCGCTTACCCAGTGCTGGGTAATATTTTCAAATACCCCACCACTGGTCACTGCCAATTGAAAGTATATTTTTGAAGTTCCGGCAAGAATTCTGATGTTCATATAATTATTATAGGGGGTCATCAGGATTGTTTTAATCTTTTGTGTGCCGTTGTTTGTTCCATCACTTTTCCATAGTTCGAAATCAAAAGCATTCTTTCTGATGAAATACATCAGATCATTCATTTTTACAATATCTCCCAACATCAGTTGATTATGCAATACTGTTAGATTATCTCGTACTAATGTGATGGTACTCCCATCAGTTTTATAGAATTTATTATCGTTTGCTATAAAATACAATTCATTGTTATAGCTTATACTAGTCTGGGGATTATAATTCTGATTGCCATCAATGGCGTCAGCAACCACAACCGTTCCTGCTTCAGTGCCATCGGTTTTCCATAATTTAGATTGATTAATGGTGTTATAAGCACAAAAAAAGACGGTATTACCCACCTTCTTAAAGTCCTTAAGTAAACTTGGTCCATTGACTGTATTTTTTAATAGTCTGGTACCATTTGAGGTTCCGTCTGTAACCCATGGTTCGTTGTCATAAGCATCAGTTGTAAGCTTAAAATAAATTTTTTCTCCTGTACTTAAAAAATTGCTTTCATATAGCGTATCATAAAAGAAATGTGTACCGCTATACACATCGGTTATTTTACTTGTGTTGGCTTCAGTGCCGTCAGTTTTCCACAGTTCTAAAGTATTGTTGGTATTATTACTTACAAATACATAGAGCCATCCATTTATAATACCTGCCTTTTTAATAATACTATTGTTAAAAGTCTTTACAACCGTAATGGTATTGCCATCAGCAGCATATAAATTTGGCTCATATAGGTTTTTAAAATAAGCTTTACCTTTAAAAGAAGTCAGAAAGGTATAAAAACTTGATGAATAATAATCCCCACTGGTTACTTTCCTTGTGCTCGCTGCTGTACCAGTTGTAAACCAGATATCTTTATATTGTTTATAGAAAAAAGAAGTATCCTGAGCCAGAAAGAATAGCGTATCGCCTTTTATCAGATTATTATTAAAATCTACGAAACTCTGATTAATATTCGAACTTGCATCAGAAGAGGCAATGTCTTTTAAAAGTCTTTGTGAATACGAATGAAACGAAGTTGTTAATAAGAAGAATAGTATAAATCGAAGATTCATAAGTGGCCGCCGAGCGGTAGTTTTTTAGTTACAGATTTTTAGAACAATATTCAGATTATGCGCAATTTACAGAAAATATTAATTCAAATACTATTAAAAAATATTCTGTGGTATATTATTTTTTTTTCCAGTTTATAGCAATTATTAAATGTAAGTGGTGTAAAAATACTGTTTCTTACAAAGGTTTTGTAGAATCCTCTATTTAATCCTACCACTCAATAAGAATGTCCAAAATGAGTTAAAGATTGTTCTATTTGAGCTAACGTTCACCTTATAAATTTCACCAACTTTGCATTATCTCGTCGTCTGCCTGTTACCGTTTATAAATCATTTTCCAATCTAATAAATTATTTCACGTATTATGAAACACCTTCTTACCTTAACGCTGGTAGCGTTTGTATTACTGATGGGCTGCGAGAAAAACGAAGAAGCTCCGGGTAACCCAACCTACAAAGGCACTGAACAAACTTTAGGCAATGGCAAAGCCTACTCATGGGTAACCTTTGCAGCCGACAACAAACCACTGTCTATCGGTATTACGCTTACCAAAGGAGCGCTCGACAACATCCCTCACACTGGTGTAGCTTTAGTATTAGCTTTACCAACTCAGGCAGTAGGCAAAACGCCTTTCAGCCACATCATGATTGATTATCTGCATACGGGTCATGAACCTCCGGGTACTTACGATGTTGCGCATTTTGATATGCATTTCTACATTCAGTCTCAGGCTGAACGTGAGGCGATTCCTCCTTATCCAATGGCACCTGCCAAGTTTGATAATCTTCCTCCGGCTGGGTTTATACCTAATGGCTATATCCGTCTTCCGGCTGGTGTACCTGCGATGGGTGTTCACTGGGCCGATCCAAAATCACCTGAACTAGCAGGAACAGGCAAGTTTACTGAAACCTTAATCTATGGCTCTTATGACGGGAAAATGACATTTATTGAGCCGATGATAGCCCATGAGTTTTTGAAAGGAAGCCCGAATGTAAATAAGCTTTTGCCGTTACCGACCAAGTTTGAGAAGGCAGGGTATTACCCAATGAATTATAGCATCAAGAAGGTAAGAGATGATATTCAGGTAAGCCTCGATGCTATGATGCTCATGCAATAAGATTCTAAAATGACTTTTGTAAAAAAAATATATTGAGTGATTTAGCGATTGAGTGAATGAGTGATTATAGTTTAAAATCGCTATTCTTCATTTTTAATCACTAATTCACTCTATCACTCAATCTCTTCTACCATCTAATCAACGCCGAGCCCCATGTAAAGCCACTACCAAAGGCAGCCAGACATACCAGGTCGCCATCTTTTACTTTGCCTGCTTCCCAGGCTTCGCATAGAGCGATTGGAATAGAGGCCGCTGTGGTATTACCGTATTTCATGATATTGTTGTATACCTTGTCGTCTGGTAATCTTAAAGTCTTTTGCACGAACTGGGCAATACGTAGATTGGCCTGATGTGGTACCAGCAAGTCTATATCAGCAGGCGTTAAGCCTACTTTATTCAATGCTTCCATAATTACCTCAGGGAACTTTGTAACTGCTGTTTTGAACACTAATTGTCCGTTCATATTCGGGTAATAAGTCTTATTTTCAATTAGGTCTTCATAGACAAAGATTTCTCCATACAAAGCATCAGGGAAACCGAATTGCTCTTTACCTAAATGTTTCCCTCCGTGGCTACCAGGGCTAATCAAGGCCAATTCTTCTGCATAAGTACCATCTGAATGCAAATGTGTGGTCAGTATACCTTTACCCTCTTCAGTAGTAGGTTGTAGCACTACTGCTCCTGCGCCGTCACCGAAAAGAACCGCTACATTACGCCCCCGGGTGGTGAAATCAAGACCCATTGAGTGCATCTCAGAGCCTACGACCAGTATATTTTTATACATACCGGTTTTAATAAACTGGTCGGCTACCGAAAGTGAATAAATGAAACCCGAACATTGATTTCTGATATCAATAGCCCCCATTTCTTTTTGGGTGATACCTAACTCACGTTGTAATAGCACACCACAACCCGGAAAATAATAGTCAGGACTTAGGGTAGCGAATACAATAAAATCTATTTCTTCCGGTTTGATGCCCGCTCTTTCGCATGCGATTCTGGCAGCGTTTGCCGCCATCGTGGTGGGTGTTTCTTCGTGTTTCTTGCCGTATCTTCTTTCTTTAATGCCCGAACGCTCCTGTATCCACTCGTCAGAAGTATCCATAACCTTCATTAAATCTGCATTAGTAACTACCTGCTCAGGTACATAAAAACCGATACCTGCTATTTTTGAATTGACCATATTTGTTGCTGTTTGAATCCAGCCACGAAGTTACAAGAAAATCGCTTGAATGTGCAAGACAATCTTGGAATAGTACTTATATTTCCCACTTAGTAAAATACGTCTTATATTCCATTATTTTCCAGTTTAGTTCAATACCTTGCGTAGGTTTTATCTATCAGGCTATCAATTAAACCTGCTATCATTAATCATATGGGGCTGTATTTCTTTCCACCAGGTCAGGCATTGAACAATATTGTCCGTACTTATCGGGTGGTAGATTTTCAGTTTACTGATATTAGTTCTATCCCACCTAAACCTTATCCACCTCGCCCCGAGCATTGTCTGAGTTTTTATCCAAAAGATACCGAAACCGTTAAATATATTAGTAGCGGTAAAACATTTTCAAATCTGCAATCTGTCTTGTTCGGACAGCAAAATGAAGTAAGTAACCGCTATGTAGGGAGAGATTTTTTGCTGTTTCAGATAGTGTTTCGTCCGGGTGCTTTGTATCGGCTTACAGGTATTCCCTCTTATGAAATTACCAATGCCTATGTTGATGCTGAAACAGTTTTTCCGGCGGCTGAGCTAAAAGAAATAAACGAAAGGCTGGCAGGAGCAGTTCATGTCAGTTCCATGATTGAGTGTATAGAATCGTTTCTTTCCAGAAGAATCAGGCAAAGCAAACTTGATATACACGCCTTAGATAAAGTATGTAATCTGATGTTGCATACTGAGAAAAACCTGAGTATTGATTGGTTAGCCAAGGAATCTTGTCTGAGTACCCGTCAATATGAACGTAAGTTTATGGAGCGCATGGGCGTATCTCCCAAATACTATCAGAAGATTATTCGCTTTGAGAATGCCTTTCGTTTAAAAAACCAATTCCCAAAATTGGATTGGTTAAGCATTGCCATCCAATATGGTTACCACGATTATCAGCACCTGGTAAAAGATTATAAGGCAATTACCCAACAAACACCTAACGAATTTCATTTGATAGATTTATCTTCTCCTGAAAGAGCCTTTGGGGATGCTGATACATATTAATCATTCTTAAATAGTTGTCGTTTTTTTACCACCAAACATTTCTGTACTTATCTCAACTTTGCATCATATCATTTAAAACTATGCAAAGAAGAAACTTCTTACTGACATCGGCACTAGCCGCTCCCACTATAGCATCAGCAAAACTATCTGAATTTACCGAAGAGCGCACCGAAAAAGGCTTTGTTGTAAAAGCCAACGAAAGTCGCTTTCATGAGAAAACGATGGTTAACGGCAAAAACCCTAATAATATCAAGGTTTCAACCAAAGATACCAACGGGCAATTAAGCGTTTTTGAATATGTAGGCAACGAAAAAGGTGGGCCGCCACTACACATTCATCCAAATCAGGATGAGATATTCTTTGTGGTATCAGGTGAATATCTCTTTCAGGTAGGAGAAGAAAAGTATACGCTTAAAGGTGGAGACACGATTTTTCTACCTCGTAAGGTACCTCATACTTTTGCCCAAACGAGCGATAAAGGGCAGATGTTCTTTCTATTCCAACCATCTGGAAAAATGGAAGATTTCTTTCGCAGCATAGGAACAATCAAGGGAGAACCATCTCCACAGGAAGGCGCTAAACTATTTACTAACCATGACATGCAGGTGGTTGGGCCACCTTTGGAATATTAACTAGATGGCTACTCTGCAAAGAATAAATAGTGAAACATTGACTGGGCGTCCCCGTGTCCCTTGTGTACTTTGCGGCAACTTTTCGGAAATATTTTATTTTGCCACAATGTACACGACGGCCACGATGTTTCACAATAAAAGAAATAACAGAATCCGTATTAACAGTATTGATCAACTCTTAATCACATCCTGAGTTTTCTTCCTAGACTGCCAATAGAAAACTCCTACTCCACCTAACAAAATAAACACCCACAATCTCATCAATATCACAATCACATCCTCCAAAAACATCCACCCCGTTTTCACAGAATCCCAGATGCGCATAAAAACATTAGGTCTGTAATTATCAATATGCTGGCGATTTTCAACCATTACTTTACTCAGAAATGCAGCCTGATATAGCTTAATGGTAAGTGTACTGAAATCTACCTGGTCTTGCAGGCTCAGGTTCTGGATTTTATGATTATCGGCCACTGTCTGGTGGTCTAGCAGAGTTTCTTCTGCTTCTACGGCCGTGCCTATATTCTCTTTTCTATCCTTATGTACGCTCTGATTGCGGTCTACAAATTTCTCCTGTCGTTTATTAGCTAAATCATTCGATAATATTTGCAGCCTAACGTCTTCTGCCTTGATAGTGCGGTAGTCTACATATAGCATCATGCTATTCAATTCTTTCAGTATGCTTGGTAAATGCTGATTGGGTACTCTGATAATAATATCATTTTCTACAGTTACTAAACTTATGTTTAGCAATGAATCTTCACTGATAATCACTGTTTTCTTTTCCTGTTCATCTGAGTGCATATGAGAGTAAGTAACAAAGCCGCCATATTTATTAGTGAGATCTTCGATTTGTTCAGAGGATTTCCGGACATCTTTTACCTTAAATTGCATGTCGGCTGTGCGGAGGAACTTTCTTTGAGAGGCATCAGCAGGGTTGGCAGGTGTATTTGGTGTTTCCTCTTTTTCTCCTACTATAACAGTATCTGCTGCTATGTCAGATTGTTCTGCCTTAAAATCAGAATCTACTTTGCTTGAACAAGCCATGAAGAAGCAGCCCATTGCTCCGAATAACGCTGCTTTAGATAAAAAATAAAATCGCATAGGTTTCTTAAGGTTTTGATTATACCTCAAAAACGCATGCGATTGTATAGTATTGCATTTTCTTTAAGAAAATTTTAAGAATTATTTAAGATTAATTTAAGAATCAGTTCGGCGTTGGTTGTTCCGGGTTAAAATCCTTAAAAGTCTTCTTAATATTATTATCAGTTGGCTTATTTTTAGGCTCCCATCCGGCATCTAAATCCAATACTACCAAGCCTTTCAGACTCATGGCATTCATAAAATCATCGACTTTTCTGATAAAATCAGGACTTCTGCGGGAAGATTTTAAAGAGAAATCACGTGCAAAAATATCTCCTTTGCTTTGAATCTCATTTTTCTTTTCGATAATATAATTCAATCGGTCTATCAGATCTTTCATCGATTTACCGATTACCTCTGTCGCTTCTAATGTGCCAATCGTCAGCACGGTTGTACCGCCAAGGGTTGAAACCAATCTTTGCTGATCAGGCTTTTCTTTCGGAATCAGGAATGAAGATAAACTGGTAGTAGCCCCTAAAGAAGCATTCACTATCGAACGGTTCTTCTTGCCTTTTTTGGCTTGAGAATACAGCTTTTTCAGTTCAGATTCTTTCTCTTTCAACTGCTCCATCAGCTCCCAGCCTCTTAGCAGGGTTCCTCTGTACAGATTATATAATTTCTGGTCGGTTTCTGCTTCGTTAATGGCATTTTTCACCACAAATCTGATGGTTTTTACATCACGTTTCTTGGTTTTATCTAATACAAAGAAATCTACCGTAAATGCCAAAGTATCCAACGGGTCTCTTACAAAATCATAGTTGGGCTTGAAGATAAACTCATATTGATTAGGCGTATTCTTCACCAGCATATCTTTCGTGATGTTCTGATTATCTGTCAGAAAATCAAATACCTGAATATCATCATCACCATTCGGGTCTGACAAATAAAACCGCAGGCTAACTGTCTGATTTTCTCTGATGAAGAAATTGCTCTCACGAGGCACTACTACTATTTCGGGTGGCAAATCTATTTGCGTAGCTTCTATTTTCAAACGGCCTTTTGCCTGCGCCTTTGATGGCTGGTCTTCTACATAAAACTCTATATAGATAGGCTGGTTTTTTATCTGTTTGAATTGCGTAAGCGAGGGTGTCCACGAAACCTCTCCCTGCGACGACATCTTCATACCCTCCGGCAGAGTTTCCATTGATGGTACAACCACAATTGGGTCATTATCTTCATCAAAAACCGAGTAACGGTCAAATTTATAGATATTTGTCGTATTATACTGTACGTAAAATGGTTTCAGGTCTCTTACCATAGGCGCACGGTTTACGTGCTGAATCCTGAATTCCACCTTTGACGAAATGGCATCAGCGGCAGTATCACAACGGGCTTCAAAAATCACCTGTTGATACTTGAATCCGGCCAGACGGTCAACCAAATCGAAAGAGGGATTCCAATGGAATCCACCGAGCGAATCAAGTTCCATACCTTCTACTTTTCCTTGCGGAATAGAGAAACGATATTTTTCACAATTTTTACCCTCTACTTTCAGGTTAAACGAAACAGGTATGCCTTCTTTCAGTTGTGTCCAATCGGTGCCTGCAGGTAAAACAATTTTTGGTGAGTCTTGTGCGAATGCTTGTTGAAAAAATACTAATAAACTAAAAATCAGTATGTTAGTTCTCATTTTAATCATACAGTAAATCATTTAAAAATTGGTAAATCAAGTAATAATCAACTTTTTCAGTTACCAATTACTTCTCTTCTGTAGCCATGTCGTGCTTGCTCATGCCCGGTACAACTACACAAGGGAAGCCAAACAAACAACGGTCTTTTATCATTTTTATTACTTCGTCAGGGACGTTTTCTTCCCAGCCTTCCTCTCCTTGTTTAATCAATTCGAGGGTTTTATCGGTGTTAATCGTAAGGTTTTTCTCGTTATAATGGTGTATATCCTCAATCTTGTTATTGGCTATCAGATAACGGTATAAATCAAGTAAATGTATGGGCGGTGTGAAGCGCATACTGTTCATGATATTATTGTTCTGATAGGTCGGATACACAAATAATTTCAGGTTTCTGCTGAATAATGTCGCAAAAGACTCCAGAATTCCCCCTGGTAAATCGGTATAGTGTTTCTCCTCAAAAATGTATTCCAGATTCGGGTAACCGATAATCAGCCCCATCTTCAGCTTGGTGATTTTTGAGAGATACGCCACCAGTTTATAGTATTCCTGATAGTTTGAAATCATCACCATTTGTCCCAGAGAACAGAGGATATCTACCCTATCCAGAAAGTCTTTTTCGTCAATTTCCGAGTCAGCCTGTTTCAACCCCTGCAAGGTAATTTCAGAGAGCACTACTACTTTATCTTTCTCTACATCAGGCTCACGCATAAACTGCTTACGGCCTGTTTCGAGCATATCCAGATGTACATTCACCAACGGGCGGAATCTTCCTCTCAAGACCAGTGCATGTTTTCTGAAAAGGACCTCCGATGGTTGTAGATTCTTCCCATCTGCTCCAAAAAGGGCAATATCTGAAAAACCATAACTTACCAGACGTAAGCTCATCAAACGATTGTCAACATCCTTAAAATCCGGCCCTTCAAAGCGAATCATGTCAATCTGTATCCGGTCTTTCGTTAAATCGTCCATCAACGAGAGCAACAAAGTTTCAGGGTCTTTATTATAGAAATAGCAACCATACATCAGGTTAACCCCTAATGTTCCCAAAGCCTGATGTTGCAATACATTATCATTATCCAGCATTTTTACGTGAATAATAATATCGTTGTAGCCGCCCTTAGGTGTCAGCTGAAACCTCACCCCCATCCAGCCGTGAGCGTCATTGGTTTTATGATAGTTCAATGCCGCTACTGTATCCGAAAATGCAAAAAACGTAGAAGTTTCACCCCTTTTTTCCCCCAGGCGTTCAATCAGCAGACCATACTCATGGTCTAGCATACTCATCAAACGGGGTTCACACACATACCGACCATTCTCCATCACGCCGTAGATGGCATCAGAGAAGGTCATATCATAGGCAGACATAGTTTTGGCAATTGTTTTTGATGCCCCACCTGCCTTAAAAAAATTAGCCGCTACATCCTGACCTGCCCCAATTTCAGCAAAACACCCGTAAATCTGACTGTTCAGATTGATACGTAATGCTTTTTGCTTGGTACCCAGATTTTTCTCATAGATGGTTTCCATTGCTGATGTTTTTTTACTCATGTAATTCTTTCGCTCCTTACCTTATTTGTCTATGCAAAGTTAGCCCCATATTTGTACTTTTCCAAGTATATAACTTAAAAGCAAGCAAGGTTAATGCCGAATGAATAGGATAATATCAATGACTTTTTGCACTGAAAAACAACTTTTAATAAATTCTTAAGGAACATTTGTCCGCTTAAGTGTTCGGTATACCTTAACTTTGTATTTGGAAAGTTTTGCATAGATTATGGTATTAAAACAATCTTTATCAAATCTTTTTGTTCAGGCGTTAAAACCTTTTCGGGTTATTATAAAAAGTACTTCCTTTTATAAAAAAAGTAATGTTCAAGCGGTTAACATATCTTATACTGTTTTTAAGTCTGAGTGGGCTACTCTTTGCCAGTGAGCAAAAAGTAACTTCGCTTTCGCTTGCTACCGCTAAGGGCATACGTACAACGGCTAACAAAGAAAAAAATACTTCGCGAAATGCTGACGACTACCTTTCGATAGACTTCCGTACTAATTATTACTTTATACATAATCTAAACGATAAACAAAGTGACTATGGTCATTTAAGCACCTATGCTTATCTCTTCTTAAAAGAGAATGCTTTATCAGCCGTATTTGTTCAAAAAACTTTAAACTTTTTTAAAAGCCAGTGTATCTATCTTCTTAATTGCATCTGGCTCATCTGATACCTTCTTCTGCTTATTTTTTCTAATCAAAAACATGGAACTGTCTCAAAAAAAGAGGTAAGAAATTATTTTGCCTTTACAACCCCACGCCAGCGGGCGACCGTCCTAACCCTTCCCAACAATGGGGAGCCGCCGCCGCTGCGGAGGGGTTGGGGTGTGGGGTTGAAGCTTTTGACAGCCCCTTCAAAGCTGCGTTTCTAATCGTATTTACAATAATTACATTACCGTGAAAAGAATACAAAAAATTGCTTTTCTATGGCTTTTCTGTGCGCAGGCTTTTGCTACCGGAGACTCTCTGAAGATAAATTTGAGGGAGTTGGAAGATATATTCCTACAGAAAAATGCCTTATTGATGGCGCATAAATTTGATATTGAGGCCAATCGTGCCACAATTATCCAGGCCAGATTATGGGAGAACCCCACGCTGTCATTCGAGCAGATGCTCTATAATAACAGCACCAGAAGCCTATTGCCTGTTTTAGGTTTAAACGATGCCAAAGGCTCACCGACTACCCAACAGGCGGTTCAATTGCAACAGTTGTTTTATCTGGCAGGAAAACGTACCAAACGCACGGCTTTGGCTGAAACAAGTACGCAAATAGCAGAAGATAACTATTACAATGCACTAAGAGGCTTAAAATATGAATTGCGTAATAATTTTTACGACCTCTACTTTCTACAAGGTATCGTAAAAATATATGATGAAGAATTGGCTTCTCTTGCGAAGACCCTGACAGGCATGAATACATTGCTGCAAAAGGGGATTATTCCTATCAAAGATATTACGCGTGTAAGAGCCTTACAGTTTTCGTTGGAAACCGAACGCAAGGATCTGAAATT
This sequence comes from Emticicia sp. C21, assembly GCF_003418935.1. Classification (GTDB taxonomy): domain Bacteria; phylum Bacteroidota; class Bacteroidia; order Cytophagales; family Spirosomataceae; genus Emticicia. The sequence continues at coordinate 83,162 of NZ_QVMT01000003.1, read as the reverse complement.
ACAGATAATGGAACGTCAGGTAATTTTGCGCACCATTACAGGCACGCGTAAGGAGGTCTTTTTTATTCCGCAGGTAGATAAGAACGTGATTGATGCCCTGAACATTCAGACGCTTACAATTGATAATCTGATTACTACAGCACTCGAAAATCGTCCTGATTTAAGACTCCAACAATCTTCACTGAAATACGAACAACAAAATCTCGTGTATCAGAAGGCTCTTAAAGTGCCTGATTTGCAGGCTGGTCTTAGCTACGACCGGGCAGGTAGTAGTGTACCCAATTATTTTGCGGCTACGTTTCAGATAGGTTTACCCATTTTCAATAAAAATCAGGGGAATATCAAAGCAGCTGAATACCGTATTCAGTCGGCACAGAAGCAGCTTGTAAGTCAGGAAGACAGAGTGATTGGTGATATACAACTGGCTTACAGAAAGGCAGTGGAAGCTGACCAACTTTACAAAGGCTACGACAAAGCCTTTATGATTGACTTCGACAAGCTTTTTGATAATGTAAAGGCCAGTTTCGAGAAGCAGATTATATCCATGCTCGAATTTATCGACTTTTATGAATCTTATAAAAGCAGCGCTGTGCAGATGAATCGCCTGCAGAACGACCGTATCAATGCCATAGAAGAAATCAATTTCATGGCAGGCAAAGAAGTTATCAGCTTGCCATAATAATCAGACAAATTTTAAGACAATGAAAAATATAAAACCGATTTTTTATTTATTCAGCTTTTTACTCATGGCATCGTTGCTTTTCCAGAGCTGCCAAAGTGAGAAAAAGCAAGAAGAACCCGCGAAAGGAAACTTCGTTCTGACCGATACCATGATGTCGAAGTTAGGCTTCGATGAAGTGGCTACGAAAGTACTACTATCAGAAGTAAAACTAAGCGGAAAAGTAACTGCCAACGAAGACAAAGTGGCGAAGGTATTCCCGCGAGTAGATGGCAATATTGAAAAACTGAATGTGCAGTTAGGTGACTATGTACAAAAAGGGCAGGTATTGGCCATTATCAGAAGCCGTCAGGTAGCTGAAATGGACAATCAGTTGAGCATGGCAATGTCGAACCTGCAAATCGCCAGAAAAAATCTGGGTGTAGAAGAAGAACTATTCAAATCGGGGCTTGAACCTGAAAAAAATGTGGTGAATGCCCGTCAGGAAGTGCAAAAAGCCGAATCTGAATTGAAACGCGTAAACGAAACCATGAAGATTTATGATATAGGCAAAGAGGCGACTTATCAGATAAAATCACCTATCTCGGGCTTTTTGATTGAGAAAAATGCAGTAGAGGGCATGGATTTCAATATCGAAAACATTGATAATTTCTTCACTATCTCAGATTTGAGCGATATATGGATTCTGGCCGATGTGTACGAAACCGACATTAATAAAGTGAAAGTAGGTTATACCTGCGATATTACAACATTGGCCGACCCTGATAAAAAGATTAAAGGGAAAATTGATAAAATCTTCAATGTACTAGACCCTGAAAGTCGGGTAATGAAAGTGCGTATCCGCCTGCCAAATCCGGGCTATACGCTTAAACCACAAATGTTTGCTATTGTGAGAGTATACCATGAAGAACCGCAATCAATGCTTGCGATTCCTGCTAAAGCTGTCATTTTTGATAAGAGCAAACAGTGGGTAATGGTTTTCAAAGACCGACAGCATATAGAAACCCGTCAGGTAAAGATTTTCAAAACTGTAGGAGACAATGCTTATATAGAGTCAGGTCTGAATGCAGGCGAGAAAATCATTTCCAGCCAGCAATTGCTGGTATATGATGCCCTGAACGACTAAGACCAGCCATTAATCGTTGTCGCTAACGTAAAAGGGTATACATGGTATATCCTGCAAGAATACTATGGCCAATCATACACATTGAGTTAGCTCCTAAAGCAAATTTCTCATGAATAAATTCATTAAAAATATCATAGCGTTTTCTTTAAAGAACCGCTTTTTCACTTTCTTTTTTGTAGGGGTGCTATCCATTGCCGGATTTATCAGTTACCTGAATACCCCTATTGAAGCTTTTCCCGACGTAACTAACACACAAATAATTATCGTAACCGAATGGAACGGCCGTAGTGCCGAAGAAATTGAACGTTTTGTTACGATTCCGGTTGAGGTAGCTATGAACTCTGTGCAGAAGAAAACCAATGTGCGGAGTATCACGATGTTTGGGCTATCGGTAATGAAAATCATCTTTGAAGACGATGTAGACGACTTCTTTGCCCGTCAGCAGGTGAATAATCAGTTAAGAACAGTTAGCCTGCCAGAGGGAGTTGAGCCTGATGTTCAGCCTCCTTATGGTCCAACTGGTGAGATTTTCCGCTATACGCTAAAAAGCAAGAACCGCGATTCCAAAGACTTGTTGACGATTCAGAACTGGGTAATTGACCGTCAGTTAAGAGCCGTTCCAGGTGTAGCTGACTTGGTGGCTTTTGGTGGGCGTGAGAAGATTTACGAAATCATGGTTAATCCATTGCTTTTGCATAAATATGATATTACGCCTTTAGAGGTTTACAATGCTGTTAGCAAAAGCAATGTAAACGTAGGTGGCGATGTGATAGAAAAGAACGGACAAGCTTATGTAGTAAGAGGCCTGGGCTTATTGACCAAAGAGGAGGATATTGAAAATATCATCATCGAAAATATCAATGGTACGCCTATTTATGTGAAAAACGTAGCACAGATAACTGAATCAAATTTCCCACGTGTAGGACAGGTAGGTCTGGATGATGATGACGACGTAGTGGAGGGCATCGTAGTCATGCGTAAAGGCGAAAACCCGAGTGAGGTGTTGGAACGTGTAAAAGCCAAAATTGATGAACTGAATAACAAGATTCTGCCATCAGACGTAAAAATGGTTACTTTCTACGACCGTGATAATCTGATGAAATTCTGTACCGAAACCGTTTTACATAATCTGGCCGAAGGCATTGTTCTGGTAACGGTTATCGTACTCTTATTCATGGCTGACTGGCGAACGACAGTGATTGTATCAATTATCATTCCTTTAGCCTTGCTCTTTGCTTTCTTCTGTCTGCGGCTCAAAGGCATGTCAGCCAACCTTCTTTCAATGGGAGCTGTCGATTTCGGGATTATCATCGATGGGGCGGTGGTGATGATTGAGGGAATATTTGTGGCACTTGACCGTCTCTCCCATAAAGTGGGCATGGAAAAGTTTAATAAGCTTTCCAAATTAGGTTTGATTAAGAAGACAGGAGCCGAAATGGGTAAAGCCGTTTTCTTCTCCAAGCTGATTATCATTACTGCCCTGATGCCTATTTTCAGCTTTCAGAAGGTAGAGGGCAAGATGTTCAGCCCATTGGCATGGACATTAGGTTTTGCCTTATTAGGAGCTTTGATATTTACGTTGACGCTCGTACCCGTCTTGTGTTCAATTTTATTGAAGAAAAACGTAAAAGAGAAAAACAACCCGATTGTTCGGTTCTTCGATAAAGGTATTACGGCATGGTTTGGCTGGACTTATAGAAACAAGCGCCTAAGTGTATTGATGTCTTTTGTTTTTATGGGTGTTACATTTGCCTCAACAGTCTTATTAGGCACTGAGTTTTTGCCTCAATTGAACGAAGGTGCGCTATGGGTAGAAGCCAAAATGCCGATGAGTATGTCGCTGAATGAAACTGTTAAAATGGTGCATACCCTGCGGGATAAACTACAGAAATATCCTGAAGTAAATGGGGTGCTATCACAAACAGGTCGCTCCAATGATGGTACTGACCCGTCAGGATTTTATTACGTGCAGATGCAGGTAAATCTGAAACCTAAGAAAGAGTGGACAAGGAAAATCACAACTGATGGGCTGATTGAGGAAATGGATAAGGAATTGAAGCAGTTTCAAGGGGTGAACTATAACTATTCACAACCTATCATCGACAACGTGGCAGAAGCAGTGGCAGGGATGAATGCTTCTAATGCCGTAAAGATTTTTGGGAATAATCTGGATGATCTGAACAAGTATGCAGATGAGGTATTGGAAGCCATTAAAGATGTGCCGGGTATTAAAGACATCGGTATCTTAAGAAATGTGGGTCAGCCGGAAATGCGTGTAAATCTCAATCTGCGACGCATGGCTTTTTATGGGGTACAAACCAGTGATGCGCAGGCGGTAATTGAAATGGCGATTGGTGGTAAAACTGCTTCCATCATGTATGAGGGCGAAAGAAAGTTTGATATCAGAATACGTTATTTGCAAGAATATCGTAAAGATGAAGATGATTTGAGCAGTCTGTTAGTTCCTACCACCAGAGGCACCAAAGTACCTTTGAAAGAGATAGCTACCATTGAAACCGTAACAGGTCCGGCCTTTGTCTATCGTGATAAAAACAAACGTTTCATCGGGGTGAAATTCTCAGTTCGTGAACGTGATTTGGGTAGTACCATTGCCGAGGCACAGGCAAAGGTGGCACAAAAAGTGAAACTGGATAGAGATGCCAGCATTGAATGGACCGGCGAGTTTGAGAATCAGGTACGTGCCAGTGAGCGTTTGGGTCAGGTAGTTCCCTTATGTCTGGCTGCTATCTTCGTCATTCTGTTTATCATGTTCGGTAATGCTAAAGATGCAGGTCTGGTATTAGTTAATGTACCCTTTGCTTTGATTGGGGGAATTCTGGCTTTGCACACTACGGGTACTATCTTTGGTATTTCGGCCGGGGTTGGATTTATTGCTTTGTTTGGGATATGCGTCCAGAATGGGGTTATTCTGATTTCGGTCTTTAACAAGAATCTTGCCTCCCGGATGTCGTTGGATGATGCTATTAAAGAGGGTGTTAAATCCAGAATTCGTCCGGTGGTAATGACAGCACTGATGGCAGCCATTGGGCTATTGCCTGCGGCTATATCCACTGGTATCGGCTCGGAGACACAAAAACCATTGGCGATTGTGGTAATTGGTGGGTTGATTTCAGCAACGATTTTGACTTTGTTGATTTTCCCGATTATTTATCGCTTCTTCTATCGCCATCATGTGCATACTTTACGGGATTTGGAGTAATCTTGTTTTTTAACCACGGAGTGACTCGGAGTTTTGCACGGAGTATCACAGAGTGAATTTTAAAAACTCTGTGATACTCCGTGTTTTTCAACTCCGTGAGCCTCCGTGGTTAAGATTCAAATCACCACTTAATGTTCTTTCACAATTGATACATCATAAATCCCATCTCAAACATAAATCAAGCCGTTTGATAAATTCCATACAATAATTTGGGCAAAAAAGGCGTAATTTGTAGGCTTAATTGATTAATTTGTTTAATTTCCACATATAGGCCATTCAATAATTGAAAAGTATGATTAACGTTCTTGCTTTCTGCCTGAACCTTCTGATTTATCAGAAGGATACTTCAGCCATTACCTATGATAACTACCAGAGTGCCATTAATGGGTATAAACCTTTATTAGTTGATATACGCGAATACAGAGCTACGCCCGAAGAAGCCCGCAATCGTTTTCAGCAGATTATGCATATCATGAAGGAGGCAAACCCAACAGTATCATATGATTCTTCGCAGGTAAATATCTTCTTCCCGCTAATGGGTTTTGATTATAGAGCAGTTGGTGGCAAAAACGGTAGTGGTTTTCACGCGGCTGGCTATGATTTATTCGACCAGAATGCAAAAGGCAGTCACCCGGCACATGATATTTTTATTAAAGACAAAAATCAGGATTGTAAAGACGATAGAACCGGAGATTATGTAAGTATTCTGGCAGTAAGTGATGGAGTAGTAATAGGCACAGAAAACGACTGGCAACCGGGCAGTGAGTATAGAGGAGGCAATTATATCTGGGTTTATGATACTTCTACAGGTGGACTCTGGTACTACGCCCACCAGAAAGAAATCTATGTAAAAACAGGTGATATAGTAAAAGCCGGACAAAAAATATCGATTATCGGTCGCACAGGCTATAATGCCGCCATGAAGCGTTCGGATACACATTTGCATTTGACTTATTTAAGAATAGATGAAGAGGGCAATCCGACTCCTATTAATACCTATGGCTGGTTAAAAAATGCTGCTACACTGCTTGACCCTCGCATTGCTGCCGATTTAAAACCATTGGCTTATCATTGGAATATCAGGCCAATGAAGGTAAAGGCTAAGGTTTTGCCAACGCTGGCATTTAAAGCACAGATTGTAAAAAATGAGGTATTACCTGTAGAGGATAAAAAGAAGAGAAGACGTTCGAGGGCATGAGAATATGTGACCAATCAAAAAATTAACGTCTTAAATATACGTGTGATGATCAAATCGCATAATGAACAAACTATCAGAAAGAGAGGGGCTCGCCTAGAGAGGTAATCCCTCTCTTTTTTCTCTTCTGCATTATTTGTTCCTAAATCTCGGGAAGATATTTAATACACCAATACCTCGTATACAAAAATAGCCCTCTTTCTGAGGGCTATTATAACTGTTCTGTATTAATACTTTAATTATTATGCTCCATGAGTAGTGGCGTTTCTTCTAACAGGTCTTTTAATGTGGTATGTTCATAAACTGCCAGGTTCGCATCTCTTACTTTTTCCATAATTGGTCTGATACGGCAGGTTACTTCATTATCACAATCATCACATTTACCATAAAAGTGTAGCGACACACACAACATAGGGGCAATAGGCCCATCAACAATCCGTACAATTTTTGCGATAGTTACCTGCTCGGGTGGCAGCCTTAACTGATACCCCCCTCCTTTGCCTTTCTGGCTATGTAATATCCCATTATTACGCAATTCGAGCAATATGGCTTCCAAAAATTTCTTCGGAATATTCTCTTTTTCGGCTATTTCAGCAATAAGAACAGGTTGCTTTGAGTCAAACCTTTCCGAAAGGAGCTTCAAAGCTTTTAGTGCATATTTTGCTTTTTTAGAAATCATTTATTAGTATGCTGACGTGATTTTTATTTGGTTCATTCTCGGAGCATAATTAGCTATATTCCCGGATGAATCAAACAAAAGTAAAATTTTTTCTTGGTTTTGCAATAAATCCCTTATTTCAATCGCATTAAAATCATCAGAGACTCGTATTTATAGCTAATATAGCTATTTTTTTACTAAATAGCTACTTTTTGCCCGCACAGGCATTCCTATCAAAGCCATTCCCTCCAACCTGACATCGACATTTGTTTCGGCATTGGTATTAAAAAAAGAAATGGTTGCCTTGCCATTAGCATTGGTTTTTACAGTAGGTGCCCAATAAATAGTTGATCGGTAATCAGGTCTGGCATTGGCTGTAAAATCTTCTGTACGGGGTTCGTTATAATTCGGCGAGTAAAATTCCTTCGGTACTGCATAACCAAATATATCACTTACATCAATTCCTTGAGGTGGTCCGCCGTCATTGCCAGAGCTTCCTCTTTTGGTGAGTACCGATATTACCCCATTTCCTCCTCTTGACCCATAAATAGCAGCATCGGCTCCTTTCAATACATCAATTTTGTCTACATCAAAAACCGGAATACTTAATAAAGTCATTTTATCTACCATCATACCATCTAACAAAAAGGTAGGTTCAGTTGATCCCATAATGGAGCTGATACCTCTGATAATTACGGTAGGGTCACTTGCACTACCTAATACCTGTACCCCCGGTACTCTTCCTCTCAGCAAATCTATCACATTGCCTGACACCTGCATATCAGGAGTTATTTTCAAAGAGTTAGAAGCATGCGTGTATAATACCCTGCTCTCTTTCTCTTTTTCTCTTTTTGCTTTGATGGTTACTTCTTCAAGCATCCGCTCTCTTCTTTCTCTCAACAATTTTTCTATGGCCAGATCATCTCCGGTTCTTTTCAGATAATCGGCTAAATCGTTTTCATCAAAAGTTATCGGATTAAAAGGGAAAAGATTTCTCTGCAATCTAGGTGGTAACGGTCTGTTGACAAAAATCTTGGTATTACGGTTCAACTTACCTACTACTGCCTGAACCAGAATTTTACCTGTGCCATTAAAATCAAGGTTTTGTAAAGAGAATCTACCCTCCACGTCTGCCTGACCAGTTCCAAAGCGGCGATCATCTTCGCCTAACCACAGCATAAAAGTAATATTCACGGGCTTTTCAAATAATTTCCCGTTCGGTCTTGTAATTTCTCCTGTGATACCTATTCCTTGTTCTAATGCGAAAAGAGGTTCCGGCAATGTCGGTTTCAGAATATCTTCCCACTTAAAACGTCTCCAACCTTGTGTCAGCATCAGAATATCCATGTGCCTGCGCACTTCCGGTTTAGTTTGGGAGAAATAATAATCAGGTTGCTCAATCTTACCTTTTACATCTGAACTCAAGAGCAAATAAGTCAGGATATTTTCTTCGTGCGGTGGCATTAATACCTGCTTGCCATCAGATACTACCACCGAGAAATTACCCTCAACCGGTTGCCCGTCCATATCTTTCGCTTCAATTTCCAATTTTACTTCTTCCTTAGGCAGGTAGCTCCGCTTGTTGGGTGTGATACTCACATTGACATAATCTTCTTTATAGATATAAACCAGTCGCTCACAGCGGGGACGACCCGTTTCATCAAAAGCAGTAAATTGCGCCACACCCTCAGGGAATTTGTCTTTAGGAATCTTTACAGACATGGCCTTATTATGTGCCGGAGTTCGGGCTACATAGCAGATTCTTCCCTGCGACTGCCCCACTATTACAATATCACCACTACCTTTGGGTTTGTTGTAATTATGTCCCACATACAAGCGTATCAGGTTTTTATCAACTACCCCTTCTGCCCCCATAATAAATCCTTCCTTTTCTATATTGGGGAATGGCACCTCTTTTTCAAAAATGTTGCGGTATTTGATTTTTGCCGTATAAGTTTCTCCAGGCACAGCCTTGAAATTGAACACACCCATTCCCAGATGCTCACTCCCGAATATCATAACTGTATCTCCCTTGTCAGACACAATCGCGCCGTTTACATCAATCCCATTGCCTACTATATCAGTAGCTTTAAAAGCTATTTTATTGTCCATGCCTTCTACAATCTGACCTCCTTCAGGAAAAAACTGAAAGTCGATTTCCTGTACGCTGAATTTAGTCGGCGCTATCTCCTCACCAATTTTGTATACTTTAAACTCCTTGCTGAACATAAGGCTTTCATCAAAATTCCGCATCCAGTTAGTATAGGCCCGCAGTCGATAGTAACCAGAACGCAGGCTATCAGATAATGCAAAATCACCCGCAGCCATGCCCCCTTCTAATTTGAATATTTTCTTGGTAACTACTCTGCCCAATTGGTTATCTATCAATTCGACATTCAGCGGAATGCTTGCAGTATCGGGTAAGTTTGTTGCTGCTTCTATAAGGTAAGCTTTCAGCCAGATGGTTTCTCCGGCTGTATAGTAGGGTTTATCCAGATGCAGATAAGCTTTTTCCTGTGGGTAAGTACCTGCATATTTATTGAATTGATTCACAATGCTATCAGCCAGCCCCTCAGGGAAGGTGAAGGCGAACAGCATAGCAGCAACAGCAAATATTGACGCTAATTTTTTCATAATCAAAGAGTTGAATGTGTGTATATTATAAACTTTTTTAGTCGGCAAATTATTACATTTTCAACAGTGCAATATGGGTTAAATACTATCCCAGGCATTCTGAAGACGGGTATTTTCATGCCCAATGTGTTGATTGTTGTCATGATTTGCCATCAGTACTGTAATAGTAGGTGTTCCTACCTGTTTCTCAAACAAAAATATAAAATTGGATTAGAATTTGCTTAGAAACCACTAAAATCTATTCATAAAAATTTATGATGATTTCTCTGTTTAGCTTACTAATAGACCTGCTCAATATTTAACCTGTAAACCACTGAAAATAAGCAAGTTATCAAGCATAAAAAATTATTAATTCCGCTATTAAATAGTTAATAATTTTTAGCTTTTATGCTTTTTTAAAAGTCTGATTTTCGTATATAGACGGCAATGCTTTGAGATTCAATCATTTAGGTATCCGGCAGATAAATTTCTTTAAATTCTTCTTGACTGGTATTATTTTTTTTCATAGGTTAGTTCTAAGATAGTTCTTTGAAACCCCAGATTCATAAATTTAGCAGTAACAACAACACAACTAAATATTTGATTTATGAATCTGAACAGTTAATATATTTTTTAACTTTAAATTAGTGAGTTATGAAGATTCATGTGCATGCAGTACATTTTGATGCTGACCCAAGATTGGTCGGTTTCATTCAAACCAAGTTAAATAAAATAGAAACCTTTTACGACCGTGTAACAAGCGCTGAGGTATTTTTGAAATTAGGTAAAGGTGAAAAAAGTAAAGTTCAAAAGAAACTCGTTGAAGTTAAATTAATTGTTCCAGGCCAGACAATCTTTGTAGAACAAAAAGGAGATACATTTGAAGAAGCTACAGATTTATTAATTGAAATACTAAAATCACAGATTAAGAAATTTAAAGATAAGAAAAATATAGTGGAGCATAAAAAACCTGAAATAGAAATAGGAGCAGAAGAATTGGTTGAAGATGAATATTAATCAGGTTTCTATATAAGCAAAGCGGCAGTTTCGAGAGAGGCTGCCGCTTTTTTTGTGTGCAAACATGACAAAATCAAAATATCTGCTATGATATTCATAGTTGCAAAAACATTAATATTTCATAAGGCCAATTAATTAAAAATTAAATCCATACAATTTATTCCAACCAATATCAGTAGTTCAGAATCTATTCATTATCTTGCATAAGATTTCGGTCATACTACTATTATTTATGAGAATAAGAAAAGAGATGCCACGTCTTGCGTGGTTCATCTTGCCTGCTGTTGTAGGTTTAATACATTATTTCCGTCCTTCGAATAACTACGCCATTTACAAAGGTGTTTTCCATCACCTCATTGCCCAAACTAATCTTTATAGTCTTTACCCAAACGAATATTTCGATACCAATCACTACGGCCCATTTTTTGGTCTGATTATAATGCCTTTTACTGTCTTCCCTGACTACATCGGCTTAGTTCTCTGGACAACCTTTCACGCTTTTGTACTTTATAAAGCATTTAAAACCCTCCCTCTCAAAGACGTCAATCTCTGGATAGTATTGATGATATGTATTGTTGATCTGAATACCTCTTCACACAATACACAGGTCAATCCGAGCATTGGCGCATTAATAATTCTTTCATGGTATTTTGTGAAAGAAGAGAAAGATTTCTGGGCACCTTTGTTTGTCATGATTGGTGCTTTTGTAAAACTTTACGGGATTGTAGGATTGGTTTTCTGGCTATTTTCGAAACATAAATTTAAATATATTTACTCGTCGGTATTCTGGGCAGGAGTACTTTTTGTATTGCCTATGATTATCAGTTCTCCGGCGTTTGTCACACAATCATATGTAGATTGGTATCATAGTCTGGTTGAGAAAAACCTTTCCAATCAGACCGGAAGCCAGGGCATAGGCAGCTATCAGGATGTATCGCTGATGGGCCTTTTCAGACGTGTGGGCGGACTAAACCTTTCTAATCTGATCTTCATCGTTCCGGGTTTGCTTTTACAACTGGCTCCTTTGTTGCGTATTAATTATTATAACAATATCATTTTCCAACTGCGATACCTGGCCACTATCCTGATATTCGTAGTTATCTTTTCTTCTTCTTCCGAATCCTCTACTTATATCATAGCGGTTTCGGGGATAGCTATTTGGTTTATTACACAAGAGTACCCTATTAAGCCTTGGGTATGGGTCTTATTTGGTACAGTGCTTGTCTTTACCTCGCTCACAGCATTTGACGTTTTTCCTTCCCATATACGGCACCTTTTCATCATCTACTCACTCAAGGCTTTCCCTTGTTGTGTTTTATGGTTTGCGTGCATTTACCAATTACTAACCGACAAACACTCCCTAACCGACAAAAAATGGATATTTCAAGACTAAAAATCTGTATTCTGTCAGCTGCTTACAACGAAAACGAAAACGTACTCGTTTTCTACAATGCTGTTAAGAATGTCATTGATGGGCTACCTTATTCTTTCGAGTTCTGCTTTGTAAACGATGGCAGTACTGATGGGACACTTCGGATTATCAGAAATCTCGCACGAGAAGATAGTTCGGTAAAATATCTCTCTTTTTCAAGAAATTTCGGGCAGCAGATTGCCTTAAAAGCAGGCATTGATTCGATCGATGCCGATGCGATTATTATGATGGACAGCGACTTGCAGCATCCGCCTGCTATGATACCAGCCCTGATTGAGACATGGCTACAGAAACGGGTAAACATTGTAAATACATTGAGAGAAGAAGACCGTGATTTGTCATGGTTCAAGAAGCAATCAAGCCAGTGGTTTTATAAGGTAATCAACAATTTGAGTAACCTTTCTCTGGAACCAGGACAGGCAGATTTTCGTCTGATAGACAGACAGGTGGCGCAAACCCTGAAAAACTCAAAAGAACAAGACGTTTTTCTGCGCGGTATGATTCAGTGGATTGGATTTAAGCAAATCAATATCCCTTATCAGCCGCATAAGCGTTTTTCGGGTGAAAGTAAATATACCCTGAAGAAAATGATTAAGCTGGCTATGGCAGGTATTACGTCTTTTAGTGTGAAACCGCTTCATGGCGCTATTTATGTGGGTCTTTTGATTGCTCTTGCTTCATTTTTGTATTTGCCTTATGTGCTTTACAGTTTCTTTAGTGGTGAAGCAGTTGACGGCTGGAGTTCGGTAATCATTACCATTGCCTTTTTTGGTGGATTAAACTTATTTATTTTAGGAATCATAGGTTTGTATATAGGCAAAATACTTATTCAGAATAAGGAGCGCCCACTATACATCGTTCAGGAACACAATATTTATGAAAACAGCTATTCTCAGTTTTGATGTAGAAGAATTTGATATGCCTTTTGAATATGGCGGCAAGCCATCGATGGAGGAACAAATTGATACCTCAGGCACTGGCTTGAAGAGTTTAACAACCATTTTAGATAACTACGAAGCAACAGCTACTTTTTATTGTACAGGGGTATATGCAAAGGCGCAGTCAGAAAGTATCAAGGATTTGAGCCGAAGACACGAAATTGCTTCGCACAATTATTATCATTCGAGCCACAAAACCGAAGATTTACTGGCTTCTAAGCAGGTTTTAGAAAATATTACGCAAAAAGAAGTGAAGGGTTTCCGGATGCCGCGCATGGCGCCTGTATCAGATGCCGATTTGCTGGCAGCAGGCTATGCCTACAATGCTTCTTATAACCCAACTTACCTGCCAGGCAGATACGATTATCGGCATATACCGAGAACGGTCTTCCAACAAAATGACCTGATTCATGTGCCGGCATCAGTATCTCCAAAATGGCGCTTGCCCTTATTCTGGATAGCTTTTCATAATTATCCACTCTCGTATTTTTTCTACTTATGCAAAAAAGTAGCCGAGGCCGATGGTTACCTGCATCTATATTTCCATCCATGGGAATTTACAGACTATATCAATTTGCTTAATGGGGCAAAGTATCCTTTTTATTTACATAGAAATAATGGGAAAAGAATGCGGGAAAGGTTCAACCAGTTGATGGCTTTTTTACAGCGTGAGGGTTTTACATTCAGAACTACTTCGTGGTTAATTGAGCAACCATATTTATTTCCTGAACGGACATTAAAAAACGCATAGGCTAATGCCTATGCGTCTATTTTAAAAATCTCTTTCAACTCTTTGGCCTCTTCGGGCTTCATTCTGCCTGCCAGTACTAATCTTAACTGACGGCGGCGGAGTGCTCCGGCGTATAATTCTTTTTCTTCGGCAGTTTCGGGTTCAACAGGTGGTACTTCAATTGGCCTGCCTACCTGGTCAACGGCTACGAAAGTCATAAAGGCTTTGTTGGTGTAGATTTTTGTTCCTGCCGGAATATTCTCTGCCCACACATCAATTCCTACTTCGAGGGATGAATTGAATGCTCTGGTTACTTTGGCCTGTAAAGTAATTACTGATCCTAATGGAATAGCTTCTTTAAATGAAACATTATCAACCGATGCGGTCACAACAATGCGATTACAGTGTTTCTGAGCAGCGATAGCGCCTGCTATATCTAACAATCTCATCAGGTTTCCACCCATCAGATTACCCAGGGTATTGGTATCATTCGGGAAAACCATTTCTGTCATTACTGTAAGCGATTCCTGTGCTTTTCTGGCTTTTTGCATAAAAATGTATTCTTATATGGTTGTTTATTAATAGTGCTTTTAGGTTACTATTTACGGTCGAGACGAATAAACAATTCGTTTCCTGCTCGTGGAGGAATAGAGTTGATGCATCTCTCAAAAATAACAGATTGAAAATAGGGCGCAAACATAGCTAGGTATTCTTCTTTTAAACCTCCAAAAGGAGGGCCTCCTTCAAACGGAAAATCAAAAATCACACCTACCAGCTTACCTCCGGGCTTTAGTAAATCATGCATCTGCTCTACATATCTTGGTCTTAAAGCAGGGTCAAGCGCTGATAAAAAGGTTTGTTCAATAATCAGGTCATATTGTCCCTGATGGAAGAAAAAATCCTGATGAATTACCCGACAATTACCATTTTCGATGTAAAATTGTAATTTTTCCTGCAAACGTTCTACTAAAACCGCCGAAATATCAATCAAGGTAACATTCGTAAAGCCATGTCGAAGCAAATATTCAGCCTCGTAAGAGTTTCCACAACCCGGAATCAGGATAGAAACAGATTTATCTGTCAATTGATCGAAGTACTCTTTTAACGGAGTAGATACATAACCAATATCCCAACCTGTTTCACCTGCTTCATAGCGTTGACTCCAATAGTCATCATTCAACAAAGTATCCATCAATTTTTTACTTTTTTGATAATGAACTGTAATTTATAGGCAAATGTTAGCACATCAGCCCGATAATTTGCAGATTTGCCTTTAACACAAGTATATCAAGAAAAATGAAAGCCGTTGCCGACTCCCTACGCCAGACATTACAAGAGGTTTTACCTGCCTTGCAAGCCATTTCAGAGCCCGATGCCAGCATTAAACCGCAACCACATAAATGGTCAAAAAAAGAGATTTTAGGCCATCTGATAGATTCTGCCTCCAACAACCATCATAAGTTTGTGCGCACCATGGCACAACCACATACTGAATTTGTAGGCTACGCGCAGGACTTCTGGGTAGCTGAACAGCAGTATAATATTAGCAATTGGCAAAAGATTATTAGTTTCTGGTATGCCTATAATATGCACCTTGCACATATTATAGAATCAGTAAATCCAGCACATCTACAAAACACCATAAGTATCGGAGGAAGTAAACCTTTCACCCTTGCTTTTATTATGGAAGATTATGTAGAGCATATGAAACATCACTTAAGGGTGATTTTGCCTGAGGCAAATATTATCAGTAAGTTTCAGAATATTTATAATGTTTAACAATCGTGGCACAGTAAAATTTTCATATTTACATAATACTTTATAATGAACCCACAGCTAAATAAAGAATCCATCATCAATGCTCGTCAATTAACTAATGATCAAGACTATCAAGTATTTGAGGAGATTGCCCAACTATCCAACCAAGGCACTCTAACGATTGAAGATTTCGACACCATATGTCATGGCTTTTATGACGATAGCGAAGATTTTGATTTTCTGTCAGAAGGGCTTAGCGAATGCCTGAATCGTATTATGGAAGGCTATCCTATCGAAACTTATGTTGAGAAATTAGTCGATGCCATTGAAATATTCAATGATCATGCAATTATGAGTTATGGTTTTATACTATCACAATGGTTTATTGACGAAGAAAAAAGAACAATCCTTAGCGGGCTTATTAATAGAAAAAGCGAAGAGACAAAAGAGATATTCAGAAGAGTATTAAATGAGCAAATAGCCTTTTATAATAATTATGATGGGCTTGGCTATATGGCAGGTAGCGCCAATAAATTGTTGCAGGGTATTAAATAAGCGTAAATTATAACTGTGCCACGGCTCTACTCGGCCGAGAAAGTCCGTGGCACGATTAAAGCGTTTGGAGAATTATCTACTAGTAATTATTACATAATATGTATGATGTTGTAATAATATATATACCTAAGCGCACAACCGTGCCACGCCCTTTTTCGGACGAGTAGAGGCGTGACGCGGTGGTATCAATGGTCATAACTAGCTACCCTTGTAATTTTCCAAACGCCATCTTTTTTCTGCCAGATATGCAGGAATTTAAAAGTGCCGCAATCATCTCTTCCGTTTTCTTTATGACAGAATGTGTGTTCCCCAACTTCTATAGCACCATAATCTTTGACGGGATATACCTCCATGCTTCCCTCAACTAACTTACGGTTCAATCCATTATTATTAGCAAACAGGGTTTTGAATGAATCTATATTCTGGGTATAATTAGTGAGTCCTCCCTTATCATGATAAAACTCGAGGCTTGGGTCAAAGACATTTTTTATTGTCTCCTGATCTTGTGTGTTAAAGGCATTAAATAATACACTATCCATATGAGCAATCTCATTATAGAGCTTATTTCCTTCAGTTCTTGAAGCAAACTTAGTATTCACCAGATAATCCAGTTCTTGTGTCATTTTCCATAAGCCTTTTTGCTTTTGCCATACACGAGAAAATTTAGATTCTTCTACCAGCTTCTCTCCCATATAAAAACGTTGTACCCCCGATTGCGTCGCTTTTTCTTCATTCACTACAATGACCTGCAAACTACCTTTTACTAGTTGCCTTTTTACTTTGATTCCTCTATCGCAAAAGTTCTTTTGCAAATTGGTTTTAAACTGAGCAGATGATTCACTAGAAGTTTCACCAAAGTAACCCCCATCGTGGTAGAACATGAAATCTTTGCTTAAAATACCGTCTATTTTATCTACCTCGCAGTTATATACGGCTTTGAACAAAACACTATCTTTCTGGGCTAGTTCATTAAAAATAGTCTGAGAATTGGGCTTTGATTGCGCTTTTAGGTTACCTAAAGGCAAAAGGAGGTTCATAAGGCAGATAGCTGCCAGTAAGATACTTTGCTTTTTCATTATATAATTTTGTGTTTAAATTTAATCTTTGATTTTCCTATCGATAAGAAAGTGGATTATTAAGCTGAGGCCGCCAAAGAGGAATACCATCGAGAAAAAGGCTACTCCTTTGTCTAAATCATATTTTTTATGAAGAATATTCCCTATTAAAATCCCAAGGGCAATGCCTACGAAAAGCATTCCGAACTTTAGTGTCTGTAACTGTAAGCGACCTCTGGAATTAAACAGTTTTGAGGCATCTGTGCCGCGTTCTATCATCAGTAGGCGTTCGCGGTTGCGGGCAGTCAGATAAACGTAGACTATACCGAAAATCCCTGCAAAGGCAGAAACCGATACCAACGCGTCTCTTAATATTTCATCCATTTTTGTAGTAATTTTAAATGATTATCGAACTAACACCCATAAGACAAAGGGAATGAATGGTTGGTTACAGATTTTTCAAAAAATAAATTTCATAAAAAATACTGATTATCCTGTAACCACCGCTGGCAGATGTTTGTCTTACTATACAACAAAGACTACCCAAGAATTAATGTATACAGAAGACCAAGCCTATATAGAACGAGTAAAAAAGGGAGATTCGGCTTCTTATGCATTTCTTGTGAATAAATACAAAAACATGGCTTTTACGGTAGCTTTAAAAATTATAAACAACAGAGAAGATGCCGAAGACATCATTCAGGAAAGTTTTCTGAAAGCTTATCAGCAAATTCATACATTTGAGAATAAATCAAAGTTTTCAACCTGGCTTTATACCATTGTGTATAGAGCCGCACTCAATAAGTTACCTAAAAATAAAGTAGAGTTTTTAACGATTGACGATGAGGCTCATCAGAACTATGTAATTGATGAAACAAGCCCTCCATCTATTGCATTAGAAACAAAAGAAGAGCAGCGATATGTAAAGGAGGCCATTCAGCGGCTTCCTAAAGGTGAAGCCTTGCTGATTACTTTATATTATCTGAACGAAAATTCGTTGAAAGAGATTGAAGAAATAACAGGATTGGCTATGAATAATATCAAGATTAAGCTGTTTCGGGCAAGGAAAAAATTAGAACAGGAATTGCATTTTTTGTTATAAAAAATTCAGGAGGATGGCACAGGACAAAGAATACAAGCTAAAAAAACTGATTCAATCAGTAGAACCAGACCAGCCAACGGCTGATTTTACTACTATACTTATCCAAAAGATTGAAGCACAGGAAGCCATTGTAGTCAATCCGGCTTTAGACGCTTTACTGGAGAAACATCTGATAGAAGAGCCATCTATTGATTTTACTCAAAATTTGATGAAAGATATAGAGCGATTAGAGAGTAAGGTAGTTTTTAAGCCTATTATCAGTAAAAGGGTCTGGTATGGTATAGGTATGACCGCCACTTTTATTATAACTTTAATTAGCCTTTTCGGTAAATCGGCTCAAACGAACAATAAACCTCTTCCACTAGCTAGTAACATTAATCAGGTTACGGGCGAAATTATCAGGCAAATCAATGCGCTTCCTGCGCTCATGTTAGCGTGTTTATTTGCCGTTAGCTCTTTGGTTTTGATTGACTATTTTCTTTCAAACAGAAAGAAATATCAGGTGTAAAACTCTCTTCGTGCCATGTGGGTATTCTTCCTCAAATACCTGCGTTTTGTTGAAATCCTCCCCCAACAACTGGTATTTTCTGTCAAAATTATGATGGTGATATTTTTGCGCTTCTTAAAGCATAATCATTTATACAGATAATTATGGCAAAGAATAAGAAATACGTATTAATCACAGGGGGAACAAGTGGTATTGGCTACGAATTAGCCAGATTATTGGCAAAAGACGGTCATAACCTTATCATTGTCGCCCGTAGTCAGGAAGAATTAGATAGAGTAGCTCATGAATTAGCAGCAGCATATACCATAGAAGTAGTGACATTTGCCAAAGATTTATTTAAGAAAAATGCCCCTTTCGAGGTATATGATTTTGTAAAATCAAAAGGCTTACAGATAGATATTTTAGTAAATGATGCCGGACAAGGGCAATATGGCGAATTTATTAATACTGATATTGAGCGGGAAATGGACATTATCCAGTTGAATATTACCAGTCTGGTAGCGCTGACTAAACTGTTTCTGATAGAAATGGTTGAGCGAAAAAGTGGTAAGATTCTGAATCTGGCTTCGGTGGCAAGTAAGGTACCAGGGCCTTTTCAGGCAGTTTATCATGGTACTAAAGCCTTTGTGCATTCATTTACTGAAGCGATACGAGCCGAGGTAAAAGATAGTGGTGTGGTGATTACTTCCCTCCTACCGGGAGCAACAGCTACTGATTTTTTCAGAAAAGCTGATATGCTACATTCTAAAACAGTAAAAGATGGTAAACTAGCTGACCCAGCCGATGTGGCAATGGATGGATACAATGCCCTGATGAATGGAGACGATATGGTAGTATCCGGCTTAAATAATAAGCTACAAGTAGCCATGAGCAGTATAACCCCAGACGAAATTGTGGCTGAAAGAGTTTATAAACAGCAAGGCCCTAAAGAGGGTGTGCAGAAGTAAAAATAAGGGGTGGTATAAAATATACCACCCTTTTCGCTTTCAATCAATCTTCCAGCACTCCCATCAATCCTAATTCATAATCTTCTATGGCCTGCTTCAATTCAGCAGGATAATTCATTACAAAAGGCCCATAGGTAGAAAGTGGCTCCTGAATAGGTTCGCCTGCCAGAAACAATAGTTTGCCTTTGGTAATGGCCTCAAAATCTATCCCCTCTCCCTCATGGTCGAATGTGACCATATTCAATTTTTCTATAATAGTTTCGTTGGTTTTTATTTCTCCATCAAGTACATACACTAAGGCATTATAAGACCCTTGTAACTCAAAGAAAGTCTTGGCTCCTGCTTCAAAATTTACCATCATTGCTAATATGGGTGAAAAAGTAGAAGCCGCGCCTGCCTGACCTTTATAATTCCCTGCAACTAACTGCATTTCTATTCCCTCTTCCTTGATTACAGGCATGGTATCTTTAGTCAGGTGTTGATACTTTGGTTCAGTCATTTTATGTGCACGAGGCAGATTTACCCACAATTGTATCAACTCAAAATTACCACCTTCGCGCATAAATTCTGCCGATGGCCCTTCTGAGTGGATAATGCCTTTGCCGGAAGTCATCCATTGAACATCTCCGGCATTCAAAAATCCTTCATTTCCTAAAGAATCTTTATGATGGATTTTTCCCTGAAACAAAAAGGTAACAGGTTCGAATCCTCTATGTGGGTGAGGGCTTAAACGTGGCTTACTGGCATCAGGGTTATGATAAGTTGGCCCTGCATGGTGTAACAATATAAAAGGACTCACCTGTCTGATATTGGTGGCAGGTAAAGGTTGTTTTACTCGCATGGGCCCCATCTGGACCTCATTTGCAAAACTAATGTTCTGAATAGTACGAGCTTTCATTATTTCAGAGATAGTGTGTTTCCTTAAACACTAGGCATGTGGTTGTAATACTGGTTCTTCTTTTCTGGCTACTATTTTATTTACTAACCAGATATATTCGTTGGTAAACATCTCAATCGCTTTAAAGAATGTCGGATCTGTTAAATTCCCTTCGGCATCAAATTTCTTGTCTACAGTGGGCACAATCAGCATGTGCGGAGAAGCAATACCAAACAAAGCAGCAACCAGGCTTATTACTTGTTGGCTGGCTCTCATACCACCCATTATTCCTGTCGAAGCTGTTACGATACCAAAAGGTTTATGTAATTGTTTCGGAAAATGGTCTAATAAATTCTTCATTGCAGGCGAATAGCTACCATTGTATTCGGGTGTTACCAGAATAAACGCATCTGCCGAAAACATACGTTCACCCAAGTATTTCCATTCTGAAGGAACCGCGTCTACCGAAGTCCAGACTTTTTGAACAAAAGGTAATTCATAATCTCTTACATCAATAATGCCTACCTCGGCATCCGTGATCTCGCTCAGGTGTTTTTGTAAATAAGTGGCCACTCTCGCCGTAACGCTTTCTTGCCTTGGGCTTCCTGAAATGATTTCAATTTTCATATTTTCTCTGGTTTAAGATATTTAGCTTAAAACGACATCGGAACATCTATCAGGAGAATTTCCGAGTCTGTATTGGCTTTAATTAAAATTTCATCGGTTTCGCTGATACCTAAAGCATCTCTGCGTCCTAACAGTTGTCCGTTTATTTCCGCTTCTCCCTCAATCACAAAGGCATACACACCATTTGTACTCAATTTAGGTGTATAGGTCAGTTCCTTATTCTGGTCAAGGTCAGTCAGAGAGAACCACGCATCTTGATTCATACCCATGCCCCCATCTTTCGAACCAAGTGGTGAAACTATTGTCTGCAATTGATTTTTTCTACCTTTAATAGAAAAAGCCTTCTGGTCGTAACGTGGCTGAATGTCTTTCAACTTCGGAAATACCCAGATTTGTAAAAGCCTGAGTGCTCTGTCGATATTCTTATTTCGTTCAGAGTGATAAATTCCTGTACCAGCCGACATCACCTGTACTTCGCCTTTACCGATAGCCCCCTTATTACCCATACTATCAGCATGCTCTAAATCACCTGAAAGTGGAATGGTAACAATTTCCATATTATCGTGCGGGTGCATTCCAAAACCTCTGCCACCGATGATCATATCATCGTTTAATACCCGTAAAGCACCAAAGTGTATTTTTTCTGGATTCTGAAATCCTGCAAAACTGAAAGAATGCCAGGCATCTAACCAACCATGATTGGCATGTCCTCTTTCATCAGCTTTATAATATATTGTTCTCATTTTATACATTTACATTTAATGTATATACATATATATTTACGAATTAGTTCAAAGCTATTGAGTGATTTAGTGAATGAGCGATTTAGTGATTAATTTTTAATCGTGAATGGCGAATTGCGAATTAGTGAATAGCTGTCTGAACTTTGATTTACCTGATTTATGTGATTAATCTGATTTAATAAAGAATGGTTAAATCAGTTATCCTTATGAAAATATAGGTAGTTATTTCAGTGCAATCACATAAATCAAGTAAATCAAAGTTCAAGATTAATCACACAATCACTAACTCACTCATTCACTAAATTATCCTTTGATTGCCCTGTTCAAAAATTCAACAAATGGATGCATGGCTTCGAAGCCCGCCAGGATGGTAGCGTCAAAATCTTTTTTGAGTGATTCTGATGCATTAAAGGCATTAGAGACAGTAAAACTCTTGAGTTTTAAGAGTTCAATGGCAGGATTACTTTCATCATATCCTTTGGGCGGACGAACAGTAGCTGCTTCTCTGTCAAGCCCATTAGGAAATTGTTTTCTGAAACTCTCGGCATCAATAATGCCTTTTACTTCTTCGTAGTTATAATCAACTTCATCACGGATTTTCTTTAAATCGTTTGTTTCCGGCATCCAGACTCCACCTGCCAGGAAGCACTCATTGGCATCAATATGAAAATAGTAGCCAGCTCCGTGTGCTTTTTTCCCTCCTCCATTGAACCATGCACCGAAATTAGTTTTGTAAGGCGATTTATCTTTGGAAAAACGTACATCACGATTGATACGGAAGATACAATCTTTTACCTGTAGATTGGTCTCTGCAATGCCCACATCAAATTTACCAAGGCCTATAATAAGTTGCCCCACAACCTCACCAAAGTTTGCCTTGGCAGCTTCATAAGTTTTGCGATTGGCATCAAACCAGGGCTTATTATTATTAGCCTTTAAATCTTCTAAAAATTGTAGTGTTTGCGCTTGTATCATGTCTATAGTGTTGAGTTTATCTATAAAAATAATAAGTTCATGTGAAAAGTTCCCGACTACTTTACTTCATTTATCAGGGCAATTTTATGTTCAAAATCGCTGACATTCTGCAAGGTGGTAATGGCTATTTGCGTCAATGCCTCCTCAGTCAGGAAGCCCTGGTGAGAGGTTATTAATACATTCGGGAAAGTCATCAGTCTAGCCAGCGTATCATCCTGGAGAATCTGTCCCGACAAATCGTTGAAGAATATATTTTCCTCCTGTTCGTATACATCAATGCCCAGATAACCCAATGTTTTATTCTTTAGCGCCTCCACTACAGCTTGGGTATCAATCAGGGCTCCCCTACTCGTATTTATCAACATCACTCCTAGTTTCATCTGTGCCAGTGCCTCTGCATTAATCAGATGTCGGGTAGCTTCTGTCAATGGGCAATGTAAAGAAACTATATCGGAATGAATGAGCAACTCTTCAAAGTCCACATAATTTACTCCTGCAGCTGTTAAATGCTCATCAGGAAACATATCGTAAGCCAGCACTTTACAACCCAAACCCAACATGATTTTAGCAAATATTCCTCCTATTTTACCTGTACCTATTATGCCAACAGTTTTATGATATAAATCAAAGCCTGTCAATTTTTCTAAAGAAAAATTACCCTCACGCACTCGGTTATAGGCCTTATGTGTTTTACGGTTCAAGGTCATAATCAAGGCCAAAGCATGCTCTGCCACAGCATAAGGCGAATAAGCAGGTACCCGAACTACTTTGATACTGGCATTTCTGGCAGCTCCTAAATCTACATTATTAAAACCTGCACATCTGAGCGCAATTAACTGAACACCTGCTTTTTGTAATGCCTCAATAATTGAAGCATTGATTTTGTCATTCACAAATACGCAGACTGCCTCAGCACCTTCTGCCAGACGAATGGATTGTTCGTTTAAAGCTACTTCATAGAAGCTAATCTGATTTGCTTCATTATATTTTTCAAAAAACTCCCGGTCATAGGGTTTTGTACTGAAAAATGCGATTTTCATAACGATTTCTTTGGTACTTTACCTAATTGATAGGCTAATGTCAGATGATGCGAAAAACCCAGTATTGAATGGCTACTGGCGGCATAATCAAAGATAAATTGTTTTGCCTGAAAACCAATGCCAAAATGGACATTACTAACCTTAGAAGTAATACCTGTACGAAGATAAAAATTTTTGACTATCTGATATTCTAGTCCGACTTTATATAAGATGGGCAGAACTATGTCTTTTTCAGCCTCCCCAACCAATGATAACTGTTTAGTGGGTTGATAAGCCAAGCCCAAACGAAGCACAGTAGGTACGCGTTGCGAAACAAAAAGCCTGGCACCGGTAAGGTTATACCCGCAAAAACCCAGTTGCAGAGTCGAACTCAGTTTGGCCATTACCCCAAATTCTGTCAGGATTGTTTGCTTAACAGCCAAACCCTCAACCGCCGCTTGCAGGTAAGATACTTTTATACCCAAAGAAACTCTGTTGGTACTTTTGGCTAAGGTCATTCCCAGTTTCTCTTCATGATACAATTTATCACCAAAACGCTCTACGGTTAACCCTATATTGACAAATTGAGTAGTATAGTTTCCACCTAAAGAAAAAGTATTCAATCCGGCAACAGTGTAGCGATTATGATAAGATGTGGTAATATAATTATCCGTCAGAAATCCCAATCCGGCAGGATTATTAAAAATGGATTGTTTGTCGGCAATGGCTGCATTTGCATTGCCAATGCCCCAGCTTCTGGCTCCTATGGGAAAAGGTTCACCCGAAGCATTTACCTGATGAATAGAAAGAAGACAAAAGAAGCAAAGAAGATTCAGTCTTTTGCCCTGAAAAAACTTAACCCCATATTTTACTTCTTTCTTAGCCAAGGTAGCGTTTGATTTTGAAGCAAAATACGGGGTTACTCAGAAAAAGGCAAATCAAATAATCAATTAAATCTGCGCTTTACAATTTCTATAAATTCTTCGGCCTCTGCACCTGTGATATCCCATAAGTAGCGAGGAACATATTTTTTCAGAATCAATTCTTTAGCTTCACTGAAATCTTTGCACAATTCAATTTCATCCAATGCATTCGAAAATGCCTGTATGTTCCCTCCAAAAAGATTATTAGTAAATAAGAATCGTTGATTCAATGAGATTGCACTATTAATGCCCTCAATGCGGTTATTCTGATGGTGATCAAGAATCGTTCTGTTCGCTTTAGTCTGGTCGTTCAGACTTTTTTGTTCACTGGCCAATCTCTCATTCAACCGCATTTCTTCCAGCTCTTTTGATGGCGATTTATCATAAGCCGATTCATTTACTTTAGATGCCACCAAATTGAGTTTTTGCTCAAATACAGGCACAGGTCTTTCAACTACTATTTCTTTTACCGGTTCCGGCCTGGGTGGTTCTATATACTGCGGAGTTTCCACATAAGCATTATATTCTTGTATTTTAGGCTCAGGAATTACCACCGGTGGTGGAATTACTACCGGAGGAGGTGTATAAGGTCTTTCTTCTACCACAGGTTTATTCAATTCTAAATCAAAGAAAGAAGATGAAGCCGGGCTGCTGATAACTTCAGAAACTGAAACAGCTTTAGTAGGCACCAATTCCTCAGGAATTGCTACTTTTTGCGCAAAAAGTGACAGATATTTATCGGGAGTCTCGGCAGTAATCGGCATTTCATCAATCCAGGCCATGGCCTGATTGGCAAATACAAACTCTTTGCCATTCAGCTTTTCAACCAAACCCGGTAGCACCTGCTTATTAATTTGTATATATTTAGCGAGAGGGGCGGCATTTTCCTGTGTAAATCTGAAATTCGGCAGGTCGCGCATTAATTCCTTATAAAAAGTCTGCGGTTCAAGAATTAATACCAGGGTTTCACCCACAGAATCTACCAACAGAGGTTCAAATTGTTCGCGTTTCACCGAAATAAATTGTGAAACTATATTCATAAAGTTCTTTAATGCTTGTTGTACTTCAGGCGCAGTAAAGTCAAAATATGGGCTGCGTAAACGCTGCGTATCTCCTTGCCACTTTTCAAACAAAGCCCTTATAGTCAACAGGTTAACCTGCTGTACATTACATAAAGAAAGTATTTGTTTACCAGAGATAGTATTGTTCTGGGCAAAAAACTCATCACACACACGGGCTGCATAAGCCTTACTGTACCGTTCAACGGCCGACAAATTCAATTTGTTCGACATTCTTAAATTTATTTGTTTTGTAAGTTAAATAGCTATAATTTATGACTGGAAGCTAAGGTTAGTACGTCATGTGGAACATCATTTCTGCTAACTAACTGTAAATTTACTACAACTTTTTTGCCAGTTTTACTTAGAACGAAAAAATTAGGAAAATAATGTTTATTGAACCAAAAAGAGGTAGAGGACAAGGACATAAGACAGGCTGGGTTGAAGTAATTTGCGGCTCTATGTTTTCAGGGAAGACAGAAGAACTGATTCGGCGGCTGAACCGGGCAAAAATTGCGCAGCAAAAAGTTGAGATATTTAAACCTGCCATTGATGTCCGCTACCACGAAGCTGATATAGTTTCGCATAACCAGACGGCTATCCGTTCTACGCCTGTGAATACCTCAGAAGAAATTTTGCTGATGTGTAGTGATTGTGATGTGGTGGGTGTTGATGAAGCTCAATTCTTTGATCAGGGAATTGTTGAGGTAGTGAATAGACTGGCTGAACAGGGAAAAAGAGTCATTGTGGCAGGCTTAGATATGGATTCAAGAGGTGTGCCGTTCGGACCAATGCCTAATCTGATGTCTATAGCCGAATATGTAACAAAAGTACATGCCATTTGCGTAGTCTGTGGCGATATTGCTCATTATTCCTACCGTAAAACTGCTGACGGGCCGCAAGTGCTTCTGGGAGAATCTGAAAGATACGAAGCCCGTTGCCGCCGTTGTTATCATTTAAATCCGTAAATAGTATTTGAAAAAAGATTTTCGTAGTTTTGCGGTTCTAAAAATTTAATAGTATCCTGTTCCCGTAGTTCAATGGATAGAATGTCAGATTCCGGTTCTGATGATGGGGGTTCGAATCCCTTCGGGAACACCAGTTTTAAGCTACATTAGATAATGGGGTTAATTGAACTGCTAAGCCCATTACTTTCATTAATTCCTGTAATTCATCTGTATGTCTTTCAAGTACTTCTTCATATTGCTTTATATAAAGTTCTGAATCTCCTTCTTCTCTGTGCACTTGAATAGTACGGTTTGTCATTGCTATGAGTTCCATCAATCTTGATACACGAATACCCCACTCATGGTAACCAATAAAATCTTTCTCTTCCATAGCATTAAAAGTTTATTTGCAAAAATCCTTATTAAGTTTTGAGTTTTTTGCACGATTATTAAAGTATTGAGGTGATAAAGATAGTCTATCCAACCGGCCACAACTGTCCAATCTTAATACTTTCTATAACTCCTATCATAGCCTCATCTTTATACCCAATTGGAAATTTTGAGAGAAATAACTCTGTTGTTTTAATTGTCTCTTCAATTGAATGAAATTTTGCTAAATGAATATATAACCAAAAGCAAAAATTTCTTTTATCATCATCTATTCCGACGCTAAAAGATATGTCTTTAAAAATAATATGAATATCACTTACAAAATTTATTACAAGAAATACTAAATAGCTAAAACTACCCTTAATTATACCATTTTCCATATATTTTAAAGTTAATTCAACTTCTTCTTTCCTAAAATACTTTGTCATTAATTCTGAAATCTTCTCCCGAATTTCCTCAGAAGGTAGAAGTTTAGAATTAGAATAAAATATATACGGTTGATAAGTATAATTACTTAGAAGACCTATAATATTTCTTTGAATACCTTCGTGCTTTATCTTTGAAAAGGTCGAAATAATATAAAACCAAGTTGATTGCTTATCTCTATGATTAGAATATAAAGATTTTAATCCCTCATAACAATTATTAGGATTATCTAAATCTGCAAATGCATCTAAGCTTCTACCATAATTTTCATAATTATTAAATTCTTCCCTAAAATCTATACAATACTTCATGAAACCAGGAAAGAAATCTTGCGAGAATTCATTTTTTGTATCGATTCTTATCGCGTGATATTCTTGATTTAGAATATTATTGTTAGCTTTTATATAAGCAGTAATATCTACCCAATATGCCTTCTGTAATTCTGGGTCATACACAATACCAATACTAAGATTTAATCCTTGACTCCAGTATTTGAGATGTGCTTTATCTGTAGGAATCTTATAACCCTGATTATCCCTATAGCTCATTCCGCTTTTGATTTGTGCAAATATTCCATAATTTAAAGCATACCCATTTTCTACAAACTCAATGTAACAGTCGTTACCCTGATCATTCTCTCTATTAATATTTTGAAAAATTGAATTGTTATCTTGAACTATACCTTGTATATAACGAACACCTTGTTGTTCAGTTTTAATATTTAAATTGCGGGAAGTCATAGGCTCTAATTCGATTAGTTTCTTCTTTAAATTTAATAAAAAAAATCGATAATTTCATTATTTAAATCAAGGAGAAATATAGGTTAGAATTCTTCTACCCCCTCAACAACCCCCGAATCGCCACCAAATGCGAAAACAATACAATCGGCACTATACAAGCGGGCAACCAGTTGAAAGGAAAATACAATACTGCAACATTAGGTTGGTCAAAAGCCAGTTGCTGAAAAGGGAATGGTGCAGATAAAATAGCTGTGCTAACGATATTGATTAAAAGCACCAGACAGACAAAATTCCATAGAAGCATAATGCCCATCCCTATGCGCTCTTTGATGAATAGATAGTATACAATAGGTGCCGTAATGCCCGAAAGAATATCAAAATTTTGCCCCTCAAAGGTCATAATTTCAGGTATTGCCTTATGAAGAAATAGCCAGAATAAAACCAGTTCTACAGGTATTCTGACAACGTGCAGGATAGTCAGGGTTTTAAGGTTTAATCCGTCTATAAAATTCCTTCCATTTTTGATAGCAAATAAGCTGATGATTAATAATAAAGGGGGGCCAATAGCTAACAGAAATCTTGGTGGCATAGCCTGAGTATTTGCATAAAAACCGCTTGTGCCTAGCAAGGCCTGTATCACAAGCCAGATAGTAGCTATTATTAAGATTCGGGTAGTATATTTTGAAGAAGCCCTGGCCAGGAAATATACACTTAAAAAAGTGCTAAGACCCATCACTAAGGATATATAAAAAGGCAGATGTTGCATTGATAATACATGTTTAATTTCTATGCAAAGGAAGCCTTGAGCTTGCAATTAATTCTTGCCATTTGGCAAGTTTTCAATTGTTATTTCTGTTTTTTGCATATTCTTTTCTGATACGGCTCAATGAGGTATCTGTTACCCCGATATAAGAAGCAATCATTTTTAAAGGCACTTTCTGAAAAATCATTGGGTTTGTTTCTATCAATTTAGCATATCTGGTTTCGGCTGTTTCCTGTAGCATTGAAAGCATTCTTTGTTTCAATTGTGCATAAGAATTTACCAGAATCATTCTACCAAACTCACGGAAATATGGCATAGCGTGAAAAACGTGCTGCAATTCCTCAAAGGTGATGTACCAGAGTTTACAATCGGTCAGAGTCTGGATATATTCCTGGGCAGGTATTCTCTTGAAGAATGAAGACAAATCGCAAACTATTTGCCTGGATGAATACAAGGCGGTAGTTACCTCATTCCCATCGTGATCATAAGTATAAGCCCGCATGAATCCCTCTTCCATGAAATAGTAAATCTGGCATACCCTCCCCTCTTCCAGCACAAAGTCATTCTTCTGAAATTCTCTGGGCTTAAAATATTCTACTACCGAAGCCAATTGTTCTTGCGACATCGGATAGATTTTCGATATAAATTCACAGATTGGGGCTTTTTCCGCAGGTATCATTGTCAGGATGCTTATCAGTTACATCTGAGCAATATTCTCAAAAACCCAAAATTATGCAAGCAACCCGCTTTAATCTTTTTGCGTCTATCCGAGCAAACACCCTTTTTAACACCAATATGAAAAAACTGCGATTCGTATGGCCCACGGTCATTTTTCTGCTTTGGGTTGCCGCCTGCAAACCTAAGGAGGAGGATGTAACCCCTTCAACCGCTACTAATCCAGACTGGACGGCTGAGTCGCATGGCAGTGAGGTTTCACCCAACTATGCAGTTGTCTTTCCGCAAGAGGCCGTTAATTCTTTAGAAATTACCATCCGGAAAACACAATGGGATAGTATCAGAACCGATATGAAAGCCAAATATGGTAATGACTTTGGTTCCGGTGGTACAGGCGGTGCGGGAGGTATGGGTGGAGCTGGAGGAGGCCCGGGTGGTGGCGGAAATGGAGGAGGCGGTGCTGTATCTTTCGGAACAGACGAACCTGCTTACTTTGCCGTTACGATGAAATTCAACGAAAAAATCTGGACGAATGTGGGCTTTCGCCTGAAAGGTAATTCGAGTTTATCGTCAATCTGGCGTTCGGGTGTTTATAAACTTCCTTTTCGTTTGAATATGGATGAGTTTGAAGATAAGATTCCTGCCATCAAAAATCAACGCTTGTATGGTTTTCAGGAATTATCCATGTCGCCCGCTTATGGAGATAATTCTTTAATACGTGAGAAAGTGGCGGCTGATATTTTTAGGGAGGCAGGTGTTCCTGCAGCTAAAACTGCCTTCTACAAAGTATATATTGATTTTGGTGATGGTAAAAAATACTGCGGCATCTATACAATGGTTGAGGTAGTAGACGACACAATGGTAAAAAACCAGTTTACCGACGACCCCGAGAGTAAAGGCAATATATACAAGCCTGAATCGACCTTTCAATCTTTTACACAGAGTCAGTTTGAAAAGAAGAATAACAAGACCGAAGCCGATTATAGTGATGTACAGGCATTTATTACTGCCCTTAATGCAACGAATCGTATCTCAGATGCATCTATCTGGCGAGCCAACTTAGAAAAAACTTTCAATGTTGACCATTATCTGAAATATCTGGCTGTGAATAATACGATTGTGAACTGGGATGCCTACGGAGCTATGGCCCATAATTATTATCTGTATAATTCGCCGACAAAAAAGCTTATCTGGATTCCGTGGGATCATAACGAATCGATGAAAACCAGCGGAAGAAATGCAGTTTCGTTAGCTATGACAGAGGTTACTAAATCATGGCCTTTGTTGAGATACGTTGCTGATGATGCGGTATATTATGCCAAATACAAACAATATGTAGGTGAGTTTGCCAGTAATGTTTTTACAGTAGCAAAAATGGGAACGCTTTTTGACAAATATCATAACCTGATAGCCCCCTATGTAAACGGCAGCGAGGTAGAGCAGAAACCTTATTCTAATCTGACCAGTACGGCAGCTTTTACAACCGAACTGAATACACTTAAAACGCATGTGAGTACACGTAATCAGGCCGTGACAACATTTTTGAAATAACATTTTTATTCGTAGATTAACAGGCTGTTTGAAGCTATTACACCCGATATGATTGACCTACAAACATTTGAAAGCGTCTCTTTAGCCGAAATCGAAGCTGTTAAGCTGCTCAATCGGGTAGATAGTAAATACATCTTTCATACAAATGTATTATCTGAAATATTGGAGGAAATCAAGCCTTATTATCATATTCTGGAAATCAATCAGAAGCGCTCACATAGCTACGAATCTTTGTATTTTGATACTGATGATTACGCGCTTTATTACCAACACCATAATGGTAAACCTAATCGTTTGAAAGTTCGCTATCGTCGCTATTCAGACACCGGGCTGGTGTTTTTTGAGGTAAAAAAGAAAATCAGCAATAGCCGTACGGTTAAATACAGAGAAGAACGCATTAGTCTGAATAAGGAATTGCAAAATGACGATTATCAATTATTCAATCGCTTTCTACAAGAGCCCGAACGCTTACACGACCAACTCTGGATTTATTTCGACCGCATCACCTTAGTCAGAAAGGACTTCACTGAGCGCCTTACTTTAGACCTGAATCTGGTTTTCCAGAAAGGTGAACTAAAAAAGGCGAATCAAGGGTTGATAGTTGCAGAAATCAAGCAGGATAAAGGCTCAATCTTTAGCCCGATTGTACAAAGTTTCAAAAAAAGACATATCTCACAGGCAAGTTTCAGTAAATATTCCGTAGGAATCGCAACTCTTGAAAACGTCAAACGCAATTCGTTTAAGCCGGTGTTGAGAAAACTCGACAAAATATTGAGTGATTTAGTGAATGAGTGATTTAGTGATTAGTTTATTAAAGACTTATTTATATTATAAATACATTATTACTGTCACCATTCCTGGATTTATATCACATTTTCAGTCACCTACTCGCAAGTAAATAATCACTCAATCGCTCATTCACTCAATCACTAAATAAAAACTAATCACTCATTCACTCAATAGATTTCATGGAAGAACTCGAAGGCTCATCGCACACCGTTAATCATTTTTTAGGAGATAATATAGCAATAGAATTTGGCGTAAGGTTTCTCCTGAATATGATTGTTATTTTTATTCTGGTACGGGGCATTTATTACAATCGCTATAAGAATAAAGACTTTGTTTTTACATTCTTTTTATTCAATGTTGTCAATTTCCTGATTTGTTTTCTATTGAGCACAGCCAAACTGAAAATGGGATTTGCTTTTGGGCTTTTTGCTATATTTTCAATTATCCGATATCGCACGGTTACCGTGCCTGTGCGTGAAATGGGTTACTTTTTTGTTTGCGTGGCAATTGGTCTCATCAATGCGCTTACGCCACTCAATATGACTCATTATGAGTTAATTATAGCTGATGTGGTTTTAGTAGCACTTACTTTTGGCTTAGAGCATGGACTAAACATCAAACACGAGAATTTCAGAGAAATACGCTACGAAAAAGTAGAGTTAGTAGTACCCGAACGCAGAGATGAAATGATAGAAGATTTAAGAAAACGTATAGGTTTACCTATTCATAGAGTAGAGATACTGAATGTTGACTTCCTTCGGGATGTGGCTCGAATTCATGCCTTTTATTATTCGAACGAAAACGAAACTAAAAGTGCCGCTTATGGGGGTGGCGATAGCGATGATTAAGAAAAGAGCTATTTTTGCACAACCAAACTTACAATCAAAAAATGGCTGATGCACCTAAATTAGAAGTATGGCTCCGTGGGCCACTCCCAAATATCACTGCTTTATTACAACCGATTGCCCATGCACTCTTACAGGCACAGGAAGAAGTACATGCCATGATGGTTGATTTCCCGGAAAATCTTTTGTGGGAACGTCCATTCAATGTAGCTTCTCCGGCTTTTCATTTACAACACCTCACTGGTGTTTTAGACAGGTTATTTACATATGCCCGTGGCGAATCGTTAAGCACTATCCAATTGGGTGCTTTGGCAGCAGAGGGAAGGTTTAATGAAGCAATTACAGTAAAAGAATTGGTTTTTGCGCTCGACAGGCAAGTTGAACAATCTGTTTCGGAACTGGCGCAAACCAATGAAAGCATACTTACACAAGCCAGAGAAGTAGGCCGGGCAAAATTGCCTTCGACAGTTATAGGCTTGTTAACCCACTCAGCAGAACATACAACCAGGCATGTAGGACAGCTATTGGTTACAGTAAAGATTTTGACGAAATAAAGTATCCTCAGACAAATAATAAGGAATAACCGAAAAATGTAAAACAGAATAATGTAAACTCGAAAAAGGCGATTGCATTGTAAATATCCAGATCTATACCTTTAAGATTGTTTAAAATAAAAATGAGCCATTGGTTACCCAATGGCTCTCATAAAAGTGTGCTTCATCAGCTTTATAAGATACTCTTAACCCTTCTATTGAAAATAGCTTTCAGAACAAAGTAAATTACCAAAGCTGATAATACACCTGTAAGAAAGTCTGTTACAGGTACCATCACGGCTGTATAAACCATTATGGCAAATTCAAATTTACCTAAGTGCTTCACCTCTCTGATTTCGGCAGGCTTAATCATATTACTGGCAACCCAGATAAGGATTCCCCCAATACAAGCCATCGGAATCAACTCTAAATATTGTGCTAAATAATAAGCCATTACTAATTTCAGAATCGCCTTAAAATACCCTGCTAGTGGTGTAGTTGCTCCTGCTTTGATGCTGGTAGCTGTTCTTGCCAATGCTCCTGTACATGGGAAACCCTGAATCAAAGGTGTGATTATCTGTACCAACCCCTGACCAAAAAACTCTTTATCAGGATTAAAAGGCGTTCTTTTATTATTAGCCAGTCTATCAGCCATTGATGAGCAAAGCACACTCTCTACACCCGACACGAATACGATAGCTCCAACAAAATAGAAGATGTCTACAATTACCTGCGTTGTCATATTTGGTAGAGACGGAGGCGTGAACACAAAGAAATTGTTAGGGATTGCACCGTAGATGTCTTTTACAAGAATGATTCCTTTATCAGACAAAACGGTAGCCGAAAGCAGGGTAGCAACCCCTAACGCGATTATCGGGCCTGGAATAAAAATAGAAATACGCAACAGTCCTTTGGCGAGAGCAAAAGTTAATAAACCCAGAAAAATAGACCAGATATTTATTTTGTCGAGATTCTGAAAGGCGCTTTGCAAGTTATGTATGATACCCCCCTTTATCTCTTCATCCTGTCCCAGCAGATCCTTGAACGATTCAATACCTAGTACATCTTCTAAATTGGTAAGGGCAATAGCAACCGCAATGCCTACCGTAAAACCCACAATGATTGAGTTAGGCACTAGCTTTGCGAAACGGCCAAAACCATAAATGCCCATGATTATCAGGATAATACCTGCGATAATCGATACCAATACCAGAAAACCATGCGCCACCTCAAATGTTCCTCCACTGGC
The DNA here is from genome assembly GCF_003418935.1 of Emticicia sp. C21. Classification (GTDB taxonomy): domain Bacteria; phylum Bacteroidota; class Bacteroidia; order Cytophagales; family Spirosomataceae; genus Emticicia. Next base: position 48,499 of record NZ_QVMT01000003.1, on the reverse strand, counting down.
AGGCCCATATTTGGTAAATAAGGCGGCTATTACAGGAATAAATGCCGCCGTAGGACCATATACCTGATACTTTGAGCCACCAAACGTACGCCCGATTATACAGGCCATAGCTCCGGCAATAATCCCGTTTTCGGGTCTCATGCCCATGGCCATGGCAAATCCCATCGCCATTGGTATGGCTGTCATGGCTACAATCAAGCCGGCGCTAAAGTCTTTGTAGGCTACTTTAGCCCAATTATCTTTGTTAATATCTTCCCAGCGGGAATCAAAAAAAGTAAAGAACAGTTTTATCCTCCCCAACGGTGTGGTAGGAAACGAGGTTTTGCTCATGGTGTTTTATTGGTTAAATAGATATTCGAGATGATCTTTCTCTGAAGCATCACTGTGGTCTTGCGGCCAGTCTATTTCCTGATAGTCAACAAAAGTCTGCCTGATAATACTTACCAGATCAAAGGCCTTTTTTGGCATTTTCAGGCGATACGTTTGCGGGATGTAGATGGCATCAATCTGATGATTTTCAACGAAGCGTCTTAATCCTCTTCTGCTTCGGTTATGAAACAGCTTGATGTCGAGGTCTGCTATCTGGTACTCAAATCTGTTTCTGAGTACTTCAAGTGCATTCTTAAATTCGGGGGTAATCTTACTGGCTATTTTGCTTTCAGGTCTATAAAAAAGTAATTCTGTAATCGAGTCTTCAAGATACTCGGCATAAATAAGAATGACATGGTGGGGATTACCAGAACTTCTTTCAAGCGCATATTTTAATGTGTTGAGAGAAGCTACCCGGAAGTCAATGGGAATCAATATAGTTTTCTGCATACCTAATACATTTAATTATCAGGTACAAAGGTCTACAAACCACATTAGTCGGGTCTAAGAACCGAATTAAAATACATTAAGAGAGATTAGAATTAGATTAGAAAATTACTTAATCAGCTTAGCAAGCGGGAAATTAATTTGTACACTCGTGCCACTATTGGCCTTGGAAGTAACTAAAAGTGTACCATTGTGCAGTTTAATAATATTTCGAGCCAGTGGTAAACCAATACCATAGCCCTCAAACAAACGTGTATTTGAAGCCCGGAAGAATGGGTCATAGATAAATGCCAGTTCATTTTCAGGGATACCTATTCCCTGGTCTTTAATGAAAAGCAATACCTGATCCTGACTGGCACCAATATGTACCGATACTGGTTTATTATGCGAATACTTGCAGGCATTATTCAATATATTAGCCAAAGCCAGATGTAGCAATTGTTTATTACCATTAATTTTGAGTTTCTTGGGGTCCTCTGGCAGAAGGCTTAAATCAACCTGTATTTTATTCTCAGGATTCAGGCGGTCAATCAGCCCCTTTACTTCCCATATAACCTCATCAAGCCTTAGAATTTCAAGGACTATTTTCTTGCCTTTGTAACCTGTCTGAGCCAGAAAGAGTAGTGATTTGGTTATCTGGTTGAGCCTTTCAGCTTGTATTACCACATTCTGCAATACTTTTTGATAATCTTCCGGTTTGCGCTCTTTTATCAAAGCCACATCGGCCTCACCCATGATTGCTGTGAGAGGTGTGGCTAATTCATGCGAGGCATTGCTGATAAAGTTTTTCTGGGTTTCAAAAGCAGTCTCTATCCTGTTCAGTAAATCATTGAAAGTACTCGCTAATTCGCTGATTTCATTGTTATTTTCCGGCTCTTTCAGCCGTAGATGGATATTTTCGGTGCTGATTTGTTTTACTTTATCTATCATTTCTTTGATAGGATCGAAGAAATGTTTTGAGAAATAAATAGAGAGATAGACCGTAACCACTACTATAAACAAAAAGCCCCAGAGCAGAATATTTCGTAAGAAAGTAAGATGGTGAGAAACGAACCGACTATTAGCTGATACGATGGACAGATAAGTAGCATTATTGTGCTGCAATTTAATTCCTCCATAAAAGGTACTTCCCTCCTGATGTCTGCCCCTGCCATCTTTCATTAAGGCTTGTAATAAAGATAAAGGTAAATGATACTTAGTTGCCTGCTCTTCTAATGATACGGTAGGAATAATTCTGATAAGATATTCTTTTTCTGCTTCAAGTTTCTCGAGGTGTTGTTCTCGTATCTTTTTAAAACCTTCAGCATTAGCGCTATCAATTTTCAGGTTATATCTTGCCCCAATGTTAGCCCGGGTTTCCAGACGTTTATAGAAATCAACATATGAATACTCATTCAGGAAAAAGTATATCCCGATACCAAAGAGCAGCAATAATCCAATATTAAATACTACTAACGAAACAGCTATTTTGGTTTGGGTTTTCATGCTTCTTTCAACACATAGCCCATACCGATAACCGTATGGATGAGTTTCTGCTTATTTTCTGAATCTATTTTCTTACGCAAATAATTGATGTATACATCTACTACATTTGTTCCTAAATCGAAGTTAATGTCCCAGGCACTTTCCAGTAAATCTAATCTTGATAACACCTTTCCTCTGTTTTTCATTAGTGTTAAAAGCAGTCGGTACTCGGTGGCAGTTAATGAAATGGCAATTCCTGCTCTTTCAACTGTTTTGGCATCATCATTAATCTTCAGATCAGCCATCGTATATACGTGTTGGAAGGTTTCTGGCGCTGCCTCATTTTTAATAACCGATCTGCGTAGCAATGCCTTGACTCTGGCACTTAGTTCAATAAACTTAAAGGGTTTTACCAGATAATCATCTGCACCTGTATTCAGGCCTAAAGCAATATTTTCAGAAGTACCTAAGGCGGTCAGGAATAGAATAGGCGTCTGAATGCCATCTGCTCTTATTTCCTTGCATATTTCTAAGCCGTTTTTATCAGGCAGCATAATGTCGAGAATAATCAAATCAAATTCGCTGCCTAATGCCATATTAAGTCCTGTAGTGCCATCTAATGCCACAGAAACTGCATAATTCTCTTCTGACAAGCCACTTCTGATAAAACTGACTACACTGATTTCATCTTCTACAAGAAGTATTTTTTTCATAAAACGCTGTATAGTGTAGGTGGAGTAACTTCATAATAATTGCGTATATGTTGCAAAGATAATAAATAATTGCTTTGGGAATTTAGCTATATTTCTTAGGCAAATAGGTGTTATACCCAATATTCTTGTGTCCGCCACTTAATAAAAAATTTTCTCTTTGTTGACGAATTCCAAAATGTTATAAGTCTTTTTACTTAATTTTGACACACTTAAAAGTAATTACAATCACTTTAATTAGCTTTACCATGAAAAAACATTTACATGCCATTTTATGGATTGCCTTTGTTGCTATTAGTCTTTATTTTCCTTCTCAAGCACAAAGTGTAACCATTGATCCCAATAATGCGAATCCGGGACCTATTATCAATGCTTCATCTGTCCAAAAAGGGTTTCTTCTACCCAGGATGAATGAAGCCCAACGCACAGCTATCAGCAACCCTACAGCAGGTCTTCAAATCTATTGTACCAACTGTGCTGGTGGTGCTGGCCCTTATGGCTATAACGGCTCAGTCTGGGTACCTATGTTTAATACTGCCGGAATTACATATGCTATTGGCCAAAGCGCCCAAGGCGGCAAGATATTTTATATAGATGATTCTGGTCAGCACGGTCTGGTTGTAGCCACAGCCGACTATAACGCAAGTGCAACTGTTGCCTGGATAGCTGGTAGTAATATGAATACCAACGCAGTGAGGTCAGGTGTTTATGGCGGCGAATATAATACACAGCGGATTAACGAGGTTCAGGGAAATGGAATTTCGGCGGCTCTGGCTGCTGCTCAATATGACGGAGGTAACTATGGAGACTGGTATTTACCGTCAAAATTAGAACTTCAGTTGATGTATAACCAGAGAGCCAATATTGGTATGGGAGGAGTGGCACTGACTTACTGGAGTTCTACAGAAGTACCTGCACCCTATGGTGAGGTTTCACTGACTGCTTATTATCTCAACTTTAGTAATGGAAGCCAGGGTACTACCGCTAAAAGTACTGCTTATAGAGTCCGCCCTATCAGAAGATTCTAACATTTCAATCTCTAAAAGACATTTCTTATGAAAAAAATATCCATTTTACTAGTAATGCTTCTGGTCACTATCGTATTTTCAGAAAAGACCTTGGCACAAGCTACCCGTACCTGGGTTTCAGGTGTGGGCGATGACGTCAATCCTTGCAGCCGCACAGCCCCTTGCAAAACATTTGCCGGAGCTATTTCTAAAACTGCAGTAGGCGGTGAAATAAATGTATTAGATCCGGGGGGGTTCGGTGCCGTAACAATAACAAAATCAATAACAATTGATGGAAAGGGAACAATGGGGCATATCCTCTCACCCTTGGTTAATGCTATAAATATTACTACTACACCTGGCATTACAGTGACACTCAGAAACCTATCTATTAATGGTGCTGGCACTGGTACAAATGGTATAAGAATTACTGTCCCCTCAAATGTTCATATTGACAATTGTACCATTAATGGAATTACGTCACCAAGTGGTGCTAACGGTAATGCCATTCTGGTGGACTACACTACTGCTGGCAGTGGGATACTTACCGTCAAAAATACTACTATTTCAGGGCCAGCTGATATGAATGGTATAAGTGTTAAATGTAGCACAGCTGTAGCTACAGACAAAGTAATTGCTTTTATTGACAATGTGCATATGCAGGATATAGGAACTGCTGTTATATCTAAGACTGCTACTGAGATTAACGTAGTAAATTCTTATATATCTAATAGTATCATAGCGATTTCTCCCGAAGCAGCAGATTCAATCATACGCCTTTCTAATACAAGTATCATGAACAATGGCACAGGTATCGGTACCGGATCTGGAAAAGTCATTTCATTTGGTAACAACCAGATAATTGCTAACACGACAAGTGCAAAACCTACAGTAGTTAGTTCTACACAATAATATACGATAGAATTTATAAAATCAAAAGTTCAGTTCTTGAATAGCAGAACTGACCTTTTGATTTTAAATGGTAATAACTCAATCTAACACAATAATAAGGATTGAATTATCTTAAACTAAGCGATTATTTTTTACACATGACCTGCGTTTAATATAGCCATATCTCCTCACTAAATGGTCTATTTTGTTTTTAAATAATTAACAGTAAAATCAACAAAAACTACAATTTCGCCCGATTTTCATATACCAATTTTTCCTTCGATAAAAAAAACTTTTATGGGTCAAGGTTAAAAAATGACTCAAATCCTTTTATATAACTTCATGAAGTTTTAAGAATTAATCTTATTTATTTTTAAACAACTATCTCATGAAAAAGTATTTCTCTTTTATTTTAACTATTGCGTTAATTACCTGCTGTTTTAGATTTCTTCAATAAATAGGTACGCAACTGGTTGATACTTTTGATTGCTGCTTTTTTATTATCTTTCAATAATAAGTCATAGATACTCTTAATCTGAGCTTTTGCTTCCTCTCCAGAACTCAGATTGGCCACTGCTATTTCCAACTGATATAGCAAACCCTTTATTTGCACCACATCGGCATCCATCAATATAGCAGCTCTTAGCTGGCTGGCATTTTTTTCAAACTCAATACTGTTTTCATATTCAGTAGCTTTTTCTATCGAATAGCTTTGCCTTTCGAAACTCTCTTCCGGAACCCCATTAAAAGCGTAATAACAAATGATTAGCATAAAAACGAAAACAGATAAAAAATTCTGAAAATAGGTCTGACGAAGAATAACCATAGTAAAAGAAATTTTTATTACAAAATACCTGCTTTAAGATTAAGTAGAGTTTATCTGAATATTAAGAAAAAATAAAGATTAAAGGTTTTAGAAATCGCCATTGTCCTGTTTTATTCATTTTTAGGTCATTAAAAGTGTCGTGTTAGCAGTTTCTTAACATTACGGCAATAGTGTGTTTAAATCTTAACACGACCTTTGTGGCATCAAAATGAAAAGAATATGAAGAAAATACCCTATCAATTGAATCAGTTTCACTGGAAATACACTACCAGAATAGTGGATGGCTTTAGTGAGGAACGTCTCTATGAGGATTCAGACGACGATTTTTTTGAAGAAGCGTTTGAGGGCGATGAATTTGATGAATCCTACGAAGATGAAATCTCTATCAAAGAGATGAAATTAGCGGCTTAAGAAATGTTTACACATACGTTATATAGTTTGTTTAGGTTAATTGATTGAAGATTAGCAGAGGAATTTTTCTTCTGCTTTATTTTTTTTCTTTACATTTTAGTAATATCCTCTTAATCAACAATTTACAATAGTTACGGAAATTTGTTGACATGAATAAAGGCAAACATTTTCGGACAATCGTGCTTTCAGACCTTCACTTAGGAACAAGTGGCTGCAAAGCGAAGGAGGTAACTGAATTTCTTAAACAATACCGCTGTGAACGGCTTATCCTTAATGGAGATATTATTGACGGCTGGCAACTAAAAAAATACGGTAACTGGAAGAAAAAACATACTGCGTTTTTCAGAGTTGTGCTAAAAAAGATGGATAAACATGATACCAAGGTTATTTATCTACGCGGTAATCATGACGATTTTCTTGACCAGATTCTCCCATTGGTTATAGGTCGACAATTTCAGATACGAAGAGATTATATCCTGAAATCGGGAGATAAACGCTTCTATGTAACACATGGCGATGTTTTCGATAGTGTTACTACCAACATGAAATGGCTGGCGCATCTTGGCGATTTAGGCTATACTTTCTTACTCTGGCTGAATAAAAATTATAATAAATATCGTGAGTGGAGAGGGCTACCTTATTATTCGCTTTCACAACAGGTAAAGCAGGCTGTAAAAATGGCCGTCAGCTATATTAACGATTATGAGGAAAAACTAGCTGAACTAGCCAAAGCAAAAGACTGTGACGGTATTATCTGCGGGCATATTCACCAACCGGCTATCAGAGAAATAGATGGAATAATGTATCTGAACTCGGGCGACTGGGTTGAAACCATGTCAGCACTGGTAGAAGATTTTGATGGAAACTGGAGTCTGGTCTACTATTCTGTAAGCGATTGCAAGACAGAGGAAGACCCAGAAGAAGTTGAGATGAATGAGGAACTCAGCAAGGAAGAAAGATTTGTTTTACCAAGAATAGCAGCCACTCTATGAGGTTTTTATTGATTATACAAGGAGAGGGACGTGGGCATCTGACCCAAGCCATTGCGTTGACCGAGATATTGGAAAACAATGGCCACACTGTAGCAGGTGCATTAGTAGGAACTGCTACCGGAAGAGAAATACCCACTTTTTTCAGCGAAAACTTCAAAAATACAATTATTCCTTTTTCAAGCCCTTATCTGGCCTATTGCCAGAAAACAAAGGCACTGGATATACCAAAAACCATTACCCATACATTTCTTAACCTGCCGGCATATATTCGCAGCCTTAAAAAAATCCAAATCCATACATCAGCACTGAAGCCTGATGTTATCATTAATTTTTATGATGTTTTAGGCGGACTTCACCAGTTTATGTTTCGCCCTAAAATACCAATGGTTTGTATTGCACACCAATATTTATTGCTCCATCCCGATTTTCACCACCCAAAAAATCATTGGTTAGATAAAGTTTTAGTCAACACTAACACGCGCATTACAGCCTTAGGTTCAACAAAAAAACTGGCACTCTCGTTTACACCATTCGACGACGCTAAAAACCAGAAAATCTTTGCCATTCCACCCTTGCTTCGGTCAGAGCTATCAAGGTTAAGTACCAATGTCCACAATTATCTGCTGGCTTATGTAACGCAACATTCATTGGCTGAGCAGATAATGGCATGGCACGATAAAAACCCTGATACGGAAGTACATTGTTTCTGGGATAACCCGACATACAACGATACTTTCCACTATTCACCCAACCTGCATTTTCATAAAATTAACGGTAAAAAGTTTTTAGAAATGATGCAGAATTGCCGTGGATTAGTAACTACCGCAGGTTTTGAGTCAGTATGTGAGGCCATGTATTTAGGTAAGCCGACACTGATGATTCCTGTACCTAAACACTACGAGCAAGCCTGTAATGCCATAGATGCTAAAAGAGCCGGAGCCGGAATTACAGGGGCAAGCTTTGATTTAACCGAATTTATGAATTATCTGCCTACACATAAAGACATAAGCCGTGACTTTCAGAGCTGGTATAGCCATGGTAGTTTCATCTTCTTAAGAGAGATTGAAAGCTTGTTTAATGCATCTAAACGCCGCACCATGCGCACCACATTCCGCCGCCTTGATGTTGTACCTCAATTAGTCAAACGCTTGGCCTTATCGCTTGTATGGCCTCTGACAAGAAATTAAGATATATACTGACAACTGTTTCAGTTAATCCTCTATCAGAACAGTTCCTATGTTAACGCATGCAGTGTCCCAATAGAAAATTTGCTGAGAAAATCATAGTCATGAAAACGATACAATAAAAAAACGAGCTAGTGCTCGTTTTTTTATTGAGTGATTGAGCGAATGAGTGATTGAGTGATTATTTTTAATTGCAAATTAGCGAATGAGGACGCCGAGCGGGTGAATTAGTGAATAATATTTACTGTAAGCTCCTATGAGGTAAATCACAATTCACATAATTTTAATCACTCAATCGCTCATTCACTAAATCACTCAATAACATCTAATCCCAAATCACATGGAAAAGACAAGACTTGCTCAGCCTGTTGCGCAATTGCCTGTAGAAGATGTAGAAAAGGCAATGGCTTATTATGTAGAAAAACTAGGTTTTTATATCGCCTGGCTGGATGAAAGCAAGTGGATTGGCGCAGTTCATCGGGATGAAATAGCCATTTTTTTTAGAAGAACAGAAGAGCCCTTTACGCCAAATATTCACTGGATTTTTGCAGAAGATGTCGATGCAAGTTATTTAGAAATGAAAAATAGCGGCGTAGATATAATAGACGATATTGAAGATAAACCATGGAATCAACGACAATTTACTATCAGAGATTTAAATGGACATCTGTTTTATGTGCATCATGATATTTAGAATCATTTAGTGAATGAGTGATTGAGCGATTGGTTGAATTTCTATATTTTAATCTAATCACTCAATCACTAACTCACTCATTCACTAAATTTCTTTTATTTCATCACCGTCGGAACCTCTTTTCCTATCTCCTTTCCATTCTGAAAGTCGAAACCCAGGAATTTCGCAGCTGTTTTTGCTATCTGATTCTGGAATAATTGAACATCTGTTTTCATCTCTCCTGTAGCAGGGGTATCTGGCCCGATAACCGCAAACCAGATCTGATAACAATCAGATACACGCTGCCCATGGCTTGTCCATTGCGATTTGTTTTTATCGCCTCTACCGTGGTCTGTAGTAATGATGAATGTGGTTTTATCTTTGTACTTTGGATTGCTCTGGCAATAATTCCAAAGGTCACCTATGAATTTATCTACTGTATTGGCAGCAAAAAGATACTCGTCGTATTTAGCTTCATGCGCAAACTCATCGGTTTCATCAAACGATAAAAAGAACACCTTAGGATCGTTTTTCTTGATGTATTCCTTTGCCAGATAATAAGTAATAAAATCGTGGCGGTCGCTGGCCAAGCTTGGGTAGTTAGACTGAATTTCGTTCAGCATGGCCTCTTTATCAGTCGTTTTGCCCTCCACTAATTCTTTCCCAGAATTAACCGGAACACCACTGCGCTGCTCGTTAATGATGTACGGAAAAACATCCCACGTAGAATAGGCAGCCACTTTACCTTTTAGGCCTTTTTGTTGGTTCAGAAACTCCAATACTGTAATGTTCTCATTCAGTTTCTTATCATTTGAATTCACTTTATCATCTGCGTATCCTGTAAGAATCTCGTTATAACCCGGGTATGAAAACCAATAAGGATTCATAACATTTACTTTATTATTCTGCCAACGGTTACCATATAGCTGACCTTCTTTAGCAATGGTATTCCAGAAAAACGGCAATAGTTTTTTCCTTCTTTCTTCTGCCTCATCAGCTCCGAAAGTCTTTTTCAGACGGTCTTCATTTCTCACGAACTCTTTTTTCTTCAATAACTCAGAGTCCATGCCACCAAAAACTTCCTGCCAGCGAAAGCCATCGGTAGTGATGATAAATACATTTTCAGTTTTATTCTGGGCAAATGTCTCAATAACCAATAAAAGTAATACGAGTATTTTCTTCATTGTAGTTAGATGTTTTTATGATATTGTGCGAGGAAATAATAAACAAACTGATAATCTGAGACACTTAATGAGTCCTTAAATAATCTTCACAGATTTTCAGGAAATGACCTAAATCAGGTAATTGCTGGTGTTCTACTTTAGCGGCTTCATCCCATCTGCGCATTCTGATGATAACATCAAAATAAGGATTCTGTTCGAATCTTTCGGCTTCTTCTTTTTTCATCTTTCCACCCTGAAACTCCAGGGTTTGTTTGCTGGCCTCAGATAGATTTTTATAATAAGCCGGGTTAGCATAGCACAAATAACGCTTGGCGTTTACGTGGTTTTCTACCAGAACCGCTATTCTTTCAGAAAAACCCCTGTCTCTCAACCAGTCTGCTGCCACGCCCTCGTGGTCTTTTCTTCCATAGTTAGCCATGAGTTCTTCTTCTGATGCCGCCGGTAACAGGTGCCCGATGTCATGCAAAAAAGCCGCTATCTGCACCCCTTGATCAAAGCCTGATTTCTCGGCCAGAATAGCAGATTGAGCGGCATGTTCAAACTGGCTTACAGGTTCGCCATAATATTGCTCATCGCCTTGCGAGAGGAATATCGCACGAATCTCATCAATCACTTTGGGAATATCTGCCATAATAAATATTGGGTTAAACCTTGAATTAAAAAGTAGCGGAACACCGCTCCGCTACTTTCAACTCTTACCTATGATGTACAAAAACTACTTCATTATCCAAACTGAATCGTTGATGTCGTCTTTACCGCCATACTGGCTGTTAATCGCATCATTATAATTTTTGGTGTTAGTAGTACGCTCTGAAAGCGGGTATTGCCAACGAACTGCGATACGGTTTGAGTTACCATTACCTACCCCTGTTTCAAATTTAGGGAAGCCCGTACGTCTCCAGTTAAAATAGGCTTCCATACCCGAGTTCATAAAGAATGCTGCATATTTCTGGCTGATAATCTGTTGTAAACCTTTTGTAGTTTTACCGTCATACTTCACCATATCCTGCGCATAATAAGTATCGAAATTAAAGTTAATAGTGAAGGTTGCAAGATCAGCTGCTTCTCTACCCCCAGTTTTTGAGTAAGTCATGGTATTAGTGCCATTTACGATTCCATAGAAACTCATAGATGCCTGAATACCTTTTTTATACCATGCTTCGCCATCACCTGTTGCCCAGTTTCTGTGTAAGCCCTCTGCTATGTTGAAACACATTTCAGGATAACCTACAATGAAAGTATTCTCGGCTGTATAATTACGGTAGTAACGGAAACGGTTCTGGAACGAATACAAACCCGGAGCAAAACCAGCACCATTGTTTCTTCCGGCTTTATCACTCATATCAGCTAAATCTTCTGCCGAGCTTGCCCCTACATACGCTGTATAATCTGATGGCAATTTACCAGCTTTCAATTCTCCACCTGCCGGTTCTGTAGTAACCATTACACGTGGGTCATTCAGACCAGATAGCAAACCTACATAAGTTTTTGCCATGTTCTGGCGAGTCGCATCAAAACCAAAGTTATCAGGATTCGACGGATATTTATTAAAGTTATTGTATTTAAACTCTAAGTTATCTTCCAGACCTGCAAACAAAGGATATTTAGTTGGATTGCCTAATATTTCAGCAAAACGCGCCTTCACATTTAACTCGCTTTCACCTTCCTTTTTACTTAATGAAATCAAAACTCTCAATTTGAAAGCATTTACGGCTTTTTGCCATTTACGAAGGTCTCCACCAAAGTAGAAGTCACCTTGTACAGATTGTCCCTGGGCAATCAAAGTAGCCAGGTTATCATTCGCCTCATCCAACCATTTCAAAATCTGTACGTAAACTGCTTTTTGGGTATCATATTTAGGAGTAGTGTTCGCAATACCTTTTAGGGCTTCAGATACTGGCAGGTCACCTACACGTTTCGACATTTCGTCAATAAAATACGCACGGAAAAACTTCCCAAGCGCTGTGTAACCGTTAACTTCTGCTAACCCTGCACGTTTAGCTTCTTCTTCCATTTTTACTACGTTTTTAAGCGTATTGTAGTGGTTAGGAGTCGCTGTCCATGTATATTCATTGTTAGCATAATAATTATAGTTAGAAGCATAGAACTGGTTCCAACGCATTTCTGCACTAAATGGGCGACCTGTATTGTTAGCTAAATCGGCTTCAACGCCTTGCAATACAAGGGAGGCAGGTACGTTTACCGGGCGGTTCGGATCTTTTTCAAGGTCTTCAAACGATTTTTCGCAACTGCTAAGGCTAACAGCTAATACTGCGAAAGCTCCTGCGAATAATTTATGTATCTTCATTTTTTAATATTTTTATCTGAATGATGTTAAAATAAAGCTCAATGAGCAATCAATTGAGATTAGAAAGTAAAGTTCAGGTTGATACCGTATCTTCTGGTAGATGGTGTTTGCAGACCTGAGCCACCATCGTTGATATACTGGTTCAAATCAATATCTTTCTTCTCTGCAAAATACAATAGGTTTCTACCTACCAACGATACCGAGGCATTTTTTACAACTCCGCCAAACCATCTTTCAGGTAACGAATAACCAATTACAACCTCACGCAACATAGCGAAAGAACGGTTCATTAAGTTACCATCATCTGTATTATAGTAACGGCTCACGTAGTCTTGTACAAATTGTTTGGTTTCATTTGGTTTGTATTGCAATTCAGCATAATTGGTAATTTTACCATCTGCATCGTATTTAATAGGTACTCCATTTGAAATCTGTACTCCTTCGCCCACATAAGCTTTTACACCTTTATAATCCTGTTCGCGTGCAATACCCATTATCCCTTCAGTGGTACCGATATGGCGACCACCGCGATATGTCTGACGTTGGATATAGTTAGAGATTACACCACCGATACGACCATCAAACTGGAAGCTGAAGCTCAGGTTTTTATAGTTGAATTTGTTATTGATACCAAATACAAATTTAGGATTTATATAACCTAAGAACTGAGCCACAGGAGTAGTAACAGGGCGACCTGAATCATCATTGATAATTTGTCCGTCTGGAGTTCTGGCAAAGGCAGTTCCATAGAATTTATCCAGACGGTCACCTACCTTGAAGAAAGTATTCAGATTTGCAACACCCGGATAAATCTCTGTTAGTCTTTCCTGATAAGTAGAGTAGTTAACCACTACATCCCAGTTTAAACCATCAGGGTTTTTGATTGGCGAGCCAGTTAAGGCAACTTCCCAACCTTTTTTCTGTGTTTTAATACCGTTTACCAAAGCGGCTGTATAACCGGTAGTAGAAGAAATTGGTAAAGAGAAGATTCTAGGGCCTTCGTCAGAGATGAAGTAAGTTACATCCAAGCCGATACGGTTTTGCAATACTCTGAAATCAAGACCCACCTCGGTTTGTGAAGTTGAACTTGGGTTCAGGCCAGGGTTGTTCAATGTACCTGTATAGTAAGCCGATGGCTGGTTATTGTAAGAGAAAGGCGTAGAATAAACCGCAGCGTTGCTATAAGCAGGGCCATCGTATGGAGAATAATATTGATCGCCATACCCTAGTGGGTTACCATCGCCTAAGCTAGGGGTTGTACCGATAGTAGAGCGAGTTAAGCCGTCTTTCACGTTAGCATACGAACCTCTTAACTTGAAGAACGAGATAACTGATGGAAGATTAATGTAATCAGATAAAACTGTTGAAGCAGAAACTGATGGATAAAAGAATGTATTGTTACCAGATGGTAAAGTTGACAATTTATCCACACGACCGGTTGTTCCGATAGTTACAAAATTCTTAATGGTAAAGTCAGCAGAATAATATCCTGAATTTACACGCATAGCTGAGTTAAAATTAGCGCCGCGAACAGGGTTCGCCGAGTTGCTGAAGTTGTATAAGCCCGGTACGTTCAGATAATCAGTAGAACCATATTGTGAGCTATACTCAAAAGTACGGATATTACCCCCTGCCCAGATTTTTGCGTTAAAACCTCTTACTATGTCCTTGTCAAATTTCAATAAGATGTCGGTGTTGTTTTCAAACAGGTTACGACGGTCTTCACGGTAGTCTCCACGACGCTCATCACGCCCATAAGAACCTGCTGAATAAGGCATTTTCTCTGTACGTAGCAAGTTCCAGGTAGTAATTTGCGAGCGAAGTGTAGCTTCCAGATAGTCTGTAAATTTATAAGTCAAAGCGGCCTGGCCGATAATATCAGATTTCTGGTGACCTCTCAACCATTCATAACTCATGAAGTATGGATTGTTGTAACGTTGGTACTCAGCATAAATCTGTTGGATTCCTTCTTTACCCGGTTGCCAGTAGTTACGCATATCGTCAACATCCCAGTCAGCACCGGCCCAAAGTGTCATATTATAGATGATTGAGTTAGGGCCATAGTTAATATCAGGGATATTTGGCGTGTATTGTCTGTTATACTGTAAGTTCGAAGTGAACGAAAGTTTGTCAGAGAATTTATAATCAGCAGCAATGTTAAAGTTGCTGATATTTAATTTTGTATTCGGAACAATACCACGTTGTGAAATCTGTGAAGTAGAGAAACGCAAGTTATATTTTTCTCCTGTGGCTGAAACAGCAATATTATTAGTTGATAAGATACCTGTTTGCAGGAAACGGGCTAAGTTGTCTTTACCACGGGCAATCCATGGAGTACCTGCTCTTACACCTGTTACCGGGTCAACCGGGCTATCGTATTGAGGAATCAACTGACCCTCAAATTTAGGGCCCCAGCCACCATCGTAGTCACCGTCGTTTAATCCACCACCTTTACCGTCAACAAAGGCATAACGACCGTGGTCACCCGGGCCATACAAGTCTTGTGTTTTAGGTATCGCATAAAAACCTTTATCTAACATAGTTGAAGAGTTTACTTCAACCGAGAATCCACGTTTATCTTTAGAACCACGTTTGGTGGTAATCAGGATAGCACCATTTTTACCGCGGAAACCATAAAGCGCCGAAGCAGAAGCTCCTTTTAACACTGAATAAGTTTCAATATCATCCGGACTGATGTTCCAGGTATCAGAGTTGATAGGTACACCATCCACTACATATAAAATCTCGGTATTACCCCGTAACGAAATGTTTGGTTTACGCAACATTTCAGGTTGTGCTCCGATTGTCAAACCGGCTACTTTACCTGCCAACGCATTAATGGCGTTTGGCTCACGTGCTTTAACGGTAGAAGCTCCATCAATTGACTGGATAGCCACCCCGATACGGCGAATGTCTTTTTTAATACCCAAAGCTGTTACTACTACCTCGTTTAAGGTTTTGTTATCTTCGTTCAAGGTAATATTTATAGTAGTCTGGTTACCTACTGTACGTTCTTCTGTTACGAAACCGATAGCAGAGAACACAAGAACCGAACTTGAACTAACATTACTTAATCTGAAATTTCCGCTGGCATCAGAATTGGTACCCTGATTGCTGCCTTTTACCAACACGCTTACGCCGGGGATGCCCTCGCCATTGGCAGCAGATACCTTCCCGCTTACTGAAGTCTGCGCATAAGTTGCTTCGCTGATAAAGAGGCTAATCAGAAAAACTACCATGCATAATAGGAGTTGTTTTTTCATAAACTTTTGTTTTTTGTTTGATTTTTGAAAGATTTAGTCGTTAAAAATTTATAATAAGCCAGCATGATTTTCAGCATGCAAAAGTACGCTTCTTACATTCTGTGAATGTTAAGTCGGAATTAAGCTATTGTTAAGTAAATGATGGAATTATCTGTTTTTTCAGGCTTTTTTGTGCAAAAACATGAAAAAACAGGCATTTTTTAAGAATTAAGTACTTTTACTCATGCAAGACATAGTGCATAAATGCACCGCTAACAAGCAAAGGCATAACCAGACCTTACTGGTAACAGAAAAGGTAGTGTGTATGGTGTTTTTTTTGAGGTTTGAAGAAAAGTTTAAAGGTGTGTTGGTAATACTCTAATCATCATACGTTTCAGGTAGCTTGATAGCCGGTGAATCAGCAACGCAAATAGATTTCTTTTCCAGGTAAATTGTAAAGCATCACAATTAATAGATGCTTATCAACAATGATAAGGTTTGAAAAGAAGAATCAGGATAGAGAACAAAAGGCCGCGTGTGTTTTTGTCATAAAGTAGGTGTTTTAATTAGATAGATAATAGGTACAAAAGGTTTGTATGGTATAGAGCAACAATTTAAGGAGTTTTCTGGTAAAACAAATTTCTTTCTTAATCTTTTTTTAAGCTTTTCTTAACATTCCATTTTATCATGTTTTTAGAGTGGTTAGTGAAATAAAAATTCTGAGAAAAGTAGTCTTTTTACCAACTAAATATACCTTTTAATGAAAGGTGGAGAAGGTTGCTTTTTAGTCTTACAAAACCCATTAAATAGTATTGATGAAATTCTTCTTTTTAGTAGAAATAAAGTATCTTTGTAAACAATAAATCTGTAGTAGAAATAGTTTCTATGCTGTGTATAAATGGTAAAAAAAATCTATTAACGTTTGTGAATTAAGGGTAAGGTTTGAAAAGAGCAGGAGGCAGAAATTCATGTGTTCTTCTTATAAAGTAGATATCTTTTTGTAATATAGAAATAATAAGGCTTAAAAAGATTTTTAGGGTTTCAGGCAACATTTCAGTAGCTGTGCTGATACGATATTGCTCTCGTTGACAATCTTTTTTTCATCTTCAATTACAGGTCTATTTTACCTCTTCTATTCAGGCGGAAGAAAGAGTCTTCTTTTAACTTCTGCGTTACAATTCCTTTACCAAAACATAACATAATAATAGGCTTTAAACTATTAGTTTTGAACTCTAATCAACTCAACAAAATGCTGAATGTATTTGAATCAAAAACTTTGATTCAACCCTTAATAGATAGAGTGTTTAAAGAAATAAAACATCAACTCTATCCATCTTACCGTTATCTGCAAGGTAACTGTCATTGTAATGCTCACCTGAGTTCTTTGCTTTTAAAAAAGCATAATATTCCGCATAAAAAAATATGGGTCTTCGCTCCATGCCGCTATTCAGAGACTTCAAATGAAGTCTTCCTGATTCAGGACCCTAATCATATGACCCCCAAAGGATACATCCGTTGGGGTTATCATGTAGCACCCATTGTTCAGCAAGGTAATCAGGACTTGATTTTTGATTTTAATTTTTCAGAAGAAGCTCCTTTAAACCTTGAAGAATGGCTATCTCACATGAATACTAAAAATTATCAGTATAAAATTGAAGAACCTGAGAACTTTCTGTTTTACTCCTCACCTGGACTTAAAAAACCGAATAAAAGCCTTTTTAATGGAAATTTTTATCCGATTGAAGGGACATGCTTAGAAAATAAATGGTTTGAGAAGGGATTGGCCGCTAACGAAACTGCCTTGACTATGCATGAAGAGGTGATTAAACCAGCCCTAAGAAATAATGCCCCTTCGGTACTCATCACTGATTATAAATACCTGATTGGCAGTATTAATAATTTTGAATGTGTTTTTAGAGATAAGAGTTTTAACAGAAGAATGACACCTGAGTTTCAGGAAAAATACCACAACTTGATTAACTACTACCGTGGTGTTTTTGAAGACAATATTGAGAAATGGTCAAAACTCATACAAGACATTGTATGAGTTTATTTCTTCATTACTAAGATATAACTCTTGAATATACACAACCCTTTTGCACTGTATTTATTACTTGATATAACCAAATACTTTATTTACGTTTATTAGTTATCGTTCATAATTTTCAACTACTTTTCGGGAATCCCTCTAATAGTTGTTTACTAAAAAAATAAGAAAACCCTCCTGAGAAAAGTCCTAAGACTCTTTCAGGAGGGTGAATATATAGTCTGGTTGTGAAATTAGTAATAAATCTGGGGCTGTTGCTGTGCCTGTTTTTTCTGTTTCTGCTTATCAATAATTACCCCACCTAAGGCACCAGCGGCTGCACCGGCAGCGGCACCAATCAAGGCACCTTTACCTTTTTTATCCTTTGCAATCGCTACCCCGGCCAAAGCACCTACACCTGTACCAATCAAAGCACCTTTCACAGCAGGATTCATTTTCTTCTTAGCAGGCTTTGTTGAGGTATATGATACCGGCGTATAACCGCCACCATTAGCATTAGAATAACCCCCGTCTCTATAAATTACAGTCTCTTTTGTTCTGGTTGAGGTATTGGCTTTTTTAGCTTCTGCTATTGCCAATTGTTGTTCCTGTACAAGATTCATCGAGTCAATAGTTGCCTGTTTCATACGTTCTATTTCAACTACTCTGTTCACTGAATCAATTGCAGCTTTTCTGGCTGCCTGTATCTGTTCATTAGTATTTTCTTTGCTAGTACACCCCATTGTAGCTGCTACAAGTGAAGTGATAATTATTACATTTTTCATAATCGTATCGTGTTTATTTGTGGTTTTGACAGTAGCACCTCATATAAAGTTTAAAATCTGATAAATTAGCTAAAATCAATACCTGCTATATAAGTTAAAAAATTAATTCCTCCATCCTGAAAAAATGCCTCAGAATCAAGAAGAATTCATTAAATACTTAATAATCAATCATTTAATATATATATATTCTAATTTTTACAATAATTTCCATACGCGGCAAAAAGTGGATTTTTATCCATTTACGGGGAATATTTTCCCCAAATCTTATAAATTATACTATAAAATGTCTGATCTACACTTCTATGAAAGTATTAATTGGGGAGACGTATTTCTTAAAAATGTAGATATAAAAACACGCTTTTTTTAAGTGTATTTTACACACCTTTTTGGCCTTTTAGCGATTGGACTTAACAAAAACATAATATGTTTTATAGAAGACGATGGCTTATTTTTGTCAAAAAACAATACCTTATGTTTCCAATCAGATTAGTTGTTTTCGATATGGCCGGAACTACCGTTCAGGACAAAAAGGAAGTTGAAACCTGCTTTGCCAATGCTTGTGAGTATGTAGGTTTGAATGTATCGGAAGAACGGATTTTAGCTTTACAGGGCTACTCGAAAGTAGAGGTGTTTAAAATGCTTTGGGAAGAAAAAACAGGTAAGGATCATCCAGAGTACAATGAAAATGTAATCTACTCTTATGACTATTTCCGGCTGATTCTTGAAGAGCATTATCGCAAAAATGAGGTATTGCCCACTGAGGGTTGTCTGGAAATATTTGATTTCTTACGTAGGAATAATATCAGAATCGCTTTAACTACAGGTTTTTATAGAGTAGTTACCAATATCATTTTAGAAAAATTGGGCTGGCTTGATGGCCTGGAATATAATTACGTGAATACTTCTGGAAAATCAGTCATTGATGTGTCTATCGCCAGTGACGAAGTACCCAAAGGCCGCCCGGAACCTTACATGATTCAAAGAGCCATGAAACTGATGGGTGTATCTGACCCTTATGAGGTGATTAACATCGGCGATACGCCATCAGATTTAAAGTCAGGTGTAAGAGCCGGTTGCCGTATGTCTTTAGGCGTGGTGAATGGTACACATACCCGTCAACAATTAACTATTCTGCGTAATGATGGCTTATTAGATTCTTTGAAAGATTTAAAAGACATTATTATTAACTTAGGCGTTCTTAGCGAAGCATAAATGAAAAATCACGATCTAATTATAGTTGGCAGCGGCATTATGGGGGCTTTTCATGCCTTTCACGCGGCAAAAAAAGGAAAGAAAGTATTAATTATCGAAAAAGATAATTTTCCAGTCAGTTCAACAGTCCGCAACTTTGGGCAAGCCGTTCCCTCAGGTTCCGCCGGAAAATGGTTTGACTTTGGTAGACGAAGCCTTGATATTTATAAAGACATTCAAAGTCAATTCGATATTTCTGTCAGAAAAAACGGCTCAATCTATTTTGCATCTGACGAAACAGAATGGCAACTGGCTAATGAGTTGTATGATATACACCAAAGCCAGGGCTATGAGTGCATTCTGCTTTCGAAAAGACAATGCCTTGATTTATATCCTGAGTTGAAAGAAGATTATGCGCGTGGTGCTATCTACTATCCAAGCGAGGTAAGCGTTGAACCCAACCTGCTTATCCATAGAATACTCCAATACCTACAAGAACAGTTGCAGGTGACATACCTGACCAATACCAGCGTGATTGGCTGTACAGAAGCATCAGGCTTTGTAACACTTATGACAAGTAGCAACGACCAATACACGGCTGATAAAGCTATTATTTGCAGTGGCTATATATTTAACCTACTTTTTCCGGAAGTATATGCACAAAGTGGTATGATTGTCAGCAAATTACAGATGCTACAGACTGTACCCATGACAAATGTTTCTATCAAAGGGAATATCCTGACAGGCCTATCTATTCGTCGATACGAGTCATTTGAGCAATGCCCTTCTTTCAAAAATATTACCACGCCTGATCATTATTCAGAATTAAAGAAATGGGGTATTCATATTTTGTTTAAGCAAGCCATTGATGGTTCTATCATCATCGGTGATTCGCACGAATATGCCCCAGTTGGCCGAACAGATGAGTTAGGCTTTGATACCAAAACGTATATCAATGACCTGATGCTGAAAGAAGCCGAACGCATCATGAGTTTTCCGGTCAGAAAAATTGCCCGCTCATGGGCCGGTTTCTACGCTCAACACCCCGATGAGATTTTCGAACATGATATTAGTCCGAATATTCATATCCGTACAGGCATAGGCGGTAAGGGTATGACAACCAGCGCCGGGTATGCAGAGAGTGTGATTGAGGGGTTGTTGTAATTATTCAAAACTTATACCTGGTCCCAACTGTAGGATATGCCTGAACAATATTCTTATCTGTCAAAAGATGATAATATAAACTCACCCTGGAACCAACAGCCAAACCCTTTTTAATAGTAAACCAGATTTGTGGGTCGCCGAAAAAGGCGAATTTCTTACCTGTCAATCCTTTGGTGTATTCAATACCTTGGTTCCGGTTTTCTGTCCATGCAACAATGCTCCCTTCTACAAATATTTTATAGTTCAGAAATCCTCTGCCAAAGTAGAAGGTAAATTGAGGGTCGTGACTACCTTTTTGAAAAGCGTTGTAGCGATATAAGGCAGCAGCACTTATCCATGCACCTTTCCATTGAAAAGGGTAAGCAACTCCCACACCAAAAGAATTGCGGATATAGTAACCAAATGATGGTTCGGCAATGCCCAATCCACCGCTATAATTCAGCGAAAGATAAACTTTAGGCTTCCAGAAACGTAGAGACTGTGAGACTTGTAAAAAAGCCTGATTAGTATTGTTTTTCTCACCATCTAAAAAGGTCTGTGCTTTGAATAGGAATGAGCCGGTGCCAAGGGTATCAATCTCCTTGAAATACTGAAAGCTAATCATTGGGAAATTTTTTGGATTTAACTTCGGGTCAACTGTATGACGAAAATCATAATGAAGCTGAAAGTCTTGTGCTTGCGAAAGAACTGAGTGTAATAAGAGGCAGAGAAAAATCAGGTTTGACTTGATGTTTGAGTTCATTTGAATCTTTAATTTTGTTTTTCGATGCTTCAAATCTCGGCCGAAAAAAAAATATGCTCCGTAATTGAAGCATAAATGTCACGTAAACGTTAATTACGCATACCAGCAACCAACTGCATGAGTTCTATAGACGAAAAAGCTTTTTTCAGATTATTCCACGAAGCGCATGAAAAGTGCTTCTGGAAGAGCTTAACCACTCCCCTTTCGGAGACGGAAAGCAAGCATTTTTCGAACGAGATTCTGGAGCGCACGGGTTTGGTAGTTGGCTGGAAGAGTATTAAAAATTACTCACTTCATATTCTTAATCCCGGCACGAATAAGCAGGAAAATCCAAGCACAGCCACTTTAGATACATTTGCCCGCTATGTAACCAACGCGGCAAAAACAGATGAAGCTAATCGGAAGAAAAATGAAGCGCATTTCAGGTATTGGTACAACTATAGGGATACTTATGCCAGGTCGTACAGTCCTAAACGCAAGCGTCGTAAACATATATTCGTCTATCATTTCAAGTTCTGGGATTTAATTGCTATTGTTGTTTTACTGACAACTATAGCCATTTATATCTATAGAAATAGCATTAAATCAACTAATTTTACTGACCATTTTAAATCAGTCAGTCAGGATTCATTGGCAAAAAAAGGTTGGGTGCTAAAAAACGAAGATCCTATCTACTGGGATAAAAAAGACGAAAAGGCTGGACATTTGACACTCTATACTTTAGATGGCGACAATTATCCTGATACAGCAGGCAGAATAGGTATTAAGAATCTCTTATTGAGAAAAATACCCAACTCCTGTTTCTCAACCGAAATCCACCTGAATAATTTTATCCCTCAGCAAAACTGGCAACAGGTAGGGATTTTATTAATGGAAGATACCACTTTTACGAGCAAGAGCGTCAGATTGACGCTTTCCTTTAATAACTTCTTTGGAGGCTTCACTAAGCCCGGAGAAATTCTGCTACAAGCTATAAGTGCTATTAATGGAAATCTTAGTAAACCAGAAGAAATAGCTCACACAGTCATTTTCAGTACTGATTCAACGCAATCAGCTATAGTTAATAAAAACCTGAAAAAATCAGCTTTGCGTATTGAAAAACAGAATCATACTTTCCGATTCTTATATGCTACAGGAGAAAATGACATTTTTGCTTTCAAAGAGATAATCACCCGTGGTTTATTGATTGAGCCTAGATATGTAGGGATCTTTGCCTTGAAGGGCTTTATGCCTCATACACCTGCTAAACCAGCGCATATTGACTTTTTTAGGCTGGAAGAGCAGGCTTGTAAAGATTAGCCTGAATTTTAATTTAATTGATGCGTATATACCTTTTGTTTAAATTAGCCTCGTATTTTTGCACTCATAATTGTTTTCCAATCATAAATAATCCATTTACGTATGTCAGCTTGGTATCAAGGAAAAATTCGTTATCAGAAAGTAGACGAAAAAGACAGAACCATTAAAATCACGGAAGTTTATTTAGTAGACGCCGTATCGTATACAGATGCAGAGGCAAGAATCTACTCAACTGTTGCTTCTAATACGCCCGACTTTCATTTATTCGGACTATCTCGCATGAAACTGCAAGAGGTATACTTTGTAGAAGATGGGGCAGAAACCTGGTTCAAAGTAAAGGTAAACTTCGTGAGTTTCGACGAGAAATCTCAGAAAGAGAAGCGTACCCCTTTCAATATGTTGATTAACGCAGAAAATTCATTGGAAGCCTATCAGCTTATTTCAGAAAGGTTAGGCACGGTAGAAGACTACCAGATTACAGATATTAATATCACCAATATTCTGGAAGTAATTCCTTACGATGAAGTAGAAGAGAAACTGAAACATGGCAATTTCAAGCCTTTGGCTGAGGTGATGGAGAATTGATATTTTTATTGTCATTTCTGAAAGAGCCGACATAAGTTGGCTCTTTTTTTGTTAGATTTGCTAAACAAATGTGACTATAAATTCTATGAAAAAAATCTTTACACTTCTTTTAGCACTTCTTTCTTATACTGCTTCTGCACAAATTAGTTTCTTTAAAGACTTGAATACAGCTGAAGACGGGTCTTATCCTTCAAATTTTATTGAAATAAATGGGGTTACTTTTTTTATTACCTATGAATTGGGGCTTAATAGCTTATGGAAAACTGACGGGACAGAAAACGGCACAATAAGGGTTACAGACCAATCAATTATTGCCTACCCATACGGTTTCAAAGGTGCTAGTCTTTATTCATTTAACAATGAACTCTATTATTTTGTACAGGACATTAGTGAATCTACAAATATAAGTCTTTGGAAGACCAATGGTATTGACAGAACACTGGTATTAGCTAGTGCCAACTCAATTGAAAAATTGTATTTTTTCAAAAATGAAATTTATTATATTGGTTTAAGTGGATTATTTAAAATTAGTAATGGTGAAAGTATTCTGGTAAAAGCTTTACCTGTTAATACGAGCATCTCTAATCACCATCAAATGACTATTGTTAATAACCATTTGGTATTCTTTACAATTATGAATCCTGGTAGCTCTGATAAGATTTTTCAGGTCTGGAAAAGCGACGGAACTACCGAGGGTACGAGTGTTATTCAGAGTATTAACAAATTATTTGAATTTCCGACTAGCAGTAATCGAGTTTATGTAATAGGCAATAATCTTTATTTCTTTATAAAAAGATTTATAATTTCGCCTGATAACTTATCAAGTAAAACGGTGATAGAGCTTTGGAAAACAGATGGCTCTCAAACTTTATTTATAAAAACTATTTTAGAAAAAAAAGCTTTAAATTCTGTTTCACAAACTTCAAGTTTAGGTAGTTTCGATGGCAAGCTTATTTTTATTTTAAATACCACTGAATTGTGGATATATGATACTACCACTGATAGTACTACTACACGTCTGAGAACTTTTTCCGCTATCCCGGATGATTATTCTTTTAATAGAAAATGGGGTGTTTTAGATAACAAATTTTATTTTTCAGCAGGGGAAAATAACAACTTAGAATTATGGGAATCGAATGGAACTGTCGACGGAACCCTCCTATCAAAAGATATTAATCCTACTGGTAGCTCAAACCCTTTCTTTTTCACAAAAATCGCTAATAAATTGTTCTTTAAAACCAGTTTGGGCGAGGTATGGCAAGCAGACGGTACAGAAGCAGGAACTATTCGTCTTTTAATTTTTTCTGTTCCTCCTGCTGAAACAATCGTATTAAGTCAGGAATTTATCTATAATTCTAATAATCAGGTATTATTCAGTAATCATGACCCACAACATAATATTGAATTATGGAAAGGTGATGTTAATCTTCAAAGCACAGCATTAGTAAAAAACATAGTTACTTATACAAAAGGCTCGTTGGCATCTGATAAAAAAGTAAAATTAGGTAATACCTGGTATTTTAATGGGAGAGATCATCGTGGAGGAGAACTATGGAAAACTGATGGTACAGAAACCGGGACTATGTTAGTAAAAGATATAAATTCTGGTTACTTAAGTACTATCATTCAGGAAATTGTCGCTGTTGGTAATACTATTTACTTCACTGCCAGGTTTACTAATGAAAACACAAATCGATTATTTAAATCAAATGGCACAGAAAATGGCACAATTGAAATCATTCTTTCAAGTAGTAATCAGGTTCCAGTAAATCCACAGAAATTGACAGCCACTATTGATAAATTATTTTTTTGGGGAGAAAATAACTTAAAATTATGGGTGTCTGACGGAACAATCATTGGCACTCATACGATACAAACTTCGCCGGCCGTAGGTTCAATAACCCCACATCTAACAGCCGTTGGGAGCAAGGTATTTTTCGACAATTATGGTTTATGGGTGAGTGATGGAACTGAAATTGGAACTCATGAAGTATTTTATATTGATTCAGGAACATCCCTTAGCCCTTATCTTATGATTGAATTTAAAAATAAACTTTATTTTTTCTCCGATTACTTTAAAGACTCTGATTTTAAAGAAGCACTCTTTGAATCTGACGGTAGTGCAGTTGGTACAAAGATTGTAAAAGATTTTGAGTCTAATTACGCTTTATTGAGTAGTATTTATTTATTCTTACAAAAAACTAATAACCGATTATTTTTTAGATATGGTTTTAATACCGGCTCTCCACCCTATTCTTTCAATTTATGGACAAGTGATGGTACTACACAAGGAACCCAACCAGTAAAAACAATTACTTTTGGACAAAATTCAAATCTCGACTTTTTTAGTGTTAATAATCAGCTTTATCTATTCTTAAAAGCTAATGCTACAGGAAGTATTCTGAATATCTGGAAAAGCGATGGTACCCCTGAGGGTACTGTTCAGTTATTAAATAATGCAGCAAATAGCAATATGGTTTCAGCTATTAATTTCTACGATAAATTATTCTTTAGCTATTATGATAAAGAATATGGAACCGAACTCTTCAAAGTCAATCAAACTAATACCGGAATCTGTCTTGCCGGTGAAATAAGAAATGGGAGCAAAAATTCTATGATTTATAACCTGATGGATTTCCCTGACAAGATATTATTCTGGGGTACTGATGAAATACATGGAAGTGAGCTGTGGCAATACCTGCCAATGGATTGTGAGGGAAATAGAAATTATACTAAACAATCAGGAAGTTGGGCTTCGTCTGATATCTGGACTTGTGGCAGAGTTCCCGATTCAGGTGATATAGTACTTATTAAAAGCGAACATACTGTTACGGTTCCCAATAACTATAATGCTCAAGCCAAATTTTTAACAACCCAGCCCGGTGCTGTTTTAGATATTCCAAAAAGCTCGGGACTTCTTGTAAAACCTTGATAGTAGATTATTATCTGAACTTTGATTAACCTGATTTAATGATTAGAATGATGTATCGATATTGTAAAACATATTTATCCAATCTGAAAGTATCAATAGTGATTTCAGTGAAATCAAATAAATCAGTTAAATCAAATTTCAAGATTATACCATCTCTGACTTCGGAGCCAACCTCCACCATACTTTTCCTTTTAAATGCTTATTCGTAAAGTAGGTGAGCTGTATTACCAATAAAACCAGGCATACGCCTGAAATGATATAACCGAATGTGATGAGCACATTTACAAAAGAAATCTGTTTCAGAAAGAACTCTCGGTATACCAAGAGCGACACACTACCTAAGTAGCCTATCGAATCGCAGATATAGACCAGAAAACCTACATTACCTTTAGCTTTAAACAGAGCTATCAGTCGCTCAAAGACCACTGTTTGTATTAATAAATAAGGCAGAAATAAACCAATGCCTAAACTCAACATCCATAGCTTTGGAGAAATTAACTGTTGTTGAAAGGCCCATGTGCTACCTCCACAAGCAGCTACCGCAACAAGCATCATACCTGTGAATGTGAGGTAAGAATGAAAGTTGTTACGGACAAAGGCAATCAATGCAATCAAGCTTACTACTACCAGACCAATGGTTGTTTCTATCTCTGAGAAAATAATTTTACTGAAATTCGGGTCAATTTCCCGCCATACCTCTACAGCAAAGTTATCTCTGAAATCACGCATGGTAGCCATTAACAGATACATGCCTACAAAGCAGAAAAGTCCTAAACCAAACTCCTTAACAATTCTGCCTCTGTCTTGTTTAGTCATAGCCGAACGGCTTGCTCTTAGTCGTTTGTCTTCGTCATTCGGTGGTGGTATCTGTGCCAGAATCCAGACAAAAAACAGGAAGAAAGGCAGAAAAATGAGCCCGATTACATAAGGCAAATGAAATTCGCTAATCTGATAGGTTTCTTGGAGATATAAATAAATAGTCTTTAAAACCCCGGAAGTCATGACCAGATTCAGGCTTAGTCCTAAAGATAAAAATTCTGTCAACTTGCGCCCCTCCAGAAAGCTAAAGATAACACCCCATACCATACCTAAGGGTAGCCCATTCAGAAATAGAAATCCAAAATTGTATGGGAAAGGCACAAAACCAAAGGCCAATAAGGCAATTTCGGCAAAGGCTATTAATCCTATAATCAGTAAAACGCGGCTTTTGGCTTTTAATTCGGCGATGACCTTTATACCAATTATCTTAGAAAGCATATAACCGAATACCTGCGAGATAATCAGAATACTCTTGTAGCCCATTCCCCACAATTCGTAATTTTCGTATAATCCGGTAGTGAATGGTTTGCGAAAAGCATACATACAGAAATATGTGCCAAAGGCTGCAATGATACACCAGACTATCAACAATGCTTCAGATTTTACCAGGATTTTCTTCACAGATTGCCGCTATTAAATGAACCTGTAATTTCGACAACCCATGTAAACTCACTGTTAAGCCAGTATTAAATAAAGAATTTCAGCCTGTGGAATTAATTCTACAATCTATATACGTATCACGCCACAAATGCGGATTCTTTATACGTATAAGCACATTTGTTCGGTTAAAATCCCTACAAAAATGCGTTGGCTAGAGTTTTTAGAGAGATATTTTAAACACCAGTGGCGTCAAACACCTATTAATTATATAAGCTCATGAATTCAACATCTATTAAAGTACCTGTTTATCTTAAGCTAGCGCAAATCATTATGGGTTTGCTGGCTTTTTTCTATGTGCTATATATTGGGCAAAATATTATCATTCCGTTTGTACTGGCAACTATTGTGGCTATTCTGCTTAATCCGGTAGTTAATTATCTGATGAGCAAAAATGTTAACAAGATTCTGGCTATCGTTCTGGCGATTCTGGCTGCAGCTATTGTAATTGGAAGTGTTTTGTTTTTTATTGGTTCACAGTTGATTATGTTCAGCGATTCTGCTCCTCAATTTAAAGAAAAGTTCGATGAATTTGCTCAAAATGCCATCAACTGGATTTCGCAGACTTTTGGTCTTAGTAAACCTAAGATTCAACAATCAATAGAAAGTATGAAAAGTGAGGGTCTGAAAAACGGAACCGCATTAATTACCAAAGTATTGGGAGCAATGGGCAATATATTTACTTTATTTATATTAATGCCCGTATATATTTTTCTGATTCTTTTCTATAAGCCTTTGTTACTGGAATTTATAGCCATGCTTTTTCAAGGTGACAAGAAGAAAATAGTAGAAGAAGTACTGTACGAAACCAAATCGCTCATTCAAAGTTATCTGATAGGTTTACTTATTGAAGCCGTTATTGTATCAGCACTTATTTCGTCAGGTCTGTTACTTATGGGCATTCAATATGCTGTTTTAATGGGTATTATTGCGGCCTTGATGAACTTAATACCATATATAGGTAACCTGATCGCCATGGTTTTCCCGATAACAATGGCACTCACAACTAAAGAACCAAGCTATGTGCTTTGGGTAATAGCCTTGTTTTCAGTAGTTCAGTTCGTAGATAATAATCTCATTGTACCTAAAATTGTAGCCAGTAAAGTCAATCTGAATGCCCTTGTTTCTATTGTAGTAGTGCTTATCGGGGGTTCTTTGTGGGGAATAGCCGGCATGTTTCTTTCAATACCACTTACAGCTATTTTAAAAGTGATTTTTGATAGAATTGATGATTTAAAACCATTTGGCTTTCTGATAGGTGATAACCAACCCAGAGTGGGCAAGGTCGCGTTTAATTTTAAGGGGTTGGAGAAGAAAGCGAAGAAGAAAGAAGAGAAGTGATTGCAGATTTAACAATAAAATTATTGTCAACTTGAAATAACAACAAAATTACTGTTAAAACTAAATTTGTCAGGATACACTCAAAAGAAAAAGTCAGAAGCAAAGCTTCTGACTTTTCTGATTTAACACCAATATGAATCTGCTGATTCAATTCTCAACCAAAGGGCTGATAGTCTTTTAGTGATTAAACTAACGTCTTTTATTGTATAGATTTAGATACGGGCGCTACCCATTCGTTCAGTTTTTTATCGTAAATCAGATTGGCATCAGGCCATTCAACATAATGTTTCATAGGCAGGTACTTATCCAGATTTCCGTTTTTGATGAATTCAGTAAATAAAAACTTCCCTCTTTCTTTTACTAATTTTTCTTCTAAATGTGGTGTATTCACTACTTCTTCAAAATCAGTCGGCAACAAGTTTTTATCTAATTTGTATCGACCAATTACCCCTCTTTTATAAGGTAATCCTCCTACCGGACGAATCACAAAAAAATAATGCGTACTATCAGGGGCAATGTAATAATTCTGAATACTAAATTTTGGTAGAACACCCGCGTAGAATTTCCGGAACTGCGGCTGAAATCTCGTTTCATTGCTTGATTGCGGCGCTTTACTATAAATATAGGTTACGATATTTGTCAGTAAAGAATCTTGTTGTGTTTTATCAAAATAGGTATTTACATTGTATTTGTCTTTTTCGCACGATAGTGTAAGCAGACAAATACACACTAAAAAAATCTTCTTCATATTGGTGTTGAGGTAATCAAAAAAGGGAAAGAACAAGGAGAATCTCACTCCTCCTTGCTCTTTCCGAAGCAATATTATTTAATATACACTACTGAACTTGGGTTGAATTCTGCCCATGTTGCAGTCCAGTCTGTAGCGTCAAATGCACCTACATAAGTAGTTGGTGTAATGAATGCCGGTAAACCAGTTGGTGCTGTAATACCTTTGTTCAATGCATCAGCAGCTGTAGCAGTCAAAGTAAATGTCGGGCGACCAGTACCGAATACATTAGTATTGATACCAGAAGTTGACCATGAAGCCAATACTTTATTACCAGTTAGGCCTGCAAACCACTCTGATGGTTTTTTACCACCGATAGATAAATCAGCTGCAGGAGTAGCTGTATTAATATCACGAACAGGGAAACCTGATGGTAAAGTTGGAGCACCTTGTCCAAAACCGTTGCTACCCCAGCCTGTTACACCTGCCAATATTATGTTGTTTAGTACTAATGAACCACTGTTAGCATTAGCAGCAGTTGTAGAACCATCAATATAAACACCGTTAGGGAAACCTGTTACGAATGTATTGTATACTTTAATTTTGTTGTTACGACGTAAGTGCATACCATTCTGGAATAGAGTACTGATGAAAGTCTCCTGGCTTTGTTTTGCACCAATCAACGAAACGTTTGATAATGTTGGAGCTGTGAAAGGCTCGTTAACAGTTCCCTGACCATCGTTGTCAACTTCAAATCCATTTGAACCTGATTGGTCAGCACTTGTACCACCACGAAGTGCTACTGCAAACTGGATGCTTCCTCTATAACCATTATCCATATCGAAGTCATCATCCAATGTTCTATAAGAGATTAAATATTTAGCATTTACAGTACCACCAAACCACTCGTAAGCATCATCACCACCGAAAGAAGCCTGTAAGTTCTCTAATACTGTACCACTACCTACTGAACCGAAAGTAAATGAGTTAATTTCCTGGTTAGGGTTGATAGGTACACCAGCGTATTCAACGCGTACATATTTCAAGCTACCAGAGTTGTCGGTATCAGATGTACCACCGTGCCAGCCTTTATAGCTACCCTCTAATTGTGCAGAACCACCAGGTAAGTTATTTACTGCCTTACCGCAAATTACTAAACCACCCCAGTCACCTGCTTCACGCTCACCTACACCACGCTCAGATGTAAATACGATTGGTTCAGCAGCTGTACCATTGGCAACGATCTGGCTGCCACGTTGAATAATCAAAGTTCCTTTAGTTGCGCGTTCTCCGATGATAACTGTACCAGGCTCAATAGTTAAAATACCTGTAGATACACCTGCAGCAGTTGCTGAAGTGGTATCACCACCTACACGAACAAAACCTGACAATTTATAGATTTTGTTTTTTGTCCAGGTAACGTTGCCGGTTAATACACCTTTAACTGTAACCACTTCTTTAGGAGGTACAGCTGTTACTTTTACAGTAAATGTAGTGGCAGGAGACGACTGATTTTTGCTATCTGTTGCAATTACTGTAAAGTTTACAGTAGTACCAGCGGCTAGATTATCAATAGTATATTCTTTTGTATAGTTATCTGATGTTTCAGTACCACCGTAAGTTTTTGTGTCAAAAGGAGCACCGTTTTTCAAAACTGTCAAAGTTTTTAAGCCAGCCGGCGCGCTAACAGAAGCCGTAACGTTAACTTTAGCACCTGGCACACCTGATGCCTCTGTACCTGCCGATACACTTGGCGCTGGGAACACTTCTTCATCTTCTTTACATGCATTCAGTACAAACATGGCTGAAACTGCCATTGTACATGCTGCAAACAATCTAGAGATTTTAGAAAACTGCATAATTTTTGGGGTTTATAATGTAAACTCTTTGAATGTTTAATTTTACTGTATGATCGATTGATACGATTCGTCTTTTACTTTCCACTTAAAGTGTAGCTTACACCTATTGAGAATAATCTGCCCGGCTTGTACTGTTGAATGATTTCATCTTTTTTACGGTCAAATTTGCCGTCCTGATTGCCATCTTGCAAAATCAAAGCTGCCTGATTGAATATATCATTCACACCACCTTTGATTACGAATCTGTTGTCTCTACCCACTCCTTTAGAGAAAGTAAGGTCAAGCACATTTCTTGGCATTTCGTAAAGGTCAGGATACCCATCGAAACCTACGGCAAAGATTCTTTTGCCAATTACGTTGTAGAGAATGTTTACCTGGAAGTCTCTGTCCTGGTCGTTGTAGTTGATACCAGTATTTACAATGTATGGAGATTGACCTTGTAAAGGACGGTTGTCTGACTGGCCTGCCGAACCATCTCTTAATTTTACTTTACTTACTAATAAAGTAGTATTGAATAATACACTTACTCTTTCAAGGAATTTTGAAGAAGTGATACTTGCCAGTCCTTTTTTGATTTCTAATTCGATACCTGTGCTTCTGGCGCTTTTAGCATTGTTATAAATAAAAGTTTTTGCACCTAACGAACCACTACCGGCTTCAACCTCAATTTCAATCGGGTTTCTGAAATCTTTGTGGAAAGCAGCAAAGCTAACTACCTCTGATGGCGTTGGATAAAATTCCCAACGAGCATCGAAATTGTTTACAGTCGCGATTTTTAAGCCTGTATAACCCTCATATACCACATTGAAATCGAAATCATAGAATGAGAACGGTGCTAACTCTCTGAACTCGGGACGATTGATGGTTTGTCCGTAAGCAGCTCTGACCAACATTTTTTCAGAGAAGTTATACGAAAGGTTAGCAGATGGTAATATACTTAGTACCGGATTTTTAACAGATACTTTTGCCCCACCGATAAAGGCACTTTGCAGGCTTTGCGTATTGTCTTCTACACGTGCACCGGCAATGATGTTCAGTTTCTTGCTAAGCGGAATATTGGCATTAGCATAATAGGCCATTAGCTTATTACCTGCTGTATAAGAGTCATTAGGGTTCGTCTGTTCATCAATTCTGATACCGTTAGTATTATTAACATTATTGAAGATAACGTTAATCGGGGCAGTGAAAAGCTCACCATTAAAGTTTGACCCACGTACATAACCTAAATTTCTACCATCGAAAGTACGGTCTTTTTTCTCATAGAAAACCCCTGCTTTCAACTCCATTTCAGTTTCTTTCTCTTTAGAAAGTGTGATTTTCTGACTTAAGTTAACTGCACCTGTATAACCATTCTCTGTCATTTTTGAAAACCATCTTCCTAAGAAGAAAGCCTGCGCAGTTCCAACAGGAATATATACTGATTTCGTACCAGTGCCAGGGTCAACATCTGAACGATAACGACGGTAATCTGGTTGGTCACGATAAGAATTGTTATAACCAATCACCCAGTCAATCGTAGTTTTTCCTTTTGCCACTGTATGTTTACCGGTTAACTGTCCGGTATAAATACCGCGATATACCTGGTTAAACGAATGGTTATCAGGATTATAGTTTGCCTCAATCGCACGACCTGTACGGTGTGTATAGTTTGAGTTGCTTAACTGATTGAATAAGTTTTTGAATTCGATAGAGTTATCTTCGTTCAAACGGAACGCCCAGTTGTGCATAACACCTACACGGATATTACGGCTATATTGCTGGTCGTTAAAATTATAAATCGGAGATGGCGTGTTATTAATATTTGCGTTGAAGTCGTTACGATCAATTACAAAGTTGGTACGCGTATCAGAGTAGTTTACAGCTGTTACGTTACCTATTTTTACATTACCGGCATTAAATCTATAATTACCTGTGATACCAATTCTCTGGTCTGGCGTAGCGTTACCTTTATTAGCAATCCATTCGTTTTTCAATGATCTACCAGCCGTTTCTAATGCAGCAGGATTGTTTGCAATCTGGCTGATATTTGCCGGGAAGAATTTAGGCAAATCATAGTAGCCATTATTGAAGCCTGTCCAGTAGTTTTTGCCTTGATTTGGCTGATAGAAATCTCCGAAAGTAGTATTGCTACGGTAAGAAGTACTGTAATCTATTACCAGAGAGTTTTTATCAGGAATATTCTTAGTGAAGATTTTAACCAAACCACCTGCAAATTCGCCAGGTAATTCAGCCGATGGGCTTTTAAAAATCAACATTCTGTCGATTTGTGAACTTGGGATAATATCGAATGAGAACGACTTTACGTCAGTTTCCATACTTGGCGTGAAAGCGTTGTGCAACATTACGTTGTTATAACGTTGGTTCAAACCTCTGATATTGATGAATCTATCGCCTACAATAGTAATACCTGGTACACGTTTCACTACCTGTGCGGCGTCGCGGTCAAGAGATTTGGCAATTTGCTGTGCCGAAATACCATTTACAACCATTTGTGCTGCTTTTATTTCGGAAATCACCGACACCTCAGTATTTGTTAATCGGGCAGCAGTAACTTTTACCTCAGCTAAAACTGCGCCTTCTTCTTCAAGAACTGTATTGATTTCTGTTACGTTATCGGCAACCACTGCTACATCAGGAATTACCTTATCTTTATAAGAAACATAAGTAATTACCACTTTCGCTTTACCTGCCGGAACTTTAGCAATCGAAAAGAAACCGTTAACATCAGTCACTGAACCTAAAGTAGTTCCGTCGATTTTAACAGTAGCACCAATTAAATCTTCGTTGGTTTTAATATCCTTGATTGTTCCGCGAATAGTACCCGTCTGGGCAAAAGTGATAACAGTAGCAAATAATAAAAAAAGAGTCGTAGAAATTGCTCGCTTGGTCATATTGGTTTTTGTGTCGTTTTTAACGGTGCAAAACTACTGCTCCAATATTAAGTGAATGTTAAGTCAATATTATGGGTTGGTTATGTTTGGCTAGTGTTAAAAATCTGTTAAAGGCCTGTCAATTGTAGGTATTTATGCGCAAAACGCGTTCTTTTGCACTTCAGACTTGATTTTGTCTAGTAAAATATTTATATACTTATAATCAGGCTTTTGTATATTGCATTACTCATTTATCTATAATTGTTAGCATAATCATGAAGAAATACTTATATACCTGTTTTTTAAGCCTTACCTTATTCGGTACAGCTTGCTCACAAGAAAAAAATCAGGCAACAAACCTTTCAGCAAATACCTTTTCTGAAAAAATAATAGCAT
The DNA here is from genome assembly GCF_003418935.1 of Emticicia sp. C21. Classification (GTDB taxonomy): domain Bacteria; phylum Bacteroidota; class Bacteroidia; order Cytophagales; family Spirosomataceae; genus Emticicia. The sequence goes on along the minus strand of NZ_QVMT01000003.1, from coordinate 13,398 downwards.
TATCTAACGAGCTGGTTCTTGACGTAAGAACACCGGAAGAATATGCCAAAGGACACTTAATAGATTCTAAAAACATTAACTGGAAAGACACGAATTTTGCCAATAGAATTGAGCAGATGGATAAATCGAAACCTGTGTTTGTCTATTGCCTGAGTGGTATACGTAGCGCTGCAGCAGCCAAAAAAATGCGTGAGATGGGTTTCAAAGAAGTATATGAACTAGATGGCGGAATTGTAAAATGGCGTGCAGCTAATTTGCCCGAAACTACTGATGGGGTAACAAAACCTGAGGGTATGACCCAGCAACAGTTCAGCCAGTTAATTGACTCTGATAAATTGGTATTGGTAGATTTCTATGCTGATTGGTGTGAACCCTGCAAAAGAATGGAGCCGTATCTGAAAGAAATCTCAACGGATATGAAAGATAAGGTACAGGTGATACGAATCAATGCCGATGATAATCAGGCTTTGTGTAAAAGCTTAGGTGTAGATGCCTTGCCTGTTTTGCAACTTTATAAAAATAAAACCCTCCAGTGGTCGAATGCGGGATTTATTGAGAAAGGGGATGTAGTGAAACAATTGGAATGATTAATAGAGTATAGAAGAGGTTTAGCAAAAACTAAACCTCTTCTTTTAATGTCTTTATAAAATTTGTCCTCAAAGTCTTAGCTGTCAAATCTTCTCCATCAGGGCTCCAACCCGGTGGCATAAAAACATAAAGCAATTTATTTTTCAAACCTGAGGCTTGTTTAATATCCTGCCATAGTTCGCTGAATTCTCCAAAGTATACATCAACTATTTTTCTGGAATCAACCTCTCTGGTAATACCATATTCAACAGGTACACTCTCATCCTCTTCCTGGTAAGTATGAAACAATCTGTCCCAGATATTGATGATTGAACAGAAGTTGGTATCCATATATAAATAATTACGGCCGTGATGAACTCTATGGTGAGACGGTGTAAGGATAAACTTCTCTAAGAACCCTAATCGGGCGTTTTTCAATGAGTTTTCGCTGATATGCGCAAATGCGCCCCATATACTATCTAAAATCATAATAGTAAATAGCATGATAGGGTTTACTCCCAATAAAGTACAAAAAGTAGCCGTAAAGATTTCGGTATAGATATTCTCTATATAAGAGGTATTAAGGGTGATAGAAGCATTAAGGCTTTCGGGTGCGTGATGTACCGAATGAAAGCACCAAAGTAATCTTATCTTATGTGATAAATAATGCCGTATAAAAGTATTTAATTCATAAATCAGATAGCCATAAATAAACCAGTACCATTTAAGCGATACATGGAAGATAGCATATTTACTGAAAATTTTGATACAGAGAAGAATAACAGAAACTCCTATTAAACGAGTTAAAACCCTATTAATGAGAATAATCATAAAAGGAACCCGATAAGTTTCTTTATTAAAGCGGTGGGAAGCGAGTAACCAGCCAATTTCGAAAATTATTAATAAGGGCGCAATAGGAGAAAGAAAACTCAGAAAACCCTCTAACGTTAATAATACCTCATAATGACCGGAATGTATGATACTCAATAATCCGCCAATTCTAAAGAAATCAATAATTTCACTTAGAATCTTACTTAAAAACTCCATAAAATTCAGTTATAACCTTGGTAATGTCAGGTTTGTACTTATCCTATACAGCTGTTTTTAAAAAACTACTGATATAGGAAAAATACAAAATATATAGTGCGAAGGTATACCTATTTCAGAGCTTAATCGTAAGGCTATTAATTAAAAAGTGATTAAAGTTGCCTTTAATCACTTTCTTGAAAACGAAATTATCTAACCGCAAAAGAACTACTTCGTTAAATCTAACTGCTCTTTCATTACTTTCCCGGCATAGGTTAATTCTATCCAATATATACCTTTTGGAAGTTTGTTGGTAGGCAATAATTTTACTTGTGTACCAAGGTTCTCGAAATAGCTATCTATAAGAGTTACTACCGTTTTTTCGCTCTTATCTTTCAGTTTAAGTTTTACCTGACCAGGCTTATTAATCCTGAAAACAATCTTCTTCAATTTACTGGTTTCAGTAGTATCAGTAGAAAACTCTGTTACTGATTTATCATCAGTTGCATGGCTCACTCTTTCATTATTGGCAAAAGCCTGTTGCACACAATCAGCAATATTAGCCGTGAATACTGCGTTTGCATTTACTTCAAAGCCAGGTAGTAAAACGATGCTATTACCTGCTGAAAATGAAATATCTTTCGTTGTAGGTACCAAACTTTGTGCAGCAATACCTTTAATCGCTTTAATATCACCATCACTCAAAGGTGAACGATCTAATGTAATCGAATCAACAGCACAATCGATTTTAATACCCTTACAATTACAGCTATTATCAAACTTATCGTATTCAGTCAACGGGTCACCATCATCACAGGGAGTACCTTCGTTATCACAAAGAAATGCACCAAAAGTTATTTTACCCAATCCTGAACAGGTGGCATCTCCCCAGTTATTAATAGCTGAAATAAGAATGTACCGGGCTTTCACATCGTTAAAATTCGGTCCCACAAAACCGGCATAATCAGCACTGCCGGGTGCCTGAGGCCAGTTGTAAGTACCACCTAAAGGTTGCCAGGTTGTACCATCTACCGAATAATCAACATATACACTTTTAAGTCCCTTGGTAGTTTCACCAGCTACATTATAGTTCCAGACTCTGGTATCCTGGAATTTGTATTGGTTTGAAAAATCATACATGATCCAGTTTTTATTAGCTGCTCTTGTTGGATTAGGGTTTGGCTTAAGCGTTGCATTACTACAGGAAATCCACGAAACCTCCGTAAAAGTAGTCAGGTTATCGGTCGGGCTACATGAGTCATAAACCTGATACCTGGCCGATTCGTCGTTACAATCAGGCCCCGAACAAGGTGTTCCTACACACTCACAACTCCCATTAATTTTATCGTCATTCGTAAAAGGATTGTCATCATTACATGGCGTACCTTGTGCTATGCATGAAACTTCACACTTATAGTCAAAAAGGTAGAAACTCGGTACTCTTTTCCAGACTTTATTTTCATAAAATGGGGTTTTCCAATACAAATTAAAGTGGTCTCTCCAGGTATTTTCTTTGTGTCTGAACTCAAAATAATAATACTTGCCCTTTTCCAGATAAGATGGACCTATAGTCTGAAATACCGAATTAGTGTGGTCTGTTTCATCAACTCCATACATCACCAATGCCTGACGAGCCTGTTTATTTTCAAGAGAATCGTTACTACTTAAGAAAAAGAAAGTTTGCCCGTCGCCCGTTAAATTAAATTCATAATTTCCTGTTACCGGTACTGTCAAAAATCCCTGAACAAGCGTTCCATAATTATCAGTAGAATACAAAGGAGCCGCAGGTAAAGGTCCATAAGCGCCTTTTAATTTCTCTCTTCTATCTGGAGACAAAGGGAATTTCGGAGAATTAATTAAATCGTTCTCTACATAAGAACCGACAATATTATCATAATAGTAAGCTTCAATCAGGCCTCTTTCACCTACACATGCATTAGCTGTTGGCGCTATACCTACACAATTACAAAAACCATCCTGCTGATCATTGGTAGTTGCCGCATTGCCATCATTGCATGGAGTTCCTCTTTCCGGGCATACTTGTCCGCAGCTATATTCATAAATATAATTAAAATCAACTATAGTCCACGGTACCTCAGGAGTTGAAGCTTTTTTCCATGATAAAGTCAGATGGTCTCCACCTCCACCCTCAAAATTATATAATTCAAAATAGTAATATTGGCCACCTACTAGCTGTATGCTTACAGAGGTTTGTCCGGGTTCTTTGTCATGCTGATTTTCTTCTGTATAAGAAGTTACCTCAGCCCTTTTCACCTTATTGGCCGGCAGCTGATTAGTACTCAGATAAAAAAAGCCTTTATCATCACTGGTCAGGTTAAAAATATAGTTTGCGGTCTGTGGAACTTTAATAAATCCTCTGATCATACCAGCATAATAGTCTGTATAGTTAACAGGCCCTTTTAAAGAACCTATGATTTCAGAACCATCTGGTCTGCTAGGAAAATTTTCCAGAACCGACAAATCTTTCATATCGGGGTAAGAATCAAAATTTGTCCAATAACTCCATTTTACTTGTCCGGCCGGGCCTATGCAGGTTTGTGCTCTAACACTCACCGAACAGGCAGTTAAAATAAATAATAGTATATATAAAGTTTTTTTCATCTGCTCTTATTTAGCTTAGTAAGTTAAGCATGACTGCGGCTTATCGTCAGTCGAAATTGAGGTACCATTAAAATTCATAAATCCTATTGGATAATTGCCAGGCGTGTAGCTATAAAAATTCCCCAGATTTGGTAACACATAACATAAATCAGTAGGGCTGACACCATACCAGAGTGCCATTTCTGCGTATAATTCGTCAGTAGATACAGCCGGAATAAAGTTGCCTCTGAATGAAATGTTTTGCGGACTATTATTTAAATCCATTCTCGGGAAAGCTCCATAAATCTTTCCACCTTTTACGCTCCCGCCTATTACCATTGAGTTTCCACCCCAGGCATGATCTGAACCTAGTCCGTTAGAAGTTATGGTACGTGCAAAATCTGAAATAGTAAAAGTTGTTACCTTGTCGGCTATGCCTAATTCAACTGTAGCATCGTAAAATGCTTTCAAAGCTCCACTTACTACTGGCAAACGTTGGTTTAGCCCTGTAGCAAGGCCATCGTGCATATCCCAACCCCCGTAGGTCACAAAAAAGATCTGTCTTTTTGCTCCAAGGTTACCTCTTACACTTATTACCTTGGCAATTGCCGCCAAATCATTTCCTAAGCTTGTATTAGGGAATTGCGTAGCCAGGCTTGGCACCCGTTTCAATGCTTCTTTAAATATATCGAAAGAGGCAATAGCGCCCTTAGCTGTACCTGAATAGGTTTCCTTAAGTGAGTTGGTATAAGTTTGCCCAACCATACTATCAACTGATGTATTTCTCAGGTCATTCATCAAGCCTGAGTCACTCCACCAAGTAGGCAGAACATCCAGTCCTACATTATTAGGATTTACATTATTACTAATAGAATATTCAGCAATGTTTTCACCGGTCTGAAAAATATTTTTTCCTGCTAAAGAAATATTCATCGAAATCTGGTTATTAACATTGCCGGCATTCAATAAATCAGCTATTCTACCTCCAACACCTAGGGCACTGCGGCTTTGTGGAACAGAAGTTTGCCATTGCATAATCTGGTCTGAATGAGAATAAATGCCATCCGGAATTTTTTTCAATCCATTATTAAATTCAGAGGCATTCATAATGGGCTCTACCAAAGTACCGATGTTGGCCATAAATGCCAGTTTTCCTGAATTGAATAAATCCCGCATTCCGGTCATAGCCGGGTGGATTCCGAAAGAACCGTAATTACATGGTATATTTCTGAAACCTGTACATTGAGGATTATTCAATGATAAAAGTGAAGCTTGTGCTATTGAAAGGTCTGATCTCGTTGCCGCATATTCACTATATCCGTTGTCAGCTGTTCCATTAGGGATTAATACATTGTAAGAATCAATACCCCCTGCCAATAGTACACAAACCAGTGCTTTATAATCCTCTGCAACAACTGCTTCTTTTGAAGAAAATTTTTTATGGCTCATCGCTCCATTTACAGCACCCAGACTTGTCAGTGTACTCAGTAAGGTTGTGGTTCCCATAGCAGCACAACCTGAATGTTTTAAGAAATCACGTCTATTCATTTCTATGTTAATTATTGATGAGGTAGTCAGGGCAAGACATGATCAGATAGATAGCAATACGCACTCTTCTGAAAGCATCATCGCTGTCAGGTACGCCATTAGTTATACTAAGAGGTATACCCGATATAGCTTTTTTTATAAAATCGAGGTTCTTCTTTGATAATCTTCCATGTGCTAAAATAAGGTTGTACTTATCTAAAAGCTGTGTAAGTCTGTCATTTCTTACTAAGGCGTAGTCTGCCGTCAGATTAAATTTAGGTTCTTGTTCAGGCTTATAGGTTTCACCTCCGAAATAGCCATAATATTCCATAGGATCGTCATTGATAAGCCAGGTATTAAGGGCATTCATATAACCAGTAAGCGTCTGAGAGTTTAATGTCTGAAATTCAGGGCCATACTTACCTGTACCTTTTAGAGCACCATCCGGTGTATAATCAGGAGAGAAAAAATTAAATACACTTGGTGAATACATAGGTATTTGTCCGGTTTTCTCATAAGCTCTTCTCATTGAATTCCGAAATACATTTGTTGCAGAAGTTAGGTTTAAGCCCTTAACCAAGTTCATATATCTTAAGAATGGCTCCTTTAACATTCCTGAAAACTGAGTATTTCCGTTGTTACAGCAATCTCTCGCTTCGGGGTCAGTCAAAATAGTTCTTATAACTGCTTTCAAATCCCCTCTTACACCGCTCCCATTATTATTAAAAACAGTAGCTACACGCTGAATAAAAGCCGGACTCGGATTGGAAGTAACCAGGCGTTGGATTAAACGTCTTGCCATAAAGGGGCCTACATTCGGATGATTAAATATAATGTCCAAGGCATCCTTAATATCCAATTCGCCTTGCTCTACAGACCGGGCAGGAATAGTTTTACCTAAAAAGGTTTTAACACCCACTTCATGAGCATTTACAATTCTCCAATTATTTGGATTAGTCACCCACCATCTTATATACACATCACTTGAATCAATGGCATAAAATTTAAGCTTCTTTGTATAGCTCCAGTAGTCTTTGCTTCTATCGCCGATATATTTACTATCACCCCATGATAAACCTGTAAAAACTTTTGCCAGATTAGCTATATCATTATTATTATAAGTCGGAATCGACTTTCCATTCGCATCTTTCTTTTCGGTACCATCTATGTTTAGTTGAAACAGCCCTATTGAAAATAGCTGCATTACCTCACGTGCATAGTTTTCATCAGGGTAAGTCTGCTTACCATTATTAAAATCGGTTGCATGATTATTCATAAAGGTAAGGTAAACAGCCATCGAAGGATGGTAAGTGATTTTCTCAATCAGCGTACGATAATTGGTAAATGAATTATCTAATAATACATCATAGTAACTGGCCAACGCATATGGATTATCAGCAAATGCAGAAACACGAGAGGTAACGAATATCTCGCTAAGCCCTAAAGCGACTCTCCAACGCAAAATATCAGCAGCCGTCATACTACCCTGAAACCATGAAATATCAAAATGCCAATCACTTAAAAATACATTTGATAATGTTCTTGTTGGATCAGTCCGTTTCACTGAATCTACTATAGACTGATGAAGATTTTGTAGATAATTTGTAATCTTAAATGAATTAGGCATAGCCAATTGCTGCTCAACCCATTTTTCGATACCAATGGTGGCTACATTTTCAATTTCGCCATACGTAGTTCCTAAAGTAGCCTGAGAAAGTAGTCTGGCAGCTGCATTCTTATTGGGCAGGTAACCTGAACTCATAAGCGTTTTGGGAGCGGTCTGATTACTTGCACTAGAAGAAGAGGAGGAAACCAATACATTAGTAGTATTACCTTTACCAAATATGATTTTTTGCTGAGCATTAGTAAGCATACTTATGCCTGTAAAGCCAATCAATAAAGTAAAAGTTATTACCCGACGGATTCTAAAAAGCCCTTGGAACACCAACAAAGGAAAGCTCATCTCAAATGAATAGAAATTTAAGTAAATAATTCAAACCTATAATAATAGTATGATTTATACAGTAGCAGCAAAAATCAACCCACAAAAAATTATTCATAGTATATAAAAAGGACATAGTAATCCCATTTATATTATTTTTTACTTTTGGTGATTTTTATAAAGTTAGATGTCGTATTTATTTAGAAAATAGTAGTTATATAGACTTTTAAAAAATTTAAAAGTTATTTGTTATAATATATAATTATACAAATTTGGGACAATTTGTAAGTAGGACTAGGTAGTATTTTTGGTTATATATACAAATATAAAAAAAACATTATTAAGTTAAGATTAAAATTTCAAAATATGGTATTTAATAATACTGTATGATGCTTCTATAGGCAAAGATAATAAAGCAAATATCAGGATGAAAACTCTTTATTAATCAGTTCCTATAGAAATAAGCCTAGTTTTACTATCATTATGAACATAAAAAGACCTCCTGGTAAAAATTTATGTGTTAAATAATTCATAAATTTCATCAGCAGGTTCCCTTTCTAATCCTTTATTTCTAATTGCTCTTTCAGTACTTTACCAGCATAGTCTAATTCTATCCAGTATATACCTTTCGGAAGTCTATTAGTTGGCAACAATTTGATTTGTGTTCCAAGATTCTCATAGTAACTATCTATGATGGTTACTATTGTATTTTCACTCTTATCTTTCAGTTTGAGTTTTACATAACCCGGCTTATTAATTCTGAAGATAATCTTTTTGAGTTTATTGATTTCAGTACTATCAGTCGAAAACTCTGTTACTGATTTATCGTCAGTTGCATTAGTTAATTTTTCACCAGTATTATTAGCAAAAGCTTGTTGCACACAATTGGCAATATCAGCTTTAAATACTGCAGTATTATTTACCTGAAAACCCGGAAGTAGCACAATACTATTACCTGCTGTAAAAGAAATATCCTTGGTAGCAGGAACAAGGCTTTCAGCTGCAATACTTTTCTTAGCCTTATAATCGCCATCGCTCAAAGGAGAACGGTCTAATTTAATAGTATCGCTGGCACAATTAATATTCACACCTCTACAGTTACAACTATTATCAAATTTATCATTTATTGTAAGCGGATCACCATCATCGCAAGTAGTACCCTCAGTATCGCACAAAGACGCATTGAAAGTTATTTTGCTAAATCCGGAACAAGAGGCATCTCCCCAGTTATTAATAGCTGAAATAAGCACATATCGAGCTCTGATATCATTAAAATTAGGCCCAATAAAGCCAGCATAATCACCATTTCCGGGCGCTTGTGGCCAGGAATAAGTACCCCCTAGTTGTTGCCAGGTTGTACCATTTATCGAATAATCCACATAGACACTTTTAAAGCCTTTATTGGTTTCGCCGGTTACATTATAATTCCAAACTCTGGTATCCTGAAATTTATAACTATTATTAAAATCGTACATAATCCAGTTTTTGTTAGCAGACCTTGCCGGATTAGGATTTGGTTTAAGTGTACCACAAGAAACCCACGCAGCTTCTGAAAGCGTAGTCAGGTTATCTGTCGGACTACAAGAATCATAAACCTTATATCTTGCTGATTCATCATCGCAATTAGCCCCTGAGCAAGGTGTCCCTACACACTCGCAATTAACTATCTTATCATCATTAGTAAAAGGATCCCCATCATTACAAGCAGTCCCCGCAGGAATACATTGCACATCACATTTATAATCATATAAATAAAAAGCAGGTACTCTTTTCCACTCTTTATCTTCATGGAAAGGCGTTTTCCAGAACAAATTAAAGTGATCTCTCCAGGTATTTTCTTTATGCCTGAACTCAAAATAATAGTACTTATTTTTCTCCATAAAAAATGGTGCTATTGTTTGAGAAACACTATTAGTATGGTCGGTTTCATCTACCTGGTAAACATTTGCCTGATGAGCCGTCTTATTCGCGATATTATCATTGCTACTTAAGTAAAATAGCACATTCCCATCACCAGTTATATTAAACTCATAATTACCCGAGACTGGTACTGTTAAATAACCTTGTACGAGGGTTCCATAATTATCAGCAGAATAAGTTGGGGTAGCCGATAAAGGGCCATAAGCTCCCAAAAGTTTTTCTTTTCTATCTGGTGATAATGGAAATTTTGGGGCATTAATCAAATCGTTTACTACATAATTACCCACGATATTATCATAATAATACGCTTCAGTAAGTCCCTTTTCACCTATACAGGTATTAGCTTTAGCAGGAGTGCCTAAACAATTACAGAATCCATCCTGCTGATCGTTGGTAGTTGCAGAATTACCATCATTACAAGGTGTTCCTCTTTCAGGGCATACTTGTCCGCAGGCATATTCATAAATATTATTAAAATCTACTATAGCCCAGGGAGCAGCAGGAGTAGAAGCTTTTTTCCATGATAAAGTCAAATGATCATTACCTGTCCAATCGAAATTATACATTTCAAAATAATAATACTGTCCTCCCACCAATTGTATACTTACAGAATTCTGAGCAGGATCTTTATCATGCTGATCTAAGGTAGTAGAAACTACGACTTCTGCTCTTTTTACCTTATTTGCTGGCAACTGATTGGTGCTTAAATAAAAAACAGCCTTATCGTCAGCAGTCAGGTTAAAAATGTAGTTATCTGTTTGAGGTACTTTAATAAAGCCTCGAATCATACCAGCATAAAAATCACTATAATTAATAGGTGCTCTTAAAGAGTTGATTATCTGAGAACCGTCGGGTCTGCTCGGAAAATTTTCTAAGGCCCAGACATCAGTTACATCTGGAAACATAGGGAAATTTCCCCAATATCCCCATTTAACCTGCCCTGCCGGACCGATACAACTCTGGGCTTTAATATCCACTAATGGGATAAGTAGAAATAATAAAAATATTTTATAGATTTTTTTCATGTACTATATAATCTCAATATGTTAAGCATGATTGAGGTTTATTATCGGTTGAAATAGTAGTACCATTAAAATTCATGAATCCTATCGGGTAATTACCTGGCGTATAATTGTAAAAATTACTGAGATTAGGCAAAACATAACATAAATCAGCAGGACTTACACCATACCATAGGGCCATTTCTGCATATAATTCATCTGTAGAAACAGCCGGAATAAAGTTCCCTCTAAAAGAAATAGTCTGCGTATTGTCTGTAAGATTCATTCTAGGAAAAGAACCATAAATTTTACCCCCTTTCACACTTCCACCTATAACCATAGAGTTTCCACCCCAGCCGTGGTCAGAACCTAAGCCGTTAGAGGTAACTGTACGACCAAAATCTGAAATTGTAAACGTTGTTATTTTATCTGCCAAACCCAATTCTACGGTAGATTCATAAAAAGCTTTCAGGGCATCATTTACTACTGGCAAACGTTGGTTTAACCCTCCTGCAAGGTTATCATGCATATCCCAACCACCGTAATTTACAAAGAAAATCTGTCTTTTAGCACCAAGATAACTTCTTACACTTATTACTTTTGCCACCGCTGCCAAGTCTGCTCCTAAACTTGTAGCCGGAAACTGGGTAGCCATAGTTGGTACTTTTTTTATAGCCTCTTTAAAGAAACCATAGGCAGCAATAGCGCTTTTAGCTGAACCCGCATAGGTTTGTTGAAGTAAATTAGCATAAGTCTGCCCAACTAAACTATCAATTGCTGCATTTCTCAAATCAGTCATCAAACCTGAACTACTCCACCACGCAGGCAGAGTCTCCAGCCCTACAGTATTAGGGTTTACATTATTACCTATAGAGTATTCAGTAATACTCTCTCCGGTTTGAAAGATATTTTTACCTCCTAAAGAGATATTCATCGAAATCTGTGCATTCGAATTACCAGCATTCAATAGATCGGCAATTCTTCCACCAACTCCCAACGCACGTCTACTTTGTGGAACTGACGTTTGCCACTGCATGATTTGATCAGAATGAGAATAGATACCATCCGGAATCTTTTTTAAACCACTCTGAAACTCTGATAAATTCTTAATAGGCTCTACTAAAGTACCCACGTTACCCATAAATGCCAGTTTACCTGTATTAAACAAGTCTCTCATGCTAGGCATCAAAGGGTGAATCCCAAAAGACCCATAATTGCAAGGCAAATTTCTGAAGCCTGTGCATTGAGGATTATTAAGCGGTAAAAGCGATGCGTTAGTTATAGCAAGATCTCCTCTTGTATTTGCATACTCAGTGTAGCCATTATCACCTGAAGTTGTTCCCCTAGGAACCAACACATTATAAGAATCAAGCCCACCTGAGAATAACACACATACTAATGCTTTATAATCTTCAGCAGCAGCCTCTTTTGAAGGATATTTTTTATGTCCTATAGCTCCATTTACTGCTCCTAAGCTGGTTAGTGTGCTCAGTAAAGTTGTCGTTCCCATAGCCGCACAACCAGACTGTTTTATGAAATCACGTCTATTCATTTTATTGTTACTTATTAATAAGATAATCTGGAGATGCCATAATTAAGAAAATTGCAATACGAACTCTTCTTGAAGCGTCATCAGCATTAGGAACTCCATTGGTTACACTAATAGGCATCTCTAATAAAGCCCCTTTGATAATGTCAAGCGTTTTTTGAGAAAGCCTGCCATGAGCCAGAATCAGATTATATTTATCTAATAACTGTGGCAACCTGTCATTTCTTGTCAACGGATAGTCAGCAGTTAAAATAAACCCAGGCTCTTGCAATGGCTTATACTTCTCGCCACTAAAATAGGTAGTGTATTCAACCACATCATCTACAATAATCCAGCTATTTAATGCATTCAGATAGCCTGTTAAGGTCTGAGAATTTAAAGTCTGAAATTCAGGTCCATATTTGCCCGTACCTTTTAGTGCACCATCTGGTGTGTAATCAGGCGCAAAGAAGTTAAACACACTAGGTGAATACATAGGAATTTGTCCAGTTTTGTCATAAGCCCTTCTCATAACGTTACGGAACACACCACCTGTGGCGGTTAAATTAAGACCTTTGACTAAATTCGTATATCTGATAAATGGCTCTTTAAATATACCGGCAAACTGCGTATCGCCATTGTTACAGCAGTCTCTAGCTTCAGGGTCTAGCAAAACTGCCCTGACAACTGCCTTTAGGTCTCCCCTGGTCCCACTGCCATTATTATTAAAGATGGATGCTACACGTTGTATATAAGCAGGACTAGGATTCGATGTAACCAATCGTTGAATAAGGCGGCGTCCTATAAAAGGGCCTACATTCGGGTGATTAAATAAAATATCCAATGCATCTTTAATATCTAACTCTCCTTGTTGAACAGAGCGGGTTGGAATGGTATTTCCTAAGAAAGTTTTAGGCCCAACTTCATGACCATTTACAATAACCCAATTACTAGGATGAACCCAAGGTCTAAGATAGGCATCACTTGAGTCAATTGCATAGAATTTAAGCTTTTTTGTATAACTCCAGTAGTCTTTATTTACATCCCCTAAATATTTGCTATCACCCCACGATAATCCGGTGAATACTTTCGCCAGATTAGCAATATCATTATTGTTATAAGTGGGGATAGATTTCCCAGCGCCATCCTTCTTTTCTGTACCATGTCACGTCCTGAAATAGCGATACATTAAAAAGTATCGAAGATGGGAAATCAAAACAACTATGTGAAGCGTACACAAAAAGATTATACGCTAAGCTTTAAGCTTCAAGTCGTTAAGGAAGTAG
>NZ_QVMT01000029.1 GCF_003418935.1 Emticicia sp. C21 | reverse complement strand
GTCAGGAATGTTACAGTCGGGGTATTGTTGCCAGCGTAATTCAACTCCACGCTCTGAATTACGAGCACTTAAACCTTTCGGACGGGGGGGAATCACCCTTATTTCCACTGTTTTAATGTCGGTTAATTGTACACGGGATCGTCCGGGAAAATCCTCTACTTTAAATAATACGCTATAGGGCTGCTCTCTGACATGCTTACAATTGGTCTCCCAGGTGAAAGTTCCTGAAGCAGGACTACTTTGTGTAGTATTCAGGGGTGTAAAAGTCGCTTCTTTAGGCGCGACAAAATCTACTACACCAGCAGCGTCACGGTTATATACGCCACCATTTGTTGTTATTCTGATATTATTGTTATCCGGATCTCGGCCTGTCACTTTAAACTCTACTTTCTGCCCCGCTTCTACGCAGATTGGTGATGGGGTAGTTAGTAAAGGCCGCTTATTGGGAGTCTCAACTACAATAATCTGCATATCCCGTGTTATCTCCCCTATTTTGGTATAAGTACCATTCACCCCCTTTCGCCATTCTTCTATAATAAAAGCCACGTTGACCTGATACTGATTCACGGAGAGCCTACCCGGTGCATCCCATATCAAATCACCTGTAATAGCATCTATCCTGAAAAAAGAGGGGTTCAGTCCGTCTTCAGTCAATCTTGCATCTCCTAGCGATGCCGGGTCTCTATATCCTTGTACAAATACACCTCCATTTGATCCATCATTTGCGCCTTTTTTTGGGGCAGTTAAACGATAAGATAAACTATCACCATCTGCATCAAATGCACCGGGGTTATGGATAAATCTTTGTCCAACACTGGCAGTATCAACCGGGATATTTAATAAAACTGGTGTATTATTTAAACCCAATGCTCCATTCACCACAATAGTAGTTTCTACAAAGAAACTAATCTGGTCGGTTGGTGCCTGTAAATTTACGGTATTGGCATTTCTGTTGATGATAGCACAGGTAATGGTATATCTACCCTGCGCAGGGAATGTAAACGTTGTGTCATAAACATTACACATGGTTCCTGAATTAATCAGGAATTTCTTCGTCCGTTTTACCTGGTATAAACCTACGCCCGTAACCCCAAATGAAAAATCAGAAGTATTGGCAGCTTCATTGGCTTGCACACCATTAATCTGATCGGTATAAGTAGTAAGCGTCACCCGATAGGTGAGTGTAGTTGCCGAAATTCTTTTAGCAGTTATCTCACCGGCACGCAAATGAGAGGCTTGTACCTCCGGCAGTATTAACAAGCTAACAAGAAGAAAAAGTAAAGTAGATTTTAACAGTTGCATAGGCTTTGCAGTCAAGTAATTCTTTATATAAAGAACGAAAGAAATCCTATACGCTGTGTATATAAGTAGCAGAATTTTAAAAGGAAATCTACAGAAATAGTAATAATCGCTTCTTTACTGTTTCAAAAGCCTTTTTGTCTTGCCTGAATCTTTTCCAGATTAATCAAAAGTCTCTATTGGATTGCTTTACCTGCTTGTATTAATTTCTCTAATTGTTTATGAAATCTCCATGGAACAGCAATTTCTCTGGAAGTACGCGCGATTCTCACCTGATACCCTCTGGCGTTCCCCTCTACTTTCAGAATACCACGGGTATTCACAATGATATTTTTATCTAGGCGAATAAATTGAGGGCTAGCAGACAATTCTTTTTCTACATCAGCATGAATGGTCGTTTTTTCAACACCCATAAAATTCTGCCAGTATATATTTGTAGAGGTTTTATCTGTTTCGGCGTAGATAAACTGATTAGGCAATAAGCTCAATCTTTCATCTTTTTCACCTAAAACCAGTACCGATAAATTCTGTTCGGTATTTGATTTGGCTAATGTGCGCAAGGCATGATTGATTGATTCGGCACAAGCCGCAAACTTATTCTGAAATACCCTTTGCTGTATAAAAGTAGTAACAATAACAGGGATAATACTTAGGGCAAAGACTTTCAGTATATCATTGATTTTAAAAGTAATGATATGAAATGTATTACCATAGATCACCATAAGCGTGGTAATGAGCAATACCATTATCAAAAAATGCAGCGATTGTCTGGCAACTGTCCAGTTCTGCTTATTATAAAACTTCGGAAAAATAGTTGGCAATACAAATTTGACCAGCAACATGGCAAAAGCTGCTACGCCACCAAAACCCAACAGTAACTCTGTTTTTTGTTCATGATTAAACAAATCGAGTCCAAAAGGTTGCATACCTACGGCAATGATGGCTACAAACAAGCCCACTAAAAGGGCAATCAAAAGACCGCGTAATGAACGAATAGAAGTTGCCATTGGTAAGCGGAAAGCCTCGTTCAGGGCTATTAACTGTTCTCTGACAAAATTTAGTACTTGGCTACTCGTAACAGATATGGCACGAAAGATATTCATAGGTTAACTAAGGCTAATCACTGCGTGTTTAAGCAGGTGTTTTCATGGAAAATTCAAAAATTATCTTATTCACCTATTTAAACACACAGTTTCTATAGCAAATATAAACAAAATATTACTATTTACCTTACCAGTTCAATCCAACCTTTAATGGTAGTAGGTACCTCATCCTTTTTGTCTAATCGCTGTAGCGAAACCTTCGCCAGATAGTAATAAGTTCCCGAGGGCATCTCACTCCCCGAACTACTCCTGCCATCCCAACTCAATATATTACTGCTCCCACTCTGATACACCTTCAATCCATATCTGTTGTAGATCTCAATGT
>NZ_QVMT01000028.1 GCF_003418935.1 Emticicia sp. C21 | reverse complement strand
AGGTTGAAAATAAAGTTTGTCATTCATTTGGAATTGTAAAAATAAAGTCAGAATTTTGCACCCCGATTGATTGAGAGAGTAAGGAAAGAGAGGTTGAGGGAACGAAAGGGTTGAAAATAAATTTTAAAATTAATTTGGTTTTAAAATAAAAAATTCAGAATTTTGCACCCCGATTGATTGAGAGAGTAGAGAAATAAAAAGAAAAGAGGAGTTACGAAGGATGGTTGAGGAGATAAGGAGAGTGAAAAAAAATATGAAAAATTATTTTTTTAATTCAAAAAGAGCTCGTAACTTTGCAGTCCGTTTCGCTTAGTAAAAACGGAGAGAGTAATAAAGAAGAAAAGTTCTTTAAATAGTAAAACAAGGAAACGGATTAAGTTGTTTAAAAAGAGTTTAAATTTTTTAGAGACTTAGTTTTAGTTTTAGCGAGTCGGAAGGTAGCGATACTGGATGAATAAAGTTCATTAACTTGTTGAGAATGCAAATGCGAGACCAAAGTGGTCAGGCAAACTATCATTTACAATGGAGAGTTTGATCCTGGCTCAGGATGAACGCTAGCGGCGGGCTTAATACATGCAAGTCGAGGGGTAGCAATACACCGGCGCACGGGTGCGTAACGCGTATGCAACCTACCTTTATCTGGGGGATAGCCCGGGGAAACCCGGATTAATACCGCATAAGTAAGTAACTTGGCATCAAGTAGCTTTGAAAGATTTATCGGATAAAGATGGGCATGCGTAAGATTAGATAGTTGGCGGGGTAACGGCTCACCAAGTCTACGATCTTTAGGGGCTCTGAGAGGAGAATCCCCCACACTGGCACTGAGATACGGGCCAGACTCCTACGGGAGGCAGCAGTAGGGAATATTGGGCAATGGACGCAAGTCTGACCCAGCCACGCCGCGTGCAGGAAGAAGGCCCTCTGGGTTGTAAACTGCTTTTGACTGGGAAGAAAAGATCTCTTGCGAGAGAAGTTGACGGTACCAGCAGAATAAGCCACGGCTAACTACGTGCCAGCAGCCGCGGTAATACGTAGGTGGCGAGCGTTATCCGGATTTATTGGGTTTAAAGGGTGCGTAGGCGGCTGATTAAGTCAGCGGTGAAAGGTAGCAGCTTAACTGTTTTACATGCCGTTGATACTGGTTAGCTTGAGTTAACAGAAGGCAGATAGAATTTCTGGTGTAGCGGTGAAATGCTTAGATACCAGGAGGAATACCGATTGCGAAGGCAGTCTGCTGCAGTTACACTGACGCTGAGGCACGAAAGTGCGGGGATCAAACAGGATTAGATACCCTGGTAGTCCGCACAGTAAACGATGATTACTAGTTGTTGGCGAATAGTCAGTGACCAAGGGAAACCGATAAGTAATCCACCTGGGGAGTACGCCGGCAACGGTGAAACTCAAAGGAATTGACGGGGGTCCGCACAAGCGGTGGAGCATGTGGTTTAATTCGATGATACGCGAGGAACCTTACCTGGACTAGAATGTGAGGGAAGAATTCAGAAATGGATTCGCCAGCAATGGCCCAAAACAAGGTGCTGCATGGCTGTCGTCAGTTCGTGCCGTGAGGTGTTGGGTTAAGTCCCGCAACGAACGCAACCCCTGTTGTCTGTTGCCATCAAGTAAAGTTGGGGACTCAGACAAGACTGCCTACGCAAGTAGAGAGGAAGGAGGGGACGACGTCAAGTCATCATGGCCCTTACGTCCAGGGCAACACACGTGCTACAATGGGCGATACAGAGTGTTGCGAGCCAGCAATGGCAAGCCAATCACAAAAAGTCGTTCACAGTTCGGATTGGGGTCTGCAACTCGACCCTATGAAGCTGGAATCGCTAGTAATCGGATATCAGCTATGATCCGGTGAATACGTTCCCGGACCTTGTACACACCGCCCGTCAAGCCATGGAAGTTGGGTAGACCTGAAGCGGAAGGTAAAAGATTTCGTTAGGGTAGAACCAGTAACTGGGGCTAAGTCGTAACAAGGTAGCCGTACCGGAAGGTGCGGCTGGAACACCTCCTTTTTAGAGATACTTATCTTTTAGAAGATAAAGAATCAAAAACGACTGACACAAGGATTGAGCATTTGTATTCTCACAAACAAGTTATGTAGAAATTGAAGTGAAGGAACGGAAGTTTACAGGTGTAGTGGTTGTAGCAAGCAAAACTACAGACCATGTGACTGCAAACTCTGAAAAGAGGGCTTGTAGCTCAGGTGGTTAGAGCGTTACACTGATAATGTAAAGGTCCGTGGTTCGAGTCCACGCAGGCCCACCAAGATTGAAAGAATACATGGGGGTTTAGCTCAGCTGGCTAGAGCACCTGCTTTGCAAGCAGGGGGTCAACGGTTCGAATCCGTTATCCTCCACAATATCAACAAGATTACAAGTAAGATAAGTTACCTGGTACTTTAACAACCGGATTTAGTTCTTTACGAAGAAACAAGGTAGTAATACCACTATTCTAATGATAAGTAGATAAATTACTCCGACCAACTAGCACAGCTTGGTAGTTATCGGGGATTTACTTTGACTTGGGTGAAGTTATTTGACATGATGGAAGAGAGAATAAAAGAGATAATGTAGGAGCTACATAAGGGCGTACGGAGGATGCCTAGGGTCTCAGAGGCGAAGAAGGACGTGATAAGCTGCGATAAGCTACGGGGAGAAGCACATTTTCTGTGATCCGTAGATTTCCGAATGGGGCAACCCAATAGTTTGAAGAACTATTACCATATCTGATATGGAGCTAACTCGGTGAACTGAAACATCTAAGTAACCGAAGGAAAATAAAACAACAGTGATTCCGCAAGTAGTGGCGAGCGAACGCGGAGAAGCCCAAACCATTTTTGTTACGGCAAAAGTGGGGTTATAGGACTGCATTTAGGATTTATCTTTAAGTTGAATGATTTGGGAAAGTCATCCATAGAGTGTGAGAGACACGTAAACGTACCGAGATAATGACGAGCAGTATCCTGAGTAGGTGGGGACCGGTGGAATCCCCTCTGAATTCGGCGGCACCATCCGCCAAGGCTAAATACTCCTGAGACACCGATAGTGAACGAGTACTGTGAAGGAAAGGTGAAAAGCACGGGGAGTACCCGGGTGAAATAGAACCTGAAACCGTACGCTTACAAGCGGTCGGAGCAGCTTAGTGCTGTGACGGCGTGCCTTTTGCATAATGACCCTACGAGTTACGGTCACCGGCAAGATTAAGTATTTCAGATACGTAGTCGAAGCGAAAGCAAGTCTGAATAGGGCGAATAGTCGGTGGCTGTAGACGCGAAACCTTGTGATCTACCCATGGTCAGGTTGAAGGTTGGGTAAAACCAACTGGAGGACCGAACCAGTTAACGTTGAAAAGTTTTTGGATGAACTGTGGGTAGGGGTGAAAGGCTAATCAAACTGGGAAATAGCTCGTACTCTCCGAAATGTATTTAGGTACAGCGTCGAGGTTGAGTTATATCGAGGTAGAGCTACCAATAGGATGCGGGGGAGTCAAATCCTACCAAATTCTGATAAACTCCGAATGCGATATAATATACTCGGCAGTGAGGGCTTGGGTGCTAAGGTCCGAGTCCAAAAGGGAAAGAACCCAGAACTACAACTAAGGTCTCTAAATCTATACTAAGTTGAACTAAGGAAGTCTGATTGCAGAGACAGCCAGGATGTTTGCTTGGAAGCAGCAATCATTTAAAGAGTGCGTAACAGCTCACTGGTCGAGCGAGGCGGGCATCGATAATAAACGGGCATCAAGTATAGTACCGAAGTTTAGTCAAGAATTTATTCTTGGGTAGGAGAGCATTCTGTTCGCGGCGAAGGTGTACTGTGAGGTATGCTGGAGCGGATAGAAAAGCAAATGTAGGGATAAGTAGCGATAATGTATGTGAGAACCATACACACCGAAAGACTAAGGATTCCTCAGCTACGTCAATCAACTGAGGGTTAGTCGGGTCCTAAGGATCATGCGAAAGCAGAAGCCGATGGCAAACAGGTTAATATTCCTGTACTGGTGATGGTGCGATGCGGGGACGGAGTGTCGGAGTGTATACGTCCTGACGGAATAGGGCGTTGAGGGGAGGCTTAGGCTGAACCGAATATGTGAAGAGACTTCCAAGAAAAGCCGCTAAGCTTCAGCCATTTACCACCCGTACCGTAAACCGACACAGGTAGTCGAGGCGAGAAGCCTAAGGTGCTCGAGTGAGTCACAGCTAAGGAACTCGGCAAATTAACCCTGTAACTTCGGGAGAAGGGGAGCCTCAGCAATGAGGCCGCAGAGAAATGGCCCAGGCGACTGTTTAACAAAAACACATGGCTTTGCTAAGTTTAATGACAAAGTATAAGGCCTGACACCTGCCCGGTGCTGGAAGGTTAAGAGGGGATGTCATCGCAAGAGAAGCATTGAATCGAAGCCCCAGTAAACGGCGGCCGTAACTATAACGGTCCTAAGGTAGCGAAATTCCTTGTCGGGTAAGTTCCGACCTGCACGAATGGTGTAACGATCTGGGCACTGTCTCAGCTGTGAGCTCGGCGAAATTGTAGTAGCGGTGAAGATGCCGCTTACCCGCCACGGGACGGAAAGACCCCGTGAACCTTTACTATAGCTTAACGTTGAATTCGGGTAACTGATGTGTAGGATAGGTGGGAGGCTGTGAGCCGGTGTCGCTAGGCAT
>NZ_QVMT01000027.1 GCF_003418935.1 Emticicia sp. C21 | reverse complement strand
TATTACAAAAGTTGATGTAAAATGTAATGGGGGGAATGATGGTAGTGCGACAGTAACTGCAACAGGAGGAACAGCACCATATACTTATAGCTGGTCACCAAGTGGTGGCACAGGCGCAACAGCGAATAACTTAACGGCCGGAACTTATACGGTAATCGTAACAGACAAGAACAATTGTAAAGTAACTGCGACCGTGACGATCACTGAGCCGGCGAAACTAACAGCAAGTATTACAAAAGTAGATGTAAAATGTAATGGCGGTAACGATGGTAGTGCCACAGTAACTGCAACAGGAGGAACAGCACCATACACTTATAGCTGGTCGCCAAGTGGTGGTACAGGTGCAACAGCCAATAACTTAACAGCCGGAACTTATACGGTAACCGTAACAGATAAGAACAATTGTAAAGTAACCGCGACAGTGACGATCACTGAGCCGGCTAAGTTGACCGCTTCAATTACAAAAGTAGATGTAAAATGTAACGGCGGGAATGATGGTAGTGCGACAGTAACTGCAACAGGAGGAACAGCACCATACACTTATAGCTGGTCGCCAAGTGGTGGCACAGGCGCAACAGCCAATAACTTAACAGCCGGAACTTATACGGTAACCGTAACAGACAAGAATGACTGTAAAGTAACCGCGACAGTAACGATCACTGAGCCGGCGAAACTGACAGCCAGCATCACGAAAGTAGATGTAAAATGTAATGGCGGTAACGATGGTAGTGCCACAGTAACTGCAACAGGAGGAACAGCACCATACACTTATAGCTGGTCGCCAAGTGGTGGTACAGGTGCAACAGCCAATAACTTAACAGCCGGAACTTATACGGTAATCGTAACAGATAAGAACAATTGTAAAGTAACCGCGACAGTGACGATCACTGAGCCAGCTAAGTTGACAGCTTCAATTACAAAAGTAGATGTAAAATGTAATGGGGGGAATGATGGTAGTGCGACAGTAACTGCAACAGGAGGAACAACACCATATACTTATAGCTGGTCGCCAAGTGGTGGCACAGGCGCAACAGCCAATAACTTAACAGCCGGAACTTATACGGTAACTGTAACAGATAAGAACAATTGTAAAGTAACCGCGACAGTAGTGATTACTGAACCAACTCCACTTACTTTATCTGGAATAGGTACAGATGTAAAATGTAATGGAGATGCTAATGGTACCGTAACTTTAACAGCGGGCGGTGGTACACAACCAGATAGATATAGCAAGGATGGAATTACATTCCAGAACTCAAATATCTTCAATAATCTGTCAGCAGGTATGTATACTTTCACAGTAAAAGATGCGAACGATTGTATCAAAACGACAATAGTTGAAGTGAAACAACCGGATGCATTAACAGCAACTCCATCTAAAACGGATGTAACCTGTTATAACGGACACGACGGATCAGCGACTGTGAATGTTTCTGGTGGTACTGCACCGTATACATATTTGTGGAGTAATAATGCAACTACGCAAACAATATCTGGATTAGCAACAGGTACTTATAGTGTTATAATAACAGATGCTAAAGGTTGTAAAACAACTGTTATTGGAATTATTGTCTCTCAACCTGCTGCCTTAGTTCCAACTATCAATTCTAACTCTCCGGTTTGTGAAGGTGGAATCATTGAGTTAACTGCAGGTGGTGGTTCAGGTTATTCATGGAAAGGCCCTAACGGTTATACTTCAAGTGTTCAGAATCCGGTTATTAATCCGGCGACAACTTCGCACCAGGGAGTATATACTGTAACTGTAACTAATGCTAGCGGCTGTACAGGAACCGCAACTACTTCAGTTACAATTAAAACTTTACCAAAAATCACTTCTTCTAATGCCTCTGTTTGTGAAGGTGAAGATTTAACATTCTCAGCACCTGATTTTGGAGTGGGAGCGACTTATCTATGGACAGGTCCAAACGGCTTCTCTCAAGGTGGTAGAACAGTTACAATTACTAATACAACTTTGGCCAACGAAGGAGTATATACCATAACGATAACGAAAGACCTTTGCTCAACAAGTGGTACTGTAACGGTGGATGTTAAAGAAAAACCAACTCCTCCTACAATCAAGGTTGACGGACCGGATACCATTTGCGATAATACCCCAGTTAAATTAACAGCAACAGGCTGTACGGGTGGAGTAGTTAGATGGTCGACAGGTCAGATGGGAACCTCAATTACAGTATCTACTGAAGGCACTTATACAGCAACTTGTAAAGTAGGCGATTGCTCAAGTAATGATTCTAATAGTATAATTATCAAGAAAGGTAATAAACCTGACAAGCCGCTTGTTTCAACAGACAAAGAAATTTGTTGTGACGGAGCAACTGCAACTTTAACGGCATCGGGTTGTAACAATGGTACTTTATTATGGAGCACCGGAGCAACAACAAGTACTATTCAGGTATCGGTTGCAGGAACCTATACTGTAACATGTTCAAATAGTTGTGGAACAAGTTCAAATTCTACACCGATTGTGATTCGTACGGGTACTTCTCCAACCACACCAACGATTTCTACTGACAAGAATCAGATTTGTGGTAATGAAGTAGCAACCTTAACAGCAACAGGTTGTAACGGAAAAGTGCTTTGGAGTAATGGTACTACAGGAACTATGATTACAGTAAGTGTTGCAGGTACTTATAGTGCAGTATGTAATAATATTTGTGGAACAAGTGGCACATCTAATATCATAACAATAGATAGAGGTACCCCTCCAACTCCTCCAACAGTGACACCATCAACCAGTAGTATCTGTGCGGGAGCGAGCGCTACTTTAACAGCTACAGGTTGTAGTGGAACAGTAGTATGGAGCAATGGCGTAACAGCTACAAGTATTACAGTAACTGCAACGGGTACTTATAGTGCAAAATGTATTGACATTTGCGGCACTAGCAGTGCATCGAATATAGCTACAATTACACCAAGCGATAGTCCGACTACACCTATCGTAGCTAGCGACAAAGCTATGTTATGTATTGGTCAGACAGCAATTTTAACAGCAACCGGATGTAATGGTACAGTAGTTTGGAATAATGGTGTAACAGCTACCACTATCACAATAACTGCTCCGGGAACTTATACCGCTACATGTACTACAGTTTGTGGCACTAAGGATAAATCAATAGAGATAAAACCAGGTACTCCGCCAGCCGCACCGACAGTAACAGCGGACAAAGAAATCTGTTGTACAGGACAGACAGCGACGTTAACAGCAGCAGGTTGTACAGGCACAGTAACCTGGAACACAGGAGCGACAGGTAATACCTTGAAAGTAACTACCTCAGGTACATATACAGCGACGTGTAAAAATGAGTGTGGTGAGGGTACTTCATCAACCCCAGTGGTGATTAAGACATTACCAACACCAACGACGCCGACGATTACTCCAGACAAGACAACAGTTTGTGGTACTGAGACGGCAACATTGACAGCAACAGGTTGCAATGCTACTTTGAAATGGAGCACAGGAGCGACCACAAGTACAATCGTAGTAGGTGCAGGCACCTATACCGCTACTTGTGAGAACCTTTGCGGTGTGAGTCCTGTATCGAATGTAGTGGTGATTAAGACAGGTGACAAACCAAATGCACCGAGTATATCAGCTAGCGACACTAACTTGTGTGATGGCGCAAGTGCAACGTTGACAGCAACGGGTTGCACAGGTACAGTAACATGGAGTAATAATGCAGTGGGCACAAGTATCACAGTAACGACATCGGGTACTTATACAGCAACCTGTAGCAATAGTTGTGGAACAAGTGATGCATCGAATGCAGTGATTATCACAACCGGAAGCAAGCCAACAGCACCGACAGTAACAGCAGACAAAGACATCTGTTGTACAGGTCAGACAGTAACCTTGACAGCCGCAGGCTGTACAGGTACAGTAACCTGGAATACAGGAGCAACCGGAAGTACATTGACCGTAACAGGTTCAGGCACCTATACAGCGACTTGTAAGAATGCATGTGGTGAAGGAACGTCGTCAACACCAGTGGTGATTAAGACTTTACCAACACCAACAACGCCAACGATTACCCCAGACAAGACAACAGTATGTGGTACTGAGACGGCAACATTGACAGCAACAGGTTGTAATGCAAGCTTGAAATGGAACACAGGGGCGACAACAAGTACAATCGTAGTAGGTGCAGGTACCTATACAGCTACTTGTGAGAACCTTTGCGGTGTGAGTCCTGTATCGAATGTAGTGGTGATTAAGACAGGTGACAAACCAAATGCACCGTCGATTGTAACTAATAACAATAATTTGTGTGATGGCGCAAGTGCGACGTTAACAGCTACAGGCTGTACAGGCACAGTAATCTGGAGCAATAATGCAACAGGCACAAGTATCACAGTAACTGCATCGGGAACATATACAGCGAATTGTGTGAATAGTTGTGGAACAAGTGATGCATCGAATGCAGTGATTATTACAACCGGAAGCAAACCAGCAGCACCAATAGTAACAGCAGATAAAGACATCTGTTGTACAGGTCAGACAGTAACCTTGACAGCCGCAGGCTGTACAGGTACAGTAACCTGGAATACAGGAGCAACCGGAAGTACATTGACCGTAACAGGTT
This sequence comes from Emticicia sp. C21, assembly GCF_003418935.1. GTDB lineage: Bacteria > Bacteroidota > Bacteroidia > Cytophagales > Spirosomataceae > Emticicia. Next base: position 668 of record NZ_QVMT01000027.1, on the reverse strand, counting down.
CAGGCACCTATACAGCGACTTGTAAGAATGCATGTGGTGAAGGAACGTCGTCAACACCAGTGGTGATTAAGACTTTACCAACACCAACAACGCCAACGATTACCCCAGACAAGACAACAGTATGTGGTACTGAGACGGCAACATTGACAGCAACAGGTTGTAATGCAAGCTTGAAATGGAACACAGGGGCGACAACAAGTACAATCGTAGTAGGTGCAGGTACCTATACAGCTACTTGTGAGAACCTTTGCGGTGTGAGTCCTGTATCGAATGTAGTGGTGATTAAGACAGGTGACAAACCAAATGCACCGTCGATTGTAACTAATAACAATAATTTGTGTGATGGCGCAAGTGCGACGTTAACAGCTACAGGCTGTACAGGCACAGTAATCTGGAGCAATAATGCAACAGGCACAAGTATCACAGTAACTGCATCGGGAACATATACAGCGAATTGTGTGAATAGTTGTGGAACAAGTGATGCATCGAATGCAGTGATTATTACAACCGGAAGCAAACCAGCAGCACCAATAGTAACAGCAGATAAAGACATCTGTTGTACAGGTCAGACAGTAACCTTGACAGCCGCAGGCTGTACAGGTACAGTAACCTGGAATACAGGAGCAACCGGAAGTACATTGACCGTAACAGGTTCAGGCACCTATACA
>NZ_QVMT01000026.1 GCF_003418935.1 Emticicia sp. C21 | reverse complement strand
GGGAATCTTAAATTAGGAACATAAAGTATTTAGCGTTTCAAATCCTATTAGTGTTGTTTTGCGATTCATAAATAAATTTTTAAATCCAATTCTTATGAATGTACAAAAACAAATGTCAGAAGTGATTAGTCTGTGGAAAACAGACAAAAAACAGTATGTAAAAAAATCAAGTTTTTCAGCTTATGTGCTATTAATTGAAAATCATTTATTACCGGCTTTTGGGGATAAAGACCAAATTGAAGAAGCGGATGTGCAGGCTTTTGTGTTTCAGAAATTAGAGAGTGGGTTAAGTCAGAAGACGGTAAAGGATATTCTGATTGTTTTAAAAATGATTCTCAAATTCGGAGCTAAAAACAAGTGGCTGGGATACAAACCCTTCGACATTCAATACCCAACCGAGCGTGAGAAACATAGTATAGAAGTACTTAGCCGCTCTGACCAAAAAAAGATAATGAAATATATCAATGAGCACTTTACCTTCCGAAATTTAGGTGTTTATATCTGTCTGAGTGCAGGTATGCGGATTGGTGAAGTGTGTGCGCTCACTTGGGAGGATATTGACACAGAGAACGGAATTATTAGCGTGAAGCGAACTATTCAAAGAATTTATACAGTTGAAGATGGACTTCGTAAAACCGAGCTTATTCTGGATACGCCTAAGACAACGAACTCTATTCGTGATATTCCGATAAGCAAAGATTTATTACGAATGCTTAAGCCTTTCAAAAAAATAGTGAACAACAGTTTTTTCGTATTAACCAACGACGCCAAACCTACTGAGCCAAGAACCTATCGGAGTTATTATAAAAATATGATGAAAGAATTAGGGATGCCTGAACTAAAATTTCATGGGCTCAGACATAGTTTTGCTACAAGGTGTATCGAAAGTAACTGCGATTATAAAACAGTGAGTGTTTTGTTGGGGCATTCCAATATCAGTACGACTTTAAACCTCTATGTTCATCCTAACCTTGAACAAAAAAAGAAAGCGATTGAACAAATGTTTAAGGGATTACGATAAGTTTTAGCCTATGAATTAGGAGTAATGAATTAGAGTTATTTAATTTGTTGAATTTGTGATTCGGTACGTGGCTAAAATAACCTAAACTCCTAATTCATAACTACTGTGAGTAAACAATCAGAACAAGTATTAGAGGAACAACTTATTGCTCAATTACAAAAACTGGGCTATAGTTATATTCTTATAGCTGATGAAAAAGCATTGCTAAATAACCTGAAAACTCAGCTGGAAAAGCATAACAATATAGAAATCAGCAGTGCCGAATTTGAGAAGATACTGAATATATTAAACAAAGGATCAGTCTTTGAGAAGGCAAAAACACTACGGGAAAAGCAGCATATTCTGCGAGATAATGGAGATAATCTTTATTTTGAGTTATTGAATTTAGACCATTGGTGCCAGAATGAATATCAAGTTACTCATCAGATAAAGCAGGAAGGAAAATATGAAAACCGCTATGATGTGACCCTACTTATTAATGGTTTACCTTTGGTGCAGATTGAATTGAAGCGAAGGGGATTGGAGATGAAAGAAGCGTTTAATCAAATCAATCGTTATCAAAAACATAGTTTTGGTGCAGGGAATGGTTTATTTCATTTTATTCAATTGTTCGTCATCAGTAATGGAGTTAATACTAAATATTTCAGCAATTTCGGTATACATACACAAGAATTCTTGCAGACATTTCAATGGACAGACGAAAATAATAAACCACTAAATAATATTCTTACTGAATTCACGGATGTCTTTTTAGAACCCTGTCATATTAGTAAAATTATCTGTAAGTATATTGTATTGAACGAAATAGACAAGAGGCTGATGGTACTACGTCCATATCAATATTTTGCGGTTGAAAAAATCATTAAAAAAGTTACTGAAAATGAGATTCTGAATGGCTACTCGGTGGAAAAGAATGGTTATATCTGGCATACGACAGGTAGTGGTAAAACGCTTACCAGTTTTAAAACTAGCCAGATATTGTCCAGAATTCCTGCTATCAAGAAAGTAGTTTTTGTAGTAGATAGGAAAGATTTAGACTATCAGACTAATCAGGAATACGACAAATTTAGCAAAGGTTGTGTGAGCTCTGCAACCGATACAGATGACCTTATCCGAAAATTTAATGACCCTAACATAAGAATCATTGTTACCACTATTCAGAAACTCAATAATGCTATTATGGGGCGAAATATCTCCAGAATGAATACTATTCAGCAACAAAGAATGGTTTTTATTTTTGACGAATGCCATCGGTCACAATTTGGGGAGACTCATCAGCACATAGTCAGCTATTTTTCTAATATTCAATTATTTGGATTCACTGGTACCCCTATTTTAGCTGAAAATGCTAATGGAGAAAAAACAACTGTAAGTTTGTTTGGTAAGTGCTTGCATAAATACGTGATTACTGATGCTATCAGAGATGAAAATGTCTTGAGATTCTCAGTTGAATATATCAGGACGTTTAAGCAAAAGGAAAATATTATAGACTTACAGGTAGAACAAATTAATGAAACAGAAGTGTTTGAGGCCCCTGAACGTAAAAATGCGATTGTAGATTATATCATCAAATATCATGACCAGAAAACGCAGAACAAGAACTTATGTGCTATGATGTGTGTGCAGGATATTGATGCTGTGATTCAATATTACGAAATTTTTAAGGCTAAGAAATCAAGAGGTGAACACAAGTTGAAAGTAGTAACTATTTTCAGTTTTATGCAGAATGAAGAGGAGATGGATAATCAGGTTGCGATGTATGGGAGTGCGAGTATGGCAGCCGAACCTCAGTTACAATATGGGTATAAACCACATCGTCGGGAGCTTTTAGATGCCTATATTCATGATTTTAATATACTATTTGGTACTTCGCATAGCACTAAAGACAGTCAAAGCTTTTATAACTATTATAATGATGTTGCTAAAAGAGCAAAATACAAGGAGGCAGATATTCTATTGGTTGCAAACATGTTTCTAACTGGATTTGATAGTAAGTACGTAAATACGTTGTATGTCGATAAGAACTTGCAATATCATGGCCTGATACAGGCTTTTAGCCGTACAAACCGGACATTCGATAAAAATAAAACACAAGGGAATATTGTTTGTTTCCGCAACCTGAAAGATAGGACAGATGAAGCCATAACTTTATTTAGTAATAAAGAAGCGATTGATGAAATCATTGTAGAGCCATATGAAAAATATGTAGAGGAATTTAATGAGGGTGTTCAACGATTAATGGAAATTGCACCACAAGTTAATTCAGTTGATAGTTTGTATACAGAAGATGAGCAAATGCAGTTTATTATCGCCTTTAGAACATTAATAAGGCTTCATAAGAAAATGAGTCATTATAGTGAGTTTCAATGGGACGATTTAATTATTGAAGAACAACTTTTTGCCGATTATACAAGTAAATATCTGGATATAAAGGAAAAAATCACGCTAAAGCCCAATGAAGATAAGATTTCTATTCTGAATGATATTGATTTTGAATTAGAGCTTATAAGACGAGATACTATTAATGTAAATTACATTCTTCAATTGCTCATAAAGTTAAAGTCTAAACACAATCCAAATGATAAAGAAGGCATAGAAAAGGAAATCTTTAATCTTTTAAATACTGAAGTTTCTTTAAGGAGTAAAAGAGAATTGATAGAAAAGTTTATTCAGGAGAATCTACCCTTTATTGAAGATATGGATAATATTCCCAATGAGTTTGAAAGATTCTGGAATCAGGAGCAGGAAAGAGCATTCACAAAATTGGTAAAAGAAGAAAATTTATCTAAAGAGAAAGCGGAAAAGGTAGTTGAAAATTATCTTTTTTCTGAAAGAGAACCATTGCGTGATGAATTATTAGAATTGATAGAAGGAGAAAAGCCGTCTGTTTTACAACGGAAAAAAACAGGAGACAGAATATGGAATAAGCTTTTGAGTTTTGTAGATATGTTTGTTAGGGGAGTTACGGGGAATTAGATATTAGAATAAAGGTAGTTTTATAAAATATGTACCTCATTAGATAAAGTACTATCAAACCGATAATTGATTCAAGCTTCAGGATAAAACCACGGAATTTCTGTGCAAATTTTGTGCAAATAAAAAGCACTTACAAGGGTTTCCTTGTAAGTGCTTGATTGTCAGGTGACCCCGGAGAGACTCGAACTCTCGACCCACTGATTAAGAGAAATGGGTTTGCCAGCATTTCGTTCAATGAAAGTAACCATGAATATACTTTTGATAAACCGAATAAGATTTTCAAGAAAAAAAGCCTTATATAATACCGTAGTCATTTACTTACGATTCATCCTAAATAGGTTTATATTTTGTTGTACCTATGTTGTACCAATGAAATAAGAAACAAAAAGCGAGTTATACAATTTATGTATAACTCGCTGATTATCAATTGATTAGAAGTACCGGGGACGGGAATCGAACCCGTACGAGCGTTTCGGCTCACAGGATTTTAAGTCCTGCGTGTCTACCAGTTCCACCACCCCGGCGGATGGTGTGCGAGCGGCTAGCCCTTTTTTGAAAAAAAAAGCACCTTTTAAAGGGTGCTGAACTTTTCAGAGCGGAAGACGAGTCTCGAACTCGCGACCTTAACCTTGGCAAGGTTACGCTCTACCAACTGAGCTACTTCCGCGTATCACATTCATTTGGTGTTGAATGGGACTGCAAAGGTAGCAGGAGTTTTTATATATGTCAAGCCCTCAACTAAAAAAAATCAATATTTTTTTTACGCTTTCCTATAAGTGCCTGATTATAAGAATCTTTATAGCTAATATTTTTTTGAAAAAATTTTCATGAGTAAAATAGCTTCTAAAACTGAATGTGATATATCTACAATTTTTCAAGGTTTTATAGGTAATAGTTTTTGAACATCTGTACTTTTGTGGAAAATTACGGATGGAATAGATATGAAAATTGATTTTGAAAAATCACCTGATGGGCTCGTACCTGCTATTATACAAGATTATCAGACAGGCAAAGTATTAATGCTGGGCTATATGAACACAGAAGCCTACGAAAAAACCCAACAGGAAAATATTGTTACTTTTTTCAGCAGAAGCAAACAAAGACTCTGGACGAAAGGAGAGACCTCTAATAATTTTTTGCATGTAAAAGAAATACGCGTGGATTGCGATGGCGATACTATTCTGATTCATGCCTCGCCTGATGGCCCTACCTGTCATACTGGTGCTGATACCTGTTTTAATGAGGTGAATAGTGCAGATTATAAAAAGATTCTGTTTGTGAATCAATTGCGTGAAGTTATCAAAAACAGAAAGCAAAACCCCACTGACGAGTCTTATACAAGTCATTTATTTAAAAAAGGTATCAATAAAGTAGCACAAAAAGTAGGAGAGGAGGCAGTAGAATTGGTGATTGAGGCCAAAGATGATAATAAAGAATTATTTTTGGGCGAGGCCGCTGATTTATTCTATCATTATTTAGTACTTTTAGAACAGAAAAACTACGAGTTTGACGAAGTACTCGATGTTTTGATAAAAAGACATGCCCCTCGTCCGTAAGGGCCTCCCCAGGAGGGAATGTTAGTACTAACTCTAAACCTGATCTCCTTTGGGGAAGGAGGATCCTTTACTATGCTCAGTTATATTATTCGTTTGATATGCTGCGGTGCCGCAGTATATTTTATGCCTGCTATTTTAAGTAAAATTCATGTCGATACTTTTACAACCGCAGTGATTGTAGCTTTTGTTATGAGTATCCTTAATACGTTTGTTAAACCCATCCTTCAATTGCTTTCATTGCCGATTACCATTCTTACTTTAGGATTTTTCTATCTGGTTGTAAACGTGTTTGTGGTGTATGTCTGCGCCTATTTAGTACCGGGCTTTGGTGTAGATGGCTTCTTACAACCGCTTATCTTCGGGTTTATCCTATCAATCGTAAACGGAATTGTGAGCGGGTTTCAGGATTAAAAATAAAATCCCCCTTTTGCCAATGCAAGAGGGGGGGATACTATATCAGGTTGAAAATACTGATTATAAATTCTCCAGTGTAGTTTTAATCGCTACAAAATCCGGTACCTCACTCGCTTTTTCTAATACTTCTGGGTATTGAATAACTCCGGCTTTATCTATCACAAAGGCCGAGCGTTTAGATACGCCGCGCATACCATAAGCAAAAGTTTCGTAAAGTGAATCATAAGCCTGAGAAACCTCTTTATTAAAGTCTGATAGCAATGGGAAGGGTAGTTTTTGCTCTTCTTTAAACTTGCCCAATGTATAAAGCGAATCCACCGAAATGCCTAAAACCTCAGAATTAAGCCTTGCATAGGTAGCTATATCGTCGCGCATCTGGCAAAGTTCTGCTGTACACACGCTTGTAAATGCCAATGGGAAGAATAATATTACTACATTTTTGCCACGATAATCAGAAAGATTTATTTCTTTTTTCTCGCTGCTATATAATTTGAAATCAGGTGCCTGGTCGCCAATTTGTAATGACATAATCAAAGGTTTTAAATAAATATAATTATTAATACGGAACAGAGAATGTTTTGAAACAGTTTCTCTATAAACTCACAAACGCTCAAATTTATAGCCTTTCTTTTTCAGTGCCTTAATCAATTCATCTAAACGATTATAGAATTTCTCTTTTCGCCGTGGATCAGTACCTAAGTGCAAGAGCAATACAAAACCATTCAATTTGTCTTTAGCATTGGCTTCATATTTCAGAATATCGTTCATGATAGTTTGGTTGCTGGCATATCTTCCACCCATTTCCGGGTATGTATAATCTCGATTTGAACCTGTACCGGAGGTAAAATTGATTAATTGCAGACCTGATGCCTTTGTCCATTCTGCTATGGTTTCATTATACCATTCATAAGGCGGCATGAAATAAAGAGCTTTTTCCTTGCTAATGCCAAAATCTGCCATTGCCTCATAATTGGCTCTCAGGTCGTTTTCAAATTCTTCTCTGCTCACCAGCAATGAGTCACGTTTTGTCCAGTCATTATAAAGTAGATGTTTGTCTGAATGCCCGCCTAAATAATGCCCGTCAGCTTGTAAATTTTTAATGAGCGATTGTGTTTCAGGATTTCTATAAAAGTCTCCTGTAAAGAAGAAAGAGGCCTTTACTACATTTTTCTTTAAGGTATTCCTGACTGTTTGTCCACCTTCATAAAAATCATGCCCTGTAAAAGCCAGCCGAATAATCTTGTGTTGTGGATTGAAACGAGTAATAGCTCCTTTAGTAATAGTTTTGTTTTGAGCTTTAGTAATTATCGGGACAGTCGTTTCCAAAGTTGATAAATAATAAGTCAGAGACGCGGTCCCATCCATCGTAGGTTCGTTAGTTGAGTAATCGCCAAAATCATCATGATAGACTGCCAACGTTGATTGGAAATCTGCGTATTCATCAGGGAAACGCAAATTGACATATTTCAAGCCTGAAAAAATAGAGTTTCTTACAGGCCCGTCTACCAAACCACCATCGATTGGATAATTGTATTTTATACTAAAGGATGAATGTGGATCTTCCGGTGAATCACCTGTGAGAGGCAAGCCAACAATCATTGTTGTGCCCCAGGGATTACAGCCAAATAACCAGTCCCGCAAGGCTGCTTCCATTTCTTCAAAACCCTGCCCACCCATTTTTCTATATAAGTGAAGCTGAGTAAGCGTAGCAGTTACCAAATTATTAGAACACCAGATAAACGGAATTCCATTCAGAAAAGGATTTTTTTTTCCTCTGGACAATATGGCGTTTAAACCTTTCTCATAATAATTTTTATAGGTCTGCTTATCGGCAGTCTGATTAGCCACCTGATAATGCCCTGCATTCATAAACGGGTACCATTGATAATGTCGGGCAGTATCATTAATCATCCAGGGAGTAACAGTCTCCTGCTTGGCGAAATCTATGGCATCTTTCATATAAGCTTTATCAGCTGTGAGTTTGGCTAATTCTGCGCCTGCCAGTTCCATATCATCTGTCCAGTTATCTTCTTCATAAAAATAAGGCGCTTTGCACGGCGCTGTCTGACAAGCCCCCGGGTTTTTCTTACCCCAATCATAAGCCTCTACAGCTTTGGTTTTTAAATTCTTAGCATAATCTGGGTAATATCTTTGTAAGATTTTTGAGCCAAGTGCAAAGGTAGAGGCATATTTCCCAGCAGTAGAAGCGATGCCCGTTGCCCTGCTCTTGTATTGAAAAGCCCCTTGCGGTTTGCCTGTGCAAAAGTATACAGGGCGCATTTTGCCTTTGCCATAATTGGCCACATCTTGTGTGGGTAAGCGCAATCCTGAATGGTCGCGGTCGTCGGCAATCTGGTTATACATTTCTCCGTAGGCCGGATTCATGCGTAGAAGCCAGTCAATGCCCCATTTTACCTCATCTAAAATATCTGGTATGCCATTCGCACCTTCTTGTCCATTAGCATTATAGGCATCTTTAAAGGCCATAGGATTATGCTGATAAGCCAGCAGCATCTGGTAAATAGCATTGGCAGTAGTAGTAGTATATTGCAGATAATCAGAGGCATCATGCCAGCCACCAACCACATTGATATGGGTGGAGTCTTTTTTAGGATCGGTATGATAGACAATGAAGCCATCCTGTGTATGGCAGGAATCTTTCAGAAATGGATTATAGCCACACCTTTGCTGACGCATGTATTTCAATAGAAAATCGGCTGTTCCGGCATAAACATTGTTGGCAATTCTGAATTTGACAGATTCTGCTTTGGGTAAATAAATATAATAAGCCCCTGTTTTCTGAAAGGCTGAAAAATCTAATCGGTAAGAAGCGGTAAAATTACCAAAGGCTCCCTGTGAACTGATTTTATTAGAGTTAAAAACAACCTTATCCGTTAATGCATCTCTGATTTCGAAAGATTGAATAGGGGTATTGTCTTTTGATAAGAGTACAGCTACTTTGATAGCATTAGGTGTATAGCCCAACTGATTGACCCGAACATATTGTTGCGCAAAGCTGGCAATTGGAAGAATTAATATAAATAGAATTGTTTTCAGAAATTTCATGAATTGGTGTTGGTTAGGATTAATGGAAATTGTGTATTTTGCATTAACATAAAGAAAACATACCCTATTTTTATGTCTTCTCCGGAGCAAAAGCCTACAGATAAAACTATCGAAACAATCCTTATCAGTTTGAAATGGATTGTTGCCATAGTTTCTATACTGGCTTTTCTGATTCTGGGGCTATTACTGAAAAGTTTTTTCCCTGTCTCTGAATCTGCTTCAAATTTATCTGCAAATGAGAAGAAATTCATTAAAATTGACACAAATTTTGTAAGCCTCTGGACTGCCCCTTCAGATTGGCGAATGGACAGGCTACAGAAAGAGGAAAAAGAAAAGATAAACTATGGTAAGGAGTTAATAGCACATACTGCGAAATATCTCGGACCAAATGGAAGTGTCAGACAGCTATCAAATGGAATGAACTGTCAGAACTGCCATTTGCAGGCAGGTACTCAACCCTGGGGCAATAACTATTTTGCCGTCTATTCTACTTATCCAAGATTCAGGGCAAGGTCGGGTTCAAAAGAAAGTATAGTAAAACGGGTGAATGATTGTCTGGAACGCAGCCTGAACGGCAAAGCCCTGGATTCGACAAGCTATGAAATGCAAGCAATAAAGGCCTATATTAAATGGTTAGGTACAGACGTGCCTAAAAGAGTATCACCCAAAGGAACGGGTATTTTTAAAGTGAAATATCTAGCAAGAGCTGCAAACCCTGAAAAAGGACGAATGGTGTATGAGAAAAACTGCCAGTCCTGCCATCAGCCAGGTGGGCAGGGTGTGATGGCTGCTGATGATAAAACCTATATCTACCCACCACTATGGGGCGAGCATAGTTATAATACAGGAGCTGGTTTATTCAGGATATCGATGTTTGCCGGATACGTCAAATACAATATGCCTTTAGGAACAACCTACGAAAAACCTAAGCTAAGCGATGAAGAAGCATGGGATGTGGCGGCATTTGTGAACTCAATGCCTCGCCCGACAAAAGATTTAAGCGCCGACTGGCCGGATATAGCTAAAAAGCCGGTAGACCATCCTTTTGGTCCTTATACCGATTCATTCAGCGAGCAACAGCATAAGTATGGGCCTTTTAAGCCTATTAAAGAGTGGTATGAGAAAAAATAAGGTCTGCGTGTCGCGCCGCGCGACGGTCGCCTATACCCGGACTAGAAAGGGAGTGGCACGCATAAGAACTCCAGAAAACTAAATTTGAGCCACTATTATCAGTTAAGTAGATTAGTTGAATTAAACCTGATGAACACATATGCGTGCCACCCGCGCGGCGTCCGGCTCTTTTACGGACGAGTATAGGCGACCGTCGCGCGGCGTGACACACAAGACCAATAAAACAAATTAAACAATATATCCTATGAAAACTCGTATGCAGATTTTTGCAGTAGCATTGGGAATGATGCTATTGGCATTCTCAACTACTTATGCGCAAACCAAAACACATAAGTTATTAATTGATATGAATAGTGCCGATACTACCGATCAGAGTATCGTGATGCGTCAGATCAGAAATTTATGGAGAGAATTGCCCGGTACAAAAGTAGAAGTACTGATTCATGGGCCTGCCATTGATTTTATTAAAAAAGGCACTTCTCCTTATGCGGCACAAATAGAACAACTGCAAAAAGACGGTGTAGTATTTGCCGTTTGTCGCAACACCATGAAACGCTACAAACTGGTAGATACTGATATATTACCTGCGGGTAGTTTTGTACCATCAGCTATTGCTGAAACTGTGTTGAAGCAGGAAGAGGGGTGGAGTTATCAGAAGGCGGGGCATTAAGAATAATATAATCAATATTTGACCTTGCATACTGTCGGAAAATACCAAATAGATATTTATAAAGATTACACCTTCACGAGGGGAAGTGCAGATAATGTCTTTTCGTATGACTTTGAATATTTTGGTGACTCTTCATCTGAACTTACAACAGTTTTCGGCATCAAAATTTTTGAAGATGATGAATTATTAGATAGTGTAGTTATTGGTGCATCAAGAGGGGTAACAGTTTATCACCAAAGTGCTGTTATTTTTGAAGAGGATAGATTCTTACTATGTTGCTCTGATACCATATTTTGTTTATCTATTCCCGACTTAGTTTTACTGTGGAAAACAAAAGTCAATTCGCCAGCCTGTTTTGAAATTTTTAAATATAAGGAAACTTATATTGTTCATGGTGAAATAGGAATTGCACAATTGGATAAAAATGGAAATATCGTCTGGCAAATTTTTGTTGCGATGGATGATAGAGCTGATTTTATTCTAGAAAAGGATTACATATTGGTCAGAGATGATTATGATAATCGAATATATAAATTTGATTATGACGGGAATAGTATAAATGACTAGTAAATATATAGAGATTTTTAATATGTAAGTTCACTAACTAGATTCTCATGCAATCCCAATACCCAAAAGTTTATCTATACCGCAGAATAGTACAGGCGAAACTCTTTATTGATAAGCATTATCCCGAAAACATTGATTTGAATGATATTGCAGATGAAGCGTTTTTTTCGAAATTTCACTTCATCAGGCTTTTCAGGAATACCTATGGCAAAACACCACATCAGTATCTTACTTATGTGAGAATAGAGAAAGCCAAAGGACTCTTAAAGACAGCCATACTTGTGGCAGAGGTTTGCTATGGTGTTGGGTTTGATAGTGTGAGTTCGTTTACAGGTTTATTCAAGAGGAGTGTGGGCAAAACGCCATCGGTCTATCAGCAAGAGCAACTGATGCGTCAGACTGAAATTCTGGCGAAGCCATTGAGATATATACCCGGTTGTTTTGCAGAAGCCAAAGGCTGGAAGCAAAAAAGCAATTTTGAAGAAGTGGTTTCATAAAGGATTATCGAAGTTTGTCTTAATAAAAGTTTAAACAAACAAGACCATGATTTCAAAAATCTCCCATGTAAGTATTTATGTCTTAGATCAGGACAGTGCTTACGATTTCTATGTAAATAAATTAGGTTTTCAGGTAGCTACCGATGCACCTATGGGGCCGGGTATGCGTTGGTTGACAGTAACCACACCCGAACAACCAGATATAGAAATTACATTAATGCCGATTGTTTCAGGCATGATGTTCGATGATGAGTCGGCAGAGCAAATGAAAAAACTGGTTAAAAGAGGTACTTTTGGTTATGCCGTTTTTCAATGCAATGATATTTATGCTACCTACGAAGAACTGAAAGCCAAAGGTGTTGAGTTTACCAAAGCACCTAAAGAAGAGTTCTATGGTATAGAGGCCTTGTTTAAAGATGATTCGGGCAATTGGTTTAGTCTGGGTCAAAAACAATAAGAAATATGGATGCAGTAGCTATTTTCAAGAAACTAAGATTGAACGATACAGGGGCCTTACTCATCGTAAATGCCCCTGCAGAATATACGGCTATACTGAAAGATATGGCTCATGATACCACGGCAAAAGCGGGTAAAAAATATGATTTTGTACAGGTATTTGCTACAAAGCAGGAAGAACTCGAAAGGCTTTGTGCTGAGGTAAAAGATGCAGGCAAATACGATTGTCTGTTCTGGGCGTGTTATCCGAAAGGAACCGGGAAAATCAAAAGTGATATTAAAAGAGAAACAGTCTGGACTGCCTTAGAATTGGCAGGCGTTCAGGCGGTTACACAGATTGCTATTGATGATACCTGGAGCGCCCTACGTGGCCGTCCGCCAGCAATGATCGGGAAATAAAAGAACCTGCCGGATTTTGTGATTTGTCTGAAATGGTATTAATTCGTGAAAGAATTAACTTCATCTACGACAATGCTTAAAGAACCCATAACGACTTCCATTTTTGATTTATTCAAAATTGGGCCTGGTCCGTCAAGTTCGCATACCATCGGGCCTATGAAGGCGGCCTATGACTTCCTGCAGCGAGCCAAGGTTCTGCCCGAATCACAATTAACAGAACCTCTTCAGATAAAAATACATCTATATGGCTCCTTAAGTGCTACAGGTAAAGGACACGGAACTGACAGAGCAGTTATTGCAGGGCTTTTAGGATGGTTACCCGATACTTGTGAACCCAATGCTTTCACAGCTTTATTGAAAAACCCGGACGATATTTATCAAATTAGTATTTATGGAAAACCTATTACGCTTAAAGCCAAAAGTATTTTGTTTGAAAGAGGGCGTTATGATTCTCCACATCCGAATACTTTGGTTTTTCAATTGTTGAGCAATGGAATAATCATTCTGGAAGAAGAATATTATTCAGTAGGTGGAGGATTTATTCAACGTAAGGGTGAAGACACGCAGGCTGCTACAAATAAAGTACCTGCCTTTCCTTTTTCTACGATGGATGAGTTGATGGAGCAGTTAATAAAAAATAAGCTTTCCTTAACTGATCTGATGATAGCCAACGAAATGGCTTTAACCGGGCTTATTCGCAAAGAAATCTACCAAAAAATAGATGATATTCTGGAAACCATGCATAAGGCGGTTAAGAGGGGTTTACGACATAAAGGTGTTTTACCGGGTAGCATCAAGCTAAGAAGAAAAGCCCCCGTTTTGTTCGAACAAGCCAAAAGTCATGCCTCTGCTACAGATAGCTTTATGGTTTTTCTGAATGCCTATTGCATGGCAGCATCAGAAGAAAATGCCGCAGGGAATATAGTGGTGACAGCGCCAACCTCGGGTGCATCTGGGGTAATTCCGGGCATTACCTATCTGCTTCGTAACCATTATCATTATGATAAACAGAAATTGAGAGAAGGCATGCTAGCAGCTGCAGCGGTGGGTTTCCTGATAAAACACAATGCTAGTATTTCAGGGGCAGAAATGGGGTGTATGGGAGAAATAGGCTCGGCTTCAGCCATGGCTGCTGCTATGTTGACCTATTGTGCCGGACGCTCGATTGAAACTGTGGAAGCGGCTGCCGAAATTGCCATTGAGCATCATTTAGGCATGACATGTGACCCTATCGGGGGTTATGTGCAGATCCCTTGTATTGAGCGCAATGCTATGGGAGCTATTAAGGCCTATAATGCTTACCTTCTGGCATCATCAGGCAATACGGGTTATCAGAAAATATCTTTAGATAGCGTGATTAAGGTAATGCGGGCGACCGGAAAAGATATGTCGAAAAAATATAAGGAGACCTCACAGGCGGGCCTGGCATTAAGTGCTACAGAATGTTAAAGCCGTACAGTAAATTCTTTGATAGATTAAGGGGGAATCAAACGGTTCTCCCTTTGTTTTATGAAAGAATTTGCCTAGATTCGGTCATAAAAACTGCAATTGCGGGTAGTCTTTTATTAAGCCATGAAGTTTCTCGTTCTCCTATTATTTACTTCTTTTGTTACCTATGCACAATTGCCACAGGTCAGGTTTGAGCATCTGACATCTAGGGATGGTTTGCCTAGTAATAATGTATTGAATGTGATTGAGGATAAAGGAGGCTTTGCCTGGATAGGTACCCGTAAATACCTGACACGCTACGATGGCTATCGGTTTCAGAATTTTACAAGAGTAGAGGGTATCTATAACCACGGTGTAAGCACCGATTGGGCCAACAATATCTGGTTTTCTTCAACCAGTATACCCTTTGGGAGAATCGATAATAAGACTTTCAAGATTAATGATTTCACCAACAAATTGCCACCCTTAAGCGATGGTAATTATGGCAATATTTATTTCGACCACAACAAGCATGGCTGGATAAGTGATTTTCATGGCGTTTATCGGTTTGATCCGAATTCCTTCAAATTTAAGTATTTCCCTCTGCCCAATACGACTTATAAAGACATCAAAGGTGATTTTATAGAAGATAAACAGAAAAACCTGTGGGTGATAGGTTTAGATGTAGGTATTTATAAGTATGATGCAGTAAAACAACAGTTACGCTGTGTGATAGGGCCAAATATTGCTAATCCTGCCAAACGGTTTTTCTTTGAAGCCAGCCGGTCTATCATTGATAAAAATGGTATTATCTGGATTGCCGCCTTTCAGAAAGGTTTGGTAAGATTTGACCCTCAGACGGAGGAAGTCAAATTTTACGGGAATCACATCATGTCGGTTTGTGCCGATAAAGACGAGAATGGTAAGGATATTTTGTGGGTAAGCAATGGAAAAACCATTGGGATTTTCAGACCTGAGCAAGAGAAATTTTACTTTTATGAAGACATACATTCTGATGAAATTCAGGTATTCAATATCTGCAAAAGTCCAACGACAGGAGTAGTATGGTTTTGTACCGCGCAGGATGGCCTTTTTGTCTATAATCCTCATAATCAATTAATTAAAAGTATCAATTTTGCGAATGTCATTCCACAGAAAAACCTTACCATTAATGCTATTCTGAAAGACAGCACAGATGCAAGCGGACAAACTTTTTACTTGGGTTTTTCGCGATGGGGAATGGTCAAATGGAATAAGGCTGATAACTCCAAGCAGTTTTTTGAATATCCGCATTATCCAGCTCAGGCTGAGACCCGGCAGATGTTACAGGATGAAGAAGGTAGAATATGGATTTTTACCAATCAATGGCAAACTTGGGTTGACGGGAAAGAGAATCCTGAGGATAATGATTTTGAGGGTATTTTTGTGTTTGACCCCAAAAAACAGAAATTTATTCCTACCCCCTTTATTACCCATCATGGTTTCTTCACAGTGCCTTTTTATTCCATAGGTATGCAAGATTCAAAAAAGCGCCTTTGGATTATCAATCATTATCTGAGCCTGCATGTGGTTGATAAAAAGACAGGTAAAGAACTTACGCTATGGGATAAAAAGGATCATGATGAATTGATGCATGACCGGTGGCTGATGGATATTCTGGAAGATAAACAGGGGCGTTTCTGGCTGGCTACTACCGGTGGAGTTTTCTATTTTGATGAAAAAACAAGAAAATTCCAGCAGGTAAAATTTACAGAAAATGATAACCGGGAGATTTCTGTGATTAAACTATTATTAGATAAAGAGGGCAATGTATGGGTGACGGGATGGGATATTCTGGCAAAAATCAGTCAAAATTATAAAGTAAAAATGGATTTGAGTTCAAAAAATGGTATCTATGATGTAGAATGCCGGCAAATTGCGGAGGACAGCCATAGTAATATCTGGATAGGAACTCTGGGAGGGCTGCAATTATATATTCCCTCACAAAACCGTTTTCTGAGATTTACCCAGAATGACGGCCTGCTAAGCGATAATACTACTTTCAGCTTTTATATGAATGGGGGTAAGGAATTGCTGATTGGGCAAAAGAATGGTCTTAATATCGTTAATACAGAACAAATACTACAAAGCCGGGCCTTAGATAATATCGCCATCAGTTCGGTTACTGTCAATAATGAGCAACGATTTTATGACTGGACGAAACCTTTTGACCTAAAACGTACCGAAAACGCTATTACCTTTCATATCTCAGCGCTCAATTTTCTGAAAGATAACCAGAATCATTATAGTTATTATCTGGAGGGACTGGAAGATAATTGGATTGATGGGAGGGATAATGCTACTTTTACCTACAATAATTTATCACCCGGTGGCTACACCTTTCATGTGCGGTTATTTGATGAAAAGGGTAATAAGCAATTGAAGGAGGTGGCCGTTAATTTTTCTATAGCGCCTTATTACTACGAGACCTGGTGGTTTAAGACTTTGATTGTAGCATTGATTATTGTTCTTGCCTATCTGTTTTATCGTTTCCGTATCAATCAGCTTTTGAAATTGCAAGAGGTTCGCAACCGAATATCCAGAGATTTGCACGATGATATTGGGTCTTCGTTGAGTAGTATCAGCCTTTTGAGCGTGATGGCCAGTAAGAAAATTGACCCACAGAACCCGTCAAATCAGCTACTGAAACAGATACCAGAGGAAGTAAGCCGATTGAGTAGCGCCATTGACGACATGATATGGAATATCCGTCCGGAAAATGATGATTTCGAAAATTTCTTTGTTCGACTCAGAGACCACACCGTTCAAACCTTACAGGCACAGGATATAGATGTTAACATAGATTTCTCCATTACTAATCAGGCAGGAAACTTGTCGATGGAGGTTCGAAGAAATATCTTTCTGATAGTCAAAGAAATCTTACACAATATTACCAAGCACGCACAGGCAAAGCATGTAGATATAAAATTACATGTACAACGAAGCATGCTGATTATTGAAATAAAAGACAATGGTAAAGGCTTTGATAAAAATAAGCCTTCATCACGCAACGGGCTGCGAAACATGGCAAGTCGCGCCGCCGAAGTGGGTGGTACCTTTGAAATTAACTCTGAAATCGGCAAAGGTTCAGAAATTATTCTAAGTGTGCCGATGGTGCAGAAAAAACTTGTAAGGATTTAATCAGGTAGTCAATTGAGATTTAAAATTAGTTTCGTAAAATTGTCATAATTATTCAATCCGGCTATTCGCCATATTAAACTAACAAAATACCTTATGAAACGAATTTGTTATTATGCTTTTGTATTGTTTCTACTAACCAATGTAAGTTTTGCACAAAAAAAGTCAAAAGATGGTTGGTATTCTTTATTTGATGGTAAATCATTTGATGGCTGGAAAGTAGGCGATAATGCTAGCACTTTCAGCATCGAAAATGGTAGTATTGCCGTTAATGGCCCCGTAGCGCACTTATTTTATGTTGGGCCAGTTAACAATCATGACTTTAAGAATTTTGAATTTAAAACACAGGTTATGACCACACCGGGTTCAAATTCCGGTATTTATTTCCATACTGATTTCCAGCAAGGGAGCTGGCCTGATAAAGGGTATGAAGTACAGGTGAACAATTCTCATACTGACTGGAGACGTACAGGAAGCTTATATGGTATTCAGGATGTGAAAGATACTTTAGTAAAGGATAATGTATGGTATACCGAAACTATCATTGTGAAAGATAAGCATGTAACCATTAAAGTGAATGATAAGGTAGCAGTAGAATATGACGAACCTGCTGATTTGCCTGCTAATAGAAAAGGTAGAAGAATAAGCAGTGGTACATTTGCTTTACAAGGCCATGACCCTAAGAGCAAAGTGTATTTTAAAGATATAATGGTAAAGCCATTGCCTTGATGTTAAGCCAGTAGATAAAACAGATTAGCCTCTTGCCTTTGGTAAGGGGCTTTTTTATAGTATGGCAACTATTAAGCTACAGGTATATATAAAAAGGAAACCAGGCACACCATTAAATGGAAGCCCAGTTTCCTAAAATATATGATTTATCTTGAAGGATATTAATATCTACGTCCGCCGCCGCCATTGCCGCCACGGTCACCACCACGGTTGTAGCCACCACCACCGCCACCGCGGTTAAAGTCGCCACCACCACGATTGAAGCCACCGCCACCACCTGATGGTCTTTCTCTTCTTTCTTCAGCTTGGTTTACTACAGCTGTACGACCACCGATTTCAGCACCATTTAGCTGAGCGATAGCTTTCAATGCTGCTGCATCGTCTGGCATTTCAACAAAAGCGAATCCTTTGCTTCTTCCGGTAACTTTGTCGATGATAATTTTCACAGAACTAACTTCACCATATTCTTCAAAATATTGCTTTAATTCACTTTCTTCAATTCTAAATGGAAGACTTCCAACAAAAATGTTCATGATAACTTGATATGATTTGATTGATAAATTTATACAAAAGTATATTTATTTTATTGAATAACTATTAATAAAGGATTTTTTGATGATAAATAATGAAAAATAATAATTCGGAACCTTATTTTCATTCTTAAACCGCGCTAATTAACTAATTATTCGCCAATTTATTGATTTCATAATCAAAAAAAAATAAAAAAGTGTGAAGTACAAATAGGTACTGGTCACACTTTTTATGATTTTGTTGTATAAGTACTGCCCAAGGGCTGATTTTATTTCACTATTTCAAATAAAGCAAATTAATTTGCCATCTCCGATAAGAATTTTATACGCATTAATCGTAATTCTTCTTCCGGGTAATCGTCACCATCAAAAATCTTTTGTGCTGCACGAATATTATCTGTTTCGGCACTCATAAAGTAGTCGTAGATTTCATCCTGATGCTCTTCATCAACCACCTGATTAATGTAGTAATCAAGATTCAGACGGGTACCTGAGTAACAGATATGTTCGATTTCTTCAATTAATTCAGTCATTGTCAAATCTTTCGATTCTGCAATTTCATCCAGATCAATCTTGCGGTCAATCTGCTGAATAATGTAAATCTTAATCTTTGACTTATTGACAGCCGATTTTACGACTAAATCCTGTGTTGTTTCAATTTCGTTTTCCTCAACGTATTTCGAAATCAACTCTAAGAATGGCTTACCGAATTTCTGAACTTTTCCTAAACCTACGCCATTGATTTGCGCCAGATCCTGAGCAGTAGTAGGATAGGTAGTTGCCATTTCTTCCAACGATGGATCCTGGAAAACCACGTAAGGCGGCACATTTTTTTCTTTGGCAATTTTCTTACGTAACGCTTTTAGCAATTCGAATAATGCCGAGTCAAACGCAGCACCACCACCTGATGGCCCGCCATTCATTGGCACGTCGTCGTCGTCGCTGCTTTCGGTATTCTCGTAGTTGTGGTCTTCCGAAATTGTAATAGGGTAAGAATCCTGAATGAATTTGGTGCCTTTTTCTGAGAGTTTTACTACTCCATAAGCATTTTCAATATCTTTTTCGATATAGCCAAATGCCATCATCTGGCGCAGTATTGATACCCAATAATCGTTTGGTGTCTTTTTGTTATCGGCTTTTTTAGGCTTTTCAACTTTCTTAGGTGAGTGCGATGGACTTTTGGTTGCCACGGCAGGTGCGTCATCATCGTCCTCATCAGAATCGTCGTCGTTTACAACATCTAATTCTTCTTCGTCTTCGTCGTCATCATCGTCTTCGTCAGATTCAACAAACATGCCTTTACCTTTGCCGTATACTTCCAGTTTATCGTGCTCATAGCTACGGATATACGCATTGGCAGTATTGGCTGTTAACACGTCTGCAATGTGTTGAATATCAAACCTTTCGCCTACTTGCTGAATAGCTTTCAAAGCCAGTACGGCTTCGTCTTCTATCTTGAATTTCTTGGTAGGTTTCAGACAGTTGTCGCAAAAACCACAATCTTTATCAGCATATTCACCGAAGTAACTCAATAACTGACGACGACGGCAGATACCCAGGTTAGAGTAGGCCACCATTTCCATCAATAATGCCTTCGCATTATCTCTTTCAGTAACGGTTTTATCTTTATTGAATTTCTCCAGTTTCAGAATATCGTCAAAACTATAGAACATCAGGCAGTTACCTTCCAATCCGTCGCGACCTGCTCTTCCTGTTTCCTGATAATAACCCTCAAGCGATTTTGGCGCATCATAGTGAATCACAAAGCGAACATCCGGCTTATCAATGCCCATTCCGAACGCAATAGTTGCTACAATTACGTCAGCCTCTTCGTTCAGAAAAGCATCCTGATTTTTCATGCGCGTATCAGCATCCAGACCAGCATGGTAATGCAAAGCTTTAATACCGTTAACACTTAATAAGCCTGCTATCTCTTCAACCTTTTTACGACTCAAACAGTAAACAATACCCGATTTGCCCTTATTGTTCAGAATATAGCGAATCAACTGCTTTTTAGAATCTACTTTTGGACGAATCTCATAATACAAATTTTTACGATTAAACGACGATTTGAAAATCATCGCTTCGTCCATATTCAGATTCTTCTTAATATCTTGTTGAACCTTAGGTGTAGCTGTTGCAGTAAGTGCAATAACAGGCAGGTTTGGGTTGATATCATCAATAATACCTCTGATACGGCGGTATTCCGGTCTGAAATCATGCCCCCATTCCGAAATACAGTGAGCTTCGTCTACCGCTACAAAAGAAAGTTTAGCTTTCTGCAGAAACGATAGATTATCTTCTTTAGTAAGAGATTCAGGCGCAATATAGAGTAGTCGACACTCTCCACTCAATACATCATTCTTCACCTTGGTCATTTCTGCCTTATTCAGAGTCGAATTAAGAAACTGGGCATTAATACCAAAGGCTGTCATCTGGTCAACCTGATTTTTCATCAAGGCAATAAGCGGAGAAATAACAACAGCTGTGCCATCAAGTACCATAGCTGGTAATTGATAACAAAGAGATTTCCCGGCTCCTGTGGGCATAATAACAAAAGTGTTTTTTCCTGACACGATGTTATGAATAATCACTTCCTGCTCGCCACGAAAAGCATCAAAACCAAAAATTTCTTTGAGTTTTTCTTTTAATGATTGTTTAATTACTGGTTCTACCATAAACGCAAAATTGCTGTACGGAAAATTTACAATATTTTTAAAATAGGTCAGTATCTGAGCAATTTCATGTTGAATCTCTAGTGATAATCACTATTTAACCTACAAATAATATGATGCTGTAGTAATGTTGCCGTGTTGATAGATTATAATAGTTGGTTGAGATAATCGTACGAACAACAGCCGGATAATTCTGATATTTATAAGGCCAGAGGATATAAGGACTGACCGATAGATACTACAAAAGTTTGAATTAATTTAAGGTAATTACTTAAGCCTTTGCTAAGATACTATTTTTTTGTTTGAGTTTTACAAATTTTTAACTCGGTTTTTTTTTAATAGATACATTCGGTGATTTTATAAATTGTTTTGTTGTCAATCGGTTTTCTTGTCTGCAATGGTTTTTGTTACCCTTCACTTACTTTCTTTTGAGGCTTGCTAAACAAACGCTACTTTTGTGCACAAAATACCTTATCAGAAAAGTGAAGACGAAGTTAGAAAAAAAAATACAAAGCGTTGCGAAAAAAGTTTTGCAAGATGAAGCGGAAGCAATTCTTTCTTTAAAAAATTATATTAATGAAGATTTTGAGTTGTGCGTGGAGGCTATTATGGCTTGCAAAGGCCGACTTGTGGTGACAGGTATCGGAAAAAGTGCAATTATTGGACAAAAAATTGTAGCTACCATGAACTCTACAGGGACTCCTGCACTCTTCATGCACGCGGCTGACGCTATACATGGAGACTTGGGAATGATACAGAAAGAAGATATAGTGCTGTGTATATCGAAGAGCGGTGATACGCCGGAAATCAAGGTTTTAGTACCGCTTTTAAAGATGCACGGAAACATGATGATTGCGATGGTAAGTAATGAAAAATCGTATCTGGCTTCACATGCTAATTATGTATTGAATGCTCATGTAGAAAGAGAAGCCTGTCCGCTGAATTTAGCACCAACGACTTCTACATCTGCGGCTCTGGCGTTAGGAGATGCACTAGCTATTTGTTTATTAGAAATGAGAGGTTTTACTAGTACCGACTTTGCCAGATACCACCCAGGAGGAAGTCTGGGTAAGAAAATGTACCTGAAAGTAAGTGATGTGTATCCAAATAATGCCTTACCAAAAGTGGCTCCTGAGGCTGATATTCATGCAGTTATTCTGGAAATGACCTCAAAGTTATTAGGAGCTACGGCAGTAACTAATGAGCAGAACGAGCTCTTAGGAATTATCACTGATGGCGACTTACGTAGAATGTTGAACAAGCAACAGGATTTTTCAGGCCTGAAAGCAAAAGATATTATGACCACTACTCCCAAGGCCATCGCACCAGATGAATATGCGGTAACGGCTCTCTCTTTAATGCAGGAAAAGAATATCACGCAATTGGTGGTAGTGGAAGATAGTATACTCATGGGCTTTGTGCATCTGCATGATTTATTAAAAGAGGGGCTATTATAAGAAAACTCTGATAGATTTTCTATATTTGGAGTAAATCTATGGTGGCAACCTCTTACTTGGACACAACTTTTTATGCAACATACTGCAATCTACTATGATGGACAATCCAGTCAGCCTCATCAGGCACAGATCGAGGTCTTTGGTAATTCCTTAAGTATTTATTATGATGAAAAAAAGGTAATTTGGGCTGTTTCTGAAATTGACCATGCTGGATTTTCTGGCAAAGGCAAAACCATGTTGCAGTACGGCTTATTCCCTCACCAATATTTGGAGTATTCCAACGATAGCCCTTTAGCAAAAATATTAGCTGGATACTTGCTAAAACCTAAAAATGGTCTGGAAATTGCGGGAAGAGAATATAATGCCATTTTGAAAGGCGCATTGATTGCTATTGCTATTTTTTCTGCCATTGTAGCACTTGTTTATTTTATTCTACTGCCATCCTTAGCAGCATACATTGCTGGAAAAATTCCTGTCTCCACAGAGATAGCCTTAGGTGAGAAACTCTTTAATAGTTTTATCGGCGACTCAGAGATTGATACCAAAAAGACTAAGCTTCTCAACAATTTTGCTCGGAAAATCGACTTTGAAACAAAATATCCTTTAAAATTTACAGTAGTTAAAGACAAACAGGTAAATGCTTTCGCATTGCCAGGGGGCAATGTGGTAGTGTTCAGTGGCATTTTAGAGAAGCTTAAGTCTTCTGATGAACTGGTTGCACTGTTGTCGCATGAAGTTACTCATATTAAAGAAAGACATTCATTAAAAGGATTGGCAAGAAGCTTGGCAGGTTCTTTGCTTATTTCAGTAACTTTCGGAGATTCAGGAGCTTTGGGTAGTGTACTTGTCAACCAAGCTGATAATATTTATCAATTAGGTTTTTCAAGAAGAATGGAAAAAGAGGCTGACCTTGAAGGCTTACAGATTATGAATCATAATCATATAGACCAACAAGGAATGATACAGCTAATGGAGCGATTGCAAGAGGAAGAACAAAAGCAAGGGAGTAAAATGCTGGCTTACCTGAACTCTCATCCTATGACCGAAGAAAGAATAGCTTATATAAAAGAAAATGGCCAAGGTAAAACAGGAAGTATTAATAACAATTTAGATTTTATCTGGAAACAAATGCAGGATTTGTAAAATAGAAGGTAGCAGAGGATTTGTATTTTTTGTTTAAATAGATGGTGTATCATTCATATTATATCCGCTCGCTAAATATTTTAAAATTTTAATATACTGATTTACAACATTTTATTTATATTTGAGTTAATAACAAATGAATACTACCTATTGCTACTTATAAACTTTCCTCAACCTTTTGATAGGTTATTTTTAAAGAGGAAAGAACTACTAATTTCTAGAATAATCTAATATCTGACTCTATAAAATCACCAAGAGTACAAAATAGTATAATTCGGATACATGTGCCCTTTTTTATATTTGAATAATTGATTTCTTAAGTGGATGCATGTTGGTGTATTATTGACTATATTATTTCAATTTTTTATTTACTAAATTTCTATAATTTGAAATGAGGTTTCCTTTATTCGTGTTTCAGAGGCTTTTTAGAATCCGTCAGGGAATAATTTATGTCCTATTGATTGGCTTCTGTAGTATAACTGTGGTGAGTAAAGCACAGCAAAATATAACATTTGGTAAAGGAAAAACAACCAATGTTACTGTTACCTCTTCTTCCAATGCCAGTAATCAGACAGGAATTAAAACCCTGATGAGTTCAGGCTATCTACCTAATAAAAACGCCGCCGCCAGATTACTCTCCCAAGCCACCTTAGGCACAACCTATGCTGACATTGAAAACGTAGCAACAAACGGCATCGAAAAATGGGTTGACCAGCAATTGGCCATGCCAAATTCTTTTAACATTACCAATTATATACAACATCTACATCAGGCTTTGGCAGATTCATTGAGACGAACAAATCCTTCTAAAACAATTGCAAATACTGCTGTTGGTGATTATTTCTTTGATGTCGCATGGTTTCAGGGTAATATGACAGCCGCGGATTTGCTGCGTTGGAGGGTAGCTTTAGGGTTAAGCGAGGTTTTTGTTACTTCTCGAGTGTCTGCTTTTGATAATAATCCTTATGCTTTGTCTAGTTATTATGATGTTTTGTTAGAAAATTCATTTACTAACTACCGGTCACTTATAGAAAAAATAACTTATCATCCATCAATGGCAGTTTATCTCACATACATGAATAATCGTGCCACCAATGTAGATAAGCAGACATTTCCCGATGAAAATTATGCCAGAGAAATAATGCAGTTATTTTCGATAGGGTTGTTTCAATTGAATTTAGATGGTGACTAGTCCTAAAAAAACGATACAGGGTTATAGATATTAAAGGTACATTTTTTAAGTAGTAGTAATCAAGAGATTGCTACTACTTTTTGTTTTATAAGTTTTCATTTTTACTTCATTCTGCA
>NZ_QVMT01000025.1 GCF_003418935.1 Emticicia sp. C21 | reverse complement strand
GGGAATCTTAAATTAGGAACATTAGTGATTTTTTTTGATATTTTTGCCATAATAGGCAAAAATATTCAATATAAATAATATCCCAAAGTTTTTTGATTAAGGATTTTAAAACTTAAAAAACAAGCCCCAACTCTTTTAAATAGACATTTATCTGCTGATCTAACTCAGCTCGTTTGGCCTCAAGTAATTTGATTTCACTC
The DNA here is from genome assembly GCF_003418935.1 of Emticicia sp. C21. Classification (GTDB taxonomy): domain Bacteria; phylum Bacteroidota; class Bacteroidia; order Cytophagales; family Spirosomataceae; genus Emticicia. The sequence goes on along the minus strand of NZ_QVMT01000025.1, from coordinate 29,369 downwards.
ATAACCGCTTGTATATCTATTTCTTCTTCTTCCTCAAAAGATTCTACATAGCGAGGGATATTGAGGTTATAATCATTTTCTGCGATTTCGCCTAAGGAAGCTCTATAGCTGTATTTTTCAATAACAGTTCTATTTCGATAAGTCTCAACAATTTTTTCAATGTGTTCTTCCCGTAATACATTCTGATTTTTCATTTTATCAAATTCCTTACTGGCATCGATAAAAAGAATATCGTCTGGTGTTTCCCGACACTTTTTGAAGACTAAAATACAGGTTGGAATACTGGTGCCATAGAAGATATTAGCAGGCAAACCAATAACAGCATCTAGGTAATTTTTTTGTTCAATCAGATATCTACGTATCTGTAATTCTGCCGCACCCCGAAACAAAACGCCATGTGGTAAAACGATAGCCATTATTCCATTTTCAGCCAGATGGTAAACCATATGCTGTACAAAAGCAAAATCTGCTTTACTTGCCGGTGCTAGTTTCCCGTACTGACTGAAACGTTCATCACTCATAAACAAGGGGTTGGCACTCCAAACAGCCGAAAAGGGAGGATTAGCAACAATAGCCTCCGCTTGCAAGCCAAGGTGTTGAGGATGCTCTAAAGTATCTTCCTGTTTTATATCAAACTTTCTATAGTGCACCCCATGCAATATCATGTTCATACGAGCCAGGTTATACGTCGTTCGATTCATTTCCTGTCCGTAGAAATTATTGACATCTTTTACCTCTCTGGCTACCCGCAGCAATAATGAGCCAGAACCACACGTAGGGTCATAAACTGACTTAAGCTTATTTTTTTCTGTAGTTACAATTTTTGCCAGAATTTTAGAAACTGTTTGAGGCGTATAAAATTCGCCAGCTTTTTTACCAGCACCACTGGCAAATTGTCCAATTAAATATTCATAAGCATCTCCCAACACATCTAATTCAGTATGTTCCAATTTAAAGTCAATCTCATCCAGATGCACCAATACCTTTGCAATAATAGCGTTTCTTGCCTCAGGCGTTTTGCCCAGTTTAGTGCTGTTAAGGTCCATATCTTCGAAAAGATTATCGAAATCTTCCTCACTTTGAGTCCCCATAGTACTCAACTGAATATTGGTCAATATCTTTTGAAGATCTTCAAGAATGAAAATATTCGTTTCCCCTCTTTTAGCAATTTCACTAAACAGCTCGGATGGCTTTAAGAAATATCCTAAAGTCTCAACAGCTTCTTCTTTTATTGCCTCTATATAGCTTTGTCCTTCTTCTGTATTTTCATCGATTTCTCGGAATTCAATTTTATCCTGCTCTAAAATGGAATTAGCATAGATTTCCATCTTTTCGGCCAGATACTTATAGAAGATAAACCCAAGAATATAATCACGAAATTCATCTGCATCCATTTTGCCTCTTAACGTGTTCGCGATATTCCACAGCTGTTGCTCTAAAACTTTTTTATGCTCTTCTGACATCTTATTAAAAATAAACTATCCTTAATGAAATTAATTAAGGATTTGATTTTAAAAAACTGCAATAGTAATGCTTTTTGTTAATATATATTATTTTGGAGGGAGAATATTTCTATAAGGTATGCGTTCTTAAATCTTCAAAACAAATTTAATGAAGTAATTACAGTAAAAAGCGTAAAAATTAAAATTTATATCGAATAACAAAGTCATTAATTATTGGAAACTATCTTTTCACGAAAATATTTCAACTCCAATTCTGCTTTTTCTTTTTCAAGTGAAATTTTTTCAATTTCTAAGTTTAATTTTTCAATTTGCAATTGGAGTTTTTCATTCTCATGTTGCAATTCACGGGCATCATAATTATTAGTTTGATGAACATTATCTGATAATACACCAATCGGGCCACTGCACTGGTCAAAAAAATTATTGACTTTATCACTAAAGCCTAAAATATCATCAGGAGATACCCCAAATTTTTCAGCAATTTGTTGGAGTCGTTCTTCTGAAACCTTTGTCTTTCCTCTCTCTATATTGCCATAGGCTAAAATACTAATATCCAGCATTTCTGCCATATTTTCCTGAGAAAGACCTTTCAAAAGTCTAATGCCTCTGATTTTTGCGCCTGTGTGCATATTAATAATAAATATATAGTTTAACTATACAAAATCTATATTGATGAACAAAAATAATAAAAATAAAACCTTTTATTGTTACTTTCGCTACCAATTCTAAAATAAAAAACATCAACTCCTCTAACTATTTTTATGCTTTGCCAATGAAAGAATAAGTTATTATCTAAGTTTGCGCAAGCATCTGAATTTTAGGGTATTCCGAGCTTATACAAATTCGGATAAACACTCATTATATCTTCTTCGGTAATCTCAAGTAATCCAAGATATTTATAAAATACTTCCTGAATGCTCTGGTCAGTCCATCTGTCCCGTTCATAATCATTGGTCGTTGGTATCTGCCATTGGTTAAACAAAGTCGCCAGTTCCTTGTAACCAATAGGCTTCTCACAAAAATACCTGGTTCTGGCAATTCTGTCGCCAATCAGAATGATATAATGGTTATCCATCCAGTGTTTCATATACAAAGCACCTGGATAATGGCCTGACTGATAGAGCATATTTTGTATGTTCATCTATCCCCCCTCGATTGGTGTCAGGGAGTTGGAAAGCCGATTTCATAGAATGGCTACCCGAATCTTTACCCTTGCAGGCTGAACATACATCCGGGTCTCCCCGACAAATTGAGGAGTGAGGTTTCGATCACAAACCGCTATGAAATCAGGGTTTCCACACCCTAAAGCCTTTAAAGGCTACCTGGGTATCATACAATCTTGTACCCAAAAAGGCAATCCAGTGGTGGGATTTAACTATTTGATAGCTTTTTAATGTATCCTTATGATTGACCCCTGATCATAAGGCACGTTTCATGTTTTTGCGAAAAATACCCTTTTTGCTGTCTATCGCTTTGTTAAGTGCCTGTCTGCCGGATGAGGGGGATGTCTCTGCCAGATACAATGCCATCAATCAACGGGCGCACATCGAAAATATGGCCGGAAGTCTGTCTACCTCTGCACAGAATTTATCTGCCTATCTGGTCGCTTCTCAAATGAAACGCAAAACCCCTTTGTCTGATGATGACAAAATTATCTCTGATAAACCCACCGATTTTACCGTTCAGAATAATGCTAAACCTGTCCCGCCTACAGGTGTACATGTCAGTTCTTGCGGCAAATACGGAGCCATAGCCTATTTCACCCAAAAGCCTGCCGGAGTAGCCAGCCTCAAGCAACAAGGCCATATAATGGCTGCCTCCTTAGTGAGTAGATTTGGCAATGATGCCGTTGGCACGAAAAATGCCAATGGCATTCAGTTACCCAAGAAAGGTTTGACATTAGGTTGTACCGTTGGAGATGATATTCAGGAGGGTTCACCCATCTTTGTAACCGGATTTCTTGCGCCTGATGGCCTGGACGGTTTACCTGATCCAAAGAAAACGACACAACCTACTTTTCCCTGCCTTGCCCTAACGGAACAGACGGGGTAATCAAGCGGGAACAAATTTGTCAACTCAAATTTACAGACAATGAAACCACTACTGAAACAGGAACCATTACAATTGGCAATGCTACCAATGACATCCAAAGGCTGAACAAGTCATGGGCATGTACGCCTGATTTATCAGCATCTTTACCACCTCCCACCGCTCAGGAAATTAGCACTTACTGCTGTGATCCCAGCCAGGATATTGTCAAACCTGCCGATGAGGTAATTGAACTGCAAATCCCTAGTTTAAAACAGGAATTGGAAAACAATGGGCCGGGTTATTACACGTTCTTTTGCCGAAAAAATAAGGATGGTTCTAATAACTGTGATGCAGAAGCTTATCACCCTGAACCTAAAACATTCCTGAAATGTGATAAAGACCTGCCACCACCACGCTTTACCATCAATCCGTATTCTCCACTCCAATTAAATGCGAATGGCGACTTGTTAGGAAATGAGAGTGAAATTCGGGATTGCGGGCGAGGGTGGCACGGCAAAATGACAGCCCGTTATTTGGCACGTCGTTGTCAGTTAATGCAAGTCAAAGATGGTGTTACTACCGCTTTATCTACAGCACAGACCATTTACAGGATTGGTTATGCACAGGCACAATGCGAGACGGATATAATAACCACAGTAGCCTGTCCCGATCCATCACAATTACCGGGATCTGATTCAAGCCGACGTATACCAGTCACACGTCATGTCCGCATGTTAAAACCTGTGGCTTTGGATTGGAGTGAAAACAAACCCGGCCCGGCGGCATGGGATACCAGTAGAATAGCCACGACAGATAGCCGCCCGGAGGTTTTACTGACAGCAGCTACAACAGCAGCCAATAAGCCACAGGCCGTTGTACCATTGATTACCCGTGCGCAACTGGATTCTCATACCGATACAGATTCATGGTCAGAAGCTTTGGCAGATGCCATGTATAATGCTGATAACGATTCTATCGAAAGAAAGATTACTTCCTGTAATAATGCTGGTGATCCGTGTGGCGTTGCCATGCCGCAAAAGGGTATTGAGATATGGGTGGAGGGTGAACGTCGTCTATGGCCCTATTTGGGAGATGCTTTTAATATGAGAAATCTTACCTGTTCAGTAGCACCGCATGAAAGATGCAATCCTATTCTGGGTGAAACGCAGTCAATGTGTAGCGGAGAATGTGGGCCGTCACAGGTTAATAATGATCTTTATGTCAGTGGGGGTAATTTTGAGGAGCTGATAAATTCATATTTTTCATACGTTGAAACACCATTACCCGCTGGTAATGCCATTTTGAGAGTGGCCCCAGCGACAACTGTTCCTTTATTTAATGATCCAAATGCACTGTGTGATTTAGCTTCAACGGACATATCGAATTTAATGATTTTTGGAACTTATAAGGAAGATCAGGCTTCTTTTGGTGGAGTTAGAGAATGTCCAGGATTACCAGGCAAAACCTATACGGACTCACGGGATATGTTTGATGATGCCATTAATGCGTATTTAGCAAGAGGCGGGAATTTGATGATCTTTACTGATCATGTCAAGATGGGGAATGAAAATGTACCTTTCTTTATTGAAGACATAAGTGCAAATATCTTTAGACCGGATGGTAAGGTAACAACGACGTTACAAAACTGGTTGACAGATGCCCCCCCTCCTGGGGACCCATGCACAGTTATTCCAAAGGGATAAAAATTATTTATCAAAAAAACGGGCTGAAGAAATTCAGCCCGTTTTTTAATTTTGGTTTATTACCTGCTTTACTTGTTTTCAAGCTTGTAAAAAGAATTTGCACTTACTGTTGCAGGCTTTTCAAGGGACATAAAACTAAAACTTGCAAAGAAATCAGTATTTTCAACACTGTTTTTCAAGAAGTTATTATAAATAGCTGGTGTTGTGAATGTCTTACCTAAAAATCTAACGCCTTTTTCTGGAGCCAATATGCTCGCTTCTTTTGGATGATAATGTGTTTCAGTTGTCAAAGTTCCGCCATCAGGTTTAGCGGCTGTTTTATAAACAACAAATTCTTTTAGTTCGCGATCATCTGCTGCGCGATAAGCGATAACACGCTTATTCTTATCTTTAGGAACTAGAGCGTTTGCATTATATGCGATATTTGTTGTGTCGTAACTCATTTTAAATTTAATCATATCCGCTGTCGAAGCGCCTGTTGCAACACGCGAAGCATCTTGCCCGGTGACAGAAGCATCCATTCCATTCGCAACAGTTCCATCTATTTTACGGATAGAGACTGGAGTAAAAAAGTTAGAAGAAGCATCACTGACTTTGATATTGATACCAACATCATAGACATGCTCAACTTTGGTTTCATTTACACGTGTGGTCTGACCACCACCTGGATTAATAGGATCATCCTTGCTACAGCTAAAGTTTAAAGTAGCAAAGGCAGTAGTTGCCAGAGCAACAAGTTTACGACCACTGCGTTTGAAATCCTTGAGCGTTGCCATCACGTTCCTCCTTGTGTTGACGTGTATAGTATAGCAGAAAAAGTCTTTCTTCTCAAAGAATTTTGCAAGAAATTGTGCAAGGTATATCATGGGACTATTAAGTGTTTGTTTTGAAACAAATTAATATTCATTAAATTAAACCACTGATTATAAGCTTATTTCTCCTTTAACCATCTGATCTTTGAGTCCAGCCTTGAAAGTGATTCGTTTTCACCTGCAATTTATAAACTTATGTGCTTGCTGCTTTTTGGAGCCGATATAGAAAATGTATAGTCTGCACTATATATTTTGTATAGTAGTTGCCCAGATACTGATCAGCTTGGCTTATTCAGGTTTGACAGTATTTAATCAGAAGGCTTTTTGAAAATCTTCCATACCAATTGAACTACTGTCTGTCCTTTAATAGCAAAGGGCAGGTTACATGAAGACATTAGCCAAAGCGCAACAGTATTCTTTTTTCAATTCTCCTGACCAATCCTATCATCTGTTTCATGGAGATGCCATGATAATAATCCCACTACTGGAAAGGGAATTTGACATGGTGTTTGCCGATCCCCCTTATTTCCTTTCAAATAATGGTCATTCCATCCATAGCGGACAGATTGTTTCCGTCAACAAAGGCCATTGGGATAAACTAACTGGCTTTGACTCTGTTTATGCGTTTAACAAGGAATGGATTTCACTAGTACGTGAGAAAATGGAAGATAATGCTAAGCTTTGGGTAAGTGGAACTATGCACAATATTTTCGCCATCGGCCAGGCATTAACTGAACTGAATTTCAGAATTTTGAACATCATTGTCTGGAAGAAAAGCAACCCACTACCAAACCTATCCTGCCGAGCCTTTACCCATTCTACTGAATTGATTATTTGGGCGAGAAAAGAGCAAAAAGTGCCTCATTGCTTCAATTATGAAGTAACAGAGCAACTGAATGGCAACAGATAGATAAAAGATTTCTGGGATCTGCCAGCCGTTGCACAATGGGAGAAATCTTGTGGCAAGCACCCGACGCAAAAACCTTTGGCTTTATTAAAGCGCATTGTGTTGGCATCGACAAAACCGAATGATTGGATTTTAGACCCATTTGCAGGGAGTTGTACTACAGGAATAGCTGCTAATCTGTTTGGTCGAAATTTCACAGGTATAGATCATCAAAAAAGTTATTTGCAAATAGGGAAAAAGCGTAGGTTGGCAATTGAGAAACAAAAAGTAGCCGAAGCCTATTTACAGGTAATCAGATAGTCCTTCCGTCTTATCGGCAATCAATAACTATTATGAGTTTCCATTACCTTTATTGAAATGCTGAAACCATATTATAATGCTAATATCTTGTTGAGAAGCTCCTTTAAATTATTATAGTCATAGGGCTTTGATAGGCATAAATCTGCACCTGCTTGATAGGCTTCTTCAATAGTTTTGCTATCTCTTATGATAGAAAAAATGACACACTTAATGGGGTCAAATTTCCTATTCCTTCTTATTTCTTTCAGATATTCAAGACCGGAATTATACGGCAGATCAATATCTATGATAATAATATCAAAATCTCTAGAAGCAGATGAGTTCAGTAATTCTATTAATTCTTCACCGTTTTTTACACAGATGAGGTTGATTAAAGCAGGATTTTCATCAATAAGATATTGGAAAATTACTTGATCATCTTCATCATCTTCGGCTAAGAGTATAGTAAAATTCCTCTTCATTGCTGAAAATTTAGATATGAAATAATAAAGGCAAAAAATTATACCATGATGGATCGCTAAATAGCAGAAAACTGAGCCAGGAATGGCACAGAAACTATACAACTAACAATTCATGAAATAGCGTCCTTCATAATTTAATACTGGTTTTTCTTGACTTTATAATCATTTATGCCATACCTTTGTCATTCATTACTGCTACGGTATAATTCCCCCCTATTATTATTTAAGGTTACTTTTCTAAATCACCTAATTCGTGATTATTAAAGCTATGTTTCTCAAATAACCATAAATAATTAGCCGACACTATGAAAACCTATGCAGACTTCAAAAAGCATGTATTTATTGCTTTAGAAAACAGTGATATTTCTGTAAAAGAGGTGATTACTGATGAATCAGAAGGGGTAACAGTTAAAGTAGATAAAAGTACATCCGCTTCAAAAATCAAGATATTTATTGATTCCCTCAAGGAACAAGAATTAAAGTTCAGATCTTCATTTAATCCAGAAAGTGAAATAATCAATATTTCCATTACTAATTCAAAATAAGAGGAGAATTAATAACAGGGCACCAAATAACAGGCTATTTAGTAGTGGTTCCTATGACTAAAAGTTTTCAAATTAATCAATTTACTTAGAAGCCAATCAGTTGGCAGACTTCATTCATCTTGTGTTGTTAATAATATAAAAAGGCATTTTAAAAATCGCTCATATTTTTCTGGTTATCAAGCGAATATGATATCTGTTACTGAAAAAAGTATTTGGATACTATAAGTAATGTATGAAAAACTAAATCATTTCACAACTTATTAATTAACAAACTCTCCTTAGAACTCTTTTCTATCTATAACTTTACATCTTTAAAGTTATATTTTAACAAAGCTATTTGAGATTTGTAAGTATCTGGTTAGTGTTCATAAAATTCATTTTTAGTGATGATCTATCGGAAGAAAGATATCAAAAGTAGCTCCGTGGTTAACTACACTTGAAGCTGTAATAAATCCGTTATGGTTTTCTACTATTTTCTTGACAATAGCCAAACCAATACCAGTGCCTTTATATTCACTTTTGCCATGTAAACGTTGAAAAACTTCAAAAATACGGTCTGTATATTCTTGTTCAAATCCGATTCCATTATCCTGAATAGTTACATGACAATATTTTTGTTGAGTTAGTAGAGGAAGGCTTCCTACTGCTTTATGATCTGTAAGGAAGCTTTTTATTTGAATGTAAGGTGGAATATCAGGCTTTGAAAATTTAAGTGAATTCCCAATAAGATTCCCTATCAATTGTTTAAACTGGAATTGAATCACTTCTACCTCACAAGTAGTTTCGACTTCAATAGTGGCTTTCTTTTCTGCAATAGATTCTTTGAGTTCTTCTTTGACCTCATTAATTAAACCGCTTAAATCTGTCTTCTTAAAAACCCGTTCGACTATATTAGTACGTGAGTACGCCAACAAATCTTCAATCAGTGCTTGCATCCTAACGATAGATTTTCGTATCCTTTCTAAATAATCTTTCCCGACTTCAGAGAGATGGTCAGGCTCTTTCTCTAATAATCGACCAGAAAAAGTTTGTATTTTCCGGAGAGGTTCCTGTAAATCGTGGCTTGCCACATATGCAAAAGACTGAAGTTCCGTATTGATTCTTTCGAGCTCTTTATTTTTTTGTTCAAGTTCCTGGGTATTCGCTTTTATTCTGTCATCTGCCTTCTTTTTCTCTGTCAGATCATGTGTAACTTTTGAAAATCCAATCACTTCGTTTTCTTCATTGTGTACTGCTGTAATTACTACACTCGCCCAGAAAAGACTGCCATCTTTGCGCACTCTCCAGCCTTGCTGTATCGCTTTACCTGTGGTAACAGCTTGCTGCAACAGTTTTTGAGGCAGATTATCTTCTCGGTCTTGTTTGGTATAAAAGTTTGAAAAACTTTTGCCTATAATTTCTTCCGCTTTATACCCTTTGATTTTCTCGGCTCCCTGATTCCAATTTTCAATTATTCCTTCTCTATTTAAATACAGGATTGCATATTCCTGCACTTCTTCTACCATCAGGTGATAGCGTTCCTCACTTTTTTTAAGATTATGATTGGCCTGTTCTAATGCTCTGTTTTTTTCTTCAAGTTCGTGTGCATAAATTTTTATTTTTTCCTCTGCTATCTTTTTTTCTGTCAGATCATGTGTAACTTTTGAAAACCCAATCACTTCGTTTTCTTCATTGTGTACTGCTGTAATTACGATACTTGCCCAGAAAAGGCTACCATCCTTACGAACCCGCCAACCTTCCTGAACTGCTTTGCCTGTATTAGTGGCTTGTTGCAACAACCTTTCCGGAAGGCGATTGTCCCGATCCTGTTGGGTGTAAAACGTTGAAAAACTTCTGCCTATAATTTCACTTGCTGCATAGCCTTTTATCTTTTCCGCTCCTTTATTCCAATTTTCAATGATTCCATTGCGATTCAAATACAAAATGGCGTAATCTTCCACTTCTTCTACCATTAAGTGATACCGTTCTTCGCTCTTTTTAAGAGTATAGGTAAGACTTTTAAGGTCTTTGATATGCTTTTCTACTACGTTTTCTAATTTGCTGATAGAAGTTTTTGAGTCTAAAATAAAAGTGTTTGTATTGGTTCTTTCATAACAGGTAATGTGAACACCTGCAACTTTGTAAGATTCATCATTAACAGGACTATAACTGAACGTCCAAGAAATATCTTCAATAGCGCCTTTTCTATAGATGGGTACTAATTGATTTTTACTTAAAGCGGCCTTGCCTGTGGTAAACACCTGGTCAATAAAAGGCTTGATAGTACCCCAGTTTTCCGGCCAAGTCTCCTGCACTGTCATTTCTGAGACAAAAGGATGCTTTCCATCTTCATTTAAGATGGGACAAAATGCATCATTATAAAAACATATTTGGCCGGGTTCCCACCATAAGCACATAGGTAATGGAGAATTGAGCAGAAAATTGACAATAATTTTTAAACTTAAAGACCAGTTTTCAGAATTTCCGATGATTGTTTGACTCCAGTCTTTTTGGCGAAATAATTCACCCATTTCACCTCCTCCTGAAATAAATGACATAGCTGTGGTTTTAGAATTCATAGAATTTTTTCAATCATTATTATTTAAAATCACAGTCGTTTGTTAAACTATTTCTATTAAGCAGTAGGCATTCTTGCAGAAGTTATAGTGATCATTAAGCCTAACTTTTTTTGTTCATGTACTAACATTATAATTACTTGTCGGATTTGGTTTTCAATTATTGTAATAATAGTTTGTATCAAGAATATCAGTTTCTATTCAAATTCATATATAACAACTTATCAGTTATAACTAATAATAGCCTGTTTAAGTTTTCAGTAAAAAAATAATTATAAAATTAAACAAAGAAGTGGTTGACCTGTTGTAAATTTACCTTTCAGTCAGGCATATGGCTTGACAGCAAAAGTTATATTATCAAAAAGTCGTAGGATTATATCTTACGACTTTTTCATGAATAATAGATATACCTTCTGATTTTATAAAGCAAATCAAAATTGACACTATATCAGAATGTGTCAATTGCTGAACAAATAATTTAACCAACTCACCTGGATGTATCTGTCAATGAAGTGATTAATTACATCAAAACAAGATTGAATAATATGTTTATACGTAAATAATCCTACCTTTATAAAAAATCCACAAACAAATGCAAAATTTAATTGCAACATATTCTCCTATAAAGATATTGCTTGCCGAAGATGATTTAGATGACCAGTTCATATTTTCTGACACTATCAAACAACTTTCAACATCCATTGAACTAACTATTGTCAATGATGGACAAGGGGTATTAGATGTCATGCGTAGCAATAATAATTTTATTCCTCATATTATTTTTCTTGATGTGAATATGCCTAAAATGAATGGCATAGAATGCTTAATACAAATCAGAAGAAACAAAATTCTAAAAAATACACCTTGCATTATTCTTACTACTTCTACTGCTCCAAAAGATATTGAAGAAACATATAATCATGGGGCAAATTTGTATTTTGAAAAACCCATTGGTTATACTGATTTTGTAAAGATGTTCAATAAACTATTTGAAGTAAATTGGGCAGATTATTTTCCACCCAAGCGAGAGTCATTTTTTATAGCCAAAACCTATCAATAAGCTATTCCGGGACGTTACAAACCTCAGCAATAGAAATACTTACAGATTAATTCAAATTGCCTCATAATTAAAAATAGTCTATTCATAAAGTCAAGAACTGCCCAGCATTTCATCACTAGAAACTGCATTTATAAGGATTACTTTGAATGGACCTGGCATCTATAAATTAGACTAAATATAAATTGAACAGAAGGAAAAAATAAACAATTCCTTTCGAAACATTGACACTAAACAAACTGTTACTTAGCAGATTAAATGTACCAACCTATATTAACTGCTACCTATGAAATCAAAAAAAGTAAAAATAATTCTGCTAGAGGATGACGAAGATGACCAGTTACTTTTTTCTATGGCACTAGATATTATTTTAATTCCTACCGATCTTACTATCATAAAGGATGTAAGAGATTTAAAAAATAATTTGATCCTTATTCAAAGATTAATGCCTGATATAATTTTCATTGATTTAGGCTTAGGCCTTATAAATGGATTAGAGTATTTACAAAAAATAAGGAGTAATGAACTGCTTAAACAAATACCTTGCATTATTATGACAGATTCAATCCATCCTATGCATATTGAAAAGGCGTATGACGCTGGTGCAAATCTGTATATTATTAAACCTGTCGAATTCTCTGTATTAGTTGATATAATCAGGAATACTTATATACTTAATTGGAATGAGTATTTCCCTCCTGGACGTGACGTATTTTATATTCATTATAAGGCTTCATAAGTGAGAGTAGTGACAGCGAATAAAATGCTTGAAATATTTTAAATTGCTGCAATTGAAAAAGCATCTACAAGACATATTATTAATGACCATCGAACCGAACCAGTTCTTAACTGTCAATTAATGTACGCATCTCTGCCACTGATTAATTGCCCAAATGTGCCACAGCTACCCACAATCATTCGGATTTACAATATCTGTACTTATAAACTACTTGAAATCAAATAAATATAGATTTTAAGCGTTGTTAATTATAGAACCTGTTCAAATGGTTCATAAATGACTTGCTGATTTGACGAAGTTTAACTCTGTTTTCTAGCCTGTCTTTTGGTAGTAGAGTTAAATAAAATGTCATGAAAAACCAAGAAAAAATCAAATTCGCTTCGGCGAATAAAAGTCTCTTTTTCCCTACGCTCAAGAAGAGAGTTGACCAATATTTCACAGATAATCAAAAATCAAGATATGCCAATAAAACAATGGTCATAAAAACCATTGTTCTGGTTGCTGCATATATAATACCTTATATCATTCTGATTGCCTTTACACCGCCTTTCGCTGTCAGCCTTTTGCTATGGTTAGTTATGGGAGCAGGTGTGTCGGGTATTGGCATGAGTGTGATGCACGATGCCAATCATGGTGCTTTTTCAAAAAATCCAACTATCAATAAATGGGTTGGTTATACTATCAATCTGGCTGGAGTTGGTGTAATGAACTGGAAGCTACAACACAATATTCTTCATCATACTTATACCAATGTTGCCAATGTGGATGAAGACATCAAAGACCGGGGAGTAATCAAACTGTCGCCTCACGAAAAGGTCGGGCGTCTCCACCGATTTCAGTGGATATATGCTTTCTTTTTTTATAGTATATTGACTCTGTACTGGGTTATCCTGAAAGACTTTATTCAGTATGTTAATTTTATTAAGTCAGGAGTAAATCGTCAGAGCAAGACAGAAAACAGGCGAATGTTAGCAGGACTAATTATATTAAAAATTAGTTACTTTGCCATTTTCCTTATGCTTCCTACGATGGTCTTTCATATTTCTTTTTGGCAGGTGTTAATTGGCTTTCTTCTGATGCATTTTGCTGCCGGGCTTGTATTAACTGTTATTTTTCAATTAGCACATTCTGTAGAAGGAGCGCACCATCCACTACCTAATGAAGAGGGAATTATTGAACAGGACTGGGCAGTACATCAATTGGAAACAACTGCTAATTTTTCTCCCCACAATAAATGGCTGAGCTGGTATATCGGAGGCTTAAATTTTCAGATAGAGCATCATCTGTTTCCGAAAATCTGCCATGTGCATTATCCTGAACTTGCACCGATTGTGAAACAGACCGCTAAAGAATTCGGACTTACGTATATGGAAAACAAAACTTTTTTTAAGGCAGTAAAGTCGCATGTGGCAAGTCTTAAACGTTTTGGAACCCCGCATTTTAACGAGGCAATCGTTTAGAGGATTTGTATGTCGTATCTATGCTAAAGGTAAATAAATATTAAAGGTAGTGCCCTCGGTTAGGGCACCATTGGCTGTGACAAAACTGTAAGAAAGCTCAATATGGATGGCTTGTTGTTTATATTGTCGCAGGCTTAGGAAAAATGTACACAGAATTTGGAAAAGAGAATGAACAAATCATTGCTCAATCAGATTCCTTTTAACAGCAGAAAACCAGCTGTTGAAAGCTATAGCAATTATTTAGAAACTCGATGCTCGCCTTGAATCTACACTGTCTCATACGCATGAGAATAAAAAACAACAGATAAATAAGGTAAAATTCTCAGAAAATCTGCTGATGTACCCTTCCACAACAGAGAGGTTTATACAAAGTATTTATTTACCATTAAGAAAATAATTGTTTTATCCTCTGATAATAGCCATTTTTTATCTAATTTAGTAGATAACACAATTTTTATCTACCATGAAAAAACTTCACACATTTTTATTATTGCTTACTACAGGCATTGCTTTTGCACAAAATACAGATATACGTCCTGGATTAGTCTTACCTCAGATGGCTACTGCCCAACGTACAGCCATTCCCAGTCCGGTAAATGGCTCACTCATTTTTGATACAGGCACGCAAAGTTACTGGTACCGACAAAGTGGTAGCTGGGTTGAATTATCTAAAAGCGGTAGTACTGCCAATTACTGGCAACTATCAGGTCTGGCAGGGAATGAGATCAGGAATACCAATTCGGGTGGGTTCTGGTCAAAATATCCGGTAGGCTTAACTGATAATGCTGATCTTACGTCTCATCCTCCTACAGCTCCTGTAAATGAAGCAGGGACACGATTGATGTGGATACCCGGCAGGTCGGCTTTCAGGGCAGGTACGGTTACTACTAATAATGGCAACAAGTGGGCAGCTGATAATATCGGATTATTTTCTTTTGCTACAGGCTTTGATACAGAGGCGAGTGGCAGATATGCTACAGCCACAGGACTTTATACCAATGCAAATGGAGCGGGTTCAACTGCTATGGGGTCTTTTTCAGTAGCGACAGGATACGCATCTACAGCAATAGGATATAGGACAACAGTCGGAGTCAGTGGATATTATGCTACAGCCTTAGGCTACGAAACAACAGCAAATGGTGAGTATGCGATTGCTATAGGAGCAGAAAGTACTGCCAGTGGTAATTATGCGATGGCTATAGGCAGGAAGGTAAATACAAATGGTCAGGCCGGGTCTGTTATTATGGGTGATGCTGATCCTATGGGCATGGGAGAAACCATTGTGGGTACCACAAACCAGTTTGTGGGTAGGTTTTATAATGGCTATTATCTCTTGACCAGTGGTGATAATAACCGCACAGGTGCCACTATGGGTCGTGGACAAAGTGCCTGGAGTGCCATCAGTGACTCGACCCGTAAAGAAAAAATAGTACTAGCCGATGGTGAATCGTTTCTGCTGAAATTGCGCAATCTGCGTTTAGGCTCTTGGAATTATAAAAAACAGGGAGTAAACCCTGAGCGTTTTTATGGCCCGATGGCACAGGAGATTTTCGCGGCTTTTGGTAATGACAAATATGGCACCATTGGCAATGATACCACTGTAAGCACGCTCAATATGGATGGTTTGTTATTTATATTCTCGCAGGCTTTGGAAAAACGTACACAAGATTTGCAGGTTGAAAACCAACAACTTAAAGCCATTATTCAGACACTGGATGCTCGTCTTGAATCGCTCGAAGCTAAACAAATGACCAGCAATTCTATCAGTAAATCACCCGCTCAAACCGACAAATAATCTACACTTTATTCCATGAAAACCACATACACGCTTCTGTTCCTGCTTGCTACCAGTGTAGCCTTTGCCCAAAGTACTACACTTACCCCAGGTACCGCACTACCATCTATGACAACCGCCCAACGCACAGCTATGGTGAACCCTACTAATGGGACACTAGTTTTTGATACTAATGCCCAGAGTTACTGGTACCGGCAATCAGGCGTTTGGGTTGAGCTTCCCAAAGCTGGAAGTACCGCTAACTACTGGCAGCTAACTGGCTTAGCAGGGAATGAAATCAAAAATACCAACTCAGGGGGATTCTGGTCTGCCAACCCAACCACACTCACTGTCAATTCTGATAATACATCCAATCCACCTACAGTGCCAGTGGAGGGAGCAGGTACACGATTAATGTGGATACCCAGCAGGTCAGCTTTCAGAGTAGGTACGGTTAGTAGTGATAATGCCACTAGTTGGTCTGCTACTAATGTCGGTTTGTTTTCTTTTGCTTCAGGCTTTAATAATCAGGCTAGTGGTAAATTTTCTACAGCAATGGGAATCTATGGAAAGGCAACCGGCGAGTTATCGACCGCTATAGGATCTTATGCAACAGCCGATGGACTTGCTTCTACAGCACTAGGATTTAACACAACAGCAAGTGGGGAGTATGCTATAGCATCAGGGTTTGGTACAATAGCAACCGGAATTGCATCTACGGCCATAGGATTTATTTCAAAAGCCACTGGTGGGTATTCGGCAGCTATAGGGTTTGACGTAGTGGCAAGCGGACAATACTCTACTGCTATGGGAGTTGAAGTTAATACAAATGGGAATGAAGGTACTTTTATGATTGGGGATTCAGACCCTCTGAATCAGGGAGTTACCTTTGGGGGGGCAGCAGACCAGTTTGTAGGCCGGTTCTATAATGGCTATTATCTGATAACCAGTGGCAATAGTAACCGTACAGGAGCGCATATGCTCAATGGGCAGAGTTCCTGGAGTGCCATCAGTGACTCGACCCGTAAAGAAAAAATTGTACTGGCCGATGGTGAATCGTTTCTATTGAAACTACGTAATCTGCGCTTAGGCTCTTGGAATTATAAAAAACAAGGAGCGAAACCTGAACGCTTTTATGGCCCGATGGCACAGGAGATTTTCGCCGCTTTCGGTAAAGATAAATATGGTACTATTGGCAATGATACCACTGTAAGCACACTCAATATGGATGGATTGTTGTTTATTTTCTCACAGGCTTTGGAGAAACGCACGCAGGATTTAAAAGCATATGCCCAAAGTCTCGAAAAACGCACGGAAGTACTCGAAGCTGAAAATCGACAATTGAAAATCTTCATGCAAAAACTGGAAGCTCGTCTTGAAAACCTTGAATCTACCTCACAAACTGCTGGTAAAGAATACCCAATATCAGATAAATAATGGTAATACAGCTTTGCAAGAATTTCCTCAACCGTTAAGTAAATATTTGTATACTATTATCAGTAATGGTTATCAGCAATAGCCACGCCTGGTGTAATTTTGTAGCAATTCTTAATTTTTATCACTAAAAAGCTTTATGAAAACAATCCTTTACTTATTTATTGCGCTTCTGGCTTTGGTTAAAGTACAGGCGCAAAATGTAACTATCACTCCCGGAGGCATTACACCTGCCATGAGTGGTACTTATCCCCGTCTCAGTTATGAGGCTATTCTGGCCTTGCCCAATCCTCAAACAGGAGACCAGGCCTTTGATATTACTTATAACTGCATGCGCTTCTATATTCAGGGAAAGTGGCTCTGTTCTTACCAGGATCTTCAGAATTATGCGCCAAACATGCTAGCCATTGTATCAGAAGGAGGAACAAACTTGGATTATGGGCAAGACATCGCTCTGGATGCCAGTGGAAATATATATATAACAGGCTATTTTTCAGGCACTACTATTTTTGGGGGAACTTCAATTCCTAGTAAAGGAAGTCGTGATATTTTTGTAGCTAAATATAACAAAAGCGGTACCTTGCAGTGGGTACAGACGCCAGGAGGAACAAACGATAATTCAGCACGTAGCATTGCTTTAGATGGCAATGGCAATATCTATATCACGGGTGAATATTCTGGTTCAGCTACCTTCGGAGCAACCACCATCTATTCTAATGGAAGTTCTGATATTTTTTTGGCTAAGTATAATAACAATGGTATTGTACAGTGGGTGCAGTCGGCAGGAGGATTACTTGCTGAGGTAAGCAGTAGCATTGCTGTAGATGGGAGTGGCAATGCTTATATTACAGGCTCTTATTCTGGCACAGCCACATTTGCAGGAACGACCCTTACAACTCAAGGAGGTACTGACATTTTTGTGGCCAAGTACAATACAAGTGGCAGTTTGCAGTGGGTAAAATCCGCAGGGGGTACAGGCAATGATAGTGGGTTTGGCATAGCACTGGATAATAATGCAAATGTGCATATCACAGGCAATTACGAAGCTACAGCTCAATTTGAGGCAACCTCCCACGACTCAAAAGGGTTTACTGACATTTTTATTGCCAAATACAATAACATAGGTAGTTTGCAGTGGGTGCGGTCGGCAGGAGGCACATCTTCTGATGAAGGCAATGATATAGCCATAGATGGCAGTGGTAATGTGTTTATCACAGGAAACTATATAGGTCTGGCTTCATTTGGAATAAATACTTTATCCGCTCAAGGAGGTTATGAGGTTTTTGTGGCCAAGTACAATGCTAGTGGTACTTACCAATGGGCACGATCACTGGGCGGAACAGAAAATGATTTTGGGGAAGATATCGTAGTAGAAAACGATGGAACTGTCTATATTACAGGCTATTTTTATGGTACTGCTTTTCCAATACCCAGAACATCTAGAGGGGCTTCTGATATTTTTGTAGCCAAGTTTGATAGTGATGCAAATTTTGAGTGGGTACAATCAGCAGGAGGGCTAAATCAGGACTCTGGATCCGGAATTACAGTAGATTTAAATGGAAATGTTTATGCTGTCGGTGGTTATAATGGCACATCCTCTTTTGGTAGAAATACTAAAACTTCAAAAGGACTACATGATATTTTTGTTGTCATGCTTGATAAATAGTATTTAAGTAAAAGTAAGACTAATATTGATTAATCAATCAAAAATTCAGCTTGCAGTAAACTTGTATGTTGTTATCCTATTAGTCTTTAGTAACCTCATTTCGATAGGGTTTATAAAGTTCAACGCAATCCGAGAATTATTGGTACGCTGGTTGATACACGGCAGAAAGTTATCAGAAATTTAAGTAACTAAATTCTAATTTAAATTATTGAAAAGAATGGTGGGCATAAAAAGGATTGAACTTGTGACCTCTTGCATGTCAAAAAGTGATAGGTTATTTAGTTGAATTTAGGTATGTTTGTAATACAATAGTATCATAAACTAATGTATTACAGGCATAACTAATATCATGGTATCACTTATAACCCCATCCAAAGCTCAAAGAAAACTTACTGATAATATCCGTAAGAGACGTTTGCTTATGGAGTTGACTCAGGAAGAATTATCGGAACGTTCAGGCGTTGCTCTGCCTACCTTAAGGAAATTTGAGCAGAAGGGGGTTATTTCTCTCGAATCCTTTCTCAAACTTCTGTTAGTGGTTGGCGGACTTGAGGAGATCATTGACGCTACAAAACCAAATAAACCCTTATTCAATTCAATTGATGATGTGCTGAAAGAAGACAATCGTTTAACACGTAAACGAGGGCATCGGAAATGAAAAGACCAGTATCAGATATTAAGGTGGGTTTGGACTTTGGTGAAGAAACCTTATCTGTCGGGCGTTTAGCTGCTCGTGATGGAGTTATCTATTTTGAGTATCACAATTCTTTCCTTCAATCGAACCTTGAAATTTCTCCAATACGTTTGCCACTAAAATCGGGGGTTTCTTCATTTGCCCCACGACCTTTTGAAGGCCTGGCTGGCGTATTCAATGATAGCTTGCCCGATGGTTGGGGACGCTTATTGTTTGACCGCTATATGAATTCACAGGGCGTGCTGTCGTCAGAGTTAACACCTCTTGAACGTTTGGCCAATGTGGGATTAAAAGGTATGGGAGCATTGGTCTATGAACCGGACTTCAGCCAACCTGATATACATGATTTAATTCAACTAGATGATTTTGCCGAAAAAGCTGAAGAAGTACTTACTGGAGGTTCTGGGGAAGTTATAAAAGAACTCTTGAGCTTAAATGGCTCATCTGCCGGAGCAAGGCCTAAAGCCCTTATCGGACTTGATCAGAATCGTCAAAATATATCACACGGAGCAAAACATCTTGCAGATGGGTTTGAACCCTGGCTCGTTAAATTTCCTAATACACAAGATGGATCAGATGCTGGTGCTATAGAATATGTTTACGCCCTCATGGCAAAAACAGCAGGCGTGAATATACCGGAGGTACATTTATTTCCTTCACAAAAGAGGGCTGGTTATTTTGCTGTCAAGCGTTTTGATAGGGATGGCTTAAAGCGGTATCATATGCACACAGCAGCAGGCTTGTTGCACAGTGATTACCGAATGCCCTCATTAGACTACGAAGATTTGCTGACTCTCACGGGAGCACTTACCAAAGATATGCGTGAAGTAGAAAAGATGTATCGCTTGGCAGTTTTCAATGTATTATCACATAACCGTGATGATCACGCCAAAAACTTCAGTTTTCTGATGGATAAAACAGGACAGTGGAAATTATCTCCTGCCTATGACCTTACCTTTTCCAGTGGGCCTAGAGGAGAGCAAAGCACTATGGTCATGGGTGAGGGAAAAAATCCTAAAGAGCAACACTTAGTAAAATTAGGACTGGAAGCCAAACTTTCAAAACAATTGATTGACCATATTATACATCAAACCAAATACGCTTTAGGGCAATGGAGACAATTAGCAATAGAATATGGAGTAAGTCCTACAAATGTGAATTTAATCGAGAGTAATATTAGAAAAACTTAAATTGGAATGTATTTACTCTAAGCTCACCCTTTAAAAAAGTGAATGGGTTTATATTTTATTGGTACCCAAGATGATACCCAAAAAATAGCATTACAAAATATGTAAAAATCTTGTAAGATTTAAGTTATTGAAAAATCTGGTGGGCGTAACAAGGATTGAACTTGTGACCTCTTCCATGTCAAGAGAAAATATACCGTTAAATAATAAAATTCCCGTTAAATAAATGAATTTCACGTATAGTGAAAAGCGTATTGAGATTAGATTTTACATTTGTTTCGTAACAAAACAATTTGTTGTGAACCATGAAAGAATTTAACTTATTCTATCCATTTTTCTGTCCGCTAGTTATCTCTTATTCGTCTTTGAAGGACATAAGACCAAGTCAATCTTTTTACTGCTCTTTAAAAATCCAAATACACCAATTCCTGAAAAATTCTCTTTTGCTAAAAGGATAAACCTGATTTATCCTATCATATAATATTACTGCTTCAAAAAAACTATCAAAAAGTAAACCTATAATCGTACGTACTTTAAATAATAAAGTTGTATCAAACTTTCTTTGATATAGGTCTCTGCTATTCACACCTAATTTTAAAGATAGATTAGTCTAATTTTATAAAAAATGAAAAAAATCCTCTTTTTTAGTTTAATTATTTGCCATCTTAATTCATTTGGGCAAAGTATTGAGTTAGGTGAAATAGCAAATAAAAATGGTAATATATTAAAATATGTTGCAGTAGGTTCGACACTTTCTGCCGGGGTTAGAAACGGAGGCGTCTATGCCGATGCTCAACTAACTTCATTTCCAGCGTTGTTATCCAAGCAAATGGGAATTGCCAATTTTAATCAAGCACTCCTTGAGGGAAATGAAACTGGTCACAAAACAGTTTTATTCTCTGATACAGATTTTTCTTTATTTCAAGGAACAGGCTAATTTTAGGCAATACATTATATGAATATTTCTATTGAAAATTGAACTTAATCACTTATTGAATGTCCATGAAAAACAATTTCAAATTTTTAGGCAGACTATTTGCTTCCTGCTTATTTGCTGTAAATGCTACGGCACAAGTGACTGATACTCTGCCGGCCAGGCATCTCACTTTATTTAGTAAAGCAATTGACCAGCCAATCCAACGGCACAAGTGGGAAATAAATATCAATCTGATTCCTTTGTTTAAACTACAATCTGCTGACAATTGGAGTTACCCTTATCTAATCAAGCGGAATATCACTAGGGGTACTAATCCTGGAGCAATACGCTTCATGGTCACCCCATACTTTCTTGGAAAAAACCAATCCTTTTTTGGTGATAATACTATCAAACTTACAAATCCCGTAACAAGCTTTTTTCGCCCAGCCGCCACCCTTGGCTATGAATGGCAGAAAATCAGTGGAAGATTTGTGTTTTTCTATGGGGCAGACATTGGCTGGAGGGCAGAAATAAACAAATTTCATGACAACTATGCAAAAAAAAATGATGAGAATGGCGTTGCTATCACAGGCAAACTCAGTACTAAATCCATTCAGAATGCAGTGATATTATCTCCTTTAATAGGTGGAAAGTACTATCTAAATCATCGTTTTGCTATTTCACTCGAAAGTCAGATAAGGCTGCTTTATGGTAAGAAAGTTCAAACCAGTTCTTTTAATGGAAAGCAGATTTCAAAGGAAATTCTCAAAGAACCAGAAATTGCCTCTTTTGGATATTTTGTATTGAATTTTAGTTACAATTTATAAACCATAAAACAACAAGCTTGTGAAAATCATTTTATCTTATCTCACCTTATTTCTTCTCTTTACAAATTCCCATTTGTATGCCCAAGTGGATCCAAAGGTTTACGTAAAGGGAACCGAATGCTCCACTCAATACGACGGTGGATGTTTTTACAATCTTGAACCCACTGCCGGATCTTATTCCAGAGTTTATTACTATGTCCCAGTTGTTGTATTCGATCAAACATCGAGTACTGTTCCCTACAATGCCACACAAACGTATGCATGGACTGTGGTTGGAGGAACACTTAATGGTCAGACCACGAATCAACAGATCGGTGTGACATGGAACAACACCGCCAACTATAACATGGGTACTCCCACTAAAACAATTAGGGTAAAAATTACCTTTAGCTGGTTTGATGGAGTTGCTAAAACAAAGGAAATAAACAGCATTATGGCTTCCGGAGGAGGTAATTCAGCACAGCCTATAGAAGTTAAATATATAAGCACCCCAAGCTCTATAACTTTTAATAGTTCTACGTTGAGTAATGGAAATTCGCTACTATACGCATGCGGAACATCCTCCAAAACCGTTTCAGTGCCAGCAGTAACGACAAATCCTTCTGGTTCGCCCGTTACATATTATTTCTATTATCCGTCAGGATGGTCTGGACCAGCCAGTTCGAGTTCCCCATCGGTAACGGTTACTCCGCATATTAGTTCAGGTGGTACGATTGCAATTGAAGCGAAAAGAAACGACAGTAACCTTCGCACAAAAATTTCAATTACAATAACACGCCCCCTTCCTACTACGCCAACACTAAATACTGGTGACATCTTGTTGTGCAACCCACAAACTATCACGGCAACTTCTGCAAATGCAACAAGCTTCAATTGGGTGACGACAGGCGGCATATCCGCAAGTTCTCCTGGTAACACAAGTTCTGCTTACATCACTGGTACAGCAGATGGAACAGTCAAAGTTTCAGCATCATCATCGGTATGTGCATATACTACCGGATATAGTGTGGAACGTAATGTAAAAAAGAGTGCTCCCAAACCGTCAGCTCTTGCAGTTTATAATAATATTGGAGGACAACCTGATTTCATGTGCCGTGGCACAGGAATTCAATTGAGTGCTTATACTGATGAGCCAGGAACAAGTTTTGGGAATTGGACGACCAGTGACCCTGCAAATACATATCTATATTATTCGGGAGGAAGTGCCACGTTTAATACTTACATCAACAATTGTTACGGGATAGATGTAACTGCTAGCAACTGTTTCGGGTCTGTTCAAAAAGGCATTACAATTTGCGTTGATGATTGTGGCGCGCGAAGTGTGAGTTATACGGTTTTCCCAAACCCAGCTCGTGATGTAATCAATATAGAATTTGACGAATCTAGCGAGGCAACAAATCTGCCAGAAACTATTACACTTTATTCCGAAACAAGTGGCAAAGAAGTTAAGACAGTAGATACGACTAAAAGTTACTCCGACAATTCCTTCAAGTCTAGTAAGACTTTGTCAATCAAGGTTGATGATCTGCCAAGGGGTACATATTATTTACATTTAGGTAATGCAAAGGGAGAAGTCGGGAAGATCCGCATCTTGCTAGAATAAAGGGATAGATTTTCATCTGGATGAAGAATCCTGTGTCAGCGCATATTCGCTTTGATGCAGGGTTTTTCTTTTTTCAAGATAGCGTTTTTCTCTTTCATCATATTGCCTCTTATCAATTACGTTGCTGAATGAAATAGTCGACATTTCCAAGAAATCCGGAACCTGTCAATTAGGGGACAGCCTTAATTGAAGTGCCTTTTTAATGGTACACGGGATGGTACACTACAAAAAGCCATTTTCAATATGGTAAAGAGCAGCATTATTTAAATCACTGAAATAAATGGTGGAGCTAACCGGTCTCGAACCGGTGACCTCTTGCATGCCATGCAAAAATTCTATGGAATAATAGAGTAAGATAGTGTTTAATTTGAGAATAAAAGCATTTGATTTTGCTTGTTTTGTGCTATATCTGGATTAAATAGCATTCACCCCAATTAACAATTTATTGGTACACGGGTTGGTACACGGCAAGGAGACATAATGCCCAGGAACAAACTTCACCTTTTATCTTCTCTGCAAGTTGAACGACTATCATCTGGTAAAACAGATCAAATGTATAATGACGGAGGAGGGCTATACTTATATGTTCGCCGCTATGGGACGAAGGAATGGATATTCCGCTATACCTCTCCGGTTACCAAACAGCGGCATAAACAAACACTCGGTTCTTTCACAGATACAAACCTTAAACAAGCAAGAACATTAGCTTCTCAAAGGCGAGCTTTATTGGATTCAGGTCTGGATCCTTTAACGAGGCTGATAAACAGCTACAACAGGAAGCCAAGGAACTGGCCGAAAGAAAAAGGCAGCAGGGACATACAGTCAGAAAAGTGTTTCAGGCATGGAAACAGAATGAGTTGCAGAACCGGAAAGATGACGGTGAAGAAATTAACCGTGCTTTTGACAAAGATGTGTTTCCTGTGATTGGAGATTATCCTATTAATGAAATTACCAAAGAAAATATACGGTTTCTGCTTGAACGGCCACTAAAGCGTAAGTCTAAAATTATGGCTAATCGTTTATTGTCTTATTTAAAGCAGTTTTTTGGTTATGCTGAAGACGAAGAATTAATCATGCAGAATCCTACCCATCGTCTTACCAAAGAACGAGTAGGAGGAAGAGAACCGCCCCGCAAGCGTTATTTAGATGAAAAAGAATTACGCCTGTTAGCAGGATTGTTGCCTAATGCCGGACTAAGGGAAGAATACCAGGCTATTCTCTGGCTTTTACTGGCGACAGGCTGTCGGGTAAATGAAGTGCTAAGAGCCCGCTGGGAACATATCAACTTACAGAAGCGGCTTTTTTATATTCCCGCTGACCATGCTAAAAACAATGAAGCACATGAAATTTACCTCTCAGATTTTGCTTTGAGGCAATTAGAAGTTCTAAAAGAAACCAGGACGACTAAATGGCTGGTTCCCAATCGTACATCAGACGGGCCGATTTCCCGTCAGGCTTTAGCGAAACAAATAACTGATAGACAGGAAGAACCATCAGATAAGAACCGGGCAAGTAATCCTCAGGCCTTAGTACTCCCGAAAGGTCGCTAGGTCATTCATGACTTGCGAAGAACAACTGGAACAACAATGCAGGAATTAGGGATTATGCCTCATATCATCAAGAAATGCCTGAATCAAAAGACGGAAGACAAAATCATGGAAACCTATCAGAGAGCCGCTCTTATTCATGAGCAAAAAGCGGCTTTTGAAAAGCTAGGGCAATATCTGATGCTTTTGAAACAGAGAAAAGATGATTAGCAGACTAATCAATTTTCCTCCTTAGTTACTTTGAAGTTTTCCAGGCAGTGATAAATATCACTGGTCTTCCAAGCCGTAATACGAGGGCCTAATTTATAGGGTTTTGGATATTTTCCCGTCTTGCAACCATTCCACCAAGTAACCTTACTGACAGGTATAAGCTTGATAATCTGACTCAAGCGCATAAAGCCAAGGGGCTCATCATTTGATTGTTTTGAATCTTTCATCCAAATACTCACTTTGCTGAGGTTGAACTCTAACTATTTCATAAAAGATTTGTGATGCATTATTATGACGTTTTTGTCTGAATAGAATAAAAGATATAACTTATTAAGCTCGGTATCAGTACGAGTCTAAAGTTAAAACAGGAAGTATAGTCAACCATGCAAGCGTGTGTTTAAATTATCTCTGCTTTTATAGAATCAATTCCTGTTGCTAATAGATGCTTATTTGAAAACAATGTTTGTTTGTGTTTAATGAAATGCAAATTAAATTGACAGACAGTAGCCGAATCCTTTACCCACTAAACCCGTCATCTAAATTTTTTGCTTTCAGATCTCGGCAAATAAAGGGTAATCAATGGATAATCTTCCTCTTGATTTTAAGTCTTATGTATTTTTTAAACCTCAGCAGACTCACACCACTTTAGATTTTGAATTATCCAAGATTTTAAAAAATTACGCTCCTAAACAAATTCTTTTAAATCCTGCATCAGCCGCTAAATACCTCTGCTTTTCTGTTAATACGCTCGCTGTATGGCGGTGTAACAAATATCATGATCTACCCTACTATAAAGAAGGCAACCTCATTTATTATCTGTTGTCAGATTTAAACACTTTCATTGAAAAGCATGCATCTCAACCATTAAGCCAAACCCATTTGTGCCAGTGTTTGCTTGATCGAAAAAGTGCTGCCAAAGAAATTAATTCGACATCCGGTACCCTTGCCGTTTGGGTAACCAGTAAAGTATATGGCCTTATCCATATTAAGATAGGACGAACCGTTCGCTATCGTCCTTTTGATTTACAAAGCTTCAACTTAGAGCGGCTTCGAACGCGCAAACTTTGTTGATTTTCTTTTAATTTCATCTGACTATTAAACCTTATAATGGAGAACGCAATGGGTTCACCAAATGCGAAACTTAGTAATGTGGCAGACTACACCAAAGTTTTTCAGACAAATCTTGGAGAAAAGAATATTTTATTAAAAGAGCCGAATATATTACCTTTTTTCACTCAAAAATATTATGCAAGCAGCGATTTAATGCTTAAAAGCAGACGCAAAACAATTCAAAGCAAAGGACTCTTTGACTTTCTAAAATCCCTGGGTATCTCTCCCAACATTGCACAATACTA
Source organism: Emticicia sp. C21 (assembly GCF_003418935.1). Taxonomy (GTDB): domain Bacteria; phylum Bacteroidota; class Bacteroidia; order Cytophagales; family Spirosomataceae; genus Emticicia. The sequence continues at coordinate 2,123 of NZ_QVMT01000025.1, read as the reverse complement.
TTTTCACGAAATCTCTGTATACAACAAACTCACGCAGGAAAAGCTAAAAACACTGGGGTTTCTTAACGAAGAGGAAGGCTGGGAATTAATTAATCCATTTTTTAGAGGAAGTATCGGCGTACAAACTGTTTCTTTTATTCGCGGTAGTACACCCAAGCCGGAAAACATTCATATTTTTAAAGATAGTCTTGATTATCTGGCTTTTCTAAGCAAATTAGCGGCTAAAAGGCTCTAGAAATTGTTGATATTTATATCCATTCTAAACTTGAAATTAAAGCTAATAATTTAGACATTGGAACAGGGCTCGTTTATGTGATTAACAGCATTACTGTTGGAAATAAAGAATTACTTGAAGAAAGTGAACATAATTTTTTTGAAATATCAGATATAAGAGGAGGTGTAAATGCTATATCTTCTGCTATTTTCAATACTTATGCTTGCCCACAGAAACAAATAAATTTTATTTTTGACCCATTAGAAAGTGAACATGCGTTTTTTGTCACACCAATTAATAAAACCTTAGGGGTTCCAAAGCTAATTCAAGCTTAAAGATATTTAGTATTTTATTTATTGATAGGAATGTACAAGTATATATATATCTGATATATGATTAGAAATCTTACTCCCTTTTTTATAGTGTAAGAAAACTCATTATATAGCCTTTTTATGGACTGCAAGAAACTTGCTTTTTAACCAAATCCTCGCGCGCGATCGCGCGTACTTGTTTCTTTTTTAAAATTCTTACATCATATACGCGCTATGATGCCAACAATACTTGGTTAGTTACAAAATACACTCCTTTAAAGTTACTCCCCTTTTTATATGCAAGAAAATTCATCATTTTCTATAAATAGACTAATTTCATACTATCTCTAAGAAAAAATAATAATTTCATTTTGGCAATTATTCTCTCGCGCACGCATTCGCGCGAATCGTTTTAAAAAGTTAGGTTTAGTAAGGTTTTTACAGCTATTTCTTAAAAGAAAATATTATATCTGTACATTATAAATGATAACTCTCCGCGCTATATATGTCAGAATATTCGGGGGGTCATACGCGCGCGTACTGATAGTGGAAATATCTACCATAATGTTACTACTCAATTTTAATACATGCTTGTTGACTGTCAGAAACTCTTTCATAATACTACTCACCTACTTTAAAAAACTCTTTCAAATTACTTATTCTATAATAATTTCTACCTTTATGGAGTACTTGAATTGTAAAATCTAACTGAATGAGTAAATTAAAATAGTTAAAAACTGTTTTCTCATGTACATTAATTTATAATAGACTATGCAAATCAGGGACTCATTTTCTTTAAAATATTTAAATGTTAGAATAGCTTCAAAAACACCTATTCTATTGGATATTTTTTCTTTCCGAAAAACCATTGCCCAGGTCTCTGAGTAGTTCCTATATCTTCATCAGGATAGTATTCATCTTCTAAAACATTAATAACTAAATTATAAATCATGGCTGAAAAAGGGTCTTCATGGATCAGAGCAGGCAAAACAAGGCTATATGACCAGAATCTTTTCATTAACAATCTGATCTCATGAGTAATTATACCTTTTTCTATATTAGCCACGAGACGATCCTCAAACTCTTCAGAACATCCTATGATTGAAAAACAGCCTTCACCATTTTCATCCAATTCGTAGCCCTTCGTTAAATCATTAATCATCAATTCATCTTTACCCACAAATAGTCATAACTTTTCAGATGGGATTTTTTCGCTCTCCTGAATTACGGCATTCGGCCATATCTTTCTAATCTCTTCCTCTAATTTGTCTACTATATCAAAAATAGAAACTTGTGAGTAGATAATGTAATCATCTCCTGTTATTTGCATATTACTTAAGGTTATATCAAACTCTTAGCTACTTTGCCAGCTTAACCTGATTGCATTTTCCCATTCCTCGATTTTCTCCTCCTTCAATGCATATACGCTAATAGGAAGAGCCACATCGAATTGTGCAAGTTTCTTTAGTAATAATCTTGTCACGTCCTGAAATAGCGATACATTAAAAAGTATCGAAGATGGGAAATCAAAACAACTATGTGAAGCGTACACAAAAAGATTATACGCTAAGCTTTAAGCTTCAAGTCGTTAAGGAAGT
>NZ_QVMT01000024.1 GCF_003418935.1 Emticicia sp. C21 | reverse complement strand
GTTATTGGCTGTTGCGCCTGTGCCACCACTTGGCGACCAGCTATAAGTGTATGGTGCTGTTCCTCCTGTTGCAGTTACTGTCGCACTACCATCATTCCCGCCGTTACATTTTACATCTACTTTCGTAACTATAGCTGCTAGCACTGTAGGTTGTGTAATTGTAATAGTTGCCGTGGCTGTACAACCTTTGCTATCTTTAACTGTTACAGTATAAGTATTAGGAGCAAGGTTAGTAAAATCATAAGAATTGGCAGGAGTGGAAGTAAACGTTGTTCCATTAATACTGAATGTATATTGAGGTGTTCCGTCTGAGCCCGTAGCTGTTATCTTTCCATCATTTTTGCCATTACAGGTCACATCAACTTTTGTCAATGTTACTTTAGGTGCTGGTATTACTTCAATTGTAATATTTGCAGTTGATTTACAAACACCTGTACCACAAGTAGCTGTAAACGTTGTAGTTACTAAAGGATTAAATACTACGGAATTACCTGTTTTTGTGCTTCCACCACCTGTCCAGGTAAGTGTAGAGGTACATCCGGTTGCAGTAAGTGTAATTGGTGAACCTGCACAGATAGGGTCGCAATTTGTTCCCCAGTCAATAGTTGAGTTAAATTTCTGATAGTGTACTTCACCACCATTCATTGCAAATGATTTTGCAATCACTTGTCCGTCAATATTTGAACTACTGTTTTTCGTTACATCAGCATTAGGGGCAAACAATGTCCCTTTCATAGTCGTGCTTGAATTCGAAACAGTAAGATTTGTTGCATTATAGAAGTTCCAGATAATAAATTGGCCATGTGCATCGCCAATACCTGAAAGATTTGGAAGCGTTAATACGAAGCTTCCTGCTGCATTTACATTAATTATAAGTGGTTTTGATGCATCAGGTGCATTATTGAATACAATTGTTGAATAGCCATTTAATTGTGCACCTGTCAGGTTCCAGATATTTGAACCTGCTTGTAAAGTAAGTTTCGGTTGAGTTGTATTACCCGGATCAAATGTTGGTGTAACATTATTAGCCAAACCACTCATTGAAGTAGCTGATGACTGGAAGCTGGTAAATGCGTTAGCGAAATTGATGCTACCACAACCATTTTGCCATGTACCTGCTCCCTGTCCTGTATTGATATTAATAGCTGGAGTCTGGTTGATAGTACCTCCTGTGATACGGGCGTTTCCTCCATTAGGATAGAATGTCGAACCTGTGATATCACATACCTTAGCAAAACCACCACCATTCACATTCACACCATTACCTGAAGTGTAAATAATTTTACCTCCTGCGTAAATGTAAGTTAAGTTTCCACCTACAGTTGGTAAGGTTGAATAACCACTTGGATTATTACCTGTAATATTGGTTGTACCTTTTAGTTCGATACTTCCACCTGCAGCTATTCCATTATCTACATCACCTGATGCTAATGCTACGCCATTTAAAGTAAACACGTTAAATCCTAAAGCAGAAGCTGTAGGATTGCCAGAGCTTGAACCAGGAGTACATGTTGTGATAACAATAGGATCAGTTGGTGTTACTGTTATTTGTTGAGACGCAAGGTCACTGGTACAGCCTGTCCTGGTTAAAGTACAAGTTACTGTATAAGTTGTTGTTGATGTAGGATATACCGTAATGCTACTTGTTGTTTCACCTGTTGACCATAATAATGTGCCATCTGTGCAACCAGAAGCTGTAATAGTAGCACTTTCTGCCGGACAGATAGATGATTTATCAACTGTTAAAGATGGCTTATTAGGTAATTGATTCACATTAACTGTACCAGTCGCCGTAGCTTTACAAGTAGTAGCTAAAGTACAGGTTGCTGTATAATTTGTGGTTGTTGTAGGGCTAACTGTTAAGGTAGAACCTGTTGCTCCTGTATTCCATGTTACAGTTCCTGTACAAGTAGTTGCAGTTAAAGTCGCGCTTTTCCCGACACATATTGTTTTACTATCAACAGCTATGGTTGGTTTTGGATTAACAGTAACTGTACCTTGTGCGGTAGCCGTACAATTATAAGAATTAGTACAAGTAGCTGTATAGGTTGTTGTTCCGGAAGAAATTGGTGTAACTGTTATGGTCAAACCAGTTGCACCTGTATTCCAGGTTACTGTACCGCTACAAGTAGTTGCTGTTAATGTGGCACTTTCACCTAAACAGATTACTTTCGAGTCAACTACTACAGTTGGTTTCGGTTTATCATCAATTGTAGTTGTTATAGTTTTAACACAATTAGTGGCATTTTTATCTCTGATACGGATAGTATAATTGCCTGCTCCTAATCCTGTAAATATGTTTGATGCCTGCCAGTTGGTACCATCTTTACTATATTCGTAGCTACCGCTACCACCTGTTGCCGTTACTGTAATTTTACCATCAGTTTGTCCACAAGTTAACGGAGTAACAGATAATGAACCATCAACTGCTTCATAACAGGTTTTGATGATAACATTATCAAACTTCAATGCTCTTCCACTTGCATATCCAACTACTCTGATTTTAGTAGTACCATTTGGCGCTACCATTGAAATAGGTGCAATAGCTACTAGGGAAGTTCCGTTATAAGCATTTGTGATAGTTGCTTTCGGAGATGTTCCAATAACGACATTACTTGAGTTCAGAAACTCAAAATAAATCTGTGCTATTGCCGGGGCAGATTTACTATGTGTTGCAGCTAAAGCATTCAATATATAGGTTTTACCAGCAATTACACCATTAGTAATATCCTGATAAGCCTTATATTCTCCCGAATTATCAGCATTATTTAATATAGCAAAGCCTCCGTTAGTCCCATTCGTTGAGCGGTCGAAAGAACCATTTGTTGGGGTCCATTCAGTCAGGTTAGAATCGAAACCACTGTTCCTTACTAAATTATCAGACTCACAAACACAAGGGATACAAGTAAGAGTTGTCGGTAAACTTTTCTTACATGATGCACCGCTTGTATTGGCATCTCTTATATATATAGTATAAGTACCGGCAGCCAGACCCGTAAATACGTTAGAATCCTGCCAGGTTGAATTGTCTTTGCTATACTCGTATTCTCCACTACCGCCTGTGGCTGTTACAGTAATAGAACCATTATTCTGATTACAGATTGGATTAGCTTTTACTAACGAACCATTGATCTCATCATAACAGGTAGTAATCTTAACATTGTCAAACTTCAAGGCTCTTCCGTTGGCGTAGCCTACAAATCTGATTTTTACAGCGTTTGCAGGAGCTACCATTGAGATTGGGGCAATGGCTACCAATGTTCCGTTGTAAGTATTAGTAACAGTAACTTTTGATGAAGTACCGATTACGGTATTGCTTGAGTTTAAGAATTCAAAGTAGATTTGTGCTATAGCCGGAGCAGATTTACTGTGCGTAGCTGCTAAAGCATTTAATGTATAAGTTTTGCCAACTATTATACCATTGCTGATTACCTGATAAACTTTATAGTCACCAGTCGCATCGCTATTATTTAAAATACCGAAAGCTCCGGTAGAGGAGCCAGTTGAGCGTTCTAAACCACCATTGCTTGCTGTCCAGTTATCTAAGTTCGTATCAAAGCCACTGTTCAGAATAAGATTATTTGAGATACAAACGCAGGAAATACAAGTTAAGGTAATCTGAACACTTTTCTTACATGATGCACCACTTGAGTTAGCATCTCTTATATATATAGTATAATTACCAGCGCCTAAGCCAGAGAATACATTAGAATCCTGCCAGGTTGAATTGTCTTTACTGTATTCATATTCTCCGCTTCCACCTGAGGCTGTTACAGTAATAGTACCGTCGTTCACATTACAGGTTGGATCAGCTTTTGCTAACGACCCATCAATTTCATCATAACAGGTAGTAACCTTAACATTGTCAAACTTCAAGGCTCTTCCGTTAGCGTAGCCTACAAATCTGATTTTTACAGCGTTTGCAGGAGCTACCATCGAAATTGGAGCAATGGCCACTAATGTTCCGTTATAAGTATTGGTAACAGTAACTTTTGATGAAGTCCCGATTACGGTATTGCTTGAGTTCAAAAACTCAAAGTAGATTTGTGCCACAGCCGGAGCCGATTTACTGTGCGTAGCAGCTAAGGCATTTAGTGTATAGGTTTTACCTACCATCACTCCATTACTGATTACCTGATAAACTTTATAGTCACCAGTTGCATCACTATTGTTTAAAATACCGAAAGCTCCGGTAGAGGAGCCAGTTGAGCGTTCTAAACCACCATTGCTTGCTGTCCAGTTATCTAAGTTCGTATCAAAGCCACTGTTCAGAATAAGATTATTTGAGATACAAACGCAGGAAATACAAGTTAAGATAATCTGAACACTTTTCTTACATGATGCACCACTTGTATTAGCGTCTCTTATATATATAGTATAATTACCAGCGCCTAAGCCAGAGAATACGTTAGAATCCTGCCAGGTTGAATTGTCTTTACTGTATTCATATTCTCCGCTTCCACCTGAGGCTGTTACAGTAATAGTACCGTCGTTCACATTACAGGTTGGATCAGCTTTTGCTAACGACCCATCAATTTCATCATAACAGGTAGTAACCTTAACATTGTCAAATTTCAAGGCTCTTCCGTTAGCGTAGCCTACAAATCTGATTTTTACAGCGTTTGCAGGAGCTACCATTGAGATTGGAGAAATAGCTACTAAGGTTCCATTATAAGTATTAGTGATTGTAGCTTTTGAAGAAGTCCCGATTACAGTATTACCTGAGTTCAAAAACTCAAAGTAGATTTGTGCCACAGCCGGAGCCGATTTACTGTGCGTAGCAGCTAAGGCATTTAATGTATAGGTTTTGCCAACTGTTATGCCAGTGCTGATTACCTGATAAACTTTATAGTCACCAGTTGCATCACTATTATTTAAAATACCGAAAGCTCCGGTAGAGGAGCCAGTTGAACGTTCTAAACCACCATTGCTTGCTGTCCAGTTATCTAAGTTTGTATCAAAGCCGCTGTTCTTAATAAAGTTATTCGAGATACAAACACAGGAAACACAAGTTAAGGTTGCTGGTAAAGTTTTCTTACAGGCACTTGCACTTGTATTAGCATCTCTTACATATATATTATAAGAAGCAGCCCCTAAGTTTGAAAATACATTTGACGATTGCCAGTTTGAATTATCTTTGCTATATTCATACTCTCCGCTTCCGCCTGAAGCTGTTACGGTAATACTACCATCATTTACATTACAGGTTGGATCAACTTTTACTAATGAAGCATTGATTGGCTCATAACAAGTAGTGATTTTAGGATTATCAAATTTCAGCGCTCTACCGTTACTATATCCTACAAATCTGATTTTGGCTGTATTAGCAGGTGCCACCATTGAGATAGGGGAAATAGCAACCAGTGTTCCATTATAAACATTAGTGATTGAAGCCTTTGAAGAAGTTCCAATTACGGCATCACTTGAATTTAAAAACTCTATGTATAATTGTGCTAAAGCTGAACCGCTTGAAGTTCCATGAGTGGCTGCAACAGCATTTAGTGTATAAGTCTTTCCGACTGTTACGCCATCAGTAATAACCTGATAAACTTTATATCCGCCAGATATTGTTTTATCACTATTATTTAATACCCCGAAATTCCCAGTCGAAGCACCGGTACCTAAGCTCCACTCTCCATTCTGTGGTGACCAGTTAGTATTAATGCCTGAATCAAAAGCACTGTTCTTGACCAGATTATAAGACTCACAATCACAGCCTGTGACAGGAGCTTTTTTGGCATATACTACTGAGGTAGAAAACCATGTTAATAATACCAGCATAAAAGCTGAAATAGGTCTTACCCAATAAGTAGACTTAGGCTTTCTATGCCGTGTTTCATGAGTAACCGCAGCAGGTGATAATACACCTTGAGGAATCAAGGCTACTGGTATCTCAGAAAGTAAAAGGTTGAGTAAAGTGAATGGCAAATAGGAATCCTTTCCAGAAATGAAAGTTTTGCAAACACCTGTAAACCAAGATGTAAAATTTCTCATGGTAATTGTAATAGTTACACTCAATAGTAAATTTTATACTCAATAATGACCTTGTTGGGTCGGATTTATGCACTCAAAAAAAGAATCAAAACAGTATTTCAGAAAGTTAATAGCATACTTCCATAAACTGTTTTGTGGTACATAATACTACGAGTACAATGGGCTTGAAAGCAAATTGTGAAGAAACTTTAGCAGAACAGACACGATTATCCATTAAAATCAATTTTTCTAAAACCCATAGGGTTTCAGATTTTGAAATTGACAGAAGGTTAAAAATAGAAGAAACAGATGCAATGCATCTACCTATACAGGTATAATTTTTCTTCATCGTGTAAAATAGTAAAGGTTCACTCAATAGTAAAAATGTATCTGGAATTCAAATATAAATATAGGTATTCTTTCTTATGTTGTAATAAGACGATAATAATTGGTAAACGTCACAAGGCAGGCTCACTATAGCAATTATTATTCTTTACTTTTTGAAATTAGAAAAAACTCAGTAAATATTTAACACATAAATATACGGTGGCATAGTATTTGTGATACCAAAAGCGGGATTTAACTAAATCCGTGCCAAAGCAATTCTTTACTGATATTATTTCTATTCTATATAAAAACCCGTAGAAATAGCTCTTTTTCACTCAATATATTCACGCTACATTTGGGTTTGTGCAATCGTTGTATTCTAGATAGTGCAAAAATCGTGCTAAAAACGTTGCACGTATAGGCATTTATTAAAAATCTTATAAAATTTTATTCCCAGCGCTTTTCATCTTTATATTTGTGTTCAAATCAAACACCTACATTGTGAAACTCTGGCAAAAGGAAAGCAGTAAAAATACTTCAGAAAATAACGTAATTGAAAATTTTACAGTTGGGCACGATCGTGAGATGGATTTGTACCTGGCTGAGTTTGATGTACTCGGTTCCATGGCACACGCCATCATGTTAGAATCAATTGGCTTGCTCGAAGCCGATGAGTTAGGGAGTCTCTTAAAAGAGTGTCGAAAGATATACAATGATATTGTAAATGACAAATTTTCGATTGAGAAAAATATCGAAGATGTACACTCGCAGGTAGAATGGCTATTAACTCAGGCACTTGGAGATGCTGGCAAGAAAATCCATAGCGGCCGCTCACGCAATGATCAGGTATTGGTAGATTTGAAATTATTCATGCGCCATCAGGTACGAATCATCGTGCAGAAGATTGAAGTAGTGTTCAGACACTTAATTGAAAAGAGCGAACTACATAAAGATTCTTTATTGCCAGGCTATACTCACTTGCAGATTGCGATGCCATCTTCTTTCGGACTATGGTTTGGGGCTTATGCCGAAAGCCTGGTTGATGATGTGAATATTTTGCAGGGAGCCTATAAAGTTGTTAATAAAAATCCATTAGGTTCTGGCGCAGGTTATGGAAGTTCTTTTCCGCTAAACAGAACGCTGACAACTGAGCTCTTAGGTTTTGACGACCTTAATTATAATGTAGTATATGCACAGATGACAAGGGGCAAAACTGAATACGTAGTTCTATCGGCATTGACTTCATTAGCCACTACCCTATCGCGTATGGCTATGGATATTTGTTTGTATAATTCACAGAACTTCGGATTCCTGACTCTACCTGATGATTTTACTACAGGTAGCAGTATCATGCCACACAAGAAGAATCCGGATGTGGCTGAGTTGCTCAGAGCTAAAGCCAACCGGTTGAAAGGACTACCAACAGAGCTGGCTTTTGTGACAAGCAATCTGCCCAGTGGCTACCATAGAGATATGCAGATTCTGAAAGAAATCCTGATGCCCGCCTTCGATCAGATAATTGAATGTCTGGATATTACGGCAATGATGCTGCCCCATATTCAGGTAAAAGAAGATTTGCTGGCAGATAAAAAATATGATCCGATTTTCTCAGTTGAAAGAGTGAATGAACTAGTAATGCAGGGCTTACCTTTCAGAGATGCTTATCTGAAGGTAAAAGATGAGATTTTCGGAGGCACTTATGAAGCATCCAGAGAGCTAAACCATACCTTAGAAGGTAGTATTGGGAATTTGTGTAATGGTGAAATTGTACAGATGATGAATAATGTTATCAAAAGCTTTGAATTCGAAAAAATAGATGCGGCATTTGAGAAATTATTGAATTGGGGAGAGCAGTAATAAGGCTATACTATACAATATATAAGGGGCAATTTCTGAATCAGAATTGCCTCTTATATATTATATATGGTTCGATTATTTCTTATCGCTAATGGCTACTGCAATTTTCGAATCGGCTGTTCCATAGTACAAAAACCAACGGTCTTTAAAGTTTACCAGGCCTTCAACAAAAACTACATTGTTTACTTGTCCGGTTAATTCATAAGGTTTATCAGGTTCAAAGAAGAAAGTTTTAGAACGGTCAAGAATCTTAGTCGGATCGTTTTTATCGAATAATACCTGTCCGGCTCTGTAGGCGTTCTTTGTATCGGTTGCTTTATTCTGGAAACCCTTGTTAGCACTATTATATATTAATAGAATACCTTTATCAGTGATGAAAGCTGCCGGGCCTGATTCTACCAACCAGCTATCAAAATTATCGTCTCTAGGTTTCACAATTGGTTTTGGTTTACCATCCTCACCTTCAAGAATTGTCCAGTCTGTCAGGTTATCTGAACTTGCCAGGAAAAGGTTAGTATCTCCAAAATACATCCAGTATTTACCATTGATTTTTTTGGCAATGAATTTCTCGTTTACTTTTTCGCAGATAATCGCTCCCGACTTCGACCACAGGCTTTCGTATTTAGCATCTTTAAAAGCTAAGCCCTCTTTTTTCCAGGTTTGCAAATCAGGTGAGGAGGCTACACATAATCGGGCTGTCTTGCCATCGTAGGCTGTATAGGTCAATATATATTTACCATCGACTGTTTCTACCAGACGCGGGTCCTCGCAACCTCCGGGATATTCATATTTTTTCATGAAATCTTCTGTCGGATAAAACACAGGCTTTGGCTGACGGGTAAAATGAATGCCATCTTCGCTCACAGCTAAACCTAAGCGAGAAGTACCATCTACCACTTTCAGTGTATCTTCGGCTCTGTACAATAGATACACTTTTCCGTCTCTTACTACTGCCGATGGGTTATAGACATCTTTTGCCTCCCAATTGATGGTTTTCTTTAAGATAGGGTCATCGAAAGTGGTGGTGTCATTAGCCGATAAAACAGGGTTGTCGGCGTCTTGCTTTACAAAAGGTATGAGTTGCCAGTCTTGTTGTTCGGTTTTATTTTCGCAGGCGGCTAAACAGACAGAAAGAATGAAAAGGTATTTTTTCATAGATTTGTATTGTCGGTTGTATAAAAGTTGAATAATAGTGTTGTATCCTACTTCCAAATATATAGACAATCTTAATAAATCTGAAATGCTACGATTAATCTTTCTCTTCTCTCTCTTATTAAGCACTCCTTTACAGGCACAAGAACGTTTAATTATGATTGGCGGTGGTAAACGCACACCTGATGTGCTCACGAAATTTATTGAATTAAGCGGTAAAGAAAATGGCAAGATACTGGTGATTCCCTGGGCGAGTGGCGAGCAGGATGCAAGCTTTGAAGCATTTAATAAAGATATTATAGGGCTTTCAAAAATCAAGGTTGAAAAAGCCTCTTTGTCTCCACTGACACTTGAAACAAAGGCTTTATTTCTGAATCAGTTAAAATCAGCCACGGGTATATTTTTTTGTGGTGGAGACCAGACCAGAATCATGGCAGTTTTGCAGGATGTGGAGCTATTCAACGCCTTGCATACCCAATACAAAAACAAAGTGGTATTTGCTGGAACAAGCGCCGGAACGGCAATTATGAGCCAGAGAATGATTACAGGCGAAGGAGATTTTAAGGTAATTGATGGCTCAAAAGTAGAAATCAAAAAGGGTTTAGGGCTCCTGACAAATATCATTGTTGACCAGCATTTTATCAAACGCCAGAGACAAAATCGTTTGATTGGTCTGATATTCCAGAATCCTGAATTATTGGGGGTGGGCATTGATGAGAATACTGCATTATATGTTGAAGGAAATAAGATAGCCGAGGTGATGGGCGAAAGTCAGGTAATGATTTTTGAAGCACAAAAGAGCCGCAATGAAATGAAATTTCTGCTATTGGAAAAAGGAGAGAAATTTGATTTAGAAAAACGGAAACGAGTAAAATAGTTGAAACCATAGATTTATTTCGGCAGGCAAAAGACATTTTTCTTACCTTTGCACCAAAAATCAATTATAGATGAGTACCGACCGTTATATGCAACGCGGCGTTTCTGCCGCCAAAGAAGATGTTCATAAGGCTATTGAAAAGCTTGACAAGGGATTATTCCCAAAAGCTTTTTGTAAAATTTCACCTGATACTTTAGGTGGAGACCCAGACTATTGTAACATCATGCATGCCGACGGCGCAGGTACAAAAACTTCTCTGGCCTACCTTTATTGGAAAGAAACAGGTGATCTATCGGTTTGGAGAGGTATCGCACAGGATTCTATCGTCATGAATACAGATGATTTATTGTGCGTGGGTTCTGTAGGACCCATGTTGATTTCGTCTAGTATTGACAGGAATAAAAACAAAATTCCTGGAGAAGTAATTGCTGAGATTATTAATGGCACAGAAGAGTGTTTAGAAATGCTTCGCAGCCATGGAATTGAGATATATAGCACTGGCGGAGAAACAGCTGATGTGGGTGATTTGGTAAGAACAATTGCTGTAAACAGCACGCTGATTGCCCGCATGAAAAGAGCTGATGTGATTTCTAACGACCGCATAGAGGCAGGTGATGTGATTGTAGGCTTGGCTTCCTATGGACAAGCCACTTATGAGAAACAGTACAACGGAGGTATGGGTAGCAATGGATTGACCTCTGCCCGACACGATGTATTGGATAAAATCTATGCCGAAAAATATCCTGAGAGTTTTGATGGCGATATTGACTTCTCGTTGGTATATAGTGGTAAAAAGTCGTTAACTGACGAAACAGCCACAGAGGCATATAATGCGACACTTGATAAAGAAACGCTGGATAAATTGCCAGATGTTGGTAAACTCATCTTATCTCCTACCCGTACATACGCTCCGGTTGCCAAAGTGTTGTTAGATGAGCTTCGCCCACATATTCACGGGATGGTGCATTGCAGCGGCGGTGCACAAACCAAGGTACTGCATTTTATTGATAAGCTCCATGTAATTAAAGATAACCTCTTTCCGATTCCTCCTTTGTTTAAAATGATACATGAGCAAAGTGGTACCAGCTGGCAGGAAATGTATAAGGTATTTAATATGGGGCACCGTTTAGAAGTATATTTACCCCAACAATATGCGCAACGCATTATCGAAATTGCTCAGTCTTTTAATATTGACGCCCAGATTATTGGTCGCGTAGAATCGTCTGAAACCAAGCAGGTGACGATTAAAAGTGAGTTTGGGAAGTTTGTGTATTAAGATATTTAACATATAGTTATAGAGCCAGTTTAAACGATTTTGAACTGGCTCCATTTCTACTATAGCTTAATTATTTCAACAGCGCCATTTTTCCCTTTCTCACCGTATTTCTGGATGGATTTATTGATACTTAATGATTTTATAGAATAGTCGCCATCTGAAAGTTTTATATCTTTATCGAGAGGAGCTTCTTCTCCATCAATCAATAAATAATATACTTCGCCCAAAAAAGAAATAGTACCTGTTGCATTAAATTTATCCTTTCCGAATTTTGCTCTCATACCAATACCTTTCATATAAACGTTATGATTTTTTGATGACCACGTTATTTTTGAGGCATTAAAAGTCCCCTCGCCCTCTTTTCTTTTGATTGTAGATTCGTTTTTGGGTTCTTGAATCGGTTCTTGAAATTGAACCTCAGGCAATTTGAAACGTGAGCTGAGATCGGGAGTTAAGTTTTTTGAAGAATCAAATCCCATACTGGCTGCTCCTGCTAATAGTAATGCACCTACTGTGTTTAACCTTTTCATATCTGTATTATTTAAATTGTTTTCATCAGTTATGATGGGATTATCCGCAATAGTTGCACTTAAAGAATCATTATTTTGTAATTTATTTGATTTAACTAGGTTGTTGTTTTCAAGAATGTCTGTACTATCCTGATTATCCGTCTTTGCATCCGTTCCTGTTATCAATTCAGTAGCTTTTAGAGTATCTGCTAAACCATTATCTGCTTCAACTTTGGCTTGTTGTTCCAAAAAAATAATAACTGTAAATAAACTTACAGCTACACTTCCCAAAGCAATACTTGAACCAATAAAACTTTTTGAAAAAACAGGATAAGGATTGAATTTTGGAATGGTAATCTTATGAGCATTGCTGACATCCATTTTCAATAAATTCATTGGCTTCATTTCAAAATCAAAAAAAACTTTCTGGTAGGTTTTATCTATATTCCAGAGTTTTATTGATAAAAATATAGCCCATACCGTTTGCTTTCTCTCTTTTTTCTCTAAAAGTAGCTTTCTGATTTTTTTTCTTGCTCTTGCTAAATGAGATTTTGAAGTGCTTTCGTTGATACCCAACTCCTGCGAAATTTCAGCATGACTGAATTTATCAATCACAAAAAGATTGAATACCATTTTATGGTGTTCAGGCAATTGGTCGATGGCATCTAACAATTCTTCCTTACTGAAATCCCTCTCCAATACATCTTCGTTTGCGTTCATGTTTTCATTTTCATATTGTATCCATTCATTATGATACTCTTTTTTCTTCTGGTCTCTTAAATATTGTAATGCCTCATTCACCGCTATCTTTCTGAGCCAGGCATCGAAATGGCCTTCCCCTTTATAAGTTGATGATTTATCAATAGCATGCAGAAAGGCATCATGGGCCAAATCTTCAGCAATCTGCTTATCTCGCACATAGCGATAGCAAACACCAAGCATTTTACCAATGTTTTGCTTATAGGTAGTTTCCCAGAAATTCTGCGTCGGTTCTGTCATTTTAGATTTTGCTTTACACTATGATGCACAAAACTGAAAAGGTGACAGTGGAAGATACAATTTTTTTATATAAGCTGACTCATAACCGCAAAACATTACTGTCCTCATTCAAAAAGGTTGCCCCCATACTGGTAACCTTTTCCGATGCCGTTATAGGGGTTGGTATTTGGGAACCATCACTGTCCTCTTTCAAAAAGGTTCCCACCATATTGGTCACCTTTTCCGATGCTGTTATAGTGGTTGGTATTTGGGAACCATCACTGTCCTCTTTCAAAAAAGGTTCCCACCATATTGGTCACCTTTTCTGGCTCCATTTTCGTGGCTGGTACTTTCATAGCCTCTGAAACTATCTGCTGATTTGTATAGCTAATGGCCCTTTTAAATAGGCTCGATACTTTGTAAATGGACCAGTTCATAGTAATTTTATTATGCTGACAGCTAGTTGTAAATGGTAAGCCTAAACTAAGCTTCCCTAAATTTGTTGTTTTGAATTTTGTTTTCAAAAAGTTTTTGGAGGTTTTTAGTATAATCATACTGTTGTACTAGTCTTCGTGCGAAGAACAAACAACAATTAACCAAGTACTTACTCTATTCAAGTATTCAAAAAAAGTGATTGAGTGGCACTACAATAACTATTCCAAATATATTTTTCTATATACATACCTACTTATTCTTTTACAAATCACTCGCTATCAACCATTTATATTCAATATTTTATATTTATACAGAAAATTTTTCTAGCACGGTTTTTGCACCGCTTAATCACAAAACAGATGAATCTATACTCGTGCTACAATGAAAACAATTACTATTGGTGGATTGCTATGTCTTTTTGTTTTTAATCTTTGTGCCCAAAGCTCTAAAAAATTATCTGAAACCGTTTACCGAAGCTTTTATAATCAGACTATCACTATCTTTCCGGATAACCCTGATAAGATGATTAAAAAAAGATACGGCGTTTTTATTGATACGACTCAAAACTCTGTTTTCTCTCAGCATCTGATTGAGAAACTGGCTTTTGATGATTATCATGAATCGCTTATTCAGCGCGCCTGTCGCGACTTTAAGGCATCAAAGAAAATGAACGAATTGTGGTCGTTTAAGAATGACCCATTGTTGAGTCAGCTTCCCAAAAAATGGTTTGAAGCTCAGGAGCTCAATGGTACTACCTATATCTTCTGCCCAAAAGTCTTAAAAAATCATTATTCTTTTACCGTAACAGATTCGACCATTTTAGTTAGCAAAGGCTTAGGGCCGGATACTTATTTCATTAAATCAGTTCAAAATTCTCCCAACGGCATTATTATTGACTGCTTTCAGGGAGTGAAATTTACAGTTAAGATTCTTAATGAAACAACCAAGCTAGCTATCTGGAAAATGGAGAATAAGAGCGTTGATAATACTGCGCTTTATCGTTTGTCGGTCCCTTTGGATAGTTTTCAGCATTATAATATGATTGTAAATCATAGTGCAGAAGATAAAATTCCTGATGATTTAGTTTTTGATGAAATTGATTTTGAGGAGATATTATCTACGCCGATCAGACTGTCTGTTCAGAGTTTTATACATACTGGCAATTAATAATTACAATTAACTGATTGATAGTATCGGCTATTCAATAATTTACCTGTACATTCGTTAGAGAATCTGAATGGGAAATTTCCTCGGAATTTATTCAGATGTTTTGCCTCTATATTACTACCTTAAAATATCAATGAAATCTCTATTTTCTCTGATTTTTATTTTGCTTGGCATATCCGTTTATGCACAAACTAAAAATGCCTATTCTTTATCCGTCAACGATTTTGACAATAAAATCAAAGTAATCGGACCAACCGCGCAATTAGTAGATGTACGTACCCCATCCGAATTTGCTATTGCGCATATCAAGCGTGCAGCAAATATCAATTTTACTGACGATGATTTTGAAGATTTAGCCAAAAAGAGATTAGATAAGACGAAGCCGGTACTTCTCTACTGCTTCTCGGGCAAACGTAGTGCAGATGCAGCAGCTTTCTTAAGAACTTTGGGTTTTAAAGAGGTATATGACCTTAACGGGGGTTTTGCTCAATGGACAGCTTCAAGTAAACCTTATGTTTCAACCAGCACAGATACCAAGCCTATCGCTGCCTTAACCTTACAGAATCTTGATGATATAGTAAGAACGAATGAAGTAGTATTGATTCATTTTTATACTGATTGGTGTGATGTCTGTAAAAAAATGACTCCCCTGCTCAACAAAATCGCCGATGAAAACAAGATAAAACTATTGAAAGTTGACTCTGAGAAAAATGATATTATTGCTTCGGTGTTTAAAGTAGAAGAAAATCCGACATATATTATTATCAAAAAAGGCAGGCGAACCTGGAGTGCTACAGGAGAAATCAGTGAACAGGAACTGAAAGAAGTATTACAGAAATTGAATAAGATATAAATGCAAAAGGCTTCGAAATTGATTCGAAGCCTTTTTTATGTTCACGAATTCCGTAATGACGAACTGTAAAATTGTAGTTCACACAAACTAGATATTCATCTTTTTCAATTCTTTCACTGCAAAATCTGCTGCACGGGCAGTTAATGCCATGTAGGTTAATGATGGGTTTACGCAAGAAGCAGAAACCATTGCTGCACCATCAGTCACAAATACGTTTGATGCACCCCACACCTGATTGTTGGCATTTAATACAGAAGTTTTCTTGTCTCTACCCATACGAGCAGTACCCATTTCGTGAATACCAATACCCGGATTCTTACTCATGTCGTTGTATGAGTTGATGTTTTTCAAACCGGCTGCCTCCAACATTTCTGCCGCTTCATTCTGCATCGCTTCACGCATTTTTATTGCGTTGTCACCCCAGGCTGCATCAAACTGCACAATAGGTAAGCCCCATTTATCTTTATCAGCAGAAAGCGTGAAACGGTTGTTTTCATCTGGTAAAGTTTCGCCGAAACCACCAATACCGAATGTCCATTGGCCCGGAGTTGTAATTGATTCTTTGAAATCTGCACCAAAGCCTTCTTTGTAGTTTCCTCTACCCCAACCTTCACGGCTGGCACCACCTTGGTAGCCGAAGCCTCTCACAAAGTCTTTTCTCTTATCGCTACCCCAGTTAGTAAAGCGAGGAATGTATACTCCATTGGCACGACGACCATAGTAATACATATCTTCCATGCCTTCGAAAGTACCTGAAGCACCAACGGCTAGATGGTGATCCATGATATTTCTTCCTAATTGATCAGACTCATTACCTAAGCCATTCGGGTGAGTCTTAGATTTCGACTGCATCATAATCCACGCTGAATTAATGGCCGAAGCATTCAGAAAGATGATTTTTGAGTAGAAATCCATTTGCTCGTTGGTATTCTGGTCGATGGTTTTTACACCAACTGCCTTACCTTTTTCGTCATCAAAGATTACCTGATAAACAATCTTATCTGCCATTAAAGTCAGGTTACCTGTTTTATTAGCCGCAGGTAACGTAGCTGATTGGGTACTGAAATAAGCACCAAACTGGCAACCACGCATACAAGCATTCTGATACTGGCACGACACACGACCTAATTCAGTCTGAATTTGAGTCGGAGCAGTTATATGAGCTGTACGACCAATCGTTACATGACGACCATTGAATTTTTTCTGGACAGAATTACGTACTTCTTTCTCTACGCAGTTCATTTCCATACCCGGCTGGAAGTTACCATCAGGTAATACATCCAACCCTTCCTTATAACCACTTACCCCGATAAAAGTCTCCACGTAGCTATACCAAGGCGCCAGATCTTTGTAACGGATAGGCCAGTCAATGCCGTGTCCGTCTTCTATATTAGCCGTAAAATCTTTTTCGTTCCAACGGTAGCTTTGGCGACCCCACATCAATGACCTGCCACCCACATGGTAGCCTCGAATCCAGTCGAAACTACGTTTTTCAAGATAAGGATGGGCTTTATCGTTTTCGAAATGATGGCGGTGTTCTTCATTTGCTGTATAACCAGTACGTACATTGGCCCAATACTCCTCACGTGCCATATTATCTACTTTACCTCTATGCGGGAAATCCCACGGATTTTTTCCGGCTGTTTCGTAGCCAGTTATATGTTTAATATCTCGGCCACGCTCAAGCATTAAAACTTTGAGCCCCTTTTCACACAATTCTTTCGCAGCCCAACCACCTGATATACCTGAACCTACAACGATGGCGTCGTAAGTCATTTGTTCTTTTGCTTTTCCTTGAATATTCATTTTCGTTAGGTTGAATTTCTTTTAATTTTTATAAAGCCCAAACTTTTTGTCCCGGAGTCATTTTCACACAACCTTCATATCTGCCCGGTATTGCTACATAAGCTAGTGCGTTTTTCGCACCTGCTTCCGAAGTGAAGTAACCCAACAAGGTTAACTCTTTCATTAGTTTGAAGAAAGGAACCGGAGGCACCACTTTCTTGGCTTTTTCATTTTCTCTTGGCTCAGCAGTTTTAGGGTCTTTTACCAATCCGGTTTCATTATCTACTATTTTCTTTGGCTGCTCGTTTTCTTTCGTTTCAGCCATAGCCATTTGCTCAAATTTTTTCAGAAGCGTAGTTTGTTGCTCTGGTGTAAGTTCAAGAAATTTCTTTCCACCAAAGTCTTTTTTAGCAGTTTCTTCTAAATTATCCAGGCCTTTTTTGAAGTGTTCCTGTTGCGTTTCGTTGTAACAATCTTTCAACATCATTTCTATAAATGGCCCTACTCCGGCATCTTTGGCACCAGGCGTAGTTGTTTTAGGAATGATTATTTCGGCAATTTCAGAAACTAGATTTTTGTAATCAGTAGAGAATGAAAAACCTGAAGTAGCTGCTTCAGTAGCCGTGTTGGATTTACAACCTTCCAACATAGCAATCATTGTAGGGGCAGACAAAGCACCTCCCATCAGGAAGGCCACTCTTTGCATGGCATCTCTTCTATTCAATGTCGTAGTAAATATTTAAGGGTTGTCAATTAATTGGACAGTGAAATTACGTAAGAAAAACTCGTTGATGCAAGTTTGAACTCATGAAAATTCCATTAAAAACGACAAAACTCAATCTTTAAGTATAGGCTCTAAAAATACTTAGTGAGTTTTAACTAAATGGTGCCTTCAAAATAGCTGATGTAGTAAAAAATGGAATCTTGATTTCTTCGTATCAAGACAACGGAGCCGCTTAATAAAAAAACTATCACTTTACCATCAAAATATAGACTTAAATGATGTACTTGGTCAGGAAGTACCTATTTTTGAAAAATTATTTTCATTTTTTCATATTTGTACTTGCAAGTATTGTCAAAAAATAATCTAATTTTACGGCATATTTTTTGCTCTAAAAAAACAGTAAACAATTTTTTAAATTCTGAATCACATTTAATATGAAAATCGCAGTCGTAGGAACAGGGTATGTTGGCTTGGTGACTGGTACTTGTTTTGCTGAAACAGGTAATCAGGTAACTTGCGTAGATATTGATAGTCGTAAAGTTGAAAAATTAAATAAAGGTAAACTAACTATCTACGAACCGGGCCTTGATGTTATATTTGAACGTAACACCAAAGAGGGTCGTTTGAAGTTTACTACCAACCTTGCTGAGGGTATCAAAGAAGCACAGGTTATCTTCTTAGCTCTGCCAACACCTCCGGGTGAAGACGGTTCTGCTGATTTGAAATATATCCTAGGGGTAGCTAACGACTTAGGCCCATTGTTAGAAAGTCATGCGGTAATTATTGATAAAAGTACTGTACCTGTAGGAACAGCTGAAAAAGTACACGAACGCATTGCTAAAAATGCAAAAGTAGAGTTTGATGTGGTATCAAACCCAGAATTTTTGAGAGAAGGTGTGGCAGTAGAAGATTTCATGAAACCAGACCGTGTGGTAATTGGTACAAGATCTGAGAAAGCTAAGAAAGTAATGGAGAAATTATACGCTCCATTGGTTCGTCAGGGCAACCCGATTATCTTCATGGATGAGCGTTCGGCTGAGATGACTAAATATGCTGCCAATGCATTTTTAGCGATGAAAATCACTTTTATGAACGAAATCGCTAACCTTTGCGAGAAAGCAAACGCTAACGTAGATGATATTCGTAGAGGTATTGGTACTGATAGCCGTATTGGCAAACGTTTCTTATTTGCCGGTATTGGTTATGGCGGTAGCTGTTTCCCGAAAGATGTACAGGCTTTGGAAAAAACCTCTAATGACTTTGATTACGATTTCAAGATTCTTAAATCGGTAATGAAAGTAAACGAAAAGCAAAAAACCAAATTAATGCCGCATTTGAAAAAATACTTCAACGGCGATCTGAAAGGTAAAACAATTGCTTTGTGGGGATTGGCATTTAAACCACATACTGACGATATTCGCGAGGCACCGGCATTGTATAATATCAAAGAACTAAGAAAAGCAGGTGCTAAAGTAGTAGTATATGATCCTGAAGCAATGGAAAACGTACGAGGTGTAGTAGGCAAAAAAGTAAAATATGCCAAAAATCCTTATGAAGCCATTCAAGATGCAGATGCTTTGATGATTATGACCGAATGGCCGGAGTTCCGTACACCTGATTTTGAAAAAATGGAGGGAACTTTGAAAAATAAAGTTATTTTTGACGGACGTAACCTTTATGAGTTAAAAGACATGAAAGAATTGGGTTACACTTATTATAGCATAGGTAGAGAAACAGTACAAGCTTAATATAATTCGGGAAGCAATCGGATATAACCCTCCCCTATCCGGCTGAGTCTTCCTCCTATTATTTAGGATACAGGGGAAATTAATATATTTCTATGAAAAGAGTTCTCATAACAGGTGGCGCAGGTTTTTTAGGCTCACACCTTTGCGATAGATTCATCAAAGAAGGGTACTACGTGATTGCGATGGATAACCTTATTACAGGAGATTTACGCAATATCGAACATTTGTTCAAACATCCTAATTTTGAGTTTTATCACCATGATGTAAGTAAGTTTATCCATGTGCCAGGCGAATTGGATTATATCCTGCATTTTGCCTCACCTGCCAGCCCGATTGACTACCTGAAAATCCCGATTCAGACCTTGAAAGTGGGTTCATTAGGTATTCATAACTGCCTGGGTCTTGCCCGTGTGAAGAAAGCACGTGTAATTATCGCCTCTACTTCTGAGGTTTATGGTGACCCATTAGTGCACCCACAAACCGAGGAATACTGGGGACATGTGAATCCGGTTGGTCCTCGTGGTGTATATGATGAAGCCAAACGTTTCCAGGAAGCTATGACGATGGCATATCATACATACCACGGTCTTGAAACCAGAATTGTGCGTATTTTCAACACCTATGGTCCTCGTATGCGTCTGAATGATGGTCGTGTATTACCTGCTTTCATCGGTCAGGCATTACGTGGTGAAGATTTAACGATTTTCGGAGATGGTTCGCAGACACGTTCTTTCTGTTATGTAGCCGACTTGGTAGAAGGTATCTATCGTCTATTATTATCTGACTACGCTTATCCGGTAAATATCGGAAATCCTGCGGAAATTACGATTAAGCAATTTGCTGAGGAAATTATCAAATTAACAGGTACTGACCAGAAGATTGTTTACAAACCATTGCCCAAAGATGATCCGAAGCAACGTCAGCCGGATATTACCAAAGCGAAAGAAATATTAGGTTGGGAGCCAAAAGTAAGCCGTGCAGAAGGTTTAGCCATTACTTATGACTACTTCAGAAGTCTTCCGAAGGAAAGATTATATGACGAAGCAAATCATAGAGATTTCGATAAAAAATAAAGTTTGTTTATAGAAAAATGGAGGCTTTCGGCCTCCATTTTTTGTTAGTTTAAATCTGCGAAAGCCAGATCAATTGTTGGAAACTCAAATTTAAATCCGCTTTCCAATAGTCTTTTGGGGTATACATTTCTACTCTTTAATACCAGTTCAGTCTCAGTTCTGATAAAAAGGGAGGCCAACTCTAAAAGAAAGACAGGACTATTAATACCAATAGGCATTCCCATTGATTTTCGCAGGCGTTTCATAAACTCCTCGTTTTTCAGAGGATGAGGTGTGGCGATATTTACTTTTTTAGTCAACTCTGAATACTCAATAATAAATTCAATGGCTCTGCAAAAATCCCTTTCATGAATCCAACTCATTATTTGCTCACCGTTACCTTGTTTCCCACCTAAACCTAATCTGCTTATCATTTTCATTTTCGGGAATCCTCCACCCGCATTACCCAATACAATAGATGTTCTTAAAGCTACTTTTCTGATAGGTGCTGTACTATCTTCAAAAAAAGCCCTTTCCCAAATTTTACATATATTCATTGAGAAATCGTCGCCAATAATGCCATTGTCTTCATCCATTACCTGTGTTTCGGCATGTACATAAATAGTGGCACTACTAGAGTTTAGCCAGACTTCAGGTGGATTCTTGCACAGGTTAATAGCCTTTTGTAAAACCTCAGTACTTTTTACTCTTGATTCAAGAATGGCTCTTTTGTTCTCTTCTGTATACCGGCAATCAACACATTTACCTGTCAGGTTAATCAGCGCATCTGCATGTTCTAATGCCTCAATCCATTCACCGATGTTGACTGCATCCCAATATATTTCATTAGGTTCTTTAGGCTTTCGTGTAAGAATAAGTACTTCATTACCCTTGATTGAAAAGTATTTATGGAGAGCTTTTCCTAAAAAGCCAGTTCCACCTGCAATCACAATTTTCATTTTTGTAATTTTTCGTATCAATTCAATAATACAATTATAACCAAAGCAACTACTCTATATACCATCCAGGAGATAGTTGGCCAATAGCCAATTTTTAAGATTTTACTCCGACGGACATGCTCCCAAAGCATGAAACTTACTACTGCAATAAAGTAGCCCAGATAATACACAGCCCATAGGTCTTTAATCAACAGCATAGGTAACAAGAGCAAAGTGCCTATCATCGAAACAGTCATCATATTTCCCAGATAATCCAGTAGTTTCTCTTTCAATAATCTGTTTAGGAATACTATCTGCCATAGGATTTGTCCGGCACAAATCATAAATTCTCTCCCCAGATGATTCTGCCAGTCCATAGCCTCATTGATTGGTTGGGTATATTGATAAAGCACGATTGATGAAAGAATAGCCACAAAAGCGATATACAATAAGCGATACTTCACATTCAAATCAGGTGTACAGGCTTTTACGCCTTCTTTTATTTCACTTGGGGCAATGACTTTACGATTGAAAGAAATGAACTTATAGAGTTTGCGTAAGAAAAAATCAACTGGTTTCCATGCTAATACTGAGCCGAGAGACGGGAATCTATTGGTGATAATGTACTTAAGTGCATCAATGCCATATCTGACTACTTTGTGTTCGGTATCTACTAAAGCTATCTCGTTACGAGCCTTGTTCATATCGATAGATATATCTGCAGAAACTGCAAAGCTTTGATAATGGCTATAGGTTCCTCTATCAACCCAGCCTGCTTTTTCAAAACCTTTGCCATACATCCGACACATCGGACAATCGGCATCTACAAGCAATTTATGATTATTTAAAGTTTCCATACTTTCAAGAATTTTCGGAAGTTTATAATAAAAAAAATTAACTCATGAGTTTCAATACATTTTTCAGAAGCGCATTTTTCTCCGCTTTCAGCAATAGTTCGCTCAGAGTATCCATTTGCTCTATAAAACTATTCAATTCACTTAGCATATGTTTTACATGCAGTTGATCAGCGTCTTTAGCATCACTGGTATTATTCATCAACATCTTTACAGTTTGCTTGGCAGGCATTATTTCACGTTTTTTTCGCTCAGTAACCACTCTGACAGCTATTTGCCATATATCATGCTCCGCTATAAAGTACTCTTTTCTATCACCAGGCTTGGTTTGTTTATATATCAGATTCCATCCTATCAGATCTCTCAATACCATATTTACATTCCCTCTTGACAGTTTCAGCTCCTCCATTACCTCTTCTGTACTCATCTCTCCTTTATTCAACAAAAGCAAAGCGTGCACCTGAGCCATAGAGCGACTAATGCCCCATGAGGTTCCGAGTACGCCCCAGGCCTGTACAAACTGCTGTCTTATCTCCTCCGTTTTCATAGTACAAATGTAAAGCAAAAGAAAATAAACTTCCAAGAATTTTTGAAAGTTTATTTTCAAGCCACCTGTTTAAAAATATAATGAACGTCCAATTATAGCATTTTTACAACTGTTCTATCGAAAACTCGTACCTTTACAAACGATTTCGCCACACAATCTGTTTTACCAACAAAACCAGCATAATTATTCATTATAATGTTAGACCGTATAGAAGATGCGATTGAAGATATTCGCAATGGAAAAATAGTAATTGTTGTAGATGACGAGGATCGTGAAAACGAAGGTGATTTTGTGTGCGCTGCCGAAAAGACGACCCCTGAAATGGTCAATTTCATGGTAAAAGAGGGTCGTGGCTTGATGTGTACACCTATCACAGCCAAACGTTGTGAAGAGTTGGAACTAAACATGATGGTAGGCAAAAATACTGCTCAACACGAAACCGCCTTTACTGTATCTATAGATTTGCTTGGCAATGGTTGCACTACTGGTATTTCTGCCAGCGACCGCGCCAAAACGATTCAGGCATTGGTTGACCCCAATACGAAACCGGAAGATTTTGGTCGCCCTGGACATATATTTCCTTTAAAAGCCGTTGATGGTGGTGTTCTACGCAGAACAGGCCATACAGAAGCAACTATTGATTTAGCCGTTCTGGCAGGTTTACAACCAGCTGGCGTACTGATTGAGATTCTGAATGAAGATGGTACCATGGCACGCTTGCCTCAACTGCGTGAAATTGCTGATAAGTTTAGTATGAAACTGGTCAGCATTAAAGATCTGATTGAGTATCGTTTAAAAAAAGAGTCGTTGATTAAAAGAGAGATTGGCGTAGAAATGCCCACTGAATTCGGGTATTTCGATATGATAGCGTATCGCCAGTTAGATAACGACCAACTTCACCTGGCATTAATTAAAGGAACATGGGAACCTAACGAACCTGTGATGGTACGTGTGCATTCGTCTTGTGTAACCGGAGATATTTTTGGCTCATGCCGTTGTGATTGTGGTCCACAGTTACATGCTTCTATGGAAATGGTTCAAAAAAGTGGAAAAGGCGTTGTGCTGTATATGAATCAGGAAGGGCGTGGTATCGGACTTCTGAATAAATTGAAGTCTTATAAATTACAGGAAATGGGCCGCGACACGGTGGAAGCCAATCTTGAATTAGGCTTTAAAATGGATGAAAGAGACTATGGCGTCGGCGCTCAGATACTAAGAGATTTAGGTGTGAAAAAGATTCAACTGATTTCGAATAACCCTAAGAAAAGAGCAGGATTAATCGGTTACGGATTAGAGATTGTTGATACAATACCTATCGAAATTTCTTCGAACCCATATAATGAAAAGTACCTGCAAACTAAACGAGATAAAATGGGACATAACATTCTGGGCTCTTAAAGTATTAGGCAAGCATAACAATTTCTTAACATAAGAAAATAGTACTCAGCCAATATTCTATGTTAAATATTTTATAAATTAGTGTAAACGAAGCACTTATGTGAACAATTCGCATAGGTGCTTGTTTTTTTTTAGAGAAAATTTTTAAGACCTTTGTAGTAACATCAATATAACTCTGCTTGATGAATTTTACTTCAAACATTTCTAATCTCCAAAAAAACATGATGCAAAAATCTACTTTTTTGCGAGGGGTGTTCACACTTCTTGTAGGAATTTTCTTTGCTTTTCAAGGCTATGGTCAGGTTACATCTTCTTCAATTACAGGAACTGTAACTGATAGCAAGGGCGAAGCATTGCCTGGTGCAACGGTAGTTGCCGTACATGAACCTTCTGGTACAAAATACGGAACGGTTACAAATATCTCTGGACTTTATACGCTTCCATCTGTACGTATTGGTGGTCCTTACAAAGTTACTTTTACATTTGTTGGTTATAAAGATATAGTGAAAGACGGAATTATCGCCAGTTTAGGAACTGCGGCTAACGTTGATGCTATACTTTCTGAAGAAGGAACAGCACTTCAGGAAGTGACCATTTCATCTGCGAGAAGCGACGTTTTCAGCTCAAATAGAACTGGTGCTGCTACAAATATTAACGGTACTCAATTGCGTAGCTTACCAACCATCAGCAGAAGTATTAACGATTTTACCCGTCTTACTCCCCAATCAAATGGTACAAGTTTCGCCGGACGTGATAATCGTTTCAATAATATCACTATTGATGGTGCTAACTTTAACAATAACTTTGGTGTAAGCGATGCCAACCTTCCTGGTGGTTCGGCACAACCCATCTCTTTAGATGCGATTGAAGAAGTTCAGGTAAACATTGCTCCCTATGATGTTCGTCAGGCAAACTTTACCGGTGCAGGTATTAATGTGGTAACTAAGAGTGGTACCAACCAATTCAAAGGAAGCTTATATACCTATTACAGAGATCAATCATTCAACGGAACGAGAGTAGGTGATACAGAACTACCGGCTGCTGCAAAAACTACCAATAATATCTATGGTGGAACAATTGGTGGGGCTATCATCAAAAACAAATTGTTCTTCTTTGTAAGTGGAGAATATGAGAAAAACGTAAGACCAGGTTTTAACTGGATTGCTTCTCGCCCGGGTCTTACAGGTACAAACGTATCAAGAACTACCGCTGAAGATTTAGAAAGAGTTTCTACTTTCTTAAAAAATACCTATGGTTACGAAACTGGTCCTTATGAAGGATATGGTGACAACTTTACTCTTCAGAATTACAAAATAACGGCCCGTTTAGACTGGAACATCAGCAATAATCACAAATTTAACATCCGTTATTCGACAGTTAATAATACTGATGATCAGTTAATCAACGGTACAAGTGCGCCAAACCCGCGTTCTACTTCAAACCGTGTGAGCCAGAACTCTTTAACTTATGCCAACTCAAACTATGGTTTCCTGAACAAAGTGAATTCGTTGGCAGCGGAGTTGAACTCAACATTCAGTAGCAAATTATCTAATCAATTATTAGCTACTTATACATTAGTACAGGATACCCGTACTTCAAAAAGTTCTTTGTTCCCTTTTGTTGATATCAAAAAAGATAATGACTCTTATATCAGCTTTGGTTATGAGCTTTTCTCATACAATAACGATGTGAAAAACCCAACGCTGAATATCATCGATAACCTAACTTATTACGCTGGTAAACACACGATCTTAGGTGGTATCGCTTATGAAAATATGTATTTTGGTAATAGCTTCTTACGCTATGGTACAAGCTACTATCGTTACAACTCGGTAGACGATTTCATCAATGGTGCTACTCCTGCTGCTTATGCACTTACTTATAGCTTGCTCCCTAATGGTAAAATGCCAATTTCTGACTTAACATTTGGCCAGGGTTCTGCTTATTTACAAGATGAATTTGCAGTGAACAATAAATTGAAATTAACTGCTGGTGTACGTGTTGATATGCCATTTTACCCGGTAGCACCTGTTGAGAACCCGTCTATTTCAAAATTAACGTTCTTAAACGGCGAGAAAATCAATACAGGATTGTGGCCAAAATCTAAGCCTGCATTCTCCCCTCGCGTTGGTTTCAACTGGTCAGACAAAGGCTGGCAGGTTCGTGGTGGTACTGGTATCTTCAATGGCCGCTTGCCATTTGTATGGTTTACTAACCAACCTACCAACAGTGGTATGGTTCAGTTTACTTATGAAACTGTTAACGCTACTGACCTTGCGAAATTCCCATTCAGCAAAGACCCTGCAGCACATTTAGACAAACTTCCTAAAGTGGCAGGTCAATCAGCACCAAGTAGTATAGCCGCTGTTTCGCCTGACTTTAAAATGCCACAAGTCTGGAGAACAAACCTGGCGGTAGATAAAAAAATCATCGGTGATATCGATTTTACTGTAGAGGCAATCTATTCTAAAGATTTAGTAACAGTTTATCAAAGAAATGTAAACTTGAATAATCCGATAGGAAATCTTACCGGACCTGATAAAAGACCTCTTTACAGCTCTTCAACCAGAAGAGTAAATACGGCTATCACTGAAGCGATGGTACTTGACAACACTAAAAACGGTGGTGGCTGGACAATCACTGCGGAAGCTAAAAAACGTTATAGAAACTTCTTTGGAAGCATCGCTTATGCCTTCAATAATGTAAAAGACCTAACTGGTAACCCAGGTTCACAAGCGGCTTCAGCGTGGTCTAATAACAGAGCTGTTGGAAGTTTGAATGACTTACCGTTGGCATTCAGCGAGTTTGCAGTCCCTCATCGCATAGTTGGTTCTGCCTCATACAGATTTGAATATACTAAATTCCTTGCTACAACTGTTTCGTTGTTCTACCAGGGTTCACATCAAGGCCGTGTATCTTATGTATATAATGGTGACCTGAATGCTGACGGTATCAATGGTGCAGACTTATTGTATGTGCCTGCTAATGAATCAGAAATTATCTTTGAAGACGTTGTAGCAAGTGGGGCTGTTAAATATACTGCACAGCAACAAGCAACTGCTTTCTTTAATTTAGTAAACAATGATAAGTATCTGAGCAGCATTAAAGGAGAATATGTAGAAAGAAATAAAGGTCTTATGCCATGGGTTAACCGTTTTGACTTCAGACTATTGCAGGATTTCTTCATTAATGTAAAAGGTCAGAGAAACACACTTCAATTAAGTGTTGACGTTCTTAATATCGGTAATTTGTTAAACTCTAGTTGGGGTAATCGTTACCGCCAGGTGGTTAACAATGGTGCGATTTTAAGATACACGAAACTAAATGCAAGTGGTCAGCCAATGTTCCAGATGGTTGAAGTAAATGGTAAACTACCAACTGAAACTTTTGAACTTAACCCGGTTGCTACTAATACCTGGGGAGCCCAAATTGGTCTTCGTTATATATTCAATTAAGATTAAACATAGCTCATATTGCAAAAAAATCCTGCTTTTTACGAGGCAGGATTTTTTTTATGTTAAATGTTTTTCAAATAGTAGCACTTAAACAATATTTTCTATTAAATATCTCATAAAATACTATAAATCAGGCACTTATGTTAAGGAAATATATAAGTGCTTGTTTTTTTTAGGGAAATTTTTTAAGACCTTTGTATTGCAATATAACTTGCTTGATGATTTTAACTTCAAACATTTCTAACTCCAAAAAACATGATGCAAAAATTTACTTTTTTGCGAGGAGCCTTTACACTTCTCGTAGGGATTTTCTTTGCTTTTCAAGGCTATGGCCAGGTTACTACCTCTTCAATTAGTGGTGTTGTAACTGCGGCTGACGGCTCAGCTCTTCCGGGTGCAACAGTTGTTGCTATCCACGAACCATCTGGTACTAAGTATGGTACTATCACTAATGCCACTGGCCGTTACGTACTTCCTGCTGTTCGCATCGGTGGTCCTTTTAAAGTTACTGCAACTTTTGTTGGTTTTAAAGACGCTTCTAAAGAGGGTATCATTACCAGTTTAGGAACTGCTTCTAACGTTGACATTAAAATGGACGAAGAAGGCTCTGTTTTGCAAGAGGTTAATGTAACTGCTGCCAGAAGCGACATTTTCAGTTCTGAACGTACGGGTGCTGCAACTACACTTAGCCGCGAAAACATCATTCGTCTTCCAACATTAGGACGTAACATCAACGACATCACAAAATACAATGCTTATAGCAATGGTCGTTCGTTTGGTGGTCAGGATAGCCGTTATAATAACTTTACTATCGACGGTTCAGTATTTAACAATGGTTTCGGTTTAGGTACTCAGGCACAAGCGGGTGGTCGTACAGGTACTACAGCTATTTCTTTAGATGCAATTGATGAAGTACAAATCAACATTGCTCCTTTCGATGTTCGTCAGTCAGGTTTTGCTGGTGCTGGTATTAATGCTGTAACCCGTTCAGGAACGAACGATTATTCTGGTTCGGTATATGGATTCATGAAAAGCCAGGATTTAATAGGTAAAACAGCTGCCGGAAATAAAATTCCTGCGCTTACTTTCAAAGAAGAAACTTTCGGTTTCCGTGTAGGTGGCCCGATCCTTAAAAATAAGTTATTCTTCTTCGTAAATGCTGAGATGGTAAAAGGTGCTCGTCCGGCTTTGGACTGGGTAGCTAATGGTAATGGTGCAACGGGTAATATCTCTCGAACAACCGCTGCTGACCTACAAGACCTATCATCTTTCATGAAGACTAACTTCAATTTTGATATGGGAGCAATTGATCGTTATAACAATGAAGTAGACTCTAAGAAATTCCTGACTCGTATTGATTATAACATCAACGATAATAACAAGTTAACTATCCGTTATTCTCACCACAATTCAGAATCAGACGCTATCATCAGTAACTCTAATAGTGCAAATACAGCTGGTAACGGTAACCGTAATAACCTAGCTACTGCTATTTCTACGCAGAACTCAGGTTATAAAATTCAGGATAATACACGTTCAATTGTAGCCGAATTAAACTCAACGTTCAAAAGTAAATTTGCGAATAACTTCATTGCTACGTATAACAAGCAGCTTGAAAACCGTGTGTATCGTACACAACTATTCCCAACGATTGACATTCTGAAAGATGGTTCAACTTATACTACGGTTGGTTTTGACCCATTCACCCCTGATAACAAACTGGATTATTCTACTTTGAATATCACAGATAACTTCACTATTTTTGCAGGTAAGCATACACTTACTGCAGGTGCTGCTTACGAACACTTTACATCAAATAACTTGTTCTTCTATGCATCTAATGGTGTCTGGACATTCAACTCAATTGAGGATTTCAAAACTGCTGCCTTAGCTTATAAAGCTAATCCGAATCTGGCTACTTCTCCTGTTGAAATCAACAGATTTAACTATCGTTATACCTTGTTAGACGGTGGCCAAAAACCTTGGCAAACATTGAAAGTAAATACAACAAGTTTGTATTTACAAGATGATTTTCAGGTTTCAAATAACTTCAAAGTAACTTATGGTGTAAGAGGTGATTATATAGCTATTGCTCCAACTGCAGTAGATTATGCCAATGAAATTGTTGCAGGCTTGCAATTCAAAACGCCAACAGGTGGCAATTATAGAGTTAATACTGCCAATATGCCAAAATCAAGATTATATGCTTCTCCACGTATTGGCTTTAACTGGGATGTAACAGGCAATAAAACTACTCAGATTCGTGGTGGTAGTGGTATTTTCTTAGGTAGAATGCCTTATGTATTAATCTCTAATCAATTAGGTAACAATGGTGTAAATATCGGTCTAGTAAACGTAACAGGTAGTGCTGCTGCTAATTATCCGTTTACACTCGACCCAACTAAGTATACGCCTGCTACTACTGACTTGGCAAAAATTACAGGCTATAACGTTAACGCCTCTGACGAGAATTTGAAATTCCCTCAGGTATGGAAATCAAACATCGCTATCGATCAAAGATTACCATTTGCAGGCTTAATTTTTACAGCAGAGTTTATCTATAATAAGAACCTTAATGCTACTTATTATTTTGATGCTAACCTTAAAACACCAAATGGTAAATTTGCCGGTCCTGATGGCCGTGACCGTTACCCTGCTTCTGGTTTAACTGGTGCTGCAGCTACAGCAAATCGTTTTTATAACCCACAAATCAATAGTGCTTATATCTTAAGTAATACTGATTTAGGCAATGCTTCTTCGCTTACATTCAAATTAGAGAAACCTATCACAAAAGGATTTGGTGCCATGTTGGGTTATACTTATGGTATTGCCAGAAACCTTTCAGAAGCGAACAGTACTGTAAATGCGAATATACCTGCTGTAGGTGGTGTAAACTACAATACATTAGGATATGCTGATAACGATTTACGTCACCGTTTTGTAGGATATGCAAGTTACAGAATCGAATATGGTGGTAAAATCGGTGGTTCTACTATGATTACTTTAGGTGGTACTTCACAAAGTGGTGGTAAAATCTCTTATGGTTATTCAAACGATATGAATGGCGATGGTCAGATCAACGACCTTCTATTTGTACCTGCAAAAGCATCTGACCTAATGTTCACTACGCTAACTACAGGTGGTAAAACTTTCACTGCTCAACAACAAGCAGAAGCATTCGAATCATTTCTTGCTAAAAACCCATACTTGTCAACTCGTCGTGGACAATATGCGGAACGTAATGCAGGCTTCTACCCTTGGTTAACTCGTTTCGATTTATCAGTTGAACAGGATTTCTTTGTAAAAGTTGGTAAAAATAACAAGAAAAATATCATTCGTGTAAGAGCGGATATTTATAACGTAGGTAACCTGGTTAACGACTCATGGGGTGTAGGTAACTCAATTACTTCAAACAACCCATTAGTATTAGCAAGTGTTGATGCTTCTGGTAACCCGGTTTATCGTATGAATACTCAGGTTATTTCAACCGTTGGCGTTGACGGAAAAACAGTTAATGAAACTATCTTGCTTCGTGATTCATTTGTTAAATCAAAAACAATTGATGACGTATGGCAAATGCAGTTAGGTCTTCGTTATATCTTCAACTAAGATTTAGTTAGCTAATCATTATAAAAAGTCCTGCTTCTCACGAGGCAGGACTTTTTTGTTTACAGCCTACCGTGCCACGCTTCTACTCGTCCGTATAAGAGCGTGGCACGGTTAGCTAAGCCATTTACCACAATCATTATGCAAAAAATGATGATAAACTATCTGATTTTTTTTAATATTGCTTTATCTATTCTGATTTCTTGAATCAACCCTAATGACTTCGCATCTATGAACAGTGCACAACCCCTATCAGCTCTTGATTGGCAAAGGCAGATTTATCTGAATGGTTTTGCTGGTATCAGTCAGAAAGTCAAAATAAGCTATGAAGCCCTTGAATCAGCCGCTAAGTACAAGCTATCAGCTAAATCTTTTGCCTATATCGCTGGGGGAGCGGGCAATGAAAGCACCATGCGTGCGAATAGAAGTGCTTTTGAGGCTTGCAAGATTGTGCCAAGAATGTTGAGGAATGTGGAAAATCGTGATACGAGCATTCAGTTATTAGGGCATAAATTTTACACCCCCCTATTCATATCTCCTATCGGAGTATTGGAAATGGCGCACACCGACGCTGATTTAGCCGTAGCAAGAGCCGCCAGTAGTCTCAATATCCCTTATATTTTTTCAAATCAGGCTTCTTATCCGATGGAACAAACGGCGGGAGTCATGGGTGATAGTCCACGTTTTTTCCAGTTATACTGGTCGAAATCAAGAGAATTGGTAACTAGTCTTATAAAAAGAGCAGAAAAATGTGGTTGCTTAGGCATAGTAGTAACACTTGATACAACGATGCTTGGCTGGCGGATACGTGACCTTGATCTGGCTTCTCTCCCATTTTTAGAGGGCAAAGGTATTGCCCAATACACTTCCGACCCTGTTTTTCAACAATTAATGGAGCAGAATATTATCCCTTCTACCAAGCAGCGAATTACCTTAAAAACCATCCAGGGATTAATCAAGATGGTTAACAATTACCCAGGTTCAGGCTTTTTGAAGAAATTGAAATCAGGTAAGCCCATGTCTGCCATACGCCATTTTACTGGTTTATACTCCAATGCTGCCACTACCTGGGAGGATTTAGCCTGGCTTCGAAAGCAAACACATTTGCCCATTATCCTGAAAGGTATTCTGGCAACTGATGATGCTCAGAAAGCGATAGATTATGGCATGGATGGAATATTTATCTCTAACCACGGCGGTCGACAGGTAGATGGTTCAATCAGCTCTTTTGAAGCTTTACCAGCTATTGCTAAGGTAGTAAAAGGCAAATTACCGATTATTATTGATAGTGGAATTCGTTCGGGAGCTGATGTTTTTAAAGCATTAGCTATGGGAGCAACTGCGGTTTCCATCGGTCGGCCTTATGTGTATGGATTAGCCATAGGTGGCGAAAGAGGGGTTTATGAAGTTTTAAGAAATTTCATATCAGATTTTGAATTGACAATGGGCTTATCCGGCTGTAAAAATATTGTAGAAATAACCCCTGATTGTGTCACTTATTCATAACAAATGTCAATCGTTATAATACGGAAATTCAGAATTTTAATCACAACCCTATTCCCTAAGATTCTCATAAACTTAAAATATATGCAAACCACAACCGATGTGATCATTGTTGGTGCCGGATTGGCGGGCCTGGTAGCAGCCGCAGAACTGGCTGATGCAGGAAAAAAAGTAATTATTGTTGATCAGGAACCTGAGCAGAGCATGGGTGGGCAAGCCTTCTGGTCGTTTGGAGGTTTATTTCTGGTTGATTCACCCGAACAACGTCGGCTTGGGATTAAAGACTCACATGAATTGGCTTTGACTGATTGGATGGGAACGGCTCAATTTGACAGGCCGGAAGATGAGTGGCCTAGAAAATGGGCAGAAGCCTACGTTGGTTTTGCAGCCGGAGAAAAGAGGTCGTGGTTGAGGCAACAAGGTATCAAATTCTTTCCGATTGTAGGATGGGCTGAGCGCGGTGGTTACGGTGCTATCGGGCATGGTAATTCTGTACCAAGATTCCATGTTACCTGGGGCACAGGGCCAGGGGTTTTAGCTCCCTTTGAATATCGGGTTAGAGAGGCTGTAAAAAAAGGATTAATTACCTTGAAGTTTCGTCATAGAGTTAATGAATTAATCGTAAAAAATAAATCAGTTATCGGTATACAGGGAGAAGTCTTAGAATCAAGCGATGTGAAGCGTGGAGAGAAAAGCTCTCGTGTGATTATTGATAATTTTACTTTCCATGCGCAAGCTGTCATTGTAACTTCTGGAGGTATAGGGGCTAATCATGAGCTTGTTCGCCAGAACTGGCCGAAAAGGTTAGGGGAGCCGCCTAAACACATGCTCTCAGGAGTTCCCGAACACGTGGATGGACGTATGTTGGCCATTTCAGAAAATGCAGGAGCGAATCTCATCAACCGAGACCGCATGTGGCATTATACAGAAGGAATCCAGAACTGGGCTCCTATCTGGCATCAGCATGGTATTAGGATTTTGCCCGGACCATCATCCTTATGGTTTGATGCCAAAGGCAAACGTTTACCAGTACCTTTATTTCCCGGCTTTGATACATTGGGTACGCTTCAACATATCCGCCAGACA
Organism: Emticicia sp. C21; assembly: GCF_003418935.1. GTDB lineage: Bacteria > Bacteroidota > Bacteroidia > Cytophagales > Spirosomataceae > Emticicia. The sequence continues at coordinate 1,511 of NZ_QVMT01000024.1, read as the reverse complement.
GGGCATGATTATACTTGGTTTGTTCTCAATCAAGCTATTATCAAGAAAGAATTTGCTCTATCAGGCTCTGAGCAAAACCCTGATTTAACCAATAAGGATTGGCTACAGGTATTAGGTCGGGCCGGAGGAAAACTAGCCCCTGGCCCGGTGGAAGCATTTAAAACGCATGGAGCAGACTTTATAGTAAAAGATAATCTGGAAGATTTGGTAAAGGCCATGAATGAGCTGACAGGCGATAACCTGATTGATTTAACAAGCCTGAAAGCGGAGATTACAGCCCGTGATGGACAGGTTAGTAATAAATTCAATAAAGACATGCAGATTACAGCCATCCGTGGGGCTAGACAATACATAGGAGACAAATTAATTCGAACCGCTAAGTTGCATCAAATACTAGATCCGAAATTCGGGCCATTAATTGCTGTCAGGCTGCATATCCTGACTCGTAAAACCTTAGGTGGCTTGCAGACTGATTTATCTGGGCGTGTTTTGGACACTCATGGTGAAATTGTAAAAGGTTTATATGCCGCAGGCGAAGTAGCAGGATTTGGTGGCGGAGGTATGCATGGTTATCGGGCTCTGGAGGGAACATTTTTAGGGGGTTGCATTTTTTCAGGGCGTACCGCCGGACGTGATGCCGCTAAATCTATTTAATTTACACCAAATTCACATTCTAATAAGCACAAATTACTCAATTCATGTTAAATATGAATCAGTTAATCCTCAATTGATTGGAGTGAAATTTTATGCTTTATAAATTTGAAGAATGATAAATAAAATTTTCAGAAGATTTTAGCTACAATTTATCATATTTTTTCTTTAATTTGTAATATTAAATATTCACACATTACTAACCTAATTTTATATATGCAAAAGTGCATTTTCCTTGATCGCGACGGAGTACTCAACGAAGATCGGGTTGATTATGTTTATAAAATAGAAGATTATATCATTCCCGAAGGAGTGGTAGATGGCCTGAATTTATTAAAGAAAGCAGGCTATTTACTGATTGTCGTTACCAATCAGGCAGGAATCGCCAAAGGGATTTACTCTCAGGAAGATGTACTGAACTGCTATGATTTTCTACAAAGCCAATGCGGAGGTGTCATAGACGATATCTATTTCTGTAAACATCACCCTCAATATTCTTCTGAATCATTATTGCGCAAGCCGGATTCGCTGATGCTGGAAAAAGCCATTGCCAAATATAATATTGACACCACTCATTCGTATATGATTGGAGATGCTGAAAGAGACGTAAAAGCTGGTATGAAAGCAGGTGTAAAAACCATACACATTGCCACAGGAAAAGAGAATACTGAATTGGCCGACTACCGTTTCGGCAGCCTCCTGGAAGCGTCTAAGTTTATTATAGATAATCCTATTAATTAACTTAAGTTGCTACTTGTCATAGATAAAAAAGAGAGTCCAAGTAATTTTGAGGTGCGAACAAAAAACTAACAAGGACTCATGCTAAAAGATAGCACGATTGCAATTTATGTAATTTTAGA
>NZ_QVMT01000023.1 GCF_003418935.1 Emticicia sp. C21 | reverse complement strand
CGCTCAATTTGCTAAGAAAATTCATGCAGTTACACTTAACGGGTTCCAATTTAAAGTTTTTGCTTTTATTGTCTCTTTTGCTATCTGCAAATTCTTCCGAATTTAAGGTAGCAACTTAAGTTAATTAATAGAATAATGGTTCATAGTGCATTTATTACACTATGAACCATCTATATGACTAACAATGTTTCTTCTCTGCTACGCTTTTTGGTGAAACTTTACCATACGCCGGACATTGTTGTTTACGGCAAGAACTCATTGCGGCAACCACCAAAAGAGAAAGAATCAGTAACTTAGGTTTCATTAAAATATAATTTTCGGTTCTACTTAAAACGTTCTACTGCTCAGTTTATTTTATACCAAAGCTTCTTCTGTCGTTTTCTTGCTTTTTTTTGATGAACCATTGCCGGGTATTGTATGTGTTTCTTTCTTTCCCTGCGCCTTATACCCTAAAATCTCCATCATTGAATTGCTATCCTGCTCTTCGGCAAAAAGTTCGGTTGTGATGTTTCCATCGGCATCTAAATTAACCAATACGTGCTGCGGTGCTGGGATCAGACAGTGTTGGATACCACCATATCCGCCTAAAGACTCCTGATAAGCACCAGTATGGAAAAATCCGATATATTGGTCTTCATTCTCAATATCAAATATTGGCAAATACAAGTCTTCTGAATGAGCCTCAGTATTATAAAAATCCTGAGAATCACAGGTTAAGCCACCCAGGTTTACCTTTTCATAAGGGCTATCCCAGTTATTCACAGGCATCATGATATACTTCTGGCCAATTCCCCATGAATCTGGCAATTGAGTAATGAACGAGCCATCTATCATATACCACAACTCACGGTCATTCTGTTGTTTTTTATCAATCACCTTATAAATAACCGCTCCACTCTCTCCTACTGTATAGCTACCAAACTCAGTAAATATATGTGGCACAGGCACATTGTTTTTATTACAAATCCATTGAATATTCTCAATGATTTCATCAATCATTGCCTGATAATCATAGTTGAATACCAATGATGTCTGAATCGGTAACCCGCCGCCAATATCAATCGAATCAAGGTCTGGGCATATCTTCTTCATTTCGCAGTATTTAAACATGAAACGAGTTAACTCTGACCAGTAATACGCATTATCTTTGATACCAGCATTGATAAAGAAATGAAGCATTTTCAGCTTAAATCTTGGATTTGGCTTTATTTTCTCTTTATACAACTCATTTATATCATTGTATCTTACACCTAAACGAGAAGTATAAAAAGCAAAGTTCGGCTCCTCATCTGTTGCAATTCTGATGCCAAGGTTTACCGTTTCAGCAGTAGAGTTTTGCAAGTAGTAATCAATCTCTTTCAGATTATCTAAAATCGGAATACAATTTACAAAACCTTCGTTATGTAAGGCAGAAATACCCTCTAAGTACTTCGGACGTTTGTATCCGTTACAGATAACGTAGGTATTCTGATTAATTTTGTTCTCGTCATACAAAGCTCTGATAATATCCATATCAAAGGCAGACGAGGTTTCGAGGTGAACATTACTATTCAGCGCTGTTTCAATGACAAACCTAAAATGTGATGACTTTGTACAATAACAGTACGTGTAGCTCCCTTTATAATTATATTTCTTCATGGCATTTCTGAAAAGCAACTTGGCGTTTTCGACATGTTCTGAAATTTTAGGCAGATAACTGATTTTTAATGGCGTACCATATTGTTTGATAATGTCCATCAGTGGAACATTGTTAAACATAAGGGTGTGTGCTTCGTCAACACCGAATTCCCGGGTCGGAAATTCAAAGGTTTGTTCAATAAGGTCTATGTAACGTTTCATCTCTAAGTAAAATGCATAAAAACTTTTAAAGTTTTGGAATGATACGGCCTATCTCTATGAGAAAATTTGTGCAAATGTGACATAAATTTAACAACTTTGCAACGATATTTATAACACAGTTTTTGTGACTGTGGTTCATAAATTTATATTCATTCATTTTTTGCTATCATCATACAAAACTCAACGGAATAAGCTTTTAAAAAACGCGTTGATTTGTGAAATTCTTGTTATAAATGAGCCAAAAAATTCACTTTATTGCTATCGGGGGCGCTGTGATGCACAACCTGGCGCTTGCACTTCATAAAAAAGGATATATCGTAACCGGTTCAGACGACGAAATAAACGACCCTTCAAAAAGCCGCCTGGCTGAAGTAGGCATCTTACCTGCTGAGTTGGGTTGGTTTCCTGAAAAAATAACAAAAGACTTAAATGCGGTTATCTTAGGCATGCATGCGTTTGCTGATAACCCTGAGCTAGCTAAAGCACAGGAATTAGGCATAAAAGTCTATTCTTTCCCTGAATATATCTACGAGCAAAGTCTTAACAAACTGCGTGTGGTCATTGCCGGAAGTCATGGCAAAACAAGTATCACTAGTATGATTCTGCACGTATTAAAGTTTTACAACCGTAAATTTGATTATCTGGTAGGTGCGCAGATTGAGGGTTTTGACGTAATGGTTAATCTTGATGATGAGTCGCCAGTGATAATTATTGAGGGTGATGAATACCCAGAATCAAAGGTTCATTTGAAATCCAAATTCTTGTTTTATCATCCACATGTTTGCTTGATCAGCGGTATTGCCTGGGATCACTTCAATATCTTCAAGACTTTCGACAGCTACGTTCAGACTTTTGAAGAATTAGCCGATGGTTTACCTAAAGCAGGTGCGATTATCTATGATGAAACTGATGATATTGTAAAAGTAATTGGTGAAAAAGACCGTCCGGATGTAGGCAAATTCCCATATAAAGCGCATCCTTATAAAGTTGAAAATGGTAAATGTATCTTGCAAGTAGGTAAAACAGAAGTACCATTAGAGATTTTCGGTGAGCACAATATGAAAAACCTTAATGGTGCCAAGATTATTCTTGACCGCCTGGGCATCACTGACGAAGAATTCTACGAAGCGATCAAACATTTTAAAGGAGCTTCAAAAAGATTGGAAAAATTAGGTGAGAATACCAATACACTCATTTTCAGAGATTTTGCGCATGCGCCATCTAAACTAAAAGCGACGACCAATGCTACTAAAATGCTTCATAACAACCGTCGACTGATTGCGTGTTATGAATTGCATACTTTCAGTAGCTTGAATAAAGACTTTTTACCGCAATACGAGGGAACAATGGAAGATGCTGATACGGCAATAGTTTTCTATTCTCCACATACGCTTGAAATGAAACGCCTCCCTCCTATTTCACCGGAAGAAATCAAAAAAGCTTTTGGTGATGATAATTTATTAGTATTTACAGAAAGAGAACAGATTGTTGACTTTTTGTTAGAACAAAACTGGTTTCAGACTAATTTATTAATGATGTCGTCAGGCACATTTGGTGGTTTGGTTTTACCTGAGTTGGCCAAGCGCATATTGGAAAAAGAAGTGAAAGAAGAGTTCCCGAAGGTAAAAGTAATCTCTGAGCAAAAAGAAGATAATTCGTGGTCAGGTCTGCTTACGCAGTTTAAAAAAGTATTTAATAACGAGTAATATATCTCAGGTAGAGGCATCTGCCGGATGCCTCTACCTATACTTCAAAAAAGCCCAAAGTTTTCTTTTTTTCAGGTAACTGAAATCTTTCTCATTGGCATAAGCCTCTTTCTCAAAACTGATTCTTCTGTACGCTACCCACCATTGCCCGCATCTGGCATAATGATAAATCCATTCGGCTACATACCATACGTAGAAAGGTATAACTAACAATTCTAATTGCTGCCAGATATGAATCCGCTCATGGTTTAATAAAATGTCATTAGGCTTTTTAGGCCGCACAATGATGAACGGGAACAGTGTAATTCCGTTTATTTTTCTAAAAGGTATGCCTTTAATGATAATCATATTTCCAAAAGTAGTAACTATTTCGACCTATCTGAAATATTTAAATACGAATCTTCGTTTATGCTACCATAGTTCCTTGTATAAGGCCAATTATCCTAAAAATATTAGGAAACTTTCAAATCCTTTTACACCTTTACAGCAGTTTTAAACATTAACTTATTAATCGATGAAAAAAATCAGTCTTTTTGTATCGGCATTGCTTATTAGCACGCTATCTTTTGCGCAAACTGCTGAAGAAGTTATTAACAACTACGTTACGGCAATTGGTGGCAAAGATGCCATTGCAAAAATAAAAGATTTAAGTATGACTTTTACCGGTGAAGCACAAGGTGCCAACTTAGAAATTCTTATTCAAAAAAAATCTCCTAATAAATTTTTACAGTCTGTAAGTGTAACCGGAATGGGTGAAGTACAGAAACAAGTATGCGATGGTACTAAAGTTCGCGCTAGCGGCATGCAAGGATCAGAAGATATTACTGATCCTGAGAAAGTAAAAGCAGTTGCTATGCAGGCTGTAATTGTACCGGAAGCAGAATACACTGCTATGGGTGCTAAATTAACTTATGTAGGTAAAGAAAAAGTAAACAATGCTGATGCGTATAAACTTGACGTAACAATTGGATCGGTTAAAATGACTGAATTCTATGATGCAGCTACAGGCTTAAAAGTTCGCCAGGTAATTACCGCAGAAACACCAATGGGCGCGCAAACGATTACTTCTGACTATACTGATTACAAAGCTATTAACGGTGTAAAATTTGCACACAAACTAAGCCAGGATTTAGGCATGATGCAATTGGCCTTAACAGCTTCTAAAATTGAAGCTAACACTAATCTGGCTGATACATTATTTGAGATTAAGTAATCGAATGTCAATAAAATTATTGAATAAGAGGAATAGTCTTTTGGGCCTATTCCTCTTTTTTTGCCATCATACCTACGCACAAACCCGTTTTGAATTTTCCCATCCTCAGATGGGCACTATGTTCAGGATTGTATTTTATGCCCCTGACTCTGCCAAAGCATTAGCTGCTACTCAAAAAGCATTCATCCGTTTAGATACTTTAAACATGATTTTAAGCGATTATCGTGAAGACAGCGAGATTAACCGTTTATGTCGTACTTCTGGTACGGGGCAGTATGTAAAAGTAAGCGATGATTTATGGAAAATCACACAAGAATCTATCAAAGGTGCCCGTTTGACAGAAAGTAATTTTGATATTACCATTGGCCCTATGACTCAATTATGGAGGCGCATGAAACGCCAGAAACAACTCCCCTCTGATACCCAAATTGCTGAGGCAAGGGCAAAAATAGGTATGGAGAATATTGTAATCGATAATAAGAATCAGGCTATCATGCTGAAAAAGCAGGGGATGCGCATTGATTTTGGAGGAATAGGCAAAGGCTATGCAGAAGATGAAATGATGAAAATATTGCAGGCAGATGGCATTACATCAGCTATGATTGAAGCAGGTGGAAATATTGTCATTTCAAATGCGCCTCCACAAGAAAAAGGGTGGAAAGTAATTATTACTAACAAAGATTATTATCTCAAAAACTGTGGGATATCTACCTCAGGAGATATGTATCAGTTTGTTGAAATAGACGGCAGAAAATACTCGCATATTATCGATCCAAAGAAAGGTATCGGAGGCACAGAATTACATCAGGTAACCATTATCAGCAAAGATGGAACAAGCTCTGAATGGCTCTCAAAAGCTTTGTACCTGATGGATAAAGAAAAGAGTAAGAAGCTGGTCAAAAAAATGAAAGCAGTGGCATTTTACTAAGCTATTGCTTTCCGTTTTTTAACGAGTAAGTCAGTTTGCTGATAGAAAAAACTTCTCTATTGGCAAGATCTTTTCTGATGCTCTGGTAGCCATAAGCGAGAAAACTATGCCCAAACCAGGCTATGAGATTTGTTCGATCAGTATCTGTAATTCTTTCAGCATCAGAATTGGCCTTTAAATCAAAGCTCTCCAGGTCTTTTATTTTCTCGTCTTTTTTTACTACTACCGCTTTGATTAAGTCCTCATCAGGGTAGGCCAGTATATGTAAATCGTCCTGACGGGTAATCTGCACTTTAGGATTTAGTTCGCTCCCCTCTACATCTTTCAAGGAAATGCTGTTGTCCCACAATAATTTGCCGTTATGGTCGAACCCGCATAGGATGGCATGTGTATAGCGGAAATTATTATAGGTATCGCCTCCTATCCGATAACTACGCCAATTGCTAAAACCATTATTGGCAGGGGCTTTGTATTCAGGATAAAACACTTCGGCAATTAATATCCAGCCTTCGGGCGTGGAAACAATATCGTGTAGTAGTAATCTGTTTCGCAGTTTTACCTCTTTACCTCTCTCCTTTTTAAGTCTGATTTTCTCCTTTATTTTTTCTTCTTTCTTAGGTGCCATAAAGCTGAAGAAGTTTCGCAAATCTGAGAAATCGATGTATTGGATTTTAGAATCATTAGAGAGATTCTGCATATAAATACCGATAGAAAGTGGCGAGCAGCCTTCTGCATAATTACCCAATAATAAAGAGGAGCCATCATCCATATTCAGTATTTTGCCCGAAATTGGTGTTCTTTGTTTATCACCCAACCCCATTGTGCTTAGTGGCTTACCGTCATATGAATAAGTTTTGATGATATACTGGCAGTTCCGCTCGTTTTTCAGCATTACATAGACCAGTTCATTCTGCACACTCACATCCATTTCGCTAATCATTAAATGATTGGCATGAATTTCCGGCAATACTTTAGAGGTTTTATCGAAGAAACTAAACATGACCACTACCGGACGGTCATTGTATTTGCCGCCAATAAAAGCCTTGCTTTGCAGCACTGTAAAGTGCTCTATGTCCATATTAGTCAGTAAATCGCCCTCAACATAGGTTTTATCACCAGAATCCAGATCTAAGCGCAATACACGTATGTCAGTTCTTTCCCGTTTCTTGAAAAGTACAAATAAATAGCGGTCGTTCTGATAAGTCTTGTTTAGTAGAAATTCTTCTTCGGGTACAAATGTTACTTTCCATTGTTCCGCAAGCGTACTATCATATTTGTGGAAATCAAGCGTGGTTTTCCGACGATACACGTCTTCACTTGAGTGAAATAATAAAACACCATTTTCCTGTAACGAAAACAACTGGTGGTCTTCGTCCATTGTGCTACTTCGCTCAAACTCTATCCTTTTTCCCTGTACCAATTGTGCAGAAATTGAAAAAGGCAGTAGCAGCAAAAAAGTAAAAATTAGTAAATAACGTTTATCTATGCTTTTCATAATAGCTATTCTTAAAATCAACGGGTTACGCACCCCGAATAATCGCGCCTCGTTTCCCTAGCTCTATCACCCCTAAGTTAGACATTTTTCGATTATCCAAAGTAAATTTCAATAAAGTTTTTACTTTATGAAAGCCCTCATTACCTGCTGCGCCGGGATTCATATATAGCATATTATTCATTTTCTCATCCTTTATCACACGTAGTATATGCGAATGCCCGCAAACGAAAATATCGGGTATCTGCTCTTTAAATTTTTTCTTTACTGCCGGATTATAATTAGGAGGAGCTCCACCTATATGAGTCATCCAGATATTGAAGCCCTCCAATGTAAAAAACTCATGCTCGGGTAATTGCCACTGTATTTCTTTTGAATCAATATTGCCAAATACAAACCGAGTAGGCTTGAAAGCCTGCAATTGCTCAATAATCTTTACCGAACCCACGTCACCTGCATGCCAGAGTTCGTCACAGTCTTTGAAGTGTTCAAAAACCGTTTCATCCAAATATCCGTGTGTGTCTGATATGAGTCCTATATGGGTCATTACTAAATTATTAAATTAAGATTGAAGTGTAGATGCGGTTTGTAATTCTCTGAGTTTTATATATTTCAGACTGGCATAAATTGCCTGAGTAAAAGCCCAGACAAAACCTGGGTACCCATTAAGGAAATTAAGTCTGATAAAATACTCTACAAAAAAAGTGATGGGAAACTTGGTAATGACTTTTAATATAGAAGTACGTTTGCCTTTGACATATAGTTCTGCAGCACTTCTGGAAGAATAATCGTTCATCTTCTGGAAAAACTCTGCTATATCAGAGAAACTATAATGGAGCATTTCTCTTTTCAGCGTGAGTGTTTTCCCGTCTAAAACCACCTCTTCATGAACATCCTTATCATTATAATTCCCGAACTTCCGGTTGAATATTCGTAAAGTCGGCAGTTTTGATTCTCTGCCATATTTTAGTTTTTTATCCAGAAATATGAGTATCCTTGGCACCAGAAAACCCCTATATTCAGTATTTTGTGCCAGTTGAGCATCTATCTCTTTCTTTAATGCTTCGGTCACTACTTCGTCAGAATCTACTACAAATACCCAGTCGTTTTTGGCCTGATTTACGGCAAAATTTTTTTGTTTACCAAAGCCATCCAGTTTCCGGTGGTAAATCTTACAGCCGAACTCCTGTGCAATAGCCAGTGTTTCGTCGGTACTACCACTATCAACTACCACTATTTCATCGGCCCACCCTGCTACTGCTGCTAATACTTGCCTGATTGTTCGGGTACTGTTAAAAGTGAGAATTACTACTGAAAGATGCATTAGCTGTGGTTTTATTTCCAAAAGTAATATTGTTTGAAATTTTAACGGTGTAATTTTGCAAAAAAAATTGATTATTGAGATGATAGAAACCCACGCACATATTTACGACGACCAATTTGATGAAGATAGAGACTTGATGCTCAAACGCGCATTTGAGGCAGGCGTAAAGCAAATCTGGATGCCCAACTGCAACTCTGAAACCATTAATGGGATGTTGGCACTGGAAAATCAATATCCGGGTGTTTGTCTTCCCATGATGGGAGTTCACCCTTGTTATATCAAAGAAGACTATGAACAGGAGCTATATATTGTTGAAAACTTACTCAGTAGAAACGCCCAAAGGCCTTTCCAGATGATTGGAGAGATTGGGATTGATTTCTATTGGGATTTAAACTTTGTGCCACAGCAGGAGGAAGCCTTTATTGCACAATTGCGTCTTGCTCAAAAATATAATTTACCTATTTGCATTCACTCTCGTAACTCGAAAGATGGCCAGTTAAATGCCATTGTAAGATGTATTGAGTTAATTGAGCAATTTGGATGGAGTGATTTAAGAGGTATTTTCCATTGTTTTTCTGGTAATCTGGAAGAAGCACAGAGAGTGATAGGGCTTAACTTTTTATTAGGCATCGGAGGGGTTGCTACCTTTAAAAATGGGGGCATGGATAAAGTGCTTCCATTTATAGATTTAAAACATATGGTACTCGAAACTGATGCTCCTTATCTGGCGCCTGTACCGCATAGAGGTAAAAGAAATGAGGTTGCTTATATTGAGCTGGTAGCCCAAAGAATAGCCGAATTAAAGCAGGTCTCTTTTCAGGAAGTGGTACGACAGACTACTGAAAATGCCGTACATTTGATACATAAATAATACCTGAACATTGAACCTGAGACTCCTCTTACTGGGAATTTTATTTGCTGCGTCATGGGCTTCGGCTTCGGCAGCTGCCAAATTCGGACTTCGTTCTGTAGAACCATTAGTACTTTTTCAGATACGATTCTTATCGGCTGGTATTATTATGCTTGCCTTTTCGTTTTTGTTTCAAAGAGATCGTCTGCCCAAAGGCAAAGAGTGGTGGGAACTAACCATATTCGGTTTATTAAATGTTACCCTTTACCTGAGTTTCTTTGTATTGGGTATTAAAGAAGTAGCTGCAGGTATTGGGAGTCTTTCAACAGCCACTAACCCGTTGTTTATTAGTATTATTTCGGCTTTCTGGATGGGCCGACAGGTAAAGAGGGCTGAGTGGCTGGCTGTATTATTGGGTCTATTAGGGGTTGGTCTTGCCACCTATCCGCTTTTGCAAAAAAGTTTTGCTACTCCTCTAGGGCTTTTTTATATGTTTCTCAGTATGCTTTCTTACTCGGTGGGTACTATTTACTATTCTAAAATTGACTGGAAATTATCACGCACAGCCATTAATGGCTGGCAGGTATTCTTAGGCGGTATTCTGATGTTGCCTCTTACATTTATTTTGCACAAAGAGCCCAATCATTTTGACCTTAATTTTACGCTATCTGTACTCTGGTTGATATTTCCGGTTTCAATTCTAGCCGTGCAATTATGGTTATATCTTCTGGAAGTTGACCCGGTTAAAGCTTCGTTCTTCTTATTCCTCTGCCCTATTTTCGGGTTTATTTATTCCTATCTGCTGCTTGATGAACCTATTACCTATCATACTTTTTTAGGTACTGCGTTAGTAATTGTTGGCTTGTATGTCGGGCAGCGTGAAAAGTCTAATCAAAAAAATGGCAAGTAGTTTGTAGTAAACTATTTATCAGGTTTTTATATTAAAGCACATATTTATCACTGATATTTACGTTAAGAAAAAGTGATACTATTGATTGTATGAGATATACTATTTTTACTACCCTTTCTGTCGCTACGGTTTTGTGTCTTTCGCTGATGAACTCTTGCAGTAAACAAGAGACGGTTGACTCTGAAGTATCTAGCTTTGATTTAATACAGGATAAAATATTGACGAAGTCTTGCGCTGTACAGGGCTGTCATTTCTCTGAAAACGATGGTGCCTTTGCCCAACATGGTCTGGTGTTAACGAAAGGTAAAGCGTATAATAATTTATATGAGATAGACCCAAAAAATGACCAGGCTAGAGCAGACGGTTTAAAATTAGTAAAAGCTTTTAACTCCTTACAAAGCTTATTTTTCCATAAATTGAATGTTGATAATAGCCATCATGGCGGTAAAAATTATGGTAGCACCATGCCATTGGGAAGCGAACCGCTCTATGCAGGACAAATCGAGTATATCAGAAGATGGATTGAAGCCGGAGCTCCCGAAAAAGGAGCTGTGGCAGATGCCAAACTATTAGACGATACCACCCCAAGCAATACAACTCCATTTGAAGTATTGGCCGCTCCTGCTAGTGGAACAGGTTATCAGATGAAATTAGATAAGTTTGATGTAGCTCCTGATTTTGAAAGAGAGCTGTTTGTAAGAAAACCTTTAGGGAACATTGAAACTGCCTATGTAAATAGAATTCAGATAAGAATGCGTCCGGGAAGTCATCATTTTATTCTATATGGATTCAGAGACAAGAATAATCTGGCTCCTTTGAATCAGGTACGTGATTTACGTAATCCGGATGGCTCACTGAATGTTCTTACGTTTCAGCAAATGGGTAATCATATCTTTAATTTTGGTGGAAGCGAAGCCAATATGGATTATACTTTTCCGGAAGGAACAGCCGTTGAAGTAGCTCCGAATACTACTTTTGATATGAACTCTCATTACTACAATAAAGGTACAAGCGCCATTCCCGGAGAAGTTTATATCAATCTTTACACAACCAATAAGGCTAATGTAAAGAACACGCTAAAAGTGCTTGATTTAGCCAATAATAACCTCACGATTCTACCTAAACAAAAAACGGTTATTTCCAAAAACTTCACATTCGACAAGAATATAAAAATAGCTATGCTATTCTCTCATACGCATAAATTAGGTGAAAAGTTTGAAATACTCATAAAAGGCGGTAGCAGAGATGGTGAAGTGGTTTATACCTCAACCAATTGGGAACATCCTGAAAAAATTAATTATACCCCTTATATCTCCCTAAAAAAAGGCGAGGGACTTACTTCAAGAATCACTTATAATAATACTACAGACAAAACTGTGAGATTCGGATTGACAACTGAGGATGAAATGGGGATAATATTTGGGTATTATTTTGAGGAATAGAAGTCTAATGAGTGATTGAGCGAATTGTTGTTGAGTGATTATTTGTACGCTAGATGGAGATTAATATATTGAGCATCAATTATTAATTCTTAAATAATAAATCACTCAATTTCATAATCAAAAAAGCCTGAAAACTCGCGTTGTTTTCAGGCTTTTTTAATTTCTTTTACAATTCTACTTCAAATCACTACTAATCGTAAAAAGAACGATAATTACTAAAATATCTAACACTGGCACTAAACTTACTTTAAAAGCAAAGTCGTAATTGTGGCGCACATACGCGATCCATGAAATAATTTGTGATAAGATAATTAAGACAGGTAAAGCAACAAGAGTTCCAAAAATCAACCATGTTCTTCTACTCGCGCCTGAATCAAATACAAAAGGAGACATAATAGCGCCGAATGCAGCAGGAATCAGAATAAGTAGCATAACAATGTTAGCAATTAAACTACATGTTTTCATAGGGGTTAGTATTTAAAGGGTTAGATTAATCAAATATAATAATTCTTCACAAAAAATTAATTTTTTTAATAAAAAAAGCATGTAATTTTAGGATTCCAAAACTTTTATGAATAACCTATCACTACTACTTTCTATTTCCTTAGTCAGCTTTATGCCAGGGATAGTTGGTTGGTTGTGGTTTTACTAACTTTTACGCATGGCCTCTCAAACGAAATCTAACAAATTCCGTTCCGTTCTCCTATTATTCATTTTTTTCTTTTCCGGTTTTGCAGCCCTTATCTATCAGGTAATCTGGCAACGATGGTTGGTTTTTTATACCGGGATTAGTTCTGTCAGCATCAGCCTTATTGTTTCTGCATTTATGGCAGGATTAGGCTTAGGCTATTTAGCGGGTGGACAGTTAGCCGACCGGGCAGGCAAAAATAGACCTATTTTACTATTTGTATTAGCCGAAACGGGCATTGGGCTTTTTGCTTTATTTAGTAAAAGCATCATTTATGATTGGTTGTATCAATCTAATGCCTTACAGGCAGGTTCTAGCTTTCAGATTTATCTGATTCTTTTTCTGGTATTGCTTTTTCCTACTTTCCTGATGGGACTATCTTTACCATTGCTATCTAAGGCATTTGAAGAAAAAACATCTGAAAATCAGGCTAATTACATCAGTTTATTGTATTTCACCAATACGCTCGGGGCAGCCATAGGTACTTTTGTGACTTCTTTCGTCCTTATTCGTGTGATGGGCTTTGAGAATGCCGTACGTTTGGGTGCTTTCTTTAATTTTGCCTGTGCGGTCACTTCTATTATTATTTATTATAGGGAAAACAAACGTAATCAAACCACCAAAAGCAAAGAAGAGCCCATATTTATTCCTGGTTCCAAAGCAACAGGATTTTCATGGAACCGTAATTTTCTCTACTGGATTCTGCAATATACTACTTCCGGTTTCATGGCTATCTGCTTCGAAATTATGTGGTTCCGGATGATTGAAACCATGATGAAATCAGTGGCCCTGACTTTTTCTATCATTCTGGCCATTTATCTGGGTATGATGGCTATAGGCACTTATTTTGGGGTTCGTTTCGCTAAAAATTATACTGGCAATCGGTTAAGATTATTCCTCAATTCTCAATACTTCTTATATGTTTATACCATTGGCTCTATTGTTATCTTACAATGGGCTATAAAAGATGTATCTGCTCTTTCCTTTCTATTTGATTATTTTAAAAGCTACGAGACATCTTTTGCCACTCATATAGTCATTTCTACCATGTTCATCATTCCGATGTTTCTGATGGCTGTTCCGACCTTTATTATGGGTTTTAGCTTTACTATATCGCAATTGATTATTCAGGATAAGTTTGAAGAAGTAGGCCGTAAAGTAGGTTGGTTACAATTTATGAATATTGTAGGCTCAACCGCCGGGGCGTGGTTTGTGACCTTGGTAGGGTTTAATTATTTAGGTACTTCTCTCACTATCAAGCTTATCAGTCTTATTGGCTTAGTCTATATTTTCATTCTGCATAAACATCGGTTCAACACTCTGCTTATGCGTATCAGTATGGCGGCTGTGCTTATTCTGGCGGTTGTTCTGTTGCCATCAAACGAAAAATTCTGGATGAAGCTGGGAGGCATGACCAGCGAAAAGGATTTCATTATCAGAGAAGATGAAACAGCTGTTTCATTTATTAAAACTTTTGACAAAGACTCGTTTGTTTATACCAATGGCTTAGGCCAAAGTATGTTTCCCTTCAATCAGGATAATACGCATATTGTTCTGGGGGCTATTCCGGCTTTGATACATCCTAACCCGGAAGATATTGGTATCATCGGCTTAGGGTCTGCGAGTACATTGTATAATGCCGGAGGTAGAGAAGTCACCAAAAATCTGGATTGTTTTGAAGTAATTGTTAATCAGCCTGATGCAGTGTATGAATTTGTGAGGCGTAGTGGAGATAGTTCAGCTCATTATATTATGACAGATAAACGAGTGAATCTGATTTTGCAGGATGGGCGTTATTTTTTACATAGAAATGACAAAAAATACGATATTATTGAGGCTGATGCCTTGCGGCCAAAATCATCTTATTCTGGGAATTTATATTCGGTTGAATACTTTAAACTCTTACGATCAAAATTGAAAGATGGCGGTTTAGCTATTACCTGGGGAGCAACCGAGCGCATCCAGAATAGTTTTTTGAGTGTATTTCCTTATACTTACGAATTTGGAGGCTTTATGTTGGTGGGCTCTAATAAACCTTTAGAACTCAACGAAGAAGAGATTCTAAAAAGATTAGATGATCCATTTACCAAAAACCATTATGGTCGTGCCAATATCGATGTAAGAGCCTTATTAACTGGCACTCTACAAAGCAAACGGGTATTACAAAATGGCACAACCAAAGATACCCCCAAAGTAAATTTAGATATGTGGCCAAAAGATGAGTTTGATTTTGGCAGAATCTGGGAAGGGATTTTGAATGAAGAGGAATGATTCTCGATTTATTTCAATAAAAAAGCACGAAACCTTACAGTCTCGTGCTTTTATTTTATCTCAATACGAAAAATTATTTCGCAATTTCCATATTTACTTCGCGGGCATTGATGGTTTTGCCTTGCATACCATCCAATACGCGTTTCACATCTTGTTGAGGTACTTCTACAAAACTGAATTTGTCATAAATATCAATTTGTCCGATAGCACGACCTGCGATGCGGGCTTCTGAAGTGATAGCACCTACAATATGGTTAGGAGCAACGTTGTCTTTACGGCCTAAGCTGATAAACAAACGTACCATGTCAGTTCTTCCTGAGCCACGGGCGCCAGTTTCCTGACGTCTTTCTCTCGGTTCGAAACGACGGTCATTACTACCACGTGAGTCTCTGTTTCCACTTCCATACTCACGACGGCCACCATCTCTGCTACCATATTGGCTTCTTGAATCTCTTCTATCGAATCTTGAATCCTGAGATCTTGGCTCACGGTAGCTATCAGATAGTTGTGCATCAGAGAATTCGCTCTTCACAGCGCCTACCTGCATTTGAATCAGCGCAGCCATGATTTGTGCATCAGAATAACCTTCTTCGCTCAATTCACCGATAATATCTTCGTAGAAATTATCAACACCTGAAAGAAGTGACGATCTTACTTGTTCTAAGAATTTACGGTGACGAGTTTTTACTAATTCATTGAATGTAGGGATATTGCCTTGTTCAATTTTTACTTTAGTATAGTTCTCGATATCACGCAGACGGTATTTATCACGACCAGAGATAAGCATGAAAGCTTTTCCTGTTTTACCTGCACGACCTGTACGGCCGATACGGTGTACGTAATATTCTAAATCCTGTGGTACATCAAAGTTAAATACTGCATCTACACCAGATACGTCGATACCACGGGCAGCTACATCAGTTGCCACCAGAATAGTGGTTACACCTGCACGGAATTTGCTCATTACCTGTGTACGCACTTGCTGACGCATATCGCCATGAAGACCTTCTGCGGCATAGCCACGAACTTGTAAATCACTTACGATTTCATCTACTTTTGATTTAGTGTTTGCAAACACCAACATCAATTTCAAATCATGTACATCTATTAAGCGAGTCATCACCTCCATTTTCGCTTCTTTACGTACAGCAAAGAAAAACTGCTCAATGTTGGCATTTGATACTTCTTTTTTCAATGTTTTTACGATTTCAGGGTTTTTCTGAAAACGTTTGGTAATTGAAAGAATCTCAGGCGACATAGTTGCTGAAAACAACAATGTTTGTCTTTCTGTAGGAGCAAAAGATAAGATTTTCTCAATATCTTCGCGGAAACCCATGTTCAACATTTCATCAGCTTCATCAAGGATAGCCAATTTAATGTCACTTAATACTAAAGTTTTGCGCTCCATGTGGTCCATGATACGACCAGGAGTACCCACTACAATCTGCGAACCTTTCTTTAGCGCTAAAAACTGACGTTCGTATGACTCACCACCATAGATGGCTGCTACGTTCAATCCTTTTTTGTACTTGGCTAATTTCTGGATTTGCTCTTTTACCTGAAGTGCCAACTCGCGGGTCGGACACATAATTAGCACCTGTGTGCTTTTATCTGTTTCGTCAACTGCTTCTATGGCCGGGATGCCAAAGGCTGCAGTTTTGCCTGTTCCTGTTTGCGCCTGACCGATTACATCGCCACCACGCATCACTACTGGAATTGCGGCTGATTGTATAGGCGTTGCATACTCAAAACCTAGCTCTTCGACCGCACGAAGAACATACTCCGAAAGCGGGAGCTCGGAAAATTTTACTACTTCCATCAAGGATAAGATATTTGTTAATCGGAACCTACACTGCCGTTCTCACGCATAACCGTGACTGCCCCGAATGCCGAAAAAATAATAAAGCGAACGATGAGAACCACCCGTTGCCTGCTCTGAAAGGAATTTGAAAGAAAGAGAAACTCTTCGTGTCGAATTTTTATTACTGCAGAGGCCCATACGGATGTGCCTTTCTTAAAACTTATGCAAAACTAATACAAATCTTTCTATTTACCAAGGATTTCGCAAAAATAATTGTATTTTTTCTAGAATAGTGATTTTTGGCACGCAAAAAATCACTATTCTAATATCAAATATTATTTATCCAATTAGTTGAGTTTTGTAACGGCCTGATATACGAGTACTTTGAATTTTTCACCCAGATCGCCATAGCTGTTTGGCACTTTCTGAGTCATAATTAAACCGATAATTCCTTCTTTCGGGTCAACCCAATAAGTAGTTCCATAGTACCCTCCCCAATCAAAAGTCCCTTCTGATGGTGTAATTCTGGCCGCCTCTGCTGTGGTGGTTAATCCAAAGCCTAAACCAAACTTTTTATTGCCAAGACTCAAGTCACCAATCTGGTTATGTATCATCATATTTACGGTAACCGGGCTTAACAATTGTTGTCCGTTGTACTTACCTCCATTCAGCAACATCTGTAAAAACATCGCATAATCTGTAGCTGTTGAAACCAACCCAGCCCCACCCGAAAAGTAAGTACCTTTCTTTGTAGGATAATTGCCCTGGTTACCAGTAACTTTTATTACTTTTTTATCTTTATCCTCGGTGTTTAAAGAAGCTAATCGATTAAATTTAGATTCAGGCAGATAGAAATAAGTATCATTCATACCGATAGGCTTAAAAACACGCTCATGCAAAAAGGCATCGAAACTCTTACCTGAAATTACTTCTACAAAATAACCTAACACATCGGTATTTAAACCATAAGTCCATTTTTCACCTGGCTGGTGTACCAAAGGCATTTTCCCTAATCTATTAATAGCATCGGCTAAGGTATTATCCGGCGTGCCAATACCACTTGGAATCTTATTTTTGGCATATATGGCTACTGCTTCTTTAGTACCAATACCTGCATAGCTGATACCCGAAGTGTGTGTCAATAAATCTCTGACCGTGATTTCTCTTTTGGCAGGAATCGTTGTATAAGTGCTATCTTTTTCATTGAATTTATCTAATACCGTCGGATTCTTGAATGAGGGAATATATTTAGAAATTGGGTCGTCCAATAGAAATTTACCCTCTTCATATAACATCATTACAGCAACGCTTGTAATAGCTTTACTTTGAGAGGCTATACGAAAAATAATGTCTTTCGGCATTGGCTTTTTAATTGATATATCATCATAGCCCAAGCCTTTGTGGTATACTATTTTACCATTACGAACAACTAAAACAACTGCGCCCGCAGTATATGATTTGTCAACGTACTCGTTCACTACCTTATCAATCCGCTGCAATCTTTGCGTACTCATACCCTGACTTTCAGGGGTAGCAGATACCAGGGTTTGAGAAAAAGAGAAATGATTTACTAATAAGATTAAAACAAGAGAATAAAAATATTTCATAATATTTAAGGTTTGAATAGATACTGTTTTATTGAACGCTTCTGAAAACAAATATATCGTTTCCAGTTGACTTTAATTAAGTTTTGTAATAGCCTGATAAACCATTACTTTGAATTTTTCTCCAATATCTGCATAGCTGTTTGGTATTTTCTGGGTCATAATCATGCCAATAATCCCCTCTTTTGGGTCAGCCCAATAAGCGGTGCTATAGGCTCCACCCCAATCAAAAGTTCCTTCTGAAGGCGTCAATCTGGCGGCTTCTGCTTCGGTTGTCAAGGCAAAACCTAAACCAAACTTTTTATTACCCAATTTAATATCGCCAATCTGGTTATGAATCATCATATTTATGATAACCGGGCTTAATAGTTGTTGCCCGTTGTATTTACCTCCATTGAGCAACATTTGCAGGAACATGGCATAGTCTGTAACGGTCGAAACCAATCCTCCCCCACCCGAGAAATAAGTACCTTTTTTCTTAGAGTAGTTGCCGTAGTCGCCGGTAACTTTCATTACTTTTTTGTTCTTATCTTCGGTATATAAACCAGCTAATCGGCTAAATTTAGACTCCGGTAGATAAAAATAGGTGTCTTTCATACCAATCGGCTTAAAAATGCGCTCCTGCAAAAACGCATCGAAACTCATGCCTGACATTACTTCGACAAAATACCCCAATACATCAGTATTTAATCCATAAGTAAACTTCTCCCCTGGATTATGGATTAAAGGTAATTTCGCTAATCTATTAATCGCATCTTCCAGTGTATAAAAAGGTGTATCAACTCCACCCGGAATATTATTTTTGGCATAGATAGCAATCGCTTCTCTTGTACCAATACCCGCATAACTGATACCAGAAGTATGGGTCAACAAATCTCTGATAGTAATTTCCCTCTTAGCCGGAACAGTCGTATAACTACTATCCTTGGGGTTGAACTTATCTAATACCGTTGGATTTCTGAACGAAGGGATATATTTAGAAATCGGGTCATCTAATAAAAACTTACCTTCTTCATACAACATCATCACAGCTACACTGGTAATAGCTTTGGTTTGAGAAGCAATACGAAAAACTGCATCTTTGTCCATCGCCTTTTTGGTTTCAATGTCATCATATCCCAGTCCCTTATGATACACTATTTTTCCATTACGAGCTACTAATACTACTACCCCCGATAGGTAAGATTTATCAATATAATCATTAACTGCTTTATCAATCCGCTGTAATCTTTGGGTGCTCATGCCCTGACTTTCGGGAGTTCCTACTCCTAAGGTTTGAGAGAAAGTAGTATAGTGTAACAGAAAGATAAAAACAATAGAATAAAGGTATTTCATGCTGTTTAAGGTTTGAATAGATTTGAAAACAAATATATCGTTTCTGATTGATTTCCAAACACTTAACCTTAGCAGATTTTAAATGAAAACGATATTTTAATCATTGAATCAAATTCCATCCATTCTTCCATTATTCAGAGAATTTAAATACATTTGACACGATAAATACCCCTATCCATGATTCACGAATCTTTCTTTGAAACTGATAATAAACAACGCAAAATTTTCTTTCAGAAATGGTTACCCGAGCATGATCATGCTAAAGGTATTATCGCCTTAGTGCACGGCTTAGGAGAACATAGTGGCAGATATGGACACGTAGCAGAGTTCTTTCTTTCGCAAGGCATAGCTATGATAGCCGTTGACACTTATGGACACGGTCAAACCACAGGCAAAAGAGGGCACGCCGATTCGATGGAAGCTTATATGGAACAAATGAGTCGCCTGCTTGAACTGGCTAAACAAACTGTTCCGAACAAACCCGTTTTCTTATACGGCCATAGTATGGGCGGAAATTTGGTTTTAAGTTATTTATTCAGACGTAAACCAACTATTAACGGCGTTATCGCCACTGCTCCCGCTGTTCGTCCGGGTTTCGAATTGCCTAAACTATTATTAGCTATTGGCAAAATAGCCCGTGTAATTGCCCCTTCATTTACCCAACCCAATTCATTAGATTTAGAAAATCTTTCACATGACCGCGAAGTAATTGAAAAATACAAGGCCGACCCCTTGGTACATAATCAGGCTTCCGGCATAGTAGGAATCGGCCTGATTGAATGGGGTGAATGGCTACTAAAAAATGTTAAACAGACGTCAGTTCCCATTTTAATCATGCACGGTACAGATGACAAACTGACTAGCTACGAGGCCAGTAAACAATTAGCTTCTCAACTATCAGGCGATGCTACTTTTAAAACCTATAAAGGGCTTTATCATGAAATTCATAATGAATTTGAAAAACAGAATGTTTTTAATGATATGCTGGTTTGGATAAAAAAGCACTTGTAACATCATTATTACATAAGTTTCAAGGCTTGGCACAGTATTTTTTGCTATCTTTATACAAGAATCAAAGAAAACCACTAAACCATAAAATTAATCCATGAAACTTGCTATCAGCTGCCAGCTTGATTATAAAATTGAAGAAAGTACACCACTTATCCTGATGCTTCGTCCTCGTAGCGGAGCCGGACAATGGGTAACGAAAGAAGAATATCTGTTAGAACCAAACGTACCTGTAACAGAGTACACCGATTTATACGGCAATCTTTGTCAACGGGTATTTACACCACAAGGAAATTTTAGTATCAAAACTTCGGCAATCGTAGAAGTAGCTGACCAGATAGATGTAGATTTTAGTGCTAATTTTGTACCTGTACAAGAATTACCTGATGATGTTTTAATTTATTTACTTCCTAGCCGTTACTGCGAGTCTGATAAATTGGGAAATTTAGCTTCTTCAATAGTAGCACATGTGGAGACCGGATATGAACAGGTTGAAGCCATTAGAAAATGGATTAATGCAAACATTATTTATGAATATGGGAATAGTAATGCATCCACTTCGGCTCAAGATACGGCTCAAAGCAAAATCGGTGTTTGCCGTGATTTTTCACATCTGGGTGTTGCTCTTTGCCGTAGTATGACTATACCTGCCCGCTTTGTAGTGGGTTATTTGCATCAACTTAAACCAATGGACTTGCACGCCTGGTTCGAAGCTTATCTGGGCGGACGATGGTATACTTTTGATGCCACCCAAACCGAACCTAAAGGAAATAGAGTAGTGCTGGCTTATGGGCGCGATGCCGCCGATGTAGCTTTGGCAACCCAATTCGGGCCCATGGAACTACAGAACATGACTGTATCTGTAGAACCTGCCCGGGAACAATAATTTCCCTAAACTTTTACTTTTTGAATGTCTCATTTTAATATATATAGTTCTTCTGCGGGGTCGGGCAAGACCTTTACTTTGACTAAAGAATACCTCAAATTATTATTTCTTAATAGCGATAAACAATTTTATTTCAAGCAGATACTAGCCATCACGTTTACGAATGATGCAGCTAATGAAATGAAAGAGCGTATCCTACAAGCGTTGAAAGAAATCTCTGATACTGACAATTTTAACGAAAAGTCAAAATCATGGGATCTGTTTCAGAAGATTGTAGAAGAAACCAGTCTACCGGCAGAGCTTATTCAAACAAAAGCAGCAACCATCTTCAAAAACATCATTTTAGAGTATTCTGATTTTGCTGTAAAGACCATTGATAGCTTTGTCAATCAATTAGTGAATGCTTTTACTGAGGAGCTGGGCTTGCCCTTCAACTACGAAATCGTATTGGATACTGATAGAGTCATGACCGAAGCCGCAGAGCGATTGATTGAGAAAGCAGGAGACGAAGAGTATCAGGAAATAACACGCATTTTAGAGAGTTTTATCGAAGAAAAAGTAGGCGACGGACAAAGCTGGAATTTTGTAACCGAAGAATTAGCTAAATTTGGCAATCACCTCATTAACGACCAGTACTACGCGCTACTCATCAAAATTGATGGACTTGGCGATAAAGATTTTAATGAAATAGCCAATAATATTCATACCTATCTGAAATGGTTTGAAGACACCATTACAGGCCTGGCAAAAAAAGCAACCGAACTAATTGAAGCAGAAGAATTAATCATTGACGACTTTACCCAGAAAGGCAAAGGTATAGGCGCCTATTTTTATAATATGCGTGAGGATTTTGAGAGCGAATATTATTATAAAAAAGACTCTTCACCCAACAGTTATCACTGGGCAGCCATCAGAGAAGACAAATGGTATAGTGCAAAAGGTACAGCCGCACCTATTCAGGCAAGTATTGATAGCATTAAAGAAGAATTACGAAGCATTTTTTATGAGATGCAGGAATTTAAGGATAATCACCTTAAAAAATATACGCTTTATAACCTTATCAGGCCTAACCTGCGAAAACTCGCTTTATTAAAGAAAATAAAAGCTGAATTTGATGAGGTATTAAAAGAAAAAAATCAGGTTTTCATTGCCGAATTTAACCGCAAAATTCTGAACATTATCTTGTCGGAACCAGTACCTTTTATTTACGAGCGTATTGGTGAGAAATATAAGCATTTGCTGATTGATGAGTTTCAGGATACATCTGATATGCAGTTTTATAACCTGCTGCCACTCATCGAAAACTCGTTGGCCGGCAATAATTTTAATCTGGTTGTAGGTGATGCCAAACAAGCTATCTATCGCTGGCGAGGTGGCAAGATGGAACTGATCGTGCATTTGTTTAAAGGCAATGTAAGAGCCCTCGCAACTAATCCTCTGGTTCAGATGCACCAAATAGACCAGTTTATTTCTATTGGTCATTATCTGGCGCCCAAATCTCTTACAACTAATTATCGGAGTGCACAGGAAATCATTGATTTCAACAACCGTTTTTTCCATGCCATCTTACAGATATACACTCCCCAGTTTCATTTTCTGCCTGATGTCTATGAAGATTTCAGACAAGAAAAACCTGCTAAGTCACTTACCGGAGGGCATATCCAACTGGAGTTTTTAGAATACGAAAAAGAGAATACCATTATGCTCAACCGTACACTTGAATTGATAAAACAAGTGTTGGAAGAGGGATATAATCAGGGAGATATAGCTATTCTATGCCGTCGGAATAAAGAATCTGCATTAGTTGCCAATTTTCTGACCAATGAAGGCTATCAAATTATTTCCCGGGATTCTTTATTGCTCAAAAACTCCTCAACAGTGCGATTGTTGGTGGCTTTTATGCAGATTATTAATCAACCTGATAATCGCCTGGTGAAGTCAGAGGCTGCTTATTTATTCTATCAGACAATTCTTCATTGTATACCTGATAGCCAAGCGAACACAGAAATTGCTGAAGCCGTAGAAGCTAGCGATCCATTCGTATTTTACCAGATTTTTGCCAGATATGGATATCGCCTCGATCCTATCATCATGATAAAATCAGGCATTTATGAGTTAGCCGAGAAAATTATTGATGCGTTTGATTTATTCAACCGCACCGACCAGAAAAACTATCTGTTCCGGTTTTTAGATGTAGTACTCAATTACAGTCTCAAAGAAAGCAACCACTTGCAGGATTTTCTGAGTTATTGGGAAGAGAAAAAAGATAGCCCAAGTCTATCGGTCAAATCTCCTGCCGAGCAAGATGCTATTACAATTACTACTATTCACCGCTCAAAAGGACTAGAATATCCTGTGGTGATTATTCCTTATGCACATTGGTCGTTAAGGCCCATGGCTTATGCCGAAATGTGGAGTGATTTAGAAGTATTAGATTATGAAGAGCTTTCATCAAAATCAGAAGACGGATTATCCAGGCTTCTCTCCTCTCCTATTAAGTTTAGTGAAAGGTTGAGCATGACAGATTTAGTTGGGCAATATAATGAAGAAATGCAGGCTACTTTCCTGGAAAATCTGAATATGGTCTATGTGGCTTTTACCCGAGCGGCAGATAAGTTGTTTGTGATTTCGCAGAAAAACCATTATAATAAAGCGCAGGGTGTTGGGGAATTAATCAAAGATTTCCTAACAATGGAGGGGTTATTCGCTCCCGAATTGAACCTATATGAAGTTAATAAGGGGAGTTTTATCAAAAAAGCAACTAACAAGCCTGTTGAGGAAGAAAAAATCTATTTAAAAAGAATCATCAGCGAAGATCGTAGCGATCGCCTAAGGTTGAGAAGACTATCAGAAAAAATCTTTGATACAGAAACCCTAGAAAAAAGTAAGGATAAATACAACAAAGTGCGGGCGGCATTTGCCAAAATCCGTACGCAGAACGATATACCCAATGCTTTAAGGGAGTTGGAGTTTGAGGGAGTTATCAATCCAAAAGAAGGGGGAGAAATAAAAGATGCCATTGAGACAATCATTAATTTACCTCTGCTAACACCGCTATTTGATGAAGACTTAATTATTGAAAACGAAAGGGAAATCTTATTGCCTAACGGAGATATAGAACGCCCTGACCGTGTAGTGATCAAAGACGACATGGTGTATATCATCAACTACAAACCTGGACGTAGCAACGATTTTTTCCAGAAAGAAAGAGATATAAAACAAATAAGAGATTTTGGTAAACTCTATCAGCAAATGGGTTCTGAAAATCTTAAATTGATGATTGTTTATCTGGAATCGATTGATATAATAAGTGTTTCGCTATAGTTCTTCTAACCACGGAGTATTCATAGTTAAGCACGAGTAACACCAAGTTTAGAACTATACTCTGTGTTACTCCGTGCAAAACTTAGTGAAACCCCGTGGTTAATATTAAAAGACTATTAACTCCCAAAAAGATTCTTTCCGATAAATGCATTTCTGAATTTACCATTTGGGTCATATTGCTTTATCAGTTCTTTGAAATCATCCAGTTTTTCAATACGCGATTGTAATACCTGTGGTGAAATAGTAAATAATTTAGCCCAATGCGGACGGGCATTGAAAGGTGCCAATTGCTGCTCAATTAGCGGCAATAATTTCATGACCGCATCTTTCTCCTGTTTCCAGGTAAAGTGAATAATGGCACAAGCCTGTTTATAGCCCGGACTCATCCATAATTCATCTGCAGCCATGGTGCGTACTTCTGTAATAAATAGATGAGGCGTTATTTGCTCATGCAATTTTTCAACGGCCATCATGGCTTTGTAGCCATGTTCTAAAGGAACAAAATATTCAGCCTGTAATTCTTTGCCACTACTTGGTGTAAAACCCATACGGAAGTGAGGCATACGCTCATACCAGGGGCCTTTTACTCCCATTTGTTCTGTACAATTTTCTGCTGAAAGTGCTTCTATCGGGTGAACGTTCTTGGCGTATGCCTTTGCTCCATAAAATTCGGGAGCAATCGTATTATTATCAGTTTCCTCAAAACGACTTTTTATCCATACCTCATTCACATTCTTATTACTCCAATCGGTGAATAAACTTACACTATAACCGCTTGACATGATGGCCTCGAAATTCTTTTCCAACTCAGCCATAGATAAATCCTTATAAACTACCTGTTTCATGCTAAAGGTAGGTAGTAGTTTAAGTGTAAGTTTAGTTATAATTCCTAATGCACCTAAACTTACTACTGCCCCATGAAAAGCATCTCCTTCTTTAGCTTCTGAAAGATTTATGACATTTCCGCTGGCATCTACAAACTCAATAGCAGATACAGCAGTCGCCAGATTGCCATTTTTAACTCCTGAACCATGCGTAGCAGTCGCACAGGCTCCGGCAATAGAGATATGAGGTAAAGAAGCCAGATTATGCAGAGCAAAGCCATTATCGTCCAGATACTTACACAATTCCCCATATTTTATCCCCCCTTCTACCGTAACTGTACTATTTGCTTTATCTAAAGACACTATTTTATTCAGCCCCGCCGAAGATATTTGATTATCTAAGCTGTCGGCTATGGTATTAAAAGAGTGCTTAGAGCCTAACGCACGAAGTTTGTCATATTTCTTTACCATTTCCTGCACCTCTCCTACCGTTTTGGGAGTGTATACATTATCAGTACTATAGGTTAGATTACCGGCCCAGTTGGTTCGGGCTTCTCTTTCTTTACAAGCCATTAATTGTGAAATCATAGTTCCTGTTACTAGAGCCGAAGAAGTCTTTAGGAATGATCTTTTGTTCATAATCTATAGGGTGCTAGGTATAATTGAGTAGTCAAGCAAGTTATAGAAATATTGTGTAAATGCAAAAAGATAAACTTTTTGTTATCCAAATAATAGATTACTTAAAAGTATAAACGCAAACAAGGGAGACAAGTATAGTACTTGTCTCCCTACTTCTTCATCTGATCTGTTGTTAATAATTTTTTTATTCTTCTGCTTCTTTTTCTTCTCTTCTTTCTTCCCATTTCCCCCAACGATTTCTCATTCTCTGTTTGAATTCGTTGCGTTCTTCCGGGTTCATTTTATCCCAGCGTTCAGCCATCCTGTGTTTCCAGAATTGGGCACCGCCCCAATGGCCGCCACTCCAGTGTCCGCCACGAAAACCACCAAACAGGATTTTCGATAATATCAGAAGACCCAGAGCCTGAGCGAAAGTAATCACGCCTAATCCAAATATATCTGGTATGAGCCAATTCCAGAGACTCATCACTACAAACCCACCTAGCAGTACAAAAGCCAAGATGAAAACAAAACCTTTAGCAAACCAAAATTTTACCATTCTCATTTTTTTATCTATTTAATAGGTGAATAAACACAGTTGATTGATTAATATTTAGATTGTTAATTGTTTCACAGAAATAGATCGTCATACAAATACCGAAGTCTATCTCTCAGAAATAAAACAGCCTGCCGTTTCTCCGAAATCAGTTCGCTGACTTTTACACCTGTCATAGCTGAAATCTCTTTGAATGACTTACCTTCCAGTTCATGCATTTCAAAGACAAAGCGTTGATGGCTTGGCAATTCCTCTAAAGCTTCGGAAAGAGCCTCCAGAATAGTTTCCTGCAACATTGGGTCTTGGGCAGATGAATCAGGGAGCATATCAAATAATGATAATCCTTCTTCATCTTCACCTACTCCCTGCATTATTTCTTCCAGAGCATCTGTCTTCTTTCTCCGATAAAAGTCGTTGATTTTATTTCGGGCCACTGTAAACAGCCAGCCAACAGTTTGATCAATGGGCTTAGTTAACCGATACATTTCTACCAGTTCATAAAACACCTCCTGCAACACATCCTCAGCATCAGACAAAGAGGGTACCCGCTGTCGGATAAATCCTAACAGTCGCTGTCTTTCGCCGCTGATGGTTTGCTGAATTTCGTTATTCTGCTCGGTAGTTGTCATCAATTATCTAAACATAGCCATTTGATTTTGAAGACGCATGGCATAGTTTTTTATGTATTTTTCGTGACGAATGGACTATATCGCTTATAAGTGGCAAATTCTCATTACATTTGTCTTAATACTTCACTTTTAATCATTCTGATATTTATGAAAAAAATCGTTCTCTATTGTAGTTTTATTTTTGCCTTGGGCGCATGTAAATCAAAAAATGCTGAAACAACCACCACTGAAACTACCACAGCTAATGCTGACACAGTAGCCACAGCTACCGCCCCCGCTACTGAAACCCTATGTTTTGAAGAAAAAGTAGGCAAAGATTTAACAACCGTCACACTTACGATTGATGGGAATAAAGTAACCGGGAAAATGGACTGGCTGCCTTGGGAAAAAGATCAGGCAAGAGGAACGTTGCTGGGAGAAAAGAAAGGAAATGAAATAGTTGCCGATTATGAATATATGATTGAAGGCTCAAACCAATTAGAAGAAAAAGTTTTTGTGTTGGAAGGTGATAAATTATTGGTAAAGAGTGGTGAATTGGAAGATAAAAATGGTAAACTAGTGATGAAAAATCCGGGCAAAGCTACTATTGGACAAACATTGGTTAAAGTAGCTTGTAAATAAGAAAAAGCTAAGGGGTGTCGAAACACCCCTTAGCTTTTATACAAAATCTTATATTATTTTCTGAACTACAATAATACAAGCATTAACCAAACAGATTACTGCTCAAATAACGGTCTCCCCTATCGCAACAGATAAATACAATCACGCCGCTTTCTAACTCTTGTGCCAGTTTTATAGCTGCGGCCGCTGCGCCACCACTACTCATCCCTGCAAAAATACCCTCTGTTTTTGCTAATTGTCGTGACATTTCTGTCGCTTCTGCTTCTGAAATATCCATTACTCTATCCACTCTCTTGGGGTCAAAAATCTTTGGTAAATATTCTTCAGGCCATCTTCTGATACCCGGAATTGAAGAGTTTTCGGTAGGCTGGCAACCAACAATCTGAATATCAGGATTTACTTCTTTCAGATACATGGAATTACCCATGATTGTACCTGTAGTGCCCATAGAACTCACAAAATGTGTAATCTGCTGCTCAGTATCCCGCCAGATTTCAGGGCCTGTAGTTTTATAATGCGCCAGATAATTGTCTGGATTAGCGAACTGATTCAACAAATAATATTCTCCGGTAGCTGCCTTTGCCTCGGCGTAGTCGCGGCATTTTTCTATGTTTTCAAGCAGAACTACTGTTCCACCAAAGGCTTCCATGGTGAGTGTACGTTCACGGGTCGAATTAGATGGCATTACCAATTCTATCTCTAAATCAAACAAGCGGGCAATCATAGCTAAGGCAATGCCTGTGTTTCCACTGGTGGCCTCTATGAGTTTCATACCCGGCTTTATATCTCCACGCTCTACAGCACTTCTAATCATATTTAAAGCAGGGCGGTCTTTTACACTTCCAGCCGGATTATTCCCCTCCAATTTACCATAAATCCGCACATTTGGGTTCGGATTCAGTTTTTTTAACTCTACTAATGGGGTATTACCTACCAGATCAATAATTGTTGCCATGCCAAACTAAACTATTTTATTTCTTTAAAATTGGTGATTTAATAAGAAGGGGATGAATTAAACAGCCTCACGCTCTACTACCTTAATTTCAGGTTTATGATAGACTGTAGAGTAAGCAGGCACTGACCTCGTTAACCATACGTTACCACCTATGACCGAATGCTGACCGATAATAGTATTGCCACCTAAAATGGTTGCACCAGAGTATATCACTACATTGTCTTCTACTGTAGGATGGCGTTTGATATTCATCATTGATTTATCCACACTCAAGGCTCCTAAAGTTACCCCTTGATACAATTTTACATGTTTGCCAATAATGCTTGTTTCACCAATTACCACACCAGTGCCGTGGTCGATAAAGAAGTATTCATCTATCTGCGCACCCGGATGTATATCAATACCTGTTTTTGAATGTGCATATTCAGTCAGGATTCGAGGTAATAAAGGGATTTCCAGTAAGTGTAACTCATGCGCCAGACGATAGAAAGAAATAGCATAAAAACCCGGATAGGCTCTTATAACTTCAAATTCACTTTTCGCGGCTGGGTCGCCCGTCAGAATTGCCTGAATATCCGTTTTTAAAGTTTCGTATATATAAGGTATTCTTTCAAAAAACTCATGCGCTCTTCTTTCAGGTTGACAATCCTTGCATTGATAGGTCGAAATCAGAATATTTCTTAATTCTAATTCAAGATTCTTGAAATGAATTTCTATTTCCTCTTCCGAATGAAAATACTCTTTGGTTTGCTCCGGAAAAAGCAAACGAACGATACGCAAAGCCCATGCTGAAATCTCTTTGGTAGGTGGCACCGGTTCGGTATGCTGGTGTTTATCAAAGATATGCTGAAAGAAAAGCTTATTCATAGTTGATTTTTTATATGTACTCTATGCTTTAGATAGACTTCTGATATACACGATAACACCCAAAATTATGCCACCGTTCCTGACTTAACGAAAATACGAAAAAAAAGCATTCACTCAAATAAGTATTTTTTGTCAAAAAACATCGACTTTCCATTTTTGGCTTAAACATACGTTCTATATTTATAAGCATTTCTGCCAATATGTCAGATTTTCAGGCATATTGCCCCTCTTGGAATGCTAATTGAGGTAAGCAGAACATTGTTTTAAAAAAATATAAAATATACATATACTTATGGTAGCTGAAAAAGGTACAATTTCGATTAACACCGAAAACATTTTTCCAATCATTAAAAAGTTTCTTTATTCCGACCACGAGATTTTCTTGCGTGAGTTGGTTTCTAATGCTGTCGACGCCACACAAAAGCTAAAAAAATTAGCTTCTATGGGTGAGTTTAATGGAGAGTTAGGCGACTTGACAGTAAAAGTTTCGGTCGATAAAGAAGCAAAAACAATTACTATCTCTGATAAAGGGATTGGTATGAGTGCTGAAGAAATCAAGAAATATATCAATCAGATTGCCTTCTCTGGCGCGAAAGAATTCTTAGAAAAATACAAAGATACGCAAGATACTAACCAGATTATCGGTCAGTTTGGTTTAGGTTTCTACTCGGCCTTTATGGTGGCACAGAATGTAGAAATTATCACTAAATCTTTCCGTGATGAGCCTGCTGCCCGTTGGATATGTGATGGTAGCACCGAGTTTGAAATTAGTGAGGTAGAAAAAGCAGAACGCGGTACTGATATTATTCTTCACATTGCTCCGGATTCAGAAGAGTTTTTAGAAAATTTCAGAATTCAGCAGATTCTTGAGAAATATGCCAAATTCTTACCAGTTGAAATAGAATTTGAAGGTAAAGTAATCAATAATCCGAATCCAATCTGGACAAAGTCGCCTTCTGAACTCACAGAAGAAGATTATAAAAACTTTTACAAAGAGCTTTATCCATTCAGTGAAGAACCTCTATTCTGGATTCATCTGAATGTTGATTATCCTTTTAATCTGACAGGGGTATTATACTTCCCGAAAGTAAAAAAAGACTTCCAGTTAAATCGTGAAAAAGTACAACTATACAGCCGTCAGGTATTTATAACGGATGATGTAAAAGACGTTGTACCGGAATTCCTGCAAATGCTACATGGGGTAATCGACTCACCGGATATTCCTTTGAACGTGTCCCGTAGTTATTTACAGGCCGATAGCAACGTAAAGAAAATCAATTCGCACATTACTAAGAAAGTAGCCGATAAACTACAGGAATTATTCCGTCAGGACAGAAAAGGGTTTGAAGAGAAATGGGAAAGTGTAGGTGTTTTTGTAAAATATGGTATCGTTTCAGATGATAAATTCTACGACAGAGCCAAAGAATTTACTCTATTGAAAAATGTAGATAATGAATACTTTACATTGGACGAATACCGTGAGAAAGTACAAGTAAACCAAAGCGACAAAGAAGATAAAGCGGTATTCTTATATGCCAATGATGCGAATCAACAGGATGCATTTATTACTTCTGCCAAAAAACGTGGGTATGATGTGCTTATTATGGATTCGCCTTTAGATGCTCACTTTATTAATGCTTTAGAATCGAAGTTAGAGAAAGTAACTTTTAAACGCGTTGACTCTGATAGCATCGAGAAATTGATTGACAAAGGCCTGGCAATGGAAAGTGTGTTGAGTGAAGATGAGAAAAAACAGGTAGAAGAATTGTTTAAAGGATTAGTCGGAACAAACACAGTACAGTTGG
Organism: Emticicia sp. C21; assembly: GCF_003418935.1. GTDB lineage: Bacteria > Bacteroidota > Bacteroidia > Cytophagales > Spirosomataceae > Emticicia. The sequence goes on along the minus strand of NZ_QVMT01000023.1, from coordinate 10,521 downwards.
AATCGCTTCCAACAGATGAAATGCCTGTAACCATCATTCAGCCCGAGTTTATGCGTCGTTGGAAAGATATGTCTCGTATAAGTGGTCAGAACGATATGTTTGGTATGATGCCAATGGGACACAACGTGGTAATAAACACTAACCATAGCTTGATTGACAAAATCCTTAAAACGGCTGACGCTGATGCGCAAAAACAATTGGCTAAACAATTGTATGACCTGGCACTATTGGCACAGGGTATGTTATCAGGCGGAGATTTAACGAAGTTTGTAGAGAGAACTGTAGCGGCTCTTTGATTAATATAAATAGTATAAAAAAACTCACATTAATCAATGTGAGTTTTTTTATATGTTAATGAACAACTTCCTGTTCTTTCAATATCCTTTCATAATAGGCTTCATACTTAGGCACTATATTAGAAATATCAAACTCCTGTGCATGAGCCAAAGCATTTGCCTTAAATGTAGGCAGATTCTCATCTTGCAGAATAAACAACGCGTTTTTGACCATATCCTCGATATCTCCTACATTACTCAAAAAGCCTGTAACTCCATGTACATTCAATTCAGGCAAACCACCTGTATTGGTTGAAATAACCGGTACTTCACAAGCCATTGCTTCCAAAGCCGCTAAACCAAAACTTTCTTTTTCTGATGGCATCAGGAATAAATCTGCTACCGATAGCACTTCTTCTATGGCATCTAATTTACCTACAAAACGTACGTCTTCACCCAAACCTAAATCACGGCTCAATTGCTCCATAGCTGCACGTTCAGGGCCATCGCCTACTAATAAAAGTTTACTCGGTATAGATGTTTTCAGTTTAGCAAATACCTTAATAATATCATCAATACGCTTTACACGACGGAAGTTAGACGTATGCACTAACAATTTTTCATCGTTCGGACATATGATACGTTTGAAGTGCTCTTTCTTTTGCTTCTTGAAGCGCTCTAAATCAACAAAGTTAGGAATCACCTCTATATCTTTTCTTACCCTGAAAGTATTACAGGTCTCTCTCCGTAAATCTTCAGATACGGTAGTTACCCCATCTGACTCATTGATGCTGAATGTAACCACAGGCGACAGAGTTGCATCCTTTCCTACTATGGTAATATCTGTTCCATGCAGGGTAGTAATAACTGGTACATTGATGCCCTGGCATCTTAATATCTGTTTAGCCAAAAACGCCGAAGTAGCGTGCGGAATAGCATAGTGCACATGCAGAATATCTAATTCTTCATATTTCACAACATCAACCATTTTTCCTGCTAAAGCAGATTCATAAGGCGGATATTGAAAGAGTGGATAACTGGCAATGTTTACTTCGTGGTAAAAAATGTTTTCATTAAAAAAATCCAGCCTGGCTGGCTGCGTATAAGTGATAAAGTGTACTTCATGACCATTTTTTGCGAGTGCTTTGCCTAGTTCAGTAGCAACGACCCCACTCCCTCCAAAGGTGGGATAACATACAATTCCAATTTTCATAGATGCGGTTTAAATACCTGTTTCTAGTACAACAATTTTTTTTGAAAAAAATCTCATATCCACGCATTAAGAATTTGTGTTTTTTAATTGGATGCCAATTCTTTCAAACAATTTTAGTATTTTTGAGAAAATGAACACTACAGAATCCCTGAAAACGATAAGCGCCTTTTTTCGACTGGTTCGTGTGAACAACCTGCTCATTATTGTATTGACCCAATACATGGCCCGGATTTTTCTGGTTGGTCCTAAATCAGAGTGGCGTCTATATATATTTGACTATAAACAATTTATGTTGGTTTTTGCTACCGTATCTATTGCCGCAGCAGGATATATTATCAATGATTATTTCGATATTAAAATCGATATGGTCAATAAACCACGGGAGGTTATTATAGGCAAACTTATTAAACGTCGATGGGCAATTCTCATTCATCAGATATTGAATTTTATTGGTATTGCCATCGGCTTTTTTTTGGGATTAAAAGTTTTTCTAATCAATGTTTTTGCGGTATCTGCACTTTGGTTTTATTCTGAAAGATTTAAAAGACAGGCATTTATCGGTAATTTTCTGGTGGCCTTTCTTACGTCTTTTTCTCTGATAGTGTTGGCAGTATATTATAAGAAAAACGAAATGTATGTAAATATCTATGCCCTCTTTGCTTTTTCTATCTCATTAATCAGAGAAATCATTAAAGATATGGAAGACATCAGGGGTGATGCCCGTTATGGCTGCCGTACACTCCCAATCATTTGGGGTATCAGGCGTACAAAAATCCTATTGTATATATTCATTATTATTTTCGTATCCATTCTGTTTTTTATGGCTTATAGCTTACATAACAGATATCTGATAATCATTTTCAGTGGCTCGATTATTGTCTTTAGCTGGCTGATGAATAAACTCTATTGGGCAGACAGAAAGAAAGATTTTACACTATTGAGCAGAATCTGTAAAATTATTATGCTGGGTGGTATCACAAGTATGATATTTGTTTAAATAAGAAGTAAACGTTTTTATATCCGTACAGGAGACAACACACCAAACCTATTATGAATCGAACCAAGAATATCGAGCGTATACGAAATGAAGAATTTGATATTTGTATCATAGGCGGCGGTGCAAGTGGAGCAGGTTGTGCATTAGATGCGGCTCTACGCGGTTTAAAAGTAGCACTCATTGAAAAAAATGATTTTGCCGCTGAAACTTCTTCAAAATCTACCAAGCTCATACATGGAGGTGTAAGATATTTAGAACAAGCTTTTAAGAATTTAGATTTCGGGCAGTTACGTCAGGTAAGACATGGTCTGGAAGAACGTCATATAGTTATTAAAAATGCTCCTCATTTAGCTCATCCTCTGGCTCTCATTACACCTGTTTTCAGTTGGATTGAGGGTATGTATTTTACTATCGGACTTACCATCTATGGTTTCTTTGCCAAGAATGATACCATGCCTAAAGCCAAATGGCTAAGCAAAAAAGAAACCTTCGAGCGAATCCCGACTCTTACGCAAAAATTACATAGTTCAGTAATGTATTATGATGGGCAATTAGATGATGCCCGTTACTGTTTAGGCCTGGCACACAGTGCTGACCAGCAAGGTGTAGCAACAGTAAATCATGCAAAAGTAGTAAGTTTCGGAAAAGATGCAACAGGTAAGATTATTTCGGCAGATATAAAGGATTTTTTGGGGAATACCTCACTCACAATAAAATCAAAGCTTTTCATTAATTGCACGGGCCCATTTGCTGATGGCATCCGGCTATTAGCTAATTCGACTTTAGAAAAACGTCTGCGTCCGAGCAAAGGAGTACATATCATGTTACCTGCAGATGTGCTTAAAAGTAAAGATGCCATGTTGATTCCTAAAACGAAGGATGGCCGTGTGGTTTTTGTAATTCCGTTTGAGGGAGAAGTAATGGTAGGAACTACAGACGACGAATACAAAGATTTGAAAAAAGAGCCAATTCTGGAAAGTCAGGAAATTGATTTTCTATTAGATACGCTTCGCCCCTATCTGGCAAAAGTACCTGAGCGCTCTACAATTAAATCAGGTTTTGGTGGTTTGCGTCCATTGATTGCTTCATCTGGTTCTAAAGCAACAAAAAAACTAGTAAGAGACCATGAAGTTGAGCATGATGATAGATCTAGTTTATTGAGCCTTTTAGGAGGTAAATGGACAACCTATCGTTTAATGGCTAAAGATACCATTGATGACGCTTGTAAATTATTAGGTATTGATACCCCTTGCACTACCGACCAACATTATCTGGTAGGCGGAGAAAACTACCATTTTGAAGATTGGCAGAGTATCCAAAAAGAATACAAGTTGGACGCTGATATTTGTCAGCACCTGTTGCAGAAATATGGAACACAAGCAAGGGAGGTATTAAAGCAAGGTTCTATAGAAAGGCTTCATCCGGAACATCCTTTTATTGAAGCGGAAGTAATTTATACGGTAAAAGAAGAAATGGCTTGCACACTCCGTGATTTTTTTGCCAGACGCATACGCATGGAATTGCTCGACTGGCAGGCAACCTATGATACCATACCAGTAGTTGCTGACTTGGTGGGTAAACAATTAGAATGGACAGAATCACAGAAACAAACCCATATTGAAGAATATCAAAGCTTACTCAAAGGCTTTATGAAAAGCGCGGCTATTCAACCGAAGGCTTATTAATTTCTGTTCACTATGCCACTCAATGAAAAAAAACTATTAATCATTATTCCCTGCTTCAATGAAGAGGCATCTATTGCTAAGCTCCTCACAGAATTATTGAATTTAAAACTACCCTACAATTTAACCATTGCAGTTGTGAACGACTGCTCTACAGATAATACTTTATCAGTTGTACGCTCATTTAATGTAGTTGTGTTGAATCTACCTGTAAATTTAGGCATTGGTGGCGCTGTGCAGACAGGCTTTAAATATGCCCACCGCAATAACTATGATTTAGCAGTACAGATGGATGGAGATGGGCAACACCCTCCAACCGAACTCCCTAAGTTATTAGTCCATCATGAAAAAACACAGGCAAATGTTACTATAGGCTCCAGATTTATCCTGAAAGAGGGTTTTCAGTCTTCTTTCTTGAGGCGTAGTGGTATTGCCTACTTCCATCGACTTAATCAGCTGTTTACTGGCAAACGCATTCTGGATATTACTTCCGGCTTTCGTCTGCTTGATAAAAAGGCTATCGGTATAGCAGCCGAAAACTACCCTGATGAATATCCGGAACCTGAATCATTGGTCGCCTTCGCCAAAGCTAGGCTCCGAATTCAAGAAATAGCAGTAATCATGAAAGAACGACAGGGAGGACAATCTTCGATCCGCTCATTTTCAAGTATTTATTACATGATAAAAGTAAGTATAGCTATGTTTTTTGCCTATATCCGAAAATAAACTACTGACGAAAAAAGAATACTCTTATATCGGCACTTGAATTTTGAATGATGGGTTTTATGAGCAATAAAAGACTACTTATTGTATAAGCTTTCGCCTTACTCATTTTATTATCTGCCAGAATCCGTTCTCTGATACTTGAAAAATCCAAAGTCTCCAACCTGAAATTCTGAAGCAGTTTGAAATCATATTTATTCAGGTATGCAGGCAGGTTTTTCGGGTTAAAATAATTGATATGCGGACTATGGAAATTAAACTGCCATAACCTGTCTAAGAAAGATTTAATTTTGAGATAATAGAGCATTGAAGCCGTGCGATAGAAAAAGCCATTGCTCATAGGTATATTAATAATCAGCAATCCGTCCTTTTTGAGGTCTTTTTTTATGCTCAGCAGCAGACTTTTTAAATCAGAAATATGCTCAAATACATCATTAAAAATAATAAAATCATATCCTTCTGTTAAATCGGTTGCTGGATTCGGATAAAAACCCATTACCACATTCAAGTCATTTTTCCGGTAATAATCGGCAAAGGTATTTTCGGGCTCTATACCTAGGCAATCAATCTTATTATCTCTGCACACTTCCAGCCACCAACCATTGCCACTGCCAATTTCAAGGCCTTTGATGTTTTTTTTATCCTTAAAGTAATTCTCTTCTAATGCCTTTATAATTGATTGAAAGTTTTGTAGCCTCAACTTCTTCAATCCTATCTCCCGGCTATCTTCTTCCAGGCTTGATTGAAAAGACAAATCAAAAGTTGCATCAGAGGTATATAAATCACATGAAGCACACTGATAAACTTTATGTTGTAATTCAAACTTTAAATCTTGTTTATTACCACAAACTATACATTGCAAGTTATTCATCGGTTTGTCAGTTTTTCTTTCTTCTATAGGCTTCTGCCAGATTACCTTTTAAAAGTGCATTATTGGGGTTTATTTTCAAGCCTTTTTCTCCGGCAATAATTGCATTGTCCCAATCTTCCAGTTGATTATACGCTGCGCATAGATTATTGTAAGCCAAATCATAATCAGGTTTCAAAGCCAATGCTTTTTTGCAGGCTTCTATACATGCTTTGTATTTTTTCTGATTGAAATAGGCCAGACTTAAACTCAGGTAGTTTTCAGCCGAGGGTTGTCCATCAGATAATTTTTGCGCGTTGCTTAAAGCATTAATCCCATTTTCCGATAATATCAGGTTATTTTTAGCTAATGAAAAATCAGGTTTTAAAGCCAAAGCTTTTTTCAGAAATGGAATAGCTTTATCATAGTGTTTAAGCTCATTATATGCCGAGCCAATATTGTTATAGGCTTCTGCATAATCTGCTTTCAGTTTGATAGCTTCTAAAGCCATATCAATACTTTTCTGGTATTGGCCTGCCTGATAATAAGATAAGCTTAAAACCATATATTTGTCAGGGCTCGGGTTCTTTTTTATCTGTTCTAACTCCGAGCTTAACCTGTTTTGCTTCTTCAAGGCAGACTCCTTAAACCTTAATGCTTCTGCATTATCAGGTGCAATCTGCAAAGTACTTTCAGCTAATTGTGCTAATTTGTCATACTCCTCCTGGTTATCGTAGACTTTCATTAACAACTCTCTGGCCAATAAATAGGCCGGTGAAATCTCAATAGCTTTTGTTAAAAGCGGAGCAGCCTCAGCGTACCTGAACTGATTCACTAAAAATCTGCTATAGAAAAAATACGAATCTGCGCTGGTGTTATTAAGTGCTAATGCATTTTTAAAATAGTTTTCCGCAGTTGTTTTATCTCCCATTGCTTCTTTCAATACGGCTAAATTGATGTGAAGAGTAGCATAATTGGGTAGCCCTGCCAAAGCATCAGTAAAGTATTTTTCGGCAATGGCATATTCCCCTTTGGTCATTTTAGCCAGGCCATAGTTCATTAATCCCCTATAATTCTTAGGACTTTTCACTGTTACATCATACCATAAACTCTCTTCTGTTTTCCATACCTCATTCCGTTGATAAGTTCCAATGCCATATCCTATTAAAATAATCACTATCACCGATAAAATAGCTGTTGAATATTTTTCATAAAAGACTTTATATCTCAACAATAGTAAAGCTATGCCCCAAACCACAGCCATAACGAGCCCCACAAACGGGAAAAACATCCGATGGTCGTTCATTACTTCTCCTAAAGGGATAATACTTGAAGATGGCACTAAAGCCAGAAAGAACCATAGAATACCAAAACTGATAGGCCGGGTAGAAGCTTTTTTAGAAAAATAGACCGCAATAATCAACATTGTGATAATAAACAATGCACCTGCAAAAAACCGGATATCCCGAATGCTAGTTAATAATTGCCAGTCCGTATCTGCGCTTAAATGAATGGGCAAAAACAGTGAGCCGAAATAATAAGTAATGACAAAAGGCTGAGTAATCAGGTATAACCAGGGTGAATTGCCTCCGGCAAGCCAGGTTTTCGGAGTAAATCTATCAACCCACCAATAAAGCAAAGCACAGACTATCAGTGCAGGCAATACCCGCACAACGCTATTGATGGTCTGTTTAAAATAGCTTCCTTTGAAAAAGTCACCAATACTCATATCTTTCTCAAAAAACACGATATAGAAAAATAGGATAGGCGCAAACATTACTGCCGTAGGCTTGGCTAATGTTCCTAGAACAATCGGAAGCAGATAAAGAAAAGTCTTCCGGCAAAAGGTTGAATAGGTGTATAAAACGAAGGCCAGTATGACAAAAAAAGTAGACTGAGTATCTGAACGGGCAATGACATAATTCACAGTCTCGGCCATTGCGGGATGTAATAAATACCAGGCAACAGCTATCAAGGCTATATACTTGTTCCAGTGGTTCTCATAGGCAATGTCAAAAATCTTTCTGAAAAAGAGCAACATCAATATTCCCTGAATGAGATAAAAGATGAAAGTAAGCAGGTGGAAATAAAAGAGATTATAGCCATTACCTAACCAGTAATCAATAGCCAGGGAGGTTGTAACTATAGGTCGATAAGCCTGATTGGATGGTAAAGTACTAAATGTGGTGGCATCTTTGAAAAACAAGGGTATGTTTTTCAGGTTGCGAATGTATAAGTTGTTTTCAACTGTGTGGAAATCATCAAAATGAAAAACATTGTAAAAGTGGTTACTATACACAATGCAAGTCACAATCATTAACAAGGCTAAATAAAGCTGATATTGCTTTTTCATTAATTGCTGGATAGTTTCTAGGTGCTTTTAGATGGTAAAAAAAAGCCTGAAAAGCGAAGATGCTTCTCAGGCTCTCAGGAATTTATAAATTCAGAACCGTGCCCATATTCCACCAGATAAAGGCATAAATATCGGCGGTTTGTTCAATATATTTGGCAGTATTACTTGCACCATGACCCGAATTAGTATCAATTCTGATTAACAAAGGATTGGTGCTGCTTTTTCCGGCTTTTGCTTGTAGCATAGCCGCATATTTGAATGAATGTGCTGGCACTACCCGATCATCATGGTCAGCGGTAGTAATCAGGGTAGCAGGATAATCTACACCTTCTTTAATATTATGCAATGGCGAATAAGCATATAAAGCTTTAAATTCATCAGCATTATCAGCTGAACCATAGTCAGCAATCCAGTTCCAGCCAATAGTAAATTTCTGAAAACGAAGCATGTCCATTACTCCTACTTGCGGAATTGCTACTCTGGCTAATTCTGGTCTCTGGTTCATTACCGCACCTACCAGAAGCCCCCCATTTGAGCCACCACGAATAGCTAAGTGTGCATTATCACAATATTTCTGCGCTATCAGGTATTCTCCTGCAGCAATAAAATCATCAAATACATTCTGTTTTTTTAGCTTCATTCCCTGCTCATGCCATTTCTCGCCATATTCACTACCACCTCTTAAATTAGCTTGAGCAAAAACCCCACCTTGCTCCAGAAATGGAATCAATAACGGACTGAATACAGGATTCAGACTGTTATTGAAACCTCCATAACCATATAATAAGGTAGGGTTTTGTCCATTCAGATTGATCCCTTTTTTATATACAATAAACATCGGAATCTTAGTACCGTCTTTACTCGGATAAAACACTTGTTTGGTTTCAAAGTCAGATGCTTTAAAATCAACTTCCGGTGCACGGAAAACCGTGCTTTGTTTACTGGCTATATCATAGCTAAATATGGTAGCCGGAGAAGTGAACGAGGTAAAAGTATAAAATACCGCTTTATCATCAGCATTACCACCAAAACCAGAGGCAGTGCCTAAATCCGGCAATTTGATTTCATTTTCTAATTTACCTTTTACATCATAAACATAAGCACGGGTAGTCACATCTTTCAGATAAGTCAGAAACAGTTTGCCCCCTGCTACATTTGAAGATTGCAGGGGTTCCGGTTGTTCAGCAACTACTGATTTCCATGAACCATTAGCAGTATCAAAACTCTCTATTTTCTCATTTTTAGCGTCTTTATTGGTCTGTATCAACAGTGTTTTGCCTACGTTTTCAATGACACCAAATGAGAAATCTGTTACTTCTGCTACTACTGGCTTGAATGTTTTGGCACCTGCTTCTTTATAAAATAAAGCATTACCGTCTTTGCCTTTACCACGGTCGCTTACAGTTAACAACGCAAATTGCTCATCTTCGGTAGTACCTACTGTATGGAAACGCTGTGGATTTGCTTTGTCTTCAAATATAAGGGCATCAGTGGCTTGCGAAGTGCCTAATTTATGGAAAAACACCTGATGGTTTTCATTTTTTGCTGCTAAAGCACTCCCATCCGGTTTTGGATAACGGCTATAATAAAACCCATCTCCCTGCCAGGCAATACCCGAAACTTTCACCCATTCAATTTTGTCTGACAAGTTCTGTTTGGTCGACATATCCATGATAAAAATGTCCTGCCAGTCAGACCCACCTTTTGATAAGGCATAGGCCGCATATTTGCCGTCTTTCGACAATTGAAATTGCGCCAGACGGGTAGTTGCATCTTTTGATAGTTTATTCGGATCTAATACTACTTCAGGTGTGCCGTTCAGGCCCTTTTGGCGATACAATACTGACTGATTTTGCAAACCATCATTTTTATAAAAATAATACCATTCACCCTTACGACTAGGGGCAGAGTATTTAGCATAGTTATAGATTTTCTCTAATCTTTTTTTCAGTGTTTCGCGGTAAGGAATTTTATCTAAGTAGCTGAAAGTTACTTGATTCTGTTGCTTTACCCATTCGGCTGTCTCTGCCGAGCGGTCATCTTCCAGCCAACGATAAGGGTCAGCCACACTGGTGCCATGATAATTGTCTTTTTGATCTACTGTTCGGGTTGTGGGATACTTCAATTGAGCCATTAAAAAAAACGGTGCCATAAGTAATGTGGTAGTGAGTATGCTAATTGGTTTTTTCATAGTTAGAGATGATTTTTTATACTACAAAGTAAAGGATATTTTGAATTTGTTTAAATTTTAAATTTAACTATTATAAAGTAATAGGGTACGCCATCGCTCAAAAAGGTTCCCTCCATGTGGACTGCACCCCAAATTTTGGACAAAATTATTATTAAGTTTTAGAATGATGCGCTCGGTATTGTATGGGGCTCATTCCTTTTAGATTAAGTTTAATTCTTTCTTTGTTATAATACTGAATAT
>NZ_QVMT01000022.1 GCF_003418935.1 Emticicia sp. C21 | reverse complement strand
TGCTGTACATCCTTTGGCATCAGTAACTGTGACTGTGTAAGTACCCGCTGTTAAGTTACTCGCTGTCGCACCTGTGCCGCCACTTGGTGACCATTGATAAGTGTAAGGAGAGGTTCCACCAACCGGTGTTACTGTTGCACTGCCATTATTGCCTCCATTGCAGCTTACATCGACTTTGGTGATGCTTGTTGTTAGGACAGGAGGCTGATTAATTACTATTGTCGACGTGGATGTACAACCACTTACATTGCTGACAGTAACGGTATATGTACCTGAATGTATTGAATTTACATTGGCAATACTTGGATTCTGGCTAGTAGATGAAAAATTGTTAGGACCTGACCATTGATAACTTGTACCACCGGAAGCTGTAAAACTTAAAGTTTGACCTGAGCACACAGGGCTATTAGAGCCAATAGTAATTTCAGGTATAGCATTAATTGTAACTGATGTTGTTGCCGTTGCAGAACAACCATTTGCATTGGTTACTGTTACTGTGTATGTTCCGGAATTAGCAGGGGTTGCAACATTGGTAATAGTTGGATTCTGGGTACCAGATGAAAATCCATTAGGGCCTGCCCATTGATAACTTATGCCGCCAGAGCCTGTCAGGTTTAAGGTTTTACCAGAACATATCGGACTATTTGAGTTTGCTGTTGGGGAAGGCAATGTATTCACATTAACTGTTACCTGAGTAGTAGCCGAACATACTTTTGAACCACCTACAATCCACTCGGCAAAGTTAAGTGTAGTTTCTCCACTAGCCGTATTGGCTCCTGCCAAGAAAACATACCTTATTTCATCCCCTATTACATTTGGGGCAGGAGTAGCACTAATTACTCCATTACCTGTACCAGTAACCACGCTACTCTGATAAACCATTGAGCCATTTTTCCAGATTTGCATCACTCCGCCTTTAGCACGTTCAGTACAACAATCATTTCTTCCGTCAAGGCTTAGTGAGGTAATCAGATAGTCACCGCCTAAAGCATAACCAATCCCCCATGTCTGTCCATTAGTTATTCTGGTTGCATGGTAGGTATCAACACCTGTATTATCTATTCCATCGAATAAATTCTGTGGGCCGGCATAAGAAGCAGAGGAGTTGATATAACTGAAATTAGCAGCATTGAAAATAGACAGGTTTTTAACCAGATTAGTATAACTGCTATTAGTTGCATAAGCTGTAACAGTATAAGTAGTGGTAGTAGCTGGGTTAACGTTAATGCTTGCTGTGGTTTGTCCCGTACTCCAAAGATAGCTATCTCCGCCGCTCACCGTTAACGTAGTCGACTGTCCGATACAAATCGATGTATTTCCTGAAATAGCTGGTGTAGGAGCCGGATTAACCGTTACACTTGCCGTGGCTGTAGCACTACAACCTTGAGTCGTAGAAATGGAAACTGTATAAATTCCACTCATTCCGATAGCTGCATTAGCTATGGTTGGGTTTTGTGAATTCGAACTAAACCCGCCTGGTCCCACCCAATTATAGGTACTTCCACCATTGGCTGATAAATTGATAATGCTACCCTCGCATATTACATCTCCGGTTGCGCTTGCAGTAGGTACTGGGTTTATCGTAGCTGTCACTGTTGTCCGGGAGGCACTCACGCAACCATTTACTGTACAGGTTACATAATATGAAGTAGTTGTGCTAATGCTTGGCGTTGTATAGTTACTTCCGGTTGCAAGGCTTGACGTTGCTGTTAAAGACGCATACCAGGTTACTGTACCGCTACAACCTGTGGTACCCAGAGTTACTGTTCCAGCACCACATTTACTTGCGTTCACCGCGGTAGGTGCCGGGGGTAAACTATTCACAGTTACTTGGGTAGTTGCAGTAGCTGTACATCCATTGACATCAGTAACTGTTACTGTATAAACAGTTGTAGTAGTAGGGCTTACAGTTTTAGAGGCACCTGTACCTAAACTATTACTCCAAGAATAAGTATAAGGGCTGCTTCCGCCTGATGCGCTGGCCGTAATTGTTGCACTACTTCCATTACAGATATTCTGGTTAGCTGAAGGAGTAACAGTGATTGTCGGAACCGTCAATGTTGTTTCGTTACCATCAAAAGAGCAATCAGAATTAGCTAAATTAGCCAAAGAAGTACCTACCACAATTTTATACTTTCTTCCGTTCATTGCCGCTGTGATTGTTGGCAATGCGTAAGAAACAGTATATGAACCCGATGAGAAGGTAGCCGCTGCTCCACTTGTCAAGTCAGACCAAGTAGTGCCGCCATCAGTACTTTGTTGCCACTTGTAGTAGGTATATTGAGTATTACCATCGGTTACTGTGGCAGATACGGTTTGTCCGGTAGTACCAATACATTTGGTCATATTCGCACTTTGCGTAATGCTTGGCAAACACTGAGTAATAGCGATATCGTCAATCACCCAGTCATTTCCCATCCCACCCGTCGCATTATTTCTGACACTGAATATTGATGTAGTTGCATTGCCGGTAGTAAACGTAAAGCCCACCTTCTGCCAGCCGGTTCCTGTTATATCACCAGTGGAATACTTACCAACCCCATCAACCAGGAAAGTTAAATTAGGCTTAATGGTACAGCCGGAGGTATTAGCTGCCGGGCAAATATTATAGATCCATAAACTATATTCATATCTTGTATTCGGGCACAGGTTGGTTACAGTTCTTTCAATAACAATATCAGGGTTAAAAGATGCATTGACAATCATCATATACCCGTTTACATCGCCTGTAGTATGGTCTTGCGTTAAAATATCCCAGGTTGTAAAGATATTTCCCCCTGTTGTTGCGCCATTATAATCTGTTGAATTTGCAATTGCATAATTACCATCATTTGGTGAGTCACTAGCAATAGGTGCATAGCTATATTGTGTCTCTCCCGGCGCTAAAGAAGGACCGTTCTGAGAGCTACCTGAACCAAAATCGCCACCCGGAAAGAGGTTTGAGCTTTTTGTAGTAGTACACAGACCAGGCGGGCAAGCAGCTCCACTATTACCCACAGTTACTTTTCTTTCGCTATAACAAAGTGGATTACCCCCTCTGGAAACTACTACATAATAAGTACCTTGTGATAAGTTTGATATAGTATTAGCAGGAGAAAGAGAAGAAACTTTTACATAATTACGGCTCGTTGAAGAAATCCAGGAAACATCATCTGTTCCTAAAACATTTTGCAAAACGATTTTTCCATCAGTAGCCGAACAAGAGGTTGCAGAGGTAGTAGTAGCACCAGTAAAATAAGAACTGGTTGATGAAATTAGAACCGCCGAAATTGTTCTACAAACAATTTTTGAGGTTTTGTCTCTGATAAATATGGTATAATAACCAACACCCAGACCCGAATAAGTCTTTTCTGAATTATACCAGGTAATTCCATCCATACTGCTTTCATAGTAAGGCCCTGCGCCATACTCTGTTACAAAAATATATCCGTCAGTTCCGGAGCATGAGGTTGGATTGGTAGGCGTTACGGCCACAGGCGTAGTACATATAGAGGCACAGCTACTGTTAATCACCATGTTTGTGGTAGCTGTAGCTGTACAACCATTGCTACCAGTTACAGTTAATGTATAAACACCAGACATCGCACTGGTAGCACTAGTGACCAAAGGTGATTGTTCACTGCTGCTAAAACCATTAGGACCACTCCATGAGAAGCTTTCCCCGTTTCCTCCACCTATCAGTTTAAAAGTTGTTCCCATACAGTGAGTACCAGTACTGGATGCACTTGCTGTTGGAGGTATCAGAACTGTTACGGTTAAAGAGGCTCTATTTGTACTTACGCAACTGTTTACTGTACAGGTGGCATAATAAGTAGTTGTTGAGCCAGAGGCAAGGCTCGGTGTTGTGTAATTTCCAGTTCCTAAAACTGTTGAAGTGGTCGAATTGGCATACCAGGTTACTGTTCCAGCACAATTATCTGCAGAAAGTGTAACTGATCCTGTTCCGCAACGACTAACCGGACTCGTTGTTGGTGCTGCAGGTACAGGTTTAATAATCGCATCAGCCGATCCTCTGGTTAAACTGGTACAACCATTCACAGTACAACTTACATAATAAGTAGTAGTAGTTGAAAGGCTTGGCGTTGTGAAGCTTGATCCGGCTCCTGAAACTGTCGAAGTAGTCGCGTTTGCATACCAGGTATAAGTACCGCCCGTACAGCCCGAAGCTGATAATGTTACGGTACCAGAGCCGCAACGACTGTTATCATTGCCAGTTGGTGCAGCAGGAATAGGTTTCACCAATAAACTTGCTGTAGCAGTAGCAGTACAACCTGATGCATTGGTTACTGTAACTGTATATACTCCCGACATCGCTGTTGTTCCGTTGGCAATTGTCGGGTTTTGCAGATTAGAAGTAAATCCGTTCGGACCAGTCCAGCTATAAGAGGTACCACCTGTAGCACCTAACACTATAGTAGAGCCCTGGCATTCATTATCACCGGTTGTAGTTATTGCTGGCAAAGCGTTGATAGTAGCAACTGCTGTTGCTCTTGTGCTCACACAACCGTAGTTACATTCAACATAATAAGTAGTAGTACTTGAAATGCTTGGGGTAGTAAATGTAGTACCAGAACCTAGTGAGCTACCACCTGTGGCTGCTGCATACCATGCATAAGTGCCTGCACAGCCACTCGCAGAAAGCGTTACTGTACCTGTACCACATCTACTACCACCTATTGTACCTGGTGCGGCAGGTGGAGTAGTCACAATGGCATCCATCGAACCTCTTGTATCACTCACACAGCCATTCAAGGTACAACTTACGTAATAGGTCGTTGTTGAAGAAATACTCGGTGTAGTATAAGTTGCTCCAGTTGCTAAACTGGTTGAAGAAGTAGCATTGGCGTACCAGGTATAAGTACCGCTACATCCAGTAGCTGTCAGGGTAACCGTCCCTGTGCCGCAGCGAGCTATATCAGTACCGCTTGGTGCACCGGGGATAGGCTTTACTAATACACTTGCTGTAGCCGTAGCTGTACAACCTGCTGCATTCGTTACTGTTACTGTATATACCCCCGACATTCCAAGGGTTCCATTCGAAATAGTTGGGTTTTGTATAGTAGAGGCAAAACTATTCGGGCCTGTCCAGTTATAAGAGGTACCACCTGATGAAGCTAATACGACAGTAGACCCCTCACATTCAGTATCCCCGGTAGCAATGGCTGTTGGATTCGCATTCACTGTTGCAATGGCCGCTGCTCTGCTACTTAAACAACCAAAATTACATTCAACATAATAACTAGTTGTTGCCGAAATACCAGGAGTAGTAAAACTACTACCAGAACCGACAGAAGAACCTCCGGTAGCTGCTGTATACCAGGCGTATGTTCCTGAACATCCACTAGCTGAAAGCACCACTGTACCTGTACCACAACGCGAGCCATTAACAACCGTTGGTGCAGATGGTGGCGAAGTAACAACGGCATCTATTGAGCCTCTTGTATCACTTACACAATTATTCAATGTGCAGCTTACATAATAGGTTGTTGTTGAAGAGATACTTGGGGTGGTGTAACTTGCTCCAGTTCCCAAATTGGTTGAAGTAGTAGCATTAGCATACCATGTATATGTACCACTACAACCAGTGGCTGTTAATGTAACAGTTCCGGTACCACAACGAACTACGTCAGAACCTGTAGGAGCAGCCGGAATTGCTGTTACCAAAACATTGGCTGTAGCAGTAGCTGTACAACCTGAGGAATTAGCAACGGTTACAGTATATATTCCCGACATATTGGTTGTACCATTTGGAATACTCGGGTTTTGTAAGTTAGAAGTAAAACTATTAGGGCCTGTCCATGAATAGGATGTGCCACCTGTTGA
The DNA here is from genome assembly GCF_003418935.1 of Emticicia sp. C21. Classification (GTDB taxonomy): domain Bacteria; phylum Bacteroidota; class Bacteroidia; order Cytophagales; family Spirosomataceae; genus Emticicia. Next base: position 58,322 of record NZ_QVMT01000022.1, on the reverse strand, counting down.
ACCTAAAATAATAGTCGAACCCTCACATTCAGTGTCTCCTGTAGCAGTTGGACTTGGACTAGCATTTACAGTAGCTATAGCCGATGCCCGACCACTTGTACATGAGCCAATGTTGCATTCAACATAATAAGTAGTTGTATTAGAAATGCTTGGTGTAGTGAAACTACTACCAGTACCTAAAGAAGACCCTCCTGAAGATACATTATACCATCTATAGGTACCTGAACAGCCACTTGCCGAAAGCGTAACTGTACCTGTGCCGCAACGGGTGGCACCTGTTGCACTGGGTGTTGATGGAACAGTAGAAACAGTTACTGAAGTGGTTGCTGTAACTGTTGCCGTACAACCTGAAAATGTAACGGCTAAAGTATAAATGCCACTCATAGCAGTGGTAGCACTCGTTCTGCTTGGATTCTGCGAGGTTGAAGTAAAGCTCCCCGGACCAGTCCATTTATAGGTACTTGGTGTTGGGCTTGCTGAACCTGTCAGGTTAAGCGTTTGCCCAGCACAAATAGGTTCATTGCTATCTGCTGTTACACTTGGCGTAGATGAGTTTAAAGTGATTGTAGTTGAAGTCGAACAACCGGCTATATCCTTAATAGTTACCGTATGAGTTCCTGCAGCTAATCCTGTAAAAACATTACTTGTTACCCATGTACCGCTATTATTAAGCATGTACTGATAAGTAGCCGTAGTGACAGATGAGGTAGCGTAGGGTCTGATTGCGTCTATCGGTATAACTTCAGAAGGGGAAGTTGTCGACTCCCCCGGTTTTGCCCATCCTACAGCCAGATTATCGCCTCCCCCACCTTCTTTGTGAATGGCCTCTATATAATATATTTCTCCGGCAACTAAATTTATTCCTACTGATTTCTGCGTAGAGAACTTATTCCATTCACGTTCGCCGGTATAACTGGTATGATAAGCAATTCTGGTTTTATTGGAAGCACTTTCAGTAGTGCTTAACCATAATTCACTACCGTCGTCTGAAGCAATCCAGAAATAATAAGTTCCGGTAATAGTGGGTGTTAAGTATCCTATCATACGACTACCGAAATTATCCGCAATGTCAGTTGGAGCTTCCATCGAAGTCAGAGCAGTAGTATAGGTAGGATTATTCGGGTAATTTGCATTACTTGTCAGGTTTGCTACAGTTGAGCCGCTGATGCCGGTCCAGTACTGGTAGGTTATTGAACCTAAACCTAATATCCCACCACTTCCTGTTGCAGTTATAGTTCCATTACTGCCACCACAAGTAGGGTCAGTTTTGGATAGGGTCACAGTTGGCAGCATATTTACTGCAATAAAAATCACATTTGATGAAACCCAGGTTGTACACTCATTTCTTCTGGCTAAGCGACGATAGTACGTGAGTGTGGTAATTGACCCGGGATTATAGGTGCTTGAAGTAGCACCCGAAATGTCTGTCCAGGTATAATTATCTATACTGCGCTGCCATTGGTAAATGATATAGTTAGTATTCCCCCCTGAAGGTGTAGCAGAATTAAGAAAAGTGCTCGGATCGGCTGAGGTAGTACAATATATCTGAAAAGTCTGGCCGCTGCTGGTGTTTATAGTTCCACCATTAGTGACGTTACTACAGGCAAATGCTTTTTCGGCTGCATAGCCTTTAGGTGTTTCTGATTCTAAAGCCGGAATAGTATTCTTGAGAAAGAATTTTTCACCTTCTGTATAAATTCTGCCTTCAGTGCCGGATGTATTTGCTAACGCAGTTATTTCAACCGTATGATCTGAAAGGCCTGTATTGGCAATTAAACTTGTAGCAAGGAGATGTTCGCTTTTAACAGAGACCGATACACTTTGAGCGAAAGAAGAAATACTTAGCAGAGCACATAGACAGAAGCCTACGACACACTTATAAACAACATAAGTCTGCCAAAAGAGGCTTCTCTTTAAATTAATAAATTTAGGAGAGCAATAGGTATTTTCTATTACAATGGACACCTAATTTTTAAATCTGCTTTTTTTGAGTTGGGTATATTGAGAGGCTAGTCAAAAAATGTTTAGGTTCGCCTCTAATATCCTTATAAAGCAAATGCCATGCCATCGACAAAAAATCTTATCAAGCGGATACACAAAAAACCATAAACCCCTGATAATCAGTGATATAAAAATTAAATATTGAACAAAAAAAGAATTAAAATGAAGAGCCTGAAATTGAAAGAAAAAGCCGCAGAAAGTTAGTAAGGGCTTAACAAAAAACTTACCAGTTTTCGATTGCACCTATACTAAAAGTTTTTTTTATCGTTTGAGCAAATCCCAGAGTACACTAAACGTGAAATAACCTTTACCTGTAGTAAGCGAAGAGCGGGAAAATGAAAAACCGAATTGCTTGATACGAAGATTAGCCCCGAACGAAAAACCGCCTGCCCCTCCTAGAGAATTAACCGTGAGTTCCTGATGACGAAGATGGTTATATCCGGCCAGAAGATGGAAATTTTTATGAATCAGAATTTCGGTACCAACTACAAAATGCCGTAGTACTTTATCGGCTGTAGAGACTTTCTTTGGCACTTTATTTCCCTGATTATCAAAGGTATAGTTGAAAAATGGGTCATTATAAGCTATATCAAAAACGTATAAATGATGGGCTGTAATCGAAAATCTTACAGGCATATGTGCAGGTTTGAATGAGGCTCCAATCTGTAAATCAAAGGGTATATCAGGCTTAATATTTCCGTAGCTTTTTACTACAAACCCAATATTTTTAGCCACAATACCCAAGTTTAAATCATACTTCGGATGCTTAAAAGTGCCTCCCCAATCGGTGAGTATAGCCATTGAATTGTACGATTCTAAGATAGACCCTACCAGCTTTGCAGTAATACCAAAAGAGATATTATTGAGTCTTCGGGCATGGGTAACTCCTAATGAAAAATCATTAGCCGAAAATTCGCCAGTTGGGTTGCCAACAGCATCGGTTCCCTGAAAAGTACCATAGTTCAGGTTCTGCAAACTAATGCCCCATTGACTTTGTTCGGCAGTATTTTTAAACTTTGGTGCATAATTTAGTGTAAAAAAATTGCTTTGTGCGAGATAAGGTGAATAGTTTATTCCCAATTGTCCTCGTTGAGAAGAGTCTAACAAGGCAGGATTAGCCGTATGTAAATTAATGTCTTTACCGAACAATGAAGCATTTACTCCACCCAAGGCATTAAGTCGTGCATTATTTGGTGTTGTAAGAAACGAAAAGCTGTTCTGCCCTATGGTTTCAATGCCACAAAAACAAAGTACAAAAATAAAAAAACCTGATATGAATGGTTTAGAAAATGAGATAGCCCAATTTGAGACCCAAGGATAAATGGGGAATGTTATAGTTTCTGTCTCTGTACCCAAGCCCTGAGTTGCTGAATAAGCCATCGCCATAATAATGATCAGTATACATATTTATGCTGCCTTGCAGGTTTTCATTCGGATCATGATGATTAATCATAATCCGCCTTAATCCTGCGCCCACATAAAAGTCAAATACAAAGTTCGTACTTTTTTTCAATTCATTACGTATTCTTATCTGATATCCGATTTTTGCACTAATACCCACCACATACTTATTAATAGGATAATTGACTATTTCATAATAATTACACATGCCACTCTCACACTCCCGGCCTATACTTCTTTGTGCCTTATCGTTGATTTGTTTAAATAGTAGCTCATAGGCTACATATCTCCCATTAAAAGCACTTCCATTTCTATACTTTCGTGCTTCTAATTTTGCCCGGATATTTTCTCTGAATCTACTTTCAGTACTCCCATCAAGGGCCGTCCAGAAATTCCCGGCCGATGTACCATAGCCTAGTTCTTCCGACAAAGTCCATCTATTACCTTTCAGGCGATGCTCTATAGCAAACTGAAAGGTATTATCAATATCTAATATAGCCAGAGGGGCTATTTTAAAGGCCAGATGTTTCTTTTGAAGCGAATCCTGTGCGAATAATTGATTAGATAAGACTATAACGAAAAGCAAACTCAGTGTGGTATATCTCATGATTCAATCGGGATTTTGCTCAGCAGTTTTAGTTCTTGTTGTGCATTGTAGCTATATTGATAAATACCCTGTTTGCCTGTTATAATCAATACATTGGCATCAGGGATGACATCAAAAGCTGTAAAATCATTAAAAGATTTAATAAGCTTAATATCATTCGGATTGGTTTTGTCGAATACTTTAAGCCCATGGTCTCCCTCGGTCACAAATAAGAGATTACCATCTACGCCCAAACCATGGGGACTTTGCATTGGGTAGCTCTTCAGCAATTGCGGTTTGCTCATGTCTCTGATATCAACTACATCTAATGAATTCAACCCTCGGTTGCAGTTTGTGCCACTACGAAGGGTAACATAGGCATAATTCCCCTCAGCTACCACAGGGTCGCAGGACACTACGTGTGAATACACCGCCACTCTTGATGGGTTTTCGGGATTGCTTATACTAAATATAAACATACCGGTTTGTGTACCTACCAGCAAGTGCCCCTCAAAAGGAAAAATGGTTTCTACTACCGTGTTAAGTGCCACTCTTTTTACGAAAACAGGATTTTGCGGCTCTGTAATTCTGAAAACCTTTAATGACAGGTTATCGACAATATATAAATAGTTGCCGGCTATGGTAAAGCGCGCTGTAGAGCCTCCCCTACCAACACTTGAACCATTATCCATAGAAACGCTATCTCCTTTACAAGCGTAGATGAATGCCATCAAAACCAGACTATAGATGATTTTTTTCATAGCGTATAATGGATTAGCGGAAACATTTAGGATTGATTAACTCGACATACTCCCAGGCCTTTACATACCCTTTACTTGGGTCAACGCATTCAAATTTGCCTCTTTCATTCGGATAACTCGGGTACGGGAAAGCTTTCTCGACCCGCTTCAAAACTTTTATGTTGTTCGGATTTGAAATATCAATACTTACCAGATCATCTCCATTATCGGCATAGAGAATATCATTTTTGATAGAAATATCTTTGTTGACAGGAATGGCAAGAAAGGCTACAGGCTTAGGATTAGTTTTATCTGAATTATCAAAAATATGGATGCCTTCCCCCGATTCGTTGATATAAAGGTATTTGCCTTTTGTGTAGATTTTACCAGGGTGCGTGAGTCCTCTGGCTTTTTGCAGTTCTATTTTCCTGATGCTGGCATAATCGGTGTAGATGGGCCGGTAACCCATTACTTTTTCGTTCGCCACTTTTTCATCTTCATGCATACAACTATTCAAGAGGGCGAGAATTGCCAGAAAGTATAGTTTTTTCATAGTATTGTGTTTTAACCTATTATATACTATGACAACAATCGCCCTAGAATGGTTGGAAAAAATCTAGTTTTTTTTCAGAAAGCTTATCACTGCTTTTCTTATATCATTTCTTACATCGCCATCAGGGAAAGAATCACTTACAGAGATTATGTCAGGATTAGTTTTAACAAAGAAATCAAGATTGCGTTCTTTACCTGTTAGCAGGAAATCACTCGTTACCACTTTATATTCCTGATTTACATCTAATTGTTTCCCATTGATTTTCCATTCTTTCTTTGCTTCGTCGTACGTAATTTTATCCCATTGCAGGTATCCTCCACTCCCTTTATTTTTTAATCCGGTTTCAAGGATTCTTTCTAATAAGCGTCCTCGCATTTTTATTGCTATTACTTTTCCGCCAAAAGGTAAAATTCTTAGTACATCCAGTTGCGTAATTTTGCCTGATACCACATCATCAATTCTGATAGAACCACCATTGAAAAACGCACAGTCCGTTGCCTCGGGTGTAGCAGTTGTCATAGCTTTGGCAATCATACTTCCCATAGGGCACTGCTGATTTCTTACGGTTGCCTCATGTCCGTCTAAAGGCTCTTTCAGGTCGGCAATTACTTCGTTTTTATCAATGCCAATGGCTTTAAAGCTGGCATCAGCAATATCTTCCCATTTTTTTACTACGATAGCCGCTTCGGGATTGTCAGGGATTGTATTATCTATTTTCCGTAATTCAGATTTTACTTCTGCTTTACGCGTAGCTTTATTGTACACAATTCTATGGATATAGGCTGTCTTGGCATTGGCATCAGCTTTAGCCATAATTACATTGCCTATTTTCTCTTTCATATTCTCGTGGTCGTGCCCACCCATTATTAACGTTGCTTCCGGTAGCATACCTGCCAACGTGATGTCGTCTACTTTGTTGATATGAGTAAGACCTACGACAAAATCGCATTGCGGTTTTAGTTCTGCATAAGCTTTTTTGGCAGCCTCGAAAAAGTCATCATAAAAGACATAATCTTTTGGGTTAGATGGTAATACAACTCCAAACATTCCCATTTTTATATCTTCGCCTTTGGCATTTTTAAAAGTAAAAATCTTCGTTTTCGGGAACGGTATTTTTGTACCATTCACTATTTTTCCGAAAGGTTCCAGTTTACCGTTAATTTTCTCAGAGGCATTGGTATTCAACCAGTTGAACTTCGATTCGTTAATGCGTTCCTGTAAGTCTTTTTCGTCTAAATCAAATTCATGATTCCCAAAGCATACCCAATCTACGCCCGCGGCATTCATCGCATCTACCATTTGCCGGCCTTTTATTCCCTTACCCTCGTAGCGCAGAGTACCTGTTACAGATGGACTCAAAAAATCGCCAGAAAGAACAGTAATTGTATTCGGGTTCTCTTTTAATAGTTCCTGACGTACTGTGGCAACCCTTGCCATCCCTCCTACTTTTCCGTTATCCAGGGGTGAAATTTCGTAGACATCGTTCAGATGCAAAAAAGTGACTGCAACTTCGTCTTGACTGGTTTTGCCCACTTTAGCGGTACGACAAGCACCTAATGCTATGGCTAAGGAAAGAAAAAGGAAAAGTTTTTTCATCGAATCAATAATTATGAATGAGTGGTAATAGGTTATAAACGTATGCAAATGAAAACGCTTATAAAGTTATAAACCTTATAAGCGCCTCAAATGTATAGAAAAACTGGTATTTACACCAATGCTTCTTTCAAATGCTTCGGTGTTACCCAATCAGGCTTGGTAGTACGGATATTGGCCTTTAAATCATTAAGAATGGTGTAGAGCCCGAAATAAGTGCGATTGACATACAAACCATGCTGCGAACCACGAGCCGAATTACCATTCTTCAATTCAGGCATTTTAGAGATATAATCCAGAAACTGATAGATTTCATCGACATAGCCTGCCGTACCGAAATCAAAAGTATGAGAATCAAAAGGGCGACCCAATAAACGAATCATCTGTTTGAATATATCTGTAAAAAAAGCCTGGTCTTTTGGAGAATCTTCTTTTAATAAGAAATCTAAGTCCCAGAAAATTTTCAGGATTTTCGCTTCATTATTCAGTGTATCAGGATTCATCAGCGCAAAATAATTCTGATAATAATCGTCCGGAATTACTTTGATACAACCAAAATCTAATACCCCTAAATTGCCTTCGGGTGTCATCAGGAAATTGCCCGGATGCGGGTCTGCATGAACCTTGCGAAGTGTGTGCATCTGATAATCGTAAAAATCCCAAAGCGACTGCCCTATCTGGTTACGGATTTCCTGCGAGGGGTTAGTGTCAAGAAATTCTTTCAAGTGCATACCCTCTATCCAATCCATTGTCAGTATTCGGTTTGACGAAAATTCGGGATAGTATTTCGGGAAAAATAAATGCGGTATATGCGAACAGGCTTCAGTAATTTCAATGGAACGCTTTAATTCTAAATCATAGTTTGATTCTTCTAATAAGCGTTCTTCTACTTCTTTAAAATATCTGTCGATCTCTGCATCATTCAGGTTTAGCAATTGTACCGCTAAAGGGCGCGCCATTTTTAAATCAGAACTAATGCTCTCAGCTACACCTGGATACTGGATTTTTACTGCCAGTTTCTTCCCATTTTTATATGCCAGATGCACCTGACCAATAGAAGCGGCATTTTCGGCTTTTAAATCAAACTTATCGAACATGTCTGATGGAGATTTTCCAAAATACTGCTTGAAAGTTTTGATAACCAAAGGCGATGACAAAGGCGGAGCCGAATATTGCGACATCGCAAATTTATCGGTATAAGCCCTTGGTAACAGGTTCTTATCCATACTCATCATTTGTGCTACTTTCAAGGCACTACCTTTCAGGTTGCTCAAGGTTTCGTACACATCGGCGGCGTTGTCTTTGTGTAATTCCTCTTTGCTTAATGAGGGGTCTATTATCTTCTTACTATAATGCTTTATATAGTTGCCTCCTACTTTCACTCCGGCTTTCACAAATTGTGTGGCTCTGGCTACTTTGGAGGTAGGTATTTTGTCTTGGGAATTCATAAGTTAATTATTGAGTGATTTAGTGAATGAGTGATTGTGTGATTATAATTACGAATTAGTGAGTTGAGAATTCAAACTAAACTAGGTTAACAAATAAAATAATCACTCAATCACTCATTCACTTAATCACTAAATTCTTCGGTTCTGAAATAAAAATTTACCTAAATCAAATAAGGAATCTAATGGTGAGCGGCCTAATAAATCAAAGGCTGTATTTACTGACTTCTCAATCATGGTATCGGTTTTTTCAAAGGCCTTACTAGTATCATTTACCCAGAAATCTAATATGAATAAAGTCTTAGCCCAGAATAAATCAGGGTAACGTTGAGTGATTTGAGGAAGCGGACGCTGCTCTATTTCTTTGGTTTCGCGGGCTTCTAATACCAGTTCGTTAATATAATCGTAAAAGGCTATTTTAAAATCAGCCAGTTGAGCATTACGCTTGGTATAGATGGGTTTCTGAAAGCCTTCGTACGATTTCAGGATGAAACTTCTGTTTTGTTTTAGCACCTCAATCCAGGTATAAAAAAAGGCTAATACTTTCTCACGAACCGAATAATCGGCGTATACTTCTTCATGCTGGGCAGAAGTAATAGTTTCTAAAAAGAATCCTTTCCATACCTCACTTTCTATTTGCGGGAAAGAAGTATACTCTTCATAAAATGCTGCCTCTTTAATTTTTAGTTTTTTGCAAAAAGCATAGATAGATTCAGGTTGCGTACCTTTCTCCAGAATATGCTCTATATAGGCTTGCTTAATTTTATCTTTAGTCATTGATGTTAGTTGAGAATTATCCATTTCAGAAGAATTTTGATAATACCACAGAAGTAGTGTTATACACTTTCAACAAAGTGTCCGGAATATTTGTTTCTTTTACGCCCAGCATTTCTGCATATTTTTCGCCCAATAAAAACCTTGATTGTGCCTGTAATAAATTGGCTGTCCAATTATTTGGACTAATGCCTCTAACTGCTTGCATCAGAGAATCTGTTAATGCTTGACTTTCAGCCGATTGTCTAAATTGTCGTTCAGAAATTAATCGTTCAATCTTAATAGCTTCTTGCTCATTGGCGGGTAATAGTGCTTTATCTATACCTAATAAAAAGCTAATCACATTCCAGGTATGCAGATAGGCTCTTTCATAAGTGCTATCAACACTATATCCTAACTTTCTCAGACCTCTCAATACCACCAGCGAAAATGCCAGATTCGTCCCCAACATATCTTCCTGATTAATCGGGTGTCCCCATGCCATATCCCATTGCTTGCTATGCAAGGTAAAATATCTGATAGCTGCGTGCATGAGCCTAACTTTTATGCAAATGGCAAATATTTTTTTATTCTCCCAATTGTCATAATTCATGACTGCTTTCAGAAAATTCCCTGTTTCAACCAATCGGTTATAGGTATCTTTTCTGATTCTTTCTGATAGATAGAGTACTCTTGCGCCATCGGCTCCTAAATAGCAATAAGGCAAGGCATAAAGCCCCAAAATCAACCCGATAGTTTGTTGATGTTGCCGATAAAAATCTGTAGCTCGGATCAATTCTTTTTTATTGAAGAAATCAGGAAAAGCAGAATTTTGGGCCAGGAAATCTTGAATTAACTGTGGCTGATTTTGGAAATCCAGTTTTTTAAAATCAGCCAAAAAAGGCATCAAAGCGCGAAGAAGGCCTATACCTTCCTGCGTTACTAATTGCTGAATCAGAATATCTGCTTCTACATCTCCTATCGACCGATAATGTACTAACTGGTTTTTCATGATTGCAACACTTATGTTTAGATAAACGTCTTGTTGAAGAGAATAGTTTATCAGGAATACTATATGACATTCTCACTTGAAAATTATCTCAATAGGCCGCTACTGCATGGGGAGTAGCACAAGAGTATGATTATAGAGAAAATCGCCCTAAACACTTTAAAAAGACAAGTCTAAGTCGGAAATTTAGGGGACGCCTAGTATTGACTTACAATCTATACAACAACTATTCAAATGGACGAAAAGAAGAAAATCAATATAGGTGACAGAAATATTACTCACTATAACAAACAAGCCTTTAACTACCTCTTGTCAGGTGCCACTTATGAGGCTTTCACTCAGTTTTTTGGGCATCTGTCAGAACCAAAAAAGGTTACCGATATGGTGGGAACCTTTTCGAAAGACGACAGCAATGGTTTCCAAACATCAACCACTAAAACGGAATCGAAAAAGGTTACCAATATGGAGGGAACCTTTTTGACAAACGAGAGCTATGTTGCTGGATTATCAGAGTACGACCAGAGAGGTAGTACCTGAGTGTATCAAAGTATCAACTACTGAAATGACATCGGAAAAGGTTACCAATATGGGGGGAACCTTTTTGATGATAATGGACACAGCAATTGAAATTCCCGGTATAGAAGATGTCATTTTATAACATTTAAATAAAAAAGCTAAACAAATTTTTAATTTTACAGCAATAATTGAAAAGCATATAAATTTTATCAGGCACATTTTCTGCATGATATTTGCTTTATCTATTCTTTGATTATTATAACACTTTACGCATGCCCTATTATAAGACGATATATACTTTACTACTCTTTATCGTAATTATTTGTTGTTGTTCTTGCAACGGATTAGATATTTTGGCCAGAACAGGAGAAGTTCCAACCCCAATTGCTGAATTATGCTTATTAAAAAATGCTAATCACGGACACGGAATTGTTTATAATTTTAGCTATGACACCAAAAAATTGCTAACTACGGTTGAGGGATTTTCTGACTTTGATAAGATTACCTACGAAAACAGTTTACCAGTAAAAGCCGAAAACTCTAAAGACAAAAGTTATTATATCACTTTCCAATACGATGCTAAAGGGGGGCTCTCGCAGATTAATTTTTTAGGCAAAGACAGCTCAGGCAAACCTTTTGAATTTAAAAGCAATGCCTATGTAAATACCAAAAAGGAAGTCGAGAAAATCAACTTATCATTACCCATTTTTGATGATATTCTTGAAACTACTATAGCCTATGATAAAGTAGGAAACGTAACAAAAATAAGTGTGATGAAGAATGGCAAGGCAACTACTTTGCTAGAAAACCTGAGTTTCGACGATAAAAATGCGCCTTATCTGGGTGTACCACTCTCTAACGTGATGCTCTATTTTGTGATATTTTCGGCCAGTGTTGGTAATGAAAACACTACTTATTTTGTCAATAAAAACAATGTAACTTCTGCCAAAGTCTATTCAGCCAACGGAGATATTACCTACAGCTATCAATACGAATATAACGAAGAGAAATTTCCGACTAAAACTAATGTTAAACGTAAGTATAGCGGAAAAGAAGAAAGTTATCAGGAGAGTTTTTCTTATAACTGTCCCAAGTAAAAAAGTATCTACAAGTTTTATGCGCTTACCAAGCATCTGATAGTCAGCATTTTAGATCAAAAATTAAAAACTTATCAAATTTTAGCCGAAAGAGTTCGACAAAAAGTCGTACCTTTGTATCCCGTAATCAAAGATATTAAGACACCATGTCAATGAGCGGGCAACCCCGAAATCCGAAGTATATTTTCGTTACGGGCGGCGTAACTTCATCACTTGGAAAAGGCATTATCGCCTCTTCATTAGCCAAACTCCTCCAATCAAGAGGCTTATCCGTAACTATTCAAAAGTTTGATCCCTACATCAATGTAGACCCAGGTACACTGAACCCTTATGAGCATGGCGAATGCTATGTAACAGACGATGGTGCCGAAACCGACCTTGATTTAGGCCACTACGAGCGTTTCTTAAATGTTCCTACTTCTCAAGCCAATAATGTAACTACCGGGCGCATCTATTATAATGTAATTATGAAAGAGCGTAAAGGTAATTATTTAGGCAAAACTGTTCAGGTAATCCCTCATATTACCGATGAAATCAAAAGAAACATTCTTCAATTAGGAGAAACGGGCAATTTTGATATTATCATCACTGAGTTGGGTGGTTGCGTGGGCGACATCGAATCGCTTCCTTATGTAGAAGCGGTACGTCAGTTAAAATGGGATTTAGGCGCAGATAATCTGCTAGTGATTCACCTGACTCTTGTACCTTATCTGCAATCAGCAGGAGAATTAAAAACCAAACCGACTCAACACTCGGTTAAAAGTCTGCAGGAGTCCGGTGTTCAGCCTGATATTATTGTTTGTCGTACTGAGCATCCGCTACCAAATGATATTCGTAGAAAAATAGCCCTTTTCTGTAATGTTGAGCAAAATTCTGTGATTGAGGCCATGGACGCTGAAACGATTTATGATGTGCCTTTGTTGATGCAGAAAGAAAAGCTAGACCAGAGAGTATTATATATGCTCGATATCTACAACGACCAGGATGCCGATATGGATGCATGGAAAGGCTTCTTAGGAAGATTCAAGAATCCGATTGAAGAAGTGCGCATAGGTTTAGTTGGAAAGTATGTTGAGTTGAAAGATGCCTACAAATCAATTGCAGAGTCGTTTATTCATGCCGGAGCAGCTAACGAATGTAAAGTAGTGATTGAGTGGATTCACTCTGAGAGCCTGACACCTGAAAATATTGCAGAGAAATTTGATGGTTTAGACGGTGTATTGGTAGCTCCAGGATTTGGCGAAAGAGGTATTGAAGGTAAAATTGCTGCGGTGCGCTATGTGAGAGAAAACAATATTCCATTCTTTGGAATCTGTTTGGGTATGCAGATGGCATGTATTGAATTTGCCAGAAATGTGATTGGTATGCCTGAAGCGCATTCAACTGAAATGGCACCTGATACGGAATTTCCGGTAATTGCTTTGATGGAAGAACAGAAAAATGTAACTGATAAAGGAGGTACCATGCGTCTGGGTGCTTATGCTTGTAAGGTAAAAGACAAGACATTGGCCAAGAAAATTTATGGTAAAGCTAATATCAGCGAGCGTCATCGTCATCGTTGGGAGTTCAACAATAAGTATCTGAAAAATTATGAGGCGGCAGGTATGGTTATTTCAGGTGTTAATCCGGATACAGGGTTGGTTGAAATAGTAGAATTACCTAGTCACCCCTATTTTATTGGTGTACAATTCCATCCTGAATTAAAAAGTACGGTAATGAACCCTCACCCACTCTTTGTTAATTTCGTGAAAGCTGCCATCGAGTATTCATCAAGCAAGAAACTCGTTTTAAACTAAGTGGAGTAGTCAGTAAATCTTTGAGTAGCAAACTCTTAGAGAAGCCTAATAATTAGGAATTATTATGAATCTTTGCGACTTTTGTAAGGCAATTTGAATGTTGCAAAGTGTATTTTTTACGAATTATAAATTTTTAATGGAAAAGTTAATAGACAAAAACCAGATAATTGGTATTGTATTGTTGTTGGCAATGTGGGCAGGATATATGTATTTTATGCCTTCAACTCCCCCTCAAGAGCAAAAACCAGCAATTCCGTCAGACGCAACAAAGGTAGCACCAAAAAATACTGCAGTTACAGACACTACTGCTATCAAAGCAGCATTCGGTGATTTTGCCTCAGCAGCCATCGGAACGGCACAAGATATAGTAATTGAGAACCAGGATGCTAAATTTATCTTTAGCACAGAGGGTGGAAGCGTAAAAGAAGTTATTCTTAAAAATTATTCGGCATACGATGATTTCAAAGCAGGTAACAAAAAACCATTGACCCTTTTTGACCGCAAGAGTTCAACTATGAACCTTGAGGTACAGACCAATAAGGGGAAAATTGACTTAAAGAAACTTTTTTATACCTCAAATACTCAGTCAAGTGTAGTAAAGGCAGGTGATTCTACTAAAGTAATATTCAAATTAGCTTTGGCTGATAACCAATATGTAGAACAAGTATATACGATTAAAGGTACAGGCTATATTGTTGATTATGACATTAATCTGGTAGGTTTAGATGCGGTTGTACAAAACCAGCCTGCTCGTTTATACTGGCAGGATAATCTGAAAGTATTAGAGCACGATATTAACGAAAACCGTAAGTCGGCTCAAATCAACTATTGGGATGCCAAAGAAGACGATTTTGATGATATTGGGTCTAATAAAGTAGATAATGACGATATAAGCCTGGTTGACCCAATTCAATGGTTCTCATTCAAGCAAAAATATTTCATTACAGGTTTTGTAGCCAAAAATCAGCCGATGGCTACGCCTAAATTTAAACTGACTACTCCGGAAACAAATCCGAATGTAGTAAAGATAGCAGAAGTAGAAGCAAATCTGCCTATCGCTGATTTAAAAACAGGTAAAGGCAATTACCGTTTCTATTTTGGGCCAAATGATTATAACTCAGTTAAAACAGTTGCGACCGGTTTTCACAGAAACGTATACTTAGGATACGACTTCGTAAAACCTATCAACCGTTACATTTTTGTGCCTTTATTTAACCTGGCTGAAAACCTTATCAGCAATTATGGGTTATTAATTATAGTGGTTGTATTGGTGATTAAATTAGTGCTTACACCACTGATTTATCGCTCGTATATCAGTTCAGCAAAGATGCGTATTCTGGCACCTGAATTAAGCGAGATTCGCGCGAAAGTGGGTGATGATCAGGTAAAGATGCAACAAGAGCAAATGAAGCTATACCAACAGGTAGGTGTCAATCCCTTAAGTGGTTGTGTGCCTATGTTGTTACAGATGCCTATTCTGATGTCGGTGTTCTTCTTGTTCCCGAATATGATTATGTTCCGTCAGAAAGACTTCTTATGGGCTTCTGACCTTTCAACATATGATTATCCGATCAGTTGGGCTACTAACTTGCCGATTGTTGGTAATCACATAAGTATGTTTGTGGTATTAATGACCCTTTCAAGCTTGGCGTTTACTTATTATAATAACCAGATTACGCCAGACCAGCCGGGCCCTATCGACATGAAGAAATTAAGCTATGTATTCCCGATAGTTTTCTTCTTTGTCTTGAATAGTTTCCCTGCAGCGTTGAGTTTTTATTATCTTGTATCGAACGTTATCACGATTGCGCAACAACAAATCGTGCGTCGTTTCGTTGATGAAGATAAAATTCGGGAGATTCTGATGAATAATAAGATAAAGTATCAGGCGAACCCGCAAGCAGCTAAAAAAGGTAAGTTTGCACAGTTTATGGAGAATCAGGTAAAAATGGCTGAAGAATCGCGCAAACAACAAGAAGAGCTGAAAAAGAAACAGCAACAACAGAACAAAAAGAAATAATTTTCTTGAGTGTGAGGTACCCTTATCCTCACACTCAATCCATATAAATCCCTTGAACCGATCTATGAGAAGAACGAAAAATTTATTCATTTTTTTATTCCTATCATATGCAGCCATTGCGCAACAACAGCAAGCTGGTCTTAGTGATAACGATTATTTGCTGCGATATAAGAAGGCTGTGCAATTCTATGCCGACCAGAAATACACTGAAGCAAGGGAAATTCTTCTACCACTCACCAATAAGAAATACGATAATTCGATTTCTCCCTATGCGCATTATTACTACGCGCTATCGGCTTTTAAACTGAATAAGTTTTATGATGCCCGTACCATTCTGAAACAACTTCTTGAACGTTTCCCAGATTGGAGAAAAATAGAGGATGCTACTTTCTTATACGCCAATGTTGCTTTTGCAGAAAATAAGCCTGAAGAAGCGCTACAGTATCTTGATCGTATTACGTCCAAAGCCTGGAGGCAGGAAATTGAGAATATGGAGTATGTTTATTTGAGCAAAATCAAGGAGTTGAGTCGATTAAAACAACTCTATCAGAAATCGCCTGATAATCTAGTTTTGGCACAGTTAATAGTTGACCATATTCAGAACAGTAAAAATGCAACTAAAGACGATCTGGAATTATCAGACCAATTAACCAATCAATTTAATCTGGGAGGTAACTCAGACAAGAAATCTTCAAAAAAACAGAAAAAAGAAGATGATAATGCTATTAATGTAGCTGTTATGCTGCCCTTCCGTCTGTTTGAGTTTGATCCGAATAGAACCAATCGCGCCAATCAATATATCTATGATTTATATGCAGGCATGAAACTGGCACAGGAGAAATTAGCTTCAGAGCAAATCAGTGTCAACTTATATGCTTTTGATATAGAACGTGATGTGAAGCATGCAAACGATGTAGTCAACAACCGTGCTTTTGATAAGGTAGACCTAATTATAGGCCCTCTTTACCCTGAGGTAAATAAGGTGGCTAATAATTTTGTAAAGTCTAATGACGCTATACAAATACACCCTTTGTCGAATAACCTGCAATTGGTCAGTAACGACAAAAACGCGTTTCTGGCTTCTCCTTCATACGAAATACAGGCGGCTAAAGCAATTGAATATATTGTCAATGAAAAATCGGTACGTACCGTAACTATCTATTATGGCAATACTCGTAAAGACTCTACGTTCGCTTACATTTACCGTGATAGGGCAATGGAAAAAGGTTTGAACGTACTGGCTATCAAGAAGTACATCAATTCTGATGATATTGATACTAAGCGCAAACCAGACCATATTTTTATTGCAGGTAGCGAGCAAACCTTAGGACCAAAGATTATTAGTGCTTTAGATAAGAAGCGAATCGCTGCCCCAATTATAGCAGCTTCTGCTGCTTTTGATTTTGAAGGCTCTTCACTCAATATTTTCAATAGAGATTTATATCTGATTCAGTTAGACTATATGGACAGAGATAAAGAAGAGGTAAAAAATTTCAGGAGTGCTTATATTAATAGTCAGAGTATTGCCCCTTCGTATTATGGATACTGGGGTTATGATATGTTATTATTTTATGGCAGGATGCTAAAATCAGGCAGAAATAAATTCCGCAGCAATTTAGATTCTATTGAATATACCCAAGGCTATACGCTTGATGGTTTTGATTATACCAATCGATCAAACGAAAATAAGATTGTGCCCATAATCAAGTACCAGGATGGTAGATTTATTGAGGTAGCAAGATAAAAATTTATTAATATATAAAATGGAAGAGGTGCTTTAGGGCACCTCTTCCATTTTATATAAGCCGCACTTAAATTTCAAAGTATACTGAAATTCTATATACACAAACAAAAAAATAAGAGGAGCTCATACTCCTCTTATTTTGCATATAGCTATAATACAATTAGATACTGAAAGCTTCTTTTACTTTATCCAAGTAATCTAATTTCTCCCACGTAAATAATTCAACATCAATGGTTTTCTCGCCTTCAGGGCCTTTGAATGTTTTTCTGACCCATTCCGACTCACGACCCATGTGGCCATAGGCAGCTGTTTCAGAATACATTGGGTTACGAAGTTTCAAACGTTGCTCAATTGCATAAGGACGCATATCAAATACTTCTTCTACAATTTTTGCAATCTCTCCATCTGACAATTTTTTACCATTTTGGCCTTTTACTTTAGCAGTACCATAAGTATTCACAAAAATACCACAAGGTTTTGCTACACCAATGGCATAAGATACTTGTACCAATACTTCGTCACACACACCTGCAGCTACTAAGTTTTTAGCAATATGGCGGGTAGCATATGCAGCAGAACGGTCAACTTTTGATGGATCTTTGCCCGAGAAAGCACCACCACCATGAGCACCTTTACCACCATAAGTATCTACGATGATCTTACGACCCGTCAAACCTGTATCACCATGTGGGCCACCGATTACGAATTTACCTGTTGGGTTAATGTAATAAGTGATTTGATCGTTAAATAATTTGCGTAATGATGGCTTCAACTTCGCTTTTACACGAGGAATCACGTAGCTAACGATATCTTTACGTATAGTTGCCAACATATCTTCATCAGTACCAAAATCATCATGTTGTGTCGAAACAACAATTGTATCAATTCTAACAGGTTTGTTAGTATCTGTATATTCAATCGTTACTTGTGATTTCGCATCTGGACGAAGATATTTGATGCGCTTGTTTTCACGACGAATTAACGAAAGTTCTTGTAAAATTTTGTGAGCTAAATCCAAAGCCAAAGGCATGTAGTTGTCGGTTTCACGGGTAGCATAACCAAACATCATTCCTTGGTCTCCTGCGCCTTGCGCATCGGCTTTTTCTTCAAAATTTTTCTCATCTGCTGTGCGGTCAACTCCACGGTTAATATCATCCGATTGTTCATGAATAGCTGATAAGATACCGCAAGAGTTTGCCTCAAACATATACTCTGATTTGGTATAACCAATTTTTGTGATTACATCGCGGGCAATCGATTGTACATCAAGGTAGGTTTTAGTTTTTACTTCACCTGCCAAAACCACCTGACCTGTTGTTACGAGGGTTTCGCAAGCAACTTTAGAAGTAGGGTCAAACGCCAAAAAGTTATCAATAAGAGCGTCAGAAATTTGGTCAGCAACTTTGTCTGGGTGACCTTCCGATACTGATTCGGAAGTAAATAGGTACGCCATAAATCTTATTTAGTTTTTAATGATTTGCAAAAAGTGTATGCTAAAAAACTCAGTGCAGAAGGGAAAGAAACTTTTTTGACAAACAAACATCTGAACGCCTGTTGCCCGCATCTCTTTACCACCGTAGTGTTTCGACTCGGTTGGGTTTCCGCAAACGGGAATTTCTTGATACTTCTACAAAGTAAGACATTTAGAAAAACAAAAGCAAAATTTCGAATGAAAATATATCTACAATATATAGAATGTCACTCAAAATTATCTCTAAATAAATTTCAGATTGGACAATTTATCTACCAAACTACCATTATCAGCGAATTTTTACCTTTCTGAGAATCAATTTAAAATTAATCTATTGATAAAAAATAAAGAGTTGCTTAGTCAGTAAAGCAACTCTTTATTTGGGAAAACAAATATTTCCTAAATGAATATTTGGTAAAATTCTTATTTACCATCTTTCATACCATCTATTACTCGTCGAATACCCGCAAAGCGAGAAGCATAATATTTATCTTTTAAATAACTGATGCTAACCCCAGTTTTACAGGCCGAATGAATAAATTTCAAGCCATTTTTATCAGATTCCAATACAATGCCTACATGAGATACTTCGTCTTTTCTGCTGGAATTGATTTTGAAGAAGATTAAATCTCCTGGTAGCGCGGCTTCAGGCGTTGTCTGGTGGCCCATCTTAAAAAGGTCTGTACTACGATGGCTCAGTTTCATGCCAAATTTGGCAAATACGTAATTTACTAAACCTGAACAATCAAATCCTTTGAGTGTTTTACCGCTCCATAAATAGCGGATGCCAATAAGTTTTCGGGCGAATCGTTGTAGGTCGTCGGTTAATTTTGAATTACTCTTATTGTTTACCTGTTTCGGTGAAGTTGTGGGGGATTTTGGATGGTCAATGGCTTTAGCGACCACAGATGAAACGACTAACAACGAACCCAATACATATTTTTTTAACATTATATATTGATTTGGTTCTGCTACAAAATTAGACAAATACAATGCCTAAGTCCAAATAAACGATACAAATAGGCAGTTTATTGTTAGCTAATCACAAAAAAGTACAATTTCTTTTAAAGAATAAGAAGGGAAGCCTGAAGATTTTTCAATATGCGGTGTGGAATACGTTGGATCAAATATATGTAAATTTTTGTAAAAAAGTCCGTAAAAAAAAATGTTAGTTAAAAAAACTTAAAATTTACATTCGTGAAAGAAAATAGTTTTATC
This sequence comes from Emticicia sp. C21, assembly GCF_003418935.1. Classification (GTDB taxonomy): domain Bacteria; phylum Bacteroidota; class Bacteroidia; order Cytophagales; family Spirosomataceae; genus Emticicia. The sequence continues at coordinate 38,379 of NZ_QVMT01000022.1, read as the reverse complement.
TTCGCATCATAGTTAACTAAACAATTAGTTAATAAAGCAACGATATTACTTTTACTAAACCATCTCATGAAAAAGCGCTTACTTCTACTAGCTGTGCTCGTGCACTCAGCCGCACTTTTATTTGCCCAAAATCCTACTAAATTCAACATCAAAGGAATCGCCATCGACTCTGGAAATGCAGTAATGCCTTTTGCTACAGTCATGCTCTTGCAGCCCAAAGATTCAACTTTAGTTAACTTTGGACGTACCGACGAAAACGGAGCATTTGAATTTAAAAACGTAAAAAAGGCCAACTATATCCTGAAAATCTCTTTTGTAGGGTATATCCCTTTCCAGATTGATGTAAAGCCTGTGGATGGGGCTGTGAATGATTTAGGGCAGCTTAAATTAAAACCCATCGCTAAAGAATTAATGGAAGTGGTAGTAAAAACTGCTCGCGCTCCGCTGAATATCAAAGGAGATACCATAGAATATAATGCTGCCTCATTTAAAGTGCCACCAGGCTCATCAGTCGAAGACTTGTTACGAAAGTTACCCGGTGTACAGCTTGATCAAGACGGGAATATCAAAGCCCAGGGACAAGATGTAAAAAAGGTAACAGTTGATGGTAAAAGCTTTTTTGGTAATGACCCTAAAGCCGCTACTAAAAACTTACCTGCCGAAGCAATCACCAAAGTTCAGATATTCAATGATAAATCAGAGCAAGCCAAAGCTACTGGTGTAGATGATGGTAAGAAAGAAAAAACCATTAACCTTGAGCTGAAAGATGACTTCAAAAAAGGCGGATTTGGTAAAATTACGGCTGCTCTTGGTACAGAGGAAAGGGCAGAATTAAAAGGTAACTACAATAAATTTGACTCTAAACAACAGTTTTCTGTTCTGGGCTTAGGCAATAATATCAACCAGACCGGTATCTCTCGTGATGATTTTCAGGATTTCAGAGGTAGTCAGGCGAATAACTGGGGTGATGAAGCTGATTTTGGTTTCAGTAGTGGTGTAAGGTTTTTTTATGATAATGACACCGAAGAAAGTATTTCTATTCCTGTAGGTGGCCGTAACTTTCAGGGTTTTTCTGAAAACTATGCTGGGGGTGCCAATTATAACTACGATACCAAAAAGACCAAGTTTAGTTCAAACTACTATTATAACCAGACTCAACAGTTGGTTTCTAAAAAATCCACAAGAGAGAATTTCCTTTCTAATAATAGTTCATTTAAGACGCTGGAAGACAGCTATCAGAACCGTATCAGCCGAAATCACCGCGTAAGTTTACGTTTCGAACAACAAATTGACTCGCTCAATACCTTAGTTTTAATAGGAAACGGTAGAATGGGCGACGGAACAACTAAATTTAATAGCTTACAGGAACTTTATAGGAATGGTAGTAGTACCAAATCGAACCAGACTACCATTAATAACTTCAATGAGTTTAACTCAACTGCTATTGCCCTGATTGGTTTGTATCGCCACAAATTCAAGAAAAAAGGCAGAAACTTTGCTGCCAGCTTAACTTATAACTATAATGTATCAGACGGTGAAGCTCGTCAGAGTTCGGTAAACGAACTATTTGGCGCACCGGTTGGTTCCATTCCAGCCAATATCAATCAGATTAACTTCACCAATAGTCCCCGTAATTTGGTTAAATCTAGCTTGCTTTTTGTTGAGCCGCTGTCTAAAAAATTCTTCTCTGAAACATTCTATAATTTCAGCTTACGCCGTGATGCAGTAGACAGAAATGTACAGACAACCGATGGTATCCGTATTGATTCATTGAGTAATTATTACACTAATGATTTTATGTATAATCGCTTCGGAACCAATGTGAGATATAATCATAAAGGTGTAAATATTTCATTTGGTTTAGCAGCACAACACTTCCACCTCGATGGGAATTTTGCCCGTAGTAAAAACTCAACTGATGTGCAGAACATCAACAGAGATATATTTGCCTGGATTCCTGCCTCATCAATCAATATCGACTTGAAAAACAACCGATATATATGGGCTGATTATAGTAAAGAAGTGGGCGAGCCTGCTATTAAAGATTTGCAGCCGATTATTGATAATAGTAATACACTGTACATTCGTGTGGGTAACCCTAATTTGTTACCTATGAGTACCCACAGAGCATTTGTTGGCTATAATATGTTTAATCCGGGTAGCTTTACCAATATGTTCTTCAACCTAAATTATGGATACAATATCAATCAGGTAATTTATAATCAGACTGTTGACCCTGTAACTTTGGTGACTACCGCCAAACCTACCAATATTTCAGGTGGTCAAAATATGGGGTCATATTTAGGCTTCGGCTTCCCACTTAAAAAGACCAAGAGTACTTTGAATCTGAATGGAGGGACGAATATCTCTAAGAACCTGATTTATATTAACAACGTGTTGAATACTACTCGTAATAACAACTATAACTTCGGTTTCCGCCTTGATTTGACGCCAAGCGATAAGTTTACTTTCTATGCTAATGGTAACTTTGGTATCACCAATACTAAATACTCTATCAATTCATCACAGAATCAGCAGATATTTAATCATAATCTAGGCGCTGAAATGAATATTGCTATGCCTGCCGGTATCTATTTCACTTCGAACCTGAATTATAGAATCTCTAAAAACGAGCGTTTCGGCTTTAATCAGCACATACCTATTTTATATGCATCGGTTTATAAAATATTGGGTAAAGCGAAAAAAGCGGAACTGCGTATATCAGGCTATGATTTATTGAAGAAAAACATCGGTATCAACCAATATGCGTCTCAGAACTTCGTTTCAACAGAACAGACACAAACACTTTCGAGATACTTTATGTTGAGTTTTACCTACAACATGAGAGGCGTAAGTGCTAAGATGCGTCGCCAAGGCTGGTACTAAGAAATACTATTTAATACTATTAAACACATACAAATGAAATCTATATCAAAATACATATTTGGCTTACTCTTATTAGCTTGCGTTAACCCTCTATCAGGTTTTGCCCAAAAAACTGAGGGAATGGTGACATATGAGCGCCAGGAATTCTGGTCGAAAATTATCGGACAATTAACCTATCTGTCAAACGAAGAAAAAGACCGAGTAAAACAGACCTGGGGCAAAAATGATGATGGTTGGAAAAGCAAAACAAAGATGTATTTCAATGCCAATGAGAGTCTGCTAACCCACATGGAAGAAGCCAGTGAATATGGTTGGTCTTCTCGTACGGAAGATTATTTTATTTATCGTAATTACGAGAAAGAAAAGAAAATAGAAATTATCGAAATGTTAGGAAAAACCTATGTAATCGAAGATTCTCTTAGAGCTCCAAACTGGAAAGTTCTCAACCAGATTAAAGATGTGGCTGGCTATGTATGCATGAAAGCTGTTACAGAAGATACTGTTAAGCATCAGAAAATAACAGCCTGGTTTACAGGAGATATTCCTGTTTCGGCAGGGCCTGAAAGATTTTACGGGCTTCCGGGTATGATTCTGGAATTGGAAATAAACGATGGTGACGTAGTGATTACGGCAACTAAAGTAGAATTCAAAAAACTGGAGAGTAAAGAACTGGCTCTGCCTAAGTTAAAAGGCAAGAAAATAAAAGATGCTGATTATGACCAATTGATAGTAAAACATATCAAAGATAGCATCAAGTCATACAGGAATCCTTACTGGGCAATCAGGTATTAGAAATGTTAAGTTTTATAAGTAAGTAGAATATGCCTGTGCTACCTAAGTGTAGTACAGGCATTTCTTTTCAGCATCAGTTATTTCCATGGGTCTAAGACTACTTTCACGCAACCATCTTCTTTTTTATGGAAAATTTCATAGGCATGTTCAATCTGTGACAAACCTAAGCGGTGCGTAATAATATCATCTAGTTTTACTTTATCTTGTTTAACATAGTCTAATAATTTGTCAATATATTTATGAGCAGGTGCTTGTCCGCCTTTTAAGATAATACCTTTGTCAAAAAACTGACCTATGGCAAAATTATCATAAGGTGTTGGATAGACTCCTAGTACTGATACTGTTCCACCTCGTCTCACTGCGCTCATACAGGCTTCCAATACCTTTACTGAGCCTTTTTCAAAATTAATAGTTGCTTTTACTTTATCAACTATGTTACGTTCAGGTTCAAAGCCCACTGCATCAATGCATAAATCAGCACCTCTGCCTTCAGTCATTGACCGGATTTGTTCTATTACATCCTTAGCGCCATCTTCCCACAGGATTGTCTCACAATCTGTAGTTTGTTTTGCTTTATTTAATCTGTATTGGACTGTATCAACCATAATTACTTTACCAGCCCCTCTCAGCCATGCACTTTTCGATGCCATCAAACCTACAGGCCCCGAACCAAAAATGGCTACGGTTTCTCCTCCTTTCAATTCTCCCCAATCTACGCCTGTATATCCCGTTGGGAATATATCTGTCAGAAATAATACTTGCTCATCAGTCAGATTTTCAGGTACTACTCTCGGGCCAAAATTGGCATAAGGAACTCTCACATATTGTGCTTGCCCGCCATCGTACCCTCCATATAAATCTGTATAGCCAAATAAAGCTCCTCCCTTTTCGGTTAGCAATCCCCCTTCCGGACCATAGTTTTCAGGATTACTATGTTCGCAATGTCCTGGCAGGTCATGTTCGCAAAAAAAGCAATGCCCGCAGGCAATCGGGAAAGGCACTACTACCCTATCGCCCCTTTTGAGATTTTTTACATTTTTTCCGGTTTCTTCCACAATTCCCATAAACTCATGACCCATTACCATAGGTCTTGGTTGAGGAAGACCACCTGAATATATATGGAGGTCAGAGCCGCAAATAGCTGTGGAGGTTACTTTAAGAATAATATCATCTTGTTCTTGGATGGCCGGGTCATCAACTGTATCATAAGTTATTTTATGAGGCCCATGTACTACTGCTGCTTTCATAAGTTATGTGATTTTTTATACTATTTATTTTCATTTTCGTTAACTGGCTCCTGTTGTTTGTACATATTTTTGGCTACTATTTCGTCAGGTGTAACATTACTCATAGCTACCTGCATTTTATTTTTAAATCCTGAAACCACCATATCATCCCCATTCATCAGGGCATTATAGCCATCCATAGCTACATCAGCAGGGTCAGATAGCTTGTCAGGATCCTGAACAATTTTTGAGTTTAGCATATCAGCCTTTCTGAAGAAATCTGTAGCAGTAGCCCCCGGAAGTAAGGAAGTAACAACTACTCCTGACTCTTTTACTTCTGCACGGATAGCTTCCGTAAATGAGTGAACAAAGGCCTTTGTACCATGATAAACTGCCTGAAATGGTCCCGGCACCTTACTGGCGATAGAAGCAAGATTGAGGATTTTACCACTTTTCCGGCCAACCATATCAATCAGGAATAGTTTTGTGAGTGTCACTAAACTGACAATATTCAGTTCAATAATATCTACTTCTCTTTCAATATCTGTATTAATAAATTCTCCGTATTGTCCTTGCCCCGCATCATTAACCAGAATTTCAATCTGGATACCTTGTGATTTTACAAAATCATATACTTCAAAAGCTGCTTTTCTGTTGAAAAGGTCTTTTGCCAATGGAATTACGTCTACTTTGTAAGTAGAATTCAAGGACTGCGCTACCTGGTCAAGTTCTTTTTGACTGCGGGCAACAATTACCAGATTGTGTCCATCTTTAGCTAGCAATTTAGCTAATTCATATCCTATACCGCTGGTACCGCCAGTAATTAGGGTAAACGGCTTCTGTTGTTTTTTGGCCATGATATTTATCTGAATGATGTATGCCTTCGTTGCAAAAAAAACAGGCCATTAGGATAATAGGAAGCATCAATAGGTCCAACCGTAATAGTGTGAAATAACAGGGACGCCAAGTTTAAAGAGGGGGTAGATTTGTCTCAATATCAATTTCAAAACAAGGATAAATTGACTGGCATAACTTTTTTACACTTTGGGTAAGGAGTAAATAAATTTAAAACTTATAGAATCATGGAAAATCAAAAAGACACACAAAGAAGAGACGAGGATAGAAACACGTCGACACAACAAGGTGGTAATAGAAATACCCCTCAACAAGGCCAACAAAGCAATAGCAATCAAGGTCAAGAAAACTGGAACCAAGGCCAACAAGGAGGCAACAGAAACTCTCCTCAACAAGGTCAACAAAATAGCTCAAATCAAAGTCAACAAGGACAAGAATATGATGCGAATGGTCCTGCGAGACAAGACCAAGATAACCAACAAAGCGGAGATAATCGCTATGATAAACCGGAGATTCAGCCTCAAACAGATAAGCCTGAGATAAAAGAAATATAGTCTCTATCTTATCAATACAAATATTTCTGTAGAAATTTCAAATAGATTATATAATAAGCAAGCCATCTCAAAGTGATTTTGAGATGGCTTGCTTGTCTAACAATAAAAGCCATGGAAAATCAAAAAGACACACAGAGTAGAAACAAAAACACTTCGATACAACAAGGTGGTAATAGAAATACTCCTCAGCAGGGGCATCAAAGACGAGAGAGCTGGGAAAAGGCACAATTAGGTAAAAATCAGCAGGCAGGAAATAAAAATATTCATCAGCAAGCTCAACAAAATATCACAGGCACAGGAGAAGAATATCAGACTACTGACCTAGAAGCTGGAGAAGATGACACTTCTCCTATTAGAGATACAAAAACTCATGTTAATAAAGATGTCTGATTGAAATGATATTCATAAAAAGGTCTATATAATAAAAAAAGAGATGCATAAACATCTCTTTTTCATTGGCACTTAGATGTATTATATCCTATAACATTCGCTTAATAATTTCTTCTACCGAAATGTGTTCAGCTTCTGCTTTGAAGTTTCTTACTAAACGATGGCGTAATACAGAAACCGCTACGGCTTTTACATCTTCTATATCAGGTGAATATTTGCCATTAATCAAAGCATTACATTTCGCACCTAAAATCAGGTTTTGCGAGGCACGAGGTCCTGCCCCCCACTCCAGATATTTATTGGTATCTGCCGAAGCCATTTCTGTATTCGGACGTGTTTTATGAACAAGGCTTACCGCGTATTCTACTACATTATCAGCCACCGGAACCCGGCGTACTAAATGCTGAAAATAAAGAATCTCGTCACCTGTCAATATCTTTTTTACTACCTTTTTATTATCAGAGGTTGTATTTTTTACAATATCCAGTTCTTGTTTGTAAGATGGATAATCCAGATTCACCATAAACATAAAACGGTCAAGCTGGGCTTCCGGCAAGGGATAAGTACCCTCTTGCTCGATTGGGTTTTGTGTAGCTAATACAAAGAACGGGCGACCGATATTATGTTTTTGTCCTGCTACAGTTACTGCATATTCCTGCATCGCCTCTAAAAGTGCAGATTGCGTCTTAGGAGGTGTACGGTTAATTTCATCAGCAAGAATGATATTGGCAAACACAGGGCCTTTAATAAATCTGAAATTACGTTCATTATCTAAAGTTTCAGAACCCAGAATATCAGATGGCATTAAGTCAGGTGTAAACTGAATACGATTAAAGTCCAAATCTAACGCCGAAGCAATTGTTTGAATCAAGAGCGTTTTTGCAAGACCCGGCACCCCTACTAAAAGGCAGTGGCCCTGAGTAAAAATAGCTGTCAGTAATAAACGAACTGTCTCATCTTGCCCAACGATAACTTGTCCGATTTCATTTCTTAAATTGTTAAAGGCAACTTTAAGGGCATCTGCTGCTTCTACGTCTGAATTAAATTGAACTTTGCTCATTAATGTATGGTATGGGTGAATTGTTTATGATTGAATCTCTGCTAATTATCGGTTCGTATCTGCCCGAAAATATTACAAGATTCAAACTCAGGGTCAATTTTTATATAAACATCAGCAATCGCTTTTTTAAACCATCTTTCTATCTCTTTGCTTCGTTTTTCCATCATAGCAAAGTCTTTTATTTTCTCATAATCGTCATTAAGATTAGCGATGTGAGGAGCAAATTTAGTCTTATAATAAATGATTCTTGCACCTGTTTTCCCGTCTTCGGTTCTGTATGGCATGGGTGCAGTAATCGTGCCAACTTTCATACTGTCAATAGTGAAGTAAAGGGTCGGATCCATTGATTGGTCTAGCGGCAATTTTGAGCCACCAGTCTGTGGATCATATATCATTCCGCCTGCATCTTGTGTTTGTTTATCCTCTGAAAAATCCTTGGCAGCTTTTTCAAATTTAATGCTATCGCGTACAATTTCTTTACGAAGACTATCTAAAAATCTGGTGGGTTCACCTAAATCCAAACGGTTATAATCAGGACGTAACAGGATATGTCTGGCGTGGTACTCCTGTCCACGGATTTCAAGTGTCTGAATTAAGTGCAAGCCGAAATCAGATTCTATTACATCAGTCATTTCATTAGGTTTTAACTTCATAGCAGCTGCTTCAAACTGCGGCACCATCTGTCCTCTCTTCGACCAACCTAAATCACCACCATACTGACGTGAGCCCGGGTCTTCTGAATATTCTTTGGCTAAATCTTCAAATTTTTCACCTGCTAATATCCTTTTCTTATAATCTAATAAACGTTCTGATAACTCCTCCTTCTGCGCTTTAGTTACTTTGGCATATCGCACAATATGAGCAATCTGTACTTCGGCCGGTATTTCAGGAATACTATCTTTAGGAATCTGGTTGAAGAATTTTTTCACCTCATTTGGTGTTACTTTCAGGTTCTTGGTAATCTCACCCTGCATTTTCTGGGCAGTTAATTGCTCTCTCACCTGTGAACGCACCTCACTTTTCAGGGTTTCTAAAGACTTACCAAACTGGTCGATGATATTCTTTTCATTGCCGTATAGTTGAACCATCTGTTGCATACGAGCAGTCAGTTGGTCATCTACTGTTTTATCATCTACAATCACTGAGTCTATTTCAGCCTTAGCCACCAATAGTTTATTTACCACTAAACTTTCTAATGCCTGACATTTGCTAACTGGTTGTTGTTGCTGTGCCGAACGCAGATACCATTGTTCTACTTCTGAACGAAGCACAATATAGTTATCTACTTTTGCAATAATCCGGTCAATATTAATAGGCTTAGGTGTTTCCTGAGAAAATGCCAATACGGGCAGGCAAATCAATAAAACTAATTTCTTTAACATATAATTGGTTCGTGCTTGGTTCTTTTTATAACTTATTGTTTTCTTGCCCCTAAGGCTTTATCTAATTCTTCTTTATTTACTTTAACAGGATATTTCGCTTCCAACTCCAGATTCAGTTGTCTTTCCAGTTGCTTCTGATAATCAATTAATACTTGCCCACGTGCTTCACGCAGAGTTTTAAAGCGGGCCGGCTCAACTCTTTCAACACTGAGCTCAATATACTTTCCGTCTTTTATTATAGACTGGCTACCTGTTTCCCATTTAAACCCGTCAATATACTTATTATCACCTTTCTTAAAATAACCATCTTCAATAATCACAGAGTTGGTCTCTTTACGATTAAAACGTTTCTCGATATCTTTCTTAGAATTGCTATAAAACACAAAAGTTACCCTTTGGTTTTTAGTCCAGTCAAATCGATCCGCACGTTTGGTTTTGGCATAATCATTTTCAATGATCCGCTCAATAGGCAAACCATTCGAAACAAGGAAATTCTTTACCTTTTCAATACGTTCAGCAGAATTACCAGCATTTTCGCTCTGGTCAGCATGTCCCCCTACTTCTACAATATAGCCATTATTGGTATGCATAATTTCCAGTAAAGTTACCAAAACTTTCTTGTGCTCAGAAGTTAAATCACTGGCAAACTTATCGTAATACAACGGTGTACGCATTGTGCTATTAAGCGGATACGGACTTCCTTTCTTGAAAATATCTCTTACTTGTCCCAGCGTTTTGGTATCTTTGGCAACTACCAGACTTCCAAAAACTCTTTCGGGCATTCGATAATTTGCTTTATTTTTTTCGTAATAAGCTCTTTGCCCCAAAGTATCGCCTACCGATTTTTCGTATACTAGGTTATTCAATAACTCTGATTTCAGAAAACTGGTCGTGTATTCATTCATCAATAATCTGAAATCAGGATTGATTTCAGCCAAATGCATTTCGGCATACTCTCTTACATTTTTATCGACAAACTTCTTATAAAAACTACGCATCCAAACTACTGACGAATAGCCTGTAGGCACTCTTTCAACTAATTGCCTTTCCATCACATAATCGAAAAAGGCTTTGGCTTTGATTTCGTTTTTCCCAATCGAAAAAATCGTGCTATTAGTGATAGGACCATTCAAAGCGTATCCCCACTTTTTCTTGATTAAATTGGTATCTGCCGACTCAATAGCTCTCTTCACAATATCTGGATATTCAACAAATTGCATATCCTTTTTTAAACGGTTCAAGGCATTTTCCTTTACCAGTTCTCCTCTTGAATCGGTTACTACTTTTTCTTTTAATTTAGGCAATAGTTTTTCGTAAGGCTCTAAAGGAATTTTCTTGGCTAATCTGATAATATGCCAACCCGCCGATGTACGAACGGGTTTAGAGAATTCACCTTCTTTTAGTGAAAATGCAGCTTGTTCAAAGGCTGTTTCTTCACGTGTTCCTATACCGAATATTGGCAAATAGCCCTGATTAGTTCTGGTCTTGTAGTCGTCAGAATACTTTTCGCACAAGGTCTCAAATTTAGTTCCCTTAATTAAAGCAGTATATAGCGAGTCTATCTGAAACTTTGCTCTGCTAAGTGAATCATTTGAAGTAGGCGGAACTGCCTTTAAAATATGCTGCACCCATACTTTACCACTATTAGGTCGACGCTCTAGTACTTTTACTAAGTGATACCCTGCCTTTGTTCTGACAGGCATAGAAACTTGCCCGACAGCCACATTAAAGGCCGCTTTTTCTAAAGGATAAACCAATTGCAAAGCACTAAACCAGCCTAACTCTCCACCTTTGCTACTTGTTTTTTTATCTTGTGAGAATTGCTGTGCTAATACGCCAAAATCTTCACCCTCTGTGGCTCTTCTCCTAATATCAATTAATTTATTATAAATAGCGGCAGTATCGGCAGGATTAGCAAATTCAGACATCTGGTACATAATATGAGAAGCCCTTACTTCCTGCAACATCCAATCGTAGGTTTCTTTTAGCAGATATTTGATAGTTGCGCTATCTGTCAGGTAAGACTCTGCTAAAATACTTTGGTAGGTTTGCAGTTCTTCTTTAAAGTCTTCCGAATTACCATAACCCCTTTGTTTAGCTTCCGCTACTAATCGCTGATCTTGAATCACCTGAGCCAAAGCTTTATCGGCAGACATGGTATCATCCACCATTAGTTTCTCAATCTCTTGCTTCAGATCCGATATTTTCACCTCATTCGATCCTACCGTCAAACCAATTGGTTCGGTGATTACAGGACTTGCCGTATTTACTGACGGGGCTGCGGCTGGTGCAGCACTTACCGTTTTACCTCTATCAGAAGAAGCCGGCTTCTTCAAAACCTGGCAAGCTAACTGTGAAAAGATTAATAATATATATGGAAATAACTTGTAAAATCGCTTCATAACAGTACGCTTCAATCATCCTAATGGCAATGCCATTTTGTTCCAATAATTAAACTCTATGCGTTTAAAAATTATTGTGATGAATATTAATTTTGTTTGGGTTATCAAAGTACTGAAAATCAATGATTTTCAGACATCAAAAAAACGAAGAATCAAAAATAACAGAAAAATCTGCTTTTTACGAAGTTTTGATGATTATTTCTTCCACAATTGACTCTCCTTCTGACATATCTCCGCTTGTCCATTGCCATTTTTCATACAGACGTATACGCCCGTCAGACAGTACTTCCGGAGTAGAATAGCACTTCCCGGTCATTAACTCTCCTGCTTTGTTAATATGCTCATATCGCATATCTAAAGCGTTATTTTCCACTATTTTAGCAATTAGAAAGCCCTTTACAATGGCTCCTCCGGCATATTCTGCCCAAACAATATCGCCAGCTTGTGAATAGTGAAACAGAGTATCTCCTCCTACTTCACCATTGGTTGTATTGCTAAGCGACCCAAATATTTTTTTATGATAATTTAACATTTTTTATAACCTCAAATAATGGGCTCTTGTTGCGATAAACAGTGAAAACTTCCAAGTCCCCAGATAATTTCGGTCGCATCAATACCAATAATTTTCCTATCCGGAAAACATCCCTGAATAATCTCCAAAGCCGTATCGTCTTTATCGCAACGGTAAGTTGGTACTATTACAGCTCCATTAGTAATCAGAAAATTAGCATAAGAAGCAGGGAGGCGAATATCACTATCGTATACAGCCTTAGGCATAGGTAATTCTTTAATATTTAATTGCTTTCCATTCAACAAACGCATCTTAGCCATGTCTTCCAGATTTTGCTTCAGTGGATGGTAGTTATCATCGGTTTTATCATGTTCTACTACAGTCAGGACCGTATCTTCATTCACGAAACGCGTAGTATCATCAATATGTCCATCTGTATCGTCACCCACAATACCGTCCGTTACCCAAAGTACCTGGTCAACGCCATAATAATCATATAGGAATTGTTCAATTTGCGATTGATTCAGATGTGGGTTTCTATTCGGATTCAATAAACATGACTTACTGGTCATTACAGTACCTTTGCCATTAAATTCTACCGAACCTCCCTCCATAATAATACCTGGCACTACATAAGGTAAGCCTAAATAATTAGCTATTTTTACAGGTATCTGATCGTCATCACCAAAGGGTGGATACTTCCCGCCCCATGCATTATACCCCCATTCCACAACCATTCGTTTCTTAGTTTCAGGGTTTATCAGAAACGCCGGACCATGATCTCTGCACCAAGAATCGTTAGTAGCATGAACAGGTATTTCTATCTGACTCTGGTCTATATTATATTGTTCAAGAAGCCTGATTATCAATGCTTTTTGTTGTTCATCAGTTGCATTAATACAAACTTTTTCACTTTCGGCAATGGCTTTAATGAAGGCCATATAAGATGGATAGATACGTTCTAAACGATCCCCATAATCCCACGAATCAGAACTCTGCGGAAAACTTAACCATGTTGCACGATGTGGATGCCATTCAGCAGGGAAGAAAAAGCCTTGTTGTTTGGGTGTTGTAGCCACTACTTATCTATTGTTTTAGTTTCTAATCGGTTAATTTTTCTAAAGAATGGCAAAGGTAAGGCTATTATTTTATAAAGTAAATCCAAAGATCGGGATATTCCGTAAATACAATCAGAAGTGCAAAAGATAAAAAGTTTGGGCTTAAATAGAATGCCAGAAAATCTGATTAAAATGCATTGTTTTTTTAAAGTTTTTTTTGGAAAGATGTAAGATAAATAACATCTTTGGATAATCTTACTAATTTAGCCCCGAAAACCCAGATCGTTTGGCACGTCGCATTAGCATATCAGAAGAAGAGTTAGTGGCTTTGTTGAGAGACAAAGATGAGCGAGGCTTTACCATTCTGTACAATAACTATTCAAGCGCACTGTATGGCGTACTGAATAAAATTGTGCAGTCGAACGACGATGCTAGTGATTTACTCCAAGATACATTTTTGAAAATCTGGAAGAATATTGGTAATTATGATTCCTCTAAGGGAAGCATCTTTACCTGGATGATGAATATTGCCCGGAATCTGGCAATAGACAAAGTCCGGTCGGTAGATTTCAGAGATACTTCACAGAATGTGTCTATGGAAGATAAGGTTGTGTATCAGATTGATAATGAATATCAAACTGAACAGGAAGTGGATGGTATAGGGCTACAAAAAGTAGTAGATAAACTAAAACCTGAATATAAACAGTTAATAGATTTAGTTTATTACCAAGGCTATACCCAAGCGGAGGTTGCACAAGAATACGGCATACCTCTTGGTACAGTCAAAACAAGAATTAAAGCGGCAGTTAACACACTGCGCACTTTACTTCAGACTATAGTACTTTTATTGATAACATTTTTTAGATAACACCAGAAAACTGAATAACATATGCTTGATAAATTGACCCGAACACTATCAATTTAATCAAGCTGTAAATAAAATGGATATTAATTCATACATAGCGTCCGGTATTTTAGAAAGCTACGTGCTTGGCTCAGCTAGTCCTGAAGAGGCGGTTGAAGTAGAGCAAATGGCTATAAAATATCCAGAAGTGAAGGCAGAGCTTCGAGCAATTGAAGATGCCCTGGAAAGCTATGCCTTTGATCATGCCGAAACACCCCCTACTCATTTAAAAAGTCAAATCTGGAATACACTTGTTGCTGATACTGATACTTCAGAAACTGCGGTAAAAGGATCAAAAGTTATAGATTTCAATAGTGGAAAAGAGTTAGAGACAACGCTTGAAAAATCAAACGGATTTTTCAGTAGTTACATCCGAATTGCGGCGTCAGTGGCCTTATTAGGTAGCGTTTTAGCAAATATTTATGTACTGACACGCTGGAACGCGAGTAAAGAAAACTTAAGTGCGGCGATTCAAGAGAATATTCAACTGCAAAAAGAGGTAAAGAATAACGAGGGGATGATGAAGCCGAGTGAAGTAAACTTTCTGATGAGCCCGGCGGTGAAAACATTTAAGTTGATGGGACAAAAAGTATCGCCTAACTCAACGGTTATGCTTGCTTTGGATACGAAAACCAATACAGTTTATCTGGTACGCCCTAACTTACCAGCCCCACCAGCCGGAATGCAGTACCAATTATGGGCTATTGTAGATGATAAGCCTTTGGATGCTGGTGTATTTGATATTATTAATAATACACAGCAATTGAAAAAAGTACCTCTACCAAGTGTCTTTGCCGTTACGCTTGAAAAGAAAGGTGGAAGTGTAACTCCAACATCAGATATTTTTGTAAAAGGTATATAAGGTCTTACCCTTTAATAACCTACATATCCTAAAAAAGCCGGACTTTCAGTCTGGCTTTTTTAATGGGTAATTTCTATTCTGTTAGTTAGGACAATTGATATTTGTTTTTACAAAATTGCCATTATCATCAACCGTAATTCTCCAACAAAGGCTGCTTGGAGATTTCAGTACTATACCTCTGTTAAAATCTCTTATAAAAATATCTCCACTATCCAACTGCACATTTCCGTTGCTCAATTCTAATTTTGCAACCGGATTTTTCATTCCTATACCTATATTCCCCTCTCCGGTAATTCTCATTCTTTCAGGAGTTATGCCGTCAAATCCTGCCACACCGGATTGAAAAGTGATACCGTCATAAGTTCCTGCTCCAGGGGTTGAGCGAAGAATCAGACCCGAAGTATTTCTTGAAATAATTGTCCCTCTGTTGGCATACACTGTATTCAAATCTCCTGTGCCATAATTAGAACTTGCAAAACCAATTTCTAATTTTCCACCGCTTGTTCCAGAAATGTACTCTTGCGTAACATATCCCTGAGGATTTATATTCTGGAAAATTGAAAATACGTTTCCATTACCTGCTTCATCGATGTTTCGTGTATCATCTAAAACATAGATTTTCTTTGAAACAGAGGAAGTTCCCAGACTTAGCTTGCCGCCTACAAAATGTGGTTTTCCTGAACTTAAAGGTAAGATAGTATAAGCACTTTCAGAAATATCGAAAACTACATTTTTTAGTCCCAATGAATCCTTAACAGCAGGGGAGAATTCGTCTTGTTTAGTCTGTGCGATAGCATTTTGTGTAAATAGTCCGACAGCAATAAAGATTAATACATAAAGGTTGGTTTTCATATAGTCACTTTGTTTAAAATGTTACACCATTAAATTTTTGCATCAAGAAAATACCCATTCATAGTTGCAAAGCTTACCAAAGTATATTTCTGAGCGGTCAGATACTGGTAGATTTCATTTCCTTGAATATTCGATAAATCAAATCCATGAATTTCGACCACTATTAACTTTGGTCGATATTTAGACAAATCAATAGATTTAATTACATTGAAATCGTTTCCTTCCACATCTACTGTTAATAAATCTATTGACTGATTTTTTAGCAAATGCTTATCTAAAACTGAAGTTAAGGTTTGTGTGGTCAACTTTCTTTCACTTCTATAGTTAAACTTTTTTTTCCACTCTTTCACCATGCTTTCATCCATTGTATTCACCTCGCTCTCTTTAAATTCATAAAAAGTAACTTCTTTTTCCTCGTCAGAGATAGCTGCCACTAGGGGGATATCATTCTTTCTTTTTCTACTCCATTTAGCAATTAAGGACGGATTTGCATCAATAGCTATTCCGTGCCAACCATTAAGGTATAGTTGGAAAGTATTTGATATTTTATAAGGATGATGACAGCCAACATCTAAATAAAACCCTTTCTTAACATCTTTTAATATCCATTGAATAATTATCTCTTCTCCTGTTTGAGAAAAGTTTATTTTTCCAGACTTAAAAATATATCTCCTTACAAACAGTAAAACATTGAGTCGGATAGCATCAAGAAATGGCAACAACTTAAAAACGGTACTATACATAAATAATATTAATTATTGGGTATGAAGCCAAAGTCTACAAAACCGGATATAGACTTAGTATTGTTCGTCTCATTCGGAAGCCTAGGTGTTGCCGTTGCTGATGGTTGGCTTGCGTATCCAAATCCTAAAACTTTCACACTTCCCTTGATAATCGGATAGAGAATATTTCCTCCCGCTTTAGGAAGGGCATCATTCCAATTATTGGCTACTACAGAAATAAAATATTCTTTTTCGGGCTTTATCGCTAAACCTGAAATGTCTGCCCACGCTTGTGTATTAGCCTGAGTCTGAATAACATTTTGGCTAAGTAAAACTGTTTTTTCTGTAAAATCCCAGATACTCACTCTATAAGTGCCTGAATTAGGTAGTCTAGTACCGAATTTTACAACTTTCCCTTCTTTTAGAACCTGAAATCTTAATCCAAACTCATAATAAACGGGATTATTAGTGGCTGTTACCTTTATCTTCATAGTGCTATCTGCCAAGAAACTGGTAAACCCTTCTTCTATAGGTTGTGTTTCCATCTGGCAACTCAACAAAGAAAATAAAATAAGGGATAATAATAGGGTTAGTACAACCTGTTTTCTCATTTCAATTCAGAAATTATTATTTTGATTTTAAAATATATTGCATAATTAAAAAAGTATTTCGTAA
Source organism: Emticicia sp. C21 (assembly GCF_003418935.1). GTDB lineage: Bacteria > Bacteroidota > Bacteroidia > Cytophagales > Spirosomataceae > Emticicia. Next base: position 21,248 of record NZ_QVMT01000022.1, on the reverse strand, counting down.
GCGTATTTCGGCAAACTTACTTTTAAAATATAGTTTTAAAGCTTTTACACCTAATGCTTTATTACTTGTACATACTTTTATCCAGCGATGGGCCAGTATATAATGTAAGGCCTTAGGCTCAAATCTTTTACTAATTTCATTCTGTTGATTAATGCGATGCAGCCAATCAGCTGTTAGTTGCAGAAACGCTAAATTTTCTGCCTTTTTGAAGGCAATATTGTAGTGTAAATTTACTTCTTCGTCACTTGGCAATATTCCTAAATTTTCTAATTGCATTTTATGGTTCAGTTTGACCGCTTTTTCTGACTTCTGTTGTTGAAGCGAGCTTATATTGGTCGTATGAATACGATAGTCGACCAGTGTTTTTGGTAGAATAGCTACTTCATGCTGAGCCGCAACCCTCACCCAAAGTTCATAATCTTCTGTAGGAGGGAACTCCGGTCGATAATGCACCTCAGGAAGTTGACTCTTCCTCAACATTACACTTGATTGAACAAAGTAATTCACAAATAACAACAAAGCCGACAAGTATTCATCCGGGATGTACGATTTAATATAATTACCCGTTGGCTTCCCTTCTGAATCAATCAATCTTGCCCAGCTTGCTACCATGGCATGATTGCTATGTTCTTCTAAAAATCTATACTCTTCTTCAAGCCTTGTAGGGTGGGCAATATCATCAGCATCAAGCCAGGCAATATACTCACCTGTAACCTCACTTAACAAACGGTTTCTTGAAAAAGATAGTCCTCTATTGTGTTCATTTTCTATATATCTAATCCGGGCATCCTGAAAGGAAAGAATAATCTCTTTACTCGAATCGCTTGAGGCATCGTTCAGAACAACTAATTCAAAATCTTTAAATGTCTGATTTAAAATGCTATTAATCGCTTCCTTAACATACCTTTCTGCATTATAGACAGGCATTAACACTGAAACAACTGGCATATCTTATTAATTAAATCAAACAACTCTTTATCTTCTTCCTTAACTTAGTTACACTAAGCCTTTGGTTTTTCATCTTCTTTTTTGCTTCTGAATTCCATTACCAAGCCACCTATAATCAATAATACAAATGCAATGGAAGAGAATAGGTCAATCTTTGTTCCGACTGTAACTGATTTCGGTTCGAATTTGAACTCTATCTTATGTTTTCCTGCCGGAACTACCATAGCACGTAATACATAATTGGCTCTGAAGTGTGGTGTTTCCTGACCATCTACATAAGATTTCCAATCCTCGTTACCTCTATAATATACTTCTGAGAAAACTGCTACCTGATTCGATGCTGAGTTTGACTCGTAAGTCAATGCATTCGGTTTATATTCAGTCAGTTTAATGCTAGCCGTTGTATCCTGATTCAAAGATTTTCCGTTTAGATAGCTGTTATATCTCTGGTCAACAAAAGCTACAGTACGGGGATTAAAGTTATTGACCGATTTAAGTTCTTCATCGGCATTTTTTACCACTTTTATTTCATTGACAAACCAGGCGTTTCCTAAAGCCTCAGGGTTTTGCTGAGCCACAGGTTCACCATTCTGGCCGGGTGTAATGAAATACTTGGTATTAAGCATGTTGAGAATCGGCATGTTCAACTTACCATCTTTTATCATAGCGTTTTCGTACAATTCCTGCATACGCTTCAATTTCGCACCATGATATCCTCCCACAGATTTATGGAAATAAGAGATTTTAGCATCTGACCAGAAGCTCTGGTTTGTTGCCAAATCGATAACTCTGAAATCAGGGTCTTTATCCTGTAAAATTTGCTCATCGGCCGGTGACGGCGTATAAGATTGACTTACAATTGCCGATTTTGGCTGGAAATCAGAATTATTCACATAGCGCTTATCCACCAGAATTAAATCTAAAATGGTTAATGTACCCAACACAATAATAAATACATTGGCTTTAATCTTTTGCGTGGTAAATGCCCATATTAAACCTGCAGCAGCAGCCAATAAGAATAATGAACGCAGAATATCACTTATGACAGCTGATTGACGGTCGGCAATAATAGAGGCTAATAATGAGTTGGCAAAATCCTGACCATTGGCCTGAGCAATATTTTTCACAAAACCTTCATCGTTTGGCGAGCGGAAATCAAGAAGGAAATAGCCGATGATTATAACTCCTAATAAGCCACCCAAAGAATATATCAAAGGCTTTTTCAGATCTTTGAAACTAAGGTTATTATCTACAATTTGCTTAATGCCTAACATACCACCTAATACCAGACATAGGTGTAACAATGTCAGTATCATCTTACTATCCCTGAATTTATTGAAATAGGGAAAGTAATCAAACATAAAATAGTTGAAACCACTAAAATAACTACCCCAGGCTATAAACAAATAAATAATTGAAGTAGCTAATAGCACGTATTTCAGCCCATCCTTAACGATAAATAGTGATAGCAGGAAAAAAAACAAAACTAATATACCGGAATAAAACGCTCCGGATGTGTAACCCTGTGGGCCAAAATATAGTGGCAAGTTAGAACTAAAATTAAGCGCAGTACCGGCATCAATACCCTTTCCAATCATCATTTTATAGGTTTCAGAACTAGTCCCGGCATTACCACTGGAAGACCCACCTACAAAATTCGGTGCTAAAAAGGTAAGTGTTTCCAGCTTGCTGAAAGCATAATTCTGCCCAAACGCGTAATCTCTGTCTAAACCGTCTGACGAACGGTTGATATTTCCTAAGGTCAATTCAGATTTTCCACGGGTAGTTTCTTTAGTATACACTAAGGTATTCCACAAATACATGCCACGCGTACCCACACCTATTGCCAGACACACTAAAATAATGGCATAAGCCTTTAACAGACCTGAGAAATTACTTTTTTTAACATGCAGGTAGCTTTCAAAAATAGTATAAAACCCTAAAAGGAAGAATAAATAGTAAGTTATCTGCGGGTGATTGGCGTAAATCTCTAAGCCCATAAAGAGTGTTGTAATGGCAATACCCAGCCAATATCTTCCTCTGAAAACAGCTATAAAGCCTGCCAGCACTCCCGGTGCAAAGGCTAATGCAATGATTTTTGAGATATGACCTGCTTCCAGAAATAGAAAGGCACTTGTACCAAAGGCATAAGCAACCGAGCCAAAGAAACTAAGCCATCTGTTTACGTTTAGTACACGCAATAATACGTAAAAGCCTATCATCAGGGCTATCAATACATTGGCCGGAACGGGAAAAATATCTAATAAAGTTGCTCCTAACCAACTTGACCAGCTATTCGGGTAGCCTCCTACAATCATATAGCTGGGCATACCACCAAACATTGAGTTTGTCCACCAACCCCAATCACCTGTTTGTTTATGAAAATCGTTGAGTTCTTTTGCAGCAGCAGAAGCCATCTGAATATCGTGTAGACCGAGACGTTTCCCTTGCAAAAGCGGAGAAGCATATAAAAAACTAATCACAACAAAGCCGACGATTGCTAGAATAGTAGGGATAAACTTTTTAAACATTTTTTAAAAGAATATGATGGAAATAAAATCAATCAAGGTGGTTCTCAGTACAAAGAACGCAAAGAAAAATTAAACTCGGTAAGAATAAGACCAAATTTCTTTCCGAGATTTGCAAATCTTTTATTTAAAAATCAGCGTTTATGTTTCTTTTTAATATCACTTTCAATGTTGAAACACCTATTCATCAACAATGGCTTAAATGGATGAAGGCGAACTTTTTACCGCCTGTCATGCAAACTAAATTACCATATAATTCGTCTATTCTAAAGCTGCTAACTGAAGTTGAGAACGCTGGAAACACTTACTCTATCCAGTTTCATTTTAAAAGTATGGAAGACTTCCTGAATTTCGACCTCAACCATAAAGAAAAGATTTTAGACAGACATAATATGCTTTTCAGAGGTAAGGTTGTTCATTTTAGTAGCCTTTTAGAGGAAATTGCTTGATTTTTTCTAAAACATTTAATCGAATAATTTCATAAACTTTGACGGTACTTCTGTTTCATAGCGCAAATCCTCTTTCGTAATTGGATGCTTAAATGAAAGTACCCAGGCATGTAATCCCAAACGATTAATTGGATTGCTTATAGCGCCATATTTGGCATCGCCTACAATCGGGTGTTTCATATCTTTCGCATGTACACGTATCTGATTTTTACGCCCTGTTTCTAAATTGAATTTAACTAAAGAATATTTGCTGCTTCGTCTTAAGACCTCATAGTGTGTGATGGCTTTTTGCCCTAGAGCTGGGTTTGGGCTTGAATAAACTACCAAAGCTTTACTCTCAACCAGATAAGAAACTACAGTTCCTTCATCGTTCTCTACAGAGCCTTCGGTTACGGCCAGATAAGTACGTTCTTCAATCGTTTCATTCCATGATTCCTGTAAGAGTTTCTGTACTTTTTCACTTTTGGCAAATATCATTAAACCCGAAGTTTCGCGGTCTAGTCGATGGACGATAAATATACGATTAGCCGGATTCTGTCTTTTTACATAAGCACTCAAGGTACTGTAGGCATTGTTGTCTTTTTGTTTTTCTGTAGCAATCGATAGTACCCCCTCCTGCTTCTCAATAACAATCAGATATTGGTCTTCAAACACAATTGATAATCCTTTTTGCTTTTGCTCTTCCGGTGCTTTCTTCCACTTTATTTCTACCGATTGCCCGGCTTTTAAAATATGGTTAAATTGAGTAACCGCCCTTCCCTCAACAAAAATGTGTTTATCCCGAAGCAATACTTTTACATCATTCCGGCTCTTATTGATATTTCTAAGTAGAAATACCAATAACTCTGTTTCTTCTTTTACCGTAAACTTTGTTTCTACTGGCTTATTGGTATTCTTCTGTATATAATTATCTTTCTTAAAATTCCTCATCTTTATTCATTCTCAAAGCACATCGTGTACTATTTTATATAGCAAAGGTAAGAATTCCCGATGTGCTGTAAGGGAATATATGTACATATTTTAATACCATACACTACCTTTAAAGATTTCAGTTGTGTTATTTGCGTTCAATAGAGAGGATTTTGAATTCGGTGCGGCGATTTCTTTGATGTTCTGCTTCGGTACATTGAACTCCGTCGCCGCAGCCATTCACGGGTTCTTTTTCGCCCATTCCTACCCCTTTCATTCTGGCTTTGGCTATGCCTTTTTTAGCTAAGAAGTTTACCACCTCATTTGCTCTTAGTTGCGAGAGAGCCAGATTATCCTGTGCATTGCCTCTTGTATCGGTATGTGAGCGTATTTCAATAATCATATTAGGGTTTTTCTGCATGGTTTGCACCAGTTTCTCTAATTCCCTTACCGACTCTCCCCTTATTTTATAACTTTCAGAATCGTAGTATATATTATCTAATTGCACTATATCTCCAACCTTATAGAGTTTGGTATCAAATAAAGAACCTACATTGGCTTTGACAGTTTTCTTTTTAAAGATATTGGTAATGCTTCTTTTCTCAGCTATTTTCTCTACTAACTCAAAGCTTCTTCCAAAATTCTCTTTGACAGCCTCTAGCAGATAGTCACAATTCAAATCTCTTTTAAATTCATAAGAGCCGTCGGCCCCTGTTACCATTTCCTGTACCTGATTGGTACACTGATTAATAAAACGAATCAATACACCGGCGATAGGTGTGCTATCCCGTCCGGCAGTTACAACTCCTCTAAAAATCGTTGATGTATTATTTTTATTTCCTTTTGAAAGCAAAATCTCGTTAGGCGCAGTTTTTGTTTCATTCGGCTTCTTTTTGGTATTATCAGCCATAACTGCTTCACGTTTCAGATAAATATCCAGTTTTGATGATTCATAATCGGAAGCATCTTTATTAGAAAAATTGACTACTGTCTGCTGATAGCCATTTTGTTTGACAATGAAATTAAAGTCATTGTCTGCTTCGAGACAAAGTTTGATAGTTCCAAGATTATTGGTAATGGCACTTTCTTTAGTATCAGATTTCCCCTTGGTTTCATACTCAAATCTTATGCGATCAAAAGGTTTTTTGCTTTCAGAATCAAAGATATTAACCACCACTTCTCTACAACCATAAACTGCTCCTAAACGCGTAAATTTATAAATATCATCATCATTCCCACCTCTCTTACGGTTGCTGCTCATAAATCCAGACTGGCGTTCGCTATCTGTTATAATCCCAAAATCATCTTTATTTGAGTTCAAGGGAGCGCCCAGGTTTCTCGGTTTACCTGAAGGCATACCTGTAGCCGTATTCATCGACATAAAAAAAATATCTAAATCGCCTAGACCCGGATGACCGTCAGACGAGAAATACAGGTTGCCCCTTTCATCAACAAAAGGAAACATTTCATTGCCTCGTGTATTGACACTTGCACCTAAGTTTTCAGGTTTTGTCCAATCACCATTAGTATATCTGGTCATCCAGATGTCTGTGCCGCCATAACCACCGGGCATATCCGAAACAAAATACAGTATTTTATCATCGATGGTAATAGTTGGATGACCACAAGAAAAATCGTTACTGTTAAAAGGCAATTCTCTTACTTTTTTCCACTCATTGTCTTCATAAAAAGCCATGTAGAGTTTTAAACGAGTGATACCCGAATTTTTTTTCTGACCAAAAATTCCTCCATTCACACTTTGCGCATTACGGGTAAAGACAATTTTTGAACCATCGTGGAAAAACGTACACGGCCCCTCATGGTATTTTGAATTGAGCGTTTTGCTGAATTTCTGAGTAGGGATACTTGGTTCTTCTTCGTAATCCAGGTCTTTGCTACCTGCCACATAGTCGCTTCCTTTCCGGCCTACGGTTTTGCTATCGTTTGAGGTAGGCTGTGTATAGTAATCATTCCCTAATCTATTGGAAGGGCCTGGCGCTTTTGTAGTGGAAGAAGAACTCGTACCAATAGCAGATGCACCAGTTTCTGTGTTTAGCACCTTCAGGTCTTCTAAATAAAATAAATCAAGAAAAGAAGAGGCATCCCAATTGAAAACTCTTTTGATGGTAGCGTTGCCCGTACGGCCTGAGACGAATACCAGACCTTTTTTATAATAAATCGGGCTAAAATCGGCACTACTTGAATTAATGCCGACGTATTCTACGCGATAACTACCAGCGTTGCGCTCTAACGCACCTCGATTGCTATTGAGTTTAATAAACTCTTCACCTCGTTTATCCTGCTCTTGTAGTTCATTGAATTTTTGCCAGTATTGATTGGCTTCGTCATATTTGCCATTACTGGTTAGTACTTGAGCGAAATGGCGATAGGCTTTTACATCTTCACCTTTTAAAACCGGATTAGCACCTAGCACATCTCTGAAAACTCTTTCGGCATTGGCAAAGTCTTTTACCTGACGGTAAGCCAAGGCTAGTTGGATTTTTGCTTTCTGGGTTTCTTCATCGGTTAAACCCTTCGGTTTTTTCAAAGCAGTTTCATACAACTCGATTGCTTTTGCGTAAGCCAAAGCATCATATTGCGCATCAGCTTTCTGGAGCGCTTTAGAGGTACTTTGAGCATGAACGACAAAAGCAGAAGTAGCAAAAAAGATAAGAATTATCAATCTTCTCAATAGCATTGCCCGGTAGTACTGCTTTCTATTTAAACGTAATCAACTGCAAAAATCATGCCTTTAAGCAAGGCATTTTATCCACATACCAATCAATTTGGTACCTAAATTTAGAAACATTTCTGTAATTCAGGCACATTTTTTCTATGTTAGTGAACTATTATCAGTTTTTTGACCGATTTACCTACCTCTTTGGTTTCATCCTCTAACACAATAACATAAACACCACTACTATACGTTTTGAGCGATAATTGGTATTCTGCCTTATTACTGAATGATTCCTGATGCACTACTCCCCCTTTCTCATTGAACATCTGTAACCTTACAGCACTATTGGCAAGCTTGTTTAACTGGAGAGTAACAGCCTCATCGGCAGGGTTTGGGAAAAGTAAAACATCCGTTCCTTCCGACTCTCCTACTATTAAATCACCTATTATTTCAGGCACTTGTGAATCATTAATAATGCCTGTGGTACTTGTGACAGGGAATAACTGACTTTGTGGAATTACTTCTCTTGCTTGGTTTGGCCCAGACCACTCTAATTTGGCTTGAGCTCCGCCGGTATTCTCATAATATTCTATTTTAATTGGTACTTTCACTCCACCTGATAACAAGATAGCATAAGAAAAAGTAGTTGGTGACTGGTTAACCCATTTATTAATAATCAATCGGTTGTCAACCCATACTCTTACTCCATCATCTGCTGTCATAATAATATTATATACTTGCGTTGTGCGCGGTAATAAGAAACCTTCCCAACGAACAGAATAAGTGTCGCTTGAAATACTTGAGGCAGGAGAACCATTACCCCAGTTAAAATTGATAGTCTTATCTATACGCGTAAACACCAGGCTGGTGAGATCTTTATTATTATAATAACGTGCAGTCAGGCCTGTACCCGCAATAGGTTGCGGTGCTACGCCGAATAACTGGCTCTGCGGAACTACTTCTTTTGTCTGACTGGCACTTGCCCATTCTAGTTTTATCATGGCATTACCGGTATTCTCATAATACTCAATTACAATATATGCTTTTTGCCCTGCCACTAAATCCATCGTAAAAGTATTGGTCACAGAAGGCTGAGAGACCCACTTATCAACCTTCAACTGGTTATTAATCCATACTTTTACTCCATCATCTGAGGTGATACTAAAGGTATATTTTTCTGAATATTTTGGCAAAATTTGTCCTTGCCAGCGCACTGAATAGGTTTCGTTTCCTATCAATACATCAGGCGAGCCGGTTCCCCAGTTAAAATCAATTTTATTGTCTATTCTGGTTAGTTTAGGGGTAGTGAGGTTGGCATTATCATAATAAGTGGCCGCCAACCCATTGCCATTACCATCTGGTGGTGTTGTGGGTGTAGTAGGCGTAATAGGCACAAGTACGCCAAACAACTGGGATTGTGGAATTACTTCATTTACCTGGCTTGGGCTTGCCCATTCTAATTTAGCAGCGGCATCTCCCCCATTTTCATAATACTCAATTTTGATTGGCACTTTTTGACCTGCTACTAAATTTACATTAAAATTATAGGTAGTCAATGGCTGATCAATCCATTTATCTAATACCAATTGATTATTGATCCATACCCTGATTCCATCATCTGCCGAAACAGTCAAAGTATAGGTTTCAGTATATTTCGGCAATATCTCCCCTATCCATCTTGCCGAATAAGTATCTGCGGCAACATCTGTAGCAGGTGAGCCTGTTGCCCAGTTGAAATCAATTTTATTATCTATTCGGGCAACTTTAGGATTCGTTAAATCCATATTATCATAATAAGTTGCTGCCAGACCATTTCCGTTACCATTTTGTACCGGAGGATTTGTAGGAGTGTCTACTTTTTTACTCACCGTAAAAGACTGGAATACTGGTCTCGCGGGAGCAAAGCTATTATTACCGGGTTGAGTAGCAGCTACTGTTACAATACCTGGAAGCCCACTTAAAGTGATAACATTTCCAACTAAAGTAGCCGGGCCAATTAAAACATAATAAGATATGGGTAAATTTGAAGTAGACGTGGCACTGATACCAAATGGCGCATCAGTATTGAGTTTATTATTTAAGCCGTTAAATGTGATTGTTTGTTGCGTTCCTCCACAGTTAGGATAAATATCCTTGCTTAAAACAGTGGCCAAACCTTGTGCATCCTGCACTGTCAGGGTAATTCGATACCAATAAGTGGCGCCATCGCAACCTACCGGAGATATAACTGTTGAAGTTGTTTTCTGGTTGATAGGTGGCTCAGGGTGGTTATGCTCATTATGAAATAAGGCCACCTGCCAGCTATAATTTAACTGTGCTGGAGCAGTCTCATTATCAGAAGCTGAACAATCCAGTGTCAGATAGGTTTTACCACTTACCTGAAAGGTATTAATTTCACTTAAAGTACTTGAATTAATGGTAGGCGGTGTATTGTTTGGAGAAATCAATACATAAGCCGAACTTTTAGCACCACCATTGTCAGTTACTGTCAGTTTTACATTATAAGCAGTATTACCCGCCGTGGTAAATGTTTTTTGCGGATTCGCCAAAGTACTGGTGCTTCCATCTCCAAACTCCCATAGGTAGTTCAAATTCCCATTTTCAGGATCATTGGATTGGTCTCCTGTAAACTGCACAGTTAAAGGTCCAACACCAAAAGTTTTATCTGATGAGGCAATAGCTGTCGGAAATTTATTACCTGATTGCGTATAAGTAATACGTCTTATCTCGCCCGGATATTTTACATACAATAAAGCATCCTGAAAAGGTTGCTGACCTAGAAATACGATAGGGCCACTGCCATCAGGCACGAAATTCCTGACCTGTTTCGGATTGAGGTTATCATCGAAACTGATATTTCTGATCCAACCTCCACCATAATCGGCGTGGAAATAAGTATTCTTATATTCAGTGGGGAAACTTGAACCTGTGTACCAGAAACCACCTGTAGAAGCATTACCTCCGAAAGACGTGCCTATTATAGAGGCACTACCTACATTAGCTAATACTCCGTTGATGAATCCTCTTGCTGTACTCCCACCGCGCCAGTCTAATTTAGGTCTGTCAAATGTAGCTGGCTTGTAAGTACCATTATTATAGGCAGACTGTGCATCCATACCTTCGTATGATGGCCATCCGAAGTTCTGTCCTTTAGTTGTCAATACGTTCAATTCTTCTTTTGAATTCCAACCTACGTCCCCAATAAAGAATATACCCGGGTTTCCGTCGTTTCTGTCAGGACTACCTGTACCTGTCTTGATAGCAAAACGATAAGGGTTTCTTAATCCTCTTGCCCATACTCTTGATTGTGCCGAACGAGGACTATTTGCATTCCAATAAGGATTTGAAGGAATTCCATCTCCTGTATTAGGATCAATCCGTATGATTTTACCGCTTAATGAATTAAGCATCTGGCATCTGTAAGCGCCCACGTTCTCCTGAGTGGTAATGATCCCATCATTAATGGCTTGTTGCCAATAGGTTTCTCCTGCTGAACCCTGGTCGGCAGAAGCATAACTGGCGCCATCACCCAAACTTGCCAATAATGTACCATCTGTACCAAAAGCAATATGCCCTACGCCATGAGATTCATGCAGAACAGGCATACCTGTAGATTTGGTTTCGCCTAATAATACTTTCCTTGTATTGTAATCAATCTGAGAGAAACCTGAATTGGCCGTTGCGGTATAACGAGTGATACGACCGATAGTAGCGTTAAAATATTCGTTTGTAGTAGCACTATACTGAGATGTGCCAAATTTTAATAAATGATGTCGGTCAACTACATAAAACAGATACACATTCCCGTTTGAAATGAAATTGGGATCTAAAGCAAATCCTACTAATCCAAAATCTCTCCAGTCACCAACTTCCGGTGAAATATCAATAAAAGGCTGGTTTTTCTTTACACCATTCTCAACTATCCATACCTTTCCGCCCTTTTCCCATACGAACATACGGCCATTAGCATCAAAAGTAAATCCTGTTACCTGATTCCAACCTCCTAAAAAAAGCTGGTCATTAAAGCCGGACGGTAATTGCCCGAAAGTAAGTTCTGATAAAAAGAGTAAAATAAAAAGGCATGACACCTTTTTAGGGAGGTAGATTTTTTTCATAATGAATTGTTATAGGTTCTCAATAGCATTAGCGCAACTTGCGCTGTTATACTCCGGGTAATAGATCAGGTTTAAGAACTTATTTCTTTTCCCTGATAAAGAAAGTGCCACCCCTCATTAGAATTAAATCGTTTTGAAAGATGGCACAAATCATAATTGAATTTAGGGGTTAATGTTTATCTCGCAAGGGTAATATATCCTACTTTATGTACTTTCTTACCGCCAAGTTCGTAGTCAATCGCATAGAAGTATGTTCCGTCAGGCAAACCTTCGCTACCAAATCTGATACCCTGGTTTGAAGTTCCATCCCAACCTTCACCTGTTAATGTGTTGTCTTTATCTTTGAAGACTAAGTGACCCCAACGGTTGAAGATACTACCAGATACGATTTTGGCACCATCCGGAATAGTTACCTTGAAGTAGTCATTTTTACCATCTTCATTTGGCGAGAACGCTTCAGGAATTATCACAACTCCACCGGCATCCAATGGTAATCTCAGTACAGTCGGTGAGGTTTGGTTAGCTTTCACTTCCATACCTGCATTCGACTTGTCAGACACCAACTGTCCGCTTCCGATAGCTTTCGCATAAGCGTAGCTGTTATAAGGGCCTTCATGACCATTATGGAACACTTTCACGGTATAGAATATCGAATCCATTTTACTTACCGCCAATTGGCTGGTAGTATCAGCTACTAATAGATTAGCGTCTTCTTTCCCATTAAAGCTTGGATTCAGCTTCAATGTTGAGTTCAAACCTACAGTCGGTTTACCTACCATTACATAACTTACGCTGTCGGCAAATGTCTTGCTTAAGCTGTCAGATACTTGTACGTTGGTTAGTTTAGTACTTCCTACGTTTTTCACTAAGGCTACATAAGTTACTGAGTAGCTGGTTTCATCCAATTTCGTAGAATCTACTATTGCTAACGATACGCCAATGGCCGGTTCAGTCGGATTAATATCAACTTCCACTTCAATTGGTGTCGGATCCTGGTTATTGGTTGGATCACCATCACTATCAGGGTCAGGATTTATACCATCTGTCGACTCTTCTTTCTTCTGACCATTTACAGTCAGTTCTGCTTTGTTGTAGAACTTATCTGCAGTGGCATTAGTAAAGTCAACTTTTACATTGAAGCGTAATGCAGATGTCTTGCCTTTCTTAACGCTGCTCATCGAGTCGATCAACATATTTTTGTTCATGCCACGACCTGTATAATTCGGATTCACTACCAGACCTGAATCAGCTACTATCTTCACTGTATCATTCAGAATCTTAGCACCACTACCAAAGGCTTTCTCTAAGTCGTCAACTACTTGTACACCTGTTACATCTGCGTTACCCATATTCTTCACGTAGATAGTAAATGGTATTGTATAAGTTTTTCCGCTTACTAACAGAGGCTCTCCTGATACTTTGCTCATACCTAACAATGTTTCTTCCTGACCAGGATCATTGATTGTGTATTCGCTCACGTTATTGGCAGTTGTATTGTCTATCTCATTTACTTTCGACAACTCAGCTTTATTCACAATCTTACCACCCGCAACAACTCTTGTTTTGTAAGTGAATGATACACTATCACCTGCTTTCAAACTGTCAAGTTTCAGATTAATAACACCGTTTGTATAAGTCGCATTAGAGCTGGCTGAGATAAAGCTTAGCTTATATGGTAAGATGTCTCTTACTTCAATACCTGTTGCTTTCAATGTACCTACGTTTTTCACAGATACTTTGTACTCAACTTCCTGATCCATTGCTACCTTATCTGCCGAAGCTGTTTTCTTCACTGCCAGATCTACGATTGATGTACCTGGGGTTACTCCGCCATTGCAAGAATCAATTGCTACTTTAATTATTGAACCTGCTGAATAGCAACCTGCTGCTGTACGTTCGAATACATAATATGTACCTTTTCCAACTGCTCCCGGATTCGTAATCAATGGTGATGAGGTTGAATTAGCTGTATGGAATTCGAATTGACCTCCTACTGTAGTGATGTCAGTCAGAATTGCTGTGTTCAGGTCAGCCGTGTTAAACGGACATACATTCTTGATTTCGGCAATTACAGTTGGTGCAGTTGCTGCTTTACCTACCGTAACAGTTACCTCATTCGAACGTGGACTTTCACACTTGCCACTCAATGATTGACACTTAGCCCAGTAATTCGTGAATTCCTGCGTTGGTGTTACAGTCAATACAGCTCCAGTTGCACCTGTCGACCAAACGACTAATCCTGTACATCCTGTGGCTGTAATTACAGTGCTTTCACCAGGACATATTTGTTTTTTGCAGTGGATAAATGGTTTGTTCGGACTTCCGAATGGTATCATTACCGGTTCAGTCACTCCACTTTCACACTCACCTACTTTACATTTAGCTGTATACTTAACTGTGCTATCCGGAACCAATGTTAGGGTTTCGCCTGTAGCACCTGTCGACCAGACTACCAGACCTTCACAACCGCTTGCTTTGATAGTTACTGATTCACCGCTACAAACGAAGTCTGTCAGACAAACTAAGCTTGGTAAGGTTACGCTGGTAACTTTCACCTGTACTGCATTTGATAATGCACTGCTACACAGGTTAGAATCTTTACAAACCGCTGTATAAATTGAGGTCGCTGTTGGTTTCACAGTTATCGAGCTACCAGTCTGACCTGTTGACCAGATAACTACACCTGTGCTACAACCTGTAGCTGAGAGTGTCACGGTTTCTGGTTTACAGATGCTTGTTTTGTTAGTCGATATTACCGGAGCTACTGCATTACATGTACCACAATCTGTTTTAGAAGTGATGACAATGCTATTCGAAGCGCCGCTGATTCCACAACCATTCATACAAGTTGCTGAGTATGTTCCGGCTGTGCTTACAGTCAATACTGTTCCTGTGCTACCACCTGTCCAAACTATTGTTCCTGTACAACCACTTGCTGTCAGAATCGCTGTCTCATTTGCACAGATGCTTGTTTTGTTTGCTGCAATGAGTGGCGCAGTTGGTGTACTTCCCTGAGTAATTGTGATTACTGTTGAAGCACCGCTGGTTCCGCATGCTGTAGTACAGATGGCACTATAAGTTCCTGCTGTACCTACTGTGATGCTTGTGCCTGTTGAACCATTGCTCCAGGTCACTGTTCCGCCACAACCTGTTGCTGTTAACGTTGCAGTTTCAGTACCACAAATGCTTGTCTTGTTGCTTACTACTGTTGGAGCACCTGGTGTTCCGCCTGTTGTAATCACTATTGGGGTTGAAGCAGTGCTCACTCCGCAAGAGTTGCTACAAGTTGCTGTATAAGTACCTGCTGTGTTTACAGTAAGGGTTGTTCCTGTATGACCACCTGTCCAGCTTACTGTTCCGCTACAGCCTGTTGCTGTCAGGATCGCTGTTTCATTACCACATAGACTTGATTTATCTGATGCTACCGTTGGAGGAGCAGGATTACCACCTGTTGTAATGATTACTGCATTCGATACGCCACTTGTGCCACAAGTTGTTACACAAGTTGCTGTATATGTGCCCGCTGTACCTACTGTGATGCTTGTGCCTGTCGAACCATTACTCCAGGTTACTGTTCCACCACAACCTGTCGCTGTAATCTGAGTAGTTTCGTTACCACACAGACTTGGCTTGTTAGTTGCAATTACCGGAGCAGATGGCGAACCACCTGTTGTAATAATGACTGCATTCGAAGCACCGCTGGTTCCACAAGTTGTTGCACAAGTTGCTGTATATGTTCCTGCTGTACCCACTGTGATGCTGCTTCCTGTTGCATTATTACTCCATTTCACATTTCCACCACAGCCTGTCGCTGTCAGCGTTGCAGTTTCATTACCACACAAGCTTGTTTTGTTGCTTACTATTGTTGGTGCGCTTGGTGAACCTCCGGTTGTAATAATTACTGCATTTGATGCGCCACTGGTTCCGCAAGAAGTTGTACATATTGCAGTATATGTTCCTGCTGTACCCACTGTGATGCTTGTGCCTGTTGAGCCATTGCTCCAGGTTACTGTTCCACCACAACCACTTGCAGTCAATACTGCTGTTTCATTACCACACAAGCTTGTTTTGTTGCTTGCAATTGTCGGCGCACTTGGTAAACCTCCGATTGTGATAATGACTGCATTCGATGCGCTACTTGTTCCGCACGAAGTTGTACATATTGCTGTATAAGTTCCTGCTGTACCTACTGAGATGCTTGTGCCTGTTGAGCCAGTGCTCCAGGTTACTGTTCCACCACAGCCTGTCGCTGTCAATGTTGCTGTTTCATTACCACACAAGCTTGTTTTGTTGCTTGCAATTGTCGGCGCACTTGGTGGTGTACCTGTGGTTATTACTATTGCATTCGATGCACCACTTGTGCCACAACCTGTTAAACAAGTTGCTGTATAAGTACCCGCTGTGCTTACGGTGATGCTGCTTCCTGTTGCATTATTGCTCCATTTTACTGTTCCACCACAACCAGTTGCTGTCAGAATAGCTGTTTCGTTACCACACAAGCTTGTTTTGTTTGCAGCAATAGTCGGTGCACCCGGCGAGCCTCCTGTTGTAATTACAATCACATTAGAAGTTGGGCTCGTTCCGCAAGTATTGATACATACTGCTGTGTAAGTACCAGCTGTGCTTACTGTGATGCTAGTGGTAGTTGCATTGGTGCTCCATTTTAAAGTACCGTTGCAACCCGTTGCCGTTAGCGTAGCTGTTTCATTGCCACAAATACTTGTTTTATCGGCTGCCAGCGTTGGAGCAATTGGCGTGCCACCAGTTGTTATAGTGATAGCATTTGATGCACCGCTGGTTCCACAAGTATTTGCACAAGTTGCTGTATAAGTACCTGCAGTGATTACTGTGATGCTGCTTCCTGTTGTATTATTACTCCATTTTACAGTTCCACTACAACCTGTTGCTGTCAAGGTAGCCGTTTCGTTACCGCAAAGCATTGTTTTGGTGCTTGCAATCGTTGGTGCTGATGGGTTACCACCTGAAATAATCGTAATTACATTTGATGCACCACTTGTACCACAACTGCTTACGCAAATGGCGCTATATGTTCCTGCCGAACCTACAGTTAGTGTGCTACCCGTTGCATTCGTATTCCATTTCACTGTTCCACCACAACCAATTGCTGTTAAGATAGCTGTTTCGTTACCGCACAAGCTCGTTTTGTTGGCTGTAACGGTTGGCGGAGATGGCAGCATATTCTTTTTGATAACTACATTCTGGCTTGGTGCACTTTCACCGCAGGCATTTTCACATACTGCAGTATAAGTTCCACCTACGCTTACCGTGATGCTGCTGGTTGTTGCACCAGTACTCCATGTAATTGTACCATTGCAGCCTGTTGCTGTTAAAGTAGCTGTCTCTGTTCCACAAATAGTATTTGTATTGGTTGCTACTTCAGGCACCGTCGGTGAGATGGCTGTATTAATAGTTATTACATTACTTGCACCACTTTCTCCACAACTTGTTACACATTTCGCTGAATAGGTTCCGCCAGTACTTACCATAATTGAGGTGCCTGTTGAACCATTACTCCATGTGATAGTACCTATTGCACAACCTGAGCCTGTTAGAGTAGCTATCTCGTTGCTACACAATGCTGATTTATTAGATACAATCACTGGTGCTGCCGGAGCATTACCTGTACCAATAGTTATCACATTCGATGCGCCACTTGTTCCACAATTATTCACACAAGTTGCATTATAAGTACCTGCGGTTGTAACGCTGATGCTTGTACCTGTTGAACCATTGCTCCAGGTTACAGTTCCGCTACAACCTGTTGCTGTTAATGTGGCTATCTCATTATTACACAAGCTTGACTTGTTGCTTGCAATGGTTGGTGGATTAGGTGTGCCGCCTGAGAATATCGTGATGATATTCGAAGCTCCACTCGTTCCACATCCATTTACACAAGTTGCTGTATAAGTACCCGGTGTATTCACTGTGATACTGGTTCCAGTTGCGCCTGTACTCCATTTCACAGTTCCACCACAACCTGCTGCTACCAATGTCGCTGTTTCAGTACCACATAGTTTTTGCTTGTCTGAACTGATAATCGGTGCAGTTGGGTTCGTTACTGTCGAAATCACTACCTGATTAGATGGTGTGCTTCCACAAGCATTTTCACAATTGGCCGAATATGTTCCTGCTACACCTACTGTGATACTACTGGTTGTTGCTCCTGTACTCCAGGTCAATGTACCTGTGCAACCTGTTGCTGTCAATGTTGCTGTTTCACTACCACAGATGCTGGTTTTATTAGCTGCTACTGTTGGTGCTGCTGGTGTTGAACCTGTTGTGATCGTTATCACATTCGATGCTCCACTGGTACCACAATCATTGCTACATATTGCACTATAAGTGCCTGCTGTAGTTACTGTGATACTTGAACCTGTTGCATTGGTATTCCATTTAACTGTTCCGCTACAACCCGTTGCTGTCAACGTCGCTGTCTCATTATTACATAGACTTGTCTTGTTGGTCGCAATTGTTGGTGCATTTGGAGTACCGCCTGAGAATATCGTAATGATATTCGAAGCTCCGCTCGTTCCACAAGCATTTATACAAGTTGCTGTATAAGTACCCGGAGTATTTACGGTGATACTGCTTCCGGTTGCTCCTGTACTCCATTTCACTGTTCCACCACAACCTGCTGCTACTAATGTCGCTGTTTCAGCACCACATAGTTTTTGTTTGTCTGAACTGATAATCGGTGCCGTTGGATTCGTTACTGTCGAAATCACTACCTGATTAGATGGTGTGCTTCCACAAGCATTTTCACAATTGGCCGAATATGTTCCTCCTACACTTACGGTGATGCTGCTGGTGGTTGCTCCTGTGCTCCAGGTCAATGTACCTGTACAACCTGTTGCTGTCAATGTTGCTGTTTCGCTACCACAGATGCTGGTTTTATTAGCTGTTACTGTTGGTGCTGCAGGTGTTGAACCTGTTGTGATCGTTATCACATTCGATGCTCCACTGGTACCACAACCATTGCTACATGTTGCACTATAAGTGCCTGTTGTAGTTACTGTGATGCTTGAGCCTGTTGCATTGGTATTCCATTTAACAGTTCCGCTACAACCCGTTGCTGTCAACGTCGCTGTCTCATTATTACATAGACTGGTCTTGTTGGTCGCAATTGTCGGTGCATTTGGAGTTGTACCTGTTGTGATTGTCACCACATTCGATACGCCACTTGTGCCGCAACTATTA
The DNA here is from genome assembly GCF_003418935.1 of Emticicia sp. C21. GTDB lineage: Bacteria > Bacteroidota > Bacteroidia > Cytophagales > Spirosomataceae > Emticicia. The sequence continues at coordinate 2,404 of NZ_QVMT01000022.1, read as the reverse complement.
CTACAAGTTGCTGAGTATGTACCAGCTGTAGTAACTGTAATGTTTGTTCCTGTTGCATTGGTACTCCAGGTTACTGTGCCTGTACAGCCTGTTGCTGTTAAGGTGGCCGTTTCGTTATTACATAAGCTTGATTTATTGCTTGCAATTACCGGTGCATTTGGAGTTGTACCTGTTGTGATTGTCACCACATTCGATGCACCACTTGTTCCACAGCTATTGCTACATGTCGCTGTGTATGTGCCTGGTGCAGTTACTGTAATACTTGTGCCTGTTGCATTGGTACTCCAGGTTATTGGACCTGCACAACCAGATACTGTCAACGTTGCTGTCTCATTGTTACATAGACTCGTTTTGTTGGTAGCAATCGTTGGTGCATTTGGTGTTGTGCCGGTTGTGATTGTCACCACATTCGATGCACCGCTTGTGCCACAACTATTGCTACATGTCGCTGTGTATGTACCTGCTGCAGTCACTGTGATACTTGTACCTGTTGCATTGGTGCTCCATTTCACTGTACCACTGCAACCTGTGGCTGTCAACGTTGCTGTCTCATTGTTACATAGACTCGTTTTGTTGGTTGCAATCGTTGGTGCATTTGGAGTTGTACCTGTTGTGATTGTCACCACATTCGATGCACCACTTGTTCCACAACTATTGCTACATGTCGCTGTATAGGTTCCTGCTGCAGTCACTGTAATACTTGTGCCTGTTGCATTGGTGCTCCATTTCACTGTACCACTGCAACCTGTTGCTGTCAACGTTGCTGTCTCATTGTTACATAGACTTGTCTTGTTGGTCGCAATCGTCGGTGCATTTGGTGTTGTACCGATTGTGATTGTCACCACATTCGATGCACCGCTTGTGCCACAACTATTGCTACATGTCGCTGTGTATGTACCCCCTGCACTTACTGTAATACTTGTGCCTGTTGCATTGGTACTCCAGGTTACTGTGCCTGCACAGCCTGTTGCTGTCAACGTCGCTGTCTCATTATTACATAGACTAGTTTTGTTGCTCGCAATCGTTGGTGCATTTGGTGTTGTACCTGTTGTAATTGTTATCACATTCGATGCACCGCTGGTGCCACAACTATTGCTACAGGTTGCTGTATAAGTTCCTGCTGTAGTAACTGTGATACTTGTGCCTGTTGCATTGGTGCTCCATTTCACAGTACCTGTACAACCTGTCGCTGTCAAGTTCGCTGTTTCATTGTTACACAAGCTTGATTTGTTGCTTTCTATAATCGGTGCATTTGGTGTTGTAATTGTTGTGATAATTACGGCATTCGATGCACCGCTGGTGCCACAACTATTGCTACAGGTTGCTGTATAAGTTCCTGATGTAGTTACTGTGATACTTGCGCCTGTTGCATTGTTGCTCCAGGTTACTGTACCTATACAGCCTGTCGCTGTCAACGTTGCACTTGCTCCATTACACAAGCTATTGTTGTTCGTCGCTATGCTTGGTGTTGCTGGTGTACTTCCTGTCGTAATCACTATTNCTCCATTTCACTGTGCCTGTACAGCCTGTTGCTGTCAACGTTGCAGTCTCATTATTACATAGACTCGTTTTGTTGCTGGCAATCGTTGGTGCATTTGGTGTTGTACCGATTGTGATTGTCACTACATTCGATGCACCGCTTGTGCCACAACTATTGCCACATGTTGCTGAGTATGTACCTGCTGCTGTAACTGTGATACTTGTACCTGTTGCATTGGTACTCCAGGTTACTGTGCCTGCACAGCCTGTCGCTGTCAACGTTGCAGTCTCATTATTACATAGACTAGTTTTGTTGCTCGCAATCGTTGGTGCATTTGGTGTTGTACCTGTTGTAATTGTTATCACATTCGATGCAACGCTGGTGCCACAACTATTGCTACAGGTTGCTGTATAGGTTCCTGCTGCAGTCATTGTAATACTTGTGCCTGTTGCATTGGTGCTCCATTTCACAGTACCTGTACAGCCTGTCGCTGTCAAGGTCGCTGTTTCATTGTTACACAAGCTTGATTTGTTGCTTTCTATAATCGGTGCATTTGGTGTACTACCTGTTGTGATAATCACTGCATTTGATGCACTACTTGTTCCACAACTATTGCTACATGTCGCTGTATAGGTTCCGGAAGTTGTTACTGTAATACTTGCTCCTGTTGCATTGTTGCTCCAGGTTACTGTGCCTGTACAACCTGTTGCTATCAACGTTGCACTTGCTCCATTACACAAGCTATTGTTGTTGGTCGCTATGCTTGGTGTTGCTGGTGTACTTCCTGTCGTAATCACTATCGGATTAGATACATTACTATCGCCACAAGTGTTGCTACAAACTGCTGTATAAGTGCCTGCTGCTGTTACTGTGATACTTGTGCCTGTTGCATTTGTACTCCATTTCACTGTGCCTGTACAGCCT
>NZ_QVMT01000021.1 GCF_003418935.1 Emticicia sp. C21 | reverse complement strand
GTCAGGAATGTTACAGTCGGGGTATTGTTGCCAGCGTAATTCAACTCCACGCTCTGAATTACGAGCACTTAAACCTTTCGGACGGGGGGGAATCACCCTTATTTCCACTGTTTTAATGTCGGTCATCTGCACTGCCGTTCGTCCGGGAAAGTCTTCTACCTTAAACAAGACACTATAAGGTTGCTCTCTAACGTGTTTACAGTTAGTTTCCCAGGTAAATGTCCCTGAGGCCGGGCTATTTTGTGTAGTATTTAAAGGAGTAAAGGTTGCTTCTTTTGGAAAAACAAACTCTATTGGTCCCTCTGCATCACGGTTATAAACCCCACTATTAGTCGAAATCTTGATTCTATGATTATCCGGGTCTCGGGCTGTTATATTAAATTCTATTTTTTGGCCGGCTTCCACACAAATAGGCGAAGGAGTTGTAATCAAGGGTCGCTTGTTTGGCGTTTCAACTACAATAATCTGCATGTCCCGCGTTATCTCCCCAATTTTGGTATAAGCACCGTTGATACCCTTGCGCCACTCTTCTACAATAAAAGCCACGTTGACCTGATACTGATTCACGGAGAGCCTACCCGGTGCATCCCATATCAAATCACCCGTAATAGCATCTATCTTGAAAGAAGAGGGGCTCAGTCCATCTTCACTTAACCTTGAATCTCCCAATGAAGCAGGGTCTCTATAGCCTGCGGCAAAGCCTCCTACTCCCGTCCCATCACCAAAGTCTCGCTTAGGAGCAGTTAACCGATAAGCCAGACTATCTCCATCCGCATCAAACGCACCCGGATTATGAATAAAGCGTTTCCCAACTCCGGCGGTATCTACAGGGATATTCAATAAAACGGGTGTATTATTCAGACCTAAGGCACCATTTACTACAATGGTAGTTTCTACAAAAAAACTAATCTGGTCAGTAGGACCTTGTAAGTTTACGGTATTGGCATTTCTGTTTGAAATACCACAGGTAATCGTATATCTACCCTGCGCAGGGAATGTAAATGTTGTATCGTATACATTACACATCGTTCCCGAATTAATCAGAAATTTCTTTTTGCGTTTTACATCATATAGGGGTACTCCTGTGACTCCAAATGAAAATTTTACAAAATTGGCTCCCTCATTGGCTTGCACACCATTAATCTGGTCGGTATAGGTAGTTAAGGTTACACGATAAGTAAGTGTAGTTGCCGAAATTCTTTTAGCAGTTATTTCACCGGCACGTAAGTGGGTGGCATTGGTTTTTGTTGCAGCTAATAGGGTAATAATCAAACAAAATAAAGTAAACTTCAACGCTTTCATAAGCTCTTGATTAGGATTGTTGTAAATATAAACGAAAAAACAGCTTATTCGTTGTATATCATTTAATTGTATTTTGAAACATTTAGTAAAATAAATGCTTCTCTATTTTCACTATATGATTATTTAATAAAAAAGGGTATTATTTTTATTGATTCTAAATAGTTTGTGGCTTACTTTTGACACGCAAAAGTAATTGTACTTTTCTAAGTATTTTTCACTATTACTAAAATAGTCAAATTTTTAGTTTTCAAACTGGAATAAAGTATGTCTTGGCTTACAAAAACACTATCAAGCTCCATAGGGAAAAAAGTTCTGATGTCACTCACAGGGCTTTTTCTTTGTACTTTTCTTGTAGTACACCTTTCGGGCAATTTGCAACTCTTTTATAAAGATGGCGGGTATGCTTTCAATACCTACGCGGTCTTTATGACGAGTTTTCCTCCTATCAAGGTTATCTCTTATGCTAACTATTTCTTTATTCTGTTTCACGCATTCTGGGGTCTTTATCTTGAATACCAAAACCGTAAAGCCCGTTCAGTAAGATATGCCGTTGTCAGAAATTCTTCTTCATGGTCAAGCCGCAATATGGCAATTCTAGGAACTGTTCTTTTGGTTTATATTGTTGTTCATATGGGTGATTTCTGGTATAAATACCACAATGAACCACTACCTTATGTACAATATACGTCAGATGTGAGAACAGGGCAGATAGTGGCTAATGAAATGCCTTCGACTTATACACAGGATGTAAAAAAGGTTGAAATAAGCGATTTAGAAACAGGTGTGCATTTAGTGATTGTGAAAGACTTATACAAAGAAGTAGCAAGAGTATTTCAAAATCCTTTGTTCGTATTAATCTACATTGTAGGGATGTTTGCTGTAGCTTTCCACTTGTATCATGGATTCCAGAGTGCTTTCCAGACCCTGGGTTGGAACCATCCTAAATATACTCCGCTGGTCAGGGGTATCAGTACATGGATTTTTGCCATTCTGATTCCTATCGGTTTTGCGGCAATGCCAATTTTCTTTTATGTAAAACATTTAATGGGTAATTGATTCTCAGACTAACAGATATATAGATATGTCCGAAAAAATAAATGCCAAAATTCCCGAAGGTTCAATATCGGAGAAATGGACAAAATATCGTTCTACTGTGCCATTGGTGAATCCTGCCAATAAACGCAGTATAGAAATAATAGTAGTAGGTACCGGATTAGCAGGTGCTGCAGCAGCAGCTACTTTAGCTGAGATGGGTTATAAAGTTAAAGCTTTTTGTTTTCAGGATTCACCTCGCCGTGCGCACTCTATTGCAGCGCAAGGAGGTATCAATGCAGCAAAGAACTATCAGAATGATGGTGACTCTGTTTACCGTCTGTTTTATGATACAATCAAAGGGGGTGATTATCGTGCAAGAGAGGCTAACGTACATCGTTTAGCAGAAGTATCAGGCAATATCATCGACCAATGTGTGGCACAAGGGGTCCCTTTTGCCCGCGAATACGGTGGATTATTATCTAACCGCTCATTTGGTGGTACACAGGTACAACGTACTTTCTACGCCGCCGGACAAACTGGTCAGCAATTATTATTAGGAGCATATTCAGGTTTAGAGCGTCAGGTAGGTATCGGTACAGTAACCATGTACAGCCGCCACGAGATGTTAGAAGTAGTAGTGATTGATGGTAAAGCACGTGGTATTATTGCCCGTAACCTGATTACCGGAGCGATAGAGCGCCATTTTGGCCATGCCGTGTTGCTATGTACAGGTGGCTATGGTAACGTTTTCTATCTGTCAACCAATGCAATGGGTAGCAACGTGACAGCAGCCTGGAAAGCACATAAACAAGGGGCATATTTTGGTAACCCATGCTTTACCCAAATTCACCCGACCTGTATTCCGGTTTCGGGCGACCACCAATCGAAACTGACACTGATGTCAGAGTCATTGCGTAATGATGGTCGTATCTGGGTTCCTAAACAAAAAGACGATAAACGTGCGGCTAATGATATTCCGGAAGAGGAGAGAGATTATTACTTAGAGCGTCGTTATCCGGCTTTCGGTAACCTTGTACCTCGCGATATTGCTTCTCGTGCCGCTAAAGAGCGTTGTGATGCAGGATATGGTGTAGGTACATCTAAAATGGCTGTTTACCTGGATTATGCTTATGCTATTGAGCGTTATGGTAAAATTGAAGCTAATAAGAGAGGGTTGCATAATGCTTCAAAAGAAGAGATAATCGTGATGGGTAAAGCCGTAGTAAAAGAGAAATACGGTAACTTATTTGATATGTATAAGCAGATTACAGGCGAAGATCCATATGAAGTACCTATGCGTATCTATCCGGCTGTACACTATACGATGGGTGGTCTTTGGGTAGATTATAACCTAATGACAAATGTACCAGGTTTATATGCTCTGGGTGAAGCTAATTTCTCTGACCACGGTGCTAACCGCCTGGGAGCATCTGCCCTGATGCAGGGTCTGGCAGATGGTTACTTCGTGATTCCTTATACTATTGGTGCTTACCTTTCAGGTGAAATCCGTACAAAGGCGATTCCTACTGACCATCCTGCCTTTGTTGAAGCAGAAAATAAAGTAAAAGAGCGTATCAATAAATTCTTAACTATCAAGGGTAAACAATCTCCTGAATCATTCCATAAGCGTCTCGGCAAAATCATGTGGGATAAATGTGGTATGGCTCGTAATGCACAAGGACTAACAGAGGCTATCGAAGAGATTCGTGCTTTGAAAAAAGAATTCTGGTCTGATTTACGTGTGATGGGAGATGCTGATGAGTTTAATCCTGAACTGGATAAAGCCGGACGTGTAGCTGACTTTATTGAATTAGGAGAACTGATGTGTCTGGATGCCTTGAACAGAAATGAATCTTGTGGTGGACACTTCCGCGAAGAATACCAAACCGAAGAAGGCGAGGCTATGCGTGATGATGAAAACTATATGTATGTAGCCGCATGGGAATATGAAGGCGATAGCCAATGGACTTTGAATAAAGAGCCATTGATATACGAAAATATCAAAATTGCGCAACGTAGTTATAAATAACGTGTTTATAAAAATATTAAAGTTATGTCAGAAGGTAATATGAACCTCACACTGAAAGTGTGGAGACAAAAAAATGCAAAAGTTAACGGTAGTCTTGAAACCTATCAGGTAAATGGTATCTCAGAAGATATGTCTTTTCTTGAAATGTTTGACGTTTTGAACGAACGCCTGGTTTCGGAAGAGAAAGAGCCTATCGCCTTTGATCATGATTGTCGTGAAGGTATCTGTGGAGCCTGTTCAATGTACATCAACGGTCGCCCTCATGGCCCTTTAGAGGCAGTTACTACCTGTCAGCTACATATGCGCAGTTTCAAAGATGGCGATACCATTGTGGTTGAACCGTGGAGAGCAACGGCATTTCCGGTTGTAAAAGACCTGGTAGTAGACAGAGCTGCTTTCGACCGTATCATTGCTGCCGGTGGATACGTTTCTGTAAATACAGGTAATGCACAGGATGGTAACGCTATCCCGATTCCGAAAGAAGAAGCAGATAAGGCATTTGCGGCTGCGGCATGTATTGGTTGTGGTGCTTGTGTAGCGGCTTGTAAAAATGCTTCGGCGATGCTTTTTGTATCCGCTAAAGTTTCTCAACTAGCGCTATTGCCACAAGGTCAACCAGAGCGTGAAGAAAGAGCTATCAAGATGGTGGCTCAAATGGATGCAGAAGGATTCGGTAACTGTACTAATACCGGTGCTTGTGCTATTGAGTGTCCAAAAGAAATTTCTCTGGAAAACATTGCTCGTTTGAATCGTGAATACTTAGGTTCTAGTATTGCTTCGACTGTGGCATAAGCCCCCTGGCCCCTGAAGGGGAGTGAAGACCAGATTTGGGAATATTATATATGCGAACGCTTGCCATTTTTAGAATGGCAGGCGTTTTTTGTTTATAAATCATAAAAATAATTTTTAGCCAGAGTTATTTATTAATTGGAATTTTGATTAATATTATCCCTGGTATTAATTAACACCATCAAACTCTTTGCGCTATGAATTTGCTCCCTGACGAAAAAGTTATTCTTGAATCTGATACAAAAGAAGTGATTCTGACTTCTCACCGAATCTGGCAAAAAGTAAGCACGTACAGTTCTACAGAAATAAAAAGTATCATGCTTGAAAACATTAGCTCTTACCAAGCCTATCGCCAATCGAATATAATTGTAATAATTGTTGGGTTGTTTATTGGTTTAGTGAGTATGGCAGGGCTCATCGTGGGAGGAACAACAGAAAGGTTTTTATCATTGATTTTTATCTTATTTGTTGCTTCCTATTATGTATGGTCGAAAAAGCGTAAGATAGAAATATCTTCCCCTTCAGCAAATATTGTAATGGATGTTGATAATATGACTCAGAAAGCGAGAAAGCAATTTATGGAAACGCTTGAGAATGCGAGACATAAAAGATTGCTGATGTTGGCTAAATAGAAGATTTCTATTTAGCATCTTTACTCCTTAGCAAACTTCTGCGCCATTACACTCGCAGCAATTAATTGTAAAGCATGATAAATCATTAAGGGTAATAAAATAATACCCACAATACTACTTTGGGTAAATAGTACTTTTGACATGACTGTGCCATGCACTAATGACTTCTTAGAGCCACAAAACATCACGGTTATATTATCCGCTTTGCTAAAGCCTAAAAGCCTGCTTATAGCATTGGTAATAAATATTACTGCAAAAAATAAGCCTAGCAGACCCGCCATTAATAAGATAAGTTCTAGAAACGATAAATCTTTAAATAGATTCAAAGCAAATGATTTACAGAATGAGGTATAAATAATTATCAGGATGACAGACTGGTCGAATGTTTTTAGAGCCGTTTTATATTTATCAGCAAACCAGCCTAAGCGCTTATTGAGTAGCATGCCTATAATTAAAGGTAAGAGTACTTGTAAACAAAGCTTGCCGATGATACTCCAGGCATCAAAATTACCTGTATCTGCTACGATGAATAGCCCGACCCATAGTGGCGTCATGAACAAACCCACCAGACTTGAGATGCTAGCATTAAAGATGGCCGCAGGGATATTCCCATTGGCAATAGAAACCATTACCACCGAAGAGGAAACCGTAGAAGGTAAAGCAGCTAAATAGAATATACCTAACCAGAGTGTCTGATTATCTCCCGCAAATAAGGGTTTTACTGAAAGCGCAATAATTGGGAATAATACAAAGGTTGTCAGTTGAATAACAATGTGCATTTTCCAGTTAGATAAACCTTGTTTGAGTTTATCTGTGCTTAGTTTCAGTCCATAAAAAAAGAAAATGCCCGATACTCCATAATTAGCTATTTCTTCTAAGGAAATAGGCTCTTGCATTAAGCCGAAAGACGGGAAATAATAGGCTAAAATTATCATGACAATAATGGCACCTAGAAACCAGTCAAGGCCAATGCGGGAGAAAAATGTTTTTATATTCACAATGTAGGATTTTAGCAATTAGCAAATTAAACAAAAAGCCCTATAAACCAGATTGATTTATAGGGCTTAGTTATATCTTCTGAGCACTTATGCGTAAGTATTCAACATTACAGGCATAACCAACATCAGGGTATCTTCATTATTTGTTTTTTCTACCGGAATAATCAAGCCTGCGCGATTTGGTTGAGACATTTCCAGAGAGATATTCTTCACGCTCAGGTTATTCAACATTTCTATTAAGAACTTCGCGTTAAAGCCTATTTCAATTTCGTCGCCATCGTATTCGCAACTCAATTTTTCGGTCGCTTCGTTTGAATAATCTAAATCTTCGGCTGAGATTACTAATTCATTAGCCGATATTTTTAAGCGAATCTGATGCGTAGTTTTATTAGAGTAGATTGAAATACGTTTCAAAGTGCTCAATAATTCTGTTCGCTCGATTTTCAACTTATTTGGGTTATTCTGAGGAATAACGTTTTCGTAATCAGGGAAACGTTCGTCGATCAGGCGGCAAATCATTTTGATATTTCCGAAGCTGAAAAAGGCGTTGGAATTACTGAACTCTGCTTTTACAGGCATTACTTCGCCTGGTAAAGAAGATTTCAATAAGTTCAGTGCTTTGCGAGGTAAAATCATCGAAGTATTGTTAGGTGATTTTACATCTTCACGACGGTAGCGAATCAAACGGTGACCATCGGTAGCTACAAAAGTAGTAGCATTATCTGATGCCTGTACAAACACACCTGTCATAGCAGGACGTAAATCGTCTGTACTGGTAGCAAAAATCGTATTAGCAATCGCACAGCCTAAGGTATCTGAATCCATCTCAATGCTGAAATTACGATTCACTTGCGGCACACGCGGAAAATCCATCGGATTTTCACCTGCCAGTTTATAACGACCATTGGCTGTTACTAATTCTGTTCCGAAAGTTTCTTCATCAACATTAATCTGTACTGGTTGCTCCGGTAAGCTACGAAGTGTATCTAATAATAAGCGTGCAGGCACGGCAAAAGAACCCTTATCACGTGAATCAACCTCAAATTCAGTGATCATCACTGTTTGCATATCAGAAGCTGTCACAGTCAGATTACCTTTATCTAATTGAAACAAAAAGTTTTCGAGAATCGGAACGATAGGGTTACTCGCAATCACACCATTAATGGTAGAAAGATGTTTAAGCAGGGCGGATGACGAAACGACAAACTTCATGTGTATATGAGATTTTCTATTAAATGCTTGTTTATCAACTACTTATCATCTAAAACTCTACTAATAGGTTTGGAAGAGGATAAGTCAGCAAAAATAGTAAAAAATCTCCTGTTTTCCAAGTAGAAAACAACAAAAAGCTTGCTGATTTTTCAACCAGCAAGCCCCGTATTTAAGTTAAAAATCAGATGGTGTTTAAGCTTCTTTGCACCCATATTTTGGCCAGCAAAGCAAGCTTGGTTGTATCCGGCACCCGAATACGTTCCTGCTGAATCCGGGCTGCCGAAATTCTTTTTATTCGTTCGAATAATTTTAAGTAATAACAATAAGCTAAGTATACGCCTTTTCTTGCTCCACCCGGCAAACCAAGTATACCGATGTAGGCATTATCAAAATCTTTCTGGATATCTTCTTCAATCTGTTTTTTACCATTCACAGAAAAGTCATTAAAGTCAACATTCGGGAAATAGACTCTACCCCTTTCTGAAAAATCACTTTGAATATCCCTTAAAAAATTAACTTTCTGAAACGCGGCCCCTAAGCTTTGGGCATAGACTTTCAGTTTGTCAAATAGTGCACCATCACCCTCACAAAAAACCCGTAGACACATCAGTCCTACCACTTCCGCCGAGCCATAGATATATTTATCGTAAGCGTTTCTGTCATAGACTTTATTCTCCAGATCCATTTCCATACTTTCCAGAAAAGCCGCTATCAATTCTCGTTCAATGTTGTATTGCTTCACCACCTTTTGAAATGAATGTAAGACCGGATTCAGGCTGATACCCTCTTCGATAGCCCGATAAGTTTCGTCACCATAGCGGCTGAGCAGCGTCTTTTTGTCGAAATCATGGAAAGTATCCACAATTTCGTCGGCATACCGCACAAAGCCATAAATCCCGTAAATCGGGTCATGAAATTTGCGGTCGAGTGTCTGTATCCCTAAAGTAAAAGAGGTACTATAACTCCTGGTAATCAGCTTACTACAACCGAAAGTAGTTTTTTCAAACAGATCGAACATTATTTTTTCATTTAAAAGGTGGGCAATTTTAAGCAATCGTTACTTCTTTCTGTACTTTTCCAAACTCTTTTATTACCTGATTAGCCACTACCAATCCAGAAATTAACGAGGGTGGCACTCCCGGCCCGGGCACTGTTAACTGACCTGTATAATACAGGTTCTTAACTTTTTTGTTTTTCAGGCTCGGTTTCAGAAATGCTGTCTGCATCAGAGTATTCGCCAGACCGTAGGCGTTGCCCCGAAACGAATGGTAATCATTCTTGAAGTCGCTAACAGCAAAACTTCTTTTATAGACTACATGTTTTCTGATGCTATGCCCTACGTACTTTTCCAGACGCTCCATTACTATTTCATAATACTTTTCCCGCACTTCTTCTCCATCAGCCAAATCCGGAGCAATGGGTATCAGAATAAAAAGATTTTCGGCACCCTGCGGCGCTACACTCCCATCTGTCTTAGAGGGTGCCGACACGTAAAATAGTGGTTTTGAAGGCCATTGTGGATGAGTATAGATTTCGTCGGCATGTACGTCGAAATCCTCATCAAAAAACAAATTATGATGTAATAATTTATCTACTTTATAATCAATACCTACATAAAATAATAAAGACGAAGGCGCCATGGTTCGGCTTTGCCAATAGCTCTCACTATAATTTCTATGGGCTTCATCAAGCAATTTACTTTCAATATGATGGTAATCTGCTCCACCAATCACAATATCTGCTTCATACTCGCCATTAGCCGTTACTACTTTTCTGGCTGTTTTATCGGCAACCTCAATTTTTTTTACCTCCTCGTTAAGTTTAATAATTACCCCTTTCTCCTCTGCCAGCTTCACCATCGCTTTTATTATCTCATGCATACCCCCCATCGGATACCAGGTGCCTAAAGCTATTTCTGCATAGTTCATCAAACTATATAGAGCCGGTGTATCTTTGGGTGTGGCCCCTAAAAATAGAATCGGAAACTCCATTAATTGCAGTAGCCTCCTGTTTTTAAAAAACTTTCTTATATACCTGCCAAATGAAGCAAACAAATCTAAGCTCAACGCCTTTGATACCAGTCGGAAATCAAAAAATTCGGTAATTGATAAACTTGGCTTCCAGACAAACTCCCCAATGCCTACCTCATATTTATACTTCGATTCCGCTAAAAATGCTTCTAATCTCTTACTGCTCCCCTTTTCTATACTGTCAAATAATACTTTTAATTCTCCCAGATTTGCTGGTAAATCGACATCTTCATTCTCGCTAAAAATAACTTTATAGGATGGATTCAATCTTACAAGATCGTAGTAATCACTTACTTTTTTACCAAACTCAGCAAAGTAGCTTTCAAATACATCAGGCATCCAGTACCAACTCGGGCCCATGTCGAAGGTAAAACCTTTTTCTTCAAAAACTCTGGCTCTTCCTCCGGCCATTGTGTTTTTTTCCAGGATTGTTACCTCATACCCTGCATCTGCCAGTTTGGTTGCTGCTGAGAGTCCTGCAAAACCTGCTCCTATTACTATAGCTTTATTCATATCCAAAAGACCTCTCTTTGCTAATTAAATGTATAAACTTTATTTGTTTAATTTTGTTCAAGAAAGATTAAACAAAATTAAAATAATTTTTAATATTCTTGAAATTTACGTCAAGATGTTAAAATCAGATTCAATTAAAAAGCTGTTAAGACCGAAATCTTAACAGCCTAAAGAGTGATGGAGAATCCTACTATCTATAAATCCAGACGACTATGGCTGTGATAATGAGCGAGATAAGTGCCAATACCCGATAGTTTTGATGCCACGGCAAACCTTTTAAGCTAGCGGTATCGGCATCGTAAATTTTCTGGGTATATATCATGCCTTTTATCTTCTCATAATCGGGTTTAGGGGTTAAAACGCTGAACACCATCGTGACTAACCCGCAAATAATCAATAGGATTGGTGGCGCTACTAAAAAATGAAATGAGCCTAAGAAGCTTGTTCCGGGTGAAATAACCGTCCAGACAGCCAAGGCGAAACCTACCATTAAACCCGTAAAAGCACCTGTGCCATTCGTACGCCTCCAGAATAAACCGAGCAAAAAGACAGCTACTACCGGAGGGCTTATCAAGCCTAATATGCTTTGCATATAATTCATCAGAGAGTCAAATCGAGCTATTTGAGGAGACCAGAGTACGGCTATCAGAACAAACACCAGTGTAGCTATTTGTCCGGCTCGCACCAAGGCTTTCTCTCCCATATCAGGCCTTACTTTCTTTACAAAATCCATCGTTACTAAAGTAGAGGCAGAATTGAGCGTGGCAGAAATAGCACTTGCCATAGCTGCTAAGAAACCTGCTACTACTAATCCTATCAATCCATGAGGCAAAAGGTTAAATACCAATGTTGGGAATGCCTGATCGGAGTTAGTCATTTCCGGAAACAATTTCAAAGTAGCAATACCCGGAAGAACTAATAAAAACAGAATAGGAATTTTGAGAACGCCTGCAAATAAAGCGCCTTTGCGTGCTTCGTCTACACTTTTAGCACTTAGTGCACGTTGCACAATAAACTGGTTGTTACACCAGAAATAAAAGCCTAATAGAGGCACTCCAAAAACTAATCCCTGCCAGGGCATATCAGGATGATTGGAGGGCAATATCAGATGCATAAAAGTCGGGCTTTTAGCATTCGCAGTCTTTACAATTTCCCCATATCCACCTGCTTTGATATAAGTAATGGTCGCTACAATTACAGCTGATATGAGTAAGATAATGGTATTCAATACCTCTGTTTTCATTACGGAAGAGAGTCCACCTAAGACTGTATAAGAAGCAGCAAATAAAGCCAAAGCTGCAATGACTAAAACGGTAGGCACTTCGGGATAAACGAGTTTCACAATTAATGCCCCGGCAAACAAAGTACCTGCGGTATCAATAAAGATATTACCCACTAAGGTAATGAATGAAAAATAATACCTCGACCGGCTATCGAAGCGTTTTTCAAGGAATTCAGGCATCGTATAAATGCCTGTCTTTAGGTAAAAGGGAAGAATAAATACACAAAAAAAGGCTAATACAACAGTTGCCATCCACTCGTAATTATAGAAAGCGATACCGCCTTTGGTAGCACCGCCTGTAATGGCTACTAATGAATTGGAAGAGATATTAGCGGCAAACATGGATAGACCAATCGTAAACCAGGTCATATCCCGACCGCCTAAAAAGTACTCGTCGGAACTACCTTTTTTTCCGCTACGGATACCGTACCAGATAATACCGACCAGATAAAATATAATGATACCCAGATCGATCGGGCTTAAACCAAATTGATTCATTGTACAAAAGTTATTAGTTTGGGTATAAATAATAGGAGGTAATCTATTGAGTGATTTAGTGATTGTGTGGATGAGTGATTAATTATCAACTAGCTAATCACTCATTCACTAAATCGCTCAATCCTCAATTAGACTTGTACAAATAAGAGAAAAAAATTGATTTTTTAAAATTTATCTTCCCAGTTCAGGCATTAAAAAAGGGCAGAGAAATACTTTCCTACCCTTTTGGTACACTCTCATTTATTTAAATTAAACAGTATCTGTTTCTTCTTCGTACGAATCCTCATCAGTATTATACGTCTTCGGGGTCGGCTGCTGCTTATCTTTTAAATTATTATTATAATAGCGGTCATTGTCATTATACCGACGGTTTCTATCCTCGTCATCATATCTTCTGTCTCTAGTATCATACTCACCTCTGTATCTTCTGTCGTCGTAGTATCTGCGGTCTCTATCGCGATAATAGTTATCATCGCTCCAACGGTGGCAACGGTCATTACAATCGTATCCCCGGCGGTGATAATGACGCCAGCCCATTCCTCCACCAATAATAATTGGAGGCGGTACTACATATACTCTTGGACGATAACCCCATGAAAAACCAATGACTGGCGGTGGTACAATAATGCGTGGAACAATGACACGCGGCATAACTCGTACATAAGGTCGAGGCGGAACGTATCGATACCTGTATCCACGGCGTTGCGCGTTGGTTTCGGTAACGAAAAGCATGCAAAACAAAACAAGAATGGCAAAGGCGTTACGTTTCATAGTATTGTTCATTTTTGTTAATGATGCACTTACATACACAAAGGTTGCATACATATAGATTTTTAACAAAGACAAACAAAAATGGTCTTACCCCTATGCTGATAAGAATTTAAAAAATGCGGACTACCAAAATCGCGAGTTTTATAAGCTGTCTAAATATTCAGCCAATAAGTCATTTTTAAAATCAAGGCTCTGTTCTTAGGCGCCCAGGCATTTACGTAGTAGCTGGTAATATTTTCGGCAAAATAATTATCCGTATAAACCAGGAATACATCACTTACCGGACGGAATCTCCATTGCAGGCGTGAGTTGATATTAATATTATTGGTCTGTGTATTATACTGGAAGAATGTACTGAAAAACAGGCTTTTTGATACTGTCAATTCAGCTCGTGGACCTAATAACCAGTATTGCACACTATTATAGGGTGCAGGCAGGTTAATTTTAGTATAATTACAATCGAGCGTAAAAATGCCATAAGGCTGAAAACGATAGGCAATGCTGCTCTCCCATATACTGGCTTTGCCATTAAAGTATTTTCCGGTGCTAAAATCAAAAGTGCCTGTCAGACTATTTCGCTGACTACTCTCATAACCTATATTAAAGAATCTAGAGCGGTAGTCGCCGACGGGCAGTTCAACTACATTCTTATAGGTATCAGGATTCGGATTATCGCTGGCATTGGTAGGGTCGAAACTGGCGAACAGGTGTGTGAAACTCCAGCTATAGGCAATATAGGCTTCATCCCCTGCGGGACTGTTAGCAAATATAAAGATATTCGACTCGCTATCTAATCGTTTTCCTTTCAAATCAAATACGTCGCTTCCCTCTGTACCAATACCATAGGCGTTAATATACTTCGCAATAGATGCAGATTTTGGATTTAATATGAAAGTAGCAGGTCGATACAATTGCCAGATGCCTGTACGCGGTACAAACCCAATATCAGCCCGATAGTTTTCTCCGATGCGTTGTACGCCAAAATTCAGTTCAATATTCGGGTGCTTATAGCCCATAAAATGAGCGGCACTTCCGGCATCCTTTTTCCCATCTGGCGAGAAAGACTGGTGATAATACGTTTCAACCTCGAAACGACTATCTTTTGAATAATAGTTAAACTCCAATCCGCCTACCCTATTGTACTTACGATAGTTCTGTGTTTGTTGTTCACTTAAATTTCCAAAAAGGTTTTCCTTATTGGTAAAAATACCTCCTATAGTTGAGCGGGTGAATATCTTTCTTTGAAGTGTAGCTACTGAATAATTAGCCGCTGGTAAATAAGCATCATTCCCAAAATTCACTTTTCTGGTTTGCATATTCATTAAGCCAATGCGCCACTTATCATTCAGTTTCCCACTTAAACGGGCACCTGCCAATATAGGAACCTGCTGATTTAAACCTGTGTTAGGATTACGGGTAATGCCAATCCGGCGAGAGAAAAAAGGGCGAGTATCAGGGAAACCAAAAGTACCAAAGAGGTCATTGTTTTCTAAAAAAAACTGACGTCTTTCGGGGAAAAACAATTCAAAACGGCTCAAGTTAGTCACCTGCTTATCTACCTCAACCTGTGAAAAATCAGGGTTGACTGTTAAGTCCAGATTCAGAGATGGAGTAACGGCTACCTTGGCATCTAAACCAATACCTTTAGGGTAATCAGAGGTAGTACCCAAAGGTTTTAAATCCTCCTCATTTCTCGGGAAATCCTTTTGAGCAGCTAATGAAACATAAGGGATTAATGAGACGTTAGCACCAGGCTTTGGAGGGCTCTCATCCCAAATCATTAAGCCTGTAAAAGCTAGATTGCTTGGTGGGAAATTACGAGGTACAGGACTCCAACTCGATTGCTCGTTTCTTTTTAATACATTTCTGGTAAAGTTTACCCGCCAAGTATTCTGGTCTTCAGCTACTTTGTAACGAATAGTTTTAAAAGGAATCGCCATTTCGACTACCCAATAATCATTATAGTTACGTACCTGTGAATACCACTTATTATCCCAATAATTGGAGATTTCTCCACCATTAAAAATCAACCCCTCCCGTTGCACACCATAAGGATTAGTCACAAACTGAAAAGCATTCAGGCGGTCTTTGAATGTATCTATGTTTACTACAAACACATCGCTTGTGCCTGGCTCAAAATCCCGTTTTAGCGAAGCAATGGTGTAAGTACTACGGGGTTGGTAGCAGATAGCCCCTACATACAAAAAATTATTATCAAAGGCTACGCGAACCTCAGTCTGTAATTGGGCAAAGGAAGAATCATAAGGACGATTAAGAAAAAAATCTTTGGCAATATCGGCAGTCTTCCAGATTTCTTCTTCTAAAAGACCATCCAGTTTGATTGGAACGGCGGATTTTTTAATGTGGATACTGTACTTTTCTTCGTTTGAGATTTTGTTGTCTTGCGCTAATAGGTTACTCATTACGCATAGGATGGCTCCTATGGTAGCGTAAAGTTTTTTCATAAAAAAATTAATAATACGGATAGTACTTCTTATTACATGAGTACAGGTGAAAAAGTTGCAGTTCTGTGTGAAATATTAAGAAACTACATTGATAGGTGAGCCATTCTGATAGGCTTTGATGTTCTCAATTGTACCTTTCAGCAACAATTTCCGGGCTTCTACACCTGCCCAGGCAATATGCGGGGTAATGATACAGTTTTTGGCAGTCAATAGCGGATTATCCTGCGCCGGAGGTTCGGCAGAAAGTACATCTAAGCCTGCACCTGCAATTTTACCTGCATTTAAGGCATTTGCTAAATCGAATTCATTGAGTAAACCACCACGGGAAGTATTGATTAGAATTGCCGAAGATTTCATTAATGCCAAAGAATCTTTATTGATAAATCCCTGATTATCGGCAGTCAGAGGACAATGCAGGCTTACAAAATCACTTTCTTTCAGCACTTTTTCTATTTCGCATAGTTCTACCCCTTCCATGCCACCACTAGTCAGGTCTCTTTTATTGGCGAGAATTTTCATACCAAAGCCTAAGCCAATATTTGCTACTTTTTTACCAATATCCCCAAACCCAATAATGCCTAAGGTCTTCCCTTCTAATTCAACCAGAGGATTTAAATAGAAACACCAGTCAGCAGAAGAAGGCCAAGTTTTGTCAATGTTTTCAGCATGCTCCGCTACTCTATTAGTGAAGCTTAATAGCAAAGAAAAAGTCAATTGTGCAACGGATGCCGAGCTATAACCTTTTACATTGGTAACAATTACCCCATGTTCTTTAGCTGCGGCCACATCAATAATATTATAGCCTGTAGCCGTCACACCAATATATTTCAGATTAGGTAACTGGCTGATAATTTCACGATTTAGCTGGCATTTATTGGTTAATATGACTTCTGCGTCTTTGGCAAGTTCAATAATCTGGTCTTTAGGTGTGCGGTCATAAAGGGTTACATCGCCTAAAGTATTGAGTATAGATAAATCTAAATCTCCGAGGGAATTGACCGTGTAGGCGTCGAGGTAAACGATTTTCATTAGGTTTGTTGTAAGGTTGATGAAGTATTAAGGTTTTACACCCTCGTCAGCAAGGAACTGACCTATATTAAAAAATTCATTATCAAATAGTTCAATTTCCTGATTCCAGTCCTTAGTAATCCAATCCTGGTCTTTCATGGCTATCATTACTTTTTGATGTTTAGTAAAAATCCAGAATACTTTTTCTACACCAAAATCAAGTAATTTATGGGTCTTTGTGAAAACATAGCCGAAATCCTTTTCATCAGATAAATCTACTCGAATATCTATTTCTATAGCTATTTTAGGAGCTACCTTTACATAATGAATATTGATTTTCTCAGGAGGAAGTTTTGATTTTTCATAAATATAAATATCGCCAGATAGATTGTTATTAGTATCTAAGTGCGTGCCTATTTCATTAGTTAGGAAAATATACTTAATACTGTCTAACTTGGCATACAATACTTTCAATAGATAATAAATAATATACGATTGTAAGCCACTTGCACCCATGATTTCTTCAACAGTTTTTTTATTGGACAAAACATCTTTATAACCTTCGTAATAAAAAGGCTTCCCGTCTATTATCTCATAAATAAGACTTTCTGGTATATGTTTGGCTTTAGCCCTCTTCGGATTCTTTTCTATACTAACCATACCTGTAGATTTATGAATCGAAAATAGTTATTTTTTTACTCTATTCAAAAACTATTCTACTCCAACAATTTAATAATATCCTCTTTCGACAACGATTTTACAAAGGTCTCCTCAGTAGTAATCAGGTTATCGAATAGCTTCCGTTTGTTTTGCTGCAAGGCCAGAATCTTTTCTTCTACCGAATTACGGGTGATAAACTTATAGGTGAAAACTGTATTCTGCTGACCTATTCTATGGGCTCTGTCCACCGCTTGCGCTTCAATTGCCGGATTCCACCACGGGTCTAATAAGAAAACATATTCTGCGGCTGTCAGGTTAAGGCCTAGCCCTCCGGCTTTTAGTGAAATCAGGAATATTTTAATGCTTTTGTCATTCTGAAAACGGTCAACCTGTTCTTGTCTGTTAATGGTTGAACCATCCAGATAGCAGTAAGGAATATTGTTTTCATCCAGATAATGTCTGAAAATAGCCAAGTGCTTCACAAATTGGCTAAAAACCAGCACCTTGTGATCTTCTTCAATAATTGTCTCTAATTTCTGGAAAACCTCTTCATCTTTACCTGAATTTCCTTTATAGCCTTCATCAATCATCACAGGATTATTAGCCAATTGGCGGAGTTTAGTTAAACCCTGTAATACCACCATCTGTGATTTAGCCAAACCATCTTGTTCTATCTGTTCTAAAATGATATTGCGATAATAAGATTTGGCTTCCTCGTAGGTTTTTTCCTGCTCTTCGGTCATGTCGCAATAATGCACGCTCTCTACCTTTGGTGGCAGTTCAGTAGCCACTTGCGATTTATGTCTTCGAAGCATGAAGGGTTTTATGAGGCTATATAAATGCTTAATCTGCTTTTCATCCTGATGCTTTTCAATAGGAACCTGAAACTCGTTTTTGAAGAAACTTTGGGTACCTAAAAGCCCCGGATTAATAAAGGTCATTTGTGTCCACAAATCCATTGTACTGTTTTCTAAAGGCGTACCTGTCAGAATCAGACGATTGGCACTATTCAATTGCATCACTGCCCTTGATATATTAGAAGTGGGGTTTTTGATAGATTGTGATTCATCCAGAATTACGTAATGGAATCGATAATCTTTAATGAAATCTATATCAATTCTGACTATTCCATAAGAGGTAAGAATCAAGTCATAATTATCAAATTGCTCGGTGTTCTTTTCGCGATACGTACCAGTATATACAAATGTTTTCAGATCAGGTACGAATTTCTCAATCTCCTTTAGCCAGTTATAAACCAATGATGTTGGCATAATCAGCAAGCTTGGATGTTGAGCAAGCCCCAGCTCTTTTTGTGATTGCAGAAATGCCAGTGTTTGAATGGTTTTTCCTAGACCCATGTCATCAGCCAGGCACCCACCTAACTTGTATTCAGATAAGAATCTTAGCCAATCATATCCGGCTTTTTGATAAGGACGAAGCGTGGCTAATAGTCCCTGTGGTGTAGGATATTGATTAATCTTCTCAAAGTCCCTCAATTTTTCGAGTTTTCTGGTAATAACAGAATGAGCCAAACCCTCATTGGTTAAATCCTGGACTAAAACCAGATGATGTTTTTTAAGGATAATATCGTCATCGATTGTGTTTTCCACAAAACTGAAAAGCTCTGAATAACGGGTAAACCATTCCTCCGGAATTACCGCAATCTGTCCGTTAGGCAAGGTAAACTCACGTTTATTCGCCATAATCAGATTGCGGAGCTTCAGAAAAGGTATTTCGTATTCTCCAAAACGTACTTTTGCCTGAATATCGAACCAATCGTTCTTTTCTTCAATCTTTATTTCAATGGCTGAATATCCCAGGAAATACTGTTTCTGGCCCTGGCTATTTTCTTCCTGTTTAACCTCGAAATTATTATTCTCCAACAAAGTAGCATGACTTTGCAACCATGAGAATGCCTGTGCTTTGGAAAATGATAATCGCCCTTGACGTAGGTCTAATCCCCATTCTTTCAACAGGTTTATCTGATAACGCTCATAAACCAAATCACGCTTTACTTTATGGAAAATCCAGTCGTTACCATTTTTTTCTACATTCACATATGCCTCAGCCGAAAAACTATCAAACCGGAATGTATAATTGCCATACTGAAAAGCCAGGTCAAAAACTATCTTGCTCTCTTTATCCTCTTTTTCTTCCTCGTCTTGGTCAAACATGGTTGCCATTACTTTCTGATTACTATTCACTACCTCGGCAATAGTTAAAATCGGTCTTGAAGTATGTCTTTCGAAGCGTATCTCAAAGCCCTGAGCAAATACATCAAACTGGGCAATAAGCGGCGCAATGAATTTCTGATAATAAGTCTCCTCAATATTGCGTGGAATGATGATATGATTTTTATTCAGGAATGGTCGTAGTTTCTTACCATCTACGTTTTTCTCAAAATGATACAGTTTATTATCAATGAGCAACCAGGCAGGCTCTTCGCATAAGACACTGGCATTTTTGAATTGAAACTGTACTCTTTCTCCCTCACATTTAATAGTTGGGAAATAGTGAGTGTTTTCTTCGTTACGGATAAAATTAAAAAATACCTTTGCCCCTTCCTGTATCATCTTCACCGATTTCCAGGTTGGCTCACCATCAGTACCCATGATAAATACCTGCTTGTTGAGCAGTTTTTCTAAAATCTGGGAGCGATGTTTCTCCATATAGCTGTGAAGTGTTTCCTGTAGAAGTTTGTCACCCTTGTCGGCATCAAACACTTTCAGGAAAAAATCCAGCGTACTTATTTTTCGTTGATTAAACTTTTTGAGTACTGTTTCTTGCTGAATGGCGTCAATGAGCTTTACCAATTCGAAATCCGTGGTATCTAAACGTTCGGAGAACTCGCGGATATTTTTTGAGGAAACATTCTGATTCAGTAGCGTGAGTTCGCCCTTTCCATTGAGTTGAACGATAAAAGCTTCGAACAGGAAGCCTAAATATTCGTGTTCGAACAATGAATAAACAATCTCAAATGGTTGTTGAGTAGATACTTTCATGTTTACAAAATATGAAGCCCTGCCAGTAGGATGTTTGGGAGAAACTTTTCTTATCTGTATCATGGCTTAGACTTTGGCGGTAGTACAAACTACAAAAATGATGATAGATTAGCTGATTTGCAAGCAAACCCGCGTATAAAAAATGTAGCAACACGATTACTCATGCTGCTACTGGTAAAGGGAAGAAAGATGAGGTTGTTTCTTAAAATTCTAGATACCTGTATAATTAAATGGAGTGATACGACGAAGCTCATATTTTACTTTTTCGCCTACGTCGAGCGTATCAATAAACTCCTTTATTTTCTTTTCTGTAATTTTCTCATTGGTACGAGTCAAAGATTTAAGCGCCTCATATGGTTTCGGGAAACCTTCTCTTCTTAAAATGGTCTGGATTCCCTCTGCTACTACCGCCCAGTTTTCTTCCAGATGGTGGTCGATAGCTTCTTTATTCAACTCTAATTTATCCAATCCTTTTAGCAGCGATTTCAGTGCAATAACTGTATGAGCTACCGGTACACCTAGATTTCTTAAAACCGTAGAATCTGTCAAGTCTCTTTGCAGACGTGAGATAGGCAATTTGGCTGAAAAATGCTCGAACAAGGCATTGGCAACACCTAAGTTTCCTTCGGCATTTTCAAAATCAATCGGGTTTACTTTATGTGGCATAGCCGAAGAACCAATCTCGCCTGCTTTGATTTTCTGCTTGAAATAGCTCATCGATACGTATGTCCAGACATCGCGAGAGAAATCAATCAGAATATTATTGATGCGTTTGATATTATCGCTCAACGCCGCCAACATATCATAGTGTTCAACCTGTGTAGTTTTCTGGCTACGATACAAACCTAATTGCTCATTGACAAATGTATTTCCAAAAGTAACCCAATCAGTTTGAGCATAAGCTACATGGTGGGCATTAAAATTGCCCGTAGCACCGCCAAATTTTGCTGAATATGGGATTGTCTTCAACAATTCAATCTGTTTTTCGATACGCTCACAAAAAACCAGTATTTCTTTCCCTAAACGGGTTGGTGAGGCTGGTTGTCCGTGGGTATGTGCCAATAGAGAAATGTCTTTCCATTGTTCGGCTAAAGCATAGAGTTTCTCTAAAATTTGCGCGAAAGTTGGTAATATATTCGCTTCAACTGCTTCTTTTAATGAAAGCGGAATAGCTGTATTATTAATATCCTGTGAAGTAAGACCAAAATGAATAAACTCGGCATATTGGCTGATACCTAGTTTTTCAAAAGCTTCTTTAATAAAATACTCAACTGCTTTTACATCGTGATTAGTCGTTTTTTCGATTTCCTTGATTTTAAGCGCATCTTCTTCCGAAAAATTCTGGTAAATAGCTCTTAAATCTTTGTAGAGTGATTTCTGAAAATCAGCCAATTGAGGTACTGGCAATTCAACTAAAGCAATAAAGTATTCAATTTCTACCCGAACACGGTAATATATCAAGCCAAATTCTGAAAAATATTTCGCTAAGTCTTCCACTTGTTTACGGTAACGACCATCAACAGGAGAAATAGCAGAAAGGGTATTTAAAATCATAAAATTATAGTTTAAAGTGTAGCCAATACTCTTATGGCAGAGATTTCATTTATTAAGATAGCTACATCTATAGTAAGTGTATTTATATGAAGTGGATAAAGACAGATTATTTATATATTACAATCTATCGTTTTTAATTATTGACGGATTTGCTACATTCAACCGATGCATAATCCACAAAATAAAGCCTTGCATGTCTGTTTATCTTAGGCATTTATTTTACTGACACTTGCGCGCTTGTTTAATCGCCTACAAATTTAATGCTTTAATACCAATGGATTAGTTGTTCTATCAAAAAAAAATTAAATTGCTTCCCTATTTCAACCTAAACCAACAAAACCTATTAAATGGAAACCTCTAATTTTATCGGAGAATTAATCGGTACAGCTGTATTAATCCTTTTAGGCGACGGTGTAGTTGCCAATGTATTACTCAAAGGCTCAAAAGGTGAAAATGCCGGATGGATTGCTATCACTGCGGGCTGGGCATTTGCTGTAATGTCAGGTATTTTCGTAGCTCAAAAATTCGGTAGTTCTGCTGCCCACCTTAATCCTGCTGTAACTATAGCCATGGCAGTAAAAACTGGCGACTGGTCGAACGTTGCCCCTTTCATTGCCGCGCAGCTTATCGGCTCTTTCATAGGTGCTGTTCTGGTTTGGTTGGTGTATTTGCCACACTGGAGTATCACAGAAGACAAAGGTGCTAAATTGGGTATCTTTGCTACAGCTCCTGCCGTGCGTCATACAACCGGAAATATCCTTTCAGAAGTAATCGGTACTATTGTATTAATATTAGCATCTTCTTCATTTTATAGTATGCCTGAATCAGGTTATGGGCCGCTATTGGTCGGCTTTCTGGTATGGTCGATAGGTTTGTCTTTGGGGGGACCAACGGGTTATGCCATTAATCCTGCCCGTGATTTAGGGCCTCGTATTGCTCATGCGCTTTTACCGATCTCGGGCAAAGGAGCGAATGACTGGGGATATGCCTGGATTCCGATTGTTGGGCCTATTATAGGAGGGGTTCTGGCCGCTTTGTTGATGAATGCCTTTCATGTGTAAGCGCCCCTAGCCCCTAAATGGGGGATTAATGCAGAAATTTATTAATGAATACATTTCATACATAGATAAAGACTAAATGAGTATTGCCACAATGTACACTAAATGCACAATGTTACACAATAGATTAAAGTAGTGCAACATTGTGCATTTAGTGTACATTGTGGCAAAGTAGTTTAAGAATAGTATGATAAATAAATATTTTTGAAGGTTTATAATTCTATAGTAAACTTTTGTCAGAAATATTCGTTTACGTAGAAAACAGTCCTTGTAAAATAGAATTGTTTTGTGTATCTTTAAGAAACCAAAGTCATTCTGGAAATGATATTGGATTATCAATTCACCCAACAATCAAGATCTGATTTGAGGGAGCTCAAGGAGCTTGTGAGACACGGAGAAAACAAGCATGTTGAGTTTAAGCTTAAGACTAATCATCCGGAAAAGATTATCCGTGAAATTGTTGCTTTCGCAAATTCTGACGGAGGGCAGCTTATTATCGGTGTCGGTGATGATAAAAGTATCAAGGGTCTCAAGTTTGCAGATGAAGACGAATTTATTCTGCGCAGAGCCATTGAACGACATATTTATCCGGCCATTGAGTATGATGTCAAACACGTAGTAGTTGAGGGCGACCGAGAGGTGTTAATATTTAATATCCCCAAAAGTCCGTTCAAACCTCATTATGTTGACCTTGACGGAATAGTCGAAAACCGAAGGGCCTATGTGCGGGTGGAAGATCGCTCGGTGCAAGCCAGCCGCGAAATGCGTGAGATATTGAAAGGCGAGCGCAAGGGGCAGAATATCAGGTTTCAATATGGTGATAAGGAACGAGCATTAATGAAGTATCTGGCAGATAATGAGCGAATTACGGTTGATACCTACGCCAATATTGCCAATATTCCTCGAAAAATAGCCTCCCGTACCCTGATTGTTTTAGTGCTGGCCAATGTCATTAAAGTACAGCCACACGAGGTTCAGGATTTTTTTATGGCAGCTTAGAAAGTTTTAAATATTAGAAGTCGGGAATATAGTGTTCCCGACTTTTTTATTGGTCTTTATTTTAGAACTTGTTTAAATTTTGAAAATTGGTTTGATGGCTACATCTGCAAAGTGGCTATTGTTCGGAGAATAACGCAATAGTCTGATTATTTCAAAAATCTCCTCAAACAATTTGAAAAAACAACCTTATGTCAGAAATTTAGAGGGACGCCTAGTTGGGATATCCAGTCAGGGACAGTACTTTATTTAACAACTATTGCTATGCCGGAAGAAGAAGAGAAAAAGAAAGTAAGGACAGGTAGTAGCGGTATAATTGATTATACCTCTGCAAAGGTTACTAATATGGTGGAAACCTTTTTGAATAGGGTCAGCAACGCAGAGGGGGGCTAGATATCAACCACTAAAAGTAGGGTCGGAAAAGGTGACCAATATGGTGGGAACCTTTTTGAATATGGATTAACTTTTTGTTATTTAAAATTATATTTCATTCTTTCATTAATCATGTTTTTGCGGTTAAGGCCTTTAAAGGATTAGAAAAAAGAAGAAACTTGAATAAAATCATAAGAATTAGCATAATTTTTATAAAAGAATACAACAAGTTCGAAATCAATTTCATAACTTTGCAGTCCGAAAAAATGCGGACATTCAAAAGTATTAATAAAATATCTTGATTGCGCTTTAACATTCTGATAGTCAGTGCAATCAAACAAGAGTTCTAAACAATGGCGAAAAAAGAAAAAACAGGAATTGAGATTCTTGAAAGTGCAGATGCTTTAAAACAAGAGTTTGGAAAAGCAGAAGGTTTTTTGAAAAAGAATCAAATGTTGCTTACCTATGTTGGTGGAGGGATTTTGGCGATAATCTTAGGGATCGTAGGATATAACTACTGGTCGAAATCACAAGACGAAGAAGCACAGGTAGCAATGTTTAATGCTGTTTATGCTTTTGAAGCAGATTCTTTGAAACAGGCGCTTAGCGGTACCGGTGGTAACGAAGGTTTACTAAGTGTAGCTTCTAATTATGGCTCAACTGATGCAGGTAATCTTGCAAATTTCTATGCCGGAGTTGCTTTGGTAAAACAAGGTAAATATGACGAAGCTATAGAGCATTTGAAAAGTTTTAGCTCAAGTGATTTGCTTGTTCAGGGCCGTGCTTATGCTTTGATTGGTGATGCTTATATGGAGAAAAAGAATACAGAAGAGGCTATCAGCTACTACAAAAAAGCGGCTGAATATAAACCAAACAAATTCTTTACGCCATTATACTTAATGAAGTTAGCGACAGCTTACGAAACTGCAAAAGATAATAAGTCAGCATTAGACGCTTATACTCAGATTATCGAGAAATATCCTGATTCAGGAGAGGTAACAAATGCGAAGAAATATAAGTCCAAACTCGAAGGCATAGTCGGCGAGTAAAATTTGGTTATACAATCATAATCAAAGGGATAAGCCGAATCTGGTTTGTCCCTTTTTTAATAAATATTGTTCTATAAAGTCTATTTCTTTACTCGAATAAAAAATGTCGTCAGCACACAAAAATCTTAGTGTATTCAGTACCACAGGTTTACCGGATGTAAGCCAGAAAAAGTTTGCCATTATCGTAGCCGAATGGAATAGTGAAATCACCGAAGCGCTTTTTGAAGGGGCGTATCAGACTTTAGTGGATAATGGCGTTCAGGCAGAAAACATCGTCCGTGCCAATGTACCGGGTAGTTTCGAACTAAGTTTCGGCTCACAGGTATTTGCGCAAAAATCAGAGATTGATGCCGTAATTGCCATCGGTTGTGTGATCCAGGGAGAAACGAAACATAATGATTATATCAATCATGCGGTAGCAGGTGGTTTAACAGAAGTAGCTTTGAAATATAATAAGCCTGTTATTTTCGGGGTATTGACACCAAATAACCAACAACAGGCATTGGATCGTGCGGGAGGTATACATGGTAATAAAGGTGATGAGGCAGCTATTACTGCTATTAAGATGTTAGGATTACAGTAAGCAAGAACATGCAAAAGGCAAAACCAAATATATCAAAAGCCGCTTTCTGGGATGTCAATTTCGAGGAAATTGATTTTGATAAGCATACACGTGATGTTATCAATCGTATTTTGATGAATGGGAAATTGTCTGATTGGGTGGAGATGAATAAGTATTATGGTATTGAGAAGATAAAAGAGGAGATTGTGCAAATGCGATATTTGTCAGACCTTGCCTTAAATTTTTGTAGCTTCTATTATGATATACCTAAAGAAGAATTCAGATGTTACAAACTTAGTAAAGGAGAAATTAAATTAGAAATACAAAATTAATTAAGCAAAATATTAGAAACATAAATCACAGAGTGTCACAAAGTTTTGCACGGAGTTACACGAAGCGAAGTCAAAAGATTCAGAATAGGCTCTGTGAAACTCAGTGCAAAACTCAGTGAAGCTCTGTGGTAAATATTTGACAAAATCTAAATGCCCACCATAACTCTAGAAACACTTATACACGCCCCCGCTGAAATCTGTTATGATTTATCGTTGAGTGTAGATTTACACCAACTTTCAACAGCTAAAACAAAGGAGCATATTGTAGATGGTGTGAGGGAAGGAGTGATGAAATTGGGAGAGAGTGTTACATGGCGAGCAAAGCATTTTGGTATTTGGCAAGAATTAACTACCAAAATCACAGAAGCTCGAAAGCCAGAGTATTTTGTAGATGAAATGCAGAAAGGAGCTTTCAAGTCTTTAAGGCATAAACACCATTTTTTACCTACCAGTGAGGGCACTTTAATGAAAGACCTGTTTATGTTTGAGTCGCCTTTAGGGATATTAGGCAAAATTGTCGATAAACTGGTGTTAGAAAATTATATGAAAGTTTTTTTGACAGAAAGAAACCAGTGTATTAAGGAAATAGCGGAATCGGGTAAGTGGAGAGAAATATTAGGTAATTAAAAGGATTAAATATTTTATTCATAGTAAAACAAAACCAGAACCACAGAAAATGCAAGTTTGGAAATTTGGCGGTACTTCCGTAGGGAAACCGGAGCGTATGCACTCTATTCGTAATCTGATTACAGAAGATGGTCAACGTAAGATTGTTGTTTTATCGGCACTCTCCGGTACAACAAACGCCCTTATCTCTATCGGTGAGTCTCTGAAAGCTAACAATGATGCCGAAGCCACTGAGAAAATAAATGCTTTATATGCGCATTACGAGGCGTTTATTAAAGATTTGTATAAAACCGAAGCAGGATATAATGCAGGGAAAGGAATTGTAGACAAAGAGTTTAGTTTTATCCGCTCTCTGGTAAGCATCAAACCTTTTACGCTTAAACAGGAGAAAGAAATTGTAGCTGAAGGCGAATTACTTTCTACCCAGATGTTTGAGGCGTATCTGCAGGAAGAAGGCATTAACTCTGCCCTTTTACCTGCTTTAGATTTCATGCTCATTGATGCCGATAACGAACCGGTATTAAGTTTTACGGAAGAAAAACTCTCGGCCATGTTGGAGCAATTGACAAACAAGGATTTATTTATCACCCAGGGCTTTATCTGTAGAAATCCACGTGGAGAAATAGATAACCTAAAACGTGGTGGTTCTGATTATACAGCTTCGTTGATAGGTGGTGCAATCCGTGCAGAAGAAATTCAAATCTGGACAGATATTGATGGTATGCACAACAACGACCCTCGTATTGTAAAAAGAACTTTTCCAGTACGTGAACTAACCTTTGAAGAAGCGGCTGAACTGGCCTATTTTGGCGCTAAAATTTTACATCCAAGTACCATTACCCCAGCAAAGATGAGAGGTGTACCTGTTCGTTTGAAAAATACTATGGAGCCTAATGCCTACGGAACGCTGATTGCTCACAAAACCACTGAGTCTGAAATCAAAGCTATTGCTGCCAAAGATGGCATTACAGCTATTTATATTCACTCCACCCGTATGCTGAATGCCTACGGATTTCTGACGAAGGTGTTTGAAATTTTTGAGAAATTTAAAACGCCTGTCGATATGATTACGACTTCCGAAGTATCCGTAGCTGTAACGATTGATAATGCCGAGAATCTGGAGCAAATCACAGCGGCATTAAGCCAGTTTGCCGAATTGGAAGAGCATGACCGCAACCAAAGCATCATCTGTATTGTAGGAGATTTCAAAGCTGATAAAGCAGGGATTGCTCTGAAAGTAATGGAAGCGATGAAAAATATCCCGATTAGAATGATTGCTTACGGAGCTTCAGAGCATAATATCTCTTTATTAGTTGACACCAAGGATAAAAATGCAGCCCTGGAAGCGTTGAACGAAGGCTTATTTACTTTTGAATGATATTACACAGAGGTTTTAACTAACCTCTGATTACATAAGACTACTATGTTACAACTAAATTATATCAAAGAAAATAAACAAGCTACCATCGATGGCTTGAAGCGCAAGTATTTCAAGAATGCCGAAGAGACTGTTGACACCTTGCTTGGCATCGACCAGAAACGTCGTGAAACTCAGGCAGAGTTAGATGGTACGCTGGCAAAATCAAATGCTTTGGCAAAAGAGATTGGTGGCTTGATGAAAGAAGGCAAAAAGACAGAAGCTGAAACAGCTAAAGCCCAGACAGCAGAATTAAAAGCTCAGTCAAAGGTATTGGAAGAAAACCTAAAAACCTTGGAAAATGATTTATACGAGGTTTTAGTGACTATGCCTAACTTGCCTCATGCCAGTGTGCCGGAAGGTCGTACGCCTGAGGAAAATTTGAATATATTTGAAACAGGTACTATTCCGGATTTGCCAGAGAGTGCACTACCACATTGGGAGCTAATCAAGCAATACAATATCATTGATTTTGACCTAGGTAACAAGATTACCGGAGCAGGTTTCCCTGTGTATAAAGGAAAAGGGGCACGCATCCAACGTGCCATGATTAATTTCTTCCTTGATGAAGCTTTAGCAGCAGGATATGGAGAAATTCAACCGCCGATTCTGATTAATAAGGATTCTGGTTTTGGTACTGGTCAATTACCTGATAAAGAAGGACAAATGTATCATGCCACTGCCGATGATTTATACCTGATTCCAACAGCCGAAGTGCCTATTACCAATATCTATCGCGATTCGATTCTGGCAGAGGGTGATTTGCCTATTAAGAATGTAGGTTATACCCCATGTTTCCGTCGTGAAGCAGGTAGTTGGGGTGCGCATGTAAGAGGGTTGAACCGTCTGCATCAATTCGATAAAGTAGAGATTGTACAGATTCGCAAACCGGAAGAATCATATCAGGCTTTGGAAGAAATGGCAGAGCACGTAAAAGGTTTATTAGCTAAACTTGAATTGCCATACCGTATTCTTCGTTTATGTGGCGGAGATATGAGCTTTACCTCTGCCCTTACCTTTGATTTTGAGGTATATTCAGCTGCGCAAAAAAGATGGCTAGAGGTTAGTTCAGTATCTAATTTCGAAGCTTATCAGGCCAATCGTCTGAAATTGCGTTATAAAGTAGATGGTAAAACACAGCTATTGCATACGCTTAACGGCTCTGCTTTGGCATTGCCCCGTATTCTGGCGGCAATTCTGGAAAATAACCAGACACCAGAAGGTATCAGAATACCGAAAGTATTGGTGCCTTATTGTGGTTTTGATTTAATCAACTAAGAGTTGCTCATATGCTATAAATAACAAATGCGAGGCTATAAACCTCGCATTTTTATTATGCAATAATCTCATTAGTTACATCCGCCTATCTGTGCCATGAAGACGGTACCACCACTGGCATCAGCTTTAAAATTAGGTAATAAAACAATAGCTTTCGTAGCCTGATAGGTGAGATTTGAAGGATTTTGAATAATGTTATTAGTCGTAACCTCATTTCTTGCTGTAATACTTTCGCTTGCTACTACCCTGCTATAAACACCTGAATAATTATCTGTGTCTGTAAGCGTTAAACTATTCGGACAGAAGGTTTTAAATATATTCACATCATCAATAGCCCAACCAGCAAGCAATGGGCTTGAAGCATCTGATTCAAAGTGAAAAATGACTCTGATGGTTTTATTAGCAAATTCATTGATATTAGTCCGAAATAATCCCCATCCTGCTGATTCATTGATGGTAGTACTTGGGCTTCCAACACTGCCAATCATTTTTGGTCCTAGCCATTCCCATACTTTTCTTCTATTAGCTGTACCAATTTCCTGTATTTCAACATAAGCATAAGCATTTGTATTAGCCCCATCAGTACCCGCAAACTGGTACTTTTGATTCCATGTCAAATAAGCATTGTTAACACCTAAGTCTGGAATATAAATATTAGGAGAGATAAGGTCACAATTAGTATTAAAATTGTAGGTATTATCCAGATCTGTCTTCCAACACCTCGTTCCACTATTAACAGTATTTATCGGTGCCATAGTAGGAGTACCCCTTTCCCATTCATCTTGCGCACCTGAATGGATAAACCCCCCATCACTGGTTTCAAAATCATTGGTATAAATACTTGTAAGAGTACCGAGAATATTGAGTTGCTCTTCTATTTCAATACTCCAACTATTCAACTGTCCCGTACTACCCGGTGAATCAACATCAATTGTTAAAGTCCAGTTTCCTTGTGCTAATTGCCCTTTAAACCATTCTAAGCGAGACTCCTTAGGTGGTTGGTAAACAATATTATTGACTATAGGGAAACTACCGACAGGAATGGCGGCAGCATCATCTAACTTTATATCCATTGGAGACAAAGCCACAATATCAGTAAATAGAATTACGGTATTGCCAGAAGGAGAAGTTAGGCGTACATCTAAATCCTCTATATTACTATGGAATAAATTAATTGAAATTTTTAACGATTCAATTCTTTTATTAACTGGGATATTAATAGTTGACGTAATTACAGTTGGGCCGGAAGGAATTGCCTTTGCAGTTGTGTTAGTATAACTTGAAAGATTAGCATTGTTAGCTGGCAACACACTTGCACTCAATTCATAAGTACCAAACGTATTTCCGTCTGGAGCAACCACAATATAGTAAGTACCACTCGTTTTTACTGTTAGAAAAAGGCCTTCAGAATTAGGAGATTGTGTATTTGGATCACCTGCGGGCAAATAGAACTGACTGAATTCTCCCAAAGCAACCTGACCGTTCCAGGTAGTACCATCTCTTTCAGGATTGAAATCAAGGCTTATAAAGATTGTATCTCCTGCATTGAGTGCAATAGAATAATAATCAGAGTCCTGGTTTGAACTTAAGGCACCACTTACCCACGCTGAATTAGGAAATACATTGGCTGTTGATGTACTATTATTAGGCTCAATTTCAGCTCCTGGCAAACCACTTTGTAAACGGAAATAAACATAATAAGGAAGCAATTTAATACTATTGGAAAGATGCTTTACTCTGAGATAATAAGTCCCATTACCCGGAATAACAGTACCTGCAATACTTGATGAATTAACACCGAATGAGCCATCATTATCATCAGTTTCAAGTACTTGAAAACCATCACTTGCTACTACGTCTAAAATAGTATCTGTGCTTCCTGATGCAGAAAAAGCAGTTTGCGTGGCCGCGTATACTTTATCACCAGCATTAGCCGTAAAAGAATAATAATCAATATCACCACTAGGGTTAACGAATCCCTTTATTTTTATATCATTCCCACCTAGTGGCATAGCCGTTACTACATCATTGTTAGGTTCAATTTCGTCTTTTAAAACCATTGTGCTTGTTAAAGCAAGTGATGTAGGAGGGCTTGAAAAATGTTGCTGAGAAAAAGGGGTAAGAAAGGAGGCGGTTTTTTTTGTTGATTTAGTAGGTTGTAAAAACTTCTGATGTCTCAATACTTGTGTATTATCGCGTGGCATCCCGATTTTTGCTAAAGTTATGTGGGTAACAAAAACGCATAGCAAACTTGAAAGTAAGCATTTTTTCATGGGGGGTCCGTAAGAATGATTTGGTTAGAAAAGCAAAAACATACCAATTTAAATCATAAATTTTTAGTTTCAGAGCATTACCGTATTTTTTATCTGTTATTTTAATTGAACATTAATAACAATATGATTAAACGGCTACGTTTCGCAGCAAAATTCAATTTGAACTATTCTTTCAAATGGACAGTTTAATTGTTAAAACAAACAATGTAATGACAAATAAACCCATTCAAATAGATATAGTTTCTGATGTAGCGTGTCCTTGGTGCTACATTGGTAAAAAGCATTTAGAAAAAGCATTGGAAGGCATGGAAGGTCAGAGTTTTCAGGTTACGTGGCATCCTTTTCAATTAGATCCAACTATTCCACAAGAAGGTTTACCTCGTGAGGAATATTTCGCCAATAAATTCGGGAGTGCAGAGCGTATTCAACAAATGCACGAGAGAGTAGAGGGTGTAGGCCAAAAGGCTGGTATCCAGTTTGAGTTTGAAAAAATGCCAAAGGTTATTAATACCATTCCTTTACACAAAATACTACATATAGCTAGGGAAGAAGGCACTCAGAATGAATTAGAGGAAAAACTATTCAAGGCTTACTTTACCGATGGCATCGATTTTTCAAATCAGGAAAACATCATTGCTTTCATGGAGGATTTTGGCTGGCCTGCTGAAAAAACCGAAAGCATTTTAGCAGACGACCAGATAAGCTATTGGGTAACGCAGGAAATCAAGCATTTTCAAAACTTAGGCATTTCGGGTGTACCATTCTTTATTCTGAATAATAAATATGGTCTAAGCGGTGCGCAGCCAACAGATGTATTTTTAGATGCCTTAACAAAAGTAGTGGAAGAAATGGAGCCCGTTGAAGTAACTGGTGATGCTTGTGAAATAGGTGGAGAAAATTGCTAAAAACGGAATATATTCTAATAGCGGCCAGTAATTACCTGACCGCTATTTTTATTTATCATCTTACCATATCTTCACCCTTTTTTCAGGCGCACGATACATCTTATCGCCCGGTTTTATATCAAAAGCCTGATAGAATTCATCCATATTAACAATCGGGCCGTTTACACGCAGAAAACTCGGTGCATGCACATCTGTCATAATCTGGTTGGCTAATGCTTCATTTCTTGACTGATTCATCCACGCTAATGCCCAACCTAAGAAATAGCGTTGAAGCGGGGTGAAACCATTGATTTTCTTACCTGATTTATATTGTTCCGTTTTCTTGAAAGCTTCTAAAGCTAAAACAGCTCCACCCAAATCGGCAATATTTTCTCCCTGAGTTGCTTCTCCTCTTACATGCATAGAATCGAGCACTGTGTAAGCATTATATTGTTCTATAATACCTTTGGCACGTTTATTATATTCATCACCATCTTTCTTAGTCCACCAGTCTTTCAGATTTCCTTTTTCATCAAACTGTCTGCCCTGGTCGTCGAAGCCATGTGTAATTTCATGGCCAATGGTTGAGCCACCCGCATAGGCATAAATAACGGCATCATCTAATTGATCGTCGTTAAAACCTGCTACAAAGAAAACAGCCGCAGGCAATACAATTTCGTTATTCGATGGGTTATAGTAGGCATTATAGGTTTGTGGTGTCATTCCCCACTCGGTTTTATCAACAGGTTTGCCGATTTTATTCACTTCATACAAATACCACCATTGATTCGCTCTCATAATATTTTGCACATAAGAATCTCTTTTAATATCTAAAGTCGAAAAGTCTTTCCATTTATCCGGGTAACTTACCTTAGACATGACAGTTGAGAGCTTTAAAAGCGCTTTTTTCTTGGTACTGTCCGACATCCAATCTAGTTTTTCAATACGCTCTTTATAAGTGCTGAAGATGTTCTTTACTAATTCTTCATAGCGTTTTTTGGTTTTTTCAGAATAGTAGTTTTTAACAAAAAGTTGCCCTAAAGCATCTCCTAATAAGCGTTCTTCTGCATCTAATACACGTTTCCAGCGAGGTTTCATTTCTTTTACGCCACGTAGTACAGTTCTGTAAAAATGAAAATCTTCTTTGGCAAATGGGCTACTTAATTCACTGGCATAATTACTGATAAAATTCCATGTCAGATAGGCTTTCCAGGTATCTATCGGTGTAGTTTTCAGTAATTTTTCAACCGCAGTAAGAAACTCGGGCTGACCTACAATTACACTTTTCACTTGCGGCATTTTCATTTTAGCAAATAAATCAGTGAATTTCATTGATGGCACTAATTTATCCAGAGCCGCCAAATCCATTTTGTTATAGTTTTTATACGGATCTCTCAAAGCTTCTATTTTGCGCGAATTTTTGGCCAGGTTTTCTTCTAAGGCATATATACTTTCCATATTTTTGGTAGCTGTGGCATCATCATTTCCCAACAACTTAAACATGCGTTGTATATGTGCCTTGTATTCCTTACGGATATTAGTATTTCGACTATCTGTATTGAAATAGTAATCTCTATCTGGTAGACCTATCCCACCCTGATATAAGTGTAGGGCTTGTTCTTCGCTGTTTTTCTCGTCCTGAAATATATAATTGCCGTAAAGCGTACTCATACCATAGGTTTGTTGAAGTGCTACTTCATTGAGAACTCCCTGCAAATCTTTAATAGCGGCAATGCGGTCTAAATCGGCTTTCACAGGGGTTAGCCCTTGTTTCTCAATGCCTGCACTATCCATACCCATGTACCAGAAATCACCGATTTTTTGCTCGTTTGAACCCGCACTTCCTGATTTCTTAGCCGATTCTTCGCTGATGGTTCTTAAACGTGTATAGGTTTCTTCCTGTACAATATTATAAATTCCCCAACCACTTTCAGAGGCGGGAATAGGATTCTTCTTAATCCAGCCGCCGACGGCATATTTAAAAAAATCATCTTTGGGTGATACAGTAGTGTCTACAATTTCTGTAAGAATATCTCTTTCGGTAGATTCAGACGATTTTAACTGGCAGGAAGTCAGGTAAACACCTGAGACCAATAAAATGCCTGATAGTAAAACTTTAGGCGCAGTAATAGCTTGCATAGAATAGATTAATATTGAATGAAAATGTTAGAAATTATTTGAGTTAAATTTGAGAAGATTTTTTCAAAAACTCACTCACTCCCAATTAAAATTACGTATACGATGAAATTATTCTTCATTGCCCTGAGTATCATTGCTATTGCAGTACTTATATTAAATGCCTGTGGCCCCTCAAAGAAGAAAACCAATGATGAAAAAACTCCTGTTACGGAGGTATTCCAAAGCTATGATTTTGCGAATCCTGCGCAAGAGATGAAACTCTCTAAAAGCCTGAAAGAAATATCGGGTTTATCGTACTATAAAGAGAATCAACTGATATGTGTGAATGATGAGGAGGGTAAAATATTTATCTATGACTTAGCCAAAGAGGATATTATCGAAAAGATAGATTTTGGTAAATCAGCCGATTATGAGGGCGTAGAGTTTGTCGGAGGCGAAGTATTCGTGATGAAAAGTAATGGTGAAATTAAAACCTTTGCCATTGATGGTGAGTCAGAAAATGAAATAGATTGTAGGAGTCCTGATGTAATAGAGTATGAAGGGTTAGGCTATGATGCACACACAAATAGCCTACTTTTAGCTACCAAAGAACACATAAAGGCCAGAGATGATGAAAAGCTGGTTTACAGCTATGATTTAACAAAAAATCAACTGACTATCAGATTTACTATTACAAAAGACATGGTCAAAGGAAAAAACGGCAAAACCGATTTCCGTCCATCAGGTATAGCTGTGCATCCAATAGATGGTGATATTTATATAGTTGCCTCGCAAGGGAAAAAGATATTGATTTTGTCAAAGGAGGGTACAAAGAAAGATTTAATAGAACTGGATGATAAATTATACCTACAGCCGGAAGGGATTTGTTTTAACCCATCAGGTGATTTATATATCTCTTCAGAAGGTGATGATAAGAAAGGTTATATACTCAAATTTAATTATAGATAAGCGGGATTTAATACTCATTTTTGATTGTTTCATTAGAAACAAAATAGTGTTCCAAGCTCAAAAACTTTACTTTCCATCAGGCTTTTAGCTTTTTGAAGATAATCGAAAAGGGTTTTGTGGATAAGCTATTTTGTCTAATTTTGCATCAAAATTTATAATAACCAGAAATTTATATATTATGGCACAGTATGATGTTGTAGTACTTGGGAGTGGGCCGGGCGGATATGTTACCGCTATCCGTGCTTCACAATTAGGCCTGAAAACCGCCGTTATTGAGAAAGAAAACCTTGGGGGCATCTGCCTTAACTGGGGTTGTATTCCAACAAAGGCTTTGTTGAAGTCTGCCCAGGTGTTTGAATATATTAAGCACGCAAAAGATTACGGAATTGAAGTAGGTGAGTCGAATGCGAATTTTGAGGCGGTTATCAAACGTTCTCGTGGGGTTGCTGATGGCATGAGCAAAGGGGTTCAGTTCCTGATGAAGAAAAATAAAATTGATGTTATCTACGGAACAGGCAAAGTAAAAGCAGGGAAAAAAGTAGAAGTAACTGATTCAGAAGGTAAAAAATCTGATGTAGAGGGTAAATACATCATCATTGCTACTGGTGCAAGAGCGCGTCAATTGCCAAATATCCCGATTGATGGCAAAAAAATTATCGAATACCGCAAGGCAATGAGCCTTGAGAAAAAACCGGATTCGTTATTGGTAGTTGGTTCAGGTGCTATTGGTGTTGAGTTTGCCTATGTATACGCCAGCATGGGTACTAAAGTAACTATCGTAGAGTTTATGCCAAATATCGTTCCGGTTGAGGATGAAGATATTTCGAAAGAATTGGCTAAAGCTTACAAAAAAGCCGGTATCGAAATCTATACTAATTCAAGCGTAGAGAAAGTTGATACAAGTGGTAACGGTTGTGTTTCGACAGTGAAAACTCCAACAGGAGAAATCAAAATCGAAACAGATATGGTGCTTTCAGCAGCCGGAATCGTTGCCAATATTGAGAATATTGGTTTAGAAGAAACAGGCATTGCTACTGACAGAGGTAAAATCACGGTTAACCAATGGTCTGAAACAAACGTACCAGGTTATTATGCCATTGGTGACGTAACACCTGGCCCTGCGCTGGCACATAAAGCCTCAGCAGAAGGTATTATCTGTGTAGAGAAAATAGCTGGCCATCACCCACAACCAATGGATTATAAAAATATCCCGGGTTGTACATATTGTACACCAGAAATCGCTTCAGTAGGGTATACAGAAAAAGCAGCGAAAGAAGCCGGATACGAAGTTAAAGTGGGTAAATTCCCATTCTCGGCATCGGGTAAAGCAAAAGCAGCTGGTAGCCCTGAAGGTTTCGTAAAAGTAATCTTTGATGCCAAATACGGCGAATGGTTAGGTTGCCATATGATTGGTGCTAACGTAACTGAAATGATTGGTGAAGCTGTAGTTGCTCGTAAGCTGGAAACAACAGGTATGGAAATCATTAAATCGGTTCACCCACACCCAACCATGTCAGAGGCTATTATGGAAGCAGCAGCGGCAGCTTATGGTGAAGTAATACATCTATAATACTGATAGATATATCAATAAAACGGGTGCTTGCCGATTGGTAAGCACCCATTTTTTATGTGGAATTAGTCAGGAATTTTCAGACTAGACTGTCTACAAATACAAAAGGGGCAAAAATTGCCCCTTTTGTACCACCTTTTTTAACCTAAACACTACCCTAAAAACGCGCGGAGCATCCATGCCATTTTTTCATGCTGCCCCATGAAACCTGTGAGTAAATCAGTCGTAACTGCATCTCCCAGTTTTTCATCTATATCTTCAATGTCTTTACGCAAATTTGTTATAAACGCTTCGTGGTCTGCTAACAAATTGCTTATCTGAGCATCTTGTTTGTCTTCGTAAGGACCCTCTTTTAATCGAGTCGTTGCTAGGAAATCTTTCATCGTACCGTTGGCCCGATGCCCTAATTGGGTAATTCTCTCGGCAAGCTGGTCTATTATATCTTTTAATGTGTTGTACTGGTCTTCGTAAAATTTGTGTAATTCAATAAAACGAGGGCCTTTTATATTCCAATGATAGTTACGGGTTTTCGTTATTATCACATGTTCGTCCGCCAATGTAACCTGTAACAATTCAGCAATTTTTATTATATCCTTTTCAGGTAAACCTATATGGGTTTTCATGACTATAAAGTTGCGGTTGTGTGGCTATGCTTGCTTCATTTTTGTAGAAGTAAGCTTCACCCGCTTCATGAAATTATTGAATTCATGGTTCCGAGAACCTCTTGTTCTGCCATCCCAACCTTGATGATTGTTATTCGCAATCTTCAATAAAACCACCGCCATACTGAACATGGTTATTATGCCGATTATGAAGATGATGGGTGTCATGATTTCAATAATTTGATGAAACGATTGTTATGCTTATATACTTAAAAACTTTGTACCATGTATTTTTCGGAGGCATAATTACTATTTTTTAAGAAAAAATTGGGGAAAATGTGGCATTTTGGGAAAATAAGTGTGGAATTTCCACCCCAACTGCGATTCCCACTATGGTATTGGCTGATGGTATATATTATTTATTATACTTATTATAACGAAACAGAGGAGCTGGATTATTAAAAACCAACCTTAATATAACAAGCAACCACTTATGAATTTATTTAAAACAAAACTGAAAGAATATTATTCTTTTGCCGAAGAAGTGTTCTCC
Organism: Emticicia sp. C21; assembly: GCF_003418935.1. Taxonomy (GTDB): domain Bacteria; phylum Bacteroidota; class Bacteroidia; order Cytophagales; family Spirosomataceae; genus Emticicia. The sequence continues at coordinate 25,808 of NZ_QVMT01000021.1, read as the reverse complement.
GAATTCAGCACCGACAATGCTACTAAGTTGAGTGCCTCTTTATCTTATTATACGATTTTCTCTTTGGCGCCTATGTTGGTGGTTATTATTTCAGTAGCAGGAATCTTCTATGGTAGAGAAGCCATACAAGGCCAGCTCTATGGGCAAATCAACTGGTTGATCGGAAAAGATGCTGCAGCACAGGTAGAAGAACTTATTAAGAATGCGAGGCTCTCTCAAAAATCAGGTATAGCGGCTATTATAGGTACGGTAACACTTTTACTTGGGGCAACCGGAGTTTTTGCTGAGATACAAGATTCTATCAATTTTATCTGGTCTTTAAAAGCGAAGCCAAAGTCTGGTATTTTAAAATATCTGTTTAACAGACTTTTATCCTTTTCATTGATACTCTCGTTAGGCTTTCTATTAATTGTATCCTTATTGGTTAATACATTTCTGGATATTTTCAGCCAGCGTTTACAGTTATTCTTTGAGAACATCACGGTTTATATGTTTATGTTTATCAATCTGGCCATTGTATTCTCTGTAATTACACTTTTGTTTGCTACCATCTTTAAGGTATTACCGGATGGCAGAATAGCCTGGAAAGATGCATTTATAGGTGCTGGAGTTACAGCTATTCTATTTATGGTAGGTAAATTTCTGATAGGTTATTATCTGGGGCAGTCGAGTATTACGAGTACGTTTGGTGCAGCCGGTTCGGTGGTAATCATTCTGCTTTGGGTATATTATTCATCAACTATCCTCTTCTTAGGGGCAGAATTTACCAAAGTCTATACTCGCCATTATGGAACACCCATAAGACCGAATAGGAACGCTGTTTTACTAGAAAAGAAAGAAATAGAAGTAAAGGAAACTAAAATTCATTAAGATATGGAAACTAGATTCAATGCAACGAAAATCAGAACGCTACAGATACTAAACTTCCTGTTTTTTCTCGGAATGGTATTTGTAAATTTTCTGGCCAATTTTTTACCAATTAATGGTAAGAATACGGGTGAGGTATCAGCTCAATACCCCAACTTATTTGTACCGGCAGGGCTTACCTTCTCTATCTGGAGCGTCATCTATTTATTACTCTTCATATTCTGTATTTATCAGATGACATCGCTGTTTAAATCAAAGGTAGATCCTTATGTAGGCGAGATTGTCAGAAGAATCAATATTGCGTTTATTCTGACCTGTATTACTAATATGACCTGGATTGTAGCCTGGCATTATGACCTACTCATAGTAAGTGTCATATTAATGCTCTTCTTGCTCAGCCGCTTGATTTATATAGATACTCAGATTAGATTATTAGAGCCTTATCTGACCAATACACAAAGCTTTATAGTGAAAGCGCCCTTTGGCTTATATTTAGGCTGGATTTGTATAGCAACTATCGCTAATATCACAGCTTTATTAGTAAGCTATGGTTGGAGAGGCTTTGGTATGAGTGAAGAGTCGTGGGCTTCGATGATGGTTCTGATAGGCTCATTGATAGGTGTTGTAGCTATATTAAGGTTCAACAACTTCTATATTGGGCTGGCCGTTATCTGGGCTTTGAGCGGTATTATTATCGAGCGTAAAAGCGATAGTATCTATTATGAATACATCGTGCTAAGTGCCTGGGCAGGTATTATCCTGGTGGCGATAAGTGTGTTTATCGAACTATTTAGAGGAGGATTCAGAAAACGCCAGCCATTAGTTCATGACCATGTTTAAAGGTAAGAATTAAAATATGAGAAAAAGGCTATCATGAAAATGATGGCCTTTTTTAATTTAATGAGAACGTAATAATAAACTCAGTACCTTTGCCTACCTCCGAGTTAACATCTACGGTGGCTTTGTGGGATTGAATAATATTTAATGTAGCAGCAAGCCCCAGACCAATACCATTGTTTTTAGCTGTAAAATAGGGTTCAAACAAACGGCTCATATTTTCGGGACTGATACCCGTACCGTTGTCTTTGATAGAGATATAACAATAATTGTTGTTGATATAACTTTTGATTAACAACAAGCCTTTGCCCTCGTCCATTGCCTCTACTGCATTGATAATGATATTCAAAAGCGCAATTTTTATCTTATTGCTATCAACATTGAGGAGTACATCTTCACCATATTGTTTTTCTAAGGCTATACTTTTCAGGTTAATACGGTCTATAGCCTGTTCAAGCGTTTCATCTAAAATCTTATGAACTGAAATTTTACCGAATGCCAGTTCAGATGGTTTTGAGTTATTAAGCAGTTCAGTTATCAGATCACTGATACGTTGCCCATTGCGTTTGATAATGCCCAGAAACAACTTAGAATCTTCGTTTTGTATTTCATCTTCTAATTGCTCTACCGATAGATGAATATTAGTTAGCGGATTCCGTACTTCATGTGCCAATGTACGCACCAAACGTCCGGTTGCGGCCATTTTCTCCAACATCATGTTCTCACGCTCGGCTTTACGTTGAGCCGTTACATCATGAATAATACTCAGGAAAGATTCCTTTCCCTCACTGTTTTTCTGTTTCTGAGCATCAATCAGGCAAATTTTCTTTTCGCCTTTCTTTGTCAGGAAGATAGCCTCAAACTTATCAATATTACCATTTTCTTCCAGTCTTTCGTTGAACAAATGCCATATTTCAGGTTTCTCGAAGATTTTGGCGGTACTCATATTGTTGAGTTCTTCGGCCTCATAACCGAGCATCTCTAAAGTGGCCGGATTATAATAGATAAAGCTGCCGTCTTTAGGTTGCGTAACAATAATACCCTGCCTTACATGATTAAAGATAGTACGGTATTGCTGCTCGCTTTCACGGAGAGTTTTGAGTGTATCTGCGCGCTCTAGCGAGTATCTGATACAACGTTCGAGTTTTTCGGGGTCTAACTCGCTTTTTATCAGATAATCAACAGCTCCCAGCCGCATGGCTTCCATATCTATTTTATGGTCGCCTTTACCGGTAAGTAGAATAATCGGGCTTTGACAACCCTCCTGAATAGCCCGTTTCAACAGGTCAAGACCTGTTTTAGCCCCAAGTAGGAAGTCAAAAAAGCAAATGTCATATTCGCAGGATGTTACTTTTCCAACGGCATCATCAAAATTTTTAGCCCAGTCAATGGCAAATTTTTTACCTCGTATGTCATTTAGATAATCGCTCGTCAGGAAAAAGTCATCTTCATCATCATCCACGATTAACACCCTGATTGTGTCAAGATCTTTCATGAGTTATATTTTGGTAACTGAACAATATCAAACCAATAATTGCCAAGGTTTTTCATTACTTCTACCAATTCCATAAATGTAACAGGCTTGGTAACAAAACTGTTTACCCCTAAATCATAGGTACGCAGAATGTCTTCTTCGGCTTTTGAGGTAGTAAGAACAATTACTGGGATACTTTTCAATTCGTCGTCTGATTTTATTTCTTTTAAACACTCTCGTCCATCTTTTTTTGGCATGTTAAGATCGAGTAATATTACTCCCGGACGTGGTGAACTTTCTGGATTGCTATATTTTCCTCTTCGTTTCAGATAGTCCATCAATTCAGCACCATCTTCTGTGAAGCGCAGTTCGTTCAATAAAAAATTCTCTTCTAAGGCTTCTTTTGTCATGCTTCTGTCATCCGGATCGTCATCAGCCATCATTATTACTATACTCTTTCTATCTTTTTGAATTTGAATCATTATTACTAAATTTTAGAGAGTTTGGGTTAAAAGTTTTATTATTATAGTTAAGCTGTTGTATATCTTTATCTTATTTAAAGGTTATAACTCTTCATTTTATTATAAAGCGTTTTTCTGTCAATACTTAATACCTGTGCAGCTTTACTTTTATTATAATTCACCTGCTTAAGCACCTGTAAAATCATTTCGTATTCGGCATCCAGTGCCGCCGATTTCAGGTTAGGCTTAGCGGGTTCTTCTTGTTTCGGAACTATATCTTCGTTGATAACAGGTTGTGTAGGCTCTGAGAATAATAACCTTGAATAATTAATAATTTCAAATGGTAAAGATTTAGATTCAATATAATCGCCATCCGAAAGCAAGGTTGCACGTTTTACTACATTACGCATTTCGCGTAAATTGCCATACCATGGATAACTCAAAAAGGCAGCTTTTACATCTTCGTCAAAGCCTCTTACATCTTTTCCTAATTCGTTATTAGTTGTTTCAAGGAAGAATTGGGCAAACTCCATAATATCGGTCTTACGATCACGCAATGGCGGTACATCCAGGCTAAACTCATTGAAACGATGGTATAAATCTTCTCTGAATTTCCCTTTGCGGCACGATTCCATCAGACGCTCATTTGATGCTACCAGTATACGAACATCTACGGCAATTTCTTTATTACCACCTATGCGGCGTAGTTTTCTTTCTTGTACAACGCGTAGCAAAGCTACCTGTACATCATAGGGCAGATTGGCCACCTCATCAAGAAAAAGCGTACCACCGTTGGCCATTTCAAAGTGCCCGATTTTCTGGTTTAAAGCACCTGTAAACGAGCCTTTCTCATGCCCGAACATTTCGCTGGCAGCTAACTCTTTTGAAATTGCTCCGCAGTCCATAGCTACAAAAGGGCCGTTGGCTCTTTTGCTTCTTTTATGGATTTCCTGTGCAATAGACTCTTTTCCGGAACCACTCTCGCCGTAGATAATTACACTATAGTTGGTAGGGGCAACCAGGTCTATCTGACGATACAGATTTTTAGACTCGGGGCCACTACCAAAAATATAACTGGCATCTGATTTCGTTCTGTTGGATTTAGTAGCGGATTTAGTAGCTGTATTTTCTTTTTCGGCAGCAGCTTGCATACTGCCCTCCGGTTTTTCGCCGCCTAATGCTTTCTTAATTGTAAGCAGGATTTCGTCGGGGAAAAGCGGTTTGGTAATATAGTCGAAAGCCCCTTGCTTCATTACATCAATGGCAATCTTTATATCAGAATAGCCTGTAATGATAAGCACCGGAACTTCAGGAAAACGTTCTTTGATTTTTCTTAAAATTTGTCCTCCATCTAAATCTCCTAAACGAAAATCGGTCATGACTAAATCAGGAGAAAACTCTTCTAATAAACTCAGGCCAGTTTGTCCACTTTGAGCAATAGCTACCTCGTAACCATTTTTGCTTAAGAAACGACGAAGTAAAAGACAAATATCAGTGTCATCATCAATAACAAGGATACGTTGCATAAGTAATATATGGTTGATTTAAATAGTTAAGATTATAAAACACGTCTTAATTGTGCTGATTGAATTCCCAGATGGTCGCGGTATTTTGCTACCGTACGACGAGCAATAGGGTACCCTTTTTGTGCTAGCAGGTCGGCTAACTGGAAATCGTTCAATGGTGTATTTTTATCTTCGTTCGAAATCAGTGTAGCTAATGTTTGCTGAATTTCACGATTAGATACTTCGGTTCCTGAATCTGTAAAAATACCACCTGAGAAAAGGTCTTTTAAATGAATAGTACCGAAAGGAGTCTGGGCATATTTGCCACTGGTTACCCTTGATACCGTCGAAATGTCCATACTTATGATCTCTGCCACATCTTTCAGTGTCATTGGTTTTAGTTTCTGAACATTTCCGGTTTTAAAAAACTCTTCCTGCAATTTTACCAGCGTACGCATGGTTTTGAGCATGGTGGTTTCTCTTTGCTGAATTGCATCAATCAACCAGTTAGCTGCTGAAACTTTAGTGTGGATATAGTGTGTTGCGGCTTTATCAGCACTGCCCTGCAATAAATCCTGAAACGAATTATTGACTTTTAAGGGTGGAATCTGATTGCTATTTAATGAAACCTCGATCTTACCATCATCAAAGAAAACAAGGTAATCAGGTATAATATTATCTTTAACCAGAATAGAACTGGTATTTTCTTCTGAAATAGGCTTGGCGTTTAATGATGTAATGAGTGTTACCGCTTCTTTGAGCTTTTCAGTGCATATCTCACGTGAGCGCATAATTTTCTCATAGTTGCGCACAGCCAGATCATCCAGGTTATTTAATACAATTTCATAAGCTAAATCTACATCGCATCCATGTTCACGCTTATGGTCTAATTGTATCAACAAACATTCCTGCAGATTTGAAGCACCAATACCAATCGGATCTAGCTGGCGGATAACCTTAATCATTTCTTCTACATCCGGTGTATCAACAAAAATATTGTTTGTAAAAGAAACATCGTCAGCAATAGCCTCTGCATCATATTTTAAGAAACCGTTTTCATCTAAAGAATCAATAATAAAATCACCTAAAAGTAATTGGCGTTCTGTTAATGCTAATACATGCAATTGCTCTTTCAGATCCTCGCGCCATGAGATCTGTTGTATAATAGGCGCCGAATAAAAATCATCGTCGCTGCTATAATTATTTAGTTGAGTTTTGTAGTTGGGAGTATCATCGTCATACTCGTCCCAATCAAGGTAATCAGAATTATTACCTTGGAGTAAGTCTTTTTCATCTTTGTCAAAATCGTCAGTCTCTGCACTATCATCACTTACAGTTGCTTCTTCTAACATAGGATTCTCCTCTAATTCCGTTTTAATATGCTCTTCGAGCTCCAAAGTTGAGAGTTGCAAAAAATTCAGCAACTGTATCTGAGACGGAGAAATTCTTAAAGTCTGTTTCTGGGTCTGGCTGAGATTTAGCATGGCATAATGTTTTATGATAGCCTATATATATCAATTTACAGCCCACATCTTGGGATGTAAGAAAAAAACAAAAAAAGTTATTTTAAAATTTTGACTATCAGCACTTTACAAAAGCAACAATTTTTCACAACTTTTATACTAACGGGCTTTGCTTTCACAAAGAATGCAAAAAAATCCACAATGTGGGGATAATATTACACATTTTTTAGTTTAACCACTTATTACTAATAGTTATAGCACTACCTATGAAAAAAAGTCTGCGTCTTATTTTTTGGTCATTCGCCGTCTGTGTTGTGCTATTAGCTATCTTAAGCTGGACCTCCTATCAGAAAATCAAAGATTCCACCAGTTATGCCACCTCAGTAGAACATACGCATGAGGTAATGAGAAAAAGTGAAGAACTTATTTCTATTTTAAAAGATTTTGAAACCGGTCAAAGAGGATATCTTCTAACCAAAGAGAAAGTTTTCTTAGAACCTTATTACAGAGCCGAAAGCCAGATTAATAACGTATACAGAACACTGCATTATCAGATAAGAGACAATCCACTACAGGCAAAAAGATTAGATACCTTAAGAAATGCCATTCTCCAAAAACTTCGATTATTAAGAATTAATATTAAGCAATCGGACGGCAATCAGATATTTGATAAAGAGTCTTTTCTCTTAGGGAAAAAAGAGATGGATAAAATCAGGGTAATTGTTAATCAGTTTCAGGCTACTGAAAGACAACTACTGGCCGAAAGAAAAGCCTTGAAAGACAAGACGGATAATCAAACTACCTCTACGCTCTTAATGCTATCCATTTTCTCATTTGTCTTGTTATTCGTCAGCTTTCTATTAATATTCCTCGAGCTGCAGAGAAGACTAAAGTTTCAACATCAGCTAGAAAATAAAATTGATGAATTGAACCGCTCCAATGCAGATTTAGAGCAGTTTGCCTATGTATCTTCACACGACTTACAAGAGCCTCTGCGGAAAATCAGAGCCTTTAGTGATCGTATGATAAGAAAGCATGCAGAGTCATTGAATGAAGACGGAAAAGAGACATTAGATAAGATTACTTATTCTGCTGAACGCATGCAGACTCTGATTAATGACTTGCTTGATTTCTCCAGGCTGGTAAACAGAAAAGAGGTCAGTTTCCAGGAAGTGAATTTGCAGGAAACGATTGAGCGGGTAATAAATGATTTATCATTAAAAATAGAAGAGAAAAAAGCACAGCTAAATGTAGAAAAATTGCCGTATATTTGGGGCGTTTCTTTTCAGTTAAATCAATTATTCTTAAATCTTGTCAGCAATGCCCTAAAGTTTACTGCTGCAGACAGAGGGCCCGTAATATCTATTATCTATAGTTTAGTAAAAGGCTCAGAGATAAAAGGAATTGAGAAAATAAGAAGAGAACTTGATTACCATAAAATAACCGTTAGTGATAATGGCATTGGCTTTGAAGAAGAATACGCCGAAAAAATATTTGTTATTTTCCAGCGTCTTCACGGGCGAGGTCATTATGAAGGCACCGGAGTAGGCTTGGCGATTTGCCGCCGGATTATGACTAATCATAATGGTTTTATATTTGCTGAAAGTAAATTGGGCGAAGGTGCCAGGTTTATATTATATTTCCCTACAAAATAATAAATCTTTAGAATGAGTGTATTTTCAATCCTCATCGCTGACGACGATGAAGATGATAAATTTCTTTTGAAATCAGCTTTTGAAGAAAGCGGAATAGATGCCCCTTTGTCTTTTGTAGATAACGGGCAAGAGTTGATGGATTTTCTGAATAAAGCAAAGAAGTTGCCGAGCATCATTCTCTTAGATTTGAATATGCCGAAAAAAGACGGCAGAGAAGCGCTGAAAGAAATCAAGGAAAATCCAAAATTAAGAAGTATTCCTATCCTGATACTAACTACCTCTAACTCACCGGAAGATATAAGAAACTGTTATTTTCTGGGGGCGAATTGTTTCATAACAAAACCCTCAACTTTTGAAGGATTGATGAGGGTTATTGGCGAATTAAATAAGTTCTGGTTTAATATAGCATCGATTCCTACAAAGCTCTAGTTGCTGAGTATCAGTTCACATGAATTACCTGAACAGGCTTAGGATCTTCGTCGGTTTTCTCTTTCACCCACATTAAAGCTCTTTCTACAAAAGATGGCTTCTCTGTTTGCGGAGCCAGCGGATCTTCTTTCAATGCCAATTCTTTGGGTTTTTCTTCGGTTTTATCTTTTACCCATAGCAAGGCTTTTTCAACCATAGATGGTTTCTCTTCTATTCTTACCTCTTTTAATTCGGTCAATATAGGCTCCGGCTTCTTTTCGGTTATGTCTCTTACCCACTCTATACCTTTCTGCATAATGTTATCCTTGTTATTATGAATTACATTACCTGCAAAATTCTTCAGGAAGAATGGTACTAATACTTTCAGCGGCCAGGGAGCATGTCTTAATATACCATTTCTGACTATGGTATCAACACCAAGCCCAACACCCACGTTCAGCAGACCTTGATTTCGGTTAGTCAGGAAGTCACCTAAGAAATTCACTATATGGCGAGCGGGGCTTAATTCCTCTTTAATAGCATTAATACTACCCCTCATCTTGGTTCTGGATAACTCAATTTCATTTTTGAGTCTTGCTCTTTCAGCTCTGAGGTCATTAATATTTTTAATGTTCGTCTTCATAGTAGAATTTATGAATTAAAGCGTTAATAACCGGAATCTTGATAAAAGTATCCCTTAGTGCATATACTATTAATCCTACAATGGCATAAAAGCCTGCTACAATAAATAAACCATAGGCAAGATTATTGAGGCTTTGGCCTATGATCCAGGCAACACCTAAACTCAAAAAGAAAAGTACAAATAGTGTGATAGCTCCTATAATAATAGCAGAGGCAGCAGAAGAGATAGCTCCGGCAGTTTTTTCTGCTGCATTCAGCACCCCTAAATTCCAGCGAGCCTCCAAGTGATGGGTCAGATCGTCGAATATATCTCCCGTTTTTTCTTTAATGTCGTTGTAGATTTCCATAGCAGTTGGTACTTTTTAAGTGAAAGATGAGTCAAGGCCATAGCCCTGACTCATCAAAAAATGCTTTTGGATTTAGCTAACTTGTAGCTTCTTTTTAGTAGCATTATATTGGTCGTCAGCTTCTTCAGCTACATCTTCGAATTTTTGTTGAGCCTTTCCTTTCAATTCGTATGCCTTATTACGTACCTCGTCTTTTGCATCCTGGTATTGGCTTTTTCCACGACGAATTGCATTCAATAACTCATCCGCTAATTCGTTAGCTGTCTTTTTCACTTTTGAGCGAATTTCATTTCCTTTATCTGGAGCAAACAACATCCCGATTACTGCTCCAGCCGCTGCTGCTGTAATAACTCCCAACAAGATTTTTGAAGTACCTTTCATAATAGTTCAATGTTTAAATAGTTTTCAATATGGTAAGTAGTTTAAAAATCCTATTCCATACGTTTATCAATACTCCAGCATATATTTACTTACTTTAAATTGTAGAAGTTTTTGCCCAGATTGTGGGAATCGCACGACGAGTCCTAAAAAGCCTAGAAAAAAAGTGCTGGCATGGTTTTTTATAATATATTGAATTATAATTTGATGCAAATTGTGCAAAGATGAAAAGCTTAGAAGAAAATGTATTATCTGCCCTAATAGTAGATGATGAAATAGATACTTGCTTGCTGATAAAAATGTATTTGAAAAAGAAAGGAATAGAATCTTTTCATGCTCATACTTTGCAAGATGGTTTTGAAAAAGCAGGTAGCCTGACTCCGCAACCGCAATGGATTTTTTTAGATAATAATTTACCAGATGGCTTAGGCATTGAAAAATTGCCTGAGTTTAAGAAACTATTACCTAACAGCAAGATTGTAATGATAACTGCTATAGGAAAATTGAAAGAAAAGGCTTTTGAAGTAGGCGCTTATAATTTTATTGAAAAGCCTTTATCATATGCTTCGATAGATAACTCTTTATAATCAGGAATTCAATTTATTAGTTTACTAAATCCACACAGTTTTGCGACCTTTCATAGTGTCCAAAATCCAGTAAATCTAATTGTTATATACGCAATTTTTTTAAACCCTTTAACACAAATAAAAATGGAAGGACAAGGACTATTGTATGCAATTATTATTGGTGCTATTGCCGGCTGGTTGGCTGGAGAAATCAAACGAGGCTTCGGCTTTGGTCTTATCGGTAACATCATCGTTGGTATAGTTGGTGCCCTTGTAGGTAGCTGGCTATTTGCCTCACTGGGCGTTTCTCTAGGTGCTGGTGTTATTGGCCAAATCATTACTGCCGTAATAGGCGCTCTCGTTGTACTGTTTATAGTGGGACTGATACGGAGGGTTTAATAATTATTAGATATAAAAAGGATAGGGAATGGTAGGTTTATCATTCCCTATCCTTTTTTTGGTGTATATGGCAATAATAAATTTCTCTTCAACACGTCTTTAAATTTTTATAAATGATACTTATATTGGCTTTATAGCAATTTTCAAAAGTCAGCATATTTTTCCCTTATTCAGAGCTTAAAAGGCATTTACATAAAGATTCTAGTCTGGGTCTGAATACAGTAGATTTTATACTTGATTTTTACATTGTGTCTGTCACTTATTCAGACAGAATAATTATGGCGCTATGAGAGCCTAGCCCAGGTGTAAGCAAAGCGAACATTACATATCTAAAATAGGGGCTAGTGTCTTTCTACTATAGTCATTCTGAAGTAATCTTTGCAACTCATAAACCAGACAAACAAAAAAAGCAGCAGATAAAATCCGCTGCTTTTCTAACCATTGCTACTAATCTAAACCACCTATTATTATTATTCAATATCTTTTTGAATTTCATCTATCTTCTGATTGACTCTTTTCTTGAAATCTTTCCAGTCTTCCTTCATATCACTTCTGATATCTTTTATATCATCATCAATATCATTCAATTGAGATTTCAATTTTTGTCTTCTTTCTTCCCAACGGTCTTTCTCTTTAGCAGAGGCAGTTTTAATATTATCTTCTGCTTCTTCTATCTCTCTCTTCAACTCTTTACGTTGGTCTTCCAGTTTTGCTGCCATCTCATCTTTTTCTCTCTTTACATCCTCGGCTGTTTGGTCAACGCCATCTTTAATATCGCTGGCAACTTCATCTGCTGCATTGGCTGCATTGTCTTGTGCATTCTGAATACTATCAGCTGCCTCTCTTTTTTCTTCTCTCGAACACGAAGTAAAACTTAATGTCCCGATTGCTATTAACGCATATGCGAATATTACTTTCTTTTTCATTGCTAATAATAATTTTAAATGGTTGTTTTCGTATGTTTTATTTATATTACAATCCTATAGAGGATTGTTGGAGTTTAGATTTCGCTTTAGAAATGAAAACCGATAGTAGCCTGGAACGAATTTCCTTTAGCGGCAAACTTACTGGCGGTCTCAGCATTTTTATATTTTACATCAATTACATCATTTACATTGCCCTCATAACGTACATCGAAGTTAATCTGGCCAATATCAAAACCTACACCTGCCTGGTAACCAAAAACAGCTTTTTTATACACGCTTTCGGCACTTTCTCCTCTGGCTTCAGTTATAGCATCTCCTAATTTGCCATCATTCCCTATATTGAATGTGGCTATCGGGCCAGCGTTAATTCTTAATACCTCTCCTATTTTCACCCCAACTAATAAAGGTAAGTCAAGGTTAGTCATACGGAAGTCGATTGTCTTGGTACTATTACCATTGTCAGTAATCAAATCGTATTTACCACCTTTTTGAGAAACCAGAACTTCGGGTTGTAAAAATACTGTCTTACCAAATCTTAAAAACACACCACCGACAAAACCGAATGCTCTGTTATCGTTATTTCTAAAATTAAAAACTGTATTACCCGAGGTAAAAGATAAATCGTTTCCTCTCACTTGCGACAGGTTCGTTCCTAGTTTTAAACCTGCTGTGAATCCTTTTGTTTGTGCAAATGTCGAGGCACTGAATAGAGAGACAATTGCTAACGTGATAATCTTTTTCATGTTGTGTGTTCTTTATTAAATCTTTTCTGATTATTAAGAAAAAATTTATATGCCAAGTACATAAAATCCTAATAATCAGCCAATTAAAAAAGATTCACTTCTATAAATGAGGAAATCTTTCTACAGGTTGGGAAAGATATTTATTATTCTGAAGATTTTGCAAAATCTATTTTTTTTCTTTAGGAGGGTTCTTTTTCTTAAAAAAAGCCTTTGTCCCACTAATGGTATCTACTATCTCCTTTTCAATTTTATTAGCTCTTTTCTTTTTCTCTTCAGTATTATCTCTTGAAATTGCAGGTTCCCCCATCAAAAAACCATAGGGTTGTAAATTGGGAACAGAATCAAAAATTACTTTGATGATGGCTATACAAGGTAAACATAGAGCCATCCCGGCCAGACCCCATAGAATTGCGCCCATTAATAAGCCCAGAATGGCAGCTAAAGGATTTATACTGATTTTTGAGCCAACAATATTGGGTGTGATAAAATTACCCTCCAACATCTGAATAGCAAAAAACGAAGCTGCTACTCCTACAGCATACATAGGAGAATCTTTGGTAACCAAGGCAATAATAATAGGTAATAGTGAACCTATAAGAATACCTATATAAGGAATTATGAGTAATACAGACGCAAGGAAACCAAAGAAGATGGCGTAATCAATACCCAATAAAAGCAGACTGATTGTATTGAGCGTACCTATGATAATAGTTACGATGATGACACCCGATAGATAGCTATGAATCACATCATAAATTTTACCTAATACCTCATCTACCTTTTCTTTCTCTACATTCTTAAATACTTTATAAAAAAATTCTCTGAAGAAATCTCTGTACAGTAATAAGAAGAACATGTAAACGGGCATAATAGTCAAATTGCCGAGCATATTTGAAGTTGTTGTAAGAGCCGTACCTACTACGGTTCCTCCTCTGGCAAGTAATTGATTTGCGTAAGTATTCACCTGATTAGTTTGAGTTTCAGTTGATAAATCAAACTTTTCAGAGGTCCATTTTAAAAGATTATTATAGGCTTTTTCTAATTTATCAAGCAATTGCGGAATCATTTCAGAAAACCCGGCAATTTGCGTAGAGGCTAAATAGACAATCACACCTATCAGAACAGTAAATAAGATTAAGGTGATGGTAATGGCTAATACCCTTCCTACTTTTCTTTTCTCGAACCAATCGCATAAAGGAAATAAAAGGATAGATAAGATGATAGAAATAATAAAAGGGACAAGCACCGATTCAAGAATACTCAGCCAAAATACAACAATAGTAATGGAAAGAAGCGCAAGCGGCAGTTTTACATTAAACGGTAAACGTTCTGGAAGCATGGAGATATAGTTTATAATTCAATTTACGTATAAATCATTAAAAACCTATTCCAGTTATAAGTATCGCATATTATATTATACAACAACATAGGCTACACATAGTATGTATAGCCTATCATCATGTACCCCGATGAGCGTGCCTTACTAGGCGTGCCCAAGTACACCATATATATCAACCTGTATATTACTTATTATTGGTAGCCACAGCGTTTGAGCCGTTTTTGGCTGCATCTTTCTTCAAATCCTCGTTAGCTACAATGGCCAGCTCTACACGACGGTTCTTGTCTCGTCCGGCATCACTTGTATTATCAACTACAGGAGCTGATTCTCCATATCCTATTACAGACATTCTACTGCGTTTTACTCCCATACTATTTAGTAAGTCAGCTACTGCATCGGCACGTTTTTCCGATAATTTCATATTGTAATCTTCACTCCCAGTATTATCGGTATGCCCTGCCACTAGAATATTAGTATCTTCATACTCTTTCAAGGTTTGCGCCAGTTTCTCCAGATTATCTTTAGACATTTGATTTAGTGAATAAGAATCAACTCCGAAAAGGATACCTGATTTCATGGTTAATTTAATACCTTCACCCACACGTTCTACTTCCGCAACGCCCTCCATGTCTTTCTTCATTTTAGCGGCTTGTTTATCCATATATTTACCGATAAAAACACCAGCTACGCCACCTACTGCTGAGCCTACAATAGCGTATACGGCAGGATTTTTACTTTTGCTACCTATGGCTGCTCCTGCGGCGGCTCCGGCACCTACACCGATAATAGCGCCTTTTTGTTCATTAGTTAGTTTCTTGAATGAATTACAGGAAGTTGTAGCACTCAATAACATCGCTCCGCAAACCGACAATGTTACAATTTTTTTGATAGATGATTGAGTCGTATTCATGACTTTGAAAATTTTAATGATTAGAAATTTTCAATAATCAGTCAAAGAAATATACCAGTTTAAGACATGAAACTTTATAATCAATTGATAATTAGACATTTAAGGGTAAATGTCTAATTATTTAAAAAATGTAAAAAATTAGAACGTTTTGCACATATATGGGAAATTTTTCTACAATTTTTCACCTTTTTGTTTTTAAACTAATGCTTGCATGATACCCATTTTTATCAGGTATTTTACCATGTTGTCCGCTACTGCCTTGAAAAAGACCATTATAATTAACTACATCAGATTCACTAACGGTTACTCCATCAATTTCATAGTGTATTTTACCATTTACCGGAATATCAACCACTATACTTTCCTCCTGAAAAAAACCTTTAATAATCACTCTTTCAAATTCTTTTCCATCATCTTCTAATAGACGAACCCGCACTATTTTGTCATTTTTATAAATTCTACGTGCATCCAATTCCCTTTGGATATTATCAAGTGCCATTTGACGATCTTTTTCTGATTTAAATAAAAAATCATCTTTGGTTCTGATTTCCAGTACTCCATCGCGTGCTTTTTCACCATATTTTTCTAAGGCATGTGCTTCATCCGGTTCAGCAAAATAAGACCAACCAAAGGATTTAGGATTTATTCTTTGTAATATATTTGAAGGATACTCCTGACCATTAATAATTACTAATGGATTTTTTCCTAAAAAATTAGCAGGCATAAAAGTTCGTAGGCTGTCGGTATTGAAATTTTGCTGCGAGTTGAGGCGAACTTTATATCGCCAGGGGCTATTAAAAGTAGGTGTTGGTCTTATTTGTAATGGAATTCCACCTTGTTTAACAGGAGTATAAGACGGTCCTTTTGTAATTTGGATAGTAAGCCCTAAAGTTTCACTTACAATATGCTTCTTAAAAACAGCGCTTGTAATAATGCTTTTTTCATATACAAATTCAAAATCTTCCCCATTCAGCAATTCTTTACCATTCTGGAAAATTTTAATACTATCAGCCGACACTCCTTTGGTAACATATCTTCCATTTTGAAAAAAATCAAAAGAAAAAAGCTCAGGTGTGTTTTTAGATTGAGTTGTAATAGTCAATTCTCCTCCAATCATTGGGTTCTTAGCATAATCAGGAAACTGAATTTCAGGTGTTTTTAATAAAAAAGGATTAACTATTAATTTATATGCTCCTGAATCTGCAGGAATAGCCGTTATTAATGGGTTTATCTCTTGTTGCTTTTTCACTGAGTCTTTGTCAACCAATTTTGAAACTTCCGTCAAACTCTCTATTTTGTTGTTTATTCTCTCCGATGCTTTTGCCGCCGCTTCATAAATCAATTTTTCGTTACGTTGAGCAAAGGCGAAAATTCCAAGTGCTAAGAAAGGCAACCCTATCATATAAAATAATCTCTTTATAGAAATTGTACGTTTTTTAAACAAAAACTGAATACGTGTAGATAGTGGATGTAAACTAAACTGATTAGTTAAGTCAATAGTATGGCTGATACCCAATTTGAGTAGCAAATGCGCATAGCTTTTACTGTCAAATTGTTGAATCGTATTTAGATCAGCCTCAAACTCATGTACTTCTACCAATGATTTTTTATAGAAATAAATGATAGGGTTAAACCACAAAATGATCTTGCAGAATTCAACCAACAAAATATCAATGGAGTGTAAATAACGGATATGGACACATTCGTGGGCAATGATCTGGGCTTTCTCATTATCGGTAAGTCCATTCGTATTCAGAAAAATAAGATTAAAAAACGAGGCATTAGTCAACTGCCCATCTCTTTGAATAATTCTTAAATTATCAGCTCTTACGGCTTTTCGGCTAAGTTGGTATATTTTCAAAAGCTTTGCACATAAGAATAGCATCATAATGGCGGCAATTGTTATATAGGCGAATAATACATAAAAACGCCAGTCTGGTGCTTCTTTTACAGATTGTATAGTTGCAATAGCTTGACTATCATACATCGGAACGTAAGCAGGTTCATAACCAGAAGTGCTTGTAATCGGAGAGGTCTCAACAACTACTGCAGGTTCAACCTTCACAACTTTGGTAGTTTCAAAAGAAATGAGGGGAATAATGAAACTCAAGCAAAGTGTGCAAAGCAAATAAAAACGATTGAGGGTATGGAATGTAAACTGGCGAAATGCAAAGAAATACAATCCATAAAAAACAGCCAGACAGGCCGATACTTTAAGAAGGTAAATTAGAAACAGCATAGCATTTTAGATTTAGAGGGTTGAACAAAGTCTATTGTTTGTCAATGAATTGTTTCAGTTTCTCGATTTCAGCCTCAGTTAGTTTTTCTTCTTTCGCCATAAAAGACAGTAAACTTTCAGTGGAGTTATTGAAATAGTTAGCAAAGACTTTTTTGAAAGAGAATTTCCCGTAATCGTCTTTACTGATAATCGGGAAATATTCATAAGTTTTGCCATAGGCTTTAAAACCCACATATGCCTTCTTTTCAAGGATACGTACTACTGAGGAAATGGTGTTGTAGGGCGGTTTTGGCTCGTCATCCATTTTTTCGATAATATCTTTTACAAAGCATCTGCCTAAATCCCAGATTATCTGCATGATGCGTTCTTCGGTTTTTGTTAATTCTTCCATAAGTCAAATGTATAACGTATTTTTCAGTTATAAAACTTATTTCTCAGTTATTGTTATTAGAAAATATTTTTCTACCTTTATAGCGTAATCATTTGCCTCTGAAATTTAATACTTCACTTCTGGATAGTCGACTGCCTGATATTGTTTAAGACAAACAAACAGGTAATTATCAAGACAAGTCTTCACTTGTTCTAAGAGTTTATTTTTTCAAAAAAGACTATCCAAAATCATGTTTTATATCGAATCTGAGCGTTTAAAGCTCATCCCATTAAATTTACATCAATTACGTATTTATACTCATTCAGAAGCTTTAGCTGAAAATCTTGGCTTAAAAGCAGCCAAAGTTGAAACCGAACCATTTTTTCAAAGTGAGTTCGACGATGCCCTGCAAAATCATTGGGCGCCTCTCGTAGAACAGAATCCTGACAATTATATCTGGTATACCAACTGGCTGATTGTGCTGAAAGAAGAAAATATTGCCGTAGGGGGCATTGGCGTGA
Organism: Emticicia sp. C21; assembly: GCF_003418935.1. GTDB lineage: Bacteria > Bacteroidota > Bacteroidia > Cytophagales > Spirosomataceae > Emticicia. The sequence continues at coordinate 7,758 of NZ_QVMT01000021.1, read as the reverse complement.
CCGGCCTACCTGATGAGAACGGCTCCTGTGAAATAGGTTATGGCATGGATTTAAATCATCGGGGAAAAGGTTATGCTACCGAGGCTTTAAGTTGCCTGGCAAACTGGGCGTTTCAGAATCCGGACCTCAAAACCATTATCGCTCATACTCCTATTGACCTGCTGAATTCGCAGAGAGTACTGCAAAAGGCTGGTTTTCAGTATGCAAAAACCGAGAATGAATTGATATTGTGGGAGTTGAAAAAGGATGAGAAATCTATATTCATCGACTGATTATTCATCCACATAAAGTTCTAATGGTAGGTACACGTAGAGACAGGGCAATGCCCTGTCTCTACCAAACCAGGTACTTTTTTGGACGATTATTTTGAATCTTAATAAGCGAATTCGAAAAAATTAACCGAAATAATGCCACAATTCTTTACCGGCATACCAGATCATGACTACGCAAAGCGCAATTTTCATGACGATGCCCACAAGGAAACCCAGGAATGAACCAAAGGCTGCTTTGGTAGCTTGTTGTGAAGTTGAGCCTCCAATGAGTTCACCGGCTAAAGCACCTAAAAACGCACCAATGAAAATACCAAATGGTCCAAAGAATAACCCGACGATAAGGCCAATCATACTACCCCATGTGCCATATTTAGAACCGCCGAATTTTTTGGTGCCCCAGATAGGTACATAGTAGTCCAAAATGGTAACAATTAAGGTAATTATGCCCAATGTCCAGAGAAGAGTTTCGCTGAATTGGGCAAACTTAGTAAAGTGCAAGACTAATATGCCCACAAAGCTTAACGGTGGCCCCGGTAAAGGCAATACAGCACCGATTAAGCCGATTATCAGGCAAACAATAGCAACAATTAGCAGAACAATATCCATAAATTTTGAGTGGCATTTGAATGAACAAATGTATTAGTTTTTGAAATGATGCCTACTATTTCAATCAGCATTATCAACCATTTATCAAATATCTCATGAATCAGACATCTCAAACAAGAGCAGAAATGCCACAGGGCGCTAATAAAGTGCTTGATCGTCGAACAGTTGAAAACGCTTATTCGTCGCTCTTAAACCTGCTGAAAGAAGGAATGTCGGTACTTGATGTGGGTTGTGGCTCAGGAACTATTACCGCAGGCGTTGCCGAGCGGGTAGGCGTAAGCGGGCGGGTAGTGGCTATCGATTTCAGCGAACACCTCATTGCGCAAGCACAAAAAAACCACGAGCACCTGAGCAATCTGTCGTTTGAGGTAGCTGATATTAATAGTTATAACCCAGAACAAAAATTTGATTTAGTGATTGCCGCCCGCACTTTACAATGGGTCAACAACCCTAAGGAGGTAGTTGCGCAGATGCTGAATTTAGTAAAGCCGGGAGGAATGATTTCTATATTAGATTATAATCATACCAAAATTGAGTGGACGCCGCAGCCGCCACAATCGATGATAGACTTTTACCAGGCATTTTTGAACTGGAGAACAGACGCGGGCTATGACAATGCGATTGCAGATAATCTTTCAGTAATTTATCAAGACTTGGGGCTTCAATTAATTAATAGTGTTGATCAACACGAAGTAAGCAGACAAGGTGAAGAAAGATTTGAAGGTGATGCAAGAATCTGGAATGTGGTAGCTGAAACACGTGGGAATCAGGTAGTACGCGATGGTTTTTGCACGGAAGAATTACGTCTGAAAGCAATCCAGGAGTATGATGCCTGGATTGCCAGTGACGCACAAGCCATGAAGCTCTATTTATTAGCTGTAGAGGCGGTTAAACCTTAGTCAATACCTTTTTTAAGGCATCTAAGAAGATGTCGGCCTCTTTGGTTGTAAGAGCAAGGCTTGGAAGCAAACGCATCGTATGCTTCCCGGCCACGCCCGTAAATATTTTCTGATCAAACAATAAGGCATTTCTGATAGGCTCAACGGGTTGTTCAAACTCGATGCCTATCATTAACCCTTTACCACGCAATTCTTTAATACCGTTGAAACCCTTCAGGTTTTCAAAGAAATAATCGCCTACCGTGGCAGCGTTCTGTACCAGTTTTTCTTTCTTTATCACATCTAGTACTGCATTGGCAGCCGTACAAGCCAGGTGATTTCCTCCAAAAGTAGTACCTAACATCCCATGTTTTGCCTGAAATTTAGGAGAAATCAGGATTGAGCCAATCGGGAAACCATTGCCCATACCTTTGGCAGTTGAGATAATATCCGGTTTCACACCGCTATGTTGGAAACTGAAAAACTTGCCCGAACGGCCGTAACCACATTGTACACTATCGTGAATAAAAATAGCCCCGGTTTTATCACAAGCCTTGCGGATAGTTTTTAAAAACTCATCGCTTGCCACCTGAATACCACCTACTCCTTGAATACCCTCAACAATTACGGCACAAGTATCGGTATCAATAGCTCTTTTTACTGCTTCTACATCGTTGAAAGGTAGAATCTGCACGTGGTCGTCAAAATTAATCGGGGCTTTGATAGCCGGATTATCTGTAACAGCTACGGCAGCTGATGTACGCCCGTGAAAACCTTTGGTAAAAGCAATGATTTTTTTACGACCATTATAGAAAGACGCTAGTTTCAAAGCATTCTCGTTGGCTTCTGCACCTGAATTAACCAGGAACAAATAATAATCTTTCAGTCCAGATATTTTGCCTAATTTGTCGGCTAGTTCTTCTTGCGAAGGAATTTTTACAGAGTTAGAATAAAAACCAATGTTCTTTAATTGTTGTGTAAGCCTTCGGACATAAACAGGGTGGGTGTGACCTATTGAAATAACGGCATGTCCACCATATAAATCTAAATACTGTTGTCCGTTCTTATCCCATAGATAAGAACCTTGAGCTTTAACGGGCTCAATGTCGTAAAGGGGATACACATTAAAAAGCGTCATTTGTACTTTGGTTTTATGATAAATGGCTCTGTGAGAGCCGTTTTAAAATGAGCCAGCAAAGTTCTCATTTTATTAGCAGAAAATAGTCAAAAAATTGAAAGAATGTGAATGTCTATGCCACTGGTAAGAAACAATCAACATTTGTGGATAAGCTTGTGTATATGTGGATAAGTATGAAAATGTGCTAGTAGGGAAGAAGAATGTAGAAGTAAATTTCTACAAAGAAGCCTAATGGAACAGAACCTATATAAAAAAGAAAAAGCCCAACAAATCGATATGTTCGGGCTTTTTCTCTATAACTAAATGAAATACTATTAAATAACGCCAGATATATGCTGATATTGTGAAGCAGAAAAATTATCTAATAATTTTTCACAAAAAGCGTTTTATTAGATAAATTTAAAAATTGACTCCATTCAAAGGAGATAATAAGTCTTAAAATTTTTTATTTCATGCGGCAGGCAATTATCTACGAGGTGACAATCCATTATATCGGTTCATTGAATGATGTTCGGAAAAGAGAACCCTTTACGGTTTATTTCTCTAATTTAAAAAGAGCCATTGAGTGTGTACAAACCAATCTTGCGATTAACGGCTGGGAGCAGAAAAAGGTAAATTATACAGCGGTCTATCGTACTTTGAAGATAAAGAACAAGTTTGTATGCGATTTTGATGCTATGAAGACTAAGTTCTTTCAAGTGATTATCTGTCCTAAAACTATTAATCCTAAACTGACCACTTTGGGGATTGATGAGTATCCGACGACTTAGAGTTTATATGACTGCATTTTTAATGCGAATTATTTTTCTCTAAATTATAAATACAACTAATTTACGGATTCGTTTTTGAAAACTATTTAAATACCAAAAGACTATAAGTACTCAATATTTTTCATTAACTTTATCCTTGACAAATACCACACATAAAACACCTAACAAGCACATTATCAATGAATTATATAGATTTTTTTTCTAATTTAGGCTTTGCTTTCAATATTGATTTGATAGTAAAAACTATAGAAATTGAGAAGGAAGCTACTTTATCTCAAAAACTTAAAGACTCAGTTTTTTTTTATAAAAGCCCCAATAATACTAATACTTCTTTTTACTTAATTACCTCTTCATTAGAAACTTTTGAACTTGAGCAATTCAGAAAATATGTTTGGAATAAGAATGATGCCGATATAATTTTTTATTATCCAGTAGATACCGATGAGTTAATAATGCTTTATGCCAAATATTCTCCAAAAGTTTCTACTATAGATAGCAAATTAGATACTTTTTCAACTACTAAAAAAGATTTAGATAAAATCGAAAAAATCAAACACTGGCAGTTTGACAGTGGAGTATTTTGGCTAAATTATCATACATTTATTAGTAAAGCAAAGTACAGAGGGGTTGATAAAGAATTGGTTAATACTTTAAATGCGTTAAAAGAGCAGTTAAGTGAATTACTTTCCTCATTAATTTCAAATGATTATGCGCGAAATGAGGTTGTCCAAGCATTAATTGATAGGACTTTATATATTAAATACTTAGAAGACAATCATATTATTAATTCGTTTTTTTATGAGCATTATTTTAACGATGAGATGCTTAACTATGAGATATTATTAGAAAATAAGTCTAATAATGACATTAATAAGCTTTATAAAATTATTCATGAAATATTTAATAACGCACTTTTTGATCAGCCAACGATTGATGACAAATATTTGACATATGAGGTGCGTAAACTCATAGCATTATCTTTCAAAGCGAATTTAAATACTGGACAATTAAGATTATATGATTTTAGATTTGATGTTTTGCCAGTTGAGTTTATAAGTTACATTTATGAAGTTTTCTTATCTGAAAAACAGAAAGAAAATGGCATATATTATACTCCGAAAAAATTGGCACAATTAATTGTTGACGATGTAATAAAAGAAGATCGAATAGGTTCTATTTTAGACCCTTCAAGTGGTTCGGGAATGTTCTTGATTGTAAGTTATCAAAGACTTCTGGAAATATCTCAAAAACAAGGGTTAGAACCACACGATAATATTGAGAAGATTAGATACAGAATACAACTTTTATCTGAAAACATATTTGGGATAGAAAAAGAATTAATGGCCCAACGTTTTACACTATTCTCGCTTTCTTTGCAAGTTTTCATCGGAATTAACCCCACAGATATAAAAGAATTCATAGCTAAGGAATTAAAGGATAATAAAAAAATTAATCTTTTCTCCGAATATTCCTTTTTCCAGAATATAAGACACTCAAATACTCTCAATACTTCATATAAACCTTTTAATGACAAACAATTCTCATATATAGTTGGGAATCCTCCTTTTTTTGAAATTCCTAATACAGAAGAGTTTAAGGACGAAACTTTATTTTTAAATAATTATAAGTTACTATTATCTGATGGGAAAATAGTGACTGCTAAAAATATCGTAGGAAGATCCCAAATTTCTCAATGCTTTTTTTTGAAAATTAAAGATTGGAGTGATGAAAATACAAGATTTGGGTTTATTTCAAATAGCTCTAATTTTTATAACGATTATTCAGAAACTTTCCAACAATATTTCTATTCAAACTATGGCATTGAGAAAATTTATGAACTTTCAAGGGTAAAGGATATATTATTTGAAAAGGCTAAAGAAAGTGTCGTTGCTATTATTTTTAGAAGCGTACAAACTGATGTTAACGAAATTAACTATTATCCAGTAAGTTTAGGATTATTTTCAGAAAAGCCGTTTGAATTATTAATTATTCAAGAAGATTTAGCTGTTAATATTTATCAAAAAGACCTTATTAAAAAAAGCGTACGATTAAGAGATTATCTTGTAGGAAATGACTTTGATAGAGATTTAATATTTAAAATTGGACTTAATACCCCTATGAGTAATTATATAAATCCTGTTCATAGAGGGTTTGAAATTTGGGGAGAGGATGCAAGGAAAAAAGAGTTTAAAATATCAAATGATGAGTGGAAGCGAATAAGTAAAAGTCAAAAAAAAGAATATCTTAACCAATTTATTGGGAAATATTTTAGCTATACATATTCTGAGGAATATAATAAACCATATATTAAACCAACTACCTTAAAACCTTTTATAAAGATAGCTTCAAAACAATTCATAAATAGAATTGACAATTTTCATAGACCTAGAAATAGAGAAATATACTATGGGGAGAAATTAATGTTTACTCGAATTGGAAGTAAATTAAACTGTGTCTTTTCAAACAACGATGATTATTTTGATTTTTCAATTTATACAGTCAAACTGAAAAATAGTAGTAGATACAATCTGTTTCAAGCAATCTTAAACTCTGATTTGATACAATTCTATTTAGACTTTTACCATAGAAAGCGATTTTTTGACTCATTTTCAAGAATTGGAAATGATGACATCTTGGGAATTCCAATCCCGAAAGAATTTGACCAAAAGCTAGAAAAACAAATTTCTGATATAAGCAAAGATATATCTGATGGTAAATATGAATACGCACAAAAAGAACATGAATTAAATGAATTAATTTATGATTTATATGAATTATCCTATTGGGAAAAGCAAAGAATAAAAGACTACTTTCTAGTTAAATCTAATATTGGGAACAAGAAAAAAGCCTTAGATAGCTATGAAAAGATATTAAAAGAAATTATAGAGTTTTATTTTGAAAGCTCTATAATCATTGAAAAAACTTCTACAGATTTTCATTTAATTGTAGTTAAAATATCTTTTGTTAATAATCCCGATAGTCCTGAAGCTTTGAAAACGAAGAATTATTTATTGAATGAAATTTTTGAGCAAAACTCAAATGCAAATTTCCTAGCAAGTCAAGAGAAGATTTTTGGAAAAGATTGTGTGTATATTATTAAGAAAGATATAAATAAAAATTGGACTGAAACAAAAGCTTTTGAAGATGGGCAGGATATATTAAAACACTTAATACCTAATAAGGATGGAGAGAGAATACATTAAGATTAGAAAGCCCTCTCCAATACCTTTTGATACTCGTAAACTAAGAGCATTAGACGATGAGTTTTGGAAGAAGTGGGTGTTTTACTATTTACTCCAATTCTATCAAAATTATGATAGCTTTGAATTAAAGTCAAAAATTGATGATGAGAAAAAGAAACAATTTCCAAGAACTGAAAGAGTGATTGCAAAATTTATTCGACTGAAATTAAGGGCAAATAAGAAATTTGGATTAAATTTTTCAGTAAAAGGAGAAGAGACAAATGATGAAAATGTAGAGGGAAATTATGATATTACTATAAATAATACATATTGGAAAGATAAAGACTTTTACTTCGAATGCAAGAATTTAGACGGAACTCAAGATTTGACAAATAAATATGTTTGCTATAATACATACAAAAAAGATGAATCTGGTCTTAATATATTTGATGGAGGAGTATTACGTTATTTCAATGGTAAGTACGCTCAAAATCTGAATTTTGGAGGTATGATTGGTTTTGTGTTAGCCGGAAATAATGCTGAAATTAAAAGCAGTCTCTTAACAAAACTGAATGAGAAATTAAATACTTCACCTGAGGGTGATTTAATCAATATTAATGACAATTCTATTGAACAAAACAATTTTTCTTTTGATAGTTTACATAAACGCTTAGGGAAGGAGTTTACAATACATCACTTACTTTTCGACTTTACAAAGTAAAAAAAAAACTACTCTATTCAGGATATAAAAACACAAAAAAAGCTCCAGAATTACTTCTGGAGCTTTTGTAATAAAATCCTGGCATCTACTTACTCTCCCGAGGATGAACTCAGTACCATCAGCGGTGCGGGGCTTAACTACTCTGTTCGAGATGGGAAGAGGTGAACACCCGCCCAATGGACGCCATGAAG
>NZ_QVMT01000020.1 GCF_003418935.1 Emticicia sp. C21 | reverse complement strand
GAATGGCAATGAGGGCAGTTTACCGCCGGGCGGCCCCGTTTGATATTTACTAGACACATTTACCAAAGTTACGCCTCATTGCTTCTCTTCTCAAAACTCATCATACATTTCAGTACATTACCTTAAATCGAATCATTGGATTGGATATAGTATTAGAGGAGAGAATTAGGACACTTTGTATTATTAAAAATTAAATCAGAAGTGTTAGGATTATATTTAGGGGCATTTAAAAAGCAAAAGGAGCATCTGAATTTCAGATGCTCCTTTTAGCATTTACGAGAAAAGTGTTATTAGCTGATTTTTAGTTTCTGTCCGGCTTTCACGCTATTCGAACGTAAGCCATTCATTTTTTTGATTTTTTCGACAGAAATTCCACCATAGCGTTGTGAAATCTTCCACAAAGTATCGCCTCTTTGTACTACATGGTACTTAGGTTTGGTTCTTTCAATGTCTTTCTTGGTTTTTCTTTCAGCCTTTATCGTGCGTTCTACTTCGGCCACTTCGTCATTGTCATCATCAAGAATTACCAATCTCTGGCCTTTCATAATCTTCGATGATTTCAATTTATTCCAGACTTTAAGGTCGTAAACATCTACATCATATTTATCGGCAATTCTGTTTAGCACGTCACCTCTTTTAACAATGTATACTCTTTTCTTAACTCGGCGTACTTTTTTTATCTCATCATCAACTCTTACAGGTTTTACATTCGCCTCATTATCGTCTCCGTCATCTTCAGTAGCCGCAGGATATTTGGCGTTTCCACCAATAATAATCACACCTGACTCTGTCTGAGGATTGTTATTCGATGCCAGCATGGCAGGGGCATGATCTTTGGCTGCCGAATCCAGAATCATCTGGCGATTTGCTTCAAAGTAAGCAAAACTTTCCGCAGGTATTTTCAATTCCAGACCACGGCTCCAGGTTGGTACGTATCCTTTCAATAAATGAGGGTTCAACAATTGAATATCATCTATGCTTATACCGCTGGCACTACTGAAAGCTTCCAAATCTACATAGCCATCAATACTTATGGTCTGATATTCCCGTGGAGCCATTTTCAAAGAGTCTTCTGCTGTAATACCATATTCATCAGCATGATGCATCATGTACATAATAGCTGTGAATTGTGGTACATAAGTACGGGTATCTTTGTGAAGATAAGAGTGGAGCTGCCAGTAGTTAGTGATATTTCCGGCTCTGCGGATGGCTCTTCTTAAATTGCCCGGGCCAGTGTTATAAGAAGCTAGTACTAATTCCCAGTCTCCAAATATGCGATAGAGTTGTCTGAAATATCTACAAGCAGCATCAGTTGCTTTTTCGATATCCATTCTTTCATCAACATATTCATCCACTCTTAATCCGTGCTCACGGCCGGTTGGTTTCATAAATTGCCATAGACCAACTGCTTTGGCTCTTGAAATAGCTTTCGGATTCAGACCTGACTCAATCATTGACAAATATTTCAATTCGTCAGGCATTTCATACTTCGCAAGGTATTTCTCGAAAATCGGGAAATAAAAATCTTTCCTTTCAAGCATGCGCTTGGTAAAGCTCGGTTTTTTGTAGATAAAGTAATCTACAAAACTGTGAACAGTTGCATTGTACTCCAAAGGAATTGTCTTTTGCATTTTCTGAAAGCCTTCACGAACTCTATTCACATCAGCAGATGGAATGAAGGCTTCAACGGCAGGAAGTTGTTCAGCGAGGGTGTCTTCTGAAGAAACTGTGATAGCTTCTTGAGGGATTACAGACTGGGCGTGCGACGCATAGCCGGCACAGCCAATAAGGCTCGTTAAAACGAGAAACTTCTTGATTAATGTCATAATTTCAATCTCTTTTACTAAGGGACCTTAGCATTTGTTATGGATATAGGAAAGCAAACTTTTCCAAAAATAGTCCATAACCTCTTGTTTGTCAAGTAATTGATAAGTTTTTTTTGATATTTTCAATTTTTTCTGAAAAAATAATAAGGCATTTAGAGCTAGTTTGCAGTATTTTTTTTGTTTCAAAATGGGGACTATAACCTTTCATATTTTATGAAAATCAATCATTTTGAATCAAAATTCGACATTCTGACAAACTTTTTCCGGGCTTATTATCACTGCAAAAATTTGGCAAACGCGAGCATTTCGCTTTCCTCAAAATTTCTGCCAAGCACCTGTATTCCAATGGGTAAACCCTGGGCATTGTGGCCGTTTGGTATCGAAATACACGGATTCCCAATTACGTTTGCTTGGACTGTAAAAATATCAGCCAAGAACATTTGTAACTGATCCTCCGATTTTTCACCAATTTTAAATGGCGGTGTGGGAGTAGTAGGCGAAATCAAAAAATCGTATGACGACAAGATTTTATCTGTCGATTCTTTTATTAAACGACGAACCCGCTGTGCTTTCGTATAATAAGCATCATAATAATCTGCACTTAAGACAAAAGTGCCTAGAATGATACGTCTTCGAACCTCTGCACCAAATCCTTCCGCACGGGTTTTTTTATATAAATTCTCCAGATTTTTTATCTTATCTGCACTTGCCCGATAACCGTATTTTACGCCATCGAAACGAGACAAATTTGAACTGGCTTCGGCAGTGGTGAGTATATAATATGTAGGTAGTAGATATTTCAGCAATGGGTAGTCAACAGCGTCCACCACATGCCCTTGTTCCCTTAACCAATTTATTTTCTCAAAAGTTCGTTGCTTTACTTCTTCGTCAAGTCCTTCGCTTTCAAGTGCTTCACGCATGTAGGCAATGCGATACTGTTTTTTGGGTGTCAGATTCTGCGAATAAGCCGGCACTTCTCTGGTTGAAACCGTGGTATCATATTCATCGGCGCCTGCAATAATTTCGAGTAGGAGGGCAGCATCATCTACATCTCTTGTAATAGGCCCCACACAATCAAATGAAGAAGCATAAGCAATTAATCCCCATCTTGAAACTCTGGAATAAGTGGGCTTTACTCCAATAACCCCACAAAAAGCAGCAGGTTGGCGTACTGAGCCACCTGTATCTGAGCCCAAAGAAGCCAGACACATATCTGCTTGAACTGCGACTGCCGATGCACCTGACGACCCACCCGGTACTCGGGAGGTATCTGCATAATTACGTACTACCCCAAAAGCAGAGTTTTCGTTGGATGAACCCATCGCAAATTCATCACAATTCTGGCGGCCGATGATAATTACATCTTCGTCAATTACTCTTTGTACGGCCGTTGCTGTAAATTGCGACTGAAATTTATCAAGGATTTTGCTGGCAGCTTGAAGACCATGATTTTGATGTGCCAGTACATCTTTTATCCCAATCACCATTCCGGCTAGGCGGCCGGCTGTGTTATTTTTAATTTTATTGTCAACCTCTTGAGCTTGCTTCAAAGCCTCGTTAGCATATACTTCTAAAAAAACATTAAGATTTTTATTTTCATCAATCCGTTGCAGATAGTATTTAACTAATTCAACGCAAGAAGTCTCTTGCTTACTGATAGCCTCCTGAATTTCTCTTAATGAATTGTATTTCGCCATTTTATCGGGTTTTTTCGCTTTATCTTTAGAAAAACTGTTTTATTTGCTGTCGAATCGGATTCTGAAACGATGGTTGTATAAATAAATAGTTTAGCCAAAAGCTGTTTGGACTTGCAATTTCTTAAAAAAGTTTCAATAATTAAAGCGGAGAAGCAAACGGAGTATGGGGAGGGACGGGAAAATAGATATAAATGAATTCCTAGTTCATTTAACTCCCGAAACTTTAACATCAGAAATATATGTTGTATTAATAGAACTATAATTCTTAGCGTAACAACTAAAATTGTAACCTTAAAACATCATTTCATATTTGAGGACGATTAAAAACCGGGCAGAGATTGAGTTATATAGCAAATATATTTTGTTTTTTTAATGTACGAGTTTAAATGATTCCCGGACAGGCTGTCCTGCTTTTTTGGTTACTTTATTTCAGCTAAAAAAAGTAACAACTAGGGTATAAGGGTCAGGAAGATATCGAATGCCATAGACACATTTCTTATTAAAAAATCTTATAAGAAACCACTTAATAAGCACTACAAAAAATAAAAATATGAAAGTTGAATTAGTCAGAGTAGATGATGCGTTTCATTTTGAAGCCAAAGGAACATCAGGCGTAGGCGTAAATATAGATGCTAATGTTGACATTGGCGGACAAAACCTTGGTGCAAGACCCATGGAATTGTTATTAATGGGCTTAGGTGGATGTACAGCCATTGATGTGATATTAGTACTAAAAAAACAACGCCAGGTAATTGAAGATTTGAAAATCTCTGTGGAGGGCGAACGTGTACAGATAGAGGGTACAGAAATGAAACCATTCAGAAATATTAATGTGCACTTTGCTTTTAAAGGCACTATAGACCCTGAGAAAATAGAAAGAGCCATCAAGCTCTCAATGGAAAAATATTGCTCAGCAACAGCGCAATTATCAGCCTCAGCAGTAATTACGCATTCGTATTCATTAAATGAGGACGTATAGATAGGAAAAATAATACTTTAAGGTTTAAATAACGACGGATAGGGAAGATGCTTATTCAAAGAAACAGAGCTAATTGCAATATTTAGCTATAAGGGGGAGTTGGCATAGTGTTTGTGATAACAAGAATATACGTGTTTTTCAACTATAACATTATTATCACTATGAAAACCTCACTGTTTCGTCGTGTCCTGAGTATTGCATTTTTAAGTGTTTTTGTCGGAGTTTCTGCCTATGCTTTTGATTGGGGTAAAATCAAAAAGAAAAAAGATAAGCAAGAAACGAAGTGTTGCAACAAGGCTATGGAAAAAGAATGTGCAAAAGAAATGAAAGAAGCAGCCAAAAGAGAAGGCAAAGCCAAGCACGCTAACTAAAGTTGTTTTAACCTAAAGTACCTAGTAGTATAATATTTTTCTGTTTTTGATTATTAGAAAATGGTCCCCGAATTGTTCGGGGACTTTTTTTTGTATTTATCTCCCGCTATATTCCACCAAGTAGACACGGCGTTGTCGTTGTCTCCACCTATTATTAAATATCATATTCGCTAATTCATCATTCACTATTAATTACCTATCTTTATCATCATAATCTTAATAGCAAAGCAATGCCCTACAATGAAACTCTCCTGCAAAGAATAAGAGAAATCCTGATGGATAAACAAGCGGTATTTTCAGAAAAGAAAATGTTCAGTGGTGTATGCATCATGGTTGATGACAAAATGTGCTGCGGAACTCATATTGATAAGAAAACAGGAGAAGATGTATTGCTTTGCCGATTAAGTGAACAGGATTATGAAGCTGCATTGGAAGATGTCAGTTGTACACCCATGAATTTTACAGGTAAACCTATGAAAGGGTATATTTATGTGCTTGAAATTGGTTTGAAGAACCAAAAAAATCTGGCGAATTGGATACAGAAATGTCTGGATTATAATCCTTTAGCCAAAAAATCGAAGAAATAATGGAAACGCCACTGATTAATGATGAATTCTTACTCCAAAAATTTGAGGGCAAAGGTGGCTGGACTTTTGCCGAGATACCGCAAATACCACAGGATAAAAACTCGCCTTTCGGTTGGGTGAGAGTAAGAGGCACTATTGATGATTTTGAAATCAGAAGTTATAATCTTATGCCTATGCGCAACGGGAAATTATTTCTGGCAGTGAGACTCGAAATCAGGAAGAAAATAAAGAAACAGGCGGGAGATAAAGTGCGCGTAATATTGTTTTCAGACGATTTGCCCATTGATATTCCTGAAGAGTTAGTAGAATGCCTGCAAAATGAATCAGGGCTTTATGAGAAATTTGAGACTTATTCGGAAGGAGAGAAAAAAGGCTTTATCAATTGGATTTACTCAGCCAAGACTGATGAAACCAGGGCCGACAGAATCGTAAAAACCTTAGAAAAAATAGAAAAGGGACAGAAGTTTTATATGTGAGGTAATTTAAGAATTTTGTTTTTCTCAAAAAACGTATTGATTACGCTGCTATCATTTTAAGACAAAATAATTTTCATATAACAAACAGTCTGATTATATCAAAAATCTTCCTGAACACTTTGCAAACACAGTACTAAGTCGGAAATTTAGGGAATACCCAGTCGGGAACGCCCAGTCTTGGATAACAATCGTAATTAGCCGTCTGTAGAACAACTATTGATATGAGAGAAAAGAAGCCAAAGTCAATTAAAGTGACATCGAAAAAAGGTTGCCAATATTTTGGGAACCTTTATGAATCAGGATAGTGATGGTTTCCAAGTCTCTATCACTAAATTGGAGGCGGAAAAGGTTACCAATATGGTGGGAACCTTTTTGAATTAGAATAACAGCGAAGCGATAGTTTCCAGGTATCAACCAATAAATGGAGTTAGAAAAGGTTACCAATAAAGTGGGAGTCATTTTAACCGAGAAAAGCAATGGTTCCTCAATTATTAAAGTAACCACTAAGGAGGTACACTCAATATTTATTCACTAATTCGCCATTCGCCATTCACAATTAAATCCCTACCTTTACCCTCATCATAAAACACAACCGAACCAAATGGAGAACACAAAACTAAAAGCCTTTCTTCCGCTTTTTTATATCGTATGGTCTGATGACCTTTTAACCCAGAAAGAGTTAAGCACCTTAAAACAATTTATTGATGATCAGAGTTGGTTGAGCCAAAGTGAGCAAAAGCAATTGATGGCAGAGGTTGACATTACTTCTCCTCCGTCAAGACAACAATTGGCTCAATGGAAAGCTGAGATAGAAGAGGGGTTAAAGGCTTTGCCCGATGCCAAAGATATATTCGATATTTCGGTATGGTTAGCCAAAAACGATAAAACCATTATCGACCTTGAGTCTGTTTTTACCAACCTTGAATTTAATCTGGGACTAGCGGGTGAGGAGGCAATCAGTCAGTTTAAGACCTTCGAGAACACTTTTACCTCTGTTCATCAGACAGCCAGCAGTTTTGATACCCAAAAATTAACCCAACTGCTTGATGGAGAGTATGCTGGTATTATAAAAAGAGTGAAAGACGTAATTAGTCGACCTGAATTTGCCTATGAAACTTCAACCGATATACATGTGTATCGTGAGAAAGTCTTACAATGGTGCAAAATATTAGCTGATGAGAACTTAGGAAATATGGCTTATCCCAAGAAATATGGTGGTGGTGAAAACATTGCCGATTACTTTGCCATTATGGAAACCCTCAGCTATCATGACCTTAGTTTGGTAATTAAATTTGGTGTGCAGTTTGGGTTGTGGGGTATGAGTGTGATGTTTTTAGGAACAGAAAAACATTATAAAAAATACCTGAAATCTATTGGTTCATTAGAGCTGCCCGGCTGCTTTGCCATGACCGAAACTAACCATGGCTCTAATGTAAAAGGTATTGAAACTACGGCTACCTATAATCATGAGAGGCAGACATTTACCATCCATACACCACACGCCAAAGCGCAGAAAGAATATATAGGCAATGCTGCTATACATGGTCAAATGGCAACTGTTTTCGCGCAATTAATCATTGACGGAAAGAACTATGGTGTCAATGCCTTTGTGGTGCCATTGCGAGATAAAAAAGGGAAAACGCTAAAAGGGATTACAATAGGTGACTGCGGTCTTAAGATGGGTTTGAATGGGGTTGATAATGGTACCATCATTTTCGATAACGTAGTAATTCCGAAAGAAGATATGCTCGATCGATTTGCTTCGGTAAATGATAAAGGAGAATTTGAAAGCCCGATACCAAGCGATAACCGACGCTTTTTTACGATGTTAGGTACTTTGGTAGGCGGGAGGATTGGTATCCCTCGTTCGGCACTCTCTGCTTCAAAATCAGGTCTGGCAATTGCTATTAAATATGGTGATCAACGTCGACAATTCGGCCCTGAAGGAGGTTCAGAAGTGCCCATTCTTAACTACCGTATGCATCAACGCCGATTAATGCCATTATTAGCTAAAACCTATGCCATGCATTTTGGCTTGCAATATCTCACTGAGCGTTTCTTAAACAGAACCGAGGAAGAAATGCAGGAGATAGAGGCCCTGGCTGCCGGAATGAAGTCTTATGTAACCTGGAGTGCAAGAGATATTCTGCAAGAATGCCGTGAGTCTTGCGGTGGGAAAGGGTATCTATCCGAAAACCGCATTGATGCCCTTAAAAATGATACTGAAATCTATACCACTTTTGAGGGCGATAATACGGTATTGATGCAATTAGTAGCTAAAAGTCGTTTATCTGAATTCAGGAAGTCGTTTGAAAATATGGATAAGATAGGTATGCTGAACTATGTATATGAGCAAACCAAAACTATCATTATGCAGAAGAACCCGATGGCTACCCGCAAAACTGATGAAGCACATTTAATGGATGATACTTTTCATAAAAATGCGTTTGAATACCGTGAAAAAGTAATTCTGGCATCAGCTGCCAAACGTTTGAAAAAATTGATTGATAGCGGATTGGACTCATATGATGCTTTCAATGTGGCACAACATCAGATGTTGGATGTATCACAGGCTTATCTTGACCGTATAATGCTCGAGCAGTTTCAACTTATAGTTAGTCGAGTAGAAGATGAAGGCGCGAAAAGTATTTTAACCAAGTTGAAACAATTATTTGCCCTGTCGCAGATTGAAAAGAACAAAGGCTGGTATCTGGAAGAGGGCTATATGGAAGCCCCTAAAACCAAGGCCATCAGAAAACTGGTCAATCAGTTATGCTGGGAAATAAGAACTGATGCTGTGCCATTAGTAGAGGCATTTGATATCCCCGATTCATGCCTGTCAGCGCCTATTGCGTTTTTGTAGCGCTTAATTATTTAATTTACCACGGAGGTGCACGGAGGGCGGCACAGAGTTTCACGGAGGGAAAGAAACCCTGTGAAACTCTGTATTTCCAACTCAGTGCAACTCCGTGGTAAAAAATGACTTCTACTAATATTAGATTTATTACCTTTGCAAAATAATTCCAAATAGGCATAATCATCCATGAAACAATACCAGGACTTACTACGTCATATATTAGAAAACGGAACAAAAAAAACAGACCGAACAGGTACAGGGACCATCAGTGTTTTTGGTTATCAGATGCGATTTAATCTACAAGAAGGCTTTCCGTTAGTTACAACCAAAAAGGTACATACCAAATCCATCATTCATGAATTGTTGTGGTTTATCAAAGGTGAAACCAATACGGCATATCTAAAAGAAAACGGGGTATCTATCTGGGACGAATGGGCAGATGCCGAGGGTAATCTTGGGCCTGTTTATGGTAAACAATGGCGCAGTTGGGAAACAACAGATGGTCGTAGCATAGACCAGTTGAAGGAAGTATTAAAACAGTTAAAAAACTCTCCTGATTCCCGTCGGATTATTGTTTCAGCCTGGAACGTAGGCGAGCTTTCGCAAATGGCTTTGATGCCTTGTCATGCACTATTTCAGTTTTATGTAGCCGATAATAAATTGTCTTGTCAGTTATACCAACGTAGTGCAGACGTATTTTTGGGAGTGCCTTTCAATATCGCTTCGTATGCTTTATTTACTATGATGATTGCTCAGGAATGTGGTTTAGAACCTTATGAATTTATCTGGACAGGTGGTGATACACATATTTATTCAAATCACCTGGAGCAGGTAGAGCTGCAATTATCAAGACAACCGCGTAAACTACCTAAAATGTGGATAAACCCGGAGGTAAAAAGCATTTTTGATTTCAAATTTGAAGATTTTAAATTAGAAGAATATGATCCGTATCCGGCCATTAAGGCTCCGGTCGCGGTGTAAATTTAACCACTACTTAAGTCCCTTTCCCCACAGTTGGGAAAGGGATTTAGGACGACCCGTGAAGGAATAGGAGTTATATTTTATCTCACTTCAGTAAAATCTCTAAGGTCTTATCTTCTTTCAACCAGAATAAACTTTCCTTAAAATCAGGAGGCCCCATAATAGCTTTTACATTATTTGACATTCCCCATCCTTCTTTTGGAATTCCAAACATACCTGTATCTAGTTTCTTATTATCATTTTCGTCGTGAAATACTCTTACTGAATACTGCCCTGTATTTAAATCCTTAAGCTCAACCGATACTTGTTTATTGGCAACGGGTTGAACTAACCTTTTAACTGGCTTTTTTTGAGTATCTAGTACCTCTAACATCAAGGTGCCTTTATTGCTTTCAAACCCCTTGATATTGATTTTCAGCGTTGGATTCTGCGCCGTTGCAGTAATAGAAATTAGCATACAAAACAATATCTTTCTCATAATTTATTGCTTACTTTGAATCTGAATAATATTGACCTCATTCCAATTGATTTAAACCTATGGTTACTAATTCCTATATCGTAGAAACACTTGAAATTACCGCAAAGTTAATGGAATTGCACGATGCTGACGAACTCCGGGTAAGAGTTTATACAAATGCAATCTATTATATGGACAAATATACCGGAGATTTGGCCACTTTGGATTTCGGACAACTTACGCAGATTCAAGGAGTAGGGAAGACGATGGCAGGTAAAATCATAGAGATTGTCAGCACAGGAACATTGAAAGAGTTGCAGGAATTGCTGGCTAACACGCCAGAGGGAGTGATTGATATGTTTAAAATAAAGGGCATTGGTGTAAAAAAGATAAAAGTTCTCTGGAAAGAATTAGGGATTGATAATATCAACGACCTGCAAATAGCGTGTGAAAATGGTAGTCTTGCGAAAGTAAAAGGATTTGGAGGAAAAACGCAGGAGTCAATTCTTCAATCTATTGCATTTGTGAATAGTCAGGCAGGTAAGTTACGTATGGATAAAGCACAGGCGCTGGCTGAGGTGATTAAAGAAGAATTACAAAAATCTTTTGCTAAGGTTGAAATATCAGGTGAGGTAAGACGCAAAAACGAAATAGTTGAATCGTTGTTATTTTTGGTTAGCAATGCAGATGGACATACCGGAGGTTTCTTTGCCAATTTACCTGAGAGTTTTGTTGAAGACCCAAAAATCTCTTCTCCTTTTACCTGGAGAGGACGTTACCTTGACAACAAAATAGATTTGGAAATCAAATGGGTAGCTAACAATCAGTTCGTACATAAGCAATTCATTTATTCGGCAGATGCTAACCATCTGAAGCGCAAGAATGAAAAAGGACAGACTCTACTAAAACTAAGTAAGACTGACGGCCTTAATGGTGAAGAAGAGATTTATGAAAAGTATGGTATTCCATATATTATTCCTGAAATGCGTGTAGGGGATTTCGAGTTCGATTGGGTTCAGAGTCACAAAAACGAGGACTTAGTAACCTGGGAAAGTCTGAAAGGCATCGTGCATAACCACTCGACTTATTCTGATGGGCGCCATTCTTTAGAACAAATGGCAAGTTATTGTCAGGAACTAGGTTTTGAGTATCTGGGTATTGCTGATCACTCCCAATCGGCACAATATGCTTCCGGGTTATTGATTACTAAAGTGCAGCAACAACATGCCGAAATTGAGCAATTGAATAAGAAACTGAATGCAGCAGGTGGCAAGCCATTCAAAATTTTAAAAGGCATAGAATCTGATATTCTGGGTGATGGTTCATTAGACTATCCGGATGAAATCTTAGCCAGTTTTGATTATATCGTGGCATCGGTTCACTCAAATCTGAATATGACAGAGCCTCGGGCTAATGAGCGACTTGTGAGAGCCATAGAAAACCCATATACCACTATCCTGGGACATCCGACGGGACGCTTACTTTTATCAAGGCAGGGTTACCCGATCGATTATAAATTAATCATTGATGCCTGTGCTGATAATGGGGTAATCATAGAAATTAATGCCAGCCCTTACCGATTAGATTTAGATTGGCGCTGGATTCAGTATGCTTTAGAAAAAGGTGTGATGCTCAGCATCAACCCCGATGCCCACGAAATGGAAGGCTATCACGATATGCACTATGGCGTGGCTGTAGCACGTAAAGGTGGATTAACTGCTGATATGACTTTCAATGCCCTAAGCCTTGAGGAAATGGAGGCGTTTCTGGCAAAGAGGAAAGGGAGATAAATTACAATATGGGTTTATATGATAAATTTTATTTAAAAATTTATGGGATTAGGTAGAAGTATTAGAATTTATCTAAAGGATGGGAATGTTTCGGGCATTAAGTTGGCAGAAGTAGTAAATCATACTATACAAGCGATTTCTTGTCCTCGCAATAAACTATCTGAATTAAATAAAGACTTTACCAAAGAAGCAAATAGACCAGGAGTTTATTTTCTTTTAGGGGATGATGGAACAATTAAATCAAAGGTATATATTGGAGAAGCCGAAAATGTTTGGGAGAGATTAAAAAATCATGATACACTTAAAGATTTTTGGAATGAAGTAGTTTTGTTTACAAGTAAAGATGAGAATTTAACTAAGGCTCATGTTAAGTATTTAGAAAGTAAACTTCTGGGAATTGCGAATTGCAGATAGATATAAACTTGAAAATAGTAACGCTCCAGTTTTAAACTCTTTACCACTGCCAGATAGAGATGCAATGGAAGACTTTGTTATTTATATTAAACTTTTAAATGGTACTTTAGGGCACAAATTTTTAGAAGACCCTATTCCTAAGTCTGATTTTAAAGATATAAACAACCTTCCACAAGTTAGCGGTTTTTCAACTGTTACTGAAAATCTTAAACTTGAATTAAAGATTAAAGAAATATATGCTAAAGCTATACAAACTGATGAAGGTATTGTTGTTTTGAAAAGTTCAGAAGTTTCAATTAGCGAGTCAAAAAACTACAATTATTCAGCTTTAAGAGAAAAGTTGATTTCTGAAAAAGTGATTATCTCTAATCAACTTAATAAATTGTATTTTGTTGAGGACTATTTATTCAAAAGTGCTTCCGCGGCAGCAGCGGTGATTATGGGATATTCAATAAATGGAAGAGATGCTTGGAAAGATAAAAATGGTAAATCATTAAATGAAATAGAGCGATTAAAAGTGGAATCTGCTTCATTAATAAATTCAGAAATCGGTTAGTTTCCTCAAAGATTATTATTGAAAATGTTTGATAAAGTAAACTATCCATGGAAATTCAACACATTCTCAACCATATATACCACTTCCCTGATAGTTCTCTTGTAAAGCTGGTAAACTGCATCAATGAAGTAAGATTCCCAAGAAAACATGTTTTACTGAAAGCAGATACTACTGAGAGAAGGATATATTTCATCAAAAAAGGTATTGTAAGAGCCTACGCTTATCAGAACGACAACGAAATAACATTCTGGTTTGGCAAAGAAGGTGAAACCATTATTTCGATGAAAAGCTATGTGATGAATCAACCCGGTTATGAAAACGTTGAACTATTAGAAGCCTGTGAGCTTTACGAACTACAAACTGATGCGTTACAGGAACTCTTCATTCAGGATATTCATATTGCCAATTGGGGTAGGAAATTTGCGGAACAGGAGTTAATCAAAACAGAAGAGCGATTAATTGCCAGACAATTCAGCACCGCTGCCGAACGCTACACGGCTTTGCTAAAAAATCATCCTGACTTATTGCAAAGAGTAGCATTAGGTTACATCTCCTCTTATCTGGGCATTACTCAGGTAAGCTTAAGCCGCATCAGAGCAGAAATTAAATAACAAATTCCATAACTAGCTGTCCGCTTTTTAACATTTGTAAAAGGATTCATACTTCATTATCCAGACCTTTGTGACAAAAATAAAACAAATGACGATTCCCTTGCGACGGATCAATAAATCGTTGAAAATGGATATGAATTGGATAATTTTAATTATTGCAGGGTTATTTGAAGTAGCGTTTGCCGCATGTTTAGGCAAAGCAAGATCAAGCACAGGCAACGAAGCTTATTGGTGGTATGCAGGTTTTGTCGTATCTTTAATAAGCAGTATGTTACTGTTAATGAAAGCTCTGGAAAAACTACCCATTGGGACGGCCTACACAGTCTGGACAGGTATAGGAGCCATCGGGACAGTATTAATCGGCATCTTTGTATTCAAAGAACCCACCAGTTTCTGGAGAATTTTCTTTTTATTAACTTTAGTGGGTTCAATTGTTGGGTTGAAAGCTATTTCGCATTAAGTATTAATATTATATTTAAAAGAAAAACTATTATGCAAAAGACCATCACTTTTCTGATGTTCGTAGGCGAACAATTCTGCAAAGCCGAAGAAGCCATCAAATTTTATATCTCTTTGTTCAAAGACTCAGGCATTCAACACATAGATTATTTCAAAGCCAATGAACAGGGAGGAAAAGCAGGAGCAGTTAAACTTGCTACTTTTACGTTATCCGGACAAACCTATATGGCTATTGATAGCGGCTTTGACCATAAATTTGCTTTCACTCCTGCCATATCTATCTATGTCAATTGCGAATCAGAAGAAGAATTGGAGTCTCTTTATAAAAGCCTTTCAGACGGAGGAGGTATATTAATGCCTTTAGGTGATTACGGATTCAGTAAGAAGTTTGGTTGGGTGGCTGATAGATATGGGGTTAACTGGCAGTTGAATTGGGTTTGATATTTAAGGGAATAGTTTATAACGTTGCATTAATCAAATATTAAAATTGTGACTGAATTAAGAGAAATACTTGTCTCCGCTATTGATGAAATAACTCAATTTGGCCTTCAACCAAATTTAAATGTTCCTAACAAAGAGTTAGTATTAGAAAAACATCTAGTAACTATCTATAAGTTACATTTTGAAGTTGAATATGAAGATGACCATCATAATTATCCCAAATTTGATAAGACTAAGCTTCCTGACATTCTCGGCAATATTAAAAACAATTTCCCTAGCTTCGGTTTCTATAAATCAGTATTAGATATTAACAACATGACCAATTTTACGGATATAGGATTAGAAGATGCTATTGATGATTTGAACGATATTATTCTTGAATTACTGGAAGTAAAATGGCGAATAGAGAACAATAGTCTGAATGATGGGCTTTATTTTTTCAAATTTATTTTCAAGGCCCATATTAACCAGCATTTGCTGAATTTATTAAATTTTATGAAGCAACAGGAGGATTGATATAAAGCTTTGCTAAAAATGAATAATAGAATTATAAGGATTGATAATGATGTACAAGACCGAAATTCAGTAGCCTGGAAAAAGCTATGTGAGTATATTGATAAAATTGCAGAAGAAGAGAGCGATGAGTTTTCACCAGCAGAAGCTTTGGGAAAGGATTCATTTGCACAAATTTATACTTTACCTGAAAGTATTGCAAAACTTAAGAAGGTCAAGAAAGTATGGCTTTATGGAAGTAATCTTAAACGTATTCCACCAGAAATAGGAGAAATGGAATCGTTGGAATACTTTGACCCATATACCTCATATAATCTATTTTGGTTTCCTTATGAAATAACAAATTGTAAGAGACTCAAGGATAGCAGAGTAAGTACAAGGGTACTTTATGGTAATTATAAAAATAGAAAGGGTTTTCCAAGCCTATCGCATAATCCCATTCGTTATTCCGGAGATAGTCTTAAATGCAGTGTTTGCAAAAGAGAGATTACTTATAAAGAAACTAATCAACTCTGGATTTCTTTATGGATAGGTACAGACGTATTACCACTTCTGGCAAATCTATGTTCAATTGAGTGCGAAATGAAATTACCTCAACCCCCTAATGAGTATGTACCTTACGCACACAAAGGCGGTGCTGATTTAAAACAACCACCTGATGAAAATGAATTTTTAAAGAAAGCTATCGAGAGTGGCGGACCAAAATATATTCATGGAGAAATAATAAAAATTGATGAAACTAGTATTAAAACTCAGGAACTGACATTGCTGAAACTTGTCAGAAAGATATGGGATAAGTAATCTACTCATCTCTTCCACTTCAACATCCACTCATAAATCTCATTCCCCTCATACAAATACTGTATACTATGCCCTTCTTTTTCAAGACGGGTAAACTTTATATTGCCTTTACATGCTTCCAGAGCTTTCACAACTCTTTCCGTCTCACTTATAGGAATGACATTATCTGCCGTGCCGTGGAAAGTCCAGATAGGTATATTTTTCAAGGTGCTACATAGCCTGGTTATATCACTATCATTCACGCCTCCACATAAAGGCACTATAGCCGCTAATTTATCTGCATGTTCTATTCCTACAATGAAAGCACCGTAACCGCCTAAACTGATGCCTGTCAGATAAACGCGGTCTGGGTCTATTCTATATTTGGTTTTCAATTCGGTGTACAAAGAGTCAAACCAGTTTTCTGTGCTCCAGTATTTACCATCCGGGCATTGCGGTGAGGCCACGATAAAATTGAACTCTTTGCCTTTGTCAATTACATAAGGTAGTCCGTATCCTTTCAGTTTGTTTAAATCATTTCCTCTATGTGAGCTACCGTGTAAATATATAATTACAGGGTATGGCATAGTTTTTTTGTCGTAGTCCTTTGGTAAGTGCAACAAATAATTATATCTGACCCTTGGGTTATTTGAAGTTTGTGCATAAGTGTAACTGTGGCAGATGAGCGATAGCAGTAAATAAATTGTAAAGAAACGGTTAATATAATGATTTTGTAAATTCATAGAAATTTATCTGAAGTGATTGATTATCAATGATTTGGTTGGGTATGTGTGTTGGTAAATTAGTGACCTGATTTTATAGTAATAATCCTGCAATTTTACGAATATTAAATTAGTGTTTTAACAATAAGCATAACATAATTTTAAGGCATTTCGAAGAAAAATATTAGATTAATACAATAAAAAGTGTGTAGATAATCGACCGTTTTTATATATTTTATCTACACAACACGTATATTGGTCGCCTTATATGTAGGCGCGGCTAAACTTTAAATAGCTTTATTATTCTAAGAGATGTTAACTAATTACTAACAATGAAGAAGCATCTATTTATATTATCGCTCACACTTTTAGTTTCTGCTAAAGTTTTTGCTCAAGGAGTAGAAGTGACAGGAACAGTACAGGAAGCAAAAACCAAAATAGCAGTGGTTGGCGCCAGTGTATTACTTATTAATCAACAAGACAGCACACAACGAAAAGGCGTCCAGGCTGATACCGTGGGATTTTTTAGATTTACCGGTGTACAACCCGGAAACTATCGCTTACGTGTTACCTCCATCGGTTACGATGACCTCGAAACTAAAGTTACAGTAGGGACGACTGCCAAAAGCTTAGGTACTATTATAATGGGTGAAAATGCCCGCCAGTTAAGTGAGGTGGTAGTACGCGAAAAACAAATTCGTGTAGAGCAAAAAGGCGATACTGTGCAGTATAATGCCAGTGCCTATAAAACCAATCCAGATGCTTCAGCAGAAGACCTTGTGAAGAAAATGCCTGGTGTGACCATTGAAAACGGGGTGGTAAAAGCACAAGGTGAAGATGTAAAAAAAGTAACAGTTGATGGACAGGAATTCTTTGGCGACGATGCTACTCTTGCCCTGAAAAATCTACCAGCTGAAATCATTGATAAAGTTCAGGTATTCGACCGACTCAGCGATCAGGCTCAATTCACAGGATTTGATGATGGGAATTCAGTCAAAACTATCAATATTACAACCGTTCAAGGTAAAAATAACGGACAGTTTGGTAAAGTATATGCCGGATACGGTGAAAATGATCGCTATCAGTCAGGCGTAAGTATGAACTTCTTTAAGAAAGATCAACGTCTGACTGTTATTGGTTTATCAAACAATATTAATCAGCAAAACTTCTCGAACGATGATATTTTAGGTGTATTAGGGTCGTCTGGTGGTGGCGGTGGATTTGGCGGAGGTGGATTCAGTGGTGGCGGCGGTGGTCGACCGGGTGGTGGAGGAGGTGGCGGAGGCCGTCCTGGAGGATTTGGTGGCGGCGGTGGAGGGTCAAGTGCCAGAGATTTTATGGTAGGCCAGCAACCTGGTATTGCACGTACTACTTCTATAGGTTTAAACTACAGCGATAATTTGGGTAAAAAAGTAAAATTGAATACCAGTTATTTCTTCAATTCGGCTGCTAACGGCAATGTGAGTACCTCGCATCGTGAGTATTTAGGAACTGTCCCTCAAACGTATGACGCCTTAAGTACATCGAATAACGATAATATGAACCACCGGGTAAATATGCGTCTGGAATACAATATTAATAAAGATAACTCTATCATATTTACTCCACGTATCAGCTGGCAGGATAACAATGCTTTATCAACGCTAAATGCTCAGACAATATTAAATGGAGCATTACAGAATACTACCGAAACCTCAAGAAATTCGAATAATAAAGGCTTCAATTTATCAGGTGAATTGCTTTACAGACATAGATTTGCCAAAGAGGGGCGTACATTCTCTCTTAGTTTACAAGATAATATGAACGACCGTGATGGTGTAAGCAATCAGTATTCAACCAGCCGTTATTTTTCACCTACTGATACCACGCAGATTATCAATCAGCAAACCAAATCATTGACAAATAGCAATCGTATTTCGGCAATGGCAACTTATACCGAGCCGCTAAGCAAAACATCTCAATTGCAATTTGACCATAATATCTCTTATACTTTGAGTTCCTCAGATAGAAGAGTGAATGCTTTTGATGAAAAAACAGAAACCTACTCACTGTTGAATCAATCGTTAAGCAGTGTATTTGATAACGATTATCTGACCAACCGTACGGGAGTGAGTTATCGTCTCCGTAATCAACAAGCTTTCTTTGTTATCGGTGCAGCTTATCAGAATGCAGTATTAGCAAGTGAGCAAACTTATCCGCTTACTCAGAATGTGAAGTACTCTTTTAATAGCGTATTACCCAATGCGATGTTCAACTATCGTTTCCAGAACAAAGCTAATCTGCGTGTATTCTATCGTACTAATACCAATGCACCATCAGTTAATCAATTGCAGGATGTTATCGACAACAGCAACCCAACGCAGTTATCAACCGGTAACCCTGATCTGAAACAGGATTATACACATAATATCTCGATACGTTTCGGTTCAACACAGTCTAAAACAGCACAGAGCATTAACTTATTTGGTAACTTTAGTTATTCAAACAATGCCATTGTCCAATCGACATTCATTGCTGACCAGGATTATGAATTGGCTAACGGGATTATCCTTTTCAAAGGCTCTCAATTAACCAAGCCTGTCAACATGGATGGCATGCTGAGTGCCCGTACATTCGTAAGTTACGGGCTGCCTGTAACGGCAATCAAATCGAATGTGAACTTTAATGCAGGGTTCTCATATGCTAAAAATCCCAACCTTATTAACAATGCCAGAAGTTTCACCAATAACTACGGTATCAATGGTGGGGTAGTGGTAAGTAGTAGTGCTAGCGAAAAACTGGATTTCACTGTTTCATTTTCACCGAGTTATAATATTGTTCGCAATAGCTTACAGACAAACCTGAACAGTAATTTCTTTTCTCAAAGCAGTAATGCAAAAGTGAACTGGTTGTTTGGTAAAGGATTTGTATTTCAGACAGAGGTTGTCAACCAATCATACTCTGGTTTGGGTGCCGGATATAACAGAAGCTTTACACTTTGGAATGCAGGTTTAGGATATAAATTCCTGAAAAAGCAAGCAGGAGAATTGCGTTTCAATGTATTTGATATTCTGAAACAAAATAATAGTATCAGTCGTAATGTATCAACAGCTTATATTGAAGACGTGAAAAATATGGTTTTGGGTCGGTACTATATGCTGACATTCACTTACAGTCTACGTAGTTTCAGATTGTAGTCACTTTAGAGTGTAATATAACAACGCCCTGTCAAATGACAGGGCGTTGTTATAATTAGACTGAAATGATGTTTTAAAAATGCTTTAGATTCCCCTTTTTGCATCCTCATCTGAAAATAAATATTCTATACCACCACAATTTTTATTCAGTTTGCCATTTTTGAATCCAGTGTAAGCCTTAGGATTGAAGAAACTGCGTGTTTCAGGTTTGCAGGTAGTGTCTGGTCCATATGCTTCACACTTTTTTATCTCTATTACTCTTTTCCCATTAGTCAGATTTACGAAAATAGAATCAGCAGTTTGTGGAAAAAATCTTAATGGATTTTCCTCAGTCCAGAAATCAAATTCTACCGATTCATTGCGTTTAAGTTTCACTATTTTACCAGTTTTTGTGCTTCGATAATACCAGCCAAATTCGATTTCATCACTTGAATCGTTAGTAAAGACTGAAGCGTATCTGCAAGTCTTAGGCCCCACACAAGAACCGCAAATCAGAAAACTGATTATTACGGTTAATGATTGTATTATTTTTTTACTCATACAATGGCAAAAACTTAGGAGGCATTTCTTTTAATTTAGGCGGAGTTTGGTTGATAGGTTGATTGTTTAACACCATTTCATAATATTTCAGATATTGGTCGGTAGTCTGCTTCATTGTGAAATTGTCAGCCACATATTCCGAGCATTTTTTATTACTGAATTGCCCGATGTCTTTTATTTGTGCTATTAATTCCGATTTTTTGTCTGATAGAAATCCAACTTCTCTTGTAATCAATTCGGGTAACGAGCCATAAGGAGTACCAAAAACCGGACTACCCAAATACAAGCTCTCTATAATGGCTATTCCAAATGGTTCATGCCACAATACTGGAAATAATAGTCCTTTTGACGTACGAAGCAATTGATTTTTCTCCTCCCCCCCAATCATTCCATAGAAACTGATGCTTGGGTAAGGAGTAAACCTGAATCCCATCTTAATATTAAGTCTGGTTCCTCCAAGAACCGCCAGTTTATTGTTCGTTCTTCTGGCTATCTCAATAGCACCTTTTACATTTTTTACGCGCCAGGCAGCCTTGGCCAGAAAATGTAAATGAGTTCTTTTTTGAGTAAGCAAAGGCTTGCCATATTCTTCAAGCTTCAAGCCATTATACACATAGGCCTCTGACTGATAACGGGCAGCATGGTCTTTAGAAACAAATACAGTGTTTATATCAAATTCTTCGAAATCTGTCCTGTTACCCTGATTCATCACGATATAGGGCTTAGATATAGGCTCTTTAGGCTTTTCGTTCAGATGTAAGATATCTATATCATCAGGAATCTGTTTTTCGAGAGGAGTGTCAGGATTATAAGTAATCACTCTGGCAAAATCGCTTTGAGTGCCTTCGGGCGTAAGAAAAGTAATCTTATGGCCCCTTTTTGTTAAATCTTCGCCTAACCACCACAAAATACGTTCAATACCACCATATTTAGTCACAGGCAATGCAGTATTACTTGAAATAAGAATATTCATTCAATGAAAGTTTTGGATTTTTTGCAAAGGTAAGGGTTCTATAACTAAGAACGAAAAAAACAAATCAACTATACGTTAATAATAAGCTTAAGTTGAATACATGAAAAACGCTAATTAATACCATATTATATGGCGTTTTCTTCTATTCAGTTAAACCCGATTATTTATATTCTTCTTTCTTAAACTCGTGCAAGAGTGTTATAATAAAGGGAAATATTGCGACTCTAAAACAAAGAAAGAATTATAAGTGGAATATCATCCTAACCATTTAATAAATTACTCCATTAAATCACTTTTCTTTCATTTTGGTAAATAATTTTTTTTGATAATATTGCAGTTAACTTTGCCGGACTAATTCCTACTAAAAATTAGCCTCGACAATTGCTGTTTGAATCATACAACAAAAATGTTAGTTTATGTCATCACCTCTACTTAAAAGATTAAGATTTATCTTAATTCAGTTGTTACTGCTTATCATTATTATTGAAATTTTTTCTTTTGTTTCCATTCGGGTGTTCCATTTCGGGTTACCTCCTAAGGTTTACACAAATCAGTTTTTGCCCTTTTTTGTAGATAATGATAAGGCTTTTGGTGCCTGGCATTATCCCAATGCTACTACAAGGCATATTGGCCCATGCTGGAATGTAGAGTATCAGTTTAATAGTTATGGAGCAAGAGATGACGAAAAACAAAAGGAATCAGATAAAAAGCGTATTTTGTTTTTAGGTGATTCATTTATTGAAGGATATGGCATTGAAAAAGATAAGCGTCTTTCGAATCTGGTGGAGAAGAATATGGATGTAGAATGCTTAAACTTCGGTACTTCCGGTTCTTTTGGTACAACGCAAATGCGATTATTATATGAAACCAAAGCTAAAGATTTTTCTCATAATGCTGTTGTTCTTTCATTTTTCCCTTTCAATGATTTTCTCGATGATAACTATGAGTTTGGTAAATCTTTCTTTTATACCCAGAATCGCTACCGCCCTTATTTAGTGAAAGACTCCACCAAGGATTATAAATTAGTTTATCATTTGGATGCTGTTGAAAAGTCACAGGCTTATCCTGACAGCGTTGTGAAAAGAACAGGGATGGATTTATTTAAAGATATTTATTATAGTAAAGCAAAGTTTGTTGATAAAGCAGGGGCATTGGCGACTAATTTTACCTATACAGGAGCCATGGCTGATTTTATTATCAACAGATTAAAGTTCAAGCAGTCAGGCACTGAAAACTCTTATAAAAGTGATGTTTTTAGTCAAAAGAATAGCCAGGCAATGGACTTGTTTTATCATAATGTTGGAAGAATTAAAAATATAGCAGGCCAGAAACCATTGATTGTATTACTGATCCCTCATCCGCTTGACTTGATGGAGTATAAGAAAACCGGCAAAAGTGTATTGCGGGACGATTTATATCAGTACTGCAAAGCTGAAAATATTCATGTGGTTGATTTATTAGAAGAGTTTGCAAAATCAGAGTCTATAGCAGAATATTTTCTGCCATGTGATGGACATTGGTCAGAAAAAGGGAATGAATTTGTGACTCAGCTATTGCAAAAGAAAATTGAGGAGATAAATTTGTAGGCAAAAACTTGCCTTATGAAATGGATAACCCGAGAGAAACCCAAAATTGACCGATTGGCTTGTCCGTGGCTTATCAGAAAATTTGTTGATACTAACGCAGAGTTTATCTACGTACCTTATAGCGAAGTATTGCAAAAGGCCGAGGAGTTGAATGCTATTCCATTTGACATTCCAGGCGTAGAGTTTACTCATTACAACGACCAATGTACTTTCGATTATATCGTTAAAAAATACCAGATAAAAGACCCAGCTATTGATATTCTGTCGGTTATTGTAAGAGGGGCCGATACTGACAGATATGATATTGCCAATGAATCAGCCGGACTAATGGCTATCTCGGCAGGGTTATCTTATAATATCCAGAATGATTATCAGCTATTAGAGCAGGGCTATATTATTTATGACGCCTTATATAGTTGGGCTACCCATTTATATAATCAAAAACACTTACAAAATAGTCCCTTTGAAAGCCTTTTATATGAAGTTTATCAGAAATTTCTGAAAGAACCTGATAAAAAGAAAGTACCAAGCTGGGTAAAAGAATTGAAAAATATCATTCAGGATCAGATTGATACCCAGTTCACTTTGGACTTAAAGAAAATATCAGATGAACTGGCGCTTAATCCATCCTATTTATCGAGAGAGTTTTCAAAATACTTCGATGACCTGAATTTTGGCGATTATGTCAGACAAAAACGAATTGAAAAAGCCATTAGCTTGATGGAAGAATCAGACTATTCGCTTACAGAAATAGCCTATCTCACCGGATTCTCGGACCAAAGTCATTTTACCCGCACATTCAAACAGATTACAGGTAAAAACCCACTATCTTTCAGAAATAATATCAGAAAAAGTAAAGCAGATACAAAAAGTAAATAGGATCCTATTTTAGGTTTTTACTCAAGGATAGTTTTGCGTATGACAAAACTCAAAACTATGCCTTTCAGAAATTATTTACTTGGTTTTTTAATCTGCCTTACAACGCTTGTTCGTGCTCAGAATCAAACGCAAATTCCTGCCCCTGTTATTTACCCAAGAGTTACGGGTTATGTTGGTTTAATACATCCCATCATTACTTTTAGCGAAAAGAATACTGTCAATTTCAAAGACAGTTATGTAGTAGGTTTTCCATTAGGAATTAATATATGGAAAACTGCGAAAGTAGGCTTCTCTTTGGAGATTGTACCTCATGTGCTTGCCGAAAAAGGTACAAGTAGAATGAGTAATCTACTGATTCATCCGGGTGTAGTTGTTGCACTTGGTAAAGGCTATACTTTTGCTGGAAGAGCTGCTTTCGAAACTTCAGGCCGTTATGGCGTTACTCCCGTATTAAACAAAGTAGTAAAGAAAAACAAGAATAGCAATTATTATGTTGCTGTTCCTCTACCGCTTCGGGTAGGTAATAACCGCCCCTTATCATTTACACTCGGTTTTCAGTTTGGATTAAGCTTTTAAAGTCATGACAACCCCATATACATTAAAGCAATTAATCTTATATTTTCTGAAATTGGGTACTACAGGTTTTGGAGGCCCTATTGCGCTGGTAGGAACTATGCATAAAGATCTGGTAGAAAAGCGTAAATGGATTTCAGAAGAAGAGTATAAACAAGGGCTTGTTTTAGCACAATTAGCTCCCGGCCCTCTGGCGGCGCAGTTAGGTATTTATTTAGGCTATGTTCATAAAGGTGTATTAGGCGCAACTTTGGCAGGCATCGCCTTTGTTTTACCCTCGTTTATTATGGTGGTTTTATTAGGTATTACCTATGAGATGTATGGTGAGCTGAAATGGATGCAGGCTGTTTTTTATGGTGTTGGCGCTGCGGTAGTTGGCATTATTCTGATGAGTACTTATAAGCTCACTATCAAATCGGTGGGGAAATTCAATGTAGAATCCATAAGAACTAATACTTTATTATGGATTTTGCTGATTATAGCAGCTATTACCACGTACCTGACCAAGCAAGAAAATATTGTTTTATTTATTGTTGCAGGATTGCTCTATATGTTTATTAAAGTACCTGTCAGTTTAAGTAAATCCTCAGGGACTAATCTGTTCTTTTTGCCCATGCCTTTCTTGAGTTTTGAATGGAGTACTCTTGGAGAAATCGCCATTTTCTTTGCCAAGGCCGGCGCTTTTATTTTTGGCAGTGGCTTAGCGATTGTACCTTTCTTACACGCCGGAATAGTGGTCGAACACCAATGGCTTACAGAACAGCAATTTTTGGATGCTGTTGCTATAGCTATGATTACGCCTGGCCCTGTGGTAATTACTGTAGCATTTATTGGCTATCTGGTAGGCGGATTCCCTGGTGCATGTATAGCCGCTTTGGCAACTTTTTTGCCTTGCTATTTATTTACGGTTATTCCTGCACCTTATTTTAAAAAGATAAGTGGTAATCGGTCGGTAAAAGCTTTTGTCGATGGTATTACAGCTACAGTTGTAGGCTCATTAATAGGAGCGGTGGTTGTAATTGCCAGTGGCAATATCGTTGATTTAATAACTGCTCTTATTGCCGTGTTTTCAGCTTTTATTATCTATCACATTAAGCAAAATGCGGAGTTGTATATTATTTTTTTTGCTTCTTTAACTGGCGTTTTGTTGAAATTATTTTGATTACAAATACAGTAAATATAACAAAAAAAGGTAGCCCGAAAGGACTACCTTTTCATATTGAACTAACTCATTCACTACTATTTCAAAACCAATTCCTCTTGTTCAATATCCTGTGCTCGCTTGGTGGCCTCTCTGTAGCCGTTTGACGTAAGCAGATTTTTTTGTTTATAGTTTCTATGCCTGTTACCTAACTCTACATCAAAAACGACTTTAGAAGGTTGCGGGGCATTAACATGTGCTTTGTAATTGCGGTGATTTTCCAACGGATTGGTTGAATAATCGTTTGAAATCGCAATCTGTGCTGGTTGAGCAGGCTGTTTCTTCTTCGCTAGAAGCAAATTTTGCTGCTTATAATTAGCCGGGGGTGAACTTTTGCTCTGGGCAAAAGCAGTGGTTGTTACTGCAAGCGCAGACAACACCACCAAGGTGTGTATTCTAAGTTTCATTTTTTTCGAATAATTGTTGTTGTACTGCTTATAAAACGCACAGCGTATTTTAAAAGTTGCAGGATTTTTATTTATTAATTTTTTTTTAAGGTCTAAGCCGTAAATCCCGTACAACGAGAGACTTATTTCTCATTATGCAGGAAATAAGTATACTATAAATG
The DNA here is from genome assembly GCF_003418935.1 of Emticicia sp. C21. Classification (GTDB taxonomy): domain Bacteria; phylum Bacteroidota; class Bacteroidia; order Cytophagales; family Spirosomataceae; genus Emticicia. The sequence continues at coordinate 40,921 of NZ_QVMT01000020.1, read as the reverse complement.
TAAAATATACTTATATGTAAAGATATTAAGTTTGAGTATTTATAACTAGAAATAAATCAATAATGACTAGGTCAGGAATAATAATCTGGTAGACGTTTAATCAATCCTTTTTATTTTCATATTTTTTTAATGTTTCGGCCTGATGAATAGAGTCTAGTCTTGACCGTGCTTCTTCATTCTTAAGAAATATTTCCTTTGAGAAATGATTTTTAACTGCCTGTGTATTTTGATAAATTAAAAATGAAACAACAATTATTCCAGCCAGAATTAAAAGTATAAAAAGCCTGTTTACTTCCCATCTTAAAGTTTTAGTTTCTTTTATTTCACTTTTTTCTTCTTCAATAGTCGCATTTAACACATAGCCTTTTTTAGGAATGGTTTTAATAAGTTCTTTTGTATTATCATCTAAATATTTTCTTAAATGAGAAATTGCCTGATTAAGTCCCTCATCTCCTCCGGGATAATTTTTCCAAACCTCGTCAATCATTTGTTCTCTTTTTACAATTTCTCCTTTGGCGTTAATTAATAATAATAGAACTGAAATCAACCGGTTTTCCAGATGATGAGTTTGACTTTTCGATTGATCAGTAATGGTATTTTTCTCAAAATCTGCTTTAAAGCGATTATTTATTAAAAAAATCATATTTCTAAAGCTTAACTAAAGGTTTTTAAATAGTTGAATAGGTTTTTAAGTTTGACTTTTGTGCTGTAAAAATAAACCATATTCACATGAAAAATTATAGAAAATTACTAATACTCTTTATGATCACTTATGCTGGCTTTAGTCAGCATGTTAAAGAAAATCAGATTAATAGTCAATATCAAAAATTGGATACACTTTTTAGGAAATTAAATAAATTGGACTTGCTCAATGGTAATGTTTTAGTGGCAGAAAACAACAGAATTGTGTATCAGAATTCGTTCGGATATAGCGATTTTTCGACACAGAAAGGAAACAATGAAAATACACTTTTCTGTCTTGCATCCATTTCAAAGGTAATTACTTCTACAGCAGTTTTGCAATTGGTTGAGAAAAGAAACATTAAATTAGAGGATGAGCTGATTAAATATCTCCCTAGATTTCCTTACCCTGATATAACCATAAGTCAATTGCTCTCACATACCTCAGGATTACCAGATTATCAGCTTTTTGAAAAACAAATTAAAGATAACCCTGAAAAAGTATTAAAAATTTCAGACCTGATGTCGGCATTAGAATTATGGCAAAAACCTTTAGGCCAAAAGCCCGGAGAGGCATGGAATTATTCGAATACTAATTATATGCTTCTGGCTTTATTAGTAGAGCAAGTAGCAAAAACTACCTTTGAAACATATGTAAGAAAAAATATTTTTGAACCCTCTAATATGAAACACACTTTTTTTGCAACAGAAACTATCAAGACAGAAAATCAAGCTATCAACCATGAATATCCATTTCTGTTTTCAATGGAAAGACAAAATGTTGATAGCCTGAAGAAATACAGATGGCGAACTTATAATGCATCAGGCTTTGTTGGACAAGGCAATATTTTATCTACAACCACCGATTTGCTTAAATTTGATAAGGCACTTTATGATGGCAAACTTTTGAGCCAGGCTTCATTAGACGAAGCCTTCACACCAACAAGGAAGCTGGATGGGACATATGTAAATGCTTTTAGCAGTCAAGGGCAAGCGTCATACGGATTGGGGTGGTTTATCTTAGATAATAAAGCAGATGGCCGAATAGTTTGGCATACTGGTGGGCAACCGGGAGCCTTGGGGATTTTCCTAAGAAATATAGATAAGCATCAAACTATAGTAATTTTTGATAATGCATTCAACAAAAATATTTATAAAAATGGCTTTGATGCGCTTAATATTTTGAATGATAAGAAAGTGGATTTTTCAAAAGTTTCATTAGTGAAACAATATGCCAGTACGATTCAACAAAGTGGAATTGATGCAGCGTTTATTCAATTAAAACAATTGCAATCCGAAACAGGTAGCTACTATTTAGATGAGGATGATATGAATGAGCTTGGTCTCCAACTATTATATGCAGCAGCATTCCAGAATCATGACCTAATGGCTTTGGAAATTTTGAAACTTAATACTATTTTCTTTCCTGATAGCTTTAATACCTATGATAGCTACGGTGAAGCTTTGGCTCACTTAGGTAAAAAGCAGGAAGCTATTACAATGTATCAGAAATCAATTGAGTTAAATCCTAAAAATGAAGGTGGAAAACAAGCTTTGGAAGAGTTATTGAAGTAGATAGTAATATTTAAAAAGAATTATGACAGTGCAGAAAGCATTAATTGAAACTGTTTCTTATTTTTGAACCGGAAACTTAAGAACACTCAATGATTGAAAAGAAAACTTCTACGCCAGTTTGTGCCGTTTTTGATATTGGTAAAACAAATAAAAAATTATTGGTTTTTGACCAGAATTATCACGTATTAAAAGAAGAACAAGTGCAGTTAGAAGAAAGCCTGGATGATGACGGCTATCCGACTGATGATTTGCTTCAACTGACAAACTGGATTAAGAATAGTTTTCAAACACTTTCTCAAAACCCGAATTTTTCAATTAAAGGTTTAAATTTCTCAGCATATGGGGCAAGTCTGGTTCATTTAAATGGAAATGGCAAGCCAGTTGCGGCTTTATATAATTACCTGAAAAATTTCCCTAAGCCTCTTCATAAAGAGTTTTTAGAAAAGTACAGCAAAGATATTTTCAGAGAAACCGCCTCGCCAGATTTGGGTATGCTCAATTCAAGCTTGCAGTTGTATTGGCTGAAAAAAGAAAAACCAACAATTTTTCATCAGATACGGCACTCTTTGCATTTGCCACAATATTGTAGTTTTTTATTCACAAATCAGGCCATATCTGAGATTACCAGTGTTGGTTGCCATACTTTACTGTGGGATTTTGAAAAAGATGATTATCATAGCTGGGTAGAAGCAGAACATCTACACTCTATTAGTCAAAAGCCGATGCTGAGCAATAATGTAATTACTGATAGTACGAAGGAATTTCCGATAGGCATAGGTATACATGATAGTTCTTCTGCTTTGGTACCTTATCTGAAATCATTCGACGAAAACTTTATCCTGCTTTCAACAGGTACCTGGGCTATTAGCCTGAATCCTTTCAGTGAGGAGCCGCTTACGGCCAACCAGCTGGCCAAGGATTGTTTATGTTATTTAAATTTTGAGGGTAAACCCGTAAAGGCTTCCAGAATATTTGCAGGAAACGAACACGAGCGACAAATCAAACACCTGGCTGATTATTTCAATGTCAAGGTGGATTACTTTAAACAAGTAAAATTTGACAGAGATTTAATTATGTTTTTGCGTAGTAAATATAAACAGGCAACCCCTGATACGGCCGATGTATTACTGGATTGTCCATTTGTAGAACGTAATATCAACCTGTTCAAATCTTATGAGGAAGCTTATCATCAGTTTATGCTAGATTTGGTGGCACAACAAATAGCTTCTTTAAGATTAGCCATAGGCCGCACAAATGTGAAGAAGATTTTTGTAGATGGGGGATTCTCTAAAAACGAAATTTATATGAATTTACTGGCAGATGCCTTTTTTAATAAACAAGTCTTTGCTTCTGAAATTGCTCAGGCATCAGCATTAGGAGCAGCATTAGTCATTCATGAGCATTGGAATAATCAACCAATTCCGGAGCAGATTATTAGTTTAAAGAGGTATTTTTAATTCAATTTACCTCAATACTTAGCCATACAAATGAAAGCATTATCCCTACAAGAAGCAGGAAAATTCGTTTACCAATCTATTGAAGAACCTACAGTTCTGGCATCTAATGAAGCGCTGGTAAAAATCCATTGCATAGGTATATGTGGTACGGATTACCATGCTTATCGCGGTCGTCAGCCGTTTTTTACTTATCCTCGTGTGTTAGGACATGAACTAGGAGTAGAAGTAATAGCCATTGGAAGCGAAGTAACTCATATAAAATCTGGAGATAAATGCTCAGTTGAGCCTTATCTGAACTGTGGTACATGTCAGTCTTGCCGGAATAGTAAAACTAATTGCTGTGAAACCTTACAAGTGCTAGGCGTGCATGCAGACGGTGGTATGACCGAGTATATGAAATTACCTGCTAATAAGTTGTATCCGTCTGCCCAATTGAGTTATGAACAACTTGCATTGGTAGAAACCTTGGGTATAGGGTGTCATGCAGTAAACAGATCGGGAATTACAGAAGCAGATAAAGTTCTGGTGGTAGGAGCAGGGCCAATTGGATTAGCTTGTTTGCAATTTGCCAAAATAAAAGGAGCAAAAGTGGTGATGCTTGATGTAAACGAATCTCGTTTAGGATTTGCAAAAAATGTGATGAAGGCCAATGCTACTGTAGTAGTTTCAGTTAAGAACCCGGAAGAGATTAAGGCGCAGTTTGATGGAGATATGCCAACCGCCATTTTTGATGCTACCGGCAACCCAAGTTCGATGATGTCTACTTTTGAGCTGGCTGCTTTTGGTGGAAAAATAATCTTTGTCGGGCTTTTTCAGGGAGACATGACATTCTTTGACCCACTTTTTCACCGCCGGGAACTGACGATATTTGCCAGCAGAAATGCATTGCCGGAAGATTTTAATTATATTATTCAATTGATGGAGGCAGGTAAAATAAATACCAATGCCTGGATAACACACCGTGTTGCTTTTGATAAAGTAGCAGATAGTTTCGAACGCCTGCTCCAATCAGGAAATGAGTTAGTTAAAGCGATAATAACTTTGTGAAACAATTTTTTTAAATAAAAAGTGCTAAAGAAGTAATAAAGTTTTCAGAAAAGCGTATTAAAATTATATTCTTCCAAGAATAAATGGTAGATTGTAAAAAAATCAGGTCCTAACCTATCGATACCCTTTAATGAAACCCTCCAAATACGCCAGAGTGAAATTCCTGAATAAGGATAAATCCCTCTTTTTCTCTGTTCTGCGCCAGAATGTAGATGCCTATTTTCATGATAACCGGATATGCAAAACAGGCGGGCAAACTATCCTGATTAAGGCAACCTGCATGCTGAGTGTTTATCTTGGTTCTTATGCTTTGATTCTGACTGGCAATTTTTCTAATTGGCAGATGTTAGCTTTAACCGTTTTAATGGGCATAGGTACTGCAGGAGTCGGAATGTCCGTCATGCATGATGCTATTCATGGTTCGTTTTCTAAACATAGCTGGATCAATAAACTATTTGGTGCCTCTTTATATCTCTTAGGGGGGAATGTATATAACTGGGAGATTCAGCATAATCGCTTGCATCATACTTACACTAATATTCACGATGTTGATGAAGATATTACTGGTAAATTTCTTTTAAGACTTTCGTGCGGAGATAAGTTGAAAGCCATCCACCGTTTTCAACATATTTATGCTTTCTTTCTTTACAGCCTGATGACCATTTCTTTTTTATGGAAAGATTTTAAAGAGATTGGCCTCTATAATCAGATGTCAAAAACGGGCTTGGTAAAGTCGTTCCCTCTAAAAGAAATAATCTATTTGATTATCGGGAAAATAGCTTATGTATTAATTATTGCCGTTTTGCCTATATATCTGCTTGATTTGAGTTTTGGACAATGGATAATCGGATTTCTAACCATGCACTGTGTGGCAGGGCTAATACTCAGCACTATTTTTCAGTTGGCACATGTGGTTGAGGGAGCCAGCCAGCCATCACCAGATGAAAAGGGGAATATCGAAAATACCTGGGCTATTCATCAATTGAATACAACTTCAAACTTTTCTAGTAGAAATTATGCCCTTTCATGGTATATCGGTGGGCTTGATTATCAGATAGAACATCATCTTTTTCCTCATATTTCTCATATTCATTACCGGGCTATCTCTTCAATTGTTAGAAGTACAGCGCTTGAATTTAATATTCCTTATAATGATAAAGCTTCATTTGCCAAAGGACTTGATTCTCACATCAGGATGTTAAAGTATTTAGGAAATAATTAAGAGAAAATAGTGTAAATCGCCGTTTCCTTATTCTAGTTACATCAAAAAGCACGATTTTAAATCGTGCTTTTTGATGTAACTCCCAAGCCCCAAGCCCTCTTCCCTGTGCTAACTACAACAGCGCAGATGGGTCGAGCAGGTTATTTTTTATCGCAAATACAACAAGCCCTGCAGTATTTCTCACACCTGTTTTTTCCAGAAGATTATTCCGATGCCCGTCAACGGTACGTGTACTGATGAATAATTTTTCAGCAATTTCCTGGGCCGTGTATTGGCGGCAAATCAAATCTAATACTTCTAATTCCCTTTGCGTGAGCGTGGACGGAATATTATCCTGAATCAGCAATCGGGGTTTTTTGCCAAGCATTCTGTTTTTCATGGCTTTGAGAAATACTTCGTTGAAATAAAATCCTTTTTCAACCACAGCTAATATGGCTTTTTCAACCTCAGAGGGTTCAACATTTTTAAAGAGATAGGCATTGATGCCTAGTTCCATCAGATGCGCTACAAAGCGCTCGTCGCTATGCACCGACAAAATAATAATCTTAATGTCGGGGAAGTCGCTATGCAGTATTTTAGTGGTTTCTACACCGTTTAGTTCCGGCATAGATAAGTCAAGTAAAACGATGTCAGGTTTTGTTTCACTGGCCTCAATTGCTTCAAGTAGGGTTCTGCCATTGTCAGCTTCAATTGTTATCTGAGTATCGTCAAGACTATTAATAATAGCAGCCATACCTTTTCGAAACAGAATCTGATCATCTGCAATAGCAACATTAATTTTTTCCATAATAATGATTAATCAATATAGATTATTGATTGATAAGTTTCAACAGAGTTCAGTCAACAGCAGAATGATTTATGGTTAGGTCGATTAGGTTGACAACGAAGATTTAGTCTCCAATGAAGCAAATGCATTACCAGGAATAGATGGCAGAAGCCTATTCTTCGAGTCAGGTTTTTTAGTAATTTATCAGGTATTAGGAAATCAATGTGTGAGTGGAATTTCAATCCTCACTTTTAATCCAGCATTTGGTTGTGTTTCAAATTTTGCTATACCATTCAGTACTTTGGTTCGGGTTTCGATATTTTTCAGGCCTAAACTCTTTTTCTTATAAGCCTGTTCAAAATCAAATCCTTTACCATTATCAGCGTAATTGATTTTTAATATTGAGTCTTCTTTTTTTATGCCGATCTCTATTAATGTAGCTCCTGAATGCTTCACGGCATTGTTGAGCAATTCCTGTAATAAGCGATAGGCTGCCAGATTGATAATATTGCCTAGGTTTGTTACTTTATTGTCAACATCTAGAATAATGTCCACATCTGATACGCTAAGAATTTTATCACACAAACCCTCAATCGCAAATGCTAATCCGGCTTCTTCTAGACCTTGAGGGAGTAAGTCGTTCGAAATACGCCTTACATTATCTATCGTGCTATCAATCAATTGTTTATATTGAGTGCTGGCTTCTTGTAACTCGGGTACTTTATTAACAGGCATCTGACCTACTATCAAGCGCATAAGACCTAAAGAGGCACCTACTTCATCGTGTAAGTCACGAGCAACGCGTATACGCTCATCTTCGATCGCCTCCAGTGTGCTATAGAATAGTTCTTGCTGATGCTTGCTCTCAGCTACCTGAACGCTTATTTTATGTTCGAGCATTCTTCGCTGATACATCACCATAAAGATGATGATACCACTGGCTAATAAAAAAAGCATAATAGTGCCTCCGATAATCATCACATACATATCAACAGAAGCACCTACTGACGAGGACTGTGCCATAAACCAATTCCGATAAAAATATACATCAAGCCTAACACACAGGCATGAATGGCCCATGATAGTAAACTTAGCTGTATGTCTTGGGTTAAGATTAAATTGCCGAGAACAAACAAAAAGAGACTACCTGCAAAGTAAAAAAGAAATCCGGCATTAATCCAAAACAAAGGCGATTTTTCTATCGAAATTATTTCAAGCGATTTAAGGGTTTTATAATAGGCTGTAATGGCATAAAATACTACAAAGAGACATTCCAATCCGCGTGGATATGCATTTTGCGCATAAACGGATTGAATAACAAATGCGTTTACAATAGCAAATAGGGTAAATAGAACAAAAATACCATAAATGATTTTTTTGTTCAGAAAGTCTCCGAGATATTCTTTGTAGAACCATGAAATTAACCCAAATTCAGCAATTGTATACACATGCAGAAAGGGTGTATTATTTTTAACAAACCTGGTTGAAATGATGGAAATTAATTGAAAACATAAAGCAAAAAGCAAATAATAAAATATAGGCTTTAGTTCTTTTTTCAAATACTTTCGTCGATAAATCGCAATTCCCAAAGGAAAAAACAAAAGGACAGTTACGTAAGTTACCAGCCATATTGTAACGGTTTTAAGCATTTCAGGTAGGTTTATTAGATAAATTTTAGCTCTACAAATATATACATTTGTAGAGCTAAATTTTAATAACAGGCAGCAAAGGTCGTTTTGAGTGCATCGAGGACAGCTTATGCATTCATCAATAAAATAACAAAGCGTAATTGCGACTGAATCAAAGAAAAACTTAGGAAACGTATCCGGAGCAATACCTCTTTTACCAGGGTTAAGGGTTAATGAAGAGTATTAAAATCCGTAATTACGATTGTTATTCAGCAATTGTCAATTGTTTAATTCACTATCAGGGTCACAGATAGGTGGACAAACTTTTGAAAAATCATTTACGTACTGGTCTTGTAAAGTTTCCGGATCATAGTTAATAAGATCTTTAATTTTCAGACGAGTAATTGCGGTTACATTCTCAGGTCCTATGGCATTTACCATCAATAAATGTGGTTGGTAAATACCCGTATCAAGCAATTCTAAACCAATATACATACGTACCCAGTTAGCATCCGGAGCAAGATTCCATAAATCCTGTAAATCTTGTTTTCTAACGGCAAAAGCTTTCATCTCACTTGGTTGGATTTTTGCCTTTTGTAAATCAAATTCCAACCAGTTTTTTATCCATTCTTTAGCTGTTTTTAAAGAGATTTTGTAAGGATCCGGATCAGCTGATGGCCCGTTTACGGGTACGTTTGTGTTTTTTACATCTAAGTTCATTTTGTTTGATGGTTAAGCAAAATTAGGTGCTTTTAAGAACGCCGATATGCGTAAAAATACCTGTTTTTGCGATGGTGAAAAATTACTTTAATCCATGTTCAAAAAACAAGCCAAACAGAAACGTACATTTTATGTAAAAACACCTGAAATTAAAAACAGGTATTTTTACGCATACCTGACTTAATTTTTATTCTCAATTTTGGGTATTGATTTTTAGCACGATAAAGAGCTATAATTTTTATAAAGTTGATACACCTAACCACCTATCATTTCTTTATAGAAACTAATGTGGTGAAGCTATACTATTCCACTTAGTAAAAAACTGCTTGACTATCTGAAAAGAGTCCACAGAACAGAAGATTTTAGTAAGAATAAAATAGGGTTTGGCCTAAACAATACCAGCAAATGTCTACTTGTATTTAGTAAAACATTTCTTTACTTTTTTATTCTTTTGAAAATTGTCCTTAACCTTAGAATTTATCTCCTTATTTTATATAACTGTGTTTGCCCGATTGCCAATTCAATTTATGCTGTGTCTATGATTTTATTAACGCTCTTTTCCCCCTCAAAACTGATAGCTTTTACTTCCTGTGAAACATTTGCTGTCTTAGCATATAAATAAAAAGGTGGAACCTGAAAACAGATTCCACCTTTAAAAGGAGATACCTTAATTCTAAACACCCCATTTTTCAGGCTTTCTACGCCATTTCTTCAGCGACTCCAACGATTCAGCAGAAATATAATTTTGCTTAATTGCTTCGTCAATCAGGGCATTATAATTACTTAGTGTTACCAGAGGTACGTTTTTTTCGGCAAAGTTTGTATCAGCTATTTTAAAGCCATAAGTAAATATAGCCACCATGCCTACTACTTCAATACCTGCTTCTCTGAGTGCATCAACGGCTTTCAGGGAACTGCCACCTGTAGAAATCAGGTCTTCAATCACTACAACTTTCTGTCCTTTCTCAATACGCCCTTCAATCTGATTGCCCATGCCATGCTCTTTCGGTTTCGGACGTACATAGGCAAATGGTAAACCCAACGCTTCAGCCACTAAAGCCCCTTGCGGAATGCCTGCTGTAGCAACACCTGCAATCAGTTCGGTATCAGGGAAATATTTTTTGATGGCTTTGGCCAGAGACTTTTTAATAAATGTTCTTGCTTCCGGATAAGACAATGTTACACGATTATCGCAGTAAATAGGAGAATTCCAGCCCGAGCTCCATTTGAATGGTTGTTCAGGACTTAGTTTTACTGCTTTGGTCGATAACAAATAAGAAGCAATCTTGTGAGAGGTATTCATTATATTAATATTGAGTAAATGAGTGAATAGGTGAATGTGCGGCCGCCGCTGCGGTGATTTAGTATTTGCTTGTCGAATTTGCTCTATATTCAAATCACAAACTTAAATTACTTTACTATCTAATAGAGATTTCATAATCACTAAATCATACATTCACTCAATCACTAAATTGTTATTCTTGCGCTGGAACTTTCATGACCAGAATTTTATCAATACGATTTTTATCCATATCAATAATCTCAAACTCATAATCTTCCCATTCAAATTTATCACCTGTATCAGGAATTTCTTTCAGAATATTCAAGGCAAATCCACCCAAGGTATCAAAACCTGTATACTCTTTGCGATTGTTAATCTGTATATCAAAATGATTCAGAAAATCATCAAAAGGTAAAGAAGCATCCACTAAGAAACTTCCATCTTCTCGTTCATGAATATCATATTCAAATTCGGCATCTACTGAAATATCACCTACTAAAGCATCCAGAATGTCATTGAGGGTTATAATACCTAAAACACTACCATATTCATCAACGATGATTCCAACATGGATGCGATCCTCGCGGAACTTCTCTAAAGCCTGGTACGCATGATTATTTTCGGGGATAAATAAAGGTTTTTTAAGCAGCGATTCCAAATGCTGTAATTCTGCGTCTAAATCTTTTCCTAATAAGTCTTTGATATAAAGCAAACCAATAATATTATCAACACCATCTTTACATACAGGATATACGGAATGTTTATATTCCATCACCTTTTCTCTGTTTTCCTCAACTGAATCTTCTACATCCAGCATTGTTATTTCATTCCGGCTTGTCATCAGTGTAGTTATCTTTCTATCACCTAAATGGAATACATTCTGTACAATTTCCTGTTCAATTTCGTCGATAGCACCTCCTGTAGCACCTTCCTGTATCATCGACTTGATTTCTTCTTCTGTCACTGAGTTTTCAGATTGTTGGATCCCTAAAATTTTGAATATCAGGTCACTACACTTGGTTAATAACCAGATAAATGGTGAGGTGATCTTGGAAAGAATATTCATCGGACCGGCCATTACTTTGGCAATTGCCTCCGGGTTGGCCATTCCTATGCGTTTGGGGACTAATTCGCCCAGAACTAATTGAACAAAACCAATGATTAATACAACCAGACCCACAGCTATTTCGTCAGCATAGACAATTGGTAAACCCCAACCCATAAGGGTGGCTTTTAAATCTTCTGTTAGTTTGTCGCCAGAGAAAATACCGGTTAAGATACTGATGAGTGTGATTCCGATTTGAACGGTTGATAAGAAACGGTTGGGTGAATTTGCAAGTTCGAGCGCAGCTTGGGCTCTTTTATCGCCATTTTTACTTGATATTTCTAGTTTTGTTTTGCGGGAGGATACCAAGGCGATTTCCGACATAGAGAAAATACCGTTGAGTATCACTAAAAAAAGAATAATTAAAATTTCCATTTAAATGGTTTTGACTCCACAGTTTGCAAGTCAGATGGTGATTAGCATGCAAAATAATATGTTTTGCAGATATTGTAAACGAAAAGCGTATTATAATTTTTTTATAGAACACTCAGAACTTGCGTAAATATTGTCTTTCTAATCGTAAAGCTACCCATTTAGGTCGAAATATAATATTTAAACAGATGCCTACTTTAAAAAAAAATACGAACTTTGTGACCTTAATCAAATCTGCCTGAACAAAACAAATGGTTATCTTCATTGACGACAAACCTGTAAGAATTATTAGTAAAAAAAAGTTTCATAACCTGCATGGCAGCGATTTCGATACCATACTAGATGCCCGGTTGGAACAATTGAACGAAAAGAAATTTAAAGGCCATGTTATCGTATTAAATACATCGGCGGCTACAATCGAAAAGTTTTTCCGTCTGATAGCAAACGTAAAAGACTTTGAATACCAGTCAGTAACATTTGTAGTAGATGATAAAGAAGCCATCGAAGAGCAAATAAAGAGTTATTATAGAGTAGTGAAAGCTGCCGGTGGAGTGGTGTTCAATCATGAAAACCAGATACTGATGATGCACCGTCTTGGTAAATGGGATTTGCCTAAAGGCAAACGTGATGATAATGAAAAATCAAAAGAAACTGCCGTAAGAGAAGTAGCCGAGGAGTGCAATATAGGTGTGGTATTAGGTGAGAAAGTATGTACTACCTGGCATACCTACGCCATGAATGGTAGTAAAATATTGAAACGCACTAAATGGTATCGAATGAATTGTATTGATGATTCAGAGATGAGACCGCAGTTGGAAGAAGATATTGATGAGTTACAGTGGATGGATGAAAAGCAAATTCAGAAGGCGTTAATCAATTCCTACAGCTCTATTCGTTATGTTTTTGATGAGTTGAAGAGACAAGAGAAAGGATATTAGTTTGAAATGGGTGGCTAATCGAAATGTTTGTTTTCAATTTAGAGAATTGCTTCCAATTACAAAGTGAATATATGTTCCATTTTAAAATGCTTGAATGAAAATCAGCAGGAAAATAATGAGATTGACACAAAACGAACCAACTAATTTTTTCGGCTCGATAATATTCTTGTTATTTATATTGTTTGCGCAAAAAATTCAAGCCCAAACATGTGGTACCGGCTTTCAATTAAAACCCACAACCCTAAGCAAAATTATTGAATGGCAGAAATTTCCTGAATTCAGTTTACCGTTTTCTGTAGTTTATGGTGGGCCAAGATTTGGAGATTCTCAAAGACTTCCGTTGAGACATGGGTTTAGCCATTTGGCTACTTTTGAGGGAGCAGATGATAATCTGCCTAAAAATCAAAGAGCCATTGTCTGGTACGGTGTGGCCTACACAGGTACTAATCAGCCTTGGGAAACTGTTAAAAGTCCCTGGAATAATAATCTTGATGGATATAGAGCCAAGTGGCAACATGAACTCTCTACTATGCCGGAGGTAGATTTATTAGTGCCTGATATTGAAAGGCAAATTAAATCAAATGATTCTATTCTGATTCTGAAAAACCATGGTTCTACACCTATCGCCTACAGGAATCTGGATAATAATTCTTTTATTACTCAATATAAAAAAGACTTACAGACACTCTATGCGGAATCATTCGGTTTTACAAGGGGCAATAAATCGTCGAGAATAGGAGGATACTCTGATTCTCCGATTCTGAATACCTATATTAATATTGCCGGCAATAGCTGGCAAAAATGGACTACCGATCCAAGCCTGCTCAATTACTTGTTTTATGATTTTTCTTCGAATAATATCGGTGGAGAAGTTTATAACAGACAAGATTTCTTTAGTCCATCAGCGTATTACTATTACGATTATCCGCATCCACTTGCTCCTGATTATTTGGCTTATTTATTGTTTCAGATTGAGGTAAATAAGGCATGGGTACCTAATAAATCTATTATTCCATTTGTATGGTTGCGTTATAGTTATGTAACTGATGCTGCGCGTAAATTCATTAAGCCATTTATGGCAGAAGCCACCGCTATTTTTCCTTTCTTTTCCGGGGCAAATGGCTTATGGCTTTGGGATGATCCCGCTTTGTTTAATAACAATGAAAGCTTTGCTTCTTACGAGTATTTTATTAATGGCTTATATAGACTTTCCCAATACAAAGATATGTTCACAGGCAGTTATCAATTAATAATTCCTCAACCTGCACGTGCATATGTCGATAACCATAAACCTATCTGGAGAGGCGTAGCCAAAGGAAATGATTTCTTGGTAGCTGCACATAACCCTTATGCCAAAGATGAAAATGAAGTAGTGGTGGTGGAAGCCACATATAATAACTTGAAAGTGAATGTCTTGCTAAAAGGTTACGAAGTCTTTCTATGCAGGTTTAATATGGATTTGCTTGCTGATGAGCCAAATCAATCTTTTAATTCTTTTAAAATTTATCCTAATCCTTCTCAGGATAATCTGACCATTGGGATTAATAGCTTATTTCAACAAACGGCTAAAATTGAAATTGTTGATGCAACCGGTAAAGTAATACATCTGGAGACTGCAAACTTGCAGCAGGGTGAAAATACCATGACTATAAATATAAATCGCTTACCGAGTGGAACGTATATAATAAAAGCAATGAATTTTTCTAAGAAGTTTGTGAGGGAGTAATCAATGGGATTTATTCGTGTAACTCTGTGCCGAACTCTGAGCAACTCCATGGTAAAATTTAATCCACTTTAATTGTTAAAAGAAAGTATAACAACATGGTCCATTTCGATGTTTCTAACATCAAAACCATTCCTCATACAATATGCCCAATCAACTCATTCACGAAACAAGTCCTTATTTGCTGCAACATGCCCACAATCCTGTTGACTGGTATCCATGGGGAGAAGCAGCACTACAAAAAGCTAAAACAGAAAACAAACCAATACTGGTAAGTATTGGTTATTCTGCATGCCATTGGTGTCATGTGATGGAGCGTGAATCGTTTGAAAATAGGCAGATAGCAGAATTGATGAATGAGCATCTGGTATGTATTAAAGTAGATAGAGAAGAACGTCCGGATGTAGATGCCATTTATATGGAATCTTTGCAGGCGATGGGCGTGCGTGGAGGATGGCCCTTAAATGTTTTTCTGATGCCCGATGCTCAACCATTTTATGGAGGCACTTATTACCCACCACAAAACTGGGCTAATCTGGTAGTCAGCATCAAACGGGCTTTTGATGAAAATTATGATAAATTGCAGGAGTCAGCAGAAGGATTTACGCAGAATATGCTTTTCAAAGAATCGGAAAAGTATGGGTTACAGGCTGACGACGAATTGACTTTTACAGAAGAAGAATTAGTAACAATATTCAACCGCATTAGGGCTGATTTTGATTATGAAAAAGGAGGGATGAACCGAGCGCCTAAATTCCCGATGCCAAGTATCTGGAAGTTTCTGCTCCGGTATTATTCAGTTACAAAAGACGAACGAGCCTTACAACATATCAGTCTGACGCTTGATAGATTGTCTTTGGGAGGTATCTATGATATTCTAGGTGGTGGCTGGACCCGCTATTCAACAGATGAAGACTGGAAAGTGCCCCATTTTGAAAAAATGCTATATGATAACGGCCAATTGGTATCACTTTACGCTGAAGCCTATGCCCTCACAAAAGACCATCTGTATAAAGATAAAGTAACACAAACTATCGGATGGTTAGAAAAAGAAATGACCAGTGAAGAAAAAGGATTTTATTCTGCATTGGATGCCGATAGTGAGGGTGAGGAGGGTAAATTTTATATATGGTCGAAAAAAGAGATAGATTATATACTGGCTGAGCAATCGAAAGAATTTTGTGAGGCATTTAATATAACCAAAGAGGGCAATTGGGAACATGGAAATAACATTCTGCATCTGGAAGAAAGACTGTGGGCAGTAGATAATAATAAATGGGATAAAATGTTTTCTCTATTATTAGAGCAACGAAATACCCGTGTTCGTCCTGGATTAGACGATAAAATTCTATGCTCATGGAATGGTCTGATGCTGAAAGGGTTGATTGATGCTTATCGCTATATTAATGAACCTCAATTTTTAAGGTTAGCACTTGAAAATGCGAACTTTCTAAAAGAAAAAATGAGTGTAAAAGTATTGACCGAAGAAGGCAAAGAGGGTAGGGGATTATGGCATAATTACAAAAATGGTAAGGCCACATTAATTGCCTACCTGGAAGATTACGCCAGTGTAATTGATGCATACACGGCATTGTATCAGGTAACTTTTGATGAGCAATGGCTCAAAGAAGCAGAAATGCTGGCCGATTATACTATTGCTAACTTCTATGATGCAGAAGATGAATTCTTTTACTTTACAGATAGTCAGGGTGAACAATTGATTGCCCGCAAAAAAGAGCTTTTTGATAATGTAGTTCCGGCATCAAACTCAATTATGGCAAGTAACCTGTATAATTTAGGACTAATTCTTGACCGAGCCGATTTTATTGAGATAAGCAAAAATATGTTGGGGAAAATGAAAAAACTGGTGCTGACTGAAACCCAATGGCTCACTAACTGGGCTACCTTAGCCACTCAATTTGCCAAGCCAACAGCCGAAGTAGCCATTGTCGGAAATGATTTGCAGAATGTAAGGGCTATTCTGGATGAAACCTACGCACCTAATAAAGTATATGTAGGTACAGCTCAATCATCAGATTTGCCATTATTGCAAAACCGAAGTGCCAGAAATGCCGAAACAATGATATATGTCTGTTATGACAAAACCTGCCAATTACCCACATCAGATATCAGTAAAGCATTAGAATTAATGAAATAAAAGATTATTCGTATACTGACACCACCTTATAAAATATTCCCTCTGAGTGATTCATCTATCACCATTGACTTTGGTGCGGTGATTGATGTGGGTATTAACACAATCGTAGCTCAGTTATTCGACTATTCTAATTCCCACCCCTTTATTGGTTTTATAGAAGCCGTTCCTGCTTATGCTTCATTGACGATCTTTTATAATGTTTTACAAGTAAGAGAGGCTAATCCTAGCGCCAATACTGCATATGCTGTTATAGAAAACTACTTAATTACATCCTTAAAGGCTCTTACGTCGACTGAAACAAAAGAGCCTGCATTAATTGAAATTCCAGTGGTATACGATGGTGAAGATCTGGCTTTTGTAGCAGAGCATAATCAATTGAGTATAGAGGAGGTAATACAAATACATACTCAGGCCACGTATCGGGTATTTATGATGGGATTTTTACCAGGCTTTGCTTATTTAGGTGGAATGGATGAACGTATTAGTACTCCAAGAAAATCAACCCCGCGCACCAAAGTTCCTTCAGGAAGTGTTGGTATAGCTGGTAAGCAAACAGGAATTTATCCACTAGAAAGCCCCGGTGGATGGCAATTGATTGGCAGAACTTCATTGCCTTTGTTTGATAGCAATTCTTCAAATCCTACGCTTTTGAAGGCTGGTGATTTGGTAAGGTTTATAGAGGTGAAGTAATAATCAAATTGATTTCGCTAACTTTTTATTCTCAAGTAAAGTTGTTGTAACTATGCAAATACACTGCTTATTTGTATGGTAGGTTTATAGCAAAATTAAAAAATGCTATGAACACCTATAACGGAAAATCTTCTCAAAATACAAAAAATAAGAAATTGAAGACGTATATCACTATACAAACGACTACATACAAATCATTTCTATGTCTTTTTGATAGAAATGGAATTTTGGAGGATTTTGAATTTGGTGATACGGGATACAAAAAAGAAGGGTATGTTGATGAAAAAATATTTAATGGTTTACATACTGTAGGTGATATTCTAGATTTTGAATACGATTCTGATGAACCAATCGTATTCAATGCTAAAATAGATCAATTAGAGATTAAATTTATTGGTCGGCAATTCAGAGTATATGGAGAAAACTTTAGGTTAAGGATTTTGATTAATAAGATAGTTGAACTAAATGCTTACAATCCTGATACTTATGTTTATTCTAAAATTCAGCCAATGCATGATTCAAGATAAGATTAATCAGATTTTGGTAAATTAAATTCTCCTATCTTTGAACCCATTCAACCTTCACGATTTTAACCTATGATACAAGCGAAAGCTGCTATTGCAGATGGACAAGGCAATTTTTCCATTCAAACTATTGAAGTTAATGATATACCTGTACAGGACGAAGTACTAATCCAGGTAAAAGCCGCTGGTATCTGTCATACCGATTGGGATTCCCAATCCTGGGGTAAGCCATTAATTATGGGTCATGAGGGAGCAGGGGTGGTAATAAAAGTTGGCCCGGAAGTGAAAAATCTGCAGCCTGGGGATAAAGTGATACTCAATTGGGCCATACCCTGTTACCAATGTTTTCAGTGCCAGGAGGGTAATCAGCATATTTGTGAAGTTAATTCTCCCGTTACTGCAGGCAATAAAGTATCAGGTGGACATGCCCGTTTAGAATCATCAACGCTAAATAATATTCCTATAGAGCGCTCTTTTAGTTTGGGTACTATGTCGGAGTATACATTGGTGCGTGAAGCTGCCTGTGTCAGAATTAATGTCAATATTCCTTTTTCATCAGCGGCTATTATCAGCTGTGGAGTCATGACAGGCTATGGCTCGGTGGTGAATGCAGCAAAAGTTAAAGCAGGTTCATCTGTAGTGGTTTTGGGCACAGGAGGGGTTGGACTAAATGTAATTCAAGGTGCCAGAATAGCAGGAGCAGGTAAAATTATTGCAATTGATATTAACCCGTCAAGACTTGAAATGGCGGTAGAATACGGAGCAACTCATACTATTCTGGCATCAAAAGATGATATAGGTCTAATAGGCTCTGCAAAAAAGGTTAAAGAACTCACTCTCCGTGGTGCAGATTACGCTTTTGAGTGCACGGCTATCCCAGCATTAGGTGCCGCACCTTTGGCCATGGTACGAAATGCGGGTACGGCAGTACAGGTAAGTGGTATTGAGCAGGAAATCAATATAGATATGAATTTGTTTGAGTGGGATAAGATCTATATCAATCCATTATATGGTAAAGCTCGTCCGCAAATTGATTTCCCGATTTTACAGGAACTTTACCAGAAAGGCGACCTGATTTTAGACAAAATGGTTACAAGAACCTATACCTTAAACGACCTGAACCAAGCCTTCTCAGACATGCACCAAGGCCTAAATGCTAAGGGAGTCATTGTATTTTAATTATGGAAGAATATTATTACAAAAAATCTTAATGCCTCTCAGAATTAAATAACAACTAAAATGATATCCTTAAAACATCATTTCCTGTTTGAGCACTGTTAAAAATCAAGGGATAATTGTTGCCAAAAGGAAATGAATAGCGGATTTTTAATTGTGCGAGTTTAAATGATGCCTGTTTTTTTGCGTTACTTTTTTTCAGGTAAAAAAAGTAACATCCTTCCAACTGAATATTATAAAAGAAAACTGCAGATTGGTTAAGGTAAGATAGTTTAGTTAATTGCCTACATAAAGAATATTTATGTCAAAATTCTTTACAATAGAAATATCTGACCCCTCTTACGAAAACGATAACCTCCGTTACGTGACAGTCAAAAGCAATGCTCTTAAAAAAAGAGCGGATATAAGTCTATTTGTCCCGAAAGAACCCATTAAAGCCATGGTAATATTGTTACATGGCGTCTATGGCTCACATTGGGCATGGTCGCTCAAGGGGGGCGTGCACAAAACCACTCAAAGTCTGATTAATGAAGCCAGAATAAATCCTATGCTTCTAATCATGCCGTCTGATGGGTTGTTTGGAGATGGAAGTGGTTATCTTCCACATCATGATGAAAATTACGAGGATTGGATTACGACAGACCTCAAAGACTTGATTTATGAGATTCAACCAGACTTAAGTCCAGACTTGCCATTGTTTATAACAGGCCTTTCAATGGGAGGTTATGGAGCCATGCGTTTAGGAGCTAAATATCCACAGGTATTCAAGTCTTTTTCAGGATTATCTTCAATTACTGAATTTTCTCAACTCAAGCAGTTTTTAGAAAATAATGATGATACAATTCTGAAAGAGAATGTTTCGGTAGAGGAAGACACCCTTCAATGGTTATTAGCTAATAAAAGTCTCTTACCTCCTTTTAGATTTGATTGTGGCAAAGATGATATATTAATTGGAGCAAATAGAAAACTGCATCAGGAATTAGTAGCAAACAATATTCAGCATATTTATGAAGAATATCCCGGTAAGCACGAGTGGCCTTATTGGCAGGAACATATTGTAGATACATTGGTGTTTTTTGATAAATTTCTTGAGTGATTGGGCGATTCAAATATTCCCTCTGAAATGATTACTTAAATAATCACTCAATCACTAACTCGCTCATTCACTCAATTCTCAAACACATGCAATTCATAAAGTCAGGGATATTAAGCACCTATCAGGATAATGGCAGAAATGGCTATCGCTATTTAGGTATTAATCCTAATGGAGCTATGGATAAAATGGCTGTCAGGTTGCTGAATATCCTTTTGCAGAATGAAGAGAATGAAGCCGCCATTGAAGTCCATTTTCCGGGCCCTGAAATATTAATTGAAAAGGATTGTATCATGGCAATCGGAGGTGCTGATTTCGCACCTTATCTGCTTGATGAAAATCAGAAACCAGAGCAAGTTACTAATTGGCGGTGTATTTGGGTAAAGGCTGGAAGTATATTGAAGTTTAAAAAACGTATCTCAGGACAAAGAGCTTATATAGCTATTAAAGGTGGTTTTTTAGCTAAAGAATGGTTAGGAGGTAAAAGCACTAATACACTGCTTGACTTTAATACCATTAAACCTAATTATCAGGTTGACATAAAAACTTACTCTAAGCCAGATTTTCTACCTTATTTAGGCGCTTCTGTTCGACCACCTTATTCGGAGTCACCAATTATCAGACTTATCAAAGGCAATGAATATGATTTTCTATCCGCAGGAGCTAAGAAAATTTTAGAAGATGAAATATTTATCATTAGCCAAAACTCCAATCGTATGGGTTTCAGGTTGGTTGGAGAGGCGTTAAGTTTAGCAAACAAAATCGAGTTAATTTCGTCAGCAGTAGATTTCGGCACGGTTCAGCTACTACCTGACGGGCAATTGATTGTATTAATGGCTGACCACCAGACCACCGGAGGTTATCCACGACTAGGCAATATAGTCTCAGTAGATTTACCAGTATTAGCCCAGTGCAGTATAAAAGATTCGGTTCGGTTTCAATTTGTTTCATTAGCCGAAGCTGAAGAATTATTAATTTTAAGAGAGCAGGAAATTAGAAGATTAAGAGGAGCAATAGAGTTTTTAGCAAAGTAAAATCAAATAGAATATGCAAAGTATAGACCTGAATTGCGATATGGGTGAGTCTTTCGGGGCCTGGACGATTGGTAATGATGAAGCATTGATGAACTATATTTCATCGGCTAATATTGCCTGCGGTTTCCATGCCGGTGATGCGGGTATCATGCGTAAGACTGCCTTGTTGGCTTTGCAAAAAGGAGTATCCATTGGAGCCCATCCGGGTTTCCCTGATTTACAAGGTTTTGGTAGACGAAACATGGCTTTAAATCCACAGGAAGTATATGATATTTGCATTTATCAGGTAGGAGCAATGCTGAATGTAGTAAAGGCTTTAGGAACAACTCTCCACCATGTTAAACCGCATGGAGCTTTATACAATATGGCAGCCAAAGATGCCAGACTGGCTAATGCCATTGCACAAGCTACCAAAGACAGTAACACTGATTTAATTCTTTATGGTCTGTCAGGAAGTTTTCTGATTAGTGAAGCTGAAAAAATAGGTTTACAAACAGCCTCAGAAGTTTTTGCTGACCGCACCTATCAGAATGACGGAAGCCTCACACCGCGTACACAAATTAATGCACTGATTGAGGATACTAATATCGCTGTAAATCAGGTTGTCAGGATGATAAAAGACAAAACAGTTGTCTCAACAGATGGAAGTATTGTGCCAATCAACGCTGACACTGTTTGTATACATGGTGATGGCACTCATGCTCTTGAATTCGCTAAAGTGTTGATGGATAAGCTTAAAGCTGAAGGTTTATTGGTAAAGGCTTTATAATAGCAATTCTTCTTTCCGGGAGCTAAAGCATAATTTGAAAAGGTGTCTCTGGAATAGAAATAGATCTATTCCAGAAGCCTTTTTTTTAGCATACTTCTCCCTCAAACATTCTGAGTAATAATTCAGAAATAGACAAATTACCGCAGATTTAATCTGATTATTTTTGGTCAGGAACCGGAGGTGGAGGAGGCGGGAGTTTTTCTACTACTTCTTTTGGGGAATTCTTAACTTTTTGAAGAATTAGCTTTTGATTCCATTGCTCTTCAGTCGGTAAGGTTAATTTTAAAGATGATTCTTTAAACTTTACGACTTCTTCTACGTCGCTCATTGTCTTAAATTGACTCTTTTCCGAAGCGTCTAATTTTACTAAAGACAGCTTCAGTTTCGATTTAAGTGCAACGATTTCTTTTTCATCCATTTTGGCAAACTGGTTGTCAGCCGAGGCATCTAATTTTAATACAGGTTCTTTCAGCTTCGATTTTAAATCTTCGATGGTTATTTCCTTAGGTTTTGGAGTTACATTAGTTGTTTGTTCGTTCATACAACTAAATGCAAATAACAAAACTAAAACAACAGGAATAACCAATAGGAACCTTGAATACTGTAATTGGTTCGATTTGGTTTGGTTCATTTTACTGATTCTTGTTTTAAGTGAATAAAAATTGAAATTTGTTACTAAACTAAAAGGCTTATTGCCCGAAAAATGTAAAAGCAGATATTGATAAGTCTTTCTATCAATGCCTTTATTGATAATCAGGTCATCAGTTAAAAATTCAAGATTCTGGTGAATGGATTTTTTTAACAACCAGGCAAAAGGATTAATCCAGTTGATAATTCTGACTAACTCTACCAATAGCACATCTATACTATGATGTTGTTGAATATGAATAGATTCGTGCAATAGAATTTTTCCGATTTCAGGATTGCCTGCAGCACTTTCAGAAATAAATATCGATTGGCCAAACGAGAACGGTAATATATCTTTTTGAACTACATAAACTTTTTGGCCATACATTTCTGTCGTGTAGGCACCTCTTTTCAGTTTCCGATAGGATAGGTACTGGATAAACAGATGCATACTCAAAACCATAACACCCAAACAATATACGGATAATAAAATAGGGCTAAATGCAAGTAATTGGGTGATTGGATTAAAAACCTGTTGGTTTGTGGCTTGAATAGAAGGAATATATGGGTCTAAATCAGCCATGCTAAATTGATTACTAACGAAGGTAGCAACCCATTCAAAGCGTCCGAGGGCAATGAAAAAAGCGATGGATATACCACTCAAAAAGAAAAACCGGTTCGGAACAAAGAAAGTGAGTTTTTCCAGAATAAGTTTGTAGAAACCCCATATTGCCGAAATAGTCAGACTAAATTTTAGTAATATAATTACAAGAGTTATCATTTTTTTCCGGATTCAATCATTGAAATAATTTCTTTTAACTCACTTGGTGTTAATTTTTTATTCTCCACAAAAAAATTAACCATTTGCTGATAACTATTATCAAAATAGTCTTCTACAAATCGATGAAGAAACGTGTTCTTATAAGCAGCCTCTGTAATAAGAGGTGTATATAAGCTCACATTGCCAATCTTACGACTCTTCAAAAAACCTTTCTTTTCAAGGTTTTTGATAGTTGAGGCCAATGTAGTATAAGGCATTTCATCTTCACCGATTAAATCTAATATTGCCCTGATATGGCTTTCACCTAATTGCCATATTACTTTCATAGCTTGTTCTTCCTGTACTGTCAGTTTTTGCATAGTGTTACGAAATATTTTCAATACTACGAATATTTCGTAGATTGTGCAAGTGTTTCGTAGGAAATATTTTATTACTTGCCATATTATTATTTTTTGAATGTTAAATAAAATGCTTGATTTAGCTTATGGACAACGTTTTTTCTTTCTATTAGCATCGTATAGTATTTTTTAATAAATTGCTTCGCCAGTAATTCAATATTTAATGTTTTGTTGAATACTTTTGTATTTATAAAAAAACTAAATACCTACCTTAGAAATGTTTCAAAAAAATCAGAAGAAAGTACTGACTGCCTGGACTATGTACGATTGGGCCAATTCAGTTCATAACTTAGTCATTATCACTGTTGTTTTTCCAATGTATTTTTTGGCAACAACTACCGATAAGGATGCGCAGGGAAATGTTATCAATGATGTTGTAAATTTCTTCGGTTTTCATGTCCAGAACTCTGTTCTGTATTCTTATTCTATCTCCGTTGCAACCTTATTATTAGTACTATTAAATCCTGTTCTTACTCCATTAGCAGACTCAAGCGGGCGCCGAAAGTTTTTCATGAAGGTTTTCTGTTATTTGGGTGCGGCCAGCTGTGCTTATTTTTATTTTTTTACTAAGGAAAACGTCTCATGGGTAGTTATTGCCTTTGGGTTATCTGTGATGGGTTGGGGTGGAAGCATTGTCTTCTATAACTCGTTCTTACCAGAAATCGCTACCGAGGACCGCTTCGATAACTTGAGCGCCAGAGGTTTTATGATGGGTTATATCGGTAGTGTGCTGTTATTGGTTTTTAATCTGGTAATGATAATGAAACCGGAGTTTGTTGGCCTTACTCAGGAAGATAGCGACTCAGGATTTACAGCCCGTGTTTCATTCTTAACCGTGGGGCTTTGGTGGGCATTATTTGCACAGATTCCTTTCTACTATTTACCAAAAGATCAGAGGAAATCATTAGCCGGTAACTGGTTAAGTAATAGTTTTCATGAATTAGGCAAAGTATTGAAAGAGGTTAGGAAAAATAAATTGATTACCCGGTTCTTATTATCATTCCTTTTCTTTGATATGGGTGTAATGACTGTTATTTATGTGGCAACTATCTTTGCTGATAAGGAATTACATATCGAAAAAACAGGATTGATTGTCACGCTTTTGCTGATACAATTAATTGCTATTCCAGGCTCATTCTTAGCTTCGTGGTTATCAAGTAAATTTGGTAATACTAAAGCGTTGTTGATAGAGATTTTTGTGTGGGGACTCATGCCTTTGGCTGCCTATTTTACAACCACTGCTAACGAGTTTTATGTGATTGCTGCCATTGTAGGTCTGGTAATGGGAGGCATCCAATCATTATCTCGCTCAACTTATGCGAAACTAATTCCTGAAGGTACAGAAGATACTGCGTCCTATTTTGGTTTTTATGATATTGTTGAGAAAATCGCTATTACACTTGGTACTCTTTTATTTGGTTTTGTGGAACAGATAACCGGCAATATGCGCAATTCAGTATTGGTAATTCTGGTCTTTTTTATAATCGGTTTCCTACTTCTGATGAGAATACCATCAAAGAAGATTTACAAGTAAAACGAGCATTTTAGATAGGTGAGTGACGTAAAAGTATCGCATTTGCATTTTTCTGGTAATAAATTATTAACTCTGGCAAAAATAACAGCAATGTTATCCTTTTTTGTTATTTTTGCCAGGATGTTCAGCAAAACTGCATTTCACTATCAGTAATATTTGCTCAAGACAAACTAATTTCGGTAACACTTTCATGCTTATGTTATTCTGAAATCACATCTGAATTGACATCAATAAATAGTCTGGGTGTTTAACATGCCTCTTATGCTCAATAGTTGTAGTTTTATCAGCAGATAGCCTAAAAAGATAAAAATACAGTAATCAAACTATGCATACATTTTTTTAGAGTATTTTATTTTGTAAGAATTAAAATAGAATGTAGGGTATTTTGCATTAAAGTTTTGTTTTCCTAAGCATCGATACTACTACATACTGACCTTTTTTATGAGAGTCCTTTTCGATCATCAATCATTTTCGGGTGCAAAATTTGGAGGTGTAGCAAGGTATTTTTATGACCTGATGCACAATCTGAAATATCATCAGGGAGTAGAGGTGAATTTATCATTACTTTTCTCAAATAACGAATACCTGAAAAATGCCGATGTTAAAAAGGTATTTCCATTCAGTTATTTCCTGGGACACGGCCTTACAAATACTTTGTTTTCTCACGTTAACCGGGCTAATAGTGCCCTCCAGATAACACGTCATAATTACGATATATTTCATCCGACTTATTTCAACGATTATTTCATGACTTTTTTGGGTAAAACACCTTATGTGATTACTCACCATGATGCAATTCCTGAGAAATTTGCTACCCAATATGCTCAGTTGGATGGATTTGATAAAGCTTATAAACAAAGAGTACTGGATAGAGCAGCAAAAGTGATTGCGGTTTCGGAGAATACAAAAAATGACCTCTTAGAGATTTTTCGTATTGCACCGGAAAAGATAGAAGTAGTTCATCATTCTACACATTTTGCTACTTACAAACCTGCAGAAGATTTTGATATTGTTACGCCTGAAAGATACCTGCTATATGTTGGGAACAGGGAAAACTATAAAAACTTTGACATTTTCCTCACAGCCATTGCACCAATTCTACATAAACAATCAGATTTACATCTGATATGTGCCGGAAGTCATGGCTTTACAGAAAGCGAGCAGAAATTATTTCATGAATTGGGAGTAAGCGGGCAGATTTTACATCAGGAAATACCAAACGATGCGGTACTCTATCGGATTTATCAGAAAGCTATAGCCTTTATTTATCCATCTTTATATGAAGGTTTTGGGATACCAATTCTGGAGGCATTTGCCTGTGGGTGCCCTGTAATACTAAGCGATCGTTCATGTTTTCCTGAAGTTGCACAGAATGCTGCGCTGTATTTTAATCCTGAAAATAAGGAGAATATTAATTTCGAAGTTGAAAAACTGATTGATAATGCAGAGTTAAAGTTGAATTTAGTGAAAAAAGGCTATCAGAGATTGAAAGATTTTTCTCCTGAAAATACTGCTAAGAAGACTTTAAATGTCTATAAAAGTGTGGTTGGTAAGTAAGTGCGTCGTGAGATTTTATTTCATGCAGGGTTATATCATTTTCAATTTAGTGTCGATATAACGATTATTATTTTAATCGTTTTCTTATTAATCGGATTTTCAAAAGACAAATTATGCGAATTATTATCTGCGATATTTATGTGAAATTAGTGGGGCATAATTTAGGACATATTCAAAATATCTTAAGATTCTTAGAACAAAACCCAAACGAGACTGAATATGTGTTTTTGCTGAATCCTGAGGCAAAGACTATCCCTTCAATAACTACTTCTGCCAAAAACGTTCAGATAACATTCTTTACTGACGAAGAGTTTGCGCCGCATAACTCGGGCATGAGCCTGATAAAGTCGACACAATTACTTTGGAAGTCCATCATGAAATATGTCAGCGACTGGAAAGCAGACAAACTGATATTAATGATGGTCGATATGTTTCAACATACCATTGGAAGTAGTCGTTCAGCGTGCGAAATCACCGGGATTATGTTTAATCCTTACCCAAGAGTGATTCCTGCTCAGGGTACCCTTAGAGCTAAACAACAGACAGCCGTAACCAAAGCGCGTAAGATATTTACATCCTGGTGGATGCTCCGGAATAAGCATCTAAAGAAAGTCTTTATCTTTAACGACAGGCAAACGGTAAAGACTATGAATGAGACTCTGGGAACAAAAATATTTGCTTATCTGCCTGACCCTGTTTATGATTATCCTTCAAGAGATGGATTATTAATAAGAGAGAAATATAGGATTAACGCTAACAGAAAAATCTTTCTGGCTTTTGGGATGATAGATAGTAAAAAAAATGTAGTGAATCTATTGAAAGGCCTACAGCAACTATCTGCAGAAGAAGCATCCAGGAGTTGTTTATTGATAGTTGGTAAAATAAGAGATGAATATCAGGCACCACTAGCCGAGGCAATTGCAGAGGCTAAACAATTAAGGCCTGAACTTCAAGTGGCTCTTGAAAGTAGATTTGTAGGTGATGATGAAATGGAATCATTTATCGGCCAAAGCGATGTGATTTCTCTAGCCTATGTCAATTTTTACTCATCAAGTGGTGTAATTGGTCTTGCTTCTCGCCATAATAAACCTATTATTGCAACTAAATACGGTGTAGTAGGAGAACAGACCAGAGAGTATAACTTAGGAATAACTGTTGATGGTCATAAGTCGGAAGAAATTAAAGAGGCTTTCCAGTATTTCCTGAACACTTCAAAAGTTGAATATCCTCAAAAAGCCAAGCAATTTATAGAAGATCATACCAGTGAAGCATTTATCAGAACACTATTAGAAATATAATACGTGCAGGCGAACTAAAAGTTCGCCTTTATATTTTATCGATGCTTTGTTACTCCGACCTGCTCACAAAATTCCAATACCGGGCAGGTAGAACATTTAGGTAAATTACCAGTACAGATATGTTTTCCAAAAGGCATCAGTAAACGATTAATATCAATCCATTGTTCAACAGGTACTTTGGCTTCTAATGCTTTCAGCGTCTTTTCCGGCTGGCTGGCTTGTATAAAGCCCCACCGATTTACCACCCTGTGCACATGGATATCTACACTAATAGCCGCTTGTCCTGCTGCTACTCCCAATGCCAGATTCGCACATTTTGGCCCTACACCTTTCATTTCTGTTAGCTTATCGAAGTCAGCAGGTAATTCACCATTGTATTGTTCAATTGCTGTCCGTGCAATGCCTAACATAGTATAAGCTTTCTGTTCCGGATAAGAGCTGCCAAACAATAATTCACTCAGTCTTTCAGGACTTAGTTTTAGTATTTCCTGGGGTGTCCGTGCAATTTCAAAAAGCCGTAAGGAGACAGGAATAGTAGTTTCATCAAATGTACGGATTGAGATAATACAGGAAATCAGTTGCTCAAATAGAGAGGTGTAGCCTCTCTCAGCCAATTCAAACATGGCTGCTTTGGGAAAAGGCCTAATGGCGTCCTCAATACGAGCAAGCATTAACGTAAGGTCAAAGTTGGACTTCATAGCAGATTTTTATTATAAAATGAATAAAAATGCGTGCCACGTATGAGGTCAAAGAATATTTACCAGGTAGGAGTTCAAAATTTTGAGCCCTACAATTTGAATTGGCTTGCCAATAAAAAAAAGATGACTGAACCTTAGCACAGTCATCTCAATCTATAATTAAGAAATGATAATTCTTACACTAATTCAGCAACCTCTTTGCTAGCTTGTTCAGCAATCCATTGATAGGTTTTAGTGATACCTTCTTTCAATGATTGCGATGGCGCCCATCCTAATTTTTCCTGAATCAAAGCGTTGTCAGAATTACGTCCGCGTACACCCTGAGGACCAGGAATATTTTTAATAGTGATTTTTTTGCCAGAAATTTCAGCAATCATTTTAGCAAAATCGTTGATAGAAATCATCTCTTCTGAGCCAATATTTACAGGACCAGAGAAATCAGATTCCATTAAGCGACGAACACCATCTACGCACTCATCTACATATAAGAATGAACGTGTTTGTTTGCCATCGCCCCAGATCTCGATAGTACCACCATCTTCTGCTTCAATCACTTTGCGGCAGATAGCTGCTGGTGCTTTTTCTTTACCACCTTTCCAGGTGCCTTGCGGGCCAAAGATATTGTGGAAACGAGCTACTTTTACTGTAATACCTAAATTGCGCTGGTAAGTAAGATACAAACGTTCGCTGAATAGTTTTTCCCAACCATACTCGCTATCCGGAGCAGCAGGATATGCTGATTCTTCTGAACATTTAGGGTTTTCAGGGTCAAGCTGATTGTATTCAGGATACATACAAGCTGATGATGAATAGAAGATTTTTTTTACGCCTGCCTGTTGTGCAGCATGTAACATGTGTAGGTTACATAGTGCCGAATTGTGCATAACGGCTGCATCGTTTTCGCCTGTAAAGATATATCCTGCACCACCCATATCAGCCGCCAATTGATATACTTCATCAAATCCACCTTCTAATACTTGTTTGCAAACTACCGGGTCTGTCAAATCTCCAATCACAAAATCATCCGCATTTCCATTTCCGTATTCATTATATTTTAAATCTACTCCTCTCACCCAATAACCTTCACTCTTTAAGCGATTAACCAAATGGCCTCCAATAAAACCACCTGCTCCACATACCAGTGCTCTTTTCATAAGAAATAATTTATGCTATTAAGTTATATAATATGTATCTAAATAAAGTACAAATTTAATGAACGTAGCCGTATAAAAAAAATATTATAGTTTTTGATTTACAGCGTTGATCCATATCTGCTTTCCTTCGCAATTCCAATGCGTGTCTCCAACATCATACAACATCTTTTCAGAAGTGCTGAAAGGTGTATAAATATCGAAGATTGGCATACGTAAAGCAGGGCTTTTCTGAATGCGTTCAATCAGGTGATTATATTCTCCCAAATCTTTACCAAGAACAGAACTCTTATTAGGCGCAATCGTGAGATACACTTTATCGAAACCACTCTTTCTGTAAAAATCGTAGGTACGGTTGACATTTTCTACCAATAGAGTGATTTCTTTATCGGAAATTTTATCAAACGTAGAGGTTATGCCATTCGACCGTGCATCAAGCTCATAAAAAATATTCTTTTTATCTTTCGACACTACCACATGGCCATCAGTTCTATCAAATATCCGATCATTTAATGATGCCTTCCATTCTTTGATAGTCAGAAAGAAATCTGAGGAAAACAGAACAGACTCATGCCGCTCTGAATCATACCAGAAATCTGATTTTGCCTGTTTCAGCCTGGTATTTATCGCTTGTTGAGCACTTGGTTCTTTGAAAGTAAGATTTCTATAAGGTTTAGCAAAACGTTCTCTGAAATGTCGTTCAACAGTCTCAATGATTAGTACATTCTTCTTAGTTTTGTCTAATTTGATATAAGGCGAATGCCCGATAAAGAATCTATGAAAACTTCCGCTCACAAAATCTCCTGCTTCAATGCGACCTTCTTCAGTAAAACTATCTCCAATCAAATAAAGTGCCGTATTAGGTTGAGTAATTTTCGTTTGTGGTGTTTGACAAGGTTCTTTTAATACCCTGAACTGTGGCAGATTCGAAAAACGATACAAATCCCCATAGCGATAATCGTCTTTGATAATCCCTTGTGCATAAAGCCATTTTGAGATATGCGTGGAAAAGCCTAATAACCACAAACCCGAAAAGACAATAAGCGCTGTATATCTTAATATTTTAGAAGTCATATTTGCTTGACTAAATTTACAATGTAAAAATCCGTTTAGGTCAATCACTAAACACCGGGCCGCGTTGGTTCAATCACTAAATAATTTTTTAAAACTGAAAATAAATAAACTGGTTAGATTCGAACACCCCAAAGAAATAGCATAGGATCATGAAAACAGTAAATAATATGTAAAACTTAGTGGTATTGCTTGTGTCAATTACTTTATAGAATCTTTCTTTCAATAATAAGCCTGCAATCAGTAACCAACAGAATATCATTTCTATATCATTTAATGGCGAATGAATAGTATTTCCGTAACTGCCAAATGAAAGTATTTTCTGGAAGATAATTTTGGCGTTCGTCAAACCTTTCGCACGAAAAAATATCCAGGTAAGCATGACCAGTATAAACGTGAACAGCAGATTAAAAGGCTTAATCAGAATAGCGGGTAGGACAGGGGTTTTAAGTTTGAAATACTTATCGCGTATCTGCGCCATAATGAGATATAAGCCATGTAAAGCTCCCCATATAACGAATGTCCAGGCTGCGCCATGCCATAACCCACTCATCATAAATACAAAAAATCTATTGAAATATTTTCTACCTTCACTAACCCGATTCCCACCCATTGGAATATACAAATAGTCTCTGAACCAACCAGAAAGAGATATATGCCATCTACGCCAGAATTCGGAAATAGAGGTAGAGAAATAAGGCGTATCAAAGTTTTCCATCAGCTTAAAGCCCATTACCCGTGCTGTACCCAAGGCAATATCAGAATAGCCTGAAAAATCACAATATATCTGGAAAGTAAAGAAAATTGTGCCAATCAAAAGCGTAAGCCCATTATGATCTTGGGGATTATCGTAGCAAGAGTCTACAACTAAAGCTAAACGGTCAGCAATTACTACCTTCTTAAATAAACCCCAGGCAATGCGCATTAAGCCCTCTTTCAGGTTGCCGAAATCGTATTTAAAAAAGCTATGAAACTGCCATAGTAAATTTTGCGGTCTCTCAATAGGTCCAGCCACCAACTGGGGGTAGAACATCACATAGAGCGAATAAATCACAAAATCTTTCTCCGCTTTCTGGTTTCCACGATATACCTCAATAGTATAGCTCATTGCCTGAAAAGTGTGAAAAGACAAACCTATTGGTAATGCAAATTCTAAGAACGGAAATGGGGTAGGGGTATCAAACTTTGATAATATAATGGCAAGATTGGTATTCAGAAAATTATAATATTTGAAATACGCTAAGAAACCAATATTGGTAATCAGACTCAATACCAATAACCACTTACGCCTTTTGCCAGTAGCATCGGCAATCAAAATCCCTGCAAAATAATCTACAACTATGGTTACAAAAAGAATGAGAATATAGATAGGCTTGAAAACCGCGTAGAAATAACAACTGGCTAAGAGTAACAACCAGATTCTGCCTCGATGTGGTAAACTGAAATAAGCTAGCGTAACAACAATAAAAAAGAATACGAATTGTAATGAGTTGAATAGCATTCAGGCGGTTTGTTAGTTCTGAAATCAAGCTTCAAAGTTCAGCGTAAATATCAAAGTTTCAAAGGTATTTTTGTAGAGATTATTTATTCAAGGGGAATTTTTTAAAGGATATTTTTTTGTTGACCCGCTGATTAAGAGTCAATTGCTATTAAATACGTTTAAGTTCGAATCTTGCTGCACTTGAATACAAAAAAAGCCACTGAAATTCAGTGACTTTAACATTTTTGTGAACCCGGCAGGATTCGAACCTGCGACCCACAGATTAGAAATCTGTTGCTCTATCCAGCTGAGCTACGGATCCATTTTCAGGTGTTTTCCCGAATTGTGGTGCAAATATAGTAGTTTCCTTTTATGTTGCAAAACCCATTTTAAAAAAATGTAAATTTACTATCATGCAATCATAAACCTGCTGGGTTTCCGACTCTTTCCAGGAGTTAAGAAAATTGTGAGTTGCGGCCTAAAATATTCTTAATTACGTTTTCTTAAATCTACTCTTCAATCAAAATTCCCCCTTCCAGTTTCCTCTTTTCCAGTCCATCCTTCATAGCTTTTATTTGTTCTGCTGAATGGCTTTGCCATACAGTAACTTCACCAATCACTTTAAAAGGCTGCTCAGAACGATAAGACATGGTAGGATTACCCGGAAATTTTTTATTAGTTACATTAGGATCATCTTCCAGCGAACCGGTCGCTTCTACCAGATAAATTCTTTCACGTCCTTCTCCTGAAGCTAATTCAGCACCCCAAATAGCAGCATTTAATGTCGAAGTCAGATAAATATGTTTCAATTTCATGTCTATGAAATTCGAGTTATAACCTACTTCTATGAAATCACCAATCTTTAAATCTGCTTTAGTTCCATGAAAGTAGGTTTGTGAAAAAGCGTTCTGAATAGGTTCTTTAATTTCGTGTGATGTATTCATTGCCTTATTGTTTTTGATTTAGAGTCTGTATCTTATGATTCATAATTTCTATAGCATTTAGAAAATACCTTTCTAAAACCTTTACTTCTTCTATTGAAAATGTTGCAAACAGGTTTTCGGTATCGGTTTGAAAATCTTCATAAAGTGGTTTTAACAACCCCATTATTTTTTCTGTATCAGGCACGATGATTACTTTTCTACGGTCGCTTGCATCTGGCTGTCGTTTAAGCAGTTTTTTCTTTTCAAAACGGTCTATTAAGCTGGTCATAGCACCGGTGGTAAGTCCGGTTATTATAGAAAATTCTCCGGCAGTCATTGGTCCCCGTTGAAGTAAAAACCCTAAATATTTATGGTCAGTGCCAGTCATACCTGCTTTTCGTCCAATGGCTTCGTGCATTTGAATGGAAGTATAAGCCAACCGTTGGCTTAGCTTTCTTAGTTTCAAGACTTCTTCTTTATTAAACATATATCTTGATTGTTAAGTGTCTTGATTATAAAGATAATTAATAAATTCAGATTAGCCAAGAAACTTTGTTAGATAAAATATATAAGTGATGTTTTGTTAGTATAAATTCAAATTTGAATTTCTGACAAACAAGGTATGTACTTATGTAGTTTATACTATGCAGAATAGTATGAACCAAAAAATAAAATGATATGAAAAGCAACTTATTATTTGAATTTACGGTAAATGAAGATAATAATACCGTTGATGTAACACGTGAATTCCCGGCAGATATTGATACGGTTTGGGATGCCTGGACTAAGCCGGGACTTCTGGATCAATGGTGGGCGCCAAAGCCATGGCGGGCACAATCAAAACGCTTTGATTTCACCGAGGGTGGCACATGGTTATATGCCATGGTTGGCCCAGAAAATGAAAAGCACTGGAGCAAAGCTGAGTTTGATAAAATCAAAGAAAAAAGACTTATTTCATGGAAAGATGCCTTTTGTGATGAAGATGGTAATGAAAATTCAGAAATGCCTGGTTCGTTCTGGACAATTATTTTTACAGAAGAAAACAATAAT
This sequence comes from Emticicia sp. C21, assembly GCF_003418935.1. Classification (GTDB taxonomy): domain Bacteria; phylum Bacteroidota; class Bacteroidia; order Cytophagales; family Spirosomataceae; genus Emticicia. The sequence goes on along the minus strand of NZ_QVMT01000020.1, from coordinate 6,393 downwards.
ACCACGGTAGATATTACTATCCAACACGAAAGTTCAGCCGATTTGAAAGCTATACTAGATATGGGCTTTAAAGAAGGCTTTACCATGGGGCTGGATAATCTGGAAGAATTATTGTTGAGACGATAAATCTTATTTATAGCAATTGCTTTTAAGTCGCCAATCATTGGCGACTTTTTTATTTAATACATTTTTTTAAGAGTAAGAATAGCTATTTAAATTCTTCACTTGAGAGTATCCTCATTTCGGTTACAAAATGCTGCAATTCGGCTACAAATCTCAAACTTTGCTTGCTGACCTTTGTGCCATTATTCATTTAAAAAGAAAATTATGTCACAATACAATGAAAATGCAGGAGCTCTTTCAACACTGGTTTCTGATAAATCTGCTAAAGTTTGGTTCATTACAGGCGCTTCCCGAGGATTTGGACAGGTTTGGGTTGAAGCCGCTCTTAAACGTGGAGATAAAGTAGCTGCCACAGCAAGAAAACTAGAAAGTATTGCCGGATTGAATGAAAAGTACGGTGAAAACGTATTAACACTAGAATTGGATGTTACCAATACTGAACAGGCAAAAGCTGTAGTAGAACAGGCATATGCCCATTTTGGAAGACTTGATATTGTTTTTAATAATGCAGGATATTCTCTGGTGGGCACTATAGAAGAGGCTAGTGCAGATGATATTCGCCTACTTTATGAAACGAACGTTATAGGGCCAGTTTCTGTTATTCAGGCAGCTTTACCGCTACTCAGAAAACAAGGTTTTGGACATATACTGGGTACTTCAAGTAATCTTGGACATGTTACTTTGCCTGTTATAGGCTACTATTGTTCATCAAAATGGGCATTTGAGGCCATTCACGAAAGTCTGGCAACCGAAGTAAAACAATTCGGAATAAAAGTAACTATCATAGAACCAGGTGCATACGCCACCGAATTCGGCAGCCAGCAATCCTTGAAATTTGCACAGAATCTGGATATTTATACGGATTTCAAAGCAGAGTTTTTTGAAAATTTAAGAACTCTGGAACGAGGCAATCCGGATGCTACGTCACAGGCGCTTTTCCAGATTGTAGATGCAGAAAATCCTCCATTGCGATTCTTTCTGGGGAGTCATAATTTGCCCTGGACACGCAATGCCTATAATGAACGCCTGGCAACCTGGGAGGCATGGGCAGAGCTTTCTAACTCAGCTCAGGGCTGATTTTGATAAGATAAACAAATGATAAAACACAAACTGATAACCAATATTTGATCAACTATTGGTTATCGGTTTGAAACTATACTCAGTTTATGAGAAAAGAAGATAATAGTCCTCTGAAAATTTCGTCTTTATCCGAAGGACATCTGGTTTTTGGTTTACCCAAACCTCAACACCCTCTTATTAGTTTGATTAACAATACTAATAGTCGGATTGACCTTGATAGATATCCTACTAGTCATGTGTTGAGTTTTTATAAAATAGCGTTTAAACCTAAGCTGACGGGTAGACTTAGATATGGACAAAGTTATTATGATTTTGATGAAGGAGGTTTGTTATTCGCAGCTCCGGGTCAGGTGATTGGTAATAGCGAAAATGAAGATACCGTATGCTCAGTATGTACTTTGTTGATCCACCCCGATTTCTTTTTAGGTTATTCTTTAGCAAAAAAGATTAAACAATACGGCTTCTTTTCTTATTCGACAAATGAAACGCTCCATCTTTCAGAAGATGAGAAAACAACCATCCTCGGTGTTTTTGCCATGATAGAAAATGAACTAAACAGCCGGATTGATGATTTTAGTCAGGATGTAGTCGTTTCCCAGATTGAACTATTACTTAATTATGCCAATCGTTTTTATAAACGTCAGTTTATTACCAGAAAAGTACTAAACAATGATATACTCCAAAAACTGGAAGATATCCTTGATAACTATTTTCTAAACGAAACAGCGCTGAGTGATGGAATCCCAACTGTTCATTATCTTTCAGAACAACTAAACTTATCACCAAGTTATTTAAGTGATGTTCTCCGCTCACTTACAGGTCAAAATGCGCAACAGCATATCCATCACAAACTGATTGAAAAAGCCAAGGAGAAATTATCTACAACAAACTTATCGGTAAGCGAGATTGCCTATGAACTGGGCTTCGAACACCCACAATCTTTCAGTAAATTATTCAAAACGAAAACTAACCAATCACCACTGGAATTTAAAAGGTTATTTAATTAATTCATTCATCTATCAAGTAATAAACCAGTAGCTCATACTTTAGTATTTGATTGATTATCAATGGGGTATAGTTGTTTTTTATATATTTGTAAAAATCATCTAAACTCTATGCTCATGATCAAAAAATACTTCTTTTTAACCTTAGTTCTTTGCTGCGCCCTATGGGCAAGCAGCTGCCAGAAACAATCTTCCACACAAGATGTTACCTTACGCGAATACTTTAAGGATACTACATCAGGCGTTAAAACAGGTGGTATTCAGATGGTCAGCCTTAATACTCCTAAAGGGAAATTTAATGTATGGACAAAAAGAATCGGTAATAATCCTCGTATCAAGTTGCTTTTACTCAATGGTGGACCAGGTGGCACACACGAAAGCTTTGAAAGCATGGAAAGTTACCTACCCGCCGAGGGTATCGAACTGATTTACTATGACCAGTTGGGTTGTGGCAATTCTGATAATCCAAATGATACTACTTTCTGGCAATTGCCTCGCTTTGTAGAGGAGGTGGAGCAAGTGCGTCAGGCATTGAAACTGGATAATACTAATTTCTACCTATTAGGCCATTCTTGGGGAGGTATCCTTGCTATGGAATATTCATTGAAATATCAGCAACATATTAAAGGGCTGATCATCTCTAATATGATGAGTAGCTGCCCTGATTATGGTAAGTATGCCGATAGTGTGTTAGCTCCTCAATTTGACCCAAAAATATTGGCCCGTATCCGTGAGATTGAAGCCAAAAAAGATTTTAGCAATCCAGAATATATGCAATTGCTGATGCCTAATTTCTATGCAAAACACCTTTGCCGGATGCCCCTCGACCAATGGCCTGAGCCAGTCAACCGCACATTCAGCAAGATGAACAATTCGCTGTATGTTACTATGCAAGGCCCAAGTGAATTTGGTATAGGCGGCAATTTAGTAAACTGGGACCGCAAAACTCAACTGAAAAACATTACCGTACCTACATTAGTGATCGGAGCCAAACATGATACAATGGATCCAAACCATATGCAATGGATGAGTACGCAAGTACAAAACGGAAGTTATTTGTTCTGTCCGAATGGAAGCCATATGGCTATGTGGGATGATCAGGAAATCTATATGGCAGGGCTGATTAAATTCTTAAAAGCCACAAACGATGGGCATAAGAAGGTGTCTTTGTAAGGGTCATATTAAAAACAGCCTTCTTAATTGAAGGCTGTTTCGATTCATCTATTCAAGTTTAATTATCAAGCCAAATCAAATCTATCAAGATTCATTACCTTGGTCCAGGCGGCAACAAAATCTTTGATGAATTTATCTTGCGCATCCGAACTTGCATATACTTCAGCAACAGCTCTTAGTTCTGAATTCGAACCAAATACTAAATCTGCACGGGTACCTGTCCATTTTACAGCACCTGTTTTGCGGTCACTACCCTCATAGATTTCTCTATCTGGCGATGTTGCTTTCCATGCTGTGCTCATATCCAATAGGTTAACAAAGAAATCATTTGTTAATACACCAGGACGAGTGGTGAAAACACCATGCTTAGAACCATCGAAATTAGTATCCAATACACGCATACCACCCAATAATACGGTCAATTCAGGGGCTGTTAATGTAAGCAAGTGAGCTTTATCAATCAATAGTTCTTCGGTAGATACACGCATTTGTGATTTACGGTAGTTACGGAAACCATCAGCCACAGGCTCTAAGAAACCTACTGATTCTACATCAGTCTGGTCTTGCGAAGCATCCATACGGCCTGGTGTAAATGGAACAGTAATGTCGTGTCCGGCATCTTTGGCAGCTTTTTCAATACCTGCTACACCAGCCAATACAATCAGGTCAGCTATTGAAACTTTCTTATCAGTTGATTGTCCGCCATTGAATTCTTTCTGAATGCCTTCTAATGCACCCAATACCTTTTGTAATTGTGTAGGGTTGTTCACTCTCCAATATCTTTGAGGAGCTAAACGTACACGAGCACCATTAGCACCACCACGTTTATCTGAGCCACGGAAAGTAGAAGCTGAAGCCCAGGCTGTCGAAACCAGTTCAGACACTGTTAATCCTGATTCTAATACTTTTGCTTTAAGGGCTGCCGCATCATTCTCATCAATTAAAATATGGTTTACTGCAGGAATCGGATCTTGCCATAGCAATACTTCTTCAGGAACATCAGCACCCAGGTAACGAGCACGTGGACCCATATCACGGTGTGTCAATTTAAACCAGGCACGGGCAAAAGCATCTGCAAAAGCATCCTGGCTTTCTAAGAAACGTCTTGATATTTTTTCGTAAATCGGGTCAAATCTTAGCGCCAAGTCGGTTGTAAGCATACGAGGCAAGTGCTTTTTCGATTCATCAAAGGCATCGGGAATAATTCCGTCTGCATTTTTTGCTACCCATTGGTGTGCACCTGCCGGGCTTTTGGTTAATTCCCACTCAAAATTAAACAGGTTTTCAAAGAAGTTATTGCTCCACTGAGTTGGCGTGGTTGTCCAGATTACTTCCAATCCACTGGTAATGGTATCTGCACCTTTTCCTGAGCCGAAACTATTATTCCAGCCAAGCCCTTGTGATTCAATGTCAGCCGCTTCCGGTTCTTTACCCACATGTGAAGAAGGCGCAGCACCATGCGTTTTACCAAAACTATGTCCACCTGCAATCAAGGCAACTGTTTCTTCATCATTCATGGCCATACGGCCAAAAGTATCGCGAATATCCCTGGCAGCTGCAATTGGGTCAGGATTACCATCCGGTCCTTCAGGGTTCACATAAATCAATCCCATTTGTACAGCCGCTAATGGTTTTTCAAGATTACGATCATGATGAATATAGCCATCTGCATTATCGTCAGAAGAAACTACACCATGTTCTTTAGCAACACCATCTGAGCCATCCGCATAACGTAAATCACCGCCCAACCAGGTAGTTTCTGAACCCCAGTATACATCTTCATCCGGCTCCCAAACGTCTGCACGTCCACCTGCAAAGCCAAATGTTTTAAAGCCCATTGACTCCAACGCTATATTTCCTGTAAGAATCAGTAAGTCAGCCCATGAAAGTTTGCGACCATATTTTTGTTTGATAGGCCATAGCAATCTGCGGGCTTTATCAAGGCTTACGTTATCAGGCCAGCTGTTCAATGGTGCAAAACGTTGTTGGCCTGAGCCACCACCACCACGACCATCAGTTACACGATAAGTACCTGCACTATGCCATGCCATACGAACAAACAAAGGGCCGTAATGCCCGAAGTCAGCAGGCCACCAGTCCTGAGAATCGGTCATGAGAGCATGAAGGTCATTTTTCACAGCTTCAAGATCAAGGCTTTTAAATTCCTCCGCATAGTCAAAATCGCCATCCATCGGATTTGATTTCGTAGAGTGTTGACGCAAGATGCTCACCTTTAATTGATTAGGCCACCAGTCCTGGTTTCTTGTGCCTCCACCTGCTGTATTGTGTTTCATTGTACCATTATGAAACGGGCATTTGCTAATATCGCCGGATTCTTGTCCCATATTTTTAAAAAGTTTATAGATTTATGAATTGTGAATGTCTCTGAATTTGTGTGTTATCGTATAAAATTATAAACCTTATACGAAAGGTAAGTTATTGCAATATTATTTTTATCAGGGATTACTATTCTATGATGAAAATTATCTTGGATACTGATATTTTTCTTTCAAATCTTCAATAAATTCCTGGCTTAACAGATTGTAACTGGCATCGACTTATTACAGGATTTTATCTGGGTGTAAAATTACTGCCTTGAAATATATAATCAAAATCAATAGATTCTATAGTTTAATAGATAATATCTATGATTGCGTTTTTCTGATTTCGAATTTAACTGTTATAAAATTGAATCCTGTATCCCAAATCTCAATTATTACAGTCATTATTACTACCTAGTTGTAACTTTTCCATAAGCGTCACTATCATCTGCCAAAAAGGTATACACCGCAGCGTCTACCTTTTTCTGTTTCCTATTAGTATCTTTACGCTTCGAAACTAGAATAACCATTATGCTTTTATAGTAGTATGGCAAAAAGGTTCCTACCATATGCACTGCCCCCAAAAAGTTAGACACATCTTGAGGGTATTTGTATGAGAAAGAGAAACAAATATACTTATGAGTTTAAGCTTCACTGTGTAGAAGCAGTTTTAAAAGAATATCGTTCCATTA
>NZ_QVMT01000002.1 GCF_003418935.1 Emticicia sp. C21 | reverse complement strand
TATTCAGTATTATAACAAAGAAAGAATTAAACTTAATCTAAAAGGAATGAGCCCCATACAATACCGAGCGCATCATTCTAAAACTTAATAATAATTTTGTCCAAAATTTGGGGTGCAGTCCATATGGTGGGAATCTTTTTGAATGAGGACAAAAATAATTTCCAGGTACCAGCCACTAAAGTGGAGTCAGGAAAGGTTACCAATACGGTAGGAACCTTTTTGAATGAGGACAAGGATGGTTTCCGTGTACCAGCCACTAAAACGGATTCAGAAAAGGTTACCAATATGGTAGGAACCTTTTTGAACAGTGACGGCCGCAACAATATTATAAAAATGAATCCGGTTAACGCCATTCGTTTTAGATCATCTTTATTTATCAATCTGTAGATAATTTATTATATTTGAGTATTGACAAGCTATAACAAAAATGACCCCTAAGCTAAACTTCACCCTACTACTATTGCTTATTGCTTCTGTTTGTCTGGCGCAAAAAAATTTCACTAAAGCTAAAGTTATAACTATTGATAAAGATACCATCAGTGGATATGTTGATTATAAAGAATGGATAAAAAGCCCTAATCAGATTTCGTTTAAGAAAGACCTTAACCAATCTACAATCACCTATAACCCTGGTGAAATAGGGGGATTTATCATTGAATCCAATCAGGAAACCTACCATGCCCTGAACTTTGAGGTGGAGAATCTGCCCAGAAGCAGCAATAAGATTATTTATTTTAATATGAAAGAATATACCCATCGCAATAAGCGAATGGAATCTGTCAATGCTTTTGTAAGAATAGCATCTGCCGGAAAAGTTACTCTTTATCATTATGTAAATAAAGACTCTGAACCACACTTTCTTCTGAAAAAAGATAATGAACTTACCGTGCTTGTTTATCATATTGTTGAGACCAAACTGCATTCTGCCAAATTCAGAGAATATCGGAGCCAACTATCCAGCTTGTTGACCGAAGCGTGTAAGCCTCTTTCTATTTATAATACTGAATATTATGTAAGCAGTATGAGAAAACTCATAGACAATTATAATGAGTGTTTTGGCGGTGCAGTAAAAACAATATCACCACAGAAAGATAAGGGCAGATTTGAATACGGTATAATGGCCGGAGCAGGATACACAAAAATGACCCATGCGATGGCTAATCCATTCAAATATACAGAAGTAAAAGGTAATGCCAATGTTACTCCGGTTGGTGGACTGTTTCTGAATTATGTTTTTGCCAGAGGTAGAGGTAAATATGCACTTCTCAATGAATTTCACACTTATCAGACCAAAAGTTCGGCTTTTTATGATAATGAGTATTTTAATTATGATATGCGATATTTAGGTCTGCAACATTTGTTTCGCTATACTTTTTTCGTTGGGAAGCCCTCTATATATGCGTTGATAGGTTTCTCGTATGCCACTATTATTAAACAAAATAGTACCATTACCCGTAGAGATGGTTCAGTTGAAAAGCTCGTTTATTTACCTTGGGCTATCAGAAATGACGAACAAAGAGCCATTGTTGGCCTGGGTATAGGTCAGAAAAGGCTTATGTTAGAAGCCCGATATTATAGAGGGAACGGCTTTACAACAGGTGCCAATGCCACTCCGCCTAACAATAGATTAGACTTGATGCTGAAATATAATTTTGGCAGAACAGCCCCAAAATAGCCTTAGGTAAAGTATTATTTTATGCTTGATTCTATTGAAAAGTTGCTTGTATTTTTCCACTTTTCACGTTTATCAGAAATCGCTGGTCTCCCTGTAATGCATATAGTATAGTTATAAATACCTAACTCTATAAGAATCAGGCATTTAGTTGCTTAAATGTAAAATTTTACGTTTATTCGCTACTAAATAATTTTTATTCAGATTTTTAGTTATAAAAGCATTATTTCAATAATTTTGAATAAGAGAATGCTGGATTTATGAAGACTAAACTGACAATCACACTCTTGTTAATTTTTATTGTCAAATTTTGCTTTGCTCAAAGAAACTTCATCAAAGGGAAATTAATAACTGCCAATAAAGATACCCTGAGTGGCTACATTGATTATAAAGAATGGATTAAAAGCCCTCTTGAGATTTTTTTTAAGAGAGAAATGAGCCAACCCAGTTTTGTTTACAGCAGCACTGAGTTAAGTGGCTTTATTATAGATTTTAATCAGGAAACCTATACTTCATTAAGTTTTGACATCGAAAAACTATCCCGAAACGGAAGTAAGATCTTCTTCCCGAGTTTAGGCGCATACTTTAACCGGACAAAAAGACTTACTCAAAAGAATGCTTTTGTGCGGGTACTAGCCACAGGAAAAGCCACGCTCTATCATTTTGTAGACAAAGATTCTGAAGAACATTTTTTAATTAAGCAGGGCAATATGATTGAGCCTTTGGTTTATCATATTATTGAAACCGGAAACCAGACAGCTAAAATCAAACAGTATGAGGTGCAATTGTCAGAAATACTAGCCGACGCTTGTAAAAAGTTGCCGATTCAAGGTACTGCTTATTATACTAAAGACATGAAAAAGCTGGTAGACAACTATAATGATTGCTTCAAGATTATACTAAGACCTGAAATTGCCCAGAACAGCCGCGGCAAATGGGAATATGGTGTAGCAGTCGGAGTAGGATATTCCAGCATCAAACATATCATCTCTACTTCTGTTCCGCCCAATTATGTGTATGTGCAAGGGAATGGAAATATTACACCTGCCGGAGGGGTATTTTTAAATTATGTTTTTGCCAGAGGAAGAGGAAAGTTTGCTATCCAGAATGAGATACATACTTATGCACTCAAAAGTACGGCTACCGATGTCGAAAACCGTTTCCGCTACGATATTCGCTATTTAGGCATACAAAATCTATTCAGATATACCTTTTATATTGGCAAGCCCTCTATTTATTTGCTAGGGGGTATATCTAATGCCTTTATTGTAAATGATAGAAGTGTGGTTGAGAATATAGATGGAGGGCAATCTGAACTGGTATCAGCCTTTGACAGAAAAAGCGAACAGGGCTTAATTGCCGGGCTTGGTGTGAGAAACAAAAGATTAATGCTGGAGGGTAGGGCCTGCTTTGGCAATGGTTTCTCGGCAGATATTTTAAGTGTTGCTCCTACTAATCGTTATGAATTGCTCGCCAAATGGAACTTCGGACAGGTACCACAATAAGGCTTATTCTACACATAACTCATTAATCCGTCTTCTGGCAAAATCTGCACCAATCCATCTTACATCTCTCTCACTACTAAAAAAGAAATATTTCAAATCAGGCGCCAGATAAGCGCAATACTCATAGGTATTGGTATTAAACGGTTTGCCCATATTAACTCCCTTTAGCCATTTCTTATTCTTATCTAATTTAGTGCCGTATAAATCTGCCTCTCCATAACCATCGGGTGTGTTTTCTGATTTGAATATCATAAAATCTTCATCAGGCCAGATACAGGGGTCATGTTCTGAATAAGCAGAATTTATCGCCGGACCAAGATTTTCGGGCTTTGTATATTGTCCGTTTACATATCTGCTTATATAAATATCTTCCATGCCGAAGCCTCCGACCCTAGCGGAACCTAAATACATATTACCATTTTTGGCAAAGGACATATAGTATTCTACGCTATCAGAATTAACGATGGTAAGATTTTCGGGGGCAGACCATTGATCATCAGGCAGAGGAATAACATACCATATATCAAAGTCAGATAGCGTGTCTTTAGCTGTTTTAGGTCTGTTCGAGATAAAATAAAGTTTGCCATCAGGCGCAAAAGCAGGATCTGCTACCGAGTATTTATCCTTACTAAAAGGAGCAACTATGGGTTCTGACCACTTCTTCCCATCGTAGGTAATCATATAAATAGTCCAACGCCCATTTTCTGATCTTGTAAAATAATAAGATTTACCATCAGGTGAAAACGCCGAATTAAAATCAATTCCCTCTTTAGAGACAATTCCTGGCAGAAAAGTAAGTGCCGTAGAGTCAGGTAAAGGTTGGGGATAGGCAATCTGAATATTGTTCTACTGCTTAAAAGTGCATTGAATACTAATATAGCCAACAATGGCTATTATAAGAATAAAGTAAGTAGTTTTCATTAGTGAGTCTCTGATTATGCACGGAGACTCAAAACAAAATAAAAATATCAGGATTCCAATAGTTGTGTTACTTTTTTCTGACGACGCTTAGGCTAATAAACCATCTGTAAAGCTTTTCCATTGAATCTTGCTGGAACCTAAAATACCACCAAAGGCTACAAAGGTATTTCTGATTTTATCCATCAGGCTTACATCATCCAGATTAGGCTTTTCATTTCTGCCATGTACTTCAGCACTTATTTTATTACTTTCTCTTTTTACCACAAACGTATTAGTAGCAGAATCGTCATAAAAGTGTGCTATTTCATCTTTTGGTTTTTCAGGATTTGATGAAGGTCTTATCCGTATGGAAATAAATTCCTCATGTAGCTCCTCATCTTCAAAAATATCCTCAATTTTTACCCAATCATACCCATCGCCCGAATGATTCATTGGCCCGGGAATATCAATTCTGATAAAGTCTCCAATAGCAGGCATACGCTCTACCTTTTCACCTCTTCCATCAATTAAATCAAATGTGGCCTTTTCTTCGCCAGCCACTTCATGCCAGTGATTAATGGCAAGAAGCCTTTTTCTTACTACCTGAAAGTGAGATTTAGCAAGCTTTTCAGTAGAAAAAACTCTATCAGATGTAGTATCATAGGCAGTGCCTTCTCTTTGTGCCGGAACAATAGTTTTCATGATTTGTTTTAATTTGTGTATTCAAAAATTTACAGCATAAAATGGTATATTTAGCAAGTATATACGCATACTTAATCATATAAAAAATTATGCCAGACATTATGAAGCCTGTTTGGGTTTTTCAGAAAATCAGCTCATTTTCTGTTCAACAAATAGAAGAGGTTGTATTTGCTATTGATGAGGGCTCGTTTTCAGGCAATGATATGCCTTTTCTCTATGCTAATCAGACGAGTTGCCATATTAAAGAAGAAAATGGCAGATACGTTGTACATTTTCATGATGGGCACAAAGAATTTGTGACTACTGATACAAGCAGACACCAGTTAATTATGCAGGGCGAGTGGTGGTATAGAGGTGTATACACATTTACACAAGAAGAAGACTACACAAAAATTACTTATGAGATATTTAACATCGCCCAAACAGCCCGGTGGATCGCTTCTCTGATGATACTACCCGAAAAAACTACGCACGAAAAAAGATTCCATGATTTTGTCAGAAGAATTGAAGCAGTTATTAAATAAATCATTCATTGATAATATTGCTTCAGCATTCACAGAAAGTTGAAACTCCTCATTCTGTTAAAATATATTAAATCGACTCTCCTTTTTTTGATAATCAACTATTAAAAGAGATTTTTATGTCATCAATTACTCCAAAGAGCTTATTATGAATGATAGGCTATAATAAAAGGGTACCTATGACATATAAGAATGAGGATAAAACTACAAGCACTTTGGGTATATTACAAAAGTATTTGCCCGTTTACACTACTGGCAAGTTTTGGGCTTTTATACATTTATCATCAATTTAATGATGGTAAAGCCCTGTTCATTTTTTCTAAAACTATGACTCTGGTTTTAACGACTATTTTTCTGAAATTCTTTTATAGGATAGATGAATTTCCATTTTATGAGAATTTAGGCATCAAGCAAAACCACTTAATTCTGATAATAATCGGATTTGACTTATCACTCTTTGGTATACTCTTAAAACTAATCGACCTGTTATGACAAAAGATATATTAGAAGCTGATAGTGTTTATCTCGAATACAATGCCCGTACTATTCTTTCGGATGTATATGTAAGAGCTGAAACAGGTAAAGTAACAGGATTTCTAGGAAGAAATGGTTCTGGCAAAAGTAGCCTGATGCGTATCATTTTTGGTTCATTAAAAGGTAATTTTCAATCTGTGAGGCTCAATAAGCAGTATCATGAATCTTTATTAAAGGTCCCCGATGCCATTAGGTATTTACCACAAAAAAACTTTATACCAAAACAACTAAGCATTGAACAAATATGCTATTTGTTTCAGGTTCCATTCCATGTTATTACCAACGAGTTTCCGATTTTTGAAAAGTATAAACAGCAAAAATTAGGGGCATTATCAGGTGGAGAAATTCGTTTGTTTGAAGCAGTCGTTGTACTACTTTCAGATGTTAAATTTATTATATTAGATGAGCCATTCTCACATATTATGCCCTTGCATGTAGAGCAATTAAAAGAAATAATCAACAGAGAGAAATATAAAAAGGGCATTATCATTACCGACCATCTCTACAAGCACATCATGGAAATAAGTGAAGATTTGTATTTAATCAGAGAGGGTAAAACATTTAAAATACATACACATGATGATTTGGTAAGATATGGGTATCTATTAGAGTAGCAAAAATATAGTAGGCTTTTTGTGCAAATCAGGCTTTTGTTTCTTCCATTCCCTAACAGGCAATGTTCTAATTAATTCGTCTTCAGCTGTGATATTGGCAGCTATACATAGCAAAGTTTCAGGGTGTAGATTTTGTAGTGCATCCTCCAACAATTGATTGTTGCGGTAAGGAGTTTCCATAAAAATCTGTGTCTGCTGCTTGGTTTTGGCTGTTTGTTCCAGATTTTTAATGGCTTTGATTTTTGCAGGTTTATCAATAGGCAAATAGCCATGAAAAGTAAAACTCTGTCCATTAAAACCAGACCCCATTAAGGCTAATAAAATAGAACTGGGCCCAACTAAAGGTCGTACTCTATAACCCAACTGATGTGCAAACCCAATAGCTACTGCACCGGGGTCAGCAATACCCGGGCAACCTGCCTCACTGATAATCCCAGCATCACCTTTTAGTTTCTTCAATTGTGCCAAGGTTTGCTCCTGCGGTGTGTCTTTATTTAATTCAAAGAAAGTCAGTTCATCTATTACTTTACCCAATTTCAGGCTACTGATAAATCGTCTGGCAGTACGCAGGTCTTCTACAAAAAAGGTATTCAGGTGTGTTACTACTTCGATAATCTGAGGAGCTAATACACTGTTTTGTGTGTCAGGGGCTAGTATAGTGGGTATTAAGAAAATGTTCATATTGTATCACGATTTTTCAAATCGTGTGAAAGTAACTGATAAAAGAAACAATTTTATGTATCACGATTTTTCAAATCGTATAAAACAAACGATTTGAAAAATCGTGATACAAATTAAAAAGGGAAGTATTTATCGTTAACAAAAGTCCAGGGATATTCTTCCCAATTTTTTACTATTCCTGCCTTTACAGGATTCATCAGAATATAATGCATAATTCTTTTTAATTCTTCATCATTTCTTACTACACGGTCATAACTTTCACGTGCCCAGAATACGCCTTCTCGATCTAATAATTGATTAGCTTTATTAGCAATATACCTTTTTAACGAGTGCATAACTCCATACAAAGCTTTGTCTTGATTCAACCAAAATAATAAATGTACATGATTTGACATAATAGTGAAGCATATCATTTCATAACGTTTTTCATGAAAATATAAAAAGCTATCGTAGGCCAACTGAGCAATAGCAGAAGTTCTAAACCAGTGAGAGCCTGTATTCTGAGCATCAAGCAATTGATCAAATTTCCCGAAATATCTTCTGTTTTGCTCATCTGCTAGTAGTGCTTTCTTTTCATTTGGTAATTTCAGAGAATTTATACTTGCAATTGCTTTTTCATGCTCTTGATGAATTTCTTCAATTATTATTTTTGGGAGACTACCTGCTAATCGAGTTGTAACAAAATAAGCCAGTTCATTCGTTGGCTGAAAGTGAGGCAAATATCTTCGATATTCTTCCTTGATTTTGTACATCTTAGTTTTCTTTTTTACGATTTAAAAAATCGTGATACACTTTTAAATTCCACATAGAAAGCAAAATCAAAAGTATGTACACAACTGAGACAGCATAAGATAGATAGATGAAAAACTCATGATAATTGATAGTTTTCTGAAAGAAGTTTTTGTAAAAAAGTACCAGAATACTTCCCAGATAAGCATAATAATCGGCAAAGGTAATCATAAAACCAACAGTACCCGATTGTTTAAAGGCGGCAATCATCCGTTCAAAATAAAGACTGTTGCACATGGCATAAGCCATATATAATCCTAAACCCAAGAGCGTCAGCCAGCTAACCGGAGATAACACTTCTTGCTGATAAAGCAAAGTGCTAATACCAATTAAAGCCCCACCTAAAAGCATCAGACATTCGATAATCACAAAAGCCTTATAGTTATTTTGTACCCAACGCATGGCAGCCATAATCAACAAAACCGTGATGGCAATAGGTATCTCAGTCTTAGTAAAAATGGCTGAATTATTTCCATAGCCTAAGGTCTTCCATATTTCAGGAGCAAAATTATCTCTGAATTCGCGGAAAGTTGTCAGCAATATATAGGAAATAACAAAAATGGTAAGGCTCATTGTAAACTCTTTAATAAAGGCTCGTCTATCTTCTTTTTGCATAGGCTTTCTTTCTGAACGGCTAGCTTTATCTGCCGGGCTTGGTGGTGGTATCTGTGCCATTAGCCACACACAAAAGCCAAAAGGGACAAGCATAATGGCACAAGCTACAAAAGGCATCCAGAATTCACTGACTTCCAGCGTTGTCATTACCCATTTACCAATACTCTTGGCAAAGCCAGAGCCCATAATAAAAGACGCCGTTAATACAGCCACTAATAAATCGGTTACTCTCCTACCCTCCAGGAATCCAAGCATAATGCCATAGACCATACCTAATGGTAAACTTGCCAGAAATATGAAAAAGAGGTTATAAGGGGCAGGCACTAGTGCAAAAAACAGATAGCATAGCCATGATAAAAGAATAATCACAATCAGGTTTCTTGCCCGATTAGCAGGTTGCATTTCGGAGACATATTTGATTCCCAAACCCTTTGAAACTGCAAAACCTAAGACCTGTGCAGTGATAATGAGTATTTTATAATTAACCCCAAAGAAAAAGAGTTCGTCATAAGTAGCGGCGGTATAGGCACGTCTGAATGGGTAAAAAAGGAGGTAGGTAAAAAAAGCAGCAAGCGAGGTAAAAAGTATAAATGCCCATGAATGAGTGGCTAAATAGGCCTTTAGTTTTTGCATAGTGTATGAAGTGTAGGGTGATTCAAAGTTGCTCTGAGACAAAATCAGAGAAGATTAATGAAATTTTCATCGATGTATATTCCTGCAAATTTGAGAATTCCATCGGAATTACCTAATTTTACCCAAAAAATTAGCTTTTATTCTAAGCCAAAATACATGAGAGAGATACAATTTAGAGAAGCCCTGCGCGAAGCCCTTTCAGAAGAGATGAGACGTGACGAAAACGTTTTTCTGATGGGTGAAGAAGTAGCCGAATACAACGGTGCCTATAAAGTGAGCCAAGGAATGCTTGATGAGTTTGGCCCTAAACGTGTCATTGATACTCCTATCGCCGAGCTTGGTTTTGCAGGTATAGGTGTAGGTGCAGCAGCCAATGGCTTACGCCCGATTATCGAGTTCATGACTTTTAACTTCTCGTTAGTAGCCATCGACCAGATTATTAACTCTGCCGCAAAAATGATGGCCATGTCAGCCGGTCAATATACTTGTCCGATTGTATTCCGTGGGCCAACCGGTAATGCCGGACAATTAGGTGCGCAACACTCTCAAAACTTTGAAAACTGGTTTGCTAACACTCCAGGTTTGAAAGTAGTAGTGCCACATAGCCCTTATGATGCCAAAGGTTTATTGAAATCTTCAATCAGAGACAATGACCCGGTTATCTTCATGGAATCAGAGGTAATGTATGGTGATAAAGGTGGCGTTCCGGAAGAAGAATATTTAATTCCATTGGGTCAGGCCAATGTAATGAAAGAGGGTTCTGATGTAACCATCGTTTCATTCGGTAAAATGATTCCAAGAGTGGTATTACCTGCCATTGCAGAATTAGAGAAGGAGGGTATTAAAGCTGAATTGATTGACTTGCGAACCGTAAGACCTATTGACTACGCTACTGTCATTAACTCTGTAAAGAAAACCAACCGTTGTGTGGTAGTAGAAGAAGCATGGCCGTTGGCAGCGATTTCTTCTGAAATCACTTACCACTTACAACGCTACGCTTTCGATTATCTGGATGCTCCGGTTATTCGTGTCAATAATATGGATATACCTTTACACTATGCCCCAACATTGATTGAAGCGACTTTACCAAACGTAAAGCGTACCATTGATGCAGTAAAAAGCGTATTGTACAAAAAATAAGATAGAAAATCTTTACCAGAACTAAATAATCCCCGGAGCGATTCGGGGATTATTGTTATCGGCCTATTCTGATACCGAATGTCGTCAGATTCTGCGACCACCTATCTGATGCTTCGTAAGGAAGGAATCCGTTGCGGGAATCACGACGTTGGAAGAAATTGTTCACATCGCCCTCCAGAAACAAACTGAATGCCTTATAACCCACATTTAACAGTAGTCCATATCGATAAGGATTATCACTACTCCTGATTGGTATCTTAGTATCCCTTTGATTGATTGCTTTAATTTCTGAAAGAATCTGGCTCCCACCTATCAAACGACCTAGATAGGCACCGAACCCAAAATGAAATGTTTTCTGGTTATCTGACCCATAAAAATTAATGGTTGGATTAATCTTAAAATCGGCGTAGAATAATGATTGATTATAGGTATTTTCTGGGTTTCGCTTGATATTATCTGAACTCACATAATTTTCAACAGTATAATAATTGCCATTAGCTGCCGGCCGATAAATAGCTACTGTATCATATACGCTGGTATTGGTATTATTTACCCGTAGCAGATAAGAAGTTGTTTTGGTACTTACACTGCTCAGATAATACCAACTAATGTCAATTCCATAACGCAATATCACTTCTTTCCGGCCTGTGCGGATGAAACTTTCCTGCCGGGTAAGGCCAATAGTTAAATTAGGTGAAGCTATGGTTTTGTATCTGAAAAGTGCATCACTGTTTTTAAAAGCCGAACTCCCTCTCTGCAGATATTTAACCGAAGTAAAACCCAATGAAAAGTTAAGATAAGTATTACGTGTGAGCCTTTGCCACGGGGTAAGTCCCTCCAGTTCACGTTGGCGGGTGGCCTCTTTCGTATAATTATTCCCTTCGTAGTCCTGCCTGATGCTTCTTCTCACATTAGATGGCATTTCCTCCAGATCCTGATTCATTTGTCTGACGATTCTATTCAAATCGTATTTTTCTAAGGCTTTCAGGTCTTCTTTGCTTTCGCCCCACAAAACAATTCTTTTTCGTTTGCCAATGTTCACGACGATCGAATCCATGTCGGTTTTGTCGATATACATTGAAGCATAAGTATCGGCACTTATGGCAAAGAGCAGCAACAAAAGAATCTTTTTCATGTGGAAACCAGTCAGCATTCTTAAAAATACGTTCATAGGCATATAACTACGCAAACACAGATTAGTTTCGCAGATATATTTACAATCAATACACAAAGTTTTTACTTAATTGTAGAATCGGCAGGCATTGTTTCGTTTTTAAAACTTTGCTTCACAAATGCCCATATTTTATTAGGCTTATCAGGGTCTGTAGCCTCAGGGGTTTTCTCTACTTGCTTAGCTAAACGTTCATGGCGTTTTTTCTTCTTTTCTTTCGGAGCTATCACATAATCTTCATGATCTTCCGGAATCTCCAGAATAGCTACACGTTCACGTTTAACAGGAGCAGTAGCAGGTTTATCTGCCACTTTATTAGGCCTAAAAATAATAGGTGCATCAAAAATAACCGGACGTACAAAAGCAGGCTCATTTCTTGAAGTTACATTGTCATAACTAAATTCCTGCTCACCACCCTCTGTGGTCACCATATTATCAAACTCTTCATTAGGTACTTCGTTCTCAGCAATTTGTTGCGGCTCAACCTCATATACAGGTCGAATAACTCTTTTTTGAACCGGACGATTTGATGAGGTAGTGGTAATGTTTTCAGGTGTTTCAGCTAAAGGTGTAGCAGTAGTCGTTTCAGGTAAAACCGGTCGTGCAGACTTAGTAGCATCTTGATTTTTCACATTAGGGTTACTGGTAATAGTATTTCTATCTTCAAGTAAGAGATACCCACCAAATAAACTTACCAGAACAATGCTCGCAGCCACTGCTCCCCACCAGAAAGATAACTTTTTCTTTTCATCTTTCTGCTCAATACGTTGCCAAACCTCACTTTTATTCCAATCAGGAGTAAAGTCAGAATTGTCGAGATTTTCTCTGATTTTATTATAGAATTCCTCTGCTTGCATGACTTTTGTCGGTCATTAATATTTTCTTTTGTAATAATTTTCGGGCATGATTCAACTGCGACTTTGAGGTACCCTCACTGATATGCAGTTGTTCAGCAATTTCCTTATGCGTGTAGCCTTCTATGGCGTATAGGTTAAAAACTGTACGGTAACCATCAGGCAACTCGGCTATCAGCCGATAAATCTCCTCGGTCGAAATCTTATCTAAAACATTGTCATCAATCGGTATTTCGATTGCTTCACTCTCAGGCATCAGATGAAAACTGGCTTGTCTGCGCAACAGCATCAACGCTTCATTTACTACAATTTTCTTCATCCAGGCTTCAAAGGATCTTAAATTATCAAATCTGAAATTGACAATCCCCTCAAAAATCTTCAAAAAAGACTCCACCATCAAATCCTCGGCCAACATACGTTCTCGCACATACCGGTATGCTATACGATACAAAAAGCTACCATATTGCTCAAAAATTTCTTTCTGAGCAGCAGCGTCTTTGTGTCGCAGACGTTCGATTGTAGAGGTTAGAACCAAGTTTAAACGGGGCTTTTAGACTAAATGCAGAAAAGGTACAAAAAGTTGTATGGGTTAGTAAAAAAAATCGTAGCAGATGTATTTTTCTGCATAATAAAGATGCGAATTGTAATGTTCAGGCAATCAATCTATTATATCTTTTCTATACCCATAGTTTTCATTATTAATCGGATAGTATCGGTAATGAGAACCGCATGATACAATATAAGTAGTGTAACCAGATTAAAAAAGTAGCCGGCCAATGCTGTCAATGGCGTAATAAGTGCTTGTTTCGCCTTAAAAAATATCATAAGGATAAAGGGCATGATCAAGGCTAAATATCTTCCATGAAAGTAAGGAACTCTTGACGCAGCTAAAAGACATAAACATACGAATAGAATCAGAGGAATGTTTTTTCTATCCGATAAAATCTCAATGCAACACCTAAAAAAGAAAGTTACTCCTGCAAGAGCAGATAATACCATAGCAATGCTCCACGCATATTTGATAATGATCATAAACGAAAACCCGGAGAGTTGTACTGAGTAAGACCTAAGAAATGGAAAAGGTACGACTAAACCAAAAAGTAGATGAACAACAATAGCAATGAGTAATTGCATTCTTAGATTTTTAACAATAAACTCTTTTATATAAGCGAAAAAGAACATCAATGACAAGGCAAATAAGAAGACAAACACATAGATAAAATCTACATTTACAAGCTTAACATGGTGGTATGAAGAACTTTTAGGTACAAATCCACCCCAGATCCAATAGAAGTAAGCTGGCAAGGCACAGGAGCTTATCAATAATATGGCCTTTTTCCAGTAATTATCTTTAATGGTTGCAATATAATATACCGGAAAAATTAATAAGAAAATAAAGGTTTGTTTGCCTGCAATGGCAAGCGAACCACACAGACCCGTTATCAGATACCAGTACCACTCCCGATCTTCTTTTTCAAGCTTGTTTACTAAAATATAAAAGGCAAATCCAAAAAAGAAAGTCGGGTAATCTCCCATTACCCTGGCAGTCATTTGGAAAACATAGGGAGTTAATACAAGGTTATAGCCTAAGAATTTATCTGTATTTTGGGATTCTTCTTTAAGACTCTCGTTAAATAGCAAAGCCGTGAGGAATAGCCAGAAAAGATTAGCAATTCTCATTCTGACAATGTCTCCCTGGGTAATATCCATTATCAGCAGATTAAACCATGTAGTAATTATCCCTGCTGTACCCTGATAGTCACGGATGAATTCTATAGAAAATGGCGAGGACTTTGACTGTAAATTTGCATAATAAATCGACTCTGCATCTATTAACCTGTTGGGAGAGAAAATAACGAGAAACACCAGAGAAACCCAGGCTAGTATGGCGATACTTATAACTGAATTATTTTTTTGAATCATACCAGAAATACATCATAGACTTTAGGACACTCATCACACTTTTCCATTTTACACCACTTGCCTCGCCAAACTGGCGGGGATAATGCGTAATAGGCACTTCTGTGATTGTATAGTTAACCCGCATCGATTTAATAATCACCTCAGCATCATAAAATCCGTCATACGATTGCAATGGTAATACTTTATCAAAAATTTCTCTCCCGTAAATCTTTAATGCAGAATTGGTGTCCTTTAATTTTATATCAAAGAGCAACCTCAATAATTGATTATATACTTTAGATATAAACCATCGTTTGATACCATCTGCTCTTACTTGTCTTTTCCCTGATACAATGTCAAATTTTTTTTTGTAGTTATATAAACTTACTAAATCGTTCAGATTAAATTGTGCATCTCCGTCTGTATAGGCAATTGAATTATACTTCGCTAACTTTACGCCTTTCTGAAACGTATAGCCTACCCCTCTGTTTGTGCAGTTTCTATTGTAGACTAAATTTTTATATTCTCTTTCGAATGACTGCATAAGCAATGAAGTATGATCGGTACTGCAATCATCAACCACTATCAATTCAAAATTGTCGAAATTCGATTCTAGGATTGCATATGCATCAGGTACCAGATTGAGTAGTGAATTGGCATCGTTATAGGCTAATATAATTAATGAAATATCTTTCATGCTCATTGCTGTTTGAATGTATACACCCGATGAATACCACTGATGGATAATCTTGGGTGCCTACCACCTGACACTAAATGCAATTTATCACCTATCCAACCACTGATAATCCCGTGGCGAGCCTCGGGAATCCGTTCATGCTTCTCCCATGTATTTATAGCAGGGTCAAAAACCTCCATCACATCAAAGCAACTCCAGACATTCTCTCCTCCATAGGTATAAATTTTATTGTCATATACAGAAGAACCAAACCCACCTCTTGGTGTAGGTATATCAGCCATTCTTATCCATTTCCTGGTTGTAGGGTTATATTCTTCAACAAAAGCTAAATTGAATCTTAAATCATCCTTTCTTCCAGAAATCGCATATATTTTCCCATTCACACTCTCTGCTCTCAGATGATCTCGCGGATATTCCATTGAGGGCGCAGTAAACCATTGATTATATCTGATTGAATAACCAAATAAAGCACTAGAGATAGCTTTTTGTGGGTTGATACCTCCTACATACCAGATAGTATCGTTACTAATACATACCCCACCCGCACCCCTGGGTTCTGGCATAGACGCTAAGGTTTCCCAGGTATCAGAGGCTGGGTTATAGCGATATAGTGTATTCAACGGCTCCCAATTGGCAAACATAAAACCTCTTATTCTTAAAGACAGGGGTTTAAATCCACCAACCAGGTATACATATTTATCGTCTTGTACTACGCCTACATGATTGATTGGTTGTGGTGTATCTTTAATTTTTCTCCATTTCGTCGTTTCAGACGAATATTGGTATGCACTACTGTAGGTTTGTCCGAATTGATTGATACCACCAAAAATGTAGAAAGAGCCATTATGGGTGATTCCTCCGGCTTCTGTTCTCGGTTCTTGAAGCTCGGTTTCTAAGGTGAATACACCTCTTTTTGATTCAATCGGTGACGAAAGTGATACAGGACTCCAGGAAACAAACCACCATTTGGCCAGGAAATAAGCAACGAGTAATAACGATGAAAGAATGATATATTTCTTCATAAAATGAGTGTTAGATATATACAGCAATTCGAGCTTAATGAAAAGCTACGTAAAAGGGACTTAAAATTTTGTCACGAGAAGTGCCTGGTGTGTAATTAGGTTCTATGAGATAAATTAAAACCCGGATAGAAACAATTAACAAACAACAGCCATGAAAGAGGAGTATACTTCTTCATTAAAAATTTATGGTTATGTTTAGGTGTAATAATTGAGCTCTCAGGAAACTAAGATAAAATGCTTATCAATTTTATAGGACAATTGATAAAGTGGAATCAGATTCTGAGGTGTGAATGAACACTTAAACAGAAAAAGACAATAAACAACAGCGATGAAAGAGTGAAGTACTGCTTCATTAAAACATTTAGGGTTAGGTTATAGTATTCAGGCCTGCGAGACGGCCATAGTAAAACTAGCCGCAATTTACATTTTATATGAGATTGACCAAAATTAAAATTTCCTAAAGCAAATCTTTATCTACTTTTATTGCATATAAATGCCATGGCTTTTTGTATTTACTTAAAAGTGTTTCTAACTTGTAGGCTGATTCAACTCTATAAAAAACCTACACCTTTATGTTAAAACAAATCTCTTTGTTGTTTGCCATGGCTTGCCTGATTTTTTCTGAATCGTTGATGGCACAAGCAAAAATAGACAGCCTTTTGCCCATTCGTGGCTTTTGTATCGGTGCTCCACAACCTAAACAAGTAGATACCTTTGTAAAATTCATTAATGAAGAGTTAGCTACCCGAAAAGTTAATACGCTGATACTACGTGTTGACTGGAATTATCAGTTTCAAAGCCACCCCGAATTGAGGGATAGCATTGCGCTATCGAAACAGGATGTAAAGAAGATGGTAAAGGCTTGTCAGAAAAATAATATCCGCATTATTCCCCAAATCAATCTTTTAGGACATCAGTCATGGGCTAAAACTACACATAATCTGTTAAGGGTTTATCCGCAATTTGATGAAACACCCCATGTAAAAATGCCTGAAAAGTATGTATGGCCCAATGCAGATGGATTGTACTGTAAAAGTTATTGCCCACTACACCCGGAGGTACACAAAATAGTTTTTGATCTGGTAGATGAAATATGTGAAGTATTTGAAACAGACGCTTTTCACGCGGGTATGGACGAAGTATTTTATATAGGAGATGATAAATGCCCCAGATGCGGAGGCAGAGATAAAGCAGAATTGTTTGCCGGAGAAGTAAATAAAATCAGAAATCATCTGGCATTGAAAAATAGAAAACTCTGGATTTGGGGTGACCGCCTGATTGATGGCAAAACCACAGGTATTGGCATGTGGGAAGGGAGCTTCAATAATACGCACAGAGCCATTGATTTGATAGCCAAAGATGTTATGATATGTGACTGGCACTATGAAAGACCCGATCAAACGGCCTCGTACTTTGCAACCAAAGGGTTGAATGTGATAACCTGTCCTTGGCGTAACCCTAAAAACGCTGTACTGCAAACGCAGGATATGGTGAGATTCAGAAAGTCTGTTACACCTGTGATGAAAGAGCGTTATCAGGGCATGATGCAAACGGTTTGGTCTGGTGCCGGGCAGTTTCTGGATGAATTTTATGGAATAAAAGTGAATGCAGAAGCCGGAGACAATACTCAGTCTGCTTGTTTTAAGGCGATGTTTGAGGAAATTAAGAAAATAGAAGAAGGCAAATAAGAAAACTATGGAAACCTCTCTTAAACGTATTGCCTCTATTGATGTTTTTCGGGCATTGACTATGCTCCTGATGATATTTGTAAATGATTTCTGGACGTTGACTGGTATTCCTGAATGGTTACAACATTCAGAAGCGCATGTTGATTTTCTGGGTTTTTCAGATATTATTTTTCCTTGTTTCCTGTTCATTGTAGGTATGTCAATTCCGTTTGCTACTAAGGCCAGAATTGCCAAAGGCGAAAACAATTTCGAAATAATTAAGCATATTGTTTTGCGTTCTGTAGCTCTCTTAATCATGGGTCTTTTCACGGTTAATATCCCTGAAATGAACGCAGAGGCTACAGGTATGAGTCAGTCTGTTTTTCAGGTGAGTGCCGTAATAGGCTTCTTTCTTATCTGGAATGTTTATCCAAAAAGTGAAGATTATAAGAAATACCTTTTCATTGCGCTACAAGTGCTTGGGGTTGCTATTTTACTCTTCCTCGTTTATAAATTCAGAGGAGGTGAAGGTGGAGAGAAAGCAGAAATGATGAAACCTCACTGGTGGGGTATTCTGGGGCTTATTGGTTGGACTTATTTTACTTGCGCTATTCTTTATCTTTTCTTTTATAAAAATACGAGTTTATTAATTGCTGCCTGGGTATTTTTTAATATTATGTGTATTGCCGGGCATGCCGGATGGTTGAAATCTATATGGCCAAGCGGGCCTGGTGACTGGCTTTTAGGGAACGGAGCTTTTGCTGCCTTCGCATTTACGGGTATATTAGCAACCCTATTACTCGAACGTTTTTATACTACCGATAAGAAATCGAAACTAACGTTTATCTACGTCGGTATTGGAATAACGATGCTGATAATTGGTTTTGTACTGCGGAAGTTCTTTATAATCTCAAAGATTTATGCTACCCCGACTTGGGTATTTATTTGTTGCGGCATTGCTTTTATTACCTATGCACTTATTTACTGGCTGACAGATTTAGAACATAAGGCACATTGGTTTAAAATAATTAAACCTGCAGGCACAAGTACGCTGACTTGTTATCTGATACCATATATTATATATTCTTTCTATGTTGCTTTACCTGTAAGCCTGACCTTTGGTATTGTGGGTTTAATAAAATCTATGGTATTTGCCTTGTTGATTATTGGGATTACGGCTTTGCTTGGGAAGATTGGTGTTAAATTGAAGATATAGGAATAAATTCTTATATCTTCAATGAGTAGTCTTTATTCAATAACCAGCCAGGAATAACCCTCGGCAGGCAATTGAACGGTAATTTCTATTGAATAGGCTCTGTTAAGTTGATAAGGAGTAGCCTTGCCATTTTCTATTCTTACTTTGGCTTCTTTATTAAGACCTGTATAATATAAAGGCAATTTGATTTTTCGGGTAATGGCTTCCTTTAATGGATTATACAGCATCACCAGTCCCTTAGTAGTCAAAGCCGGATTGACGTGCATGATGCCATCCCAGTCTCTCCCATCAGGACGACGCAGGTGGATAATATCCGAGTTCAAAATATCTCTGTGTTTTTTATACCAATTGATGGTTTCTATCACTACCTTTTTAGTGGCATCTGTATCATATAATCTTGGGCCACGGTAGCAAGCTTGTATCCCTGCTCCATAGTATTGCATCATTAATTGTTTATAATCGTTCAGATGTTCGCTTAAGGGTTCCAAAACTGCTTCTGCTCCCCCACCCTGATATTTGGTCAATGGCACAAATCCCCAACCCATTGATGGAATTTTGTCCCATGTGCCATCAAAAATATTTTGGCGGTTTAGTAACTTTTGTTGCTCTCTCGATAAGGAGAAGTTTACTTCTCTATAGCCCAAAGCAATCTTATGTGTACCATCTAAGAAATACCAGTCCGGCGCATTGATATACACACCTTTAGCATTAAGCCATTGATAAAATTCTTTTTGCATTTGCATCTGTACCCATTGGGAATCCTCCAGTCCTTTATGGCCCGGGTGTTTGGTAGAGGCGCAAACATCTCCCGGATAAGGGCCATCATGTTCGAGCAAATCAAAACCTGTTTCGCTGATGAATTTCTTCAGACTATTTAGATAGTTGATACCCCATTTACTTGCCAGACAAGGGGCATTGCCGAAGAAAGCACCTTTATCGGGTAAACCTGTTACAGGGTCTATTACATCATTTTCATCATCAATTCTACGGCTACTAAATAATGAATAACCACCTAGCTTGATACCTTTACTATGGGCATAATCGGCCAGGTCTTTAAATTTTTTGATATTGACTTCTGAGGGATCTTCCATATTCAAACCACTACCAAAACTCAGAATTACCATCTCATAACCCGTTTCAGCACATTGGTCGATTGTAGCTTTAACTTTGATTGGGTCAGTGCTAATCAGGTGCATAAAAATGGGATTCTGGGTTGTCCAAGGCGCAATTGTGCGATACATCTTACGGCGAGCTAATCCATTACGTTCTCTGTCGTAACTGTCTAAAAGCAATTCATAGGAGCGGATAGATTTATAGTGAGCGTTTGATGCTAAGTCAACTCCTACGCCTAAAGTTGGGTATACCTCTACTACGCATGGCGTTTCGTAATTATAGTTTACCTGTGAGGTATAAGAACTATCTATCTTCCAATGTGTGGCCTGGTCTGAAAGCTCGTAGCGCATGGCATTGTTATAGGCATAGTTGTTTTCGATGTATAGCTTCTGTGGCTTTTTCATTTTTTCAGGCTTGCCTACTACGGCCGATTCTTCTTCTGGGGTAGCCAATATTTCGTTTATAACCTGAGTCAATTTTAAAGAATTATTTGACTTATTCTCAATACTCACCCATTTGCTTAGTAGTGGAATTCCATCAAAAATTTCATAATGCACAGCTACTTCAATGCCTTTTAATGCTGGCAATTCAGATTTGAAGAATAATACAAGACTTTTGCCTGTTGGCAAATTTTTATTGGCTGTCCATGTATTAGATTTCCAGTCAAAATGTGGCTTTACTTCACCCGTTTCGTAGCGAACAAATTGAAAATCATTCGATTGACCGGTGAATGTATCTATCCATTCTTCCAATAGATACCCATGTTCTTTTTGACCATATAATCCTCCGACATTGTATGAGACGCCATTAATCACTACCCGTGCTTCGGGTCTTACTGAACGGACGAATTGCTCATTAGTTGTCAGGTTCTTAAAACTGACAGTTGCAGCATTTGGGCTTACCCGTATTTGTCGGGTAATGAGGCCATTTGTAATTTCAAGTAGTTTATCATTCTGCAATACCTTTACTTCGCTTTTTTGAATAAAAGGTTGAATCAACCAGTCCTTCGCGGGCGTTTGAGCAAATGCAGTATTGGCCGTTAATAAGCTGATGATTAACAAGTGGCTTAGGGCTTTATAGATAGACATATTATTTCAGAGTATAGGTTAGCTTATAGGTAAAGGTGCAAAGAAAGGCGTGACACAGTTTAAAACCGTAGCACGCCTGAACACGGCACTAATTATTATAGGATATAAGTTTGCTTATTTAGGGAAATGGCTCTTGGCCATATAGACTTTACCGCCATCGTCGGCAAGGGTAACTGAATAACTAAAGCCATGTTGAATTGAATAGGCTCCATACTCGCCTTGCTTATTAATGGCAATAAAACCTACCTGAAAACCTTTGGCTTTTTCAGGATTGATTTTCACAATACGTTCTACAGCAATTTTACAAGCCTCCTCAGGAGTTTTGCCCAAACGCATCATTTCTACTACCAGGTGAGTTCCTGCTACTCTGATTACCTCTTCACCCTGACCCGATGAAGTAGCCGCACCGATTTCATTATCAACAAATAAACCTGCACCAATAATAGGTGAATCGCCCACACGGCCATGCAGTTTGAAAGCCATACCGCTGGTAGTACAAGCGCCAGACAGATTACTGGAAGCATCTAGGGCAATGGTACCCATCGTATCATGGTTTGGTGTACCATCATCAAAATAGCTTGGGGCGAAAGGCCCACCATCGGTTTTCTTAGCTTTTATTTGTTGCTTTTCAATATTGATAACAGGCTTATATTCAGATTTCTTCAACCATTCTTTATAGGTTTTCTCTGCATCGGCCGATAATTTATCAGGCTCTCTTTTGAAACCATTGGCCAGGGCAAATTGAAGCGCACCATCACCCACCAACATCACATGTGGGGTAGTTTCCATCAACTTGCGAGCTACCGAAATCGGGTGTTTGATATGCTGTAAAAAGGCTACTGAACCGCAATTGGCTTTTTCGTCCATAATACAGGCATCCAGTGTTACTTTTCCATCGCGGTCTGGGTTCCCACCTAAACCTACGCAACAATTAATGGTATCTTCAATCGAATTAGCGGCTACTTCTACAGCATCCAAGGCACGACCATTTTTCTTCAACACTTTCCATGCTTCGGCATTTACAGCCAGGCCGCTATCCCATGTAGAGACTACAATAGGTTTGTTGGCTATTGTTTTAGTATTAGAAAACGCTTTGGTTGCCGACATAAAAGGTAAGCTTAGTGCCGACCAGCGTATGAATTTTCTTCTTGATTGCATCAGTTTGTTGGTTCGTAGGTTATAAGAGTATATTAATATTTTACAAATTTCCGTTCAAATGTGCCATCGTCATAAAAATCGAGTATGGCATAAGCAGGTTCAAAATCTCTGAAAGCCCCTTTCCACCAGCCGCCTGAAACTGCACCATTATTGAGATAAGTCAAGTCCCAATAAGTCAGAGATTCCTGCATGTGCAGATGTCCGCTCAGACAGGTTTTGATATTCGGATAATTTCGAAATAGCTTCACCATATCAAACACATCGGTATGTATCAGGTTTCGAGGCATCACAATATCGCCATTTTCCTGATTTTTATTCAGAAATAAACCTGATGCCGCAGATAAAATCGGGATATGAGAAGCAATACAAATATATTGGTTTGATGGCGTGGTTGTCAGTTCAGCCTTTAGCCATTCCAATTGTTCGGGGTCAAAATAGGCAATATACCCACCTTTAGGATTCAGTTGAGTGGAATCCAGAATGATAAATTTCCAGCCTTTTTTCTCAAACGAATAATACCTTTTCGTCATCTGAAATTCGTCTACTACCCATTGCTTTCCATATAATCTATCACCTTTTACATCTTCGGATTTGCTAAACCATCCCCAGATATCGTGGTTACCAATGATATGTTTCACTTCCAGTTTATTGTTCTCTTTCAGCAACTTCTGAAAAAGCTTGAACTGAACCTGCGTTTCGTCTTTTGATTTTTCGAGTGCATCGAAAATAGCATCTCCCCCATTGATAATAAAATCCGGTTTGGGGTTAAGCGCATTGGCACTCTGATAGGCCTTTGCCATGCCTTCCTCGGCTATCTGGCTCGGGAATACGTGTACATCGCTCAGATATGCTACTCTTAATGCTTTTTTTCGGGTAGGCGCAGCGGTAGCTTCAAAACCAGCTAATGTACCTGCCATAGCACTGTTTCTCAGAAAACGACGACGATTCATATAGAAGGTGGTTTATTGTCTTACTATTTTCAATACCCATGCATAGCTGCTACCTGCTGCCTTTCTCGCTTTTTCCGGAATTTCTACTACTATTTTACCCTCTTTCGCTACCCATTTCAACTTTTCGCTGCTACCAAGAAGGCTAATTAAAGTATTTTTTGATAAAGCCAGATTGCTTATTTCAATATTTGTCGGAATGCTCTCGCCTTCATCTGCTCTATAAATGGCGTAAGTGGTATTGGCATTGTGCGTAAACACCAGTTTGTTTTGTTTGCCTATTTCGTTATCGCCTCTGGTATTGTAAATCGCCTCGCTGTTTACTTTCATCCATTTTCCGATTTCTTCTAAGCGCTGATAAGCTTCAGCATAGAAATCTCCCTGCGGACTTGGAGCGATATTCAATAGCAAGTTACCATTTTTTGATACTACGTCTGTCAGAATATGGATTAATTTTCGGGCAGGTTTGAAATTTTCCTTAGGGATATAGCTCCACGAATCACCCATAGTCATACAGGTTTCCCAAGGAATTGGCATGTAATGGTCAGGGATTTGTTGCTCTGGCGTTACATAGTTTTCAAATTCCCCACTTACTGTTCTATCTACTACCAATAAGCCCGGTTGATGCTCTCTTCCCATTTTAGCAATGCGTGCCATATCAATATCCTGATCGAAAGGAATCGTTTTTTGCCAGGATACAGAGGTATCAATGCTTGAGAATGGACGCACCCAACCCCCATCTAACCAAAGAATATCCATTTTACCATAATCACTCATCAATTCTTCAATCTGATTATAGGTAAATTGCTTGAAGCTCCTCCATTTCTCAGGATATTTGGCAGGATGGTAGGATGGATTACGGTCTTTCGGAGGGAAATATGACCACCAATAGTCATCTGTATGCCAGTCTGGTTTAGAAAAATAAGCGCCAATCATAAAATCATCTTTGCGGAATGCGCCGAAAATCTCTTTAGCTACATTACTTCTTGGATTAGAAGCAAAAGGGGTATTGGTGATTTTATAATCACTATGCTTGGTATCAAACATAGCAAAACCATCATGGTGCTTAGTGGTAAAAACCAGGTATTTCATCCCTGCATTCTTAGCTGCAGCCGACCATTTTTCAGGATTAAACTGAACAGGATTAAAGGTTTTTGGCAGATTTTCATAAGCTTTTTTGTACTCATACCAATTGTCTTTATAAGGTCCTCTGCGCTCACACCAGCCTTCATCTTCCGGGCAAAGGCTCCAGCTTTCTACGATACCCCATTGGCTATAAGTACCCCAGTGCATCATTAAACCAAATTTTACATTCTGCCATCGGTTGAGTTTTTCTTTCACCTTAGGGTCACTCGGAACCACGTATTTGTCATGATTCTGTTCAGAATGTTGTTGCGCAAAAAGGGTTTGCCCCAATAGCACCATAAGGCCTACTACTATTTTCTTCATTTGCTTAGGATTTGGAGGAAGGAAAGAACCCCATCCCTAACCCTTCCCCAACAATGGGGAAGGGGATTTTTACTCCCTCCCCATTGTTGGGGAGGGTTGGGGTGGGGTTTTCCACTCACTATATTATTCTAAATTATTTATTTGCGTATGTTTTAATACGAGATACAATCTCATGATACATTAAAGATTCTGTTTCAATAAATGTTGGCGCTCGCGTTCAATTTTTAATATCAATTCACCGAAGAGGGTATTTGCCCAGGCAAACCATTTGCGGGTAAATTTGCCGGCGTCGTCTTTATCGAACGATTCGTGCATAAAGCCTGTACCTGCATGGGTATTTTTCAGAAAGCGTAATTGTGCCAGAATCTCCTGGTCGTTGTTGGAGGTCATGGCTCGCGTAATGATACTCATCGGCCATATCTGGTTAACAAGTGTATGGGGGCTACCGATACCCTCAGCGGCTTTACCTTTGAAGAAATAAGGATTGCTATCGCTTAACACAAAACGCCGGGTATTCTGATAAATAGGGTCAGTTGCTTTTACTACTCCCAGATATGGCAAGCTTAGAAGATTTGGAACATTGGCATCATCCTGCAACAAGCGATTACCAAAACCATCGACTTCCATCGCATAGATTTGTCCATAAACCGGATGGCTGATAATGGCAAATTTCTTAATAGCTGCTTCCACCTGATTGGCAAAGGCTGTGCATTCTTTAGCAAATGCGGCATCCTTAATGACTTTTTCTGAAATCTCTGCTAACTGGCGGAAAGAAGCTACAGCAAATAAATTGGAAGGAATCAGGAATGGATATAACGTAGCATCATCAGACGGGCGGAATATGCTATGAATTAAACCATTTGGTTTAGTATTATTTCCATAACCATTACCCGGCACAGTATCTGTCGACCATGAGGTGGTACGACCAAAATGGTATGGTCCTCTATCTGTGAGACGTTGTTGTACACGGCAGGTAGCAATAATCAATTTGGTGGCTTGTACCCAGTTTGCATCAAAAACACTGGTATCACCTGATATTTTCCAATAATGGTAAGCCAGTCGAACCGTGTAACACAATGAATCTAACTCCCATTTGCGCTCATGGAGCTCGGGCTTCATATTGGTATGATCTGACATCCACTCTGATTTACCGGGGCCATCGTTAAATGCATTGGCATATGGGTCAATCAGAATACATTCTGTCTGACGGTTAATAACTCCGGCTATTAAATCTTTGAGCCTGGGGTCTTGTTTGATTAAAGGTAAATAAGGCCATACCTGTGCTGAACTATCGCGCAACCACATGGCATGAATATCACCTGTAATCACAAATGTATCTGGTCTGCCATTTTTGGCTTTAAAAATGACTGTCGTATCTAAAGTATTCGGAAAACAATTCTCAAACAACCAGCCCAGTTCAGCATCTTTAATCGACGATTTCATGCGTTGAATGGTAGCTTCAATCACGGGACTGGTGAAGTTTCTTTTGCCGGGCGCTACACGCACCGTTGGGAAATCAGCAGCAAATGTCGTATTACCCGCCATCATACCGATTCCGGCAAGAGCGGTGGTTTTAATGAAAGTTCTTCTATCAGGGTTTTGCATTTGTTCAGGTTAGGGTTAAATCTTAGAGTATATTTAAATTTTGTTATTCTGACCGAAAAGTTCAGATTTTTCTGCTAGACAAGGCGCATTTTGCAGATGTAGCCAGCAGCTACATCGAAAAAATGCAACGCAGTATTGCTGAAAAAGATGACCTTTGCAGGTCGAATCATAAAGTTTAAACATACTCTTATGGCTCTATTTCTTTTTTACTATCTCCGCGGCTTCTTTATCGTCATACGCTGCAATCAATCTTTCTAATTCCTGCTTTAGTGAATTTACTAAAGCCTTTGGCGAAGAAGCATAGATATTTTTCAGTTCTTTCGGGTCGGTTTTTAAATCATATAATTCCCAGAAATCACCATCATCATAAAATCTGATGAGTTTATAGCGATCAGTTCGCACGCCGAAATGTGGCATTGTATTATGCTCGTCGGGGTATTCGTAATAATGATAATACAACGATTTTCGCCACGAAGCTGGTTTCTGATTTTTCAGGAGCGGCATTAAAGACTTGCCCTGAATATCATTTGGGACATTTACTCCTGCTAATTCAAGAAAAGTAGGTGCAAAATCAATGTTCTGAGCGAAGCTATTGACTACCGTGCCTTTTTTTATCAATTTCGGATATTTCATCACTAAAGGCACGTGGAAGGATTCTTCGTACATAAAACGCTTATCGAACCAGCCATGTTCACCCAGATAAAATCCCTGGTCAGAAGCACAGACAATCAGCGTATTTTCGGTTAAACCGTTTTTTTCTAAATAATCTAATACCTTTCCAATGTTTCTGTCAAGAGATTTTACGCAAGCCATATAATCGTGCATATAGCGCTGGAACTTCCATTCATCTAATACCTTGCCTGTCAGGTTTTGCTTTTTGAATTGTTCATTCAATGGCTCATAATAGGCATTGTAGGCTTTTAGTTGCGCTTCATTCATGCGTTTTTTATGAGGCAGATGGTTATCATCTACTTTCAGATCATAGTCCATGCGCAGGTCTTTGGCTATGTGCATTTTTTGCCTTTCAGCCGCTACTCTATCCTCATAGGTATCGTAGAAAGTATCAGGCATTTTAAATTTTACTCCATCGAAAGCATGTAAATCGGCAGTATCCGGTAACCACGTACGGTGTGGTGCATTTTGTCCAATAATCAGGCAAAAAGGTTTAGCCATATCATGTTTATTCTGCAACCAATCTATCGCTCTGCCTGCAATAATATCAGAGGCATATCCCTCCTGCCGACGGGTTTGTCCGTCCATCTCAATAAAATCAGGATTATAATAAGATCCCTGACCTGGCAGAATTGACCAATAATTAAAGAATTTCGGTTGATTCACCAGGTGCCATTTACCAATCCAGCCGGTTTCATAGCCTGCTTCCTGTAAATGCTTCGGAAAAATATCCTGATTCGTATCAAACTTAGTTTTATTATTAATATGCCCGTTTTTATGACTGAACTTGCCAGTCAGCAAGGTAGCCCCGCTTGGCCCACAGATAGAGTTGGTACAGAACATATTCCTGAAAATAGCTCCATCTCTGGCAATTCTGTCAATATTCGGGGTTTTAATATGTGGACTGCCATAGGCACTAATGGCCTGCAAAGCATGGTCGTCAGAAAAAATAATCAGAATATTCGGCCGGATTGGGGCAGTTTTTTTCTGATTGAAAGAGGAAAATGAAAAAGCCAGCATAATAAAGACGAATGCCTTAAGTAGATATCTTTTCATTGACTGGTCATTAGGCTGTTTTCAACAAATTTTCTACTACGTAGGTATGTACACCGTATATTTTGGCGTTTTCGCCCAATTGCGAAATTTCGATTCTTAAATCTTCTTTGAAATCGGTCAGACAGTATTTGTTGATGGCATGCTCAATCGGGTTCACGATTAGTTTCTGTGCTTTTGACAATACCCCATCAATAATGATAATCTGAGGGTTAAATAAATGTACCGCTATTGAAAGACCTTTGCCCAATTCTAAACCAATATTATGAATAATATCAATGGCAAAGGCATCTCCCTGCTGGGCAGCTTCAATTACCATTTCGAGGTTGATATCTTCAATACGATCTTTATATTCTCCCAGTTTTGATACTTTGCCCTGGCGCAGGCCATCTTTGATATTCTTTAATAAGGAAGAAGCTGAAGTAATAGTATCCAGACAGCCCACCTTGCCACAAGTACAAAGTACGCCTTCAGGATTCACCTGAATATGCCCTAACTCACCTGCAAAACCTGACGCCCCATCGAAAATCTCTCCATTCACTACTACACCCAAACCAATACCCCAGTCGACGTTGATAGATACTACATGATGTTTGCCTTTGGCCAAGCCGAAACGATACTCACCAAAAGCATTTGCCTTAGAGTCGTTGATGACACTCGTCGGGAGTTTAAAATGTTCTTCCAATGACTTACCTAACGACTTATTCTCACTATTCAGGCTTTTATATGTATAGTTAATTCCCGTATTCTTGTTTATCAGACCCGGCATAGATACACCCAAAGCAATCAGTTTTTTGCCTTTCGTAATTTTCTGCTCTACTACACTATCAACTAAAGTAAAGAGGGTCTCCAGAAAAGAGGGGTTATTTTTTAATTGTAAATCGAATATTTGTGTAAATATCACCTGATTGCGCAGATTCAGGATAAAGACTTTAGTATCATGCGTATTAATATCTAATACCAATACAAACTTCTCTTTGGGATTAATACCATAAATAGCAGGACGACGCCCTTGCTTGGATACGCCAAAACCTGTTTCAACAATCCATTTTTCTTCCACTAATTCTTCAATAAGGGCAGTGATAGAAGGGATACTGATGTGTAAGGAGTGAGATAGTTCGGAGATGGTATTGGTTTCGTTGAAATACAGTTCAGATACGATTCCTTTTTTTTGTTTGTTTTTTTTGATATCAATGACCGATTCTTTACTGGTCACTTCAATCTCGTTATCGAGGGTAACTTCTGACATAGGTTTTTTATAGTTAAATAAGGTTAGGCTCATACTGTGCATACCCAAGCGAGCAATGTAAAAGGTAGGCAAGTAGATGTCTGGTTTAGCTTAGGGGTCTGAATTTTAAAAAATACTAAGCAATTTATTAAAAAAATGCTACGACTTCTTACCACAAAGCTATTTTTTGTAAATCAAGCCTAAATATCATACAAAATTTAATAAGATATCCTATATTCTTAAAAAAATTTAATAATTACTTTTTATTAAATAATTTTTATTTATGTTTGTAACCACATTTAATATTTTTTTAAAAATGTCTTAACTTAAAGCTAACCTGAACAACAGCTATTTCAGACAACAGCTTTAACCCACATTCTTAAATCCACTCAGTAACTATAACCTTTTACGCATGTTTACTCTGGTATTCTTATCAGGATTACAGAGACTTATATTTTAGTACTGTTAAGAATGTTTAACCCTAAATCGTCAAAATATCGCTAAAATTTACAAAAACCTCACCTCACTATGGAAGCAAAGTATATAGTAGGTAATATTCTCTAAACATTACTTCGTTGCTTCTTTATTAAATAAGTCCGGAAGCGGCATTTTATAAGCTTCCCTCGATTTGCCCAGATTTACAAAGCATTTGCGAGAGAATTAATCAAGAACTTTTAAAGCAATCATTTTTAACCCAAGTCAAATTATATGAGAAATTTTTTACCAAAGTTGGTGCTGATACTATTGATGGGCTTTAGCCTGCCGGTATTAGCACAGACCGTAACAGGTAAGGTAACTTCCGGAGGAGAACCCATACCTGGTGTTTCGGTAACCGTAAAAGGGACAAACAATGGAACTGTAACAGACCCTGAAGGAAAATACTCTTTAAGTATCCCTAATTCTAAAACTACATTAGTGGTTTCGTTCATTGGTTTTGCTACCCAGAATATTGAAGTAAACGGGCGCTCAATTGTCGATATCGAATTAGTAGAAGATAGCAAACAATTGAATGAGGTGGTAGTAACTGCCTTAGGTATTAAAAGAGAGTCGAAATCAATCGGTTATTCTGCGCAAAAGATCGCTTCTAAAGATTTAGTACAAGCTGCCCCACCAGATATTGCTTCTGGTTTGATGGGTAAATCGGCGGGTTTGAATATTTCTGTACCAAATGGTGTGCAAGGTGGTTCACAAAGAATCGTTATCAGAGGTAACAACAGTATCTTAGGGACAAACCAGCCTTTAATCGTAGTTGATGGTATTCAGGTACAAAACGACCCGATTGGTGATACAGGTAGCTCAACAAGAAAAAGCAGTGATGTAACCAGCCCTAAAGACTGGGGTTCGTTCCTGAACTTTATTAATACTGACGACGTAGAGGATATTACTGTTTTGAAAGGCGCTAACGCCGCCGCTCTTTACGGTGCACGCGGTGCAAATGGTGTGATTATGATTACGAGCAAAAAAGGTGGTAAAAGAGAAGGTTTTGGTTTAGACTATAGCTTCTCGTCTTTATCTACTACTGCTTACCGCTATATGGATATGCAAAATTCATATGGTTATGGTGCGGCCTCTGCACTTTGGTCAGCTACTCAACCTTTTCCTACTGCTAATGGGCAACCACGTTACCCAGGTAACTATCCCTGGGATGCACAGGATGTAAATAACAATTATCGTAGTGGTGGTCCTATTCCAGGTGGTTATTCATCATGGGATATTTTCAGTTGGTATGGTCCGTCTTCTTCATGGGGACATAAATTAGATGGTACTGAAATAACCTGGTGGGATGGTGTAAAACGTAAATGGGAAGCACAACCTGATAACAGAAAAGCCTATTTCCAGACAGGTAATACCAACAGACATAACCTTTCATTCAGTGGTGGTGGTGATTACGGAACCCTACGTGTGGGTTTAACGAGATTAGATAACAAAGCAATTGTTCCTAACAGCAACTATGACCAGACTAATGTTAACATTGGGTCATCTTTGAACATCTCGAAAAAAGTAAAAGCTGAAATTACAGGTAGCTATACCAATTATAACCGTTTGAATACGCCTGAGTCTGCTAACGATAATGGTTGGGCTAACTTCATGATTCATGGTATGTCGCGCGATTATATTCCATTAGAATTGGATACCTATAAAAACGCCGACGGGAGTAAGAACCTGTTCGACCAATCGTCACCATTCAAATATTATCCTTACAACAATAACGCGTTTAAGGATATGTTCTGGAAATTCTTCGAAAACAATCAAAGATTATCACGTAATCAATTGTTAGGTTCAATCCGTCTATCGGCTGATGTTACCCCTTGGTTGAATTTAGCAGGACGCGCTTCTATCAACAATGCAACTACTGGCATTGAAAGCAAAAATACTCCTGTAGATGTAGCAGGTATTCAGGGTTCATATGGTATGGAAACCATTGCTAATCAGGATTTGAATTTCGAGGCTTTCACTACACTACATAAAGATGGTTTATTTGGCTCTAAATTCAACGGTAGTTTATTAATTGGTAACTCTGCACTACGTAGCAGAAGTCATGGTATCAATACCTTGAACTCAGGTAATTTTGACGTTCCGTTTAAATACTATCTGAACAACAACCTTGATAAAACCAAAATCACTACCAGCGAATCTCGTTATGATCTGAATCTGAACTCATTGTTTGGTATTGCAGATTTATCATATAATAACTATTTGTTCCTACAATTGACGGGAAGAAATGACTGGTCTTCTACCTTGCCAATCGCAACCTCATCTTATTTCTTCCCATCAGGAAGCTTAAGCTTTGTATTCACAGAGGCAATTGATGCGTTCAAAAATCAAAATGTATTGAGCTATGGTAAATTGAAAGTATCCTTGGCGCAAAGTGCCAATGGTGCAAGCCCATATATGACACAATACACTTACAATACCTCTACCATTACCAATACTATTAATGGTACTGCTGCTACTTCATTTGGTGGCTTACCTGTGCGTAGCTTACAAACTACTTTGCCTCCGGCTGGTTTATTACAACCACAAAGAAACAAATCGTTTGAGATTGGTACAGAGTTAGGTTTCCTGAATGGTAAATTGAGTGCAGAATTGACTTATTACCAAACAAGAGCAACAAGCCAGATTTTAAGTTCTTCATTGGCAACATCCTCAGGCGCTACTGCGGTTACTTTCAATACAGGAGAATTATCTAACAAAGGTTTTGAGTTTATCATAAGAGCAACTCCAATCAACTCTGGTTCTTTCAGATGGGATTTAGGTTTGAACGGTGCGCATAACCAGAATAAAGTTATCTCATTAGCAGATGGTATCGAGCGTTATCCATTAGCTGACCTTTGGGGAACTAACGGTGCCTTGATGTACGTAAAAGCAGGTGAAAACTATGGTACTATCTATGGTTATGACTATACTTATATAAACGGACAAAAAGTTGTACAAAAAGTACTTGACAAAACAACAGGTGCCGTAGTTGGTACACAATATGTAACAACTGCAGACCCTGTGGCGATTGGTAATACTACTCCGAAATTAACCGGTGGTTTGAGCAATACATTCCGTTACAAAAATTTCAGCTTGTATATCTTAACTGATTTCAAATGGGGTGGAGATATTTACTCGGCTGATTACGGTGCTTCTATGGGCCATGGATTGTCGCCAAGCACATTGGCTGAAAGAGATGGTGGTGGACTTCCATATACTTATCCTGATGGTAGCACAGCTAACCACGGTGTAATCTTGGAAGGTGTATTTGGTGATGGTACTAAAAACACAGATGTAGTACATTATATGTATAAATATGCTGGTCAGTACATGGGTTGGTCGAACGTAAAAATGCCTAGAAGCAATCTGATTTTCGAAAATTCATGGGCTAAATTACGTGAGTTGAACCTTACTTACTCTGTTCCATCGGCAATCGTAAAACGTACCGGATTCTTACAAGGATTAGACGTATCGTTTGTTGGTCGTAACCTGTTCTATTTATTCACAACCTTGCCTGACAGAATGAACCCAGAGGCTATTAACGGTATTGGTAACGCACAAGGTTTCCAATGGTCGCAATACCCTGGTACACGTGATTTAGGTTTCTCATTAAAAGCAAGGCTATAATCTATTAAATACAGAATCATGAAACATTTATCAAAAATAGCTATCGTTGCCTTGCTTGTTACTTCGGTATCATGTAAGAAAGATTTTGAAGAAATCAACGCGCCCTGGGATAAACCTAGTAGCGCTTCTACTCCTGAGATGTTCAATGCGGTAGTGAGTTCATTACCACTAACAGCCGGAGAACAATCAGTAATGAATGCCTGGATTTACCCTATCACGCAACAAGCAGCTATTACTTCGGGTTCTTACCCTTATGATAACGCCAAAGGAGCAGTTTGGGAAAACTACTACTATACCCTGGCTAATGCACGTATTATTGAAGACCGAATAGAAAAAAGCGAAAACCCGGCTTCAATGAACAATATCTCGGCAATGTTGAAAACCATCATGGCTTATAAGAGCTTTAAAGCTACCAATTACTTTGGTGCTATGCCTTATAAAGAGGCAGGTTACGCAGCGTTAGCAGCTAGCAAAGGAACGGGAGTGTATAAAGCCAAATACAATACGCAACAGGAAATCTATACTGACATTTTAACTAATCTGAAATGGGCAGTTGATAACCTGAAAGCAGATGCTTCACAAGTTTCGTTAGGCAACTACGAAACACTTTTTAAAGGTGATGTAGCTATGTGGACTAAATTTGCAAACAGTCTTCGTTTGTATATTGCAGCCACTATCTATGATAAAGACAAAACGTTGGCAACTACGCATATCACAGAAGCTTTAACAAAACCATTGTTGGCTGATACAGATAACGTGGGTATCTGGCCTGCGCAATTAGGACTTTCTTTACAATGGCGTGAGTGGTCATTTTCGGCTAATTCTTATTTAAGAATGGGCTCTACAATGTGGAACCTGATGTCGGCTAATGATAATAAAGATGGTAGTGGCATCTTCGACCTGCGTGCCAGAATCTTCTATGAGCCAAACAATGCAGGCGAGTGGGCAGCTTATCCGCAAAATCCTATCTCAGGTGTAACACCAACGGAAGGTGGTTTACCTTATGATAAAAAACGTTATACAGCCTGGACTGATAAAGGCGCCAGCAATCTTTATTCACCGGTAAACCTCTATTTTGCGCAGGATTTAACTACGATTCCTGAGCCTATCCTGACGGCTGCACAAGTACGTTTTATCAAGGCTGAAGTATATAACAGAGGTATGGGCGTGGCTGCTAATGCTGCCATGGCTAAGGCCGAATACGAAGCAGGTATCAAAGCATCATTGAATATGTGGAAAGGTGTCGCTTTCAACTCACCAGTGTGGGTAGTAGCTAAACCAACATCTGCTACAGCTACTGAAGCTGAAGTGAATACGTTAATAAGTAATCCTAAAGTAGCTTATTCAGCTGACCCAGCTACAGCATTGAACCAGATTTATGCGCAATTGTGGATTGACCAGTTCAGACAACCATTCGATGCCTGGACTTTGAAAAGAAGAACCGGAAACAAAACGCCAATGTCGACTTCAAATACGCAGTACTACACAGGTAACTTCGGCACTTACAGTCGTTTTGTGTATCCTGACGATGAAATCACTTACAATGCTGACAACTTTAAAGCAGCATCAGGCGGAACGAATCTGAATTCAACAAAATTGTGGATAGCGCAATAATTTCCTGAAAGAAACCATTATATTTGAATTATATAATGAAAATTATTAAGTAGAATTGTTTCATCATAGTTTTTCCAGAAAAGGCCCTCTGTTGAGGGCTTTTTTCTTGTTGTCTGGTGACCCGTCCTAAAAATAGTCAATACAAAATCGACTTTTCAGTAAAAGACAAGTTCTAGCTATTTATGCTTTCTTCAAAAAAATTGCCCAATTTAAATAACCATATGCACCTGTTTCATAGTTATATAATAAGTAGTAGATTAAAGTAAGTTCAACCATAACTCTTTAATAAGATGAAAAAATCGAAAATTATATTATCCTTAGTAATAATTATATTTTCATCTTGCGCATCTAATGGGTATACTGCGCATCAACACGGTTTCTTTTATGGGGTTATTCATGGACTTGTCTTCCCGTTTGCACTAATCAGTAAATTATTTACTAATGAATACGGTTTGTATGCAGAAAATAATACAGGTTTCTTCTATTG
Source organism: Emticicia sp. C21 (assembly GCF_003418935.1). Taxonomy (GTDB): domain Bacteria; phylum Bacteroidota; class Bacteroidia; order Cytophagales; family Spirosomataceae; genus Emticicia. The sequence continues at coordinate 650,657 of NZ_QVMT01000002.1, read as the reverse complement.
GTTAGGTTTTATCATAGGAATTTTTGGGCTTGGTGGAGGTGGCCGAGCTGCATCAAGAAGGTAATAATACTAAGACTCCGTAGCTGTAAATTTTGCTTAATTGCTTAAAGTAGAGTTTCAAGCTACCCGAACACCCTCTCTATAAATAATCTTTTTACAGAACCTTTATAAAAAACTAAAAAAGCCATCAGAGTTCAACCTGATGGCTTTTAGCATATAAATAAACAAGCTATTAATTTAAAACCGGAAATTCTGCTTTTAGTTCATCATCCAGTTTATCTGCCCAGTATTCAAAGTCAGAAATAAAAGTAGTTAATTCGTTATAGTCAATTCCTTTAATGTCTCTTTCAAAACTAGCCCAAACTTTAGATGAATTAGGTGCCAACGTAAATTTAATCCCTAGTTTAATATCATTTAATTCTAAAAGTCGGCGATAGAAAGCCATTGGATTAGCCAAAGGTATCTCCATTATCGGACAAAAAATGCGTAAAAAGTCTCTGCGTGTTCCATTGGCAAAATTTAACTTCTGAATCCATACCTCAATATTGGCAGAGCCATTTTTCCATTGCCAGTTACTTTTTTCAGGATTATAAATCTGGTCACGTGTAAGGCCGACTGATTCCACATAGCAATGAACCATTTCTGTTACCTTGTTAAACTGAACGTCATGGGCATTGGCTGAAATATTTTGTGAGTTATCCATGTCTATATAAAAATTAGAGTATTATGATTAGCTTTATTTTATTAGATGATTCGTAAATTAACGAATTAGTTATGATAAATGTAAATTTTAGTAACAATTATCTGGTGATGTTTTCGGTACCCATTGATGAGCCGCCACCCATTGCCCAACGACCACGAGCTTTGCCACCAATAATCAGATACTCTACTGTTCCGAAGGCCTGGCCAAAACCATAACCGATAATCAGATAGTCGCCTGATAAGAATCCTACCCCATTATACGTAGCCCCTCCTACATTCCATTGCGCCTGATAAGTATCACCCGTTTTTTGTAACATGAGTTTTCCTTTATAAGGCGCTCCGTTAGGGTTTTTACCTACTACATCAAAGTTTCCATCACTATTTTTAGTGACTATTTCTGTTCCGGTAGTACCATTCAGTTTTCCGGTTGTCCATACACCTTCAAAATTCTTTTCTGCGGCATTTGCTTTGTATACCACAATGCCATAGTCGCCACCACCAACTCCGTATCCTACAAATAATTTTCCATCAGCCAAAAGACCGATGCCACCGTAGCTACCTGCTGAGGTAACCCAATCTACATCATAAGCCTTGCCTACTGCTTTGATATTCAGATTTCCGGTATAAGTTTTTCCGTTGGGCAATTTGCCTTCTTCAATTTTCCATGCACCTGTTTGTGCAAATGTTGTTTCTGTAAGCATAAGAGTGAATAGAATAAAGACTAAAGTTTTCATGGCGCTTAATAAATGTTTGTTTTAATGACACCACAAAGTTGTAGGGAAAATCAACGTCCTAAAAGGCGGAATTTGACGATGGAGGTTTCGGTTTTGTAAGCGGAGGAAATCAACCAATAATTGGTATCGGAAAAAGCTTGAAGCCAAATATTAACTCTGCTTTTTATTCGAATTGGCGTTGAGTTTTTTTAATTCGTCCCGAATCTCAACCAATAAATCATCTACTTGTGGTTTAGCTTCTGTGCTTTGCCCCAGGGCTTTCAAAAAGAAGTACAGGATTGTACCTACTATTACGAAATCGAAAGTAGCCTGTAAGGCTTCTCCCCAGCCAATCTTTACTGATAGTACCTCTGTATATCTGTTCTTTAAATCAATACCCCCTATCATTACACCGATAACAGGCATAAAGACTTTATCTATCAGGGCTGAAATAATTTTCTGGAAAGCGGTACCAATGACTACCCCTGTAGCAAGGTCAAGGATATTGCCCCGCATCAAAAAAGTTTTAATTCGCTTATAAGTACCCATGAAATTAGTTTTTCTGATCTGTTATTTGACGGATAAGGTTTCCCCCTGCCGGAATCCAGTCTGAAACCTTAGAAATAACTGTAGGGGCTACTTTGGTTACGGTAGGATAGGTGATAGAATCTTTGGTAAGATGTTTTGGCAGAAATATATCAATGGCACTCATTAACCAAAGAAAGGTACTGATGCCAAATACCCATGTGAATACCCCTACCATTGCTCCTGCAAAACCATCGATAGTGCCCAGAATAGTAAATCTTAAAGCTCTGCGGAGCATCCAGCCTAATTTGTTGATTAAGAAAATGGTCGGAAAAAAGATAAGAGAAAAACTCAGATAAGGTAGGAAACGATTTGCCAGGCTTTCGCCGATGGTCGGTGCCAAGAGATTCATCCCAAAGCCTAAAAACTTAAAGCCCACAACGATAGCTACAATAAAAGCTATGACGCCGATGATTTCAATAAACAGCCCTTTTACATAACCGCGATAAGCACCATATAAAAGGATAACGATAAAAATTAAGTCAAGCACGTTCATGTGGTAAAAACAGTATTTTCAGGATTAATACGTAAAACTCCCGGAAATATTTCTTTCCTAATCCTGATAATACAAAGATATAGCTTTTTGTAACAAAAAAGGGTAGTCTTTTTCAAAACCACCCCTTGCTTGATTCTTGCACTGATTATTGATATTTTCCGCCGCCGTATTTGGCAATATGTTCTTTTATCTTGCTGATACGATTTTCAGGGCTCGGGTGGGTACTCATAAATTCTTCCTGACGTGCACCACCACTGGCTTCTTCCAGAATCTTCATAACGTCAATCATGGCATTGGGATTGTAGCCTGATTCAATCATATATTTTACTCCAAATTCATCTGATTGTAATTCATCTTCCCGTCCAAATTTCATTTGCTGAATCTGGGCTACGTATTGGGCTATCTGTCCTGCGCCCATACCCGAATAAGGATCGGTAGTAGCGGTGGCTACGGCCCCAACTAAACCCTGATAAAAATCAGATTTAGCCATTTGTTGTGCCGAATGTCTATGAACTACATGACCCACTTCGTGACCCAATACACCTGCTAATTGCTCTTCGCTTTTCAGACGTTTTAATAAGCCAACGGTAATAAATATCTGTCCTCCTGGTAAAGCAAAGGCATTTACGGTCTGGTCGTCAGCCAATACATGGAAGTCAAACTGGTAGGGTATCTGCACGTTCTTTGCTTTCGCTTCATCTTCCAATTGCTTTACAATTTTATACCCCACGGTTTTTACTTGCTGCTGTACTTCATTATCATTATATACCCCCCCATATTCCTGTGCCATTTGAGGGGCACTTTGTATGCCTATAGCCACTTCCTGTTCGGGTGTTAAGGCAATGTGCTGCTCTTCGCCGGTAATAGGGTTTACCTGATTTTTGGTGTAATAACTAAACCAGGCGACAACAGCCATGATTATGCCAATGATAACTCTTAATTTAAATCCTGATGATCTCATAGGTCGTATTATTTATCCAGCGTTCTTTATCTACGTTCTAGTACTAAGAATTAGAACCAATTGTTTAAAAAAATTAATAAATTTTCAAAAAAACTATTCAAGTAATGCCCATATCGTAGGGATACTCCTATTATATATCATTGCTATCTTAGTATAGACAATGCCGCATCAAGATATGTATAGTTCTCTGGTTGAAAATGATGAATTGGTTTCACTACTTTGGTTTCGCCTAACCGTACTATAATGGCATTCTTTTCTTTAATGGCAAATACGTACTGTCCAAATAATCCATTCATTGATGGAATAGCCATTCCTTTATGATTCACAATCCAGAATTGATAGCCATAATAATCCACAGCTTTACCACCCTCTGTTGGGTCTTTCAGATAACGGGCGGGTGTCATGGCGGTTTTCATGTAGGCTTCCGGCACAATTTGTTTATCTTTCCATTTGCCATTTGTCAGCATCAATTCTCCAAAGCGGGCAAAATCACGGGCGATGCCATTAAAACAACAAAATGCCTTTTCGTGTTTTTTCTCACCGTCCAAGAGCCATAAAGCATCATGTTCTGCTCCCATTGGTTTCATGAAATATTCTGAAGCTAGAGTAGAGATATCTTTGCCGAAGGCTTTTTCAAGTACTAGACCTAAAACCTGTGTATCGCCACTTCTGTATTCCCAGTTAACACCCGGTGCTTCTTCTGCCTCCATCAGGTTTACTACATATTCTTCATCGTCGGCGTAGTACATTCTGGCAGATAACCCCAGATAACTCTGGTCTGATTCTTTGTAATTGCTTCCTGAACTCATAGTTAGCAAATCTTTGATGCGGACTTTGGCTAAATCCCCCTCCTTGAAGTGCGGGACGTAGTTGCCTACAGGTTCATCTAAAGATTTGATTTTACTCTCTTCTACTGCAATACCCACCAGCATAGATATAATACTCTTAGCAGCCGAAAATGAGCCACTGATGCTATCTTTGGAATAGCCGTCCCAATAAAGTTCGTATAATAATTTACCATTCTGAATCACTAGAAATGCATGGGTATTATTAGAATCAATTTGCGCCAATAATGCCTCAGGTATTGATAATTTGTTATAAGCAGAATCCAGAGGCCACGGTTGTGGTATATTAACATTTTCTACCAAACGGGTTGGGTGAGTTCTGAAATCGAAGATAGAATGTTTACCCCATGAGAGGAAATTTCGTATATGTTCGAATGGCGGTAAAAACAGAAGTCCGAACAATAGAAAAGTAATTACCGTGAGGGCAATAACGAGTTTTTTAAGCATCAAAATAGTGGTTTGCGGTTGAGAATCAGGTATAAAGTTGTGTTATGAATCTGTGTGAAATTTACGTTAATTCTAATGAATCAAACAAGGTTTTTATGTGTAAAATTTATTTGCCTATATTCGGGTTGATTATCAATAATTTAGGGGTTATTTAGAAAAAATCTAAAACTAATTATTGGAATCTGTGGTTAAAAGAAGTAAGTTTGATTACGAGTTCATGAGAACGAATGGATAAACCTAAAAATATTACTAAGTATGACTGACGAGCAATTATTGGCAGAAGAGCCTCTGCTTATAGAGGATAAAACACGATTTGTCCTTTTTCCTATTAAACATGACGACATCTGGCAATTTTATAAAAAACATGAAGCTTCTTTCTGGACTGCCGAGGAGATTGACCTTTCGCCGGACTTGAAAGACTGGGAAGGGCTAAGTGATGGTGAACGTCATTTTATCTCTCATGTATTGGCTTTCTTTGCTGCTTCTGATGGTATCGTTAATGAAAACTTAGCAGTCAATTTCATCTCTCGTGTACAATTTGCCGAAGCTAAATGCTTCTATGGTTTCCAGATTATGATGGAAAACATTCACTCAGAAACCTACTCGCTTCTGATTGATACTTATATTAAGGACCCTGTTGAGCGTGATAAAATGCTTAACGCGATTGACCATATTCCTTGTGTAAAGAAAAAAGCTGACTGGGCTTTGCGTTGGATTGATAATGGAAATTTCATTGACCGTTTATTGGCTTTTGCAGTAGTAGAAGGTATCTTTTTCTCTGGCTCATTCTGCTCAATATTCTGGTTGAAAAAACGTGGTTTAATGCCGGGTCTTACCTTCTCTAACGAGTTGATTTCACGTGATGAAGGCTTACACCGCGACTTTGCCTGTTTATTATATACGCAATATATCAAAAATAAATACGATGCTCAAAAAGTATATGATCTGGTTAAAGATGCGGTAGCGATTGAAAAAGAATTCGTAACTGATGCGTTGCCAGTTTCACTAATCGGTATGAATTCCGAGTTGATGTGCCAGTACATTGAATTTGTAGCCGACCACTTGTTGGAGTCTTTAGGATTAGAAAAAGTGTATAACGCTACCAATCCTTTCGATTTTATGGACATGATTTCACTACAAGGTAAAACGAATTTCTTCGAAAAACGTGTGGGTGAATACCAGAAAGCAGGCGTAATGTCTGGCAAAGAACAAATGTCTTTCTCGCTTGATGAAGAATTTTAAATATTTTGTTACTTAGTTTGGTAAGGATAGGGGCAAAAGATATTTTGTCCCTATTTTGTTTACATAACCTAAACCAATAGACATATGCCAGACTTACAGCACTTTCTTTTATTTGCCTTAGCTGCGCTGATGCTTAATATTACACCCGGCAACGATATGCTTTTTGTGATTACCCGAAGCCTGTGCTATGGCACTAAAGCAGGAATCTTTGCAGCATTAGGCATTGGTGTGGGTTGCTTTGTACACATCTTTGCTTCAATTGTGGGTCTGTCACTCATTATCCGTCAATCAGAGTTCCTATTCAATCTGATTCGTTATGCCGGAGCGGCTTATCTGATTTATATAGGTGTGAAAAGCTTTTTAGAAAAACCATCCACTATGCTTGTTAATCAGGCACAAGCAAACAAAGATTCTTCACTTAAAACATTACGACAAGGGGCTATTACCAATGTATTGAACCCAAAGGTTTCTCTTTTCTTTTTAGCGTTTTTGCCGCAGTTTGTTGATAATCAGGCTCAGAATGTTACGGAACAGATATTAGTCTTAGGGCTTTGGTTCAATGTTTCGGGCACCATTGTAAACGTACTGATTGCACTTCTATTCAGCAAAATAATATCCCGATTGAGTAAGTTTCAGCAATTCTGGAGATGGCAGAATAAAGTTTCAGGTGCAGTTTTAGTAGGTTTAGGCCTACATATTGCGTTGAAGAAGTAAGCTATAGTTTTTCATAGAGTTTTACCAACTGCTCGGCAATTGGTTTGGCAGCAAATTGCTTCACGTGTTCTGTTCCTTTATTGATTAATCTGTTTTGCAGAGCTTCACTTGTGAGCACATGATGCATTTTTTCGGCTAAATCATTTACATCTAAAGGGTTGGCATATAAAGCACCTTCTCCCCCTGCTTCTTCTAAACATGAGCCTGTGGCGGCTACAACAGGCACACCACTATGCAAGGCCTCTATAATAGGAATCCCGAAACCCTCAAATATTGAAGGATAGGCAAATAAAGATGAGCCTTGATATAAAGGAGGTAAATCTGAAGCAGGTACACCTGTGAGAAAATGTACTCTTTCTTGTACACCTGATTGTTGTACGTATTGTTTTAGGTCATCCAGATATTTCGATTGCCCGCCTATCAGAACCAAATCATAGTCCTTTGAAGGCAATTGTTGAAAAGCCTTGATTAACCGCAATTGGTTTTTTCTTTCTGTAAATGAGGCTACACATAGAATATAGCGCTTTTCGATACCATACTTTTGCAATGCCTGACTAATAATCGTTTTATCCGCTATTCTCTGACAAAAAGTAGGTTGACAGCCCTGATAAATTACCTCAATCTTATCGGCAGGTATCTGATAAAAATCAATAATATCGCGCTTGGTTTGCTCGCTTACAGCTACTATGGCATCCGCATTTTCGCAGGCATATCTAAACTTTCGTTGATACACAAATCGGTCAATGGCGGGATATTGCTCAGGATAACGCAGGAATATCAAATCATGAATGCTTACTACTGATTTTACACCTGCTTTTTTGAGGCCGTATGGGATTTCATTACTTAGACCATGAAAGATGTCTATTTCATCTTTCTGTAAATCGTTGGCAATAAACCAAATTCGCCACAAAGCAGAGGGCAGGCTGGCATAAGCTACAGGTAGTTTCACCTGCAACTTGCCTGAAAAATCAGCCAATGAATTATGCCAATTGCCTTTGATTTTAGGCGTATAGGCAAAGTATTGATGCTCAGGGGCATGTTCCAGCAGCGCTTCAATAATGAATCTGCTATAATTACCCAATCCTGTATAATTATTAAAAGCCCGCTTCGCATCAAAACCTATTCGCATTGAACTATCTTTTCATTAATTTTGTAAATAATCATTGGGGGTATGTTTAAATTCCCCATTACACTCAATATTTTTTTCCCTTCAGGGGCTCTATGGAATATCAAATTTATACATTACCCAATGGTATTCGCATTGCACACCGTCAGGTACCTTATACACAAATAGTACACTGCGGACTAATGCTCGACATGGGTAGCCGTGATGAAAAACCCAATCAGGTAGGTTTAGCCCACTTCTGGGAACACATGGCATTCAAAGGTACAAAAAAGCGTAAATCTTATCATATAATTAATCGATTAGAATCTGTAGGTGGTGAATTAAATGCTTATACTACCAAAGAAAAAATCTGTTTTTACGCCTCTGTTTTAGATAATCATTTCGAAAAATCGGTAGAATTACTGGCTGATATTACTTTTCATTCTATTTTTCCTGAAAATCAGATAGAGAAAGAAAGAGGGGTGATACTGGAAGAAATGTCGATGTATCAGGATTCTCCTGAAGATGCTATACAAGATGATTTTGATGGTATTGTGTTCGCCAATCATCAGTTAGGAGCTAATATATTAGGCACTCAGGATAGCGTGAAGTCTTTTACACGTAAAAGTCTGCAACACTTTATCAATGAGAATATGGATACCGACAAGATTGTATTTGCCATTGTCGGTAATATACCATTCAAAAAAGCAGTTCATATTGCTGAGAAATATCTGAAAGATATACCATCACGCAAAACCCATCTGAAACGTACGCCACCACAAAGTTATCTGGCACAGAGGGTTACTATTACCAAAACTATTACGCAGGCTCATTGTGCTATTGGTCGCCCGTCTTATTCTTTAACAGACGAGCATCGTTTGCCATTCTTTATGTTGGTGAATCTATTTGGTGGGCCGGGAATGAACTCACGCTTGAATATGACGCTTCGTGAGAAATACGGTTTGGTATATGGCATTGATGCCAATTATTCGCCATTTATCGATACTGGTTTTATAGGAATTTACTTTGCTACTGATAAAGCTAATCTTGAAAAAGCCAATGCCTTGATTCTGAAAGAAATGCAACTACTGAAAGACAAGCCTCTGGGTAAGCTACAGTTGCATACTGCCAAAGAGCAATTGATGGGGCAACTGGCTATGGCTGAGGAAAGTAACCAGAGTTATATGTTGATGATGGCGAAAAGTATACTGGATCTCGGACGAGTAGAATCATTGGAGAATATCTTCTCTGAAATACGGAAAATTGAGGCAGAAGAACTGCAGACAATCACGAAGGAAATGTTTGACGAAGACCAGTTAAGTTACCTGACTTTCTTGCCTGAATAAAAACAAATCAAGAAAGAATTATACTTTTTAAAGCATTTGCAACAGGCTGAATCAGCCTTTCGCTGACTTTTTTTACATTTGGTTTTATTGAAACTATTGGCGCATGAAGAATATCTATTTTACTGCCGGTCCAGCCGAATTACATCCTAAATTTGAAGAATTTCTTAAACAAGCTGTTGATGAGCAAATAGGCTCAATATCGCATAGAAGTGGACAATTCAGAAAAATCTATCAGCATTGTGTTGAGAATCTCCGGGTTTTAATGAATATTCCTGCAACCTCAGGTATTTTCTTTACAGGTTCGGCATCGGAAGTATGGGAGCGTATTCTGTTGAATATGGTAGAACACGAAAGTTTCCATTTGGTAAATGGCTCTTTCTCTGACAAATTCTATAAATATGCTGCAAGTCTTAACAAATTTGCCCATAAACAAGAGAAACCTATCGGCGAGGGCTTTAGCTATGCCGAAGTAGAGGTACCTGAATATGCCGAGTTGATTTGTACTACTCAAAACGAAACCAGTTCGGGTGTACAAATGCGTGAGGCTGATATTCATAAACTAAAGCGCAGCAATCAGAAAAGATTTGTGGCAGTTGACATGGTATCTTCTGCACCTATCCCTGAATTAGATTTAGATTTGATTGATACGGCTTTCTTCTCGGTGCAAAAGGCCTTTGGTTTACCTGCAGGTTTAGGTGTTTGGATTGCCAACGAAAAATGCCTAGATAAATCTAAGAAATTAGCCAAACAAGATGGTTTGCATATAGGCGCCCATCATACTCTGCCTGCCCTCTGGAAAAACTATGAAACTTTTGAAACTCCTGCTACCCCCAATGTTCTGGGTATCTATCTCTTAGGCAAAGTAGCAGAAGATATGAATAAAATAGGGATTGATACCATCAGAAAAGAAACAGACGAGAAAGCGAAGAAAATCTATAAATACCTCGAAACCAGTAGCCTTTGTAGCATTGCTGTGGCGAACCCTGAGCATCGCTCCAGAACGGTGATAGTGGCAAATACCAATAAACCGTCGAAAGTGATTATTGATGCATTGAAAGAAAAAAATATGATTCTAGGAAGTGGCTATGGGCCAAATAAAGATTCACAAATCCGTATCTCAAACTTCCCATCGAATACACCTGAACAAGTTGATAATTTGTTGAAGGAATTGAAGAAGTTGGAATAAGACCGATTATTTAAGTGCAAAAACCACTTTGACTTTATAGCTTTTACTGATAGTTTGCGGTATCTCTGTAATATTAATATCCGACCCAACAGCAGCTACGGTACTAAAGTTCATAGTATCGGTATATGAAAAAGTATAATCTGACTCTTCTGTGTCAGAGACTTTTACAATTTTCTTGATTTCTCTGTTTGAAGCTTTCGCCATCGCCTCTGCTTTTTTACGAGCAATTTCTATCGCTTTCTGAATAAGAACGTCCTCAAAATCATTCGCTTTTGATGAAGTAAAGGATGCATGTACATCAGTAAAACCCGCTGAAATTAATTTCATCATAAACTCTGCATACTTTTTAACATCTTCAATAGTAACAGAAACACTTTGGTGTGTGCCAAACTCTACCTGTTCTTTATTCGTTTCACGATCATAGCTAATTTCCCTACCAACCGAAATAAGCGTATAGGTAATGTTTTTATTAGGCACATTGGCATCTTTTAAAAAGTTCACAAGTGAACTTTCCGCGTTTTTATGCTTGGCATACGCTACTTTAATATCAGTTGAATCTGTAAACTTTAATTGAATACTGAAGACAACTTTATCGGCAGGAATATCAACAGAGGCTTCACCTAATACAATAATTCTGTTATCAGGATAAATTGTTTGGCTAAACGCCAGAAATGGCAATAATAGAAGCAGAATAACTTTTTTAGTCGAGTTCATTTTGTAATGATATTTGCAAAATCTAAGGTATTAATTGTTTTGAATTGTACATACTTTGACGGCTAAATATTTTTCTATTATTTAGCGGAGCTAATTATAAAATAAATTGATTTCGCTATGACTATCCTTGAAAAAATTAAATACCATCACGATAATAGAAAATACTGCCAGATTAAAAGAATAGTAGGAAAAGACAGCTATGAACAAAGTAGTGGCTATATCGTTGATTACTCTGAAAATTTTGTTCTAATGCACGAGGTTGATGATTTTTTGCCGGAAGGGTATCTGATTTTTACTATTCAGTCGGTTAAAGAAATAAAACATACTACCGGAAATAAATATTACGATAAAATAATACATTTAGAGGGGATAATTGACAAAATAGAAAATAAACATAAGCCAAATCTTTTTACCTGGACGACTATATTTCAATCCATAAAAAAAGCAGGATTTAATGTAATAATAGAAAACGAAGACCCCGAAGATGAGTCCTTCGATATTGGTCCTATTACAAAAGTAACAGCTAATGCTGTTTATGTAAGATATTTTGACGGAGAAGGTTTCTTAAGCGCACAATCGACTAAAATTACTTGGAATTTTATCACAATCGCAAAGTTTGATGATAGATATATTAATATTTATAGTAAGTACCTTAGAGAGAAAAAGAAGTAATGAAGATTAGGCTATTTTTTAGACTTTTTCCCTTTTAATCCACCTGGATACATAATAGTCAGCAATACCACAATCAATAAAAAATTAAATTCTATTCCATTTCTGCCATTTCCTACTACAAACCATCCATCTTTTATATGTATCATGACAATACCTGCAATCAGGATAATGATTGTTATGATGCATGCCCATTTCACATACTTTTCAAATATTAGACAGAAGGCGGCTACTACGTGAGAGATTTTAATAGCCCAGGCTAAAGGCAATCCGATTGGAGCAAAGCCTACCTTATTCAAATAAAGATTTCCAAAATCATTTACACCATTATTCAACATTACCGGAATACTGTGCATAAGAAGGATAATAGCTACCGCTATTCGCAATAAGAAAGTATTATTGAGTTTCATTGGTAAGATGGTTTAGGTCAGGAATACGCTTGCTAAACCAAATATAATGAAATTTTCAAAATCTACCTTTCCCCACTACTCTTCAAATCATCATTACCTGCTGATTTGCGGTTGATTTGTTTACCTTGTCCACCGAATTTCCAGACCAATGTTAATTTCACAGCGCGGTTATAATAACGGGTAAGGTTATCAGATGTAAAGCCCGACGCAATAATCACACGACTGCGGGTCATAGAATTATTGAATGGATTGACAGTTGAGAGCCCGGCTGTTATCTTGCTTTTAGTCCATTCTTTTTTCAGTGCAAAGCTATAATAAAACCAGTCTGTCTCGTGACCTTGCAAGGTGACTGCTTGTGAGTCGTAATCGCCAAAGGCTTGCAGGGTATAATTCCCTCTTAGTTTAAAAGTAGTGTTGATGTTCAGACCTCCGCCCCAGCCTTGTCGTTGCACGTCCAAAGCTACACTCCTGAAATCCATATACCCTAATCTTGCATTGCTTTCAAGCGTAATGCCCTTAGACAGGCTGAATGATGTAGACAGGTTGACACCATATTGCTCATTGGAAGCCACATTTTGTTTAGTAGATAAAGAAGCACCATCATTTCTTATAACAATAATATCTTCTATCGAATTATTGGTTTGCTTGCCATAGAGCGAGGTATTAAAGAAAAATCCAGCCTCTGTCGATAATGTATGAGACAACTCAACCTGGTGAGAAGCCTCCGGTCTTAAATCAGGATTACCCGATTCAAGATTTTTTGAGTCACGAGCATCTATATTTGGGTTTAAGTCAATGATTGATGGGCGAGAGATACGTTGGGTATAACTCAGATTAAAGCTATTGGCTTCGTTGAGTATTTTAGTAATAGTAGCACTTGGTACAAAGTTCTGAAAATTATTTTTAAAGGGCTGATATTGCGTTGCGAAGCGTCCGTGTATTAATGTTTGTTCCATACGAATACCTGCCTGCAAAAACCATTTATTAGGAAGATTAAACTTGGTTTGTACATATCCGGCTATAATATCCTGTCCATACTCAAAAACATTGGTTCTGTTGGCCACTGGCATTAAATCTCTCGGCAGATTTTCTGTACTTGCAAAAGTGCGGTAATCGCTCGTTACGTCTCTCAGAATAGCCTTTGCTCCTACTTCAAACTGGTTTTTACCATCTTTCGATAAGGGATGGGTATAATCCAGTTGTAGGGTTGATTCACGCGTACGCATATGATTACTATTTTCCTCCATATATATAGGCGCTCCTTCGGTATTGGTATGTGTGGTAAAGTAGTCGAAATCATCTTTAAGATTATCTTCATATAGAGCAATCAGGAAGAGTTCCTGGCCTACCCTTTTAAACTTCTTAGAATAGCCCAGACTTAAAAAATAGCCCAGATTGGTCGCGTCATTGGTTGTAGTCTTTTGCTGAAATTGTTGAATAATATTACCTGCCTGAGAAGTAGTATTATTCTGCGTTCTGTCTGATGGCCAGTTACCCAACCAAGCCGTAGCAGATAAACTAATCAATGTCGTGGAATCAGCCTGATAATCGACTGAAACCTCTGACATGCCATGTGGCATGACATTATTGATACTCGACTGTTGTTGTAACTGGTAAGGTTCTCCATTATCAGCAAAAGATAACCTCATCATATTAGTCTCTCTCTTTTGTTGCAAACGGTGGGCATGGGTGAAGAAATTGACATTCAATTTGCCTTTCGAAAAGGCCAGACGTGGGTTAAATGCCTGCTCCCAGTTAGAAGCTACGAGTTCGAGTGCACCATTCAGCGAATCTGTTCCTTTTTTGGTAATAATATTAATAACTCCTGCTGCCCCCTCGGCATCATAACGCGATGACGGACTGGTAATTACTTCAACCGACTTAATCATATCAGCAGGAATCATATTCAAGGCATCGGCTGGGCTTCGTGCCATCTGGCCTGAGTACTTGCCATTAATAAGTATTTTCAGATTGCTACTGCCTCTCATACTTACATTCCCATCAGCATCTACCTTTAGTACAGGTGTTTTGCGTAAGACATCTGCGGCTGTTCCTCCCAGATTCGTTACGTCTCTTTCAGCATGATATACCAGCATGCCGGATTTCTGTTCTACTAATTGTCTGGTGCCTACTACCACCACATCAGCCAATTGTTGCACATTAGAAGTAAGCGGAATAAAAGGAATAGTAACGATAGGATTTTCATCTGTAATTGTCAGCGAAACTGCTTTAGGGTGGTATCCCACCAGTATCAACTCTAGCTTATACTCTCCTTTTTTGTTGATGCCCAGTTCAAAAAGCCCTTTATCATTGGTATAGGTTGCGCCGACACTTTTGTTAGTGGCTGCATCAAGCAGATTAATGGTTACAAACTCAATAGGTTTCTGGTCTATTGAATCAGCAATCATACCTTTTACATGATACTTAGCCACAGGCTGATTTTGTGCCTGAATGGTTTGGTGAACAACAAAAAAGAGCCATAAAACCGTATATCTGAAAATAATAGTCAATTTCATAAAAGTTGGTTGCTAGGTTATGTGTTTGTTGTACTTATGTAAGAGTGAGCCACAAAGGTAAGAGAGAAAATTTGGAAAGGCGAGCTTATTTAGAATTATTTTAAATAAGAAAAATTGGTTATACAGAAACTATACATAACAAGAATCGTATGAATCGCCTACCTTGCTCTGCAATAGAAGTTTTAGATAAGCGATTCCAGCAAATAAAAATTTAGAATATATTTGGGTTAAAATATTAACATGAATAAAAATGGAAATTAACGAGAGCAAGTATAGTGTGTCTGAACTCATTCAATATCTCTTTACTAACCCGAAAGAAGCATTCCGAGATATAATTTTATGGGATAGAAAAGAGATTGTGCATATTTCGTTCTTTCTTGTAAGTGTGGAAAAAGCTTTTGAAAGAGCTGAATTAAATCATTATGGCGATAGTCAATCTCTTGATAATATTATACTTTCGGCAATTATAATCGGTGGAATTTCTGGATATTTATTTATGTACTTGTATTCCTTTGGTATTGATTTTACTGGTCAACGAATTGGGGGGAAATCAAAGAAAAAAGAAATAAGAAACATTGTTGCCTGGGCAAGTATTCCGAGTATTTTTCTGCTAATTATCTTTCTGCTTAGAATAATTACATTTGGTGAAAACGTCTTTAGAAGTGAATCTATGCTTGAAAGCAATGAGCTTTCTGAATATTTAGGATATTTCTTCGCCTTGATTCAAGTTTTACTGAGCTTTATCACATTAAGAATATTAGTTATAGGTATTGCTACAGCGCAACAATTTTCATTTAATAAAGCTATACTCAATATAATTTTAGCTGTTTTGCTTATACTTATACCTGTTATTCTGCTTTTTATGGGATTCTATTTACTTACCGGCAATGAAAGAACACCTTAGCTATTATGATAGTAAATGCCCAAATAAAATGGTTCTCAACAGGATACTATGGAAACTGATTTATATGTGTCTTTACAAACTCATATAGACTGTTAATCAATAGTCTTTTATTATTAAAGTACCCTTCTTTAGCTTGTTTGAACGCAGCATCTTCTATAAGCTTCTCATAGGCAATACTATAACCATTTTTTTTATTTTTATACTTTTCATAAAAGTATGTACTCCTTTCATTACTTACTCTTATATGATCAGCTATTTCAGGCAAATGGAGAGCTATTTCAATTTGCTCTGTTACTTCTTGCGTATGAAATCCAATGGCAGAATAAAAATCCTCACAATCTTCAAATGAAAGCCATTCGGCGATAGCCGCAAAACTAAATAGATAAGAATCTAAAGTCTTTAACAATTCAAAATTAAACCAACCATACATCCATAATTCCTGGTCTTTCTGAATTGTCGCTTCTATTTTCCTTTCTATTACTTTGAGTATTGACTCTATAGCATATTCTTTTTCTCTAAGACAACGCTTAAGAATTAACTCAGTACTGCTATATACCTGTTTTTCAATTTCGATTAGAGAAGCACCAATATCAAATTTATTTTTGACTAAAGCCTTCTGCGCTATGTCTGCATCTACGTCGGTTTTCTCTATTAAAATACTGAGGAATTCTTTTTTGATTAAATTCTCCGCTTCTTCTACATTCCCATAAGTTGTTTTAAGGGCTCTTAACGCATCACTTACACCAACAGGAATTTTCTGGCGCAGTATTTTTATGTTTTCTATATAGTTTGCTTTTATCACAGCTTTTTTAGTTTAAATTCTTTTCGTATAATTTCAGCTCATAAATTTTTCTTTTAACCAAAACTTTACCCAAAAACTTCTATCTTTGAATAGGTTAATTACAATTTTCGCTCTATCATTAATACTAACTTTTATGGTAAACAACGCAGCAAAAAACATCGACGAATACATCGGTAGTTTTCCAGAAGATATTCAGCAGATTTTAGAGAAAATCAGAGCACTTATTCATGCCTCTGCACCAGAAGCTACAGAAACTATTAAATATGCTATGCCTACTTTTGTGTTGAAAGGCAATCTGGTTTATTTTGCTGCTTTTAAAAATCATATCGGGTTCTATCCGGCACCAACCGGAACAGAAGCTTTTAAAGAAGACCTCGCACCTTATAAAACAGGCAAAGGTTCTATCCAGTTTCAGTTAGATGAACCTATCCCCTACGATCTGATAAAAAAGATTACTTTGTTCAGAGTAGAAGAAAATCTCAAAAAAGCCAAAACCAAATCTATGAAGAAAAAAGCAGAAGCTTAATTTATTGATTCAGATAAGGATTAGTACGTCGCTCTAAGCCAATTGTAGTTGGCTCGTTGTGTCCCGGATGTACCTTATAATCATCGTCCAGAGTCATGAACTTGGTTTGAATGCTATTCATTAAGTCGGTATAGCTACAGAGCGGGAAATCGTAACGGCCAATGCTTCCTCTGAAAAGTACATCTCCCCCAATTACAAACTTCTGATCATGATTGACAAAAGCGATATGTCCGGGCGCATGACCAGGTACAAATAGAATTTCTAATTCCGAATTACCGAATTTAATAATATCTCCTTCATTAATAAACCCATCGGCTTCAACAGGTTCATAGCCTTTAATGCCCCACATATTGCAACGACTTTCTACATTGCTCAATATAGGCAGTTCGTTTTTATGCATGAGCATTTTTACCCCAAATTTCCGTTTCACAAAAGCACTGCCAAAAACATGGTCGAGGTGAGTATGCGTTTGCAGCAAGTGCTTAACCGTGAGTTGATTATCAGCAATAAAATCTGCTAATTCTTCTTTTTCATATTGCGCGAGACAACCCGGGTCAATAATTACTGTTTCTTTGGTTTCATCCCAAAGTATATATGTGTTTTCGGCAAATGGTGAGAATGTAAAATAATGGATATGTATCATCAGCTATCAGAAATTGTGGGCGTAAAGGTAGGGAGATTTTGATTAATCACACCAATGAGTTTTCTTTTATGAGGTACACTCTTATTAGTTCTTTCCCGATTTTAGTTATTACTGCAATTGCTGTATTTCATTACAGTTTTAACACTGCCTGAACTATTTGTCATGGTAAGTGGGTATCCATCGGCATTGTATGTATAAGTATAATTTGTTGAACCGACAATAGACCCATCTTCATAATAGGAAGTGGTTTTTTTCCAATTATTTGCTTGTACTTCCTGAGGATAACCATAATCAAAGAATATTACTGGCTGTTTTGGAATTCCAGTTAGCAAATCGGTGGAAAATGTATAAGTTATTGTAGACACCCATATATCTTTATACGGGTTTTTCTTATCATCATACTCAAACACTCTATATAAATATTCTTTAGCCCCGTTAGCTAAATAAGTTTTTTCCAATTGTTCTTTTTCATTATACTCATACCTGAGGTACGTTGATGGACTTACTTCAAGCTTAGTTACCTGGCCCTTGTTATTCAATGTATAAGTTGTGAAATTTAATAAGCTTAATTTAAAATTTTCAGGAAAAGTTCTAATTATTTCTGCTACATTTCCAGTATAGGTAATGTCAACCATTAACTCTCTGCTGTTTGTAATTTTGACTAGTTTACCAGTTTCATTATAACTTAAGGATACGCTATCTGAATATGTTTTTCCTTCCACACTATGCACTCCTTTAATCTTTTGAAGCACATTAGAAGCATTATAAGTATAAAAAAACTTATTTACTCTTTTCATTCCATCTGAATAAAGTTCAGTGATTTCAGCTTCTGCAAGTAAACAAGTACTTTGTTTACTTTTAACATTTACTGCAATGGCTTGCTTATTACCATTCGCGGCAGTAATCGTATAAACTACGGGGTTGGTAAAATCCTGTGATACACCTGAAGCCGGAATGATACTCGCACCTGATGAAATTTCTATGGTAGGTTTGAGAGATTTTAAGTCGATTCCTGAAGGCACCCAAACATTTACCGTTTTGCTTATAGTATCTATCTCTCCTTTTACAACCGGATTTAAATCGGCAAAAGCAAAAGAAAGCATTTTATTTTCACCACTTTGTTTTTGCGGAGAAACCCCATCTTTAGAGCAGGCAAGCACCAATAAACCGGCCGATAATATAACCCAGTACAATTTTCGTAGCATACTTTGCGAATAAATTAATTAGTCAACAATTCAAATATTTAAAGGAGATTTTATTAGAAGACTAGTTCTACGGATTGAAGTTATTCAGAATTTCTTTTGGCATGAATGTTTTTCAACAAAAAATATTGTTAAATCTAAACTATGAAGCATATATGTCCGTAAATAGTCTTATTCTCCATAAAAATTGGAAGAATAAGACTATCAAAAATAAAAATTACTCTTTCTCCAAATACTCTTTCAATCCGGTATTCACAATGTAATTCCAGCCTTCTACAAAGTTTCCTCTGGCGAAATCCGGGTTTGTCTGGTCAAAGTTTTCAAGACCTTCGTGTGTTAATACCAATTTTGTTTTATTACCCTCTGGGAATAGTTCGAAACTTACCAGAGAATCACCCTGATACCCATCATATCGCCAGGTATAGGCTAGTTTCTTTTCATTAATTACTTCCGTAATTTTACAAACGTGTAAGTATTGTTTGCCATCGTCTGGGCCTCCATAGAACTTAAACTCAAAGCCTACTTCGGGCTTAAAATCTTCAAAATTAAAATACCATTCTTTCAGTTGTGAGTTTTCGGTAAGCGCTGCCCAGACTTTCTGAACAGGCGCATCGTAGACCCGTTCGACTTTAATCGCTTGATTGTTCATTTTCTATATTTGTTTTGTGAATTGAATCTTGTTTTAAGAAAATATCTAAAGCGTCTAATTTATTTGTCCAGAATTTACGGTACTGGTCAGCCCATGCTGATACCTCATTCAGTTTGTCCAGTTTTGCCTCACAATATCGTTCTCTCCCCTCTTGCCTGATAACAATCAGGCCACACTCGGTCAGAATCTTGATATGTTTGGATATAGCAGGGCGACTTATATCAAACTCCTCAGCAATAGTATTCAGATTCATGGGTTGATTGGCTATTAAACCAATAATATTTCTTCTGGTAGGGTCGGCTATGGCCTGAAAAACATCTCTTCTCATCATCAATTTAATTATGTAACCAATCAGTTACAAATATATATGTAACAATTAGGTTACACAAATATTTTAACTAATTTATTAACTCAATGTATGTTACATGTTGACAACCTTTATCAATAAAAAAAGCCCTGACTACTAAAAGTCAGAGCTTGATGTGATATAATCGGGCGGCCTAATATCTATCTTTGTTTTAAACATCCAGTCGTTTCCGAATGGCAATGGAAGCTTGCAATTTGCTAATGAAATAGACCAGATAAATTGCTACCAGATTGAACTCAACTCTTGCAAAATCTTTGCTACTATTGAAATACAATTCAAATTTAGATAATGAGAAATTGAAAGTAATATTAGCTCCATCTTCTAAATCAATACCCGGCATCAATGCAATTCCAGCCACATACTCATATGCAAAGCCACCAAAGGCTACACCAAATATCTGTAGTATCTGATTGATTTTTGAAAGTGTTAAGCCTATTTCTATTCGCTTTTCTACGAGTAGCCACCCACTATAAATAGAGAAGCCAAAAAAGACAGCCATAAACAGATAAAGCAATATGTTAAGCCCTTGAATAGGAAAGGTTGTTGCGATCATCCAGACTAAAAAAATGATTCCTACGGCACCGCCAACTATTTGATAATAGGCCAGAATGTTTATCCTGGATTTGAGTTCGTTTGTCTTTTGCATAAGCTGTGTGTTAACCTTCTTTAGAATCTAACCGATTAGCCTATACTTATGTTTTCATCTTGTCTATAAAGTCTGGCACAAATTTTAAGCTATTAGGTAACAGTTAGTCTCTCGGTGCTATACTGCTTATATTGATCTTCCGCCACAATCTTCCAGATACGCTCTACGCAATCAACCAGTTCGGTAAACGTATTATATAAAGGCGCAATACCTAATCTGATATTATCGGGTGGACGAAAATCGGGAACAATCACTTTTGACTCGTCATTGGGCTTAATCATAGCCTGACTAATACGATAACCCTCAGGGTGGCTGATAGAAATATGAGAGCCCCTCTGATTGGCATTGAGTGGTGAAACAATTCTAAAGCCTTGCGGCACTAATAATTGCTGAATGAGTTCAATCAGAAACTCGCTTTGATGCTGGCTCTTGGTGCGCAAACGGTCTATGCCTGCTTCTAAGGTAATATCCAAGCCTGATTCAATAGCGGCTAATGATAAAACCGAGGGAGTACCCACTGCAAAGCGCTGAATAGTATCTTTAGGTTGATAGTCAAGGCTAAAATCGAAAGGTGCCTGATGGCTGAACCATGCCCAGATAGGACTTTGCAGCTGCTTTTGTAAATCTTTACGAACATACAAAAAAGCAGGTGCACCCGGGCCGCCATTGAGGTATTTGTAGGTACAGCCCACCGCCATATCTGCCCCTGACTCATTCAGGTTGACAGGTACCGAACCAACTGAATGGCTTAAATCCCAGATAAACAAGGCATCTTTCTGGTGTGCCAAGTCATTGATATGTGCCATATCATACATAAAGGCACTTTTGAAAACTACGTGGCTTAGCACTACCAGAGCCACTTGATTGTCTATTGCTTCTTCAAACTGTTTTTCATCAACTGTAATACCATCCTGACTTTCAATAATCTTTAAGGAATGGTCTTTGAATTGCTGCTCAATCAAGCCCTGCAAGATGTATAGATCAGTCGGGAAGTTGAGATTATCTGAAATGATTTTCTTTTTGGACTGATTGAGGTTTAAAGCCGCAAAAGCCAATTTGTAGAGATTAAGAGAGGTAGAATCACCCACAAATATTTCATCGGGCTGCGCACCTACTATCTGGGCTAATTTGGTTGCTGTTTTTTGTGGCAAGTCTATCCAATGGTCGTTCCAGCTTCGAATTAATCCTTTGCCCCATTGATTGGTTACTAGAGCGTTGGTTTGTACAATGGTTTTCTTTGGGAGTTTCCCTAAAGAATTACCATCGAGATAAATAGTATTAGGTTCGCTTACAAATGCCTCTTTAAATCTAACTAATTCATCTTTCTTATCGAGTTCAAAGGCTTTTTGATAGAATTCGTTTATCATTTAATAGAGATGATATATAAATGTCGAGTGAGATTCTATAAATACAATAATCAAATTAATGAGCTATTACTGAGTTTTTTCTTCTTCATTGAAATCAGTCTGATACACGATTTTTCCGGTATAAGAATTAGAGATTTTCACCCAATCAATAGAGCCTGCACCATTAAAGGTAAAACGGGTATCTATTAAGTCACTAAAATCTTTATTTCGTTCATAGGTATTTTTAAATACCGACTTATCATTAATAAAAACTTCTATTATGTCACCCAGAATTTTTATTTTAAAATTATTCCACTCATTCTGATTTACGCCAAATTCATGTAAATCATAATTTTTTCCAGGATGATCCGTAATTCTTCTGAAAATCGTTTTACCTACGGTTAATTTAGCATAATCTGCGCAGCCAAACCTAGTAAAGCCCGCATTAACAAAATTAAAATTTTTGTCACCTGTTGTTATATGCATATCATAACACCCTTCTCCCCCTTCGCTTTCAGGGTTCTTCATTCTGGCCTCAAAGGTCATACTATCCATTCTGACCCCAAAATCTTGCGTAAGTGCATGAATAGCATTGCTATAATCGTTTTCGCTTTTAATATCATTTCGTAATTCTTTTGGGTCAAAATGAAAAACTCCATCTTGTATATAATTCTTTACGGTACTGATATTAGTAGTCCATGATTTTTCATAAGCTAATCCATTACCCCAAGCTGTCCATTTATTGGGGTGAGAGTAAACTATATGTTTAAGCTCTTTTACTGCTCTATTATTCACAAAAAGTTTTAATTGATAGATACCCGGATAAAAGTAGGTTTGTGCAATAGTATCTTTTAGTTTATTACTTTTTGTTATGTAACCAATTATATTATTGATTGAAACTATTTTGCCCACGCCCAACTCAACCTCTACATTCTGTACCCTATCTATCTTCCCCAGATCATACATAATACGCACCGCTTGTGGATACTGCCCTACTGTTTTGATAATCTTAAACTGTACATTTTTAAGTTCATCTGCAGAAAAGGGACGGGTTATCCACCAATTGAACAGAAAATAACCACCAACCCCAATCAATATTATTGTTAATATACTATACAACAATCTGAACAGGTTTTTTGCGGACCTGGGTTTTACCTCCTGAAAAACAGCGTATGGTTCATTATTTAAAGAAATTAGCTGTGTTTTACTAAGCGCAGGCAGAAGAGACTCGTCGACATTGACGTAGTTGATATTAACAGTTTGATTATCAATTTCTTTGTTTTGCTCTACAAAATCTTCCCAGTTTTTATAGCCTAAATAGAGAGCAATAGCTGTACGGGAGTGTGTCTGGATACGAACTTCTCTGGCACCATACTCAAAAATGAATCTTCGTAGAAAATCTTTACTAAATAAGTATTTCTTTGCCTGACCATTTCTTTGCTGATGCAGATTTTCTTCTATATCGGCTAAAAGCGACTCTAAAAAGGCATTCTTACTTTTGAGGGCGTCGAAACTCACAAATTCATCAAAATCCTCCTGCCATTTCACCTCCCATTCATCTACAATCTTTTGTAAAAACTGCTCACGCAATTCAAACACATATATCTTGTCTTTCAGTAGCATTATTCAACAGCCTTTTTCATGGAATTAGTTTCTTAAAAATACTCCTTTGCAAAATGTTTTGCAAAAAAAGTTTTTTAGCAAAATAGGTTTTGCAAAGGATTCATGCCCATTCACCCACATATTTGATGCCTCAATTTGCTTTCTCATTATACATATATTTTATGACTTTACCGGGACGCTGCTTCTTGCTTAATTGATTAACAAAATAATAAATAGCTAAGATATCTATACTTTAAAAACCTTTCCTCAAACGCTAAAAATCATGGAAACGCATTTAATAGCCATTGGTGGCCGCAAAAAAGTAAACCCGGCAGAAGTCCTCTTTCTGTTAGCTGATAACAATTATACATTTGTAATGTTTGAAGATGGCAAAAAAATTCTGGTAGCTACTACTTTGAGTATATTAGAAAAACGCTTCGACACTACTAATTTCTTTTACAGAACCCATCGTTCTTTTCTGGTAAATCTACAACAAATTGAGACATTAGAAGCAAACAAGGTAGTACTAAAAAACAAAACCTCTATTTTAGTCTCACGACGTAAAAAAGAGGTTTTAAGGGAAAAGCTTTGTGGAGGAATCAGCAAATAATGCTCTATTATAAAAACCTTACCAATTCGCTCTCAGTCGTCTACTCTTTGAAAATTACTTTTATAACTTAACCATATACACATTGTCTTTTATTTAGTATTAAACAGGATTTTATTTCATGAAATAAGTGTATTAAAACACATTTTTGCAAAACTTTTTCATCTTTAAAGTTATATTTTACATATAATGCCTACCCCCTCTTCTCACGACATGCCTTTTAACACTTATTGGATGTCAGATCCGGCTTAATTAATTAAAGAATAAATTACGCATGAAAAAAATACTTTGCACTCTTTTGTTTGCCGGGCTTACTTGTGCCCTTTATGCCCAGTCCATTACCTTAAGCCCCATTTCTATTGCGAATAGTGGTCATTTTCTCATTAAGGCGTCGGATATTACTTATGGCAATATTTCAACTATAGACCCCGGTGGTGCAGACCTCTGGTTCAGAGTAGGTGAATCAACTAACGGAAGTGGCTTTAATGGCGAAATAGTCGGCCATCTTTCCACTTATTCAGACCATTTTAGGATAGGCGCTTATACTGGCAAATACTTGTCATTTCATGCAGGGAGTGTCGAAAGAATGAGAATTTCGGCCAGAGGAAATGTAGGTATTGGTACTGAAACTCCTGATACAACGGCCTTACTCCTTGTTAATGGCAGTACTATTCTTTCTGATAATCCGAGTTTTCAATCGGTACAAATTGGCTCTAATAATCCTGAACCAAAAGCTAAAATGACTGTTACGAATGATTCGTATGAGAATGGAGTCTTGATTGATGCCTTTAATACGCCTGGTGGCGACGCCCTCAAAGTAATTGGCAGTACTACTATTACCGGAACAACTGATATTGAACAAAAATTAACTGTCGGAGGCAATACTTCTCTGAAAAATACAAGCATCAATGGCAATTTATCTGTGAGTGGTTCGATTTCGAAGGGAGGCGGTTCATTTAAAATTGATCACCCCCTCGACCCCGAAAATAAGTATCTCTACCACAGCTTTGTAGAAAGCCCTGATATGATGAATGTCTACAACGGCAATATTATAACCGATGCCAAAGGGATAGCCCGGGTAAAACTGCCTGACTATTTTGAATCGCTGAATACGGATTTCAGATACCAGCTTACAGTAATAGGCACCTTTGCACAGGCTATTGTTTCTGAAAAAGTACAGGCTAACCAGTTTGAAATACGTACTGATAAACCCAATATAGAGGTAAGCTGGCAGATAACAGGTATTAGAAATGATGCGTATGCCCGGAAATTCAGGATACCGAATGAGATAGAAAAGAAACCTGAAGAAAAAGGCACTTACCTTTACCCCGAAGCTTATGGATTACCTGCCGATAAAAAACTAAAATTTTAGCAAAACCCTATCTTTAAATGAAATTATCCATGAAAAATATAAATAAATCTCTCTTACTGGCGATCTTGCTACTGATGAGCCACTGGGCTTTGTATGGGCAAAGCAACACCATTATGTATTTAGACATACCAGGTTTAGATGGAGAATACACCGTACCAACCGACCGTCCGAATGTTACTACGCCTGGCCCTAAACCAAAGAATATACTCATTCAAAAATACGCACTTATAAAAAAGAACTCTTTCAACGTAAATAGTAGTAACTCTGGTTTGGGTGGTGGAAGAGCAGAAGGCAATGAAATGGATTTGACTTTCAGGATAGAGCAACCAGTAATAGAATTAAGTAAGCGATTATTTAATCATACGGTCACTCCTGCCATGAATTTGTATATTGATTTGCCAGGCACTACGCAAAAAGAGCTTATGCGTATAAAACTCACAGAGGTAAGTATACTTTCAATAGATCATTTTATGGATGGTGAAGGGATTCTTACTTATCTGATGAAAGTCAAATTCAAAAGTAATCTTACAGCTGTTACTACCTATACGCTAGCTAACCCTCCTACTGACACACAAAGGTTTTGTTGGGATTATGTCACGAATACTTCTTGTACATCAACAAATTTTTAAGTGTTAAACGCTAAAATCAGCAAATATCATGAAAAAAAATATATACTTATTGGTTTGTATGCTTCTGATAACACCTGCGCTTTTTGGGCAGACAGTCAGAATCTTCGCTAAATTCACTAAAAGTTTCGGGACTCCACTATTAATTCCAGGTGAAAGTGTAGTGGCTGGGTATACTGATTATATTGAGCTTTATGATTTTTCTTATAATTTCAGCAATGATTTTGCATTAAATAGACCTAATGCAAAACCTGTTTCAGGTGTACTTTCATTCGTTAAGCCCATTAGTAAATCGTCTACTACTTTTTATGAGTATAATGTAAAAAGTGTATACTTCAATTCAATTGAAATCAGATTTGTCAAACAAGCCGGTAATCAACTTCTCAACTTTATGACTTATTATTTTGAAATAGGGTTTGTTAGTGCTATAGATGATGGCAATACACTGACGGAAGAAATAAGTTTCTCGGTGGGTAAAGCCTGGATGGGCTATAGACCAATCCTACCTAATGGCGGAGGCTTAGGTAGTACAGTTTCTTATGGCTGGAATTTTATAACGAGCACGACCTGGGCGCCGACTGTTCCTGATAAGAATTAAGATCCAAAAATGTTTTGCACTCAAAAAATTAAGAAATAATAAGGCCATTAATTGCCATAAGATATTCTCATTTATTAAGTAAAACTTTCGGATTACTTTACTAAGCCCTATTCCATATGAAGAGGGTCTTCTTCATCTTTATCCATTATATCTATTGTCTATGGTATAAAATCATGGACACTAACTTAATCTCAATCGGAGATCCGGTAGAAGTACTCTTTCGGCGAACTGCTAGTAACTTCTGTCTGATTCAACGCTCTCTTTTAATGAATCTGCAATACATTAAAACCATTCAAGACAATAAGGTAGTACTAAAAAACAAAACCTCATTCTAGTCTCACGACGTAAAAAAGAGGTTTTGTACGAAAGATTTTATGGAATTGCCCGAAATTATCTGAATCTTTTCTTCTTGTTCTTCACAATACCTACTGGTTCGCTACCTTGTGTTTTCTTTTTAGGGTTGGCTAACAAACGTTCAGCCAAATCAGCACGACTGAGTTTGTGCAAACGGCTGCGAATCCAGCTTTTAAACTCTGGTTTATACCAGAAGAAGAAACGGTTTTGTGCCAGTTTTTCTTCTTTGGTCTTAGCTGTTTTGATAGGCTGCAAGGTATAAGGATGTACGCCCGAATAATAAATAACCTCAGCTACCGTCATTGGCGTTGGCGTAAAGTCCTGTACCTGCTCTAACTGGAAGCCTAAATCTTTGGTTTCGGCAGCCAGATTGGCCATATCCGCTTCTTCACAACCCGGATGAGAGGATATAAAATAAGGTATCAACGGTTGCTTTAGCTGGTGTTTCTCCTGTATATTATCGTATTTCTGCTTAAACTTCCTGAAGTACTTAAATGATGGTTTACGCATGACACGTAGTGTATCGTCAGATGTATGTTCAGGGGCAACTTTCAGACGACCAGATACGTGGCGAGTTACCAACTGCTCCATGTATTCGTCGTGGTTGCCATCCTTGTTATTTTTATTGAAATCATCGACCAATAAATCGTAGCGGATACCTGAACCCACAAAGGCTTTTTTCACTTCGGGATGTGCATCTACTTGCTGATAAATTTTGGTCAATGGCTTATGTGAAGTATCAAGATTAGTGCAGATAACCGGATGAATACAACTCGGTGCCTGACAACGGGCGCAGATAGATTCATCTTTACCTTTCATGCGATACATATTAGCCGATGGTCCGCCCAGATCGGAGATATAACCTTTAAATTCGGGATGTTGCACAATCTGGTCAACCTCTTTCATGATAGATTCTTCACTTCTGGAGGCAATGAATTTACCCTGATGCGCAGATATCGTACAGAAACTACAGCCCCCAAAACAGCCCCGATGCATATTTATCGAGAACTTAATCATTTCGTAAGCCGGAATCGGCCCACGTTTTTTGTATTTGGGGTGCGGCAATCGGGTATAAGGCAAATCAAACGACTGGTCGATTTCCTTCTCGTCCATAATCTTGAACGGAGGGTTAATCACTAAGGTCTGGTCTGCTATTTTCTGAATAATACGATTCGCCTGCCACTTGTTCGATTCTACCTCTACTATCTTGAAATTGGAGGCATATTTGATTTTATCTTTCAGACATACCTCATGGCTTGCTAATTCCACCGTATTCCAACCTCTATCGTCAGGTAATGCTTCTGAGCTATCCTGCAGATAAGCCACCTGATTCACATTCCTGATGGTATTAAGTGGCACCCCTTTCTTTACCAGTTTCAATATCTCACGCAAGGGTTGTTCGCCCATGCCATATACCAATAAATCAGCACCTGAATCAGACAGAATAGAGGGCATCAGCTGGTCTTTCCAGTAATCGTAGTGGGTTACCCGTCTTAAGGAAGCTTCTATTCCTCCTATCAATACTGGTACATCAGGATAGAGTTCTTTTAATATTCTGGTATAAACCGTAGTAGCATAGTCAGGGCGGTACCCTGCTTCTCCACCTGGAGTATAGGAGTCATTCGAACGCAAGCGCTTATTGGCTGTATAGTGATTCACCATCGAATCCATACAACCTGCTGTTACACCAAAGAAGTACTTCGGACGACCATATTTCTTAAAGTCCCGCAAATCATCTCTCCAGTTAGGCTGGGCAATGATGGCAGTCCTGAATCCTTCACTCTCAATAATACGTCCGATAACAGCCGTGCCAAAGGCAGGATGGTCTACATAAGCATCGCCTGAAACGAGTACAACGTCTACTTCGTCCCAACCTCTTTTTTCCACTTCACTCAAAGTAAGTGGCAGCCAATCTGTTATAGGTCTTTCCGGTCTTATAATCATATTACAAAATTAACGGATTTTTACGAGAAATCCGGTATTATTCCGGATATCCGCAGCATCCGCGAGTATTGAACAAAAAAATCAGCAAAAAAGTCCCATAGGCAGAAATCAGGAAGTACGTTTTAATAATTTCATTATCAAATAAATAGCTGAAAGCGATACCACGGCAACACCTACACCTATCCACTCTGATAAATTAAGGTTTGATAAAAACCAGATAATAGAAATAACCGCAATGGCAGGAATTAATAATCCGAAAGGTAATCTGAAAGGAATTTCGGCAGAAGTTTTGTTTGTGAATCGGTACTTGACAACTGCCACCACCACCCCGAGATAAATGATTAATAAAGAAGCACTGGCAATAATAATTAATTGCCTGAAACCACCCGTTACGGCGAATATAAAATCAAGAATAGTATAGATGATAATAGCCCAGTAAGGCGTAGCATACTTAGGATGCACTTTTGCTATAAATTTAGGAGCCCATCCGCTTTGTGCTCCTGCAAATAATACGCGGGGGTACGATAAAATTGAACCGCTTAATGATCCAAACACAGACATAATTCCTCCGATAGTAATCAATGTAGCGCCTGATGGTCCGAAAATCTTCCCTGCCACTGCCGCTAGCGGAGCATCTTTATGATTCACCAACTCTTTGCCTAAAACACCCTGAGCTACCGATTGAATGATTATATACAACAGAATCACAACACTCATCCCGAGCAATATGCCCATGGGAATTACTCGCCTGGGGTTCTTGGTTTCACCGCTTACACTAAGGGCGGCCTCTCCCCCACCAAAAGCAAAGAATAACAATAAAGAGGCTCCTCCTATATTAGGCAGCGTAGGCAATGCCTGCCATTTAAGATTATCTACTGAAACATAAAAAACACCACCCACAATGAGTAACAATAAAGGAACCAGTTTGATAAGCGTATTGATTTTAACCATCGAATTCCCATATTTTACCCCTCTGATATTGATCCAGGCAAAACTGCCGAAAATCAAAATAAAAAACAGACTTCTGTAAGCAAGTATTTGCAGCGATGGGATATAAACAGTCAACATATCTGCCATTGCATTAATCACGGCTGCGTTTATCAATACGCCTGTTCCGAACCAGAAAAGCGCATTAGACAAAAAACCCGCATAGTCGCCAAAAGCTTCGTGAATATAAGCATAGGCTCCTCCTGTCACAGTTACGCGGCTACCAATTTCTGCAAAACATAAGACTATCGTAAACATCAGAATGCCACAGAAGATATACGCGATTATACTAGCCTCTGCCAGATAAGCCGCTACCAGACCCGGCAAAATAAAAATGCCTGCGCCAATAATCATATTTACGGTATTGGCAGCCAGGCCCAGTATATCAATTTCTCTTTTGAGTTTGTCTGTTTCCATTAGTTCAGGGTAATAGTGGTGATTGTCCTGAAAAGTACGGAAAAATTTCTTCTTGAACTTTGATTTAGCTGATTTAATGATTTCGCTGATGTGGAGCAAACTTTGGTTCACCTCAAAAAATTGTCTGAACTTTGCCGCGACGGCGTACCGTTTTACCTTATTTAATCATTGACCTGAAATATTGTGGAGCGAACCTTGCGACGATCGCCTCCAGTTCGCCGAAGAAATTGTCTGAACTATTATTTAACTGATTGAATGATTCCATTGATTTTTAAAATAGCTTTTATAAGAAGGCATAGTGCAATAAAAGTTAACATCAGCATAATCATTCAATCAGGTAAATCAAAGTTTAAGACAGTATACACAGAAATTATACTTTTCCAATGCCTCAGTCTTCTTAATCCCATCTCATCCTCATCCACATAAAGATTAAACAACCAAAATTTCTATAATTTTTACAAGTTCGCCAAAACTATCGGAAACGTTTCCGAAAACGAAACCGGGAGATATAGATTAAAAAATATAAAAAATAGCCATAAAAGTCTTTGTTAAATGCAAAAATAGCCGTAATATTCTTTTGAATTTGATTGGGTAGCAATGATTTGAAAAGCTTAGTCAAACTAAGAAAAATAGATGTAATTGTATTTTATTTAGAATTACCCACCCCCTAAACTATATTGTGTATTCAACTTAAGCATTCCACTAGTAAACACTGACTTCACTATTATGAAACAATTCTACAATTAATGGGACAATACTTGTGGTTGTAATCATTTTAAATCTAGTGTTATGGCCAAACCAATCCCATTTTATCAATACTTTATTCAACCATTCATATAAAAACTATGGCTACCGAACAAAACAATAACATTTCGAGAAGAAAATTCCTTGATTTGAGTAGTAAAGGCGTATTGGCAAGCAGTACACTTCTGGCAGGCTTTCCAACCATTGTTCCCTCTTCTGTTTTTGGTAAAAATGCACCCAGTAACAGAATCAACATTGGGGCTATTGGTGTAGGAAGAATTTCTCGCGGACACGATATGCCGGGTGTATGGAAACATGATACGGCTCAGATTATGGCCGTGTGCGATTTAGATAGTAATCGTATAGAATCAGCGCAGAAATTAGTCAATGGTTATTATACCAAAAAGACCGGCAAAGAGTTCAACGGAGTAACAGGATATGGCGATTACAGAGAATTATTGTCCAATAAAGATATTGATGCCGTTATTGTCAGTACTCCTGACCATTGGCATGCTCCGATTGTAGTACATGCTGTAGAAGCCGGAAAAGACGTGTATGTACAAAAACCTGCTTCATTGACTATCTCAGAAGGCAGAATGATGGCTGATGCCGTAAAGAAATCAGGAAGAATATTGCAGATTGGTAGTCAGCAACGTTCCACTTCACAATTCAGATATGCGGTAGAGTTGGTAAGAAACGGAAGAATAGGTAAATTGCAGAAAGTATATGTGGGTTTGCCGGGCGACCCTTCAGGAAACGAAGAAGCAGAAATGCCGATTCCCAAAAACCTGAATTACGATATGTGGTTAGGCACAACACCGGAGGTGTATTATACTGAAAAACGCGTGCATCCACAGGTCGGTTTCGACCGCCCCGGTTGGTTGCGTTGCGAGCAGTTTGGTGCCGGCATGATTACAGGTTGGGGCGCGCATCATATAGATATTGCACACTGGGGTATGGATAAAGAATATTCAGGGCCAACAGAGATCTGGGGTAAGGCAGATTTCCCAACCAGTGGTTTATGGAATGTACATGGTATTTTTACAACCCATGCGATGTATGACAATGGTGTTGAAATGATTATCAGCAACGAGATTCCAAATGGAATTAAATTTGAGGGAACAGAAGGCTGGATTTTCGTTTCCCGTGGCGATGGAGCGGTTACTTCAAGCGACCCGATAGCAAAACAAAATGCTGCCAAGAAACTAGATGCCAGTGACCCTAAAATTATTACTTCTGAAATCGGGCCGAATGAATTACATTTACCTGTAAGTAATGATCACCATGGTAACTGGTTGGAAAGCGTTGCTTCTCGCAAAGAACCTATTGCTCCGGCTGAAATCGGTCACCGTTCGTGTTCAGCCTGTTTGTTGCATCATGCTGCTATGAAGTTGAAAAGAAGATTATACTGGGATCCGAAAACTGAACGTTTTAAAAACGACAACGAAGCCAACGCACTTTTGTCAAGACCACAAAGAAGTGCTTACGCGATAAAAGTTACTAAATAACCTTAATACCTGATGAGAAAAAAACAGTTAGCAACAGGGTTTGCTCTAGCACTAAGTATGTTAATCAATCAAGAAACATCTGCCCAGACTTCAAAAGAAATCAAACTAATTACCCTTGACCCGGGCCATTTTCATGCGGCTTTGGTACAGAAAAATATGTATCCTGAAGTTAGTCCCGAAGTGAGGGTATATGCCCCAGCGGGCGCTGACCTCAATTTTCACTTACAACGTATTGAGGGATATAATAAACGTGGAGATAATCCAACGAAATGGGTGGAGAAGGTATATACAGGTGCTGATTATTTTGAAAAAATGCTAGCTGAAAAAGCAGGAAACGTGGTGGTAATTGCCGGAAACAATCGGATAAAAGCTGATTATGTCCAAAAGTCAATCAATGCAGGGTTGAATGTATTGGCTGATAAGCCGATGATTATCAATGGTAATGATTTTGACAAATT
The DNA here is from genome assembly GCF_003418935.1 of Emticicia sp. C21. Classification (GTDB taxonomy): domain Bacteria; phylum Bacteroidota; class Bacteroidia; order Cytophagales; family Spirosomataceae; genus Emticicia. Next base: position 617,704 of record NZ_QVMT01000002.1, on the reverse strand, counting down.
GAAGAAAACCTTTGCTACTGCTGCGCAGAAAAAGGTGTTGCTTTACGACATCATGACCGAACGTTATGAGATTTCTACTATGCTACAAAGAGAGTTTTCGATGTTACCTTCGGCTTTCGGAAAATTGGAAAAAGGTACACCTGAAAACCCTGCAGTAACCAAAGAAAGTGTGCACCATTTCTATAAATACGTATCAGGAAGTGTGCTTACTCGTCCGTCATGGTTTATGGATATAGCACAACAGGGTGAGGGCATTGTAGATGTAAATACGCACCTGGTAGACCTGATCCAATGGGAGTGTTTTCCTGAGCAGATAATTGATTATCAGAAAGATATTAAGCTGACAAGTGCCCGCCACTGGACTACTGATATGACGTTGAATCAGTTTAAAACTATTACCAAAACAGAGGGTTTTCCTGATTATCTGAAAAAAGATGTATTAAACGATGTCTTAAAGGTATACTGCAATGGAGAAATCAATTATCAGCTAAAAGGTGTGCATGCCAAAGCATCGGTTATCTGGGCTTATCAGGCACCTGAAGGTGGTGGTGATACACACTATTCAATTATGCGAGGAACTAAGGCGAATCTGATTATCAGACAAGGCGCTGAACAGAATTATAAACCAACGCTTTATATAGAGCCTATTAACAATAATGCCGCTTATGAAGCAGGAGTAAAGCAAGCTTTGGCAATAGTTGAGAAAAAATATCCTGGCGTGAGTTTGAAGAAAAATGACAAAGGTTGGGAAGTAGAAATTCCGGAAAAATACAAAGAAGGACATGAAGCCCATTTCGGAAGAGTCACCGAAAAATACCTTGAATATCTGAAAAAAGGCAAACTCCCGGCATGGGAAGTACCCAACATGATTGCCAAATATTATACAACTACCCAGGCCTTAAAACTGGCAACCAAAACTCAATAACAAACCTGATTAAACTATGGAAAACAATCAGAAAAACCGCCGTAACTTCTTAAAAAATAGTCTGGCAAGCACCGCAGGGCTGGTCCTATCAACAAGCCTTGTGAATGAAATTGCCGCAAAATCAAACACTATTGAAGCTCCTTATATTTATAAAAATGTAGCCCCAAGTATCCGTTTTTCGGTGATAGGTCTTAATCATGGTCATATTTATGGGATGACAGAGGCTATCATTCGCGGGGGTGGCGAATTAGTAGCAGTATATGCCAAAGAGCCTGATTTAATGGCTGCCTATGTAAAAAGATATCCGAATGTAAAGCAAGCCACGAGCGAAAAAGAAGTACTGGAAGACAATTCGATACAACTAATCCTGAGTGCTGCGATTGCCAGCGAACGTGCGCCAATCGGAATCAGAGCCATGCAACATGGTAAAGATTTCATGGCTGATAAGCCGGGTATCACTACTCTGGAGCAATTGGCACAGGCAAGAAAAGTACAGAAAGAAACCAAGCGTATCTATTCAATTATGTATAGCGAACGCTTTGAAAACAGGGCTACCGTAAAAGCAGGTGAGTTGATAAAAGAAGGGGTGATTGGCAAAGTAATTCAAACCATAGGCTTGGGGCCTCATAGAATGAATACTAAAACGCGTCCGGAATGGTTTTTTGACCGTAGCAAATTTGGGGGTATCATTACTGATATTGCTTCCCATCAGTTCGACCAGTTTTTATTTTTCACAGGCTCAACCAAAGGCGAAATTGTTAGTTCGCAGGTAGGTAATGTAAATCATCCTGAATTTCCGCTTTTTGAGGATTTCGGTGATGCGATGGTAAAAGGTAATGGTGGCACAGGTTATATCAGAGTAGACTGGTTTACACCAGACGGTCTAAAAACCTGGGGGGATGGCCGATTGACCATCTTAGGAACAGAAGGATTTATTGAGATTCGCAAAAATATAGATATTGCTATTAAAGATACAGGTAATAACCTGTACTTAGTGAATAATAAGGAAACAAAGTATATTGATTGCGGCAAAGAACCTCTCCCATTTGGTGGCCAGTTAGTAAGTGATATTGTGAACAGAACTGAAACAGCTATGACACAGGACCATTGTTTCTTAGCAACTGAATTATCATTAAAGGCACAGAAGTTTGCCAAGAAACTGGAGTTGACAAAATCATAGTTTAGTTTTCATAGATTTTCTACAAACTTTTTATCATAGTCATTGTTACTTAGGACAAAATAAACTAAGTAACAATGACTTTTTTTGATGTTATTTACCTTTGAAAATATTTTTTATCTGAAAATCTGTCAAAAATTTGCTTTATAAATTTCTTATAAACAATTTTGTCGAACAATTTAGTTTATGCCAAGAGTAGACCACGACACCAAGCAAAAAATACTAATAGCTGCTGAGAAGGTATTTCATAAGAATGGATTTAAAGGCACACGCACTACCCAGATTGCCGAAGAAGCAGGTATTAGCCGTACGATGCTGCACTATTATTTCCGAACCAAAGAATCACTTTTTCAGGAGATATTGGAAAGTACATTAAATACAGTATTTTTTCACATGAAGCGCCTGATAGGTGAGCAGTTCGATTTAGATACGTTGGTGGGAGGTATTATTGAAGTAGTAAGTGATTTGTTTGAAGCCAAACCCGGATTACCCGGTTTTCTGGTCAATCTATTTAATGAATCAGAAGAATTAGCGTATTTTCTGGCACATTCACAACAGGATACGATCCCGTTTCAGTTAGACGAAATTCTTAAAAATGAAAAACAACGAGGTACTGTGAGTGAGGACGTGACCGGCGAAGATTTAATTATGAATATTTACGGCCTATGTGTTATGCCCTATCTGACAATGGCTTATGTAAAAGCCAAAGAAAACAGAGACGAAGAAAGTATGAAAGCCTTTATCAGGAAAAGAAGGGGTAAAATTAAGGCATTCGTGCTGAATGGCATCAAGCCTTAATTTTAAAAAAAATGACCCTATGGTCATATTTTTTTAACCTTAATTAAACAATTTTGTCGAACAATTTTGTCGCATAATTCAAATAAAACATCAGAAACCTTAATTAGTCCTTAGTAATTTATCAAAACATCAAAGCCCATTTACCCATGAATACATATATAAAACTTAAGCACATTTTCTTATCTATTCTTTTTTCTTTGGTTTCCTTAACAGAGGTGTTCTCACAAAGCGTAACTATACTACCAAAATCACAAACGAATAGCGATACCCTATCAACCAAATTCATAAGAATGACTAATGGCGCAGGCATATCTAAAGTGATGGTTTCAGATAATAATGGAAATGGCAGATGGGCTGATACTCTATCAACTAAATCTATTAGATTAACGAATGGGGCTGGTTGGTATAAAGTGATGGCTTCAGATAATAATGGAAATGGTAGGTGGACAGATACCGTATCAACCAAATTTCTTAGAATGATTAATGGTGCAGGGGCGCTTAAAGTAATGACCTCAGACGAGACAGGCAATGGAATCTGGACTGATCCTAATTTTTTTAAAGACGCTTATTGGGCTATTAATAATAGTCATTTATATCAGGTACCTTCAGTTAATTTAGGCATAGGTACTGATAACCCTAACTATAAATTAGATGTTAGGAGTTCTGCTTCTCCAACAGTTGCGAATTTTAAAGGAAGTGAGACTAATGGTGTAGGGATAAGAATCTCTTCTGGCGTTACCGGTAGTATTGATGAAACTCCTATTTCGAAAGAGTGGCAGATATTTCACTCAGGAACAGGAATCGCCAGTGAAAATGGTGGATATGGGCAACTACACTTCAAAGACCATGAAGGTACCCGAATGATTATCCGGAATACAGGAAGGGTTGGTATAGGGGTAACAAACCCATCAGAAATGCTTGAAGTAGATGGCAATGCGCGTATTAATGGAAGAATAGATATACGCAACACAGGTTTAGGGGTATTTATTGGCGAAGGAGCAGGGAAAAGTGATGATTTAACCTCTAAATACAACACTTTTGTTGGCTTTAATTCTGGGTCTAAAACTATTTCCGGTGCAGATAATCTGGCTATAGGTGCCGGAGCATTAGAAAATAATATTACAGGAAATTTTAACACTGCTCTAGGACGTCTTGCCCTTAATACTAGTGCTTCCGGAACTCATAATACAGCTTTAGGTGCTTATGCAGGTGGCAATTCATCAGGAAGTTTTAATGTATTTCTGGGATACGGAGCAGGTGAAAACGAAAACACCAATGATAAATTGTATATCCATAACTCTAACACTACCACCCCCTTAATTTATGGCGATTTTCTAAATCGTAATATGGGAGTAAATGGTAGATTAATTATAGGGGCGCATGAACCTCTTGAAAGTGCAAGTAAACTGGATGTACTAGCAACGGCAAATGCACGTTTTATCGTACAGAGTTGGACACCAGCTAATAATGGACTAGTTGTTGCAAGGCTACTGTCTTCTACAAGTGTTGCGCCTCAACTGCGTTTTGAACGTACCGGAAACAATTTTGTCGATGTGGGTCAGGATACTAATGGGTCATTTGCAGTAGAAACTGGAGGTGATATTTCACGTTTTGTTATTAAAAATACAGGCGAAGTAGGAATAGGCGTTACAAATCCGGTAGCTCAATTTGAAATAGCAAGTACTCAAAAAGACCTTATCAGTGCTTTAGGCTCTTCTACTTCAGGAACATGGTTTCATTTAACAAACTCTACTTCAGGTGGTAAAGGCTGGAGATTTATTTCTACAGGGAGCGGAAATACTGAAGGGTCTGGCAATCTATTGATAAAAGAAGAAGGAAATTCAAGAATGATTATTAAGAACACTTCAGGAGCGGTAGGATTTGGCACAATCAATCCTGGTTCTCAGTTAGAAGTGGTAAGCACAACCAATGAAACGCTACTGGCTAATAGCTCATCTGTTACAGGCACATGGTTTAGTCTTAAAAATACTTCAACCAACGGCAATACCTGGAAATTTGTCTCTTTAGGCAATTCAAATACCGAAGGTGCCGGGCATTTACTAATAAAAGACGCCGGCGGCAGTAAAATAATTATCAAAAGCAATGGCGCGGTTGGTATAGGTACCGAAATTCCTACCAAAGCAAAATTGGTAGTAGATGGTAACTTGTCAAGTAGTTCATCACCATATGGTTATCTGAATAGCAGTGGTTCTACTGGAACTGCAAGCGGAACAAATACTTACTCCATTTATGCTACTCATCGTATTGCCACTTCCGAGTTAAACGTGTATTCTGATGCCCGCATTAAGAAAGTTAAAGGTTTGTCTGATAATGCCAAAGACCTGGAAATTTTAAAAAATATTCAGATAACCAATTATCAATTAATTGATTCAATCTCAAAAGGAAATACGAACTATAAAAAAGTAATTGCCCAACAGGTAGAAGAGAGTTATCCTTCTGCTGTGACTAAAATGACAGATTTCATACCAGATATTTACCAGTTAAGCTCTATCGAAAAAGGATTTATTCCATTAGCCAAAACAACTTTAAAAGCAGGTGACAAACTTAAATTAATGACTGAAGAAAAACAGGAAGTGGTAGAAGTACTTTCTGTTTTCGCCAACGGTATTCAGGTCAATTCAGAAAAAAGCGGAAAAGTATTTGTCTATGGCAAAGAGGTAAACGACTTCCGAACGGTTGATTACGAAGCTTTGACAACCCTCAATATTTCTGCTACTCAACAATTATTAAAACGCATTGAGATGTTAGAAAAAGAGAATCAGGATATTAAGCAATTAAGACAAGATGTAGAAAGTCTGAAAAACATACTGCTAGTGAGTCAAAAAGGAAAATAATAAACATTATAACTATTGAATTCCGAAAGACAGTTACTATTGGTGGCTGTCTTTTTTCGTTAATGACATCCTGATTAATAAAGCATAGAATAATCTCCTGCCATTTAAATTGATTAATGACCTGTCAAATAAAAACTCTTAAAAAACTATGATAATTGGAAAAAACTTCTATTTTTGAGAACAAAATCTAACTTTTGCAAAAACGTATAATTTATGAAAACGACTGATTATCAAAGAGAGTATCAAAAAAAATACAGGGAAAAAAATCGAGAAAAACTGAATCAAAGGTCTCGTCAGTATGCCGAGCAACATCGGGATGAAATGAAAGAGTATTGCCGTGAATATCGTAAGATAAATAAAGACCGCGTGAATGCCTATGAAATAGAACGTAGGAGAAAAAATAAAGAAAGAAGGCTTTCAGCCAAAAGTGATAAACCAGATAACATGAATTCATAAAGAGACAACATTTTTAGTAAAAAGCTACTTTTAAGAGTAGCTTTTTTACATTAATATGCTATTGAATCCTGTCATTAGATACGGAAGTTGTTTAGGATTATTCTTTCACAAAAGAAAGATGACCGGAAAATAAATACTCAATTCCTGACTTGCTTCTACCTGATTTTTAACCTAATATTGAAAACTAAACAGCCTGCTGCGATGCGATTCAGATTGACCTTACGTCCCGAAACCTCCCTACAAAAACTTACGCTTAATTATAACTATCCTTTTTCAAGTTGGGTATATGCCCGTATTCAGGAATCTGATGCTGATTATGCTGCTTTTCTGCACCATCAGGGCTATCAGGTAGAGAATTCGGCTAAGAATTTTAAACACTTCACTTTTTCAAAATTCGACATACCGCACAAAGCCAGGCCTATTGAAAAGGGTGAGGATTTTATACTGCTTTCTGATCGGCCTATATACATTACCGTTTCTTTCTTTATTGATAAAGCTGCTGAGGATTTTATTATTGGTCTTTTCAAAAATCAACGCATCAGTGTTTATAATAAAAAATATCAGGCAGATTTTGTGATAGAGTCTGTAGAATCAATGGCAGCACCTCTCGCAGATACTACTCCAAAGCGATTCAGAGCCACCTCCCCTATGGTGATTGCAGAAAAACGCCCCGACGGCAACGACGACTACCTACCCCCTACTGACCCCAGATTTGCCCACTATTTCGCCATCAATCTGCTCGACAAATATGAGTCTGTATATGGTAAAGGGATGCAGATGGATACCGCCAGCCTTGAAAAACTCATCAGCTTTAAACTGGTTGACACGGATAGAATGCGGTCGAAATTGATTGCCATCAAGCAAGACCGCGACAATGAAACCAAAATAAAAGGCTATGAAAACTTTGTCTTTGAACTGAACGCTCCTGCACAGGTAATAGAAGTGGGCTTTTATGGAGGCTTTGGGAAATTTACCTCATCGGCTGGGATGGGCTATTGTGAAATTTTATAAAACAACAGGCTGATGAACGTTTTTCATGATAATAGTCCTAAAAACAGACTATTGAGTGTTCTGAGAAATTTACTGGAACAACCCTCTTACTATACTCTTAATATGTTGGCTACTAAGTATGGCGTAGACCCCTATTCTATTAAAAGAGATATTAGAGAATTGCGGAACGCCGATTTTATGATAAAAGTGGCCAATAAAAACAGATATTATATTGCCTCCAATCAATCGCTGGAATACTTGCAGGATATCTTGTTTTTTACGGAGCCAGAAAAAGAATTTTTGTTGGAAGCCCTGACTAAAGCTAATGCTTCAGATAAACGTCTGGAGAAAATCAGAGCGAAGCTTGAGACCATCTATGATGTTTCAAAACTAGGTAGTAGCTTATTCTCAAAGACCTTTCTCAACAAAGCTAACCTACTGGAACAAGCTAAAAAGCAAAAACGAGTAGTACAACTGGTCAATTATCGCTCAACTATGAGTAGCAAGGTAAGTAACAGACTCGTAGAGCCTTTTAATGTGAGTACCAAAGACGATATTCTTCATGCCTTTGATTTAGATAAAAAGGTAATACGACATTTCCGGATTTCAAGAATTGAGAAAGTAAAAGTACAGGACCAGCCCTGGCAGTATGAAACAAAACACCATTCTGCGGCGACTGACCCATTCAGGATTGTGAGCGACCAACAGGTATTTGTGCATCTGAAACTAAAGACAGGTGCCTTAAATGAATTGATCGAACGGTTCCCATTAGCTCAGGCGTATATACAACCCTGCGCCGAGCACGACGACCTCTATGATTTTGCCTGTAAAGTGAATGATGAGTTTTTTGGATTAACCAATTTTATAATGGGCTATTTTGAGCATATAGAGTCCATTATTGAGCCGGAATCATTGATTGAGCATATTCGGGCGAAGAGTAGGGAGATAAAATTTTAGGGGATTTTTAGTGGTGGGGCAAATATTGCCCTAAGAGCAATCTAATATTTGCTTTATAATTTACTTTTTAGCTTTTTTTTGAAATAAAGGATTAGTTTTTTTTAGATTTTCTAATTCAGATAACAACTTAGGCATGATTAAATTTTCAATTTCCTTGCTACGTTTAGCAGATAGAGGTTCTCCTTTGATGTTGTCAAAACAGCTATCATCAAATACAATTGCAGAATCAGAGTTTTCTTTTTTGATAGTAAATTTCATGTACATTGAAAAATATTGTTCAAAGATAATAAAGAGTCCTAAATCTTTTGCCTACCTAACAGAGAATAGAGTAAAGCAAAAATCTATAGTTAAACAGCGTATTACCTTAGAGATTGTAAGTTTAGAAAATAAAATCAATTGAAATAAATATATTGAACATACAATGAATGATTTCATAAAACCAACAGGTGACCCTTTTATAGATGTCGGTGGCTTTGTATTAGAATATCTGATAGAAAAATCCCCTGACAAAACCATCCTAGAACATATAGCATATGCAACGGATATTTATGTAAAGTATTGGGGTGGCAAATTGCATACCTACTTTTTAAATTCTTCTATCACTCAACCTGCCTTTAATACAGAGAAGAAAATAGAAGAGACAATGAAATATTATTGTGGTCTTATAGAGGAAACAAATAAAGACTACAAAACTGGGTATTGTCGTATAGTAGGAACAGAAACCAAACTTTATATTGCCGGGAGACATAATCATATGATGTCTGCTTCAAGTGCATTTATTAACTTTCATAGTGCTTATGAAAGTGGTTTATACTTTTCTAAAGAAGCCTTAATACGTACCTTTTTTATCCCATTAGGAGTATGCTTTGTAGGTGATAAAATTGCGTTACTGCAAAGTAACTATGATACCGTAAGTCGATTTTTAATTAAAAAAAATGTTGATACCAATCTTGCAAATGTTGCAAATGGGTTAGCAGAGGGGACATTAAAATCAGAGTTTGGAATTATTTCAAATGCCTTATTTAATTTTGCCGACTCTTGCATTAATGAATTGCCTAATGCCGTTCCAGAGGATGAGAGTGATATTGCACTTCCGGATGTACAATTAAATATGTATCACTTTACCAATTTTGGAGCAAGCCCTGATATTGAACTTCATACGTTTTCAAATCTGCTTTTTAAGTTCTACGGTCATTGCAAAAAGCACTACGCTAAAGAATGGAGTGATTTCATCAATCAACACTATAAATCTTCAAAGTTTAAAGAGGCGCAATTTGACGAGAAAACCCAGGAGTGGTATAATAAAAAAGAACACCTTTCTTACTCAGATTATAAGGTTTGGAACAATCCCATTCTGAATAAATTAATTAAAAATACTTCAATAATCCCAAATCTGCGTCAATGGAGTAAAAACCATCAATTTAGCTTTAATATCATAGAAATTTACTGCATAAATATATTAAAAATGGATAAATATACAATTCAGAAAATTAAAGAACTGGCGGATTTCATTCTTAATGATAAGTCAGAAGACCAGATAAAAAAGGCTCTAGTCAAGCTTAATGGTTTAAAGAGCAGTAGTGATTTTAGACTCTATTTAATAAAGTTGATTAAAGACAATTATGAAGCTAAAACACCTGCGCCACTCATAACATTAGAAGATTATGTGTTTTACCTATTTCCAGATGGATCATTCTGGAGAGATACCCGAGACCTATTGATAATAGCTATTTATCAGAAATTACATGAAACCAATCGTTACATCTCAATTGAAGATGAACCTGAAAATGAAGAAGACAATAATATTCAAAACTATTAAACTTATTTAACAAATGGATTTACTAAAAACACAAGGATTTGTATTAATCGATGTAGATGTAGTAGCGCTTAATAATGCAGGTAAGAGCTCAAGTACAAATTTTGATAATGGAGTTGCGACAAAAACCATTTCAAAAAATGGCAGTAAATTTACCTATGTTTCTGGCCAAGCCTGGAGATATTGGTGGAGAGAAACACTGAGGAAGGATTTTAATTGGGATCTATCACCAATTACCAGAGAGAGTAAAATTGCGTTTACAGACGCCAACCCTCTAAAATATGCAGACGATGATGTTTTTGGATACATGAAAGCAGCAAAAGATGTTGTTTTAAAAGAGGATGGCACTCCAGAACTCGACTCTAAAGGGAAAGAGAAAAAAGAAGATGTTACGGTTACACGCATTTCTCCTTTAAAAAACTCTGTTTTAGTCTCAGTAGCAAGTACAAAAACTGAAGAACATTGGTCAAGTATGGCACGGCAAGATGGCGACTCAGTACCATATAGCAAAGAAGAATATAGTGCTGTAATGAAAGGAATGTTCTCTATTGATTTGGCACAGATAGGTACTTTTGCTACCTACAATAAAACAGGCTTCAAGAATCTTACTTCAAAATTACAAGAAGAGGGCATTGCCAATGGTTGTTCTACCATAGATGATTCATTTGTGAAAGATGCTAAAGGCATTCCTCAAAAGTTAGTTCAATTACCAAAACAAACCAGATTGAAGAGAACCCTAGATACTCTTAAAGCTCTTAAAACTATTTCCGGGGGGGCTATGCAAACGAATAATATGGGAGATGTAACTCCTAAATTTATAATCTTGGCAACAACTACAAGTGGCAATCATCCTTTTTCTCATATTGCAAAAGCAGAAGGAGCATTCAAAAATATTGCAGTACTGAATATTGAGGCGATTAAGGAAGTATTAGAAGATTATAAAGACCAGATTAAAGGAAGAGTTTTTATAGGTAAGAGATCTGGATTTATGGATGAAATCAATAACGATTTACAAAGCTTGACCTCAGATAATGTGGTTGTAACCACAGTTAATCAGGCCATAGAGGGCTATTGCAAGCAACTAGAAACCCAAATTGTTTAATATGAAATTCTATAAAATAGATATTTCGGGTTGGACAGCCAGTTTCAGATACCCCAATCTGATTAGTGGCTATCAGCCAACTTTGGAAGTACCGCCTTTAAGTACGGTTTTAGGTTTAATCAATGCTGCTGCAGGTAAATTCGTTAGCTATAAAAATGACAAAATAGGGTATTATTTTGAATTTGATGCTATCGGCACTGATTTGGAAACCATATATCAGATGGATGGAAACGGGAAAACAACTAACAACATAGCAAAGTCAAATGTTATTAGACGCCAATTTTTATTTAATCCACGTCTGATAATATATACTTCTAATCCTCAAATCGCTGACTATTTCAAAAGCCCTGTTTATCCAATACTTTTAGGGAGAATGAATGACTTAGCGACAATTGATAATATTTCTGAGCTAGAAATGCAGTCAGTTGATGAAGATATAGAGATAAAAGGACAAATCGTACCAACATTTCCTTATCAATTAGCCGGGCAGATTCAAGCATTACCTGAGTATTTTACGAATACCTTTCCCAGAAAGAACTTAGGCACTAAACCTTTTTCTATTGTATCGCATAGAAATGGTGTCAAAACTTCAAGCATTAAAGCTTTGCATGATAATGACCTTAATGTGAATATTTTTATGCACGCTATTAATTATGAGCATGAATGAAATCTTAGCCAAATCTGAACCTCAACTGCCATTATATGTGCATATTGATGACTGTTTGAAAATTCACTCGTTGCTAAAAGATCAATTTGCTGACATAACTAAAATCCCAAATATTCCTACGGAATTTTGGGAGTATGTCAGAATCTGTATGATTTTTCATGACCTTGGTAAAAGTCATATTGAATTTCAAAATATTCTAAGAAATCAACCAAATAAGTGGGATAAACAAAGACATGAATTATTCTCTCTACCTTTTTTTGAGGCTTTTGATGGAATAGATAATGAATCTGTAAAGTATCTTATGCTTTTAGCTATTACAGGCCATCACAAGGATTTTGGGAATCTTTATTCAAAATATATTAACAATTTTTATCAGGATGAAACGCCTGATGATGGTCTTCAACTAAACTTAGGGTCAATTGCAGCAAGAACATTCAAGGATGAATTTAAAAAAGTTGATGTAGAGGCAATAAAACAACTTCTGAAAGATAAATACGGTATTGAAATCAATCGAAGAATTAATATTTCAAACCAATTTAACTTTATCAGGAAGTATAATAATAAAGGGGTAATTATTAACAATGCTAACTATTGGTTTTTAGTACTCTTATTTGGTGCTGTTAAAAACTGTGACCATTTAGGTTCTGCACGAATACAGCATATCTCGTCTGTTAATACTCAGGACTTTCAATTTTTGACAAATCAACAGAAATATTTACAAGAGAAAGGATTAGACTTTTATCAACATCAAAAAATCTGTGCGCAGACTTTAGGCAATGTTATATTAACTGCGCCAACTGGTTCCGGAAAAACTGAGAGTGCGTTTTTATGGATTAAAAATCACTTTAGTTTCAACCAGACAGGTCGTATTTTCTATATTCTTCCATTCACAGCCTCAATTAATGCTATGTTTGAAAGACTAAGCGCTGTTATTGAAAAAGAAAAAGTTGGTATGCTTCATGGGAAACTTAGTGCTTATTTAAATGATTATTTCGAAGAACATCAATACAGCCAGAATACCAAAAAAGAGGCCATTGACGAATTAAAGAATAAATTTAAGTATGTTACGACTCCTATAAAAGTCTGTACACCTTTTCAACTTTTAAAGCACCTTTTCGGATTAAAGGGTTTTGAACAAGGGTTATTTGAGTGGACAAATAGTTATTTTATCTTCGATGAAATACACGCCTACGACCCTAAAACTTTTGCACAAATAAAGGTTCTTCTGGAGTTTGCTACTCAGTATTTAAATGTAAAAGTAATGGTAATGACGGCAACCTTACCAAATTTTCTAAGAAAACATATACAAGAAGCCATTAAAACCTTTACCCCCGTCAATACTGATAATTCTCTTTTTAAAGAATTTAAAAGACATAGAATTATTTTAAAAGAAGGGTTATTAGCAAATAATCTTGATATAATTATCAATGATTTAAAAGCCGGTAAAAAAGTATTGGTGGTTTGTAATACCGTGCTTGAAGCCCAAAAAGTTTATAGAGATTTGAAAGATTATTCTACTAACGCTGTCTTGCTGCACGGAGGCTTTAATGGGGAGGATAGAAACAGACATGAGCAAACTCTCTTAAAAGCTGAAAAAAGAGACGATTTGAAGGACGTAAATCTTCTTGTCGGCACACAGGCTATAGAAATTAGCTTAGATATAGATTTTGAAGTAATCTATTCTGAACCTGCGCCAATTGATGCTTTATTACAACGTTTTGGCAGAGTAAATCGAAAAAGACAGAGAGGCATTTCTACTTGTTTTGTTTTTACAGAAAATAACAGTTCTGACTTTTATATGTACGACAAAGATGTTATAAAAAGAACATTAGAAATGCTGTCAAAACCAGAAAACGAGGAATCAATTGATGAAGCGACATTGCAGGAATACATTGATCATGTTTATGAAAGCTGGAATAAAAAACAAGAAGATGAATTTCGAATGACTTATGATACAATGAAGATGACTCTTGATAACCTTGTTCCATTAAAACACTCCAAAGATAAAGAAGAAGATTTTTATAAATCTTTTGATGGCGCCAAGATTCTTCCACAAGAATTAAAGCAAGACTTTGAAGGCTATTTGATGTCGTTTGATTTTATCAAGGCTGATAACCTTAAGGTATCAATAAAGAAAAATAGATTTAGTCAATGGAGCGTAAGCGGAAACATAAGAAAAGAAAGCTTCTCTTTCGAAAAAAATAAAAAAGGAGATCTATTAAAGATTGAATACTTTATTACTAATAAAGTTTACGATCCTGAATTTGGTTTGTTTAAAGACAAACAACAACCCTGGCAAGATTTCAACACACTTTAATTATGCCCATCACCGCAACTCTCATCAATTACCTGATGCTTTGCCGTCGGAAGGTTTGGCTGCATGCCAATGGCATCCGCATGGAACATACCTCAGAGGTTGTGGCTGAGGGTCGGCTTATCGGGGTGGAGAGTTATCCGCAACGGGCAGAGCGTTGGACAGAAATTGAGGTCTCCGGGATGCTCCCCTACTCTGCTGACACGCCAATCGAACTGGCAGCTAAAATTGACTTCTTTGATCCTCATCTGGGCATTGTGCATGAGGTGAAGAAATCGGTGGCTAAAGAGCAGGCGCATATCGCCCAGGTACAGTTTTATTTATATGTGTTAAGGCTGAATGGCATCAAGGCAGAGTATGGTTTGATAGAGTATCCGAAGTTACGTATAACTGAAAGAGTTAGCTTGACAACAGACGATCAGCAACAGTTAGAAAGCCAGATCAGGAAGGCGCACGCCCTGGTGCAGCAAGAGACTTGTCCGGAGCGGCTTCCGGTCAGCCAATGCAGGTCGTGCAGTTTTTTTGAGTTTTGCTGGGTAGGCGAAGAATAAAACAATGTTATGAAAAAAACGTATTATTTGTTTAATCCGGGGCGGATGTCGCGCAAAGACAATACGCTGAGTTTTACGCCTGTTGACGAAAACAACCGGGAGGGTCAAACGCGCTATATACCCATTGAAACGGTAGACAATATCTATTGTTTCGGGAGTCTGGATGCTAATTCGGCACTGTATAATTTTCTGGGTAAAAACCATGTATCGGTGCATTTCTTCGATTATTACGAACATTATACAGGCTCGTTTATGTCTAAGGATTATTTGCTGGCCGGAAAAATGCAGATTGAACAGACGCGGTATTATAGTTCTGATAAGAAGCGGCTGGTGATTGCCCGGAAGTTTGTAGAGGGGGCTGCTTTTAATATGCTGAAGAACCTTACGTATTATACCAATCGGGGCAAGAGTCTGAGCGAACATATCGACCGGATTGTGAATTATCAGTCGCTGATTGCCGATACCACCCGAATTGACGAGTTGATGGGGATAGAAGGAAATATCCGTCAGGCGTATTACGCCGGATTCGACCTGATAATCAATGATTTTGACATGGGCAGCCGTACCAAACAACCACCCAATAACGAGATAAACGCGCTGATTTCGTTTGGGAATATGCTGTGTTATACAGCTTGTTTAAGCCAGATTTATCATACACAGCTGAATCCTACGATTAGTTTTCTGCACGAGCCTGGGTATAGGCGCTATTCTTTGGCACTTGATATAGCCGAGATTTTTAAACCTATGCTCATAGACCGGGTTATATTTACGGTATTGAATAAACGTCAGCTGAAAGCGAGCGATTTCAGGAAAGAGTTGAATGCGTGTGTGATCAAAGAGTCGGCCAGAAAAACCTTTGTTCAGGCTTTTGAAGAGAAACTGAAAAGAGACCTTTAAACACCGGAAGCTGAGCCGTAATGTATCTTATAAGCACCTGATTAAGCTGGAGTGTTATAAGTTACAAAAACACCTGCTCGGCATGGAGGAGTATAAGCCGTTTAAGATGTTGTGGTAGTGTGATAATTTTAGTTTTGTTGACAAATTTTAAAGTAAATGTATGTAATTTTGGTTTATGACATCGGCGAAAAGCGTGTCGGCAAGATGCTCAAGCATTGCCGCAAATATCTGAACTGGATACAGAATTCGGTATTTGAGGGAGAAATCACAGAGGTAAAATTAAAAGAATTGCTGGCAGGCGCCAGAAAAATAATGGATGAAGCGCGGGATAGTGTGATTATTTTTAAAAGTAGAGATGCGAAGTGGCTGGTTAGAGAAATTGTGGGTGTAGAACGCATGACGACAGATAATTTTTTATGAGGGGATGTCGTCGGTAGGAAGAAAACGAATCAGATTTTGTTCTTTGACATTTTGAAAAACAAAATAAAAACAGCTAAGTCACTGATAATCAATAGTCGTCGGACTCCCGGTAAAATCCTATTACCGGAGTCCGACGATTTTTGTCTTTGTTTTTATGTCAAAAATCGCTTTATTTACCTCTGCAAGGCCGTTTTTCAATCGGCCTCTAATCGTACCTTATGGAATTGAAACTCAATAATTGTAACTATTTCACCATCTTGAAATTTGCCTCTAATCGTACCTTATGGAATTGAAACATGAATCCATACGTTGAATGCCTGGTTTTTCTTCAGCCTCTAATCGTACCTTATGGAATTGAAACTTATTTATAAATACCAGTCTTATCCCGGCATTGTCTGCCTCTAATCGTACCTTATGGAATTGAAACATTATGGTTGGTGGTTACAAATTGGCAAGCTACATGCCTCTAATCGTACCTTATGGAATTGAAACGTTTCAGGCCGCCACAGCAATAGTGCCACGTCTGCCCTCTAATCGTACCTTATGGAATTGAAACACAATAACACTGGCTACATTCCTGCTATTATCACCCGCCTCTAATCGTACCTTATGGAATTGAAACAAATTTAAAAAAAGGTGTTGCGTATGGTTTAAATCCTGCCTCTAATCGTACCTTATGGAATTGAAACCTTTTCTTTGATTCTTCCATCCTTTCTTCATTGATACCTCTAATCGTACCTTATGGAATTGAAACCAAGGTAGTGGCATGTTTCAATTGCACATTTTGCCTCCTCTAATCGTACCTTATGGAATTGAAACAGAAATAGAAATATTGCTATCTCCAACAGCCGAACACCTCTAATCGTACCTTATGGAATTGAAACCCAACAAATTCAAGTGTGCCATTAGATCTTAATTTGCCTCTAATCGTACCTTATGGAATTGAAACTCAAAGAAATCTTTCTTTCAATAGCGGCATTGGCTTCCTCTAATCGTACCTTATGGAATTGAAACGGGTAAAAATTTTCCACCTGAAGTAAAAGCGTTTAACCTCTAATCGTACCTTATGGAATTGAAACTTTTTGTACAAGGTTTGAGAAATGAAAATTAATTTACCTCTAATCGTACCTTATGGAATTGAAACTTTTTGTACAAGGTTTGAGAAATGAAAATTAATTTACCTCTAATCGTACCTTATGGAATTGAAACACCCATTCGGACTTGCAGCCGCTGCACTGGCTTCATTCCTCTAATCGTACCTTATGGAATTGAAACAGTTTAAAAGCTTTCTGCTGAACAGCCCCAACACTTCCTCTAATCGTACCTTATGGAATTGAAACTCCTTAGTCACATGCTCATTAGCTGCATCATCGAAGCCTCTAATCGTACCTTATGGAATTGAAACTTCCCCCACACTTCCGGCACTTCCAGAACGTAGCCCCCTCTAATCGTACCTTATGGAATTGAAACAATTTTCCTGACTTTCATTTGCATCAAGCTTCACACCCTCTAATCGTACCTTATGGAATTGAAACTTATCTCAACAACTACCAAACAGTTCGAATCTGGCCCCTCTAATCGTACCTTATGGAATTGAAACACAAAAACAACAGCAATAAACATTAGGTAGAGTAGTCCTCTAATCGTACCTTATGGAATTGAAACTTATTTCGCCTCACCTTTCCCTGCCGCAATCGGTTCCCTCTAATCGTACCTTATGGAATTGAAACAACTCCGCCGACGGCTCACGCTCTTCCCTATACTCACCCTCTAATCGTACCTTATGGAATTGAAACATTACGGTCAATTCTAATGCAATCAGAATCACTTGGCCTCTAATCGTACCTTATGGAATTGAAACTACGCATTGCAAAATCTAATTGGACTTCCTGGCCCACCTCTAATCGTACCTTATGGAATTGAAACTCAGTTTCGCGGTTAGCTGTCTGATAGGCAAATACAACCTCTAATCGTACCTTATGGAATTGAAACATGGATTTAAGCCAGCATTTAAAGTACATGAGAAGACCTCTAATCGTACCTTATGGAATTGAAACTTGCTGTGTGTCGGGTGATTTCTCATATTGTGAAATACCTCTAATCGTACCTTATGGAATTGAAACATTATAACAATTTACGGGGTGCCGCTACTGATGCCACCTCTAATCGTACCTTATGGAATTGAAACATTTCAGTTAATAGTCTTTTATCAGCTATATCAATACCTCTAATCGTACCTTATGGAATTGAAACTTTTATTGCTTCATTCGTGCTGCATTCGCATCCTTCCTCTAATCGTACCTTATGGAATTGAAACTTGGAAGCACGTATAAAAGATGTGCCAGGATACACACCTCTAATCGTACCTTATGGAATTGAAACCGAACAAATCGAAAATTATCAAAGTTCATGGTTTCTGCCTCTAATCGTACCTTATGGAATTGAAACTTTTACGAGTGCTGAAAGCATTGCAAAAAAGGTCGCCCCTCTAATCGTACCTTATGGAATTGAAACATTTGTACGGAGATATGCGAACCGAATCCGCAAAGACCTCTAATCGTACCTTATGGAATTGAAACTTTAGTCAGGCGGTTCAGGCATCACTAACCAAAGCGCCTCTAATCGTACCTTATGGAATTGAAACAATGATGACATTAATAATTGCACCGCTCCAGATGGCCTCTAATCGTACCTTATGGAATTGAAACGCGACGTAGCGAAATTTATGGAAGGACTGGTAACAGCCTCTAATCGTACCTTATGGAATTGAAACAGTCTACTTGCGATTTGCTTGACTTTTTGCTCAAAACCTCTAATCGTACCTTATGGAATTGAAACATGCGAGTATTAAAAGCACCAAAAAAGCCAAAATTAACCTCTAATCGTACCTTATGGAATTGAAACAATAAACCGTTTTTGCTTTCGGTAGAAGATAAAAGCCCTCTAATCGTACCTTATGGAATTGAAACTTGCAAAAAAGTTAAAGTACTCTTAAAAACTCATTCCCTCTAATCGTACCTTATGGAATTGAAACCTTTTCTCGCAACATACTGTGCGATGGTATCGGCTACCTCTAATCGTACCTTATGGAATTGAAACTTGTTTCGGAATTAAGTTTCCAACTGCATTCCTAACCTCTAATCGTACCTTATGGAATTGAAACTTCACCTTTATGCTTTTTAATTGGCTCATAGCCTTTCCTCTAATCGTACCTTATGGAATTGAAACTCTGGACGGGGGCGAAATCGAATTGTAGGGTACATGCCAGGTTTGTACTGTGTTTGCAGATACCAAAAGTAAAGGGCGAAATCGAATTGTAGGGTACATGCCTCTAATCGTACCTTATGGAATTGAAACAAAATCTATTGTTTTCGGTCGGTGGTATCCGCAATCCTCTAATCGTACCTTATGGAATTGAAACTTTTCAAAGGTCAAGCAAGTACACAGTATTTTACTACCTCTAATCGTACCTTATGGAATTGAAACATAGTAAAAACCTATGGTGCACGTGGCTTAAATTCTCCTCTAATCGTACCTTATGGAATTGAAACATTGCTCCACCCCGCGGGTGCTGTCCCTGACTCAGGCCTCTAATCGTACCTTATGGAATTGAAACAACCAGTTCCGTACAACCTGCCTTATCTCCCACAACCTCTAATCGTACCTTATGGAATTGAAACTTGTTATACTAAGTTGGTTATACGTTGATTAACCGACCTCTAATCGTACCTTATGGAATTGAAACGAAATAAGAGGGGCTTATCACTTAGTAACAGCTGGACCTCTAATCGTACCTTATGGAATTGAAACGGCGTTTGAGAACAGGCAATTAACACGCCGAATAAATCCTCTAATCGTACCTTATGGAATTGAAACTCGGTAGGTGACCCTTTTCTATCAATCGCACTTCACTCCTCTAATCGTACCTTATGGAATTGAAACCATATTTAGCGGCTCGTTTGTCGGTAAGTTTGGCCCCCTCTAATCGTACCTTATGGAATTGAAACCCGCTCGTATCGTGTAAGAAGTTCCCGCAACCCTGGCCTCTAATCGTACCTTATGGAATTGAAACAATAGGAGGCTATCGTAGCGGCTCTCATGGGTACGGTCCTCTAATCGTACCTTATGGAATTGAAACAAAACTTAGCTAAATGCTTCATAGCTAAATTCCTTCCTCTAATCGTACCTTATGGAATTGAAACGCGGTATACATGGGCGGCCGTTCAATTCATGATGCATCCTCTAATCGTACCTTATGGAATTGAAACTTGAATACCGGACTTGTGCCCAATGTGATAGTAACGCCTCTAATCGTACCTTATGGAATTGAAACGCGCAAACGCCACCCGTTTCCCCGTATCATCAATATCCTCTAATCGTACCTTATGGAATTGAAACCAATTAGGCTGCTTCATAATCGGGATAATATTGATACCTCTAATCGTACCTTATGGAATTGAAACTTAGAAATTACCATTAATTATTACCATTACAAATTAACCTCTAATCGTACCTTATGGAATTGAAACGGATTACTCTTATAGTATTCCTTAACTACCTCCTGCTCCTCTAATCGTACCTTATGGAATTGAAACGGTATTTTTAGCTGAACATTCTGGCCTACCTGATAACCTCTAATCGTACCTTATGGAATTGAAACTGCACTACGGCCCCCCAGAGCATTGCCGAACCGGTTCCTCTAATCGTACCTTATGGAATTGAAACTTTGAACTCCCAGAGCCTTGGCTTCATCGCTTCTGGCCTCTAATCGTACCTTATGGAATTGAAACCAAGATACCTTAAGTGCTTATACTTTATTTCATTGACCTCTAATCGTACCTTATGGAATTGAAACTTAGTTGCCAATCCATTTTCTTGAACCCGATCCCTTCCTCTAATCGTACCTTATGGAATTGAAACTAAAGCGGCGGCTGCCAATCCTGCGGGCGAAGCAACCTCTAATCGTACCTTATGGAATTGAAACTACATAAACTCGTCATAAGGCATCAAAGGATTTGGCCTCTAATCGTACCTTATGGAATTGAAACACGGCGTTCTAATTCTTTGATAAAATCAATGTCATTCCTCTAATCGTACCTTATGGAATTGAAACTTGGGTGTTTCTTTATTCGCACAATCGGTATTTTAAGCCTCTAATCGTACCTTATGGAATTGAAACACATTGCATTCGGGTTCAACTGGTAGTGGTGTTTTTCCCTCTAATCGTACCTTATGGAATTGAAACATGAAAATACGCCGTCTTGTTGGGTTGAGCCAAAAACCTCTAATCGTACCTTATGGAATTGAAACTAAACTTTGCTACGTCGCTGGTAGCTGAAATACGAACCTCTAATCGTACCTTATGGAATTGAAACCTTTTATAAGTAGTCTTAATGAGGATATTCCAGTTGCCTCTAATCGTACCTTATGGAATTGAAACAAAGTCTGTTGTGCCTAATTCTGCACCGCTATTTTTGCCTCTAATCGTACCTTATGGAATTGAAACCCTGTTAAAACCTTTGGTGCAAGGGGTATCGCTCCGACCTCTAATCGTACCTTATGGAATTGAAACAAAATCAACTTGGACACGCTACGAAAAAAAGCTGAAACCTCTAATCGTACCTTATGGAATTGAAACGCCGTAACTTTGGCACTACACGTGATTTTGATTAATCCCTCTAATCGTACCTTATGGAATTGAAACGATGAGAATATTTTTAATAATAGCCGTATTGTCGGCCCTCTAATCG
The DNA here is from genome assembly GCF_003418935.1 of Emticicia sp. C21. Classification (GTDB taxonomy): domain Bacteria; phylum Bacteroidota; class Bacteroidia; order Cytophagales; family Spirosomataceae; genus Emticicia. Next base: position 596,029 of record NZ_QVMT01000002.1, on the reverse strand, counting down.
TACCTTATGGAATTGAAACCCATTACCAGCCATTTCAACAGGCACAGGCGGTGTGCCTCTAATCGTACCTTATGGAATTGAAACTTTGCGGCTAAGAGTTGCGCCAGTGCGTTCTGGTCGCCTCTAATCGTACCTTATGGAATTGAAACAAGCTAAGTGCTTCAAAGCAGACTTGGAAAAACTACTCTCTAATCGTACCTTATGGAATTGAAACTCTAAATGTATCTCGTGATAATGTTTTAGATTATTACCTCTAATCGTACCTTATGGAATTGAAACTTTGGTGGGAAATTTAAAATGCCACGTACTGAGGCACCTCTAATCGTACCTTATGGAATTGAAACATAAATTGCCCGCGCCATACTGAGAATTTTCTAACGACCTCTAATCGTACCTTATGGAATTGAAACTCAGGAACAGGGCTTTTTTTTAAGGTACTCAAACTACCTCTAATCGTACCTTATGGAATTGAAACTTTTGTGTTTTTATCTCGTACTTCATATAGACAAAACCTCTAATCGTACCTTATGGAATTGAAACGCATTTACCTTCAGGCGCTCTATATCTACAAAATAAGCCTCTAATCGTACCTTATGGAATTGAAACGAGGTTAAAGAAGAGGTTCAACCTAATGAAAAAGTGCCTCTAATCGTACCTTATGGAATTGAAACGATTACACCACCAGTCAAAAGCGCAATAGCAGCTATCCTCTAATCGTACCTTATGGAATTGAAACCTGATAAAATCAGTACTACCTTAAATAGTATGCTCACCTCTAATCGTACCTTATGGAATTGAAACAACCTACAGAAGATTTTGTTAGGCCGCTAATATCAGTCCTCTAATCGTACCTTATGGAATTGAAACGGCCTGAATAGGATTATATGTCCAGGCATTAGTAGCCCTCTAATCGTACCTTATGGAATTGAAACAAGAAGGCAAAGATGATGTCTAACATAATTAATGCAGCCTCTAATCGTACCTTATGGAATTGAAACGTTAGTTATTCTACTTCCTGTTACACCAAAAGCGGCACCTCTAATCGTACCTTATGGAATTGAAACAGTGGTATTTATATGGTATTATACCGTAGTGAATACCTCTAATCGTACCTTATGGAATTGAAACTCCTTTAATTTAAAATCAGTTTTAAGCTTCTTATCCCTCTAATCGTACCTTATGGAATTGAAACTTGGTAGTAAGGATTGATAAAAACTTATCTCCATACCCTCTAATCGTACCTTATGGAATTGAAACTGTTTTAGGGGCTATTTGCTTTATCAGGCTTTACCAGCCTCTAATCGTACCTTATGGAATTGAAAACTTTCAGAATCCTTGTAAAACTTCTAGATATTAATCTTTTAATCGTGTTTCAAAATATCTTAAGCAACATTATTAGGCTTAATTGAGTTACTTAGAAACCAGATTTTGGAAATAAACTTTATTTAGAAACATGAAAATTAGACTATCTCACCTAATCATGACATTTTGTTGCCTTTCGTTTATTGGCAAGCAGAATGTAAATACCTCTTCATTAGTAAAGTATAATGGTTTTAAGCCTACAGAAGAAAGGATATTTAATCCGGAAAGAGGTTTTTACCAGCATTTCGATACAAACTCAAAGTACTACTCAAGGCTTAAAGAGAATATATTAGATACATTAAAACGAGCTAATATCTCCATAATCTATCGAGGATTCTATCTTGACGATTTTATAAATGCCCCAATTTCAAAAGCTTATCTGGACAACGTGCAGGCTGATTTTGATATGCTCCGAAAGGTTGGTCTTAAAGCTGTCATTAGATTCTCATACACAAAGAACTCAAAGGCAAATGTAAGAGACGCTTCAAAAAGCATGATTATCAATCATATCCAACAGCTAAAACCTATTTTTGAAAAGAATGTTGATGTGATTTACGTGGTACAAGCCGGATTTATAGGCACTTATGGCGAATGGCATGCCACAACGCAAGCAGAGTTTGGAATTCCAACAAGAGTTGACTCTGAACCTAATTATCCGGCTAGAAGGGAAGTACTTGATGCTCTATTAGACGCACTACCTGCTAGCCGCATGGTACAAATACGAACTCCCAGATACAAAACCGGTATGTATGGCAATAAAGCTATTACACTTTCAAAAGCATTTAATAAGTCCAATGAATCTCGTATAGGATTTCACAATGATTGTTTTTTAGCCAGTGATACGGATTTAGGAACATATGTGAAAGCCAGAATAAATACTGAATATGGCTTTATGGAAAATCAGACTAAATACTTACCAATGGGTGGAGAAACCTGTAAAGTAAATTCGCCACGTTCTGATTGTCCTAATGCTGTGATAGAACTAAGAAAATTTCACTGGTCTTTTCTTAATATGGATTATCCTATGGAATTAATGAACCAGTGGAAAAGAGGAGACAATTGTTATGATGATATATTTAATAATCTTGGCTACAGGTTACAATTAAACTCAATTAGTTATCCCCAAAAAGTATCTCGGTCAAAGGCATTCAAAGTAGAATTAAATATTGAGAACAAGGGCTATAGTGCTATGTTTAATGAAAGAAAAGCTTATTTGGTTCTGGTTAATACTAAAACCGATAAAGAAGTGAGAATAAAGTTGAAAACTGACCCAAGAAAATGGCTTGGCAAATTTGGTAAAATTGTTGAGCAAATTAAACTTCCTGTTAATACAGTTTCAGGTAAATATCACTTATATCTTTATCTTCCTGATATGTCTGCGTCTATTAAAGATCGGGTTGAATATGCAGTTAGATTCGCCAATGAAGGTACTTGGGATTCAGACAAGGGTTATAATGATTTGAAGGTTGAGTTAACAGTTGGTAATTAGTAAATACATACCAATAATAATGGTATACCTCTTATTAACTAAAAGAGGTTTCTCTGGCAATGAGAAACCTCTTTTAGTTAATCAATCCTTTATCTTACAAAACCGTAATAATCACCCTTTGGTAGCGAGTCAGTGCAGGGGTTCCTTCGTCTTTACCTTCTACAATGATATGCACGGTATCTCCACTGTTTAATGTCGCTGGCAATGTTATTTCTGCCGTTTCGTTGGTTTGCTTACTTATTTCCACAGCATCTTTGGCAGTTCCGGCTTCTTTGTATTGCCAGTAATTGAAGTTTACTTTGTTATTATCAGGGTCTTTGGCGCTTGCTACAATCTGCACTTTGCTACCTGCTTTGGCTTTAATAGTATTGGTTTTCACCGACACTTTTGGTGCATGGTTGGCATTTTTAAAGTCTTTTACGCACCAATCGGCACGAGAGGCAAAGTCTAATTGAATAGGCTCTATCCAACGGGTTTGAGGATAAGTTAAATCCATCTTCTGCGTAAATGGATTATAATCAGCCACCTCTTTGCCATCTTCCCAACGATTCGGATTCTCGGCTGATTGTTTCAATCTACCTCCCCAACCGCCATACGATGGATTCTGAATATTACCTAAGCCTACATCAATCAGGTGCAGATAAGAAGGTGAATCTCCCTCTGAAATAAAATCGTACTTACCAAATGCGCCCCACTGACCAGTCTTTACTTTGCTTAAATCACCATGTATATGCTCATCATCTCCCTCTTGTTTTTGTCCGTCGCCATAGCTATAATACATCTTCGTCAATGGCCCATGATTATTGATGATTTCATCACCCATAAATTTACCCTCCAGTAAATAATGCTGCGATTGAGGAACAGCTCTTTTCCAGGGATATGCAAAGCACCAGAACTGGCTGGCATTATAGAAAACCTTAATGTCTTTCCAATTAGGAGCCACGTATTTTTTATAAGTAGCGTCCTGGTCAAGAATAGCATAAATTATGGCCTTCTGACATACTTTTTTATATATCTGCGACCATTGAGGCGTATTCTTATACTGCTCTTCTATAGATTTCAATGCTCTGGCAATGGTATTTGTTCCACCCCAAACCTGCAGATAAATAGGTTCGGTGGTTGCATCCAGTAATTTGTTTTTGATATGCTCTGAGCCTTCGGTCACCTTCTCCATTTCTCCCTCAAAATCAATATTTCCTACTTTTATCAGTTTGCGAAGCGAATTGGCAGTCGGAAAAGATTTATCATGCAGCATAAGGTTTGGATATACTTTTTCGTAAGCTCCAATCAGGTCCTGCATCCAGGTAACACCCGGCCAGCGAAGGTCAGTTTTTTCTTTGTACAGGTTTTTAGTCATGGCCATTTCAGAAACAAACTTAGTGCCTTTGCCATCGCCTTTATAATGCCACATCGAACTGCTATAAACCAATCCCTCTATCCTGAACTCATTCGCATATAGCAACATTCTGATAAATGAATCCACATCATCTATCTCGCCATCAGTGGTTACTATGGTTCGCGGTTTTGATTGTCCGTTGGCCGTATTCATTAATAGTATCAATCCAAAAAACAGGGATAATACTAATTTAAGCTTTGTTTTCATCATATATATTTTAGGGTTTACTTGAATGCTAATTGAGCAAATTCGCTCAGATATAATCTCCATGAGTTCCAATCGTGCGTGCCCTCATTCTCTCTATAAGTATATTTAAAACCAATCTCATCGTATAGCTCTTTCATTTTTACCACGCTCGAATACAGGAAATCGTCTTTGGCCATGCCTATCCAATATACTTTCGGGCTGTTCTTTTGTAACTCCTTCAACTGCTTCACATGGTCTTCTTTTTTATAGCTACCATCTTTGATAAAGGTGGAGAACAATCCCATACTCATCACGCCAATATACTTAAATTTATCCGGATTGGCATTGGTGATGTTCTGTGTTTGGTAGCCACCCATTGAAAACCCGGTCAATGCCCGGTGGTTTGCGTCAGCAATTACCCGATAGTTACTTTCAACGTAAGGAATCACATCCTTTACCAGACTTTCTTCAAATTTGCCTGATGCCATCGAATTAATACCCGGCGCTACTTTATTCTGCATAGAAGCACTGCGGTCTAAAGGCGCGGCAGTCGTAACCAGATTACCATTCGTAATCACCATAATCATCGGTTCGGCTTTTCCGGTAGCTATCAGATTATCTATAATATAATTGGCTCTACCCCTACTCAACCATACTTCTTCGTCTCCACCACCGCCATGCAATAGGTATAAAACGGGATACTTATTTTTGCTTTTATCATATCCCGGAGGGGTATAAATAAACATTCTGCGCTCTGAACCCAGAGAAGCAGAGTTATACCAGACCGCTTTTAAATCACCATGCGGAACAGGTTTTACATCATATATATCTGCCTGCGCACCCGGTACCATCAATCTGTTCTGAATCCAGGCACCATCAATCTGTTCTGAATCCAGGCACCATCACGGGTTACCATGCTACTATTGGGGTCAAGGGTCGGAATACCATCCAGAATAAACTCATACTCATACATATCTGATGGTAATGGGCCTACTTTTACTTCATATACTGAATCCTTTTTCACCATCGGAATCATATTTTTAAATGACTTTGGCCATGTGCCTGATACTGAATTGGCGTCAGGTGCTTTTATACGGAAGACAACCGAGTTATCCGGAAGTATCTCAGGTGATACAATTTTACTTGGCCGGCGTTGCGCCTGTGCTAAAAATGGCAATACCAGAAGCATTAGCCAATAAAGCATATTTTGTTTATTGTGTAAAAAGAAAATACCTTTTTTCATCTTCAGATAGTTTTATAATTTTTTAAATAATTACTTTAACTTATTTTTGATTGCGAAAGTAAAAGCAAAAATTCATTTGTCAAATATTTTCGTTTATTTTCTTTTTATTTCTTTTATTTTCTTTTAATTTTACTTCAAGAAAATGAATTTTAAATATGTAAATTGCTGATTATTCATTTATCAACATTTAATATTCATTCGTAAACTATGCTACCAAATCAGCGGAGAGATAGAATTTTAGAATTATTGCGTGAAGATGGCTCAGCCAAAGTAGCAGATCTGGCTCGCCTCTTTAAAGTAACAGAAGTAACCATCCGGCAGGATTTAGAGAAACTCGAAGCCGAAGATCTCATCATAAAAGAACACGGTGGAGCATACCTTAAAAACGTTGAAGACCAGGTGCGGAGCTTTTCTTTAGTGCATCAGGATAATCTGGATAAAAAAGAAGTAATCGCCCAGAAATGTCTGGAGTTTATCGAAACAGGAGATACCATTATTCTGGATTCGGGCAGTACAACCACCGAGATTGCCAAAAAGATAAAGACCTCTGGTATTAAAAGCTTAACAGTTATTACCAATGCGCTGAATATAGCCCTGATGCTCGGCACAGAGCCAAGTATAGAAGTAATCATGACAGGCGGAGAGTTCAAACCTCCTACCCTCTCATTAACCGGACAAAAAGCGGCCGATTTTTTTAAGGGACTGAATGTACAGAAGCTATTCCTGGCAACTGCAGGCATCTCACTGAAATCTGGTTTAACCTACCCGAGCATCAGCGACTTGGTGGTAAAAAAAGCCATGATTGATGCCGCAGAGGTTACCTATCTGGTGGCGGATAGCACCAAAATTGGTAAAAGTGCCTTAGCGAGTCTGGGTGCCTTAGGCTTAATAGATTATATCATTACCGATGCCGGAATAGAAGAAAAACACAAAGATGTTTTCAGAGAAAATGAGATTGAGGTAATTATTGCATAAATAGAGAATATGAACGAATCTACAAATGATTTGCGAGTAAATATCAAATATGGATTTACTCATAGCCAACTTGCCAGTGAAATTTTTGATTTAATAGAGACCAATTTAGAAACCCTTTGCCTGATTCTGTAATATCCCAATTAGTACAAAAGAAGTTTGAATTAAGCAACGAAGATAGTGAATTCGCAGTTGGGAGAGTTTATGGTGGAATATTTAGAGGAATTACTAAAAATGGTTTTAATAAACCAAAAGAGGATAACGACCCTCTCGCATATTTTTCGTTTAATAAAGTGATTGATTCATATAAAATCAAAACAGCTTGGTGGGATATTTTTGCAAGCAAAACTATAGAAAGAAATAAATGGGATGATTTCTATGATAAAGTCTGGCGAAGTAATAGTTAAGGCTAAAAAATGTTTGTCTTACAATTAATTAAAATTAAAAATGACACTTGGAATCATCATCGGAAACAGAGATTTTTTTCCTGATAGTTTAGTAGAAAAAGCAAGAACCGAAATCATTGATGTTTTTGCTAAACTGAACCTGAAACCTATTCTGGTAGATAGCAACGAAACAAAGCTCGGAGGAGTGGAGACTTTTAAAGAAGCACAGAAATGTGCCGAATTATTCAAAGCCCATCGGGAGGAAATCACCGGAATACTGGTTCTACTACCCAACTTTGGTGATGAAAAAGGTGTGGCGGATACCCTTAAGTTAGCCGGATTGAATGTTCCTGTACTGATTCAGGCATACCCGGACGACCTCAATAAGATGAACGTGGTGAATCGCCGCGATTCATGGTGTGGTAAGATTTCGGTTTGTAATAACCTTTATCAATATGGCATTAAATATACTTTGACGAGCCAGCATGTGAGTTTGCCATCTAGTGAAACTTTTCAGAAAGACTTGTTGGATTTTGTAGCCGTTTGCCGGGTAGTAAAAGGCCTGAAAAATGTGAGAATCGGGGCAATTGGTGCAAGGCCTGGTGCTTTTAATACGGTTCGTTATTCAGAGAAAATACTTCAAAGAAATGGCATTACCGTAACGACTTTCGACTTATCAGAAATCTTAGGAAGAGCCAATAAACTGGCAACTGACGATACTAAAGTAAAACAACATCTGGAATCTATCAATGCCTATGCGCCTAAAGGTAGGACACCCAACGAAGCCATGCTACAGATTGCCCGATTAGATGTGGTTTTGAAGGAGATAATGGAAGAAAATGTACTGGATGCAACAGCCATTCAATGCTGGACTTCCCTTCAACAAAACTATGGCTGCAATGTATGTACAAGCATGAGTATCATGTCAGAAAATATGTTACCTAGTGCTTGCGAAGTAGATGTGACTGGTACGCTTTCGATGTATGCCATGCAATTGGCCTCAGGCTCACCAAGCGCTTTGGTAGACTGGAATAATAATTATGCCGACGATGAAAACAAGTGTGTATTGTTTCATTGCGGCAACTGGGCAAAGTCGTTCTTACCGGATATTGAAATTAGCAATGCACCGATTTTAGGCACTACAGTAGGTGTTGAAAATACTTACGGCGCATTAGACGGCCGCACCCCTGCCATGCCTTTGACTTATGGACGTATCAGTACCGACGACCCTAAAGGAGTCATCAAAGCTTATATAGGAGAAGGTGAGCTGACCAACGACCCTCTGAACACTTTCGGGAATCGGGCAGTTGCACAAATCCCTGATTTACAAGGACTCATGAAATATGTTTGTAGAAACGGTTTCGAACACCATGTAGTAATGAATGCTTCAAAAACTGCCAGCATCCTGGAAGAAGCATTGGGCAACTATATGGGATGGGAGATTTACAAGCATTAATAGAAGGCAGAGAAATATTGCAATATATCCACGTAGAGACAGGGCAATGCCCTGTCTCTACCACCAAACCGGCACTTTCTAAAAAACGTTTAATTTTAAAAATGCCGTCCAAAAAGCCAAAGAAATGGAAATCAAAGCATTACAAGAGAAATCAAAGCTCTACAGAAGAAACATTCTGAAATACATTTACAATGCCAAAGCCGGGCACACGGGTGGGAGTTTGTCGGTCATTGATATTCTCAATGTGCTGTATAATAGAATCATGAATGTCTCGCCTGAAAACTTTGATTCCAATCTGCGCGACAGGTATGTGCAGAGCAAAGGACATTGCGTAGAAGCACTCTATGTAGTGCTGGCAGACAAAGGCTTTTTTCCGGAAGAAGATTTATTGACCTTATGTAAATACCAGTCACCATATATCGGTCACCCGACCAAAAAAATCAGAGGAATAGAACAGAATACGGGTGGCTTGGGGCATGGTTTATCTATCTGTTGCGGCAATGCACTGATGGCCAAGAAAGATAAGTCTCCGGTAAGAGTTTTTACAATATTAGGTGATGGTGAAATGGCCGAAGGCTCAAACTGGGAAGCATTTATGTTTGCCGCACATTATAAATTAGATAATCTCTGCGCCATATTGGATTACAATAAATTACAGATTACCGCCCCCAATGCAGAAGTAATGGGTCTTGAACCACTGGATAAAAAACTGGAAGCTTTTGGCTGGGCAGTAAGACAGATTGATGGCAACGACATTGAGGCGCTGACACAAACTTTAGAGAGCCTCCCATTTGAACAAGGCAAACCCTCATTTGTGATTGCCCATACTACTAAAGGAAAAGGTATAAGTTATATGGAAAATGTACTGAAATGGCACCACGGCGTACCAACTGCTGAGCAGTATGAAATGGCTTTAACAGAGTTAAATTAAGCAGTTTGACCGGAATTATGAATTATACAATCAATAAAGCAAATCTGGAGGTTTTCTCAGAAACGTTACAGTCTCTGGCTGAACAGGATTCCGATATTTATGTGGTAACAAGCGATTCTCGTGGCTCTGGTAAATTGGTGCCTTACGGACAGCGTTTCCCTGAGCAAATTGTAGAAATAGGCATTGCTGAACAAAATCTGGTAGGCATAGCAGCGGGTATAGCCAGTATGGGTAAAAAAGCCTTTGCGGTTTCCCCGGCATGTTTCCTGACAGCAAGGGCATTAGAGCAAATCAAAAATGACGTTTGCTATTCTGACAATCCGGTTAAATTGATTGGTATTTCGGCGGGTGTCAGTTATGGTGCCTTGGGCAGTACGCACCATAGTTTACATGATTACGCTGTGCTTCGCGCCATCAATAATATTACGATTGTTTCCCCCTCAGATAATTTCGAAACTGAGCAGACCATTCGTCAGGCTGCAGAAATGACAAGTCCGGTTTATATCCGTTTCGGCAAGAAAAATATGCCCGACTCATTGAGTGGTGAAGCTGGCAGGGATTTTAAAATAGGTAAAGGCCGAATTATTAAAGAGGGCAAAGATTTGACATTTATAGCTACGGGTGAAGCGGTTCTCCCATGTGCAAAAGCGGCGGAGGTTTTAGAAAAAGAGCATGGCATTTCTTGTACCGTCGTGAGCATGCACACTATTAAGCCTTTAGATAGCACTTTAATTTTGAATATTGCAGCCAATGGCAAACCCATTATTACAGTAGAAGAACATTCGGTGAATGGCGGATTAGGCGAAGCGGTTGCTTCATTGCTTTTCCAGAACGGCTCTCGTAACCCGTTCAAAATTGTGGGATTACCGGATGACCATACCGTTTCAGGTTCACAGGTGGAGATATTTGAACATTATGGCATATCAGAGAAAGGTTTAACAAATACAGTTTTAACATTGACCAAAAGTTAAATTGATGTCCAGATACAATATTTCCCTATTCACCTCATTCATTTGCTTTTTTTCAAGCAGCATTGCTCTTTTTTCTCAACAGAAAATTGAGCAATGGAATAGGTTTGAGTTTATACTAGAAAATACTTCTGGCAAAAATACTTTTTCAGATAATGCCTTATCGGCTACGTTTACTCATAAAGATACTTCAATTACTATTGCTGGTTTTTATGATGGCGATAACAGATATATTATCCGGTTTATGCCCGAAAATACGGGTACATGGCAATACAAAACCAGTAGTTCATTAGCTGCACTGAACAACAAAAAAGGCGAATTTCAATGTGTAAAAGCAGGTGTGAAAAACCACGGAATTGTGAGGGTTTCTCAAACCTATCATTTCAAATATGCTGATAGCACTGTTTATTTTCCATTAGGAACAACTGCCTATGCCTGGACACATATGGCTAATGATGTTCAGGAACAAACCCTGAAATCTTTACAGAATTCAGGGTTCAATAAAATCCGGATGTGCGTGTTTCCTAAAAACTATGAACTGGTAAAAGAAGAACCTTCGGTGTATCCCTACTTTATTAAAGAAGTGAAAAAAGACACTAAAGGAAACGAAGTAAAAGTTTGGGATTATACTCAGTTCAACCCTGTCTTTTTCAGGCATTTAGAAAAACGTATCGATGATTTGCAGGCATTGGGTATTGAAGCCGATTTAATCCTTTTTCATCCATACGACAAAGGCAGATGGGGATTTGACGAAATGCCAATGGAGGCTAATCTGAATTATATTAAATATTTAGTGGCTCGCCTGGCTTCTTTCCGCAATGTCTGGTGGTCGTTGGCTAACGAATATGATTATGTGAAAAGTAAAACAGATAAAGACTGGGACACCCTGATTAAAGCAGTTACGAAAGCCGATCCTTACCATCATCTCTGCTCCATTCATGGCAGCACGGCCAAATACTTTAATTATCAGATGCCTGAAATTACTCATACTTCTATTCAGGATGAATCGCCTGTGATAAACTGGGGTGGAGCGGCCATTGTTCGGAGCATTTATCCAAAACCTATCATTTTTGACGAGGTGGGTTATGAAGGCAATTTAAAGTCCCGTTGGGGAAGATATAGCGGCGAAGAAATGAATCACTTGATATGGATGGGATTGATTGGTGGTACTTATGTGACTCACGGCGAATCTTTTATGTTTAAAGACCTCCGCGACACTATTTTTTGGGCAAAGGGCGGAAAATTTAAAGGCAATAGCTGGAAAAGAGCCGGATTTATCAGAAAGATAGTCTCAGAAACCGGCCCATTAGAAATGGCCGACGTAAGCCGGGACTTCAAAACCGCTACTAATGGAAAAGGCGCTTATCTTATCTATTTCGGTAAAGAAATCAACGAAACATGGTCGTTCAACCTACCACATAAAAATGCCAGTTTCGAACGACCTAAGGCAGGTATGAAATACAAAGTGGAAGTAATTGATACATGGGATATGTCTGTCTCACCCGTCGATTTAGTTTTTTTTACTAATGAGCCAAACGATTACCGGATTCTGGATAAAGATAATCAGAAAGTCAGACTGCCGTTGAAACCCTATATCGCCCTAAAAATTACTGAAATACCCTGACAAACCATGAGAAACAGAATTATTGGTTATTTACTATGCTTCCTGGCCTGCCAATTGAGTTATGCACAGAATCCACGAGTATTTGTGCTGACAGATATTGAAAATGAGCCGGATGATGCCATGTCTTACGTGCGTTTCCTGACCTATGCCAATCAGTTCGACATAGAGGGTCTGGTAGCAACCACCTCATGCTGGCAACGCACTAAAACTGCCGAGTGGCGCTTACACGAAATTACAGATGCCTACGGAAAAGTAAGAGACAATCTTGAAATACATGAAAAAGGTTATCCTACTGAAGCATACATTCACTCTATCATTAAAAAAGGCTTACCTGTTTTTGGTAAAGAAGGTCTGGGTGAAGGCAAAGATTCAGAAGGCTCTGAATGGCTTGTGAAAAGCATGCTGAAAAACGATGCCCGACCTTTGTATATTCAAGCATGGGGAGGTACAAATGTATTAGCACAAGCGCTTTTCAAACTACAAAAGACACAGAAGCAAGCTGACGTTAATCGAATTGTAAAAAAATTAAGAGTTTATACAATCTCTGATCAGGATGATACAGGCCCTTGGATAAGAAAAAATTTTCCTGATTTATTCTATATCGTTAGCCCGGGTTATGAAGAAAATGGCGGAGGACAATACCACTTTGCTACCTGGACGGGTATTTCTGGTGATATTTTTCATGGACGCTTTACAGGGGCAGATACTACCATCGTTCGTAATAAATATTTGGACCAGCACGTCCGCCAGAATCATGGACCATTAGGTGAGAAATATCCGAAAATAGATTTTTTAATGGAAGGTGATAGCCCAGCATTTATGGGATTAATTAAAAATGGTTTAAATGACCCTGAAAATCCGAATTATGGCGGCTGGGGAGGTAGATACGAATTGTATATCCCCCAATTCAAAAAGTATATGTATGAGCCGGAAACCCGCCCTATCTGGACAGATACGCAGGATGAAGTATATAGCGATATCACCAAGTCTTACCATACGGGTAATCAGGCTACTATCTGGCGATGGAGAAAGGCCTTTCAGAACGATTTCTTTGCCAGGATGGACTGGTGCGTAGCCAAAACCTATAAAGAAGCCAATCATCCGCCAGTAGTTTCTTTGGGTCACGAAAATAATATCACAGTAAAATCAGGAGTACCTGTAACCTTATCAGGCAAAGCAACTGACCCTGACAATAATGAGCTGACTTATAACTGGCTCTTTTACAAAGAAGTAGGTAGCCTGACTGCCAGCCGATTTGTACTAAATAATCCTACCAGGCAGGAAATCACTTTTACAGCGCCCAAAGTCACAGAGCCCAAAACTATGCATTTTATATTGGAAGTAACCGATAACGGCAAGCCTAATCTTACCCGTTATCAAAGAGTAATCGTCAACGTTACACCCTGAAGCGTATGAAAAAAGTCATTTTCCTACTCGCTATGCTGAGTCTGGCGAGTATCTCCTGTAGAGAGAAAAATTCCGGAAAACCTAAAATAGCCGTAGTTATCTCTACGCTTAATAACCCATGGTTTGTGGTCTTAGCAGAGTCAGCAGCCGAAAACGCTAGAAAACTAGGCTATGAAGCCAAGATTTTCGATTCACAGAATAATCCTGCTACTGAGTCAGATAATTTTGAAAATCTGATTTCTTCTGGCTTTGATGCCGTTCTTTTTAACCCAACTGATGCCGATGGTTCTATTGCCAATGTACTCAAAGCAAAGGCTGCAGGTATTCCGGTGTTCTGTATGGACAGAGAAATCAATGCCGATAACGCTGCTACCAGTCAGATACTTTCCGATAATTATTCGGGTTGTGTGGAGATCGGAGTAACTTTCGTAAAAGCTTTGAAAGAAAAAGGAAATTACGCTGAAATCATTGGACTAGTAGGTGATAATAATACCTGGGCAAGATCTGGAGGCTTTCACTCAGTAGTAGATAAATTCCCAAACTTGAAGATGGTAGCCCAACAAAGCGGTGATTTCGACCGCAACAAAGCCATGGAAGTACTAGAAACCATCATGCAGGCACACCCCGATATTGACGCTGTTTTTTGTGGTAATGATGCAATGGCCATGGGTGCTTACCAGGCACTTCAATCAGCAGGCAAGGCAGATAAAGTAAAGGTATTTGGCTTTGATGGAGCATCTGATGTAGTTGAGAAAATAAAGGAAAAGAAAATTGTGGCAACAGGCATGCAATACCCGAAAGTAATGGCAAAAACCGCCGCCCAGTATGCTGATGAATATTTTAAAGGCAAACGGGATTTCCCGCAAAGAGTACCAGTAGAAGTAGAATTGGTAACAATGGCAAATGCAGTCAATTATCAATAATAATCGAGCATTATGAAGAAAGGCATATTTATCCTTATTCTGTTGATTCTTGGCTATAACTCAGTTTATTTCAGAAAACTGAGCGAGGTACGGAATCAGAAACAAAGCAGTTTCAATTTTAAAGCTTTTGCTGACTCACTCTATTATCAGGGTATTCTCAAAAGCAATCATGCGGTTGAGCTTTCGCAACTAATGTCATCGGCACAATCGAATGCGGACTCTGCATTTAAAGCTTATGGCAATCGCTTAGGTATTGGTAATTCTGCTTACTTCATGATAAAAGGCGAAGGAAAAGTGATAGAAAAAGAGGAAAGTGGATTGAAAGTAGTCACCGATAATAATATAGTATTCTTTGTCGACACAAAATATATCTTTGGCAATGCTATCAGAGATGCTTCGGATTTAGTTAAGTTAACAGATTTTAAAACCAATGCTGATTTTAACAAGCTTTCTGAAGAATTGAATACTATCATCCGGGAAAAGTCCATTCCGCAAGATTTGAAAAGTATTCATGTTGGTGATAAAATAACGGTGCATGGAGCCACTAAACTAAGTAAGCAACAAGATAAATCGCTTGTATTAAATATTCTACCAGTTAAAATCTCAAAATCAGAATAACAATCTACTCGTGCTAAAGGCCATTAACATATCTAAATCTTTTCCGGGCGTAAAGGCGCTTAACGAGGTAAACCTGACTTTTTACCCGTCGAAAGTGAATGCTATCTTGGGCGAAAACGGGGCAGGAAAATCTACCCTTCTGAAAATACTGACGGGTGTTTATACAGATTATGAAGGCGAGATTTTGTTGAATGGTCAGCCTGTAAAATTCAAAAGCATCAAAGATGCGCAACAAGCCGGGATTGCCATCATTCATCAGGAATTAAATCTGATTCCCGCATTGAATATTGTAGAGAATCTATTCCTTGGGCAGGAAATAAGAAATAACTGGGGTTTATTAGATACTCCAAAAATGACTCAGATTACCAAAGAATTACTCGCTAAATTAGAATTAAATGTTTCGCCCAATACTTTGGTGCAAAACCTGAAAGTAGGCGAACAACAACTCATTGAAATTGCCAAAGCTCTTTTGGCTGATGCACAGGTAATTCTAATGGATGAGCCAACATCAGCACTAAGCGATAAAGAAATAGAAAATCTGCACCGAATCATTGCCGGTTTAAAGAAAGAGGGCAAGACCATTGTCTATATCTCCCACAAGATGGACGAGCTATTCAAAATAGCAGAGACATATACCGTCATGAGGGATGGGAATAGCATCGATGCCGGAGAAATGAGCCAGACCACCGAGCAGGATTTAATCAGAAAAATGGTAGGCAGAGAGGTGTTGATTCAGAAAAAACAAGGCAATACCAATATTACAAAAGACTTATTAAGCATAAGAAATTTCACCTTACCCCATCCCACGCTAAAAAACAGAAACCTGCTTGATAACATATCTTTTAACCTAAAAGAAGGTGAAATACTGGGTATTTTTGGCTTAATGGGCGCAGGCAGAACTGAATTACTGGAAACTATCTTTGGGCTGAATGTTACAAAAGTGCAAGGGACTATATCTATCGATAATCGTGAAGTCAGCATCAAATCACCGAAAGATGCAATTAAGCATGGAATGGCTTTTGTAACAGAAGACCGGAAAACCGAGGGTCTGGTATTAGGAATGAATGTTGCCTCAAACATCAGCCTGACTACTTTACCTGAAAACAGTCTTCTGAACGAAAAATCAGAGAAACAGCTTGCTAAAGACTATATTTCAACCTTAGCTATTAAAACGCCGTCGGCCCAGCAATTATGTGTGAATTTAAGTGGGGGAAATCAGCAGAAAGTGGTATTGGCAAAATGGTTGGCAACCAATCCCAGGATTTTAATGCTTGATGAACCCACCCGGGGTATAGACATCAATGCGAAAAATGAGATTTACGAAATCATTAAAAAACTGGCAAGCGAAGGCAAAAGCATTATTATAGTGTCTTCAGAAATCCCTGAATTACTGGCGTTAGCAGATAGAATATTGGTGATGTCGGAAGGAAAGTTGAAAGCAGAGTTTTCGGCTGATGAAGCAAATGAGGACAAACTATTGAAAGCCGCTATTTAAAAAAACTATTCACTCAAATAGATGAATAAAGAACTATTAAAGAAATCACAATCATTGATAGCACTCTTTGTGTTATGCCTGGCCATTAGTATCTTATCAGATAAATTCCTGACCGCCAATAATTTGTGGAATGTTCTCCGGCAAATATCTGTCAATGTATGCATTTCAGTGGGCATGACCCTGGTTGTTTTAACTGCGGGCATTGACCTATCCGTAGGTTCGGTATTGGCTTTCACCTCCGCCGTTTGTGCCGGATTATTAACAAAAGGCATTGCGATTGAACCCTTCGATTTATTGATTGGCTTTACTACTTTAGGCGGCATATTAGCAGCCCTGCTTATAGGTTTGTTAATTGGCATTTTCAATGGCTGGGTTATTACCCGGTTTTCTCTCCCACCCTTTGTCGTAACATTGGCCATGCTCACTATCGCTCGCGGAGCAACCATGCTTTATACAGAAGGTATGCCTATTTCAAATCTGGGTGCAAGCTTTGAGTTTATAGGTTCTGGTTGGCTGATTGGCATCCCGGTACCTGTCTGGATTTCATTGGTTGTAGTGGCGATAGTGGTGTTTATCAGTAAAAAAACTACTTTCGGCCGTTATATATATGCTATTGGCGGGAATGAGAAAGCCGCGTTTCTATCAGGTATCAATATTAATAATATCAAACTGGCCGTCTATGGAATTGCCGGCATGATGGCTGCTGTTGGAGGTGTATTAGTCAGTTCACGACTTAATTCTGCCCAACCCAATGCAGGAACCAGTTATGAATTAGACTCTATTGCAGCCGTAGTAATAGGCGGCACTTCCCTGTCTGGAGGTATAGGCTCTGTAACTGGTACAGTCATTGGCGCAACTATTATAGGTGTTTTAAATAATGGCTTGGTTCTTTTAAATGTATCGCCATTCTGGCAACAAGTGGTCAAAGGATTAGTGATTTTACTAGCCGTAATTATCGACCAGAAAAGCAAAAAGAAATAAACTAACCTAGTATTTATAACTCGATTGTACATCCCTTAATTTTAAGCTAAAATGTTCGTCCTTGCCATAGATCAGGGTACCAGTAGTACTAAAGCCATTGTTTTTGATCAAGCGGGTAATCCTGTGGCCTTTGGCCACGCTGATTTGCATACCGATTATTTCGGCAATGGTTTTGTAGAGCAAAACCCTGAAGGAATTTATCAGAATGTTTTAGATGCTGTAAATCTATGTATGGAAGATTTTGTGGCAAAAGGGTTTAGTGCCTCCGATATCGCCTCTTGTGGCATCACCAACCAAAGAGAAACTTTCATACTCTGGGATAAATCAGGTAAGCCCCTCGCACCCGCTGTAGTGTGGGCTTGTAAACGGTCAATTGATATCTGCCAAAAGTTAAAAGCCAATAATCAAGAGCCTTTGATTAAAGAAAAAACAGGACTAATAATCGACCCTTATTTTTCTGGCACTAAACTACTTTGGTTGATTGAAAATGATAAGGATTTACAGGATAAATTGACCAAAGGAGAGCTTTACTTCGGAACTGTAGACTGTTGGTTATTATATAAATTTACTGAAGGTAAATCATTTAAAACCGATTATACCAATGCTCACCGAACACTCCTTTTTAATATCAATACCCTTAACTGGGACGAGGAGATTCTGAAACTATGGGGTTTAGAAAAACTAAATCTGCCGGAAGTATGCCCGTCTTCATACGAATTTGGTATCTGGAATATTGAGTTTGAAACAACAAATTTATCCATAAGCATCAATGCCCTCATTGGTGATTCTCATGCAGCAACCTTTGGCGAGGGTTGTTTTGAGCAAGGCACTGCCAAGGTGACATTGGGTACAGGCAGTTCAATTATGATGAACATCGGAAACAAACCTGTAATTTC
This sequence comes from Emticicia sp. C21, assembly GCF_003418935.1. GTDB lineage: Bacteria > Bacteroidota > Bacteroidia > Cytophagales > Spirosomataceae > Emticicia. Next base: position 577,696 of record NZ_QVMT01000002.1, on the reverse strand, counting down.
GTCAAATGGCATGCTAACCACCATTTGCTGGAGTGTTGAAAATAGAATTGACTACGCCCTTGAAGGTGCAATTGTGGCTTGCGGTTCTACCATCGAATGGCTCAAAAATGAACTCAATTTATTCAAAGATTCTTCAGAAACCGAAGCAATGGCCAATGCTATCCCAGACAATGCAGGTGTATATCTTATTCCTGCTTTTAGCGGTTTAGGTGGCCCTCACTGGCAAATGAACCGACGCGCATCCTTCGAAGGCATGACCTTTGGAACCAGCAAGAACCATATTGTAAGAGCAGCTTTGGAAAGTATCCCCTATCAGATTAAAGATGTGATTGAAGCCATGAGGCAGGATATAGGTACAGCCTTGCAATCTATTTCGGTGAATGGCGGTATTACCCGTAATCAATTTGTGATTCGCTTTTTAGTTGATTTATTAGGTATCCCTCTTAAAAAACAATCAAATGCTGATATTTCGGCCTTAGGTACCGCCTATCTCGCAGGTCTTAAGAGTGGTGTTTATGAAAGTATTGAACAATTGAAAAAACTCAATCAGGCAAAAACCGAAGAAATACAACCGAACCTATCAAATACCGATGTCCATATTGGTTATGACGGCTGGAAAAAATGGATAGAGGGTAGTAAAATTTAATAGAAAATAAGGAATACAATAAGTCATTTTCAAAATTTGAAAGTTTTAAAAAATTGATACCTATTCTATACATAAGAAAAAAGGTAGCCATGAATTTCTTCCTAACTACCTGATTCTCGGGTGGTAATGAACAAAATCGAACCTGATTAGAGTCCAAATCCTATATAAGCAACAATTGTTATGACTGGAATCGAATAAAAACCTGATAAATTAATTATAATTTAAAAAGTAATTTTTACACCAGGAATATCATACATTTTCACTTGCTTGAATCATAGAAATTACAGAGGGACTTTCAAGCCCTTCTCAACTGTTGGGACGGACACCACGCGGAAGCATTAGGATGGAGTTTTCCAAATAGTATTTGGCTAAAAATCTTTTTTAGCTGCCCCTTTCTAATGATGATGCCAGAAACCCTAAAACAAGCCATGATTGAGCAAACACTCAATAGATATGTCCGTCAATTTTACGCTCTACTATTTCGTTTTAGTAAGCCCTAAAAACGCTACAATCGCCAATACAATCAAAAAAGCCAACCGAACAAGGCTTAAGACTTCCCATTGCTTTGCCCGCTTTGTTAAAGAACTATCTATATTCTCTGAATAAGGAGTACCGGTTATGGCCATGAGTTCGGGGACAAAAAACATAAATGTGATAATCAATACTATTACATAACCAATGGTGGTTGTAAGCAGGTAAGCCTTACAGTCTGTTTTTCGGAATAAGATAATAGCAGTGGTCAGCAATAGCAGGGTAACAGGGTGTATAGTCATCCAAAAAGGAGCTGGATTTAACCCATATTTCCCCTGAAACATGCTTAACGAAGCAGGCGGAGCGGCGCTCCATCGAGGTACTACTCCCATATGTTCATAGATGGCGCCCCCTATTACAATAGCGAAAGAAAGACAGGCAAATGCGTAAATAATGTTCTTGAAGTCCATAATAAAATCATTGTTTTAAGAATAACCGTTTAAATGTATTTGTAATAATAGTTTTCCAACGCTTTATAGCTTTTCCCTTACTAACGGGTCGTAATTTTTATAATAGCTCCTGTATCCGAAAAGTCGTAGTGCTGGGGCCAATACAAAACCCATGGCTTTCTGAATAAACACGGGTGGTCCTTCTGCCACATAAGAGTCCAAACCGCTAGTTTGGAACATTGCCATCCGGAAAGCGATATCTGATGACTGTTCAAAAGCAGGGCGGCTGTCCATTGCACCATATACCTGTATAAGATTAAAGGCAAACTTTTCAGGAAAGGCAATCGGATTTTTGATACGTATTGTATCAGCCGTTTCGTTGTAGGGCCTATGCGGTGTACCTTTAGGAATGTTTAATACTTCACCTGGCCTGATTTTCTTTATTTCTCCATTCACCCACACCGTTAGTTCTCCATTTTCTATTTCAAACTTTTCGTCAAATTCAGTATGGATATGTTTGGGAGGCCCTCCGGCAAAGGGTTCTATCTCCAGTAAGCAATGTACAAACCCATCTTCCTGTTTCACAATAGTTTGCCGGAAACCCTCTGCTTTGCTATAAAATTCCTGTCCCGGTTTGAACCATCCGGCCACCGCCGGTTTTTCCTCCGGAAATACAATTCGGTGAAGTAAATTTCCTATGATTAAATAAGAACTCAGAAGTATCAGAAATACCATTGCTGTTTTTTTAATGATTTTAAATCGCATAAAATTTTTATTTAAAAAATAAGTGAAGAGATAAATTTTGGCTTAAGACTATTTGAATAGTCCTTTGCCTCTAATAAGCTTTGAAATCCACTATTGAGACTCCAACTATTAGTGATATTAATGTCCGGGAGGCGGTTGTGCCTTCACGCATATGGTGGCAATGAAACCGGTTAAAAAAAGAGAAACTTGCTTTAACATAATTTTGATTTTTGATGAATACCGGCGCAAGTTAGACCCGTTTATGCTGACGGACAATGAGGCGTGTAATGAAACGGAGAAATAAGCGACCGAAGTTTAGATAGTTCAGAATGAGGCCATTATCCTGAATTAAAAGCTCCAACACCACAAATTTCCTTATTTCTTAGAGCTATCAGCATTAATTCACCAGAACTGTTAATTCATGTAGTATTATCTCCGTTTGATACCAATCAGGCTTTTTTCTGCTTTCTAGTACTTCCATTTTTGCAGCAGAAAAACAAATAAATGATGATTAAGAAAATTTTTGTAATCCTGTTAGCAGCCTGTCAGGTAGTGGCGCAAACACAAGTAGATGGGTGGAACAATAAAGTCAATAATCAGATACACGCCCAAGCCCGAGCTGACCGGAAAATAGACAAGGGCATTGCTGAGACGCTTGACATGGCGAACCAACCCATAAAAAATAATGGCCTTGCCAATAAAAGAGTTGAAGAGACAGCTCTTACCGGAAAACAACTACAGGTGAAATATGATTTTATTCCGGGTGAAAAAGTGATTTACAGCAATGATTTTGCCACAGATAATATGGGAGAATTGCCCACCGGCTGGAACACCAATGGAACCGGCGCTGTGGTAAAGCTGAATAATTTTGATGGTAACTGGGTACAATTATATCAAAGCTCTGCTTACCTCACCGATAATAAAGCATCATTCACTGAAAACTTTACGGTTGAGTTTGATCTTGTACTGCACCGCACCAATCCCAGAGCGCCATTTCCTGAGTTTATCTGGGGTGTATTATCTTCAGGAAAGTTATCAACCATTGATAATGCCTTGCTGAAAAACTATATGGCCACTTTTGCTACAGAAATGAATATCCAGCCTTCCGAAAACAGCAATGCTTCTATTCATTTACAAACTTATGCCAACGGTACCTCCTATTTAAAAACCGATATTAAAAAACCGGTTGCCCGCCTGCAGGCATTTAATGAAAAAATTCATGTGGCCATGCAGGTACAGAAAGAAAGGCTTCGCATCTGGTTCAATGAAGAAAAACTGTATGATTTGCCAAAGGCAATGGTTGCCACTGCAAACATCAACCAACTCTATTTTATTGTGAAAAGATATGGCGGACCGGAAGCGGAAGTAGGCTATGCCATCAGCAACATCAAAATTGCAAAGGGTTTGCCGGACACAAGGCGTAAACTGCTTGATGAAGGAAGGTTCTCTACCACCGGCATAAGATTCAATGTAAATGCCCCTGTCTTGTTGCCGGATAGTCACGGCGTATTGCGCGAAATAGCCGCCATTCTTACCCAGAACCCGGAACTGAAAATAAATATCATCGGGCACACAGATAGTGATGGCGATCATGCAGCTAACCTGGAACTCTCAAAGAAAAGAGCCGCAGCAGTAAAGCAGGCGTTGGTGAACGATTACGGTATTGATGCCAACCGGATGAAGACCGAAGGAGCCGGAGAACAGATGCCTGTCAATGATAATACTACCAAAGAAGGCAAAGCCAATAACCGCAGAGTTGAATTTGTAAAACTTTAGATTTTTTATCCATGAAAACGAAAAAGATGTTTTTATTAATCCTGTTACAGGCCCTATTATTGACTGCCTGTACTAAAACAGAAGAACCACTACCCGATATCTCTACCAACACCAGTCCTGAAAAGGGAGTAATAAAAGGACGCATTACTGATAGTCAGGGAAATCCAATGGCAAACGCTCAGGTAGTAATTGAGCACACGGTGTATTATGCTAGCTACGTATACGCTACCAGTGATGCCAATGGATACTACAAAACCAATGTGCCCAATGGAAGTTGGAAAGCATCGGTTCAGATACAACGCAATTACCAGGGGCAGACCTATAAATTTAACCTGCACCCGGATAACGCTGAACCATTTGCAGGTAATACTGGTGCTGTCCGGAACTTTAGCTGGAAGCTAAGCGGTGCTAAACCCGAAGGGGGCTTTTATGGTAGCTACGTGGCGGTGTATCCTGAACCAGGGGCAGCGTTTTTAATGGAAGATGTAGAACTGACTTTGACACCTGAAGGTCCTTTGGCAGATGGTACTACCGGGAAAACTATTACCAAAAGCCTCACAGATATTGGTGGCGGAGAAGACGGCATTAAGGATGTACCGCTTGGAAAATATATCATAGCTGCCAGAAATAAAGCCAATAGTCAGCTTTTGCAAATAAGAATACGTAATACCGGCACCTACAACAATAAAGTCACCGGAATTTTCAAGTCCGGATATACAGGCAGTACCAGTTATCAGATAGTGGTACAAGTTAAATAAGAACCAAAATAAGCTGAATTTCAACTATTATAATCATAAAAAATAAACATATGAAACCTCAAAAAATACACCAACCCATTGCCATTATCAAAGCATCTGTCTTAATGATAGCCATAGTTCTTTTATCTCTGTTCATGGTTTCATTCACCGTGCATAAAAAAATAGCAGATGATTTTTTAAAACAGTTAGGTATCAGCAAAGCCGATGCAAATGATAAAATAACCAATAGCCTGCTGGGAGGTTACCTGGATGCTTATGGTGTAAAAAATATCAGAAGTACTGCCCTCGGAAACCGGACCACTCTTACTAATAACCTATTGGCATATACGAAACAATATACAAACAGTTCAGACTTTATTAAAGAATACAATGCTTTGCGCGAACAGAAGAAACCGGTCATGTATGTAGTAGAAACACCTGAAGAAATGCAACAGGGAATCATTACCAATACAAAGAAAAGCATGGCAGATGTGGAGCAGAGTCTGAAAAAAGCGGATGCTTCGATGAAACCTGTGTTTGAAAAAGTACTGGAATCTATCCGCAAACAATTGCAACAGGCAGAAGACCCTAATAATAAGGCCATTGCAGGCTACAGAAAAGGCTACCCGTCATTGGTAAAAAACAGGGATGATACTTACGCAAAAGCTATTGCAGATTGGGAAACGAAATATCCAGCCCAACATCAGCAGTTTATAAAGCAGCGTCTGTTAAGATTCATGGAAGAAACTAAAGACATCAATTTTGAGGCTGAACTATACGAAAAGAAAGGCATCAGATATTTTACGGATAAAAACTATGAAAGTAAAAGTATGTACTGGAAAATGGCTTTCCGCGCCGGCAAAGAAGTAGTAGAACCTGCCAGAACTTTCGTTCGTGAGTGGATACAATCCATACAATAGTGGAGCAGATAGGAGCTCTGGGGAAGCGTATATAATCGTAGGGGTATTTCAAACAGCTATTTCTACGCTTCAAAACAAGATTTTGCAGCTTAACACCCTGTATTATTCGCATGAAGTGTATTTTTTGCGATATTTGAGTTATGCAGCCCAAACTTCAAACCAGAACAGCCTTATTATTGATGGCAGTATTACTTCCGCCCACAGTGGTGGTAATTAATTACTTCATTTTAGGCAGCGTATATTTTTCCAGCCTTAAAAATTTTGGTGTGGCTTCAACTGTTGCATTTTTTATCGTGGTTGGTATATGGATTTTGCAAGGCAGGCTGGCCGGAAAGATGCTGCAGATGTATCCTTCGTACCAAGATACCCTGAAAAGAGTGGTACTTTTCTCGATTATAAACCTGCTTATTGTGACCATGATTGTTACATTGATGTGTCTGGCGTTTGATCTGCTTAATATACTAAACTACGAGTTTACTGTTAAAACCTGGCTAAGTGGTCTTATGGCAGGAGCTATCTGCACCATTGTTAACCAGGCAGTTTACGAAACAAACACCTCTTTTAGTCGTATCGAAGCCTCACAACTGGAGACAGAGCAGTTGAAAAAAGCGCAATTACAGACCCAGTTTGATTTGCTGAAAGAACAGGTAAACCCCCATTTTTTGTTTAACAGTTTAAACTCGCTCTCTTCGCTCATTGCTACACATCCCGATAAAGCTGAGGAGTTTGTAGAAGAAATGAGCCGGGTGTATCGTTACCTGCTACGCAGCAACGAAGAGCAGCTAACAACCCTGCAAAAGGAAATAGACTTTATTAAGTCGTATAATATGTTATTAACGACCCGTTTTGGCATAGGTTTCCAGCCAGTGATAAGAATTGAAGAAAAAATGAAGGACTGGCTATTGCCGCCTATGACATTACAGTTGCTGGTGGAGAATGCGGTAAAACATAATATTGTTGATCCGGATACACCACTAAAAGTGCAACTGTATACGCAGGACGAAAAACTTGTAGTGAGTAATAACCTGCAAAAGAAAAACAAAACAGTGGTGTCAAACAAAGTCGGACTGAGTAATATCCTATCAAAATACGAGTTGCTGAATTACCCCGAAGTGGAAATTAAAGAAACAGTTGATGAATTTATAGTGGTATTGCCACTGATTAAAAATATGTAATAGTATCATGGAAATATTAATTATTGAAGATGAACAATTAGGTGCCGAAAAGCTGAGTCGCCTGCTTACCTCTATTGATTCTTCTATTAACATAGTGGGCAATACCAGAAGTATTAAATCGTCGGTAGAATGGCTGTTACAGCATAAACATCCTGACATTATTCTGATGGACATTGAACTGACCGATGGGCAGAGTTTTGAAATATTCAATCATGTGACCATCCAGAGCATGGTCATCTTTACTACGTCTTATGATGAATATGCGTTGCAGGCCTTTAAAGTGAATAGTGTAGACTACCTCTTAAAGCCTATTAAAAAAGAAGAATTAGAAAATGCGCTTGATAAATACATGCATTGGCAACAAAAATTCTCTGCTTCCAGCATAGATGTTGCGCAACTTATCTATGAATTGAAACAGCATCAGCCCAAATCATATCGTTCGCGCTTTCTGGTGAAGATGGGGCAAAGGCTGTTGTCCATTGAAACCCAAGACATAGCTTATTTTTATGCCGAAGAGCGATTGACTCATTTTATTACATGGGACAAGAAAAAATACATTGTAGATTATACCATTGAAGAACTGAAACAGATGCTGGATCCGCAGGACTTTTACCAGGCTAACCGGGGTTTTATTGTTCATGTTAAATCTATTGCCAAGATTCACAATTATTTTAATGGAAAACTCAAGCTGGAGCTACAGCCTGCTATAGAAAAAGAGGTCCTGATAAGTCGCGAAAAAGCTACGGAGTTTAAAGAGTGGATGGGGAAATAGATTTTGATTAGTAGCGTAAAATAGCAAAGTTACAACTTGTGTTTATTAAATATCACTTTAAATTAGTTGAGAGAAGCGAATTTCTGCGTCCTCTCTCAACTTTTGCAAGCTCGTTTTTGATATATTCATATGTGTCTCATGGCCATCCTAAAGACATCTCCTATGATTTTAGATTTTCATCATTCAGATGGCAATAAGAAGCAAACCTATTTTTTAGGAATTGGTTTTAAAGTAGCCAATTGAATAGCAAATTTTTTGGATGGAGTGGCGTTGCTATCTGCCAGCTCACTGGTTTTGGCGTTCATAATCCATATTTTATCATCTTTCATGGTCGCGGTAGCCGGATATGTAAAAGCATCCATTTGCAGTGTAGTAGCTGCCAGTTTGGCGGTTCTCCAGTTATCTTCAGTCTTTATCTGAAATATCTTGTCATTGCCGCCATTTGAGACTATAGTAAGTCTGTCTTTGTCATGTAAAAGTAAACCATCTGCTCCCATAAAGTATTGGTCTATTCCTACCTGACTCACATTTTTAGGGTTCTGAATATCCACTTTATAGATTCTGCCTGTGCCGCTATTATCTACTAGCAAAAATCCATCCGGGTGATAGACAATACCATTTAAACCAATTCCCTCTGTTTCAAAAAGCTTATCTTTAGCAAAAACTGAGGCTTTCCCATCGGATGTTATTTTATAAATAGCATTGGCAAAGCTATCGGTCATATAAATATTGTTGTTATTATCAAAGGTAATATCATTACCAAAGTGTTTACCCGGTACTAAATCTGATAAATCAGTATCTGATAAGCGCTTACCTGTTGAAGTATCAATGCTTATCAGACGAATCATTTTGCGGCGGGTGTCAGGCGAAGTAAATCTGCTATAATTGGCATCACTTACACAAACAAACAATCTTTTGCCATCAGGATGCACTTTCATACCGTAGGTAGATTTCAAAGTGCTATCAGCGTGTAACACCTGATATACCCCTCCGGGTGTTACTTTTCCAATCGTTCCATCGCGCATAGATGAAACATAATAAACGTCAGCATTTTTATCATAGGCAATCCCCTCAGGGTATCTGTCCGGGGCTTCAAACTCAATGCGACTGGTTGGTCTGTTGGCTATACAACCAGTTAAAAGAAGCGTAAGAATAATATATTTCATGTTGTGTTTATTTAGTTTTTCTAATGGCATAAATAACTCCGTTGGCATCATCTGATACGTATACAACGCCAGTATTAGATACTGTTATTCCGGCAGGGCGGCCGAATCGGGCCTTTCTCTTCATAAGCGGGAAACCCGGTTTCAGAAAACCTGTAAGAAAATCTTCTTCGCCTATGGGTTGGCCGTTTTCAAACTTTATTCGTTGTACTTTAAACCCAACAGGCTTACTTCTGTTCCATGAGCCGTGCCAGCAAACCAGGGCATCATCTACATGGTCGAGCGGTACATTAATAGAGGTTTTAAAAAATCTGAACCCTATCGGTGCCATATGTGCCGGAAATTCATAGACAGACGGCTGAGTATTTTTCACCCATTCTTCTTTGGTGTTTCCTGCCGGGTCTTCGCGACTGCGATCTATCTCTTTTTTGCCATAGGCAAATGGATAACCATATACTCCTCCTTTAACAATATGGTTAAGTTCTTCGGGCGGCCATTTATTTCCTTTGGCATCACCTCCATTATCAACACCCCATAGCTGCCCTGTCAATGGATGCCAGTCAAACCCGATAGTATTTCTTAAACCACTGGCATAGAGTGTCCGCTTCCATGTTTTGGGGTCAACCTGCAGAATCGTGGCGGCTTCTTTATCCGATTCCTTACAATCATTGCACAGACTTCCTACAGATATATAAAGCATCCCATCAGGGCCGAACTCCATAGTTCTGTTCGGGTGCTGGCCACCACTTGGCATATCATTAATCAGTATTTCGCCATCATTGTTGAGCGTACCGTCTTGTTTTAGCTGATAACGTCTAAGTTCATTATTATTACACAAGTACATCCAGCCATCTTTAATAGTAATGCCGTGCACACCCTTAAAATCATATAATACGGTTGTAAGATTTTCAAATTGATTATCGCCGTTCATATCTTTTAGCATCAATACATCAGTTCCATCACGACGCGTGACGTATAGTTCATTATTGGGCCCCATATACAGCATTCGGGGTTTTCCCAGACCATATGCTGCCACATTTACCTCCCATCCATCAGGAACTTTAAGCATTTTTACCATAAAAGGCAAAAAATCGAGGTGTTGTGCATACTTTGTAACATGCCTTGTGCTGGTTTTTTCTTTGGGTGGAAGTCCACGTTGAGCAAATGCTATTGTATTCCCCCACAAAAGGAAGTAAGACAAGAGTAATTGAAGAGTTACTTTCATAGTAATTGTTTATTTTTAGTTGTGTATATTATTACTATTGGCAAAAAAATATCTGACTACTAGTTAACATGAACAGGTAGCTGATAAATTGCTATAATTTGATTGTGAAAGAAAATCTGATTGCTTGATAAGCAGATGGAAATAAGCCTTACAAATGCATAAGGCTTATCTGATAATTCAAAAATCTATAAATCTGTAAACAAAATTTTATTCCTGAAGTGCTTCTTTATTAATCTGTCCTTCAGCTATGTTTGTCAGCTTTCTGTCTGCTGCGTTTTCTTCATCCAATATTGATTGAAGCAACTGTGCTTCATTCTTGTGTCCTAATAGCCCTGCCAGTGTTCTCAATGAGCCATAGGAGGCTATCTCGTAGTGCTCTACTTTTTGCGCCGCCATAATCAAGCCACTATCGCGCACAAATGAACCCGTCTCTGTAGAGGCGATAATTTCATTTCCTTCTCTGATTAATCCTTCAATAGCCGGGCACAATTTTGCCACAGGTTCTTCTCCCAGTTGTACAAATACTTTTTCTACCCTCATTACGTGCCCTTCTGTATCTGCGAGATGGGCATTAAAAGCAGATTTTAGTTCGTCTGAAGTAGCAGCACTAGCTAATATAGGAAGCGTATTTACCAATTGCTGTTCAGCCCAATAAATATCCTTAAGGCCGTCTAAAAATAATTCCTTTAGTTTTTCACCGTCTTTCCCTGACAGGGAAGCAGCAAGAGTTGAGTCTGTATTATTCATTTGTTTAATAAATCTGATAAAAAGAGGATGCATTCTTAAACGAAAAAGTTATACCACCTTGGTTTTGGGGAATTATGGCAATTTGGTATCGGGACAAAATTGCAGAATTGCTATTTATCGAAAAAGGGCGGGTAACCAATTCTACAAGAATAGTTTTTTAAATTTTACGCACAAAATCAAAAGGGGTGAAAATTTATGAATTTCACCCCTTTTAACTTCCAAACTTTAGACCCTTGACAAAAGCTTATTTTTTAGAGCCTTGTCCTTGTGAACCTTGCGAGCCCTGTGAGCGGGAACCACTGTTACCCGAATTTGAATTTTTTGAATCGTTGCTTTTGTTGCCTGAGCTTTGCGAACCACCTTTACCGGAATCCTTTTGGCCACCTTGGCCGCCTTGTGAATTTGCCATAATTTTTTAATAATTAAAAGTTGATAAAAAGAGAGAGAACTCGTAATCCTCAAGCTCTTTTGCCAAAACATTATTCCACCCCAACAGATACTACTTTACAAAAAACGACGGGTGAAATTTGTCCCAGAATACAAATTGGCGAGGCATTTTTTAGACGTGGTTAATAACCAAGCTCTCCGAAAATAACATACCAAACCGGATATATTCTTTACGAGTTTGTAATAGAAATCCTTTTGTTTCTTTTCACTTAAACAACTTAAATTTTAAAATCAAAAAATCTTCTTAATTGTCCTGAAAACCAGAAAAGAGGCATTTTATATCTACCTGATAGTCCTGAAGAAAGCTTCATTTAGCCTTGTGTATTTTTAGCCCCGCCATTTTACTGATAAGTTTACTCATTCATAGCTCTATTTCTAATTTGATGAGTCATTTATTCCTCGTCAACTATAAAAAAAGCTACGGCACAATTCTTTTGCTCATAGAAACCAATGGTGACTATAACCTTTTTCTTTTTATTATGCATAAATTTTCTCTTATCGAACAGCCCACCGAGGATTACATTGAGGGCCAGGAAGCACTGACTTACAGTTTGAATAACATCGAAAGTCTTTTGTGTTTTTCACACCTCCGATGGGATTTTGTATTTCAGCGCCCGCAGCATTTAATGAGCCGTGCTGCCAGAAACTGGCGTGTTTTTTTTATAGAAGAACCTATCTATTCAGGTGATATTCAAAAGCCTGAGTTAGTCGTTCGGCAACAGGAAAATCCGGATACTTTATTTATTGTAGTGCCTCAGCTTCCGCATGGGTTTAATCCTGCAGAAATCAATAAAGTATTACAGGATATGCTTGCCAGGCTCATGTTTGATTTCAGAATAGAAGATTATGGGTTGTGGTATTATACGCCTATGGCTTTGAAATTCACGGCTAATTTGATGCCCAGGGTGATTGTTTACGATGCTATGGATGAGCTTTCTGCCTTTAAAGGAGCCTCTTCAGATTTGCTCGATATGGAAAAAATTCTTTTTTCGTCTGCAGATGTGGTTTTTACCGGAGGGAGAAGCTTGTATGAAGCTAAAAAGCAACGTCATTCTAACGTATATGCATTCCCGAGCAGTATTGATAAAAAACACTTTATGCAAGGGCGACAATTACTGCCGGAGCCCGAAGACCAAAAAGATATTCCACATCCAAGGTTAGGCTTTTATGGAGTTGTGGACGAGCGTTTTGACATAGAGCTTCTTCGTGAGTTATCTAGTCGCCAGCCAGAATGGCATTTTGTAATTATAGGGCCAGTGGTTAAAATAAGTCCGGAAGAACTGCCCCGGGCAGAAAACATTCATTACTTAGGTATGAAAAACTATAATGAATTACCGGTCTATTTAAGTGGTTGGGATGTGGCTTTACTTTTATTTGCTCTCAATGAATCGACTCGTTTTATCAGCCCTACCAAAACCCCTGAATATCTGGCTGCATTAAAGCCGGTGGTTTCTACACCCATACATGATGTGATTGTTCCTTATGAAGAAGAGGGGTTAGTAAGCATTGGACGAAACGTGGAAGAATTTGAAAAGGCCATTGAATATGCTCTGAAACAGGGAAGTGACGAAGCATGGAAAACCGAAGTTGATTCATATCTACAAAATATTTCCTGGGATAAAACCTGGGACGAAATGACTTATCTTATCAAACAACAGATTGCTGATAATTAATTATCTACACTTAAACTTTATTAAATTATGTTCGATTACGTTATCGTGGGTGCAGGCTTTGCAGGGAGTGTATTGGCCGAACGTTTAGCTTCTCAAAGTGGCAAAAAAGTATTATTACTGGACAAAAGAAATCATATTGGAGGTAATGCTTATGATTTCTACAATGAAGACGGAATATTGATCCATAAATATGGGCCACATATTTTCCATACCAACTCTGCTGAGGTTTTTAATTATCTTTCTCAATTTACTAAATGGCGTGAGTACGAACACCGGGTGCTGGCTTCTGTAGATGATAAGCTCTTGCCTATCCCTATCAATCTGGATACAGTTAACAAATTGTACAACCGCAACTTTACCAGCGAAGAGTTGGCTAAATATTTTGAAGAAGTCGGCGAGAAAAAAGATGAGATTCGTACATCAGAAGATGTGGTGGTAAGTCAGATAGGACGAGATTTGTATGAGAAATTTTTTAGAGGTTATACCCGTAAACAGTGGGATTGTGACCCTTCGGAGTTAGATAAAATGGTTACTTCCAGAATCCCTACGCGTACAAACCAGGATGACAGGTATTTCACCGACGAGTTTCAGTTTATGCCATTGTTAGGCTATACACGTATGTTTGAGAACATGCTCAATCATCCGAATATTCATATTATGCTCAATACCAACTTTGCTGATGTAAAAGACTTTTTTGATTACGATCAGGTTATTTATACCGGACCAGTAGATGAGTATTTCGACTATTGTTATGGGAAGCTCCCGTATCGTTCTTTGTGCTTCGAGCATACTACATTAGATATGCCTCAACTACAACCAGTTGCAGTAGTGAATTATCCGAATTCGGAGAACTTTACAAGAATAACCGAATACAAGCATCTGACCGGACAAGAGCATACAAAGACAAGCATCACCTATGAGTATCCTTGTTGGGATGGAGACCCGTATTATCCGGTGCCAAAGCCTGAAAATGCAGAGTTATATCAGAAATACAAAGCTATGACAGAGCTATTGCCAAATGTGCATTTTGTGGGCAGACTAGGTACCTATAAGTACTATAATATGGATCAGGTAGTAGCACAGGCGCTGACACTTTACAAAAAATTAAGTGGTATTGATACACTTAGAGATTTGGCAGTACCAAAAGCGAATAAGACTAAAGTCAATGGCTCTGCTGTTCCGAAAATCGGCAGTCCTGTTTTTAAAGGCTGATTTAGCTTCTAAAAGTTCCCTTAAAGTAAGGTCATATCACTGATGAAGCAAAATAAAAGTATTATAAAGGCACTGTTGTTAACAGTGCCTTTATAATACTTTCAATATGGAGTCAATAACCATGAAATGTTTGTCAATCCGAATAAATGCTCTTTTTATGAACACACGGCAAATAGAGCTAATAATTGTACTTTTAGCCATTTCTATAATTTTTCAGGGGTGTAGCAAAAACGACTTTGTGGTGAGTCCCGCAGTTGTTAATCCCCCTTGTCCGGATGCGAAGCTTTCTGTGACTCTTATCAGAGGAACAACTTATATGGGAACATTTACTGTTCCTTATGTAGCAGAGAAACCAATAGCTCTTGAAACCGAAAATACGATTGAATCCACAGGTGTAAAAGGATTGTTGGCCACTTTAAAGAATAATACGCTGGTTTCCCGAGGTGGACTTCTGACCTATACAGTATCTGGCTCACCAGATACAACAGGCAATGCCGTCTTTATGCTCGATTTTAATCAGCATAGCTGCCAGGTAGTTTTACCGATTTTAGAATAAGACTTATTATTGTATTAAATACTACTAAAATAAGCATCTAAGGCATGAGACAAAGTTGGTAAAAATATCCCTCTTTCACTACTCAATACACTACGTTGGGGTCTGGGGGCTTTCCAGTCAAATGATTCCGCATTATGCTTACTGACAAAATCTGTATGAATACCCATCCTGTCTGCAATTTCATGCGCAAACTGCTGCCAGCTAGTTTCTCCCTGATTAGCCAGATGCCAGATACCACACTCATTATCTACCAGTAAATCCAAAGACACATTTACCAGATCAGGCAAGTAAGTGGGCGAAACAAAAATATCATCAGGAAAAAACGCAGTTTGTCCATTTTCTAATGTAAGCCGTATTTTATTAATAATATTCTCTGGCTCCCATGCGCTAAAGAAAAGACTGCTTCTGATAACCAGCGCATCGCAGCCCGAGTCTAAAGCTATTTTTTCAGCTGCAACTTTACTTCTGCCATATACATTCAGTGGCGATACTTTATCGCTTTCTAGGTAAGCCTTTTCTTTAATGCCATCAAATACCATAGCCGACGAAAAAGTTAGTAACTTAATACCGCCAGCCTGGCAAGCACGGCTAAGATTCTGCACCCCTATTACATTGTCATTAAAACATTTCTGTGGCTCCGATTCAGCCTGGTCTACATGTGAGTAACCGGCAGCATTTACTACTGCCCAGGGCTGATAATGCCTTAATACCTGTTCAATAGAGGTTTCATCGCATAAATCCATTTCCTGACGGTCTAGTGCATAATAATGAAGCCCCCGTTGTTGACAAATCAAGCGAAAAGCCTTGCCGAGATTTCCATTTTTCCCAATAATTAATAAGGGTTGAGAAGCGGGCGTTGAGGTATAAATAGAACCATTTCTATCGTGTGCGTGGATAAAACGTGACTCCTTTTCCCACCAACCTTTTTCTTGCAGAACCGGATGCTGAAAAGTCTGATTATTGGCAAGTGAATTAACCATCGTGGCTAATGCTGTTGGGCGAGGTTTGGGCGAACGTAAATCAAATATACCCGATTCATAATCGCCATCGGGTTGAGTTAATAATTTATTCCAACCATAAGCACCTAACAATGCCCATACCGTAAAGGCTTTAATAGGCGTTCCACTTTGGTTAAGTTCAAGACAGATATTCCATACAGATTGCATCCAACGCATTTGTTCTTCTCGTGTACAATGCAAATGCACTTCTGTAATAGCTATATCAATTTTATAACGTTGATATAATTCTTCTATTAAAACTTTCAAACCACTTGGCTGACCATGATTAATTCTTATGGCTTCCACATCAACATATCTATGTACACCATTTCCCCCATGTAAATGTGCCGGATAAAGTGAAAGATTATCATCCAGATACCGCTCTGATGTTACGTAATGATTTACCCCCAACAAATCAGGACAGCAAGGCCTTTCTAAGAAAAATTGCAATGTTTTAAGAGGAATCCCTAAGCCTGTAAAAAAATCCCACAGAGGATGGTATCTGTCTAGCTTACCCATGAGTATATCATAAGTAAGCCAGCGACGGTTATTTTCAAAATCTGCCTGGTACTGGAGTGATGGCGTACTATAGGTTTTACTCAGGTCTTCTGTCTGAATCAGTTTTGCATCCGGATTAACCTTTCTTATCTCTTCCATTGATAGCACCACCGCCTTCAATTCATTAAACAATATAGTAGCAAACGCAAAATTATCTTTAGCATGCGGATGCCACAATCCATACAAACCAGAAAAGCGAGCTGTGGTGAGGGGCTCATTCACAGGCTTGTAATAAGTAACCCAGGGAAAACGATCAGCTACTTTTCGGGCAAATCTGCTTAATCCCACAGCAAATTCATCATCTAATAAATGAGTAAAAGAGGGGCCACAGCCATGATGCAGTAAACTTACAATAGGCGTAATATTATATGACCGAATTTTGTTGAGTTGCAAGGTGGCCCAATCCCAGTTAATAGGACCATTCTGTTGAGTTTCGTGTTTTTCCCACAAAACCGGATAATGCAATGCTTTAATACCCAGCTTTGCAAACTGTTCTATATCATCAGGTCGGGCATAATGATTACTTAATTGTAACTGATCGAGAAAATGATGATTAACTCTATTATAGCTACACTCTATACCAGCCCAGACTTCGGGCGCAAACAACTTAGTTTCTTTAATCGACATTTGTAAATATTTTTCATGAAGAACTTTTTAATCACTATCAGCCAGATATTCTGCTGCTCTGTTAGTAAAGGTAAAAAAACTATACCCAAATCACCTGCGTAATTCGTCACTCAAAATGTAGAATTGGTTCCCATGATTTTTTTTCATTAAAATATCGCGTTTACAGATAATAGTGAGGTATATAAGCAACATATATCCTTATTTGCCTATACTCTTCAGGATATTATTACACATCAATTTCAGTAAACAAAAATTACCTGAGAATGCATGTTTTGTATATCTGGTATTTCTTTCCTCATCATTCTTATTAAATCAATGGTACAAGTATTGAGGTATATACTAAAAGCAAATGTATATAAAGGCCCTATTTTATAGTGACAGAAAGGGCAGCGCAGGTAATGGGAATAATATTCTTTTAAGTTTTGAGCTTTGACTAAAACATAGTATGCTGTGATTGATAGGGAGGTACTTAAGTGTGCTTAATTATAATGTTGTCTTCAGCATTTTTGGCTTATTTCTACATAACAAATAAAAGTCTTTTCCAAAGTTGATTGCGCACAATCAGCTCGACATCAGGTGTATACCTATTAAAATCCAGACAATTTTTGCACTCATGAAACTTTCTACAACTTTTACTGAAAAGAGCATCTGGCATAAACCTTTCCTTATGCTATGTCTGACAGGATGCATCGCGCAATCTTGTAGTAAATCCGAATTGGCTCTAAATCCTGAAGCATTAAGTAACAGCGAAAGCCTTTCGAAAAAATTAAGAGAGAAAGCAATAAAAGATACTGTAAACTTAAAAGCAGGTAAGAATGCAGATAAAGTACTAGACAGCATCGGCTCTCATAAACATTCAGATAGTCTTGGCATTTATACGGGAGTAACAGTTTCTAAAATATTTCATCGTAATAAAGCTGATACCCTACATATACCAATCGCTCTGGTTCCTGTTAATCCTCCTATAAATAATACCAGCAATAGTAGCCAGCCACCAAATAATACAGGTAGTACAAATACTTCCGGTTCTGGTAATAATGTGGTAGTAAATGTTCCACCGGTTGTAACTCCTAAGCCCAATGACTGGGTACCCCCTGGTAATATAGAAAGCAAGCCGATATCAAATGAGATAACTATTAAAACCAGTCAGGGGTTACTTTTACACCCTCCCAAAAACTTATTGATTGGTCTGTCAAAGGCCTATCCATTAGCCACTGATACTTATACGGGACTGCTTACTCAAATGCCGGGCGGTGAAAATGAATTCTGGTTTTATGGTAAAACAAATCAGTATAATTATCCAACCGGCGAATGGGTTATACAAGCCAATGGGTATTCTACCATTGATTTGCCAACGCATGCAATTAATGCCCGTGCAGGTATTGATATACAGCACCCTGAATATAACCAGGTTATCTGTAAAATTGAATATACTATCAAAGACTCACAAGGAAATGTAGTCATGTTTTGTAAAGATACTAAAGGCGGTTTTCATCCTACTTTTATTCCAAACGAGAGAGGAAATAATCATCCGAAAGAGTCTCAAAGATTTCTGCCATATGGTACTTACATAGTAGAATTTAAGAACCTGACAGAGGGTAGCATCAATGCGCCTATCAGACTTACTTATAACCGAGCAGGAGGCAATGCAACCATGGGAGAATACTTTGATACTATAGTAAACAATCAACAAACAGTCACTTTTGCCATCAATATATTCGAGCAAGACCATGATATAAGTATGTTTAAATTGAATTGTAATATGGTACCTTAATTATCTGATTATATATCTCAATTTATAACAATTGAGAAAACATTTTTTCATCACAACTTTATTATTTACTGTCATGTTAGAAAACGAAGTTACTCACTTAGACAAAAGGCGCGTTCTGCCGCCAGTAAGAAAACCTGTCCCCTGGGAGGATTTTTATAAGCAGTTCCGGCAACACATTGTCGATGAACATAATATTCTGAACCAGCGCACCATTTGGTTAGCTATCTCTCAATCATTTTTCTTTGGTGGCTATGCAAGTGTAGCCAATGCACCCAAAGAGGCCAAAAGCCCCATATTCGCTGGCCAACAGGACTTACTTTTGTGGCTGATTCCATCGGCTGCCTTAGTTGCTTGTATCTGCATTTTTTTTGGCGTTATTGCCCGAAGTATCAGTATGCATTCATTACAAAAGAAATTTGATTTATCTGGTCAGTTCGACGAAAACTATCCACCGATTGACGCTGGAAAGAATGTAAAAATGATGGAGGTATTTTCAGTTTGGATATTACCAATAGTATTTATGATTACCTGGATTATCATACTGGCTAAACAATTCATACATGTTTAAAACGGTTTGGATTTCTACAAAAAGGGATATGATTACTTCATATCCCTTTTTGTTATCTTATTTTTGTGCGAGAAAAACGATATAACTATACACCAGTATTTCTGGAGAAGATTTTATTATCATCACCTTGCAGAATTACTTTTAGGGCATCTGCTACTTCTTCAGGAGATGGATACGAGAGGTCTTGATTCAGATGATGCTCTGATACGTAGCGGACTACCTCGTTTTTACTTCTGATGGCTTCTTTTACCGAATAGGTAAGTAATATATGTGGAGATTTCCAGGGAGTGTGTTGTGGGTTAGTTAAAGCATATAAAACTACGGCCGGTGTCCGGGTAGCGGCAGCTATATGAATGGTACTGGTATTGACCGATATTACGGCTTTTGTAGAGGCAATCAAGGTCACAAATTCTTCGATCGTAAATAAACCTGCTACCGAATGAGACTGTGGGCCTATTTGTTCACTCAACGCATCTGTTAGTTCACGTTCGGCAGATGAGCCTGTGATGAGTATGGGTAAATCTGATTGTCTGGCAATCAACTGCCCGATTTTAATCCAGTACATAAAAGGGTAACTCCTTCTTTCTTCTGATACACCGGGATGTAAAATGATCCATGAATTGGCAAGATTAATTCCTAGTCCCTGGAGTTTTTTCAAAGCAGATGCCCGTACTTCTTCTGAATAATAAATAGAGAGGCCTTCAGTGTTGGTGAAAGCTTCTATATGATTCACCAGATTTACATCCCTTTGTACCTGATGCTGAATGTAGCTATAAGGCTCCTTATCCGGGAGCCAGTCAGTCAATAAGGCATAGGGATTTTCTCTAGCATAAGCCAATCGTCTGGGAATACCTGCCATGAAGCAGAATAAGGCTGCAGGTAAAGCACTCTGGCTATAAACCGTAAAAATAATAGCCGCATCAAATGCTTCTTTCTTGATTTCTCTGACCAGCGTTTGGAGTTGTGTATCTACTAAAGAATTATCACATTTAACCCAGGGCAAATTACTTACGATTACTTTATCAATATCCGGAATACACCCGGCAATCAGGCTCCCGGCTTTAGAAGTAAGTATCGTAATATGGCAATCAAATGTTTCTTTCAAAGCACGCAAGGCCGGAGTAGTCATAATCAGATCACCCATGTTATCGGCACGGACACAGAGTATCTTCTTACAGTTTTGCCAGTCTTTCATAGCGCTTTATTAAGAATTAAGGATATAGTCAGTGACCTCTGATAAATCTGTAGCAATATGCGTAGGGGTCCGGATAACCGTTAAATCCCACTCCGTTTCGTTGCCATTATTGATAAGAATGCTTCTGCAGCCTGCCTGATTACCGGCTTCTACATCATGGAGTATATCGCCTACCATCCAAGAGGCATTTAAATCAATATCCAGTTCTTTGGCGGCTTGCAATAAAAGGCCGGGAGCAGGTTTTCGGCAGTCACAGGTTTTATTGTAGTTGCTATTTTTCCCATTCGGATGATGAGGACAATAATAGAAACCGCCGAAAACCACACCCTCGATCTCAAATAACTTTAATAAGTAATCTTTTAGTCGCAAGAAATTTTGTTCTGAAAAAAAACCTAAGGCAATACCTGATTGATTTGAAATAATTACTAGTTGATAATCCATTTGCTGCAAGCGTCGCAATGATTCAATAACCCCTTTTTCGAGTTCAACGAGCAAAGGGTCAATATTATAGGGGACATCCTTAATAAGCGTTCCATCTTTATCGAAGAACACGGCCTTATTCATACAAATTTCTGTTTATCTGCTGATATAGAGGCTCCCTGAAACCAGGCCGCACACCCATCAGCGGTATAGAAGTTAAAGAAGAAGATCTGCTGAACGTTGACACTGGTTTATAACTTGTACGGATAACTTTTTCATATAATTGCTGCATTTGTTTAGCCACACATTCCCAGGTAAAGAGTTTATTGACTCTATTCAGGGAATTCTGGCATAAATAGTTGTAATAAGCCGGATTAGTCAACCCATGTTGTATTTTCTTCGCCAGCATATCGGGGTCATTGGGAGGAACCAGAAAACCCGTCTTACCATCTACCACACTGTATTTAATACCGCCTACATCTGACCCAATCACCGGCGTACCGCAAGCCATTGACTCCAGCGGTGTAATACCAAAGGGCTCATACCAGGGCGTAGAGATAAAGAAATCGGCCGCATTATAAAAATATTTGAGTACATTTCTATTTTTACGTCCAACAAAAATCACAGAATCAACTACCTTTTCCTGCTCTGCAATTGCTTGTAGCCTTCTTAATTCTGCATCTTTGTTCGGGTCTGGGGTATCAGCATTCCCTCCTACTATTACCAGTTTAATTTTAGTTACCTGTTTCAATCTTCCCAAAGCTCTGATAACATTATCTACTCCTTTTCGTGGCACCATGCGGCCCAGTTGTAGGAGTATCTTCTCTTTGCCGGGTAAGTTCAGGGCCTGGCGCGCCAGTGTTTTGTCCATCGGATAAAACTCATCATGGCTGAATCCACACGGAATAATAGTGATTTTAGCCGGGTTTGCTTCGTAATAATTAATCAGGTCTTCCTGGTCTTGCGGACACTCAGCTATAATCTGGTTGGCATCTCGTACAATTAGTTGTTCTATGGATATTCTGTCAGCGGGAAAGGCATCTTTTTCTTTCTGATGCAACTGTCTTATTTTGCCCAGGGCATGGAATGTAACTACATAAGGAATATGTAAACGTTTTTTTAATTGGTGTGCTACCAGGGCCGACATAAAAAAATTGGCGTGGACAATCTCATAGTCAAGCTGATATTTTTTGATATAGGCTATCATATTATTGGTGAAAGCACTCATATAATTGAGCAGTTCTTCTTTCGGAACAAAGGCCTCAGGGCCCGCCTGAATATGGATGACCCTGATACCTTTAAGCCAGCAAACAGTTGTCGGAATTTCTTTAGCATCTTTGCGCGTATAAATGTCTATCTCATAGCCTTTGGTAGCCAATTGTTTACAGAGCTCGGCTACATAGACATTCTGGCCGCCACTATCAACACCGCCCAATAGGGCCAATGGCGAAGCATGCTCGCTTATAAAAGCAATTTTTTTAGTCATGATCAATTGTATTTAATTGAATGGCATACTGAAATACCTCGTACCATTCGTTCGTGAAGCGATTTATATTGAATCTGTTTTTAGCAATCGTTTGTGCCTCAATTCCCAGGGTATTAGCCAGGACACGATCTTCTACTAATAATTTCATATCCTCTATCAGGGCATCAATATTGGTATTGATGAACCCCGAGTCTCCGTTTTTAATGACACTGGCATATTCGGTGGTAGCTAAAGCCACCACAGGCATGCCAACCATCATGGCCTCGCACACAGCCAGACCAAAGCTGGTGTATCTGATCGGATTAAAAAAGAAGCGATAATTGCTCAGAAACTGAGGTAAGTCAGGATGCAATACTTCACCCAAACCACCGGATTTTGAAGTACCCATGCCGACTAAATCAATCGGTACATGCTTTCTTACTTCTTCAAAAATATCCCATCCGGTAATACGGCCTCTTTGTTCTATATGATTGATAACCGTAATACCTTTGGCTAAATGGCCTTTGTATTCAACCCCTGATCTGGTAATTCCATGCTCAATTACTCTGATGTGCGGTGTAGTATTATGCCACATCAACTTATTGAAATGTGTTACATGCACCACTACAACGTCGGGGTCGTCTACTATATGCAGGGTATTGGTTGGGTGTCCCTCTGGCGTATTATGTTCTACATAAACCCTCGGTAATTGCCTCTGTTCAGTAGATAAAACCTCGAATTGGTTTGTCATGTAGTTTTTTTCAGACTGAAACAGAATACAATCAAACTCTATCGTTTTTATCTCTCCGGCAGGTATTTCAATGACATTTTCTCCAAACGGAAAAGTCTCGCCTCTTCCATAATAACCCTCCGATTTTTCCTTGTTTACCGGAATATATAGGTCGTAATTACCCTGTGACAAATAATACAGATAGCTACCATGCACATGCCAGGTAAATACCTTTAGTCTGGGCTCATGAGTAAAAATATTCATAGAAGCGAAACCACTTAGTGACCTCACACTTTGTTAAAAAAGAGTGCCAGCCTATTAATTTTGTTTAATGTTTGACCCCAATTTGCAATAAAAGATTAAACCATATAATTAAACTAAGAAAGCGCTATTTGCCCCTGATTTCGGGAGGAAAAACTTACTCGTGACGATGGACAATTTAAGCGTATCAATTTCTACAACTTTCAAGTGGCATACTTCCGAGATTAAAATCTTCTGGGCTCTAACAAAAAGAAATATTTATAATAATGTAGTTTAATCTCTTCTGTGGTCATTAAAATAGATTTGAAACGGTCTTTCAATACTCATTTCCTTGAGCTATAATTCATTTCTCTTGCTGTGTGGCACAATCATTTTACCTCATTATCACCTTCCTCTTATTAAAAAATCATTTGATGCCTATGTTTACATTAGGAATTAATGCTGCTTTTCATGATTCAGCAGCAGCATTATTGAAAGACGGACAAATTATTGCCGCGGCTGAAGAAGAACGTTTTACTCATATCAAGCATGGCAAAAGGCCTATTCCCTTTTCAGCTTACGAAATGCCTTACCATGCTATCGATTATTGTTTAAAGACCGCTGATATTCACATCAACGATGTCGACCATTTTGCTTATTCTTTTGATCCTGATTTATTAAAAGAATCAGGATTCATCTCCAATGGCGCAGCTATCTATCATAGCTGGGATGAATTATTCCTGACTTATATAGAACAAGCGGCTTTGCAAGTACAGGATGGATATCCTCATCATCTGCAGAAACGTTTTATCGGTGCAAAAGATATTCAGGAAAAATGGCATTATGTAGAGCATCATATTGCGCATGCGGCCAGTGCGTATTACCCCTCCCCTTTCCAGAAAGCGGCTGTTATGATTATGGATGGTCGCGGAGAAAAAATATCCACCAGTTATTATCTGGGTGAAGGCAATGAGATGAAAAGGCTGGGAACCGTACACATGCCTCACTCGCTCGGTATGTTGTATGAGAAAATTACAACCTATTTAGGATTCCTGCATTCATCTGACGAATATAAGGTAATGGCTCTGGCTTCTTATGGACAACCGCTCTATACAAATAATTTTATGTCAGCCATCCACTTGTCTACCGATGGTACGTATACGACCAACAATTTTAATCCCGAAGACTGGTGGGGACCTCAACGAAAAAGAGAGGAACCATTTACACAATTGCATTTCGATATTGCTCATTCGTTACAGAAAGCATTAGAGAAAAGTGTGGTACATCTGGCTAACTGGCTCTATGAAGAGACCCAAACTGAAAATCTATGTCTGGCAGGAGGCATAGCACTTAATTGTGTGCTTAACTCTGTTATTAAAGAGCAAAGTCCGTTCAAAAATGTATGGGTACAACCGGCAGCGGGCGATGCGGGCACAGCTTTAGGCGCTGCTTTATGGGTAGATGTGCGTCTCAATAGTGATGAGCAATCTGATAAGTCTACTAATGAAATGGTGCATGCCTATTGGGGGCCATCTTATAGCGATGAAGAAGTAGAAGCCTTTCTGCAATGGACGAAGGTACCTTATAGAAAATTAGACAATGTAGCGAAAGATACTGCCCGGATATTGGCCCAGAATAAAATCATAGGCTGGTATCAGGGCCGGATGGAGTTTGGCCCGAGAGCTTTGGGAAGTCGTTCGATATTGGCTTCACCCATTGAAGCAAGTATGCAAACTCGGCTGAATGATATTAAAGACCGGGAAGATTTCAGACCGGTGGCACCTGTGGTATTGGAAGAAGACGCCCATGACTGGTTTGAAAATGCTTCATTTTCTCCGTTTATGCTCTTCGTGTATCCGGTAAAAGAAGACAAAGCCGATAAAATTCCGGCCGTAAGGCATGTCGATGGAACTGCACGTATCCAGACCATCAATCGGCAGCAGCATGCTTTGTATTATGATTTACTGAGTGAATTTAAAGGTTTTACTGGGGTACCGGTATTGGTAAATACCTCTTTCAATACCAGAGGCGAGCCAGTGGTGTGTACCCCACGCGATGCCATAGAATGTTTCTGGACTTCTCCGTTTGATGCCTTAGTAATTAATTCATTTCTTTTAGAAAAATAAGCCATGTCTGTCTATATATCGGTTGTTATTCCTACTTACAGGCGGCCTGAGCTCCTAAGTCGCTGTCTGGCTGCCTTACAAAGGCAAACTTTTCCTGCTACTTACTATGAAGTGATCGTAGTGGGTGATGGGGTCGATTTCCCGTCCAGAAACATTGTGCATACCCTGCAAAAGAAAATCAGCCATTTTCATTATTACGAATTAAAAAAGAAAAAAGGCCCTGCTGCCGCACGCAACTACGGTTGGAAACAGGCCACAGGCAAACTCATTGCTTTTACAGATGATGATTGTATTCCCTCTGTTGATTGGTTGCAGGCATTCTGGGATAGTTACCAATCTTATAACAAAGCCAATATCTGTATGAGTGGTCGGTTGATTGTTCCTATCCCGAAGTTACCGACAGACTATGAAAAAAATGTATCTCTGCTCGAAACCGCTGATTTCATAACCGCTAACTGCGCCTGTACAAAAGTGGCGCTAAGAATGGTGAATGGCTTTGATGAAGACTTCCCGATTGCCTGGCGGGAAGATTCAGCACTGGAGTTCGCGATGCGTTCTTTTAATATTCCTGTTGTAAAAAGTGAAGATGCTGTTGTGCTGCATCCGGTAAGAAAAGCTTTCTGGGGCATAAGTCTGAAAGAACAAAAGAAGACACTGTATGATGTATTGTTGCATAAAAAATACCCAGTCTTTTTCCCCAATAATAAAATTAATTGGCTGTATTACGCCATCGTTATCAGTAGCGTTACAGCTATCATTGCTTTGATAGTGCATAAACCCGTGACAGGTTTTATTGCATCAGGGATATGGCTTTTGCTCATAGTTGGCTTTGTGATACGCCGTTTGCACAAAACTATTCTATCGTTTTCGCACGTCACAGAAATGATTACCACTTCTGTTTTGATACCTTATTTATCTATTTACTGGACTTTGCGCGGAGCGCTACGTTATAAAGTTTTTTATCTATGAAAATCCATCCGGCTAATGTGAAAAAAATCGCTATTCTGCGAGCCTTACAATTAGGTGACCTCTTGTGTTCAGTACCTGCTTTCAGAGCTTTGAGACATGCCTATCCGGCCGCAAAAATAACCTTAATGGGCTTACCCTGGGCGGTCTCTTTTGTGCAACGTTTCTCGATGTACATCGATAAGTTTATTTATTTCCCGGGGTATGAGGGGTTGCCTGAACAGCCCTTTGATGAGCAGAAATGGGCAGAATTTGAACGATTGATGAAACATGAGCGATTTGATTTGGTGCTACAGATGCAAGGGAAAGGCACTATTGTCAACGATATGTTGAAAGACCTATCCATTCCGACCATTGCAGGCTTTCATTGTGATGAAAGTCGTATGGAATCTGACTTATTTCTAATATATCCGGAAGGGATTTCAGAAATTGAGCGACATCTGGCTTTGATGGAACATCTGGGGATTGCGCTTTATGGAACAGATTTGGAGTTCCCGGTCTATTCAACTGATGTGGCCGAATGGGAAGAAAGAATACTGCCCGTTTTACCAGAGCATTACGTCTGCATACATGCAGGTTCGAGAGGTGAATGGCGGCAATGGCCTACCCCCTATTTCGCACTGATTGCTGACTACTGCGCTGATCATGGCTATGAAGTGGTGATTACGGGTACCACAGAAGAAGCACCCATCACACAACAGGTAATTCATTTCATGAAAAATCGGGTTATTGACATGACCGGAAAAACAAGTTTAGGCACTATAGGCTTGTTGATAAAGCATGCAAGTATGCTTATCAGTAATTGCACAGGCGTATCTCATATTGCAGCGGCGACAAAAACACCTAGTGTAGTGATAAGTATGGATGGAGAGCCCGAACGATGGGGGCCACTAGACCGACAAATTCATAAAGTGGTTGACTGGACGAAATAACGCTAAGGAAACTGATGTGTAAAATATAAACAAGTTTGATTGAGCTATTTTAAAACCGAAAGCTATGAAATCTATCTTATTTCTCCTGTTTTTTGTTGGGTTCGTTTTGCTTTTGCCGGCCTGTGGTGGCAAGAATACTGCATCTAAGATTGATGCACCGGGAGACGAAAAAACAACAAAAGATAAAGTATTGGAAACCGGAGCTGATTTATTGCAAAATAAATCTCCGCTGAAAGACTTCAATGCCTATTTAGATGGTTTCCATTTTTATAATGGTAATATGAATGCCCAGATGGAAGCACATCATTACGTAAATCAATTGAATGAAGACGTCTATCAGGCTATTATATTTGATGGAAATACAGATAAGCCCAAGCTCATGGGTGTAGAGTATATTATTACTGAAAAACTATTCAAGACCCTCTCCACTGAAGAAAAGAAACTCTGGCACTCGCATCATCATGAAGTAAAATCGGGCTCACTGATAGCTCCGGGTATCCCTGAGCTAGCCGAGCATGAATTGATGGAAAAACTGGTTTCTACCTATGGCAAAACTATTCATACCTGGCATACAGACCAGCAAAGAACACTGCCTTTAGGTGCGCCAATGATTATGATGGGATTTACCAAAGACGGGCAATTACATCAGGAACTATTAGCAGACAGAGATAAGCGCTTTCATATATCGACCGAAGAAAAGAAAAACAATAGAAAAGATATACCCATGACTATAGTTGACCCTCAGGCAAACGCCTGGGAAAAAGGCGAAATAAGACAATTTATTATTACCAACAAAGCAGATAGTGCCAGACATAAGCATCAGAAAATGCTTTGAAAGCAATCTATTTCAGCAAGAAACTAGATAGCAGTCACAAAAAGAACCTGACAATGTCGGGTCTTTTTGTTATGAACCTAGTATTAACAATAGGCAAAAGTTATAGGTAAGACTAAGTCATTAAAATCATTCGCCTTTACATATGAATATGTACGGAGTTACTTATTTTATTCTATCAATATAGAGTATTAAAAATAAACGGCACAAAGCGGAGCGCCGTTTACTTTTAATACTGCCCCATCCTACATAACATTTTTATGTCGCAATAAATCTGCTTGCATTAGCCAATACCGCTTCTCGGCTTAGAGGCTCATCAAATGCTTCACTAGCTCTTTCTTTTGACCTGCCTGCTAAACCAGAAGTCTCTACACCTCCCTGCATAGTATTATCTTCACCGGTATAGATCCCGGCAGGAGTACCCTCATTAAGCGTAATCCAGGGTTCTGTCTCTTCTACCAGATTTCTGATATTTATCAGATACCGTATTCCAGCTGTATGGCGTGCTTCTACCGAGTGTATACGTAAAGCTGCTTCAAGTATTGGCTTATCTTCAGCAGCCATCAGGTTTCCGGCCTGTCCTTTATAAGCACGCACCCCGTGGTCTTCAAAGGCATGGCCTACCATAGCAAAAGTTTTGTAATTAGTAAATACATCAGGGAATAAGCCTTTACCTGTAAAATCGAATGTCGGTTTAGGAATGGCTTTATTTCCTAAAGTTGCTTTGATAAAAGCTACGTGTTCATTTTCATGTTTGGCAACCTGCGTAAATACAGGTCTGTCGCTGCCTGGAATCAGATTCGCGGTATTGATACCTTTTGTAAAATATTCACTATCTAGATATTCCAGTGTTAAAGCGAAATTCAATACATCCATAGCCACCGGAGTGGCAGCATAGGCTTTGTTGAGCGAAGTGGCCACTAATGTTGGGATAGCCAATGCAGAAACTTTTTTCCCTATGGTATTAAATACACTCCGGCGCGATATATAATTGAGTCTTTCGTGGACATCCTCATCCACTTTCTCGAGTTCTGAGATGATATGATAAAGGTTCATGGTAAATCTCTGATTTATGATTGAGGAAGGCTTGAGCCTGTTAATTTGTTTTTAATAAATGACTGAACAGCCGGTAAGACCTCCGAAGGTTTTTTTGAAAGGTCAAGCCCGTTAGCATTAATAATATCGTCGCCCGCAAAGTGCGTTGAATTGGCTTGTAACATACTGCGGATAGCCGCCGCATGACGTGCCTCTACCGATACTATTTTACCCGCCATCAATAAGTTAGCGGCCTCTTTTAGCAAGGTACCTGCTCCATTGTAGGCACTTACCCCTGTATCTTCAAAAGTTCTGGCCGTGCCTAATACACTGGCGCGGTTGGTGAAATCAACTGCAGAGAAATTAAACTCCAGTTGCCCGATCGCATTAGCACCTAAAGCATTGCGCAGATATTCCCGATGAACAATTTCATGGTCGCGGATAGCCATAAGCATATCCTTTTCTTTCTGCGTAGCTCCTGAAAAAATTGTATCAACTACCCTTATGTAGAAGTCGGCCTCTAATTGTTCCAGTGCATAGGCATAGTTCAGAATCCCTATATCGCCCATACCCAGGTCGACATTATCTCCTGCCATTACAGGGTCATCGTCTTTGTCGCAGCCAGCCAGAAAAATTGCTCCTGCAATAGTTGTCATGCCAGCACTTTTCAAGAAGTTACGTCTGGCAACAAAGGTGACCGGCCTATCAGTTTTTATATTGACTGATAAGCCCTCATTCAGTTGTTTCATGTGAATTGAGGTTTAAACCATAACCCAGTATAAGCAGGCTATAGAGAGGAAAAATATTTTAGTCACAAGATTTCTATGCACCCAAAACTTAAAATAAAAAGAGAGGCTCTGAAATAAGGTTCTATTTTCTAAATGATAGGCATGTATAAAATTCCTGTTGTGGCATAAATGCTGAAAAGCAAAGACCATCACATAAGTAGAAATTGATGTGCATGATTTGTAGCACTATGAGGTAACTATTACTATTAATCCCTAAGAATGTAAAAGAATTACCTCGTCAGAAAATTTGGATTAAGCAATAATCATCTCAAATGTAATTTTCTTGTGTTAAGTGGGAGGTTATCGACGGTTGATGAATTTAAAATCTATTACGTACTAATAATGTGCATGTGGCATTAAAAATGATAACTCGGGAGATTTTATACTATTAAGTGAATTGTACTTTTTTCAGGGGATTGTATATAATTGCCGAAAAACGAAGAGATAAAAAGATACCTATATTGTACCCAAGAAAAAAGGCAGCTATGAAATTGCTTCATAACTGCCTGATTATCAGTGTGGTAATGGACGGAATCGAACCGCCGACACAAGGATTTTCAGTCCTTTGCTCTACCAACTGAGCTACATTACCTGATTACCACCATTCCCCGTGTTTTGGGACTGCAAAAGTAGACAAAAAAAAATCAACTACAAACTTCTACCAAAAAAAATCTTAAAAATTTTCTTTAAACTTGCATTATCTAAAATTTGATTATATTTGTAATGGTATGCTTGCATACCATTACAACAGTATTACAAAGACTTACTCCATCAGTATTCATCCAAACTGAATATTATGCAAATCATATCACAAATCTTATTCATTGCATCATTAGGTATAGCGGCCTACTTTATCAATCGTCGGATAGTGCTTATCAAAAAGACTATTCAGTTAGGCCATGCAGAAGACCGTACAGACAGACCTGCTGAACGTCTACAAATTATGCTTCTCACAGCCTTTGGGCAAAAAAAGATGTTTAACCGCCCATTGGTAGGATTGATGCACTTTATTATCTATGCCGGATTTCTGATTATTAATATTGAGGTTCTGGAAATTATTCTGGATGGAATCTTTGGTACACACCGCTTATTCGCTCCTTTTTTAGGCGGCTTCTACACTTTCCTGATTAATTTCTTTGAAATACTGGCACTTGGGGTATTGACGGTTTGTGTAATATTCCTGCTTCGTCGCAATGTTCTGAAAGTACAACGCTTTCAGGAAAGTCGTCATAGAGAAATGAAAACCTGGCCTCGCACCGATGCCAACATCATTTTAACTATTGAAATATTATTGATGTGGGCTTTTTTAAGCATGAATGCCACCGATACACTTTTGCAGGCAAGAGGCGTAGGGCATTATGCCGAAGCCATTACAGGGAGCTTTGTTGTCAGCCAGTGGTTACAGCCGATTTTTGAAAGTTGGAGCGATACTGCTTTGATTGCCTATGAGCGCTTTGCCTGGTGGTTTCATATTCTGGGTATTATGGGCTTTGCTTTATATGTTACCTATTCTAAACACTTGCACATCTTTCTGGCTTTCCCGAATACTTATTTTTCTAATCTTAAGACTAAAGGACAAATGGCCAATATGCCAGCCGTTACTAAAGAGGTAAAAATCATGTTGGGCATTGAACAACCGGATGCTGCACCTGCCGAGGTCGGTCGTTTTGGGGCCAAAGACGTCAAAGATTTAAGCTGGAAGAATCTGATGGATGCGTATAGTTGTACCGAATGTGGGCGTTGTACAGCAGCTTGTCCGGCCAATATTACAGGTAAGAAACTTTCGCCGCGTAAAATCATGATGGATACCCGCGACCGTCTGGAAGATATACAAAAGGGGTGGATAAAAAATGGGAACGATTATGATGATGGTAAAACACTTTTAGGTGATTATATCTTAGAAGAAGAAATACTGGCTTGTACTACCTGCAATGCCTGCGTGCAGGAATGTCCGGTAAATATCTCTCCTCTAGACATCATCCTTGAACTCCGCCGCTATAAGGTTATGGAAGAATCATCAGCCCCCGGATCATGGAATGCGATGTTCTCAAATATGGAAAATAACATGGCTCCCTGGAAGTTTTCGCCAAGTGATCGGTTCAATTGGGCTGACGGCGTGAAATAATTAGCCGTTTAATAAATAAAATACTATATTATTTGTAGAAAAATAGTTTTTTTCTATTATTGAAGTATTTTAATGCCTAAACTTTTTGCACTTAGGAAATATTTTTTTTAACTTTACATAGGCTTTTACAAAAACATGTTGGCATGTTATTTGAAATGAGCTGATATGTAGTGTAAAAATATTTTAGCCTAATGTGCATTTTTGCCTCTAACCTCCATGAGAAAATTTAATTCATCCATGTTTTTACAATGGATAGTTTTTATGCCATTGTTATTGCCATTGGCCATTGTTAGCGGGGCGTTTGATGGTATTAAGCGTGTTTTTGAGCAAGCTACTTCTGATATTATCGAAAAAGAAATAATATCTTAAAGAGCTTAAAGCTTTCCAAATCCTATAAAAAGCATCTGGCCCAAAGAAATTTCTTTAGACCTCTACTTTTTATTGCTATACAATCAGGCAAACTTTTGAACAACGCTTTTCAATTGCGGTAGTGATAACACTCCCGATTGTCGCCATTTCAATTCACTCTTCTTAAATAGCATCAAGGTAGGCACACCAGAAATCTTATACTTTGAAGCTAGTTTCGGATTTTTATCTACATCAATCTTTACAATCTTGATATTGTCTCCCTCATCCTGTGCTAATTGTTGTAGCGTAGGAGATAATACCTTGCATGGCCCGCACCATTCCGCGAAGAAATCAATCAAAATTGGTGTTTCTGAATCAATCAGTTCTTCAAATGTCCCTGTCATTTTGCGTGTATTTATTTTGTTTCATTAGTTAACAAAGAATAAAGGCCGGAGGTTTCAAGAAATTTGTCTGAATTATGATTTACCCGCACGGCAAAGTGCAGACAATCACTAAATCCTATCTTTATACCCACAGGCAGCCATTTTTATTCCGATTACGTCTATATTTGTGTGATTACTACTTTGATTCATGTTTATATGAGAAAATATACCTTTATTCTACCATTTTTTGTCTTTTTGAGTTTTAATTTAACTTTTGCCCAAAGTCTACCCAAAAATCCGGATCTCTGGAAAGCCATGTCGCTGGCTAACGAATACTTTATGTTGAAATGGTCTGATGTGAGTAAACCTATTGTTAGACCCGACCGCACCCGCCCAAGTAATATCTGGACACGCGGTGTATATTATGAGGGATTAATGGCTCTTTATAAATTAGACCAGCAAAAACGCTATTATGATTACGCCGTAGCTTGGGGAGAAGCACATAAATGGGGCTTAAGAAACGGGATTACCACCCGCAATGCTGATGACCAATGTTGCGGGCAAACTTATATAGATTTATACCTGATAGATGCTAAACCAGAGCGTATCCATGATATTAAGGCTTCTATGGATAGCTTGATTAATAGCCCTAAAAAAGACGATTGGTCGTGGGTAGATGCTATACAAATGGCTATGCCGGTATTTGCGCAGTTAGGGGTTATTTATAATGATAACCGCTATTTTGAGAAAATGTATGAAATGTACATGTATACCAAAACTATGCATGGTGATAAAGGTTTATATAATGCAGCTGAAGGATTATGGTGGAGGGATAAGGATTTTGACCCACCTTATGTGACTCCGGCGGGTAAAAACTGTTATTGGTCGCGTGGTAATGGCTGGGTAGTAGCTGCTCTGGTAAGAGTATTGGATATTTTGCCAAAGGATGCGCCACATCGAGAAGAATACGAGAAAACTTATCTTGAAATGATGAATGCGCTTGTGCCACTACAAAGAACAGACGGATTCTGGAATGTAAGCCTTACCGACCCTACAGATTTTGGTGGCAAAGAGTTAACAGGAACATCACTCTTTGTGTACGGCATGGCCTGGGGTATTAACAAAGGCATTTTAGATAAGAAGAAGTTCTATCCGCCTGTTGCAAAAGCCATTCATGCTATTATGAATAATTGTATTCATCCGAATGGATTTTTGGGTTATGTACAAGGAACAGGTAAAGAACCTAAGGATGGTCAGCCCGTTACGTATGATAAAGTGCCAGATTTTGAAGACTTTGGGTTAGGATGCTTTCTACTAGCAGGTACAGAAGTCTATAAGATGAAGCGTTAATACTAATTTTCCTGTTTTTAGAAATATAAATTTTATAAAACGCAGCTAAGTTTACGAATATAGCTGCGTTTTACATTTAATTTCCTACTTTTGGTACAATCCAAGCCACTTAGCATGAAAATCTTAGTAATTGAAGACGAAGTCAGAACTATTCAACTCATCAAACAAGGACTCGAAGAGCAACAGTGGGAAGTTGATATAGCCTATGATGGAGCCATGGGCTTTCAATTAGCTACCCGGCAGGTATATGCCCTTATTATTTCTGATATTATCTTACCCGGCATGAATGGCCTGGAACTCTGCCGCAAACTACGCGAGGTTGGAGTATCCTCTCCTATTCTGCTTCTCACAGCCTTAGGTACTACCGATGATAAAATTGAAGGTTTAGATGCAGGCGCCGACGATTATCTGGCTAAACCATTCGAATTTAGAGAATTAATGGCGAGAGTCAGAGCGCTGACACGTAGAAGCATCGGCATTATTCACACGGCCAACACGCTGAAAGTTGCTGATTTAGAAATGGATTTAGATACTAAAACCGTAAATCGTGCCGGACAGGAAATTACTTTAACTGCCAAAGAATTCGGACTTCTAGAGTACTTTATCCGTAATCAGGGCCGTGTTATATCAAAAGCCGAATTAGCCGAAAAAATATGGGACGTGACTTTTGATACAGGCACCAATGTAATAGAAGTATATGTCAACTTTTTGCGAAAAAAAATAGATAAAGATTTTGAGCCCAAATTGCTTCATACCCAGATTGGTATGGGCTATGTACTCAAAGTAATTTCCTGATGACAAATATCCGCTCAAGGCTAACCTACCAGTTTATAGTGTTGGTCAGTGCCGTACTTCTGTTTTTTTCGTTTGGGGTTTATTTTTTCAGTAAACTATACCTCGAAAAGCGTTTCTATAAACGCCTGCAAGACCGTGCCATTACTACTACCACGCTTTTATTTGATATTCAGGCGGCCGATACTACGGTTTTAAAACTGGTTAACGTTTCCGATAGGGAACTGCTTACGAATGAGAGTATTTCAGTTTATAACGAATCATTAGAGCAATTTATCTTCTTTACCCACTCATCTGATACCAGTTTCCATCAAAAATTACTCCCACTGGTTGTTAGTAATAAACCGAGTACTTACACCAAATATAACGGTTATCAGGTTTTAGGCATTCATCTGACGAATCAAGGTAAAGGAAATTGGGTAATTGTCAGTGCTATCGATCAGAACGGACAAGCAGCCTTACAGGATTTGAAGAAAATCCTGATTGTGATGGTATGTGTGGGCATTCTGCTCTTGGGTATTTCAGGTTGGATTTTCGCCAATAGGGCTTTAGCCCCCGTTTCAGGTGTTATCAGGCAGGTAAACCAGATTTTTCCTCGTAACGTAAAAAAACGGGTTGAATACCCTAACCCGGATGATGAAATAGGCGCATTA
Organism: Emticicia sp. C21; assembly: GCF_003418935.1. Classification (GTDB taxonomy): domain Bacteria; phylum Bacteroidota; class Bacteroidia; order Cytophagales; family Spirosomataceae; genus Emticicia. Next base: position 542,078 of record NZ_QVMT01000002.1, on the reverse strand, counting down.
GTAGCTACTTTTAATCAGTTGCTCAATCGTATTGAAGAAGCACTCGTTACTCAGAAAATGTTTATCGCCAACGTATCTCACGAGCTAAAAAACCCTCTGACCAAAATTTATTCGCAGATTGAAATAGCTCTTTTGCAGAAACGTACGCCTGAGGCATACGAAAAAAGCCTGAAATCCCTGCAGGAAGATACCCGAACACTTACCCAGCTGACCAATACCCTCTTGAATCTAGCTACAGTAGTGGCCAATGCAGAAAATGTAAAATATACCCCAATCCGTCTTGACGAATTACTCTGGGAGGCTAAAAGTCAATTACAGAAATGGCATGAGACGTATCAGATTCAATTAAATTTTACTGATTTTCCTGAAGATGAAGAGGCACTGCTTATTCAAGGCAATGAGGCCTCTATGAAAGTAGTTTTTATGAATCTGATGGATAATGCCTGTAAGTTTTCTGATGAAAATACAGCTATAGTCAGCTTTACAGCTTCTGACACTGCAATAGTCATTTCCTTTTTTAATAAAGGGCCCGTTATTCCAAAAAGTGATATTCCTTATATTTTCCAACCATTCTACCGAAGCAATGCTTCTGCGCAATCTGTACAGGGACACGGTGTAGGGTTAGCCATTGTAGCCCAGATAATCCGCTTACATACTGGTGAAATAACTGTAAAATCTACCTCTGAGGGCACTACTTTTACACTGATTTTTACCCGTTAATATAGTTTTACCTAATCAAAACATAACATATAATATAGAAAATAACTGGCATGCTTTTTTGCTATTCTATATCTATGAATCTATCAATTTACATTTTAAGGTAAATTTAAAGTCAATTTAACGGCTGTTTAAGTTGACTGGCATTTCTTTGTAATTATGGAAATAACAAATACAAAAATGGCATCAGGTGGTAATCAAGGCATATTCAAGGTCTCTTTCGGAGTACTTATAGGTATATTAGCCTTGCTTGGTTACTTGTTTATGGGTGCCAGAAACGATACGTTTGAACTACAAAAATCACTAACTGAGAAAGTAGAGCAACTGTCTGCCACACAGATAAAATTAGACTCTATCTCAAAGGTTTTAGATGAGAAAATAACCAAAATAAATAAACTCGGCGGCAATATTGTCGAATTGAAGCGCATTAAAGCGCAATTAGAAAACGATAAAAAGCTACTTAAATCAGATTTGAATTTCTCTGTTCAGAAATATAATACCAAGATAAAAGACTATGAAAATTTTCTGACAGTTAAAGACAAAGAATTTAATAACCTGAAACAAGAAAATACCCAATTAAAAGCCCGCACTGAACTATTGGAGCAGGAAAAATTAGAGGTACTAACAGAAAATACTACTTTAAAAAGCGATAAAGAAACCTTATCGCAGGAAGTAGCTGAATATTCTGCCGAAAATTATAACCTGCAACGTCAGGTGACTATGGCCTCTTCTATGAAAGCTATTAATGTGCAGGTGGCCGCTTTATCTTCCAACGGAAAAGCAAGAGAGGGCAATGCTTTCAAAGCCTCACGAATCAATCGTTTGAGAGTATCATTTATTATGCCGTCTAATCCAATTGCGGTTAAAAACAGAAAAGATATTTATGTGAGGATTCTGGATGCGAATGGTGGCGTAATTAGTGATAATGTAACCAGTGGCATACTGGAGTATGAAGGGAGTGAGTTAGGTTATAGTATTCGTCAAGGCGTTGTATTTGAAAACAACGACCAGAAAGTAGATATTATCTATGCACAAGAGGCGCCTTATACACCGGGCAGATATGAAGTAGAAATATATTGTGAAGGATTTAAAATTGGCAAAGGGGGATTCGAAGTAAAGTAATCGTATACCCTTTCCGAAATTCAAATTAATGTTGATCCATAATTGCATAAATACATGGTAATATTAAATAGCTTTAAAATATTTGTTCTGGCTATTCTTCAGACTTTCGGAGAAATAGCAATGGAGGGACTAAGAATTACAGTGAGAGCATTTAAGAAATTTCCACGCTCTTATATAGCTGTGTTCTACCTATTTATTGCAATGGCTTTTTGCTATTATCCGATTTTCGACCATTGGTTGACGGGTTTTATCATGATGAGCCTACCTGTAGCAGTTTTGGCAGGTTTGATAGCAAGCTGCTACTTATTCTATAAAAAGCAGAAATTAATAGCTTCGGTAGGTTTAATATGGTTCTTAATGACGTTCCCGATTATTAAACGATTTGTGGGTATAGGCAATGGTAAACAAGAAGCCAGCAATGCTCAATCACTGAAAGTACTCAGCTTTAACAGCGAAAGTTTTGGGGAAGAAAACGGTAAAGGTGTCAACTGGAACTCTCTTAAAGCCGATATTGCCTGTTTTCAGGAATATTCGCCTAACGAAAACATTGAGACTCAGTATAATGATAAATTAGTTAAGCTAACACCATTTGACCAGAACAGACATATAGGCCTGGCCTTGTTTTCTCAATATCCCGTTGTGAAGGAATATAGCAAAATCTGGGACAGAAAAGGGCAACCTAATATCAATGGTTTTATATGTGCAGATATTGCCTATAAAGAAGATACTGTACGTGTAGTGAATGCGCATTTGTGGTCGATGGGTGTACGTATCAATCAGGCAACTGATGCCTTGAAACAAGGAGATATAAAAGGATTTGTCTGGGAGATTTTTGATACTTTCCGTCGTTTGAAACAGGGGTTTGAAGAGAGAGATGGGCAGATTAAAGAAATAGAATCTTATGTGTCAGGTAGTAAATATCCTGTGATTATCTGTGGAGATTTTAATGAAATTCCGTTCGGATATGTTTATGGGAAATTGCGCCTGAGTTTTAGTAATGCCTTTGAAGAAGCAGGAAAAGGCTTAGGATTTACCTTAAACCGTCGCCCGTACTGGGTTCGGATCGACCAGCAGTTCTTTAGCTCCGACTGGAAAGTTCAATCATGTCAGACTATTAAAAACGTCACAGTTTCAGACCACTTCCCTGTCGTAGCCCAATATGTACTAAAAAAATCACTGGATAGACCTACTAATCTGGTGGCAAATCGTTAATGACTGTTATAGTTTAAACATCTTTGCCAGAACTTTGTGATAGGTGTTCGGAAAAACCCGGGCAACCATATCCAGGGTTCTGGCATCATTGCCTATCAAGATACGCGGTTTGTCTTTCTCAATTCCGTCTAAGATCATATATGCTGCTTTTTCAGCAGACATTTTCAACGCAGCCCTTTCAAACCTTTCAACTGCCTTTTGCCCTTCTTCATTATCTCTGTTATGCCCCTTTCGGGAATTTCGGGCAATGCCAGTTTTGATACCTCCCGGATGGACAGTTGAGATTTTTACATTTGTCTTAACCAATTCGAGCTTTAATACATCAGAAAAACCTTTTACAGCAAATTTAGCCGTAGAATAAGCCGAATTTTGTGGCATCCCTACAATTCCAAAAATACTTGAGACATTTACAATATGCCCCTGATTATGCTTCACCAGATGCCTTAAAAAAGCTTTTGTCATTCTGATTACTCCCCAAAGATTAATACTGAGCAACCATTCAAAATCCGTCAGTGAGGTTTCCAGAAAACTGCCCGAAAATAAAGCTACTCCTGCATTGTTGACCAGAATAAAGCGTTCATGGAAATGCTTTTTGATAATTTCATTGGCAAAAACTTTGATTTGTTCGGCATCAGAAACATCTAAGATATACTTTTCTATAGTACCTGTAGCCTGATTGATAGTCTCTTCTAAGCCGGCCTCGTTTACATCAGTAGCAATCACTTTTGCTCCGGCTGCAGCAGCTTGTATAGCCAAGGCTCTACCAATGCCCGAAGCAGCGCCCGTTACAATAAAAACACTACCTTTTATCTGGCTCATATTATCTGTGCTGGTTTATACAAAAATAAAAAAACAGGATAAGATTTTATCCTGTTTTGCAATACTTTTATTATTCGTATTAAATTTCGCCATATTTCTCCAATAGTTCATTCTGGACATACATTACCTGCTTGCCTTCTTCACTTAGCAGAAAGGTTTCAAGCGTAGCACCTGCCTCACCCATAAAATTAGAATCTGTCAGTTTTGAGATAATAGCCATATATACCATGTTGTTGTTTTCAATGGTATTCAGATCTCCTTTCTCTCCGTCTTTATGTATACCCTGCATTACTTTTATGGCATTTTCAAAGCAAAGACTACCCGGCTCCAGGGTTGTCTTCAGTATTACTTTAGAATTGCCTATCTGATAAGTATGCACCATGTCTTTTTTGACTGTAGCCGACTCGCCAGCTTTTAGTACGAGTTCTTCATTGCCATTCCATATTCTGATTTCTCCCTCCAATACCTCAAAAGTTTTATCAAATTTCCGATGATAATGTAGAGGAATACTCGCGCCCGCTGCAAATTCTGACTCTATTACAGTTCGCTTGCCTTTATTGGTCTTTACTGATTCTCTAATTAATGCTACCTTTTCCATTGCAGTATTTGTTGTACAGTGTTTAATGATTCTTATGAATCACTTATTTTCAGATAATAATGGGTAGCTATTGTGTTAAGCAAGTATATAACACAGAATCTTTATTAAATGTTATTATATCTTCTGAAATTTATATTTATGATTAATTCTTACTAAGAGGCAAAAGGGATATATAAGTTAAATAATCAAACAAAAAACAGGATAAACCCTTAGAGCCTATCCTGTCGCTTCAAAACACTTAATTTATTTTAATTTAACACTACTAAAATTACCGTTTACTGTAATTTTGCAAGTAGGAGAACCTTTTCCGACCTTACCTTCGTAGTACTTGGTCGGATTAAAGCCGTAGTTTTCTTTCTTTTCGGTTTCGGTATTTCTGGTAAATGAGATACCTTTATCTTTCGGGTAATCAAAGTCACCATAGTGAGCCTTCACATCAAAATCGTAAGTTACGTTATCATCTAATGTTAGCGACACAGGCGAATAACTGGCTTTAATATCCAACTCTTTTACATTCTTACCAACGCTTCCCAATTTAAAATCACCTGAGAATTCTAATTTCCAATTGCTCGATTCTTTCAACAATCCTATTGCGCCACTCGAATAACTGATTTTAGCATCAATCTTACCTACTTCTTTGATATTGATATCACCAAAGCTGTTATCAAAATCAAAATTATCAGCTTTTTCCATTTTGATACCTGAATAAGAAGCCTTTAATCTACCTCCTGACATGGACTTAATATAAGAGTCCTGACAAAAAGCTATCTTAATATCTGCCTCAGCGTTTGAAATATCTTCAGCAATCAGTTTTCCATAGCTTTGGTCAACTTTCAAAGGTGTAGTAAAGCTTGGCAGAAATGTACTACCGAATGAGTTTTTCACCTGAAGCGGGTTTGATTTAGGCATATACACCATATAATCAATCTTCAATGAATGTTTCTCTCCTTTATTACTCCAGTTTCTGTTATCTGAGCGTTCAATAACGGTTTTGATATTTACTTGTCCATCATCTTTTTTGCCCACTACATCTACTGAGTTTATAAAGTCAGTGGCTCTATCGTCAGAAGAAGCATTGGCTACAATAAGTACCTCAACCTTTACTTCTTTTTTATCCCAGAAATTGACCTTAATATCGCCAAACTGATTATGCAGAGAGACTTTATCTGACGAAGAAACTGTATATGACAAACTCACATTTTTCTTTTTCTCAATCCATTCTTTATCATCCTTGGCAAAAGTTTGTACGGTAGTCAAAAGGAATAATACCCAGAATACTCCTTTCATTTGGGTGGAAAGGCTACACCATCGTTTTGATTTTTCCATTTTTAACTTCTTTAATTTTTTGAATTATTTGTAACTGTTGGTTTAACAGATCGATCTGCATAGTTAAGTTTTGTACCATAGCCTTCAGCAACTCTTCCGGATTCGGATTTTGCGGCAATTCACTTTTAAGGCTCTGATAATTTTTGTCTAATGCCTGTAATTCGACATCAAACTGGTGGTAGAGTTGAGGGTCTTCTTTTTCTAAAGACTTCAATTCTTCTCTTTTTTGCTCTACCAAAGAGGCAAACTGTACTAATTCTTTGCCATAAGTTTTTTCATAAACCGGTGGCAAATCTAAGCTTGCAAAGCTTTCAGGAATTTGTGAGTACATTACTGCCCCATACCCTACTGTTAACAATATGGCTATACCTGCGGCAATGGCTATTCCCCATCTGAAACCGCCAAATCTTACTATTTTTCCGTTCAGGCGTTTGCCTATTGGTTGTTTTTTAGCAACCTCCACCTCAATTTTCTTCCACAAGTCTTTTGATGGCTCGTAGCTGTCAAAATCATCACGGTTATCTCTCACGAATCTTTCTAAACGGTCTTTCATATCACTCACCCTTGGTAGGGATTTTTTAATTGAATTAAAACTTTCAGTTTAGTTAAAACATTTGTCTATTTATTATCTCTAATAGCCTTTTCTTGGCTCGCATATATTGTGTTCGAGAGGTTGTCTCGCTAATGTTCAATATATTCCCGATTTCTTCGTGGTCGTATCCCTCAAATAAATACAAGGAAAGTACTACCCTAAAACCCTCGGGCAATTGTTCCATTGCCCTGCGTATGCGTTCTACCTCTAACCTGGTATTATCTTCGTGATAGGGGTCAGCTTCGGCATAATCAGCTATATCATATTCATCTCCACCAATATTATATTCATCAATATTTATCAGTTCTACTTTTCTTGACCTTAGGTGATTGATGGCTTTATTGACTACAATCTGTTTTAACCATACACCAAAAGTAGCTTGCTGACGAAAATCTCCGATTTTGGCAAAGGCATCGATGAATGAATCCTGCAATACATCTTCTGCTTCCCCACCATGATTCAGTATCCGCATACAGACGTTGAACATAGCCTTTGAGTAATGCTTGTACAGCTCGTACTGCGCTTTACTCTCGCCACGCTTACATTGCTCGACCAGGTCGGCATGCTTGTTAATGAATACTGTATTTGTCAGAGGGTTATACTGTTTTATGGTTTCAAACAAAAGATGCTTAAAAAAACAGAACGTTGCATGATTGCTGCAAGACTTTCATAAATCTTACATAAACCGTTGATAATGAGCAGAATAAAAAAAACTAAAAAAAGTAAGTAACCGATAATAAACTTAAAATAACACCTAAAGAAAGACCCGCCCAGACTTGTTTGGGTGTATGCGCATTAAGTTGTAAACGAGCGCCAACAAGATAGCCCGCTATTACCATTGAACATAAAAGAGGAATAAAAAGCCCACCCTCTCCAAACTTCACCAGAATACCTGCTAAAGCCCCTACTACCCCCCCGATACCAGCTGCATGGGCACTAATCTGCCACCAGAAACTAATAATAGCTACACAAAGAATGACAAGCGTAATGCTCCAGAGTATATAAGCGCAGGCAAAAAGACTTGAGTTTTTGGTATATAAAAAATACCCAAGAACGCCATAGATAACAGCTGTCATCAGATAAGGTATCCGGCGCTCCCGAAGATTCTCCATTTTCAGACTGCTGATAACACCCCAACGTTTAAGCAGATATACCATATAAGCTGGTATAGCAAAAGTATAGATAAACACAAAGCCCAGCACTATCCATTTAAAAGTCATATCCATGCCCTCGACGCCTATAGGAATAGGGGCCATAAAAAACAGAATCAGAAACAACAAAGTTGGCATTAATAAGGGGTGTAATGTACCAGATAAAAAAGTGGCTAATCGCGTATTCAAAGGATATTCGTTTTTTTCTCAAAGTTATCAGATTTTTTGTAATGCACGAACTAAAACCTGAAGTGTATCGTTATTGATTGGCAAGTAAAAATATTGGGCTTATATTTTGGATATAAATTTTAAACCTAACATCTTTGTACTTGTCTAACAATACATGAACATTCGTCTTCCCATAACGCCCGTTCGATTTGTCAGGTCCGAAAGGACTCGACTGTAACCGTTTTGCCTGCGCGGTAAAACATCCCCTTCATTTTATTTTTCTCTTTATTTCATTTTTAACAATTTTAGGATACAGCGTCTCCATTTGTGGAAAGCCCAATAAATGACGATGAATAACACAGAAATAATTTCCGACGACCAATATATTGTAGAGATAGCTAACGAAAAGCACTACAGCTTAGCCGAAACGATTTGTGACGAGATGGCAGAAAGTGCTAAAGCCCGTGGTACAGGGATTGCTAAACGTTCTCCTGATTATTTACGTGAGAAGATGCGCGAAGGTAAGGCTATCATTGCCCTGACAAAAACAGGCAAGTGGGTAGGATTCTGCTATGTTGAAACCTGGGAACATGGTAAGTTTGTAGCAAATTCAGGCTTGATTGTGAGCCCGGACTTCCGGAAGAGTGGTATTGCTACCCGCATTAAACAAAAAGCGTTTGAGCTTTCTCGTTCAAAATATCCTGATGCTAAAATCATAGGTCTGACTACAAGCCTGGCCGTCATGAAAATCAATTCTGACCTGGGTTACGAACCAACTACTTTTAGTGAGTTACCTGCCGATGATGCATTCTGGAAAGGTTGCTCGAGTTGTGTTAATTATGATATTCTGACACGTACTAACCGTAAGCACTGCTTATGTACAGGTATGTTGTTTGACCCTGTTGAAGCGAAGAAAAAAGAGGATGCAGGCAAACAGGACGATAACTGGGATTTTCTGAAAGAGTTGCCTCTCTATGAACGTTGGATGAGTTTCAAACAAAGAATCTTATTACGACGTGAAGAACGTAGAAAAAAAAAATTGGCAGCCGCAAAGGAATTAGTGGAATTATAGATACTATTAATGGTATTATAGAATAAACTGGAGCCTCGTTTTGTGAACGAGGCTTTTTTTTGCTAAACCAGCTTATTTAAATTTCATTTAGGAAGGTAGCCTATCCATTCTTTCTCTCCTACACGCATTTTCAGGATATATCTATCTTGAGATTCATCAATAATCCAAGCTATATTTTGTTCCCTATGATTATTTTTCTCTGATTCATACGCCTGTCGTAGCTCAGTGTTGGCAGAGTCATTCAAAAATTGCAGGATACTCGGCTTAGTATTTCCTTTGGCAGAAAAATTCTTAAAAACAGGCCCCTCTATAGTTGAATTGGATGTGGCTTCCACGTTAATGCAACCACTCATTATTGCCGTAAATCGGGAACCCGATTGGGTTTCAAAACCAGGATTTAATGTAATATACTTGTTGGCATTATAACTCGCCTTTATATTGGCATTAATCTTATTACTGCCCACAATGTATTTATCTACTTTAAAATCGGTGTCCTGACTGATTGAATTGGTAAGCGTCATTGATTCAGGACAATCAAAATCCAATACCCACAGTTCGCTTCCGTGTGTTCCGTCATCAGCCGCAAAATAGAGTTTATTGTTATGATAGAAATACTCTTTAATATTCATATCATAATTATTACTTTCTTTATCCCTTATAATCTTCATCAGATTTGTACCGGCTGTTGTACCATCAGAACCCCAGATTTCAATCCTTGAAGTATTAGAGACTATATTAAACACTAAAAGACGATTATTAATATTCACTAACTGAATATTCTGTGAATTCCGCGTAGTATTATCTCCCACTTGCTTCACCTTTACTGGAGCTGAAATCCCATCAGTAGACCATAGATAATAGAAGTATACTGAAGGTTGAGTGAATTCATAGGTTAAAAAGTGCAATTTATTCTTAAATACTACTGGTACATTGGAGCTTGAAGTACTGCTGAATAACTGAGTGTTAGCACTTGAGCCATCAGACCTGTACAGACCAAAAGCAGTGCCGTTGTAGGCAGTAAAAAAGAGCTGGTTATTAAAAACCACAAGCCTGTCAATACCAGAACCTTCCGTACCCGGAATAATATCTTTCACCAATACAGTACCCGCTTCTGTACCATCTGTTTTCCATAATTCCCGGCCATAAATTGGGCCTTCATAAACGAACATAAGCTTCCCATTGACCTCATAAAATTTTGATCGGATGCTACCTGAAGGAAAGCTTTTGACTAAAACCGTCCCCACTTCTGTACCATCACTTTTCCATATTTTGGTAGAATTGTCTGTTGTGAAATATAGTAGCCCCCCTGAAATCAAAAAATTAGCCGGGCCTCCGTTCCAGACTGTATAAACCTCTTTCACTTTACTGACTGTATTACCATCAGTTACAAAAAGCGCATATTTTGCAATATTATTGTCATAACCCTTATAAAAAATCAGATTGTTAAACCTTATAAATTCCGGATTTTCAGGATTTAATAAATTATGAGAATAATAAGGTGTAGGCGGCATAGTCTGGCTGAATTTCACCAACTGAGCACCAATGGATGAAATAATTACATCATTATAATTAATCATGCCAGCAATTAAAGACGAGTAATTTACGTCCCAACCAACGCCGGCATTATAATCCATTAACAACTGTGTACTGGCGGCGGTGCCGTCTGTTTTCCAGATTTCACGACCATATTTTACGTCATCAGCAGAGAAATAAACATTATTATTCAGCGCTACAAACTGTGCAGGGTTAGACGAAGCTATGGTTTTATTGATATTCTTAACCGGCAATGTACCCGCACTCGTGCCATTGGATTTCCATAACTCAAAGCCATTGACAGAATCATAGCCCGTAAAGTAATAGGTGTCTCCAACAACTGCAAGTTGATTACTAACAGAACCGGTAGAAAAATTTGGATTCAGCGTATTCATATTCACAGTTCCTGCGGTTGTTCCATCACTCACCCAATGTTGGGTAATATTCTCAAATGGCGAATTAATAAAATATGAGAATACCATGTATATTTTTGAAGCTGCGGGAAGAATTCTTACCATTATACCACCGTTACTATATAACGAAGAAGCCAGTATCGTTTTAATTTTCTCAGTACCTTCAGTAGAACCATTACTTTTCCATAATTCGAACTCGCCCGCATAAGTTTGCCTGATGAAATACATCAGGTTATTCATTTTCACAATGCCTCCGGATATCATTACATTAGTACTTACCAATGTGATTGTATTTCCATCGGTTTTATACAATCGATTACTATTTGCAGAGAAATACAGGTAATCATCATAATCTTTCATGTTACGTGGATAATAAAATCCATTACCCTCAATTACGTCTGCCACGATAACTGTACCTGCTTCAGTTCCATCGGTTTTCCATATTTTCGGGTTAAAATTTGAGCCGGGTCCGATAAAAAAAATAGTATTCCCGGCTTTTACAAATGAATAGACATAGCTTGAACCTGAGCCGGCTATTATATCTTTTAAAATTTTAGTGCCTCCTGCCGTTCCGTCTGTAACCCAGGGTTCATTGCCGGAAGTATCATTTGAAAAACTAAAGTAAATTTTATTGCCACCATTTAAAAAACTACTTTCGGTAAAAGAATGCGTGCCTGTATGAATATCGGTTACTTTGGTTGTATTAATAGCTGTTCCATCGGTTTTCCATAGTTCTAATCTATTGGCAGAAGTATTACTGACAAATACATAAAGCCACCCATTCATCACACTTGCTTTTAAAATTTTACTATTATCGAAAGTTTTCAGAATATTAATGCCATTGCCTTCAGTTACATATAAATTCGGACTTGGCAGATCTTTATAATAAACTTTTCCCTTAAACAAAGCCAGAAGCTGAAAAGAAGCAGGTTGATTTAGCTGATTCCCATTTGTGATTCTTTTTGTATTAGCAGAGGTACCATCAGTAAACCAGATATTTTTATATGTTAAATACTGACTGTAGAAAGCGGAATCTTGGGCTGTGAAAAACAGGGTATCTCCTTTTACGAGGTAATTAATATTTGTTTCTTCACCACTGATATTCGAACTTGCATCAGAAGAAGCAATGTCTTTTAAAAGTTTTTGAGAATACGAATTGAATGAATTAATTAGTAGAAATAATAGTAGAAGTTGCTTGTACATACTTAGTTTTTTTAGTCAGAATTTATTAGAACAATATTCAGGTTATGAATGCAAATTACGGCAAAATATTGATTGAACCCCTTTAGTAAAAGAAATTCTTTTTAAGCGAAAAGTAAAGAAGTAGTTAAAATCTTATGAAATACACCACCAAATATCGTAATTTTCAGCACTTAAATATTTACTGCCTAAGCACCAACGTATGAAACTTTTTACTGTTCCTAATTTTATGAACTTTGTTTAAAGATGAAAATCTTTGAATTAGCTATTAGCTTAATATTAATTATTTTTTCCGGGAGTCTGATTCTTTTGGGAATTATGTCATTTTTTCAGCGAGATGTTTCAAAAAAGCATCTTAGCAATGAAGGCTATCTGTTTTTTGGCCTGATTCTACTAACTATCTTCCTTTCAAGCGTTTTTGTCATCTACAAACGTCTTCGTTAAAAATAATAATTTCTCATGACCTGACATATTCTTACAGGAATATCGTAATTTTCAGCGCTTAATCTTAACTTCCCAAACACCACTATATGAAATTGTTTACTGTTCCTAATCTCATGACCCTTGGCAATCTGCTATGTGGATGTTTTGGGATTGTTTTTGTTTTTCAGGGCGAACTTACCTATGCTGCCTATCTGATCTTTATAGCAGGTATTCTTGATTTTCTGGATGGTTTTGTGGCTCGTCTGCTCAAACAACACTCTGCTATTGGCAAAGAATTAGATTCATTGGCTGATATGGTTACTTTTGGGGTTCTACCAGCCTTTATTGTTGCCCGGCTCATTAGTGATACCATGCACAAAGATTCTATCTTTTCTGACTTTGTGTCTTCTTCTATTGTTTCACAGATTTCATTTCACCCGCTGTCCTATTTAGCTTTTATCCTGGCACTTTTTTCTGCTTTGCGTTTAGCCAAGTTTAATGTAGATACGCGCCAGTCAGATTCATTCATTGGTGTACCTACACCTGCCAATGCGTTTGTAGTAGCCTCTTTCCCTCTTATTCTGGAGTTTAATTCAAATTATGAGTTCCTTATTCATAATAATATATTTTTAATAGCATACACGCTGGTAATGAGCTACCTGCTGGTATCCGAAATTCCGCTGTTTGCTTTGAAGTTTAAAAATTTTTCGTGGGTTGATAATAAAATCAAGTACATATTTCTAATTCTTTCCGTAATTTTGTTGGTGGTTTTGCAATTCCTGGCCATTCCACTGGTTATATTCTTGTATATAATCTTATCTCTAATTAATAAATCAGCCCCTGTTCCCAAAGGGGAGTAAATGCTTAAACAAAATCCCCCTTATCGGGAATGGGGGTTGATACTTATGAAATTCCTCGCTTCGATTGACGTAATGCCTATCAAAGAAATCCTTGATCCTCAGGGAAAAGCCGTATTATTAGGTTTAAAAAACCTTGATATTCAGGGTTTTGGCGATTGCCGTATTGGCAAACATATTAATATGGAAATTGAGGCTGCCGATAAAGCTACTGCCGAAAGCATTGTAGAAGATGCCTGCAAAAAACTATTGGCAAACCTGATTATGGAAGAGTATACTTTTGAGTTAACAGCTATCTGATTCAAAAATTATTAATAAACCCTTATGCAGAATCCATTTGAGGAAAATACCGTACCTGTGCGGCCTACCTTCCTGACTATCTTGTGTGTGCTTACTTTTTTATGGAATGCCTATAAATTTTATGGGGCCATTCCAAACGTGTTTACACCTGAAAAAGTAGCAGCAAGTAAAGAACAGGCCAACGAGATGATGGTAGATATGATGTCGAAATACCTATCTGACAAAGAATTGGAACAGGTAGAAAAAAGCCAGGAGGAAACTGATAAGCTTTTCAGTGAGAAAAATCTGGTAACTGCGGGTGTAGTCACCCTTATTTCGGCCGCTTTATTGATTTTAGGTGGTATCTGGATGTGGGGATTGCAGAAAAAAGGATTCTATGTATATATTGCCGGAAATGTCATTGGGGTTTTGGCTCCTATTATTATTCTTGGAGGCACAATTGGCTGGTCGATAGGAATAGCGTCGCTGATTAGCTCAGCTCTTTTTACAGGCTTGTATGCTATGCACTTAAAATATTTCTCTTAAATGTTAAGCGTTTGTTAACGCTTGCAGAAACCAACTCATATTTGAGTTGGTTTTTTAATTTTATACGCTTTTAGTATTTTTGCTATATCGATCTTTTTCTATGAAAAAACTATTATTGCTACTCTTTTTTTATAGCTCTATTAGTTATGCACAAACAGATTTTACCCGAATCTACCACCCCATCATTAATGAGGCTGAATTAGCTATTGTTGATACCAATTATCATGAAGCACTGGCATTTTATAATGAAGCCTTTGCCAATGTAGAGAAACCATTCGCTAAAGATTATTATAATGCCGCCGTCTGTGCTACAATAATTGGAAAAATGCCCATAGCTTTTGATTTTTTAGAGAAAATAGTAGCCAAAGGGTATCTGGTTGAAAATTTCAGGAAAGATTTCTTCTTCAAAAATGTAGCTGATACCTGCAAACAATGGGCAAGCTTTGAAAAACAAGCTAAACTCATAAAACCTCAGATAAACATCCAATTGCGGGATTCCCTGCAGAAGATGTATCATTCAATGGTAAGCTCACCCATTACTCCGCTTACACCTGAATTAAGGACTTTCGTTAAAGAGCATGCCAAAGAGCAGAAATGGATGCCCGTCGATAGTCTGGTTTTTATAGAAAGCATGCCTAAAAATTTAAAGCAGCAAATAGATAGTCTCCGAAAATTAAATGGGATAAAGGGTTCTGGAATCATACGAAATAATATGCTGATAGCCCATAAAATGCTGGAAGTACATGGTTTTCTCGATGAAAATATACTTGGCCTTAACAGCATCTTTCAAAACAATCCGCAAGCCCCACCTTTTCAAAGAAATACCTCTTCTGCCTCATCTTACCTATATGAAAACACAATTATTAGTGATATACTTATTGCAAGTTCTTTTCAACAAAGTGTAGACAAGATAGATGTTTCAACGATAGTAAAGCAGGCCATCCGGGAGGGAAAAGCACATCCGGCTATTATTAAGTCATTAATAGGCTACTCTACTGAAGAGCCTTGTACAATGGGCCGGGTATTAGTTATTCAGGTAAGGCTGGAAGATAATATAAACTGCCCCAATAATAATTGGGAAGATAAGAAAGAAAGATTCTATTGGAAAAAAGAGAAATCTGCTACACTAACTGAAATAGAGATTAATGAAAGAAGACAAAATCTTGGTCTTGAAAGGCTAGATGATGCTTATCGGAAAGCCTTTTTCAAATCCCGCCCTACACCCTTTCTTATATATGGAGGCAGCTACCAGGCCGAGTTAGCGTATATACCTAACTGCGAATTGATTGATAAAATGATTAAGGGAGCTGTTGTGCTTCGATAGAGAGCTTGCTCGAAATAGCATTTTTTCAAGAAAAAATCTACTTTTTAGAATTTTGTCAAAAGATTATTTGGTTCAGAATTCCTGTTCTTCTAACATTCCATTAAATTTGTGCTTACTCTTATCATTCGTACTTCTTAAATCGTACATCAAACAATCAATATGTCTGTACAAACAACACTCTATCGTGATACCGAAATCTTCGATCTAATCACGAAAGAAAACAATCGCCAATTACATGGTATTGAACTGATTGCTTCTGAAAACTTCGTTTCGCCACAAGTAATGGAAGCTGCAGGTAGTGTACTTACCAATAAATATGCTGAAGGACTTCCAGGCAAGCGTTATTATGGAGGCTGTGAGGTAGTTGACCAGATTGAGCAAATAGCTATTGACCGCCTGAAAGCTTTATTTAACCTTACCTGGGCTAACGTACAACCACATTCAGGAGCGCAGGCTAATATGGCTGTTTTTCTGGCATGTTTACAACCTGGCGATAAAATTTTAGGATTTAATCTTTCGCATGGTGGACACCTTTCGCATGGTTCACCTGTAAATATCTCTGGTAAATATTTTCAACCGTTTTTTTATGGTGTTGAGCAGGAAACAGGTTTGATTGATTGGAATAAAGTTGAAGAAACTGCCCATAGAGAAAAACCAAAATTGATTATCTGCGGTGCTTCCGCTTACTCTCGTGACTGGGATTACGTGCGTCTTCGCCAGATTGCCGATTCTATCGGTGCTATTCTTTTAGCAGATATTTCGCACCCAGCCGGCTTAATTGCTAAAGGTTTATTGAACGATCCTTTCGACCAATGTCATATTGTTACAACTACCACTCACAAAACCCTTCGTGGTACACGTGGTGGTGTCATCATGATGCGTAATGATTTCCAAAATCCTTTTGGAATTACCACACCAAAAGGTGAAGTAAGAATGATGTCTTCATTGTTAGATTCAGGTGTATTCCCAGGTACGCAAGGTGGCCCGTTAGAGCATATCATTGCTGCTAAAGCAATTGCTTTCGGTGAAGCTTTAACAGACAATTTCTATAACTACGCTGTACAAGTTCAAAAAAATGCCAGAGTAATGGCAACTGAATTTGTGAATCGCGGTTATAAAATCATTTCAGACGGTACAGACAACCATTTGATGTTGATTGACTTACGTCCGAAAGGATTAACAGGTAAAATCGCTGAAAACTCTTTAATACAAGCCGATATCACTGTAAACAAGAACATGGTACCATTTGATGATAAAACAGCCATGACAACCTCAGGAATGCGTGTAGGAACGGCAGCAATGACTTCTCGTGGGCTGGTTGAGAAAGATATGGTAAGAATTGTAGATTTGATTGACGATGTATTGATGAATCATGACAAAGCAGCAACTATTATGGCTGTTAAACAGGAAATCAATACCTGGATGCAGGATTACCCTTTGTTCCAGTTCTAAGATTAGATTATCATATGAATAAAGAACCTGTTTAAACTTATTTCTTTTGACTACGAATGTCTAATTTTTACTCATATTTCGTCTAATTCTTTCGTCCGCAGCTCTGCTACGCACTCAATAATTAGCCTCATCTGAGCAAAAATTAGCTCATTCTCGTCATTAAATAAAAAGTTTAAACAGGTTCAAAATAAGAAAAGCGTGGTTCAAAGAGCCACGCTTTTTGTCTAAACCTTAACTAAACCGTATGAAAATAAGAATCTTTATGTTTAACCAATTAAATGGTAATCAAAATCTTGTTTAATGGCAAAGTATTCGCAGTTACCTTTTTCAAAAGATTTCACCGCCATACTTCTACTTTTAAATAAATGCTCTGTGAACAAACTGATTATATAGTTTGCGCACATTTCTACAAACGACTCCTGATTAGTGTCTTCTTCCACTTTTGTTTCAGTACTAGCTATCAATGAATTTTGTAATGCTTGTGCCTCCACTAAAGCTACCGACTGGTTAGTAGCCTTATTTAAGGCGTGTTTTTGTCCATAACTATTATGTGGGAAACCCATAGCCATCGAATTGAGGCTGATTAGTATCGTTGCGAATATTAATAATAGCTTTTTCATAATTTTATTTTTGGAGAGCATTCATCTTTCTTAATTGACAATACAAAGATATATGTTTTAATTGGTATTATGCTATACATAGTACTATTATTTTTCTCTGTTTTGGATGAATGGACATATATCTGGATAAACGGTTGTTTTTATTTCTCAGATTATTACTCGTTTTTTACTTACACTTATTAGATGCAAAACCCTGACACAAAGTTGCACTATAAAAAATATTTTTTAGGCTAAAAAACGTTAAAGAGTGTTAAAATATCCGTGAACTGCCGGATTTCTGGTGTGAACTGTGCTGAGCAATAAAAAAGGGGAGAAGCATTTAAGCTCCTCCCCTTTCTGGTCGATTAAGATCACTCTTAATACTCCCACAAATTATGTTCGAACTCCATCAGCTTATGCTCTGCTTCTTCTGATTTAAGCATACCTTCACGAGCTGATTTGTAAATATCATCTAAGTCTCTGTCACCGGCATTTGATAATTTAGTAATTCTGCCGTGGAATAAGCGTAGTTCAAAAGCATCAGCTAAATTTTTGTGCTGTGCTATATTAGCTGCATTGTACCAGATACATTTTGGATTTGAACGAAAATAACGCTCTAAATCTTTGTATCTGAAATACGCTACCGGACGATCGAAACCTAAAGTAGTTTGTGCTGCCGGAATAACTATTCCTAAAGACTGAATATCGAAATACTGGCGAGAACGTTGTTTGTCAAAAATCCAATCTTCTTTCAGCTCAAGAGTTGTCAGCTGGCTTGGGAAATACTCAGTTGCACTACTGGCTATAGCTGTTGGTGTAGAAAAACCCGCACCTGTGCTATCAGCCGCATTAGTTTTTGTAGCACCGCCACCACCACCCCAGCCATCGTCTCCGCCGCCGGCTGTAGGAGTATCAGCAAAACCTGCATCTTTTTCTTCCTGCGATAATCCACCACCTTCTTCCTTGATTTGCAAACGTTCGCTAAATTGTTCTAAAGTCAATTTAGTAGTCAATGAATCATTGGTGTAAGCATCAAGCAATCCTGCTTTCACAGCATCCATCAAATGCTTAGTAATCTCGCTACCTTTGGCAAAAAGAGGTTGATTTTGTTTTTCTCTCAAATCAATCTTTCTCCAAATTGATGTTTTGTACATCACATTTGCATCATTAATCGGACGCACCGAAAGCGGATTCAAATGATTATTTGTTTTTTCCTGAGCTACTGCTAACTGGCTGGTTATTAGTGCAATACCCAAAGCCATGCCTTGTAATTTTCTCATTAGCTGAAATTTATAAATTATTTTTAATTCAAGGGTACTGTAACAATGACACTTCCTACGTCAACTGATTCAATTTCTCCTTTAAAGTTTCTACGTTCTACTCTTTTTACTTCAATTACATAACGGTCTCCTGCTTGTGCTTGTTGCGCAAGGCTGGAAATATTTGCAGAACTGCTTCCCGATACACCATTCACTTTCTTACTACCGCGGGCAAGGTTCACTTCGAACTCAGCTACACGATAGTTTGCGTCTTTCGGATTGGTAGTTTTAAAGTTGTCGTCAGCAGCAGCTACTGCTACGATACCTCTTAAACCTGCGGCAGATTCACCCCTTTTCTCATCCAGTCTTTTACCTCCTTGTGTAGTGAAATACACTGTAGGCTTAGGCACACGACGAACTTTGAATGGGAAATCTTTTAGTTTATATCCACCATTTGTGACACTCAAAACTACATTGGCAGAGTTAGGTACAACGGTTACTTTTCCGCCACCACCCTGAATAAACTCAGCACCAGAACCGCCAAAAGAAGGTGAATACAAAGCACCCAAACCAGGCGATGAAGTTTGGAGTTCGTTAGCACATTTGAAATATAACGCTGGTAATGAAGCAGACTCTAACTGTACAGAAGGTTGAAGTACAGTATAAGATTCTTCTTTAGTAACTGTTTTTAAGCTACCATCAGGAGCAGGATAAGAAACACTTGCAGTATACGAACGTTTCAATTGCCCGTTTTTATCAAATTCACCACCTGATGCTGTCAATTCATAGACACCTTTACCGTCTTTTACAGGAACAGAAGTACCATTGATACTGATACGAGGTGTAATAGATTTTGAATAAGCACCAATGGCTATTTCTGCATGGTATTTTTGACCCGCTACTACTGCACGGGCATCAGGAATTACCACTGCAAAGATCTCATCAAATTTAATTTCTTTAATCCCTACCTGAGTCGCCAGATATTCCAACACCTGGCTTTCTAAGCGACGAGCTTCCGATTGTTTCTGGCTTAGTACTGCCAAAGCTGCCGGAACAGGTGTTTGGGCAAAATATAATTCAGAAAAATCCTTATTTCTTGTCGATGCATCCGTTTTAGACAATGCCGGGTCTTGTGAAGCATCAATCGCTAATTCAGAGAATTTAGTATTAGGTGCAGCGAATTTTTGAAGAGCTATACTAAAATCATTCAGTTTTTTCTTCAATTCGTATCCTTTACCATTTTTATTAGCACCAACCATCAGAATAGCTACTTTTTCTTCTTCGGAAGGGTTTTTCACACCCCCTGTTACAGGGTCGATTCCGCCACCTGCGTTGATTACTTCCTGCTTTAAACCGGCAATATAACCGTCTATTTCAGCAGTCATTTTTCTTACTTCATTTGCCTGACGCAATACATCCGCATATTTGGCAGCAGTTGCATCCTTCTCGATTTTATCTTTAATTGCTTGTACTGATTTACCGTTTGTTTCGTTTGCTGCTGAATTTGATCTTTCTATGCTATTATTTAATAGCTGAAATTTCTGTAAAATAGCATTACTTATCTGGAGTGCCAACATTGCCGTCAGAACCAGATACATCATGTTGATCATCTTCTGACGTGGTGACTCTTTTCCGCCTGCCATATATATAGTAGTATTATACGGTTAGTAAAAATTTTAATTTAGGTTGTTTTATATCTCTCAATAATAGTTCCAAAACTTTATGAGAGAAAAACAGATAACTAATTAGTTACCTCTCATAGCTGATAACATACTGCCGTAAACGTTATTCAACGAGCTAAGGTTATTAGTCAATTTAGACATTTCTGACTTAAATTGTTGTGTTTCCTTAGAGGCTTCAGCCATATCCTGCATTGCAGTAGTTAAGTTGCTATAGAAAGCGTTCATTGCTTTCAGGTGCTTGTTAGTATCTTGTAATTCTAACTCGTATACAGCATTTAACGCACCCATGTTTTGCGTAATTTTACCAAATTGCGCTCTGTATTCCTGTGCATCTTTAGTCGCATCTGCCATGCTATTCATCGCTGTTACAGCTGTACCATACGCACTGTTCATCGCAGTTACCTGATTTGATGCAGTTTTTACATTTTTAGCATATTCGCTGGTTGCTACAGTAGCATCGCTCAAATCTGACATTTTAGCTACCTGACCAGTTAAGCTTTGGATACCTGATTTAAGGTTATCAAAAATATCCGGGCTGATTTTAGCATTTGCCAACATATCGTCCATTTTCGCTGTTAAGCCTGCACCTTGGGTTGGCGCGATATTTCTTTTTACAGGTTCGCCTGTATAATCATCAGCTAGTTCAGGGTAAGCTCTTTCCCATTGATAATCTACCGGAGGGAAAAGGAATGACTGGATTGCGTATAGGATAAAGATTACTGCTTCAGTTGCTAATCCGATGGGAAGCATAAATGCAAGGGCCTCATAGTGCATGATTTTACCCATCGCACCCAAGATTACAACCGCCGCACCCAATGCATAAATTGTTGGTATGAATCTATCCCAAAAGAAGTTTGTACTTTTCTTTGCTGCCATTTGTTTAAATAAATTAAGAGTTTTATTATAAGATCTATAAAAAGGTTATTAAGACACGAAATAAAGAATTTGTTGTTCTAATTAAAAATTAAAGCAACAAATTTATTTTATGGATTATAACGGTAGAATTTGTCTGAAATTTTATCGATCAGTGATTTTAAATAATCTAACCGCTATGACGAATATTCTATTGGGTAAAAACTATCAGCTAACAAGCTTCTATCTAAAAGAATTGCGAAATATGAAGGATAGCATTCTTAAACGAACACTTGCTCTTCATACTTCGCAATGCATAGATTCCATATTATTCTCTTCCCGGAACGCTTCCTAAACGGTCCATTACACAACGGAAACCGATATATGAGCGACGTTCGTTACGATATTCGTAAGTATTGGTACCTGTTTCCAAGAAGTATGCTACGTCTTTCCACGAGCCACCTTTAATTACTTTTCGTGGTTCATTTTCGTCATTATATACAGGGTTCAAGTCCCAGGTAACAGGCATATAAGATTCTGCATAAGCATCTTCGCACCATTCAGCTACGTTGCCTGCCATGTTGTATAAACCATAATCATTCGGATTAAAGGCATTTGAAGGAGCCGTGTAAGGATAACCATCCGCACGGTAGTTACCACGGTATGGTTTGAAGTTGGCAAGGAAACAACCTTTGCCATTGGCTACGTAAGGGTTACCCCAAGGATATTTAGCACCCTCTTTTCCACCACGTGCTGCCCACTCCCATTCAGCTTCTGAAGGTAAACGATAACGTGGAGAACGGAAAGATTTGTGTTCTGTTAAGTAAGTATTATATAATTGTGAACGCCATTTGCAGAAATATTTAGCGGCATCCCAGCTTACACCTACTACAGGGTACATATCGAATGCAGGAGACGAGTAATAATACTCTGTCATCTGGTCGCCGTTATGATAAGTAAAATCTTTTGTCCAAACAGATGTATCAGGATACAACTGAGACATGATAAATTCTTCGCCAAGTACCGAAACCGAGTCTTCAACCATACGATCTACAAACTGACGATACTCATGATTAGTAATCTCTGTGTCGTCCATGTAGAAAGGCACAATCGTTACTCTTTTGTTCATTGAAACACGCGCCGACATTACATCTTCATCTGCTTGTCCCATCATTAAAGACCCCGAGGGAATCAGAACCATACCATCAGGAGATACCTGCTTGTAACCTTTACGAGCAAAAGCATTAATTTGCCCATTGCGGATACCGTCAGCTCCAGCTACTTTACTACTACCTTCTTTTCCTTTCTTTCCACCAAATAAACCACCAAGTGGGCTCTTACCAGAACCACAACCTTGCATTATAATAATTGGGGCAACGATTAACAGACTTTTAAATACGGTCTTAAGCATTTGCTTGTTCATAGCGTAAAACAAGTTAATAATCTATATTTTGGGGTACTTACTCTATTTGTTGTAAAAACGAGGCTTATGAAAACATTATTGTATTAATAGACAAAGTTATGAAAAAAATTGGATTTTTTGGGTAGCACTCCACTTCTATAGCAATTATTAAGCCAAAAGACGCCAATTTAATCAAATATTGAACCGATTCGGGTAATTTTACAAGCCTGTATTGAAAATTAATCAATCACTCAAGAAAAGAGAAGACGTGTCTCATTTTATTATTAAACGGCATATATTGTGCCAAAATGATAATCTGAGAGTTGCGGAATAAGAAGACAAATTTATTCTTATTCACCAATAGCGTTTTTTCCTGATTAAACTTTAAAATTTTTCCTTACCAAAAATATTTACTCTTTATTCTCAATTAGGCAACTAAGTTACAATAATTGTCTAAAAAACAGTTAAAATTTATCATTAAAAAATTAAGAGTCATTTAACCTTAATTTTTAAAAAATCCCTCTATCGCCCTGATTATCAAATCATATCAGTATCTGTATCTTGGTGTGCGGATAATTGATTTTTTACCTGCACGTGGCGGCGATAAGGCATAGCTAAGCATTACTTCATGAGTAGTAGCACTCTTTGCCTGTGCTCCACCAACGATTACGTCTATAGCATAGCCGACTCTTAGGCTTCCGTTTAAAATATTAGCTCCTAAAAGGGCTGTCACGGCATCGCCCACACGATAGCTAGCCCCTAAATAATAGGTATTGTCATAGGTAGCAATTGCACCCGCTGAGAAGCTCGTAATACTCATATTACTTAGATTTGAGCTTAAGATGAACATCGGGCTTACATCAATCATATACGATACTCCAAATAACATAGTTCCTGTGAGATACGCACTACGGTCTAGCACGTTAGTTGCACCTGTAGAGGCAAGCGAAAATTTAGGTTCATTGAGGTGATTGACTGATAAACCTATTGAATAACTTGGATTATAGAAATAAGCCCCTGCTCCTAAATCAAGCGATGATTGGCTTATTACTCCTGTACCCAGAAGTGGGTCATTTTCATCTCTTGGGCGCAGACGTCCATAATCTATCCCTCTGGTATAAAGTCCACCGTTTACACCTATCGCCAACTGGCTTCCTCCTACCGGAATATGATAAGCATAAGATAGTTTTAAATCTCTCTGGATACTCGACCCTATTTTATCGTTTACGAATGTAAGCCCTACCCCACTTTTAATCATTCTTAAGGGCATATTTGCAGATATTACCTGTGATACCGGAGCACCTCCATCATCGAACGTACTTTGATAGCCTGTATATTGTGTTCTGTAGAGAGCCTGAAAGCGCGTAACATTCTCTGAACCAGCAGTAGCCGGATTGAAGAATAACTGATTAAAGTAATAATGACTGAATTGCGTATCTTGTTGAGCTGAAGCAGTAAAAAATGTCAAAGACAATATTACAATGTAAAATTTTTTCATAGTAGGCCAGGGGTCTTCTGTTTTTCCTTGAGCAATATAAGCAAAAATACTATTTGTAATATTATAACGAAAAAAATTAGGCTAAACTTGTGGTTTAGCCTAATAAATTCTATGAAAGATGATTTGCTTTTTTGATGTAGAGTTCCAGCGCTCCGGTCATGGATGGAGCATTGGGCAGTGGCGCTTCTATATCGAGGATATAACCTGCATCACGAATGGCTTTGGCAGTTGTTGGGCCAAAGGCTGCCAATCGGGTATTGTTCTGCTGCCAGTTCGGAAAATTGGAGTCCAGAGACGTAATTCCTGATGGACTATAGAAACAAATAATATCGTAGAAAACTTCTGTCAGATCAGATAAATCAGCAGGTACAGTTTCATACATAATAGCTTCTGTTAAATGAAGATCATTGCGATTCATGAGATTCGGAATCTCGTTGCTTCTAATGTTTGAGCACGGAAACAGGAACTTTTCGCTTTTGTGTTTCAGAATCAGGGCTTCTAAGTCAGCAGCTGTTTTTTGTCCTACAAAGATTTTACGTTTTCTGATAACTATATATTTCTGTAGATAATTAGCCGTTTGCTCCGAAATACAGAAATACTTCATATCAATCGGTATTTCGATGCGTAATTCTTTGGCTATTCTGAAAAAATTGTCTACCGCATTCCGGCTAGTCAGGATAATAGCTGTATGGGCTAAAATATCCACTTTCTGGCGACGAAAATCGCGATGGTCCAGGCCTTTGACCTCAATAAAAGGGCGAAAGTCTACTTTGAGGTTGTATTTCTTGGCTAATTCAAAGTAGGGAGACTTTTCGTCAGTTGGTCTGGCCTGTGTTACTAAAATGCTCTCAACTTTACGGAGGCGTTCTTGAAGAAGTTTATCTGTCATTTCACTCATCCAAATTGCGGGGTTTCAAGTACAGAGTTTATTTCTGATATTAATTTTCAACAATAATTTAGCTATTTCGTCTATTATATTCCTAACAATTAAATAGCGAATCTGATTCCGAGTATAATAGGCAACAGTTCTACGATGCAAAGGTACGAAATTAAATAAAGACTTTGTATAGGTACACTTCTATTTATCGTAAAATACAGGATAAGGAACCTTATAAGGTAAAACAAAATAATTGGCGTAAAGAGATAGGCTGTCCAGTTAAAATCTACCGGGAAATATTCTAAAAACAAAACCAACAATGCCAGCACAAGAAAAGTATAGAAAATAATAGAGGATTGTATAATTTTGAAATAGTGTAAATCGACTACTTTTTCAAGGTTAAACAACTGCCCGATAAGGCTGATAAAGAAATATTTGAAAATGAGCGCCATAAATACGGCCAGGCATATCCTGAAATAGTTAGAGGCCAATACGCCCAGCGTTTCACCTTCTTGCAGAAATGTTCTCGCACCAAAAACATAAATCCCTTTACTCTGTAACAACATACAGAAGAAACTCATAATCATAGCCAACATCACAATAAACATAATATTCATCCGGCTCAATGGCTTATTGATAAGAAAAGATTGATCCCGGACTAATGTATTGAACAAATCACGCAGGTTATAATATCGTTCAAAGGCTCTTACATAAGAGTTTGATAAGTAAGTAAAGACGACAAGGATAAACATCGACACCAACACAAAATAGTTTTTGTAGGGAGTAGGTGTGCGGGGTTGAGCTTTAATGCTTGATTCGGCCAGAACAATCGGTTTTTGGTTCAATTGGCGTTTATGGCCTAAATACAGCTTTTTATCTTCGATATTTGGCGAACCATATAAAGTAATATAAATCTGCGGTTGCTCGTATACCTTATATAAACTATCAATATTCAATACAATCCACTGGTTGCTGGGAATCTTCTGGCGTAACGAGCCATTGATAAACAAGAAGTTGTCTTCTTTTTGGGCATGTACCAATAAGCTATAGCCACGGTTACTTTCGATATCACAGAATACGGTATGAGAGGGGTAATTGACGTGCTGCTCGGCAATATAAGGTACGTAGGCTTTCATGCGATCGCTATATACCTGCCAGTCGTCATGATAATCATGTACTAAGTAATACCCTCCGTTTGGCCCAACAGTTCCAGCAAACGAATGAAAGGAAATCAACAGGAAAAGTATATAAAGGCCTTTTTTCAATCTATTAAGCAGAATTTTTGCGCGAAATTAACAAAAAAAGGTCAGATTTTCACATCTGACCTTTATCATCTATATAAAATTTTTCAATTATGCTTTACCAAGGGCTTTTAGCATAGTAGCACCAATATCAGCCGGAGAAGCTACTACATGAATACCACACTCAGCCATGATTTTCATTTTGGCGGCGGCAGTATCATCAGCACCACCGATAATAGCTCCTGCATGACCCATACGACGACCTTTAGGGGCGGTCTGACCTGCAATGAAACCTACAACCGGTTTAGTACCATGTTCTTTAATCCAGTGAGCTGCTTCTGCTTCCATACCACCACCAATCTCACCAATCATTACAATACCTTCAGTTTCAGGGTCATTCATCAATAGTTCTACTGCTTCTTTGGTAGTAGTACCAATGATCGGGTCACCACCAATACCAATAGCTGTTGTTTGTCCTAAACCTGCTTTAGTCAACTGGTCAACCGCTTCATATGTAAGGGTACCTGATTTTGACACCACACCGATAGTTCCTTTTTTGAAGATAAAGCCTGGCATGATCCCTACTTTACATTCTTCTGCTGTGATAACACCCGGACAGTTAGGGCCAATTAAACGAACGTTCTTGCCTTGGATATAGGATTTTGCCACAACCATGTCTTTGGTAGGGATACCTTCAGTAATACAAACGATTACTTTGATACCTCCATCAGCCGCTTCCATAATAGCATCTGCTGCGAAAGCCGGTGGCACAAAAATAATTGAAACATCTGCTCCTGTTGCTAATACTGCTTGTTCAACCGTGTTGAATACCGGTCTGTCTAAGTGTTGCTGGCCACCTTTTCCAGGAGTTACGCCACCTACTACATTAGAACCGTATTCAATCATTTGTCCGGCATGGAAAGTTCCTTCAGAGCCAGTGAAACCTTGTACAATTATTTTAGAATTTTTATTGACTAGAACGCTCATTATATCATTGATTAGATGATTAGTAGAATTTTTTATACTCAAAATAAAGATAAACCTATGGTTTTCTCATTTTTACGTAAAAGTAGTTTGAAATGGGAAAAGTGCAAAAGTTTTTTTGTAGCAAAAACAAGCATTGCCAAGCAAGAAAGTGCAAACTCCTGATAATCAGCAGATTAAATAATAAAAATTATCTATTAAAAATAGAATACCCTTTGATTCTTTACAATTAGATAAAAATAGATAGGTGGCAGAAAAACAATAAAAGTTTATAGATAGGGTCAAATGATGCTTTGTAAAAACAAACACATTAAGAGTAAGCTTGAATAGATGATGCAAATATAGCATATTTCTCATAAAAAATATAAACGATGAAAGAGATTTTAAGAATTTTTTGGTCGATTAGCCCTTAAAAGAGAATAACTTTCTTACAATCAGGCCTTTACCAGGAGAAAAAAATTCAGTTTGAGTGGATAATTACACTTAAGCGAAGGGTTGCAAAAGTAATTTGGTTTATGCTTTGCTTTACTTGACTCAAAAAACACTAAATTTGCACCATCTTGAATTAACAATCCTCTTCTCAATGACGGTTCAGACCAACGTATCGCTTAAGCCTTATAATACATTCGGAATAGATGCCACTGCTAAATATTTTGTAGAGGTGTCTAATGTAGAGCAATTACAAGACATTCTGCAAAATCCAGAGTATCAGGGTATCGACCGTTTGATTTTAGGAGGTGGAAGCAATCTATTGTTGACTAAGGATTTTGATGGCATTGTAATAAAAATCGCCATCAAAGGCATTGAGAAATTTAAAGAAGACGAACAGAATATCTGGTTAAAAGTCGGTGCAGGAGAAGTATGGCATGATTTAGTAATGTATTGCGTCAATCATAATTATGCAGGTGTTGAAAATTTATCTTTAATACCCGGCACGGTTGGAGCTGCCCCTATGCAGAATATAGGTGCTTATGGCGTAGAGATAAAAGAAGTATTTGAAAGCCTTGAAGCCATTGAGATAAAAACCGGGAAAAGCAGAATCTTTACCAAAGAAGAATGTCAGTTTGGCTACCGCGAGAGTATTTTCAAACATGCGGTAAAAGGTGACTATGTGATTGTAACTGTCAATTTCAAACTCAATAAAACGCCTGTCTATCATGTAGAATATGGGGCTATTAAAGACACACTGGCCGAAAAGTGCGTAAATCAGTTAAGTATTAAAGCTATCAGCGAGGCTGTTATCAGTATCCGCCAAAGTAAATTGCCCAATCCTGCTGAGATTGGTAATGCAGGTAGTTTCTTCAAAAATCCTGAAATACCGAAGGCACAATTTGATTTGCTGAAAGAACAATTTCCTACGATTCCATCTTATCCAGTTAACGAGCTAATGGTAAAAGTACCAGCAGGTTGGCTGATTGAGCAAGCAGGCTGGAAAGGCCAACGCTTTGGCAATATTGGCGTGCATGCTAAGCAAGCTTTGGTACTGGTAAACTTTGGTGGTGGGCATGGTAATGAAATAAAAGAGCTCTCACAAAAAATTCAGGACTCTATCAAAGAGAAATTCGGCATTCAACTACATGCTGAGGTGAATTTTGTATAAGTCTTCCCAATTTTATTTTATTATCTATTTATAAGACCGCTAGCCTGTCGGTTTTAACCATTCGTCATTCCCACAAAAAATTTTTTATTTCTAAGCAACCCTCATTGTCGTTTTCTGCATCTTGTTTACGAAAAGCAACAAAAAAAGTCTTTTTAAAAACTCCGCGGCAGTTTTTCTAAATATATCCAGAATAGAACATTTTAACGATTACGATTATGAAAACGCTTGTAAAAACAATTGCCGCATTAGCCGTAGCTATGACCGTAAATTTCGGAGCATCAGCACAAGAAGAAGACCACTTCGGAACTTCAAAAGAGAAAGATTACAGCCACGAAAACAAAGAAGAGCATTATGAGAGAAAACCAAGACGATACAATATGTTCTCTCGCAGAGACTTCGGTTTGTATTTGGGGTTGAATACTTATGACAGCAAAGATATGCCTGAATTGGATAACTGGAACTCTCGATATATAGGATTAAGCTGGAAGAAAAACCATCGTTTGTTGACAGGGAAACAAGTAGATGTAGCTTTAGGAACCGGATTTGAATTTGCCTGGAATAACTATATGTTAAAAGACAATATAACTTTAGCTAACCAAACTTTAGGTGCTGATTTTATAGAAGTAAAAGACGATTTGCAGAAATCTAAATTGGTGATTACCAATTTCAATATTCCGGTGATGTTACAATTTGGATTCAAAGAAAGTAAATGGATATTAGGTTTGGGTGCATACGGTGGTGCGAGAATTGACAGCTATACCAAAACCAAAGGCGAAAATGGTAACAAACGCGACCACGGTGCTTACAATATGAATAAGTTCCACTACGGTTTCGCTGCGGAACTCGGACACAAAAGCTTTACTTTATTTGCCCGTTATCAAATGACACCTATGTTTAAAGATAACAATCCTGTGAATGGTAATGGTATTATGTTTGGGATACGTTTGTAAGGATTTGTACAACAAAGTGTGGCATACCTATACTCGTCCAAGTATAGGCGTGCCACATTTATTTCTAGGACTTTATACTTTAAAGCCTTTCAAAACTCTACAACAAAGTTTATCTGAATGCTTAACCGTGCCACCCCCTTTCGCGGACGAGTAGAGGGGTGACACGGTGGGTTATATCTTCTCAAAATCCAAAGGTTGAATATCAGGTTCAACAAGTCCTAATCGGGCTTCTTTTGTGAAGAGATATTCTTTTGTATAGAAAATAAAAGCATTGCTTCTATCACTATATTTACTTTGCAGAAACTGGTTACACACCCGCTCAAAAGATTTTCCTCTAGTAGAATATCTGTTCCAGAATTCATTTAAGAGCCATACCCAGAAAACTGTAATGGTATCGTGATAACCTCCATTATCAGTATTCATCCCTCCTACCGACTCATTATATGTCGGGATATTCAATCGCATTTCAGCCAAAGCATTTTCATAACCCAATTCGGCTACGTGCCATAAACCAGTTATCAGGTGTGCTTCGTGTGTCCATTCTTTTACCGGAAGTGTTTTGGAACGGAAGCCATCAACAATATACTCAAACTCTTTCAGAGTAGAGGGAATAGGATAGTACATTTTTGAGGAATATTATTCTGAATATCTCACAAAAAACGGCTTAATATTAACGATTTCAAAATATTATTTGGTATTATTTTTCAATTTTATATTTTTTCTATATTTGCCAAAAAACTACTAATACTATGAGCCCTATTTTTGACCATACTATTCTAAAATTAATACAGGTAGCCGTTTCACTTTTTGCAGGGGTGCTTTTTCTACAATCCGGTTTTGATAAAGTGATTGATTTCAGCGGCAATAAATCTTATATACAAAGCGTATTTGCCAAGACATTCCTGAGTAGTGTTTCAACGGTTTTATTCATTGTCATTACTATTCTGGAAGTTTCAGCAGGTATCATAAGCTTCTTAGGCGGAATCTATTATTTTGTCGAGGGGCAGGCAGATTATGCTATTTTGGGCTTAGAATTGGCGACATTAGCCATCCTATCTCTCTTTACAGGGCAACGTATTGCAAAAGATTATGCAGGAGCAGCTTCGTTGGTAAGCTATTTCTTATTGATGGTTTTTGGACTGTATCTGTATACTTTGCAGGGTTAAATAAGTGTATGCCGAACGTTGCCCGAAATATTAGAACCATTCGCTTTGCATATCAATCGTTACCTGGTCGGAGCTTAATAAACGTTTTATAAGCGAGTCTGATTTTACCAGTTCATATTCATAGAAATAACGGGCAGTCATAAGTTTTCCCTGATAAAAATCACGATCACAATCATGTGCCTCTGCCAGATTTTGTTGAGCAGTAATGACTTGTTTCAACCATTGCCAACCAATGGTAATCAGGCCAAAGAGTTCCAGGTATAAAGTAGCGTCAGATAGGTATTTCTCAACTTCGCCTTTTTGTGCTAAGCCCAGCAAATGAGCCGTTACCTGTTGTGCTTTGCCTAAAGTCTTTTGCAATTGCTCGGCCAAAGGTTTCAACTCATCTATTGCAATGGCTTCTGCCAATGTTTTAGATACTTCTTCAAAGAAAATCTGTGCAGCTTTGCCATTCTGTATAGTGATTTTCCTACCTAGTAAATCAAGACCATGAATACCAGTAGTCCCTTCATGAATAGGGTGAATACGTGCCTCGCGGTAATATTGTTCAACCGGGAAATCAGTGGTATAACCGGCACCTCCTAATATCTGAACAGCTGCACTGGTAGAAAGGCAACACATTTCAGATGGATATGATTTAGCAATTGGAGTTAGGAAATCTAATAGCAATTGCGCTCTTTCTTTGGTCTCTCCTTCTGTTACATGTGCTACATCAGCCAGTTTGCTGACATACATTAACAAAGCAAACGCTCCTTCTGTAACTGCTTTTTGAAATAAGAGCATGCGCTTAACATCCGCATGATTAATAATATGCGTTTGCGGTTTGGCAGGGTCTTTCTCTAAAATTTTTCTCCCCTGTGGACGTTCTTTTGCATACGCCAAAGAAGCATGATAAGCAGCGGTTCCGATAGAAACAGCATTCAAACCCACACCAATCCGAGCCTCATTCATCATCTGAAACATGTAGTTTAAACCCTTATGAGGTTCGCCTACCAGATAGCCTTCACAATCGTCATTTGAGCCCATCATTAAGTGGGCAATAGGTGCACCTTTATAGCCCATTTTATGATAAACTCCTGCCGTAATTACATCATTGCGTATAAGTTTACCATCAGTATCTGTTCTTTGTTGAGGTACTACAAACAACGAAATACCTTTCACTCCCAAAGGTGCACCTTTGATTTTGGCTAACATCAGATGCACTACATTATCGCACACATCATGGTCGCCGCACGAAATGAATATTTTTTGTCCTCTGATTTTATAGATGCCTTCCTGTTCGGTAGGTTCTGCGGAGGTAGTAATATCAGATAATGAACTTCCGGCATTGGGTTCGGTTAAAGCCATGGTGCCTTGCCATTCGCCGGAATACATTTTTGGGGTGAAAGTTTCTATCAAAGCCTGTGAACCAAAACTACGAATCAGGTTAGCGGCTCCGGTAGTCAGAAAAGGAAAAACGCTTGCTGAGTAATTAGCTGTTTGAAAGATAAAACCTGCAGCATTAAGAACGGTAGCAGGTAATTGCTGTCCGCCCTCATCATACGAAAACCCTGCGTTTATCCATCCATCCTGCCCGAATTGCTTTACGATAGCCTTCATACCCGGATGTACCCTTATCTTGCCCTCTACCAATTGTGGCTCTTTTCTATCCATTTCGGCTAGTAAAGGATACAGCATTTTTTCGGCTATCTGCTGGGCAGCATCCAGGACCATATCGAACGATTCACGACTATGGTCCTGGAAGTAAGAGTATTGGGTAAGCGCTTCGCTATCAAGCACTTCGTATAGGTTAAACTGAATATCACGCTTTGAAAAAAACATTATCTTCTTCTACGTTTACCTTTATCTTTGTTAGAACTGTTTTGGTCTGAACTTCTATTAGAACTTCTCTTTGAACTACCTCTACCTGAGTCGCTTCTTCTGGAGCTGCTTCTTGACGAACCGCCTCTTCCATCACGACCTCTTGCTTTATTCGCCATACCTGACGATGATTTATAGGCTTTTCCTCCTACACTTACCAGTTCTAAATCCATGCTCCGGCGCTCCAGATCAGTAGCTTTCACTCTTACTTTTACAGCCTCGCCGAATGTAATGATTCGTCCGGTGCGTTTACCTACTATGCGGTAGTTCTCTTTATCCAACTCGTAGAAATCATCATTTAAATCGGCTAATCGTACCATGCCTTCACAATTGGTGGAAGTAATTTCCACGAAAATCCCGAAGTCGGTTACGCCAGTCACAACCCCATCAAAAATAGTATTATGGTCTTGCATACTCATAAACTCGACTTGCTTGTATTTGATGGAAGCACGCTCTGCTTCGGCAGCTAGTTTCTCACGTTCTGATGAATGCTTCGATTTCTTTTCATATTCTTCCAGACTCGGAGCCTTTTTCTTATCCAGATAATTCTGCAATAAGCGATGCGCCATCATATCCGGATAACGACGGATAGGCGAGGTAAAGTGACTATAATGTTCAAAAGCCAGACCGAAGTGTCCCAAAGGCTCGGTTGTATACCTGGCTTTAGACATGGTTCTTACGGCCAATTGCTCCAAGACATTCTGCACACCTGTTCCTTCCACTTCTTCCATCATCTTATTCATGGTAGTCGACAAGCCTTTCTCCGAATCGGTTCTGATAGTAAAGCCCAGACGAGCAGCAAAATTGGCAAAATTCAATAGTTTTTCCGGGTTTGGCGGTTCGTGGGTACGATATACCATTGTGTTGCCACTCCCTTCTTCTTCACCCTCCTTACTTTTCTTCTTCTTGCCGAAATTAAAGACAAACTCGGCCACTTTTTTATTAGCCAATAACATAAACTCTTCTATCAGTTTATGCGAATCTTTTCTTATCTTTAATACTACTCCCAGTGGCTTGCCCTGTGCATCCAGTCTGAATTTTACTTCATTGGTTTCAAAGTTGATAGCACCTTTCTGGAAGCGTTCTTTTTTCAGGATTTTTGCCAGATGGTTAAGCGTATGTAGCGGCTTCATATATTTGAGGGCTACCTCATCTACTACTATCTGCCCCTCTTCTATTTCTAAAATTTCCTGCGCTTCTTCGTAAGTAAATCTTTTATCTGAATGGATAATTGTTCGACCAAACCACTCACCTACTACGCGACCATCGTGAGTCATTTCAAAAACAGCCGAGAAAGTCAGTTTATCTTCATTCGGGCGAAGTGAGCATAGATTATTCGATAGTTTCTCAGGCAACATCGGGATAGTTCTGTCTACCAGATATACTGATGTAGCACGACTCAACGCTTCTTCTTCTAATCTTGTACCCTCTTTTACGTAATGCGTCACATCAGCTATATGTACGCCTACTTCGTAATTGCCATTTTCTAATTCACGGTAACTCAAGGCATCGTCAAAGTCTTTAGCATCGTGTGGGTCAATTGTGAAAGTCTGAATATGTCTGAAATCTCTTCTTTTTTGAATCTCGCTCTCCTCAATCTTCTCAGAAATAGCCTCTGCTTGTTCCTCAATTTCTTTCGGGAATCTGATAGGCAAACCAAATTCTGCCAAAATGGCGTGCATTTCAGCATTATTCTCTCCGGCTTTCCCTAAAACTTCGATTATCTCGCCAACAGCTTGTTGGGTGTTGGTAGGATAGGCATTGATTTTTACAATAACAAGGTCGTTTTTGGTAGCCCCATTGATTTTATCTTTAGGAATAAAGATATCCTCATGTAAGCTTTTATGGTCTGGTTTTACCAAGGCATAATTGCCAAAGGTTTGTACTTTACCTACTACCTCACTTCTTCCTCGCTCTAAAATTTCTATTACTTTTCCCTCCGGATTATCACCTTTACGGTAGAATTCTCCGAATGTTGCCACTTTTACCAGATCTCCG
This sequence comes from Emticicia sp. C21, assembly GCF_003418935.1. Taxonomy (GTDB): domain Bacteria; phylum Bacteroidota; class Bacteroidia; order Cytophagales; family Spirosomataceae; genus Emticicia. The sequence goes on along the minus strand of NZ_QVMT01000002.1, from coordinate 507,306 downwards.
TCTATTGCTCCGTTCAGGTCGTCTGCACTTACCCAGATATCAGGTTTACCTTCTTCATGTCTGATAAATCCAAAACGTTGATTCACGTGGTCGAGACGACCAATGACTGCATTGGCTTCGGCATCGACTGTATATTTTCCTTTATCTACCTGATAAATCTTACCTTCCTGCAACAAGTCTTCTATCACCATTCCGAAGAGCATTTTTTCTTGTTTACTATGCACATCGTAATGTTGATAAAGGTCTTGCAGCGTATAAGGTTGTGTGGTATTGACCGACAAAAAGGCTAAAATCTCTGCCTTTTGCTGGTCATAATATGATTGATGTTTATTTTTTGCCATTTTACTGTTTAGCGAACCGTAAGTTCGCCTAATTATATTTATTATTTAGTTTGGTTGAATAGTGTTACTAAAGTTGTGTATTATCATTCAATTACTGCCACTCATACAATGGATTCTGAGTAGGGTCCCAGTTCGGATAAATCTTGAAATGTTTGTCCTGTACTTTGTCAAGTAAAATATCACGCAACTCTGCGATATTCTCTTTGTGTTCGGCAGAAATGAAAACTACATTCTCTGTGTTTTTAGTCAGGTAGCTTCTTTTCAGCGTTTCCAGATTACGTTTCAAATCTTCCTCTGTTACCGTTTCCAGATGCTCGTCGAGGTTCTCTTCTGATTCAGGTTTAAACAAGTCCAACTTGTTAAACACCAATACAGTCGGTTTTTCAGCAGCGCCGATTTCTGCCAGTGTTGAATTAACCACCTCAATTTGCTCCTCAAATGCCGGGTGAGAAATATCTACTACGTGAATCAGAATATCAGCCTCGCGAATTTCATCTAAGGTTGATTTGAAGGACTCAATTAATGAAGTAGGTAATTTCCTGATAAAACCAACGGTATCTGTCAATAGAAACGGGATGTTCCCTAATACTACTTTTCTAACGGTAGAATCAATCGTTGCAAACAATTTGTTTTCAGCAAATACCTCAGCTTTTGCCAGACGACGCATCAAAGTAGATTTACCCACGTTGGTGTATCCTACCAAAGCGACACGCACCAATCGGCTACGTTCTTTGCGGCGGGTAGCACTTTGTTTGTCTATCTTCTCTAGCTTATCTTTCAGAAAAGCGATTCTATCCTGTACTATCCGTTTATCCGTTTCCAGCTCTTTTTCCCCCGGACCGCGCATACCAATACCCCCTTTCTGGCGGCTTAAGTGGGTCCACATACGGGTCAGACGAGGCAATAAGTACTGATATTGCGCCAACTCCACCTGTCTTTTAGACTGGTCTGTTCTGGCACGTTGAGAGAAAATATTTAAAATCAACAGGCTTCTGTCAAGAATTTTTATATCCTTAAATGCCGCTTCCAGGTTACGTACCTGAGAGGGCGTTAGGTCGTCATCAAAAATAATGGTATCAACAGGATTCTCGATAATCCATGTTTCTATCTCTTCCAGTTTCCCTTTGCCGACAAATGTTTTCTGGTCGGCTCTATCTAATCTTTGTACAAATGTTTTTTTAGTAACAACTCCGGCTGTAGTAGCCAGAAAATTTAACTCGTCGAGGTAGTCATAGGTACGCTCGGCGTTTTGTTTCTGCGTAATCAGACCAACCAATATGGCTGTTTCCTGATGCTTTGCAGTAGAAAAAATGGGTGAATTAAGCAATTTTAAAAAATTTTGTTCCAAATAAAATAACTACTAAACTCAATGAAAAGTTTCTGCAATTAATTACACATTCTGAGCAGATTATCTTCACGAGATATTACCAACAAGCAGTATAGAAAAACCAGGTATGGAGAAGAGAAAAAGCAGTTTCTTTTTCTGTATACGATGTAAGCCTACACAAAAGCCTTGGGCTTTCGTTGGTATAAATATAAATATAACAAAAAAAATTAGAAAAATTACATTTTTTTTTGAATAAATTTACGTGCCAATTAAAAATACCACTTTAAGAGGACTAAAAATATTTAATTTACTGATTACCAGCAACTTAACTACATATGTATCCTTTTAATAAATCAATCAGGGAACTTGGCATAGTTTTAGAGTGTTAATTTCAGCGTTGTTGAAACATGAAAAAACAGGTATAATAACGTGTTCTTGTAAGAAAAATCTTAATTTAATTGCGTTTTCATGTTTTATATCATAAATTGCGCTACTTAACAGTAATACTCGCAAATATTAAATAGGGATACACAATTTGAGGAGTTAGATACGTGAAATGAGGGTCGATTTTTTGTATCATAAAATTATTTAAATTTGCTCCGGGACGTTTCATCAATTGTGAAATGTCTCACTTGGAATCGAATCCAGATAGAGCTTATACATGGATTATTAGGAAAGCACGTAAGTCGGAATCCCTGTCACTATTTTTGAGGCAGGGATTTTTTTTATTTTTAAATTTGTAATGAGAATAACTTTACCTAACGAACCTCTTAGTTTTTTGTGTATTTGTTAGAACAAAGTTTGTCAAAAAAAGTATAGTCTTTATGCGCTATACAACAGTATATACTTATGAAAGAGAAAATTGCAAAAAAGATTGACGTATTTAATAAAAAGGCAGGTTTTGAGTATTTCTTCCTGGAGAAATATGATGCGGGAATGGTATTGACAGGAACTGAGATTAAGTCGATACGGATGAATAAATTCAATATGACGGATGCCTATTGTTTCTTTGTTGATGGTGAATTGTTTGTCAAAAACCTGAATATATCTAAATATGATCAGGGAACAATCTATAACCACGAGCCATTGCGTGACAGAAAATTATTGTTAAAAAAGCGCGAGTTGAAGCGCCTGGATAACAAACTCACGGATAAAGGTCTGACTGTGATACCCACTCGTTTATTTATCAATGATGGCGGATTAGCTAAATTAGAAATAGCCCTAGCCAAAGGGAAAAAACTATATGATAAACGTGACACCATTAAAGAGAGAGATGTGTCACGTGAAAGAATGAGAGAGGAATAGTATGAATATTAACCACCAAAATCTGTAAGTCGAATGCGCCCCAACCGATTGAAACAACTGTGGAAAGAAGATAAAACTGTAGTAAATGCCTGGGTTACGATTCCGTCCTCGTGGACAGCCGAAGTAGTGGCTCATTGCGGTTTTGATGCTATGACGATTGACGCCCAGCATGGATTAGCAAGTGATCATATGACGATTCTGACCATGTTTCAGGCTATTTCTACTACCGATACAGTTCCATTGGTAAGAGTTCAATGGAATGACCCTGCCTCTCATATGAAGATGCTAGACATGGGCGCCTATGGAATTATATGCCCGATGATAAACACCCGCGAGGAATCTGAAAGTTTTGTTGGTGCTTGTCGTTATGTACCTGACGGATATAGAAGTTTTGGGCCGGTGAGAGCCAGTGTATATGGTGGTGAAGGTTATTTTGAGAAATCGACAGAAGAGATTGTGACGATGTCAATGATTGAAACGGTTGAGGGTCTGAAAAACGTAGAAGATATTGCTAAAACGCCTACCATGACAGGCTTATACATAGGACCCTGGGATCTGAGTATTTCTATGAGGCGCCCCCGTCAGGGCGATTTTGATGATGTTGAATTACTAAACGCTTTTGATAAAGTATTGAATGCCTGCACCAAGAATAACCTGATTGCCGGGATTCAGTGTCCATCTCCCGAAGTGGCTATCAGAATGTCAGAAATGGGATTCAGATTTGTAACAGCTGCCAACGATACTACTTTGTTGAAACAAGGAGCGGTTGATACGGTGAAAACATTCCACCATAAAACCATCAGCGAGCCTAAGAATGTAAGTAATCCTTATGCCTAAGTTTATAGAAGATATTAATTTATTAAATAGGAGAGGTTTTGTAGCCTCTCTTATTTATTTTGAATGAATGCTATCAGATCAGCCATTTCTTTTACACTGATGGCATTTTCTAAGCCATTAGGCATAATAGAAGTTTCTGATTTTACCATTTTGGCAACGTCCTTTTTCTGTATCACACTTTCTTTCCCCCCTACTTCTCTAAGTGTGAGCACGTTGGCATTTTCCTGTAATATCAAGCCTCCCATGGATGTGCCATTCTTAAAAGTCAACGTCCAGAAATCGTATTTATCGGCAATTGAGTTATTCGGATTAATAATCTCGGTTAGAATCGAATTAGCATTGCGGCTTCTTAGAGTTGACAGGTTAGGGCCGAAGTTTACGCCATTTACTCCCTCAATTTGATGGCAGGTGGCGCAATTTGTTTCGAATACCTTTTTGCCGTTAGCTTGTACGCCTTTCATATCCAATGCCTTCATATAGGTTTGTAAAACAGCCTTACGGTCTTCATTTACGGCCAATACTTTGCGTGCAAACGCACGGATATTAGTTTCTTCATAATTCATTAGATCAACCATTTGCCGCCAGCCTATGGCTGATTTATCAATTCTTTTTTGTTCTAAAGCAGTTAATAATAAAGGAATACGTTCTGGTTTCGCCATTAACAATTCGACTACTTTTTGCTGAATCGGTGCAGAGAAATTCTTAAACTCTTTCAATAAGAAATCGAAGGTAGATCTATCTCCGATTTTACTTAGGGTTTTCAAGACACTTGCCTGTACTACTTCTGGTTCTTTTGTGGTTAGTATCTGCAAAAAGTCTTTTTTATAGGCATTAGCATTAGCTATTGACAATAACTTTACTGCATCAGCACGAAGCTTTTCATCCTGGCTTTTATCGGTTAATATATCTTTTGCCTCCCTGATTTTTCCTGCGCCACTCCCACCTTTTGGCAAACCGGTTACTTCTAATAAATTCAGACAAGCACTTCTGTATTCAGGTGAACTATTGGCTGAGAAAGCCATTAACAAGCGGTCTTTATCTGCATCAGTCAATGGAACAGTAATACCCTTATAATGCCAGAGTTTTGAGATACCGCTCAAAGTAGCTGCTTTCCACCAATCATCGTTCGCGTTTTCTCCTGTAGTACTGATGTAAGAAAAAATAGCTGCAAATACCTCCTTGTTGCCGCTATTGGCAATGGTAGCACCTATATTGGAGAAAAATTCTGCGGTTTCTTCTGATTTTTCTTTGGACAGTTCTTTCACGGCAAAATCAAATACCTGATTCTCTTTTCCTGCAAACGAAGCAATACAGGCTACTCCTATCCATTTATCATGAAAGTCTCTTTTCAATATATCCAGACGGGCTTGTTCTGATTCAAGTGTTTTTACAAAACCGAGGGTATTCAGTAATTGAAATCTTACTTTGTTATTGCCGTCATTGTGTAAGCCAACAAGTTCTTTTTTCAGTTTTTCAGTATCAGATTTGGCAGGCAATTGATTGATATAATTTTCGGCTACTTTAATGCCATTTTCTCTAACGCCTGCTTCATCATCACGAAAAGCCTGAATAATATCCTGAACCTCTATAGTCTTCAGCCCATCCAATAACCATAACGCATGAATCTTTGCTTCGGCTAAGGTGCTTTTACTAATAATGTCTCTTAGGGCGTTAGTAACGCCCTTTGCCTGACGTTGCAATAATAATCTTTGCGCTGTGCGACGATACCAGATATTCTCGTTTTCCAGCAATTTTACCAGTTCAGCATCTGATTGTTTGGATAGATTGAGTTTATTAAGCCAATCCATTGGCAAACCTTTTTCCGGAACCACTCTATAAATTCTACCTTTATCTGTACCATTATATAAAGCACCTGATTTGTTGATTTCGTCTGACATCCATTCGGGGTGTTCAACAATCTGACGGTAATAGTCAATCACATATAAAGCACCATCAGGCCCGATATAGAAATTCACCGGACGAAACCAATCATCTTTCGATGCTAAAAATTCTGATTTTTCATTCAGGCGACTTGCCGTAAAACTTGCACCCGATTGTTTAATTACATCAGCATGTACCAGATTATGCACAGGTTCCCCTACAAAAGTTACATCTTTGAATTTATCTCCGAATGCTCCACCTAAATACCAGGTAACCCCACAGGAAGAAGTAATTACACCCACATCAGTCAATAACTGGTGATTAGGATTCTGGGTAATCGGATAAATCTCGGCTGCGTTACCATGGTCTGAAATATCCTGACTGGCATTAGAAACCAATAAATTCGGGTTATTTTTCAGGTATTGGCTGGCTAAAACCTCATGAAACAGGTGGTCAGCATTGCTGGTATACAAATGATGCCCCCAGGCATCCATCGTGTGGCCAAATTGGGTTTCACCGGATACTTCTTCTACCTGATAAGTATCAGGCTTAAATCTCACGGCACGACCGTTGGCATTTTTACCTAAGGTTTGACCGTTAGGTTTATCCGGGAAATAGATATTTTGCCCTTCATCACCAAACTCTTTTTTATAGACAAATGGGGTTACCACGGCTTCATGCCCCAGGTAAATCCAGTTATCTATTTCAAAACGGGGCGTATTCAGGTTATGCTGAGGATTTGAAAGCGCAAAGCCTGTCAGCATTACTTTTCTTATATCTGCCTTGCCATCGTTATTGGTATCTTCCAGATAAATCACATCAGGCGTATCGGTGATGATAATGCCTTTATTCCAGCGCATAATACCTGTGGGTAATCGTAGACTATCGGCAAAAACGATACTTGTATCAGGATAGCCATCATTATTGGTATCTTTCAGCAATTTTACTTTTCCGGTTCGGGTTAAATCCAAGGGGTAGCCATGCATTTCAACCACATACATATTTCCATCTTCGTCTACTTCCATTGCCACGGGATCTGCTACTAAGGGTTCTGCAGCTACCAGTTCCACCTTAAAGCCATCCATCACACTAATGGACTCCAACGCCTTCTGGTGTTCGGGTGAAAGTATAGGTTGTTGTGTTTTTTGCTGACAAGATAAAAGCAAGCTTAGCGAAATCAGGGAAAGGTAACGCATAGAAGGAATATTCAGAGAGTTAGAGTCTGTTGGTAAATTACTAAAAAATAAGCGTTTATACTCGTTGAAACCGAAATTAAAATCCTGGGTTACGATAATTTTCCGGCTTATGCAGCAGGGAGAGCTACGAAATGCAGTCTTGTTCCCACTTTTATTCTCCGGCTTATTTTTTTATATACTATCAGACACAAAAAAAGGGCTATTCAAAGCCCTTTTCATATGATAAATCAGCACTAGTATTACAGCTTATTTCTTCAGATATAATCTTCTCAAAGCCCCTGCCACAAAACTGAAAACTAAAGACTGAGCCACTGCTATATGTGAAGTAAACATAGCGAGGTCTTCACTAATAGGCTTGATAGGTTTGAGATAGTAAAAACATATCACAATTGAGGCTTGTATCAAGGCAAGAATCCAACCTCTGCGTGGTTCTAAGAAACCAATCAGGAAACTTGAAAGTGCTATGATAGACATGGCCCAGTATCCGGTTTCGACATGAAAATTGGTATAAGCGATTAAAGAGCCGGTACCTATGGCGACTAATATATTTCGTGCTAGTAGTAAATACGGGTTATTTATTTTGGCTGTCATTGGAGTAATATTAAAATTTAGAACAAATGTACTAAAATATAATTTATTAGAACAAATGTTCTAATAATAATTTATCTAAAATCATCAAAAATCTATATGGGGCAACTTTTTCATATAATGAAACGGCGAAAGGCTCTCAAAAGTAAATTTATTTCTCTCTGTTTCAGCCATTTTGCTTTCAATTTAGTTATATATACTAATCGTCTTAAATGCATCTCCTTAGTAATGTTATTAGCTTTTAAGACCCTATTGATCACACAAATAAAACACAACAATGAAAAAAGAAATGCTAACCATTCTGGCAGCTATACTGCTTGGTCTATCTTCTTGCAAAAACAATTCTCAGAAAGCTCCGGAAACTACTGCTGACGGCGAAACTATCTCAACTTTAGCTTCAGTAGAAAAGGAAAATCCCAATACAGATTACAAGCCTGCCTTTGTCGGACAAACAAGGATAGCAGCTGTAACAACGCAGACCCCTTATGAGGGCAAAGTTTTGACAAAAGACCTGAAAAAACCCTGGGGTATTGTGGGTTTACCAGATGGTAGGTTGTTGATTACAGAAAAAGAAGGAACCATGCGAATTGCTACTAATACAGGCACACTTAGTGAGCCAATTAAAGGTATCCCTGAGGTAGATTCTAAAGGACAAGGAGGTTTATTAGGGCTAACGCTTGACCCTGATTTTAGCACTAATCGTATGATTTTCTGGGTTTTCTCAGAAAAACGTCCTGGTGGGAATCTGACTGCAGTAGCCAAAGGAAAACTTTCAGCCGACGAGAAAACTATTGAAGGGGCCACGGTTATCTACAGAGCCACTCCGGTTTATGATGGCGATAAACACTTCGGCGGTAGAATCTTAGTTGATAAAAGCGGTAACTTGTTTGTAAGTACCGGAGAGCGTTCAGATATTGAAACCCGACCACAAGCACAGCAATTAAATTCGGCTTTGGGTAAGATATTGAGAATAACCAAAGATGGTAAGCCAGCCAGTGGCAACCCTTTTGTCGGGAAGGGAGATGCCAGACCTGAGATATATGCCTATGGTAACCGGAATGTACAAGGATTAGCCTTTCACCCTACCACAGGTGATTTATGGGAAAATGAGTTTGGCCCTAAAGGAGGTGATGAACTAAATATTATAAAAGCCGGAAAAAACTATGGCTGGCCTATTATAACCTATGGTGTTGAATATAAGGGGCCAAAGATTGGAGCCGGTATTCAGCAGCAGGAAGGGCTTGAACAACCTGTTTATTACTGGGACCCGGTTATATCAGCCAGCGGTATGACTTTCTTTAGCGGCGATGTTATACCAGAATGGACAAATAATCTTTTTCTGGCCTGTTTAAGTGCAAAACACATAGATAGGTTAGTCATTAAAAACAATAAAGTAGTTGGTGAAGAGAGATTGCTGGAAACAGAAAAACAACGATTCCGTGATATTACGCAAGGCAAAGATGGAGCTTTGTATGCCGTTACGGATGAAGGAAGATTATATAGAATATTTACGAAGTAATTAAATTATTAGTATCAGCGAATAAAACGGTGCGCCGTCTCGGTCACCGTCTAATTAAACAAAGGTTTTTTATTATGTAGAGCCGACTCAAGTCGGCTTTATTTATTTAAACGCAACACAAAATTAGAACATTTGTTCTAATTGAGTTTTTTTTCGTATCTTCGCTGAAAAATTCCCTGATTCTTACATGACTACCAAACAACGGATTCTTCACACATCATTACAATTATTTAATCAGCATGGAGTTGATACGATTACGGTCAGGCATATTGCTAAAGAATTAGGCATGAGTCATGGAAATTTGTGTTACCATTTTCCGAATACTGATGCTATTGCTGAAACGCTTTATGAGCAGTTGATAGAAGAATTGAATAATGTATTGCATGAACCTGCTCTGTTTAATGCAGTCAACCTGCAAACCCTTTATAATCTATGCGCTTTTGTCTTTGAAAGACTCTATAAATACAAGTTTCTCATACAGGATTTTATCAGCCTTACCCGAAGGAATCCGAGTCTGAAACAAAAACACCGTGATTTGGTCAATAGCCGAAGAATATTCTTTAGAATGGGAATGGATGCCGGTATACAAGCCGGGTTTCTAAAGCCTGATATTATAGAAGGACAATACGAAAACTTTTTCAATCAGCTTTTTATTATTGGCGATTTCTGGCTGGCTAGTGCCGAGATTTTGTTTGAGGGCAAAGAAGAAGACAAATTACCAACTTATCTGAATATTGCTTTTACATTGATAGTGCCTTATCTGACTGAGAAGGGTTTGAATGAGTATAAAGGATTATTAAAACGAACGGAGTCGGCTAATTAACCGACTCCGTTTGTTTACTAATTCTATGCAGTATGCGAGCTGGAAGCGACTGTCGCTCGGCTCGCGCCACATGCTACTATTATCAATTCTTTCCGCTTCCCTGAACACCAGAGGTTGTGCCCGTTCCACCGGTTGCCGGTTTTTTATCGAAATCTCCTGCTTTTACGATAGAGATTTTTTTAGGGTCAACGTGTTTCTTCATCGCTGCGTTTACCTGTTCTGCTGTTAGTGCTTCTACTTTTTTCTCAAAGTCAGCGTCAAAAGCCAAAGTTCTGTCATAATATAAATAGTTATTCAAACGGCTTGATAACTCATTATCCTGCGAACGAGATACACTGCGGCTTTGCAACCAACCTGATTTAGCTGCTTTCAGTTCTTCTTCGGTAAAGCCCTCAGAAACCACTTTGTTCATTTCTTCAAAGAAAGCTTTTTCAAGTTTCTCAGCGTTTTCAGGCGCATAGATAGCATAAGTCATGAAGCTGCCAGATTTATCGAAAGGCGCACCCGATAATTGCGAACCTACCCCATAGCTAAGACCCTCCTTCTGACGGATTCTAACAGCCAGACGAGAGCTTAGGAAACCACCGCCTAACATATAGTTACCCAAAATAAGGGCAGGGTAATCTACATCAGTATCCTGTAAAGGCAAGTTTACACCTGCTAAGAAAAGGGCATTGGCTTTATCCGGTGTCTTAATAGCAGCAGCACTTGGGGCAATATCCTGATAAACTGCCTGAATACGTTTGAACGGAATCGGGTTTTTCCAATTGCCCAGAGATGTGCTGATGATGCTTTTAACAGCTGGTTCATCAAAATCACCTACTACCGAAACTGTAGCTGCTGAAGCGCCGTAGAAATCAGTATAAAACTTCTTTACATCTTCCAGTTTCACGTTTTTCACGTTCTCTAATTGCTCATCCAATGTTCCTACATAACGCACATCGCTTTTCGGATATGGGTTCATGGTACGTTGGAATGCTGTGAAAGCAAGACCTTGTGGGTCGCTTTTTTGTGCTTCTATCTGTGCAATATTTTCTTGTCTAAGTTTCTCGAACTCATTGGCATCAAATACGGGATTTTTCAGAATGTCAGTTACGATAGCCAGGGCTTTCGGTAAATTTTCCTTATTTGACTCGATATTTACCACGATATTATTACCGCCGCCACCAACAAATACCTGAGACTTGATTTTATCCAGACTATCTTTGATTTGCTGACGTGTCAGGTTTTTAGTACCCTTGTTTAATAATGAAGCAGTAAATGACGAAATTGTTTGTTTGTTTTGCAGGCTTTGTTCGTCACCGATTCTTAAAGTAATATTGGCTCTCACCGTATTACCACGTGTCGACTTTTGCAATAAAGCATATTCAAGGCCATTAGGCTCTTGTCCACGTTTAGTACGGTTTTCAATATTAGACGGAGATGGGTCGAATGCTTCTCCTTGCGCTACTACCGCACGGCCTTTGTAGTTTTTCACTAAATCATCTACATTCGGGGCTTCTGGCACTTTTACACGGTCAGGCGTTTCTTCTGGAATGAATAAACCAATCGTACGGTTCGATGGCTTGAAGTAGAATTTCGCCACACGTGCTACATCAGCAGGTGTGATTTTTTCTATGGCATCACGGTAAATATATACCAGACGCCAGTCGCCTGCACCGATATATTCGCTTAATTGCAGACCTGTTCTTTCGGTATTACGCAAAGTCAGTTCAAGTCCTTTGATTATTTCGTTCTTGGCGCGGTCTACGTCTTCTTTGGTAATTTCCATTGTTGGAACAGCATCCAGTGTAGCCAAAAGGGTCTTTTTAGCATCTTCCAAATCTTTGTCTTTCAAGACTGATGCACCAAAATATAAGATTGTCGGGTCTTTATTGGTGAACGAATAGGCGTATTGACCTGATGCCTTTTTGGTTTCAACTAGAGCTTTATAGATTTTACCCGCAGGTTCGCTGGTCAGAATACCTTGCAAAACGTCTAAAGCCGGATAATCAGGGTGAGCATTACCACAGATATGGTAAGCAGCTCCAACCGCTTGTACATCACCTACGCGGCGCAAGGTTACTGAGCGCTCGCCATCCTGTACCGGTTCAACAGTATAAGTTGGCTGTAAAACGCGTGTCGGACGAGGGATATAGCCAAAGTATTCATTGACCATTTTAATGGTTTTGGCTTCGTCAATCTTTCCTGCTACTAACAACACCGCGTTATCAGGTTGATAGTATTTTCTGTAAAATGCCTGCAGATTATCAATAGGAACACGCTCAATATCTTCACGTGAACCGATGGTTGAGTTACCGTAGTTGTGCCATAAATAAGCGGTTGAAATCACTCTTTCGCTCAATACACTTTCAGGGTCGTTTTCACCCATTTCAAATTCATTTCTTACTACCGAGAATTCTTTCTCTAAATCTTCTTTCTTAATAAATGAATTCACCATGCGGTCAGACTCCAGGTCTAAAGCCCATTTCAGGTTTTCTTCAGTCGCCGAGAACGTCTCGAAATAGTTGGTACGGTCAAGCCAGGTAGTACCATTCGGACGAGCACCGTGGTCGGTCAATTCCTGTGGGATATTGGTGTGTTTGGTTGAACCTTTAAACACCATGTGTTCTAATAAGTGAGCCATCCCTGTTTCGCCATATCCTTCGTGGCGGGAACCTACCAGATAGGTAATGTTTACAGTAATGGTTTGTTTTGATGGGTCGGGGAACATCAGAACCTTTAGGCCATTGCCTAATACATATTCTGTGATTCCTTCTACTGAAGTAACTCGTACCGGGTCTGGAATAACCGGTTTTTCAGCCATAGCTGCAGCGTCGCCTTTTTTCTTTCTTTTCTTCTTTTCTTTTTTCTGGGCAAAAACATCGCCGCCAAACAAGAAAAGTCCCACAAGCAAAGTAATAGCCATCTGCCTGATTGGAAATTGTCGGTAGGTTTTTAACATAATTTTGAGGAGTAATAAGGAATAAAATACAAATAAACGCCAAAATAAGCATAAGTTTTGGAGCCTATACTTACTCTGTCGTTTTTAATTTTGTTATAACGAATTAATCGAAATAAATAATTTAATCCAAACACAAAATGTTAAGGTGTGTTAAAGGTTGATGAATGGTTTTATCTTTGTTACGTTTAGAGCGGATTGATGTTGAACTGGCTTAAAGAAATTAAAAAAGACTCGTAAAATTCGGAGAAGAACACAACAATCTGATTTTGAGAGAAACCTCTCTTAATACTTTGAAAATAAGATTTAAAGCCAGAAATTTATTGCATTACGATTATTGCTATGGAGGAAGAGAAAATGAAAATTAACACAGGTAATTTCGGAGTGTGTCAGAGTACCAGCCACAAAAACGGCATCAGAAAAGGTTACCAATATGGTGGGAACCTTTTGAAAGAGGACAGGAATGGTTACCAAGTACCAGCCACTCAAGTGGCATTAGAAAAGGTTACCAATATGGTGGGAACCTTTTTGAAAGTGGACTGGGATGGTATAAAAACTATCACACTAGCGACCACTCAAATAGACCCAAAAAAGGTTACCAATATGGCCCTTTTTGAAAGAGGGCAGGAATTGTTACCGGATTCTTGGGATAACGACCACTAAATTGGCATCGAAAAAGGTGACTGATATGGTGGGAACCTTTTTGAAAAATGGCAGGGATGGATTCCCAATTATCAAGCTAACAACTAAGGAAAATACTATAAATAGTATAAAACTCGTTTCAGAGAAGACAAAAAAAAATATAGTAGAAATACCCGGTATTAAGAAATAAATTGCAGAAACTACTCAAAACATACCTTCGCAGGCTGACTAACCTTACTTCACGTAACAGGTCACTTTTACTATTAAGTTTACCACAAGAACAATTTCTTGATTTACATAGTCTGAATTTTTTAGACAATAAGCCCTCTTTTGACTATATCCATCAGTTAATTAGTCAGAAAAACCAGATTCTACTCTGCGATGTACAGGATAGTCGCTATGATAAAGTAAATGAAGTAAGCCAACGCCTGCGCAAACTGGCAAGAACAGAGAATTTTATTGAAGAAGAACGTGGGGCTAAAGACTTATATGTGGCCTATCCGTTTGTAAAAGGGAAATTGTCTGATGGAACCACCGTGCGTTGTCCGCTGCTTTTCTTTCCGGTTACGCTAAAAACCAATGGTAAAAAGTGGATTTTAGAGCAGAGAGACGAGCCTGTGAGTTTGAACAGAAGTTTTTTGCTGGCTTATTCTTATTTCAATCAGATAAAACTGCCTGATGAATGGCTGGAGAAATCATTCGAGGACTTTGATAAAGATAGTCTGGCTTTCAGAACACAATTATATGAATTATTGAAAGATAGTCCGGTTGAAATTAATTTCAATCAGGAGCTTTTTCAGAATCAACTGATTGATTTTGAAAAACTGGCTAAATCGGAGTTGGAAAGTAGCGAGCGAAATGGAGAATTGAAACTGTATCCACAAGCAGTGCTAGGGATTTTCCCACAAGCGGGTTCCTATTTGGTACCGGATTATGAGCAATTGATTGAAAATGCTGAAGAGGGACATTATGAATTAGATACTTTCGAGGAGTTATTTCAACACTCTTCCCCACCCAATCCCCGACCTGTATTTAAGGAAGAAACAGCCTTCCTGCCCTTTGCGATTGATGCTTCGCAGGAAGATGCCATCAAGCAGGTAAAAGAGGGTTATTCGATTGTAGTACAAGGGCCTCCTGGTACAGGAAAATCACAAATGATTGCCAACCTGATTGCTGATTTTACGGCACGCGGGAAAAGGGTATTAGTGGTTTGTCAGAAGCGTGTGGCTTTGGATACTGTTTACCAGCGCCTGCAAAAAGTGGCTATGACTGATTTTGTAGCCTTGATTCATGATTTCAAGAATGATAGAAAGGCACTTTTCGAAAAAATTGCCGGACAAATAGAACGGATTGAAGATTTCCAGAAGAAAAATAAAGGGCTTGATGCGATTTTTCTGGAGCGTAATTTTACACAAATCAGCCGTAGAATTGATAAGATTTCGGAAGAATTGCAAAGTCTGAAAAATGCGCTTTTTGATGAATCTGTTTGTGGTATCTCAGTAAAAGAATTGTATCTGAGCAGTAGCCTGAATAAGCCTTCGATTGATCTACAGGACTTGTATCGTTCTTTCTCGTTCAATGAATTAGCTGATTTTGAGGGTCGATTAAATCGTTATCTGCAATATGAAGCTAAGCTTCGAATCGGAGCAGGTTATGATTTCTGGCAATTACGCAATTCGTTCAGCAAAAGAACTTTTACTGACCTTGTAAAAATCATAGATACGATTGAGGCAGTCATTGCTTTTCAGGCAAAGAATGGTCAGTTATTTTCTATTATCAAACTGAATCAATTTGATGAAAACACCGTACAGGATTTTATCCGATATTTTGAGAACGCACAGGTAGGAGAGATTTTTACCTCGATTGTTCAGGAGAAGAAATTCATTAGCAATCGCCAGTTTGATTTAGAGAAAACCTATGCTGAATTAGAACAACTGTTTACTCAGGATGGTATCGAGCAAAGTATTCCTGCCAGAGACTTATTGTTCAGAAAAACTCAGGTAGAAAAAGCACATTCTGCCAGTCAATCTGGTGTTAATTCGCTTGTCTGGAAATTCTTTTCAAAAGATAAACGAGATATTGAAATCTTGTTGGCGCAAAACAGGCTTCCATTAAGTGAATCGGGCTTGCAAATACTTAATAAGAGAATTAATCAACGTATTACTTTTGAAGACATCAAGGAAAAGCTAAGCAAGAAAGAGATTGTAATTGATGCACAAGAGAGCTGGGAGTCGATTAAAATTCAGTTGCATAACTATATTCTCGCTAATAAAGCGTACGATATTTATCAGCAAGAGGACTTTATCCGTCGCCAAACTACTGATATTTTCACTCACTCAAATGTATTTTCTCTCAATCCATTCAAAGCTTTAGCAAAGCTGATTGTGGATACAAAATTAGAGTTTGTGCAATGGCAATTATACTTATCGTATCATCAAATCGAAAAATTGGTTGATAAACCTGAAGCAAAACAAGAGTTCGTTACCTATCTGAAGCAAAAATTTGACTTATTAGTTGAGGCTGATGAATTAAAAGAGTCGTTTAATTCTACTGAATTAGAAGTAATAAAGCGATTGATAAATTATGAAAATTCAGAGGTAACTACTTCTGATTTAACAGAAGTAGTTCTGAACTCTTTACGGATAGCCTGGACACAGCATATCGAAACTCTTTATCCTATTTTGCGCGGAGTCAGTTCTTTAAAAGTAGAGCAATTAGAGACCGAATTGCAGGAATGTGTTCTCAAAAAACAGGAGCTAAGTCAGGAAATACTATTGTTGAAATTACGTGAACAGACTTATCAGGATTTGGTAATTAATCGTCTGCAAAATGTAGTTACCTATCGGGAATTACAACACCAGACTACTAAAAAACGTAAACTCTGGTCGGTTCGAAAACTTCTGGAAAATCATTCGGAAGAAATTTTCAAACTGATTCCTTGCTGGATGGCCTCACCTGAGTCAGTATCAGCCATATTCCCTCTATCCGGACAAAATCCAACTGATTCACTTTTTGATTTAGTGATTTTTGATGAAGCCTCTCAGTGTTTTGCTGAAAATGGTATTCCGGCCATTTATCGGGGTAAACAAGTGGTAATTGCCGGAGATTCTAAACAATTGCAGCCTACGGACTTATACCAGATTCGTTACGATGAAGATGCCGAAGATGAACATCTCCTGGAAATAGATTCTCTGCTCGACTTAGCGGCACAATACCTACCTCAGGCTTGGTTGAAAGGACATTATCGTAGTCATTCTTTAGATCTGATAGATTTCTCAAATCAGCATTTCTATAAAAACTCATTACAATTACTGCCGCATTATACAGAAATCAGTAAGAATAAGCCTGCTATCAGCTATATCAAACTGGATGGCTATTGGGAAAATAATACGAATCCGACTGAGGCACAAAAGGTATTGGAAATTGTAGAAGATTTGAAACGCAAAGCCCCATCGAAAACAATCGGCGTAGTTACTTTCAACTTTAAACAAGCGGATTTAATTTATCAGACTATCTCACCCGTTCTAGGCGAAGACTGGGGTGTAATTAAGAATATTGAAAATATTCAGGGAGATGAGTATGATATTGTAATCTTCTCAGTAGGGTATGCCCCAAATCTGAAAGGTAAGCTCTTAATGAATTTCGGTAGTCTGAATCAGCAAGGGGGTGAAAATCGCTTGAATGTAGCAGTTACCCGTGCACGGGAATTTATCTATATTGTGAGCAGTATTCTTCCTCATCAATTACAGGTAGACCAGGCCCAGAACTTAGGACCTAAATTATTGAAAAAGTATCTGGAGTATGCACTTGAAGTATCACAAGGAAATTATTCCCCTGAACCTTATACAACCGAGAAATTTAATACCCGATGGTTGCTAAAAAATCAATTAGTGAGAGAAAACCGAGGATTCTATCTGGAGTTACCTTTTGCCGATATTACTGTAAAGGATGAAGGTAACTACGATTCGTTGATTTTAACAGATGATGATTTGTATTACGAGAGCATTACGCCGAAAGATGCACATGCTTATCTGCCGATAAGTCTGCGGGCTAAGGGCTGGAAATTTGAAAGACTTTGGAGCCGTAACACGGAATGATATGGATATTCCGTGTTACGCCCTTGTAATCTTGTTATGCATTTTGTTTCTTCTCGGGAAATGCTACACTTGCCCCTATACTTACTACCAATATACCCACAATCACTAATAGTGAGTGTACATTCGTAAATCCAACTGACACTAGTTGGTGATGCAAAAGCATTTTGACACCGATAAAGCTTAGTAAAACGCCTAAACCGTATTTCAGGAAGCGGAACAAGCCCATGATACTTGCCAGGAAGAAAAACATAGAACGCAGCCCCATGATGGCAAACACATTAGAGAAGAAAACAATATAAGGGTCTTTAGTAATAGAGAAAATAGCAGGGATGGAGTCAACCGCAAAAACCACGTCGGTACCAGCAATCACCAACATCACCAGAAATAGTGGAGTAATATACCATTTTTTAAATCGCTTATGATATACCAGGAAATGGTCAATCACATTACGTTTATACACATTAAAGTATTTGGAAGCAAACCTCACTACCGGATGTTTGGCCGGATCTATCTCTTCATCTTCTTCTTTATTTCGTAGAATATTAACCCCGGTATAAATCAGGAATGCACCGAAAATATACAGAATCCATTCAAACTCCTGAATCAGGGCCGCACCAACAAAAATGAAAATAAAGCGTAAAATAATAGAGCCTAGAATACCCCACACCAGTACTTTTTTATAAAATCTCTTGTGAACCCCAAAAGAATTGAAAATCAGAATAAATACAAAAATATTATCGACCGACAATGAATATTCTGTCAGGTAACCCGTCAGATAATCAATAGCCATACTATTCTGAAAGGTACGCAGGGCTGCTTCAAAATTTGGTGGGAGTTTCAATGCCTCATAATACTTTTCTTTTACCTCCTGTAAATGAGATGCATCGCTAATATCATGAATCAGATAACCATACTGGCGAAGGAAAAAGAAAAATGCAATGGCCAACGATACCCAGATAGCGCTCCAGATACCAGCTTCTTTAAAACTCACCTCATGGCTTTTTGATCTGCTGAATGCCCCCAAATCAAGCGCCATTACAAACGCTACAAAAATCGAAAACCCTATAAAAAATATAGTCTCACTTGATAATGTCATATTTAAAAAATTGCTATTACGAAGCTTTACTTCGTATGTTAATTGTTATTTTTTGGCATTTAGTTTGCCCGCTTATAACAGGTTAGTAAATAATTTATTCTTGGAAATAAAAAGAATCATGCCCTATTTTACAGCCCAATTCTAAAATGGTGATATTTCACCACAAAATCGGTTGCAAATTAGCACCGAAAACTCGAATATTTATGTATAATAATAAAAAAGTAGTAATTGTGATGCCAGCCTACCGGGCTTCACAAACACTTGAACGCACTTACCGAGAAATTCCATTTGATATTGTTGATGAAGTAATTCTGGTTGACGATTACAGCCCTGATGATACAGCAGAGGTAGCTAAACGACTAAATATTCATCATGTTATCCGTCACGATATAAATAAAGGATACGGCGGAAACCAGAAAACCTGCTATACTAAAGCCCTCGAAATTGGTGCTGATATAGTGGTTATGGTACACCCAGACTACCAATATACCCCTAAATTAATCAGAGCTATGGTAAGCATCATTGGTGAAGATCTATATCCGGTTGTTTTTGGTTCAAGAATCTTAGGTAAAGGTGCATTGAAAGGTGGCATGCCCATGTATAAATATATAGCTAACCGTTTCCTGACCTTTTCGCAAAACTTATTGATGGGACAAAAACTATCAGAATACCATACAGGTTACCGTGCATTTTCTAGACAAGTGTTGGAAACTGTACCTTTCAGGAAATGCGACGACGACTTTATCTTCGACAATGAAATGATAGCACAGATATTCTGGAAAGGTTACGAAATAGCAGAAGTTACCTGCCCGACTAAATATTTTGAAGAAGCATCATCTATTAATTTCGTGAGAAGCTCGAAATATGGTTTGGGTGTACTAAGGGTTTCCCTTCTTTATTTCTTCTCGAAATTAGGAATAAAATGGGATTTGCTTGATTGAAAAACTCCTGCAAATACTATAATAATAGGGCGAATATCTGATCGAATATTCGCCCTGTTTATTTTATACCGATTTCAATTCAAAAATCGTAATCTCCGGATAAATCCCTAAACGACCAGGATAACCTATATAACCGAATCCGCGGTTTACATAGAGTTTCTGGTCTCCCTCTTCATATAAACCAGCCCATTCCTTATACCGCAACTGCACTGGCGACCATTTAAAACTACCTAGTTCTACGCCATATTGCATACCGTGTGTATGACCGGCAAATGCCACATCAATATCTTTATATTTAGGCAATACCTGTGCTCGCCAATGGCTTGGGTCATGAGAAAGCAATAACTTAACCGGATACTCCTGTGTATTGGCAACGGCTTTCTCCATATCTCCATGTTTCGAGAAGCCACCTGCACCCCAGTTCTGAATGCCCAGAATTCCTATTTTTTCACCATCTACTTTCACCTCACGGTGCGAGTCCAGCAACAAATCCCACCCCATCGTTTTATGAGCGCCAATCAAATCTGCCAGGTTCTGACGTTTTTTCTCCAACGACCCCCAATCGGTATAATCGCCATAATCATGGTTACCTAAAGTTGAGAATGTACCTAATGGTGCTTTAATCTTTGAGAAAATCTCAATATAATCTTTCACCTCCGGTGCAATATTATTCACCAGATCGCCGGTAAAGAAAAATACATCAGGTTTTTCCTTCATCAACATCTCTACCCCACCTTTCACGGCTGTTTTATTGAAGAAACTCCCCGAATGAATATCTGAGAGTTGTGCAATGGTCATTCCATCAAATTGCTTAGGCAAGTTTTTCAGCTTAAGCGTTACCCTTCTTAAATGATAATCATGTGCGCCTGACAGAATACCCCATGTCATAGCGCCAATATGCAAACCTCCTAAACCCACAGCGGTTTTAGCCAGAAATTCCGATCGACTGATACCTGTAGACACTGGCTGGAGAGTATCTGTAACAGGAGTTTGGCTTGGAGCAGGTGCACTCTGGAAAAACGAAGCGATCCATCTAAAAAAGCGGATAATATCATCAATAAATAATACCAATACCGAAAATATTTTTGATATATAAATAATGAAGACACCCGCCATTAAAAATGTACGAAAGCTAGCCTTGATAGGAGGGGCAGCAGGTGCGTAAGTTAAAGCAGCTATAAATGCTATGATTGAAACGATAGTTAAACCCCAATACCCATAACCGACTACTCGTTGTGTAAGCACACTTGACGAGCGTATCAGTAATTTAACTGCCTGCCAGACATATAAGTCAATCAAAAAAAATACGACTACCGCAATGGGAAGTCCAAAAGCTCTATTCATATCGTTATGATAGTGTTTGTAAAAACCAATGAAAACACAACGGTTTTATTAAAAATATGGTTTCACCAGCCATTTTTTTAATATCTATATATGATGAAAGGCATATTTTCAGGTAAAATAGGCATTAATCGCCTATAAATGGAAATCTTATAATAATTATATTTCAAGCCTCTTAACAAATTTACCTACCAATCGTTTGGTAAAATCAAAACTCTTTGTACATTTGTAAGGTTACTCGTCAATTGATTTTATTTGTCAGATATAAATGCCGATTCAGAAAGTTACAAAGGAGGAAATCTTGTTAAAGTCGTCAGATATTTTTCGTACCAAGGGATATCATAATACCTCTATGCAAGACCTCGCTCAGAATTGTGGTTTATTAAAAGGGAGTCTCTATCATTACTTCCCAAGTAAAGAAATGCTAATGAAAGACCTTTTAGTCTGGATTCATAATTATCTGAAAGAAAGAGTTTTTCCGATTGCACAAGATATGAGTTTTACGCCCGAAGAGCGTATGGGAAAGCTTCTGAAAAAAATGGGACGATTACTTTTAGAGAAAGAGGGTGGCTGCCTGGTAGGAAATACAACCCTTGAAACTGTAGGCGTAATACCCGAATTTCATGAAGTATTGAAAAATATCATGAACGATTGGACATTGGCCCTGCAGCAAATTTTCATGACACAAAAGGATGCAGAAACCTCATTCAAACTGGCTCAATTAACTATTATGGAATTTGAGGGGGCAGTTATGTTCTCGAAATTATATGGCGACAGACAGTATCTCTATGATGCCTTTGCCCGTACCATGTTGAAATTGCAATAAGAATATTAGATTAATAAAGACTCAGGGATTAATCTTTTTAAGAAATAGAAACGAACGTTTGGTATAATATCAATTCAAAGATTTTAATAGTGCGTTAACAGGTAATAGGTCAGGGAACGTGCCGTGTACGTTCCCATGATTTCACCACTTAATATCAAAAATCATGAAAAAACCGGAACTAAAAGAAGCTTTAACAGAACGTTTCAGCAGTATTGCACAAACAGTAGAAGGTGTTGACGAAACTAGATTCTTTGTCTCCATTGGTGAGAAATGGTCAATTGCTGAAAATATCCTCCACCTCACACAATCCGTCAAAGGTTTTAACCAAGGATTATCATTCCCGAAAGAAGTATTGGTAAGGCAATTTGGCAAAATTGATCGCCCCAACCTGGATTATGATGGAGTCGTAAACGCCTATCTGAATGCTTTGGGAACAGGTATTAAAGCCAGTGGTGCTTTTGTGCCGACATTGCCCGAAAATCCATCAAAGGCTATTCTGGTTGCCAGTTTCATCAAACACCATGAAATACTTGCCAATTATTTAGATGAATGGTCAGAAGCAGAATTGGATGATGTAGCTATCAAACATCCTGTTTTAAAGCTTATGACCATCAGAGAAATGTATTACTTTATGCATTATCATATAGGGCATCATCATCAGGCTATTCAGAAAGGAGTTTAAGAAAACTATTCATTTTTGATCAAAACAACTCCGCCCAAACACAATCCAATATATTCAGTGTTTATCTGCTAAAAGATATTTACATTTGTCTGATGATTAAATTTAAACTATCGGTATTAAAATAAATCTAATATACGTACGTTAAGTTTATCAGATTTTTCTGACAAAAATCTCATGACATGAAAAAGAAAATAGGGTTTGTTCTGAGTTTACTGGTAGGATTGGGGTTTTACTCTCTCCCAGCATTTGCTTTGGCCAATGAGCTTCCTGAAACACCCTTGAAAAGATTGGCAGGTTATGGTATCGGTGATGCCGTAGCTGATTTCAAGCTGAAAAATGTAGATGGAAAAACAGTCTCTTTGAATGATTTCGCTTCTGCAAAGGGCTTTATTGTAGTTTTTATCTCTAACCACTGCCCATTCTCAAAGTCTTACGAAGATAGAGTAATAGATATTGACAAAAAATACTCTTCACAAGGTTATCCGGTTATTGCTATTAACCCAAATGACCCTGAGGCTTACGAAGAAGATTCTTTTGTGAATATGCAGGCAAGGGCGAAAGAAAAAGGTTATACTTATCCTTATCTGACTGATAATACGCAGGCTGTTACCAAAGCATTTGGCGCCATGCGTACCCCACATGCCTTTGTACTGAATAAAGAAAATGGTAAAATCATTGTGCACTATATCGGTGCCATTGATGACAATCCCCAAGACCCTTTCAATGTAACCAAGCATTTTGTAACTGATGCAGTAAACAGTTTACTATTGGGCAAGCCAGTAGTAACACCTACTACTAAAGCCATTGGTTGCGCTATTAAATGGAAGACCTAATGAGATTCACTCATTGATTAATATTTTGCCATCTGTTTGTTTCAGGTGGCTTTTTTGTTTTTTATTCCCGAACTTTGCAAAAATTACCAGAATTAATTTATGAGCAATAAACTCCCTTTGTTATTTCCTCCTGAACGCATGGAGAAACTCATGGCTTTCGACCGATTGCTGACAATTATGGACGAACTGAGAGAGCAATGTCCATGGGATAAAAAGCAAACGATGGATACTCTGCGTCACTTAACCATTGAGGAAACCTATGAGCTATCGGATGCCATTCTAGAGAAAGACCTGCCAGAAATCAAAAAGGAATTGGGTGATATTATGCTCCATCTGGTTTTCTATGCAAGAATTGCTTCTGAAACCAGAGATTTTGATGTGGCTGATGTATTGAATGCTATCTGCGATAAACTCATATCTCGCCACCCACATATCTATGGCGATGTGAAAGTGGAAAACGAAGAGCAGGTAAAACAGAACTGGGAACAACTGAAATTAAAAGAGGGGAATAAATCTGTGTTAGGCGGAGTACCACAATCTTTACCGGCATTAGTAAAAGCTATGCGTATACAGGAAAAAGCCAGAGGTGTAGGGTTCGACTGGGAAGAGAAAAGCCAGGTTTGGGGTAAGGTAGAAGAAGAAATGCAAGAGTTTAAAGAGCTATTCAATGCCGAAAAAGAGGAGGTAATTGATGCGGAAGAGGCAGAAGCCGAATTTGGTGACCTGCTGTTCTCTCTGGTAAACTATGCTCGATTCATCAATCTGAATCCTGAAACGGCTCTGGAGCGTACCAATAAGAAGTTTATCAAACGTTTTCAATACCTTGAACAAAAAGCCAAAGAAGCCAATAAAAATCTGAAAGATATGACTCTGTCCGAAATGGATATCTTTTGGGAAGAGGCCAAACGTATTTAGTCCACTTAAACAGTAGAATCAATTGCCAAGAATACTCGCCATCGATTATGGAGCTAAACGCACAGGCTTAGCAGTAAGCGACCCTCTCAAAATCATTGCCTCAGCATTAGAAACCGTACCTAGCGAAACATTGATTGCCTATCTGAAAAAATATACGCAATCAGAAGAAGTAGAGGCATTTGTAGTAGGTATGCCCAAAAATCTGGATGGCTCTGATACGCATGGCACAAGCTATGTTAACCGATTACTAGAGGAATTAAAAGCACATTTTCCGAATATACCTGTTCATCTGCAAGATGAGCGGTTTACCTCAAAAATAGCAGTTCAGACTATGGTTGCCGGAGGAATGAAGAAAAAAGACAGGCAGGTGAAGGGTAATGTTGATAAGATAAGCGCTGTGATTATATTGCAGGGATTTATGGGTATATAATATTTGAAGATTCAGCAGATAAGTATGATAAAGCATATTCTTTTAATGGACGGCCCTGATGCCAAAGGTCTCATTTTTCTTGTTACGAGTGTATTGTATAAAAACGAATGTAATATTCTGTCGCAGGATGAATATGTGAGTCCTGACGGACAGTTTTTTATGCGTACAGAGTTTGTAGCACCTCCAGAATTAGACCCTGAGAAAGTATTGAAGGACCTTCGGGAGAATATTCTTTCTACGGCTATTAATCTCAGGATAAATCCTAAAAAGAAAAAAGATATAGTAGTGCTATGCACTAAGGAACATCACTGTCTATCTGATTTGCTTATCCGTTATAATTTCGATGAACTGGATGCCAATATTCTGGCGGTGGTAAGTAATTATAATGTTCTGCAGCCTTTGGTAAGTAAATTTGGTATTCCTTTTCATTATGTGAGCCATGAGCATAAGACCCGAGAGCAACATGAAGAGGCTATCTTACGTACTTTAGAGATTTATCAACCGGAGTATGTGGTTCTGGCTAAATATATGCGTATTCTATCCCCTGAATTTGTGACGCATTATCCGAATAAGATTGTTAATATCCACCACTCTTTCTTACCTGCTTTTATTGGGGCTAACCCATATAGGCAAGCCTATGAAAGAGGTGTAAAAATCATAGGAGCAACCGCTCACTTTGTGAATAACAATTTAGACGAAGGCCCGATTATTGCCCAGAATATCAAGAACGTAGACCATAAATATACCTATATGGATATGGCACGGGATGGCAAAGAAGTAGAAAAATCTGTATTAACCCAGGCTCTGAAACTGGTATTTAATGATAGGGTTTTTATCTATGGGAACAGGACTGTGATATTGTAGATGTTTTTTCGTCTTGAACTGTGATTAATCTGATTTTAAGAACTCTTTAGCATTTACAAGCTATTAAAATCATAAAAAGTAATAAGCGAAATCAAATTAATCAGCCGCGGCGGAGGACCGCTAAATCACAGTTCAGACAATATAGTCAATCAAAGTTCAGGCCATCTTACTTCCGCACAATAACTATCTGCACACGGCGGTTTAGTGCCCTACCCTCTTCAGTATCATTTGGTGCAATCGGTTTAGTTTCACCGAAACCTACACTGGTTACCCTTGCCGCCTGAATTTTCTTAGAAACCAAATATTTACGCACTGCTTCTGCTCTGTCTTGTGATAGTTTCAAATTACTTTCATTAGAACCCACATTATCAGTATGCCCTTGAATCTCTAACACCAGATTAGGATTGCCTTTCATATCATCAACAATTCTGTCAAGTTCAGGATAAGAGTCTGAGCGTAACGTAGCTTTGGCATACTCAAAGAAGATATTATTTAAAGGAACTACTACCCCTACTTCAATAGGTGCCAGTTTAAGCAAATCATTTTTATACTCCTTATATTCCTTTATTTCGGTCAAATCAAGCGATTTTTCAATGGCTATAAACTCTTTAGCCTCAGCTCTATAGCTGTATTTAGCACCGTAAGGCAATACAATCTTCCACTCGCCGGTGGCAGGATTTGTAAAGGCTTCTCCTTCCTCTCCATTAGATAAAGATTTGTAAATAACCTTAGCATCAGGAATTGGTTTTCCCGTTTTGTCGTCAACTACCCTCCCGCTCACAATTACTACCGGGGTTGGTGCTAAACTATTAGGGTCAATAGGTGTACCGCCATTATCTAAATTCTTTTGCTCTGCCGATTTATCAGAGGTCTGGAGCCCTGCTACCACAGGTTCCTGTTTTTTCTCTTCACGCAATTTAAAACGGACAATATCTCCTTTTCCTACCGAGTTTTTCTTCGTACTCACATACGCATATTCTCCTGAAGCAGCTACGGAAAACGAATATTCATTAGCATCAGTATTTACTTTGTCTCCCATGTTTACAGGTTTCGACCACTTCGTCCAGCTTCTGTCTTTACGTTTGGCTACCCAGATATCTGTTCCGCCTAATCCTCCGTCTTTTCTATCTGATGCAAAGTATAAAGTATAGTTATCTGATGCCAGGAAAGGAGTAGTCTCAGTGCTTCCGGTATTAATATCAGAGCCTAAGCTCTCAGGTTTCGACCATTTCCCGTCTCTTGATAAAAACGAGACAAACAAATTATCTTCTTTTGAATTTTTCTTTTCACTAAATGCCAGTATAAGGGTCTTACCATCATTGGATAAACAAGCTGTCAGGTATTGACCTTTGCAGATTTCATCAAACTTCGGAATCACTATCTGTTCAGGCTCCGACCATCCGGTCTTGGTTCTTTTACACATCGATATTCCCGCCATATTTTCTCTGCGCCCATTGTGATAAACTCCTGAAATCAGAATCTTATTACCATCAGGTGTGATACTGAATAAGTCGTTGTACTGGTCTTTATTAATAGTGTTAGGCATTCTGCGGGCAATTGTCCAGTTGCCGTCATCACGTTTTTCCGAATACCATACATCCTGGCTACCCTTAGTACCAAAGCTATTGGACGGGTGGCTTACCCTTACAAAATACAAAGTTTTATCGTCAGGTGCGATGATAGGATTCAATTCGTTGAACTCAGTATTAATGGCAGAGCCTAATTGCTCCAATTTTTGAGCATTGGCATAAAAAGAACTTAGTACAGCTAATAAAAGGATACTATAACGCATAGTTTTGTTGGTAGTCGGTATGGCAAATATAATCTTTATATATCAGATTATCGTGTTTCTGTAATCTTATCTATTAAAAGTAATCGCTTACAAATAACGCAATCTCTCTGCCAAAATGTATGATTTTGAAAAAAAATCGTTTAAAATCCTTACTTTTGCATCTTCGAAATTAATAGCAACAACTATCGGTAATACGAAATCCATATTTGAATGACAGTCAATCAAATTTTTGATTCTTTTGATAATCTGCGAGTCTTAATTATAGGTGATGTAATGATTGACTCTTATATATTCGGAAAAGTAGAAAGAATTTCGCCGGAAGCTCCCATACCGGTGGTGAATGTAAAACGCAAGGAAATACGTCTGGGTGGCGCCGGAAACGTAGCCATGAATATAAAATCTTTAGGCGCTATACCTGTTTTATGTTCGGTAATCGGGGCAGACTCTGAAGCAAAAGACCTAATCGAATTGTTGAATACCAGTCAACTACCAGCCGAGGGCATTATACAGAGCCCTAATCGGGTAACGACAGTAAAACAGCGGATTATGGCAGGCTCTCAACATGTAGTAAGAATAGATTCTGAAATGGATTCATTAATCAATGCGGAAGAAAGAAGCCAGTTGATAGAAAAAGCCAAATCTTTGATTCCGACATGCGATGTAGTCATATTTGAAGATTATGATAAAGGCGTTTTAGACCAGTACAGTATTCAGGAGATTGTGGCTTTTGCTAAAGAGCATCAGAAACCTACGATTGTTGACCCTAAAAAACGTAATTTTGCCCATTATCAGGGGACAGATTTATTTAAACCAAATCTGAAAGAATTGAAAGAGGGTCTGAAAATAGATTTCAATGCGGATAGTCTGGAAGAAGTGAAAACGGTAGTAGCGGAAGCGAAAAAGGCATTAGGTGTAAACGGCATCTTCCTGACGTTATCTGAAAGGGGCGTTTTTATTGATTTTCAGGATGAAGTGCATCATATATCAGCGCATTTAAGAAGTATTACTGATGTGTCTGGCGCAGGTGATACGGTGGTAAGTATTGCAGCCATTTGTTTAGGACTGAGATTATCACCTAAAACTATTGCAGAATTATCGAATTTAGGAGGAGGCCTGGTTTGTGAGTCTGTTGGAGTAGTACCTATTGAGAAAGCGAAGCTGAGAGCAGAATACCAGAAAAATATACAATAAGAAGTCACTAAGGGCGTACATACGCACGCCCTTAGTGATTGGACAAAAGACTCTCAGCATTTGCCTGGCATAATGGAGAATCTGATATGTGAGTAAAATGCTTTTGGCTACAATTCATGTGAGCTAAAAATTATCTTACATAAGGTCTGTAATAAGGTAATGTTGGTTTGGTTTTCTTAGTTAAAGAAAAAACGACAACTCCCACAGCTACAGCAGCGATTCCGACTAAAACTCCCTTTTTCATGGTTGTATAAGATTTGTTTAAATAATAGATGATTCTATAATTAATAAACGTAAGAAGTGAACAAAACGTTGTGACAAACACTTAAAAACTTCTTAAAATTCTATTTAACGGTAATTTTCTTAATTTTATCCTATACAATTCGTAGATAATAGTGAAATTTACCTTAAATTTTAGTTTCAGATAAACGATTGTCATAAAAGCGCTTTATTAGAGCAGGCCAGCTTTTAAAAATAAACTGATTATACGAATTGTTTTGTTTTTAAGATTAATTTAAGTTTTATTATTTTTGTTATATTTATTATCTGAATTATTAAAGTCTAGCAAGTTTTGAGCCAGAATATAGGTTTAGTCATGCGTTCTACGGGTTCCTGGTATGATGTTCGTACGCAGGAAGGGCATATTTTGCAGTGCCGGTTGAAAGGAAAGTTTAAAATAAAAGATTTAAAAGTAACAAACCCCATAGCTGTAGGCGACAAAGTGGCGTATGATATTGAGAGCGAAACCGAAAATACTGGTATAATCTACGATATTCTTCCCCGGGAAAACTATATTATCCGTCAGTCAGTACATAAAGCAGCACATGGGCATTTATTAGCTTCGAATCTCGATCAGGCTGTTTTGATTGCTACGCTTACTTTTCCGAGAACTTCTTTGGGCTTTATTGACCGCTTTCTGGTAACCGCAGAAGCCTTCCGTATCCCAACGGTTCTGGTCTTTAATAAACTGGATATTTTAGACAATGAAATGATAGCTTATCAGGAAGAACTTGCCGACCTATACGAAAGCCTGGGATACCAATGTTTGTTTACTTCTGCCATTAATAATATAGGGGTAGATGCTTTCAGTAAGTTGCTCAAAGGAAAAGTAACATTGCTATCAGGTCATTCAGGTGTTGGTAAATCTACTTTGGTCAATGCCATTGCTCCTAATTTGGATTTGCGTACTTCTGAAATTTCGACCTTTGCCAATAAAGGGGTACATACCACCACTTTTGCTGAAATGTTCGAAATCGATTCTGAGACCTTTATCATTGACTCACCAGGTATCAAAGAATTAGGATTGGCAGATATGGAAAAAGAAGAAATCAGTCATTACTTCCCTGAAATGAGAGAATTGCTTGGTGAATGTCGTTTCCACAATTGCCTGCATATTGATGAGCCTAAATGTGCCGTAAAAGATGGTGTTGTAGAGGGCACTATTGCTGAGAGCCGATATAGTAGCTATTTAAGTATGGCTTTAGGTGAGGATAATAGGAAGTAGCCAATTGTGGCGCCAACTTCCAGTTCGCGGTTGGCTTTAATATTGGCGATAATCATTAGAATTATTCTTTCTCTTCTAAACTGCGAACGGGCGGCCGCCGCGCGGACGTTCGCGCCACAGAAAAACTATCCCTAACACCACAGCTACTCCCAAAATACTCCCTGCAAAAACATCTCTTGGGAAATGTTGAAATAAATAGACTCTCGAATATCCAATCAGCATCCCTAAAGCCAGCCACAAAAAGCCAAGCCTGTTGTTTTTAGCTACCAGCATATAAAAACAGGCAAAGGCAAAACCAGTAAAGGTATGCCCTGACGGAAAACTCTGCCAGTGATGTATTTCTAAACCTCGAATGGTATGAATGGCTCGACCGCTATGCTCATAGACTTCCATAGGCCTTGGTAGGTTAAAAAGATTTTTGAGTGCAATAGAAATAATTCCTTTGGTAATCCAAATAATTATAAGCATTATTGCTTTAGTTTTTACGTCTTTTTTTTCTTTGAAATACTGATAAAGGTAGACTATTAATGGTACTAACCAGAAGCCATCTTCACCTAAAAGCGTAATATACTGAAAGAAAGTATCAAGGAAAGGGCTATTGTGTCGGTTAACCCAAAACATCATCTCGGTTGGTGAAAAAGCGAGTTGTAAACAAGCCAGAATAATCAACCAAAAGAAAAACAGGGTAAAAAACACACGATGACTTCTAAGAATTTTAAGCATTTTCTTTAAAAACTTTCTTAATTCCAAAATTAGCAGTAAATTTGCAACCTTTCTGTAAAAACGTGAGCAAGGTAACATCAAAATACGACATCCACATTCAAGGCCTCGAAAATAATAAGCGTTATACTTATGAATTTGAAGGCGGCAATGAATTTTTCGAGTTTTTTGAGCAGGAAATTATTACAAGTGGCCATTTTAAAGCCCAGGTAGTAATTGAGAAGAATTCGGCGCTTATGCAACTGTTTTTTGACATTGAAGGGGTAGTAGGATTAACTTGTGACAGAAGTCTTGAGCCATTCGACGAGCCCATTCATGTGAATGAGAAATATATCTATAAGTTTGGCGACAGATTTGAAGAAATCACCGACGAAATAGAGATTATTCCTCAAAATACCGCAACTATTAATATTGCCCAGCACATTTATGACTTTATCGGGGTTTCGCTTCCTATGAAGAAATTACACCCCCGATTCAGAAATGAAGAAGAGCAAGAGGACGATAAATTTATTTATTCGACAGACGAAGGTTCGGAAGAACAAGAAAAGAAAGATGAAGCTATTGACCCACGCTGGGCAGCTCTCTTATCGCTGAAGAATCCAAAAGACGGACAAAATTAAGTTAATATAAAGTACAAAATATTAATACTGTCTTGGGAAAGACGGTATTAGTTTAATTAAATAGAACAATGGCACATCCAAAACGAAGACATTCCTCAGCAAGAAGAGATAAACGTAGAACACACGATGCTTTATCAACGAAAGCATTGTCGGTAGATGCATCGACAGGTGAAATTCACCTACGTCACCGTGCGCACGTATTTGAAGGAAATTTATATTACAAAGGTAAATTAGTGGTTGAAAGCTACGAAAAAGCGTAAGACTTTATCGTAACTACTTGCTTCTGACAATTTACCTGAGTAGATTACGCTCTCGAAAACCAATCGGAAACAAGCAAACATTTATTCACTAAAGCCATTCCTTTATGAAAATTGCCGTTGATGTTATGGGAGGCGATTTTGCTCCCAAAGCCATTATCGAAGGTGCCGTAATAGCTGCTAATCATTTGCCTGAAGGTACGAAGCTCGTATTGGTAGGCAAGCAGGGAGTGATGTTAGATATTTTAAGAACCTTGAAATATCCTGCTCATGCTATTGAAATGGTTAATGCCGATGACATTATCGAGATGAGTGAGCATCCTACAAGGGCATTTTCTCAAAAACCCAATTCCAGCATTGGAGTTGGGTTTAAGCTTTTAAAAGAAAAGCAGGTAGATGCGTTTTGTAGTGCAGGGAATACGGGTGCAATGATGGTAGGTTCGCTGTTTACATTAAAAACAGTAGGCAATATCCAACGCCCACCTATTGCCGGCTTTTTCCCACTAAAAAATGGTGGATATAGCCTTATGCTCGATATAGGTGCTAATGCTGACTGCAAGCCGGAAGTATTAGCTGAGTTTGCAGAGTTAGGGTCTCTTTATGCCAAATTTGCCTTTGGTATTGAGCGCCCGAAAGTAGCCTTGTTGAATATAGGTGAAGAAGAACAAAAAGGTTCAACCGTTGTTCAGGCAGCTTATCAGTTATTAAAAATCAGTAAGAAGATAAACTTTATCGGTAATGTAGAAGGTCGCGATTTGTTTGATGGCAAAGCCGACGTGATTGTTACAGAAGGGTTTACCGGAAACGTGATTTTTAAAATGGGTGAGTCTTTATACGACTATGCTGCAGAGCAAGGCATCCATGATCCTTTGATTGACCGCATGAACTACGAAGTAGGCGGCGGAAGCCCGATTATCGGTATCAAAGGCAATGTAATTGTAGCACACGGCATCTCAAGCCCTGAAGCTATCAAAAACATGATTCTACTTGCCAAGCGTCAGGTAGACTCAAAGGTAACCGAACAAATTGTAGAAGCATACGAAAACAGATAAGCCCGTAGTGTATAACATTACAGGCTTATTTTTTGTTAATAAAAATACTTTTCCTACTGATAAACTAACCCCAGTAACGAAAAGAAACCTAAATTTCTCCTTCTGTAAGGGGTTGGACAAAATCGTACAATGAAACTTAGAGCAGCTATCACAGGTGTTCATGGCTACTTGCCAGAAGATATTTTGACAAACGAAGACTTATCTAAGATTGTAGAAACCAGTGATGAGTGGATAACCACCCGAACAGGTATCAAACAGCGTCATATACAACGTGGAGAAGGTTTAGCCACCTCGCACATGGCAGCTGAAGCCGTAAGAGGCCTCCTCAAAAAAACAAACACTCAGCCCGAAGAAGTAGATTTAGTGATATGTGCGACGGTAACCCCAGACTACATGTTTCCTTCAACAGCCAATCTGGTTTGTACTCAGGTTGGTATACCTACCATTGGTAGTTTCGATATTCTGGCAGCCTGTTCAGGTTTCTTATATGCCTTATCGATAGGTTCACAATTTATCGAATCAGGCAGATATAAAAAAGTGATTATTATCGGTGCAGATAAAATGTCTGCAATCGTTGACTATACCGACCGCACCACCTGCGTATTATTTGGCGATGGTGCAGGTGCCGTGATGCTTGAGCCTACAACTGAAGAGAATGGGCTGATGGATTTTCTACTACGTTCTGACGGATCTGGTGAAAATCATTTAATCATGAAAGGTGGCGGAAGTCGTTTCCCTGCTTCTCATGAAACTGTTGACCAACGCTTACATTACATTCATCAGGAAGGCCCATCGGTATTCAAGTTTGCAGTAACCAATATGGCTGATATTTCCGCCGAAATTATGGAACGCAACAGACTTACCGGCGATGATATTGCCTGGTTAGTACCACATCAAGCCAATAAACGGATCATTGATGCAACTGCCCGTCGTATGGGCATTGGCGATGAAAAAGTAATGCTGAATATCCAGAATTACGGCAACACTACTGCCGGTACTATTCCGCTTTGCCTTTTCGATTACGAAAAGCAACTGAAAAAAGGTGATAACCTTATTCTGGCAGCTTTTGGTGGCGGTTTTACGTGGGGTTCTGCCTATATTAAGTGGGCGTACTAAGAAAGTAAGAAATAACACTATCTATCACAACGCAGTAAAATGAAAAAATTACTGGTATTAATCATAGCCCTGTTAGGGTTAAATGTTTCATTTGCTCAGCGAATGAGAGTTAATGAGAACTATTCTTTAACCTATGGTTTTGGCAAAAAGACTTCGGTTCCGTCTTTTATGTATAGCCAGACTTTAGTGATGGGCAAGAAAGGTGGTTTTGCAGTCGGGACGGGTTTTAGAGTAGGCGCTTTTTCGGCAAAGGGTAAAACCTATACAGGAATGGAATCGAAAAACAAGAATGTGAGCCTTGTCCCTTACCCAAAAGCAAACGCAACTTTCATTAACATTCCATTGGTTGTGGAATTACAGTCTAAAAAAATACTCATTGGCGCTAATTTCGATTTAATCGGGTTTGCCTTTGGAAAAACTAGAGATTCGTTAATTGTAAATAACAAAAGTGGGCAGGTTTTAGACTCATTAAGTGTAAGACCACCAAATTTAAACCTGGCTTTTGGCGGCAGGGGTACTACTAATAATGAAATTTACATTGGTTTCAGACCTCAGGACGGTTTCACACTCAGAGTAGGTGTGAGTTTCATGTTTAGCCAGTACAACGCACGCTATCGCAGAAACGGTAAGGATGTTGATTTCGGACGTTTCAAATATGATGTTCCGATGATGCCTTTTGTGAGTATGGTCTTTAATTTTGAAAGATAAATATATTTGATAATTAAGCTTTATTATAGTTAATAACTAATTAGTAATGGCAACAACAGCAGATTTTAGAAATGGCCTTTGTCTAGATTGGAACAATGATCTATATACAATTGTAGAGTTTCAACATGTAAAACCAGGAAAAGGACCAGCTTTCGTTAGAACAAAACTTCGTAACCTTCGTACAGGCAGAGTAATTGATAATACATTCAACTCTGGTGTAACAGTTACTACAGCAAGAATAGAAAAAAGACAATACCAGTTTCTTTACAAAGACGAAACAGGTTTCAACTTTATGGAAACCGAAACATTCGAACAGGTAAATATCGAAGATAAACTGGTTCCACAAGCTGACCTATTAAAAGAAGGACAGCAAGTAGATATTCTGGTACACGCTGAAACTGAAACTATTCTGAGTGTAGAGTTACCTGCTTATGTAGAGCTAAGAGTAACTTATACTGAACCGGGCGTAAAAGGTGATACCGCTAACAGCCCGTCGAAACCGGCAACTGTTGAAACAGGCGCAACTATTAAAGTACCTCTTTTTATTGAAAACGACGAGTTGATTCGCGTAAATACATCTACTTACGAATACGATTCGAGAGTAAAAGAGAAATAAAATATTTATAAAAGACGACATCGCATTTGTACAGAAATAAGGAGTGAGTAAAACTGATTAAGGGTTTTTTAATCCTGAAATCGAGTATAAGCATTCCGGATTTCTTTGGGGGTGTCGTCTTTATTTTTACTTTTGTAGGAGAATACTCCTGAAACCAGATAAAAATACTCAATTACAAACGACAAATCTTTACCCTTCATGGAAACAAAAGACATTCAGAAACTGATCGACTTTATTGCTCAATCAGGATTAGATGAAGTAAATATCGAAACATCGGAGTTAAAACTGGCTATTAAGCGCTATTCAAACGTAGCACCTGTAGCGGTTCAGGCAGCACCCGCTCCTGCTATTCAGGCTCCTGTTTCTGCCCCAATCCCTGCTGCTCCGGTAGCTCCTGCCATTCAGCCTGCAGCACCTGCGGCTCAACCTGCCGCTGTAGATACAAACAAACTGATTACGATTAAATCTCCAATGATTGGAACATTCTACCGCTCAGCAGGCCCTGATAAACCGTTCTTTGTAGAAGTAGGTGATGAAATCTCATCGGGTAAAGTGGTTTGTATCATTGAAGCAATGAAGCTGTTTAACGAAATCGAATCAGAGATTTCAGGAAAAATTGTGAAAATACTGGTTGAGAATGCTTCACCTGTTGAGTTCGACCAACCATTGTTCTTAGTAGAACCTTGATAGGTCTGACTTATAGAATTGGTATCATAACATTTTTCTGTAAAGTTTGTTAATTGATTCAATAGCCGAAACGCTTACAATACCTAATTGACACTATATGTTCAAGAAAATACTTATAGCCAACCGTGGTGAAATTGCCCTGCGTATCATCAGAACGTGTAAAGAGATGGGCATAAAAACCGTGGCTGTTTATTCAACTGCCGACCGAGACAGTTTACACGTACGTTTTGCCGACGAAGCCGTTTGTATTGGCCCAGCAGTCAGCAAACAATCGTATCTGAATATCCCAAATATTATCTCTGCTGCCGAAATCACCAATGCCGATGCAATCCATCCGGGTTATGGTTTCTTGTCAGAAAATGCTGAGTTTTCAAGAATCTGTGCCGAATATGGTATCAAGTTCATTGGAGCAACCGCCGAGCAAATCAACTATATGGGTGATAAAGCTACGGCAAAAGCAACCATGAAAGACTCAGGCGTACCTGTTATTCCGGGTTCTGAAGGATTGCTGGAATCGGTTGAAGAAGGCAAGAAAATAGCTGCAGAAATCGGATATCCGGTTATTGTGAAAGCAACTGCCGGAGGTGGTGGCCGTGGTATGCGTATTATCAAAAACGAAAGTGAGTTCGAAAAAGCCTGGGACGATGCCAAAATGGAATCAGGAGCCGCTTTCGGTAACGATGGCTTATATCTGGAGAAATTTGTAGAAGAGCCTCGCCACATCGAAATTCAGGTAGTTGGTGACCAATACGGCAAAGTATGCCACTTATCAGAGCGCGATTGTTCTATCCAACGCCGTCACCAGAAATTAGTAGAAGAAACACCCTCTCCGATTGTTACGCAGGAATTGCGCGAGAAAATGGGTGAAGCAGCCATTAAAGGTGCTGCAGCTATCGGTTATGAAGGTGCCGGAACTATCGAGTTCCTGGTAGATAAACACGGCCAGTTCTATTTCATGGAAATGAACACCCGTATTCAGGTTGAGCACCCGATTACTGAAGAAGTAACTGATTTTGACTTAATTAAAGAGCAGATAAAAGTAGCGGCGGGCGTACCGATTTCAGGCAAAAACTATTTCCCGAAATTGTATGCGATGGAGTGCCGTATCAATGCCGAAGATCCGGGCAATAATTTCCGTCCGTCTCCAGGTAAAATCACGAATCTTCATTTACCGGGTGGACATGGAGTAAGAGTTGATAGCCATGTGTATGCAGGCTATACCATTCCGCCAAACTACGACTCTATGATTGCCAAGTTAATTGTAACAGGCCAATCAAGAGAAGAAGTGATTACCCGTATGAAACGCGCCTTACAGGAGTTTGTGATTGAAGGAGTTAAAACTACCATTCCTTTCCACATAAAACTCATGGAAGACGAACAATTCAAATCGGGTCATTTCACTACCAAATTCTTAGAAAGCTTCGATTTCAGCGATTTATAAACTCAAATGCCCTCATTCACATGAGGGCATTTTTTAAGAAATTACACTGTTATCTTCCCATTAAAAATTCACCGTTAAGTTTACACCCCATTGCGGTAAAGACTTTAGTTCTCCCTCTCCCAGATTCTGATAAACAGGAAGTCGATAAGAAAAACCAACATTGAATCTACTATAGTACATTTCAAGTCCTGTATTGGCCAATGCTGCAAAGCCGCCTGTCTGTGAGTTTCGTTGCCCTTCTTTTATATCTCTGAAACCGTAATCCATTAAGACACCTGCATTGGGCATGATAGAGAAAACTCCCCAATTTTTAGAATAAAAAGCTGTCAATGAACCGTTAATACGATTACCGAAACGATATTTATCATTGCTTCTGGTTGAAATCCTACCACCGATTTCTGTGTTTAACCCCCAGTCATGGACTTTAATGGTATGAATGGCACTTAGCAGGAAATCGGTGCTTCCTGTTCCTAACTGAAAGTTCGGATTAATTTCATCTTCATATCCGTACTCAAATTTTCCGGTTGCTAATTTTACGCCTCCGCCAATCATCAGACTCTGGTAAATATGGCTGGTATTGGTTGTGTCCATAAATGTATTAAACACATTGACATGCCCTAAAATAATGGCATCGCCAAGGCCGTTTTTCAAGCTCTCGGCGCCGCTATTTTTCAATACCTGATGATTGGAATTATAAGGTAAAAAAACCATTACCTGAACTTTTTTTACAGGATAAAACCGCCCCCATAATTCAACGGTCTGATACGTTTCCCGGGTTTGCAGAAGAACGCTATTCAGGTGTGAATCGTAAGTCCGGTGTCTGTATCTGAGCCCTATAAATTGCGTTCCTGCGCGAGGGGTAAGGCCGACAAAGGCACTGCCATTGGCACAACCACATATATCGCAGGCCAGTGTATCAAACTGGGTTATAATCAGTACTAAAACGAGTAATTTTTTCATTTCATTCTATTTACAAATAGTGATGTTACTTTCACAACAATACCTTAAAAGTTCTCTTTTCTTTACATCTGCTTTTAATTCGTCGGCATCGTAGCCAATCGAAATGATGTATTGTTTCAATTTTTCGGGATTGGTTTTGGTGGCATCATACGAAATCCTGATCGTGTCTTTTATCCAATCAACTTTTACGTCTTTTACACCTTTCTCAAAATATATATTTTTTCCTAACTTAAACTGACATATATTACAAATGCGTCTGGTCTTAATAATACAGTCAGAAAACTTATCATTCCCAAAAGTCAAAAGACCTGACAAGTTAAAAGTTAAAGTTGAGATGAATTTTTTCCGATTCATTTCTTTATATATTTCTCAGGGTCTTTATCGAATTTCTCTTTGCAGGACTTACTACAAAAGCCCTGTTGCTTTTCTTTATTCACACTTACAAGCGATGTGCCTTTTTTTACCTTCATGCCACACACGGGATCTTTCCCATCTTTTTCTAATTTTGCAGTTGGTTCCTGACTAATGACCTTGAAAACAATCATTCCGAACAATAGAGAAGCAAAGTATTTTTTCATGTTTAAATACCAAATTTTTTGTTTTTTAAAAATTCTTCATCTGTTAGCGTTTTGAGAAAGGCAGTTAATTTTGCTTTCTCATCTTTATTGAGTGCGATACCTAAGGTTTGATTATTTTTTAGTGAGCTATCTAATGATTTTGACTCTATTACCCCATCTGTATAATGATTCAAGACCGCATCAAGGCTATAGAAACGGCCATCGTGCATATAAGGTGCTGTAATGGCGACATTTCTCAAACTCGGTACTTTAAATCTATAACTATCTTCTTCCAATGCCGTAATTCGTTGTCTCCCTGTGTCCTCTTTATTATAAACAGGCAATCCATTATTGCGGTAAGAAAGGTCTGTAAATAGCTCTCCTGAATGGCAGGAAGCACATTTCTGTTTAAAGATTGCTAAACCTTCCAATTCATCAGGTGTCAGCGTTCCACCTGTTTCTTTTCTTACATACTTATCATAACGCGAATTGGCTGATACTAAGGTAAGCATAAACTGCGAAAGTGCTTTTAGGAATCTTTCAGTCGTAATTTCCTTACTCCCGTAAGCTTTCTGAAAAAGCGTAGTATATTTTTCCTGTTTACGAAGTTTCTCTAGAACATTTCCTAATTTTTCATCCATTTCTACGGGATTTTCAATCGGGGCAATAGAGAATAAATCTAAATCAAAAACACCCCCATCCCAAAAAAACTCTTTTTGAAAAGCCATATTCTGAATGGGCATAGAATTTCTGATGCCTATTTTATTGTCAATACCATGACTTAAATCATGACCATGATGTGTAAATGCAGACGGTTGGCTATGGCACTCAGCACACGAAATGGTACCATCTCTAGATAAATTCCCATCAAAGAAGAGTGTCTTCCCTAATTCTATACCATTCTTAGTAAGAGGGTTTTTCGAAAAATCATATACTGGCTTTGGAAAATTAGCGGGAACTGCGAAAAGTTCCTCCGGCTCAATTACCTGAGAGTTGTCTTTAGAACAGGCAACCCCCAGATAAATTAAACTACTGATAGCCAGGACAAGGAATTTTGATTTCATCAGTCTTTTTCATTGTGAACGTGGTCAACAATAAAACTTTTAGCATAGTTCTGGCCAATTGGGATACCAGCCTCTGCCGCATGAACCATATAGGTTTTAGCAATGCTGATTTGATTTACCCCACTAAAAACCTTCTGAATATCATTAATAATATGGATTTGCGGAGCAGTATTGGCTCTTACCTGCGCAGTGGTAGTCATGGGTAAGGTTATAGTTTTCAGGTTATTAGGGGTTTTACCTGTCATACCTCCAAAGCCACCTACATGGTACTGATATTCTGTCGTATTCATCATATTTGGTGGTATGGCTGTTGATTTTCCTTCCATTTTAAAGAAAATATAGCCCGAATTCCACGACCAATACATATTATCGTCACCATAAGAAGCGGGGTCAAGTACACCCTTACGTTGGCTAACGTCGGATACAGATTTTAAACTATCCACACCGATTATATACGAAACCTGATTGTAGTTTCCGGCCGGAACATTGTCTAGTTTAATAAGCCATGAAGTTGGGTCTGAATGTTTTACCAGAAAGTATTTATCTGTAAATTTTACTATCTCACCATTTTCATTTTTAAGAGAAATATTAGAGACGAAGTAATTAAGGCGGGTAACTGTAAAATCTTCATTGAGTGCATTTTTTGCTGTTGTTGTGCCCAGGACTAACTTCTGGTCGCCAACCCGATTATCAAATTCGAGCGTAACGGTATTTTTATCATTAGGATTAATTGCATCATCTTTCTGGCATGAAACAATGATAGCAGATACAAAAAGAGCAATAAGTAAATATGAGAATTTTTTCATTAGTGTAAATGTATAATCACGTGTTTTGATGATATAGGCAATCATATCCCAGCAAACACTGATGATTTGTTTTGAAATAAAATGTATAGAAATAGATAAATAGCCACCCGAAAAAGTCTGGCTATACAACATCAATAATAGAATGTATTATTGGAATGATGGGGGATGAAAAAAAGAAGATGAAAAATCGATGGTTGTTTTTTCTGTAAAAGGATAATTAGTAACAGAAAAATCTTTAATCTCAATCACATTAGCAAAATCAAAATAGCTTTGACTTTCAAATGTGTTTACTTCTATAAGTTTATAAATAAAATTCTGAAGGGCGCTTTGTTCTTCTTTTTCGGTCTGTGTATTGATTTTTTTAGCCAAAAAACATTTACCATCGCAATGTAATTCGGGCTTATTTTTATTAACGCAGTAGTTTTTGATAATAAAGTCTTTACGGATTTCATAATCCAGGCAAATAAAAGGCACTACAAATGATTTCACCACCAAAGCGAGTGAGAGAAATATAAGTCCTATTTGCTTAAATTTAAACATGGGTACAAATGTAGTGCATAATTAAGAATCTAAGTGTTTTTTTTATCTAAACTTGATTTTAAGGTCATTTTATTCATACGCCAATATTTATAAAACGAAAATACACCCATACATTATTAATATTAAGGAGAATATTAGTTTATGGTATCTTTTTTTACAACAAAATCGGTAAGCACAAGCCTACCGATTTGCCATTTTTTCCAAAACATGTTGATATTTACGAACAAATGAATATCTGAGTTCAACCACCCAATAATTTACTTCCAACCACCACCTAATGCTTTATAAATATTTACTTCGGCATTCAGTTGTTTTTTCTTAATCTCCATCAATTCCATTTTTGCTTCCAAAGCCTCTCTTTGTGTTAGCAAAACCTCGGTATAATCAGCACGTGCTGATTTGAAAAGGCTGTTGGATATTTCAATAGAGCTACTTAGGATATCTACCTGATTGGCTTTTGTTGCATAACTTTCAGAGTAATTCTTATTACCTGAGAGTTGATTGATTACCTCCAGATGTGCATTTAGGACTGTCTGCTCGTATTTGTATACTGCCTGAATCTGTTTTTCGTTGGCATTATAATAATTGGCCTTAATCGCATTTTTGTTGATTAAAGGCGCAATCAAATCGCCCAGAACATTAACGGCGATAGATTTAGGATTAATCAGATAAATAGGATTAAATGCCTGCAAACCAATCCCTGCCCGAAGCGTGATATTCGGATAAAAAGCAGCTCTTGCTACAGCAATATCCAATTTTGCAGCTTCTAATTCCTGCTCTGCCTGACGGATATCAGGACGATTACTCAATAATTGCGATGGAATACCTGCAGAGATCTTCAAAAACTGAATATTATTAAGATTGGCAGAGCTACGCTTCACCGGTTGAGGGTTTCTTGCCAACAAGAAGTTAATTCGGTTTTCGGTCTCTACAATTTGCTGTTGAATCTCATACTTAAGATTTTCGGTATTCAATACCTGCGCCGTAAAACGATTCACTGCCAACTGATTTACTCTTGCAGCCTCTTTTTGCACTTTTACCATTTCGAGCGCATCTTTCTGCAGAGTAATATTCTGTTGTACAATCTCTAATTGATTATCCAATATTACCAATTCATAATAGGAATTAGCTATCTCTGCAATCAGGTTGGTAACCACAAAATTTCTACCTTCTATGCCAGACAAATAGCGTTTTACAGCAGCGTCTTTGGCATTATGGAGTTTCTTCCAGACGTCCAACTCCCATGAAAATGTACCTAAAAGCGATTGCTCACCGATATATCTTGGCAATTTATCCGTTCTTGTTTTCGCATCTTCTTCCGAAACCCCATTCCATGTGTAATGCCCCGATTTTTCGCCACCTAAACCAGCGGTTAGAAAACCAAATGGCTGATATTCCCCTTTTCTCGCCATAATTTCATTGCGGCTGATTTCGATTTCATGAAGCATCATATTCAACTCCTGGTTGTTTTTAAGGGCTTCATCAATCAGGTCCGCAAGATTACTATCTGCAAAATAATTCCTCCAGAGAATATTTTCGGCCTTAGTAGTATCCCCATTGAGTGCATATTTGTCCGGCAATGAGTTGGTAACTGTTTTGGTAGGTAGATTTTCTACCTTACAGCTACCCAACGCAATGATCAGCACCAAAAAGAAGCCATACCTTTTAATTATTTTGTTCTTCATTTTGTTTCAGGATTTTTGAAATTAACTTTCTCAATTTGCTTTTACTAATAGTTCTGGTTTCTACCAAATCTTCACTTAACGTTACCATGGCTTCATCTTTAATTAATTTTTTTCCATCAATCATTTTACCAAAAATGTAATACAGCCCCGGCACGATTAATACCCCAAAAATAGTTCCGAACAACATACCGCCCAGAGCAGATGAGCCAATGGTTTTATTACCAACCGCACCAGCACCATGAGCGCGAACTAATGGTATCAAGCCTGCAATGAATGCAAAGGAAGTCATCAAAATAGGTCTGAAACGTGCTTTTGCCCCCTCGATGGCCGCATCAAGTACCGACATACCTTCGTTGCGTTTTTGTATGGCAAACTCCACAATCAACACGGCATTTTTACCCAGTAGACCCGTAAGCATAATCAAACCAATCTGGGCAAATACGTCATTACTCAATCCCATTCCTTTTAACAATAAGA
Source organism: Emticicia sp. C21 (assembly GCF_003418935.1). Lineage (GTDB taxonomy): Bacteria > Bacteroidota > Bacteroidia > Cytophagales > Spirosomataceae > Emticicia. Next base: position 464,088 of record NZ_QVMT01000002.1, on the reverse strand, counting down.
AAGAGCCGAATATACCCGGAGGTAAGGACAGGATAACGGCCAGAGGCATGATAAAACTTTCGTATTGTGCTGCCAAAACCAGATAAACGAAGAACACTACCACCATGAAAATAATGATTGCCTCATTCCCACGACGGGCCTCATCATATGATAAGCCTTCCCATGCAATATCATAACCTTTAGGTAATTTAGTTTCAGCTACTTCACGAATCGCCTTAATGGCATCGCCCGAAGTATATCCCGGAGCAGGTACCCCATTGATAAGAGCCGATGTATATAAATTATATCTAGATATCTCGTTGGGTCCCTGTGTCTTTTTAATAGACATAAAGGCTGAATAAGGCACCATTTCGCCATGATCATTCTTTACGAACATGTTCAAAATATCCGTAGGGTCTTTTCTGTATTCTGGGTCAGCCTGAGTATACACCTTATAATAGTTATTGAAGCGTACAAAACCCTGCTCGTAGGTACTACCAATCATAATGTTCAGGTTTTCCATGGCTGCACCTACTGAAACCCCTTTTTGCATCGCCAAAACATTATTCACCACTAATTCGTATTGCGGATAATTGGCAGAATAAAAACTGAATAATCCGGTGAGTTCTTTTCTTTTTCTCAATTCTGCAACAAAATCTTTATTTACCTCATCGAATTTCTGATAGTCTACTTCGCTACCTTTATCTAATAAACGAACCGCAAAACCAGACGAAGCACCATAACCCGGTACAGCTGGTGGCTCGAAATACTCGATTACCGCCCCAATATCCTTCGTTTTTTCTTCCAACTCTTCCATCACCTCTTTCACAGATTCCTTTCTCTCCGACCAGTCTTTCAGGTTGATTAAGCAAGTACCAGCATTAGAACCCCGGCCTTCGGTAAGGATTTCATAACCTGCCATGGCCGTTACCGATTTCACACCTGGTGTTGCTTTGGCTATTTTTTGTAATTCCAGTGAAATAGCATTCGTACGTTCGAGTGTTGTACCGGGAGGTGTCTGAATAATGGCATAAATTTGCCCCTGATCTTCACCCGGGATGAAACCGGCTGGTAGAATAGTATTAATTCCTATGATACCTGCTGCAAAAATCAACAATACCCCAAAAGTCACCACTCTACGGTTCACAATTATGGTTAGTAGTTTGGTGTATTTGCCTAATAACCAATCAAATTTTCTATTGAACCAATCGATAAATTTATCTACAGGTGATTTTTTCCGAACTTGTCCATGGGTATTTTTCAAAATCATGGCACATAATACAGGTGTAAGCGTAAGAGCCACAACTCCTGAAAGTACAATTGACGAAGCCATTGTAATGGCGAATTGTCTGTAAAGTACCCCCACCGGACCTGTCATAAATGCTACCGGAACAAATACGGCTGTCATGATTAAGGTGATGGCGATAATGGCCCCGCTGATTTCGCTCAATACTTTCTGTACAGCTTTGAAGGGCGTTAAATGTTCTTCGTGCATCTTTACGTGCACAGCTTCTACTACCACAATGGCATCATCGACCACAACCCCGATAGCTAGTACTAACGCAAAGAGTGTAATAAGGTTGATACCAATCCCAAAAAACTGCATGAAAACGAATGCTCCAATTAACGAAACAGGCACCGCCAGCGTTGGAATGAGTGTAGACCGGAAATCGCCAAGGAAAAGGAATACCACTAACGAAACCAGTATAAACGCTTCTAATAGTGTATGCAATACCTGATCAATCGAAGCATTTACGAAGCTTGATACGTCATAATTGATTTCATAATCAACCCCCGGAGGAAAATTCTTTCTCAATTCTTCGAGTTTCGCTTTCACATCAGCAATAATCTGATTGGAGTTACTTCCGGGGTTTTGTTTTAATACCAATGAAGCCGATGGATAGCCGTCTTTATTGGTATAAATATCCACAAACTCACTACCGACATCTACTTTGGCGACATCTTTCAGTTTTAGAATTTCACCTTCTGCATTTGCCCTGATGATGATGTCTTTATACTGCTCAGGCTTATTAAACCAACCCTGATAAGTAAAAACGTATTCGAGCGATTGCGCTACCTTACCGGAACTTAAACCTACACGTCCCGGACGACCTAATACACTTTGTTCATCAATGGCTTTCAATACATCTTCAGCAGAAATATTATATGCTCTCATTCTGTCCGGATTCAACCAGACCCGAATGGCGAATGCTCTACTACCCACAATTTCAGAACGCCCTACACCGCTGATACGTTGTAATTCGGGAACAACCAGGTTATCAGCATAGTTGAACAAAAACTTCTGGTCATATTCTTTATCTGTACTAAAGAAGTTGACATACATCAACATACTAGGTTGTACAGGCGTAATAATAACCCCCTCACGCTGAACCAGAATAGGTAAGTTTGCCCAAACCTGATCCACACGGGTTTTTACACGGGCAGCGGCAATAGTCGGGTCAATACCAGGTTCAAAAACAATCTGTACTGTTGCCTCACTGGCACTGGTTGCATCCGACATCATGTACTGCATGCCCGGCACACCATTGATGGCACGTTCCATGATAGTCAGGGTCGATTTCACCAATACATCAGCATTCGAACCCGGGAACTCAATGAAAATATTTACCCGTGGAGGTGCTATTTCAGGAAATTGGGATATGGGGCGGGTAAAAATCGCCAATATCCCCAAAAAGACGATTGCCAGAGACATGGCAATAGCCAGTACTGGTCTTTTTATGAATTTGCTAAACATTTTTTCTGCGTTTTGTCAATACCTTACAGGTTGCGAATCGTCGCACTGTCTGAAACCCATAAGGCTTTCAATGAGATTAAAATTTACTCTGCATGAAGGTTCTTTAACTCTTCAACTACCGTCCTGTAAGGTTTAAATTTAGTTTTGATATGGTCTCCGTTTTTCACTTTACGTAAACCTTCCACTATAATTTTATCATTGGTAGACAAGCCACTGGTAACAGTATAAATATGAGGCATTTCTAATCCGGTTGTTATTTGTCTGGTTTGAACATTGCCTTTTTCATCCACCACAAATACAAATTTTTTGTCCAGAATATCGAAAGTAGCTTCCTGCGGAATCAAAAGGGCATCTTTAATATGCGAAGGCAAAAGAATTGTACCTGTTTCTCCATGTCGTAAAATACCTTCCGGATTCGGGAATGTAGCACGGAAAGCAATGTTTCCTGTTTCATTGTTAAAATCTGCCTCAATGGTTTCAAAAAGACCGTCATGGTTAAAAATCTCGTTGTTTGCCATCAGCAACTTTACTTTTTGAGGCCCTTCTTTTTTGATACGGGCAGCGTAGTCGAGATATTCAGCTTCCGGAACATTAAAATAAACCCAGAGCTTACTATTGTCCGAAAGTGTTGTTAGCAATTCTCCTTCATCTACCAGACTTCCCAATCGCATATGGAATCTATCCATTATACCACTAAAAGGAGCGTTAACTGATGTTAGACCCAGATGCGTACTTGATAATTTTAAGTCAGCTTTTTCACGGTCAAGTTTCGCTTTGGCTAAGGCCAGTTCTTGTGGCGAAACGATGTTCTTGTCAGCAAGAATTTTGGTATTCTGATACTCAATTTCAGCATATTCTACGTCAGCTTTCGACTTTTCCATTTCGGCCTGATATACCAGTGGCATAATCTGAAACATAGGTTGCCCTTGTTTGATATGCTGACCCTCATCAACATATATTTTTGTTAAATACCCTCTTTCCAAAGAGCGCAATTCTATGTGGTTACTGGCTCTGACCTGACAGACATATTCCTTGTTTATAGAAGTATCGACCTTTATCGGGCTACTTACAATAAACTCAGACACCTCTTCTTTTGTATGTTCAGCGTGGTTACAACCTGCAATATAAAATGCAGCAATTGCTAAAAAAATGATTGAATATTTCATGAATATTTTAAAAAATAAGAATGTAAGCCTATTGATTGAAAAAGAATTTCAAACTAAATAATGCCTTAAAAAACCTTTAAAAAGATAGATTTTTACTTACGTAAGTAAGAAACCATTGAATTAAATGGAATCTTCCACGAATGATGGAGCAGAAAAAAGGGAATAGTAATTCGTTTTTGAAGAGATAAATTAAAGCTTACAAACGAACTCTCTACGAAGTTGTAATTAAAATAGGATATATGTAACGGGAAATCGCTTTCAGAAGATTCATCCCCTGTACTTTCGTCAGTAGGGTCTACTTCTTCTTCAGCACTCAGAATCGATAGGAAATCGCATGGGAGCGTTGACTCCCAATCCTGAAAAATGATACTCTGCGAGTTCAGCTGATTTGCCTTAATGAAAGAAATATTGAGTCTTTCATTTCCGGTATTCGAACTATTGCCCTTAACAAAAATAGAAGTAACCAGAAATAGACCGCATACCATCCCGAATAATCGGAATGGCTGGCTTAGTCTGATATTTCCAGTCAAGATTTTCATACGTTGTGCAAAGCTACTAAACCATTTTTAATATTAATACAGTCGCCTCTCTGACTTCACTTTAACTTCTAATAAAAGCAATATAAGATTTTATCATAAATTACTGATAATCAATAAATTATAATTACAAAAAAAACAGAAAATCTTGAAATAATGAAAATTTAATGCAGAAATTTTAATGACATTTTAACTGCGTTTTAAGTATTAATTAACTAATACAAAAACTATGCAAGATACTTGAAGTGGTGAGTGGCTATGCATTCATGAATTTAGCTAACAGAAACCTCTATCCTACTCTGGTTCGTGTCGATTTTATAGGAGTACTATTGACCCAATATGATGTGTCGGGGTGAAGAATGAAACTGACAGAAATGTATATGAAACAAATGAATGCTTTAATAATTACTTATCGTGCATCGGGTGATGTTTGTAATTAAGAGAAGTGCTTGCACTAATGTGATTGTAAAGCTAAGAGGTTAAGTAGTTAAGTGTATCCTGAACAATACCCTGACTCTCACTCATCTTAACAATTTGTCAAAACAAAGGCCCTCAAATGAGGACCTTTGTGTCAAAATATCTATAAGTTTCTAAAAGATATTTAGAAGAGCATATAATTCTTAAATTATTATTGACAACCTTCTATACTAGCCTTAAAAGTGCTTCCGTTCTGCGCTTCAAAACCTGTGTTTAATATAATGGCGTTGCCTGCATTATAATTTACTTTGGCTGGCGATATAACTTTGTTGGTTGCCGTAATCGTTTGTGTAGCAGCAAATGTGGTATTGCCACTTGAAACATCAGCAGTTAGATTTACTGCCGAAGCATTCACTAAAACCGTTCCCGTTGGCACTCTCGAACTTTTAGTACCTCCGTTTTCACAAGCTGCATAATAAGTAGTATTAGTCGTTGGGCTCTGGTTCAGGCTGTTACCTGTGCCGAGCGCAGAACCACCAGTAGCAACATTATACCAGGTAACCACACCTGAGGCACAAGTAGCTGATAAAGTTACGCTTGTACCACTGCAAATAGCTGTTGAACTTACTAAAACGTTATCAGGAGGTCCAAAGCCAGCAGTAATAGAAAAGTTGCTATTAGAAATATCAAAGAAAATATTGTTGCTGCTTTCTACTTTGATTCTGGCTGTAGTAGTATTTACATTTGGAAGAATGATTGATTCGGTACCATCATTTGCCGTATTGGCAGCAAGTGTGACTGGAAATGTTAACCCTCCATCGGTTGATAGCAAAATATTTACCTGAGTGCAACTTACAGGTGCTACATTGGTATTGGCTACACTCCACGTAATTGTTCTGCTGCTATTACCAGCATAAGAACCTGCCAGATTGGTAGTCTCTAAAAATGGCCCTGAATTGGCATCAACTGTTACGGTTAACTCATTATAAGTTACTCCACCTACCCCATCCCGTACAGTCATCCGGTGTGTTGTAATAACTCCCACTGATGGCAGCTTATCTCCGATAGCCTTGTTTGTGCCGTTTAATATCGCCTCTAATCTAGGGTAATATCTTGTACCTGTAACAACAGGGGAATAACTTCTGAAAAATGGGGATTTGGAATTATCATTCAATGTAGTATGGTCTGGTATAACTGTTCCAACGTTAGTTCCTTCCCATGAATAGCTTAATACATTACTACCATTAGAATCAGAAGCATTTCCTTTTAATACAAATGGTGTTGATTTTGGAATAGTTGTATTGGCAGGAAAAACCGTAATAACCGGAACAACATTACTATTGGAAGTAGTAGTAAAACAAGTTAAAGTAGCAATGTACGCCTCCGCCTGTTGATAACTAACTGTATGAAAATTCAGAAAGGGTTGATAGGGCGTTTCGTAATCATCATTTCCGATTCCATCGCTACAGGTATAGCCATAGCTCATAATAGTAGTACCAGATCCTGGCTCAACAGAAGTTTCAGGCTCACGGGTAGTGCAAACCGGAATAGAGCTATTATAACTATGACTCATCCCAAACTGATGTCCCATCTCGTGCGCAACGAGTTGGTCGTCAAAAACAGGGGCAAAAGAACCATCACCCACGCCAGAGACCCCTGCACCTTTTGCTTCAGTGGTACAAGCCGAAGAACTGGCAGCAATGCCACCTCCTGAACCAGCCGCAGTTCCTAAAACGTGACCGATATCGTAGTTGGCAGTTCCAATCAATGAATCTAATGTTCTTTGATTTTGTTCAAGCATCGCCTCCTGGTCATTGTTGTTGTAAGGGTCAGTAGCTGTATTCGTAAAAACCAGATTCACATCACTTACTAAAGTAAATGCTACACTTAGTTCTACCCGATAAACAGCATTTATTCTATTTACATAACCAACCAGACCGGCAAATGCATTGGTAGCATTGCCATCATAAGCTGCCTGCTGGGTAAATTCAGCATCGGCTGCCATAGCTAATCGGAAAGTACGAAGCGTAGCACCTGAGTTATTAGCAGTGGTATTCGGACTCTTGATTTTATTATTTTTATCAGTATTAGGTAAATTAAATTTTGCGTCTATCACGCCACATTTATTACCAGTTCCGAGAGTAGATTTCAGGCTTTTAGGACTTACAGCATCTTTCGCAAAATAAACCCGGTACAAATGGTCTGATGTATCTTTTGATACCTTATCGTAATAGGCAGCATCGCTATCAATACCCAAAACAATCGCGTTAAAGCCTATGGCTGTAAAACTTATACGAATCGTGTAATTGGTATTCGACTGTCCTCTACCCGTATAGGTTTTAATCTCCGGATGTCTGGCAGCTACTTGTTGCGACAAGACAGGAGATTCAAACATATTGAAGGTTTCCATTTTTCCATTGGGTAAAGGGATTTCCAGTGGTAGTGCAGCACCATTACTAAACTCAAGCGATGCTTTTGATAAATAAGCCCTTAATTCATTTTCTTTCAGTTGATAAAAATCAGACTTTTTAATGTTTTTTGTAAGAGACGGGTCGGTACTTAAACGGGCAGAAGATACATTATCTGCTACAAAGAAGTTTTTCTGCGCCATTGCACCAAAAGAACATAAGAATAACAGGCTCCTATACAGAGTCGCTTTAAAATAAAAGTTTGGCATAATAAATAATAGTTAAGTAATTGACGCGCTAAAGCAGCCAATCCACTGGTTGTCAAATTTTTAAATGGTCAGTTTGAATTTCCAGTAAACGAATATGAGGAGAGAAAGCGCACTAAAGAAGCTGTAAAATAAAACTTACATAGTTTTGCTCATGACATAAGGTGAACAAAGATAAAGAAAAAAGTCTAATACTAGCCCTGAAAGACTTTTATTTCATACAATACAAAAAAAAGCTTACAAATCAACACGAATAATAAATATCAAAATAAGGTTGTTTTAAAATTCATCAAAAAGTTGCAGCACATCATACCCAAACCTAACTATCAACCCAAAAACCACAAACAGGAATATCATCCGTACAAAGGCATTGCCCCTTAGAATAGCTATTTTGCTACCTACATAAGAGCCTGCCATATTACAAATCATCATCGGGAAAGCAATCTTGAACATTACGAAGCCTTTGCTCACAAAGAAAATTAAAGAGGCCACATCAGCTATTACATTCACTACTTTTGAAATGGCTGAGGCCGATAAAAAGCTGTAGCCGATAATACTAACAAAACCAAATACTAATAAACTACCAGTACCCGGACCTACAAAGCCATTATAAAAGCCTGTTGCCATGCCTATCAACAATCCATAAAAAGGAATGGCTTGCAGACTGAAACGAAGTTTTTCGTCTTGTCCTAAGTTTTTTGTACGGTAGGTGTAAATAGCGATAAGGGTCATTAAAATCAGAATAGTAGGCTTTAAGATCAGGGCACTCATCATGCTTGATAGCAATGCACCTGAGTATGACATAATAGCCGCACCAATGCCTGAATACAATACGGTTTTCCAGGGTATCTTCACTTTTTTGGAGTACTGATAACCTGCCACTGCTGTACCCATAGATGAAGAAAAACGATTAGTACCGATTATCTGCGGTACTGAATAAGAAGGAAATAAAATAAACAAAGCGGGGACTTGCACCAAGCCCCCGCCTCCTACAATAGAGTCTATAAAACCTGCAAAAAAAGCTGCTATACAGGCGATTATTGTTGTTGTTTCGAGCATAAATGTTTGGAGAATGGAGAATGGAACAGGGAGAAAGGAAAATAGAAAAGATACCTTTTTCGGTTTTAAATTTTCTGTTTTAAATTTTTCTGTTTAAAACTTCTACGTTTTCCTTGTTCCCGCACGGCGTCCGCTTGCTCCAATTTTATTGCGACCACTCTGTCGGGGTTCTGTCCCAACGATGAGTTTTGAGTTTTAAGCGGAGATTTTCGTCTAATTTCTTGCCATCACTACTACCGATATTGGCCTCTACGTGGCGTATTTTTCTCATACCCGGTATGATGGTATGTACATCGTCATTACACAAGATGAAACGTAAGGCCATTTCAGGCATCGTCATTCCGTCTGGTACCAAAGGTTTTAAAGCATCTGCATGTTCGACGCTTGGAATGAGGTTTTCAGGTACAAAGTAAGTAGAACGCCAGTCATCGGCAGGGAAAGTAGTTTCCTTTGTCAATAAGCCTGTCAAAGTACCTTCATCAAATGGTACTCGGGCTATGACACCAATATCCATTTTTTTGCATAATGGGAATAACTCATCCTCAGGGTTCTGGTCAAAGATATTATAGATTACCTGTACTGTATCAATCAGTCCTGTTTTCAGTGTTTCCAATACATTGTTAGGCTCCCAACGATTTACACTGATACCGAAGTTTTTTACTTTACCTTCTTGTTTCAGTTTCGTAACTGCTTCTTTCCAATCATCGTTATTCGCCCAGACATCTTCCCAAACATGGAATTGTTGCAGGTCTATACAATCTACCCCCAAGTTTTTCAAACTCTTTTCTGTATACTCAATGATATGGCTCGCAGGGAAGCAATCTTCTAATAAAAAGTGTGATTTTGATGGCCACGTAAAGTTTTTAGGAGGAATCTTTGTAGCAAAATACAAGCGCTTACTGGCATATTTCTTCAATACATCTCCCAGAATCTCTTCGCTTCTTCCTGCACCATAGCCCCAGGCTGTATCAAAAAAATTACAGCCTAATTCAACCGAACGGTCAAGCGACTGACCTACTTCATCCTGGTCAGAGCCTGTCCAACCTGCTAATCCCCACATACCATATCCTATTTCACTGACGTTCCAGTCGGTACGTCCAAATCTTCTATACTCCATGTTTTGTTTATTATTATGTAGTTTTAAAATACAAAGGTTAGGAAAAATAGAGAAAGGAACACGGAGAATGGAGAAAGTATCATAAATTTAATTTTCATGTTTTTACTTTCTCCTTGTTTCCGCGCGGCGTCCGCTTACTCCTTTCTCCTATTTATAGTAGCAATAATCCATGAGATGATACCTATCAGAAATAAGGCAATGCTGATACCAAAAGCTACCCATTTGAACATACCTGCGCTGGAAGCAAAACTGGCAGCACCATCTGCTCTTTCAGGAAAGGCATTGAGCATGGCAATGATACCTGCGTTTTCAGCGAAATCGCCGATTGTAGCTAAAATTGGAAAAATATTGAGCTGTTGTATAAAGCTATCAGGTGCAAAACCTCTCTTGAAGACATAGCTCAACAGGAGAATATTAGTAATGGTATAAATAATCGGATAGATAATATCAATCACTGCTTCGGCAAAGAAGTAGTATTTTCTTCCTTCTTCTCCATAGGCAGTCAGCATATTATACGCTTCGTCAGCTGTGAAGCCAAATTTAAGGTCTAATACGCCTAGGGTATTTGTAGGGTCAAATTTACCTTGCATATAAGGTAGAATTACGGCTGAAATAATCATTTGCAAAACAAAGAATATCAGCACATTTCGACCCGAGGCATGGCGCCGAGCGAAGTTTGAAAGGGAGGTAAGCATTGCATTTGGTAAGGTTAGATCAATGAAAAGATTGATTACAAATATAAAGAAACAAGCGTATAATTTGTCTTTTAATCAACTATTTCAGCTTACTTTTTCCACTTTAACGGCTACATTATTAAAAGCTGCATTACCCGTCAATTCATCTACAACATATTCGTCTGTCAAATCATTAATGCTTACGCCTGCATATTTAGCGGCTACATCTAATTGCACACCTTTTCTTGCATGGCCATACCCATGAGGCATGCTTACTACCCCCTGCATCATATGGTCAGTAATTTCAATTGGTAGTTCTACACAACCTACTCTTGACGTTACTTTCACTATTGATAGATTATCAAGATTAAGTCTGTGTGCATCTGCTGAATGAATCATTAGAGTACATCTGTTTCGCCCTTTCACCAATCGCTCTGAATTATGCATCCACGAATTATTATCGCGCAGGTGTCTTCTGCCAATCAGGAGATAGTCAAATCCATTCTGAGTATCCGCACTTTTCAAAGATTGCTGCAATCTTTCTATATCTTTAACCAGTATATCTGGAGCTATATTAATTCGTTTATCTGGCGTCAATAAACGTTTAGGTAGACTTGGCTTCAAAGCACCCAAATCAATACCGTGAGGATTATCTCTTAGTTGTTGTAAAGAGAGTTGGTATGACCCAAATTGCAAACCCATGTCCAGTTTCACCTCTGGAGGCTCCGGATTAAAGGCTACATCAGGTGCATTATTTAGTCGATGCGCCAATTCCTGATAAATCTCCCAATCATATTTGGCGCCTTCTGCTTTCTGGAATAAGGCTTCTGAATATTTAGCCGTATTTCTAACGGCTAGTACATGGAAAGTGGTATCGTAATGGGAAACTTCTAAGCCGGTAGCAGGAGGCAAAATAATATCTGCATGACGAGTAGTTTCGTTGATATAAATATCAATAGCCACCATAAATTCCAACTGTTCAAAAGCCCTGTCTAACTGCCCGCCATTAGGCGTAGAAAGGATCGGGTTACCGCAGCTGATAACCATAGCCTTGATTTGAGATTCTCCCTCAGTCAGAATCTCTTCTGCTAAAGTCGCTACTGGCAATTCGCCTAAGAACTCAGGCAATTTCCTGACTCTGCTTTGCCAGCGATTAAATTTATTCTCTGATCTGGCTCTGGCTAGAAAATCTAAGGCAGGACTTGAAAACATAGCCCCTCCTGCTCTATCCAGATTACCGGTTAATACATTAATAGCATTAATCAGCCATTGAGCGATGCTGCCAAAAGTTTGTACAGATACCCCTACTCTACCATAGCAAACTGCTGCTTTTGCCTGAGTAAAATCGTATGCTAACTGACGGATTAGCTCAGCAGAAATACCTGTCTGTTTTTCCACTCTTTCTGGAGTGAAAGGTGCTACAATTTCTCTCAACTTTTCTACACCATCAGTAAATTCAGCTAGTCTATCTAAGCTCATAAGGTTTTCGGTAAAAATAGTTTGAATCATTGCTAATAACAGAAAAGCATCTGCTCCCGGACGGATGAAATAATGCTCATCTGCTTTTGCTGCTGTTTCGGTAAAACGGGGGTCAATCACTACTACTTTACCTCCTCTCTTCTGAATGGCTTTCAAGCGATTGGCCACGTCAGGGACCGACATAATACTGCCATTTGAAGCAATAGGGTTGCCCCCGATGATGAGCATATAATCGGTATGGTCAATATCTGGGATTGGCATCAGCATCGGGTGCCCGAACATTTGCCATGCAGCAAAATGATGGGGTAACTGGTCGGCAGAGGTAGCTGAAAACAGGTTTTTTGTATGTAGAGCCCTGGCAAAAGCCGGAGAATTCATGGAAGTACCTAAATTATGTATTGAAGGATTTCCCTGATACATACCTACAGCATTGTTTCCATATTTTACCTGAATATCTTTTATGCGACTCACCACTACTTCAAAGGCTTCTTCCCATGAAATCTGTTGCCAACTGTCTCCTACACGTTTAACAGGGAATTTTAGTCGATTAGGGTCTTCGTAAATATCTTTTAATGCTACTGCTTTCGGGCAAATATGTCCACGACTGAAAGGATCATTTTTATCTCCTTCAATTTTTGTCACTTTTCCTTCTTCTACTTTGATTTCAAGCCCACACATGGCTTCGCATAGGTTACAAGTACGGTAATGTGTTAGTGTTTGCATCGGTCTAAAGTAGCTAGTACGAATAGCAAGTTAGTAGTTTTTTGAGACACTCTTCCGAAACCGAAAATAATTTTAGCCAGATTAGTGGCAGTAATTCAAAAAAAATTAAATTTGCAAACCATAAGACCGGGCGACGTTCGTTCCGTAGCTCAGTTGGTAGAGCAATTGAGCGAACGTCGCCGGTGTACGTCACCAGCTCTTAATCAGTAGGTTGAGAGCGCAGATAGTAGAACATAAATATTAAGACTCCGTAGCTCAGTTGGTAGAGCAATTGACTCTTAATCAATGGGTCGAGAGTTCGAGCCTCTCCGGGGTCACTTCAATAAAAAGGTCTTGTAATATGATATTACAAGACCTTTTTATTAAACTATATGCATAAAATTACCTCTTAACTTTATTCTTCTTAGGATACTTTTATTTTAACGATAGGCTTTTAATTATATCAGAGACTTATTCTTTGACTTGTTTAGGAAGAATGCTTTTCTCTTATACACCCTTTTATAAAAGAATAGTTCTCAATAGGTAGTTTCAACATTTCACCTATTTTACAAATCTCAATAAAAAACTCGTTATCAATCTCAATATTGGATTCATAGATTTGAGTAATAATAGTGTCAAAGCACAGTTCGTATTCAAAAAACTCAAGAAACTCTATCGCTTCCTCTAAATATTGATTGCTTAACCCAAGCGTTTTTGCTTCTTCAATAAATAAACGAAGGCTTTGTTTTAGCTTATTTATTTTTCGCCCTTCAATAAGTGAAAGAATAATTTGTTTTAATTCACGCATATATAGTTTTACCGGAAATGCGGTTATTATAATATAACTTTAAAGTAATCTAAACTTTTTAAGTGGGCATAAATTCTTTCACCCCAACAACGCCCTCAACTCCACATCCCCCTCCTCAACCAAATCATAAATAGTCTTTCCATCGGCGTTGGGAATATTTTTGTCACCACCTGAATACAGCAGGAGCCTGATGCATTCCAGATGTCCTTCTATATATTTTTTATCTCCTGATTTCAGACCGTGAACTGCCCAGAAAAGCGGTGTTGATTTAAAGTCAATACAAAGTTTATTGAGGTCTATATTTGTAGATAAAAGTCTTTTTACCACTTTAGGTCTGCCGCACCAGGCCGCCCAATGTAGGGCTGTACCTCCGTGACATCCCGGGTGATTAATATCTGCGCCTTGGTCTATATAGAAAATAGCTACCTTATCGGCATGAAGGCTTGCTGCGGCCACAAGTGGGGTATCTTTTTTTAGTATCTTTTCACCGCCGTTAATATCTGCCCCATATTTCAGGAATAATTTTGCCATTTCTACACCCTCTTCATCTGTATAAAGTTTCGAAAATACGCCATCGCAAATCCGATGTAACGGGTGTGCTTTGGCTGTATTTGCGGTATCGTAGGGTAACCCCTCATTGGCAAGTGCGGGGTTTTGAGAAAGAATATTTCTAAGCCCTTCAAGGTCTTTTTTATTGATTAATTCTGTTATTGTCCATTCCATTGGTTTCGTCGGTATTTAGTACAAATGTTAATCAATTTTTCAGAATATCCGTATAAATGCTTGTTAATAAATATCAAACTATCGAGAATAGATTTTTTCAAGTTAATATAATTCATTGCTTTATGAACAATTATTATTTAATTTTCGACCTATTAATAAATACTGCATAAAATATGACTAAAATTGTTTACGCTACATTCTTGCTGTTATTATCCTATTATTATTCCTATGCACAAGAACAAACCCCTGCCATAGAATGGGTAGAACCCTATAATGGAGGAACCAAAGGTGGAAGCATCACTCTTTCTCCAGGTCCTAATACTTTATTTGCCTTGATAAAGGACCAGAATACCAATAGTGGTTCGGCAAGTATTAGTAAATTTCATGCCGATGGCCTTGTAAAAAATCAATATATTACTGTAGAAGGAGGTTCAGGTAATGTCCCCTATATGTTGCAATGCCCATCTCAGGATGGTGGCGTGCTTGCTTACCTTACTTCAAGTCATGTTTTTAAGAAATATGATGCCAGTCTGAATTTGAGTTGGGAACTAACCGACATTTATTTTTATGTGCAAACTGCCACCGCTACGCTTGCTAATGGATTCTATCTACAAGGCTACTCTTTTACTAATAATAAACCCGTCACTGAGCTCAAAAGAATGAGGAATGATGGTACTATAGAGTGGTCGGTTGATATTTCTGGCTTTTCAAGTAGTACGGTTAATGATATCCAAACATCCAGCGATGATGGGGTAATCATTGCAAGTGCTAGTGGTATAAGAAAATACAATGCATTAGGGAATCTTATTTGGTCAAATACCGATATTTTAGGTGCTTCTCAATTGATTATTACAGATCCTTCTATTATGTATACCTATACAAATAGCAGTAATTCTGGTAACCGAAGTATTATTCAGTTAAATACTTCGACCGGAAATGCCAATTGGACAAGGCTTTTAATCGGAGAAAATATCAACGATTTTGAAAGAACATCCGACAATGGCTGTGTATTTAGTACCAATACAGGCTTATACAAATATAATTCTGCAGGGGGGTTACAATGGAAAAATACCAATTATAGTTCTGCTAAAATTACTACCACAGGCGATGGTAAGATATTTATAATAAAGAATAATGCAATTATCAAACTGAATTTTAGTAATGAGCAATTGTGGTCTAAAAGTTTCAATAGTAATTACTATGTCATTCAGGATATAAATGGTGCTTCTGATTTTGGATTATATGTAACCGCAGTTAAAAATGGGATATATTATAATACTGGCCCAAGTTTCCTTCTTTTCAAACTAGCATCTCCAGACACGCCTTGTAAAACAAATTTCGACATTACTGGTGAAAATGCTACCTTTTGTAGAAATGGCAGTTTGTCATTATCTTCTAAGATGGGGAATGTCTCGATGGAATACATGGCTTATCTGACTAATCTCAGCTTTCAATGGTATAAAAACAATGCCCCTATACAATTTGCCACCAACTATTATTATACAGCTTTTCAAACTGGAAATTATACTTTAAAAGTCAGGCAACAGGGATGTGAAGCCACTTCTCGCCAGGTTGAGTTAAATATCGTTAATAGTTCAGCTCCCATAATTGAAGCAGATACTCGTCAGATTTGTGCAGGTACTCCACTTAGTTTAAGAACTAGGGGTTGTGAAGGAACTGTAGTTTGGTCGACTGGGGCAAGAGGAGAGCAGATCGATGTTACTCCACAAGTAACTACAACCTATAATGCCTGGTGTGAAACCACAGTTAATAATGAGCTTTGTCAGAGTTACACTAGTAATTATTTTACAGTCTCAGTACGTGCTTTTTCCAATTTAAAAATTAGTGATATTGCTGGTAAAAGGGAATTTTGCCCGAATGATTCGACAGAATTAAAGCCGACCCTTACTGGTGGCATTCCGCCTTTTTCATATACCTGGATAAAAAATTCGTCTATCGTTTCTAAGAAAGTTAATCCTTTAATAGGTGAGGAGGGAGATTATATATTACATGTTTTTGATAATGTTGGTTGCTATAACCACTCAGATATAATACATATTAAAAAAGCAGACAATCCGGTTCCGCCTGTTATAAATCCACCAACCAATACTATACTATGCTTAGATGGACATATCACGCTTTCAACTAATAATCAGGAAAGCGGTTATCAATGGATTATAAATAGCCATGAAATTAAAGACGAGGTTAATCCATCTTATAATGTAACCGTTCCCGGCAGTTACTTACTGAAAGTTAAAAATGCTAGCGGATGCTCAAGCATATCTAATGATGCCGTAGTCATTACCCCTTCTGACTTGAGTATTAAAGATGTAGTCGGGAGGAAAGAATTATGTAAGGGAAGTTCTACACAATTAGAGGCAACTATTTTGGGAGGAGTTGAGCCTTACAATTACGTATGGACAAAAAACGATACGATTCAGTCACAAAATAATAATGCGATAATTAAGCAAAAAGGAGAGTATATCTTTACTGTCATTGATAAGGTTGGTTGTAAAAGGAGTTCACAACCTATTCTAATCAAAGAATTATCTATTCCGATAGCTCCTGTTATATCATCTTCTTTAGGTACCCATATATGTGTTGATAGCAAATCAATATTAACAACTGATTCAAAAGCGGTTAGTTACCAGTGGTATCTGAATGATGCAGCAATTGAAGGAGCAAGCAATCAATTTTATACCGCCGCCTCATCTGGTAAATATGCACTAAAAGTAACCAACGAAAATAATTGTTCGAATATCTCTGAAAATGCCATAACAATCTCGCAGATAATCATTCCTCAGCCTACGATTAAACAATCAAACGATAGTTTAATTTCGAGTGCTTCAGCGGGCAATAAGTGGTATTTTAATACCACGGAATTACCCCTCACATCACAGAAAATAAAATTTACAGAAGTAGGCAACTATCAGGTAAAAGTATTTGAAAAAGGTTGTGAAAGCATCATTTCGGCTAATTTTATACCCATAATTTTAGCTAATGAAGAAATGTCTATACATATTCAATTATATCCGAACCCAACGTCCGATAAAGTATTCATTAAATCCTCAAAAGCATTCAGCTATCAATTAGTTGATGTAATGGGTAGATCGTTAAAGCAATCAACTGACAAAAGTTTCAGTCATACTATTGACATAAAAGGATTTACTTCTGGTAATTACTTTGTAATTCTACAAGAAGAAAACGGAAGTAATTTTGTCCGAAAACTATCGGTTAATCAATAATTGCTCAATTGATATAGCTATTTTACCAATCAAATTTCAACAATGAAACCCCTTGTCGTGGTAGTTTAATACTGAGTTTTAAGCTACCATTACTTGTTTTTATATAGCTGGGTGAGGTCAGTAATGTTAATTGTCCGGCTTTTTCGAGAATAGCTATTTGCTCCCTGGTCGGGCTTTCCGGAGAGCCCATTTTCTTCTAGACTTCATAGGCATTGCTGTTTTCATCATCTATCCGATAATGGTTGAATTTAAGTTTTCCAATAGGTAACCCTTTTAAATCTATTTCAATTGAGGCATCTTCTGCCTCTACATCATCATCATGATAATGCCAGAGCATCACAGCCGCAGAATTGACATCTTTACTGGCCAGCGCATTAATATCAGCTTTTGCACCTCTCACACTTGAGTCACGCACCATTTTGAAATCGTATTTCATATTGCCTTTTACCTCCACACGTTTACCTGACATCTGACCAAACATTCTGAATACATTCAGCACGGGTTTATCTATACCATTGGTTGCCAAATCACGGAAACCATAGAAATAAGGCTGATTTTCAAACTCAAACGACCAGCTGACTGCGGCTTTCAGATTGACTTTATAATAATCGGCTAAAGCATATTTGCGGGCAAAAGAAGCGGCAGTATAGCTTGAATACATCGTGCCATTCCGATAAGCATTTTGTGGATTAGTTTTCATGCCACAAGCCGCACAACCTTCGGGGTCTGACTCGCCGATAATGATAGGTAAATGCTTCAATGTCGGAAATGATGCTACAATTCTGAATCCTTCTGAAATATCTCTTAATTGTGTACCCATATTCATCTGCACATGTCCATCTACAATTTTAGGTGCACCTTTGGCATGGAATGAGATAAAATCAAGTGGAGAACCTACTTTTCCCGTCACATAATTTTTACCCGAAATGCAGTGTTTGAGAAAGGTTTGCAAAAAATCTGCTGCTTTATTCCAGCTTGGGCCCGTGGTTTCCGGGCCTCCCATTTTTATAGTTGGCAAGGCTCTTTTGGCTGCGTCGGCTGTATAATCATATAGTTTACAATATTCATCTACTGTGCCTTTCCAATAGCCAATGTTAGGTTCGTTCCAAAGTTCCCAATACCAGCTTTCTACTTCTTTTTTTCCGTATCGCGCTACTGAGTGTTTTACCCATTGATAGACCAGTTCGGCCCATTTTTTATAATCCGTTGGCGGATACGCCCACCCTGTATAAATATCATTATAGGGCATACCGGGTTTCCAATAATGTTCATAGGGTTCAGGCTTAGGTGAGAGCGCTTTGGGCATAAAACTGAATTGTGCCAATGGTTTAATACCTCTGGCTAAGTAAGTGTCAAAAATCTTGTCAACTCTGGTCCAGTCATATATTGGATTTCCGTTGGCATCTTCGGTATATACATTGGTTGAGCCCCACTTGAGCGTCAATGTATCATGCCCGGAAGTAAGCAGATTATGCGCTCTGAAATAGACGGGTACAGGACTCATGGATGATAATTCTGATAGTAGCTTTTTGCCATCTCTCATATAGGCATAGTTAGGTTCGTCAGCACCAAACCAAGCCCACATGGTGGTCATATCACCTATTTTTTTATTAAAATCAACCTGAATAATTGTTTTTTCGGAAGAGGTATTCTGAGAAAATGCAACAAAATTAAAAAGAGCAAAGAAGCCCGAAAGAATGATTTTTTTCATGGAAAAGTGGTTTGAATAGAATAGTGCAAATGTATAAATTCTATTCGTAAACCATTTAATTGAAATAGAATATCTAATTAGTTTCTGTAGTAATTAAGGGTGCTATACTTTCCATTTTTCTTTATAGAGATTTATTCCAATCCAATAAAAAAATAAAAGTGGTAAAAAGAAAATCAGATTAAATCCTAATTTTTCAAGTACATCTCCAAGCGTATAATTTTCTTGGCCTAGTGTAAAAGCTAATGAAATTATCAAAGATATTATTTGAAAAACAGCTCCGATACCAACAAAAATCAAAAGAAAAAGTCCAATGTATTTCATAACTTAGAAAATAATTTTGAATGATATATTAATATTCTTTCTTCACCTATTTCTTAAACATCGGTAAAGGATTTAAGGGATGCTTAAAAAAGTTTTTAGCAGTGGCTTTTATCAGAAATCTATGAAAGCCTAAAGTTGGAAATTGCTGTTTATTCAATTGAGTGGATTGCTTATCTGCACCAAATGTCAATATCCCAAAACTCACATCTATCCAATCAGCCTGGCGGAAAGTTTCTACGGTTTGGGAATATTGAGCTTTGTATGAGCTAATTTTATGATGATTGTCAATCATGAGCTTTATTTCCTCGATGCAATCTTGCCTATTAGTTTCAGTAAGATAGATTTTCACTTGTTCGATAGAGGGAGCTAAATAATCGAAAGTATGGTTAGTCCAGATGCCAATGTCGTGAAATACGGCTGCAATGGCATATTTATCTTCGTTGTCCTTAATAGTATCTAACAAAAGGCAATTCAAGAAGACACGGTAAACATGATTGCGATACTTATCGTAATCAGAACCGATAGCTGATTGGAATTTTTGTAATAATTCTTCAATGAGAGGGTTCATTATGCGAAATGTTTTTTTACCACGGAGGACACGGAGTATTCCACGGAGGGTCACGGAGTTTTTAATCACTAAGTTTTCTCAATCATTCAATCACAAATTCGCTAAATCACTCAATCACACATTCACTCAATCACTAAATACATCAAACCCTTTCCACCACTACTGCATAACCCATACCTACACCTACACACATAGCAATTAAAGCATAGCGTTGTTTTGTTCTGACTAACTGATTAACTGCGGCCTGTATAATACGTGTGCCAGACATGCCCAGTGGATGCCCCAAAGCAATAGCGCCACCATTTGGATTAATTCTTTCGTCGTCATCTGCCAGGTATAATTGGCGGCTTACTGCCAGACATTGTGCAGCAAAGGCTTCATTGAACTCAATTACCGCTATATCATTAAGTGACAAACCTGCTTTTTGCAAGGCTTTTTTCGAAGCCTCCACAGGACCAATACCCATAATACGAGGTTCTACGCCTATTACTGCCGATGAAACAATACGGGCTTTTGGGGTTAGATTATAAGTTTTTAGTGCTTCTTCTGATGTTATCAGCATGGCTATTGAACCATCATTGAGTCCGGCAGAATTGCCTGCGGTTACTGTGCCGTTTTCTTTTTTAAAGGCGGGTTTTAGCCTGGCTAAAACTTCCAATGTCGTATTACCTTTGATAAATTCGTCTTTATCAAAAACGTTTACATTTCCTTTTTTGTCTGCTAATTCAACACCTACAATTTCTTCTGCCAGAATACCTTTTTGCTGAGCGGCAAAGGCTTTTTGTTGTGAGCGCCAGGCAAATAAATCCTGGTCTTCGCGACTGATATGATAGAGTTCAACCAGATTTTCAGCCGTTATACCCATCGCATCAGTGCCGTACATCTGATGCATTTTAGGGTTGATGAAGCGCCAGCCGAAGCTTGAATCAAACATCTGGGCATCGTTACCAAACGGTTTTGAAGTTTTTGAAATCACCCAGGGGCCACGTGTCATATGCTCCATACCTCCGGCAATAATTATTTCTCCATCGCCTGCTTTAATGGCTCTGTTGGCATGAATCACTGCCGACATACCTGATGAGCATAAACGATTGACTGTTTCTCCCGGAACCGTATAAGGTAAGCCTGCCAATAATAAGGCCATGCGCGCCACGTTGCGGTTATCTTCCCCAGCCTGATTATGGCAACCTAAAATCACATCATCGATTGCCACGGCAGGAATTGAAGGGTGTCTTTTCAGCAACTCCTTAATAGGAATAGCTGCCAGATCATCTGCCCGCACAGTTGATAAACTTCCGCCAAAACTACCTATTGGTGTGCGAATAGCATCTATGATATAGGATTCTTTCATAAAATACGCGTTTTTTAACTCAATTTTTCTACAAAACTGGCACTTGTCTTAGCTCTCGCTTCTTCCAAAGTAGCATTTGGCATCAACTCTATCAACGTTAACTGATTATCTGAATAATCAAAAACTGCCAGTTCGGTTATGATAAGACTTACTACTCCTGAGGCCGTCAATGGCAAAGTACAAGCTGGCACAATCTTAGATGAATCATCAGGATTAGTATGGGTCATAGTGATAATCAATCGCTTGGCACCTTTGGCTAAATCCATAGCACCACCTACACCTAACAGAGGTTTTCCTGGTACTGCCCAGTTAGCCAGATTGGCGGCCTCATCTACTTCCAGTCCCCCCATAATAGCCACATCAATATGCCCGCCGCGAATCATGGCAAATGAATCGGCACTATCAAAATAGCTGCTACCCTTTAATGCTGTCACAGGAATTTTACCGGCATTCACCGGATAATCCATTGCTCCACCACCATCTGCGGGTACAGGGCCAACGCCTAACATCCCGTTTTCTGTATGCAGAATAATTCCATGCTTTTCTGTTATCAGGTCAGCTACTAAAGTCGGAATCCCGATTCCTAAATTAACTACATCACCTTTTTTCAATTCTTTCAAAGCCCGTCTGGCCATATTCATCCGCGATTCATCTACTTTTTTAGAGGAAGAAACCGAAGCAGACATGCCCAGGTCTTCTAAAGTCAAAGTAGCCTGTACCAGATAATCTACATAGCATCCGGGTGTATGAATATGCTCGGGTTGAATCTCTCCAACTCCTACAATTTCTTCTACTTCTGCAATGACTAAATCGGCTGCAGTAGCCATGGCCTTATTAAAATTCTGCTCGGTCATCCGGTATTGCAGATTACCTGCGGTATCGGCCCGCCATGCCCGGATAAAGGCCACATTTCCTCTTAAACCTTTAATAAATACCTGTTCTACTCCGTCTATTACTTTGGTTTCACGATTTGCGGCTATTAATGTTCCGGCTGAGGCAGGTGTATAAAAACCTCCAATGCCTGCGCCCCCTGCTCTAAGCGCTTCTGCTAATGTACCTTGAGGCAAAAGCTCATAATCTATCAAACCTGCCTGAACAGCCTTTACTGCATCAGGATTAGAGGTAAAGAATGAACCTATCAATTTTTTAAGCTGACCATTTTTTAATAATCTTCCGCCTCCTAAGCCAACTTCTCCGGCATTATTGCCAATGAAAGTCAGATTTTTAGTACCTAATTTGGCCAAGGCGTGCATCAGATGCACGGGGTTGCCTGTCATGCCAAAGCCACCCTGCAGAAGGGTATCCCCCTCTTTCACCATGTGGGCGGCGGTATGTGTATCTATAATCGGAACCTTTTTCATGTTTTCTTATTCAAACGCCTCAAATGGTAAGCCTACGTAGTTTTCGGCTATGGTAGTTGCATAGGCTTTTGACACTTTTATATAATCGAATTTTGCTTTTTGTAATTGATAGGTAAACGACCCGTGTTCGTCTTGTTTATGGAAGAGCGTCGTCATGAAATTAGAGAAATCCTGTGCCCGCCAGATGCGTTTCAAGGCAATGGCTGAATAATTGTCTAATGCATTAATTGAATTTTGCTGATAATATTCTGCCAAACCATCTGCCAGATGTTTTACATCTGCTACGGCCAGATTTAATCCTTTCCCTCCGGTTGGTGGTACAATATGGGCGGCATCACCTGCCAAAAATAATCTACCTGCTTGCATATTATCAGTAAAAAAACTGCGCATAGGTGTAATGCCTTTTTCGAAAATCGGACCTGTTTTTAAAGTCCATCCCTCTGTTCCTAGGCGGATGGCTAATTCTTCCCATATCCGTTCATCCGACCAATTATCAACCGAATCATCATTATCAACCTGAATGTATAAACGACTGATTTTATCTGAGCGTAAACTATGCAAAGCAAAGCCTCTTTCGTGGTAAGCATATATCAACTCGTCGGTTGAGGGAGCTACGTGCGCCAATATGCCTAACCAACTAAAGGGGTATGTTACTGAATATTCTTTAAACGTATCAGAAGGCAAAGTCTTTCGTCCTATGCCATGATAGCCATCACAAGCCGCCATGAAATCACAATCCATAATGCCTGCTTCACCCTGGTGTTCGAAATAAATTTTCGGGTTATCTGTGTCAAAATTTTCAATTTTTGTGGCAGGGGCTTCAAAATAAATCTGCCCTCCTCCGGCTATCCATTCATCTGTCAGGTCTTTTACTACTTCCTGTTGACCATAAATGGTGATGTTCCTGCCACCTGTCAACTCTCCAAAAGGTATTCTGATGCGTTGACCGTCAAAACTCAGGTATACCCCATGATGTTCCTGCCCTTCTTTTAAGAGTCTATTTGCTACACCCAGACTTTTATAAATATCAACTGTATTCTGCTCTAATAAACCAGCCCTTACACGTGCCTGCACATACTCACGGCTTCTATGCTCAATGATTATCGCTTCTATTCCTTGTTTACGCAATAGCAAAGCCAGTGTTAAGCCTGCCGGGCCTGCGCCAATAATTCCTACCTGTGTTTTAAGTATTTTCATACACTATTCCCATTTCTTTAAATAATTCCTGCGCTGATGCAAAAGCTTCGTTGGCAGCAGGAACACCACAATAAACAGCCGATTGCAGAATTACTTCTTTGATTTCAGATACTGATACACCATTATTGATGGCAGCCCGCAAATGCAGTTTAAATTCCGCTTTTCTGTTCAGGGCAATCAACATGGCAAGGGTTATAAGGCTTCTGCTATGTTTGGACAAATTTGGCCGAGTCCAGATTTCTCCCCAGGCATAGTTGGTGATAAACGATTGAAAATCAGTATTGAAAGAATTGATTTTTTCGTTAGCTTTATCTACATAAGCATTGCCTAATACGGTTCGTCTCACATGCATGCCTCTGGCATAATTGGTATCACCCACCAGAAAATCCAATAATACCTGCGCATATTCCTTAGGAATTTCTGTGCTTGTCAAATGGCGCGCATGTAATACTTTCAGATGGGCATAAGGTATTTTATTGGCTAAATATTCTGCCGATTCTACATTCGTAACAGGGTCTTCATCACCGGTTATGATTAGCGTTTCTATCGAAATGTTCTGTACTTTTTCTCTGAAATCAGCGTCTCTCACCGCCGCACAACCACCTGTATAACCTGTAAGATTATTACGCAGAAACATAGCCTTAATTTCACTCACGCGTTTATGGTTTTGTCTCCTGAAATCTTCGGTAAACCAGCGTTCCATCGTCTCATTCGCAATGGCTTGTATACCTTGTTTAGTAACCGTATCAATGCGGGTATTCCAACGCTCATTATCTCCTATTTTTGCAGCTGTATTGCTTAAAACAAGTTTTTCAAATCTTTCGGGATGATTCAGCCCTAACCATTGACCGATTAACCCTCCTATAGATAACCCACAAAAATAGGCCGTTTCGATTTTCAGATCGTCCATCAAATCAATTACATCCTCACCCAGTTGCTCAATGGTATATTTTCCCGGCGTCGCCTCGCTACCTCCATGCCCTCGCATATCATATTGCAAGATTCTAAAGTAGGGAAGCAGGTAAGGAACGAGCTCATCCCACATCATCATCTCAGAACCTAAAGAATTCGAAAATATCAACACCGGACTATTGGGTGTGCCCTGGATTTTATAATTTGTTTTCATAGTAAATCTCAGTGATTAGAAAGATTATCTAAAATTTCGTCGATGATATCTAAGCTATTGCCTATGGAGTTGGCAGGCATGAATAGCTCGTCCAAGTTAGGTAAATCTACAAAAATTTCAGACAAAATTTCTTTCAAATGCTTTTGCTGGGCAATTGCCTGCTTACAGGCTTTCTCTATCAATTCATGAGCCTGAGTTTTGCCCATTTTATATGTTAAGGCTAATGACACATTTTCAGCATAGATCAACCCTTTGGTTAATTCCAGATTGGTTAACATTCGTTTGTCGTTCACTTCCAATCCTTCTATCAATTCAATGGTTCTTTCTACACTGCCACCCGTCAGCATCATAATTTCGCAAAGTACTTCCCATTCCGAATGCCATAATCCCGCTGAGCGTTCATGCTCTTGTGGTATAGCCGATAATATACTAGCTACTTGATGAGGTAAGCGTGTAGCATTAGCTATGATTGCTGCACATAGTACCGGATTCCGCTTGTGGGGCATCGTGCTTGACCCTCCTTTTTCTTCGCCTGCTCCTTCCAGTACTTCAGCTATTTCTGTCTGCATCAGCAAAGAAATATCTTTAGCTATTTTGCCCAGGCTACCTGTCAGAATTCCCAAAACACTAGCCCACTCAGCTATATTATCTCTTCCTGATTGCCATGAAAAACCCACATTCAATTCTAATTTTTCAGCTACTGATTGCTGTACTTCTTTTGAAAGATAAGCATTGCCGCTTCCTACTGCCCCGTTCAATTGTATCACCAAAACCCTTTCTTCTACGCTTTTGATACGGGCTTTTGTTCGTTCAATGCTTTGGAGCCAGTTAGCTGTCTTTAAACCAAAAGTAATGGGGCGTGCCTGTTGCAAGAGTGTACGGCCTACTATCAACGTTTGTCGGTGTTTTCTGGTAAGCGCTATTAATAATTGAGAGAGAATATCTAATTTTTCATCCAACCAGATGATAAATTCCTGTATCTGTAAAACCGTAGCCGTATCTACTATATCCTGGCTTGTCGCGCCCAGATGCACATATTTTGACGCTTCTGCACTCGTATTCTTAACAATGCGTGTGAGTTGTTTGACTAAAGGTATAGCTGCATTCCCCCCTTTTATGAGATCTGCTTTGAGTTTATCAACATCTATAAAATCAGTTCGGCAACAACTGACGATAATTTCAGATAGATCTGTCGGAATAATTCCCTGCTCTGCCTGTGCCATTGCCAGTACACCCTCCACACGAAGCATCTGCGCTATGATTTGGGTATCAGACAATAGTTCGTTGACTTCGGTTGAATAGAAATATTGAGAATATAAGCTCATATGATAAGCAGTTATATATCAAAAAAAACAGTTTCGTTGTCGCCCTGCATATAAATATTAAACTCATAAGTTGAGCCTTTCTTTTTTGCTATCAGGGTGTGTCGTCTACCCTCAGGCACTAAATTCAGCACTTCATCCTTGCTATTCTCTTCAACTTCGTCTGAAAAATAGATGCGGGTATAAGAATGAATCTGCTGCCCGCGCATAAAAATGATTACTGATAAATGTGGGGCTTGCCCATTAAAAGCTACCGGTTTGAGGGTATAAAAAACAAAGCGACTCTCCACATCAGTGCCTGTACCAAAGCGCCCAAAAAGCTGATGTTGTCCATCATTCTGCCAGATTTCGATCATGGCATCGGGTATCATAACACCTTGACCATCGAATACTTTACCGACAATAGTGATAGCGTCTTCGTGGTCGAGGGGGTTAACCATTTCATTGCCTACAAGGCTTTTGAAATCATATAGATATTGCTCCGGTGCCAGCCCGTAAGCAAAATAAGGTCCTACTGTTTGAGAGGGAGTTTGTAACATGAGTTAAACAATTTATAGATTGTCAATTACAAAGTTTCAAAAGGCGTTTGCTTGTAGCCTCTTAACACGAAATCGAAACGATACCCCAGGGCAAAGCTGGGTTCGGTAGCGCTTAAATCGAATTTCGAAACAAGTAGCTCTCTACCCTTTTCAGGTACACTCAGAAAAACGGGGTCGTATGCTAAAAGAGGGTCGCCCGGAAAATACATCTGTGTTACCAGTCGATTGGTAATATTGACACCGAATAAAGAAAAATGAATATGATTTGGCCGCCAGGCATTATAGTGGTTTCCCCACGGATAGGCCCCAGGCTTGATGGTGTAAAATTTATAGTTGCCATTAGTATCGGTCATGCAACGCCCAGCACCTAAGAAATTAGGGTCAAGCGGCGCTTCGTGTTGGTCAACTTTATGAACATATCGTCCGGCAGAATTGGCTTGCCAGATTTCAATCAGGGTATTTGGAATCGGAAGACCGTTTTCGTTCATCACTTTGCCATGTACGATAATTCTTTCGCCGATAGGCTCGCCATTTTTAACTGTGTTTTTTGTCAGGTCATGGTCGAGCGGGCCTACATTAAAATCTCCAAAAACCGGACCTGTGAGTTCAGACAAAGATTGTTTGAGCAATACCAATGGTTTTTGGGGTGCCCTATATATCGTTGATTTGTATTCGGGAGTCAAATAGGCAGGCTGTACTTCCCTATCGAAAGAATTATAGATAATCTGGCTCATGGTTGAATATTTTTAACAAAGATATTTTCAGCATATAAAATACTCTTGGATTAATGGAAATATTGCTTGCACAAAACAAACATTTAATGTATTTTTAAATGGATTTATCGCATTAAGATTCGTTTATCCTATTAAATAAAATTCCTTGTCTAATATATTATCCCTACGGGATACTAGGTTCTGAAAATAGATAATTTATCTACCGATATATCGTCCCTACGGGACTAAAATTAACTAGATGCCTTAAAAATCGACAAAATTCAAGTATCCCGTAGGGATGGTATATCGGTAGAAAAGAATTGTAATTAAAGGCTTCAAGTCCCATAGGGACGATATATTAAGCTTTTACTCAACAGTTTTGTTTTAAAAAAGTTTAATACTTTTCAAAATATCCATTTGTATTTTTAAAACATATTATGAGCAAAGCTATAGTAAATTTCAAAGGGCTATATGGCGATAAGCAAGCCATTTATTTACCCAACTTTATTCACCACGAGCCGCTCGAAACCCGTAGTAAAATGTATGACTGGGAAATAAAGGAGCATCTGCATACCGAGCTTTTCCAGGTATTTATTATTAAGAAAGGGGAGGGCATTATTATTTCTGAAAATAAAGAATTGAAACTCGTTGGGCCATGTATTATTACTATCCCGACCAATTCTTTGCATGGCTTCATTTTTCAACCTGATATCAATGGTGAGGTTATCACTTTTTCAGAATCTTTTCTGGAAAATATTTTTAAGCCTACGCCTAAAATATTACTCGGCATTAATCGGTTTAATCTTTTGTTATTTGAACAGCATACCGCCGCCTTTAAGCAGATAGCACAATATATCCATGAAATAATCCGCGAATTGTATAATGATAATCTTGAAAAGCAAATCGTAATACCCTCACTTTTTCAACTACTTTTTATTTATTTATACAGGTTCAGTCTTTTGCAAAAACAAACCATAGCTCAATCAGACAACCGAACTTTACAGTACTTTCAGAGCTTTCAGAAGAGTATCAAACAAAGCCTGCACGAAACAAAATCAATCAATCAGTATGCTAAAGAATTAAATATTACTAGTGTACATCTTAATAGGATATGTCAGGCATTAGTACAAAAATCAGCTTTAGCAATCGTACATGATTACTTGATTAACGAAGCAAAGAAGTACCTGTTGAATACAAACTATTCAGTTTCAGAAGTGTCTTATTTTCTTAATTTCAAAGACCCTGCTTATTTTACTCGCTTATTTAAAAAAGAGACAGGTGTAACTCCTACTGATTTCAGGAAGAATTAACTCACCTCTCTTGAAGAAATAAACAAAGTCATTACTCCAGCCAAAACAGTCGGAATAGCATAAATCAGGAAGTTAGTACTTAGAGACAAGCCCATACCAATGAGAATACCACCCACGGCGGGACCAATTATACCCCCAAGCCTACCGGCACCAATGGCCCAACCTACACCTGTTGTTCTAAACTCGGTAGGATACATGCGGGCGGCTACCGCATATAAGCCTACAAAACCCCCTTGTATACCAAAACCTAACAAACCAAATACATAGAGAATAGCATCGGAGCCAATAAACATTTTGAAGATAGCCATTAAGACTGCCGTCAGAATAAATATAACGCCAATCGTTTTTTTAAGACCATACTTACTCGAAAAGTAGCCTTGTGTCATGATACCAAACCAGGCTCCTGCATTAAATACGGTTCCTGTATAAATGGCTAACTTCATTGATAAACCTGCATTGGTAGCCAATTTGGGTATCCAGCTGGTGAGAAAATACAAAGTGGCAAAGGCAAAAAATAAAGCTATCCATAGTTGCAATGTCGGTGTCCGGAAGTCTTTATTGAATAATGATTGGATAGATCCCTTATTCTTTTCTGATGATTCGGAGGGAATCTTCTCAATAGCTTCAAAACCCATTTTTATCAGAATTATATTAATCTTTTCTAATGCGTCGCGTGGTTGTTTTTTAATATAGAAATCTAAAGATTCGGTCAGAAAAAAGTAGATAACAGGTAATGAAATGATGGTGATGATTCCTGCAATTTCAAACATACTCTGCCAGCCATCCCGCACAATTATATTGCCTGATGCCAGACCTGACAAAACCGCGCCTACCGGATAGCCGGATATAACAAAACTTACCCAGAAATCTTTGGTTTTATGAGGGGTATACTCGGCTGCTAATGCCGCGGTACTTGCTAACATGCTGCCCACACCCAGGCCACTAACAAACCTTACAGCAACTAACCAGTAAATAGACGTGGCAAAAGACGTGAGATAAACAGTAGTACCCATCAAAGCCGCACTTAGTAAAATCATGTTTTTTCTACCGATGCTGTCTGCAAAGGGTGCCAGAAACAAAGCACCGAATGTCATACCGAATAAGCCCGAACTAAATACAACTCCCAAAGCTTGTGGACTTACGCCCCAATTCTGAGATATAGCAGGTGCTGCATAAGAGATAACGAGTACATCCATGCCATCAAGCATGTTCATGAAGAAACAAACGATCAATGTAGCATATTGTAATCGAGATATTGGCGAGTTATCAATTAGGTTTTTAGTATTGAATAGCATAGTTATAGCGGTTGAATAGTTTGACAGATACTCACTTCACTTTCCAGACCTGAATGGCTACATTATCGGGATTTCTTTGAGCTTTGCAAATAAAGATGGCATTATTCAGCCATTCATACTTACTGCCTTTAGGCGCTTCAAACTTTGGAATAGCTCTGAAATAATATTCTGACTGATTTACCTGTTCGCCTTTGGCAATACGCGCGGCGACTTCGGGAGTTGCGGCTCTAATGCCTGTGTTCTTGATGTAAATAATTACTCCGTCTTCGGTTTTCATCTGGTAGTGTGCCTCCAATTCTGCCACACCATCAGCTCTTACTACCTGCCAGTCGGCACCGCCATTCAGTATTTCGGCTTTAATATTCGGCCCTTCAACCGTACCTCCAATAATAGGAATAATGCGGCGGACACCATGAGGTGTTTCTCCTACCACTATAGCAGGGTTCAGTTTCACTTTTAATTCACAGACAAATTCTAACTGAGGGGCTTCAGGTGTGGATTGTGCGTAACTATTAAATATGCATAGGAGCATTAGTGAAAGGCTAAGGCAAACTTTTTTCATAGGATGAATGATTATCAGGTATCAAATAGATGTTTTATTGCAATCCTAATAGTCGGATTGCATTTTCCTTTAAAATTAATGGTTTTACCTCCGGTTTGAAACCTGCTTCATCAAAATCTTTTATCCAGCGCTCCGGCGTAATCAACGGGAAGTCTGTTCCGAACAGCATCCGGTCTTTCAATAAGGTATTGGCATACTGAACTAATTGTTTCGGAAAATACTTCGGCGACCAGCCACTCAAATCAATATACACATTAGGTTTGTGCATAGCTACTGAGAGCGCTTCATCCTGCCAGGGCCAGCTTGGGTGTGCAATGATAATCGGACAATCAGGAAAATCAATCGCTACATCGTCCAAATGCATCGGGTTTGAATATTCCAAACGCAAGCCGCCACCCCCGCGTACGCCACTGCCAAAACCCGAATGACCGGAATGGAAGAGCATAGGTAATTTGTATTCGGCAATGACTTCATATAAATGATAAGCCATTTTATCTTGTGGATAAAATCCTTGCACTGTAGGATGAAACTTGAAACCTCTTACCCCATAATTTTCAATCAAATCACGGGCCTCTCTGGCACCCATTCTTCCTTTATGTGGGTCAATACTTGCAAAAGCAATCATGACATCAGAGTTTTTCAAGGCTCCCTCTGCTACTTCTTTATTAGGTATTCTCCTTTTGCCTACATTAAATTCTGAATCGATAGTAAACATCACAAATGCCATATTCATCTCACGATAATAATCGGCTGTTTCCTGAATGGTCGGGCGTTTGTCAGACTTAAAATATTTAGCAAATGCTACATCAAATTCAGACCGATAGTCATCATGGGGTTGCTGACAAGAAACCTCGGCATGTGTATGTACGTCAATCGCTACTATTTTGTTGATATCAATCATTCTTCTTAAAATCTTAAATTTGATACTCTCAAAAAACTCTGTGGTAAAACAACAAGCGCTTACTCCATAAATCCAGCCTTAGCTTTTACTCCGGTTTTTGTCCAGTTTCTTAACTCATCAAAGGCCAATGCTATTTGTTGAGGTGAGAAAGCACAATGCCCCTGCCCTTTGGTATATTTTACCGTAAAGTATTGGTCTTTACCTTTTTGATGAACCATATTTTCAAAATTTACCACCCCATAAGTAGGCGGTATCAACTGGTCATAAATGGTATGAACTAATAATACTGGCTTATTGATATTGCCCGAACGGTCGTATTTACTAAAAACCACATCAGGATTCACTGTTGCTGCCAAACGCTCAGCTTTTTGGTTTACTAATAGATTATCAGGAAAGCCCGAATAAACCGTATTAGTATTATCAAATGGGTTTCCTCCGGCTTTTTGTGCAATATCTCTTAATACATTTTCATTGAAAAACAGCGAGAACGGCAAATCGTCTAGTTTCAAATCAAAGCGTTTGGCAAAGGCGAGTGCTAAGGCTGAATCTTTAGCCATAATAGCTTTTTTAATATCCATGGCCTTAGCCATCATTTTTCTTGAATCCTGTGCCTGATAAGGGCTTTTCAAATCAAATATAGTACTTAATGGCGTAACAACCCCCGGAAACAAGCCATTGAAAGTAGCGTACATATCAAACTCTTTGCGGCATTGCAGATAGATTCTACTCGAAAGCGGACAAAGTGGCAAAGCTCCCTGATAATTGGTATCGTAATTTTCCATGATGGCTAAAGTGACCCCTCCGCCCATCGAGCCCCCTACCATAAAAGTAGAATCTGGTTTGCCATATTTATCGAAAAAGTATCTACGCAAAGCTTCGGTATCGTCTACTCCCTGCGCCAAAGCCAATCCCTGGAATTGATAGTCAGAGGCTGCCACGGCAAAACCTCTTTCTAAAAACGGACTCATGGATTTGAGAAACTGAGGACTTTGACTTTGCAAAGGGCTTCCATTAAATTCGTATCCATGCGCATACATCACTAATTTCCATCGCCAATTAGGTGGAAACAGGATTCTATAGCGTGCCCCATTGATACTACCAGAATCAATCTTAACGATAGTTTGCCCTAAGGCTCCAATGCTTGTGAAAAGAATCAGAAAAATGATATTTTTCATATTGAATTTGTTTATACAGGTTCAATTATTCTTCATCTCCTTCTCAAAAAAGGCTAGCATCTGGTTGTAGTATTTATCAATCATCACACCTGGCCCGTGTCCACCTCCGGCGACAATGACCAATTCACTTGGTACCCCCTCTTTTTGTAATTTTTCATACAATTTTTTGCTTTGGCAATCGGGCACTAAAGGGTCTTTATCTCCATGAAAAATCAGGAATGGAGGGTTGTTTTTATTGACATAGCTGATAGGATTGGCCAAGGCAACTTTAGCGGGATTTTCCTGAATAGCTCCACCAATTAAGGAAGATTCCGGAGATTTGGCTTCATTATGAGCAAAGGAACTGCCACATTGATCCATAATCAAAAAATCAGTTGGTCCGAACCAATCTACAACAGCATTTACTTTGCTGCTTTGGTCAGTATACTTACCCAAATTCCCCTCAATATCTATATCAAGACCACCAATTTTATCTGTTTTGATAGCGTTGGTTGTGCCTGTCAAAGCCGTCAAATGCCCACCCGAAGACCAGCCTGTTACGCCAATGAAAGAGTTATCTAAAGAAAATTTTGCGCTGTTGGCTCTTATGAACCGAATAGCCGCCTTTACGTCCTGAATCTGGGCAGGAAATTTGGCATCTTCACTCGAACGATGGTTGACATTGACTACAGCAAAGCCACTTTCCAGTAATTTCTGTCCTAAACCTTCTGTAAATACTGTTTCTTTCGATGAATTGGAAAACCAGGCACTGCCATAAATGGCGATAATGATGGGATAGGGAGCTTTTCCATTTTTAGGTAGATGAATATCCAGCTTATGCCCAATGGCTCTGTCGCCTACATAATCAATATCCAACCAATACTTCGATGAAGAAATGGCTGTTTTTTCTGCATCTATCTCTTTTGATTGAGCCCATGCAAACGTTGAAATGAGCATAAGAAGGAGGATTTTTTTCATGAGATTGGTTGAATAATGTTGGTTATAATATAGATTTTAGAGCTTAAAAGGTCTTAAACCATCCCGTCAAAATCCGACTTCGTCAGGATTTTGCCTCCCTCCTTGAAAAGGGGGAATTTTTAGACACCCTCTGCCCTTACCCCTCTGCATTCACGACTCTCCCCAAACTTTAATGGCGGTATTTACTACCAATTCAATTTTACGCCATTGGTCATCGTGGGTCATGTCATTGCCGTGATGGGTAGATGAAAAACCGCATTGCGGACTCACGCACATATTCTCTAAAGGCATATATCGGGCAGCTTCATCAATGCGCTTGCATAAATCATCGATATTCTCTAATTCTTTCTGCTTTGACGAAACAATACCTAAAACTACGTTTTTGTTCTTAGGAACGAAACGTAAAGGAGCAAAATCTCCACTGCGCTCATCATCATATTCAAGGAAGTAGGCATCTACATTGATTTCGTTGAAAAGAATTTCAGCCACAGGCTCATAACCTCCTTCGGCAAACCAGGTACTACGGTAGTTACCACGGCATAGGTGTATACCAATAGTTAAATCTTCCGGGCGGCCATCAATCACTGAATTGATTAAAGCGGCATAAGTTCTTGGCAAAGCATTCGGGTCTTCTCCTCTTTCAGCAGCGGCAGCTCGCATTTTTGGGTCGCAGAGGTAAGCCAGATTCGTATCATCTAATTGCAGATAGCGTAATCCTGCTTTGTAAAGATGGTTAATTTCTTCACGATAAGCTGTTGATAAATCATGAAAAAACTCATCCATATCAGGATAAGAATTAATATCTATTGATTTTCTACCACCTCTGAAATGAATCATGGTAGGCGATGGAATTGTTACCTTTGGCGTTTGGGTAACAATTGATTTTAGATAATTAAAATCATCAACCTGGATATCTTTTACGTGTTTTAGTTTACCTGTTACACTTAATACCGGGGGTTTGAAACCGTCTTCAGCCACTTTAGCATTTGGATTTGCTTCTATTCCACCAGTTACCGAAACACCTGCTAATTCTTTCAGGAAATCAAGGTGGAAATAATCACGGCGAAACTCGCCATCTGTGATTGATTTCATACCTGTTGACTCCAGTTTCTTTACTGTTTCCAGAATAGCAGCATCTTCAATAGCACGTAGTTCTTCGGCAGAAATCTCACCTTTTTTCCATCTTAAACGATTTTCTTTAACGGCAGGAGTCCGTAATAAACTACCTACATGGTCGGCTCTGAAAGGAGGGTTCATTAGTATTATATTTTATGTTCGTGTTGAATATTTACTGATACAATTGTTCTACCAGATGTGCCCTATGTTTCAGCACTATGCGCTGATTCAATGAGCCCTTATCGGTAATTTCTCCCAAATCAATGGAGGGAGGGTCTAGGGCTATTATAATTTTCTCTACCCGATTGGCACTACCTGTAGCTGACTGATTAAATTCGTTTAAAACATTATTCAAATAGTCGGAAATGGCTTCATGCTGAAAAACATCCCGATTATGAATTTCTGCTGATAAATCGGCATGTTTTCTACAAGCTTCCGCATTCAGAAACAGAATAGCGCTGACATATTCTTTGTCTAAACCTGCCAGCACTACATCCTGCATAATAGGCGAACCTGCCGAAATCAATTTAGCTTTTAGCACACCCACATTTACCCAGGTGCCTGTTGATAGTTTGAAATCCTCAGCTATTCGCCCATCAAATACCAGCCCTTTATCCGGGTAATTTTCATCTAAAAACTTTACGGCATCTCCGGTCTTATAATAGCCTTCTTCATCAAATGCTTTGAGGGTTGCCTCTTCATTCCGCCAGTAGCCACGCATCACATTCGGGGCTTTGTAACGAGCTTCCAGTTTATCACCATCAGGCACAATTTTTACATCCATTCCTGCTACAGGCACTCCCAGAAGTCCGGAAAAAGCCCCTCCCCAATTAGCAAACATAGCCGATGGGCCAGACTCGGTACAGCCTAAGCCTGTAATAATAGGTATCTTCTCTCCAATAGTTTCTACTGCCAACTCTTCTAATCTATTCCATACAGGTTGTGCCAGACTAGCTCCTGCATAAAAAAGCATGTTCAGGTTTTTGAAGAAATTCTGGCGTAAATCCGGTTCTTTTTCCAGATAAGGTATCAGCATTTCAAACCCTTTAGGCACATTAAAATAGGCTGTTGGAGAGATTTCTCTCAGGTTCTGAATCGTTGTTTCTATACCCTGGGGAGTTGGTTTGCCATCGTCAATATAGAGTATACCTCCATTATAAAGCGCTAAACCAAAGTTATGATTGCCTCCAAAGGTATGGTTCCAGGGTAGCCAGTCTATAAATACAGGTGGAGTAGCCGACATAAACGGAAAAACCTGAGTAATCTGTTGGAGATTGGTACACCACATTTGCTGGGTATTAATGACACCCTTTGGCAAACCTGTGGAACCTGAGGTAAATAATACTTTGGCTACTGTATCACCACTCACTTTGGCAAAAGCCTCTTCTACTTCCTGTGTTGGTTCCGTAGCCAATAAATGGGCAAAATCAATTCCTTTACCATCATTAACAGTGATAATTTCAGCATTTGGAAATAAACCTGCGGCTAATTCAAGTGCCTTTTGATATTGCCTGCCATTTTGGGCAAAAATGACTTTGGGCGTCATTAATTCCAGACAATGTTTTAATTTCCCAAAATCCTGTGAAATCAAAGAATATGGGGGAGATATAGGTGAGTAGGGAATGCCGATATGTATAGCAGCTAAAGCCAGTAAAGCATGCTCCAGGCTATTTTCTGAGAGAATAACTATGGTTTCCTCACTCGTGAAATTCAGGTTCAGGAGGTATTGAGCAATAGATTGTACCTTGCTTAGTGTTTCAGCATAAGACAGTTTTTGCCATTCATCTGTTTTGTCTCTACGCGCCAGAAAAGTTTTATCAGGCGTTTTTTTGGCCCACTCTATTAACTTTTGCGTTAGTTTTTCTGGTGTTGGTGCTAAGTCTTGTTCCAGGCGAAAATGAATAATACCATTTTCCCGTACCAGTTTATGTGTACGGGTCGGGCCGAAAGCGATATTTTTATAGCCTGCCTGCATTATTCGCCTATCTTTTTTGCTCTCCCCTCCAGAAAATCATTCAATCGTTGCTTGGCTTCCGGCGAGCTTTGGGCAATTGCGGCCATCATGCTTTCAAGCATTAATCCTTCGGTTTGTGAAGAATCTGCTATTCTTGGTAATACGTGCATCAGGGCGTAGTTTGTCATTTCTGCATTTTTGGCTATTTTTTGAGCTAATTCTTTGCCTTTTGTTAATCCCTCACCCTGTGCTACAAGATATTGTGCCAAACCAATTCGTTCTCCTTCTTCGGCTTTGTAGACTCTGCCTGTCATCATCATATCAGTCATGCGGGCTATGCCTATCAGTTTAGGTAATCTGACTGATGCGCCACCTCCTACAAAAATTCCCCGCTGTCCTTCCGGCAATGCATAGAATGTGCTTGGTTCTGATACCCGGATATGACAGGCTGCTGCTAATTCTAATCCACCACCTACTACTGCGCCATGCAATACGGCAATGACAGGGGCAGTACCAAACTGCACTTTATCTAATGCTCTGTGCCACATTCGGGAATGATGAATACCCTGAACGGCATTTCGTTCTTTTAATTCTGACAAATCAAGTCCTGCAGAAAAGTGGTCGCCGATACCATAAATGACTACGCAACGGATGGATGGCGGCAGGTTATCGAATACTTTCTCAATAGCCAGAATCAATTCATCGTTGAAAGCATTTCGCTTTTCAGGTCGGTTTAGACCTACCATTAAGATGTCTCCCTGAATCTCGACTTGTAATGTTTGGGGCAGAAAAGAGTGAAAGATTTCCTTGTACACAATATCTATTATTTATACAATTTTATATCGGAATTTTACCATACAAATTTGAATAAATAAGGTGCGTAAATTATAGGCAATAACTCACTGATACTATGCAAAATCAATCAATTTTCTAATTGACGGTATTCTCGGGGAGTAAGGTTTGTTTTGGATTTAAAGAAACGGCTGAAATCACTAGGGTCGAACCGACCCAATTTAAAAGCAATTTCGCCAATGCTCATAGAAGTTTGCTTTAGTAATACTTTGGCTTCCAGAATACGCATATCTTCTAATAGTTCATGTGCAGATTTGCCGATTGTAGCTTTTACACATTTATGGAGATGATTGGGAGAGATAGCCAGGTACTCTGAAAACTCCTGTACTGACTTTTTCTCGTAGATAAATTCTGACAGGGCATTCTTGTAACGTTGGGTAATAAATGTAGCTGCATTTTTGGCATTTTGAGAGGCAGGCTGCGCCAGATGCTTTATTTCCAAAAAAAGAGACATCAGGTACATAGGAATCATTTCAAACCTTTTATTGTCACCTACCTGGTATTCCTTCTCCAGGATTTCCAGAATGCTGACAATGCGTTCAGATTCCTGTACATAAATCAGAGGTTCGTCTGTAAATTGAAAAAAGGGCAAATCTCTGGCAATATCAATCTTAATAAATGATTGATTGAAAATGTCAGGCGAAAAATGGCAATAAAACCCTTCGGCATCTGCATCCGCTTTTTCTATTGACGTAATCACATTGGAAGGTAAACAGAAAAAATTATTGGATTTTATTTCATATAAAGAGAGACCTTTGCTTCTGATAACCGAACCTTTGGTAATGAATACAAAGAAATAAACCGAACGGCGGTGCGGTTGCATAGGAATACGCAAGTGGTCTTTGTAGGTTTCTACCCGCGCAATGTGAAACTTATCATAAAAACCCGATACCGTGGGTTTCCAGTCGGCGAAGATATAATCATCGAACTGGGAAGGGTTTAGTAAGGGTATTTTTGATGGGTTTGTTTTTTCCATGGTATGACAAAAGTAGGAGGAATTTTTGTGGAAACCATTGTGGTATTTTGTCTGAAC
Source organism: Emticicia sp. C21 (assembly GCF_003418935.1). Lineage (GTDB taxonomy): Bacteria > Bacteroidota > Bacteroidia > Cytophagales > Spirosomataceae > Emticicia. Next base: position 425,390 of record NZ_QVMT01000002.1, on the reverse strand, counting down.
TATGATTTATCTGATTTTTGTGATTACACTGATTTTATTTGAATAATAAGAGTTCCAGTCTTCTCAATTCAGATAACACTTATAAAACTCTTTGTCAGTGAAATCAAATCAATCAGGTAAATCATAGTTCAGATAATTACAGTGCGAGCTGGAAGCGACCGTCGCTCGGCTCGCGTCACAAATAAAAAAATCCCCGAAAAAGCTTTCGGGGATTTAAAACAAAATTATTTATTAACAACAATACTAAATATCAGGTCTTTGCTAAGTGAACGATGAATAATTCACACAATCCATAATCACTAAATCACACAATCACTCATTCACTCAATTACTTATAAGTCAACCACGCAGTAGCCTGGCAATCTTTGTCTGTGGCAAAGCGAATCCAGCGAGCCTGAAACGAATCAGAGAAAGTATGCTCGAATGTTTCGTTGGGCTTTACTGTTACTTCTTTATACAACATCCAAGGGCCATGACCGATTGACTCTACTTCAATTCTGAATGTTACGGGTTGGTTTGATTTATGAGAAATTTTTAAGCTCTTTTTGTCATAAAACCCAATCAGGTACGGGTCAGAGGCAGTATTGGCTGTTACCTGGGTATCTTTCCACGGGCCGCCTTGTCCGACTGGTTTGCCTAACTTCCAGAGGTCGTCAATGGTTCCTGCCCATATTTTGGCTTTGCCATCAGTTGAGGTAATGATATGTTCGCTGGCAGCAGTCTGGTTATTTAAACCCGTCATCACTAATAAGCCACGATAAGAAGCATAGTCGTGAATAGCTAACGTATGAGAAGCCACCGGTCTGATTTTAGCATAGCCATCTGCGTTTTCAGCAGGCAATTCATAGAAGGTGCCGTGGGCGTTCATTAAATCGCGCTCGGTGGCTACTTCTCTGCAAATTCTTAGAGATGCACTATTGGTTTTTGAGGTTAAAGCATTATTGCCTTTAGGTAGCCTCCATCTTCTTCCGGCATCGTCTGTGATCAGAACAGAAGCCTCATCAATAGTCAGGATATTACTTGGTACGGCAAATTTTTCACGGATAAACTTAGCTGTTTCAGAATCATCTTTTTTCACCAGATTCATCGCGCTATCTAATTCATAATAGCCTGTTTCTGTGAATTTACCATTAGAAAAATCTTCCGCTAGTACACCTAATTTATGGCGGTTATTACCTAAGCCGTATAAAAGTCCTCCTTTGTAGCTAGTGCTATTGGCAGGAGTTAATCCTGTAAACATTTTATCCATTGCAGGGGTATAGCGGCTATCATCTGTATAGTTAAAGTTGACCGTTGCCGTAGTAGCTTTATTGGTTTTCACACGAATCCACTCTCCTACTTCGGTAGCTGCAAAAGTGATTGAAGCTGATTGTCCTGCATTTACTGATACTGAACGTAAAGTTTTCCAGATGTTTGTACCATTGGCATCTACTTCAAAGCTAAAGGTGACGTCTTCGCTCCCGGCATTGTTGACCCATGCCATACGTTTTTTCCAACCTGCAAAAAGGAAAGGCTCTGACGTGGTATTGGCTGCAACTTTTTCATTCAACCACACTGCTCCTTGTGCTGTGTTTGGTCCTAGTAAATCAGGTGTATTGATTGAGGTGAACCATAAATTAGAGTTTGATTGTCCCGGGCCTTCGATGTTTCCTTTGGCTCTGCGTTTGTTCAGAAACTCTTTTTGTGCTGAATCATCACAACCTAATACCAGCATATTCTGCCAACGGCTATAATCACCGATTACTTTCAGATAAGCCGAACGTGGACGAATACCTGCTGTATTTTTAGAAGTAAAGGTTTTCGGGAAACGCCAGAACATGCCGTGCATGGTCATCAGATAATCAGGTTTTTCGGGAGTACCGATATCTCTGATACGTGGCCATTCGGTGTTAAATCCATGTGCGCCATCGTAGCTATGGCTGGCTTTAGGCAGGCGGAAGAATGTCCATTTGCCACCATCACGCACACTTACCAATACAGATTTATGATCCCAACCTGTCGACCAGATCGGGTCAGTTTCAGGGTTAGCATTTCCATAAATTCCACCCGGCCCGGTTACTTCTACAAATTGGTTACGACGAACATTTTTCCAGTCTTTTCCATTCCATTCAGCCAATAGCCCCGATTCAATATCAAATTGTTTCATGGCTAACTGGCTGGCTTCTCCATTATTCGAATAGACCATTACGCCCTGACCAGAATAAACACCTTTGCCATGCGCGCCTACCAATAGTTGAGCTTCCTGAGCCATTTCGCCTTTTTTGCGGTCAACGTTACCGTCTTTATACAACATTTTAGGCTCAAGGGTATGTACATCTACCTCATAAAAACCCTCTTCCATGGTAGCATAATAAATCTTATTGGCAGGGTCGAACAAGTGACGGGCATTACCTGTATGTCGACCCGGCATTTTTGTATAAGGAATCGTACGCACATTTCCTTTGTTTGAAATGGCATAAGGCCCGATAAATAGCTGATTAGATTCTTTGTGAATCATGCGGTTTTCGGGTGTACCACCGATGCTTTCAGGACGCACCACGCGATCAAGGTTATTGCTTATTTCATACAATTTATCTGAGGAACCAAACGGAAAATGTTGGCCATAAGAAATTACCCAGAGTTTACCTGCCCACGGCACTACTGCACCAGTACCGCATTCGCCTTCGTTATTGTAATAGGCCAGGTGTGGATAGATACCGCTTATCTGTCGGTAAGAAGTTTTGATTTGTGCCTTTAAGGTTTGGCATGCCAATAGCAGAGCAACTGCTATCATTGCTTTTGAATGTCTCATTTCTAATAAAATTTTGGTAATTAAGCGGGTTTAATACCCATCGTTTTGTTTCATGTTCGGGTTAATCTGAATTTCAGCAGTTGGAACAGGCCATAGGTACTGACGGTCGTTCCATGAGGTTGGAACCAAGTTTTTGATGAGACCCGTAGCAGCCATTGCGCTGAAATCTGGCGTACCGTCTTCATCAATCGTCGGTGTTCCGGCGAAGAACCATAGGCCTTTGTCTACTACTTTAGCTTTTAAATCAACCGGGTCAAGCATACCATAAATCGGGCGGTTCAATACTTTTCCGGCAATTCTCCAGCGTACAATGTCCATGTATCTGAGTCCTTCGTTGGCTAATTCCATTCTTCTTTCCATGCGAAGTATTTTGCGCAATTCTGCCTGATTTGTTTCGGTAACAGCCGGATAAAGTGTAGTAGCACTTGTGGCTACTTTGTAGGCTCTGGCTCTTACTGTATTAATGGCATCTAATACCGAAGCATCAATCTGATTCTGCTCAATTTTAGCTTCTGCATAAATTAAAAGAATATCAGCATAGCGGATAATAATCTGCTCAGGTTCAACCAGACGACCATTGGCTAACCATGAATCATCAATGCCTTTTTTCCACACCAAGCCGTTGAAAGAAGCGAATTGCGCATTAACCCGATTATCATTATTTGTAACCAATGAATTGCTGCTTAATCTTAATACCTGTACAGCATAAGGATTTGGATCGTAAATAAAGCCTAAGTGTGCCTGACCAAATTCTACGATTGAAGCCGTACAACGCGGGTCGCGGTTTTTAAACGGGTTGCGAGGGTCATAAAGTGGCGATTTATCAATGGGTTTACCATCGGTGCAGAGGTAAGCACAGAATAAATCCCAGCTTGGATTGGTAGCCGCAAAGCCTCCTGAGTTACGGGTAATCTTATCAGAAGTTGGTCCTAAGGTAATCTTTTGCTCTAAAGAACGTGGAATTGAGAAAATAACCTCTTTTGAGTTTTTAGTAGTTTGCAAAAACAGATTAGCGTAATCAGGATGCAAACTGTACTGATTCAAATCCATGCAGGCTTTTGCTGCAGTGACGGCGATGCTATAATCTTTCTGATACAAGGCAAAACGGGCTTTCAAGGCCAATGCCACGCCTTTAGTTACACGTTTCACTGCCGATACCGCATAAGAAGCAGGCAGGTTTGTAATGGCAAAATCGAAATCCTCGTAGATTTTTGTGATAACGGTTTTCTTGTCGGTTCTGCCTACTGTATAAGCCTCTTCAATCGTCACTACGGCATCGGTATATACTACATCACCAAATTTATCTACCAGTTTGGCATACTGTGCCGCACGGTGGAAACGGGCTTCGGCCAGATATACATCTAGTTTTGCCTGACTCACTTTGGCTTTGGTTTCAGCACTGTTTAGCGCTACAATCGCGCGATTGGCACGGGCAATTGCCTTGTAGCCATTGCGCCAGAAAGCTGTTGAAAAATCCCATTGACTGGTTACTGTTCCTGATTTAATAGGGGTCAGAGTCTGACGATAAAAACCATCATCTGAAATATAGTTGACACTGGTATTGTCTTCGTCCCATTGCCACCAGTCCAGGCGATACAGGTCATTTAAAGCTAACTGAATTTCTGTTTCGTTAGAATACCATTTTTCGGCCGATGGCTGTGCCAAAGGATATAAATCAAGTGAGTTCTGGCAGGAAGCTAATAACAATAAGCTCAATACTGCACTATATATTTTTACTTTCATTTTGTTGTCGTTGTTTTAGAAACCAATAGAAAATCCACCAATATAAGTCGATACGATACCAATACCCTCAGGGTCCCAGCCTTTTGGATACTTGTTGAAAGAGAAAATATCGCTGCCGGTTACATAAAAACGAATACTGTTTGCCATGATTCTCTTGGTAATAGTCTGCGGTATTGTATAGCCCAACGTTACGTTTTTTAAGCGGAAATAGCCACCATTAAACAACCAGAAATCTGATAAACTACGATTCAATGATTTGTTGGTTTCGGTATATCTTGGATATTTGGCTACCAAATTTTGCTCGGCTGTATTGTTCATGCTCCAGGTATTGCCATCCAGATAAGTTGGGAAAGCGCCGAAGTTTTCAGCATTGTAATCGGTATAAGGAAGCAATGAACTACGCTGATAACCGATGCCCTGAATGCTGATGCCTAAATCTATGCCTCTGTAGTCTAATCTGAAATTGCCACCGTACATCCATTGTGGTTGAGAGTTGCCCAAAAGAACGCGGTCATATTCAGGTGATATTTTGCCATCCGGTACGCCAGTAGGGCCACTGATGTCCATATATTTTAAGTCTCCAACTTTTACATTGCTGCTCAGTTTTGGTGAGTTGTTTACGTCTTCCTGTGTCTGATAAATTCCTTGTGCTATGTAGCCATACCACTCGTCAAACTGGCTTCCTTTTTTTCTGATTTTATCGCCGATAAACTCTGTACCGCCCAAATCACCCATTGTTGATTTGAACTGTGAGATATTGAATGAGGCCGAATATCTGAGTTTGCCTACGGTGCTTGTCCAGCCTAAGTCAAGGTCGATGCCTTTGGTTGTCATGATACCTGTATTCTGGTTCGGATTCTCGAAGCCTACGAATATGGGTATCTGCAAGGCCAATAGCATATCTTTCGTTTCTTTACGATACACATCAGCAGTAAAACGGAGCTTGTTTTTCAAGAAATACGCATCTAAACCTAAATCAACTGATGACGTTTTTTCCCACGAAATATCTTTAATAGCATATTGATATTGTGCCGCTGTTTGTTGCGAAACCACCACATTATTCTGATAGAACAGGGCATTACTGAAATTCATGATACCGACTGACGGGTAATTTCCGATACGCTCGTTACCTAATGTTCCCCATGAAGCACGAAGTTTCAGGAAAGAAATCAGGTTTTGTTGTTTGAAGAATTCTTCTTCGCTCACTACCCAACCTGCCGAAACAGAAGGGAATGTACCCCAACGATAGGCAGCATTGAAACGGGAAGAACCATCGCGACGAACATTGGCCTGAATCAGATATTTATCCTGAAAGCTATAGGTCAGGCGACCGAAATAGGAACGATAGGCTGTTTCAAAAGCCGTACCAAAATTATCTCTTAAAGCTGTCGGGCCCTGGTCGAGATAAGGATAAGTATCAAATAGATACTGGTCGCGGGAAGCTCCGATTGATTCACTTTTGTAATAATAATTCTCATAACCCACCAGGGCCGTAAAATCATGCTTTCCAATGGTTTTGGCATAATTGGCCAGAAACTGGGTAGTTAAGCTATAATTGCTCCAACGGTTTTCGTCCAGACGGGTAGTAAGCCCTCCGCCAATCAAAGAAGTGATATATTGGTTAGGATTATCAGCCGCATAAACGTCTACTTTTTTATTGAATTTCTTCTGGTCTATAAAATCAAAGATGGGAGCCAGAATACCGGAAATCTTTAAGCCTTCGATTGGTTTCAGGTCTAAGGCAATACGACCACCAACCTGATTATAAGTGTATTTGTCTGTACCGCCATATCTTACTTTGGCATATACATTCTCTCCTGCTTTACCATCGGCAATTCTGCCATCAGCCCAAAGAGCCGGATAAATTGGTGCGGCAATTCTGGTACGATAAAGAGGGTCAGTGGCAGTCGGGTCAACCGTATTGGTTCTTTTAAAGTTAAAGTCAACTGTGCCACCTACTATTTTATTAATAGTGAAATCGTTGTTCGAACGCACAAATACACGACCATAGTTTTTATTATCATAGAACCCTCCGATTTTTTCATAACGAACCGAAGCGTTAGACTTTACGAATTTTGAGCCCCCTACTACGCTTACACTATGCGCTTCACGTTGAGCCATATTCTTCAATGTCATATCCATCCAGTGGGTATCAGGATATTTATCTGGATTTGTAGCGTGTTTCTGCGCATAATCTGTCAGTAAATCCTGAATGAATGCCGGAAATTTGTTGGCGCCATTACCTGCATCATTCCAGCGTAATTCGTTTTGCAATTCCATGTAGCGAACTGCCCCCATATAGTCGGGCAATTGGGTTGGGGTATCAAAACCTCTTTCGTAACTATAGTTGAATGACGCCTGATCAGTTTTGGCTCTTTTGGTGGTAATCAGAATTACCCCTGCCGCTGCGCGAGAGCCATAGATAGAAGCCGAAGCAGCGTCTTTTAGAACCGAAAGGTTATCAATATCATTCGGGTTTACCTGATTCACATCACTCACCGGTACGCCATCTACAATTACCAAAGGGTTAGAATTACCAATAGTCGTTATGCCTCTGATTTGAATATTGGCACTACCCATTGAGCCCTGAGAAGCATTACGACTTACCATGACGCCAGACATAGCTCCTTGCAAAGCCTGAGAAACCTGCGTTTCTTTACGCTCCTTAAAAACATCTGAGTTAATAGAAGATACCGCTCCGGTTAAGTCTTTCTTTTTCTGTACGCCATAACCTACTACTACTACTTCTTCCAATGCTCTCGTATCTGTTTGTAGCGTTACATTCAGTACCGACTGGTTTTCAACGAGTAATTCCTGTGCCTGATACCCTACAAAACTGAAAACCAGAATTGCCTCGGTATCTGGTATTGAAATACTATATTCTCCGTTTACTCCTGTTACGGTTCCGCGTGTGGTGCCTTTTACGGTTACACTTACACCCGGCAGACCTTCTCCTTTTTCGTCACTCACTGTCCCTTTTATATTAATATCGGCTGTGTTTATCTCATTTGGCGAATAAATAACAGTATTAGGTAATGTCTCCGGTAAGGCCAGCGTTATCAGCCGGGACAGAATTATCTGGTTATTAACTACTTTATATTTGATTTTAAGAGGAGTCAACAATTTATCTAATACCTGCGAGAGGGACTGATTGACGATATTCAGTGATACTTTCTGGGGTATTGCCAATAATTTAGGTCGGTATGTAAACTTTACATCCGCCTGCTTTTCTATGATTGTGATAGCGTCTTCAAAGTTGCGATTCTCAATCTGAACACTCACCTTACGGTTGAGCAATTCCTGCGCCTCAGCATCTTTTGCCAACGTGATACCCGTAAAAATCATCGCAATGCAACAATGTAGGAGCGATAGTTTCATGAGGTAGAGTAGTTTTTTTTTGATTTGTTGTCTTTTTTTCATTTAATTTAAAAGTTTTTGTTAGATAAGGAGCAAAAACAATCCCTCCCACCCAGAATTCTGGGTGCAGTTCTTCGAAAACTATGAGGGGAAAACAGAGCCGATAACGCCGGAATCGTTATCGGTTTTTCTTTATTTAAGGGAGTTTGACTTTTTTTTATCCATAAATAAAATAGTGTATAGGGGTTTGGTTGAATTAATTGCATCCATTACTGGTAATCACTACCTGTGCATCTATCAGCTTATAAGTGGCATCGAGCGCGGCACAGATAATATCCAGTTTTTCAAATAATGTCTCATTTGTGAGCGATGTAGTCAGACGGCAGTTTGACATCACTTCTTTATCGTAGATAATCTCTACGCCATAGGCCTTTTGTAGGGCAGAGAAAATCTCATCAACAGGCGCATTTTTGAACGAAAACTTTTGGAGCTCCTGCGTATTTAATAATATAGTGGGTTTGGCTACCAGCGTGCGTGTCAGTTGTTCGTTTTCTTTACTATATACTACTTGCTGATTAGGCGTTAGTACTACCCCTTTTGTTTCAGGGTCAGGAGTTTGGTTCGATTGCTGGGCGTATACTGATACCTTACCCGTTTTTACATCGACCGATACCTGTTTATCCTGTTCGTATGCTTTTATTGAAAAACTGGTGCCTAATACTTTCGTAACCAAGCCATTGGCATAGACTACAAAGGGTATTTTGGCATTTTTCTTTACTTCAAAAAAAGCTTCGCCAGATAGATATACCTCTCTTAAATCGCCGTTGAAAGATTCATTATAGCTTAAGCGGCTATTAGGTTGGAGTACTGCTTCGCTGCCATCAGGCATGCTCACTGGCATAGTGCCTGCTGAAGTATTAATTACTTCTTTAATAGGTTTTGAGCTAGTGGTTGTCAGTTGCGTATAAACACTGGTTGGCTTAACCCATACATTTTTGTTTACCCAAAAGAGTACTCCTACCATCAGGATAACAGATGCGGCAGCAGCCCAGTATCTCCATGAGATTTGAAGCCCTGCCCGAGGAGTTTGCACCTGTGTAAGGTGCTCTTCAATGTCGGTCCAGATAAATGGTATTTCATTAGCTGGGGCATCTTGTTTGCTTGCAATGACTAATTGCTGAACGGCTAATTTTGCTGTGTGGATTTGTTTAGCGAGAGAAGGCGTATTCTGGATAAGTGCCTGAAAAAATTGTTCAGACTCCTGCGTAGGGTATTTTACCCAACGAATGAAGTCTTCGTCTGTGATGAACTCCTCAAGTGTGTATGTTTCGTAGTTTTTAGTCATGGTTTTTGGTTTCTATACCCTAAATCAGCCATAGTGCGGTTTGTACTCATTAAAATTGAATTATTTTTAATTTTTTTTGGAACTTATCAAGAAAGCTATGAATAGAAGCAAAAATGGGGTAAAATACTGGCGCAATTCGGTGATAGCTCTGTGTAGAAGATTGCGGACAGACTGGTTATTAATCTGCATCATTCCGGCGATTTCTTCAAAACTGAAATCGTGGTAATAGCGTAATTGAATGATTTCCTGCTGGCGCTTAGGTAGTTGCTGGATGGCTCTTTTGAGCTGAATAATCTGCTCGCTGTATTGTTCGGTGGTAATCAACTCATCTTCTACTGATAGTACGCCAATGATATTCTCAAATAAATCCTGGGTATCAATAGAGGTATGGTTATGCTTCTCTATATTGCGAAGAATGCGGTTGCGGAGAGATACATAGAGATAAAAGCGAATAGAGTCGGTATCGGTCAGGTTTTCGCGGGTATGCCATAGATGCAGGAAAAGGTCCTGAATGCTATCCCGAATCAACTGGCGGTCGTTGGTTACTCTGTACCCGTAGCTTAGCAAATCCTCAATGAACAGATTATAGATTTTAGCAAAGGCATCTCTGTCTCCATTCTTAAACGCCTGCCATAGAGCTATATCTTTACTATCGCTACTCAATGCTTACCTGATTTTTGTAGCAAAATTATGATTAATTATTAAAAGAAAACATTATCTCAAAAAAATCCTATTATGTTAAAACAGTATTTCGCAAAGCTATTGGGGTCATTCTAAACTTTCCATTATTTAACTCCCCTCTATTCTTCACCATCTCTTTCAGCATCAGATACCGGTTGAAAATTTACTGGGAAATAACAGGTAAAAACAGTGCCATTGTTTATTTGACTATGGCTGGCTATATACCCATGATGAATATCCATGATTTTTTTACAGATGGTCAATCCTATACCAGTACCCGGAAACTCACTTTGCCCGTGCAATCGTTTAAAAATCTGGAATATCTGCCGGGCATGTACATTATCAAAGCCGATGCCATTATCGGCAAAAGAAATTTTGTAAAACTCTTCCTCCTGCCTGTCGCTCAACTCAACAATATCACTACCTTTTGCGAGAGAAACAGAAATCCGGATATAAGGTTTGTTCCCCTCCCGCTGAAACTTCAGTGCATTACTTATCAGGTTATTGAACAAATAGAATAAAGGTGAAGCCGCTCCCTGAATAGTCGGCAATTTATCTGATTCGATAGTTGCTTCTACATTAGCCATCTGCTCGGCATATTCGTCTTTGGTTTTTTGTAATACATCATTCAGGTCTACTTGTTCAAGTAGCTGAGATCTTGATTGTAGCCTTGACAAAGAGAGAATATCCTCAATCAATAAATCCATTCTTTTTACAGCGCTCTTTATTCGGGTCAGATACTCTTTGCCCATCACAGATAAAGATTGTGATTCTTTTGTATCGAGCATATTGCTAAAGACTGTTATTTTCCTGAGAGGTTCTTTTAAATCGTGGCTGGCAATAAAAGCGAATGAGGCCAGCTCAGCATTTTTGTCTTCCAATTCTTTATTACGTTGAGTAATCGATGAATTTAATAGTCTGAGTTGCTCTTCTGAACGAATGAGCTCTGTAATATTCAAATCTACTCCCAGAATTTTTTCTGGTAAACCGAGTGTATCGACTAAAACGACAGAGTTGATTTTCAGAATTTGGGTACTACCATTTTTGTTAATTCTAAGAACTCTGTCAACTCCTCTATGACTATATGCAATGCTGTCAATTAAATCTTCAGCTATATCAGAGTCTTCTTCAATAGCATATTGGCGATAGATACCAGGCGTTACTTTTACTCCTTTTTCAAGGCCAAATAACTCGTACATGCCATCAGACCAAATAAAATCTCCTGAAGCTATATTGTACTCCCAACTGCCCATCTGCGCTATTTTCTCTGATTGCTGTAAAATAGCCAGCGTTTTTCTTATTTCTTCATCTGCTATTTTGCGCTCGGTAATATTACGCGAGGTAAGCACTACGCCATCATTCAGTTGTACAGCTACACTCTCATACCAACCACGTAAATTTTTATTGCCATCAAAATACATTTCAAAGAAGTCGGCCTTACCGGTATACAACACGTTTACTAATTTTTTGAATAAGCCGGATTCTTTAGCTTCAGGGAATAGCTGTAATAATTTTCTTCCTGTAACTTTTCCCAGAATATCTTCAGTGAAACGGCTAATCATCATCCATTGGAAGTCGACAATCGTCCCCTCTTTATTTCTGACAGCCTCAAATACCTGAACCAGATTTAAAGAGCTTTCAAGCGTAGCCTGAAATAAGTCCCTATTTCTTTTAAATTCCTGTTCTGTTTTTTTGATGAGCGTAATATCAGAATAAGTAACCAGACACCATCCATTCAATCTTGTAGCAAATACCTGCGCCCATACATCTGACCCATCTACATCAACACGAACTTCGCCTCGCCAGTCTTTACCGTTTTCTATTACATAAGCATATTGTTTAAATAAGTAATCTGTCGATTCATCCGGAAATTCTTTCAGAAAGCGTTTACCTACCAGTGATGCTCTGTTAACACTGATCAGGGTTTGGCTATTGGTAAATACATATTCAAGGTCGATAATTTTATTCTCGTTATCACGAACAGCCTTTAGTGCCATGATACTGCTGGAAGTGTTGTGCATTATAGACTGCAAAAGATTCTTATTCTCCTTAATCTCCAGTTCTGCTTTTTTCCTTTCAGTAATATTTTCTGTGGTAATCAGAAGACCATCGCCAAATTTTACAACTATATTCCGGTACCAGCCTTTTAATCCCTCGCCTTTATAATAACTTTCGAAATCGTCTGATTTACCAGTTTCTGCTACTTTTTTATATCGTTCAAATGCCAGACTTGACTTAAGGCCAGGATATATTTCAGTATATTTCCTGCCTATAAAATCAACATCCGGCGCATACTCATTTGCTTTTGAATTGACCAGTACCCATTCAAAATCAATGATTTTACCTGCCTTGTCACGTACAACCTTAGCAACATTTATCGCATTCAGGGAAGAATCAAATACTGATTGAAGCAAAGATTGACTTTCTTTTAATTCAGCAGTACGTTCGTTCACCTCTTGTTCCAGTTGAGTCAGATAGCTTTCTTTGGCTTCAAGCAAAGCTTCTTCAGCACGTGCACGCTCTACCGATGCCCAGGTGCGTTCGGCGGTTTCTTCAATGAGTTTTATTTCTGAGTCTTTCCAGACACGTGGTGTAGCCTGGTGTACTGCCAGAGCAGCAATCAACTGACCATTTTTTATAAGCGGTATTATCACAAAGGCATAAGTACTGATAGTCGCATATTTAGCCATCTCTCCGGCACTAACCAGTGGGTCATTTTCAATTGTATTAACTACTATATTATGCCCCAGGCGGAGTTTATCTACAATACGGCCAAAATTCTCTGTCGGAAATTGCCCTATACGTCTAGGGGCTTTTTCGGTATGATATGTCTCATTAATTACATAATATTCTACCTGGTTTTGCCTGATAATCTCCATGTAAAATGCCCTGTCAGCCTTCAGATGTTCCCCAAGCACAAACGCCGCCCCAAGCCGGATTTCGTCAGGATTATCAAGCAAACGGATAGCGTCGCTCAGTTTCAGAAGGTATGCTTTTTCTTCCTCACTTTGGCGTAATACTTCTTCAGCTATCTTGCGGGTAGTAATATCAATATGCGCCCCCATTAATCGGATGGCTTTTCCGTTTTCATCTCTTTGAATATGGCCCTTGGCTAATATCCATCGGGTTTGCTTATCATTTGGGCGGATAATCCGATATTCACTTATATACATATTACTTCCGCTTGCCAATGCTTCTTGCAGGGTGGTATTTGCCCGCTCTCTATCTTCGGAATGCAGGCGATTCAACCAATCTTCGTGTTGCTCCAGAGTTGTATCGGCTGGTAAGCCGTGTAAACGAATATACTCTGCTGAACGCCAGCTACGTAAACTGTTCACTACATCCACATCAAAACCACCTACACCACCTATTTCCTGCACAGTACTCAACTCTGCTTCCCGGCGGCGTAATTCTTCTACTATTTTTGCTTTATCTACAGCAGCCCAGACACGTTCTGCAGTCTCTGCTGCCAATTCAACTTCTGTCTCTGTCCAGTTTCTTGGAGTAGACTGGACTAAACAAAGCACCCCTACGACTTTCCCATTTTTTACCACGGGTATATCAACAAATGAAATCACTTGTAAGGCCAGACATAATGCCCGCAATGGCTCATCAAGAATATCAGAAGTGCTGGCATTATGCACAACGAAAGGCAGACCCTCATCAACTACTTTTTTAAATATGGCAAAGCTGCTAAGTGGATACGTTCCGGCAACAGATGGTAAATCCCCTTTAGATGCATCACGTTTGATGATGGCGTTGTCACCTTCAACTTCACAATAATAGCATCTGTCTGTATCAAAATAATTCATGGCCGTTAAGGTAGCGACTCCTTCTAATTCTACCGGGTCGGTTATTGGGCGAATAGCATCGTTGAGGTGTAATAGATACCTCTGGTGTTCTTCTGATTTTCGCACGGCAGATTCTGCCTTGGCTCTTTCAACAGCTGCCCAGGTGCGTTCGGCTATTTCTTCCAGCAATGTTATCTCTTCTTCTTTCCATTGGCGGAGAACTGACTGGTGAACTGCTACGATGGCAATAAGCTTTCCCTCTTTTACCAAAGGCACCCCTATTCCTGCCCGAAACTGTATGTTCTCAAAGGCTTTTATACCTTTTTGATCCAGTTCAAGGTCTGTGTATAAATCATTAACCACAATGGTTTTTCCGGCAAGATATGTCTCGCGCATCTTCAGACTAAAATCTGAAAACTTTCTTGGCCCAAACATAGGAGAGACATCTTTCCAATAGCCGGTTTGCGTTGTTAATGTATTATCGTCCGGTTGAGCTTCTGCATAGTAGGCACGATTCACCTGTAGATACGACCCTAATAACCCCATAGCCGTTTCTTGTATGGCAACAGGGTCACGGAGTGGTCTTAATGCGTCAATCAAATTTAACAGGAATGCCCGTTTTTCATTATCTTTTCTTAGGGTTTCTGCAATTCTTTTGCGCTCTGTTATGTCGTTAAAAAGTACAGCTATATGGTTATCCTCCAGCTCATCAATACAAAAAGCATATAATTCGAACCATTTATCCACTTGTTCTACAAATCCCTCAAAACGCTCCGCTACCCTTGTCTGTACAATTCTCCCATATATCTCTATCCATAGTGGCTCTGCCTCAGGGAGTACTTCCCGAAAAGTTCTGTTAATTACGTTTGTTATTCCACTTTGCTTTTCAAAAACGGGATTAGTTTCAACGTATTGAAAATCTACAGGCTTACCGTCCTTATCAAAAATCACTTTCAGAATACAAAAACCTGCATCAATGGCATTGAAAAGTGACAGATACTTACTGGTTGCCTGCTTAGCTAATTCGTCTTTGGCTCTTAATAGCTCCTGTTCTGCTTTTACACGAGCTGTAATGTCATTACCTGTCTGTATAGCCTGAACAGGCAAACCTTTTTCATCCCGTTTGAGAATTTTGCCTCTTACCGATAGGGTATGCCAAGATTCGTCTTTATGCTTAAATCTGTATTCTACTTCATTGATATCGTCGTCTGACATCGAATCCATTCGATTATAATAGTCCGCTAAGCACAGTCTGTCTTCCGGATGTACAAGAGAATTGTTACGTTCTTCAAAACTCATGCTTTTAACTTCCTCTTCAGTGAAGCCGGAAATTATTGATGAATCTTTATTTATGTAAAGTATTTTTCTGGAAGGCAATTCAATGATTGTAACAACATCAGGTATGGTCTCAGTAAGTGTTTTAGTAAGATTGAGTTGTGCTCTTAAATCATCATCTGCTTTTTTTAGCTCCGTAATATCTCTGCCAATAGATAAAATAGTTTGTATTTCTCCAACGGCGTTTCTCTCAGGTACCAGTGAAGATTGAAACGATTTGAGCCCGTTGGCAGTGAGAAGTGAAGTATGGTGTATAGAAGGCTCTCCAGTGGCAAATATTTTTTGTAAGGTTTGCGTCCAGGGTATAGTTATTTCATCGGGTTCGCCTAATTCATGAATATTCTTTCCAATAGCAAACTCATTTTCTATGCCAGTTTTTGCGCCTAATGCTTTATTGGCATACAGAAGTTTGAGGTCTTTACTCCAGCGGGTGATAATATCAGGTGTGTTTTCAACAAGGCTTCTGTATTGGTCTTCTAAATTAAATGGTTGTTCTTCGGAAGTAAGGGGAAGACTATAGCTAAAAAAAACACAAACACCGTCAGCGGTAGGCTGGGCTAATAAATTCAGTACCTGATTACCGGGAGGTTCTGTATAAGTTACTTCCACTTCAAGCTTTTTTGTATTGGCCTGAATGATGGCTTCGTATCCCTGTGTAAATCTAATTTTTGGGAAAACCTGTACGAGTGGCTTACCAATTAGTTTTTTCTTCTCTTTTTTAAAAAAATGCACTGCACTGGCATTGAGATATTTTATTTCATACGCTTTGTTTAACTCAATGAATACATGCTTTAATAAAGAAGATTTCTCATCACTACCAGCAAATGTTTTTTCAGGCGTTGTTTTATTACCTGCGTTTCCGTTCATATTCCTGTTATTTATTTAAATTAAATAATCAGGCCACGGGCATGTTTGTATCTAGGATTTCGTCAGAAGGAGGCCAAGCTTCTTAAGTATGAGTTTATAGGATTCTTTTTGGTAGGTAAGTTTTGTTGAAGGCACAGTGCAAATATAAATCATAAAAGTTCAACAAATCAAAGTAAAACAGAATATATAAATTCTTATTCCACATAATTTCCGGAATATTTTCCGCTTTGATAATAACTACTACCATTCCATAGCAAATGTGGGGATTTTTTTCCCCTTCGTCCTCTACAAATTTAAAAGTTGCTATATACAAGCAGGGAAATCTAATTATACATAAGATTTAGCGTGGATAATTCATTGCTTCTTTCGTAGATACACCATGCATGTAGTCTCCAAAGATATATAACTACACTTTAAATTATCTGCTAATTTTAACTCTACAGATTAGATTTATCGGATTGCTGATGCCTCTGGAGACGCCATGCATGTCGTCTCTACCAGAATTGTTGAATTTTAAATTCGTGCTTATTTTCAGAAACCTTAATAACATATAATCCTACGTTTGCCACTTATTTTTAATCCGGAACTAACTATTTAATCTATTTCGTGGCATACTTTTTTTGACTTCTGACACATAAAACAGGCATTGAGGAAAATATAATAACTATTCCTGTCGGCCGAAACTTATGTCATACTAAATAAAACACACAATCTCATGAAAGTTTTTGTTAAACCTCTGGTTATCTTTTTTGCAGTTACATCATTAGCTTCCTGCGTCGCAAAAAAGAAGTATGTAGCATTACAAACTGAACACGAACGTGTACAAGCAAACTTAGTAAAATGCGGCGATGAAGTACAAGACTACAAAGACCGCTTAGCTAAACTACAAACGAGTTCTGATGCGCAAATCTCAACTGCTCAGAATACGATTCAACAACGTGATCAACAGTTGAACGATATGAAAGATCAGTTAAATGACTTGAGAAAAGTGCGTGACCGTCAGTTAGAACAAGTTGGTGATTTAACGGTATTATCTAAAGCCGCCAATAGTAATATTGATAATACATTATCACAGATGGCGCAAAAAGACCAATATATCAACCGTTTACACGCGGCAAGAACCAAAGCTGACTCGATGAACTTAGCTTTAGCATTTAATCTGACGCGCGTGTTGAAAGATGGTATTGAAGACAAAGACATTGAAGTAAAAGTTGACAAAACTGTGGTAATGATTAATATTTCTGATAAAATGTTATTCAGCAGTGGTAGCTTTAAAATTTCTTCAAGAGCTAACGAAGTGTTAGGCAAAATTGCACAAATCATCCAGTCAAGACCAGAGCTTGAAGTAATGGTTGAGGGTTATACAGACAATGTTTCGATTAAAAACGAATGTATTTCGGATAACTGGGATTTGAGTGTAAAACGTGCCACTTCAGTAGTTCGTACGCTACAAGGACAATTTAAGGTAGATCCTAACAAATTGATTGCGGCGGGTCGTGGAGAATTTAATACATTAACAAGTAATGATACAGCCGAAGGACGTACTGCTAACCGTCGTACCCGTATCATCTTAATGCCAAAATTGAATCAATTCTATGATTTATTAAGTGCTAATAAATAATTTAGAAGCGATTGAATGAACGAAACAGAGCTGCTTAGGTAGCTCTGTTTTTTTGTTTATGAGAATCCCGAAACTAATTATTTGCTAACTTTACTCCTATCCATCACCAAAAATGAAAGGAGACTTAATCACCCTCAGACCATCAATTCCACAGGATCGCAGACAGATTTTTGAATGGCTGGCACATTCTGATTTGACTTCTGCTATGCTTGGCCCACCCAATTTCCCCGAAAACCCTGTGCCTACCTGGGAAGAGTATATAGATGACTATTACGAATATTTTTTTGATGGCTCTCAACCGGAATCAGGACGTTGTTTTATCATTCAATTAGGTGATACAGCTATCGGACAGGTAAATTATAACAATATATATGAAGAAGCATCAGGACTTCGATTTACAGAATTAGACATTTGGATGGCAGGTAGTGAATATACTCATAAGGGCTATGGAACAGATGCCTTAAAAACGCTCTGCCATTTCTTGCATAAGGATTTAGGCTGTCAAAAATTTATCATCGCCCCTGCCCGACAAAATATTGGTGCAGTAAAAGCTTATCAAAAAGCAGGCTTTGTTGAAACCACTGCAGCGCCACCAAACTTTGTTCCTGATTATGCCGATACTATTATTATGGTGAAGTATATAAGAGATTAATGGCTCTTCACTATGCTTCATCCATTAATTTTATAAATTTGTATACAAGCCTACAAGTATCTCACATCTCGCCAACAAACCTGAAACTGTATGAAAAATTATCTGATTCTTACCCTTTTGTTTGCCTTCACTATTTTGAAAGGCATAGCTCAAAGCAAAGCCGAAAAGCTTGCAGAAGTCATGAAAGCTTATCATGGGTTTAATATGTTTGATGGAAGTGTACTAGTGGCAGAAAATGGGAAAGTAATTTATAAAGGTGCTTTCGGCATGGCTAACCGTGAGTGGGATATTCCGAATACAGTCGATACTAAGTTCATGATTGGGTCGGTGTCAAAACCGCTAACAGCCATGCTGATGCTGATACAAGTGCAAAAGGGTTTGGTTAATTTGGATAAAACTATATCCGACTATTTACCTGAATATTCAAAGAAAAATGGTAGCAGAATCACTATACGCCAGTTGTTGAGCCATACTTCCGGCATACCCAATTATGACATCATCAAAGATTTTTTCCCAAGAATTAGCCGGCAGAATTATAGCAGAGAAGATTATATCAAATTGTATATGGATTCTACGCTTGTCTTTGAGCCGGGTAAGAGTTATTACTATAGCAGTTGGGGATATTATACTCTAGGCTATATTATGGAAAAAGTATCAGGCAAAAGTTATTCGCAATTGATGAAAGAAGATATTTTTGATAAGTTACAAATGAATAGTTCGGGCTCCTATTACCATACCCGGATTGTCCCCAAAAGAGCCACAGGATACGACTATATCATTGGCGGTTATACAAGCTCCGATTTCAGAGACCAATCGAATACGATGGGGACGGGGGATATTTACTCGACTGTGGAAGACCTTTTTAAACTGCATATTGGTATCAGTAATAATAGCTTGATTAATCAGCAATTGACAGATGAAATGTTTAAACCGGGTATCCGTCCGTGGCGGTACGGGTTTGGATGGTTTAATCAGCAATTCAGGTATACGCCAAAAGATAGTGTATTTGCCAATTATCATCTGGGCATGACCGAGGGCTTTCTTTCGTTTCTGATTCGTATCCCCTCTACCAATAGTCTGGTTGTATTCTTATGCAATAGCTCTCCTACGCATTTCTTTGGAATCACCCAGAGTCTACTAAGAGTTCTTTATAATAAACCTGTGCAATTGAAACAACCTGCCCACAAGGCTATGGAGACAGTTATTGCCACCAAAGGCACAGCCGAGGCAGTGAAAGCCTACCCCGTTTATAAAAAAGATACTGCCAATTATTATATAGACTGGCTGGCGATGGACCAATTGGGTAATCAACTATTTGCCGATAAACGCTACAATGATGCGCTTTTGATTTTTGAGAATAATGCGAAGGAGTTTCCTCAACGGGATTTAGTGTTGATTAGTATTGCCAAAACCTATGAAGTATTGAAGCGTAAGGACGAGGCGATTGAATATTATAAGAAAGCCATAGTTGCTAATCCGAATAATGAAGAGCCTAAAAATAGGTTGAAGGAACTGGAGCGAAAGCCCTGATTTTCACTAAATTTAACAGAATAGCTTCGTTGTGTAAGATAAAACAAGTAATAACTACATCCATAGCCAGACTTATTAGGTTGTCACAAATAAACGTTTGGCTAAAGCCAATATAAGGAGTCTATATATTAACCTTCTAGAGACAATTGAATCAGGTAAAAAGAAAGAATTTTTTCTTTGATATATAAGGCGTGGTGCGACTGTCGAGCGTTCGCACCACAATATAATTAACTAATTTCCCTATCCATTGTCCGATTTGGAGCCGCCACAGCGCAAAGAATAACACAACAGTACGATTTTACCAGAAACCTCCTTAAACACTTTGAAAACATAATTCTAAGTCAGAAATTTAGGGGGACGCCTAGTTGAGACGCCCAGTTGAGGAAACCCAGTCTTTCACTACCATATATATAATAACTATTGCCATGGAAGATATTGGAGTACAAAATACGAAAACAGAGCCGGAAAAGGTTACCGATACGGAGGGAACCTTTTTAAATAAGAATAGCGTAGTTTCCAGATTATCAAGGTAACCGCCATTAAAACGGAATCGGAAAAGGTTACCAATATGGGGGAACCTTTTTGAAAAAGACATCTATAGTTTCCAAGTATTCAACCATTAAAATGGGGGCAGAAAAGGTTACCAATACAGTGGAAACCTTTTAGGGCAAGGACAGCGATGGTTTCCGAATACCAACCATTAAAACGGAGCCAGAAAAGGTTACCAATATAGTGGGAACCTTTTTAAATGAAGACAACGATAGGTTCAAGTATTAACGAATAAATGGAATCGGGAAAGGTAGGTGCTACGGTGACTACCTTTTTGAACGGAGACAATGAATGTATTAACATCCCTTTCGTGATTTGTAGAAAGGGATTTTCTGGTTTAAAAAACTTTATTTCCCAAAATGAGGGCAGCACGAAAAATAATTGTCTTATTTATGCAACGCACAAAAGTTTTTTTGCATCTTATTTTCAAAGCATCAAAATTATCGATTATAAACTATACTTAATTTATGAAAAAGCTACTCTCATTATTTATTTTAGGATTATCAACAGTCAGTATTTCTTTCGCACAAGACAAAGAAACTCCTTATTTAGTAAAAACTTATCAATCATCTGAAGTTCAGAATCTGAATGTACGCACTTCTGGTGGTGGTATCACCGTAACAGGCCAGCCTGGCAACGAAACCCGTGTTGAGGTGTATATCAGACCTAATAACTGGAACGGAAGCACAATCAGCAAAGCCGAAATTGAAGAGCGTCTGGAAGAATATGAATTAAGTGTAAAAAAAGAAGGTGGCACCGTATATTGCTTAGCCAAAAGAAAACGCGATAGCAACTGGAACGATTGGAAAAAATCGCTGAACATTACTTTCAAAATCTATTCTCCTGAAAAAGTTTCAACAGATTTAGAAACCAGCGGTGGAGGAATAAACCTGAAAAACTTAACAGGAAACCTAAATTTCACTACAAGCGGTGGTGGTTTGAAATTAGCTAACTTAGGTGGCAATATCAAAGGAAGAACCTCTGGCGGTGGTATTGATTTAACAGGCTGTCGTGATGTAATTGATGTTAGCACCAGCGGTGGTGGCATTGGCGCTGATAATTGCAAAGGCGATATCAGACTAAGTACTTCCGGCGGCGGATTACGTTTGAAAGGTCTTGATGGCACAATCAGAGCAACAACCAGTGGTGGTGGCGTAAGAGCAGAAGAAATCACCGGTGAATTGGTTACTTCAACTTCGGGCGGTTCTATTCACCTTGATGATATCAGAGCAAGTGTAAAAGCTTCAACCAGTGGTGGCGGTATTGATGCAGATATTAAATCATTTGGTAAATACCTTTCTCTATCAACCAGCGCAGGTAGCATTAATGTAAGAATGCCATTAGACAAAGGTTTAGACCTTGATTTGGATGCTAACCGTGTGCGTGTGCCTGAAATCAGAAACTTTAGTGGAAGAATGGAAAAAGACCGTGTGAAAGGCACAGTAAACGGCGGTGGTATTCCGGTAACGATGGATGCTAATTCTGGTGGAATACATATTAATTAGTGATTTAGTGATTTAGTGATTTAGTGATTTAGTGATTTAGTGATTTAGTGATTTAGTGATTTAGTGATTTAGTGATTTAGTGATTTAGTGATTTAGTGATTTAGTGATTTAGTGATTTAGTGATTTAGTGATTTAGTGATTTAGTGATTTAGTGATTTAGTGATTTAGTGATTTAGTGATTTAGTGATTTAGTGATTTAGTGATTTAGTGATTTAGTGATTTAGTGATTTAGTGATTTAGTGATTTAGTGATTTAGTGATTTAGTGATTTAGTGATTTAGTGATTTAGTGATTTAGTGATTTAGTGATTTAGTGATTTAGTGATTTAGTGATTTAGTGATTTAGTGATTTAGTGATTTAGTGATTTAGTGATTTAGTGATTTAGTGATTTAGTGATTTAGTGATTTAGTGATTTAGTGATTTAGTGATTTAGTGATTTAGTGATTTAGTGATTTAGTGATTTAGTGATTTAGTGATTTAGTGATTTAGTGATTTAGTGATTTAGTGATTTAGTGATTTAGTGATTTAGTGATTTAGTGATTTAGTGATTTAGTGATTTAGTGATTAAAATATTAGTAAAAGACATATAATATGAAAAAACTACTTATTTTCTTTTTCTGTGCTGGTATGATCAGCACAGCATCGGCTCAAAAAGAAGTTTCAGCAAAGGCTATTTTTGATGCCATTGATAAAGGACAAGCCGTTAGTTATGAGGGTGCAACCATCACTGGAGTATTAGACCTGACCGAACTTTCTAACAAAAAGCGTGTGAAACAAAACAGAGACTACGAAGAGTACAAAAGCACAGTAGAAGTACCTGTTTCTTTCAAAAATTGCACTTTCAAGGATGATTTCATTGCTTATAAAAACAATGAAGATAAAAGAGGCGGTAAGAATTGGAGCATCAGCATGGGTGATGGTGAAACATATACCACCGATTTCGAAAAGAGTGTAGTTTTTGAAAACTGTACTTTTGAAGGCAAGAGCGAATTCAAATACTCTGATTTTGCAGAGAAAGCTGTGTTTAATGGAACAAAGTTTGGTAAAGAGGCTAATTTCAAGTATGCTGACTTCAAAAGAGAATCAAACTTTGCTAATTGTACTTTCGGCGAATACGCTAATTTCAAGTACTCAAACTTTAAATACGATGCTGATTTTTACAGTGTAGCATTCAGAGATTATGCCGATTTTAAATATGCTAATTTCAATGAGCGTGTCACTTTTAAAGGCTCTTCTTTTAATCAGCATGCAGATTTCAAATATGCTGAATTTAAAGATTCAGGCAATTTTGATAATACAAAATTCAAATCAGGAATTGATATGAAGTACTCGAACGGTAAAAAATACATGAACTGACAGCACCTTTTTTATAACCCTATCCCTTGTCCGAAGGCGTACAAATCTTGTCCGTTTTCGGACATTTTTATTTCACAAAAATCAACATAAAGTATTGACTATAAGCAAATTAAATTTAATGGCATAAACTTTGGCACTTATGTATACAGAATTTAAACCTGAAAATCGGCTAGGAAATAGTATCTTAACGCATAGAACTAATCAATTTAATCAAAATGATTCAATTAAAAAACATATCTAAATACTACCCGGCAGGCTTCGGAAAAATTTATGTATTAAGAAACGTCAATCTTACTATCAATCAGGGCGAATTCGTATCTATTATGGGCCCATCAGGCTCAGGCAAATCCACCTTGCTACATATCCTTGGCTTATTAGAGGAAGCATCAGAAGGTGAATATTTATTTGAAGAGGTACCTGTACAAAAACTATCAGAGAAAAAACGTACTGAATTGCACAGAACCAGCATCGGCTTTGTATTTCAGGCTTATCATCTGATAGACGAACTAACTGTTTATGAAAACATAGAAACACCGCTTTTGTATAAAGGACAATCGAGTTCTGAACGTAAAAGCAGAGTAGCTGACGTATTAGATCGTTTTAATATGGTAGCTAAAAAAGACCTTTTCCCAACACAGCTGTCGGGTGGGCAACAACAACTAGTAGGTATTGCCAGAGCGATTGTAGCCGAACCAAAAATCATCTTTGCTGATGAACCTACCGGAAACCTCCACTCTGAACAAGCCAGACAAATTATGGAGCTATTTAAAGAATTAAATGAAAAAGATGGGGTAACCATCGTACAAGTAACACACTCAGAAGAGAATGCCAGTTTCGGTAATAGAATTATCAGACTGAAAGACGGCTGGGTGGAATAATCAGAAGAAGTTTAGAAATCAGTGATTTATATCAATACAATGAAGAATTTAACCAAATACTTACTGTTTTTTTCGATTACCCTGAGCTTTTCGGGTACATTTGCTCAAAACCAAATGACCCTGAAAGAATGTCTTGATGTGGCTATCAAAAACAACTTAACTTACAGAGAAAGTCAGATACAGGCCGAAGCAGCGAATGTTGAATTAATGAGAGTCAAGTCTTTGCAATACCCAAGAATTGGTTTTGGTGTTGGGCAAGACTTACGTATTGGTAGAAGTATAGACCGTTTTACCAACTCTTATATTGAAGAAGTTTATAGTACTAATGGTTTTGGGCTTGATGCCATCGTTACGGTTTTCAATGGTTTTCAGATAAAAAACCAGATTCAACAAAACCAGTTATTAAAGGAAGCCGGAGTAAAGGGGATTGAAGCAACCCGTAATTTAGTTACGATTAACCTTTTACAGGCTTATTTACAGGTGTTAGCTTCACAAGAGTTAGTTGAAGTAGCTCGCCAACAAGTAGAAACCTCTAAAGCACAAGTTGAAAGAATAAATAAAATGGTAAGTGCCGGAATAGTAGGACAAGCAGAATCTTTCTTAATCAGGTCTCAATTGGCTAACGATGAGTTTTCTTACGTCACTACAAGAAATACACTTAAAACTAACCGTTTACTGTTATTTCAGTTAATGAACATGACGCCAACTAATAATATTACTTTTACGCCAATAGGTGATGAAGTAAATATTTACAAGCTGGATAACGATTTTGTAAATCAGTTATACGACCAATCTCTGGCTAATTTCCCATCTGTTAAAAGAGCTGAATTACAGCTAAGAAGCTATAATAACCTGATAAAAGCTACTAAAGCTAATGTAATGCCAAACGTTTCATTATCTGCCAGCTATGGTGCTTTTTATTCGACTTCAAATAAAGCAGAAACCTATGTACAGCAGATTAATGGTACGCGTAACGGTTCGCTTTCTCTAAACTTAAGTATTCCGATTCTAGGTGGGCTACAAAACAGACCACGTATTGCGGCTGTAAAAGTACAGCAACAACTCACAGAAAATACACTAAACACAGCTAAGCTCCAATTGCGCCAGTCTATTGAGCAATCATTTCAGGCATTTGATGCAGCTTCTGAAAGATATAAAGTAGCCACCGATCAGGTAAATATCAATCAGGAAAATGTGAAAGCTGTAGAAAGCAAAATCAGTGCAGGTACAGTAAATACGGTAGAATATGTTTTAGCCAAAACCAATTTCGACCGTGCAAGAAGCAATTTGGTTCAGGCAAAATACGAAGTGTTATTGCAACAAAAAATCCTGGATTTCTATAAAGACGGAGAATGGAAAATTAATTAATAAATACAATTTTTTGAAACTGGCTACGGCGCATTGTCGTAGCTATTGTTTTTTTATCACCTCGCTGGTATCAGCACAATTAGCTAATAAAGTGCCATTTGTTTGTTGTAATATTGGATGAACAAAATCAGAAGCGACTTCTGCTAATGGTGCTAAAACAAACCGACGATCCTGGATAAATGGATGAGGAATAGCCAGATTATCAAGCTTAATAATGGCATCGTTATAGTATAGAATATCAATGTCTATAATTCTCGCACCCCATTTTACCTCCCGTATTCTACCCATTGATTGTTCAACAGCCAGAATCATAGCCAATACCTCTGGTGCTTCATAATCGGTTGCAACACAAATGACTTGATTCAGAAAATCATTCTGCTCGGTTAAGCCCCAGGCGGCTGTTTCATAAATACTGGACTGTGCTACTATTGCACCGATACTTTCGGAAATGCGCAGACAAGCCAGGCCCAAGTTTTCCTGCCTGTTTCCCAGATTAGACCCAAGGCCAAGATAAACCTGATTGATTTTCACTAAACGGTAGTTAAATTAAAAGATTGGATAACCTCCGCTATCTCAGGGAGTAAAGTAGGATTTTTCTCAAAAGCATTACCGATAACAATAATATCAGCTCCTGCTTCTAAAGCATCATGTGCTTTTTCGGCAGAATTAATGCCTCCACCTACAATGAGTGGGGCATCAATATTTTCGCTTACCCGACGAATCATCTTAGGTGATACCGGATACATCGCTCCACTACCCCCATCAAGATATATCAGCTTCAAGCCTAATAACTCTCCTGCTATAGCTGTGCAGGCAGCAATGTCGGGCTTATCATGAGGAATAGGTGTTGTATTGCTGATATAAGAAACCGTAGTCTGGCGACCGCTATCTACCAGAATATATCCTGTTGATAAGATTTCTAAACCACTTTGTTTCAGGATAGGTGCAGCAATCACATGCTGACCAATCAGATAATCAGGATTACGACCGGAAATCAATGAGAGTAGTAAGATACCATCAGCAGAGGGTTCGATATGCAGGCTATTACCCGGAAAAATGATAACCGGAATATTGGTCTGGCTGTGAATGCTTCCAACCATTTCAGCCATAATATTATTGGTAATCAGGCTACCGCCCACAAAAAAGAAATCTACCCGATTTTCGACGCAATTGTATAAGAAATGATTAAAAGCGGTGGTCTCAACTTTATCAGGGTCGAGTAAAACAGCCAAAGCTTTTTTCTTTTGCTGTTTGTTTAGTAATATTTTATCAAGAAGTTGCTTCGGCATCTTTTGTTGTGAGGTGGTCTATCAATTCCATCAATTTTTCTTTTGCAACAGCCAGCAGAACTGAGGTAGCAGCACCTTTTAAAGCACCCCATAATAATGAATCACCTTCTTTTTCTTTCGCAGGTTCAGGCTCGGTCAATAACAAAGGCTCGTCCGATTGTTTTTCCTCTTTTCCGTCAGGTAAAAGCAATTCTGTTATTGCATATACTGCAACAATGATTCCTCCGATTACCAAAGCATTTTTACCTACTTTTTTCAAGTCTCCTATCTGGGTTTCAATGGCTCCTAAATACTTATCTATAGATTCTTGCAATAATTCTTTGCGTTCTTCACGATTCGTCTTTGGTGGTACGATCGGCACTCCTGTTAAGTTTTCTCTCTGATTTTTCACTATCCCACAGATTTTTGTTCAAAATTATTCAAAAATGCTAAAAAAAGAAAGATTGCTACCTGTTTATAGCAATTTAAGCTTTAAAACGCAATAAACAAATGAATAGTATACGATTTTTTGATAGCCTATACGAACCAACCTTTCCTTTCAATACTAAACTTCGGTACCTATACAAAAGTTTCGGTTTTTAAGGCTAATTTTTGAATTATTAGCTTTCTTGCAGAATATGAATAAGACTATCTATACAACCAAACATTATACTTTTCTCCTGCTTTGTATAGTTCTTTTCCTAAAGGTAACTCCATAAAGGCATCTGCTTCTACCAGACTTGCCAAATCACCTGAGCCATTACCTTCAATAGGCATCGCTTTCCAATTACCTGTTTCAGATTTTTCCAATTTTACCTGCAAGAAAAAAGTCAACTCAAATCTTACGACAAAATCCTTGCCCAATTCGGCAGTAATACGCTCGGTTTCTAATCCTTGTGAAGCATCTAACCAAGGCTTGAAATAGCGACGTAGGCACATAAAGGTTGAAACAGGGTTACCCGGCAAAGCAAAGACTGCTTTTTCTCCTTTTACTCCAAACCAGAATGGCTTACCCGGCCTTTGTGAAACCTTGTGAAACAATTTAAGAACACCCTGATTTTCTAATGATTGTGGTACAAAATCAAATTTCCCTGCAGATACACCTCCGCTTAAAATCAATACATCATACCTATCAAGATACTCCCCTATTTTCTGTTCAATTATTTCCTGGCTATCCGGCAATAGAACTGTATCTGCTTCAACGCCCCAGTTTTTCAGGCAAGCCTGCAATGCATAACTATTTGATGTTCGTATCTGATGTGGCAAGGGCGTAGTAGTAACAGGCACAATTTCTTCTCCCGTCGAAATCACAATAGCCTTTACCCGCTTTTGAACCAGAATCTCATTCTTACCAATAGTAGCTGCTATACCAATTTCGGCAGGGCTTATTTTTCTTCCTTTAGCAACTATAAGTTCATTCTGCTTTTTGTCTATTCCTTTCCCATGAATGTTCAAACCTGCTTTAGCTGGTATAAGCTCTATGGTTGCTACTCTATCTTTAATACTGATGTCTTCATAACGAATCACCGTATCGGTACCCACAGGCAGCATAGTTCCTGTCATTACCTCTACACAATGCTCAGGATTATCTAAAATAGTCTGTGGTTTACCTGCGGCTGCAGTTTGGGCAATAGAGAAACTGGTTTGGCCTTTTTTTATCTGGGCGTAGGCTACCGCAATACCATCCATAGATACTCGGTCAAAAGGAGGGAAATCCCGGTCGGCTTTTAGGTCTTCAGCTAAAACTCTACCTAATACCTCCGCTATAGCTAATTTTTCGGTAGCAATATTTATCTTGTTATTCAGAATAATTTCTTCGGCTTGTTCAACGGTTGTCATGGCTGCTAATGTAAGTCAGGTTGTTATTTATACCTATACAAAGGTATGTTTTTTACGCAAGATAAGTTCTGATTAAGAAATGTCTCTTAATAAGAGAAATATATATGCCATGTTTTTATTGAGGATATCCAGAATAAAACAATCTCAATTGTCTAAACTCCAGGCAATTGAGGTTGTTGATTCTAAAAGTAAATGATTAAGTAGTTTTAGAAACCTTCTTATAAGTTATTTTCAATGGAGCTTTGCTCAGGCATTTCCTCATGGTTCTATCTGCAATTAATAAAATACCTACCGAGAAAATAAGCTTGCCGACGGTATAAGTAAAAGTAGAATAACCACCCAACACAAAAATACTCATGTATACATAAACATCAAGTACACCCACGCCAATAGTACCAAATACTATTTTGTACCAATTCTTTGAAAAGGGTTTATCAACAAAAAAACTTATACAGACGGTAATAGTAGTTGTAAGCATACCCAACAAGACGATGAAGAAAAACAGCTTGTTAGCAACAAAATACTCCTCATAAGTTTGAATTAAAGAAAAACTAAAGCCTACCAGAAAAAGTAAGCCTGTCGATACTGCATAGAAAATATTTTTAGGAATTGCCACTTCCTCTGGTATTTGTACCCGTTGCTTAAGATATAATACTATCAATACCAGATACATAAGGATATTATTGAAAATACTGGAAATTAGTAAATAATTATCACTTACGAAATAGTAATAGATTTCAGAAAAAACATTGAAGAAAAGAAAGGCCATTAAGAGATAAAAAATACCGGCTTTCTTTATTCTCTCCCGCTGAACCCACAAATAACCCATACATAATAGTGCAGGAGCCTGATTTAATAATTTAGACAACAGTAGTTCTTCCCACGAAAGCATTTTAGGTAAAGGCACAAACTGAAAAAACAGGGAAGTTAAAATAACAACTACCCCATACAAGGATACAAATTTAAATGACATGCAAATAGTATTTTACAAAAGCAAACGTACATAATCTAATAACAGCAGTTATACAAAACTCAATAGCAAAGGCTTTTTCAGATAAGGAATTTCAGATAGATGTGAATATGGGAGGACAATAATATTTTACTTCTGATAAAAAACCAAATTTTAATTATCATAAATTGGTTTATTTCTGAATTTCAGCTTAATAGCATCTCTTCCAGAAAAATTTGTACGGATTTCTGCGCAAACAGACAAAGCAATTTCTTCAGGGGTATTCGCACCAATATCTAAGCCAACGGGGCTGTAAATACGACTTTCATTTTCAGGAGTAATCGGGTCACCCTCTTCCTGCATCCGGTCGTACATTTTTATGGTTCGTTTCTTTGGGCCTAACAAGCCAATGTATGAAATATCCGTTTTCAAAAGCGTTTGCAGATTACGGTAATCGGTTTCATAATCGTGGCACATCGAAATAGCGGCCGTGTATTTATCAATAACAGGCACGTAGTCTTTTGGCATTACGCCATCAGCAGTGGTAAAGAGCGAAGGATGCATTTTGTTAGGATTACATATCACTATCACTTTCCATCCTAATTCTTTTGCCATGCGCACCATCGGATATACATCATAATTGCTACCGAATACGTAGAGCTGTATAGCAGGAGGGATAACCTCAATGAATAAACTGATAGTTAAATCATCAGCTAAAGTATAGGTTTGTGAGACAGATTTGGTATTTGCCAAAGCCGCCTGAATCTCTTCTATCACTTGTCCTTTAATAGCCTCTAAAGGAAAAATAGCGCTAAAATATTCAGGAGAATCAAATCTGAAAACCTGTCCTAGCTGAATAGTTTCATTAGTCTTGTTTAAGGCAGTAACAGTAACTATTACATTGGGGCTACGTTGGTCAAGGCAATGCCTCATTTGTAACACAGCATTTAGCTCGTTTTGTGGGTCAAGCGGAGTAATCAACACATCAATGATGCCATTACAGCCTAAGCCCACACCTATCTGATAAGGGTCGTCGTCGGAAGTATCGTAGGTAATCAAAGCAGCTTTATTTTGCGACATAGCCAACCTTGCCTTTTTTAAAGCATCTCCCTCCAGGCAACCTCCACTAATACCTCCAATCCATTCACCAGATTCCATTACCAACATTCTTGCGCCTGTTCTTCTATAGGATGAACCCTCAACACGTACAACAGTTGCCAAAGCTGCCCGATTCTGACTAAAATCAATTTTCTGATAGGCTTCAACAATTTGCTTAATTTCTTTCATATATATCCTGAAAAAGGGCATAATAGCAATTTAACAATTATTTGTATCTTCTTTCTTCGCCCAAAGCTTGAATGCTTCCTGAGCTTCCTCTCTTCCTAAAGGTTCAATAGCAATTTTTCGTTCCGAAAGTGGTAAAGGTATTTCCTGATAGAGAAACGCATCATCGAAACCTATTTCGGCGGCATCGTTCCGGGTATTGCCATAATATATCTTTCTTAACTTTGCCCAATAAATGGCGCTTAAGCACATCGGGCACGGCTCGCAGGAGGTGTAAATCTCACAATCCTGCAATTCGTAGGTACCTAAATTCTTGCAGGCATCTCTGATAGCCACAACTTCGGCATGGGCTGTAGGGTCGTTATTGGTTATTACCATATTATGCCCCTGTCCTACTATCTTACCATCTTTAACAATTACCGCCCCGAAAGGCCCTTGACCAATACCATCCTGACTACCTAATAAAGAAAGTTGAATGGCCTTATGCATAAATTCTTTTTGTTGCTCTTCCATTATAGTTGTATGTAAAATTCATGTTTGTAATGCTAAAATACCCTGACTTTTTGCATACGATTTACAACCTCTATGATATGCTTAATAGCAAAATCAATATCCTCTGGCTTTGTCATTCTTCCTAAACTAAACCTTATAGACCCATAGGCCGAATCATCATCTAAACCCAGGGCTTTTAAGACATAGGAGGGCTCAGTAGATGCTGAATTACAGGCTGACCCATTGGATACTGCTATCTCATTCAGGCTCATTAATAGTTGTTCCCCATCGATTCTCCCAAAACAGATATTGCTTGTATTCGGCAGACGATAAGTGATGTTACCATTTATTTTCGTTTCAGGTATAGCTCCTAAAATACCATTTTCCAAAGAATCTCTTAAAGCACCTAGTCGAATAGCCTCTCTTGTCATTCTTTGCTGGCAGATTTCACAGGCTTTTCCTAAGCCAACAATTCCGGGCACATTTAATGTTCCTGAACGCAAGCCTCTTTCATGCTTTCCGCCATCTTGCTGGGCAACAATGTTCAGTTTTTTTCTGATATATAAAGCACCTACGCCTTTAGGGCCATAGAGCTTATGAGCAGACATGCTCAATAAATCTATTTCATCAGCTATCACATCAATGAGCAATTTCCCTACAGCTTGCGTGGCATCGGTATGAAATAATACCTGGTGGCGATGCGCTATTTCGGTGATAGTTTTCAGTGGATAAGTAACCCCGATTTCATTATTCGCCGCCATTACTGAAATCAGAATAGTCGTCGGGCGAATGCTAGCTTCCAGTAATGTTAAATCAATATTGCCTTCACTGTCAACTGGTAAATAGGTAATTTCAGCCCCTGATTTCTCTAAATGCTGACAGGTATCTAAAACTGCTTTATGCTCTGTTGCAACAGTAATAATATGATTACCTTTTCGGCTAAAAGCCTCATATACTCCTTTAATAGCCAGATTAACCGATTCAGTTGCACCGCTTGTAAAAACAATTTCTTTTTCAGAAGCACCCAATAAGCCGGCCACTTGTTGGCGAGCTAGATCCACTGCTTCGGCAGCTTTCCAGCCATAGGCATGAAACCTGCTTGCCGCGTTCCCGAAATGGTCTGTCAGATATGGCAGCATGGCTTCCAACACCTCTTTATCAAGAGGAGTAGTTGCGTTGTAATCCATATAAATAGGGTACTTCATCAGTTGGCCGGAAACAGGTGTTAGCTCTTATTTTTGAAGGAGTAAAATTACTGATTTTATAGATTATTGAAGCCCAAAAAGATATGTCTTTCTATAGAATTGTTTTATCTTTTGATAAATTTTAACTTTTTCAAGAAAAACCAAACTTTATTCGGCAAAATAATCAAAATACAGTAGATTTTTACGTAGTTTGTTCCATCAAAACATTAATACTCCTAAGAAAAATGCTAGGAAATTCTATTGATTCGGTTTTTACACAAGAAATTCATAACAAATATCTTGTATTTAACACCCTTTTTTCAAGGCTGCCTTATGATAAGATGACCAAAATTGGTCAGTTAATGCCTTTTTTGCATGATATGTCAGAAAGCGGTTTTGATGAAGGCAAAGAACCCAAAGAAATCATTGAGTTATTTTTCAAGCAATATACTTCCATTAAAGAAGAAAAGGAAAAAATAGACCTTTTGTTTCGGTTTATTACCTATATCGAACGCCAGGTGGTATTATTTGACAGTGTAGAGGATTCGGCCTTTGAAAAAATGTATCCTTTGAACGGTAAAGGAACGCTGCAAGGTACACTTGATCTGGCTCTGCAACAGAATAAATTGGAAGAAGTACATCAGAAGTTAAAGAATTTCAAGGTACGTATAGTTTTCACGGCTCACCCAACGCAGTTTTACCCAAGCAGTGTACTGCGCATTATTCAGGACTTAGAGCAACTGATTCCTAAAAACGATATTAATGGTATTGACTCCCTGCTACAGCAGCTAGGTAAAACGCCTTTTATAAATGAACAAAAACCAACTCCATTAGAAGAAGCGCAAAGTATTATCTTCTATCTGCGCCATGTATACTATCAGGTTATCGGCGAGATTCATGATAAGCTAAGAGCTTATTTTCAGAATGGTAGCGGAGGCTTCAACCCTGTATTAGAATTAGGTTTCTGGCCGGGTGGCGACCGTGATGGTAACCCTTTTGTAACCGCCGAAATCTCTAAAAAGGTATCAATAGAACTTCGGACCAGTATCCTGAAATGCTATTACAACGACTTCAAAATCATTTGTCGTCGCCTTACATTCAAGGGTGTTATGCCTTTACTTACAGCCATTAGTAATCGCATTTATACCAATATGAATGGCTTAAAGCATGATTTGACCTTACAGGAATTATTGACTTCTTTGGACGAAGTAAGACAGATTCTGATAACCAAACATAAAGGAATTTTCCTCGATTTATTAGACAGATTTATTCAACAAGTAAAAATATTTGGTTTGCACTTTGCCTGCCTCGATATAAGACAAGATAGTAGCATTCACGAAAGTGTAATGGAGCAGATTAATCAGAAATATGGTATTTCTGACAAGCCTTATACCGAATGGAGCGATGCTGAAAAACTACAGTTTTTAACTGAACATGAATTACTGATAAACGAAGATGATTTTGAAGATGTGCTAACGAAAGACACTTTCAGGACAGTTCGTATTATTAAAGAAATACAGACATTGAATGGCGAAAAAGCCTGTCATAGATACATTATCAGTAACTCTACTTCTATGTTTTCGGTATTAGAGGTACTGGCCTTATTCCGTTTCTGTGGTTACAAAGCATCAGAAATCAAGGTTGATGTTGTACCATTATTTGAGACCATAGAAGGCTTAGATAACTCACAGGCAACCATGACCAATCTTTATCAATTACCTTTCTACAAAAACCACCTTGAAAACAGAATAAACCATCAGACAATTATGTTAGGTTTTTCTGATGGTACTAAAGACGGTGGTTATGTAAAAGCTAACTGGGAGATTTACGAGGCGAAAGAGAAACTAACCCGTATCTCGAAAAAGAATCAGATAGAAGTAATTTTCTTTGATGGTCGTGGTGGTCCTCCTGCTCGTGGTGGTGGTAAAACCCATCAGTTTTATGCCTCACAGGGGCCAACTATTGCTAACAACGAAATTCAGATAACCATTCAGGGGCAAACGATTACCTCTATGTATGGTTCCCGTTCGCAGGCTATGTATAATTTCGAGCAATTGTTGTCGGCAGGTATCATCAATGATGTTTTCCAGGACGATAAATCGATTATCAATAAGCAAGAACGCAACCTGATTGAAGAACTGGCAGAGGAAGGTGTAAAGAAATATTTTGAGCTGAAAGAACATCCGCTTTTTGTGCCTTATCTTGAAAATAAAAGTCCTCTGAAATACTATGGTTTAACTAATATCGGTAGTCGCCCAAGCAAGAGAAGTTCAGGCAAAAAACTGACTTTATCCGATTTAAGAGCGATTCCGTTTGTGGGTTCTTGGAGTCAGTTAAAACAGAATGTACCTGGTTATTTTGGTTTCGGCACTGCCCTGCAAAAAGTAATAGACGAGGGGCGTCTGGAAGATTTGAAATTGCTTTTTGAAAACTCCTTATACTTTAAAACCTTAATGGAGAACAGTATGATGGGATTGACGAAGACCTATTTCCCATTGACTTATTACATGAAAAAAGATCCGGAATATGGCGAGTTCTGGCAAATCCTTTTTGATGAATATAAGCTGACCGTGGAAAATATGCTTCTTGTTTCCGGGCAGAAGAAGCTAATGGAGAATGAAAAACTAAGCAAACTATCGATAGATTATCGTGAGCATATCGTGTTGCCATTATTGACAATTCAACAATATGCCCTGCAGAAAATTGAAGAGACAACCGACGAGCAATTAAGATTGGTTTATGAAAAAATGGTTACCCGCTCATTATTCGGTAATATTAATGCCAGTAGGAATTCGGCGTAATCTTGAATAAGTTCGTCTATAAGCAAATAAGTCTGGTAAGTGTTTAATGCACTTACCAGACTTATTTGCTTATATCAGACATCTAATCTATATCTCAAACTTCTCAAAAAAATTGCTTAGCTCAACAGCATACACATAAGGAACTTCCATAGGCGCAAAATGCCCGCCTTTTTCCAATTTATTGAAGCTTACTAAGTTTACCATTCTCTCCGCCCATTCCTGCGGGAATTGCGCTTCTTTCGGGAATAATGAAACACCCGTCGGTACACTTACCTTTTGAGAAGACTTTAAGCCTCCCGCTCTTGCATTTTCAGCGTATGTTCTAATTGAACTATTGATTGTCTGGCTCACCCAATAAATCATGATATTGGTAATTAACTCATCCTTAGTAAAGCTATTCTCAATATGACCATTATTATCACTCCATGAGTTGAATTTTTCCAGTATCCAACCCGCCAATCCAACAGGTGAATCATTCAATCCATAGCTTAAAGATTGAGGTTTGGTTGATTGAATCATATTAAAAGCGCCTTCGCTGAAAAACCAACCCTGAATCATCTGACCAAATTGTTGTTCAGCTTCTGACATCGTACTCCAATCTTCGGTTCCATCAGGATAACCCACATCAGTAATATGAATGGCATTCACCTGATTGGGAAACTGATTGGCCATTGATTTGGCAATCACACTCCCCATATCACCACCTGCCACAAAATATTGCTTATAGCCAAGTACTTCAACCATTAATTGATTGAATATTTCAGCCGTCACGTCACTATTTACCGCATGATGGCTCGAAAATCCAAAGCCCGGAATGGAAGGGATTACCAGATCAAATGAGTTTTCATTTTCAGTCAATAATGAAATTAATTTGTAGAATCGATAATAAGAATCCGGCCAGCCATGTATTAATAATAAAGGTTTGTTGGCAGTGCCCTTCCCTTTTACGTGAATAAAATGAATTGTAGTTCCTTTTATTTCCGCTGTAAATTGGGGAAACTGATTCAATGCTTCCTCTTGTTTGCGCCAGTTATAGCTATTCTGCCAGTAATCTACCAATTCTTTTAAGTAACGGGAATTAGTTCCATAACCCCATCCGGCACCTTCTGGTTCTTCTGTCCAACGAGTATTTTTTAGTCTTACTGATAGATCGTCCAATACCTCTTGTTGAACGTTGATAGTATATTTCTTAATTGCTGTCATATTTGTTTTTGTTTATATGACAAAGATCGGCATAGCTGCTCACCTGCCATTGTAAAAAATTTACCAACTAGAATAAGATAATATCAGTAAGGACTTTATGATGTTCGGAAGAATTATTGATTTTGAAATATTCGAGAGGGCTGATGCCAGTAAAATGTATAAATTCTTTAATAAAATGAGCCTGGTCGAAATACTCGTGATCATATACAATAGATGACCAATATACCTGCCCCTTTGCTTGTTGAATGGCATTAATTACTTTATGAAACCGCTGTAGTCGTTGCAGATATTTTGGAGAAAATCCGGTTTGTTTCTTTAAAATATGAATCAGATGTTTTTGTGAGTACCCCGACTTATTTACCAGCCAGTCAATCGGCTTATCTATGTTTTTATCAATAAACTTTACAACTGACGTGTTGAAACTATTGTCAGTTATATACTTTTGAAAATAATGCTGGATATGCTGAAATTTATTCTCAATCTCTTCTTCATTAATCAGAGTTTGATAGAGTCTGTTAAACGAACTGCCCAATAGTAATTCAATTTCTAAACCGGGATAGATTAATTCAGACATCGGAATTTTTGTAAGTGCATAAAAGCCCCCTACCGTAAATCGAATACTGATAATAGCCGAATTATTATTGTTCTGATAGGTAATAGCTTTGGCATTTGCACCAGACACCCAGCCATGTTTCATGGTACGCTTACCCTCAAAATTACTCTCAGAATATAAAGTATTTATACTTTTCTCTTCAAGCTCAATGATGAGATTTATCCTGCCATCAGGCAACTCCATGAGATAAGGCATGGGCTGAGAACCCTTAGCATATATGATATGCTCTATGTACTGTGACATAGGATACTGTGGTATATGCCTTTTAAAAATCAAGTTTTAGACTATTTATGATCCATTTATACCTATAAATCTATTTTGCCTGATAAAATCTAATTGTACTCTTAATCACTCATTCACAAAATCGCTAAATCACTCAATTTCCCCTAATTACAATCCTGAATAGTAGCTTTAAACACAGACCCATTTTTAGATTCAAAACCCGGGAGTAACTCTACTTTGTTTTTAGCAGTATAATCCACCTTACCGCTTACTTGTATTTTCTGAGTACTCTGAACTGTCTGTTTACTTTGATATGGATATTGTGTATTAGTTACCGACCCTTGTAAAAACAAGCTATTCGGGCTGCACGTAGTAACAGTAATATTTTTGGGCGTAGAGTTAATATAACAATTCAGGGTTTTACATTGCACATAATAAGAGGTTGATGTAAGAGGGCTTACCACAAGCGGATTATTTGTAGCACCGGTTGACCAGGCATAAGAGGCATTACACCCAGACCCCGTCAAGGTAACACTTTCGCCCGGTCGTATTGTTGTGGCTGAAGTAACGAAAGTTGGAGTAGAGGGCAAAGGGAAAGACGATAAGTTGACAATAGGGCTAAAGAAAGTCTTTTTCGAAGACTTTCTGACAGAAGCTGCCAAACGCGCAGGAGCCGTTGTCAAAGTGTTAGTATTATTATTTATCGCCGTCCAGTTAAGGCGTTCATAGCCTGCCGGAGGTAAGAATGTATAAGTACAACAACCGCTTGAGTTACGGCCTCTGGCTTCATTATCGGTATTATTCCGGTTTGACCAATAATACTGGGCATACGAGCCAGGTACAGATAAAGTAATAGGCTGTGATGGATTATTGGGATTACAGGCTAAATTTAACGCCAATAAGGGTGATGGCATCATTGGGTTTGAGTTAGAGAAAAAATTATTATCCAGACTTGCATTCCAGACATTAGCAAATTCAGCCTGCCCTGCATAAGTATCAAAATGGATACCGTCGGTTCGTTTATCCCCTCCAAAAATCGGGTCTGTTTCAGGTCCTGGAAATACATAAGGCAGACCTGCATCATTGTTAATCAAGGCATTTTGTCCGGCTATTGGGTTTGGATGTTCATCAGGATTTCGTGAAGCTCGTGCAATTACCCAGGCTAAGTCAGGAAATTCAGAATTTTCTCTGGTTTCGTTAATAACGTTTACCATATTCGTATAATACGTTCCCGGGTCTGTATCAGGGTCGCTTTCGCCCTGATGCCATAGTACGCCTCTTAGTCCTGTCAGACTTGCATAAATAGCTACCGAGTTTTCTAAGGCACGATAAGGTGCTCCGTGTGCCCGATTTATCCAGTCAGGCCCATCAAAGGGCAGGCCCTGAGACGAATTTCCCCATTGGGTACTCGAGGTTCCACCATGTGCCGCACCGTAAAACAGGACAGGTACATTGAGTTTCTGTACTAATAAATCTCCTAATCTTCCCCACGCCCAAGGCACATAATGAAAAGGTCCTATAGCGGTTGAATCTCCGGCCAATTTAGAAAAACCGATGGGTAATTTATTATAGTCTGAGTAAGCCTCTGTATAATCAATGGTGCTTACTCTATCGTCTTCTGCTGAGGTACTCACGCCTGCCCCGCCCTGCGCATTTGATTGCCCTGCTATTACGAAAACTTCTCCTACACCTATCCGCTGGATAATTTTCCCATCGACCAGGTTATTGTTTTTGAAAGCGTTTACTTCTAGTTGGTACCAGCCTGCCTGCACAGTTAACGTACCTGAAAAATAACCATTAGAAGGATTATTCTGAATAACTATCCAGTTGGTGGAAGTACCGGAGCCAACCCATTTGGGTACAACCCGTGCCTCAATTCTATCAACTGCCGATAGATAAGTGCCTGCAATGATGATTGTTCCCTGATTAGAATTATTACGTTGGAACACCATGCGTTCCATTGGGTGAGAAAGTACAATTTGAGCCATGCTTTTAAAACTTAAAAACACAATGGCTACACAAATTCTGACAAAGATGCGATTAAATAACATATCAATTATAGGGGCTTATAAAGTTGCTAAGACTTGAACACCTTGACGGTAAGCTTACCGTTTAGGTTGTAACAGTATACAAATGTAAGGAAAAATTATTGTGGAAATGAAATTTTGCCCATCGATACGCTCGGTACTCCTTTGCGGGAACCGAAATCTGTTTTACCACCAACCAACGCTTCGTTAGCAAGCGTAGCAAACAAGACGGCTTCCTTGGCATCGCCCGAAACACCCAGATCATCAGTTCTATGAAAATCAAAATCAGGAAGCAATTCTTTCAGAAACTGCATAATCAACGGGTTGTGAACTCCACCGCCGCTCCCATAAATCTTAAATGATTGTGGATTAGCTGCATATTTAGGTAACTGAGTAATCAGTTTTTGAATAGCTTCAGCAATAGTCTCTGCTGAAAACCTGCATAGGGTGGCTAAGATATCTTCGCTTGAAAGGGACTGTGTATTACTTTTTTTCTGTGCATTTGCCAGGTATTCCAGATTAAATAATTCAGGGCCTGTTGTTTTCGGGAAAGGCTTTTCAAAGAAACTATCTTGTTTCAAGATTTTTAGCAATGCCTGATTTAACTCTCCCTGACTGGCAACTCTGGCATCTTCATCATAAGGCAAATCGAAGTATTTTTTCATATAGGCATCAATCATCGTATTGCCAGGGCCAGTATCTGTGGCAAAAACTTCATTGGCATCTAAATTGCCCGCCAGATAGGTAAAATTAGCTATACCGCCCATATTGAGCAGAATCCTGTCTTCTCCGCGCTTAGAAAAAATCAGATAATCTCCATATACTGCTAAAGGGGCGCCTTCTCCTCCGGCCGCACAATGTTTCTGACGGAAATCAGATAAGGTAATAATACCTGTCTTTACTGCTAAATGGTCTCCATCACCAATCTGGAGGGTAGCGTTCGGAAATTTATCGAGCCCATGAAGAATTTTAGGTGAGTGGAAGACCGTTTGTCCGTGACTAGCTATTATAGCTACTGTCTCTGTTGGAATCTCCCATTTTTCCAATAAATCACTCACTATCTGTCCATGTAAATTCCCAATCCACGGATTCAATACACATAGTTGCTGAAAGTCTATTTCCTTTTTGGCAAATACCTTTCTTATCTCATCTTTTATCTCTTCCGAAAAACTAACAGTATCAAAATTCAGTAATTCTATTTCCGTATCTCCTCCACTATTTCTGAATTTGCACAAAGCTACATCTAAACCATCCATCGAAGTGCCCGACATCAATCCGATAATCAATCTTTCTTCGCTCTGCGCAATGCTGTAAAGTTTTTCTATGTTTTGATTCATATCTATTTTTTTCTGATAGACCTGCCTTTCTCTTTACAAAAATAACCAATTAGATTGAAACATAAATATTAATCATGCCTACTATAATGCAAATTCAGGAAATAGTATCGTATCTACCTTTGTAAAATTCCCCTTTAGGGGCTATTAGTTATTCTCATAAATCCAAGTCAGGATTTTCTCTACTTCTTTACGAACCTTAGTTGTTGACTGGTTGAAATTATTATTCATAAAGCTCACTAATAAGGTTTTTCCTTTCTTGGTTACTAAGTAGCCACTCAGGTTATAAACGCCACTAAAAGAGCCTGTTTTAGCAAAAATAAAAGATTTATCAGTATTTTTATAGCCGTTCTTGAGCGTACCCGATTGCCCTCCTATAGGCAAAATCGAAAAGAGTTTTTGTTGAGGTACTTCTGCATGTATCTTTTCCAGGAGTTTTATTATGGAACGGGGAGTAAAAAGATTATATCTCGATAAACCAGAGCCATCTACCCATTTAGGTGCATCGGGTAAATCCTGCAGGTATTTTTCAGTAATAGATTTAATCACAAAAGAAGAATTAATCGAATCTTTTAAAATAGCTCCACAAAGCAATAGTAAATGTTCAGCCAACATATTATCACTTTCCTGCATCATTGGGCGGTATACATCCTCTGATGCCATGCTATAGAGAGTCTGAGCGTCTTTTGATACAGGAATATGTAGCACACTCACGTTTCTTTTGAGTGTGTCCATTAATAATTGTTGGGTTAGCCCGGTAAAAGTTTTGTAAGGTATATCCTGCGTATAGCCATTTTTCTTTAACATGATTTTTGGTAAAAAAAACATATTATCCGTTTGCAGACGGGTGATAGTACTGCCTTCATCTTTTTTATAGAAGCTATTATCAAAAATAGTAGGTTGTAGTTTAAACGTTTCTTTATCAATATTTACTCTAACTACATTTCCGTACATAGGTAAAGGTGAAATTTCTGCCGAATAATAATCATTAAAATCATCCCATGCCCAGCCTGTGCCCATTGAGGTATTAGTAAAATTGCCATCAGAGTAAAAAAGGCGCTTGCTACTTCTATGGCTTTTCAGAAATTCAAATGCTCGGGTATTCTTTAAGTCGTGATGAAAAAAAGTAGGATCGCCTGTACCCCAGAAAATTAATGAATCTCCTTTAATAGTATAGCGCAAAGCAGGAATCGAGTCGCCTAAAGTTTTGATGCAGGCATAGTATGTAAACAATTTAGTATTAGAGGCAGGGGTAAAATATTTGTCAGCATTTCTTTCAAACAGGGTCTTTTTCGTATCCAGATCATAAATAGCCATGCCCGTAAAATTCTGAGCAAATACCCGTGAGGTATCAATCAATGTAGCATAAGGTTTCCTTTTTGATAATTTCTGCGAGGTAGTACAAGAGATGCCAATAAAAGCTAATAGGGATAGTACAATCAATTTTTGCATACTTTTTATTTTTTTGCGAATTTACATCAAGATTG
Organism: Emticicia sp. C21; assembly: GCF_003418935.1. Lineage (GTDB taxonomy): Bacteria > Bacteroidota > Bacteroidia > Cytophagales > Spirosomataceae > Emticicia. The sequence continues at coordinate 383,319 of NZ_QVMT01000002.1, read as the reverse complement.
TCAGGATTTCAATGCTTAATAAAGCGTATTTGAGGAAAATATGCAAGATTTTCTGATTTTTCGGCTTTATTTTTTCCTTTTAAATTCCCACAAATTCTGACAGAAGTATTTCTTTTTTTGTTCCGTTTTGCCCTTATCAACCAGGAGATTTTTATTATCGACAGTCTGTTTTTAACTCTTAAACCTATCAACTATGAATTATCTGGACTTATCTATAAAAATTGCGGTTAATAACTGGCAATTACAAATAAACGCTTTCAATAGTGTACTTGATAAACTTTCTGACGATCAACTCATGTGTGAAATAGCACCGGGTAGAAACAGAGGTGTGTATCTTTTAGGGCATTCAACAGCTGTGCACGATTTAATGCTACCGCTTTTGCGTTTTGGAGATGCGGTCCATCCTGAATTACACCCTCTTTTTGTTGAAGCCGCTGATAGAACAATTGCAGAAATTCCACCCATTCACCAACTGAAAGCCCAGTGGAAAGAAGTAAATGATAGCCTCACAGCGCATATAAACAATTTACCCGTTGAAGAATGGTTTACCCGTCATAACAATATTTCAGAAGAAAACTTTGAGAAAGAACCGCAAAGAAACCGCTTGAATGTATTATTTAGCCGTACCAATCATCTAAGTTATCACAGAGGCCAGCTAGCCTTATTAATAAAGAAACACTGAAAGTAAACTGGCATAAAAACGAGAGAGCCATTTCTACCTCAGGAATGGCTCTCTCATTTTATACTTTTTTTCTGGTTATCTGTTTACTACAAATCTTTTCACTACCGATCCGGTTTCGGTATGTAAGCGAACAAGATAGCTACCTGCTGCCAGATTACTTACATCAATTTTCTGGTAGAAAGTATTTATATCGGCAATAAATTCTCTGTCCATTACTTTTTTACCATTCGCGCCAAATACTTCCATTTTTACACGACCCGGTCTTGCCAGAGTAGTGCTGATTTGTATTTCATCCGGCGATGGGTTTGGTGATAAAGTCACTGCCTTTTCCAAACCCGGCTCTACTGCCAATACTGGCGGTGGCGGTGGCAACTGTATTTTCAGGTTATCAATGGCCCAACCCCAACCGTAGGTTAATTGGTCGGCAAATAAACGGAAACGAATCAGTACGATATCTCCGCCTACAAAATTATCGGTACTTAACATTTTGATGGTTCTGCGTTTAAACATGGCAGATGTACCTACTCCTTTAGAGTCTACACTGGTAAAAGGCTCGCCATCTGCTCCCATTACTGTGCCATTTACCGTATTACCTGTAAAAGCTTTTTCCCATGTACTATTGCTGGTTGCATCATACCCATCTTCAAAAGGTATCCAGGAAGCACCGCCGTCATAAGATCCCTCTACAACTACATAGTCATAGAAATCAGCGTCGCCAAATACTGAGTTATCATCACCCGGTTCTACCAATACAACTTCATCAAAACTAATATTAGCCGAATCTTCATCCATTTTCAGCTCGATAGGTTTTAAGAACAAGGCCATCGTGCTAGTCTCGAGGTTTTCGTCGCCACCATTTTTATATGGGTGAGCTGAGTGCAAAGCCCCATCATTAAAACCCGATGGTTGCGAAATACCCCAACCGCCTATCCCGGCAAAATCCTCGTTAGTCGTATTAAAGTCTGTACTGTAAGACAAGATAGGTTCCTGCGTAGTTAAATCAGTTACTAAAAACTCAAAATAATCTGGTGTAACAGTTACATTAGTACCAGGTGTTTTCAGATATGCAGGTAATCTGGTAGTATTCTTATTTTTTGAGTTGTCAACCGCTACAATGCGATACTGCACACGGTCACCCTTTTTCAAATCCCCAAAAATACCCTTTCCTAAATAAGCGATATCATCATTTCTGCCTTGTGAATAAGATTTATCATCGGTAGCAGGATTATACTTTTTCAGGCCGATAGGATTCTTTGCCTGCCCGTTTATCATATATTCTACATAAACCGTATCTACTCCATGTTCAAAGTCATCTTCTGCATTCAGGAAAACATCAGGTTTAGCTGTTGAAGAGACAAATGTAGGTGGAATAGTTGAGATAAAAGGTGATGAAACGTCGGCTTCGCCAATCTGGAATCCATAATAACCCGCCAGAGGTGCTTCGGCAGGAACAGTGTTTTTACGTTTGAAATTATCTTCTACAACAATATAATATCTGATAATAGAACTTGAAGCAGTAACTGGTATAACAGCGGTATAGTCGTTAGAAGTACCTACGCGTGTCAGGTTAATAGATTTTGCTTTAGTAATCGTATCGTTTTCAGCATAAAACACTTTTGCAGTTCCTGCCACCAGGGTTGTATCACTGACAATAGTAGCTTTTACAGTCACACTTTTAACAGCGCCTTCGATACTTTTAATTGGTGTATGCAAGATTGATGTACCTTTCCAGCCCATGTCAGCAAACATATTCTTTACTAAAGGACCCGGGTCACGAATTACTTCTCTTAAACTGGCAGCCGAAGTCATCAGGGAATTCGGGTTACCTGACGTATAAGTATTGTCATCTAGGTGCGATGTGCTTGATCCAAGTTGATAAGTACTAGGTGCATATAAGCGTGGTTTTTCTTCACCTTTAGCGGCAGAAGTAGGGCTATTAAAGAATAGATTATTACCGATTAATTGCTGACGTAATGCTGATGATGGATTAGGAAAAGCGCTTGTATTAAGCAACTGTTGGCCTGTGCCATTTTCAACAAATTCATCGAAAACAAAAGGTGAGCCTGTATCATACCCCCACGTTGCCGTAGTTGAATTAGCTGTCGAGCGAAATGACGACGTAAATCCTAAACCGTGGCACAACTCATGCAAAACTACAGAAGCAAAGTCGAACTCATTACGGCCCGGAGTACTTGTACCTAAATACCAGGGAGCTGAACTATTAAACTCTGCCGTAATATCTGGTTCATTTACTGAGTTCAGTTCCTGTCCGGCTATTTTTTCAGCTAACGCAATGGGATACCACGTACTAGCTTTTTGCTGACCCGGAAAGTTTCTTGTAAAATCTCCAGGACTGGCTTGTCCTAAGATCGTACCAGAAACACCATCGCTATCAATCGGATGCCAAATGGCATTAATACGAATAGGAACAGGTGAAGTAATCAGATTAGACCAGATGTCTACTGCCAATTGAAAAGCCTTTTGTGCAGCCGGAGAGAAACCATTATAAGTTACAATAAAAGTAGCTTTGGCTGTTGAACGCGCAAATTTCCCATTTAAAGCATCTTGCACTTCTTTGGCAGGAGGAATATAAGTGTTAGCATCAACAAAATTGCCCGGACACACAATCATCTTTCCCTTCATGAATTCAATCTTGTAGGGATTGGTCTTTGCAAGCTCTTCGTGGCGTGGTTTAATAGTTTTCTGGGCAATCGCTGACATTACCAAAAAAGATAGTAAGCCAGAAAGGTAAATTTTTCTCATAATCTTTAGCGTCAATTCCTGTTTTCGAGGGTCTTAAAAATATACGTAATCCAATGGGTCAAGGTTGCTTTGAATTTTTGTACAAGGTATACATTCTAGCGAATATAATAACGTTTTTATTGGGCGAATATTAGAAATAATCCCGAAAGTATTATTTATCGGCTGAGTTTCCAGAGCAACCTAATTTTCTTTAAACTAATGATGATAGGCTTAGATAAACTATCAAATTAACAAACCGAAAGCTTATCTTTGCACTATAGACGGAAACTGCGATTTGAACGATGCAAGCATCAAAAGAAATATTATCAAAATATTGGAAGTATGATACATTCCGGCCTTTACAAGAAGATATCATCAACTCTGTATTAGCCGGAAACGATACGTTGGCTATTCTGCCAACCGGAGGCGGGAAATCGATTTGTTTCCAGGTGCCTGCTATGCAAATGGAAGGAGTTTGCATTGTGATTACTCCGCTTATTGCCTTGATGAAAGATCAGGTAGAGCAATTGAAAAGAAGAGGCATTAAAGCAGCAGCTATTTATTCGGGCATGCACCGCACAGAGATAGATTATACTTTGGATAATTTTGTTTATGGCGATTACAAGTTTCTTTATGTATCGCCTGAACGTTTGCTAACAGAAATCATGCAGGAGCGTACCAAACGCATGAAAGTATGTTTACTGGCTATTGACGAAGCACACTGTATCTCGCAATGGGGCTATGATTTCCGGCCACCTTATCTTAAAATACCGGATTTTAGAAAGTTTGCACCCAATGCTCCCATGATTGCTCTCACGGCAACGGCAACAAAAGATGTTAAGATAGATATTCGGCAAAAACTGGGTTTACGAAATATTAAGATCTTTCAACAAAGTTTTGCCCGACCTAATATCTCCTACTCTGCCTTTTGTGAAGAAAGCAAAGAACGCAAATTGTTTGATATTTTGCAGAAAGTACAGGGTTCTGCCATCGTCTATGTAAGAAGCCGCAGAAGGACCAAAGAGATTTCAGACTGGCTCAACCGCAATAAAATAAGTTCTGAATTTTACCATGCCGGCTTAGCTATGAACGACCGCTTTAAAAAGCAGGAGGCATGGATTAAAAATCAGGTAAGGGTAATCGTGGCAACCAACGCATTTGGAATGGGTATTGATAAACCTGATGTAAGGGTAGTTGTACACCTTGATTTACCAGAAAACCTGGAAGCCTATTATCAGGAATCAGGCCGTGCCGGACGAGATGGGCTAAAATCTTATGCCATTCTATTGTACTTTAAATCTGATTTAACTGATATTTATAAACAGATAGACCAGAAGTATCCGCCCATAGAAAACCTGAAAAGGATATATCAGGCTTTAGCTAATTACTTTAAACTGGCAGTTGGGGCAGAGAATTTTGAAAGCTATGATTTCGACTTTCAGGAATTTATCGGCACTTTCGGTTTAGTAGCGAATGATACACATAATGCTTTGAAAAAACTGGAAGATGAGGGTCTGATACAGTTAAGCGATTCTTATTTCAGTCCTTCAAAGCTGGTTTTTAAGGTTGATAATCACAACTTATATAATTTTCAGATTAAGAATGCGAACTATGATAAGTTTACAAAAATGCTCTTGCGCATGTATGGCGGCCAATTATTTACCGACTTCACAACCATTTCAGAATCTACTATAGCCCGAAACTACTTTGCTTCTAATCTTGAAGTAGAGAAAATGCTTGAGTATCTGAATGAGGTGGGTATAGCTACTTATCAGAAACAAAAAAGTATCCCTCAACTTACCTTCCTGACGGCCCGCCAGGATGCCAACTATCTGACTATTGACCGGGCTGAATACCATCGGAGAAAAATGAAAGATACCGAAAGAGTGGATGCTGTAGTGCAGTTTACACAGGAGGAGCGCCGATGCCGTATGCAATTTTTACAGGAATATTTCGATGAATTTACTGAAGCTACCTGTGGCATTTGTGATAATTGTCTGAAACACAAGAAACGTGAAGTTCCCTTTGATATTTATGCTAAGTATAGGCAAAAAATCCTGGAAATTTTACCGGCCAATATTACTCAGGTAGTAGCATATAGTTTCTTTACCAACAAAGACTTTGTAACAGAGGTAATTAGAAAAATGATAGAAAACGAAGAAATATGGTATAGCGAATTAGGCATTTTACAGAAAAAATAACCTTTGTGGCGCGAGCTTCCAGCTCGCTGTAATATTAGAGAGTTTTAGAAAAAAACGACATTTCAGGACAATTACTATTTAAAATTTTATGTCAGAATTCACTCATATAGACGCAGCAGGTAACCCCTCAATGGTGGATGTCAGTCAAAAAAGCGTCACCAAACGCATAGCCAAAGCCCGAAGTATTTTAATATTAGATGAAGTGATACTAGAAAAGCTGCAGAACGATGAAATCCATACTAAAAAGGGGCCGGTATTTCAGATAGCTATTATTGCCGGAGTAATGGCAGCCAAAAAGACGGGCGATTTAATACCGCTCTGCCACCCCCTTGGGCTAGAAAACTGCCAGCTTACTATTACCTTGAATGAGCAAAAAGAAGTAGTAATCGAATGTACTGCCTCGCTTACGGGCAAAACTGGCGTAGAAATGGAAGCACTAACCGGAGCAAGCATTGCAGCCTTGACTGTGTATGATATGTGCAAAGCCTTTTCGCACAATATTGTTATTAAAGAAACTCGGTTAATTGAAAAATCAGGAGGAAAAAGAGACTTTAAATTAGAGACTGAATGAACGGACTGATTCTGATAGGTGGCAAAAGCTCGCGTATGGGTACAGACAAAAGTCTGCTTAATTATCATGGCTTATCCCAAAGAGAATATCTGTTTCAGTTAATGAGTAAGTTTTGCTCAGAAGTCTATTTCTCTTCCCGAGAAGAGCAGGAACTTTCAGATAATTTTATCCTTGATAAACTTGCTATTAGCCCTATTAGTGGCATTCTTTCAGCCTTTGAGCATAATCCACAAACTGCTTGGTTGGTATTAGCTTGTGACATGCCTTTAGTTAATGAAGACGTCCTCAAATTACTAATCGAACATCGGAATCCGGAGAAAAGGGCCACAGCCTTTTATAATCCAGAAATCAATGCGCCTGAGCCACTCATTACTATCTACGAACCTAAAGCTTATCCTTTGCTAGTCAAGTATATTGAGTCAGGTAACAAAAGTCCCAAGGTTTTTCTACAGAACAATGATGTACAATTAATAGAAGAAGAAGAGAAAAGCTTTTTGAAGAATGTGAATACAAAGGCTGAGTTTGATGAGTATCAGACAAAGGCTAAGTAATCTTTTCTTTGATATTAAGGCGTGGCCGATACCCACACTTCTCCATCTTCAAAAACCTCCTTTTTCCAGATAGGTACTGTTTCCTTCAGGGTATCAATTACATATTCGCAGGCATCAAATGCGGCTTTGCGATGGGCTGATGATACTGCTATTACCACCGGAGCTTCACCAATACCTAAAATACCCACCCGATGATGTACGGAAATTTTTTTGAGAGAGAATTGCTCAACAGCCTGCACAGCAATTTTTCGCATTTCTGAAATTGCCATGGGTTCGTAGGCTTCAAAATCCAGTCTTATTACGGACTTACCTTTGGTCTGGTTACGTACGGTTCCTACAAAAACCACAATTCCTCCGGTATCATCTGTTTTCACAAAATCAAGGCATGCTTGTTCTGAAAGTGATGTATGTAATAGTTGTATGTCAATCATATTTATATCAAATTGCTTACTTCTCAATCATCCCCCACTTACAGGTGGAATCAGCACTATTTCATCGTTTTCTTTTAATGTCATGGCATCTTCTGCATATTCCTCATTCAAAGCAATTCGCAACGACTTTAAAGTAGCAAATTTAGGAAACTGTGTCGAGAGCTGATTTTTCAGATCCGCAACTGTTGCTTCTGAGGGAAGTGAAAGCTTATATTCAAACTGCCCTATAATGTCACGGGTAATACCAAAACACAATACTTTTAAATTCATTCTTTCAATGGGTGTTTTTCAACTACAACACTAAAAACCTTTATTGAATTTCCTTAGATAAAAATCTTTGCAAAAAAACAGACCGTTTCATCAATAATTTATTACCTGCTACCTATTTTTGTTAGAAATCAGACCAAATTTACTTCGTGCTACATTAGAATGAAAAAACTACTCACTTTTATTTTTATTCTTGGTTGTTTGCCAGATACTTTCTCGCAAAAAGTTGAAGATTTCAGTGAGTATTTTAAAGAGAAAGATTTAGAAGGAGGCTTCTTTTTGTACGATTATAAAAAGAAAGAATATACAATTAGCAATAAAGCCGAGTTGGTAAAACTCACTTCTCCCGCCTCAACTTTTAAAATCCCAAACTCGCTGATAGCTTTGGAAACAGGCGTTATTAAGGATGAAAATGAATTAGTTAAATGGGATGGACAGAAACGGTCGCGCGAGGTTTGGAATGCCGAACATGATTTAAAGCACGCTTATAAAAACTCAACAGTCTGGTTTTATCAGGAACTAGCCCGCAGGATAGGTGAGAAAAACTATCAACAATACCTGAAAAGTTGCGATTATGGCAATAAAGACATAAGCGCCGGACTAACCACTTTCTGGCTAGGTTCAAGTCTGACTATCTCACCTAAAAACCAACTTGAATTTTTAGTAAAACTGCATGAAGAGAAACTACCGTTTTCGAAAAGGACATTTGAAATCGTAAAGAAAATCATGATTCAGGAAGAAACACCTGAATATATCTTAAGAGCGAAAACAGGCTGGGCCGATACGCCGCCTAAAGATATAGGCTGGTATGTAGGATATGTGCAAAAGAAAGACCATTTGTATTTTTTTGCTACCCGAATCTACAAACCAGTAGGGAAGCAGATGCCCGCTTTTGCCGCAGACAGACTTGAAATTACCCAAAAAATATTGAAGAAATTAGGTATTATTTAAAACCCAAAAACGCTACCGAAAACCCCAATGAAAATTAAAACCCTGATTATTGACGATGAAGTAAGAGGAAGCCAAGCTCTTGCTAAACTATTGGAACGTTATCCTGAAATAGAACTCTTAGGTGCGGCTCACTCTGCTGATGACGGCATTGCTACTATTCAACGACTGAAACCTGATCTGGTGTTCCTGGATATTCAGATGCCGGGTAAAACCGGATTTGATATGCTGAATGCCATGCCCGAAGTAAAGTTTGAGGTAATCTTTGTAACAGGCTATGACCAATACGCTATTCAAGCTTTTAAATTTGGGGCAATAGATTATCTGTTGAAGCCTGTTGATATTGACGATCTTGACTACTCTGTAGAGAAAGTAATAGACCGCATTAAAAAGAAAGACACCAATCATAGCATTGAGTTGCTATTGCAGAATATCCGTACGCCTAAAAACGAGAATATGCAACTGGCGCTTCCTACACAGGAGGGGGTTTTCTATATTCCGATTTCAGAAATTCTCAGGTGCGAGTCCGATGGTAGTTATACTGTTTTTCATTTAGCCGATAAAAAGAAAATCATTGTTTCGAAAAACGTGAAAGAATATGAGGAATTATTGACCCCTTATAATTTTTGTAGGGTACATAATCAACACTTAATCAACCTGCGCCACGTTAAGAAATACGTAAAAGGCGAGGGTGGATTTGCTATTATGTCAGACAATTACGAAGTGGAAGTAGCCCGTCGCAGAAAAGAAGATTTTCTGACCGAGTTAGGCAAAATAACACTAAGGTAAACTTTTTCAGAGTTTACAGATTTTGCAGGAGCGGCACAGGTCGTTCCTGTTTTGTTTTCAGAAGCGGTACTTAGAGAAGATTCGAATACTTCAGGCACAAATATAAGTATTCTGTTCACATCAATTAGCAAGCAATTATTCTTCAGTTTTCAGATAGCCCCAGTTTTCGCCTGAGCGTATACGATTCAATTGTGTGTGAGTAATACCAAATTGTTTCGCAATCATTTTCAGACGGGTATTTTCGTTCTGAAGCATCTTCTTTATCATTCTAACCTTGGTTTCAGTCAACTTATAGTTCTTTGTATTTCTCGGAATCGGCTTATTCTTCACGGCAGGATTCTCGCGGTTGTGCTCTACCATTTCATCTTTTGTTACCCATTTCAGGTTTTCAAAATGGTTATTCACTTTGTCGTAGTCAAGGTGGATAACGAACTTATGATCGGGGCTATCTTTTTTTACGAATGCTTCGGCAACTAATTTATGAATATAGCGATTGAATGTTTTTCCTTTAGGTAATCTTACATTCAACGATCGATAACCCTGAATAACCGAGCCTTTGATAATTGTACCTTTGGCATCGTTCTGCAAACTACGGAGGCGACCAAAATTCGAGACCTCATAACGAGGCGGATTCTCCACTCCTTCTACTTCAATGACAACAGGTGTCCATCGTTCTGCCCAAAGAGCATTTTTTTCACTATTCAGTCCTCTATTCATCACAAAATTATATTAGTTTTTAATCTCAAACTATTGTCAGATTTAGCTAAAAAAGTATGCCAGCAGCAAAATGAGTATTACTCTCAACAGTCAGGATTATCTTCGCATTATAACAACATTATTGGCAAAAAATTGTTTTTAAATTGTGGTTTTAATCTAAAACTAAGGAACAAAACCCGTTTAAGTAAATGTTTTACTACTAAATAACACAACAAAGAGATGTCGAAGAAAACTTTAGTAATAGGAGCATCCACCGACCCAACACGTTATGCTTTTTTAGCTGCCAACAGATTATTAAATCACGGTCATGAAATTGAACTCATAGGTAGAGATCAAGGAAAAATTGGTGGCAAAGAAATACAAGTAACTAAGTCTGAACTAGAGGGTGTGGACACTGTAACGATGTATATCAGCCCCAAACGCCAGCCCGAATATTATGATTACATTGTAGGATTAAAGCCTAAAAGAGTCATCTTTAACCCAGGCACCGAAAATCCTGAATTTGAGTCATTACTCGCTAAAAATAAGATAGAACCGTTACACGCTTGTACATTGGTTATGCTTTCTACAGGGCAATATTAATGTGCGATTCTTACTTTAGCCGAAAAACAAACGGTTTTCATCCGAATTATTTATTAAATGGCAACTGTACTTAGGTTGCCATACGTCCCTCAAATCCTAAGTCCAGAAGTCTCTCATAAGCCGACCAGACTTCTTCAGGTATATCCATTTCTATCAGAAAGCCTTTCGCCGGATAAATCTTCAACCGTTGTAAATCTCCGGTCATATTACTAATTACACGTTCTTTGCTGATACCTCCTGCCAGACAACGTTCCACATAAGAGTCGTAGGTATCAGGCAAAGCCGAAACAATAAAATCAAAGTCTTTGAACTGTACCATGGCCGTAGCATAAGTCCGACGAATCATATAAGGCTTTTGTACCAGTATAAAACTCTTAAAATCTAAGTTTTTATCTGCTAGCAGCTTTCTTGTCAATATAAAATTCGCGCCTGTATTAGTGGCTTCATTTTCTAACAAAATTACTTCAGTAGGCACACCCTTGCTCACCGCAATATCAAAAAAGGCTTCTGCTTCGGTTTTAGGTACTTCGTTTCGCAGTTGACCTACCGGCCGAACCACCCCGCCTGAAAAAATAATATAAGGCGCATAGCCCTCATTATACAGTTGAGCAGCGTAATCGGCTACCGATGGATCGTGGCTACCTAATACAAAAATACAATCAGCTTTTTTAAGTGGCTGTTGCAAAAAATGGTAATCATACAAAAGCCTCGCGTAATCGTCAATCAGGGTTTCAGTCATTTGTCAATATTTTTACCCCTATACAAAATTATATAATATCAGTATGAATAGTTGATACTTCTGATTATAATTTCGTTAGAATTTAGGATTTGGTTAAGTACTAAAGCGTGCTTTAAATTTTTTAAAAGGTTACAAATTGCCTGATAATTTGTTCTAATTCTCGTTAGGCATGTAAGGCCCACCTGTTTCTCCCCAGCCCCATTTAGGCATTGGTTCACCATTCATCATTGGGTTTTCAGTTAATTGTGAATTAATAACTGCCAGCCTTGTTCCCCATTCAATGTATCCGACAAATGCCGAACGAAACTCCGGGTCGCTTTTTAAACCTACTTCATCTGCGGTTTGTAATAAAAGCTGAACCCAACGCTGGCGTTTTTCTTCTGTCAGCATTTTACCAATATGCTTGCCAACCATTTTAGAATGACTACCATTATCTTCAATCGTATAAAATTGAGCACCGCCAAAAACCTCTGCCACAAAATTTGAAACATGCTTCACATGTTCCGGCGACATATCTTTAAAAACTTCACCCAATAGGTCATCTTTCAAAACCTTTTCGTAAAACTTGGTAAACAAAGTTTCGAAAGTTTTAATATCTCCTGCCCATTCATAAAGTGTAGGAATAGTGTTCATTGCTTCTTTATTAATATTTAATTCTTATTTGTGCACATTTTTAATCGTGAAGCGGTTATTATCGAGTAGCCATCGCTATCATCGCTCAAAAAGGTGCCCACCGGATCGGTCACCTTTTGTAATGTCGCTTTATTGGTATTTAAAAATCATTACTGTCCTCACTCAAAAAGGTTCCTACCATATTGGTAACCTTTTCCGGTTCCGTTTTCGAGCTTGGCACTCGGAAATCACCTCTGTCTCCTTTCAAAAAGGTTCCCACCGTATTGGTAACCTTTTCCGGTTCCGTTTGAGTGGTTGATACTTCGAAACCAGTACTATTCTCGCTCAAAAAGGTTCCCACCATAATGGTAACCTTTTTCGGTTCCGTTTTCATAATTGATTGTTGAAAACCCTCTTTGACTTCTCTCAAAAAGGTTCCTACCATAATGGTAACCTTTTCTGGTTCCGTTTTAGTGACTGATTCTTGCATAGACTCCAAAACTGTTTGCTGATAACTATATCTAATCGCTCTATTAAACTTACTTCGATTTATATTGATTTTCCTTTTATCCATTTCAATAGTGATTGTAATCCTCGGCTGGACGTCTTCAACTGGGCGTCTCCCTAAATTTCCGATTTAGAATTGTGTTTCCAAAGTGTTCAGGAAGTTTTTTGGTATAATCAGACTATTGCGCAAAAGGATTGGTACGGTCGTCTGCAACAAAGGTTCGCATTCTCATCCATACGATTTTCTGCCATTTATCAATATTTTTCACCTACGGGCAAAATTATGCATTATCCAACTAAATTATTGATACTTTTATTCCATAATTTCGTTATTGAAGTTACGAGCCTGTTAAAAATGATAACACAATCTGCATACAGTCAGATAAACACTCATTAAAAAGGCTCTTTTTGATTATTAACAATAAATCAATTTAAGACTATGGTAAATGCAAAACACTTAGCCACATTTGTACTGGGAGCAGCCGCGGGTGTAGCCTTACACAAATATTTACAGACCGAAGAAGGAGAAAAGGCATTAGCCGATTTAAAAGAAAAAGGCAATAAGTTCAAGGGTGAAGCCGAGCAAGCACTTGATAAAGCACCTGAATATTTTGATAAACTAAAAACCGAAGGTGCTGAGGCTTTGAAGCAGTATTTTCCGGGTGCTGAAAAATTCTTGCAGGATTTATTCGGTGGTAACAAACCTGAAAATCCAACAACGACAACTCCACCGCCGAGTGAACCACAGGCATAAAAAAAAGGCTAACCTCGCGGTTAGCCTTTTATGATATTAAGCTTTCTTGATATTAAAGCTGATTTTGTAATCCTGTAAACTGATTGGATCAGGCGTTTGCGGATAAGGCGATACGTCTGTTACTTCAATTAAATAATTAACCCCATTCAGTTGTACTGTGGTTGAAGCAGGTTTTTGTTCACCACCTTTTATTTCAATCACCGCTTCTTTCGTTGAACCTTTTTCAGAAACGCTTATGTAAACCTTAACCATTCCTTCCCAAACACATACAACGCTTTTAGGACAGCGACTGTCCTCAATTTTTGTTACTTTTACTTCAACACCTTCCTGCAATACTACTGCTTTAGAATAGGCTGTTTCAATTGTACTACCAAACGAAGCCTTCTGTTCTGCTACGTCTTCTTTCGAACATGCAGTTGCTAATGCAACCATCATTACTACCATTAACCTTTTCATAAAATTTTCCTTTAATTTTTTAAGCTATCTTTCATACTGTCAGAGTTTTTAGTTCAAAAACCATTCCATGCTATTTTGTCTAAAATCCTCTACATATACTACAATGATGCTTTATATAGCTGAAAGGTTGGAAAAAGTTTAAAATAATATAAAAATAACCATTCCCTCAACAATGTACCCATTTATGTAGTTTTTTTTGAAAGATATTCTACTAAACTTATATATTCGTCGCAAAATCATAAACCCAATATATAGCTATGCGTTCTCACGAAATTGATTACAAAATATTTGGCGAAGACATTCAGATTGTCGAAATCGAACTAGACCCTTATGAAACCGTCATTGCTGAAGCAGGTTCTATGCTTTATATGGAAGACGGAATACAGTTTGAAACCAAAATGGGTGACGGCTCACAACCGCAACAAAGCATTTTTGGCAAACTCCTGCAGGCAGGTAGCCGTGCACTGATGGGTGAGTCTATCTTCATGACCCACTTTACTAACCGTGTGCCACAAATGAAACGCAAAGTAGCCTTTGCTGCACCGTATCCGGGTACAATCAGAGCAGTTGACCTGGCAAAGATTATGGGCAATACGCTTATAGTTCAGAAAGATGCCTTCTTATGTGCTGCTATGGGCACAAGTATCTCTATTCATTTCAATCAACGCCTGGGTTCAGGTTTCTTTGGTGGCGAGGGCTTTATTCTTGAAAAACTACAAGGCGATGGTATGGCATTTATTCACTCAGGCGGGGTAGTTATTGAGCGCCAGTTAAATAATGAAACACTACGTGTGGATACTGGTTGTGTGGTAGGGTTTGAGCCACAGCTACAATTTGATATTGAGCGTGCGGGAAGCCTAAAATCAATGATTTTTGGCGGTGAGGGCTTATTTCTGGCTACGCTTCGTGGTACAGGTAAAGTTTGGATTCAATCATTACCGATTTCGAAATTGATTCAACGTCTGGCACCTTATGGTGGTAATGCTAACAAAGAGGGTGGCTCTATTTTAGGTGGATTAGGTAATATGTTTGAAAGTTAAGATTTAAAATAAAGTAAAGCAAAAGCACAGGTAGTTGGCTATCTGTGCTTTTTTGTTGGTTTGGTGCAAAATTCTCGGATTGAAATTTGATTAAAACCCACAAAAAAATCACATTTATCATTCTGTTTGTGCAATAAAATCTGCTACTTTGCCGTGTATTTCTTTAAAACCAAAACCTCCTGCAAAAAACTATGATGATTGATCGCAGAAAATTCTTACAACAATCTGCTTCTTTAGCAGCATTGGCCCTGATAGCTAACAGAGTAGAAGCTAAAGGCACCCTGAAACAATTCGGTTGCCAGCTATATAGTATCCGTGATGTATTGCCTAAAGACCCTAAAGGCTATATGAAGCAATTGGCTGATATGGGCTACGAATATTTTGAAAGTTACTCAAAAGACCCATTCTGGGGAATGACTCCGAAAGAAGCGAAATCTTATCTATCTGATATCGGCGTGAAAATGGTAAGTACTCATTTAGGCTTGCCTGATACCAACGAAGAAATGATTGCGAAATGTGCAGAAGCAGGTTTAAGCTATGTGATTTGTCCGGCTATCGGGATGCAACCATCAGCAGATGCCTGGAAACAAAAAGCTGAGGCTTTCAGCAAACACGGCGAAACTGCAAAAAAATACGGTATCAAATATGGTTATCATAATCACTCGTACTCATTCCAGAATGCGAATGGTGTGAAAGGACAACGTATCTTATTAGAAAATACTGACCCATCTTTGGTGATGTTCGAGTTAGATATGTGCTGGATTGAAGCTTCAGGTGAAGATACGTTGGCTCACCTGAAAGAATACGGCAAACGCTACGAACTTTGCCATGTAAAGCAATTAGAAACCAAAGATCCTAAACCAAAACAAACGGATCTGGAAAAAGGTATCATTGATTACAAAACGTTGTTACGTGCAGCCAAAGATGCAGGTATTAAATACTATCTGGTAGAACAAGAGCAATATCCGGTAAGCCCGATCGAAAGTATGAAAAACGACGCAGCTTATCTGAAAGACTTGAAATTCTAATTTAGAATATAATTAAGCGAAAAGGGTGGCACGGTTTCAAATCGTGTCACCCTTTTGTGTATGACGATTTTTCAAATCGTCTGAATAAAGTACCTTAAAATTCAAAATTTTTTCACTATTGATTAATTGACGATTTAAAAACCGTCATATACATTACCCCTGTTCTAAAACAACTTAATACACTTAAAAGTCAACCGATGATAGGGTGTTAACCCATTTTGAAGAATGGCGTTGCGATGGTGTGGTGTCGGATAACCGGCATTTTCATGCCAACGGTAAGAGGGAAATTCTAAACCCAATTGCTCCATCAAATCATCACGATAGGTTTTTGCCAGAATAGAAGCAGCGGCTATTGATAAGAATTTCTCATCACCTTTCACGATACAGGTATGCGGAATGAGCGGATAAGGCACAAAGCGGTTGCCATCTACCAACAAATGTTCCGGCTGAATTTTTAATGCCTCCACTGCCCGATGCATCGCCAGAAAACTTGCCTTTGATATATTAATCTTATCTATTTCGGCCTCTGATGCTTCTTTTATCTCATAAGCCAACGCATCTCTGAATATATCATCTTTTAAACGATTCCTTTGCTTCTTGGTTAATTGTTTCGAATCATTCAGCAAAGAGTGTTTGTAGTCTTTGGGTAAAATTACAGCTGCAGCAACCACAGGCCCAGCCAGACAGCCCCTACCCGCTTCGTCAAGCCCTGCTTCTATTACGCCTTCATTATAACACGACCAAAGATTTTTTTCTTTCATGTACCCGCTGTTTCTAAAGAATATTGTTCCGATTTCCGCATTTTACCTATCAGATAATAAAAACGTGAGGTCAGTAAAATGGCCGACATAGTTAGTCCTGCAAATAGCCCTATCCAAACGCCAATGGCATCTTGTTTCAGAGTAAAGCCCAGAAAATAACCTAGTGGCAAAGCTACAACCCAATAGGCAAACATGGTAATCCAGGTCGGAATATTTACATCAGCAATACCACGTAGAATACCCAGAGCAACCACCTGTATTCCATCTGACAACTGGAAAACTGCCGCTATCCACATCAATCTCACAGCTATTTCAATTACTTCTATATCTGAAATATAAAGTTCTACCAAGAAACGCTTTAAAATGATAATCAACAACATCATAGTAGTCATGAATATACCAACTAAGAGCAAAGCCACATTGCCCGAGGTTCTTATTTTCTGAATATTCCTCAAACCTCTACCCTCACCTACTCTGATACCTCCAGCTACACCCAGGCCTGCCGCCATCATATAGGTAGTAGACGCAACATTAATAGCAATCTGGTGCGCTGCCAGTTGGTTTTCGCCAAGCCACCCCATCATTACTACGGCTAATGAAAAAGCAGCTATTTCAAAGAAAAACTGTAAGCCACTCGGCACACCAATTTTAAAAATATACTTTACCAAATCGCCTACAGGCAATGGGTTATACTTTTTCTTCAAATACTTCTTAAAGGTTTTCGCTCTGAATAGATAGGTGAACATAGCAATTACCATCAGAATACGGGTAATGAGTGTTGAGACCGCAGAGCCATTCAATCCCATTTTTGGAAAACCCCAATAGCCATTAATCAATAATACGTTAAGAATAAAGTTAGCAATAAGCCCGATGATGGTAATCATCATGGCCACATAGGTGCGAGAGAGCCCATCCGAAAGTTGTTTGGAAGCTACAAAAATGAATACAAACATACTGGATACAACAATGATACCCATAAAAGTCGGAGCTTTCTGATTGATTTCGGGCGATTGCTGAAAAATATCAAAGAAGTAGATACAGATAAAACCTACGGCACCCAATATCAGTCCAAACCACAAAGCAGCCCATAAACCAGCCCTGAATAGCCGATTGACTTCGGGTACATTCCGTTCGGCTTTGGCTTTTGAAATGAGCGGTGCAACAACAGCAAGCCCACCAATACCAATGGATGAAATCACAAAAGCAATGGAGTTGGCAATACCTGACACACCCAAGCCTATTTTGCCCAGATAATGCCCTACCATAATATTGTCAGTTACGCCCATCAAAATAGTCCCTAATTGTGCTATCACAATGGGCACAGCCAAAGACAAAGTTTTACTCGTTTCTTCTTTAAAAGAAGCAGATAATAGATTTATTTTCATAACCTTTGAAGGAAATAGCAAGCCGGATTCGCGTTTGTTGTACAATAGTCTTTAGCAGAAGACTGAAAAGATTGGCATACTTTCTCAGGAATTAACTGTTAGTTGTGGGATGCTTAGCTTAGGCTTATATCTTAACTCATAAAAATAGTATGTCTACCAGAACAACAACGACTGCTTGAAAAAGATTTGGGGTTTGGTAAAAATTTTTAAATCAACCTAAAACGGTTTAGTAATTTATGGTCAATAAGATATAAAGTTTTGAATAGTATCTGTTTATAAAAAGAGTTTGAGGAAGAAATTACCCATTAAGCGAAATATACAATTCTATTAATAATTTTTTGACATACAAAACATTCACTATCAATACATTAACCTTTTTAATAAAATTTTAAATCTTCAAATCTCACAATTTTTGTATAGTTTTGCAGCTTCATCATTTAAACGCGAGAACTTGTATGATTTTAATGGGCGTTCTTGTTGCCTATTTGTTAGGGTCTATCCCTACGGCTGTTTGGTATGGTAAAATTTTTCATGGGGTCGACGTTCGCCAACATGGTAGTGGCAATGCAGGAGCAACCAATTCTTTACGTACTTTCGGCCGAAAAGCAGGTATCATCGTTCTTATCATCGACTTCCTCAAAGGCTTTCTAGCCGTTCTTTCAGCCCAGTTTTTATTCCCTGATACTGAAAAATATTTACCCCTTATCATGGGTCTTGCTGCTGTAATCGGGCATCTATACCCGGTTTTTGCACAGTTCAGAGGTGGTAAAGGTGTGGCAACTGCACTGGGTGTTATAGCAGCCACTTTTCCGATGACCGTCATTATCTGCATGGTGGTTTTCTTTATACTCGTTTTTGCTACCAGGTATGTCTCTTTAGGTTCTATGATAGGCGCTTTGGCTTTTCCGGTACAAATTGCACTCAATGTCTGGAATGTGAATCCTAACCATGACCCTTACTATATTGCTTTTGCCAGTGCTTTATTCCTCATTCTGGTATTCACGCACCGCCACAACATTCAGCGTTTGATGAAAGGAACCGAAAATAAATTCGGCGCTAAGAAATAAATCACGCTTTCTAAAATTGTATTCTCTCCATCAATTACTTTACTTTGTAGTAAGGATGAGATAGCTTTTTGCTTTCTATTATCCAACTAGTCACACATTTACCCAAAGCGCTTGGGTAACCATAACACATATCTATGAGTATTTATATAGACCAGAACAAAGATCGTTTTTTAAACGAGTTGTTTGATTTTCTCAGGATTCCGTCTGTCAGTGCCGATTCTAAATTTCAGCCTGATATGATTCGTGCAGCCGAATATATTCAAGAAAAATTACTAGCAGCAGGGCTTGATAAAGCTGAAATAGTACCTACGGCCGGACATCCGGTAGTATACGCCGAAAAAATTGTGGATGCTGCCTTACCAACTATTCTGGTATACGGACACTACGACGTTCAACCTGCCGACCCTTACGAATTGTGGAACTCTCCTCCATTTGAGCCTACTATCAAAAAGACAAAAGTACACCCTGAGGGCGCAATCTTCGCCCGTGGTTCCTGCGATGATAAGGGGCAGATTTATATGCACGTAAAAGCCATTGAAATGATGCTGGCTGACGGCAACCTGCCTTGTAATGTAAAGATTATGTTTGAGGGAGAAGAAGAAGTGGGCTCTGAGCATTTAGGCACTTTTGTGAAAGAAAACAAAGAAAAGCTCAAAGCCGACGTTATTCTGATTTCAGATACTTCTATCATTGCCAACGATATTCCATCAGTAGAAACAGGTTTACGAGGATTAACTTATATGGAAGTATCAGTTACAGGCCCGAACCGTGACTTACATTCTGGTGTGTACGGTGGTGCTGTAGCCAATCCAGTAAATGTTTTGTGCGAGATGATTGCTTCATTACATGATGCCGATGGCAAAATAACCGTAAAAGGATTTTATGATAAAGTATTGGAGCTAAGCCAGGAAGAAAGAGACGATTTAGAAGCTGCTCCATTTAGCTTAGAAGAATACAAAGAGGATTTAGATATTGCCGAAGTAACAGGCGAAAAAGGATATACCACCCGTGAGCGTGCCTCTATCCGCCCGACTTTAGACGTGAATGGTATATGGGGTGGCTATACAGGCGAGGGTTCAAAGACGGTGCTACCATCGAAAGCTTTCGCTAAAATCTCGATGCGTTTAGTACCGGATCAGGATTGGGAAGAAATAGCTGAATTATTCGATGCGCATTTCAGAGCGATTGCTCCGCCAACGGTTAAAGTAACTGTTACCCGTCATCATGGCGGACAACCTTATGTTACCCCAACCGAATCAGCAGGTTATAAAGCAGCGATGCTGGCAATGGAAGAAGCCTATGGCAAAAAACCTGTACCAACCCGTGGCGGTGGAAGTATCCCGATTGTAGCCCTTTTTGAAAAAGAATTAGGTTTAAAATCAATCCTATTCGGCTTTGGGCTTGATTCTGATGCGCTGCACTCGCCTAACGAACATTATGGTCTGGTTAACTTCTTCAAGGGTATAGAAACCATTCCTTTATTCTATAAGCATTATGCCGAATTAATGAAATAAGCGATACGGATGGATACGCAATCGAAGCAAATCGTTTTTGAGCAGTTACAGGCATTACTCCATGATCGGGTAGTTGACAATGAAACCACTCGCAACGAACATGGCGTTGGGTTTAGTTATCACGCTTGTACCCCGCCCGATTGGGTTGTGTATCCATCTTCTGCCGAAGAAATCTCCGAAATCGTTAAGATTTGCGCGGCTAATCAAATACCGATTATTCCATTCGGGGCAGGCACTTCGGTTGAGGGACATATACTAGCTGTAAATGGCGGCGTTTGCATAGACCTCCGGTTGATGAACCAGATTCTGGAAATCAATCATGCAGATATGTATGCCACCATCCAACCTGGCGTTACCCGTAATCAATTGGATGAAGCGCTGCAAGGCACAGGTTTCTTTTTCCCGATTGGCCCGGGAGTCAATGCCACCTTAGGCGGCATGGCAAGTACCCGTGCCTCAGGCACAAATGCCGTTCGTTACGGCACCATGAAAGAGAATGTGCTATCGCTCAAAGTAGTATTACCAGACGGAAAACTCATCAAAACCGGAAGCAAAGCTAAAAAATCTTCGGCAGGCTACGACCTTACTCATCTTTTTGTAGGTGCAGAAGGCACTTTAGGTGTTATTACTGAATTAACGCTCAAATTACATAGCTATCCACAAGCCATTTATGCGGCGGTTTGTTCTTTCCCTACAGTAGAAGCGGCTGTGAATACTACCATTCAAACTATTCAGAAAGGCATACCTATTGCCAAAATTGAATTGCTTGATGAACAGATGATGCGGGCTATTAACCGCTATTCTTCCTTGAATTATGCAGAAACGCCAACGCTTTTTTTAGAGTTTCATGGTTCACAGGCAGAATTAGAAGAACAAGTTGAACAGGTAGAGACTATTGCTAAGAGTTTCGGTGCCAAAGAGTTTATCTGGGAAAAAGACGAAGCTGCCCGCACAAAACTATGGCGCGCCCGTACTGATGCCGCTCCTGCCTCTGTAGCGTATCGAAAAGACGGACAATTGATGTCAACAGATGTTTGTGTACCGATTTCAAGATTAGCCAAATGTATTACTGAAACTCAGCTTGATATTGAAGAGACTGGCATCTACGCCCCCATTTTAGGACATGTAGGTGATGGTAATTTTCACCTGACTATTGTGATAGATTCTAATAATCCCGAAGAGTTTGAAAAAGCCAAAGCGCTCAATAAACGCCTGGTAAAAAGGGCCCTAGAGATGGAAGGCACCTGCACAGGTGAACATGGCATAGGCATTGGCAAGTTATCATATATGACCTTAGAGCATGGCGAAGCCGTATCTACCATGTGGACTATCAAAAAGGCGCTCGACCCTCTAAATATCATGAATCCCGGGAAACTACTTCCTGTGCTTGATTAAATTCTCTTGCTACAAAGTTTATCATCTTTGCATTCGTAATAAATAAATTTTATTATAAACTTTGCAAATGTTTCATTGACGCCCCTCAAACCTATGAAAACTTTTCTTTGCGCGCTGCTATTTGTTCAGATTTGTTTTGCCCAGACACCCAATTTTGTTTCTCAAACTATTGACAATCAGGTAAGTATTGGCTATGGTTTAGCTATCGGAGATGTGGATGGCGACAAGAAGCCTGATATCTTGATGGCCGACCAGAAACAATTTGTCTGGTACCGAAACGGAGACTGGAAGCGTTTTGTGATGATTGAGAATCTGACAACCAGAGACAATGTTTGCATAGCCGCAAGAGATATAGATGGGGATGGAAAAGTAGAAGTTGCTGTAGGTGCTAACTGGAACCCGGGTGAAACCAATGACCTGAGCAAATCAGGCTCGGTTCATTACCTGATTCGTCCCGCTGACCCTACGCAGAAATGGGAAGCAGTTGAATTACATCATGAAGTAACTATCCACCGCATGAAATGGGTAAAAACCAAAAATGCCTATCAATTAGTGGTTGTGCCTTTGCATGGCCTAGGCAATAAAAATGGCGAAGGTGCAGGAGTAAAAATATGGGCGTATAATAAACCAGTAAATCCTAAAACCGATTGGAAACGAACAATTATTGATTCGACCATGCACCTCACTCATAATTTTGAGATAAAGGAGGATAAAAATACTACCTGGCTCACTATCGGAGGGAAAGAGGGTTTACGTACCTATCAGTACACTGACAAGTGGGAGAAATCAGGGAAAGCGCATGGAAATATGCAGATTGGAGAAGTAAAATATACAGAAGTGGGTAAAAATGGCTATTTTGCAACCGTTCAGCCTATGCATGGTAATAAACTGGTTTGGGTAAGCGATACGAAAGAGCCGGTTGTCCTGAACGAAAATCTGAATCAAGGGCATGCCCTTGCTTTAGCGGATTTCCTTAAATTAGGCAGGCCACAAATAGCTGTGGGCTGGCGTGAACCAAATAAAGATAAAAAGGTAGGCATCAAATTTTATGTGCCTGACGCAACGCTATCCCAATGGAGTGAGTATACCATAGACGATAATATGATGGCTTGCGAAGACATGCAAAGTGCCGATTTAGATGGTGACGGTAAGATAGATTTAATTGCCGCAGGAAGAGCCTCTAAAAACCTGATTATCTATTGGAACAGACAATAAAATAAAACAAAACTACTATAAAACTTAATATGTCTCTTGGTCTAGAAAAACTGGCAACAGAATCGACTTCGCATTATGATAATCTTGAAAAGATGTCGGTGCATGAATTACTGGTAAATATCAATAAAGAAGATAAGACAGTGCCTGATGCTGTCGAAAAATGTATTCCACAAATTGAGGCTTTGGTGAGTCAGATAGTACCCCGCATGAAAGCAGGTGGTAGAATTTTTTATATTGGTGCCGGCACAAGTGGCCGTTTGGGTATAGTTGATGCCTCGGAGTGTCCGCCAACTTTTGGTGTACCTCATGGCATGGTAGTGGGTATTATGGCAGGTGGAGACAAGGCCATCAGAAAAGCCGTTGAAAATGCCGAAGATGATATTGAACAAGCCTGGATAGATTTAGAAAAATATAAAATCAACGAAAAAGATACTTTGATTGGCATTGCGGCTTCCGGTCGTACGCCTTATGTAATAGGAGGATTAAGAACGGCTCGCAAGAACGGAATCCTTACAGGTTGTGTGGTATGTAATTCCGGGAGTGCTATATCTGCCGAAGCCGAATATCCGGTTGAAGCAGTAGTAGGACCGGAATTTGTGACAGGCAGTACCCGTATGAAAGCAGGTACCGCTCAAAAATTGGTATTAAATATGATTTCTACCTCTGTTATGATTCAGTTGGGCAGGGTGCGTGGAAACAAAATGGTAGATATGCAATTGACCAATCTCAAATTGGTAGAAAGAGCAACAAGAATGGTGATGAACGAACTAAAAATACCCCACGACGAAGCTCATGCCTTAGTTCTCCAACACGGCAGCGTTAGAAATGCCGTCGATAATTATAAGAATTGAGTGAATGAGCGAATTAGTGATTGAGTGATTAAATTAACTCTAAGCTCTCTGATGAACAGAAATTAAATTCGTTTGATAGCTTAAATTAAAATCACTAACTCACTCAATTCCTTAATCACTCATTCACTAAATCACTCATTCACTAAATAAATTCATGTGGGATTGGTTCTCAATAGATTGGCTTACTGCACAAACCCTGCGTTCGTTCGTTTGGGCTGACAGGATATATCTGTATGCCATTGCCGGAATCCCCTTTTTATTTTTGCTTCGTTGGTTATTTTATAACAGAGGTCAGCAGAAATTAGGTTTGTCATTAAGTAATCCTCAACTGCAAACCCGATTAATCAGCTATCTGCGTTTCCTACCGCCTTTATTTTTTGTATTAGGTATTACTTGTGTATTGCTTTCATTGGCTCGTCCGCAAAGGGTAAAAGAAAGTAAAGAGCAGTTTTCGGAAGGAATAGATATTATGCTGGCGATGGATATTTCAGAGTCGATGTTAGAAAAAGACCTGAACCCAAATCGACTGGATGCTGCAAAAAATGTAGCCCGTGAGTTTATCAAAGGACGCTTTCAGGACCGCATTGGCTTAGTCATTTTTGCTGCAGATTCATACTCCATTTGCCCCCTCACAACAGATTATGACATGCTGAATGAGTATCTGAATGAAATCAACAGTGGCATGATTCAGACTTCCGGCACAGCCATTGGTAGTGCTTTAGCCACCTGCATCAACCGCCTGCGAGACGTACCGGGCAACAGCAAAGTAGCCATTATCTTAAGTGACGGCGACAACACAGCCGGAACGCTTGACCCATCTACAGCAGCAGATTTAGCCAAATCATTCGGTATAAAAGTGTATACCATTCTTGTAGGAAGAGACAGTAAAAATGTAAAAGTAGATGAAAGCACACTAAAAAAGATTGCCCAACAAGGCAACGGGCAATTCTTTACCGCCACCGATAACCAGACACTCAAAAATATCTTCGAGCAGATCAACCGTTTAGAAAAAGTAAGAATCAAAGACAGTGTATACCGCGATGTAGAAGATTTCTACTACATCTACCTCAACTGGGCAGTAGCTTTCCTATTGGTTGCCTTCTTCTTTAAAAATACTTTTGTTGGGAATATTTTGGAGGATTGAGGGGTAAACTAAGAGAAGCTTAGTCTTTCAAATTAGCTTCAAAATGTTCTACAATTTTTGTTAACGGTTCAAATATCACTTCATTAGAAGTAGAAACTAATCTAGCTTTAATAGAGTATTTTTTTAACTCACCATCTTCGCTAACCGCTACTCTGTTTCCGGTATCTTTAAAAAGATATTCTTTTGGTGTCGATTTCCCTTCCCTTATTAAAATAGGCTTTCCTAAAAATGGTTGAGCTCTTTTTACCAAATCATCAACTTGTTCTTTTGTCATAGTTCTAAGTTATTTAAAAGCGTAATCTTTATTGTTTATTTAATTCGTTTTTTAAATCCATTGTTAACGCTAATAGTTTCTTAGTTTCTTCCTTTAAAGATTCAATCATTACTTGTTGCTCTTGCACAGCTTTTACTAAAGGCACTACAAATTGTGAATAGGATAAGCTATAAGTTTGATTTTTATCACTAGGTATAGTAATCCCATTAAAGCTATAGTCTATTACTATAAAAACATTGAAAAAAATATAAAACTACTTCCCCACCTCAACCAACTCTCTCCCAGCCAACAACTCAATCTTCCTTTCCAAATCATCAACCTTTTGCAATTGCTTTTTCAGCAGTTCAATTTCCTTTTGCTGAGTTTCTATTTGTTCCTGTTGTTCTTTTATGGCATTGGCAAGGGGTATAACAAAATCAGAATAGGCCAGTGAATACCTGCCATCTTCCGCTTTTTTGAGCCCACTAAATGGCACTTTTAAGTCTTGCATAATGGCTTCTATATCCTGAGCAATAAAGCCATCGTAGCGTGTTTTTCCCTTATCGGCAATGAAATTATACGATACGGTTTGCAGGCGTTTAACAAATGCCAGTCCTAGGCGTGAAGTGTAAAATATGTTCTCTTTTAGTCGTCTATCTGATGGGTTTGTCCAGGGTACCTGTCCTTCAATCACAGTAACAGTTGAGTCCCCTATCCGGACTTTGTTTGAGGCATTTACAATAGCTCCATTACCAATCGCAGTAGCATTGATTAAATTGTTTTTGGAGGCATTAGCATTATAGCCAATAAAGGTATTATTTGAACCTGAAATATTTATAGAACCTGCCTCATTACCTAAGGCCGTATTTTCATAGCCATCCTTATTGAATTGAAGCGCAAAAGCACCATTGGCAGTATTACGATACCCTTCTCTATTGTCCCGGAGCGCATAAAGCCCATCAGCTGTGTTCCAGCTACCTCCTAAATTATCAGCAAGTGCCCCTCGCCCGGTTGCTGTATTATAGTTTCCGGTCATATTACTATAGAGGGCCGAACACCCATTGGCGGTATTCCAGCTTCCGGTTGTATTATTTTTAAGGGCTAACGTTCCGATAGCTGTATTTTCAATACCTGCACTATTTATCCAAAGTGCATAGTCGCCTAACGCTAAATTTGTAACATTATAACTACTATTGGTCTTACCCTGCAATCCCTTAGGACTAATCGTAATTGACCCATCTGATTCAGATTGTGTAAAAACCTGTCCTTGGATACTGAAAATGTTAATATGTATCAGCACCAAGAGAAATGTAAAACGTCTGCCTGTTTTATCAATTTGATCCATATACGTCTTTGTAAAATTTTTCTCCATCATGTTTTAAAATTTTCGACCAAAACTATTCCCCCCAATAAAAAAAAACTACTTATTTTACATTATAATGGTTACTAATACATTATTCCAGACTAACCTGAATGAGAACCCTATCCCTTTTATGCCTTTTATTATTCTCTCCTTTCACAATAAAGGCTATTACGCTAAAATGGGTTGATGAAGTTGATCGATGTGCTTATAGAATAGATACGCAAAAGAAGATTATTGAAAAAGAAACCAGGCTGGGAATCTGGGAAGTTTTCGGGAATATCAATCTGCTCAATGTTGATGAAAAAGAGATTCTTCCCAGCAATGATATTATATGCTTAACTCCTTCCAATAAAAGCATCCGCTATTTACTGGTCGACTGCACTAATCAGGTTTATCAATTTGACTTCAAAGGATTGAATTTTGAGAGAATAGACAAAACCTATTATAGAGGATACAACTGCCAAAGCATAAGATTTATCCGAAAGGATACACTGTACTGTGTCGGAGGATATGGCTGTTTTAGAACTAATAATTTACTAACTTATTTTCAGAATGAAACCAAAGAATGGGACGCAATCAATAGTCTGAATAATCCTCCAATTTCCATTCACAAAGGATTAAATGGATACTATAAAGAGCGGGATATATTCTTTTCCGGTTTAAACTATTACTATAGTGATGCCGAAAATAATGGAAACTTCATAAACGACTTTGGAATGAATGAATACAGTTTCAGAGATAAAAAATGGACTACCTTAGGAAAGATAACAAACCCTGCTTTATTAAAAATTGTAGAAACACCAAACAGAGTATTCGATTGGAACGGGAAATACTTCGTTATCAGAGTATACGAAGCACCTAACAACAAAATTTTTATAATTGACCCCGTTAAAAATGAAGTTTTTAAATGGGAAGATAAAAAACGACTCTTCGAACCAATATCCGATGCAGGCAAAGACAGCAAAAAAGAATATATAATCGGAGATTCACTATACAGTTCTAAACTTGTCACAACAGCGCCACAAAATTATGTTTCTAAGCAAGTAGTATCATTAGAACAACTAAAAAAAGAAGCCACATTCATAGGTAAAGTCTATGAGTCATCAGGTGTAAACTACTGGTTAATATCATCAATAATAGCTGCTATTATTATTGTTTGTGCAGTCTTTTATTTGAAACGATCAAAAGCTAAACCAAAAGAGTTTGGGCTATCAGATAAATTAGATGATATCGAAAAAGCAATGCTTGCTATCTTAATTCAGAACCATCATGCTGAGGGCATAGATACAGAACAAATAAACACGCTATTGCAGGTCAATAATAAAACGATTGAAAATCAACGGAAGGTAAGGCATGATTTCATTAAAGCCTTAACACCTAAATTAGCTCTCATTTATGGCATTGAAGAACCCATTGAAAAAATACCTTCTTCTATTGATAAACGTATCTTTAACTATAAACTTAATAACGAACTTTATAAAAAAGTGACCAATCAAGTCTCTAAAACATGATTGAGGTTATTTTTTCTTTCCCCCTTTCTTCCCCAAAATCTTCCCAATCGCCTTTTCATAAGCATCAGCATATTTCATCATGCCTATATCTGTCGGGTGAGTGCCGTCTACGGTTGAGGCTGAATCAAAGCCAATATCTGCGGCAGTTAGTAGATGAATATTTTTCACACCCTCTTTTTTCATGGCTGTGAAGGTCTTATTCATCACTTCACTACTCCAGGTATATCTGTTAAAAAAAGTAGTATCTACACCTACTTCGGGTACTCCGCAACAATGCTCTACTAATAAAATAGGCACATCAGGGTGCTTGCTTTGCAGGCTCTTGACCGAGGTACGAATACGATTTTCTATATCTGCTCCCGGATATACCTTTTTATCAACCAGATTAGGCTGGCAGTCTAATACAAAAAGTCGGGCATTGGTTTCGTTGAGCAGGTCAATAACAGGTTGCTCCAATCGGCCATTGCCGGAGAAGCCTAAATTGATAATAGGTACATTGAGTTTTCTGCCCAAAATATTTGTCCATGCCAGGCCCGGTCTGCTGGCGCAAGCGCCTTGCATAATAGAGGTACCATATAATACTAATGGCTGTTCAGTACTTACTTGTAATGGGGTAAAATTTTTATCTTTAGGTGTCCCTATCTGCATCCACTTCGGCATATTGTATAGCGGTAGATACAATCTAAATTCTTTGACAGGTACCCCACTTATCATATTCGTGAATTTATATTGCACAGTATCCCCAAAGCTGTAAGCCCCGCGTATCCATTGCCAGTTATTGTTGGCATCTAAAGCATATAAATCAACCCCACTCACACCTGTGGCAGGCATATGATCCATACTTTTAGCCTTTGAAATCTGGTAGCGAACTGTCAATTCAGTAGCATTGGTGGTGAATTTGATATATTCCCCTGCAGTATTTTGTCCTAAAGACCAAACCGCTTGTCTAACGGTCTTTTCGGCTTTGGCAGGTAATCTATCATAAGGTCTTACCAAATCAGTTTGCCAAGCTCTTCCCTCAATGACCGGGAAAGTAGCATCTGCAGGATTCCACCATTTCATTTGCTGGGCAGATAATGAAAAGGTAGTTAAGGCTAGAAGAAAACCGAGGTAATGAGTGTATTTCATATTGAGTGAATGAGTGATTTAGTGAATGAGTGATTAAATAGCATTATTTAATCACTCATAAACATTATTAAAATTCATTTAAGAGACTCTTAGCTTTTGCTACGGTCTCTTCGGCAGTTTCCGAAGCTAAGTCTTTGATTTCAAAAGTTTTTAAGGCTGCTTCCAGTTTACTTAACTGAGCTGTCTGTTGCTTGCTTTGATATTCCTTGCGTAAGAGTCTTATTTTCTCAAAATCCTGAATCCCTTCTATGATTTTTTCAAGACGCACAGACGATAAAGCACCCGGATATACCTGAAAAGTGTCTCCGGCGGGCCATGCTGTAAAGCGACTATCAGTCGACGGAGATTTTGGCCAGCTATTATATGCCCAGCGGAGATAGCCATCCATTCCGGTTGCGGCTGTATACCAGCCCATCCAAACCATTTCATCAGGTGGCGAGAACGTAAAGGCATTCGGGTATTTTTCTGCACAACAAGTATACCACGTACTTAACTTATTTTGCTGCTTGCGTTTCTGTAAAACATCGGCTGGGTATTTCCATCTGGATGCTACGCAATAATCAAAAATATCATTTTCAATTTCAGCATGATAATCTCCTGCCAAGGATACTTTCCAGTTAGGATCAATGGTTTTCAGGAGTTTAATTACTGATTGCATGGCAGGCATCGGGCGTTCGTCCATCGCAATAGTGGTTATGCCGAACCAACCTTTATCCTTTAAATGTCTGGTAAAATCAGTCAGCATAGGTGTCCAGAACTCATTGTAAGCAGGTGTGCCGATAGCTTGGGTAAAAACGGCTTCTTTTCCTGCGGCTTCGTCGTTATAAGTAAAAGCAATTTTCCAGGGCACCATGCTATAGCAATTAATCTGCTTATTGATGCCACAACTCATCACAAAAGCTACATATTTATCAAATAGCGAATAGTCATAAGTCCATGAGCCATCTTTTTTCTTTGTCCATTTAATCAGGCTTGGGAAATCGTCATAAGTCTGATGTCCCCAGGGCTCATTTACTATACTGGTGGTTACAATTTTCTGCCCTGCATCAGCTAACATTGTATAATATTTTCGCATCATAGCAAAATGCGCATCGCTCCAGGGCTCTAATTTATGTACACGGGCTATGGCATATGGGTGCTGCCAGAAATCTAATCTATACGCCCATTCAGATGGTGGAGGTAAAGTTTTATCAACGACTGTCAACGCAACTTTCAATGCGTATTTTTTATCTGCATTAAGCGTCACAGTACCTGAATAGAGTCCAGGACTTACATTAGTAGGCACTTTCACACTCACCCATACAGGTTGGGTCATGTTCTTTTGCACCTGCATGCTTTTGATATCAACATTAATAATATCTGCCACTTTCGACGAATCAAAATCCTGGGGTTTACGGTAGCCACAACCATTCCTGAATTCATCAGTCATTACATACTGTAAAAAGCCTGTGCTAATATTATCCTTTTTTATTAACTCTCCTTTAGCATTCTTTAAATCACTTACCTCTACCGTTACATGAGTCAAATCAGCTTTGCTCCATATCAGTATTTGTGTATGTACTTTTTCTCCCTTCCATGCACTGGCAGTCCAGGTATCATTTAATTTAATTTCGGGAGGTAATTCCTGAGCGAAGCGTTTGCTTGATGAAGCAAAACTTACATTGGTATTTGCTGAGACTTTGCTCCATTGCACAGCCAATTGTGTAGGGCTTGTATTGGGCTTTTTTTGCAGAGCCAGGCTCACATCTTGTGCCAATACTATCTCTGTAAACAGGCAACAAGCAATAAACAGTAAATTTTTCATTCGTGTGTATTATAAGTTTTATTGAATAGATGGTTGAATTTCATTTCAAATTAAGTAAAAATATTGTAGAGTTCTTAATACTTTAGGCAAGCACAAACATTCATGAGATACGATTGTAGCTTAAAAAGCATCAACGCATATCAAACAATAAAAAAAGTATTTATCTTTACTCAACCTTAACATTCAACTTATGAAAAAACTCGCCACTCTTATCGTACTGATAGCGTTCATCAGTTCGTTTACCTTCAAAGAACTTTCATGGGTTGCTATTGGCGACTCGATTACTTATCTGAACGACCACCAAAAAGAAACCGGAGACCGTGTCACGAAAGGTTATATGACATTGGTTACCGAAAAGCTCCCTCATATTAAATACATTAATCAAGGGCATAATGGCTGGACTTCAGGAGGGATTGCTAACGGCATTGAAAAGTTAGGATTAACCAAAGCAGATGTCTATTCTATTTTTCTGGGAACTAATGATTGGTGGCAAGGGAGACCATTGGGACAACTGACCGATTATAAAAACAACACTGGCAATAATACAGTCTACGGTTCATTCAGAATCATTATCGATAAATTAAAAAGTCTTAATCCTGAAGCACCGATTATCCTGATTACCCCTATGCAGCGGGTAGATTTTGTTTATATAGCCAATCATAAGAACAATGCTTATGGCTCATATAAACCTAATAAGAGTGGGCAAATGCTTGAATCATTTGCCTATGCCATTGATTCTATAGGTAAATTTGAAAAATTTCCGGTAGTTGATCTGTACCATACCAAAGGCCTGGAAATGGAGAATCTGGTTAAATTCAAGCGTCTGAAAGACCCACAAACTGGCGCCTACAAAAACTTTACTTTCCCCGATTCTATTAATATTCCTTTCAATCCTGAAACGGATGAATATCCTTATCCGGTAGAATCAATTGCTAAAACCTATGACGGCTTGCACCCTTCTGATGTAGGGTATGAATTAATAGCTAAGCCGCTCATAAAAATCATGAAGAAATACTGATAGCTCAATTGTCGGATTAATACCTCAGAGCTTAAGAATAGTCTTCAATCACATATAAGCAGTATAGAGATAAGAATAACCATTCAACCCTAAAATTCAAAGCCCTAATGTCATCAAAAAAATCTTACGTTACCTCTGTTATTATTCTGGCGACATTATTTTTTATCTTTGGATTTATCTCATGGTCGAATGCCATTCTGATTCCTTACTTCAAAATTGCGTTTGAACTCACCAGTTTTAAAGCCTATCTGGTAGCTTTTGCGTTCTATATCTCTTATCTGGTTATTTCGCTACCATCCTCTATATTATTGAATAAGTTCGGCTATAAAAGAAGTATCGTCACCGGTCTTTGGGTAATGGCGCTTGGCGCATTAATCTTTATTCCAGCAGCCATGATCAAAAGTTATGGTCTTTTTCTTACCGGATTGTTTACGTTGGGTACTGGTCTATCTATTCTGCAAACAGCTTCGAACCCTTACATTACTATTATCGGCCCCATTGAAAGTGCAGCGCAGCGAATCAGCATTATGGGTATTTGCAATAAAGGAGCCGGTATTATAGCCCCACTCATTCTGTCTTTTATTATTCTTAAACCAACAGATATTAAGGTAATTGAAAACCTTAGTGTTGAGAATCAGGTAGCCAGACAAGAATTATTAAGCCAGTTGTTAGATAGAGTCATATTGCCTTATGGGGTAATAGCACTTGCCTTATTCATGTTAGGTACTCTCATCTATTTTTCCTCATTGCCTGAAATTGAACACGAAAAAGATGAACAGACTGGCAATAAATCAATTTTATCGTACCCCAATTTGATATTGGGAGCAATAGCCATATTTTTTCATGTAGGAACGCAGGTAATTGCAGTAGATACCATTATCAATTATGGAGTTTTTCAGGGTCTTTCGTTGAATGTAGCCAAAGTTTTCCCTTCTTATGTATTGACCATGACCATCACAGGGTATATCACAGGCATTATTCTGATTCCGCGATTTGTCAATCAACATACCACCCTGAAAATCTGTACCATTCTGGGCTTGCTATTTAGCATTTCAATCATTTTTACGAATGGGGGAGTAGAATTTATGGGCGTTTCAACTGATATTTCTATCTGGTTTATTGTATTATTGGGCTTGGCTAACTCGCTTATCTGGGCAGGCATCTGGCCATTAGCTATCAAAGGCTTAGGGAATTTGACAAAAGTTGGCTCTTCACTCATGATTATGGGGTTAAGCGGAAATGCCATTATGCCTTTGGTTTACGGCTACTTTGCTGATAAATCCAGTCCGCAAAGTGCTTACTGGATTTTAATCCCCTGCTTTTTATACCTGATTTTCTATACATTTTATGGGTATAGCCTTAAACATTGGAAATTGAAAACTCATTAGACCTCTATTTACAACAACCTTAACAGGCTTCTCAAACAAGCCGAACTATAAAAAAGATGAAAAATAACAGAAGAGATTTTTTGAAAATGGGAGGTGCTTCAGCGCTCACATTAGCTGCTAACTGGGATGCGCAGGCATCAACCACAAATAAGGATAAAACCAAGGCAGCCTTTAATATGTCAGGTTATGCGGCACCCAAGCTCGAAACCGTAAGAATTGGTTTTATTGGCGTTGGCAACAGAGGAAGTGGCTCAGTAACCAGAGTTAACCGGGTTGAGGGAGTAGAAACGAAAGCCATCTGCGACAAACGGGAAGTAAAAGCCCGTGAATCGGCAGACAAGCTTGAAAAAATGGGGATAAAAGTTGACCTCTATTATGAAAATGAGGATTCCTGGAAAAAAATGTGCGAAAGACCGGATATTGATTTGGTTTATATCGCTACTCCTTGGCATCTGCATACCCCAATGGCCGTTTATGCCATGAAGCAAGGCAAACACGTAGCGATAGAAGTACCTGCGGCTACAACAATGGAAGAATGCTGGCAACTGGTTGAAACATCAGAATCAACTAAAAAGCACTGCATGATGCTTGAAAATACCTGCTATGATTTCTTTGAATTACTGACACTCAATATGGCGCGCCAGGGCTATTTCGGAGAAATTATACATGTGGAAGGAGCATATCTGCATGATTTGAGAGATAGCCTGATGACTGATGGAAAATATTCAGATAACTGGCGATTGAAACAAAACCTGCGCAATGGTAGCTTGTATCCAACGCATGGACTTGGGCCTGTGAGCCAGGTATTGAACCTGAATCGTGGTGATAGAATGGATTATCTGGTATCTACCTCCTCGAATGATTTTACGTTACATGATATTGCGGTAGAAAATGCTAAGAAAGACAATTACTATCAGCAATTTGTGGATAAGAAATTCAGAGGAAATCTGAACGTAACGACTATCAAAACACTGAAAGGGAAAACCATTATGATTCAGCATGATGTCTCAACTCCCCGCCCCTACTCACGTATTCATCTGGTGAGTGGCACGAATGGTATCGCGCTCAAATATCCTGAACCGGGCAGAATCTCAGACCATAAACACGAATGGCTGAAAGAAGCTGAATTAGCTAAACTGCAGGAAGAGTTTACTCCACCAATCGTAAAAAAAATAGGCGAAATGGCTAAGCAGGTGGGCGGCCACGGTGGTATGGATTTTATGATGGATTGGCGCATGATAGATTGCCTGCGCAATGGTATTCCACTTGACCAGGATGTATATGATGCAGCGCTCTGGAGTGCGGTTGCTCCTTTGAGTGAGGCTTCGGTTAAAAACAGGTCAAAATCAATTGATGTGCCTGATTTTACGAGAGGTAATTGGAAAACAAATGAACCAATGGACATTACAATGTCGAAAGGAGGAAATACCGGAATCAGAAAATACAATTAATCACCCATGGAGATAATAGTTAGTGAAAACAATAGTGAATCAGGAGAGAAAGCAGGCAAAAGTGCGGCAGCAAAAATCAAGAAAACAATTGCTGAAAACGGGCAGGCCAATATCATTTTAGCGACAGGGAGCAGTCAGTTTGAAACGCTTTCAAATTTATTAAAAGATACCTCCATTGACTGGTCAAAAGTGAATATGTTTCATCTGGATGAATATATCGGGCTTTCTGAAACCCATCAGGCGAGCTTCAGAAAATATTTAAGAGAAAGATTTATTACGCAAGTACCCGCATTAATGAGTTATACACTGATCAATGGTGAGGGAGATATTGAGGATGAGCTAACGCGACTCAGCGAAAAAATCAGCCAACACCCAATTGATGTGGCTCTGGTTGGTATCGGAGAAAACGGACACCTCGCTTTCAATGATCCACCCGCCGATTTTGAAACCAACCAAGCCTATATAGTGGTTGATCTGGACCAGGCTTGTCGTCAGCAACAATTGGGCGAGGGCTGGTTTGATAGTCTGGCGGAAGTGCCACAAAAGGCCATCAGTATGTCTATCAGACAAATCATGCTATCAAAAAGTATTGTTTGCTCTGTGCCTGATTTAAGAAAGGCTGAGGCTGTCAGGAATACGCTAAAACAAGAGGTAAGCCCAATGTTTCCTGCAAGTATTCTGCAAAATCATCCTGATTGTGAATTGTATTTGGATGCTGATTCAGCAAGCTTGCTTTAAGCTCAAATAAAAATATTTGTCTGATAAAGTGCGATTATGAGTTTGACCAAAATAGTGAATGCTCAGGTAATAACACCCCATGCAATCCTCGAAAATGCTACAATTGTAGTAAAAGATGGGAAAATTGATGGGGTGTTTACCGATGCATTTGATATTGAAGAGGCAGATATAATTGATGCTCATAGCAACTTTGTATCACCAGGCTTCATAGATATTCATTTGCATGGTGGAGGCGGTTATGATTTTATGGATAATACCATAGAAGCATTTCAGCAAATTGCTATTACCCATGCCCGGCATGGTACTACTTCAATGGTACCTACTACACTTACCTCTACCAAAGAGAATCTAATTAAAACACTTGAAACCTATGAATTAACCACAAAGACCCAGTACAAGGGAGCTGGTTTTTTAGGTGTTCATATTGAAGGCCCTTATTTTGCGATGAACCAGCGAGGGGCGCAGGATCCTAAATATATCCGCTTACCGGATGCCGATGAATACAATGAAATTCTCAACAGGTTTCCATTTATTACCCGTTGGAGTGCTGCACCTGAATTACCTGGTGCGATTGAGTTTGGTGAAGTCCTCCGCAAAAAAAATATTACCGCTTCAATAGCACATACAGAAGCATTATATGCCGATGTAATCAAGGCGCAGGCGGTTGGCTATTCTTTAATGACTCACCTGTATTCAGGCATGGTGGGAGTAGTCAGGAAGCAAGGCTTTCGATATGCAGGTACTGTTGAAAGTGCTTTCTTATTAAATGATATGGATGTGGAAGTGATAGCCGATTTAAAGCACCTGCCTGCCGAATTGCTTCAATTGATTTATAAAATTAAAGGCTCTGAAAGTATCGCACTCATTACGGATGCCATGCGCGCAGCCGGAACAAATGTAACTACAAGTAAATTGGGAAGCCTTGAAGATGGGCTTGATGTGATAGTAGAAGACGGTGTAGCCAAACTACCAGACAGGCTTTCATTTGCTGGAAGTGTAGCTACTGCTGATAAACTCTTGAAGAACCTTGTTGAAAACGTAGGTATATCCATTCTGGAAGTTGTAAAAATGCTTACGGCTACACCTGCCAGAATCATGAAAGTACAAAACTCAAAAGGCAAAATAGAAAAAGGCTTTGATGCTGATTTAGTAATTTTTGATAAGGATTTTGAAATAAAAAGCACTATTATTGGCGGAGAAGTCGTCTATCAAAAATCTTAAAAAGAGAAAAGCCATTTCTTATTTCTGTCATTGTGAAACTTTGTGTACCATTATGTACATTGTGGCAAAGCTATATCATCTTCTTTTCACACTTTTACTTTTTAATTCACTTTCAAGCACATTGCCAAAGAATTTATTGCCTTGTAGATGCTCTTCCAGATAAGCACTCGTCAATTTGGTAATTGTCTCATACAACTGGGAGTTCTTACAATTGCCGGAAGATTTGACACTAGACGGATAAGCCGAAAAATCACTATGCTCGGCAGAATCGACTTTAAGGATCAGATAGTCTTCAGAAACTTTCTCTAGAAAATTACTTACCGAATCTTTTGATGGCTTTTGATTGATCGGTGAGCTCTCAAATCTTAAATACGGGTTTTTCAAAGACATTTTTTGAAAATCAAGGCTATGAAGAATACTATCAAAATCTGCATCTTCTTCTTTAGCATATCCATAATGATGAACCTCTGAACCTTCTAATGATACGATGCACTTCACATTCGGAATCTTGCCCGCAACTAAAGCTCCTGTCAGGCCTCCCCAACTATAGCCCATTACGGCTATATTATTAAACTTAATATTAGAATATGTTTCTAAATATTTAACAGAAGCAAGAGCATCATTCACCTGTTCCATCGCATCTTCTTTTTTCATCGTCATATCGCCAGGAAATCTGCCTATAGAATTAACCCCTACAACTATAAATCCCTTTCTGACTAGTGTTTCAAATAAGAGGTAGTTCTCGTATCCCATGCCATTATAACTAGCCATATAAACTATCACCGGGAAATTCTTCTCAATAGCCTTAGCATTTTTATAAGTCTGCGTAGGAAGGTTTAATAGGCTGATAGAATCAGAACATTGAAAACCCTCGCTCAACATCTTTGCAAATTTCATTGCTAGTCCATCGGCATGAGTTGAAGCTGTATAAAAATTTGCTCTTTGCTCAAACAGGTTTAAATAATCTCCGAATCGTATTAATGAACCACTTAAAGAATCCTTTGCAGGATACCATATATCAATATCTATGGGTCGATAATACAAGGCATTACTCGAGTCAACGCCATGTTTATATTTTCTTGTTTTATCAGTTATGTGAATGGTTTTAAAGCCAACTTTATATAATTGTTTTTCTTCTGATTTTGAATGATTGCAGCTAAACAGGCTAATGGATAGGATAAATAAAATGCAATACTTCATATACCTATAGTAGTTAATTTTAGTAGATAATTGCTTCTGTTATGATATATGCAGAAACAGTGTGAGAAGTTGCCTGAGGTAATAATACTCTTACATTAACCCAATATAAAATATAGCAATATTTTAATAAATAATATAACTCTATTTGCGAAATACAGAAGTGTACAGGACGCTTTGGGTTTAGGAAATAAATAATTTTATAAAAAATCACAAATTATTTATGTCTTACTAAACAATCTCTACTTTTTTTCACCCTAAATCAAGCGTATTTATGAAGTCGAAAATTACTATTCATTTGAGTAGGATTTATGCAATGGGGGGAACCTTTTTGCTAATGCTATTCTGTTCATCATTTGCTTTTTCCCAAATAAAGGGTACTGTTACCGGCTCTGATGGTGGGACACTAGTAGGAGTAAACGTTTCAGTCAAAGGAACCAATAAAGGAACCCAGACTGGCGGGGATGGTACTTATAGAATTGACGCAGCCAAAGGCTCAGTTTTAGTTTACAGTTTTGTTGGCTTTGCGGCTAAAGAAATAACCGTAGGTGACCAAACTCAAATTGACGTAACCTTAGAACTAGACGACAAATTATTAGGTGAAGTCGTTGTAGTAGGTTATGGTAGCCAGTTGAAAAAGAATGTAACAGGTGCGGTACAGAACATTGGAGCCAAAGAGATTAAAGATATTCCTGTATCTCAGATCGGACAAAAGCTTCAGGGTCAATTAGCCGGGGTACAGATTAACCAAACTACAGGGAAACCCGGACAAGGAATGAGTATCAGGATACGTGGACAGTTATCGGTTTCGGCTGGTAGTGATCCATTGTATGTAATCGATGGTTTTCCGATTACAGGAGATATTGGCGCTATGAACCCTGATGAAATTGAAGATATTTCTATTCTGAAAGATGCTTCTTCTACATCCTTATATGGTTCAAGAGCAGCTAATGGTGTAGTATTGATTACCACTAAAAAAGGCAAATCAG
This sequence comes from Emticicia sp. C21, assembly GCF_003418935.1. GTDB lineage: Bacteria > Bacteroidota > Bacteroidia > Cytophagales > Spirosomataceae > Emticicia. The sequence continues at coordinate 344,309 of NZ_QVMT01000002.1, read as the reverse complement.
CAGGTACCAATGTAACTTTCAGTACTTTTGCTGGCATACAGAATGTTCCAATGAGAGGCCGTATTAAAATGTTGAACGCTGAAGAATTTGCCCAATTTAAAAAAGAATCTTACGAAGATGCAGGTCAGGCAGTACCTGTTGAGTTTCAGAATCCTTCGCAATACAGAGATAAAAACAACGACTGGTACGACGCTTTAATAAGAGACGCGCCTGTACAAAGCTATAACCTGACCGTAACATCGAACAAAGAAAAAGTAAGAACTTCCTTTGTGGGTGGCGTATTCAATCAGGAAGGGGTTGTTTTGAATAATACCTACAAGAGATATTCATTAAGAATGAACTCGGAGTATGATGTTTCTGACAAAGTAACGCTTGGCTTTAATATTGCACCACAATATGTGTTTGACAATACACCAAGAACTGACGGAGACAGAGGAACAGGTATTTTATTTAATGCCTTACATACCTGGCCGGTAATGCCTATTTATGAAGCAGATGGCAAAACCTTAACCCTGTTTAACAGATTCCCGCCTAGCACCGGAAATATCTTTGCTTACCCTAACTGGGTAAGAGCTGCCGAAGAATTAGTGAACGAAACATCAACCACTAATTTAATAACCAATGCCTACATTCAGTATCGCCCAATCAAAGACCTGGTTTTGAAATCTACTTTCAATATTGAGCTATTGCGTTCTAAGTTTTTCTTCTTTAACCCATCAACTGCTACCAGTGCCATAAATGTTCCGATTCCGACAACGGCAGTTTCGATACGTCAGAATTTTGAAAACCTGACCTGGTTGAACGAAAACTTAGCTACTTATTCTAAAACCATAAATGATGATCATAATTTTGAGCTTTTAGCAGGTTTTTCACAACAACGCTTCCAACAAGAGGGAACACGTATCCAGGCTGATACGTATGCAGATGACCGCCTTCCAACAATTCAGGGAGCCATCAATATTAACCGTGGTGGTACATCAAGCCAGGTGCAGGAATGGGCATTAACTTCAGTACTTTCAAGATTAACGTATAACTATAAGGGTAAGTACCTGTTAACAGCTGCTGTTCGTCGTGATGGTTCTTCTCGCTTTGGTTCTGATAATCGCTGGGGTACATTCCCATCAGTATCAGCTGGATGGGTTCTTTCAGATGAAGCATTCTTAAAATCAATACCTAAAATCTCTTTTGCCAAATTAAGAGCAAGTTATGGGGTTATTGGTAACAACAATATCGGTAACTATACACCGTATGCCTTGATAAACAATACAGTGAATGCCGTTTTTGGTAACAACGTAGCACCTGGTGCTGTGGTAACATCGTTAGCAAATAGCCGTCTGGGTTGGGAAACAACCAAACAATTAGACCTTGGTTTGGACCTGGGCCTATTCAATGACCGTATCACGTTTGTTTATGATTATTATACCAAACGTACTACCAATTTATTATATAGCGTGCAGATCGCTCAGGAAGCCGGATTTACCAACTTTAACGATAACATCGGAGAGATTAAATTCTGGGGACATGAGTTTGCTTTAAATACAAGAAATACAACCGGAAAATTCAAATGGAGTACCAATGCAAACATTTCAATTAACCGCAATAAAGTAATTGCTTTGGCTGATGGTATCGACCGCGTATACGGAACTTTCCACATCACGAAAGTAGGTTATCCATTTGGTCAATTTTACGGACACATTGCCCAGGGAGTATATAAAAATGCCGAAGACCTGAAAAACTCTCCACAAGTACCAGGCCGTTCGGTGGTAGGTAGTATCAAGTTGACAGACCAGAATGGTGATGGTATCATTACCAACGGTGGTGATTTTGACGACAGAGTAATCATGGGTAATCCATTCCCTAAATTTACTTACGGTATCGTTAATAACTTCTCTTATGGTAACTGGGATGCGAGCATCGTTGGTTCGGGTTCACAAGGCAATCAGTTATTAGTTCGCCATATTTATAGTACTGCTAACCTTGATGGGGTATTTAATCTGGTAGAAGGCGTGAAATATCGTTTCCGCTCAGAAGCAAATCCTGGAAAAGGTATGTATGGAACAACAGTTGGTGGTGGTAACGTAACAGGTATTGAAAGAGACTGGATGAACAGCCGCTTTATTGCTGATGCTTCGTTCTTTACTATTAAAAACGTAACCATTGGTTATACCATTCCAAGAGCTAATAAAGTGTTCAGATCAGCACGTATTTATGGTTCAATTCAACAGTTGTATGTATTTACAAAATACTGGGGCGGACCAAACCCTGAAACATCGGCACAAGGTGATGGAAATGGTAATGGTGGAAACCTTAGCCAGGGTATCGACTTCTCGAACTACCCGGTTCCAAGAACTTTCACACTTGGCATTAACTTGAACTTTTAATTAACGTAAACACATTTAAGACAATGAAAAAGATAATAATAACAGCAATGTTTATGTGTTTTGGGTTAACGAGTTGCAAAGACTTTTTGACGGTTGTCCCAGAAACTAACCTTAGTACTGCTATATTTTTTACCAAAGAAGCCGATTTCCAACAAGCAGTAAATGCAGCCTATGTGCCTTTACGCGCTATCGTAAACGACCGGGCATGGCTTTTAGGCGAAATGCACTCAGATAACGCTTATTATTACAGAAATATCCTGTTTGGTGCTACCGAGCAACAGGAAGATATAGCAGACTTTGCCGTACCAACAGCCAATGGAGTTACTTCAAATGTCCATGTACTGAACCAATACCGTCTGGATTATCAGATAATTGCCCGTTGTAATCAGGTTTTAGCTGCCATTGATAAAGTTGAATTTGGCGCAGAATCTAAAAACAATCTGAAAGGACAGGCTTCATTTTTAAGAGCATATGCCTACTTTGAACTGGTACGCTATTTTGGTAAAGTGCCTATGCACCTTACACCGGTAACGAATCGTCAGGAAGCAGCCATAGCATTATCAGAAGTTGAGGCGATTTATACGCAGATTATCAAAGATGCAAATGCCGCTATTACAGGGCTTCTGCCAAAATCAAAACAGGAACCGGGTAGAGTTACTTCAGGAACTGCAAGAATGTTGCTGGCGAATGTATACATGGTAAGAAAGAACTGGGGAGAAGCCGAAAAACTATTGAAAGAAATTGTAACAAGTGGTGAGTATAAATTGATGCCAGATTTCAACGATGCTTTTTCGACCAATACAGGAAACAAAAACAATATAGAGTCAATGTTTGAAGTACAGTTTCAGGAAGGTGCATCAGGTTATAATGGCGCCATCATTTATAACTACCTGCCTCGTCCGATGAGTCCGGAAGAGTTAAAACCAATCACAGGAACATCCAATCCTCAACCATTAACAGGTGAAGGAAACGGTGCGCCAACGCCTGATCTAATCAATGCGTTTGAAGCAGGTGACAAGCGCAAAGATGCAACCATTGGTTATGTTACCATTGCCGGAAGTCTGCGAGCAAATAAGAATTTCCCTTACAACAAAAAGTTTGCAAAAACGCACGCTTTGCATGGCAATACGGGTAATAACTTCCCGATTTATCGTTATTCTGAGGCGCTTCTATTCTTAGCCGAAGCATTGATGGAGCAAGGTAAAGGAGCAGAAGCACTTCCATATCTTAATCAGGTGCGTACACGTGCCGGCTTACCTGAAGCCACAGTAACTGCACAGGCAGATCTGAGAAAACAGATTTATCAGGATCGCAGAAGTGAGTTAGCTTTTGAAAACAAACGTTGGTTTGATTTAGTGCGCACAGGCACAGCAGTAGAGGTTATTACAGCCTACGGACAGAGACTCAAAGCCAATCCGGTAGATTATTATTATCCGGAAGGTGCCACGGCACGTAGCCATGCCTTTTCTAATATCAGTTTACTGTATGGCCTACCGGCTGACGAAGCAGCCTTATCACCACATTTTTGATTTAATTTATAATTATACACTGCATAAGTAGAAAATAAATATGTAATTTAGGGCAAATAGGGGTATTAAGAACCAGCTTGAATATTTATTCAGGCCTCATTAATACCTCATATTTTCACCTTTTATTCAGCTGTTTCGCGCTTATGCAGTGTTTATAAAGTACTTATTTTTTTTCGCCTTAACATATAAAAACTATGGTATCCAATCAACGAACAATCCAAATTTCTGTCGGATTAATGGCTCTGGCATTGGCTGCGTCCTTTACGGTTCTTAAAAACCCGCCACCGCCAACATCGAATAACGATGATCCGAAAATTAAAAAGCTAAAACTGTCAGAAGGTTTTTCAGCACAACATCTTTACAGCCCTTCCGAAAACAATCAGGGTTCATGGGTTGCCATGACTTTTGATGACAAAGGCCGCATGATTGCTTCTGACCAATACGGAAAATTATTCCGGGTAAAGATTCCTGCTATCGGTTCTACCGGAAAGGCTGAAGTTGAAAAATTGCAGATTGGTATCGCTCCAAACATTGATACTACAGGTATGGGCTATGCACATGGTCTGTTATATGCCTTCAACAGCCTGTATGTCATGATTAACAACAATAAAAATAATAAGATATTTCCACGTAGAAGTGGCCTTTACCGCTTGCAAGACACCAACAACGACGATCAGTTTGATAAAATCACGCTGTTAAAAGAAATGAACGGTGATGGCGAACACGGCCCTCACAGCATTATTTATTCTCCAGATAAACAATCATTGTATGTAATTTCAGGAAATCATACTGATTTACCTCCAATGGACTCTTATCGCTTACCATCAACCTGGAAAGAAGATAATTTATTTCCATTAATAAAAGACCCACGTGGGCACGCCAACGACCGCATGGCTCCTGGTGGGTGGATTGCCCACACTGATCCTGAGGGGAAAAACTGGGAATTGGTAAGTGCAGGTTACCGCAATGCCTTTGATATGGCTTTTGATGCAAACGGCGACTTGTTTGTATATGATGCCGATATGGAATGGGATTTTGGTTTGCCTTGGTATCGTCCAACCCGTATTTGTCATGCCACCAGTGCCAGTGAATTTGGCTGGAGAACCGGAAACAGCAAATGGTCGCCAACTTTCCCTGATAATTTACCTCCGGTTATCAATATTGGTCAAGGGTCACCTACCAATTTAATACATCTGAAAGATGCCAAGTTCCCTGCCAAATACAAAAATACCTTATTGGCTTTCGACTGGAGTTTCGGGATTATGCACGCCATTAACCTGAAACCTGCGGGTTCATCCTTTACAGCTACGCGTGATGAGTTTTTATCAGGTTTGCCATTGCCATTGACTGATGGAGCCATTGGCCCTGATGGCGCTTTATACTTCCTTTCTGGCGGTCGCCGATTAGAATCAGACTTGTATCGCGTTTACTATACAGGTACAGAAAGTACGGCGCCAGTTGCTGCACCTCCCATTAATGCCGCCAATACTTTAAGAAGAAACTTAGAGAAATTCCATACAGGCGGGCCGAATCCCGCCGCAGTTGCAACAGCCTGGCCGCAATTGAAAAGCCCGGACAGATTTATCCGTTATGCTGCCCGTTTAGCGATTGAACACCAACCAGTTGCTGAATGGCAGGATTTAGCCCTGAAAGAAAAAGACCCGATTGCAGCTACACAAGCATTGATTTCATTGATACGCACAGGTAAAGGTGATAATCAAACCCAGATTCTGAACGCTTTATTAGGTATAAATATAAAAGCACTGAACGAGGCACAACAATTAGATGTATACCGTGCTTTTGAACTGGCTTTTTTAAGAATGGGACAACCAGATGCCACAACCAAACCAAAAGTAGTGGCCTATCTGAATCCGCTTTATCCGGCAAATTCAGCACAATTAAACCGTTCATTGAGTAAGCTATTGCATTACTTAGATGAGCCAAGTGCTATCAAGAAAACCTTGGCTTTGATGAAGATTAAAGATGAACCGGGCACTAATGCATTGATGCAGGAAACAGCAACAGCTTCAAGCGATTTGATTCTAAGAAGCTCACAATATGGAGGTGATATTGCAGCCATGCTAGCAAAGGTTCCGCCTGCGCAGCACACCTACTATGCTAATGTATTAACAATGGCTAAAACGGGTTGGACGCCGGAAGAGCAAGATACCTACTTCAAATGGTTCAGTGATGCATTCAATTATAAGGGCGGTCGTAGTTATGTAGGGTTCATTGACAGGTCCCGTAAGTTAGCCCTGAAAAATGTTCCAGAGGCAAAAAAAGATTATTTTGATAAGCTTTCTGGCGCAGAGATGCTAAGTAAATCAGGTAACGACCTAATTACCGCAGCTACTCCAAAAGGGCCAGGACGTTTCTGGAACTTAAGAAATGGTCTTCCAATTGTAGAGCAAGGGCTAACTGGTCGCAATTTTGAACAAGGAAAAGCCATGTTTGCGGCTACAACCTGTAAAGCTTGTCATACCATGAAAGGCGAAGGTGGATCAACTGGCCCTGATTTGACGCAATTAGGCACAAGATTCTCAGCAAAAGATATGCTGGAGGCAATCGTTGACCCGAACAAAGCAGTATCAGACCAGTATGCAGCTACGCAATTCAGTTTGAAAAACGGTGGATCAATTGTAGGTCGTCTGGTGAATGAAGATAAGGTAGCCTATTACGTTTCACAGAATCCTTATTCACCTGAAACCCTTGAAAAAGTATTGAAAAAGAATGTGGTTTCTAAAAAACCATCCAGCGTTTCAATCATGTTCCAGGGGTTAATCAATAGCCTGAATGAAGAAGAGTTTAAAGACCTGATGGCCTATCTGATGTCGGGTGGTAATGCAAGCAATCCAATGTTTACAGCAAAAGCTGAAGCAAATAAATAATGATTTTAGGAGGCACGGCGTGGCATATCATAAACAAGCGTGTCACGCTTAAGCCTTCCTTAAAACAAAAATAATACAATGAAAACAAAAAATATTTCTAAAGCTGGTCAATTAATTTTACTTTTCATTATCTTGCTAACAGGTTGCAAAGTATCAAATCCGGGCTCGGGTGAAAAAGGTTTTAAATCTATTTTTGATGGAAAAACCCTGAATGGCTGGGAAGGAGATACCAAATACTGGCGTGTAGAAAATGGCAATCTGGTAGGAGAAATCACGCCTGAAACCTTACTCAAAACCAACTCATTTATTGTATGGCAAGGTGGAGAACCGGGTGATTTTGAACTAAAAGGTGAATTTAATATTACTGAAAAAGGAAACTCAGGCATCAACTATCGTAGTGAAAAACTATTGGATATTCCTTATGCGCTAAGAGGATATCAGGCTGATATTGATGGCGCTAACCGTTATACTGGTCAGAATTATGAAGAACGTGGACGCACGACTTTGGCTTATCGGGGAGAAATTGCCAGTATAAATCCACAAAGTGGCACTATGAAACCGGAAGACGTAAGAGCAAAAGTGCAAAGAAATGCCTGGACTGAACGCAAGGTTACCGGAAGCTTAGGAGAAAACGAGGCATTAAAAACAAAAATCAAAAGTCAGGATTGGAATACTTTCCATCTGGTAATCAAAGGGAACCGTTTGCAGCACTATATCAACGATGTTTTGATGAGCGATGTAACCGACGAGGATTTAGTAAATGGAAAGTCAAAAGGTCTTTTAGGTGTACAGGTACACGTAGGTCCGCCGATGAAAGTGCAATATCGTAATCTAAGATTAAAACAATTATAAAATGTTTAAGCAGAAATGGTAATCATTCTACTGAACAATTACCATTTCTGCGGTTTGGTATTTTTCAACTTTATAGTCTTTTTTATTTTGAAATTTACCCTGTCTAAAAGTATATAAAGAAATAATTTATACCTGGCAGGCAACAAACTAAAAATCAAACAGCATAAAGCTAAATCCAGATGGATGTCTGACAAACATCAAAAAATAGTATTAGAAATATGAATGAGGTAAAAAAAGTAGGTTCGGTTCTATCAGGAGAAGCAGGTTGGAAAGATAAAATCTCAAATCCGGCTCAGCTTGGTGGCATCGAAACTTCTGTTTTAGATAATGGCTTAGGGCGTGGCAACAGAATTGCCTGGATCAATACTGGTACTGGTTTAAGATACAAAGTTGTTTTTGACAGAGGAATGGACATCGCCGATGCCTTCTATAACCAACATAGTCTGGCATGGTTGAGTCACGGAGGGTTTACGACGCCACAACCTCAGTCAGACAAAGGAATAGACTGGCTCAGAACATTTGGCGGCGGCTTACTCACTACCTGCGGACTTTCGCACGTAGGTGGCCCTGAAAAAGATGAGTTTGGTGAAAGAGGCGTACACGGACAAATTTCCAATATCCCTGCTGAAATCGTGTCAATTATTCAGCCTGACCCTGTTGCCGGAAAAATGGACATGAGTATCACCGGGATCATTAAAGAAACCAAGGTATTCGGACCAAGTTTAGAGTTGCGCAGAACCATTTCCGGAAGATTAGGTGAGCCTACAATTAAAATTCATGACGAAGTAATCAATCGTGGCAATACCCCTACTCCATTTATGCTACTTTACCATTTCAATTTCGGCTATCCGCTGGTTGATGAGGGCACAGAGATTTTGTGGGAAGGCCAATGGCAACCACGATTTGGAACTGAAAACGCCAGAATCTTCAAAGACGGAAATGATTTCAAGAGATGCCCCGCACCGCTTGACGACCATCTGGGCACTGGCGAAGAAGTAGTATTTATCGACCCCGCAGCCAACGACATAGGTCAATGTACCTGCGGACTCTTTAACGCTAAAATAGGCTTGAAAGTTGAAATCAATTTCAATAAAAACGAACTACCGCATTTAATCAACTGGCAGCATTGGGGCAAGAGTGAGTATGTAACAGGCATAGAACCTGCCACTAATCCACCAATAGGGCAGGCACAGGCAAGAACCAATAAAGAACTGATCTTTCTGAATCCCTACGAAACCCGCACATTCGATTTAGAGATACAAGCATTAGAAATTTAAACCTACAAAATACATTCAACCCCAGATTACATTATGTCAAATTTAAGTTTAGCACAAAAAGCATTAGAACAAGGAAAAGGGATTTTACGATTAGCTCCGACTTGGGTTCCTCGTTCATTTTGTGTTCCCGGACGAAGAATCAAATTACATCCAGATGATTATTACGTATTAGGCGGTGTGCGTGGCGGTATTGATGAGCGTTGGCTATCATCAACCACACCAGCCAAAAACGGCCCGTTAACAGGAGAAAATGAAGGTTTGAGCTTTGTGGTTGTAAACGAAGGAGAAAGAGTATTACTCAAAGATGCAATAGATGAACTGGGTGCAGAAATAATCGGAAGCCGCCTTTGGGATGAATATAAAAGCTGGCCAATGTACTCGAAATTCTTTGACAATATGGGGCCATTGCCACACCATATTCACCATAACGACGAAGAAGCTGCAAAAATTGGACAATTAGGAAAACCGGAAGCCTATTATTTTCCGCCACAATTGAATAACCACGGTGGAGATTTCCCTTATACATTTTTTGGTATTGCACCAGGTACAACCAAAGAGCAAATCAAAGAATGTCTGATGAACTTCACCAAGGGAGATAACAAGATAACGATGTACTCTCAGGCATTCCCATTGATTCCGGGTACGGGTTGGGACGTTCCTCCAGGCATGTTGCATGCACCGGGTAGTATGTGTACTTACGAACCTCAGAAAGCGTCTGACGTTTTTGCCATGTATCAGTCTCTAGTAAATGAAGCCATCATTCCGGAAGAATTATTGTGGAATGGCACACCACCAGACCAGATTGGTAATTATGACCAGTTGATGGGCGTAATTGATTGGGAGTTGAACACAAACCCGAATCTTTTAGAAACCCGTTTCATGGCACCAAGACCAGTAAAAGATGTAGCTGAAATGGAAGCAGAAGGGTATAATGAAAGTTGGGTTTGCTATCGTTCAGAGGCATTTTCTGCAAAAGAATTAACGATTCTACCGGGACAAACAGTAACCATTAAAGACAGCGCTGCCTATGGTATCATCATGATGCAGGGGCATGGTAAAATGGGTGTTTGGGATATTGAAACCCCATCTTTAATCCGTTACGGACAGTTGACAAACGATGAGTTCTTCATCACAGAAAAAGCAGCCGTTGAAGGAGTTACCATAGTCAACCATTCATCTTGCGACCCGATTGTGATGTTGAAGCACTTTGGCCCGAATAACCCTGACCTGGTTTTATAAAACATAAAAATACAACCTCAAAATCTATTAATTCAATGGAAAATAATTATCCCAAACTTCATAACGCTACCTGGCCTGGTATTGTAGGTAAAGGGCCGGATTCAGAGCCACCAATTGCATTCGATACCATGCTTGAAATGACTGCCGCAGCTGAGGTAGATGGCATAAAATTCGATGGTGTCGATTTAGGTCTTTTCGATCCTCATTATGATTTAGATACATCAGATGATGGCGTAAAAAGACTAGCCGATAAAGTTGCCAAACATAATCTTGAAATAGGAAGTCTGGTTGCGCCTATCTGGGGAGGCCCTGCGATGGGTTCTGCCGATGAGCGTAAGCAATTTGTAGAAATGGTGCGTAAATCTTGCGAAATAGGTCAGAAACTACGTGCCATGGGCATTCGTCCGAATGGCATTGTCAGAATCGACTCAGCAAGTGGCGTACATGACTGGGCTAATGACCCGGCTAGCAATTCGAAATTAATTGCCCAGACGTTCAGAGAAGCCTGTGATGTAGCCGCCGATTACGGCGAAAAATTAGCTGCAGAGGGTGAAATCTGTTGGGGAGGTATGCATTCATGGAAAACCATGCTTGAAACCTTAGAAGCCGTTGGCCGTCCGAATATTGGCTTCCAGGCTGATATGTCTCATACAACACTCTATCTATTGGGCTATAATGCTCCGGAACACCGCATCCTGCCGGAAGATTTTCAATGGGGCGACAGAGAGACATTTCTTAAAGGGTTGAAAGAGCTGACCAAAGCGCTTCGTCCGTGGACGATTGACTTCCACGTGGCTCAGAATGACGGTACTGTTTATGGTTCAGGCTCGCATGATAAAACAGGTCGCCACTGCCAGGCCACAGACCCGAATGGTAAATTAGATATTGCGCATGATGCAGGTTATTGGCTGCGTGATGAGGCTGGTGTATTGACCAAAGCATTCAGACATATCTGTTGGGATGGTTGTATGTTCGCCAATGACGTAATGACGCAACAAAAAACATGGAACGATATTCTGGCGGCAATGATAAAAGTTCGTCAGCAACATGGATGGGTAGAATAAAAATGGACAATGTTTTATTTGATTAGTTTGCTAAGAGTATAATCTAATTGAACTTGTCGGATAAAAATAAATATATTATCCCTAAGGGATATTGTACGCAATTATATTTCTTTTCTACCGATATATCGTCCCTACGGGACTGAAATATTATGAAAGGTTTCTATATCCCGTAGGGATAATATATCGGCGGCCGCCGCGCGGTAGAAGATAATAAGACCACAGATTCCAAGTCCCGTAGGGACGATATATTCAATTTTTGCTCAATAGAAATATTTTTCACTAATGAGCTATAATTAATCTGATACTCAAGAAACAATGTCAACAAAGAAACAACTCAGAATAGGATTAATAGGAACGGGTTTTATGGGTAGAACCCATTCCAACGGCTATAACCGTGTGCCAAACTTTTTTCCGGAATTAGAATATACCCCTGTTTTAAAGGCAGTTTGTTCAAGAAATGCCGAAAAAGTACAGGCTTTTGCCGACCAATGGGGTTATGAATCAATCGAAACCGATTGGAGAGCACTCATCGCACGCGATGATATTGATGCAGTAGATATTTGTACACCTAACGATAGCCATGCAGAAATCGCAATTGCTGCGGCCAAAGCAGGGAAAATGATTTTATGCGAAAAACCTCTCTCTCGTAATCTGGAAGAAGGTCAGGCTATGGTTGATGCGATTGAAGCAGCAGGTGTGCAAAGTACAGTTTGGTACAACTACCGCAGATTGCCTGCCGTAACCCTTGCCAAACAAATCGTTGACTCAGGCAAATTAGGCAAAATATACCATTACCGCGCTAATTTCTTACAAGACTGGACCATCAGCGCTGACCTTCCACAAGGGGGAACAGGCTTATGGAGAATGGACTCAGAAGCCGCAGGTTCTGGCGTAACCGGAGATTTACTGGCACACTGCATTGATACAGCCATGTGGTTGAATGGTGCCATTACCGATGTATCGGCAGTAACTGAAACATTCGTAAAAGAACGTATGCATCAGCTAACGGGTAAAGTGCAACCCGTAGGCATTGATGATGCCTGTATTTTCCATTGTCATTTTGCCAATGGTTCATTAGGGCTTTTTGAATCTACACGTTATGCACGTGGTCACAAAGCGTTGTATACATTTGAAATCAACGGTGCAGATGCCTCTATCCGTTGGGATTTACATGATTTAAACCGCCTGGAATATTTCGACCACCGCGACGACTCTATTGTGCGCGGCTGGCGTTCAATCATCGTTACGGATGGCGACCAACCATATATGAATAAATGGTGGGTTGGTGGCTTAGGCATTGGCTATGAACATAGCTTCATTCATCAGGTAGCCGACTTTTTGAATAGTCTGCAGGAAGGGAAGCCTTGTTCACCAACTTTCAAAGAGGCATTGCAAACCCAGAAAGTATGCGAAGCCGTTATTGATTCAGCTAATAGCAGAAGTTGGAAAGATACCAATGTAGATGGTGATTTTGTTTAAATCGATATAGTAATATTACGATGCTGGCAGGGTGCAAGGCCTTGTCAGCATTTTTTGAATATATGAGTCAGAAGAGAATCCTCGAAGTACAAAATCTTTGTAAATCTTTTTCGGGAGTAAAAGTTTTAGACAATATCACTTTTAATCTTGAAAAGGGAGAAGTTCATGCGCTGATGGGAGAAAACGGCGCAGGAAAATCTACTTTTATGAAGATTCTGATGGGATTGCTTCCGGCTGATTCGGGTGAAATAATTTTAGGTGGAGAGAAAATACAGCATACCCATGTTCATGAGATGCTGAAACGAGGCATCTCAATGATTCATCAGGAAATATTGATGGTGCCTGAATTAACCATTGCGCAAAACATTTTTTTAGGGAAAGAAATCCATCGTTTCAGTTGGCTAAATGAAAAGGATATTTACAAAAAAACCAGAGAATTACTCAAAACGCTGAATATAAATATCGATGCGAATACCAAAATGAAACATCTGAGCATTGCAGATAAGCAAATGGTAGAAATTGCCAAAGCTATCTCAAACAATGCTAAAATCATTATCATGGACGAGCCCACATCGGCGCTTTCAGATAAAGAAGTTTCTACGCTTTTTGCTATCATTAAAGACTTGACCAGTAAAGGAGTTGCTATTATTTACATTTCACACAAAATGGATGAAATCTATCAGATTTCAGATAGAATTACGGTCTTGCGTGATGGACAATACATTGCTACAAAATCTGCACAAGAACTACCTATCAAATATCTTATCTCTATGATGGTAGGTAGAGAAATAGAAGACATTTTCCCTAAAACCGAACACCCAATTGGTGAAACCATCATTAAAGTTACTAATTTAAGCCAGACAGGAAAATTTGAAAACATCAACTTTGAAGTAAAATCAGGTGAAATTTTAGGAATTGCCGGATTGGTGGGTGCGGGCCGAACCGAAGTTGTGCGGGCAATAGCCGGACTAGACGAATTTAAAGAAGGAGAAATTTTCATTAATGAAGAAAAAGTGACCGTTCCATCACCGAAAGCTGCCATGAAATTGGGTATTGGTTATGTGAGCGAAGACCGTAAAGCATTTGGTTTTATTCCACAATTATCGGTCAAACAAAATATAACTTTATCATCTCTGTCGAGCCTGTCAAATTCATGGTTTGTTTCTGATACACAAGAAGAAGCGTTGGCCAATCAGATGAAGAATAACCTGAAAATTAAGGCATCGAGCATCAACCAGAAATTGATATACCTGAGTGGAGGCAATCAGCAGAAAGTGGTTATTGCCAAAGTTTTGTCATCTTCGCCTCAAATCATTATTTTAGACGAACCCACGCGCGGAATTGATATAGGAGCAAAATTTGAAATTTATAAATTAATCAATGAATTAAAGAGCAAGGGGTTAGCTATTATCCTGATTTCGTCTGAATTGCCTGAAATTTTTGGCATGAGCGACCGGATACTTGTATTGTCAAAAGGCAAACAAACGGCCCTATTATCAAGACAAGAAGCTACCCAGGAAAAAGTCATGCAGTATGCAATACATTAAAAACTTAAAACAATACGGCATTCTTATTGCTTTTTTGGTCGTTTGTGTTACCCTAAGTTCTATCAGTCCCCAGTTTCTGACATTCTCAAACTGGTTAATTATTTTTACCCAGGTGTCAATTAATGCTTTATTGGCTTTTGGGGTTACATTCGTCATTATCACCGGTGGCATCGACCTCTCTATTGGCTCAGTGGTGGCGGTCTCAGGTGTGGCAGCAGCCTTATTAGCCCGACAGGATAGTTATCCGGTTATTGTTCCAATTCTCGGCGGATTATTCGTAGGATTATTATTTGGATTGTTAAATGGTTTATTAATCACCAAAAGTAAAATTGCACCATTCATTGTCACATTAGGCGTGATGACTATTGGTCGGGGATTGGCATTGATTATCAGCAAAGGTCGCCCAATCTCTAATCTTTCGGAGTCATTTAATTTTATAGGTGGGGGTGATATCCTTGGCATTCCATTTCCGATAATTATCTTATTTATCGTATTCATTATTTGTTCAATTGTCTTAAAAAAGACCATCTTCGGGCGCTATGTATATGCTGTTGGAGGCAATCAGCAAGCTGCCTGGGCATCGGGGATTAATGTCAATCAGGTGAAAATGGCAGTCTATGCGCTTTGCGGATTATTGTCAGGTTTAGCAGGTATTCTACTGACATCAAGAATTACCACAGGCCAACCCAATGCCGGAATGAGTTTTGAATTAGATGCCATCGCTGCGGCTGTAATCGGAGGCTCCAGTACTTCAGGAGGTGTGGGGAGTATTCAGGGAACATTGTTTGGTGTAATCCTGATAGGTGTTTTAAATAATGGTTTAGACTTACTCAACGTAAGTTCGTACTACCAGCAGGTAGTGATGGGGGTTATCATCATAGGCGCTGTTTTACTAGATAGTTGGAATCAAAAAATTAAAGATTAATATGAAAAAACTCATCCTTTTTGCCGCAGTTTCATTGCTTCTCTCATGTAATTCGGCTAAAAAAGAAGAAAAGGCAAAAATCAAAGTAGGTGCCACCATGCTCAGTATGCAAAACGAGTTTATTGTCAATATCAGCGATGAGATGCAGAAAAAGGCAGATGAGCTTGGCGTAGAATTGATTCTGGTTGATGCCGAACATTCGCCATTAAAGCAAATAGAACAGGTAGAAAGCTTTATCTCTCAGAAAGTAGATGTAATCATCATGAATCCTTGCGAGGTAGAGGCAAGTTCACCTGGAGTTACCAAGGCATTAGCAGCTAAAATACCCATCGTTAATGTTAATTCAGCAACTAGCACAGCTCCTACCGCTTTTGTGGGTTCAGATGATAGAGAATCCGGCAGAATTGCCATGAAATATATAGCCGAAAAACTGGGAGGGAAAGGAAACGTGGTCATGATTAATGGTTTCATGGGTCAGGCAGCTCAAATCCAAAGAGAAGAAGGTGCCAAAGAAATTCTGAAACAATATCCTGATTTGAAATTAATTGCCAGCCAGACTGCCGAATGGGACAGAGCTAAAGGAATGGATTTAATGCAAAACTGGATTCAGTCTTATGGCTCAAAAATAAACGCAGTGTTCGCTCATAATGATGAAATGGGCTTAGGGGCAGTAAAAGCTCTCCAATCCGCTGGAATGAAAGACAAAGTGGTCGTAGTAAGCATTGATGCCATTCAGGATGGATTGCAGGCTGTTAAAAATGGCTCGTTAGATGCAACAGTTTTTCAGAATGCCAAACAACAGGGGGCAGGCGCCATTGAAGTGGCTCTAAAGTTGGCAAAAAAAGAAGCGGTTGAAAAGGAAGTCATGATTCCGTTTCAGTTAGTTACTAAAAGTAATATCAGTGAGTTTTTGAAATAATTTTATTCACGTACTAACCTATTTTATGAGTATGAAAAAAATTATACTTGTTACTCTCCTTATTCCGGGTCTGGCTTTTGCCCAAAGTCAACAATTGAGAGACTTTCAAACCCCTCCTGATGCGGCCAAACCAAGAGTCTGGTGGCATTGGATGAATGGGAATATCACCAAAGACGGTATTAAAAAAGACCTGGATTGGATGAAAAAGGTAGGTATCGGTGGCTTTCAGAATTTTGATGCCAATTTGTTCACACCAGTAGTGGTGCCTAAGAAGTTGGTATTCATGCAGCCTGACTGGAAAGATGCATTCAAATTCGCAACAGAGCATGCCGATAAAAACGGTCTTGAAATGGCCATTGCAGGCTCTCCCGGTTGGAGTGTAACAGGTGGCCCTTGGGTACAGCCGGAAGACGGCATGAAAAAATATGTCTGGACAGAATTAAAACTTGAAGGCGGAAAACCTTTTGCAGGCAAATTACCACAACCTTCCGGTGCTCTGAGTAATTTTCAGAATGTTGAGGTTTTTGGTGAGGGTTTATCAGGGGGATTTGTAGGGACAAAACCTGATTTTTATAGAGATGCCTTAGTAATTGCTTACCGGATTCCTGCTAAAGAAAAAACTTTGGCAGAACTCAATCCAAAAGTGACATCAAGTGGAGGAGAATTTGACCTCAAAAAACTGACTGATGGTGATTTAAGCAAATCAACACCATTACCACCTAAAGCCATAGACGAAGATATCTGGATTCAGTATGAATTCGATTCGCCGCAAACTTTCAGGGCTTTGTCAGTCGTTGGGGCTAATCATGGTCCTTTAGAACAGTTTAATGGCAGTCCTGAAAACAGGTCTTTACAGGTAAGTGATGACGGAGTTAATTTCAGAGAAGTCACTAAAATACATGGTAGTGCTGTGCCACAAACTACGGTTAGCTTTCCGCCAACTACAGCAAAATATTTTCGATTTGTGTATAAAACCCTGGCAGCCTCTGCCGGATTTGCAGCTATGATGGGAGGTAATGCACCACCTCCACGGCCTGAAGGTGTAAGCGTAGCTGAATTCGTTTTATATACTACTAGCCGCATTGATAAAGCCGAAGATAAAGCAGGTTTTTTGCCATGGACAGAAACCACAGCATCCTATCTGCCTGATAATTCGGATGCAATTGCCGCAGCCGACATTATTGATATAACCGCTAAAATGAGCGCTGATGGTACCTTAAACTGGACGCCCCCCGCAGGAAACTGGATGATTGTCCGTTTGGGCTATTCATTGACAGGTCGTCAAAACCACCCTGCCTCGCCGGAAGCAACGGGCTTAGAGGTAGATAAATTAGACAAAGACGCCGTAAGGAGATATATCAATACCTATCTGGATATGTATAAAGATGCTACAGGTGGTATGATGGGCGCTAAGGGCTTGCAATATATGGTTTTAGACAGTTACGAGGCCGGCCACATGAACTGGACTAAGGCGTTTCCTGAGGCATTTAAAAAACGACGAGGGTATGATTTAATCAAATGGATTCCGGCTTTAACAGGCAGAGTCGTGAAAAGTGCAGAAGATACCGAGAAGTTCTTATGGGATTTCCGTAAAACTGTTGGCGAATTAATAGCGGAGAATCATTACGATGTGATAGGCGAAGAATTGCATAAACGCGGCATGAAGCGTTATACCGAATCACATGAAGGTAAACGTATTTATCTGGCTGATGGTATGGATGTTAAACGCAATGCAGAAGTTCCTATGTCTGCTATGTGGACGCCGGGTAGTTTAGCAGGAGGAGCAAATGAGGAAGTACGAAGTGAAGCAGATATTCGGGAGTCAGCTTCAGTGGCCAATATTTATGGGAAACCTTTCGTAGCTGCCGAATCCATGACTGCGGTACAAAATGCTTTTTCATGGCATCCAGAAAAATTAAAACGCACCGCTGACCTTGAAATGGCATCTGGCTTAAATCGTTTTGTCATTCATACCTCAGTGCATCAGCCACTTGATGATAAAAAACCAGGGTTCTCTCTTGGCCCATTCGGACAGTATTTTACCCGTCAGGAAACATGGGCGGGAGCAGGAGCAAAAGCCTGGATGGATTATCTAGGCAGAAGTTGCTATTTGCTTCAACAAGGCAAAAACGTGGCTGATATTTTATATCTCTATGGTGAAAATACCAATATCACATGGGTTAGCAGAGAAAAACTACCTGATATTCCTGCAGGATTTGAGTATGACTATGTAAACTCATCGGCTTTATTAAATGCCATACAAGCTAAAAATGGTCAGCTAGTAGCTAATAGTGGAAATACCTATAAAGTATTGATGTTGGATGAATCTACAAAGGCTATGACCTTATCAGTTCTGAAAAAAATTAAAGCTTTGGTAGATGGCGGAGCAAAAGTAATCGGAGAAAAGCCAGAAAAATCACCAAGTTTAAGTGATAATGATTCCGAATTTAAAAAACTAGCTAATGAAATCTGGTCTAAGCCTAATGTAACAACCTTTGATAAAGTCAATTTAAAGCCCGATGTAATCATTAGTGGAGCAAAGAATAAAATACTTTACCGTCACCGTCAGAGTGGCTACCAGGATATTTATTGGTTAGATAACCGTGGAGCAGAGCCAACTGATGCAGAGGTAAGTTTCAGAGTAAGTGGAAAAGTACCGGAATTGTGGAATCCTCAAACCGGAAAAACAGAACGGGTTTCCTATAAAATAGTAGACGGTCGGACTATTATTCCGTTGAAATTTGAATCATGGGACGCTTACTTTATTGTTTTCAAAGGTAGTGCTGCAGCTAAGAGTTATACAAAAGCCGCAACCAATGATAAATTAATTTCACCAATTTCAGGCACATGGAAAGTAGACTTCAACAATAAAAAGGTTGATTTTGCAAACCTTAATTCCTGGTCTGAAAACGCAGATGTAGATATTAAGTATTTTTCAGGAACAGCTACTTACGAAAATATATTCAGCCTGCCAGCAGTTGATAAATCAGGCAAATATATTATTGATTTGGGTGATGTGAAGAATATAGCTGAAGTAATTGTAAATGGCAGGAATGTAGGCACAGCCTGGAAAAAACCATTTAAACTGGATATCACGGAAGCTGTAAAGGCAGGCGAAAACAATATCCAGATTAAGGTTACCAACCTTTGGGTGAACAGACTGATTGGTGATGCCCAACCTGATGCCAAGAAAACCACGTTTACTACCATGCCTTTTTATAGAAAGGATGGACAATTATTACCATCAGGATTATTAAGTCCAGTTAACCTCTATTTCAATAAATAAAGGCGCTTTAAATATTAAATCGGAAAATCCCTGAATTGTTAATACCTTTTAGGGATTTTTTGTGAATACTCTTTTTTAAATACTACCTACCATAACCTTAAACAATTTCCATGTCGAAGCATTTATTTAACAAACTATTAATTAAATCAGTCTGTTTCACAGCAGGGATGCTTTTGATTTGGATAGGGCTTAATTCTTTTCTATCAGCTAATATCTGGGATGGGATGACTATCAGCAAATCTGCCTTAACGGTTGAATATTGTGAGTTCAATAACCTAACTCAATTTTTCCATCAACGCATAAATACCTATTCTAATCTATCCTATTTCTTTTTTGGCATTTTGCTTATTCAGATTGCGCGGGAAGATTATAAAAACCAAAATAAAAAATTGCTGAATAGGATGGAGCAATTCCCATTACTATCAGCATTAACGGGCCTCTGCTTTATTTATCTGAGTTTTGGTAGCGCTTTTTTTCACGCCTCTCTTACCTATATAGGGCAGAGAGTAGATATGAACGGGACTTACGGCGTTTCAATTACATTATTAAGCATTGGCATTTATCAGATTTTCCATAAAATACATTTATCTGATACTGCCAAATACATTTGGATTGGCTCATTGGTAGTATTTATCATCGCATTTTTTAAAATCGCCTTACTGATTTCCAGTTCGATTTTGTTACCTGCCATGATTTTATCATTGACTATTATGAATGTGATTAATTATTTTCAATTCCGAAAAGAGCGTTCCATTCTATTAGCCATTCTGAGTTTTGTATTAATTATTGTAGCTATAAAAATCCGTACCCTGGATGTCCAGAAAATAGATTGTAATCCTTATTCATGGTATCAGGGGCATGCTTTATGGCATTTCTTAACTGCTTTGAGTAGTTTTTGTAGTTATGCTTTTTTTAGGTTTAATAAGAGTTAGAAATAAATGAAAAAGTGGATATATAGTTAGTTTGCTGCTTTTTTCACGCAAATATTAAGTACAAAGTATGTAATACAGGAAAGAAGTTTTGCATAAAAAAGGGATGGAAAAATCTCAAATTGTTGTACCTATGTTGTACCAAACAAAAAAGGCAGTCACATTTAATGTAACTGCCTGATTATCAGTGTAGCGGGAACAGTGCTAGCACCCTCTTAATACTCTTCACTTGCAAACACTTGATTTGCAACTATAAACCATTGATTTTAAATCACTTACATTAAAACCTCTCTTCTTTCCCATTAATTTACATTAAAGTAAATATAGTTTTTATTAAGAAAATTGCGTAACCATTGCGTAACCATTTAAAGATATATGTATATTTGTAATAACGATTTACAAACTACTTACTTAAATAATAATGGCTACTGCATTTTTTCGTTTACGTAAAGCAAATGACAAGAAACCACAAATTATTTATATTGGATTGAAATACGGTACAGACCAGTTAATTGTACCCACTGGTATAAAAGTACTACCTAAACATTGGGACTTTGACAAAAGTAAAATTAAGCAGGTGGCTCTACCGGAACTCAATTTGCAACCGAATATATTACAAAGAAAGTCTAAGGAAACCGACATAATTAGTTTTACTAATAACTACCTATACAGCTTAGCGGAATTTGTTAATACTAAATCAAATTTAGAAAAAGAGGTTTTAAAAGTAGAAATTGAAAACTACCTTAATGGGAAAGATGAAATTGAGCAATTTGCATCTGATCTTAATTCATTTATAAATGGCATTATAATCAACTCTAGGAGCAAAAAGAAGAAACTATCTAAAGAAGATTTAATCAATCAAATAGAAGCCTTTCTTCGACCTCCCGCAAAAGGTCTTACTTTATTTAATTACATAGAATCCTTTATTGAAGATTCAATAAAAGGCAGGCGGTTAATTGACGGGGCCAACGTAAACGAAAGAACTATTAAACGTTATCGCACTACTCAAAGTATTTTACAAGAATTCGCTAAAGGTTATAAACGTACTATTGATTTTAACACAATAGATATAGACTTCTACAAAGATTTTAATTCATATATGGCTAAGGTGAAAGATTATGCACCTGCTACAATGGGGAAACACGTTTCAACTTTAAAAACCTTTTTAAGAGAAGCGACTGAAAATGGTATTAATACAAACCTCAAATTTCAATCAAAAGCTTTTAAAGTAGTTGAAACTGAATCTCATAGCATAGCTCTTACAGAAGATGAATTAAAATCCTTATATGACTTAGATTTAAGTAAAATTCCACGATTAGAGAAAGTAAGAGATTTGTTTATAGTAGGCGCTAATACGGGATTAAGGTTCTCAGATTTTACTGATATTAAACCTGAGAATATCAAATATAGAGAAAATGGTTTAATCCTTGATATTCTTCAATTCAAAACTAAAAATCAAGTTATAGTACCTTTAAATGATACCGTAGTCACACTTCTAAAAAAGTATAATAACCATCTTCCAGAAGCAATTAGCAATCAAAAGTTCAATGATTATATTAAAGAGATTGCAGTAATGGTTGAAGCCCTCAAAGAACCTCAAATAAGGGCCCTTACAAAGGGAGGAAAACAATTTGAAGAAGTTATTCCTAAATGGCAATTAATATCAAGTCATACAGCACGCAGATCGTTTGCAACTAATGCATATGAGAGAGGCACTCCCGCTTATTCATTAATGCAAATAACAGGACATAAAACGGAAAAATCATTTCTGAAGTATATAAAAACTTCTAAAACTAAACACGCTGAAATCGTAAGAAAGCATTTGTAAGTTTACCTATGGAAACAATAGAAAAAATAGTGGAATTATCTCTCCTAAATGCAATAAAAGAAGAAGATATAAAATATAACGACTTGGCAGCGAAAATCACATTTTATAACCAAAAAGAAAGTTTAGAAGAAAAATGTAATTTTTGGCATGAAAATAAGATTCCGCTTGATTCATCTTCCCAAAGTTTTTTCCAAGAAATAGATACAGCAGAGTTACCATGTTTTCCAAATTCAGATAATGAGATTCATTATTATCAAGAGTGGTTATTAAGAAAAGAATGTAAAGATTGGGAAGGTGAATCTTTTGATATAATATTACCTGAAAATGAAAAAAATACTCAATCAAATAAAAGAAGAATTATTATTACTTCATTTGAAAAATTACTTGAAAATCTAAAAATAAGATTAAAGGATAATAATTTTAAAGTAATTATAGAAAATGAATTAAAATTACAGAAACAGGATTTACAAGATGTTTTAAGAAGGCCTTATTTATATAATTTTGACAATAGTTTATTTGAAAAACTAATGGCAAATCAACCTCTTCATGAGCTATTATTTAAATTTAACAGGCCTGAGAAATATGACGCTTTACGGAAATTTGCAATAATATGGGACAAAGCAAAATATGTACTATTTTTAGAAAAAGCCATATACAATATAAAAAATGTATTACCAGTAAATGATATATCATTAAATCCTATTTCTAAACAGGTAAAATCTAAACTACCTAATTCACGCCAAAAAAGCTTTTGTATAAATTTCCTTAAATTTTTAAATGAAGGAATAACTACTACCCAAGCAGTCAATATGGCTAGTAAGAAATCTAAATATTCAGAACGTAATGGCATGATTATTTATGAAAAAATTAAAAATGGAGAATTAATTTTTAAAGAATTAAGTGAAAAATTAAAAAAATAAACCAATCTACATAACCATTTCACTATCAGACAATTACCCCCTGTTTTTTCACTGAAATATTGCACTATTAAGTTATTAAAATATTAGTTTTAAATACCTTAATGTATCTTAATTTGTGCTTCACTAATTAATAATTATATGAAGCACACATTCTTAAATCCCTATGAAGTAATCTTTGAAAAGCTTCAATCAATAGAAAGTACTTTAGTAGATTTAAAGCCTCAATCTATATCTCAATCATCAATACCGCCTGAAGAAAAATTCCTGGATGTAAAACAAACTGCTGAGCTTTTTGGAGTTTCGACTGTTTCAATCTGGGCTTGGGAAAAAGCCCAGATTCTTAAGTCATATCGAATTGGAAATTTAAAGCGGTTTAAATATTCCGAACTTCTCGAGAGTCCTAAACTCATTAATAGGAGATAATATGATTGATGGAATAAAATCTCTTTGCGTAAAAACCGATGCAGAATTGTTATTAAATAATTCAATTCTGAAAAAGTTCTGGAAAATGGAGGTCCAGACACAAACTGGCGCAGTATGTAAAGACTACGTAAATTATAAAGGACTACAATTTATTCATAAACAAGGATTAATACAATTGAGAGGGAGTATACACAAATACTTTAATTCAGGGCTTTATAATTTTGATGATTTTTATTGCATTAACTGTATTAATACAATAAAGGAATTAGGTTGTGATTTTGAAATTGATTTAAACCAGACCGAAATTCACAATTTGGAATTTGGGGTTAATATTAGTTTGCCTTTTAAAGTTGCATTACTATTGGAAAACTTACTTACATATAAGGGCAATTGCTTTGAAAAGAAAGTTGAAGATACAATAGATTATTATGAGGCAAAAATGAGCCAATTTAATATCAAATTATATGATAAGGGAAAGCAGAACAGATTACCTCATAATTTGTTGAGATTCGAAATAAAGGTAAAGAAAAAGCAATATTTTGAAAGATATAATTTACCTATTAACTCTTTATCAGACTTACTTAACAGTAATATATACCCGAAACTAGCAGAAATTTTAGTCTTAACTTTTAATGAAATTTTATTTGGTGATAACAGAATAGAAGTTTCAAGTCTATCAATAATAGAAAAAGCTGTCTTTTTTAAAGGAAGTAATATAAATACGTGGATTGGGAAAAGTGAAAACGAAAAAATGAAGAAACAAAGACAAAGATTCAAAAAGAACTTCTTTGAGTTACTAAAAGATCATAGGGTTGGAATTAATTTTCAAGAAATAGCAATGCAAAGTATATTAAAGAAATCATTAAAAGTATCCCAATTATATCTATCAGATAATTCAGAGATTTCAAACATTAAAAGTAGTATAAATGTCCCGAATCTACATTTTAAATACATGGTAGAAACGGGACAAATTTCCTAGTCCTATGGAAGAAAAAGATATAAAAGAGCAATTTATTTTATTAAGAGCAGAAGGATGTTCTTTTAACAAAATTGCCAAAAAATTGAATAAGGCTAAAGGCACTCTTCTTGAATGGAATAAAGAGTTAGCAGAAGAGATTTCTAATTGCAAAGCCTTACAATTAGAAAGTCTATATGAGAAGTATTTTCTTCTTCAAGAGAGCCGTTTACAATTATTTGGAGAAGTTTTGCTTGTAATAAAGAAAGAATTAGCAAAAAGAAATTTTGCTAATATATCAACTGAAAAATTATTAGAATTTCTGCTAAAGTACTATTCCTTACTAAAGGAGGAGTATATAGAACCTAAATTTAGCACTGAAAGTGAAATTCAGGAAAAGAAAACTGAAAGATTAGATTTAGAAAAATTCATTTCAAGGCTTTCTAAAAAAGAAACATAAAACCATTTTTGAACTGATTTTGAACCATGAATGAAATAAATTCTCTTAAAGCAAGTGATATAAAACAATTACTATTGAAAATATATATACAATATAAAAAGGGTGAAATAACTCATTCAATAGCATATAAAGAATCATTTTTACTAAACTCTATTCTAAAGGCTATTCAGATAACTGATTTAGAAAAAAAACTTGAAACGATAGAATCAATTTTACATAAAAATGAAGAATATAAATAACATTTTAACAAGAGGTTCAGCTAAACAAAGAGTCTTGTTATACTTCGAAAATTTATTCATAGAATCAATTGATAAGCGACCAGGAGTAAAAGGCTTTTTAACAAAAGAAGAGCAACAACGTCTTCGTAATAGTTTCAAAAAAAAAGATGAAATGATATTATTCCATAAATACTATAATGCATATGATGCTTCTATTGTCGCAATAGGTAAACTAGCAGTCTTGCATTTAGAATTTGTAGCTTTAGCTGCATCACTGCCTTTACTATATGCGATACATCAAGACCACCGACAACTGCTAGAGACTATAAATCGAGTATATTGTGAATTAATAACTAATCTAAAAGTTGAAAAGTATGAATGTGAAAGCATCAATACTACTCTTGCTTTTAGTAGTTTAATACAAAGTGAGGATGGTTTTTTTGATATAGAGTATACTGATGATATGGAAATAATAAGTAAAAGAAAAAGTTATAGAGAAGAGGCTATTAAGTCATTAATAAAAGTAAAATCTGCAATAAATGCTATAGAAGAGTATCTATCAGAAATGGAATTTGATATTGAAGCATATAATAATTTTTTAAAAGATACTGCTGAAGATTGTAATAAACGTGCTCAAATTGCAAGGAGTAATATTTTTTATCATGAAATAGAAATAGATAAAGATTATTCTATCGAATTTAGAAATTATTTCGTATTTTAATCCTGAGAAATTTTATTTTTGTGTTAGTGTTATAAAATTTTAAGCTATAGAGTAAAAAATAGTAATAAAAGACATATTAGTTTTTAGCGTTTAGCGAAACAAACCTGTATCCTGAAAGGTCGAAAATTCAAGTTACACAGGGGTAGTTGAGCCAAGCGTCCACCGTATGCGTGGACGCTGTTCTCTACTTTGTGTAACAGGGATTCGACCCCCTCAGGATGCAAGTAGCGGCAGCGTTTCACGCTTTTTTATTTGCAATATGGGTGGTAAAATCTAATGTTTAATTATAAATCAATTACAAAATGAAAAAAATGCTTACTCTTCTTTTTCTATCTTATGCTTTATTTTCTTGCACTGGGCCTAAAAGTATACCTATAAAAGGAGCTTATTTAGAGAAACCTTTCACGGTATATTCTGAAAAATCAGTCGAAGATGTTTGGTCAAAAGTGATAGATATTTTTGCCACTTCTGGAATTACAATTAAGATAATTGATAAGTCAAGTGGATTAATAGTAACTGATGATTATTCTTTTCTAAAATCTTATACTTTTGAAACAACAGGTGGAAACTTCAAAAACCGAATGCTTGGGTAGTTTGCAGTACATTAATGAATGGGTTAGGAGAAACAATGATTCCAGAAAAAATAACAGGTAGCTGGAATGTCAGAGTAAAGCCAGAAAATAATAAAACTGTTATAAATATTAATATAACCAACTTAACTGCAAGCCGCTATTTCCCTCCTTCTCAATATACTGCTTCAAGAACTCTTTACTTAGATGTAAAATCTACAGGCAAGTTTGAGGGAATGATTGCTGAAATGATTAAATAAATTAAACAACCATTTGAATTAATTACTTAAAAAGTAGGGCAAAAGAGGTTGTAAATATATTTTCCAAATGAAAAATATATATTAATCAGCCCTACTTATTTGAACAAAATGCTGACTTCTTTAAAACGACAGCTTACAATAAAGGGTTTTGAATAGTTTATAAGTAATGGTTTAAAAGACTAAAATGTTCATAAAATTATCATATAATCAACGCTAAAATAATAATTTAGATTCTTCCTTATTCGAAGCTACAAGTAAGAACATGTTTAAAAATTAAATTTGTCATTTTTCATAATCGGTTGAGAATTATTTGGCAATTGACCCACAAAATCCAAGCTTCTGCACTTTTAGTGGTTTTTTCATAGTCTTTTGAGTGCCTTCTGAAGAAATTTAGCCATCCAAAAGTTCTTTCATTAACCCATCTCCACTTTACAGGAACAAACCCTCTTTCTGTGGGTGGCTTTGAAGCGAACTCTACTTCTAAGCCAATAATATTATTTTGAACCCAATCGTAAAAAACCTTTTTGTAAGCATCATCGACTAGTACTTTTCGCTTCGGCGATCCGATTCATTCTTTTTAAATAACCTAAACAATGCTCTATCAATAGATGAGCCTTTGTCCCATCATGGATATCTGCTGCATGTACAATCACTCCCCACACTAAGCCAAGTGTATCAACAATAAGGTGCCTTTTTCGACCATTAATAAGTTTATTGACATCAATACCTTTATGTTGACTTATAAAAGCAACTGATTTAATTGACTGACTAGCAATACATAATAAACTTGGTGTTGCTTCTTTGTTTTGACGTGTTCTCTCTTTTGCATTTAGAGAACTATTGAGTCTCTCTAAAGTTCCGTTTGCTTTCCATCTGCGAAAGTAATAATAGATAACTTGCCAGGTTAATTTGGAATGATTTAGATTTCTCCATTGGGTTCCTGTCCGAAGAATTTCTAGTATTCCATTTACAACATCTCTTAAATTATGTTTACGTTTTCTAGTATCCTTTAAAATTTCTTTAATAACTTGCCATTGGGCATCAGTCAATTCCTCGAATTGAGTTTGCATTAAATTTTGAGTTTGGTCGCTTTAAATTTAAGCAACTGATGCCCTTTCTTCAAAATTTAAACATCCTCTAAAATGCGTCTAATCCATTATTTAAAGTTACTGCTACTCTGCTTTTAATATCAGTTTTATAACTACTTATCTGCAAATATTTAAAGGTTTATATTCTATAAACTTAGTTGTCAAACATGATAAATTATAATAATATTCGATAACTTAATATAAGCTTTAATTAATAACCAACATTTATTTGACCGAATAATAAAAACACTAGTATTGATATCTTATTTATCCTAAATTTTCTTACATTTAAGAATTTGATGTCAAACTCATATCTCAAAAGAGTATAATGGCATTACCATATACTACCTGCAACCTCCGTAAAAATTTGTTTCTATCAACCTAATTAGCCGCTATGACAAATCCGAAAAAATTCTTTGCTCTACTTGTGGGCATTGACAAATACCCTGATGGCATTCCACAACTGAGTGGTTGTGTAAACGATATTCTGTCAATAGAAAAAATCCTGCTGGAAAAATATAGCCATTTACAGCCTGCTATACAAACGCTTTCAAACGAAAAAGCTACAAGAAAAGCTATTATTGATGCTTTCAGAACTCACTTATCCAAGGCTTCGGCGCAGGATACGGTCTTATTCTACTATTCAGGGCATGGCTCTACCGAAAACTCCCCTCAGGCTTTCTGGGAAATAGAGCCGAGCCGGAAAAACGAAACATTAGTTTGCTATGATAGCCGACAAGCAGGCGGGTCTGATCTGGCAGATAAAGAATTGGCCGTTTTGCTGGCTGAAATAGGCAAAAAGACCCAACAGATTGTTGTATGTCTGGATTCCTGCCATTCGGGTTCTGGTACAAGAGACACCGTACATCTGGCTGCTGTACGCCAGATTCCAAAAGATGCCAATACGCGATTTTTAGAGAGTTATCTGGACGGATATTACGAGCGACAGTTGCTGGAAACTGGTGAAATAAGTGTCCCACGTACCACTCATGTATTATTGTCGGCCTGTCAAAATACTGAAAAAGCGTATGAAAATGACGAGCGTCATGGCGTGTTTACCAGTGCATTGGTAGCCTGTCTGAAAAACGTATCCGGAGGCGGAATTACTTATGCCGAATTATTTTCAAAAATTTCTATAGAGGTAAGAAATAAACAGAGGGTTCAGCATCCTAACTTTGAATATTTTAATCAGTTCAATCCGCATACTTTATTTTTAACCAATACTATTTCGGATAGGATACGAACTTTCCCGATTTATTATAATAAAGCTGCAAAGCAATGGAAAGCCGGGAAGGGGGCTTTGCATGGGCTTCCGATCGAAAATGCAGACACTATTAAAATCTGGATTTTTGGAGCGTCAGAAACTAATTTAGAGGCGAGTAATAAAATGGCTGAAGCCGTATTGGATGATATTGAGCCCGAAGAAGCTACTTTAAAAAGAATAGATAGTAATTTGAATACAGAGAAATCTTATATAGGTCTTCAGGTAGCTGGCGGCTTGAAAAATGCTTCTGTTTATTCATTTGCACCAGTAGAAGGTTTAACTGCTTTATTTGAATATGATGCATCAGAACATCCTGATCAGGCTGATTACTGGCTATTGAAAGAAGGGGCTCTTTATAAAATTGTGCATAGGTTAAGTATTAAACTTATTGCGCAAAGCATACATAGTCAAGACATAAACTCGGCTTTACAAAAAATTGCCCGTTGGGAAAACCTAAAGAAATTGCGGAATCCAAAATCAAAAATTCCGGCCGATACTATCGAAGTAATCTTTAAAGTGGCATATCAGGAATTTAAAGAAAATAAGATAGAAATACCCTTAGGTACTGATAGTGAAGGAAATACGGAGTTTCGTGAGTATGATATCGAAGTAATTAATAATACAACGAAAAGCCTGTATTTTAATACAGTGTTTGTCTCGCCACTTTATGGGATTATCAGCATGAACAAAGCGAGTACGGTTATTCCAAGCGGAGAAAAAGGATACCTTGTTAAAGAAAGTAAATTAGGTTTTTTTGAGAGTCAGAAAAACGATACGGAAAGTAATGGATTATTTAAAATAATAGCTAGTACACAGGATATAGACCTGTCAGCTTTTATTCAGAGTAACTTCTCTTTAAATGTTGATTTTTCACAAAATGGGAAGGGAGAACCAAGAAGCTCCTTCAGAGGTGGCAAATTTATAGATGAAGCCAATCCGAATAATTCAAATAGTTTAGATTGGGTAGTTGCTAAAGATATTAATCTGAGAATGATTAAATCTGTGCATCAGATAAAACCATCGGAAACATTAACCATTGCAGAGAATAATATTAGTTTTCAAGCGCATAAGAATCTTAAAGCCGATGTTACATTTTCTCAGTTTTTCGACGCTGGCAGAAGCGCTCAGAGTTCGACGTTTATAGCAGAAAGTGCTGCTAAAAATCATGGATTTGCGCTCGTCGATTTAGTTGGTAACACAAGGTCTCTTTCTTCTCAAATTATCGAATTGCAAAACATTGAAGGAGATGTATCACCAGAGTCACCTCTTATTCTGACTATTACCAATAAAACAATTGCTGAGGAAGAACTCGTAGTACCGGTTGCCATAGTTGATAGTGAGTTAGTTGTGATGGGCTCAAGCAAGGTTATTGAGAATGGATCAAGGGAGGTTTATATCGAACAACTACCTGAAGCTTCTCCTCAGCAAAGCTTTGCTATCACAACCAGAAGTATCGGCAGAGCTATTAAATTCTGCCTGATGAAAATAGTGTTTAAGGTAAATCCTTCCAAGTATTTTCAACTTCGCCGGATAGATTTTGATAAAGGAAAAGCAGAGCGGACAACTGACGATATTAAAGAGAAAGTAGCAGAAGCTAATACGATTGTATTATTGGTTCATGGAATTATCGGCGATACAGAAGCCATGATTCCGTTTATCAGTAAAGTTGTAAAGGCAGATAGACAGAAAGAGGCAAAGTATGACCTGGCGCTGACATTCGACTATGAATGTCTGAACACCCCCATAGAAGAGATTGCTGCTAACCTGATTAATGAACTATCTAATATTGGGATAAGTGAGACTTCAGGTAAAAAAGTAACGATTGTGGCTCACTCAATGGGAGGATTGGTGTCACGCTATCTGATTGAAAAACTCGGGAAAGGTAAATTGGTTGAAAAATTGATTATGGCAGGAACTCCCAATGGAGGGTCTGCTCTGGGAGCAATACCGGGTTATCTTTCCTTTGCTTCAGATGCCCTCACCTTTGGGTTAGGACTGGCCTTTGCCGCTCCCTATTTATCCTGGGCTGCAGGTTTGATTGTGGTCTTACGCAAAAGTACAACAATTACACACACATTAGCGCAAATGGATCGCGCCTCTGGTTTTATCAGAGATTTGAACATTGCTAACGACCCCCATATTGCGTATTATATTCTGGCGGGGCGCATTGATAAATATGTAGTTGATGGTGAAAAATGGTTTGACCGAGCAGGAAAAAGACTATTACTAAGTATTGGTAATGTATTTCATGAAGGGGAAGAACATGATATAGCAGTTTATACTGCTGATATCAAACGGGTTGATGGTATGCGCTCGCCAAAGCCGGTTAAAGAAGAACCTGGCTGCCCTCACGTGCTGTATTATGAAGAATCAGGTAGTGTTGAGATGATGCATAAATGGTTGTTAGAATAATTTAGCTCCAAAAAAAACAGACCTTTATTAATAAAAAAATGGATAACAGGCCAACAATCTTAGTTGCTTTTGCCAACAATCTGGAACGTCCTTTAGAATATTTAAAGGTCGAAATTGAAAAAATAAGGAAAATTCTGTCTAAGCACGACTATTATTTTAGAATAAGAGTAGTTGAAAACGCAACTATCTCTGATATTGGAGAAGTGATAGAGGAATGTAAAGACCATATTGTGCTGTTTATGTATAGTGGGCATGCAGACGGACTTAGCATAGAGACGGAAGAGCATAGAATGTCTGCCAAAGGTCTTGCTAATGAGTTGGAAAAGTGCGGAAACCTACAATTAGTTATTTTAAACGGTTGCAACTCACAGGGTCATATAAGGTTTATTGAAGCGATTAAGACACCAATAGTTATTGCGACGGAGTCGGCAGTAGGCGATTTATCTGCCAGTACATTTTCTCAGGTTCTGTTTGAAAACTTATTCGATGAAGAAACCATCGAAAAAGCTTTTGACGAAGCTCTAAAGAAAGCAGAAAGTTATAGAGGTAATGGAGGTAAAATTGAAAGTGATAAGCAGATAGGCAGGTTTTTAGACGAATCGAATACGATAGACAATATCTGGATTTTGAGAGTGAATGAAGAAACAAGCAACCATTGGACAGTTTACAAGGAAGTTAAAAAATTTAAAAACAGTGGTGACTATGAACCTAATGAATACCTGAAAGATTGCCTCTTTGAGGCTTTATGTAAACCCAATCTCAAAGTTTGTAATTATAATGACTACGAAGGAGCTAGAGCCGAGATATGGAAGTTATTTCCACAGTTTATCAGCAAATTGATTTTTGATCTTTGTGCCGAGTCAACAGGCAATAGCACTATTGATATAGGTAAACGGTTCGATAAGCCAACCATCACTAGATTGGAGAAATGTATACAATTCTACCAGACTATTCAGGAAGTATTATTAAGTATTACTTTATCTTTAATTCGTGATTCTCTGGTTAAAAACAAGCAAACCTCTACTGAACCATTAAAATTAGTTTTTGAAGAAGCAGTTTCTAAAAAAATTAATAAAATCAAGCCCTTGAAGGCGGGTATAGAATGGTTGAACGCATGGTTGAAGGCGTTGAATATTGATAACTCTAAGCTTTTTGTAAAGGAGTTAATAGAGCTCAAAATTGATGTACTTGACGAAGTAGCCAAATTTTTTGAGAAACTTAATGACGATATAACTCATAACTCTAATCTAAAAGAGAGTCAGTTAAACCGGTGGTGCGAAAGTGCTGAGGAAATGCTTGTTGATCTGATAGGACAGAATTTGTTTCTTGTAAACTATCAGTTTCTTTCTATTAAAAACATTACAGTATATAAAAACAGAACCCATCCAAAAGCCCGTTTTGGTTTAGAGTTATCAGTATATGAATGGAAAGATTCAGAAATAATCGATACCGACGATAGAAAAGGGGGGGCAAAAATAGAATCGACACCAGATAGTTTTTCAGTATTAATGACCAAGATCAGAGATGTGTCGCAGGATGTGGTAATTGATTTAGAAGATTCCTTGAAGTCTATAGAATCAGACCAATATCTGAATTTATCTCCCTTTCTAATTGATAAGAATATAAAGTATGAAAAAGAGGCACTTACGCATATTTCTTATATTGATACAATAGCCAATAATAAATATACGTATGAGTCTCTATGGGCTAAAGATATGCCATTTATCATTTCAGATACTAGAGAAATGCGGGTTGTTTTCAATGACATCAATGACCAATTCAATCATTTCAATAAGCTAATTTCCTGAAAAATGACGATTGAACCCTCTCCAATAAAGAACCCCTTTAAATTTCTGGCACCTTATCGGGGGAGTGACATTGACCTTTTCTATGGCCGAACCGATGAAGAGCATAAGCTATACGAGCTACTATCTGCAAGTAATATTGTTTTGGTATATGGCCCATCCGGCACAGGCAAAACAAGTCTTATTCAGTGTGGATTAAGCCGGAAATACAGTATGCCCGATTGGATACCGTTGTTCGTAACCAGAAACGGAAATTTCAATCAGAGTATTCTGGCGGCTTTACAGCAAATAAAACTTGATCAACAGAGTACTGATATAGTAGCATACGTAAAAGACATTTATCGCAAATATTACCGGCCAATTTATTTGTTTTTAGACCAGTTTGAAGAGGTATTTACCTTGGCAGATAAAAAAAACGGGTTAAATGCAGATGGAGAAATAGGAGAACTAGCACAGCTTTTAAAAACCATTAAGTCTTTATCGGAAATCGGTATCGTTAAAATAATTTTTATTATCAGAGAAGAGTTTTTAGGCGAACTGTATAAGTATGAATGGTATCTCCCCACTTTATTTGATTTCAGGGCGCGTATAGAGTCCATGAAACCGTCTGATGTAGAGGAAGTAATCACGAAATCGTTTAAAAGATTTAATATTAGCAGTGGTGAAAGCATAGAAGAACAGATACAAACCAATTTGATTGAAGGCAATGCCACCAGCCAGTTGGCATATTTACAGGTATATCTCTCTCGTTTATGGGATTATGCCTATAGTAATGATGCAACGCAAGAGCATTCTGAAGAGGCTTTGCCAGCGGTTACTATCACTGACGATACCCTTAAGTTTGTCGGGAAAATTGAAAATATTCTGGAAAAGTACGTCAATGAAACCATACAAAATACAGCTTCTGAATTAAAGGTAGAAACAAAAACAATTGAGGGAATCTTAGACAGTTTCGTGACGGAAGATGGGACAAAACGCCCTCGGAAAAAAGATAAAATCAAAGATAAAACCGAAGACAAGGATATTTTAAAGGCTCTGGAAAAAGCACGTCTGGTAAGCCAGAATAAAGTATACTTTGAGCTTGCACATGATACCCTTGCGGCTATACTGGAAAAGAAAAGAACCAGTGAGCAACGGCTTATTAATAATTTAATCCACAGTTTCAGAACTAATTATCAGTTGTTTGAACGCAATAATAAAAAAGGCTATCTGAATGAGCAGAACGTAGAGCTTTATGATAAGTTTAAGAATGAAATTGATGCACAGCTTAAAGAGGAACAATACATTATTGATTATATAGAAGATAGCCTTAGAGAAAATGAGAATGACAAACTGGAGAAAGAAAAAACAAGTAAAGCCCGGAAAAATATAGCTATCGTTGCTGGAGTACTTTTTTTGGTCGCCTTTCTTGCAGCCATATATGCTTTTGATTTATTAAAAAAAAACAATAAACAAAAAGCCAAAGAGCTTATACAGGATGCAAAAACCTATGAGGCAAGTAATGATATTGAGTTTGCTCTGGAAAAAGCAATGAAAGCAGATAGTCTATCCCCTAATAATCCTGAAATCACAGATTTGATAGGTAAATATAACTCATATATGAAGAAATGAAGTACTTATATACTATTCTATTACTCCTGAACAGCTTTTGGCTTTTGGGTCAAAATGGTGATTGTAATAAATTGGATAATCTGATAAAGCAAGGTACCCAATTTGAAAAAGATAGTGCCTATATTCTGGCATTAAACAAATATTTTTCTGCACTTGTAGCTGCCAAGAACTGTTTAAAAGCAAAAAATGCACAGGAAGATGTTAAAAAAAGGATTAATGATTTATTTGAAAAAATAACCAAACAGAAGGAAAAACTCGATAGTCAAAACACAGCCCTTAATATTCAAAGTGTTAAACTTAAAATGCAGATTAAGATAGCTAATCAAGCAAAAATAGCCGCCATAAAAGCTTCTAATAAAGCTACTGCTACCTATTGGTTATCTGAATCGGTGAGTATAAACCCAATGCAAGGTCTGGGCTTATTGGAAAAAGCAAAGGGAATAACAAATGATACAAAAACACTGGAAGCCATTAAAAAACAAGAGTCTCTTATTTTTAATACCAGCAATTATGGTCAATTTCAGGAACGAAGTAGCTTTTTGTTATATTCGAACAGAATAAATATCAATGAATATGCATTCTCGTCAGATTGTAAGTGGCTTATTATTCAGCTTAGTAACGGTAAATATGAGATATGGGATATTAAGAATAAAAAAAAACCTGATTTCTTAAAGAAAGAAAGCATTGTCTTTACTAAGTTTTCATCTGATAGCAAATGCCTGATTACTATAGAACATGATACCATTCAAAAATATAAAGTGTATGATTTGTCAACTGAAAAAGAACTTGAATTTATAAAAGCGAAAACGGCAATTGAAGACATTTCTTATTCGCCTGACAATAAATACTTAATCTGGTCAATAAAAGAAAATGGTGAAGATAGATACAATGTCTGGGACTTGCTGAATAGAAAAAAATACTTTGAAAATGAAAAAAATTATGTAGATTTTTCTAAAGATGGCAGATGGTTGATTACACGGGATATAAATAGCCAGGACTTTCTGTTTTGTAATCAGAAAAATGCAAAAGATAGTTTATGCAAGAAAAAAGGTATCAGAACCCACAGTTTTTCAGGAGATAATAAATGGTTGATTACCAGAGGAAAAAAGTACGAGTCTACTATCTGGCAATTATCAGATAATAGTAAAGAAATCAAATTCTCAGCTAATAATGACACGCTTTTTAATGCTGAATTCTCTAAAGACAGTAAATGGATGATGGCTTGGATTAATGGGGAATATAAAGCTTGGAATCTGTTAGATACTGGAAAGCCTGAGAACCAACCCAAATCTTCTTCAGGCTTCAGATGGATAATTGTTCCAGATAATACTAAGGGTTTTTATCTTTTGGATGTATCGAATAATCTGGAAAAAGAAACCTTTGTAGATTACATGGTAGATTTTGTCAAGATCTCCTCAGACGACAATTGGGCTATTACCCGAAATAAGAGCGGACTATACAGAATATGGAATATTTCGAAAAATGGCAAGAACCCTCTTTTAGTAGAAAATTTAGGAAATTTACAAAGTGCTGACTTTTTGAAAGATAATAAATGGCTTATTATAAAACAAGGCGATAAAATTTCGCTAAAGAGTTTACTGAATAAAAATGGCTTTCCGGAGAATGCTAAAGGAATTAGTGAGTGTAAGTTATCAGAAGATAATAAATGGTTAATTACAAAAAACCAGAATAATGAATATAAATTCTGGAGTGTAGCTGATACTATTAAAAAAGCCGTTTTTTTAGACGACAGAGAAAAATTCACGAATATAGTATTTGGCAAAGAATCTAATAGTCTGATTACTATAGACAGTTATACCAAGTGTAAATTCTGGGATTTAAACAATACTAAAACTTCTTCATTAGTCATTGCGGATTCAGATATTGAAAGTATTACCATATCTACTGATAATAAATGGGTGGCTACAAAATATAAGAACGGAAGGTCTGACATTTGGGATTCATTGTCAAGAAAAATTTTGCCTACAAGTACAGATGCTAAATTTTCTAACGACAATAAATGGTTACTTATAACAAAATCGGATAATAGCTACGAACTCTGGGATTCAACTCTCACTCGAAATAGCCATTTTAATCCTAATGGTGTTGAGAAAGCGGAATTTTCTATAAATGGCCAATGGATTAATATAAAGCATATTCTTAATAGAGGCTATAGCTCTTTTAATCTAGTGACTGATAAATTTGAATCAAAAAAAACAATAGATTCTACATTTTCGCTTGAAAAAAAATGGCTCATTACCACAAATATGACCGACGATTATAAAACTATCTGGAATTGGGCTGATAAGAAGCAATATGATTTTTTTAGCAAAGAGTCTATTATATATGCAACATTTTCAAAAGATAGCAAATGGTTAATTACAAGTAATAAACGAGATGTTCATAAAATCTGGGATTTAACTACTAAGTCAAATCCTACCTTAATAAAAAAATATGAGAATATTTATAAAGCAATGATTTCGGCAGATAATAAGTATATGATTACAAAACATCATGAAAATGATGATAAAAAGGTATATAAAATATGGGATTTATCTAAAAAAGAAGAGATTCTAAAGAATGAAAATCAAATTCATAGTGCCACTTTTTCTGGTAATGGTCTATATCTCACAATTTTAACGGGCCACCAAATAAAAACTTATGAACTTGCTAATCTAGCTAAACCTATCCAAACACTCTGGGTTAATAAAAAACCAACGCAGGCTCAGATTATAAAAAATCAATATCTATATGTAGCAGTAGGTAAAGCTATTATAAAAATGGATTTGCATGCACAACGGGGAGACTTTTTCAGCTATGGAGATAGCGAGCCTTTAGATTATACTCACGAAGAAATTAAAGACTGGAAAG
The DNA here is from genome assembly GCF_003418935.1 of Emticicia sp. C21. Taxonomy (GTDB): domain Bacteria; phylum Bacteroidota; class Bacteroidia; order Cytophagales; family Spirosomataceae; genus Emticicia. Next base: position 306,589 of record NZ_QVMT01000002.1, on the reverse strand, counting down.
GTGTATTTGGAAGTCAATATTTGATGCCGCTAGATAAGGAAATTAAAGAAAAATATGGAATAAAAAAATAAGAATATTGTCTATGTTAAAACCATTATATCTGCTCTGTTTTGCGAATGCCTTTCAGGATTTACCTTTTCTGGAATTAGAATTATTAGAAGTATCTTATTTACTCAGAAACCGACAGGATTTAAAAGATGATTTTGACCTTAAATTAATAAAAACCAGAGATGAATTGATTGACATTCTGAAAAATGAAATTGAACGAGAACGTCTTTACTGGTTTTACTATGGTGGCCATTCGGCCGGAGATAAGCTTCTTACAGAAGGTGAACCCGCCAATAGAACAGGGCTAATTAAATTATTAAGTGAATGTCCGAATCTTAAACTTGTTTTTCTGAATGGATGCTCAACTGAAGCATGGATACCCGAATTTCCGAAAACTTTCAAGCAAAGTAAATACCGGATTCCGGTTATCATAGCAACCGAGAGAAGAATTGCTGATAAAATGGCTTATGAATTTGCCATAACATTTGTGGAACAACTCATCATTTTTGGTAAGGCTGTTCATAAAGCATTTGAAATGGCAATAAAGATTATTCAGACTAATATAGGTAGTGAAAACCTAGAAATTGGCCGTTTTCTTGAAGCAGAAGAACAATTCCTTGAAAACCAAATAAAGGATATTTATATCAGAGCAAGTCCTGGCCAGAAAGAACAGCATTTTTCCCAACTATTAATTACATATCATAGCGAAAATTACACCCCAAATTCAAGGCTTTTCAAAACATTAATCAGAGAATTAGCAGGATATAATGTTGAAATTGAAACCCGACTAAAAAAAGACAGGGCTATTCCTAATATAAATCCTTACAAAAAATGCATTTTCGAGGCCTTCCCTTACTCTCTCAGTAAGAGGCTTCAACGCCTTGATTCTTCCGAAAGTATTGCCGATAAGGAAGGACAAACAGGTTTTTTTTATAATAAGCCTGATAAACATCGTATAGGTGAGTTAGTCAGAACAAGTCAGACAATTGTAGATATTTTATTTGCTATTACTCAAGCTGAGTTATATCGATTGCTACTGACAGACACTATATCTTTTAATAAACAAAGCTTATCGTCCTTATGCAATATCTATTCTACTTCAGTAAATCTATCAACGATTGCTTCGCTTGAAAAGTGGATAAATATCTTAAAAGACTATAAAGATGATTTGTATATAGAGGAAATAGTAGCCTTTGAAGATAAAAATGGATCTGATTTTTTTGAATTGGGAAGTTATTTTGAGAAACTTTCAACTGACAAACTGAGCGATGAAGAAGCCGCTTATTTAGTTGAACTGGCAGAAATAAGGTTAAGCAAAATGTTTACCTATATCACATTTTTGGCAAGGTACCGCCTTACTTCTATTGAATTGATTTACGTGAATCGTAGACGTCAGTCTCTCCCGCAATTTAAACATTCTCTTTATAAACAACAATGGAGTGGGCTTGAACCGAATAAAGACTATGAAGTATTAAAAGACTATTATCTTGATCATGCCTCTATAGTTTTGCATAAAGATGAAATTCAGCAGATACAGACCTATCTGAATCTTACTCCTTTCCTGATTGATAATACACTGTTTATAGAAAAAGCAACGGTATCTGATTTGTTGGTCTTTAATAGAATAAAAAATACTGATGAGATGCACCTCCAATACAGGCATCTGATAACCGGGGCAGTAAACATCAATAAAGAATTGTTTTACTTGGAGAATGAACAAGGAAGCAACCATATTGACTATCAAAACATGGCTTACCTTGAAATAAGCAGTGAGTGGAAACAATATCTTGAACTTCTCAAAAAACGCTGCTTATGAAAAGCCCTTTTAAATTCTTAGATGCCTATACACTAGCAGATAAGCTATCGTTTTTTGGAAGAAAAACAGAAGAAAAGCTGCTGTATCAACAACTACGTATGTCCTCAATGGTTTTGTTGTACGGGTTTTCGGGAACAGGCAAAACCAGTCTGGTACAATGCGGGTTGTCTCAGTATTATGATGGGCCGGACTGGCACCCCTTCGTGATAAGAAAGGGAGAATCTATCAATGAAAGCATGCATAAAGCCTTAAGTAGCGTACTTGAAAATTCAAAAACGATTCATGATTTAGGTGAATTGGTTTATGAAGTTTTTATTACTTACTCTCGCCCAGTATACCTTATTTTTGATCAGTTTGAAGAAATATTCACCTTAAACACTACCGAAAATACCACAGAGCAATCAGATGAGAAAATCGTTTTTTTTAATAGTTTAAACCAGCTTCTGAAAAGAAATTTACCCTGCAAAATTATCCTAATAACCAGAGAAGAATATCTGGGGCGGCTATATGAATACGAACAATACCTGCCTAATCTGTTTGATTTTAAGATAAGAGTAGAGGCCATGAATGCCCAGAAATTAAGAGATGTCATCAGTGGTACTTTTACGCATTTTGAAATCACTACAGACTCTCCAGGCCTTAAAGAACAAGTCATTAAGAATCTATTGGAGGGTAATGCCACAAGCCAACTGGCTTATCTGCAGGTATACCTGTCTCAGCTTTGGGAGCAGGCTTATAAAAAACAATACAAACAGCAGGAATGGGGGATAATCCCGCCACCTGTACACCTTGACCGAGATATCATTGATAAAGTTAAGGATGTAAAAAATGTACTCGACATTTATCTGGCAAATCAAGAAGAGAATATAGCAGGGAAATTGGAGATTAAACCACATGAGGTGAGGTGGATATTAGACTATTTTGTAACCCCGGACGGAACAAAAAGACCATTGCTTACTTCGTTTAATTTTGAAAACAGGCTAAAAGATGATAAATTGTTTACCTGTTTAAAATTGCTAGAAGATGCTCGTCTGATACGGCGTGACGATAAATATTTTGAATTGGCACACGATATTTTAGCCACCATTATAGACAACCAGCGAAATGCCCAACAAAGACTCATTAAAAACCTGATTCAGAATATCTCTTTTAGTAAAAGCCAAGAAAGTCGATTAGATACCAATATGATTAAAAGATATGATGAAGTAAAAGACATAGCCAATTTTGATGAAGAAACGGCTTTGTATGTTGAGAAAAGCAGAAAAGTACTTAGGAACAGGAAGTTATTAATTATGGGGCTACAGATTCTATTAGTGTTATTATTTATTGGCTCTTTTTTACTGAGTTATTATGCTTATCGTAGTAAACAACAAGCCGATGAAGAAAAAGAAAAAGCACAAAAAGCATTAGTTCAGAAAGACATAACGGATTATGAAGTTATCTTAAGAAGAGTAAATTCTATATTAGATAACCCTGATAATTGCCCTGATTCTATGATGGTAAATAAATTATTTGAAATGAAAAGAAAATCTAGTTCTACTTTTTATAAAAATAATAAACTTTTTATAGCTAATGTAAAAAATACGATTGATCGCTATCAAAAATCTGATTGTAAATGACATGAAACCATTTAACTTACTTCTGATTCTTACTCTCCTGTTGTTTGGCTCTATTGTATTTGGGCAAAAAGAGAAATGCACTGATTTTGATTGCATTATACAAAATGTAAATAAAATTCTTGAAACCAGCGATAATGATAAATATCAGAAAGCACTCCGTAATTTAGATGATGCCGAAAATTACCTGACTGATAATGATAAAGCTCAAAAGAATAAAATAAAGGAAATAAGAAATAAGATTTTTTCTGATATAGAAGCAAGATTAAAAAAAGCATTGCAAGATGAAAAAAACGCCCAGACCTCTACTGAAAATGCAACGGCTTTGTATTGGTCATCAGAGGCAGAGAAGTTGAGCCCTATACAAGGGTTAAGATTGTTGGAGAGGGCCGTGAGCAAAACACAGGATGAAAAAGTGATAAAAATGATAAAAGGCCAAATTTCTTCCATATTTATTTATAGTAATTATCATCAATTTGAAGAAAAGAAAAGAGTTCAATTATTTGATGTTGAAAGTAATGTAGAAAGTAATGTAGCAACCTTTTCACAAGATGGTAAGCTATTATATATGAGAGATATTCAGGGGAATTCTAAAATATGGGAAATAGGAACCAGTAAAGTGTATGATTTCTTAAGGTCAGAGAAGGGGATTAATTACGTGAATTTTTCACCAGATAATAAACTGTTATATACTACAGATATAAAAGGTAGCTCTAAACTCTGGGAAATACAAACAGGTAAAATGTATAATTTTTTGAATTTGGGGAAAGGGATTACTTATATACTTTTTTCACCAGATAGCAAGCTATTATATACGAGAGATGTTAATGGTAACGGTAAATTATTAGAAATAGAAACAAGTAAAGTTCCTGATTTCTGGAAGTCAGAAGGAGAGATTAATTATGTGAGTTTTTCGCCTGACAATAAGTTAATGTATACGATAGATATTATGAATAACTCTAAACTAAGGAAAATAGGAATAGATAAAATGTATGATTTCTTAAGTGGAGAAAATGGTATTAGCTTGGGGTACTTTTCACCAAATGGCAAAATATTATATACAAAAGATATTAATGGTAACTCTAAACTAAGAGAAATAGGAACAGGTAAAGTGTATGATTTCTTAAGTGGGGAAAATGGAATTAATTATGCTTTTTTTTCTCCAGACAGTAAGCTGTTATATACGAGGGATATTAAAGGTAATGGTAAAATAAGAGAAATAGAAACGGGTAAAGCTCCTGATTTTTTGAGGTTGGAAGGGGAAATTATAAATGTATTTTTTTCACAAGATAATAAGTTATTATATACTAGGGACTCCAATAATAATTGTATACTAAGGGAAATAGGAACAGGTAAAGTGTATGATTTTTTAAATGGAGAAAAGTGGATCAATTTTGTAAGTTTTTCACCAAACAATAAATTATTATATACAATGGATGTCTATAATAATTGTAAATTATGGGAAATCAAAACAGGTAAAGTGTATGATTTTTTAAGAGGAGAAAGAGCGATTAGTTATATTAGGTTTTCGCCAGACGAAAAGATATTGTATACTATGGATGCTGATTATAATTATAAACAATGGGAAATAGGAATGACTAAAGCCCCTATTTTTTTTAAATCAGAAATATGGATTGATTATGTAAATTTTTCACCGGACAGTGGACTGTTATATATGAAAGATGGTCAAGGCAACTCTAAACTATTGGAAGTACGAACAGGTAAAATTTATGATTTTTTAAAGTCGGAAGAGGAAATTAGTTATGCAATTTTTTCGCCAGATAGTAAGCTATTGTATACGGCAGATATTAAGGGCAACTATAAACTATGGGAAATAGATACAGGTAGGGAACATAATTTTTTAAAAGGAGAAAAAGAGATTAACTATTTACATTTCTCACCAGATAGTAAGCTATTATATACGAGGAATATTAATGGTAACGGTAAACTATGGGAAATAAGAACAGACAAAGTTTCTGATTCTTTTAAGTTAGAAGAAGGGATTGATTATATGCATTTTTCGCCAGACAATAAGCTATTGTATACGAGAGATATTATGGATAATTCTAAACTTAGGGAAATTGGCACAGGCAGGGTATATGATTTTTTAATAGGAGAAAAAGAGATTCGATATAGTCATTTCTCACCTAATTGTAAACTGTTATATACGCGAGATGCTAAAGGTAACACTAAGCTCTGGGAAATAGGAACAGGTAAAATGTATGATTTTTTAAGGGGAGAAGAAGGAATTAATTATGTATTGTTCTCACCAGACAGTAAGCTATTGTATACTAGAGATTTTAATTATAACTCTAAGCTATGGGAAATAGGAACAGGTAAAATGTATGATTTTTTAAAAGGAGAAGAAGGGATTAATTACATAGATTTTTCCTCCGACAGCAAAATGTTATGCACGAAAGACATTATGGGTAAATGCAAAATATGGCAAATCTCAACTAATAAAGTTCCTGATTTTCTAAAATTAGAATTGGATATCAGTAATGTGGATTTTCCAACAGATAATAAATTATTAGTTATTGAATCCAAACACAAAGTAAAAACATATGAAATGAGTACAGGTAAAATGATTCAAACACTTTGGGTAAATAAAAAGACCACAAGTGCTGAAATTATTGATAACCGCTACTTATATGTTGTAGTTGGCAAAGCCGTAATCAAAACAGACCTGCAAGAGCAAAAAGGTGACCTTTTTAGCTATGGGGATGGTGAACCATTAGATTATAGCTATGAAGAAATAGAAGAGTGGAAAAAGGTTTTTGGAGATAGATATTTATTGCCTTTGGATGAGGAGATTAAACAAAAGTATGGGATAGAAGATAAACCTGCTATGGCTAAAACCGCTCCATCGAAACAAGAACACCCTAATAAAAAGGGTGTTGTTCGTATCAAGAAATAACTGACTATGCAAATATAGTAAGAAAAGTAAGTGCCGCCTTGGATAACACGGATAATTGCCCCAGTTCGACGACGGGAAATTAACTATTTAAAATGTGAAGAAAATCTGATTGTAAATGACATGAAACTATTGAATGTACTTTTGATTATTACATTGCTATTGTTTGGCTCTACTGTATTTGGGCAAAAAGAGAAATGCACTGATTTTGATTGCATTATGCAAAATGTAAATAAAATTCTTGAAACCAGCGATAATGATAAATATCAGAAAGCACTCCGTAATTTAGATGATGCCGAAAATTACCTGACTGATAATGATAAAGTTCAAAAGAATAAAATAAAGGAAATAAGAAATAAGATTTTTTCTGATATAGAAGGCAGGTTGAAAAAAGCAATACAAGATGAAAAGAATGCAATCCAGGGTGAAAAAAAAGCCCGGATAGCTACCGAAAATGCTACCGCTCTCTACTGGTCATCTGAGGCGGGGAAGTTAAACCCAATACAAGGTTTGCGGTTGTTGGAAAAGGCAATGGACAAGGCACAAGATGAAAAAACAAAAAAAATAATTAAGGAACAAGACTCTTTGATTTTTAATAATAGTAATGGGCATCAATTTCGGGAAAGGAAAAAAACTCAGATTCCACAGGCAATTTATGCGAATGTTTTAATTACTATCTCTCCGGATCTTAAGATTTGGATACTAAAAGATGAAAACGATATGCATAAATTATGGGAAATAAGTGAGAATAAAGTTTATGACTTTCTAAAGTCAGAAAAAGGGATTATTGATGTGGTTTTTTCTTCAGATAGCAAGTGGTTTTATACCAGAGATGCTAATTGTAAATCTAAAATATGGATAGCAGAAACGGGCAAGGTCTATGATTCTTTAAATATAGAATTAGATGTTAGTAAAGTATCTTTTTCATTAGACAGTAAGTGGTTGTATATCAAAGATATTACTGAAAAATACAGAATATGGGAATTAGGAAAGAATAAAGTTTATGATTTTTTGAAGACAGAAGAAGGAATTAGCGATATATTTTTCTCTAAAGATAATATGTGGTTGTATACTAAAGATGTAAAAAACAAATATAAGATATGGAATTTAGGTAAAGGTGAAGTCCCTGAATTTTTACAGACAGAAGAAGAAATTAATGCTGTAGAATTTTCATCAGATAGTAAATGGCTTCATATTAAAGATATTAACAGTAAATCTAAAATATGGGATTTAGGTACTGGCAAAATTCCTGATTTTTTGACGACGGAAGAGCAGATTAAACATATAGATTTTTCGCCTGACAGTAAATGGTTGCATATTAAAGACGTTAAAAATAATTCTAAAATATGGAATCTAAATATGCGTAAAATTCACGATTTTTTGAAGATGGAAGCAGGGACATCATACCTAAACTTTTCACCTGATAGTAAGTGGCTCTATGTTGGTATTAAAGATAAAATAGTGGAATTGGAGACCGGAGAGGTTTATGATTTTCTTAATTCCGAAGAATCGATTGACAATGCATCTTTTTCCCCTGACAGTAAGTGGTTGTATACTGAACTTGAGGATAATAAATATAAAATATGGGAAGTAGAGACGAGAGAAGTTTATGATTCTTTGGAACTCGAAGAAGGGTATTACAAAGTTTCTTTTTCGCCAGACAGTAAGTGGTTGTTGATGAAAGGAGATAATCATATATGTATTATATGGGAATTAGGGAGTGGTAAGAAATATGATTTTCTGAGTTATGATGATAGAATAGAAAGTGTTCTTTTTTCATCAGACAGTAAGTGGCTGTCTGCAATAGGTGTAAATTATAATCGTATGATATGGAATTTGAGTTCAGGTAACCCTCCTGATTTCTTAAAGTCAGAAGGAGAGGTTTTTTTTATGTCTTTTTCTTCAGACAATAAAAGATTATATACAATGGATTTTAAGGGAAATTGTAAAATATGGGACTTAGACATAAATGTAATTACTAGTTTTTTGAAAAATGAGGAGTCTATTAGGCATATGGATTTTTCACCTGACAATAACTGGCTATATACGATAGACTCTAAACTAAAATATAAAATCTGGGATTTATATACAAGTGAAATACCTTATTTTTTAGAAACAATAACAGAAAAAGGAATTAGGCAGATAGATTTTTCTACTGATAGTAAATGGCTTCATATATATTATCATAATCATGAACATAAAATTTGGGATTTAAGTACGGGTGAAATACCTTATTTTTTAGAAACAGAAAAGAAGATTACAGGTGTAGAATTCTCCTCTGATAATAAATGGCTGCGTATAGAGGGTCAATATTACAATCATAAAATATTCGATTTAAATACAGGTGAAATTTCAGATTTTTTGAAGTTAGAAGAGGAAACTAGTGATGTGCACTTTTCTCCTGATAATAGATTGGTTTATATGAAAGGCAAAGATGATAAATATACGCTAAGAGAAATAGGGACAGATAAGAAGTATGATTTTTTGAAATCAGAACAGGATATCTGGAATGTTGTGTTTTCTCCGGATAGTAAATGGCTCTATACGAGTGACTTAAGCGATAAATGTATAATATGGGAAATAGAAACAGGTAAAATGTATGATTTTTTAAAATCAGAAGGAAATATTTACAATATAGAATTTTCTACAGACAGTAAATGGTTAATTACTTCAAGTACTAATAGTAAGTACAAAATTTGGGAAGTAAAAACTGGTAAAGTGCCGGATTTTTTAAAGACAGAGAAAGAGTTTGAAGATGTACATTTTTCAGTCGATAGTAAATGGTTATATGGAAAAATGGCCGATGGTAAATACAAAATATGGGAATCAGGAACTGGTAAAGTGCCTTATTTTTTGAAGCCTGAAGAGGAAATTACTTTTATGGATATATCCGATAACAGTAACTGGCTTTTTATTATAGATGGCAATAAGAAATCTAAAATCTGGGAAATAGATTCAGGTAAAGTATATGACTTTTTAAAATCAGAGGAGAAGATTAGTTATGTAAACTTTTCATCGGATAGTCAATTATTAGTAGTTTTTTCGAACCACAAAGTAAAAACCTACGAAATTGCTACAGGTAAAATTCTCCAAACCCTATGGGTCAATAAAGAGCCAATACAGGCAGAAATAGTTGACAATCAATACCTCTACGTAGCCTCAGGCAAAGCCATCATCAAAACAGACTTACAAGAGCAACAGGGAGACCTTTTTAGCTATGGGGATGGTGAACCATTAGACTATACCTATGAAGAAATAGAAGAATGGAAAAAGGTTTTTGGGGATAAATATTTACTGCCACTGGATGAGGAAATTAAAGAAAAATATGGGATAAAAGATAAACCTGCTACTGCTAAATATACTCCAACAAAACAAAAGCACCTTGGTAAAAAGCATTAAGCCTTTAGTATGAGTTATTTCATGGCTTGTTGGAGAGCAACTGCCTTGTTTTGAACGGGCAATATTCATAAAAATGCTGGAATAACTTGGTAATAGATTCATAATTGATAGCCTATAGACTTACTAAAAAACTATTGGCTTCCAAATTCAAAATTCAGAGGACAAGGCCAAAGAGTTCGTCTCTGGTTTGGTATTCGTTTACACCTATCTGACAGACGCTTAGTACTACTAATTCGGCTTTTATGTAGAGGTTAAAATTTACTCTGGTGTTGAGATCTCAGTTAATTATTCAATGTTGCTTGAAGCCATAACTCTCCTATAGCAACTTATTACTTACACTCTTCGACAAAACTAATTTAAATCTTAATATAATTAAATCGAATTTTGGAATAGCTACAATCTATACAAATACTTTACCGAAAATCCAGACTTTAATAGATTTTATATCGAATAAGAGTTTATGAGTTACCTCTTTGGCAGTTATTCATTAAAACCTTATTCGATATAAATTCTAATAAACGAAACTAAAAATGGTATTTTTATTATTTTAATTCTATTCAATTAACTTTGTATAAAAGTAAATTTTACAATAATAGAATGGAACTAAAGGAAAGAATATCAATAGAAGACATTGACGGAAAAAAAATCAAAATCAGATTAGTTGAACCTGAAGATAATAGTTCAGCAATACTAACACATTATCTTCACAACTATAACAATGGGATAAAAAAATATTATGAGGAAGATGCCAGAGAATATATAAATGAATTTATTAAGTATAAAGAACTTGAAAATAAGGTAAAATTTGACGTTGAAGAAGCCATACAACAACTACTTTTTCAGGTTGAAAATGTACCTTTTCCAACCCCGAAAAATTATACTTTTAAATTTATTGATTTATTTGCTGGGATAGGTGGATTTAGATTAGCTTTACAGAACTCCGGAGGGAAATGCGTTTTTACTTCTGAATGGGACAAGTATGCTCAGATTACTTATAGAGCAAATTTTGGAGAAGTTCCTTTTGGGGATATAACAAAAGAAAGTGCAAAAAAATATATTCCCGATGAATTTGATGTATTATGTGGGGGGTTTCCATGTCAACCTTTCTCAAATGCGGGTCTGCGAAAAGGTTTTGAAGATACAAGAGGAACGTTATTCTTTGATGTAGCTGATATAATTAACAGGAAAAAAGAAAATGGGACTCCTATTAAGGTTATCTTTCTGGAAAACGTTAAAGGATTAAAAACCCATGATAAAGGAAATACTCTAAAGACCATTATTGCCACTTTAAAAGAATTAGGGTATAATGTTGCTGAAAAAGTCTTGAATTCGAAAAACTTTGGCGTTCCTCAGAATAGAGAGAGAATATTTATAGTTGGTTGGCTAAAAGATTCTGAGAAATCCTTCAATTTTCCTTTAGGTATGGATAATGATAGTAATCCTATCTTTAAGTCTGAAGATTTGCATAAAACCAAATTAACGTCTGTAAAAAGTATCCTAATTGAAAACCCTGGAGATAAATATACTATTTCTGATAGATTACATGCAGGTCATCTTAGAAGGAGAAAAGAACATAAGGAAAAAGGTAATGGGTTTGGTTTCTCTTTATTCAATGGAGAATCAGTCTATACAAATACTATATCTGCAAGATATTATAAAGACGGCAGTGAGATCCTGATAGAACAAAAAGATGCTAATCCAAGAAAACTTACACCAAGGGAGGCGGCAAATTTACAAGGATATGATAAACAGTTCGTAATACCGGTATCGGATGTACAAGCGTATAAACAATTTGGGAATAGTGTTTCTGTACCTGTAATTCAAACAATTTTTAGCGAGATAAAAAAGCAACTATTATGAATATAAACCCAGAAGAGTATATAAAACAAACATTTCCTAATAGCCCGTTTAACTTTTCTCTTAGTACAAGAGGCGGATATATAACTTTTAGTAATTCAGGCATAAGAGGTATAAAATCTTTCTCTTTAGGACTAGATACCTTAATACAAATTTTTAAAGATATATTAGAGGAGCTTAACAACTTTGCTCCTCATACGAGATATGATGAAACATTATGGAGAAATTTAGAAAGCAGATATTATACAGATAACACCGCTAATTCTATCTCTACAGTTCAAACGAAACCGCTTTTCTCAACTATTAGCAAAATAATCGCTTGGGCAAACTATCCCTTATTAGATAATACGGATGTTGATAATATTATAAGTTTAGATGAAAGCCATATAAAAAATACAATTAACAAATTGGAAGAATTAGCTGAGACTTTTAATCCTGTTAAGGAAGTCCCCGTTTCTGCTTTAGAAAAAGCAGAAAATATAATTTACTATGGTTCTCCAGGTACCGGAAAGTCTTATAAAGTAAATGAAATTCTCAAACCTCTTGATATGAAGTTTTATGAAAGAGTAACTTTTCATCCTGAATATGATCATGCTTCTTTTGTGGGTACCTACAAGCCAACTACAGAAAATGAAGGAACTATGGAGCAATTAAAATATAAGTTTGTACCACAGGTTTTTACAAATATTTATATAAGAGCATGGCAAGACCAAGACAATCAATATTATCTCGCAATCGAAGAAATAAACAGAGGGAATTGTGCGGAGATTTTCGGAGATATTTTTCAGCTATTAGACAGAACAAGTAATTATACAGTTACACCAGACGAAGCATTGAAAAAACATCTAATTAATGAACTTGGTCCAACCCATGATGGTGTTGTTAATGGCTTGAAATTACCTCCGAATTTATCCTTACTGGCAACAATGAATACTTCTGACCAATCTTTATTTCCGATGGATAGTGCGTTTAAGAGAAGATGGGATTGGGAGTATATCCCTATTTGTTATACTGAAACGTATGAGTTAGAAGAAGGAACAAAGGAAAATGAGTCGTTTAAATACTTAGTAAAAATAGGGAATGAAAAGTTTAAATGGATTGATTTTATAGAAGCTGTTAATAAAATAATCAGACAGAATGAAAATTTAGGAATGGATAAATGTATAGGTAATTATTTTATTAAGTCTGATACCAATGAAATAAGTCTGAAGGAATTTATAAATAAAGCTATATTCTACCTTTGGAATGATGTTTTTAAAGATGAAGAAGAGGCTAACTCTATTTTCAAAAGAGGTACGTTTTATGAGGATTTTTTCCCTATCGGTACTAATGGACTTGAACATGTAAAAAAAATTCTTGATTTTCTAAATGTTCAAATATTACCATTAACTCCTACGTCTGAGGAAAGTTCTGATTAATAACTTAAATTCCTTAAGGATTAAAAATGAAAATTCTGATTGAGGGACAAAAATATAGTACTTCTGATTTAGAATTAGTCTTTGACAATTCCAATTTTTATACTGAAAAGGGTGCTGAAGCTACAATAAATTCAGTAGGATACTATCATTCCTTTAGCAAAGGAGAATTGGCTTATATGTTGCCAAAAGTTTTCATGAAAGACAGTAATCAGACGATTTTCGATATTTCATCAGATGAACTACTTCATTTTGAAACAAACGAATCTTTTAAGCATAGCGAACACTATAATTGGACAAGACAATTATTAGTTTACTTTTATAATAGCCTCAAAGAGTACAAAAACAGGTATGCTGAAAATCTCTTAACTCAAGCTAGTCATAGTTTAGAATTAAATACAAGTTTAGGCGAGAATGAATATACCTATCTCGACCTGCTTCTGTCTTTTGTAAATTTTTATAAAAAGAATAAAACCACTATCCTCTTTAAGCACATTGAATTTAAATCAAATCGAGCGAGGAAACCTAAATGGGAAAAGACAATAAGAAAGTCAATGCCCTTTTTAGACTCTTTAAATACGCCTATTTATTTAGAAATTGCTAATAAAAAGAAAAATGTCAATAATGAAGAAGAATTAATTACTTATTTTTTTTCCATTCTGAATCATTTTAATAAAGAATACCAATTAAATCTTAAGATAGATCCAAGTTATGAATTGATAGAAGGCAGTGCATTTGTAAGGCTTCAAAATTCTGGATTATCTAAACTCAGAAAAATCAAGCATCGTTATTTTTCAGATGTGTTAAGAAGAATGTTTCGCTTATGTGAATTATATTTTCAGAAAACCGATTTAAGTAATATAAAAAGAAAGAAAGAAGAATTCATTTCGGTTAAGAATTATAACATCATATTTGAAGATATGGTTGATAAACTCTTTTCTGATGAACTGGATATAAAAAAGGAAATAGGCAGAGAATCTATTTCTTTAGATGACTTAAAATATAATAATGATGGTAAGATAATTGACCATATATATGAATATCAATCTTTGATAGATACATCAAATATTTTCTATATCGGTGATTCTAAATATTATAAAGCAGATTCCTTAGCAGGAAAAGTATCTCAATATAAACAATTTACATATGCTAAAAATGTAATTCAGTTTAATATAGATTTATTGAATGAAGGAGAAGTATACAAAGAAAATATCCGTTATCGGGACGATATAACAGAAGGGTATAACATAACGCCGAATTTCTTTATATATGGTTATATCAACGACATAAATGATTTTGATACTCCTAAGCTAAATTTATTATCAGAAACTCCTATAAAATCCTTTCATTTTGAAGATAGACTGTTTGATAGAGATACATTATTTGTTCATCAATATCAGATGAATTTTTTGTTTATTTTAAAAGCATATTCAATTTCTAATCAGATAACAATTTCTGAATTCAGAAAAGAAGCTAAGCTTCAGTTCCGGAAAGAATTCATTAAGTTCTTTGGTGATTCAAGCAAATCTAAATTTACTATATATGAAAAAGAAATGAATAAAAAAGAGGCAAACGACTTTGTTAATCCTAACTTTAAGCAGTTGAATGGTAAATGCTTTTATACAAACGACGGCAGATTATTAGTTGCTCAATACAATGATATTATGTATGTGTCGTTGGATGCATTTAATAAGATTAAATTTACCTGATAATTTACATAATTGCAGAAACTTCCCTTTCTTTTAAAAACTTCACAAGGCTATTCAGAGTTTGCTCTTTCTTATCCTTTTTTAATTCACATTCATATATCAGATATACATGCCATCCCAGCTTTTCTAATTCAGAAAACTTTACAATATCTCTTTTTTGATTCTGCCCGATTTTTTCTATCCAGAATTCTGTATTTGATTTTGGCATTATGAAATATCTGCAACCTGTATGACCATGCCAAAAACATCCTTGTATAAAAACAACAGTTTTGTATTTTGGCAGGACTATATCTGGTTTTCCGGGAAGTTTTTTATCGTGCAGCTTGTAACGAAACCCATTTGCAAAAAGAAACTTTCTTACCATAATCTCAGGCTTTGTGTTCTTGCCTTTAATCTGGCTCATATTATAGCTTCTTGTCTTTTTGTCATGAACATCTGTCATGTATTTCTTATAATCCAGATAATTGTTCTTTTCGTATAAATTAGTATAACTAAGTTATTGTTTAGTTTAAGCCATTTTGTTGTTTCGTACTTTACTATTATAGAAGATAATCGTGTATATTAATAAGAGGAAACAATAGATAAAAAACTTTTAAATGTAAAATTATAGGCACCATTTCAGAAACAGCTATCTAATTATCAGAATTTTTAGATTTTATATCTTAATATTTTATTATAACTAGTTCATATGAATTTGAATAGTAGTTCTAAAGGTACAAATACATCTATATTTTGTTAGTGATAAATTCAAATATCGAAAATAAATAATAACTATCAGAAATGTTATATTTATATAGTTATTTTTGATTCTCCATATAAATTCCATTGATAATACCATTTGAAATAAATTCTGAAAAATTCTTACTTTTACTAAGCTCTGGTGGAAATTCACTCAAATCGTATTTGCCTACTCCTGCAATAAAATCAAATAAACAATAACATACCCCGACCTGTCTCAAAAAATGATTCCCAAAATCGGAATTATTTCTGAATGTAATCTTATTCTCTATTGACCAAGCAAGGGGGCTGTTTGTGAACTCAAGTCCTCTATATTGTGGAATAATTATTTCCGCTGAATCTCTAGACAAATCACCTGTAAAACAAGTCCCAGTATTTGAAATAAACGGTAAATACTTATCTCTTGCCGCTGAAAACTTATTCTGAACCCAAAATAAAAAATCTTGGTGCAGAAAATTATTTTCTGTATATTTAGTTGTTGGATTTGCAAAATCAATATCAATCATTTGCTTTAAATTGAGATTTTGCTCATCTATTATTGTAATAAGCTTTGATTCATCTGATACTTTTAATATAAATTCTTTAATTTCTTTTTGATTTGGATGTGCCTTTACCAATCCAATCTTTTTAATTGTTTTGGCAGCTAAAATAAATCTTGAAGGAGGATTTATCTCATGCCATTCCCAAGTATTTTTAGAATTCGGGGGATTAATATAATAAGGGGGAAGTGGAGGATTTAACGCAATAAAACAAAGAATATTTACCGTTGAAAGTAATTCTTCTATTTGATTTGGAAAATAGCCTAGAATATACAAGAATGTATTAAATGGCACACCATATGTTAAGTTCTGTAAAATATCTAACCTGTCTTTTATCATTTCCGGTAAGGAATTATTTCTTAAAATGGAAAAAAAAGAACCAATTAAAAATTGAAGCTCAGAAATAGTTGCTGCACATTCCATTATTGAATTTGAAGTTAATTCATCAGGCCCAATTTTCAATCTTACAATAGAGTTTTCTTCAAAATTAAACCAAGATCGTGCTTCATCTAAAGTCGGGACTTTTCTTTCTCCGAATTCACTTTTGTAAAACAAAAAAATATCACCAATAGCATAACCGAAAACTTCGCTATCTGGCATACCATTTATATGTGTAGTTCTTGAATCTTCAAAAGCGGTAATAACCCATTGAAAATCAAACCAAAATTGGCAAAACAAATTAATATCGGAATTATATCTTGAGTAAGTTTGCTTAATAGGTTGTTTTGTTTTTGAGTTTTGAATGAAAATTGGTTGATTATTTTTTCGCCTATTTATAATCTCTCCTTTAATTTCTTGGGGTAGTTCTCTTAAGTTTGTAAAAGTTGTCATTTCTTGCGAAAATTTAAGAGCATGTAAAAATGTCCCAAAACTTGTACAATGATTTTGAATCCAATGACACCATTCATGTATCATAGTAGCATTATAAGAGGTAGTATATTCTAAAAATTTGTCAATATCTTTTTCCTCTTTATAATGTTTAGTATGATATTTAATAATAAAGTTTCTAGTATTGTAAGAGGCACTTCTATCAATACCTGAATTTCTAATATGATTTTTAAGTAAGGGAGTATTTGGTAACATCCTATTTTTTTTTCTTTTTTGAAGACTTGATTTTTACATTTTTATCTTTTAGTGCAGATTTAATCATTTGCTTTAAATGTTTATATGCATGTTCCCCTATTTCTGTAAGTATTAAACTTATTACAATTTCAACAATATCTATTTGACCATAAGTACCTCTATTTAAGAAAACAGGAATTATTGCATCGTTTTGAATTATCCTATAATTTTTAACTTCGGGCAAACTTTCAAGTTTAGATTTTATTTCTTGAATTTTATTATACTCACATTCAATTATTATTTCTAACTCCATAATAAAAATATGTTTAAATGTTAACTATTACTTAAATATAGAAAGACTGATTCTGATATAGTCTAGATTAAATATCTCCTCTAATTTTAAAATACTACTATATGTAGTCCTAACAATAATAAAACTATATTATAGATTTAATTAATTTATTGAAATAATTATAGGAGTTTAAAAATTGAATTTTATTTAAAAAAAAGCAAGATTTTGAAAGAATTAATTTATCGGGACAAACAATGGATCAAGTCAAAAACCTGTGGGGCTAATAAATTTAAGCATAGATTTTGGTGAGTCTATATAAGAAGAACGAAATATTCTTAACACCTCTGAATTGACTTCTAAACGCTTTTATCTTGGCATTAAAAGACTCCGCAGAAGCATTAGTGCTTCTATTTTCAAAGAAGTTTACGATTGTCTTGTAATGATTCTGTATTGACCTGGCAACTGTATTGAACGATTTAAATCCAGCCTGCCTTACTTTCTCATGCCATTTAGCTAGCCTTGTTAAGCCATATAGCTTATCATTAGTGTTTTCAAAGATATAAGAAAGACTCATAGTTAAATCGTAAGCCTATTTAATGTCAGGGTATAATCCGAATAGCAAAGCCGCTCTTTGCCTCTGATTTTCTGTCCAATCATTTTCTTTTTTATACAAAACATACCTGCTTCTGGCTAATAACTGTTTAATAGTATCTCCATTCGAAAGTACTTTAGGAACATATTCCGTTTCTGTTTTCTTAGCCAATTCAATAGCATCATTTTCAGCATCTAATGCCTCCTATCTATGTTTGATTCTGATTTCTTGTAAGGCTTCTGAGGCAAGTTGCTGAACATGGAATCGGTCGGTAACTCTGGTAGCATTAGGGAAAGCCCTTTTAGCAATTAACTCCATGTTAGCAGTCATATCAAGGGTAATTTCCTTGACTTTCTTGCGCAGATTGACCGGAATCCTTCGTAGAACATCAATGACTGTTTCTGCCTTAGTGCCTGCTACAATGGCTACAATACTACCTTTCTTGCCCTTAGCCGCCTTATTAGTCAGAATTGTGTAGAGTTCGCCATCTGATAGACTGGTCTCATCGATGGATAAGTATTTGCCGATATTCTCTGGAAAAAGAAGCCATTTCTTGGCATGAATTCGCTGAGACCAACTCTTAAAATCACTCAGATAATTCTTATATTGCTCTTGCAGCCTTTTGCCATTCACTCCATAATAAGTAGCAATGCTTTGCGTAGCATCTGCATTAGAATCGATTAATAGCGTTTAAAAAAGCGGCGAACTCGTTTGTCATCCGAGTGCCGTCTGCTACTAAGTCCCAGTTTCGATATACTGCCTTTTGCTGTGTATAGCTATACCACCTGCGACGTTTGATGTGTAGAAAAACTTTATGTCCTCTGATTGGAAAATCCTGAACTGTAATCTCATCAAAAAATCCTTTGGATTCTAATTTCTGAGTTTCAAACTCTTTGGGTCTCTGATTAATCTCTTGTAGATATAAATGCATTACCTCTGCTGTAGTCTTATAAGAAGTAAGCTCAAAATTCTCAACTATTATTTCAGGAAGTAATAACTTCAATATCTCTTTATAATCCCCTTGCATCTATCTTTTCTTAAAAATGCAAATCTCGAAATTATTTAACTACCCCACAACTTTTAGGTTTGAGCCCAAACAATCAACTCTTTGGATTGTAGAGATAATTAAATAGTATTAATAGTGATTCTGAAAATATGTATTATTTATATAATAATATATGAAGTAAAAGTAAGTAGTATATTCAATATTGCGTAACCAAATGCGTAACGGAGAGACAAAAAAAAAGCGTAATTTATTGATTTTCAATAGATTACGCTTTTATTTTGTAGCGGGAACAGGACTCGAACCTGTGACCTTTGGGTTATGAGCCCAACGAGCTACCAACTGCTCCATCCCGCGATGTTGTTCCTAAATCGGACTGCAAAGGTACGACTATTTTTGAAATAAAAAACTATCTTTGCAAAAAAATAAAATATTTTTTCCTGTGGATATAGTTTCTCCAAATCATAAAGCTGGTTTTATCAGTATTGTCGGTAAACCAAATGTGGGTAAATCTACCCTGATGAATATATTAGTGGGCGAGCGTCTTTCTATTATTACTTCTAAAGCGCAAACCACTCGCCACCGTATTATGGGCATTGTAAATGGCGTGCACAATGGTACTGATTTTCAGTTAGTTTACTCAGATACTCCCGGTATTATTAAGCCTGTTTACGAGCTTCACAAATCAATGATGCACTTTGTACACGGCTCATTAGATGATGCTGATGTGATTTTATTTGTGACTGATATTTTCGAGAAACATGATGAAAATGATGTAATTGAAAAGCTTCAGCATACAGAAACACCTATTTTATTAATTGTCAATAAAATTGATTTAGCCAAACCAGAACAGATCGAAGAGAAGCTTAATTACTGGAAAGAAAATTTTAAAGCTACAGAGGTTATTGCTATCTCGGCATTAGAAAATCAGAATATCGGAGAGTTATTTGATAAAATCATTAACTTTTTACCTACCCATCCACCCTATTTCCCGAAAGATGAATTAACAGATAAACCGGAGCGTTTCTTCGCGGCTGAAATCATGCGGGAAAAGATTTTTACTAATTATATCAAAGAAGTCCCTTATAGTAGCGAAGTAGTAATTACCAGCTTCAAGGAAAAAGAAGACATGATTGTGATTAGTGCCGAAATCTATGTAGAACGTACTACGCAACGCGCTATTCTATTGGGACATAAAGGTGAAAGAATCAAGAAAGTAGGAATTGAGGCCCGTCTGGAGATGGAAAAATTTTTTGGTAAAAAGATTTTCCTGGAGCAATACATTAAAGTTGAGCCTGACTGGAGAAATAAACGAAATAAATTAGAGAAATTTGGGTACGAATAACGTACCCATTATTTTTGATTTCCTTTACAATCAACCACTATGCTATACCTTATCTTAAGTATCGTTTTCTCAGTATTGTTACTGATAAACTTTCGCATTTATCCCAAATACCAAATCAGTACTTTTCAGGCTATTGCTTTTAATTATCCGGTCTGCTTTCTGACTGGTCTTGCTTTAATGCCGGAAGAACAGCGTTTTGAATTAAATTTCTCGGAAGATTGGCCGTATTATGCATTATTTTTAGGGGTTGGCTTTATCATTACTTTCATATTGTCAGGTGTTTCTACTCAGAAAATGGGAATCACAGCAACATCTTTGGCTAATAATATCTCCTTGGTTATTCCGGTTATTTTCAGCCTTTTCATATTAAAAACCAATGGCCGTACTTTTGATGGACTAAACTATCTGGGCTTGCTTCTGGCGGTAATAGCTGTTGGCTTAAGCACATTTAAGCCGAGTAATGAAAAAATCAAAGGTAAAGGATTAGATTTCCTATTACCTATCGCTGTTTTCTTGCTTTATGGTATTACGAATACAGCTATTAATTACCTGAATCTGAAATATATTACTTCTTCTGACCGTACCGTGCCTGTTACCTTAGTAATGGTCTTAGGAGCAGTAATTGCCGGAGCTGTTGCATTGATTATTCAGCTAATAAGAGGTAAAGAGAAAATTGAAGGCAAAAATATTCTGGCTAGTATTACCTTGGGAGTACCTAATTTTTTGTCATTCTATTTTCTGATACTAGCTCTTTCAGCCTTTGGTAATAGTGGCGCTTTTGTGTATCCTTTATACAATATTGGTGTTATCTTAGTGTCGGCAATTATTGCCGGATTATTTTTCAAAGAAAAGCTTACTGGCTTGAATAAAATTGGCTTACTATTGGCTATTGTAGCTATTGCTTTGATTTCATGGCAGGATATTCAGGGAATTTTTTAGGTATCTGTGAACCCAAAGCCCTTGTACTGTGTTGATACTCAACAGAATTTCCTCTGTTTTCCCTATCTTTGTACCCCATTAATACTCAGCGACTTAAAGAGAATAGAGACCTCTCTCTTTATTGGCGCTTGGAAAAATTGTTTTTTTATTATTTTCAGAGGTCTTCATCTATAATTATACCCTTTTAAGGGTCAGGGGTTTATGGCAAATATTGTTGCAATTGTAGGCCGACCGAACGTCGGTAAATCTACGCTTTTTAATCGTCTTATTGAGAGCCGCGTGGCTATCACTGATAATATGCCGGGTGTGACGCGCGACCGTCATTATGGGCAGGCTGTATGGACAGAGAAATATTTTACAGTTATTGATACAGGCGGATACGTAGTAGGTTCTGAAGATACTTTCGAGGGCGCGATCCGCGATCAGGTAGAAATTGCTATTGAAGAATCAAGCGTTATTCTGTTTGTGGTAGATACCATGACAGGATTAACCGACCTGGATAAAGACTTTGCCAATATTCTCCGCCGTTCGAAAAAACCTGTATTTGTAGTAGCTAATAAAGCTGAAACTTTTGAGCGCCAGCAAACCGCAGCAGAGTTCTATGAAATGGGCTTAGGTGACGAAATCTTTGCTATTTCTGCTGCCGATGGTGGTGGAACAGGAGATTTGTTGGACGAAGTAGTGAAAGCATTTGAAGATGACGGTATCGAAAACCCAAATGAAGGAATTCCAAGAATTGCGATTCTGGGCCGTCCGAACGTTGGTAAATCTTCATTCCTGAATGCACTGACAGGCAAAGACAGAAGTATCGTAACAGACATTGCAGGTACTACCCGCGATGCGATTGATACGCATTACAGATTGTATGGAAAAGACTTTATTCTGACTGATACAGCAGGTATCCGTAAAAAAGCTAAAGTGCATGAAAGTATTGAGTTTTATTCGGTGCTACGCTCTATCAAAGCTTTAGAAGATTCAGATGTATGTATTATTCTATTAGATGCGTCTAAAGGCCTGGAATCACAGGATATTAGTATCATTGCCAATGCCCATAATTCTAAAAAGGGTATTGTGTTGATGATTAATAAGTGGGATTTGGTAGAGAAAGATTCTAAAACTGCCGACCGCATGAAGAAGGAGATTCTAGAACGTATTGCTCCTATGAATTATATGCCTGTTGTTTTTGCTTCGGTTTTAGAAAAACAACGCATTTTTCAGGTAATTGAGAAAGCAATGGAAGTATATGAAAATAAAACTTTCAAAATTACTACTTCTAAACTGAATGAGGTAATGTTACCAATCATCGAGCAGACACCTCCACCGATGTTGAAAGGTAAACAAATCAAGATTAAATATTGTCTTCAATTACCTACACCATCGCCGACTTTTGTATTCTTCTGTAATTTACCACAGTATATCAAAGAAGCCTACGAGCGCTTCTTACAGAACAAAATACGTGAGCATTTTGGTTTTGAAGGCGTACCGATTACAATATTTTTTAGAAATAAATAAGCTAATTAACTAAGAAGTCTCACTTTTGGTGAGACTTCTTAGTTTTTATACCTATTGCAATTTCTTATACTTAATACGCTTAGGTGTTACATCAGTTCCTAATCGCTTGCGGCGATTCTCTTCATATTCCGAGAAGTTACCTTCAAACCAATATACCTGCGAGTTACCCTCAAAAGCCAGAATATGCGTCGCAATTCTATCTAAGAACCAACGGTCATGGGAGATAACTACGGCACAACCTGCAAAGTTTTCGAGACCTTCTTCTAAGGCACGTAGTGTGTTTACGTCCAGGTCGTTGGTAGGCTCATCCAATAGCAATAAGTTACCACCTTCTTTCAGCATCATGGCCAAGTGTACCCGGTTTCTTTCACCACCTGACAAGGTACCGATTTTCTTTTCCTGATCAGACCCCTGAAAATTGAAGCGGCTTACATAACCACGGGCATTTACCTGCTTATTCCCCAACATCACCCATTCATTGCCACCTGAAACCAGTTCATAGACTGATTTAGCAGGGTCCAGCTGGTTGTGTTCCTGGTCAACATAAGAAAGTTTTACCGTCTCTCCTACTTCAAATGTCCCTTCAAGGGGTTGTAATTGCTCGGTTATAAGTTTGAATAAAGTAGTTTTACCGGCACCATTCGGCCCGATAATACCTACAATACCGTTTTGAGGCAGACTAAAATTCAGGTCTTCGTATAGTAGTCTATCACCAAAGCCCATTTTCACACCTTTGGCTTCAATTACCTTGTTCCCTAAACGTGGCCCTGGAGGAATGAATAACTCCAGTTTTTCTTCTCTTTCTCTATTATCTTCGCTCACCATGCGGTCGTAAGCTGCCAAACGAGCTTTAGATTTAGCCTGGCGTGCTTTAGGTGCCATTCTCACCCATTCCAACTCTCGCTGCAAAGTCTTCTGACGTTTTGACTCCGATTTCTCTTCTTTCGCTAAACGGTTTTGTTTCTGCTCTAACCATGAAGAATAATTACCTTTCCACGGGATACCTTCTCCTCTATCCAACTCCAGAATCCATCCGGCAACGTTATCCAAGAAGTAACGGTCGTGGGTAACAGCAATGACCGTTCCTTTATACTGGCGAAGATGTTCCTCTAACCACAATACTGATTCGGCATCCAAGTGGTTGGTAGGCTCATCTAATAATAATACATCCGGTTGTTTGAGCAATAAACGGCAAAGGGCAACCCGACGTTTTTCACCACCTGATAAGGTTTCAATCTTTGCATCTTCCGGCGGACAACGCAGGGCATCCATCGCACGTTCCAAACGTGTATCCAATTCCCACGCATCCAACTGATCGAGTTTCTCTTGCACTATTCCCTGTCTCTCAAGAAGTTTATCAAAATCTGCATCTGGTTCAGCAAAAGCATTATTGATGTCGTCAAATTCTTTCAATAAATCTACAATCTCCTGTACGCCCTCTTCCACTACTTCGCGCACGGTTTTATTAGGGTCAAGCTGAGGCTCTTGCTCAAGTAAGCCAACCGTATAACCAGGAGAAAATACCACATCACCATTGATATTTTTATCGATACCCGCAATAACCCTTAATAGAGTAGATTTACCTGAGCCATTGAGACCTAAGACACCGATTTTTGCTCCATAGAAAAACGAAAGGTAGATATTTTTGAGAATCTGACGGTTTGGAGGAATGATTTTACTCACGCGCTCCATTGAGAAAATAATTTGCTCACTCATTGTTTATTGAGGTTTCTTAGATAGTTTTTTATGATCTAATATTAAATTTTAGAAAAATATGACATATTTCAGGCTTTTTTTCTACATTGAATAAAATTTTGTTTCAAATATCGTCATTCAAGTTTGCATTATACAAAAAAACTACGAATTTTACCATTTCAAACCACAACCCTTGACTCACAAGCCATGTGATTTTAATTATGGACGGCGTAACATTAGATAACGAATATGCTTACATCAAAGACGGTAAGGTATTCTTGAAGGGCTACTTAGACATGCCCGACCGACAAATCGGCGAAGTAAAACGCACAGAAGAAGAAGCTTTCCAGTATTTTATTAACCGTTACCAGATTGCGGTAAACAAGGTTAATCAACTTGAATCGGAAATCACGGAGGCCCAGAATAAGGGCTCCTTCTTAACAAAACTCACGCAACTTCGCAAACGACTGCTGAACTTCGATGGTATCGGCGACTTTATTCCATTGCTCAAAAAATTAGATGAGCATGAAGAATACCTTCGCGGATTGATCGTAGGTAACCAAGCCAACAACCTTACTATTAAGCAAGCTTTGATTGAAGAAGCCAAAGAAGCTAAAGAAGATGTTGACTGGGGTGTTGTAGCTGATAAGCTGCAAGACATTAAAACCCGCTGGATTAGAACAGGACCTGTTGATAAGCCTTATCAGGAGGATGTTGAAACGGTTTTCCGTGAAGTATTGGATGATTTCTATCAACGTAGAAAAGCTTTCTACGAAGAACAAAACAGAATCATTGCAGAACGCATGGAGAAATACACGGAATTGGTGAAAGGCGCTGAGCAGTTATTCCGCATGGGTAACTGGGAGTTGTCTTTTGCTGAGTTGAAAAGACTACAAAACGAATGGAAGAATGTTGGGGATGTACCTCCAAAACGTCTGAAATTCGAGTTCCGTCGTTTCAAAAAACTAACGACTCTTTATTACGAAAAATATTGTAATGCCAAGGGTATTCAGATTAAAACCAGAGTTGACCCTCGTGTAGAAGCACAGCAAAAAATGATGGAAGAAGCTGAGAGATTAGCAGATGCCAAAGATATCTTTGCCTCTACTGAAAGAGCAAAAGTATTGCTTAACGACTGGAAGAATATCAAAGTGCCTTCTCATTTGGCAGTACGCAACGTAGCAGAACGCTTCAGAGCAGCTTGCGATAAGATTTTCGAGTTAAGTTACTTAATGAAAGTAATTACAAGAAAATTACCTAATTACAATTATTTGAGCGAAAGACAACAAGTCTTAACCAAATATCGTGAGATGGAAAGCATCGTAACCCGTGCTCGTGGCGAGTTGAAACAACTCATTGAAAGCTACGACGGTGTAGCACGTAATCCGGACATGGATAAAATCATGACTTCTAATATTCAGACACAACGACGCAAGTTATTGATGAAAGAAGTAATCCTGGAGGAATTGAGACGTGCCGCACAAAATGTAGGATAAGATAATATGCTTCATATCAGAGCCCTGTTTGCCTGGCAAACGGGGCTTTTTGTTTGGCACATCTCTCTAACGGATATAAATAAACGAATAAAGAAAACAGCGTTGCGGAAAAAACCACAACGCTGTCTGATTACCCTAAACTAAATACTAATGATATTTTATTTTACTTCTACAGTTCTATAATCTGAGACAGATGGCAATTTTGTCTGAAGATTGATTTCTTTGGTAATAGTTTCTTTACCATTGCTGATTTCGAAACGGTATTTACCATCTTCCAAACCTTGCAAATCAAACTTCTTTGCAAATTGTGTTGCTTTTCTGTTGATAACCTCTACATAAATCGTCTCGTTCTTTTCGTTTTTCAAACGAATCTCTACCCAGTTACCTTGTTCTTTAGCAATTGTCACGTTCACTTTCATGGTGTTCACCACGCGATACATGCCTACGTCAAATGTTTTACCATCTGGTAACTCTGTTGCTGAAACAGCTGTGAATGTGAATAAACCTGCTACTAGAGCTAATGCGAAATTTTTTAATTGCTTTTTCATAATCATAATTTTGTTAAAATGTTAAATACTTTGCTTTTTCAATTAATAGACGCTTATAACAGCTGTGTGTGTCAAATTCTTAGTTAACTGGCTATATTACTTGATAAGCGGTCGGTGGCTTAGTAACTTAATGTATGTGTACCTTTTACGATTTCTTTAGTAATAATGCGGTCTCCGTTTTTCACCTCTACATAGTATTTACCGGCTTTCACGTTGCTCATATCAAAACACAATTTGTATGCTTCAACTTTTTTGCCTAAAACTTCTTCGTGTAGAATACTTCCGTCGGCGTCCATCAATTTAATGGTAGCGGCTACTCCTTTATCTTTTGTCAGGTTCATATTCAATTTCAATGAATTGGTGTGACCTGCTTCGTACATACCTACTTTAAGGTTGCTGCTTTTATATTCTATTTTTTTGTCGTCAGCATTAGCATTGAATGCTACGGTACTCGCTAATAACGCGATTGCGATGATTGATGTTATCTTTTTCATAATTTTTTCTTTTTAAATAATGGCTTTTTCAATTTAATAGATGCTCTTTTAGAGCTGTGTGTTTCAGATTTTAAGTTAATCGGCTATAAACCTTGATGAACGGTCGGAAGCTTAGTAACTTAAAGTGCTTGCGCTTTTTAAAATTTCTTTGGTAATGATACGTTCTCCGTTTTTAACCTCTACATAATATTTACCGGCTTTCACGTTGCTCATATCAAAACACAATTTGTATGATTCAACTTTTTTGCCTAACACTTCTTCGTGCAAGATACTTCCGTCTGCGTCCATCAATTTGATAGTAGCGCCTACACCTTTATCTTTTGTCAAGGTCATATTCAATTTCATTGACTTTGTATGACCTGCTTCGTACATACCTACATTAAGGTTACTACTTTTATACTCCATTTTTTTATCTTCAGCGTTGGCGTTGAATACTAGAGTAGTTGCTAATAAAGCTATTGCGATGGTTGATGTTAACTTTTTCATAATTTTATTTTTTTTAAACTTTTTCTTAATTTTTTTGATGTTTTAAAATTAGCTCAGCTTTGTTTTTCAGTGTGACATTTGTGATAAAAGTGGATTATTTTGTTATGAACTCCTTATCTCTTTATGTCTTTTGTTTTCTGCTTTGCTATTTTGTTTTTGTTTTGATGATTCAAAGATATATGTTTTACTTGGTACTGTGCATTACAAACTACTTGAAAGGTTATTTTAAAAGGATAAACGGTAATTAAATTTGTTTGCTTGAAAATTCATTGGTTGTGAAATTTTATTTCGTCAAATCCTTTTATTTAACTTTAAAAAAGACTCAGTCAGAACATTATTTCGCGAAACCTTAATTTTTGTTAAAATTTCTTATTCTCGCTCTCCTCTTTTTTTTGTTTTCGTTTTTGCTTTGATGTCTCAAAATTATAGCGACTTTCTGAATCTGGTAACTTACAATTTATAAACGGTCAATGCTAACTTACGAACGGTTACTTCTTTTGTATTTCTGGTTCGATTGGGGTGTTTGGCAAAATATTATTTTATCTGTATATACTTTGCTTTTTAAAAAAGGTTACAAACAAAATAAAATTTTGATAAAACCTCATTTTTGTCCTTTCGCCTCATGCTTACATTTTATATATATGACAAACTCGTGCCAGAAAACTTTAAAATTTGTTAAAATATATTTAAACCATTGATAATCAGTAGTTTAAATAAAATAAAGCGTGCCAAAAAAATTTATAGATTATTGAAATTTGTCCGATTCCGTACGTTTCATTTCCGTTTTCGTACATTCGTACAAAAAACATTACTGGTTTTGGCATGGTAGTAGGCAGATATTAAGACCAAAAAGAATGGTTTTAAAGAGTGAGAGAAATAAATTTTATCAAATTTTTAAGATATTCTTTTTAAAAAAACTTGTAGCTTGCAACTTAAATCTATACCTATATATATAGTATAGAATAGTAACATTCAACCTTATTTACTCAAGATGAAAAAATTACAGATTTTAGCCTCTTCATTTGCCATTGCCGTTTTAATCAGCTGCAATACCAACGCTCAAACCAAATCTACAGTACCGGAAGTTTCACCAGCACCAATGAAACCAGA
Source organism: Emticicia sp. C21 (assembly GCF_003418935.1). Lineage (GTDB taxonomy): Bacteria > Bacteroidota > Bacteroidia > Cytophagales > Spirosomataceae > Emticicia. The sequence goes on along the minus strand of NZ_QVMT01000002.1, from coordinate 277,964 downwards.
TATGACAGAAATCTGGAATCCAGAAGTACCAGTAGTAACCCCGGGTAAAAACCTGGGTGATGCCCCTTCTGATGCGATCATACTTTTTGACGGAAAAGATTTATCGCAATGGGTAAGTGCTAAAGATGGTGGTGCACCTAAGTGGAATATTAGAAATGGTATATTAGAGGTAGCTCCGGGCACTGGAGATATTAAAACTAAAATGAAATTCGGGGATTGCCAGCTACATATTGAATGGAGCGCGCCAGACGAAGTAAAAGGCAACAGCCAGGGTCGTGGCAATAGCGGGGTATTCTTCCAGGATCGTTATGAACTTCAGGTATTGGATTCTTACCAGAACCGCACTTACCGCAACGGACAAGCCGGAAGTATTTATAAAGACCAGGCTCCTTTGGTAAACGTAACGCGTAGCCCATTAGAGTGGAATACTTATGATGTTATTTACACTGCTCCTCGTTTCAAAGCAGATGGCCGTATAGATTATCCTGCCCGTATCACCGTATTGCACAATGGCGTAGTAGTTCAAAACAATACTACTATCCTTGGATTAACGCTTTATATAGGCTTACATACATATCCAGAAGCACATGGTGATGATGTAATTCACTTACAAGACCATGGTAACGTAACTCAATTCAGAAACATCTGGATTAGAAAACTGTAATACACTATATAATATAGAGTTATATAAATGAAATGCTACTCCTTATGGGAATGGCATTTCTATTTTATCTAAACTATGCCGCGACGGCGTACGGTTTTGCCTGATTTTATTGATTTCACTAATGAACAATTTTATACATTTTAAAATCATAAAAATCACCTAAATCAGGTAAATCAAAGTTCAGACAAAGCAAAAGATTAAATTTCTTTAATCTATAACTCTCAACAAACCAATCGTTCTAACGCACTGTTTTAACAGAAAGGATAAACTCCTTATTCTTATATAATATCCTCAATAGTATCTCACACTTCAACCGCATTCATAATGAAACAAAACAAATTAGGTAATCAGGGTTTGATAGCATCGCAAATGGGCTTAGGCTGTATGGGCATGTCGGAGTTTTATGGCAATACCGATGAAGCCGAGTCTTTACGAACTATCAATAGAGCTATTGACTTAGGCGTAAATTTTCTGGATACAGCCGATATGTATGGGCCCTTTAAAAATGAGATACTTCTGAGCAAAGTATTAAAAGAACGTAGAAGAGAGGTAGTTTTAGCCACCAAATTTGGCATTGTAAGAAGCGCTACGGACCCAACTGTAAGAGGTTTTAACGGCTCTCCTGAATATTGCAAAAAAGCCTGTGAGGATAGTTTACAAAGACTAGACATAGAAACCATAGATTTATATTATTTACACCGTGTTGACCAGAATGTGCCGATTGAAGAAACGGTAGGCGCCATGGCCGATTTGGTAAAAGAAGGGAAGGTGCGTTATATAGGTTTGTCAGAAGCTGCTCCTGAAACACTTCGTAAAGCTTTTAAAGAACACCCAATCACTGCCTTGCAGACTGAATATTCTCTTTGGTCTCGTGAGCCCGAAGATGAGATTATTCCTACTTGCCGCGAATTAGGTGTGGGTTTTGTTCCTTATAGTCCTCTGGGAAGAGGTTTTCTGACAGGAGAAATCAAAAGCTTTAATGATTTAGCACCAGATGATTTCCGTAGAATGTCGCCACGTTTTCAGGGTGAGAATTTTGAAAAGAATTTGGTATTGGTTGATAAAATTAAACAATTAGCCACTGAAAAAGGCTGCACAGCTTCTCAATTGGCTCTTGCTTGGGTAATGGCCCAAGGCGATGATATTTTCCCGATTCCGGGCACAAAAAGAGTAAAGTATCTGGAAGAAAATACTAGTGCAGCTGAAATCAAACTTTCTGCTGATGAATTAGCCGAAATTAACACAATTGCTCCTAAAAATGTGGCGGCTGGCACTCGTTATCCTGCTGCGAGTATGCAGTTTGTTAATAAGTAAGGATACTACTAAACGAAAATCCGTTCTTACCAATTTCTGTTGATAAGAACGGATTTGATTTTTACCGGGAATAAAATACTGTAACTGGGTACAAAGATTTATTCTTAGTTATAAATTCTGGGCGCTCTGGCTGGTCTAGGTGCAACCACTGGTGTTGGAGTTCTGATATATCCTGAAACTGGTGCAGGTGCAACTGTTGGCGAGGGGGTTCTCATATATCCTCCGGTTGGCGCCGGAGGAACTGGAACTGATGCAATGGCAGCGAGTCTTCCAATAGCCCTTGGTGTTGGGGCGACTGGTGGTACAGGAGGTACAATACCACCAAAGCGATGATACATATGTCCATCATTGCTGTAAGTGCTGAAATTAATGTTATCTCCATGCGCCTCTATTGTAAAATCTTTTTCTTTGATACCTCTCATGCGGCTTCCCCAGGTTTTATTAATCCAGTTCCACACTTTTTCATACGTTGCAGGCGATTGAGACTCTAAATCGATTAGCAATTTCTCACCTTTGATACGAATCTCAAAATCTTTTTTATCTTTAATCAAACCCTCTTTGAAAAGCATTTCGGCAAACTCTCTGAACTCTTTCTTAAAGCGGGCTTCTTCTTCCTTAGCTAGTTTTTCTATTACCTTTCCTTTCTCTTCCATTAATCGGCCAAGGCTATCCATAGGTCTTTCAAAGCGGCTCATTAATCTTTGCAGACTATCCATTGGATTGTTTAAGTGATCCATTTTTCTCTGAATAGGCACCATCTCCTCCTCCACTTTGCGCATTTCTTCTTCAAATATGTGCATCTGATTTTCCAGGTCACGCTCTTTTTTCTCCAGGCCTCTCAGTTTTTGTTCTGCATCAGCAGGCATTCTAACGTCACGGTATTGATTTTCTATTTTTCTCATAGCTAAACTCACTTCCTGCATCTCTATTGAAAGATTTTCAATCTTCCGTTGAGGTATACGCATTTTCAATGAAACCTGCTCCATATCTTTGCCATGCTTTTCCATTAGCTTGCCGTACTTGTCTTCCATCTGCTTGCTATACTTTTCCATTTCCTGGCCATACTTCTCCATTTCTCTGCCTAATCGTTCCATTTCTTTTTCTGCATCATCTAGTCTTGAAGTATCAGCAGTGTATGACGTATTAAATTCTTCACTAAAGAACTGCTCGTTTACATCATCCATTTCATCTTCTACAATACCCGGTACCATTGCAAAATTTGAGTTTTTAGCTTTCAGAAACTCCGTGGCGAATGTCTTCATAGATTCAAAATCTTTGCCTGCTAGTTCTTTACCCTCTACCACGATTTTTACAATCTCTCCTTTCTTGTTTTTAAATACACCCACATTCTTTTTATCTTTTTCAAAAAAGTAGAAATCAAATTGCTCTTCCGGTTTAGCAAACTCACTATTTGTATTTTTTGAAACAAGGTCATTTTTGGCGATTCTATCCTGACCATAAGCAATACCCATTGCTACTATTAATATCATACCTACAAAAAGTGCCCAGTTACCATAGCTCATAGGTTTGGCATCATTAATACCCACAATGCGCTTGATTCTATCCATAAAAGTCTGGCGTTTCGCTCCAAAGGCCATTGCCAAACGTGGCTGATGCTGAAAGGTTGCTACTTGTGTCAAGGCCTTAGCTAATACTAGTCTGTCGCCGCAGATATTTACTGCAAAATCATCACAGCAGTTTTCTCTTTCGTCACGCACTTGTGCCGAGATAAACCAGGTAGCAGGATGGTAAAAGAAAAGGATTTCGACACAACTCTGGAAGATATTAATCAGGTAATCGTAGCGTTTGATATGCGCTAATTCGTGGGCTAGAACCGCCTCCAATTGGGTGATACTAAGCCCCGACATTATACCAGCCGGAAGCAGAATAATAGGTTTTATCCAGCCGATGGTCATAGGTACTACTGCTTTAGCCGACTCAAATAAACGGATTGGTATATTTAACTGAATTTTCTCCTGTAGTTCTTCCATAATACCTAATACCTCATCTCTTACGGGCGTAATTTTCTGTACTTTCAGCTGTTGCACATATACAAATCCTATAATCAGGCGCAATAGGAGAAGATTAGCCCCTATAAACCAGAAGAAAACAAAAGTATCCAGATTATTCTGAATGAATAGTTGTGCCTGCTGAATAAAAGTTAGTTTAGATGGAGCAAATACTGAAACACCATCTAAATTAACAGCATTATTGATAAAGAAAGCTGTAAATCTTGGTTTTGTGGCTGCTATTCCGGCAGGCTCATATACCATTCCGAAAGTGACAATGGCACTAATCAACTGCAAACTCAATGCACCAATACCTTGCCAGTAGCGGGCACTTGAAGTCTTGAAAATATGGCGTAAGATACTAAATGCCACTACTATGACAAGTCCTTGCCACAAAGAGTGAATAAGTGTCCAGCCTAATGCTGAACTAATGTTTTCGGGAATTCCGGCAGTAAAATCAAAAAGCTTTTTCATAATTTAATTAAGTATAATATTGTTAGTTTAATAGGTCATTGTCCTTTTTCGATAGAATCAATTAATTTCTTAATCTCTTCTAACTCTTCTTTACTCACTTGCTGATTACCCAAAGCCTGCATCACCATTCTGGTTGCCGAGCCACGGAAAGTGGAGTCAATGAATTTGTCCAGAAGCATGTGCTGCGTAGGTTCTTCGCCTACTGCTGCTTCATACACATGATAACGACCCTCATCCGTACGGCTCACTAATTGCTTCTCAAACATAATCTGCATGATTTTGAGAGTAGTGGTGTAGCCTACCTCTTTAGTTTTGGAGAGTTCGTCATTTACCTGTCGAACAGTTGCTTTACCTAAAGCCCACAAAATCTGTAAGATTTCTAATTCAGACTCGGTGGGCTTAATTTTTATTTGCTTTTCCATAATTTTAAATTTTATCAAACAATTGTATCAGTCTGACCTGACGGAGAATATCTACGAATGATTTCGTAACAAATGTACGAGAAAAGAAATTATACTTCCAAATTTTATTACGAAAATTTTCGTAGATAAGAAAGAATTAAGTTTTTTTAACAAAAAGGGGTTGTGGAGCGAACTTCCGCGCGGCGACGGCCAGTTCGCTTTCAAGAGTTTATATAGTAATAAAAAATAAGAAGTGTTTACGATAAGGCGAGGTAGTAAAATTTGAAGAATTTCGAATGAATAAACTTATTATACTTTAATAAGCTATTTATCCCGAACAATTACAGCAAAATCTTCTCTCTTTTAATCAAAAATTTGGATATTTGTTTACTAATGCCCAAAGTAATGTGTCTCAACCCGATGTAGTATGCGTATACTGATTGCAGACGACCATAAATTTATATTAGATAGCCTTGAATTGCTGATTTCTACCATGCCGGAACATGAGGTAATGGGCACTTATGGCAGTGGAACAGAAGTATTAATGGCTTTGGAAGACAACAGCGATATAGATGCCATTCTATCTGATTATAATATGGGCGAGCTCAATGGGATTGATATGACCAGAGAAATAAAACAAAAGTATCCGCATATAAAGGTCTTATTGCTTACTGTATCAGAAGATGCCGAAACTATCAAAGAAGCATTCGAGGCAGGCGTATCAGGATATGTGATGAAGAAAGCAGGCAAAGCAGAGTTGCAAAAAGCCCTTAATACCATTGCGTCGGGAGAAAAATATTATAGCGAATCGGTAGTGTTTGAACTATTAAACCGGGATAAAAAAATAGGAGATCTGGTACAGGAAACCAATGCTTCTGGTCTATTAACAGAAAGAGAATTAGAAATCATAAAATTGATTGCGAAAGAATTATCTACTAACCAGATTGCTGATAGACTCTTTATCAGTCCTGCAACGGTAGAAACCCATCGACACAATATTCTGAAAAAATTAGGGGTTAAAAACTCCATAGGCATTGTGATGTATGCCGTTAATAATAAAATCGTGTAGCAACTTATACAACAGGCACCATTACCACTACTTCTGTCCCTTTTTCGGGCATACTCACAAAATTAATTTCGCCATGTAAAGAAGTTATACGGGTTTTGATATTAGTCAGACCCATACCATGCTTTGAGGCTTTTTCTGAAATCCCAATGCCATTGTCTTTAATAACCAGACGCAATTTACTGTCCACCTGTGTTAAAGCAATAAATGCATCCTGCGCTTGTGCGTGACGAAGCACATTGTTAGAAAGCTCGAGTATCACGCTGAATAACTCATACTCTATTTTATTGGTAAAACGTTCATCATGTGTTGAAATACTCAATGAAAAATTAGTTTTACCCAATGAATTAATCTCTTTTACCATACTCTCTAATGCTTTGGCTAGTCCATGCAATTCAAGTTCGGCTGGCAGGAGATTATGCGAAAGCAAACGAACATCGGTATAAACTTCAGACAATGCCTCAACTGTTGAACTAAAAATTTTACTCTCTTTCTCTGTCTGAAAGCTCGGATTAATGGCTTCTAAACGCCAACGCAAGCTGGCAATTTTTGCCGAAATATTATCATGCAATTCACTGGCGACGCGCTTGCGCTCAATGGTTTGACCTTTCAGTAGCGCTCCCTGAATTTCTTCATTTTTCTCTACCAGTTCCGCATTAATTTTTTTCAATTGCTTATTATTCCAGAAAACATAGGCAATTAGAATAATGCCGACCAGCAGACTAAAAATCAAACCCATACCTACCAGACTTTTCTTTTCGTCAGCTTGTTTGAGTGCCTCATATTCAAGGGTCTTGATTCGGGTTTGTTGTTTTTCAAAATTATAACTGGCTTCCAGTTCGGCGTATTTCTGATTTACCGATAATCTGCCCAAACTATCTTCATGGGTTTTGTAATCTTTTAGATACTTCAAGGCATTCCCGCTATCTCCAGCCATTTCATAAGTCTGGGAAATCTGATTTTCTGCCCTTGAAATCATTTCCATCCACGCTGATTTTCTGGCATATTCCAGACTCAATTTCCGGTATTCTATAGCTTTGGCAAATTGTTTTTTCTTTTCATAGATTTCTGCCAGATCAGAGTAAATCGCAAAAATCACCACCCGGTTATTAGTTTCCTGCGCATATTTTAAGGCCTTATCCCTATAATGATTTGCCAGATGTTCATTTCCTAACTGGGAATAGCAATTAGCAATACAATGCGGATTATCAGCTTTCAGATTGGCACTGGTAGCTCGTGGTAATAGTTTTTCAACTTGCAGATAATAGCTTAGCGCCTTTTCATAGTTCTGTATACCGAAATTATCATAATAATTATAATCTCCATAAAAGTCTAAAATCCAGCAAAGGTTATTCGTATTGTGAGTCATTTTTGCCAATGGTAGGGCCTTCTCCATATACTCTATGCACTTATCAGGTCTGCCATTATTATTCAAAACAAAACCTGTAAGTATATAAGTATAACACAAATCATAAGGGTCACCACCTGCTTTTGTTAAAATTTCACTGGCTTTTGAATACAACCTTAGTGCCTCTGTATAATTGCCGTTCCTGTCTTGTCTTTTACCTGCCGCTCTGCTATAAAGTCCTTTGCCTTTTAACCAGTTCACTTTCTTGGTAAAATGCCCTAAAGAATCCAATAAGCCGTCTGCCCGCTTATCTGCCAGATTAATGGCTCGCTCGGTTAATAAACTTAGTTTAGCAATAATTAATGTATCGCGTTGAGGCGTAGGTCCTTGCTTACCTAAAGTATGAATCTGGTTAATCAATGAATCAAGAGAAGGGTTCTGGGCTAAACCTTTCAAACATAAACTCATAAAAAACAGACAATAGAATAGTTTGTTCATGGGTAATAGAGCGCAGGAGATATGAGTAAAAATAGCAGATTAAACTCCTGATTTGCAAGAAAACACTGCAAAATACAGGAAAACCTGTAGATAAAATGTAGGATTATCTGTATTGATGCGCTTAGAAAATATAGAGAATTTTGGGGTATTAATTAGTCTGAAATCTGATATGTTAATCTCCTATAATTATGAAAAAAATTCTACCGGCTTTTTGCCTCTTTGCGCAAATAACATTTGCCCAAACCCCTACCCTTGTCAAAGATATTTATAATGGCACTGTTGGCTCCTTATCTTATTATGGAGAAACTTCAAGAATGGCTAATCTGAACGGTACACTTATTTTTGGAGCAAATGATGGCACAGTAGGGGCCGAATTATGGAAAAGTAATGGAACTTCTGCCGGAACTGTATTAGTAAAAGATATTAAACCTAACGATAACCAGTATTTCAAAGGTTCAGACCCTACTTTATTTATTACTATTGGCAATTATGTATTTTTTGCAGCCTATAGTGGTTTGGGAGAACTATACAGAACAGATGGCACAACCGCAGGCACTATTCAGTTAAGTACTTTTTCCGGCTCTGAAATTACTAATATTGGTACAACTGCCTACTACGCCAATAACGGAGAATTATGGAAAAGCAACGGGACTATAGGTGGAACAAGCCAGGTGAAAGATATTGTGCCATCAGGCGATTCCTCCCCACGTAATTTAACCAATGTCAATGGGACTCTCTATTTTGTAGCGAATGATGATGCAGATGTATTGAATGAAGAAATATGGAAAAGTAACGGGACCAGTGGCGGGACAGTAAAAGTAAAAGAATTGAATACAAATGGAAGTTCAAGTCCAACCGGATTAATCAGTTTTGATAATAAACTCTACTTTTTTGCTTTTAACAATGACAATGGCGGTTGGGGTTTATATAAAAGTGATGGCACATCTGCAGGTACAGTATTAGTAAAGTCAGGTTTGTATGACCCATCTAATGCGATTGCACCAAGCGACCCTATTGTTTTTAATGGAGCTTTATATTTTACAGCTAATACTGCTGGTAATGGTGTAGAAATCTGGAAGTCAGACGGTACGAATGCAGGAACAGTTTTATTAAAAGATATCAATGTTTCAGGCTTTCAGGGAGGCGGCACCCATGAAGCAGCCGTTTTGGGCAGTTACCTTTATTTTTCTGCCACTGATGGTATAAATGGTATAGAGCTATGGCGAACTGATGGTACAGCCAATGGTACAGTATTATTTAAAGACATCAGAGCCGGCAATGGCAGTTCTGATCCGGCTAAACTTAAAACCATAGGTACCAAAATTTACTTTCAGGCTTCTACCGCTGCCAATGGTGCTGAATTATGGCAGACTGACGGCATAGCTGATAATACGGTACAACTGCCCGATATTGCCAGTGGATCAATGGCTTCTATTCCTGCTTATTTTACAGAAGTAAATGGAACAATTTTCTTTCGTGCTACCAGCTATGGTTTCGACGTAGAACTCTGGAAATTAGATATAAATTCTAATTGTCCGCCTACACTCGCTCCTACCGGTAACATTACCACTAATCAGAAAGCAAATAGCAGTGTGAGTACTACTGGAACCAATATCATTCCTACTTCTGTGAATGTGACCTATCAGGCAGGGAAATATGTACAACTCAATCCCGGTTTCAGAACACAAGGCAATACAGTTTTTCAGACGAAAATACTGGCAGGCTGTAACTAAAAAGTGCCTTCTGGTTTCTCAGAAGGCACTCCTTACTATTTCTTTTTCAATTCAATATCCATTGCAGCGGCAGGCATTTCTACAGATATTCTGTCTATCTCGCCTTTGGCATTCATCAGAAATTTAAATTTGATATTCTCCCAGTCACCTAAGGCTTCAAAAATATCATAATGATAATGCCGCAAAGAGATTTTTTCGGTATGAAAATCTGCTTTTAACGAATCGCCATTTACGCTGATAGTCAATGTACCATAGGCAGGGTGTTCATAAGTGCCTGCATAACTGGTTATGGCATGCGTAGGTTTGGTATCTTTTTGTCGTTGCTTTTCATTATCAACTTTTGCTTTAGCAGATTTTTCTTTGCCCTCTAAGAAATCTTTCCTCAATCGGCTGTTCCAATCTATAAGGTTCTTTTCCAGATAAGTATCAGCAATATAATTAGTAATAGTGCTTACAAAATTGTAGCCGACTACGCCTGTATTAGTGGTAATAAACACAGCCAGATTATCATTTGGAAAAACCGTCATTTGTGACCGATAACCCTCAATTGACCCACCATGCTGACGACGCAGATGCCCACGATAAGTATTGATTGTCCAACCCATGCCATAAGTACCAAAACCCAATTCGGGATACTTGGCTTCGGCAGGTTGTACTACTGCCAGAGGTGTATGGTTTTCGTTAAGATTTTTCTCTGAAACAATTACTTTATCTCCTATTTTCCCTTTGTTTAGTTGTAATAATAGCCAGTACGACATTTCAGTTACATTCGCTTTTACGGCTCCGGCAGGGCCAATGCCATCCACATTACTATCAAACCCTGCTTCTTTTCCCAGGTTCATTTCATCATCATATGAAAGTGAATAATCTGTATTTTTCAACATTTCAGGATAAGTCAATACAGTAGTTTTCATGTCTATTGGGTCAAGAATTTTCTCCTGCATAAACTCTTCCCATGTTTTGCCTGACAGGCGCTCAATTAATACCCCTGCTGCCATATACATGAGATTATTATATTGATACTGGGCATAAACAGGCTTATTAAGCGGCAGATATTTTAACTTATCAAACATTTCTTTTCTGTTGAGCGGAGCAGATACCCATACATAATCATGACGTGGTAGGCCAGAACGATGGGAAACCAGATCACGGGCAGTAAGGGTACGAGTAGCATACTCATCATACAATTGAAAGTCGGGCATGTATTCTTTTACTGGCTTATTCCAATCTAATTTGCCTTCGTCTGCTAAGATAGCTAAGCAAGCTGCAGTAAATGATTTCGAGCAAGAAGCAATTCCAAAAAGCGTATTTGCTGTAACAGGTGCTTTAGTTTTAATATCTTTTACACCATATCCTTTAGCATAGAGGAGTTTGCCATCTTTTACAATACATAAAGCCGTACCCGGCACTCCCCATTCAGCCAGCATTCTATCCACAAAAGTATCCAGTTGTTTAAGCGTATCGACAAAGGCAACAGCTTTCGTTTTTTTCTTTTGCGCAAGCGCCGGAGAGAAGACAAAGAGGAGAAGGAGTAAATAAATATTTTTCATCAGATAGGGAAACTGTTTCTTAGTTTAGGTTTTAACCAAAAATAAGAAAATCTTATGAAAAATATAGCAATAGAGATAAAAAATTAGTGGATATAATAAAGGATTACAAACCTCTCAACCACGTAGTAAGCAACCTAACCCCAAAGGCGGTACCCGATTTCATTGAGCCATATTCAGAATCACTAAAAGCCATTCCGGCAATATCCAGGTGTGCCCAGTTACTATGTCCATCTATGAAAATCTCTAAGAATTTAGCGGCTGTGATAGCTCCTGCTATTGGTAGAGAAGATAGGTTCTTTACATCAGCAATGTCTGATTTCATCATGTCTTTGTAATCATCCCATAAAGGTAAGCGCCAGAGTTTTTCTCCGCTTACTTGTCCGACCTCAAATAATTGGTCGGCTAAATCATCATTGTTAGATAATAAACCTGCGGCATTATAGCCCAAAGCAGCTATACAATTTCCGGTTAAAGTTGCCAAATCAATAATTACCTCCGGTTCGTAATTTTTCTTGATATAAGATAAGCCGTCAGCTAAGATGATACGCCCCTCGGCATCGGTATCAATTACCTCAATGGTTTTACCAGAATAGGTATGAATGACATCGCTCGGTTTCAAGGCATTGCCATCTACACAATTTTCAGTCACTGGAATTACGCCTATCAGATGAACAGGTAGTTTTAACTTTGCAGCCAGTTCTATTGTTCCCAATACAGCACCTGCCCCACCCATATCAGACTTCATATAACTCATACTACCTGCGCCTTTGATAGAAACGCCACCTGTATCAAAGGTTACGCCTTTGCCTACCAAGCCTATTTTTCTCAAAGGTTTATCAGCCAAGGCTGATAGATTATATTCTAATACAATAAATCTTGGTGGATTTTCCGTACTTCCTTTGCCTACGGCTATTAAAGCACCTAGGCCTAAGCCCTCACATTCTTTTTCATCAAATACTTTTACGTCAAAACCATACATTTCACCTGCTTTCAAGGCATATTCTGCCATTTTTTCGGGATACTTCTTATTGGCAGGGGCATCAACCAATGTCATAATTCTGATTTGGGTCTTAGCAGTTTCTTCGCCAATTTCTGCCAAAGATTGCGTTTGTTCTATACCTTTTTCAGCTACAAAAATATCCAGTGTTGATTCAGCTGAAAAGAAATTGGTTTCTTCTTTTTTATCTGTCTTAAACAACCCAATTTCATACTCAGCCAGACAAGCTCCATTCACCACATATTCTATACTACTTTCTAGCTTGCAAGTTTTGAGGTCTATAGTTAAAGAAAGAGGCAGTTTTTTCTTATTCTGATAGAAAAATGAACGGAATACTTTGATGAAATCCATTGGTTTAGGTGTCTTTCCCAAACCTATCAGATAGATTTTTTCAAGCCCTTTTTTGGCAGGATAAAACATGATTATTTCCTTTAAACCTGCTTTAAAATCCTGTTGTAAAGCTTCCAGATTAAGGCCAGCCTGACGGGCAATTTTTGAAAGATTTTCTGCTAATTTATTATTGTCTATCAAAGGATAAACAATAGCTTGCGGCGTACTCAGCTGAGAAGATATATTGATTTTCATTGTATTTCTTTTGGTATCTGGTATGCTGATTAAACAAATATACCACAACTCACACCAAATTTTAATTTAGTATCAATCGTGGTAATATCTAATGATTAAAAGTCTTAATAAAACAGCCATGCAATGGCTTTAGCAAATTCTTCTCCCCAACGTTTTTCGGTATGCTCCCCTCTCGAGTCGAGCGAGAGTTTTACATCTACTTTATCTGTACTCCAATGTTGACTTTCTATGGTTTCCTTGATTTTTTTCACACCCGGAATCATCGCTCCGCTTTCTTTACCCCCGGCATATAAATAAATCTTCGTATTAATTGGACTAAAGAACTCAGTGATATCAAAATATATCTTGGTTGATACCCATAATGAGGGTGAAAATACCATCATGCGACCGATAGTTTCCGGGTACATTAAGCCTGCATACAGGCTAATTAAGCCCCCCATCGAACTGCCACCGATGCCCGTAAACTGTGCTTCGGGTTTGGTTCTATAATTTTTATCAATATATGGTTTCAGGGTACGCACAATAAAATTGGCATACTTCATACCCATACCTTTGCCTTTTTTTTCAACTGTATAAGGCGAATATTCTTTAAAACGGTCTTTATCACCGTGATCAATAGCCACTATAATCACGTCTCCTTTGCCTTGTTTGGCTAATAGCGATAAACGCTTATCTATTTCCCAATTACCATAATCAGAGCCCTCACCATACAGATTTTGTGCATCCTGCATATATAATACCGGATAACGTTTATCAGTATTTTGCTCATAATCGCTGGGTAATAGAATATGAATAGCACGTGTTGTACCCAACTGCGGAATAGTAAAACTCTCAGATACTACCTGCACTTTAGGCATCAATTGCGTGATAGAAGCCGTTGAGCCATCTTCCCGCCAGAAAGGCACATAATCCTTTATGCTGCCTTGTTTTTTGGTAATGACACGATTAGCCGGAGAGTTTCCGTAGGAATCTAATTCCACAAAATCCCAGCCGCCACGAGTGTACTTGTATTCTATCTTTTCAGGAAGATTTTTATCTGGCGAAAAATTGAACCTATATTTACCTTTACCTACCTTTTCCATTTCAAACTCTGTCAAATCGGGATACCAATCACAAAAATTCCCGGCTAAGTAAACAGGTTTCTCATCATCTTCAGGGGTTGCTAGTTCTAAACTTAATAGTGTACGATTACTCATTTCTTACTCTTTGTATCCTAAATAACTATCAAACTTACGGAAGAAAACTTTCTTTTATAAATTTGAGTTCAAAAAAAATATCAATTTTAATCTGTCAACAGACTGTAAATCAAATACTTGTGTGGATACTAAAAATATAATTTCTCAAGATAATCCTATCTTAGAGAACATTTTCAAAAAATAATACAATTTTAACATTAATCTAATGCTAAAAAACTATACCAGCGCTTCCCATAAAATTTCTACAGGGTGTAGAGCTGTTCTGCTTGTTCCATCATGTATCTGATGACGACAACTGGTACCCGGGGCAGCAATAATTACTTCTTCGGGTTGTTTTCTCACGGTCGGGAAAAGCACCAATTCACCGATTTTCATCGAAATATCAAAATGCTCCTGCTCATAACCAAAAGAACCCGCCATACCACAACAACCTGATGGAATGAGATGCACCTCATAATTGGCCGGAAACGAAAGCATCTTCTTGGTAGGTGTCAGTGAAGCAACCGCTTTTTGCTGACAATGACCGTGTAATTTAATCAGCCTTTTTTCTTCCGTAAAGCTACTTTTCTTAATGTTCCCTTTATCTATTTCACGGGCTATAAACTCATCAACCATCAAGGCATTTTTCGCTAAAGTTTTGGCATGAGAGATTAATTCATCAGCAACCAAATCTGGATACTCATCTCTGAATGTCAGAATAGCTGATGGCTCGATGCCAATCAAAGGCGTGTTTTCATTGATAACATCTTTCAGCAGACTTACATTTTTATTAGCCAGTTTCTGAGCATCTTTCAGCATTCCTTTTGACAAATAGGCTCTACCTGCATCTACATGATTTGGTATTATGACCTGATAACCCAGCTTTTGTAACAGAAAAATTGTCTTTTTACCGATTTCTACATCGTTAAAGTTGGTAAATTCATCACAAAACAGATATACTTTCTTCTCAGCATTCTTATCAATGGTTTTTGCAATATGCTTATCATACCATTTTTTCAAAGTATCTTTTTGTAAAAGCGGCATAGTACGCTCCGGATGGAAACCTACTACCCTATTGGCGATTTTGCGAAGTGGCGCATTATCAAAAACCAGGTTATAAGCCCACGGAATATAAGAAGCAATATTACTCATTTTAGAATAATTACCTACCAGCCATGAGCGAACAGGTACGCCGTGTTCTTCGTTATAATGCTGCAAAAATTCCATCTTCAACTTCGCTACATCTACATTCGATGGACATTCAGATTTACAGCCTTTGCATACCAGACACAAATCCATTACCTCTTTCACCTCTTTGCTATCAAATCGGTTCAGTTTCTCCGATTTAGTCAGCACCTCTCTTAACATATTGGCTCTGGCACGAGTAGTATCTTTTTCATTGCGGGTAGCCATGTAGCTAGGGCACATCGTGCCACCGCTTAATTCTGTTTTACGACAATCGCCTGAGCCATTGCATTGCTCGGCATGTTGAAGTATATCCTGATTATGGAATTTGAATACCGTTTTAAATTCAGGTGTTTGTTGACCTGCTTCATAACGCAGGAATTTATCCATTGGCGGAGTATCAACAATCTTATTCGGATTGAAGATATTCTGTGGGTCCCAAACCTGTTTTAATTCCTTAATTAAAGCATAGTTTTTCTCCCCAATCTGTTGGCGGATAAACTCGCCTCTCAATCGGCCGTCACCATGCTCACCTGATAATGAACCTTTATACTTTTTAACCAAAGTCGAAATCTCTTCTGCAATTAATCTGAATTGCTTATGTCCTTCTTCAGTTTTCAGATTGATAATCGGGCGTAGATGTATCTCTCCAGAACCTGCATGTGCATAATGCACTGCCGACATGCCATTTTCAGCTAATACTTTGTTAAAATCTATAATAAAATCCGGCAGATCGTTTACATCTACTGCTGTATCCTCAATTACGGCAACTGCTTTTTCGTCACCCGGTAGGTTAGATAATAAGCCCAAACCAGCTTTTCTTAAAGTCCAGATCTTTTTTGTATCGTCGCCGAATAAAACCGGGAAGTGATAGCCTAAGCCAGCGCCGCGCATTTCTGCCTCCATTGCCATAGCTAGTTGCTGAATCTCCTCTACCGAATCACGGGCTAATTCTACTACCAGAATAGCGCCCGGATCGCCTTGTACAAAGAAACGGTTTAAGCGTTGCTCTTTATTTTCTTTGGTACACTCTAAAATATAATGGTCTATCAATTCAACTGCCGAAGGTTTATACTTTAAGGCAATCAGGTTGGCTCTTAAAGATTCATCTACTGAATCGAAATGTACACAAACCAAGCCAGTGCATCGTGGGGGAAGTGGATTTACATGAATTTTGATTTCAGTCAGAAATATCAATGTACCTTCTGAACCAGCTATCAGTTTACAGAAATTAAAAGATTCTTTTGAATCAGCCTCAAATACTTCCGTCTCCAATAATTCATCAATCGCATAACCTGTGTTTCTACGCTCAATAGTTCTTTTCGGAAACTCTTTTCTTATTTCTACCTGATTATTTTTATCACTTAAAACTCTGCTTATGTGCTGATAAAGTTTAGTTTCCAGGCTATTATCAGTAGCCATGCTTTTTTCCTGAAACTCAGATATAGTCAAGTCTTTAAATTCAACAAAACTTCCATCACTCAGATAACCCTTTACTTCCATTAAATGGTTACGTGTTGAGCCATACACTACTGAGTTTGAACCACAGGAGTTATTCCCAACCATCCCGCCTATCATGGCACGGTTGGCAGTTGAGGTTTCCGGGCCAAAAAACAACCCATGTTCTTTCAGAAACATATTCAGCTCGTCACGTACCACACCCGGTTGTACTCTTACCCAGCTTTCTTTTGTATTAAGCTCTAATATTTTAGTGAAAGTTCTTGAAACATCTACCACAATACCACTACCTACTACTTGTCCGGCCAGCGAAGTTCCGGCCGTTCGAGGAATTAAGGATGTATTATTCTCTTTAGCAAAGGATATTAATTTTTTTAAATCAGTTTCATTTTTAGGAATAGCTACTGCCAGGGGCATTTCACGGTAAGCCGAGGCATCAGTAGCATACAATGTCCGCATCACTTTGTCATAATGAAGTTCACCTTCTAAGGTCTGGGCAAGCTGTTTCAGTTGGTCATCAAGCATTATCTGTCGATTCTAAATTGGTCTATCCTATACTCGTTTTTATCAGACTCCAAAATTAGTCAATATGATGTTAACTTATTTAAAAAGTACAAAAGAATTATTTGCGTACAGAGATTAAAATTCCAATACGTATATAATACAAAGTTCAAAATAAGATTATAAAATTTACTTTTCAAATACTTCTGCATCAGTTTTTTACTAGGTATTATTTTGCATTTTTAACCTGTTGGTTATCTGTTTCTTGCAAAGAATATAGTTGAATAAACAAAAAAGAAATTAGTACTTTTCCAATAATGATTACGTTTAAAAATTATGTAGCGGAAACGATTGCAGGGCAATACAAACAATGAAAATAAATATATCTGTCATTACATACTTAGTAGTATTTTTTTTATTTATCGTATGAATCTAAAAACTATACACAAAACACCCATTTTTACTTGTTGATAAATTCTAAAATTGTTGACAAGTGCTACTTTTTATCTTTTTTTGAAACTTATGCGTTGCTCTGCAAAATAAAAAATTAAAAATTACCTTTAAAAAACAAGGGATTATGGGTTTTGTGCAAGTTTTTTTCTGAAATTTCTTAATTTTTTAATTCATTTTTTTGGACTTTAAGTATTTCTTTTTGTAGTTTTGGAGGTTGATTAGACGTAATGTTCTATCTAATCTCCGGATATTCCAATTGTAGCGGATAGTCTGGATAAGATGTCGATAAAACAAAGTCCTGATTAGCAAGTTTTTACGAACAATTTATTAACTCACTTTAATTACAACCTATGATGAATTCCTACCAAGTAGGCCGCTTCTCAGAGCGGTTATTGGCTTGTGTGAAAAATTCTGTTTTCACTCTCGCTGCATTGTTACTCACATCATTCACATTTGCGGTAATGGCACAGGATGTCACAGTTACAGGTACTGTAAAAGGCACTGATGGAACTGGTTTACCAGGTGTGACCGTGCAGGAAAAAGGTACTTCGAAAGGTACTCAAACAAACGTAGACGGTACCTATAGACTAGCAGGCATTTCCAGAAATGCTACATTGGTATTCAGTTTTGTGGGTATGGAAACAAAAGAAGTTGCTGTTGGTAACCAGACTGTTGTTGATGTAACCCTATTAGATGATACTAAAGCCCTTGAAGAAGTAGTAGTAGTGGGCTATGGTACGCAAAAAAGAAAAGAAATTTCAGGTACTGTAACAAGTCTTGGAAGCCGTGATTTCAACCCTGGGGTTGTTACTAACCCATTAGCGGCTGCACAAGGTAAAGTGGCAGGTTTGGTAATTACACAAAGTAGTGGTGACCCTAACGCTCGTCCAACTGTACGTCTTCGTGGTACAGGTTCATTGAGTGCGGGTAGTGAGCCTTTATATGTAATTGACGGTGTGATTGGTGCTCCGATTGAAAAC
The DNA here is from genome assembly GCF_003418935.1 of Emticicia sp. C21. Classification (GTDB taxonomy): domain Bacteria; phylum Bacteroidota; class Bacteroidia; order Cytophagales; family Spirosomataceae; genus Emticicia. Next base: position 259,573 of record NZ_QVMT01000002.1, on the reverse strand, counting down.
GTTGCTCCGGAAGATATCCTGACAATGGATGTATTGAGAGATGCATCTTCTGCTGCTATTTACGGCTCAAGAGGTTCGAACGGTGTAATCCTGATTAACACCAAAAGAGGAAAAGCAGGTGCAACTACAGTTGATTATAATGGATATGTGGGTCAGGAAAGAATTTCACAAAGACCTGAATTATTGAATGCTGCTCAGTTCAGAGAAGCTGCTAAAAAATATAACCAGACATTTGATGATGGTGGTGCTGATACTGATTGGTTGAAAGTAATTACTCGTACTGCCATGTCACAAAACCATAATATTGGTGTTTCTGGTGGTTCTGAAAACTTCTCATACAGAGCTTCAGTAGGTTACTTAGACCAGATTGGTACTTTGATTGGTTCTAGCAAAGCTCGTTTAAATGGTCGTTTGAATTTAGATGCAAAAGGAATCAACGGGAAATTATTAATGAAGTTCAATATGTCAGCTTCGCAGGCTGATGCAAGCTTCGCTCCTGAAAGAGCTATCGGTTTTGCGATGAACATGCGTCCTACTGACCCTGTTTATAGCGCTAATGGTAATTACTTCCAGTTGCCTGGTACATTTGGTAACTTTAACCCGTTAGCTGTTCTTGAAAGTATTTCTCAAAAAGAAAGATTACAAGACGTTCTATTTAATGCACAGGCAGGTTATACAATTATTGATGGCTTGTTCTTTAACGTAAGTGGTACATTACGTACACAAAACAAAAATTCAAGCTTCTATGCTAAATCTACTATTGATAACTTACTTCGCACAGTAGGTGGAAACTCTGCTTCAAGAGGTTTAGATGGAGTAGTTGACAAACAGTTAGAAACTACTTTGAACTATACTAAAGCTATTACCTCTAACAGTAACTTAAGCGTGTTGGCAGGTTATACTTATCAGGATGTTGTTTCTGACGGTTTTGGTGCTTCAAATAACAACTTCTTAACTGACGTTTTCGGGCCTAATAACTTAGGTGCAGGTCTTGGTATCAGAAGCAATCCAAACTTGATGGGTTCGTATAAAAATGAGTACAAACTGGTTTCGTTCTTAGGTCGTGTACAATACAGCTTAATGAACAAATATTTTGCTACGGTGAATATGCGTCGTGATGGTTCGACTAAATTCGGGGATAACAACAAATGGGGCTTCTTCCCATCAGTATCTGTTGGTTGGACTTTGAGCGAAGAGCCATTCTTAAAAGGAAACCCGGTTGTTGATAACTTGAAACTTCGTGTAAGCTGGGGTAGAACCGGTAACTCTGAAGGTATTGCTCCTTTGCGTTCAAGAGGTTTCTATGGCACAAGTGGTACTTACTACGATGCTACGCTTAACGACTTCTTACCATCATATGCTATTCAAGGTAACCCGAACCCTAACTTGAAATGGGAGGTTAACGAAAACTACGGTGCAGGTATCGACTTCGCGTTGTTGAAATCAAGATTAACAGGTTCGATTGACTGGTATACTCGTCAGACTAAAGACTTGTTATATGTAGTAAATGCTCCTCAGGAAAAAGGTTATGTATTCCCAACTATTCTTGCAAACGTAGGTAGTATGCAAAACAGAGGGGTTGAAATCTCTTTAACTTATCAATGGGTTGATAAAAAAGATTTCACATTTAGCTCAACTTTTGCAGGTTCATTCAACAAAAACAAAGTTATCAGCTTATCGAACGACTTGTTCCAGGCGCAAAACCAGATATTCTTAACTACTAACTTGGGTAGTGCATTAAGAGGTACTTCTGCTGTAAACTTCTCGGTTCTACAAGCAGGACAACCGGTTGGTGTATTCTACGGAGCAATTGTTGATAGAATTGAAAATGGTAAATATGTATTCAAAGATATAGACGGTAACGGAAAAATAGAGCAACAGGCTGGTGACAGAACTTACCTTGGTGACCCGAATCCATTCTTTGTAGGTGGTTTAACCAACAGCTTTACTTACAAAAAATTCGATTTCCAATTCCAGTTAACAAGCAACTTAGGTGCAAAAATCATGAACACCAACCAATTGTTGCTAGGAAGACAAGATGGTCGCCTTGCTGAGTCAAATGCCCTTGTATCAGCATTAACTTCACCGATCAACGATAACCAGACCATTCCGATGAGTTATTATGTTGAATCAGGAAATTATGTTCGTGTAAACAATGCTTCTTTGGGTTATACTTTACCGGCTAACTTGGGCGTTCTGAAAAGAGCACGTATCTATATTGCAGGTAATAACTTATTATTATTTACTAAATATTCTGGTGTAGATCCGGAAATTAGTCAGGCATTGAAAGTGGATGGAGATAACCAAAGAGCTCCAGGTATTGATGTTCGTGAGACTTACTACAAAACACGTGGTCTTACTGCAGGTATCAACCTTTCTTTCTAAATAATCGTATATACAAAGACTGATTTAAAATATCAATAAAATGAAAAGACAAAATATTATAAAAGTACTTTCTGTATCGGCGCTTAGCTTAGGTCTAATCAGCTTGCAGTCATGTACTGACCTTACAGAGCCGGTTTATAGCTCTATTATTGATGACGGTAATTTCCCTAAAACTGACGACCAGATTGCTGCCGTATTAGGGCCTGCTTATGGTGGTTTAAGAGGTATGACTGACAACTGGTTTAACCCAAGTGAAGCAACTACCGATGAATTAATCGTTCCGACCCGTGGTGGTGACTGGTATGATAATGGTGACTGGTTGGCGTATTCTCGCCATACCTGGACATCGCAACACGGCCCTATTAATAATGCTTGGGGTTTTATCTTTGGTAATATCTCACAAGTAAACCAATTAATGGTAGTTGTGAAAAGTAACCCGAAAGCAGTTTCTGAGCTTAAAGCGATTCGTGCTTTCTATTACTTCATGGCAATTGATTTGTTTGGTAATGTGCCTATCGTAACCGATGCCGCTTCAAATGCCGGAACTAAAACCCGTGCAGAAGTATATGCTTTCATCGAGAAAGAATTAACCGATAATATTCCAAACCTGAATACCGCTAAAGTATATAGCCGTATGAATCAAGACGTAGCTAATATGCTTTTAGCTAAGTTATATCTTAATGCAGGTGTTTATAAAGGTGCTCCTGAATGGCAAAAAGCTTACGATACTATCAATAAAGTTATTACCTCAGCTAACGGTTATGCTTTATCAGCTAATACATTAGATAACTTTGTGGTTCAAAATCAAGGCTCAACTGAAAATATCTGGGCAGTGCCTTACGATAACTTCAAAGCAGGTGGTATGAACTTCCAGATGAGAACCCTACACTATGCTAACCAACGTACGTATAACTTAGGTAATGCTCCATGGAATGGTTTCTGTACTTTAGCAGAGTTCTATAACTCTTTCGACTCAAAAGATGCCCGTGTGAAAATGTGGTTGACAGGCCAGCAATATGCAGCTGATGGTACGCCATTGTTAGATGCTAAAAACCAACCTTTGGCGTTTGTTACTGATTTCAACAAAGATCAGATGACTGATGCTGACCCTGAGTTCCAGATAGCAGGTGCTCGTTCTCAAAAATATGAGATTCAGAGAAATAACCCTAATGGCGACCAAAGCAATGACTTTGTTGTATTCCGTTTAGCAGATGCTATCCTGATCAAAGCTGAGGCCGCTTTCAGATTAGGTAAAACTGCTGAGGCTCTAACAGGTGTAAACTCTATCAGAACAAGATCTGGTATTCCTGCATTGGCTACTTTAACTGAAGCTGATATTTTAGCGGAAAGAGGGCGTGAATTTGCTTGGGAAGGTTGGAGACGTAACGATATGATCCGTTTCGGGACTTTCTCTAAAGAAAGAAAATTCATGAAGAATCTTGATAAAAACAGAGAATTGTTCCCAATTCCTCAACCTCGTATCGATGCAAACCCATTATTGAAACAAAATCCTGGGTATTAATCATATATGAGCTTAAAAAAGGCAGATCAGATGTGGTCTGCCTTTTTATTTTACAGCCGGCAGACCAAGCTGCTGACATTTAACCTATACCAATGAAAAAAATACTTTTTATAATTTTTTGTTCTTTCTTCCTATTCTCCTGTAGTAAAAAAGAAGATACCCTCTTTGAATCCCTCCCGGCTTCTGAAACTGGTATCGACTTTGTAAACAGAAGCTTAGAAAAGAAAGAATTCAATATTTTTAATTACCGCAATTTCTACAATGGTGGCGGGGTGGCTATTGGTGATATAAATAACGATGGGTTCTCTGATATTTTTGTTACCTCCAATTTTGAAGACAATAAACTCTATCTCAATAAAGGCATTAAAGACGGCAAAACTTTTCAGTTTGAAGATGTATCAATTAAAGCAGGTATTGTAGGTAAAAAATTCTGGTCGACTGGTGTAACATTTGCCGATGTAAATGGAGATGGCCTATTAGACATTTATGTGTGTAATTCAGGTAGCCAGGATCAACGGGGTAATCAGTTATATATGAATCAGGGTGTAGGACAGAACGGTATTCCGTCGTTCAAGGAAATGGCAAAAGCAGTAGGTCTGGAAGATGGGGGGTTTTCTACGCATGCCGCTTTTTTTGACTATGACCGTGATGGCGATTTAGATATGTACCTGCTTAACAATAGCTTTACACCTATTGACAGGTTAGGTTATATAAATTTACGTAATGAGCGTGACAGATTAGGAGGGCATAAATTATTCAGAAACGATAGTGACAAAGGAAGTCTGAAATTTACTGATGCAAGCGAGCAGGCAGGTATTTACGGAAGTTTGATTGGTTTCGGTTTGGGTATCACCATTGGTGATGTAAATAATGATAATTGGTTGGATATTTACATTTCTAATGATTTCTACGAGCGTGATTACCTATATATCAATCAGAAAGACGGTACATTTAAAGAAGACTTAGAAAACCAGATGGCGCATATCAGCCTTAGCTCTATGGGCGCTGATATTGCTGATATAAATAATGATGGTAACCTGGATATTTTTGTAACAGATATGTTGCCTGCCGACGACAGACGCTTGAAAACCACCAGTGTTTTTGAAAGCTATAATTTGTCGGAGATGAAAAAGGAACGTGGTTTCTGGCACCAGTATATGCGGAACATGCTACACCTGAACAATGGCGATGGCACATTTAGTGAGATAGGCGAGTTTTCAGGCGTACACGCCACTGACTGGAGTTGGGGAGCATTGATTTTTGATATGGACAACGATGGAATGAAAGATATTTTCGTAGCCAATGGCATTGCCAAAGACCTGACAGATCAGGATTTTGTAGAGTTTTTGGGCGACCGAAATACAATGCAACAAATGCTCGAGGGCAAAAAATTCGACTATAAAGAATTTACCGATAAAATCTCTTCCGTTTCTATTCCTAACTATGCCTATAAAAATAATGGCAATCTGCAGTTTAGCAATGTCGTTAAATCGTGGGGATTAGAAGGTCCTGGCTTCTCTAATGGTGCAGCTTATGGTGATTTGGATAACGACGGTGACTTAGATTTAGTAGTAAATAATGTAAATGCCCCGCTTTCGGTTTATAAAAACAAAACCAACGAGGTAAATAAAAATCACTTTCTGCGCATACATCTGAAAGGCACAGGTAAAAACCTGAATGGCATCGGGGCTACTATTACTGTGTATCAGCAAGGGGCTAAGAAAGTATTACAGCAAATGCCTAACAGAGGCTTCCAGTCGTCAAGCGACCACCAGTTAGTATTTGGTTTAGGCCAGAATGCCAATATAGATTCGCTTAAAATTGTATGGCCTGATGATAAGATGGAGGTATTGAAAAATCCGAAAGCAGATGCAAGTCTGGTTTTAGATTATAAAAATGCCAATCAGATTTTTAGCACTACTCCATCTGTAAAACAATTCTTATTCACTGATATTACTAATAGTACACTTGATTATACCCATCAGGAAAGCAATTTTGTTGATTATAACAGAGATGTTTTATTGAAACAGAAGTACTCTACCCAAGGTCCGGCTCTGGCAGTTGGCGATGTAAATGGAGATGGCTTGGATGATATCTATTTGGGTGGCGCAACCGGACAACCCAAGAAGCTATATATTCAACAGAAAAATGGAAAGTTTGCAGAATCCAATCAGCCGGATTTTGCTTTTGATGGTACTACCGAAAATGTAGATGCCTTGTTTTTTGATGCCGATAAAGACGGAGACCTGGACCTATTTGTCGTAACGGGAAGCAATGAATTTGAAGAAAACGCACCAGAACTACATGATGTGTTATACTTAAACGATGGCAAGGGCAATTTCAAAAGAGACCTGCGCTTCCCTCCTATCAATGAAAACGGTTCATGTGTAACCACTGCTGATTTTGATAAAGACGGAGATTTAGACCTATTTGTAGGCTCGCGGATGATTCCGGGTAAGTACGGCCTGAGCCCTGCGAGCAATTTATATATCAATGATGGTACCGGAGGATTCAAGAATCTATCAAAACGCTACATGCCACAAATCAATGATTTAGGCATGGTAACCGATGCCGAATGGATAGATATTGATAAAGATGGCTTTGTAGATTTGGTGGTTACACAAGATTGGGGCAGTATTGTGGTCTTTAAGAATGACAGAGGTCGCACGCTTACTTTGAAAGAAACCATTAAAGATTCTGAAGGGATGTGGAATTGCCTGAAACCAGCTGATATTGATGGTGATGGAGATACAGACTTTATTGTAGGTAATTTAGGCGAAAATACCAAATTGAAAGCTTCAGTTAAATATCCTGCCTATTTGGATGTAAATGATTTTGATAAAAATGGTACTACCGAGCAGATAATCTCATGCGTAACTGAAGACGGCAAAACTTATCCGATGGTATTAAAAGGCGAACTACAAAGAGCCTTGCCTATTATTAAAAAGAAGTTCATTAAGTATGCAGACTATGCCAATAAAAGCATTGAGGATATTTTTACGGCAGAACAGATGAAAGATGGTATACGCAAAAAAATTACCTATACCCAAACTTCGTTCTTGATTAACGATGGCAAGGGGAATTTCTCGCTAAAAGCCTTACCTATGCAAGCCCAACTATCTCCTATTTATGCCATTGAAACTGGTGATTTTAATAATGACGGTATATTGGATATTGTTCTGGCCGGAAATTTCTACGATGTTTTGCCGGAATGGGGGCGTTTTGATGCCAACTATGGTTTATTGCTTCAGGGAAAAGGAAAAGGAGAGTTTGAAGCCATTAACCCTGATAACTCAGGATTTAAAACCCTGGGACAGGTGAGAAAAATGTATAAAGTAAAAACAATGATACACAACCCTAATGCAACTGAAGAAATGCTCGTGCTGGCCAAGAACAACGATAAAGCGCAGGTTTTCAGTTTTAAAAAGCAGAAAAAATGAAGTCAATAGTAAAATTAGTTAGTATAGTCAGTTTATCGGTTATAGTTTTTAGTTCGTGTAGTAAGTCAAAGAAAGATGATGGAGTAAAGCTTTTCAATAAACTATCAGCCACCCAAAGTAAAGTTGATTTTGCCAACAATATCACTGAAACCAAAGATTTCAATATTCTCGATTATCTTTATTTCTATAATGGCGGAGGTGTAGCAGCAGGGGATATTGATAATGATGGCTTAACCGACCTGTTTTTTGTGTCAAATCAAGGTAAAAGCAAGCTTTATCTTAATAAAGGTAAAACCAAAGATAGTCCGGTTGAGTTTGAGGATATTTCAGAAAAGGCTGGAATCGGTGGTTTTTCTGACTGGAAAACAGGCGTAACTATGGTCGATGTGAATGGCGATGGTCTATTGGACATTTATATATGCGCTGTTTCAAATTATAAAGGTCTGGAAGGTTCTAACGAATTATATATCAATAACGGCGACCTGACTTTTACTGAAAAAGCTAATGAATATGGCCTGGACTTCACAGGTTTCTCTACCCAAGCCGCTTTCTTCGATTACGACAAAGACGGAGATTTAGACTGTTATCTACTCAATCATGCGGTGCATAATACCCGTTCTTACGATCGTGTAAATACCCGCATGCTCAAAGACAACGAAGCCGGAGATTATCTCTATCGCAACGATAATGGCAAGTTTACTGATGTGAGCAAAGAAGCCGGCATCTATCAGGCAGCTATGGGTTATGGCTTAGGTATTTCGGTTGCTGATATTGATAACGATGGTTGGTTAGATATTTATGTGAGTAACGATTTCCATGAAGATGATTATTACTATATCAATCAGAAAAATGGCACATTTAAAGAAGCCATTAAAGAGCACTTCACTCACCTGAGTCGTTTTTCAATGGGTTCTGATGTAGCTGATATTAATAATGATGGTTTTCAGGATATTATGACCTTAGACATGTATCCGGAAGATGAAAAAGTCGAAAAATCGTCGGTTGGTGAAGACCCGCTGGATATATATCTCTATAAACTACAATTTGGTTATTTCAATCAATATAGCCGTAATTGTTTGCAACTGAGCATGAGTGGCAAGCGTTTCAGCGATATTGCCCCGATGGCAGGTGTAGCAGCTACCGATTGGAGTTGGAGCCCGTTAATGGCTGATTATGATGGGGATGGAATCAAGGATATTTTTGTAACGAATGGTATTTTGAGAAGGCCTAATGATTTAGATTATCTGAAATTCATTGCCAGCGATTCACTTCATTATAATCTTCCTACCTCTCATGAGCTAGACCAACAGGCTATTGATAAAATGCCAAGCGGCAAATGGCATAATTATCTCTATAAAGGCACGAAAGAATTACAGTTTCAGGATAAATCAATTGACTGGGGTTTTGAAGAAGAAAATGTCTCTAACGGAAGCGCCTATGCCGACTTAGATAATGATGGGGATTTAGATTTAATTACGAATAACCTTAATGAAACTGCAGGGATTTATCTGAATCAAAGCAGAGAAACAGTAGGCAATAACTACATTAAGGTCAAGTTGAAAGGCAATGATAAAAACACCTTTGGTATAGGAGCCAAGGTAATATTGAAAACAAGTGACGGTGAACAATTGCAACAGTTGATGCCAACGCGTGGTTTTATGAGTTCAGTTGAGCCCTCGTTGATTTTTGGTATCGGAAAAACGCCAAAAGTAGATTCGCTGATAGTGATATGGGAAAACCAGAAAATGGAAGTGATTGTCAATCCTGCCATTAACAAAACCCTTACTTTAGACCAGAACAATGCTAAACTGGATGGTAGCACTTATCAGTTTGAAGTACCGCAAACGCCACTATTTGAAAATATTACTACTGCCGAAAATATTCCGTTTGTGCATAAGGAAAACGTTTATTTTGATTTTACCCGTGAATTATTGATTCCGTTTAAGGTATCTACTGAAGGGCCAAAAATGGCCGTTGGTGATGTGAATGGTGATGGTTTGGAAGACTTTTATGTGGGAGGGGCGAAGTATCAGGCCGGAGAATTATATCTGCAAAAAGGCAGCGGATTCATTAGGAGCAAACAATCTGCTTTTCAAGCTGATTCTCTATTAGAAGATGTAGATGCCTTATTTTTTGATGCAGATGGCGACAAAGACCTTGATTTATATGTGGTGACCGGAGGTAATGAATTTTATGGAGAAATGGTCGAACAATTTGACCGCTTATATCTGAACGATGGCAAAGGAAACTTTACCATATCTGCTGATGCCTTACCAAAAATGTTTGATAATAAATCTTGCGTTCGTGCCTGCGATTTCGATAAAGACGGTGACCTTGATTTATTTGTTGGTGGACGAGTGGTTGGTTATCAATATGGCAAATCGCCTAATTCTTATTTGTTAGTGAATAATGGCAAAGGGAAGTTTACTGACGCCACTAAAAATATTGCTCCCGAACTTCGCCAGGCAGGTATGATTACCGATGCTGTATGGACTGATATAGACAAAGATGGCGACCTTGACCTAACTGTTGTAGGCGAATGGATGCCGATTAAAACTTTTGAAAATAACAAAGGCAAATTCAAACAGATAGATAATCAGTTAGGCAAGTTTACTGGTTTCTGGAGTAGTATAACTGCCGGAGATTTTGATAAAGATGGCGATATTGATTTTGTAGTGGGTAACTTAGGTACCAACACCAAATTCAGAAAGCATGAGGGCGGGCAATTGAGAATGTTTACCAAAGATTTTGACAAAAATGATGCGGTAGACCATATCTTAGCTTATAGCAGAGGGGATAAATGGTATCCGGTAAATGGTAAGGACGAGATGGGTAAGCAGATTCCGAGTATTATCAATAAAAAATATGTTGATTATAAAGATTTCTCGGGCAAAACCATTGAACAGGTATTCAACTCAAAAGAACTAGATGGTGCCGAAGAAAAGCTAGTCAATACTTTTGAATCGGTTTATATCGAAAATCTGGGTAATAAAACTTTTAAATTGAAATCGCTACCAAATCTGGCACAAGTATCAAAAATCATGGCACTTCGAACAGAAGATGTAGATGGTGATGGTAATTTAGATGTGTTGATTGGTGGCAATTTCTATGGAGCTAATATGTATCAGGCACGATACGATGCTTCTTATGGCTTGATTCTGAAAGGAAATGGCAAAGGAGATTTCAAAGCACTAGTACCTACAGATACAGGCTTTTTACAAGAGGGTGATGTGCGCGATATTAAAGTGATTAATACGCCTAAAGCCCAATTATATTTTGTATTGAGAAATAACGACAAAATGCAGGTTTTCAGGAAATTGAAGTAAGATATCAGTCAAACACTTAGCTATTAAAATCTGGTGGGGTTGGCTTGCCAGCCCCATTAAATATTTATCATTGAATCTACGCAAAACTAAATCAAAGACTTGTCAAAATTCAAAGGCCTTTTATCCAACTAAAAGCCTATAAAATTCGTCATATCTTTAAATCAGCGTGACTAACTTTTATACTTGAACTCCCTATTATTTATTCAATAAGAAGGTCTGCCCAGAGCGGATCCGCTTCTGCTTACAATTGAGATATACTTAACCCAATGATGAATGAATAAACAACTCTATCTTTTTTTTACACTCCTATTCTTATTGAGTATCCATAAAGGCGCTATTGCCCAGAAGAAAACCTTTCTTTTCTCGGGTACTATAAAAGAAGCAGGAACAAATTTACCACTTGAAAACGCCACTATACTTTTCTCAGGTATGAGTATTGGTGTTCATACTGACTCATTGGGTTATTTTGGTTTGTATATGGCACCTAAAACCTATCAGATTACTGTTCGGATGCTAGGCTACAAAATAAAAACGGATAGAATAGTTCTAGACCAGAACGTACACATTGAAGTAAGTCTTGAAAAAATCGAACGCCTGCTGGATGAAGTAGTTATCACCGCCGAAAAATCTGACGCCAATGTTAATCGCACTATTATGGGAGTTGAAAAACTCTCAGGTAAGACCCTGAAAAAGCTGCCCAATCTGATGGGAGAAGCTGATGTTATCAGAAGTATCATGCTTTTACCGGGTGTTTCAACGGTGGGTGAAGGCGCTTCGGGTTTTAATGTAAGGGGTGGTAATGTGGATCAAAACCTTGTTTTGTTAGATGGCGTTCCCCTATTCAATACCTCTCACCTATTTGGTTTTTTTACGGCTTTCAATGCCGACATGGTGCAGGATATAAGTTTATTTAAGGGTGGTATTCCATCTATGTATGGTGGACGGGCATCATCTGTTTTAGATGTACGTTTAAGAGAGGGCAATTTTGATAAATGGAGTTTGCAAGGCGGTGTCGGCCCTATTTCCAGTCGCATATTGGTTGAAGGCCCTTTATGGAAAGGCAAAACTTCTATCATTGTTGCCGCAAGAGGTTCTTTATCTGATTTTTATCTCCGTTATTTTCCAAACGAGGCCCTCAAACAAAGCAAAGCTAATTTTTATGATTTCAATGTAAAAGCCACTCATAAATTTGGGCAGAATCAAAGAATATCGCTATCAGCCTATTCAAGCAATGATGCCTTTAAATTAGGTAGTGACACCTTATATTTCTGGAATACGAGCAACATCAGTTTAAAACATAATGCCTTGATCAAAGGCAAGTTAGCACATAATTTCACAGCATTTCTAAGTAAATATCAATATGGTATTGAGGGTTTGAGTACTCCTTATCAATATAAATGGACACCTTCTATCATTCAGAAATCTATCAGAGAGGATTTAAGCTATGAGTTATCTAACAAAAGTAGATTAGACTTTGGTTTTGAGTTCAGTCAGTATACAAACGATGCCGGAAGCCTCTCACCTACTTCTGCAGAATCAATAGTCAATACATTTTCCATGCCTGTTGAGCAATCGAGAGAAATGGCGGCTTATGTGGGGCATAGCATCAGTTTGGGAAAAGCCATTAGTTTGGATTATGGCCTACGCTATGCTTATTATCAATTACTTGGCCCAGGCAAGTTTTATAACTATCAATTGGGTACACCACGTGAAGTAGAGACTATTATTGATACTCTCAATTATCGGAAAGGTTCGGTGATACACTCATATGGGGGCTTTGAGCCACGTGTCTCTCTGGCCTTTAAATTAGACACCAATTTCTCAATCAAACTGGGGTATAATCGCATGCAGCAATTCATGCATCTGATTTCTAATACTATGGCTATTTCACCCGCTGATGTCTGGAAAAACAGTAATCAGCAGATACCTCAACAAATAGCCGACCAGTATTCCATTGGCTTTTTTAAGAACTTTGTAGGGAGAGAAAGTAATGTTTATGAAACTTCTTTAGAAGTCTATTACAAAGACCTCAAAAACGTAGTAGATTATATTGACGGCGCTGCGCTTTACCTGAATCCAACCATCGAAACACAGCTATTGGTAGGTAAGGGCTTTGCATATGGTGCAGAGTTTTTTCTCAAAAAAGCCCGGGGTAAAAAACTCACAGGTTGGTTTTCTTATACCTACTCCCGAACTTTCCGCCAGATTCCTGCTACTGAAGATCAAATATCGGCTAATTTTGGTTTAAGATTCCCTGCCAACTTTGACTCGCCACATAATTTTAAATTGGTACTCAATAACCGATGGACAAAGCGCACGACATTCAATGTAAATTTTACTTATAATACCGGGCGGCCGATTACCTATCCGAACGGAAGATATAAAATCACAGCATTTAGTGATGTGTATGACTATATGGTAAAAGCCGGATTGAATCCAAGAGCCGGATTCGACAAGGGTACTTATGTCTACAATGGGGTAGTATATGAATTCTTACAGCCGACTACTATTTATCAATTATTAGATGGGTATTCTACTCCAAGCTTCACGCTAAGAAATGCCGAGCGGATTCCTGATTATATGCGTTTAGACTTAGGGATTACCATTGATGCTAAAGAAAAAAAGAAATGGCAGGGTAGCTGGAATTTCTCTATTTATAACATCCTAGCTCGTCAGAATGCTTATTCTATTTATTTCAAATCGGCCACAGGTTTGCGTACACAGGCTAAAACCTATAAACTCTCGGTTTTAGGCGCTGCTATTCCATCACTTACTTACAATTTCAAATTCTGATGAAAAAGATATATTTGTTTTTATTCCTGATAGGCTGGCTGACTTCCTGTGAAACTGAACTGACAGACTTTGAAGCGAGCAACCAGACCAATGCTATTGTGGTGTACGGAGAAGTGAACAATCTTTCAGGTCCATACCATGTGAGACTGAGTAGAGCTACAGCTTATGATCCTTATGATGCCTCAGAATACATGGGAAAACCCGTGACACAGGCACACGTACGAATTGTGGATGGTTCAGGTAATGTATATAACATGTCAGAAACACAAGATGGCTACTACGAGGCATCTCCAATATTCAAAGGAATAATCGGGCAGAAATATCAACTAAAAATCACGACCAATGATGGCAAAGCCATTGAATCTGATTTAGTTGAATTGAAAGCTCCTGCTGTATTTAATAAGCTTGATTACACTTTTGTAAATGCTGAGAAAGCCCTTGATATGAAATTTAATGTAACAGCAGAGATAAGTGACCCTGCAGCAACTGAAGATTACTATTTTATCAAACGTCAGGACTTCATTCAGTTTATTACTATCTGTCCGCCGCCACCACCTTTGCCCCAGCCTACTCCTGTTTGCTATAATAAATGTTGGCGAGCTCCTTTCAATAGCCAACCTGTTTTACTAAAAGATTTTTTAGTGAATGGAAAGAATATTCCCATACCAATAGGCAGCGTCGACTATAAAGATTACACCGATTGGATTATGCAATTAGATATTTATTCAGTTTCTAAAACCATATATAATTACTGGCAAAGACTAGAAGACCAAAGAACTGTAGGCGGAGGCATCTTCGATAAAATACCCGCGCAGATTGTGGGGAATCTGAAATGTATATCAGACCCTCGGCAGGAAGTTTTAGGCGCGTTTGTAGTAGGAGGGGTGACTAAGCGACGCCTCACCATTAATCGTTTTGAAAATGTTCCAACAGATGCCTATAACAAAATGCTTATTGACATCGGCGTGTTTGATTACAGATACTCAAAATTCCAGCTTTGGGATTGTCAGACCGCCGGATTTGTTGAATATAATATTGGCCATAATTTGCCTCCATTGCTACAGTAGTATTAAGCACCATCAATTGAAAAAATAAGTGGTGCTTATTAAATCCATTCATTGCTAAAACTCAGGTAGACATTATTTTTTGTCTATGCGTTTGTCCCCATTTTTCCATGGCATTTAACACCTCATCCAGTGTTTCGCTATAAGGTGTGAGCGCATATTCAACTGTAATAGGTTTGGTATCAAGAACTGTACGACTTACCAATCCATTCATTTCCATTTCCTGTAATTCTTTCGACAATATTCTAGGCGAAATATCCGCCTCTCTCGATAACTCACGAAACCGCCTCTTGCCACGTCTTAATATTGTAAGTAATACGAGTTTCCATTTACCACCTACTACATCTAATGTGTCTCTCATGGCTAGTCTGGCTTTTCTGCAAGCTTCTGGTGTATATTCCATGGTATCCTTTTTGTAATCGCTATTCTTTTTGTAACAGATAACAAAAGTATAGCATTAATTCGAGAAATTTGCATGGTAATTAAACTTTTACAACAATGAAACAAAGAATCATAGAACATATAACTACACCTCAGGGGCATCAGGGTTTCTTAGGTGAAGGGCATACTGCAAAAGCCTTGATTGATGGGAAAGATTTTGCTAATACTGACCCATTCATTTTATTGATGGACGATGCACTGAATCTTCCGGGTGGCAAACCTGTCGGAGGGCCGCACCCACATGCAGGTTTTGAGACAGTAACACTTGTATTACAGGGTGACAACAGAGACTGGCACACAGGAAGCCTCGAATTAATGACTGCCGGCAAGGGTATTATCCACACTGAAGAAATAGCTTCTAAAACCCATATGCATATCCTGCAATTATGGTTGGCTCTGCCTCCTGAAAAAAGATGGATAGAGCCCTCATGGCAACAGATTCTTCTGGAAGATGTGCCTACTCTGAAAACCGACCAGGCTGAGATCAGAATTTATAGTGGAAGTATTCATAACCTGCATTCCCCACTACAAAACCATACTCCTTTTACATTGGTGGATTTCACATTAGGAAAAAACACAGAAACCAGACAGGAAATTCCTGCTGAATACAATGGATTTATCTATGTATTGGAAGGCGAGGTAACAGTAGGAAAAAGCAAAGTCACTCAAGGTCAGGTTGCGTGGTTAGACCGAAGCAATGAAGCAGGGGAAAGTGAGCTCACATTTATAGCAGGCGAACAGGGAACTAGATTTGTGCTATATGCCGGGAAACCGCATAAGGCACCCATCGTCAGTTATGGCCCTTTTATTGCTGATATGAACAAAGATATTATTCGTCTGTATAATGAATACCATGCAGGGCAAATGCCTCATCTGAACAATTTGCCTGAAAGCCGTAAAACATGGCATCGTAAAGTAGAAGCGTTCATTTAAGCCAATATATAATCAGAGTGTCAGGAATGGCACTCTGATTGTTTTTTAAACCTATCTTTAAATTTTCTGGTTTCTTCTTCTCTCTTTCTCAGCTCATCTACTATCAGCCTAAACCACCTGAATTATATATAATAGAAATCGAATTCTATTGTTATTTTTACAGGCTTATATTTATCTGATGACAAAATCGCTGTTTTATTGCTTGCTTCTGTCTGTGTTGCTTTCGTGCAAAGAAAGTTCGCAGGATTATTTATTTGAATCATTGGATGCTTCTCAAACGGGAATAGACTTCATGAATAAGATTGAAGATACGCCCGAAATGAATATTATCAACTACCGTAATTTTTATAACGGAGCCGGAGTAGCCATTGGCGATGTCAACAACGACGGTTTTGCGGATATTTATCTCACAGCCAATCAGGGCGAGAACAAATTGTACCTCAATAAAGGCAAAAAAGAGGGTAGTTCTTTTCAGTTTCAAGACATAACCAAACAGACAGGCGTAGGTGGCACAAAGGCATGGAGCACGGGTGTAACTTTTGCAGATGTAAATGGCGATGGTTTATTAGATATTTACGTTTGTAATTCAGGTGAGTTGCGAAATGATACACGAGGCAATGAACTATTCATCAATCAGGGAGTAGGAAAGAATGGTATTCCTTCGTTTAAGGAAATGGCCGTAGAATACGGAATTTACGATGGGGGATATTCTACACATGCCGCTTTTTTTGACTATGACCGCGATGGTGACCTGGACATGTATCTGTTGAATAATAGCTTCATACAGGTGAATAAATTACAATACCAGAATCTCCGGAATCAGAGAGACCCATTTGGTGGGCATAAATTATTCAGAAACGATAATAATAAGTTTACCGATGTAAGTACAGAAGCAGGTATTTATGGGAGTCTGATTGGTTTTGGCTTAGGTATCACTGTGGGAGATGTGAATAATGATAACTGGTTGGATATTTATATTTCCAATGATTTCTACGAGCGTGATTATCTCTATATCAATCAGAAAAACGGCACTTTTAAAGAGGTAGTAGAGCAATCGATGGGGCATACAAGTCTTAATTCTATGGGTGCTGATATTGGTGATATTAATAACGACGGACAGCCGGATATTTTTGTGACCGATATGTTGCCCAACGATGATTATCGGCTAAAAACTACCTCAAGTTTCGAAACCTACGAATTGGAGCAAATAAAAGTACAAAGAGATTTCTATCATCAATATACCCGCAATACGCTACAACTCAATAATGGAGATAACCATGATGGCATACCCATTTTCAGCGAAGTAGCTGCGCTTTCAGGTATTTATGCGACCGACTGGAGTTGGGGAGCCTTGATTTTTGATATGGATAATGATGGTATGAAAGACATTTTCGTTGCCAATGGCATCGTTCATGACCTCACCGACCAGGATTTTATCAGCTTTTTAGCTGATAAGAACACTGTCCCTCAAATGCTCGACCAGAATGGGAGGCTCAATATTAATAAAATGGTTGAGAAGATGCCTTCTGCACCCATTCCCAATTATGCTTTTAAAAATAAGGGGAATCTGAAATTTGAAAACAAAGCTGCCGACTGGGGCTTAGGTGAACCAGGGTTCTCTAATGGCTCTGCCTATGGAGATTTAGATAATGATGGCGACCTTGATTTGATTGTAAATAACAATAACATGCCACTTTCAGTCTATCGAAATAATGCTACTGAAAAACTTAAAAAGCATTTTTTAAGAATAAACCTGAAAGGGGCAGATAAAAACGCTTTTGGTATCGGGGCTAAAGTATATGTGTATCAACAAGGTAAAAAACAGTTTTTACAATCCATGCCTAATCATGGGTTTCAGTCTTCAAGTGACCATATATTGATTTTTGGTTTAGACAATAATCCGGGTATCGATTCTGTCACAGTTATCTGGCAGAATGATAAAAAACAGACTATCAAAGCTCCAAAAGCAGATACAGAATTGGTATTGGAGCAAAAGAATGCCAATCAAACTTATATCAATAAACCATCTATTACCAACAAGCACTTCATAGACATAAGCACGCAATCAGGCATAAATTTTACCCATGTTGAAAACGGATTTGTTGATTATAACAGAGATGCTACGCTTAAGCAAATGTTTTCAAGAGAAGGTCCTGCCTTAGCAGTAGGTGATGTAAATGGTGACGGTTTAGAAGATGTGTATATAGGTGCAGCCTTAAATTCAGTTGGACAATTGTTTTTGCAAAATGGTGCCGGAAGTTTCCAATCATCTAAACAAAGCGTTTTCGGTGCAAATCCACATGCTGATGAAGTAGCTGCTACTTTCTTTGATGCTGATGGAGATAAAGATTTAGATTTATATATTGCCACTGGTGGAAATGAGTTTCCAAAAGAGAATCCTGCATTGATAGATTATTTATACATCAACGATGGAAAAGGAAATTTCTCTTTAGGTAATTTACCTGCACTATATGAGAATACTTCCTGCATAATAGCCGGAGATTTCGATAAAGATGGCGATCAGGATCTTTTTGCTGGCTCACGGATGGTTAGCGCTGAATATGGTAGAAGCCCTAAGAGTTATATCCTGAGAAACGATGGCAAAGGCAAATTTACTGCCGAAAATTTAGGTGAAATAGGTATGGTAACCGATGCCACGTGGACTGATATTAATAAAGATGGCTGGCAGGATTTAGTACTCGCAGGTGACTGGATGCCTGTAACTATTCTCAAAAATCAGAAAGGAAAAATCTCTAAGCCAATGCCTATACCAGATTCAGCAGGTTGGTGGAATACTATCAAAGTGGCTGATATCGACCATGACGGAGATGAGGATTTGATTGTGGGGAATTTGGGACTTAATTCCAAGTTAACCGCCTCAAAAGACCAACCGGCCATGATTTGCGTGAATGATTTTGATAAAAACGGACTGGTTGAGCAGTTGATTTGCGTCTATAACAATGGCAAATTAGTGCCTCTCATGCAAAAACCAGACTTGCAAAAGGTCATACCCTCTATTAAAGAACGCTTTGTTTATCATAAGGATTATGCCAATAAGTCGGTTGATGAAATATTTACCAGTGAGCAGAAAGAGGGAATGATAGATAAATCGGTAGTTCATCCGCAAACCTCATTCTTTATTAATGATGGTAAAGGAAATTTTAGTATTGTACCGCTCCCTATTGAAGTACAATTCTCCCCAGTATATGGCATAGAAACCTGCGATTACGACCACGATAACCAATTGGATATTATTCTGACCGGAAATTTCTTTGATGTACTACCTGAAATCGGGCGATATGACAGTAATCATGGCATAGTTCTACACGGAAAAGGTCAGGGAAAATTTGAAGTACTGAAACCACAGGATACAGGCTTTTTCAGTACCGGACAGGTACGCCAAATGAAAATAGTAAAGGGAGCTAAGAAAAATATGTTAATTTTGGCAAAAAATAACGATAAGGTTCAAGTAATCGGATTCTGAGGAATATCTTACCTCCCCTGAAATTAACACATGAGCGTAGTAAAAAAATTAGCAAGTGATACAGCTCTTTATGGTATCAGTAGCATTGTTGGCAGATTTCTGAATTGGCTTTTAGTAGCAATACATACCCGTGTTTTTCCTGAACAAAATTTACTGGCCGATAATAATCAATTATACATTTTTGCTGTATTACTAAACATCATCTATACCTATGGTATGGAAACGGCCTTCTTCCGGTATGCCAGCAAAAAAGAAAACCGGGAGGAGTACTTTAACCTGATTTTATCCTATATTATTGTTACGAGTATTATTTTCTCGATCATCATTTATTTCATGGCAACCCCGATTATTAATGCCATGAAATTCCCGGGCAAAGAAAGGCTTGTAGTTTGGTTTGCTATCATTCTCGCTACCGATGCTGTGGCTGCTATCGCCTTTGTTAAACTGAGAGCTGAAAATCGTG
Organism: Emticicia sp. C21; assembly: GCF_003418935.1. GTDB lineage: Bacteria > Bacteroidota > Bacteroidia > Cytophagales > Spirosomataceae > Emticicia. The sequence continues at coordinate 239,722 of NZ_QVMT01000002.1, read as the reverse complement.
CTAAAAAATTTGTTGCCATTCGTCTCATCAACATTTTTATCAATATCGGTCTGAATGTCTTTTATCTAATGTTCTGCAAATACATTCATGAAGGCGTTATGTTACCTGACTGGAAACCTTTTGCAGACTACTTCTATAATCCTAAAATTGGTCCTGATTATATTGTTTGGGCAAATTTCATTGCTAGTCTGATTACATTACTAATACTCTGGCGAGAATTTATTGATTTCAGATTCTCCTTTGACCTCAAGAAGTTTAAACCTGTTCTTATCTATGCTTATCCTCTCTTAATTATGGGTTTAGCAGGGGCAACCAATCAGTTAGCCGATCGGATTATGTTCAGGACTGTTTTACCCGAGGGCTTTTATCCCGGTTTCACCACCGATGCGGCTTTTAGTATTTATGCCAATGTCTATAAGCTATCCATTTTTATGCTTCTGGTCGTGCAAGCCTACCGCTATGCTGCCGACCCGTTTTTTTTCTCAAAGGCCGAAGATAAAAACTCACCGAGTATGATAGCTTTGGCTACCAAATGGTTTACCATAGCCTGCATTCTTATCTGGGTAGGTGTAAGTTTGAATATAGATTTAATTAGCCTGATATTAGGTAAGAATTACCGATTTGGTCTTGAAGTGGTACCTATTCTGTTATTAGCTAATTTGTTTATTGGTGTTTATCAGAATATGTCTATCTGGTTTAAATTGAGTGACAGGACCCATTTTGGTACTATCCTGACTTTTATAGGCATGTTCATTACGGTTGTTTTAAACATGATTCTCATCCCTCAGATGGGCTACATCGGTTGTGCGCTTACCTTTGCTATCTCCTCATTTGTGATGATGGTTCTATGTTATTGGTTTGGACAGAAGTATTATCCAGTTCCCTACGAAATTAATAGAATTGTTATTTATCTGATTGGGGCAGGTATTCTGATTTTTGCCTCATGGCAAATCAAAATAGAAAATCCCTATTATGCCATTCCTTTTCATTTAGTGTTAAGTTTCTTGTTCTTATTTATCATTGTCTTTGTAGAGCGCAAGAGTCTGGGGTTAAGTAAATTTTTTCGCGTTTAGTAATATCTTGCGTGTCACGCTTATACTCGTCCGAATAAGAGCGTGGCACGCTTATTTTTCGACAAGTTTAATTATAGTAAGATCAATCAAAGAACGCATGAAAACAATAAGTATCATAGGCTGTGGATGGTTAGGATTACCATTGGGAAGATATCTTTCCGAAAAAAACTATCTGGTAAAAGGTAGTACTACACATGAGGAAAAACTAGAAACTTTGCAGGGAAATGGGATTGAGCCCTATCTTCTTAAACTTAATCCACAGCTAGAATGTGAATATGTGGATAACTTTCTTGATAGCAACGTTTTAATCATCAATATTCCTCCAAAAATAAGCATACAGAAGACTGATGCACATGTTGAGCAGATAGCTAATTTGCTAAAGGTTGTGGAAAACTCTCCAATCAGAAAGATTATTTATATCAGTTCTACCTCTGTTTATCCGGAATTGAATCGTGAAGTAGTAGAAGAAGATGTTTTAACGCCCGAAACATCGGCTAGCCCAACTATGGTAAAGGCCGAAAATCTACTCAAAAGCTTTTCCACAGAAGTAACTATTCTACGCTCAGCAGGACTAATGGGATATGACCGTATCCCTGCTAAATATTTTGCAGGTTGGAAAGGCTTGACTACCGGAGACATTCCGGTGAATTATATTCACAGAGATGATGTAATCCGAATCATTGAAACCGTTATTGAGAAAGAAATCTGGGGTGATACATTCAACATTGTTTCTCCCATACACCCCATTAGAAAAGAAATTTATACCCAAAATTGCGAGGAATTAGGCTTTGAAATGCCTGAGTTTGTAGAAGCACCTACTCCGCATCCCTATAAGATTATCAATGGAGATAAATGGTTGGACAAATCAGGTTATCATTTTCTTTTCAAGAATCCCTTAGATTATTTCTATCAGTTGCCCGAATAAACACGCATCAATAGTTAGTTATACCATTATTTTTCAGGATATTTCGGGCATTGATATTCCCTTTCTTAGCCGATTTAATGTACCATTGCTTGGCAGTTTCAATATCATTCCGATTAGCATAGTTGATACCGATATTATACTCAAAATCACCGGTTGAGTCTCTTACTGTCGCTCTTCTCCAATATTCTATGGCATTATCATCCTGTTTTAAATCTACATAGGTAACACCCAGGTTTTTATAGGCAGGGCCATATTGCGGTGCTTTCTCTATCAACTCCTTTAATTCCTTAATTTCCTGTTCATAGTTTCCTTGCTTCCGATACGAAAAAGCATGATTCAGATAAGCATCCCAATAGTCGGGCTTAATAGCCATCGATTTCTTAAATGCCTGCCTGGCTGCCTCATATTCTTCGCTACCTATCAGCGATAATCCGTAAGCTGTCCAGTACTCAGCATTTTCAGGTTCGTTTTCAAGCGTAATTTTATAATAATAATTAGCATTCTTATAGTCACCCATCCGGTAATAAACCGTGGCAAAAAGCCAGTTAGTACGGTTAGATTTCGGTAAGTACTGAGCCGCTTTCTGGAAATACTTTAAGGCCGTAGCATTGTCTCCCTCATCTAAGAACATGGAACCAATCGTACGGCACACATCTGCATTCTTAAAACCGCCATCATCTGCCCGTTTGAGATATTCTTTAGCGATTGGAAATTCTTTATTATTTAAATAATACCATCCTATATTACTCAATATCATTGCATCATTCGGGAAAGCCTTGTCAGCATCTGTAAAAAGCACTAATTCGTTTTTCCACTTGCCTGTCTGCACAAAGGTCATTCCACATAATACCAGTGCCACAATGAAGAAGCCTGCCAGAATACCTTTTGATGAAGCATAGATTTTATTTACCAATAATCCTATCAGGAATAATGGGCCAATAGATGATAAATAATAATAGCGGTCGGCAACCAAGGCACTCCCCACAGGTAATATCTGCAAAACAGTAGAAATAGCAATCAGAAAAAAAGCACCTGCCCACCAGATTCGTTTATCTTTTCTTCCGAACCAGATAATAGCCCCAATTAATAGCAATGCACCTAAAAGAGCCAGAGAATAAATAGCTGGGATACTTCCGGTAGCTTTATTAGGGTAAGGATAAAACGGATAGAGATTATAGGGCAGAATGGTTTTCATCCAATAAAAACAAAAAGCATAAGCTGTTAACAAAATCCGCTCGCCTGTACTATAGGCGCTTCCTATTACACTTGAGGCATCTGCACCTGCATCTTTTTGTGCATGTGTAGCCAGATAGGCAAATATAAGTGTGATAATAAAATAAGGAATCTTATTAATCAGTATCTTAAAGCCCAGAGGCTTTTTCAGAAAACAATAGTCTGTAATAATCAGGAGAGCAGGTAATACAACCGCCATACCTTTTGATAAACAGGAGGCAATGAATAAGAGGATTGAAACGCCGTAGAAAACTTTATTATTTGTTTCATCAAAACGGATATAATACCATATGGAAAGCAATAAGAAAAAAGTATACAATACATCCTTCCGTTCTGCTGCCCACGCCACCGACTCGACATGCAATGGGTGAATGGCAAATAAAACAGCCGTAACAAAGGATACCAGAAAATTAGCATTCAGCCGTTGGATAACCCTAAATACCAACCAGCTATTCAAGATGTGTAGAATCAGATTATCTAAATGATACAACCAGGTCTTTTCTCCAACCAAAGCATATTCAATCGCCAGACTCAAAACCGTAAGCGGGTGATAATTTCCAACTACATATTCAGTAAAAATGGCTTTTATATCAAAGTTTTTAACCAAATCATTGATAGTAATATAGGGCTTATCATCCCATACAAAACTGTTTTGCCAGATAGGAAAATAGCTGATGAATACCAAAACACTCAGAATGGCAGGAATCCATTTTTCATCAATCGAAAAATTTTTGTCTGGGGCGTGTGTTTCTATCACTTTAGAGGCCGTAGATGTTTGCGTTGCCTCCTTTTTAAGGCCTTGTTTAGGTTGAGACTTATGTTTTGCCATTTGGTAGATTGGTCGGGTTTACAAAAATATTCCAATTATCTTGCCAAAGCAATACTTCATACTTTTATGTGGTACATTTTCCGCTCATACGCTTCTGCTTGTGAATATCCCCTAAAATAGGTAGATTGCTTGAGAACATAAAACATATTACCAAGGTCGAAGGTTGTTATTTTGTTATTACCAAATAATTTAAAGAACTTTGATGAGTCTTTGGCAGGAATGTTGCCCGATATTAAGCAATATTCGGGGCGTTTGGGCGTTAAACTACCTACAATTAGTTGATGAATGAAAGTATCAAAAATCATATTATGGGCATTTCTCTGGCTTCCTGTATTAGGTATAGCACAGAAAAATAAGAAAGCCGACGATGGCACTATTTCTGAAAAAGAACTTCAGGCTGAAGCAATCTTTACCGACGGCATGAAGTACTTTATTGCTGAAACTTACGATAAGGCCATTACGCACTTCAAAAAAGCTGCTGAAATGAATCCTGCCAGTTCGGGGACGAACTTTATGATTGCGAAATCTTTTCTGGCATCCAACGATATTGCCAACGCTACGCTGTATAGCGAGAAAGCCGCAAAAATTGATGATGATAATAAATTCTACAAGAAGTTTTTAGGCGATTTATATATCAAACAGAAACGCTACAAAGAAGCTGCGCAGATTTACGAAAAGCTCTCCGATAAATATCCAACCGATGTTGATAATTACCTCGATTTATCGAATGCCTATATTATGCAGGAGAAATATTCTGATGCGGTAGAGGTATATAATAAAATAGAGAAAACAATTGGTATGAGCGAAGAAATTACCCATCAGAAACAATTGATTTACCTGAAACAAAATAAGCTCGAAAAAGCCATTGAAGAGGGCGATAAACTGATTGCCTCAGAACCTACTGAACCCGAATATGTTGTACAACAAGCACAGATTCTGATTTCGAACCAACGCTACGATCAGGCTTTAAAAATGTTGGAAAACTCGCTGAAACGTAATCCGGACTTTGCAGAGGCCCATGTGTTATTAGCAGAAATCTATCGTAAAAAAGGTGATTTAGAAAAATGCAGCCAGGAATTACAAGTTGCCTTTACTAACAAAAATCTTTCATCAGATGTAAAATTCAAGATTCTATCAAGCTATATGCTGATGATGAAAGATGATAAGGGAGATAAGACCTTAGATAATCTGATTGGCTTGACAAGAGAGTTAATTAAACAAGCACCGTTAGATGCGAAAGCCCATGTAGTATTGGGAGATTTATTGATGAAAAAAGGCGATATGCTAGGCGCTCGTAACAGTTACATCAAATCGACCCAGTTTGATAAATCGGTTTTTGAAGTATGGCTAGCTATAGTTGAAATTGATTCAAAACTCAACAATACCGATAGTCTTGCCAAGCATTCAGAAGAAGCCATTGAGTATTTCCCGAATCAGGCTTTTTTCTGGTACCATAATGGTGTAGCAAATTTTGCTAAAAAAGATTTCGAGAAAGCCATTTCGTCTTTAGAAGAAGCAAGAAACTTATCTCAGGATAATAAGGAGTTAACCAAATTTGTCAATGGTTTGTTAGGCGATGCCTACAATGAAGCCAAACAATTCAGCAAGTCTGATGATGCCTACGAAGCAGTTTTGAAAATTGATCCGAACGATGAGCACGTGTTGAACAACTATGCTTATTATTTATCATTGAGAAAAGATAAGTTGAGCCGCGCTTTGGAATTATCAGCAAAGCTTACCGAAAAACATGCGAACAACCCAACTTTTCTGGATACACATGCATGGGTATTGTATACCATGAAAGATTATCAGAAATCACGTGAGGTGTTAGAACGTGCTGTTAAGCAAGGTAGTGGTGTAAGCGGTACAATCATAGAACACTATGGAGATGTTTTATATCAATTAGGCGAAAAAGACAAAGCCATTGAACAATGGAAAAAAGCCCGCCAGATGGGAGAAAACAGCATTAATATAGATAAGAAAATACAATCCGGACAGTTAATCGAATAGACTCACCTTACTTAAACTGTTGAAACATTTGCCCTGAAAAGATTTTTATTCCGATAATTGCACCGGAGTAGAGCAGTCTAAGCAAATCTTTAAAACTTCCACAAATATGTCAAGCCGTTATATTATTCTGACTTGCTCTTGTCTGATAGTTCTATTCACGACTTCCTGCAAGCGTCAGAGAATTCATAAAACTGAAACTAAAGATTCTACCAATGTAGCGGTAACACAACCTGATATACCTGCTAAAATTGATACACCGGTTACCAGCCCAGACCCCATTCTTAAGGTAGATATAACACCTGCTGAAATAGATTTTAAGTTTTTGAAAATAAAATCAAAAGTTGATTATTCGTCCGGATCAGATAGCCAGTCGTTTCCTGTAACGGCACATATTGAAAAAGACAATAAAATCTGGTTATCGATTGCGGTAGGTTTAGAGGTAGCCAGAGGACTTATCACAAAAGATTCAATTATTTTCCTCGACCGACTTCATCGTACTTATTATAAATACGATTTTGCTACCCTGAGCCGACAATTCAATTTTAATCTTAACTATGACCTTGTGCAATCTATCTTAATAGGCAATATGCCTATCAAAAAACGTGAGAGCGATGAGATTACTAAACAAGAAGGCAGTTTCGTAATCAGACAAAAAGAGAATAGTATACAAATTGAGAATATTATTGCAGAGCCTAATTTAAAGCTCCGGAAGCTAACAGCAGCTGATACAACTGGCAGTAGCAAAATGCAGATTGACTACGATAATTTTCTATCGATTAATAATTTTTTGTTTCCACAAGCCATTATTGCTAAGATTGATGCAGCAAAAGATAATAAAACTAACCAGACTTTAATAAATTTGCAGCATAATAGAATTGAGTTTCTTGACGAAAGCCCCGGATTCTCGTTCAGTATTCCTAAAGGGTATTCGCCAAAATAGCCTTGGCTAAGAGCATGTTTAAATATTGTTTTTCTGACCGCGCGGCCGCCGAAAAGCATAGATTTTTGAGTCAGGCAAGCGGACGCCGCGCGGGCATATTTTTTCAATGTAGCCATCGGACCGCCGAAGCGGCAGCTACATTGAAAAAATATAACGCAGCATGACTTAAAAAGATAGCTTTGTAGGTCGAAATATAATTTTTAAACATGCTCTAGTCCTAAACCAACGCCTGATGTCTTTAAAAAGTCTAACATATTTTTTTCTTACCTGCTTTCTTTTTGGCTTACTGATTAATCAACAAGCGTTTGCTCAACGCACCCGAAAATCGCGTTCTCAACTAGAAAATGAGAAAAAAAGAAATCTGGAAAAGATTGCCGAAACTACAAGGGCTTTAGAAAGCGCTACAGCCAAAAAAGAAGTTACGGTTGGTAATATCAAGGCTATTAAAGAGCAAATATCTTCCAGAGAAGAGCAAATCGGCCTGATGGAACAGGATATGGAACTGATTGATGTGGAGATGCAGGATATTGTTAGCGCCAAAGAAAATCTTGAAGATAAACTGATTAAACTAAAAGAAGAATATGCCGCCATGCTTTATTCTGCTTCAAAGTACAGTGGTAAACTCAATAAACTCAGCTTTTTATTTTCTTCTTCTTCTTTCAACGAATTGTTGATGCGGTATAAATATCTGCAACAATATACCGAAAACCGTAAAGCGCAGGTAACCCAAATGAATAAAGTAGCGGCACTGCTATATGAAAGACAAACCAATCTGGAGGGAAAACGCACTGCTAAAAATCGTTTGATTACGGCTAAGGTAGTAGAAACGAAAAATCTTGAACAACTCAAAACCAAACAGACTGAAATGGTAGGCGAGTTGTCAAAAAAAGAGACTGATTTAAGAAAAGAAATTGAAGCTACGAAACGCTCGGTTACCAAATTAGATAATCTGATTGCCAATGTAGTAGCCAGAGAAATTGCCAAAAAGAATAAAGAAAGAGAAAGAAAACAGGATAAAGAAGCCAAATTAGCCAAAACAAACCCGACCCGAAAGAGAAGCAACAAACCTATTATGGATCTGGATATGGAAGAAACCACTTTGGGGCGTTCGTTTGGTGCTTCCCGTGCACGCTTACCCTGGCCTGTGCAAAGAGGTTTTATATCTGACCGATTTGGCGTAAAAGAACATCCTGTTCTGCATGGAGTATTAATCAATAACAACGGCATAGATATTCAGACGCCCTCTAATGCCACCGTGAGGTCGGTATATGATGGTATCGTAAAAGATATAACTGAGATTCCGGGTTTGGGTAGAGTAGTGGCCGTACAACATGGTGATTACTTTACAGTTTATGCCAATCTTAATCAGGTATTTGCCTCGGTCGGGCAAAAAATCAGCGCCAAAGAAACCATTGGTACAGCCGGAGTATCTGGTGGAGCAACAGAAATTAATTTCCAGATATGGCATAATACCGAAAGGCTGAACCCCGAAAACTGGTTGGTACCAAGGTAAAAAAATAAGCTTCTTTACTTTGCTTCAAGAACTAAAAGAACAGAGAAACGTTATAGTAGAATCTGTTAAAAATTAATCACTAATTCAGTAAATCGCTAATTCACTAATTTCTTCCATGTCTACTCATTCTGAAATAAAACGCATTACTACCCATACCTTGCAGGAGATGAAACGCAAAGGCGATAAGATAGCCTGTCTTACCTCTTACGATTACTCAATGGCCAAAATTGTTGATGGTGGAGGGGTAGAACTCATTTTGGTAGGTGATTCGGCATCGAATGTAATGGCGGGTCATGAAACTACTTTGCCGATTACTGTCGATAATATGATATACCATGCGCAGGCGGTGGTCAAGGCTGTGAAAAGGGCTTTAGTAGTAGTAGATTTACCTTTTGGTTCGTATCAGGGTAATTCATCAGAAGCACTGCGTTCAGCCATCAGAATCATGAAAGAATCAGGAGGACACGCAGTTAAATTAGAGGGTGGCATTGAAGTAAAAGAATCAATTGTGAGAATTTTAAGCGCAGGTATTCCTGTGATGGGACACCTGGGGCTTACACCACAATCTATCTATAAATTTGGTACTTATGCCGTAAGAGCCAAAGAAGAGGAAGAAGCAGAGCAATTGATAGCCAATGCCAAAATGCTTGACGAAGTCGGTTGCTTTGGTGTAGTATTAGAAAAGATTCCAGCTGATTTAGCAAAAAAAGTTACCGAAAGCATCAGTATTCCAACAGTAGGTATCGGTGCTGGTCCTCATTGCGATGGACAGATTTTAGTGGTACATGATATGTTGGGTATTAACAAAGAGTTTTCTCCTCGTTTCTTACGCAGATATGCCGATTTGCATACGATTATGACAGAGGCAGTTAAGAATTATACTAAGGATGTGAAATCTTCTGATTTCCCTAATGAAAAAGAGTCTTATTAGCTAACTGTGGCGCGAACGTCCCGTTCGCGCCACAGTTATAAGAGTGCCTCGTACAAAATCTCAGCCGGATGCTTTGCTACACGCCCCGTTCCATCTTTTATCTGATGGCGACAGCTTGTACCTGGGGCAGCAATAATTACCTCCTTCGATTGTTTTCTAACTGTCGGAAATAATACCAACTCACCGATTTTCATAGAAACATCATAATGTTCGGCTTCATAGCCAAAAGAGCCAGCCATACCACAACAGCCTGATGGAATCAGATGCACTTCGTAATTGGCAGGTAATGATAAGCTTTTCTTACTTGGTGTGAGAGAGGATAAAGCTTTCTGGTGACAATGTCCGTGTAGTTTTATCAACCGTTTTTCAGTAGAGAATGCTTCTTTCTTAATATTTCCTCTATCTATTTCGCGGGCAAACCATTCTTCAAAAATAAAGGTATTATGAGCGATCTGCTGGGCTGCTTCTCTGAAATTTTCCGGTACTAATTCCAGATATTCATCTTTAAGCGTCAGAATAGCTGATGGTTCTATGCCAATGATTGGTATCTCCTCTTTCACCAAATCTTTCAAGGCATTTACATTCTGAATAGCAATCTTTTGGGCTTCCCTAATCATGCCTTTTGACAGGTACGTTCTCCCACTTTCTACATGTTTCGGAATCAATACTTGATAACCTAATTTCTGTAAAAGCAAAATCAGTTTTTTGCCGACCTCAACATCATTGAAATCTGTAAACTCATCACAAAACAGGTAGACCTTTTTAGTTGAATTAAAGTCTTTTACCTCTTTGGCATTTTTATACCAATTTCTTAAAGTGTGGCTGTGTAACAAGGGCATTGTACGATCTGGGTGAAACCCAACAATCCGATTAGCTATGCGGCGGGTAAAGTCCGTTTTAAAAATAAAGTTATACCCCCAGGGAAGTATACTTGCCAAACGCATCTGCTTAGTAAAAGTACCTATCAGTTTAGAGCGGAAAGAAATACCATGTTCATCATAATAGTGCTGCAAGAACTCACCTTTCATTTTTGCCATATCTACGCTAGAAGGACATTCTGATTTACATGCTTTGCAGGATAGACACAAATCCAGAATCTCTTTCGTTTCTTCCATTCCGGCTGCTTTTGTCTCAGAGTTATCCGTCAGGTATTGCCGTAAAATATTGGCTCTTGCCCTGGTAGTATCTCTCTCACTTCGGGTAGCCATATAGCTTGGGCACATGGTTCCACCCGTTATCTCGGTTTTCCGGCAGTCACCTGAGCCACTACATTTTTCGGCTAAACGTAAAAAACTCTCCTGTTTAGAGAAATCAAAGACAGTCTTTTGAACAGGAATATTCTTATCAGCTTCGTAACGCAGAAATTCGTTCATCGGTGGTGTATCTACAATTTTGCCTTTATTGAAGATACCATTTGCATCAAAAATCTGCTTTACCTGTCTGAATAGATTATAGTTCTTCTCTCCCATCATAAACGGGATAAACTCACCTCTCAACCGCCCATCCCCATGTTCCCCTGAAAGCGAACCACCGTATTTTTTAACCAATGCTGCTGTTTCTGCCAGAATTGTACGGAATAATGTTCTGCCCTCTGATGTTTTAAGATTTACCATCGGCTCTACATGCAATTCTCCTGCGCCTGCATGTGCATACATGGAATATTGAACACCATGATTTTTGAGTAGTACTTCTAACTCAGCAATATAAGCCGGTAAGTCTTCCAGGTCAACGGCGCAGTCCTCTATCAGATTAACGGGTTGCGTATCACCGGGTAAGTTTCTTAATAAGCCTAATCCCCCTTTGCGTACCTCCCATGCTTTTTTGGCATCATCCTGTAGTAAAATCGGATAAGCATATCCTAAGTTATTATCTTTCAATTCCGCTATTAGCCTTTCAGCTTTTTCTCTCAAGTCTGCTTCCGTTTCAGCAAAAAACTCTACCATCAATATCGCCTTAGGGCCACCCTCAATAAAGAACCGATTTTTCGATTGCTCAATATTGGTTTTGGTAAACTCCATGATAAAATCATCTACTAATTCCGAAGCCGAGCATTCATGTTTCAAGGCAATCAGATTTGCCATTAATGCTTCGTGTAAGCTGACTGTATGCACTGCTACCATTCCTACTTCGGTGGGTGGTAAGTCTATCAGTTTCAATTTAGCTTCTGTGACAAAGCATAAAGTCCCCTCCGACCCTGCTATCAGGCTACTCAGGTTGAAAGGGTTCCCGGTTTTTATTTGCCACATTTCCTCAACTACATCAAGGGCATAACCAGTATTCCGGCGGGTAATTGCCTTTTTAGGAAATCCGGTTCTGATTGCTTCCTGATTTTCTGAATTATCAATTAAAGCAATTAACTCTCTGTAAATCTCTCCCTCCTTATTCTTTAATTGGCTTTTCTTATTCAATTCCTCAGCAGTAATAGCTCCAAAAACTGCTTCACTTCCATCTGATAATAAGGTTTTCACTTCCAGCAGATTATCTCTTGTCGTTCCCCAGATAATAGAATGTAAGCCACATGAATTATTCCCAATCATTCCTCCAATCATCGCACGGCTAGACGTTGAAGTCTCCGGCCCAAACATTAATCCATAGGGCTTCAGATTGGCATTCAAATCATCACGAATCACTCCGGGCTGCACTCGTACCCACTTCTCCTCCCGATTGACTTCTAAAATATTGGTAAAATTTTTAGATATATCTACTACCAATCCTTTTCCCACAACTTGTCCAGCCAGTGATGTACCGGCGGCACGAGGTATTAAAGTAAGTTGATTACTATTAGCAAAATGGATTAACTGACGAATATCCTGAACACTTTTTGGTAAGGCTACAGCAATAGGTTTTTCCTGATACACAGAGGCATCGGTGGCATAAACCGTTCTGATGGCCTCGTCAACAATGGTATCTCTAAAGTATAATTCTCCCTCAAAATCTTTCAGCAATGACTCAAACATGGGGTTCTGTTTTTTTAGGGTTCAAATTTGAGGAAGAAAAGGCAGATTTGCTACGTATCTAAAAAGAAAAGAATTAAATAAACTTTAAAATTTCGCCGTTCACCACATTACATGGACATTTATTAACAATATTCCCCTAATTTTGTTGTTATTAAACTGTCATAAAAGCGTAAATTTGCAGCCTTAAAAATAGAAATACTTCACAATCAGCCATTTAAAGATTGACAAAATGGCAGGTTTAATGGATTTGGAGAGGTATTTGACAGGTAAAGTTTCATATCAATAAGAAATTAAGAACAAGATATACAGATGCTGAATTTTTTAACCAAGGGAATCACACAGATTTTCGGAACAAAGTCTGATAAGGATAATAAGGAGTTACAACCTTATGTAGGACTGACAAATGAAGAATTTGCCAAATTGAAGAGTCTTTCCCATGATGAGTTTCGTGCTAAGACCACCAAGTTACAAAACTATATTGCGCAGAAACTTTCACATATCGACGACCAGATTAATCAATTGAAAGAAAACATCGACAATAATCCTGATATGGAGGTTGATGAAAAAGAAGCTTCTTTCAGAAAAATTGATGAACTGAAACTGGATAGAAACAAAGAACTGGAAGTAGTTCTTTTAGAGATTCTGCCAAAAGCGTTTGCGATTGTAAAAGAAACGGCTCGCCGTTTTACTGAAAATGCAGAAATCACTGTTACTGCTACACATCTCGACCGTGAGTTGGCCATGAAAAAAGGCCATATCAGAATAGAGGGTGATAAGGCTATCTGGCAAAACCAGTGGTTAGCCGCCGGAAATATAATAACCTGGAACATGGTGCACTACGATGTACAGATTATTGGTGGCGCTGCCCTGCATAAAGGTAAAATTGCCGAAATGGCAACCGGAGAAGGTAAAACCTTAGTGGCAACTTTCCCGGCATTTTTGAATGCGTTAGCAGGTAAGGGTGTACATATCGTAACGGTGAACGACTACCTGGCTCGTCGTGACTCGGAGTGGATGGGACCGATTTTTGAGTTCAATGGTATCACCTGCGATTGTATTGATAAACATCCGGCCAACTCATCTGCTCGTAGAGCTGCTTATGCGGCTGGTATCACTTATGGTACAAATAACGAATTTGGTTTCGATTACCTACGTGATAACATGGTAAACGACCCGGAAGAGTTGGTACAACGCGAACACCACTACGCAATGGTCGATGAGGTTGACTCCGTATTAGTGGATGATGCCCGTACACCATTGATTATCAGTGGGCCAATGTCACGCACAGGTGATGAAGAACTATTCTTATCATTGAAACCACGTATCCAACGTATTGTAGAAGCGCAGAAAACTTTGACTAATAGTTACCTCAATGAAGCTAAAAAGCTGATTGCGGCAGGTAATAAAAAAGAGGGTGGTTTAGCTTTATTCCGTGCGTTCCGTGGTTTGCCTAAAAACAAGCCTTTGATTAAGTATTTGTCTGAACAAGGGATGAGACAAATCTTACACGAAACAGAAGCAACTTATCTGGCTGAAAACCAGAAATTAATGCCTGAGGCAGACGCTCCATTGTATTTTACTATTGATGAAAAAAATAACTCAATCGAGTTAACAGATAAAGGTCTTGATTTTATTACCGGAGAAGGCGAAGACCACAATTTCTTCTTAATGCCTGATTTAGGTGTTGATTTAGCTGCTATCGAAAAATCAGATTTGCCGGAGCAGGATAAAATCATCAAAAAAGATGAAGTCATTCGTGATTATTCTTTGAAAGCCGAGCGTATCCACTCTGTTAATCAGTTATTAAAGGCTTATACCTTATTCGAAAAAGATGTTGAGTATGTAGTGTTGGATAACAAAGTAATGATTGTGGATGAGCAGACAGGTCGTATCATGGATGGCCGTCGTTGGTCGGATGGTTTACACCAGGCTGTTGAAGCTAAGGAGAACGTAAAAGTAGAAGATTCGACGCAAACTTATGCGACTATTACCTTGCAGAACTACTTCCGTATGTACCACAAACTGGCAGGTATGACGGGTACTGCCGAAACAGAAGCAGGGGAGTTCTGGAAGATTTATAAACTGGATGTGGTTAGTATCCCTACCAACAGAGCAATTATCCGTAAAGACGAAGAAGATAAGGTTTACAAAACTGTTCGTGAAAAATACAATGCTGTAGTAGATGAAATCGTGCAATTGGTAAGCATTGGTCGCCCGGTACTGGTAGGTACAACTTCTGTTGAAAACTCAGAGATTCTGAGCAGAATGCTTACCCTTCGTAAGATTCCACACCAGGTATTGAATGCGAAGCAACATGCCCGTGAGGCCGATATCGTAGCAGAAGCCGGAAAACCGGGTACGGTTACGATTGCCACCAACATGGCTGGTCGTGGTACTGACATCAAGCTAACTCCTGAAAGTAAAACCGCCGGTGGACTGGCTATTATCGGTACAGAGCGCCACGATTCTCGTCGTGTTGACCGCCAGTTGAGAGGTCGTGCCGGTCGTCAGGGAGACCCCGGTACTTCACAATTTTTCGTATCATTAGAAGACCAGTTGATGCGTTTATTCGGTTCTGACCGTATTGCAAAAGTAATGGACAGAATGGGTATGGAAGAGGGAGAAGTGATTCAGCACTCTATGATTACCAACTCTATTGAACGAGCACAGAAAAAAGTAGAAGAGAATAACTTTGGTACTCGTAAGCGTTTGATTGAGTACGACGACGTAATGAATATCCAACGTGATACGATTTACAAACGTCGTAGAAATGCCCTTTTTGGAGATAGATTATCATTGGATATTGCGAATATTCTGTATGATACCTGTAGTGATATTGTGATGAATGCAGAGGGGAATTATGATGAATTTGAACTACGCAGCATTCAGAAATTAAGTATTAAACCTGAGATTGAACGCCATGAGTTTTCGAAAGGAAATACTAAATTAATAGACAGACTTTATCAGCAGGCTGAAAGAACCTATAAGGCAAAGAATGATCATATCCGTAAAACAATGGTACCTGTTTTATCTGATGTGCTAAAAGACCGCCGTGCGTTGGTAGATGAGCCGTTTGTAGCCATTATTGGTGATGGTACGCAAAACATTGGTTTGTACTGCAATCTGAAAGATGCCGTAGAAAGCGATGGCAGAGAGTTAATCAAAGAAATAGAGAAACATATTTCGTTAACAGTTATTGACCAGGAATGGAAAGAACACCTACGCGATATGGACGACTTGAAACAATCGGTACAGAATGCTTCTTATGAGCAGAAGGATCCATTGTTAATCTATAAATTCGAGGCAGTAGAGTTGTTTAAAAACTTCCTGAATAAGGTAAATGCTGATACAGTTAGCTTCCTGATGAAAGCGAATGTTGTAGAATTAAGGTTCCAGCAACTAGCGCCTCCGAGAGAAGAAAAACCGAAATTACAAACCAATAAGGCAGAAGAAGACGGTGGTATCGGAAGCTCTGATTCAGGCTCACGCCCTATTACTCCGGCGCGTACTCAGAAAATTGCTGACAGAAATCAACGTGTAAGCGTACAATACAAAGATGGTACTGTGAAACGCGAAGTAAAATACAAACATGTGGAAGAAGACGTAATCAGCGGAAAAGCTGTATTGGTTGATTAAGGTAATACAAACTAAAAATCTTAAGTAGATGAGAATTGTATGTATTTTTCTTGCTTTATCATTTTTTGGGCAAGAATTATTCGGACAAATTTCAAGACCAACAAAATCTCAACTACTTAATATTTTCAAATCAAGTATTGGAGAAGAGAATAGAAATAAAAGAGCAATTACTACTACAGGTTCTGTTTCTTGGTTAATATGTAATAAAGATAGTTCTTTCTATAAATCTGATACTCTCTATTTGTATGGTGACAATTATGGCGATGCTAGTAATTACTATATTCAGATAAAAGATTGTTGTAATGTTATAGGCTTGGTTTTCTATAGAAAAGCCGCATTTGCTCAAGTGGAACAAGAGTTGTGCCGTTCAAGATCAAAAGTAGTAACTAACAAAGATTTTTATACAGTTGCCATATCTGACGAAAACAATCAAACGATTATGAAAGTACTTCGGAATAAGCAACTCATTGACACATTTAATGTTATAGCATTTGAAGAGATTTCTCTTTTAAAAGAAGAACGATCAAATAAAAGGTTGACATTAGTAAGACAAAAAATTTAGACTTATTATAAAGCCTAAGGCAAAAAAACAAGAGAAGTCGCTAAGTTTTAGCGGCTTCTTTTGCTTTGTATTTTTATAAATTGTATTCGTAGAGACGATATGTTGGCGTCTTCTGTGGCCTATGAGCACTATTTACGGTCTATTATTTTTATCCCTAAAATACCATTTATTGGATCAGATATGCTTGTGGAGACGCCAGCATGTCGTCTCTACGAAAAAAACGCACTAAATCAGAAGAAAATTTGTATAACTTTATACAGATTACAGCAAATGAAAGCTTGGCCAAAAATTCAAAGGTTCAACCAATATGCCCTATATTAAACACTATGATTCTCCTCTTGGAGCATTAGAACTTATCGCTACAGATACACACTTAACCCATGTGCTCTTTCGGGAAGCACAGAAAAAACCCAGCAGACAATTACAGGAAACGCCTGAAAATTCAACGGTTATTGATGAATGTATCAGGCAGTTTGATGCGTATTTTAAAGGAGAATTAAAAGACTTTGATTTACCCCTATTACCAGAGGGAACTGAATTTCAAAAATTAGTTTGGGAAAGCCTGAAAGGTATTCCTTATGGGAAAACCATCTCATACTTACAATTATCACGCATTATTGGCAACGAAAAAGCCATTAGAGCAGTAGGCGTTGCTAACGGCAATAATCCTTTAACCATCATTCTCCCATGCCATAGAGTAATAGGCTCTGACAAAAGCCTGGTTGGCTACGGAGGAGATTTATGGCGAAAAGAATGGCTTTTACGTCACGAAGGCAGTTTGCCGAAAGAAGAACAATTGAGTTTATTTTAATCAAACCAAGCAGTAGAGAAAGCAAAAGCTAAAAAAATAGCAGTAAAACGCTGAACCCTTTACTGCTACCTTATTATAATAGATTCTCAAAATCTATTTATTATTCATACTTACCACTTTTTTGTTATCAAATGGCATCAGTACAGAATCAACTACGTGTGCTACACCATTACTATGATACACATCTTTAGAGGTAACTGTGGCAGTCATACCATTTTCATCGGTTACTATCAGGTTACTTCCACTCATTGAGAATTTCAATGTTCCACCCTGCATAGTTTTTACTGAAAGGGTACCACCATTTCCATTTATACCTGCCATAATATCGTTCGAATCCCATTTACCATCTATTACATGGTACTTTAAAACCTTTGTTAAGGTTGATTTAGAGGGTGTAGCACCCATCTTCATAAAAGCATCGTTAGTAGGAGCAAAAACTGTGAATGGTCCAGGTCCTTGTAGCGTAGTTACTAGTCCGGCAGACTTTAGTAATGCAACAAGTTTAGTGTGTTCTTTTGAGCTCATAATGTTTGCAACAACATTTTTATTAGAACTCATTTCAGAGCCACCAACCATGACTTTTCTCTCTCCTGATCCTGTTTCTTGTGCAAATGTCCCCAGTGAAATCAAAGCAGACACTAATAATAATGAGATAGTTTTCATGCTTTTGTTAGTTTTTGTGAATACAATATTTGTGAGCCAATTATGCTCATTAATAATAGTAAAGAAACTGTTCCAGCATCAGAAAGAGGAGTTTTAAACTAAAATACAGATTAATAGTACTAAAAATACCATTAGTCTGGGGATTTTGTTCCTCAAAAGTTAAATATAGTATTAGAGGTATAATGAAATACGTTCATTAGAAAGGCTCAGATATACAAATCCTAAAAAACAAAATCCTCCCTATCATCTGATAAGGAGGATTGTTTGCTAACGTAGGGGTTCAGAATTCTGAACCCCTACTTATTATATTTTAAACATATTCTCTACGTTGTTTCGCTGCTTCCTGAGCTTTACGCTTTTCAGCGGCAGCTTCCAGTTCAGCTTTGTTACCAACAAGTATGTTCTGATATTTACGGTTACCTGTTCCGGCAGGAATCAAGTGTCCTACGATAACGTTTTCTTTCAAACCTTCCAGTGTATCGCGCTTACCTCTTACAGCAGCTTCTGACAACACTTTAGTAGTTTCCTGGAACGATGCCGCAGAAATGAATGATTCAGTACCTAATGAGGCAGTTGTGATACCTTGTAGTGTCGGACGAGAAACGGCCGGCATAGCATCACGTACTTCGATTTGTGCCAGGTCGGCACGTTTCAAACGGCTGTTCTCATCACGCATCTCACGAGCGCTGATGATCTGACCCGGCTTGAATTTATCTGAAGCACCTGCATTCATTACAACTTTCTTATCCATGATCTTGTCGTTGGCCAAACGAACTACCCATTTATCAACCATCTGGTATTCAAGGAATAGCGTATCACCTGAATCTACAATTTCAACTTTCTGCATCATCTGACGTACAATTACCTCGATGTGTTTGTCTGAAATCTTCACCCCTTGCTGACGATAAACGGCTTGTACCTCGTTTACTAAGTACTCCTGTACGGCGGTAGGTCCTTTGATACGTAGAATATCGGCTGGTGTGATAGCTCCATCTGATAGAGGGTCACCTGCTAAAACGAAGTCACCATCCTGTACCAGAATCAGTTTTGATAGAGGTACCATGTATTTCATTTTAACACCATCTTTTGCTTCTACGAAGATCTCACGGTTACCGCGTTTTACAGAACCGTATTGTGTGATACCATCAATTTCAGATACAACCGCCGGATTCGATGGGTTACGAGCCTCAAATAACTCTGTTACACGAGGCAAACCACCCGTAATGTCACGGTTCATATTGATAGCGCGAGGGATTTTTGCTATGGCCTGACCTGCTTTAATCTTCTGACCATTTTCAACAGTCAAACGAGCCATTACAGGTAAGTTATAAGCTTTATCTTCATCACCACCAACTCTTACAATGATAGCAGGGTTTTTCGAACGGTCTTTCGACTCGATGATTACCTTATCACGGAAACCTGTCTGCTCATCGGCCTCTTCCTTATATGTGATGTTTTCTTCGATAGCTTCGTACTCAATAGTACCATCTAACTCAGAAAGGATAACGGCGTTGAACTGATCCCAGTGGCAAAGAGAATCTCCTTTTTTCACTATATCACCATTTTTAACCTCTAAAGTAGCACCGTAAGGTACGTTGTTGGTAATCAGGATATTGTTAGTACCTTCTTCCAGGATACGAATCTCACCACGACGACCCAACACAATAGTGATCTCGTTGCCTTCACGGTCAACAGATGGTACCGTACGCATCTCTTCCAGTTGAATCACACCACCAAATTTGGCTTTGATGTTGGCTTCAGAAGCAACGTTCTGGGCAGTACCCCCTGTGTGGAAAGTACGAAGTGTCAGCTGTGTACCTGGCTCACCAATTGATTGTGAGGCAATTACACCTACGGCTTCACCCATATCAGCCATACGGCCAGTAGCAAGGTTACGTCCGTAACATTTAGAACAAACACCCGTTTGCGTTTCGCAGGTTAATGCCGAACGAATCTCTACAGTTTCAATAGCTGTTTCATCAATCTGAGCAGCAATCTCTTCTGTAATTTCCTCACCTGATTTGATAATCAGTTTTTTGGTAAGAGGGTCAATGATATCATAAACTGATGTACGACCTAAGATACGCTCTGATAATGGTTCAACGATATCTTCGTTATCTTTCAAGGCAGATACCTGAATACCACGTAATGTACCACAATCTTCTTCGTTTACTACCACGTCTTGAGCAACATCATGTAGACGACGAGTCAGGTAACCCGCATCGGCTGTTTTCAAGGCTGTATCGGCCAAACCTTTACGAGCACCGTGGGTAGAAATAAAGTACTCCAATACGTCAAGACCTTCTTTGAAGTTTGACAGAATTGGGTTTTCGATGATCTCCCCTACTGAACCCTGGATATTTTTCTGAGGTTTCGCCATCAATCCACGCATACCACCCAACTGACGCACTTGCTCTTGCGAACCACGTGCACCCGAGTGCATCATCATATAGATTGGGTTAAAACCTTTCTGGTCAGCTTCCAATTGTTTCAATAATACCTCACGGATACGTGTGTTTACACGGCCCCAGATATCGATAATCTGGTTGTAACGCTCACGCTCTGTGATAATACCGAACATATAGTTATTCTGAACTTCCTCAACTTCTGCTTTCGCATCTGTGATTAGTTTTGTTTTTTCCGGAGGAACGATGATGTTATCCAAACCGATAGACAAACCACCTCTGAAGGCTGTCTGGTATCCTAGTTCTTTTATATCATCCAAGAATTTCGCTGTACGGGCATATCCGGCTTCTTTGAATACGCGACCAATCAACTGTTGCAGTTTTTTCTTGGTCAATAATTCGTCAAGATAACCTACCTCTTCTGGCACACATTGGTTGAAGAGAATACGACCTGCAACTGTATCAACTACTTTATCAACTAATTGTCCGTTTTCGTCTTTTACTTTTACGCGACATTTAATGTGCGCATGTTTTGAAACTTTACCCTCATTCAAGGCAATAATTACCTCTTCTGCCGAGTAGAAAGTCATACCATCACCGGGCACTTTGTCTTCTTCAGTTGATTTACGTCCTTTTGTTACGTAATATAAACCTAACACCATGTCCTGAGAAGGTACCGTGATTGGTGCACCGTTCGCAGGGTTAAGGATGTTATGAGAAGCCAACATCAAAATTGATGCTTCCATAATTGCCTCCTGACCTAGTGGTACGTGTACCGCCATCTGGTCACCGTCAAAGTCGGCGTTGAAGGCCGTACAAACTAACGGGTGCAACTGGATAGCTTTACCCTCAACCAATTTAGGTTGGAATGCCTGGATACCCAAACGGTGAAGCGTAGGAGCACGGTTTAGCAAAACAGGATGTCCTTTTAATACGTTTTCAAGAATATCCCAAACTACGGCGTCTTTTCTGTCAACGATTTTCTTAGCAGATTTTACTGTTTTCACGATTCCGCGCTCAATCAGTTTTCTGATAATAAATGGTTTGAACAACTCAGCTGCCATATCTTTAGGCAAACCACACTCGTGTAGTTTCAATTCCGGACCTACCACAATTACCGAACGACCAGAGTAGTCAACACGTTTACCTAATAAGTTCTGACGGAAACGACCTTGTTTACCTTTCAACATATCTGAAAGGGATTTCAAAGCACGGTTACCTTCTGAACGAACAGCGTTTACTTTACGAGAGTTGTCGAATAATGAGTCGACAGCCTCTTGCAACATACGTTTTTCGTTACGTAAGATTACCTCTGGGGCTTTGATTTCCAACAAACGTTTCAAACGGTTGTTACGAATAATCACACGACGGTAAAGGTCATTTAAGTCAGAAGTTGCGAAACGACCACCATCAAGAGGTACAAGCGGACGCAATTCTGGTGGAATAACCGGAACCATGCGGATAACCATCCACTCAGGTTTGTTTTCGATACGAGTATTGGCATCACGTAGGGCTTCTACCACTTTCAGACGTTTTAAAGCTTCTGCTTTACGTTGTTGAGAAGTATCAGTTGCCGCAGCGTGGCGTAAATCATAAGAAAGTTCATCTAACTTAATACGAGAAAGCATCATTTCTAATGCCTCTGCACCCATTTTGGCGATAAATTTATTCGGGTCTTTATCGTCAAGCATCTGGTTTTCTCTTGGTAGTTTGTCAACTATATCAAGATACTCTTCTTCTGTCAGGAAGTCATTGGCAGAGATACCATCTTCGCCTTTGATACCAGGTTGAACAACAACGTAACGTTCGTAGTAAATAATTTGGTCGAGTTTCTTCGACGACATTCCTAACAAATACCCGATTTTGTTTGGTAAACTACGGAAATACCAGATATGTGCTACCGGAACCACCAGTTCGATGTGTCCCATGCGCTCGCGACGTACCTTTTTCTCGGTTACCTCAACCCCGCAACGGTCGCAGATAATACCTTTGTAGCGAATACGTTTGTATTTACCACAGTGGCATTCCCAGTCTTTCACAGGTCCGAAAATACGCTCACAAAACAAACCGCCCATCTCTGGTTTGTAGGTACGGTAGTTGATCGTTTCCGGCTGTGTTACTTCTCCAAACGAGCTCTCCAAGATTGACTCTGGTGAAGCCAAGCTAATGGTGATGCTGTTGAAGTCGCTATTAAGTTTTTTATTTTTCTTTAAAGACATTTTCCTTATGATTGATGTGAAAATGATTTTTTAAAATCTTAACCTGTCTCGACTTCTCAGCCAAGACAGGTGTATTAATATTGCATTACTGCAAGGTAATCTCTAATGCCAAGCCTCTCAACTCGTGTACTAATACGTTGAATGACTCAGGGATATTAGCTTTTGGTAAGTTTTCGCCTTTAACAATAGCTTCGTATGCTTTGGCACGACCTACCACGTCATCAGACTTAACTGTCAGGATTTCCTGCAGGATATGCGATGCACCGAATGCTTCCAATGCCCACACCTCCATCTCTCCGAAACGCTGACCACCAAATTGTGCTTTACCACCCAATGGCTGTTGCGTAATGAGTGAGTATGGTCCAATCGAACGGGCGTGCATTTTATCATCAACCAAGTGACCCAGTTTCATCATATACATAATACCTACCGTTACTTTCTGGTCGAATGGCTCACCGCTCAATCCGTTGTATAGTTGCGAACGACCATATGGTGGTAATCCTGCTTCTGCCAACTCTGCTGATACTTCTGCTTCAGTAGCACCATCAAAGATTGGAGTAGCGTATTTACGACCTAACTTACGACCTGCCAAACCTAATACAACCTCATAAAGCTGTCCGATGTTCATACGAGAAGGTACCCCAAGTGGATTCAATACGATGTCCATTGGTGTTCCGTCTGCTAAGAATGGCATATCTTCATCACGTACAATACGGGCAACAACCCCTTTGTTTCCGTGACGACCCGCCATTTTATCACCCACTTTCAGTTTACGTTTCTTAGCAATATATACTTTCGCTAATTTTACGATACCTGCAGGTAGTTCATCACCTACTTCTAATACGAATCTTTCGCGTTTGAAACGTCCGATTACTTCACTACGACGAGCTAAGTAATTTTTGCTCAATGCTACGATTAATTTGTTGAGTTCAAGATCATCAGTCCAACCGTCCAGAATCACATCACCTAAAAGGTTAACTTCTTCCGGTACGTTGTATTGGCTTTCGTCAACATAATTGTTTTTATCAGGGAATAAGTTATTAGCAATATTCGAACGGTTGAATTTCATTCCCTTCGATATTAACTCATCTCCGAATTTGTGTTTCACGCCCACTGTAGTTTTGCCATCAAGCAATTCTACCATTTTATCCAACATTCTTTCACGTAGTTCAAGTAATGCTCTGCTGTGTTTTTTCATCAAAGCTTTTAACTCGTCTTTGTGTTTCGAACGTTCTTCTTTACTTGGGCGAGAGAACAATTTTGTATCAATAATCACACCGTCCATTGATGGTGGTGCTTTTTTAGATGCATCTTTTACGTCACCGGCTTTGTCACCAAAGATAGCGCGTAATAGTTTTTCTTCAGGAGTCGGGTCAGACTCACCTTTTGGTGTAATCTTACCAATCAGAATATCTCCTTCTTTTACTCGTGTACCTGTGCGAACGATACCGTTTTCGTCAAGGTTTTTAACAGTTTCTTCCGAAACGTTCGGAATCTCAGCTGTTAACTCCTCTTCTCCACGTTTCGTATCACGTACTTCCAATTCGTATTCTTCAATATGAATAGAAGTAAATATATCTTCACGTACTACTCTTTCAGAGATTACGATCGCATCCTCAAAGTTATATCCTTGCCAAGGCATAAAGGCAACCAAAAGGTTACGACCCAAAGCAAGCTCGCCACCTTGTGTGGCATAACCTTCTACCAGAATCTGGCCTTTTTTCACTTCCTGTCCTTTCAATACAATCGGACGGATGTTGATACAAGTATCCTGGTTAGTACGACGATGCTTAATCAATTCGTATGTAGTAAGATTGGTATCGAAGCTAACCAATGTTTGCTCTTTAGTCCAGTTATAACGAACCTTGATTACATTGGCATCTACGAATTCAATCACACCATCTTCTTCTGCTACTACAAGGGTACGAGAGTCGCGAGCCAGACGACCTTCAAGACCTGTCCCTACAATCGGCGCTTCAGGACGTAATAATGGTACGGCCTGACGTTGCATGTTTGAACCCATCAGGGCACGGTTGGCATCATCGTGTTCAATGAAAGGAATCAACGAAGCGGCTACCGATACAATCTGGTTAGAGGCAATGTCCATGTAGTCAATTGAATCTGGCGTTTTCATCGGGAAGTCCCCTTCGTAACGACATTTCAAAGTATCTACGAGGAAGTTACCATCTTTATCAACGTCTGCTGTTGCCATCGCGATGTTTTTACCATCTTCTTCTTCGGCAGTCAGATAAACCAGTTCGTTGGTTAATTTACCATTCTCAATTTTCAGGTATGGCGTTTCAATAAAGCCCATACCATTGATTTTGGCATATGTACAAAGCGACGAAATCAAACCGATGTTTGGTCCCTCAGGCGTTTCAATGGTACACAAACGACCGTAGTGGGTATAGTGTACGTCACGGACCTCGAAACCGGCACGCTCACGACTCAAACCTCCTGGTCCAAGAGCTGACATACGACGTTTGTGCGTAATCTCAGCTAATGGATTGGTTTGGTCCATGAATTGTGATAGCTGGTTGGTACCGAAGAATGAGTTAATAACCGACGAAAGTGTACGGGCATTAATCAAATCTACTGGTTTGAAATCTTCGTTATCACGAACGTTCATACGTTCTTTGATAGTACGCGCCATACGAGCCAAACCTACACCAAACTGGGCGTATAATTGCTCGCCTACTGTACGCACACGACGATTTGATAAGTGGTCGATATCATCGACTACTGCCTTAGAGTTAATAAGGCTGATTAAGAACTTAACGATTTCAACAATGTCTTCAGTGGTTAATACCCCTGTTTCCAATGGTGTGGTTAAGCCCAATTTTGTATTTACACGGTAGCGGCCTACCTCTCCTAAATCATAACGTTTGTCAGAGAAGAACAAACCCTGGATAATCTCACGGGCTGTTGCTTCGTCAGGTGCTTCTGTGTTACGTAACTGACGGTAGATTTGCTCAACAGCCTCTTTTTCAGAGTTTGAGCTATCGCGTTGTAACGTATTATAGATAATGTTAAATTCAGATACGTTAGCATCTTCACGGTGTAAAATCACCGATTTTTGCTCTGTATTCAAGATGGTAGTAATATCGCCTTCTGAGATAATAGAGTCACGCTCTAAGATTACCTCGTTACGGTCGATAGAAACCACCTCACCTGTATCCTCATCAACGAAGTCCTCAGTCCATGTTCTTAAAACACGGGCTGCTAAACGACGGCCGATTGCTTTGGTCAGAGCATCTTTTGTACCCGGAATTTCTTCTGAAAGACCGAACAGGTTTAAGATTTCTTTATCTGAACCAAAACCAATGGCACGAAGCAATGTAGTTACAGGGAATTTTTTCTTACGGTCAATGTAAGCATACATGACGTTGTTAACGTCAGTAGAGAACTCAATCCATGAACCCTTCATCGGGATCACACGGGCAGAGTATAATTTTGTTCCGTTTGTATGCTTGCTCATAGAGAAGAATACACCCGGCGAACGGTGTAATTGTGATACGATTACACGCTCGGCACCATTGATAACGAAAGAGCCTCTTTCGTTCATATAAGGAATATTACCTAAGAATACTTCCTGCTCGATTGTTTCGAAATCTTCGTTATCAGTGTCGTTACAAATCAAACGTAATTTGGCTTTTAAAGGCACAGCGTACGTCAGACCTCTGTCAATACACTCATCTACTGAGTATTTTGGAGGATCAATAGTGTAATCAACAAACTCCAATACGTAGTTCTCGCGAGAATCGGCGATTGGAAAGTTTTCAGCAAACACATTGTAAAGCCCTTCTTTTTTGCGGCTTTCGGCTGGTGTGTCAATCTGAAAGAAATCCTGGAACGATCTTACCTGGACATCCAGAAAATCCGGATAATCTACAGATGGGTGTACCGTTGCAAAACTTTTTCTACCGTTTACTGTCAGACTCAAGGCTTTGAAAGTTTTAAGTTTATAATTTTTTTAAACTAAGCTGTTAATTGGAAGCGACAAGCAGACTCGTACTCCTAATCAAAGAGTCTTGAACTTATGCTATAAAACAAGCTGAAAATATATATTTCGTAGTGAAGAAGATGATTGGCCCTGTGCAACTGCCCTACGGAAAAACGGTTGTGTATCGGACAAAAATCTCATGAATGATAAGCGCTGTTAAAGAGAGTATCGCTAAATAAGGTGCGAAATTATATAATAATAACTTTAAATGCAAATATTTATTATGGAAATGTTTCGGATTGTTTGAAATATTTTTTATATGTGGTGCTTTCATACAATTAAATACTCTATTTTTGACAAAAAGTATTGAATCTTATACAACAGAAAATATATGTATCAAAAGAAAATTGTCTTTGAAAATGTTCAGCAATATTTTATTTGCAAAGAGAAAGGAATAATTGTTATTACTGAGAAAGACAATACTATTAAGGCTATTAATTCAGGTACTTTCGAGCTAATCTGGCAGACAGATAAATATTTTGGTGTTCAACAATTCAGAGAAGATGTCATTGTACTTGTTGACTATGAATATAAACCATTTTATGTCAATGTTGATAATGGAGAAATTAATGTAGAGATTAATGAAAAATTTAAAAAATATTCGTTTAGTAATTTCTCTGATTCTTTAGGATATTATACTTCGAAAAATCTTGAAGGATATTTTTATAAAGATGGTATCTATGATTTCAGAAATGACAAAAAACTCTGGGAATTCAAGTATGTTGATGCAAATAAGCAAATTTTATCTTTGAATTACTTTATTCAATGGCATAGAGAAAAAATATTGGAAACAATTTCCATACAAACAGGTGAAAAGATTTGGGAATTTTCTGCAAATAAAATTGGAGTTTTCTTTGATGACCAGATATTACAATCAGGTTCAATAAATGGTGTATTAGGATTATTTGGTTTAGTATTAGTAGTAATTATCACTGGTGGTGGAAACAAATTAAGAGGTAGTGAACAACTCATTGGTTTGCATATCCAAACTGGGGAATTATTATGGCTATTGAGCGATTTTGAGTATGAAGGTGTCAAATATAATGCTTTACCTACCATTGCTACCTTGCAAGCTGATAAAAATCATCAATACCTGATTGGCTTTCAGGGAGGGAGTTTTATTGAAATAGCCCCTGAAACTGGTAAAGTGTTGAGATATAAAAAAGGAATCACTCAATACGATAGATATACATTAACGAAACCTATAGATTCCTTTTCATTACAAGGTGATTATTTATATTTCAGAACTGTGATAGCAAGCATAGGTGGTTGGCCAACAGCCATTGGTGCTTTTAATTACCAGACCGAGCAAATTGAGTGGTTGCATGTGTTTGAGAAGTTTAAAAAACAGGGGTGTTTTCTACCTATCGGGCAGCCTAAAGTAGAAGGTAATAGGGTTTATGCGCTTGATTCGGGTGGCACTTTACATATTTTTGAAAAGGAGGGTTAAGTACTATTACGTCTTTTAAAACGAAACAAAATCTTGAATAATGAAGAAATCCACCCCACCATTTCCTCATCCCACAAAAAAGCCTGACCTTTGTATTTTTTAGGATATAGATGCCAGAATAATATGAAATACCATAGAGTATTAGTTGAAGCCATTGTATATGCTTTGCAGCAGATTTTTATAGAGGGCAGACAGGCCGACAAAGTCATTGAATACGTATTGAAATCGAATAAGAAATGGGGTAGCCGGGATAGGGCTTTCATTGCCGAAAATACCTATGAGATTGTACGTTGGTGGAGGCTGTTGAAATTCGTAACACAACTATCTGATACTAAAATAGAAGATGCTGCCCAATTCTGGCACCTATTTGCTGCATGGCGCGTCTTGCAGGGAGATAAACTACCTGATTGGCAGGAATTTAATAAAGTTCATGCCAATCAGATATTAGCCGGATTGGAAGAAGCCCAGCAAATAAGAAAGATAAAAGAATCAGTACCGGATTGGCTAGATACCATTGGTGAGCAGGAATTAGGCGCAGAATGGAATGCTGAACTGCAAGCCATGAACAAACAGGCTCCTGTCGTTTTGCGTGCTAATACACTTAAAACTACTCAAACAGATTTACGAAAAAAATTTCATGAGATTGGCATTGAGACTGATATCCTGCCAAATGTAAGCGATGCTTTGGTTTTACAAAAAAGAGCGAATGTATTCTCAACCGAAGCTTTTAAAAACGGGCTTTTTGAAGTACAGGATGCCGGAAGTCAATTGATTGCTCCTTTTCTTGAGGTACAACCCGGTATGCGGGTAATTGATGCCTGTGCAGGTGCAGGAGGTAAGACGCTCCATCTGGCAACCCTGATGGAAAATAAAGGCAGAATAATAGCAATGGATGTAGAAGAATATAAGCTTCAGGAATTACAAAGACGAGCCCGACGCAATGGCATTGGCAATGTAGAAACCAAACTGATAGAAGCCAAAACTATAAAAAGGCTGAAAGAAAGCGCCGACCGATTGCTACTAGATGTACCTTGTTCAGGCTTAGGCGTATTAAGAAGGAACCCCGATGCCAAGTGGAAATTGAAAACTGAGTTTCTGGATAATATCAAGAAAACACAAAATGAGATAATTACTAATTACTCAAAAATGCTGAAACATGGCGGTAAGATGGTATATGCCACTTGTAGCATTTTGCCCTCGGAGAGCGAAGAACAGGTGCAGAAATTTCTCGGACAAAATACAGAGTACACGCTTATCAAAGAACAACGCACCTCTCCTGCTGCCGATGGCTTTGATGGGTTTTATATGGCGTTGATTGAAAGAAAATAGTGTATCACTAGACTGGCCGTGGGCGACTGGCCGCCCTCCTTTCAAGTCGTGACATAAACAAAAAGAGTAGCATCGAATCACCGAATGCTACTCTTTTTGTTTTAACGAATCTGAATCGTTACATTACAATATCAATTAGATACTTCTCTTTTTAGAAGCAGCGCTTTTGCCTGTATTTAGCAATTGATCAATTTCTGTATATCCTAAAATTGATTTTACTACCTTGCCATTATTAGGGTCAATAAAGAACAATGTCGGATATCCTCTCACTTCGTAGATACTTGATAATCTCATACCTTCGTCGCTTTCCATATCTATAGCAGCATTCACAAAGTTCTGGTTAAAGAACTCTCCCAATTGTTTATCAGGGAATACTCTTGCCTGAAGCATTTTACATGGGCCACACCAGGTTGTGTAAGCATCCATGAAAATAAGTTTTTTCTCAGCCTTAGCTTTTTTGATGAGTTCTTTCCAGGAAGAATTTCCTTCGAATTTGATTCCTGATGTTGAAGAGGCGTGTTGAGCAAAGGTTGACAAACTAAGTAATAGTCCAAGGGTAGTAACCAATAATTTTTTGTTCATTTGCAAGAAAAGATTTGAATTTACACAAGATTAACGATAAAACTTTGGCTTTTAGTTTCTTAGCATAAAAATAAAGCAAAATTTGCACCAAAGTACGCTTGCCAATCATCAAATTTTATTTTAAAATATTCCTATCTCTTCATTTAATTCTGGCATACTACTAACTAATCTGGATATAGTTTTAAGCAAATACCTACTATATCAAAATGGATAATAGCTTGCCAATTACCACTTAGAAAGAATACACTTAGATTTTTGCTCTAATTTTGGGAATATAAATTCGTATTCGTAACATCGTATACTTCAAATATCTTATGCTGAATTCTCTGGCATATTATTAATATAAACTAAATCATAAATTCATGAAAACAATAATTAAATTACTCCTTATAAGCTTATTGATTGGGTTAAATGCTTGCAGCAAAGATGAACCTGATCCTGTATCTGTAATTGCTGATAAATGGTGGTGTGATTCCAAGAATGTCGTATTATCTCAATATTTTAAATCAGATGGTACATGGGAGCAGGGCTCTAAAAACGGAGGGGCTAATAATGACAAAGGTAACTGGACTTTTTCAATCGATAAGAAAAAGATTATTGTTACCAATGTTGTCGGTAAAAATCAAGCGCTAAAAAACTGGGAGTATGAAATAGTTTCTTCTTCCTCTACTAATCTTGAGCTAAATTTTGCTGCTTTTAATATAAAAATGTCGATGATAGTTTGTCCGTAAATGTATATTTTTGCTTATTATTTTTCTATTAGTTATTTCATGATTATGTATATAGAAGCCCTCCTTAGGGCTTTCTTCTTTTAAAATAACAGGTATTCTTTTGTTCCTACTTGTAATTTGAATGAATAAGTTATTTTTGTAACAAGTAATAAACAAATGACTGCTTTTCTCAGCGTACGACTTATTAAAAGGCTTCTTTAGTTACTAACACACTCAATACCTGTATGAAAAAACTACTCTTCCTCTTCCTGCTATCTTATACCACTTTTGCTCAATCGACTCAAAAGAAAATTGATTCGGTGCAGGTATTACTTGAAAAAGCTTATAACGAAAAAAACGCTGCCGGAATTTATGAGTTAGGTGATGAAGCTTTCCGGAAAGGATTGCCCGAATCAGAGATCACAAAATTACTTTCTCAATTACATGCAGGATTAGGCGCCTGGAAATCATCAGAATTTCAGAAAAATGCCGAAGGATTAGCCTACTACAGAGGTATGTTCGATAAGACTGACCAGACTGTTGTTTTAGGCTTAGATAAACAGGATAGAATTTCTACCTTCCGGTTCCTGCCCTATACAGGTAATAAACCGAAGAAAGATTATATCGTCGCTACCGATAATAAGATGTCTACACCCTTGGATAAAAAAGTAGATAGTCTGGTAAGGCCTTATATTCAGATGAATCATACTGTTGGTTTGGCAATAGCTGTTATCAGAGATGGCAAGATATATACTTATAATTATGGTGAAACGAAACGGGATAATAAGCAATTGCCTGACCCCGATAAAACTTTGTTTGAGATTGGCTCTATAAGCAAAACCTTTACCGCAACGCTATTGGCTGATGAAGTAATCAAAGGCAAAATGTCGCTTGAAGACCCCATAAATAAATACCTTCCTGACTCTATTGGCAATATGGCTTATAATGGGGTGCCTATTACACTCAAAACTTTATCAAATCATAGTTCGGGTTTCCCTCGTCTGCCAATCAATTTGTATAAAAAGGGGGACCCTGCAGATGACCCGTATAAGAACTATGATACCCAGCGAATGTATTCTTATCTAAAAAACTTTAAACCGTATCGGGAAGTAGGCGTTAATTATGAGTATTCTAATTTTGCAGTTGGTCTTTTAGGAAATATATTAGCCTTGCAGAACCATACTACCTATGAGAAGCTAATGGAGGAGCGCATTACGAAGCCTTTGAAGATGAGTCATACATTTATTACCATCACGCCAGACCAAGCTTCTAATTTTGCGCAAGGTTATAATGAAAAAGGAGATGCTACTTCTTCCTGGGAGTTAAATACTTTAGCAGGGGCTGGCGGCATACGTTCTACTGTGAATGATATGGTGAAATACATTAGTGCTCAAATGGTTAAAGCACCAGAAAAGCTTCAAAAGGCTATTGACCTGACCCATCAGGTTACGTTTGAAAAAGGCCAGACTATCATTGGTTTAGGCTGGCATACAGGCAAAATGAAAGAGCAGACTATCTTTCAGCACTCTGGTGGTACTGGAGGATTCAGGACTTTGGTGGCTTTTGATAAGGAGAATAAAATTGGGGTGATAGTATTGTCTAATACGGCCGAAGAAGTGGCGCCTATGGGGTTTGAGTTGTTGAAGAAATGAGACTATTGATTATTTTTATAATTATCTGTTTGAATTGGGGATGCAAAAAAGAACAGAAAATAGAAATCATATGGCAAACTCTGGCAAATGGAGAAAAAAAGCCAATGGGAGTATTAATTGATAGAAAAAAGAATGGCCTTTGGATTGAATATTATGATAATGGTAAAACTGGAATTATTAAATCATATAGAAATAATCTTTTGAATGGCCCAAGCATAGTTTATAGTTTAAATGGTAGACTTACCCATGTAACAAATTATCTTGATAGTACTTACCATGGAGAGTATATTCTTTATAGTTGTGATACCACTTGTATTAATATAAAGGGTTATTATAAACATGGCAAACCTGTTGGTATATGGGATTTTTACCCTCAATGCGATTGTCGTTTAAGCAGAAAAATTGATTATGGTGCAGATGGAAACAAAAATGATACGCTTATAGATAATCACTTAGAGCCTATACTTATGAATGGAGATAAAATTATGGAAGAACTTGAAAAATCAAGAAAGAATTAACTAAAATCAATCATAAAATCTCATTCAATGCTGATGACCAGTACTATGGCATGCCCTCTTATGATAGTACCAGTTCAAACCATAAGCAGAAGCCATTAATAAGCCACCTGTTACATTGAAAAACATTTCGTAGGTGTGAGGCACAAAGAAAATTCCTAAAATATTGAAGATTAAGGCTACTACAAGAAGCCTAAGAGGTGTATAATTGCGGTGATTTTTATAATCTTTTCTTAATAAGAAAATAGCTAAACCTGCGCTGATACCAATCAGAAGAATCTCGGATTGCTCACTGATGGCATTTTTACTTAAATAAGGCAATGACGTAAGCAGAAATGGCATTGCCAGACAATGCACCGTGCAAAGGATAGACAGCCACAGACCTACTTTATTGAGATTATGATAATGAGTGAATATTTTTCGCATAAGCATGAGAAATTGTGTCACCAGGTGATTGCATCACCGAAACCTTGACACAAATGTACAACTATTATGCAACATCATTGCAAATAATTTAGTTCATTCTCAAAAATATACTTTCTTATCGTTAAGGCTGAACACCCAGTTTTATCAGGTTATTGCGAGCATCCACATAGTTCGGGTTGCGCTTCATTACTTCCTTTAAATCTCTGATAGCTCCCTCGGTATCACCTAAGCTAAAACGTGCTACAGCTCTATCATTATAGGCTGTATCTACCGACATACCCAAATCTATCATGCGGGTGTAGTCATTATAGGCTTCTTTGAACTTATTGGCTTTCAGATTAGCAAAAGCACGCATGCCCAGATAGGCAGTTTTATTTTCGCCCTTATCCATGGCAGTCGTGAAATCACTGGCAGCCTGTTCAAAATTTCCGGCATCGCGGTTGGCGATACCCCGATTATAATAGGCCACAAATTTGCGGTGTTCCGGTGATTTATCAATACTCTTCTGATAGAAGTCCAAAGCTTTTTTGTAGTCGCCTTTCAGGTAATAAGCATTTGCTAAAGCACCCATTAACGCATAAGATTCTACGCCTTTTGATAGCGCGTACTCACCATACAATAATACATTGTTAATTTCACCTGAACGGCCATAATGATTGGCCAGGTTTTCGTTTACTACAGGCGAGGTTGGTTCGTATTTATAAGAGTTGGCAAATAAAGTACCTGTATCTTTATAAGTGAGTGTTTGTTTGTAAGTGAGATACATAAAAATAACTGCTACTACCGCACTTCCGCCCAGTATCAGATTCTTTGATTGTACTTTCTGATTTAAGTAATAGAAAACGATGAATATTCCTCCGAAATACGGGATATAAGAATAACGCTCTGCCAGAATCGCTCCCCCTACTGAAAGGAATTGTAATACCAACAATATGGTAAAGAAGAAAAAAAAGATACCAAAGAACGCGGCTTTCTGGCGCTTATAAGCAAATACTCCCAAACCTAAAATAATCAATGCCCAGATAGGTGCAGTGATAAACTGAACAGCATTATATTGATCGGTACCCGGGTAACTATAGAAATTATGTTGATTAATAGGAATAAACATTTTGAAGATGTAAACCAGAAATCCGTAGAACCCGAATTTCAGTTTTGTACCCATATCAAATACGTTGGCAATAGCCACATCGGCAGTCATTTTCTCGATTCTACCACCCAGGTTACCTCCTCCTTGAATATGTACGGCCAAAGCACCGAATATCAAAGCAATGATAAAAAACGGAATCTTTGAGGTAATATTTTTAACAGTCAGGAATCCTCTGTCGTACCAATAATCAATCAGTAATAGTACCAATGGCAACACTACTGCCATGGCTTTTGATAAGCAGGAAAGTACAAAGAAAACAAAGCAATAGATATAGTATTTGCGTTGGTTTTGCTCCAGATACTTCACATACTGAATACAAGCCAGAAAGAAGAACAAAGTATACAATACGTCTTTACGCTCTGAAACCCAGGTTACCGACTCTACGTGCATCGGGTGGATACCCCAGAACAATGCTACCAGAAAACTCACCAGCATATTGTCTTTGGTAAGCTGACGGGTAAACTTGAAAATCAATAAGGTATTGGCTAAATGTATAAGTGTATTAACCACAATAAAAGAGCCTGCCGCCTTGCCAAATAATGCCGAATTGAGCCACAAAGAGGCCATCGTAAGCGGGTGGTAGTTCAAGGCACTCTCAACACCTAAAAGACGAATCAGGTTAGCAAAAGTAGGATTCTGCACCATGATGTTTTCTGTCACATACATGTTGTCATCCCAAAGTACAAAATCATTGGAGAATCCGCCCCAGAAGGCTATTAAAACAGCAACTGCAATAATGATAGAAGCTACAATCGGGTTCAGTGTAAAGCCCTCATTTCCTGATTGACTTGAAAGAGTGGCCGCAGCCGAGCTTGGTTTGGTTGATGGGGTTGGAGTACTCTGTTTAGGTTTTTGCTTATTCTTAGCCATGATAAATACTATTTGGATTCTCGTCAGCGAATATAGCAATTTCTTTGCCAATTCTACAAAACGAAATTGGTGAGCATTGTTGCAATGCTCACCAATTGATTATTAAAATCCTTCTTTTTCTGCTTCCGGTTTCTTTTTCGCTTCTTCTTTTTTCTCTGTTGGGTCTTTCGGTACTTCCGCTAATTTCTTAGGGTCAGTTTTCTTGGCTTTTGCTGTTTCTTTGATGCCTTTATAGGTTTCAAGGAACATTTTGCGGAAAAGAATAGCCTCTGAGTAGTCAACAGCAATCACCTGATAACTCTTGTCTTTTTTCTTCTCGCCCTTGGTTACTAAAGCATTGAAAGCATCGTCTGAAGAAATAATACCCATTTCACCTTCTTTATAGCCGAAGTAGTACCAGTTTTCACCGGATAGTTCAAGAAAGATATACATTTCATCGCCACCTACAGGATTCTTGCGAATCTCTACGTAGCCATCCACCATCGCGTTGATGTCTGTTTCACCGATATTCGAGAGACCCAGTTTACCTACGCTTCTATAGGCATTCTGCTTAGGCTCCCATTGCAGTTTCAGATTACTGAATACCATCGAGTTCAAGAATTTAGGCGAGAATTTAAACAACGGCACATATTCTTTAGCTGAACGAAGTTTGTAGTCTTCAATGTCTTTATCGCCTACAACATGACCAATCTTCGAGATTAATTCTGGTGAGTTCAGTTCTATAGCTGCTTCATTTACCCCGGCATCCAGGTTCGTTTTCACAATCTTAGTAGCCATACTAGCCAGAATAGGCTGTGCAATTGGGAAGTTTACCTGCATTAGGGTATTGAACTCATGCCTGGCTGTATCGAGGCGCAATTTGGCAAAACCAGATGTTTGCAGGTATTGACCAAGGTCAGCACTTAATAGGTTAAACTTACCCTCCAGGTTAACAATACCCTGGTCTTCTATCAATTCATATTTATTACTGATAGGTGCTTTTTCTCCATCAGGTTTGATACTGAATAGCTTGTTAGGCTCATCTCTGCGAAGTACGCCAGTCGTGACGAACACATCCTGGTCTTCATCAGTTTCTTTCGCCGAAAGGAAAGTTGGATATAGCCCATTGCTGGTAGCGGTTGTTCTGAAATGCAAGCCCGCAAAAAGCAGAGATTCATTGCTTTTCAGATTTTTATCCACTGTAA
The DNA here is from genome assembly GCF_003418935.1 of Emticicia sp. C21. GTDB lineage: Bacteria > Bacteroidota > Bacteroidia > Cytophagales > Spirosomataceae > Emticicia. The sequence continues at coordinate 203,147 of NZ_QVMT01000002.1, read as the reverse complement.
TCGCCACTTCTTCTGATTTATCTCCTTTATAAGGTATCCAATAGCCGCCAAGTTTCGGGTACTTTTTCAACACCGGTAATACAAAACCATCCAGACTCAGATTTTTAACAGGTGCCGACATAGCGATTTCACCCTGATAGATAATTTTGGGTGATAGGTATAAACTATCTCTTTCCTTAACCGTGGCATGAGCAAAAGTTGAAACGCCTTTCTCCTTGGTTTTCTTGCCGTCAGTGCCTGTAATCAGATTCACCTCTCTCAATTCAAAGTCACCCATTTTGATATTGAAGGTATCTTTCTTCACATTCACAAACTGGTAAGAGGCGTCTCCGGTAAATTTATTTTTAGAGAGAATCTGAATATTACCATTGCGCAGGTTATGGTAGGCATTCAGGGTGTCTACTATCAGGCGAGCATTTTTAAAAGGAAGAATTTCTGCATTTCCACGAATAGCTACCTGGCCTTTATCAGGGATAATCTTGGCATCAGCAGATCTGATAAATGGTACACCTCCGATATTGAAAGTCAATTGCTCAATATCATACATAGCCGAACTACCATTAAATGCCAGTCCTTCCTGAGCCGCGTTGGTTGATGTAAATACCGAAGTAGCTACATCGCCTTTCATACTGATCTGTTTCTTCTTAATATTCCATTCGGCACGGTCAATATTGGTTTTGTAGGCAGCATAAGGAAATTCGAACGACGATTGCTGAGTACTATCATTAAAGTTACCTTCGTTGGTAGCAATGTTAACAATGCTGGTATTGACGTTGAAGTTTACATTCACGTTTCTACCCAATAATACTGATTTTGAAGCAGCAGTTAATGATTTAATACTAAACTGAGACTTGTCTGCAATAAAGCCTTCTTTATTGAATTTAAACTGGTCGGACCCTGTTTCTGAATCTGTTCGAGTCAACTGACCTAAACCGAATAAACCACCTTTACGCACTAATACCTTTCCTTTTAATAAAGACGAACCTGCATAGAAATTGAAGCCCTCTCTGGAAGCAATCAACATAGAGTCTGCTTTAGGTATCCACTTTAAAGTATAGTCTTTTATTTCTACCTGCGGGAAGTAAGCTGCGCCTGCGTTGTTGGTTTCAATTACTTTCCCTTGTTCACCTTTGGCTAATAAGGAGTCAGTAGCGAAGAAGATTTCTTTGGCAGTGAGTGTAGCCGCTAAGTGCTTAATATCTCCCTCGGTATGCAATCCTGAGCCATCCATTACCAGCGGTGAAGCGAACTTAACAGAAGTCTCGTTGCCAAATACCGGATAAGTACCAGTAGGCACTTTATGAGAAAAACCAATGGTTGTATCAGGCATGATACGTAGTTTTTCTTTGAAAGGTTTGAATATATTGCCAGAAAAGAAAGTTCCGGCAAATTCCATGTCCCTGACATTCAAACTATCGAAATCAATCTTCGGTACTTCAAAACGTACTTCTTTGTTGTAGGCCTTCTTCCCTCTGAAATCGTCGTCGAAATACACAATAGTACCCTTGTCTATTTTCAGCATCGGGTATTGTGGCAATGATTGCTTTCCTGATTTATTATCAGGTTTATTCAGATATACAACCCCTGGATTATCGTATTTGATTCGTCCGCCTATCTCTCGTCTACCACCTTTAGCATATACTTGCGGTGGCGTAAAGGTGATAGAGTCTATCTTAGGCAAGGTAAGCATGTATTTTTCGTAGTCAAAAACTAATTCTTGTCCTGAAAAACGATAGTTTTTGGCTTTGAACTGACCGTTGAAAGTAAAAGTTCTGTTTTTACCTACTTTGATGATTTTATCGTAAGGAGCGATAAAGGCCCTCAATGAATCACTCAAATTAAAACGTTTAATTCCTCTGATTACCAAACTCTTATCGTTGAGATTCAAGGTAGCATTAGCTGTAGAGTCTTTGCTGTTACCGAAAATAGAAGGAATTAGTATTTCATCAAAATCTTTCTTGCCTAAGTTGGCTAATAGGAAGTGCTGGCCTTTAGGCGTGATATTATAAAGGTCAGTAGTCGGATTATAATAGATAAAACCTTGTTGCACCGCTACCATTAAACCTGATTTAAGTACTTGTGGTGAAATTTTATTATTATTGAAAGCCGCTACATCAGCTACAGCGAAAACGGGTTTATTGTTCTTTTGTACGAAGTTTGACGCTACAACCAGAGGGTTAAACCCTCCACCATTGTTCAAGCCTGTTAATCTATCCGCATCAAAGAAGTCTAAGGATTCAAAAACTGCAGGAATTTGTGTTCTACCTGATACAATATAGAAATCCATTTTACCCTCTACCAGACTCCAGCGCATGGCATCACATTTAATGCTCATCTGGTGATAGGTATCGGTAAAAGTAGCGTCTTTAAAACCGCCTGCATCTACTTTGTTCAGACGTAGAACACCATCAGTTGGGACATAATGCAGTTTTACTGCCGGATGATAAATAGAGTCCTGGCCGATATAAGTCACGAAGCTGGCTGTTTGAGCACTGATAAAAGCATCGTTGATTTCGAAACGGGTACTGGTGGTTTTAAAAGCGACCTTCCCCTCCTGCTTTACTGTGATATTAGAATAGCCATTTTGGACCGAAGACGAGTAAATCCGCTTCCCTATAATAGAGAAACCGCCTTTGTATTCGATACTCTTATCTATATTCTTTATAAAAGCATCGCTTTGGTAGGACATGAAACGAGGATAACTGGCCGGAGCATTCTTTGCACGTTTTTCTCCTTTAAACTCCAATACACCCTTGATTGGTGCAGTCAGCCGCTCGGTGTATGTCAATGTCACATCATCGCCCACAAAACGTGGGTTACGGATTTCGAAAGTATAATCGCCTAATACGGCTGAGATTTGCGGCAGACCCAGATTCTCCCAGGTAATTGTACCGCCTTTACCTACAAAGGTCCCTTCTTTCAGCGCAACTGTTCCCGATGTTTTAGCAACGGTAGCCGAGTCGCTGGCTGTTGCCATAATCAGGTCAACATTATTCAACTCTATAGCTACACCGCCTAAAACGGGCATTGGTTTCTTATTAATATCCTGTAGTGCCTGAACAGCATTGGGGGTTTCCTGAGTGACTGGCGTATCCCAGCTATCAAAGACTTTTGAGGTTTCTGCAGGAGTAGGCGTAGTGCCATTAGCGGCAGCAGGTTGTTGAGTAGCGGCTGCCTCAGGAACTTTGTTATCTAAAAACTTAAAATCAAAAGTACCACCAAGTGCATACAGACGATTAAAACCGGAAGCGTACACTCTTCGTTTTTCAAGGAAGTCTTTAATGGTCTCAAAAATCCGGGTAGCTGTTTTTAAATCGTAGAGTTCAACCGTTTTTTGGGTCATATTCAGGAAATTGTCCAGTTTCGCGTCGTCATATTTTTCCTGGTCAATTACCTTGTCTATAATCAAGAAGAGATAATAAAACTGAGCCATTTTATGACCTTTAGTACCCATTTTTTTGGCTGTATTAATCAGCGTAGTTTTCTGATTGGCACTAAAACGGCTTGTCCAGTATGACTCAAATTTATTTCCCATAGCAATGGCCATCGCATTATTATCTGTCGCCATTACTGTTTTTATCTCGCCGATAAAGGTTTGCGGATTGTCCGACAACCTGATTGACTGTGCTTTTGCAGAAAATGACAAAAGAATCCCACAACAGAAGATGATAGAAAGATGCCGCATAAGTGAAAGAGCAGCGAGTATTTTCGCCTTTTTTATTTACTGATACTTAAAAACGACTGCTGCCCAGTTATTCTTGCTTAGTTGAGCTACTTTTTTTAAACCCACCGATTCGGCAACTGTTTGAATATCAGCTATATCTTTTTCATAAAAACCACTCACGATTAAATCGCCTCCCTTTTGCAGAAATGTAACATAAGCAGGTATCTGGCTAATTAATATATTCCTATTGATATTAGCCAGCACAATCTCGTACATATCTTTGGGCTCATCCTCAATTGTCCCCTGCCTCACGGTCACATTTGCGACATTGTTTAGCTGAACATTTTCAATAGTATTTTCAACTGACCATTCATCAATATCAAAAGCACTGATTTCAGAGGCACCGAGCTTTGCGGCTAGTACTGCTAATATTCCTGTACCAGTACCTACATCAAGTACTTTTTTGTTGGTGTGGTCGATATTGAGTTGATGCTCCATCACCATAGAGGTAGTTTCGTGATGGCCTGTACCAAACGACATTTTGGGAGTAATAATAATTTCGTAAGGAAAATCAGGTTTAGGCTCGTGGAAATCGGCGCGCACATAAATCTGCTCACCTATCTGAATAGGCTGAAAATTCTTTTCCCATTCTTCGTTCCAGTTCTGACGAACAATCTTCTTGAATTGATAAGATATGGCTGTACGCGAGGCATAGTCTTCCAACATTTGCTTCACAACGACATCATCAAAAATTTCTTCCTGAACATAGGCTTCCAGACCATCTTCTGTTTCAACAAAAGACTCAAAACCTAACTCGCCTAATTCTGCCATCAAAATCTCGACAAAATCGGCATCTATTTGTAGTGTTAATTCTATATAATCCATGCCGTAAAGTTCGGAAATTCTTCCGGAATTTCTATCAATGCCTGATAGGCACTTTTACTTCGGTGTTTTCCCAGCGCATTGCCATATCGCTTCCACCTTCTTCCGGCACAAAATTTATGGTAAATTGCTCTACAGTTCCGGGTATCTTGCTTGCAGGAACTTCTACCCTCAATACATCTTTTGACTCGTCGTACATCGTTCCCCACTGACCTGTTTGTCCGTTAAAGATAATTGTCCATTTATCAGGGTTCGGGATAGTCCACAATGTATATTTTCCTGCTTTCAGGGGTTTATCGGCAATTTTTATATCTTGTTTCGTGTCAAAGATAGTAGCTTCGTTGGCTCCCGTACGCCATACTTTGCCATAAGGCACCAAAGTTCCGAAAACAACACGGTCTTTTTTATAAGGCTGGCAGTAATCAACCTGTATAGATAGTCCATTCTGATTGCCAACGGCCGTAGCGGCAGGGCTTTTGCTCTTCGTGAAAGTCATATAGCCAAAGAAGGCGAGCGCTAAAACAACTACACTAATTAGGATAATTTTTACAATTTTATTCATTTTTTATAGGTTTATGATTGAAAGGCTAACATGAGAGTATTATAAAAAAGTTCGGGGCTATATACGCAAATTGTTTTTAATTTTAAGCGTTTTATATGTTATATAAAATTAAATAAAGTTTTTTGCTGATTTCATTTCAGAAAACAACAATTTTGCACCGGGAATGAAAGAGGGAGGTTTTGCAGTGATATATTTGTTATAAACCAAATCCTGAAACAGCTGGTTATTTAATCAGGGTGGCCGAAAGCTACCACTGAAATGTCAAACTGATGGAACAAATTCCCTTCAAATTAAGGTTATTTAAATAAATTTTTTAGTTTAAAGGGCAAAAAATTAAGATAATGTTAGATATTATTCATTTACTACCTGATTCTATTGCAAACCAGATTGCAGCAGGAGAAGTTGTGCAGAGACCGGCATCAGTAGTAAAAGAATTGTTGGAGAATTCTATTGATGCCCGTGCCAATAATATTCAGCTGATTGTAAAAGATGCAGGTAGAACCCTCATTCAGGTAATTGATGACGGCATAGGTATGTCTGCCACTGATGCCCGCATGAGCTTTGAACGGCATGCTACTTCAAAAATAAGAACGGCTGACGATTTGTTTGCGATCCGTACGATGGGTTTCAGAGGTGAAGCGCTTGCTTCTATCGCTGCTGTAGCACAGGTAGAACTTCGTACGCGTCGTCTGGTTGATGAAGTGGGTACATCCATTAAGATTGAGGGCTCTGATTTCAAAAATCAGGAATCAGTTTCTTGTCCGAAAGGCACTAATTTTCAGGTAAAAAATCTATTCTTCAATGTTCCTGCCCGACGCAACTTCCTGAAGTCAAATCCGGTTGAAATGAAACACGTCCTGGACGAATTTCAACGGGTTGCTCTGGCTCATCCTGAAATTACTTTCACGCTTTATCATAACGATGTAGAGGTTTATAATTTACCTTCGGGTAAGCTAAGCCGTAGGATTGTTGATATTTTTGGTAAAAACTATCGGGAACAATTAGCTAATTGTGAAGAAGAAACACCATTTGTAAATGTTGATGGCTATGTAGGCAAACCCGAATCAGCTAAAAAAGGACGTGGCGAGCAGTTTTTCTTTGTCAATAAGCGCTTCATCAAACATAATTATCTACATCATGCGGTGCTAAGTGCTTTTGAAGCAACTATCCCTGAGGGCAGTAGTCCTTTCTATGTATTATTTTTAGAAATTGACCCTTCTCATATTGATATTAATATTCATCCGACCAAAACCGAGATAAAATTTGATGATGAAAGGGCAGTGTATGCTATCATCCGATCGGCAGTCAGACGGGCTATTGGGGTTTATAACCTCACTCCTACTATTGATTTCGAATCAGATATTAACTTTGGTAATATTACCACTACCAACCGATTCAATGATTTACCTTCGCCGATTAATCCGGCTATAAGCGATTTTGAAAAACCTCGTCAGAATTCTGGAGGGGGTAATGGTTCATCGCTGCCGCCTATAAAAGATGATTCTTTCAGGGATAAATCTAATACAGATAACTGGCGGAAACTTTTTGAGGGCTTAGATAGCTTTAAACCCAATAATCAGGCTAATCTTGATTTTCATACACCTGATACCCAAAAAGATTTTCAGAATGAAGCCCCTCTGACACTAGGTAGTAAAGCCAATGATATTGTTGATGAAAGCAAACGTCTGGCCGAGGTTAAAGATATTAGTGCGATTCAGATTCAGAACAGGTTTATTGTAACCCAGGCTAAGAATGGCTTAATGCTAATAGACCAAAGGGCTGCTTATGAGCGCATACTTTATGAGAAATATTACAATACGCTGAAAAACAAAAATTCGTTTACCCAACAGTTGTTATTTCCTAAGACTCTTGATTTGCATCCGGCTGATTTTCAGTTAGTGATGGAGATACAAAATGAGATAAAGGCATTAGGTTTCTCTTTTGAAGAATTCGGGCAAAATACCATAAAAATAACGGGTGTTCCACCTGAAGTACAGGAAGAAAACGAGAAAGAAATCTTTGATGGACTGGTGCAACAATTCAAAACTAACCAGAGTAATTTGCAGTTGGATAGCGTAGAAAACGTAGCTCGTTCGTTCTCAAAAAAATCTTCTGCCAAATATATTGGCGAACTATCGAAAATTGAAATAAATTTACTGATTCATCAACTTTTTGAAACGGCTGTTCCGGGTTATACACCTAACGGTGAGCCCATTATGACTATTTTGTCGCTGGAACATTTAGCCGACCTGATCATAAAAAAATAAAAGAAAAAGCTATGTTTTATTTAAGTCCGGTTGCTCGTAATTTACTGATTGCCAATGTAGTAATATTTCTTCTGTCTGGTTTTTTAAATGATGAGTATATTACGCGACAATTCGCTTTCTTTAATCCCATTTTACCCGGAAGTCCTGAATTATTAAATCCGAATTTTAAGATATGGCAGCCATTTACGTATATGTTTATGCACGGTAGTTTGGGACATTTACTGAGTAATATGTTTGCTTTATTAATTTTTGGCTCGGGAATCGAAACATTTTTTGGTTCTAAACGTTTTTTAATATACTATTTGGTTACAGGAATTGGCGCAAGTTTTATTTACTCTTTTGTAAATATGTATGACATGCTGCAATTCTCACCTGATTCGGAACCTTACTGGATGTTGGCTGCAACGCCAATGGTAGGGGCTTCGGGAGCAATTTTTGGGATTCTGATAGCTTATGCGTATCTTTTCCCAAATAATGAGCTGATTATTTTCCCGTTCCCGATACCGATTAAAGCCAAATATCTGGTAGGATTCTATGCCGTATATGAATTATATGCCGGCATTCAGGGGACATCAATGGGAGTAGCTCACTTTGCCCACATAGGTGGTTTATTAATTGGCTTCATTTTATTAAGATATTTTGGCTTTGGAAAGTCTCAATATTAATTTATTACGTAAATTTGTTTAAGGAAGAAAGAGCGAGTGGCAAATTTTATAGATGACATAAAAAATCCGTTCCGTCGTGGGAATACATTGGTGCAACTAATGCTCATCAATGCGATAGTTTTTTTGTCTTTAATTCTGACAGGAGCTATTTTATCATTTTTCCCGGAGGGAAACGTCATTAATAAAGTGATTAATGACAATGTACTGCTAATTGCGCCTATCAGGGAGTTTATCTGGAAACCCTGGACACTCCTTACCTACTGTTTTACTCACTATAGTTTTTGGCACTTATTGTTCAATATGCTTACGCTTTATTGGTTCGGCACATTGGTACAGGAGTTTATAGGTAGTCGTAAACTGATGAATATCTATATTATTGGGGGTGTTTTCAGTGGTTTAATCTATATTGGTATTTACAATTTGCTGTCGCTTACGCCTCAGGTAAATAATATCAATTCTACCGTTTTAGGTGCCTCTGCTGCTGTTTGTGCGGTTATGTTTGCCGCCGTTACACTTTTGCCAGAGTATGAATTTTACTTCTTTGGCCTTTTCCTGATTAAAATCAAATACATTGCCTGGTTTTTCCTACTCTTATCTTTCATCGTACCAAGTAGCGGTATTTCGCACCTGGGAGGGGCATTGGCAGGCTATTCTTACATTTATTTATTACGGAAAGGTGTTGATTTAGGTAGCCCTATCGAAACCGTTGGTGACTGGTGGAGTAGCTTGTGGAGACCTAAACCTAAAATGAAAATTCCTCAAAGAAAATATAGCGAATCTACCGTTTCGAGCAAAGGTAATAGTAGCACGAATCTCGACCCTAATTATTTTCCTGACCAGGACGAAGTTGATGCCATTCTTGACAAAATAGGTAAGTCAGGTTACGAAAGTCTCACTAAAGAAGAAAAGCAAAAGCTTTACCGGGCCAGCCAAAGAAAAGATTAATATGCAACTATTGTTTTTTTCGTATCTTTGTAAGCTTATCGGCATCATACCTGAAAAGTGATGATGTGCATTCTGCTCTAACCCAAAAAAGTATAAATATTTACGATATAATCAAACATTTTATCCTATGTTTGGTTTAGACAGAACAATCGACTTGTAATTTGTTATAAAGATATGCTCATCACATCCGGCGAACTTCTGGAAACCATTAATGACCCTTCCGATCTAAGAAAACTTGACCGATCAAAACTTCCACAACTTGCCGACGAACTACGACAATTTATTATTGATGTAGTATCTGTATATGGAGGGCATTTTGGTGCCAGCTTAGGCGTGGTTGAGCTAAGTGTAGCGCTTCATTATGTATTTAATACTCCCGACGACCAACTGGTGTGGGATGTAGGCCATCAGGCTTACGGGCACAAGATTCTGACAGGTCGTAGAAAGCAATTTCATACTAACCGTTTCTATGGTGGTATTTCGGGTTTTCCAAAACGCAAAGAAAGTATTTTTGATACTTTTGGTGTAGGACACTCCTCTACCTCTATTTCTGCAGCTTTAGGTATGGCAGTGGGCTCTATGCACAATGGAGATAAAAAACGCCAGCATATTGCCGTAATTGGTGATGGCTCTATGACCGCCGGAATGGCTTTCGAAGCCATGAATCATGCAGGCTCTTTAAAAGATGCTAATCTGCTGATTATCCTGAACGATAACTGCATGGCTATTGACCCAAATGTGGGTGCTTTGAAAGAGTATCTGACAGACATTACCACGTCTCAAACCTATAATAGAGCCAAAGATGATATCTGGAAGCTCTTAGGTAAAATGAGCAACTTTGGCAAAAGTGCGAGAGAAATTGTGCAGAAAGTAGAAAACGCCATGAAAGGTGCTTTACTAAGCCAGAGTAATTTGTTTGAAGCATTGAATCTCCGGTATTTTGGCCCGATAGATGGTCATGACCTCAACCATATGGTGAGCGTATTAGAAGATTTAAAGAATATCCCCGGCCCGAAAATCCTGCACTGCTTAACTGTGAAAGGTAAAGGTTATGCCCCCGCCGAAAAAGATCAGACCAAATGGCATGCGCCAGGTCTTTTTGATAAGGTAACCGGAGAAATCAAGAAAAAAGTGTATGATAAGCCAATGCCTCCGAAATATCAGGATGTTTTCGGACATACGATTGTGGAACTGGCAGAGGTCAATGATAAAATTATGGGTGTTACCCCTGCCATGCCATCAGGCTCATCATTAAACATTATGATGAAAGCGATGCCTGACAGAGCATTTGATGTAGGTATTGCCGAGCAACATGCCGTAACTTTCTCGGCAGGTATGGCTACAAGAGGTTTGGTAGTATATTGTAATATCTACTCAACCTTTATGCAACGCGCCTATGATCAGGTGATTCATGATGTATGTATTCAGGAACTACCGGTTATCTTCTGCCTTGATCGCGCAGGTTTTGCAGGAGCAGACGGCCCTACGCATCATGGCGCCTATGATATTGCTTTTATGCGTTGTATCCCGAATATGGTGATTGCTGCTCCGATGAACGAAGAGGAGTTACGCAACATGATGTATACCTTCCAATTGGATGAAGTACAGAAACTGAAAACAGCTTTCACGATTCGTTATCCACGTGGTGAGGGTGTTTTGCCAGATTGGAGAAGACCATTAAGAAAAATAGCCATTGGTAAAGGGCAAAAGATAAAAGACGGTAGCGATATTGCCATTTTAACTATCGGTCATGTGGGTAATTATGCGGTTCAAGCCTCCGAAATGCTGAAACAAGAGGGCATCAGCGCAGCACATTATGATTTACGCTTTGTAAAACCATTAGATGAAGCACTTTTGCATGAGGTATTCCAGCAGTTTGATAAAGTGATAACGGTGGAAGATGGTTGCGTAAAAGGTGGTATGGGTAGTGCCGTACTAGAATTTATGGCTGACCATGAATATACTGCTAAAGTAAAACGCCTAGGTATTCCTGACCGGATAGTAGAGCATGGCGAGCAAATTGAATTGCACCGCGAATGTGGTTTTGACCCTGAAGGCATTGCTGATGCAGCCAGAGAAATGGTGAGTAATAAGATTTTGGTGTATTGAGCGTTTATGTATCTATTTAGGGAATTTAATATATTATCCCTACGGGATACTGATTCAAAAAACTTTAATCCTTCTACCGATATATCGTCCCTACGGGACTTAGAATATCCCGTTAGGGATGTTGTATCGGTAGAAAAATAGGTAAAATAATGTTAAAGTCCCGTAGGGACGATATATTAATTAGTTTAATCTATCTCACCCAATAGTTCTATATATGTCTTCTTTTTTTGAAAGCTTTTAGAATTTAGAACCCATGAAAGAGGAACTTTCTGAAAGAGATTATAAAGTATTAAATTTACTTCATCAAATTGAGGAAGTAAATAAGATGATTGACTTGCATAGCCAGGAAGGTGGAATAGGTATCATGAAACAGCAGTATGAGGAAATTCTTGCAAAATATATTGAAGAATTAAATCAGGTTGTAAAGGAGTTTAATGGTAATTTAAGTTTCGCAATGGCTGCTTAATTCTTCTTCTTCGCTTTTAAAAACAGGAACTACATGCCTGTATTTTTCGTTATTTTTTAAATAATCTCCCATAAATAGTGAGCGAAAAACAATTGAATGATATTGACCTGACTGGCTATGACCAAATAGAGGTGTTAGGAGCCAGAGAACATAACCTTAAAAATATTGATGTAAATATTCCCCGCAATAAACTGGTAGTTATTACGGGTATTTCGGGTAGCGGAAAATCTTCTTTAGCTTTTGATACGATCTATGCTGAGGGGCAAAGACGCTATATGGAGAGTTTCTCTTCTTATGCCAGAAGTTTCATTGGCGATATGGAACGCCCGGATGTGGACAAAATTAACGGCTTATCTCCGGTAATCTCTATCGAGCAGAAAACCACCTCAAAAAACCCTCGCTCTACGGTTGGAACCACTACCGAAATCTACGACTTTCTTCGTCTGCTATTTGCCCGTGCCAGTGAGGCCTTCAGCTATGTGACAGGTGAGAAAATGGTGAAGCAAACGCAGGACCAGATTATCGACCAGATTTTACAGCATTATGAGAATCAGAAAATCACTTTGCTGGCACCGTTGGTAAAAGGTAGAAAGGGACATTACCGTGAGCTATTTGTGCAGATTGCCAAATTAGGGTATAACAAAGTGCGTGTAGATGGTGAGATATTGGAGATTAACCCCAAAATGCAACTCGACCGCTATAAGATTCATGATATTGAGGTAGTAATTGATAGAATTGTTCCTAAATCTGAAGATCGTTATCGCTTGAATCAGTCAGTAAGCACTGCCTTAAAACAGGGTAAAGGCTCTATGATGCTTCTGGATGCCAAGGACAAAACTCAATACTTTTCTCAGAACCTGACAGACCCGCAATCGGGTATCTCCTACGAAGATCCTTCACCTAATAGTTTTTCTTTCAATTCTCCTTATGGAGCCTGCCCTACCTGTAATGGTCTGGGGACAATTGAAGAAATAACTGAAGACTCTATTATTCCTGATAAATCTTTAAGTATCAGTCGCGGAGGTATTGCACCGCTGGGTGAGTATCGTGATTTATGGATTTTCAAGCAGATAGAAATTATTCTGAAAAGCTTTAAAGCGAATATCTCTACGCCTATTGATAAACTGCCACCAGAGGCTTTAAAAACCATTTTGTACGGCAGTGAAGAATCTGTGGCTGTACCTTCTAAGAAATATCCGGGTACTGAATGGAATACGACTTTCGAAGGTGTAATTACCTTCCTGAAACGTCAGCAGGATTCGGATAATGATAAGATTCAGGAGTGGGTAAGAGACTTTTTAGTGATAAAAACTTGTCCTGATTGCGGCGGGTTGCGTCTGAAAAAAGAATCTTTACACTTTAAGATTGATCATAGAAATATCGCTGAATTGGCCGAAATGGATATCCGGGAAATTGGCGAATGGTTTGACAATCTTGAAAGCCGCATCTCTGACCGACAAAACACTATTGCCCGTGAGATACTGAAAGAAATCCGTAAACGCATTGGTTTCCTTATGGGTATTGGCTTAGACTATCTGACTTTGAATCGTCCTCTTAGAACCTTATCCGGTGGAGAATCGCAGCGGATTCGTCTGGCTACACAGATTGGTACGCAGTTGGTGGGCGTATTGTATATCATGGATGAGCCAAGTATCGGATTGCATCAGAGAGACAATGTCAAACTAATTCAGGCTTTAAAAGATTTACGTGATTTGGGCAATACAGTTTTAGTCGTTGAGCACGACAAAGACATGATGCTTGAATCTGACTATATATTAGATATTGGTCCGGGTGCAGGCCGACATGGTGGAAGCATTGTAGGAAGAGGTACACCAAAAGAGTTTTTGGCCAACAGAAGTACCACTTCTGACTATCTGAGTGGCAGGTCAAGCATTGAGATTCCGAAAGAACGTAGAAAAGGGAATGGCAAAGCATTGGTGATTAAAGGTGCAACCGGACATAATCTAAAGAATGTAACGTTGAAACTTCCCCTAGGCAAAATGCTTTCGATTACGGGTGTGAGTGGTAGCGGGAAATCATCTTTGATTCATGAAACATTGTTCCCAATTCTGAATCGTCATTTTTATAATGCCAAGAGAGAGCCGCTTCCTTATAAATCCGTTGAGGGGCTGGAATTTATAGATAAAGTGATTGAGGTCGACCAAAGTCCTATCGGACGTACACCAAGAAGTAACCCTGCTACCTATACAGGTATGTTCTCTGATATCAGAACACTTTTTGCTGAATTACCCGAATCTAAAATCAGAGGATATAAGCCAGGCCGTTTCTCATTCAATGTAAAAGGTGGTCGCTGTGAGGATTGTGAGGGAGCAGGGATGAAGAAAATTGAAATGGAGTTCCTGCCTGATGTTCACGTAGCCTGTGAAACCTGTAAGGGTAAACGTTTCAACCGTGAGACACTGGAAGTGCGTTTTAAAGGCAAATCTATTGCTGATGTGCTCGATATGACTGTGGAGCAAGCCTTAGAATTCTTTGAATTTCAACCCAAGATTTTCAGAAAAGTACAGACTCTTTTTGATGTAGGTTTGGGATATATTACGCTGGGGCAACATGCCACTACCCTATCAGGTGGAGAGGCACAGCGGGTAAAATTAGCTGAAGAACTTTCTAAAAAAGATACCGGAAAAACGCTTTATATTCTGGATGAACCAACGACTGGTTTACATTTTCAGGATATTAAGAAATTGCTGGAAGTATTGCAGAAACTGGCTGATAAAGGCAATTCGGTACTGATTATTGAGCATAATCTGGATGTAATAAAGGTTTCAGACCACCTGATTGACCTCGGGCCGGAAGGTGGCAATAAGGGCGGACAAATCATTGCTGAGGGCACACCTGAACAGGTGGCCAAAGTAAAGGGCAGTTATACAGGATACTTCCTGAAAGAGGAATTAAAATAAAACAGAATATCTATCAGCAAAAAGAGCAATAAACTGGGTTTATTGCTCTTTTTTTTAATGAAACCTAATATTCATCTTCATTGAAGAAAAAGTCGTCTTTGGTCGGATAATCTGGCCAAATCTCCTCGATACTCTCGTACGGTTGTCCGTCGTCTTCTAGTTCTTGTAAATTTTCAATAACTTCAATGGGTGCTCCCGAACGAATCGAAAAATCTATCAACTCATCTTTTGTAGCGGGCCACGGTGCATCCTCTAAGTATGACGCAAGTTCGAGTGTCCAATACATAGTTTATTCCTTATTTAATGTTACAAAAAATTTGTGGCTGCAAAAGTATAACAATTTTTAATTTGTCAAGTATTTTCACCCAAAAATGTATTATCTGTCAAACGTTTTTTTTGAAAAATATTATATATTCTGCGAAAAAATATACAATACCTATACCAAGCTTTTGACTATCAATTATTTACAAAAATAAAAAAAACTCTTATTTAAGCAAATGAAAAGGAGTTTTTTTATTGATGTCTGGATTCTTTTGAAATTATTCAATGCAGCGTCAATATCTTCTTGATATATCGACGCCTTATCATGCTATCAACTAAGCGGTAACCAAATGGTAAACCTTGCCCCTTTACCAACTTCTCCATCAGCTTTTATAAAGCCGTGGTGGTTATTGACAATTTTCTCTACAATGCCCAGTCCGATTCCCGTACCGCTGTATTCTGATTTACCGTGCAGGCGTTGAAATAACTCAAATATTTTTGTATTGTATTCGTTGTCAAAGCCAATGCCATTGTCTGAAAAAACAATTTCAGCGTATGTTGTTTCCGGCTTCAATTCAAAGTCTTCTTTTATGGAATCACCGTAAACAGAACTTGTCGTAATTTTTACTTCCGGTTTGCCTTCATTAAATTTCAGTGCATTGCTGATAAGGTTGGCAAACAACTGGTGCATCTGGAAAGGAATGGCATGAATAACCGGCAATGTATCGTTGAGTATCACAGCCTGCTTGTCATTAATCAGCATTTCGTAATCAGCCTTTACGTTATTCAGTATCTGGTTGAGGTCAACCAGTTCAAAATCTTCATCGGGTCGCGACAAACGTGAAAAACTAAGCAGGTCGTCAATTAATTGAGTCATACGTTCAGTGGATTCCCCAATGCTCTTCAGGAATAGCTCCAATTTTTTATTATCATCTTTCGCCTTATTCAGTAGTTTAACATAGGTTTGAATTTTGCGCAGAGGTTCCCTTAGGTCATGACTGGCCAGATAGTTAAATGATTCAAGTTTTGAAATGGTATAATTGAGTTGGATATTTTTTTCTGAAAGTTCTTCCTGGCTCTTTTTCAAAGCAAGGGTGCGTTCCTGTACCTCCTGTTCGAGTTTAAGCCGGTATCTTTCATCGCTTTTTCGTAGTGCTTCTTCTGCTTCCTGACGTTCCTTGATATTAGCGAAATTGGCGATGATAACAGCAGCCGTTTGCGTAACTACCTCTGCGAGTGAACGGTCGTTTGGCGTAGCTTCATGGGCTTCGGTAAAGTACATGGCAAAAGTACCTACAGCTTTATTCTCAAATGTTTTGATAGGAAAAGACCAGCATCCACGGAAGTTGGATTTCTCTGCCAGAGAAATCCAAGGCTTCCAGAGAGGATCTTCAAAAACATTGGAGATGAGAACCGGACGACCGTTTGGTGCTGCTAATCCGCAGACAAACAAATCCTCGCCAATAACAGTGTTGTCTATCTCTTTTAAGTAATCTTCGGGCATATTTCCGGCTCCCCATATCGGTTGCAGATAAATCATCTGCTGATCTACCATATAAAAAGCAGTGCGGGCACCTGTTTCTTCAGCCACCAGTCTGGCAATGATATTCAGGGCATCTGCCAGCGTTTTTCCATCAATGGCTGCCTGAAATACCTCTTTCTGCCTGCGCATCCGCTCCTCGTTTATGTGCGATTTCTCCTCTGCCTTTTTACGGGTGGTAATATCAAAAAAAGTAATCACTACACCGTTAATCTGGTCTTCTGTGGTCCGGTAGGGCAACATCCGCATCGAATACGTCATTCCTTCTTTGGTGGTTACTTCACGCTCAATCACCTTGAGCTTTCTCATCACAATTTCTGCATCATGCAATAGATTATCATCGTTCAATTTATTGGTTATATCAGTCAAAGGTCTGCCGTAATCGCTGGGTATTAAGTTGAAAATATTTCTGGCAGTCGGCGTAAATAAGGATACCCGGAAGCTACGGTCGAGAAAAAGCGTGCCCACATCAGCTGAGTCGATCAGATTCTGTAAATTATTGGCCGATAGGGTAGACTCTTCAATCTTCACTTTCAGCTCCTGGTTTACAGTGCGCAACTCTTCATTAATCGATTGTAGCTCTTCCTTGCTTGTTTCCAGTTCTTCTGCCGACGAACGCAGCTCTTCGTTCATGGCCTGCAATTCTTCGTTGCTGGCTTTGAGTTCTTCCTGCTGAAATTCGTGCTGCTCAATGGCATTCCTTAACTCGCCTTTTATCCGCACCAGTTGCTCTTCAAGGTGGCGTGAAATATTTTCATTCGGAGACACCAATACTTCTTTATCAGTATCGTCCTGATTGATGGGCTTGGATTCAAACAAAACCAATATAAATCCACGAGCCGTGTCTTCCTGCCGCAATACAGGCCGTATATGCACATTTACGATTTCAATGTGGGCATCTATTTTTACTTTTAATCCTCTGGCTTCTACTGCCTGTTTGCGCTGCACAGCCTGGTATAGAGCGGAACGGATTTCCAGGCGGAGTTCTTCTTTCAGCAATTTCAGTAGATTCTGGGTGATTTCACCGCCGCTTATCTGCAGATACTTTCCTACCGAGCCAGATAGGTGTACAATTTCGTACTCTTCATTCACAATCAGAGAAGGTGGGGCATATTCTTCCAGCAGCCGGTGGTGGAGGTCGCTGAAAGTGATACGTTCCAGTACTTTCTTTTCGTGTTGTGTAGTAGGCACGATGGTTTGCCCGATGCTGAAAGAAGGCACCGTTTCAGGTACAGGGTAAGACCTAACGTTTACCTCGCGACTTTGATAGAGATGGGCATCGCGGTTGAACGAAGCAAAGAGGTCGCTTGCCCCATCTACAGATTCAGAAGTACCCAAAAACAGAAAACCTCCCGGCCTGAGGGCAAAATGAAATGTCTCCATGGTTCGTTCCTGTGCTACATGATTGAGATAAATCAGCACATTGCGACAACTCACTAAATCGAGATGAGAGAAAGGCGGGTCTTTGATAAAATTGTGTATCGCAAATAGCACTGTCTCTCTTATTTCACGCCTGATGCGGTATTGGTCGCCCTCCTTATTAAAGAAACGCCTCAACCGTTCAGGTGAGATGTCAGCCGCATCATTAATGGTATATAGTCCTTCTCTGGCTATATTAATAGCGGTCTGGTCAATATCGGTTGCAAAAATCTGGATTTTTGGTGCATCTATTACCCCCATTACTTTTTCAGCGCATAGTATGGCCAGCGAGTAGGCTTCTTCACCGGTGGCACAGCCAGCAACCCATATCCTTACCTGTTTTTCTGAATTTTTATTGGCCGTAATGCGCGGAATAATTTCCTGCTCTAGTATGTCAAAAGGTCTTCTGTCTCTGAAAAAATTAGTGACCGATATGAGTAAATCTTTTAAAAGTGCGGTGGTCTCATCGGGACTGTCTTTTAAGAAAGCAGCATACGAGGGCAAATCGGCAAAATTGCAGATATTAATGCGTCTTTCGATGCGTCGCAACAAGGTCGGGCGTTTGTAATTCGTAAAATCATGACCGGTGCGTAAACGAAGATGTGCAAAAATTTCACGCAACGCCAGTTGCTGGCTTTCGCCTCTGGCTTCAGCCTCAAGCGGAATATGCGTAGTAGAAAGACTTCTTCTATAAACAATGATTCTTTCAGGAATTGCAGCCACAGATAGTACTTCGTCTACCAGTTCGGTAGCAATGGCGTTGCGAGGCATTTCATTGAATTCTGCTTCACGCGGATTCTGAACAAAAGCTACCCCGCCTCTTTCTTTAATGCGCTTCAAACCCATAGAACCGTTGGCGCCTGTACCTGATAAAACGACACAAACGGCTCTTGCCCCGTGCGAATCGGCCAATGAACGAAAGAAAATATCCACAGGTGCCCGGCGGTCTTCAAAGTTGGTATTAGGTGATACAGCAATAAAACCATCCTGCATAATTAAATGCTGGTTGGGGGGTACTATATACGCTTTATTGGCTTCTACTTTTACTTTTTCGGTAACCTGCGAAACAGGAATGGCTGCCACTGACTGCAATATATTTGCCAGTTTGCTGTCGTGATCTGGCGACAGGTGTAGTATCACTACATAAGCGATACCTGAATTAGCGGGTACGTGCCTGAAGAATTCCTGTAGTGCCACGATGCCTCCGGCCGATGCACCGATACCTACAATCAGAAGTTCATTCTTACCAACCCCTACTTCCTCATGGGGCAGGGGTTGTTTTTGTTTTTCACTAACCCGTTTCTTTGTCATTGTTTAGCTTTTACTGTACTTTCTAAGAATTCCTGTTCAAGTTTGTTTTTGCTTACCTGTTTGTGCTCTTTTACTGCTCTGCGCACCAGTTGAGAGCGCTCATCTGCCTCTTTTGCCTTCTGAAAATAGATGGCCGCCAGTTTTGGATGATTGACCTCCGCATGGTGGTCGCCGATATGGTTCATCAGCATCACAATTTCATCTATACCCCGAATGGCACTGTATAAATTGTCTTCAATTTTTTCTGAAATGGCAAGCATCAAAGCATCGACTGAATACGCATGACCGGTATGGCAACGATACCGAATGATATTATCATTATGCAGTCGAGATAAAACACCCTGGCATTCGGGGCAGGTATATGGCGTAAGCCCGTCAAACTGTAATATCCCTCTTTCCATGGCTTTTGCTTCTGCGGCAATGTCAATTTCTTTTCTCGTTTGTTCATCTTTCATAACCTCCATCTTTTTTAAGGGCTCTTTAGATAGGTTCACAAGCAAATCAGCCATTTCAGCCACCGGAACGCAGTAATCTACCTGTACTTCACGCAGGGCGCTTTCAGGCATAGATGACACTTCTGCATCTATAGGGTCCTGAACCACAGCCATACCGCCGTAGTGCTTTACTGCCCACAGACCCGCAGTACCGTCATCTAAGGCACCTGATAAAATAACCCCAATTACACGGTTGGTGCAGGTATAGGCCGCCGAGCGGAACAGTGGGTCAACTGCAGGCCGGAAACGGTTCTCTTTAGGCCCATGTGTTACCCGAACCTTTCCGTCTTCAATGAGCATGTGGTAGTCGGGTGGAGCAACGTAAATGCGATTCGGTTTTATGGGTTCATAGTCGTAGGCATGAGCTGCATAGATTTTATTTTCGCGATTAAGCACCTGAGGCAGTATGCCATGCACATCGGGGCTTATATGCCATACAATAAAAATGGGGGTCTCAAAATCAGCAGGCAGGTTGCTGACAATTTTTTTTATTGCCTCAAATCCGCCTGATGAAGCACCTATCACAATGAGTCTTTGCTCCGCATTCGTTTGTTTTTCTTTCTTCTTCCTTTCTTTTGTACGATTAGCTATCATCCCTATCCTTAAAATAAGTGATACAAAATTTCAAAAAATAAAAGATTAGGAATGATTATAGGTCAATCGGGTGAAGTTTGAGTTGTAAAAATACCAAGAAGTTTGTTGCGGATATCGGAAATATCTGTTTCTTTTTTTATTAATCCTGTGGCACCAGATTTTAAACACTTTTCTGCTAATAACTTGTCAGCAGAGGTGGAATACATATAAACCGGTACTTCATTCAGCCGCTTTATTTCCTTGATTTTTGCGAGGCATTCCATCCCATTCATTTTGAGCATATTGACATCAAGAAAAATAAAATCAGGTTTAAACGCATCATTACTCAGCATGGTAAGCCCTTTAATTCCATTATCCGCAAAATGGCATTCAATAGACAATTCTATGTCAGATACAGCCATTTCAAAGAATAAATGATCCTCAGGGTCATCATCAATAAGCAATACATGGATAACTTTTTTCATGTGGCTTTTGTTTATAAAGGCTTAGGTAAAGGGCCATTTAAACTTAAAAGAACCATTCTCAAACAAGTGAGAACTTAATTGTCGCAAAAGTAATAGGCTCCTGATGGAAACTTCAAACGAAATTACAAGATAAAAGTGAATTTCATCGCATTCGTCAATAAAAGGAGGGATTTTTGCGACCAAATTGATTAAATGGGCTAATGGAAGAAATTTTCTCGTGTACCTTATTATATAAACAAAAAAGAGACTGCCTGAAAGACAATCTCTTTTTCGTTGGAGGAGCAATCCTACTACTCTCTCGTAATCTTACTAGCGCCGCTGGTATTTGATGAGTTCAGATTTTTCACTCTCCCCAGTTCTACATGGCTTGCACCGGTTGCCTCGGCTTTTACATCATTAATCTCCATCTTTCTGGCATCAATGTGGCAGGCACCTGTTGCATCAATCTCCATTCTATCAGCCGAGCCACGGAATTCGGCATTGGCAGCTCCGGTAGCATCTAAGTTTACATTGCGGGCGTCTACATCTATAGCTGCTTTTACTGCACCTGTCAGGCTAATATCGATATCCTGATTTTTATCTTTAAAGCCTATCACTTTCACCGTTGAAGCACCTGACAAATCCAGACCTTCGAGCTTAGGCATAGTAATAATGATTCTGGTTCTTTCATTACGACGGCTGAATGAGAACTTATCTCTGTATTCAATCTCAAGGGTTTCGCCTTTTACGTCTATATCCAGATCATCGATATTATCCTGACTATCTGAATCAGCTGAGACATTGAATGACTCTCCCTGACGAACGGTTACGATAAAGGCACCACCTACATCTATTTTGCTGAAGTTTCTTTCATCAAATTTCTTCTCAAACTGTCCTTTACCTTCGAATACTTCCATATCAAAAGAGTTACCGTCTTCGTCATAGTGATCACCTCTATTTCTTAGCGCTTCTCTTTCCTCCTGGCTCAGTTTAGGACAATCTCTGCAAATCATACCCGAATCGCGTTTCATTACAAAGGTGTATTTATCCGCATCATCGTTATTTACATCGTAGTTATCATTGTGCCAGCGATTAAATATTTCATAATAGAATCTTCTGGTCAGCTTAAACGGTTTGTCATAAGGTATATATAGTGTCATATACAAGTCCTGACCACGGAAGCGTGCATTATCTGCCAACTTTATTTCCTGATCGAAAATCAGCACAGAGTCTTTTTGTTTTAC
This sequence comes from Emticicia sp. C21, assembly GCF_003418935.1. Lineage (GTDB taxonomy): Bacteria > Bacteroidota > Bacteroidia > Cytophagales > Spirosomataceae > Emticicia. The sequence continues at coordinate 181,360 of NZ_QVMT01000002.1, read as the reverse complement.
ATCGTACAATACGCTTTTCGCATTTTTTTCTGCATCTGCTTTTGTGCGACCCTGAGCTTCAAATCTTTGCTCCAGTTTTAAATCGTTCCCGTCGTATCCCTCTAATTCAACACTTACGCGCTCTCTGGCTTGAAATCCATCAAAATCATCGCGGTTATTATCAGAATCCAACAATAGTGTCCGGGTAGGCAAAGGGAAATTTTTGGTTACTTCAAACTTTCCTTTTTTCTGGAAATTCAAAGCATATTTGGTTGCTAAAATACCTGTTCCCATCAAACCTATTAACCATAATCCTAATAAAGAAATCCAGAAATTACGGGTACCGATACGACGGTTGGTCATCAATATTAAACCTACAAACAATAGGGCTAAGAATGGCGTAAACGAAGCTAAGAAAGCAAAGAAGCCAATCATTGGGTTAATATCCCCGGCAAACATTCTGAAAGGACTGTGCTCGAAAAAGTCTGATCCTTCAAAACCTGTTACTACCCCAAAGAAAGCGGCAATTGAAGCTACTACGGCTACCAACATAGCTAAGGCAAATAGCATCAGGAAAATACCTACTAAAACTCTTACCACAGGCCCTAAGTTTTTCAGGATTTCACCAATTCCTTTGATAACAACTGCTACTAAACGGAAAGGGAATAACAAGATTTTTGTAACGGCATTTTCAGGTGCGCTTTTATCAACTTTCAAGCCTTCTTTAATATTGGTTTCAATGTTAGAGAGGGTCACTGGCTCGCCTTTCATTTCCATTTTCTGAGTTAATGTCTGTGCTTTAGGTGCTACAATCCAAAGAATGATATAGGCTAAAACCCCAGTACCAAAGAGCAATACACTTAGTACGAATAGTAAACGGATTACGGTAACATCTACTCCGAAATAAGCTGCTAAACCACTGGCCACACCACTTACAACCTTATTGTCGTTATCACGATAAAACTTCTTAATTTTTTCGTCTTCTGTAAGCGTTGTGCTGGGTGGAAACACTAACCAGCATACAAAGTATCCTAAGAACACAAAACCAGAAAATGGAGCTAACTCATCAATCAACGGTGGTACTCCTAAGAAAATGAGTAAAAAGATAATTCTTATCCATACCACATCCATATTGAAATAATGCGCCAGACCTGCTAAAACACCGCCTAAAGCTTTACGTTTTACATCACGATACAGGCGTTTTGGTCCTGCTGATGTAGTCGCTTGTTCGCCACCTAAGGTAGTTTTTTCTTCAGTTGTTGTTCCGGCAAAGCCTTTGCTTTCGGCTTTGGTATGTGCACTTGATTTTAAATCTTCTTCTTCCTGAAAAGCTTCAAAATCGGCTACACTACCCATTGATTTTATCAGGTCGTTTACCCCTTCAAGGGTAATTACCTGCGAAGAAATATCTGATTTGTCTTTTGTCCAGAATTTCTCTGCAATCCTTGCTTCTATGTCTGAAACAATCTCCTGGCTCCCCTCATACGACGAGAAGTACTGCTGAATGGCACGCAGGTAGTTGCTCAATTTATCGTAGGCATCTTCCTCTATATTGAAAACTACGCCTGCTATATTAATTTGTATTGTCTTTTTCATTGTCTTAAACTGTAAATACCACACGTAAATGCCGTAGTGGCTAAATAAATGAAAGGTAAGTCTTCTGTGTTGGTAGGTTATTTGGTTTTCTTACTGATAATCGTTGTTACCGAATCCGAAAGCTCATTCCATGTACTATTAAGATTATCCAAAAACAATTGTCCTGTGTCGGTTAACACATAGTATTTTCTCGGCGGGCCTGAAGTTGATTCTACCCATTTGTAATCTAAAAGACCTGAATTTTTAAGGCGTGTCAGGAGTGGGTAGAGCGTACCTTCAACCACCATGATTCTGGCATTGATAAGTTCGTCTAGAATTTCGGAGGCATAAATTTCGCCCCTCGAAATTATGTGTAAGATGCAGTACTCCAATATCCCTTTCCGCATCTGCACTTGGGCGTTTTCTAAATCCATGTGATCTATATCGTTTAAAGCATTTCCACTTAAATTAACAATACAAAGTTAATAAAAGGTACTATGCAATGCAAGATACTTGGCAAAAAAAATACTGCATTTAGGACAAACGGTAAAATACCATGAGCAAATCAGAATTTTCAAGGATGAATTTAAGCAATTTTTAACACCTGATATAGTTTCTATTTGTACTTTTGAACCCATTAAAGATTCGTTTGTGAAAACGCCTGATTTTGAGGTTTTTATTGGCATCACAAAACTGATGCAGGCATTAGGCTTACCAGACCCGCATTCGCCCGATTTTCAGCTATACAGATTTGAAGAGGCTATGCGGACACGACCTGCCATTAGCCCTGTGTATCGGAGTGATTGTTACATCTTTGCCCTGGTTACCAGCGGAAAACTGGCGTTTAAAGTAGGTATTTCTGATTTCATGATGCAGGCAGGTACACTCTATTTTCTGAGTCCCTGGCATTTGCACCAATACCATCGCCTTGAAGACCTCACTGGTTATATCTGTTTCTTTAATGACAGCTTCTTCGCCTCTACTCCTGAAAGTCTACATACGATTCGAGAGCTACCAATGTTTCAGTTAGAGGGCAGAGCCGTGTTTGATTTATCTGCTGACGAGCAACAACCCTTTAAAGATTTATTTGAATTGATGCTTAAAGAGGTAAATAGTTCCTCTGCCTGTCGCTGGGAAATCATGCGCCACCTATTGCATATTTATTTCCTTAAAGCCCAGGAAACCTACGAAGCTCATACGCATACAACTACCGAACACGCCAAAAATGCCAGGCTAAGTCGGGCCTTTGAGCGCTTGCTGGAAGAGCATTTTTTGCTATTATCGAAAGGGCGAACTGGCAAAGTATTTACAGTAAACGAATTTGCTGAGCAATTGAACGTACATCCTAACCATTTGAGCAATACATTAAGAAAAGAATTAGGAAAATCTGCCAAGCAATTAATTCATGAACGATTGATTTTTGAGGCCAAATCTTTATTACATACTACCGAGCTTTCGGTGACTGAAATCGCGTATCGCCTGCGATTCGATGAACCAACCAACTTTACGAAATTCTTCAAGAAATCTACCGGAACCCTTCCCAGAGAATACCGTACACAAACGGCATAAGGAGGCATTGATTCTTCTACAGGTTTAATTATATTTGCTTAAACTTATCCAGACACAATGAAAAAGAAAATATTACTTGTATTAGTAGTTTTAGTAGCTGCTGTTTTAGGAGGCGTATTCTACATGATCTCGCCCTCAGGAGATATAGAAAAATATGCAAAATACTACGTCGATGATACTTCCTCGCCCATTAATGGTAAAGTAAAAGTTACATTTTTTGGCGTTTCTACACTCTTATTTAATGATGGCGAAACGCAGTTGCTGATTGATGGCTTTTTTACAAGGCCACCCTTTCTGAAACTAATGACTACAGAACTTTCTAGTGATACCGTAGCAATTGACCAATTGATACGTCAATATAAAATGGATAGAGTAAAAGGTATTTTCCCTACACACTCGCATTATGACCATGCCTTTGATGTAGCTTATACTACTAAAAAAATGAATGCTATTTTATATGGTTCTGAATCCAGCTTGAATATTGGTCGTGGTGGAGGATTGAAAGAGGCTCAATTGCATTTAACCATACCTTATGAAGAAATCCAATTAGGGAAATTTACTGTGCAGATCATTCCTTCTATACATTCAGCACCGGGTTCTGTAAAAGATTCAGGTTTGGTAATTAAAGAACCTAAACGCCAGCCTGCCAAAATGAAAGACTACCCAGAAGGTGGCACGTTTGATTTTTTGGTAAAATATAACGGGCATCAGGTATATATCAAACCTAGCCCGAATTTTATTGAGGGTGCTTTAGATTCTATCAGAGCTGAAGTTTGTTTCTTAGGTATTGGCACTATCGGCACAAAAGAGCCTGCCTGGCAAAACCAATACTATAAACAAACTATAGGTAAGCTACAATCTAAACTAATAATACCTCTGCATTGGGATGATTTTACAAAACCTATTGACGGACATCTGGATATGCTTCCCCGTTTTGTGGCTAATACGCCAAAAGATTTTGATTATATCATTCAGAAAACCCATGCTGATAAAATTGATTTTAAGGTTTTGCAGGCTTATAAAAGCGTTTTGTTGTTTTAAATATCTTTAACGATTTTTCAAATCGTTAAAATTCAGCAGACTTTTATCAATCTCCCTGATTGGGCAAAAGTATATTCTATTCTAGCCTATTAAAAAAGCGATTTAAAAAATCACTATACACGCCTTTTCATAATTAATCTTAGCATAATCCTATAATTTACCCCTATTCAATCCCTGCATCTTCGATTTTTACCATTCTTCCTGCAAAACTTACCGTGATTTTCCGGCTTGCCAAATAGAACTTTGTAGAATATTTTACCAATAAAATCTACATGGAGTTTCTCAACAAGCAATTTATTATTGGAGACACTTTAGCAGTCAACCGGATTGGTCTAGGTACTATGCGGGCAACTACAGGTGCAGGCTCGTGGGGAGAACCTGCCGACCGGCAAGCGGTCATTAAGGTGATAAGGAAAGCCTACGAGTTGGGAGTCAATTTTTTTGATACTGCCGATGCCTACGGTCCGGGTTGCTCAGAACTGATTTTAGCCGAAGCTATTGAGCCTTTCAAGAAAGAAGTAATAGTAGGCACTAAAGGTGGCTCGGTTAAATATGCTCCCGGAAAGATATTTGCCAGTGGTAAACCCGGCTACCTGAAAACAACGGTTGAAGCCAGCCTGCGAAGGCTGAATCTTGAAACGATTGATTTGTATCAGCTAGACCACGTTGACCCCGAAGTGCCTATTGAAGAATCGGTTTGGATGCTTGCTACCTTGAAAAAGCAAGGAAAAATTCGGGAGATAGGTTTGTCTAATATCAAATTAGACCAGTTGCGAATGGCGCAAAGTATTACAAAGATTGCTTCGGTGCAAAACTCCCTGAGCATTGCCAATCAGACACATCTGAAATTTGCCCAGACCTGTGCTAACGAAAATATCGCTTTCATAGCGTACTGCCCTACTGCTATGATTGATTCCGATAAAGCCCCGAAGTATCAGACAAAAGCATCCGATATGGGAATCACTTTACCGCAATTGTCATTGCTTTGGTTGCTCGAAAAGTCACCCAATATTATTCCGATTCCGGGTACTTCTTCGGAAAAACATTTACAGGAAAACTTAGCTGTGTGGGATATGATGCCCTCGATGATGAGCAAAGCAGCTATGTAATTTTTATACCAAAACCTAAATCATTCTTATGTGGATTGTTCGATTAGCACTCAATCGCCCCTATACCATTGCAGTCATGGCTTTTTTGATGATGCTCGGAGGTGTTATGGCAACCCGTTCGATGCAGACGGATATTTTTCCCAAAATTGATATACCTGTTGTAAATATTGTATGGGCCTATCCGGGCCTTTCGGCTCAGGATATGGAGCGCCGTGTTGTAATTAACAACGAGCGGGGTATTTCCTCGCAGGTACAGGGGGTATCACGTATCGAATCAAGCTCTATTCCGGGTGTGGGTTTGTTACGTGTCTATTTTCAACCCGGTACTGATTTGGGGCAAGCCTTAGCCCAGATTTCTGCGGTATCGTCTACGGCCTTACGTCAGATGCCTCCGGGTATGCAACCTCCGGTATTGCTCCCTTATAATGCCTCGAATTTACCTGTATTGCACATGATTATTTCGAGCGAAACCATGGGAGAAGATGCTGTAGCTGACTACACCAATAACTTTTTACGGTTGCGTTTATTCACTATTCCAGGCTTACAAACACCGGGGGTATATGGTGGTAAACAACGCCAGATTAATATAGATATTGACCCTGCGCAATTAACTGCCAAAGGGCTTTCGGCGGCTGACGTTATTTCTGCCTTGCAGAGTTCAAACGTTATTCTTCCGGCAGGTACTGCCAGAATGGGACAAACCGAGTATAATATCGCCCTGAATGCCAGTCCAAGCACCATTGACCAGTTTTATGATATACCAGTAAAAGTTATTAACGGGCAGACAATTAAGATAGAAGACATCGGTAAAATATCAGACTCCTTTGCTGACCCAACCAATATCGTACGTATCAATGGTAAGCATGCCAGTTACTTGTCAATCCTCCGTAAATCGAGTGCATCTACCCTTACGATTGTAGAAGCATCTAAAAACATGATTCCAAAAATCAAGGAAGCAGCACCGGAGGGATTAGAAATAACAACAGATTTCGACCAGAGTATCTTTGTAAGCGCTGCCATTGATAACGTATTGCACGAAATGGGCTTAGCTATCTTCCTGGTGGGTATCATGATTTTCGGCTTTCTGGGTAACTGGAGAAACGTATTCATCGTAGTAACTTCTATCCCATTAGCTATTCTCACAGCTATTATTGTATTAGACCTGACAGGAAACTCTTTGAATATCATGACCCTTGGTGGTTTATCATTGGCGGTAGGTATGTTGGTCGATGATGCCACGGTGGCGATTGAAAGTATCCACCGACACCTGAGTATGGGTAAATCACTAGTGCGGGCTATTATAGATGGGGCTATGGATATTGCTACTCCCGCCTTAGTTGCTACACTATCTATCTGTATTGTGTTTATTCCGGTATTATTTATTACCGGGCCTGCTGGTTATTTGTTCGTTCCGATGGCGCTTTCAGTAGTAGTAGCTATGCTTACCTCTTATGTATTGTCAAGAACATTAGTTCCTTTGCTCTCTCGTCTGATGCTTTCAGCAGGTTCACATGATGCCCATGCTACCAGATTTGACCGTTGGAGAGACCGTCGGTTTGAGCGTATGCAGGATGCCTATGGTAGTCGTTTGCGCAAAACCCTGAAACAAAAAGGGCTTGTATTGATTGGTTCATTGGTAATTGTAGTACTAACTGTAGTTCTTGTTACGCCACATGTTGGTACCGACTTCTTCCCTACTACTGATACAGGTTTCATGAAACTGCATTTCAGAGCACCATTTGGCACTCGTATTGAAGAAACCGAAAGATATGTTGAGCGCATTGAAGAAGCCGTAAAGAAAATAGTACCACCGGAAGAATTAGGAACTATCAGTGCCAATATCGGTGTACCAATTTTCTTTAACCTGGCCTATGTGCAGTCGGATAATGTGAATGGGATGGATGCCGAAATCATGATTTCGTTGAAGAAAGGCCATAAACCTACGGAGATATATCGTAATAAAATACGTGAAATATTAGACAGCGATTTCCCGGGAACGCAGTCTTACTTCCAGACTGCCGATATGGTGGGTCAGGTATTGAACTTCGGTTTGAGTTCTCCTATTGATTTGCAGGTAGAGGTAAATGATTATAACAAAGGTTATGAAATGGCGAAAGTATTAAGAGATTCACTCAAAAAAGTAGCCGGATTGAAAGACGTTACCATTAAACAGGTATTAGATTATCCTACCCTAAAAATAGATGTTGACCGTATCAGAGCTGCACAAGTAGGACTAAGCCAGAGAGACGTTGCCAGTAACTTATTGGTTAACCTCTCATCCAGTGGTTTGTTTGCACCATCTTACTTCCTGAATCCTGCTAATAATGTCAACTATACGGTGATAGTAAAATCACCTATGGCTAAGATTCAGTCAGTGAGCGATTTGATGAATCTGCCATTAACTACTAATGCCGCTGCCAGTGCTTTGAATAGCAACTCGACCTTACAACCTACAGATGTACCCCGACAAATTGCACAGACCGTGCGCAATGTATCAGACATAAAACCAACGGTAATGCCGAGCCAGATTAACCACGAGAATATCCAGCGTGTATTGAATGTTTCGGCCAATGTAGAGGGCAGAGATTTAGGTTCGGTTTCTGCAGATATTGAGCGTATTGTGAAGAATATGGGTACTTTACCAAAAGGCTTTGCCATTACCGTTCGTGGACAAGGGCAGGTAATGAATGAGTCATTCACGAATATGGCACAGGGGCTGGTATTGGCTATCTTGCTGGTTTATGTACTCATGGTGGTATTATTCCAATCGTTAAAAGACCCATTGATTGTATTAGTGGCTATTCCGGGAGCATTAACAGGGATTATTCTTTTTCTATGGGCCACAGGTACAACTATCAACGTAGTATCATTGATGGGTTCTATTATGGCCGTGGGTATTGCTGCATCCAATGCGACCCTGATGGTGAGTTATGCTAACGACTTGCGTTCAGAAGGTTATTCAGTGCTGAAAGCAGTCATTGAAGCCGGAAAAACCCGTCTTCGCCCTATCCTGATGACAGCCCTTGCAATGGTACTAGGTATGATTCCAATGGCAATTGGTATGGGAGAAGGTTCTGAACAGAATGCTCCCCTGGCCCGTGCCGTAATCGGTGGCCTGATTATCGCTACCCTCTTTACCCTTTTTGTGGTGCCTGTTGTGTATGCAGGTCTGTATAAAGGTAAGGCAAAAGCGAAAGTAAGCTTATTGGAAGACCAGGAAGAAAACACCCATGTAGTGGCCTAAAACAAAACCTAAAATATAACTGACATTTAAAAAACAATTAAATATTATGAAAAATCAACAAAATCTTCGCCGAATCGGATTATTAGCTATCGTCTTGGTAGTCGTCGGGATTTTTGTGATAAGCTGCACCGGTGGTTCTGCTGAGCCTCCTGCTACTGCCAAATCTGAAGGAATAACGGTGAGCACTACTACCATCAGTCAGCAAAAATCAGGCAGAACCCTCATGCTTTCTGCCGAAGCGCGTCCTTACCAATCAGTAACGCTGTATGCCAAAATAAGTGGCTATCTACAAAAACTGTACGTAGACAAAGGACAAGATGTAAAGGCGGGCCAAACTATTGCCATCATCGAGTCGCCGGATTTAGAGCAGGAGAAACTGGCGCTAGAGGCCGACTTGAAACAAAAACAAAGCTATTTGCAAAGAGTAGAATCATTATTGGCTAAAAAATATGTAACCGACCAGGAAGCAGATAAAGCCCGTGCAGATGTAGAAATGGCCAAGGCAAGAGTAGACGCACAAAAAGAGAAATTGTCTTATACCACTATCAAAGCACCTTTTGCCGGAAATGTATCGGCGCGTTATGCTGATGTAGGTGCTTTATTACAGGCTGCCACTTCTTCGCAAAGCAGTGCTTTGCCTGTAGCTACTATCTCTCAGGTAAATCGTTTAAGGATTACTATCTTTATTGAACAGGCTGATGCCGGAACAGTTCGTCCGGGAACACCTGTGGATATGTTGGTACCGGGTTCAGCAGATACACTGCATGCCAAAATTACGCGTATGACAGGTGAACTCGATGCCCGTACCCGTATGATGCTGGCAGAAATTGAGTACAACAATGCGAATAATCAAATTTTAGCTGGTAGCTTCCTGAAAGTATTGATTCACTTACCGGCACAGGAATTTATCAGCATTCCGGCTCAGGCATTAGTAGTAAAAGGAGATAAATATTTTGCCCCTATCATCAAAGACAATCGTGTGTATTACCGACCAATTAAGATTGGCGCAGGCGACGGACTACAATACAGAGTCTACTCAGGTCTGAATGAAGGAGACGTTGTAGCACTCAACGTCGGTAATTCATTGATTGATAGTTCACTTGTAAAAGTGGCAAACAAACCGGTAACGAAATAATGAAAAAAATACTATTATTTTTAAGTACGCTGTGCTATGGGTTAAACCTTTCGGCACAAACCAAAGTACTCAATTTTCAGGAAACCCTGCAAATGGCTATACAGCAGAATGTAGGTATCCGCAAAGCACAGAATACTATTGAGTCGGCTAAGTGGGATGTATACGGCAGCAAGAATATGTTTCTGCCCAATGCTACTTTTAACGGAGGTTTCAACTTTCAATCAGGAAGTAACTTATTGACTGTGGCAACTCCCTCATTGGTAGCCAGTACATTTACAGGTCTGAGCTTTCAGGCCAATAGTAATTATGTGCTAGCTGATGGAGGTGCCCGTAAATCGCAGGTACAGGTTTCTGAAAAAATAGGAGAAGCCGCCAATTCTCAGTTAAGGTTCACCCGTCAACAAGTAGTGAATGACTTGAGTCTGGCTTTTTTACAGTTATCATTAGACAGAAGACTGATTGAAATTACTACCCAGAACTGGCACCTATCGCAAGAGCGTGATACAATTTTAACGGGCCTGGTAAAAGCAGGTTTGAGACTATCCAATGAACTATTTCAGCAACAAGCGCAAACGCGACTGGATGGGCAACAGGTAATAGCAGCGAAAAACGCTTTGCAAAACCACAAGATTTTCCTAATTCGTCGTTTAAACCTCCCGGCAGGAGATTATGATTTTCAGGAGTTACCCGAAGAAGGGTTAACTAATTATTCAGGTCAGGATTTAGTGGCTTCGGCTTATACCAAACGTTATGATTTGTTGACATTGAAACAACAACGAGAAGCCATTGCGCTTAGAGCCCCGATTATCCAGTCTGCCTTAAAACCTCAATTAGTAGCGTCAGGAGGATTTACTACTGCCGGAAGACATTTGTTTCAGCAGAATATCAATGGAAACGATGTATTGAAAACCATTGAGCAGCGAAACATTGTCAGACAATTGGGGAATCAGATTAACGTGTATGCAGGTTTAAACCTGGTCTGGAATATATTTGACCGTAACCAAACCAAAACTGCGCTGGCTAAAAACCGGATTGAAGAAGCCAATCGTGAATTGGATATAACCGACAAACAAGACCAGATACGCGCCGAAATAAACCAGGCCCTGACCGACTACGAAACTGCTCAACAACAATTTACTACCGCCCAGGCACAGCTATCTGCCGCACAGGCAGCGTTTGAATTACAGGAGGGTCGCTTCCAGAATGGCTTAGCCCCTTTGGTAGATTTATTTGTGGCCCAGAGTGCATTGGCCTCAGCTAAAATCAATGTAGCACGGGCAGGTATTCAGTTACGTTATCAACAGAAACTCATACAGTTTTATGTTGGGGATGGACAGGAATAAGATAATACGTTTATATTCAAAGGGAAGCAGTTGCTTCCCTTTTTTATTGCTGATATGTTTAAGATTATTCCTTTGTCAGGACAAGACAACTCAATCATTCCCCAACAGTTTGATTATATCAAAAATCTCCTCAAACCCTTTGAAAGTACCATCCAAAACCGGAAATTTAGGGAACGCCCGGCCAGACGCCGAGTATTGCATTACAATTCACATAAACACTATTATTATGCCAAATATAAAAGGAGACGGAAGCCTATTTAAAAGAGCAATTGGCTATACTTCCCAACAGGTTGCCAAAATAGCAACCACTAAAAAGAAGCCAGAAAAGGTTACCAATATGGTGGGAACCTTTTTGAAAGAAAACAACATCGGAAGCCTGTTTAAAATAGCAATTGGCTATATATCAGTAAGTTATCAAAACAGCGACTACTAAAAACGGGACCTGAAAAGGTTACCAATTGGTGGGAACCTTTTTGAAAGAAGACAGTACCAGAAGCCTGTTTGAAAGAGCAATTGTCTATATATCAGCAAGTTATCAAAACAGCGATTACTAAAACAGAGCCGGAAAAGGTTACCAATACGGTAGGAACCTTTTTGAACGAAAGCAACACCGGAAGCCTGTTTAAAAGAGCAATTGGCTATACTTACCAGCAGGTAGTTTCGGAGTGTTATTGAGGTCTACTAACAAGCACTCCTAAACGCCTCATTATCAAGATTTATCTAAATTTCTTTGAAGTTTCTACTATTGAACTTAGATTTAAATATTAGTGCTATGATTTTTCTTTATATTCACACACCTTACGATTTCAGAAAACCAATCAACCTTAATTATTTAATTCAACGATGAAAAAAGTTCTTTTTTCGTTGCTACTCGCATCTGCAAGTGCGGTGGCACAAAATACGGCTTCTTCAAAAGACGGCTCACCACCTTTGGTAACTTTTACCGACCAGCAGATGCGTGATAATATGATGCAGCAATTAGGCATCAAACGCATGAGGCCGGGCTATAGTGGAAATGAATCTGACCCGAATCATGCCAACTATGATGAATCAAAGGCAAACCCCTGCCCTACTTTACCCGATGTTCTGGTACTTAAAAACGGCAAAAAAGTAAGCAATGCCGATGACTGGTGGAATAAACGCCGCCCGGAGTTAGTAGAAGATATAGAAAGAGAATTGTATGGCAGACTTCCGAAAAATATACCTAAGGTAACCTGGACAGTTAAAATCACGGATAAGGAGGTTGTGGGTAGAACGCCAGCCGTGGCCAAGCAATTGATAGGTCATGTCGATAACAGTGAGTTTCCCTTAATCAATGTTGATATTAATATGATGCTGGTTGTGCCTACCAATGTAAAAGGCCCGGTTCCGGTATTGATGATGTTTGGCAGGCCCTCATTTCCTGCACCTGCACAACCGAGTCCTGAACACATGGAAAAGCTTAATGCCTCATTCAAAGAGATGATGATTAAGCATGACCCATCTTTGAAAGCCATATTCGACCAGTATCCTGCCTATACACCTGTCACCCGATTACCCGGCCCGAATTTCTTTGCACCGGCTACTAATGGAGAATCTCCTTCAACTGAACAATTGCTTGCCGCAGGTTGGGGATATGTAACCATTGACCCATCAAGCATTCAGGCCGATAATGGAGCAGGTTTAACCAGAGGAATTATCGGCTTAGTAAATAAAGGTCAGCCTAGAAAACCCGAAGACTGGGGTGCCTTAAGGGCTTGGGCCTGGGGAGCAGCACGTGCCCTTGATTATCTGGAGACCGACCCATTGGTTGATGCCAAACGAGTAGGTATTGAGGGTGTATCCCGTTATGGCAAAGCAGCTTTGGTTACTATGGCTTTCGAACCACGTTTTGCTATAAGTCTGATTGGTTCATCGGGTAAAGGAGGAGCTGCCCTACATAGGAGAGTATTTGGTGAGGGGGTTGAAAACCTAAGTGGTGGATTCCATTACTGGATGGGTGGCAACTATATGAAATATGGAGCAGAAGAAGCAGACTTCGGCAAAAAAACGGGTTGCGATTTACCTGTCGATTCGCATGAACTTATTGCTCTTTGCGCGCCAAGACCGACTTTTATCAGCTATGGTCTCCCCGAAAAAGGCGATGCTAAATGGCTCGACCAACAAGGGAGCTACATGGCGACAGTAGCGGCAGGCGCGGTATTCAAATTATTAGGCGTTAAAGACATAGGCGTTTCTAATGATTATCTGACAGAAAAAATGCCCCCTTATAATACAGATATGTTAACCGGACAGCTGGCCTGGCGCCAGCATGATGGCGGCCATACCGATTGGCCGAATATGCAACATTTCATTCCTTGGGCAAGTAGGGTTCTGAAATATGAAAAGTAAGCTTTCATTATGTTAGATATAGTTAAGCAAAGCCTCTGGAACCAGATGGGAGCAAGCATAGATATGCTTGAAGATTCAATTGTACTTTGCCCTGAAGAAGAATGGGATACAGATCTGAAATTCTGGTATCAGGCTTTTCATGCCTTGTTTTTTCTGGACTATTATCTAACCATGGAGCCAAAGGATTTTATCCCGCCTCAACCATTTACCGAATCAGAATTTGAGGATAGAATGCCTGAAAAAACTTATATAAAAACCGAGCTGCTTAACTATTTATATTTTTGCAGAGAGAAAGGCAAAAATCTTATAGAGCATCTGACAGAACAACAGTTAAAATCCCGGTGGATCAATTTATCAGGTTCTATGAATTATTCAGTTCATGAAATAATTCTCTATAATATACGGCATCTGCAACACCATGTAGCACAATTGAATTTACACTTGCGGCAAACTATTAAAGATGCTCCTGAATGGCTTTTTCAGGCAAAATGAGGGTATGATTGAATCAATCATACCCTCATTTTGACATATAGATTCTTAATCTGTTCGTTTCACTTAACTACTATCTTATACTTTAACAGTGTCGGGATAAAATCCCACTAATTGGGGTACATATATCAATTCGGGATAGGATATTTTTGTAATAAAAGACTTTACTATGAAAAAGCTAAAAATTACAATATTTCTAACTCTGACCTTAGGTTTAGGAATAGCCCTGTCCAAACCTACACCCTATTTCGGTTTACCTGCTCCGGGCAACGAAGCACAGGTTTTTGCTAAAGGAATTGTAAGTGCTGATGCCCTAGAACATAGTGCCCCGGCTATTTCGAAAGAAAATGATGTGGTACTCTGGTGCTTGTTAGATAGCCCCATGTATATATTGGAATCCAGAAAAGTCAATGGGAAATGGACAAAGCCTGCGCGCCCATCATTTTCATCAGAAAACTCTGATGATGTCTACCCCAGATTTTCGCCTGATGGTAAAATACTCTATTTTTCTTCACGCCGACCACTACCGGACGGTTTTCCAAAACTGGAAGATATGTGGATATGGAAAGTAGAAAAAACGAAAGATGGTTGGGGCAAACCAGTTCCCTTAGACCCATCTGTTTGCAATGGTGCAGCTTATGCACATTCTATTACCTCTTCCGGGCATTTGTATTATTCATATAGAAAAGCCGGAGCCAAGATGCTTGATATAATGGCTGTTTCGGTTAATACTCCCTCCGAAAAGTTAGTTACAGCAAATCTGAATACTGAGAATTATGAAGATGGCCCCTTAATTTCTCACAAAGAGGACTTTATCATATTTGAGTCAGACAGGCCTGGTAGCTTAGGTGGAACTGATTTGTTTATCTGTTTCAATCAAAATGGTCAATGGACAGAAGCGATTAATATGGGTACAAAAATAAATACCGAAGCTTACGAACGGTTTGCCGGGCTTTCGCCTGATGGTAAATATCTGTTCTGGGGTAGTTCCAGAAATGCCGATAATAATATCTATTGGATTGATGCCTCGGTAATTGACGAACTACGGCCCGGCTATGTATCAAAAAACATCCCTGCCAAGCGGGCACATCATGAGTTAGTTTATGATGAGAAAAGTAATACTGTCATGCTTTTTGGGGGAAGCTCACCCATTGACGGTGGCAAGACTATTCCGTTCTTTAACGATGTGTGGTCATACAATGGCAAAGCCTGGAAAAAGGTAGGAAATATAGGCGATGAACGTAGCGGTATGAAAATGGCTTATAATACCAGACAACAAAAAATCTATTCATTTGGTGGTTTTGCTAACAATAATTCATTGGCTGATCTTCGGGTTTTCGAAAAAGGGCAATGGATAACAATCAATGAATTGCCTGAAATGAAAGCTACAGAACCCGGTTTTGTATATGATAGTAAAAGAGACAAATTTGTTTTATTTGGGGGAATGGCAGACCGGGATTTGTTCAATAATGCAACCTACGAATGGGATGGGAAAACCTGGAAAAAATTTGAGGGTATTTCTCCACAAGGCAGAAGTAACTTTGCTATGATTTATGATGAAAAACGAGGCAAGACTGTCTTATACGGAGGTATGAACGATGGTATCTGGGAATTTGATGGCAGTAGTTGGGTAAATATCAAACCTGAGGGCGAAAATCCCGGGGAAAGAATAGCGGCAGGTTATTGCTACGATAGCAAACGAGGAATGATGATATTTTCAGGAGGTATGTCAAACGGCAAAAGAGTAAACGATACCTGGGGATGGGATGGCGTGAAATGGCATAAATTATCAACAATGGCTCCTATGAAACGAGCAATGGGGTATATGGTATATGACAAAAAACGCGATAAAGTGGTGCTGTTTGGTGGCAGAATAAGCTGGCCTATTGATGAGAACGATACATGGGAATGGGATGGTGAAACATGGAAGAAAGTCTTGTAGATAAATAAATATTGTGAAAAGAGAAATTAGTTCAGTAAATAATGTGTAAGTATATACGAGAGGGTGGCATAGTTTTTTAGGCTTTAAGGTAAGTTAAGCGTATTGACAATAAGCGTTTAATTACAGCTTATTTATTCCACATAATACTTAAAATTTACATTTATGAACCTTAAAAGAACCTTTGGAGCTATACTTACTGTGTTAGGTATAGTTGGTCTTATTTATTCAGCTATGATATTTGTTAATACCTCAGGCGGTGCTAAGAATATCAAGTCTCTGATTATTTATGGTATTATTGGCTTTATCTTTTTCCTTTCAGGTATCAATCTGATACGTACCACTAAAGACGAAGCCTGACGACTGTTATTATAATTTACTAGTCTAATACCTCGAAGGTATAATTGAAAGGTCTCATAGTCTATTGATTATGAGACCTTTTTCGTTTGTGCACTACATCTTACTTTTTGTATAAGACTAAAGCACTAACTTTAAGTTTTATCTTTTAAAGCATTGATCAAAGTATTTACTTAAATATTCCTACTTAGGTTATTCCATTTATCTTGCTTTCACTGATACAACTATGTTTTCTTTGATTAATAGTTAATTATTCCGAAAATATACTTTATTTGTACCCCTGGTATCTCAAATTATAATGTGAAGTATCAATGAATTCTTAAATATTACACGTTAATGTATAACCTATTCTCAACTCTGCCAACAGTTGAAAAACGGGAGTGAGCTTGCATTGGGAAAACTAATCAAAAAGTACTTCAGTCTCCCATACAAGCTTCACTACCATTAACAATCCTCTTAAAAACTACCCCTCATGAATAGACGGACATTTGTACATACAGGTTTTCTTTCGGTTTGTTCAGTATCCTTTTTTACAATTAATACTCTCCCTGCAAAATTTGAGACCAAACCAGCTTGGCTATTGGAATGGATAAAGATACATGACCAACAAATCTCGAATTTTAAATTGATTAAAGTAACCGATGTTAAAAGCAAGTATTTCGGAGGATATATGGATGGTGTAGAAATACCGAATCCGCATTCAACCAGTAGTTTTGTGATGAAAGCCTGTATGTTGATTTCCTGTCCTGAATCAGCCTATTATCAATCAAGAAAAGTATTGCGTGACGTGGAAGATGCCGCTAATGCCATGCTCAAATTCCAGCATGCAGATGGTACTATTGACCTATTGGCTACTAACTTCCATTCAACACCCGATACTGCCTTTGTACTAGAAAATATAGTCCCGGCCTATAAATTTCTTAAGCAATCTCAGACAAAAGGTTCAGAGAAAGCATTGGAGCTACTGCAGAATTTCTTAAAAAATGCAGGTGAAGCGCTAATTACAGGGGGTATTCATACTCCTAATCACCGATGGGTAGTGTCGGCGGCGCTAACCAAATTAAATGAGCTATTTCCCGACAAACGTTATACTGATCGAATTAATCAATGGTTAGCCGAGCATATAGACCTTGATCCGGACGGACAATACACCGAAAAAAGTACCAATACTTATTCCCCTATCGTCAATCGTTCGCTAATAATTATGGCGAAAGGTCTCAATAAACCTGAATTATTAGATGCTGTCCTGAAAAACCTGGAGATGACGCTTTACTATGTTCATCCGAACGGTGAAGTAGTTACCGAGGCCTCTAACCGTCAGGATAAAGGTACTATAGGCAATATGTCTAAGTACTACTATTGCTACCGCTTCATGGCTATTCAAAAAAACAACGGCGAAATGGCCGCCATGTGCCGACAAATTGAAAAAACAAGCACAAAAAATGAATTGGCTGGTTATCTCGATTACTTTTTAGAAGATCTTTCTTTATGGAAAGAACTACCTGCCGATAGACCTTTGCCAACCAGTTATGCGAAAGCCTTTCCGTATTCAGGTGTAGTTAGAATCAGAAGGGGCAACTGGGATTCTACAATTTTATCAAATAATCCCGGTTGGCTCACTTTTCATAAAGGCAATGCAGTCTTGCAGGCCATGAGGGTAGCGGCATCTTTCTTTGGTAAAGGACAATTCCAGTCTGAAAAAATAGAAAAAGAAGGGAATGCCTGGGTATTAAGAAGTCATCTGGATGGGCCTTATTATCAACCGCTCGATAAAGACAAAATCTCTGCCGATGGTGATTGGGAAAAAATGCCAAGAACGCTCAGGAAGCAAAGCGAAATCCAGGAACTTGATACGAGCATAAAGATTCAGGAAACCAATAATGGTTTAGAAATAGAAATCAATATGGCGGGAACTGAAGGCGTTCCCGTTTCACTCGAATTGATTTTCAGGCCGGGTGGGACATTCACAGGAGTCACTAATCATCTTACCACTCCTAAAGCCTTTCTTTTCTCAGGTCAGAATGGTTCTTATTCTGTTGGAAACGATACACTAAATTTTTCATCGGGCAGAGTCGAACATAAAAATATCCAGTTGCGAGGCGCATTACCTGCAATGGATGCACCAACTGTGTATGTAACAGGCTTCACACCCTTTAAACATACCATTAAATTATCATAAATCTGATTCCATACTTAAACTTGATTACTTGTGTTTACCTTATTTGGCATTTCGATAATTTGATTCCATTTTCCTAACAGCATTTTTCCCGAATTCTTCATCTGCAGGGCATAAAATCTTAAAAACGGCCAATCATAATATCAAATGTAACGAGTAACAAGTAATAAATAAAAATATCCAATGATAGCACAGGTTTTTACCCTGCCCAATTCTCTCTATCCAGACTTCTGAATTGGATGGCCTCTGCCAGATGTTCAATGCGAATTTCTTCCGAATCTGCCAAATCGGCTATGGTACGTGATACTTTCAATATCCTGTCATAAGCTCTGGCGGATAAGCCCAGACGTTCCATCGCCTTTTTCAATAAGGCTTTGCCTGCTTCCCCAATATCACAGATTTCTTTTACCATTTCAGGTGGCATCATGGCATTGCAATGAATATCCGGAAAATTTTCAAAACGTTTTGTCTGGAGTTCACGAGCTTTTACTACCCTTTCTCTTATAGTTGAAGAAGATTCATTTTTTCGGGTAGAAGATATCTGGTCAAAACTTACGGGCGTAACCTCTACATGCAAGTCTATTCGATCTAATAAAGGACCTGAAATTTTATTAAGGTATTTGCCAACGGTGCCGGGTGGACAGGTACATTCTTTCTCCGGATGATTATAGTAGCCGCAAGGGCAAGGATTCATGCTAGCTATCAACATGAAATTGGCCGGAAATTCAACCGCTTGTTTTGTGCGGGAAATGACCACCTTTCTTTCTTCTAAAGGCTGGCGCATTACCTCTAATACTGTTCGTTTAAATTCAGGTAATTCGTCTAAAAACAAAACGCCATTGTGTGCTAATGAGATTTCGCCAGGCTGAGGGAAACCGCCTCCCCCTACCAGAGCTGCATCAGAAATGGTATGGTGGGGAGCCCGGAAAGGTCGACGGGCAATCAAAGATGCTTTTACTCCCAATTTTCCTGCCACCGAATGAATTTTGGTCGTTTCCAGAGCTTCATGTAAGGTCAAAGGCGGTAATATGGATGGTATACGCTTGGCAAGCATGGTTTTACCTGCACCCGGCGGACCAATCATGATTACATTATGGCCGCCCGCTGCTGCGATTTCCATCGCTCGCTTGATATTCTCTTGGCCTTGAACGTGCGAGAAATCAGCTTCATAATCATTAATGGCACTATAAAAAATATCTCTGGTATCAGTAACTAATGGTTCTATTGCTTTTGCTCCCGTCAGAAAATCAATAGCTTCTGTTAAACTCTCTACCCCTATCACGTCTAAATTATTTACTATAGAAGCTTCAAGCGCATTTTCAACTGGAAGAATAAAACCTTTCAACTTAGTACGACGGGCTTCTATGGCAATAGGTAAAACTCCTTTGATAGGTCGAAGCATACCATCTAGCGCCAACTCACCCAAAATCACATATTCTTCTAAATTTTTAGCAGGCTTGATATGGTCTCCGGCTGTCAGTATGCCAATAGCCATTGGCAAATCATAGGCCGAGCCCTCTTTACGAATATCAGCCGGAGCTAAATTAATAACAGTCTTTTGTCGGGAAATCTGGTAATTACAATATTTAAGAGCAGCATCAATTCTTTGTTGACTTTCTTTCACAGCTCCGTCTGGTAGCCCTACAATCGCCATACCCAAGCCTTGCATGACACTTACTTCAACTGTTATCAAGGTGGCATTTACCCCATACACAGCAGCACCAAAGGTTTTTGATAACATATAATATTCTATTTGTTCTACTAAGTTAAAACTTCCAATCAGTATTTTACAAAACTACAATATTTCGTCTATTCGTATTTATTCCTTTGCAAAAAGTATGATTAACATCTGCCTTATATTTTCCTTTTGTAGAAAATTGATGTTAAAATAAGTTCAAACGAATTTTCGTCCAATTTTATATTGATAGCCAGCATGAATCCCTGAGGATTCGGTTACTTTTCCCGTCTTGAAAAAAAATATACTTGTCTACTTATATGTAGAATAGCTTTTAAAAAGACAATTTAACCCACTATCTATAAATAAAAGAATCCCTCACTAAGTGAGGGATTCTACTCTACTATCAAGATCTTATTGTTCCCAACGCCAGTCTTTACCGATAATCAACTCATTTTTGAGGTTTTGTTTGATCAAAAACTCTCTCGTATCATTATCGTTCATTTTCTTTACTGGTAGCGCATCTGCATTGGCTAAAGCGTAGAGCATCATGGCAGTAAAGCGTACATTATTGTTGATTTGCTTTTTGTCTATCAAATCAAAACGGTCGCAGTTGGCATGATAGCAATTATAAGCTTTTATAGGGAAGCTGCCTGATGGTGAACATACCGGAACACCTTGTATCATAAATGGCTGATGGTCTGAATGCAGGCCTGCCGAATTAGGATTAGTATTGGTAAAGGTCGAATCAATATTTTTGATTTTTTTACCGATTTCATCAAAGAACGAACGTAATTCAGGGCGGCCCATCGCATTAAATCCTTTGGCATTGTTTACCATATCTAGATTCATCATTAATTGAACCTGATCTAGTTTACCCTCATCTTTATATTTTTTCACCAGAGCTTTAGAGCCTAACAAGCCTTGTTCTTCACCCATAAACATCACAAACTCTATCGTGCGTTTTGGTTTTAATTTTAAAGCCTGAAAAACCCGGGCCACATCTAATACCGTAAAAGAGCCAATACCATTATCCATCGCCCCGGTAGCCAAATCCCAGGAATCCAAATGACCACCAATCACAATTTTATCGTTGGCATGTTTTCTGGAACTACCCGGTAGCGTAGCAATCACATTTCTGGCTCTGATAGGTCGGCTGAAATTCTGCATATCAATCACGGCCCAGATATTCTTTTCTTCGTTCATCCACTTGCGGATTGACTTCCCGCTCTCTACCGATACACATACGGCAGGAATAGGAATTAAAGCTCCCGTAACCGAAGCTGTTCCGGTCAATAGTACCCCTCCCTCCACTGCATTAGCAATAATTACTCCGGCCGCACCATACTTAATAGCCAAAGCTGTTTTTTCAGAGCGGTGCAAGTTTTTCTTACCCTTATTTTCCGGTGATTGAAGATTGATATTGAATAATGCTATTTTGCCTTTTACTTCATCTTTTACTTTCTCAAAATCAGCTTCTATCCCATCGCCACAATCAACAATAGGGCCTTTAATATGTGACGATACCGGAGAATGCGCCAAAGCCACTACCTCTACATCGCGAAAATTATCGCTTCCCTTAGGTACAATTGCTAAGCTTACCGTATCTCTTGCCCATGATTCTACTTCGAAAGGCATATATTTTACATCGGTATAGCCATATTCTTTTAATAGTTTGTAAGCAAAGTCTTCTGCCTTTTTTCCATTCGGGCTGCCTGTTAGTCGATGGCCGATTGTAGAGGTGGCTTCTCCCAGAGTTTCGTAGGCACGTCCCCGACTTAAAACGTCTTCATTAATTTTCGCAAAAAGGGCTTCCAGATCGTCAGCCGGAGAGGTAAACGCCGAAAATAAGGCAATGCTAATACCCAGTGTTAAAAATAAAATTCTCTTTCTCATCTCCCTAATAATTATGTTGTTGGGCCAATTTAGTTTAGGCATGTAATAATAATGTAAAAATCGTTATTTTTTTCATTCTAAACAAAATGTGCCTTTATTTTGGTCATTGTTAATCTTTTTCAAGATTCAACTCTTTAAAAATATTGAACAGCCTTCTTACAATCTTTCAAAAAGGTTCCCACGATATTGGTCACCTTTTTGGGTTCTGTTTTATCTAACTATCTGGAAACTACTCCTGTCATTGGTCAAATAGGTTCCCACCATATTGGCTACCTTTTCTGGTGGTCTGCGAGTGGCTGGTACTCGGAAACCATCACTGCCCTCTTCCAAAAAGGTTCCCACCATAATGGTAACCTTTTTCGGTTTCGTTTTTGTGGCTGCTCCTTGGAAACTATCGCTGTCCCCCTTTCAAAAAGGTTCCTACTATATTGGTAACTTTTTCCGGTCCTGATTTCGTATTTGGTACCTTTCCAGACTCCGAAACTACCTGCTAGTAAGTTTACTGCATGTCAATAGTTGTTATGCGGATGGCCCGTTGTGAATTGTTGTCCAAGACTAGGCGTCTCCGACTGAGCGTCCCAACTGGGCGTCCCCTAAATTTCAGATTTAGAATTGTGTTGTCAAAGTATTTGGAGAAGTTTTTAGTATAATCATACTGTTGGAGAGAGGGGATATAGTGAAGGAGCGGACAGCTAGCCTTGTTAGACGAACTTCAAAAATTTCCCTAAAGTCACCGTCGGAACTAAAGTTTCGACAGATAATACTTTTTTGTTTAATAGTTTATTTTAATCCTTTGTTTATATATACTATCAATGCTTTGTTAGGTGATTTTGCATTGCTTTGTTAAATGCTTTATCAGATTTTGACAGGGTAATTGTTAAAAATAAAGGATTGTATAGTTTAATATTTTTTCATTAATTTTTGCCTGCAAGATAATTTCCAACAATATTGGCAAAAAAACGCTTTCTTTGTTACCCTTCCCCATCAGGCTTAGGCTTCTATTAAAAACAAGTTTCAGAAGATTTGAATGATTAGATAATATGAGTATTAAACAATTAATGAAGCACGACGGTATTGCTACACCCATCGTACAAACACAACCTAAAGAATTATCGATTCACGGGCATACCCGCATTGATAATTATTACTGGCTTAATGAAAGAGAAAATCCTGAAGTATTGGCCTATCTGAATGCAGAAAATCACTACCTGGATCAGGTAATGGCACCAATAAAGCCTTTTGAAGAAAAGCTTTTTCAGGAAATGAAGAGCCGTATTAAAGAGCAGGATGAGTCGGTGCCCGTAAAAGATGGCAACTATTTTTACTATGCCCGATTTATTGAGGGAGGTGAATACCCGATTTATTGCCGCAAAAAGGGAAGTTTTGATGCGCCAGAAGAAATTCTGTTAGATGGTAACAAGCTAGGCAAGAATAAAAAGTACTTCAATATTGGTGGCTATGAAATAACAGATAACGAAGAAATAATGGCCTATGGGGTTGATACCGTAAGTCGCAGGAATTATACAGTAAGATTCAAAAACCTGCAAACGGGTAAACTATACAAAGAGCAGATAAAAAATACTGAGGGCGGTAGCTATGCCTGGGCAAGTGATAATAAGACCTTCTTTTATATTTTAAGAGACCAACAAACGCTATTGGGCTATCAGGTCTGGCGACATATTTTAGGGACTGATGTAAAAAGTGATGTATTGGTTTATGAGGAAAAAGACAATCAGTTCTATATGGGATTGGGCCGAATGAAATCGAAAAAGTATATTGCCATTGGTTGCGATCATAACGGCGTCTCTACTGAGTACCGATTGTTAGATGCTGCAAAACCAATGGGTGAGTTTAAGGTATTTTCAGAAAGAGAAAGGGGACATGAGTATAGTATCGAGCATTTTGAAGATAAATTTTATATCAAAACCAATCAGGATAAAGCTATTAACTTTAAACTGATGGAAGTAAAAGAAAATCAGGTAGCAGATAAAACTAAATGGAAAGAAGTGATACCCCATAGAAAAGAAGTTTTGCTTGAATCTATCGAGGTTTTTGAAAATCATCTCGTGTTGCAGGAAAGAAAAGAGGGCTTGATTCAACTGAGAGTTATTAATCAAACAACCAAAGAAGAACATTATGTAGATTTTGGCGAGCCTGCTTATGATGCCTACATTGGTGCCAACCACGAGTTTAATACCAATATTCTGCGGTTCATTTATACCTCATTGACTACCCCTGGTTCGACTTTTGATTATAATTTAGATACCCAAGCTAAAGAATTAAAAAAAGAACAAGCAGTAATTGGTGAATTTAATAAAAACAATTATGTGTCTGAAAGAGTTTTTGTTATTGCAAGAGACGGAGTCAGGATTCCCCTATCTATTGTATATAAGAAAGGCACACAACTTGATGGCAAAGCACCACTGCTACAGTATTCGTATGGTTCTTATGGATACTCTACAGATGCTACCTTCAGCTCTGTTCGTTTAAGCCTGCTCGACAGGGGATTTGTCTATGCTATTGCGCACATCAGGGGTGGTCAGGAGATGGGTCGCGAATGGTATGATAACGGTAAAATGTTTAAGAAGATCAATACCTTTAACGATTTTATCGACTGCTCTGAATTTCTGATTGCCAACAAGTATTGTAGCCCGGATAAACTATTTGCGATGGGTGGAAGTGCCGGCGGATTATTGATGGGTGCCATTGCCAATATGAGGCCGGATTTGTATAGAGGAATAGTAGCCTCGGTTCCGTTTGTAGATGTAGTAACAACGATGCTGGACGAGAGCATTCCCTTAACAACAGGAGAATTTGACGAGTGGGGAAATCCTAAAAACAGAGACTCTTATGAGTATATGCTTTCGTATTCACCTTACGATAATGTGGAGAAAAAAGACTATCCTAATATGCTCGTAACCACTGGTTTACACGACTCACAGGTACAATATTTTGAGCCTGCGAAGTGGGTTGCCAAGTTACGTACGTTTAAAACCGATAGCCATTTATTATTGATGTATATAGATATGGAAGCAGGTCATGGTGGAGCCTCCGGACGCTTTGCTTCCTTGAAATTAATTGCGAAAGAATATGCATTTATTTTAGATTTAGCCAATATTTTGGGCTAAAACATTTCTGTACTTTTATTAGTTTATGTTTTTGGCTATTAAAAACACACTGTTAAGGTTTCAATTTTACCGATTAATCATATTCGTAAAAAAAATGAACCTTTTTTTTAGAAATTTATAACATTTTGTTTTTTCTTTGCCAAATATTCCGAACAGATTGTGACCCAAAATGCTTTATTTAGTCCAATTTTTACATTGTTTTATTTGATATAACATAAAAATTCCCCAACATGAAGAAGGCAATACTATTATTTGCGGCGTTATTTACAATCTCGCTGGCGTCGCAAGCCCAAGACACCTGTAGAGTTTGTAAACCATATAAGTGGGAAGTCGGTCTCCTACTCGGCGCTAATCAATATTTTGGTGATATGCACTGTAGCAAAGCATATCTTTCAGAAAACCGCCCAATGTTTGGTGCGTTTGTGCGCAGACACTTCGGTAACTATTTTGCATTAAGAGGTCAGGTAATGGTAGGTGCTCTCGCCGGAAATGATTTGGATCAACCTGAAGGAAGATGGGATTACCGTCGTCTTAAATTTAGTTCTTCATTAATAGAGGTAGCTGTACTAGGTGAGTTGTATCCTTTTGGGGAACGTTTTTACTATTGTGACGGGACATTCAAGAAAACAGTAAAACCTTATATCTATGGTGGTGTTGGTGGCGTGTTCACTAACCCGACTTTTGAGGTTCAACCAGGTGGTGCCTTCCCTCCATTGCAGCGATTAATGGATGAGGACAGAGCCAATCTGAAAAAAGCAGCTTTCATGTTACCATTCGGCTTAGGTGTTAAATGGAATTTAGCTGAAAGATGGACGCTTGGTTTAGAAGCCGGCTACCGTTATGTTTTCTCTGATTACCTGGATGGTACACACGCCTCTACTACAAGTTTAGAGACTGGTGTGCCTAAAAATGATGGTTATGCAGTAGTAAACTTATTAGGTTCATATAGATTTGGTGATAAAGATAGCGACAAAGACGGTGTTGTTGACCGTTGTGATGCTTGTATCAACGAAAAAGGTTTACGCAAATTCCAGGGCTGTCCTGATACTGATGGTGATGGTATTCCTGATAAAGATGATGCTTGTCCTACTCAAGCCGGACCAATGGCATTACAAGGTTGCCCGGATACTGACGGTGATGGTATTGCTGATAAAGATGATGCTTGCCCTACAGTAGTTGGTCCTGCTTCATTACAAGGTTGCCCTGATAAAGATAAAGATGGTGTAGCAGATAAAGATGATGCTTGTCCGGATGTACCAGGTTTGAAAGCTTTGAGAGGTTGTCCTGATACAGATGGTGATGGTATCACAGATAAAGACGATGCTTGTCCAAACGAGCCTGGCCCTGCTTCATTGAATGGCTGTCCTGATTCAGATGGTGATGGTGTAGCTGATAAAGATGATGCTTGTCCTAACCTGGCAGGTGTAGCTTCTGCGAAAGGTTGTCCTGACAAAGACGGTGACGGCGTAGCTGACGACAAAGATAAATGTCCTGATTTACCAGGATTACAAACTAACGATGGTTGTCCTGAAGGATACGTAAATGGTATAGCTCCGGGTTATAGAACATTGAGTGGTTGTATGATTTCTAAAGCTGAGCTAGACGAATTAAGCTTTGCAGCACAAGGTATCGAGTTCTACAATGGTACAAACAAATTGAAACCAAGTTCTTACAAAAAGCTGGATCGTGTTTGTTCATTATTACAAAGATGCCCTGATAGCATTCTTAATATCGTAGCTTATAACGATGGTTCAAGCACTTCTGCAAATCTTCGTTCAGCTAAATTACGTTCATGCGCTATCTACGCTTACTTCCTGAAGAAAAAATGTATCAGCAAAGCACGTATGACTTATGAAGGAAAACCAGATGAAGACCCATCTTCTTCTTACATGACACCAGACGGCAAAAAAGCTAATACCCGTGTAGAATTCCAATTGAAATAATCTTCAGATTTGAGTTATAATAGAAGAGCAGAACCAAAAAGTTCTGCTCTTTTTTATTCTCTAATATATCAACTTCAATATTTTTATCTTAAAATTTTTCCATTGAAAAACCACGAATTAGCACAAACTTTGCCATTAAATAAAAACAGGAGTAGCATTTTCGGGAAAAGTTGTAACTTTATGCTAAAAATTCGCCACGCTTAGGTTACTTCAATTATTTTTTCACATTTATTTCATCAAAAGCATGAAACTAAATCTAAAACATACGAGCGTCTATATTTGTCTGGGAACAATCTTATTATTCGCCTCTTCTTGCACCGCTCAATTAGACATTGTTAATCCTACCAGCAAATGTCTTGAAACCAAGTATACTTTCTCGAGACAAGGGAAAGTTGAACAGCAATTCGTTAAACAATATGATGCACAGGCAAGACTACAGAACGAAACCAATACTTATTCGAGTCAGTTCTCGGGTAACTATACCGAATCATATGCGTATGAATATGATACTAAGGGCAACAATACCAAGATAACTTATAGCCATAACAATGTGGTGAAAAAGGTAACCAAGAAAGAATACAGCCTCCTGGGGCAGCTGACGCAGGAAGTTATTTCTACTGATGGCATTTCGAGCCCTCTTACCAGAACCTTATTTACTGAATCAGGATCAACACAAATCTTTTATGATAAAGATGGTGTTACCGAGACTGTCAGAGAAATAATCGGCCTTGATTTGAATGGACAGGTTATTACCAAAGAAGTAGTAAGTGCCAATGGCGTGTTAGCTTTCTCAGATAAATATACTTATGCGCTTCTGGGTAAAGTAAGCCGCTGGGTACATTATGATGCCGCCGATAAAATGACTACCATTACCAATTACGAGTATAATTCAGGCGGTAACCTGACTAAGGAAACTACTACGCGCAATGATGTTTTATTTGCCTCAACCGTTAATACTTATAATGCTCAGGGGGTACTAGAAAAGAGAACCCGCCTGAATGGCAACAATCAGGTTGATTACTACTTTACTTACGAACACAATAGTAAAGGATTAATGGTAAAAGAGAACTATTTTTACAATAATCAGATTTTAAGTACAAGAGGCTTTGAGTACGATGCAAAGGGCAATCAGGTAAAAGAATTATTCTCTGACTCAAAGGGTACAACAACCTCTTTGAAAGAATGGGAATTCCTATGCAATTAAGCCTTGGGTCTCATACATTTTTATTGACAGTTATTTAGAAAATTAACCAAAATGGTAAAAGAAGGTATTGATCTGGTAGCTGAAATAGCTCGCCTGAAGAAAGAGAAGAACGCTGTTATTTTGGCGCACTATTATCAGGTGGCTGAAATTCAGGATATTGCCGATTACATAGGCGATAGTTTGGGCCTTTCGCAACAAGCGGCTAAGACAGATGCTGATATGATTGTTTTTGCAGGCGTACGTTTCATGGCCGAAACCGCAAAAATATTGTCTCCACAAAAGAAAGTGGTACTGCCTGATATGAACGCAGGTTGTTCATTAGAGGAATCTGCCCCGGCTGATGTATTTGCGGCTTTCAAAGCAGAACATCCTGACCATATTGTCATTTCTTATGTAAACTGTTCGGCTGCACTAAAAACACTGACCGATGTGGTTTGTACAAGTAGCAATGCCGTGAAAATTGTTGAGAGTTTCCCGAAAGACCAGAAGATTATCTTTGCCCCTGATAAAAACCTGGGTGGATATATTAACCGCGTAACAGGCCGCAATATGGTATTGTGGGATGGTGCCTGTATGGTTCATGAGACTTTCTCAGGCAAAATGATTCAGGATTTAAAAGATAAGCATCCGAATGCAAAAGTTGTGGCTCACCCTGAAAGCGAGCAACCTGTTTTGCAATTGGCTGACTATATTGGTTCGACAACAGGTTTATTAAAACACGTAATCAATAGCGCAGATAAAGAGTTTATTGTAGCTACTGAATCAGGTATTTTGCACCAGATGAGAAAAGCTGCACCAGATAAAAAATTTATTGTGGCACCTACTTCTCGCAATGGTCATGCCTGTCAGGCTTGTTCTGATTGTCCGCACATGAAACTGAACACAATGGAAAAACTCTATTTGTGTTTAAGAGACGAAACACCGGAAATTACACTGCCGATGGATGTAATAGAAGCAGCCAGAAAGCCTATCGAAAAAATGCTTGAGTTATCGGCTAAGTTTGGTTTGTAATAAAACTAAAAGAAGCCTAATGAATTAATGATATGATTAGATTTCAATTGCATCAATACATTGTGTTGATGCAATTACTCTAAAATGGTCATTGAGTATACTTCTAAATTAGAATTGACAATACATAGGGAATGATAAAAAGCAATAGGATTCCTGATACAAAAAAAATAATAACTGCTCTCTTTCTTGTATAAGTACTTGATTCTTCAATATCAATAGTATCAATAGGAGGGAATTGGCGATGAATGATATATAGGAAAATCGCATAAGGACTAAATAAAATAACTCCATTGAAAATTATAGACACCAGGTCTCTTCTAAGTGGAATAAATGCAAAATTCAACTTGAATTGTAGAGTAGCCAAAACTGTCAGAATAATTATGTAATATATAGAAAGAATTCCTCCAAATACGAATTTATATTCTCTTTTGGCATAGGCCTCGCCATGTTTTTTAAGTAAAAAACTATAAGAAAAATTTCTTAGAAGTAAGAGGAATTTCATGGTTTTTATGTTAAAACTTAAGTTACTGATTATTCTCAATTAGTTGCTAAACTTCGATTTACAAAATTTAGCAACTAAGTTATAGAATTATTCATTGTTATTACTGACAAACTTGCGTACCAACTGCTATCCCTATAGAAACAATACCTGTGGCCACGGCTACCCACGGAGCTGCAAATACACCAGCTGCTACAAGTCCTGTTACTCCAAGAGCAGTTTGTGCTAAATTCCATCCATCTTCATTCCATTGAAATCCATCTTCTGAAATACCCATATAAAGTTGAACTCCATCTATAAGCACTCCTGCAATACCAACTGATTTCCCAACCGCAGATGCCAACGGGAAAAAATCATTCACAGCCCCTCCGGTTGCCCTTGCTAAAGCATCCGCTTTATCAAGTGTCCAGCCTGTTATATTAGTTGCCAATCCG
This sequence comes from Emticicia sp. C21, assembly GCF_003418935.1. Classification (GTDB taxonomy): domain Bacteria; phylum Bacteroidota; class Bacteroidia; order Cytophagales; family Spirosomataceae; genus Emticicia. The sequence goes on along the minus strand of NZ_QVMT01000002.1, from coordinate 151,244 downwards.
GTAGCATACAATGCATCTGAAACTTGGCTATTGAATGAGCCTCTATCTCCGCCAGCTCTACATGCTGCTGTTTGAATATTGTAACTTCTTAATGGGTATTGTTGTACAAAATAGTAAGTTGTACTATTACCATCATTACCACCAGTAGTATAGTTACCAAAATCAGATGGGTATCCATTGCTAGGTGTATCGTTAGTGCAGACTAATTCACTTACAGTATGTAAAGTAACTGTAATTTCAGCACAATTAGGACCACAAGAACTTCCGGAAACTGTTTGATAAGTAATAGTTACTTGATTACACTGTTTTACTTTAGCATTAGAAGCCTGATTTAAATTAAATAATTGCTCTGGTTTCCCATTTTTGTAAAGTACTCCCTCTTGCAAAGTATCATTCCAATCAGCCTTCAGAATCCAGCCATCAAAATTACTACTTCTTAAAATGGGTTCATTAGAATTAATTTTAAACCTGTCGTATGCAATTTGAATCAATTGATATTTTACTTTATTTTTTTCCTTATAAACAATAAAGAATTCTACCATTGGATGAACATATTCCTTGGGCATCTTTTCTCTATAGGCTGTATTATCATTAAAATAAACAATACCAGGTCTATTCTCATCTTCATATTCCATTGGAATTGAAATAAAGACTTTTTTGATTTATCTATTAGATTTATAGCTTTCTCCCAGTTTACCTTTCTTATATAATTCCTATGACCAGCATCTTTTTTTACTCGCAGCGCAGATGTATTAAATTCTGGTTGACTGTAAAACCATTTTTTTGCCTCTTCTACAGATAAAATCTCTAATTCTTTATCTAACAAAATGTCTTCAATTAAAGACTTTTCACAGGATAAAGTACTGATTCCTCCCGAAATCAATAACAAGTTTTGAATGAATTTTCCTCTTTTCATTGAATTTAAAATTAAAAGTCAAGCAATAATTATTTATTAAGTTTATGGAAATACTTTAGTATAAAATATATTTGTGCAATTGAGGAAATAATAAATAGTAGTTTGTTGTGTTTTTGGATTATAATTTAAACTTTACCCTATTTGGAATTGATACTCGTTGAAATAAAATTATTGGCAATCAAAGCAGAGAGTCATAGCAAAATATATTTCAAAAATAATTAAAATTTATTAATTATTCATATACCATATAGAGATTCATATAAAATTAATAATCATTAAAATTTATTGATACCTATAGTTAATAGATTGCTTACAAAACTCGAAGTAGCCTTTGGCACGCAATAACTATTTTAAACTTTTATTTTTTAAAAACCTCTTACAATCTTGGCACTCTCCTATCCACTTTACTCTCACGAATATTTCATGGACAAAGCGCTTGATTTAGCCATACAATCGGGCGAAGCAGGAGAGATTCCTGTGGGTGCTATTGTGGTTGCTGGGGGCAGTAAAATTATCGGAAAAGGGACTAATCAGACTGAACAACTCAATGATGTCACGGCCCACGCCGAAATCATTGCCATTACAGCAGCCGCACAATTCCTTGGCGGCAAATATCTGAAAGACTGCACTTTATACGTAACACTCGAACCCTGTGTAATGTGCTCCGGGGCTTTGCAATGGACACAGATTGACCGCATTGTGTATGGAGCCTCTGATCCTAAACGGGGTTTCGCAAGGGTTTCTCCTAACATTCTTCATCCTAAGACTACTGTCGTAAAAGGTATTTTAGAAAAAGATTGCGAAATGATAGTAAAGAATTTTTTCAAGAATTTGCGAACATAATTTTTGCCGTTAGCGTTTACCCTTAGTGCATGGCTGAATATTATGACTCTATTAGAGAGTCAAATTTAAATCATGCTTCCGGGCCGCATTAAACACACTATTATATTCAACATTTAAAACTTACTTTAGAATATGGCATACACACTCGATCCGCTCCCATACGCAAGTGACGCACTGGAGCCTCATTTTGACAAGGCAACTATGGAAATCCACCATGACCGTCACCACCAGGCTTATGTAACCAATCTGAACAATGCCATTGCAGGTACAGAACTGGAAAGCCTATCATTGAAAGAATTATTAGCCAATATCAGCAAACATCCGGCACCAGTAAGAAACAACGGTGGCGGACATTTCAACCACGATTTATTCTGGAATATTCTTTCACCAAATGGCGGCGGAACACCATCAAGCACTTTAGGTAAAGCAATTGATGATGCTTTCGGTTCGTTTGATGCCTTTAAAGATGAGTTCAAAAAAGCGGCTATCGGGCGTTTTGGTTCAGGTTGGGCATGGTTAGCCGTGGACGACCAGGAAAAACTCTTTATTACTTCTACTCCTAACCAGGATAATCCATTGATGGATGTAGCTGATAAAAAAGGTATTCCGGTATTAGGATTAGACGTATGGGAGCACGCTTATTATCTGAAATTCCAAAACAAACGTCCTGATTATATCGATACTTTCTGGAATGTAGTTGACTGGGATGCCGTACAAAAACGTTTCTCAAACGCCAAAAGAGGTATTCCTAACGCTTAAAGATAATTTGGCTTGATTATAGAGAGATGCCCAAGGGCATCTCTTTTTGTTTAAAATATACGAGTTAAGAGGAGACGATTATAAGTAGTTAAGCGTTATATTCTTTTTTAAAGCATTCTTAACTACTTTTGCATGGAAACTCCTTTTTAATGATAAAAGGATACATCAAAATCATTTTTCAGATTTGATATGTCATTCACTTTCAAAGATAAAACCATATTGATTACCGGTGGTACGGGCTCTTTAGGAAAAGCCCTTACCAGGCATATTTTGTCGAATCATCCGGAAATAAAGAAATTAATCATTTTTTCAAGAGACGAGCAGAAGCAATTCGAAATGGCGCACGAGTATCCTGACAGTAAATACCCGCAAATGCGGTATTTTATTGGCGATGTGCGTGATTTCGAACGCCTGAAAAGAGCATTAAAAGGCGTTGATTTTGTTATTCATGCAGCGGCTATGAAGCACGTGCCTATTGCAGAATATAACCCGATGGAATGTGTAAAGACCAATGTATTAGGGGCAGAAAATGTGATTAACGCCTGTCTTGAAACAGATGTAGAGCGTGTAGTAGCCTTATCGACCGATAAAGCCTGTGCACCAATCAACTTATACGGAGCCACTAAACTGGCATCTGACAAGCTATTTGTGGCGGCCAATAATATTAAAGGTTGGAATCCTATCAGATTTTCGGTAGTACGCTATGGCAACGTAATGGGCTCAAATGGTTCCGTGATACCTTTCTTCCTGAAGAAAAAGAAAGAGGGCATTATTCCGGTTACAGACCCTACTATGACCCGCTTTAATATTTCTCTGCAAGGAGGGGTTGACATGGTGATGCATGCGTTGGAACACGCCTGGGGCGGAGAAATATTTATTCCTAAAATTCCATCCTATCATATTCTTGATGTAGCAAAAGCCATCGCTCCTGAGGCTGAGGTAAAAATTGTAGGCATCAGACCCGGCGAAAAAGTACATGAAGAGATGATTACAGAATCAGACTCTTTCCTTACCTACGATTTAGGTAAATACTATACCATTCTCCCTTCGACGCATAAATGGAAAATCGAAGATTTCATGGCAGAGTTTAATGCTACAAAAGTACCTGTAGGTTTCAAATATACTTCAAATCATAATACAGAATGGGAAACTGTTGAAGATTTGAGGGCCCTGATTAAAGAACACGTTGATCCAACTTTTGAAGTTTAACAGCAAATGAATAGCATTCCATACGGAAAACAGCACATCACTGACGAAGACCTGGCGGTTGTAGTAGAGACCCTCAAAAGTCCTTTTTTGACTCAGGGGCCTAAGATAAAAGAGTTTGAAGACGATTTTGCGAAATATATAGGTGCAAAATATGCAGTTGCCGTAGCAAACGGAACAGCCGCTTTGCATTTATGTGCTCTGGCTCTGGGCGTAAAAGAAGGCGATAAAGTAATTACTACACCGATAACCTTTGCCGCATCGGCCAATTGTGTTCGTTATTGTGACGGAGAAGTAGTGTTTGCTGATATTGATCCTGAAACCTATCTGATAGACATCAATGCGGTCAGAAATCTACTGGAAAGTTCTCCTAAAGGTACTTATGCCGGAATCATTCCTGTTGATTTTGCCGGAAGAGCCGTGAATCTGGAAGAATTTAGAAAACTGGCAGATGAATATAATCTCTGGATTATTGAAGATGCCTGCCATGCACCCGGTGGATATTTCATCGATTCGAATGGTGACCAACAATGGTGTGGCAATGGCAAATTTGCTGATTTAGCTATCTTCTCTTTTCATCCGGTTAAACATATCGCCAGTGGTGAGGGTGGGATGATAACTACCAATGATGAAAAACTTTACCAGAGTCTGCTGCAATTAAGAACCCACGGTATTACAAGGCTAGAGAATCAATATATCAACAGCATTGAGTTTGCCGGAGGGATTGATAAATACCCGGGCTGGTATATGGAGATGCAGAATTTAGGTTTCAACTATCGGATAACCGATTTTCAGGCAGCGTTGGGAAGTAGTCAGTTGAAAAGGGCCGATGAAGGATTAGTCAGAAGAAGAGCAATCGCTGCCCGTTATGCGGAAGATTTTAAAAATATTAGTGGTATTAAGGGCCAGTCAGGCGTTGTGGAAGGGCACGCTTACCATCTATATATTATAGAGGCAGAAAACAGACTTGGGCTTTACAATTATTTAAGAGAGCATAAGATTTTTGCACAAATCCATTATATCCCTACCCACCTAATGCCTTATTATCAGCAACTAGGTTCAAAAGTAGGCGACCAACCGATAGCCGAAGAGTATTATAGACATTGTATCAGCTTGCCAATGTACCCGACATTGACTGACGAAGAGCAAAACTATGTCATTGAGACCGTAATTAATTTTTTAAAATCTGAATAACATTGGAAGAGAAGAAATATATCACACCACAGGAGGAGTTCTGGGCAGGAGAATTTGGTAACGACTACATCAACCGCAATCAAAGTGCCGAGTACCTGGCTTCTAACCTTAATTTTTTCGTTAAAGCTTTAAATCAGGCAGGAAGACCAAAATCATTGATTGAATTTGGAGCGAATATAGGCATGAATCTGAAAGCCATTAAAGCCTTATTTCCTGATATCCAATTAGGCGGTATAGAAATTAACGCCGAAGCAGCCAAAGAATTAGGAAGTGTGATAGGTGGGGAGAATGTATTTCATGGTTCTATTTTCGATTACGAAAGTGCAGAGAAATTTGAAGTAGCATTGATAAAAGGTGTGTTAATTCACATAAATCCTGATATGTTGCCTGTTATTTATCAGAAATTGTATGATGCTTCGGGCAGGTATATATTGGTTTGCGAATATTATAATCCTGCTCCGGTTACCATCAACTACAGAGGTCATAGCGACCGCCTATTCAAACGTGATTTTGCCGGAGAAATGTTGGAAAAATTCCCTGATTTGAAGCTGGTTGATTATGGTTTTGTCTATAAAAGAGACCCGGCTTTCCCTCAGGATGATATTACATGGTTTTTAATGCAAAAAATCGGATAGTTTAATTATGGGCAATATAGTTATCATTCCGGCACGTGGAGGAAGCAAGCGGATTCCCCGAAAAAATATCAAAGATTTTTGCGGACTACCCATCATTACCTATTCCATAAAAGCTGCACTTGATAGCCAATTGTTTGATGAGGTAATGGTATCAACCGATGATAAAGAAATTGCGGAAATAAGTAAGCAATATGGTGCAGTCGTACCATTTTTTCGTTCAGCAGATAATTCAAACGATTATGCCACAACAGCATCTGTTTTGACTGAGGTATTAGATAAGCACAAAGCTCTTAATAAAAGTTTCCAATACGCCTGTTGCATCTACCCTACTGCTCCATTTGTAACAGCACAGAAATTGAAAGATGCCTATCAATTATTAATTGATAAAGACTTTGATACGGTTTTACCTATACAGCCATTTTCTTTTCCTATTCAAAGAGCTTTCTATAAAGAAAATGATAAAGTCAGATGGGTTGAGCCAAACCATGCCTTGACAAGGTCGCAGGATTTACCGAAGACCTTTCATGATGTAGGGCAATTTTACTTTTTTAATGTGAATGTCTTTCTGCAAACCAAACAATTACTAACTGCCAATTCAGGAGGAATAGAAATAAGTGAATTAGAGGCACAGGACATCGACAATGAAACCGACTGGAAATTGGCCGAAATGAAATTTAGATTAATTAATCCATGAGAAAATACGCTATCTTACACACACAAATATTTAGTTCGGGTAAATACAGTATCGTTCCACTTCGGGATGAGGACAAGTACGACATTATGAAATGGCGTAATGAACAAATCTATCATTTACGTCAAAACGAACCTCTGACAATCGAAAAACAGGAATGGTATTTCAGTAACGTAGTTGCTCATTTATTTGAGCAGGAAAAACCAACACAGATACTTTTCTCTTATCTGGAAAACGATGTCTGTATCGGCTATGGTGGCTTAGTCCATATTAATTGGGTTGATAAAAACGCTGAAATCTCATTTATCATCAATACTGCTCTTGAAAAAGATTTCTTTGAATTTCATTGGACAACGTATCTGAGCCTCATAGAAAAAGTTGCCTTTGAAGAGCTTAATTTTCATAAAATATATACTTACTCTTTCAATTTAAGACCTCACTTATACCCAATTCTTCAAAAAAACAATTACCATCAGGAAGCCATGCTTCATAACCATTGTTTGTTTGAAGGTAAATTTAAAGATGTATTCTTTCACGCAAAATTCAACCTTATCAATATCAGAAATGCAAGAGAAGATGATTTGCTTTTGTATTTTGACTGGACAAATGATGAAGGAGTAAGAAAGCAATCATTTAATAGTGAGCCTATTGTTCTGGAGAATCATGAAAAATGGTTTCATAAAAAATTGGCTGACCCGAATTGCCTGATGCTTGTCTTTGAAGATGCCCAACAAGTCCCAATCGGGCAAGTAAGATTTGAAAGCAACGAAGAGCAGAAAATAAGTGTTATAGGAATATCGCTGGATAAAAATTTTAGAGGACAGAAGTTAGCAGGTAAAATATTAGCCTTGGCATCTACCTGGTTTTTCAAAGAGAATCCTGATTATACCATACAGGCCTTTATAAAAGCAGAGAACAAAGGTTCTATCAATGCTTTTAGTAAAGCTGGTTTTACGTTCGAAAAAAGTTTAGATTATCAAGGGATAGATTCCGTATTATATACAAGAACTAATCGATGAAAATAGGAAATTATCAGATAGGGCCTAATTATAAACCTTTTATCATAGCAGAAATGAGTGGGAATCATAATCACTCATTGGAGCGGGCATTAAAGATTATTGAAACTGCTGCCAAATGTGGTGCTGATGCTTTAAAGCTACAAACTTACACGGCCGATACCATTACCATTAACCAGAGAGGTGGTCTTTTTGATATAAAAGATGATACTTCTTTATGGAAAAACAGAAATTTGTACGAGCTATACCAGGAGGCACACACGCCCTGGGAATGGCACGAAGCGATGTTTAAGTGTGCGGCAGATAATAAGATTATTTGTTTTTCTACCCCATTTGATAATACGGCAGTAGATTTTCTGGAAAGCCTTGGTACGCCCGCACATAAGATTGCTTCTTTTGAAAATAACCACTTCCCTCTACTGAAAAAGGTTGCTAAAACCGGTAAACCGGTTATTATGTCAACCGGGGCAAGTACATTGGCTAATCTTGATGAGGCAGTAGCTGTATTGAGAGAAAATGGATGTAAAGATTTAGTGTTATTGAAATGCACAAGTAATTATCCGGCTAGCCCTGAAAACTCAAATGTTCGTACAATTCCACATATGCGGGATTTGTTTCAATGTGAAATCGGGCTGAGTGATCATACAATGGGAATTGGAGTACCTTGTGCTGCGGTTACTTTAGGCGCTACAGTGATAGAGAAACATTTTTGCCTAAGCCGTGCTGAAGGTGGTGTAGATTCAGCCTTTTCATTAGAGCCGGAAGAGCTCAAATCACTAGTGATTGAAACCGAACGTGCCTGGCAGTCCTTAGGGCAGGTACAATACGGCGTACAGGAGTCTGAAAAAAAAAGTCTTTTATTCAAACGTTCTATCTATGTGGTAAAAGATATAAAAGCAGGCGAACTATTTACGGAAGAAAATATAAGGGTGATACGCCCGGGAGATGGTATGGCACCTAAATATTATGAAAGCTTATTAGGGAAAGTAGCGAGCATGCCATTTAAAGCAGGAACTTCATTGAATCTTTGAATTATTTGGCCTGTAACCTTGAATAGGTGAACAGTCCAGACCTACCCGAAAAGTTGCTATTTTTCATTTATTAGAATAGTACAATTTGCCAGTAAATAAAGATTTTATAAATTTTATTAATATTTGTATTAACATTCGCATTAAATGATATAACTTGCACAAAAAACCACAATTTTTACTGAAATCCTTTTTATATGAAGAATATAGTTTAGTTGCTGACTCTTACGCTTAGGTCGATTTTCTTATATTAGCGCGTTAAATATCTTTTACTTCGTTTTCTATTTAATCTAATGAAAGGAATTATTCTTGCTGGAGGCTCTGGTACACGTTTGCACCCCCTTACCCTTGCTGTTAGTAAGCAATTAATGCCAGTGTACGATAAACCAATGATTTATTATCCGCTGTCTATACTAATGCTGGCAGGTATCCGGGAAATTTTGATTATCTCTACCCCGCATGATTTACCCCACTTCAAAAAGTTATTAGGAGATGGAAGCCGGATTGGCTGTCAATTCAGCTATGCGGAACAGCCCAGCCCGGACGGATTAGCACAAGCTTTTATAATTGGAGAAGATTTTATTGGAAACGATAGTGTAGCGTTGGTATTAGGTGATAATATTTTTTATGGTAGTGGCTTAAGTAAATTACTTCAAAATAGTACAAATCCAGAAGGAGGTGTAGTGTTTGCCTATCAGGTTCATGATCCTGAAAGATATGGAGTTGTAGAATTTGATGAAAACAAAAAAGTAATATCTATTGAAGAAAAGCCAGCACAACCTAAGTCTAATTTCGCCGTTCCAGGTTTATATTTCTATGACAATAATGTAGTAGAAATTGCTAAAAACATTAAGCCCTCTCCTCGTGGTGAATTGGAAATAACAGATATCAACCGGATATATCTCGAAAATGGCAAACTAAATGTAGGAATCATGAATAGAGGTACTGCCTGGTTGGATACGGGTACTTTTGCTTCATTGATGCAGGCGGCTCAGTTTGTACAGGTAATAGAAGAGCGCCAAGGGCTTAAAATAGGTTGTATTGAAGAGGTCGCCTATCGGATGGGTTTTATTGATTCTACACAATTAAGAAAGATTGCCGAACCATTAGTAAAAAGTGGCTATGGTCAGTATTTATTAAATCTTAATTTAGAATAGTGCTTTATATTTTGTGACGCATCATTTATGATTTGTCCCTTTCATGTTATTTAATTAAATTTGCGAGCGTTTGTTTATAAAGTGTGTTTTTACAATTAAGTCATGACCTACTCTAAAGTTTTCTATAAAGTTATCATTCTATTAGTATTCAGTTTTTTTGAAGTAGCCTATTCACAGACTCCAACCAATCTTCCTTCGAGTGTTGATAATCTATCTGATAAACAAATTGAGGCTTTTTTAAAAGAGGCAGAATCAAGAGGGCTTAGTGAAGCTCAAATTGAAGCTGCAGCTCTAGCTAATGGCTATTCCGCACAGGATATTGCCAAAGTAAGAGAGCGAATCAACCGACTAAAAACCGGAACAACAGAAGTAAAGGCTAATACACAGGGAACAGCCAAGCTAGAAAACGTTACACGTGAGCAGATTGGCGAAGTAGCAGAAAGAACTCCAATAGCTGTATCTGATAAGCAAGAAGTGGGTAAAAGATTAGAAACCTTTGGTAGTCAGTTATTCAACAATAAGAGTCTTACCTTTGAGCCTAATCTTAGGCTTCCAACACCCAAAGGCTATATTTTAGGGCCTGATGATGAGATTAAAATCGACATCACCGGTTATGCCTATCAGCATTATGACGCCAGAATCTCACCAGAAGGTACTGTAAAAATTGAAAACCTCGCTCCTATCTATGTAAATGGTAATACCATTGAACAAGCGAAAGCAAAAATTATTGAGCGCTTGAAAACCATTTTTGCAGGTTTAAGAGATGGCAGGTTAAACGCAGATGTTACGCTTGGTAATGTAAGAAGTATAAAGGTTACTTTAGTAGGCGAAGTTAGTAATCCAGGCACCTATACTATATCCTCTTTAGCAACTGCATTTAATGCACTCTATTTATCTGGTGGTCCAAATAGTAATGGTTCTTTCAGAAATATTCAGATTTTTCGTAATAATGCTTTAATCAAAAAAATTGATGTTTACGATTTTCTTCTAAAAGGAACATTGGAAGATAACATAAATCTTTTTGATCAGGATGTGATATTAGTACCACTTTTTCAGAAAAAAGTAAAGATCACTGGTGAAGTAAAAAGAAGTGGCATCTTTGAATTGAATGAAAACGACGACTATAATACTTTATTGAATTACGCTGGTGGTTATACAGAGCAAGCGTTTACCTCTACAGTTAATGTTCATAGAAATACAAAAACAGAGAAGAGACTGATCACATTTGACCCTCAGGTCAATTCGAATTTTGCAACACAAAACGGTGACCAGTTCTATATAGGTACAATATTAGATCGCTTTGAAAACAAAGTGGAGGTATTGGGAGCAGTATTCAGACCAGGAGAGTTTGCATTAGGAGATAAAATAAAAACTGTTAAACAATTGATTGAAAATGCACAGGGATTGAGAGAAGATGCTTATATAAACAGAGCTATATTGGTAAGACAGCAAGAAAATCTTGACCCAATGTATTTGCCTATTGATTTAGGTAAATTAATGAAAGGCGAGATTCCTGACGTAGACTTAAAAAGACAAGACCAACTGCTTATCAAATCAATTGTCGAAATAAGACAAGAGAGAAAGGTTGATATAGAAGGAGCTGTTAATAATCCGGGCAATTATTCCTATGCTGAAAATATGTCGATTAGAGATATTATTCTATTGGCTGGTGGTTTTAGTGATGGAGCAACATCTAAAAGAATTGAAGTTGCCCGTAGATTATATAATGATGAGTCGAGTGGTAAATCTGTAGAGATTATTCCTGTCAATATATCAAAAGACCTGAATCCGGCTGAAGGCGGGCTTAAATTAATGCCTTTTGATAAGATATTCGTTCGTAATCTTCCTAATTATGAGGTACAGCAAACGGTTTTCATTCAAGGAGAAATAAATTATCCTGGGGCTTATACCATAGAAAGTAAAAACGAGAGATTAAGTGATCTTATAGACAGAGCCGGGGGGCTTCGCTCAGAAGCTTATATCAACGGCGCAAGATTGTATAGAAATGACAGACTTGTCTTTGTTGATTTTGATAAGGCTTTAAAAAATAAAAAAACAGCATCAAATTTATTGCTTGAGAATGGCGACAGAATAGAAATTCCTAAAGAAAGACAAACTGTTACAATTAGTGGCCAGGTACTTAATCCTACGAGAGTTGCTTATCAGCCCAGTTTTTCTTTTGAAGATTATATTGCACAAGCCGGCGGCTTTACAGACAGTGCTTTCGTAAAGAAAACCTATGTTCAATATGCTAACGGGAGTACAGACAGAACCCGTAGCTTTTTCGGGATAAAAGTTTTCCCTAAGGTTCAGTCCGGGATGTCAGTATATGTTCCAACCAGAAACAGAGTACGAATGAGCCCGGCAGAAAGAATTGCCATCGGGACAGGATTCGTTTCATTATCTGCTGTACTTTTAACGCTTATCAGGCTTTTGTAATTGTAATTTGCTTTTTCAATACTATAGCAGAAATAAAAGCAAACAATAATTCAAAGTTTACTTCGAAGAGAAATGCAAGAAAATAGTAAAGAATACACCAAGATTAACCTGCAAGCACTTTTCAAACTATTTTGGAAAGAAAAAACTATCATAATAATTATTACCTCAATTGTCCTTTTACTAGGCACTTTTTATGCTTTTACAGTTCAGGAACAATTTGAATCAGAAGGTAGAATTTTACCTGAATTACAAGCAAAGGCTACCAAGTTCGGCAATCTGGCTGGGCTTGCGGACCTTGCTGGAGTAGATTTAGCGAACCTTGACGCTACGGAAGCAATCCGTCCCGATTTATATCCTGATGTATTAAGAAGCACTCCTTTCTTTTTGGCTTTATTTAATGAAAAAATAATAACCAAAGATAATCAATCCGTTTTGTTTGAAAAATTTTATCATGAATTAATAGAAAAAGGAGATGAAATTGAAAAAAAGTATATGGAGAAACCACCAGTAAAAGAAAATGGATTTCTATTAATGAATCAAATAACTGAAAATAGAATTAAGGATTTAAAGAAAAGAATACGGTCCGATATTGATAAAAAAAGTGGGATAATAACTATTTCAGTAAAAATGCCAGACCCTGTAGTTGCTGCTAATGTTGCACGTTTTTCTATGGCTTATTTAACTGAATATGTAACCAATTATAGAATTAATAAGGCAAAAAAAGATTTACACTTTTTAGAAGAGCGTGTCAATACTGCAAGAGGCAAGTTTTATAGCAATCAGACAAAAAAGGCGCAATATGGTGATCAATTCCAACTACCTACTATCCGACAGCAATCAGCAGATTTGCAGCGTGAACGTATTGAATCTGAATACAGACTTTCTTCTAATTTTTATAATGACTTATTAAAAAAATTAGAAGAGGCAAAATTAAAAGTTCAACAAGAAACACCAGTTTTCCAGATTCTTGAGCCACCTCTTGTACCAGCCCGCAAAAGTGAGCCAAGAAAAGCGCTTATTCTTTTTGCAAGTACTGTTTTTGGTGGTTTAGTATCTTTAATCGTCATTCTTTTACATAAAGGAAATTATAAAAAAATTTTACACTAATTAAAATGAGTTTAAACAACGTTCATATTACCATCGTTGGTCTCGGTTATGTTGGCTTACCGCTTGCCATTGAATTTGGCAAAAAATATCCTACAATAGGCTTTGACATAAACAGCCAACGGATAAAAGAGCTAGAGGAGAAATTTGATAGAACAAAAGAACTGACTTCTGATGAAATTAATCAAGCTACAAATTTATCCTTTACAAGTGCGATTGATACTTCAATTTTACCGGAAAATAAAAAAAGGGTTTTTATTGTAACTGTACCCACACCAATAGACCAATTTAAAACACCAGATTTAAGACCTCTAATCTCTGCTAGTAAAACGATAGGCACATTAATAAGAAAAGACGATATCGTTGTTTATGAATCTACAGTTTTTCCTGGGTGTACTGAGGAGGTATGTGTTCCTGTACTTGAAAAATATTCTGAACTAAAATATAATAAAGATTTCTATTGCGGTTATTCCCCTGAAAGAATTAATCCTGGAGACAAATTAAACACTTTGACTACCATTTTAAAAATCACTTCAGGTTCAACTAATGAAACTTCTCAATTCATTGACTTATTATATAATTCAATTATCAATGCCGGGACTTATAAGGCTTCCAGTATAAGAGTAGCTGAGGCGGCTAAACTGATAGAAAATTGCCAGCGGGATGTTAACATTTCTTTTGTTAATGAATTAGCTTTAATATTTGATAGAATGGGAATAGATACAAATGATGTATTAGAAGCGGCAGGAACAAAATGGAATTTTCTAAAATTTAAACCGGGTCTGGTTGGTGGTCATTGTATAGGTGTCGATCCTTACTATATGATTCATAAAGCAGAACAATTGGGCTATTATCCAGAGGTAATAGGAGCAGGAAGAAGGATTAACGATAATATGGGGGTTTTTGTAGCAAATAAATTAATAAAACTTATGATTAATAACGGTTTGCCAGTGAAGAACTCCAAAGCATTGATTATGGGATTTACTTTTAAGGAAAACTGTCCAGATATTAGAAACACCCGGGTTATTGATATTTATAAAGAATTAATTTCGTTTGGAATAAACACTGATATTTATGATCCATGGGCGAGTATAGAGGAGGTCAAACATGAATATGATCTTACTCTTATTCAAAAAATAGAAAATGAATACGATGCCATTATTTTGGCTGTAGCACATGAAGAGTTTTTGAGTTTTAGTTTGCCTAAACATCCTCAATCAGTTGTTTTCGATATCAAGGGGGTTTTAAGCCCAGAAGTGACAGACTATAGATTATGATTATCCCATGAAAATTCAAATGGTTGACCTTAAAGGTCAGTATGAAAAAATTAAATATGAAATTGATAATGCAATTTTAAATTGCATCAATACATCTCAATTTATAAAAGGTCCTGTTGTAGCTGAATTCCAAGAAGAATTGGAAAGATATTTAGGCGTTAAATATGTTATTACATGTGGTAACGGTACTGATGCTTTACAGATTGCACTGATGGCGTTAGACCTGCAACCAGGTGATGAAGTTATAATACCAGCTTTTACCTATGCAGCCACAGCTGAAGTCATTGGTTTATTACGTTTAACTCCGGTTCTGGTTGATATTAATAAAGACTCCTTTAATATTGATATTAAAAGTGTTGAAAACGCAATAACACCTAAAACCAAAGCTATTATTCCTGTACACTTATTTGGGCAGGGAGCTGATATGGAATCTCTTCTGAAAATTGCAGAAGAAAAGAATATCTTTATAGTTGAAGACGCAGCTCAGGCAATTGGAGCTAGTTATATTTTTAGTAATGGTGATCGTAAGAGGCTCGGTACTATAGGAGCTATCGGATGTACTTCTTTTTTCCCATCAAAAAATCTTGGATGCTATGGAGATGGTGGAGCATTAATGACCAATGACCCACTCTTAGCAGAAAAAATCAGGAGCATTGCTAATCATGGCCAACAGATACAATATATACATGATATTATTGGGGTTAATTCTCGTTTAGATGCGATACAGGCAGGGATTTTGTTACCAAAACTTGCAAGATTAGATGAATACAATAAAGCAAGAATTGTGGCAGCCGATTATTATGATGAAAATTTGAAGGCAATTGAAGACATTATAGTCCCATTCAGACTGGAAAATTCCACACACGTATTTCATCAATATACCATTAAAGTAAAAAATGGGAGTCGGGATAAACTAAAGGATTTTTTGAAATCAAAGGGTATCCCATCAATGATATATTATCCAAAGCCATTACATCATCAGAGTGCATATATGAATATTATTAATATAAAATCTGAATTAGAGTATTCCGAAAATATTCCTAAAGAAGTTCTTTCTTTACCTATACATACCGAGCTCGACTCAATCCAGCAAGATTTTATTATTAATGCAATTAAAGAATTTTTTCATAAATGAGCATATTTATTCATGAAACTGCCATAGTTGATGAAAATTGTCAAATTGGGGAAGGGACAAAAATTTGGCATTTTTCTCATATTATGTCAAATTGCCAAATTGGGGAAAACTGTAATTTAGGGCAGAATGTAGTTGTCTCCCCACAGGTAATATTAGGAAACAATGTTAAGGTACAAAATAATGTCTCTATTTATACCGGAGTAACTTGTGATGATGATGTTTTTCTTGGACCATCAATGGTTTTCACTAATGTAATTAATCCTAGAAGTAGTGTAAATAGAAGAGGGAATTACTTAAAAACAAATGTTGGTAAAGGAGTTACAATAGGAGCAAATGCAACAATAGTTTGTGGAATTGAATTAGGGGCATATGCTTTTATAGGGGCAGGGGCAGTAGTTACTAAAGATGTTAAACCTTACGCGTTGGTAGTTGGAAATCCAGCCAGACAAGTGGGTTGGATGAGTGAATATGGACATAAGCTTATTTTTGATAAAAAAGGTTTGGCGTTATGCACTGAAAGTAATGAATTATACAAATTAAATGGAGGTTTACTAACGAAAGTATTAAACAAATGAATAACGATAGAAAAATAAAGTTTGCTGTGTTGGGCTTTGGTCATATTGGGCGAAGACATGCTGAAATGATTTCAAATAATGATGAAAGTGAATTAGTTGCTATTGTAGATATAAAATCAAAAAGTGACTTTGAGAATATTAATTCATTTAATGTGCCTTATTTCAATTCTCTTAAAGAACTCTTTGAGTCTGCAATAGACATTGATGTAATAAATATAGCTTCACCGAATGGATTTCATTATGAGCATTCTCTTCAGGCTTTGGAAGCAAGAAAACATATTGTGGTAGAAAAGCCAATGACTTTAAGAAAACAGGATGCAGAAAACATTATTTTTAAAGCCTTGAATGTTAATAAAAATGTTTTCGCTGTAATGCAGAATCGTTATTCCCCTCCTTCTCAGTGGTTGAAATCTTTAATTGAAGAAAAAATATTAGGTAAAATCAACTTCGTACAACTGAGTTGTTATTGGAACAGAGATGAGAGATACTATTTAAAAGACGGTTGGCATGGCAAAAAAGATTTAGATGGCGGAACATTATTTACTCAATTTTCCCATTTCATTGATATTATGTATTGGTTATTTGGTGATATAACATCTATTAACAGTAGATTTAAAGACTTTAACCATCAAAACCTTACCGATTTTGAAGATACAGGAAGTGTAACTTTCGATTTTTTAAATGGAGGATCAGGATCATTTAATTTTACAACCTCAGTATGGAATAAAAATCTTGAAAGTAGTATGACTATAATTGCAGAAAATGGATCTGTAAAAGTAGGAGGACAATATATGGACATTGTGGAATCTTGTCATATTAAAGATTATCAAATGCCAAATCTACCTCCTACAAATCCTGGAAATGATTATGGATTTTATAAGGGTTCTGCGGCAAATCACCATTATGTAATAAAAAATGTTGTTGATGTACTTAAAGGCCGTGCAACTATTACTACAAATGCTTTAGAAGGTCTTAAGGTAGTAGAAATAATTGAAAGAATTTATAATGCGGTCGATGCAAATAAGTGAGAAAAATTAATAAATCATTATTGATTACATTAGGGGGTACTGCCATTGCAGCTGTGGTACCTATTGTTTTTACACCTATTATAGCTAAATTATATTCAAGTTCCAGCTATGGAGAATATGCATATTTTTTAGCGACAAGTAACGTTATATGTGTTTTTTTTGCGGGCAAGTATGATATGGCTATTTTAATTCCGCGAGATGAAAAAGAAGCCAATAATGTTTTTTCCTTATCGGTTTTATTATCAGGCATAAGTCTCATAATTTTGTATATTTTTATTGTATTAACCCAAAATTTTAATAGCATATGGAAAGCAGAGATAAGCGATAATATTTTTTTATTACCGATTGCTACTTTTTTTTCCGTATTAAATCAGATAATTTTAACCTGGAAAGTTCGTCTTGGAGAGTTTACTAAAATATCGATAAATAAAATTGCAAATTCTTTATCTTATGCTTTTTTGGCCATAATCTTAGTTAAAATTGGATTTGAGAAAACTGGTTTAATTTTTTCCTTAATTTTAAGTATGGCATTCACAACTTTTTTAGTGGGCTTTACTAAAATAAAGGAAGTTTTTTTTTCAACGGGTAGCCTGAAAGATATAATCTTAGCTAGTAAAAAATATATCAATTTCCCGAAATATAATATTCCAAGTTCATTTATTGAAACTTTGTCTTTGCAATTACCAATTTATCTTATTACATACTTATATGATATAGGTATATTGGGACAGTATGCTATGGCTCAAAGATTAATTTTGTTACCAGTAACTTTTGTTATTAGTTCCATTGTTCCGGTTTTTCGTCATAGTGCTGCCAAAGAAATACATGAAACTGGCAGGTGTATAAAAAGTTTTAACTCATATTTTGTAGGTTTAACTATTTGCGCTTGTATTATTTTTCCAATACTTTATCTTTTAATATCTTTTTTCTTAGAAGATATCTTAGGAGCAAAATGGCTTCTATCAATAGATTTAATGAAAATTTTAATTTTTAGCGTTTTTATAAGATTTATTACAAATCCCTTAAGCAGCGTTATCATTTTGAAGGAAAAACAAAAGCTTGATCTTATTCTACAGATTTTTCTAATTCTCGCTGTAGGTAGTGCATTTTTTATCGCCTATTTAAGAAAAGCTAATATAACTGACTGTATTTTATATTTTGTATTTGTTTACATACTGAAATATATAATTGAATTAATAATAGCATTCAATCTGGCACGAAAGTATGAAAGTATTAATAGTTGACTATGGTGCAGGAAACATAGGGTCAGTTCAAAATATGTTAAAATATATTGGTCTAACTCCAATTGTAAGTAATGACTCAAAGATAGTTTCAAACTTTGACAAGATTATTTTGCCAGGGGTTGGATTATTTTCTACAGCTATGAAAGAAATTGAGAGGCTGAACCTGATTGACTCTCTAAATGAAGCGGTACTCGTCAAGAAAAAAAGTTTTCTTGGAATTTGCCTGGGAGCACAATTGATAAATCAATTTAGTGAAGAGGGAAATAGTGCAGGTTTAAGTTGGTTAGCAAATAATGTGGTTAAATTTAAACAGGAAAATCATTCTTTAAAAATTCCTCATCTAGGCTGGAATAATATAAAAATTGTCGAAAATAAAACAAGCCCGCTTTTAAATGGCCTAAATAATAATTCAAGATTTTACTTTGTCCATTCGTATCATATAGATGGTAATTCAGAAGATACAGTTTTGGCTTATACTGAACATGGTTATTTCTTTCCTTCAATTGTCAATAAAGAAAATATTTTTGGCGTACAATTCCATCCTGAAAAAAGTCATCAATATGGGTTAAAACTTTTGGAAAACTTTTTAACAATTTAAAATGCCATATCAAAGAATATTGCCGGCACTTTTACTTGATGGAGGTGGGCTTTATAAAACTGTCAAGTTTAAGTCTCCTAAATATATAGGTGACCCGATAAATACGGTTAAAATATTTAATGCAAAATTTGCTGATGAGTTGTGTATTTTGGATATTGGAGCTTCAGTAAAGAATAAAATTAACTATGATTTAATTGGTGATATTGTTTCTGAGGCTTTTATGCCAATTACTTATGGAGGTGGGATTAAAACACTTTCTGATGTAGAAAGCTTATTTTCTTTAGGTGTAGATAAAGTTTCTATATCAAGTGCTGCTTTCCAAAACCCTAATTTGGTTAAAGAGGCTGTAAATATATATGGTACACAAAGCATAATAACAGTTGTTGATTATAAAAAGACTTTTTTTAAAGGGATTAAAGTATATATCAATAAAGGTAATACAAATACTTCATTTGATCCAATTGCTTACTGTTTATTAATGCAGGACTTAGGAGTTGGTGAAATCATTCTTCAAAATATAGATAGAGATGGAACATTTACCGGATATGATTTAGATTTATTATCAAAAGCAAGCAGTTTATTAAGTATTCCAATTACCGCTTTAGGAGGAGCATCATCTTATAACGATATTAATGAATTATTTAATATAAATGTTTCCGGAGCTGCTGCAGGAAGTCTGTTTTCTTTTGCAAGAAATAATAGAGATTCCATATTAATTAATTACCCACAAGAATCTGATATACCACGTTTAAAAATTTGATTTTATGCAATACAAGATTTGCAAGAAATGTGTAATGGATGAAACCGATCCTCTAATAGAATTTGATGAAGCTGGAATTTGTAACTATTGCAGAGATTTTGAAAAAATTGGTTTTAGACAGCTAACAGACGAAGAGATCGAGCAGAACTTATTATCCCTAAAGCAAAAATTAGCTTCAGCTAAAAAAGGGAAGTATGATTGTATCATTGGCCTTAGCGGTGGGGTAGATAGTTCTTACGTTGCACTTTTAGCGAAAAAACTAGAGCTTAATCCATTATTAGTTCATTTTGATAACGGATGGAACTCAGAGCTTGCAGTTAAAAACATTAATAATATCGTAAATAGTCTCCAGTCAGATTTGCATACATTAGTTGTAGATTGGGAAGAATTCAGAAATCTTCAAAGAGCATACTTTGATGCAGGTGTTGTTGACATAGAAGTATTAACAGACCACGCAATAATTGCAACAATCTATAAGCTCGCTGAAAAGTATAGAATAAAGTATATCCTTAGTGGGACTAATATTTCTACTGAATTTGTATTACCTAAATCATGGGTTCATTCAAAAATTGATTTAAGCAATTTGAAAGACATAGTTTCAAAAAATAGCAGACAATTGCTTAAAACATATCCAACAATCAACTCTCTTAAAATTAAATTATATTATGAAAAGCTTAAAGGAATACGTAAAATCCAACCGCTGAATATAATTAATTATAATAAAGAACATGCCATTAAAGAATTAATTGATGTTTTTGGCTGGAGGAATTATGGAAGAAAGCATGGTGAATCAATATTTACAAAGTTCTATCAAAATCATATTTTACCAACAAAGTTCAATATAGATAAAAGGAAAGCTCATTTGTCTTCGCTCATTTGTTCAAATCAACTTTCCAGAGAAGAAGCATTAATGATTCTAAATGAACCTCTTTATGATAAGTCCGAGCTTGAAACAGATTACGGATTTGTAAGAAAAAAACTTGGATATTCAAAAGCAGAATTTGATGCATATCTTGAAAGACCACCATCTTCGCATTTTCTTTATAAATCAGATTTGACATTATTAGCAAAGATTCACAAAATAAAAAGAAAATTACAGTGAAATTAGTATATCTTTTATCAAATGGAATTGAAGAGAAAAACGGAATTTATAAGAAAATAATATCTCAAATAGACGCCTGGAAAGATAAAGGAGTCGATGTTATTGTATACTGTATTACAAGCTCAAAAGATTCTAAAAATGATTTCGGTGTTTCCAGAATTTATCACTATGATTCTAAAAACATAATTGGTCGTTTATTTCAATATATTCAGATATATAAAAAAATTTATACCGATTTACTATTAGATAATCCCGATCTGATTTATTGGCGTTTTGAACCTGTAAAACCCGGCCTAATCCGAATAATTCGTAAGTTCAAAACGGTTGTAGAAATCAATACAGATATTTTATCTGAATATAAATACTCATCCTTAAAAAGTGTAAAAAACTTTATCAGATATTTACTTTTTAAAAGATTTAATATAGCCTTTAAAGAGATAAAAGGGTTTGTAGCTGTTACCCATGAGATTGCAAGAAGGTTAAAAGAATTCTATCCATTTATTAGCTCAATAGCCGTTGTTCCCAACTCCATTGATTTAAGAAAATTCACTACCTTAGAAAATGAGAATCAGGATAAAACCCCTGTTCTTACTTTTTTAGGCTCCCCAGGATATGATTGGCATGGAGTGGATGAACTCGTAAAATTTGGAAAAGATCTTAATGGGCAAATAAAAATCAATATAATTGGTTATGAAGCAATGCCCGAGATAGAACATTATGAAAATATAATTTTTCATGGTTTTCTTGATAAAAACAATTATATTAATATATTAAAAAAAACTGACATTGCAATAGGGGTATTGTCTTTATACAGAAAAGAAATGGATGAGGCTTGCCCTCTAAAAGTACGTGAGTATCTCGCATATGGTATTCCAATGATACAAAGTCACAAGGAAACCATTTTCTTGCATAAAGAAAATAAAGGTCCGGATTGGTGTTTATTATTACCAAATGAAGAAAACTCATTGATAAATAATAAAGAGTTGGTCATGGATTTTATATTAAAGAATAAAGGTAAAAGATATAGAGATGAATCCGTATTACGAAAAATTGACTCTAACTGTGTAGAGGATGAGAGATTAGCGTTCTTCTTTAAAGTATTAGAAAATAACTAACAAATGTGGATTCGATTTATATATATATTATTTGTATTGAGTTTTTTAAACGCACTATTTAGAAGGTATATAGGTGAACTTAATTTTAATTTTTTCTTATATATATTATACTTTTTTACAACTGTATTTGGGCTTCTCTCACTATTCAGCTTTCGGCATTCTCTAAGAGAATTCAAAGCTATTTTTATTGTAACCGCATTTTCTGTTATATATGTCCTAAGTGTATCTTACACAATTTCGAATACTTCTTATGATAAAATTATCCTAATTGGTCTATTACCCTTTTATGTATTGTGTGCACTGGGAGCCGTCCATATTGATAGAGATTTAAAACTTTTATTTAGCGTTTGGTTCTGCGTATTGACACTTTATACAATTTACGCTATCTATATACTAATTCAAGAAAATTTCATATTTTCCACGTTTTATAAGAGACTTGATATTATTGATTATTTGACTTACTCACTTTTGGCACTGTCATTTTCATTATATTCATTGATTTTTAGTAAAAATATACTTTTTAAGCTTGGAACGATAGTATTTTTCTCATTCTCTCTTATTTCGGGAGCTAGAGCCCCAGTGGTATTTTTTCTATTATTGCTATTTTATTGGATAGTAAAGAAAAGAATGTACTCTTATGTTTTTATATCAATGATTTTAATCACCGGATTGTTCTTTTTATACTGGGATGAGCTAAACATGTTGATAGAATTTGCTTTTATTAGATTCAGTAGTTTTGGAGAAGACAATTCAACATCTGAAAGGGTTTCATTTCTTGAGAAATCTTTAAATAGCTTCTTAGAATATCCCTTATTCGGCCAAGGCATAAATAGCTCTGGATTAATACTTATTGGTATAGATGAGAAAGAATATCCTCATAATTTTTTACTTGAAATTTTAATTGAAATTGGAATTTTAGGCATTATACCAATGCTTTGTTATCTTCTTTTAATGGTTGAACCTCTTTTATTCAAAAGAAGAAAGTTTAACAATATGCAACTTTTTCTAAGTGCGATTTGCATATTCATTTTTGCTAATTTTATGAAATCATTTTCTATTATTGACCTTAAATATTTACTTTTTTTCTTAACGTATTTTGCTTCTTATAATAAACTATATCTTTAATTTGAATCAATTAACGTCTACCAATATATGAATAACTTGAAAATTTCTTTAATATTATCTACACTAGGAACCCGTAAGAATGAGTTCATACGACTTATAGATAGTCTAGTCAATCAAAAATATAAGAATTTTGAGTTTATAGTAGTATCCCAAGATAATCATAATATAATCAATACTATATTAAGCAATAGCCCACTAACATTTTTACATATAAAAAGTAATTTAAAAGGTCTTTCACGTGGTAGAAATATCGCGCTAAAAAAAATAAGCGGAGACCTATTTTGCTTAACAGATGATGACTGCTGGTATCCTGATGATGCACTCCAAAGAGTTAATGATTTTTTTTGTAAGCATGAAAATATTGATGTCGTATCATATCAGATTTTTGACCCCGAATCAAACCTTTATTATAAACAATATCCATTACAACCTTTTAAGTTAAATATTTTAAATGTTACAAAATGTAGTTCCATTGAATTATTTATAAAAAATAGTAATAAAATAAATTCAATCAGCTTCGACGAGTCTTTCGGTTTAGGCGCAGAATATCCGGGTTCTGAAGAGATTATTTTTTTGGCCGATTTGTTAAAAATTAGATGTACAATATTCTATCTGCCTGAAATTATTGTTTTTCACAATATAAAAAATCTTGCCAGTAGTAAGTTTAATAATAAAAGGATGCAAACTGCACTACATGTTTTTGTTAGACTTTATAGTAGGCCGTGGGGTATATTTTTATATTATATGTTCTTTTTAAAATATTTAAGAAAAGTTGAAAATAAAATATCTTCACTTTTTCTTAAATTTCCATAATTACGTTTACTTTAGCCAAAATACGTATTTTTTTAATTCATTAGTATGTTATGTAACTAATGAATTAAAATAGAACAGACGAAGAGTAAAAAGTGATACAAAGTTATGCAACTGACTCTTATCTTTCTCTGCTAATACGTCTACGAACTATTTATATTTAAATTAACGTTCCCACTTCATGTTAGAGCGATTCGAGAGTAGCGTACTTCGCTAAATATGTTTGCAATAAAAATAGAAAATTATTTAGTATATATTTAAAATCAAATGATTAAATTAGATATTATAGCAGGAGCAAGACCTAATTTCATAAAAATAGCTCCTATAATTGCAGCTATTCAAAAAAATGCTGTTCAAAAAATTCAATACCGTCTAATTCATACCGGACAGCATTATGATAAGAAAATGAGTGGCTCTTTTTTTGAAGAATTAAGAATTCCTGAGCCAGATATAAATCTTGGAGCAGGAGGTGGAACACAAGCCGAACAAACAGCAGCTATTATGATTGGCTATGAAAGGTTGTTACTGGATAGGCCTTCTGATATTTGTCTAGTTGTTGGTGATGTAACATCAACAATGGCATGTGCAATAGTTGCTAAAAAAATGCATATGAGAGTAGTTCATGTTGAGGGAGGTATACGCTCTTTTGATTTGACTATGCCTGAAGAAATTAATCGAATGGTTACAGATAGTATTAGTGATTATTTTTATACAACCAGCGAGGTGGCCAATCAAAACCTTAAAAGCTATGGGATTCCTGATGATAGAATACAATTTGTTGGCAATACAATGATTGACACATTATTAGAAAATATCTCAAAATTTGTAAAACCCGATATTTATCAAAAGAAGAATTTAACACCGCAAAATTATCTAGTACTTACACTTCATCGCCCTGCTAATGTGGATCAGGAAACACACCTAAAGATTTTATTAGAAGAAATAATTTCAAATAGTGAGAATCTACCTATAATTTTTCCAGTTCATCCTAGAACTGCTAAAAGTTTAAAAGCGGTTAATCTTGCTAATCAGAATATTTACACCTGTGAACCTCTTAGTTATTTGGAATTTAATTATCTGGTAAAAAATGCTAAAGCAGTAATAACTGATTCTGGTGGTATTACAGAAGAAACTACTATAATGAATATACCATGCCTTACCTTGCGAAATACTACAGAAAGGCCAGAAACCGTAAGCTTCGGGACTAACGAACTGATAGGTACAAATCCGGGAAATATTGGTCCTGCTCTAAAAAAACTGTTTTCTGGAACCTGGAAAAGGGGAAGTGTTCCCCCTCTTTGGGATGGTAAAAGTGCAGAAAGAATTGTAGATCATTTATATAGTTTATATAAATAAAATACTTGTACTCAAGAATTCCTGAGTTAAAGCTAATTATTATTGTGATTTTAAGAAAAGCTGATATTTGCGCTTAAATTGCCTCTCAGATTTTATAAATTCATATTAGTTTAGCATAAAAACCGATCTACGAAAAGAAATTTTATATAAATAGGTAAATTTTAAAATGCTAAAATTAAATAATAAACTGTGAGAATATTACTAATTCATCAATATTATAATGGAATTAATGAACCCGGTGGTTCAAGATGGAGTGAAATAACAAAGACTTGGTCTGAACTTGAAAATGAAATAGTAGTTCTTTCAGGAATGGTTGATTATACCCAAGGAATTAAACGTGATATCTATAAGAGAAAGATATTCTTAAAAGAAAACCCTGAAAAAAACATTATTGTAGTTCGTTGCCATGTTTCAGAAGCCTATAATGTAAATTTTCTTGGTCGATTATGGGCGTATTTCTCCTTCGTTTTTTCTAGTACATTTGCCGGTTTATTTAAAATAAGTGGAAAATTTGATATAATAATAGTTACATCTCCACCATTGTTTGTAGGTATTACCGCCTATATAATTTCTTTAGTAAAAAGAACTCCCTTTATATTTGAAATAAGAGATTTATGGCCTGAATCTGCCATTGATACAGGCGTGCTCACGAATAAATCGCTCATTAAATTTGCTTATTGGTTCGAATCTTTTCTTTATAAAAAGGCAAAACTCATTAATGTCCTTACACCTGCGTTTAAGCAGAATCTAATCGAGAAAAAGAATGTCTCTGAATCAAAGATTAGTTATATTCCTAATGCGGCAGATTTTTCTTTGACAGAAAGTCTTGTAGAGAATTTTGATGTTAAAGCTTATCGGAAATCTTTGGGAATTGACAATAACTTTGTCATAGTTTATGTAGGCGCGCACGGTGTTGCAAACCATTTAGTTCAAATACTTGATACCGCTGAAAAATTAACAGATACAAATGTACTATTTATGTTAATCGGTGATGGTATGCTGAAACAAGGATTAATAAATGATGCTCAGAATAGAAACTTAAAAAATGTTCGTTTTATTGATTCTGTTCCAAAAAAAGATATATTTAAATATATCCTAGCTTCTGATATGGGAACCTCCGTTTTGAAAAAAAATGACACTTTTAAAACGGTTTACTCAAATAAAACTTTTGATTATATGTCCTGCAAGAAGCCAATTTTAATGGCCATTGATGGTGTTTCAAGAACCTTAGTTGAAGAAGCTGAAGCAGGTGTATTTGTTGAGCCCGAAAATGCATTTGATTTTGAACAAAAAATAAGGTATTATCTTAATAATCCACAAATTGCTATAAAACAAGGCAACAATGGATATGTATATGCAAAAACATATTTTGACAGAAGTGTACTAGCCAAAAAATATATAAAGATAGTTGAACAATGTATCTGAAATTAGTTAAACCATTCCTAGATTTTAACTTAGCGACCCTGATTCTTTTAAGTCTTTCACCAGTCTTAATCATAATAATAGTATTACTCAGTATAGCAAATAAAGGCTATCCATTTTTTTTTCAACTAAGACCTGGAAAGGATGAAAAGGTATTCAAATTAATTAAGTTTAAGACTATGAATGATAAAAGAGATGAAAAAGGTGAGTTATTATCAGATTCAGAACGGATAACAAAAATTGGAAGAATTATCAGAAAGACTTCTTTAGATGAGTTTCCTCAGCTAATCAATGTATTAAAAGGAGATATGAGTCTGATAGGACCAAGACCGCTTTTGATAGACTATCTAGCATTATATAATCAAGCACAAAAAAAAAGACATCTAATAAAACCGGGAATAACAGGTTGGGCGCAAGTAAATGGACGTAATAATATATCATGGACACAGAAATTTGAATATGATATTTGGTATGTAGAGAATATTTCACTAAAATTAGACCTAAGAATAGCACTCTTAACTTTAAAAAAGGTGTTAAAATCAGAAGGAATTAATTCTTCTCCAACTACTACTATGGAAAAGTTTACTGGAAATTAAAATTAACTTATGCTATTATATGGAGCTAGTGGACATGCTAAAGTAATTTGCAGCTGCTTAGAAGCATGTGAAATAAAAATTACTGGATTATTTGATGATGATCCGAAAGTACTGTACTGGGATAGTCATCCTATTATGGGAAAATATGATCCGAAAGTATACCAGGTAAGCCCATTAATTATTTCTATAGGAAATAATCTAATCAGAAAAAGAATTAGTGAATCCATATCTCATTCTTTTGGAAAAGTGATACATCCATCAGCAATTTTAGATAGAACTTTGGCAATAGGTGAAGGTACTGTTATTTTTCATAGCGCCATTATTCAGAGAGGTTCAAAAATCGGAAAACATGTAATTGTTAACACGGGCGCTACCATTGACCACGATTGTTTTGTCAGTGATTATGCCCATATTTCTCCAAACGCCACATTATGTGGTAATGTACATATTGGAGAAGGCACCCATGTTGGCGCCGGAGCAGTTGTAATTCAAGGTATTAAAATTGGCAAAGAAGTTATAGTTGGCGCAGGTTCAGTTGTAATTAGAGATATCCCTGATTACGCAATAGTTGCAGGTAATCCAACAAAAAGAATCAAGTAGTATGGAAGAAAAAAAAATATGGCTTTCCTCACCCCATATGGGTGGCAATGAATTTGAATTTGTAAAAGAAGCATTTGAATCCAATTGGATAGCTCCTTTAGGACCAAATGTTGACGGATTTGAAAAAGATATATGTAATTTTACAAATGTACCATATACTGCTGCATTAAGTTCCGGTACGGCAGCTATTCATTTGGCTCTAATATTGCTCAAAGTAAAAGCTGGAGATGAGGTTATTTGTTCAAGCTTTACTTTCTCCGCCACCTGCAATCCCATTGTTTATCAGGGTGCTACTCCAGTTTTCATTGATTCGGAAAAAGAAACTTGGAATATGGATCCAAATTTTTTAGAGGAGGCAATACAAGACAGAATATTAAAAGGGAAAAAACCTAAAGCCATTATTTTGGTCCATCTGTATGGAATGCCAGCTCAAATTCTTGAGATAATCTCAATTGCAAATAAATATGAAATACCACTTATAGAAGATGCAGCAGAGGCATTAGGTTCTACTTTTAAAGGACAACACCTTGGAACATTTGGTTTTTTTGGAATTTATTCATTTAATGGCAATAAAATTATTACTACCTCTGGCGGAGGTGCTTTAGTTTCAAGTGAAAAAAAACTAATCGAAAAAGCCCGGTTTTTAGCTACGCAAGCCAGAGACTCTGCACCCCACTATCAACATTCAGAGATAGGGTATAATTATAGAATGAGTAATATATGCGCCGGAATTGGAAGGGGTCAAATGTTAGTATTAAAAGACAGAATTAGCATGAGACGAGCAAATTATGAATTCTACGTAAATCAATTTCATAACATTTCATCAATTGAAGTTTTGCCCGAACCATCTGGTGATTTCTTTTCGAATCGTTGGCTAAGTTGTGTACTATTTAAAAATTACGAGGAACGTGAAAGGATAAGATTGGTTTTAGCAAAATGGAATATTGAAGCTCGTCCTTTATGGAAGCCGATGAACTTGCAACCAATATTTAAGGATATGTCTTTCTATGGAAATTATACCTCTGAAAATCTTTTTAATCGTGGCTTATGTCTTCCTTCCGGCTCTAATTTAAGTCAGGAAGATTTAGAGAAAACAAGTTCTGTAATTATTGATAATCTATTTGGTAATGCCAAATAAAGAATACTTAGGGTGCTTAATACACAATGGAAAGTACATTCTTTAATGTGTCCAAACCATAAAGACAAATGCATTTAAGTTATTTAGGGAATTCTTGTTAAACACAAGTAACTAAGTCGGGAAATCTTACAGAGTGTAAGTAATTAACTATCAGGATATTATAGTAAAAATGACCCCGAAAACTACGAATTTCTTGGAGTTTCGGGTTTTTTGATATATTTTAAGGTATCTCACATCCTAAAATAAAATGCAAAATACTCTATTTCCATTTGATAGTCCAATATTTCCTGAATATCATTTTTTCAAGAATTGCACTGAACTTGGTCGGATTTACGATGTAACTCCATGTCAGGGACTGGAAAGCCTGCTTCCTGCCAAGAAAAATCCTTCAGGTGCTCCTTCTTATCTACCAAGACAAGATACTATGGGCTGATGTTTTTAAAGCATTATACAGGCCTAAGTGATGAAAAACTGCTTGCTGCCTTTCAGACTAACTGGAAAGTTGGGGAAGTCATCAGAGATAATGCATTAGTAAGTCGCATTCTTACCTTTCTTGCCAGACATTGTGATATGCAGAAGATTCAGCAGGTGTTGATTAAGGCTTGGAAAGGGAAATTGGAGAGTACAAATATTGTATTGATGGATGCGACGTGTTATGAGGTACACATGCGCTTTCCTACTGATGTCAAACTCCTGTGGGAGTCGTGTTACTTTCTCTGGGAAGAGCAAATTCCGGCACTAAGCAAGCTTTCAAGAAGCAAAACGCCTCGTTCAAAGTTCAAGGAGCAAAAGATAAAGCAGTCTGTCTTTTTCAAAAGAAGGAAAGTTAGTATTAATGCTACCAAAAGACGTAGAAAAGCACTCCTATATCTATTAGAAAAAGGCATAAAGACTTATCAAAAACTATTAAACCAAACCAAAGGTATTCATCTTTCAGAGTCGATAGCACAAAGATTCAAAACAATTAAGAAAGTCTATCTGCAACAACTTTACCTAATTGAAAACAATACTACTAAAGTTAGAGATAGAACCGTAAGCTTATCTCAACCCTACATAAGACCTATTGTCAGAGGAAAGGAAAACAAACTGGTATCAAAGTATACATGATGTAGGTAGACGGTATTAAAATTGTGGAGCATCACAGCTATAATGCCTTTAACTAAAGTACCAGACTTAAAGCATCTTTCTATAAGCATAAAATTATCTTCGGAGAATGTACCCATCTGGCTGCTGACAGGATTTATCCTGCCAATGCCAATCGTCGTTTCTGTAGTTCTAAAAACATTCAGACCAACTTTGTATCAAAAGGGAAAACTTCCCCTGATAAAAATCTTAATCTAATGAAGGCTATTCTGAACAAAGAGCGAAGTACACTTCTGGAAGGTTCCTTTGGAACAGAAAAGGAACATTACGGACTCAAAAGGATAAGAGCCAGAACACCTAATACACAAAATGTGTGGTTATACTTTGGTATATTCACCGCTAATGTTGTCAGACTATCCAAAAGAACACCGAGAGAACTCAAATTAGCGGCTTAAAACCACTCACAATAGGGCTTCATGGGAGAAGACCGTCTACACAAATCCGATGACCTCAAAATCTATACTAAAAGTTGTTTAAAACAAAGACTACAATCCCTGAAAATAGAAAAGCCAATCTTTTACAAACTGGATTTTCTATATAGCTCCTCGTTTTAAATCAATTATCAAGGATGGCCTAATTCTTTTTTTATAGTTTGGTCACTATAAAAGTAGCCTTAGTTGTATTGTTACTATTTCCGCTCTTTTAACCCATTATTCGCATTAGATATAATTATATAGACTCGTTGGATGAAATTAAATAGGAAAGTCTAATCTAACCTTACATCTACACTATAAAAAGCCTTGCAAAACTGACTTGACAGAATAACTGCTAGCTTATATTACATACTCGACAAATGCCGGATGAGGATATGCGTTCTATAGTACATTATTAATAAGAACCTTATCTTCTTTGGCTACAAACCTATCTTGGACTCCTTCTACAAATTAACTATTACAATCATGACCTATATAGTTTTGCTTTTTACAATGTATATATCCATTCTTCTTTGTATTTTTACTATGGCAATGACTATATTTCATCTTTATTTCTTTTTGAACAAAGATAATTATAGTATTACTTTTTAGGACTATCAAGATTTAAACAATCCCTGATTCTTTAACCATTAAATAAAATTTATAAGTTCTCTTTGAATTTATAAGATACTTGTTTTACTTTTATATTTAATTATAAGAAAACACAAAATTTAAGAATAAAAATGAAAAAAAATGTACAACTTTTGGCACTTACTCTTAGTGTAGGGATGAGTATGTCTGCCTTAGCGCAAAAAGATAATGTCGGTATAGGTACTACTAAACCTGACCAGTCTGCGATTTTAGATGTTCAGTCAAGCGATAAGGGGCTTTTAATACCTCGATTGACAAGTAAGCAAATAAATGCAATTTCCCTTCCAGCTAAAGGGCTTTTAGTTTTTCAAACGGACACAGAGAAATCTGGTTTTTATTTTTATGATGGTGAAAAATGGTCTCCATTAAAAGAAAACAAAGAAAATTCAATAGCAACAGGAGATGTTAATGGGTGGTCCTTAAGTGGGAATGCAACAGCTGTAGCAGGTATAAAAGCTGCCGCAACTGCAAGTAGTTTTATTGGGACTCCATCAGGAATTCCTATCAATTTTAAGATTGGCACTTCAAAAGCTGGTTCTATTTCAACTACCGAAACGTTACTTGGTTTTGAAGCTGGATTATCTAATGTAGGTGGAGGTAATACGGCAATTGGATATAGAGCTTTAAAAGCTAATACAGTAGGTGTTTCTCCAGCGGGGGGAGCTAACCTAGCTATTGGTTCTAATGCTTTGGAAAAAAACACTACCGGGTATTCTAATATTGCTATCGGCAATAGTGCATTAGTTAATAATATAAATGGCCAAAGTAATGTTGCTCTTGGTGCTTTCAGTTTATTGAGCAATACTTCTGGAAGCCAGAATTTTGGACTAGGGAAACAAGCTTTACTTACTTTATCTACCGGATCTGGTAATACCGCTATTGGTAATGACGCATTGTACACAACAAATGGTAGTACAAATACAGCGATTGGCTTTAGAGCCGGATATTTAAATACCGGTTCTGGAAACGTTTTTCTTGGGTATCAAGCAGGTAATAGTGAAACTGGTTCTAATAAACTTTATATTGCAACTTCAAGTACTGCCAATCCACTTATTAAGGGAGAATTTGATAATAAAAATCTTAAAATAAATTTAGGGGCAACAAAATCAACAACTGTTGGTTTCTTAGCAGTGGGCAATTTTGAAACTACTTTTGTTATGCCAACTAATAACAGTTATCGTTTAATAGTACAGGATGGAATTATTACTGAGAAGATAAAAGTCGCTGTAAAAGGTTCTGCTGATTGGGCGGATTATGTTTTTGAACCCTCTTATGAATTAATGCCATTGGAAAAGGTTGAATCCTTTGTAAAAGAAAACAAACACTTACCTAATGTTCCTTCAGCAGAAGAATTGTCAAAAAATGGTTTAGATGTTACTCAAACAAGTGCAAAGTTGATGGAAAAGATTGAGGAGTTAACGCTCTATATGATTGAAATGAATAAAGAGATTAAAGCTTTGAAATCAGAAAATGCTGATTTGAAAAAAACAATAGAGAAAAAATAATATACCTGAAGATTGTCTAATCTTAATATTTTTAGGTCTTCTTTTAATGGGCTATTGTTTTTTCAATATTTTAGCGAATGAAGAGTTCAGAAACAGGTCAAAATTCGGTCTATTTCTGGGCTCTTCGTTTTTTGAATAGAATATTAAGGAAAAACACTCTTCCTTTTATATCAAAGAAGCAGGTGTAAATGACAGGAAAGAATGAAAGATCGCAAAATACATCAATATCCAATAATTTAGAGAGTTTATTGGCCGTTAAATTCATTCTGCTAATCCGTTATGATAGTAAATCAGACTGATTAACTGTTAAAAAAATATTGCAAGTAAGGGTTAGTTATTGTACAAAAAGTACTCAAAAAGTGAATTAGAGATTGTTAAAACCTATTTAAAGCTTGTTAATAATTTTAAAGATGGTTAACAGAGCGTAGTCTTGTTTAGCCGAATCATTCTAGGCGTTCAAGAAAAGACTTTAAAAGATTACCTGATATATTTAAGTATTATCAAAAATGTATCATAGATTATTTCTGAAAATTAACTCAAACAGTTTCTAATATTTAGCTTATTAAAAGCTATATTTCAGGGCTAAATTTATTCAGTCTATAGTGATATAACATAAAGCTGTATATTGAAAGACCAAATCGACTGCATGAGTGAAATGATTTGTTTTTGAAATATTTTTTCTAGTTTTCATATGTCATTACTTAAATCAATATCGCTTCATCTTTACTGCAAGGGAATTTTATTTTTTCTTCTTAGTATTTCTTTTAACTCGCTTGCTCAAGGATTGTGTGATTTGACTAACGGTGCAGAAGCCGGAGGGTTTGATGCACCTGCTTATGCATGTATTGGTGAAAGAATTGATGTTAAGGACAAGTCTGGTGGAATGGACATAAAGTATATTTTTGGCTACTCAGGGCAACCAGCTTCACAACTTCCATCTATTCCATCAGAGTCAGGGCCAAATTCAAATTGGGAGTTCTTAGAAAGTAAGCAATTTTTAATATTACAATATGGCACTAAAAATGGGAAGCCAATGTACGCCTGTAAAACAGTTGTTGTGCAAAAAGGAATTGACTTTAGTTATAACCTCTGTAATGTAGGGGTAATTCCTGGTGATACTAAAATAAGTGGTAAGTTTAGTTTACAAATTCCTAAGCAGAAGAAAGAAATGCCAGGATATACAATTAAATATAACCTGGGGGCTGTTATAGATATTGGTGTGCCATATACAAATTTACCTTTTAATAGTTCTGCTCAGCAAATCGAAATGCCCATTACATTGAATGTATTTGCTATAGATATGAATGGAAAAAAGATATGTGAAAGTAAGGAAGTTATTTCTGGAGTCCAAAGCAACCCTTTTAAACCTCAAATCACTAAATTGGAGGTTATTGAACCCAACAAAGCAATGCTTACCTTAACAGGTGCAAAATCAGGAACTAAATATTCACTATATCGAGCAGAAAATAATCGGGACTATGCTGCATCAAAAACAAAAATTGATGAATTATATGCGGGCACTATCCTCGTAGATCTTCCTGATTCTTCGAAATCGTATTGTTTCATGGTGGAAAGGCCTACCAGTTGTGGCGATTGGGAGGAAACTCCGGATGTATGTACTATATTGTTGGATACAATAGATAATCAGATTACAAAGAATATTTTAAATTGGACTAATCACCCTGATTTAATTTTTAATACTATCCTCCCGCCTTCCATGGCTTCCAGGAGTGTTACTCCTAAATTGTTAAAAGAAACAGTCGGAGAATCTAAAGTTTCAATTCCACTGAGTGGCTCTTATCCCCCTTACACTGACGACATTAATTGCAAAAAAAACTATTGTTATCAGGTATCAGCAGAAATAAAAGATTCTTATAGTTCATTGAATTACAATGCAATCTCGCTATCACTGAAGCGATGTGTTAATCAAGGAGGTATCAAGCCGCCCCCAATAACGGATTTGCTGACCACTGTTGACAATCTATTAGTAAATGTTAATTATAGCGACAATTCCGGATGGTTTTTAAAAAGAGACTCCTGTCACTTGTTTCAGAATATAAATGGCATTTATACTAAAATAAAGAGTGTTGCTTTCCAGGATAATTTTAGTATAGCTAGTCTTTTTCCAAATGAGCAAAGTTATTGTTTTAAAATAGGATATACAGATGAATGCGGAAATAATTCTAAACTCTCTCCTGAAATTTGCACTATTTTTCTTGATTTCGATGGAACATCTTTATTTTGGACTAGTAATTTGCCCTTTTCTCCAGATCCGATTCAAAAGTATGAAATTGAAGAGGTAAGTAACTCTCCATCAATTATATCAGTAAAAAATGGCGCTGAGCATAAAGAAGAGTTAGATTTATCTTTCCAAGAAGAAAAAATTAAATATCGCGTTAGAGCGGTAGACAGTAATTTAAAACTCAGTAATTCA
Source organism: Emticicia sp. C21 (assembly GCF_003418935.1). GTDB lineage: Bacteria > Bacteroidota > Bacteroidia > Cytophagales > Spirosomataceae > Emticicia. The sequence goes on along the minus strand of NZ_QVMT01000002.1, from coordinate 116,229 downwards.
AATATTATTGAAGTTTCCCCTGAATTCAGGCTATATATTCCCAACGCATTTACGCCTAATGGAGACACATTTAATCCAACCCTTAGTGTCTTTGGTAAAAAAAATATGATTTCAGAGTTTAAGCTTGAGATTTTTGATCGTTGGGGAAGACAATTGATAGTTTTTCATGATAAGGACTTTAAATGGGATGGTACCATAGACAATAAGCCTGTAGAATCTGGAATTTATGCTTTAAAGATTTCTGCTCACCTGGTCAATGGCAACACATATTTGCTTAACAATAATTTGGTAATCTTAAGATAGTAGTAAAAAAGGAGCAACCTAACTAAAAGTTGGCACGAAATAGATTAACTACTTAATTTTATTTAATAAGGCTGTTTAAACTTTTATTTTTTATTGATTTTACGGAGAGAAATAACTGAGAATGTCATAAAATGGAGTGTCATCCAGTTTTTAACTGAAATCAAACTTAAGGAATTCTTTCTTATCGTAAACAATTAATTATCAGTATAATATGCAAAAGATAAACCCGAAAACTGCCAATTTCTTGGAGTTTCACGGTTTTTGTTGTATTTAATGTACATGATGCCATAAAATATTAGGCAATCGGAACGCTGACCGATTGCATTATTCTCTTCCATTACGGAATGTTTTTTTTATTTATTTCCTCTCTTTGAAGTAATTATCAAGGATAGCCTAATTTATGCTGCTAATGAATTTAAGGGATAGTTTATTACAACAGCTAACTGGTGTAAAATGCCATCGGGATTAAAAGAGACTGCCCTCTGAAAATGGATTTATACCTCAAAAAGGAGGAGGACAGGTTGAAGGGTCAATTGTTTGGTGCAATTTTTATAGAAGATCAGCCAAAAGCTATGAAATAACAGTGAATCAGAAGTAGCTTTTTTCAATCTGCTTTTATGCCTCCCACTCCGGCAAATTTTAACTTATGACTTCAAAATATATTCTTAAAAGTGTAAAATTTTTGCTAAATTGACAGATGGAATGTATATATAATACTTGTAAGTTTTTGATTACGCACTATTACACACTTTATGATAAAAATCTTTCTCTCAAAACTTGTTATACTTCTATGTTTAAATTGCTCCATTAATGTTTATGCACAGCATATACTATCTGGTGTTCGATATCAATTAGGCACAAGTGCCTATCTCTCTGAAAAAATACCGTTCTGGATGAGAGCTGGCCAATATGGGCTTGTGCCGCTTAAAGGCTCTTTTGTATCCATACTGGTTAATGCATCTAAAGAATATGATTCTACAAAAGTAGAATTTCAAAAAATAAGGAAATTTGGATTTGGATATGGAACCCAGGTTGGAATAAATGCTGGTAAGCATAGCCAGATATTATTACCCGAAGCTTATGTAAAACTTCGCTATGGAGTATTCGAATTTTATGCAGGCAGAAGAAAAGAAATAGTTGGTCTTGTAGACACTACATTGAGTGCCGGATCTTACATATGGTCAGGTAATGCATTGCCCCTACCTAAAATCCAAATATCAATCCCTAATTATGCTTCTATAATCGGGAATGGGTTAATTTCAATTAAAGGTATGTTTGCTCATGGTTGGTTTGGTAAGCAAGCTTACACAGAAGGATATTACCTGCATCAAAAGTGGTTGTATAGTAGAATAGGTCGTGAATCATGGAAAGTTAATTTATTTGCGGGTATTAATCATCAGGTCCAATGGGGTGGGTATTCTGAAGTTTTAAAAAATAATAATATCAGTACAAATGATGGTTATTTTTCGGCTGATCCTTTTGTTTATCTGAATGTAATTTTGCCAATACCATGGAAGATACCTAAAGATGTTACTTATACAGCCTATGAAACATTAAATCGCTTTGGAAACCATCTTGGCAGTATTGATTTGGGAATAAGTTTCAAAACACCAGTAACTGATATTTATTTTTATCGTCAAACCCCGTATGAAGATGGTCAAATGCCCGAAGTTATTTTGTCGATGGATGGGAACTATTCAATAATTTTCGATTTAAAGGATAAAAGACAATTCAGCAAAATTAGTTTTGGATATTTAGATACAAGAAGACAAGGGGGACAAATAACAAACTTTGCTAAATGGCTAGGAAAAAAAGAGACCCATTATGGAGAGGTGCAGAATTACTTTAATCATGGACAATACTTAGAGGGTTGGAGCTACAGAGATAATGGGATTGGTACACCTTTGATTATTTCTAGTAATAATTTATTAATTACATCGCCTTATGAATTATATTCTATTGATAACCGTATTCAGTCTTATTTCTTTGCCGCTACCGGAAAAATAATGAAATATGAATACATTCTTAAATCATCTTTTATCAAAAGTTTAGGCATATTTGGTTTAAAAAGAGAGAAAAGCCTAAACCAGTTTTCAAGTTCAATTTCTGTTAGTAGACCTCTATCAAAACTTAATCTTGATTCAAGGTTCAACATAGGCTTTGATTCTGGCAAATTATACGGTAATAATATAGGTATTAATTTTTCTATTCTTAAAAAATGGTAGTAATTTGCAAAAAAAGCCTAGCTATGCCTTTGATGAGTAAAGTTATTCTATTATTTCTAATAACGTCTTCTTGCGTCTTAGGACAAAGTTTTTTAAAAAACACATATTATCAGACTGAGATTGGCGCATATCTTTCTACGTCAGGCAAAACGCCGTTTCTGGCACGTACTAATCAATATGGAATAGTTCCTTTAGAATCTTCAGTTTTAACTGTTCGTGGTGGAATTTATAAAGAATATGATTCTACGTTTAATTCGCGCAATCAATTGAATAGATTCAATATCGGTTTTGGGATAAATGCAGTTGCTAACGTTGGAAAAGTGAATCAAATTTTACTACCAGAAGCCTTTGTGAAGGTTCGTTCAGGTGCCTTTGAGCTTTATATAGGGCGCATGAGAGAAATAGTAGGCCTAGTAGATACAGCCCTTACATCAGGCTCATATATTTGGTCAGGAAACGCAATGCCTTTGCCTAAAATACAAATTTGTATTCCAAACTATATCTCTATACTTGGGCAAAACTTATTATCTATCAAAGGAGCATATAGCCACGGCTGGTTTGATAATGGCTTAGTTCAGAATTTTTATCTTCATCAGAAATATCTTTATACCCGAATTGGAAAGCCTAACTGGAAAGTCAAACTATATTCCGGTTTTAACCATCAGGTGCAGTGGGGAGGAAAACCAGCTGTTCCTTATATAGATAAAACTACTGGTATTTTAATTGAAAAGTTCCCTTCAGGTCTAAGCACTTATTTCAAGGTGGTGTCAGGAGTAAGTATTAATGAAGGAGATAATAGTTTAAGCACTCAAATTCCCCTTAATGAAGCATGGAATAGGGCTGGTAATCATTTAGGAAGTTTAGATATTGCAACAGAAGTCAATTTTAAAACTTTTGATTTATTTTTATATAGACAAAATATCTTTGAAGATGGATCTCTGTTTTATCTAAATAATATAAATGATGGATTAATTGGTATTTCAATTAATAGAAAACATATAAAAATTGGTATTAATAAAATTACCTTAGAGTATTTGGATTCAAGGAATCAAGGTGGAGGTACAGGAGCTGACAATACAATACCACAATTACGAGGTCGTGACAATTATTTTAATAATAGCGTTTATTCTGATAGTTGGACTTATGGAGGTAAGACGATTGGTTCCCCCCTATTAACCCCTATTAATTCTGTTGATAGTAAACTGTTAGCAAATAAGCAACTTGAGGGTTATTCTTCAAACTATATTTTTAACAGAATCAGTGCTTTTTCTCTGTCATTAAGAGGGGGAGGTAAAAAAATTGAGTATTACGCAAAATTGCTGATTAGTCATAATTTAGGCAGTTATAGTATGCCTATCAACGCAAAGCAGTTTTCTTTCTTATATAAGTTCAGGTATAATTTACCAAAATTCGCATTAATTTCTAACATAGTTTTTGATGAAGGAAATTTATTTCCTTCATCATTAGGAGGCTATATAGGGATTCAGAGAACCTTCTTCTAATTCATCTAAATTCTGGTAAATAGAGTTATTACTTATATACTCTGGAATCAGTTTCTTTAATTCCGATACAATCTTATAATTATCCATTTTAGTTAGTGCAGAGTGCATGTTTTTTATGGTTATATTCAATACATCATAGTCTTCTGCTACTACTTTGGCAATCATGATTTTATTATGATAAGTAGGTTGTGTATTTTCATTACTATTTAATAACTCTTCGTATAGTTTTTCGCCGGGTCTTAAACCTGTAAATTCAATCTTTATATCTTTTTCTAGTTCCAGTCCAGATAGTTGTATCATCTTCTTAGCCAGATCTATAATTTTTACAGGTTTACCCATATCAAAAACGTAGATTTCACCACCTTTCCCCATAGTTCCTGCCTCCAAAACTAACTGGCAAGCTTCTGGGATCGTCATAAAATATCTTATAATATCTTTATGAGTTACAGTAATAGGGCCACCATTTTCAATTTGTTTTTTAAACAATGGAATCACTGAGCCATTAGATCCGAGCACATTTCCAAAACGGGTTATGATAAACCTTGTATTATTGTTATGATGACCATCTAAACTCTGTACATACATTTCGGCCAGACGCTTTGATGCGCCCATTACATTTGTTGGATTCACAGCTTTATCAGTTGAAATCATAACGAATTTCTCTGTGCCATATTTAGAAGCGAGATCTGCAACAATTTTTGTTCCCATCACATTGACCCTAACAGCCTGATAGGGGTTTTTTTCCATTAATGGAACATGCTTATATGCTGCTGCATGGAAGATTATCTGAGGAAGTTCTTCATTAAATAAACTATCCATTAATTTTTCATTCGTAACATCATAAACCTCCACTCTAATATTGGGACGTTCTTTGTTTTCTGCAGAAGAAGTACGTAAAAGGTCACTTTCCAAATCATATAAAGCAGATTCTGCCTGATCTATTAATATAATTTTTTTAGGCGAAAATTTCAATAATTGTCTAACTAATTCACTGCCAATAGAGCCAGCTGCACCAGTTACCATGATTTTCTTATTAGTAAGAAATCTTTCTACAAATTTATTATTAATAGCTATTGGGTCTCTTTCAAGTAAATCGTCAATTTCTATTCTTTGTATTTGCTTAGTAGTTAATTCTCCTTTTATCCATTTATTAATAGGAGGGATAGATTTTAAAATTATGCCCCTGGTAAGAAAATCCTCTGCAATTTTTGCCTTAGCAAGGGGGCTGATATTTTGTATTGCAAAAATTACTTCAATAGCTTCTTCTTTAGTATTAGGATTTTTGATATATTTTTCAATAGCCCTTTCTTTAGAAAGAACTCTAATTCCTTCAACAGTTTTATTGATTTTTTGAGGATTATCGTCTATAAAACACAGAACCTTATAGCTTTTTACTTTATCATTCAGCAGGCTGTTTTTGGTAATTAAGCCCATATAACCAGTACCATAAATAATAACCGAACTTGTTAATTTAATTTTCCTAAAGAAAGAATCGTACAGTCCTTTTACTAAAAAGCGACTAAAAATAAGAGCAAAGAGAGTAATAAAATAACTGATAATAGTTATTCTTGGAGGAATACATAAATATAGGATATTATGATAACACCCAAAATTAGATAGTAGAAAAATGAAGATGCTACTTATAGTCACTACTTTAAGCAATAAAGTTGCATCTTCCATGCTGGTATGTCTGATTATACCTTCATAGGATTTAAAAAAAACAAAAAAAACAGCCCTGATAGCTAAAACAAAAAATAAATGGTACTTATAGATATATGGCTCTACATAGGTTAGTTCAAAGTTAAAATGAACAAATACAGCAATTGTAAATGTCACAAAACAAATGAATAAATCAACTAAAAGAATTAACCACTTGGAAGCAAACTTTTCAGGGTATTTAAGTAAAAAGTTGTTCATTATAAAGACTTTTATTTGAGAGAGTGGAATTTTAAAACTATGACAAATATACAAGTTAATACTATAGAAGCAATTAAAGAGTGGTAAACTAAGAAGAAAATTTATTAATTGGTTCGTATCTACGATTTCTTCATAATTAAATCGAACGTAACGAAGATTATTAATAAATTAACCTAAGTTCGGGATTATCTTTTTACAAAAACAGTTGATTTTCAACAATAAAGGCATTAAGAAGCAAATGCTCGAAAATATTTACTATTTCATTAATTAGATTACGATGACGAGTATGCTCAAAATCAAAGACGGTTATAGAATATCATTAACTGAATCGATCATCCCTCCTTTCCTTAGGTTGATTTTATCATTAGTTTCAATAAGCAGTCCGCCGCCGCGGTTAATTTTTCGTGTTTTTCTCTGATTTTAGTAACTAAATGCAAGTCTTGCTGATAGAAAAAAGCAAAGACTTTAGATAGATAAGCCCACCTTGTAGATTCACTTATTCAAGATTTTATATCAGCAAGGAACTCAGATTTCCGAGTGTTTGCTATTACAAAATCTTAATTTAGGAATTTCCAAGGAAAGCCTAATTACTTCTGATGACTTATACGTTTGTGAACTAATCTTTCACTTCTAGTTGTTCCTTTAACACTTTCCCGGCATAATCTAATTCAATCCAATATAAACCTTTCGGTAATTTACTGGTAGGTAATAATTTAATTTGTGTACCCAGATTTTCAAAGTAGCTATCAATAATAGTCACTATTGTATTTTCGCTCTTATCTTTCAGTGTGAGTTTTACATAACCCGGTTTATTAATCCTAAAAACAATCTGCTTCAGTTTATTAGTTTCAGTACTATCTGTTGAAAACTCAGTCACCGAATTATCATCAGTAGCATTAGTTAATTTCTCATTTTTGGCAAAAGCCTGTTGTACGCAATTGGTAATATCCGCTTTAAATACTGCATTGTTCTTTACCTCAAAACCAGGAAGTAAAACAATACTATTACCTGCAGTAAATGATATATCCTTAGTAGTTGGTACAAGGCTTTGCGCAGCAATAGCTTTAATTGCTTTATAATCGCCATCGCTCAAAGGCGAACGATCTAATTTAATAGTATCGCTGGCACAATTAATATTAACACCTCTACAGTTACAACTATTATCAAATTTATCATTGATGGTAAGTGGGTCTCCGTCATCACAAGTTGTGCCTTCAGTATCGCAGAGTGAAGCATTGAACGTTATTTTACTAAACCCTGAACAAGTAGCGTCTCCCCAGTTATTAATGGCAGAAATAAGAATATGTTTAGCTCGGACATCATTAAAATTTGGCCCGATAAAACCAGCATACTCTGCATTACCGGGTGCTTGAGGCCAGATATAAGTTCCTCCTAACTGCTGCCAGGTTGTTCCATCTATTGAATAATCTACATAAACACTTTTAAATCCTTTATTTGTTCCTCCTGTAATATTATAATTCCATACCCTGGTATCCTGAAATTTATAAGTATTATTAAAATCATACCTGATCCAGTTTTTGTTGGCAGACCTTGCCGGATTAGGATTTGGCTTAAGTGTACCACAAGAAACCCAGGCAACCTCTGATAAAGTAGTCAGGTTGTCCGTCGGACTACAAGAATCATAAACCTTATATCTCGCTGATTCATCATCACAATCAGGCCCGGAACAAGGTGTACCAACACACTCACAATTAACTATTTTATCATCATTAGTAAAAGGATTCCCATCATTACAAGCTGTCCCTGCGGGAATACACTGCACGTCACACTTATAATCATATAAATAAAACGCCGGCACTCTTTTCCAAGTCTTATCTTCATAAAAAGGTGTTTTCCAATATAAATTAAAGTGGTCTCTCCAGGTACTTTCTTTATGTCTGATCTCGAAATAATAGTATTTATTTTTCTCCAGAGTAAAAGGTGCTATTGTTTGCGATGCAGCATTAGTATGGTCTGTTTCATCTACATTATACGCACTTGCTGTATGCGCCTGTTTATTTGCAATATTATCATCGCTGCTTAAGTAAAATAGCGCATTTGCATCACCAGTTATATTAAACTCATAAGTCCCGGAGATTGGAACTGTTAAATATCCTTGTACGAGAGTTCCATAGTTTTCATTAGCATAAAGTGGCGTAGCCGGTAAAGGACCATAAGCTCCCAGAAGTTTTTCTTTTCTATCAGGAGATAATGGAAATTTTGGCGCATTATTCAAATCATTTACCACATAAGTACCAATAAGATTATCATAGTAATACGCTTCAGTAAGTCCCTTTTCACCTATACAGTTATTAGCTGTGGCAGGAACGCCCAAGCAATTACAAAAACCGTCTTGCTGGTCGTTGGTAGTTGTTGAAACACCGTCATTACAAGGTGTTCCTCTTTCAGGGCATATTTGACCGCAAGAATATTCATAAATATAATTATAATCTACAATTACCCAGGGTGCTGCGGGAGTAGAGGCTTTTTTCCATGACAAAGTCATGTGGTCCTCACGTACCAATTCAAAATTATACATTTCAAAGTAATAGTACTGGCCACCCACCAGTTGTATACTTACTGAAGTTTGTGCGGGGTCTTTATTATATTCATTCAAGCCGGTGGGTGTTACTACTTCAGCTCTCTTTACTTTATTGGCAGGTAACTGATTAGTGCTCAGATAAAAAATTGCTGCCTCGTCGCCTGTAAGGTTAAATATGTAGTTGTCAGTCTGAGATACTTTAATAAAACCACGTATAAAACCCGCAAAATATTCTGTATAGTTGACAGGTGATCTTAAAGACCCAAGAATTTGAGAGCCATCGGGTTTGTTCGGGAAATTTTCCAATACTGATAAGTCGGTTATATCTGGCGCATAGCGCTTAAAACCTCCCCAGTATTGCCACTTTACCTGTCCCGCCGGACCAATGCAGTTCTGCGCTTTTAAGGAGGCTGCAGAGGCAAACCAAATAAAAAATAGTATTTTAAAAATTTTTCTCATCTGATATAAATACTCAATATATTAAGCATGATTGAGGTCTGTCGACATTAGAAATAGTTGTTCCATTAAAATTCATGAAACCCACAGGATAATTACCCGGAGTATAACTGTAAAAATTACCTATATTCGGCAACACATAACATAAATCAGAAGGGCTTACGCCATACCACAATGCTATTTCTGCGTATAATTCATCCGTCGAGACAGCCGGAATGAAATTCCCTCTGACAGACACGTTTTGGGTATTAGAATTCAGATTCATTTTTGGATAAGCACCATAAATTTTGCCGCCCTTCACACTTCCTCCTATTACCATTGAATTACCTCCCCAGGCATGGTCTGAACCCAAACCATTGGAAGTAATAGTACGGCCAAAATCAGAAATTGTGAAAGTTGTTACCTTATCTGCAATGCCCAACTCTACGGTTGAGTCGTAAAAGGCTTTTATTGCACTATCAACCACTGGTAATTTCTGATTCATACCTCCGGCAAGGTTGTCATGCATGTCCCATCCGCCATAGGTTACAAAAAATATCTGTCTTTTAGCCCCCAGATTACTCCTTACACTAATTACTTTAGCAATAGCTGCCAGGTCATTTCCTAAACTCGTAGTTGGGAAAACCGTAGCAATGTTTGGTACTTTTTTAAGCGCTTCTTTAAAGATATCAAAAGTTGCAATAGCTCCTTTAGCAGTACCTGCATAGGTTTGTTGAAGTAAATTAGCATAAGTTTGCCCAACCAGACTATCAATTGCTGAATTCCTGAGTTCAGTCATTAAGCCCGAACTAAACCACCCGCTGGGTAACATATCAAAACCGATATTACCGGGACTTACGTTATTACTGATAGAGTATTCCGCAATACTTTCGCCGGTCTGAAAAACATTCTTTCCACTTAAAGATATATTCATTGAAACTTGCTGATTCAGATTACCGGGATTCAGAAGATCGGCTAATCTTCCTCCTACGCCTAGTGCAGTTCGGCTTTGCGGAACAGAAGTCTGCCATTGCATAATCTGGTCAGAGTGAGAGTAGACACCTTCAGGAATCTTTTTTGCTTTAGTCCTGTATTCAGATTCATTCAGAATCGGCTCAATTAAAGTACCGACATTTGCCATGAAAGCCAATTTGCCGCTATTAAATAAATCCCTCATACCCGGTAAAGAAGGATGAAGCCCGTAAGCCCCATAATTGCATGGAAAGCTCCTGAATCCTGTACACTGAGGGTTGTTCAATGCCAGAAGCGATGCATTAGCTATAGAAAGGTCGGCCCTTGTTGCTGCATACTCATTATAACCATTATCTCCACCTCCATTTGTTCCGGTAGGTATTAATACATTATAGGAGTCAACACCACCTGCCAGCAATATGCATACAAGTGCTTTATAATCTTCAGCAACAGCACCGTTTACAGGAAACTTTTTATGCCCCATAGCTCCATTTACTGCACCAAGACTGGTCAGCGTACTAAGTAAAGTAGTAGCTCCCATAGCTGCACAGCCTGAATGTTTTAAGAAATCACGTCTATTCATTTCTTTGTTACTTGTTAATAATATAATCGGGTGACGACATAATTAAATAAATGGCTATCCGTACTATTCTATTAGCCTCGCTATCATTAACAACTCCATTTGTAACCGTAAGCGGCATACCAGATAGAGCATTTCTGATAGTATTAAGGCTTTGCTGAGAAATTCTGCCATGTGCAAGAATCAGATTATATTTATCTAACAATTGTGTTAATCTGTCATTTCGGGTTAGTTGATAATCAGCCGAAAGGTCAAACTTAGCATCCTGATTCGGTTTAAAAGTCTCTCCGGGGAAGTAAGTAAGATACTCTACAGGGTCGTCATTAATAAGCCAGGAATTAAGGGCGTTCATGTAGCCTGACAATGACTGTGAGTTTAATGTCTGAAATTCAGGCCCGAATTTACCGGTACCTTTCAATGCCCCATCAGGCAAATAATCAGGTGAGAAGAAATTGAATACACTAGGCGAATACATTGGCAATTGCCCCATCTTATCATAGACTCTCTGCATTGTGTTTCGGAATACACCACCCGTGGCTGTAAGATTCAGACCTTTTACCAGATTTGTATATCTTATAAACGGTTCCTTTAAGGCTCCTGCAAACTCTGTATTGCCATTGTTGCAGCAATCTCTGGCTTCCTGATCCAACAATATTGCCCTTATTACAGCCTTCATATCTCCTCTTACATTATTCCCATTATTGTTAAAAACAGTCGCAATACGCTGAATATATGCTGGACTTGGATTTGAAGTAACCAAACGCTGAATCAACCTTCTTGAAATAAAAGGGCCTACATTCGGATGATTGAATATAATATCGAGGGCGTCTTTAATATCCAGCTCACCCTGTTCAACAGAGCGGGCAGGAATGGTGCTTCCTAAAAAAGTTTTGGCTCCGACCTCATGCCCGTTAGTAATTCTTTTGTTTGAAGCATTAGGTCTTAAATAATAGTCACTTGAGTCTATGGCATAGAATTTGAGTTTTTTTGTATAGCTCCAATTATCTTTGAGTTTATCGCCCAGATACCTGCTGTCACCCCATGACAAACCTGTAAAAACTTTTGCCAGACCACCAATATCATTATTATTATAAGTAGGAATAGATTTACCGTTAGCATCTTTTTTTTCTGTACCATCTAAATTCAACTGAAATAAACCTATTGAAAACAACTGCATCAGTTCTCTTGCATAGTTTTCATCAGGGAAAGTCTGCTTGCCATTGTAGGAATCAGTTGCGTGGTTATTCATAAACGTCAAATAAACTGCCATTGACGGATGGTAGGTAACTTTTTCAATAATATTGCGATAATTAGTGAAACTATTCTCCAGCAGCATATCATAATAGCTCGAAGAAGCATAAGGATAACCCTCATTAGCCGAAATACGTGAAGTAACAAAAATCTCACTTAAACCCAGCGCTACTCTCCACCTTAATAAGTCAGTAGCAGTCATGTATCCCTGAAACCACGAAATATCAAAATACCTGTCCGCCAAAAAAGTGTTACCTATATTCTTTGTTGGGTCAGTTCGTTTCATTGAGTCAGCAAGCCCCTGATGAAGATTTTGCATATACGGTGTAATAACGAAAGAATTTGGCATTGCCAATTGTTGATCAACCCATTTTTCAATGCCATTTGTGGCTACGTTTTCAATATCTGCGTAGGTTGTGCCTAAAGTAGCTTGGGAGAGTAATCTGGCAGCTGCATTCTTATTAGGTAAATAACCTGAACTCATAAGCGTTTGAATGCCTGTCTGATTACTGGCATTGGAAGACGAAGAAACTGTAACATTGGTAATTTTCCCCTTACCAAATGCCACATTTTGCTGTGCATTGGTAAGCATACTCAAGCCACAGAGACCTATCAATAAAATAGAAGGTATTCTCTGACGAATTCTAAAAAGCCCCTGAAACACAAACAAAGGAAAGCTCATTTTAATTAGTTATAGAAATTAAGTTAATAATTAAATTATAATAAAAAACGATTTAGCATGTAGTAGTTTATGCCAACATACAAAAAATCAAATGACTATAAGAATGATATAAAAAGGCCATAAATATCCCGATTATATTATTCTTTGCAATTTTGGTGATTTTTAAATTAGAGATTGTATTTATTATAAAAATTAGTAGTGCTTTTCGATTTTATAAATTTAATATTTAATCTGTAAATAATTAAACAGACTTGGGACGATTTGCAAGTATCAATAGGTAGTAGTATTTGTTATAAACACAAATATATTTAAAATGTTATGTTTTATTAGATAATTTTTTTTTGAATTTTATTGAATGAAAATATTGCTCTCATTTTGTAGCAAAACTTAAGGACGAAACTCTTCTGCATTGAAACACATTCGTTTAAAAGTAATGACTCCTTTAAGAATATAATAATACATTTGTCTCAGTTTTTACATATTATAGAGAAGAATAAATACCTGCTTATTAAATCTATTAGTAGATTGCTAAACTATCATTCAAAGATTTTGAAAATTTACTTGCTCCGACTCCGTTAAAATGATCTTCGTCTTTCCAGTTTTCAGGACCACTTAAACCTTTAAGATTCTTTATATTACTCATGTCTATTACTCTTACAGAATTTGATTCTTTATAAATAAAAACCTTAAGCTTATTATTATAAAAATCTTTATCATTAATGGATTCTATAAATTCCGGAGGAAAAACTATATATAGTTTTATATTATTTTCTTTACAGGTATTGATAACATTCTTCAAAGCCTTTAATTTAAGATCGTAAAAATCTTCAGGATTTATTTGGTTATTAACAGGTTTTACAAGTTTTAAAGTGTCCAGATTTCCTTCTAATGGTATAAATCCGTTATTATCTTTAATGCGATTACGTTTGAAATAATTGACTATCGAAATATAAGCTTTACTATTATATCTATAAATATCCGAGTTGCTTAAAACTTTCTCTCTCCAACCACTATGCTCTACGTATTGTCTTAAAAATAAGCTCTGTGAAAGAAATGGGTAAAGCGCATTAATTTCCTTCATTGGTTTATTTTCATTTGATTTCAGAAAGTGTTTTGAATCAAGTTGAAGTATCAGAACTTTTGGTTTACTACCAGCTTTCAATACAATTTCCATCATTACACTGGCATATATAACTCCACCTACGCCATTTATACCGGCATTATATCCTTGACCATTAAGATTAGAGATAAGCTCCGGGTCTATTTGATGTTTTGCTCGAGAAGAACCAAAGATGATAAAATCTACATTTTTTTTCTTTTCTATAAGATAATGCAAACTGCCCCCACTAAGCTCACCGGATAAAGTCTTTTTAAAAACATAATTGTAGAAAAAAAAGCCAAAAAGCTTATCAATTAAAAGTAAGATTAATATAATTGACGCTATTTTTATTAATATTAATCTCATGATTTAAAATTGAAAATAAATAAATTGTGCTCCATTAAAATTGCCATTTAAAAGAACATATATAATAAAAAATATTGTAAGGATATTTAGATATTTCTTACCGTGTTTCATTAAGTATATTTTATCAAAACTATGTTTTCGGAATAAGAAAAATTCAAATAATAATAACAACAATAAGCTAATTGTTATTGATAAAAGAATTGAGGTACTCAAAGAATTAAATTTTGCAGGGCTTAAGTCAGTAATAATCTTGTAGGCAATGTATTTGGCCTGAGACAATGTTGACGCCCGAAAAAATATCCAGGTAAAAGATATTGCCACAAATACATAACCTATTCTCAATAGTTTGACAATAATGTTTTTAGGGTTATCCATTGATATGTTCAATAGCTTTTCAAAGGATAAATAGATACCATTTAGGCCTCCCCAAATAACAAAATTCCAAGAAGCTCCATGCCACAATCCCCCGATTAACATGGTAAGCAAAAGATTTCTATAGGTTATAAGCGTTCCTTTTCTATTTCCTCCAAACGAAATATAAATATAGTCTTTTAGCCAGCTGGATAATGATATATGCCATCTTCGCCAAAATTCGGTTACGCTTTTAGAGAAATAAGGAATGGAAAAATTCTCTTTAAATTTAAACCCTAGCATTCTTGCTACTCCTATAGCCATATCGGAATAACCTGAAAAATCACAATATATCTGAATAGCGAATAAGAAAGTAGCTAATAAAAGAGTACTACCTGAATGATGAAGATAATTATTATAAACAGCGTCAACATATTGGCTGACGACATCGGCCACTGCAACTTTCTTAAATAGTCCCCAAAAAAAACGGCCGAATCCTATTGAAAAATCCGTATATGATACCTTGTTTTGATTATCTCTTAGCTGGGGCAACATATTATCTGCTCTCTCAATTGGACCAGCTACCAATTGCGGAAACATCATTACAAAGTTAGAATAGATGAGGAGGTTTCGTTCTGCTCTTATATTCCCTCTATAGACTTCAATTACATAACTTAAACTCTGGAAGACGTGAAAAGAGAGTCCTATCGGCAATATTATATCCCAATGTTTAATACTTGTAAAGCCGAGATAATTTAGGTTATCGACAAAAAAATTATAATATTTGAAGAAGAACAAAACTATACAAGTATTTACTATCCCTATGATAAGGTGTTTCTTTTTCCCTATTTTGCTCTCGCTTTCTTCAATATGAATTGCTGCATAATAATCTATAAAAATTGTTATAAACAGTATAATTACATAAGAAGGTATAAACCACATATAAAAGATGCAACTGGATATAAATAGGATTAGACCTCTGGTAATACCAAATGAAAAGTAAAAAAACAGGAATATAATAATAAAAAAAACTAAAAAATCAAGAGAGTTAAAAATCATAAAATAATTACATTTTAAGATGGTGCTTGGGCTTAGGATAATAATTAAAAAAACTTAATTATCAATTCATTGGTGCATATTTCAGCTATAATGCTTAATCATTTAGAAAATTGCAATTTTAATGATAGTGGATTTAAACAATATGTACTGCCTAATATAATTTTTATCACAAATAAAAATAAAAAAAATAGTCTTTCAAATTCTCAAAAGATTTTCTTCATGCTTAGAAACTATTTGAGTTAATTGTATAAAAAAGGTAGAGCGAAAGAAGTTGTAAATTTGATTTGTGAAGAAAAAATATACAACCGCGATTTCTATGATTCAAACAAGGGAAAAGTTATAATTTTCGTTATATTTTTGGGTTATGTTTTCAAAAGTATGATGCTTTATGATTTCTATAATGCATTGTTAATTTTATTGCTTGCCAATGATTAAAGACTTTCTTTGAGAAACTTCGGGGCCGCCCGTGCGGTAGTTCTTCGGTTTAATCTTTTACAACTGTTTCGTAATGAAGTATTTACACCCTCAATTGTTTTAGTGAATTGTTTTCCAATTAAATGTCTTTCATAAGGTAGCACCTCTTTGAATGCTTTCCAATTATCAGTACAAAACCAATCTATAGTGAGATCATTAAGACGTTTAAAAAGGTCTTTTACCTGCTTTTTACTGCGCTTACCTGCAGTAACTGCTATTATTTCATCGGTTTCAGCATCATAAGCATAAATTATCGCGCGGCGAACCGTCCATACCTTTTTTTCTTTCTTACCAACAAAGCTATGTAATTCATCTATTTGTACTTTATGATAATATTTCTTACTTGATTTAAGGTTTACTTGTGTACCAGTTTTTACGAGAGTTCTTATTACACAACCTTTGCTAACACTTAAAACTTTAGCAATGTCTGTGACTCCACTACCGTGTACTAGCATCTTGATAATCTGCCGTTTAATATTAATATCAGCACCCCAGTATAAGTATTCATGCTGGAATTGCTTTTTACAATCTGTACACTTGTAATTCTGAGCCTTGTTCTTTTTTATCCCATTCTTTTCCCACAATGGAATTGTACTTTTGCAGAGAAACAATGGGGGCAATCTAACTTTACTATTATTTGAGACATAATCGCAAAGTTCGCTCCCTTGTTTTATTTCTTCAACTCATCATACATTTGAATCTACAACCTATTTTTGATTTTTGTTTACGCAAGCAAAAACTCTTAAGATTAGCTTGTTTCTAACATTATTAATAACGAGCATTTTGTTCTTACCCTCATTGACTTTACGGTCATAGTATTCTTTAAGTTCTTTACAATATTTAATAGCCGACATGGCAGCCATGTGTAATAAAGATTCAAGCTTTTTGTTGGCAAAAGGACTGACTCTAGGCCTTCCTTTTCTTTTGCCAGAGGAACGCTCAAATGGGACGCAACCAGCATAAGAACCAAACTTTTTAGGGTCATCAATGTCTTTGAACTCATTGGTAGTGATAATGATTTCAGTAGCTGTTACTTTACTAATACCTTTTATAGAAGTAATGATTTCAAAGAGGTGTTTTAATTCAGGGTCACTTTTAATGAGCTCTTCTATTTGCATTTCAATACCCTTGATGTCTTTTTTGAGTGCATTAATAGAATCCTGAAAATCATTTCTGGTGTTTTTATGTGCCTTTTTGCCAATCAAATTCTTGGAATCTTTTAAAGGAGTCTCCAATATCTTTACAGCATTCTTGAGCCTTGAGCGAACGGCGGTCAATCGGTCAAGTTTTTGGATAATCTCTCGTTTAGGTTGCCATAGACAAGGATTTTCACGGTTCTTATAAGCATATTGAGCTATCAAAATGGAATCCAACTTATCAGTTTTACCTCTGATAGTTCCCATACTATCTTTTATCTGACGGGCATTCTCTACGGCAGCGGCCGACCGTCCATATAGAGGCTTTATGAGCTGTCAGATAATTCAACAGAATGTTGTTATAGATGCCTGTAAACCCCATACAAAACAAACAGTTCTTAAAATTACAGTCAGTTTGCTTTTTGAGTGCTTTGATAAAACTATCTATACCTGTTTTATCATTAGTAACTTCCTGATGAAAAAGAACTTTATTAGAAGTTACAATAGCAAAGTCTAATTCATTTTTTGAAACGTCAAGGCCGATGAAATAAGTTTTGGCAATGATATACTTCGCTGTACCAGCTACCGTTTAACTTTGGTAACCTTGTCAACTACGTTTTTAAGTACGGCATCGAAATCTATTTTACTTTGACCGTACTTTTTTATTAATTCTTCGTCTGACAATCCTTTCTTTTGTTTTACTGTTTTCATATCCATAGTAAATAATACTACGAAATTAACGATAATTTTTGTACGTTAGTTTGAATACGGTTATATTAGTCGTGATTTTTCACATTTTAAACAACGGATATATAAGGACGGAATAAATATTTACTATTAATATCTTCTTGTTAGGCGGATTCTTGTAACAGAAAACTTCGGAAATTTTCAATCAACACAGGAATAGCAGTAACGTAGCCCATACGGGTATGCGTAGCTATTTTGTGTTGTGGGTATCCGAAGTACCTCTGTTACGGATAGTTATGCTACCCGTTTTTTTACGTCCATAAACATTTACGTTTATGTTCTTTTATGTAATTGGTGTTATTGTAGTCGTAATATTTATCTTGCCAAATCTCATTAGTTTTTGTTTAGCTTTCGGTATGTATTTCTCATCTTTAGAGACCAAGAAAAAATGGAGAGTAATAATAATTGGTTTGATATTGTTTGGTCCTATTTGCGCTATTGTAGATCCCTGTACTTATACTCCGGAATTCCCTTACAAGTAAATATTTTAGTAATATTAAACTATTTTTACATTAAAATTTTATTTTACGTTATGACTAATTACGGATTAATAAAGCAAGCTATTCAACAAAAAAGAAGTATTGACTTTGTCTATCACGGACAAAGTAGAAAGATGAGTCCTCATGTTTTAGGAATTGGACATGATGGCCACTATTATGCTTTACTCTATTAATATTATGGCAGAATTTCACGAGATAAAACAAAAAACTGGAGATGTATTCCTATTAGTGGAATTACTAATTTGATATTAAATGATGATGGCTTTCGTGGTATGTATGACCATTCAATACCTCAAAGTTGTATCGTTTCCTCTGATGTTGTTGTTTGGTATTGACGAGCATTGTTGTAGTGTTGAAGTTGTTGTAAGACTATTTTTGATTCTAAGGTGTCTCCCCATGACATTACTATTGCCATAAGTCCAATATCAGCGCCTAATTTTGAAAATGCCGTACCTAATTCATCTACTATTTGATGATGTATTTCTGAAAATTTCTCTTCCATTGCTTTACAAATAAAAAGCCACTAATCAAGCGGCTCTGGTGAAACATTTTTCTTTATTAAGTCTTTATACATTAACCGTTTATTTTCGGTATTCTTTAACGAGAAGTCAAACCGTTCATTGCTGTCAATCTTACGTGAATTAAACCTGTATGCGAATTCATCGCAATAACGGTGCAAATGCTTAGGGCTTACCTGATGGTAAATTCCATAAATACCACGTTTTAATAACCCCCAGAAGTTTTCTATACTATTGGTATGGAAGTTATCCTTTACGTATTCACTTCTGCCATGATTGACAACGATATGCGCATACTCACTAGCTAACCCTTTATACGCAGTCCATTCATCGGTAACCAATATCGAACCACTTTTAACTAAGTCGGTAATTATCGGTTTAATGGTGCGTGCTTTAGTATCTAGAATTACCTGCGTTTTAACTTTCCCGCTTGTTTCCATAATACCCAAAATAGGAACTTTATCTTTCGTACTTCTGCCTTGTGAATCTAATACTTTCTTATTAGCGTGTCTATTCTTATTCTCGCCGCCAATGTACGTTTCATCTGCCTGTACAACGCCCTCAAATTGTACACCCGAATAAATGCCGAAAACGTATCGCATACGACTTAACATGAACCATGCGGACTTTTGCGTAATACCTAAGTCGTTAGCAAGTTGATGGGAAGATATGCCTTTCTTATGTGATGAAAAGATGTACAAGGCGATGAACCATTTACGTAATGGAATATGTGAACCTTCAAACATGGTGCCGATTGTTACCATAAATCTTTCACGGCATGAACGGCATTTATACAAACCTTTAAACTCACCCTTAACTTTTAATTGGTATGAGTTTTCGTCAATAACGGCGCAATGAGGACAAGTTGGCTTACTATTCCATCGTATTAATTCAAGGTATTTACGGCATGATTCATCGTCAGGTAATTGCGTCAACATTTCCGCAAATGACGTAAAGGAAGCGGGTATATCGTTATTGTTCATTGTCGTATTAAGTTTACTTTCAATATATAACGAATAATAATTACATATACAAGGGGATTTTACGTATTTTTGGTACAGCGAAGTATATCATTGCCTAAATTTATACAGTTTACATAATAGCAAAAATATAAAGTCACCTAAAAGGTGACTCATATTCAATTACTAACTACTTAGTTGATTTAACCAAGTTCGCTGTAAATATAGAAATAAATGCTAAAATTAAAATGTGAGATAACAGTTGTAAATTAACCGGTTGTTTTCACAGAGATTTATTCATAATAATACTTGCCACGCTTCAACGTAGCATAGGACACACGGGAAGGTTTTCCCTTTTATTAAAATTCCTGAATTTAACATTTAATCAATTAGGATAGAATTTACTATTATTTAATTAGAATTGTAAATGATTTAGGATTTTGACAGTATTACTCTCATACCACCTCTTAAGAGATTTTGGTTTTCTTCAAAATATAAAATATCCTTGGCATCCTGGCTTAAGTTTTCAGATATTCAACCTTCATGTTTTGAACATATACAAGATTTTCATTACGGACTATCTCCCCGATAATAATTATTTCAATATTTTCTTACTGGCTGATGCAGGTTAGGAATCCAGCTAGATTACTTATGTGACTGTTTATAAGTAAATTGGCTTCTCTATTAAATGTTATTATATCATTGCTTCCCGTTAAAAGTAGGGGTTTGACATTGTTTATCAGGGTTATCACCTCATTTTCGTTTATGATTAAATAATGCTTAATTTATTTTTATTCGGCAAAAATAGAAAAAGCCACTCAAAGAATGGCTCTTTACTTAAATCATTGTCTTTTTGCAAAATCGAATATAGGGAATCTGGAAGTACTTGTCAAGTAATTTTATTTGGTGGTTATAAAATAACGTGAGGTCGGGAAAATATTAAAAAGTCAAAAGGGCGAAAAAATGAGATATTTGTGGTATTCGACTCCATAAATCTCAATTTCAAGCCCCATGACAGAGCTAAACTACAAAAAAAGTTAATTGAAATATTTATTTCATGCGATGATTTTGATAAAATGCATGAAAAATGGTCTTAAAGTCATAGAATTGTTAACCAAACCTTAACTAGGAAACCAGAACTAAGTGATAGTGAAATCCTGACAATCTTGATTCTCTATCATTGGTCAGGGTTAAAAAAGTTTCACCGCGGCGGCAAACCGCTATCATAATCAGTACCTAGTACAAAAGGAATTTATAATCTATTTTCCAAAATTACCTAATTATCATTAGTTTGTAGAACTCATAGGACGTCAAACTATATATGTTTGTCAAAGTTCTGACTTTACTAAGTAAACAAACAGGTAGTTACTTTATTGATTGCAAAAAACTGCCCGTTTGCGATAATCGGAGGATTCATTCTAATAAAGTATTTACTGGGTTTGCCAGAAAAGGAAAATCCTCAACAGGATGGTTTTATGGGTTGAAAATCCATCGCTCCGGTGATCAGGCTAGTTATCAATGAATTAGGCAAACTTATGAACTTTATGCTACCTCCGGCCAATGTGATGGATAACAGTGAAGAGGTTCTTAAAAAGATGCTTCAGGGGTTAAAAGGCAAATGTTATAGTGATAAAGCCTATCTTTCTAAACTCTTTTCCTATTTCTATCAACAAGGATTACATCTGGTTAATAAAATTAGAGAAAATATGAAAAATCAACTTAATCCGCTTAAGGATAAGATTATTTAAAAAAGAGAGCATTGATTGAATCCGTTAATGATATTCTTATGACAGTACTTGACATTGACCATACCAGACATCGTAGTCCAATCAATGCTATTACTCATATTTTGGAGCTTTAGCTGCTTATTGCTTTTATTAAAAGATAATCCCGAACTCACGTTAACCTATGCCCCTATTGGCGTAAAAAATGAGGATAAGTTGGCATTAACAACCCTGACTAAAACTTGGCATACCTCCTAATTTTTTAGCAATAAATTCTACTGCTTGAAAATATTTCAGTTTGTAATCTTCTGTTTCGTTGTGGTTAATTTTTGTTTCAGCTATTAGCTGCCATAAAGGTATATTTATAAAATCGGCTATCTGGTCTAAAGTATCTAAACTTACAGACTTTTGTTTCCACATTTTTGAATATCCTTGCCTTGTCATTCCAATCTCTTGAGCAAGCTTACTTTCTGTTATGTCCATTATTGCCAAATGAGATTTAATTTTTGCTCTTAGTTTTTCGTAATTCATGTAAAATTTTGTTAAAAAATAAACAAAAGTTTGTTTTTTGTAAACTTATGTTTACCTTTGTTAAGAAGTTTATCTTTAGGTAAAGTGAAATAACATAAAAAGTTTATTAACTCAATCAAAATGATACTTTTTTTCACTATTAATACTGTCTAACAAATCTATGGAATATGTTGCACCAATTCTTAAAAACCCAATTGATCTAGAGAATGAAGTTTCTTCCGGTTATCAGACTGTTGACATGAAAAGTCTAAGTATTACTTTTAGACTTCCAGTTAAGCAAATGCATAATGACGAAGAAATACTTAACAAAGTTTTTATACCTGCAATTAATGCTATTCTGTTAATTCATAGTGTTAGTATTACTTCCTTCAAATATACAATTCATCAAGAAAAGGAAAACTTAATTTGCAAAGCGATTTTTTTTGGTGCAGTAGATATAGCAGCAGTTGAAAAAGAATGGAATAATAAATTATATATGCATGGATACACAAAGGCTGCAATTGAACTTGACTTTTACTTATCAAGAATTGGTTTATCAAGATTGTCTTTTTATCCTGCTTCTACTTTCATCGCTGAATATTAACTATATCACTTACGATAAATGATATATTTTAAAATTAACAAAAAAGGATTATTTCAAGGTGAGTAATAAAAGAAATAACCATGCGTCAATTAGAAGTCTATTCAATTTTAAAGATAAGTTCAAAGACTTGGATTTTAACGATTTTTTAATTGAGGCTGTTTAAACTTTTATTTTTTTATTGATTTTTCTTAGGAAAATAACCAGGAATGCCATGAAATGGAGTGACATCCAGTTTTTAACCGCGAACTCAAACCTAACTAATAAAGCTTTAAAACCATCCATCCAAGAATTAGCATGTTCAATCACACACCTATCTTTAACTAGGCGTCCCCATATAATTCCTCATCAAAAATATGCGTTCCTGTTTTATAAGATTGAGTTTCCTTAGAAGATTCATTTCTTGGGTTCAGCTTTACGTTGGGTATAATGTTCTCTTTTTCACAAGACTGCCGAAAACCCTCAGAATCGAATCCAAGGTCAGCATTGAGAAAAAGCCCATTTAAAGAAATATTTGCTTTTTTTAGCATCACACATATTTCATCAAATAAAACTTGAATCTGAAATAAGTCATGATGGTCACCCTTTTGAGGAGTGGACATCCCAAGCATAATTCCCTGATTATCACATAGGAACAATGCATTAGTAGTCTTGCAAGCTTTGCGCCCTTGGTATCCAACAGCATCTCCACCATTCTTGGTGGGTGTATGCGAACCATCAAATTCAACACTTGACAAATCCAGATATTTCAGGTTTGATTTTAACAAACTAATCCATATTTTTTGCCAAAAACCACCTTTTGACCACTTATTAAAATAATAATACACCGCTTGCCAGCTTAATATCTTACCTGTAAAAAATTCTTTCGTTGGTAATTCCCGCCATTGACATCCTGTCTTTAAACGATGAAAAATGCCTTCTACTATTTCTGCTAAAGGAGCTGTGGTTTCAAAACCTCGTTCTTCTATTGGCAGATGTGGTAAAACCCACTTTTCTATTGTACTTTTGTTAAGTATTCCCATTAGGTGTTTTATCTTGTGATTCGCACCTCAAAATTAAACCCTATTTGGGAATACTCTTGTTTAGTTTAAACAGCCTCATTATATCAATTTTTTAAGACAAGACAAAAATAGAGAATAAATAGATATCAAAATAGAAAAGCAATGAACAAATTACCAAAATCATGGGCTGTTTTATATGATGGTTCACAAGAATTTGAAACAAGCGTCTTACCATATCTGAATAGCATGAGAAAAGTTCCAGTAAAAGATTTGAACGTGGGCTTTTATTACGGAATAGATCAACGCAATGTTTCAAGGAGTGTTAAGAGCAAGAAAAATTTTGACCAAATCCTATCTATTAACGAGTTTATTGAACTCAGTAGGGAGGAGGAGGTAGATATGACTCTGTTTACATTAATTGAATTTTTCCAAAAATTCGATTCAATAAATGTTACAAAATTTGCAGCATTCGCGAGTCTAAATAAAACTCTTATGAGTCAATATTCAAATGGCATAATTATTCCATCTTATAAGCAACGCAAAAAGATAGAAGACGCTATAAGAAGATTTGGTAAAGAATTAGCAAAAGTAAAATTAGTTAATGAAACTACTATCCTATAAATACAAGAACTAAACAATTATGGATTAAGACTCTATGAAGTATGAGTACATACAAAATTTTGTCGAATTTCCAGAGATATCTGCTATTTACAATAAGGCCGCTACTGTGCAGGGCCGTCCTGATAGATATAGAGTTTGTCTAACATTATGATAGGTAATTAAATAAGATGCCCATCGAGCAGTATTTTTGTTTTGCTAACCAAAATATCTGCTAACCGATGAGCATCTTGAACAAAATTAAGATTAAAAAATATACTTTGCCCTATTTGAGTGAAGCTAAAAGTGGAACTCGTCTTTCAGAAGATAAAAGAACTGAAATTGTTATGGCAATCTTTCATAGGTTAAAGACCGGATGTCAATGGAGAGAAATTCCCATTGAACGCTATTTTAAGGAAAATTATAGTTACAAGTCTGTGTTTTATCATTTTAGCAAGTGGTGTAAAGATGGTTCTTGGGGAACAATGTGGACAGAGTTGTTACGAACATATAGACATTGCTTAGAATTATCAAATATCCAAATAGATGGGCCACATATCAGAGCAAATAGAGGTAGAGAGCGGGTTGGATTTCAATTAAGAAAAGTAGATGAGAGTACCAATTTTTTGTATTTATGTGACAACCAAGGAATTTTACTAGCTATATCAGAGTCAATTGTGGTCAACATAATGATTTATCTCAAATGCAACAGCATTTTGGAGAATTGATACGCTGGCTAAAAAAGCAGATATTGCTATTGAAGACTTGTTTTTAAATACTGATGCTGGATTTGACAGTAAAAAATTTAGAGAAATATGTCATAGCTATCAGATTTAGCCCAATATCGCTTTTAATACAAGAAATGCAGCTAATATTGATAGGCGTGAATACTTCGATGATCTCTTATATCAAAATCGATTTGTAATTGAGCGCGCTTTTGCTTGGTTGGATGCTCTGAAGGCATTATTAATCAGATATGAAATGCAGCGTCGAACCGCCTAAAGCTTTAAATTGGCTTTGTTTAAATATCATTGGCATGGCTGTTTGTTTCGTCAGAAAAATATATCGCGAATTAAAATGTTAGACAATTCAATATCTATACTCTCATGTAAGAAAGAAAATATACAGTTCCAATTGTTGACCCAAACTAGAGCCGTGACAATAATTTGGCAATGGGTAACCCGTCCAATGCAAAAACAGAAGAAAATAATTATCTAATAAACAAATCTCAGTACTCCCTTTCATATAATCGTTTAAAGGGTACTGCAAACTGGATAAGCTGGCATTTATAAATGCCATGGAAAGGAACTGCTGAAAGAAAATATAACTTTCGTCCTAATGAAAATTTGCCTATTGGTTGGTATCAAGTAAAAACGAGTGATTATACAAATTCAGGTTTTGAGAGGGGGCGCCTTTGCCCAAGCAATGACCGTAATAGCTCATAAGAAGACAATGATGCTATATTCTTTATGACAAATATTATACCGCACAGCCCTAATAATAATCGTGGTATTTGGGCAGAACTTGAAGAATATTGTAGAAAAATTGCCAATGCTGGCAATGAATTATATATAGGTGTAGGTGTGCTTGGCTCTGGTGGTTAAGGGAGTAATGGAGGAACAACTAAAACACAGGATAATAAAGTGACAATTCTAGAATCTCTGTGGAAAGTGATTGTAATTTCGCCAATTAGTATTGATAATGTAAACCTAATTAATTCAACAACTCAAACCATTCCAAACAAGCAGTCAATTACAAACCGATGGGAAGATTATCGTTTAAGTATTGACGAACTTGAAGATATGACAGGGAACAATTTTCTATCAAGCGTTCCACAGCAAATTCAGAATATTATCGAGAAATAGAGAGAGGCATGACGATTATTTCAACTTATATCTACATCCAATCGCAACTTTAGCAAGTTTATTTTGTTTATTCAAATGGATGGATAAGTGGATCAGAAAACGGATTGGAGTGTATAAAGAGGAATATATTGTTACTGCGCTTGTACCGCATGCTATGGGTCTGTTTAGTGCTGTTGAAATATCGAAAAAACTTCAAAATAAAATTATTATATGCGATCATTTCTGTTTTTAATAACGCTAGTTATATTCAGTATAGCAGGCTTTGCTCAGCAACTGTATTATGACTTCAATTCGGCAGTACCCGCTAATTTTTCAACAACTGGCGTTCCGCTCAGTTTAAGTAATGAACATGTCAAGGATGGAGATAATGGTTTGAAATGGACAGCAAAGGCGGGTACTGTTTTAACGGCGAACAATCTCGGAATATCGAAAGCTGAGATTGGTAACCGGAAGGCAAGTTCTGCACGTCTTTTTATTTATAGTAAGCGTGTCACAGGTGATACATTAATTTTTCGATTTTATGACAAAGCCGGGGTTAAGCAGCGGGAAGGGCATATGCTGGTAAACTACAAGGGCTGGCGCGACTATCACCGTAGTTATTTCTTCGATTATAATAACCCAACTTGGTTACCCCTGTTTGAGTTGGATAGAATGGAAATTGTTTACAAACCGGTTAATCCCGCCAGTACTACGACATTATATCTTGACGCATTCAGAATTATAGGAGATGCAGAACAACGTGTGTTGGGCTTACATATGAAGCTAGATAAGAACCAATTTGACAGGAACG
Organism: Emticicia sp. C21; assembly: GCF_003418935.1. Classification (GTDB taxonomy): domain Bacteria; phylum Bacteroidota; class Bacteroidia; order Cytophagales; family Spirosomataceae; genus Emticicia. The sequence continues at coordinate 89,523 of NZ_QVMT01000002.1, read as the reverse complement.
CAACGGGGATATTGGATGATTATTTAAATACTCCTGATATAGGCATTACCGCTGCATCTGAAACCGAGCTGCGGGATGCACTGAAGGTAAGAGCGTTCTATCCTTTTAATATTCCATCAGTAAGTTCTTCAGATCTGGCGAATGCCAAGAAATATGTAAATGCATGTAATATCCGACGCAATGCAGACAAATCCATCACCGGAAGAGGTTTGTTTAGTTTAAATAATGAAGACACCTTGGTTCAGGTATCTAACTATTGTGCGTACCTGGCACAGGCCGCAATTAAGTCTTCCGATACGGATGCCAAAAACAAACTAATAGCTTTTACTGAATATTTAGTAGACCAAGGTTTGGCAGAAGGCGCTCCCTTTTTACTAGAATTGGGGCATTATCGCAACATTATCAGTTTTACCACAGGTTTTTTAATGGGTATGTCGCTTTATCCAGAGGATCTCAAGAGTGAAGTAATTAAGATGCTGAAATGGCATGTTGGCTACAATATTATATATAAAACACATGGCATCGACTCCGATACGGATTTCATGCATTTGAGGTCAGGTTTTCTGTTCCAGCTGGCAGCATTGTCTCCTTCGCCAGATATCTATGTGAGAGATCTGAAAGCTCTTTCACGTTACTTGAGAAAATTTGCGAATTTTACAGAAGGCTCTGCAGATGGGTTTAAGTTAGACGGCTGTGCTTTTCATCACGGGGTTCACTATTTGGGTTATATGTATATGACAAAGGCATATATTGACAGAATCTACTCTCTAAAAGGAACAGTTTATAAATTAAATTTAGATGCGTATAAGAATCTTGTCAGGTTTATTAAGGCATCTTTCTTGCAATCATCTGAGGGCATGGTATTGTCTAATGCTGAGTCAGGAAGGAACCCCTTTCAAAGATTGACGATTTCGGCCGAGGACCTTGAAAAACTGATAGAGATCGGCGGTGATATTAAAAAGCAAACGTATGATCCTGAGCTGGCGGAGCTTTACAATTATATTTTTAATGTTAAAAAATATCCGGTTGCAAAAGCACCATTGGATGGTTACTATCAATTCAACTACGGGCAATTGGGGGTGCACCGCAAGGATAACTGGGTTGCGGTGATGCATGGTTTTACAAATAGGTTATTCGGAGCAGAGATTTACCCTACCCAGAACAGATATGGCCGTTACCAGAGTTATGGATCATTGGATGTGTTATATCGCGGTGATACTACTGCGTGTGGTTATCCCAAATTTTTTGGAAGCTGGGATTGGAACATGCCGTCCGGAACCACTACAGTTCATCTTCCCTTTACCGAACTGCAAGCTAAGCAAGCAAGGGCTGACGAGTACAATAAATCCAGCTTTGCAGGGGCGCTGGCACTTGGTAAAAATGGCATTTTTGCCATTGACTTTATCGAAAATGCAGGAAATAAATATACTCCGAATCATGTTAAATTCCATAAGTCGGTATTTTCGTTTGATGGTATGCTGGTGTGTTTAGGTAGCGGTATTAGTTCCTCGAATAAAACCTCCACTACAGCCACCAATATATTTCAGGCTGTTTCTGCCTCCGACAATTCAGCCATTTATGTAAACTCACAAAGCGCTATTTCCGATGCCGATTATAGTCAAAGAATTTCTACTGCAAATGGGTATGCATGGTTAGTTAACGGTCAAACCACAGGTTATTTTGTTCCGAAAGGTCAAGGCGACATAGTGGTTGAAAGAGGGACGCAGAAAATCCCCTTACATTCAAGCTTGGATGGGTTGCAGACAACTACTACTAAGTTTAGTAAGGCATATATTGATCATGGAAAATCTCCTGTTAATGCTCATTACCAATTCATAATAGTACCGGCCACCACAGCCAAAAAAATTAAGGCGCTTGCCGCGGGCATTGCAAGCGGAAAAGTTTTTAAAATATTAAGCCAAACCGATACGCTGCATGCAGTAAGGAGCTTGCCGGAGAAAATTACATCCTATGTATTTTTTCATGAAAAGAAAAATGTGAACATAGGTTATATAAAAAGTATATCGGGCGAAGCGCTGGTGGGGATTAAAGAAAGCGGTGACAGAATTGTTGTGACGATTAATAACCCTGACCTGAACACAATTGATAATAAAACTTCAAAATGGCTTTCGGCACCGTATAAGATAGACCTCCAATTGGCCGGTAATTGGGCTATAGTTGGCAAGGCTGGTAATGTAACGATTAACAAAAAGAACCATACTTTGATTGCCAGTTTTATTTTAAAAGATGGGTTGTCAGAAACAATTACATTGGTAAAAGAAAAACATTAGAAGTGAAGAACATCCTTCTGAGATATTCCCAATTGTTGATGATGGTATTTCTTTTCATGGATTGTTTCGACCAATCACCTGAACGGGACCTTGCATATTCAAACTATCAGCGGTATTTCAGGCCGGTTCAGGGTACTGTTGATAAAAAGAAGGAAAAGGCCCTTCTAAGTACAGAGAGTATTACGTAAAAAATATCTATCGCAGTTATGACCTGGCCCGATACAAATTAGACGGCAACATATACCTGCAAATGCTAAGTGACGACGGCAGTTTTATGGATCTGGCTGAGCAGAAAAAAAGGACCCGGCTATTATTGGGGAAGCCTATTGCCGTTTTGGAAAGATAGCGGAGGCTTACCATGGTAAGATCGAGGAACAGTAGACCCCAGTTTGGGAAATACTATTCTTTATTATGGAAACAGGGAGATTGCCAGGGCAATTGATACCCGGAGATTTCTTATTTCCTGTTTTACTGCGCCTGACGCCGCCTTAAATCTTTATTTCAGCATGTTGAGATGGGATGCCGAGGAGGGAAAAATGCAAGGCATATTGCTTTCTGATGCGTGTGGTATGCTGAAGATAGTGGCACTGCAAGGCTGGACAAGCCGTTTCGCAATGATTCCACAGATAACAATGTGGTGCATGTAGCGCGTTTTCGCAAATACGTTTGGTGGGTAAGTGGCAATTAAGGGACAATTAAAAGTCTTGCTTCTGGAAATATAACCGTTCTCTCTCTATTTGGAAGGCGATTCTAATACTACCTCAGGAAATAATGACATAAGTAGAGTCAATAAATCAACCCGAATAATCGCCGTACTTTGTCATTTAGCATATCAGCTGATACTAAAGCATTCTTACGGTCGTAGAGTTTGGCGAAAGCTACCTTTGTATAAGTATCAATAAAGGTTTGCTGATAAATGTGGCCTACGCTTTTGGTATTACCTACATAATAAGTGTCTTGGGCGCCTAAATAACCTGGATGATGTGTTTCTATTTCTCCTTGTGCTTGCTTCTCAGCTTTAGCTCTTTCTAAGGCAGTTATTTGCTCATCAGTAAGTATTATGCCTTACTGATTAACCTTAGCTTCTAGAGCTTTCAACTGCTTCTTAAAAGTGGCTAAATCATGTCTCAACCAGATTGAGCGTACACCTCCAGGTGAAACAACAATTCCTTGTTTCTTTAATTCATTTGATACTCTTAGTTGCCCATAAGCTTGTAAATCTATAGCCATCTTTACAACAGCTTCTTCTATTAAAGTATCTACCCGATTTTTCTCTATGGGCTTTCTACGACTAATTTCTTGAAGTGCTAATTCACCACCCTGTTCATATAGTTCTTTAAAACGATAGAAGCTATCACGACTATAGCCCATTACTTTACAAGCTTTTGAAACATTGCCTAAGACATTGGCAAGTTCTAAAACTCCTAACTTGTTCTTAATGATTTTTGCCTGTGTTGTCATTGATTTAATCTTTAATTTAAATTACTAATAAATTCGTAACTGTCAGATTAAATCGTGACTATTTCAAATTTTTAAACATAGTCTAATGGATTTTTTTTTGCAAATAAAAATACAAAAAATAGTCGTTCAAATTCTTAATAGATCTTCTTCATGCTTAACCATTGATATCATATTCTAAACAATAGGACTGGAATCTAAACTTAGTATTTTTTAACTGTCTTTTCCCAATGCATTCACATCTAATGGAGTGGTTCTCTAAATCTCTGCTATCAGTATTACGCCTTGCACTAAAAATGCGTATCTTTGCACTCTAATTTGGGTAAGGCCCCATTTTCGCTTATATTATGCAGCACTATAAAGAGTATAAATCAGTCAACTACGCAGCAATTGCGGACGAGATTCTTGAATTCTGGAAAGAGAACAAAATATTCGAGCAATCTATCGAGGTAAGAGAGGGCGCACCTGCTTTTACCTTTTTCGAAGGACCGCCCTCAGCGAATGGCACTCCTGGTATTCACCATGTGATGGCTCGTACGATTAAAGATATTTTTTGTCGTTATAAAACACTTAAAGGCTTTCAGGTAAAACGCAAAGGCGGTTGGGATACACACGGCTTGCCTGTAGAGTTACAAGTGGAAAAAGAACTAGGCATTACAAAAGAAGATATAGGTGTAAAGATTTCGGTTGAAGAATATAACAAAAAGTGTCGTGAAACGGTGATGCGTTTTACAGACCAATGGAATGATCTGACCGAAAAAATGGGATACTGGGTTGACTTAGATGACCCGTATATCACCTATAAAAACGAATACATAGAGAGTATCTGGTATTTGCTGAAAGAGTTTTATAACAAAGGTTTACTCTATAAAGGCTATACCATTCAGCCTTATTCTCCTGCGGCCGGAACGGGGCTTTCGTCGCATGAGTTGAATATGCCGGGTACTTACAAAGAAGTAAAAGATACTTCTTTGACAGCCCAGTTTAAAGTGAAGAAATCGGAAAAATCTGACTTTTTATTTGATGCAGGTGGACGAAACCTTTTTATTCTGGCATGGACAACTACTCCGTGGACACTTCCTGCCAATTCTGCGCTTACAGTAGGTAAAAATATTGATTATGTATTGGTACGCACCTTTAATCCATATACTTATCTGCCTGTTGATGTAGTTTTAGCTAAAGTATTAGTGAGTAAGTATTTTTCGGATAAAGGACGTGATGGCGATTTTGAAGGATTTGAGGCATCGGATAAAAAATTGATTCCGTGGACTATCCTTACTGAATTTAAAGGCTCGCAGCTAGAAGGTATCGAATACGAACAATTATTGCCTTATGTACAACCTGAAGCAGCAGCTTTCAGGGTAATCATAGGTGATTTTGTAACAACTGAAGATGGTACAGGGGTTGTGCATACCTCTCCTACTTTCGGTGCTGATGACTTCCGGGTTGCGCAACAAAATGGTATCCCGCCAATCATGGTTAAAGATGAAACAGGTAAGGATGTACCGATTGTTGACAAACGTGGTCGTTTCGTAAAAGAGATCACAGATTTTGCTTTGGAGTACGTAAAAGAGCAATATCTGACAGATGAAGAGAAAGAAACAGAACGTCAGAAACAAGGACGTGATAAATATTTATCGGTTGATGAACGTATCGGTATCAAACTAAAAATTGAAAACAAGGCTTTCAATGTTCAGAAGTTTGACCACCCTTACCCGCATTGCTGGCGTACTGATAAACCTGTCTTATATTATCCTTTGGATAGTTGGTTTATCCGCACCACGGCCATGAAAGACCGTCTGGTAGAGTTAAATAGAAAAATCAACTGGCAGCCGGAGAGCACCGGTACGGGTCGTTTCGGTAACTGGCTGGAAAACGCTGTTGACTGGAACTTATCCCGTAGCCGCTATTGGGGAACACCCCTACCTATCTGGAGAAGTGAAGATGGTGAAGAAGTTTGTATCGGTTCATTGGAAGAATTGAAAAACGGTATTCTTCACGCACAGAAAGATGATGCCTTATCAGCAGAGCAAAAGCAAAAGAATGCGTATTTCCTTGAATTGCTGGCCAAAAATGAAGAAGATTTACACCGTCCGTTTGTGGATGAGGTATATCTGGTTTCGCCAAGTGGCAAGGTTATGCAACGTGAGTCTGATTTGATAGATGTCTGGTTTGATTCAGGTGCGATGCCTTTTGCACAATGGCATTATCCATTTGAAAACAAAGAAATATTTGATAATAGCTATCCGGCTGATTTCATTTCTGAAGGTGTTGACCAGACCCGTGGTTGGTTCTTTACCTTGCATGCCATTTCGGGTATGTTATATGACTCTATTGCCTTTAAAAATGTCGTATCAACAGGATTGGTGTTGGATAAGAACGGCAATAAAATGTCGAAGCGTTTGGGTAATGCCGTGAATCCTTTTGAAACGCTTAAGAATTTCGGTGCTGACCCGACTCGTTGGTATATGATTACTAATGCCGAACCTTGGGATAACCTGAAATTTAATATTGAGGGTATTACTGAAGTGCAACGTAAGTTCTTTGGTACACTAACCAATACGTACAATTTCTTCGCACTATATGCCAATCTGGATAATTATAAAATGACAGAGTCTGACCGTGTGCCATATGAGCGTTTGCCTGAAATGGACCGTTGGGTTCTCTCAAAATTAAATACGTTGGTAAAAGAAGTGGGCGAGCAATATGAAACCTATAATCCTACAAAAGCAGGGCGTTTGGTACAGGATTTTGTTTGCGACCAACTCTCTAACTGGTATGTACGTTTGTGCCGTCGTCGTTTCTGGCAAGGCGAAATGACCGAGAATAAACAGGCTGCTTATGAAACACTTCAACATTGCTTGGTAGTGGTTTCGCAGTTGATGTCTCCTATTGCTCCTTTCTATGGCGATTGGTTGTATAGAAATATGACTGATTGTATCCGTGAGGAAGCAAAAGCCAAAAGAACGCATTTCCTGCATGAGTCAGTGCACTTTACGCAATGGACTGAATATGACCAAAACATGGTTGATGTGGATTTGGAAGAATCGATGGACTTGGCTCAAAGGATATCTTCTTTGGTACACTCGTTACGTAAAGGCCATAAAATTAAAGTTCGTCAACCTTTGCAAAGAGTATTGATTCCGGTATTGTCTGAAAGCACGCGTGAGGAAATCCGCCATGTAGAAGAAATCATTAAATCGGAGGTAAATATCAAGGCTGTTGAATATCTGGATGATGATTCGGGTATATTGAAAAAGAAAGTGAAACCTAATTTCAAAGTATTAGGCCCTAAGTATGGCAAGGATATGAAAGAAGTAGGTAACTTCATCAACTCCATGACAGCCGAGCAACTGAAAGAATTAGAAAAAAGCGGAGAGCTTTTCACGAACTCTGCTTTAGCTACTTTCTCTTACCTGAAACTGGAAGATGTGGAGATATTGACAGAAGATGTACCGGGCTGGTTAGTAGCCAGTGAGGGAGGCATTACGGTAGCTTTGGATATGATTATCTCAGAGGAATTACGTAATGAAGGTATCGCCCGTGATTTTGTGAATCGTATCCAGAACTATAGAAAAGACAATGGTTTTGAAGTAACTGATAAAATCAATATCACGCTTCAAAATAATAACGAAGCACTGGTAAAGGCTATAGCAGCCAATAAGGAGTATATCTGTCAGGAAGTGCAGGCACTTTCTTTAAATATCGTACAAGACGATATTCAGGATGCGAGCCAGATTGAGATGGATGAATTTTTATTGGTGGTGAAAGTTGAAGTAGCTAAGTAACTACTATAATCCAAAGTCCCGTTAGGGACGATATATTGGTAGAAAAATGTAGGATTAGAAGTTCAAAGTCCCGTAGGGACGGTATATTGAATCAATATATCGTCCCTACGGGACTTGAAATTTACTTTTATCATATTTTACTACCAATATACTATCCCTACGGGATATTCTCAGTAAGTAAGCCTTATCTTATGTCTTAGCTACATGCTTAATACCATCCAATAGCCTATCCAAATCATTCAAAGTAGTATAGACGTGTGGTGTTACTCGTACCCCATCTAATTTCTCCCATTTCACAGGTGAGGTGTGGATTTTAAATTTGCCCAATAGTTCTCCCTCAATTTTCCCTCCTTCTAAACCCTCAATACCAAAGTGCGCTAATGCCCCTGAAAACTCCTGTTTGAGTGAGGTATTCAATTTAAATTTAGGAATATTGCTTACAGCTTCTTTAGCCCAGTAGTTTTTCAGGTAGCGTAACCGTGCTTCTTTACGGGCATTGCCTATAGCTAACTGAAAATTAAGTGCCTGGCCAATGGCCTGCTCAATCATGAATGGCCTGGTACCCAGGTTCTCGAATTTTCTGATATTATCTGAATTGGGTTTATCGTTAGGAATTAATGGAAATACTTTACTAATCTTCTCTTTCTTCATCCACAACATTCCAGTGCCTATCGGTGCAGAAAGCCATTTGTGCAAGCTTGTGCCGTAGTAATCACCTCCCAAATCCGGGATTTTATATTCTAAATGCGCAAATGAATGGGCGCCATCAATCACCACTTCAATTCCCCTTTTATGCGCTTCGTCGGCGATGCGTTTAGCTGGTAGAATTTGTCCGTTCCAGTTGATGATATGCGTGATGTGCACTACCTTGGTTTTAGGCGTCATTTGCTCTACAAACTTTTTCACTATCAAATTATTGTCCTCGGCAGGTAAGTCTAACTCCACATAATTGATTTTCAGACCCTCTCTCAATTCTCTTTGTCTATAGGCATGCAGCATATTCGGATAGTCGTAACGTGTCATCACAATTTCGTCACCTCTTTGTAAGGGCAAGCCTAATATGATGGTATCTAATGCCTCGGTAGCATTGCGGTTAATAGCGATTTCTTCCGGTGATACACCTGCGTATTTTGCCAGGTTTTCTCTAAGGGGTTCTCTGCCCTGGTCTAAGATACGCCACATAAAATAGCTGGGTGCTTCATTGGCAAATTTGCCATAGCGCTCAACCGCATTTTGCACTACCAATGGCGCAGGACTTACCCCCCCATTATTCAGGTTAATGATTTGTGGCGAAACCGTGTAAGCTTGTTGAATCTGATACCAGTAGTCTTCATCAGTAGCTAATTCTTGGGGTGTTTTGTTTGAACTTAGCTGACTGATAGTTAAAAGGTTATCAGCCGAAAGTGCTTTTAAAGAAGGTAGAAGAGATGCGCCCGTAAAAGCTGATAGTTTTTGAATGAAGTGTCTGCGTGATTTCATTGGTTGGAGTTTAGGTATGAGTGTATGCGAATATAATAAAATTGAAAGTGGATGCAAATGGAGGAATTGCATTTATTATTTACTTACCATAGAATGTATAAATGTTACTATTTGGGCACAAAAAAATCCCAACCCTAAGGCTGGGATTCTTATTTGCACTACTCTGCGCCACTATTCCAAACTCAAACCATAACAAGTCGTACGTGATGCACTTTGGTAAGTGCCACAAATCATTACGCCTTCATCTCCATTTTCTTTCGCTTCTTTAATAGCTGCTTTGAAGTCGTTTACTGAGCTAACTTTGCGCTCACCAACTTTCAATACGACAAATCCTTCGCGCATTTGGGTATAGTCTGCAATATCACCATCATAAATTCTTTTCACTACTACGCCACCCGACACACCGAATTTTTGTTTTTCTGCTGATGAAAGCTCGGCTAAATCAACGCCTAGTTTCTCAAAAGTACTATTGCTCGCTACTACTTCTTTTTTCAGGAAATCTTTGCCACCATCACGATTACGTAAGGTTACATCGAAGTCTCTCAATTTACCATCACGAGATACAGTAACTACCGCTGACTCACCTGGACGTTTACGACCAATCATTTCCTGTAATCTTGGGCCGCTCTTGGTATCTACACCATCTACTTTCACAATCACGTCGCCTTTCTGGATACCGGCAGCTTTCGCAGCACCGTTATCAATTACATCAGCAACATAGATACCTTCTGATACTTTCGAGCCTACCTCTTCTGCACGTTTGCTATCTAATTCTACCAGGTTGATACCTAAGTAACCACGTTGAACATTACCAAATTTCACAATATCTGCTGTTACTTTCTTCACTATGCTTGATGGAACCGCAAACGCATAACCTGCATAAGCACCATTCGGGCTGGCAATCGCTGTATTGATACCGATTAACTCACCTTTCAGGTTTACAAGGGCACCACCACTATTACCAGGGTTTACAGCTGCATCAGTCTGAATAAATGATTCGATAGCATCTGATGTTCTTTGTTGACGGTCATCACCATTACGTCTGTACATCTGTTGTTGTTTCTGTGCAAGGATACCGATATTACGACCTTTTGCACTTACAATACCTGCTGTAACCGTTGATTCTAAGTTAAAAGGGTTACCTACCGCTAATACCCACTCACCTACTTTCACGTTATCAGAGTTAGCAAATGTCATGGCAGGGAAGTTTGAACCTTCTATTTTGATAACTGCAATGTCAGTCGATGGGTCTGTACCTAATACTTTCGCTTTATATGAACGGTGATCAGAAGTTACTACTTCTAATTCATCCGCCCCTTCTACTACGTGGTTGTTAGTGGCAATATAACCATCGTTTGAAATGATTACACCTGAACCCGAAGACTCCTGTTGCTGGTTACCACCACCACGTGGCATACCAAATGGAGAATCATCGCCGAAGAAATCATCGAAGATAGAGCGTTGTTGACGCACCATGCGAGATGATTTAGCTTTAATGTGTACTACAGATGGAGTTGATAGTTCTGCCGCATAAGTGAAATCACCCGGTGCAGCGCCACCTCCTGGAAAGTTGGCTAGACGATTAATAGACGTTGGTGTTGAGGCTTCGTTAAAAATTACATCCTTTCCTTCAAAACCCAGCATACGATAACCACCTATGGTAACGATACTACTGGCCAAAGCAATACCGATTGTTTTTAATGTGTTGTTCATAGTTCTTTACTGCTGATTTAAAACTGAATTATTCTGATTACACTGATTGGGTTACAATCATTAGTAAATTATTTTCAAATCTGATTCTCTGTTTTAATAGGGTAACAAAAATACTCTTTTTTTGTTTTCTACAAATTTAACGCAAAAGCATTTATGATAATTCGTAGTGTTGTGGATTTTTAACAAATTTTAACTAAAGGGTTTTTATTTACTAATAAAGGGCAAGAAACCCATTGGAATCTTGCCCTTTTATACGCTATTTAGTTTGCTTACGCAATTTCAATTAAACGTGGTTCTTTTGGTTTTGCTTCTTCTTTTTTAGGTAATGATAAACCTAAAACACCTTCGTTATAAGACGCCACAATTTTATCACCATCAACCGTTTTTGGTAAAGTAAACGAACGTTTGAATGAAGAATAGTTAAATTCTTTACGGGTATACTTACCGTTGTCTTTGTTTTCTTCGCTTTCAGTTTTTTGCTCAGCTGAAATAGTCAATACATTCTCATGAACGTTAATTTTGAAATCTTCTTTTTTCAAGCCCGGAGCTGCTAATTCAATTTTAAATTCATTCTCACTTTCCAATACATTCACTGCCGGAAATGAATTTTGATGAGTCGGCGCTACACGCTCGAAATCATTAAAAAAGTTTTGTAATACTGATGGAAAAGTAGGTGCGAAACTTCTTACTAATGTTGCCATGGTTTTATAAATTTTATCTTGTTTAACATTTTTATTTGCCACAACCTCGTGGCGACGTTTTATTATTATCAATTTGTATACCACCACAAAACTCAAGACAAAATGACACATTTTCTTTAATTTGACAGAAAATTTAATGACAAATTGTCACTTATCCTATTTTCAGTATTGCTAAATTGTCAGAAAAAAGAAGAGGGAGTTGGCATAGAACCAACTCCCTCTTGCTTCATGAGGAGTTATCTTATCAATTCAGTTTTTTTAATAATTCTTTGGCATAGACATTACCCGGGTTCACGGCTAGTGATTTTTCGCAATATTGAAGTGCCGTTTTCTTCTCCCCTTTTTTCTGGTAGGCTTCTGCCAGACGGTAAAAACCATTATCGCTTTGAGGATTGGTTGCTACTGCCTTTTGGTAATAACTAATGGCTCTGTCATAATTTTCTTTATCCAGATACAAGCCTCCCAGATTGAAATTTGCCTCATAATGTTTGGGATTCAGACGTACGACTGTTTCTAAATCTGCTATTGCCCCATTTACATTGCCCAATGTTGTCTTGCAATTTCCTCTTTTATAATGACTCGTTTCTGGATTTATACCCAAATTGATACAACGGTCAAAAGCCACCAAGGCTTTTTCGGTTTCATTCTTATTATAAAAATCTAATGCTTTCTTAAATAGTTGTTGTTGTGGAATTTTGTTTATCTCTTCAGATACATCAACATCATCTGAAATATCATTATTCCCGGCCATTTTCAATTCAAAGCCATCAAACACATCTACATTATTACTGGTAGCTAAAGCTTTAAGCTCTTTTCCTTTTTCAATGGCTGATCCGGCAGTATGCGCCTCTTTTTTACTAACTTCTAACTGATACTTGCCTGCCATCTTGGCAATGCCTACATATTTATAATCCTGTTTTACCAATACCTCTTTTAGGTGAGCTATATCTTTTGGATCACTATCAATAAAATAATAGTGATAGTCAACAGGCTCCTCCTCGTTGAAGCCATTGTTTTTTAACTGCGTAAAAAGCGCCTGTACTTCATTGGCATGATTACATTTCTGGGCAAAGCTAGCTGTTGAAATAAAAGAAGCGGCAAAAAAGCCAATAGCCATACCGCTCTTGTGCAGAGATAGATTTTTAGTTGTCATAATAATCATACAATTAAAAAAGACTTGTTTGCGTAAACTCTGAATAGGTGTAGGGTTTCAGCACATCAGGTGTATTTGAGTCTTTCTCCGAAATCTTTCGGCTTATAGTATAAGCCTCCATTTTGTTTTCGTCGAAAGGTTTGGCAAAAGAGTCTATTGTAGTTTCATCAAACCCTTTTTGAAGCCAATCCAGTTCATTTTCCTTAGATAATATAACGGGCATTCTTTTCTTCGAATTGTGTATTCTGGCCATTAAAGGATTTGCATCCGTGGTGATAATTGAGAAAGTCTCTTTCATTTCTCCATTCTGCTTATCTGTCCATACCTCCCAGATTCCGGCCAGGCTAAAAATATCCTGGTCTTTTACATGTATGTAATACGGATACTTCTTGTTTTCCAGGGTTTGCCACTCAAAAAAACCTGTAGCAGGCACCAGGCAATGTCTTTTATAAGCAGATTCTCTGAAAGAGGGTTTTTCAAATATAGTTTCTATGCGGGCATTGGGTGTATTTTTTCGTAGATCCATGGCTTTGGCATGATTTGCGGCCCACGAGGGTATTAATCCCCATTGCATCAATTGAATAGTATCAGGTTCAGCCGCAGTAATCACTGGCCAGGGCAAAAAACTAAAGGCATTGGCATGATAGACGGGTTTTAACTTTTCCAGATTTTTCAGCTGTTTGGCTCTGTAGCGCTCTTTCAACCGCTCGGCATCAGCTTCGAGTGATAGATGATAACACATTGTAATAAGTCGTTTTGTGGAAGTAAGTATATAAACTTAATACTAATTTAAGAGCTTCTTGTTTATAAAACAATACTTTTCCGTTCAATTCAGTTCCTTACTGCCTTTTGAATGCTATAAAAAAGCAAAGACACCCCTAGAGGTGTCTTTACAATCCCAATTCCTGACAAATTTTCCAAACTATTCTGGGATTCCGAAAGCGCGGGCAACATCATCAAAATTAGTATAGTCTAAATTTGCTCTTGCCTGTACGCCTCCGGGTATAATAACGTAACGGAACTGTAAATTATTGGCTGGTTTTCCTGATGGCTCTAATAATTCAAGGAAATTAAAAATTACTTTATCCATGCTCATGCCTACATTATAATTACTGATGCTCGAAGGAGTAGTCATCGTAAGCGGTAGCAAATAGCTGGCGCTGTTAGCATTCTGGCGACTGTAGGCCAATACTACTCCTCTATCCACAATCTCCTGAGTAATTCTTCCTTCTGAAATAGAATAAGTATAATTAATCTCCGACAATTTTTGCCAATCACTGGTACTTGGTGTAAACCACCCTGAATAAATTACATTAGCAGTGCCGGGGTCTCCTTTATCACCTTTAGCTCCATCATTGCCGTTTGTCCCATTTGTTCCCGGGTCTCCTTTTTCGCCTGTCGCTCCAGTGGCACCTGTGGCTCCGGTAGATCCGTTAGCTCCCGTACCCGCTGGCCCTGTTGGTCCTGTACTGCCTGTTGCACCTGTTGGACCGGTCGCTCCTATAGGACCGGCTGCTCCGTCAGGGCCTTGCGGGCCCTCGCAGGCAGCTATCGTTAAACAACTAATCAGTGCCAAATGGAGTAATTTTGTTTTCATATTCATAACATTAAGTATATGTAAGATAGATTTGGATTTACACTATTATTGATTGGAATTTCTAAAAATATCAAAATTAGTCCATAAAAAACCCTCTAAGTTTTATTTTTCTTAGAGGGCTGATTTAATAAAATCAAATCGATTTAGGCTGCTGAGAAAACTTTACCTCAAGACCTCTATCCAATTTATTCTTTACCACTTTAATACTAACTTGTCCTGTGGGTTTAACTTTCCATACAAGTATCGGGTTTTCCGATACAGGCTTTCCATAGCGTACAGTAAACAAATTACTCAGTTCATTTTTCAGACCTTCATTTGTTTCGTCGGTGTTCATATAAATGTCTAATTCAATGCCTGAAACGCGATTCTGACTATTTTTTTCGTACAGAATATCAACAGTTTCCAGATTGTCGGTGTCAAAAGAATAGCCTACATGCGAATCCTCTTCTTCAAAAAGTTCGACCGTTTCTTTCTTTTTCACCTCTTCAATTGAATCGCCAAATTTGACACCGCGTAAGAGACCTTCGCCGGTACCCAAAATGGTACGGGCCAGGTTTTGCACATTGCTTGAGGCCGCAGGTGCTGTTGGTGGGGGAGGGACATCTACTTCCACTGTCTGGGTTTCTTTTGGGTTACTACAAGCTAGAATAAACAAAATTAAAACAAAAATGTAGATTTTCATGAGTTTGAACTTATTGTATCGGTATTTAATCTATTTCAGATTATGTTTAAAATAATCTTTACTTAAAAATCTCTGGTAACTGCAAAAAAAACTCGTCTCTCCCCTAAGCCATTCAATGAATAATTAATCCTCCCGACCACGTTATAAAATGTCACTACATCAAGCCCCAGCCCCGCTCCGGCAATCACTTTATTAACCAGGCGACTATTGTTTAATGCCGAAAACTCATTCTTAACGTACCCAACGTCAATAAACGAATTTAAGTATGCTGTGAGCGGAAAAGTATTGAATTGTTTTATTTTAAGATACTTCTTCAAATCAAATGTGCGATTAAAAAGCTGGTATTTCAGATTGGTTTTTACAAGCCCATAACTCTGCCCATCTATTACATACAATTCATATCCTCTTACCAGATCGTTACGATACCCCAAACCCAAGGTTTGCAAAAAAGGTTGTTTCTTCGGAAACGACATCCTGCCTCTTACACTATAATTGGCATAAAACTTCTTGCCTAATGAAAAATATTGGGTATACCCTGCCGACAGGCTGAATAATTTGATATTATCGCTCGGCAATAGCCCATATTTCGTCACTCCAAAGCTTACAGTATACCCATCTAAAGCATATTGTCTGTTATCTCTTTTATCATATATATAAGCATAACTCGCCAGGAAGTAATTCTGTTTTTGTTGGCCATCTAAAAGATAGTTTGGGTTCAGCACGGCAATCGTATCTCCTATGTGTACCTGCGTATAACTTAACTCTAATTGCTGGCTTTGGTAAAAGCCTTTTCGTTGGCTAAATACTGAATAAATATAGAGGCGTTCCCGCTGCTTTGCCTCACTTTGGAAGAATTGTAATTTATCCTGCGAGGTTCGGTAAGCCATCGTTTTATTCATCACATATAGCACTCCTACTGAAACCCTTTTGGTTAAATCTTTATCCAGATAAGGTGTTGAATAAGCTATCTCGAAGTTTGGTACAAAACCAAACTCTGCTCTGAGTTTTAGCTGGTCGTTATTCCCAGTCAGGTTTGAATGCTTGCTATAGACCCCATAAATGGTTCTTCTTAAATCCCGCTTGCGTTCATACCACCACTCATTAAAATTACGGTCGGCCAGATAAAAAACCGGAAAAGCCACAAAATAGAGCCGCTCTTTTACCTCAATTTCAATATCTATTACTGATTCGCTGATATGTATAGTGGCTACATTTACCGTGACAAACAGGTTAGTATTAACAATTTTTCTACGGTCAATTTCCAGTACTTCATTAATGGTAGTTTTTCTCAAACTATCTCCTGCCCTCACGCCTACTTCACGCAAAATGATTTTGTCTTTAGTCCGGATATTCCCTTTTATGATTACCTGACGAACAAATACTGAATCAGCAGCGTAGCTTTGACAATAGCAGAATTGTAAAAAACAAAGCAGGAAAAAGAAGCTGAATTTATTCATTCAAAAGGGGTAGATAGGAAATTTCGTTTGCGCTCAAATAGGTAAAAGAGCATATAAGGTTTGAAAATCCAAAATTAAACTATTTCCATGAAAAAATTGAGGAAAGTGTTGGAGTTAAATTTTATAAATCAATACATGAAAGCTAAATTATTACCATATTTACAGATTCAACCTTAAAAACCTGGATTATGGAGCGTTTGTTTATTACTGAGAAAATCAGCACGCTATTACCCCGAATCAAAGAATTTGTAGTCAATGAGTTATATCCTTTAGAAACTACCGAAAACCTTACGCATAATTTCTCCTATATAGAGCCTGTTCTACAACAAAAAAGAGCCTTAGTCAAAAAAGCCGGATTGTGGGGATTGCATCTACCTGAAGAAGATGGAGGGTTAGACCTAAGCCTTTGTGAGTTCGGACAAGTCAGCGAAATTCTGGCCATGACGCCTTTCGGGCATTTTGTGTTTAATACACAAGCACCTGATATTGGCAATACCGAGCTGATGCATAAGTATGCACCTAAACATCTGAAAGACCAATACTTAAAGCCTTTAATGGACGGAGCTATCAGAAGTTGCTTCTCTATGACCGAACCTGAATTTGCAGGTTCGAACCCGACGCGCATGGGTACAACAGCGGTAAAAGATGGAGACGATTATGTAATTAACGGACATAAATGGTTTACATCTTCTGCTGATGGAGCGGCTTTTGCCATTGTGATGGCAGTGACTAATCCTGATGCTGCACCACATAAAAGAGCTAGCCAGATATTAGTACCTACCGATACATCAGGTTTTACATTAGTAAGAAATATCCCGATTATGGGACATGCAGGTGATAGCTGGGCAAGCCATGCCGAAGTTACTTATGAAAATGTGCGAGTACCCCAAGCCAACCTGATTGGCGCAGAAGGAATGGGATTTTTATTGGCACAGGAACGCTTAGGGCCAGGTAGAATTCACCACTGCATGCGCTTTATTGGTATTGCTGAGCGTAGCTTTGAACTGATGTGTCAGTATGCAGTATCCAGAGAAATGGAAGAGGGAGTTGTATTAGGTGAAAAACAATTCATTCAGGGCTTCATAGCTGAAAGCAGAGCAGAGATTGATGCCGCACGTTTATTAGTACTAAGAACAGCCAAAAATATAGATGAACAAGGAGCAGCAGCCGTGCGTGACGAAATATCAATGATTAAATTCTTCACAGCTAATATGATGCTTCGGGTGATTGACAGAGCGATACAAACACATGGAGCATTAGGAATGACCAATGATATTTTATTATCACACTGGTATTCGCACGAAAGAGCTGCTCGTATCTATGATGGTGCCGATGAGGTACATAAAGCCGCTCTGGCCAGAGGTATTTTGAAAGGTTATGGCTTGGATGTTAGAAAAAATAAACCTTAACTATCCTATGAAAACCCTATTATTCATCTTTCTTTGCCCATTATTAATTTTCGCTCAAAGCGAAAGAGAACCACTATTTACCTCATTTGATGGCACTAAAATTCATTATGAAGTAACCGGAGAAGGCACGCCGGTAGTGTTGTTGCATGGATTTATGAGCAGTAGCAAATCGTGGAAAAGAGGTGTATTGATTCAGACATTGGCAGATAATGGCTTTAAAGTGATTAATGTTGATTTGAGGGGCAATGGGGTATCTGATAAACCTCATTCATTAGAAGCTTATCAGGATAATGCTGAATTACGCGATGTGATGGAGTTAATGACACATTTAGGCTTTAAGAAATACCATGTAGTAGGGTATTCAAGAGGAGCGATTCTCGTAGCCAAACAACTGACCTTAGATAAGCATATCATGAAAGCCGTGATTGGTGGAGCAGGTGTTGATTTTACAAACCCGAATTGGGAAAGGAGAAAAATGTTTGCCGAAGCATTTTCGGGCAAAGCCCATTTGTATCCTGAAACCAAAGGCGCGATTGAAAGTGCCAAAAGAAATGGCGTGGATACCTTGGTAATGGGTTATCTGCAAAAAGTACAACCTACTACCCTGCCCTCTGAATTAGCCAAAGTTAAAAAGCCGGTTCTTGTTATTTCAGGCAATCAGGATAGTGATAATGGTGATGTACCTGCTTTGGCAAAAATGATTCCCCATTCTACATTAAAAACAGTTCCGGGCAATCATGGCAATACTTCTATATCAGAAGCATTCGCTAAGGAGATTGCGGCTTTTTTGAAAGAGAAGTGAAACACACTCAAACCACATCCAGTATTATTCTAAAAGTGGTTCCTTTATCAATCTGGGTTTCTTTTACATAGAGCCTGCCATCATGATAGTTTTCAATGATACGCTTGGCTAATGTCAATCCAAGCCCCCAACCTCTTTTCTTGGTACTAAAACCCGGTTTGAATATTTTTCGGAGATTAGACTGAGAAATCCCTTTGCCCGTATCAGTTACATCAATGGCTATTCTATTTTTATTCAGAGGTGATAAGGATACAAATAATTCACCTTTCCCAACCATGGCATCCACCGCATTCTTACAAAGGTTTTCTATCACCCATTCAAATAAATGGCGGTTTACCTCTACTGTAGTATCAGCAGGTATATGGCTCGCAAAATGTACTTTTACTTTGGTCGAAATTCTTCTTTCTAAATATTTCAAGGTCTGTTCAACCATGTCAGATACTTTTTCTTGACTCATTTGAGGAATAGACCCGATATTCGAGAAACGGGTAGTAATGGTTTCCAAGCGCTTTACATCCTTTTCCATTTCGTCGCCGATACTCGCATCAAAATCAGGATTAGCTCTTAATACTTCTACCCATGCCATCAAAGCTGATATAGGAGTACCTAATTGGTGAGCCGTTTCTTTGGCAAGACCTACCCATACGCGATTTTGCTCAGCTTTGCGTGATGAACTATACGCGATATAGGCTAGAGAGCCGAAAATAAGGAAAGTCCCCAGAAGAATATAAGGAAAATACCGTAATTGCTTTACCACATCTGAGTTGCTGTAATAAACTCTATACTTGTCTTTGAACAGCACAAACTCGATGGGCTCGTGCTCCTGATCCATTTCAGCTACTTTATTGTATTTAAAATCCAATAGCTCCTGATCTGTCCATTTTCTGGTTTTATCCTCAAGCTCAGGTATATTCTGAGAGGTATTTGTTGGTACCCCATTCATTACCAATAGCATCGGAACAGTTTCATTTGCCAGCAATATTTCGCTCACATACGTATAATCACACGTGCTATTCAATTGTTGTTCAATCGTAAATTTGATACTTTCAGCATAGAGCCTGGCGTATTTCTTTTCACGCTCATCAAGTGTTTCACCCAGTTGATTGAAATAGTATAAAATACCCGTACCTATCAGCAGTAAAATAATAATGGCCGCAAATCGCCACCCAGTAATTTGCTCGTAGATATTAACAAACACCTCTCGTCGTGCCATGAAGAATTAGATTTTAATATAGTTATTTAGGGTAAAAGTGTATCTTTTTCCGAATATCCTTTATGTGTACACAGATATTCCAACGAAAAATCATTCAATTAATTTTGCGTTTTTCTGATTACTCAAAGATAGATAAACTTCTCTTAAGACAGGAATATTTTCATTTTTCACTATTTTTGCAATTATTATTGATATTTAATTGCTTCATATGTCTGCCTACCATGTGCCCGTTATGCTCAAAGAATGCCTCGATGGCCTTAATATCAAGCCCGATGGCGTTTATGTAGACGTAACATTTGGTGGAGGTGGGCACTCAAGAGCCATTCTCGAACACCTTACTATCGGTAAACTCTATGGTTTCGACCAGGATGCTGATGCCAAAGCGGAGTCTAAATTGATAGAGAATAAAAATTTCAGCTTTATTGATGCCAATTTTCGCAATATCAAGCAATATCTTCGTTTATTTGGCGTAAAAAAAGTAGATGGTATTTTAGCCGATTTAGGTATTTCGTCTCACCAGATTGATACGCCTGAGCGTGGTTTCTCAACCAGATTTGATGCCGAGCTGGATATGCGGATGAATCAGAAGGCTGATATTACTGCTAAAAATATCGTAAACGAGTATTCGGTAGAACAACTGCACAAAATTTTAGGCATGTATGGCGAAATACAAAATGCCCGCACAGCCGCCCAAGCCATTTATACAGCCCGATTGAACAAAAGTATAGATACTATCAATGATTTGAAGGGTGTCTTACAGAAGTTTACGCCTCGTGGTAAAGAAAATAAATATTTTGCGCAGGTGTTTCAGGCTTTACGCATTGAAGTAAATCAGGAAATGGCAGTATTGGAAGAGTTTTTGCAGCAAACGCCTGATGTGCTGGAAGAGGGAGGACGATTGGTAGTGATGTCGTACCACTCATTAGAAGACCGTCTGGTGAAGAATTTTATCAGAAGCGGGAAATTTAGTGGAGAGGTAGAAAAAGATTTTTTTGGAAATGATTTAAAACCCCTGGAAGCCGTTAATAGAAAAGCAATTGAAGCCACAGAAGAAGAAAGACAACTGAACCCGAGAGCCAGGAGTGCGAAATTGCGAATAGCGGAGCGTATAAAATAAGTGAATGAGATGGTAAAAGTAAGTGTAATGGTTCTGACGTACAAGCACGAAAAATTCATTCGTAAAACGCTGGATTCCATTCTTAGTCAGAAGGTAAACTTCAAATTTGAAGTATTGGTAGGTGATGATGCCTCTCCTGATAATACCCAGGCCATTATTAAGGAATATCATCAGAAATACCCCGATATTATTGTTCCCCTGCTTCATCAGGAAAATCTCGGTGGCTTCGGGAAAAACAATACTTTAGTTGCCCTGGAAGTAGCCAAAGGCCAGTACATTGCCCCGATGGATGGTGATGATTACTGGACGGACGATAATAAGCTCCAAAAAATGGCTGATTTTCTGGATAGTCACCCGGATTATGTAGCCTGTTTCCATAACGCCGAAATCATCTTCGACGACGATTCTCACCCCAATCAATTCGTAAACCCACCTGACCAGAAAGAGATAGTAACCGTAGAAGACTTTATTGGTGAAGATGAAGTATGGTTTATTGCAACTTCGGCTATTTTGTTTCGTCATGGCGTGATTAATCATTACCCACAATGGTTTCATGAATCAAAAAGTGGCGATATTCCTAGATACATTTTATTGGGTAAAGGTGGGGGTAAGTTTAAGTATATGAATGAGGTAATGTCTGTCTACCGCAAAAACCGCAACAGCGGTATGAGTTTCACCGATGGCTATGCTGATGCTGAGTTTCTCAAAAATCGTATCGGCATGTATAGAGGCATTGACCAGGAGTTAGATTACAAATTCCATCAGACTCTCAACAAAAACATTGCCCGTTATTATAGGATGATGTTGGATAGCAAACAATATGTAGATAAATACTTCAAACAGGTATCTGCTGCTATTCAATATCTTCGTTTAGGAAAACCTGATTCAGCGATTACCAAAGAAATTATCAGAGAGTATATTTTCCCTAAATGGCTGAGTAAGACTTATAGTTTCTTTGCATTATTGCCTCACCGTATTAAAAACAACAACTAAAATTGCCACATATGCCATCTACTCCTAAAGTCAGTATTTGTATTCCGACTTACAACCATGAGCAATTCATCCGGCAGACCTTAGATGGTGCGCTCATGCAAAAAACTGATTTTGAGATTGAAATTGTGATTGGCGATGATGCCTCTACTGATAGTGCTCCCGCTATTATTCAGGAATATGTAAACAAATACCCGCATCTCTTCAATGCTTTTCTGCACAAAGAAAATCAAGGTCCAAAAGAACCTAAGGAATTTGCCGGGCGTAATAATGTATTGATGCTATTAAAAGCTTGCAAAGGCGATTATGTGGCCCTATGTGAAGGTGATGATTATTGGACAGACCCACTAAAATTGCAAAAGCAATTCGATTTTATGGAGGCCAATAAAGACTATATGATTTGTCACCATAATATGCAAGTGATTTATGAAGACAAGTCTCCTGAACATGATTTCAATGAGTCTGCCCAGAAGATACATTCAACTATACAGGATATTCTGGAAGACCGCTGGTTTATTGCCACTGCCAGTACTTTCTATCGCAATTATTTCCGTGACCATGATTTTGTAGAATGGCATAGTAGAGCTGCCGCAGGTGATTGGGCGTTGGTGATACAGTTGGCGGCGCGTGGAGATATTCATTATATACCAGAAACAATGGGGGTATATAGAAAACACCGTGGCGGATTAAGTAATGTACAATCTGTTACTAATATTGGCTTCCTGAAAAATCGTAAACAGATGTTTATAGATGTGAATAAATGGCTTGATTATACCTACGACACAACCGTTAAGGAAACTTTAAGCCGATACGATGAACAAATTCAAGCATTCGAGCTTAATTTTTCCTAATTTTGTGCACAACCAATTAGTTAAGTAGATGTCCTCTGTAGCTATAAGAGGTTTATTGTATGAAAATTACCATTGTTACTCCACTTTTTAATGACTGGGATTGTTTGTATCAGCTTATCGAACAGATTCGATTAGTATTGACACCTACGAAATACAATGACTACAGCATATTAGTGGTTGATGACTGCTCAAGCCTGGAAGTAGAGAAAGATAAACTCAAAGGGCACCCCATCGAAGTTTTACACCTGAATAAAAACCTGGGTCACCAGAAAGCCATCGCCATTGGCTTGTCTTACCTGAATGCCCACTCGAACGATGATTTTTTTGTAGTAATGGATAGTGACGGAGAAGATAAACCCGAACATCTGCCCATTCTGCTAGATGAAGCATCAAAAAATGGTGGCAAAGAGATTCTTTTTGCCCGCAGAACCAAACGCAAAGAAAGCTTCCTTTTCAAGATTTTCTACAAGATTTATAAATATGCCTTCATTTTCCTGACAGGAAAAGTGATCAACTTTGGCAATTTTTCGGTGATTCCTAAGAAGCTCTTAGATAAAGTTACTCACGTTTCTGACATCTGGAATCATTATCCGGGGGGTATTATCCGTTCAAGGCTTTTATACAAATCAGTAGGACTAGAACGCGGTGAAAGGTATACAGGTAAATCAAAGATGAACTATACTTCTTTAGTTATACATGGACTAAGTGCCATAGCCGTCTATATTGATACTGTTTCAGTCCGTTTATTGATTGCTATTTCATCACTTATTCTGGTAGCTATTGCCGGTATTATTACGGTTTTTATCTATAGTAGCTATTTACCAAGTTGGGCTGTGTTGATATTTTTCGGAATTCTGATGCAGGCCTTTTTAAGTGCTTTAATCTTGGTTTTTACAGTACTCTCCTATCGGGTAAATTTTAATTTTCTTCCGGCAGCACATTTTCAGGATTATGTCGAATCTGTTGAACAATTTTGACCACAATCCCTTAGTGATTGCAAAACACATTGACTTTTTAAATGAAAAATAAAACAGGTATATATTTTCTGATTTTAGCTCCAATCATTGCATTTTATTTATTTGTATATAAAAATGCTTTTAATATTGGTTGGAATGATGACTGGCACGGGATAGAAGGATTTTTAGCCAGTTGGATGCAACAAACCACTTTTGGGGAAAAAATAGGATTACTGTTTTCTCAAATGTGTGAGCATCGCATCATTTATGTAAGATTAAGCACCCTGCTTTGTTATAACCTCTTCGGTGAAGTCAATTACAAGATATTGATGCTAATGGGTGTGTCGTATCTATTGATTCTTCCTTTTGTTTTTTATCGTTTATTGAAAGAGATTAATGTAGGCTTGGCTTATCTGGTGCCTATCGTTTTCATTATTTTCAATACACAGCCAATCGAGAATATCTTCTGGGCTATTACTTCTTTGCAGCCAAATACAGTTATTATTTTTGGTCTTTGGGGATTTGGTTTGCTACTGTTCAATAAAAATATCTGGGCTTTTTACTTAGCCAATATCCTGTTTTTCTTAGCCATGTTTACCAATGGCAATGGTATGTTCTCATTTCTGGCCGCTATTCCTTTGGTTTTATATGCGCGCACCAAAAGCGAGAAAATACAATACCTGGTAATTGTACTTTTTAGTTTCTGGCTTTACTTCCACGATTTTAAGAAGCCGGGTATCAGACCTGATGTGATGGTGAATATCACCCAATACCCTCATATTATTCTCGGTGATTTCTTTGCTTTTTTTGGCTCACCGATTGATAGTACTGTGCAGGTATATGATATTACTGTGAAGCATGTAGTAGCTATTGTAGTCGGCTTAGCCATGCTTGGCTGGTTGGCTGTAATGTTATTTACTTTCTTATATTATCGCTTCTGGCCGAAAGCCAAAAAAGATATGCACAATTGGTTTTATAGATTGTATGAGAAGCTTTTGCAGTATCCAAAGTTCAATCTTTATTTACTAGCGGCTTTTCTTTTTGTGGGTTTAAGTGGGGCGGCCTTTTCGGTATCAAGAGCCAGTCAGGGCTTAGAGCAAGCATTTGCGAGTCGTTATAAGACAGTATCGATTATACTATTTATTGTGCTTTATCTGAGCTCGTTTAATATTCTGCCTGTTAGCAAGTGGAAGAAATATCTGCAGATTTCAATTGTGGTAACTTTACTATTCAATCTCTTTTCTTATTACGAAAGTTGGGATGATGTGGAGAACCGTCGCCGTTTCTTTGGAACCACCATTCTGAACTGGAAGAATAATGGACGATATTACTATTATGCCTTTGAAAACTCCCGTAACCCTGACGACCATGCACCTATTACCCAATATAAAAAATTACCTATTCCTCCCTACAACTATGCAGGCTTCGTACCGGGTGTGATGAAGTATGTAAATGATATACTCTGGATTAGCCGTGTACATTTCAAAAACTATACCCCTCCGGCTGAAATTGATGTCATAAATAAAGCCTTATACGAAAATCAGGTCGCTAATACAGGCGGTGAAACAGTCAAGGTAACTGATGGCTCTAATACTTTTCATATTGAGCTTGAAAACGTTTTTGTTCCATTTGGGACTCGTTATGATGGTTATTATGCCATTTTTACCAATGATAAAAATCGTCTGGCATTTCCTTTGGAAACACAGGCTAATAAGTTTACAAACTTCCTGAAAACACAAAGGTTTTATAATAATAGAATTGATGCAATAGTTGCCAAGCCTGATTTACCAAGCGGACAATTCAGTATGAAAATTGGTAAATTGGAAAACAATCAGTTCAAAGTCATTAAAGAACAAACAATTAGCATTCAATAGATAAACTAAATATTAGTCTTCGATATGAAATTAAACATAATCGGTGGTGGAATGACCGGATTAGCAGCGGCCTATATAGCAGCTAAACAAGGTATGAAAGTAACTGTGGTTGAGGGGAGTGATAAGTTTGGCGGTTTGCTAAATACTTTTGAAATTGGTGGCAACCAATTAGAGCATTACTATCATCACTTTTTTACACAAGATGCCGAGCTACGTTGGTTGTTGAAAGACTTAGGCATTTCAGATAAAGCCTTCTATAAAAAAACTACTATGGGAGTTTTCAGGAATGGTAAAATATATAACTTTAATTCACCTATTGATTTATTGAAGTTTAAACCGGTGGGCATTATCGGAAAAGTCCGTTTTGGTTTAACAAGTATTTTCTTAGGGAAATTTGCCAAATGGCGCGAAAATGAAGAAATATCTACCTTAGATTGGTTTTATAAATGGGCGGGCAAAGATATTACCGATGCACTTTGGAAACCCATGCTCAATATCAAGTTTGGCCCTTATTCTAATCAGGTACCTCTATCTTGGATGATTGGCCGCATGGCACAACGTCTGGGTTCTCGTAAAGATGGTGATGAAAGCTTGGGTTATATTCAGGGAAGCTGGAAAACCCTGATGGATGCCCTTGTGAAGCGATTGGAAGAAATGGGCGTAGAACTTATTAAGAACGAACCTGTTGAAGCGTTCAAAATTGAAAAAAATGAAATAAAAGGTATTAAGACCAAAAACTTAGAAATTGGAAGCGATGGCGATCAATTTCTGTTAACTATTCCATCTATCTATTTTGATAAGATTAAAAACTCTCCGCTTGATGCTAATGGTATTGAATATTTTGGTGCTGTTTGTACGATTCTGGAATTGAAGAAATCATTAAGTCATATTTATTGGATGAACGTAGCCGACCAGGGATTCCCATTTGGTGGAGTGATTGAGCACACCAATTTCATTCCGAAAGAACAGTATAATGGTTCGCACATTGTATATCTGTCACGCTACTTTGCCATGAGCGAAGATCTGGCAAAAATGAGCAATGAGGATATCAAAAAGGTCATGATTCCGCCATTGAAGCGTATCAATCCTGAATTTTCGGAAGATTGGATTAAAAATGTCTATATCTTCAAAACCAATACGGCTGCTACTGTTTGTGATTTGAATTTCTCTGAGAAAGTACCTGCCTGCGAAACTTCAACCAAAAATCTATATATAGCCAATATGGCGCATATCTACCCAGATGAGCGTAGTACCAATAACTCTATCAGAGTAGCAGCAGAAGCCTGTAAAGTAATGGGTATGAATGGTGATTTTGTTCCTTATGGTGCGTCTCTTTCAGGAAAGATTGGATTTGGAAACAATTCTGAAAAATAATACAACTATTTTTCAAGCACGAAACTTTCAGGTGTTGATAAGCGTTTTTACATCATACGCGTTTTCAAAGAAAAGTCTTGCTTCAGTAAAAAAAGCAAGACTTTTTTATTTCATATTCTCGCTCTTTGTCCTTTTCTGTTCCAAATACCCTATCTTTGCGTCTCTAAACATTCGCACTAAGCCCTTGTTATAATGATTTCTATTGTAATTCCCATTTTTAACGAAGAAGAAAATCTCCAAAATCTTTATACCCGATTAACTGCTGCTGCTCCTTCCTGGGGAGAAGATTACGAAATTGTTTTAGTAGATGATGGCTCTCGTGATAGTTCTTTGACTATGATGAGAGTAATGGCCGAAAAAGATGCCCGTGTAAGAATAGTAAAACTTTCCAGAAACTTCGGACATCAACCTGCGATTTCAGCTGGAATAAAAACAGCTAAAGGTGATGCCATTGTCATTATGGATGGTGACTTACAAGATCCACCAGAAGAATTACATAGATTTCTGGATAAATGGCGCGAGGGGTACGAAGTAGTATACGCCGTCAGAACCAAACGCAAAGAGGGCTTCTTCAAGAAAATGGCTTATTCAACTTTTTATAGAATACTGGCCTGGATTTCTGACATTGAAATTCCTCTGGATTCTGGTGATTTTTGTGTAATGGATAGAAAAGTGGTGAATGTACTGGTACATGAGATGCCTGAACAATTGAGATTTGTACGCGGTATGCGTGCCTTTGCCGGATTTAAACAGATTGGTGTTACTTACGAAAGAGCCGAAAGAGCAGCAGGAGAAGTAAAATATACTTTTAAGAAATTGGTTCAGTTAGCATTAGACGGTTTATTTGGCTTTTCAAGTTTCCCGCTTCGTCTGGCTACTTATATGGGCTTTATTATCTCTATTCCCTCGTTTTTCTTAGGTATTTTCTTTGTTTTGCACCGACTGATAGGCTTTAAAGTTTTTGGTCATGCCCCCGAAGAAACTCCGGGAACGGCTTCTCTGGCAGTAGGCATGTATTTCTTAGGTGGTGTTATTCTGATTATCTTAGGTATTTTAGGCGAATACATCGGCAGAATTTACATTGAAGTAAAAAAACGCCCTTTCTTTGTGATTGATGAAGTGATTGAGAAGAAATAAGGGTAAATGATATATCCTTTTAAAATGCCATTTCGACACGAAGTGGCATTTTTTATTGGATGAGCGATTCAAGAAATAGTGACATATCAGATAATTTACTTACAAAATCTTCCATCCGTTCGATTATTTCCTACCTTTGTGTCTTGATTTAAATGACCAATAATGCTTACTCATTCTCTTAAACTCCGAAAACCCCTTGCCGTAATTGACCTCGAAACTACCGGAGTAAATATTACCAAAGACAGAATTGTAGAATTGTGTATTGCCAAAGCCAAACTTGACGGAACGGTTGAAGTAAAGACAAAATTGATTAATCCGGGCGTACCGATTCCACCGGAGACGAGTATGATTCATGGTATTTATGATGAAGATGTAAAAGATGCGCCCAGTTTCAAGCAAATAGGCAGGTCTCTAGCGCAGTTTTTAGAGGGTTGCGATTTAGCAGGCTTTAACAGCAATCGTTTTGATGTACCGATGCTGGTAGAGGAGTTCTTAAGAATTGATGTGGATTTTGACACCAAAAATCGTAAACTGATTGATGCCCAACGGATTTTCCATCTGATGGAGCCTCGTACGCTCTCAGCGGCTTACCGTTTGTATTGTAACAGAGAATTAGATGGTGCCCATAGTGCCGAAGTTGATACCCTGGCTACCTTAGAAGTACTTTGTGCGCAGGTAGAAAAATACGAAGGTGTGAAACTGAAAAATGACAAAGGTGAAGAATACGAACCTGTAAAAAATGACATGGACGTATTACACCAGTTGACCTCGGCTAATATTGTTGATTTTGCCCAAAGAATGACCCGGAATCCTAAAGGAGAGATTATGTTCAATTTCGGCAAACACAATGGTAAGGCCGTCAAAGCGGTATTAAAACAAGAGCCGCAATATTATGATTGGATTATTAATGGAGATTTTCCATTAGATACGAAGAGAAAGCTTACAGAAATCAAATTAAAAATGTTACTTGATAAGTAATTTTTTGGCAATTAAGAGGCAATTTTCTAGTACAAAAAGTAGCATTTCTCTAAGAATTAGGAGAAAGTTAAAATTAGGATTGATAATTGTTTATTGATAATTGTTGATTATTTTTGCGAAATCTTTTCGGAAAAACAACCATAAATCTGCAAATGCAAAGTAAAATACCAGACATTATCCAGACCGTTCCTTTGCTAAATTATGTCTTATTGGCAAGTATTTTATTCATCATTGGGGTCGTGGGTGTATTGATACGCCGTAATGCTATCATCATTTTCATGTCAATCGAGTTAATGCTCAATGCTGTTAACCTTTTATTGATAGCGTTTTCTTCTTATCGTGCCGATGCATCGGGGCAGGTTTTTGTATTTTTTATTATGGCAGTCGCCGCGGCAGAAGTAGCCGTTGGTCTGGCTATTATCGTGATGATTTATAGAAATATCCGTTCTATCGATGTCGGTTTGTTAGACAAATTGAAGTGGTAAGTCTCTTCATTAATATAGATATACTAGTTTTTAAACCTTATTTACCATGCCTTTGAGGCTGAGGTTATTAATATATGTCAATCATTACTCTAATACCTTTATTTCCACTCATTGGTTTTTTAATCAACGGTCTGGGGTTTCGTAAAATTCCTACCAGCTTAGCCGGACCTATTGGTGTCGGGGCTTCTTTACTATCATTCATTGGTACTGTAATAGCCTATACCCAACTCACTGAAACTAACCAACCTATTCTGATTAATGTTTTCGACTGGATTACTGTCGGCTCATTGCAAATCAATTTCTCATTTCAGATAGATCAGCTATCAATCATTATGCTCTTTGTGATTACAGGTGTAGGTACGCTTATACACATGTACTCAATGGGCTATATGCACGATGATGAAGGATACGGCAAGTTTATGGCATTCCTTAATTTGTTCTTATTCTCCATGCTATTATTGGTAATGGGTTCAAATTATATCGTGATGTTTATCGGTTGGGAAGGTGTTGGTTTGTGTTCTTACTTACTTATCGGCTTCTGGAATAAAAATACAGAATATGGTAATGCCGCCAGAAAAGCCTTCATCATGAACCGTATTGGTGACCTGGGCTTTTTGATTGGTATTTTCCTGATAATATTAAATTTCGGCTCGGTTGAATACACAGAAGTATTCGAAAAAGCGAAAGGTTTAACCGTAGGCGATAGCACTATCATTGCTATTACAGGCTTCCTATTTATTGGTGCGATGGGTAAATCGGCTCAGATACCTTTATATACCTGGTTACCGGATGCAATGGCCGGCCCTACTCCGGTTTCAGCCCTAATCCACGCCGCTACCATGGTTACCTCGGGTATATATATGATTATTCGCTCGAATATTCTATACACACTTGCCCCTGAAACATTGGAATTTGTAGCCTGGATTGGTGTGGCAACGGCCGTTTTCGCTGCAACAATTGGTATTTTCCAGAATGATATTAAGAAAGTATTGGCTTACTCTACTGTCAGTCAGTTGGGATATATGTTTATGGGCTTAGGTGTATCTGCTTATACATCGGGTTTCTTCCATGTAATTACGCATGCTTTCTTCAAAGCCTTATTATTCTTAGCGGCAGGTAGTGTCATTCATGCCATGAGTGGTGAACAGGATATTCGCAGAATGGGTGGTTTATGGAGCAAAATCAAAATTACTGCTATTACATTTTTAATAGGTACTATAGCTATTTCAGGAGTATTCCCACTAGCCGGTTTCTTCTCAAAAGATGAAATCTTAGCACATGTATACGAGCATAATAAATTGATGTGGGTTTTGGCATTAATTGGCTCTATGATGACGGCATTTTATATGTTCCGTTTGTTCTTCCTTACTTTTACAGGTTCTTTCAGAGGTACTCACGAGCAAGAACACCATTTGCATGAATCTCCGGCAAGCATGACTATTCCTTTGATGGTCTTAGCGGTTTTCTCATTTGTTGGAGGTTTTATAGGTATGCCTGAAGTTTTTCATGCTCCTCATTTATTAGCAGACTTTTTGAATCCTATTTATGAAGGATCAAAAGCTGTTAATCCTGAGTTCGGAGCACATCCGGTTGAACATTCAACAGAGTGGATGCTTATGGGAATTTCGTTGGGCGCTGCGTTAATTGCTATTTTTATAGCTTATACAAGATTTGGTGGCAGCAAAAACGTACCTGTCGAAGACAGCGAAATTACAGGTGTACAGAAAGTGATTTACAACAAATATTATATTGATGAGGTATACTGGGCAATTTTCGTAAATCCGGTGAAAAGCTTATCAAATTTCTTTGTGAATGTATTTGAACCTAAAGGTTTTGATGCAATTGTACGCGGCGTTGGTAATATGGTGAATTCATTCAGCAATCTTACCCGCAGATTACAAGCCGGTGGAACAGGCTTCTATTTATTTGCTATGGTAATTGGTATTACGATAATACTAGGAATCAACCTGGGTTATCAGGTTCTGGAAACAATTAAAGCATTTGTTGGAATAAAATAATCCAACTAAACATTACGACTTAAAAATTTAAAAATAATTCCGGATGTTAGCACTAATCCTTATACTAATTCCCCTTATTGGCAGTCTTTTACTGTTTTTATTAAGAGGTAGTAATGCTGGAGTATCAAAAAATATAGCTTTATTGACTTCATTGATAGAGTTTGCCGTAGCTGCATACGCCTTTATTACTTTTGATTCTCAAACGCTTATTGAAATCAAATATGCCTGGATGAAAGATTTGAAAATCAATTTCCATTTAGGAATTGATGGTATAAGTCTTCTAATGATTGCTCTGACAGGTTTCTTAGTACCGTTGATTGTTCTTTCTACATTCAAGTATAGCTATAAAAAAACCGAATCTTTCTACTCGCTTATCTTATTAGCGCAAGCCGCTTTGATGGGCGTTTTTATGGCAAAAGATATTTTCTTATTCTATTTCTTCTACGAAGTTGCCCTAATTCCTGTGTATTTCTTAGCAGCTATCTGGGGAGGAGTAAATGCACCAAGAATTACTTTCAAAATGTTTGTTTATACCATGTTTGGAAGTTTGTTCATGTTAGTGGCCGTTGTATATTTATACATCAAAGCATCTACGGCTAATATTCAGGAGCTATATACTGCGGCTAAATTCCTTTCGCCTACCAGTCAGAATTTACTATTCTGGGCTTTCTTTATAGCCTTTGCTATCAAAATGCCTGTATTACCATTCCATACCTGGCAACCGGATACTTATAGCGAGTCGCCAACTGCCGCTACGATGTTATTATCTGGTTTATTGTCGAAAATGGGGGTTTATGGATTAATCCGAATCTTATTACCATTGGCTCCGATAGGTTTGTCAAACTATGGCATGATAGCGATGGTTCTCTCAATAATCGGTTTGATTTATGGTTCTGTAATCGCTATTCAACAGAATAATATCAAACGTCTGATTGCTTATTCTTCATTTGCTCATATGGGCTTAATGGCAGCAGGGGTACTATCTGGCACATTAAGTGGTATCCAGGGTGCTTTATTACAAATGGTAGCGCATGGTATCAATGCAGTAGGTTTATTTTTCATTGTAAAAATTATGTACGACCGCACCAATACAAGAGATTTAAACTCTCTGGGCGGTATTACCCAAAATACTCCGGCACTTAGTATTTATTTCATGATTATCATGTTGGGCAGCGTAGCCTTGCCTTTAACCAATGGTTTTGTAGGAGAGTTTTTATTGCTGAAAGGCGTATTTGATAAAAATGCGTGGCTAGGTGGCATAGCTGGATTAACCATTATCCTGGGTGCTGTATATATGCTACGCATGATGCAACGCTCTATGTTTGGCGAACGTAATGCCGTTACATCTGAATTCAGCGATGTGAAAGGTACAGAAATTGCCGTTTTATTACCTATCGCTGCCGTAGTTTTATTGATGGGTATTTTCCCTAATGTGTTTTTGAAAATTACTGAACCTGCGGTTAATAGTTTATTACAACTGATTCATCCTTAATTTACAGTTCGTTCCCGACAGTAGCGAACTGATAATGCTCAATAGATATTATGTATCCAATACTCGTACTTTCTATTACCGGAATTATTACTCTTTTCTTAGGTTTTCTTAAATCTAAGAAAGTTTTACTTCCTGCTACCTTATTTTTTGTAACACTTGCCTTTTTTGCCAATCTGTACGACTGGAACAAACCGGGCTTGTACTTCAACAATATGTTGCAGGTCAATAACTTTACTATCCTGTTATCAGCTGTTATTCTGCTTTCTGCGTTTTTGATTATTGCATTAACAAAGGGTTTTATTGACGATGAACATGCACAACCAGCAGAGTATTTTGCGATCCTGCAGTTTTCGTTGGTAGGAGCAATTATGATGACAGGGTTCCAGAACCTGATTATGCTTTTTATCGGTGTTGAGATTCTTTCTGTTTCGATGTATGTACTGACCGGCAGTGATAAACGTAATCTGAGAGGAAATGAAGCCGCTCTTAAATATTTCTTAATGGGGTCATTTGCTACAGGTATTATGTTGTTTGGTATTGCTATGTTATATGGTGCCAATTACTCTTTCAATATTGATGCAGCCCGTACTGTAGTAACGCAAATGGTATCAACACAACACTCTTCAGTGTATTTATATGTGGGTGTTACTTTCTTATTAATTGGCTTATTGTTTAAAGTATCTGCGGCGCCATTCCACTTCTGGACTCCAGACGTATATGAGGGTGCTCCGACAATCTTTACAACTTTCATGTCAACTATTGTAAAGACAGCTGGATTTGCCGCTATTTATCGCATATTAGAAGTATCATTCTCACCTATTTATAGTTTCTGGTGGGTAATGGTAATTATCATGACAGTATTAAGCTTAATTATCAGCAATGTTACGGCAGTATCGCAAGGAAGCTTCAAACGTATGTTGGCGTTTTCGAGTGTATCGCATGCCGGATATATGTTGATGGCAGTAGTGGGTTTAAGCAATAAATCAGATGATTCAATCGTATTTTATTCATTGGCCTATTCTTTGGCTACCATCAGCGCCTTTGGTGTATTGATGGCAGTATCGAAAGAAAAACTGGTCGATGGAAGACCAGACGAAAGTATAGCAGTATTAAACGGTCTATCTAAAAGAAATCCTTTTCTAGCTTTCATTTTAGCAATATCAATGCTTTCATTAGCAGGTATTCCTTTAACAGCAGGTTTCTGGGGTAAATTTTATGTATTTTCAGATGCTGCTTTCAGAGGACATATCTGGTTATTGGTAGTAGCTATTTTGATGTCGGCAGTAGGTATCTATTATTATTTCAAACCGATTATTGCTGCTTACATGAGAGAAAGCGAGGGCGAAGCAATCAGTTTAACGCCTTTTTATAAGATAATTCTCGGAATCACTACTTTCGGTTCTATTCTGCTTGGACTTTTCCCTGACTTATTGCGTAGCCTGATGTGATAAAAAGTGTATTTATAAATCATACAATCTTGTTAAAAATATTAGAAAAAATAAAAAGTAAGGAATTAAGAAGCTTTATTTCTTTTTTTCTTACTGCTATATTAGGAGCCGGCACAAACTTTATCACACAAATCCCCTATAAATCTCTTTTTCTCTATTTGGGCTTTGCAGATAAGCCCGCATTTAATCTAAGCGTTTCAGCTGGTTATCTCACGGCAACTGTAGTGAGTTTTATTCCTGCTAAAGTTTTTGCTTTTTCTGCCAAAGAATCGGGTAATACCCGCCGCGAATCTGTTAAGTTTTTAATCATTGCCTTAGTAGCCTGGGGCATACAGGTAGGAATCTCCTCTCTTACTTTCGACCACGTGGCAAACAAATACTTCTCTCAATACTCTCTCTTTGTACGCGAAAAAGGTTCTCACGTTGTAGGAATGGGGTTTAGCTTCCTGGCTAATTACTTTGGACATAAGTTTCTTACTTTCAGAAGTACGGGCATTTATGATAAAATAAAGACCCGTAATCCTCGCTAAAATTGGACATAATCAAGATATTATTGTTTTCTTAAGACATATTTAAGGTGATTTTAAAAAAAATTTAAGAAACACTTGCTTCATATCTTAAAATAAACTTAAATTTGCAGTGCGTTTCAAACCTTAAAAACATCATAAAGAAATGAAAAAAGTATTTGCAATCTTATTCGTAGCTGGTATGGCTTCTCTAGCCGCTTGTACATCTAAAACTGAAGGTTCTGCTGATTCTACAACTGTAGATACAACTGCTACTTCAGTTATGGCTCCAGCTGATACAACTGTAACAACTGATACTACAGCTGTTGCTGATACTACTAAGAAATAATTCTTAATCAGGTATTATAAGAGTCTTATTCGTTAATAACGGATAAGGCTTTTTTATTTTATGACCTTTATTTATCACCAATACAAAAAAAGGTATCAGCGTTTAATCATCTGATACCTTAATTTTTATTTAAACTATACGAATAGTATTTTAGAAATTATCGCTCCATCTGTAGGCTTCAATTAGCTTCTTCTCTCCCTCCAGGCCTTTGTAGGCATTTCCATGTTCCATACCTAAGATAAATTCCTGATTTTTTGCCTTGGACTTATCATGAATATGTTTGAATAGGCTTCTGTAATTGACCTCTCCAGTAGTTGGTTCATTACGGCCCGGCTCATCCCCTATCTGGAAATAAGCGATTTCGTCCCAACACCAGTCCATATTTTGTGTTATACGGCCTTCGTTGCGTTGCATATGCCACATATCAAACAGAATCTTGCACGATGGGCTGTTAACAGCCTTACAAATCATAAAAGTCTGGTCTGAATTGCGTAAGAATAAATCCGGTGTATCGCTTAATGGCTCTAATACCATTGTCAGGTTATGTGGCTCTAATATATCACAGGCACGGCGTAGCGCATCTATTACATTGGCGGTCTGGATACCAATCGGTAATCTTCTTTCATAGAAACCCGGCACTACTGTTGCCCATCTGGCATTCACACGTTTGGCTACCTCTACAGAAGTACGACAGGTTTTAAGAAAATTCTCTAGAAACTCTTTCTTTCCGGTTGCTAATGAGGTTTTCCAGTTGTCTCCACCGTCAATCACAAACACCCCCATTTTCATATTCAATTTAGTCAGAGTCTCACCAATCTTTTTCTGCTCATCTACCGGGCGCCCTAGCATGCCATTATCTTCTAATGCCATAAAACCATTATCGGCCATGAATTTTAACTGGTCTACAAGGTCTTTTCCGGCAGAGTTTTCAAACATACCAAAGTGAGGCGCATATAAGAGTTTGAACTTATTGGCTGCAGTGGCTTTAGGCGTACCTGTTTGTGTTTCTGATGCCAAAGCAGCACCTACAGGTAAAGCAGAAGCACCGGCTACCATAGCACTCTTTGAAAGAAAGTTTCTACGATTCATTTATAATAAATTAAGGGGTTGATTGATGGCAACAAATTACGAAAATATTGTCAATGAAGCGTCACTTATGCACAAAATCTGGACTTCTTAATACAAGAAATCCAGATTTTCGGTTTTAATTTCTTCTGTTTCAAGCTCCAGAAATTCTTCCCAGAAAGGGTTTTCAGGAAGTGGAGCTTTAACTAGAATAGGCTCTTTCTTAACCGGATGAATAAAATACAAACGGCGGGCATGAAGATTAATATTACCCTCAGGATTAAGTCTTGGATAGCCATATTTCACATCACCTCTGATAGGACAACCCATACTAGCCAACTGCACCCTTATTTGATGAGGACGGCCGGTGACAGGGTTTACTTCCAGTAAATGGTAGTGATTGATTTCGCCGATATAGCGGTAATTTAATTCGGCTTTTTGTGAGCCTTTTACTTCTGTGTCAAAGGCTTTAA
This sequence comes from Emticicia sp. C21, assembly GCF_003418935.1. Lineage (GTDB taxonomy): Bacteria > Bacteroidota > Bacteroidia > Cytophagales > Spirosomataceae > Emticicia. The sequence continues at coordinate 52,667 of NZ_QVMT01000002.1, read as the reverse complement.
CCGTGTTCTTCTCTTCGTTTTTAACTAGCCAGTGGGTTAGTTTACCACTTTTCTTCTCAGGCTTTTTACCTACTACTGCCCAATAGGTTTTCTGAACGTCTCTTCTACGGAAAAGTTCATTCATCCGTTCAAGTGCTTTTGAAGTACGGGCAAAAACAACTATACCGCTCACGGGACGGTCGAGGCGATGCACTGTTCCTAAAAATACATCGCCCGGTTTATTATATTTTACTTTGATGTAGTCTTTTACGTAGTCTGATAAAGTCTTATCTCCTGTAGCATCGCCTTGTACTAAAACTCCTGCTGCTTTATTGACAATAATGATGTGATTGTCTTCGTAAAGAACATAAAAAGGCTGTTTCATATCTTTATAATTTACTGCAAAGATACTCAACTTTTCTGGGTTTAACTATAAAACTGTGAGAGATAGCCTTCTAAAGCTCCAATTAAGCTACTGCAAGCGTATTCTGACGCACGGCTTCCAGTCTTCTGCGAGAGATAAGAATCTCTGTACCATCTTTCAAAACCACAGTCTTATGGTCGAAATTAAGATTGGCAATGAAGTTGACATTCACAATGCAAGATCTGTTTACTCTGATAAATGAATGAGGCAGAATAGTGTCATACATTTTCAGGGTATAAGACATCACTTTTTGTTTTCCGCCGTTCAGAATAAAGGTGGTATAATTAATATTTGCTTCTAACCTGACAATGTTTTCTGAGGCTTTGAAAAGAAGCTTGGTGTGTGTTCTGTGAGGTTTTCTGATTTTAGTTTCCATGTCTGTAGTTGTTAATATTATGACACAAAATTGACTGATAATCAGGAGTTTCTAAAATATATGCGGCTGAATACGCGAAAACGGTTACTGAAAGGTAGGAAATTAAAACTGAATGGTTTCAGGGCACCAGAAAGTTAGTTTCCACTACATATTCTGTATAGTCATTCGGGTTCACTTTTACCACAATGCTGTCTTTCAGATAAGGTGTCGGATTAAACCAGATATTGTCGCTATGGAAGATATACACCTTATTATCAACAGGCGATTTATAAGTGCTACGGATAATATAAGGGCATTCGTTATTAACACTCACACTATAGTTCTTATATACATCATCTACATGAGCCGTAACGGTAATCCCCCACTCACGCAGATATTTCTTTTGATTGAGCGAAAGTAATTCTTTACCTAAACCGATATACCCTATCAACCCAAACACTACAAAAAATGAACCCAGAAGAATGGCCACAAACCAGGCATCCATTCCACCAGTGGTTGATTTATCAGGATTATCAGGTGAATAATAAATAGGCACTTTTTCGCCATAATTCAATGCGTCTGTCCAGCTTTGTTTTTCCAGCCAATAAATGTGTGGATTCTGCCGCTTATCAAAATACACGAGCTTATAACGGGTATGTCCTTTATTATCTGTAAAGCTACCCTCAACTATTGCTGTTGTCTTTACGCCCTCATGCAGAAGTTTATGCGCGTTTTTATAATTGATATAAGCCACTATACCCATAATAGTTGCCACAAGCGAGAAGATTCCGAAGAATACGAGATAGAAATTATTTTTGATCATTTGAGTGCTAAGAAAAAGAGTTTAACTAAACTGGCTACAAATAGTACTGCTATAGTAAAACTTATACCCATAATATATAATGCGCCTACCCCAGGCCCACCAACTGTATGAGAAGCGGCACAATAAGCAAATACAAAATGACTACCTATAATTGAAGCAACAATAATTCGTAAGAGAAGATAGCCCTTAGGAGCCACAGGAATATAGTATATACTCATGCAAGCTGCTACCATAAGCAAAGGCAACCAATAAGCCATACTTTCCAGGGTGTCGTTGTATTTGCCCTGAATGCTTATATTATACTTCCCGAAATATTTTATTCCTACAGCGGATATGAACCAGATAAATTCCGGCCCAAGCAAGTATCTTAACGATTTCATAAAAGCTTATTTAGTTTTATAATGATAAAGTTTTTCAACACTTATTTCATTCATTATATCCTGTTCAGTGGTTTTTACTAAATAACCATCCTTATCAAATTCATTTCTGTATTTCAGATAACTCATCGTATCACCCTGAACGCTTCTGCTTAGCGATTGAATCATTACATTTTTACTTACTTTACCTAGTTGTTTATTGGTAAAAAACTCATCAACACTTGTAAAGACATTCAATGCAATTTTATTCTCTTTGGTAGTATCGTACTGATATGAAACCTCCATATCTAGCTTATCTCCGATTAAGTACCGGGTACGAACCAGATTCTCAGCCTGATAGATATGCTCGGTGATATTGTCTTTATTGGTAACGAAATTCTTCGTAAGAACCTTTACCAGAAAGCCTTGAGCATTGTAGGTATAAGTAGTTTCATAGATTTTCCCAATGGCGCTTTCTGTATAAGTTGAGGCCACTATTCTCCCATTTTTATCCAAAGCATACGCCTGTTCTGAGATTACCGCGCCTTTATCGTTTACCCACTTTCTTTTAATAAGGTCTTTTGTAAAGGTATAGAAAGCCGTATCGGAGATACTATTAAACTTTATCAGATTTCCCGTAGCATCATACACGAAATTCTTTTGCGCTAGTTCGTCTTCTGGGTAGGTGATTTTCGTCAGTGGCTTAAGAATTTCGGATGTTGTTTCTTGTGCTTCAACTTTTTTATCAGCAGAAACCTTTTCGTTTTTTATGCAGGCTTTTAAGACTATGCTTAGTAATAAAATGGCAATTTTAGTTTTCATGGTTGTTTTTACATTTTTCTGTTAAAAAAGTATTTCTATGAACCTTTGTTTTAGTCTTCAATAAAGTGATTCTGATACTTGCCTTCGCTTAAGGCTTTATTAAATGCATCTCCTATTTCATGAATCATCGGTATATAGGCTTCTGATTCTGGCGCATATATATTTTTCATAAATATTAGTTGTCTGTCATCTTTTCTATACCAAACAGCCAGTTTCAACCCGTTTACCATTATATTCAGTTCGTCAGTACTATATTCATCTCCCGGCTTAATGGTATCTGCTGATAGATTATAGCGCTTTAGTATAAAATCTATCAATGTTTTTTGAATCTCAGGTTTTGCGTAATTAATCTCATATACTTTGCCCTCATCTTCATAGGCTCCCTGCCAATATGGTTGCTTTGTCAGCTTTTTTAGTTGAAGGGTATATACCCCATTTTGCTCAATCCACTCAAAATAAGTTTCAAACCAGGTTCTATTAATATAGAATTGGTTTTTCAGACGCGTATTGATTTTGCTGAATGGCACAGTATAGCCCTTATCCCTTTCATAATTATATACCACTATGGCATTCTCATATTTTGGTTCATCATTGGTATTATAGGTAGCGAAGTCTCCTGTAAAAGCTATCCATTTTTTATCTGGCGAAAAAGCTATGGCTCCGGCATCATTATAAAAACTGTAATTATCAACCAGATTATTATTCTTGTTCATCACATACTTCTTCAAAGTGGGTATGTGTAATACCGTATGCTGATTCACCAGCAAGTAATCTCCACCTTTTAAACTGTCTACTTTGCCATCTCCGTCCTGGTCATTAGCCATAAAAACTTTGAATGACTTAGCAGGTTGACCTTTGTCAGGGTCTAAAAACTGCAGGCTTGCAAAATCGTAGCCTTGTTCATCTAATGGTTTTACTACAACACTACCATTCTCTTCTCTGATTAAATAAAGGCTTTGGCTACCAGCAATCAGGGTTGGTGTAGGCGCGTCAGCCAGAATATATACCCGCCATATATGCGAATAACCTGTATTGTTTTGTAAGTTTTTGGAGAATTGCACCTGGTTTCCTTTATATAAAACTGAATATTTGATACTCACATTGGTTACCATTCCATAATTCATATTATAGCTTCTTGTCGAAAATTTTTCCATCTGAATGGTAAACGGGCCATGTGCCACATTTTTAATGGTGGAAGAAACTCTGGTACGAAATGAGTTAAATATAATGATACTTGCTATAGCAAGAATAGTAATAATTATGACCGAGATTTTCATGTGCTTGTTTGTGTTTGATATGAGTTGAAATGGTATAAAAAAAGCCCTACCAATATGGAAGAGCTTTTGTTCTAACCCCTAAACTCATGAGAAAAACCCTACTAATTAATAACTTAATGAATGTTGATCACGCTTCACTTCTTTGGTAATAATTCTATCGCCACTTGTTAGTTCAACGTAGTATGTACCTGCTGGCGCTGTAGACAAATCAAGGCGGACATTTATAGAGGTTAGCTTTCTGCCTATTACCTCTTCGTGAAGAGTTCTACCCTCGGCGTCCATCAATTTTACTTTTGCTTTTTGCCCTCTGTCTTTCAAGATATTCAGGCTCAGCTTCAAAGAATTTACGTGCTCGTACTCATACATAGCAATATTTAGATTACTGCTTCTGTACTCAATTTTTTTATCGTCTGCATAAGCTTGCAAACTGAATAGAATAATAGCGATGATTAATAATTGCTTTTTCATTTAATGATTTTAGTTTTCTATGACTATGCTGTTGTTTGTCCGTTTTGACGATACAAAGTTGTAGCAATACCGATTCGAAAAAAAATATAAGAAGTTGAAGTGCAGTAAAATACTATTGGATTGTAGAAAAAATGGTTTTAATGGTTTTGCCAGCTATCTTTTAAATTATGAATGAATACACAGTTTATGGGTTTTCCAAGCGATTGGTGGACTGAAAAGCTATTTTTTCATAACTGTATACACTAATAAAAAGTAAAAGTGAGGTATGCTAAACCTCACTTTATTAAATCTTGACCCTTTTAGCCAAAAGAATACTTTTATAAGATTTTACCTTATTTTATCAATTTAACTACTTCTTCTGCTACCCATTGAGCAGAGACAGCAAAAGCTCCAGTTACTATTCTATTTGTAGCATCAACAATATGAGTATAGTTTTTATCAGGTCTGTTTTCAGGCGTGCACACAATTAGGTTTGCTCCTCTTCGTGCTAAAACTACTTCCATATCAAAGGGTAATAATTTACCATAGTTCGATATATTCATAAATCTTAGTTCTGCCCAATGTGGAAAACAGGTGATTCTTTTATTCTGCACAAGGTATTGGCAATTACTAAGTTGCACGTTTACTAACGATGCTATTCCATGCCCTGCTGTACCAACTATCCCCCCTTTTTCATAGATTTTTGAAGTTATGAGTGCAATACGTTCATCATACATAACATCAAAGTATTGTCCATGTCCGCCTGGATAAAAAACCGCCGAATAATCAGCCCACTTTACTTCAACAGGAGAAAGTGAATTATTTGTTTTTTTTATAAATAGTTCATTCTTCTGAATTTTTGCTAAATCTTCGGCTACTTTACCATTATCGTACAATGAGGTTTTGCCTCCTTTTGGTGTCAGAATATCAACTTCAAATCCTTTATCAATAAAGTATTGAAATGGATAAGCTATTTCCATTAAATAGGTTCCACTTTTATGGGTTCCTACTGAATCTATATTCGTTGCTACAATCAGGACTTTCTTTATCTGAGAAAAGCAAGTCAAAGAAATTAACACCATTATAAGTGCCAAATTGAGAGTCTTCATTTTTTTTAAAAAGTTTGTACATGTGTGCTTTACCATCATTTTAATTTTTTGTGAATATTTTTTCTGTAAGAAAGTAAAGTTTAACAGATATAGTATTCAGAAAAAAAATAAAGCAATGAAAGGCAGAAAGAGAGTACTAACTAGTAGCAAAATACATTTTAATGGTTTTTCCGTAAAAGATATAAGCTCTTATTGTACTCAAGCATATGTCAACCCATTTCTTATGTTATTCATGATATTGCTTTTAGAAATTAATTAGTAATTGTATATCTGCCTCTGATTGTTATATCTACTAATAGCAATCGTTTTTATGCCATTCAATTCTAAATAAAGACTACTCAATCTGAAATTTTTGTCGGGTTTATACAGTCTATCTACTTTTGACCAACAAGTCAATATAACGCCATAAAAACTAATTGATAATGAAACTGCTAATTGGCAGGAATTACAAAAAATACATTTATTATAAACAGTTATACTTACATGAAAACAAATCAGATTTCACTCGTCAAAGAAAGTTTTAGTTTAGTTGCTAAAATCCCTGCTGAAACCGTTGGTAGCCTTTTTTATAATCGTCTATTCGAAATAGCGCCCGAATTAAAGCCTATGTTTAGAAATGCCGATATTCCTGAGCAATCACGTAAACTGGTCTCGATGCTCTCTTATATCATCAGCAAATTAGATAAGCCAGATACTATTCTTGATGATGTTGCTAAACTTTCGCAACGTCATGTAAAATACGGTGTAGAAGATTATCATTATGAAAAAGTTGGCGAAGCTCTCTTATGGACTCTGGAACAAGGCTTAGGCAAAAACTGGACAGAGGAAACCAAAGAGGCCTGGATAGCCTGCTATACGCTTCTTTCGGGAGCCATGAAAGAAATGAGTCAGGAAGTAAACGCTTAATAGATACTTTAAAGTAGAGGTACTTTTACCTTAAATACTTTATCTGTTTCGATAATCTCAACGGGCTCGGAAGTTAAATAATAATAGAGTTTTTTCAGACTTTCGAGCCCTTGCTTATTAGAGGTTTCAACATAGGCTTTTTTCTGGATATTATTTTCAACTATCAGGCATTCATCTTCTACATAGACAGAAATAACCAAAGGTTTTTCGTCCTCAATAGTATTATGCTTAATGGCATTTTCAAAGAGATTCTGTAACGTAACCGGCACAATACCATCGCTCAGATATTCTTTCGGAATATCCATATTAATCACTAAGCCGTCTTCAAAACGTGAATTCTGTAGATCGATATAGTTTTTCACGAAATTAATCTCATGCTCCAGAGTAACCGATTCTTTTTCCTTATTCTGTAAAATGTAACGGTATATCAGGGATAGTTTCTGCAAAAACTTAGAGGCTTGCTTCGGCTCTGTCAGAATCAGGCTGTTAAGCGAGGTAAGGCTATTAAACAGAAAGTGTGGATTAAGGTGATTGATAAGGTTCTGGTATTGAATCTCGGTTTTGTCTTTTTCAAGTCTGGATGTCTGCGCTTGTAAGCGATGCACTTCATTTGACTGCTTAACTCTATATCTATACACGAAATAAACAATAGCAGCTATTAATAGTAATACTGTAGCCAGGAACCAATAAGTTTTATAAAAATGAGTAGCTATGTGAACCGGAAAATCACTACTCATAATTTCTACATTGCCTGCAACTGCTTTTACTCTGAAAGTATAATTTCCTCCGGGTATTCTTGTATAGTTAGCCACTGTCTTTGAACCTGCTTCAACCCATGTATCATCAAAGCCCTCTAACTGGTAATAATATCTGTATTGCTCCTGAGCAGGTGAAAGAACAGCATAACTGATACTGAAGTTGTTGTCGTCTACACCTAAATTAATACTCTTTAATTGATTGCTTAGTAAAAGAGTTGTATCTGCGAGCTGTACACTATTAATCAATAAAGTATTATTGCTACTGGTGTTGATTGAAATATTCTCAGGTATAAACTCAATTAATACATTTTTTTGTAACGCCAGAATATGTTGATTACTCAATGGAAACATATAACTTCTGTATTGATTGGTTTCTTCGTTATAAGGTATACGGAAATTCTGAAAATAGTTTTTTTCAGGGTTAAAAATTGAAAATTTATGAAAAGAGCCAACCCATATATTACCAAATTTATCGGGACAAACAGCCATACAGTGATCAAACATCAGCCCATCACTCTCACGCCAGTTTTGTATAGTGCCTTTTTCCATATCATATTTCACTAATCCGTATCCCATAGTAGGATACCAGAAATGATTGGCGGAATCAGCTCTGAACTGGAATAACCATTTTTCAAAGTCTTCTTTAAGAGCAGCTTCTCGCTTAATAAATTTGTGTTCTCTTTTCGAAAGCTTTGCAAATCCTCTCGGATATAAATTAGCCCATAAATCTCCATGTTTATCAAATTCCAAAAACATGCGGGTAGTATAGAAGTTCTTTGGCAAATAACTTAGTAAAAAAAACTCTTCCCATTTTTGGTTCGAAATATGATAAGCAAATACCATTGTAGTGCTTGTCCTTATCCACAAGACATCTTTATTTAATACCATTGTCATTACAAACACTGAATCGGCAACTATTTTGGCAGGTACTTTTAATTTCGCTAGTTGCTTAGTTTTCTTATTTAGCCAGAAGATTCCTCCGTGAGTAGCAGCATACACGGTTTCTTTTGTTTCGCAAATGGTATGAATGTATTTATGATTATTACTATATTCAGGAGGTAGCTGAAAAGTCTCATGTGTATTAGCATGAGGATTAAAATGTATCAGTTTACGTGTCCAGTTACCCAACCACCAGGTTTTATCGGCCGATTCTGCAAACGCACTAAAGCTTTCGGCAGGTTCTTTATTATCTACAATATCGTTTAAGTTATATATTTTATATAAGAGGTCATCAGGTTCAAGATAGGCTAGCCCTTGTGAAGTGCCAAATAGTAGCATGCCATCACTATTATGGTATAAATCTTTAAATTGAACATTTGTAAACTCTCGTTTTCTTGCAGGATTATAGTCAACTTCTTTAATTTCTTTTGTTTTGGAATCTATAAAAAACAAATCGTGATCCTGAAAACTTATCCAATAGTTATGGTCTTTGTCAACAAATATGTGGTTTACTTTCAAACTTTTTTTTCCTGGCCAATTATATTCTGCTACTACCTTTTTATTTAATAAGTTTACTACTACTATTTTTAGACGTATCTCGTCAGCAAAAATTAAATGGTTATTATTAATTGTAAGCGTATTTATTACATTAGTATTCAGGAATGAAAATTTTGCCGGATTATTTGTAGAGTTATAAAACTTTTTGGTATTGATATCAATATAATTCACTCCTCTAACCGTAGCAATCCATATCATGTTTTCTTGTGGATATTCTTTTATACTGTAGATATCGTCGTCACTGATTGAATTGACAGGGCCGGAATTCCTGAATAAGCTGGTTATTTTTTGTGTTTTTTTTGCAAGATGATATAACCCCATATCACCTGCAAACCAGATATCCCCCTTTTTATCACAAATAATAAAATAACAACGGGCAAATTTCTGTCCGTTTAACTCTTTATAACTCTGAAATTTATTAGTTTTTTTATTGTAATAACATATTCCATCATCGGTTGTAGCCCATATATTTCCGTCTTTATCCTCACATAAACCATGAACTGCATTGTTAGCTAAAGTAGTGGAACCCTTATAATCAGCCTTAAAAACAGTAAAATGACTGCCATCATATCGGTTAAGTCCATCTATTGTGGCTATCCATAAAAAACCATCCCGATCTCTCAACATACTCACAATGTGGTTATTTGAGAGCCCATCTTCTTCTTTCAGAAAAGAAAACTCATAGTTCAGCTTTTCTTGCCCAATTAACAGATGACAAAAGCCTAACCAAAGTAATAGGACAAAAAGGCTTTTTTTGAGCAGATACTTTGTTATTTTTCCAGCCATTTTTTGAAGGTTGGGGCTTTGTGGCGGCTAATGTCTATTTCGGTATTCTGATGTGGGTTTTTAAGTTTTACAATCAGCTTGGAGTTTTCTACACTTCTCACGCTCTGAATCACATCAATACAGACAATATATTGCCGATTAACTCTATAAAACTTTGTGGGATCAATCAGTTCTTCCAGTTCGTCCATTGAGCTCATATCGAGTGTATACTTCTCGTTGGTTTTGGTTACGAGATAGATAATTGCTTCATAGTAAAAGAAGGCAATATCGTTCACTTTTACAGGTATCCATGAGTTTCGGTGATTGGCTAAAAAGTGCTCTTTATATATAGGCTTACTCATATTGCCAACCTGCAACATTTCTACCAGGCTATTTAAATCAAGGGGCGTTTTAGCTTTGGTTTTATTCAATTCTTTGGCCTTTCCGATAGCTTTTGCCAGTTCTTCCGGCTCAACAGGTTTCAACAGATAATCAATGCCATTTACCTTAAAGGCACGAATGGCGTATTCGTTATACGAAGTAGTAAATATAATCGGGCAGTTAAGCTGAAACTTATCAAAGATTTCGAAACTGACACCGTCGGCCAATTGAATATCAGCAAAAACCAAATCGGGTTCAGCATTTTCACCCAGCCATCTAAGGGCAGTTTTCACACTCGGAAGCACCTCCAGAATCTTTACATTCTCGTCTATCTCTGCTATTTTATAAGTTAATTCGCGGGCAACCAGTTTTTCGTCTTCTATGATGATGGCATTCATAATGAATGATTTTATAAGCGTTTATATCATTCACCTAAGTAAAATATTCTTCAGATAGTATCCAAAAATTTAGGAAAGAATGGTGTAATACTTCCAACGAATGGTAGTAAATTTCCAACGAATGGTAAGAGTTATTGTATGAACTTCTAAAAAGAAAATTCCATGGCTATACGGCGTGCCTCCTCGTCAGTTTTTATATAGTCTTCTAAGGTAGGCGTCTTCACAAAACTTACCCGATGCATACAATCTTCAATCAGATCAGACATTTCCAGGAAACCAATTTCATCGCGTAGAAAAGAAGCAACCGCTATTTCATTAGCAGCATTAACAATACATGCCATATTCCCCCCTTGGCTGAGTGCCTCAAATGCAAAACCTAAATTCCTGAAGGTTTGTACATCTGGTTTCTGGAAAGTCAATGACGGATATTTACTGAAATCAAATCTTGGAAAGTCAGATTTTAAACGGGCAGGATAACTTAAAGCAAACTGAATCGGCACACGCATATCTGGCAAACCCATCTGGGCTTTCATACTGCCATCTTCAAACTGCACCATTGAGTGGATGATACTTTGTGGGTGTACTACCACTTCTATCTGTTCGGGTGTAAGGCCAAATAGCCATTTGGCTTCTATTACCTCTAAACCCTTATTCATCAATGAAGCAGAATCTATTGTAATTTTGGCGCCCATACTCCAATTGGGGTGTTTCAATGCCTGCAGCTTGGTTACACTTTTCAGAAAGTCGCGGTCTTTACCTAAAAATGGTCCTCCTGACGCTGTCAGGATAATTTTCTCTATAGGATTATGAAATTCCCCTACCAGACACTGAAAAATAGCTGAATGTTCAGAATCTACCGGAAGAATATCTACTCTGTTTTTTTGTGCCAGATCGGTTACTAATTCACCAGCTACTACCAGAGTTTCTTTGTTAGCTAAGGCAATATGTTTACCTGCTTTTATAGCTGCAATGGTCGGAATCAAGCCTGCATATCCAACTAAAGCTGTTAGCACCATATTTACCGATTCCATCTGTACTACCGAAGAAAGTGATTTCTCTCCTGCATATACTTTAATATCCAATGGGTCGAGGGCAGAAAAAACTTTATCGTATAAGGCTTCGTTTGAAATAACTACTACGTTAGGACGGAATTTTGCTGCTTGATCAATCAACAAATCGGCATTATTCTGGGCTGTAAGTACTTCTACTGTAAAAATATCCGGATTTGCGGCCACTACCTCTAATGCCTGCGTACCTATTGAACCCGTTGAGCCTAAAATAGCTAAATTTCTTTTCATGTATTATCAGGAATATTTTAATTCGAGAATAAAATTCGTTGTACTTGCGTTAATGTTTTTTACAAAGCTTTCCTTTGTATCCAATCTGAACCACTCTTATTATTTCTAAGACAAAGTTCGGAAAATTTACTGAGAAAGTTTTTATTTTGCTAATCGTATTGAAACAAGCGCATATTTAAACAGTAGAGGCACCTGAGCAGTTTTAGATATACGTTTACAAATTTCATTGGGAGGTCAGGTTTATGCAAACGGCAGAAGATCAATTTCAATTCTTTGAGGGTGTCTTTTTTGAGACCCTAGGACGAGACGTTCAAGTGACAGAATATCGTTTGCTTCAAGGCGGAAGCATTAATGTAACAGTGCAGGTACATACCAATGAAGGAAAGTACTTTATTAAGTATAATACCAGAAACCAAGAGGGGATGTTTGAAACTGAAGCGAAAGGCCTGAACTTGCTACGGGAGGCAAATGTACTGCGGATTCCGGAAGTGTTGAATTGGGGAAGAAGAGACGGACAGGATTATCTGATTTTAGAAAATATTGAATACGCCAAGCCTAATTTTGATTATTGGGAAAAATTAGGTCAAAATCTGGCGAAGCTTCACCGACATACTAACGATTCGTTTGGTCTGCACTTCGATAACTATATCGGTTCTCTGCAACAATTTAATGAGCCTTACACTGACTGGCTGAGCTTTTTTATTGAAAAACGGCTTAATATTCAGGCTGGTCTGGCTTATTATAACGACTTAATCAGTAAAGATTTATACGATAAATTCCAGCACTTTTACAAGGTACTGCCAACGTTATTGCCTAGTGAAGCCCCTTCTTTAATACATGGAGATTTATGGTCAGGCAATGTCATTACTGATGATAAGGGTGATCCTTGTCTGATTGACCCTGCCGTCTATTATGGAAACCGCGAAATGGAGATGGCTTTTACTACTCTTTTTGGTGGTTTTGATAACCGATTCTATGAAGCTTACCACGAGAGTTTCCCATTACAACCCCGTTTCGATGAAAGGATAGCCATTTATAATATTTATCCGCTGATGGTGCATGTCAATATTTTTGGTACAAGCTACCTCCCTCCGGTATTGCGCACTTTGAATAAATATCTGAATTAGATTACCAATAAATTACATCCTCTTATATCCGAGTTATCGAATCGCCCGATAACGCTGAATTGCTGGTTATTTACCTGATATGCGCCTAAATCCTGCGTTTCAATAAAACTACATGAATCTATATTGGCCAGGTCTATCACATTAATACCTCCACGAATGGTCGTTTCTTTTACAATATCAGAGCGGAATTGTGATGAAATGATTTTAAAAGGGTCATTGATTTCTCTCAATAAGATTTTCATTGTATTAGGCAATTCAAATACCCCCTCACCTTTAGAGTAGCCTTGCGAAAGCAGTTCGGTCATGCCATATTCTGAGTGTACTTGTTGTATGGGCAAATGGCTTGTTAGTATTTCATGCACTTCTTCTCTCAATAACTCTTTGCGTCGGCCTTTCATCCCCCCTGTTTCCATAACTACGAGTCTATCTTTGAAGTTTTCAAGAAAAGTTAAATCATATCCACTTTCAACTAAATCCAGTAGTGCAAAAGTTACACCTATTAGCAAAACTTTTCGGGTTGATTGAGAGTTTTCTGAGAGTTGGTGTAACTTTTCAAGCAGTTCTGCCGTATTATTAAGGTAGAATCCTGACTCACGGGAGTAAGAGCGATAAATAAAACTCTGTACCATATACACCAACGACGAATTATTTCGTTCAAGATACGAAGGTAGTAGTGCCAATATGTGATAGTCGGTAATTGGGCCATAAAACTGCTCAAAAATTTTCTGACTGATGTGCTCGTAAAATGGCAAATCGCTCACATAATGCTTACTGGTATTTTGCTGGGTAGTGCCGCTACTTTCAAAAATCATTTGCGTAGGGGCATAGTCGGTAATAATTTTGTGATACTTGAAAAACTGGATGGGCAGGAAAGGAATTTTCTCTAAACGGTCAATTTTTTGAGGATTCACTCTCAAAAAACCTAAATATTCTTTGTAAACAGGATTATTAGATGCCTGGAAACGGAAGATTTCTAAAGCCAATTCTTCAAAAGTATGTGGATTTTGAGAATGATCACTGATTTGCAACACCGCCGATTTTAGTTCGTCACGAATATCCATGTAAAAAATTAATTAATAGTTTAGGAAGTAGCAACAAATAATTTGTGGTTTCGAACGCTAGACTATCTTTTTTATACTAAATTGCTTATAAAATTACAGATAAGAAATGAAAAAGGTTTCAGTATTGGTTGTTTTTAGTGTAGTGGCTTTAGTAACAGGTTGTTACAAAGAGGTATCTTTTGATGTAAAACCCTATATTGAGTTCAAAGATTTACGTAAAGAAATCAGATTAGACCAATTTTCAGGCTCAAAGAAAGACTCAGTTATACTCACTATCAAGTTTCAGGATGGTGATGGAGACCTGGGGCTAAATGAAGAAGAAAAAAAGGCAGCTGTAGCCCAACAAGATTTCAATTATGTGGTACGTATCTTCCGCCAGAAAAAAGGCGTTTTTCAGGAAGTGATTCCTGAAGTAACTTATTCCGGATTCTTCCCGCGTTTAAAGGTAGACAATAAAAAAGGCCCGATTGAAGGCACACTTGATTATTCGTTTGTATACTTCCAGGATTTCACCCCTAAAAAAGATTCTCTGAAATATCAGGTTATGATTAAGGATAGGTCAGGAAACGTCTCTAACACCATAGAATCAAAGGTAATTATTCTGAACGAATTTTAATCTCTGGAGAACGGCAAATATTTTATAATAAAGTATCTATTGAATAATACTTTATTGCTTTTGATTATACTTATCATTCATCAATAAATTTATACTTTTCCAAGACTTTCGTATATACTTTCTTTAAATAAGTTCTTCTGCAAAACACTCCATTTTTTGTACTATTCTTATTAACAATTTAATAATCATAGGAATATTATAGAAAAATGAGGATTTCTCATTGTATTTTTCTAATTTTGCAGTTTATTTTAAAAAGGTGTAGTTCGTTAGTCGTTTATCCGTGATGCGTTGGGGTAAAGATTGACGCATTACGATAACAGTTAGACTTCAATGCAAAACATTAGAAACATTGCCATTATTGCCCACGTTGACCATGGTAAAACAACGTTGGTTGACAAAATTATTCATGCTTCAAAAATCTTCAGAGAGAATCAGGAATTCGGTGATTTAATTCTTGACAACAACGATTTGGAACGTGAGCGCGGAATCACCATCGTGTCAAAAAACGTATCAGTACGTTATAATGATGTTAAAATCAATATTATAGATACTCCAGGCCACGCCGACTTCGGTGGCGAGGTAGAGCGTGTGTTAAAACTTGCGGATGGTGTTATCCTTTTAGTTGATGCTTTTGAGGGACCAATGCCTCAAACCCGTTTCGTATTAGGCAAAGCTTTACAATTAGGCTTAAAACCAATTGTAGTAGTAAATAAAGTAGACAAAGAAAACTGTCGTCCTGAAGAAGTTCATGAGCAGGTTTTCGATTTGATGTTCAACCTTGAAGCAACTGAAGACCAATTGGATTTCCCTTGTTTATACGGTTCATCAAAACAAGGCTGGATGAGCACTGACTGGAAAAAACCAACGACTGACATCATTCCATTGTTGGATGCTATCGTGGCAAATATCCCGGCGTCTCCGGTTGTGGATGGTACTGCACAAATGCAGATTACTTCTTTAGATTATTCATCTTTCGTAGGCCGTATCGCTATTGGTCGTGTTGCCAGAGGGGTTTTGAAAGAAGGTATGCAGGTAGCACTTCTCAAAGCTGATGGTAGTGCTAAAAAGATGCGTATCAAAGAATTACACGTATTCGAGGGTTTGGGTAAAGCAAGAGTTACAGAAGTAGGTTCTGGTGAAATTTGTGCCGTAACTGGTATTGAAGATTTCGAGATTGGTGATACTATCGCTGATGCTGAAAATCCGGAAGCATTACCACGTATTTCTATTGATGAGCCAACCATGAATATGTTGTTTACCATCAATAACTCTCCGTTCTTCGGTAAAGAAGGTAAATTCGTTACTTCGCGCCACTTACGTGACCGTTTGATGAAAGAAACTGAGAAAAACCTTGCTCTACGTGTAGAAACAGGCGAAACAGAAGATAAATTCGTGGTGTTCGGTCGTGGTATTCTTCACTTGTCTGTATTGATTGAAACGATGCGTCGTGAAGGATATGAGTTACAGGTAGGCCAACCACAGGTATTATACAAAGAAGGCGAAAACGGTGAAAGATTAGAGCCGGTTGAAACTTTAGTAGTAGACGTACCGGAAGAAACTGCAGGTAAAGTAATCGAATTAGTAACACAACGTAAAGGTGAGTTATTGATTATGGAACCAAAAGGCGATTTACAACACCTTGAGTTCAATATCCCATCTCGTGGTTTGATTGGTTTACGTTCAAATGTTTTGACAGCTACTTATGGTGAGGCTATCATGAATCACCGCTTCAAGGCATACGAGCCATTCAAAGGTGCTATTCCCGGCCGTATCAACGGTTCGTTGATTTCGATGGGCAATGGTCCTGCGACTCCTTATTCAATCGATAAATTGCAGGATAGAGGCGTATTCTTTATCGACCCGAACGAAGATATTTATATGGGCATGGTAGTAGGTGAGCACAACCGTCAGAACGACTTGGTGATTAACCTGCAAACAGCGAAGAAGTTAACCAATATGCGTGCTTCTGGTTCTGATGATAACGTTCGTATTGCTCCGAAAATCAACTTCTCTTTAGAAGATGCCATGGAGTATATCCAGAAAGATGAATACTTAGAAATCACGCCTAAGTCGATTCGTATGCGTAAAATTTACCTTGACGAAAACGAGCGTAAACGTTACGAAAGCAAAGGTGCTTTTGCGATGGCATAAGCTGATTGAAATAGAATATAGAAAAATCCCTGTTATTTGTTTAGCAGGGATTTTTTTGTAATTGAATTTAAAAAATTACTGCTATATTGTCTTATAACATTTCCTATTCTAATAAAGTAAATGGAAGAAAAAATTATTTCACTAGTTAATGTACTTGGGGAGCGAAAAGAATATCCGCAAGGTATGTTTGATAAAACAATTGTTTGTAGTAAAGAGATACTATCAAATTACTTTAAAGCAGATATACCTCAAGAATTAGTGATATTCTCTAAAGCATTTGGTGCTTTTAGTTTTAGGAATGGTATTGCAGCCAAAGGAATTAAAGATAATCGAATAGGACATACAAATGGTTGGGTTCCTGTTAATTATTTTGTTTCTATATCAGGTAATACAAATACAATACTACATCTGTATACTGATTATAAAGATCAATTATCAAGAAAATTCCTTCCCTTTTGTGAAGGCACAAGTGGTGATTTGATTGGAATTAGTTTAAAGAAGAAAGAGTTTGGGAAAATTTACTATTGGTTTCATGAAAGCAAAGTAGGGAAAGAATACATTTTAATGGCAAATAGTTTTTACGAATTTTTACAAACCTTGTTTATTGAAGAAAAAGTTGGTGAGGAAGTGGAGGAAAGAAATAACGAAATAGATGTAAACTCTTTAACTGATTTATCTCCTCAATTTATTGAATTACTAAGAGAATCAGGCATAATAAAATAAAAGATGCGAACTTGTGGGTTGAACTGGAAGTTCGCCCCACAAATAATTAATCCTCAAAGCCCGCCTCTCTCTTTTGCATCTTCGCCATAAAGGCTTCCTGCAAATCACTTGAAAGCAACATGGCCGCATTCCAGGTTGCCATATAATTCAGTCCATCGGCTACAGAATGATCCCTGGTGTGTAATAGAATATGTTTAGTGCCCCGAATAGATAAAGGAGATTTAGACGCAATTGTAGCAGCTAATTTGAATACTTCTTCCATCATTACACTTTTATCAGGAAAAACCCTGTTGACGATGCCGATTTTCTCTGCTTCTTTGCCATCCACGTTTCTGCCTGTATAAGCCATTTCGCGCACCAAGCCATCTCCTATCAATTTAGGTAGGCGTTGTAAGGTGCCTAAATCGGCCACCATGCCCATATCTATTTCCTTGATAGTAAAGTAGGCATCTTCTGTACAATAACGCATATCACAGGCACAAATCAGGTCTATACCTCCGCCAATACAACCACCGTGAATAGCTACTAAAACAGGCTTCGAGCAGTTTTCAATAGCGTTGATTGGGGCTTGTAAACGAAAAACATCTTTCCTGATTTTTTCTCTTCTTCTCCCCTCACAATTAATATCAGTCTGTGAAACTGACATCAGCAAACTCAAATCAATACCCGCACAGAAATGGTTACTTTCTCCGCCTTCCAGCACAATTACCCGTACTTCGGGATTTTCATCAAGATTCTCAAAAATCTCTTTGATTTCATCCCATGCTGACTGATTAAGTGCATTCGCTTTTTCAGGACGGTTCAGTATTACATGCGCAATATGGTTTTCAATCGACAATTTTAAGGTTTGTAAGAGCATGGCGTTTGATGGTTTGTTGAATAAAAAAGCCGGAGAGGTTTCTCTCCGGCCAATTTAACATTATTCTTGCAGAAATTGCTATTTCTTATCTCCACTTGTTTGCACTCCCGTCGGCTGATTTTTCTTTGCCTCCTGCATTGGGTTCGGGCCACCACCGAAACCTCTTTGCTTAAAGGCCTGGAAGCGAGTCGGCTGCGCAGGCTCTTTCGGGAAAGTATTATCAGAGGTATCAATATCTGGAATTTCATGATACGGATCTAGCTTAAACCTGGCTACTTTTTTGGTTGTTACCAAAGTCTTTTTCACCTCTTTATCGTTGACTCTCCATACTTCAACCGGGATTCTTACATCTTCAAAAGTACCATCCTCAAACTCCATTCTGATGATTACGGGCATTACCAGACCACCTTTGTTTTTCAGGCTCATCACATAGAAGTTTTTACCTTCTTCTATCATTTTGCGCTCATCGGCGGTCAAAGTAGACAGATATTGCTCATATTTCTTTTTATCAGCATCGGTTACGGCAAATTTATCATAAGAATTATAGAAATCTCTCATAGTCGAATCTGCCTCTACAACCGTTTGTTTAATATCTGTTTTGTTACGGATATTGCTCAATGTTTCTCTCTTGGCATCGGCTTCCGCTTTGGCCATTGCTTTTTGCTTAGCCGGGTCTTGCGAATCTATGCTATACCATTCTACATTGGCAATAGCCTGATCTGCAGGCTCTACACCATAGAACCAGCCTTTCCAGAACCAGTCTAAATCAACGCCTGAAGCATCTTCCATTGTACGGAAGAAATCGGCTGGTGTCGGGTGTTTGAATGCCCAACGGCGTGAGTATTCTTTGAACGCATAGTCAAATAGCTCACGACCCATGATAGTTTCACGCAGGATATTCAAACCCGTAGCAGGTTTTGAATAAGCATTCGGACCAAAAGTACCTGGAATAATATTATCAGAGCTACTCATGATCGGATTTTGCTTATCAGCTTCAATCTTCATATAGCCCGTAATGTATTGCGGTTCGATACCGTTAGCCGGGAAGTTTCTGTCCCACTCCAGACAGGTTAATCCCTCTAAGAAAGTGTTTAAACCCTCGTCCATCCATGACCACTGACGCTCGTCAGAGTTTACAATCATCGGGAAGAAGTTATGTCCTACTTCATGAATAATTACCAGAATTAAAAAGTTTTTAGTGCCTTCTGAATAAGTGCCGTCTGCTTCCGGGCGAGCACCGTTAAAACTCATCATTGGGTATTCCATACCTCCTACCGTGCCGTGTACTGAATAAGCAACCGGATAAGGATAAGCTACTGAACGTTTTGAATAGTTAACTAAAGTATGTGCTACCACACGGGTTGAATATTGTCCCCAAAGCGGATTCGCTTCTTTCGGATACAAAGACATTGCCCATACTTTTTTACCTTCCACATCTACCATCATAGCATCCCAGATGAATTTACGTGAGGTAGCAAAAGCGAAGTCGCGCACGTTTTTAGCTACATACACCCAGGTTTTCTTGCCTGTTGGCTTGCCTTTTTCTGCTGCTTCTGCTTCCGCTTGAGTAACAATTAAGACAGGTGTTTTAGCAGTTTTTGCCTGTTCTAAGCGTTTTTGCTGCGTGGCTGTCAGAACATCTTTCGGGTTTTGTAACTCACCTGTTGCACCTAGTACCATATCGTTTGGTACAGTTAAGGCCACTTTATAATCTCCAAAAGGCAATGTAAATTCACCCTGGCCTAAAAATTGTTTGTGTTGCCAGCCGTTTACATCGTCATAAACTGCCATACGAGGAAACCACTGTGCAATTTCATACAACACATTGCCATCTTTAGGAAAAAGCTCATAACCGCTTCTACCTCCTACCGATTTCAAATCGATAATATTGAACTTCCAGTCAACCTGAAATACGAACTGCATACCTTTTGCCAAAGGGGTAGGGAGGTCGATACGCATCATGGTTCCATTGATGGTATAGCGTAAATCTTTACCAGCAGCGTCCTTTACTGCTGAAATCTTATAGCCATAATCTTTATCATTTGCTCCGCTTAAATTACCCAGATTAGTAAAACTAGAACCGCTCGTAGGGTTAATGGCAGATTGGCGGGTAATGTTGCCATCTGAATTTTTTGAGAATACGTTCTGATCTAATTGTAACCATAAATAACGTAACTCTTCCGGCGCATTGTTAGTATAAGTGATTTTCTCTGTACCCGTGATACTCTGATCAGTATCATTTAATTCGGCTTTGATATCGTAATCAGCTTTTTGTTGCCAGTAATCTCTACCGGGAGCACCGGCTGCCGTTCGGAAGGTATTAGGCGTTGGTAAGCCCGTACCCATTTGTTCGAACTTGGTATTGGCATTATATTGGGTAGTGGGTGCTTGTTGCGCATTAAGCGACAAAGCTCCACAAACCACCAAACCAATAAAAATAGATAGTTTTTTCATGCTTTGATGAAGGTTAATTATACAGTTCGGATGAAAATATATGCGATTTAGGAAAAATTCGTTGACTAATAATCACGCAATTTAGGGGATATTCTCTTTAGAAAAACCATTTTTCAGTCATTAATTTAAAGGCTACCCCAGCTACGAAGCTAGAAAGAATCAGATTCCAGGTATGCTTTTTTACCTTAAAGACATTCATTATTAAGAAACCAAGACCCATAGCAATAGCGATAATAAATATCTGCCCAAATTCAAGCCCGATATTGAAAGCCAGCAGTTGAGGAATAATGTTTTCGTCTTTGCCCAATAAACTGCGTAAATAGTTAGAAAAACCCATACCGTGAATCAGTCCAAAACCTAATGCAAGCACATATCTGACAGGTGAGAAATCTTCTTTAGCTAATGCATTATCGCTACTTTTGTGAAAAAGATTAGTAATACAAGTAAAAATAATTGTAACAGGGATCAGAAATTCAATGAGTTCGGTGCTATACTCTATGATATTAAGGGCTGCTAAGGCTAAAGTAATGGAATGACCAATGGTAAAAGCCGTTACCAGAACCAATACTTTTTTCCAATCGGTTATGCGATAAATGGCACATAAAGCTACTACAAATAGAATATGGTCGTAGCCGTTGATGTCGGTTATGTGCTGATAACCTAATTTAAGAAAAATAAAAAATTCCGTCATTTTGCAGTGGTTAGAGTGTTGGATGTGTATATTAGTAACAAAAATACAAGTTTTGAAGACCCTGATTGTAAAGTATCTACTTAATTTTTACAATTATGCATATTCGCAAGAAAATCGGCTTTGCCTGGGGATATTCCTTTATTGTTTTTCTACTATCAGGCTACTACTTCATTAGTCATAACTGGACTTTCTTTGTATTTGTCTATGGCTATATACTGGTTCCTATTATGGATCAGGTGATTAGCCGGGATTCACAGAATGCCAGTACAGAAGAATACGAAAAATTGCTGAAAGACAAATACTTTGATGTATTGGTCTATTCTCACGTATATATACAATATTTCATTTTGCTGTGGGGCTGTTATATTCTGGTTTTTGATAACCTTACGTGGTGGCAGATAGTGGGTTTAATGCTCAGCCAAGGTGTTTATGCGTCTACTATTATCAATGTGGCTCATGAATTAGGGCATCGTACCAGTCCATGGGCACAGTTTCATGCCAAAGCTACTTTAATGACGGTTGGCTATATGCACTTTCTGATAGAGCATAATCGGGGGCATCATACTCATGTAGCTACCCCATTCGACCCGGCTACTGCCCGAAAGAATCAAAGTATTTTTTCTTTCTGGAAACAGACCCTTATCGGTAGCTTCAAAAGTGCATGGCATATCGAAAAGAAGCAGTTGGCAAAACAGAATCTATCTGTTTGGTCATGGCACAATGGTATGATTTGGGCAGTTGTACTACCTATTCTGTTTTGCGTAAGCATGACTTTATTATTCAGCTATTTATCAGGTAAGTTTGAATGGATTATACCTACGTTTACTATTGTTCAAAGTATTATAGCCGTGCTTTCTCTGGAATGTGTTAACTATATAGAACATTATGGAATTATGCGCAAAGAAATTGCGCCCGGTAAATATGAAAAAGTAAATCCTTTACATTCATGGAATGCCAATCATTATTATAGTAATCTGATGCTCTTCCATTTGCAGCGTCATTCAGATCATCATGCTTATGCGGCAAGACCGTATCAGGTATTAAGACATTTTGATGAAAGCCCTCAACTGCCTTATGGTTATACCCTAATGATATTAATTTCTTTAGTGCCACCATTATGGTTTAAGACAATGAATAAGCGATTAGAGGACTGGCAGGAGAGAGAATATAGTACCGAGCAGATACGAGAAGTAGTGAGTCGGTTTAGTTAGTCGATAAAAAAGAATAGCAGCCTTTCGGGCTGCTATTCTTTTTTATATCAATTAACGAATTAATCTTCGTTTTATCAGAAGAATTTTGCTCTGTTATCTTTGATATTAGCGTTATCACGAATAGCTTGGTTAGCTAAGTAAGAAGCACCAAAGCCACCACTACGTTGCAATACCTGTGTTTTGTATTGTGAGTAATCAGCAATGGCAGGAGCAGGAGTAATAGCAGTGGTTTCTACAATGAATACACCGTTTTCGCCTACAAAAGGTTTCGAACGTTTGCCAGCAGCCAAGCTGAAAATCTTACCTATAGCAATCGGGTCAACACCAGGTGTTGTTAATAATCCTGTTGCCAAGCTGATTTGGTTAGCTGCTTCAACAATAGCACCTGCACCGTATTTCTGAGCGATTTGCTCTAATGTTCCGGTAGCACCTGCCAGCTTCTTCGTGATTTGCTCAGCTTTGATTTCGTTACGAACTTTAGCTGTCAAAGCCTCTCTGAAATCATCTACCTTAGGATTATCTTTCTCTGATTTAGATTTGATAGCTGCTACAATAAAGTTATCACCAATTTCAAATACTCTATTTGAAACCGAACCTACTTTAGTATCATCGCTGAATGCCCACAACACAACTTCACGTGCATTCTGAATAGTATTAAATGCAGCTGCATCAGGGAATACTCTTTCAGCTTTCAACATGACCAGTTTAGGATCCTTTTTCACTGCTTCTTCAAACTCTTTATCTGAATCTACACTTGAACGTAAAGTTTCAGCTTTTTGATAAGCAGCATTACGGGTAGCTTCGCTAGCCTGTAATTCGCGGCTGATACTGGCCACTTTATATTTAAGATTTGATTTTGGCTCTGTAACCTTGATAATATGATATCCGAACTCTGTTTCTACCAAGTTTGGTACTAAACCGGTTCCGCTCATACCAAAAACCGCATCATTGAACGGTTTCACCATTCTACCTTGTTTGAAGAAACCTAAATCTCCACCTTGCTGAGCTGAACCATCCTGACTGTTTGTACGAGCTAAAGTAGCGAAATCAGCACCTTGTTTCAACTGATCTAATAGAGACTGTGCCTGTGTACGGGCAGCAGCCTTTACTGAATCAGGAGAACCTGCAGCAAAAGGAATCAGGATATGGCTTGCACGAACAGTGTAAGCTGTATCTATAGTAGTACCTTCAAATTTATGAATCGAGTACACGCTACCTTCTTTGAATGGCCCGATTACCGCACCAGGAATAGCTGTTGCCAAAGCTGTTTTTAAATCAGCACTTAATTCGCTTGCTGAACGCTCGTAAGGGTATCTTACTTCTGAGTTAGCAGAGGCATACGCTTGTGGGTCAGCAGCTGCGGCTAAACCTTTAGCGAAAGATTTAATATCTTCGTAAAGGGCTGCGCTATCTTCTTTCGTTGCGGCTACCTGATATACTACGTAGTCAAATGAGCGGCTATCGTAGCCTACATATTCTTTGCTATGTTTGCTCAGGTAATCAGACAATTGGCTGTCTGTTACTTTGATAGTTGTATCATTAACACTAAAATACGGTACGTACAAATATTTAGCATCTGCTTTCGTTACTTGTCCTTCGTACTCTTTTTTGGCTTCGGCTGTAGTGACAAAAGTAGATGAGCTAAGCAATGCGTTGTATTTCTCTAACAAACGTTGTTGCATCGCGCTTTCTTTAATCTGGTCCCAGGCCATTTTTTGCGGTGCTGGCAATTGATTACCGGCAGCTGCATTGATGAATTCGATGTGACGATTACGATCGTACTGTCCTGTTTGAGGGTCAGTAAACTGTTGTTTAATCATCGGACTCAGGTTTTTAGTACCTTGAATCATTTCACGTAATTCATCAGGAGTTACTTTTAAGCCTAATTTTTCAAATTCTTCTTTGTAAGCAATATCAAAAATCATTTGCTCCCAAACCTGATTGCGGAGTTGTTGCACTTCTTGCTCTTGTAATGCTCTTCCTGCCTGTTGTTCGTAATTGGTACGTGCTACATCTAATTTTGCCTGAAATGCCTGTGCATCAATGCTTGTGCCGGCTATTTCACCAATTTTATTTTTGTTACCGCCAAAAAGGCCTCCATTTCCACTACTGCCGTAGAATAAATCTCCTCCAACGATAAATAGAATAAGGGCAACTGCGATAACTGCAACTGCGATCCCCGAACGCTCCCGAATTTTGTTAATTAAAGCCATTAGTTTTTATTTTATACTGAATTTTAGTCCGTGTTTTTAGGTGATAATCGGTTAAAGGTAAAACCTGTAAAAAAACGAACCGCAAAAATACATAGATTCATACATATTATCAAAGAAATACAATTAGGATTATCTGTTTTTTAACAAGTTTTATACCACATAAATGATAATTTTATAGAAAACCCTTTAATTCGCGCCGAAACAGGCCATTTTGGCTAGATATAGAGTCATAATATTTTTTTATAAAATATTTATTTTCAATCGTTTGAAGCTACTAGAGATATTGTTTCAAGAAACATTTATAAGAATGATTTATACTAATAAATCACTATAAAACAATATTAGGCGCAATAATAGATATGTAGAATTATCTATTATTGCGCCTAACTAAATTAACTCTTATAAAATCTGAAGCTATTCCTTATTTAATTGTTTCATTTGAGGGAATTTCTCATACATTTGAGTTCTTGTTGTATTAGTAATAAAAAACCACAAAACTAATGATGCGAATATCATTATAACTAAACGGAGTAATCTGCCTTTATTATTATAATTAAATAAAAAGAAGAGAATCGTGGCTATTAGAGAAACAATAATTAAATAAGTAATCTCCCACTTATCAGGAATCAGAGCTCTCATTGGAAACAAAAAAGATAAAAGAATTACATCTTTATATTTCTTAAATAAAGTATATTTTTCTAAAAAAGACAATAATTTTTGATGTATGGAATGCATTTTATTATGAATTAAATTGATTAACAACCATTGAAACAAACTTCAGCTGTTTCAAAAGCATAATGTGTCTCAATACTATAGTTTGCATAAGCAACTATACCACAAGCAATATCCATAGGCGAAGCCATTAGCATACATGACCAGGTTGCAACCAATAATATCGCACTTTGTTTATCTAACGCAAGATTAAGATTTGCTCCACAATCAAAGAAGCAATCTTTATGAACATTACTTTTTCTAGCTAAATCTCTTGATTTTATTTCTTCCTTAACAGCCTCATCTAATATTTTTTGTGCAGCTTGAATTGGCAATAACCTAACTTCTTGTTGAGAGTTAACAAATGCCTGAAATAAAGAAATCATTTGTTTTGCATTTTCAATTTGATTTTCAGATTCAATATAAATTTCTTTATATAGCTCAACAGCTTCGTTGTAGTTATTAGCTGTAGAAAGCTGTTGTTTAATCTGTTTAAAATCAACTCCTTCGATAAATAATGGAACTCTTTTTTTATTCTTTACATTCTCCCAGCTAATCCTATCTTTAAGTACAAAATTTACCAAAGAAGTAAATTCTTCTGATTTCCTGATTTTTTGAATAAGAACTTCTTCTATTTTCCTTTTTTCTACTGGATCTAATCCATCTATACTTCTAACTTTTTGGAGAAGTTTTTCTTCTGACATATCCTGTTTTAAGGCGACAGGATTATTAATTTCCGATTCTCTACAGGAATATAGAACAAAAATTGATACCAAAATAATAGACAAAATTAATGTTTTTTTCATGTCAAGCAAGTTGTTTTTATGTGTAAGACTACTTAAATATAAACCTATCATATAATAAAAGCTAATTTTAATTTGCATACTTATTAAACGGCACTTTGCTTAAAAGTATTAATGAAAACTATAAATGCAATCTTAGGTAAGGAATTCCTAAAATTGGAATAGTTAAAAACTTACCTTTTTAATCTTACTAATGAAAAATCTATTATATACTTTTAATAAATTCTTCCAAGTAATTTTTTCATAAAATAGGAAAGATTAGATTAAAAACTTCTTATAATTTGCTAAGCTACGTGATACCAGACAAATAATTGCTAATTTTGTGCGTTTTTTGAAGAAACCTCATTCTATTTATGAAATATCGTATTCTTGGATTTTTCTGTTTCATTTCTTCTTGTTTTTATGCCTGTCAAAATTCAGAATCAACCACCGAAGCGGCTGATGTAGATGTATCTAATATAAAAGTTAGCGTGAATGTTGAGCGACTGGAAGTGCCTTTGATGCAATTGAAGAATAAAGAGGAAATCAGAAGTTTTTTAGAAAAACACCGCACTTTTGTTGAAACCTTTTACCAAACTCCTGCCAACGATACTTCACTTATCAGCAGGCTTGATTACCTGATTCATTACCCGGAGATTCAGGAATTATACAAGCAAACACAAGAGAAATTTGGCGATCTGGACGATTTGAAAAAAGAGTTTGAAGTTGCCTTTAAACATATCAAATACCATTATCCCGATTTTAAAGAACCTAAAATCATTACCACCTTTGCGGCACTTGATAATGAACTGGTGGTAAGTGATAGCCTGATAATTATCCCTTTAGAATCGTTCATTGGCCCGAAAGCCAGGTATCGTCCGCAGCATCCTAATTATATGTTAAAGCGATATGATAAACCTTATATCGTGCCTACGGTTGTTACACTTTTATCAAGAAAATATAACAAGATTGATATAAACGACCGCACTTTGCTAGCCGATATGGTTTTCTATGGCAAAAGCTTTGAGTTTACCAGAGCCGTGATTCCGAATGTGGCAGACTCCCTAATAGTTGCGTATGCCGATACTAATCTTACAAAAAGCTGGCACAATCAGGGGCAGGTATGGGCGCATTTCATTGATAACAAGCTATTGTATGAAACCAATGATAGAATTAAAGACAAGTATATCGGCGAACGGCCTTATGTAACAGAAATAGGCTCAGATTGTCCCGGACGAATTGGTCAATGGTTGGGTTGGCGAATAGTAAGCCGTTACCGAACCGAAAATCCTAAGATTACGTTAGTAGAATTAATGCAAAACGCCAATGCGCGTGAGATTTTTGAGCAATCAAAATACAAAGGGCAAACGGAAGATTAACTTTTCTGCCCAGTACCCGTTTAATTTTAAAATCCTCGTGTTTAGCTAGAGGATACTTACTATGGCAAAGAGAACCCGAAGTTTTGGAGAAGAAGCTTCAGAAAAAGACAAGAAAAAAGTTAGTGCAGAGGGCTTTAAAAAAGCCCTTAAAGTTTTCAGATTTACCTTACCTTATAAATGGACATTTGTGATAGGTTTCATTTTTTTGATTCTTTCACAAATCACCTCCATGAGTATCCCGCTACTGATGGGACAAATGGTAGGTGCCATTGTATCGCCTGATAAATCTACGCCGTTGGCTAATTCTAATCCCATAGGGAATATGAATGTGATGGGCGATAAACTACAGAATGTCTTTCAGTCGGCCCCTAATTTTACCTTGAATGAAGTAACTTTTCTCTTTGTTGCTTTATTGATTCTACAAGCAGCTTTCTCTTTTCTAAGGGTTTATACTTTTACCCGTGTATCAGAGCAATCGATGCGTGATTTGAGAAAAGAACTCTATACTAAAATCATCACTTTGCCTATTACTTTCTTTGAGAAAAGCCGTGTGGGTGAACTGATGAGCCGCATTACTTCTGATGTCACGCAACTGCAAGATGTATTATCCATTACCTTAGCCGAGTTATTCCGTCAGGTATTTACCTTGGTAGGTGGGGTTTTACTGATTACCCTTATATCTGGTAAGCTGACACTCTTCATGTTGTCTACTTTCCCATTCCTGGTAGTAGCCGCCATCATTTTCGGACGATTCATCAGAAAAAATTCTAAGAAAGTACAGGATGAACTTGCCAAAACCAATATTATCGTAGAAGAAACCCTTCAATCTGTGAACGTAGTGAAAGCCTTTACTAACGAACGTCTGGAGGTTGGTCGTTATACTAGTTCCATCCAACGTGTAGTCGATTATGCTTTAAAAGCCGCCACTTTCAGAGGTGGTTTTATTTCGTTTATTATTTTCGTATTGTTTGGTGGAGTGGTGGGTGTAGTTTGGTATGGCGGTAATTTAGTATTGAGTGGTGAATTAGATTTCAAAGACCTTTTCACGTTTATCATTTATACAGGATTTATTGGCGGTTCGGTTGGTGGTTTAGGTGATATGTATGCCCAGATTCAAAAAACCATTGGTGCTTCTGAGCGTGTGTTGGAAATTCTGGAGGAGAAATCAGAAGTAAACGTCCATCGTCCGTTTGAGTTTAAGAAAACACAAGGCAATGTATCTTTTGAAAACGTAGGTTTTGTATATCCATCAAGAGCTGATGTAACTGTATTGAAAGATATTTCTATTAATGTCAAGTCAGGTGAGAAAGTGGCTCTAGTGGGGCAAAGTGGCGCAGGCAAATCGACACTTGTACAGCTATTAATGAAACTCTATCCGCTTACCAACGGTAAGATTGTGATTGATGGAGTAGATATTTCGAAACAGGATGTAACCGAGTTAAGAAGCAATATTGCCATAGTACCACAAGAAGTAATGCTTTTTGGGGGTACTATCTACGAAAACATTGCTTACGGAAAGCCGGGAGCTACAGAAGTTGAAGTTTTTGAAGCTGCCCGTAAAGCTAATGCCTTTGATTTCATTACTTCTTTCCCTGAGAAATTCCAGACAATTGTAGGTGAAAGAGGTGTGAAATTATCGGGCGGACAAAGACAAAGGGTAGCTATTGCCCGTGCCATTCTGAAAGACCCATCGATTCTGATTCTGGATGAAGCTACCAGCGCTCTGGATTCTGAATCAGAAAAACTGGTGCAGGATGCACTTGATGAGTTAATGAAGAATCGTACAACCATTATTATTGCTCACCGTCTGGCAACTATCCGCAATGTAGATACGATTTATGTATTGAAAGACGGAGAAATTGCAGAATCGGGTTCGCATGAGGATTTGATTCTGAAAGAAGAAGGAATTTACGCAAATATGGTTAAATTACAGTTTGATAATGTAAATTTGCTGGTAGAATAACAAGTATTAGAAATCCTTTCTGATTCAAAAGCAGTTTTAGTCTGAGGTAAAAGGCATTTCATTGCTTTTCATGAATTTAAATGTAGAAATCATGAATTTCTCTAAAAGTACACTAAAAGAATACGACTTACGCCATACCGGCTGTCGGGAAGATATATTGCAGTCGTTCCAGTCTTATAGCCATGCGCTTTCGCATGGAGATCTGGAAAATCTGTTTGGGGAACGTTTCGATAGAGTAACGATTTATCGTACCCTAAAGACTTTTGTTGAAAAAGGCATTATCCATAAAGTGCTGGACGATGAAGGCGGCACTAAATATGCTCTTTGCCGCTCAAACGAATGTTCACACGATGAACATCACCATGACCATGTGCATTTCAAATGCCTGGTATGTGGCAATACAACCTGTATTGAGAGTGTACACATTCCGAAACTGAGTTTGCCTGAAGGCTATAAACTGACCGATATTAATATGCTGATGCAAGGTACTTGCCCTAATTGCAAAGCATAAAATTCTTGTTTGAGCAACCTGTTATTGTGAGTTTTTCTCGCGCTTTTCTTACCATCAATGTCTTATAAAACCAAGCTTATCATAGCGCTCGGACTTGTGTATGTAGTCTGGGGTTCTACTTTTTTAGGTATGAAGTACGCCATAGAGGTGCTTCCGCCTATGATGGTTTCGTGCTTACGCTTTCTTACGGGTGGAATCCTGCTATTCATATTTACCTTGTGGAAAGGCTATGGTATACCCAATTGGACCCAGATAAAAGGAGCAGCTTTGGTAGGCTTGATGCTCAGCGGGATTGGTAATATTACGGTAGCTTATGCCTTACGTTTTATGCCGTCAGGTCTGGTTGCATTACTAGTGGCTACTTTACCTGCCTGGATGATTATGCTTGATTTCTGGTTTTTCAGCAAAACCAAGCCTACGCTTATTGGCTTAATTGGCTTGATTGTAGGTTTATTCGGGATGGTTTATTTATTAGATATTACCAATCCGGCCAATACTGCTAATCGGGAAGTAGCTATTTTCCCTGCCCTATTGGTTTTTGCAGGTTCTGTTGCGTGGGCATACGGTTCTTTGAAATCTCCTTATTTATCATTACCGAAACCTATACAATCTACGGCCATACAAATGATTGCCGGAGGACTTTTTTCTCTAACGACGAGCCTGGTATTTGAAGACAATCATATTCAGGCTTTTCAGAGTATGACTTTTGAAACCTATGCAGCTGTCATTTACCTCATTGTAATAGGTTCTTATGTAGGCTATAGCGCCTATCTTTGGCTGATTAACAATGCACCACCGCAACTAACGGCTACTTATGCCTATATCAATCCGGTAGTAGCTTTCTTTTTGGGTTGGATTTTTAAAGGTGAGGTACTCACTACCCGGTCATTGATTGCTTCTGCCATTGTATTGATTGGCGTAGTATTAATGACTATAGGTCGAAGAAAAACGGCTTCGAAAACTGTTCCTATTGAGTAAAATGTGTAAGCAAACGTCGTCCGCACGATTTGAAAAATCGTAATACACAGGTCAGGCCGTAAACTTATCCAACTGCTTCACTAATACATCAAAATCTTTCGGATAAGGGGCTTCTATCTTTACTGCTTCGCCATTTAGTAAGCGGAAAGAAAGTGAATGGGCATGCAGCGCTACTCTTTTAATCAGTGGCAGTTCCTCTGTTCCTTTTTTCAGATTAAACTTCTTGCTTTTTAGTTGAGATAAGAAAATTTCATCTCCGCCATAAGTCGGGTCGCAGACAATCGGAGCTTTCAGGCATTGTAAGTGTACACGAATCTGGTGCATACGACCCGTAATCGGGATACATTCTACAAGCGTATGATAGCGATAGGCTTTTAGCGTAAAGAAAATCGTTTCAGCTATTTTCCCTTTCTCTCGGTCAATTCTCACCGCCGTACCATCTTTCAATTGCGCAATTGGTAAGAAAACTGAAACACTATCAAAATCATGCACACCATTTACTACTGCGTGATAACGCTTGGTTACCTCACGGTTTTCAAACTGCATGGCAAGATTTCTATACGCAGCCGGATTTTTAGCAATAGCCAATGCACCAGAAGTTTCTTTATCTAGTCGGTGACATAATTGTGCATCGTCAGAATAGGCTTTCGCTAAACGCAGAATACTCTGGTGCTTGTCTTGTGTACGTTCGTCAAGACTTGCTAAATACGGAGGTTTATTGATAACTATATAATCGTTGTTTTCAAAGATGATTAAGTCTTCAAAAACTACGTTTTTCGGTGTCGTTTTTATTTTCGGTGTTTCCTGAGATTCTTGAAATTCAAATTCGTATTCCATATCGCTGATCGGTCTGATAAAATATTCTGCAAATTTAGGTTTTAAATTTTAAAAACAGGCAAAACGATGATTTAGTGCAACTTGTCTAAAGATATAGTCTCCTTTTGCTCCACTTGTTTTTAACTCTATTAATTTAATATCTTTGCATAGATTAACATTATCTTTGCATAGTTTACCATTCTAGTTATCTGCTGTTATGTTTGTATATTTACAAATGAAGAATCCAATACAATAGATCTAACCACCGAAAAGAAAAAACTTAGCACTGAATTATACTAGCCATGAACTTTAAACTACTGTTTGCTTTTACAGGTATTCTTGTTTCTATATTTATTAGTAATATTGGATTTGCGCAAGCTCCTGTTGTTATTACATCCCAAACCAAAGCACCTATTCAGGCAACTACCTCTTTAGCCATTTTCAGAGATGCCTCAGCCAATATTCCTTTTACCGAGATACCTAAACAGAATTTTAAACCTTTAGGCAAAGACTATTTTATTTTTCCTTATACGAGTGATGTACATTGGGTCAGACTGAAAGTAGAGAATACAGACGCTGGCAATAAAAAATGGATATTACAATGGATCAATCCATTGGTAGAGAGGCTTGATTTTTATATTTCAGATAGTACGCAACAAAACTTCACTCACACCGAATATAAATTAATCACCAAAAAGGAAAAAAAGCTCTTAGAGTTTGAGCCAGAATTTCATTTTGAATTAAGCGCACATACCTCAAAGGTTATTTATATCAAAGTTAGTTCTCAACGTGGCATCTATGGTACTATTAGTATCCATTCACCGGAATCATTAGCTAGAAAGACTTTAAATGCTTATACGGAGCAAAGCTTTACTAACGGGCTTTTATTTTTCCGGTTTTTCCTGGTGGTGATATTAGCTATCTTTATTATTAAACTTCCTATTTTCAGGATTTACTCATTACATACAGTCTTTAAGACGTTCGTGTACTGGGGCTTAATGAATGTAATGGGTCCGCTTTTTACATCTAATTCTGATATAGCGAAAAAGATAGATTTTCTTTCTTATAATTCTATTACTATTACTACTGCCTTATTAGTTTTAGTAGCTTTTGCTACCGATAAACTTCCGAAATGGCATAAGTGGCTTACTTACTTTTTTCTTTATGCTACAGTTTTAGTAGATGTAATGGCGATACTCAACTATCAATGGTACTGGCTCAAAGCCGGGCTTTATTTAATTGTCTTTTCGTCGTTTTATTTTCTAGGGGTTTACGTCTATAGCCTTGTGAAAAAACTACCTACGCATCATTACTATTCTATTCCTTTTGTTTTAGGCATGATAAGCTATTTGCTTATTTGTGTACGTTTGCTAGGCTGGCTAGAATACAAACCACTATTTGCCCTGTCTTCTCTATTATTTATGGTTGAGAACTTTGTATTCGTTTTCTTCCTGGGTCAGATATTCAGAAGTGTTGAGCGAAACAAACTTCAGGCAGAGCAACAGCTTGGTTTTAATCTGGAACAGAATGCCCGCCTGAAAGAATTAGATAATCTGAAAACTACCTTTTTTGCCAATATCTCACACGAATTACGTACACCGCTTACGCTGATTTTAGGCCCCATTCAGGAATTGAGACAAAAATATCCTGCCGAGGGTCTATTGCCCATGATGCAACGTAATACGCAAAGATTGCTTACGCTTATCAATCAGTTATTAGATATTAGCAAACTGGAGGCAGGACAAATGAAAGTGGAAGTGAGCAGGCAAAATATCAGCCAATATTTCCGAACGCTTACCAGTTCATTTACGTCATTGGCTGAAAGTCAGAAAATCAGTTTCGAAACATCCATCGGAAACGATGAAATATGGGGATATATCGATAGAGATAAATTAGATAAAATCATTACCAACCTGCTTTCAAATGCCTTTAAATTCACAGCGAAAGAAGGAAAAGTAAGTGTTAATATGGAAAGCCCTAACGCTAAAAATATGATTATCACGATTAGCGATACGGGCATTGGTATTAAAAAAGATAAAGTAGATAAGATTTTTGATCGATTCTATCAGGTTGACAGTTCGCAGAATCGAAAATTTGAAGGAACAGGTATTGGTCTGGCTTTAGTAAAGGAATTAGTAGATGTTTTGAAAGGAACGATCAATGTGGAAAGTCAGGAGAACGTAGGAACCACATTTACAGTACAGATTCCTATCGATACTCAAACATGGAAAGACGCAATAGTAGAAGAATCCTTAGAAACTGATAATTATTCTGCTAACCTTGCTGAGAGCGCAATTGTAAACGGACATGCTAAATTGAGTGCTGAAAATGTAAACGGAGAGCAGGAGAATATCCTATTAATAGTCGACGATAATGATGATATAAGAACTTATATCAAGAGTATTTTTGAAAAAGAGTATCAGGTCATTGAAGCAATTAACGGGAAAGAAGGTATTAGCAAAGCGACAGAAAAAATCCCGAATCTGATCATCAGCGATTTGATGATGCCTGAAATGGATGGTTTCGAGTTTTGCAAAGCCTTAAAATCTGACGAAAAGACAAGTCATATCCCGATTATTATGCTCACGGCCAAAGCTGATATAGGCAGCAGAATGGAGGGGTTAGAATTGGGCGCAGATGATTACCTGACAAAACCTTTCCATAAAGACGAAATGCTGGTAAGGGTACGCAATCTGATTTCGATACGTGAAAAACTAAAGAAAAAGTATGGGAAAGAAATTGTCGAGCTAAAGCCCGATGAGATAAAGGTTACATCTATTGACGAAGCATTTATCGTAAAAGCCAAAGCCATTATTGAAAGAAATCTTTCAGACAGCCAATTTGATTTAACACGTTTTGCTGATGAAATGACGATGAGTACTGTCCAGCTACGCCGAAAGATTAAAGCTCTAACCAACCAGACGACTGTGGAATTTATCCGTAAATACCGTTTACAGCGGGCAGCTAACTTGTTGAAACAAAAAGCCGGAAATGTATCTGATGTTGCCTATCAGGTAGGTTTCGAGAGCCTTCCCTATTTTACAAAAGTATTCCAGGAAGAGTTTGAAATTACTCCATCAGAATACGCTAATCGCCAATAAGAAAGGGGTTGAGCAATAAATTTTCTTAATGTTCAAAATGAGTTAAAGAATGTTCATTTTGCGCTAACGCTACGTATAATAGCAAAGCTACTTTTGAGGTATTATTCCCCACCTTAATACCATCGAAAGTCTCAACATGAAAAAAACTTTACTGTTATTGTTATTGGGTCTTTTTTGCACCCAATACTTATTTGCTCAAACTAAAACCTGGGCTGGTACAACCACTGACTGGCATAGTGATGCCAACTGGAATCCTGTAGGAGTACCCACTGCTTCTGATGAGGTAATTATCAATACGGCAACCATCGACCCTATTATCAGTAGCAGCGTCTCTGCCAAAAGTATCAACATTTCTGTTTCAGGAGCATTACTTACAGTTAATAGTGGCGCAACACTTACCATTTCTAGTATCGTTGGCCCAGTCTTACAAATCAGCAATGGTGGACTTACTAATAATGGAACACTTCTAGTCACTAATACAAATCCTACTGAAGTTTCTCAGGAAGCGGCTATTCTCCTGACTTTTAGTGCTATTATCAATAATACTGGTACTATTACTATAAATGGTGGAGCGAATTATGGTATCAGAATGGCAGCAGCTACCATTAATAATCAGAGTGGGGGCATAATTACTTCCAACGGAAAAGAAGTGATTCGCTTCGGAGATTCCGGTGCTATATTAAATAATAATGCTGGAGCAACTTTCAATGGAACCAGCCCTGCCACAGCTATTACGCTTATTCCCGGGAAATTGAATAATAATGGGCTGGTAAATATTACAGGGAGCTTAGAATTGTATAATTCGAATAGCAGACTGAGAAATCTCGGTTGCGGAATTATCAAAATGACTGGTGATTATTATACACAATCAAATGCAACTACCGAAAATGACGGGCTTCTGCAGATAGATGGCTCTTTATATAATTCAGGTTCTACTTCTAATGATGGCGTAATACGGGCCAATGCCTATCCTACTCTTACCAATCTCAACATTCTGGTTAATAATAACGCTGCCAATAATGCTATTTTTACCGGTTCTTCTTTCAAATTATCAGCTATTCAAGGAATTTTCAGAGATGCTGCAGCAACTATCTCAGCAGGTACTTATACGTCAAATAATAATACCTTTATTCCGGGCAATTTTCCTGGCGGTTCTTATATACTGTACGCCAAAATCAGTTACGAAAGTTGTACTTTTATCGTTCCTTTTAGTTATATAAGAACCCCTACCCGCCGATATGTAAAAACTATTGGAACGGGCACAGGTGATGGTTTTTCATGGGCTAATGCTTCTGGTGATATTCAGGCTATGATTAATGCCTCATCTGCTAATGATAGTGTATGGGTTTCAGCAGGTATATATAAGCCAATAGCCGATGCTTCCGGAAATGTCAATCCTTCAAATAGTAGAAATAAAATCTGGTACATGAAATCTGGCGTGAAGCTCTTTGGTGGTTTTGCAGGCACTGAAACCTCATTTGCTCAAAGAGACTTTAAAACCAATAAGACCATTTTTTCGGGCGATGTTGACAATAATGATACGAATACTGATGGTAATTCTATTGCTGAAACCTACACCGATATTCAAGGCAATAATGTTTACCATATTCTTGCCATTATTAATTGTGATAAAAACACAGGTGTTGACGGGATTACCTTCACAGCCGGTAAAAGTACCGGAAGCTCCGTCTCTCAAACAGTTAACGGTTTCCCTCTTTCATCCGTTTATGGTGCTGCCTTGAGTATTAATGCGTCTTTTCCAACCATTAAAAACTGTATTTTTATAGGAAATGATGGCTTGTTCGGTACTACTTATCATAATAATACTAATGGTATAGATACTGTCAGGATCAACAATAGTTATTATTTAAATAATAGAGGAGAGCAAACAGGTGGTATGTTTATTCATAGAGGGCATACTTTTGTTGATAATGTAGTTTTATTTAATAATGCTGCTTTTCTTAGCAATAATTACCGTGATGGTGGTGCCATTAGTGTTTCGTCTAATATGCAGGCTGGTAAAACTATTAAATTCACAAACTTGACGGTTGTAAATAATAATAGTTTAACTCCAAAAAAAACCATTACAGCAGATGGTAATGGTAATATAAGTTTTATTAATAGCATTATATGGAATGAAACCCCTGTTGCAGGTGGTAATATATTCAATGCGCTTGATGACGGAACGCTCACTAGTAGCTATTCTATCCTACAAAACTCAGGAGCAGGCGGCTCATGGAGTGGGAATTATGGTATTGATGGTGGGAATAATTATGATGGAGACCCACTATTTACCAATATTTCAGATATTGATGGCGCAGATAATAAATTCTTCAGCACTGATGATGGGCTATCTTTAACTGGTTGCTCGCCGGGGGTTAATACAGGTACTAATACCAATACTTTTACCACTGATATTACTAACTCACCCCGCCCTTATAATAATGGTGTTGCAGATATGGGAGCTTACGAACGTCAATCGGTCCCTACACTTACTACTAATCCAACTAATGTTACTGTAAATAAAACTGTGGTTTGTCCGGGCAATACGGTCATCCTATCGGCTCAATGTAGTGTTGGAACTGTTACCTGGTATAATCAGGCAACAGGAGGAACAGCCATTGGAACAGGCAATAGCTTGAATCAATCACCTACATCTACTATAGTTTATTATAGCGCTTGCGAAGCCAGTAATTGTAAAAGCGAAAGAGTAGCTACTACTGAAATAATTGTAACAACAGTTTCATCAAATATCAGCCTTACTGCTTCTATTTCCGGCACAGCTATTTACGCCTCATCTACTACTATTACGGCAACTAACAAAGTGTTGGCTACTGCCAATGCGCAATACCTAGCCAATAATAGTATCTCATTAAATGCAGGTTTTGAAATAAGTACAGGGGCGGTTTTTGTAGCGAAAGCTACACCTATTGCAGCTTGTAATTAGAATTTTCTCCTTTTAAAGACGCCTGTCTATTTGGTCTATGACTGAATAGACAGGCGTCTTTGTTTATCTAACCAGTTGATTTTCTGATATTCATATTAAATCTCTTCTAAAGAAAATACGGCAAATGCCTTATTGATAAGGTATGGAAAAGATAAGAATTTTGAGATGAATTTTAAACTTACTACTCTTTATGAAAAAAAATGTTTACGCTTTACTAACACTACTATCTGCTCTACTATTATTTACTGCATGCGAAGGCCCGGCAGGTGAAAACGGAGCTATTGGTCCGCAAGGTGCTAAAGGGAACACCGGCCCCAAAGGTAATATCGGCGAAATTAATGTGATGGCTTTGGGATGGTCACCTGTAACGAAAGCAGATCATTTAAGCCGATATGATGCAGAAGGTCTATATACCGCAACTGGTTTCACTGGTGGCGGACTTGATAATTTAACTCAAAAAGAGATAAACGACGGTGTAATATTAATGTATATGCGCCCGGTAAGTGACCGTACTAAAGTTATTTCAGTTCCGACAGTAATTGACTATGGACACGTTTCGGAAAATCTTCAATTGAGCTATTATTTTATAGCCGGCCCCAAAAGAGCAGATTTATTTATAGAATTATCAAAACCTGCCGATGTGACTAAATTATTCCGCGATGAAGAGTACCGCTTTATAATCATTCCAAATACAGGGGGTGCACGCTTGAATAATGTAGATTTAACCAATTATGAACAGGTAAAGCAAGCGCTGAATCTAAAAGACTAAATCTGACGGTATATCTAAAATCAGTTGTATAGAACATTTAAAATAGAAATCAATGAAAAAAAATATTAATCGGCTATGCTGTCTATTGATAGTATTAGTATTAATAAATGGCTGTAAAAAAGGACCAGATGGAGAAATTGGTCCGGCAGGGCCACAGGGGGTGGTCGGAGATAAAGGTCCGGACGGAGACTTAGGAAAAGTAAAAGTGATAGCTACAGAGTGGTATACCGTTAAAGAAGCCGATTTTATCAAGGCTTATGACCCAAAAACATTTACCAGTAAAATCACATTTAGCGGAAATAAAATTAATCAACTGACCGAAAATATTCTGAAAGACGGTATTGTATTAGTTTATAACAAGGTAACAGGAGACGACGAAAACATCTATTTACTTCCCTTTACTTTGCAATACTATTATGCCTGGGGGGAAATTATGCAGCGTAATTATCTCTTTGAAGCTTCTGCAAAAAAAATGGAGTGTAGTATAAAATTTGCAAAGCACGTAGATGTGAATGAGATTTTTATTGATGAAGATTTCCGTTTTGTATTTATTGCGGGAGCAAGTGGCGCTCGTCTGAAAGATATAGATTTTAAGAATTATGAAGCCGTGAAAAAAGCTTTTAATCTTGAAGATTAAAAGTGTTCTCACCAAACTGCTGTGAAATGGTAATGGGGTAACTAGACGATTGAACCCGGCTATTTTACCCCTTACTAATTTCCTGACCAGCTACCGGTAATCTAAAGGAGAATCGTGTACCTTTATCAATCTTACTGGTAACACTAATTTTTGAATGGTGTGCGTTGAGGATATGCTTTACAATAGCCAATCCCAAGCCTGTGCCACCTGTTTCACGCGAGCGACTTTTATCAATTCTGTAGAAACGTTCAAAGATACGTGAAAGGTGTTCCGGCGAAATACCCGGCCCATCGTCTTCTATCGAAATCTGGAAGTACTTTTTCTCTTCTTCTATTTCTACAATTATCTTTCCGTTTTCTTTACCATATTTAATGGCATTATCAACCAGATTGGTAATTACCTGAGAGATACGCTGTTTATCAGCTGTTACCCAGGCTGCTTGTAGATCTTTCGGTTTGATTTTTAATGTTACTCCTCTGGTTTTAGCTTTTGACTCTAATTGCTCAAATATTTCTTCGGTAATATGTTTCAGGTCGATTTTCTCGAAATGCATTTTCAAGTCGCCTTTTTCCACCTGTGAGAGGGTAACCAGATCTCTTACCAAAGCATCCAGACCATCAAGGCTTTTGGCGGCTTTATTTAAAAAGCGTTCGAGAATCACAGGGTCTTCCATCGCTCCATCCAATAACGTATGAATAAAGCCCTGAGCGGCAAAGATTGGGGTTTTCAATTCGTGCGATACATCTGCAAGGAACTCTCTTCTAAATACCTCCATCTTCTTCAACTCGTCAATCTCCTGCTGTTTACGGGCTACATAATTCGAGATTTCAGAGTTCAATTTTTTGATGGGGTTTACACTTCTGATCAGAGTTCTGCGCGAAATATCAAAATCACGGATTTTGAGTTTCTGAATAGTCTTATAAATCTGGTCTACTTCACGAAAGACCAGAATATCAATGGTATAGAAGACAAAAAAGAAAGAGGCAAAAAAAGAAGCTACACCTACCACAAACAACATAGCCGCACTCACATTAGGTACAAAACTTAAGAATACAATAGAAACAGTCGTAATTAATACGGCAAGAAAAAATGCAATAATTCGGGGGCTAAACGACATTCTGAGTGAATGGTTAAAATGAAAAAATTATCAATCCCTCATTTGCGGAAATAATTTCTGCAAAATTACTGATAATTCTTTCTTAATACAGATAATTACTCATCTGTAAACATATATCCTACGCCTTTCAGGGTTTTGATATAATTTTCGCCTACTTTTTCGCGTACTTTACGGATGTGTACATCTATCGTACGTTCAACAACGAAAATATCAACCCCCCAGATTTTCTGAAGAATTTCATCGCGGCTAAATACTTTGTTAGGATACTGTGCTAAGAAGAAAAGTAATTCAAATTCCTTTTTGGGTAATACAATGGTTGAGCCATCCTGCTTTGTAACAGTATAATTCTGGCGATTAATATTCAGACCTGCTACTTCTAATGTATCACTTGTATCTGTTTTTTGTGCCTCACGGCGGAAGAACGCATTGATACGACTCATTAATGCACGAGGCTTGATTGGCTTGGTCAGATAATCATCGGCACCCACTTCAAATGCGGCAATTTCAGAATATTCTTCAGAGCGGGCGGTCAGATACAGAATGTAGATATTCTTCATTTCAGGCATAGCACGTAGCGTCCGCCCTACTTCGATACCATCCATATATGGCATCATTATATCAAGGATAACTAAATCAGGCAGAAATTCACGAGCAACTTCAATAGCTTTTTTTCCATCCGGGGCACTAGCGACCTTATACCCCTCTTTTTCAAGGTTGTAGCTTAACAATTCAACTATATCGGCTTCATCGTCAACTACTAAAACACGGTGAGCAGAACTCATATTTGGCGTTTTCAATTAGTGTACTGCAAAGTTATGGTTAAAAAATCGTTAGGTATGTTAAGTCAATGTTAAATCTTAGCAAAGGGCATAGTAAATCCTTATTTTATAGCATTTTTACCCAAAAATGTCATACTCTGCTCAATAGGAAAGCTATACGTAACCTGTTTATAATCAGTGTCTTCTCACTTTTTAACTGTTTTTGCCCATTTGTAAGATTTTTAGAAAATACTTAAAAGTTTCCTTGCTAATCAAATCAAAAACCCCTACTTTTGCAGTCCGATTTTCAAAAGGTGTGCAAATACTTCTTGAAACGGCAGAAATCAGTCTTAGTCTTGATGCCTATTCACACGGTGTCGCTTCCCCTGGCAAAAGGCGAAATTTCTGAACCAAAATCAACGGAAATGATTGATACTGAGGCGGGAATGTGAGCCCCTAATCAAGACTCAAGCAAATCTTTTTGTAAAATTCCTTAAAATCTGAAAGACAATGGCGAAAGACATCGCAGGATATGTGAAACTTCAGGTAAAAGGCGGTCAAGCCAACCCTTCGCCACCAATTGGTCCGGCATTGGGTTCTAAAGGTTTGAACATCATGGAATTTTGTAAACAATTCAACGCTCGTACCCAGGATAAAGTGGGTATGATCTTGCCAGTTGTAATTACTTATTACACTGACAAATCGTTTGAATTTGCCATCAAAACTCCACCCGCTGCTATCATGCTGTTAGAAGCATCTAAGGTAAAAACAGGTTCAGACCAACCCAATCGTAAGAAAGTTGGTTCGGTAACTTGGGATCAGGTAAAAACTATTGCCGAAACCAAAATGCCAGACTTGAATTGCTTTACTGTTGAATCAGCAATGAAGATGATTGCCGGTACTGCCAAAAACATGGGCATTACTATCTCAGGCAACGCACCGTTTTAAAAAACAACGAATGATTGTTACTCATTCATTATTATTCATGGGAGTTATGCCCGGCATAACGCTATAACCAAACAAAGCAAATGGCAAAATTGACCAAAAAAAGAAAGGAAGCAATGTCGAAGTATGACGCTTCAAAAGCTTATTCTCTAAAAGATGCAGCTGATGTTTTGAAGCAAATTGCATACACTAAATTCGACTCTTCGGTAGATGTTCACGTTCGTTTAGGTGTTGACCCTCGTAAGGCTGACCAAATGGTACGTGGTGTGGTAGCTCTACCACACGGAACCGGTAAAACTGTTCGCGTTTTAGTATTGTGTACTCCTGATAAAGAAGCTGATGCAAAAGCTGCTGGCGCTGATTATGTAGGTTTGGACGAATACATCCAAAAAATCGAACAAGGTTGGACCGACATCGACGTAATCATCACGATGCCAACTGTAATGGCTAAACTTGGTAAGTTAGGTAAAATCCTCGGACCACGCGGATTGATGCCAAACCCTAAGTCTGGTACTGTAACGCTCGACGTAGCAACAGCAGTAAAAGAAGTGAAAGCTGGTAAAATCGACTTCAAAGTTGACAAAACCGGTATCATTCACGCTTCCATCGGTAAGGTTTCTTTCTCGCCTGAGAAATTAGCAGAAAATGCTACAGAATTGATTCAAACTTTGTTGAAATTGAAACCATCTTCAGCTAAAGGTACATATGTGAAAAGCATATCACTGGCAAGCACAATGGGGCCTGGTATTCAAATCGACAGAACAACCATTAATGGATTGTAATCATGACAAAAGAAGAAAAAGGAGCAATAATTGACGAGCTTGCAGAGAAATTTGCAGCTACCCCTTACTTCTATATCACCGATGCGGGCGGACTGAACGTTGCTAAAACCAATGAATTACGTCGTTTGTGTTTCGAGCGTGGTATCGAGTATCGTGTAGTGAAAAACACACTAATCAGCAAGGCTCTTGAAAGATTAGATACCGATTATTCGTCATTTGACGGAACTGTTCTTAAAGGTTTTTCAGGTGTGATGTTCCACGATGAGTCGGGCAAAGTAGCTGCAAAATTGATTAAAGACTTCCTGAAAGCAAATAAAAACAGCATCACATTAAAAGGTGCTTCAGTTGATTCAGCTTTGTTCATCGGCCACGACCAATTGGATACGTTGTTGAACTTGAAATCAAAGCAGGAATTGATTGGCGAAGTTATCGGTTTGTTGCAATCACCTGCCAAAAATGTTATTTCTGGCTTGCAAAGCGGTGGCAACAAATTGGCTGGTATTCTCAAGACTTTGTCGGAGAAAGAAGCAGCTTAATTCGTTTACCAATTGTAGCTTTCAATGGCTATATGCAGTAAACAATCATCAGCCAGGTTGGCTGATATTAAATTCAAAATTATTTATCAAAAACAAGTATTAACTTTTAAATTCTATACAAAAATGGCAGATTTGAAAGCATTTGCAGAGCAATTAGTAAATTTGACTGTAAAAGAAGTAAACGAATTAGCACAAATATTAAAAGACGAGTATGGTATCGAACCAGCAGCTGCTGCACCTGTAGTAATGCAAGGTGGTGGCGGCGGTGGCGAAGCTGCTGAAGCTCCAG
The DNA here is from genome assembly GCF_003418935.1 of Emticicia sp. C21. Taxonomy (GTDB): domain Bacteria; phylum Bacteroidota; class Bacteroidia; order Cytophagales; family Spirosomataceae; genus Emticicia. Next base: position 8,945 of record NZ_QVMT01000002.1, on the reverse strand, counting down.
CTGAAAAAACATCTTTCGACGTAATCCTGAAAGGTGCTGGTCCTAACAAACTTCAAGTTGTGAAGTTAGTGAAAGATCTTACTGGTCTTGGCTTGAAAGAAGCTAAAGATTTAGTAGACTCAGCTCCGAAACCATTGAAAGAAGGTGTTGCTAAAGATGAAGCTGAAGGTTTGAAAAAATCTTTAGAAGAAGCTGGTGCAGAAGTAGAAGTAAAATAATTTTACTGATACCATCTCAGAACAAAGCCCGAAAGCAACCTTTCGGGCTTTTGTTTTGAATGCCGCCCCCGGCTCCTAAAGGGGAGTTGCTTTTACTACGACTTTTTATTCAGGCAGCTTTCCTTTTACATTTTATATTTTTCTGTTTTCATTTTTCGATTAAAAACCTTTAGCCACTCCTAGTTCCTATATCAACTGCGAGCTGAAAGCTCGCGCCACAATTTTTTTCCTTTCTCCATTCTGCCTATTCCTTTCTCCCTACCAAAAAACCTTCTTATCTGCATTAACATTTCAAATATTATTTTGTACTTTTCTGACGGATTTGTATAGACAAGTGTATACTCAAACAAAACTATTTTAATCCTCTATTTACCTATGAAAAACTCAAATCAAAAAAGAAACGAATCTTCACGGCGTAATTTTCTTAAAAATGCAACCCTGGCTTCGGCAGGTTTCATGATTGTTCCTCGTCATGTATTAGGAAAGGGTTTTGTGGCTCCTAGCGATAAACTTAATATAGCGGCTGTGGGTTGTGGTGGCAAAGCCAATGTAAATATTCCTCTGGCTTACAATAATGGTTCTGACAATATCGCAGCTCTTTGTGATGTAGACGATAGAGAGTCGAATAAATTCCGCAAACAATTCCCTAAAGCGCCTTATTATAAGGATTACCGCCAGATGTTGGAGAAAGAAGCCAAAAATATTGATGCGGTAATTGTTACTACCCCCGACCACATGCACTATCCGATAGCCATGTCGGCTATGCAATTGAATAAACACGTGTATTTAGAAAAACCGTTGACACATGATATATGGGAAGCACGCCAGTTGACAGAAGCAGCCAAAAAATATAAATTAGTAACCCAGATGGGTAATCAGGGAAGTAGTGGTAAAGGAACACGTATTACCGAAGCTATTATCCAGAATGGAACAATTGGCGATGTACATACGGTAGAAGTATGGACCAACCGCCCGGTGTGGCCGCAAGGTGTACAATCACCGAAAGATAAAGGTATGAATCAGCCTATTCCACCTGAGGTTAACTGGGATTTGTGGCTTGGAACAGCTCCTATGCGTGATTATCACGAAGCCTATATGCCATTCCGCTGGCGTGGGTATTGGGATTTTGGTACAGGTGCCTTAGGCGATATGGGGTGCCACTTTATTGACGTACCTTTCCGTGCCTTGAAACTGGGTTACCCTACTTCGGTAGAATGTTCGGTAGGGCAAGTATATGCCGACTTCTTTAAAGAAGCACATTTTGATGATGTCTGTCCGCCATCGTCAGCTATTCACTTGAAATTCCCGAATCCTAAAGGTAAACAATTTAAAGAATTAAGCTTAAACTGGTATGATGGTGGTATTCGTCCACAATTACCGGATGGTTGCGATTATGATAAAGTATTTGCCAATATTGATGGTGGGGTTATGTTTATTGGCTCTAAGGGAATTTTAGCAACCGAACTTTTCGGTAACAATCCTAAGTTATTCCCTGAAACTAAATTTCAGAATGTAAAATTGCCTGCACCTAAACGTCCATTAGTTGAAGGTGATACCGAAGGACATCAGCAACAATGGGTAAAGGCCTGTAAAACTGGGTTTGGCACTTATACCAGTTCATCTTTCGATCAATCTGGCCCGTTAACTGAAACAGTTTTAATGGGTAATCTGGCAGTTCGTTCGTTCTTACTCCGTGATTCTAAAAATAACTTCATCGGCCGTAAGAAACTCTTGTGGGATGGTCCTAATATGAAAATCACTAATTTCGACCCTGCGAATGCTTTCGTCAAAAGAGAGTACCGCGCCGGAGGTTGGATATAATCAATATTTAAAACAATAAGAAAGGGCTTCGTTTCGAAGCCTTTTTTGTTATTAGTTTATATTTCAGCATTTTACCTTTCATTTAACCTATAAATGCCATTGGCATGAATTTTTATGCCATTAATTTATAGTCAATCACAATTCATTAACCAACCAATAGATACCATGAACAGGCTAATAAAACTCCTGGTCGTAATTGCATTGATTTTACCAATAGCATGTACAAGCCCTAACAACACTTATTCTACTATAGATTCTTCTGCTATACCTAAAGACACGGCAGAAAACTTTAAAGTAGCTAATAAAGGTGTAAATATTGCCTATGATGATTCCAAAAAAGGTGATACTACCCTGGTATTTATTCATGGTTGGGGTATTAATAGAACCTATTGGAAGAATCAGGATACTGCTTTTGCCAAACATTATAGAGTAGTGGCTATGGACTTACCCGGTTTTGGTGAATCAGGAAAAAACAGAAAATCATGGACTGTAGAAGATTATGCTAATGATGTATCGGCTGTGTTGAATGGATTAGATTTGAAAAATGTCATTCTTGTCGGGCATTCGATGAGTGGAGCAATTGCTTTAGAAACCGCCTTAGATAATCAGCCGCGTGTGATTGGTCTGATAGGTATCGATAATTTTAATAGCTATGGGGCGAAAGAAACACCTCAAACACAAAAAGAAATAGAAGAGTTTTTTAAGAAGGCCAAAGGTAATTATAAGAAAACTGTTTCGGCTTATATAAATCAGGCTTTGTTTGCGCCATCTACACCTAAATCAATCCGTAAAAGAGTAACAGACGATATTGTCAATTCTGACTCTACCATTGCATTGGATTGCATGGAACAAAGTTTCCCTTATCCGACAGATGCAAAACTGAAAACTTTAAAAATGCCTTTATATTTGATAAACAGTTCGGCTAATCCTACTGATACTTTGGCATTCAGAAGGAATGGTATTGCTTATCGCTTTTTTAATGTAGGTAAAACGGGGCATTATCCAATGATTGAAAAACCTGAGAAGTTTAATGCGCTTTTGACAGAGGCTATTAAGGAGATAGAATTAGCTAAGAAGTAGGATCTGATTGAATAAATAAACACTCTTTATTCTAATCTGCTATTCTCAAGTTTGTTATCCCGTAGGGATGATATATCGGTAGAAAAGTGTTATTTATAATACCGAAGTCCCGTAGGGACGATATATTAATATACCGTCCCTACGGGACTCGGACACTAATTATGCTGTATATTTCTACCGATATATCATCCCTACGGGATATGATTTGCCTTATTCTAAATTAAAAAAAGCTTATTCCTTGAAACCTATTTACATATAAATCATATCACCCTCGCATCAAAAGCTCCAGTCAAAATCTTTCCGTTTCTCTTTACCTGTAACCATATCCGGTAATTACCCGCGCTTGGGAATACATATGGGAAACTCACGCTTCCGTCATGGTGTCCGGTAGTTTGGTGTACCATTCCTCCCATTAATGCCCTATCTCTTTCTGCCTCGGGTAGTGCCTGCAATTGAAGTAGCACATTATCAACACTATCTCTGAATCGCTTGGCATTATCCAGTCTCGGGCTTGGATTAGTCTTTTCACCTATACGCTTTTCCATCACCTGTTGGGCAGTGGCTGAAAAAGTACCATTCGGGTGCAAATGTATATAAACAGAGCCATCTTCTTTCAATATAGCCGCATGTCCCATCATACCCAGGTAAGTCTGTAATTCGGCAGGTTTCCCATCTGGACTCATCACTGAGAATTTCAGGTCATAAACTTGCCCTGCTTTTAATGTCTGATTAGGTTTCTCTTCCCATATAATACTTGAACCATCAGGCAAAGCTGTTTTTACACCCGGTGTACCGCAAATACTTATACCTGCATCTTGTGTAACAGAAGCCTTGTTATTAATAGGGTTAGTTACTACATAAGTATCGTCAGAATCGCCTGTTTGTTTTTCAAAACTCTCTGCTGAAATTTTTAAAGCCGGAATATCCACTGTATCGGCAATTGTATATTGTAAACCATGAAAACGCAGGATATCGGCGTATACGAGGTATTTCCCTGCAGGCAGATTCGGCAATGGCGCTTCAAAAGTAATCGTATCTTTTCTGACCGGGTGTAAGTGTGCAAACGCATCTAGTGTACCCTGGCGCACCAGAAATAAGTGCATCAATTTCCCATGGTCAGGAATTACATAGCTTGTCCAACGACGTTCTAACGAATTAGAATCTATCTTGAAATTCAATACTCTTTGGGCATTTTCTATTTTTATGGTAGAGGTCGCCGTATAAGGCCGGAACATATATTGCTCTCTGTAATCTTTCGATATAGAGCCCCACCAGTTATTGCCTATAAATAGCAGAAGTCCGCAAAAGCTTAGGCCCACAGTCGAGCCAACTACCTTGCGGCGATTTGTCTTTTTATCTCCTTCAATACCCGGTTTCAATAAACTATCGCTCGTACTTGCGCCAATAATAGTTGTCATGATGCCTACTAAAAGTAGCGCCAAGCCTGCTAAAATCCAACCTAGTGATTTAGGCAAGTCACGCTTGGCTGTTGCAATTGCGGCAATAGGGATGAGAGTTTCTCCTTTACCTCGTTTGCCATTAATCACTATTTTAACACTGGCTGCTCCGCTTTCCATCAGCCATATTTTACCTTCAAATCTGCCAGATTCTCCGGCTACAGGTAAAGCTTCATCTTCTTTAGGAGAACCCTCATCACCTGTCCAGTAATAAATCGGACTTAGCTTTACACTTTCGATATCTGTTCCATCTACCGAAACCGAGACTTTAGCCACTCCCGGAATCACATCGGGTGGCTCTACATATACTTGTACTTGATAATTTCCGGCTTTGCCTTCCTGCACAATGCCCGCACTACCTATATGGGCGCTTACAACACCTACAAAATTGATATTTACTAGTAGAAATAGTATTAACTTTTTAAATTTCATTGCTTTTCCATTGATCTGTTCAAAAATCTCTTAAACTGTTAACGTTGTACTTTTTGCATCCATTTGCCCCAGGCCAGACCGATACGAGTAGATACGAGACTTAGCAATAAGGCTATTCCTAAGCCAGTTACCCAATCGCCTATTCCCTTGGTAATATTCCAGTCGGCAAACTTATAGCGGTACTCCCACGTAGGTTCATTTTCATAAGACCATGACGCGCTCCCCCAAAACCAGCCGCGCGCGAGAGGAGATTCTAATATAAAATTCCCGAAAGGATAATGAACAGCAAAGAAAATAAGGAAATAGGCAAAGCCTAAAATCAAGCTTAACCACCAATCGTTTTTAGTTGAGAATTTTGCCCTTAACCAATCTAATCCTAATGCAGGAAAAACCAGTAATACCGGAAAGCCTAAAGTCTGATAGGTAGTGATTTTGTTATATACAGGGCCTAACAAGGGTTCAGCAGGCAATAATCGTAAAGTAGCATTTACGGCCCAATGAAATACCATAAAAGTAATGGCAATATAAGTGCCGCCCCATTTCATACCCGACCCACGAGCAGTAGCCAATAAGAAAAGGGGAAAAGCAGCAGAAGCAATTTTATAAAAATCAACATGATGCATGCCCCAACGGTCGAGGAACTCCGAAAGAGTCGTCATTACACTAGTAATCAGAAAACCTGCTGCCAATACAAACATCCATTGCAGACGCTTGGTGCGAATCGCATTCTGCTGCTCAGATAAATAAGCCATTTTCTCTTTTCGGTTGAGCATAGCCGATACTGATACCATAGCTCCAACCTGCACACCCATTAATCCTAAAAGAAGTACGGTATGTGGTGGTGAGAAAATCTGTACGTCAAGGCCATAAGTATTATGCCACCAGTCATCAAAAGGGGCAGAGGTAATGGCAGCAAGACCACCCCAGATACAGAAGAGTCCACCAAGAGAACTATAAAAGATTCCCCAGAAATGAACCATCTTTCTTTTTTCTAGGAGGCTTCCCCAGAAAGAAGTTTTCAATACTTGATAGCCTGAAAAGATTCCTGCGGTGGCGGCACCCACATATACTACCACATGAGGCGCTGAAAAAAGTCCATCACGCCCAATGCTCATATGCCAGGCAATATCCCATAAAATGCCCAGGATAACTAACATAGAAGCGATAACACTTACATAAACATAGAGCGGAATACCTAATAAGAGTTGCTGAATAGATGAGTACGTTTTTTTGTCAGTAAACGAATGATTAACTGTTGATTCCATTGAATAAGAGGTGTTTTTAGAGAAAGACAAGCACGATTGATAATTCCCCTAAGTTACTCAAAAAAATAAATAAAATTTGTCGGAATATTAAAAAACAAGAAGATATAGACATACAAAGTGCAAACTATGCTGTATGTTTTGCTTAAAAAGAAAATGAAGGAATTAAACTAACTAAACAGTCTGCTTAGCTCTTTTAGGATATCGTCTGAGGCCTCTTATTAATGAGCGGGTAAAAAATTGATTAGTAGGGTATTTCCGGTGTGAGGTTATATTGTTGAAGATAAGCGCGACTACCAACAATATCAAAGAGCCAGTTAATACCGGAGAAATAACATATAGAAAACCTAATGCTTTGATTTTTTCTGACCCTGCCACTGCAATCAGTGCCGTTGCACCACCGGGTGGATGTAAGGTTTTAGTAATCTGCATCATGACAATTGAAAGAGAAACCGCCAAGGGAGCGGTAATCCAGATTATATCAGGTAATAATTTATAGATGGTAACACCGATAAAAGCAGAAATAACAGGCCCACCGATTAGATTACGGGGCTGTGCCAACGGGCTTTGAATAGCTCCGTAAACCAGTACACTTGAAGCACCAAAAGAACCTATCAGAAATATATTCTCAAATTGTGTAAGGATTTTGCTTTGAAAGAAAGCGATTAAACCGATACCTATAAAAGCGCCTGTAAACGACCAGAAATGTTCTTTAAAATCGACTAAGGTTTCTTTATAGATAACATAGCGCGACACCCTAAGCCCGCGCTTGATTCTATTTTTTATCATGTATTGTTGTACGTCCGTATTCTGGCGCAAAGATAGGGCATTTCTATTATGCATGCACCTTTAATTCAAACATTTTCTATGGATTTAGTAGTTTAAGCAAAAATCGTTTATGAGAAATGCTTCTCCCATTCACAAAAGGGAGAAGCGCTATTCAAACCAATACATATTTCAAAGAAACCAGTCCTGTTTCGTAGACTTTGGTATCTATCAATTTCAGATGTGTACGGTCTTTCAATCCCTGAAAGAGTGGTTTCCCTTCTCCTAATAAGATTGGATGAACAGACAGCCAGAGTTCGTCTACTAGTCCTAAATTCATCAGAGATGCTGTGAGGCTTCCACCTCCAAAAAGCCAGATGTCTTTTCCTTCTTCCTGTTTTATTTTCTCTACTTCGGCTTTAATATCGCCTGAAATTATTGTTGTCCCGTCTTTTACCCGCTTTAAAGTATTAGAAAAAACGTATTCTTTCATTTTCGGTAACCCAAAGCCTCCTCCGTCTTCTAATCCATACGACATTTCATAGCTTTTTCTTCCGATAAAAACCGAATCGACATTTTTGTAAAACTCATTCAGCCCATAATCCTGGTCAGTAAAACACCAGTCATATTCGCCATTGGGACCTTCAATGAAACTGTCGAGGCTTACAGCCAAACCTAAGATTACTTTTCTCATAAAATTGTTTTTTTTCTACAAAATTGAGGGATACCTGATTAAGAAAATTGTAAAAAACGGACACCGGAGAAAATTTTAGAGATTTTTTTTTGGATACTCAACATATCACAAGATTGTCAGCATCTAATACTGCGCTTGGCGTGAGTCCGGCAAATGTTTTATAATCGTGAATAAAGTGCGCCTGGTCATAATAGCCGCTCTCATAAGCTATATCTGTTAAACTCATCACTGGATATTTCTTTAAGAATACCAGGGAATCAATAAAGCGATTAATATGTATAAACTCTTTTGTAGAAAGCCCTAAGCAATGGTTGAATTTACGGCTGAGGTGCCGTTGACTTATACCCACTTTATCGGCCAGTTCAGCTACTGAAAATGGTCTGTTATTCTTATTGATTTGCTGCACACAATAGTGTATGGTTTTATCAATCTTATTTTTGTTCAATTGCCTAAGCAAATATTTTTGAAGAATGGCTACCTTTTGCTCTTTGCTATAGGCATTGTCTACTTCCTCTTCCATTGCCTTTGCTTCTATTGACCATAGGCAATGCAGATCGGTAAGGCTATCAGTTATTTCGCTCATTGGTAAGTGAAAAAACAGATACGCTGTACTCGGATAAAAGCAAATGGAAATAAAGCCTGTTTTGCTTGTTATCTGCACATCCATAAAATTACTCATGCGAGAAATCACATAACTCTGGCAATTGCTAAATACTTTTTTGCCTGTAATAGTTGATACGGAATCCTGACTGTTGCTAAAATTAAAAAATAATTCAACACAGGCATCGGGAAGTACTCTAAAAGGAGAAAGATTTGTACTTCTATCGCTTTCCATCGAACAGATGGACTTTATATATGGCTGAAGTTCGGGAAGAATAGAGTAAAGTGCTAACTTCATAGCTTTAGTTTTTTAACCTTTAAAGCATTTATGAAAATACTCCTAAGCATTCTGATAGAATACATAGGAGTATAAGCAAATCTATGAAATGTTTTTCATTTTACAGTTTGGAAGATTACCTTACCAGTTCAATCCAACCTTTAATGGTAGTAGGTACCTCATCCTTTTTGTCTAATCGCTGTAGCGAAACCTTCACCAGATAGTAATAAGTTCCCGAGGGCATCTCACTCCCCGAACTACTCCTGCCATCCCAACTCAATATATTACTGCTCCCACTCTGATACACCTTCAATCCATATCTGTTGTAGATCTCAATGT
>NZ_QVMT01000019.1 GCF_003418935.1 Emticicia sp. C21 | reverse complement strand
ACAGTGAAGCTTAAACTCATAAGTATATTTGTTTCTCTTTCTCATACAAATACCCTCAAGATGTGTCTAACTTTTTGGGGGCAGTGCACATATTGGTAACCTTTTCCACTGCTGCTTGAGTGGTTGGAACTTTAATAGACCCGGAAACTACCTGCCGGTAAGTATAGCCAATAGCTTTTTTAAATACGCTTTCGCTGCTCCTGAATACTTCTTTTTCCATTTCTTTATGATAGTAAAAGATACCAAAAAAACAGGAGAGGGTCTTATGGGCTCTCCCTGAAAAACAGTAGTTGTAGACTTGATGGCCATATTCAGATACATAGTCAGTTAGGCTTCTGTTATCTGTCCTGACTTTCTTTTTCTCTTCTTTCATGGCAATAGTGGTTTGTGGATTCTTATCTAAGAATAGGCGTCCCGACCAGGTGTCCCAGAATGGGCGATCTACCCAGATGCTCCTTGAATTTCAGACTTAAGCTTGTGTTTTCAAAGTGTTTAGGGTAGTTTTTGATATAATCAGACTGTTGGGATGTGGTTGTATAATGATTATGTTGTTTCGATGGATTAGTATACATTTGTATATCATTCTCTAACCTATGGAATATAAATTACTCAGCGATGAACTTCTTGTGAAGCTCCTTTTGGTGGGAGACGAGGGTGCGTTTGAGGAAATTTATAGGCGATATTTTAGTAAACTGCTCCGAACTACCCAGTTCAAAATTCATTCAAAACAGATAGCCGAAGAACTCTTACAGGATTTATTTATCAGCTTATGGGAAAAGCGAGATAAGATAGCCATTGATAATCTGGAAGCATACCTGAATGCCTCACTTAAATATCTTATTATCAATCATATCAGGCGGCAGATATTGCAGGATAAATTTATGGAATACGCCGCTAATAAAAGCGAACTTTCAGAAACTGTCGATGAATCAATTGCCTTTAATGAACTATCTGTAGCCATAGAAAAAAGCATTGAAAAACTACCCGAAAAGACCCGCCAGATATTTACGCTGAACCGTCTGGAATACAAATCGGTCAAAGAGATTTCAGAACTACTCTCTATTCCGGAACGAACGGTCGAGTACCATATTACGCAAGGCATGAGGATTTTGCGGGTATATCTTAAAGAATTTATGACTCTTTCATTTTTGGCTTATCTTCGTTTTCTACATTATTTTTATGAGTAAAATTTAATTGAACTATTTAAAGAAAATTTATAAAAATCACCATTTTTATATAAACTTTCAAAGAAATATTAAAATTATTTGCGGTTACAGGCTTCTTGTTTGACTTATACACAAAACCACCTGTTAATCATGAACCGCCAATCTTTTGCACTACTATTGAATAAATACCTGCACGGACAATGTACTACTGCCGAACAAAAGGTAGTAGAGCAATGGTATGAGTTATTAGACGATATGCCTGATGTCGAGTGGAATGCTGCGGAGTTGGAAGAGCAATTATGGCAAAAAATAAGAAAACATACCAAAGGTGACCTGATGCCGGAAGCACAAGTGCAAAGAACATTCAGCATTTTCCAAAATACCAGTATTCTTACAAAAATAGCCGCCTCTATTCTATTGATTTTCGGAATAACCTTAGCTTTTTATCTGAAAAACAGAACAGATGAGTCTGTATCTATTAATCAGTCTGCCGGGCTGAAAGGGTTGATTGAGAAAACCAATAACTCGAATCAGGCTATGAAAATTGTCCTGGAAGATGGAAGCGCTGTCACACTCCAACCCCATAGCAAATTGCATTATCCGGAGAAGTTTAGTGAGGCTAACCGGGAGGTTTATTTAAAAGGTGAGGGCTTTTTTGAGGTACAGAAAAATCCCACAAAGCCATTTTTTGTCTATACCGGCAATGTTACTACCAAAGTATTAGGTACGAGTTTCTATGTGAAAAACATTGATGGGGTAAAGAAAATAGAAGTAGAGGTGGTATCCGGCAGAGTATCGGTTTATGAAGAAGAAAACCACAATATCAACAAAGATAATCAAACCAATGGGGTGGTACTAACCCCAAATCACAAGGTTACTTTTTTTGCCGAAAGTAACCTCTTTGTTACCAATATCGTTAAGAATCCTATTATTCAGACGCCTAAAATACAAGACACCAGGGTCTTTTTTGAGTTCGACGATACGCCTGTGCTGGCTGTATTGAGCAAACTTCGTGAAGCCTATGGTGTAGATATTTTAGTTGAAAACGAAGCCATTAATAACTGTCTCCTTACTGCCGATATTACACACCAGACTCTCTATACCAAATTAGACATTATCTGTGCCGCCATAGGTGCGAGCTATGAAGTAAAAGGCACCACGATTCTGTTGAGTGGGAAGGGGTGTCAATGAGATTTTATCTGGTGCAGTTCGTTTCTACAGAAACAACAAAGATTAATTTAGTTACCTATTATCTATAAAACCTTAACCAAAACATAAACCAATATGATGACCTGATCTTTTCTGCAAGTCCTAATTTTGCCTTGAAAAACAAAAAACCAGCAATGTTGCGAGCATTGCCGGCTTTTATGGAATCCCTTCTGAATTGGTTGCGAGCCAATTCTAGTAGAAGGAGTGTTTTGCCAAATCGTTCGAAAACTTAACAAAACAATCAAAAGTATGAAAAAACCTCAACTATTTAGTCAAACCCTACTGGCTATTATGAAAATCTCTCTTTTACAGCTTACGATAGCAATCCTCTTTATGGGAGGGGCTTTTGCCTTTGATACGAAGGCTCAGGAGATGCTCAATAAGTCGGTATCTTTAAAGGTCGAAGACAAGAAACTTCGGACGATACTCAGCCAGATTGAGCAGCAGACCGAAGCCAAGTTTGTGTATAATTCTAAAGCCATACAGGTTGATCGCAAAGTTTCGGTAAATATCAATGATAAGAAACTGTCGGAGGTTTTAGATGTGCTTTTAAAACCACAGCAAATCTCTTATAAAATCATAGGCGGGCAGATTATTCTGAGCCCAGCCACCACCGATAAAAGCTCGTTTCGGCTCGAAACCAATCCGGCAACGGCAGACGATGAAAAAGTAGCCCTGATGCCCATTGACCAGACCATAACCGGAACAGTAAAAGACGATGCAGGCAGTGGTATACCGGGTGTAAGTGTTACCTTGAAAGGAACCAGCAAAGGAACAAGTACCGACGGCGATGGAAAATTTAAAATTGATGTACCTAATAGCAGTTCTGTACTGGTTTTTTCTTTTGTGGGTTATAGCCCACAGGAAATAGAAGTGGGAAACCAGACCACTTTGAATGTGGTACTTAAAACCGATACAAAGGTTTTATCTGAAGTAATAGTGGTAGGATATGGCTCACAAAAGAAAGCCAACCTGACCGGTGCTGTTGATCAGGTAACAGGCGAAGTATTTGAAAACCGCCCTGTAACGAACGTTAATCAGGGTTTGCAAGGGGTAATGCCTAATCTGAACGTAAGAATGGGTGATGGAAAGCCTAATCAGGCGCCTGCTTTCAATATCAGAGGTACTACCTCAATCGGGCAGGGGGGTAATGCACTTGTACTCATTGATAACGTAGAGGGTGATCCAAGCTTGCTAAATCCAAGTGATATTGCCAGCATTACTTTGTTAAAAGATGCCGCTTCTGCTTCTATCTATGGTGCGAGAGGGGTATTCGGAGTGGTATTGATTACTACCAAAAATCCATCAGCAGGCAAAACAAGCGTTACTTATTCAACCAATTACTCGTTCAAATCACCTATTGCTAAGCCTGATCTGGTGACCGATGGTTATACATGGGCATCAATGTTTGCCGAGTCTTTTGTGAATTTCGGAGGCACTTTTCCACAAAATGCCAATAAAACCCTAAAATTCTCACAGGCCTATCTGACAGAAATCAAACGTAGAAAAGATGCGGGTATCACCAATGAAGTAGAAATTGACCCCGCCACAGGCGAGTATGTTTATTTTGGTAATACTGCTTACTACGACTTGCTTTATAAAGACATGACTAACTCGAAAGAGCATAACCTGAGCATTTCGGGTAGCAGCGATAAAGCCAGCTTTTTGCTCACAGGTCGTTACTTCGGGCAGGATGGTTTATTCCGCTACAATTCAGACGATTATAGTGTGTTCAACTTCACAGGTAAAGGTTCTATCCAGCTATACCCTTGGTTGAAAATTACTAATATGTCGCAGTATTCTGATATGAAATACCATAATCCACTCAACGTAGGTGAAGGTGGTGGTATCTGGCGGAATATCGCAGACGAAGGCCACCCATTATCACCGCTACTAAATCCTGATGGCACGCTCACCGCTTCAGCTGCCTATACTGTGGGTGATTTTTACTATGGCAAAAACGGTATTGATAACAACAAGAAAGTGTTCAGAAATACCGCCGGATTTACCACTAACTTCTTCAAGGATAAGTTCAGAATCAAGGGAGACTTCACAATTCAGAATACCGACAACAACGATAGAACCAAGGCCGTTCCTATTCCATACAGTATCAGACCGGGGGTAATAGCTTATGTAGGTACAACTACCAATTATCTGAGCAATGTCTATAGAGAAACAACCTACATGACCACCAATTTCTATACTGAATATGAGAATACATTTAAAGACAACCACTACCTGAAATTCATGGTGGGTTATAACTACGAACAGTCAACCTATAAAAGGCTGACAACGCAACGTAATGGGCTTATCTTTGAAGATGCCAATGATATCAGTTTGGCATTAGGTCAGGCCATTACTACACAGGGCGATTGGGAAAGATGGAAGATTATGGGAGGTTTCTCAAGATTGAACTACTCTTTCAAAGACCGCTATCTGGTTGAGGTGAATGGCCGTTATGATGGCTCGTCTAAATTCCCTGCCAATCAACGCTATGCTTTCTTCCCGTCAGTATCCTTAGGCTGGAGACTTTCAAGAGAATCGTTCTGGAAAGTACCTGAACAAATAATCTCTGACCTGAAGGTCCGCGCTTCTTATGGTTCTTTAGGAAATGGTAATATCAAATCCTATTCTTATTTAGAGCAATTTAGTATTTCGCAATCATCAGTTATTCTGGCAGGGCAAAGACCACAGATTACCAGAAACCCGACAGTTTTACCTGAAGGCTTGACTTGGGAAACGGCTACGACCAAAAATATCGGTTTAGACTTTTCAATGCTGGGTAACCGTCTGAATTTTGTGGGAGATGCCTATATTAGAACCACTACTGATATGTTTACGGTGGGGCTGACACTTCCGGCAGTATTCGGCGCAACCGCACCTAAAGGTAACTATGCCGATTTGAAAACCACAGGATGGGAAATGATGCTCTCTTATAGGGATAAGTTTTCGGTAGGAGCCAAACCGTTCAATTATGATATACGATTGACATTGGCCGATTACACCGCAACGGTTACCAAATACAATAACCCTGAAAAACAATTAAGCGATTATTACGAAGGCCAGACCGTAGGTGAAATCTGGGGATATACCACTGAGGGATTCTTCAAATCGGCAGAAGATGTGAAAAACAGTGCCAGTCAGGCCATTTTCAGAACAGCTTCAAGTGGCTTGTGGTTTCCGGGCGATATTAAATTCAAAGACGTAAATGGAGACGGAAAAATTGATAATGGGACAAGCCGCGTATCGAATCCGGGTGACAGATCAATCATCGGTAATTCAACCCCAAGATATACCTATGGTGTAATGTTAGGGGCTGACTGGAACAACTTCTTCTTCTCGGCATTTGTGCAAGGTGTAGGCAAACAAGACTGGTACCCAAGCTCAGAAGCAAGTCTTTTCTGGGGACAGTACAACCGTCCATACGGAGGTATTCCTAAAAGCCAGATAGGCAACATCTGGAAAGAAGATAATCAAGATGCGTACTTCCCAAGATACGTATCGCGGATTGCAAGTAATGCCAACGGTACACTGGTGGCTGCTCAAACTAAATACTTACAGAATGTAGCTTATGCCCGTTTGAAAAATATTCAGGTAGGGTATAATCTGCCAAGAACAGTTATGTCGAAAATTGGTGCATCTGGCGCAAGAGTATTTGTTTCAGCAGAAAACCTCTTCACATTCTCACCATTACATAAAATTACCAGAGATATAGATGTAGAAAATGCAGTAGCCTCTGATCAGGTGTTTAACCCGAATGGCAACTCAGGCGATGGTTATAATTATCCGTTAATGAAAAGTGTGACAGTTGGTTTATCTATTACATTCTAAATCTGAATACATTATGAAACTTAAATATATTTATTTCCTGTTTTTTGCGGTTCTGATTAGCAGTTGTGACCTGGAAGAATTACCACAGGCAACTACCTCAAAGGGTCCGATTTTTTCAAACGAAAGCGGTTTGATTCTCTATACCAACTCGTTTTACACAATGTTTAATGGTAGAAACCTGCACAGAGCCGATGCGATGTCTGACTACCTGGCACGTAAAGACACACCTCCATTTATTACTGAAGGCAATTATAGCGCACAGGTAAGCACCGATTGGAGCTGGGGCGATTTGCGTAATATCAATTATTTTATTGCCAACTGTACCGACCCTAAAGTGCCTCTGGCAGTCAGAAAAAACTATCTGGGTATTGCCAAGTTCTTCAGAGCCTATTTTTATTTTGCTAAAGTAAAAAGATTTGGCGATGTGCCTTGGATTGGCAAACCATTAGAAGTTACAGATACTGAACTGCTTTATAAAGGCCGTGATTCACGTGTGATGGTAATGGACTCGGTACTGGCCGACCTTGACTATGCTTGTCAGAACATTACAGCTACAAGCGAGGGTACCCGAAGTCTGGTAACAAAATATGTGGCTTATGCTTTTAAGGCAAGAGTAGCCTTACATGAAGGTACTTTCAGAAAATACCATACTAATTTAGGCTTGACAGGTTCGGCTGCTAATCTATTGAATCAGGCAGCTACAGCCGCTAAGGAAGTAATGGACAAAGGAGGATATAAACTATACGATGGTGCAGGAACAGACAAATCGTACCGTACTGTGTTTCAGAATCCTGCGCCTGTCGCTACTGAGGTAATGCTTTCAGCTGTTTGTGATTTAGCATTGAATACCTTGAACGACGCTAACTGGTATTGGACAAGTGGTACTTATGGCGATAAAGCCAGTTTCATCCGCACATTCATCAATACTTATCTGAATATTGATGGTACCCCTTTTACCAATAATCCTGATTACAAAACCATGTTGTTTAAAGATGAGGTGAAAGGACGTGATAAAAGATTACAACAAACCATCCGTTCGGGTGATTATAAAAGAATCAGTACTGGTGCATTGGTTCCTGCGCCTCCGGTATTCTCTTATACTTATACAGGTTATATGCCAATCAAATGGGCGATGGATGATGTATATTACGATACCCGCGATTTGAACATCAATTCAATTACGATTTTCCGCTATGCCGAAGTACTATTGGCATATGCCGAAGCCAAAGCCGAATTGGGTACATTGACTGATGCTGACTGGGCTGCAACTATCGGTGCTTTAAGAAAAAGAGCAGGTATTACAGGCGGTCTGAATTCAAAACCAACTGTAGTAGACCCATATCTGCAAGAGAAATACTTCCCGAATATCTCTGACCCTACCATTTTAGAAGTACGTCGTGAAAGAGGTATCGAACTTTGCTTAGAGGGTTTCCGCTTCGATGATATTATAAGATGGAAAAGGGGAGAGTTGATGCAAATGGAATGGAACGGTATGTATGTGCCTGAATTGGATAAACCGATGGATTTGAACGAAGATGGAATCCTGGATGTAGCTTTCTACAAAACATTACCAGCGAACAGAGTAGCAGGCGTTACCTATGTAGAGGTTGCACCGGTTGTGGCTGGCAAAGCCAATCCTCAACTATTATCCAACGGAGATTCAGGAGAATTGACATGGTTGAACAATATTCCAAGAAAATTCTTAGATAAAAACTATTTATACCCAATTCCAGCAGGTGACCTGATTACCAATCCTAAGTTAGGTCAGAATCCTGGGTGGTAAGCCTTCCAACCCCGTGTCACCCCTATACTAGTCCGTAAAAGGGGGTGGCACGGGTATAACCAGAGGAGATAGAGGACCTTCAGTAGTCAAATTTCATATGTTTTAAAGTCAAAAAATAATCCTGATAATCAGGATTATTTTTTTTAGCATTTAAACGTTTCTTCTGAGAGTAATCTCGTAAAAGAATTATCTATGGACAAATAATGGATAAAACCTGTGTGAACACATGAACCGAGAAGAAGTTTATATTCCTACCCAAAACTTACTTCTTATACTTACACAAAGTATTATCAGCTTTCATATAGTATGATTTAAAATTAAGTGCTTTGGGGTCCATGCAACCTTTCAGGTTCAGCAATTCTATATCCTTAAACTCAATCGGATGGCTTTCGGCTTGAAGAGCTATATAACCTTCTCCTAAGGGTGTACTATCTTTCTTTATCCATTCCTGTGCAGCGGCATCATCTATATGTGCCTCTTTAAACCCATAATCCTTGCCTACAAATCCACCGCCCACTTGTGGCTTTTCAAAAGCAAAAACTACTTTGTTATCTATTAAATGTTGGATTAATGAATCTCCCAAAACGAGGGCTTCTATAGTTACCCATTGGTTACCATCATAGGTTTTCGACCACGAATCAATGCAATGATTGGTATTGAGTTTACCATTGATATATACCTGTGTACCTGGGGTGCAAAGATTAGCCGTATGGCGTTCGCCTTTACCCAAACCACCCAACATCTGCAATTCTAATGAAACCGGGAAATCCTGCCCTTTTGATAAACTGGCAGCAGATTGTGAGTGAAGCATCACACCACTATTTCTGACATTCCATGAGGCCCCACCTTTGGTTTGGTTGCCTACAAAGCGATAAGTAAAGCGTAGTTTATAATAAGAAAAAGGCTGGTTATAGTAGAGATGGCCGAATTTTCCGTCGAATTCCTGATACTCATCATAAGCAATTTGCAGAATGCCATCTTTGACACGGAAAGTGTTTTTGTAGTTATCGTTTAGTTCTTGTCCGGCTATTTTAATATCCCAGCCTGTCAGGTCTTTGCCATTAAAGAGCTGTTGCCATTCTTCTTTTTTAGGGTCATTTTTTTGTGCTTGCGCAGCAATACAAAAAGCCGTTAGAATAAAGGCCAGAAGTGTGTTTTTCATATTCAGTAATACAGATAAGGTTGAATCCTTAAAGGTATTAAACTCTACCCGAAAAATCAAAACTCAATAGCAGTACTCTTCACTTTTGAATTAAAAAGAAAGGTCTTTTTACTACCTGCATAGAAGAAATTTACCAGATTGGTTTGGTCATCAAACATTTCCTGCATCAGGTCATTGTAGAGAATGTGATCTTTTACAATCTGGCTTTCAGGTATCTCCACATATACCCAGGTGGCATCGCCTTCTATCTCTTTGCCCAGATAGTTAATCGTTTTTTTCTGTTTTTGAGGGGTAATAATAGCAAAATGTTGTTGGATATATTTACTCAATACCGCATCACTATTATCATTTTTGCCACCAATCATTACTTTTTGTCCATTGTTGATTTTAGTGAGTGCATTTTCCAGATCATCAGTAAAAAGACGAATGGTTATTTCAAGAGATTTCTCCTTCGGATTATACTGTATTTCGGTAAGAGAGGTATGAAAAGCATGTAATGTTGTCTTATTTTCGGTTTTTTGAGGATGCAACGGGAAAATAAGAAGTGTAAGAGAGAGTATGAAGTGTAATAAGTGCATGCTGGCAAAATATAAAGAATCGGGGTAGAACGCATAGCTATTCTACCCCGACCAAATGAATTATTTAAACAATGCCTTGAAAGTATCGTTAAAGAGTACTAATACCATGAGTGTCAATAAAATAAAAGTACCTACTTGTTGGGTACGTTCCATAAATTTCTCAGAAGGTTTGCGGCGTGTAATCATTTCATACAATAAAACTACTACGTGCCCACCGTCTAATGCCGGAATCGGCAAAGCATTCATAAAGGCCAGACCCATTGAAAGCAGACCTGTTAATCCCCAGAATCTTTCCCAATCCCAATAGCTACCAAACCATTGTGCTAAACCTACCGGGCCACTTACAGCATTACCGGCAGATATATGTCCTTTAAAGATACGTCCGAAGCCTTTTATCTGATTAGGAATAACCGATAATGCTTCTTTAGCACCTACACCAAAAGCTTCTCCGAAATTGTATTTTTGCGTGCTTGAAATTAATTCTGATTGTGCTCTGAAACCCAATTTAGATTCTTTTGTAACAACCGGATAGAGCTTCACTTGCTGACCGCCTCTTTCAACCAATAATTCAACTTTTTTATTTTTGAATTTTTCCAATTCAGTCTGAAACTGTTGGAAGTAGACTACAGGTGTGCTATCAATTTTAACGATTTTATCGCCTTCTTTCAATCCGGCTTTCTCAGCAGGGGAGTCTTTAGTTACTTCTCCTACTTTAAAAGGCATAATCGGTTCAATAAAAGGAACTTTAGTAGCTACTTTGTCAATTAAATCGTTAGGAACAGGTATTTGTTTGATTTCTCCATTTCTTTCAATCGTAAATTCAGTATTTTCCTGCATTAAAGCTGCACGCACTTCACCAAAGTCGCCATAATCTGCACCATTCACCTTTAAAACTTTGTCTCCACTTTTTAATCCGATTTCCTGCGCTAATGGATAGGCATAGATACCTGCTTTGTTTACTTCAGCTTTTGAGTAATATTCATCACCCCATACAAATTTCACACCCCAGAATATCAACACACCCAGAATAATATTGACAATAATACCCCCCAACATCACAAACAAACGCTGCCAGGCTGGTTTCGAACGGAATTCATCAGGTTGTGGTTCGGATGCAAGCTGAGAAGCATCTTTGGTTTCGTCAATCATACCTGCAATATCTACATAACCACCTAGTGGAAACCAACCTAAACCGTATTCTGTATCACCTGCTTTCTTTTTCCACAAGGCAAAATTCAAAACATTAGGAAGAGGGAAGAGGAAGTCGAAGAATATATAAAATTTATTTACCCGAATACCGAAGATACGAGCAAAGATGAAGTGTCCAAACTCATGTAACCCGACCAGAATTGTTAAGGCAAGCAAAAGTTGCCCAATCATTGTTAATACTGCCATTAGAAAATTGAATAAATTTTAAGATAATATGTAGGTTATTTAGCCATAAAATATCCTCTCTTGAAACGTAAATACCTGGGTGTTCGTTCCATTTCCGTTAATTCCACCTTTCGGCCTGCATAATCTATGCCACTACTAACGAAAATACATTCAAAATTAGCATACTTATTAATGAAAAGAACGTTTTTTGACGAAAAGTTTGTTAACAAATCAAGAGTATCATATTTCAATAGCTCAATGAATTCAGTAAAGTACGATGTAATTATTATTGGCGGAGGCCCCATAGGGCTTGCGTGTGGTCTGGAAGCCCAGAAAGCGGGCTTAAAGTATGTAATTTTAGAAAAAGGTTGTCTGGTTAATTCTTTATATAATTATCCTGCTAACATGACTTTTTTCAGTACTTCTGAACGGCTAGAGATAGGGGAGGTACCTTTCGTTTCAAATAATGCCAAGCCTACCCGTAGCGAAGCGCTGGAGTATTATCGTAGAGTTGCTGCCCACAAACATCTGAACGTAAGGCTTTTTGAAGAAGTACTACAGGTAATGCCAAAGGAATCAGAAGGGTATGAGGTAATCAGTAAAAAGAATACCTATGAAACCGACCATATCATTATAGCATCAGGCTTTTATGATATTCCGCAGCAATTGAAAGTAAATGGGGAAGATTTACCAAATGTAACCCACTATTACAAAGACCCGCATTTTTATGCTTTTCAGAAGGTATTGGTAGTAGGAGCCAATAACTCGGCAGTAGATGCCGCTTTGGAAACCTGGCGTAAAGGCGCTGAGGTTACGATGGTTATCAGAGGAGGTGAGGTTGGCAGACGGGTAAAATACTGGGCTAAACCCGATATTGAGAATAGAATTAAAGAGGGGTCTATCAAGGCGTTTTTTAATGCTGAAATTGCAGAAATACGAGAAAACGAAGTAGATATACAAACACCTGAGGGCATTATAACCATCGAAAACGATTGGGTAATTTCAATGACAGGCTATCAGCCTAATCTGCCATTTCTGAAAAAGATAGGTATTAACTTATCAGCAGATGAAATTATGAAACCGGAATATAATGATGATACAATGGAAACTAATATGAAGAATGTGTATCTGGCAGGCGTGATTTGTGGCGGTATGGATACCCATAGCTTGTTTATTGAAAACTCACGCGTACACGCTGAGAAAATTGTACAGAAGATATTAAAAACCCCACAATTGGTTTAATTGCGGGGTTTTTACTTATTGAAGTGTTAAAGAAACCGTCTTCGTATCCTGTAAAGCAACATCAGCCACTTTCCCTATACCCGAATACTTTACTTTGTAGCCTTTATTCTCCAACAAATATATCGCATCTCGCAACGTCATGCCCTCTACATTAGGCATATCGGTATTATCATTCACTTTACGCCAGGCTATACTGTTGCCATTCCTCACTGCTTTTGCCCAACCGGCATTGCTCGGTACATTCTGCAAGCCTAAAGCTTCACTTACAGACCTGAAATCTTCGGCATAACCGCTTTGCTCATGCGTTTCAATTTTCTGCACATTGCTGTTTTTGTTTTTAGCAGGATGTATGGCTACATCGTAAGCAAATACCTTGTCAGCAATGGTACGGAAAACTGGAGCGGCTACATCGCGCGCATAAAGATTTGATCCTTGCGGTTCGTCGATAATAACCGCACAACTATACTTTGGATTGTCAGCAGGGAAGAAGCCCATAAAAGCTGTATAATATTGCCCTTGTACATAACCGTTTTCTCTTTTCTGAGAGGTGCCCGTTTTTCCGGCTACCTTGCAAAAACCTGTATTGATATTTTTAGCGGTACCATTTTCAACTACACCTTTCATCATTTCGTGAACTAACTTAATAGTACGGTCGGAGCATATCTGTCCGTCTTCTTTGCGTCCTTCAAATTTTTCTATCACTCTATCGGCTTCGCGTATTTCTTTTACAATAAAAGGTTGTACCCAGTGCCCGCCATTGGCAATAGCGTTATAGAAAGTAAGCATCTGCAAAGGTGTCAGACGTGTCTCATAGCCTATCGACATCCAGGGTACGGTAGTTGAGCTAAAGGTGGAGCTTTTTCCAGTTTTAATAATAGGATCAGTTTCTCCTCTCAATTGAAAACCGACAGGCTTATCTAATTTGAAATTGCTTAGGTAAGTAACAAAGTTATCGGCTCTCGAAAACCCGAAATGCTCTTTAACCAAGGCATAAATACCTACATTACATGAGTGCTCGAATACCTGCCTCAAGGTTTGGTTCCCATGGCTTTCCGAACATTTCATTTCTATATTATTATGCATGATAGATCCACCACAAAAGGCAGCAGGAGAATCTAAGCCTAATTTGCTTTTCTCCAATATAGCCACCATACTTGCCAGCTTAAAGGTAGAGCCCGGGTCAGTACCTCCTTTTACTGCATAATTAAAGTCTTCTGTATAGTACGTCTCACCATTTTTAGTTCTGCGCGAAAGATTGGTAATGGCTTTAATCTGGCCTGTAGCCACTTCCATCACAATAGCAGAGCCATACTTGGCATTGGTGCTGATTACCTGATTACGCAGAGAGCTTTCAACAATATCTTGAAAGTTAACATCAATCGTGGTTACTACGTCCTGGCCTGCTTCCGGACGAACCTCCGGTGTATCTTCCACAGGTTTCCAGACACCTCCAGCTAGGCGTTGGAAAAGTCCTACACCGTCTTTTCCAGCCAGATAATTATTGAAACTGAATTCAATACCAAAGTCTCCTTTAGTTTGGGTATCCCTATCTAACTTTCCGATAGAACGCAAAGCCATATCATCGAAAGGCATAACCCGACGATTGAGTTGCTCAAACTTACCACCCCCTTTCATCTTTCCCTCACGGAAAAACGGAAAGTTTTTAATTTGTTCCATTTCCTGAAAATCAACCAGTCGGTCGCCAAAGGCTACAAATTTTACTTTTCTGCTTTTTCGGGCATTCAGAATCATTTCTTTGTATTGATTAGCCGATCGATCCTGAAAGAAGTCGGATAGTAGCGCAGATAACGAGTCTATGTGTTTATCAAAATATTTGGTTTTAGCTCTGGTTACATCTAAACCAGCCCGATAACGAGGCACCGAGGTAGCCAATAAGCTACTACCGTCGGCCGCATAAATATTGCCACGGGTTGCTTTTATTTGCATAGGTTTGCGCTGTACTTTCGCAACCTTATTCATCCATTTCTTTTTCTGGAATACCTGCACAACAAATATCTGTGCAGCTATAAGAGAGCCTATCAGAAATATCAAACCAAAGGTAAGTTTGGCTCGCCATTGAATTTCTTCACGGATAGAGGGCTTCGCTGACATGATTATATAAAATTTGCTGGATTTTAGGACTTATTCTTTTTCTTTCACGACTATTTTATTAGGAGGGGTAATGTTTTCTTCCAGCCCTTTGTCTGTCAGCTTTTTAGCAATTTCAGATTGTTTACTGGCAAACATATAGCGCGATTTCTGCGAGATATATTCTGCACGTCTTTCTTCCAGATCATTACGAGACTTATCAATTTTTTTGATAAACCCTTCGTAACTATGCTGAATATAAATGTAGAAGATACAAAGAACACCTAACCAGACAATGCGTTTGAGCGTTTCGGTAGGGAGAGAATCACCTAAATTAAATCGATTAGAAAGCCATGTGTTGATGCGTTCAAAAAGCCCGGCCTTTTTGGGCGCCTTGGGCACAGCAGGTGCAGAACGGTGGCGGAAAGTATTTGTAGCCATTCCGATAGATGTTTTATGTTTATTATTAAAGCACGATTGTAAAACAAATGTATGAATTATCTCCTAATTCCCTCAAAAGTCCCGCAATTTTTTTGTAAATTTAATGCCACTCAATCATCTTGAAACAAAAAAATCGCCCTTATGGAAAGAACGATTTTTTTGAGGTATTCTTATTAACTTCGTTAATTTATTCAATACTTAGTTTAATATGAGCTTAAGAGTGAATGTTTTACTTTAATGCATTGATAATTAAATATTTATTCACTAAACACCGGGCCGCGTAGGCTCAATCACTAATTCACTAATTTTTACGAAAAAACCGCTTCCAATTGTTGTTTCTGAGGGAAATCCGGCGTTACAAGGTCAGCTTCAGGTTTGTAAATATAAGGCATCGGGAAGCCTCTTTCCTGGAAGGTTTGCTCAGCCATATTGTTGTAACGCAACTGAATAGACCAACGAATATTCTTTGTGACATTATCACCTGAACGATGTACCAGGAATGCTGAGAAAACCAGTAAGTCACCCACCTCAAATTCAGTCTGAATAAAGGCATCTTCAGGCAAATCTTCCTGAATACTCCCTAAATAGCCTGAAGTATCAGCTTTCATCAATCCATCTTTGTGGCTGGCAGGTAAAATTTGTAACGAACCCAAGGCTTCACCGCAATCTACCATTGGGAACCACATCACGATACTATCTAATGAACCCTGACCTGTACGCCAGTCCTGATGAGCGCCTAATTTCCAGTGGCTACCACCTTTTGACAAGTGGCGGCTATTGAACTGCATAGAAGGACGCACGCCAATCATCGGGAAATCATAACCTAACGACTTTAATAAGTTAATCAATTTAGGTTCTGTACCTAAACGGTGTAGTGATATCAAGTGCTGTGCTTGTTTACCTGTACTGACAAAGGTATCGAAATCAGCCTCGAACAAATCAAACATTGCCTGCTCAAATTCGTCTTTGTTGTCAATATCCACAGTCTTGCCCAATACTCTCTCAATTTGCAGAGCAAAAAGTTTACGCGCCTCGGTGTATATCTGATTGATTTCTTCTTTACTAAAGAAATTTTTCAGAATAATATAACCGTCTTTATTGAATTGTTCTTTCATTGTTCCCATAACTTATAATCTATTCAAAACATTAAATAATAGGGCAAAACTAAAGCTGTAAGCACTCCATAAAAATGATATTTCTCATGAATGCTTTTATTTCTCTAAAATAGCATAGCCAAAGCCTGCTCTTCCAAACCCATTGCCATTATATAACAGATATTTTTTGTCGTTATGTTCATAACAATAGGCATAATCTATCATTTCGTAATCAAAATCGTTCGGATTATCAGATTTATGAATACCTACCAAGTTATCTTTACGCTCCCATTTAAAACCGTCTTTCGATTCGGCATAACCTAGACGATAGCTCTGGTTGCGGTCTGTACGGTAATCTCTGGTATGGCGATACGAATAATACATCTTGAAAATGCCATCTTCAAAAAACACGCTCGGGCGACCGACTGCATGCAAGAAATCATCAAATGGAAGTGCCACATCACCGGTTGGTTCCCACTTGATACCATCTTCTGATACGGCTACGCGGCAATCGTAATACGGTTCAGGATACCCGTGAATGTACTCACATTTCTGACCTGAAATATACCACATCATCCAACGACCATTGACATACATCACCGATGGCTGCGCTGCCCAGATAGGATTATGGATTGATCTGTCCATAATAGGCCCACGAAACATTTTCTTAAATGTGATACCCCCATCAGTACTAATGGACAAGCCCATCGACAGACGGTAAGAATTATGCGTACGGTTCCAGCCTGTATAATACAACCAGATGTCTCCATTTGATTGCGGTACAAACCATGAAGGCATGGCCCCCGTTTCATCATACTCCCCCGGCCCACCTAAATCTAATACGAAAGTATCGTGTATATAAAGGATTTTAGTCGGGTCGTCATAATCCACATCAATAAATGTCGGACGAGATTGTCCTTGGTCATCTCTTGATGAAAAGTATACTCTTAAAAAATCTTTATGTTTATAAGCATAAGGCACCTGTGCATGTGAACGGCTATGTGCTAGGGTTCCATCTGGTTTATAAATTACTCCTTTTTTTTGCCAAATTCCTGAATTGCTCATATTTTCTACTCAAGTTCTTTTATTATCTTTTCGGCCACTTTTTTAAGCTTAGGCAATTCGTTAATTACAACCACCCAAACCATTTTAACTGAAATACCGAAATACTCATGTGTCATTATATTTCTAAAACCTTTTATACCCCTCCAGTCAATCTCATAGTATTTCTCTTTGATTTCCTCGGATAAATGTAAAGAAGCCTCCCCAACTGTAATTAATTGACGTTCCGTGGCTGAACGAACAATGAATTGGATTCAAAGTTTTCATAAGTAAGAGTTCCAACGAAATTTTCTATTTCTTCAATAGCCTCAAGAATATGTTGAGCTCTTTGTAAATCTCCAAATCTACCTTTCATAAATTAGTACTTTATCTTTCTCAATAAAAGGTCTGATATGTTTTGAGATTCCATCTTCTGCTACAAAATCAATATCAACTTTAAGCAACTCTTTTAAGTCTTCAAGCATTCGTCCAAATTCAAAAAGACTTACATTCTCACTTGAATCAATATCTACCAATATATCCAGGTCACTATTTTTTGTTTGTTCATTTCTGGCATAAGAACCAAAAATGTACGCCTTTCGTACTGGTTTATTACGAAAATAGTTTTGGATAATATTAATAGTTCTCTTATTCATTATTTCTTAGCCTTACGGTTGCGTTCCGCACGTATTCTCCAATTATCCTTAAAGTCTTTCCCTGGAATCTGCAAATTAACATTCACCGTAGGAGCCTTTTTAGTTTTCTTAAATTCTAATACATAATAACCGTTACCAAAAATCCATTGCAGTTTTACATCTTTTATGTTTTTAGGTAAATCCTGCAAAGGCACCTGGTCGGCAAACATGGGGTTGGCATCCATCAATATCTGATAGGTTTTCTGGTCTCTTAGCCAAGCGCCTACACTTTCGTCTCCAACTACTACTCTGCCGCCCACTTTTACCACACGGTTAAACTCTTCAAAAGCTTTAGCTCTTTCTGAAAACGTATTGATACCACCGAAATGGAAAACAGCATCGAAATAATTGTCTTCAAATGGTAAATAAGCACCATTACCAATGAAATAATCTATCGTTACATCTTTCTTATCCGCAAATTTCTCTTTCGCATGACCCAACATCGCAGGTGATAAATCAGATAATACGGCATGACCACCTGGGGTAACTTTCTCAATAATATAAGCTGAATCTTTTCCTGTGCCCGCACCTACTTCTAATACCTTCATACCCGGTTTTAGCTTCAACATCCCAATCATGGTTTTGCGTGTAGCAGCTTCGTTGGCATGTAGAGACTCAAATACCCACGATACTCCACGATCGTAGCGCAAGTGCGCATCGTTATAAGCTACCTGTTCCTTACGGTCTTGCTCGAACAATTCTTTTGGATAAACTAAATCTACAATGTTGTTTATATCATAAGAGATGGGTTCTTCCTGAGAGGTATTATGAAGAGTTTTGCCGTCGGCCGATAGAACCAATTTAGTTCTGGTTTTAGGGCAAATCAATTGGTCAAAAAATTGCGTCATTATTTGGTCTATATCTATGTTAAAGCGTCAAAGTTCAAGATTTTTGCTGAAAAAACCATAGGAAAAAGCTATATTCTACAGGCGGGCTTTGTTCTCTTACATTCTCTATATCAATACTCTGGTACTCTATTGTTTTAAAAGAACTTATGTTTCCATCAAAGTTTATAAAGTTTAATCTATAAATGATATGTGTCTTTATAAGGCTTTATGTTAGTAGTGTTAATTAATTTTATCTATTTGCTTAACTTGTTTTATATTCTACACTAATCATTAACCTTTTGATAAGTCTTTCTTGGCTTCATCCTATCAAAAAATTGGGTAGTATCTATAACCACCTTATAACCCAATACGGTTTCGGGAAGTTTAATTGTTTCTGTATATCTTTGAGGCGTGCCGCTAAATCCGATTAAAATTTCATTTCCATTTAAGCTTAAATCTGCTACATTGTTTGCTACACATATAGTATCTATATTTATATTATCACTATTTTTTTTAGTAAGTAAGATGTAATCAGGTGTAGTAGTAGATATAGTAGAGTAAAAGAACCATTCTAATTTTATTTTTGAGTCATTTATTTCTTTTAAATATAATCTGTCTTTCTCAGTTGAGTCGAAACTTGGAACACAACTTTGGAAAGCTATTATTAATAGTAATATACTAATGATTCTCATATTTGTTTATTTGAGAATAAGTTCTTTGAATTTAACAACCAGAGTTTATTTAATAAGTTAATAATAGCCAGATTTCATTCTATACAGTAAATGATAGAATTATAAAAAAAGAGAGGATTTCCTCTCTTACTTAATTAGATATTCCTACAAATTAATATCCTTACTGGAAACATCAGATTTTACGGCCGGATTCCCTTTCCAGATGCTCCAGGGCTCGGTTTTAGTCTTGGTAAGGTTGGCTCCCATAGCAATTAACGTGCCTTCTCCTAAAGTGCAGCCATCGCGGATAGTAGCATTCACACCAAAGAAAGAATACTCACCTACTACACAACGGCCTGATAGCACTACATGAGAAGTAAAGTATACATGATCTTTTATTTCGCCATGATGCCCGATATGGTTACCACTCCATAATACAACATTATTGCCGATTTTTACAAATGGCTGAATCGTATTATCTTCTAGAATAAAACAGTTTTCGCCAATCTGGTCGGTTAAAACGGTAGCTTTTGAACTGATGTAAGAAATGCAATCATAACCCAACTCCTTGATTTCGCCATATACTTTTGCCCTAATCTGGTTCATCTTGCGCTCACTCAATGGGGCAAAAAATTTATATTCTGCTGGAGGAAAAAGTTCGAGGACATCTTCAAAGGCTACCAATTGTATGCCACAGAATGAAGTTTCGCCTTCCTTGATATATGCTCTGTTTTTTGTGAATGCTACAATCTCATGCTCCGAGTCATTCGTGAGGTAATAATGGGCTAATTCTGCCACTAATTCAGTACCGAAAACTACTACTTTTGCCATTGGGATTTTTGTTTAAACCAATTCAAACTCTTTTAAATATACATGAATTGCCGCAACCGGGCAAAACATTAATAGGTCAATCATCGAAAGCCATGGTACAAATTCATTGTTGAATTGCTTGTATTGAACAGGTTTCGATTTGATAAAATTAAGTAAGATTTTATTATCGGCAAAAAGTTGTTTATCATAGATAGCCATTCCGCCGATGGGATTTATATAATGGTCTGCTTTTTCCTGCAGACAAATATCTAAAATGCGCTCCTGTGCTTTCAGATGTTGATTGTTATAAATTGTTGAACTATCAACAAATTCGGTATCAATACCTAAATACTGGCAGGTAGCTTTTAAGCTTGTCGTACAAAGATCTCCTATATTAGCAGGGTTTGATTGAAAAACCTGTGTGAGAATCGTCAGAGTCTCCTGATAAAAAGGGGCTTTCTTATAAGATTGTTCAATTGTTTTAAAAAACTTTTTACTCCATGCTTCAAGATTATCTACTTCAATATCTCTGATTAATCGGTTCTGACTGGCACTGATTAGAGGGAGCGTGAACATAGAAGCTTTTCCGCTAATTAGAATATTATTCCTGTTAATCCAGCCTTTATTGATGTAGGCTACATCATCATAAACTATAAATTTATCCACTGCATTGATTAGTTGAAAATAACCAACATAGGGAAAAATGTATGGTTGCATGATTCCGATAGTCATAATTTATTATTTTTTTACAGTTTGAGGATTCAATTTGCGTAAGAAGAAGGCGCTTTCTTCTACTGGGGTATCTTTATGTGCATCACCTAGTCCCAAAGCAATATCTCCTTCTTGATAGGGGAGGACGCCCTTAGAATAGAACAAATATTCAGCTTCGGCAGGAATAGGTTTTACCCTGCTCCGGAATGGATGTATAGGAATCAATCGGCGCTTAAATCCTGCCCCCCAAAGCGGATATTCAAAATCTTCATGCTCTTGTTGTGTACCCAAAGCAACAATCGCATTTTTCGGAACCATTTCATCAAACTTTTGATAAGCCTCATAAATGTCAGGACGAGCAAGGGTGATTTGTTCCATGCGCGACATATTGAAGATGTTCTTTTGAGCAAATATTGGGTGAACACGCGTAAACGAAATACTGCAAAACGCCGAAACACTTACAATTAAACAGCAAAGCAATTGCCAGTATTGCCATATTTTATGTTTTTCAGATAAAATGTAAAGTGAAACCAATATAGGCATACACCAAACAGCCATATTGAGGAAATATCGCGCTTTGATAGGGTCATAAGGTGCTGAATAACTCAATGAGAGGAAATGTAATAAAGCTGCCAGTAGCAATATTAACATACTTTTTTGAGTAGCATTAGTTGTCCGATAATTCCTGATAAAATGGTAGAAGAGTATCAGAGTAACAGGAAATACCATTCCAAAACTGATAATACCCCAATAAGGCCTTTCAACGTAAAAACGAATAGGATGGTCGAATGAGAAAGAAGACACCACTGTAAATTTACTTCCTTCCATATTTAAACTGCCTAAAAGTTTATCAGGTATATATCTGAAAGCGTCATTGAGTTTTTTACCAACTTCTGTGCTACGGATACCATCAAGATTTAAGAAATCGGATGAATAACGTCCAACATTAAGAGCAATATTCTTTATTTTTTCTTTTCCTGTAAACTCTTCAACCCCATGCCATTTCATCACCATCGGTGGCGCTGAAAGACTGCCTAAAGTGAATTTTCCTACTTCTTTTATATTGCCGATATAGCCTGTTGGTAGTACATATATAGCAATGCTAATCATGAAGCTACTAATAGCGAGATTGATATTTTTATAAAATTCTTTTTTCCTTAAAACAGTATAGATAGCTACGACAAAAGCCGCCGGAGCAATCAATAAAAAGGTAATCTTGTGCCCAATCCAAACGCCTGATATTAAGGCGATCAGGATAATATTAAGTGGCGTAGGTTTTTGTTTGAACGAAAATAAAGTATAAGCCAGAATACCCAGATAAGCGCTTAATACTATATCTGTTTCGGTAGTAGTAGCCTGCACCAAAGCCGTTGGCAACAAAAGCGTGATAAGCCCGACAAAAAGCGAAGCGATAAAATTTTTAGAGATTTTATATGCAATACCATAGCTTGATAAAGCAAAAGCCCAATAAGACAGATAATGAATTACCTTAAATCCTTTTTCACCCAATACATGATAAAAGAACATCTGTAAAGTGGGCAATGAATTCGGGTAAAAATCAATTGTCCAGGTAGTGCCTTGCAGGCGATTCATATTGCCATTTTGTAGGTAATAGGCACATTTTACCAGGTGACCCGTCATGCTATCCCACTCGTTCGGAAAGGTAACAAACGAGATAATCAGATTTAGCGTAGCTGTGATAAATACACCTAAGAAAAGAATACCTAACGAAATCTTATTGAGAACAGGCTGATTTTGCCAATTAGCTATGAATTTATTTTGTAAGCCCTGAAAACCCGTCTTTAAATGAAAATGGTGATTATTAGCAATCTGTCGGAAAAGAACATGAAATAAAGTCGCTATCACATTGACCGAAGCACCCCAATAAACAGGCTGATTAATCAGGTTTAATTTAGACAATAGAAACCCGGTTGGAATGATACAAGAAACCAGACCAAGAAACCATTTGAGACCATAATCGCTCAGGCTTTCAGAAATGTAAGCTGCATTTCGGTGGATTTGCCAGATGAAGAGTAAAAAGAGTAGCAGGAATATCCAATACATTAAATAATAAGGGCTTCTTGAATTGCAAAGGTAAGACGGAATAATGTTCCGTCCTACACTATGAACCTGTTTAAAGGGGTATTATACTAAAAACTCAAATAAATCGGGTTTTTTATTAATGTATTCAAACTGGATATTATGGTCTTTCATTCGCTGAACCAGCGGCTGATAATCGGCTTTATTTTTTAACTCAATTCCCACTAAAGCAGGGCCACGTTCACGAGATGTCTTTTTGTTATATTCAAAAAGTACAATATCATCAGTAGGTCCTAAAACATCATTCAAGAACTCCTTAAATGCTCCGGCACGTTGTGGAAAACGGATAATGAAGTAATGTTTCAGTCCCTCATATAATAAAGAACGTTCTTTGATTTCTTCGGTGCGCGTAATATCATTATTCCCACCACCTATGATGCAGACTACGTTTTTACCCTTGATTTCATCTTTCAGAAATTCTAAAGCAGAGACCGATAAAGCACCTGCAGGCTCGGCTACAATGGCTTCCTCATTATATAATTCCAGAATAGTAGTGCATACCTTTCCTTCCGGAATTAAAAGAATATCGTGATTAAGATTTTGTTTACAGACTTCAAAAGTTAAATCTCCGGCACGTTTCACTGCTGCTCCATCCACAAACTTATTGATTTCGTCTAAAGTTACTACGTGGCCTGTTTCCAAAGACTTTTTCATTGTCGGCGAACCCAATGGCTCAACCGCTACCAATTTAGTCTTAGGTGATAATTGTTTGAAAACAGTGGAAACGCCTGAGGCTAAACCACCGCCGCCTATCGCAAAAATGAGATAATCTATTTTGAAGTTTGAGTCTTTAAAGATTTCGAGCCCTACTGTGCCTTGTCCTTCAATTACCTGTAAATCATCAAACGGGTGAATAAAGGTAGCATCCTGTTGCTCGCAGAAAGCTTTAGCTGCAAAATAAGCGTCATCGTAAGTATCGCCCACTAATTCAATCTTCACAAACTCCTTACCGAACATACCCACTTGTTTTATTTTCTGTGCGGGCGTGGTAGTAGGCATAAAAATAGTGCCTGTTACACCCATTTTTTTGCAAGCATAAGCTAGGCCCTGCGCATGGTTCCCTGCACTGGCGCACACCACTCCTTTAGCTAACTGCTCTGTTGAGAGGCTAGCCATTTTGTTGTAGGCTCCTCTGATTTTATAAGAACGCACTACCTGTAAATCTTCGCGTTTAAGGTAAATATCAGCTCCATAGCGCTCTGAAAGATTCAGATTGTGCATTAATGGCGTATGTGTAGCTACGTCTTCAAGCCTTTCTGCTGCGACATACATATTGTCGATATCCGGAAAGATTAATGGTTTTTCTGACACGGTTTTGTTGATGGTGGTCATTGGTTAAATGATGGTTTAACCGATTTTAATTGATAGTAAACTAACAGGTAACGCACATTTACGTGCAAGAATTTTTGCCAAATGTAATAAAAAATAAAATGAGTAGGTATTTTTTACCTACTCATTCCACATGTATTCTTATTAAACGAAAAATTAGTTTCTTTCTGGTCTCAAGCTACGTACAGTTGCACCTGCCTGCCACATTTCTGATTCACGTAATTCGGCTAATTCAACTTCTAATTTCTCGCGGTAATCTGGTTGAGAGTTACGAGAGATAGATTGCGCAGCTTCTTTTTGTGATTTTACGCTTTGATATAATTTCTTGAATACCGGTTTAGTTGCATCATGGAAAGGTTTCCACCAGTCTAGCGCACCGCGTTGAGCAGTAGTAGAACAGTTAGCATACATCCAGTCCATACCGTTTTCTGCTACTAATGGCATCAACGATTGTGTTAACTCTTCTACAGTTTCGTTGAAAGCTTCTGATGGAGAGTGACCGTTTTCGCGTAATACTTCGTATTGAGCAGCAAAAATACCCTGAATAGCACCCATCAAAGTACCTCTTTCGCCTGTAAGGTCAGAAGTTACTTCACGGTAGAAATCAGTTTCGAACAAGTACCCTGAACCTACACCGATACCCATAGCGATAGCTGTTTCACGTGCATGGCCTGAAGCATCCTGATACACTGCAAAACTTGAGTTTAAGCCTTTACCCTCTACGAACAAACGACGAAGAGAAGTACCAGAACCTTTTGGTGCAACTAATACTACGTCTACAGTTTTAGGAGGTTTGATACCAGTTTTTTTGCTATAAGTAATACCGAAACCGTGTGAGAAATACAAAGTTTTACCTTTTTTAAGGTATTTTTTAACAGTTGGCCACAAAGCGATTTGAGCTGCATCAGACAAAAGGAAACAAATAATAGTACCTTTTTTCAATGCATCTTCAATGTTGAAAAGTGTTTTGCCCGGTACCCAACCATCAGCTACTGCTTTGTCGTAGGTTTTGCCAGGACGTTGTCCAACAATTACATTGAATCCGTTGTCACGCATGTTCATTGCCTGACCAGGACCCTGTACACCGTAGCCAATCACAGCGATGGTTTGTTTTCCCAAAAACTCTCTTGCTTTTTCGAGAGGGTACTCTTCGCGGGTTACTACTTCTTCTTCAACACCGCCAAAATTTAACTTTGCCATTTTATTGTTTTGTTTTGTGTTTATGCGAAAAAAATGATTCAACTATAAATAATACTCCCATTCAGCAATTTCCTCAGGTAGATATTCTATCAGACCTTGTGGCGTTTTACCAACGGCTACTCTGCCTGAGCGAACGAACTCAATGATACCATGCGGCTTGATGTACTTGAAAAAGTCGAAAATCTCTCTTTCAGTACCTGTTTTTTCAATAACCACATAGTCAAGCCCCCAATAAACTACCCATGCTTTATGCACTTTATTGATATTTTCTACATCGATTACCTTGCCTTCAATAGGAGTTGAAATTTTGAATAGAGCAATTTCGTTGTAAACGATGTCTTCGTTAAGATAACCGAAAACAGCTAATACTTCGACAACTTTCCGAATCTGGCGAACTAGTTTTTCTACTTCTTCTCTCTTATCGTGTTTAATTACAATGGTAAAACGAGAGATGCCTTTTCTTTCAGTTTCCGAGACGGTCAAAGACTCAATATTGATTCTTCGCCTGGTAAATATGATTGTGATTTTGTTGAGTAATCCGATGCTATTTTCGGTAAATACGCAAATAGTGTATGTTGTCATGAAAATTGTCTATTGAGTGATTGAGAGAATTAGTGATTGAGTGATTGATTTAGTGAATGAATGATTTAGAATAATCACCGGGCGTCGGCCGCTCATTCACTAAATCGCTCAATCACTCAATTATTCCAAGCGTATCTCCGCTACACTTGTTCCTGCTGGAACCATTGGGAATACGTTTTCTTCTTTTTCTACTAATACTTCTAAAAGATAGGCTTTGTCAGACTTGAGCATTCTATCTAATGAATCGCTTAAGTTCTCACGTTCTTCGCACGTATGTCCTTCAATACCAAAACCTTTAGCAATAGTAATGAAATCAGGGTTCTTTAGCTCTACAAACGAATAGCGGTTATCGAAGAATAATTGTTGCCACTGGCGAACCATACCCAGATAGTTATTATTCAGAATGATCATTTTCACTGCGAGACCACTCTGTGCAATAGTGCCTAACTCCTGAATCGTCATCTGGAAACAACCGTCACCAATAATACCTACCACCTCCCGGTCAGGTGCTCCCATCTTAGCCCCAAACGAAGCCGGAATCGCAAAACCCATGGTACCTAAACCACCCGAGGCAATATAAGAGTGTGGCTTACGGAACTGATAATAACGAGCAGTCACCATCTGGTGTTGACCAACGTCAACTACAATACAAGCTTCACCATTAGTTTTATCCGAA
Organism: Emticicia sp. C21; assembly: GCF_003418935.1. Classification (GTDB taxonomy): domain Bacteria; phylum Bacteroidota; class Bacteroidia; order Cytophagales; family Spirosomataceae; genus Emticicia. The sequence continues at coordinate 40,912 of NZ_QVMT01000019.1, read as the reverse complement.
AGCATCGCTACTACTTCAGCCATTTTGATTTTGCCTTCTCCTTTCAAATCACGAAGCGTTACTTTCTGATGTTCTTTCAAATCCAGTTTTCTGAATTCGTTTTTCCACCCTGTGAAGTCACCTTTGTTTACCAGAGGCATCAACATTTTCAAGGCTTCTTTCGCATCGCCCACTACAGGTGCTTCGGTCTTCTTGATTTTTTCAATTTCAGAAGGGTCAATTTCTATATGAACAATCCTGGCTTGCTTGGCAAATTTGGAAGAATCACCCGTTACACGGTCATCGAAACGCATACCAATCGCAATTAGCACGTCACATTGGTCGGTCATTACATTAGGTGCATACATGCCATGCATACCCAGCCAACCCATATAATTCGGGTGATCAATTGGCATAGCTGAAAGCCCTAATAAGGTACTTGCGCAAGGAATATCAGTTTTTTCAACAAATTCTAATAGTTCCTGCATGGCATCGGCAATCAATACGCCATGTCCAAATAATATATAAGGACGTTTAGCTTTGCTTATCAACTCGGCAGCTTTTTCTATCTGCTCTTGTTTAGGAACAATACGCGGACGATAAGTAACCAGTTTATTAACTTTCTTATATTCAAATTTCTCAGTCATTTTGCTTGCCTGTGCATCACGGGTAAAATCAATTACTACAGGACCTGGCTTTCCGCTTTGGGCAATATAAAAGGCCTTAGCCATGATTTCAGGTACTTCATCAGGACTCGTAATCTGGTAATTCCATTTACAAACTGGCGTAGTAACGCCAATCATATCCGTTTCCTGAAAAGCATCTGTACCTAGCAATGTTGACTTAACCTGACCTACAATACAAACCAATGGGGTACAATCAATGATAGCATCTGCAATAGGTGTAATAAGGTTAGTACCTCCAGGGCCGGAAGTTACCAGACAAATCCCTGTTTTTCCACTGACACGTGCGTAGCCTTGTGCGGCATGCCCTGCTCCTTGCTCATGACGAACCAGAATATGATTCAGTCGGTCAATATAATCATAAAGGGCATCATAAGTTGGCATGATAGCGCCACCGGGATAACCAAAAATGGTTTCTACTCCTTCGGCTAACAAACACTCCATCATTGCCTGGGCTCCTGTAAGAAAATCTTTCTTTTGAGGCTGCTCAAGATTGATAGAAAACGTTTCTTGTTTGGCTTCCACTTCTAATAAATTTCCCATGTCAGAATGGTTTTTAAAGTATCATTGATTGTTGTAAGTCCGTTATTTATGGTTTTTCTTTTTTACGAAGATTCCTTCTCCCTGCATCAATCGTCCATTTTTAGGGTCTTTCAGTTCGGGTAGAATCGTAAATAGTTCAAAACCTAATTCATCTAATTTGCTGATTACCTCGTTATATAAAGGGCCTTGTTCATATAAAGGCACAAATGAAATCTCAGCCTGAATCACCTTAATATATGGCAATAGAGCAGTAGCACCTGCCAATACATTCAATTCATAGCCTTGTACATCAATTTTTAAGTATATCGATTGATATTGTTCAGCTATTTTGGGTGTAATTACCTCATCTAATCGTTTAATCTGTATCGTCTCGGTTGCCTGATAAGCAGTGTCTGGTGCTAAATCTGTATGATTTTTGTGCATACCTAGCAACGAACTACTGGCAAAATTTCCGGCAATATTGATAGCCAATTCTTCACTTTTTGTGCCGAAACCTATATTATGGCAAATCCACTTAGGGTCTTTATCTGCTTTGGCTTTAAGTTGTTCAAAACTGGCTTTAATCGGTTCAAAGGATACGATTTCGCCTTTATACCCCATTTCTCTCGCCTCTTCGCCATAAGTCCCGATAAATCCGCCTACATCAAGCAATAAATCAACCTTATGTGATTCCAATAAATGTTTGATTAAGGCAAAAGGAGAGTTCATGACATTGAAGCGACGAACCTCCATATTTAAGTACTTCCGGGCAAATTTCTTTATAAAATTGTCCATAGATTATTGGTTATAAGTCCGTTACGCAACCTTCGCTGGCTGAACTTACATTCTTGATATATTTTCTTAATACTCCTCTCGTAAATGGCGACTCTTTCGGTTGCCATGCTGCTCTGCGGGCTGCTAATTCTTCGTCAGATACATGGAGAATCAGTTTGTTATCAACTGCATCAATTGTAATTTTATCGCCGTCTTTAACCAGTGCAATTGTACCACCATCGAAAGCTTCCGGTGTTACGTGACCTACTACAAAACCATGTGTACCTCCTGAGAAACGACCATCCGTAATCATAGCGACTGAATTGCCCAAGCCTGCACCCATTACTGCTGAAGTTGGTTTTAGCATTTCAGGCATTCCTGGTCCGCCTTTAGGCCCTTCATTTCGAATTACCAATACATGGCCGGGTTTGATTTCACCTTTACTCAAAAATTCAATTACTTCTTCTTCACGCTCACATACTTTGGCAATACCTTCAAATCGTTCACCTTCTTTTCCGGTGATTTTGGCTACTGCCCCTTTTTCAGCCAGATTACCGTATAGAATCTGTAGGTGACCTGTTGCTTTAATCGGGTCAGAGATAGGCCTAATCATATTTTGTGTGCTGAAATCTAAATCAACAACTTCTTCAAGGTTTTCAGCAACAGTTTTACCCGTAATTGTCATGCAATCGCCATGAATCAAGCCAACTTTCAATAGATATTTCATTACTGCCGGTACTCCACCTATGGCCAATATATCTTCCATATAGTATTTACCCGATGGTTTCAGGTCACCTAATAATGGTGTACGGTCTGAAATAGCCTGAATATCATCCAAAGTAAATTGTATACCTGCAGAAGAAGCAATAGCTATATAATGCAATACGGCATTAGTAGAACCTCCTAACGCTATTACAACAGTCATCGCATTTTCGAAAGCCTTGCGGGTCATGATGTCGCGGGGTAGAATCTGTTTTTCTAACAGGTTTTTCATGGCTGCTCCTATAGCCACGCATTCAGCTTTTTTGCCTTCGTGTGTCGCAGGGTAAGAAGAGCTGTTGGGTAAGCTCATGCCCATAGCTTCAATAGAAGAAGCCATCGTATTAGCAGTGTACATACCACCACAAGCTCCCTGACCCGGAATTGAGTTTTGTATGACTCCTTTATAATCTTCGTCAGAAATATTATTGGCAAACTTTTTACCTAGTGCTTCAAAAGCTGAAACAATATCTAATTTCTGTCCATGATAATGTCCTGATTTTACTGTACCTCCATATACTAATATAGCTGGGCGATTCAGGCGAGCAATAGCCATCATAGCACCCGGCATATTTTTATCACAACCTACTACGGTAATTACACCGTCGTACCACTGCGCCGAAACCACATCTTCAATCGAATCTGCGATAATATCGCGGCTTGGCAACGAATAACTCATCCCATCGTTTCCGTTGGTCATCCCATCAGATACCCCGATAGTATTAAAAATCAGCCCCACCATATCATTTTCCTGAACACCTTTTTTTACATGTACTGAAAGACCATTCAGATGGATATTACAAGGATTTCCTTCATAACCTGTGCTGGCGATACCAATTTGTGGCTTTGCCATATCTTCTTCTGTCAGGCCAATGGCATAAAGCATGGCTTGGGCAGCAGGATTTGTTACTTCTTGCGTAAGTGTTCGGCTGAATTTGTTAAGAGCGGTCATTGTGATTATTGCTGTTGTATTTAAGTCGTAAATAATATTTTTTCATAAAAAAACCTTCTCCACTCTGTGAAGAAGGCCTAAGCTATGTTCGCGCGTCCTTCTTCACCTACTTGTTTAGCAGGAGAATAATTGGCACGATAATGACTTTATTTTGGCTCATGAATAAATTTCTCTATTTGCGAATATTCGCTAAATGCGAATCATTTCTATACAAATGTAAGCGAAACCATTTTTTAAAACCAAATTTTTTAGAATAAAATTTTGAAAATCATACTTTTTTGTACTTTTCTAAGGTTTCTTTGTGTTAATTCTAAGAATCTTCTATGCCCCTGTTATCTCTTCATAAGTGGCTTGTATGCTTCTCTGGATACCATCTCCCTGCATTTCTGTTACGCCAGGAATGGCTGCTATCTTTAGGATTTCATCTTTTGATTTACCCGCTTTTACCTCTGCCTCCACAAAATTCCATAGTTTAGAAAGGTAATCCTGAAACACCTTGATATCGTCTTTATTCCCTGTTATTTTCTCAGGGTCAAAGGCGTGACCGAATACAAATAGGGTCTGGTTATCGAAAGTTTTTAATGCTTTATCCAATACCGTAATCCAGTTTTTTACAGAAGCACCTGCCGAACGATCAACAAATGGATAGCGACGATTGAAAAGCAAATCACCCATATGCACGATATTGGCGTTTTCAAAATGGATTAAGCTATCGCCATTGGTATGGCCTGCACCAAAATAATGTGCCTTAATAGTCTCTTTACCAACCTTTTGCTTCCAGGTATCGGTAAAAGTCATGTCAGGGTACAGTTGTTTGTCTTCGGTTTTATTTTTTTCTGCAACTACCTTCTGGTTTTTCAATGAGTTTGCATGTGCAACTACCTGTTCTACAATGCCTTTAAAAGAGATATTACCGCCAGAGTGGTCGCCATGGTGGTGGGTATTGATGAGTAATTGAATAGGCTTATCAGACTTCTTTTTTAATTCGCCAATCAGGTGAGTAGATTGCTCAGGGAATTGTGAGTCTACTACAGCAATACCTGAAGGAGTAATTAAGTAGGCAATAGTACCGCCTCTTTCAGTAAAAACGCCCACGCCGCCACGCAAATCTTTCAATTTAAAAGGGTCTTGCGCAAATAGATTGGCCAATAATTCTTTGCTTGATAAAGTGAGGGCACCCAATGTTAAGCCCGTAGTGTGTACAAAATTTCTACGATTCATGTTTTTTGATGATTAAGTTTACAGGTTGCAATATTTATTTAGTGAATGGATGATTGAGCGGCCGTCGCACGGTGAATTAGTGATTAATGGATTTACCTGATTTGATGATTATTGTCTTTAACTTTGATTTAGCTGATTGATATGATTAAACTGATTTTGGTTTATTATTTTTGAGAAATTGAGATAATTGATTTGAAAACGTGAAATATGATTCGTCAATAATCATCAGCGAAATCATTAAATCAGCTAAATCAAAGTTTAAGACAATAATCACCCAATCGCTCATTCACTAAATCACTAAATAAGAAAAATCACTCAATGGCTATTGCCGCCTCCACCATATATCTCACGGAAACATCATTTGATACCAGGATTCTTACCAGATGATTTTCGCGCAAATGCATAGCTTTAATGATTTCTTTGACTGAAAGTCCTTTTTGATGCAGATTCCTTACATTGCCACCAAAGTCTTCAAAGTACTGCAATTTGGCTTGTAATTGCTGCTTCCCGTCCTTTAATCTGGGGTGATGCCCGCAAAAAAGCACATCAAAATCATATTGAAGCACCTTTTTAAAAGATTCTACCTGTTGCCAGAATTTCTCCCCTTTTCTGAATATCCTGATTCTTATGCCTACAAATAAATCGCCCGAAAAAAGCCAGCCTTTGTCTGGTTCTAAGAAAATGGTATGATCGTCAGCATGCCCGGGTGTATAAATGGGCAATAGTTTATGGTGTGGAGTCTCAATAATTACCGGAAAATCGTGTATCTGTTTGGTATAAGGCTTTACCTGTCCGAACAGTACCTTTTCATACAAATATAAATCAAAACCCTGCTTTACTTTCTCTTGTGTAAGCGGGTGAGCAAATACCTCAGCCTGATGCGCGTGCGCCAGACTGGTTACATTTCCGGAATGATCTTCATGGAAATGCGTCAGCAAAATCTTTTCAATGTTTTTGCCCTGAAAAGTGGCACTCACTTTTTCCTGGCAATGTGCCTGTGCGGTATCAATTAATACATTATCTACAATAAAACAGTACACATTAAACCAGGGCTTGCCGATAGGAGCATAACCAAATCGGAAGAGCTCTACATCGGCAAATTTCCTATATTTAAGATATTGCATTTTTCTAAGAAATAATCCCTTACGTATAGCTCTAAAGTAAGGTCTGCCTTATCACTTCACTATTTTATAAATTTCGTCGCCGATAGCTGTTCTGATATTTAAAGTACTGATTTTTACATTATCGCGGGTCGGATACACTCGGTTCGATAAGAATACATAAGCAAAGTTATACTTAGGGTCAACCCATACGAACGTACCTGTAAAACCTGAATGGCCATAGCTTTCAGGTGTAGCCAAGGTAGGGCCATTGGCTACTTTCGGATTGAAATCTATTTTATCAAAGGCGATGGCCCTGCGATTTTTCAGTTCAGGGAATTGATATTTGGTGCTTTCTTCAATCACCTCTGGTTTGACGAATTGTGTGCCACCATAGCTACCTTTTTGCAGGTACATCTGCATGAGTTTCATTAAGTCATTTGCATTCCCAAACAAACCTGCATGACCTGAAATACCATCCAACATACCAGCACCTTCGTCATGCACACGGCCATGAATCAAAGTTTTTCTGAATAAAGTATCTCTTTCTGTTGGTACTATCTGCGATTTAGGATAGAAGCGCAACGGATTATAAGTAAGCGAATTGGCGCCTAATTGTTTGTAGGTTTGTTTCAGATATTCTTCCCAAGGTACACCTGTGATGCGAGGCATAAAAGTAGGGTAGGTATAATAATGCAAATCGCTGTATACATAGCCTTGCTCAAGTTTTACAGGAGAATCTTCAATGGCCTGGAAAATCTTTTCCCTCCAATCTTTATGCAACCATAAGCTATCACTTACTTGGACAGGATATTCGGCTGATTGTTTATTAGAAAGTGTATTCTTCTTCAATACTAAGGTATTAGAAGAGAGAGTCTCTTTCCATAAATTTTTATCTTCTTTAATAGCTTTCATGAGCATAGCATTGTATTTCTTCTTACCCATCAAAAACTTCTTCTTATATTTTTGCGCATACTTCTCTTTAAACACTGGGCTATTTCTAACACTCTTCACCGAATCAATAGCGTCCATCCAGAAAGGGATCCAGGCCTTTAAGCCGGATTTATGCGTGAGCATATCTCGGAATCGTAAGTTAGCCTTGTTTGAATTATAAAACTCGACATAATAATCTTTAAACGTTTTGTCTAAATCAAACTTGCCAACGCTCATTAATTGCATAACAGCCAGTAAAGACGTACTTACTTTCGTTACCGAGGCTAAATCGTATAAGTCAGTGAGTTTTACCTTTCCGTTTGATATAGTATTCGTTGGAGCACTCAATACTAAGTTAGAGCTAGTATTTTTTACTTTCTCGTCCATTACATCATTCTTATTATCTGCGCGTAACACTAAATCATTAAGGTTATTTCCACCTGCTTTGGCTGCTTCATAGGTATGATACCCAAAGGCTTTATGATAAATCACACGACCCTCTTTGGCTACTTCCAATACCGCACCTGGATAGGCTTTTTCTCTCAGACCTAAATTCACTACCGAGTCCATTTTAGCATTAAAGACTTCGCTGTTCAAACCTACCATTTCGGGTACACCATAAGCCAGTCGGCCTATCGCCTTGGTTTGAATGCTCAGCTCTAAAGGATAACGCTCATTGACCGTAACAGGCAACTTGCCTACGAACGGAATAGCTCCGAAAATGGCCTGTGCCGAAGCATCTTCCATGTAATTGGTCAGTTGATAAGCCATCACAATCGCTTTCGCTTTTTCTAATTCTTCAAATTTATCCAGGGCATAAGGGTTGCCGAATAAAGTAACTACGGCTTTGCCAGTATTGGTGAATGCTTTTACTGCTTTTTTGTTGGCATCGGTCACTCCATATTTTGCTGCCGGACGAATATTATTCAGATGTACACCAACCACTATCAAATCATAATTCTTAGTTTGTTCCACCACTCTGTTAATAGTTGAATCAGCGGCATTCGCAGGAATCAGGAAATTATCAACAGCCGTATAATTCGCTGCCATTTTCTGGAAAACTGTTTGCTGGCTGGCATCTATGGATACTACGGCAATTTTTTTGGTTAGGTCTTTTACAGGTAGAATACCGTCCTCATTTTTCACCAAAGTAACAGAAGCCTCTGCAAACTGGCGGTTTAATACATCAGAATTAGTGGTATTCAAATCTTTAATCAGGTTTTCAATCTGAATCGGTTTGTAATGGTCAAGACCTACCCATGATTTTGCCATCAAGATTCTTTTCACTCTGAAATCAATCTCTTCCATTGAAATTTCCTTATTCTCAATCGCTTTTTTAATAGCGTCTATCGCAGCAGGTACATCTTCAAAAGTTTCCAGTACATCATTACCTGACAAAATGGCTTTCACATTGGCTTGGCCATTCGGGAAGTATTTTACTGCCCCCTGCATATCCATTGCATCGGTAAATACTAATCCTTTAAAACTCAAATCTTTGCGCAGTAAGTCTGTCACTATATTTTTTGATAGGGTAGAGGCTAAATTTTTGGTTGAGTCTAGTGCAGGAATACTTAAATGGGCGGTCATTATCCCACTCAAACCACTATTAATCAAAGTCTTGTACGGATATAACTCAATATCATTCAGACGTTTTTTATCGTGGGCAATTAGCGGTAAGTCGTAATGTGAGTCTACACCTGTATCACCATGACCCGGGAAGTGTTTGGCAGAAGTAAGAATGCGTTCGCTATTCATTCCCGTCATATAAGCTAAGGCTTTACCAGCTACATCATATTTATTTTCACCAAAAGAGCGGAAGTTGATAACCGGGTTATTCGGATTATTGTTGACATCTACCACAGGTGCATAATTAATATGCACACCCATTCTACGGCATTGGCGGCCAATTTCAATGCCCATTTCTCTGATGTCTGACTCTCTGCCACGCATAGCACCCAGAGTCATCTGATAAGGAAAACGCACAGTACTGTCCAGACGCATAGCTAAGCCCCATTCCAGATCCATACCTATCAGCATAGGTACTTTAGACATTTTTTGTAGCTCATTCACAATTCGGGCTTGTGTGGTTGGCTGGCCTGCAAAAAATACCAGCCCGCCCAGTTTATATTCTTGCACCCATTTTTTGAGCTTATCAAAATTATATCCTTGTCCCGAGGTATTCCCACGGGGCATCAATAGCTGACCAATTTTTTCTTCTAATGTAAGGGTATTGAAAACAGAATCTACCCAACGTTGGTTATAGTTAGTAAGAAAGTCTGGAGTTTTTTGTGCAAATGAGGATAAGGTGCTGATAAGTAAGAAAACGAGCAACAATACTTTTTTCATGAGTTTACAATTTTGTCAGAATAGAAGTCAAAATAAATCAAAAATTGCCAATAATCCTGCAAGGTTTTTGAAACCCGAGAAGATTTAATGGATTTGCCTGCCACAATGCCATACTGCCTGGCTTGGCATCAGGTTTGAGCTATAAAAAAAACGAATATTTTTTTTTATTATTAAAAACGTTTTGTACTTTCACTCTGACAATCTGGCAGATATATTTTAACTATTATCAGCCATTTGAAAGTATTCAGAGGGATTAGTTTTTTTATAATAATCAATATTTGCTGTATAGTAAAAGGTTTCTTTGTATAAAAGAAATCGTATAGACGAATCTAAATTTGTGGTACATGAATCGTGAACTAATCTCTAGCCTAGTAATGGCACGCCAAGACGTAGAAAACGTAGAAATGATTGAAATCGCTTCACCTGATGAAGTGATGGAAAATGAAAATAATTTGCCAACTGACCTGGCACTTCTTTCCTTAAGAAACACTGTTTTGTTCCCCGGTATTGTTATACCTGTTACGGTTACCCGAGCAAAATTCATCAAAATGGTTAAAAAGGCTTATCGTACCGATAAAACTATCGGTGTGGTAGCACAGATACGCCACACCCCTAATGAGCCGACTCCGGAAGATTTATATAAAGTGGGTACAATTGCCACTATTTTAAAAATGATTGTATTACCTGATGGTAACGTAACGGTTATTATTCAGGGGCGTCGTCGTTTTGAAATATTACAGTATAATCAGACAGAACCGCATTTAACTGCTTCGGTGAAATATATTCCTGATAATTTTCCGAGTGTTCGTAAGAAAGAAGTAAAGGCTTTGATTCAAAGTCTGAAAGAGGCTGCTTACAAGATTCTGAATCTGAACCCTGATATTCCGAAAGATGCGCAGATGGCTATCAGTAATATTGATAGTCCGAGCTTTCTGACACACTTCTTGTCTTCTAATCTGAACATTGAAATCAGCGAAAAACAATTGTTGTTAGAGACTTTTGATGGGAGTGAACAAGCACATAAATTGCTTGAACACATGATGAAAGAGATTCAGGTATTAGAAATCAAACGTGATATTCAAAGCAAAGCCAGCCTTGACATAGACCAGCAACAAAGAGAATACTATCTGCGTCAGCAAATAAAGGTATTACAGGAAGAACTGGGTCTTGAAACCCCAGACCAGGAAGTTGAAAAATTAAGAGCTAAAGGAGCGAAAAAGAAGTGGGGCAAAGAAGCCAATGAGCATTTTAATAAGGAATTGAACAAGATTCTTAGAATGAACTCAATGGCACCTGAGTATGGCGTTTCGCTTACCTATGCTGAAACCATGATAGAACTTCCGTGGAATGAATATACCAAGGATAATTTCGACCTGAAACGTGCGAAGAAAATATTAGATGCTGACCATTCAGGTCTGGATAAAGTAAAAGAGCGTATCATTGAGTATCTGGCCGTATTGAAATTGCGGAGTGATATGAAAGCGCCTATTCTATGTTTATATGGACCTCCGGGTGTAGGAAAAACCTCGTTAGGTAAATCTATTGCTAAATCATTGGGTCGTAATTATGTGCGTATGGCTTTAGGTGGCTTACATGATGAAGCTGAGATACGTGGACATAGAAAAACATATATCGGTGCTATGCCCGGAAAGGTGATTCAAAACCTGCAAAAAGCTAAGGCATCGAACCCTGTATTTGTACTAGATGAAATCGATAAAGTGTCACGTGATTTTCGTGGCGACCCTTCGTCTGCCTTGCTAGAGGTATTAGACCCTGAACAAAATTCATCATTTAAGGATAATTATTTGGAGGTTGATTATGACCTCTCTAAGATTTTGTTCATTGCAACAGCCAACTCCTTAGATACCATTCAGCCACCATTGCGAGACAGAATGGAAATTATTGAGATTTCGGGTTATACAGTAGAAGAGAAAATCGAAATTGCCAAGAAACACCTCGTACCTAAGCAATTGGAACAACATGGTATCAAGGTAAAAGATTTAAAAATAGATGATAAAGCTATTCAGAAAGTGGTTGAGGGATATACCAGAGAATCAGGTGTGAGACGTCTGGAACAACAGATAGGTACGCTGGTAAGAAAAATAGCTAAGGCTATTGCCATGCAGGAAGAGTATCCTAAACTAGTGAAAGCAGACCACGTAGAAAAAATGTTAGGTGCTCCCATATTTGATCATGATTTATATGAGGGTAACGAAACGGCTGGTGTAGTAACAGGTTTAGCCTGGACATCGGTAGGAGGAGACATTCTATTCATTGAATCAAGCCTAAGCCGCGGTAGGGGACAATTAACGCTCTCAGGACAATTAGGAGATGTGATGAAAGAATCGGCAGTAACTGCCTTATCTTATCTGAAATCTCATGCTGAGGAAATTGGGATAGACTATCGAATCTTCCAGAATTATGATTTGCACGTACACGTGCCGCAAGGGGCTGTTCCAAAAGATGGCCCATCTGCAGGTATCACCATGGTTACCTCAATGGCTTCTATTTTCACCCAAAGAAAACTGAAACCAAATCTGGCTATGACAGGTGAAATTACGCTAAGAGGCAAAGTATTACCAGTAGGTGGAATAAAGGAGAAAATTCTGGCTGCTAAGCGTGCAGGTATCAAAGAAATTGTGATATGCTATAAAAACCGTAAGGATGTTGAAGAAATAGGAGCAGCTTATACCGAGGGTTTGACTTTCCATTATGTAGATTATGTGCAGGAAGTATTAGATATAGCTTTACTGCCTGAAAAAGTAGAAAAAGCAATGAATTTCATATTCCCAGAAGAAAAGAAAGAAATTCAACCTGTTGAATTAGTATAGATATTTCAATTTTGTAATTAAACCGTTGAGAATATAATTTAGTGCGATAGCAGATGTGTTGGGCATCTGCTATTTTTTTATCCCAATAATGAATGCCAGAAGTAAAAAGTAGCGTATCCACGCCAACCAGACCAGTTAGCTGACATCTGGTGTAGCTCGGCAATGCTTGGCTTACCTGCCAGACCATATTGCGTTTTTACGGCATTGTGTAACCCCACATCTTCTACGGGAAAGGCATCATAACTTTTCAGACTCTTCATCATCGAGTAGTTGGCTGTCCAGTTACCTATGCCTTTAATAGCTACCAATTGTTTCTTGATTTCGTCATAGCTGAGCAAAGCCAGTTTTTGTTGCGACAAAATACCTTCTACAAATGCTTTGGAAATATTGATAATGTATTGTGCTTTCCCTCTGCTGAATTGATAGGGTTGAAAATCTTCAATCTGTAAACCTGCCAGGGTTTCCGGGGTTGGTAAAGCGTAGAAAGTTTCGCCCTGAAAGGTAAAGCTTTTGCCAAAGGTATGCACCAGGCGTTGTTTTAAGGAATAAGCAAAATTGAGGTTAATCTGCTGCCCGATAACCGACCATACCAGTGACTCAAAAAGATTTGGCATACCAACCATTCTAAGCCCATGATATTTCTGGCAAAGCTGGAATAAGATTAGGTCTTGTTGAGCTATATCATAAAATGCTTTCAAATCTGCTGTTAAATCAAACCAATCTTCAATATAAGTTCTGACTTTCTCTTGAATAACCTGCGATTGATTATCAGTATGAATAGTAGCTACTAGCCCATTATTAAACGAGATTGAGAATAAAACTAATTCGTTATCAATCTCTAAAACCTTAAATATGACATCGTCTATAATGCTATGCAGGCACTCTTTTTCATTACGCGATAAGAACTTAAGTAACTCTTTATAACTGAATTCCTCTGGGGTAGGTATATATATCATAGGTAAGTAAAAATTTCAAAAATCAGAATAAAATAAATACCCTAAAATAATATTTTGATGAATAGTTGAAAGAATAGATGATATGTCATAACTTAGTGATTTAAAGTGTTTTAAGTGCAGCACATAGTAAAATAAGCGGTTTCTTAGTACTGTAATTTCTTAGGCTATTATTTCCCACAGTATTTCTTCTGCGTATAGTTCAGGTGACTTGTTCTTAACGATGAATCCATTAGTGAATGTATTATTATTTTAATTCATTTATTTAACAACCTAATTTTAATGAAAAAGACAGGGTCTTTATTGATAAGCTTTTTAGTATTTGTTTTTTGCAGTCACGCACAACATAAAATTTATAAAGAAGTTAGCTTGGCAAAAAAACAATTGGCTCCATTAAAATCTTCTACACTTTTTTACTCTGCTGCGGCCTCTGTCAGACAAAATAGATTTGTAGCAAACAATTCGGCCATAGAGTTTTCAATAAATAAAACTGAATTAGCTAAACTATCACAAAAACAAGTTCCCTTTTTAAATCTGGTTATTCCTTCTTATATAGGAAATGCTTTTGAGTTAGAATTAATTCCCGTTAATATATATGGTCCACAGTTCAGATTACTCAATGCCGCAAATCAGGAGGTGCCCTTTATTAAATCTACACATTATAAGGGTATTATTAAAGGAGATCAGAATTCCTTAGTAGCTATAAGTATCAGTAAGGGAGAGATAAGTGGCTTTATTTCCAATAAAGACGGCAATTATGTTTTAGGTAAAGTTAAGAAATCGGAAAATTACATATTATATAACGACAAAGACCTGCTTCAAAACGCTAAGTATAAGTGTGGTGTCAGTGAAGAAAGTATCAGCCAGGTAGCTGATGTTAATAATTCTTGTAGTACCGCTCCTGTCTGTGAGGAGTTCGAAGCCTGTAATCCAGTACAAATTCATTTAGAAGCCGACTACCAGATATTTAAAGATCAGGATTCGAGCATGGTATCAGCAACTAATTTTGTCACACATTTATTTGCACAGGTAGTAGTTTTATATGATCGTGAATTGATAGCCGTGGAGATTTCGGAGCTTAAAGTATGGAATAGGCCTGAGCCTTTTATGACTCCATGGACTGCTACATTTCAACAAGTATATCATGCTTTTGGTCAATATTTAACTGACAGTTTAGGGGGGAATTTTAATGGGCAAATTGCCCACTTATTGTCAGGTAAGCCTTTAGGTGGGGGTATGGGAGGAATAGATGTATTATGCAGTAAAGGATGGTCTATAACTACAGAAGTAGGAAATACAGTAGTAGAATTACCAGATTATTCAAGACCTGTCAAAGTGATTACACATGAAATAGGGCACAATCTGGGTTCAAGGCACACGAATAGTTGCTATTGGCCTTGTGGTGCACTTGATAATTGCTGGACAATTGAGCGCGGACCCACCGGCGGGACTTGTGGTTTAAGCCCATTTCCTGAAGTCAGAGGCACTATCATGAGTTATTGCGATATAGGAGGAGCCAGTATTAATCTGTATAATGGTTTTGGAATCTTGCCTGGTAATATGATAAGAAAAAGGGTACAGGCTTGTTTGGGTAATACAAGGCCTACAGTCAATCTTACGGCTATTAATGTATATAGAAATACAGCACATCTTTTATGGGAGCATCCGGTAGGAGAGGGTGATTATACAGTCGAGTATAAGCCTGCTTCATCTAATACATGGATAAGTAAAACAACGACCGAGGAAGGGCTTATAATTACAGGACTCCAGGCAAATACTGCATATAACTGGCGTGTAAAGGTTGACTGCTCTGTTTTTACCACTTCTACTTTTACAACCAATAACCAACCTCCGGTTGAATATTGCAAGGTAAATTATACTTATCCATGTGAAACCTGGCATATAAAAATTCAGACAGTTAGTTTTAATAACGTTTTTTTTACATTGATGTCAGAGTGCCCACCCTCGGGAGGACAAAAATTTTATTTTAAACCAATTCGTAATTTTAGTAAGGGACAGCTACAAAATTTTACTATTCATCCTGGTCATGGAGGAGATCCTAATATCAGTGTCTCTATCTGGATAGATTTTAATAAGAATGGTATTTTTGAAACGCAGGATAGAGTTTTTATGACACCGACTTTAGTGCCTGGAGCGCCAATTTCCGGGTCATTTATAATACCTGATACAGTTGTTACTCAGTCATATACCCGTATGAGAGTAATTTTGACCAGGGACGAAATGGCATCAGCTTCCTGTGGTACTTACGTTGCAGGCGAAACAGAAGATTATATGATTAATATAACTGGTAATTGCCAGCAAACGCTAAACCTTACTCACCCATTTAATGATATTGTAGCCGGCGAACAGTTGATACAAATATTTGCAACAGGAGGCAGTATCAATGCTGCCAATCATATAGAGGGTACAGGAACAACGGCTAGCTATCAATCAGGTATTATTAATCTGATACCCGGATTTAAAGCTGAGAAGGGTACAATATTTAAAGCAGAGACAGGTGGTTGTAATTAATATTCAGGGGTTACCTGATTATTAATACACAGTACCACTTCTACCTATTGCTTAAATGGATTATTGTTATTATTGAGCATTGATTGAATGTATTAATTCATTTATTAACAACCTATTATTATGAAAAAAACAGGATATTTACTGATAGGTTTTTTATTACTTGTTTTTTGCAGCCATGCACAACATAAAATATATGAAGAGGTTAACGATGCAAAAAAACAATCAACTCTATTAAAATCTTCGAAACTTTTTTATTCGCCTAAATCATCTCTTCGAAGAACCAGTTTGGGTTTGGCTGCCAACAGTTCAGCCATAGAGTTTTCAGTAAATAAAACTGAATTAGCCAGATTAGCACAAAAACAAGTTCCGTTTCTGAATCTGGCTGTTCCCTCTTCTAACGGAAGAGCTTTTGAACTAGAATTAATTCCGATTAATATATACGGTCCGAAGTTTCGATTACTCAATGCTGCCAATAAAGAAGTGCCTTTTGTTAAATCTACTCATTATAAGGGTATTATTAAAGGTGACCCGAATTCTCTGGTAGCCATTAGCATCAGCGATGGAGAAGTAAGTGGCTTTATCTCCAATAAAGATGGCAATCATGTTTTAGGTAAAATCAGAAAATCTGAAAATTATATATTGTACAATGATAAAGACCTGCTAAACAAGAAGCCTTTGGATTGTGGGGTAAGTGAAGAAAAAATCAGACAAGTGGCCGATGCGGGTTCCTGTAGTACTGCTCCTGTCCGCGATAGTGCGCAAGCCTGTAATCCGGTACTGATTCATCTGGAAGCCGACTACCAGATATTTAAAGACCAGGATTCGAGTATGGTGACAGCCACTAATTTTGTCACTCATTTATTTGCGCAAGTGATAGTCTTATATGACCGGGAATGGATAGATATGCAGATTTCTGAACTCAAAATCTGGGATAAGGATGAGCCTTTTATGTCACCCTATACAGTTAACTTTTACCAACTTTACCATGCCTTTGGCGCTTATTTAACTGATACTTTAGGTGGAAATTTTAATGGGCATATCGCTCACTTATTGTCAAGCAAACCTTTTGGAGGGGGCATGGGTGCAATCGATGTATTGTGTAGTAAAGGTTGGTCAGTAGCTACGGGTGTAGGTGATACAGTAGTAGAAGTACCTACGTATTCCAGGGCCGTTAAGGTGATTGCTCATGAGCTAGGGCATAATTTAGGTTCCCCACACACAAATAGTTGTCTATGGCCTTGTGGTGCTCTTGATAATTGCTGGACAGTTGAGAGTGGGCCACAAAACGGAGGGTCTTGTGGTTTGAACCCATTTCCAGAATTGGGGGGAACTATCATGAGTTATTGTGATATAGGAGGCGGTAGTTTTAATTTGTATAATGGTTTTGGGGTCTTGCCCGGTAATCTGATAAGAAGAAAGGTACAGGCTTGCATGGGTAATACAAAACCTGTTGTTGATCTGACGGCTATTAATATATATAGAAATACTGCACATCTTTTATGGGCTCATCCGGTTGGTGAGGGTGATTATGTGGTTGAGTACAAACCCACTTCGTCAAGTACCTGGATAACTAAAACGACTAAAAAAGAGGGCCTTATTATCACAGGCCTTATAGCAAATACTTCATACGATTGGCGCGTAAAGGTCGATTGCTCAGTTTTTACTAATTCCAACTTTACTACAAATAATCAACCACCAGTTGAGTATTGTAAGACAACTTATACTTATCCTTGTGAAAACTGGCCAATTAAGATGATTGCTGTTGAATTTAATAATGTTTTCTTTAGTCTGGACTATCAATGTCTTCCAGCAGGACAACAAGTATTTAATTTTACACCTATCCGTACTTTTACTAAAGGGCAAGTACAAAATTTTGTTATTCATCCCGGTAGTGTAGGAGGGCCTTTTGTGCATGCATCTATCTGGATAGATTTTAATAAAAATGGAATTTTTGAAACGACAGACAGAGTCTTTATTACGCAGGATTCAACGAATGATGCCCCAATCTCAGGCTCATTTACTATTCCTGATACAGTTGTTGCACAGAAATATACCCGTATGAGGATAATGCTTACTATGGATGACAAACCTTTAGCTCCTTGTGGAAACTATGTATCAGGCGAAACAGAAGATTACTTAATAAACATTGAAGGTAATTGTCCGACAATTCTTTCTCTTTATAATCCTGTAAATAATATTGTTGCTGGTGGGCAGACTATACAGGCATTAGCTGTAGGAGGAACAATAAATGCTAAGAACCAAATTGATGGGACAGGTACAATGGCAACTTATCAATCAGCAGCTATCAATTTATCACCAGGCTTTAAGGCAGAAAAAGGAACAATATTTAAAGCCGAAACGGGGGGGTGTAATTAGTTAGTGATTGAGCGGCCGCCGCTGCAGTGAATTAGCGAATAATTAACTTGTTCTGTAGTTAACAGGGATTAAAGTTTATCGACTTTAGTTTGTTTGATAATGCCGTTACCTTTAAAAATGAAGCCTACTTCTTTCAATTCGCCCAAGGGTTTGGTATAAGTGGTTTTAAATATTTCTTTGCCGTTCAACTCAATGCTTATCGCTTGATTTTTATTGGTAACCCTGACATTCTGCCAGGTATATATTTGTGTGCCAAAGGTGGTTAAATCCATATTTTTACCATCGAACTTTCTTTCGGCGATACTCATTTTAATTTCGCTTTCGCAGCCTTTTGCTCCGAGATTAATATACATATACTCATGTTTGCCTTTGATAAGTAAGGCTGCTGCAGGGCAAACAATGCCTGTTGAATCCATTTTAATATCAGAAGAGAATTCAAAGTTATTGCCATCAATTTCAAAATCCCTGCTATTATGAAAAGTAAGCATAAAGGGTTCTGTTACCTCAATTTTATTGTTGATTAAAACCTCTTTCCCCACACCAACAATACCACCTGGGAGCCATTCTTGTGTTGGGAGTATTTTATTCTCAATCGTATTCTGATGTGCGGCAACTACCCAATCGTTAGTTTTAATATGCACCGGAATTTCTCTGATGGTAGAATCATCTGCTATTAACTTTGCCATATAATAACCCGGTAGATAATAAATATCTGTTAATTGATGGTTACTCTTATCTACCTCAACTCTCCGTCTTCTATCCCATGATTGTTGAATATAGAATTTTCTGGCATCTACCGAATCTACATTATAAGTAAAAACTACTGTATTGGGTACTGAATTATTAACCGATGTTTTGGCTGAAAACTGAATGGCAGAAAGATTAGCCTGTTTTTTTAGAAGTCTGTCTTTAAAAGCAAAGAATCCAACAGATAAAATTAATGCCACTCCTGCTATTATCCATGCATAGGTAAAATTCTGCTTTAGCTTTCCAATGAATTGACTGGAATCATTATGATTGTTTTTGGCTGGATGAACCGAATTTTTTTCATCGACTAATCTTGTAGATTCTAATTTTAAAGATAGCCAATCTTTGTTATGAGCAATCTGGCTAAGGGCGTCTAAAGTAGCGATATGAGGCAGCCGGTTATACTCATTACGCCAGATGCGCTTAATTGTAGTAAGACTGATCTTTACGCCTGATTTCTCCTCAATAAAAAATATCAGAAACTCATAGTCTTTCTGTGTCCAGTTTTCAACCCGGCCAAGTCCTGCTTTTTGTGCTACTTCCTTTTTTAGCGTTTCTAAGAGTTCTTCATCTAATGCGTTTATATCGCTCATATCCAGGCTTTTATCAAAATAATCGTAAAACAGTTGTAAAACAATTCAATATTGTAACCATAATTTTTAGCGAAGCCTATCATCTTGCAGCATAAAAATTATTACTCAAAATTTAATCAATTTATTATGAAAATGCGCAAAATCAAATCATTTATTATCAGCTCGCTAACCCTTTTTTCTTTTAACCTCGTAGCACAAAATACCCTCAAAGACTGGCAGGCTTTTTCTGAAAACAATGAACCTGTTACTTTGACAGAACAAACATACAAAGAAAAAGTCTGTGTAAAATTGGACGGTAAAAAAGAGGCAATAGTTATCAATAAAAATAAAAACTATCAGGATTTCAGAATCGAGTTTGATGTAGCTGCAAAAGTGATGGCAGGGGTTGGCTTTCATGTAAAAAACGAACAAAACTACCAGTTTTTGTATTTCAGACCTGGCTATGGTGGTACACAAGAAGCCATTCAGTATATTCCTATCTATAATGGTGGCCTAAGCTGGGTATTGTATCATTACCCAATTCATGAAGCTAAGACGGATATTGCGGCAATGGAATGGTTTCATGCCGCTATTGAAGTCAGAAATAAAATCATGCGTGTATTTGTGAACAATAAAAAAGAAGCAGATATGACGCTGACGCTTCTGGACACTGATACTGATAGTGGTAATATTTTATTGAGAAGTATGTTTGGCGAAGCCTACTTTGCTAATGTGTACATTCAGGAAATTCCGAAGGCATTAACTGACTGGAGTATCTCTGAGCAATTGCCGCGTGATAAAACATATGAGTATCCAGATGTGAAAAAGATGAAAACCTGGAATAAAATCAACCAGAAAAATGATGAGATGGTGAATCTGAAACGCTATTTCGAATATCCTAACGGAACAGTCTTTGCTAAAAGAACTGTTAATGCAGAAGCAGATAAACCGCAATTATTATATTTCGATTTTACAGGTAAACTACAGATTTTTCTGAATGGAAAAGAAGTCTTTAATTATGCCAAGTACAAATTGGATCGACTGAATAATTATGAAAACTGTATTGTGCTGGATATGAAAAAAGGAGAAAATGAACTTACGTTTATTATTGAGGGGGATGCCTTTGTATTCGGGAAAGGANACCCTTATTACATTTTATATTGGGTACATTTAAAGTTTATTTTCAACGAGTAACTGTAAGTATATTTATTTATATTTGACTGCAAAATATCCCCTAACTTACAGTTCTCAATAATGAATACTATTCGTTTACTATTACCTGTTCTTCTATTCACTACACTTACTTCGATAGCTCAGAGAAACAATCAAACTAATCTGCCTGTTAATGGAAACAATCCAATAGAGTGTGGTACATCTGTACCTTCTCAGAAAGTTGTTGAGCAACATGAAAAGTTAATGAAACAGTTGGCCCAGAGGGGTACAAATCTGGCTTCTCCGGTGGTTATTCCTATCAAAGCTCATATTGTTAGGAAGAGTGATGGCTCCGGAGGGATTTCCATTGATTCAATTGCTTCGGCTATTGCTGTTATGAATACCAAATATGCCAGTATCAATATGAGTTTCTCGTTATGCAGTAATGTGCATTATATTGATAGTGATGAGCTATATACCCTCAATGTAGATTATGAGAACAATAAATTGGTACAGAATAATGTAAACGATGCACTTAATATATATTTTGTCGGTTCACTTGTTACAAATTCCGCAACATTAAGTGGTATTGCGGCATTCCCAAGCGCTGATAAAGCTGAGAACCGTATTATTATGTCGAATGATGCGACCAATAGCAAAGGTGCATTGTCGCACGAAATGGGACATTACTGGAATCTCTTTCACACGCACGAGAATTTTCTGGGAAAAGAATTAGTGAATGGTAGTAACTGTGAAATAGCCGGTGACTTCGTTTGTGATACACCTGCTGATCCAAAAGGAAGTTATAATTCCAATACCTGCACCTATACTGGTCATGCGGTTGATGCGAATGGGCAAAGTTATAATCCTATGGTAAATAACCTGATGTCTTATTACTTGCTTTGTCATGATATTTTCACAGCAGAGCAGTATACACGAATAGAGGAGGGATATGCATTGAGAACCAGCTATATGAATAGCTTTACTTATACAATGACTTGTAGTGGCGTTACCGCTTTAGCCCCAACTAATCTTAATCTTTCGCGGGTTGGCTGTAGTATAAATATTAACTGGACAGACAATGCGAATAACGATATGGGTTATATCATTGAATCTTCTTTAAGCCCGACAGGACCTTTTGTAGCTGTCGGTAGTGTGGCAAAAAATGTTACATTTTTCAGTGATACTCAAAATTTAATCCCTGGCTCTACTTATTATTATCGTGTAGTTGCAGCCAATTCAAATGCCAGTTATAGCGGTATATCCCAGATAGTATTCAACTCTGGTGCTGATTGTTATTGTACTCCACCTCCCATGAGATGTGAAGATGGAGACTCCCTTACAAATTTCACCCTCAAAAAAGGAGCAATGGTACTTTTGAATCGTACCCCATCATGTAAATCAGGAGGCTATTCTTTAGATAATTCTACTGTAATTGAGCTTGCGACGGGTCATACATACAGCCTATCAATGGCCAATAGCAGTAGCTACCCGGAAGGCGCAAGCGTTTGGATTGACTTTAATAGAAACGGTAACTTTGATAATAATGAAGTGGTATTTACAAAAACTTATGCAAACTGGACCAATGTTTCAAGCGATTTTACTGTCCCGCTTAATGCAAGCAAAGGTTCATCAAGAATGAGATTTCGGATAGCCTATGATAGCACACCCACCGATCCCTGTGACTTAACAGAAAATTCTCAAGGATATGGAGAAACAGGGGATTATTTAATCAACATTACCTGCGATAGTATTGCATCGGTAACAGATGTTAAACGCTGTGGTAGTGGCAGCGTTACATTAAATGCAACGGGCTGCACAAACAGTAGTATTGGGTGGTATATCAATGCCGTTGGTGGCAACGCTTTTACTACTGGGGGTACATTTACTACTCCAGGCCTTTCGGTGCCTGTTACTTATTATGTAGCTTGTGCCGCAGGAGCTTGTTCGGTTGATAGAACACCTGTATTGGCCA
The DNA here is from genome assembly GCF_003418935.1 of Emticicia sp. C21. Lineage (GTDB taxonomy): Bacteria > Bacteroidota > Bacteroidia > Cytophagales > Spirosomataceae > Emticicia. The sequence goes on along the minus strand of NZ_QVMT01000019.1, from coordinate 18,505 downwards.
ATATAGTAGCGACAGGAAGCTTGAGTTTTGGTAATATCTCACAATCGGCGGGTATCTACAGCACGTCACAAACTATTATGAGTGCAGCCAACGTAGCAATTGGCACTAGTTATTATGCAGGTAAGTCGATTATACTTACCCCCGGTTTTCAGGCCGGAGTGAATGAAGTTTTTACTGCTGGTATTCAGAATGTTTCCTGTCCGTAAATCACCATAATATATAAAAGCAAATAAGGCGAATCTCCAGATTCGCCTCATTTGCTTTTATATTCCTGCTGCTAATTATCAAGGTTTTTTAAATACTTTCTCATCAACAGGGCCATTAATTTTGATTTTGCTGGTAAGGAAGGCTAAGTTACCCATCTGGTTAGAAAGATCCATAGCATAGGCAAATTTAATGCCGTCTACATCTTTGTAATCAGAGAAATTGATTTCAACGTCTTGTCCGTTCGCAGATGCTTTTGTCTTCGTTAACAAATAAGTAGTAGCATCAATATATTGGTCTGATACCTCGCCACCCGCAGTTGTCACTTTCAAGTGATAAGTATCTTTTTTATCAACTTTTTCTTTACCTATCAACTCCACTTTGTTGCCTTTTTCTTTGTAGTTGAAAAGTGGGCCGAATGGATCAAGCTGGCTTTTTAATTGTTTCAATTGGTCGGCAGGCATATTTTCAGGTTCACCTGTACCACCCATCATCGTCGGGCGAATCATCCAGGCATTAGTACCATCATAAGCTTGTACCATTGAGTTACCCATTACTGTTGATTCTGAACGTACAGCCTTATTAACAACTAAGGTACTTACGGTCGGAATATCCATGCCTTGTACCGACAGCGAGCGTTCCGCAACAATTGTGTTTACAGATTTTAGTTTATCGGCCCCGCCTAAAGCTGCAATGTGTTTGTCAACAATTTCGTCTACAGTCTGAGCAAAACTACTAACCGAGATAAATGCCGCTACTGCGGTAGCAAAAAGTTTGTTCGTTTTCATTTGAGATTGAATTAAAGTTTATTCTAAGTTTATTAAGGTTCTTTTTTAATACCCTATCGCTGAGGGTATCAACGATAGAGATAAGATTTTAGTATTATCTTGGTGTACCACCACCTTGTTGTCCGCCGCCTTGTTGACCACCACCTTGACCATCACTCTTCACGTCATCGTTGTTTACTGAGCGGGCTTTTTTCTTAGGAGCGTCAACTGTCATTTTACCGATTTTATAGCTAAATGTCAAACGAACACCTCTATTGTACATGTATACATTGCTTACCTGATTAAACTGAGCCGATTTCAATTCTGAACTGATATTGAATCGTTTGTTGAAGAAGTTTTCTCCGGCAAGGCCTATGCTACCCTTTTTGTTTTTAAAGTCTTTCTTAATACCCACAGTATAGAAGGCAAATCCACCCTGGTTACCTTGTAATTGAACCTGATTTCCTTGCATGAAACCAAAGGCTTGTGCACCCCAACCATTTTTAAATGTTGCCTGCGAAAACAAACCACCGCTTACAGTAAAGCCAGAGTTGGTAAGGTCTTGCGTTAAATTATCCACACCAATTACTTGTCCTGTTAAGGTATTGTGGATGATGTTAGCAAATATACCCACATTCATCTTCGAGGTAACTGCAATGTTAGCAAAAATATTAGTACCATAAGCATGTTGTTTACCAATGTTTTTATAAGTGGTAATAATCGCACCTTCTAAAGTATCAGACGGAATACGTACTTGCGAGATAGCGTTGTTTGTGATACGTCCGAAGAATGAGGCATTGATAAACGTTTTCTTGATGTTTTTGCTCAATGTCAATTCAAAGTTATCAGTAATCTCAGGTTTCAGAGACGGGTCACCTACAGTGATATTCTGAGGGTTGGCAGAGTTGAAGTTTGGGTTCAACTGTTGCAAGCCAGGACGTTGAATACGTTTGTTATAAGCTAATTTGAAAGTAGTACCTTTAATGGTTTTTGAAGCATTGATACTTGGTACTAACACCCCATAATCACCTACACCAATCGGGCCGCCTTCTTTTGTGCTGGCATCAATAAATGTATGCTCATAACGTAAGCCTCCTTTTAACGTATAGCGTTTTTTGGTAGTATAGGTATAAGAGCTATAAGCCGCTGCGATGTTCTGATGATAAGTCAATTCTCCTTGTGGTTGATTGATTTCAGTCGAGAAATTACCGGTTGGGCCTGCAAACAAGAATTTGTAATCACTGGTTACCTCACGTAAGATACCTTTTGCACCAAATTCTAACATCTGGTTTTTCTTGATCGGTGTCTGATAATCACTTTGCACAGTAAACTCCTGATTAAGATTGCTATTCAAGTTACGTTGACGACTCAATGGGTCACCAGCAGGATTTAACAAGTTTGCATCAAAGTTATTGGTCAGGTCATTACGGCTATATAAGGTTGAGATGCTCCATTCTTGTTGAGGTTTTTTGAATGTATGCAAATAATCCAGATTCACATCAACTGTTCCCGATAAGTTCTTAGCATCTACATCTCTTCTCGAACTGGCATCAGAATTGAGAATACCATTATTATAGATATTCGTAGTAAAGTCTTGTTGGGTAGTAAAGTTACGTACACCGTAACGTACACCTGCTGTTAAGCTTTGATTTTTAGCTAAATCGTAGTCAAAACCTAAGTTATATTGTCCGAATAAACCCTCGCTAGAGCCATCACCTGCTTGTTTTGTCAAAGTAGAAACACCATTAACAATACTTGTCTGGTCTAGTGTAGTCTTGGTAATAGTATTGTAAATACCACGGCCGAAACCACCTAAGGTTACACCACCTTTACCTTTTCTATAGCTGCCATTCAATCCTAACATCGAACCCCTATTACCAATACCACCGTCAATATTCAGACTCAAGCCTTGTAAGTTGTTCTTTTTAGTAATAATATTGATAATACCACCTGAACCTTCAGCATCATATTTAGCCGATGGGCTGGTAATTACCTCAACAGTCTTAATCTGGTCGGCAGGAATTTGTTTCAAGGCATCAGCTACACTGCTGGCAATGATGGTACTTGGTTTGTTATTGATTAAAACCTTAATATTCTGACTACCTCTTAATGATACGTTACCATCAAGGTCAACAGTCAATAAAGGCACTTTGCGCAATACATCTGCGGCATCGCCACCTTTGGCTGTAATATCTTTTTCAGCGTTATATACCAGACGGTCAACTTTCTCTTCAATCAAAGCCGCTTGTCCGGTTACAGTTACCTCGTTCAGCATTTTAGCACTGCTCGTGATAACCACATTACCTAAGTCTAATTCCTGACCTTTGGCAAGTGTAACATCAATGGTTTTAGTATTATATCCGATGAAAGTAACCTGTAGTTTGAATGTACCTGCGGCTACTTTGCTCATGGTAAATTTACCTTTTTCGTCAGCCATTGTTCCGTCAATTGGCTTGCTTGTGGTTTTATCAAGCAAAGCTACCCCTGCAAATTCAACAGTTTTGCTGGTTGTTGAGTCAACAATCGTTCCTGTAATTTTACTATTTCCTTTCGGAGTCTGGTCGCCTGCTGTGCCCGGTAATGCTTTTTGAGTAGAGCTACCGCCACCCATAGGGAACTGCGCCATAGCGGGCGCTAATGAAGTAAAAATAGAAGCAAATAAAATAATAATTAGTGTACCTTTTTTCATGATTTAGTTTTTAACGATACAAATTTGCGTTAGAAAGCTAAATCCTGAAATCGAAAAAGGATAAGTGTAAGATTTAGGCTGATGAACATAGCATATTTCCCGATGAATGTTTTATAGGTTATGATGATTGGAAAATAAGCCAGCTGAGCGTATAGCCATGCCATTTTTGGATATAGCACTATTTTGATATTTATTAGAATAATACAAATGGTGTCTTATTTAGGGCCAATCACAGTAAAATGCCAGGTACCGGATACATCAATTGCACTATTGCTTACATTGGTAAGCCGCACACTGCAAGAAGCGGCAGTAACATTATATGGAGTAACTAAAACTTTATCCCAACCGCCTGTTCCATTCTCGACCTGAGCAACTGATACGGCTGGTACACCTGAGAAATCAGGATAACCCAATGTACTTATAATACTTGCTCCTGCAGCCAGGTTAGAAAATGAGTATCCCTCGGTTTCATGCCGGATAATATATGTGGATGCTGTGGGGTTTTGAACAATCCCTTGTCCGTCAGCGGTTAATTTGCCCGAAATCGAAGCTACACCCTCTACATATAAATTATTATTGACATTTACAGTTCCTGCTATAGTAGCACCACTTGAAATAACAGCCGGACCCTCCAGGTAGAAAGTACCATTACTGCTCAAGGAAGCAATAGTATTATTAAGTGAATTTCTGAAAATGAAACTTTCACTTGCCTGAAAATTTCTGAATTTCATGCCATCAGTATCATGTAAAATTTCACCATAACCTGTATCTGTTCCATTTTCCATTCTGATATGCTGCCCCCAACCTCCATTACCATCTGCTTTAATATGTAATCTTGCAATAGTCTCTTCATAAGTAAGTTGCCCTACAGCCAGATTGAACCCAACTTTGGCTTTATTATTAAAGAATCCTGAAAAATTGCTATTGGCATAGCCAAATACCCCAACGCCTGTATTACTGACCCCATAAATGCCTGCATTACCATCGCTTTCTCCAAAAATTGCCCGACCAAGGCCTGTTGTAACAGATATTCCTCTCCCAGAACCAGTATTGGTTAGCGTAAATAGGTTTCCTGAAGTTGCGCCACTTCCACTATAGGGCAAAGTAAAGCCACTACCTCCGCCACCACCTGTCATATCTACCCAGCCAGCACCATTACAGAAATACATTTTGCCATCGGTGGTATTGAAAACCTGTGTTCCTCTGGCAGCAGAATTACAAGTGCCTAAAGATGCTACATTGCCTATTTTGGTAGCATTGGGCAATAGCGTGGTAGATTGCGCAAAGGTTTTGCAGGCTATCAGGAATAAAAAAATAAAAGAGTATTTCATAGCTAAAAATTGTCTCTGGTGAGCCCGTAAATGTATCAGATACTGAGAGAGGAATCAATCACGGTTTGCCGTGATTTTGTAAGTAATAGTTAATTGGAGGAATTTTTTGGAGCCAAAAAAAATTTCAAAAGAAATGTAAAAAAATTAAATCCAAGGCTGCAGAATCTCCGTATATGCTAATATAAAAAAATCGTAAGATAGAATCCTACGATTTTCTGAGTTTAATATAACTTTTGCTTGTCAATCTACATGCCCTAGATCGACAACAAATTTTACAATTTTTATTCGTAAAAACCAATAAAAATTCACACAAAACGAAATCAATAGAGATTTTAGGATAAAAAGCCCTTTAAACAAGGGCTTTTTGTGTTAAAAAATGAGATTTTAGCATTTTCTACTTGACTAATAAAGTTTTTTGCATAATAATACAATCTGCAATGTTAGAATCCCTTAAATTAATATTGCCCTAAGAGCCCTTCTTCAAATTTTTGCAAGTAACAGGAAAAAGGTAAAGCTATACCCATCAAAATCACAAGTATTAAATTGTCTCTACCTGATATTTTTCCAGATGAAAATAGTGTATATTGTATGTAAGAAATACTATTTTCATTCGGAAAAAGTAACACTTTTATGCTATTTACAGATAGTTGATTATTGTATTAATTTGTAAGAACAGGTAATTATTTTATTCTTCTAAACCTATTCTTAAAGCTATGAAATATGTCTCATTCTTTTTCTGGTACTACTTTATCATATTCAGTCTGCAAGCACAAACACCTCCTTCTTATGCTTTAACGATTACCCCATCTAGTAATACACAGGATGTTAAAGGAAATATTAAAGCCAGTGGTTTAATAGAAGGGAGTGCTTTAAAATCATCTGGTTTGGCAACGGGTAATCCTTTCTTAGCATATCCAGTATATGCAAACGCAACCGGTGATTTAATTACAGGTTATAAAGTGGGTTATTTGAGTATTCCAAGTTCGGCTTTTGTCTTAAATTACCAACTTTACAATGACGAAAATGAGACAGATTTGTTGCCCTTTCCTGCCGGAGACGATTATTTGATTCATTCGGCGGGAGGCTTAACTTTCTATAGCATTAGCAATGGGCGTATATTGCTGGCTCCTATTCAGGTACCGCACAAAAGCAAACTAACTTCTATCAAACTAACTTTTCTGACTTTATCACAATCCCGAACTTTGAATATAAGTATTATTAGAGCACATATTGACAATACTTCAAACGAAGAAAGTATTTTTAGTTTTACAACTCCCACTACTAATTCTCCGACGGTAGTTGCGCAGCAAGCTATTAATAATTTAGAGTTAGACAATCAAAACTATCTGTATACGCTTAAAGTTACATCTTCTGATAATACCTGGCCTATTGTAATAGTGAGAGGCGCAATAATTGAATACCACGATTTTTAGTAAATAATAGATACGATAAAAGAGTTTATTATTAAAAACATAGTATAAAAAATATAAAGAGGTATGTTACCTCAACCTTCTATGTTCGTCTAATAAATATGATTGTGGCATGTCTAACAATCTGACATGGCAGCATTTGGGTTGTGCCAAATTCGTGTTGTCGTGCAATTATCTAATGGCTAGAACCGTCAAACTGCTAAATAAGGAATGGCTTATGAGCATAATAAACCATTCCTTGTTTTTCTGTTTCTCCTCTTCGTAATGCTACCGTTTGAAAGCATTTTATTCTGATAAAACAATATACTTCTTCGATTTGTCGTTAATTTCGACTTAAGTCAGGAAATAAATTATAAAATTTCATCAGTAGAAAATAGTTTGTGCAGAAATTTCTGTTGAAAACTTATGTCTACGAATTAGCGTATGAAACTAATTGCTAACATTCCTTTAGAGCAAATTCTCTTTCTCCAAGCCGATATCAATTATACCCAAATTTTCTTAAGTTGTGGCCGAACCCTGCTCTCCGGTTTTACTTTAAAGAAGTATGAGGATTTCTTCGAGCAGGAAAATTTCCTGAGAGTTCACAGAAGCTATCTGATTAACCGTAATCATATTCACCATTATGATTCGTCCAGTTCAAACATATATCTTTCAGATGGAACAGTGATTGGAGTATCTCGCCGCCGCCGAGATATGATACAGAGTATGGTGGCTTAAGAGTGAAAAAAACTTGCCGTATAATAACTATTCTGCCCTTAAGCATCCAAAACTATCCAACCTGAAAAACTCAATGTCAGTCAGAAATAAAAATCAATGACTGATGAGATTTATTTATTGTCTGCTGATAATATTACTAATAACAACTGCCTGCCAACAAGAACAGGATTTAGCGCCGAATCATGCACCAGGTGATTTCGTAGTGAATACTGCTTTGCAAAGTGATGGTAAGACAGTCCTTTTGAGTTGGTCACCCGCCCAAGACCCTGACAATGATGAAATAAGTTATACTGTAGCTTATCGGGGAAAACACATTGAAGGAATCAAAAACACCCAATATTTATTAAAGAATCTGCCATTTGATAGTAATATTGAGGGCAGCGTAATTGCACAGGACGGCAAGGGAGGGAGTTCCACAACTAAATTTATCACACAAACTGCTTCAGGTTATATTGCTATTCCTGATTCTGCTTTTGAAAACGAATTAATCAGACAGAAAATTGATGATAAAAAAGATGGACAAATAGCCAGAAGTGCCACATTAAGAGTGACCGAATTAGTAGTGGCAGGCAAGCTAATCAGAAATCTGAGTGGTATAGAAGCTTTCACGAATCTAACTTATCTGGATTGCCAGGGGAATCGTTTAACTGCACTTCATTTAAATAGTAATACGGCATTAAAATACTTAGACTGCCATAGTAATGAAATTTCGGACTTGCAAATAGACCAATGCGCTGGCTTGGAGGAATTGTATTGCCAGATTAATAAATTAGGTAGATTAGATATTACAAAAAACATGGCTCTGACAGAAGTATGGTGTTTCTCAAACGCGTTAGGATATTTAGATATAAGTAAAATCATACATCTAAAGAAACTAAGTGTTGCTTATAACCAACTAAACAGTATAGATGTGAGTAAAAACATTTTTCTCACTGAATTGTCTTGCTCATTTAATAAACTTACAACATTGGATTTAAGTAAAAATACACAATTGCAATATCTATACTGTTCCGATAATTTGATAAGTGCTTTGGATTTAAGCAAAAGCACAATACTCAATTCGCTATTTTGCCAGTCTAATCTGCTAATGGCATTAGATATAAGCCGGAATACTGAATTAGCTCATCTGCAATGTTCTAAAAACTCTTTGGGAAACCTGGATATAAGCAAAAACACGAAGCTATTGTATCTGTACTGCCAATCAAATAACCTTACGAATTTGAGTTTATATAAAAACCAGAATTTATTTTATTTAAACTGCTCCTCTAATTATCTGACTAACTTAAACATCAGCCATAATCCTAAGCTGGTATACCTGCTATGTTACAAAAACAATTTCTCTACCATCTGTATTAGTGATTATAACCAGATTCCAGTTTCTGGATGGGAAAAGGATAGATGGGTAAATTATAGCGTATGTGATTAATAATTACTCACTTCTTTTCCAACAACTCTTTTGCCTCATTATATAGTCTGTCTTTGCCACCCATATATTCTTTGTACTTAATCAATCGGCTTAGGTATTGCTTGGCTAAAGTAGCATTGGTAGGCAAATAATATTTAGCCAGTTTCATCATTGCGTCAAATTTATAACCTTGTTCCTGGTAGTCATCACCATCGGCGAGGTTTTTCCATATAGCAATAGATTCTGCAGTTTGTTGAGTCTGATCCAGAATCAATCCTCCAAAGTATAACTTACCCGGGTGTTGCTGCGGGCTTTGTTTGAACTTTACTATAAGGTTTTTGCCAAAGTCTAAAACTGTTTTATCGTTTGATTTGGCGATTATCTCATAAGCAGTTGGCGTATCCCATTTAGCTTGGACCGGATAATATTTAATCAATAATTTTAATAAATCATCACTGGATGGATAGCTCTCAGTTAATGATTCAGGCGCAAATCTCATCACAGTTGCATAAGCAAAAAGCTCTTCAAAATTGAAAGTTGATTTTTTGCTTTTTATCTGATTTTCGATGGCTGAAATATCTGTGCCAAAAGAGATGCCCTCTTTTTTATTCAGCACAAAAGCTTTTAGAAAAGCACAAATCAAAGGAGAATTGAATGGGTTACCAAAACCCAGACGAGTAGTAGCCGATGCCATATCTGTTGAAGACAGCATGGCAAAAGTAAGATTCTTAGCCGGAACTTTCAATAAGATAGAAGCATCATCGCCGTATCCGTAAGCCCAATGAATCTCAACACCTTCAAATGTAGTAACAAACCATCCCATTCCCTGCGGGCTGCCCTTGTAGAAAGGGGTGGTTATTTTCTGATAACGTTCTTTTGAAATAATAACCCCTTTATCAAGTGCCGCACTGTATTTTATTAAATCATGTACACTGCTCATCATACCATAGGCAGGCCCACTTTGCATATTAGGTAAATTAAGCCTGGAATTGGTGTATAACTTCTGATCCTTATTAAACTTATATAATGTTGCTACGCTGCTACTTAATTTTTTGTGTTTCACCGAATCATATCGGGCAATGGTATGCGTAAGATTAAAAGGCTCAATCAGGCGTTTTTCTACTTCATAAGTAAAGGCTCTGGTCATATCATTAGGCACATCAATTTTATTAATGCCCTTAATAGCATTAAAAACCACATTATATTTACCGCCATTATATACAAAGCCTTGCCCTACAGGTTTGCTTTCTGAGGTATGGCTTAAGATATGTGCCAAGGTAGTTTTGTTATCCCAGCGCTCTTTTGTAAAATATTGATTCGGGTAATCATTTACTAAATTATTCAGCCTGAGTTTGCCCTCCGCTTCCATTTGCTGCATCATTACCGAGGTCATGCTCTTGGTGAGCGAAGAAATGACAAATATATGGTCGGCTGTAACAGGCTCTTTCGTATCCGGATTGGCAAAGCCGATTCCCTTGAAGTAAATCAAGCTATCGCCCTTAGCTACACCAATGGCCATGGCTGGTATTTTTAGTAGTTGGGTATAAGTTTGAATATCTTTTGAAAAATTATTAAAGTCCTGTGCATGTAAAAGATGTGTTAAGAGATATAACCCAATTAGTAATAGTTTTTTCATAGAATTTTTGTAAGGTTTTAAAGCAAAGACAAAGACTGTTGGCGCAATGTTGCACAAATGATGGGATCTGCATCTGTTAAAATTTGTTAAATTGACTAACCGACTTATGTTTGCGATTAAAAACTTACAAGTCATTTGGCGGTTGGTGTTACGGTCAGGTTTGTGAAACTTCCTCTAGTCATTGGCCCGGTCCACAAGCCTATTTTACCTGTTGAATTAGCCGCCAGACTTTCTACTACCATACAAGGTTCGTCACTATTATTTACAAATACTTTTATGAAAGGCTTATTAACTACTATTCTGGTATGAAACCAGCCATTAGGGTCGGGTACAGGTTTTACTTTGTTTTCATATTTACCCGGAAAGTTGTCGCGCAATTTAAACCAAGTATGAGTAGGCAAACTGGCATATTGCACAGCCCTGCTTCGGCGAGCGGTATCAGGATTGATAAAGTTGAAAGGACGGAAGTAGATGTTTTTGAATGTACTATCATTCTGAACATTAAACACAATACCAATAAAGCTTTGCTGAGGAATATTCTCTCCCTTTAAATCAAATTCTATAATACCATTGCCCATTTCAAAATTATTCAGAACCATCATGCCCTCATCTTCGGTTTTGTTGAGCACAATGGTATCTTTCCAGGCAGGACTCAGCCTTCTATAGACTGTCCATAAGCCAGGATTTTTCAAATCTACTTTTAGTGTTTTAGTTTGCCCGAAGCTATAGTCTCCAATAATAAGCAGGAGCAGGATCAAAAAGTTTTTCATAATTTTTGAGGTTTTAAATAGATAATAATTGTCTTGAAAGGATTTGTGATAGATTGATTTTTTTTGGCAAATTTGTAGAAAAGAAAAAGCTAAGGCTTGTCCAAACCTATGTCAAAACAGGTTCATTTTGGTACAAGCCCTATAACGACTCATAAAATGGAGCATTCAGAAGTAGAAAACCTTGAAAAATGCAAAAAAGCGATTGAAGATAAACTCAATTGGGGCAGTAGTGCGGCATGGTTGAATTATGATTTTGAAAGGCTTAATGAACAGATATTTGCCGAGACCAATGTGCAGATAAGTGTTTCTACCCTGAAAAGAATATTTGGTAAAGCAAGTTATAATAGCTCACCATCACTAACCACCCTTAATACATTAGCTCAGTTTATTGGTTTTGCAAACTGGCGGGATTTTGCCAAAAGTATTGTTCCTCAGTCAACTGCCCAAGACCTTCCAAAGCCTCCCGTTACTAATAATGAACCCTTATCGGTTAATACGAACCAGCGACAATATTTTATCTATGGTATCATAAGTACATTGTTTATTATTAGCTTAATTGCCTTTATGGCGCAGAAAAAGGAACGGCCGAACTTAGACTATTCCAAATTTGCTTTTAAAGCAGATAAAGTGGTTACAGAGGGTTTACCTAATTCGGTTGTATTTACCTATGATGCTACGGCTGCTAATCTAAGGGATTCAGTGTTTATCATACAAACATGGGATAGCAGACGGAAAAAGAAAGTAGATAAAAATCTGCATAATCATTCTGCAATCTATTATTATCCGGGTTATTTCAGAACAAAGCTGCTTGTGAATCAGGAAGTAGTAAAAACACATGATTTGCAGATTAAAACCGATAACTGGCTGGCTTTGGTCGAACCCAGAAATGATGCGAAAATGCCTTTGTACTTTGCTAAACCGGAAGTGCTGAAAGGCAATGAAATAAGCGTGGACAGAGGTCTACTGAAAAAATACAGTCTCCCACTTCATCCGGAAGCGCCAAGAATCAGGTTTTTTAATCAGACTGATTTGGGAGAATTGATGAACGATAATTTTACTTTTGAAACCATGCTAAAAAATGATTTTTCGGAAGGAACAGGCACTTGCCAGAAAGTACAGGTATTGATTCAGTGTAAAGACGATATTATTATTATACCACTGAGTGCTAAAACTTGTGTTGGCAATATCAGTTTGTACGCTTGTGGCGCAAATGCAGAAAGTTCTGCAGCAGATTTATCCGGCTTCGGTTGCGATTTAACTCAATGGACAAAACTAAGAGTGGAAACTAAAAACAAAGAAATGACTTTCTTTGTAAATGACAAGAAAGCGCATTCATTCAAATTTCCGCATAATCCTACCGGAATAGTGGGACTACAATACCGTTTTGAGGGAGTAGGTGCGGTAAAAGATACCTGGATTGAGGGAGAAGGGGGGAGGCATGAGTTTGTGGTGAAATAATAGTAATATTCATTATTAATAATTTGAACTAACATAAAACTATGATTTACATTACCCAACTGATTTTTGTAAAAGAAGGCAAAGAAGCCATTTTTCATGAGTTTGAAGATAACGTAATTCCTTTGATAGAGAAATTCAATGGGAAGCTATTATATAGAGTTCGCCCCGATGATTCAGCTTATATAATGGCTGATGGAGAAAAACCCTATGAAATACACTTTGTGACGTTTGAATCAGAAAGTGATTTGCAGGCATATATGAAAGATGATGGCCGTCTGAAATTTATTCATTTAAAAAATGACTCGGTTCAGTCAATGCTTCTGGTAAAAGGAGATAAAATGTAATGATACCAGCAAAAAAGAAAGTATTGGGTATTTTAGGTAGTACTAAAGCGAACTCAAATAATGAGCGATTATTGAAGAAAATAGGCGAGTTAATGCAAGAGCATATAGACCTGACTATTTTTAATCAGATAGCCGAATTCCCACATTTCAATCCGGATTTGGATAATGAGGAGGTAGCTTCTATTGTAACCAATTTCAGACAGCAAATTACAGAGGCTGATGGAGTTTTGATTTGTACGCCCGAATACGTTTTCAGTATTCCGGGAAGTTTGAAAAATGCTCTGGAATGGACAGTCTCAACAATAGTCTTCACAGATAAGCCTTTAGGCATTATTACTGCCTCAGCATCTGGCGAAAAAGGACATGAGCAATTGCAATTAATTATGCAAACCTTGGGTGCTGATTTTAATGAGGATACTTTACTATTAATCAGCGGTATCAAAGGAAAGATTAACGAGCAGGGAGAGATTACTCATACTGAAACTTTGCAAAGGGTGGAGGATTTTACAAAGAGCATTATAAAGTTATTAAAGTAGAGCTTGGCAAGAGGTATAGGGCTAGCAAACGCTTTGCCCTATGCTCTCTGCTCCATGCTTCATTTCATCTGCGGGCTTTCAAATCCTAATTTCTTCAACCCCTGCTGAATTTCAGGTATACCCATAAATAACTTCCAGAATAAGCCGGTTCTATGATTCTCAATCATTACCACTATCGGACCCTGGTCAATGGCAAGATACGATTCTGCAACCCAGTTTTTTGATTCGTTCATGGCATCTTTAAAGCCATATTCTCCCCACAATTTATCACCTTTTTCTTCGTAAAAGTAGCGCAAAGCGGCCATTGATTCTTTTGGTGTATAAGGGAATGCCGATAAGGCAGCTGTAGGGGTGATAACGCCTAAATCGTTATCAGGCGCATGTGCATTATAGCCCTCATGATTATCACTAGCTGTTAATCCCCAGCAATTTGGACCATAACCTTTAAACTTATTCGGGTTAATTACGCAATGCTTATAGTTAATGAGCGTATGATTCAGGTTTTGCTGCCAGTAGTCGGCATATTGGTCTTTTAAACCGCGAGGGTCCAAACCCAGAAACGAATATTGCGAGAAAAACAACGGCCCACCATAATCAAAGCCTAAAGGTAATTTGATTCCGTAAAACTCTTTGCCATTTTTAAAATGGTCGCTTTGTGCCCAGCATTTGATATAATGCTCACGTGTGATAGGATAACGCTTAGAGGAAGCTCCCAGAATATAAGTAATCAGGGTTTCATTCCAGCCACGCAATTCAAAGTTCATCGCCCATCCATTATTCGGGCTCCAATGCCAGTATAATTGGTTGACAGACTCACGGGTAAACCAGTCAAACTCCAGTTCATCCCACATCCAAGTGGTTTTCTGGCGTATATCTCTTTCTGTGTTATTATCTTTAGTAAAGTACTCTCTGGCACATAAAAGACCCTGAAAAAGGTAAGCCGTTTCCACCAGATCAGCGCCATCGTCTTTACGCCCAAACGGAATAGTTTTACCTGTTTCACCATCCATCCAATGCGCAAATGCGCCATGATAACTCTGTGCTTTAAAAAGGAAATTGACAATTTTTCTGATTCTTTCGGCACCTTCTTCACGTTTTATCCAGCCTCGCTCAACGCCAACAATAATAGCCATTACACCAAATCCGGTTCCACCAATGGTACAGGTCTCGTGCCCGTAACCGAAAGTAACATTGCTGCGCTCACGGGCCAGTCCACTTTTAGGATGCCCAAAATCCCAGAAATAACGTATGGTTTGCTTTTGTACCAGGTCTAGTAGCGCTTCGTCAGATAGCTTATCAGTAGTTTTGTTGTTTTTCTGCCCATATGCTAAAACAGATGCATATAGCAAGCATAAAATAAGAATTTTGGCTTTCATAAATCATCAAGGTTGAAAGTAAAACACAATCCAGTTCTAAAAATAGAGTCAAAAAAACAAATTTTGAGGCTATGAAACAAATATTCAGCAAAGCGATTTTATAAAACTTATACTACTTTGGCTGCAAAATGAAGTAAAATCGTTTGTATTGATTCTAATAAATCTTTCGCAAAGTACAAATCCAGGATAGATTTTAATATCTTTACAAAAAAAGATAGACCCATGACCGCTAAAGATATTCTCTTACACCTGCGCATTCCCTTTTCTTTTTTTCTGATGCCTGTCTATTGGTTTGCCATAAGTCAGTCAACCATCGTCGATAAGACCAAAGCCATCTGGGTTTTTGTTATTCTGCATTTACTTATTTATACTGCCAGCAATGCCTATAATAGTTATTTTGATAAAGATGAGGGCAGCATTGGTGGGCTAGAAAACCCTCCTGCGGTAGATGACAAACTCTTCTGGGTGGCTTGGGGTATTGATACCATTGCGGTTATTCTGGGTTTCTTATTTGTTAATCCGCTTTTTGCCTTGTTGATTTTTGTCTATAGTATGGTATCAAAAGCCTATAGTGATGATAAAGTACGTTTGAAAAAATACGCTGTTCTGAGTTGGTTCATCGTGGGCTTGTTTCAGGGAGCATTCACCTATTATACCATTGTACTTGCAGTTAGCGATAACGACGAACCTTTACAACACCATCTATTGCCTGCGATTATCAGTACATTAATGCTATGGGCCATTTACCCGATTACACAGGTGTATCAGCATGACGAAGACCGCAGGAGGGGAGACCGCACAATGAGCATGCTGCTGGGTATAAGAGGTACTTTTGTTTTTACAGCAACTGTTTTTACCCTAGCTTTTGGCTTGTTCTTTCTCTATTTTCCAGAATCAGATTTTATATTACTTCTCCTGTTTAACCTGCCAACCCTGGCCTATTTTAGCTGGTGGTTTTTACAGGTATTAAAGGATAATGGACAGGCCGATTTTCGGCATGTCATGTGGCTCAACCTGCTGGCATCTTTATGTCTGAATGGATTTTATATCTGGTTGTATATAAGATAGATAAATAGATATTGGTTCTAAAACAAAAGCACCTGCCTCGAAACCGAAGCAGGTGCTTTTAATATAAACTAATAAGCTAAATCTTATTATTTCGATTTTGCAATTACACCGTCTGCAATGTTTTGAGGAACAATCTCGTAGTGAGAGAACGTCAAGTTTGCAGTGGCACGACCTGATGACATTGTACGAAGGTCAGTTACATAACCGAATAGTTCAGAAAGAGGTACATCAGCTTTGATTACTTGTGAACCAGCTTTTGTGTCCATACCTTTCATCATACCACGACGACGGTTTAAGTCACCGGTGATAGGACCTGTATATTCGTCAGGAGTAATAACTTCTACAGCCATGATTGGTTCAAGAATCTTAGGACCAGCCTGACGTGCAGCTTCTTTAAAGCCTAAACGACCAGCCATCTCGAAAGACAATGAATCTGAATCGACATCGTGGTAAGAACCGTGGAATAAACGAACTTTCATTGAATCTACAGGGAAACCTGCTAATGGGCCATTTGACATAGCTGATTCGAAACCTTTCTGTACCGCAGGGATAAACTCTTTTGGAATAATACCACCCACGATGTTGTTTACGAACTCTAAACCAGTTTTGCCATCTTCACGTGGTCCTAGTTCGAACACGATATCGGCAAATTTACCACGACCACCTGACTGTTTCTTGTAAACCTCGCGGTGTTCAACAGTTTTGGTGATAGTTTCTTTATATGCTACCTGTGGTGCACCCTGGTTTACTTCTACTTTGAACTCACGACGCATACGGTCGATGATGATTTCCAAGTGAAGCTCACCCATACCACGGATGATAGTCTGACCTGTTTCTTCGTTCGATTCAACTGTCAATGTTGGATCTTCCTCAATCAACTTAGTGATTGCTTTAGAGAAGTTATCCTGGTCAGCTGTTTTCTTAGGCTCAATTGCATACCCGATAACCGGATCAGGGAATACCATTGATTCAAGAACGATAGGGTTTTTCTCATCTGACAACGTATCGCCAGTTTTGATATCTTTAAATCCTACAACCGCACCAATATCACCAGCACCCAATCTCGGGATTGAGTTTTGTTTGTTGGCGTGCATCTGGAAGATACGAGAGATACGCTCTTTATTACCTGAACGGTTGTTCAGAATATAAGAACCTGCATCAAGACCACCTGAATAAGCACGGATGAAACACAAACGACCTACGTAAGGGTCAGTTGCGATTTTAAACGCTAAAGCTGCAAAAGGCTCATCTTCAGAAGGTTTACGGGTTACTTCAGCACCAGTTTCAGGGTTTGTACCAATAATCGCCTTTTTGTCTAGTGGTGAAGGCAACAGAGCCATCACATAGTCAAGCATGGTTTGAACACCTTTGTTTTTGAAAGATGAACCGCAAAGCATAGGAACGATTTTCATCGAAACAACTGCAGCGCGAAGCGCCGCTAAAATTTCATCTTCAGTGATTGAATTCGGATCTTCGAAGTATTTCTCCATCAAAGTCTCATCAAACTCAGCTACTGCTTCTAATAATTTCTCACGGTATTCAGTTGCTTCATCCATCATATCAGCAGGAATCGGAACTTCAGTAAAGGTCATACCTTTATCTTCTTCGTTCCATACGATACCACGGAAGTTTACTAGGTCAACCACACCTTTGAAATTATCTTCAGAACCGATTGGTAATTGAAGAGGTACAGCGTAGCTACCCAACATTTCCTTTACTTGTTTACACACATTAAGGAAATCGGCACCTGAGCGGTCCATTTTATTTACAAAACCCAGACGGGCAACATGGTAGTTGTTTGCCAGACGCCAGTTAGTTTCTGACTGAGGCTCAACACCATCAACCGCACTAAACAAGAATACAAGACCATCTAGTACACGTAACGAACGGTTTACCTCTACGGTAAAGTCCACGTGACCAGGTGTGTCAATGATATTGATGTGATATTTATCATTTCTATAATTCCAGTCAACGGTTGTTGCTGCAGATGTGATGGTAATACCTCTCTCCTGTTCTTGCTCCATCCAGTCCATCGTAGCAGCGCCATCGTGTACCTCACCAATTTTGTGGCTCACGCCAGCATAATAAAGGATACGCTCAGTGGTAGTAGTCTTACCTGCGTCAATGTGGGCAGCAATACCGATGTTTCTTGTAAATTTTAAATCGCGTGCCATTGTTTTATATTTTTATCAAAATGTTTAAAAGTCTGATTACCAGACAATTTTGTTTAGAAACTTTTATCCAAGCTAAAATAGGATTCCATTTCGGGGTGCAAAATTACGAAGACTTTTTGATAAAATCAAAAACGTTTTAAATTTTATGAAGAAAACTTAAAGACCTGTATAGACATATTATTTTTATATTAATTTAAAGAGATAAAATGAGGGTTTTATTAAGAATTTGTTCGACCAAAGTTTAAGCTGGTAGTTTTAGAAAGCTTTGATGTCCGAAACTACCGCCTTAGTAATACTTTGATAATCTAGGAACTATTGCTGTCCTCATTCAGAAAGGTTCCCACCGTATCGGTCACCTTTTCCGATTCTGCTTTAGTGACAGGAACTTTTAAACATTGCTGTCCTCATTCAAAAAGGTTCCCACCGTATCGGTCACCTTTTCCACTGCTGCTTGAGTGGCAGGAACTCGGAAATAATTGGACTGCACCCCAAATTTTGGACAAAATTATTATTAAGTTTTAGAATGATGCGCTCGGTATTGTATGGGGCTCATTCCTTTTAGATTAAGTTTAATTCTTTCTTTGTTATAATACTGAATAT
>NZ_QVMT01000018.1 GCF_003418935.1 Emticicia sp. C21 | reverse complement strand
GTCTAAAATTACATAAATTGCAATCGTGCTATCTTTTAGCATGAGTCCTTGTTAGTTTTTTGTTCGCACCTCAAAATTACTTGGACTCTCTTTTTTATCTATGACAAGTAGCAACTTAAGTTACCTAATTGGTTATAATCTTCTTTTCTGATGGTATATAACTCAACATCTGTTAAGGCTTGTATCGTCCATCGCGCAGGCCTATCAAAAACCAAACTGGCAAGGTCAGTAATAAAATAGCCTTTTGTTGAAATCCATTGAGTTACTTCTTTATCTTCTGTGCTTACATAAACCCTGAGCAGTCCTGACTTCATGAAGCTCAATTTCTCACAATACCTGCCTGTTCTTAAAAAGAAATCTCCTTTCTTTAAGGTTTGGGGTTTAAACAAAGAGCTTATAAGCAACAGGTCTTCCTGTTCAACCCCAAAATAAGAATTTATATATTTTTCAAGCTCTGTCATTCCTTTAATAGTAGATGGAAATTTTTATCGAATCTTAATATCCTTGCACCAAATTAAGAATAATATTTTATGTAGTTTTGGAAATCGAAAAACTTAGAAGCTATTTGAGTTAAATTTTACAAGTTAAAATATATTATTTTTTGTAAAGACAAGGTGCTAAAACCGGAGTTTAGCAGAGCTAAATGAGGATTTTAGCAGCGCTGTATTTACGAAAAAGAATTATTTTGATTGGAAAAGATTAACTCAAATAGTTTCTCAAACACCCACCATTTATGAAACGCAGTGAGTTTCTAAAAAACATTTCTCTAGCAACCATCTTATTAGCCGACGGAAGCATTATTCCTGCTTTAGGCAACGAGTCTTTTGCCAGGAGAACAAAATTAAGATTTGCAGTGGCTTCTGATGGGCATTATGGACAAGATAAAACCGATTTTCAACAATATTTTGATACGGCAGTATCACAGATTAATCAGCAGCATAAACAAGAAAAATTGGATTTATGTATTTTCAACGGAGATGTAATACATGATAACCCTGATTTCTTACCTGCCTCCAAACAAGCTTTGGATGGCCTTAAAATGCCCTATTATGTCACTCAGGGTAACCACGATAGAGTAGCTCCTGAAGTATGGGAACAAACCTGGAAGATGGCTTTAGACTATGATGTGGTGGTGAAAGATACGGCTTTTTTGTTTGGTACTACCTCTAATATTAAAGGAGAATATCTCTGCCCGAATGTAAGTTGGTTCAAAAACAAATTAGAAGAACATAAGAATAAAAAGAATGTATTTATCACGGTTCATATCACACCAGTTAAATGGACCGAAAATGGTAAAGACTGCGTTGAGTTTCAGGACTTATTGAAACAATATAAAAATATCAGGGGTGTATTTAACGGACATGATCACGATCAAGAAGGAGTGAAGATGAAAGATGGTATTCCGTATCTGTTTGATTCACATATAGGTGGAAGTTGGGGAACTCCATACAGAGGATTCAGAATAGTTGAACTCAAAAAAAATAATGATGTTCTGACATATCTGATGAATCCAATGGTTAAAATCAATGAAGCAACTATCTAAGTTACTTCATTGATTTTAAATAGGCTTCTGCCATTCTTTGACCCATCAGGCGTTGCCCTTCAGAATTAAAGTGGACGAAATCGCCTTTGTGTTTTAAATCATTGGTGCTGATTAAATAAGTGTTCGGGTCAGCATCTACATATTGTCTGATTATCTCGTTAATGGCATTCCATTCGGTAGGTGTTTTAGCATATGAACCTAATTCACCTATCATAATTGGTAGTTTGTTATTTCCTACATACTCTCTGAAAATACCGAATAGTTTTTTCAGGTTATCTTTGTATAAGGGAATGGCTTTTGCATTGGCATCGCTTTCTCCCTGATGCCATAATATTCCTTTTATAACTCCTTTGCTTTTAGCAAATTCTATTTTCTGGCGGAAGTTTGTTAATAATTGTACATTTCGATGCACTGAATCGCCCATCCATTGTCTGCTTGAACTACCTCCAACAGCAGTTGGAATAATAAGAATTGTAACAGATTTGTCCACTTCTTTCAAAAGTGTTTGAGTGAATGATAAACCACAATCTAAACCTTTCAGGTTTGGCTCATAGAAATGAATAGGTTCCTTGGCTTTGATAACCTGATTATCTTTATTGATAGTTAATATCCTTTCATTGGTAATGGTATCCTGTGCTTCTACTATTCCACGCCCAGCCATATTTGATTGACCTGCCATAATAAAAACCCAGGTTTGCTTTTGGGCAACACTAGCATTTTGTTTACCTGATTTGCAAGCATAAAGTGCAATGAAAATGACAATTGCCGGAAGAATTTTTTTCATATTTTTTGTTTTACTTTCATTTGTTCTGATCTGTCTAAGGCTCTGACCAGTAATGGCAGCGTGAGTCCTTGAATAATGAGTGTAATTAATACAACTACAACTGAAATAAAAATTATGGCATCACGCTGTATAAATGGAGTACCGTCGCTCAATAAAAAGGGGAGAGATAAAGCCGAGGCTAATGATACAATTCCTCTCATACCTGCCCAACCTATAATTAAAGAGTTTTTCCAGTCAATCTTTTCATCAGCATACAGCCCGGTTCTGAAACCCATGATATTCTGCGTTCGCTTGTCGATGGCTTTTTTGAGGTTTTTGCTATGTCCGAATATCCAGAATATTCGTAAAACCAACATGATAAGGCTTATTAGAAAACTATAACCTATAAACTGAAGAATATCTTCATGATTGATATTTTTGATAACTAATGGGTACTGCAAACCAATCAAAATAAACACCAGCCCATTTAAAAGAAAAATAATCACATCCCAGAATGACTTATTCTGCTCTTTAGTCCCTTTTGAAATTAATTTGCCAGAAAATAGGGCTAATGTAACTCCTAAGACAACTACAGCCAGCACCCCTGAAACATGTAATTCTTCTGCAACCAAATAGGCTATAAAAGGAGTCAATGCAATGGCACTAATACCAATCAGGCTATTATTATAAACCCTTAATAGGAAAAACGCTAAAATTCTGCCAATAACTATCCCAACAAATATACCACCTGCTACCACCATAAGAAATTGGAAGGGAGCTTTCAATAAATCAAAACTTGTGCCTACAATAGCTGCAACAGCAAAGCGAAACGCAATTAAACCGGAGGCATCATTAACCAGACTTTCGCCTTCTAAAATTGTAATGGTTCGATGTGATAATCCCAGCCCTTTGGTTACATTGGTCGCTGCCACTGCATCTGGTGGAGATAATATAGCGCCTAAAGCAAAAGACATAGCCCAGCTCATGGCTGGTATCAGATAATGAGTAACAACAGCTATGGCAGTAGTTGTGAAAAACACTAAAGGGAAAGCCAGTGTACTGATAGTTGCCCAATTATTCCTTAGCTCTTTATAAGAAATATTAAAAGCTGCATCAAATAATAGAGGTGGAAGGAAAATCAGAAATACGATTTCAGGATTCAGGATAATAGTCGGTACCCCCGGAATAAAACCAATGGCAATTCCTGCGGTTACTAATAAAATCGGATAGGGGATTCGTATTCGGGTTGCAATGGCTGAAAGAACAATCATTAGCCCCAGAATAATCAATACGATACTATAATTCTCCATTCTGTAACGTTAAATAGGATTTATAGCAAAGAAGAGTAAAAATGGGTGAAAACAAAAATTATCAACCTAAACAAATGCAGTACTTAAGATATTTTTAATTTTATTTTTTAGTGGTTATCACTATTACTCCATTGCCACCTCTTGCACCATAAATAGCACCATTCGCATATTTAATAGCTCCAAGGCTGGCAATTTCTCTTACATTAATACTATTAAGTAAGGATATAACAATAGCAGGATCATCAGTGAAATTCCCATCTATTGAAATCGCTGCAGGTTGTAAACCTCCCTGAAAACTTGTAGAGCTCCTGAATCCAACAAAATCTGATCTTACTATTAAACCCGGTATCTTTCTCAGTAAATCAAAGATTGTAAGATGCATATCCATTTCACTGATTTTTATATTAAAGTCATTTGATATACTTCCAATGCCTTTTTCTGCCGGTACTTCAATCGGTGTACGATTAAGCACAATACCATTACTTGTAAATCGATTTGTGGTATCAATATTGGTCGTTTTCGGACTCATTACCTCAAGCATTTCAAAATCTACTCTATCTAAACTTTCTGCTTCAGGTTTGAAGTCGTTAGGCAAAGTACCTGATATGCCGTCTTTGCCCCAGAAATCACGCATTTCAGCATTCTGATAATTTGTAACAGTTCCATCTGCAGCAAATTCCAGATAGAAATTTGGTAGTACAATTTGGGAGCGCTTGTAAGGATAATCTTTAAAAGTAAGCCTTACAGGTTCTGTTCTTTTTGTTAAGAAAACCAATAGTGGATATTCAGAGTGTAAATAAAAACGATTGGTCTCAGGATCAAACTTACAGAGCTCAGTTGTAGTACAGGCAATTAATGAACTATCGGCCAATTGGGATTTTACTGTTACAAATCCATCATATAAATCCAGTATTTTCCTCATTTTAAATATTATAAAACCATTTTCTTCAGTTTTATTCTGGGCCAGTGAGTTAAGAAAATACTTCAAGCTTTCGTGATAAAGTTTTAGTTGGTTCTTTTTCCATTTTAAATCCTGCTTTTCGTCAATAGGCGTCTGTTTCTCAAAAAAGTTATCTCCCTTAATCAGGCTTTCTGTATCATTATGCTCAAAATTTGTCAATTGGTAGGTTACTTTGTAACCCAACGCATCATTTTTGATAAAAAGTGGCCTTTCTGCATTTGCAATCAGTTTTTTGTTTTCATCCATATTAAAACTGACTACTTCCGGATTTGTGATTTCGCAATCATTCGGAAACTGTGTTTTACGTTGTAACTCGTTAGGATTACCCAACAATACTTTTTCAAATACTTTCCAGTTTTTTTGAAATTCCTTATCTTTTATGTTTGTGGCAGAAAAATTGTCCGGCTTTAGGTTCACCTGAACCACCTCAGTGTTTTCTTTAGCAGTAATGGCTTCTTTGGCTAGAAGAAATTCAGGATGATAAACCAGTAGTTCTAATTCCTGAAGGGGAGTAGGTACTTTAATTGTAAATTTACCTTCACTATTGGTCTTTACACCGTTTTCGGTATGATTAATAAAAACATCAGCCGACTTAACCGGTAGCCCATTAATATCAACTACCTTGCCGTTGATAAACCAGAATTTTCTTTCGTTTTCACTAAAAAGACCTGCTGTTATTTCAGGAGAAGACCCATCATTAATCAGAATTTCATCCTCGTAATCATCGGGTAATAAACTCGAAAAACCTTCACTTCCCCAATAATCTCTCAGAATCATTCCGTTTGGCATGGTTACCCAACCATTATGGGTAAACTCTACAGCGCCATTTGTCAAAACAATCTGCGAAAACTTGTAAGGATAATCACCAAAAATAGGTCTTGGATTAAAATGATTTGTCAGAAAAATCATCAATGCCTTATCTGAATGAAGCGTGAATCGCTTAGTAAGGCTATCATAAGAGCAAATGGATTTTGCCGGGCATTTGAATAGCAAACTATCCTTTAATTCTCTTGCAACAGTTGTGCGGCCTAAATAGGTGTCTTTTATTTGTTTTTCTTTAAAAATCTCAAAACCGTTTTCTTCCAGTTTATTCTGACTAAGCGAAACTAAGAAATTTCTGAATGAATCGTGATAGGCTCTTTTTCTTAATCTCTTCCATCGGTTTCCTTGTCTTTCATCCTTAGGTTTAAGGTTTTCAAAAAACTTATCTCCGGCAAAAAAAGTCAGTTTCCCGTTTGAGATAAAAGTCTCCATCTCGAACATAATCTTAAAGCCCAAACCATTGTTTTGTATAAAAATAGGCTCATTGGCAGTGGCTACAACATTTTTGTCTTTATCATAGACTAATTTGATAGCCTCGGGACTCATTATTTCACAGTCGGATGTAAATTGTGAATCGCCTAATAAACCTTCCTTAAAAATCCTCCACTTCTTCTTCCAGTCTTTATCTCTTTTAGCAGTGATTTTTACCTCTTTCAGCATATTCGAAGTCTCCATTAAGAAAATAATGGTTTTATTCATTTCATGCAGTGCCAATACCTTCTTGACAGTATTGTATCCAATGAATGAAACTACTAATTCTACCTTCTGAATGCTTTTAGGGACCTTTAGCGTAAAACTACCATCGGTTTTGGTGGTAGTTCCAATGGAGGTATTATTAACATAAACATTCACGAACTCAAGCGGGGTTTTATTTACTTCTAAAACCTTACCCCTGATATTCCAGCTATTATCCTGAGCAAGAGATTCAACACAGAAGCCCGCAAGAAAAATTGTAAAGAAACACAGTATTCGCCATTTCATATTTAAGGAGAGATATTTGAAATGTCTAATTTTTTTGAGTAAATAGTTCAAATATAACCAATTTCTTGTTTTTGGGGATTCCAGACTAATTATCTTTTTCATACAGTCGCTTTTTTGCTATTTTTTGGCGCTATTTTCCAAATATGGGAGCGCTTTTTGTAAGAGATTTGTAGCAAAATGAATTATGCATTGCTATGAAAAAAACTTTATTGACAGTGTTACTGCTTTCTCATTATACCTTATTTAGTCAGTCAATCCCTGCTTTTCCAGGCGCTGAAGGATTTGGGGCTTCCACCACGGGGGGCAGAGGAGGGCAGGTAATTTATGTAACTAACCTTAATTGCAGTGGCCAAGGTTCTTTGGCTGCAGCATTGCAAGTAGTGGGCAGAAAATACATTTTGTTTAAAGTAAGCGGGGTAATTCCTTGTGCCGCAGAGGTTTTTCAGGGTGATGTTCATATTGCAGGGCAAACTTCTCCGGGTGGAGTGATTGTACGGGGTATTGTTCTGGACGAAATTTATGAAACCAACACCAACTCAAAAAATGTCATTATCAGGCATTTACGGTCGAGACCAAAATTTGGCACGAATCTACCCAATCAGGGTTATGTATTGGATGATGCACTGCGTTTAGATGGCGCATCGAATGTCATAGTTGATCACTGTTCTTTTGCGAATGCCGTTGATGAAGCCGTTCAAATCTCCAATTCTCACAATATTACTATTCAGAACTGTCAATTGGCAGAAACGTTAGGAGAGCATTATCCATTAGGTGGAATGCTGATGAATTACAGCGAAGCAGGACATGAACAGGATAATATCAGTATTCATCATAATGTGTGGAATAGGATAGGAGGGAGAATGCCTGAGTTTTCTTGTGAATCGCCTTATTGTCATAACCGGACTTTGAATTTCGAAGTATCTAATAACCTGTTCTGGGATCAGCAGATACAAACCTGGTATAATCCCTGTACTTCCGGTGGAGATGGTTGCAGAGACTTTCATTTAAATCTGAATTATGTCAATAATAGAACTGTTGCAAGAAACAGTTATACTGGACCATTGGCTTCTGCTGATTTATTAGGGAATGCCAGTAACCGACTTTTCGCTAATGGCAATACCATGAATCAATACCCCACATTAGCAGATTATCAATTATTCTATTGCTGTAGTGATTTCAATACAAATGCGCCTAATACAGATCTAGGGTCAGCTACTCGCCTGACTACTCGCAATAACTTCCCTTTGATTTCTTATTCTCCTTCTAACCAACTAGTCGACTATGCACTTGAAAATGTAGGAGCATTTCCAAGAGACCCGATGGATAGACGTTTAATGAATCCGCTTAAAACAAATGTAATTGATACGAACCCGATTAATGGGACAGATTATTATAATGATGCTTTCCAGACAGATGCTGCACAATCTGCTCCCATAGATGCGGATAATGATGGAATGCCCAATGCCTGGGAAACAGCAAACGGGCTAAATCCTAATGTACAAGACCATAATGGCATGCAATTATCAAAGAAATTTACTGGTATTGAAGGCTACACTAATCTGGAATGTTACCTGAATGAATTATCAGATAAAATAGTAGGGAAAAAAAGTGTAGTCGTTGAGCAGGGTGGGGGTACATCAATTACAAGTCTGGAATTGAATGCCGATGAAAGAGTTACGGTTAGCATATCACCAAATCCTACGGATGCAGGTATTACAATTAAACTAAACGGAGAGTTGATCCATACCTGGCGATTTGAAATGATTGATTCGATAGGAAGGGTTTTAACTCAGGAAAATGAGATTAATGAGTTGACAAAAAGCTTTTATTTACCAAGACTTATTCCAAGCGGTACCTATTTTATCAGAATTTACCTGCAAGAAGGTATTTTGGAGAAGAAAATTGTTGTGATTAAATGATAGAACGTCATTTATCTTTCATTAAGAGGCTAAAAAGGGTAGATTAATCTCACTAATCTGTATTTTTAGCTTATTAAAATAAATCAAATAAAACTTGGAATTGTCATATATAATCCTTACATTTAATCATATAATTAAGTGGTGATACATAAAAGGTAAGTTTTCTCAGACAAAATTTTTTAGACTCTTAAAATTTTTCTAAAAATGAAAACGAAATTGATATCGCTCGCGCTGATTTCAGCAATTGCTTATGCCTGCCAGACAGCCAATTCTTCTACAAGTGGTTTTCATGATCTCGACAAAGAGAAAAAAGAAATCATGGCTGTAATCCAATCCGAAACTGATTGTTTTTTCAAGAGAGACTATAATTGTTGGCAAAATCAATTTGCCCACTCTGATTATGCATATCAGGCCTGGAGTAATGCCGATGGAACTTTTGATGCCAGCGTAGGCTGGGAGAGCATCAATAAGAACCTGGGTAAGTTTATTAAAGAAAATCCTAATGAAAAAGAAGAAGCAGGAAACAGCCATCCTATAGTGAAACGCGAGAATATCCGTTATAAATTCTATGGCAATAATGCTGCACATTTAACTTGGGATCAATATAACAGCGACCGTGACCAGAAGTACTTCCTGCAAAGCAAGGAGGTACGCCTGATGGAAAAAGTAAATGGCCAATGGAAAATCGTCAATGTTTCAGCTTTCTGGAATTATAAAGACAAAATTCCTTTGGCACAGATTCAATAATTTAATGTTTAAACGTATTACAGGAGACTTCGTTTGAAGTCTCTTTTTATTTATAAAATAATGATTAGCATCAATAAACAGGATAGACTTTTTTCTCTACATTTGGAACTAAAATAAATATAGATTCATTATCTACTAAATCAGTAGATTATTAATGCTATTAAATATTATTCATCTTTAAAATCATAAAGCTTATGTCACTTAGATTAGGAGATATTGCACCTGACTTTACAGCAGAAACCACACAGGGTACTATTCACTTTCATGAATGGCTCGGAAATTCATGGGGATTGTTATTTTCACACCCAGCCGATTTTACTCCTGTGTGTACAACAGAATTAGGGAAAACAGCACTTTTGAAAGGTGAGTTCGAAAAGAGAGGCGTAAAAGTAATTGCTGTTTCAGTTGACGATTTAGATTCACATAATAGATGGGTACCGGATATTCAGGAAGTAAATGGTGTTGAAGTAAATTTTCCGATCATTGCTGACGGAGACCGTAATGTGGCTACCTTATATGATATGATTCATCCAAATGCTTCTGAAAAAGCAACGGTGCGTTCTGTATTTGTTATCGGACCAGATAAAAAAATCAAATTAACTTTGACATATCCAGCTTCAACTGGTCGTAACTTCCAGGAAATTTTACGAGTGATTGACTCTTTACAATTAACGGCTAACTATCAGGTAGCAACCCCGGCTGATTGGAAAGATGGGGATGATACTATTGTGGTACCAGCTGTTTCTACAGAAGATGCAATTAATAAATTCCCGAAAGGTGTTAATGTGGTAAAACCTTATTTGAGATATACTCCGCAACCAAATAAATAATCAGGGCTAATATATTTTGACAGAAAACCGGAAGCAAAAACTTCCGGTTTTTATTTTTTGATTATTTTTGCACAATATTTGCGATAGGATCAGCATTAGATTATCGAAAAGATTTTCGCTATTGCGTCAATGAGAACAAAGAAAAAGAACCAGACACGTCCGACTACTCAGCAAAAAACACTGGTAAAGCGAATATTCAATCTAAAGACACTTTATGCTTTTGTTGTAATCTCGCTTATCATTTTGTATCCCGTTTATGTAAGTGATGGTCAGAAATGGACATACGTAGATAGCTTTGGTATAAAAGTACCTCTGCGTTACACGATACATGGCATTGATGTATCTCACCACAACAAAAAGATTGACTGGCATAAAGTAAAAAATAGTAATGATAATGTGGGCGTAACCTTTTGCTTCATTAAAGCAACTGAGGGTACTGACCTGAAAGACCAGGATTTTGGGAATAACTGGAGAGAAGCAAAAAAAGTAGGTTTAATCAGAGGTGCATATCATTTTTATGTGCCTTGGGCTGATCCGGTTTTGCAGGCAAAAAATTTTATAAATACGGTGTCGCTTGATGGAGGTGATTTCGTACCTGTGGTTGATTTTGAAGTGCAAGGATTAAATAAAAAAGTAAGAAAAAATTTAGTTGCTAATGTAACTACCTTTATTGAGCACCTGAAAAGCCACTACGGTGTAGATCCTATTATTTATACCAATAAGCATATCTACCGCCAATATATTAAAGGTAATTTCGATGAGTACCCCCTCTGGATTTCAGATTATGACAGCAGAAAACTGGAAGGATTCGAAAGTTCGAAATTAATGCTTTGGCAACATAGTACCAATGGCCGACTTGACGGCATCATTGGTGATGTAGATTTTAATGTTTTTGTAGCTTCTAAAAGTCATTTAGATGATATTTGCGTCAAATAAGATTGATTCCAATCCCCTTGAAGGAAATAATACTAATCAAATCAATGCCTCCATTAGGGGACGGAGGTATATATACTATGCTACCTACTACAGATTTTACCCAAACTCCGGCATTTAAAAAACTCAAAAGTCATTATAAAACCATCAGTAAAAAGCAGTTGAAAGAACTTTTTGCTGAAGACAAAAACCGCTTCAGAAAATACTCATTGAAATTCAACGATATATTGGTTGATTATTCAAAAAACAATATCAATGGCCGTACAATGGCCTACCTGATTGAATTGGC
Source organism: Emticicia sp. C21 (assembly GCF_003418935.1). Taxonomy (GTDB): domain Bacteria; phylum Bacteroidota; class Bacteroidia; order Cytophagales; family Spirosomataceae; genus Emticicia. Next base: position 59,228 of record NZ_QVMT01000018.1, on the reverse strand, counting down.
GCAGGAATGTAAGCTTTCTGATGCTATTGAGCAGATGTATACTGGTGCAAAAATCAATCAGACTGAAAACCGTGCAGTATTGCACGTAGCGCTTCGTAATAGAAGCAATAACCCAATTCTGGTCGATGGAAACGATGTAATGCCGGAAGTGAATGAGGTATTAGCCAAAATGAAAGATTTTTCAGAAAAAGTTAATTCCGGCGCTTGGAAAGGCTACACCAATAAACCTATTACAGATATTGTTAATATCGGTATTGGCGGCTCAGACTTAGGTCCTGTGATGGCAACAGAAGCTTTAAAACCGTATGCAAAAAAGGTTAAAGTACACTTTGTATCAAATGTAGATGGCACACACATTGCAGAAACTTTGAAAAATGTTTCTCCAGAGACAACCCTATTTATGATTGCCTCAAAAACCTTCACTACCCAAGAGACAATGGCAAATGCTCATTCGGCTCGTAGTTGGTTCTTGAAAACTGCCATAGATGAGGAATTTGTAAAAAAGCATTTCGTAGCAATTTCAACCAATCAGAAAGAAGTAGAAAAATTCGGTATTGACCCTGCCAATATGTTCGGTTTCTGGGATTGGGTAGGGGGGAGATACTCTCTATGGTCGGCCATTGGTCTTTCGATTGCTTGTTACATTGGTTTCGATAATTTTGAGGCCTTATTGACAGGTGCTCACGAAATGGACAACCATTTCAGCACGACACCTTTTCAAAAAAATATCCCGGTTATTTTAGCACTTTTAGGCGTATGGTATAATAATTTCTATGGAGCCGAATCTCATGCCATTTTACCTTACGACCAATATATGCATCGCTTTGCGGCTTACTTCCAACAAGGAGATATGGAGTCGAATGGTAAATATGTTGATAGAAAAGGAGATAAAGTTAATTACCAGACGGGCCCGATTATCTGGGGAGAACCCGGGACTAACGGGCAACATGCCTTTTACCAGTTGATTCACCAGGGCACCAAATTGATTCCGGCTGATTTTATTGCACCTGCTATATCACATAATCCACTGGGAGATCATCATAAAATGCTATTATCAAACTTCTTTGCTCAAACTGAGGCTTTAATGAATGGTAAAACATCAGAAGAAGTGATAAAAGAGTTAGCAGGAAAATCGCAGGCAGAGATTGATAAAATTGCGCCTTACAAGGTTTTCCTGGGTAATAGGCCTACTAATTCAATACTTTTAAAGAAAATTACACCTAAAACTCTGGGTAGTTTAATTGCTGCATACGAACATAAGATATTTGTACAAGGTGTTATCTGGAATATCTTCAGTTTTGACCAGTGGGGTGTTGAACTTGGTAAACAATTAGCGAATAAAATCTACCCTGAGCTACAGGATGACACTATAATTAATTCTCACGATACTTCGACTAATGGTTTAATCAACCAGTATAAAAAGTGGAGAAAATAAGTGATTTTGTATAACCTGTTGAAAATCAACAGGTTATATTTTTGTTTATAGTTTTCACTATTTTTTGAAAAAATAATTTTAATAGAAATTATAAAAAAAAATAGCGTTTACATTTGGAAATATCAAATGTGTATTTTACTTTAGCATCATAATTACAAAATAAGCTTTCCTAATTAAATTAAAAAAATGGTTAAACCGCACAAAAAGGTAGGCCATGGCGAGAACGCAAGTTCAAACTCAAACCCAACGTAAAGTTATCAACTGTTATGGGGGACACCTGTGTGTCTCCCATTTACAGTAACAGTGAATCTAAAAATGGACTTACGTGCTTTTAGAAATATTGTTTACTTGAATTTACTACTGGGTTGTTGGCTAAACAGTAATTCTTTTGCAGGAGATATAGACTCATACAACCCAGTAGTTCCAAACGAGGTTAAATTTGCGAATGTTACCTTTCAGTTGAATGATGTTACGAAGTATCTCATTCTAAATGAAATGAAAGACATTCAGTCTAATCGGCAGGTGCTTTTAAATAAACTTGAAAAAGCAACTTTGTTCTTTCCCATCGTTGAGCCAATTCTAAGAGAGCAGGGTGTCCCTGATGATTTCAAGTTCTTAGTAAATTATGATAAGTATCAGTCATCAGTTGAGAAAAATGGAATACCTGAAGCAGGTGTGTTCTGGTGTTTAGATAGACAAAAGGCAGAAGAAGTTGATTTGTTAATGAACGAGCAGGTGGATGAACGCAAACATCTGATTGCAGCCACCAGAGGAGCCGCTCTTTGTTTAAGAAGAAATAATGTATTATATAGTAATTGGGGCGCAACCCTATATTCATTAATTGCTCACAAGAGAATCATTAACCAATTAGAGGTAAATCGTAAATGGGCAAATGTTTCAGATAACGAAAATCAGTATATCGCCTTAGATAGCCCGGCTTATATTTCTTTAGTACAGTTTCTTGCCTATAAGTTGGTAATCGAACAGGAATTTCCGGCTTTTAAGCCACAAGTTTCTAAAATCGTATATGAATACCCGTATAGCAAAGGTAAAAGCCTGAATCGCATTTCAGCTGAGCTAAAAGTTGACCTTGCTATACTAAATGAATATAACCCTTGGCTATTAGCCAAAAATGTACCTGATACGGATTGCCAGGTTTTAGTAATCATACCATCAAGCCGATTTAGTGAGATAAGGGTATTAACTGAATTATCAAAAAAATCTGGTTTGCCGACAAAGGATCTTGGTTTCCCTTTATTGAAAAAGGAGACAAAAAGTAAGGGCAAAGGAGGAGTTTTCTATCAGATTAATAATCTGGAAGGATTACAGGCTGAAATGTGTGACAATCCGGTTACAATGGCTTATAAAGCTGATATTCCGCTAAAGAGGTTTGTAGAATATAACGATATTAAAGAAAATGACCTGCTACAAATCGGGCAGGTATATTATCTTGAAGATAAGAGTGCCAAAGCGAGTGTCCCGTTTCATGTAGTCAGAGAAGGAGAAACATTATGGAGTATATCTCAGACTTATGGTGTAAAACTCGAAAATTTGTTAAAATATAACAGATTTGAGACGGTTCAACGTTTACAGAGAGGGAGGATAATCTGGTTGCAAACAACCAGACCCAAAAATAAACCTGTTGAGTATATTAATATGCCTGATGAACTGGAAGCAATAGACGCGATGGTCAGAGCCGAAAGCAATCAGGAAATGAACGAAGAAGTACTCAATAAAGAACCAATGAAGATTGATACTGTGGTATTAGTTGAAAAAGGCAAAGTAGAAGTAAAAGAAAATATAGGTATTAAAGGCAATACTAACGAGGTTAGCCTGGCAATAAAAGAAAAGGAATTAAATTCTTCACCTTTAACGCAAGAAATTAGGAAAGAAGAAACAATGAACTTAAATTTGCCGAAAACTGTTGATAAAACTAATATTACTCCACCCGTTCAGACTAGGAACGAAACGGAGAGTAAAGCCACACCTCCGATTGCGCCTCAAAGCACAAATACCTTAAAAGATAAAACCACAGAACAACAAGATAATTTTTTGTACCATAAGGTCAGGAAAGATGACACCTTGTTCAGAATTTCAGTAAACTATAATGTGACGTTGGACGATTTATGGAAATTAAATAAGCTGTCCAGTAATATTGTGAAGGTTGGGGTAGTGCTGAAAATTAGAAGTTTGTAAATAGTATAGATTCACTCAATAGCTCAGATTAGCCTCTGTCACTGACGGGGGCTAATTTTTTTTATTGAATATCCGTAACACATCTAAAACCCACGTGCATCAAGCTTGTTTCTGGTGTAGTAAATGATCTGCCTGAAACTCTATATCCATGACACCACGATGGCTCACATAGAAATGAACCTCCTCTCTGTACTTTTTCTTTCTTTTCACCGGATTTTCTTTCTATACCTGTTAATAAATCTGCATAGTTAGTTTTCCAGTCTTCGCACCATTCCCATACATTACCGCACATATCATAAATACCTAAAGGAGATTTATTGTAAGAGCTTACAGGAGCGGCAAAATGAAATCCATCAAGGGTTTTATCAAAATTCGGGAAAGTGCCATTCCATGTATTGGCCAGATACTTACCATTAGCTACTAACTCATTACCAAAGGGGTAGATTAACTTTGAGTTGATACCATTTTTTGCAGCGTGTTCCCATTCAATTTCGTAGGGAAGTCTTTTACCCGCCCATTTTGCATAGGCTTTGGCATCATTCCATGATACCTGAGTTACCGGAAAATTGTCAGGAGCTTTATTTGCTTTCTTCCCATAAGGATACTCCCAGTTGGCACCTTTTTCTAATACCCATTGCTTGGTTGCTTCATTTAATATGCCACCATCTCCAAATTTTTCTGCCTCTGTCTGATAGTTAGTTGCTAAAACAAATTTTCTGAAATCACCTATTGTTACCTCATGTGCATCTATCAGAAAGGGTTTTACCTGAGCCCAGAAAGTGGGTTTTTCCCAATCTACGCCGCCTTCTGCACCAATTTGGGTAAAACCTCCGGGCACATAAACCATATCGACAGGAAAAGCCTTTGGAGGATTATTAACAGCAGACTTGTCTTCTGGTTCTGATTGGTAAATAGTAATATTCTCAGAAAATTGATAAGAATCAACACTTTTATTGCATGAAAAGAGCAACAACGAGAATAATACAATAAGATACTTCATAGCAGCTAGGGTAAAGTAGGGGTCAGGGTTTTATAATTCAGGTTGCTAAAGTAGCTTTTGGTCTCTCAACCAAAGGAACCTGCTTATAATTTAAGGCAAAACGGGCCACAAAAATAATGGCAGTCCAGCGCTGGTAATCATAAGGCATCCCCATTGTAAAATTCTGTATCACCGTTGCCAGAAATACATAAGCTGTAAAAAGCGTAAAATTGGTGGTGGGATTGAGTATTTCTTTGAAAACCCAGATCAGCAATATGATATGAAGTGTTGTAAAGACAAAGAAGCCTATTATTCCTAAATCATTAAGTGTCTGAAAAATAGGAGAGTCAAGATATTTATGATGATAGCCATTACCGAAAATTACAGTCAGCCAGTCACCATCATCTATTCTTTCATCAATGCTCTTAAATAGATTCGTAATATTGGTTACACGTGTAGACGCTGAATCATCACCGGCTAATTTGACCGAAGAAGCAGTTTTGGTATCCGTCAAAGAGGTTACAATACGCTCAATCCTTTCTGTAATGATATTTGAGACGTTTATAAAATACTCATCAAATCTTGTATGCTCCCATAGATAATAAATACCACCACAAGCTATAAAGAACAATAGAATACCTTGCCAACCAAAAGTCCATTTCAATACTTTATAGATATTATGGGCGTTGATACTGGTGATATAATAAAAGAAGAAGAATATACCAGTCACAAGAATGATAGCCATAGCCTGACAAAGCGCTAATACTAATAATAGTATTACCACACTACCAATATACCCCAGACGCCAGAAAAGTCGTTTTTCATTACGTAGCAAAAGAATTCCGGCTACCACACCACAATAAGCGCTTTTTGCATAGATATGTGGATTTCCCATGGAAGAGACCTCATCATCTCCACTAAAGCTGATTGAAGCACGCATACCAATGACATATAATGGATTCCTGAAAACGTAGTACAATAGACTTAACCCACCAACTACACAAATCACGAGGGAAAAGAAGAGAAATGTATCTTTGAGTGAATTAATAGAAGTACCTGCAAAGATAAACATCGATAATAATATCAATGCCTGATATACAGCCTCGACAGATGTATTGGTAAACCAGCCCCTGTTTGGTGCGTAAACTGCCAGATAAAATATAGCAATAATAGAGTATGCAATACAAAGAAGATAGCCTAAGGTATTGGTTTGATATACCTTTTTTATGGTAAACGGAAATGCTAATAATATACTCCCAAAAGTTAATGCAGCCGTAAACGCAGTACTATTAGGAGCTAATTTAAGCCCATCTCTCAGGAAATAAATGATTGGTGCTCCGAAAAAGAAAAAGCTTAAACCCAGACTCTGCCGATATTTTAATAATTTATTGAGTAATAAGTCTATGTAGATTATCATCTTTATTTTTTTTACAAATATACTTTACCTAAGGCTAATTGTCATTTATTATCGGTTAATTTTCTATTTTAAGGACGAAAATTTCGTAATTTTGAGCCTTTGTTATTTAAAGATAAAAACGGCAGCGAATGCGGATACTTATCATTCATCAGTACCTTTGGTCTCATTATAAAGGCAAAATTTATTCAGAACTCCAGAAAATAGTTAACGCTCATAAAAACGATGAATTATTAGTTCTTCAAACCTCACTGAACGAAATAACGCGTGCTAATTTAGGCCCTGTCGACAGAAGTATTCATCAATATAATTATCAGGTATTGGTTGATGATTATTATGAGAACATTCCTAATACGATAAGAGCTAAGAAAATGTTGTATTGGGTCCGTAAATTCAAACCTGATGTGGTGAACGTGTCAGGATATTATGAACCTGCTATGAATACAGTAATTTTTTACTGTCGTCTGGTGGGTATCAAAGTTATCATTTCTGTCGATTCTACAGAAGAGGACAAACCAAACATCTGGTGGAAAGAAGCCATTAAACGTTTTGTTGTAAATAGAGCCCAAGGATTTTTCTGTTATGGATCAAAAGCTGCCGAATATATGCTTAAATTCGGAGCTAAACCTAATCAGATTCTTCTGGAGAATAATGCGGTTGATAATCAGACGATTGCTTCTATTTATCAGGAAACTTATCCTAATAGAGAGGTAGAAAAGAAAAAAAATAATTTGAGGCCCTACAATTTTATATATACCGGGCGATTAATGGCTATTAAAAATGTTGAAAATTTATTGATTGCCTTTTCAAAATTAAAAGCAAAAGATTGGGGATTAGTGATATTAGGCGATGGAGCAGAAGGGGAAAAATTAACAAAATACGTGGCTGATAATAATCTTGAAGGGGTGAGATTCATTGAAGGGCAAGCCTGGTATAATGTACCCAAATTTATGGCTTTAGGAGATGTTTTTGTATTGCCGAGTTATTCCGAACCCTGGGGATTAGTAGTAAATGAAGCCATGGTATGTGGAATGCCAGTGATAGTATCTAATAAATGTGGGTCATCGCACGATTTAGTGAAAAATGGAGAAAATGGTTATACCTTTAACCCCTATGATACTGATGAATTGGCTGATATTATGCGGAAATTTGTTGACGAATCAGATCTAATTAAAGATTTTGGAAAAGCATCTAAAGAAATAATTAAAAAATACTCTCCTGAGCAGGTTGCTCAAGAGATGTATAATGGTTTTAAAAAAGTATTATAATGAACATCAATAGAACTAATAATTTTGATTTGATACGTTTAATGGCTGCTTTTCAGGTTTTAATCTGGCATGGAGCTGTTCATTTCAAAATTTTCGATGGTATGTACGATTTCCTTGCCGTACTTTTTCATTTTCCGGGAGTACCTATTTTCTTTACTATTAGCGGGTTTTTAATAAGCTATTCTTTAGAGAGAAATAAGTTTGATTTAAAGAAGTATTTCAGAAACCGGGCCTTAAGGATTTATCCAGCCTTATGGGTATGTACTGTTCTTACAGCTTTGTTGTTAATTTATTTTATCCGGCCAATTATTATTAAGGATTTATTGATATGGTTCGTAGCACAGATTTCTTTTTTGCAATTCTATGTTACGCCTTCTCTAAAAGCCTGGGGAGCGGGACATCCAAATGGAAGTTTATGGAGTGTAGCCGTTGAATTACAGTTCTATCTTATCCTCCCCATACTTTTATATATTATCAACTTGCCTAAAAGGCTTCTTTATACCAATATTGTAATAGCAATACTATTTGTATTGTCGATTTTTACAAAGTATCTGATTAATACGAATACCTGGATTTTAAGTCATGAATTAATCGCCAAATTTTTAGGAAATACAGTCTTCTATTACCTCAATTTCTTTTTAACAGGTATTGCTATCTATAAAAACTTTGATTGGCTGGAGAAATATTTAAGAGGAAAAGTATTTATCTGGTTAGGTATATACACAGTCTTTATATTAACATTTCATACCTGGCTTAAATTCTATATTGACCCTTATGACCTTTCTATCTGGGGAATTGTTGCTAATACTCTGCTATCATTATCGAGCCTTTCATTTGCATTTTCTTTTGTTCATTTAAGCAAGAATCTTCTACACGAGAATGACATTTCTTATGGTATTTATATTTACCATTTGCCAGTTATCAATACAATGTTAAGCTATGGTTTTTTTGGAAGTATCTGGGATTTAATAGTCATGGCAATGATAGTGGTTCTTATCGCTTATGCATCATGGAAACTGATTGAACAAAGAGCATTGAAAGCAAAGTTTTGATCCTTTTAAGGGATTATATTTTCTTGTTTTAAAGTCTTGTATAAATAGTTTCCAGCTAATGCATGGCCTTTCTGATTCCAGTGAAAATCAACTGGTAGATAATAAGTTTCTATTGGATTCTTTACTTTCATTATTTCATTTCTAAACGAGAAGAACTTAATGTGATTTTGTTCACAATAGTTATTTAATGCATTTTCAACACCAATGGCACCCGATTTCTGAAATTCTTCCAATGAATTATGAGATGGAATATAAAAAACCAGGAAATTAACTCCTTGCTCCTTTGTCTCTTTCGCCAATGCTGAAAGATATTTATAAGTATGATAAAGTGGCTCTTGCGATGAAATTTGACTAGAAGCCTTGTGTGGAGTTAATACAGGTTGTTCTTTGGTTTTTAATGCCTTCCCTGTATCTTTTTGAGGTGTCTCTTTAGATTGGGTTGTAGTGGTTGTCGTAGCTTCGCTGGCTTTATTAGCATCACTTACCTTCTTATTCCACATCAAGCCAATATTGTAGCGAATCAAGCCAAATAGCTGAGAATTAGAAGATAACCAATTATAAAGTTTATTTTCTACTAATCTATTCTTTTTAAGCGCGTTGACTGTTGCATAAGAATTTTGCTCATTTACAATAATTGAGTCATTCTCAATATGAAAATAGGCATTGGCTTTATTATCATTAATGTCGTTATCAAAGTAAAAGTAAATAACTGTATTAGGGGCTAATTCTTGCCCTCTTACCTGAAGAAACTTCAGAGCATAATCAGTACCTACGCCAGAAACCCCTGCATTCAGTACAGCAATTGTATCTTTATTTATCTTTTTTTCTAAAATCTTTGCAAAAGTTTCATTGTCATTTACTCCCCAACCATAAGTAAACGAATCGCCTAGACAAAGAATTTTATTGGGATATTTCTTATAATCAGCTACATGACGAGTATCGCGCATGCCAATGTCATTATTCTTATATTCGTAATAATAGACTTTCGGGTGTTCTTTGAAACCTTTTTGGTTAGGTACAGGAACCATGCCTCCTAATTTTTCATCATAAAAGAATTGAACAGGAGAGGTAACTTGTGGAAAAAATATTCTGATGACGAATTCTCCAATAAGCAAGCCTATCGAGAGACTAATAATAAATGTAATGAGTAATGGAAAAACTTTTTTAATCAACTTCGACATTGAAATAATTTTTGCAATTTTGTGTACTTTTCGCAAAGATAAAAATTTTGCTGAGGTGAAACTAATGAAATAGCATTATAAAGTATGAATTGGATAAAACCTCTGACAATTGTTGAATACGTTTTTATAGGCATATTTTTATTAGTATATATCGTATATTTTATACGTACCTACATAATAGCTAAACGTTTAGGAACTACATCACGCTCGGTAGTTATAAAGTTTTTTATCAGAATAGCCTATCTGGGGCTATGTATCATAGGTTTATTGGGGCCAAGTTTTGGTGTAAGTGAAATAGAGGCTCAAGCAAGTGGGAAAGACGTATATTTTGCCTTTGATGTGTCAAAATCAATGGATGCAGTAGACATTGAACCAACAAGGTTAGAAAAAGTAAAGTTTGAGCTAATCAAAAACCTAAATACTTTAAAGTCTGATAGGATAGGTATTGTGGTTTTTTCTTCAAATGCTTACGTACACATACCACTGACTTATGACAAAGATGCTTTAAATCTATTTATTCAGAAATTAGGTAGCGATTTATTTATAGAGTCAGGTACAGACATAAATACTGCACTTAAACTTATACAAACCAAATATAATTCATCTAGTGCCTCAAACCGTAGAGCAAAGGTGATAATTATGGCAAGCGATGGTGAAGATTTTGGACAGTTGGAGTCAGAGGTTATTCAGGATTTACGGAAAAATCGGGTGAACTTTTTAGTTCTGGGCGTTGGTACGTCGCAGGGTGGAAAAATAAAAGAAGGGGCAAATTTTAAGAAGGATAAAAACGGCGTTGAAATCATTTCGAAATTAGATGCAGATTATCTGAAGCAATTAGCCAAAGTCTTGGGAGGTAAATATTTTCAGTTATCTAATCAGGTAAATGATGTGCAGGCAGTTTTAAAAGAAGTAGGACAATTGGAAAACAACTGGGTGGATACACGAAAAATGACAGTAGCTAATAATAAATACTTTTATTTTGTATTTCTGGCACTTGCATTAATGATAATTGATATTTTGATTACTATACGTACAATTAAACTTTAATTCAGACTATTTTATTAATGAATACCTGGTTCTTTTATATTGTCTTGTTATTTCTGAATATTCGTTCCTTAACGAATGTTTCAGAGAGAAACAGGCTGAAAATAGAAGCCGGAACGGCTTTTATGAAAAAGAACTATATACTGGCAAGAGATAAATATCAAAATTTAGCTAATATTTCTTTCAATTTAGAGCCTGATGCGCGCTTAAATATGGCTCATTCCTATTTCCATACGCACGACACTGCCAGAGCACTTTTAGAATATAAAAGACTATTGAGGGTGAGTGATGAAAAGATTTTTACAGTAGCACTTATCCAGATAGGGGTAATTAATGTTATGCAAAAAGATAGCTTGACAGCCATGCAATTATTCAAAGAAGCACTGCAAAAAAATCCCGAAAATCTTACAGCGAGATATAACTATGAACTGCTGAGAAAAAGAATACCGGATAACAAGCCTCCGCCTCCATCTCCGCAAAATCAGGAAGATAATCATGATAGTTCTGAAACCAGGCAATCGGATGAGAAAAAAGATGATTTGCAGTCTACCAATCCTGAAAAGATGAGTAGAGAAAAGGCATTGCAAATTCTTGAATCCATGAAGAACAATGAATTGCAATTTGCACCTAAAAGGGAAGGGGTTAACAAGAAAAATAGCAAGAATGAAAAGGACTGGTAAGGTCTCTTAAAATTTAAATAATTATTTCAATACATATGACAAAAATTTCTGTAGTAAAAGAAACGCATTTTAATTTTAAAGGTCAAACGGGATTTTATCGTGGAAAGGTGCGTGATGTATATGATTTTGATGATAAAGTGGTAATGATAGCTTCTGATAGAATCTCAGCTTTCGATGTAATTTTACCAAGACCAATTCCGGCAAAAGGACAGGTATTGAATCAAATTGCTTCAAAATTTCTTAACGCCACTAAAGATATCGTACCTAACTGGTTGGTAGCCACTCCTGATCCGAATGTTTCAATAGGTGTTAAATGTGAGACTTTTCCTGTTGAAATGGTTGTGAGAGGATATTTGGTAGGACATGGATGGCGTACTTATAAAAGTGGTTTAAGAACATTATGTGGAGTAGCGCTACCCGATGGTATGGTAGAGAACCAGAAGTTTCCTACACCGATTATTACCCCAACTACAAAAGCACACGAAGGGCATGATGAAGATATTTCTCGTGAAGAGATCATCAGCAGAGGATTAGTGTCAGAAGAAAAATATGTACAGCTGGAAAAATATGCGCTGTCACTTTTTGCAAAAGGTACAGAAATGGCCGCAGAGAAAGGGTTGATCTTAGCTGATACTAAGTATGAATTTGGCGAAAAAGATGGCGTGATTTACCTGATTGATGAAATTCATACACCTGATTCTTCTAGATATTTCTATGCTGATGGTTATGAAGAAAACCTCGCGCAAGGCTTACCTCAAAAACAATTGTCTAAAGAGTTTGTAAGAGAGTGGTTGATAGCTAATAATTTCCAGGGCAAAGATGGACAAGTAGTACCGGAAATGACAGACGAAAAAGTAGAAGAAATTTCAAAACGCTATATTGAACTTTACGAAAAAGTAACAGGAGAAACATTTGAACCTTCTACAAGTGAAGATATTATTCAAAGAATTGAAGATAATATTAAAAGCTACCTGAGCAAATGATTTCTGGTATTCCTTTAAACAAATTGAGCCGCTCCCATAGGTGCGGCTCAATCTATTAAGAAGATAAAATCAAATACCAATATAAGCCGGAGAAATCATAGATACAGATTTGGCCTCTAATAATGACTCTCCCATCAAATATTCGTCTACTATTCTGGCACACTCACGGCCTTCTGAAATCGCCCACACTACCAGAGACTGCCCACGGCGCATATCGCCGGCTGCAAATATCTTAGATTTATTAGTCTGATATTCTAATGCTTTCACATTTTTTCTCTCATCAACTTCAATTTCCAATTGTTGCAATAATTCTTGCTGAGGATTCAAAAAGCCTGCAGCAATCAAAGCCAAATCACAAGGAATCTCTCTTTCATTCATTTCTACACGGTTGCCATTAAACATAGCTGCTTCAGAAATGATGATACCTTTCAGATTACCATCAGCATCACCAACATATTCTTTTACATTGATGCTGAATAAACGCTCACAACCTTCTTCATGTGAAGTAGAAGTACGTTTGGTCAATGGCCAGTTAGGCCAAGGCGTAGTTTCTGCTCTGAATTTATAATAAGGTTGTTTTTTATCGTCAATGCTAGGCTCAGGCATTACTTCTACCTGCGTAATACTCTTTGCCCCATGGCGGTTCGATGTTCCCACACAATCAGAACCGGTATCACCACCACCAATTACAACCACATTTTTTCCGGTAGCCAATAACTCACCATTAGCATAAGCATCGCCTTTATGGTCGGTGATACGGTCAAGATTAGAGACGCGTTTATTTTGTTGGCTTAAGAATTCCATAGCAGGATACACACCCTTCAATTCTTTGCCTTTAATTTCAATCATTCTTGGGATGGTAGAACCACCAGCCAATACTATCGCATCAAAATCACGTACTAAATCGCTGGCTTTTACATTCACACCCACATTAGCATTGGTTTTGAAAACAATGCCTTCTTCTTCCATCACAGCTACTCTGCGTTTTACTACCGATTTATCCAATTTGAAATCAGGTATACCATATCTTAACAAGCCACCTACCTCGTCAGCTCTTTCAAAAACAGTTACCCAATGGCCTGCTTTATTTAATTGAGCCGCAGCAGCTAAACCGGCAGGGCCAGAGCCTATCACAGCCACTTTTTTGCCCGTTCTTTTACTTGGAATACTAGGTTTTACCCAACCGTTTTCATACGCTTTCTCGATAATTGATTTCTCAATATATTCAATAGCTACCGGTGGTTTGTTAATACCTAATACGCAAGAGGCTTCACAAGGCGCAGGGCAGATTCTACCAGTAAATTCAGGGAAGTTATTAGTTGAACTTAATATCTGATAAGCATATTCCCAGTTTTGCTCCCATACTGCATCATTAAATTCAGGAATAATATTACCAAGAGGACAACCATTATGACAGAACGGAACTCCGCAGTCCATACAACGGGCAGCTTGTTCACGAGTTTGTTGTGAGTCATAATTGGTTTCAACCTCGTTATAATCTTTTTTTCTTTCGAGTACATCACGTTTTAAAGACGCCTGACGTTCAAACTCTAAAAAACCGGTTGGTTTTCCCATTTCTTTATTATGATTTTGTGTATATCTTAGGATGTTTAAGTTTCAGAGAAGATAAAAAGCCAGAGTTTTATCTTCTCTGATAGATAGCTTTATGCTAAAACCTTTTCAAGCTCTGCTTTCTTTTTTCTTTCAAGCAATACACGCTTGTAATCAGTCGGCATTACTTTCACAAATTTCGAAACCTCTACATCAAAATTAGCTAAGATAGTTTTAGCTACGCTACTGTTGGTAACACTCTGATGCTTTTCAATAAAAGCTTTAAGCATTTCAGCATCTTCCTGGTCAGGTTTTTCTAAACCAACCATTTCTTTATTGCATTTCGATTCAAAATCTCCATCTGTATCGTAAACGAAGGCCATACCACCACTCATCCCCGCAGCAAAGTTTCTTCCGGTTTTGCCTAAGATTATGGCAAGACCACCAGTCATATATTCACAACCATGGTCACCAACACCTTCGACCACTACTTTAGCACCTGAATTTCTTACACAGAAACGCTCTCCTGCCATACCTCTTATATACGCTTCTCCTGAAGTAGCACCATAGAAAGCCACGTTACCAATAACCATGTTTTCTTCAGCCTTAAACTTGGCTTTTCTATCAGGGTATACAATCAGTTCAGCACCGCAAAGACCTTTTCCGAAGTAGTCATTTGAGTCGCCCTCTAGTTCCAGTTTCAATCCTTTGGTAGAGAACGCACCGAATGATTGGCCTGATGTACCGCGATATTTGAAGTGAATGGTACCATAGGGCAAACCCTCTCCTTTATGTACTTTCGAAATCTCGTTCGAAGTCATTGTTCCAATACTACGGTTCAGGTTGTTAACTGTGTATTCTGCTGTTACTTCCTGTTTATCGTTAATAGCCGGCTGCGCATCTTTTATCATTTGCCAGTCAAGCACGCTATTAATACCATGATCTTGTTCTTCTTGTTTATATTGAGCTACATCAAGCGTAGTAGGTTCTTTATAAAGAATGCCGCTTAAATCAATTTTTTTATATTTCCAGTGAGATAAATCATCACGTTTTTCAAGGAATTGTACTTGGCCGATCATTTCATTGACCGTACGGAAGCCCAGCTCAGCCATGATTTCACGCATTTCTCTTGCCAGATAAGTAAACATAGCTACTACATGCTCAGGTTTACCACTAAACATTGCTCTTAATTCCTTGTTTTGTGTAGCAACTCCCACTGGGCAAGTGTTTAAGTGACATTTGCGCATCATGATACAACCGACTGATACTAAGGCGGCTGTAGCGACCCCAAATTCTTCTGCACCTAATAAGGCAGCTATTACTAGGTCTTTCCCTGTACGGATTTGGCCATCAGCTTGCACTACTACTCTGCCACGCAATTTATTTTTAACCAGAGTCTGATGAGTTTCTGCTAAACCAAGCTCCCAGGGTAAACCTGCATGTCGAATTGAAGATAGTGGAGAAGCACCAGTACCACCATCATGACCTGCTATTAGAATTACGTCTGAATGGGCTTTGGCCACACCTGTAGCAATCGTTCCAACACCAGCTTCAGATACTAATTTTACCGAAATACGCGCATCGCGGTTAGAGTTTTTCAAATCATAAATTAACTGCGCCAAATCCTCAATAGAATAGATATCATGGTGAGGAGGAGGGGAGATTAGACCCACACCTGGAGTACTATGACGCACGCGTCCAATCCAATCATCTACTTTATGGCCTGGTAGCTGTCCACCTTCGCCAGGTTTAGCGCCTTGTGCCATCTTGATTTGAAGTTCTTTGGCATTAGTTAGATAATGGCTAGTTACTCCAAATCGACCTGAAGCTACCTGCTTAATGCTTGAACTTAAATTATCTCCATTCTTATCTAGTTCATAACGGATTTCATCTTCACCACCTTCGCCTGAGTTTGAACGTCCACCGATACGGTTCATAGCAATTGCAAGGGTTGTATGCGCTTCCCATGAAATTGAGCCGAATGACATAGCTCCTGTCGCAAAGCGTTTGAATATGCTTTCTACTGGTTCAACTTCTTCTAAAGGAATCGGATTGCCTTTCTTGAAGCGAAGCAAACCTCTGATAGTTAAAGCATCAAGACTTTGGTCGTTAATCAGTTTAGAGTATTTTTTGAAAATCGAATAACCTTTCTCTAAATCGTGTTCACCAACTCTGCCTGATTGTTGTAGTAAGTGAATACTTTCAGGATTAAACATATGGCGTTCACCACGTTGTTTCCACTGATAAACTCCACCTACCTCTAACCTTTGCGTAGATACATGTGGTACATCAGGGTAGGCAACTTTATGACGTACAATTGCTTCTTTAGCAATTTCGGCAATACCCATACCGCCTATACGAGAGATTGTCCCGGTAAAATATTTATCGATTACTTGTTTATTTAAACCAATACATTCAAAAATTTGAGCACCTTGATACGATTGCAAGGTTGAAATCCCCATTTTTGAGAATATTTTCAATAGCTCTTTGTTAACGGCCTTAACGTAGTTTTTGTAAAGTGTATAATCCTCAAATGTACCTTCAATCATACTTTTCTTGTTCATCAATGAGATAGTCTCAAATGCCATATAAGGGCAAATGGCGGAGCAACCATAACCGATTAAGGTAGCAAAATGGTGTGTTTCCCAGATATCTCCTGCTTCAACAACGATACCTGCTTTTCCTCTGATACCTTTTTTGATCAGGTGATGATGAATTGCCGAGGTAGCTAGCAGAGATGGGATAGGTGCATGGTCTGAATCAATGGCTCTATCTGATAGAATCAGAATCTCAAAACCGTCTTCAATGGCATCTTCAGCATAACGGCAGATTCTATCAAGAGCAAATTCTAATGCCTTACCTATATCAGTTGCTTTCGCATTAAAATAGGTATTGATAGTTTTAGCCTGGAAGCCTTTATGATCTACAAAGCGAAGTTTGTCGAATTCTTCAACAGTTAAAACAGGTTGTTCTAACTCAACCAAGCGACAATGCAAAGGCGATTCTGTCAGAATGTTTTCGTTTGAACCTACAAAAGAAATCAACGACATAATAGCACGCTCTCTGATTGAATCGATAGGAGGATTGGTTACCTGTGCAAACAATTGCTTGAAGTAATAAGAAAGATGCTGGCTTTGATCTGAAAGAATAGCTAAAGGTGTATCAACGCCCATAGAACCTATAGCTTCCTGACCTGTTTGCGCCATTGGTGCCAGAATCATTCTCAAATCTTCTGAAGTAAAACCAAAAGTTACTTGTCTTTTCAGTAGTGTCTCTTCACTATAATTTTGATAAGGGCGAATAGATTTTGGTAATACAGAAGTCTTTATTTTATATTCATCTAACCATTCCTGATAAGGTTGACGAGAACAAATATCTGATTTCACTTCTTCGTCCGGAATAATTCTTCCTTGCTCCATGTCTACAATAAACATTTTGCCCGGTTGAAGACGCCCTTTTGATACTACTTTCGCCTGGTCAATATCTAATACTCCGGCTTCTGAGGCCATCACAACGGTATCATCATCTAATACCCAGTAGCGAGACGGGCGTAAACCATTTCTATCAAGAGTGGCACCTACCATTTTACCATCAGTAAACGAGATAGAAGCAGGACCATCCCATGGCTCCATGATAGCGGCATGGTATTCATAAAAAGCTTTACGAACAGGGTCCATATGGTCGTTACCATCCCATGCTTCAGGAACAAGCATCATCATTACATGTGGCAATGAGCGACCAGATAAATAAAGCAATTCTATGACATTATCTAATTGGGCAGAGTCAGAATTACCTGCATCACAGATTGGAAGAACCATATCCATTTCTTCCTTTGTGAAAAATTCTGATACAAAAGATTTTTCTCCGGCTCTTATCCAGTTCACATTGCCTTTTACCGTGTTGATTTCACCGTTGTGAGCAATGAAACGGAAAGGTTGTGCCAGTTTCCATGATGGGAAAGTATTAGTAGAGAAACGAGAGTGTATAACCGCGAAGGCAGATGTCACCGATTCATTCCACAAATCAGGAAAATAATACTTTAATTGCTCAGTCGTTAATTGCCCTTTATAGGAAATAGTACGACAAGAAAGTGAAGAAAAGTAAAAATGCTCTTTTGCTCCGGCAACTGACTCACGGATAATGCGTGAAGCATATTGGCGAAGAATGTATAATTTTCTTTCGAAGTCAATTTCTTCTGTAATATCTGATGGGCGTTTAATAAATACCTGCTCAACTTGCGGTTCAACAGAGCCTGAGCCCTCACCTAAGCTATCTCCTTTAGTAGGTACAACCCTATAACCCAATAAACCTAGTCCCAGCTTTTCAATCTTTCGGTTAAGTATCTCTCTACATTCTTCTCTTTCCGTTTCGTTCATCGGGAAGAAAATCATTCCTACACCATACTCACCACTTGAAGGCAATTGGAAATTCAACTTATTGCATTCATCTAAGAAAAATTCATGGGGTATCTGCAATAAAATACCTGCACCATCACCCGTATTCGGGTCACAACCACATGCACCACGGTGGTCCATGCGTTCAAGCATTTTTATAGCATCGGCAACAATTCCATGAGATCTTCTACCTTTTAGATGGGCTCTAAAGCCAATACCACAGGCGTCATGCTCGAATTCCGAACGATATAGACCTTGTTCCATTAATTGTCCTGCATCAGTCATCGTGCGATAAAATTTATAGGGTTTTAAATTGTACTCTGATTAGATAATTTGTAATTTAAACGTGAAGTTTATTGCCTAATAATCTTCTGAATTGTTATATATATTAAGTATATACAGCAATTGAAATGCAATATAATACCAAATTTATTTGGCATAACAACTTTGAAACCAAATTTTATTTATTCGTCTAAAAATACTTGTTTTTGCAATAATTGTTATGAGAATAATACAAAAAAAGTAAAGTTAATGAATTCTCTCCATAAAATCAGTAAGCGAATATAGCGAATTTTCGCTTAAAAAACAGCGTTTTGAGCGGTTTTTAAGCCATTTGACTTAGCTTAACAAAAACATAATCTAACGTCATCGATTCTTACAGCATTCAATCATAAAAATAGTTTAATGAGGAAAAATTGTACAAATCTCTCGCAAGAAAATACAGGAATTAAATAGTATCTGTTTTTCTATGACAAGAATTTCTAATTAGGCTTCTGTATGTTGAAAAAACGAAAATTGTAAAATATTTTAAATTTTTTTTACCAAGGAATTATTTAATATTATTTATTAGACGGAGTTATTTTTATTGTATTTTTTGAAGAATTGTAGTACTTTTCCTAGAAGTATGCTTGTAATATTCTAATAAAATTTCAATGTCTGAAAACAATAGATATAGTAAAAAGTTACCCAAAATGTGGCTATTTTCGCCTGCCGTTTAATAAAGAAATTAATAAATGCTTGATAATCAGCATTTTAATTTTTACCTTTGTGCTCCACATATCGAAATAATACATGATACAACTGCAACGCATGTTACTGATCGGATTTCTGGTCAGCTTTATGTCTGTTACTTCTCAAGCAGCATCCTTTGACAAGTACTTCACAAAACTCATCAAATTTGAAGGCAAAGGATTCGGAATTAATCAGGAAATATGGGGCAAAAAAAACTTCACAAAAGCCGAGGCATTTAAAATCCATAGAAAGTTCTATTGGAATAAATACCATGGCAATTTGTTCAAAAGCCAGGAAGTGGCTGAAGCCCTTATTGACCATATTATTAACGCTGGAGAGGGCAGAAACAGTGTAAACATTCGGGCTTTTGAGGCAATCATTGGTGTTTCACAAGATGGTAAGCTTTCAAAAGAAGATGTGCAAGTCGCTAATTCATTCGTGAAATGTGAGTATGTTGTTAATCCGTATGTTAACTATCGCTTACATTTTTATGGGTCAAGAAAGAATGCTAAAAAGTACCCAGGCTGGATGATTAGAGCTAGAGCCTTTGGCATATTTGATGAAGAGAACAATATGCTGGCAGATTTCCTGGTTTTACCGGATATTTTAATTGGCAGATCACCGGACGAGGATCTGGAAGAACCAACGGAAGAACTTGCTTCAAAGGTCGATTAACATCTTAAGTAATTATTTATTCACTTTTTAAATGAGTCCCCTCAAAATTAGTATGATTTTTGAGGGGATTTTTATTGAAGGATATTTTGCTCAAATTACAATTTTGCTGAGTCATTCCCGTTTTTAACTTGTCAGGTTAGAAATAATTGAAGTTTACATATCAAAATATCTTACTATTGCTAAACACTCTACCCCTCTAGGATCTTTTTCTGATTAAACGGTATAATTTTTGCATAAAGCTTTATAATAGCTATTTAGTTGAATTAATTTAAACATTCCCATGAATCCCAAAAAAGTAATCTTTACTTTACTGACAATTACTTGTCTGTCTTTTGTCTGCGTGATTTTTATTAACAATGGTGCTTCTTTTAATAAGTACGCGCCAAAGTTGCTCCGTTTTGAAGGTGAGGGTTATGGTATCCATAAGCCTATCTGGGGCGATAAAATGTTTACTAAAGAGGAAGCCTTGTATATTCACCGTCATTACTATTGGAACCGATATTTTGGTAATCAATTTAAAGACCAGGATGTTGCTGAAGTTTTTATTGATCATTTAATAAATGCCGGAGAGGGCGAGAAGAAGAGAAATATCAAAGCCTTTGAGAGAATTATTGGCGCAGAAGAAAATGGAATCTTATCCTTAGCTGACGTAGAATTAGCTAACTCTTTTAATCGCCCGGAAGATATCGTTAATCCATATGTCGACTATCGCTTAAGATATTATAGAACTCGCAAGGACGCTAAGAAAAATAAAGGATGGTTTAAAAGAGCAAAATCATTCTATATTGAGAAAGAACCTGGGGAGCAGTTGGTAGAAGAAGAAAACGTGATAGAAGATTATATTGTATTGCCTAAAGGTAAGTAACTTTTATCTGTGTAAGAAACTTTTAATGATTACTCTCTGCTTTACAAATTGAGTAGAGAGTAATTTTAATGCTGATAGGATGCAACCATCTGCTCTATTTGCTTCTTTCCAATAGGTTTTATCAGAAAATCAGAAACGGTTTTATATTTTTTAGCTTTATTGTGGTCTTGAATATCTATTGAAGAGCTTACGATATAAAGAGTGATTTTCTTGTCAAGGTGGATTTTTTCAAATTCGTCTAAAAATTGCCATCCATCCATCACCGGCATATTTATATCTAAAATAATAAGATCGGGCAGAGAGTCTGGATCTTTTTTTACTACAGATAAATGGTTGATTGCTTCTTTGCCATTCTGAAAGATTTCTATTTTGTCAAAAGAATCAACTGATCCCATTATTCTCTGCAACACATACGTAAGTATTTTATCGTCGTCGATAATCCAAGCATTATTTATTTTTCTCATCGCGTAAGCCCTCTAACCAAAAGTTTATGGGTTAATAATCGTTTATTTAGCCTGATTGCTTTTAGTATTCAGATGTTTGATGAAAATTTTTGAAGTGAGTCAGCGTTATTGATTTTTGATATATACCTTAAAGGTAGTTCCTTTATCAACTTCACTTTCTACTTCAATTTTCCCTCCCATTGCATCAACTTGATTTTTAATGATAAAAAGGCCTAACCCTCTGGCATCTTTATTAGTATGGAAAGTCTTATACATTCCAAAGAGTTTTTGCCCATGTAAATTTAAATCAATTCCTATGCCATTATCCTCGATTTCAAGAATAATATATTTTTCCACCTTATGAGTTCGGATATGAATGACAGGTTTTCTACCAGGATGACGATATTTTATAGCGTTTGTAAGTAGATTTAGTAATATACTTTCAATATATTCTGGGCTATAATCAATTATCAGGTTTTGCGGCACCTCAACATGAATTGTCGCTAATGCCTCTTCAATAGAACCTTTAATATTCGTTAAGGCCTTTTCAATCTCATTAAACAGATGTATCTTTTTTACCTGCTGATTTAAGTTGGTTTGTATTTGCAAGACTTCGTTTAGGTAATGAATAGTTTCTTGCAAGTCGTTGGCTATTGTTAGAAGAAATTCAGTCAGCTCTCTTTTCTTAGATTCTTCTGTTTCTTCTAATAGTAGAGTAAGCAACATCTGAAAATTACCTGTGTGCGACCTTAAATTATGAGAGGTAATATGAGTGAAGTTAATTAAACGCTTATTTTGCTCACTTACCAAATCTAAGGTATTTTTTAATTCCTGCTCGCTATTTTTTCTTTCTGTAACATCAGCATGGGTGCCTAACATCAGAATTGGTTTATTATCAAACGACCAATCTATTACCTTCCCTTTATCATGTACCCATATCCAGTCACCAGTTTTATGTCTCATCCGGTATTCACACTCATAGAAATCTGTTTCATGAGACATACATTTTTCTAAAGCTATTTCAGAAATTTCAACATCATCCGGGTGAACTAAATCATTCCATGTATTTTTACTGATAGGGCTCAACTCCTCAAGTGTATACCCAATAATACCGGCCCAACGCTCATTATAAACAATAAAATTTTCCTTGATGTGCCATTCCCAGGTACCGATATTGGTTCCCTCAATCGTCTGAAAGAGTCTTTGTCGCTCTCTTTGCAATTCTTCTGACGCTTTCTTCTGTTCAGTAATATCATTGATCTGAGAGATAAAATATAATGGCAAGCCCTCATTATTTCGCACTAAAGAAACTGTCAGATGTACCCAAACAACATGTCCCTTTTTGTGGAAGTATCGTTTTTCCATCTCATAATTATCAATCTCCTTGTTAAGCATTTGCCCGACTAAAGCAAGGTCTTTATCTAAATCTTCAGGGTGAGTTAAATCCTGAAAAGTAAGTGACATTAACTCTTCTTCAATATACCCTGTTATTTTGCAGATTTGTTTATTTACCTTAATCCATTGTCCCTCTGGTGAAACAAGAGCCATTCCTATAGGAGCGAATTCAAAGGCCTTTTGAAATTTTTCTTCATTTAGATGAAGGGTATCTAATAGGTTTTTCTGAGCAGTGATGTCTTGAAAAGTTCCATGAAGCAATACACATTCACCATTTTCAAACTCTGCTTCAGCACTACTTTCAACCCATTTGGCATTTCCTTTACTTGTTATGATTTGAAACTGTTCTATAAAAGATTCGCCTGTAGCAACTAACTGCTGAGTTAATAACATTATTCGTTCACGATGATCTGGCCCCGCATAAAAATTAATTGCTGATTCAACGTTGGGAAAATAATGTTCAGAAACTTCGTAAATCGTTTTAGTGACAAAATCCCAGTCTAGAATCCCGGTTTTAAGATTCAGCTCCCAAGTCCCGATATTGGGTAATAAATTTGCCCTCTTATATTTCATTAGTCAGTAAACAAAAATATAGAATGAATCACTCAGATAAGTAATAGGATAAATCAACAATCAGTAAAAAGAGTAAATTATTTATTAATTTTTGGGACAACACATTAACGTTTTCTTAAACAATTAATATGTCGGGTGAGAACAACATTTATTATCATACTATATACGATAATAATTCTATTTTGATTACGTAGCTTTGTTGCGCGATCAAAGATATTAATTTTTATTTTACAAATACTAAATATAGATAATTAGTTAGAAAATTATTAGAAATGCAAAATCAGACTATTTTAATTCCGTTTGACTACAAACTTATTTATTATTGGCACTTTGATTGATTAAAAATAATATACCTTTTGCTTTTATCCACTCCTTTAATAACGTTCCGGGTGTAGTACCAATCGGGTGATTTCCTAAGACAATATCTTCGTCACCATCACCATCAATATCTCCTGTATCCATTACTAACCATCGGCCAAAATTTTTGATATTCAGTACTTTAGGTATAAATCCTTGTTGAGTATTTTCAAAGAAAACGAAGTCTTTAGGTGTTTTCTCAAAGTAATCAACAAAGAAAGCAATAGAAGCTATATCAAGATCTCCATCTAAATCAAAGTCTCTTGCTACAGCCTTATAAGCCCCATTCATTTGGTAAAAATAAGTTTGCTTAAAAGTATTTTTACCCTGATTACTAAAAATATAGACTCCGTGATAAGGTTTTAACTCGACTGTATAATCTGAATTATCACCAGCAGTATACACTATATCCAATAAGCTATCTTTATTCATATCTACTAAATCAAAACTCGACGAGCCATATACGGGAGGGAAACGAAGTAAGGTTGTAGAAGTAAATTGCAGATTGCCATTATTCTTGTACCAGACTATTCGCTCATCACCTTGCCCAAAGAGTGTTATTAAGTCTAATTTCCCATTTTTATCAAAATCAATAGGGATTGTTTTAATCGCACCCGGACTATTTTCAATAATGTGTTTTTCAAATGTCCCATTTATTTTTTTCCAAACGGCTAAAGAACCTTTTAATCCACCAAACTCATTGATAACTAATTCTTCGTCAGAATTTTCATCTAAATTAATAGATAGAGTTTGCGTAGGTCTGTAGAGATTTGTTAATAATATTTCATTTTTATCCGAAGAAATGGTTTTTATGTATCCATGATGCCTTAGTGAAGGGTCTATTGAATTGCCCATGTAAGTAAAAAGAACATGGTTATTTCTTAATACCTGAATATCACTTATCGCTACATGGTTGGGAATCTGCCTGACAACATTACTTCCTTTATCTAATACCCAAATTTCCTGATTGATTTCGTCAGACGCATAAACCATATGTTTTTCCGTATCAATTTTTATTGAAGTGATGTTGGGCATTTTTTGAGAATAAGGCATACGGCTAATACCTTTGAATAATTTACCCTCTCCAGTGGTAATACTACTCAGCGGAAAATGTAAGCTATAGGGAGATTTGTCAATATAATACTTTTTAATACGCTTCCAGTCTTCCTCTGAAACCATTGGTTTGGTAGGAATACTATTCTGCTCAATCGGATCAATTTTAGAGTGCTTTTTTATCTCACTGTTTATACCCATAAATAGCCCCATTTTAGGAAGCACTTTTTCCCAATTATTTTTATCCAATAAATCGGGAGTAGGGAAGAGGTGGCAGCTTCCGCAGTGTTTTTGTGCTAAGGCTAGGTCTGCCAGTTCTTCTTCTTTGTTATTACAGGCATTTAATGCGATAATAAGAAAAGCAAGGGGAATAAGGTATTTGTAAGTCATAAGTTGAATTATTTGCATGCCACAATTAAAAGAAAAATTTTCATAAAAAAAAGACAGCAAAATTTGCTGTCCGTTTTTACCGAACCCTAAACTAATTCAAAGTCTCAAGTTTGGTTGATGAATATTATTGTAATTGCAATGAGCAAGCTAAAAACTGTTCTTACTCAACAAACCCAACTCCCACAGTGCTATTTGACATTTCGTCAATCAAAATAAATGCACCATTGGTAGGATTTTCGTTGTATTTATCTGCATAAATCGGACTGGCAGTTTTGATAGAAATCCAGCCAATTTCGTTTAATTTTATTCCTCCTTCGTGTGAAAGCTCACTATCCAAGGTCATATTCTTGATATCAATCATCGAATTGATACTGATAACTTTGGCTTTTACACGATTGATACCATGTTGTAACAAATATGTTTTTCCTACTTTTAAAGGATGACTATCCAACCAGCAGACTTTAGCCTCTAATTCCCTTTTCGCTTCCGGTTGTTGACCAACCTTTACAATCATATTTCCTCTACTTACATCAATATCATTTTCAAGAGTAATTACGACTGATTCGCGAGCGTGGGCAATTTCAAGATTTTTACCGAACTTTTCAATAGTTTGAATCTTACTTATTTGCCCACTTGGCAATGCCTCAATCAAATCACCAACAACAAAGCTACCACTGGCAATTTTACCGGCATAACCACGATAATCATGGAATTCCTCTGTTTTAGGTCTCACAACCACCTGAACCGGGAAACGAGCTGGTAAATGTGAAATAGGGTTCACCTGATTATCAAGGTCTTCTAATGTTTCCAGTAGAGAATTGCCTTCATACCACGGCGTTTCTTCTGATTTTTTAACAAGGTTCTCTCCATATAAAGAAGAAATAGGGATAAACTCAACTGTTTGTCCTTGAAAACTTACTTGCTCTGCTAATTTAGAGAAATCATTTTTAATTTCTTCAAAACGTTCCTGACTATAGTTTACCAAATCCATCTTATTAACAGCCACAATAATATTCTTCACGCGAAGCATAGAAGAGATATAGAAGTGACGTTTGGTTTGCTCAACAACCCCATTACGAGCATCAATCAAAATAATAGAAACAGAAGTGTTTGAAGCCCCCGTAACCATGTTTCGTGTGTACTCAAAATGCCCGGGCGTGTCTGCGATGATGTACTTGCGCTTTGGAGTACTGAAATAAATGTGAGCCACATCTATCGTAATTCCTTGTTCACGTTCGGCAATCAAGCCATCTGTTAAAAGTGATAAATCTAAAAAATTGAGACCTTTACGTTTAGAAGCGGCTTCAAGTGCTTCAATTTTATCGCCAGTAATAGAATTCGTTTCGTAAAGTAAGCGTCCTATAAGGGTACTTTTACCATCATCTACCGAGCCTGCTGTTGCTATTCTAAGTATATCCATTGTAATATTTTCAAAAACTATTCACTAATTCACAATTAATCCCTCATTCACTAATTAGAAGTATCCTGCTTGTTTGCGTTTTTCCATCGCAGCTTCCGAGCGTTTATCATCAATTCTCGCACCTCTTTCAGATATTTTAGCTGAAAGAATTTCCGAAATTACATCATCCAGATTATCTGCTTCTGATGCTACCGCTGCTGTACAAGTCATATCCCCAACCGTACGGAAACGAACTTTGGTAGAATAAGGAACTTCGTCTTCTGATTTATTAATAAATTCTGAATCAGCCCAGATTAATCCGTCGCGGTCAAAAACCATACGGTCGTGAGTGAAATAGATACTTGGTATACGTAGCTTTTCTTCTTTTATATAATTCCAAACGTCTAATTCTGTCCAGTTTGAAATAGGGAAGACTCTTACGTTTTCACCGATTTCAATCTTTCCGTTCAGCATATCAAACAATTCCGGTCTTTGTTTTTTTGCATCCCATTGACCGAAATCATCTCTTACAGAGAAAATTCTTTCTTTGGCACGTGCTTTTTCTTCATCACGTCTGGCGCCACCAATGCATGCATCGAATTTAAATTCCTCAATAGCATCGAGCAAAGTGACCGTTTGAGCCGCATTGCGGCTGGCATATTTACCAGTTTCTTCTTTTACTTTACCTTGTTTGATTGAATCTTCTACATAACGCACGTGAAGCTCTAAACCTAATTTGTTTACGAGCCAGTCGCGGTATTCTATAGTTTCAGGGAAATTATGACCTGTATCTACATGAAGCAATTTGAAAGGAATTTTGCCCGGATAGAAAGCTTTTTCGGCCAATCTCACCACAGTAATCGAATCTTTACCACCTGAAAAAAGGATAGCAGGTTTCTCAAATTGTGAGGCAACTTCACGTAAGATATAAATCGCTTCGTCTTCCAGTTCACGCGGAAAAATCCCGTTAACATCGGAAGATGAATTAACGATTTCAGAATTGTTTAAAAAATTACTCATATTTATTATATTTACTAACGAGGCGCAATTTACGAAACTTGGTGTAAACCACATTCTTTTTTTGATTCTTCCCACCACCAACGGCCAGCTCTTGGGTGTTCACCTGGTTCGATAGCCCGTGTACATGGTAAACAGCCGATGCTGATAAAACCTTTTCTATGTAATGGGTTGTCTGGTACTCTATTGACAGCAATGTATTCAAGTACTTGTTCGTAACTCCAATGAATCAAGGGATTATATTTCCAGACATTGTTTCCGCCATCCCACTCTAATATTTTCATGTCATTACGGTTGTCCGATTGCTCTGCTCTTAAGCCTGTTATCCAAACTTCTGCACCTGCCAACGCTCTTTTTAAAGGCTCAATTTTTCTGATAGCACAGCATTCTTTTCTATTTTCAACAGACTCGTAAAAGCTATTAAAACCTTTCTCCGTTACCAGATTCTGTACTCTTTCTGTATTCGGGAAATAGGTTTCAATAGGTCTTCTATAACGAGCCCTTGTTCTATCCATCAACTCATAAGTATCCTGAAAAAGTCTTCCGGTATCTAAAGTAAATACTTTGATATTTAAAGGCTCATGAGCAACACTGTTTTTGAAAATGGCGTGAGTAATAACCTGATCTTCTTGTCCGAAAGAGGTAGAGAAAACCACTTTACCCGGGAATTGATTAGCTATAAAGTTGAGACCCTCGTCTAATGAAAGTTTTTCTAATGTATCTATATCGACCATTGTACTAAGAATTAAAACCAAACCTTAATGATATTGTAAATACTCAAACCCACAACCAAAGTTCCTACAATAAGCATAATTGTTTTTGGAGGGAACAATTTTACTAAGAATGCGCCAAGTGGTGCAGCCAGAACTCCCCCTAAAATCAGACCTGCGATAGGTTGCCATGCTTGAATGTCAATAAAAAGCATGAAAATACCTGTGCTAAAGAAAGCTACAAAAAACTCAGCTGTATTAACTGTACCTATAGCCTCTTTTGGTGCATTGCCTTTATTAATCAGATTTGAGGTTACCAATGGGCCCCAACCTCCACCACCTATGGCATCAAAAAAACCACCAATTAGGCCAAGAATACCTAAATTTTTGTTAGTAGGTGTTGTTGGTCTCTTTTTGAATGCTTTATAAATGATAACCAAACCCAACCCAACTAAATATAATGAAATATAAGGACGGATAACTTTACCATCAATTACTTCAGAAATTAAATAAGCGCCAATCATCGAACCAACCACACCTGTAATAACGATTCTGAAGAAAAGTTTTTTGTCAATATTTCCAAAATACAAGTGCGAAAGCCCGGAGACACCTGTAGTAAACACCTCGGCAGTATGCACACTTGCAGTTGCATAAGCGGGAGGAACACCTACACCCAGAAGCATAGACGTGCAAGTTGCCCCATATGCCATCCCTAAGGCGCCATCTACTAATTGGGCCAGAAACCCAACACCGACATAATAGATAAAGAGATCATCAACTCCCCATTGAAATGAATGAATACTGGCGAAAATCCGATAGGCCAGTACACCAATTAATAAAACTTTTAAGACAAGTATTGCAATAGCAATGTATCTTACACCAATACGGTCGCTTAGCGCATTTGCGATTCTTTCCATTTACTTTTTATTCTTGTCTTAGTTTGTTTTATTTTTTCCGGAGTATTGCTGACCAATATAGCAAAGGTGTTGAATGCTGTTTTGTTTCACTACCTCACCAATCATAATGATTGCCGGATTACTTAATGAATGATTTTCTGCAATTGTTTCCAGGTCTTTTACCTGACCTATGCCAATCTTTTGTTCCGCTGTAGAAGCTTGTTGAATAATCGCCGAAGGCGTATCTCCAAAACCTTCTTCTCTGAAAATCTCTGCAATCCGGGCTAACTTTTTCATACCCATCAGAATTACAACTGTTGCATTTGAATGTGCCGCAAGTCTCACATCTTTTGATAATGACTGGTCTGATTTAGTACCTGTAATTACCCAGAAACCATCAGCCACACCACGGGCTGTCAAAGGAATTTCATAAAATCCGCCTGACATGATGCTCGATACACCCGGTATATAAGCAGTTTCGATTCCTCTTTCTTTCGCATAAGCTATTTCTTCATTCCCACGGCCAAAAATAAATGGATCACCACCTTTCAGACGCACCACATGCCCTTTCTCAAAAGCTTTCTCTGCAATCAGAAAATTGATACTATCCTGACTTACACTTTTTTGATATCCTCGTTTACCTACATAAATACGTTCGCATTCAGGATGGCAATATTCCAATAATTCCTCCTCAATCAATGCATCGTATAATACCACATCAGCCTGACGCAAAGCGTTAATAGCTTTCAGGGTAATTAACTCAGGATCGCCCATACCTGCACCTACCACCGTAAGTTTAGGGATTGGATTAAGTGAGTCAGATTTTATATCGAATTGATTTGTCATGCTTCA
The DNA here is from genome assembly GCF_003418935.1 of Emticicia sp. C21. Lineage (GTDB taxonomy): Bacteria > Bacteroidota > Bacteroidia > Cytophagales > Spirosomataceae > Emticicia. The sequence continues at coordinate 29,415 of NZ_QVMT01000018.1, read as the reverse complement.
ACTATAACAGTTTTGTTAGCTTCCCTCCAAGTCATTGCTTCTTTCAGGAAGTTTTCAGATTCAGAAATATAATCAATCGCAAAAACCTGACTTGGTTCGTTTTGATTGATTTGTAAAACCTGCTCTTTAAAATTGATACCAAATTCTTCATTGAAATTTTTGTCAAACTCAGAAATTACACCGTGTTGCGTACTGCTATTAATGTTTTTCTCCAATAAAAGAGCTTTAGCTGTATTTACTTGTGATTGATAAGCATAGTAAATAGCATCAGCCCAGCGATTTTCGTTAAAAGCATCTTTTGCCCAGGCGATTTTCTCTTCTGATTCGTAGAAAAGTGTGGCTACTAAATCAATAATAACACTAGCACACTCACCTATACCGATTTCAGTCTGGAATATTTCATCACGACCCCAATCAACAAAGTCTGTATCAATCAGAGTAGTTAAATCGGTCAATGGTTTTAAAAGAGCGTAGAAATATTTTTCACCCTGGCGATCATAATAATCGTTGAAGTATTCGCCATCAAAACCATTAGTTTCGTAATCGTTTAAAACAATTCTTAGAACCTGCGGGCCTCTTTTGCTTGGTACTTTAATAACTTTATCTGAGATTCTGCCTTCACCGTTTCCTTTTACTCCACCACCTAACAATACTTGCAAGGCAGGTAATACCTTACCAGCTGATTTCAATGAACTACCATGAAAGCCAATTTGAGCCATGCTATGTTGGCCGCATGCATTCATACAGCCGGATATTTTTATTTGAATATTGTTTTCCTCGATTAATTCAGGGAAATCTTCGCGCAAAACTTTTTCAAATTCCAGGCTGATTTTAGTACTATCAGAGATAGCTAAATTACAAGTATCAGTACCAGGACAAGCCGTAATATTAGCGATACTGTTTGCACCAGGTGCAGCTAAATTATATTCACTTAATACACTGAAGATATAAGGTAAGTCTTTGGCTTGTACGAATCTGAATAGTAAACCCTGGTTTACAGTTACTCTTACATCATCGGCAATATAAGGTCTTAATTTTTCAATCAGGCTTCTTGATACTACACTCGAAATATCGCCTAATGGAATTCTTACAAATATTCCATAATAACCCTCTTGTTTCTGCGCAAAAACATTAGTTTTATACCAGTTTTTGTAAGCTTCACTAGTAATTTCTGGAACTTCCTGAGCCTCAGGCGTTGGATAATTATATTGGAATTGAGGCTTTTCAGTATCTACTTTAAAGGTTTTCACTTTCAAAGCAGTTTTTTCAACCTCAACCAGTTTCATAAATTCTTCAAAACCAAGTTTGGCTATCAGGAATTTCATACGTGCTTTATGACGAGAAGTTCTTTCGCCATAACGGTCAAAAACTCTGATTACTGCCTCAATGAATGGAATTACCTGGTCTTCTTCCAAAAATTCATAAGCTAAATAGGCTAATTGAGGTTGTGCACCTAAACCACCGCCTAAAACCACTTTAAAACCTCTTTGTCCATTCTGGATTTTAGGAATGAAACCTAAATCATGAATGAAAGTAAAAGCTGTATCATCATCTGTGTTAGAAAAAGCAATCTTAAATTTACGACCCATCTCCTGACAAACAGGATTTCTCAGGAAATATTCAAACGCTGCATGAGTATATGGAGTAATATCGAAAAGCTCTTTAGGGTCGATACCCGCTGTAGCAGAGCCTGTAATGTTTCTTACAGTATTACCGCAGGCTTCACGAATGGTTATTTTATCTTGTTCTAATTTCGACCACAATTCAGGAGTTCTATCCAGGCTTACAAAGTGAATTTGTATATCCTGACGGGTAGTGAGATGAAGATTACCTGTTGCGTATTCATCAGAAATATGAGTGATGCGTTGCCATTGATCAAGCGTCATCTTGCCGTATGGTAATTTGATTCTGACCATTTGCACGCCTTGTTGACGTTGACCATAAACCCCTCTTGCTAAACGTAAACTGCGGAATTTTTCCTCATGAATTTTACCTTCGCGAAAGAGTCTGATTTTACGCTCTAAATCAATAATGTCTTTTTGAACTATTGGATTCTCTAATTCTGTACGAAAACTTTGCATAATCTTCTGATTTTAACGTCGCAAATATACACAAACCCTATAATAATTATAGACTATATGGGTAAATTTTTTATGACTTTTTTGTAATATATTGATAATGAATAGCTTATGATTTTTTTGAGAGACTTGCTATCGAAATCTAAGCTTGTTTATTAAACTTATCCCTATAAAAATTAGTTTCATCATCCTACATTAAAATATTATGTAGAGGTTGAATAGGAGGGGGAAGGTTTTTTTCATCAAGCATTTCTCTCAGATCAATTTCGATAGTCCGGCTCATAGAAGTAATCGGAACATCGTTTGCACCCCCTTCAAATGGATTTTCTGTACTTTCACCAACTTTTTCCATAGTCATAAAAACCCAGGAAACTACAATACCAAATGGGATAGTAAGCCATACTAAATGTTCGCCTAATTTTTCAAATTCCTTAAGCATCCCGAATGGAACAAGAATCTTAAACAGACGCACAAAAAATAAGTTAATAGAAGCGAACTGTCTTGGATATGGGAAATTCTTAATTCGTTCGCATTTACCTTGTTGCTCATAAAAATTGATTAACAGGTTTTCCAGTTCAATATAGTTCAATGGTTCAATTAAGCCATTTTCTTTTAGTTTTCTTAAATGTGCTGATTGCAGGCTGATAATATGCGTTGCCCTGTTCTTTTTGCTCAAAACATAAGCCTTTTCATCTTTCGATAAAAACTGACCCAATTCGTCTTCGATCTTGCCAACTTTTTCAGGAATCACAAAATATTTCGCATATTCTTTATTGTAGCTTTTATTAGTATTTTCCCAATTCCGACTTTCTCTTAACTGATAACGTAATGCTGTTAACCAGGCCACATGTCTATAAATCAATTCCTGGTGAGTATTCTCATCAATATCTGATTTTACGAAATCCTTTACCAATATGCCCCAAGCGCGACTGCTATTTACAATTGCACCCCATATCTGTCTTGCTTCCCATAGTCTATTATAGGTTTGGGTATTCTTAAAACCAACAATGAAAGCAGCAGCAGTACCAACTAACGCAATTGGAACCCATGGTATTGCTAACCATTTCAACTCAAAGTATTGATATAAAACTGTAGGTATAATTGTGATAACCGCAATCATATAAATCTCTCTTCGGGTCCAATAAAGAAATTCTTTTAGAGGGTAAATTCTTCCAACATTCATAATTTTGAGTAGTTGTTAATATATGTTTTCATTTTATCAAGGCTCAATTAGCGCAGCATACATTTGCCTGTTACCATAAACGGAAGGTCTCGAATTCAGTTTTGTGATATTTTTATAACCTGATTTGGAAAATAATTCTTTCAGCGATTGAAAATTTATTGGATAGGGTACCCATGTATTGGAAGCATCAGAATCATATTCAGTTATTAAAAAACAAGCATCCTTAGTGAGGTGAGATTTAAGATTTTTCAGAAACCCCTCTTTATCTTTTACATAGTTAAGAGAATTTGCCATCAAAACACCATTTATTTGATGAATTGGCAAATCAGTACTTATAAAATCTATGACAAGTTTTTCAATATTAACTTTTTTGTAAGTAAAAGGAATTTGTTTCAAAGCGGAACCATTTAGATCAAAGGCATAAATAGTACTTTCTTCCTCTAAAATGCTCGCTAAAGCTAAAGTAAAGGTGCCAGTCCCACAGCCTAAATCTATCCAGACTTTTTTACTTTGTGTTGAAAATTCAGGATGGGTAATAAGTTGTATGGCGTCTTTGATGTCCATAGAGTTTTTGTAAAGGTAGTGCAAGAGATAAACAAGCCCTGCAAGATAGATAAATTCCGAAAAATATTTGTTATCCTATTAACTTTGAAGGAAATTAAAACTATGCCTATTTTTGAAGAAAATTAACACTATTATATGTTTGAAAAAATTAACGAGAAGGAGCTACCTAAAGTTACCGAATCTAAAGCCATTATTCGTTTTCAAGATTGTGACCCTTTGCAACACCTTAATAACTCCAAGTATTTTGATTATTATTTCAATGCACGTGAAGACCAGGTAGCTAAACTTTATGGCTTTAAGTTTTCTGAAATATTTAAAAATTATAAAACAAGCTGGGTAGTATATCAACATCAGATTGCTTATATCCGTCCGGCAGTGGTAAGTGAATGGGTAAAGATTTTTTCAAGAGCTATTTATTTCGATGCAGATACTTTAGTAACGGAGTATTTTATGACTGATGAAAATATGAATGAATTAAAGAATTTTATGTGGACAATAAGCAAATATGTAAGTGTAGAAACGGGTCGGAGGGTTCCGCATCAAAAAGATGTTATGCAATACCTGGCTGCAACTTGTGAGAAAGATGTGAATTTTAAAGAAACAAGTTTTAATGAACGTATCAAATTAGTAAAACAAGAGCTACTGCTTAAGCAAGCTTCACTGTAATCCTAATTTTACAATTTAAAAGTCAAACCCTCTTGAGCTAATAATGTATTTTCAAACACAGCCTTAGCCTCTGATAAGTGGTTTTCTAAAGTTTTATAACGTGAAGAATAATGCCCGATAATCAACTGTTGGGCATTTGATTTTAATGCAATAGTAGCGGCCTGACTAGCAGTTGAATGATTGGTTTGTATGGCTCGTTTTAATTCAGATTCAAGAAATGTTGCCTCATGAAAAACTGTGTTAACGTTCTGGAGCTGAGGTATAATAGCCTCATTATAAGCGGTATCAGAACAATAGGCAAAGGATTTTGAAGCTGTTCCGGCTGTTGTATAATCTTCGTTTTTATATTCTTTTCCAGTCAACGGGTCTTCTACATCAAAACCTTCTTTCAACTTTTTAATATATGGTATCGGGAAATTCTCTGGCAATTTGTCAGCTAAGATCTTTCTTTTGGCTTCTTTAGTTCTGAACAAAAATCCACAACAATCTATTCGATGAATGAGTGGGATAGTTTCAACTGTAAGAGAAGAAGTATCCAGAATGATATTAGCTGCTGTTGTATCAGTTGCTATAAAATGAATCTTAAAATGAAGAAAAGTATGTGAATATTTGAACTGTGCAGTCAGAATTTCAGCCAAATCCTTAGGGCCATAAATAGTCAAGTCATCTTTCCGTTGGTTGAGATTCCAACTTGAAAGAAGTCCGATTAAACCAAAATAGTGGTCGCCATGGAGATGGCTGATAAATATGTGACGAATACGGGAAGTACGGACTTTATGTTCCAGTAAACGAAACTGCGTACCTTCTCCGCAGTCAATCAAAAAATGTTCATTTTCACACGTAAACAAATAGGCTGATGGATTGTGTTCAAGTACAGGTGTCGCTGAGCCAGTACCAAGTATTAAGAGTTCAAAATTCATAACCCCCTTGCCCCTAAAGGGGTATTTTAACAATAATAGATTTGGCTTGTTTTCTAAACTTTAAGAGAAGAAACTCAGATAATTAAGGATTTAATATTTTTCTTCCTGGAAACCATTCTCTTCTCCTAAATCAAACTCATCGTCTTTTTCTTCACGGAAATCATTTTCGAGGTCGTTCATAAACACAGCATCAATTCCCTCATCAACCGTAGGAAGAATTACTAGTTCAGGAATTTTCGCTGAATCTATTTCATCAATTACATCATCTTCTTTCGTACAAATCACAAAAAGCCCTTGTTCTGCTCTGCAAACGCGTGTCGCTTTTCTGATTAGAGAAAGTCCATCATTATCAATATCGGTAACTTTAGTAAAGTCTACTACCATGTTAGTATAGCCTTCGCGATAAAGTTGCACAACTAATTTTTCGAATGGAGGAGCAATCTCAGCACCAAAATTTGTTTCATCTAGCAAAATGAGTGCGTATTGCTCTGTCTTATCAATCTTGTAATTCATAAAATAAAACTAATGTATTTTGCAAAGTTAAGTGAAAATTTTACTTTCAATAAAAATATTCAAATCAGGTCTATTAATTTGTCGATAAAACTATTGATTTTTCTAATATTAGAAGCCATTTGCTTGCCAAATTTTTTGTCTTCAGGGTCAGGTAACCCATATAATGGAATTTTCTTATTAATCGGATATTTCTTTAGTGCCTTTTTATAATCATGCCAATATTTCATTCCTTTAAAATTAATTGAGACCAGCGGCTGGGAGTTAACTGTGTTTTTGTTTACTTCAATTACTCTTTCCGGCAAATTCCATGCTCCTATATTCAGACCCTCATGCTTTTCAATTAGTACATTCTGGTAAAGGTTAGGTACATGTTCCAGCCAGAGTTGGTCGGCATTCATGCCTTTGCATAAATCTACTTTTCCCTTATTAGCTGTATTATTACCCCACCAATTAAGAAAATTACTTGCCTCTTCAGAACGTTTCCAGGCCATAAAACCTGAATGAAAGATTCCGGTATTTAAAATCTGTTTTTCATCCGGATGAACTCCTGCATGAAGCAGTTGAGGTACAATAATAATAGTATAATTGTCCAGACTTTTCTCGATAAATCTAACCGGATTATAGAGCAAAGTAGTACAATCGAAATACACTACCATGTCTGATTTTTGTAAGAAGTACTTAGCAAAAAATGGCTTAACGTCAGCTAACAATTCGCTCCAGGTATATTTTTTTGCCATTTCTTCCAGACCACCGATATTGAGTTCGCTCAAATCTATTACGGGATAACTGGCTTTGAAGTTGCCGGGTATTCTATCTTTTTTATCAACCAATCCAATAAAAAACTGTGCGTCAGGATGATGAGATTTTATGGAATCACCTAAAACATGTGCTTCTGGTAGCTGATTGATATGACAAAGAGTAAAAAATAGCATATAAAAACTGTTAAGACTTACTTAAAACTCTTAAGCTTAATGTTAAATAAATGAAATCAATTTGCGCTGTTGAATCACCTTGATCAGGTCTTGCACAGGTATTTCTGAACTGGGGCCTTCGGTATTGCGCAAAATCAATGCGTTTTCGCCGGATTTATATTTACCTGAATAAGGAATATGACTTGTGAAATTTTCTAATTTCCCAATCATGATTACCCCATAGGTGCCAACAGCATTTGCCAGGTGAGCAGGACCACTATCTATGCCAATAAATAGCAGTGCTCGTCTGATTACCTCTCCTGTCTCCAAAAGATTGAGTTTACCACAGAGGTTAATATATCTTTTATTCTGAATATTTAAATCACTGGAGAGCCCAATCTCAACTATATAATAATCAGTTTTCTCAATCAGGTAATTAATTAATTCTTCCCATTTAGAACTATCCCAGTTTCGACTATTCTGTGCTGATTGGCAGTGTACTACAAGATACTTATTGGGAAGATTCAAACTATCTACCTTGTCCCTATGTGCATCAGTGATAAATATATTGGGGGCTAAATCTTCTGTCGCTACTCCGGCAATTTTTTGTTGTATGGTTAGCAAATTTCCTTGAAAATAGTAATTATGAATAGTTATATCTTTGGCATCAGCTACCGGATTTTCTACATAAACATTGCAAACAGAGCAATAGCTATTGTTTTGGAATTGAAGATTATACAGGACATCAAAAACGCCGGAATCAATTATTAACTTCCTTTGATTCGCACAAAACTCCTCAATAATATCATTCAGATTAGGATTATTTTCTAATAACTCTCTGAAAACAGGTTTCACGACCCAAATGATATAATCATCGGGGTGCTTTCCCCTTATTTGCCTCGTGATCGGTTCGCCTGCTACAATATCTCCGAATTGTTGGGTAAGTATAATGCCGACAATTTTCCGTTTACTCAAAAATCTGATTTTTAAGAATAAGATTTTAAAATAGACCTTTAAAAAATGCAGATGAACTTTAAAAAGATGGGTATATTTTCGATAACGATGTTGCCAGAGCGCAATAAATTTTTGCATACACATTAAGACTCAACCAACTGAGCTAATTTTTCTAAGGGCATTTTCAGATACTTTCTTACTCGCAAATATCGTTTTATTTTAGGAGGTTTAATATAATCGCACCGAAAATGTTTCCAATATAATTCGTTGTTTTGTAGGAGCCTATTTTTGTATAATTCAAATAATGGAGCTATATCAGGTCTTTCTTCAAAATTAATGCGATTCTGATACTTAGATACCTCGTCAGGCTTGGCAATCAGGTAACCACTATAGTGAAAAAATTGTAAAGGGGAAGTTTGATTAATAAACCATTTGCCATCTATTTGCGAACAAAATCTTTCGTGTAAATTCCAATAGGCAACATTATAACCCAGGTGCTTATTTATTAGTACCTTATCAAAGTAGACTGGAAAGAAATCGGCCCAATGCTGATCTACAAAAAGACCGTTGCAAAGGTCTATCAGGCATTCTTTTTCAAGCTTCTTACACCACCAATCTACCATCTTTTGGGTTGTTTCTGAGCGATGCATAGCCACGAAGCCAAAATTGAAAATTCCGGTATTAACTACATCTTCTTCGTTTTGCCACTTATTATCATTATAAGGCGTGATAATATGTGGAGTAACAATAATATTGTACTTCTCCAAGTTTTCTTCCAGATGGTTGAGCTCATCAAAAACAATAATATCAGGATCAAAATAAATGATATTATGTGCTTCGGGATGATTTTTCAGGAAATAATCTATATAATAAGGCTTTACTGCAGTGTTCAATTCTGTAATATCATAACGCTCGCACATACCTGCCAAATCAGCGATATTTATCTTATCTAGTTCTAAGAGAGGATATTCTGGTAATTTACCTGAATCAATTTCTTTTGTTTCAAGCTTATCAACCAAACCAATAATAAACCTGATATGAGGATTATGTTGCTTGAGCGAATCGCCCAAGGTATGTGCCTGGGCAAGGTAATTGACTGAACAAAGTGTAAAAGCGAGTGTCATGCGAGATAGAATCTTTTAGGACAGATTGTCTAATAATTTTTCGATTTTCAGAATCGAATTTTCAAAACTATATTGAGTAAGTACCTTTTCTTTAGCCCTTTGTCCCCACTCTTTATTCGGGCTCTTTATATGGTTAATAATAGCCAGTGCCATTGCATGAATATCAAGATAGGGGAATAGCTGGCCTGCATCCTGCCCAATAAACTCTGAACAACCACCTGTTTTCTCAAAACCGAATATAATTCTTTGCGAAAGTGCCGCTTCCAGCATTACCAAAGGAAAAGGATCCTCTCTGGATACTACTGTAAAAATATCAAAACAATTGATTAATTCGATAGCTTCCGGAGTTGGTTCAATAAATGTGATTTTCTCTTTAATGCCCATTTTGCTAGCATCAAAAAGAACCTGTTCATAGTATTCACCTGCTTTTCTTACGCCAACCCAGGCAAAATGAATATCTTCATTTGAAATTCTTAGTATAGTCTTAGCAAGTAATGAAAATATATCTAATCCTTTTCTCCATTCAGCGTTGCCGCAACCACCAATTAAAAATGCCTTTTCAGGAATGCCATATTTTTCTCTAATAGCAAGCTGATTGATTTTAGCAGAACGTTTCAGTACATCTTCATTATTAACAAAAGAATGAATTACCTCAACTTTTTCATGGGGTAAACCATGATTTTCAATGAGATTATCTGCAACTGCCTGGGAGCAGGCAATCAGTTTGCTCGTATTTTTAAATAGAAAATCTTTGTTTTCCGCAGAAGAATATAGCTGAATAGAAAACTCTAATTCGTGAATATGGGTAATAAGAGGGACTTTCAGATAAGAAAGTAATTCAGGCATTATCCAGGCTGTTGCAATGGTATTCGTATAAATACAATCAAAATTTTCGCTAAGTAATTTTGCCTTTAATTCTTCTTTGGCCTTTTGAGTAGGAGTGTTATCTTTTAACCCAAATTTCTTTAATACTTTATCCTGAAAATTTAAAGATATGTTTGCAGGCTCGTTTGGGTATTTTGAAACCGTACAAATTTGCTCAAAATCCTTTTCTAATACACCGTCACTGAGTAATAATAAGTGCATAGGGACCTGCTTTTTTTGAAAATATTGCATAATATTTAACAAAAAAATCTGTGCTCCTGCACGGTTAGCATCATGACTTATGAAAAGAATTTTCATTTGAGAATTGAGTGATTTAGTGAATGAGTGAATTAGTGATTGAGTGAATATATAATATTGTCCAAATTATATATTCACTCAATCACTAATTCACTCATTCACCGAGCGTCGGTCGCTCAATTATTAATTACAAGCTTCTCAATTAAAAGCATGAGAATATGAATAACTTTAATATGGATTTCCTGAATGCGGTCGGCATAACCAAAATGTGGTACTATGATTTCTACATCAGCTAAGCCTTTTAATTTCCCACCGTCTTTCCCTGAGAAAATCACTACTTTCATGCCTTTTTCTCTGGCAGCTTGTACGGCATTGATAATATTTTTTGAATTTCCACTTGTGCTTAGACCTAAAAGTACATCACCTTCGTTTCCTAGTCCCTCTATGAATCTTGAAAAAATAAAGTCAAAGCCATAATCGTTCCCAACACAAGAAATATGACTTGCGTCCGAAATGGCTATAGCTGCTAATGATCTACGGTTTTCTCTATAACGACCTGATAATTCTTCGGCAAAATGCATAGCATCACAATGTGAGCCACCATTGCCGCATGAAATAATTTTTTTACCCTCCTTTAGGGCACCGGCCATTAAAATTGCCGCAGCCTCTATATTTTTTATATTTTGTTCTGATGAAATAAAGTTATCAAGCACCTTTTGTGCTTCTTTCAGTTCACCTAAGATATCTTTCAGATTATCCATTTTATGCGCTTGTATTAATTTTCATTGAAAAATTTCACCCACTTTTCAATCTGATTCTTTATATCAAAATTCAAAGCCCGGTTTTTCAAAACTTCTTTGTTTATGGAAGTTTTTTTATTCTGAATTTTAGTCATTTCCTCAGCCAGATCTTTAGGGTTAAAACTATCTACCACACTTCCCATACCTTCTTGCAAAAATTCAGAAATACCGCCGGAATTAAATCCGACAATAGGTTTTTGCATAAAAGCAGCTTCAATCATAACCAAAGGGAAAGGGTCTTCTCTTGCCAGCAAAACAAAACTATCAGCTAAATTCAGATAATCGTAGTATTCACCCGATTTTTCACCAACTTGAATGAAATTTAGTTTTTCAAGCTTGGTTCTTTGTTCCAAATAATGTAAAACTCCAGTTTTCTTAATATTGCCTAACCAAAGTAAGTAAGTATTCTCTGGTAGATTTTCCAATAAATCTAATGCTAAATCATATCCTTTCCGCAAATTCATAGAGCCAGACATCACCCAGATGTAAGCGTTATTTGGAATATTTAACTTTTGTCTCAGTTCAGTTGGATTTTGTTGAATCTGAACTTTTTCTGTATCAATAAATTCGTGGAGTAAGACTGTATTCTTATATCCCATCTGTTGAATCCGTTTTTCTACAATAGCAGAGCAACAAATTATCTTTTCTGCATTATCAAACTGAAATCTGAAATCATCATATACTATTTCGTCATAGACACTTACCAATTCATGTACGTGCACATAGTATGGAATATTCAGACTTTTCGCCAGTCTCGCAAAACGAGGCATCGTTAAGGTATTCAAATACCACTTATCTGCCTTAACCTGTTTCTGTATTTTTAAGATTCTTGATTCTTCTGGCGTCCTCTTAAATAATTGATAATAAACACCCTCGTATATTTTATAAACAAACCCTTGCCTGGTGGTATTAATAAAAGTTAGGTCTGCGGTAGAATGATTTGCAAAAAGTTCGCCATTCTGGCAGCTATAAATCACTGACTTTATTTTGCCTGTCAGATGTTTAAGCAGATACCAAAGCATCATTTCAGAACCTGTCCGCCCACCGGTTGGGGTTATAAAAAGAATGGTTTTCTGCATCATTTAATTTTATAGAAAGTCGGTTTTTTAAATAAGATTCTCCAAAAATATTGAGAAAAAGTTGAAATAGTACTGGCGAATCTTTTCTGATTGTATAAATCATTCAATGGATTCTTTAATTTCAGTATATTAAAAGAGATTTTCATCAGAAAAAAGACTGGAACCCAGAGCCAATAGTGCAGCATTAAAAGAAAATAATGTAAAGCTCCAAATTGTTTACGTATCCATACAAGGTTAGAAAGTTGAATCTGCTCGTCAAATCTATTAAAATAGGTGTATTTCTGAGCTTCTTCGTAACGTTCAGGCTTGCTCCCCCATTCTTCATGGATAATCCCGCAATCTTTGAATACTAGTTGTTTGCCTAATTTACCTAATCTATAACCCCATTCTGTATCTTCACCATATAAGAAAAATTCCTCATCAAATCCCCCGGTTTTCTCAAATCCCTCTCGTCTGACCATTAGAAACGCAGCTGCAATATAATCTACTTGCTCGGGGTCGTTATAATGAGTATAAGGAATAAGTTTATTCAGATATTTTCTAAACGGTGGGGGAGTAATCCAGAAGTCTCTTCTGAATGTAAAGGTATGGTAAAACGCTCTTGGAGTTAGATCCGGATAATATTGGTAAGCACCACCGGCTATGGCATCTGTTCGATTATCTAAATGGGCAACACATTTATCTATAACAGGTTCAAATAATTTAGTATCAGAATTAAGTAATAGTAAATATCTGCCCTGCGCGTTTTTCATTCCCAGATTATTCGCTCTGCCAAATCCGGAGTTATAGCCCATCGGAATCCATCTCACCTCAGGGAAAAAACTTTTCACATAGCTTTCATCATCACCTTTTGATTGATTATCAACTATTATAATTTCATAGCTTACGCGCGTTGTGTACTGTTTGATTGTCTTGATACAATCAACAATTAACTCTGGTGTACGATAATTCACTATAATAACAGATACATCAATCACTGATGAGGCAGATTTGATTTAAAATAGATAAATTGACTTAATCAAAGCGTTGCGTTAACAATGCTGGAAATTCGCTCAACGTCTTTCAAATCTAAGTCATAATATAAAGGTAATGATAATGCTGCTACCGACATTTTTTCAGAAACCGGGCAGGGATTATAAAAATCCAGATAAGGAAGTTGATTTAATGATGGATAAAAATAGCGTCGTGGTACAATATCATCTTTTTTCAAAGCTTCTGTCACTTCTATCAGCTTTTGCTCTGATGGAAGCATAATTGGATAATAAGCGTAGTTATATACAAACCCTTTAATATCCTGCTTAGGTTGCTTCAGCTTACTCCAATCTAATAATTCATCATATTTTTCAGAAATAATCTTTCTTTTCTCTATAATATCAGCTACTCTTGGCAAGTTGCATAAACCCATTGCCGCGTGAAACTCTGAGTTTTTGGCGTTGATGCCTATCATATAATAGTCATCATTTTTATGTCCAAAACTTCTGTAATGCGCCAAAGTTTTTACCAGGTCATCATCTTTGCAAATCACACAACCACCTTCTATGGTGTGAAAAACTTTAGTCGCATGGAAACTACAGGTAGCTACATCGCCAAAAGAAAGTACTGATTTGTCAAAATAAGTGGCACCAAAGCAGTGGGCACCATCATAAATAACTTTCAGATTATATTTTCTTGCAATCTTTTCAATTTTTTCTACGTCGCAAGGTCTACCGTACACATGAGTTGCCAGAATTGCCGAAGTATTGTCGGTTATAGCTTGCTCAATCAGATTGGCATCAATATTATAAGTATCTGCTTCAATATCAACAAAAACCGGCTTTACATTCTCCCACAAGATTGAAGTAGTAGTAGCGCAATAAGAGAAGGGAGTAGTGATAATTTCACCCTTTAGATTAAGGGCTTTGATGGCAATTTGCAACGCAATAGTGCCATTGGTAACATATAAGAGGTTTTTTACCCCTAAATAGTGTTTCAATTTATCTTCTAATTCACGAACTAACGGTCCGTTGTTAGTCAACCATGTATTTTCCCAAATACCTTTTATCTTATCCTGGTATTCCTCAAAAGGTGGTAAAAAAGATTTAGTTACGTTTATCACTATGTTGAAACAAATGTTTTAGACCGATGAAGACAATGAACCTAATCAAATCTTATTTAAGACCTAAAATCTTTTTGGGTTAAATGAGAGTTTTAGAGCAGGTTCTAAAAAATGTGATTTGCAAATGTAGTTAATATCTGAAAATAATGAAGATGATTTTCAGAATCCTTTAGCATGATTTATATCATTTTAATGCTAAACGTCATTTCCTAAACCAAACCATCAACTTTCCATGTTTTTACCGGAATATGAACTGGACGAATAGCACCTGGCCATTTACCATACCAACTAGTTCCTTCTCTGAAATCTGCAACATCAAAACTGATGGCATCTTCCATAAAGAAAACTGGGTCAGAAGTATCTTTTACTATCATTACCGAAATGTAATACGAACCATCGTTCAGGAAGTTACCAGGAATTTCCAGCAAACCTTTAATCAGACCTTTTGAGAATTTTTTGGCTTGGCTACCCACATTGAAGACGCACTCACCCGTCATATTATATAAAAATACACTTAGATTAAGCTCAGCTGATTCGAGCATATTCCAGAATTCAAAACTTATTTTCAGTGGCGTTCGTACATCAATGTTTTTACTGCCGTTTATCAGTTCTGGTAATACCTCAATATGTTTTACTCTTACGAAGTCATTACCTGGTGCACCATCCGGGTTTTCCCAGTTCTGGCTTAACTGGAACTTTGAAATACTGGTCATGTAATCATGCAATACTTCTCCAACTTCTCCATATTTTACCAGATTCCCTTTTTGAAGAAAGGCAGCTTTATTACAAAGACCCTGAATGGCTGTAGCATTATGACTTACAAAAAGTACAGTTCTACCACCATTTGAGACATCTTTCATTTTGCCCAGACACTTTTTCTGAAATTCAGAATCACCTACTGCTAATACCTCATCGACGATTAATATTTCAGGCTCCAGATGCGCAGCGATGGCAAAACCCAAACGAACATACATGCCTGATGAATAACGTTTTACCGGAGTATCCAAGAATTTTTCAATTCCTGCAAAATCAACTATCTCATCAAATTGCCTTCTTATTTCATCCTGGCGCATCCCAAGAATTGCCCCATTCAAAAATATATTCTCTCTTCCGGTCAATTCCGGATGAAAACCAGTTCCAACTTCCAGCAAACTGGCCATTCTGCCTCTTACCTTTACTTCTCCATGAGTAGGCTCGGTAATTCTACTTAATATCTTTAACAAGGTAGATTTCCCGGCACCATTTGAGCCCACGATTCCAACTCTATCACCTTGCTCAATATCAAAGCTTACGCTCTTGAGTGCCCAGAAAACTTCTTTGGTTTCTTGTTCATCTTTGCTGGTAAAAAATTCCTGTACAAAGCCAGTCAGGGTTTCTTTAAAATTCTGATACTTTTTCTTCTTATGACTAAGTATATATTTTTTGGAAATATTTTTTATAGAAATTGCTTTCATGCGAAATGCCACTCAGGGGTACAAATTAGATATAATCGACAAAGGAGTTTTCGTTTTTACGGAAAAACCAGATTGCAAAGATGACTGAAATAGTTACAAATACAAGAGTTGGTATTAAACTTTGCCAATTAAAAGGGGAGTAGTCTCCTAATAAAGACCAGCGCAGGCCATCAATAGTACCAACTACGGGATTAAGATTATAATAGGGATACCACCAGGCATCTTTTCTTAGTTCACTGGTGTAGCCAACCGGAGAGATAAAAAAACCAAATTGTACAATAAAAGGGATAATCTGGGCAATATCACGATATTTTACATTCAGGACTGAGGCAATCAGACCAAAGCCAAATGCGCCTAGATAGGCTAAAAGCATAAATAAAGGAGCAAAAACTATATGCCAGCTAGGTACAAAATGATAGTAAAGACAAAAGACAAAAAACATAGCAAAAGCAATAACTGCATCTAAAAGTCCCACTAAAAGTGAGCTGAAGGGAATGATTATACGGGGAAAGTATACTTTTGATACAAGATTGCTATTACCTACAATACTATTACTTATCTGAGATAAACATTGAGAAAAGAATAACCAGATAATCACACCCGGAATTACTATTAACATATAGGGGAGCGTAGCATCTACTTCCATTTTGGCAATTTTCCCAAAGGCAAAGGTCATCACCAGAGTTGTCAATAATGGGCGAAAAACTGCCCATGCTATACCTAAGACAGTTTGTTTATAGCGTACCATTACGTCACGCTTGCCTAATATCCAGAATAACTCTCTTTGTCGCCAGACCTCTCTCCAATAATGTAGTGCTGATTTCCCTGCTTTGATTACTATTTCGTTCTCCGATTTTTTCATTCACAAATCTAATTCATTCAGACAAAAATAAAACTTTTAATTTAGCTCACCAGTTCCTGATACGTTTTACGAACAATGATGAATACCAGACATACAAAGAAGCCTAAGAAAGCTCCAAGCTTCGTGCTTCCACCGATAGTATAATCTTTGCGCAATAATGGCAGACGAACCGGTTGAAGCAAAGTAAATAAAGGAGTCTGATGTATCAAAAGCATTCGGAGGTTTTCTACTGTTGCCATTTGCGTGTAAAACTGGTTAGAAATGAATGTATTATTTCTGTTCAATTGTTGTTGTCGCATAGGTGCAGTAGGATCAACAGCATTCATATTCTGAAATGTTGTAATGGCTAACTGGCGGTCTGTTGAATTAAGTTTACCTTGCAATTCGTTTAACCGGGCTACCTGAATATCGTAAATCTCTTTTGTTTTTTTAGTACGAACATCAATATAAAACTCTTCAAGCGTTTTTAACAATGTTTCAAGCCATACTTTGGTCAGCATTTCATTATTAGTTGTTGCCGATAAAATCATGATTGATCCATTTTTATCCAGAGGTTTTAGCTCAGTTTGTTTCAATAACTTTTCATAGATAGTAGCTACTAACTCATTTTCGATTTTGGTGAATTGTTCAGGGCTTTTCGGAACAAATCTGAAATTAATAGCTGCTTTATTAGGTTCATGAAACATATCACCCCCCCATTCTTTACGCTTAATATCGCTGCTATCTTTATAATAGTTAATAAACAGATTTTTTCTGCCGCCAATAACTACTTCTTTCATCAAAGCTTTTTCATATAAAGTCTTTGAGGCAATAACTAAACCGAAGTTTCCACCGCTGAATAGGTCGTTTGATTGAGCACCACCCATTCCACCAGGTACACCAAAGGCAGAAGCAAGACCAGCAAAGCCACCCATTCCGCCTTGATTAGGATTGCCTGATTCAAGGTTAAACTGAATTTCGCCGTAAAACTGAGACTCTTTAAAATTGTTTAAGTCCATTAAGATACTTACTAAAGTACCAACAGCAATACCAATCAACAAGAGCTTCCACTCACTGCCAATTAGTTTAAATACGTTTATTATTTTCTGAAATAAATCCTTTGTACTGATTTGTTCTTCTTGTATGATCTGTGTTTCAGCCATCTTTTTAATTAAATAGTGTTGTGTTACAACTAAATTACTTGCTGATTTGTAAGATACCAATGATACCGATAAGGGTGGTCATAGTTGCCGCGATAGTACCAAACAAATTCTGAACCTGTGCTAGCTGTTGTACTGCTGTTGTTGTTTTTTGAGGAATGATGATTTCTGAACCAGGAGCCACTTTTGGATAGATATTCACAAATAAGAATCTTCTTGTTCTATCTACAGAACCATTAGCGTATAACACATACGACTTACTCTTCAGCGATTTTTTTGTAAATCCACCAGCTTTAGAAATGTAGTTCATAAAATTGTCTCGGTCGAAGTATTTAACAGTGGTTGGATATAATACTTCTCCTTGCACACGTACAGTCTCGAGACGTTTCGGGATACGGATAATGTCACCGTCCTGTAAAATCATATCCTCAACTGAACCCGGATTTTCAAGAATTTTTCTTAAATCAATACCAATAGAAGATTTCTTTGTAGCATCTACGTCTTCCACTTCAATAGTCTGGTTGCCTTTTACACTATTGGCAATTTCAGTAATTGCTTTTCTGCGTTGCTCAATTTCAATATCGCTTAATTGAATTTCTCTAATTAAAGTAGCGCCTTCCAGATAAGAATAGGGAGTAAGTCCTCCGGCACGTTTAACAATGTCTGAAACCTTTTCATCTTTACTCTTGATACCGTATTTATCTGGGAAAATTACTTCACCTTCTACCTCAACAAAAGCCTGCTTTACGTAGTTTGGTGATTTTCTGATAAAGATTTCATCAAATGGAAGCAATACAAAGTTAGTTCCTGGTTGTTCTACACTTAAATCAGGGCGGATATTGAACTCGTATGTATCAGAAATCTGTGCACTTGCAGAAGTAGGGTCAACGTTGCGTTTTCTACGCACTACTTCAACTCTTGATAATGATGCTGATTCTGATAAACCACCAACTTTCACTAATACATCTTCAACTGTCAGATTTCTCACAAAAGGTAATTCAATACCTACTTCTCCTTCAGGGTTATTAATGGCTCCTTGAATACGTACGTAAGCTGGCTCAGTCAAATCAAATATCGACGGGATTGTTATTTGGTCTTCGCGCTTCAAAGGAACATCTGTCGCTTTACCTTTCATAATATCATCAAGATTTACCGAGATATTTTCGATAATCATATCATCACGTGTTCTCACAATTGCAATTCTACCTGTCAAAGCCTCACCTCTTAACCCCTCGGCAGATTTAATTAATTCAAGCAGGGTAGGGTTGCTATCCAATGAATACTGACCCGGACGGAAAATAGCGCCATCAATAGTTACCATGTTCTCGTAACGCTCCAATAATCTTTCAGTGACGATAGAATCACCTGATAGAACATTGAATGTAGGGAAATCGGCCTCTCTCACATCTATAATTTTGCGTTCTCTGCTTGTATTTCTATGTACTTTCAAACGGTGTTTATAAGCGTACTGGTTAAATCCACCTGCATAAGCTATAGCATCCTGTAGTTTTTCATTTTCAGTTAACTCAAATAAACCATTCCGTTTGGTATTTCCCTGAACCGCCACGCGGTTAACATAAGGCGTAACCTGAACGATGTCCTGGTCTTGTAAAATAATGTTATTTTTGGCAAAGCCTTTAAGTAATACCTCATATAAATCAAGCGTTGAAACCACTCTATTATTACGTACCACCTGAATTTTACGATAAGTACCCAATTCATTAGGTCCTCCACATACATAAAGCGCATTAAGAACCGTAGAAAGCGAAGACAAGGTATAAGTGCCAGGAGCAATAACTTCACCCGTGATAGTTACTTTGATACTTCTGATATTGCCTAATGATACAACCAGATAGGTATTAGCAGGATTGCCGGCATAAGGGAGTAAACCAATATATACTTTGGCCAGTTTATTCAGAATCTTTTCACGTGCTTGCTCCATTGTTGAACCTGCCAGATAAACAAGACCTACTCTATCAAGAGTAATATAACCGTCAGGAGAAATCGTTGATTTGTAAGTAGCTTGTGAATACCCATAGATATCAATAATCAATTGGTCATTTGGACCTAATATATAATTACTCGGCGTTGCAATATTGATAGCCGGAGTAGGATCAAACTTAATAGTATTGAAAAGATTATATCCGAAAATTCTTCTTCTTAAAGTTACTTTAGCCACATCCTGTTCTTCTTCCTCTTCCCGTATAGCTCTCAATGAATCTTCTCTTGTCATTGCCAATTGGTCTGCAGGATTGACTGTCAGATTCCTGATTGCATTAGGATCGTTAGGATTTGTTACCCGGTTACGATTCGGCAAAGGTGCATTAGGCGCTTGTTGGGTTCTTCCTGCCGGGGCATTTGGATTGGCTGGAGTTGTGGCTGGATTTACAGGAGTAACCGGTGCATTAGTGGGTGCATTTCCTGGAGCATTACCTGTATTTTGTGCAAAAGAATTGCTGATAATTAGTGTAAAAAGCGTAAATTTGAGGAAACTTTGTAAGAAATTATTTTTGTTAAATTTCATATCTATAACGTTATTTGCCAAATTGCTGTTTAAGTATTTAATGAACAATCGATGAAAACATTGCAAAGTAAGTGAAGTTTTTTTATTTTTTTGCTGTTTCATATTAAGTATGTGTTAAAAAGAACTTTGAAATACAAAGTAAAAATATAAAATCCATAAAAACAAAATTATTTTTCAAAATGGCCGAAAATAAGGAAGTAACTTATAATGAAGATAGTATACGTTCGCTCGATTGGAAAGAACACATAAGATTGCGTCCTGGTATGTACATTGGAAAATTAGGAGACGGGTCAGCTGCTGATGACGGAATCTACGTTTTATTAAAAGAGGTATTAGACAACTGTATTGATGAGTATGCCATGGGTTATGGAAAATCTATTGAAATAAAATTAGAGGATGGGGTTGCTGAAGTAAGAGATTATGGCCGTGGGATTCCGTTAGGGAAATTGGTTGATGTTGTATCAAAAATAAATACAGGAGCCAAATATGATAGTAAGGCCTTTCAGAAAGCTGTAGGATTGAATGGCGTGGGTACAAAGGCTGTTAATGCACTTTCATCTTATTTTCGTGTACAGGCTTTCAGAGATGGAAAAACTAAATGGGCTGAATTTAACAAAGGTGAGTTGCTGAAGGAATCACAAATTATTGATTCAGAACAAAAGAATGGGACTTTGGTTACCTTCACTCCGGATGATACTATTTTTAAGCACTATCATTATATCCCTCAATTTGTGGAGGCGATGATCTGGAACTATTGCTATCTGAATGCAGGAATGACTATCGTCTTCAATAAACAAAAGTATATTTCTCAAAATGGTTTATTGGATTTGCTACGCAGAAAGACCGATGAAGAGTCATTACGTTATCCGATTATCCATCTGAAGGGAGAAGATATCGAGGTTGCACTTTCTCATAGTAATCAATATGGTGAAGAATATTATTCATTTGTAAACGGGCAGAATACTACTCAAGGGGGTACACACTTATCCGGGTTTCGTGAAGCGATTGTGCGTACAGTCAGAGAACACTTTGGTAAAGACTATGCTCCGGAAGATATTCGTCAGTCAATCATTGGAGCTATCTCTATAAGAGTGCAAGAGCCTGTTTTTGAATCTCAGACTAAAACCAAACTAGGTTCATTAGCCATGTCGCCTGAACCTAACTCACCTACTGTGAGAGTTTTTATTGGTGATTTTCTGAAGGAGAAGCTAGATAACTTCCTTCACATGAATCCTGCTATTAAAGAAGCATTGAAGAAGAGAATTGAACAGTCGGAGAGAGAAAGAAAGGAACTAGCAGGAATCAAGAAGCTTGCTAACGAACGTGCGAAAAAAGCTAATTTGCACAATCGGAAATTGAGAGACTGCCGTTTCCATTTAGATGATGAAAAGAATGAGAAACGTTTTGAAACGGTAATGTTTATTACTGAGGGAGATTCGGCGAGTGGGTCGATTACCAAAGCACGTAATCCAGAACTCCAGGCAGTTTTTAGTTTGAGGGGTAAGCCACTGAATAGCTTCGGGTTAACGAAAAAGATTGTATACGAAAACGAAGAGTTTAATCTCCTGCAGCATGCGCTTAATATCGAAGATGGCCTAGACGGGCTTCGTTACAACAAAATCATTGTAGCAACAGATGCGGACGTTGACGGTATGCATATCCGACTGCTTCTATTGACATTCTTTTTACAATTCTTCCCTGATTTAGTAAGAGAGGGGCACCTGTATATTCTTGAAACGCCACTATTCAGAGTACGCAATAAAAAGGAAACGATTTATTGTTACTCAGATGAAGAAAGAGAGAAAGCCATTAAAAAATTGTCTCCAAAACCAGAGATTACCCGTTTTAAAGGCTTAGGTGAAATTTCTCCTGATGAATTTGAAGGATTTATTGGCGAGGATATAAAATTGGAGCCTGTTATTTTAGAAAAGGAATCTTCAATAGCCAAAATCCTTAGCTATTATATGGGTAAAAACACCCCTGAGCGTCAAAGATTCATTATTGATAATCTGAGAATTGAGAAAGATGAAATTGACGAGGTGCTGGAGAAAATTATTGACGTAAAAGAAGTTGCTTGATATTAGGTAGCCTTGATGGAGTTCGAGGCTACTCTGCATAAACAAACCCCTTACATTTTTAGAAATTTAAACACCTACCCAGACAGTGACACTTGAGGAAGTAAGAAAAGACATTGATGCCATTGACGACCAGTTATTAGTATTGCTTAACAAACGTATGCAACTGGTGCATAAAGTTGGTGAAATTAAGCGTTCTACAAAAGCGCTCATTTACAGGCCTGAACGAGAAAAACAGATTTTAGACAGAATGAATGCACAGAATGATGGCCCTTTAAACAAAGAAGCCATTGAAGCAATTTATCTGGAAATTTTTGCTGCTGCCCGTAATATTGAACTCCCTGAGAGAGTAGCCTTTTTAGGGCCAGAAGGCAGTTTTACCCATCAGGCAGCTGAGAGTCGCTTTGGTGCGATGAGCGAATATATGACATTACCAACTATTAAATCGGTGTTTGAAGCTGTAGATACTGGTAGAGCCAAATTTGGGGTGATTCCAATTGAAAATAATCAAGAGGGGATAGTTTATGAGACGGTTGATTTGCTTAACGAAATGAATGTAAATGTAGCGGCTGAGTTAAAAATTCCGGTACATTTTGCATTGGCTACTGAAGCAGAAAACCCATCAAAAATCAAAAGAATTTACTCAAAAGATATTGCTTTTAGACAATGTAGAGGTTTCCTAAATAAATATTTTGAGCAAACTCATCCGGAAGAGATTCAGGTAGAATCTACTTCTAAAGCTGCTAAAATGGCAGCAAGCGATCCTGAAAGCGCCGCTATCTGTTCAGAGATTGCAGCCAAGCTTTTCAGTCTGCCCATTCTGTTTAATAATATCGAAGATAATGGACAGAATCGTACTCGTTTTTATATCCTCGCCAAGGGCTTTGAGAATCAGAAAAGTGGCAATGATAAAACGACTATTATCGCTCGTTTGCCTGATACCGACAAGCCGGGTATTCTTGCCAATTTCCTTCAGGATTTCAAAAAGGCAGGCATTAACTTGACTAAAATTGAAAGCCGCCCATATAAAGGTAGTGAAGATTTTAACTTCTGGTTTTTTATTGAACTAGAGGGATTCCATAAAGACGATAATCTCGAGAAAGTCTTTAAGAAACATAGAAATGCCATCAAGAAGCTTGGTAGCTATGTGAAGAATGTATGATATTATTTTTTACGGAAGATGGCACTGGCTGCAATTAGCACCCAAATAATATTAACAGCCATTGATGGATATGCCTGGTGGAAATATGTATTAATGATAAAACATATTCCACCGATGGCATTTGCCCAAATGTAGCGTGTATCTTTGGCATCTAACTTACCTTGAATATTCAGGAAATAAGAACCTGTTACTAATACTGCTCCAATCCAGCCAAGAATTTCAATAAGATCTACTTTCATAAAATTTGGATAGCTCTTTCCTGATCTTTCAGAATCTGATTTTTTAATTCTTCAATCCCATTAAATTTTTGTTCAGGCCTGATATAATCAATCAACTCAACGGTAATATTCTCTCCATAAATATCATCACTAAAATTCAGGATGTGTACCTCTTGCGTTCGACCAATTCCATCTACAGTCGGACGATTACCTATATTCATGATGCCATTCAGCCATTGGCCTCTCACCAAAGTCCTAACCGCATAAACTCCATTCGTCGGAATCAATTTATAAGATTCTGAAACTTGTACGTTGGCAGTTGGGAAGCCAATAGTTCTACCTAATTGGCGACCTTTCACAACTATGCCAGAAAAACTATAATTTCTCCCTAATAAATCATTAGCAGACTTCACATTTCCCTCTAATAAAGATTGGCGTATTTTGGTAGAACTTATAACTAAATTTTCGATTTCTTGTCGAGAAATTTCTTCGATTCCAATTCCAAACCTATCTGAATTGTTTTCTAAATATTGAAAATTCCCTTCACGATTTCTTCCAAAATGGTGGTCGTAGCCAATTACCAGTTTTTTAGTACCTATTGTTTCAAGCAATATCCTCTGCACATATTCTTCCGAACTCAATTCTGAAAACTCTCGTGTAAAAGGTACAATTAGCAGATGATTAACGTCTTGCTTTTCAAGTAATTCAATTTTCTCGTCGACGGTAGATAATAATTTCAGACTTTGGCTGTCTTGTGAAACAACCATTCTAGGGTGTGGCCAAAAAGTAAGCACCACCGATTCACCTCCTGAAACTTCAGTCTTTTCACGTAATATCTGTAAGATTTTCTGATGACCTAAATGAACTCCATCAAATGTACCACTTGTTACGATGGCATTTTCTAATCGTTTAAAATCTGATAGATTATAATATACTTTCAATGTGTAAGGTATTTTGTAAGGCACGCCTGTATTGTCAATCCAAAACAATGTTTATGATTGATTGGGTGCAAAATTACGAATATTCTCCAAAAACCGGTCGAGTGTCTGCGCATTTTCAATTCTGAAGTCACCGATTCTGGTTCTACGGAGTGAGCTCATATAAGCTCCTGATTGAAGTAATTTGCCAAAATCTCTCACAAGGCTTCGAATATATGTTCCTTTGGAACAAACAATCCTGAATGAGAGTTCAGGGAAATTTGTAGGATCTATATCAAACTCTTTTATTTCAACTTGGCGAGATTTTATAACAACCTCTTCCCCCTTTCTTGCGGCTTCATAAGCTCTTTTTCCATCAACCTTAATAGCAGAGTGCGCAGGGGGGATCTGGTCTATAGTCCCAGTCAATTGTGCCTTAACCTGATTGATAGCTTCAACTGTAATATGATCGACGGGATATTCTGCATCAAAGTCAGTTTCTAAATCGACAGAAGGGGTGGTTTTTCCTAAAACCAACGTTCCGGTGTATTCCTTTTCCTGTGCCTGATAGATGTCAATTTCTTTGGTTTTCTTGTTAGTGCAGAGAATTAATAGACCAGTAGCCAGTGGGTCTAATGTACCTGCATGACCTACTTTTTTGTATTTACCTGCATACCGAACTTTATTTACTACATCGAAAGAAGTCCATTTAAGAGGTTTGTCAATCAATAGCACCTCATTTCTTTCATCAGCGACTGTTTGCATAAATGGAATATTAATTTCGATTCTTAAACAATTTTCAAATCATAACCGGCAGCTATCAAACCAAGTATAATTAAGCCAACAATAATTCTATAATAACCAAAAACTTTGAAACCGTATTTTTGTAAATAGCTAATGAAGAATTTAATAGCAATCATAGCTACAATAAATGCCACTATATTTCCAACTGCTAAAAGCTGTAATTCATCAGACGAAAAGGTAAGCGTACCTGCTTTATAGCTTTTTAAAAGTTTATAAGCCGATGCTGCAAACATAGTTGGCACTGCCAAGAAGAATGAAAACTCAGCCGAATCTTTGCGTGATAATCCTTGAAACATACCACCAATGATACTTGCCGCTGAACGGGACACGCCCGGAATCATAGCAATACATTGAAATAAACCAATTTTTACCGCATCAGGATAGCTGATATTAGCTTTGGTGGCTTTGTTTTCAAAGTATTTATCAATGAAAATCAAAATAAACCCACCCAAAACCATTGATACTGCCACTACTACTACACTTTCCAATAAACTATCAATAAAGTCGTTCAGTAAGAAACCAATAATAGCTGCCGGAATAAAAGCGGCTAATAATTTGGCATAAAATTCAAAAGACTGTAAGAATTTCTTCCAATAAAGAACTAGAACTGATAGGATAGCACCAAACTGAATATTTACCTCAAATACTTTCGTAAAATCTAATTCACTTATACCCATCAAAGATGAGCCGATAATCATGTGTCCGGTTGAGCTAATAGGCAAGTATTCTGTGATCCCTTCAATAATGGCAAGGATAATAGCGTGAATAAGATTCATGGAGTATAATTAGTAAACATTTAGGAAATGCAAATATAGAAAAAGACGGACTGCTAATCCGTCATATTTATAAAATATTAGTATCGTTCTATTATCGAGAACAATTATTTCTTTTTGAAAATAGCGTAAAATTCAAACAAAAAGCCGATAAAAGTAATGGCGGGGCCAAGTGTTATTCCTAAGAAACCAAAACCAAATTCTTCTTTATCTAATGTCATGATGAAGAATCCAAGAAGAATTAGACCAACTCCCACAAGCATTAATAGATAATTTTGACGGGTAAATGGTAATGCACTTTTGTTACCATTATTATCGGCACTTTTTACTTCCGTTGTTTTAGGTGTGATACTTTTCATAATCGTTAATTTCCTTATCCCAAGGATAAAATTTTATAGTGTATTCATGCAAAAGGGATAGACTTTACATGAGTTGATATAGTTTAAATATATGAATTTGATACAAGATTTAATCTTTTCTAATCACTCCTCAATACAAATCCTCTAACGGTGTTCTTAAATATCGATGCATTGATTGAAAAGTGCTTAGAACACTAATGAGTATACCTAATAGTATTACGCCTCCGCATAGGAAAGCAATCTTTATATAATCTTGCAATACGACCAAATCTTCAATTTTATTAACTGCTATTTGCTGCACGCCAAAAAATAATCCGATCGCAACTATGCCTGATAATAAACCTTGCCAGATTCCTCTACCAATAAATGGTTTCTGGATAAACCAATCGGTAGCACCAACCAATTGCATACTTCTGATAATGAGTCTTTGAGAGTAAAGCGCTAGTCGGATGGTATTATTAATTAACAAGAAAATAGCCACCAACAGTACCACAATCACCGATGCAATAATCAGAAAAGCTTTGTAAGCATTTTTGTTGATACTGTCTACAAAGTCTTTGGCGTAGTCAGCTTCAAAAACACCTGATATTTGTTCTAAATCAGTTTTAATATTCTCTAAATTCAACTCGCTTAAATAACTTTCCCGAATCCTAAGACTAAACGCATCTCTATATGGGTTTTCTCCCAGAACAGAACTATAATCTTCATTAATATCTTTCAATACTCGTTTAGCGGTACTTTCTTTCGAGATAAATTTTATTTGGGGTACATTATCAGCATAAGCCACATAGGTCTTTTTTGCAATAATATTCCTTACTGAATCTTGCTGAATCTGTGTAAGTGATTTATCTAAATAGACCTGTACCTCAATGTTCTGTTTTACGTAGCTTACTAATTGTTTAGAAGTTAGAGCTATCCAACCTGTAAAGGCAATCAGAAATAAAGCAGTTGATAAGCTTATGATAATCAAGAGGCTCGGGAAACTACCTAATTTGCGTTTTGGCATTGTGAATCTTTTTAAAACAAATCTTTACGGTGCGTAATTTTGGGCAAAGATAGAAAATGTCGTAGAAATATGGGCGAATTTAATGATTTTTAACAGAATCAGAAGTTTCTCCTCTCCAACGGGCAATTCTTTCGGGCATGTCCTGCTCAATGATATTCTTAATGACTTCAGTAATTTCTTCAACTGTAGCTTCCGGTGCAAAATGGATAGGATCTTTGAATTTTACGCGTAACTCGGTATTCCGCTTTTTATAAGCTAATCCGGTTTTATTAAAGGCTCTTCGGAATCCATCTATTACCACTGGAACAACAATAGGATTAGCATCTTTGATGATATGTGCCGTTCCCTTACGAATAGGAGCGTAAGGGCTTGTAGTACCTTGTGGAAAACTAACAACCCAACCAAATTTTAATCCTTTTGCAACATTTGAGCCTGCTGATGTATCTAATTCTCGCTTCACATTTTGACCTTGTGCTCTCCACGAACGCTCCACTAAAATAGCACCTGCCAGACTAAAAATCCGTGGAATAATTCCCTCTTTCATAGTCTCGCTGGCTGCCACATAAAATATTCTGGCTCTTGGTGCAAATAATGAGATAGGAATAACTCTATTACCGAACCCCCATTTTACCGAACAAAAAATATGGTAAAAGGTAATTACATCGGCAAAATAGGTTTGATGATTAGATATAAAATAAACATTCTGATTTGGTAAACGGGCAATCTTCTCAGCTCCCTCAACTTTTAATTGGTTAGCTACAGCAATACGCCAGTAAGTAGGAAAACCCGCAAACAAAATAATCAGGCGTTTTAAAATTAACCAGTTGCCAAATGGGTCTCTCTCAAAGATTCCAAAAATATCAACATAAGAAATGTACCTAAAAAAAGGATTAGGGTCATTGTTGGGTATGGGCAAAAAGTTACGAAGTACTCGAAGCATTAGTTAATATTATATTGTTTAGTTAGGGCTTATGAATGTTCTAAGATAGAAATAAAATCTAAACATAGCAATAAGCTCATCTATCCGGCGACATTAATTTTTTGGAATGGCCAAAATATCAAAATGTTTCCAATCAGTCATATTTTCGCGCTTAATAAGCTGTTTTTTTGTATTTGTATCAAATGCCTCCACATAAAATAGTTCATAACCTAAATCAGCTACTAAATCATAAAGAAAATATCTTTCAGATTTATTTAACTTAGGGAAGCACTCAAAAATAAGACTAGGCTTAGTTTTTTTTATAAAAGGTAAAATAGATTTCAATATCTCAGTATCATAGCCTTCTGTATCTATTTTTATCAAGGTTAATTTTGAAATTTGCGAGGGATAGTTTTCATTCAGAAATTTTTCTAAATTAACGCCTTTTACTTTTTCATTCAAACCATATTTACCATGCCTGTTTTGTTGCGTTTCAGCTATGCCACCATTATTATAAGTAGCTTCGGAAGAACTGTAAAAGAACTCGCCCTCCTGAGTCGTAATTGCAAATGGCAGAGGAATAATATTAGTTAAGTTCTTATTGAGAGAAGCGTTTTTTTCTAAAATCTTATATACATAAGGGTTGGGGTCAAAGCCTAAAACAGTTCCCTCTTTGCCCACTGCCAGCGCCATTGGAATTGTAGAATCTCCGATATGCGTACCTATATCAATAATAAAATCCCCTTTTTTTATGATTTTCTTATAAAAATCTACTTGACCTTGTGTAATGTGTTTTTCGGCTTCTAAAGGGTTTTCCCATTTGGCAAAGCTTACTTTTCCGAATTCTGGCAAATTATATTCTTCTACCTTATGGCCATACTCTTTAAAAGTTCTTTTAATTTTATACTTTTCAAATTTCTTTTTTAGATAAGAAAACATAAATAATAAGGATTTATAGTGATTTAAAAATTAATTATTTGAAAAGGAAGACCGTGCATTAAGCGCAAAGATATTGGATATTTTGAATGCCATCCCATAAAATTTTGAGATTTTGCTGTACAGGGTAACTATTTAACTTAAGTTGCTACTTGTCATAGATAAAAAAGAGAGTCCAAGTAATTTTGAGGTGCGAACAAAAAACTAACAAGGACTCATGCTAAAAGATAGCACGATTGCAATTTATGTAATTTTAGA
>NZ_QVMT01000017.1 GCF_003418935.1 Emticicia sp. C21 | reverse complement strand
TTAAAAACTTACTGATTAGATATGAAACAAATGCCAAGCATTGGTTGGGATTACACTATTTTGCCTTTGCAATCATTATCCTCAGAAAAAAGTATCAGTTGCATAAACATTAAACAACTTCAAAATCAGAATGTAAGATTTTATAAATTTCAGATTGATTTTAATGATTTTTTAGTAGAAAATAGTACTTTTTTGTGAGGCATTAGTACTAGATATTAAAAAACAATAAAGCAACGAATATTTAATTTTTTATTAATTCATAATTTTCGAAATTTGCATTCGCGAAAATTTTAAACCCTAAACATCAAGTAGATTAGTGTATGAGAACTCCATCTAAGTTTTTATTCTTTATTGCGGTAGCTGTTTTCATGTCGTCGTGTGTGGCGAAAAAGAAATACGCAGGTCTTCAACAACAATACGAAAAATCACAGGCTGATTTAGTAAAATGTGGTGATCAGGTACAAGACTTCAAAGACCGTCTGGCAAAAGCTGAACAAGAGAGAGAAAGCTTACGTACGGCCACTACCAGCGATATTCAACAACGCGACTCACAAATCAAAGATTTAAGAGATCAGATCAATGATTTGAAATCTCTTCGTGACAGACAAATGGAGCAAGTGGGTAATCTGACAGTTCTTTCAAAAGCAGCCAATGATAATATCGACAAAACTTTGGCTCAGTTAGAGAAGAAAGATAAGTACATCAACCGTCTGCAAGCTGCCAGAACTAAAGCTGACTCTATTAACTTAGCGTTAGCTGTTAACCTGACTCGTGTATTAAGTGCAGGCATTGACGAAAAAGATGTAGATATCAAAGTTGACAAAACTGTCGTAATGGTTAATATCTCTGATAAAATGTTGTTCTCAAGCGGTAGCTTCAAACTTTCAAGCAGAGCGAACGAGGTACTAGGTAAAATCGCTCAGATCATCCAATCTCGTCCTGATTTAGAGGTAATGATAGAAGGTTATACTGACAATGTTTCTATCAATACAGATTGTTTATCAGACAACTGGGATTTAAGTACTAAAAGAGCTACGTCTGTAGTGCGTGCCTTACAAGGTACTTTCAAAGTTGATCCGAACAGATTGATTGCAGCTGGTAGGGGAGAATACAATGTTCTAACAAGCAATGATACTCCAGAAGGACGTGCAACTAACCGTCGTACTCGTATCATCTTAATGCCAAAATTGGATCAATTCTACGATTTGTTAAATCCTGATAAATGATATTGATCAATCATTAAGATAAATAAAAGACGCCACTCTGGGAATGCAGAGTGGCGTCTTTGTTATAAGAAGCATTACTTTTCATATCACTTACTTCATGCTTTTCAGATTCGTATAAACTACTCCGATTACAATAGCGGGAATGAGAATTGAGAACAATGACCACATACTCATACTGATAAGCACAACCTGATTAATAACATTAAAGCTAACATAGGCATAAAATCCCCATTTTCTCATTGACCATATACCAAACGCACTTGCATAGCTTGCCACAACGGTAAATGCTAAATAAGGAGGATACCATGCCCCTATAGCTTTACTGCTACTGAAAAATATTAATGGAATTGATAAAGATGCCCATACAAAAGCTACTGAACAGATAAATGTAATGGCAGGTGGTCTGTTTGTTTCTGTTGATTGATTCATTATAAACTGTTTATTTTTTTCTCAAAGCCTTAAACTCCGAGCCATCTTTCCATGCTGGCCAGGTTGTTTCAAAGGCTAATCTTTTCCCTATCTGAAATAATAAAATAGTATCTTCTAAACCACCTTCCAGTTTCCAGGTTAAGGCGTCGTATTGGTCGGTAGTCTGGTGATAAAAATTATCATTGTAAAGTTCTTGTTGTTTCTGGCCATATTTCTTGCCTTGGGGAATAGCATCAATACCGCCTCCGATTGTCAAAGCAGGTATACCAACTTTTGCAAAACTGAAATGGTCCGAACGGAAATAATGTCCTGCTTCAGGATGTGCTTCCGGTGCGATATATCTTCCTTTCTTATCTAGTTCTTTTTTCAGATAGTCTTCCAATTCTGACTGCCCCTCCCCCGCAATAGAAACATCTTTGGTAGGTCCAAAATTGTTAATCACATCTATATTCAGGTTAGCTACAGTCTCATTAACCGGATAAACCGGATTTTGCCCATAATAGGCCGAGCCTAGCAGACCTTGCTCTTCACCCGTCACAAATAAAAATACAATACTCCGTTCTGGTTGAGTTTTCATGCTTTTAAATGCGCGGGCAGCTTCTAAGATAGCCGCTGTACCGCTGGCGTTATCCAAAGCTCCATTATAAATTGAATCTCCCTTAGCATCCGGTTTCCCGATTCCGAAATGATCCCAGTGTGCGGTATAAATGATATATTCATTCGGGCGTTTTGAACCCGTTATTTTACCAATCACATTTTTTGATTCATTAAATACTGCTTTTACTTTCATTGAGGTAGTGACCTTTAGATTTAATAGAGTGCCTTTAAAACCTTTTTCATTGGCCTTTACTAAAAGCGATTCACCATCAGGAATCGTATTTAACAATTTTTTGGCGGCTGTTTCTGTAATCCAGCCCTCTACCGGACAACGATATTCTTTACTGCCTCTGGTATCTAAATGCTGTTGAGATCTACCCCATGAGTTTTGCACTACATTAAAGCCATAAGATGCGGCAGCTTCATTATGTACAATCAAACAGCCTTTGGCTCCTTGTCGGGCTGCTTCTTCAAATTTATAAGTCCAACGGCCATAATACGTCATTTCTTTGCCTTTGAACATGGTTGTATCTCCTGAACTGAATCCCGGGTCATTTACCATTACTAAGACTACTTTGCCTTTTACATCCAGTCCAGCGTAATCGTTCCAATTGTATTCGGGAGCAACCACACCAAAACCTGCAAAAATCACTTCTTCATTATTCAAAGATATAACGGAGTCCGTATTTTCTGTCCATATGACGTAATCACTCATATTATTCAAAGTAAAACTACCTTTGGCTGATGTGACTTTCATTGTAGGATCGGAGGTTGGGGTGATTTCAACCATAGGTACTTTCTGAAAGTACTCATTACCATTGCCCGGCTCAACTCCCATATTTTTGAGCGTTTGTGTGAGGTATTCTACAGTTTTGGTTTCACCGACAGTAAAAGGGCGGCGGCCCTGAAAATCATCTGATGCCAAAGTGATAATATGCTGTGACAGACTGTCTTTATTAAAAGAATTAACGCCATCCTGTTCGTCAAACGAACTTTCTGATGAACTGCAGGCTGTAAAAATGAGAGCAATTAATACAACTAAATGAAAGGATAGGATTTTTTGCATAGATAGAATAAGATTGAAATAGCAAAAAGTAGAAAATAAACTACCTTGATGATATAAAACACAAAAAGTACTCTTGCCCAAATATACTATAAAATTCTATTTGGTGGGCAAGAGTACGCTTAAACTGTCTTGGATGCTTATTTCATCTGACTCATAATTATTTTATCGAACATGCCATCGCTCAGGTATTTTTTCATAAATAGAATAATGCCTGACATATAACCTGCCGCATATCTGGCTTTTGGATTTTTGACAGTAATGGCTTTCAATATTAATTCTGCTATCAGGCTTGGTTCAGCATAATTTTTTTGTCCATTTCTGCCTACTGTTAGAGCTTTATCTGCCATATCCTTGTAGGCAGTATTGCCGGAAACCTTTAGCATATTGTCCATCGAAATACCTTGCCATTCGGTTTTAACACCACCCGGCTCAATCAGAATCACATCAACGCCAAAAGGTTTTACTTCTAACCTCAAGCTATCACTCAAACCCTCAACGGCAAACTTACTGGCATGATACCAACCACCCATAGGTGTAGCCATTTTTCCACCTATTGAAGTAACATTAACAATCTTGCCAGAACGTTGCTGGCGCATATAAGGTAGAACCAATTGAGTAAGCCTTGCCAAACCAAAAACATTAACCTCAATTTGATATTTGGCATCATCTATAGATACATCCTCCACTGCACCATAAGAGCCGAAGCCAGCATTATTGACTAATACATCGATTCTTCCTTCTACCTTGATAATTTCTTCTACGCCATTACGCATAGATTCATCATCAGACACATCCATTGATAATACATTGATTCCCTGATTTTTAAGATCCTGCATTTGCGCGACTCTTCGTGCAGCACCATATACAATATAGCCATTTTGGGCTAATAACTTAGCGGTTTCTTTACCCATTCCGGCTGAAGCACCGGTTATTAAAGCTACTTTTTTCATTTTTTTGTTACTGTTTAAATACAGTACAAAAGTAGGGGGTATTGTCAAGCGTAACTTTGGTCAGAAGCTCAAAGATGTTTTGGTTGTGGGTTCAAATATAACCGATGGATTATAGCCATAGGCTTGTTTGAAGGCAAAAGAAAAGTGAGAGAGGTTTTCAAAACCAACTTCTAGATAGACGTCAGATGGTTTGCGTTTTCTTTCAGCAATCAGATAATGAGCTTGTTCTAAGCGTTTCTGTAATAACCATCTTTGTGGAGGCAAATGAAATGTTTTCTGGAAGTCTCTTTTAAAAGTAGCCAGACTACGTCCGCTCAGATAAGCGAAACGCTCTATTGGTATATTAAATGAATAATTTTGCTGCATAAATCCACCGAGGTCAATTTTTCCGGGTTCTGCAAAATCTGTTAAGATAGCTTCAGCCTTAGCATCAATTTTTCTCAGAATAGTCATAGCCTCCATTAATTTCATTTCTGCCAGTTCTTCTGGCAAACTTTCCTGAAAATCAAAATAAGGTGATAGCGAACTAAAAAGACTATCGAGAAGAGGGTGTTGATTTAATTGCCTTACTCTATCGTTATTCGTACCTGTTGTTCTGGAATGTGTAGCAAAATACTTTTGAAGAAAGGTAGTGGTAAAAAATATACTTATTGATTTGAATTGAGTGGTATCGTTCGGGAACTTCGTAATTTTTGCCAGATGGTTTTTGCGAAACAGAACAGTATCACCTTCTTCAATAGAATAAACTCTGCTGGCTTCGGTCACTAATAAACGCCCTAAAAATACATGTGTAAGCACATGCTCAGGTACTACATGTTCTTTTACTAAATGCCTTTTTTCTGCACATGAAAAGAAAATTCCTGATTTTGATATGCTTGATATAGCTGCCTGTTCCATTAACTTAAATTATCATACAAATACATAAGCTCTTTGAGGTTTTCAACGATGATTTCCATTGGAATATCTTCCTTTGGATTGACAATTATACTTTGATACCTGTCTTTTAATCTTATGCCTTCCATGGGTTCCTGCAAACATTTATCTTCTATAAAACCAACCTGCAACTTCTTCTTTGTAACCCATAGATAAGCCAATTTCTTACCTTTATAATAGAAGAAAGGAATCTGATATTTCCGCTCATGAGTAATTAATGGATCAATATCCATAATAATGCTTTTGAGCGCCAATAAGCAGCTTTGTATAGGTTCGGTTTGCTTCAGATAATAATTTTCTAGTTCTGAGGGCATAGATTAAAATGCTTTTCAAAATAGGAACAATTATTCTATAGCTTTTAGTTGCCTCAGGATATTTTTAGTGATGTCTTTCCGGCACTGCCCGAAGTTTTTATTAATAGTGCTACGTTTCTTGATAATCCGGGTAGCAAAGAAATAAACATTTTCATTACGTTCTACATACCCAACCCACCAGCCAATATCATTACCAGAAACTCTCGTCCAACCTGTTTTCGACCTGATGGTATAAGCGTCTGTCTTCTCAGTAATCATGACCCTTTTCAGAATCTCAATATTTCTTTTTGAAAAAGGTACTTTCTCTTCATAAACCTTTGTCATAAACTCAATCTGATTAATCGTCGAAATAGCAAATGCCCCGAAATTCCAGAAGTCAGCGTCTTTCTGTGATAAATTCTGATTGCCATATTTGCACAATTTTAAATAGTGCTTATATCTTTCTTTGCCAATTTTTTTTGCTAGTTCAATAAATACCCAACCTGCCGATACCTCAAAGGCTTCTTTTACTGTCATATCTTTATAAATATCAGGACGGTAGCCGTAGAGAGTTGTGTCTGTTGTGCCTACCCATTTCACCACTTCATTTTCATCTTTAATAACGCCTGTTTCGAGTGCTATAAATAAGTTGATTATTTTAAAAGTGGAAGCAGGCAAAGTCTCAACTTGAGCATCCTTGCTATCACTTAATATCCATTTTTTGTTCTTGTAATCATAGATAGAAGTACTACCCTCTATCTGGCAATCTTTAAAGGGGGTTACAAAATCAATTTGTGCAGAAACATGTAAAGAATAAAGGAATACAATGCATAAAATGGTAGTGCGCATAATGGGTTTTTAAATCAGTAACAAGGTTTTTAATAGCTTATTTAAGTTAATCCGAAATTTATTTCTATTAC
Organism: Emticicia sp. C21; assembly: GCF_003418935.1. GTDB lineage: Bacteria > Bacteroidota > Bacteroidia > Cytophagales > Spirosomataceae > Emticicia. The sequence continues at coordinate 70,826 of NZ_QVMT01000017.1, read as the reverse complement.
TTATCTATTTACGACAATTCCTTCGAAATCTCCAATTTTGTTGATTTTAAAGCTAATAAAACCATCCTTCCAATTGAATGGAATAGGAGTATTTGTGTTGAGTGAAAATACCCTTGATGGCATAAAATCAGTTTTGATTTTAAAGTTTGTTTTATATACAGGCAAAGCTTTGAAATAGGTATTTCCACTAAAACCAGTCAGATTTACCAGATGTAAAATCAAACCATCACTATGTTTTTGAGTAGTACTATTAGCAGTGTTCTTTCGATATTCCTGTAATATTACCTCTATACGCTCGGGTGCATCGGTCTGAACAATTTGACCATTTTCAGAGTAAACATAATCAATAATATCTAATAGAATATTCTTATGTTGCTCATAACCATGTAGGTAATAGAGTTTGCCCAAATTAATAGGCAATATGATATTCTTGCTTTTAGGATTTTGTTTTACCCCCATTGCATAATAGTTAGTCGGGTCATGGCCTCCAATAATTTCTGGTGGGCCGGGTCTGCCTTTGCTCAGAATAGGTAAATAAGTTTTATCTGCTCCTGACAAATCATATAAACCCAGATTGAATTTCCAGAAAAGCATTTTTTGTTGCCTGAATCTTTTAAATAGGTCTTTATTATCAGGAGAGAGGTAAAAACCACTTCCATCATGGTCTTTATTGATAATTTTTGCGCCGAATAACTCCTGTAAAGTTTCAGGTGAATCAAAAAAACTCCGGTTTGTCGCTATCAGGTTTGCTCCTTGTTTGCTTAATTCTTTCAATAAAGCAATGGCTTCCGTTTTCAGATAAGTGATTTCCGGCAGAATAATCAGTTTATATTTTTGAAGCTTTTCTTTAAGACTCGCTATCTGGGCATCTTCGATAATATCAAATGACAGATGGGCTTCTTTGAGCATCATTTGTATACCTCTGTATTCCTGCATAGGCTCACCACTTGGCCACGCGCCGGGAGCAATCAAAGCTATTTTGGCAATAGAAGAATAATTACCGAAGTATTGTTCATGCTTTTTATGGTGGGCATATATCTTTTTGATTACTTCAAAATTACGTTCATCTTCATAGCCTCGCATATCACCCATCAGACTAATATCCAATCCTGATCCATTGGCAATATTTTCATAAAGCCTGATACCTACTTCTTCAGGTTCAACAGCATTATACCTTGATTGAAATGAAATTTGCTGAATACTGGCATTACTAATGATATGCTCCGGAAAAGAGTTTTTGGCATTATTTACATTATCAGAAGCACTATAAGGCCAGTAAGGAAGACTATTCGTCTGTGATTCATGGCGGATAATGTCCACATGTTTATCCAGATAAGTACAAATAGCAATCTGATTACTTTTTGATTTGACGAGTTTCTCCAATCGTTCCGACCAATCTTCTATCGTACTTTTCTTAAAGGTCAGATATTTCTGGTAAACCGGGTCGGCCTTGTCTTCAACAGTTGGAAGTGCCAAACCATTACTATAAGCTGCAAAGGCCTTTTTATCATATTCATTCTGGTCGATACCATGATATTTACCCTCATATGGATTATTCACCTGATAACCGGGCATATTCAAAAAAATTCCATCTACAGAAAAATTATCTATTACCTCTTCAATAATCTTAAAAGCTTTTTCCTGAACATAGGGCGCATTGATTGATACTACATACATATCTGTATTTATAATCCGCTCGTTTTTAGGTGAAACGTAACACCAATCAGGATGAGCTTTAAAGATACTTTCGTGCACACGGCTAAAATCGAATCGGACAATTACCTTAATACTGTGCTGATGGCATTTTTTCACAACCTGTGCCAGCATATCATCTTTCATATATGGATTGATATAATGAAAATCGAGTTTGGTTTTATAAAAAGCCATAATCCCACCTGCATTGATAATAAGTGTATTAGCAGAATAATCAATCAGGTCTTTCACCAGTGAATCAGGATTGAGTGTAGCAGCTTCATATGCCGGAAGATTAGCCTGAATTACCCTTAAATTATTCTGCTTCCACCAAGCTTGTGTGTTCGTCTGGGCAAAAGTAAAGTTGTAAAGAAAACAAACCAGAATGGCACTTAATAAACTGCTTCTCTTCATAGATAAGTATTTTGACAGATGGTGCCTCAAAGATAAGCAATCTTTGAGGCAGAACGGCCTTGTTCAATTGAAAGCTTTTAGTTAATATTGTAAAAACCGTCAGGAATATTTATCTAACCAACACACGTATGAAGAAATTACTAATATTGGTACTCTTTAGTTGTCTTCTCGCTTGCAGAGACAAACAGCTTGATCCAGATAACGGAATTGTTGGCAAATGGAAACTTACTTCTTACTGCAAACCTACAGGCGTAAATACTTGTGATAATACTATTGTGCCTAACAATAAAAGAGTTTTTGTGGAGTTTTCGAATAAGGGTGATTTCAATGAAACCTACCAAGGCACTATCCCTGTTGAATATGCTTTTTTAGGTTGTGGTATGGGTAGTTATGAAATGGAAAATGGCGATGTGAGAATCCGTGCCATGTGCATGTCCTCAATATCAGGCAGATTAATAAAAATCAAGTCTGTTTCAGACAAGAAATTGATCTTAATTCCGTTTGATACAGGTGAATATATATTTGAGAGAGAATAGGTTTTGTCTCGTACATTTAATATATAATTCACATATCGTGCTGTAAGCAGCAGCATTGTTTGGCTATATTTGCAGTCAAAAAATTACAATAATTGTTTACTGCCTCATGAAAAAAATCCTCTTTTTGTTCTTCGTATTATTTTGTGCTTTGGATAGCCAGGCACAAACCGCCAAAAAAGCAGTATTTATTATTGTTGATGGTATCCCGAATGACGTCATTGAAAAAATGAAGAAACCCTATCTGGATTCTATTGCTAAAGTGGGTGGATATGCCCGTGCCTACGTAGGCGGTGATAAGGGGGCTTATTCTCAGACCCCAACTATCTCTGCAGTAGGTTATAATAGCTTGTTGACAGGCACATGGGTAAATAAGCATAATGTATGGGGGAATGATATTAAAGACCCTAACTATAACTACTGGACAATATTCCGTTTCCTAAAAGAGCAATATCCTAAAAAGAAAACAGCCGTTTTCTCAACCTGGTTGGATAACCGTACTAAATTGGTGGGAGAGGATTTGCCGCAAACTGGCAATATCATGACTAATTACCATTTAGATGGTCTGGAATTGGATACAGTAAATTATCCCCATGATAAAGAGAGCAGATATATCAATATAATAGACGAAAAAGTATCAACTGAAGCAGCTAATTCCATTAGAACAGACGCACCTGATTTAACCTGGGTCTATCTGGAATTTACCGATGATATGGGTCATAAATATGGGGATAGTCCTCAGTTTTATTCAGCCATTGAGCAGATGGATACACAAGTAGGTCGTGTCTGGCAAGCTATTCAATACCGTGAAAAGAACTTTAAAGAAGAATGGGTAATTTATATCACTACCGACCACGGTCGTGATGCAAAAACTGGCAAAGGCCATGGTGGACAGTCAGACAGAGAAAGAGCTACTTGGATGGTTACCAATGCAAAAAATCTAAACCCTTATTTCAAAAACTACCAACCCGGAATCGTAGATATTATGCCGTCTGTTGCCTCATTTATGGATATCACTTTACCGCGTGACAGACAATTTGAAATTGATGGTGCGCCATTAACCGGTAAGGTTTCAGCCGTGCAACCAACAGCCCAATTCAAAGACGGGAAAATAGATTTAACCTGGAAAGCCATTGATAAAAAAGGACAAGCAAAAATCTGGTTAAGCACCACAAACTATTTCCAGACAGGCAAAACAGATAATTATGTATTAATTAAAAAGGTACCCGTTGATGCTGAAAAGGCAACCATTGATGTTAGCACTTATAATTCATCATTCTACAAACTAGTAATGGAAATGCCACACAATACACTTAATCGTTGGGTTGTTTTGGAGAAAAAATAATAGAGATGATTAACGATAAAGATTTTAAAAAAAAAGGTCAGATATGATTGAATATCCGACCTTTTTTAATTTTTTACGCTCCTATAAGGCTTATATAAGATTCTTCAAATTATCAGGCCTCAAAATGCAATTTCATACCCTCATGACTTGCCTTGAAACCCAATTTCTCATAAAAATGTAAAGCTTCTGGGCGACTTTTATCCGTGGTAAGTTGTAAAATATGCGCTCCTCTTTCCTTGGCTCTTGCAATAGCCCACTCAAACATCTGTTGACCAATCCCCCCAGCTCTCAAATCTTCTCTGATTCTTACGGCTTCAATCTGCGCTCTGATACCTCCCTGATAAGTGAGATATTGAATAAAGCTTAACTGTAAAGTACCAATAACCTCACCAGCTTTTTCAATCACTATTAATTCCTGATTCGGGTCGGCATTAATATTTTCAAAAGCATTGTAATACTTTTCAGGCAAGGGTTTACGGTAATCTTCTCTTAGTTTCCCCAACTTATCATTGGCTAACATTTGTATAATAAAAGGAACGTCTTCTTTAGTAGCTTTTCTGAATATCATTTTTAGCTATCAATAAAATAGTTTTCTAAAATAAATTAATTAAAATAGTACTTTGAATCCCCCAGTAAATCCCATATTTGTGTCGAAATCATGCCTCCTGCCAACCGGATCAACCGCACTACCTGTTGTTTTGGAATATCTAATTGAAAGAACTCTAACTATATAAAGTGATGCGTCAAATATTACTTTTTTAGACAGTTTAAATGAAACTCCGGCATCGATTTGTGCACCAATGTTAATTTCTTTGGATTGAATTGTAGCCGCCATTCCGGAAGCATCAGTAAATTTAATTTTCTTAGTCCCTATTACTATTCCAAACTCGGGACTAAACTGTATAAACGGGATTATCTTATTTTCGCTTTTTTTATACAATCTGAGAAAAGGTGAAAATGATGCAGTTACACCCAAACCCTCACCCCAAAAACGTTGTCTGACATATTTCGAAGGGATTCGGCATCTTAAATTCACTCCTAACAGCATATTATCTTTCAAAAAAAAACCGGCTGTCGGAATCCCTACTATAGAAATCCAAGATCCTTTAAAACCTTTTATTTCAGGTATCCTATAGTTACGGGAATAATCAAAGCCTATATAAGATTTTCCTTTTTCAAATTGGCTATATGAACTAAAGGAAATTAAACAAAAAATCAGGTAAACAACTTTTTTCATTTTTAATCAACAGACAGTTTTAATTGTTTATTTTTTGGTAATCTTGGCTTCTGCCAATTCAATTTTCTTATCAATCAATAAATAAGATTGTACTTTGTTCTTATTGAAGTCTATCACCTGACTTACACCTATGCCATCTGCTTCGGCCCATGTAACAAATACGCTATTACCTTCCAGTTCTTTCTGGTAATATCTATCGGTTTCCTGTCTGCCTTTTTCTTCTCCAAAAACGCATTCCCAACGCAAGGTGGAGTCGGTCAGGCATTTTACTTCGTAGAGTGCATCACCATAGTCATATACGTAGGTCTGCCCAACTTCTAATTTTCCTGTTTTTATAAGGGGTATTTCTTCGCCTTTGCCAACGCATGAAGATAGAAAGACAATAGAGCCAATTAATAATAGAATTTTGTTCATGAGTTTAAATAGATGTGTTTGAGATTGCAATAGTATTAAATTTTTACGGCAGCTACCTGGTTTCTATGTCTTTCAATATGAAAACGTAGAAATTCTAATCTTTGCCGGATATCAAATGGCCCTGAAATAGGGTGGGGGAAAGTCATTATACCTAAGTCTTCGTCAGTTAATTTATTGACAAGCCCATGCAAAGGTACATCAAGACTCTTCAGATAATTAGTCCATAAATCAATCGGGCCACCTACACGAGGGGCGGCGCTTGCAGGTACAATTTCTTTTGTTTGCCAGGTGCGGTCAATAATCACTTCAATGGGCAAACCTTTATTTACAGGGTCGCCCTCCCAAACTGACTTGCCTTCTTCTTTAGCATGGATAGTTTTATAGATTGCCACTAAACCATTTTGTTCAGCCCAATAGAGATGCTCCGTAATCTCGATGGCATTCCATACTTCATCAGATAGTTTATTACTAATCTGATGTATGCTTAAGCTATTAACTTCCGATAGATAGTCAGCCCGGGCTTTGCTGATGGATTCGATTAGTAATTGTACTTGAGTCATAGATAGGTAGCTTAGATTTATTACTCAAAATAAATAGAATATGACTAATGAGAAAGTTTATTTTTTAGGAATCACTGCTGTAGCTTCAATTTCTATCAAAACATCATCCCGATACAATTTACTGACCTCGACTAAAGTACTTGCTGGTGGTGATTGAGTATTGATGAATTTATCGCGCATGTCTCTTACTAGCTGTATTTTACTTACATCCTTAATAAAATAGCTCACCTTAGCCAGATGATTTATATTACCACCTGCTTCTTCAATGATGTTTTTGATATTGATAAATACCTGCTCGGTTTGCCTGGCCAAATCACCTTTACCAACCAGATTTCCTTGTTTGTCTAGAGGTACTTGACCCGAAATGAGCAACATCGTAGCATTACCTAAATCTATCTGAGCAACCTGGGAATATCCTTTGGGAGCAGCAACAGAGTTTGGATTAACCAACTTCAAAGGGCTTTGTGCGAAAGAAGTAAAAGCCAGGGATAAGAAAAAAAGTAAAAAAGTGAATTTCATTGTATTGTTGATTTTAGATACTCCAAAAGTAACAACAAATGAAATTCACTTTTACACAATGTAGTACTTTATTGTTGAATTACAAATAAGTATAAACGCCTTGGGAATATTGATGCTTAAATCGCTCAAAAGCTTCTTTCTCTAACCGTTCCTGATGGTCGGGGTGGGCTACTTTAATCAGTTCTTTGGCGCGTTCAACCAGATTTTTACCATAGAGATAGGCGATTCCATATTCAGTTACTACATAATGCACATGGGCACGGGTAGTAACTACTCCGGCACCTTCTTTCAGATGAGTAGCAATCTTAGATTCCCCATATTTCGTAGCTGCAGGCAAAGCAATAATGGCTTTACCTCCTTCTGAAAGTGCTGCTCCTCTGATAAAGTCCATTTGCCCACCAACACCTGAATACATTTTATAACCAATACTATCCGCACAAACCTGCCCGGTAATATCAATCTCAATGGCACTATTAATCGCAGTCACCTTTGGATTTTGCCTGATGATTGAAGTATCGTTGACATAATCAACAGGAAGCATGGTAATCAATGGATTATCATCTACAAAGTCATACAATCTTTTGCTGCCATATTGAAAGGTAGAAACAATTTTACCCCGATGTTTTTTCTTATAACGTCCGGTGATTACTCCTTTTTCAACTAATGGAATAACCCCATCAGAAAACATTTCTGTATGAATCCCTAAGTCTTTATGATTACCCAGAACAGATAAAACAGCATTCGGGATATTACCTATGCCCATCTGAAGGGTAGCGCCATCTTCTACCAGCGAAGCTACATGATTACCAATCTTCTGTTCAATGTCTGTAGGATTTCCCCACGAAACCTCATGTAAAGGAGCATCAAAAGGTACAAGATAATTAATCTTGCTACTGTGTATCTGACTATCACCTAAAGTACGGGGTACAAATTTATTTACCTGTGCAATCACAATATCTGCCGAATCCAGTGCAGCTAATGTAGCATCAACTGATGTACCTAAGGAACAGAATCCATTTTTATCTGGCGGAGAAACGGAGATTAAGGCAACATTGAGCTGAATAATCTTTTGCTTGAATAAACGGGGGATTTCTGATAAAAACACCGGAATATAACTTCCACGGCCTTCTTCAATGGCTTTTCTTACATTTTTGCCAATAAAAAAAGCATTGGTATGAAAAATACCTTCATATTCCGAGCGAGTATAAGGAGCCTCGCCCTCAGTATGCAAATGATATAATTCTACATTTCGTAGCTCACCAGAGCGCTTTACTAAATTATCCAATAAATGCTGCGGAGCAGCTGCTACACTATGAACATATATTTTATCGCCCGATTTAATTACTTTCAGGGCTTCTTCTGCTGAAACAATTGCCATTTTCAATAAGATTGATTCGTAGTACAAAACTCATACATAAAGTCATGAGCAAATATGATATTAGTCAGTCGCTAAACTGCTTTCTATCTTATTCTTTTAAGAGAACAAAAAAATCAATCCCGCAGTTTGTTTAATGAGTAGCAAATTAGGTTATTGAATAAGTATTTTTCGTCGTTGGTTTTTATATCTCCGGTTCTTAGCTCATAGACATACCCTGCTTTCATTTCGGCCAACTCAAGCGAAACTTTCTTACGGTCGGCTGATAATTTGATAGATTTTACAGGCACATCCTGCACATCAAATTGTTTAGAGCCATAAGCCTGATGATATTCGTAATAAAAACGTTTGAATTTATAATTGGCTAAATCTTTCGCTGCTTCTTCGTTTAATGGGAGAGTAAAAGTCAAATCAAAGCCCGTCTTAGTCAGATTCATTGCCATGATATCCAAATGCGTTTTACCTTTCCATGAAATGTGCTGAATCCCTCTTGAGCCTGCCCAACCATGATCATTTTGTCCTACCCAGAGACTTCCATCGGGTGCAAAAACCAAACGATTATTGCCAATACGCATTTTAGAACCAAAATTCATCGGTATACAAGCCCCTTGCAATGCGCCGCCCACTTCTTCAGGTAGTATTCGCATCACATATTTATGGTCCATGTCTCCAACAATCATTTGTCCGGCAAAAGGACCGAATTTCCCTTTGGTATTATCCCAGATAGGTTGGGTAGGAGAATTGGCAAAATAACCATGCGGAAACTGAAAAGACTCTTTGGTACGCATACTATCCAGTTTTGCTACGGGTAAGGTAATAGGTACTACTCTCGGAAAATCCTCTTTCCAGATTAACCCTGCGGGATGCCCATAGAATTTACCTTCTTCTACATGAAATAATTTGCTCGTACCCAGCCAGTCGCCCTGATTATCAGAAACAAATAAACGGCCTTGCGCATCAAAGCCCAGACTGTTAGGCGAACGGAAACCAACCGCATATGGGTGCAATTTTCCATCTTTAGTCAGCTTCATAATCCAACCTCTATAAGGCACACAAGAGTACATCCGGCCCGGACGAGAAAGCGAATCATATTTTCCTCTGATTTCTTTTCTAATCCCCGCACCATTAGAAGCGAGATTCAGGGCTATATATAAATTGCCCTGCTTATCTGCCACTGGCCCAAAAGCAAACTCATGGTAATTACCTGATAATCCAAAATCATCTGTTACTGTTTCATAATCATCTGCTACACCATCGCCATCTGTATCTCTGATACGGGTTAGTTCAGGGCGTTGCATAATCAGAATTTCTCTGTCATTCACCACTAAAATACCTAATGGGTCATGCAAACCTTCGGCAAAGAGTTTCCATTTCTTCGTTTTCCGGTTATAGGTCATGATTTCACCTCTGTGGAAACAGGCAATGAAGCGACCATCCGGCATAAAACCAATAGCTCCTGTTTCAGCAATCAAACCATCCGGCAAAGGAATATTTTCAACGCTATAATAATCAGCCGCTGAATCCTTAGGTGCATAATATTTAGCAAAGCTATTCTGAGCGAATAGCAAGGCTATGGCAAAAACTATTATATATCTTATCGTTTTCATCTTATTTCTTCATGGTTAGAGTTACTTTTTGTGTTCCTGCAGGAATCTTCAATATGCCATTATCAAATTTACCTACTGAACTCTTATAGGTAATGCCATCATCTGCTTTGGTAACAAAGAAAAGCGATTGCTTATTATTTTTAAAAGTAAAAGTTCTGCTTAAGCCTGCGCCATTGGGCAACAAAGTAAGCGTTTCTTTTACTTCAATCGTATTCAACAAATATCTGAAAGTAGGCAAACGATTAGTAAAATGATAGCCTTTGAAATGAACCTCGGGAGTATTGTCTATCGTACCTACTTTAAATGGAAATCCGGTATTATCTCGCCAATAAACATCCCCCACTATTTTAGTGAGCTTGCTGCCATTACCTTTCCATTGTTCACTGTTATCTACAAACCCGCCTGACCATGCATATCTTAAATAACATTTACCTGCATCAAAACAATAAGATTCTGTTTCTGTTAAAGCCACTGCAATGGCTGCGGGTCCACAATCAGGCATAAAAGTACGATAATGCAATGGATACTTAAGCGGATAAGGGTGAGGTGATGGAGCAGCCATCTGATGTCCTGCATGGCCGGTCATCGCACCTGTTTTTTGTCTATGAGCTTCCGGTACATTTAAATCTTTTTCAATTGGTGGTAATGGCTTTGTCGTAACATACATAGCGCCATACATTACATAGCCATGACCCGGGTACGTACATACATAAGGGTAGGTGCCCTCTTTGTCTACCAGAAAAGTAATGCTTTCCATCCGGCCAGGGTCAAGAATTTTGGTATGCGCAATTACTAATGGTGAATTTGGTACATAATCCATTTTAGCGCCTTTCTCTGCCAATTTCAAAGCGTCATCAACTACTTTCACGCGTGAGTTGGGTTGCGTAACTACCAGATTATGTGCCATATCATCATGGTTATCTAAAGTAATCGTTACCCGTGTATTAGGCTTGACTGCAAAACGGGGCAAATCAAATTGCAGACCTCCTAAAACCTTGATGACGATAGTAGTATCTTGCTGAGCGGATAGGGGGTAATAGGCCGAACATAAGAATAGAATTAAGCATAAAAAGCGTAGCTTAATTGAAAGAACAGGTTTTAACATGTTAAATCTTTAGGGATGAATGAGTATCCAAAAATAAGGACTAATCAGTAATTTTTCTTATATTTACCTGTCTTAAAATTATACTATTCTTACCAGATTTCTATGAAAATCCGCTACCAGGTCCTTTTTGGTTTATTCCTGCTTTCTATCATTACCTATCTTGACAGAGTCTGTATGAATGTAGTAAGTAAGTACGTCAAAGCAGATTTAGGCTTAAATAACGAATCATTTGGCTACGTTCTTGGGGCTTTTTCTCTTTCATACGCCCTTTTTGAATTACCAACTGGTATTTTAGGTGATAAAATTGGCCCTCGCAAGGTTTTGACAAGAGTGGTACTATGGTGGTCGGGCTTTACGGCTTTAACAGGAACGGCTTTCAGTTATATATATTTATTGGTTGTCAGATTTCTATTCGGGGCGGGCGAAGCCGGAGCTTTTCCGAATGCCTCTATTGTTATCTCCCGATGGTTTCCGTCTGTTGAAGTAGGCAGAGCACAATCTGTTATCTGGGCCGCCGGGCGATTAGGGGGAGCGTTGACACCTCTATTGGTAATACCTTTAGTGCATATAGCAGGCTGGCGTATGGCTTTTTTTATTTTAGGTCTGGTAGGAGCTTTATGGGCAATTGCCTGGTATTTCTGGTTTCGCGACACGCCTGCAGAAATGGCTGGAATCACTGAGAAAGAAGTAGAAGAAATAGAGACTAATAGAAAAAAAGTAGTTTCAGACCATCATGTTGACTGGAGAATTGTTATTAAAAACCCGAATGTCTGGGTGTTGATGCTGATGTGCCATTTATTCTTTTATGCTTCTTATTTCTTTACGAACTGGTCGTCAACCTATTTTCAGGAGGGCCGACACATGACCGAAGAACAAGCAAAGAATTTTGTTTCCTTATCTTATTTTTTAGGAGCTATCGGATGTATAGTAGGCGGATTTGCCAGTGACTTTCTCACTAAAAGATATGGACTGAAATTAGGCCGACGAATTGTAGGGGTATTAGGCTTGGGTAGTTCCAGTGTCTGTTTTTTAGCTTCGGGCTTAACAACTGATAATCAATTAGCGGGTTATTTATTATCACTTTGCGTTTTATTGAAAGACTTTACCTTACCAGTAGCTTTTGCCGTTTGTGTAGATATTGGTAAACAATACTCAGGAACAGTAGCAGGAGCCATGAACTTTGCCGGACAATTAGGTGGCTTTTTCATTACTATTATCTTTGGTATCATCGTGAACCAAACAGGCAACTTTAACTATCCTTTGTTTCTGATAGCAGGATGTTTAATAGTTGCTTCGATGTTATGGTTTGTCATTGATCCAACCAAAAATTTAGTGGTAGAAAAAGAAGCTTAAAAATCGCCATATTCTTTTTCTAAAATGGCCTGAATCTCTGCAATGTCATTTTTACTGGTTAAATCCGGTAAAACGTCAGAAATGGGAATAGTGTAAATGCTTTTAAGGACTTCATTCGCCCATAATCTTACTGTAACCGGTATTTCCTTCTCATTTCTGATAGGATGTAGAGGTGTTTTCTCTAAGAAAGGCAAGAGTTTATTAGCGGTAAAAGCGAAGATATTCCAGCTAATGCCTATGCGTGGCATAGTCTGTACAATTTCTTCCCATTCAGTATCATTGGGCTTTTCTAATAAATCAACCAGATAGCCTTCTTCATCTTTTTTGATAATAGCACAGTTACGCACACGTTCTATCGTATAGCCTTCTGTATCCCAATCAAGCATGGCATTGGGGTGAGTGTCGTCTACTAATAATTTGAAGGCTTTGGTTGGATAAAGGTTATCTCCATTGCAGGCAATAAAACGACTATCCTGCCAGGAAGGGAATTGCGCTAATGCTTGTTCAATAGCATCGGTTGTGCCCAAAGGCTTTTCTCTATTGTCAGGAATATATTGTCTGGCAAATTGTATATTAAGCCCCCAGTTATTGCCACTTGCTGTTAGGTTTTCGTAGTGAGGTTGGGTAACCGTATCCTTAGGATTCAATATCAGTACTACTTCTTTTATACCTGCTTTTGATGCATTATATAACACATAGTCCATGAAAGGGCGGCCATTTTTACCTATGCCTAACATACATTTAGGTAATGTATTTGCCTGTTCTATAAGCCTTGGGTCAAGAGAAGTGTCTGAATCCATAGCCTTTTTCATACGGGAGGACATACCCCCGGCCAAAATTAGAAGTTTCATGAAGAATGAGATTGCTATTCAATGGTTGGCAATATAATAATAATTGTCGAGCCATGCTCTACTTCTGATTCAATTGATATTCTTCCCCGATGGATTTCGATGATTCTTTTAGTAAGTGGCAGTCCTATGCCATGCCCGGATACCTCATGTGTGTTTACAGAACGATAAAAGGGCTTAAATATATGTTGTAAATCTTCTTCCGAAATACCTGCTCCTTGGTCAACAAAACGTACTTCAACCTCTTTCCTACGTGTATGAATTAATACTTGACAAACGGGTTCAGTACTATACTTACAGGCATTTTCCATAATATTCATAAAAGCCATTTTTAACAAAGCTCCATTACCCATAACCGTTATATCTTCCGACTCCGGAACTTCTTCAAAGCCTACATTTATTTCATAATGTGGTTTTTTCTGTATTAATTGTCCACGAGCTTGCCACAATAAATCATCAATTCTTACTTGTCTTAAATCTACCAGATGGGCATCTGCATTGGCTCTTACTAACTCTAATAATTCGTTTACCAACTTAATCATATCCTGCACCTCAGCTTTTACAGACTCCAGGGCTTGTCTGTATTCTTCATTACTACGCTCCTTCATCAGAGCTACCTCTGCCTGCCCTTGCATGATGGTTAGGGGTGTGCGTAACTCATGCGTTACATACGAAACGAAATTTCTTTGCTGGGTGTAGGCAAATTCCAGTCGGTCAAGTAAATCATTAAATGTTCGCGCCATTTGCCCTACTTCATCCTGCAAATTGGCTTCAGGTAATCGTTTATTCGAATCGTGTGCCGTAATTTGCTCCATACGGTCTGCTATCTGACCAATGGGTTTTACGTCGCGCTTTACAAAGAAGCGCATCATCAAAATAATAACAATGATAGCGATAAATGTTCCAACAATCAATAAGTCTCTTAGCCTCTCCTGTTTAGCATAGCCAAAATCATCAACTGCAGAGGCTGATAAAATTACTTTTTGATGTGTTTCCGGGATTTCGTAAAGAAATAAGATACGGTCTACCTCGAGGCTATCTATAGATACCTCTTTTTTCTTGAGTACATGTTTGAGTAAAGAGGGAGCAAGTTCTTTTTCGGCCGAAGCTACATAAATAGCCTTGCCATGCGTATCATAAATACCTGTGGCTTCACCGGTCATTCTGAATTCGGAATTGGTTTCGATACGCGCCAGAATCTGAGGGGTAAGAGAACTACTGTCGGCTAATAAACGTTCACGTGAAATCGCATTCTGTTTCAGAATTTTAAGAAACTCTTTCTGACGGAAATCAGCATAAAAATTATAGATGACAATAGAGAACGCCCCAAATAATATAGAAACGATCAGGGAGGCACGCAGTGGCTGTCTATCTACAATTTTCATTCGAATTCCTTAGTCTTCTTTCAGAATATAACCCATTCCTACTACAGTATGAATCAATTTAACTGTGAAATCTTTGTCGATTTTCTTTCGTAAGAAGTTAATATATACATCAATGGTGTTTGTACCTGTGTCAAAATGTATATCCCATACTTTTTCTGCAATATCAACACGTGATACTACACGACCTCTGTTGCGCATAAGATACTCTAATAACGCAAATTCACGGGCAGTCAAGTCAATAGTATGCTGGCCGCGTCTGGCTACCTTTTCGTTCAGGTCAAGCTCAAGATCAGCTACTTTTAATACGTTTTGTTGAGGCATCATATCGTTTGAACGACGTTGTAATGCTCTTAAACGCACCAATAATTCTCTAAATTCGAAAGGCTTTACCAGGTAGTCATCAGCACCGGCACCAAAACCTATTAATTTATCGTTGATACTTCCCATGGCAGTAAGCATCAGTATAGGCGTGCTTAATTGTTCTTGCCGGAGTTGCTGGGCTAAATCGAAACCATTTATTTTGGGCAAGTTTACATCTAGTACTAAAACATCGTAGGGATTACTCAATGCCATATTTTTACCAATTTGTCCATCAAACGCAACATCCACGTTACAGGCATTTTCTTCTAATCCTTTTTTAACAAATTCGGCAAGCTTAGGTTCATCTTCTACTACTAATACTCTCATATCGTTTGGCATAGTTATATTGATTTTAAGTTAATTAATAAATTTGATAAAATAAAATCTCAAAAAGTTTATTTAAAATTTGATAATACCATTTATGACGACAGCAAAGTTGAGAGCGCTACATGAAGATAGCTTTAATATGAAATTAAAAACAGGTTAAAAGCCTCTATGCTTTTCTATGAGTTAAAAAACATTGAAAGAAGTTTCCTTATATGTTCTAAGCCAATCCTGAAATCAGAATATTGTCAAAAAAAAAGCTGGGTCAAACTGCCCAGCCTTTGTCCTATTGAATCCACACAACTTTTATGAAAAAACTATATTACGTACTTAATAATATCGAATCTGAAAGTTTTTGAAAGCGAGAGATTAACAATCTTTTCGTCTTGTCTGCCACAAAATTAGAAGAAGCTATTAAAATTGTTATTAATAGCAGGTTAAAAAGGGATTAAAATACAAGAATGCAAATAAAAAAAAAGGACTGGAGTAAATGACTCCAGCCTTTCCCGCTACTAAATCCACACAACTTTTATCTTTAATATTTTTATCTAATGAAAATATTGTCTAATCCTTTAAAGCATTTCTCCGAAATCTTACCATTCTCTCCATTTCCTTTACTAAGGATTTCACATTCAAATATAAAAACGAAATTAATAACTAAACAAGTATTTTTTCAATTATTTATTTTTGATAGGACAAATTTAAAAAAAACTCTGGTAAAAAAACAAGAAATTTTATAATTTTCTTGAAATTTATTCGTTATCGGTCCTTATCTCCTCGTTTCTTAAGCCAAATTTAATACAAATTTTATATACTGCAAAATTTATATTTCAAAGAATTTATAGACGAATGGTAAAAATATAGCTACAAAACTTTTTTCTATTTATAGGCCATTTATTTTCCCTAACTCATTTATTTGGGTTTTTACTGCAAAGAAATATAAATATAATGAAATAAAATCATTTAATCTTTAAATTTTTATTGCTATCTCACGGTCTTGAATATAATAAGCTCTAGTTTTTAACTTTTATTATGTGCACAAAAAACTGCTCAGTTCATTAAGGTTGAGTTGATATAGTCGCCTCAGTTTTCTTTCCTTTAAATAGCCAGCGATAAACATCCCTGAATAATTCAGGTTGAAGTTCAGCACCGAAGCTATAATAAAAACCGTCGTAGTTTTGCTGAATATTCTGAGAGATGAGTGCATATCTGTACCCCCCCTGTATCGACAAACCTACCCATCTGGTGGCTTTCCATTTGGCATATAACCCTGATTGTACCGGAAGAAAAAAATCTTTTCTTTTCCAGATCTGAATTTCGGTTAATAATTCTGTACCTTGGTTTTTTGTGGCACCTATGCCCACCTCAACGGGCATACTTACACGCCAGCGTCTGGTTTCAATAAAATTCTTCCAGTACATCAGACTAAAAAAATATAAGTCTGTTTTGGTATAAGAATCCAGATTAACCAGTTTGGAGTTTGTTCTTCTGAAATCAATTAGTTTCTGATAAGAATTAAAGTTCAACCAATAATAACCCACTGTAATCTGGTTTCTTTTCTTTCCAAAAACAATACCTGTATTAACTCCCCAGATATTCACCCGTTGATTCTTAACAAAAGACCTGCGGGCGTCCCAGTTAAGGACAAAACCCAAACCTCTTTTAGGGGCATCAGGTGGCTTTAATAACATCGAATCTGACAACAAATGAGTACTTTGTGCCAGCGAGACTGAATATAGAAAAAAGTTAAAAAAAATTGAAGCTCCTAAGCAACAACAGACAGTATGTATTCTTTTTAAAAGAGACTTAATGCGCATTGATCAATCATAAATAATAAGATCATTAGTATCTATTTTATAACCAGATAGTTATCTTATTGTTTATTTTTTTTCTTGGCATCCGCTTTCTTGTCTGAATATATTTTGAATTGTTCAGGGGTGAGTATTTTTTCTAACTCTTTATTCTGCTTTTCTTCCAGGGCAGCCATCTTGTCTTTTGCATCAGAGATTTGCTGCGGAGTCGGGCGCTCAGTACCAAACTCTTTTTTTATTCTGTCGTATAAATCCTTACGTTGGTAAGCGTAGTCTTCATTTAAAGATGATATCAGAATTTCCTGCTCATCAGTTAGCTTTAGCTTTTTTACCATCCATTTGGTCTCTTCTTTAGCCAGTTCATCAGGGTCTAAAGGACCTTTTGGTTTTACATTATCAAATTCGCTTCCATATCTGTTAAGGCCTCCGCCATATCCACCACCATATCCACGACCATAGCCCGGATAATATTGCGCATGCGTATATAAAACGGACAAGAAGAAAACGCATATAAGACTTAGAGTAAACTTCAATATTTTTTGAGCGTTAAGCATAGGTATAATGTTTTTATTGATACAAAATTAAACTTTTTTGACGAATCACAATTTCAAAGACTCTATTTTGTGCAGACTCGCCATTGTATAACTTTGTTCGGAAAAATTTATTGTTGTCTGTATTGTACCCTTTAGCTTATCTTTCAGGCTAGAAAATCTGTTAAGATAAGGGTAAAATATTTCGCTAAAATTAATGGCTCTGCTTCTCAATAAACTCTTTAAAAGCTTTGCGATAAGTATCACTAATAGGCAAAAAAGTTTTTGCAGGAGTACCTGTCTGATAAGTAACGGGCACAATCTGTACTTTTTCCTTATCAATAGCCTCAATAGCATCAAAAGAAACGATATAGGAATTATGGATACGGATAAACTGGTTAGCAGGTAGTTGATTCTCAAAAGATTTAAGGGTTTGCAGCGGAACAATTCTTCGATCTTTGGTATAGATAATAATATAGTCTTTCAACCCTTCTACATAAATAATATCCTCTAATTTAACCTTTACCTGTTTAGTTCGGTCTTTTACAAAGATAAAAGGCTTAACAGGGCTGGTTTCCTGAACTGCTGCTTTTATGATAACTTGTAGTCGGCTCTTGGCTTTTTCCATAGCCTGCAGGAATCTTTCGAAAGTAATGGGTTTCAGGAGATAATCCATCACATCCAGTTCATACCCCTCTAAGGCATATTCAGGATAGGCAGTGGTAAGAATAATTAAGGGTTTTACAGGTAAGACTTTCAGTAAACTGATACCCGTCAGTTCAGGCATTTGGATATCAGAAATGAGTATATCAATAGCATTCGTGTGTAGAAAATCTAATGCTTCTAAGGGATTAGAAAAGGATTTTACTAGTTCCAGATAAGGTAACTTTTGTATATACTGCTCTAATAAGTTTCGGGCTAAGGGTTCGTCCTCAACAATAATACACCTCATGTTCATCACAAATCTAACTTTAACTGAATACTATGCTTACTATCTTTATTTTCTACTTTTAATTCGTGAGTGTTAGGATAGCTTAATTCCAGACGTCTTTTCAGGTTTTGCAATCCTATTCCGGAGCTTTCACGGGTAGTGCCATTCATTGAGACCAATGTACTATTTTCAACAGTATAAGTACAACTTTTGCCGTCTACATGCAGGAGTACTTTTACCCACGAATTAGGATCATTACCATTTACACCATGCTTAAAGGCGTTTTCCAGGAACGTAATCAATACCAAAGGTACTATCATTACCTGATTTGTATTGCCTTTTACTTCAAAATCTATAGGTATTTGATGATTCAACCGTAATTTTTCAAGGCCTATATAATTTTCTATATATTCAATCTCTTTGTCTAAAGGCACTTTGGCATGATTGGAATCATAGAGCATATAGCGCATCATTTTTGATAGCTTTGCAATCACCTCCGTTGTATTAGGCGAATTGGTAAATGCCAACGAATACAGATTATTGAGTGTATTGAATAAAAAGTGCGGGTTAATTTGGGCCTTTAAAAATCTTAGCTCAGCAATCAGTTTTTCGTTTTCTACTTCTTTTTTCCTGGCTTCCAGTTCAAACCAGTCTTCCACAAATTTCAACATCCCCACAAAAACGACAATGAAAATGGCGCTGATAAAACTTTTAATAAAGAATTTTGAACTATAGACCACCTCAATCCGTCGAATATCTCCACTATCAATATAGATCTGCCTTTTTACATAAATCAGAAAAACATGGAGTAAGAAAAAGGGAATAATGAACTCTAATAGGTATCGCCAGATATTTTTATGTTTAAGAAACCGGGGCAAAAAAAAGAAATAATTCATATAACTGGCAGCGGCTATAACTGAGACATGAGCAAGTGCGTCGATTAAAAGGCGGGTATAGCTACTTTCGTCGCCATTCTGAAAGCTAATCTGATAAAAGAAAAAAGAAAAGTAAGAACACCAGAATGCCAGATGAACTACCAGGATTCGGTGACGTTGAACAAAAAATTGAATAGCCATGCCTGAATAAAAAATGATAACGAAATACGCACATATTAGGTAATAAACAAATTATATAATTAATCTAAGACCAAGCTTTTATACAGTTTACTGGGTTTTACCGACTTGTTGTCGAAAAAACTCGACTGTTTTATAATAATTGTGGGTACTTGTCGAGAAAATATGCCAGATGGTATAATAGATGTTTGAACATATAATTTTTGTTAGTTGTTTTGAACAAAATTTAGGTTGAAAAGTTATTAATGTGAATTAAATAAACATTAAAGTGAAGTAATTAGTGAAACCTGAATCAAATGATTTTCATCTATAAAAAATACTCGAAAAAGAGTAATCAGAGTTTTATAGATTTTCGACTTAACAGATCATCTTTCTTTTGATGTTTAAAGAAGCGATAAAGATTTTAAATATAAAATTAGGTTAATAAAAAGGCTTGTTGCTTTGCGACAAGCTTCTTTTTTATATATTTGTCAATACAAAAGCTGTGATTAAAAAATAGAACTTTTCTGTGAAGACTGCTGAGAAAAACGTTAGCCTCAAACATAACCTCCAAATACAAGTATAATATTTCAAAAATTTAAAGCACGCGTTTATGAATCAAGAAATTATTAATTTGTTTGACGAGTATACTCACAAGCCCTTAAGTCGTGAGGAATTTATGAAACGCTTAGCCAAGCTTACCGGAAGCACCGCTGCAGCTTTGGCTGTACTACCTCTATTAGAAGTTAACTATGCACATGCGGCAACTGTGAATGAAGAAGATGATGACTTAATTATAGAAAGTATCACCTTTGCAGGAGATGACACAACTATGCGGGGTTATCTGACCAAACCAAAAGATGCTAAAGGAAAATTGGGGTCAGTAATTGTAATTCATGAGAACAGAGGCTTAAATCCACATATAAAAGATGTGGCAAGGCGTGTAGCTAAAGCGGGTTATTTAGCAGTAGCAGTAGATGCGCTATCACCCTTTGGAGGTACACCTGCCAATGAAGATGATGCAAGAGCGTTATTCGCTAAATTAGATGCGCAAAAGAATATCAATAATTTTCTGAAAGGATTAGACTACGTTCGGGCAAGACCTGAAAGTAATGGCAAAACAGGTGTTGTGGGTTTTTGTTGGGGTGGGGGGCTAGCCAACCAATTGGCAGTAAATTCACCTGAACTCAATGCAGCAGTGGCATACTACGGCCGTCAGGCAGATGCAGTGGATGTGCCCAAAATAAAAGCAGCCCTACAATTACACTATGGTGGCCTGGATGAAAGAGTAAATGCAGGTATCCCGGCTTATGAGACTGCATTAAAAGCTGCAGGAACTAGATATGAGTTATACGTATATGAAGGCGCCAACCATGCTTTCAATAACGATACTGCACCGACACGCTATAGCCCGGAGGCAGCAAAACTGGCATGGGAACGCACTTTAAGACTGTTTAAAGATACGCTATCTTAATAAAGAATGTTAGAGAATTTTCAAGGAAGATTCACGAATCAATAATTCAGGGGGAAGTATAATTTTTTCAAATTTTGCTTCTCCCTCTTTTTCTACATTCTGCGAGTTCAGAAAAAGCTGAGCAGCCTCCCTGCCAATTTCAAAACTTGGCTGCGAAATAGTTGTCAATGAAGGAGTGATATAGGCTGAAGAAGGGTCATTATCAAAACCAACTACGGCAATATCGGCAGGTACACTTAATCCTTCTGAACGAATTACAGATAAAGCACCAATAGCCGCGCGATCATTTACAGCAAAAATCCCATCTGGTCTATTTGGATTATCTAATAGCGTTTTAGTTGGGAAAATTGCTCTGTCTGATAGAAAGCCTGAGGTCTGAATCAGATCTTCATCAATTGACATCCCATGATTTTTTAAAGCATCTATATAACCCTCTAAGCGCTTTTCGGATACCGAAGTACCACTCTGACCCTTCAAATGGGCAATTCTTTTGCAACCCATTTTAATTAGGTGTTCTACGGCAATGTATGCTCCCTGATAATCATCTACTACGACCCGGCTCGATTTAAAGCCCTCATAATCACGGTCAATAAAGATAAGGCTCTTATTGGCATTGATGATTCTATCAAAATGCCCATAAAAACCTAAATTATAAGTCTCCTGACTCACAGAAAGGAAAATGGCATCTACACGGCTGGCCAATAATTGCTCAACATTTTGTGCTTCAATCTCGTGACTTTCCTGCGAAATAAAGATGCTGATAGTATAACCTAAGGGTTGCAAAACCGATTGTAAGCCTTCAATAACTGAGGCTTCAAGGTTACTGTATTTAAGAGAGGGGACAACGACACCCAGGGAGTAGGTCTTTTTATTCAATAAGCTCAACGAAACCTGATTTCGTTGATAATTCATTTTTTTAGCATATTCCTGAATGGTTTTACGTGTATCAATATTGATAGCGTCGTGGTCATTCAATGCCCTCGACACGGTCGAGGGCGAACATTTGAATTTTCTGGCAATATCTTTAATGGTAATTTGAGACTGTCCACTCATATACCGAGGTTCTTTTTTATATAATTTCGTGCTATTAAAGCATATTCTAAAGGATTAGCTTTGGCAGGGTCTTGTTCTGCCTCTACAATTGCCCAGCCTTTATAGCTATTTTCTTGCAAGATAGAGAATATTGCCGGAAAATTCATACAACCTTCTACATCTCCCGGAACGGTAAATGCACCGTTCTTAACGGCAGTCAAAAAACTCCATTTTTCATCATGTACTTTTTGTAATACTTTCGGACGAACATCTTTTAAATGCACATGTCCTACACGGCTCACATATTTTTTCAATGCTGCAACCGGGTCTTCTCCTGCAAAATAGAAGTGACCGCAATCGTAGTTCAGATATACATAATCAGGATTGGTATTTTCCAGAAACTTGTCCGTTTCCTCCATAGTCTGAACAATGGTACCCATATGATGATGGAAAGACAATTTAAAACCTCTGTCTGAAGCTATCTTACCTAATTCATTCATATTCTCACCATATTTTTTCCAGTCAGCAGCCGAATGTAACATGCCTTTACCCTCAAAAACAGGAACGGGTTTACCCTGGCAACTATTGCCAGTTTCTCCACCACCTACAATCGTGCAACCCATCGCCCCAAGGAAGTCAAGCAATTTGTTGAACTCTGTGATATTCTCCTGCAAAGATTTAGTAGTCAATTCATAGCTGAACCATTGATTGGCAATTTGCAGATCTCGTAAATTCAAGGCCTTCTTCAAAACCTCCGTATCACGTGGATATTTGTTTCCTACCTCACAACCTGCAAAGCCTGCAAGAGCCATTTCGCTAATACATTGTTCGAAAGTATTTTCTGCACCTAATTCCGGTAGATCATCGTTTGTCCAATTGATAGGAGCTACACCTAATTTGATATTTTGAGCACTCATATGAATAATACGTTAGTACGTTGTATGTCTTGAATAGATAATTAAATTATAAATAAATCTTCTGTGTCTTTTTATTCTCCTTATAAGTCTCATAAGCTTTTTGCACACCTTCTGATTCTGAAACTTCTGCAATAGGAACCTCCCACCAGGCATTATAGCCTTTAACAGTACGATATAAGCTCGTTTCTATGTAAATAACTGTTGTTCTATCTTGTTTCTTCGATTCGGCTAATGCGTTTTCTAAAGATTCTTTATCAGTAGCTTTAATAACTACTGCTCCCAGACTCTCAGCATTTTTAGCTAAATCAACAGGTAGGAAATCTCCTGATAATTGTCCGGTGTTTTCATCACGATACACATATCTTGTTCCGAAACGTTCACTACCAATACTTTGAGATAAACCACCGATGCTGGCAAACCCATTGTTGTTAAGCAATAAAATTGTAAAACGATACCCCTCCTGAATAGCCGTAACAATCTCATGATTATTCATCAGGTAACCACCATCGCCACAAATTACATATACTTCTCTTGAAGTATCAGCCATTTTAGCTCCTAAACCTGCAGCAATTTCATAACCCATCGTAGAGAATCCATATTCCAGATGGAAATTCTTAGGGTCAGTAGCGCGCCATAGTTTATGTAAATCTCCTGGGGCGGAGCCCGAAGCATTAATCATAATATCCCGATCTTCCATGAAACTATTTAAAGTACCAATTACGATGGCTTGATCAATAGGAGGTACTGTACCATTGCCCTCAGCATAAATCTGGGTTACTTCATCATCCCAGGCTTTATTCATTTGTTCAACTCGTGCTCTGTAATCAGCAGAAACTTCAAAATCACCCAATAGCTCAGCCAATTCTTCTAAAGTTGCTTTTGCATCACCCACCAATGGCAAGGCAGCATGCTTAAACGCATCAAAATCAGAAATATTTATATTAACAAACTTCACATCAGTATTCTGGAAAATTGATTTTGATGCTGTAGTAAAATCGCTATAGCGTGTGCCGATACCAATTACTACATCCGCTTCATTCGCAATTTCAATAGCATACTTAGTACCAGTAGCACCTAAACCACCGATAGCATAAGGTGCATCATAACGAACTGCTCCTTTACCAGCAAAGGTTTCGCCAACAGGAATACCCGTTTTAGTAGCAAACTGGTGTAATATAGTGTTAGCATCACTATAAGTAGCACCACCACCTGCCACAATTACAGGAGATTTTGCGTTACGAATCAATTCAGCCGCTTTTTTCAAAGCAGTCACATCGGGCCTAGGACGGGCTACATTCCATACTCTTTTCCTGAATAATTCTTCAGGGTATTCATAGGCAAAGGTCTGTACATCTTGCGGCATCGAAAGCGTAACTGTTCCCATTTCCGCCTGCGAAGTAAGCACCCGCATCACTTCAGGCAAAGAGTATATCAATTGTTCCGGCCTGCTGATTCTATCCCAGTATTTAGACACTGGCTTAAAACAATCATTAACCGATATATCTTGTGTAACACTACTTTCTAATTGTTGTAAAACAGGGTTTGGCTCACGAGTAGCAAAAATATCACCTGGTAAAAGTAACACAGGTAAGCGATTGATGGTAGCCAGGGCAGCTCCGGTTATCATATTGGTAGCACCGGGGCCTATCGAAGACGTACAAACCATAGCACCTAAACGGTTTTTTACCTTAGCATAAGCAACGGCTGTATGCACCATCGATTGCTCATTACGGCATTGATAATACCGAAAATCAGGGTTTTGTTGCAATGCCTGCCCTAGACCAGCTACATTACCATGACCGAAAATACCGAAGCAACCTCCAAAATAAGGTTGTTCAATACCATCTCTTTCGATGAACTGGTTTTTTAAGAATTTTATAGTTGCCTGTGCAACGGTTAGCTTGATAGTCATTTCATTGGTGATTGAGTGAATGAGCGATTGAGTGATTATTATTTCACTCTTAACTAATTCCAAAGTCGACTCCTTTACCTGTGGTGCCGAAATCGTCAAATTTATTGAGCATGAATTTTACGTATTCTTCCATCAGAACTTTACCAGGTGATGTTGGGGCAAATTGTTCCGGGGTATCTCTGAAAAACTCACGTGTTACTCTTGTCCATAATAATCTGGTATCCGTAGCAATATTTATTTTACAAACGCCCAGGCTGATAGCTTTCTGGATTTCGGCCATCGATACGCCCTGGGCATCTTCTTTCAAAGCGCCACCTGCATTATTAATACGACGAATTTCCTCAGGATTGACTGATGAACCACCATGCAATACCAATGGAAACTCAGGTAAACGCTGCTGAATTTCTTCTAATATATGAAACTGAATTCCTTGTTTGCCTTTGAATTTATAGGCCCCATGACTAGTCCCAACAGCAATTGCCAGACAATCGCAATCGGTTGCTTTTACAAATCTTTCTACATCTTTTGGATTGGTATAAGACGATTTTCCTGCTTCGATGACAATATCATCTTCAATACCTGCCAGTACACCCAATTCTGCTTCAACACTAATGCCTTTGGCATGTGCTCTGTCAACAACAGCTTTGGTACGTGCTACGTTGGTATCAAAATCATCATGAGAGGCATCAATCATCACTGAGCTATACCCTCCACTATCAATGGCATCATAAATATGTTCTTCCACTCCATGATCTACATGCACTGCGTAAACTACTTTCGAATAAATCTTGGCCGCTGCCTCAATCATGGCAAGCAACATCTTAGGATGAGCATAATCACGGGCAAAGGGAGTAGTCTGTATAATAAAAGGAGCATTGGCTTTTTCTGCGGCTGCAAAAAGGCCGTGCACCTCTTCCATAAAAAAGACATTTACGGCAGGAATACCATATTTGCCATAACTCTTCCTGAATATTTCTTTGGTTGTTAAAAGCATTGTTAAAAAATTGTGGCGCGAGCCGGGCGACGTTCGCGTCCCGTTCGCAGTAAATAAATATTGATAATCTTAAATTAGTCCAAACTAGTCTCACCAGAAGGCTGTATATAAAGCTACTAGAACCCCGCAGATAATAATACTATAAATGATAAATCCAGTCGTGAAATTGGGCTTAGGCACTCCAATGTCCATGCCTTTAGCATTATCTGCATTTTTCGATGTCAAACTGATAGCTACCATAAGTGCTACTAAAATCAGAAAGATAATACCCATGCGGTCAAGGAAAGGAATTTCTTCAAACCAGAGTTTACCACCTAAAGATAATGGAATAGTCAATAATGCAGCAACCAAGGCAGCAGTGCCTGTAGTACGTTTCCAGAATAAACCTAAGAAGAAAATAGCAAAAACTCCCGGGGTAATAAAGCTTGAATACTCCTGCACAAACTGATAAGCTTGGTCAAGTACACGTAGTTGTGGCGCAATCAATGCCGCAATACCCATAGCTACCCATACTGCAATACGACCTACTTTTACCAGATGTTTGTCAGAAGCATCAGGTCTGATATAAATTTTATAAATATCTAAAGAAAAAATCGTTGAGATACTATTGGCTTTTCCGGCTAATGAGGCTACAATGGCAGCGGTTAAAGCAGCAAAAGCAATCCCTTTCAGTCCTGATGGTAATAAATTCAAAAGAACCGGATAGGCATGATCAGGTTTTACAACTCCTGCTGCATCTAACATTTCTTTTTGAAATACCCCATTCTGATATAATACAAAAGCAGCAATACCCGGAATAACTACAATTAAGGGAATCAATAATTTTAGGAAAGCGGCAAAGACGATCCCTTGGCGGGCAGTTTTTAGGTCAGCTCCCAGAGTACGTTGTACAATATATTGATTGCAACCCCAGTAATTCAGGTTATTTACCCACATAGCACCTATGATTACCGTTAAACCCGGTAAGTCTTTATAGTAAGGGCTGGATTTTGGCAAAATCATATGAAAATGCGAATCCGCTTGTTCTTTCAAAGTACCAAAAGCACTGAGAATATTGGGCTTATCGAAATGTTTAGCCACCAAATCCATTGCCAGATAAGTTGTAATCAATCCACCTAATACCAAAACAACCACTTGAATTACGTCAGTATAACCTATCACTTTCATACCACCAATAGTGATAATAATAGCAAAAACTGCTAGAGCGATAATCGACATATTGAAATCGACTCCTGCGGTTACCTCCAACGCCAAAGCTCCCAGATAAAGAATAGAAGTAAGGTTTACAAACACATAGAGCAATAGCCAGAAAACAGCCATCGTCGTAGCTACTACGGGATTATAACGCTGACGCAAAAACTGCGGCATGGTATAAATCTTGTTTCTCAGATAAACAGGCAGAAAGAATACAGCAACTACTAAAAGCGTAGCAGCCGACATCCACTCGTAAGAAGATATGGCCAAACCAATAGCAAAGCCTGAGCCTGACATACCGATAAAGTGTTCTGCCGAAATATTAGAAGCAATCAATGAAGCACCAATTGCCCAGAAAGTAAGCGAACCTTCTGCCAAGAAATAACCGTTGGCTGTGTTGTTATCAGCACTTTTTTTACGAAATACCCAGTAGCCATACCCGAGTATGAGAACAAAGTATAGAAAGAATACTACATAGTCGAGCGTGTGTAAACCGGATGATTCCATTCAATTAATTGCAGGTTATAAGGGTGAATAGGTTACTTTTAGGCACTCTCAGACTATTGTGCCATTAAGGCATTTAACACTTCTTCTATTTTAACGGGTTTTTCTTCCTGACAAGACTGTTTAGCGGCAATAGCAATGGCTGTAGCCATTAATCCATCATGTGCATCTACAGGTACTTTCTCACCTTTCAACACGCTCGAAACAAATACATTTATTTCATTCACATAAGACTCGGCATATCTTTCTAAGAAAAAGTTCAAAGGCAACGATAAATGCCCTCCTTTTTCATTATAATACTCGTGGGTATCAGGCGTATTATTTTTGGTTTGTGTCATACCTCCCGAGCCAAAAACCTCAATGCGTTGGTCGTAGCCATAGACTGCCTTACGGCTATTATCAATTACACCTACAGCTCCATTCGCAAATGTCAGGGTAGTGATGGCCGTATCAATATCACCTTCATCACCAATGCGTGAATCTACCAATACTTTACCTTTAGCATATACTTCTACCACTTCGCTATTCATTACGTAACGTGCCATATCAAAATCATGAATAGCCATATCCATAAATAGTCCACCTGACGATTTTACATATTCTATCTGCGGCGGATTAGGGTCGCGACTGGTAATTTTCAATATATGTGGATCACCAACCAATCCTTCATGCACCATTTCTTTCACTTTCAAAAAGTTGGCATCAAAGCGACGGTTAAAGCCCAGCATTAATTGCACATTAGCTAATTCAGCCGCTTCTTTAGCTGCCAGAATCTGGTCTATACTTAAATCAAGTGGTTTTTCGCAGAAAATATGTTTACCATGTTGCGCTGCTAGAATAGTATATGGTACGTGCGTTGGGGTAGGGGTACAGATAACCACTGCATCAACCTCCGGGTTAGTTAGCACCGATTCAGGGCTTGTAGAAACGTTTTCTACGCCGTGTCTTCTAGCAAAATCCAGAAGATTCTCAGAGATGTCTGCCGCAGCAACTACTTCAGCATTTTTTATTCGAGTGGCTATATTGGAAAGGTGGATTTGTCCGATACGACCTAATCCAACGATACCGATTTTTAAAGTATTTTTCATTAATATTATATAGGTAAATTATAGTTCGAATAGAATTGTTGGGTGGATTCATTAGAATTTACGTGTCCATTCTTTCAACCAGCGTTCAATCACCACTTTGGTTTGGGTAAAGAACTCAACCGAGTGCATACCCTGACCATGTAAATCGCCAAAGAAACTATCTTTCCAGCCTGAGAATGGGAATTGAGCCATCGGGGCGGCCACTCCAATATTGATACCAATATTTCCGGCATCTGCATCATGTCTGAATTTTCTCGCACTGGCACCACTACTTGTAAAAATACAGGCCGCATTACCATATTTACCACTATTAATATACTCAATGGCTTCATCCACATTGTTCAGGTGCATAAGTGACATTACCGGGCCAAAAATTTCGGTTTCTGCCACATGGCTGCTTAATGGAATGTCTTCTATAATAGTTGGTAAGATGAAGTTACCGTTTTCAAATCCTGATACTTTGGCATTGCTTCCATCAACCAATAGCCTTCCACCTTCACGCACTCCCTGTTGAATCAATTGCTCAACTCTGTTCTTGCTTTCAGGAGTTATGACAGGCCCCATCAGACTCTTTTCGTCTAATCCGAAACCAGTTGTACGACCTTTTGCCGCTTCAACGAGACTTTCTGTAATTTGCTTATGGTCTCCAATAGTAATAATCGTTGAAGCCGCTAAACAACGTTGTCCGGCACAGCCATATACGCTATCAGTAATAATCTGAGTTGTCATTTCAATATCCGCATCAGGTAATACCAATACCGGGTTTTTAGCTCCACCCTGTGCCTGTACTCTTTTACCATACAAAGCGCCCTGTGAATACACATAGCGAGCAACATTACTTGAGCCTACAAAACTGATAGCGCGGATAACCGGGTGTTGCAAAATACCGTCAACCACCTCTTTGGTGCCATGTACCAGATTTATTACCCCTGTTGGTAAATCAAGTTTTTCCATCAATTCTACAACCTTTGTCATAGTTAAAGGTACTTTCTCAGATGGCTTTATAATATAGGTATTACCGCAGGCAATAGCATAAGGCAGGAACCAGAACGGAATCATGCCAGGAAAGTTGAAAGGAGAGATACAGGCACACACGCCTACTGGCTGGCGAATCATAAATTCATCCACTCCTCTGGCAATATCTTCCGAGAAATCCCCCTGCATCATTGTTGGTATGCCACAAGCATTTTCTACGTTTTCAATGGCACGTTGCATTTCTGCTTTTGCTTCGCCAAAGGTCTTGCCACTTTCAAGTACGATGGTTCTTGAAATATCATCAATATTATCTTCTAATAGTGTTTTCAGTTTAAATAGGTATTGTACCCTGCGGTGAGCCGGAATATTTCTCCATTCCGGGAATGCTTTGGCAGCAGCTTCAGCTGCTTTTTGTACATCTTGTACCGAACCTTGTGGCACTTTCGCTATCACTTCCTGATTAGCAGGATTTTTCACATCTAATGTCGCCTCAGAGTAGCTACTTACCCAATGTCCGTCTATATAGTTATTTAACTTTACCATGTATTTTAATAGAATTTTTCTGATTGATTATAACCCCCCTTTACTATTGGCAAAAGCCATTGCTTCTTCAAGCGTTGCCATAAAATTTGCACAGCCATGCTTAGTTACCATAATAGCACCTGTGGCATTAGCCATTCGCACCGCTTTGAATAGCTCCCAGCCTTGCAGATAGCCATACATAAAGCCTGCAGCAAATGAATCTCCTGCGCCTAATACGTTAACTACCTCAATCGGAAAGCCTGGTACTTTTACTTCTTCTTCCCCCTGGCGGAAAATGGAAGCACCCTCTGCTCCTCGTTTAACAATCAGCGTCTTGACGCCTTTCCGCAAAATCTCCTGAATGGCATTGTCGATATTACCTCTGATTTCAGGAGCAGAGATTTGTTGATGCTTAATTTCTAATTGTTTGGGGTCTGTCATAAAGGTAGCCAGAATTTCTTCTTCTGTGCCTAAGACAAAATCCATGTAAGGAAGCGCGGCTCTGATGGTTACACCAAAAGCCAGTGGGTCGAACCATTGGTCAGCACGGAAGTCGATGTCAAGTGCCGTTACAGCTCCATGTTTTTTTGCTTCTTCAATGGCATAAAACATGGCAGTACGGCTAGGATCTTTACTAAAAGCAGTACCTGAAAACATAACCGAGCGATACTGTGAAATATCAGCTTGTCGGATATGGTCAAGATTTATTTGAATATCTGCACAATTATCGCGGTAATACACTAAGGGGAATCTATCCGGCGGCTCAATCCCTAAAATAACTGCCGAACTACGAGCAGTATTAATAGTCGGAATTGCAGCCGTGTTAATACCTTCTTTATCTAAGAAGTTGAGAATAAACTTCCCAACCTGATCATTGCCTACAGCTGTTAAAAACGCGGTATTCAAACCCAGGCGTTTACAACCAACCGCAATATTCAAAGGTGAACCCCCTACAAATGCGCCGAATGAGGTAATATCAACAAAAGGCGAGCCTATATCATTAGAATATAAGTCAATAGAGGAGCGCCCCATTGTCAGAATATCATATTTCTTAGTATTTTCTTGCATGCAAAATTAGTTATACGTTCATATCTGCCGTTACCAATGGTAATCTGGCGTCTTGTGTTTTCCAGGTACCATAAATCCATTCATGGTCTGGATCATTAGTAGCAGTGAGAACCTGATCACTTCCGGCTAAAAAGTTGAGATAATAAGCGTGGTATCCGTGGCAAGCCGCAACAGGGTGATAACCCTTAGGAACCAATACTGCCTCGTTGTTTCGGGCACGAATGATTTCATCTAAGCTTCTATCGTAGGTATACACCTGCTGAATGGCATACGCCTGCGGAGACTGGAATTTATAAAAGTAGATTTCTTCAAGTTCAGCTTCAATCAGTTTCCCATCTGTATCTACTTTTCTTTCATCATGCTTATGTGCAGGGAAAGAACTCCAGTTACCAGATGGCGTATACACTTCCACGCAAACAATTTTATGACAAGGAAAACCCGGCTGAATCAGGCTATTTATCTGACGATTGGCATTATCACCTCCTCTTAATTCTATCGCACATTCTTGCGGTTGTTTCAGATACGGCTGAAAATCCTGATCAGTTTCTACCCATGAGTAAGCGATGTCTAGCGTATCACTAGTAGCTGTAAGTGTGAATTTAGTATGACGGGGTAAATAAAGGGTATGAGCAATGCCACTGAAAACATCTTTGCGTCCGTTGGTTACTTCCCAGTTGCCTTTATCTGAATTTACTTTAAAATTCCCACCTAAAATCACAATGGCCATTTCATGCTCGGTAGTATCATGTTCCCAGGTTTCACCATTTTGCATCAGCCGCGCACCAAAATTCAGATATGTCCAACCAACTTCATCGGCAGTAAAGTTTTGATAAACATGTTTTTGTTGTGCTTTAACTAAAAGATTCAGGTTGTTCATACAAAGGATACAGCTAAATAGCAGGCTATAGGTTAATTTTTTGTTGTAACTTGTATAGACAAGTTGGGGCAAAATTAGTTTATCTGTTTTGTGCAGACAAACTTTAGACAGAGAATAATTGTCGGGAAGACAAATAACAGATGCAATAGTATTATATAAAGACTAAATATAAAAATATTTATTTTCGCAAACGTTTCAAATCGTCGTGCAAACGTTTTAAATTGTTTCGGTAAAAACCAGAAATGTAAAGTGTACCGATGAGAGTAAACATTTAGTTGGATTTTTTAGTTGTTTTGAGTGAATTATAAAATCTGCTTAATACAAAAGAATGCCGAGTGATTTACGGAATATGTCGACTTGCGCAGAGGTATTGCGACCTGTTTTCTAATCTTTGTTGAACTTAAATAAGTTAATATTTTGTTAAAACAAGAAAAAATACTTGTAGATAAATTCTATGTATCTACATTTGTCTCTTAATCAATTCACTATTATTAATTAAAATTACTCAGACTAATGAAAAAAACAGTTGTTTTGGTACTTAGCCTATTGGCGTCAGTTAGCGCATTTGCTCAGACGTGGTCAGTTGACAAAGCTCACGCAAAAGTAAACTTTACTGTAACGCACTTAATGCTATCAGAAGTAGATGGTACATTCAGAAATTTCGATGCTAAACTTACTTCATCTAAAGAAGATTTTTCAGATGCAGTTTTTGAATTCACTATCGATGCAAAAAGTGTAAATACCAACCAGGAAAATAGAGATGCTCACTTGAACAGAGCTGATATGTTTGATACAGAAAAATATCCAACAATCACTTACAAAAGCACATCTATCAAACCAGTGGGCCCTAAGAAATTCCAGTTAACTGGTGATTTGACAATTAAAGGCGTAACCAAACCTGTAACTGTAGACTTGACTTTGGTTGGTACTGGCCAAAACCGTCAAGGTAAAAAACTAGCTGGTTTCAAAGCTTCTGGTACAATCAACCGTACAGCTTTTGGTGTAGGTGCAATGCCTGCAGCAGTTGTTAGCGAAGAAGTAGAACTAAGAGCCAGTGGCGAATTCGTAGCAAACTAATTTTTAATAAATTGTTAAAAAGAGACTTACTATGAGCAGTAAGTCTCTTTTTTGTTACATTTACTTTGAAAACTGTTTGATTCATAAAATTTTAACTCCAACAGTTTCTTTTAACTTTTAAAATTCTATTACTATGAAAAAAACATCTTTACTACTAAGCCTATTGACACTATTTGTTTTTAGCTTTACAAATGCCAGCGCACTTGATAAAGAGCAAATGATAAAAGAGTGGGAGAGAGCCAAAACCTACACTAAATTGTACCTGGAAACAATGCCTGACGATGGCTTTGATTTCAAACCATCACCTGATATTCGTTCATTTGCCGACCAAATGATGCACTTATCTAATGCCAATTATAACTTTGCTTCTTTGGCGAGCGGTGTTAAAAGCCCTGTTGAAAGAGGGTCGCTTGAGAAATCTGCAGATAAGTCGAAAGCAACCACAACTAAAACGGTACTAGACAGCTACGATTTCGTGATTAATGCTTTGAAAGGTATGACTGACGCACAAATGAAAGAAATGGTGAAAATGGGTAATAATGAAATGAACAAAGAAATGGTTTTTGCCAAAGCCTTTGAACACCAGACCCACCACCGTGGACAAACCACGATTTATATCCGTATGAAGGGTATAAAACCACCGAATGAAATGTTATTCTAAGCAAAATATAACCCGTTTGAAGTATTCTTTAAACGGGTTTTTTATTTGTGGAAATATCTTGAATAAATCTTGAAAAAGTCGAACAAAAGTATTTGCTTTGGCGTTCTATTATTAGAATAATCCAAAAAACGGCTTCGGCTACAAATATTATGGAACCTAATATTCCTGATACTTCCCAAAAGCGCATCGTGATTGTTGGTGCGGGTTTTGGAGGGTTGGCACTAGCACAAAAACTTGCCAAACGAGATGTCCAGATTGTATTGATTGATAAAAATAACTACCACCAGTTTCAGCCGCTTTTTTATCAGGTGGCGATGGCGGGTCTCGAACCCAGTTCGATTTCTTTCCCTCTTCGCAAAATATTTCAAAGAAAGAAAAATGTGCATATCCGCATTACTAAAGTTCTGAAAGTAATGCCAGAACAAAGCAAGATTGAAACAGAACTAGGGGAGATTAAGTATGATTACCTGGTACTGGCCACAGGCGCAGGAACGAATTTCTTCGGCATGCAAAACATGATTGACAATGCCATACCGATGAAATCAGTCTCAGAAGCCATTTATCTACGCAATAGAGTACTACAGAATTTTGAAGATGCCCTCACAGCGGAAGATGCCGATACCAGAGAAGGCATGCTGAATATGGTTGTAGTAGGGGGTGGACCTACAGGTGTGGAAGTTTCGGGAACATTGGCAGAAATGAAGCATATCATTTTACCAAAAGATTACCCTGATGTTGATTTTAATACGATGAAGATTTATTTGTTTGAATCTTCAAATGAGGTTTTGGAGGTAATGTCCGATGAGGCTTCCGCAAAAGGTAGAGAGTATTTGGAACGCCTAGGAGTGATTGTCAAGACAGGTGTAAGAATTACTGATTTTGACGGAAAACATGCACATACAAGTACTGGCGAAAAAATACGAACTAACAACGTTGTTTGGGCTGCAGGTGTCAAGGGTAATACCTTAGATGGATTTGCACCAGAAATTTATGGTAGGGGAGCACGTATGAAAGTAAACCAGTTCAATCAGGTTGAAGGCTTCTCTAACGTATTTGCTGTCGGAGATATAGCCTTAATGAGTGGTGATGAGAAGTTTCCGAACGGACACCCGCAAGTAGCCCAGCCTGCCATTCAACAAGGGAATTTATTGGCAAAAAATATCCTTAAATTCATGAGAGGGGAGGAGCCAACCCCTTTTGAATACAAAGATTTAGGCTCAATGGCAACCGTGGGTAGAAATCTAGCGGTGGTTGATTTACCTTTCTGGAAATTCCAGGGAGCTTTTGCCTGGTATGTCTGGATGTTTGTTCACCTGATGTCAATCTTAGGTATCAAAAACAAAGTGATGGTATTTATCAACTGGCTTTGGAGTTATGTCACCTACGACCAATCGCTAAGGTTGATTATCAGACCCAAGACGAAAGTAAGTAATTCATAAATGAGTATTTTAAAGTGGAGAGGATTGAGTTCCTCTCCATTTTATTTTTAGTGCAAGTATGAAGCATATCTACATTTTCAGTGGCTTAGGCGTAGACGAAAGAGTATTCAAATACCTGGATTTTACAGGATTTGATGTAACTTTTATTAAATGGATAAAGCCTGATGAAAATGAGCGTATAGAGGATTATGCGAAAAGATTAACTGCTCAGATAATTACTCCAATTCCCATATTAATTGGTCTCTCCTTTGGTGGAATGATGGCTCTGGAGGTAGCAAAATATTTAGAAATTGAAAAGATTATTCTACTTGCTTCTGCCAAAACTTACAAAGAAGTTCCACTCTATTATCGTTGGGCAGGCTGTTTACAATTACAGAAGATACTGTCTTCTAAACTTCTCAAACAGCATAATTTTTTAAGTGATTGGTTTTTTGGAATAAAAGAGAAAGAGCACAAAATAATGCTTTCTGAAATCCTCAATGATTTAGATAGAGATTTTTTGAAATGGGCGATTGATAAAATTGTTTGTTGGAAGAACCAAACTACTTACTCAAATATCATACATATACATGGAGATAATGATCATATTCTACCTTTACAATGTATCAAGTCTGATATTGTTATAAAAGGTGGAGGGCACTTTATGACAGTAAATAAGGCAAAAGAGCTAAATGAGATACTTCGGGTGACTCTTGCATAAAAACTCTATTATCAGTATCTTTCATGAGTTTTTCTATTCTCATTAACCTATTCAACCGATACTCATGAAGAAAATTCTCTTTTTCCTTTTTCTTAGTGTTTATGCATTTGCCCAGAAAAATACCTCTCTTCCGCGAAGCACTCCAGAAGCCGAAGGAGTTTCAAGTGAGGGCATCAATCAGTTTTTAGAAGCTGCATCCAAAAGTAAGCATGAGTTTCATAGTTTTATGATTGTTCGTCATGGTAAGGTAGTTTCAGAGGGTTGGTGGAATCCTTACCGGGCTGATTTAAAACATACGATGTATTCGTGTAGTAAAAGTTTTACTGCCACAGCAGTGGGTTTTGCAGTAGCTGAGAAAAAACTTACTGTTAATGATAAAGTTATTTCTTTCTTTCCTGATGATTTACCAGCCAAGGTTAGTCCTAATCTAGCTGAACTCAAAGTAAAAGATTTATTAAGCATGAGTGCCGGACAAGTACCCGACCCGACAGGGCCGGTGGCAGTAAGCGATAACTGGGTAAAAACTTTTTTAGGTACGCCAATTGTAAATGCACCAGGAACAAAATTCTTATACAACTCAGTAGCAACCTATATGCTTTCAGCCATTGTGCAGAAAGTAACTGGAGAAAAGATAGTAGATTACCTAAAACCAAGATTATTTGACCCACTAGGCATTGAAGGTATAGATTGGGAAGTTAGCCCTCAAGGAATTAATACAGGCGGCTGGGGATTGAGAGTAAAAACCGAAGATATGGCAAAATTTGGCCAGTTGTTCCTGCAAAAAGGCCTGTGGAAAGGCAAACAGATTTTACCTGCTTCATGGGTAGAAGAAGCTTCAACCATGAAAATCATGCAAGACCCAAATGCCTCACAAGCCAAAAAAGATTCAAGCGATTGGCTGCAGGGTTATTGCTACCAGATGTGGCGTTGCCGCAACAATGCCTACAGAGGTGATGGTGCCAATGGGCAGTTTATTATTGTTATGCCAGACCAGGATGCCGTTGTACTTTTAACTGCTGAAGCACCAGATATGCAATCAGAAATAAATCTGGTTTGGAAATATATTCTTCCGGCTTTCAAACCTAAAAAACTACCTGCAAACCCAAAAGCGTTAGCGAGTCTGAAAGAGAGAGTAAGCCAGTTAGCCTTGGCGATTCCTCAAAAAAGTGCTACTTCCTCTATGGAAACTAAGATTTCAGGTAGAACTTTTGGCGTAATAGCTAAAGATAGAACACTCGAAAATATAGGTCTTGAATTCAAAAACAATATCTGTTATTTAAGCTTAAAAACTGATTCTATTGCCCATCGTATTCCATTCGGTTCGGGCAAATGGGAATACAGCGAAACGACTAAGTTTGGCCCGTATCTGGTAACCAGGGCAAAAGCTAATAGAAGTAATTTACCTACATTTAAAGTAGCAGGAAGCTATACCTGGAAAGACGATAACAATTTAGAATTGACACTCAGATACATTGAAAGCCCTCATACAGAAACCATTAAATTGGCCTTTGATGGAGATAAGGTTAACATTGAATTTGCCAATATTTTCAGTAAGTCAAGTAAAAACGGGGTACTAAGAAAAAGTTTAGCTAATCCACCTAAATTAATTGTCAGAGGTGACGACATGGGCTTTTCTCATTCAGGTAATGATGCCCTGATAAAATGTTATAAAGAAGGTATCGAAACTTCCATTGAGGTAATTGTACCATCGCCATGGTTTCCGGAGGCAGTAAAATTATTAGAACAAAACAAAAAGGTAGATGTAGGTCTTCATTTTGCCATAACTGCCGAATGGGATAATATCAAATGGCAACCATTGACTGATGCCCCAAGTTTAAGAAACAAAGATGGCTACTTTTATCCGATGCTTTTTCATAACAACAATTATCCGCAACAGGCGGTGATTGATAACGCCTGGAAATTGGCGGACTTAGAAAAAGAATTAAGAGCGCAGATAGAGATGGCTTTAAAATATATTCCAAGATTAAGCCATATCTCAGGCCACATGGGCAGTACAGCCTTTACACCTGAAGTAAAAGAAATGACCAAAAGGGTAGCTAAGGAATATAAACTGGCTATGATTGATACAGATTCAGGTATTAGTTATACCGGATTCGATTTCAGAAATAAAACTACTGACGAACGTATTCAAGGTTTTATTACTATGTTAGATAAACTTGAAGAAGGCAAAACGTATGTTTATGTAGAGCATCCTGGTCTTGATAATGATGAACTTAGAGCTATCTACCATATTGGTTACGAAGATGTAGCCAAAGGTCGTCAGGATGTAACAAATATCTTTACCAGCGAGAAAGTAAAAGAAGCCATTGAGCAAAAAGGTATTCAATTGGTAAGTTATAAAGATGTTATTAAGGCGATGAAACAGTAATTCTTATTTTTTTTAATGTATTACAGGTAGAGACAGGGCGATGCCCTGTCTCAATCTTTTTAAGGGTATTTAATTTAAATCCAGATAAAGATTATCTCAAATATTATCTATATTGTTACCTCAAAACTTACTCAACAATACTATTACTCTAATCATGAAAAAACTCTTACTACCCGTTGCCTGCATTATATCATTAGGTCTGGGAGCATTTATCACAAAAATAGTCGATAGCCCTCCTATAACAGTTGAAGTAATAAACCAGGCTGAAAAGATTCTTGGTTTAGATTTCACTGATGCCGAAGCCGATTCGATGATTAATGATTTGAATGACAATCGTAAAGATTTTGAAAGTATCAGAAAAATACCCTTAAATAATAGTGTTACTCCGGCCCTATACTTTAATCCGTTGCCGGTGGGTTTTGAATTTGAAAAAACTTATTTACCTTTTAAAGCCTCTCAAATCGGAGTGGTAAACCTACCCGCAAATCGGGATGATTTGGCTTATTATTCTGTAAGAGAATTAGCTGAGTTGATTCGTACTAAGAAGATTTCCTGTGTTGAACTCACTCGGTTTTTTATTGAAAGGCTAAAAAAGTATGATGGGAAATTGCACTATGCTATCACCATTACAGAAGATTTAGCTTTGAAACAAGCTACACAAGCCGATAATGAAATAAAAATAGGAAAATACAGAGGACTTCTACATGGCATTCCTTATGGAGCAAAAGATTTATTGGCCGTAAAAGGTTATAAAACAACCTGGGGTTCAGGGCCTTATAAAGACCAGATAATTGACCAGGATGCCATAGTAGTTCAAAGATTGGAAAAAGCCGGAGCTGTGCTTTGTGCTAAATTGACATTAGGAGAATTAGCCATGGGCGATGTTTGGTTTGGTGGAAAAACCCTTAATCCCTGGGATTTAAACCGTGGTTCAAGCGGCTCATCAGCAGGGTCAGCTTCATCTGTTGCGGCCGGAATGTTGCCCTTTGCCATTGGTAGTGAAACATTAGGTTCAATTGTTTCACCTTCAACAGAGTGTGGTACTACAGGCTTACGACCAACCTTTGGTAGAATTCCCCGGACTGGAGCCATGACCTTAAGCTGGAGTATGGATAAATTGGGGCCAATTTGCCGGACTGTAGAAGATTGTGCCATTGTATTTAATAGCATTCAGGGAGTAGACGGGCAAGACTTTACTTGTATGCAAGCACCATTCAATTATGACGGCACAAATAAAAATTTAAAAGGTATCAAAATTGCCTACCTGAAAAGTGACTTTGAACGTAAATATCCAACAAAAGCACAAGATTCATTGAGTTTAATAGTTTTGCAGAAACTAGGCGCAGAATTGATTCCGATGGAGTTGCCAAATTTACCCTCAAATGACATTAGTTTCTTACTTGGGGTAGAAGCCGCAGCTGCTTTTGATGAACTGACACGTTCGGGTAAAGATGATTTGATGGTTCGTCAGAATAAAAATGCCTGGCCGAATGCCTTTCGCTCTGCCCGATTTATTCCTGCGGTAGAGTATATTCAGGCGAATCGCCATCGCACTTTATTGATTCAGGAAATGGAACGCCGTTTAAAAGGTATTGATGTATATCTATCTCCATCTTTTGGTAGGAACCTGACATTAACCAATCTAACTGGTCACCCTTGTGTGGTATTACCCAATGGATTCAGAATGGAGGGGCGCCCAACAAGTATCACTTTTATGGGAAAATTGTTTGGAGAAGCTAAGTTATTACAAGTTGCTAAGGCTTATCAGGACGCAACCGATTTCCATAAAAAACACCCTGTATTATAAGCCTATTTCGCTCTTCGTTTCCAGGTGAATAAGTAAATGCAACCCATAATCATACAGATTATCAGGAGATTTGAAATATTTTTAACAACCTCCTGATAATTCGTCTGAATCACCGAAGTATCTAATTTATCAATACCTGCAAATATATCTTCTGAAGTATCAGACTCTTTATCTGCAATTGCCTTGCCCAGAATCTTTATCTTCAGTTTCGATTTAAGCGTATCATAGGTCTTACTTTTGGTATTGAAATACACCCAATAAAAATACTTATCCAAAGCTTGTTGTCCAGAATCTTTAGGCACAACACGGTAACGAAACTCTTTCTCCCGAACGGTTAAGTCATTATTATGTACCTCTCTTACTTCCGGTGGATAAAAATCAAAAAAACTATCATTAACAGGAGACGAAACGTTGATAGTTGAGAAGTTCCCTTGCCCAACTATCTTGAAACTATAGTTAAAACTCTTACCAGTATTAATCTTTCTGGTTTCAATCTGCTCTACTAAACTAAAATTGCCTGCTACTACCTTGTCTTTCAACGGGTGATCTGGCAGAGTCAATACTTTAACAGTATAAGGTTTATTAGTAAAGCTAATTGATTCTTTTTCACCCCCGTTTTTCTTACTCTGATCCATTCTTAACTCCACCGAAGGGATTTTTACAGGCTGACCATTCAATGGAAAATAGAGTGCTTCAAAAAATTTATAAGCTAAGAATCGTTTACCATTAATAGTCCGGTGTTCTTCAACTATATTCGTAATATTTATTCGCTCTTCCAGGCAATCCGGAGATTTGATTTTCTTAGCAATAGCATCTACCTGTGCATTCAAATCATCTGCAAAACCCATTTGCATGGTATTTGTTTCAGCAATGTAAAATGCTAGTGTTACTCTGAATCCCTCGCCAACATAAACACTGCCTTTATCAACATTCATTGCCAAAAAGGCATTCTCCTTAATGTTTTCTAAGCTGATTGCTTCAGTACCGTCTTCTTCATCGTCTTCTTTGGGAGATGTAACTACAATGGTAGTCAATTCAGATTCATAGGCCTTTCCGTTTACAGTCAATTCAAAAGAAACAATTCTAAAAGTACCTTCTTTAGTAGGAGTATAATATTGAGTTATGTTATGAGTTTGACCTTTAGCATGGGTAATTTTTCTATCCGCTTTGGTGAATCCTTGTATTTCAGGGAAAGTACTAACAGTAGATTTATCACTACCCGTAATCACCACAGTTATCACTAAATTTTCATCAATCAACAGGTTCTTTTTCCCGAACTCTATTCTTACATCTTCTTGCGCAGAAGCAAAAAAGCTGATAGCAAAAAAGAAAAGAGTAGAAAGAAATATGTACATTCGTTGGTTCATCGTACAAAAATAGACACTATTCTTAATGATTGATATGATTACCTTTATTTTTAAGAAAAAACGCTTATCTCTTCTTTTAATTTTATCTATTACCACCGCAAAAGCCCAATGGATTAAGCAAAATTCCGGTACTGATGCTTCTTTTCGCTCTATCAGTGCAGTGAATAGTAAGATTGTCTGGGCTGGAGGTACCAAAGGAACAGTGTTAAAAACAACTGACGGTGGACAACAATGGCAGGTTTTAAAAGTAGAGGGAGCAGAAGCTTTAGATTTCAGAGATATACATGGTGCAAGTGCTGAAGTAGTTTATGCTATGAGCGCGGGTGATGCAGATAAAGGAGCCGCCAGAATCTATAAAACCACGGATGGAGGTAAATCATGGAAAATAATTTATCAAACCACAGAAAAAGGAGCATTCTTCGACTCTTTCGATTTCTGGAACGATAAGGAGGGTATTCTGATAGGAGATCCTATTGATGAGAAGCCTTATATTTTAAGAACTTTAGACGGAGAAAACTGGCAGAGGATACCAAAAGAAAAACTCCCGGCTATTAAACCTAAAGAAGCTTCTTTTGCTTCCAGCGGTACTTGCGTAAATACACGGAGCAAAAAACTGGCATGGATTAACACCCAAAGCAGGGTTTTCTATACAACCGATAAAGGCGAAACCTGGCAGGTAGCCGAAACTCCTTTTAAACAAGGGGAAACCTCAGGTATTTTTGGCTTACACTTTTATACAGATAAAGACGGAATTGCTACCGGAGGCGATTATAAAGATGATAAAATAGTATCTGATAATGTTGCTATTACT
The DNA here is from genome assembly GCF_003418935.1 of Emticicia sp. C21. Lineage (GTDB taxonomy): Bacteria > Bacteroidota > Bacteroidia > Cytophagales > Spirosomataceae > Emticicia. The sequence goes on along the minus strand of NZ_QVMT01000017.1, from coordinate 28,623 downwards.
CACGATGGAGGAAAAACATGGGCTTTGGCGGCCCAGGCCAAACCTGATGGTTTGAAAGAATCAAGCTGGGTATTATCTGACAAAAGTTTATTGGTAGTAGGGACTTCAGGTACAGGTCTTTCTGCAGATATGGGTAAAAAATGGAAAGCTGTCGATACCGAAGCTTTCCATGCAATCTCATGTTATAAAAATGACTGTTGGACTATTGGGGCTAAGGGTAATTTAGCAAAATGGAAAAAATAGACAGTTCTGGATGGACGAACTATTTATGTCTTTCATCTAATTTTAATTGTATATAATAAGAAAAAAGAAGGCCTAAACCACCAAAGAATAAAATCGATGCCGGATACAATGCCTCCGAATCCTTGTCTGATGCACTTTGAAATATATTTGCTATAAATATACCCAAACCCACACCCATAAATAAACAACCCCAACGCAAAGCGGATGCTGGGTTTACTCTCATGCTATCTTTTTGCGGGGGTGTCAGGCCTTTTTCAATCATGGCCATTCGTTCGTCATTATCAAATTTTCTTAAAAGAGCCAATAGACCTACAATACATACGATTGCAGTTACCGGAACAACTATAGCTACTGCTGGAGGCATAATTTATTTATTTTAATAGTGAAACAATATTTTAGCGATAGGATGCAGGCCTTTAGCGGGAGGTTACAGGCTGATTAAAAAAAATATTTTTTCTTCTAAGGTGTAACGTTTTTCAAAAAACTGCATCCAATGATACAGTGAACGACGAACAAAAAGATATTACCCTATTGAAACGCATTCAGGCAGGTGATCGGTTAGCTTATAAAGAGTTAATCAATCGCCATAAAGAATATGCGTTTACAGTAGCCTATCGTATCTTAAATAGTAGGGAAGATGCCGAGGAAATAGCACAGGATGCGTTTTTACAGGTATTTAAGAACGTTCACTCTTTTAATTTTGAAGCAAAATTTACTACCTGGTTTTACCGGATAGTTTTTAATGCGGCTTTGATGCAGAAACGGAAAAACCGTATATTTACAGAAGATATATCAGAATCCCCTCAAGCGTCATTGGTAAGCAACCTGAGTGATTCGAGCGAAGATATAAGAAAAAACGAACGTCAGCAGGCTATCAGGCGGGCCATGCAACAATTACAGGCTGATGATGTTTTATTAATAACCTTATTCTATTTGCAAGAGCAATCTTTAGAAGAAATAGCAGCTATTACACAAATCAGTGCCGATACTGCTAAAGTAAAAATTCATAGGGCAAGAAAACGCCTGGCAGAAGAAATGAAAAAACATTGGAAAGAAGAAGTAAGAAGCTTAATATAGATAGGTGTAGAAAGGATAAATAATGAAAGAATTATGCTAACAGACGAACAGATATTCGACATTCTTGATGGCTGTGCCGATGCAGAAATTCTGCAGAAGCATACACATCTATTGGCTGGTTCGGTAGTCTACCAGCAATATTTTAATGAACTGGCAGCGATACATTTTGATTTGGCAGATATGCCATTAGAGAAAACATCAGCTGATTTTACTGCCAATATATTAGCAGCACTTCCATCTGAAAAACCAGTTTTTGTAATTGCAAAGAAGAAGAAATGGAGTGCAAAATTTATGTATGGTTTCTTTGGAACGATGATAGGGGTATTGATTACGACGATTTTGGTTGCTATATTCTATCTGCCATCTTCTGAAACAACGATAGAGCAACCAAATCAGGTTGTTGAAGTTTTCAATGACTTTATAAGAAGTTATTTCACCCAGATTGCCATTCTGTTAAATCTAATGGTACTACTGGCACTATTTGATAGAAAAGTACTTCGCCCATATTTCAAACAGCGTAGCATGAGACTAGGCTAATTCCATCAGAAAACTGAAACCATGTTTTTTGAAGCCTAAAGATTCATAAAATTGGTGAGCTTGCTCACGACGAAGGTTGCTGGAAAGACTCATCTTATAGCAACCTTTTTCTTTGGCATATTGCAGGGCATATTCCATCATTTTTTTTCCGATGCCTTTTCCCTGAAGATTAGGTAGCACCCCTACATCTTCCACCACCGCTGATGGGGTACCCATATGAGCCATATTTTCCATTACTAAAAGCGCAAAGGTGCCTACTGCTTCATTATCCATCTCGGCTAAAAAAACATGATAATCAGGATATTTACTTTGTTGGATAAAAATCTTTTGGGCCTCTTCGGTTGAAAGCACCTTATTATTGTCTAAGGCTGCTGCATAAATGCTTAAAATGATAGGAACATCGTCAATAGTTGCTAAGCGGATAGTCAGATTCATTGGTTTCAGGAAACGTTTAATTGAAAACAAAAGTTAATAGAACAAAAGATTATATCAAAATTGGCAAACGGAAAAAATAAAAAGACTGAGCCATTGTTACCACCTTTAACAGAAGAAGACTATTATTTTGAGAGAGGATTAATGGTTTTCACAGAAATATATCACAAAAAAAGGGGGTATTGCTGTAAAAATAGCTGCCGGCATTGTCCGTATGGATTCAAAAAAAAGTGAAACATACTTTTTTATTTCCGAAAAAATTACGACTTTTGCACTCCCGTTTAAGGAATTATCTTTTTTACATAGAAAATATTTATAAGGCAATGGCAAAGGTTTGTCAAATCACTGGTAAAAGAACGCAAGTCGGTAACAATGTATCGCACGCTAACAATAAAACAAAGCGTAAGTTTTTCCCGAATCTTAAAACTAAGAAGTTCTTCTTAGAATCAGAAGGTGTATGGGTTTCATTGAAAGTTTCGACTTCAGCCCTTCGTACTATCAACAAAAAAGGCTTAGAAGCTACTTTAGTTGATGCGGCTCGCAAAGGTACATTGGCGTTGTAAGATATATTCTCGTTCGTAGATAAAAAAGCATGGCTCGGAGAGTCGTGCTTTTTTAGTTTATTTCGTACCTTGTTTACCTAAACAATTTTTTTCTGTATTTATGCTTAAATTATTTGAAGAATCTACCGCTTATATACAATCTCAGATAGGTGATTTCAGACCGCAATTCGGAATCATTTTAGGGACAGGTTTAGGAAAACTAACCGATGAAATAGAAGTTGCTTTTACTCTCAATTATAGCGATATACCACATTTTCCTATTGCCACAGTTGAATTTCATAAAGGAAAATTATTATTTGGTACGCTTAATGGCAAAAAAATAGTTTGTATGCAGGGAAGATTCCACTATTACGAAGGATATTCTATGCAACAGGTTACTTTCCCTGTGCGGGTAATGAAAATGCTGGGCATTGAAAGACTCTTTGTTTCCAATGCAGCAGGTGGTTTAAACCCTACTTATAAAGAGAGCGATTTGATGATTATCGAAGACCATATCTCTTTATTCTTACCCGAGAATCCATTGATAGGGGAGAATATCATGGGAGACCGTTTCCCGGATATGAGCGAACCATATGAGATAGAAACGGTAGAAAAAGCCTTACTAATTGCCACTCAAAATGGTTTAGAAGGTATTCATAAAGGTGTATATGTAAGTGTTGCAGGCCCAAGTCTTGAAACCAAAGCAGAATACAGGTTACTGAGAATGCTTGGCGCAGATGCCGTAGGAATGAGCACAGTTCCGGAGGTAATCGTAGCCAGACAGATGGAAATTCCTGTATTTGGTATTTCGGTAATTACAGACATGGGTATTCCTGAATTACTAAAAAAGGCAGAGTTAAGCAGAATTCTTGAGGCCGCTCATAAGGCAGAGCCTACCATGACTTTTATCATGAAAGAACTGATTGGTAACCTTTAATACTTACTATCCAATGAAACAGGGCAGAAGGAAGTCTGCCCTGTTTCATTGGATAGTAAACTCTATTTTAAGCAAAAACTAAATTCTTCATATAACCCGCATTCGCTTCTGCTGCTTTTAGTGGGGTTGTTCCATCAAAACGTTCCTGTTCAACAATGAAATAATCCACACCGTTTTGTTTAGCTACATTCAATAATCTAGGGAAATCAATCTTGCCCTGGCCTATAGTAGTTGAGAACGAGAAAAGCGGGTCTTTCACTTTTTCCTTCTCCGTGATTTCAGCAACTTTTGCATCATTCAGCATATCTTTTACGTGTACCAGACGGAAACGATTTTTGTATTTAGTCAACCATTCTTCCGGATTCTCTCCTGCGGCAACTACCCAATATAAATCAGCTTCAAAATCTACCAGCTTAGGGTCGGTTCCATCTAATAGGATAGTTTCTGGCATTGTACCATTTGCAAATTTCTTGAACTCAAAATTATGATTGTGATAAGCCATACGTAAGCCAGCCTTAGCAGCAATTTCTCCTTGACGGTTCAGGCCTTCAGCAGCTTTTTTCCATTCGTCTTCTTTTGTTAAATCACCTAAGTATGGGTTAATTAGATACTTCATGCCAATACTGGCCGCATCATCCACTAATTTTTTAAACTCATCCTCTTTCTCCTTTTTCATGGTATAATCCTGACTACAGTGTGTGCTTATCAGATTACTACCAATATCATCCATTAATATCTTAAATTCTTTGGCGGTCATTCCCCAGAAAACACCTTTATCACCCTGGAAACTCTCAATTTGTTTGTATCCATAGCTTGCCAATGCTTTCAGAACCCCTTTAGGGTCTTTAGCAAGGTCTTCTTTCACTGTCCAGAGTTGAATACCAAAATCTTTTACTGAGGGGTCGGCCACCATTGAGGAGGTAGCGGTTGAATCGGCGCTTTTTTCTTCTGTTTTTGATGAGGGAGTGCATGACCACAATTGATTAGCTAACAAAGGAGTAGCTGCCAACAGGCCCGTGTTACGTAGAAAATTTCGACGGTTTAGCTTCATAGTGCTTTTAATGATGTTAAGGGGTTAGAAACAAAGTCTACTGTAATTTATAGGAAAGTAAATGTAAATATAAAATCGTAAAAACGTTTTCTTTGCGCACGATATTTTCTTATTTTGTATAACGAAAGAGAATTAAACAGTAGATATGTACGCAAAAGTATTTTTACAGGCAGGCAAAGAACAGGTAGTTAAGCGGCTACATCCGTGGGTGTTTTCGGGAGCCATTGCCAGAACAGAGGGTCAACCAAACGATGGAGATATAGTAGAGGTCTGTGATAAAAAAGGAAATTATCTGGCCACAGGTCATTTTTATAAGGGAAGCATAACCATAAAAATTTTCTCGTACGAGCAGGTTACGGTCGATGAAGATTTCTGGTATAAAAAGCTAAAAACAGCCTTTGAAGTCAGACAGCTTATTCAACTAGGTGATAACACCACTTGTTACCGTTTGACACATGGCGAAGGAGATGGATTTTCGGGATTAATTTTAGATTATTATCAGAATGTCATCGTTTTTCAGGCACATACGATAGGCATGTGGCGTGAAAAAGAAAAAATTGTCAATGCGCTCAAAAGAGTTTATGAAAATGCTTTGGTGGCTATTTATGATAAAAGTGCTGAAACTTTGCCAGATGAATTCTCTAAGTCAGTAACCAATACTTATCTTTTTTCTAAAGGAGACATTAGTCATATTTTACCACACCCAGTTCTGGAAAACGCGAATAAATTCCTGATTGATTGGGAAACGGGGCAGAAAACAGGTTTCTTCCTTGACCAGCGAGATAATAGAGCCTTATTGGCTAAATATGCCAAAGATAAAAAAGTATTAAATGCTTTTTGTTATTCAGGTGGCTTTTCAATTTATGCTTTAAAGGCAGGTGCCGCTTTGGTACACTCAGTTGATGTCTCCAAAAAAGCTATTGAACTGGTAAATCAGAATGTAGCGGCCAATTTTGGTGAAGTTGATAATCATAAAGCCTATGCTGAAGATGTTATGGGCTTCCTGAAACAAAACGACCAGATTTATGATTTAATCGTGCTTGACCCGCCAGCTTATGCCAAAAGTATCGCCAAACGTCATCAGGCTGTGCAGGGTTATAAAAGATTGAATATGGAGGGCATTAAACGCTTGGCCAAAGGTGGGATTCTGGTTACATTCTCCTGCTCACAGGTAGTAGACAGAGAACTTTTCTATAACACTATTGTTTCGGCGGCATTGGAAGTAGGCAGACAGGTAAGAGTGTTACATCATCTGAACCAGGGAGCTGACCACCCGGTAAACCTTTTCCATCCGGAAGGGCACTATCTGAAAGGACTGGTATTGTATGTAGAATAGATTTTAAGAAAACGCTTGCTTATAAACATTCTTCAAAGCAAACGTTTTCTTCAACGATTTAAAAATCGTTGTACACATATTAACGACCGAAATCGTCTTGTACACGTACTATATCATCTTCGTTCGATGGGTTTTCAGGATCTGTATGTTGCCATATTTCGGCAATAATTCCCCATTGGTCCAGGCCAATCAAACGATGTCTTTCACCTTGTTTCAGGTTAATTATGGTTCCCAAAGCTAAAGTTTGCAATTCATTTTCTTCATCTGTCTCGCTGGTAACTACTCCTGCAATGCCGCCAACCACTTTCCAGATTTCGGCTCTACGGAAATGATATTGCCAGGATAGACGCTTATTAGGCGCAACGACCAGGATTTTCGGGCTTAGCTTTTGTCCGACTCCAAAATCATTAATAGATAAATGAGGAAAATATGTTTCGATAAATTTTGATGCCTGAGATTCATCCAGGACAAAGAAACCACCCCATGGACGGCTCTGATCCTGATTGGCAATAGTGAATCCTAAATCGGTAATTACTTTTTCTACCTCTTTAAAAACAACGTTTTTTTCTATGTTTGCCGAAAAATTCATGAGATAAAAAGATTAATGGATATATTTAAGAATTAGTTTTGCAAGCAAAAGTAAGTATTGTCAGAAAACAATTAGCTACATGACTGAAAAAATCATGTAAAGCCATGATACAAGTTGATAAAATAGATACATTTACTGGCCATCGCGATTGCGTATATGCCTTAGAAAAGTCAGGAGAAAATCACCGTTTTTTTTCAGCGGCAGGAGATGGTTTTATCGTTAGATGGAATCTCCAAAAGCCTGATGTCGGGGAACTCATCGCCAAAGTAAAAAACTCGGTTTATACTTTAGCCTATCTGCCACAACCTAATCATCTATGGATAGCCGAGAATCAGGAGGGCATTCATGTAATAGATATTCAAACCAAACAGGAAATCCGCTCACTAAAATTAGCTCCTGCCTTGTATTTTGATATTCAGATATACGATAATCAGGCGTTTATTGCAGGTGGTGATGGTATCATTTCAGTTATTGATACCGAAACTTTGAGTTTTCGTAAACATATTAAAGCTGCAAATGTGAGTGTAAGATGCCTGGCAATTAATCCGGTAGAAAGAGAATTAGCAGCAGGTTATAGTGATAATACTATTAAAATATTCGATTTAAAGACCTTTGATTTAAAGAAAATCATAGCCGCTCACAACAATTCTGTCTTTACCATTAAGTACTCTCCCGATTTTAATTTACTATTGTCAGGAAGTAGAGATGCTCGCCTGAAAATCTGGAATGTAGAGCGTGAATATACCTTAGAAGAAGAGATTGTAGCGCATACTTTTGCCATTAATCATCTATCGTTTAGTCCTGACGGTCAGCGATTTGTTACCTGTAGTATGGACAAGTCTATTAAGGTTTGGGATGCCGAAAAAATGAAACTACTAAAGGTAATAGACCGTGCAAGACATGCTGGACATGGTACTTCAGTAAACAAGGTTTTGTGGTCAGATTATGACCAACAAATTGTTTCATGTAGTGATGACCGTACAATTTCAGTATGGAAATTGCTCGAATAGCGCCTTTCGATAAAAAAAATATAATCAAAACCCCAACAAAACAGTTATTTAAATTAGTTATACTATTTTAACTAATTGAAACCGAATTTTTATTTACCTGCTTTCTTGCAAAATTGAAGAAAATAGCTTAAATAAGGAGTACCGATAGTTTTTTTATTAATTTTGCCTTAATATTTCCATAAAACATTGACACAATGAAAATTACACCGCTCGAAATACGCCAACATGAATTTGAAAAAACTTTCAGAGGCTACAATATCGAAGAAGTTGATAATTTTTTAGCGAATCTCTCGCAGGAATGGGAACGCATACTTAACGAAAGCAAGATGCTTAGAATGCAACTTGAAATGGCTGAAAAAGAAGCAAGCAAGCTTCGGGAGATTGAAATGACCTTATTTAAGACTCTTAAAACAGCAGAAGATACAAGTACTATGATTACTGAACAGGCTAATCAGCAAGCTGAGAAGCATATTCAGGAATCGAAACAAAGAAGTGAGCAAATACTGGAAGAAGCAAATACTAAAGCAGCAGAAATATTACGGGAAGCCCAAACCAGAGCCAAATATATCAAAGATGAAGTATTAGGAGAAGTAAAAGCTTTGGAACGTGATTTCAAAGCCATGGATCATTACAAGACTAACTTATTGGTTCAAATGCGTAGTCTTTCTAATGCTACTTTAGAGCATGTACAACGCTTTGAAGATAAATTTGATAAAGAGGGTATCAATAAGAAGATTCAGGAAGCAGGCAGTATCTTATCAGGTGCAGAACAAACACCAGAGCTTGAAGAAGACGAACCGGAAGTGCCGGAAACAGAAGCGATAGTTGAAGAAATAAGAGAAAGCGAAGAAACTTCTGCCGAAGTAGCTGCTGAACCAGTTGAGGAGCAAGCAATAGAGCAAACTTCTGAGGAAACTGAAGAAGAGACGGAAGCAAATGGGGTTAAAGAATTAGAAAATGAAGTAGAAGCCACGCCTGTAAATCATGCGGATTATGAGGAAAAAGAAACGGAAGAAAGCACCGTTCATTCATCAGCCAATGATATTATTGAAGAAGGTCCTGTAGAAGAAACAGAAGAGGAAGAGGCTAAAACCAAGGTAGAAGAATCTGAGCCTGAGCCACAAGCCCCTATTGAACAAACGCCTGTAGCACAAAAAGTGTCAGTTGCAGACCAAAAGAAACCTGATGAATTAGAAATAATAGAAGGAATTGGACCAAAAATAGCCATGCTATTGTATGATTCCGGCATATTTACTTTCAAAGACTTAGCTACTACACCAGTTTTCAAAATTCGTGAGATTCTTGAAAACGCAGGCCCTCATTACGCCATGCACGACCCAAGTACTTGGGTAGAGCAATCCTTGCTAGCCGCGGAAGGCCGTTTTGCAGAGCTGGAAGAAATGAAAGACCGTCTGGTAGGTGGCAGGATAGTAGAAGATGTAGAAGAAAGAGGCATTGATAGTAACGTAGCATTTTTTGATACTATTGGTGAAACTCAGGAAGAAGAAAAAGAGACCCCAGTTAAGCCACAGGAGGTTCCTGTTAATGAAGTGCCTTTTAATAAAGTCGAAACTACGAAAGCCGAAGAACCTAAACCGGTAGCTGATAATAATATTGAGTCTATTACCGAAGAAATGCTTGAAAAAGTAAACAAGGTAAAAGCAGCTATTAGAAAGGCTATGGTAGAGAAAGCAGATAGCCCAGCAAAAGATACCTCCCCATTACCAACTGTCAATGATGTGATTGGTAAAAATAATGATACTAGTGGGGGTGGCTCATTCTTTGATAATATCTGATACACTCAAAAACAAATAGATACTCACACAAAATTTAATTGATTAGTAAAATTTATGGGAATAATCTCGCTTGAAGGCTTAGAGTTTTTTGCTTATCATGGTTATTACGACGAAGAGCAAAAGATGGGTAATAAATATTCTATTGATATTGCCATCACAGCCGACTTGAATCGTGCAGCACAGGAAGACAGATTAAGTTTGACAGTCAATTATGAAGTGGTTTATACAATAATAGCCGATGTTATGAAAATAAAACATCGGCTATTAGAACATATTGCTTATAAAATTATTGAAGCGGTTAAGGAACAATTCCCCGAAATTCAACAGATAACGGTGGATGTTTCAAAATTCAATCCACCTATTGGAGGGGTCTGCGAACGTTCAAAAATTTCAATCACTACACCCTTCAGCCTTCCTCCGGTAGAAGAAGGCTGAAAAGCTTTTATTCTCTATTAATTTGCCTGTGGCGAACTATATCTGGTAGGTTTCCAGATATTATTCTTGGCATTTACGTCTGGTAGTTTATTATCTGGGTCAACGACAACTGATTCAATAGCTGAAGTTGATGGATATTTAAAGCTCCATGAACTTCCGCGTTGCCATACCTCCACAGGTAAGTCAACTCGTTTGGTAGTACCGTTAGCCTCTTTTATTTCAACAATTACCGGCATTGGCATTTTTTCAAGATTTTCAATCGTGATTACCGAGCCTTTTGTCGCATCCTGCTGAATATAGCTTACATCTTTTACACTCTGGTCAATTTTCCAATCATTCACATACCAGCCTTTCCAGAACCAACCCAGATCTTCACCAGCTGCATCTTCCATGGTTCTGAAGAAATCTAAAGGAGTAGGATGTTTAAATGCCCAACGGTTTACATATTCTTTAAAAGCATAATCAAAACGTTTTTCACCCAGAACTAATTCTCTCAACATTGTCAAACCATAACCGGGTTTTACATAAGCCGCCAAGCCCAGATTATTTGCCTGAACAACATCAGGAATATTCATGATTGGGTCACGATCATAAAAATACGGCGCATACTGACGAGCATTTTCAGGCTGATAGTATTCCCCATTATTAAAGTTTTTGGTTGAAAGTGTATTAATAAAAGTATTGAATCCCTCGTCCATCCAGCCATATTTTCTTTCATTGGTTCCCACAATCATCGGAAACCAGTTATGCCCGAACTCATGGTCAGTTACTCCCCACAGACTCTCGGTTTTGTCTCTGTAGCTACAGAAAACAATACCCGGATACTCCATACCTGCTACTACACCTGCCACATTTGTTGCTGAAGGATACGAGTATTCATAGATATATTTCGAGTAAAACTCAATACAACCTTTTACGTATTCCGTAGAGCGGTTCCAGCTATCATTGGTTGCACTTTCAACCGGATATACCGATTGAGCGATAGAGGTTTTACCACTAGGTAGGTTAATTTTAGCGGCATCCCATACAAATCCTTTAGATGATGCCCAGGCTACATCGCGTGCTTGTTTACATTTAAACTTCCATGTCAATGTGCCACTGCTTCTTGGTCTTGACTTAGCATCTGTCACTTCCACTGCGCTTCTGATAATAACTGTCTTATCACTGTTTTTTGCTTCATTAAATCTTTTGATTTGCTCGGCAGTCATCACCTCACTAGGGTTTGTCAACTCTCCTGAGCCTGCTACGATATGATCCCAGGGTACAGTAACATTATATTCAAAGTCACCGTATTCCAGATAAAACTCTCCGGCACCAAGATAAGGAAGCGTATTCCAGCCCTCTACATCATCATACACAGCCATTCGAGGATACCATTGCGCCATTTCATAAATTGTTCCGTTTTGTGTATCCTGTTTACCCATTCTATCAGAACCATAACGCGGAACTTTGAATGAGTAGCTTACTTTTATCTTTAATTCTTCGCCAGTTGCTAATGGTTCAGATAAACGTATCTGCATGCGCGTGTCATCAATTAAATGCTCTGCATATACCGACCGTTGCGACGATTTTTTACCTGTAGCAACTTTTTTCTCGGCACTGACAAATTGTACAGTATACCCTCCCTCAAAACCTGTATTTCCAAAACGACCACCCACAATGGCAGTAGTTTTACCCCCACGAGAATTGTCATTAAACTGATTTTGATCTAACTGTAACCAGACAAAAGGAAGTTTGTCAGGGCTATTGTTTTTATAGGTAATTTCTACTTCTCCTGTAAGGGTATTGGCGTTTTCATCAAGCGTAGCATTGATTTTATAATCTGCCCTGTTTTGCCAATACATAGGCCCTGGTGCACCTGTACCACTACGGTAAGCAGTACCGGGCATGAAATTAAACAAAGGGTTAAACGCATCCCTGTGATCGTATTTGGATACAGCGGGGGTTTGTGCCTGAGTTATATGTGTCGCAACTAATAGGCCGACAATAAATATCTTGCGTATTTGCATATCTGGATGAAGATAATATTGGTTTGAAATTGTTAAATAATGCTCAATTAACGGTAAAGATAGGCTTTTCGTTTAACGAGAGAGGTTAAAATTCATAAATCTTTATCGAACAAAGTCTTATTTTAACAGTTTTTATGTAATATTGGCAATCAAAACAACCCCCTTCAATAATTATGAATAATTTTAAAACGCAGTCCAAATTGTTTTTGGCAGGAATCCTACTCATGTACACCAGTATTGCCTGTCAGTCTAAAAAGAGCGAAAATACAATGGAAACAACAAAAGCAGAAGCATCTATTTCAAAACAATCGTGGGGGAAACTACCTGATGGCCAGGAGGTAAGCCTTTATACCTTGAAAAATTCAAAAGGTATGGAGGTAAAAATTAGTGATTATGGCGGATTGATTACTCACTGGACGGCACCTGACAAAGATGGTAAATATGAAGATGTAGTATTAGGGTATGATTCACTATCTGGCTACTTGAAATCGAGCCCATTCTTTGGTGCTTTAGTAGGTAGATACGGTAATAGAATTGCCAATGCGAAATTTACCTTAGATGGCAAAACCTATAATTTATTAAAAAATAATGGCCCTAATCACCTGCATGGCGGAAAAATCGGCTTCGATAAAGTAATCTGGAAAAGTGAAGAGTTAAAAGATGGTAGAAACGGATTGAAGTTAAATCATGTAAGTAAAGATGGTGATGAAGGGTATCCGGGCAATCTGAATGTGGAAATTACTTATGTTTTAACCGAGGATAATGCGCTTGAAATAAACTATACGGCAACTACTGATAAACCAACGGTTTTGAACCTGACTCAACACTCATACTTCAATTTGACAGGCGGTAAAACAGACCATTTAGGACATGAAGTAATGATTAATGCAGATCGTTTTTTGCCAGTGAACGAAACATTAATACCTACTGGCGAGTTAAAAGCAGTAAAAGGTACAGTATTTGATTTTACAACACCAAAAACAATTGGCAAAGGAATTAATGATTCGACTGATGCACAAATAAAAGCAGGAGGTGGATATGACCATTGCTGGGTGCTGAATCAACCTAAAAAGGATTCGTTGATTCTGGCAGCAACGGCATATGAGCCAACTACTGGTCGTTTTATGGAAGTAAAGACTACTGAACCTGGAGTACAGTTTTATACCGGAAACTTTTTAGACGGATCAATTACCGGAAAAAACGGTGTAGTATATAAGAAGCGTTATGGTTTCTGTTTCGAAACAGAACACTTCCCTGACTCACCAAATCAGACTAAATTTCCGACTGTAGTTCTACGTCCGGGTGAAACGTATAAGACTACCACGATATATAAATTTTCGAGCAAATAAGAATTGTCCTGTTTTTTAATAAAAGCCTGTTTAAACCGTTCGATGCAAAAAAATAAAGAAAACCGCCAGGAGCTAATAACATTCTGTGTTAGTTTTTGTTTTTAAATTAAATAATTACCATTTTTGCGGGAAAGAGTCTCGTAATCATTCTCTAAAACACCTTAAGAGACCTAAAAACTCACAAAACCTAATAGATAGAAATAATCTTTTCATAAAGGATCCGTTTCTGTCACTTTAATTTAAATAAATTATTTTTGTATCCGATTGGATTAGAAATTTATTCAGACACTTTAAAAATCTAAAAAAATGAAAACTTCTTCATTTAGAATTCTCACACTTGTGGTATTATTACCGTTGCTGGGTTATGCCCAACAGAATCCAACGCCGAGTCAACAACAACTGAACCCTTGTAACACATTACCTTATAAAGTGTTCCAAGGCAATGCCGATAGAAAACCTGTTGTTTTGAACAGACTTGGTACCAGCCCACAATTTGGAGAAATTCCTAGTCATACGGCACAATCTGCCTATAACCACCTGAAGAGGGTTTATCAGAGAAATCAAAGAGGCATCAAGAAAGAGATGGATGATTTATTGATAGCCTTGGGCTATACAGGATTCAACGATCCTGCATTTACTGTAAGTACCATCACACCTGAAATTCTCCAAAAAGGAGCTACTGGCTGGATGGGTGCTTATGCAAGAGGTCACAAATATGTGTGGTCAATCTTAGGACGCGATTTTGAAACTTTCAAAATAAAAGCAAAAACAGGCGATTGTTACATATATGTAATGAAAAAATGCGGTAATGCTTTCCATATTCCTTCTTATTTCCCATTTGTTCCTCCAGTGCCGCCGGTACCACCAACTGTTTGTGTTGAGCAACAAATCAGTATCAGTGCTAAAGGTGAAATCTCAAGTGGTGATGTATTGAACGCCAGCAAAACAATGGAAATTATCGCTGTAAATGGAACTAAAGGTCTTTGCTTAGGTTCATATCCGGTTGCTTCTCGTGCTACCTACGATTTCAACGTAAAAGGCGAAATGGCTTATTCAAAAACAATTCCAGTTTGTGTTGATCAAGGTGCAGCGGCTCCTGCAGCAATGAATCTTGTATTACCTTTGAACCTGGATTATAAAATTACAAAATCAGAAGTAATGGTTGGCGAAGGAGATAAAATCTATTTAAACGTTGACGAAAAACAATTCAAAGCTCTAGGTAAAGCGTACAAAGATTGTCCGGTTTCTCCAAGTGCTACAACTGCAAGTACTCAGACTTTCGAGAAAAAAGTTTTATCTGAAAGCCCGTCTGATGTTACTATTGGAACAGCAGGTGCTGCTAAATGTGCTGACCAGAAAATCAATTTCTTAGGTAGAACTGAAATTCAGGATGGTAGCATTAAGAGTGCAAGCCCAAGCGTAACTGTAATTGGTGTATACAAAAAAGCAGGTAAATTAGCTAAAGGCGAAATGCCAGAAAAATACCTTTGCTTAGGTTCTTTCTCGGTGCCTGTTAAATCTAGCTACGAAGTTGTTACTTCAGGTTTAAGCAACGTTTCTAAAATCTTCAGAGTGTGTGACGCTAACGGTAACCCACTTCCTGATCAAAATGTAAATATTCCGGTAACATTGAATTATAACTTTACAAAACAAGATGTAATGGTTGGTGACTACAATAAATTATATGTAAGCATCGATGAAGGCCAATACAAAAAACTAAGCAAATCTTACAACCGTTGTTGCAAAGATGGTAAAGAAGGCTCTTGTGTAGAAAAATAAGAAATTGTTTACCTGAAATAAAAAAACCTCTGTAAGTAATACTTGCAGAGGTTTTTTGTTGGCATATTAATAAATGAATTTTACCAGCCAATATATCCAATAGGTATTATACCGTTCAGACGTAAATAGCAGATTGCTTGCCCACGATGATGAATGATATGGTTTTCTAAAGCATATAATAATCTCCAGACCGGAATCTTGTCACCAGCATAGCCTTCCAATTGTGCCAATTTATCAGGCTTGGTTTGTAATACAGTTTTTTCAACCCATGCATAAAATCCTTTCAATTCGGCTTCTAATTCTACTTTAGATAGTTTCGCCCAATAGCCATTCTGCTTTTCTTTTTCGTCATAGGGGTTTGGCAGATTCAATCTCCCACAAATTTGTGCTGTTGTAAAAGTAATACAATGCACGAACTGAGTTCTGAAAGAAAAAGACTCAGGCGTATACTTATATTCGAGTTTTTCTTCGGGCATCTGGTTAAAGATTTTGAGCGTATAGTCTTGCGAGCTTTTCCAGGCTGCGCTAAATTCTTCCTTAAATCCTAACAGGTCTTTTTTATCATCACTCTTTGCCAGAGCAGGCAGGCCTATCAATGTTCCGAACAATGATTTTAAGGCATTTTTTCGTGATATTTTCATTCGTCAGACATTAAAACCAGGAGCTAGTAAGTGCTTATATTCTTCATAATGTTTTCGTACATAAGCAGCCATAAAAGGACATAACGGCATGAGTTTCAGTCCATTTTCTTCTGCATAAACTAAGGCATTTTTTGCAAGTAAACTTCCTATACCTTTCCCTTCCAGTTCTCTGGGCACTTCAGTATGTATAATAACCAGATCAGTTTTTGTTTGAATGTATTCCTGATAAGCCATATTTTCACCAATATTGATAAGAAAAAGATTATCTTCTGGCTGATGCGTAACTTTAAGGGTATCTGTCATAATATATTCATATGTAGTAATTGAAAATTGAAACGTTATAAAATTACAGATTTTCCTGAAAATAAAATGTTTTTTAGCTATTCAGTATGAAATAAGTTAATAAAGAATAGATTTTCTATTGAATCATTTTTACAATTTTAATTCTTATAAATCTACCAAGATGCAACCATCAAAGATGATTTAATTAAATAGGAATCACTTTGAAATTTTAAAGGCAGCTGAGAATAAGTCATAAACTAAGAGTAATATTGCGGGGATTGTTGGTTTCAATAGCAAATGGGAAGATTATATTACCGCACATCTGCTAGCAGTGGCATACATATTTTACATCATTTAAAAGAATTGTATTATATTTTATTACTTTGGTAGCGGTTTTGCTTAGAAATAAGTAGAATTTGTTATAAACGCCATGAAAACTTCCTTTCCAATGAATCCATCATTTACCTTACGTTTTTTGAGTGGAGGCAAATCTAAGTTCATTCGCCCCGACGAAATCATATTCCTTGAAAGTAAAATTAATTATACGATTCTTTATCTGACAAAAGGAAGAACCTTATTGAGCGCACGAAATTTACAGGTTTATGAGCAAAAACTCATGGGATTACCTTATTTTTTCAGAATTCACAGAGGAGTAATTATTAATATGCTTCATATTGAAAAAATAAAACTGGAGAAATTGACTGGTTCGGTTTACCTTCAATCAGGCGAAGAACTATCTATTTCAAGACGTCGGATTAAAGATTTTGAAGCAAGATACAAGCAAATTTAGCTTTAGCATCTTAAAATATATCGTAAGCGGTCCGATGAAATTGCTATTCATCCGATCGCTTTTTTTTATAATTCATTCATTATAAATTAGTTGTGTATTTATTGAAGATAGTAGATAAGTCTTATTATATCACAAATGGGTAATTTAATCCACTTAATGTCTCAATTTCAGTATATCTTAAGCAAATTTTAAACATTTCCTTAATCCCCACTGCTCGGCAAATAAACTCCCAATATGTAGAATATATTGCCCATTCTAGTAAAGAAAATATCCAGAACTCTTCATTGGCATACAAACTCTATATTTTATTATTAAAAAATATAAGTAGAAAATAAACCCCAGAAAATTGCTTTTTTAAGGATTGGCACAGCTTTTTTAAAGTTCTTCTATGTAAACTAAATCCTTTATTTTATCATGAAAACAAAAAGCATATTATTAGGCTCAGCCATCGTCTTTGCATTAGGAATGGCGTCATGTAATTCAAACAGTAGCGAAGATTCTAAAGACTCCACCGAGCAAGTAAACAATGAAGCAATTGAAGCTACAGCACCAACAGATTCTGTAGCCTCAGCACAGAAAGATGATGCAGAAATGGTAGTAGATTTAGCAGGTGGCGGAATGATGGAAGTTGAGTTAGCAAAAATTGCAGTTACAAAAGCTACCTCTTCAGAAGTAAAGAAATTTGCACAAATGATGATTGATGATCATACCAAAGCCAATGATGAACTGAAAACTCTGGCTAGTAACAAAAACATAGTTTTACCAACAACTTTACCTGATGCACATCAGAAAACTATTAATGATGTATCAGAAAAAAGCGGTAAAGATTTCGATAGAAAATATATGGACGAAATGGTAGAAGACCATAAAAAAGACATCGATAAATTCGAGAAATTAGCTGATAAAGGTAATGATGCTGACTTGAAGGCATTTGCAGCTAAAACGCTTCCAACACTAAAACATCATAAGGAGGAAGCCGAAAGAATTGAGAAAATAACAGATAAAATGTAGAAAACGAGAATAGGTAATCTATTCTCTTAAATAATACAGTTATGCCATGGACAAAATCAGATTATCCGCAATCCATGAAAAATCTCTCTGCACCAGTCAGAAATAAAGCGGTTGAAATTGCCAACGCTTTATTAGAAGACGGGAGAGAAGAAGGTTCAGCCATTGCAATTGCCACTTCTAAAGCAGAAGAATGGGCAAAAAACAGGGGTAAGAAAGTTAAGAAAGGTGAATCTTAACGAATTGATAAGAATATAAAAGAGCCACTAGCGTTAGTCTTAGTGGCTCTTTTAGTGCATTAAGTATTGTAAAAAAAATTAAGTCTTCAGTTTTTTCTTCTTTGCCGCAGGGAATAATACATTATTCAAAATAAGACGATAACCTGCCGAATTAGGATGAAGATTTAAATCGGTCGGCTCTTCACCTACATAGTGTTGATAATCTTCGGGGTCATGGCCACCGTAGAAAGTCCAGAAGCCTTTGCCCGCTGTTCCATGAATATAACGTGCCTCGCCTAATGAACGATTCTCTGCCATCGTAATGACATCAGGTTTGATATATTGTTTCTTAAAAGCAGTAGTTTGTCCCATGAACCCCTTAATAAGGTTTGCATGGTTTTGCGTAAGCATGGTCGGAATCGGATCCCACTTAGCAGAAAACTGGAATAACGAGAAATAATCATTAGTTTCATTTACACCCCGCTCTTCCTGCTGATTATCAATCGTTGAAAACTCCATTTCGTAAGGATTCATGAACAATCTGTAATTCTGAAAAGCAAAACCGTTTTCAAATTTCAACTTTTTGTCTGCATTCGGGTCTGCACCATCACCATCATAAGGAGATTCAACAATGTCGATTCCATCCGCTGCCAGCGCAATATCAAAAGTATCGGTTGCATTACACATGGCAAACATATAGCCCCCACCAAATACAAAATCACGGATTTTTTTAGAAACTGATAATTTCAGATCTGAAATTTTTGAGAAATTATATTTTCTGGCAATGGTTTCTGCTTCCTGCTTTTGTTCCTGATACCAGGCTTGCCCACGCATACGCAAGAACTTACCGAATTGCCCCGTAAAATCTTCATGGTGTAAGTGTAGCCAATCGTATTCAGGCAATTTATTTTCTAATACCTCCTCGTCAAATATCTTGTCGTAAGGGATCTCGGCATAGGTTAAAACCAGTGTCACGGCATCATCCCAAGGCTGGGTTGTTTTAGGAGAATATACTGCTATTTTTGGCGCTTTATTTAGCTTTACGGCATCCATATTGGCATCAGGTGAGGCAATCTGCGCTAAAATAGATTGTGATTCAGCATCCGAAATAGTTTCGTAACTAACACCTCTGATTACACACTCATTAATGTAACTTTGAGAAGCATCAAATAAAAAACTTCCACCTCTGTAATTCAACAACCATTCAATCTCTGTCCCATGTTCTTTCAAAAGCCAGAATGCAATGCCATAAGCTTTCAGGTGATTTTTTTGCCTTTCGTCCATCGGAATCAGTATTTTATTTGCGAATACCTGAGTGACAAACGAAATCGAAAACAATATTAAAATTAATAATTTCTTCATGGGTAAAAACCGGATTAATTTATGATATTACAGCAATCATTATACCAATAAACGAAAAAAAAGTAGCCTTATTGGATTTGACCTGTTCTTTAAAATTCAGCTATTAAGCAATTTAAAAAAAAATATTGAATGATTGTCCAAAACTGAAAGTTTGATTCGTCTTCAGAGCGAAATTTAATTTTATCACTATTTAAAACTACAGAATCATGGAAAAATTTATGCTTATCTTCCGCAACGAAATGCAAGTTGAATCAATGTACGAAAATTTTTCACCTGAAGACATGCAGGCCGAACTACAAAAGTGGAATACCTGGATTGGTGGCATAGCCGCACAAGGCAAACTGATAGCTACTGATGCACTTTACCCTACAGGCAAGAGCGTTAAGGGGTTAAATCATATAGTAACTGATGGCCCTTATACCGAAGCCAAAGAAATTGTAAGCGGCTATATGCTTCTGAAAGCCGATTCAATTGAAGAAGCTATTCAATTATCAAAAGGTTGCCCCATGTATGAATACGATAGCATAGTGGAAGTAAGACCAATTCAGAATTTTGAGTAAAATTGACTGAAAACAACAAATACGAGCATATCAATCAGCTAGTTAGTCATCTTTTCCGTCATGAGGCAGGAAAGATGACTGCTGTTTTAGCGCGTATGTTTGGTTTTGACCGCATTGAAATTGCTGAAGACATAGTACAGGATACGCTTCTAAAGGCCCTTAATGAGTGGAGGAGTAAGATACCTGATAATCCCTCAGCTTGGCTTTATCGAGTCGCTAAAAATCAGGCGCTTGATTTATTACGTCGCGAAAAACTATTCAATGAAATAAGTCAGGAGTTAACGTATTTTTCAGACCATGAAGAAAATACTCTTGGCAAACTATTCTTATCAGACGAAATAGAAGACAGCCAGCTAAGAATGTTATTTGCCTGTTGTCACCCTGCTATAGCCTTAGAATCTCAAATTACGCTAAGCCTTAAAACATTAGCCGGTTTGAATGCTGCCGAAATTGCACGGGCCTTTCTGACAACTGAAGATACCGTTAATAAACGTTTATATCGAGCAAAGGAAAAAATAAGGAGTGAAAGTATTGAACTAGAAGTACCTCAATCAAAAGAATTAACCGCCCGATTAGAAGCAGTTCTAAAAATCATTTACCTGATTTTTAATGAGGGGTATAGCTCCTCTTACCCGGATCAGTTAATCAGACAAGATTTGTGTGAAGATGCAATTCGTATTTGCTTGCTCTTAACCAGAAACCCGGTAACTAACCAGCCCAATACCAATGCGCTTCTGGCTTTGATGTGCTTTCAGGTGGCGCGTTTTCCAGCGAGAATAGATGATAAAGGCGCTATCGTTTTATTGCAAGACCAGGACCGCAGTTTATGGGATAATTTCATGACCTCTCGTGCATACCAGTTTTTCAGACTGTCTTCAGCAGGTATTGAAATCAGTGAGTATCATATTGAAGCCGCCATTGCCTCATATCATGCCTCTTCTGAAAGTTTTGAGAAAACTAATTGGGAGGTAATTTTAAGATTATACAATCTGCTGGCAGATTTGAAACCAACGCCTTTCGTATATTTAAGTAGAGCTATTGCTAAGGGCTATGTCTATGGTGCAAAAGTAGCTTTAGAAGACCTCGAAAATTTATATAGTCTGAATCAAAGTTATATCTATCATACTGCCAAGGGCGATTTGCATAGCGAGTTAACAGATTATACTTTAGCCCGGCAATGTTATGAAAAAGCTTTGACCTTAGTCAGGTCAGAACCAGAAAAACGATTAATAGAAAAGAAATTGAATCAAATAAAAGGCCTATGATTTTCTTCATAGGCCTTTGTAAATATTAATCTAAACCACCTTTACGCGTTGGAGATCTCTTTGCAGGCCAGGCACCTGCTTCTCCTTTTTCATTGAGTGGTAAAACACTTTTCTCTGTTGAAGTTCTGGCAGGATCTTCACTTGCCTGATACGCTAATATAGCAGCCAGAATAGCATTATTACGCACATCATCAAATACGATTTTGTCGTAAGTATCACGGTTTGTATGCCATGTATACGTGCCATACGACCAGTTTAATGAACTCAAAGAGAATCCGGGAGCTCCTGCTGCAACAAAAGATGCAAAGTCAGATCCACCACCACCCGGAGCACCAGGGAAACGGGTTTCTAGTCCTTTCTTATATTCAGCAGGTACTTTTGATAACCAACGGCCTAAATAATCGTACGCATGCAAATAACCTTGGCCTGTAATATTCACCACACGGCCAGTACCATTATCCTGATTAAACAAAGCTTGCAGATTTGACACAATTTCAGGATGATCTTCTACAAAAGCTCTTGAACCATTCAGACCTTGTTCTTCGCTACCCCAGTGGCCTACCAGAATAGTTCTTTTAGGATTTGGGTAGAATTTCTTCAACAAACGCATGGCTTCCATCATTACTATCGTACCAGTTCCGTTATCGGTTGCTCCTGTACCGCCATCCCAAGAATCAAAGTGAGCCGAAAGCATCACATATTCATTTGGCTTTTCAGTGCCTTTTATTTCAGCGATAGTATTGAATGTAGGGACAACACCCAATTCTTTAGAATCGGCGCGAACACTGATTTTAGGCTTAATACCCGATTCAGTTAATCTGTATAAAAGTCCGTAATCTTCAACTGAAATATCAATGGTTGGGACAATCTTTGTATTCGCACCAAAAATCTTGTTGGCACCAAAACCTTTCGACCAATAACACATCACGATACCCACTGCACCTGCTTTTTCTAAAGCCACAGGAAGCGTACGTGCAGTGTAACCTGTTTTATTAATACGTTTTGTCCATGCCTCAGTCTGAGTATTGCGGTCAACTTTCATTTTTTCAACCGATTCTTTGGTACCAAATTCTTCCCAGTTATAATCTGGGCGACCCGTTGGTTGATTCATAGAAATCATCACAAATTTACCTTTTACGTTAGGTAACCATTTCTTGAATGCCAATGAATCTGCCAAATCAGGTATAATAATTGTTTCGGCTATAACTGCCTGTCCTTTTGTACTTGGGCTCCAGGCTAATTGCATCCCCTCTAATGATTTGACACGTGGCGAAACCATATCAATATGGGATACACCTCTTTCCCAACCGCGCCACTCGCCCCATTTCTCATTTCTGGCTGGGATTCCCATCTCTTTGTATTTGGCAATAGCCCAATCGTGCGCCTGTTGCATTTGTGGAGAGCCTACCAGACGTGGGCCGATGCCGTCCATTAACTCAGAGGCAATCTTTTCCAGTTGAGAGTTTTCAGTTTCTTCTTTAATAATGTTGGCAATAACAGGGTCTTTCGAAGTCTCTTTGGTTTGTGCAAAACTAAAGCTACCAGATAGCATCAGACCAACAATAAGAGAACGGGTAGTTTTTTTCATGAAAGAATTTGTTAGATGAGGTTATTTAAATACCCAAATTAGGTATTTCTCTGTTTATTTTGGTTAATTTTATCTAAAAGTATCAAATGAGGCCCTGTTTTTGAGAAAAAAGAGACGATTCGTCTGAAAATAATGATAAACGGCTGAATCAATTATCTCATTGGTTTGTAGGTTTCAAAACTCTTATGGAACTTTGTAAATATAAATGATGCCTCTGGCGTCTCCCTGTTCTCTCCATTTTAAGCGAGTATCAAATGAATTTACAAGAAAACGTCCGGGAAGGACTTCGGTCTATCAAAGGAAATATGCTCCGTACGGTGCTGACGGCATTGATTATTGCTATCGGTATTACCTCTCTGGTAGGTATCCTAACGGCCATTGATGGTATGCAAAGCTCGGTAGATAATAGTTTTGCAGGCCTGGGGGCTAATTCATTTGATATTAAAGGCCCAAGGCCCTGGAGACGCAGAAGTGGGGGCGTAAACGATAAAGATTTTCCGCCAATAGATTACCGTCAGGCAAAATTGTATAAAACTTTGTTTCAAGGCAAAACACCTGCTACCATCAGTATCTATACCAATGTGGCAGGGGCAGCACAATTAAAGTATAAATCAATTAAAACTAATCCTAATACTCTGATACGTGGGATTGATGAGGATTTCCTGACGATTAAGGGCTATAAGCTGCAGGCAGGTAGAGATATTAATAAAAATGACATTGACTTTACCAATAATGTGGTGATTCTGGGTAATGAACTTTCTACCTTATTATTTCCAAAAGAAAACCCAATTGATAAAGACATCACTTTGCTTGGTTTGAGATTTAAGGTAATTGGTGTTTTAGAGAAAAAAGGAAGTATTAATGGGGGAGGGGACGACCGTGTGGCATTAGTCCCTTTAGAGACCGGCAGACAAATAGCAGGTAACCGAACGCTTACTTTTGATATAACCACCTCTGTTCCCAATGTGTCAGATATGGATTATATTATGGGAGAGGCAGAGGCTGTTATGCGACGTGTAAGAAAAGACCCTGTTAGCAAACCTAAATCATTTGAGATGGAAAGGTCTGATGCTTTAGCAAAAGATTTTGAAGATGTAACGGGTTACTTAAGAATAGGTGGTTTTGGTATCGGTACTATTACTTTGTTAGGTGCGGCTATAGCCTTGATGAATATTATGATGGTTTCGGTAACAGAACGTACCCGCGAAATTGGTATCAGAAAAGCGATTGGTGCTACCCCATTTAAAATACGATTACAATTCCTGATGGAAGCCATTGTTATATGTATTTTAGGAGGGATAGGAGGGATTATATTAGGCATATCCGTCGGGAATGTGATTGCTAAAGTAATTAGTGAGAAAAGTAGCTTTATTGTTCCCTGGGGCTGGATGATTATGGGTATAATCGTCTGCGTAGTGGTAGGTATCATCTCAGGAATTTACCCGGCCTATAAAGCATCAAAATTAGATCCAATCGAATCACTTCGTTACGAATAAGCAAAGTATAATCGCAAAACTAAAGGGTATAGAAATCAGTTTCTATACCCTTTATTGTTTATGATGTTTTTGTGAGTAATTTTCTTAATTTTACTTCTGTTATTCGCAGAAATAAGACAGCTTATCCTTAAATCTACATTATCTGTTACTACTATGGCACGCATTCAGATTATTACCATTGTTATTAATTTCTTTTTCATCCTTTCGATTGCTTATCTAATTATAAAAGGAAAATTACGGGAAGAATACGCGATTGTATGGCTGATTTGTACTATTGTTTTAGGAGTCTTCTCTATCTGGAGGAATGGTCTTGAAGTTATGTCCAGATTGTTTGGCGTTTACGAAGCACCTAATCTGGTTTTTACAGGATTTATCTTTATTATCTTAATTTATCTACTTCACCTCTCAATAGTTAATTCGAAACTGCAAAAGAATATGACGAAATTAGCGCAGGAGATTGCACTCTTAAAACAAGAAAACGAGCAGAAAATGAAAGAAACAGAGTCAGTTAAGAAGACTAACAATTAATAATCTATTTGCACAAGTCTATAAAACTAAAAGCCCTGATAAAGAACTTATCAGGGCTTTTAAATATCTTAGACTAATATTATTTCTGCGGTTGAGCAGGAGTTGTATTAGCAGGTGTTTGAGCCGGAGCAGTTGCAGGGGCTTGTGTTGGAGCTGGAGTAGTTGCCGGACGAGTCTGTGTTTTTTCTACATTCAGACCATTGTCTTGTGCACCAGACCCGGTTTTATCGATAAAAATACCTGATACCAAAGCTCCTACAATAATAAATGCAAAGAAACCCCAGGTAAGTTGCTCTAATAAATCTCCTGTACGTTGCACACCAAACATTTGTGAACCAGCACCACTAAACTCGCTTGATATGCCACCACCTTTTGGATTCTGAATTAATACAATTAAAACTAATAAAATGGCAACAATAACCATCAAAACTAAGATTGTAGTGTACATCTTTTCAAATAAAAATTAAATTGACCAATGATTTATCTCGAATCAAGAACCTCCTTATCAGAGAATCTTCTTTTCTAATTCCGCTATTTTTTCTGCAAAGTAAGTATTTTTTTCGGGATTTTTTGCAATAAGTTTATGATAAACTTCTATGGCTTGTGCAAATCTTCCCTGACGAGATAAAATTTTTGCATAACTTTCGGTTAAAAGTGGGCCTTTCATGGTAGTGCTACGCTCACTAAGGTCTTCAACTTCTTCTGCATTAATATTAGTACGTATAGGCTGAATACGGGGTTCTTTCTTAATAAATTGCTCAATAAGCGCTAATTGTTCTTCTTGAATATTACGTAGAGCAGGCTTAGCAATAGATTCTATCAGTTCTTCTTCCAACTTTTCACGGTTTAGTTCCTCCTCAATGGAATCAGGCGAAAATTTAACTTCTGTGGGTGTGTCAATTAATCGGGCGGTAATATTGGCGTTCCAGTCAATATCGTTTTCTATCACTTTGCGAAGCGCATTTCTGCTTAGGGCATAAATGGCTGCTTTGCGGATAGCATCGTGGGCAATTTCGGGGGCTTTGGTGTAAATCCCTTTCGCAATCATCGTATAGCCCAACTGGAAATATGGATACTTTTTGGTCATATTTTCCATGAGCATAATGTCGTTAAGACTTAACGACTGCGGATTATTCAGGAAGTCGATAAAATTATTCTTGTCAAGCATTTGTAAGCACGGTTATAGAAACAATTAGGGATATAGCTTTTATATTAGGATTCTTAATCAAATTTATGAATAAAACATTAAATATGATTGTTTTGTTAGAATAATTGCTTCTAGAAAAGAAAATCTCGTAGTGAAATAGCTACGAGATTCTTTAGTATAAAAAAACAGAAATAAATCTTCTATTCTATTACCTATTAGATACTTAAAGTACTTAAAACATTATTCATGTTTCTTACTGCATCAGCCGATTTTGCGAAAGCTTCTTGCTCTTCTTTGTTCAGGCGATAGTTAACGATTTTCTCCCAACCATTTCTCCCTAAAACTACCGGCACACCTAAACAAATGTCTTTTTGACCATATTCACCATTCAAAGAAACTGAAGCAGGAACAATACGTTTTTCGTCACGGATAATCGCTTCTACCATTGAGCAAGAAGCAATACCTGGAGCATACCATGCCGAAGTTCCTAGAAGACCTGTTAAAGTCGCACCACCAACCATAGTATCAGCAGCAACTTTAGCCAAAGCTTCTTTAGAGATAAATCTGCTTGCCGGAATACCATTCCAGGTAGCCAGGCGAGTCAATGGAATCATAGTTGTATCACCATGTCCACCGATTACATTAGCATGTAAGTCTCCCTGAGAAACACCCATTGCCTGAGATAAGAAGTAACGGAAACGTGAAGAGTCCAACGCTCCACCCATACCGATTACACGTTTTTTGTTCACACCCATCGATTGAGCTACCTGCAAGGCAAGGTAAGTCATCGTATCCATTGGGTTTGACACAATCAACAAAATAGCTTTTGGCGAGTGCGTAAGGATCTGAGTAACTACTCCTTTTACAATACCTGCATTGATACCGATTAATTCTTCACGAGTCATACCCGGTTTACGTGGCAAGCCAGAAGTAATAACTACTACATCAGATTTTGCTGTTTTAGCATAGTCATTAGTCGAACCAATGATTCTTGTATCAAAACCTTCTAATGAAGCGGTTTGCATTAAATCCATTGCTTTTCCTTCTGCTACACCTTGTTTGATGTCTAGCAATACTACTTCATCAACTATCTGTTTGCGAGCGATGTTATCGGCGGTGGTTGCTCCTACAGCACCTGCACCAACTACGGTTACTTTCATTTGATAATAATACCCCATAAATGCTCTGAAAAGAGCTTGTTTGGTTGGAAACATCTCATGTTTTGGGGTAATTTATTCACATGAAGTTTCATAAATATTTTAAATAAATAAATGTAATAATTGAGCTACCAACTTCTGATTATGAACTAATCGGGGCTTTTTTCTCTTTTATGATATAAGATTAAGCGCTTTAAGTGGGTAACTAAGAAATTTTGCCCAAATTTATTGGACAAAACTAATATAATACAAGGTTTTTATACGTTTTTTTTGTATTTTTTCTTAAAGGCTTATCTTTTTTTGTAAATTAAACGTTTATATAAGTACATAAAGCTTTATAAAACTTAAATGGCATCAGACACCAAAAACCTGCTTATTAGAGTATTAGAATCAGCCTTTTATAAAAGTGCTTTAAGAAAAGCCCCAAGAATGGTGAAAAACGCGCCAGGTTTGCTTAATCTTTTAAAGAGCGCGCTTGTCAAAGTACAGGGTATGGGAGTGGGAGCAACATTTGATGTACTGCGAGACAGAATCGTTTTATTAGGTGGATTATTAAAAGCCTATGCAACAGGCGAATATAGAAATATTGCATTACCGAATCTGTTAAAAGTCGTTGCGGGGTTTATTTATTTTATCTCCCCAATTGATTTGTTACCGGATTTTTTGCCCTTTGTCGGTCTGACCGACGATGTCGCTTTGCTGATGTTTATTATTAAAAGTATCAGTGATGAAATTGAAAAATTTGAACAATGGAAAAAGGCTGTCCCTCAGCCAAAGTAAAGGATTTAAGAGGAATTTAATTTTTTAGTTGTTCGAATTTCGTTTATATTTGTGTTAAATTATTGTAGAAAACATTTAAACTTATTACGTCATGTTTGGTCTTGGAACAACAGAGATGGTTTTGATTTTAGTAGTTGTCCTTTTCTTCTTCGGAGCTAAAAAACTTCCAGAATTAGCTCGTGGATTAGGTAAAGGTATCCGTGAATTCAAAGATGCTTCTCGTGAAGTAAAAGAAAATATCGAAAAGGCAGCAACAGAAGATAGTAAATAATATTTTCTTATTCAGCCCTAATCTATAGAACAATAGCATTCATGTTTTTGCATGGATTGCTATTGTTTTTTGTTTATAGACTGCTAAGTTTAATACGCAATTACATATTGTTCTTCAAAATCACAAGTATCTATTCTTCGGTATTTTCTTACTACTAGTGCCATGTATCACCAATGTCTTCTTTTACACCAATCGGAGGCTCCTGATTTAATGCTGAAACTCTTTGTATATTTTACTTTATCAAACGTTCTGTTGCCGTTTTTATATACCCTTGCGTATACTCTTATATAGAACTTGTCTAACATTTTAGTTGACGATTTATTTTTCTTACAAAACAGACAGCTATCCCTATAATATTTAGACAAAGCCAGTTTAAAGCTTTAGCCTCATATCTAATTAGTAATGCTT
>NZ_QVMT01000016.1 GCF_003418935.1 Emticicia sp. C21 | reverse complement strand
TTAAAAACTTACTGATTAGATATGAAACAAATGCCAAGCATTGGTTGGGATTACACTATTTTGCCTTTGCAATCATTATCCTCAGAAAAAAGTATCAGTTGCATAAACATTAAACAACTTCAATGACTGCTATTTATGAAACCAAACAAAGTAAAAATTATTTTAATAGAAGACGACGAAGATGACCAGTTACTTTTTTCAATGGCATTAGACACTATTATAATTCCTACTGAGCTTACAATCATAAAGAATGCAAAAGAATTACAAAGTAACATACATTTAATTCAGAACTTACTTCCGGATATAATTATTATTGATATAGAACTGGGAGTGGTGGATGGATTGGATTATTTAGAGAAAATCAGGAGCAATAAATCGCTCAAAGAGACACCTTGTATTATTCTTACAGATTCTTTTGCCCCTTCCCGAATTGAAAAAGCGTATAATTCCGGGGCGAATCTTTATATTGTTAAACCTGTTGATTTTTCTGAACTGATTAATCTAATAAGGAAGATCTGTGAACTTAATTGGAGTGAATATTTCCCACCAAGGCCTGAAGTATTTTACGTCCATGATAAGTCTCAAAAGCGAAGTAATACTACTAACCTTTTGTAATTATTTAAAAGGAAAGTAAAGAAGTAAATCTCGGTAAAGGGTCATTGAATAAACTCTTGTAGGTAAACAATAAAAAAAGGCGTTGTAAAACAACGCCTTTCTATAAAATCTATTTATTAACCTTATTTCGCATAAGCAACACTACGCATTTCACGAATCACAGTTACCTTGATTTGTCCAGGATACTGCATTTCTTTTTCTATGCGCTGTGAAATGTCAAACGACATTTTGCTGGCAATTTCATCATTTACGTTTTCAGAATCTACAATTACACGTAATTCACGTCCGGCTTGTATCGCATAGCATTTTTCAACACCATTGAACGATAATGCCAGGTCTTCCAAATCACGTAGACGTTGTACATACGACTCCATCATTTCACGTCTGGCACCCGGACGAGAACCCGAAATGGCATCGCAAACCTGAACGATCGGCGAAATCATTGATGTCATTTCAATTTCATCGTGGTGAGCACCAATGGCGTTGATAACCTCTGGATGTTCTTTATACTTCTTAGCCAACTCCATCCCTAACAAGGCATGTGGTAATTCTTGTTCTTCGTGCCATACTTTACCAATATCGTGCAATAAACCTGCACGCTTGGCCAGTTTAGCGTTCAGACCTAATTCAGCCGCCATAGTAGCACACATTTTAGCTACCTCGCGTGAGTGTTGTAAAAGGTTTTGTCCATAGGATGAACGGAAACGCATTCTACCAATCATTCTGATCAGTTCTGGGTGCAAACCATGAATTCCTAAATCGATAACGGTACGCTCGCCAATTTCTACAATTTCGTTCTCAATATCTTTTTTGGTTTTGCCTACAACTTCTTCGATACGAGCCGGGTGAATACGACCGTCCTGCACTAAACGATGTAAAGACAGACGGGCAATCTCACGACGGACAGGGTCAAAACTTGAAATTACGATAGCCTCTGGGGTATCATCTACAATTACCTCAACACCTGTTGCAGCCTCCAAAGCACGTATATTACGGCCTTCTCGACCAATAATTTTACCTTTGACCTCGTCACTTTCGATATTAAATACTGATACACAGTTTTCGATGGCTTGCTCAGACGCAGTACGTTGGATGGTCTCAATAATAATCTTTTTGGATTCTTTGGTTGCCGATAACTTCGCTTCTTCAATTGTTTGTTTGATATATGAAGAGGCTTTTGTTTCGGCTTCTCCTTTCAGGGCATCAATCAATTGTTGTTTGGCCTGATCAGCAGTCAGATTGGCAATTTTTTCTAATTGTTCTACCTGTTGGCCTAGCATTCGCTCGGCTTCTTCCTTACGCTTATTTGCTACCTCAATCTGTTCGTTGAGCTTATGTTGTAAAGTATCTAATTCAGTTTCTCTACGCTTGTTTTGCTCTAACATCTGGGCAGCCTGTGTCTGCATTTGTTTTACTTTCTGCTCATTCTGAATGATGAAATTTTTGCGCTTATTGGCATCTTCATCAAACTCTGCTTTCAACTTCAAAAAGTGTTCTTTTGCTTCTAAAATCTTGTCTTTTTTAAGGTTTTCGGCTGTTTGTTGGGCATTTTTAAGTAATTCATTTACACGTACTTCGGCTTCGGCCTCTTTGCTTTGGAAAGTTTTCTTAATGAATGCTCTACCTACAAAGAACCCTATTACCAAAGCTAACAGGTCTGAGGCGAGCATTGTGATGATTTGTGACATCAATTTATATGTTTTTAAAAATTAAGAATGAAACAAAAACCATTTTTGCTATATAGAATCCGGCTATACTGGGACAACAGCCCAAACAAAACCCTATCAAAAATGATTTGATCGACAGATAAGCAGAACAGCTTTGATGAAGAAACGTAGAATATTAGTTGAGTGTAAGGCGATTGCTGAGATCTTCTAACCTTTTATCAAGGTCTTGTTGCAGCAAAAGGTATTTATCCTGATTTTTTTGGTTTTCAACTACTCCTTCAATGGCAACTATTATCAGGAAGTCCAAAAAATCCATATCACCTTCCTCATTTTTTTTCATATAAAAATTAAGGCGTTGGTTGACAAAGGTAGCCGCATTGCGGAAATAAGGCTCCAACTCTGGCTGAATCTTAAGTGTAACTACTCTTTGTAGTACCCTTAAATTGATTTCTATTTTTTCACTATCTGCCATTGTTGAAACACCTTCAAGGGCTTTTTAGGTTAAATTATTCTTCGTTCAGCAACTCAACGCACACATCAATCTCTTGTATTAAATCTTCTATTAGTTTCTTCAATTGAGCCTTTTCTTCAGACTGTCGTACTTTACTAGCTACAATTTTAACACTTTCTTTTTTAATTTCTTTGTTTTTTTCAATAAAATCTTGATTTTTTTGCTTTATTTTCAATTTCTTTATCTCCTCATCCTTCTCTTTAATGATTTTACTGAGTGTATTTATCTGAGTTTTAAGCAATAGAATTTCTTCCTGCGCCTGCGATTTCTCAAATAAAAGGGTATTAGTCAGTTTATTAAAAACTGTGAAAGTTCTGATGTTTTCAGCTTTAACTATCTCTGCAATATATTGTTGTTCAACAGTCATGGTGCTTATTACATACTCTTTTTAGCTGCTTGTTTAAAGTCTGCAATTAAATCGTTTATATCTTCTAAACCTACCGAAACCCGGATTAATCCTTCTGTAATACCCAATTTTGCCTTATCTTCTTTCGGCAATTTGCTATGCGTGGTAGTATTAGGATTCGTGATAATTGTACGCGAATCTCCCAGATTAGAGGATATAGAAACAATTTTTAGTTTTTGTGTAAAACGATTGACACGCTCAAAGCCACCTTCCAGGTCAAAGGTTACCATTGCACCACCAGCTTTCATTTGCTTTTTAGCTAGTTCATATTGCGGATGTGAAGGTAAATGCGGATATTTCACGTTTACAATCCCCTCCATTTTCTCCAGTGCTTTAGCCAGCTTCATTGCATTCTCACAATGTCTCTCCATTCTGAGTTCAAGGGTTTCTAAGCTCTTTGATAATACCCATGCATTAAATGGTGACATTGAGGGGCCTGTATGTCTGCAAAAGAAACGAATCGGAGCCATCAATTCTTTTGTCCCTGTAATAACTCCTCCCAATACACGGCCTTGTCCATCCATAAATTTCGTAGCCGAATGTACAATCAGGTTAGCACCATAATCAGTTGGTGTATGAATGATAGGTGTAGCAAAGCAATTATCTACATAATAAATCAGATTATGTTTTTTAGCAATGCGCCCAACCATCGCCATATCGACCAGTTCTAAGCCCGGATTCGATGGTGTTTCCAGGTATATCATTTTAGTATTTGGCTGAACCGCCGCTTCCCATTCACTTTCAGGAGCCGTTGCATCTAAATACGTATGAGTGATCCCCCATTTAGATAATATCTGCGTAAGAATCTGATGCGCAGAACCAAATAAAGCTCTGGATGAAACCACATGATCACCAGATTTCAAGTGTGCAGCAAAGCCCGCAAATACAGCAGCCATACCTGTAGCAGTTGCCAGACCTTCTTCACAGTTTTCGAGCATACAAACTTTATCAATAAACTCTTGTACTGATGGATTTGAAAAACGTGAATAGAGATTGCCTTCTAATGTTTCATCAAAAATTGCTTTACTTTGCGCCGCATCTTCAAAACAGAAACTACTTGTCAGGAATAATGGGGTAGAATGTTCTCTATATTGTGAACGTTTAGTTTGAATTCTTATTGATTGCGTCTGTTTCTTCATTGCCAATTTTGTACTAACTGATTAATCTATCTATTAAAAATCCCCTTTTTCATAATTGGCTAACCAATCTTTTTTAACACCTTCAATCTGATTGAAGAAAGGGATGAAATATTTTTTCATGTCTGCCTCAAAATCTCCGCTGGTATAAAATGGTTTTTCAACAAAAACGGTTTTTCTTGGATAATCAAAACCTACCATAATAATAGGTACTTTTGCTTCATGTGCCATATAGTAAAAACCTGTTTTCAGCTTTCCTACATTTTTGCGGGTGCCCTCGGGAGCAATAGCTACCAGAAGTCTTTCATGTCTGTTAAAAGTCTCGGCTACCTGCTGAACAAAGTTAGTGCTATGCGAGCGTACAACAGGAGTACCACCTAATGCCCTGAATAACCAACCAAAAGGCGGGCGAAACAGTTCGGCTTTACCTAAATACTTGATTGATTTGCCTAAATCAGAACGAGCACCTACACCAACCAGGAAGTCATACCAGGTTGCATGAGGTGCCACTGCCAAAATTCCCTTTTTTAGATCAGGTGGGAGATTATCAATTGTTTTCCATCCCGCTAATCTGAAAATGGATTTTGATAGCCAACTAAGCATTTTGTATAATTGTAAACGGCTTTGGTGTAAAGCACAAAATAAAAATTAACAGTGCAAGCCAACCCAAAATCTGTCTTTCTAAAGTAAGTGGTTGCTTGTCGTAGGTTGGAGGGTGGTAGATTCCTAAGAAACGGCCAATCATTAAGCCAAAAGCTAAAAATCCTGAATATCCCTCAACTGTGGGGTAAAAATAGGAGAATATTAACTGAATCGCAATAACACTAAAGGTTATCAGCAAATTTGTCATCAAATTTTCCGAAATTCTCGAAAAGCATAGGTAGGTAAACCCAATATAAAGGGCAAATTTCCAGACAATGTCTGTATCAAAAACAAAAAACTCGTCAACCTTAAACAGTCCTAAACCGGCATAAAAGACAAAACCAGTAAATAAGATAGGAGAAACAATATTAAAAGCTCTGTCGCCAATTAAACCGTAAAGGATATGTCCTCCATCTAGCTGACCAATTGGGAAGAGATTCAATGCTGTAAAGAAGAGGGATAAATATCCCGCAAAAATAATAGGATAATTTGTATATAAGTAAGGGTGAGGTAGATCACCTACAGCTATATAATCTTCAAAAAACTTAAATAGTAAGCTATCTCCTAATTTAATAGATACGTAGTCAGGAGTAGTCTCTAAAAACTTGCCATACTCCATTCCATACTGGTTGAGTTGAGGGAACAGGTTAAAAACGTAGTCAAGGCTTGGCAAGTGGGTAAAACCATACCAAAGGACAAATAAGGCTGCCACAAATCCAGCTAATGGCCCGGCAATGCCTATATCAAAATATTTTACTCTTGATTGGATGCGCTCTTTGATACGGATGAATGCACCCAGGGTACCAAATGTAGAACTAAGGCCACCCAGCCATAGAGGTATATAAAAAGGAAGCGTTACGTCTGTTTTGTGTTTTCTTGCTACAAAGTAATGCCCGAACTCATGGATGGTTAGGACACCTAAAAATGGGATAGAATACTGAAGACCTTGGACCAATTCATGCCAACCCATCGTATTCGTTCCGAAAAAGAAAGAATTACCGAAAATCCATTCGGCTCCTGTAATTGTTGTGGTGATAAGCGTAACGACAAAGAGGGTAATTTGTATAAGTAATGTTCGGTTTTGCTTCATTAGCTAAGTATAATTGTGATACAAAGAAACGATTTAAAAAATCGTTTTACAATATTCAGTCATACAAGTTGGGGGTTCTACCAGAATTGTTTGCATACCCAGGGCACTTGCTGATTGAATATTATGTGGATTATCGTCAAAAAACAATACCTCATGTGGCTTGAGGTTGATTTCATCTAATACGTATTGATAAATTTCAGTATCTGGCTTCCACATGCCAATTTCATAAGATAAAAATAACTGGTCGAATAACTCATCAAGGTGTCTATAACCAAAGGTTTTCTTTAAGTAAGAATTAGAGGCTTCAATATGAATACTGTTGGTATTGCTAAGAAGATAAATAGGGTATTTTCTACGGATTTCTATCAATAAGTCAATTCGTCTTTGGGGAATATCCAGCAAAAGAGAGTTCCAGGCTTTATCTACTTCGATATCACTTAGTGGGAAGCCAACGGTTTGCCTGACAATTTCTCTGAACTCAATATCAGTAAATTGCCCGGTTTCATAGCGTCTGAATAACTGATTTTCCAGAACAAGTTTTTCAATAACTACTTGCCTTTTGCCAGTGAGACTGGCAAAAGCCTGAAAAGTACGAGGGATGTCAATGTTAATGATTACGTTTCCGAAGTCAAAAATAACGGCTTTGAATTTCATACAGATTTTGATGGTAGAAATGGAGCAATAAAAAAGTGTCAAACTGTTGTTAAACGTCTGACACTTTCTAAATATTTTGTGGAATAAGGCTTAGAAAACAAAAAAATAAGACGAATAATAAATTCAGGCTATACGATTAAGCTTCTAAATTATCTCTAATAAAATGATAGTTAGTCAAATACAGTAGATTTATAGTGTCTAAGATATAGAAACAATTTTATTTTAAAATTGTGATTTCCTTGTAACCTTTAGACAAATCCCATTTTAATTCATCATTGATTAGTATCTTTTCTGTAAGTGTGTTTCCATTGGCAAAATTTAAATGAAAGGTTATTTTATCTACGTTTGTTTCGTTCCAGTAAATAGTTACGGTATTCTTTTCAGCTACAGGTTCAGAGGTGGTCGGAAAAATTCTAAGGTAATATATTTCTCCTTTCTGGAAAAATAATGGCTTACTATATTGAATTGCTTCAATGCCTGTTTTCTGATTTGAGAAGGACGAAAACTCCAGGATTACTTTTTTCATGTCATAATGGTTTTCGACAATAGGATTTAATAGGTCTTTTTTAGTTGCTTTCTCGATAACTGAAATATCAACGAAGGTATCAACCAAAACACAGCATTCAAGTGTCTTTTTGCAACTAAGAAAAAAACAAATAATAGTTAGTGTAAATAAAAACTTTTTCATAAACAATAAAGATTTGTCTGTCAAAGCAAATTTAGAATACTAAGTTATGCATTACTTCTTTAATAAAATGATGACATAGAGGAAATGTTATTTTACGTATTAAAACTTCTAATGGATTAAACAAAAGAGCGAGTAACAGTTTTAACCGTTACTCGCTCTCCATATTTCACCAGCTAATGCTTATGCTTCTTCAAAGAATCCCATTGAGCAGAATTTCTCAATACGGGCATCTATTCTATCTTGTGGAGAAACTTTTTCCAATTCCGCAATTTCTGATAAAATTCTTTCTTTTAACCGATTCGACATATCATCCCAATCAAGATGTGCACCACCCAGTGGTTCTTCAATGATCCCGTCTATAAGCTTATTATTCAACATATCCGTTGCAGTAGGCTTCAAAGCTTCGGCAGCTTGTTCTTTATAATCCCAGCTACGCCATAAGATGGTAGAACAGTTTTCAGGAGAAATTACAGAGTACCATGAGTTTTCCAGCATTAATACTCTATCACCAATGGCAATACCTAAAGCCCCACCGGAAGCACCTTCACCAATGATGATACAGATAACAGGTACTTTCAGTACACACATTTCACGTAGGTTACGTGCAATGGCTTCGGCTTGTCCACGTTCCTCAGCTTCTAAACCCGGGAATGCACCTGGAGTATCAATTAAGGTAACAATCGGCTTATTAAATTTTTCTGCCAGTTTCATCAACCTCAGAGCCTTTCTATATCCCTCAGGATTCGGCATGCCAAAGTTTCTGTACTGTCTTTCTTTCGTTTTGCGTCCTTTTTGTTGTCCAATCAACATAACAGTTGTTCCATCTATATCTGCAAACCCACCTACAATAGCCGGATCGTCTCTTACTGTGCGGTCGCCATGTAATTCATGGAATTCCTGGCATATTTTTTCGATATAATCTAAAGTATACGGGCGGTCTGGATGGCGTGATAATTGTACCCTTTGCCAGCGCGTAAGATTTAAAAAAGTTTCTTTTCTCAAATTGAGAATGTTTTCAGTAAGGCTCCTGACAGCATCTCTCACATCTACATTGTTCTCATCGGCTAAGCGTTGCATATCGTCAAGCTTTGCTTCAAGCTCCGCAATGGGTTTTTCAAAATCAAGAAGAGTTCTCATAAACGAATCAGCTTTATGGGCTTTTATTAAATTTCGTAAGTTTGTCCTTTATCGGGTATTTCAATCTGATTATACCCTTTTTGTTCAAGTGTAGTTTTAAAATTCTGCATGGTTAAATGCTCTCCATGTACCAGAAATACTTTTTTAACTTTATTTATATCCTGAGCTGCCACGAAATTAGTTAAATCTCTGAAATCTCCGTGTCCACTAAATACATCAATTCTTAAAATAGTCGCATTTACAGGGTGTTTCTGCCCCCTGATGCTTAATTCTTTTCGTTCACCATTCAGTAATTTCCATCCTAAAGTACCCTCACTGGCATAGCCAACCATCAGAATAGTAGCATAAGGATTACTGATATTAGCTTCAATATGGTGTTCTACTCTTCCGCCCTGAATCATGCCTGAAGCGGAAATAATAATACATGGCTCGGCATGATTAGAAACAGCCTTACTTGCCTGATTCGACTCCAAATATATCAGATTCTCGAAATCAAACAAAGATTCATTTTCTTCATGGAATGTCCTTGCATGCTTATTAAGCAGTTTTATACTCCTTTCATATACCCTCGAACTAGCCTTTGCTAATGGACTATCCGTAAAAACCTTAATAGGGGTAAAGCCACGCTCTGTATAGAGTTTATTCAATGTGTAAAGCATAGCCTGTGTACGCCCGACACTAAAAGATGGAATAATCAAACGCCCAGGTACATCAATACAGGCCTTTTGAATGATTCCTGCCAAAATATTTTCGGCTTCATCTTCGTCTATATGATGGCGGTCGCCGTAGGTAGTTTCAGTAATCAGGTAATCGACAGCCGGAAGTGGTTGAGGATCTATCAGCAAAGGATAGTTCTTACGACCAATATCACCTGAAAAACCTAAGGTCTTTTTCTCCCCATTTTCCCAGAATTCAATATATAAGTGTGCTGCACCTAACAAATGGCCTGCCGGGATAAAAGTAACAAACCCGTCGTCTTTAAATTTAAAGCGTTGGTCGAAAGCAATCGGGACAAAATTGTCCATCGCTTCTTTTACCTGTCTTTCCAGATATAGCTCTCTTGAGTCTACATCTTTCCTCTTTTTTGAGCGCTTTTTGCTGTCATGAATCAGCTTAAATTTTCTTTGATTTAATGAAGCCGCATCCAATAAAAGCAGTTCGCTTAAATCCATCGTTGGTTTTGTGCATAAAACCTGACCCTCAAAGCCCTCTCTATATAAATTCGGAATCTGACCTGAATGGTCTATATGAGCGTGTGTAAGAATAACTAAGTTGATTAATGAGGGGTCGAATGGAAAAATGCCATATTCAAACTTAGGTTTTTCGGGGTTATTTTCTCTTTCTAAATCAGTACCACAATCAATCAAAACTTTATATTCATCATCAAACTCAAGTAGAATCATACTACCTGACACCTGCCTTGTCGCTCCCCAAAAAGTTATTTTCATACGAAAATGCTATCAAAATATTAAAAATATGAACGCAGAATAGATTTTGCTTCATATTCAGTCACAAATTAAGGAAAGAAATCTTTTTTTTGCTAGGCATTTCCTTTAAATTCGTTTTTATCAAAACTCCTTGCCTTTAACCTGTATCGTTTCTATGAAGCTATTTTTATTTATTCTACTACAACTAAGTTCTCCTCTGGAAAAGTTTCAACAACTCTTAGATAGCATTCAGAATGATAACGAAATTCAGACAGGCGTAGTAGCCGCTTCTATCAGGTCAACGCAAACAGGTGAATATAAAATTCAGTTTAATGCCCGAAAATCAGTCAACTCTGCCTCTACGCTTAAATTAGTTTCAACGGCATCGGCCTTTTCTGTTTTAGGTCCAAACTACCGTTACCAGACTTTTGTAGAGTATGATGGTATGATAGCTGATAGTGTACTCAAAGGAAATATTTATATCAGAGGCACAGGTGACCCCTCTTTAGGTTCATCAAGAGTAGGTTTGGATTTTCAGCAGGTAATTAATCTTTTCGCAAAAAAGATAAAGGAATTTGGTATCAAAAGGATAGAGGGCTTTATTATTGGTGATGGAAGTATTTTTCCCGATAATTCCATAGCTAATTCATGGGTGTGGGGAGATATTGGCAATTATTATGGCGCTGGGGTAAGCGGTCTCAATATTAATGAGAATCTATATGAAATTCATTTTAAACCAGGTAAATCCTTGAATGAAGATGCACCTGTATTAAGACTCTCACCAATGCTCCCTAATATTACGTGTATTAATAAGGTAAAAACTGGGGAAAGAGGTTCTGGTGATAATGTTATTGTGTATAATACTCCGTTCAGCAATACCATCATTTCAGAAGGAACGGTGCCTATCGGCCCATCTGATTTTGTTGTAAAAGGTTCTTTGCCTGACCCTGCTTATTTTCTGGCTTTTTATGTACAAAGAAAATTTCAGGAGTTACAAGGAGAAGTAACAAACGAAGTAATCAGTTATCAGAATTTCAAAGCAAGGTTTAAAGATAGCCCTAAGCAACGGAATCTGATTTTAAGTTACGACTCACCCACTATCTCTACTTTAGCACAGCATTGTAATTTCCAAAGTATCAATTTATATGCAGATGCTTTTCTGAAAACTGTAGGATATACTCTCTCAAAAGATGCCAGTTTTGAGGCAGGTGTAAAAGCTGAAAAATTCTTATGGGCTCAAAAAGGTGTTGATTTACAAGGCTTTATGATACGTGACGGAAGCGGACTATCACCATCTGGGGTGCTAACAGCCAATAATTTGGTTGATATTTTATTTATGATGAGAAGGGATAGTGCCTTTAATGATTTTTATGCCTCTATTCCTGTAGTAGGCATTACCGGCACAGTACAGAATTTAGCAAAAGGTTCAAAGGCTGTAGGAAACGTAAGAGCAAAAAGCGGCTCAATCTCTAATACTAGAGCCTTTTCTGGCTACTACACAGCTAATAATGGAGAATTAATGTCTTTTGCCTTTATCATCAACCGCTACTCCGACGGTGCCGACCGCAAAGTAAGAAGGTACCTTGAAGAGATGGTTAAGTTGATGATAGAATTATAATGGTATCACGATTTTTTAAATCATTGACTGAAACTTCTATTTAAGAAAGACTAATTTTATATAGATATTTCTCGTATTCTCTTAATCCCGGGCTGTTACTTTTTTGTCGCTGCAAAAAAGTAACCCTAGCCGGGCGCCCAAAAAGCATCCTATCATTTAAACTCACGCGATTAAAAAACTGAAATACTCTCCCTTAAATCAGAATTATCTCCGCGATTTTTAATCCCGCTCAAACAGGAATGACTTTATAAGGTTACAATTTTAGTTGTTATTTTTTTTCTAAAGCTAATCATAAAGACGCCCTTAAGAACCACTATTCATTTTTGCATTCATAATCTGGCCAATTTCTAAGGCTTTGCTCTTCACAAACTCTGCTCTTGGGCCACTGAAAAGCGTATCGGCTGTCATAAACCATAGCGCTAGCCAACGCTCAAAGCGTTCGGTGGTCAGCCCATGTTTTTGGTTTGCTTGCATGTGTACCCACATCATACCTCCATTATAGCTACCTGTCTGAAAAAGCCAGTTTTCCCAGAAATTTACAACTCTTGTAATATGTCTGTCCCATTCTTCTTCTGGCATTATAAAAACAGGAGCGAGGTCAAAATCTTTA
Source organism: Emticicia sp. C21 (assembly GCF_003418935.1). Classification (GTDB taxonomy): domain Bacteria; phylum Bacteroidota; class Bacteroidia; order Cytophagales; family Spirosomataceae; genus Emticicia. The sequence goes on along the minus strand of NZ_QVMT01000016.1, from coordinate 85,081 downwards.
TGTACTTTCTCGTAAAAACTATTTACCAAAAGTTCTACATCCGCTCTATTCTGAATATCATTCATCAATACTGAATTTTTTTGCAAAGATACGGAAGATGTGTTCATGAAAAGCTGATAAAAATCATAATCAGTAATTGAATGAAATTTTTTGAAAAATTATATCAAATAAATTTGTCAAAATGTAAAGTTTATTTTACTTTTGGTGCGTTATATTTTACATAAACAAAAACTTACAAAATTATGGAACCAAGATTCTTATTTCCCCATCGTTACAAACTAATTGGATGGCTGCTGGCTATTCCATCTTTAATTTTAGGCTTATTTGTTTTAATCGGTGATTTCTACTTCGATTTTCTGACAATAAATCTTCCATTTAAGTATGTTTTCTCTGACACGCTAACAATTTCAAATTCAGTTACTCACCTCAATGACGAGGTGACCCAATTAAACCTGACCGATGAAATTGCTGCCATAGGCACAATTGTAGGTCTACTTTTCATAGCTTTCTCAAGGGTAAAAACTGAAGATGAGTATGTGTCTAAAACCCGTTTAGAATCTTTGCAATGGGCTATTTACCTCAATTTTGCGCTACTAATTCTTGCCATTATTTTCATTCATGGAATGGCTTTCTTCAGTGTTATTGTATATAACATGTTCACTCCGCTGATATTGTTTATTATCAGATTTCATTACATATTATTTATTAAGCCCTCTTTTGAGACGAACGGTAAATTACAAAATAATTGAAGCCATGAGAAACAGAATCAGAATCGAACGGGCTATTCTTGATATTACGCAAGCCGATTTAGCCGAGCGTATTAATGTAAGCCGCCAGACCATAAACGCTATTGAAAGCAATAAATACGTGCCCTCTGCAGTACTGGCAATGAAAATCGCTAGAATTTTTGGGAAAACAGTAGAAGAAATATTTGAATTAGACGAAAATGATTGATTAAAAACTTTATTCTGGAATCCACCACAATTTTTGCAACTGCTCTATAAACAGTTGTCTACGTACTATAAATTATGAAAAAGCTCAAAGCCCTTATTTCATTAATAGGGGTTTTTTGTTTGATTGTCAACGTCTCTTTTATACAAATGGTAAATGCACAGGAATTTTATAATTTAATTTCTCTGGATAGTATTATTTAGCCAATAGACCGTATATACCTTATGTATTTAATTTATCCTAGTCGAGTACAATTTCTAATCTATCAGTTATATATTGTCAATTTGGATTATTTATTGATATTTTGGATAAGTAATCCGAAAAAATAAGACTATTTTATGAATAGGTAAAGCTTAGAATTAACTTGTACAGAGTACCCAAATAGGAAAAGTAATATATCCGGGATTTTTTTATAAAAATAGTCCTATAAATGTCGAGAATAATTATAATATTTTTAGTCTGACAATAATATTTCAAACAATTCAATATTTAATTCAATCTATCGTTTTTCGTTTTCACAAGAAGCAACTATTTTTAGGAATCTGTTTATTTAGTTAAACTATATCACGAAAAAGCAAAAAACTATTCAGGCCGTATCAGGATTTACATCCTGATTGTCTCTGTTTAAATGGCATGATGGAACTCATCAGACTTTTTTTGAAGCGATTCTTATTCTTCCTGAATATGATGTTGGCACTATATACATTATTAGTGTATCAATTGAGCTATTCGGTAAGTGTAAAGCATTGGCTCGGTGGTTTTCTGATGCTATCATTGCCACTGGCCTTTGCCGGAAACGTCTTTTTTATCATTCTCTGGGCTTTTAGAAAATCACGAAGAGTTTTTATTTCTATTGGTATCTTATTAATCGGCTTTCCACTACTACTGCGCACTTTTACCTGGCATAGTACGAATGAAGACGATAAGCGAAAAGCTATTTCTATACTTTGTTATAATCTGATGTGGTGTGATATTGAAAGCTACACGATGAGGAGTGATTCTGCTAATGCCATTAAACTAATTAATACAGCTACAGGTTTAGATGCAGATATTAAGATTGTACAGGAACTATTTAATGTCGACTATATTCCGCAATTCCGGATGATTCAGAAATTCAGAAGAACGCATCCTTATTATACTTATGTGCATTCTACGCCCGGCAATGATAAGGGGCAAGGCTCAATAGGTCTGGCCATTTTCTCAAAATACCCAATTATCCGAAAAGAAGAAAAACATTGGTCAATTAACCATAATGGGCTTTTATCTGCAGATGTGGTGATAGGAAAAGATACCATAAGAGTGATAAATATCCAATTGCGATCAATGGGCGTTCGGGTAAACAGAGTATTGGATGCAGGAGACGATAAAGAGAAGGCCAAAAAAGAAGCCAAAACCATTTACCACCAGTTAAAAGAGGGCTTTAGTGACCGAATCATTCAGATGATTGAACTGGAATTATGGATAAAAAATAGTCCGTATCCAATTATTTTAGCTGGCGATTTCAATGAGGTACCTTACGGGTACACTTATGGTAGAACGCTTAAATACCTTAAGAATTCGTTTGAAGAAAAAGGGAAAGGGTTCGGTTTTACCTATCATCGTTCACCAGGTTTCTTACGGATAGATAATCAATTTTTTGACGACCGGTATTTTGAAATCAAAAACTTCAAAACCTATTCAGATATTCCGTATTCAGATCATTATCCTATCAGAGGAGAGTATATATTAAAGAAATAGTCTGATTTATAATTTAATCAAATAGCTTTTGACTGAACTATCTAAACCTTAATGGAAAAAATATACCAACTTGCGTTAACTTTGGTCGAGGGTGTCGGCAGTATTATGTTCAGGCAATTAATCAGTAATATGGGTTCGGCCGAGAATATATTTAAAGCAAAGACAGACAAACTGTTAAAAACTCCTGGCGTTGGTAAACAAATCATTGAGGGGCTCAAAGATAAAGCTATACTGAACAAAGCTGAAAATATCTTAAAAGAATCAGAAAAACAGCAGGTCAAACTCTACTTTTCTATTGATAAAGATTATCCATCACGGCTTAAAAGTCTATATGATGCTCCTGCTATTTTGTACTTTAAAGGTAAGGGAGATTTAGCAGCTTTGCGTACTGTTGGCATTGTTGGTACAAGGCAAGCAACAGAATATGGTAGAAAAGTTACAGAAGAAATAGTTGAACAATTGAAGCCATACCAAGTTAGCATTATCAGCGGTTTAGCTTATGGTATTGACATAATTGCGCACAAAGCTGCACTTGATAACGATGTGCCGACTATTGGTATAATGGCAAGTGGTTTAGATATTATTTATCCGGCTGCTCATAAAAAATATGCTGAACAAATGCTTGAAAAAGGTGGAGTCTTATCAGAGAGCCCATTTGGTATGAAACCCATTCGCAATTTATTCATTGCCCGAAACAGAATTATTGCCGGATTAAGCGATGTGAATATTGTAGTAGAATCTGCTGATAAGGGGGGAGCTCTGGTAACTGCAGATTTTGCTAATAATTATCATCATGAAGTATTTGCTGTACCGGGTAGTCTTACTAACAAATATTCAGCTGGTTGTCATAAATTGATTAAAGAAAACAAGGCAAATATTTTCACCGAAGTCAATGACATTATTGAAGCTATGAATTGGGGAGCTGAAAGCAATGGCATAGCAAAATCAAAACCGAAAGAACCGGAAATTGATTTAACCCAATTTACGCAGGAAGAGGGTCAGGTAATAGCATATTTACGAACAAATGGTGAAACACAAATTGATAACCTTAGCTGGCAGACTCAAATACCTATCAATCGGTTAGCTTCTTTATTATTAAATCTTGAGTTTCAAGGGATTGTTAAAGCAATGGCAGGTAAAAAATTTGGCTTGAAATTTTAAATTTTAATAATTTTTAAAAGTTTCGGGTAAACGATTACAGCTCTTATTACGTTATAGCTATAAGCCTTTGAAAATGTAATTAATAAAATTTTATAGTGAACCAAATTAAACAACTGAATGGTCGAACAAAGCGATTCATTGCTTTTGTTACCCTAAGTATTCTTCTTGGCTCTTGTTTCAGTAGATGGATAATGACTGAATCAGAAATTAAAGAGCACTACCGTGACCGATTAGCTAAGCCTTTATATCACATGGTTGAAAACGACTCCCTGAAGTTACATTATGTTACTTTTGGAGCTGATACCGCTCAACCTGTACTTTTTATACATGGCGCTCCCGGCGCCTGGGATGGCTACCTGAATATGCTTGACGATAGCACTCTACAACATCAGTTTCATTTAATTTCTGTGGACAGACCCGGCTATGGTAAATCTCAGAAGAAACCTAAGAAGAAAGTTTATAGCCTTGTGGAGCAGGCACAAGCCATTGTTATGGCCTTGAAAAGTAATCATTCAGGTAAAAAGGCCATCATTGTTGGTCGGTCTTATGGCGCTCCTGTGGCGGCTGAAATAGCAGCGATGTATCCTGAATTAGTTAAAAAAGTGATATTGTTATCGCCCGCGATTGACCCAGATACAGAAAAATTCTGGTGGTTTTCTAAGTATGGAAAGTTATTCTTAGTCAGATGGTTTTTGCCTGAGCGAATGAATACTGCCACTGACGAAAAGTATGCACACGTTGCAGAATTGAAAAAACTAAAAAACGAATGGCCTAAGATACAATCTGATGTTACGGTCATGTGTGGTGGACAGGATTGGATTGTTGACACGACCAATTTTTCTTTTGCTAAGAAAATGCTTTCAGGAAATAAAAACGCAAGATTTATTTTCATTCCTGATTCAGGTCACCTGATTTCTTCATCACGACCGGATTTAGTAAAAAAAGAAATCTGTGGTCTTGAGGATTTGAAAGACGTTATACAAAGACAGGGACAGGTATCTGCCAATTAAGATTATATATTTGAGTTAATTTCTATAAAGATTCAGCCAATATTTTATTATTGCTTGAATCTTTATTTTTTTGCGCCTATCTTTAAACAAATACGAAATCAATAAACATGAAACACCAATTTTTACTTCTTTCCGCATTTTTACTAGTAGGCACTCATTTATCAGCGCAAGACAAAAAGAACAAAATGCTCGAAGGCATTTCTAAAAAGGAGATGTATTATGGAGGTATAGCCAAACAAATCTGGAATTATGCGGAAGTAGGTTATCAGGAAACAAAGAGCTCAGCACTTTTGCAGGAAACATTAGCCAAAGAGGGCTTTACCATTCAAAAAGGTGTAGCTGAAATTCCAACAGCTTTTGTGGCTTCTTTTGGAGAAGGCAAACCGGTTATTGGTATTTTAGGAGAGTATGATGCATTACCAGGTTTTTCACAGGATTCTACCTCAGATCAGAAATCAATTGGAGCAATTGCAGGCCATGCTTGTGGGCATCATTTATTTGGGACGGCGTCAGCAGCTGCGGCTATCGCAGTAAAAGAATATATGAAAGCCAACAATATCAAAGGTACTATTCGTTTTTATGGCTGCCCTGCCGAAGAAGGTGGGTCTGGTAAAGTATATATGGTTCGCGCCGGATTATTCAATGATGTAGATGCGGTTTTGCATTGGCATCCGAGTTCTTTCAATACGGCTAGTTTTGGTACTTCTTTAGCTAATAAATCAGGTAAATTCAGATTCTATGGTGTTTCTGCTCATGCTTCAGCATCACCCGAAAAAGGTCGTTCGGCATTGGATGGGGTAGAAGCCATGAATAATATGGTTAATATGTTACGCGAGCATGTTCCCTCTGATTCACGCATTCACTACGTAATTACGAATGGAGGCAAAGCACCTAATGTTGTTCCTGATTTTGCAGAAGTCTATTATTATGCCCGCAATCCCCGCCGTGATATAGTCATTGATGTATGGTCTCGTATTGAAAAGGCTGCCAAAGGCGCGGCTATGGGGACTGATACAAGAGTAGAATGGGAATTAACCGGCGGAACTTATGAGTTATTATCTAATGAAACACTCACGCAGGTGATGCAGGATAATCTGGTTAAAGTAGGTGGGTTAAACTATACCCAGGAAGAAAAAAACTATGCTACAAAACTTTCGAAAAACCTGGGCTTAGATCATTTGAGATATGAAGATGCCACAGAAATTAAACCATTAGATGTTGAAAAAACAGGAGCAGGTGGTTCTACTGATGTGGGTGATGTAAGTTGGGCCGTTCCAACCGTAGGACTTAGTGTAGCAACCTGGGTACCTGGAACTCCGGCACATAGTTGGCAGGCAGTGGCCGCAGGTGGCATGAGTATTGGCCGTAAAGGAATGATAGTAGCAGCTAAAACCTTAGCACTTACTGCAACTCAATTATTCGAAAGCCCAGAAACAATAAAGAAAGCAAAAGAAGAATTTAATAAAGCGAGAGGGGGAGATTTTAAATATGTTTCACTAGTAGGAGACAGAAAACCTGCACTTGATTATAGGAAGTAATAATTCCTGGAACAAGGTAAACGGAGAATGGAAATACAGAAAAGAGCCACGCCAAATATTTAGTAAATAAAGACGTGGCTCAGCTATTTATAAATTCGTTTTCCGTGCTTCTTTCTCCAAAAATCAAACTTCAAACTTCGTCTCATTCTTAATTTCACTCATCACAAAAATGCTATGGGTGCTGCCGATGTTTTCGAGCGAAGCTAATTTATTCATCAGGAAACTCTGATATTCGCGCATATCGTCAACTACAACTTTTATCATAAAATCATATTCACCCGAAATGTTGTGACATTCGATTACTTCATTGAGTTTCACTATCTCTTCTACAAACTTTTTTCCTGCTTCTTGTGCATGCTCTTTCAAACGAATATTACAGAATACCATCAGGTCTTTGCCGATTTTCTCACGGTCTATCACAGCCACATATTTTTTTATCACGCCGTCGTTTTCGAGTCGACGTACACGTTCATACACAGGCGTAGGAGATAGATTGAGACGAGATGCCAACTCTTTGGTTGTCAGATGTGCATTCTCCTGTAGGTATTTTAAAATCTCTCTATCAGTAGTATCTAGTTTTTGCATAGATAAAATGTCGTTTTAAGCAAATATTTACCTCAAATTTAAAAATAAAACTCATAACTATTTCATCATGTTTAGATATTTTATCTATTTTATTAAATTATTTCAAAAAATCAATCTTTAAATAGTATTTTTGTGAGATAAATTTTGTTGTTAGCATACACGATTGGCAAAATCGTACTACAAAACCTAAAAGACAGATTAAAGTGATTGATATTCGTGAAATACTAAAAGATAGAATTCTGGTTCTTGATGGAGCTATGGGTTCATTGATTCAGCAATATAAGTTGACCGATGCTGACTATCGTGGAGAGAAATTCCGTGATTTCCCACATGAAGTAAAGGGAAATAATGATATGCTTTCAATTACCCGTCCTGATGTTATCAAGGAAATCCACGCTAAATACTTTGAAGCTGGGGCTGATATAGCAGAAACCAATACTTTCTCGGGTACCTCTATTGCTATGGCAGATTATCACATGGAAGATTATGTGTATGAACTCAATTATGAGTCTGCCAAAATTGCCCGTGAAGTTGCCGATGAATTTACGGCTAAAAATCCAGACAGACCACGTTTTGTAGCTGGTTCAATCGGGCCAACTAACCGTACTCTATCGCTTTCACCTGATGTAAACGACCCGGGCTACCGCGCCGTTATATTTGATGAATTAGTTGACGCTTATTATGAACAAATACAAGGTTTAGTAGATGGAGGAGTTGATGTACTTTTAGTTGAAACTATCTTTGATACACTAAATGCCAAAGCTGCGCTTTTTGCCATTGACTTATACGAGTCAGATAAAAGAAAGGGTACAATCCGCCCTTTAAAAAGCCATTCGATTCCTAAGCAAAATAATGACAACGCTGCTTTAGCTGGAAAAGATGCAAAAATCCCCGTAATGGTTTCCGGAACAATTACTGATGCTTCAGGAAGAACCTTATCCGGACAAACTACAGAAGCGTTTTTAACTTCGGTTTCACATATTGATTTATTATCGATTGGTTTGAACTGTGCTTTGGGCGCCGATTTAATGCGTCCTTATGTTCAGATATTAGCCAATGAAGCACCTTTTATGGTATCTGCTCACCCGAATGCAGGCTTACCTAATGAAATGGGTGAATACGACCAATCACCGGAAGAAATGGCGGTGATTGTAGAAGATTTCCTGCAAAACGGCTTTATGAATATCATTGGTGGTTGTTGCGGTACAACTCCTGCACACATCAAAGAGATTGCCAAAGTAGCACAGAAATATAAACCAAGAGAAATTCCTGCGTTCGAACCAATTCAAAAATTATCGGGTCTGGAGCCATTGAAGATTACCAAAGAAAGCAATTACGTAAATATTGGTGAACGTTGTAATGTAACAGGCTCAAAAAAATTCGCCAGATTGATTCGTGAGAGTAAATATGATGAAGCAATTTCAGTAGCGCGTGAACAGGTTGAAGGTGGTGCTCAGGTAATTGATGTAAACCTTGATGAGGGGATGATTGATGGGGTAGAAGCCATGAAAACCTTCCTGAACCTCTTGATGGCTGAGCCGGATATCGCGCGTCTCCCAATCATGATTGACTCATCTAAATGGGAAGTGATTGAAGCAGGTTTGAAATGCGTGCAGGGGAAATCAATTGTGAACTCTATTTCATTGAAAGAAGGCGTAGAGAAATTCAAAGAATCGGCTGAGAAAGTAAAACGCTATGGTGCTTCAGCGGTTGTAATGGCATTTGATGAGGCAGGTCAAGCCGATAGCTATGAACGTCGTATTGAAATCTGTAAGCGTGCGTATGATATATTGGTGAATGAAGTGAATTTTCCTCCGCAGGACATTATCTTCGACCCGAATATCCTGACAGTAGCCACAGGTATTGAAGAGCACAACAACTATGGAGTAGACTTCATTAATGCGACCCGTTGGATAAAAGAAAACCTACCGTATGCTAAAGTATCAGGTGGTGTGTCTAATATTTCATTCAGTTTCAGAGGTAACGAACCAGTACGTGAAGCGATGCACACCGTTTTCTTATATCATGCCATTGCGGCTGGTATGGATATGGGTATCGTAAATGCTGGTCAGTTGGGTGTATATGACGATATCCCGAAAGATATGCTCGAACTATGTGAAGATGTACTTTTGAACCGTCGCCCGGATGCCACTGAAAGATTAGTGACATTTGCAGAAACAGTAAAATCGAAAGGCAAAGAACAAGTGGTTGATAATTCATGGAGAGAGTTGCCAGTGAATAAACGTTTGGAGCACGCACTTGTAAAAGGCTTAACTGAATATATTGATATTGATATTGAAGAAGCTCGCCAACAGGCAGAAAAACCTTTGCATGTAATTGAAGGGCCTCTAATGGACGGCATGAATGTAGTGGGTGATTTGTTTGGCGCAGGTAAAATGTTCTTGCCTCAGGTAGTGAAGTCGGCACGTGTGATGAAAAAAGCCGTTGCCTATTTATTACCATTTATTGAGCAGGAAAAACAGGGTGGCGAAAGCTCAAGTGCCGGAAAAATATTGATGGCGACTGTGAAGGGTGATGTGCATGATATCGGTAAAAACATTGTGGGAGTAGTATTAGGTTGCAATAACTATGAGATTATTGACCTGGGGGTAATGGTACCAACTGACAAGATTCTGGCAGAAGCCAAAAAACATAATGTTGACATTATTGGTCTATCAGGTCTGATTACCCCAAGTTTAGATGAAATGGTGGGTGTAGCCAAAGAAATGGAGCGTCAGGGCTTTAAAATGCCACTACTGATTGGTGGAGCAACTACTTCACGTATTCATACGGCGGTGAAAATTGACCCTCATTATTCAGGCCCTGTGATTCATGTGTTGGATGCTTCTAAGAGCGTTCCGGTAGCTGGTCGCTTAATGCAGAATGACCAGACTCATCAGGAAATTTATGATGAAATCAAGCATCAGTACGCTAATTTAAGAGTTGAGCATGCGAGCCGTCAGAAAGATAAAAACTTTATTCCGATCGAAAAGGCGCGTGAGAATCATGTGCCAATTGATTGGTCAAATTTCCAACCGGTTAAACCTAAGTTTTTAGGAACAAAGATTTTTGAAAACTATGATTTAGCTGAAATAGCCAAATACATCGACTGGACACCTTTCTTCCAGACATGGCAATTGCATGGTAAATATCCTAAAATCTTCACAGATGAGATAGTAGGAGCAGAGGCTAAAAAGCTATATGACGATGCGCAGAAGATGTTAAGAAAAGTCATTGCAGATAAATCGTTGCAGGCTAAAGCTGTAATAGGTTTTTATCCTGCCAATTCAGATGGTGATGATATTGTCTTGCATAATTTTGAAGAATATCATTACGATTTAGCCGGACAAGGTAGCCTGAAAGGTACGGGTTACAGAGTATTTAGTAATACAGCTGTAGCAGAAAGTGGTGAATTAGTTGAGAGTACTACTTCACTAGCTACTTTATATCATTTACGTCAGCAAAACCAGAAGGCGCAAAACCTGCCAAATTTATGTTTGTCTGATTTCATTGCTCCGGTCGGTTCGCATAAAGAAGACTATATAGGTGCTTTTGCCGTAACAGCTGGAATAGGTATAGAAGCACTTTTGGAGCAATACGAAAAAGACCACGACGATTATAATTCAATCATGCTGAAAGCCATCGCCGACCGTCTGGCAGAAGCATTCACTGAATTAATGCATGAAAAAGTACGTAAAGAATACTGGGGTTATAATGCAGATGAAAGCTTTAGTAATGACGAATTAATTTCAGAAAAATACGAAGGTATCCGTCCGGCACCGGGTTATCCTGCCTGTCCTGACCATACTGAAAAACGCACTTTGTTTGATTTGTTGGAAGCTGAAAAAATCGGTATAGAACTCACAGAAAGTTTTGCCATGTATCCGGCAAGTTCAGTGAGTGGCTGGTATTTTTCTCACCCTGAAAGCAAGTATTTCACCATAGGTAAAATCAGTAAAGACCAGGTTGCTGACTACGCAGAGCGTAAAAATATGAGTGTGGAAGATGTAGAAAAATGGTTAAGCCCGGTTTTAAATTATGATTGAGCATAGTTAAAGAATGGTATGGAAAGGTAACTCGCAAGAGTTGCCTTTTTTCTTACCCATTTTTACCATAATTTTGTGTTTTCAGAAAACAACAAATCATGTTTACATACCAGATTAAAAATCCAAAGGAAGCATTTATAAATTTTGAGATAGGAGAGGGAGAATTTGCCGGAAAAATATTAAAATCGAATGAGTTGCAGCCTTGCATGGATTTAACTTGCTCTTGCGGTAATATCTATTTTGCCGATGAAGCGGAGCAGGTCTATGCCTTAGATGTGGCCAACAATCATATTATTAAATATACCGAGACTGAACCTTTAGATAGTAGTAAAGATAATTATCTGAAAGCGCTTGAAAATGAAATATCAGGTGAACAATGGGGCGAACTGAATGCCTTTTTCAAAGACTTAAAAGGAATGGCGTCAGAAGTTGCCGACGCTGATAAAATAGAAGCAAATTTTGTCAATTATAAGAAAGTATTGCAGGAATCTCAGATGGTCTCTTACTTTGAGATTCTTCCCTGGTCTTTTGATTTCAATATTGAAGTTGAGGGAACTGTTTACTGGATTAGTGATTTTTATTGTGTGCAACCCTCTTGTAGCTGTACCAGCGTTTTATTATTATTATCGTTTAGCTATGATCAGGAGCCATCTTTAGAGATTTGGTATGATTATAAGAATCAGGAAGTATCAATGGGGCAATTGGATGATAAGAAAATGCCTGTTACCAAAATCATCAGGGAAATAAGATATACACAGGCTGAGAAATTTAAACATACTCTTATGAATCGTCATGTAAGAATGACGAAGTTTTTCAATAACTTTCTAAAAAGGAATAAAATTAATCCGACCATGAAATCACCTATTATCGGAGGAAACGAGGTAGGAAGAAATGAACCATGTCCTTGTGGCAGTGGCAAAAAATATAAAAATTGCCATGGTGCATAAAACAAAATAGCGAGTAGAAATACTCGCTATTTTTATATCAATTCATTGAAAATTAAGCAACTCTCAGTACTTCAAAACGGCGTTGTAATAGGTGGAATCCACCAAACAACATACCTGAATAAAATAAATCACCTACAATCTGATTTCTTAAAAACTCTAAACCTGCAGCGTATGAAGCCACTATACCTGTCCAGTTATGAGGGTAATGCCCTAACATTGGGTCAGGTACAGGAGCTTCTGGATACAAAAAAGCAAAATTCGTAATTAAGAAGAAAATCAACGAACTAGCTATAGCCGTACCAGCTACTCTTAAAATCGTTACTTTTCGCAAAGCAAAGATGCCTAATAATGAAATTAGAGCAAATGATCCATAAACCACTGGAATACCTGAATGGAATCCCCATCCTGTCAATAATTCGAGCATAATATCGCTGATAAGCATAGCAGTAAAAGGAACCAGAAATGCTACCCAACGATTAGTAAAATAAGCACCCCCAAATAATGCTATAGCCGCCATTGGCGTAAAGTTAAATGGGTGAGGAAAGAATCTTGACAAAGCAGCTACTACAATGATTGCGGCAATTGTCGAATAACGAGTTATATTCATAAGAAATCAATGTGTCGGTAATTGGCTGATAAAGGATTTGTTCATCAGCCTATAATCAGCACAAAAATACGAACCAAATCGTACAATCAAAAATAAATGATGTCTTTAGACTCGAATATTAAGGTTTTTTAGAATCTTAGTACAAAACCCAAGTATCTTTGCTGCCACCACCTTGCGAAGAGTTAACAACCAATGAGCCTTTGCGCAAAGCTACTCGGGTAAGCCCGCCAGGTGTTACATGAATGCCATTACCATAAAGAATATAAGGTCGTAAATCAACGTGACGGCCTTCCAAGCCTTCTTCCAGTACGCAAGGGCTGCGGGAAAGAGAAATAGTCGGTTGAGCTATATAATTTCTAGGATTGGCCTTGATTCTTTTCTTGAAAAGGTCATGTTCCTTTTTTGTAGCTTTAGGTCCGATTAACATCCCATATCCACCTGCCTCGTTGGCTTCTTTTACGACTAAATCGGCAATATTTTCCAGAACATATTTCATTGAATCTTCTTCACCACAGATATAGGTATCTACATTCGGAATAATGGCATCTTCACCTAAATAATATTTAATAATTCTAGGTACATAGGCGTAAACTACTTTATCATCCGCTACACCTGTCCCTGGCGCGTTGGCTAAGGCAATATTTCCTTTTTTGTATACATCAAACAGCCCCGGAATACCAATCAATGAATGAGGATTGAACGTGAGGGGGTCCATAAAAGTATCATCTATTCTTCTATAGATTACGTCAACAGTTTTGAAGCCTTTGGTTGTACGCATTTTTACGTAATCGCCTGATACTACTAAATCTCTGTAATCTACTAATTCAACACCCATTTGCTGGGCCAGATACGAATGCTCAAAATAAGCAGAATTGTATATACCGGGAGTCAATACTACGACAGTAGGGTCGGGGCGGCCAGAGATGTAACGTAATACTTCAAGTAACTTAGCAGGATATTCTGAGATTGATCGTACACTTGATTGTGATAACACGTCCGGGAAAGTTTGCTTAGATAATTCCCGGTTTTCAAGCATATAAGATACACCTGACGGGCAACGGAGATTATCTTCTAAAACCCTGAACACCCCATCATTCCCACGAATTAAGTCAGTACCTGTAATATGAATCCAGATTTTTTTTGGTGGTGTGAGACCCTTACATTCTTTTAAAAAACCTTTACTTGACTCAATGATTTCGCGCGGAATGATTTTATCTTTTAATATCTTTTGCTGATTGTAAATATCCTGCAGAAATAAATTTAATGCTGTGATCCGCTGAATTAAACCCTTTTCTAACCTATTCCATTCAAAAGAATCAATTACGCGCGGAATGATATCAACAGGTATAATCCGTTCAGTTCCACCCTCCTCCGAATATACATTGAATGTGATTCCTGCAGAAATCATGGCGCGCTCAGCTGCACGTTGTTTAATCAATAGTTCATTAATAGATAGTTTTTCAATCCGCTCTTTTAGAAAATGATTCCCAACCCGCGCAGCCACTTCGGAAGTAAGCATTTCATCGTAGAAGTTTTCAGTTTGGTAATGTTTGAAGTCGTAGGTCATATAAGTTTCTTTGGTTTTAGAATCAACTAATGTACTAAAATATTATACGTAATCATTAATTCAAAATCTTCTATCGGTTTTTGTACAGAAATAGTTAATTTTGTCGTTCTTTTATGGAGAATGCTATTGATTGAATCCAGATTAAGGAAATCTAATCCTATTATAGATGCGGATATCGTTTTGCTTTTTGCTAATACTAATACAAGTACAAACCTTTTCACAGCAATGGCTTGGTATCTCTCCGAGCAATTTTGCGGGTACCTATGGTATCTATACCAACCCTGCAAATGTGGCAGATTCGCGTTATAAAATCTATCTTAATCTGGCTGGAGCAAATATAGATGTCATCAATAACTATGCATCATGGGCGGCTCCTTATTCAATTCTAGGTCTTGTAACCAATACTGTTTCTAGCCAGCACAGAGCCCCAAACGGAAGTATACTTTACAAAAATACGTATACAAAAGAGGCACTTGAAAATGAAAATACTACTGCATTTTTTGGTACAGATATAAGAGGCCCATCGTTGATGTTTACCCTCGAAAAAGCCAAAATGGCTATTGGACTCACTTCCAGAGGCCGTATAATCACTAATTTGAATAATACTACAACACCCGTTGCCCGAACATTCGTTAATGGAACTATGATTCCAAGTATTTATGGCATACCCCAAAATGATAATCATTTTGCAACCAATCTGAATAGTTATGTTGAAATGGGGTTAAGTGTTGGTAAGGTTATCCGGGAACAAGACGAGCATTTTCTTAAAGTTGGGTTTACTGTAAAACGAGTAAATGCACTGATGAATATGCATTATATCGGCGAAGATGTTGATTTTACTATAGATCAGGTGCCTAATCGGCCAAGAAGACAAAACCTTACTTTTGAAAATGCTGTCGGCACATTTGGTATGACCAAAAGTGGGGCTATGCAAATTGCCGGATTCAGCCCTAATTGGTTATTTGGTAATGCTCCTGCGGGAATAGGATATGGTTTGGATATTGGATTTGTGTATGAGTACCGTCCTGACTATAATAAATACGATATAAGACTAAAAGACCGCTGGACGATGGACGGTACAAAAAATAAGTATCTCTATAAAATTAGCATGGCTCTTTTAGATTTTGGTCAGATTAACTATAAAAGCGATCCTTTTGTATATCAGACCGATGTGGCTGAATCTAATGTTTTCATTCCTCCTGGAACATTCAATAAAATAGATTCACCTGATAAATTATATGAGCAGATGAATAATGCTTTTGGCTGGACTGAAATTAATTACAGACATCATTTTAAAGCTCCTTTGCCAACGGTAATAGCTACTACTTTCGATTATGCGTTTTCAGAGAAAATATTTTTGAATGCTACCTGGATTCAGAGTGTCAGAAATACAAAATCCATCGGGATGAATCAACCCTCTCTGATAGCCGTCATTCCTAGATGGGAATCAAAATGGTTGGAGGTGTCGGTGCCATTATCTTTACAGAACGGCTATCGGAATTTAGCTATTGGATTGGCTGGTAGAGCAGGGCCTCTGTTTATAGGAACAGACAATCTTCCTGGTCTTTTAAATATTGGTAATCCTAGAGGATTGAATGCTTATTTCGGGCTTTTTGTACCTATTTATAGAAAATTACCAGATTCTCCAAATGCTTGTTACTCAGAAACCAAAGCAGGATGGGGGCAGGGCATCAGAGATATATTCAAGAAAAGAAAACAACGCAGACAATGGAATAGAATCAGATAGTTAAAATGCCTGTTCTAAAAAACAGGCATTTTAATTTATACAGGCTATACTTTCACCCCAAAGGGCATACGCATTTTTCTGCTTAGCTTTTTATTAGCTTCATTATCATCAAATTTCTCGGTTTGAGGGTTCCATTTTAAGGGGCGGCGTAGGTCGTATCCAATATTTGCAATATTACAAACTGTACAGGTACGATGCCCGATTTCTACATCGCAAAGAGGTTTTTGTCGGGTGCGTATCGAATTTAAAAAGTCTTTGTAATGATTGCCTCCAACCGGAGAAGCAAGTTTAATATCAGTATCTTTTAGCTGAACATCTTTCAATTTATCAGGTACATTCAGGAAAGAGCGACTTACTTCTATAATACCATCTTTCCCTCTGAATTGGACAGCATTGCCCTTGCCAAAATCATGATGTATCATTTTTACGCCATTAGCATATTTGAAGACCATCCCTTGTTCTGCCTCAGGAAACGTTGGAGGATATAATTCAACCGGGCCGCTCTCATCCATACCTAATCCCCATTGCGCAATATCAAACATATGAGCCCCCCAATCGGTTACATCACCACCTCCGAAACCTTTATAATAGCGCCATTTACCCCAAAATGTATCTTCTAAACGCGGTGCTAAGAAATGATGATAAGGGTGAGGTTGATTTGGACCAAGCCACATATCCCAATTCATGGTTGTAGGTGCCGTTTCCGGCTGAAAATCAACGGGTTTTGGTGGGCCACCTATAGTTACTCTTACTTCAGTAACTTCCCCGATATAGCCATTTCTTACTAATTCACAGGCTCTTCTGAAACCCTCGGCAGAGCGTTGCATACTGCCTGTCTGCAAAACTCTGTTGTTTTTTCTTATGGCATTTACCAAAGCTCTTCCCTCTGTTACCGTATAAGTAAGAGGTTTTTCCAGATAAATGTCTTTCCCTTTTTCTGCTGCTCTTATGGCTATTGAGGCATGCCAATGGTCAGGCGTGGCAATTACCACAGCATCAATATCTTTTCTGTCAAGCAACTCTAAATAATTTTCATAAACCTTTGGCTGTGTTTTTTCTTCGCCTAAAAACTGTTTGGCGTTTTTTACAAACAAATCTTTAGTGAAGCTTTCAGACTTGGTTTTGTCAACATCGCAGGCGGCTAAGAGATTTATCTCTTTCGTTTCAAGTAAACGACCCTGAAGCCCTCTGGCTTGTCGGCCCAAACCAATGAAACCAACATTAATCACATCGCTTGGGGCTAAAAATCCTCTACCTAAAACATTTCTCGGTACAATGCAGAAAGCAATCAGAGTTCCGGTAGTTTTTAAGAAATTTCTACGGGTTGTCATAGTATATTAAGGTTGAAAATAAGAGGATATTGGTTAGAATACAAAGATTGAAACCATATGTTGAAATTGAATAGATTACCAAATATAAGCTTGAAACTGATTTGTTTCTATTATCGTAAAGATTTATTTATTGCGCTCAGACCAAATCATTGGGGTCGTCTAAGGTATAAGCATGTGTATGATGTGTCATACCAATTCGAGGATAATAATTAATGGCTTTTGGGGCTGAAAGCAGAATTAATTTAGCTTGCGGACTAGCAATTTTTGTATGTCTGATTAATTCCCTACCAATACCCAGCTTCTGGTAATCTTCATCAACAAATAAGTCAGATAAATACGTACAAAATACCCAATCAGTTACCGATCTTGCTACACCAACCAGCTTATTGTTAATTCTGGCTGTAATAATCAGGTTCGCATTATCAACCATAGCTTTTATGCGTTCGAAGTCATCGACTGGTCTTCTTTCTCCCAATGTGGAAGCAATCAGGGTATCATTAAATTCCTGCCAGTTAAGGTCTTTTTCGTGTGCGTATTGTACAGATATGTCCATAGAATTTGTCTTGATGTAATGTAGACAAATGTATTGAAATGGAAAGGATAATGCAACACAAAGACAAGAGAGAAATGGAGAGTTTTACTAGTTATAGATTTCTGATAAGAGGCTTTTTCCTCCACACTAACTGAAATTTTTTGCCATTGTTCATTTTGATGTAGATAATAGACCCGATCTTAGTAAATGCGATTAACGTAACTCAGATTTAAAGAAAGGAGCGATGTATTCTAAGAAAATGCTTGATCTCTGATGTGTTGTGATAATATGTAAGTATAAAGACAGAAATACTTTTACGACAAGTTTTCATATGAAAAATGTTATAATTCTAGTCAGCTTATAAGTAGACTATTTCATTGGGTAAGCTTGGCATGACAGTATTCATAAACATGGGTTGATATGAAATAAAATTACAAAACCCGCCTCTGAAGAGACAATCCCCGTTTGAGGGTAATTTTAGATTTATTTCATAAGATCAGTAGTAGGAGTTATTAGCACCTTTCTTAACTACTGTAGAATGATTAGCTACTGTAGAATGATTAGCTAAGAGTGGTCATACATTTCTTGCTACAATTCGCAATAAATTTTCTTACTGGCGCGTTCTGAATTTGTTTTTCTTCATTAAATATTTTTATTAAAGAGAAAATTTCTACATTTGGAACAAGAATCGGGTATAATGAGAAAAATACTTTTATATGCTTTAATATTGGGCCTCACGGGGTGTGCAACCAATAAGAAAACGAATACCAAAGCTCCACGCGAGATTAAAACTGCTGTAAATACCCCTGAAGTGGTAGCTAAACCTATGGTTGTAGCAATTAAGAGTCGATACATTGTAAAAGATTCTTCCACTGCAAAGATTTTTATGGAGTTAGATGTCGAGAATCTGAGCAGAGACAAAGCTTTGCAGCAGATGAAAGATTCGTTTCGTATGAGTTGGCTATTGCAATCTGATTATGGCGTGAGAGATAGGCTAGCTTTCAGTAAAATTGATTTTACAGAACAGAATTTCTTGTTGCGAGACGATAAAATTGAAGTCGTATTCGACGTACAGAGACCTAAGAATGTTAGCAAGGCATTATTATTAACTGAATTATTTGAGTTATCTACTAACAAGAAATCGAATAATGATTTAGTGATTGATTTCTCAGCGACCAGGTTAAGTGATAGGTTTGGTTTATATGTAGGCGATTTTTCTCGTCCGCTTTTCAGAAACTATATCAATAAGAACGATACCTTTCAGATACGTAGCGTTGATAACCACGTTCGTGATTTGTATCTTATTCGGTATGCCAACGATTTTGACCCGGCGCAATCGCCAATGGCAACTACCCTAAAGCCTGCCATCAAATCGTTGAAACAGGAAGAAATAGTGAAAATACAATCAGGTACACCACTACAATTGCAAAATGAGGGTTTATATTTTGCCGTGGAAGACACAATGAATACAAAAAATGGTTTTGGCTTTCTGATAGTTGATAACCGTTTTCCTAAGTTTACAATGCCTGAGAAACTGGTGAAACCACTTATCTATATGAGTACGAGCCAGGAAACGCGTACTGTTAGCGAGAATACTGATGCGAAACAGGCACTTGATCGTTATTTCCTGACGATTACAGGTGGTAACCAGGCTTTATCCAAGAAAATTATTAAAACCTATTTCAGACGAATTGAAGAGGCTAACCGCTTGTTTACTTCGTTTAAAGAGGGGTGGAAGACCGATAAGGGCATGGTTTATATCATCCTAGGACCACCGAATAAAGTGCAAAGAAGCCGTGACAGAGAGGTGTGGATGTATGCACAAAGTCAGAATTTTTCAGAAATTATTTTTACATTTAATAAAAAACCAAATCAGTTTACAGATAACTATTATGAGCTGGTTCGGTATCCCGAATATCAGGCATATTGGTATCCGTTCGTAGAAGCATGGAGAACAGGAAACGTTATGGAGTAAATTCGGAATCAGGCGATCGTAGAGAGGGAAACCGAGCTGACGGATCACGCCCGGATTTTAAGAAAAAGCAAAAGTTTTTTGCAAAGCCTAATTTTGAAAAATCGTCTAAACCAGATATAGTTTTTGGTGTACAATCGGTATTGGAAACACTGAAAGGCCCAAAAGAGATTGAAAAAATATTAATACAAAGGGAGTTTGGCCACGCCGAAGTTGAAAAACTCGCTAAAGAACGTGATTTACCAGTGCAACGAGTACCTCTCGAAAAACTGAATCGAATCACAATGAAAAATCACCAGGGTGTAATAGCCTTTGTGTCTGCCGTTAATTACGCCAAAACTTCAAACGTTATAGCTGATATTTTCGAGAAAGGCGAGGTGCCTCTGTTACTGGTATTAGACAGAATCACTGATGTCCGTAACTTTGGTGCTATTGCCCGTACTGCCGAATGCTCAGGGGTTCATGCGATTATTGTAGCGTCAAGAGGAGCTGCACAAATTAATGCCGATGCGATGAAAACATCATCCGGGGCTTTGAATTACCTGCCAGTTTGTCGTGAAAATAGCCTTTCACAGGTTTTGGATGAATTGAAACAATCAGGAATTCAGGTTGTTGCCTGTACCGAAAAAGCTACTGAAGAATTATATACCATAGACTTCACCGTTCCGACGGCTATCTTAATGGGTTCTGAAGAAGATGGTATTTCTGAAAACTTATTAGAACAGGCAGATCGTGCAACCAAAATACCTATGTTAGGTAAAATAGGTTCGTTGAATGTCTCTGTAGCTACCGGAGTAATCTTATATGAAACTGTAAGGCAAAGAATTTAAATTTCTTTTAGCGTATCCTGTAAAAACGCTCTGATAGTCAGTAATCTGGTTTTCAGAGCGTTTTTGCTTTTATTCAGGTCTGTCTTTTTATTAATCTTCCGTTCTGTACCTTTCAAGGTGAGTGTACCTGTGCTTTTTACATCTATAATCTCCCGAAGTCTGTTAATATCTTTTTGAGTGAGCTTTCGGTCACGACCATTACGTTCAAACCTTAGTTTGAATTTTTTTTCATAAAACCGGATTTTTGAGGCCGTAACGCCCAGAATATCTGCCACTTCGTTGGTAGTATAGAAAAGCTTCATTAACGTACTAGAATATCTTTTTTCTCTAAATCAGTCACCAATTTAGCTAATTCTTCTTTCTTCTCTGCAATTCTTTCAAAATCATTTCCTACTAAGAAAACTCTTTGTAATTTTTCAAACTTTCTGAGTTGAGTAGGTACTTCCATAATCTGGTTTTTAGTCATATCAATCTCAACCAGATTATCTAATGAATATACCTTTTCAGGTACTGTTTTGAACATATTGTTCCCAATATGCAGCAACTTTAAATCGGGTAGGGTAGGTAAATCATTCAGTCGGTTATGGTGAGCATATAGCGTTTCAAGAGTCTTGATTTTTGCGATATGAGCAGGTAGATTCCAAAGCTCATTATTCGATACTGCCAAAGTTTTCAGTTTTGGCATATCACAAATTTCATTAGGTAGTTGCTTTAAGTCATTATAGTATAAATCCAGCTCCTCTAAATTTAGCAATTTTGTTACGCTCATTGGTAACTCAGATAGCCGGGCATTGTATAGATTCAACGCTTTCAGATTATTCATCTTTTTAAAATCACGCTTTCTGAAACTGATAAACCGATTGTTTCCTAAGAACAAGACTTCAAGCTTTTGATTCTTTGACAGGCTTCTTGGTAAGTATGGTATACCTGTGTACTGCAGATTTAAATCTTTTATATGGTTATTTCTCTTAAATTTTATCTTGTTATTATTGATAGGATTGTTGCTGATACTTAAAAATTTAAGGTTCTTGATTTTCGATACTGCCTTAGGTACCTTTTGAATATAATTATTTGACAAATCCAGTTTTTCAAGATTTTTAAATTTAAAAACTACCATCGGAAATGACTCTAATCTTAAGCCATTCAGCATCAATGTTTTTACAGTGTCGGGTTTATCACAAGCCTCGGCCATTGCTACATTATAGATAAACATTTTGCTTGGCTTTTTTGGTATAAGGTCAAAATTGAGTAAAAAACCAATTCTGAACTTTTCTTTACTGTAATGACTCGGGAATTTGTAGTTTTTACAAAAATCATTGGCTACAGCAACTAATTTCTGCTCAAACTCCGGGTTCAGGCTATCACTAATAGCCCTATTGTTAATTCTTATTGGACCTTGCCAACCATAAACAAAATAGTCTATAACCCCGTTAGGCTGAACCATAAATTCAACGGGTACACTCTTGGTTTCGTTTAATTCATTAAACCTTATATGGCGTTCGCGGGCAAATTTGTAAAAATCATGTTGCAGCCGCTTATTTTCTACTTCTAGTATAATCGTATAATTTTTCGCATCGTCAAGCATTGGATTATTAAGAGATTTATACGGATTTGTAGATTCCACTATAGTGCTCTTACCATCTTTGGTAATTTTTGATGGAAATATATCTCTTTCAAAATCCTTCGCTTTAAACACTTTCTGTTGCCCATGTGAGCAAAAGGAGATAATTAATAATAGGCAAAATAGGTTTTTCATAGATTTAGTTTTTTAGTTTACAAATATAACTAAGTTTTTAGTTGTTTATTTTATTTATAGGAGGAAAATTTTTGAACGGTATATTTTTGGTCATTTAATTTCAATCAGAGCCGTATGCAAGCATAATAAAATTGCTTACATTTGTTTATCAATTATGACGATATGGAATATCAGGATATAATCGTAGAGGAGAAAGAGTCGATTGCTATTCTTACCTTAAACAAGCCAGCTTCGTTAAATGCACTCACGCCTTTAATGATAGTAGAATTAAAACAGGCATTGGCGGATATAGCCAAACGAAGCGATATTAAAGTAGTAATCCTAAAGGGAGCAGGCAGAGCTTTTTCGGCAGGGGTTGATTTAAAGGCATTAAATGAAGGTATACAAGGTGGTCAGTTTAAAGCATCAGATATTCTGCAGGATGGCAACGACATCGCCCATATTTTACGCACAATGCCACAACCAGGTATTGTTTTGGTACATGGACATTGCTATACCGGTGCAACCGAATTGATGATGTTTTTTGATTTGATTCTGGCAGCCGAAGATGCAAAAATAGGAGATACCCACACCAAATGGGGAATATTGCCTAAATGGGGAATGACTCAACGATTGCCTAAGTTAGTAGGAATTCTGAAAGCCAAAGAGTTATCATTTACAGCCAGACCAATTACAGGCAAAGAAGCCGAACGAATAGGCTTAGTGAACAGAGCTGTGCCTTTGGATAAATTGGAAGAAACAGCCTTTGAGTTAGCTAATGACATCTTGCAAAACTCAGCACAGACGATAGCAGCGATGAAACACCTTTACAATGAAGGCTTCTCGAAAACCTTGGATGAAGGATTAGCGATAGAACAGACTTTTCTAACCGATATTACTGATAGAGCTGAGTTTTTGAGAAATTTTGAGAAGAATAAATAGAGACTTATTAATAATACATTTCCTTTAATTGATGAAGAGAGAAGTGCTTGTACTTAATTTACTATATCCAATTAAAATTCACTGTTTAGACATGCCTTTGGAGACGTATTGCAATACGTCTCTATAATAGAATTCAGATTAATTACTCGTTAGCTGTTATTAAAAATCTCATGAAACCAACTTTAACAGGTAAAGCCCCCTGTAATAATATAGAAATTTATTATGAAACATTCGGAGAGAAACAACATCCGGCCATTCTGCTGATTATGGGATTGGATGCTCAAAGCATCATGTTCACTAATGATTTTATTGAGCCTTTAGTGAAAGCGGGTTATTATGTTATTCGATTTGATAACCGAGATATTGGCCTTTCAACCTGGTTAAACGATACATGGCATAGGAAAAGGCCTTACACTTTAGAAGATATGGCGCAAGATAGTATAGAGTTGTTAGACTATTTGTCAATTAATAAAGCACATATCATAGGCGTTTCAATGGGAGGAATGATTGCGCAGCGAATAGCTATTTCTTATCCTGAAAGAATCATGTGTCTGGTATCTATTATGTCATCAGGGTTTATTCTTGACCCTGGTGCAGTACCATTTTTTAGAGGAAGATCGTTTATGAAACTGATTCCTTTTTTTCTGAAAAATTTTACAGTTAAAAGCAAACTAGCGTTTCCTGCGATAACGGTTGAGAGTTATGTGAATACCTATCGCAGGTTGAATGGCAAGACTTTCCCGTTTAATCATAACCATTTGCGAACTGTTTTTACCGAGGGAATAGAAACCAGGAAAGGGCAAAATCCCAGAGCAAGATTTCAACAGTTTTGTGGCATTGCAGCGTCCGGTTCTCGATTGCATGAATTGGTTAAAATTAAAGCACCTACTCTAGTTATTCATGGCACAGAAGATCCGTTGATTCCACCTATTCATGCTACTATCTATGCGCCTAAAATACCTGATGCAAAAATGCTCTGGGTGGAAGGCATGGGACATCAAATGCCAAAACCCGTGTTGGAGATTATTATGCCTGCCATTATAGAGCACCTAAAAAAGAAGACATCTGATTCAACTGATAAAAATTAAAAGTTATGCAAAGTATAGATGAAGCCATAAAAGGTATCAGCACTGCCGAGGAATATATAAATAGCCTCCGAGGCAGAAACCTGAAAGTGTACCTTTTCGGTGAATTGGTTGAAGATACAGTTGACCACCCGATGATTCGTCCTTCTGTTAATGCAGTGGCAGAAACATTTGATTTAGCTTTACAAGAACCCGAATTAGCTACAGCCATTTCACCTTTCACAGGCAAGCGTGTTAATCGATTTTTGCATATTGCTCAATCAAGAGAAGATGTGGTTTTACAGAATAAAATGCAGCGCCGCCTGGGGCAATTGACAGGTACTTGTTTTCAAAGATGTGTTGGGATGGATGCTTTCAATGCATTGTATTCGACTACTTTTGAAATAGATGCCCGACACAATACTCCGTATCATACACGTTTTAAAGAATTTATTGCCTATACCCAAAAACACAATTTTGTGATTGGTGGAGCAATGACTGATGTAAAAGGAGACAGAAGCCTTGCGCCTCACCAACAGGCAGACCCTGATTTGTTTGTGCATATCTCCAAACGTTCACATGATGGTGTTTACATTACTGGTGCTAAAGCGCACCAGACAGGCTGCCTGAATTCTCATTGGTTGTTGGTAATGCCAACTATGAGACTTTCAGAAAATGATAAAGATTATGCTATCATAGGAGCAATTCCTGTAGATGCAAGGGGTATTACCTATATTTATGGCCGACAATCCTGTGATACCCGTAGTATGGAGTCAGGCGATATTGATGCAGGAAATGCGCAATATGGTGGACAGGAAGCGATGGTAATCTTTGAGAATGTTTTTATTCCGAATGAATTGATTTTTATGGATGGTGAATATGAATTTGCGTCAATGTTAGTTGAGCGTTTTACCTGCTACCATCGTAGGAGTTACGTATGTAAAAGTGGAGTAGGTGATGTATTAATTGGGGCTGCAGCAACAATTGCCGAATACAACGGTGCAGATAAAGCCAGCCATATCAAAGATAAACTGGTAGAAATGACACATCTTAACGAAACTATTTATGCTACAGGAATCGCGGCTTCTTATCAATCAAAGCCGACATTATCTGGTGCTTATCTGGCTGATGATATGTTGGCTAATGTCTGTAAGCATCATGTGACAAAATTACCGTATGAAATCAGTCGATTGGCTCAGGATCTGGCAGGTGGATTGATGGTCACACTTCCATCAGAGCAGGATTTCAGAAGTGAGACAGTTGGGCATTTATTAGAAAAAATCTCAAAGGTAGAGCCGATGTTTCAACCGAGTACCGGATGAGAATTTTACGTTTGATTGAAAATATGACTTTAGGCAGAAATGCTGTTGGGTATCTGACAGAAAGCATGCACGGCGCAGGAAGCCCGCAAGCGCAACGCATACAGATAGCCCGACAAATGCAACTGGATTTTAAAAAGCAATTAGCCAAAGAACTGGCCGGCATTGAAAAGCGCCAGAAAAACATTCTGATAAAGGAAATCAGTGATTATTTCTGTCGCGTCTTTGATACTAACGTGTAATCATATACTCAATATCCTTCATTTAATCCTACTAAGCTGTTTTTATTAAAAGAACACTTCAAATAGTCTATAATTTGCCCTAAATTTGCACCCTCAATAAATAAAGTAAAATATTTATTGAATAAGAGGTTTTAGATGCAAATCATCCCTCAAAATGAATTATTGATTTTTTGTAAAACTGATATTAATCACTCAATCACTAATTCACCGCTGCGGCGGACCGTTCATTCACTAATTTTTCATAGATATGACTTCGCACGAAATTCGTAAGGCTTTTTTAGACTTTTTCCGTAGTAAAGGGCACTTGATAGTACCTTCGGCTCCATTGGTGGCAAAAAATGATCCGACCCTCATGTTCAACAACTCGGGTATGGCACAGTTTAAGGATTTTTTCTTAGGCAATGGCACACCTCCCGCCAAGCGTATTGCGGATACTCAAAAATGTCTTCGGGTTAGTGGTAAACATAACGATTTGGAAGATGTGGGTTTTGATACTTATCACCATACGATGTTCGAGATGTTGGGTAACTGGTCTTTTGGTGATTATTTCAAGAAAGAAGCCCTGGCGTGGTCGTGGGAATTGTTGACAGAGGTATATAAACTTCCTAAAGATAGAATTTACGTATCGGTTTTCGAGGGGAGCAAAGAAGATAATGTGCCTTTCGACCAGGAAGCTTATGACATCTGGAAAGAACTGATAGGTGATGAAAACCGCATTATTTTAGGAAATAAAAAAGATAATTTCTGGGAAATGGGAGATACAGGTCCTTGTGGCCCCTGTTCTGAAATCCATATAGATTTACGTAGTCAGGAAGAAGTAGATAAAATTGGCGGAAAGGAATTGGTTAATAATGACCATCCACAGGTTGTTGAAATCTGGAATAACGTGTTTATGCAGTTTGAACGTAAAGCTGACAAATCGTTAGTTCTATTGCCAGCCAAACACGTTGATACAGGGATGGGCTTTGAGCGCTTATGTATGGCTATTCAAGGCAAACAATCTAACTACGATACCGATATTTTCCAGAATACAATTACAGTACTCGAAGAAATGTCCGGCAAAAAATATGGTGAAAATGGCACCCTTTCATCTAATTCTTATATAGATGTAGCCATGCGTGTGATTGCAGACCATATTCGTGCAGTAGCCTTTACCATAGCTGATGGCCAATTACCATCTAATGCAAAGGCTGGGTACGTTGTTCGTCGTATTTTGCGTCGTGCAGTTCGTTATGGTTATTCATATTTGGACTTTACAGAACCTTTCATGACCAAGCTGGTACCTGTATTGGCAGACCAGTTTGCTGATGTTTTCCCGGAATTAAAATCACAACAGGATTTTGTAGGCAGGGTAATTGAAGAGGAAGAAAAAACGTTCCTGCGCACTTTAGAAACAGGTTTAAAACGCTTGGATGCCATTATTAGTAGTACAAACGGGGATACCATCGTAGGAGAACAGGTATTTGAGTTAAGTGATACTTATGGTTTCCCTTCTGATTTAACTGCCTTGATTGCTCGTGAGAAGGGATATAAAATTGATGAAACAGGATTTCAGTCAGCACTTCAAGTTCAAAAAGATCGTTCGCGTAAAGATTCTGCCAAAGAAGCTACTGACTGGGTGGATTTGAATGAAGGCGATGAATTCGAATTTGTAGGATATGACCAATTATCTGCAGAAGCGCAAATCGTGAAATATCGCAAGGTAAAAACCAAGGGAGGGGAGGAATACCATATTGTATTGGATAGAACTCCATTCTATGCTGAAATGGGGGGGCAGGTAGGAGATACCGGAACAATCGTGATTGGTAATCATGCGATAAAAATTGCTGACACAAAAAAAGAAAATGATTTGTTTATCCATATCTCCAGAGATAAAAATTTAGAAGAAATACTGAATAATGCCACAACAGTAGTGGCCCATGTAGACGAGGCTCGCCATAGTAAAATTATGGCTAACCATACAGCAACACACTTGATGTTGGCGGCTATGCGTGAGGTGTTGGGTAGTCACATCGTACAAAAAGGTTCATATCAGGATGATAACGTAACACGTTTTGACTTCTCTCACTTTGCTAAAGTAACAGATGAGGAGCTTGCTAAGATTGAAGATATTGTGAATGCGAAAATTCGTCAGAACATAGCTTTAGAAACCAAAGTGAATATGCCAATTAATGAGGCTATTGCATTAGGTGCAACGGCTACTTTTGGTGAAAAATATGGCGATTTTGTACGTGTGGTTATTTTTGACCCACAATTCTCAGTAGAACTTTGTGGTGGTACACACGTTCCTTCAACAGGCCAAATCGGTATCTTCAAATTTGTTTCAGAGGGGTCAGTAGCTGCCGGCGTGCGTAGGGTAGAAGCCTTGACTGGTGAAAAAGCCATTGAGAAAATCAAAGAAGATTTGAGAGTGAAAGATGAAATAGCATCCTTACTGAAAAATCCTGCTGATTTATTGAAAGCCGTCGAAACTTTGATTGCAGACAAAGCTGCTTTGCAGAAAAAAGTAGAGGTATTGGAAAACGAGAAATTGCAGGATTTGAAAAAACAATTGATAGAAAAAGTTCAAACCATCAATGGTGCAAATGTACTGACTGCCAAAGTTAGCGTACCTTCGGCTGATGCTTTAAAGCAATTGGCTTTTGAATTAAGAAATCAGGTTAGCAATTTCTATGGCGTGTTGGGTGCTGAAATTGGTGGAAAACCACAAATTGCAGTTATTATTGATGAGGGTGTAATGAAAGAGAAAAACTTACACGCTGGTAATATCGTAAAAGAACTAGCCAAAGAAATGAAAGGTGGTGGTGGGGGACAACCTTACTTCGCAACAGCCGGAGGAAGTGATGTAAGCGGCTTGGATAAAGCAATTGAAAAGGGAAAAAGTTTAGTATAAGGAGTTTTATTAAAACGAAAAGGCGAACATCTGTTCGCCTTTTTTATTTCATTATTTTGTATGGGTGTATGGTATTGAATTATATTTCCATTTTAATCGGCCAGGCGGACCATGCATTTAACATCCTTATCGCTAATATACCATTCTATGCAGGCACCGTTTGGGTCTATACGAGGGTTTTCTAAGAGCTCATTAAAAGTTTCGCTGATAGCTGATAAATTTTGCATATAGTTATGAATATCGACGCTGGTATACTCACCTTTCTTGATTAGGTAAATCTCCAAACCTAATTTGTCTGCTTCACCAGCAGTCAATTCTTCTGCGCCAGCTTTATAGATAATTGTACCGTCAATCGGAAATGAGATACCAAAATATTTCCTATGTGGTGATTCTGACAAGGGCACAAGGCTGTGCAACTTTTGATGTGCCGCCAGCACTCCATCAGGAAATGAACTGGCGGTTATATACATCGCTCTTATATCCTCAGGCAAATGATACTTTTCCATGTTTCACAGGTTCTTTAAGTTTATTGTAATAAATATAAGAAACCATCAGAATTGCCAGAATAAAAAGTGGAAAGGGAGTTTGTGCATTAAAGCCATCAACAGCCCAATGACTGATAAAAGCTGAAAGCATAGAGAAGCTGAGCCCTGCATAAGCCCATTCCTTAATTCTGGCGGGTACCATCGGTACCATTATAGCTACTGCACCTAATACTTTATAAACTGCAAGCATTATTCCGAAATAGGCAGGATAGCCGAGGTGACTGATACCCTCTTTTGCCATTTCACTTTGAGATGTCAAAGCTGGCATTACACCTTCCCAGATAAAAATAATGGTAGTGGCTACCCAAAAAATGATATTGTTCTTTTTCATGATTGTAGTATTTAAAAAATAAAGTATATTTTATTAAATTGTATAGTAGTGTGTTAAATCCTAACTTGTGTGGAAGATTATATTATTGCTGTGTTTCTTGCGGATAACCATTAGGATCCATCCAGAATACTTCCCATTTATGTCCATCCAAATCGGCAAAGCTATCCTGATACATCCAACCCATATCTGATAGGTCTCTGTATTTAGTTGCACCTGCCTCAATGGCTTTTTGTACGATTTTATCAACTCCTTCTCTATCTGGCATTTCGAGCGCTATAATTGATTCAGTAACTTTACTTGTATCAGCAATGTCTTTATCAATAAATGTCTTAAAAAACGGCTCAATTAAAAGCATAGCATAAATGCTGCCTTCTTCGATAATCATGCAGGTTGCATTCTCATCAGTAAATTGTGGATTGAAAGAATATCCCAGTTTTGTGAAAAACTCAATTGATTTTTGAAGGTCTTTTACTGGTAGGTTTACAAAAATTTTCGTTGCCATTGTGTTGATTGTTTGTGTATGTTTAAAAAAAAATATAATCATTGAGTTCAATTCTGCTCGTTGATTACAATACAAATTTACGGCGAAGAAACGAGATAGACGGAGGGTAAACACGCCAATAAAAGGGCTATTTACGACAAGTTATCTGGCGCTATTTAAGACACTTAAAATGAAAGTATTTTTGGGGAAAAGGAGACTGAAATAGCCTTAAAATGAAAAGATTTTAAATAGTAAGGAGAATGCCTGCAAAAAAGTATTCTCCTTTAGATAAAGACTATTTCAGATGATTATCTGCAAAATAAGCCATTGCTTTGCTCAGGAATAAGGCATATTCCGGTTGCGGCTGGCCATCAATGAAGGTAAACCGTTCATCGTCTACATATAGTTGTCCTAAACCTTTATAAGCCTCTGCTTGCTTATCACTTAAACCTGATGTACCCCAGAAAATCCTGATAATTTCGTAATGCTTAGCAATCAAATTCTGTGTTTGCTCACTTATTGGGTTTTCATTTTTCAAAGCAAATAAAGCAGTGGCATTTTCTTTTAATTCTGCTTTTAGAGACTCAAATTGTTCTTTGGTCAATTTGCCCAAAGCTTTTTCAGAATGCGCTACAACCTCGTTGCCATATTTCTTTGAAGCCTCTGTTCTGTAGGCCTCGGCTGTTTCCTTAGCCAGACCTTCATATAATTCTTCTGGTTTTAACATAATCGTTCCTGTTTTTAAATGATTAACTGTTTTGTCAATCGTTTCTAAAAGCATGCTTATTCTGTATTGTTTGGCCTGCAAAGATTCCTTATGACTTAGCAGCGCTTCAACTAAGTCAAAGCCCGGATTATCAAGAATAACCTGAATTTCTTTCAGTGGGAAATCCAGTTCCTTATAAAAGAGAATCTGCTGTAATCTTAATAATTCCTTTTCGACATATAATCGATACCTGGCCTCGGTACGGATAGATGGTTTCAGCAGGCCCATCTGGTCATAGAGATGTAAGGTACGTACACTCACACCTGCCAGTTTCGCCATTTTTTGCACAGAATAAGCATTCATTTGCTGTCTTTATTGATTGACCATGCAAACATAGTCTATGACGTAAGGTAAGAGTCAAGCGTTTTTTGAAATATTTTTCAAAAAAAATCAGAAGAGATAAATTAAGCGGATTTTGCCTCTATTTTGGTAACAGAGTGAAACTGATAGCGATTGTTCAAAATTATTTGTTTACAATGTGTCCAGATACTTTATCAATGCCTCTTTGGTAGTAGGGTTAAGTTTTATTTCAACCTTCTGCTTATCTTGTACTGCAGCTTCCAGGAAAAATGAATAATACTGCTCTTCTTCGGTTACTGCATAGGCAACGATTTTTACATTTCTACCTACTGGTACCTGCCCTGATACACCACCATAGACCTGCATGACTGATTGCAGATCAGGGAAATAGAGGAAGATCAATATTTTTTCAATTGCCGGGCTCTCTGAAGTAAATGTAATAGCCGTTTTAGCCTCTGTAAAAGCATAAAATTTATCACAATTAATCCAACCAATGCGGCTAGGGAAAATCGTATACATATCCTTTTCGCCAAAAATAGTTCCACCTCCATTTTCTGTGCCGTTTCTTGATGTATCCGCCGGAACCCAATCTACTACTCCGGATTTAGCCTCTTCTCCGTAAAATAATTCCATAAATCCATCTATTCTACCACTTTTGGCAGGAACATTTATTGTAGTACTATTAAGTCGATTAATAGATAATTCCTTACCATCTTTATAAGCTTTAATTAAAACTTCTCCTGCTGTAGTTAATAATCGACCACGGGAAACTGTTGGCATTTGATGCAGAATCATATCTTTAGGCGTAAATAATTCCAACACCTCAATATCAAATGGATAAGTGACTGCACCACCATTAGGTAGTTTTAAGTCTCTTGTATAAAGCCATACGCTGGTACCCTGTTTTCCAACAAAAGGTAAATCGTTATCACTTTTAATAGTTTTCTTTTCAGGTTGTGTACCTAAATTATCAAAAGTGGTGCTGTTAACAGCTACAAACTTATCTTTTTGTTCTACTGGTTTCGGCGTTGTTTCTTCACCAAGTAAGATTGTTCTGTCTTTAGAGCAGGCAATGGCAAGCAAAACGACAGCGAGTATAAGAAGATTAATCTTTTTCATAAACAAAGGTTATTAGGGTTTAGGACAGTTGTTTTTACGTAATAAACGGTCATTGAATGGGAAAAACATCACTCCGACCTCTCCGTAGCTTTCTTTCCAGAAAATATTGTATTTACCCTCTGCAAATATTCTTATAAAGTTCCCCCCTGCAGATAGGCCAAGCCCGGCTTCAGGCAATACGTTATCCTTCTTGGCTTTGGTGTTTATGGTTTGTTCATAATTAATCCATCTATTATATTCTACACCGGCCGCTAAATAGAGTACCGGACGTTTAGGATTCACATATTTTCTGGTGCCCAGCGTAAATGTATTATTGAGAAGAAAATAATGCAGGTTAATACCGCCATAAGCCTCATGAATATTATTAAACGAGGGCATATACTTAATTTGCGGAACCAATGCGAATCGATTGGCAACAGGCATTTGTATTCGGAAACCTGCACCGACTGTCTGCAATGGGAAATTATAGATAGCCGAAAGGCCAAAGGAGGTCTTGTCCTGTGCATACAGGTTCATGCTAGATACTAGCAAGAAGATGATTTTAAGGTAGGTATTTTTCACACAATAGCGATGATTAAAGATAATCTTAACAAATATCTCTAAAAAAACGCGACATTTCAAAAAATAACCTTTAAATGATTTCCCACCAGGGCTTTTCGTTATTTTCAGGTTTGGGTGGAGTAGCCTGTATTGCTGGAGGAATAATTGAAGTTTCGACTACTGGCAGCGATTGAGATTTAGTACGAATACCAAAAATCCTATCTAGTTGTGCCTTGAATTTATTCCCTTGTTCGGGTTTAACCATCGTTACAAAGTTGGCATATCCGCGCATAGAGTTTTCTAAATTTACTCCATTTCTCCATGATTTTCCTTCAGTGCCTGTTAATTCAATTTGATGTAATAAGGCTCTGAACCGATGCAGTTCTTTACGGTCAATTCCCGGCTTTTCATTGACAACTATTCCTGT
Organism: Emticicia sp. C21; assembly: GCF_003418935.1. Lineage (GTDB taxonomy): Bacteria > Bacteroidota > Bacteroidia > Cytophagales > Spirosomataceae > Emticicia. Next base: position 51,816 of record NZ_QVMT01000016.1, on the reverse strand, counting down.
TACTGCATGTTGTGAACCTTTACGCATCACAGCTAATTTATCTGGATGAATCTGAAAGCCCTCATCTTCAATCACTTGTCTAACAGCCCATAGTACCTGACCTGCCAATTTCGCACCTTCTCCTTTGGCCGAGAAAGTAATGTCATCGGCATAACGTGAATACCTGAAATTGAATTTCTGAGCAATGCCTTCAAAGCGATGGTCTAATTTATAGCAGATAAGATTGGTTATGGCCGGGCTGGTAGGTGCTCCTTGCGGAAGTTTTCGCTCGGTGCTGGCAACATAATAAGTTTTACGGTCGATGTCAACTATATCTACATCAGGTTCTGAGCAGATAAGAGCCAGAACTGAAGCAATTTGTTGGGAATATCCCAGTTTAGCAAATAGGCCTTTAATTCGTTTATAATCGATAGAAGGGAAGAAATCTTTTAAATCGACATTTATGACTACATCCTGTCCGATATGATTCCTGGCATTGGTAAGAATAGATCGTTGTGGAACAAAACCATGCGCTGAATCGGTACTTTTGAGTTTATAAAGGATATTTTCTAATATCCAGTATTGCGCCTCTTTTAGCTTTGGCATTGGCGCTGAAATCAATCTTTTACCACCGCTCTTTTTTGCCAGATAGAATCTTTTATAATGTGTAGTGGTAGAAACTTTCCGGTTATATGCCAGAAAACGAAGTTTCCCTAGGCTCATATTCATGGCATTAGCCAGACCTAAAGCATCTTCAAAATGAGGCAAGCCAAATTGCGTTAGTTTTGCTGTATCTGCTAATGTATCGTTCAGATTGCCGGAAACCGCTTCTCCTAAGTAAACAATAGTACTTTGTTGCGTTTTCTTCCATTGCTCTGCCTTGTCTTTACGCTTTTGCTCGTTTTTCTCTTTAGTCTCTATACGTCTTTTTTTAGCCGCTTCCATTCGCGCTTTGCGCATGTCAGCTAGCATAGCCTGTTGGTTATCGTACCTCCTTTGTTTTTGAGTCAGTTCATTCAGTTCACGATGAAGCTCACCTTCTCGTCTAATCAGTTGTTCAGTAACTTTTGGCTGATCTTCATCAGATTGCCAGAAGCCCAATTTTATCATTTCTGAAAGAATAAATTCATCTCTGGAAGTCGCGCGTATGCGGTCGTAGATTTCTTGACGGGTAAGACGTTCGGACATAGCAGCAATAATTAAGCAAAGTGAGAAAAACCTTCGAAGATACTCAGGACTAAATCAATCAACTCCAAGAGGGCATGTACCAGTGTGCATTTTGTGCTCCTGGAGCATTTACTGTAAAATGCATACTGGTACATAGCCCTCACAGTAAAGATTGTATTTAGTGACGCGTGTAAAGTCTTGTTTCATGAACGACGAAACATCATTCTTTCCTTTCGGAATGCAAGGTCTTTAGTCTTCTCACTTTGCTGTTGCAAAATAGGTGAATTGTTTTTGTTTACAAATAGATTAATCTAATTTATTTTAGCGACCTGCAGCCTTTTCTCTTTGCTCAATTCGCAAGGCAATAATATGCTCACATGGCCCCTTATAAAGCTTGTTCTGGATATAAAAATCACAATCGCATTTGGCTTGGACAATGCGTTCATCATTATCAATCAAGACCGATGTGGTGAATGTTCGTTTGGCGGTTCTCACATTTCCTGTGATAGACAAACCCTGTGCTGTTTTCTCAGTATTAATAAAGACTTTTTTATCTTTTACCAGATTAGTAGCCTGTTCTTCTCTCGGATTATCAAAACGCAATTTATGAATCGGCAAGGCTTCTCTTGATAACTCCCGGATTCGGTACACACCCTGGTTTAAGTCATAAATGGTTTTTCCTGCCTGTGTGAATGTGCCTAAGGCCCCAAAAACAGTTTTGGTGTCAGTATTTAATCGCTTGGCTAAGGATTCTGGTTTTTCGAACCAGTTTTTGCGAAGTTCATTATAGATATTCTGTGCCGTAAAACCATCTATCTCAGCTCGAGGTGCCATTAAATCAAAATTACCTACTCTCGACCAATCGTTAGCAGACCAACCTGATAAACCCAGTGTATAGGTCATATCGCCTAAATCTGCTACATAGAAAGAGGGGAGACCTGAGCCTACTAAATGCACCGTAAACTTTTGCGCAATTGGAATTAGCCTTTCTAATATCAATAACCGTCGTCTGCCCCAGATTCTGATTGTTTGGGCTTCATTACCATTATAAATAGACCTTGCACAGATGATTTCTTTATTGAAAGGTTCAAATAATAAAGTAACAGGCTCGTTAGGTTTAAGTATAAACTTGATTGATCGAGGCCCAACTTTCTCTTTGAATCGGCGTAATAAAAGACAGATATTGTACACATCCATCGGATGAAGTTCAAAACTGATTGTAGGCAAAGTCATGGCAGAGCTTACCTGCAAAAAGCCCCGAACCCAACTATCAGGCAAGTCTATTTTTACTTCTTTGTATTCTTCTTCATTGGTAGTCTTAACGGTGAAGCCCGAAGGGTCTATTTTAAAATCCGTGTCTTTGTATTCTCTAATTTTCTGAAATTCATTATATAAATCTGATGAATAATCGATATTGGTGGTACCGCATTCAAACTCGTTGATTTCATTAAAGACATTATAGTTAGCCTCTAGCTTCCCGTATGTCGATTCATCCTGACTGAAACACTCAAAAAAGACTTCATCCGGATGAACAGTAATAACTGGGTCTAAGACAAACCAGGTATCTCTGTCTTTTTGATATAGATAGTCATAATAACTTCTTACAGATTTGTAATAAGGGTCAAGAATCCGGCTTTTCTCTTTATAGATTTGCTGTAATTCCTGCCTCACTACCTCCAATCGGTCTTTGACACTCTGTACCTGTAAGTCCGCCACAAATTCTGACAGCCAGACTTTTTCTTGTTGAGCAGCCCATTCTTTATAAGCAGTTTTGTCCTTAGGTTTGAAACGCATATCAGAAACCACTACATCATGCAGTGCTGAAATCGCTTCTCTGAAAGCAATTTTCTTGTTCAACTTCCCAACGAAAAATGTAGGCTCTCTCAGCGTATCCGGTGCAAAAGACATTCCGACAGAGGTTGCATTGCTAACTACTGAGGTAATGCCACCATATTTATAATTAAACTCCATGATTAATTCTGGTTATACTTTAAGATATTCCCAAAAACTCTATAAAACCCGCCCTGCGTAGCTTCTCTTAATTCATCGACAATATAAATGGTATTCTCTTCACGCAGGTTTTTCGGAAACTGAACGTACCAATCTTTATGAAAACCATCGCTCAATGGTTTTACGCGTAGACTACTCCCTTCTTTTACACATTTGACTAATATACCTGTTGCATTAGATGCAGCAGTTTCTATGATGGCAGTATCACGGATCTCAATCGCTTGGGAAAGTTGTGTTGCAGCAATTTTTACATCTTTCACTGTTGGCAATACCCCTTCCTGCGCCTGATTGATGGATTCTTGCTTGGCATCAATACAAGCCATTGAGCCATCAGTTGTTACTATATATAGGTGCTCATTAAAATATTGCATAGATAAAGCTGAACCGCAACCAGTAGCCAGTTTCCATAGACGATTCCCGGCTTCATCAAAACAATAAATTGATGAGTAATTATCTCCTGCAAAAATAAAAGCCCCATCCGGTGAAGTAGCGCAGGAGTATACGATTGCATCGGTGCGATAGTTTTTCAGATGAACCCCATCTTTTGAAAATGCCTGTACTGAATTTCGCCCGGTAGCAGCATAAACCTTATCTTCTGTCATCCAACCGAATAAGACGGAGCCCTCTGTTTGTGTTTTCCATTCAAATTTCCCATCAGGACCATTATAAGAAACAATACCTACCGAATCGCCACAGAATATTTTCCCTCTATCATCACAGCGCATCATCCAGGCCCCTGTGCCATCCTGTTTTTTGCTCCATTGCTCTTCGTCTTCGTAGTTAATGATTGTTGCCGAACCGTTGGCACTGGACACCCCGAGCAAACCATCATTAATATCTAACCAGTAGATTTCTATTTTCTCCTGAATTTCATAAGATAATCTGGGTCTTTTTCCTGTCAGGTCATATACATTGCCATCATCGCATCCGATATAAATCCAGTCGTTATCTGCTACAATACATTTCACACCATCGGGCAATCGGTGATGTAAATCTACTTCGCCGGAATGATTCAACCGGAATACATCTCCTTTTTCATTACCCACCCAGCAACTTCTTTCATCAACATACACACCGAAGGCAGATGATTCAGTTTTAAAGCGCCACACGATGGGTAAACTATATTTGATTTGGGCAGGACGACTCTCAACGGCTCTTCTGGTTACCGAGCGCTTCTGACGTTGTCCCTGAATAGCCATCACATACCCTTTCTTCTGTTTTTCTTTGATTTTTTTTTCAGCAAAAACCTGAGCTTCATCGACGGTAGCAAACGAACTGTTTTGTCCTTGTCCGTTATCCCCAATCCGGCCAAATCTGATAGACACATTGGTATCATCAACGGTTACTTCATAAAATTTGTGTGCAGAGCCTTGCTCCTCCGATAATTCAAGGTAGGTTTTAGTCATTGTTTATGTGGAATTTATTGAATATTTACTTCTCTGGTTGGGAAATCAAGCATTTTAATCGGCATGTACAGATGGCCATATCGTTTCTGCAAATCCCGCATAATAGTAATACAAGTTGCTTTATCTTCTACGGATACTGTTGCTGAAATATATTTCAATATATCAGCAACTATACTTGCAGCCTTTGCCGATTTAATTGCTTCCTGATGTAAAAACGAAAATATTCTTGTTTTAGCGCTTCTGCCCCGATTGACTCTTGTTAAAGCAGAGCGGAAATAGGTAGAGAGTTTAGCCAATTTTTCAGTATCATTTGCGGCGAATCTTTCCAGATAATTGGTAGCAAACAACTGAACACTCACACTTGGATGCTGACTTAGTTTGATCAGGTATTCTTCGCCTTGATCTTCTGCAAAGAATCTGCTGATTAATTCCCGACCAAAGCTTTCAATATCTGGTCTTACACTATCTACAATACCCACTAATACTTCGGGAGTCCAATCTTCACTATTGAAATTTGTACGGAAGAAATGGATGGCAAAGGCACGGCTATCTTCCCATTTTGAATCTAATAGTCTGATAGCTTCCTCTCTTTCGAATTTAATTCGGGCAACAGATTCCTGAAAAAAGCTCCATACCCACTCCCGATAAGCGATCATCTCATGATTGCCAATATTAATTACCTGACGCATAGTAAGGTCATTCGGATTAAGGTATTTTCTTAATAATACTAGTCCTAAATCTTGTGCAGGCCTGTAATTGGCATGAATCAATCTTATAATGGTTGTATGATCTATTGATTGGAGGTAATTAACTAATTGATTGATTAAAATCTTACTAATGTCCTGATGTAATCCCTGATAAGGCTCTTTGCGAGTCATAAAAGGCACCAGAAAATTAACTAATTCAGTTGCATAACCTTTATCATTAGCTATTGCTCCTTGTATTTTACTGAGTAATTCAGCACCTGCCTCGCGTACTTGTTCAAATGAACTTACCAGAAGTGAGCAAAGCATTACGGCAGGAGGTTGGGTATTTTTCAGAGTAATGAGTTTAACCGCAAAAACCTGCGTAGCCTCTACCGGAGTTTTGAGTAAATCAACAATAACAGAGTCACTCAGATTTTTTAGCACATCACTACTAATCTGTAACAAGAGTTGTGTGCCATTCTGAATAATCAGGTTGTTTTCTTCTGTATTTTCATTCAGTAACATCACAACACCTAAGCCTCTACCCGCCAATAATTGTTTCTGATTCTCTGAAAGAGACTGTTTGCTTAAGGCATTTTTTGACCATATCCTCACATCAGCATATTTGGAGAAAATCAGATTAGTAACCAAAGCCGATTCATTCAGATAAGATAGGAGGTCTTTTCCTACATATTCTAGTCCTAACTCTCTTGCTGCCATTAATGGGCTGTTCAGGAGAGTCAGTACAATTGATTTTTCAGGTTTCTCCTGAAGTCTTTCTTTAACAATCTCTAACCCGTAAGTAGCCGGAAGCTTATATTTAGAAGCGAGAAAAAGTTTGATTAAAGAAAAATCAATCTTCGCTTTTATTTTTTCGTAATCGGGGTGTTGGAGAAGATTTTTGTAAGCAAACAGATGAATATCATCAACCTTTGCTTTCAGTAAAAGTTGAATATACGCTTGTGGGAATTTATCCCACAATTCAGGATATAATTCTTCTCTGCTTAGCTTGGCTATCTCGGTTTTTATGGGTTCCAATTTCTGTGCGACCGATTGATTGCCAGAAGCATCGTTGGGTTGAGAAGGCTTTGAAAATAATGAGAATATTGAATTGAATATTTTATTAACCAGATTGCTATCCTGACTTGGTTGGATAGTAGTAGACGTAACAGCTCCTGTATAAGACTGTCTGGACCTGATAACCTGTTTTTCCGAAAGCATCCATGCAGTCCCTGTAAAGATTAGTCTGGTACCGCCACCATATAAAATAAGGTTCATCAAAATAGCATCGGAATACGGAGGAAAAAAAGTACGAATCTCCTCCCAGTTCTGATAATTATTCAGATAATGGAAACTGTCTTTAGAATACCCGTCTTTATAATCTTTCTCAGAGTCGTAAGAAAGCAAAATAGCTAAAGCTAATTTAATGTATTCGTCTTGTTTATTAGTCCCTGTTTCTTTGAGAAGCCTTAATGATTTGCGAATGAGGTAAGCCCTTGTCCTGTCAGAATAAGCCAGTCTGCTATCATTTCTTTTGAGCTCTGCTTTTACTTTAATTGATTTTCCGATTGCCGCTACATATTTGGTGCCTTCTCTGCTTTCTTCGTCATCATAACCATAATTGTCTGGTTTTTTAAACATTTCAAGTGTGCGCTCAAATCGGTAGGATAGAAGACCTAATACCTCAAAATCATCTCTTAGTTCAGCTATTTTAAGAATATGTCGGACAGGTCTGAAATACCCGGCTTTTAGGGGTATTTCTTTCAATATATTTACAATAGATCCTTTTATGGCTGGGAATTCGGCAGAGATGATATATAAATCTTCAAGAAAATCATAAGAAGCCCGCGATTGTTGCAAGACTTTCTGCGGCAGAATTTCTTGTAAAATTGCCGTGTTATGAATAGCTGATTTTAAATCTTCCGGTAAATGATCAATATATAATCTGATATGCTCGGTTCTTTCTTCGCCGCTTAATAATTGAAGCAAAGAGGCACCTGCCATGCGGCGTACTTTATCAGAATATTTTGGATTTGAAAAATAGAATTTTAAGGTTTGAATAGCGGCTGTATCTCCCAAACGACCTAAGGCCCATAAGGCCGTGTATCGCTGCATTTCATCACCTCTATCTGTAAGTCGGATGATATAAGGTGCAGCCTCTTTAAGCTTTAATTCTCCGGCTTTCCAGATAACACGTGAGGGTTTCCACTCGGATTTAAACAGATTTTTTCCGTCAATGAATCCTTGTAATCTTTTAAGAATAGCATTTTCAGTAGTATTAGCAGAAGCTAATTCAACTAAAGTTGGTAAAGCCTGAAACATTTCCTGTTCGGATTGATACCCTTTGCGACGTTTCTCTGCTTCAAGCGTGTTAAAAACCTGCTGTGCACTGTTAAGGCTGACAGGTTTGTCTGTCTTCGTACCATCTTTCAGTGTACTTCCACGCTTACCAAAACGAAAATTTACTACGTATTGATTGTTTCCAACTTCGCATAAGTCTATTTCATAAACCTTATCAGAATTGCCTTCTTTGAAGAATAACTTAGATTGCTTGACTAGCTTCATACCGAGAATTTAACCTTGTCACATGTTGTGATGGCAAAATAGTTATTTTCATAAAAACGACAAAAACATATTTTAAAAATGTTTTTTATACTTAGACCTAGCTTATTCTGCTCTTTATTCGTATCATTTTAATTACCTAAATTTCAGTGATTTATCAAATTAAAAGAAAAAGACTGTCCAAACAGAACAGTCTTAGAGAAGCTCCAATTCCCTTTGAATATTTTTTCTGGCTTTTGATTCGTATTTATTGAAAAACGCATCAGTTTTAAATAGTCTTTCCATTTCCAGAAAATGACGTAAAACCTTCTTTCTACCTGGTTTATAAACCAAATCAGGATAAATACTATACTCTTTTCTTACTCTTTGAGCATATTGCTCATAAGAAAACCAATCACTACCTAAGATAGATAAATCAGCATCCAGGAAAAAGTTAGTATCTGTATTTTTGCCTTGAATATGTTTTTGGGTAGCAATGATCTGCTGATAACAATTTTCAATGATTTGTTTGGGAACTGAGATTGCTTCCAGTCTTTTTTGTGCTATTTCAGCACTCAGTTCTTCGTTTGTGGTTTTTAGCACATTATATACTATATCATGATAATATAATGAAAACAATACAGTATCCCATTCCTGAATCAGGTCTCTTATTTCAATCAGCTCTTTCAGCATATTTTCCAGATGCGCCAGTGTATGATAATGACGGTCTTTACTCATATAGGCTTTCTCAATTTCACTCCAATAGCTATTGACTAAATTATTGTTCTGAGTATATTGATGAAGCAAAGCAATGAAGGTCTCCTTAAGAACTAATGGCATTCCCATTTTTACTAAATGATTAGATATATCCTGATAAGATTTGAAGTAAAAGAGGTTCCTAACATTATAGATGTAGTTGCCCTCCTTATTTGGAAGAGAGCAACTCTATATCTGTAGGATATTATCTCACACTCACCAGTTCAATCTCAAAAATCAAATCTTTTCCTGCTAATTCATGGTTGGCATCTAATTTTACTTTAGTCGCAGAGATTTCTCTGATGATTACAGGAATTGCCTGTTGTCCATTGTGCATGTTCAAAGTGCCACCAATCTCCAAAGGAATATTATCCGGAATATCCAGTCGGTTGAAAGTGAAAATCATGTCTTCTTTCACAGGACCATAAGCCTCTTCTGCAGGAATAAAAATGGTCTTTTTATCTCCAATCTCCATACCTGTTACTCCTGTGTCAAAACCCGGAATAACCATTCCGCTTCCAACTGTGAACTGTAATGGCTGACGTCCTTCTGAACTATCAAAAACACTTCCATCACTTAATGATCCTTTATAATGAACCTGTACTGTATCGCCTGATTTTACCATAATTGTAAATTTTTCTTATATCTAAGCTAATAAACTGAGTGATTATATTATTGTATAAACATATTTAATTCACAAAGTTCTGTAATTGTTTTTGTTTTTGAGGTGGTGTATTAGAAAAATACAAATATGGTTATGTGATTTTTTTTGTAAAATATTGATTTTGACTTATTTACGGATTTATTGTCTGTTTTTAATCTTCTTTTAATTCAGAGTTAATATTGGCATAATTCCTCTGATTCAACTTTGTTGAAAAAAAGACACAAGTGTACGCTTAGCCAATGTATCCTTATCTCTCTGTTATTATATTAGAACTATAAAGAAAAATTAATAATTTGGTCTAAAATCTAAACATCTTATGAAAAAAGAATTATTCGAAGATAATAAACCCCTAAGTTTTGGCGATAGAATGGCTGATAAAATTGCCGATTTCGGCGGTAGCTGGACATTCATATTATCCTTTATGGGTTTCTTATTAATCTGGATTTCTTTTAATATCTACTGGCTAAGCAACAAAGGCTTTGATCCGTATCCTTTTATTCTGTTAAACCTTATTCTTTCATGTATAGCTGCTCTGCAAGCGCCGGTCATTATGATGAGTCAGAATCGACAAGAAGAAAAAGACAGAGAAAGAGCCAAAGAAGATTTGAAGATTAATCAAAAAGCAGAGGAAGAAATCAGAAGCCTACATAAAAAACTAGACTTGCTAATTAAGCAACATGAAGAGTTTCGTAGGGAAATGCTTAAGACGGAGTAATTGAAATGTCGATTGTCAATTGCGGATTGTTAAATATAGAAAGCGGCGTGAACTTATTAATTTGTGGCTTATTGAGGTTTATAAAAAGTAAGGCGAGCTGGAAGCGGACGTCGCTCGGCTCGCCCCACAAAAAATTAATATGCTCTTGCGAATATTACTCGCTTGCTAGATGGCTTGCCTGTCAGAATACAAGTGCCTTCCTCCTCTTTAGCGTCTAAAGGAATACAACGGATAGTTGCTTTGGTTAATTCCTTAATTTTTTCTTCCGTTTCAGGAGTGCCATCCCAATGGCAATGTAAGAAACCGCCTTTTTCAATTTGCTCCGTAAATTCTTCCCAGGTATTTACTTCAAACGAATTCTCTTTTCTGAACTCCAAGGCTTTGTTATAAATACTTTCCTGAATTTCATTCAACAAATCTTTTACATAAGCAGCAATACCTTCCAGCGGACGGGTTTCTTTGCTTAAATTATCTCTACGTGCTACTTCAATGACACCATTTTGTAAATCCCGCATACCAATAGCCATGCGCACAGGAACTCCTTTCAACTCATATTCAGCAAACTTCCAACCTGGACGCTGTGCATCACTATCATCGAATTTCACCGTAATACCATACGATTTCAATTCTTTAATGATTGGCGTGATTGTCTCTTTAATAGTAGCCAGATCTTCATCACCTTTATAAATAGGCACAATTACGACATGAATTGGAGCTAATTTTGGAGGTAATACGAGGCCATTATCGTCAGAGTGAGCCATAATCAAAGCACCCATCAGACGCGTACTAACACCCCACGATGTTCCCCAAACGTGGTCAAGTTTTCCTTCTTTCGATTGGAATTTTACGTCAAACGCTTTAGCAAAGTTCTGGCCCAAGAAGTGAGAAGTACCCGCCTGCAAAGCCTTACCATCCTGCATCATGGCTTCAATACACATAGTTTCTTCTGCCCCTGCAAAGCGCTCGTTGGCCGATTTATAACCTTTTACCACGGGCACAGCCATAAATTCTTCAGCAAATGTGGCATAAACCTCCAACATCTGTTTAGTTTCCGCTATAGCTTCATCGCTTGTTGAGTGTGCTGTATGTCCTTCCTGCCATAAGAATTCGGCTGTACGCAAAAACATACGCGTACGCATTTCCCAACGAACTACATTGGCCCATTGGTTAATGAGAATAGGCAGGTCTCTATACGATTGTATCCAGTTTTTATAGGTATTCCAGATAATAGCTTCGCTCGTTGGTCTTACCACCAGTTCCTCTTCGAGTTTAGCTTCAGGGTCAACCATCAGAGTACCGGGCTTTTCGGGGTTATTTTTCAGACGGTAATGCGTTACTACTGCACATTCTTTAGCAAATCCTTCGGCGTTTTTTTCTTCAGCTTCAAACAAACTTTTGGGTACAAAAAGCGGGAAATAGGCATTGGTATGCCCTGTTTCTTTAAACATATCGTCTAAAGCACGTTGCATTTTTTCCCAGATTGAAAACCCGTAAGGTTTGATAACCATACATCCTCTTACCGCTGAATTTTCAGCTAAATCTGCTCGTTTAACTAATTCGTTGTACCACTCCGAATAATTCTCGCTACGTTTTGGAAGCCCTTTACTCATAATTATTGATAAATATTAAACTTTATTACTGCTAATGAATCTAATAGATAGGTTTTTCGTTATTAATATGTCTATGAAAAACACAATCTTGCCTAGTTTTAATCAAACTTTCATTTAGATAGGCTTGCAAAGATAAGTTTTTATATTAAGTTTGTCATAGATAATTCCGTTACTTTTCGGTAACAGATAGTCGGAACAAACGAATGGGCAGAGGCGAAGAGAAGTTTGTAAAAAATTTGTTAATTTTTTTTATCTCGCATACAACCTTTTGCAACCCTCCCGCATCATTCACATAGATGAAGTTTATTTTTAGTTCACAATTAATTCTTAAAGATAAAATGAACACTTTCAAATCTTTCAGGTATCTGTCGGTCGTGGTGCTTTTAGGTACTTGGGGTTGTAGTCAAAAACAAGTTGCTACGAAAGGTGATTATGACGACCTTTACGGGTCTTCAAAAGATGCCCCTCAGGTAACTTACAGAACATCTTCACAACCTTCAACAACATATCAAAATCCTGACTATACAGATAATCTTCGTTATCAGAGAGAAGAACTTCCTGCTCAGACGGAAGGAACTGATGAGTACTTTGATGAGAACTATGTAAACTCTCGTAAAGTACAACGCACTTATACTTCAGAGCCAGGTTATTCTTCTGGATTCTCTGATGGTTATCAGTCAGGTTGGAACGATTACGCCTGGAGCCAGCCAATGGGTTGGGCGAGTCCATTCAGTCGTTTTGGTTATTATTCACCATTTGGCTATAACTCTTTTGGCGGATATGGTAGCGGTTTTGGTCTTGGATTGAGCTTAGGATATGGATTAGGGTATGGTAGCGGTTTTGGTTATGGTGGTTTCGGAAATCGCTTCTACGATCCATTCTGGGGTGGCGGTATGTATAGCCCTTACTATAGTTCATTCTATAGTCCTTGGGGAAATCCTTACTATAATTCTTTCTATAGCCCTTATGATTATTACGGATATGGTTATGGCCGCTATGGCGGTTTCGGTTATCCTGGTTATCTATATAATGTTACTTCAGGTGTAGACGGTCTAGCTAAGACACGTACTTATGGCCCGCGTGATGGTGGGAGAGGTTCAGCATATTATAACGACCGCTTCAACAATACCGCTATTGGTAATAGCAGTGGTGGCCGTCGTGCTGATGCAAATGCAAGAACTTATTCTGGTTCAAACGGTGCTACTGGCAGAAGCTATTCGGGTAATGACGGATACTATGCTGCACCAAGAAGAAACGGAGCAGATAATTCTTCATTCAATAATACCCCAAATAGTTCACGTGCCAATTCATCAGGTAATGATACTTACTATGCTCGTCCACGAAGAAACGGTGGTTATGAAAGTGGTAACAGCAGTGGTAACTCAACAAGAACTTATGACTACAGCCGTCCGTCAAATAGCCGTTCATCAAGTGGTAACAGCTGGTCAAATGGTAGCGGTAATTCAAGAAGTTCTGATAGCTGGTCTAGAGGTTCTTCTTCTAACTCTAATAACTCAAGCTGGAGCAGCCCAAGCCGTAGTAGTTCAAGTAGCAGCGGCGGTAGCGTAGGTGGCGGTTCTCGTGGCGGAAGCAGCGGTGGCGGCGGTGGTAGCCGTGGACCAAGATAATAGCAACACATTTAAACAATTAGTGTTGCAGGCTTGTTAAGCTCATTAGAGTAAACGTTTTAGCGTTATTATTGTAAAATATTCAGAAACCTCGCTGAATCATAGCTGTTTGGCGAGGTTTTCTTTTAAGAAAAGTGCTTTGGTAATTGTACCCTTATTTCAGAAGAATGATTAAATAACTACTCGGATTTAATACCGGTTTCAAATTCTTCAATCATAAAGTTTATTAAAAAAATGAAAATCTCACGCATTCTGATTACAACCTCTCTCTTAATGGGAGGAATCGGAGCTAAGGCGCAATTGAGTTTAGGCGGGCACTTTTATGGTGAAGATGCCTTCAGATTCTCTGAATCGAAAATTTCCGGCTCTGCCCGTATGCAGGGATTAGGTGGCGGATATGTTTCTTTAGGTGCCGATGCTACTAATAACTACACAAACCCTGCTGGTTTAGGTTTTTATAATCGTTCTGAATTGAGTATCACGCCTGTACTTAATTCTGTAAATACGTCCTCAGTATACGCAGGCTCACAATTTAGTAGAAGTACTACTAGCCCCAATATAGGGCAATTAGGTTTAATTTTTAGCAATAGTGGAACTGGAACCCGTAAAAAGCGTTCGGCTTTTGCTATTACTTATTCCAGACAAAACAGTTTTCTGTCAGATTACCGTTATACGGGCACTAACCAACGTAGTTCAATGGCAGATTTCTTTGCTGAAAGAGCTACCCAACGTGGTGCCGATTCAGGAACGCTAGATAATGAGTATGACCCAAGTACTGGAACAGCAGCTACTGCTACTGCTATGTATTATCAGTCGTATCTGATTGACCCGGTTTCTGGTAGTGGAGCACCCTATAGAGTTGTAGAAGAAGCTTTACCTGTTAATCAAACCGGAGATATTTCTTCTACGGGTTCTACTAGTCAATGGAATCTGGGATATGGTATCAATTTCGATGATAAGACTTATATCGGCTTGGGTATTGGTTTTGTTCGATTAAATTACGAAAATGTCACCACACATAATGAAGCATTCTCAGGTGGGCAAATTCTAAACGGATTTGAATATGGAGAAGATTTATATGTACGCGGAAGCGGTGTGAATTTCTCTTTAGGTACTATATTTAAAGCTACTGAAAATATCAGTATTGGTGCCAGCCTGACTACACCATCGTGGATAAGTGTGAGCGAAATCTATAATTCTCATATTATCATTGACCCTAAAGCGGGAAACCCAATCATTCCACCATCAGCAACTACCAATGTTGCCACCGATGAAAATGTATTCTCATACTCACTGACTACTCCATTAAAAGCCAGTGGCGGTGCTACTTTCTTTTTCCCGAATAAAGCCGGATTTATTACTGCCGATGCTGAATATGTTGGTTTTAGAGGAATGGGTGTAAAAGATCCTGAGGATGGTAGTTGGGGAACAAGTCAGAAAAATGGCATTAAAAGTACTTTTAACGATGTGGTAAACTTGAAAGTAGGGGCAGAGTACCGTATTCAGAGTATTCGTGTAAGAGCAGGTGCTAAATACATGCCAGATCCTTACAAAGAAAAAATAGATAACCTTAATCGCTCACAAACATTATTTACAGGTGGTGTGGGCTATCGTTCATCTAAATTCTTTATAGATTTAGCGGGTGTGTTCAACCAGTTTAAAGGAGCCTATACACCCTATCAATTAAGCAACCCTCAAAACTATGGTTCGGCTAGCCTGACTACAAAAGGTACGAGTTTTGTGGTATCAGTAGGTACTTTCTTCTAAGAATAGATGTAAATAAAGATTTGCAATAACTAATGAAATACAAATAAAAACAAAAATGACAACTCAATCGAGTTGTCATTTTTGTTTTTATTGAATCTTCTTGGCGAATTCGGCCTCCAGTATCCACAAGATGGCACTGGGGTCTGTATCCCCCTCTATCGTAATATCGGCTTGTGTATAATAAGGCAGACGATCGTTGTACTTTTCGGTAAGTGTAGCTAGTAAATCTTTGTTCTCCAAATCATACAACGGTCTCTCATTCTTTTTAGATAAATGCATTCTCTCCAATAATCTGGCAGGCTTTACATCTAGAAAAATACTGATACCATTGGCTTTAATGTACTCAAGTCCATCCAGAAAACACGGTACGCCACCTCCTGTAGCAACCACTGAACGCATATCTTTCTGTATTTTTTTTAACTGTTGATTCTCAATTTTTCGAAAATATTCTTCACCGTTTAGTGCAAATATCTCCGAAATTTTCTTCCCCTCTGCTATTTCAATCCGGGCATCTAAGTCAACAAATTCATATCCTAAACTCTTGGCTAATTGTCTTCCCAAAGTGCTTTTACCGGAAGAGGGCATACCAACTAAAAAAATATTCGTAGTCATTCTGTCTGTTTGGGCGTATAAGAGCATGTTTAAATTTTGTTATTCTGAACGAAAGGGGCAGTTTTTTTTACCAGACGAGGCACATTTTTGCAGACGTAGCTAGCAGCTACATCGAAAAAATGTAAAGAAGTATGGTGAAAAAAGCGGACGCCGCGCGGATGCCCTTGTAGGTCAAATCATAAATTTTAAACATGCTCTAGAATTAGTATATGTGTTTATTTTAATTTACCAGCGAGTTCTTCTTTATTGGGTATGCTATGATTCCCCCATTTCCCTTTCACTACTCCATTTTGTAACAAAATCACACATGGATTTGTTCGTGCCATAGTCTTTAAAACTGTGGCATCTGCCGTAAAATATGGAGTTGTCAGAGCATTTGCCTGACGAAACTGCTCAAATTCGCTTTGAATAGCAGAAGTCAATATTATCGGTTGGATATTGCTTCCTTCAACACTTTTTGCCAAAGCTTTAATTTCTGCTATTTCATTGCCATCTACCTCCTTGATATTTTTAAATATAAGCAATAGTTTATTGCCTATAAAAGTAGAATCAGTATAGACATTGCCTTGTGAGTCATTCACAAAATAGTCAGTAATTTTAGGCTTTACTTTATCATCATTTAGTGTGATTGACGATACATATTTATAGGTAGTAGTATCCATCAAAAATTCACCTGATTTTTCTTCCTCCCCGGTTTTCTTATTCAAAAATGTATATTCAAATACGGGTTTTATACCTGTCGGCTTCATTTGGTCTGGGATGCTCTTGCCTATTGCATAAGGCAAGAAGTCAATTGGTGGTAAATAACGAATGGCATAAATACCGATACCAAAAGAAATTATGGATACAATTGCCATCACCGCATGCATATTCGAATCTTTATATTGATTACGGAATAAGAATATCACAATGATAAGGACAGTCAGGAATATATCTTTATTAAATGATGTCCAGGGTTTTAGTTTTAAGAAATCTCCGAAACAACCACAATCGGTTACCTTATTGAAATAGGCAGAATAGAAAGTTAAGAATGTGAAGAACACAATAATACCTAATAATAGCCATGAAGTAATTTTCATGCGATATGATAGGAGTGTGGCTACTCCAAGTATAACTTCTAAAGCACAGAAAATTAATGATAATGTCAATGAATTATGGGCAAAGAACATAAAGAAGCCTTGCAAAGCAGGAACATCCTGCGAGAAAACCTCAAAATATTCTTCCAGCTTGATACCCGTTCCAACAGGATCGACTACTTTAACAAAACCGGAAAAAATGAATATAACACCTACAACGATGCGTGCAATTTGTGCGATGAGTTTCATAAATGAATGAGGTAAAGTTTCGGAATGAGTAACAATCGGGCAAATATAGCGTCTGGTGGGAAAGCCTTTTGTTAATCACTTGTTAAATACAACGAAAATTTATTGCTGACTTTGTGCCTGGCCGAGTTTAATTAAACAAAAAACAGCATAATTGATAATATCCTGATACCCTGCTTTAATTCCTTCAGAGACGATGGTTTTACCCTGATTATCTTCTATCTGTTTAATTCTGAATAGTTTCATCAGGATGATATCTGTCATTGAACTTACCCTCATATCTCGCCATGCCTCGCCATAATCATGATTTTTATTGAAGAGTAATTCCATTACTTCGCCCATTTCCTGATTATACAAATCGTGCAATTCATCAAACGGAATCTCAATTTTAGTATCGTCAATCAGTTTTTGCTGGATTAATGCCATCACGCAATAATTGATGATGCCTATAAACTCAGGTACTTCTCCTTCATCAACTCTGCTGAATCCATTATCCTGAATAGTTCTGATACGTTGGGCTTTAATAAAAATCTGGTCGGTAATACTGGGTAGTCGGAGTATGCGCCAGGAGGTGCCATAGTCTTTGTTTTTTTTCTCGAAAAGGTCCTGGCAGATTTTTATGATGTTGCGGTATTCAATCTCAGTCTGGTTCATGCACGCCATCCAAAAAAGGATATATTTAAGGAATTCTGGATAATATTTTCTACTATTGCAAAACTATAAAACTTCGGCACTATAAGCAAATGTCAATTCAGTTTAGCCATACAAAAGCCTGCCAAATAAAGCTTCCCAACGGAAAACTATTGGATTTGTCCCGTCCAACGGTCATGGGAATTTTGAATATTACCCCGGATTCTTTCTTTTCCGGAAGCCGTTACCAACCCGACACACAGGCTATTATAGATACCACTGGCAGCATGTTGAATGATGGAGCAACTTTTATAGACGTAGGTGGCTATTCAACCAGGCCAAATGCAGCAGAAATCAGTATTAGTGAAGAAAATGACAGAGTTTTACCTGTTATTGAGGGTATCATCAGTTATTTTCCCGACACTATTATATCTGTTGATACATTTCGGAGTGAGGTAGCCAAAGAAGCTGTAAAAGCTGGTGCTGCGATTATTAACGATATTGCCGGAGGTAATCTGGATGCTGACATGTTTCAGACCGTAGCCGATTTAGATATACCTTATATATTAATGCATAGTCGTGGCAATCCAGCCACCATGACAAGCCTGAATCAATATACTAATATAACGCTTGATGTTATAGGTGAACTACAAAGCAAGATTTTTGAACTGAGACAATTGGGAGTAAAAGACATTATTATTGACCCTGGTTTTGGCTTTGCCAAAGGCCCGAAGCAAGGTTTTGAAATGATGCGCAATCTGACAGCTTTTCAGATTTTAGATTTACCGTTACTTGTAGGTATTTCAAGAAAATCAATCATTTATAAAACGCTGAATATTACCGCCAATAAAGCATTAAATGGAACAACGGCCCTAAACATGATTGCCTTGATGAATGGAGCATGTATTTTAAGAGTACATGATGTTAAAGAAGCTGTTGAAACCGTAAAGTTGTTTGAGGCTACCTACTCGCCACTATATTCCTGATTAGACGAATAACTATACCATAGAAAATAACAGCCCCGATAAAGATTAAACCCCACGAGACTAATTGACTTTCGGTAAAAGCAAGAAAGAATACAGTGCCTGCTATGCCCACCCAGAAGAACAAGCGGGCAGTAAAACGCTGCAACTGTCGATAGCTTTTTTCCTGAAATCCTTTTGAAAACCAGTTATTCCCTGCAAAAGCACTACTTGGGTGCAGATTTGATTGGAAATTTCCGCTTGCAAATAGGAATAATGATAATGCTACACCTAAATACCTTGGAGGAATACTCTCTCCCTCTGAATAATGGAGGATGTAATAGAAAAGAATAAAGCCTAGAGCTGCTAAGTACGAAGACCAGATAAGCCTTATTCTTTTATCACTTCGTATCAAAAACTCTGCATTGGGTTTCTGGCTATCCAGATATTGCATTAATAAAGGCAGAAAATAGAATAGGAGCGTAGCCACACAATACAAGAGAATTACACGGGTTTGCCCTACCAATTTTTCAGGATTCCAACTGATAAACAAATAAATAAATGGAGCTAATGCAACGCCAATAATTAGCATTTCGAATAATAATCTGCGTTTCATGACTTCAGTACTTAAGTTTTGGGTTTTCAATCAGTAATCGGACGAGGATTTACTTGCAGGCGGATTCTTGGTTTTTCGGCTGGAGTGGGTTTAAACTGAATAAACCAGGCAAAAATTTCGTCCATTACAGTCATATTCAGCGAGTAGTAAATAAACTGTCCTTTCTTTACCGAAGCCACTAAATCAGCTTGTTTTAATAAATCAAGGTGATGAGAAATACTCGGTTTGGTCATATCGAAGCGTTCAGCAATATCGCCTGCAGTCATATCGCCGTCTTTCAGCATCTCTAAAATCTCGCGGCGAGTAGAGTCGTTTAAGGCTTTAAATAAATTATTCATTGCATGAAAAGGTAAATAAGTTTTTTGAACAATTGTTGTAAGGACGAATTACAACAAAAGTTTTCAAATATTCAAATATTATTGCTTAAATATTTAGATAATCTTCTAAATGATATTTTGCATAATTAACGATTCTTTGAAAAACACAATTTTATCGCTAATTATCTTGGATTCGTATATAAATCATTATATTTGCAGACACTTCATTAATATACACCCCATTCCTAGCAGAAGTGGGGTATTTTTTTACTTTTTAAAGACAAAGTGATTGCTTTGAGTTATTTGATTATACTCTAATTCCTAATTCACTCAATCACTAAATCACTCAATGAGTTAAGAAAAATGAAAGTTTTAAAATTTGGGGGTACTTCTGTAGGAACAGTAGAAAGTATTAATCAGGTAATTCAGATTATCAAAGAAAACCTTGATGAAGGTCGTAAAATTGCGGTAGTGTATTCGGCAATGGGTGGAGTAACGAATCGCCTGATTGAAATTGGTAAAATGGCTTCACAGTCTGACCCGGAATATTCAGAACAATTACGCTTGGTTGAAGAACGCCATTTCAACGCTGTAAGAGGATTGATAGATGTAAAAAACCAGAGTGGGGCTATTGCTAAGGTAAAGGGCTTATTCAACGAATTAGAAGATTTATTAAGAGGTGTTTCGTTGATTAAAGAATTATCGCTGCGTACACTCGATTTAATTGTGAGTTTCGGAGAAAGACTATCGACTACAATTATAACGGAAACACTAAAAAATAGAGGTATTGAAGCCGAGTTTTTAGATGCGCGTAAGGTTATAAAAACGAATGATGTATTTGGCTATGCAGATGTGAACTTTGAGCTAACAAATGAACTCATTCGTAAGTACTTTGCACAGACCAATAAATTACAATGCATCACAGGCTTTATTGGTTCTACGATTGATGGTGTAACAACTACGCTTGGCCGTGGTGGTTCCGATTATTCAGGTTCTATTTTTGGAGCAGCTTTAAATGCTACAGTCATTGAAATATGGACTGATGTAAACGGGATGATGACTGCTGACCCTCGCAAGGTCAAAAATGCCTTTACAATACCAACCATTACGTATGCCGAAGCAATGGAGCTATCACACTTTGGTGCTAAGGTTATCTATCCACCAAGTCTGACTCCAGCTTTTTATAAAAGTATTCCAATCAAGATATTAAATACGTTTAATCATAAACACCCGGGTACTTTTATCAGCAAAACTGCTGAAACTAAAGAATATTCTATTACAGGTATTTCGTCAATTGATGATATTGCCTTAGTAAATCTGCAAGGAGGTGGGATGATTGGAGTAGCTGGTATTTCGGCTAAATTATTCTCAATTCTGGCAAAAAATAAGATTAGCGTTATTCTCATTTCTCAGGCTTCCTCAGAGCACTCTATCTGTTTTGCGGTTGACCCTAAATCGGCTTATGGTGTAAAAGAAATTCTTGAAGAGGGATTTGCTACTGAAATTGCTCAGGGATTATTGGATAATATTACAATTGAGCAAAATCTCTCGGTATTAGCTGTAGTAGGAGAGGGCATGAAATCAAGCTCGGGTATTTCGGGTAAATTGTTTTCAGTATTAGGTAAAAATGGTATCAATGTAGTAGCTACTGCCCAAGGCTCATCTGAGTTGAATATCTCTGTAGTGATCTATAAAAAAGATATTGGTAAGGCGCTTAATGCCATTCATGAAACTTTTTTTCAGGTAGATGGCTTAACACTTAACCTGTTTTTAGTAGGAGCTACAGGATTAATTGGTAGTACATTAATCCGCCAGATTCGTGAGCAAAAAGATTATCTGAAAGCAAGAAAAAATTTGAATATCAGGTTGGTTGGTATTACCAATACCAGAAAAATGTTGATTGAAGAAGGTGGAATCAGCCTTGAAACCTGGAAGGAAGATTTATTAGAAAATGGTGAAATTGCCAATATAGGTTCGTTTATTTCAGATGTACAGGATTTGAATCTGCCCTATAGTGTATTTGTAGACTCAACAGCAGATAAAAATATTGTTCAGTATTATTACTCTTTATTAAGTGCCAGTGTGTCTATTGTTACTCCTAATAAAGTAGCTAATTCAGGCAGATTTGAGCAATACTTTATGTTGCAGAAAGCTGCGCAAAAGCATGGAGTAAAATTCTTATATGAAACCAACGTTGGCGCAGGTCTACCAATTATTAATACTCTGCAAGGTCTGATTACCAGTGGCGATAAAATACATAAAATTGAGGCCGTTCTGTCAGGTACATTAGCCTACATCTTCAATAATTTTAAAGCGGGTGACAGATTTGTTGATGTAGTTCGAGAAGCTAAAGCTAAAGGATACACAGAACCTGACCCAAGAGATGATTTAAGTGGACAAGACGTAGCCCGTAAAATACTGATTTTATCTAGAGAATGCGGCTTGAAACTGGAGCCAGAAGATGTGAAAATTATTAATCTCTTAAATGACGCATGTCTGCAAGCGAAGACAGTTGATGAGTTTTTTGTTGAATTAGAGAAAGATAATGACAGGTTTGAAAAGCTATTGAAAGAAGCCGAAGCCAAAGATGAGGTGCTGAGATATATAGCTACATTAGATGATGAAAAGGTAACTATTGAACTAAAAACTGTTGGTCGCAGTCATCCATTCTTCAATCTGGCTGGTTCTGAAAACATTGTTTCATTTACGACAGAACGCTATAAGTATAATCCACTAGTTATCAAAGGTCCGGGTGCAGGAGCAGAAGTAACCGCCTCAGGTGTTTTTGCTGATATTATGAGTATTAGTAGCTATCTGGTATAATTGAGTGATTTAGCGAATTAGTGATTGAACGGCCGCCGCTACAGTGAATGTTTTAATTGCGAATTAGCGAATGGCGAATTAGTGATTAAAAACTGAGTATTTTTAACTTATTCGCTAATTCACCATCCGTCATTGACAATTAATCATTCATTCACGAAATCACTGAATAAACAAAAGCCTCTCTAAAATCAATCAGAGAGGCTTTTGACACTTTTATATATATCGATAGTTAGTTTCTTGAATTATCGTCGCCAAAGAAAACTAATGTTTTATCAATGGTTTCGCTTAATAACATCCACTCATGACCTTGTTCCGGATAGAAATTGTATGAGTTGATTACCGCATTCGCTTGTAATTGTTGTCTTAAGAATTCACCTTGGTCTGACGGAATAAATTCGTCTTTACCGCCATAGAACATAATTGTAGGAGGGGCAACTTTAGTTACCTGATAACGTGGGCTGGCTCTTTTAAATGCATCAGGATTACTGCCATATGATTGTCCAATCAAAGCTTCAATATCACCTCCGAATTCACCCACTCTTATTTTATCAGAAGTCAAGTCAGTTGGTGCAGCAATTACTGAAATCCCTTTTACATATTTAGATTTATCAAGCGTATACGAATAGGCTAAAGCTAAATGTCCACCTGCACTGGCACCTATAAAGTAGATTTTATCTGAGAAGTTATACTCCTGACGCATTGAAAGAATTTTAGTGATAAGCGACCCCAAATCTTGTAATTGTTGGTCATATTTAATGCCATTCTGGAAAGTCAGACGATAATTTGCATTCACAATCACCCAGTTATCTCCTTTTGATTTAATCTGACTAACATAGTTATTCATAAAACCCTTATCTAACTCTTTCCATGAACCACCATGTAATATAATAACTACTTTAGTTTTAGTTAGAGAGCGTTTAGCAGGAATATGAATATCAAATTTTTGTAATTCATCCGGCCCGTAAGATTGATGCATCAGATCTTGTGCAGATGCCTCAATATAATCCGATTGGGTTGGGTTAGTCGGATTCGTAGGGTTAGTTGGATTTGTTGTACCTGTAGAGGTAGTATCCGTTGTTCCGGTTTTATCACCGTCCTTTGATGGCTTCAAATCTTCCATCACCTCGCAAGAGCTAAAAGTGGCTAACGAGAAAACTAAAGCGAATGCAAATAAGATATTTTTCATGACTATTGATTTTACTGTGTGTTTAACGATTCTTACGGATTGTGTTTAAAATCTTGTTCCAAATATATTATAAAAACAAAAATTAGAAAATTATGTTTTTTACGGGGAAAATTTTCCCCGTAATTGTGGAGCGGGTTGTAAAATATGCCGTCATCGAAAAATTTGAGAAATTTAAAATTATACTTCTGACATTTAATAGAAAACCCTAATTTTGCAATTGGAAACAGATTTGAAGACAAACCACTACTTATATTTTGGAAAAAGTAACTCTCTACAAAAACTCTCAGGTATTTCAAGTAAAAATTCAATTAGCTTCTTCGAAGTCAGAAAGTAACAGAGCTTTGATTATCAATGCTTTATCAGGTTTTAAAGGAGATTTGCAAAACCTCTCTTCCGCCCGTGATACCCAGACCATGATTCGTCTGCTTCAATCTCAGGAGCCGGTAGCCGATGTAATTGATGCAGGAACCACCATGCGTTTCCTGACTGCCTATTTTACTGCAACCAATCAGAATAAAACTATGACGGGCACTCCACGCATGTGTGAACGCCCTATCGGAATTCTTGTTGAAGCCTTAAAGACTATCGGAGCAAAAATTGATTATCTACAAAAAGAAGGCTATCCACCATTGCAGATTCACGGATTAAGTGAACAGACAAATAATGAAGTTACCATCAGAGGTGATGTAAGTAGTCAGTATATTTCGGCCTTAGTAATGATAGCCCCAACTTTACCTAATGGTTTGACTATTAACCTGACTGGAGAATTAGGGTCTATTCCTTATATCAAAATGACCCTTGCCCAAATGAAAGCCTTTGGTGTTGAAGCCAAAGCAGACTGGGAAAAGAAAACAATCAGTGTGGCCCCTCAAAGCTATGCTCCAACCACCTATCAGATAGAATCTGACTGGTCGGGTGCAAGTTATTGGTATAGCATTGCCGCTTTATCAACTTTTGAAGATACACAAATTGAATTGTTAGGGTTGAAAGAAAACTCTTTGCAGGGAGATAGTGCCATTGTCGACATTATGGCTCAGTTGGGCGTAAAAAGTACTTTTACAAAAGATGGCGTATTATTGACTAAGATACCAGCTCAAAAGTCTCTCACCTGGGACTTTACCAATTGCCCGGATTTAGCGCAAACAGTTGCCGTTACTTGCGTAGCTAAAGGTGTTGATGCAACTTTTACAGGTATTGAAAGCCTTAAAATCAAAGAGACAGACCGCATATTAGCCCTGCAGAATGAATTAAGTAAATTTGGTGGCAGCCTGACAGAGGTTGTGACAAATACTGAATATAAAGTATCGGGTTCAGGTTTCGAATTTGGTAGTGCAGATATTACCATCGCTACTTATGATGACCACCGTATGGCAATGGCATTTGCTCCATTAGCCATGCTAACTGATGTAACTATTGAAGAGCCTCATGTAGTTGTAAAATCATACCCGAGTTTCTGGGATGATATAAAGAAAGTTGTTACAATAGAACAACCTGATTGATGATTTTTATGAGCCCCTTTTGTGTATTGGGGCTTTTTTTTTAATTTTGCCAAACATACTTCTCTAATTAAGATGCAATCATTGAGTACCAAACATCTTCTCGGTATAAAAGACCTTACAACAAACGATATTCAACTTATTTTAGAAACTGCCAGAGAATTTAAAGAGGTAATTAATCGTCCGATTAAGAAAGTACCTTCGCTGAGAGATGTAACGATTGCCAATGTTTTTTTTGAGAATTCTACCCGTACTCGATTATCATTCGAATTGGCTGAGAAAAGACTTTCAGCCGATGTAGTCAATTTTTCTGCTTCAGGAAGTTCAGTAAAAAAAGGAGAGACGCTACTTGATACTGTCAATAATATATTGGCCATGAAAGTAGATATGATTGTGATGAGACATGCCAGTCCTGGGGCACCACACTATTTATCAAGAAAAATTAAAGCCAATATTGTAAATGCCGGTGACGGTACCCATGAGCATCCCACGCAGGCCTTACTAGATTCTTTTTCTATGCAGGAAAAACTGGGTGATCTGGCGGGAAAAAAGATTGCGATCATCGGAGATATTCTTCATTCGAGAGTGGCCCTTTCGAATATATTCTGTTTGCAAAAATTAGGTGCTGAAATTACCATCTGCGGGCCAAATACGCTTTTGCCTAAATATATTAGTGAGATAGGTGTAAAGATTTCGCATAGCGTTAAAGAGACTTTACAATGGTGCGATGTGGCTAATGTATTAAGGATTCAGTTAGAGCGGCAACAAATAAAATATTTCCCTTCTTTGAGAGAGTACTCTTTGTATTTCGGCATTAATAAACAAATGCTTGATGAATTAGATAAGGAAATAGTTTTGATGCACCCAGGGCCAATCAACAGAGGAGTTGAACTTTCAAGCGACGCAGCAGACTCACATCATTCAATCATTCTTGACCAGGTTGAAAATGGTGTGGCTGTACGAATGGCGGTGCTATATCTTTTATCTCAACAAGGATAAATTATTGGTATTTTTTATCTAATTTTGCCAACAGACCATTAAGTAGAATCAATAATAAATTTGCTGTGACGGCAATTATCTTTGTTTTCTCTTCCCATTCATAGCCATAAATCTATTTTGAAGCAGAGTAATAGCTGTTACTAAATTCTTCTGTCTATCAAAAACAATCTTTTTACACTATAAAGGAAATCTGAAGTTGTTTATCCGATGATGTGTTACTATTTGTTTAACCATTAATTGCTATTTTATGAGGAAATTTTATTTGATTCTATTTTCTATTATTTCTCTTTGTACTTCTGCGCAGGAACTTCTTAAGGAAATTGTTACAAGTAATGCTAGTTCGCACCCTAGAAATATGGTTAACGCGAATGGTAAACACTTCTTTTTGGCGAAGGGCGTCAATTCAAGTACTCAACTTTGGGTAACTGATGGTACAGGAAACGGTACAATACAAGTAACTTCCCCAGGTACAAATGGAAGCCCCTATATCGATGGACAGTTGCATGCGATAGGTAATAAAGTAGCGTTTGTGGGATATAGTTATCAAAATGGTTATAATTATTATGGTTATGAATTATGGATCAGTGATGGAACAAGTTCAGGTACTTATCTTGTAAAAGATATTAATCCAGGTACTAATAGTTCATATCCTGGTACCTTTTTGAAATTTGGAGACAAATTAGTCTTCTGGGCTAATAATGGTTCAAACGGAAGCGAGCCCTGGATAACAGACGGAACAGAGAACGGAACTATGCTATTAAGTGATTTTTATCCGGGAACCTCAAGTTCGTACATAAATAATTCGACGGATTATGTAATAAGTGGCTCAAAATTATATTTCACTGTTTCTTCTCAAGACAGAGGTTATGAACTGGCAGTCACTGATGGAACACCTTGGGGAACTAGTATTGTTAAAGATATTGAGGGCGGTACCAATTCATCTTATCCGACTAATTTAAGAGCAATTGGAAATAAAGTGATTTTCACAGCTTATAATAATTCTTATGGAACAGAGTTATGGATTTCTGACGGAACTGAAGGGGGAACCTCAATCCTCAAAGATATATACTCAGGTTTTGGTTCAAGTAGCCCTTCAGGTTTTATTGAATTAAACGGCAAATTTATTTTTCGGGCAGATTCTTACAATATGGGTTCAGAAGTATGGATAACTGACGGAACAACTAATGGAACCAAATTAATAAAAGATATTTATTCTGGCTATTATTCTTCCTATCCCCAAGACTTCCTCAAAGTAGGTAATACTGTTTTTTTTAGTGCTACTGATGGTATTAGTGGAAGAGAACTCTGGAAAACAAATGGTACTGCTGAAGGTACATTGTTAGTAAAAGATATAAATCTTACGAGCATTCTTGACGAGAGTTTAACTTTTTCTTCTTACAGTACCCGCAGGAAATTTATCGATATAAATGGAAAATTATTCTTTTTGGCAAATAGCGGGAGCGAGGGTTTTGAATTGTGGAAGAGCGATGGGACCAGCGCCGGAACAACTTTGGTGAAAGATTTTATTGCAGGCCCGGCAAGCCCTGAATTTAGTAATTTTCAAGTTACCGGGTCGTTCCTATATTTTTCAGTTAAAGATAACGCAGATAACAGATATTATTACAGAACCGATGGAACTGCAGAGGGCACCATCGAAGTTTCTAAGCTCAATCCTAGCCTTGAATTTGAGAATGTATACACTTTAATAAGCATTAATAATCAATATTTCTACTTTTCAGCCTATAATAGTCTTGTTGGATATGAATTATTTAAAGTAACCGGCAATACTATTAATCTGGTAAAAGATATAGATACGAGTCCGCTTTTTTTTAGCTCTAATTTTCAGTATAAGGCGGGGGTCAACAATAATCTTATATTTAATTACAATAATAACCTGAATGGGAATGAACTTTGGAAAACTGATGGAAGAAGCAATACCAATCTATTGATGGATATCAGGAAGTATCCGGATATAGGTTCAGATTATTATTCTAACTCTTCCAGTATTTATAGCCTGTGCAGTTTTAATAATTACGTATATAGTATCATAAATAATAATATTTGGCGAACCAATGGAGAAACAACCGAATTATTCAACTCAAGTAATGGCTCAGTAAACGGATTAATAGTATCTAATAATAAGCTTCGGTGGGTTTCTTCCAATCAGCTTTTCGAAACAGATGGTAATACCATTACGCTTATTACAACACTATCAGACTACAGCTATTATTCAAGTAATTTGATAGGTGATGTAAATGGAATTACTTACTTTTCTTTTAGTACCTATACTCATGGGCAAGAGTTATGGAGAACTGACGGAACTTCGGCAGGAACCTGGATGGTGAAAGATATTAACTGGGGAACCGGGTCTACTTATATTGGTAATGGGTGTAAGGTAGGAAACAAGCTGTTTTTTGTTGTTTACGATAATATAAACTTTGGAACAGAGCTATGGATTACTGATGGAACAGACGGAGGAACATATATTGTAAAAGATATTTATCCCGGTTCTTATAGTGCCTATCCGAATTATCTGACAAACCTGAATGACAATTTGTTAATTTTTGCTGCTTCTGATGGGAATAATGGCACGGAACTATGGAGAAGCGATGGTACAGAAGGTGGAACATATATGATTTCTGACATATACAGTGGAAGCTATGGTTCTTCACCTACACCTTATGAAATGGGTAAATTTCCGGTTTTCAATAACAAGGTATACTTTGAAGCTTACACTACAACAAGCTATAAACTATTCGCAAGTGATGGAAATTCAGTTTCGGTAGTAAAGGATCGTATTGATCCTGAAGCAATCTGTGTATTTAAAAATGAATTGTATTTCAGAGCATCCAATTTTGACAATCCTAGAGGCTATGAGCTTTGGAAAAGCGATGGGACAACAGCAGGAACTACTCTTGTAAAAGATATAAATGAAGGCCCAAATAGCTCAGGTCCTCGCTCATTTTATTCATATAAAGATATTCTATATTTTATCGCTGATGATGGTAAACATGGTTATGAATTGTGGGCATTGACACCTTGCGCTGATAGTCTTAATATAAATACTACTCTTACCGGACTGAATAACTATCAGGCTGGTAGAGTTATTGTGGGCGAAACAGCTAATACTATTTCCTCAACAGCCAAGATAACTTATGATGCCGGAAAGTATATTTTGTTTCAACCAGGTTTTATTACAAACGAGGGTGCTGTTTTTGAGACTTTGCTCCAAGGTTGCAGTAATGCCCCATTGAAAGATAATATTAGTAATATCGAGCCGCAAAAACGGGATAAGAAAACTGAAGAGTATATTCAGGACATGCATGATGCACCGGCTGTGGAAGATTTTATTGAAAAAGGCAATAATTTAGATTTAAGGATAATCTGGGCGAAGTTTTTAGAAGATAGCAAACCTATTACAGACAAGGAGCGACAATTGAATTTAGAAATGATAACACTTGGAGAGCAAAGTAAGACAATTAAAGCAGACAAAAATCAAGAAATTTTAGCAAACCACCACAGTATTACTGCTGAAAAGGAAAAGAATTATAACTTATTTAAACAACAAACAGCACAATATAATTATTTTATTCAACCTATAAGAGATAAAAACGGTAAAAAGCTAGGTTATGATTTAACTATATATGCCGGAGGAAAAGTTTATCAATCATCTATAAGAAACTAAGACTATAAATAATAAAAGGCACAGATTTCTGTGCCTTTTATTATATCAACAATTAAAAGATTATTCTTTTTTTCTACCCTTATATTTATCTCTCATCTCCGCCCTTCTTCTTTTTCCTTCTTCTTTAAATTTTGTCATTTGTTCAGGCGTTAGCACGCTCTCATAACTTTTTATCAAAGCATCATGATTCGCTTTTAGTTGCTCACGATTAGCAGCCATCTTTTCTCTTTGTTCTTTCCTTACCTCTTCTCTCTTTTTCTCCTGGTCAAGATTGATTGCTAATAGTTTCTGATACTGATCGTTGCTCAACGCAAGTGATTCTTGCATGCGTTTAGTTCTTAATTCGGCGCGTTGTTCAGGTGTTCTTTCAGTCCTCTCTCCACGAGTTGGATTCTGAGCTAAAGCTGCTGAAATCAACCCACCTACAAGCGTACACACTAAAAGGATTTTTTTCATTGTTTTATTAAGATTGATTATATTAATTGTGAATATTTCTACAACGTTGTGGTTGTTAGAGTAAATTGTCTCGAAAAGGTTTAAAACCTGATTAAACATATTTGTTTTCAAAGATAACAGAATATGTCTTACCTTTACCATTAGTAAGTTTTTTTTGAAGAAATTTTGGATGTTTGGGAGAATAGTATAGTGTATTATAGAATTGTTCTAATTTTTAAGTATTACTGCATTAATGGCTATTTATTCACTCAATCACTCATTTACTCAATTCTTTATGCTTGATTTTGATCTGATAAGACTATTAATTATAAGTATGTTTGGCGAAGAGATTGTTTTAAAAGAAGATAGAACCTCTTTGCAACCAAGCATAACTGTACCTTCTGATAAGATATTAGAAATCTGTCAGTTTCTGCATGTACAACCAAAGTTGTATTTCGATTATCTCGCCTGTATTACTGCCATTGATAATGGGGCAGAAGTGGGTTCGATGGAGGTATTTTATCACCTGACTTCAATCCCTTACGGCCATAATTTTGTATTGAAACTTGAAGTGCCTCGCAATGCAGAAGGAGAACCTTTACCAAAAGTACCATCGGTAACACCTATCTGGCGAACAGCTGACTGGCACGAGCGTGAAGCTTTTGATTTGGTAGGGATCGACTTTGTAGGGCACCCTGATTTAAGAAGAATCTTATTGCCTGCTGATTGGGAGGGTCACCCCTTAAGAAAAGATTATGAAGAACAAGAACATTATCATAGCATTAAAGTAAGATATTAAAAGTAAGGCCCCTTTTCAGAGGGGCCTTACTTTTTTTCAGATTAATATGCCAGTGCTGTTTTAAATTCAGAAGTAGTATGAAACTTGATGTCCGGATTATTCTGAATATTCATTCTTAAAATCCAATCAGTTTCAGCTAAAAATACAGGATTCTGATCTTTATCATAGGCTATGAAATTACTCTTTAATCTGATAAATTCGGCTAATTTAAGTTTATCTTCTGCCGTTATCCAACAGGCTTTTGAATAGGGGCGGGCTTCAAATCTACAGCTGGCTCCGTATTCATTTAATAATCTGTATTGAATTACCTCAAATTGTAGTTCACCGACAGTTCCGATAATCTTTCTGTTACCTGGTTGAACTGTAAACAACTGCGCTACGCCCTCATCGGTTAACTGTTGTACACCTTTTTCTAATTGCTTCGATTTCATCGGGTCATTATTAATTACCTCTTTGAAAATCTCTGGTGAGAAGCTTGGAATACCTGTAAACTGCAACTCTTCTCCCTCTGTCAGGGTATCACCGATTTTGAAAGTACCTGTATCGTATAAACCAATGACATCTCCCGGATAGGCATCTTCTACTACGTCTTTTCTATCTGCTAAGAAAGCAAATGGACTTGAAAAGCGCATTTCTTTGCTTAAGCGTACGTGTTTATAAAATTTGCCACGTTCAAATTGCCCGCTACAGATTCTTAAAAACGCAATTCTATCGCGGTGTCTTGGATCGATATTAGCATGGATTTTAAATACAAAACCACTAAATTTCTTTTCTTCCGGCTCAACCAGACGCTTGTCAGTCATGCGGTGTACAGGAATCGGTGAAACATCGCAGAAGGTGTTCAGCAATTCCATTACACCAAAATTACTTACCGCACTACCAAAAAACACCGGAGCAAGATTTCCTGCCAGATAATCTTCCTGATTAAAATCACTATATACGCCCTCAATTAATTCTACGTCTTCACGTAATTGGTTGGCATCCTTTTCACCTACCTTTTTATCTAATACTTCTGAGTCTAAAGCTATTACTTCAATATCATCTTCCAGGCGAGTCTTATTTACGGCAAAGTGATTCATTTTCTTTTCAAGTAAGTGATATACTCCTTTGAAATTTGAACCGCCATTTACCGGCCAGGTAATCGGACGAACTTTGATATTTAGTTTTTGCTCTAATTCATCCAATAAATCAAAAGGGTTTTGCCCTTCGCGGTCAAGCTTATTGACGAAGATAATTACGGGAGTATTGCGCATGCGGCAGACTTCCATTAATCGTTCCGTTTGTTCCTCAACTCCTTTTACACAGTCAATTACCAGAATTACACTGTCGACAGCTGTGAGAGTTCTGTAAGTATCTTCTGCAAAGTCTTTGTGACCGGGAGTATCGAGGATATTAATTTTAAGGTCTCTGTATTCAAACGTCATAACTGAGGTTGCTACAGAAATACCTCTTTGCTTCTCTATTTCCATGAAATCGGAAGTGGTAGATTTCTTGATTTTATTTGATTTCACCGCACCCGCAGTCTGAATAGCACCACCAAAAAGAAGCAGTTTTTCAGTCAGTGTGGTTTTCCCGGCATCGGGGTGAGCAATGATAGCGAAAGTACGACGTTTGTGTAATTCTTGAAGAAATGACATTTTTATCTAATTTTGTGAACCCTTAAGGATCAACTTAATACGATTTTGAAATTTGTTTAGGAATATGGCTTTGAAGAGGCTTAATACATTTATAATCACTTATTCACTAAATCGCTCAATCACTAATAGATTTAAGCACCTCCACGCATAAAACGGGTGCAAAAATACGCATAAAATATGGAAGAAACATGGCAAGTTTCATTTGAATCAATAATTTCTCAAATAATTGAACAAGGGTACGGAATTCTGGACAGTTTTCTGTCAGAAGGAGAAATAGCTGAGCTGAACGAAAGTTTTCTTGCACATTATCGGGCAAGTGAGTTTAAGCAGGCAGGTATCAGCAAAGGTCATGAAGTAGTAAAGAACATTCGTGGAGACGAAATCTTATGGTTGGAGAAAGAAACGGCTAATTCTGTTGAAACTACATTCTTAGCGCGTTTGGAAGAGTTTATGAATTATGTAAACTATACCTGTTTCTTAGGGCTTCGTTCGTATGAAATCCATTATGCTTCTTATCCGGTTGGCACATTCTATAAACGTCATTTAGATAAATTCAGAAACGATTCAGGCCGTAAACTTTCGTTTATATGCTATCTTAATCAGAACTGGCAAGCTGATAATGGGGGTGAACTGGTGATGTACCTACCAGATAAAGAAGAACTTGTATTGCCTCTTGCTGGCCGATTAGTGGTTTTTGAAAGTGATAAAATTGAACATGAAGTATTGCCTGCCACCCGTGAACGCAGAAGCCTGACAGGTTGGCTACGTAATATTGATTAAAGCGTTACATCATAATCATATCCCAACTCATGCCAATAGTCACGGGGTGGGGTATCCGAAAAGTACATTTTACCTATACGTTTCAGATTTTTAATCCCGTATTTCACAGGGATAATCAAACGTAAGGGGGCACCGTGAAATTTCGGTAAGGGCTGATTATTTACTTCATAACACAGTAAGGTCTGTGGGTGTAAGACACACTCTATGTCTAATCCCACATAATATTTGGCATCTGGCGTTTCCAAACCAACATATTTATACCATTCGTTGCTGCCTTCTTTCTTACCCAAGTTGTATTTATTTAAAAAATCAGAGAACCTTATTCCACCATAATATACAATCTGGTCCCACCCCTCAATACATTTAAAATCAAATATGATTTCCTGTTTAGGTAGGGCTTTAATATCATTCATCTGAAAAAAAGTAGAGGGCTTACCTGTCGGATTGACAACCTCTAGTTGCCATTTTTCTAAATCAATATTTTCTTGTATTCCTATGAAACCATTTAGACGTGGGCGTTTGGTTGGTCTTTCTTTTGGATAAGTTCTGGCCAGATTGTTATTGCTGAAAAACTGGTCTTTTACTTTTTCATTAAAACTTAGCACATCTCTTGTAGTCTGATCTAATCTATTACTGGTTTTAGGCAAATGCCTGTACCATTTCCATGAAAACCATCCACCAATACTCGCCAGAATGAATCCTGTGAAGGAGAAGAAGGTTCTTCGTTGTATTTTTTTATTTGACCATTGTTCTATATTATTTTTCATAGGAATACTCATTAGGCTTCAATAACCGGGGGCGGCTCTTCTTCTGTTTTTTCTTTAGTTGGAGCAATGTTCTTCTTCACTTCAAAACCAGTAATCATTGATTGGAAATTACTCCAGCCTGCTCTGATAACCTGTATGATATGAATCAGAAAGAACAAAACATAGCCAATAGTTAAAATAAAATGTATGGCTCTGGCAAATGCATAACCACCCATCAACCAGGTTAACCAATGTACTTGCACAGGCTTGTATATAGCTAGCCCACTGAGCAATGAACCAAAGCCCATCAGAATAATTGCCGAATAGGCTACTTGTTGCGCACCATTATATTTTCTTACCGGAGGATGATATTTGGTGATGTGTAAATCATGCAGTAGCACCTGCCAGGCTTCTTTAAATGATTGTCTGTTGGGTACCAGATACCGCCATTCTCCTGAAACAAGCGTATAGAGTACATAGAATATACCATTCAGAAAGAAAATCCACATGAAGACAAAATGCGTAGCCATCCCCTCGGCTAAGCGATAGGGGATTTTCAGTGCTTTGTAAAAACTTTCAGGAAAGAATTTGAGCAGTACCAGATTACCAACCTGTATTTTGTACACACCATTAGCCCAATAAATCAATACGCCACTCCAAATCATAATCAACAAAATAGGAAAATTTATCCAGTGAAACCACCTGATAGCTAAGGGATGCTTTTTTTCGACTTCTTTCATTGTTTTTAATTAGAGAATGCGTAACGATTTACATATCTACGTTTAATGACGAATTTAGGATTTTAAAATTAGAGTGCCTGGGTTTAAATAATTTTTGGTGAAACAATGGCTTTCTTAAGACGTTATGAAAGAAGACAATAAAAAACAATTGTATTAGAATTGCTATCTCGAACCGCTATGAACTAATAATGATGAGAAACATTTTTAAAATTTTTCTACTGGTTTTTATTGCATTTGAAACTATTGGGCAGACTACAAAATTTGAAATTTCGAATATCTGTCCTACTCAAACAGCTACTCCTATAAATTCTGTATTTATATTTCCGTTTAAAGTTAAGGTAAAAATTACTAAAAAAGTACGAGGAGAAGGTGGAAGGGAACATTATACCTATCACCTATTTCCAAAATCAAAACTTTATAAAAACTTCAAGTTACAAGTGTATGGAATTCATCTAAATGACACAGATGAATCAATTATAGATTTGTACAAATTTATAGGGTATTTGCCAGTACCTGATTATAAAAACTTACTTTATAACGAAACTCATCTTATCAGCTGGAACAGTTTTGAGTATTTTAACCATAAATATACTTTTTTCATTAGTGTAAACCATAATCAAACTTTGGAAAGATTCGATTTGAATAAAATAATTTGGTTTACAGATACAGCTAAAAACTGGCACTTATATCATAGGCTACACATTCATTAGTATCGGCTGAATTTTCGGACTTGTTTTATCTATCCCAAACTTTATTACGTGCATATTGGATTCAAATCTTCGTTCAATTTCAACAAACTATTACCAACTCTTAGCAATTCAAAAAATAACTCATAAATTTGTACAAAAACGTGAACCAATGACTTTTGAAGAGTATCTGATAAGTAAGAAAATAAGCAAAGAAAAATTCGCTAAGGCCGAGCCTGAGAGATTTGAGGAATGGAAAGTCTTATTTGAACAGATGCATCCCGAAAGTTTCACGATGCACAAGAAATTTTTCTTAAATCCTACCAGACGTAAATATCATTTATAGCTGCTTTATCGGCTTGTATAGACAAGATACGTATATTTAAGCAATTTTTAATTTCAGACTCATCTACTTATCTGAACCTTTCATCTACTATTTCTCGGTACTGGTGATTTTTATAAATCTTTTAATGAAAAGGTGTGTATTTAATGCAAATTTGCGCTGTAATTTTGTATTTAATCAAGATTTTTAAGCTATTACGGCCGACAGACAGTTTAACATTTATTTACACTAATGAAAAAAAGAATTTTACTTACCATCCTTTCTTTGGGATTAATTACCACAACTTTTGCGCAGTTTCCTGGTGGTGGTGGAGGCGGTGGCTTCGGAGGTGGAGGGCGTTCAGGTGGTGGTTTCCCTGGAATGAATCAACAGCAGCAACAACAAATTCCACAAGACGAAATTCCAAGAGGCAATGCCAAAATCAGCGGCAAGCTTATCGATTCAACTACTAATAAACCAGTAGAGTTTGCCTCTATTGCTGTATATGACAAAAACAATAAAGTAGTAGATGGCTCCATGACCGATATGAATGGTGCTTTTACAGTTAAAAACTTAGCGAAAGGTACTTATAAAGTGGTAGCATCTTTCATCGGGTACAGAAATGCTACTTTAAACAAAGTGGAAATTGCTACCAATAAAGCCGATGTAAATGTCGGTAACTTATTGATGGCAACTGATACTAAAATTCTGAACGAGGTAACCGTAACAGGACAAGCCGCTTTAATTGAAGACAAAGTAGACCGTTTGGTATACAATGCTGAAAAAGATATCACCAGTAGGGGAGGTACAGCCGAAGACGTACTAAGAAAAGTACCGATGTTGACGGTAGATATGGACGGTAATGTACAGATGCGTGGTAGTAGCAATATCAAGGTTTTGATTAATAATAAACCCTCAAGTATTCTAGCTTCAAACATTGCTGATGCCATCAAACAGATTCCTTCTGATATGATTAAATCGGTAGAAGTAATCACTTCGCCATCGGCGAAATATGATGCAGAGGGAACAGCAGGCATTATCAATATCATTACAAAGAAGAATAACTTGCAAGGTTTGACTGGTTTTGTAAATGCAGGCGCAGG
Organism: Emticicia sp. C21; assembly: GCF_003418935.1. Taxonomy (GTDB): domain Bacteria; phylum Bacteroidota; class Bacteroidia; order Cytophagales; family Spirosomataceae; genus Emticicia. The sequence goes on along the minus strand of NZ_QVMT01000016.1, from coordinate 14,991 downwards.
GGTACGTGGGGCAAATGCTTTTGGTAACCTTAACTTACGTAAGAAAAAAGTAGGTACTTCGTTGAATTTTGGTGGTAATTCAGGTTATAATACACCAAGTGATGGGTCTAGTACTCGTAATAGTTCAGTACGTGGAGTGAATACTACGCTTGCACAAACTGATGCTAACAGAGTAAGACGTTTGTTTGGAAATACTCAATTAAGTGTCGATTATGACATTAATTCTAAAAATTCATTGAGTTTAACCGGTCGTTTGGGCGTGGGTAACTTCAATACAAGAGGGCCTCAAACCTCGCTATTAACTGGCGCAGATAATGCAGTATTACAGGAATACACACGTTATATCAAACAATTGCGTAGTAACAGAAGCATTGATTTCGATTTTAACTATACCAGAACTTTCAAGGATCAAGGACATGACTTCCAGTTTTTGATTCAACATGGTACAAATCTTCGCAATACAGACTTTACTACTGATCAGAACAATCAGCGTTTCAATAAAAGTAATAATGACGGTAAAAATGCCGAAACTACTTTTCAGGCAGACTATAACTTGCCTTTCAAAAAGAATATTTTTGAAACAGGAGCAAAATATGTGATGCGTGATGTGAGCAGTGCTTATGATTTCTTCCAGTTTAATGAGCAGGCAAATGATTATGTATTAGTACCGGGCCGTACCAATAATTTTAACTATGAGCAAAATGTAGCTTCAGCCTACACCTCGCTTACAGTTTCTTTACCAAAAAAATGGGGAGTAAAGGTTGGCGTACGCTATGAAAATACCCAAATCACAGCTAAATTCCAGAGTTCAGACAAGCCAACTACTATTGCTCCATACGAGAACATCGTACCATCATTGTCTATTTCAAAGGATTTTCCAAAAAATCATAAAGTTAGATTCAGTTATGGACAACGTATTCAACGTCCGAATATGGACTTCCTGAATCCTTTTGTCAACTATGCTGACCCATTGAATATCTCTTATGGTAACCCATTACTAAGACCTGAATTGAGCCATAATTTTGAATTGAATTACAATACTTATTTCAAGGCCAATTCAATTAACCTCTCGGTATTCAGAAGATTGACTAACAATAATATTACTTCTGTGAGATCAGTTGATGAAAACGGGGTGATTACCACTACTTTTGATAACATAGGTAAAACCAATTATTACGGGGCCAATCTATTTGTGAATATACAACCAACGAAGAGTTTCAGATTGGGTGGTGGTGCCAACTTCACTTATAATTTGTTAAATGGCTCAATTGTGATTCCGGTTCTTCAAGGCGATAATACGTATAAGAACACTATTGTAGGTATTGAAAATAAAGGTTGGAACTCAAACTTCAATTTCAATGCTTCTTATACCTTTACTAAGGGCTGGGGTGCACAGGCATTCGGTTTCTTTGGAAGCCGTCAGATTCAGTTGCAAGGATACCAGGGCGCCTGGAGAAACTACAATATTGGTATTAAGAAAGACTTCAAAAACAAAAAAGGAAGTTTTAACTTTGGTTTAGACAATCCATTTACTAAATCGATGACTATTAAGAGTTTTGCGCAGGATCCTACTTTTACTTCTAATTCTGTGCGGCATGTGTATAACAGAGGCTTCCGTATGTCTATCAACTATTCATTTGGTAAAATGGATTTCAATGGTGGCAACATGTTCAGAAATAAGAAAAAGGTAAACAATGATGACGTGAAAGCAGGCGAGGGCGATGGTGGCGGACAGCAACAACAGCCTCAGGCACCAGCTGGTGGTGGCGGTGGTCGTCCACGTTAATTAGTTACTATAGTATATAAACAAAGAGAGCAACCTGGTATCAGGTTGCTCTCTTTGTTTATTTTCAAGTTATTCTCTGGTCATGTTTGAGATTTATTGTCATTTTAATCAATAAAACCTAATAATCTCCCTAAAAGAACCCTTACCACAATTATTCTGCACTTTGTTTTATATTTTCTATTAATCTTTTGGCTTTCAGACAAATTAGCTCTTCAGGATTATACTAATTACATTGATGTAGTAAATTTAATAAAGATTTTATCACGAAAAACCTTATCAAAAGGTGTGTTTTTTTGTTTTTTTCGTACTTTCGCAAATCACACATTAAAAATCCCAACTATGCAAATAAGCTTTCTAGAAATAAAGTGGACAGATGTTTTAGATGTTGTATTAGTTACCTTTCTGTTGTATTACATATATAAGTTGGTAAAAGGGAGTGTGGCAAGTAGGGTTTTTATGGGCTATTTACTCATCTATCTGTTCTATCTAATCGTAAAAGCTATTGGTTTAGAGTTACTCACGCGCATACTGGAGTATTTTATGGGGGTAGGAGCCATCGCATTAATTGTGCTTTTCCAACAGGAAATCCGACGATTTTTGCTTCTTGTAGGTAAATCTACCTCTCTTACTAATAATCAATTTTTTGCTAAACTACTGGGAAATCAACTTGAAAAGGAGAGTGCTACCCCTTTAAAGATTGTAACAGACGCCTCTAAAACTATGTCCAGTGAGTTTACAGGGGGAATTATTGTATTGCAAAAAGATGATGATTTAAGTAAATATATAGAGTCTGGCGATATAGTAGATGCGGTATTATCTAAAAAAATGCTGGTTACCGTTTTTAGTCAGTATAGCTTGCTGAATGATGGAGCAGTGATTATTAATAAAGGCCGTATTAAGGCAGCTCATTGCATATTACCGATTGCGAGTGGAGACGATTTACCTTCAAATTATGGATTTCGCCATCGGGCAGCTTTGGGTATTTCGGAAGCAACTGATGCCGTAGCCATTTGTATTTCTGAAGAAAATGGCAAAATCTCTTTAGCCATCGACGGGGACATTAAAATGGTATCGGCTGTTGAGTTAGAGAAAGAGTTAAGAAAATATTTTCTGAACGAGGTTCAATAAAGAAAATTGAGTGAATTAGTGATTAGTTTTGAACTAGCGAATATTAAATCACATAATTTTGTATTGCAATTATTCATTTAATCACTCATTCACTAAATCACTCAATGATTCGATATGATTACGTTTTATCCCGGGCCATCAAAAATTTATCCTCAGATAGGCCAATATTTGCAAGATGCAGTGGCTGAGGGCATTCTTAGCCAGAACCATAGAAGTCAGGCTTTTATGGATATGCTCAAAGATTGCGTTAGTCTATTCAAACAGAAGTTAAATATCCCAGCAGACTATCACGTTTATTTCACTTCGTCAGCTACAGAGTGTTGGGAAATTATAGCGCAGTCTTTTACAGCCAAAGGAAGTTTACATATTTTTAATGGAGCATTCGGACAGAAATGGTTTGAATATACCCGCAAAATTGTTGGTGACAGTACATTCGATATTCCCTTCAGTTTTGAAGAAAAGATCCCAATTTTAGAAACGGATACATCAAAATATGATATACTTTGTATTACGCAGAATGAAACTTCCAATGCTACACAAGTTGATGTCAGCCAGATTCCACCCAGTGAAGCATTAATTGCTTTTGACGTAACTTCATCTATCGGAGGAATTGAATTAGACTGGACAAAAGGAGATATCTGGTTAGCATCTGTACAAAAGTGTTTGGGATTGCCAGCAGGTTTAGGCGTGATCATTTGTTCGCCAAAAGCCATTAAGCAAGCGGAGATAATCGGAGAGAGGAAGCATTATAATAGCTTTCTGTTTATCCACGAAAACTTCGGGAAATACCAGACTCACTATACACCTAATGTATTAAGTATCTATCTGCTGAAGCGTGTAATGGAGCAGATAGAGAATATAGAGCAAATCAGTAGAAAACTCAAAGCTAGAAATCAGGATTTTTGTCAATTTATTGAGCAGGAAACGGTCTGGCAATTATTAATTAATAACGAATCTGTAAGGTCGGATACGGTGATAGCTATTGAAGGTGTGAGTGATGCGATTAAAAAGATAAAACAAAAAGCTAAAGAAGCCGAAATTACCTTAGGCAATGGCTATGGCAACTGGAAAGAAACCACTTTTAGAATAGCCAACTTTCCGGCCATTGAGGATTGGGAGTTTGGGGCGCTTAAGGAAATAATTGAGTGATTGAGCGAATGAGTGATTAATTAAGCAATTAATAATTACTCTTTTAAGAACTCAATTAATTAAATATTTTGAGCAAACTTCTTATTTAAATTGTATTCACTCAATCACTAACTTACTCATTCACTAAATATCTTATTCAAATGAGCTTTAGTTTTAAGGAAATTATTTCCGTTACTATTATTCTTTTTTCGGTAATTGATATACTCGGTTCTATTCCGGTAATTATTGATTTACGTAAGAAAGCAGGAGATATACATGCTGAGCAGGCTACACTGGTTGCCGGTACACTGATGATTGTGTATCTGTTTTTAGGTATCAGTATACTGAATTTATTCGGAGTAGATGTAAAATCCTTTGCCGTTGCAGGGGCTATTATTATCTTCCTTATAGGAATGGAAATGATACTGGGAAGAAATATCTTTAAACACGAAACTTCTTCCAGCAAAGCTACCTCTATAGTGCCTTTAGCCTTTCCGATTATTGCCGGAGCAGGAACTATGACAACCATTATTTCTTTGAAAGCTGCCTACGCTCAGGAGAATATTATCGTAGGTATACTATTAAATCTATTAATTGTCTATTTAGTGTTAAAAACCTCAGTCTGGATTGAGAATAAATTGGGTCAAACAGGAGTAGATATTTTACGAAAAGTATTCGGGATGATTCTACTGGCTATTGCCATTAAATTAATTAAGGCCAATTTGGTGTAGGAATAAAAGATAAAGGCAAGACAAAGTCTCGCCCAATGCTCCCTAAACTAAATTGTATGATTAAAAGCGTTTCGTAAACCTTAACTATATCTTTTTCATAATTGAGTTCTTTTCTAATAGTCGAACCCACCCATTACACATCATACTACCGAAACACATCCTATGAGTGGGGTCGACTAGTACGAGACCAATGGCATCTCTATTATTATTAAATGTCATTAGCTCCCTTATCGATAAGCCTGAATAAATTTTCAGACTCCTACAAATATTTTCTTGATGCTCTTACTAAATCACTAAATAAAAGACACTAATTTCTGATTATGTGTTGCATTTAGTAATCACTAAATTGTTCATTCTATAAATCACTAAATAAATACCCTCACTTCTTCTTCCTCAAATAAATATTTCCATGCTCTGATTTCAGTTCTATAGGAGTACCTCCGCCATTCAAAGATGCAGTAAGGAAATTCTGCTTGTTTTCGTATACAGGTAGCTGAAAATCAGTAAATACATCATTCCAGTCTGAAATTCTGATTTTTAAATCAGCTTTGATATTAGCTGGAACTTCTAATAATACTTTGCCGTATAGGCTTGATAGATAGATATTATTTGTTTGATTTAAGTAAGCATTGACTGAACCATGGCGCGTATAGGCTTTGATATTACCTATGAGATTTTGAAGATAAATGTTGCCAAATTCGGTACTGGCTTCAAAGTTACCAATCATATCTTTTATTGCCCAGCGTTGTCCATGTTGAGGGAAGTTTTCATAGACCATTAAGCTGAGTTTATTAGGTAGGTATATGGTATAAGTGCCACTATAGCAGTTGCAAACTTCACGGATAACCAAAGTCGTATCCTCCTGGCTTACATTGACACCTAACTGTGTATTATCTTCTAAGCCTTTAATGATAACTCTTTTAAGGCCGTCGGCCTGTTTGGGAGGAGTAATAGGCTCATTAATTTCAATTCTTATTTCATTGCCTTCATAACCCTGGATATTGATATTGTTACGCTCTATTAGAACAATAGCTTGCTTTGAGGTACTCTTGAGAGGGGCAGCAAACCTCATCTGACCGAAGCTAATTTGCCACCCAATGCACAAGAGTATTAATGTCAATAGTTTTTTCATAATCAGGTATTGGTAGATGTGCGTCAAATGAAAGTATTAAGAGAGAAAAGACCCCTCTCCATACATTTGCAGGAGAGGGAATCTGAAACTTATTTTTTCCTTCTTATATAAATATTACCATTACTTGATTTCAGGTCTATTACAACTCCTCCACCATTAATAGTACCTTCAAAAGAATCACCACCTTTACTTGTTCCTGATACGTAAACAAACTGATCTCTTTTAAAGATGTCTCTTTCGTCATGATCGTCATCGTTTCTGGTATAAACTTTGGCTTTAGCTGTTGTACCCAGATCGCTTTGTTCTCCTTGCCCTGAGATTGTCTTAGTGCCTGAACTCGCTACGCTTTTATTCTCTTTTTTAGTGGCTGCAATATCCCAGTCAGTAAACAAGTCACCATAGTAGCTACGAACTTTCAGATTAGCTTTTGCGTCAGTTGGCAGCGTAACGTCAATCGCTCCTGATGCACTTATTGAGCTTGGTGAACTTTGTGACAGTTTTGAATAGGTTACGAAAATCTTTCCGTGTCCGGTATTAGCTACCAATGGACCGGTAATATCGTTCAGATATGCTTTTGAATTGTTAGTTTTCAATTCAATTTCGCCTGCTATATCGCTGATGATGATTTTTTGCTCATTCCAGTTCTGACTTTCTATGACACTTAAATCAAGCGATTTAGGAACTTTAATTGTAAGCACACCAGTGTAACGATTCTTAGGGATAAGAATTTTAAGGATATTTCCTTCAACTTCGGCGCTTGCGCCAACTCCGGTATTATCAACTACTCCTCCTGTAACTAAGCGTAAGCCTTCGGCTTCTTTAGGCAATTCTTTACGGTTTTCTCCGGTTTGTTCAATAGTAACGTCGTTACCATCAACTCCCTGAATATTGATAGAAGCTTGCTGAACTACTACCTGTACTTTTTTCCCTTGTCCGCTGAAAGCTACTTTATAAGGTTTAGTTTGCCCGAAGGACGTTGCATAGGCCATGCAGATTAAAACGACAACAACTACTTTTTTCATGATTTTTTATTGGTTTATGTTATATATTTTAAATTAAGTGTTACTGGTTTATGTTGTTGTTTGTGGAAAAATGAAGCCTATTTTCAGAAACTACCGGGCATTCCATGCTGGGCATTCTTTAGCCCTTAGTTGTCGCCACCTTTTTTGTCATCGTTGCTGATGCTTTTCTTCTGACGTTGTGGTTGACTGCTCATTTTCCCGAACTGGTAAGAGAAACTAACTCTCCATCCCTGGTTATAATATCTTGATTTACCTGTTTGTGTAAAAGTTGGTCCTGAAAACTCCATTCTTTGTGTGAAATAAGGTGCCAGGAAGTTGTCGAAACCTAAGCCGATTGTTGCTTTTTTCTTCAACACTTCTTTCTGGAAAGCTATGTTATAATAGGCAAATCCACTTACTTTCCCTTGCAGCATCACACGAGGCGAATTAAAGAATCCAAAGAATTGGGCTTTAAAACCTTTACCAAAATCGTAGCTTGAGTTCATGTTGATGCGGTACATCCAGTTTTCATTTTGAGCTTGCATAGCAGGGCTGTTCAGAATGTTGTAATAGACATTGATTGCACCATTAGCTGTGAATTTCTTCTTAATCTTGGTATTGCCGCTTAATGATAAACCATAAGATGTATTCTGCGCGATGTTCTGAAAATTAATAGTGGCTACACCTTCTGAATCAAATGTTCTGATGCGTTCAATGGCATTGTTGGTGGTGCGCATATAAAGAGAGGTATTAATTGACGACTCTTTGATATAAACATTATAATTGATTTCTGCGCTGTGTGTTAATTCAGGTTTTAAATAAGGGTTACCTGTATAGGTCATTAAAGGTTCACTTGCATTTACATATGGGTTTAGGAACCACAACATCGGGCGTTGAATACGTTGGGTATAGCTCAATTTTAACTTCTGGTTTTTTGGTAAATTTCTTGATAAGCTCACATTTGGAATCAGGTTACCATAGTCGCTATAGAAGGGAACTTTACCTGCCAGAAACTCAGCCTGAATGAAAGTATGCTCGTATCTTAGTCCAGCATTAACACCCCATTTGTTTTTCGAAGTGCGTGAATAAGTAAGATAAGTACTGGCTACTTGTTGGGCATAATCAAACACATTGGCTAAAGCCGGAACATCTTCAAAATTGGTCGAACCATCCAAGGCATTAGCTACCTGATAATCGCTTTTTACGTTACGGAAGATAGACTTTACACCTACTTCCATCGTACTCACACTGTCTAAAGGATTCGTAAAATCTAACTGTACCGTTCCTTCGTAGTTAGCGCTATAATTAGTACTTTTTTCACGATAATTGACTACATTGTTTTCGTTAGACTGATCGAGTTTATAGAAACTATCTTCACCCTCTTTTGAAAACATGGTTAAGATGCTAAACTCTCTCTTTGGCTTTTTAAATGTTTTGGTATAATCAAGGTTTAAAGTATTTCCGTCCCAATCATAAATGCGGTATAGATTGCGAGTGAAGAACTGGTTGGTAATGCCCTGGGTTGAAAAATCATTCAGGTAATCGAAATACATTCCGTTTTTACCATCATAAAGGTTTAAGCTTGCGCTGATACGGTTAAGTGAGTCAATGTCCCAATCGGCTGTAATGGTGCCATATCCGTTTTCTCCGTTCCCTCTGAATGATGTTGTTTGTAACAAAGTACTTGAAATGCCTTCTACGATGCTGGTACGATTCGTTTCGTTTCCACCTTGGTTACGCCAGCGGTTAAAACCTCCTCTGGCTGAAAGACCAATCGATTTTTTGCGATAATTCAAAGAACCATTCAAACGATCATTCCATCTACCCAGCGATAAATCTGCATTACCATTGATACCCTGAATACTGTTCTTTTTGGTAATAATATTGATAATACCTGCCGTACCTTCTGCATCATATTTAGCTGATGGTGAGGTAATCACCTCAATCTGCTTGATATCATCGGCAGGAATCTGCTTCAATACATCGGCAATACTGCGTGCCATGAGGTTAGAAGGCTTATTATTAATCAGGACTTTAATATTAGAACTTCCTCTTAATTCCACATTTCCATCCAGGTCAACTGCTATGGCCGGAATTTTTCTTAATACATCGCCTGCATTCCCACCTTTGATGGTGATGTCTTTATCGGCATTGTAAACCAATTTGTCAGGTTTTTCTTCAAACAACGCTTTTTGTTCTACTACTGTTACCTCTTGTAATTGCTGAACAGATTGTGAAATTTTAATGACTCCCAAATCCAGGTCTCCTTCAGTAACTCTGACGTCGTCGATGACTTTGTCTTTAAAGCCAACAAATGTAATTTTGATTTGATAAGTACCCAGACCTGCTTTTGTTAAAGTGAATTTGCCTCTTTCGTCAGCGGTAGTACCTTCTACGGGCTTGTTGTCTTTCAAGAGTGCGACTGTTGCAAACTCAACAGGTTTGTTAGCTGTTGAATCGAGTACAAAACCGGTGATTTTGCTTTTCTGAGCCAATAAGATTCCGTTTACTCCAAGGAGCAATGTTAGTAGTAATAGCTTTTTCATAATTTTAGTTTAAATATTAATAGTCTTTTTTAAGAGTCTCCGGTCTATTCCGGAATGTTGCAGGTTTCAGTAAAAAAATAATTAATTACGAAAACCTAAACGATACGATAAACTCTTTGTAAAACTACTTGTAATACAGTTGGTGGAACACTCATTTGTGATGAGTCGATGGAAAAATGTTTCCAAATGATGATATCTTAGGGCTCGTGTTCAGGCCAAGGATTACAAACTCAAGACCTTTACACTCTCCATAGCTTTGCGTTTCACAACCTCTTCGGTATCTGTATTTTGTAATAGCTTCTGCATGGGTTTTACGGCTCTTTTATCGCCCAGATTTGCCAGAATATCAATTACCGTAATCTGCAAGGTTGGCTCTTTTTGTGTCAATAATGTCTGAATCAAAGCATCTCTTGCTATTTTTTCATCTCCAAAATGTGAAAGTGCCTCTGCCGCTGATGTTCTTACATTAATATTTTCATCGGTATTCAGCGTTTTTATCAAGGCTTTCAATACTTCATCGTCTGGCTTATTGATGTCATAGCAGTAATTTACCGCCTGGATTCTTTCAGATGCAGATTCTCGTTTAAGCATGGAAAGCATTACTAACTGCTTGGTTTCTTCAACATCGTTTTTAATCTTTGCGATTTCCGACAAATCATTTAAATCCTTATCGGATGTTTTTCTACCTATCCAGAAGATGCCTAAAAGTAAGACTATTCCTGCCGCATATTTCAAAATAGGGGAGTTAATCCAACTTACCCTCATGGCCCCCTTTTGTTCTTTTTTTCTCTTTTTTTGTTCTGCCCCCTTTTCTTTTTCGAGCATCATATAGAAGCCTAAGTCTAAAGTTGCGGTTGGGTCAAGCTCTGCGGGTTTGTTCATGTCAGCATAAAAAGCTTTCAGATCTTCAAACTCGTCTCTAAGTGCCTCATCGTCCGACAACAAAGTTTCTAATTCCTGTCTTTGTTTGGCGTTTAGTTTATCTTCTAAATAATCTGCAAATAATTGTTCCATAACCTCTATCTCCCTTTTTTATTAATTGAGTTTTAAATATTCTTCTTTTAATTGTTTCAGACCACGATGTACTCTGACTTTTACTAACGAAACCGAAATGTTAAGTATATCGGCTATTTCTTCGTATTTCAGTTCATCATATCTACTCATGGTCAGCACCTCCTGATACTCCTGTGGTAGTTTTTTTAGGGCTTTCTGAATTAAAAGGTATTGCTCATCATCATAATTTTCTTCTTCTGCTACTTCAATGTTTTCGTGTAAATCTTTATGGTTGTGCGAATGTTCTTTCAAAAAATCGTGGTAAATGTTCCGGGCAATCCGGTAAATCCAGGTTCGGAATTCGTAACCATCTCTGAAACTATTCCGGTAATGAATGATACGATAGAAAACCTGTTGCGTCAAGTCCTGACTGGAGTCACGCTCTACACCAAACCTTAAATAAAAATTGTATAATGGGCGTTTGTAGCGTTCGTACAAAATCGCAGCCTTATCTAAGTCGCCACTGGCTACCAGTTGCATAGCTGCTTCGTCAGTCATATAAGAGCTTTTTCGTTTTTAGGTTTCTGATAATGATTACTTGAGGAAGAATAAAAGGTTACAAATATTTTTAAAAAAACTATTTAAAATTTTAATTAAGTCATTTTGCGCCTGATTCTTTGTCTCATAGCATAGACGATTGTGTATGGGAATTGTTACAGATGGATGGATTTAATGAGCAACAATTATTAATATGTCAGGTTATGATTATAAATGATAGTAATGCATTGTTATAGAATTTAGGCCAGTTAAAACCAGTGATTCAAATGAGAAAAATAAATGATATGATAGCTGCGTTTTATTTAATCAGAAAAAGAAACAGAAAACAATATGATGGCAAGGAAGGACTCTTTAGTATAAAAATTCTTTTCTGTTTGTTAGCCTGGATATGGCTTTTACCAACCATTGGTTTATTGCAACGCGCGTTTGATACTGTAGATATTATTGCCTGGCTGCCAAAAGATAAGCTATTTGCCTTAATATATCTGCTGATATTATATCCTATCATCAATCATCTTACCTGGAATCTGCACGAAATAGAAAAATATATTGCCGTAAATGAGAATGAAGAGAGTCTTAAAAGTGCAAAAAGATTATTTTTTATTTTGCTAATTTCCGGCTTTGTGTTTTTAGTAATTGTAGCACTCTATAATAAATATTACCCTATTCAAGATTGAGAGGAGTTAGGTATATTTATGACTTATAGAGACAGGGGAGTGTCTTAAAAGTTTTTCTGCCATGGAGAGAATAATATAACAGTACGATTATACTAAAAACCTCTTCAAACATTTTGAAAACATGATCTTAAGTAGGAAATTTAGTAGGTAATAATTTTATAATATCAATTGCCATGGAAGAAGAAAAAAAGAAAATTAATATATGTGACAAAGGCATAGCTTGCTATATCTTAGCCACTAAAATACAATCTAAAAAGGTTACCGATTTGGTGGGAACCTTTTTGAAAAACAGCGATGGTTTCCAGGTGTTGAATACTAAATTGGAATATAAAAAGGTTACTGATATGGTGGGAACCTTTTTAAACAAACTTCCCTTTTCTGTTCTCCAATTCATGCACAATCACCCAAATTAGGGGATATTTAGAATGAATATAAAGTAGAAATTTGTGGTTTGGTCTCAATTACAAATATATTCATCAATAAACTAACAATAATTCTACTGTTTTACCGTAATTTACGAAGTTTTTTCATCAAACTATTAAATTTTAATTATGAAATTATTACGCCTAGCACTTATTCCCTGCGTTCTTTTGGGAATGACCGTCACGGGTTATGCACAAAAGAAAGACGACAAAAAGAAACCAGAAGAACCTGCAAAAACAACCCCTCCTACAACCCCCGCAAAACCTGCTGAAGCTCCTAAAACAGGACCAAAACCCTACAAAGAAGTAATCACAGACAAAGCAAAAACCAGCAAAGGATTAATTACAGTTCATAAAATCGACGACAAGTATTTCTTCGAAATCGCAGATACTTTGTTGGGTCGTGACATTATGACTGTGACCCGTTATTCAAAAACTGCTGCTGGTGGTGGTATTTTTGGTGGTGAAGAAGTTAACCGCCAAATGGTAAGATGGGAAAAAGGACCTGAGAATAAAATTTTCTTACGTTCAATCTCTATCGTTATGACTTCTGCCGATAGTACTAAACCTATCTTCCAGGCTGTAAGAAACTCAAGCGCTGATCCTATCATCGGTTCGTTTGATATTAAAGCCTTGAAAAAAGATACAGTATCGGTAATTGAAGTAACTGATTTTTTCAAAGGCGACAATCAGGTGTTTTCGCTTGACCCAATCAACAAGCAATTTCTGAAAATTACTGCTTTACAAGCCGACCGCTCGTATATTCAGCATATTCGTTCGTATCCGATTAATACAGAGATCCGTACAGTTAAAACTTTCGGTGTAACTCCTCCGATGGTTACTTTAACACCGATTCCACAAATTGGCCAATATCTGCCGGCTTCTCGTGATGCAGGTGTGGTAACCATGGAATTTAATACTTCATTGATTTTGTTGCCAAAAGTGCCGATGCGTAAACGTTTCTTTGACCAACGTGTGGGTTACTTTGCTAACCAATATGCCGTTTTTGGCGAAGAATCTCAAAAATCAGATGAGGAAGTATTTGCTGTAAGATGGAGATTGGAGCCTAAGAGCAAAGAAGATGCTGAACGCCAGAAACGTGGCGAGGCCATTGAGCCTAAAAAGCCAATTATTTATTATATCGACCCTGCAACGCCTAAAAAATGGCAGAAATATTTGAAAGCAGGTATTGATGACTGGCAAGGCGCTTTCGAGAAAGCAGGCTGGAAAAATGCTATACGCGGTGAGTATCTGAGTGAAAAAGATAGTCTTAGTCTCGAAGATGCTCGTTTCTCGGCTATCCGCTACTTTGCAGCTGATATTCAGAATGCTTATGGACCTAACGTACATGATCCCCGTAGTGGAGAGATTCTTGAAAGCCATATTGGTTGGTATCACAATGTAATGAGCTTGCTGCGCAACTGGTATCTGATTCAGACAGCTGCGGCTGACCCACGTGCAAGAACCAAAAACTTCAGCGATGAATTGATGGGTGAATTAATTCGCTTTGTATCATCTCACGAAGTTGGCCATACACTAGGTCTTCGCCACAATATGGGTGCAAGTTCGGCTACGCCTGTAGAAAAACTTCGTGATAAAAACTGGGTGGCTCAGAATGGTCATACTTCATCTATCATGGACTATGCTCGTTTCAACTACGTAGCACAACCGGAAGATGGTATCACTGATTTCTTCCCACGCATTGGTGATTATGACATCTGGGCCATTAAATGGGGTTATTCATACTTCCCAGATGCAAAAGATGCGAAAGATGAAAAGAAAACTTTGAATACCTGGACAAAAGAGGCTTATAAAGACCCACGTAAACGTTTCGGTACTGAAATCAGCCCTTATGACCCACGTTATCAAACAGAAGACTTAAGTGATAATGCAATGAAAGCTTCTGAATACGGTATCAAAAACCTGCAAAAAATATTGCCTAACCTGACAGAGTGGAGCAAAGAAGATGGTGAGTTCTATAAAGAACTAGCTGAATTGTATAACAACGTTGTGTTCCAGTACCGTCGTTATGTGAACCACGTAACCAAAAATATCGGTGGAGTTTATGATGATCCTAAAACTTATGATATGGATGGTGGGGTGTTCTCGGCAGTACCAAAAGCTACTCAGAAAGAAGCTATCAATTTCTTGAATCGTCAGGTTTTTGCTACACCAACCTGGATTTTAGATCAAAACGTATTGAACAAAATCAACATTGAGTCTGGGGTTGAAGCGGTTAAATCTATTCAGGAGGCTACTTTGAATAACTTATTAGCCGGTGACCGTGCGGTTAGATTAATGGAAACAGGTGCTACAAATCCTGCCAACTACAATCTGGATGATTTAATGACTGACTTACGTGGAGGTATCTGGGCTGAGTTGAAAACCAAGAAGCCAATTGATGTTTACCGTCGTAACTTACAAAAAGTGTTTACAGAGAAGTTAATTACTTTGTTAACACCGACTAATACTACCGTATTATCAATTCCTCCGGGTGTAACTTACGGTTATACTACACGTGTAGTTGATTTAAAGAAAACAGATTTACCATCAATTACCAGAGCACATCTGGAATCATTAAAAGCGGAAATTAAAGCGGCTTTGCCTTTAACTACCGACAAAATGAGCAAATACCATTTGCAGGACGTGTTGAAACGTATTGAGAATGGTTTGGATCCTAAGTGATAATTTGGTGATAAAGATATAGTGAAAAAGCGGAGAGGTGACTCTTCGCTTTTTTATTTTGGCTTGTAGAAAACCATACATTGAAGTTGTCTAAAGTTAATTAGGTAGAAATAAATAAGGTTGACAAGTGTTAAGTTTGTAATCACGACAAAACAATCAAAACACGAATCAACCATGCTCAAATTAACGAAAAAAATAATTAAC
>NZ_QVMT01000015.1 GCF_003418935.1 Emticicia sp. C21 | reverse complement strand
AAATCGCTAGATTTCATCGTCGCACTACCAAGTTTTCAAAGAAGCTAACTATTCAATGGTTTTTGATGAAAATATTCATTTTCTATTTCAACCAAATGCCATCATACATTTAAGAACATAACCAAAAATTAATACTATATACTAGCTAAGGCTTGTTCAATGTCAGCCTTGATATCATCGATATGCTCTATACCAACTGAAATACGTAGCTGAGCTGGTTCAACACCCGCAGCCAATTGCTCAGAATCAGATAATTGAGAGTGAGTAGTTGAGGCAGGGTGAATAATCAATGTTTTGGCATCGCCTACGTTTGCCAAATGACTGATTAATTTCAGACTATCCACAAATTTTGAGGCTGTTGCTTTATCTCCTTTCAATTTGAAAGATAATACGCCCCCAAAACCACGACTAAGATATTTCTTAGCTAGATTATAATACTGATTACCCGGTAAACCCAAATAGTTTACGCTTTCTACCTGCTCATGGGCTTGTAACCACTCAGCGAGTTTCTGTGCATTTTCGGCAATTCTTTCCACCCTCAGGGTTAGTGTTTCCAGGCCTTGCAATAATAAGAATGAATTGAACGGAGCCTGTGATGCGCCCCAATCTCTTAAGCCTTCTACTCTGGCTCTGATAATAAACTGGATATTACCAAATGGTCCACCAATACCAAAAACACTGTTTAATACTAATCCATGATAGCTCGGTGATGGATCTGTAAACTGAGGAAATTTACCATTACCCCAGTTATAATTTCCTGCATCAACAATTACACCACCCATTGTTGTCCCATGACCGCCAATCCATTTGGTAGCAGATTGTACAACCACATTAGCACCATATTTAATTGGTTGCACAATAGCTCCGGCTGCGCCAAAGGTATTATCAACAATTAAAGGTAAATCGTGTTTTTGTGCCAGTTTAGCAAAAGCTTCAAAATCAGGGACACTAAAACCAGGGTTACCGATTGATTCAAGATATATAAATTTGGTTTTTTCGTCAATCAGCTTTTCAAAACTTTCAACATCATCTCCATGTGCAAAACGTGCTTCTACACCAATATTTTTGAAAGAGTTTTTGAATTGATTGTACGAACCACCGTATAAAAAGGAAGTAGTAATAAAGTTGTCCCCTACGGTTGTGATGTTATTAATAGCTACAAATTGTGCCGCATGACCAGAACCCACTGCCAAAGCTGCCACCCCACCCTCGAGGGCTGCAATGCGCTTTTCGAAAACGTCATTCGTAGGGTTCATAATTCTGGTATAGATATTGCCGAACTCTTTGAGGGCAAATAGATTAGCACCATGCTCGGCATTATTGAAAACGTAGGAGGTTGTCTGATAAATAGGTACTGCTCTTGCATTGGTAGCCGGGTCCACAACCTGACCAGCATGTAGTTGAAGGGTCTCAAATTGCATAATTTTAGAATGGTTTTGTGAATATTTATTGAAAACCTAAATTTAATAATAAAAGAAACCTAATTGTGGATTTATTTACGTATGTTATCTATCGGTAAGAAAATTGTGCTTGGTTAGAAACTAACCAAGCTAATTGACAACCATAACCTATTACGATGAATAAAACATCTGCAATTTTAAATTACTTTTCTTTTTCCGTAGATAAATCTCAAATACTGCCTTTGCAGACTTGAGAAATACGCCAGACTCACCAATAAAAGCAGTACTGACATTCCAATCAGAGTCGGGCTTGGGAAGTAATAGAAAGTAGAAATCGTCACCAGACTTGCCCTGGCAAACTCTAAATAAAACACCCATCGACGTTGCTCCAGAATAGCACCACAATTTATAAGTGTTATCAGAATAAAGAACGCTATCATTACCTGCAAAAAGAAAGGTATGTAGTGTTCTAAAAGCAGCAATAGAAATAAGGCTGCTATGGTAAATGTAATCTGCACAATAACATAATACCGGAATTTGGAGGTACGCGCCTGTACTTTTCTTACCGAAAGAAATCTCTTCTCAGCCTTTGCCCTCATCTCCGGATCAAAGTCTGAGGGACGACCAAAAATAACCTTTAGTTTATTCCAAAGTCCTTTTTCAGCTTTTGCAGCATACCCTATTTCAACCAGAAAATGAAAATGTTGCCATAAAAAACTATAGCTGTCTAACTGCTTGGTTAGCCCATAGGTGGGCTCTTCTTTTTCTTCGGCAAAAGTGCCGAAGAGTTTATCCCAGATGATGAACATATCACCAAAATTCTTGTCTAAATACTGTTCATTGCTGGCATGGTGAACTCTATGGTGAGAGGGTGTGACCATAATATATTCTATTATACCTAGCTTACCAATTAAACGCGTATGTGTGAAAAAGGGATATATACCATGCACTAAGAGAATTGTAGTAATCATTTCAGCAGGAAAACCTATAACCGGCAGCAGTGCCCAAAATGCTGTTCGCACGACTGACTGAAAGATAGTGATACGGGTAGCTGCAGTATAATTAAACTCCTCGCTTTGATGATGAACTACATGAAAGCCCCAGAAAAGGTTGATTTTATGACCAAAACGATGGTACCAGTACCACAAGAAATCAGTAGACAACAATAAGGCAATCCAAAGTAAAATGCTTGGTTGAATATTAAAAATGGCGAAGTGAGTATGCAAATAATCATAAAAGAAGTAGAATCCTCCAGCAGTAAACAAATCAATCAGGCGCTCGGCAATACCGACGTTGATATTGGCTATTGAACTGTTGAATTTAAAATAATGCTTCCCACGCTTCTTTGCCACGTAATATTCGAGCCAGATAAAAAACAAAAAGAAAGGGACTGCAAACGCTAAATAATTGATAACCATTGTAAGTGAGGATTAAAGCAAATTAATTATAGAATACACGTTTCGACTCAACACTTATCCGAATCAATATTTAAAATGTGTTGTCGTGAGTGGTGTCGAACCACTTAAAAGAGTTTATGAAACTCTTTGTCTTCCGTCTAAGACACACGACCGTAGTTTCAAATAAAATTGCAGGTATTAAACCTGTTTGTTGATAATTATTTGATTATGGTACAAATTAAAATATATATAATCTACCAAACAAGTAGATTAATAAAAAAATTTTCGATTCCAATAATTGAGTGATTGAACGAATGAGTGATTTTGTGATTATTTAAAAGCAAATGGACTGATTTTCATGGTATAACCCTTGAAAATCAGTCCATTTAGATTTGCTTAAATTACTGTTTTACTCTTCCCTCATAAAACCAGAATATAGTTTGCAACAATCACTCATTCACTCAATCGCTAAATCACTCAATTAAAATTGAAAATAAATAAACTGTGCCGGAGAATCAAAAATTCCGAAGATGAAAAATAGCATGATAAAGAGGTAATAAAGCCCCCATCTCACCCAAGTAGGTTTTGAGGCAACAATATCACGGATACTTTTATCTCGCTGAATGTAATGAATTACCTCCATGAAGATAATCAGGGCAATGGCAGTAAAAAATTCTTTAGCGCCTTTATCAAGGAAAACGTATTGTGAAATATAATCTAAATGCAGAAATTCTGATAAACCTGGTAGGCCAGTAAATAGATGAGTTACCAGGTGCCATGTCCAACCTAATTCAAGATAGCTTCCTCTGAAAAATATCCAGGCAAAAGCTACCAATACAAAAGTGATTGAAATCTGTAAGATTTTAAAGACGGTTGGTAGTTTTGTAATACCTGTAATTTTATTAATGAAATTACGTGGCTTAGATAGAACAATAGCAGCTATCAAATAAAAGCCATGCAATGCTCCCCATATTATGTAGTTCCAATTAGCTCCATGCCATAAACCACTCATAGTAAAGACAAAAAACAGGTTAAAATATCGTCTGTAAGTATTTACTCTGTTTCCACCTAAAGGAATATACAAATAATCCCGGAACCAGGTAGATAGTGAAATATGCCATCGGCGCCAGAACTCTGAGATACTTTTGGAGAAATAAGGTCTATCGAAGTTTTTCATTAGTTTGAAACCCATCACTTGCGCGGAGCCTAAAGCAATATCCGAATATCCTGAAAAATCACAATAAATCTGGAAAGAGAAAAAGATAGTGGCTACAATAATAGGGATACCCTGATAATCTAATGGATGGTCGTAAACTTTATCAACAAACAATGCCAGACGATCGGCAATTACTACTTTTTTAAACAGCCCCCAAGCTATTAGTTTTAAACCACTGGTTACTCTCTCGTAATTAAATGCGTGCTTTTCATAAAACTGGTGCAGTACATTCTGTGGACGTTCTATAGGTCCAGCCACTAATTGCGGATAAAACATTACATACAACGAGTAAATACCAAAATGTCTTTCTGCTTTCTGATTGCCACGATATACCTCAATGGTATAACTCATGGCTTGAAAAGTATGAAATGAGAGGCCAATAGGAAGAAGAATTTTTAGCATAGGCAAACTGGCTAATCCGGCCTCTCCTACTACTAAAGTAAAGAAGTTATAATATTTAAAAACCGCCAGTACCCCTAAATTAGCAATCAAGCTCATTACCAGATACCATTTTCGTTTTGCTCCTTGTGTTTTTTCAATCAGGATTCCTGCAAAATAGTCTATCACAATCGTAAAGCCTAATATCAGGATATACTCTGGTTTGAAGAACATATAGAAATAGCAACTCGTTGCCAATAGCCACCACCAGCGGTGTTTATGCTGTAGCAGGAAGTAAATAAGGGTTACTATTGGAAAAAAAATGGCAAACTCTATCGAATTAAATATCATATCAAATAATGTGAATAGGCAAATTTGAGATAGTCACTCAATCGTTAAATTGAATGGTAATTGTTTATCTATTTGGTCTCTTTATATAATTCTAATATTTTCTGAGTATTCAGGTCTCGCGCTGTCGGTTTTAAATGATAAAATGAATCAAAAAAGCTGGAATCCTTTCGAACAAAGTCTTCTGCTCTGCCCAATATTTTACAATCCAGTTTAGCATTCAATTGCTTCTCTACTGATTCAACAGCCTCTTTACCATACTTATATGTTGACTCTGCCAACGGTGGAAAGACATAATATACTTCTGCTCCTTTTTTTCTGACTTCTGCAATAAATTGATTTAGATCATCTATCTGTTCCTGATAATCTACCGGTGCCTTTGGAAATAAAAGAAAATCTACAGATTTAGGAGTATTATTTACATGGCTAAGAATATCTCCCTTTGATGAAAACGCTTTTCTAAAGTAAACCGAGGTTCTATCATCAACCGATGCATTAGCCGCATCATTTTTGCTAAAGACATTCCAGAATAACTTTTTGATATTCGAAAGCTTATGCTTTACTCTATGACCAATAAAATCAACAAGTGTAGTATCTTTTTCTATATAAATTGCTCCGCTTGGATAATAGTCTACCGCTTCATATACTACCTGAGGCGTACTATACTTTTCTATATCATATTCGGTACTTACAAAAACGACATCACCTTTATTCACCTCTTTCAATGCATCATTCAATAAAAAATAGGTACCCAATGGTGCAATAAATGACATATTGACGACAGGCATATCGAGTTTTTTTTGAAGAGAATCACTATTGATACCAAAAGAACCGCTTGACCCCCCTACCCACAAAACTTTTGGTGACTTTGTATCGTGTGCAATTTTGTGTTTATCAATAAGCATACCGCCCAGGTATGCATAAGGGTAAGTTTGTGCAATAAAAACCTTATTTAACAGCCAAACCGAAACAATAATAATTGCTCCCAGTAAAAATATTTTATAAAAAAACTTCTTTATACCTGTCATTTAATTTGATTAATGGGCAGTTTTTAACAAATTAATCAGTTTTTGTGTACGTATATCACGACCTTTTGCATTGAGGTGATATACCATATCCTGACATAAACTATCGGCAAAAACAAAATCCTGTAATTTCCCCAGAATAGGAAATTGCGCTTCTTGCTTAAATTCTATATTTAATTTATTGATAATAGCCTGGTCGTGCTCGTAGCTTGATTGTGCATAAGATGGGTATGAATAATAGACTTTAACGCCCCTTTTGTTCATTTTCTCATAAAATGCATTCATATCTTCAATGGCAAGATGCATACTCACTTTATCGTTGATAACAGCAGGAGGAATAGCTTTTAGCGAAGGGTTATTCAAATGGCTTACTAAATCACCATACTCATTAATTGCTTTTCTGAAGAAAATACTGGTTGAATCTTCTATAGTTGGTTGTGCTTCTTCACCACTACCTAATCTTTCTAAAGTTAATCTTAAGTTTGAGATGCGCACGATGGCATTTTCTCTAATATATTGGGTGATATCTTTATAATCAAACCACTTATTAGCTTTCGGAAATATCCTGGCCATTTGTATTTTCTCGCCAACATCACCCTCTGTTTCTATGATATACTCAAAGCCCATAATTACGGTATCGCCTGCATGTAATTCATCCTGAATTTGTCTAAGCATAAAATCAGTACCATAATCATAATGCATAGCCATGTTAACGACAGGTTTCTGAAAGTTTTTTTCTATCATTTCACTATTAATGCCATAAGCAAAGTTAGATCCTGCAATCAACACAATTTTAGGAGAGGGCAAAGATTCTAACCTTTTGTATTTTTCGATAATACTGGCAGTATACGATATTTCTAAATTTCTTTCGGTATAGGGATTAAATTGGTATAATAGCTCAATAGTTCCAAGAGTAAATAAACCTAAAAGAAAGATTTTAAATATAAATACTTTAATTTTATGATACATGAACGATGTCTTTTAGGCCTCACTGATGACCTTCCTCAAATGAAAAGCTTTAAATCTAAAGAATAATTAGTGTTCTGGTTATTTGGTATCGTTTTAAACGATAGTTTTGTGTAAATATCGTTTAACACGATATTTACTTTCAATCAGGCTTATATTAAAAACGCATGAATTTATCTCGCTTTATCTCCCAACGCATTCAAAAAACTAAATCAGAGTCTTTTACTTCTACTGTTGTCAAAGTTGGGGTGGCGAGTATTGCCATCGGTTTAGCGGTCATGATTATCTCCTTTGCCATACTGGTTGGTTACAAACAAGCCATCAAAGATAAACTTTTCAGCCTTAGCTCTCATATACAAGTCAGCAAAATTACATTGAATCAGTCGTATGAAGAAACACCAATGCCAATAAAAACAAATTTTTATAATAATTATCGTCAAAATCCTCAAATACAGCATGTTCAGGCAGTCGGAAACAAGGCAGGAATGCTGAAATCAAGTGAAGAATTAGCCGGGATTATTATTAAAGGTGTAGGAAGAGACTACGATTGGCAGACCTTCTCTCAAAATTTGATAGAAGGTAAAAGAATAACCTTTGCAGACACCAGTTTTTCAAATGAAGTAATTATCAGTAAAAGAATTGCAAGCAGGCTTAAAATAAAATTATCAGACGAAGTACTTATTTATTTCATACAAACTCCTCCACGGGTTAGAAAAGTAAAAGTAGTAGGCATTTATGAAACCGGATTAGAAGAATTTGACAAAAATTTTATAATAGGTGATTTGGCATTAGTACAGAAAATGAATGGGTGGACACCAAATATTTGTGGACATTATGAAATTTTTCTAAAGAATTTTGATGATTTAGAACAAACATCAAAACTTGTTACAAATGAAATTGACCAGGATATGAAAGCAACAAAAATTACCGAGATGTTTCCGGCTATTTTTGACTGGTTAAGTTTATTGGATAAAAATATATTAATTGTTCTGGCACTGATATTAGTCGTAGCATGCTTTAATATGATTTCAGTATTGTTAGTGATGATGATGGAGCGGACACCTATGATTGGTATGCTAAAGGCGCTTGGGTCTGATAATACCCAGATTCGAAAAATATTTGTATTGAATGGGTTGAGTATTATTCTGAAGGGAATCCTCTATGGTAACCTGATTGGGATAGGCTTAGGACTAATTCAATACTATTTCAAAGTTATTCCACTTGATCCTGAGAATTATTATATTAGTTATGTACCGATTGCCTGGGACTGGATGATTGTATTAGTACTCAATATCGCTACTATTCTATTAATATTGGCTGTCATCACTATACCAACCTTGATTGTGTCTAAAATGCGTGTAGTTGAGGCACTTAAATTTAAGGAGTAGACTACTGATAAAAATACTGCTTGCGTTTCAGTTGTAGTGTATCAAGGGTTTTAGTATTGACTAATGTTATTCTCCTGCATTCATTCGAGAGAATGTAATAATCTATCTTATTTGGATTATTGTATAATTGCCTGATAGATTGGCTTATGCTGCGGCTTTGAGTACTATTAGGATCATCAAAATTATAATATATCCGAAGGGTATCTATTTTTTCATTCTCCCAAGTGCTAATATATACATCTCTGTCGAAAATCTGTGTCAGGTATATATTTTCTAAAGTAGCAGTTGTTTTATCACTATAAAATCTCCAGATAAACTTCTTATTATCACTTGTTACTTTCCATTTACCAATGATATTCTTTCTTCTGTCTTCTGATAATTTACAATTCATATCATTGATTGAATTAAGACTGGAACAAGAAGAACAGATAGATAGCAAAATCAATAGCAATACAACTAAAATATACTTCATATAGATGAAAAAATGATTTCCTTATAAGCTCGAAAGTCCATAAGGAAATCATAGAAATTATAATAATTAAGCTTTCGCTTGTCTGGTATTGTCTTTAAATACTAATACAAAAAGCACCAAAACCACAGCAGCAATACCTGCCGGAATCATCCAGACACCTTGCCAATTATGGATAATTTTCCCTGCTGCATCAGTGGTTGTATACATATCTAATACTCTACCTGATAGTACGGAGCCAATACCCATACCAACCCCATAGGTTGCCAGAGTAATGAGTCCTTGCGCAGAACTTTTAATTTTGTCGCCTGCTTTATTGTCGGTATAAATCTGTCCGGTTACAAAGAAGAAGTCATAACAAACACCATGTAAAACAATGGCTAAATAAAGAATCCATTCAGAAGAGATGCCATCACCGTACCCGAAGCAAATGAAACGAATAATCCATGCTATTAAGCCAACAATCAACATTTTCTTGATTCCGAACCGGGTCAAAGCAACCGGAATTAATAACATGAATAATACCTCTGATACTTGTCCTAATGACATCTTATTCTCCACATTTGTCATATTAGATTCTGTCAACGACAAGTTTGCATGCGCATAGTAGAATGAAAGTGGAATACAAACTAATATTGAGCTAATAAAGAAGATCATGAAAGATCGGTCTTTGAAAAGCACAAAAGCATCAGTACCTAAAATCTGCGCAAATGATGTAGACGAAGTTGCTTTGGGAGGTGTATCAGGTAAAGTAAATGCAAAAATACCCCAAACAACTGAGGTAAACATGGCAATCTGGAAGATAGTTACTTTATCTCCAACACCATAATAACCAATGATATTGGTTACCACAATCCAGGCAATAGTACCCAAAACTCTGATAGGAGGAAATTCCTTTTCAGGGTTTTGCATTTGTTTCATGGCAATTGAACTAGACAAAGCAAGATTTGGTGCAAACGTTAGCGTATAAGCCAGAATGTACCAAAAAAATCTATCGGGATTGGTTTCCTGAATTAAAAAATAAAGAATTACTGCTCCTAAGATATTCAAGACACCCATCACTTTTTGTGCAGAAAAAAAACGGTCTGCAATCATACCCATAAAGAAAGGAGCAACAATAGAAGCAATGGAGAAAGTAGCATATGCCAGACCAATCTGGTCGCCACTGGCATTAAGAGAAGTAAAAAGGTATTTACCCATCTGGCCATACCACGCCCCCCATGTAACAAACATAAGGAACATCATGACCATTAATTTGATTCTAACTATTAAATTCATAGAGGTTCGGTTGGTTAAAAAATAAACAGAATGGCAAATCTATAAAATGAATATTGAAATATCAACCCCAGACCTTAGTTCCCTCTGTGCAATTTTTGCACATCTCAATTTCAGAACGTGAACGTACCAATGATTGGCGAAAATTATGATAAGGTTGGCTATGCCAAAGGGTTTCAAAGGTATCTTTTTTCAGATCTCCTAAACGATATTCCCCGTCTTTATCAAAGCAGCAAGGCACTACAAGTCCATCCCAGGTTATTACGCAAGAGTGCCACATTTTCCAGCAATGGTCAAGCAGTTTATTCTTGATTTTATAAGTACCATCGGTCTGTTGGACATAGCGTGCATATTTATCTATGGTTGGTATTAAATCAGAGCCATTTTCATAATCATAAATCTGAGCAGTTTTAAACGCTATTTCATCTACACCTATCTCCTTTGTCAATTGCTTTGCTTCTTCCATTTGGTGTTCATTGGGCTTTACAACCAGAAACTGGAAAATAACATGAGGTGTGGACGATTTTAGTTCCTTCTTCCACCTAATAATATTCTTAGCTCCTTCAATCACTTTTGACAGGTTCCCACCAACTCTGTATTGTTCGTATACATCTTGTGTAGTACCATCAATGGAGATAATCATTCTATCTAAACCCGATTCTACAGTGCGCTTGGCGTTAGCATCACTCAAGTAGTGAGCATTTGTAGAAGTAGCTGTATAAATGCCTTTTTGCGAGGCATATTTTACTAACTCTAAAAACTTAGGATGCAAATAGGGTTCTCCCTGAAAATAGAAAGTAAGATATAATAAGGTTTTTGAAAGCTCATCAATGGTTTGCTTAAAGAGTTGTTCTTCCAACATCCCTATCGGACGCGTAAAGCTCCTTAACCCACTAGGACATTCAGGACAACGGAGATTACAGGAAGTGGTCGGCTCTATTGAAATGGCAATAGGTAAGCCTCTGTGAACAGGTTTTCCGGTCATTTTCGACTCCACATAGCTTGAAACATTCTTTAAAGCATTCCATGCGCGGGCAGGAGTTACTTTAGAGAAAAAATTCAAGCCATCTTTCAGGTTTCTGTTCATGTTGTGAGCCTTGGAATGAAATAATAAAACTATAATTTCGACCTACAAATCTTTATATTGCTGATAAACCTTCTGTAAACGTTGATCTTTTTCAGCAGCAATTACCTCCTTTATAATGTCTTTGGTCTCTTTTAAATCACTTAACAATGCCAAAGTTTGCAATCCTGCAAATCGAACATACCATTGAGAATCTTTGGTAGCGATTTTCTTTAATAAGGGTAAGCTTTTGGTTTGAATCTCAGGGCTTGACTTTACGAGATAAGTACCAAAAATACCTAATACCTGATATAAATCTCCACCACTCATTTTACTTAAGTGTTCTACAAACCAATCAAATCTTTCTGGTGCAGCTTCTTCTGAAAAATAGTTTGCTACAGCAGAAAAAATCGCTGTATTAAATGATGATTCATACTTCTTAGCCAATTCTGCTGCATCCGATGGCTTACTTGCCAGAATAGCTTCAAGGGCGGCAGCCTGAACAGTATAAGAAGTATCATTTAATGCCTGACGGAATAATTTATCGTTCTGAGAATTCTGGAAACCTTTCATAGCAATGATAGCATCGGCTCGTACATAAGAGCGTTCGTCACTTTGAACACGGCTTTGCAATGCCCTCTCAACCTCTAAAAAATCGTCTCCATCATAATCATATAATTTCTGAACTGCCAATTGTCTTACTCTCCAGAATTTGTCCTTAGTAGCATCTATTAAGACCTTACGAATATCTTTATTTAAAGCAGGACTAACAACAGTACTATCGCCATTAGGTACGTAAGTAAGAATTTCAAGCGCATTTAAACGGGCAGGCATCCTTTCAGCATGATAATACTGATAGATATACTCTTCTTTTGATTTCTGGAATAGCACTCTGCCTACTAAAGTATTTTCAGGATCAAGGTATACCATTTGCGGAGCAGAAGCCAGATTCCATTCAAAAGTGTTTAGCGCTTTATCAACCAAAATATTCTGAACAGATTTCTGATTATCAGACCAGATTTCCACTTGCAGAGGTAATCGGTAAACAGATGAATAAGTAGTATCCTGAATCTGGTTAATGGTTAATTTAAGTTTGCCATTAGCATACTCTTGTGTTACCTGCAAATCAGGATGACCGGGTTTCATAAACCATTGATCGAAAAACCAGTGTAAATCCTCTCCCGTTACTGATTCAAAAGCTAATCTCAATTGGTCGACCTCACCGGTTTTAAAAGCATTTTGTGTCAGATATAGTTTTAAAGCCGTAAAGAATGCTTCGTCCCCTACCTGTTTTCTTAATAAATGTAAGATTCTTCCTCCCTTTGCATAAGAGTGTGAATCAAACATATCTTCCTTGTCGTTATAGCGATATCGAATCAATGGTTCTTGCTTTTCAAGTGCCTCGTTGAAGTATTGATTGAATGCAATATAGGCTACTAAATCTGCCTCATCCTGTCCGTATTTATGGGCAGTCCAGAGATATTCAGAATAATTAGCAAATGACTCATTCAAAGGGAGATTAGACCATGATTCTGCCGTTACCAGATCTCCAAACCAATGGTGGAAAAGTTCATGAGCTATTACTCCATCATCGTTATCATCCACTAGCTGATGATTGTCTTTCTGAACAAAATCGCCATGCACAGTAGCAGTGGTATTCTCCATTGCTCCAGATACATATTCCCTTACTGCAATCTGTGAATATTTATCCCATTGATATTTTACGCCCAAAATATTCTCAAAATAGCTAATCATTTCGGGTGTCCGTCCAAAAATGTTCATAGCATATTTCTCAAACTTTGGCTCTACATAATAGCTTACTTCAAATTTTTTATAGTTGGGGTCAACCACCTTTCTGAAATCCCCAATGGCTATCATAGTCAGATAAGGAGCAGCAGATTTATCTTGTCGCCAATAGTCAGTTCTCGTGCCATCGCTATTAACTTTTGAAGAAATCAGTTTTCCATTGGATAATGTCAGATACTTAGCATCTGTTGATGCTTTATCTAATGTAATATAGATTTCCAGAGTAGTTTTCTGATTGGGGGTATCAATCGTAGGGAACCAGCAGGAATTGGCTTCGGTTTCGCCCTGTGTCCATATTTGCCTGGGTTTATCAGGGTCTTTGCCATCGGCATTGATAAAATATAAGCCTTTATCAGCAGTGATTGCTTCACTCCCACCCAATGGTAATTCATTAGGTTTAGCTATGTACATGATCTGTACCTGGGCAGAATCTTTTCTGGTAAAAGTTTTACCTAAATCTATTTTCAAGATACGTTTATCATAATCAAACTTTAATTCCTGGCCCTTCATTCTAACCATTTGTATGTCAAAGCCTTTGGCGTCTAACTCAAGGGTATTTTGTGGATAGAAGTGTGGCTTGAATGTGATAGTAGCTGTACCGACCATATGCTGCCTTTCCCAATTAGGTCTCAATTCCAGTTTGGTATGAATCAGATCATTCTTTTTGGTACGTTCGGGATTATATTTTCCTTGGGTTGGAGCAATATGTGAGGGCTCTTGTGCAAATACACTTAAGCTAAGAATCAGTAATATTAGTGGACTTAATAAACGCATGTGTTGTAAGAATTTGTGAATGAGTGATAAAATTCACCCATTAATTCAAATTAAAAAATAATCAACCACAGACTTTTAAAGGCTTAGGCACGGAGTTACACTGAAAAATGATTCACCACTTAGTGAAACTTTGTGCCAAACTCTGTGCTACTCCGTGGTAAAATTAACCTATTGCTATTAGCTCAAAAGTCTATTTACTCCGACTTCTTTTTCTGATTTTGTTTTTTCAAATCGATGTAATAATGTTCCTTTATTTTATGCAAAACATATTCATCATCTGTTTGTTCTACTTTATATTCTCTTTTAAATTTAAAATCATCAAGACTGGCATAACCACCTTTAATCGTTAATGTCAACACATTGCCAGCCTCGTCAAACGACCAGGCAGACTCGTCTGTATCAATATCCAGAAAATCTATACCAGCACAAAATTCGAGTGTCGGGTCCATCTGATAATCGTACTCCAATTTTCCATTATTGGCAAAGGTCAGTATCAGTGTATTGATTCTGAATTTTGATTTATCATATGAAGTAAATTTGATAGTATTCTTCATAATTTTATTGGTCAACAAAATCCAGCGTTTTGTATCAGACAATAGAACTTTGGTCTTTGCAATAGTTTCGGCAAATTTTGCAGCCTCTATTTCTTCTTTACTGATTTCTTTAGCCTCTGTCATAGCTGGCTTCACCTCTTCCTTTACTTCTGTTATCAAAACGGGTCTGATAATTTCAACAGGCTTAGCATTTGACTCTTTTACCAATACTTTTAAAGTTTCAGTTTGATTTGCCTGAACTTTTAGGTTCTCAGCGGTTTGTTCTGATATTCTTTTCAAAACGTAGCCACCAGCCGTTGGTTCAATTATATACGCTCTTTTGAAATTAAAATCATCCAGGCTTTTATAACCACCCTTTAAAGTCAATGTCATTACATTAGCATCAGGACTGTACTGCCAAGATGAATTCTTTGTGTCGATGTCTAAAAACTCAATTCTACCACCTGATGATGCATTAGGATTCGTTTCGTAATCGTACTCAATTTTCCCTCCGGCACCGAAACGCATCACAAAAGTGTCTGCTTTTAGCTTTGACGGGCTATAAGAAGCAAGATGAATATCACTTTTTTCGATTCTATTTGTCAGAAGAATCCATTTTTTTGATTGCATATTCAGACTGGCAGTTTGAGCGAAAGTCTGGGTAACAACGAAAGCTAAGGAAGTAATTTTTAAGAGCAGGTTCATTTGTATTTTTGTCAGCTTGAAAAATCTAATCAATATTTATTTGTGGCACGTTTAGCAGGAAAATAAGATACCAACAATGTGATAACAACAACAGCAATAGCAGTAATCAAAAAATCCATCGGGTTTATTTTTACCGGATAGGCATCAACAACAGCACTATCCATACCCATACCTAACCAACCAAATCGTTCTTGTGTCAGGCAGAACAAAAGGCCTAAAATAAGACCAACCATTGTACCGATAAAAGAGATAATCGCTCCTTCACTAAAGAATATTCTTTTTATTAACGAATCATCGGCTCCCATCGCATATAAAGTCTTTACTTCTTCTTTTTTATCTATTACTAACATAGTTAGTGAGAAGAATATATTGAAAGAAGCCACACCGATTATAAATACCAATGCTATAAAGATAAACAATTTTTCGATTTTTATTGCTCTAAATAAGTTAGCATTTTGTTCATCCTGATTTTGCACCAGAAATTTATCACCAAATATACTTTTAACTTCATCCTGTATTTTATCAGTGTTTGTCTCTGGATTTAATTGTACTTCCAAGGCAGTCCGTTTATCTCCGTATTCTGTCAACTCCTGCGCCACCGAAAGTGGAACATACACGTAATCGTCATGAAATTGCTCTAATGCATATACCCCCGAAATATTTATAACCTTCTTATTAATATTGTTTTCCGGGATAAGGGATAACTTTTTCTGGTTTTTAGGGTACCAGATTTCTAAAGGTTCTAATATGTTATCTAAAGAAATATTCAGTGCTCCGTATACATTACCACCTATAAAAGCATAATCTATATCATCTTTATGTAATAGAAAACTTCCCTCTACCAAGGAGCCTTTTAGCCGACTGTTCTTCTGGAAAGTGCTATCAACTCCTTTCAGTGTCACCACCATCTTCCCTTCTTCATACATGACTAGAGCATTATCCTGAATCACCTCAGTCACATAATCAATGCCCTTTATTTGCTTTAGCCTATTTAATTTATCCTTTTCGATAGTAAAAGTTTTACCCTCCACAGCCGATACTTTAATATCAGGATCAAAAGATTTAAAAATACTACGATTCAAATCTTCCAAACCATTAAAAACAGATAGAACTGCTACCGTTGCCATAGTCCCTATCCCGATACCTAGCATGGACATAAACGAAATAAAGTTGATAAAACTCTTTTTCTTTCGGGATAAGAAATACCGTCTGGCTATTAATAAGGATAAATTCAAGATATTGAGATTTTACTGCTTTATTGATGATGAAATTATTCTTCGTCTTCCTCCGCAGGAGCTGGAGGGATAACGATACCAGCAA
Source organism: Emticicia sp. C21 (assembly GCF_003418935.1). Classification (GTDB taxonomy): domain Bacteria; phylum Bacteroidota; class Bacteroidia; order Cytophagales; family Spirosomataceae; genus Emticicia. The sequence goes on along the minus strand of NZ_QVMT01000015.1, from coordinate 107,313 downwards.
AAAGGTTTTCTATTTTTTGTGCATATTCTGCTGTATCATCTATATAAAACTGTAAATCAGGCACTATACGCAATTGGTGGCGCACGCGAGCTGCCAAGTGGTTTCTGATAACTTTAGTATGTTCGCGTATGGTTTCCAGTAATCCTTCTTTATCTTTTGTAAGCAAAAAGCTTAGGTAAACTCTGGCTATAGCTAAATCAGGTGTAGTTTTTACATCAGTAATTGTAACGAAAGCCTTATCAAATGTCTGTTTCATTTCTCTCTGAAAAATCTCTCCCAAATCTTTCTGAATTTGTTTCGCTACTTGTCTTTGTCTTTTCGATTCCATTGTGTTCAAATTCACTAAATAATATACAAATATCCGTACTATTTCCGGTTTATTAATGAATAAATGCTTTAAAAATTATGTTTTGTCGGGTAAATCTATCTTTTTGAGCTATACTGCACTAATTTTTCATAACTTTGCAGAAAATATAAACAGTACAGCCTTGCTAACGTTTTTTAGATTCAATACGCTTTTCCATATCCTGTCATTATTGTTGTTGGTGATTCTTCTGAAATTGCCTTTTCTGGGTGACAAACTCCCAATTTTATTGCCTGAATTAGAGTGGATGTTGGTCGGAGAGAAAATCCGTGACGGAAGTTTTCTCTATAAAGAAATCCTGACTAACGTGGGCCCGCTTTCTGCTTTTATCTATTGGTTAATTGATTTGTCATTCGGCAGGGTTCAGTTTGCTTATGAGTTTATTGCCATTCTGATTATCTATTTTCAGGCACTCTATTTTACTTTTACTTGTAACACGCGTCAGACTTACCTTGAAAAAAATTACGCACCAGGCTTGGTTTATGTTTTATTGATGAGTTTGTCGTTTGATATGAGCAAACTTTCTCCGGTTTTATTAGCTACTACCTTTCTTCTTTTTGCTTTCAATAAAATTGTAAAACAAATGGAACGAAGAGAAGGGGTATCTGATGAAGTTTTTGAAATCGGACTTTATATCGGTATTGCTGTTCTGTTTCACCAGCCTTCTATGGTTTTCATTTTATGGAGTACCGCTTGTCTATTATTTTTTACCAACGCTAATTTAAGACAACACTTCTTAGCCATGCTTGGTTTCGCTATTCCATTATTTTTGGTGACACTTTATTTTTATTTTAATAATAGTATCGAAGAATTCAAGTATAACTGGTTCAGCGGAATATTCAGAATCAAGCAATATAGTCTAGAAGATTTCAAAAGTGCTTTGCTAGCGATTTCAATTCCTACTATTCTTGCTTTTCTAGGTTTTCTTCGCCAATCACAGGCATCTCGTTATAATAGCTACCAACAACGCACGCAGCAAATCATGTTGATATGGGCGGTTGTGGCGCTCTTGGCATTGTTCCTCTCGCCAAATGTCGCTCCCATGCAATTCATCATTTTTATCCCTTGTTTTGCATTCTTTGTTACAGGTTTCTTTTTACATTTCCGAGGTGCATTCTTCCCTGAATTGACATTTATGATTGCATTTATAGCAATTGTCGTAATGCAATATCAAGGAGTAACTCCGGTTTTAGGGAGAGGATTTGAGCAACTTTCAGACATGAGAATTAAGCCCAAATCTCTACCAGAATTAATGAAAGGACAAAAGATGCTTGTTATAGGTGAAAGAATTGATGAATATAAACTCGGGAAATCTGCTACTTGTTATCTGAATTGGGATTTATCGAAGATTGATTTAGAAAACCCGGACAACTACGAAAGTATCATTAATATATTCGATAATTTTAAGAAAGACCCTCCTACCATTATCATTGATAAGCAAAATGTAGTCCCTAAAATTTTTCAGCGAATTCCGGCTTTAGCGGTAGATTATAGAACTACTAACATTAAGGGAATTTATCAGAGAAAATATTAAAACCTTCAATAATAGAAGAGCCTGTTTGATTCAAATCAGACAGGCTCCTTATTTTTAGCAAGAAATTTTATCCGCTCTGCGTGCATGTCTTCCACCCTCAAAAGGTGTATTCAAAAATGTTTTTACACATTCCAAAGCTAATTCAAGATCAATAAATCGTGCAGGTAAACAAATGACATTAGCATTGTTATGCTCACGAATCAAGGCCGCCACTTCTAAATTCCAGGCCAATCCGGCTCTGATACCTTGATGATGATTAGCTGTCATACATACGCCATTTCCACTACCACAAATCAGAATACCGTATTCATATTCTCCTTTTTCAACTGCACTGGCTAATGAGTGAGAGGTGTCCGGATAATCCATTGATTCAGAAGTATATGGGCCAAAATCTGCGGTCTCAAAATTTTGTTCCTGAAGCCAATGCAAAATTACTTTCTTGTACTCAAATCCTGCATGGTCTCCTGCTATTGCAACTTTCATTGATATATATTTGTTGGTTCAAACTTTTTTTTGCAAATATACGTTTTCTTAATCCGATTCCTCTGAATTTCTTGAAGAAGAATCTTTATTTTGTACGACAAATTACTATTAATTTACTATGAGCGAAAAGGAAATTGAATCAAATGACGACTTACTAATCCGCGAAGCATTTGTTGAAAAAGGATGGAATGAAATACATAGCCAAGATTCATGGCAAATTTTAAAAACGGTTGCAGAATTTGTGGATGGCTTTGATAGGCTAGCAAAAATAGGGCCCTCGGTAACTATATACGGTTCAGCAAGAACCAAATCAGATCATAAATATTACCAGATGTCTGTTGACATTGCAGCAAGATTGGTAAAAAACGGCTATGGTGTAATCACAGGCGGTGGCCCGGGTATTATGGAAGCCGGCAATAAAGGTGCAAGTAAGAATGGTGGAAAATCAATTGGATTAAATATCAAATTACCGTTTGAGCAAGTGCCTAACCAATACGTTGACCCTGATAAAAGTATCAACTTTGATTACTTCTTTGCACGTAAAGTATGCTTTATGAAATATTCTCAAGGGTTTATTATTATGCCTGGTGGCTTTGGTACCCTTGATGAATTATTTGAAGCCTTAACCCTGATTCAAACCAAGAAAATTGCTCGTTTCCCGATCGTAATGGTTGGTAGTGAGTATTGGAAAGGATTACTTGACTGGCTTCAGAATACCATGTGTGATAGTGAAAAAAACATCAATCCCGAAGACCTGAAACTAATCAAGTTGGTAGATACTGCAGAAGATGCCGTAAAGGTAATTGATGAATTCTATGCCAAATATTTATTGAAGCCAAACTTTTAATAGTTCTGCTTTCAGAAACACAAAAGTCTCCCATTGTTACCAAGGGAGACTTTCATTTTATTATCTTTTCTTACGCTTCTGCACAGATCTCGTCAAATGCTGCTACTAAGTGTGTAGCAATCATTTCTGCCGAACGACCTTCAATATGGTGCCTCTCGATGAAATGTGCTATCTCTCCATCTTTAAAAATAGCAATAGCCGGCGATGATGGAGGAAATGGAATATAAGAGCGTAATTGTTGCGTTGCTTCGGTATCAACACCTGCAAAAACTGTTACCAGATGTTCAGGCTTTGCCTCAGAACGTTGTAAAGCTAATCTTACACCAGGGCGACAAGTACCTGCGGCACAACCACATACTGAATTGATTACTACTAATGCAGTACCTTTTTGATTTTCGATGAAATTATCGACATCCGACGGAGTCAGTAATTCTTGAAAGCCAACATTTACTAATTCGGCTTTCATAGGTGCTACTAAATGAGGAGGATACATAATATTATTTTTTGTTAAAAAATACTTGAAAAAGTCAAGCTAACTGATGTTCGTTAGATGCTCGTTTAGCTTGGATATATAATTTGTTACATAAAACCCAATTCTAATTTGGCTACTTCTGACATCATTTCGGTTGAATATGGTGGGTCAAAAGTCAGCTCAACACTTACATCACTTACTCCTTCAATTTCTTTTACTTTCTGCTCGATTTCAACCGGGATAGATTCAGCTGATGGACATGAAGGTGAGGTAAGTGTCATTAATAAGTAAACATTGTTTACCGGAAAAATCTTAATATCGTATATCAGACCCAACTCATATACATCAACCGGAATCTCTGGGTCATATACGGTTTTAAGCGCTTCTATTACTTTATCTTTTAGTTCTTGTTCGTTCATTTCAAAAAACTATTTATTTTCTTCTAATACCTGAAAAGCCAACGCATAGGCTTTCATTTGTTTTACCATTGATGCCAATCCATTTGAGCGGGTTTGAGCCAGGTGACTGCTTAGCCCTACTCTATTAATGAAATACAAATCTGCATTGAGTACTTCTTCAGGTGTATGCCCGGAAAGAACTCTCAATAACATACTTACCAGACCTTTTACAATAATCGCTTCACTATCTGCCTCAAAAATCAGCTTATCATCTTTCATATAAGCATTTAGCCACACGATTGATTGACACCCTTTTATAATATTTTCTTCAGTTTTATATTCGTCAGCCAGTTTTGGTAGTTTCTTTCCTAAATCAATGATGTACTCGTATTTCTCTTCCCAATCATCAAAAAGTTCAAACTCCTCTATGAGTTCATCCTGTATTTCGTTTATTGTCATGCTTTCTTGAATGAATTAAAGTACCATTTTTTTTACTTTCTCAATACCGAGTACGAGCTTATCTATCTCTTCTTTGGTATTATAAACAGCAAATGAGGCTCTTGAAGTTCCGGGAATCCCGAATCGTTTCATTAATGGCTGGGTACAATGGTGACCTGTGCGAATAGCTATCCCCTGTTGGTCAAGTATCACGCCTATATCTTGTGGGTGAATACCCTCTATCACAAACGAAATTACTGAAACTTTCTCTCTTGCCTGGCCAATAATTTTTAAACCCTCAATCTTCGATAATTGTTCGGTAGCATAGGCCAACAATTCGTTTTCATACGCTGCTACGTTTTCTTTGCCTAATTCCTCAATGTATTCAATAGCTGTTTTAACAGCTATCACATCGGCGATATTGGGTGTACCAGCTTCAAATTTATAAGGAAGTTCGTTATAAGTAGTTTTCTCAAACGTCACTTCTTTAATCATTTCTCCTCCACCACGATATGGCGGCATGGCTTCCAGTACCTCTTTTTTACCGTATAAAGCTCCCATTCCGGTTGGCCCATATAGCTTATGTGCCGAAAACACATAGAAATCAGTATCTAAATCCTGCACATCAATATTCAAATGTGAAGTAGCTTGTGCACCATCAATCAATACCTTTGCTCCTACTTCATGCGCTTTTTCGATAATATACTTTACCGGATTGATTGTACCTAAGGCATTAGATACATGAACAACTGATACAAATTTAGTCTTTTCCGACAACAATTTTTCATACTCCTCCAAAATCAATTCACCATTGTCATTAATCGGAATCACTTTCAATATACAGCCGTTTTGCTCGCATAGCATTTGCCAGGGCACAATATTAGAATGGTGTTCCAATGTGCTGATGATGATTTCATCCCCCTCTTTTAAAAATTTGCGTCCATAAGTCTGGGCAACCAGATTAATACCATCAGTTGTACCATAAGTAAAAATAATCTCTTCAGCATATCTGGCATTCAGAAATCTCTGAATCGTCCGGCGCGTGGCTTCAAAAGCAGAAGTAGCTTTTTCGGCTAAATGGTGTATTCCCCGATGTATATTGGCGTTATATTTACCGTAATAATTTGACAAAGCATTCAGCACCGGCAATGGCTTTTGTGTAGTAGCGGCATTATCAAAATACACCAGGTCTTTGCCGTTTATCTTTTCTTCAAGAATCGGGAAATCTGCTCTTATTTTTTGAATATCTAACATTGTGACTTTATCTGTTCTATTTTCAACTAACATCGAAAAAAACGTTTTAGTTTGCTTCATCTACCAAATCCATACACTATTTAGAATCTCAAAATGAAATGCTGCTTCGGTTGTTTTTTTCTGAAAAATATAATACCCACCCAGAAAATATCAATAGAAATAGTCACTTGAGGATGACTTTTAATATGATCCCAAGCCTTTTTCATACCCTCAGACCAATATATATCATCAAAAATAAAGCAGCCATCTTCGTGTATTTTACTCAGACATTTTTCAAAATAATCAACCGTTGGCTGATAGCGATGATTGGCATCAAAGAAAGCAAAGTCAATTTTGTCAGTCATTTTCAGCCTCTCTTGTAAAGTGTCATTCAAATCACCTACAATAACTTCTACATTGTGAATACCTAATTCAGTAAAATTCTCCTCTGCTACTTGAGCCGTATTTGGGCAACCTTCAAAGGTAAAAACTTTGCCCTCTTTATTTGCTTTTGCCAGATAAGCCGTTGTGACACCTAGTGAAGTACCTAAATCAAGAATAGTGTGATAGTTGTAAAACTTAATAATCCGATAAAATAATTGAGCTAGTTTGGCAGGTTTCTGAGAATTTTTAGCAATCTCTTTTATCTTTCTATTATTCGACTGATTAAGTTTCGAACCTGCACCCAAATCTGTAATTTCAATCTCACGTTCATCAGATAATAGCTTCTTTCTTAACTCTTCAATCGCTAAACAATCATTTTCTAACGTTGAGTTTTTCAGAACTTTGAGATAAAATTCAAACAAAAAAGGCGAGTGTAAACTATGCTCGTTTTTAGCGAGAAAAAGGTATTTGATATAGTCAAGAATCATAAATGCAAAAATAACAAAAGCACAGCTAAAAGCCGTGCCTTTGTTGTTTATTTACCAGGAAACTAAGATTTTCTTATTCTTCGATTTCTGCTTGTTTCTTAACATTTGCAAAACTAAGCGATTCGCCCTCTCCGCTATAATCAACCTGAATGGTATCCCCTTCTTTCATTTCACCTTTCAGAATTTCCTCTGCTAATGGGTCTTCCACATATTTCTGAATGGCACGATTCAAAGGTCTAGCACCATATTGTTGGTCATATCCTTTATCAGACAAGAAATCTTTTGCCTTATCTGTTAATTCAATCTGATAACCAATATTGGCAATACGAGAAGTTAAGCGCTTCAAGGCGATGTCAATAATCTTATGAATGTCTTCACGACTTAATGAATTAAAGACAATTACATCGTCCAGACGGTTCAGGAACTCTGGAGAGAATGTTTTTCTCAAAGCATTCTGAATGGTACTCTTCACCATTTCATCCTGATTCTCTGTACGAGCCTTTGTAGCAAAACCGATACCTGTACCAAAATCTTTCAGGTCACGTACCCCAATGTTTGAAGTCATGATGATAATAGTATTACGGAAGTCAACCTTACGTCCTAAGCTATCAGTCAAGACACCATCATCCAATACTTGTAACAAGATATTGTATACATCAGGGTGAGCCTTTTCAATCTCGTCAAGCAATACCACTGAGTATGGTTTTCTCCGGATTTTCTCGGTCAACTGACCGCCTTCTTCATAACCGACATATCCTGGAGGCGCTCCGACTAGGCGGGAAATACTGAATTTCTCCATATACTCACTCATGTCAATTCTTACCAGTGCATCTTCCTTATCGAAGAGGTATTCTGCCAATGTTTTAGCAAGCTCGGTTTTACCAACACCTGTAGGGCCTAAGAAAATAAACGAACCTATTGGTTTTTTAGGATCTTTCAATCCTACACGCGTACGTTGAATCGATTTTACCAATTTTTCAACGGCCGGGTCCTGACCAATAATTCTTCCACGTAAAGCGTCCCCCATTTTTAGGATTTTCTCACCCTCATTCATATTCACTCGCTTCACAGGAATTCCGGTCATCATTGCCACCACGTCCGCTACATTGTCTTCTGTTACATTATAGCGTTTAGTTTTAGCTTCTTCTTCCCAGGCTGCTTTTGCACGGTCTAATTGCTCTAAAAGTTTTTTCTCACGGTCGCGTAGTTGAGCTGCTTCTTCATAGCGTTGGCTCTTTACCACCTGATTTTTCTCTTTCTTAATCAACTCAACCTGTTCTTCCAGGAATAGAATATCCTGTGGTACTGAAATATTATTAATATGTACACGAGCACCCACTTCGTCTAACACGTCGATAGCTTTATCTGGTAAATATCGGTCAGTAATATATCTTTCTGATAATTTTACTGCAGCTTCCATCGCCTCAGGTGTATAATTAACGTGGTGATGATCCTCGTATTTATCTTTAATATTATTAAGAATTTCGATGGTTTCTTCAATAGAAGTGGCCTCAACCATTACCATTTGGAAACGACGAGCCAAAGCTCCATCTTTTTCTATATACTGACGATACTCATCCAGCGTTGTAGCACCAATACATTGGATGTCACCCCGGGCTAATGCAGGTTTGAACATATTAGAAGCGTCTAAAGAGCCACTTGCGCCGCCTGCCCCTACAATGGTATGAATTTCATCGATGAACAAAATTACATCGGGTGATTTTTCTAACTCATTCATCACAGCCTTCATACGCTCTTCAAACTGTCCGCGATATTTAGTACCTGCTACCAAAGATGCTAAATCGAGGGTAACAACTCTTTTACCAAATAATATACGAGACACTTTTTTCTGAACGATACGTAAGGCTAAGCCTTCTGCAATAGCAGTTTTACCTACACCGGGTTCACCAATCAATATCGGGTTATTTTTCTTACGTCTTGACAGAATCTGGGCAACACGCTCAATTTCTTTCTCACGTCCAACAATCGGGTCTAATTTGCCTACTTCGGCTAGTTTCGTCAAGTCACGTCCAAAATTATCTAATACTGGTGTTTTAGATTTTTCAGGGTTTTTCGGGTCATTTCTTTGTTGATATCCACCCGAACCACTGCCGAAAATTCTTTCGTCATCATCATCAGTTTCAGGACGCTCCATCACCGGTTTCTGACCGGTCAATTGATAATCAAGCATCTCTTTCGTTTGTTCGTAATTCAAATGGAATTTTTGTAAAATCTGGCCACCAAGGTTATCTGCGTCGCGCAAAATAGCTAACAGTAAATGCTCGGTGCCTATTAATTGTGATTTGAAGATTTTGGCCTCCAAATGCGTAATCTTTAAAACTTTTTCAGATTGGCGTGTCAACGGAATGTTTGCCAAATTTTTTATATTATTGGTAGCAGTTCCTTTGGTGGCTTGTTCAATTGTAATTCTCAACTCCTCAAGCGATACACCAGCCCCTTTCAAAAGATTTAAAGCAATACCTTCTCCGTCGCGAATCATCCCCAGAATCAAGTGTTCGGTTCCGATGTAATCATGACCAAGCCTAAGTGCTTCTTCACGGGCAAGGGTGATGATGTCTTTAACTTTTTGTGAAAATTTAGGCTCCATTTAATTTAAGTAGATTGTAAGGGGAAAAATGATTAATCATTTCGCTTATCCAATTTCCCATTATTTCAATAATTTTACAATGGTTCTATTGCTTTGGTTGCTTCAATGATTAGTTTAAGCAAAACACTTGCATTTGCAATATAACGATTTATTAACAAACTCTGTTCATTTTATAAAAGATTTCTTTAGAATTCCTAAAGATTGATTTCCCCTACAAAAAAGCAAGTCTATCATGCTAAGGTTAGGTACAAATTCGCTGCCAAAGTTTTGTTGATAGGCTATTGACTGATAGTATATACCTGTTTCTGAGTCTTTTTTGGGATTTATGAGCCCTCTGGCATCAAAAACGCCACTTTTTAGCTCTTTATTATAATTCTCTGTCAGACGAATTGTCTTGTTTATCTGCAATAATTTCAGACAAATTGTCAGTAATTCATAATTCAAGTCCCATAGAAAATGTGGTTTCTTTTGCAATGTCTTTTGAAAATAATCTCCAAAAAATTCAAAAAATGGCGATTTTCCATAGGCCGCTTTAATAGTCCGCCAATGAATTTCATACCATTTTTGTTGATAATCTATCTGAATATCCTTCACCAGAATCTTTTTATTGCCATCCAAAACAGGCACAATCAGCATTTCTACTTTATTTGCGCCCAGAATATAACATCGGTTCCGATAGCTTTGTTTGACATAATGCTCATGGCTTTCCAGTATAATCTCGTCAAATTGAAGCAATGTTGAGAAAAATTTTGTGCAAGGTAAATACTGTAAATCTATTAAAAGGGTACTTTTTGCTTGTTCCTCCATTATTATTAAGAACTTCTTTAACTTTTTCGATTGAACTACTATAAAATTATATCAACACTCTCAAAATTTCAATTGTTGTAGTACCCTCTTTCAAAAAGGTTCCCACTATGTAGGTAACCTTTTTCGATTCCATTCTAGTGGTTCCTACTTAAAAACGATTATCATTCTTGCCAAAAGGTTCCTACCGTATTAGTAACCTTTTTTAGTTCCATTTTAGTGGTTTGTGCCCGAAAACTATTCGCTTCCTTAATTAAAAAGGTTCCCACCATATCAGTAACCATTTCTGATGCTGTTTTAGTGGTTAGTATTTGGAAACAATTACCATCTTTGCTCAAAAAGGTTCCCCCCATATTGGTAACCTTTGTTCGATTCTGACAAATTCCTATAAAACCGAATAAAGGTCTCATTGGTTGTACCCAGTAAGTAGCAATTACAGACTCGCTCGTCACGTTTATTTATTTCTTTAAAACCTGTTCTAACCTTTATTTTCTGCTTCTCACTGGCAATAGTTGCAATATGAATTGTTATCCATTAAATTTCCGACTTATGCCTATACTTTACAAAGGTTTGGAGCAGTTTTTTTGGTAAAATCAGACTATGGATAGGAGCTTATATAATATTTATATTGTCTTATACTGATTAAGGTTTAGCATACTAAAATTAAAAACAATTTTTATGCGTTCATTAATTATTAAAGCAAAGAATTCATAAAACATTTACGCTAGTAATTGTCGCAAAACAACATAATTTCATAAAAACTTACAATTCATTTGAGATTCTTCGTTGTATTATTTTAAAAAATAAGAAATTTGCAGAGTATATCTCTTTTTCAATATTCTATGAGAAGTTTAGTAATACTGATTGCTTTTTCAATCTTCAATATCTGTTCAGCTTTTGCTACCCATACTTCGGCTAAAAAACTTGACTCTACCTATACTTTCGGAGCTTTCGACAAAGCCACAGGAAAGAGGCTGGCAGCTACTTTTAAAATCTACTTTAAAACTACAGATCCATTGATAATTCAAGGCACGCTTCAAAGTGATGTACAGTTTAAACCTGCTACCAAAGGCCAATATGAAGTGGAAATTAGCATGCCCAATTATGTATCCAAGCGAATACCGTTGAATCTTGAAAATCTGGGTGCAGGTAAAACCAATTTCAAGGAAGTACTGGAAGTAGCTGTAGACGAATATATTATTTTAATTACCGATGCGAAAGACAAGCAGATAATTACATCTGCCATAGTAAAAGTATATGATGACGCTAATAAGGAGGTAGAGGCAAAAGTAAACCCGAAAACTGGTGAATGGAAAACAATGCTTGATGTAAGCAAAAACTACCGAATTGACATTGAAGCGCCAGGGTATCAGGGCACGAGTATGGAGATACAAGGAGTTGATGTGACAAAGGTTGCTAAAACACCAAGTAAATTTATCAGCGTCAGTTTGCAGAAAAATGCTTCACAGGTGGCCTCATTTATCGCAACAGATGCTATAACTCATGAACCCCTTATAGCCAACTATAAAGTACTTCGTCCAGAAGAAACTACCCTGACAGGACAATCGAACAAGAATGAGCCTTATAAAATTGAATTTAATCCCAAGAAAAAATTTACGGTTGAGGTTAGCGCAGACGGCTATAAAACAATAACTGAAGCTATTAGTTTTGATCAAACTATGATTGACAGAGGAATTCCCAGTGCTTTATTGAAAAAATTTGAACTTCAAAAAGATACCTATAGTTTCTTATTCAAAATCATTGATTCGCAAACTAAAGCCAATATCATCAGTACCAGAATGCGAATTATCAATTTAAGTACCAAGCAATCTATTGCAGGAAAGATTGAAAAAGAGGGATTTTCTGCCAACTTATCGCCTGACACTGAATATTCTATTGAAGTTGAATCAGAGGGTTACCAGCAAGCTAATCAGAATATAAATCTGAAAGAATTAATAGCTAAAAACCAGTTTGTACAAGAGATATTGCTAGTCAGGAAATCTACTGAGCAATATCGGCTCATTGTAGTTGATGAAGAAAATGATAAGAATGTTGCAGGAGCAAATCTGCGTATATTTAATGCTAAGAATGAGCCTATAACTATTTCTACCACTAATGTACAATCAGAATGGCTGGCTGATTTAAAAATTGCGGAGCAATATACTGCCGAAGTAAAAACACAGGGTTATCTGGCATTAAGAACACCGGTTCTTAAAACTAATAAAACAGTTTACTTAAAGATAAAAAAAGTACCGACAGCAGAAGTTTATTTCATGGTTACTGATTTTTATACTAAAAATATTCTGCCATCAGATTATAAATTAAAGACTGGTAATACTCTTGTTGAGGGAACTATGAACCCGGAAAAAACAAGATTTAAAGCTACTTTATCACCTGATAAAAGTTATGAGATTGAAGTAGTATCAGACGGGTATCCGGCTTATAAAGAGACAGTTAACCAAACAAAAGCGGTAAATAATGTAATTACGCTTGAATTGAAAAAAACAGGTTATGATTTTACCTTTAATCCGATCGATTCGAAAACAGGTGCAGCTATTCCAAATGTAAAAATAACCTTGGTTGATGCAAACAATCAGTCAATACCAGTTACTAACAATGAAGCAAAAAGTGTTTCTCCGAAAAGTTTTGAGAAAAAATACTCTTTAAATGCGCAAGCAGCAAATTATAAGGCTTTTTCTGAAACACTAGATCTGATGGACATGGTGGCTGCCAATAAGCATGATATTGTGATGGAAAAAGCAGACCCTGTACAGGCCCCTCCTCCGGTTGTAGAAAAACCTAAAGTAGAAGAAAAAACTGTAGCGAAGAAGGAAGAAAATCCTACTCCTGCCCCACCGATAGCAACACCTAAAGAACCGGAAAAGAAAGAGCCTGAAAAACCAGTGGTTTCATCAATTGCAGATGATTATTTTAAAGGGATTGCTATTGGAACACCAGTTAAATTAGAAAATGTGTATTTCGACCAAAGTCAGCCTGTTATCAAACCGCAATCTTTTCCGGAATTAGACAGGTTGGTTAGCTTACTAAAGAGATATCCTAAAATGAGTATAGAAATTGTTGGACATACTGATAATGTAGGCGACCCAAGAATGAACTTATATCTCTCAGAATTGAGAGCAAAGGCAGTTTCCAACTATTTGTTTAATAAGGGAATTGCACCTAATCGCCTAACACATAAGGGTAAAGGCCAAGAACAGCCTGTTTCAGCAAATGATACAGAAGAAAATCGTCAGAAGAATAGAAGAGTTGAGTTTATAGTGTTAGAATTATAACTCAATCTTTTATCAAAGATCTAGTCTTTGATAGTCGCTCTTTTGATTCTGTCATTAACAGCTCTGCCCAGTTCTTTTTCAGGGAGTAACTCTGTGTAAATCCTATCAACCTCCATAGAATCTAATTGCCGCATATAAGCAAAAAGATGCTTGGCTGCTTCTCTGAAATCACCATTCGGAGAAAGCAATAATTGATTTTCGGCAGGAATATCAGGGTGATAATGTTGAAAGCCCAGATAGCCAATCTTTTTCCCTTCCGAGTTTATTGCTTTCTTATTATCCAAAAGAATTAATTGTTTCTTCGGTGCATAATGGCTTTTGAGCATTCCTGGTGCTAATGGATTTGAGGAAGAATGTTCAATTACATTTACTTTACCCACAACGCCCTCAATGTCTTCAATTGATAACCCTCCTTTACGATACACAACTGCTTCATCATCCACAAAACCAACTATCGTTGATTCAATTCCTACCTGACAATCCCCGCCATCCAGAATATACTTAATCTTATCTCCTAATTGATTATTAACATGAGTAGTATTTGTCGGAGAAATATACCCGAATGGATTCGCACTAGGCGCGGCTAGAGGGTAATCTAACTGGCTAAGTAATTCAAGTGTCAGAGGATGTTGTGGAATACGAATCGCCACATTTTCCAAGCCGGATGTTACCAAGTCAGGAATGATGTCTTTTCTTGGAAGCAAAAGTGTCAATGGCCCCGGCATAAATTTCTCAGCTAAGTCATATACTCGGGTATCTATTTCACTGATATAATCTTTGAAACGTTCAATACTATTGGTATGAATAATGAGCGGGTCAAAAGAAGGTCTATTCTTCACCTCAAATATTTTAGCAACAGCATCAGTATTCAGGGCATTTCCAGCAAGACCATAAACCGTCTCTGTAGGAATCCCAATTACTTCTCCTTCATTCAGAAGCTTAATTGCTAAATCTATATCTTTTCCTATAATTGCCATTATATAAGGTCCTTTTCAAAATAAGCTACATCATCTTCCGGATTATAATTATAGGAAGTAGTTTCAGTAAATTGCAGTGCTTTATATAAATGATTCGCAGATGCTAACCGTCTGAGCGTATCCAGTTTCATTTTTTTGTAGCCTTTCTCTTTGGCTTCTGCGATGACTATCTGAGCCAGTTTTTTCCCTAGGCCCAAACCCTGAAAATCCGGTTTTACATATAGTCTTTTCATTTCACACACTCCCTCTTCTAATTTCCACAAAGCTATACAGCCTGCACTTTTTCCTTCTACTTTGGCTAAGAAAATAGCACCTTCCGGCTCAGCATATTTAGCTGGGAGCTTGGCTAGTTCTTCTTCAAAATTCTGAAAGCACAGGCTTACACCCAGAAATTTTTCATATTCCCGGAACAATGCTTTTATTTCTTCCAAGTCTTCTGAAGAAGCAATTTTTTGAATAGTGATGTTCATTTTAATTCTGTTTGCATCTCATGGTGTGCACGGGGACGCCTAGTCTCCGTGGAACTGTTTGATGGAGACTAGGCACCCCCGCACCACTCCTTCCTACGGATACCCTACTTCAACTAAAGTCAATCCCTCGGCTGGAACAGCCCTGCCAGCTTTCTGGCGACTTTTTGATAAAATAATATCTTCAAATCCAGATAAACTCAATTTTCCGGTGCCAACTTCTAACATCGTTCCGACAATGGCTCGCACCATGCCTCTTAAAAATCTATCAGCTTTGACATGAAACAGCAGGAACTGGTCTTCCTGTTCCCAATAAGCAAAATCTATCTGACAATTGAATGTAACCACATCTGTATGGACTTTGCTAAAGCATTGAAAATCAATATGCTTTTTCAAGATCTCCCCTGCTCTATTCATTTGTCCAACATCCACAGGTGTCCTGTAAAAATAAGAAAACTCCTGCCAGAACGGCGTTTTCTGCTGTGAAATTCGATATAGGTATCTCCGATGGGTAGCATCAAATCTCGAGTGAAACTCATCTGAAACAGTAGTAATCTGTTGAACCGCAATATCTTTTGGTAAAATGCCGTTCATGGAGTGTACCATCTTTTCGAGATTAGCCAGAGGTTCCATTACATCGAAATGCGCAAATTGTTGATAGGCGTGTACTCCGGCATCAGTTCGGCTACTTCCCACAATCTGCATTTCCTTTCTCATGACTATAGACAAGGCTTTTTCTATATGCCCTTGCACACTAGGTGCATTGTCTTGCACCTGCCAGCCATGAAAAGCAGTACCTTTATAAGAACACTCTAATAAATAACGCATGCGACAAAGATAACATCCTGATGGGCACGTAAGCAAATCTCGTCTGATTAAAAAGCTTAATTATCCCTTCATTCCACAATCTTATCCACATCGTGGAACATTTTTTCCACGTCGTGGAACATTTAATTGTTTCTTAACATTAAATGTTTGATATTTGAAGCAGTAATTTTCTCTAACCACAAGCAATGGGAAAAATAATAGCAATTGCCAACCAAAAGGGAGGCGTAGGTAAAACGACCACTACCATAAATTTAGCAGCCAGCTTGGCTGCGCTCGAATTTCGGACACTCATAATTGATGCTGACCCACAAGCTAATGCTACCTCTGGTTTGGGCTTTAACCCTAAAGAAGTAGAAAACAGCATTTACGAATGTATGGTCGATGATATTCGTCCACGTGATATTATTATCGAAACCGACTTCCCCAACCTTGATTTATTACCTTCTCATATCGACCTAGTAGGAGCCGAAATCGAAATGATTAATCTCCCGAAGCGTGAAGAAAAGATGAAAGAATCATTGATGGACGTGAAAGATATGTATGATTTTATCATTATTGATTGCTCACCGTCTCTGGGTTTGATAGTCATTAATAGCCTTACTGCTGCTGATTCGGTCATTGTACCTGTGCAATGTGAGTATTTTGCGCTCGAGGGATTAGGCAAGTTGTTAAATACCATCAAAATCATTCAGCAGCGATTGAATCCTGCCTTAACGATTGAGGGTATTTTGTTAACCATGTATGATTTGCGTGTGCGATTGTCGAATCAGGTGGTGCATGAGGTAACTACTCACTTCAGGAACATGGTTTTCCAGACCCTGATTCCAAGAAATATCCGATTGTCTGAATCGCCGAGTTACGGTGTACCTGCTTTGGCACAAGATGCCGATAGCAAGGGAGCTATCAGTTATTTGAATCTGGCAAGAGAGATTCTGATAAAAAATGGAAAATTAGTATCTGAAAACTGATACGACTACTCAAAGAATTATATAAATGTACATGGGAAGATACACAACAAAGGCCCATTTAACATTAAAAAAATATGGAATCTAAAATAGTCAACCAAAAGAAGAGTATGACCGGTCTCGGTAGAGGTTTAGGTGCGTTGCTTTCAGACTCTGGCAGTACCCCATCCGAAACACCAACTATTCCACGTCGTTTAGAAGCGATCAGCTCTATGCACGAAATAATGATCGATTCGGTTGAAACTAATCCTTACCAACCCCGTACCCATTTCGACCAGGAGGCGTTGCAGGAATTAGCAGAATCAATTAAAGTATTAGGTATCATCCAACCGATTACTGTTAAAGAATCTAGTCCGGGCAGATATACCCTTATTTCAGGGGAACGTCGTTTGCAAGCCTCTAAATTAGCCGGATTAACCAAGATTCCTGCTTATATCCGTACGGCTGATGACCAACAGATGCTCGAAATGGCATTAATCGAAAACATTCAGCGCGAAAACCTGAATGCCATAGAAATTGCCTTGAGTTATCACCGCTTGCTAAGCGAATTTCAATTAAAACAAGAAGAATTAGGCGACAGAGTAGGTAAAAACCGTACAACAGTCAATAATTATCTTCGCTTATTGAAACTGCCGGATGTTATTCAGGCTGCCGTTCGTGATAATGAAATTTCGATGGGCCATGCACGTGCCCTGATTAATATCGATAATCATGAAACGCAGATTAAGCTATTCAGCAAAGTTGTTGAAGAAAACTGGTCTGTTCGCAAAATTGAAGATGAGGTACGTCGATTGGCATTATTGATTCAGGAAGATAATAAGGGAAAACGCCAGACAACAATAAAGCAGGAGATTTCGTCTTTACAGTTCAGGCTTCAAGGTTATTTTGGCACTAAAGTTCTAGTAAAAGCTGACGATAAGCATAAAGGAGAGATTAAAATACCTTTCTCATCAAAAGATGAATTAGATAGAATTCTGAACTCAATCAAGGTAAATCAGGAGTAATATTACTGTATCAAAAGAGCTTAAAAATTGTTAAAGAATTGTAAAAAGAAATATAAGAACCTAATTTTGTCTCTTTATTCGCAATTAAATATTCGGAATATGGTTCGGGCATTGGTTTTTCTTTTATTTATTACAAACATTTCTTTTGCTCAAAAAACAGATACACTAAGTAATATTCCTGTCAAAGCTGATTCTATTAAAAAAATTGCTGTCGATTCTGCCAAAAAACTTAGTCTAGTTAATAAAATTCTCAAAAGAGATACCTCTAAAAGAGAAAACTTTCTAGCCAGGACTTTCAAAGTAGATTCAGCAAAAAAGGCAAATCCGGCCCGCAAAGCACTGTTAAGGTCTTTAATACTCCCTGGTTGGGGACAAGCGACTAACAAAGAATATTGGGTGATTCCGATAGTTTACGCAGCAGCAGCCGGTGGAGTTTATACTTTTTGGTTTACCAACGACCGTTACTGGTATTACAAGCGTTATTTACAAACGATTGTGGTGGGTGGAGAGAAAGAGGTAATGATAGAGCAGATTTCGGGAATCTGGAATAAAAAAACCGGAAGAACACTCGGGCCCTTTACACAAGCGCAGATAGAACCTGCAGTAAACAGTTTCAGACGCTACAGAGATTTAACAGTAATATTGTTTGCCGTGGGCTGGACATTGCAAGCAGTACAAGCCAATGTATCGGCACATTTAAAAACATTTGATATGAGCGACGATATTTCGCTTAAATTTGAACCAAGTGTCCAATCAACTGCCTATGGCAATGCTGTTGGGGCAAGAGTTGTTTTGAGATTTTAAACGAATTAAAATAAGTATATGCGTATTGCCCTGTTAGGATATGGAAAAATGGGTAAAGTAATTGAACAGATTGCTTTACAGAGAGGTCATGAAATTTCCGCAAAAATAGATATTAGTAATCGTACAGATTTATTATCCATCAATTCTGAAAATACCGATGTGGTAATAGAATTCAGTTCACCTGAATCAGCCTATGGAAACCTTAAATTCTGTATGGAATTTGGCTTACCTACAGTATGTGGTACCACCGGATGGCTGCAACATAAATCTGAAATTGAGAAGTTATGTATTGAAAATGAAGGTGCGTTCTTTTATGCTTCTAATTACAGCATTGGCGTAAATCTGTTTTTTGAATTGAATAAAGCCTTAGCGAAGTTGATGAGTCCTTATACTAATGAATATAAGGTATCAACCAATGAAATACATCATACTGAAAAGAAAGACGCCCCAAGCGGAACAGCCATTACTTTAGCACAAGGCATTATTGAAAATCTGGGCAACAAAGTTAAATGGGTAAATAACCAGATTGCCAATGATAATGAACTGGCTATCTGGTCGTCGAGAGAGGGAAAAGTATCGGGAACACACGAAATAAAATATATTTCTGATGTTGATCAGATTGAAATTAAGCATATTGCTCATAGCCGTAATGGCTTTGCTTTAGGAGCTGTGATTGCTGCAGAATGGATACATGGCAAAACCGGAATTTTTGGTATGCAGGACATGTTAGGGTTTTAAGCTGCAATTTTAATATACCTTATAACAATATATTAACAGCGATAATCATTAATTAAAAAATCTCCTTTGCTGGAGTTAAAATATATGGCAGAAGTTGAAACAAAAACACAAGAAAAAACTGTAAAGAAGAAATCCGCAACCAGAGAGTGGTTCGATTCAGTGCTATTTGCAGTAGTTGCAGCTACATTGATTCGCTGGCTCTTTTTAGAAGCCTATACTATTCCGACAGGTTCGATGGAAAAAAGTCTATTAATCAATGATTTCCTTTTCGTGAGTAAATTACATTATGGTACCAGAACGCCAAAGACCATTTTACAGGTTCCATTGACACATCAGAAAATATGGTTTACAGAAGTGCCATCATACCTTGACTGGATTCAGTTACCGCAATATAGATTACCGGGCTTTACGCATGTAAAAAATGGTGATGTGGTAGTATTTAACTATCCTGGTTGCCCGGAAAGACCTGATGAATTTGGTGGTTTTGATAAATATCCTGTTGATCTAAGAACCAATTATATTAAACGCTGTATTGGTATTCCGGGCGATGTGGTTGAATTACGCGCAGGTCAGGTATATCTTAACAATAAAATTTTCGCCAATCCTCCTGGCATGCAAATGGAGTATGCTATTGAAGCCAATACTCAGGTAAATGAAAAGGTTTTCCAGAAATACGACATTTCTGAATTTGAGCAAGACCTCAGAATCACTGATAAAACTATTTATTATGTAAAAGCTACCGAACAAGGGGTTAAGGATATGAAAAACCTCGATTTCGTGAAAAGCATTACGCCAATGGTGATGGCTAAGGAAGATACAACCGATATAAGATATAATACTTTCCCTTATAATTCGCGTTTGTTTCCGTTTAACAGAGATAACTTTGGCCCTATCACTATTCCCAAGAAAGGAGTTACTATTCAGTTAGATGAAAGAAATCTCGCTTTGTATAAGGGTGTGATTACTACATTCGACGGTAACAAAGATGCTAAGTTTGTAAACGGTCAAATCATTTTAGATGGTAAGCCAATTACTTCTTATACGTTCAAACAAGATTACTATTTCATGATGGGTGATAACCGTCATGGCTCAGATGATTCACGTTTCTGGGGTTTTGTACCGGAAGATCATATTGTTGGTAAAGCAGTGTTCATCTGGATGTCTATTGACAAAGACGGAACATTCCTGAATAAAATCCGCTGGAGTCGTTTGTTTAGTATTATCCGTTAAAAAATCGGTGTTCATTTCCATTGGACAAGTAAGATTTTAAAATTAATATATAATAGAGGTAACCCGAAAGGTTACCTCTATTTTTTTGTTTTTATGTCCAAGAATATCTACACATCAGAAAATTTACCTTTCAATAAAAAATCTCACTAAAATCGCCTTGGATGCATGGATTTTCGACCGTTCGGCTACATTTTTGTAGGTAAAAACGATAAAAAGCTATTTAAATTTGTCTAATTATTATATTTATTAAACAGGTATTTGGTAATTAAAATCATTTTTTTACTTTTGATAACCCTGTAGAATACTTCTTATTAAACCGCCTTAAAAAATGCAAAGCACAAAAACGAAATTAACTCCTTTTGGAAGATTAACTATTGCCGTTCTGATCGTAGCCGGATTATGGGGGCTAAAATGGCTGATTCTGGATAGTGGATACGTAATGGAAAAGTCTAGTAGTCAGTCTCAGGACGTTGGGAAAATTGATTTACCTACCGCTCCAAAAAATGCCTCTTCATCTGTTGCACCAATCGAAATGCCATCCGACCAACCAGCCAATGTATCTTCTCCTGAAATACGATGGATGCTTTGGGCCTGGAATGCGCAAATGGGTGCCATTTTTGCCAATGGCGGTGCCAAAACTTCTAAAGGCTCAATTATGGAGAAAAAAGGCATTAATCTAAGCCTTATTCGCCAAGACGAGGTACCTCAAATGCAAGCTAATCTGGTAAAGTTTGCCTCCGAATATAAAAGCAATCCTAATACAACTGAAGGTGTGCAGTTTGTGACTATCATGGGCGATGGCGCAGCAGCTTTCTTAGCAGGAGTAAATCCGGAACTGGAAAAATTAGGAAGCGATTACAGAGCACAAATTATTTATACTTGTGGAAAATCTTTGGGTGAAGATAAATTTATGGGTTTACCAGCATGGAAAGAAAATCCACAGAATGCCAAAGGTGGCCTTACAACTGCCGTATTACGCGATGGTGACTGGAATATAGTAGTAAAATGGTGTGGGGATAACGGAATCCCTGTAAATCCTGATGAAAAAACTTATGATCCCAATGCCATGAACTTTGTGGCAGCAGATAGTTATCTTGATGCCTCCGAAAAATATATTACCGGATATTCAGAAGAGCGTCAGGTAGTTTCTAATGGCAAACCAACTGGAGAGACCAAACGTGTAACCGTGAATGGGGTAGCTACATGGACACCAGGCGACGTAAATGTAGCGGAGAAAAAGGGTGGCTTGGTTTCAATTGTATCTACAAAAGAGTATCGTAGCCAGATGCCTTGCGTTTTGATTGGAATTAAAAAATATATGCAGGATAACCGTGACAGAGTAGAAAAATTAATTGAAGGCATTGCCGAGGGAGGAGACCAGGTTAAATCTTATTCTGCCGTATTAGACAAAGCCGGTGAGTTATCAGCGAAAGTATATAACGAAGCAGATAAAGCTTATTGGGTTAAATATTATAAAGGAACTCAGGCAGTCGATAACCAGAAATTAGTAGTTGAATTAGGAGGCTCTGCCGTCCACAACTTAGGCGATAACATGGAAATTTTTGGTTTGAATAGCGGAAGCACCAACGTGGTAAAAATAGTATACGATGTTTTCGGAAATTTAGCTTCCAAACTTTATCCGGCACTTATGCCTACATTCCCTAAATCAGATGATGTAATTGATGTAAGTTATCTGCAAAATGTGGCTTCGCGCACAAAAAATATTTCGGCAGCAGAAGAAGTTACGTTTAAATCGGACGATAATATCCGTGAAAAAGTATCAGAAAAGTCATGGAATATAGCATTCCTTTCAGGAAAAGAGACTTTTACGCCACAGGCACAAAAAGAGTTAGAAGATTTATTCAACGACCTGGTAGTTGCCAGCAATCTGAAAGTTGAAATACACGGACATACAGATAATGTAGGGAATCCTGATGCAAATATGGCATTATCAGAAGCCAGAGCGTTTGCTGTAAAACAATGGTTGGAGAAAAAATCTGCCAGTAACTTCCCTGAGGGTAGAATTCAGGTTTTTGCACATGGCCAGACTCAACCAGTTGTGCCAAACACAACTCCTGAAGGCAAAGCTAAAAACCGCCGTGTGACTATTGTCATGGGTAGATAAAACTTATATAGTTCCGGTAATTAGAGGTTCTTTCTATTTGCCGGAACTTAAACTACAATCCAGACTCTATGGAAAAAATAAAAAAACTCTTTATACCTAATACCAAAAACAGTCAGTCGACTATGGCTATCATGATTGCTATACAAATGGCTGTTTTTTTAGTATTATGGACAACTAGTTCTTTCAGGCTAATACCTACTCCTATGGAGATTTTAAAATCTCTTCAAAGTCTGATAGCCAGTCAAAACCTTATCTACGAACTTTGGAACAGTACCTGGCTTTGTTTGAAATCGTTGCTCATTGCAACAATCATTTCGTTGATTATTTCTTATGCCACAGTTATCCCATTTTTTAAACCAATCGGTTATCTTATTTCAAAATTTCGTTTCTGGACACTCGTAGGTTTATCCTTTGTTTTTACGTTAATTACACATTCAGGGCATGAATTAAAAGTAACATTGATGGTTTTTGGAATAACCGTTTTCTTTGTTACCTCAATGGTTTCTATTATTCAGTCGATCCCTAAATATGAATTTTATCATGCCCGAACCCTTCGGATGAACGAATGGCAGGTAGTATGGGAAGTAATCATTCTGGGAAGGCTTGATCAGGTATTGGAAGTAATCAGACAAAACTTTGCCATTGCCTGGATGATGCTGACGATGGTTGAGGGAATTTCAAGAGCGGAGGGAGGAATCGGGGTTTTATTACTAAATAATAATAAATTGCTTCGCTTATCTGATGTATTTGCCATTCAATTAGTAATACTCCTGATGGGAATCTTTTTAGATTACACAATCGGAAAACTACGAGAATTTTTCTTTCCTTACTCAAAATTGACCCTTGAAAAATAATGGCTCAGTACTCATATAAAGATACAATACTCAAAGTAGATAATGTCAATCTTACATTAGGAGATAAAGTAATATTAGAGAATGTTAATGCTGAGGTAAGAGATGCCACTCGTCCGGGAAGCGTTAAAGGGCAGATCGTAGGTTTTTTAGGTCCTTCTGGTATTGGAAAGACCAAACTGTTTGAAATTATGGCAGGTTTATTAAAGCCTACTTCAGGCAATGTATATTATGGGCCAGATAAAGAACCTGCTCACCCAGGCTGTACTGGAGTAGTTCAGCAAAATTACCCTCTTTTTATGCACCGTACTGTTCTGGGGAATTTAGAGATTGCAGCAGTAAAAAATTATAAAAACGCTGACGAGCGCAAAACCAGAATCTTTAGCTTGCTCGATCGCTTTAAGCTTCGCCCCTATCAGGATTCTTACCCTGCGCAGCTTTCAGGCGGGCAAAAACAGCGGGTAGCTATAGCTCAACAGTTGCTGTGCACTGATAATTTTTTATTAATGGATGAACCATTCAGCGGGCTTGATATTAATATGGTAGAAGAGGTGAGCGAAATGATTGTAGAAATTGCTAACATGAACGAGCATAACACAATCATAATAGTTTCGCATGATATTGTTTCTACTGCGGCTATTGCCGACAATCTTTGGCTGATGGGTAGAGAAAAAGACAAAGACGGCAATCCTACATCAGGCTCAAAAATCAAGTATACTTTTGACTTGCTGGAAAGAGGTCTGGCCTGGAGAGAAGATATCAGAAAAATCCCGGAATTCACAGAAATGATTAATGAAATCAGAGATCTATTTCATAATTTATAATTATTCAGGTAAAATAATCGGGCTTATGTGAAATCTATTCAACGCCCGATTATTTTTTTACCATTCAATTGGCTCTAATCCCTTACTCGTGAGGTAATTATTTGCCTGACTGAAATGCTTAGTACCAAACCAACCTCCGTAATTGGCTGACATAGGTGATGGGTGTTTGGCTCTTAAAACGAAGTGTTTTTTGTCATCAATTATCTTACCTTTATCCTGCGCATATTTTCCCCACAGTAAAAACACAATACCGTCTTTTTCCTCGTTCAGGCATCTGATAACAGCATCAGTAAATTGCTCCCACCCTTTCCCTTGATGTGAGCCTGCCTGCCCTGCTCTAACAGTCAAAGTAGCGTTAAGTAATAGAACACCCTGTTTTGCCCATCTTTCCAGATTCCCGGTTTTAGGAATTGGCTTCTCTAGATCATCTTTTATTTCTTTAAAAATATTGATAAGTGAAGGTGGCGAAGGAATACCATCATTGACAGAAAAACATAAACCATTGGCCTGCCCAGGCCCATGATACGGGTCTTGTCCTAAAATTACTACTCTGGTATCTTCAAAACTGCATTTATCAAAAGCATTGAAGATTAACTTACCCGGAGGATAGCACACTCCATTTTTATATTCATTTCTTACAAATTCAATCAGATTCTGAAAATAATCTTTCTGAAATTCTTCCTCTAGCTGGCTTTTCCAGCTTTCTGCAATTTTGACATCCATATTATTCAAGTTAAGCCGATTTAGTGACAATTTTGATCAAAAATAGTGCTTTAAATTCATTATGGCACCGTTTAAGAACTTTTTACAAAAAAAAGATTTGATTATAACATCAATTATAATAGAAATTTGTTACTTTACAGAACGATTTCCCAAATTGTTAAAAAATACACAGGCATTTTAAATATGCCGATGAATCTACTATAAATTATGACCACAATTACGGCATCAACTGAGGGCGTAAGGGTTAGTGTGCTTACTGAGTATCAACCAGAGTATTCGAGCCCTTACCAGTCCCATTTTGTTTTTAGCTACAGAATCCGGATCGAAAATCACAGTCACAACACCGTACAATTGCAAAGACGAAAATGGATAATTTTCGACTCAAATGCGACTATACGGGAAATAGAGGGTGAAGGCGTAGTTGGCCTTACTCCTATTTTAGAACCAGGTGAAAGTCATGAGTATATATCAGGATGCAGCCTGAAATCATCAATTGGAAAAATGACAGGTTCGTATGTCATGGAACGCTTGGCAGATGGAAAGAAATTCAGAGTTATGATTCCTGAATTCGGTCTGATAGCCCCATTCAGATTAAACTAATCTTTCAGGTATAGAGTAAAGACTCTTATCGGCACAAACATCGATGAGCGTTTATTTATGTGCCTTTAAAATAGTAATTCTGACTTTAAGAGAAGAAATATGATAGTAAACCATATATTGAAGCACGACTATAGGTCGTGCTTTTTTTATGAAAGTTTGTGATAAAAAATGAGAAAAAGCTACCAGCCTGTCTTTTTCTGATTTACTTTTGCAACGAAATTTCATTTTAACCGATCATTTCTAATTCATAAAAAAACATGCAATACAGAATAGAAAAAGATACAATGGGCGAGGTTCAGGTGCCAATTGATGTTTATTGGGGTGCACAAACACAACGTTCTATTGAAAACTTTAAGATTGCTCAAGATATTAATAAAATGCCTAAGGAAATCATCAGGGCTTTTGCTTACCTGAAACATGGAGCAGCTTTGACGAATCATGAATTAGGTGTATTACCTAAAGAAAAGGCAGATTTGATTGGTACCGTATGTCAGGAAATCCTTGACGGAAAGCTGGACGATCAGTTTCCTCTGGTAGTATGGCAGACAGGTTCGGGCACACAATCGAACATGAACTGTAATGAGGTAATTGCGTATCGCGGGCATGTATTGCAAGGTGGTGAATTAGGCGATAAAACGAAATTTTTACACCCGAATGATGATGTAAACAAATCTCAATCATCAAATGATACATTCCCGACAGCGATGCATATTGCTGCTTATAAAATGTTGATTGAAACAACCATACCGGGAATTGAAAAGCTACGCAACACACTTGCTGAGAAATCGACGGCATTTATGAACGTAGTGAAAATAGGTAGAACCCACTTTATGGATGCTACACCATTAACCGTTGGCCAGGAATTTTCAGGGTATGTTTCTCAATTAGACCACGGACTAAAGGCGATTAAAAATACATTAGCACACCTTTCAGAACTAGCTTTGGGCGGTACAGCCGTTGGTACGGGTATCAATACGCCTGAGGGTTATTCAGAATCGGTAGCTAAACATATTGCTAACTTAACCGGTATTCCATTCATTACAGCTGAAAACAAATTTGAAGCTTTAGCTGCTCATGATGCCATTGTGGAGGCACATGGCGCTTTGAAAACAGTAGCAGTTAGCTTAATGAAAATAGCCAACGACATCAGAATGTTATCATCTGGTCCTCGCGCTGGTATTGGTGAAATCTTTATTCCGGATAACGAACCTGGTTCGTCTATCATGCCGGGTAAAGTAAATCCTACGCAATGCGAAGCTTTAACTATGATTGCGGCTCAGGTAATGGGTAACGATGTGGCTATTAATGTGGGAGGAGCTATGGGTCATTTCGAACTGAATGTTTTTAAACCGGTAATGATTTTCAACTTCTTACATTCAGCTCGTTTGATTGGAGACGGTTGTGTATCATTTAATGATAAATGTGCCGTAGGTATTGAGCCATTGAAAGACAATATCAAAAAACATGTAGATAACTCGTTGATGCTGGTTACGGCGTTAAATACTAAAATCGGTTATTACAAAGCAGCTGAAATTGCACAGACGGCACATAAAAACGGTAGTACACTAAAAGAAACTGCCATTAAATTAGGTTATCTGACATCAGAAGAATTTGATGCCTGGGTGAAGCCTGAGGATATGGTGGGGAGTTTGAAGTAATTTAAGTTGACTTATATAAAAGCCTGTCTTCTCATTATTTAAAGACAGGCTTTTTGATTTAATATTTTACCACAGAGGTACACTAAGTCAGGCACGGAATTTCACAGAGCCTTATATACGATTCTATGCCAAAACCTCATTAATCACTTTCCCTGCCACATCAGTCAATCTGAAATTTCTACCCTGGAACGGGAAAACCAGCTTTTCATGATTAAAACCCATTAAGTGTAAAATAGTTGCCTGTAGGTCATGGATGTGAGTTTTACCTTTTACACCATAGTATCCTATTTCATCTGTTTCTCCATGTGAATAACCATGCCTTAATCCCGCACCTGCCATAAACATCGTAAAGGCATCCACATGATGATCCCGACCTTTATAAGGTGTATCGTTATCTCCTGCCCTGTTTTCCATCATGGGTGTTCTACCAAATTCGCCACCCCATACTATTAAAGTATCTTCTAATAATCCCCTTTGTTTTAAGTCTAAAATCAGTGCGGAGATAGGTTTATCTACGTACTCCACATTTCTGCGTAAGCCAATATCTACCCCACTTCCGGCATCTGTTCCATGATTATCCCATCGACGGTCAAATAATTGTACGACTCTCACACCCTTTTCCAGCAGTTTTCTGGCTAGAAGACAATTATTAGCAAAACTTGATTTACCGGGTTGAGTGCCATACAATTCGTGAATATAGGCAGGTTCTCCTGAAATATCCATTGTTCCAGGTACTTCTGCCTGCATGCGATAGGCCAACTCGTATTGAGAAATTCGAGTCAGAATTTCAGGATCGCCAATTTCCTGATAAGTAAGTTCATTAATTTTATTGATGGTTTCAATAGACTTCTTGCGAAGACTACTATCAATATCGCTCGGGTTATTAATATATAAAACCGGATCACCTTTAGAGCGACATTGCACACCCTGATAAACGGATGGCAAAAAGCCATTACCCCATAAATATTTACCCGCACTCGGTTCTGAACCTGATACTAATACTACATACCCCGGCAAGTTCTGATTTTCTGACCCTAAACCATAAGTAATCCAGGAACCCATACTTGGTCTGCCTACCCGGCTCGCACCAGTATGCATAAATAACTGTGCCGGAGCATGATTAAACTCATCTGTATGCATAGCTTTCAGGAAAGTCAAATCATCCGACAGTTTAGGCAAGTAATTAAAATAATCTGAAAACCAATTTCCTGATTGCCCATGCTGCTGAAAAGTGGCCTGAGGGCCTAACATTTTAGGCACTCCTTTGATAAAAGCAAACCTTTTCCCCTCTAATAATGAAGGTGGGCAAAGTTGTCCATCCAGTTTAGCCAGTTCAGGTTTATAATCGAACAATTCTAATTGGGAGGGTGCACCCTCCATATGCATAAAAATAATGCGTTTAGCCTTTGGACTAAAATGAGAAGGTCTTACAGCTAATGGATTTTCATCAAGCAATGGTTTAGATGATTCTCCGAAGCAACCTCCTAACATGGATGAAATCGCCAACCCACCTAGTCCCGAGGTACATTGCTTCAGAAAATGTCTTCGGGTATTATATTTTGCTTCGTCAAAAAAAGCTTCTTCAGATACTGATATTCTTTTCATTTTGTCAGAAATTCATCTAAGTTCATCATGGCATTAGCTGCAAGTGTTAGCGCGTCTAATTCAGCCTCTTTCCTTTCCTTTTTCCTCAAGTCAAGTAAAGCTTCCTGATACAACTGAAATAATAATTTAGTTTTAGTGGGTGATGGTGCCCTCTGGAAAAGGTATTGATACCCCACTTTCAGCTTATCTTCTACCCGAGTACCTGGCACATCTTTCATTTTCAGGGCAATATTCTGAGCAGCTGCATAATAGACTGTATCGTTCAAAGTTGTCAGAGCCTGTAAAGGCGTATTAGTTCGGATACGGCGAGAAGTACAAACATTCCTTTGCGGACTATCAAAGGTAATCATGGATGGATATGGGTTCGTGCGTCTCCAGTAAGTATAGACCGCTCTTCTGAACAGGTTTTTCTTTGGCTCATTCTTCCAACCTTCATCTGTTGGATTTGGTGGACGAACACTTGGTCCGTACATTTCTTCATTTAATAATTGGCTCACAAACAATGCCTGATCTCTGATTTGTTCTGAGGATAGTCTTATCCTCGGTCCTCGGGCTAAAAACAGATTACGAGGATCTTTTTCTAATAATTCTTTATCAACTATCTCTGATTGTCGGTAAGTCGCAGACATCACCATCAATTTCAACAGTTTCTTTACACTCCAGTTTTGCTCACCCATAAACTTTACAGCAAGCCAGTCTAATAACTCAGGATGAGTGGGCTTTGCGCCCATTGTCCCAAAGTCTTCCAAGGATTCAACTATCCCATTGCCAAATAATTGTTCCCAGAAACGGTTTACCATCACCCTTGCCGTCAACGGATTATCTTTACTAACCAACCATTCTGCAAAACCTAGTCTGTTGGCAGGAAAATTCTTCATGTCTGGTAAAGAACCCGGCATAGCTGGCTTCACTTCATCGCCATGTACCATCCAATTACCTCTGATGAAGACATGTGTTTTTCTTGCCCTGTTCGGGTTCATTTCCATGATAACAGGAGTGCCGTTGCTCTCAATTTTCATCAATTTATCTAAAGAATCTCTGAAAGCTTTTGGATAACTGTTTTTCAATGGAGTTTTATACTGTAAATCCATCCAGTCTAAATGAATCAGGTCTGTCCAGAAGTTTTTGCCTTTTTTATAAACCAGATATACATCGTGCAATCCTTTGGTTGGTTTCACTCTTCCCGTTGAAGTTGTATAATCTTTCCATCTCGACCAACTATCATTTACTTTTTCTTCGCTACATTTTGTTTCAACTCTGCTAATTAACTCTCCTTCCGAACTCCCCAAACGCATTTCTATAAACAAATTCTCAGCACCACTCTGATATCCATAAGTAACCTGGGAAACGCCTGTCAAATCCACATCTTCATACACGGTATAAGCCCCATCAGTGGTTTGCATAATTGTTTTCTGGTTATTCCACAATTCAATATGCCTGCTAGCGCTATCAAACTCCTCAGCTTCTATACGATAGATACCCATTCGCCTTAAATAGTCTTGCTTTTGCTTATCTAATGGAATATTAGGAGAAATGGGTGTTGGATTCTTCTCAACATTCTTCAACCAGGTCAGCATATTCTTTACTTCTTTTTCCTTTTCAACTGAATAGGTTTTCAGCAAAGGTTTGTCATTATATAAATCTCTGTCTTGGGTATTATTGAAGAACGCAAAAGACTGATAAAATTCTTTATGACGGAAAGGATCATAGGGGTGGCTATGGCATTGCACGCAGGCCATTGTTGTTCCCTGCCATACCTCCCAGGTTGTAGAAACTCTGTCGAGCAAAGCCATATTTCTGAACTCTTCATCATTCGTACCACCCTCGTCATTAGCCATGGTATTTCTGTGAAAAGCCGTAGCTATCAGCCGATTTTCTATTTCTTTAGCAGTAATTGAATTTGATCTTGGTAGTAAATCACCAGCCAGTTGTTGAATAGTAAATTGGTCAAAAGGCATATCGTCATTAAACGCCCTGATTACCCAGTCACGATATTGCCAGATGCTGCGGTCTAAATCTTTTTCGTAGCCTTTTGAGTCTGCGTAACGCGCCAAATCAAGCCACATAGTTGCCCAACGCTCACCAAAGTGAGAAGATTTCAGAAGTCTGTCCACTTGTTTTTCGTAGGCATTCGGACTGGTATCTTTCAAAAATGCCTGTGTTTCCTCAATACCTGGCGGCAAGCCTATTAAATCTAAACTAAGTCTTCTCAACAATGTCGTTTTATCGGTTTCAGGCGAGTGCTTTAATCCTTCCTGATTCAGTTTATCCAGCACAAACTTATCAATATCATTCGCTATCCACTTATCACTCACATCAGGCGGACTAATAGATTTATCAGGTTTGATATACGACCAATGGTCTTCCCAATTAGCGCCTTCATTTATCCATCTTTCTATTTTGCTGATTTCTTCATTGCTTAGCGGTTCAGCCTCCAAAGGCATACGCTCTTCCACATCATGAGATTTCAGGCGTTTTATTAATTCAGAATTACCGGCATCATGGGGGATAATGGCGAATTTACCGGATTTAGCTTTTGCCAATGCTTCTTCTCTAAAAAGCAGGCTGAAGTCCCCACTTTTCTTTACACCTCCATGACAAACAATACATTTTTTATTGAAAATAGGACGAATTTCTTGATTATAGCTGATTTTATCTCGTGTGAAATGATACACAGAGGCAATAGCTATTAGAACTGCGGCAAACAGGCTTATCCAGGTTAATCTCTGATAATTCATCAGTTAGTTGAATGAAAATTACTCTCGAATATCAATATAAAATGGTAGGAATACAAGTTTTTTTATCATTATACGGCTAGCAGAAAAAAAACTACCATTCCACTATCCTTTTAAATCAAGAAGTGTTAAGTATATTTGGGCATTGTAAAAATAATCTTCTCTGATTATGGTAGATGAAGCAACTCTTAGAGAAATAGCACTTTCGTTTCCCGAAACGATTGAACAGCCGCATTTTGAAAAAACTTCGTTCAGAGCGAAGAAAAAAATCTTTGCCACCTACTCTAGTCATGATAAACGAGCCTGTCTGAAACTTTCTGAAATTGACCAGTCTGTTTTCTGTTCTTTAGACAAGACTATAGTTTATCCTGTGCCAAATAAATGGGGAAAACAGGGTTGGACATTATTTGAATTGAATCTGATAGAAAAAGAAGTGCTGCATGATGCCTTAGAGACGGCCTACAAAGAAGTAACCAGGAAAAAATAGTTATTGCCACTACACATGAGAATCATAGACTATCCGACCATTATAAAGCTAGCTTGGGCAAATTTTGATAACTCTAAAACAATTGTCCACGTTGAAGACATCAGTGCAAAGGTTTCAACTAATCATGTTTTTAGGGTTAAATTTGATAATGATGATATGATTATTGCCAAACTATCGTATTTTGGCACTTATGAACATTTCAAAGAAGACCATCAGATAATTCATGCCTTATCTAATAATCTCCTGTATCCGTTTGAAAATGTGTTAGCAAAATCTCTGGTAAAAGATAATGAAGTATATACTTATCGTTTTCAACAAGGCGAGATTGATGCATGGGTTGTGTTCTATAATCCAATCAGAAGTTTGCATCGTCTCCCTCGCCGTTTAGATGAAGAACATATCCGAAAGCTAGGAACTGAAATAGCCAAATTTCATAAAGCATGTGCGAGAGTAAGTACTGTTTTGCCTAAAGCTTACAAAACATTACGCTCTGATATTCAGGATTTATTAAACATTCTGAATACAGAAGTCGGAGAGTTTGAACATCGGATGCATATCGATGATTTAAAAAAGCAATGCGAGATATTTTTAGAGAATAGACAGAAACTGGTTGCGAAGACTGTAGAAACCATGCCCGTTTTTATGGATTGGAATATCGGGAACTTCTCAGTAACTAAAAACCTGGAACTCTACTCCCGATGGGATTATGACTGGTTTAGGATCAGTTATCGGGTGATGGATTTTTATTTCTTCAGTAGAGTAGTTTCCAATGTGGGAGATAGAACTGTATTCAGTTACTATATCGGTCCATTGATGGAAGACCGATTCATTATCTTTTTACAGGAATACCATAAAGTTTACCCATTAACTGAAAATGAAGTCCGATTCATGAAAGAAGCGTACCGATTCTTTATATTAAACTATGTCATCAAATACGGCAGGTACTTTTTCCATCGGACTTATGCCACAAAACTACAAAGAGAAGCTTACGAGATATATTTCCCATCAATTGAAAAAGAATTTGATGCAGATAAGATTTTGAAGGCTTTGAATTTATAAAACTATTAACCAAACCACCTATTACCTTACATGAAGATTCATGATTTCAAAACAGTTCTGGAAAATTATAAAGTCGTCTTCTTCGATGCTTATGGCGTATTGAAGAATTATAATGGCTTGATTCCTGGCGTTGAAAAAACTTTTGAATACCTGAAAGAAACCAACAAAGAATTTTATATCCTTACCAATGATGCTTCAAGGAAACCTCAGCAATTAGCTGATTCATACCATCATTTAGGTATTGAAGATATTGTTATTTCCAATATTATATCATCTGGCATGTTGGCGATGGATTACCTGAAGCAAAAAGTCAAAAAAGGTAAAGTAGTTTTTCTGGGTACAGAAGATTCTGCTTACTACATCGAAACTTTGGGGTTAGAAGCAGTCCCTATTAGTGAGCTGGATATTGACAACCTGACTGATATTCAGGCTTTGGCTTTTCTGGACGATGAAGGCTTTGACTGGAAAACAGATTTAAACAAAACTATTAACCTGCTTCGTAGAAAGAATATTCCTGTAATTGTAGCCAATACAGATGCCACTTATCCCGTATCGAAAAAAGAAATTGCCATTGCCATGGGTGGCATATCTGATATGATTGAATCTATCGTAGGCAAACAGTTTGTAGGTTTTGGCAAGCCAGACTCACAGATGTTTATTTTTGCTTACGAACATATCAAAAGTGCGGGCATAGAGAAAAAAGATATACTTATGGTCGGTGATACCTTGCACACTGATATTCTGGGTGGTAATAAATTCGGCCTTGATACAGTTTTAGTATTAAGTGGCAATACCCAAGCAGAAGATGCAGAAGTAAAAATCCAGAGCTCAGGTATTATCCCTACCTATATTTGTGAAGCAGCTATCGTTGAATAATAACAAACTATCTGATGAACCGACCAATCTTTAAAATCTTTGTTAAATCATTTCTTCTCCTAATTCTGGGCTTTAATAGCTTAGCGCAAAAAATCGCTGTTCAAACTATTCCGCCTGAAACTATCAAAAAATTCAATATCCTTGGAGTTGAGGTAATAAAGAAAGTTCAGTTCAATGATAAAAATGGGGTAAATTATGTCATTGCCACGACTGAAGAAAATGTAAAAGATGATTATACAACAAAAAAAATGTGGGTAGAGCATTTTATCGAAAATGATAAAAAGGAACCTAAAATGCTGAGGGAAATTACCGATTTTGAAAGGGATTGTCCGGTAGATAATCAATTAGAGATTATAAAAGACTCATTTACGATTAATGATTTAGACAAAAATGGTTACGCCGAAATCATTTTTATGTATAAGACCGGTTGTAAAGGTGATGTTAGTACATCAGGCTTAAAATTGATGGTTCTGGAGAATGGTACTAAAGCAGCTGTAAGAGGTAAAACCATTATTAAGGAGTTTAAAACGCCAAGAGAAATGACACCCGATACAGCGTTTAAGAAATTGCCTAAATTGATTCAGGATAAAGCCATTGCACTATGGGCTCAATTTGAAAACGAATTTTGAGTTATGGAAAAAGAGACTATCAGTTGGGAGGATTTTGAGAAAGTGGAACTCAGAGCGGGAACAATCGTTCAGGTAGATGATTTTCCAAAAGCCCGAAAACCTGCTTATAAGTTATTGATTGATTTAGGGTCAGAGATTGGCATCAAACGGTCCTCGGCACAGATTACTACTTTTTATACCAAAGAAGAATTATTAGGAAAACAGGTGATATGTGTAACCAACTTCCCTCCCCGCCAGATCGCCGATTTTATGTCAGAGGTACTCACTACTGGCTTTATTCTGGAGGGTGGCGCTGTAGTGCTATCGGAATCCGAAAGAAAAGTACCAAATGGTAGCCGCTTGGCTTAAATATTACAAGTTTATCTTGGAAATCTCGTTCCGAATAGTTACATTTGTATATATTTCACTCATGCACTAATGAAAAAGACATTATTCAGGTTGTTCAACGTTATGATGGCAGTTGTTGTACTGCTAAGTAGCACTGGCTTCGGCTTTGTTGAACACTCGTGTATTGTGAAAGGGAAAACTACTTCTCTTCATAAAAAGGGTGATTTATGTTGTGCTGTAAAAGACAAAAAGCATTTCCCGCTCAATAACAAGAATGCCGTTGTAAAAAAATCTTCTTGTTGTACTGAAGAAGAGAAATACGAAAACGTCGAATACTCTTCTTCTGCCTCTCAACTGGTTGCCAAATTCACACAAAGTACATTAGACTGGTTTAAGGCTACTGTTCATGAAATGGTTAAAACCATTATTGAAACTATTTTTAATAGCCAGAGTTCTTCTTTAGCCAATACTACATCTCCCCCTCAACATAATGGGCGAGAAATCATTACCGCCAAGCAATCTTTCTTAATCTGATATTGTTAAATAATTGAGTTTCCGCAAATCAACAGGGTTTGTGGCTTTTCTGTTTATGCTGCTTTTCCAGCTGCTAAATTGCTCATTATTTAACTGAATATCTATGCAATTATTAATCAAAAATATGGTGTGCAACCGCTGTGTGCGAGTTGTACGCGAAGAGTTAGAAAAGATTGGCCTGAATGTTTCTAAAGTAGAGCTAGGTATTGCTACTATTAACTTGACAGGCGATAATATCCAATACGACATAATTCAAAATACACTTCAAAAAGAGGGCTTTGAATTAATTGAAGACCATAGGGCTTCTATTATAGAGCGTATCAAGCACCTGATTATCAACGAAATACACCATCATAAAGGCGAAAAGCTCGCTTCGCAAAACTTCTCTGATTTTCTGGTTAAGAAAATAGGGTACGAATATTCTTATCTAAGTAATCTATTCTCTTCGGTTGAGAAAACAACTATTGAAAAATATATCATTGCCCAG
Source organism: Emticicia sp. C21 (assembly GCF_003418935.1). GTDB lineage: Bacteria > Bacteroidota > Bacteroidia > Cytophagales > Spirosomataceae > Emticicia. The sequence goes on along the minus strand of NZ_QVMT01000015.1, from coordinate 71,434 downwards.
AAAATTGAGCGCACCAAGGCTTTATTACTCAATGGAGAAGTGAATCTCTCAGAAATTGCCTGGCAATTGGATTATAGCAGTGTAGCGCACTTGTCAAATCAATTTAAGCAAATAGAGGGAATTTCACCTAGTGAGTTCAAAAGAAATAATCAGAATACCCGTCTTTCTATTGATGCAGTCAAAAATCATGTAAGTCTCATATAAAATTCTGTAACGCATGGGTGGAGCCAACCTCCTACCTTTGTATCATTAAATAATCAGAACAATGACACATACATATGAAGTTACAGGCATGACCTGCGAGGCATGCGAATATAAGATACAACATGTATTAGGAAATGTAGAAGGTGTAAAATCAGTTACTCCTGACAAGGCTCATAACACGGCGACTATTGAAATGGAAAAGCATATCCCTGTCTCTAAATTTCAGGAAGTGTTAAAACCATATCCAAAATACAGCATTACCGAAAAAGCTATTATGCCGGTTCATTCAATAGCTTTTGAAGAAGAGCAGCCCAAAAGCTGGTTCGCTACCTATAAGCCTTTGCTTTTGATTTTTGCATTTATTACTGGGGTATCAGCAATAACTGCTTTTCATGCGAATATTTTTGAATTGGAGCACTTTAGTGTCATGCACTTCATGAGCCATTTTATGGCAGGCTTTTTCCTGGTCTTTTCATTTTTCAAGTTTCTAGATTTAAAAGGCTTTGCTGAAAGTTATGCCATGTATGATTTACTAGCCATGAAAGTTCCGGTTTATGGGTTCGTCTATCCATTCATTGAGTTGGCATTAGGAATTGCTTATCTCGTAAATTTTGAACCACAAGCAACTAATATTGCCACTATTATCGTAATGGGATTTAGTTCTGTTGGTGTTATACAAAGTGTACTCAATAAGAAAAAGATACGCTGTGCGTGTCTTGGGGCTGTCTTTAATTTACCGATGAGCACTGTTACTATTATAGAAGATTTATTGATGGTGGGCATGGCTGCAGCCATGTTAGTTGTTTATTAATATGCTAAACGATAGATTCAGAAATTCTGAAGATTTCGATAAAAGAGAAGTAAATGAAAAGTTTAAATGAATATATAAAAAGTATTGTCTGTTTTACCTTGGTTCTGCTTACTACCTCCACTTTCGCCCAAAACGTAACTGGAGTAGTGCTTGATAATTCCAATGTCAAAGAAGAAGTTATTGTTGGTGCTACTGTATATTGGTTAGGCACAAAAATAGCTACGCAAACAGATATAGAGGGCAAGTTCTCAATACCCCGTACTAAATCCAATCAATTGATTATAAGTTTTGTGGGTTATCAGTCTGATACATTGAATATTACTAATGAAACAGATTTGAAAGTATATCTGAAATCAGAAAATCAGTTGCAGGAAGTAGTGGTGCGAAGTGGTTCTACTGCAATAGACAAGTTGTCTCCTATTCAAACTGAAATTATTACTTCAAAAGCCTTAGCTAAGGCAGCATGTTGTAATCTGTCTGAAAGTTTTGAGACCAATGCTTCTGTATCAGTCAGTTATTCTGATGCAGTGACAGGTGCTAAGCAGATTCAATTATTGGGTCTGGCTGGTACATATGTACAAATGAATGTAGAGAATGTGCCATCCTTAAGAGGTTTGGCTACTACATTCGGACTGAACTATATTCCTGGTACATGGGTACAATCAATTGATATAGGTAAAGGAGCAGGTTCTATTATAAATGGCTATGAGTCAATGACAGGGCAGATAAATGTGGAATTACAAAAACCGGATATTTCTGAAAGAGTGTATTTAAATACCTATGTAAACAGTTTGGGACGCGGCGAGGTAAATCTGAATCTGGCAAAGATTTTAAGCCGAAAAAATGGTAAACCTAAATGGTCTGTTGGCTTATTGACACATGGCTCAACTTTACAGAGCAATATTGATAAAAACCACGACAATTTTTATGATTTGCCTAAATATACTCAAGCCAATTTTATCAATCGATGGAAATACGAATCTGATAAAATGATGGCACAATTTGGTATCAAGTTTTTGCATGAAGACCGTCTGGGTGGACAAATCGTCAAGAATCCATTGTCGTTGGATGATATAATTTACCGTTTTACTAATAAAACCAATAGGTTTGAGGTTTTCTCCAAAACTGCAAAATTGTTTCCAAATAAGCCCTATCGTGGTTTAGGTTTAATTTTGAATGGCGTTATTCATGATTCAGAATCAACGTTTGGTTTCAGGCCTTACGATGGTAGACAAAATACAGTTTATGGGAATCTGATTTATCAGGATATTATCGGGAACACCAATCATACTTATAAAACAGGCCTAAGCTTTATGTATGATGATTATCGGGAAAGATTTGCTGATACCTTAATGAAGAGAACAGAAATAGTTCCGGGAGCTTTTTTTGAATATACTTATAAGTATTTAGACAAGATTACAGCAGTAGCCGGAGTAAGAACCGATTTTCATAATCTTTATGGAACAATCTTTACTCCTCGCCTACATGTTTTGTATAATATAAATCCTGATAATGCATTGCGCATCTCAGCCGGAAAAGGATTCAGAACACCAAATCCATTTGCAGAGTATTTTGGTAACCTGGTTAGCTCAAGAACAGTAAGATTTCTAGACAGAATAAAACCTGAGATTGCCTGGAATTATGGGATTAGTTATACAAGACATTTTGGTAAATCGAGCCTGATTCTGGATGTCTATCGTACCAATTTTGTTAATCAGCTAATAGCAGATACAGAACATCCGCAGTTTTTGTATTTCTATAATTCACCAGGCAATTGGAACTCGAAACGAAACTATGCCAACTCAGCACAGATTGAATTAAATTTAGTACCAGTAAACCGTTTAGAGTTTAAAATTGCTTATCGATATACCGATGTCTGGAATACTTTAGGTAAACCTTTTAATCAGGATATTACGGTCAGAAAGATGTTTATTCCAAGAGACCGCATCCTGTTTAATGTTGGGTATGCATTACCTTATGACAAATGGAAATGGGACTTCACCTTGCAATATAACGGTACTCGCCGAGTGCCTAATTTATCTCCCAATTATCAGCACACGAGTTATGAAAGCATGCCTATTCAGTACGCTCCAGCCTTTATCAATATCAATGCACAGGTTTCCCGTTCATTCCGTCGCTGGGATGTATATTTAGGAGGTGAAAATCTCAATAATTTTACACAGAAAAACCCTATTGTGACCCCAGAGACTCCATTCGGAACAAGATTTGACGCCGGTAGTGCGTGGGGGCCAATTGTTGGTAGAATTATTTATTTTGGTACAAGATATAAATTAGGAGGTATAATTTAACGTTCGGCTAATACCATACGAAAGGTATTGAACGTTAAAAATGAAAAGGTAATTAATTATATGATGAAGATTTATCAGGCATTTTGTTACTCCCTACTTCTTCCGCTTTTTTCTTGTAAACCCAAAGAAGAAATTAAAACTGAGAATATTGATTTTCCGGCAGCTTATGTAGTAAACGGTGGCAGCAATACAGTTTCCATTATTAATCTGAATGAGCGAGTTGTTAAGAAAATCATACAACTAACCGATTTAGGTAGGTTCCCACATCATATTCAGTTATCGCCAGATGGTAAAAAGTTAGCTGTTGCCTTACCTGAATTTGATTTTACACAAAGCCATGATTTATTGCATCAGGCAACTGATAAAAAGGGAGGAATTGCTGTAATAGATGCCTTAAATGGTAAAAGTTTATTGAAAATATCTTTAGAAAAAGTAAATTTTAATGCGATTTTTTCACCAGATAATACCGAAATCTGGTCGGCTTCTGCCAATCATTCCGGAGAAATGTACGTTTACGATGCCAATACAGGTATTCTAAAATCAACGATTCCTTTAGGTGCTGATCCATCAGAAGTAGTTTTCACAAAAAATGGCGATTATGCCATTGTCGCTTTAGGAGAAAGTAGTTTTATCGTGGCGGTAAACACTAAGCTTAAGAAAGTTGAAAAATTCATCAAGGTAGATCAATTCCCTACCAATGTTTGGGCTGTTAGTGACGGGAAGATTTATGTTGAAAATAAGAATCTCAAAACAGTCAACATAATCGACCCTGAAACATTGAATTTTGATGAGTATATAGATTTAGATTTTAAACCCGGGCAAATGGCCTATAACAAAACCTTAAATGAACTTTGGATTTGCCAGGCAGGAGATAATAAAGTAGCTTATTTTGAACGCAAAGTTGACAGATGGGTTTTGAAATCAACTATTGCTACCAATGACGATGCACACGCAATTACCTTTTCAAAAGATGATAAAATAGCCTATGTGGTAAATCAAAAAGGGAATACGGTATCAGTAATTAATACAGTTAATCATGAAAAAGTAACTGATATTCCCGTGGGTTTGAACCCTAACGGAATTGTTTTAAGAGAATAATCGTTTTATATAACTAAACAATACACAAAAATGAAAAACATCTTATTTATCCTTTTTTTTGCGACAATCTTTAGTGGTTTTACCAAAGAAGATCCACCTAAAACTGCTGAAGTTAAACTGAAAACTTCGGCTATATGTGGTATGTGCAAAAAACGTATTGAACGTGACTTGGGTGTAACCAAAGGCATTGTAGGGTCGAATCTTAACTTAGATGATAAAGTCGTAACGGTTACTTATAACCCGAAGAAAACCAATCCTGAAAAGATTAAAAATGCGATTTCAAAAATCGGTTATGATGCAGATGAGGTTGTTGCAGACCAAAAAGCACATGATGCCTTACCGGACTGTTGCCAGAAGACTGCCGCTGCGCATAAGGATTGATGGGAAATTGAGTGAATGAGAGATTGTGTGATTTAGTGATTAAATAATGAGCTAAATTTAATCACTCATTCACTCAATCACTAAATCACTAAGTATTCTCTTACGCTTCTTTCAATACTTTCTCTACCAATTCAGCGGCTTCTTTTAATAGAATTGCTGAGTAAACTTTCAATCCTGAATCATTGATGATTTTTGCACCTTCTGCCGCGTTTGTTCCTTGCAGACGAACGATGATTGGCACAGGAATTTCGCCGATAGCTTTGTAAGCTTCTACTACCCCCGTTGCTACGCGGTCGCAACGAACAATACCACCAAAGATATTAATCAGAATCGCTTTTACGTTCGGGTCTTTCAGAATGATTCTGAAACCTGCCTCAACCGTTTTAGCATTTGCTCCACCACCCACGTCAAGGAAGTTGGCAGGCTCACCACCTGATAACTTGATGATGTCCATAGTTGCCATCGCCAAACCTGCACCATTTACCATACAACCTACGTTTCCGTCAAGTTTCACATAGTTCAGGTCGCTTTCAGAGGCTTCTACTTCCAATGGATCCTCCTCAGCTTTATCACGCATTGGCGATAAATCAGGGTGACGATATAAAGCATTATCATCCAGATTTACTTTCGCATCAACTGCTAAAATCTTATTATCAGATGTTTTCAAGACCGGGTTGATTTCAAACATTGATGAGTCAGACTCTACATAAGCTTTATATAAAGCCCCAACAAATTTCACCATTTCTTTGTTGGCTTCGCCTGTTAAACCCAATTTATCAGCGATTTTACGAGCCTGAAATGCTTGTAAACCTACACGTGGGTCGATCCACTCTTTTATGATTTTTTCAGGATGATGCTCAGCAACCTCTTCAATGTCCATACCACCTTCAGTTGAAGCCATGATAACATTGCAGGCTTTTGCACGGTCAAGCAAAATACCCATATAATATTCTTTAGGTTCGCTATCTCCAGGATAGTAAGCATCTTCTGCAACAAGAATTTTGTTAACAGTTTTGCCAGCCTCCCCGGTTTGAAGCGTAACCAAAACATTTCCTAATAGGTTTGAAGAAATACGCTCTACATCTTCGGCAGACTTAGCTAATTGTACACCACGTTGTTCGGTACCTACAATTTTACCTTTTCCACGTCCACCTGCATGTATTTGTGATTTAACTACGGCAAATTTAGAATTAGTCATTTCGGCAATCTGCTTATAAGCAGCTACTGCCTGCTCCGGAGTTTCGGCAACTATCCCACGTTGGATTCGTACACCATAACGGCTTAGTATTTCTTTACCTTGATACTCGTGAACGTTCATGTAAAGTGATTTTAGAGGTTATAAAATTTGCGCTAATTTAGTGAACAATTATTAATTATCAATTAAATATCACTTACTTTGCTAAATGTCGGCAGATGATTTTTTAAATCTTCTTAGATATATTGAAATTCATAGAAAAGGTTATAAGATTCTAAGGAATCATTCCATAAAAGGATATGCTACAAGCAAAAAACATAAGAAAAAGCTACGGAAATCTGCAGGTATTAAGAGGAATTGACCTCACAATCAATCAGGGTGAAATTGTTTCTATCGTTGGTGCTTCCGGCGCAGGAAAAACTACGCTATTGCATATACTGGGCACACTTGACAAGGCCGATTCGGGAGAGGTTTTGCTTGACAATATTAACTATAGTTCACTAAAGGATAAGGAGTTAGCTCGTTTTCGCAATGAAAAAATTAGTTTCGTTTTTCAATTTCATAATCTGATGCCCGAGTTTACAGCCCTGGAAAATGTATGTATTCCATCATGGATTCAACAGAGCAGAACAAATGGAAAAGACAAAGAAGCAGTAGAAAAACGAGCAACTGAATTATTGACATTACTTGGGTTAGGTCAAAGAATTAAACATTTTCCGTCAGAATTATCAGGGGGCGAACAACAGCGTGTAGCAGTGGCCAGAGCATTAATTAATTCCCCATCTGTGGTTTTTGCTGACGAACCAAGTGGTAATCTTGACTCTAAAAATGCAGAAGAATTGCATCATTTATTCTTTGAATTAAGAAAACAATTTAATCAGACTTTTGTAATTATCACCCATAATGAACATCTGGCCGATATGTCAGATAGAAAATTAGTGATGCAGGATGGGCAAATCTTATAAAAATTAGTGAATTAGTGATTGAGTGAATAGGCAAAGACAAAACTCACTTTTTATATTTTATTTCTACTAAAAAGAGTTTTCATTTTGCTTTGTTATTAAAACAACTGACTCAATTAGTCGTTATTTTATTTTCCCCGCTTTGTATGAAAAAACTCCTTTTAATTATTCTTCTACTCCCTATACATTGGCTTGCTGCCCAGACTAAACAACTTCGCTTTGAAGATGCGACTTATGAGCCTAATATAAGGTCAGTGCAATTGTATCCACTTATAGGCAATGCTGCTGACCCAGCTAAGAGTCTCAATCCTCCGGTTGTACAATTGAATGATAATAATAGTCTATGGCTTGAATTTGATGATTTAAATCCGACTTATCAGCAATATCATGTAAAAATACTGCATTGCGGCATGGATTGGAAACAGTCGGTTCTATCAGAATTGGAATTTATGCCAGAATATAATGATTTGATTATCAACGACTATCAGGTTTCGCAAAATACCAAAGTCCCATTCTATCATTATAAAATTGAATTACCTAAGGTGTTGATTTCGGGTAATTATCTGGTGGTAGTCTGGAAAGATCGCCGTCGTGATGATATTATGCTTTCAAGAAGGTTTATGGTTTATGAAAATGGCGTTAGCTCTATGGCTACAGTTCGCCAGGCACAAAACCCAGCAAAATATAAAACACATCAACAGATTGACTTACAGGTAAATTATGGCTCTTACAATGTCATGTCGCCAAGAGATGAGTTTAAAATTATCATTCGTCAAAATTACCGTTGGGATAAAGTGGTAAAAAACTTAAAGCCTTTTAGTGTCAATAATTCTACCAATCAATTAGATTTCCGCTTTTTTGATGATGAAAATGTTTTCCTAGGCACAAATGAATATCGTTTCTTTGACTCCAGAAGTACTTATAATAGAGGTCTTTTTATCGACAAAATCAATCGAGGTAAAGAAGACGATATGTGGGTTTCGCCACAAAGAGATCGAAGTGAAACTGCTTATATAGAGTCGAATGATTTTGATGGTATGTATGTGATTGATAATCGTGAAGGGAGCAAGGCAGAAACTGAGGCTGATTATATTTTTATGACTTTTGGTTTAAAAAGCCAGGAATTAAATGCCAATGAAAAAGTTTATGTAAATGGGAGTTTCAATGACTGGCGTTTGGATAAACTTAACGAAATGGCCTACGACAATAATTTTGGAGGATATATAGCCACTATTCAACTCAAACAAGGAGTATATAATTATAACTTTGTTTTAGCAAAAGATGGCAAACCTGATGAAGCGGCTATTGAGGGAAATTTTGCAGAGACTCAAAACACCTACGAAATCTTTATTTATCATAAACCTGTAGCTGCTCGTTCCGAAAAATTAATAAGTTATAGAGTAGTTGATTTCAATAAGCGACGATAATAGCTATTTGTTAAGATATGAAAACAGCTTTAATAGTAGGTGCCACCGGATTAATAGGCAAGCACCTGACGCAGAAAATATTAAATCATCCCTCCTACTCAAAGATAAAAGTTTTGGCTAGGAAGCCTTTGGATTTCCAACATCCGAAACTGGAGCAAATCATTATCAATTTCGATAATTTCGATAAATCTCTGGTGGTCGCTGACGATGTATTCTGCTGTCTTGGCGCTACTATGAAACAGGCTGGCTCAAAAGAAGCCTTCTATAAAGTAGATTTCACTTATCCTCTCGAAATAGCTAAGGCCGCCATTCAAAATGGTGCTAGACAGTATCTCATTGTGTCGGCTTTAAGTGCAAATGAAGGTTCAATGTTTTACTATAGCCGTGTAAAAGGTGAAATAGAAAAAGCATTAACTGATTTGCATTTTCCTGGTTTACTTATCTTCCGCCCATCTCTTCTCTTAGGTGAACGCAAGGAATCCCGTGCAGGGGAAGGACTCGCAGCTGTAATTATGAAAACCTTCAATTTTCTTATTCCTAAAAAAAATAAAGCAATTAAAGGCGAGACTGTCGCCATTGCAATGCTTGATTCAGCACAGAAAGGAATTAAAGGAAAGAAAGTTTTTGAATCTGACGATTTGCAGGCCTTTGCTTCTTAAATCTACAATCAATTACCCATTCTATAGACTACTAACGGGAAGGGAGCATCGAACAGTTCGCTCCACAAAATAATTTCTCAAAATTTATTTGGCAGTTAAAATTTTATTTAGATATTTAGACATATTTCTAAATATTAGTTTTTCGTTCAACTTAAACTCTTACAAAAATGGCAGAAATAGCTACTACTACCCGCGTAGCGCGGGTTGACATGACCCCTATGGTCGATTTGGGGTTCTTATTAATTACTTTCTTCATGTTCACAACCACATTTTCGTCACCAAACATGATGAAACTAAACATGCCTGATATCATTGATAGGAATAAAACTATTATCCCCGAAATAGGTGAAAGTAATTCGATAAATCTGATTCTAGGGAAAGACGACAGAATTTTCTGGCATCAAAAGAATTATAAAGACCTGAATACTGCACAACTTATTGAAGTGAACTATGGTGTATCGCTTAGGCAAATAATTCTTCAAAAAAGAAAACTTGCAAAAAAATCAGAAAACTTTACGGTTATCATTCGTGCCACAGATGACTCTAATTATAAAAATGCTGTCGATGCCTTAGATGAAATGGCTATTACCAGTCAGGAAAGATATGTACTGGCAGATATTACTCCCAAAGAAAAACAGGTGTATGAAGCCAAAATAAAGCTTTAGTATGTTTGTGGCTAAAAAAAGAATATCCACACAACTGTATTACCAAAGCCACGGAAAAATTCCTATATTCGTGGCTTTACTATACCTCTATGAGAAAAAATATACACTTCATCCTTTTATTAAGCATTCTTTTCAATCCTTTCTGCACTTTTTCACAAACAATAAAAGAAGATTTAAAATTAAAAACCAAACTTCAGGAGACAATTAAAGGTTTTAAAGGGGATGTGGGCATTTATGTCCATAATCTTAAAACAAATAAATTTGCAGCTATCAATGCTGATACGATTTTCCCGACTGCCAGTATGATTAAAATACCAATTATGATTGGTACGTTTGATAAAATCAGACATGGAGCGTTAAAATATGAGCAGGAATTAGTTTACAGAGATTCATTAAAATACGACGATGGTATTGTTGGTTCGTTAAAAGATAGCACTAAAATACCACTCAGCTATGTAATGATGCTCATGTGCACCATAAGTGATAATACAGGCAGTTTATGGTTGCAGGCATTATCAGGAGGGGGTAAGAGAATCAATACCCTATTAGATTCTTTAGGTTTTCAGGTAACAAGAGTTAATTCGAGAACACCTGGCAGAGAAACCAATCGAACCCAATATGGCTAGGGACAAACCTCTCCCAGAGAAATGGCTAACCTGTTAACAATGATTCGCGCTGGTCAAATCTTTTCTTTGGCTTACTCTGATAGAATGTACCGTAACCTTGGCCGCCAATTCTGGGATAAGGAAGGACTTTCTCAATTACCTGAGAGTATTAAAGCAGCCACTAAAAACGGCGCAGTTAATCGTTCCCGTTCTGAAACGGCATTAGTACATGCTCCTCATGGTGAATATGTATACAGTATAATTACCAAAAATCAGAAAGATGAATCCTGGATAAGAGAAAATGAGGGTTACGAGCTGTTACGTAAAATAGGAGCCTTATTATGGCATCATTTTGAACCAAAATCTGACTGGAAACCTGCAGAAGGATACGATAAATTATAGATATTATGTTAATTCAAGCCTTTCAGAAATACAAGGAGTTATTAAATGACATTAAAAGTTCTATTCATCAAACTGAAGGTTTCAGAGTCTGGTGGTTAGGACAAAGTGGTTTTCTGATTCAATATCTGGGAAAACATTTGCTTTTTGACCCTTATTTATCAGATTCATTAACTAAGAAATATGCCAACACCGACAAGCCCCATACCCGCATAAGTGAATTAGTGATTGACCCATCGGAATTGGACATGATTGATGTAGTAACTTCCTCTCATAACCATACTGACCATCTGGATGCTGAAACTTTACTACCAATATTTGAGAAAAACCCTACCATTACAATGGTAATTCCTGAGGCCAATAGAAAATTTGTAGCAGAACGATTGAAATGTGATAAAGATTTTCTGGTATGCCTGAATGATAACGAACATATCGAAATTTATCCTTTTAAGTTATATGGAGTTCCGGCAGCCCACAACACTTTAGAAAGAGATGAAAATGGCAAATTGAAATATATGGGTTTTGTAGCCGAATTTGGTCAATACAAAGTATACCATTCAGGTGATACGCTTAGGTATGATGGAATGGTTGACATTTTAAAACCTTATAATGTTGATATTGCGTTTCTACCCATTAATGGAAATAAACCAGAAAGAAAAGTTGCTGGCAATTTAAACTTTGAAGAAGCCGCCAGATTAGGGAAAGAGATTGAAGCCAAACTGGTTATCCCTCACCATTATCATTTATTTGAATTTAATACAGAAGACCCTGAAAACTTTATTGTTAAGGCAGACGATTATGGCACACCTTATAGAGTTTTAAGATTAGGAGAGCGAATTGAAATTATATAAAATTGAGTGAATGAGTGATTGAGAGATTTAGTGATAAATAATTTTGATATTAATTATTTAATTTATGAATAACATAGCTCCTTATCTTTATACGTCTCAATTAAGAATAAATAGTATTCACTCAATCGCTCATTCACTAAATCACTAAATTGTTTTATCATGAAAAAACTTATCATCCTTGCAACCTTAAGTTCCGTCATTTTCTCTTGCAACAAGCCATCTTCTGAATCTAAGACCAGTGCTCCGGATAGTACAATTACAACTGCTATTGAAACTCCACTTAAATCTGACTTAGGAAACAGCGTCTGGGTAAATGCCCGTTATTTAGAAACGCTGGAACAAACCAAATCACCATTAAAAGCAAAAGTTTATGCTGATACTGTGATGGTTTCATTTAATGCTGCTGCCGACACTGCAAATCTCGTTTGGAATTTCCACGAAGGCTCTGCCTATAAGGTAAAGAATGGAGATAAACTTGAATTGTTTAATGTTTACGAGGTCAAACCAACCCCTGAATATTCAGGTAGTATTGATGCCTCTACCCTAAAACTAGGGAATACCAGTTTCAAAAAAGTAGATGAAATTGGCTTTGTTGAGAAGAAATTCTGGATAGGCAAGTTTGATAATCAAGGCAAAACCATTGAGTTACGAGCGGATAATCAATTATTGGGCGTAGATGGATATGATATCTATCGGGTGTGGGTTGATTATGTAACTACGCAAACCAATATAGATTTAATTGATTTCGGCAAAAAAGATAGCGACAAAACCAAAACCTATGGTTATAAATTTGATGGTAATGATATTGTATTCTATGATTTTATCTGGAAGGAAGACGGAGTGATGGGTAAAGCAGGAAAAGAAGTTTTCAGATGGAAACGAATGTAAAATTTAAAAGCCTCATTTCTGAAATCAGAAATGAGGCTTTATTTTTTAAGCGACCTCCATCATTTTTGCTTCCCAAATCTCATTCAGCTTTGCTAATTCCGATTTGATTTGTTCGTAGTCTTTATTTGTTTTTTGTAGAGTAGCACTATCTCCAAAAATTGTTGGGTCTGCTAATTTTTCCTCTACAATGGTTTTCTTCTTCTCCAAATCAGTAATTTTTGCTTCTATTTCTTCTATCTCACGCTCCAGCTTTTTAATCTCATTCTGATTTTTAGAATTAACAACTGCTACCGGAGCAGGCTTTTCTTCTTTCTTTACAGGTGCAGGTGGTGGTGTTGGAGCAGTTTGCTTAATATTTTTATTTTCTTCTACCCAAGTTTCATACTCATCATAAGTGCCCGGATATTCTTTAATCTGATAATCTTCAATATACCAGATTTTATTAGCTACCTGACTCACAAAGTGACGATCATGGGAAACTACCACATAAGTACCTTCGTATTGGTCAAGAGCCTGAATAAGAATGTTTACTGACTGCATATCCAAGTGGTTGGTAGGCTCATCCAGTAGCAGGAAGTTCGCTTCTGAAATCAATACCTTTGCCAAAGCCACACGAGACTTTTCACCTCCTGAAAGTACCTTGATTTTCTTGAAAACATCTTCGCCCTGGAATAGGAAACAACCTAAAACCAGACGCAATTCCTGCTCTGTTTTAGCCGAATCCGCATACTTCAACTCTTCTAATAAGGTTTCGTCCATATGCAATGATTCCAACTGGTGCTGAGCAAAGAACGAGAAGTTAACATTATGTCCGAGTTTTCGGGTTCCGTTTATATTTTCAGTTCCGGCAATGATTCTCAATAAGGTCGATTTACCTTTACCATTGGCACCAATCAATGCAATTTTATCTCCTCTCTCAATATTAATGGTTGAATCCTTCAGAATCACCTTATCGCCATAGGCTTTGTTCACATGTTCCAGAGCCATTACGTTTCTTCCTGGATTTACACTGAACTTAAACTTAAAGTGTACCCGTGCATTGGCATCAATTACATCATCAATCAACTCTAATTTGTTTAATGCCTTTACACGTGATTGTACCTGACGAGACTTGGAAGCTTTTGCTTTAAAACGCTCAATAAAACGCTCAGTCTGGCGAATCTGTGCCTGCTGATTCTCAAAGGCACTCTTTTGAATCTCGCTTCTCAGAGCCTTCTCTTCTACAAAGAAAGAGTAATTGCCGGGGTAAGACCACAGTTTATTTTGTGTTACCTCAACAGTTGTATTACAAACATTATCTAAAAACTCACGGTCGTGAGATACTACCACAACTGCGTTTTCGTAGTTCACAATATATTTTTCTACCCATTGGATAGACGGTAAGTCCAGGTGGTTGGTAGGCTCATCCAGTAGTAGTAACGATGGTTTTTGCAAAAGCAATTTGGCCAACATTACACGCATACGCCAACCTCCGGAAAACTCTTTCAAAGGTTTGTGAAGTTCCTCAGTCTTAAAGCCCAAACCCTCCAAAATCTCCTCCGCTTTCGATTGAATAGTATATCCACCCAAGTGGTCAAACTCTTCTTGTAAGTGCCCCAATTTGTCAACCAATTCGTCACGATAATTCACCTCCATTTCATGAAGTACCTTATCTATTTCAATTTGCAGGTAGTTTTCACGCTCGAAAGCCTGCATAGCTACCGCCAGAATAGAATCCTGCGTTTGGTACGACAATAAATCCTGATTCAAAAAGCCAATAGTAGTATCACCGGATTTCGAGATACTTCCTGCATCAGGCTGATATTCTCCGACAATCAGCCTCAAAAGGGTAGATTTACCCATCCCGTTCAGACCAATGAGTCCAATTCTATCTTTAGGTTTAATCTGTAAATTCGCACCATCAAAGATGGCCCTTCCACCAAAATAAAAAGATAAGTTATTAATTGTAAGCATCTAAAAACTGTATTAAATCATCGATAATCCGATGCAATTTTCCTTGGATTGTTTTTGGTTATTCGTCAATATATCTTTTCAGAATCGGGCCGTAGCTATCAATTCTTCTATCTCTTAAATATGGCCAGGTGGTTCGATATTTTTCTGTTAAGGCTAAATCGATTTCCTGCACATGCACTTCTTCCTTATCGTGCGATGCTAAATAAAGAAGGCTTCCAAAAGGATTAGCCACAAAACTACCTCCCCAGAATTTCTGGTCAGCCTCGCGCCCTACCCTATTTACAGATACTACATGCACACCGTTTGCCACGGCATGGCTACGTTGAATCGTTTGCCATGCATTATATTGCTCAATATTTGCCTCATTTTCTTTTTCATTGGTATCCCAACCTATGGCAGTAGGGAAAAACAAAACCTCCGCGCCCATCAATGAAGTAATTCTTGAAGCTTCAGGGTACCATTGATCCCAACAGATTAAAACCCCTATTTTGGCAAATTTGGTATCAAATACTTTATAACCTAAGTCTCCTGGTGTAAAGTAAAACTTTTCATAATAACCAGGGTCATCCGGTATATGCATTTTACGATATTTACCCATATAGGTCCCATCAGCATCGATTACTGCCGTAGTATTATGATATAATCCTGCAGCACGTTTCTCGAATAGTGAGGCAATAATTACTACATTATTTTCTTTGGCTACCTCTGACAATGTCATTGTAGTAGGCCCCGGAATTGATTCAGCTAATTTGAAGTTGTCATGGTCTTCTACATCACAAAAGTAGAGAGAAGTGAATAATTCCTGCAGACAAACAATATTTGCTCCATCCTCAGCCGCTTTCCTAATACCTGCAATGGCTTTATTTGTGTTTTCGGTCACATCAGCCGAACAAGACATCTGAACTAAGCCAACCTTAACTTTTTTCATGTACTATGAGTTCTGTGAACTGCAAAATTACGAAAAAAATATCAGATTATTTCAGGACATTTAATGACTGGTTTATCTTCTAAGTACTATTTACTCAGTGTTTAAATCTAATACTTCGTAAATATATTGTTTCTATTCTCATTCAAAGCTTAATAGAATTAAATGAAGGAGATGCTTTTGTGTTTTAAGAAATCATTATTTTTACAGAAAACAATTGAAAGACAACGAATTACAAATATTCTTCGTCTATATCAGTACCAACCTTTCCACCTAAACACGTCCTCAATTTTACTATTAAAACGACTGTATGATTTAAGAATTTTCCCTAAACAGATATCCTCTATGAAAAGAATATTACCTTTATTATTCTTTATTCTGTTTAATATTTTGCTCAGTCAGGCACAAATGACTGATTTATCTAATATCGGCTTTGAATTGGGGAATACCAGTGGTTGGGTTTTATCTTATGGCCCGGTCTATGATTCAAATCAACAATTTTTCTATGGGCCGGATATCACCGGCACCAGAGGGCGGGAACATTATGTTACCAGTTTAGGGGATGGTAGGGACCCTAAAATCAACGTAGAATCCATACCTATGGTAGCTCCTGGAAGCACCCATTCTATCAGAATAGGCAATACCGAAACCGGTAACCGATTTGCCAGGCTCAGGACGTCTTTCATTGTCACATCAGAAAGCACTTTATTTCAATACAAATTTGCTGTTGTTCTTGAAAATGACCAGTCAGGACATTTAGCATTCCAAAAGCCAGGGTTTACCATTATTATACGCAATCAAACCGGACAGGAATTAGTTTGCAATTCATTTGATGTTCAGTTATACAAAGATGGAACTGCCGATGGCTTTCAGTCCCAAGGTGTGTATCAATATAGAAACTGGACAACCGGGGCTGTAGATTTAAGAGATTATATAGGACAAACGATTTCGGTAGAAGTTACAGCCCACGGCTGTACTAAAAACTCACATGAAGGCTATGCTTATTTTGATGCCGAGTGTATCAAGTCAGAGGTTAAAGCTACCTCTATATGCCCTGATCCTGATGGCTATATGACCTTAAAAGCGCCTGATGGCTTTAAAAAATATACATGGAATACCGGTGAAACTACCCCAACTATTAAAGTTAAAGCTAAATTAGGCGACCAGTATTATGTAAAAGTTGTTCCTTTAGGCAGTATTAGTGATGCTTGTGAACTACGATTAGATTATATTATTAAATATCAGGCCGGTACAAGCGATTTACATATTTCAATTTGTGATGGGCAGAAATTTACGGTTGAAGATCAGGATTACACAACACCGGGGCAATTTATCAAGAATATTAATCGGTTTGGCATTTGTGATAGTACTGTTACGCTAAACCTATCAGTCAATCCGGTAACTCTGTTTACTCAAAATAAAACCATTTGTCAGGGAGAGGCACTGAAAGTAGGTACGATGAATTATACTACTCCTGGTACCTATGTTACAAGAGTCACTTACCCAAATCCCGTCTGTGACAGCATTATCACTACACATCTTACAGTCAGAAATTTTGATTTACCTACACAGACGCATGACCTCAGTATGATGTTGGGAGATAGCGTAGAATTAAATGCCCTGGCAAGTCCGGTTGGGAATTATATCTATGAATGGTCACCGGATGATAATAGTGTAATTTGTGCCAATTGTGCAGAAACATGGGTAAAACCAACTGAAAATACTACTTACAAGGTAACAGTCAATGATGATTTGTGCAAAAAAGAAGATATCTTTCATGTAAAAGTAAATACCTGTAGCACTGTCTATGCGCCTCAGGCTTTTTCCCCAAATGGTGATAGTGTAAACGATGTATTTTTTATTTATGGGGCCAGATGTGTTCGACAGATAAAAGAGTTGAGCATCTACGACCGTTGGGGAGGCAATATTTTCATCAAAGAAAACATCCCCCCATCTGATGAGGCATATGGTTGGAATGGTACTTATCATGGGCAAAATGCTCCGTCAGGCATCTATACTTTTAAGGTTTTGATAGAATTAAGTGACGGAGCTATTGTAAAAAGTCAAGGGGCCGTTACACTGTTAAGATAAATAGTTAAAACTTCACACCGAATCGTTCTCCCAATCCTTTTAAATCTTCTATTACTTTTTCGTTCAGAGGGATACCATCGGCTCTTCTGATTTTTTCCAGTTCTCTTTCAGGGTCACCCGGGATCAGGACAGGATTTCCGCTTATATGTTTAGCCTCTCTGAAACGCTTAATCCATGTATCCATACTCGCTTTAAACTCTTCTTTCGGGCGGAAACCATCGATCCGCATTGCCCCTAAAAAATGTCCTGTGCCCTTACCGACCTGCTCGGCAGCAACCCCATGAAAACCTGCAGTAGCAAACGGAGGCACCCAGGGCCCAAAATTGGCACCTGACAAAACACCGGAAAATATATCAACAATAGACCCCAATCCATAACCCTTGTGGCTGCCATGCTCACGGTCTCCACCCAATGGCAAAAGCCCTCCCCCATTCTTGATAGCATTTGAATCATCCGTTGGCCCACCGTCCGCATCTTGTACCCATCCAATAGGGGCTGATAAACCTTTGCGTTGCAAAATTTCCAATTTACCATAAGCTACTGCAGTTGTAGCAAAATCAGCCACAAATGGCGGTTGTTTGCCTGCAGGCACTGAGATTGCAATCGGATTCGTACCCAGCATTTTTTCGGTGGCAAAAGTAGGTACAACCAAAGGCGCGGCATTGGTCATTGCCCAACCAATCATATCGTTTTCCAGTGCCAGCATTGAATGATAGCCAGCAATGCCGAAGTGATTGGAATTTTGAACCGATATCCAACCGGAACCATATCTTTTAGCCTTTTTCATGGCCACTTTCATGGCAAAAGGAGCTACTACCAACCCTAAACCTTTGTCTCCATCAATAACAGCCGTTGAGGGAGTTTCATGAATGATTTTGATTTGCGGGGTAGGATTCAATCTTCCATGATCGTATAATCTCACATAGCCAATTAAACGAGCAGTTCCATGAGAATCTACTCCTCTTAAATCAGCTGAAACCAGTACATCTGCAGCGAGTTTGGCATCTTTGGTTGAACAACCAATAGCTTTAAATATTCTTTCCGTAAAACTTCTTAATCTTTTTTCCTTAATCATGTTATCAATCAGGTAATTCGGACAATCATTGCGTAAATGCTTTTACTACCAAATGCATTCTTGATTTTATCCTTTCATTATTTTTCAGCAAAGGAAAATAAAAAACGTCAAACCCAATATTTTTTCTTAAAATTGTCATCAGGATTAGCTAAATTTTAAGCAATTAAAATCGTTAATGTGTTTTAGGCTTACACGTTCAACCACCTTTGTATCTAAACCTATTTGTTATGAAAAAATCTTTTTTCAGAGGCTCTCCTTTTTTTATTGTTTTTTTGTTGGGCATGCGAATCTTTGTTTTCTCTCAGAATCAGGTTCGGGTAGATGCTGACAACCAACACATTACCGTATTTCTGAACCGGGCGCAGATTGATGCCAAAGTACGTGCCACCCTTCAGGCTGGAACTACAAAGCTGATTATCAGCAATGTAGCTTCAACCATTGACCCAAGCAGCATACAGGTAGGTGGAAAGGGAGATGTGGTAATAATGGGAGTAAAATTCAAACATAATTATCTGGGAAATAAAAAGCGGAATGTGCTGGAAGATTCTATCAGAATTACCACTACGGAAGTACAAACCATCGACATGCTTATAAAAGTAGCTGATAATGAGCGCAACATGCTGATGGCAAACTCCAATATCAAGAACGAAAAAGATGGCGTAACACCGGAGGACTTAAAAGAAATGCTTGATTTCTTTCGTACGAAGCTGACAGAAATAGGTACTCGCCAGATGCAATTAGCCCGACAATCAAAAGAAGCGAATGATAAATTGGCTCGTCTGCAAAGACAATTGACATCTCAGGGTGGTAATTTGAACCAACCTGCAGGAGAAATAGAATTGACAGTATCATCAAAATCCAATGCTACTTTGGATATTAATTTGAGTTATGTAGCCAATGCGGCTGGCTGGTCTCCAGCGTATGATATAAGAGCCAAAGATGTGAAAAGTGACATCACTTTAGGTTATCGCGCAAACGTATTTCAGAATACAGGTATTGACTGGAAAAATGTAAGGCTTACCTTATCAACTTCCAATCCATCTGAAGGTGGTACAAAGCCAGAACTATATGCCCAATATGTAAGCGTTTTTGAACCCAGACCGCTAGCAAGAGGAGCAATGGATGGCAAGGCACTATATAATAGCGAGGCAGCTGCCGCACCTGCCTCTGAAAGTGATGACCAAGACAAGATGGCAACAACGGCCAATTTCGTCAATACCATCCAAACTACTTTGGCGGTAAACTTCGAAATCACCATGCCTTATACAATTATTTCAGGAGGAAATCCTGAGATGGTGGATATTCAGAATTTCAACTTGCCTGCCACTTATAAATATTATGCTGTTCCAAAATATGATAGAGACGCATTCCTTACGGCAATCATTACCAATTGGGAAAAATATAATTTGCTTCCGGGAAGTGCGAATATTTATTTTGAAGGCACATTTGTAGGTACTTCAACTATTGCCAATAGTGATACCAAAGACTCTTTATTAATTTCATTGGGCCGTGATAAGAAAATTATTACCAAGCGCGAGACCATTGAAGCATTTAAATCACGCCGAAATATTGGTTCGAATGTTAGAGAATCTTTTGGATTCAGAATCACGTTGAGAAACACAAAGAGTGAACCTATTAATATTGTTATTGAAGATCAGATACCTATTTCGCAGGATAGTAGAATTGAAGTTGAAACAGAAGAATTACAAGGCGCTGACTATAACAAAGAAACAGGAAAGCTCATCTGGAATCTGACATTACAACCGCTTGATAATAAAGAGATTATTTTGAAATATAATGTAAAATATCCCAAAGGGAAGAATATACAGGGTTTATAAAATATTATGCGAACTGGAAGCTCGCGCCACAGAAAATATGAATTTAGAAAAAATCTGTCAGGAAGTGATTCTGGTAGCACAGGAAGCAGGACAATTTATTGCCACAGAGGCAAAGAAATTCAGTACCGCATCAGTTGAGTATAAAGCTGTGAATAACGTAGTATCGTACGTTGATAAGGAAACAGAAAAACTGATTGTCAGTAGACTGGAACAAATTCTGCCGGAAGCAGGATTTATTACTGAAGAAGGAACAGCTGAAACCAAAGATATGGCAGGGCTCAACTGGATTATTGACCCTTTGGATGGTACTGCCAACTTTATTCATAACCTACCAAATTATTCAGTAAGTTTGGCATTGGCACAAGGAAAAGAAGTTTTAGTAGGTGTGGTTTACAATGTTTGTACACAAGAAACATTTTCTGCGATTAAAGGTGGAGGTGCCTTTAAAAACGGTGAAAAAATCAGTGTATCCGCTAACAAACATTTAGGTGAAAGTCTATTAGCTACGGGATTCCCCTACTATAAATTTGAGAATCAGGATAGATACCTAAAAATACTAGAATCTCTCATGCAGAAGACACATGGTTTGCGTCGTATGGGTTCAGCCGCAATTGATTTGGCCTATGTAGCTTGTGGTTATTTTGATGGTTTCTATGAATACAATCTCAATTCCTGGGATATGGCAGCTGGTATTCTATTAATTACTGAGGCTGGTGGAATAGCCACTGATTTTTCGGGTACTGATGAACATCTTTTCAGGGGTGATGTAGTGGCAGGTTCAGCCGTTCATGCGGAACTATTGACTGAAATACAGCAATACTGGAACTAAAATATACTCTAATTTACCTACCTGATATTTATGACACTTGAACAATTAAAATACCCGATCGGTGATTTTGTCTACGGCAAAAAATATACATTGATAGATACAAAAGCCCATATCAGAGTTTTAGACAAATTTCCTGCACGTCTAAAAACTTTGACGGCTAAGTTAAACAATGCTGAATTGGATACACCCTATCGTCCTGAAGGCTGGACTGTCCGTCAGGTAGTACATCATCTAGCGGATAGCCATATTAATATGTTCACACGCATTCATTTTGCTTTGACTGAACAAAATCCGCCAATAAAAGGTTATGATGAAGCAGCGTGGGCACAATTACCCGACCATCAGTTGCCTATTAAGCCCTCCTTACAAATTGTAGAGGGTGTACATAAACGGATGGTGTTTTTGTTTAAGGGTTTGGATAAAGAAGCCTTAAAAAAGACTTATTACCACAGTGGTTATCAGAAGTCTTTTGAGATTCAGGAAGTAATTTCTTTGTATGCCTGGCATTCAGAGCATCATTATCAACATATTTTACAAGCTTTAGGAAGAAGATGATAGAGCATATGGTTATCGGTGTCGTATTTTTAGGAGCTCTGGCTTACTTAGGTAATACGGTTAGAAAACAATTCGCAGTCAAAAATAACGCAGGATGCGCAAAAGGCTGCGGTTCCTGTCAGGTGGATATGTCGAAATTCCCAACGATAAAGGAGCAGTAAAATACTGCTCCTTTATCGTTAAAATAGTTACTTATACTATGCTTAATCTCGCCCTCTGAAATCCTGATTGCTTATCTTTATCATCTAATCACATCGGTGTAAATGTGGCTTCATCAATAATTTTATGCGCATGTTCTTTACCTAAATATCTATCTATCAGGTTGTGTGCAAGATAAATAACAGGCGTTAACAAGACAGCCACAGTGAATTTATAAATATAATTGTTTGTACCTGTTGTTAACACGTCCGTCAATGTCCAGTTGTTAAACACGTAAAAGGCTATAAACACTACCACAAAGCTATCTATTAACTGCGAGATAAGCGTTGACCCCGTAGCTCTAAGCCATATCATCTTATTTTTAGTACGGGTACGTAACCAATGGAAGACCGTGGCATCTAAAACTTGCCCCACTAAAAAAGCTGTAATTGAGCCTAAAATAATACCTAACCCTTGTCGGAAAATAATTTTATAGGCATCATTGATATTCAACGGATTACCAGATAAATCTTTGCTATTATAATTAATCCAGAATTCTGCCGGAGTAACAATAGTTGAAAGGTAGATAATGATAAAAGCATAAGCTATCAGAATCGCCGTCAGATATGAGATTTTCCTCACACCGCTTTTACCAAAATACTCATTAATAATATCAGAAGTAATGAATACAAATGGCCAGTTCAATACTCCTGCAGACATATTGAAATCGAATTTCTGACCAAAAAGTGGTAGTTGTAAGGGAGCAATACCCAAAGTTTGTTCAACTGAAAATATTTTTGAACCTATTATTTCTGCAACTATAGCATTGGTTAGGAAAATACCGCACAGGATAATATAAAGGGTTTGTTTTTTAGAGTTAATAGAGTCAGTAGTCATGGTAAGTATTTAGTGATTGAGTAATTTGGACTATTTTGTCTAAAATTAATTGTAAATATGTTTTTCTCAAATAGTCTACAAATTTTTGTTGGCTTGAAACGTGATTTTTAATACTCCTGTAAAACAAAAGTCCCAAATGGCATGTATTCCATTTGGGACTTCATATTATATTTTAGTTGCTATTAGGCTTTCTTTTTCTTTGATTTTGCAGGAGTAGTAGCTGCAGGTGTCTCTACTGGTATTTTCGATTTCAAATCTGTGATACCTTTTTCAATACCATCTTTGAAGAAAGGATATACACCATCGCCATCACCTAAAGTTTGTGC
Organism: Emticicia sp. C21; assembly: GCF_003418935.1. GTDB lineage: Bacteria > Bacteroidota > Bacteroidia > Cytophagales > Spirosomataceae > Emticicia. The sequence goes on along the minus strand of NZ_QVMT01000015.1, from coordinate 48,353 downwards.
TTTTAAAGCAAAGCCTAAAGCTTCTGAAGGTCTTCCTAATTTATCAAGGATTTGTGCTTTTACCCAGTTGTTACGGAAGTTTTCACGCAAAGCCAATGATTTGTCAACCAATGTTAAGGCTTTGTTTAAATCCATTCCTTTTGAAAGCATATACTCTGCTGCTTGTTGGAAAGCACCAGCGGCATCATTATTTTTTTGCGTCAAGGCACTTTCCATAGCAGCGACATTATCTACACCGATTGCCAGAGAAATTTTTGTTTTTTCCCAGGAGATATTCAGAGTAGCTGCGTCATCTTTTACATCAGAAAAATCAATTGTGAAAGATTCAACTGTTGGCACAGTTTGGGCCGGCGCTGTTACTCGTAGTACATCGTTTGATTGGCTATAGCTTTGCTCGTTGACATTCAGGTCTTTACTGAAAATAACTGTCCAGTTAGTAGCTGTAGGGATAGACATAATCGCATATTTACCTGCTTTCAATGTTTTTCCCTGAACGGTAATATCACTTGAAGTTTCAATCTTTGTAGAGGCGTTTGCACCTGTACGGTAAACTTTATCGAAAGGAATTAATTTTCCGAAAATCTCACGGCCTCTTAACATTGGGCGAGAATAATCGATTGAAATTTTTGTAGTACCCACTACCTGAGAAATCGTAGCACCAGGACTTGGAGCAGGTGCTACCTGAGCAAAAGCATAAGTTGCTGACAATAAACAACTTACAATAAGACATGCAATTTTTTTCATTTAATTGTGATATTTCGTTGTTTTAATAAACTAATTTTCGACGCAAATTAATAATAATTGTTGAAGTATGCACCGAAAAAAAATACTTGAATTACTTGATGCGCATATCTATGCCGATGTTTTTGAAGCAAACATGACCCAGGTGACAGAAGACTTCATAAATGCTCACCCGAACTGCTTTGATAGGGAGTTATTAATTGGACATGTAACAGGCTCAGCCTGGATTGTAGACAATTCCGGTAAGTTTGTTCTGCTAACGCATCATCGGAAACTTGATAGATGGCTCCAACCTGGTGGGCACTGCGATGGCGATAGCGATGTTTTAAGAGTTGCCTTAAAAGAAGCTATAGAGGAAACAGGAGTTCAGGATATTCAATCGGTTAATGAGTCTATATTTGATGTAGATGTGCATGAAATACCAGAAAGAAAAGGTATTCCGGCGCATCTTCATTATGATATACGTTTTTTATTCATAGCAGATAAAGCAATACCTTTAGTTATTACAGAAGAATCGAATGATTTAGCTTGGGTTGAATTAAGCAAAGTTGAAGAATTGAATAATGAAGATTCAGTGATGAGAATGGTTTGGAAAACAGGACAAATAACAATCTGATGAAAGTTACAGGATTTACCATAGTTCGAAATGCTATAAAATATGATTACCCTGCAGTTGAAGCCATTACTTCGGTATTGCCTTTATGTGATGAGTTTGTTGTAGCAGTAGGAAAATCAGATGACGACACATTGGCATTGATTCAATCAATCGATTCAGATAAAATAAGTATTATTGAAACTGTCTGGGATGAATCATTGAAAACGGGCGGGAGAGTTTTAGCTGTTGAGACTGATAAAGCTATTGCAGCAATTACACCAGATACTACCTGGGCATTTTATATCCAGTGTGATGAAGTAGTGCACGAAAAATATTACGAAAACATCCGACTGGCCATGCAACAATATGAACATGATATGGCTGTGGAGGGACTACTATTTAAATATACGCACTTCTACGGTTCTTTTAATTATGTAGCCGATTCAAGAAAATGGTATAGAAATGAGATAAGAATCATTAGAAACACAAAAAATGTAGCCTCATATCGTGATGCCCAAGGCTTCCGTAAATTGGATAATACTAAACTATATGTAAAGCCCATTGATGCTTACATTTATCATTATGGTTGGGTAAGACCGCCTCAAAAAATGGCAGAGAAAGTACGCAGTTTCCACACGCTTTGGCATACACAGGATGAGATTGATAAAATGCAATTGGATACCACAGATTTTGATTATTCAAAAATAGATTCGCTCCGAATTTTTGAGTATACGCACCCTAAAGTGATGCAGAAGCGCATCGAAAGTGCTTCATGGAATTTTAAATTTAATGTAGCTGAAAAAAAGTACAGCCTAAAAAACAAGGTTCTGTTTTTTATTGAGAAACTAACAGGTTGGAGAATTGGAGAGTATAAGAACTATAAAGTTATTTAATAATTGAGAGATTTAGCGGCCGTCACTGAAGTAAATAAGTGCTTAGTTAAAAGCAAGATAATCCAATAATTAAGTGGCTTAAAAATTATGTAAACTTATGATATGATGAACATTGTGGCTGAATGATTTTTACCACAATGTTCACGAATAGCGCAAAATTTCACGATTGAAATAAGCAAAAACTAGTTTCTTGCTACTTTAGTAGTGAAATTCAGGTTTTCAGAAGTGACTTTCAGAATGTAATTCGTTTGCCAATAGTCAACTTTTGTAGGTAGAGTAATAGTTTTATCGGTAGTAGTCTGCGACCAGATAATTTTACCCGTCATATCAACTAGTTTATATTCAAAACTTTGTCCGGCATCATCTTTTAATATCCAGACTTTCATGGGATCGCTTTGGCTATTAGATGGATTAGGAAATACTACTACATCTTTCCCTTGTTTTTTCAGGTTAGCAATTAGTTGATCCAACTCTGCTATTTCATAGGCCTTTTCAAAATCTGGAATCCCGTAGCCTATTCTATTATCCGGATTTTCATATTGACTTGCTGAACGTATCAGGTAATCTCGTACCTGCATATTGGTCAACTCAGGAAATGCCTGCCAGAAACTGGCGGCAAAACCTGCCATTAAAGGCGATGCGAATGAGGTACCATTGCTATACCCTATTGTATTTCCTGGTGTTCCTACTAAAGTACTTTGGCCTTGTGCTGCTAAATCAGGTTTAATTCTTCCATCTCCTGATGGACCATAAGAACTAAATGTAGCAACACTTCGATTGCTGGTTACAGCTCCAACGGCAATAATTGAATCGGCGTCGGCTGGTGTACCAACATACTTCCACGAACCATTGCCTTCATTTCCTGCTGAGGCCACTACAAGTATTCCGGTTTGTGCTGCCCAGTCAGCAGCTCTGGTGGCCAAGGCACGGTCACCATTCATATCAGCATATTTATAATTCTGCGCAGGATTATCAAAGGTAGAATAGCCTAATGAAGTGTTAATTACATCAACTCCAACGCTATCAGCCATTTCTGCACCAAAAAGCCAGTTAGCTTCTTCTCGTTTTGTCTCCGATGAAGTGTCTTCCGTACGCAACAGTAAATAACTTGCTTTATAGGCAGTTCCTACAATTTTGCCAATCTCATAAGCTGCCATACAAGACAACACGTTGGTACCATGTGTATGGTCGTTATAGACATTTAGCTCCCTATCAACAAAGTCGTAAGTACCTATAACTCTTTTATCGGTAAATAAATCTTTGAAGAAACTTAATTGATCTGCATTCTGAAAACCTGAATCTAATACCCCAATAAGCATTCCCTCACCTCTGAAACCTTTGGTATGCATTTTATCAGCACCCAACATGGCCAATTGAGTTTGTGAAAAGCCATTGTCTGTTACTTCTTCTGAATCAAATTTATTTCCTGGCCCTGAAGATTCACTTACTCCGCCTAAACGTGCACTTCTGATGTCTCCCGTTCCTTCTAAGCCTTTTACAAATGAAAATTTCAGTATTTGATTCAAGATAGCAGGTGTCGTTTCAATTAAGGCGGCATTCAGCCAGCGGGATTTATATAATACTTTCGCTCCCTTCTTGCTGATTTCAGTAAGATATGAAACATTCGGAGGTAAATCTCGCTCGGTAATAGCAATCTTTTGCTTGGCCCGGCGTTGAATAGAGCGATCTGAAAGAAATTGCTTAGGATTAGAAACTGAGTAAGTCGAGTTAGCCTTATCTTTAAACACCACAAGATATTGGTTCTGTGCAAAGACTGAGAAGTGGAGCAAAAGCAATAAAAATACAAGTAAATTCTTCTTCATAGATTATCCGGTAAATACTTCAAATATAACGCTTTAAGCGGTAATTTGTTACTTTTAAGAAAAAAAAAGTGCCAATCCTTTTGAGATTGACACTTTCCTAATATTTACTAAATTAATTACACCCTGGACTGATTTTAGTCTGAAAAACACTACCGGCTTCAACCTTAAAGCCTTGACTTAGCGTTATTGAATTTTCAGCAATGTATTTGGCAGATGCATTAATTGTTGTGGTGCCAATACTATTGGTGGCAGTAATGCTGTTTCTAGCTGTTTTTACAACCGGATTAAGCGGTGTTCCTGCTAAAATATTTTCACTCACTACTAAATCTATGTCATTTCCACAAGCTGTTACATTGACTACTATACTACTTATAGTTGTCGAACCATAAACATTGCAAGTGGCTGTATAGGTTATAGTACTTTGAGGAGTTACGTTTATACTTACACCAGACATACCGTTAGACCATGTGACAGACCCATAACAATCTCTGGTTATAAGATTTATTGTTTGCCCTTTGTTGATAGTTACAGGAGAATCTGTCTTATTTTTCAGCTTATACTTTACTAACCAGGAGTCATCACCACAATTGAAGCCAGTGCAATTAGTCAAATTCCAGGATGTTGAAGTTTTATCAAATCCTATATTAGACATAGACCGTCCTGTTAAAAAAAACTCATCTTCACTTATTAGTAAAAAATCACCTACACCTTCTCTTTTAGTTCCACCAATTCTTTTATTCCATTTTTTATTTCCTTCGGAATCAACCTTTACTATCCAGATATCTTGTACATACATATTATCAGTTGCATACATAGGTTCATTAATTTCACCTGAATTACTTGAATAGGTCTCGCAACCAACTATAAAACTATTATTTGGAAGCACCAAGCCTTTAACAAATTGCTCTGTCTGCAAACCTCCAAAAGTTCTATCCCAGATTTTATCTCCATTTTCATTAATTTTCACTACCCAGATATCTTCCCCTCCATAGGATTCTTTTGACTTGTCGCCACTTATGGGAGAAGAGGAAGTTCCTAATAAGTAATAAAAATTATCATTTGTTTTTAAAATTGCGTTTCCTACATCATATCCGCTCCCTCCAAAAGCCTTATCCCATACTTTATCACCGTTACCATCAATTTTCAGAACCCAATAATCATATCCACCTTTAGAAGGAGCCGACTTATTATTGGCAACACCTGAATCTGAGTATCCACTTACTATAACTCCGTTATCACTCGATTGTGCAATACAATAAACACTATCATATGAATCTCCGGTAAAGAACCGTTGCCAGAGCAAATCGCCGTTGATATTTATTTTTATAATTTGATAATCATAATTGTCTGACTGCCTTCTTGTGCCAGCCAATACAACGTTTCCATCAAGCGTTATTACCGCACCAGCTACGCCATCTCTGTCTGAAGAGCCGAAAGTTCTGTCCCAGAGTTTATTTCCGTTACCATCTATCTTAACCACCCATATATCTTCATAATCAGGATTGCCTAATCGTGGCGTTGTTTTATCTCTTCCTATATCAGAAATAGATGTACCAATTAGCATAAATTCGTTGTTGGGTAAAGCCAGAATTTCACTGGGAGACTCAAGAAAACCTCCACCATAGGTTTTTTCCCAGAGTTTGTTTCCATCCCTATCCACCTTTATCACCCAATAATCATCTGCATTGGTCGAAATTTTATTGCCAGACTTTAAGGAACCGGATGCGCAGAGTAAAATAAAATTACCATCGCTGGTTTTAGTTATACCTGCAACAGCCTCATCGTTGGATCCACCATAGATTTTGTCCCATACTTTAAATAACGTGTCTTTGTCTGCAATTGACATAACTGTTGAAATGGGTACCGGATTGCTAAGTGTATCTGGCACTATAAATGGCTTAGATGCACGATAGTGAATTGAGGTTTTATGAGGAAATCGTTTAAAATTTTTATTCGTAAAAGAATAGTCAGTATCAAACGCAAAACATAAACCAGAAAAAAAAGTAGAAATAGCTAATAGAGTAAAGGTCTTGAGCATGGGTTGGGTTGTCGATTAAAATTTAGTCGCAAAACAATTATTTAGATACAAAACTACCAATAATAAAAATAGGGACAAAACTCCTTTGAGTAATTTGTCCCTATCAATTAAAATATATATAAACTATTACTGTTTAAAGCTTTTCAAAATCCAGCCCCCTCCTACTACATCATCACCCTCATAAAATACTGCTGCCTGACCCGGCGCGATTCCTGTAACAGGTTCATAGAAAATAACTTTCATTTTTTCACCTTCCTGCACAATTTGCGCAGGCGAACCTTCATGTTTGTAACGCACTTTAGTAACTGTTTCTAAAGGTCTATCAATCAGGTTTTCGTATTTCTGCATTACCAATTTACCTACCATCATACCGTCTCTTTCAAGGTCTTTTTCTTCGCCCAATACCACTTCGTTAGTGTCTTTTCTGATTTCGGTCACAAAAACGGGTTTACCTAAAGCAATGCCTAGGCCTTTTCTCTGACCAATAGTATAAAACGGATAGCCTTCATGCTGACCAACTACTTTGCCGTCCTGCATCACAAAGTTACCACCTCTTACTCTATCTTCTAATCCCTCAACTCTGCGTTTTAAAAAGCCTCTGTAGTCATTATCCGGCACAAAACAGATTTCGTAGGATTCCGATTTATTTACCAGATCATAAAACCCTTTTTCAGTTGCCATAGCTCTGATTTCTGTTTTTTTCAGGTGTCCTAAAGGCAATTGTGTACGAGCAAGGCTTTCCTGAGATACTCCCCAAAGTACATAACTCTGGTCTTTCCAGGTATCAACACCTTTCGAAATAATATGTCGGCCATTTTCTTGTCTGATATTGGCATAGTGACCTGTGGCTATAAACTCGCAATCCAGTTTATCTGCTCTGCGTAAAAGCGCATCCCATTTAATATGAGTATTGCATAATACGCATGGATTAGGCGTACGACCTTCCAGATACTCTCCTGTGAAATGGTCAATTACATAATCACCAAATTCGTTTCTGATATCCAGAATATAATGGGGGAAACCTAAGTTTACGGCTATATTACGGGCATCGTTGATAGAATCAAGGCTACAGCAGCCTGTTTCTTTTTTATTGCCACCTGATGAAGCATAATCCCATGTTTTCATGGTCATACCAATTACTTCATATCCTTGCTCGTGAAGAAGAACAGCTGCAAGCGAGCTGTCAATACCGCCACTCATGGCAACTAAAATTCGTCCGTGTTTACTCATGTGTATAACTGTCGCAGATTCAAAGTCTGCCGTTTTAGTGAATTAATATGCAAAATTAGTCAACAGAATTTGATTCTGAATAGTTCTGAACTAATTTTGAGGCGCTTTTACAACATTATTTTTAGCATGGCACTTCAAACACTCGTTAAAGTAAGTAATATCACCAATTTATCTGATGCACGTTATTGTGCAGGTATGGGAGTAGAATTAGTGGGTTTTGTAATGGATAAGTTCTCTGATGACTATATGCCTGCTGAAAAACTGAAAGAAATTCAATCCTGGCTGGCAGGTGTACAGATTGTCGGAGAAACTCAATCATCAGATTATGATGAAATTGCTACACTACTTCAAACATACGAAATTGATATACTCCAGATTGCTGACCCTGCGCTCTTACCTAAAATAACTGCCTTAGGCAAACCAATTATTCTGAAACTAGATGCCGATAGCGCCTATATAGAAGATTATCTTAAACTCTATAATTCTTTTGTAAGCTATTTCCTGATTGACGGACAGGAATTGACAGATTTCCTCCTATATCACCTGAAAGAATATGCTTTTGATAACCCAGTAATTCTAGGGTTCGGGGTTAGTGCTAACAATGTTCATCAGATTCTCACTGAAACACCTATTAAAGGTATTGCCTTGAAAGGTTCTCAAGAAATACGCCCAGGTTATAAAGATTATGATGAATTGAGTGAGATTCTTGAACAATTGGAGGTTGATTAGCTACTATTTTTAAATTAAATTGATTCTAAGAATCATTAATTAATAATCTCTAATCAGGTTTTCATATTCATTATTTAAGCCTATATTCGCATCATACGCTATTTAAAAGGGGATTTTATGATTGAGCGATGATGAATCGTCATATAATTTATCCCTTTGACACTAAATTTTTCCATTCATGTAGTTTGCTATACATAGTACCGTCTTTTGCCTATATCTTTGTTTCATCAATCACAAAGCAGTGGTTGAAATAAAAGAAAAATTAAACATTTAAAATATTAAGAAAATGGAAAAGCGCTTGTATAGAATCAAAAGTAGTAAAATGTTAGGTGGTGTAGCTGCCGGTTTTGCTGAGTATTTCAATATAGATGTAACTTTGGTTAGGGTATTATTTGTGGTAGCTTTCTTTGCTCCTATTCCGGCCATTATTCCTTACATCATTTTGTGGGCCATTATGCCAACAAAAGAGTCAATGATGCCAACCAACAATATCGTAATCAACCCATAAATGGGTAAAAGATGAGGCGATTGATAGTGGTGTGAATTACTCAAAACATATAAACGAGGCAAACCTTAGGGTTTGCCTCCAAACAACAAAAAAATGGAAAAGAGACTTTATCGTATCAGACAAAACCAGACCTTAGGTGGAGTGGCACAAGGTTTAGCCGAATATTTTAACTTAGATGTAACACTTATTCGCGTACTTTTTGTATTATTATTTTTCACTCCGTTTCCATCAGGTTTAACTTATATTATCTTATGGATAGTATTACCTGTAAAGGACTCATACGGTTATGCCAACGTAACAATAAACGAAACTATTAATTCTGAAACCTCAAATTTTACAACTATGAGCAGTCGCAATCAAAACAACAATTTGGTTGGAGGAGCAATCCTTATCATTCTGGGTATTATTTTCTCTTTTAAAACTTTCTTTCACATTAACCTTTGGAGATACATCGGTCAGATGTGGCCTTTAGTATTGGTTGGTTTAGGTGTTTGGCTAATCGTGAGAGAACGTAAAGACGATAATTTCCCTAATTATCCGAAAAACGATATAGACACAAATCTTTGATAACCCCCACTTCCCTACCCTTTCTCGTTCAGGTTTAACCCAAAATGGGAAAGGGTTTTTATTACCCAAACGAACTAATCAGCAGGTAATAAAGGGAGTCCTAAACTCTTAAAACAATGGAAAAAAGAAGTAGTAATATTTTCTGGGGTGCTATCCTTATCGTGATTGGCTTCCTGTTCTTAGGCACAAATCTTGATTGGTTTGATTTAAACTGGACATTCGGCGGTATAGCCCGTTTCTGGCCACTTCTATTAATCGCGGCCGGTGTATTTGCCTTCCTGAATCGCAGACGGACTATTTATAATGCAACATCTGCCCTGTTAATTGCCTTTGCCATACCACTCGGAATTTTTACATGCGTTGACGATGGCGTAAATGATTGGAAAGATGATATGGAACATGACTGGCATGTTGATTTCGATGATGACGACGAAGATGACGATTATGACCATAATTCTCACTCAGATAGTTCAGACGGAAATGGCTACAAAAATTATTATTCTGTACCGCTTGCTACTGGTATTACCGAGACCAAATTAAAAATAGGTGGTGGTGCCGCCGAATTTGATTTAGAAGAATCAACCAATAATCTTTTCGAAGCATCTACTCACCTACAATACAGAAGTGGTTATGTTTTAACAGAAGATTTGACCAATGGTGTAAAAACCATTGAATTTGAGCAAAAGGGTAAAAAAGGGAATTTCCATTTCGACAGCGATGAAAATTTTGATAACGATGTAATTATCAAATTGAACAAAGCACCTATCTGGGATATTGATCTGGGCATTGGCGCCGGTGAAGTTGACTTCGATTTTAGTGATTATAAAGTCAAAAAACTGAACATGAACTCAGGTGCCGCTGATATTGATGTGAAATTAGGCGACAAAGTTGATAATGTAGACGTTGACATCAATTCGGGTGTAACCAGCGTAAAACTAAGTGTACCAGAAGGAGTAGGCTGTGAGTTAAGAATGGATGGCGCATTGAATTCAAAAGACCTTGATGGTTTTGATAAAGTTGGGGACGGCGTATGGCAAACACCAGGCTACGACAAAGCTACCAAGAAAATTAAGGTTGATGCTGATACAGGTTTATCATCTATCAAGATTGTACGTTACTAATATAATTTAATAGAATGAAATAAGCGCACAGGTTTTGAAACCTGTGCGCTTTTATTTTACCTTTGCAATAAAACACTATCCTGCATGAAAAGATACGTTCTGCTTATACTCTTTGCCTTTATATCTGTTTTTTCTAATGCTCAAACTCTTTCTCCCATGGCCACTGTCAGCTTACTGACAATCGCTCCCGGCGATGAATTGTATTCTACATTTGGGCACAGTGGTATCAGAATAAAAGACCCTATGCAAGGAATAGATGTTGTGTATAATTATGGTGCTTTTGATTTTGGTGCACAGGGCTTTTATATTAAATTTTTAAGGGGTACATTACCCTACAAAATAAGTTTGGTTGATTTTGAGATTGAATTGAATGGATATGGAAAATATCCCGGATGGAATCAGGAAAAAAGATTGGTACAGGAACAGGTTTTAAATCTTTCTGGCAAACAAAAACAAGATGTTAGTGATTTTCTTGCAAAAAACTATTTACCGGAAAACAGAGAATATGCCTATAAATTCTTTTATGATAACTGTTCAAGCCGTTTGAGAGATGTCTTGAAAACGGTTTGTGGCGATAGTTTAAGCTTTCAGAGCAATTTACATGCTGACAGCAGTTATCGCCAATGGATAGATGTATACGCTAGAAAGAACAACAAACTATGGGCAGATTTCGGAATGGATTTGGCAATAGGACAACCCTCGGATTGTGTTACAGGCCCAGATAGTGCAATGTTTTTGCCCGATAATCTCCGCGATGCATTTGATAAAGCTAAAATCAAAAGAAATGGAGTCTGGCAACCGCTGGTGTCTCAAAAACTCGATGTCAACCCCGAAGTTCTCAACGACGTAGTAAAAGAAAAAGAAGCTATCACACCAAATATGCTCTTCTGGGGGCTTTTTATATTGACTGGCGGACTAACTTTTCTACAATTGAAAAAAGATAATAGCAACTTCTTATTTGATAAGATTTTGTTTTCAATAACGGGTATTGTAGGTTGGCTCATCGTTTTCTTATGGTTCTTTACCAATCATGGGGTTACAGAATATAATTTGAACATCATCTGGGCTTATCCTCTGTTATTTCCGATTGCCTTACTAATTAAAAAAGGTACCTCTCGCACCTGGCTAGCTAAACATTTTCTGGCTTACGGAATTATTCAAATATTATTTCTTTTGAGCTGGGCATTTTTGCCGCAAGAAATTAATTATTCTTTGATTCCTGTCGTATTGACTTTAACAATGAGGTCTTTCTTTGTGTGGTGGAGATTGAGAAATAAGTTGAGTACGTTTTAATTGTCAATTGCCGATAAAATCAAAAGGCCAAATCGTTGAGATTTGGCTTTTTGATTTTATAAACCCTTACATTATTTTTTTTCCGGCAACAATACAAATTTGGCAAAGTTATCTCCAAGGAATTGATTAGCAGCTTTTTTTACGCTTTCTACACTTATTTTATCAATCATTTCTTTGCTGTAACGATTGATAAAATTCAAATCTTCACCATCAAAATACTGGTCTGCTAAATACGAATTCCAGAAACTATTTTCTTTTACCTGCAATTCGGTTGAGCGTTTTTCTTCCGCTTTTACTTTATCAATATCTGTCGATTCCGGACCATTAGTTTTAATTTTCTGAATTTCATCCAAAGAAATTTTAGCTAATTTCTCCGCATTGGCGGGTGAGCAGCCAAAAGCAATCGTAAGATTATAGGTCGCATTGGGTAATTTATTATAAGAGGCACGTATACTTGGTGAATACACCCCGGCGGCCTCTTCACGCAATTTTTCAGTCAGCTTAATATCCAATACTTCTGCCAAAGCATCCAGGTTTACACGTTCTTCTTCCGTATAATTAAATGTTCCGTTAAACTGCAGGTTTACTGATGCTTTATCCTCTAAACCTTTATAGACAGTTTTTTCAACTTTACCTTTTACTTTATCAATGTGCAAATCTTTGTACGATTCAATACGTTTAGTTGAAGGTAGTCCACCAATATATTTCTCCAGTAAAGGCTTTATTCTATCTACTTCAAAATTACCCACAAATACAAAAGTAAAATCACTTAAATCACTGAATCGATCTTTGTAGATTTCATAGGCACGGTCAAGGTTTACTCTGTCAATATCTTCCGGTTTCGTTGGTAAGCGACGGAAATTCTTTTGATAGAGCGTAGTGGTAATTGTATCGCTGAAAACCTTTTCAGGCGTCAAAGTTTTCATTGAGTTAGCAATTAATTCCTTTTGGTTTTTTAAGAAACTTTTTACTACTTCATCATCTCTTCGTGGTTGTACTACATAGGCGTACATCAATTGCAGAGCAGTTTCTAAGTCATTGGGAGTTGTATTACCTGATATTCCCTCATTTAATTCATCAATATAAGTAAATACATTTACAACTTTACCAGATAGGAATTTATCCAACTGTACATCTGATAATTTACCCACTCCTCCTTGTGAAACTGCCGTAGAAGCCAATTCAGCAGAATAATAGTCTGCATCTGAGTATAAGGATGTGCCACCCCTACTTACCCCTGAAAACAAAATCTGGTCATTTTTGAAGTTGGTTGGCTTCAACGCTACTTTAATTCCATTTCCTAATGTTAGTTCAGTTACGCCTATTTCATCAATTTTCTTTTCTGAAACTACTTTAGTACCTGTTGGTATCTGTTCCAGAATTGAAGTAGCTACTACTTCATCCTCATACGGTTTCAGGTCAGAATTTTTTGTATTAATTAATTCAAGGATTCTCGCCTCGTTTGGCAATTTATCCTTGTCTTTTTCAGAACCGATAACCATTCCCACGCGGTTATCTTCTTTAATAACTTTTGCTGCAACGGCATTTACCTCAGCTAGGGTTATACCATCCAGATGTTTTTTCACAAATTCATATCTGAAATTTGCATCAGTATAAGCACTCCCATGCAGATAATTCTGAATCATACCATTTACAAAAGCCGCCGATTTAGTTTTATCTTTTTCCTTGTAGCTTTTCTCCACACTCAACATATAGTCTTTTTTAGCTCTTTCCAGTTCACCTTTAGTAAACCCAAAACGTTTAATACGTTCCTGTTCATCCAATACAGCCTTTATTGCTGTTTCAAGGCCTTCTGCGTTCTTAGGTACAGTTATTACCTGGAAAGCATCTAAACCCGCCAGGAATGGACTATAACCCATCATGGCAAAAACAAATGGAGGATTTGGCTTTTTAGTAATATCCTGCAATCTGGTAGTGATAATCTGGTTAAAAAGACTTTCTGCTATATCTGTACGATAGTCTGCTTGTGTTTTGGTTTTCTCTCGTGGAAGCTTCGTAATAAACTGGAAACTTGATTGTGGAATCTCTTTATCAACAATTAGAGCCGTCTGAGTTCCTTTAGATAGTGGAATCTCATAGGTTGTACGTTTAGGGCCTTTTTTATTTTCAGGAATATTACTGAATTTTTCCTTTATTAAACCCTCCACTTGTGCAGGGTCAAAATCACCAACCGCAACAACTGCCATCAAATCAGGACGATACCAATCCTGGTAGAATTTGATAATTTGTTCCGGTTCGAACGATGTCAGAACATCCACTTTACCGATCGGAATACGCTGTGCATATCTTGAATCGCCTAGTAAAAGAGGTAGTAATTTTTGTTGCACACGTCCCTGTGCATTTTTGAATCTTGCTCTTTCTTCCTCTAATACTATGCCTCTTTCCTTATTTATTTCGGCTGTATCTAAAGTTGCATAATGCGACCAATCGGCTAAAATCTGGAAAGCGCGTTCAAATAATTTAGCTGAATCTGTTGGTACTTGCAATTGATAAATCGTTTCATCGAAACTGGTAGAAGCATTCAAATCGGCGCCGAATTTCATCCCTGATTTTTGCAGAAAATCAACCAACTGGTTTTTAGGAAACTCTTTTGTTCCGTTAAAATTCATGTGTTCCATGAAGTGCGCAAGCCCTAATTGCTGGTCAGTTTCAAGTATCGAACCTGCATTCACCACCAGTCGAAGTTCCATCCGGTTTTTAGGCTCAACGTTTTTAAGGATATAATACTTAATCCCATTTTTTAATGTTCCGGTTTTTACGGCAGGGTTATTCGGAATCGGGATGTTAAGGTTCTGTGCAAATGTCTGTGAGGTCACTAGCAAAAGCAGCAGCAGATTTCTCATCTTTTTCATAAATAATGAATTAAAACTTAGTTTTTGATATACGATAAAGGTCGATTAATTTCATAAATAAAGCAAGTAGGGTTGTATGCTTTCTTTCCAGTTTTTTGCAAGAGTAAGACTTTTTATCTGCTCTTCAAAATCTTTTATTGGCAATTCAAATAATGACTCGCTATCTGGAATTCCCAGGAGTAAATCTAAATGTTTTGTACCTGTCGGGTTAACGTTTGTAGGATAAGGTTTCCATTCAAAATACTCAGGGTGCTGGTCTTTAACCAATTTTATCAGCAAAAGACCAAGATTTACAGCTTTAAAATTCTTCGTATCTTTTACATAAAATCTCAGCCCTTTGCATTCCTCTCCTGTATATTTACTTTCTGTTGGCACAAATGCTAACTTTATTATTTCAAGGTTTGCATTAAATAACTTTTCAATCAGCAAATTATTGTCCAACCAAGGTGCGCCAATGATAGAAAATGGCATTTCTGTACCCCTACCCTCGCTAATATTCGTTGCCTCCAGTAATCCTAAGCCTGGGTACAATAAAGAAGACTGAAAGCTCCTCATAGCTGGAGAAGTCGGAATAAAAGGTATTCCCCAGTCAGTTTGAAAGCTGTCCCGCTGCCAGTTCTGGCAACGAATTACTTCTATAGTATCCTCTATTCCTTTCACTTTATTAAAATAGAATGCCAATTCACCCAATGTGCAGCTATGTCGTAGAGGGATACTCCATCGTCCAATAAATGAGGAACAATGATTTTCATCAAGTATAGGCCCTTCTGCCATATCTAAGGTACCCGATATAGAATTAGGTCTATCTGTAATAATTAAAGGCTTATTAAATATATTGCAAGCCTCTAATACATAAGAAAGTGTCCATAAATAAGTATAAAACCGACACCCAATATCGGGTATATCAAACAATAGTATTTCTATATCAGCTAAATCCTTTTCATTGGCTCTTAATTTATCTCCATATAAACTGACAACTGGTAATTGCGTAAGTTGGTCAATGCCGTCAAACATTTTTGCACCATCAGCGCCTTGAATGTCCAGGCCATGCTCAGGGGAGAATAATTTTATGATATTGAACCCTCTTTCAAGCAAAGCTTTTCTTGATGGTTTCAAAAGATTGGTAGTAGCAGCATGATTGGTCACCAAACCAATTCTTTTGTTTTTCCACATTGGGTTTTGCTTTAACAGTACATCAATTCCGAATTGAATCATAATAACTTTGCATTTACAAACTTTTAATTTAAGATTAGCGTTTCATTTAATAGCTACGTCTTAATCTTACAGGCATAATCTTATTTATACTAAAATTCCTTTTCTATTTTATACTAAAATTCCTTTTCTATGTACGGCAGATCTATCCTCAGTCGCTTGTTTTCCTATTTCATACGCGGATTACTTTTTGTCGCACCTTTAGGTTTTACATTGTTTATTTTATTAGGCGCGTTTGATTTTGTTGATAACCTCATTCGCATCAGAATTCCGACAGCAGATCCAAATCGTGATTTGTTTATTCCCGGTTTAGGGTCAGCTATTGTTATTGTAGGAACTATGCTAATTGGCTTCGTATTTTCGGTGCTATTGCCTCAGACAATTCAGAATATCATCGAAAATGCTATCAGACATTTGCCGCTCGTACGGATTTTTTATTTTGCTTTCAAAGACTTAATTTCGGCCTTTGTGGGTGATAAACGCAAATTTAATCAGGGCGCCATTGTACTCATTAACAAGGAAGCGCAAGTTTATAAAATTGGATTTATTACACAAAATGATTTGAGTAATTTAGGCGTTAATGACTTAGTGGGAGTATATTTTCCTCATAGCTATGCCTTTTCAGGAAACCTTGTGCTTGTACCCCGGGAAAACGTAAAAATGCTTGATTTACCAAGTGCTGAAATTATGAAGCTGATTGTTTCAGGAGGAGTTTCGGTAAATGATAAGTTATAAAGCAAAGAAGAATTTGTAGTATCAAAATAAAATCTATAAATACCTATAATTGACCACGAAATACCACTTCGTGTCAGCACCGCAAAATCTCATGACTCAATTAAGACCATATGTAATGCTATTCTTGCTTTCCCTTACTACTTGTTGCTTTGCTCAGGATATTCATCAGCGTGAAGCTAAATCAGTAGAAGAATTGATTTATAGAAAAGACCCATCTCAGGCAAGAAGCATGTTTAACAGAGACAGATACCTGGTTTTGGAGAAAGTCAGAAGTGGTAAAAGAACCAAGTTTTATAAAGGTGACGTATTTCGGTTCAAAACCAAAGACGATATGGTCTACGAAGATAATCTTTATGACATCACAGATTCATCATTCGTGATTACTTCATTGAATGAAGTAATGAATCGCTACGAATATGTCGAAATCAAGATTAAAGATGTAGAAAGAATCTACAAACATCCGAAAAAACCTATTCGTTTTGGGATAGCTAACTTCTCTCCTTTTTCTTATATACTAATAGAATGGGCAGCATGGGGTGTAAATCCGGTAACTAATCCCAAATTAATTCTGGCAGCAGGACTTACAGCAGCGTCTCCCCTATTTACTGTTTTGCAAAACTCTTTAAGAAGCAAGAAGCTAACAGAAAACTATCGATTGAGAGTCTTTCAGAGTTTTTAATGACTTTTGTCTGAACTGTGCCGCACCAAAGTTCAAAATTAAAATAATCACTCATTCACTCAATATACCTTTAACAAGATCCTTATTCCAATTGCGGATAGTCTCAGTCATGGCTTCGAATTCTATTAAAAAGCCATCATGCCCATAGAGAGATTCAATTAAAGCATATTTAGCTTCGGGAATATGTTTGGCGATAAAAGCTTGCTCCTCTGGCGGGAATAACACATCCGATGAAATACCAATAACTAATGTTTTTGATTTAATAGTTGCCAAAACCTCTTCCACTTTTCCTCTTCCTCTACCCACATCATGTGAGTCGAACATTTTAGACAATGTCCAGTAAGAAAAAGCATTGAAACGTTTGCCTAATTTTTCACCCTGATAATTCTGATAAGTATTTGCCCGGAAGAAATCTATCTGTCCCTCATCTCTCGATTGCGTACGGTTATAAGTCGCATAATTACGGTAAGATAACAAAGCTATCGAACGTGCCACTTTCATACCACTCATTCCTGCTTTCGGGCTTCGCTCTATCCAGGTTGGGTCAGCGGCAATAGCCATCCTTTGAGATTCATTAAAAGCAATTCCCCAAGGAGAATGTATAGCATTGGTTGAAAACAAAATAAGATTTTCAACGAGTTCAGGTTGCATAATAGCCCATTCAATAGCCTGTTGGCCGCCTAAGGATCCTCCTAAAACTGTATTAATTTTATAGACACCCAGATGCTGACGTAATAAATCTAAGGCTCTTACTACATCTCTGATACTTACAAATGGGAAATCGTGATAATAAGGCTCTCCTGAAATCGGGTTTTTGCTTAAGGCATTGGTTGAACCATAATGAGAACCAATGATATTGGCACAAATAATAAAATGCTCTGTCGGATTATAAAGCCTTTTTTCACCAATTAAGCCATTCCACCAGTCTGTAGGATTTGCATTACCTGTAAAAGCGTGACATACCCATATTACATTATCCATCGCGGCGTTTAACTTTCCAAAAGTTGTATAAGCAAGCTGAAATTCAGGTAGCCACTGGCCTGATTCTAACTTAAATGGTTCGTCGTAGCGAAATATCTGTTGGTTTTCCATTGTTTAAGAGTACTTACAAAATCTTAAGCCTGATTCTCTGATGCGCAGAAAATTAGACGACACAAAACGCATACCCCTCGGTAATACGGTAAACAAAACCAATTTTAAAACGATTGTCTATGATTGGTTTATAAGTCCGAATGGTCTGACCCTTTCGGTAGGTTTTGGCACCTTATCGCAAGTAGCGGGACAGGTTGCCCGAGATTCATAGAGCCTATTCTCTCCTCTCGTCTGTATAAATCAATCCATTAGCTACAGAAAGTATCTTCTTGAATTGATGGTGCAAATATGGGGCTTGAATTTATAGAAAACAAGGTTTTGAATTCCTTTTTTATTGTGGGTGGTTTTCATGAATACTTCTGATAATACTCATTTATATCTTTAACATCATCAGGAAGATACTTTCTATCCACTGTTATACCGTTTAGATGAAGCTCTTCCATCAGGTCTCTTGTACCGGCTTGCCCGGCAGAATCGTTGTCGAACCAAATCCAGATTTTAAATTTTTTAAAATGTTTCGCCCACTCTTTTTTAAAGGTTTTGGCACTACCTAAGCTCACAGCGCTCATTCCTTGTTTGACCAGAGTCATGCAGTCAAATGCACCCTCTGTCAGATATACTTCTGCATTACCCCGAAGAGGTTTGAGTGAATCTATATTGAAAATAGTTCGCGGAATACCTGTCAGAAACTGATACTTGCTTGTGTCTTCTGATGGCTCGCCTATTGTTCTGCCTTGCAGATAAACAATTCGTCCATTCTGATAATAAGGTATAATAATTGGATGCTTAAAGAAAACCAGATTTCCAGCTTTATTAACTATGCCGCTTTCTATAAGGTCACTTGTATC
This sequence comes from Emticicia sp. C21, assembly GCF_003418935.1. Classification (GTDB taxonomy): domain Bacteria; phylum Bacteroidota; class Bacteroidia; order Cytophagales; family Spirosomataceae; genus Emticicia. The sequence continues at coordinate 29,376 of NZ_QVMT01000015.1, read as the reverse complement.
GTATTTTTCTTTCAGATATTCGTTCGCTACCCCATAATTTTTAATAACGAATAGTTTGAAATGACGAATGGTCCAATCATCAAAACCTCTGCCACGAAGATATTCCGCTGCCTTTCTGGCTGATTCGGTTGCTGGTTGGATTAGGCAGAATTTCTGAAAATCTTCATAGATGTCACTGAATTTAGACTGAAACACAAAAGGCTTTTCTTCTACAGGTTTTCGGGTATAAATACTTTTGACATCAATTTTGCGAGTTTTTTTTGACCCATATCCCTCGTAATTTGGGATATATCTATTGGCCAGTTCTTCCAAAGCAGTTTTAAAATCAATCTGGCATACATCGGCATACATATTAATTACATCACCACGCTTACCACAACCGAAACAATGAAATTCGTTTTGCGGTGGTGGATAAAATACCAATGATGGTGTTTCTTCTACATGAAAAGGACATAGCATACGTCGGGTTTGAATCACATCAAATCCTAAATCTCTCGCCACTTGTCTGATGTCAATTTCTTTAACCCTTTGTAATATATCGTTCATCTTATTTTTTATGAATCACCGTAGGAGCAGATTGTGCCCCGGCGTACAAGACAATATCAGCTATCGTAACTCTTGGGGGTGTATTTACAGCATAAAGAATCGCATCGGCAACATCTTCCGGTTGTAAAGGTTCGAAACCCTCATATACTTTCTCAGCCCGTTTTTTATCCCCTTTAAATCTTACTAAAGAAAATTCCGTCTCGACAGCCCCTGGAGCAATATTGGTTACTTTTATGCCATATTGCGTTAAATCCAGTCTCATACCTTCACTTAAAGCTTCAACGGCTGCTTTTGAGGCACAATAGACTGCACCATTGGCGTAGGTGTATTTTCCGGCAACTGAACTTAGATTGATAATATGTCCTTTCTCCTGCTCCACCATACCCGGTATTATGGCTTTTGATACATATAATAAGCCTTGCACATTTCCATCAATCATCATATCCCAATCATCTGTATCTCCATCCTGAATAGGAGATAATCCATGTGCATTGCCCGCACAGTTTACTAAAATATCAATAACTTTCCATTCTTCTGCCAATGAATTTATCGCATAGACCACCTCAACCTTATTACTGACATCAAACTTCAAGGTCGTAACAGATACTTTTTTTGAGAATTGTTCCTGCAGTCCATCCAATCGGTCTTGTCTGCGGCCGCATAGAATAAGATTAATGCCATTGTCAGCAAAAGCCGTAGCAGTTGCTTTACCAATACCTGAGGTTGCGCCTGTGATGAGTGCTGTACGAGACATATTTTGTTGCTAAAGTTTAGTTCAATAATTGATTATCTACTATTGGCTTGCGGTGAGAATTCACTTCACCAATTAATAATCGTTATCTATGTTTTTATCATCTGTTAAACTAAAAAGTGTAGTGGCTGGTTGCGCTAACTCTACCTGATTTTTTTCAAGTATATTCAGAATTGCCACATTTACCTCTTCTCTGATGCTTTTACTCTCCCAATAATCTGCTGTTGCCGCCATAAATACCACCATAATATTAATGGAGTAATCGCCGATAGCATCTAATTTTACATGCGCCCCCGTGCTTATTGACTCGTGATTATCCAATATCGTCTGCACTTCTTCTATCACTTGCTTAATCTGCTGAATAGAAGCCTCTAGCTTTAATCGTATAAAAAACTTGTGCCTGCGCTCCATCCTCTGAGAAATATTATTGAGGGATTGTGAAACAAGCATCTGATTGGGCACTACTACTAAGCTTCCATCTACGTTACGGATACGTGTACTACGGAAGCCCACTTTCTCAATTTTACCTACCATTGTCCCTAATTCAATATCATCACCCACAATAAAAGGTTGTTCGGTAAAAAGAGTAAATGAAGCAAAAAGGTTTTCTAAAGTGGCTCTTGCAGCTAAAGCCAAAGCTACCCCACCAATACCCAAACCTGTAATAAGACTAATTACATCTTGCTTAAATACAAAACCCAGAATTAGGAAGAATGAAGAAAAGGCTATTAAAACAATAATAATATCCCTGAAAAAAGGCACCAATTGTTTGTCTTTGTTGGATTCTGTCTCTTCGGCTTTCTTTAAATAGACCAAGGCAAAAAAACGAATCAAACGAATAATGAGCCAGGTAATACCAGCTACAAATAGCATGTCTAAAGTGCGGTCGATGAAATCTGCTACTCGCATTTTGCCAAATGGAATGATACGCCATTTACGCGGAAAAACGATTTCATTAACCGCAGCATAAATGATAAATAATGCTAACAGAAACTCAACCGGACCTCTTAAAAGACTTACAAATTCGGCTACAGGAACGCTCTTCGTCTCTTTTTTCATCATCCGGTAAACTATCTTGCTTACCATTACCGATAGAAATCTTTTGAACAAAAAGCCGACTATGAGTATTCCGAAAAACCATAGCCAGTTTTCGGCAGTATTATAAAAATAAGTAGTTCTTAAAAATTTATCCATTACAAACAAAATTATAAGTCTGTCAATGAGGCACTATATTAAACTCTGAATTTCATTCTGCACAAATTCAACTATTCTTTTCTCGACCCAGGTTTCATTTGAGTTAGGTAGCATAAAACCTACATGACCACCAAAATGTAGTAATTGCAGATATACGTGTGGATTGTGCTCGGCATCACCTAAATCTAAGCACTCAGGCGAAAGAAAGGGGTCATTTTTTGCCTGAATAATTAAAGTCGGAGTAGTTATATTTTTCAGGTAAGCCTTTGCCCCTGCTTTTTTATAAAAATCATGTGCATCTTTAAATCCATACAATTTGGCCGTATATCTATTATCAAACTCTTCAAAGTTTTTAATCTTTTCATATCCCTCATGATTAAGCAATGGATTATTTGGATGCTGAATCGCTTTTAATTTGATCTTCTTACCCAATTTATTAATAAAACGGGTCATATAAAAACGCCGACCCGGCTTGTACAATTCATATACCGAAGTAAATAAATCAAGAGGGACAGATACTGCTATGCCACATTTTACCTGTGTGGGTAATCTTTCAGGTTGATCGCCCAATAGTCTTAAGGTCATACTTCCACCCATGCTGAAACCAACCATAATTACTTCTTCGTATTGGTGTTTCTGAATGGCGTATTCAACTACAAATCTGATATCTTCCACATCACCATGATGATAAAAACGGGGTAGTCGATTCATTTCTCCGCTGCAACTCCGGCAGTTCCAACCAAGTCCATCATAGCCATTGTCGTTAAATTTCTTTATCATACCGGTCACATAGTGTCGGGTTGAATCTCCTTCCAGGCCATGAGTTACAATCACCAGTTTTTTACCGGGTTGATTGCCTGCATAAGACCAGTCGAAATCCAGGAAATCACTGTCAGCTAACTCTACTCTTTCACGCTGATAAGTAACCGGTATTTTTCGGAAAAGACTTGGATAAATTGTTTGGATATGGGCATTAAACTGCCATCTGGGGGGACGGTAATCGGTATTGACTGGTAAAACTGGCATAAACCTTAATCTATTATTTGGTAGGAGCTACTGACAAATGTCAGAAACAATCTTATACTATAACACCATTTTTATCAAATCCATTTCTTTCTCTTGAAGAAAAACAAGAATATCATAGAAGAAAAAATCATGAGCCCAACGGCAATCCAGAAACCATAAGGGTTTTCAGATGAAGGTATTACCTGATAATTCATGCCAAATATACCTGCAATGAGTGTTGGTGGCAGAAACAATATGGTAACAATCGTAAAAATCTTGATGATTTCGTTTTGCTCAAGATTGATAAGCCCCATAAAGGTATCCTGCAAATACTCTAAACGCTCAAAGTTGAAAGTGGTGTATTCGAGCAGTGAAGTAATGTCCTTCAAAACAATACGAAGTCTTTCCTTACGGTCTTCAGGAAAGTACGCACTTCTTAAAATCTGGGAAAGTACTCGTTGTTTATCAATAATACTTTCCCGTATCAACATCGTATTTTCTTGCAGATTATTTATCTTCAGTAATGATGCCTGTTTCGGTTTCTTTTCTCTGCTTAGTGCCTTACTGATATTCTTTACCTCCTTCGTCATGTTCTCTAGCAAGTCTGCATCAGATTCAATACGGGTTTCGAGTAAAAGCAGTAGAATATCTACACCGTCTTTAAAGACTTCTTCTCCTAATTTAATCTTCTTTACCGTATCTGCAAACGACCTTGAATCTCCCTGTCGATAGGTAAATAGCACATTATCCCTAATCATAAACGAAACAGGGTAAAAATGATACCCATCCTGATCTCCCTTCAGGAAGTTAGAGTTGGCATTGATAGTATTATTCTGCTCAAAGTATCGTGCACTGCTCTCAATCTCAACTATTTCCTGTGGAGTCTGAAAACTGATGTCGCATTTGGTTTCAATCCATTCTTCCTCTTCTTGTGATGCTGACTGTAGATCTACCCACATCAGATTTTTTAGATGCCCTACTTCTCGCACATCTGTTTCTTTCTTGACTTGTTTGCCTTCTTTGTAAAAAAAACGTACCATAAGTCAAATCGTTTTTTTAGCCCAAAATCAATTTTTCTATCACTTCCGGAAAATGCTTGTGTTCTAATACTTGTACTTTAGCAGCTATATCAGCAGGCATATCTTCTTCTGTAATTTCACACTTTGCCTGAAAAATCACCTCACCTTCGTCATAATTCTCATTTACATAATGAATTGTAATACCGGATTCGGTATCTTTATTGGCATGAACAGCCTCATGCACAAAATGTCCCCACATACCTTTACCCCCATACTTTGGCAAAAGAGCAGGATGAATATTAATAATTTTATTCGGATAAGCCTTAATCAGATTTGCAGGAATGAGCCAAAGAAAGCCCGCCAGAATCACCCAGTCAATCTCCTGTTTTTTCAGTATCTCAACAATTTTATCCGTTTTGGCAAATGATTTTTTGTCAAAAATAATGGTAGGTATACTTAATCTTCTACCTCTTTCAATGATTCCTGCTTGCGGGTTATTAGTCAATAATAAATCAACACAAATGGATTCATTGTTCTCAAAATAGTTAATGATTTTTTCAGCATTACTCCCTGACCCAGAGGCTAATATGGCAATACGTTTCATTCTAAGTGATTGTTATTTCCGGCGAACAAATATGCTTTTTTGGTATGCAAAGCATGTTGTGACACCTAAGCTTACAAAGTGCGAATCACGGTATTTTTTTTTAAAGTTTTAAATTTTTGCTTCATAAAAAAGCCTCTGAATTGAATCAGAGGCTTTTCGCAATTGCTTATTATAATTTTCCTTTATAGAGTTCATCCTGCCATTTTTTCAGCTCGTCCCATTTACCATCTCGTGCCATTGCTGCCTGATCGGCCCAGGTTGTTGGATCGTGAATCTGGAATCGGCTACCCGCTTTATCTAATATTTCTTTCATTCTACCCGATGAAGTATCAGCCAATTGAGCAAAAGTATAAATACCCGCTTTATTGAATAATTCTTCAATTTTTGGCCCGATTCCCTCTACAATTTTCAAGTCATCTTTTACCGGTGGAGGCACAACAGGTTGTGGAGTAACACCGGCTACTATACTGGTTGCGGCAGTAGTAATTGGACTTGGCTCAACTGCTACTGATATTCTTGTTTTGCGACAAGCATCCAGCTCACTTTCCAGAAACTTTATTCTGTCATGCAATTCTGCGTTATAAATTTCCAGAGTTTTAACCTTTTTATTCAATAGCCACCAAAGCAATAGTGCCAATAGTAATAAGGGTATAAACCAGAAGAGAAATATATCCCACGGGAAATTATTGAAAAGACATTGTAAATTTTCCATTATAATAAGTAGCATTAAATCGTTCGACATTAATATAAGATAGTGCGTGTTTCGGCTATTTTTTCAGCCTAATGGTTGCCCTGCGGTTTTTAGCCTTACCTTCATCGGTATCATTAGTTGTAACAGGCTCTTTTTCACCCTTTCCCTCCGTTACCATCTGTTCAGCTTTGATACCCTCAGCAGTTAATAAACTCTTCACTTTATCAGCTCGAATCTCTGAGAGCATTTGGTTGGCATCTTCAGCACCATTGTCATCAGTATGACCTGTTATCAATAATTGTTTTTCAGGAAACTTTGCCAGGTACCTTCTGGCGGTTACAAGAAATGTATCTACTTCAGGTGTATGTAAAATAGCTGTTTGTCCTGATACGAAATACACATCAAGCGGTTTAAAAAGAATCTGCTCTTCAGCAGTTAACTGTACGGTATCGGTAGACTGATTGGTAGGTACTGCAACACTATCCATTACAGGGATGTTATCTAAAGAAACAACTGTACCACTATAACAATAGGGCTTGCGATGGCAATTCCAGAACCAGCTATAACCCAAAGACCATAACAGAATCAGCAGTAGGATAAGAAGTCTGTTCATTTTAATTGCTGAGTTTGGCTAATTAACGAAATCAATAGTTTGGGACAGGAAATGTAGTAAAAAGTAAATTAACCACCATCATAACCCTCTGTTTTCTTTACAAATTTAATAGAAAGTATGAATTCAGTTAAAAATCGATTAATACTGATTAAAGCACAAAATAAATAATTTCTAAAAATCCATCAAAAAGATTAATTTTGATGCCAACCAAAGAACTCAATTTTTATTATTAATGGAATCAATTAAAGTTTTTGCTCCTGCTACTGTTGCCAATGTTGCCTGTGGTTTTGATATATTCGGTTTTGCAGTAGATGCCCCCGGTGATGAGGTTATTGTAAGAAAACGTAACGATAACCAGATTGTGATTACCAAGATTAGCGGAGATGAGGGAAAACTAACTTATGATGCCAGTAAAAATGCTGTAACGGTTCCAATCTTAGCGTTCCTCAAAAAAAATGGCATTGAACAAGGTTTTGATTTAGAACTTCATAAAAAAATGCCACTGGGTAGTGGCTTAGGCAGTAGTTCTGCCAGTTCAGTAGCTGGGGTATTTGCTGTGAACGAAATTCTCGGTAATCCTTGCACCACAAAATCGCTACTCCCTTTCTCAATGGAAGGCGAACGTATAGCCTGTGGTTCAGCACATGCCGATAATGTTGCGCCAGCCCTGATGGGAGGTTTTGTGGTTATCAGAAGTTATAACCCCCTCGATATTTTTAATGTTCCTACTCCATCAGAGCTATTCGTTACAATTGTTCATCCTGATATAGAAGTCAATACAAAAGATGCCCGTTATATATTACGTAACGAAGTATCAATGAAAAATACGATTGCACAAATGGGTAATGTGGCAGGAATGATAGCCGGATTGATGCAGGCTGACTATGATTTGATTGCCCGCTCAATGGTCGATTTTATCATTGAGCCTGTGCGTGCCATTCTGATTCCTGAATTCTGGGAGGTGAAACGTGCAGCCTTAGAGGCAGGTGCTTTGGGTTGTAGTATATCAGGTGCGGGGCCATCCGTCTTTGCATTCAGTAAGGGAAAAGAAACGGCGGAAAAAGTTGCCATGGCCATGAAAACAACTTTTGAAAAGGCAAGCATACACTGCAATGCGTATGTATCAGGCGTTAATCAGCAAGGACCAAAAGTGCTTGGCTAAAATAAATCTGTTCATTTGAACTTTAATATATCAGTATTACGTTATCTCTTCGTCAGGTGATGAAAATAATGTCTGCATTTGTTTGTCTGATTGAATGCTATATTCAATTCTTGAAATTGCTGTAAAAAATATTTCGATAAATATATTGACAAATAAAAATAAACGTTATATAATTGCATTCAAATCCGAGTAAAAAACTTCAATAGGCTTTCTGTAGTAAGAAAATACCCTCTTTAAGTCAATCAGTCTAATTGTTTCTGAAATTACAATCCATAAATAGCTTGCTAATTTCTATCCCGGGAGTTTTCCTATAAATGTAAATTTGTATAAGGTATAATTTAAAAGCTCCAGTTAAAGTAAAATACTTATAACCATTAGTTTCGCTTACTGCTTGTAGTTTGCTTTCAACTGTTCACTAACTTATAATGTCCTTTTCTTATTTTCAGCATCGATAATAACCGCTAACCGTCGTATAAAAACGTATCGTTTAATTCTCACGTATGTATACATCAGAAGAACTGAATCTGAAACTTCTATCAGAGTTAAGAAAAATTTGTATTGAAGTGGGCATAAAAGATGTCCGCAATGCCTCAAAAAATGAGCTCATTGAAAAGATTTTGGAAACACAATCCAACAAATCAACTTTTAACATGCCAAAAGAAGTAGCCGATACATCGGTCACAAATTTTGAAGTACCATTATTCAATAATAGTAATAAAGTGCCTAAAAACCGCACAAGATTGCCTAAGCAGGGTGATAACCCACTAGAGAGTAGCCCGATTTCAAAAGAGCCTGTGAAAAAGGTAGGAGGTAAAAAACCTTTTGAAAAGCAAGCCTCACAAGATATTTTTAATACACCTTCTCCTCAATCGGCCGTTTCTACACCTGCTCATGATTCAGATATCTCCTTCGATCCGGACTTGGAACCTCTATTAAATCTAGAAGAAGCTGAAGATTTCGATTTATCACAAATCGATGCAGAAATGAGTGAATTTGAGGGGTTGATAGATGATATAGTACCAGATATCGCTGAACCAAAGGAAGACAAAAGATTTGTAGATGATTACACCAAAGTTATCAAAAAGCAATTTAACAACTTAATTAAAGAGTTTGATGGCTTAATTGAAAACGAAGGTGTACTCGAAATCATGCAGGAAGGTGGCTATGGTTTCCTTCGCTCTGCCGATTATAACTATTTAGCAAGCCCGGACGATATTTACGTATCTCCATCACAGATAAAATTATTTGGTCTTAAAACAGGTGATACAGTAAAGGGAGCTATCCGCCCGCCAAAAGAAGGAGAAAAATATTTTGCCTTATTAAAAGTGCTCTCTGTCAATGGTAAAACTACCGAAGAGATTCGTGACCGTATTCCGTTTGAATACCTTACTCCTCTTTTCCCGGAAGAGCAAATCAAATTAAGCAGCAAATCTGATATTTATTCAACCCGTGTATTAGACTTATTTTCGCCTATCGGAAAAGGTCAGCGTGGGATGATTGTGGCACAACCTAAAACTGGTAAAACGGTTTTATTGAAAGAAATTGCCAATGCCATTACCCGTAATCACCCTGAAATTTATCTGATTATCCTGTTGATTGACGAACGTCCTGAGGAAGTTACCGATATGCAACGTAGTGTGCGTGCAGAAGTAATTTCATCAACTTTCGACGAAACTGCCGACAGACATGTAAAAGTATCAGGCTTGGTATTGGAGAAAGCAAAACGGCTGGTAGAGTGTGGTCACGATGTTGTAATCCTTCTAGACTCAATTACTCGTCTGGCTCGAGCTTATAACACCGTCATCCCATCATCTGGCAAAATCCTTTCGGGTGGTGTTGATGCTAACGCACTTCATAAACCTAAACGTTTCTTTGGAGCTGCCCGTAATGTTGAAAACGGTGGTTCATTAACTATTATCGCGACTGCCTTGATTGATACAGGTTCGAAAATGGACGAGGTAATCTTTGAAGAGTTTAAAGGTACTGGTAATATGGAGTTGCAGCTTGACCGTAAGTTATCGAACAAACGTGTATATCCTGCTATAGATATTCTGGCTTCGGGTACTCGTCGTGAAGACTTGTTAATGGACAAAGATAGCTTGCAAAAAGTATGGTTGCTTCGCAAGTATATGGCTGACATGAACCCTATGGAAACAATGGAGTTCTTATTAGATAAAATGAAAGGTACCCGTAACAACGAGGAATTCTTAATGACAATGAATAGATAGTATCAGGTATTTTTGACAATTTTCTTTGAACGGATAATGTCGTCCTGATTTACTATAACAAAATAAATACCCTCCGGAAGCCCTGCAAGGTCAAAATCGTGCAGGGCTTTTGTATGTACTTCTTCCTGCAAAATCTTCCCTGCCAGATTCGATAGCTGATAATGTGTTTCTATTCCGGGTGGCACTTTCACATATACTTTTTCGTCGGGTTCGTTATAAAATATGACTAATTCGTCTTTTCTCATGATTCTTTGGTTTATTGAAACTTCTCAATTTTATTAGAAGTAAATAAGTAATACTCCCCTGCCTTTAAGGTAATTCTTTGATTTTTTTCAGATACATTCCACACGGTTTCTCTGAAAAAATCAAACCAGATACCTACTTCTAAATTACTTTTTAATTCAACTTCTTTCAAACTAAAATTGGCTATGATTCTGATATTGAGTGTTAGGTGATTAATATTTATTTTTTTTATCAGACTTTCAGACACCTCATTAAAAGCACCCTCTTTAAATGCAACAATATTTTTACGCAAATGAATCATTTGCCTATAAACTTCAAGCAAAGCTTGTCGGTCAGGGTCTTTCAGGTAATCCCATTTAATAGGTTTTACTCCTGTTCGTCCATTATAATCTATGGATATATCATAACCAAACTCGCCAAATTGCCAGAATAATTTTGGGCCGGGATAGGCAAAAAATATTACTGTGGCGGCTCTTGCTCTTGACAGTGAAACCGATAAATCTTTAAATTTTTGGTTGGCATCATAGACAAGTCTCTCTTCATCATGGCTTTCCATATAACCCACCAGATTTGCCTCCTTCCAACCTCTGTTATGATGACTAAGCCATGAAATGCTATCATTCTTACCCTTTAGTAAATTTCTGAACTGATGATTCAGGTGTCCCCATAATAGAAATCCATAATCAGCCAATTCAGTTTCTTCATCGTTAGCGGCCAGGTGCTCCAATATCAGATAGCAATTTTTATTGTACTGCCTGATTTTGTTAAACATCCGTTTTAATAATTTCACCCGACTGGCATCATAACTCGACCATTTCAATACATCAGGATATGATTTTACTTGCGTAAAGCCCTTGGTGAGGTCAAAGCGGAAACCATCTATCTTATATTCATTCAACCAGAAATGGCAAACATCATCAAAAAAAGTCTGGGTATATTTACTTTCGTGATTGAAATCAAAAAAAATGGAATAAGGGTGCGTTGCTTTCTCGTTGAAAAACGGATGTTCACCATCCGCGCTTTTATGGCCTTTATAGGCTTTGTAGTAAGAGAATTTCTTATCGGCATGGTTAAAAACTACATCTAAAATCACGGCTATACCATTCTCATGGCATTTATCAATCAGATATTTTAAATCATCTTTTGTTCCATAAGCTTTATCAGCAGCGAAATAGAAAGTCGGATTATATCCCCAGGAGTTGTTTCCGGTAAATTCCTGCACAGGTAATAATTCAATAGCATTAATCCCCAACTTTTTTAGATAAGGAATAAAATTGACAATATCTTTGTATTTACGAGACTCTACAAAATCTCTTATGAGCAATTCATAGATTATCAAATCTTCTTTAGCCGGAGAGGTAAAGTCTTTAATATTCCATTGGTAAGGCTCTGGTGAGGTCTGCAAAACGGATACACTGCCTCCAAATGGATTATCAGCAGGATATTTCTTTAAGTTTGGGTAAGTATTCGACGAAATCTGATTATCAAATTGCGGATCAAGAATTTTCTCAGTATATAGGTCAGCTATTGCAATTTTCTTATCAATCAAAAACTGATAGGCATATTCTTTCTTCGGTTGTAAATAGTTGATGACTATACTAAAAGTCTCCCCATCATTTTGCTTCTGCATGGCGTACCTTTCAGAAACCTGCCAATTGTTGAACTCCCCTACTACATGAACCGATTTTTTATATGGAGCTTTAAAAGTTAGCTTTACACTATTGTCGTCTAAGTATTCTATCATTTGTTTAAGATAAGCACGTCTCAACGAACCATGTATTTTTCTAACTCTTCATAAACCCGATGAATAGGTAAACCCATTACTGTATAAAAAGACCCCTCAATCTTTGTAATACCAATCATACCTATAAAGTCTTGCACACCATAGCTCCCGGCTTTATCAAATGGATGGCATTTTTGTATATAATATTCTATTTCCCATTCACTCAAAGGTTTGAAAGTTACATAAGTAGTATCTGCCAGCGTAATTACTTCTTCTTTTGTCATGATGCAAACACCCGTAATAACCCTGTGTACTTTGTCACTTAATAAGCTAAGCATCCTACGGGCATCATTAATATCAGCAGGTTTGTTAATGATTTCATTTTCAATTACCACTACTGTATCTGCGCAAAGAATAATTTCATCATTTAGGTTCTCACTAAAACAGGCTGCTTTATTTTTTGCCAGAAAAGCCGGTACTTCTTCTACTGGCATGTCTTTAGGAAAGACTTCATCGGTAGGAATAACTTTTACTGAAAACTCAAATCCTGCATTATGCATAATTTCTTTTCGGCGTGGAGAATTGGAAGCTAGTATAAGAGGTCTGGCTAAATACATTGCAATTTTTTTGAAATGCGAAGTAAATAAATCTGCTTTATAATTACGAACATTCCTCTAATTTTCAGACAAATAAGTTCACGTATATATATATGTTATTACATACATATATAATTTTTGAAGATTTATATTTTGGCATAAATTTAATTACCTGATTGAATGGAGGTATTTTGACAACAAAATTCGTACTAAAGTGTAAATCGCTGATAATCAAAAAATTACTACGTATCCGTTAGATAATTTTATTAAAAAACTATTCAACAAATTCTTTACTAAACGGCACTATTTATTAGAATAATTCTATAATAGAGCAATATAATACATTCAATAAAAAATTGGCACAATTATTTCTTGCTAATAATTAACATTAAAAAAATTCTCTTGGGTCTACTAAATTTAAAATAAGAGAATAAATAGTAAGAACATTTTTTTGCTAAACATTAAAAATAACCTTTGTTGTAATCAATTATACCTGATTTACTTTAAGATGTGCTCAATAAGTCACATATCATTTTCCAGATTCTTAATCACAATTAAGGCATATAATTATTATATTCTTAGCCTAGGCTAAGAGATGGAACATGTTACTCTCTTCTTGAATAATCCAACAAGCAAATCAGCTTGATGAACCCAAAATAACTTTTGCGGAACGGATGTACATAGTAAACAATATATCTCCTCCTATATTTCTTAACCAGATTAAGAATCAGAAGTTATCTGTGCGATAAGTCACAAAGAAATTGCTATGTCGTTATTTTATTATTTTATAAGACTTTTGCTCAATTATAATATAAACTTTTGCTAAAAAATGCCAGTACAAACAATTATACCTCCATCTTAATTATTGATTAAAAAATAACAAGAAGTCTAGTAGCTGGGACTTTGTGAGATACGTATTGTTTATACTTTGCATGAAAATTTAAAACTTTTGCTAATAAAAACAAAAACTTTTGCTGTCGGATGCAAGAATGGATTGTCATATCTCCCCTAATATTTCTTACTTCATTAAGAACAGAGAATCCTTTGCACAAAGGTCTCAATGGGAATTGCTATACCTCTATTTGTTACATCTGATATTAAAAACTTTTGCTGAATAATTATTAATTGCTGTAAGGTGCCAGATATGACCGACACTTTTCCTATTAGCTTAGGCAGATTAAATTATTAATAAGAGGTCTTCTCTGAAAGGCTTCATAGGAATTGTTATGTCATTATTCTGCACCATTGTTTAACGACTTTTGCTCGATTTTCTAAAGTAATTTTTGCTGTAAGATGTATAGGATGGCCATCTTAAAGTCTAGGCGGCTTTGAGATTATTCTGGCGTTTTAATCTTTTGCTAAACATTTAATTTAAAACTTTTGCACATGGTAACGATGAAAACTACATGCAGGCTACTTTTGCTTTTACTTTTAGCTTCCTACTCGGGGATAGCTCTCAGCCAACAAACTATCGAAAACAACCGGATTTGCCTTGACCCAATCGTAGGAACCGGGGCTTATGTTGGTACGCCACTAGGTGGAGGTGTATGTGCTCTTTGTAGCATAACGAATCCGGGAAATGTTGTAGACGGTAATTTGAATAATTATGCTACAGTTACACTAGGCGCTCAACTGCTTAGTAATTACAATCTCATGATTGTAAAAGATTCGCTGCAATACTATCCGGCTGGTAATGAGGCCGGCTTCATAATAGCTCCGGACGCAGGCTTATTGAATACGGCTGTTTTAGGAAATTTAAGTATTCAGACCTATCGTAACGGCGTACTACAACAAACGGCCACTATAGGTGGAACTCCAGCACTGAATCTGGCAGTTTTACAAAGTACAGCTACAGGTAAACAGATTCTTAGCTTTACAACAAGCGCCGATTTTGATGAAGTAAGATTAGTCGCTAATGGAACAGTAACAGCTCTGACAACACTCCGTGTTTATGAAGCATTTGAAGGGCCAGCCACTTGTGCGCATGATTGCGTAAATGCTCTTGTTGGTACTAGAGCCTCTGGCGCTCCTACAACTGGTACATCAGGTATTTGTATAGGTGCTTCAACTACTAACCCCGGCTTTACTACAGATACAGATACGACCAACTTTGCTAATATTAATATTCCTGTAGGGTTAGGTTGTAGTCGCTACATTCAGGTAAATGCAGCTTCTACTTATGCAGCAGGAACTTTTACTGGTTTTGTGATACAAAACAATGCAACTATCTTAAGTGCTACTCTATTAGGAGGAATTACCATAAGTACGTTCGAGAATGGTTCTGCACGGGAAACTATTTCTGGAGCTTCTCTTCTATCAGCAGTTGCGCTATCAGGCGCTGCACCTATTTATCAAATAGGTTTTAGAACAACTATGCCATTTAATCAGGTGAGAATAACTGTTAGTGGTGTTTCTGTACTGGCTGATGTGAATGTCTTCTATGCATATGTAAAACTTGATTCAGACAACGATGGTACACCTAATTGTATGGATAAATGTTCTACCGGAGACGACTCATTAGATACAGATGGAGACGGAGTACCTGATGGTTGTGACACCAATGTTATCGATTTATCTCTCTCTAAAACTGTTAATAATTCAACACCAGTAAAAGGCGGCACAGTAGTTTTCACTATTACTGCTACTCGTGACAATACGACTCAAAACGCTACTGGAGTTAAGGTGACTGATCTTTTGCCCACAGGATTAACTTATGTATCGCATACTGCAGGAACAGGAACGTTTTATAATCAAGGAACTGGAATCTGGACTATTGGTAGTGCTTTAGGTGGTTTAACCAACAGTATTGCGCTTACTATTTCAGCAACTGCTGATTCTTCCGGAGTAGTGACTAATGTGGCACAGATTACAGCATCAAACGAAACTGATACCGACAATGCTTCAACACAAGATCACATTGCCAGTGCCTGTGTTACGGTGCCAATAGATATATGTCAGGGCAGAACAATTACACTTATTGCACCAACAGCAGGAGCTCATCAATGGTATAGAAACGATACGCTTATCGTTGGCGCTACCAACGACACGTTGATAGTATCAACAAGTGGTGATTATACAGTTGATTTTACGTCGACAAGTGGTTGTCTCTCAGGAAACTGTTGCCCGGTTATTATCGATGTAAATGCCTTACCAAGTATTAATGCTGGTTCAAATTTAGCGGCTTGTGCAGGAGTAACCAGCCCACTTACAGCTACGGGTACAGGTACTTTACTCTGGAATACCGGGGCAACCACTTCGACCATAAGCGTTTCTCCTACTATAACTACCAACTATACCGTCACGATTACAGATGCCCTGGGGTGCTCCAACTCCGATACTGTTACAGTAACAGTCAATCCATCACCATTATCGGCGAATGCGGTGGCTATTTGTAACAATGCAGGTACGACAGGAGATTCAGCGGATGATACTTTCACTATCACTTTAAATCCTTCGGGAGGAAGCGGTGGTAACTATACAGTAACCTTAAACGGTTCTGCAGTACCAGGGACATTCACGTACGGTAGCGCTAGTGTGCCGATTCCGGCTGGATTAATAACGAGTGGTAATAAAACTTTAGTAATAACCGATAGCAATACATGTGCATTGAATACGGTAGTCAGCCCTCCAGCAGCCTGTTCAAGTTGTGGTCCTAAGATCTGCGTACCGATTACCATTGTAAGGTCAGAGTAACTCAAAAAGTAAAACTTCAGTACAAACAAACCAATAGCGGGTACCGGGTAACACCAGTACCCGCTATTTTTATAGTTAATTATAAACAATCTGCCTTATATTATGCTTATAGCTATACTGAATCCAACTATTTCGCAATTGTTAACATCCTTGTTAATAGAAGACAAAAATATTGCGATTTTGTAAAAAAATCGTATCTTTTCAGCATGAACAAGTGGGCTTTTATATTCTTACTGCTATCGCATTTTACTTACGGACAAACCCCTGACTATGAAAAATTTGACAGCGACAAGTCTGCTAAAGACAGCGTCATGTATACCAAATTGAAAAGCAGAATGGGTAAAACCAAAATTGGCAGACAGATATATGGCTTTTTGTTCAGAGATGTATACAACACTAACGTACTTAAAAACGAAATTGACAAATTAGAGACCAATCCATTCGCACAGTACGAGGGTAAAACTATAGGCAGTATTATCATCAGGCAATTGGATATCTTTGGCCCCTCGGTAAATGATACTACGAGAAGAGGTAACCGTTTTGAACGCTTCGCGAGTAAGAATTTCCATACCAATACCCGCGAAAAGGTTATCCGTAGATCATTTCTACTCTTCAAAGAATGGGATAAGCTTAATCCACAAACTTTAAAAGATACAGAGCGGCTTCTCAGAGCTAATCCCGTTATTCACGATGCTCGTATTTTAGTAAACGAGAGAAAAGGAAGCAACTGGATGGTAGATATTACTATATTAATACAGGATGTATGGTCAATCAATTTTGATTTAGGCGCCAGTAGCCTAAAAGATTTTAAAATTGGGATTGAAGATCGTAATTTTCAAGGGAATGGCCATTCCTTTTTAAATAAAGTAACCTGGAAAAAAGATGATCCCTATCAGGAATTTGGCGCAAGAAGCATCTACACAATTCCTTACATTGGTAAAAGCTTTGTGACAGGACAAATTAGTGCCATCCGGGAAAGAGATTTAACCCAGTTTTCTGTAAGAGCTTTTAGACCATTCCTGACGGTTGATACGAAAGATGCTGGGGCGATTGAGTTAGGCTACTATAAAATCAGGGAATACAAAAAATTAAACCTTTTCGAAAAAGAACTAGTCTACCAGACAGGCTATTATTATTCTGACATATGGTATGGGCATGCATTTAAACTACAAGGTTCCAGAGCAAGTCAGAGACTTGTGCTGGCTGCGCGCCGAACCAGTTATGAATTCCGAACCAGACCCGAGGTAAGAGCCGATACTAATAAGATATATTGGGACAGAACTACTATTTTAGGAAGTATCGGATACTCAACCCGTTATTATAAAAGAGACATTTTGATTTATGGATTTGGACGAACGGAGGATGTTCCGACTGGTAGTTTAGTCGCTTTGACCTTTGGGCGGGAACAAACAGAATTTGGTGCTAGAAATTATGCAGGACTCCAATATGCCAACGGCACCTATCTGGCACGCGAAAAAGGTTACTTATATTTTCTGGCTAATATTGGCACTTATTTAAAAGGCAAAGAAGCGCAACAAGGTACAGTAGGCCTTCAAAGTTTCTATTTCAGCCCTTTAATGAAATTAGGTAATGCACAGACCAGAAACTTTATCAATTTCGGTTTTACCTATGGTATTAATAGAGACCCTGTCGATTATCTGAATATCAGTGGGCAAGATGGTATAGTCGGTGTTAATAGCAGCTCTTTAATTGGTGATAAGCGTTTGACCCTAGGCTTTGAATCCGTTTTGTTTTCAAAGAAAAGCCTGATAGGTTTCAGGGTTGCTTACTTTACTTTTGCCAATTTTGGTTTGGTGAGTTTACGCAGTGTTCCTCTCTTTCATAGCACCCTTTATCAGGGCTATGGCATAGGTTTGAGAATCAGAAACGAAAATCTTACCTTTAAGACATTCCAGATTCGTATTGGATATTATCCAAATCTTCCCAATACCAGTTCTAATTTTCGCTTTGGTTTCGATAGCATTCAGCCACTTCGCTTGCGTGATTTTGATATTTCTGCCCCAAGTATTATTCCGCTAAGATAATTTTTTTTCAAGTCCAGGAACTATCTTTCATCGACACTTGTATTATATGTACTAACATATATTGTTAGTGTATTATATAAACTCATTAGTTATTTACGAAAATATGTCAATTGAAAAGGACATAAAACAACAAAAACCTTTTAAGAGTCCATATCAGAAATTGGTAGTAAATATTCTTTTTACCAATAACTGGATGAACAGCGACCATATGAATATTCTGAAACCGTTTGATCTGACGGCTCAGCAATACAATGTGTTACGCATTCTAAGAGGGCAATATCCAAATCCGATTACTGTGAATGGAATCATTGAACGGATGTTGGATAAAATGTCAAACGCTTCTCGCCTTGTCGACAAATTATTGGCAAAAGATTTGGCTTCAAGATGCGACAACAAAGATGACAGACGGGCATGCGATGTAAGAATTACTCAACTGGGTCTGGATGTTCTGAAAGAAATTGATGTATTACAGGAAAGCTGGGAAACGTCTTTTTCGAACCTAACACCAGATGAAGCTGAAACCTTAAGTGGTTTATTAGACAAGCTCAGAGGTAGTAATTAATTCGGTTCTTTTCGAAGATTAAGTACTTATAGTTTAATAACCTACTTAATCTATTGATTATAAAGATTTTATTTTTCACTTTATTTTTTTAATTGCTTAAACCAAAGTATCAAAACCAATGAAAATTTTTAAAAGTTTATTCACAGTAGCAATCGCAGGGTTCGTAAGTATTTCAGCAATGGCTGATAAAGGCAAAAAAGCACCACAAACCTTGAAAGTAGACACGCAAGCCAGCACTTTTAACTGGTTAGGTAAGAAAATCACAGGAGAACACAATGGTACAATCAACATTCAAAATGGTAACCTTATTGTAGATGGCGACAAATTAACTGGTGGTGATTTCACGATTGACATCAATAGTATCAAAGTTCTTGATGTAAAAGATGCAGACTACAATGCGAAATTGGTAGGTCACTTAAAAGCTCCTGATTTCTTTGATGCAGCTAAATATCCAACAGCTACATTTAAAATTACAAAAGCTTTACCTAAAGGTGGTGCAAACTATGACATTGCAGGTAACCTGACTATCAATGGTGTTACACAGCCAATCTCTTTCCCTGCAACTGTAAGCATCGACAAAAAAGGCGGTGCAAGCGCATCTGCTAAATTTGAAGTAGACCGTACTAAATTCGGTAGCAAATACGCTTCAAAATCATTCTTTGATGCCATTGGTGACAAAGCGATTTATGACAACTTTACAGTAGAAGTTAAATTAGTAGCTGCTAAAATTGGTGCATAATTGATTGTAAACCATCAATATAGAGTTTTTCTAAAAAGCCATAGATGAGTATTTCATCTGTGGCTTTTTTATTCTAGTTTTACGGTAATTATTTCAAGCAAAATCTTTCCTGAATTAATACAAATTATCTCAACACTCAAAACCGAATTTGATAATGGCATATAATGAACCGATGCTAAGAGACGGCGCTTTAGAAGGAAAAACCTTTGTAGTAACAGGCGGTGGTACCGGACTAGGCAAATCAATGACTAAATATTTTCTTCAGTTGGGTGCAAATGTAGTTATTACCAGCCGAAAACTTCAGGTCCTGGAAGAAACTGCCCATGAACTGACACAAGAAACAGGTGGTAAAATATTACCAATTGCCTGCGATGTGAGAGATTATGGTGCCATAGAAGCCATGAAAGACAAAACCATTGCTGAATTTGGTAAAGTTGATGGTTTATTAAATAATGCTGCAGGCAACTTCATCTCCCCCACCGAACGTCTCTCTCATCGAGCTATTGACACAGTTGTTGATATAGTTTTAAAAGGTAGTTATTATTGTACACTAGCCTTTGGAAAACATTGGATTGAGCAAAAACAAAAGGCGACTGTATTAAGTATTGTTACAACATATGCATGGACAGGCTCTGCATTTGTAGTACCATCCGCTATGGCGAAATCTGGGGTACTGGCTATGACGCGTAGTCTGGCAGTAGAATGGGCTAAATATGGAATCCGATTCAATGCAATTGCGCCAGGGCCTTTCCCTACCAAAGGAGCCTGGGATAGATTGTTTCCGGTTGATGCTTTCCCGGAACATTTACGAGAAAGATTTTCTGATTTTGGCAATGTACCTCTCAAACGTGTGGGTGAGCATCAGGAATTAGCCAATCTGGCGGCATACCTGATGTCAGACTTTTCTTCTTATATTAATGGTGAAGTAGTAACGATAGATGGAGGAGAATGGATAAACGGTGCCGGAGAATTTAATCACCTGAATGCCATTCCTAACGAAATGTGGGATGTAATTCAGGCGGTAATTAAGAGCAATACTAAAGCTAAGAAAGAATAAAATATAAGATTTATATTTGGTGGAGATGCAATTCACAGCGTCTCTGCCAAAAATAATATTAAAACCCGCATTTCTTGAAAAACTCTTTTATCTTCTGGCAAAGATGGCTTTTTTACAGTAGCCTCCTACTAGCTATTCTGGCAATGCTCTTTGCTTTTAATGTCAATTTACCATTATTCCCTCATTATGACCAAGCCATTTCCAGGATTTTCTGGCATTTAAATGAGATTCCTACAGATGTAAAAGAGTTCAGGCAGTTTGTAGCCGGGCCTTTGGGTGGCACTATTGCCTGTTGCTATGTATTGTTAGCCTATATAGTCTGGTATCCTTTTCAAAAAAAAGAAACATGGGCAAGAAATGCTATCGTTGTTGCATTCACAATCTGGTGCCTGATTGATTCTTATATCTGTTTCAAATTTCAAGTTTACTTCCAGATCTATTTGATTAACGCACTATCTGTTCTGCAAAAAGCCTTGCCAATTATTTTTACCTGGAATGCCTTTAAAAACTGATTTGTCGAAAAAAATCTACCTATACGTGAGGAGATTTTGCCACAAATTAGGTTAAAACGAGCTTCAAGAAGCACTTTTGTAAGCTAGGAATGGATTTTTTATCTTATTGGGCAGTAGGGTTAATTACTCTTTTTAATTAAATAAACTAATTACAACTATGGGCATAATACCAAGTCCGCGCAGCGACAATAAGCATATTACTCACTTGGAAAGCCATCGTAAAGCTCCAAGAGATACATCAGCTCCTAATAGAGATGAAGCGCCAGATTCGAGAGATATAAAAGACGAGGTTGAAAAACCAAAGTCTAAAAATAAATAGTAAAGCAAGACATTAAAGATTCTTCTATAATGTGATGGAACACCACCTCTTCTAATTTGTGTGTTTCATCACATTTTTTATTTATGCTACAAAACCAATAATTCTACTAGCCCTTCAAAAGATTATTAAGCTTTTATCGTTATAAAAAAGGTCATTTCTTATCACAAACTTATATTCATTCTTTTGTGTAAGACCAGATTATAATGTATCCTAATTTATTAAAAGGCCATATCATTTTTTCCTTGAAAGTTTAATAAATGACAGTAATGCTCTTTGTTTTATTTTAACCAAAGCATCCTTATCCTTCCAAAAAAGAACTCATGCGAAGGTGCTAATCCAATAAATTTAATAACTTTGTCATTCAATCACCGAACACTATGAAAATTAAATATTTCAAGTATTTTATTGTTTTAATCAACCTATCTGTTTTTGTATGGTCGTGTGATAATTCCACTACCGAACCCAATCCACAACCTGTCGTATTAGTTAAGGCAACCTTAGTGCATGAATATACTAAAGAACAACTCTTAACAGCACTAGGCTCACAAGCTTCTGACTATGCTTTATTCATTCGAGGTGGCGTAAAACAATATAAGATTGTATATAAAACCAAAAATACCGATGGTACCGAGATTCAGGCTTCCGGTGCATTGGTGATCCCTAATATACCTAATCAAACTGACCCTCTGCCTTTAGCCAGCTATCAACATGGCACTATCTTTTCGGATACTGAAGCCCCGTCTTATTTTAATGCTGAGGGTGAGGGTACATTAGCTTCAGTTTTAGCAACTCTAGGCTATATCGTATCCGCTCCAGATTATATTGGCTATGGTTCTACTAACAATCTACCTCACACCTATGAGCACCGGGAAGGATTGGCCAATGCCAGCCTTGATATGTTAAGAGCTGCCAAAGAGTTTATTCAGCAAGAGAAAATCAACTGGAATAATAAAGTGTTTCTTGGTGGATACTCCGAAGGAGGCTATGCGACGCTTGCTTTACAAAAGAAAATAGAAGAAGAGGCTTCTGGTGAATTTAACCTGAGAGCATCAAGCTGTGGTGCGGGAGCATACAATAAAACCTTAAGTTTTAAGACTATTGGGAGTATAGGTTCTTCTGGAAATGCCACTCATAATGCTTCGTATATATGGGTAATTCTCACATACGATAGAATCTATAAATTGAATCGTGATTTGACCAGTTATTTTAAAGAACCTTACGCAAGTCAGATACAGAAAGACAAACAAAACGTAAGAATTTCCGGTAGCTTCAATACTATTATTTCAGATGCTCTTAAACAAAGCATAGTTAATGATTCTGACACAGCCTTAGCAAATGCGGTAAAAGACAATGATATTTTCGATTGGAAGCCTAAAACACCAACCCTACTGACACATGGTACAGCTGATACCTATGTACCGTCTTTCAATACTCAAACAGCTTACGATGCTATGGTAAAGAGAGGAGCTACTAATGTTAAATTAAACCTGATAACTAATGGAGATCATGGTTCTTCAATAGATGATTACCTGTTAAGTACCCTCACTTTTTTTGCTACTAATCAATAATTCATATTTTAAACTTCAATTAAACCGTTCCTTGACATGGCTAATTTAAAGAAAGGATTCGTTCATACTGTATTTTTCTGGTTAAAAGATAAAGACAATCAAGCCGACCATCAGGCTTTGCATGAGGGCCTATTAGAATTGTCTAAAATCGACTTAATCCAGACAGCATACGTAGGTACTCCTGCCAATACTAATCGTGCTGTAATTGATTTTACTTACCAATTTTCAATTACCTGGATCTTTGATACCGCTGAGCAACAAGCCGCTTACCAGACTCACCCTGATCATTTAGCCTTTGTAACCAAATGCTCTCATCTTTGGGAAAAGGTTCAGGTTTATGATGCTGAAAGCTAAGAGGCAGTTTTTATTAAACTGCTTTTTAGAAAATTGCATTACAAACCAAAGTTATACTAAACATGAAAAAAATCTTCGTCCCACTATTTTTACTCATTAGTATTACTTCTTTTTCGCAAAGTTTATCCTTTGAGGCTAAAGGTATCATTGCTATCTCTGATGCAGACATGGCCGCATCTGCCTTTGATGACGGGAAATTGTATAAAGAAAAAGGATCGAAAGACGCTTTCTCTACTATCAAATTGCCTCTAGAGAAGACGTATGATGAAGTAAAAAGTGTGATCGTGTCTAATTCGGCAGCCAATCATACTAAGGCTATGGTTGTTTCAAATACACATCATTTGGCTTATGTCGTTGATACCAGAGGTATGGTAGCTGATAATGTTTCTGAATTGAATAATCTTAGTTCGGAACTACCTGCCGGAGGATTCATCACAGTGGTTGATATAGTTGATATAGCGCACCCAAAAGTACTTTATAAATTCCCTACAGGTAAGAACCCGATTGGTATAGATATAAGTCCGAAAGGCGAATACTTAGTATTATGTACAGAAGAAG
The DNA here is from genome assembly GCF_003418935.1 of Emticicia sp. C21. GTDB lineage: Bacteria > Bacteroidota > Bacteroidia > Cytophagales > Spirosomataceae > Emticicia. The sequence goes on along the minus strand of NZ_QVMT01000015.1, from coordinate 5,594 downwards.
AAGGCAAAGAATTACAAGTGTTAGAATTAGACCCTGCGGGTAAACCTATCCGCATTATTCATAGACCACAAAATTTACCTGCCGGAAAAATATCTGATGTAAGCTGGCATCCTAACGATAATTATATTGCTTTCACCTTTGAAGAAACCAAAGAAATTGGCTTACTGAAAACTACTCGTGATGGGCCGACCAATAAAATTATCCGGCTGGAATTGCAGGGCAAACCAGTAAAAATAGGCACATCGCCTGGTGCAGGGCAATTTACACCTGATGGTAAGTTTTATGTAGTAACTGATTTGAAAAGTAATGAAGTGGGAGCCGACGGCGAAATCTTTGTTATCAAGTTCAACTTAGATGGTTCTTCTGAACATTTCCCTCTTAGCAAAATTAAAGTTGGTCAGAATCCTGAAGGTTTTGCTATTAGCCCTGATGGTAGTCTGATTGCGGTTGCCAATATCAAAAAGACTTATCTTTCATGGGATAGTGCTGATTTAAACCGTAAAGCCTCTTTGAATTTGCTTAAATTGACCCCTGATGGTAGTCTGGTTAGTCAAGGTGAGTATGAATTTGAAGGCATTCTTCCCAAGAGTCTTGCATTCGACCAAAGTGGTAAGAATCTGGCTGTAACTGTTTATGATTATTTTAATTATGGTAAGCACTTCGGTGGAGTTGAGTTCTGGAAAGTAAATCAGGGTGATAAGCCTAGTTTAGTGAAACAGGATTTCAAGCTATTTCTGCCAAGAGGTTGTCACTCTATCAGAGTTATTAAATAACATTCTTATTGAATTTTCAAACAAAGATTGATTGTAACCCAGTCAATCTTTGCTTTTTTTGTACAATCTGTATATTATCAGAGAATTTATTAATTTTAATCCGTATTTATTTACCCACTATTCACCTCATTACTATGCAACGTCGAAACTTTATTAAAAACTCTTTTTCAATGGCTGGCTTAGCCGGTGTATCTGCCGTTCCTTTTGCCAGCAAACTGAATGCTTTTGCAGGTCAGAACAATTTTAAAATCAAATACGCGCCACACTTTGGTATGTTTAAAAATTCAGCTGGTGATGATTTGATTGACCAGTTGAAATTTATGGCTGATGTAGGTTTCACGGCCTTAGAAGATAATGGCATGATGGGCCGCACTCCTGAAATGCAAACCAAAATTGGCGAAACAATGGCCAAATTAGGTATGGCCATGGGCGTGTTTGTAGTTGACAAAGGCGGGAATGGTGCGAATACTTTAGCTGCCAGTAAAAAAGAACATGTAGATATTTTTCTCAATGGTTGTAAACGGGCAATCGAGGTAGCAAAGCGTTGCAACGCTAAATTTGTAACTGTTGTTCCGGGTGATTTTGATCGTAATCTTCCCATAGGTATCCAAACCGGAAACGTGATTGATGCCCTAAGACGTGGTGCTGAAATATTGGAGCCACATGGTATTGTAATGGTATTGGAGCCTTTAAGTGATACCCCGAATCTGTTTCTAAGAACCTCTGATCAGACTTACGAAATATGTCGTGCAGTAAATAGCCCCTCTTGCAAGATATTATATGATATTTATCACTTACAAAAAAATGAAGGTCATGTGATTCCACATATCGACTGGGCATGGAATGAAATAGGGTACTTTCAGATAGGTGATAATCCTGGTAGAAAAGAACCTACTACCGGTGAGATTAATTACAAAAATATCTTTAAGCACGTTTATAAAAAAGGAATGGCCGATAATAGAACTTTTATCTGGGGTATGGAACATGGCAACGCAAAACCCGGCAAAGAAGGCGAACAGGCTTTGATTAAAGCCTATATTGAATCTGATAGCTTTGAGGTTTAAATAACAATCGTTTTGAACTGTGCCATCGTTGTACAGTTCAAAACAATCACTTATTCAAGTATGACCCTTTCAGATTGCATCTGCCATATGCCACCTTTTTCGTATCTGAATTATGAAACCATTGAATTCGGTATTGATGAAACCAATGGAAGGTTTGCTGAGGTTAGTATACAGACTTGCAAGCATTGTGGTACTAAATGGTTGAATTATTTTGTTGAAATCGAAGGATTTTCAAGTAGTATTAAGTGGTTTAAAGCAAAGGTTGAGGCGTCTTTCTTAGATGAAATAACTCCTGAAAATGCAGTTGCAAATATCGAAAAAGCAGATTGGCATTTTTATGGTGGCTCCTATTATGGAACAGAGGTTTCGATTGGTCGCGGGAAAATACATGTAGATTAGTTTATCACTTGTAAGTATTTTAGTCACACAATCACTCATTCGCTAAAAAAAGCATGAACCAGAACATCAAAAATAAAATCGAAGCCAACGGCTTTGCCATAGTAAATGAGGTTTTTAGTGATACCGAAGTTGATGCTTTATTGCAACTCATTTCAAGTATTGATACCACAAAACTAACTTTCAGAAAGACTAAGGATTTATTTGCTATCAGACAATTTCTAAATGAAGTACCAGAAACTGTTCATATAATTTTTAATCAAAGATTGACAGCACTTATCGACTCAATTTTTGGTAAAGAATATTTCGTAGTCAAATCCATCTATTTCGATAAACCAGAAGATTCTAACTGGTTTGTGGCCTATCATCAGGATTTAACAATCTCAGTTGATAAAAAACTGGATCTAGAAGATTTCGGGCCCTGGACAGTCAAACATCAGCAATTTGCCGTTCAACCACCTTTGTCAATATTGAAAGACAACTTCACAATCAGAATTCATCTGGATGATACGGATGAAGGCAACGGAGCTTTAAAAGTGATTCCACAATCTCATCTAAGAGGAGTTTACCGCCCTGAAACGATTAATTGGAGCGTTGAAACGGAATGTCTTTGTCCGGTAAAGAAAGGAGGAATTATGTTTATGAAACCTTTGCTATTGCATGCATCTAACCGAACGATCAACCAACAAAAGAGGCGTGTGATACATATAGAGTTCAGTAGAAGTCTTTTGCCGGATAATTTACAATGGGCAGAATCATTGCAAGCAGAAACAGTTTCATCAGAATAATTCCCTACACCAATCCCATCTCCTTAATAGTTTCCAAAACACCATTTTCATTATTAGTAAATCTGGTAACATAATTGGCAGCCTCAATAATTTTTGGGTGAGCATTTTTCATCGCATAGCTATACTTACCCGCACTCATCATTTCCATATCGTTTAGGTAATCGCCGAAAACCATGGTTTCTTCAAAAGAAACACTAAACTTTTCCTGCATTTTCTTAATGGCAGTGCCCTTATTGGCGCCCCAATCACTGATGTCTAACCAGAGTTTTCCGGCTACTGCTACTTTATACTCTTTTTCAAACTGCTTGTAATGCAGATAGCTATTCGTTTCAGAATTATTGAAATCACAGATAGTCACTTTCAGCACAGTATCTTCTACTTTAGTTAAATCTGTAACTATTTCCATTCTTTTAAAATATTTGCTCACTTCTTTAATAAAACGTTCATCTGTACTTTCAACATAAGCAGAGTTCTTAGCACTGACCGTTACATAGGCGTCTTCAACCTTACGGCCAATTTCAATAAATCTATCGGTCGACTCTTTATCCAATGAATCTATATGCACTTGTTCATTGCGATAAACGACATAAGAGCCATTGTCAGCTATAAAAATCAGGTTATCCTTTATACGATCGAATCGATCAACCAGGTTATAGTACTGCCGGCCACTGGCAATGGCAAATTTTATCCCTTTTTCTGCTAATTTCGTTTCTATTTCCCAAAACTCTTCATTTAATTGTCCTTGCCCATCCAACAGGGTACCATCCATATCACATACTATCAACTTAATCATACTTTGGTTGTGTTTTTTGAAGGGGCAAAGATAGGGATTTAAGAATTAGTGATTCAGTGAATGAGTGATTTAGTGATTAAATTATTTTTACCTTATAATTTTGTTTCCCTAATTGCTTAACGATAAGTTTATAATCTCGTAATTGTATTGATTAATAATTTGTGCAATTAAGTAAATCACCTGACTCCCAGTCCAAGGTAATTCTCAAATTATAAAAATAATCACTCAATCGCTCATTCACTAAATCACTCAATTCTCTTACCTTTGTTTAAATCTCAAACAACTACAAACTCCTATGGCAAAGACAAAAACGCACGAAACCACAGTAAAAGTCAGCGATTTTCTGGATTTGATAGCCGATGAAAAAAAAAGAAAAGACGGTTATGAACTTCTCGAAATTATGCAAAGTCAAACCGGATTGGAGGCCAAAATGTGGGGACCAAGTATCATTGGTTTCGGGATTTATAATTACAAATATGAGAGTGGACATTCAGGTGATGCTCCTTTGGTAGCCTTTTCTCCGCGTAAAGAGGCACTGGTTCTATATACAGGAATGGACCCGGATAAAAGAGAAAACATGCTGCAAAGATTAGGTAAGCACAAGACTAGTAAAGGATGTATTTATATTAAAAAATTAACCGATGTAGACCTTAATGTAGTAAGAGAAATGATTGATGAATCGGTAAGGACTAGTCGCTTGCTTGATGTTTCTACCAAATAATTTATGGATAATCTGATTATCAAAACTTTAGCGGAGAATGAGCAGATTCCCTATGAACTATTGCTATCAGCAGACCCTTCTCTTGAGGCTATCAATATGTATCTACCGAATTCAACCATTTATCTGGCGCATATACACAATGAAGTTATTGCTGAATATGTACTTTATCCATTGAGCGATGACGATATTGAAATCAAGAATATTGCAGTTCTTGAATCTTATCAAGGGCAGGGCATTGGTAAACTACTCTTAAAAGATGCTACCAGAAGAGCAATCGACAGTGGATATAAATCACTTTTGATTGGTACCTCTAATGCCAGTATCGGGCAATTATACCTCTATCAGCAACAGGGCTTTGAACTTTCAGGTATTAAAATGAATTTCTTTATTGATAATTACACAGAACCTATCTACGAAAACGGGATTCAGTGTAGGCACATGATTATGTTGACCAAAGTACTTTAAGAATGACCACTACCTATTACACTATCAGCCAAGTAAAACAAGAAGAACACGATATACTCTTAGATATATGGGAATCTTCCGTAAGAGCTACCCATCATTTCCTGAAAGAAGAAAACATTTTATTTTTCAAGCAGACCATACACGAGCATAAATATTTTGAAATGGTTGAACTGGCCTGTGTGAGAAATGAAGAGGGACAAATTTTAGGCTTTATAGGTACGAATGAAGATAGTCTTGAAATGCTATTTGTACACGCAGATGCTATCGGCTATGGTGTTGGTAAAGCCTTATTAAATCATGCCATAGAGGAAATAAAAATCAATAAAGTAGATGTAAACGAGCAGAATGAACAAGCTGTTGGTTTTTATCTGCATCATGGTTTTAAGATTGTTAGTCGTTCTGAATTAGATGGGACTGGGAAGCCTTTTCCTATTTTGCATATGGTGTTAGAGTGAGTTGAGTTTTTATTAATGAAGTTGTTTAATGTTTATGCAACTGATACTTTTTTCTGAGGATAATGATTGCAAAGGCAAAATAGTGTAATCCCAACCAATGCTTGGCATTTGTTTCATATCTAATCAGTAAGTTTTTAAA
>NZ_QVMT01000014.1 GCF_003418935.1 Emticicia sp. C21 | reverse complement strand
AGTTAATTATTTTTTTCGTTAATTTGAGCATGGTTGATTCGTGTTTTGATTGTTTTGTCGTGATTACAAACTTAACACTTGTCAACCTTATTTATTTCTACCTAATTAACTTTAGACAACTTCTTTATCTATAAACCTATAAAACAAACGATACTCTGGTTAATTTTATTTTCGTATACTTAATTAGACGCTTGCTATTGACCTGAGTCACAAGTCAAAAAATTCTTTAAAAAAGTTCTTTTCTGACAATGTTATTTTTTTAAAAAATTTTTTAAAAAAAGTTTCTAAAAAAAATGCTTGATAATTTTTCAGGAGAAGAATTTCTTCGAAAAATTTGCTTTACAATGTTTAATATTTTTGCACAACAGTTAAACATTTTAAAATAAAAGCCTGACAATCGATTGATTATCAGGCTTTTACGATTTTTCGCAGAGCGATTTAGTGACCCTAAGGGGAATCGAACCCCTGTTTAATCCGTGAAAGGGACTTGTCCTAACCGCTAGACGATAGGGCCGGCTGGTTCCATTTATCGTCTGCGTTTGTAAATCGTGGTGCAAAAGTACAGCTTTTATTTTACAATGCAATACTCACTCAAAAAAAAACCAAAAAATTTTCAAAAACTTTTTTCTCGCCCGTTTTCAAATTGAAAAATCTTATATTTGAAAAATATTAAAAACCCATCCGTGATCACACATGAAAAAAGTTCACTTGTTTATTTTCTTCTTCATTAACATTCTATTTGCGAATGCCCAAAACACTAAAACCCCAGATGAATTTCTTGGTTATAAATTAGGAACAAAATTTAGTTTTCATCACCGCATTGTAGATTACGCCCGCTATGTAGCGGCACAGAATCCGACACAAGTAAAGATTTTTGACTATGGCACCACTTTCGAAGGTCGCCCTCTTGTATTAGTAGCTGTTGCTACACCTGAAAACTTATCAAAATTAGATGAAATACGCACTTCTAATCTTAAAAGCATTGGTTTGCTAGAAGGTAAGCCAACTACGAAAGTACCTGCCATTGCGTGGTTAAGTTATAATGTACATGGCAATGAGGCTGTAAGTTCAGAAGCGGTGATGCAGGTATTATATGAGTTGGTTAATAAGAGTAATTCAACTACACAAAATATCCTAAAAAATACGGTCGTTCTCTTAGACCCTTGTATCAACCCTGATGGCCGTGACAGATATGCGCAATGGTACAATAGGGTATCAAACCAAAGTTTTAATGCCACACCTTTTGCCGTTGAGCATAATGAGCCCTGGCCGGGTGGGCGTTTTAACCACTATCTGTTTGACCCGAACCGTGACTGGGCATGGCAAACACAGGAGATTTCGCAGCAACGCCTGAAAATCTATAACCAGTGGATGCCACATCTGCATGCTGATTTTCACGAAATGGGACCAAATTCTCCTTATTATTTTCCACCATCAGCTCGTCCTTATCATGAAGATCTGACAGCATGGCAAAGAGAGTTTCAACAAACGATTGGCGAATACAACAAAAAATATTTCGATAAAAACTACTGGTTGTATTTCTCTAAGGAAAACTATGATTTGCTTTATCCAAGTTATGGAGATACGTATCCATCATATAATGGAGCCATTGGTATGACCTATGAGCAAGGTGGTGGCGGCCGCGCCGGTATCGCAATTGCCAAAGAAGATGGAGATACCCTGACATTATCTTACCGTATCTCCCACCATTTCTCGGCTAGTTTGGCCACTTTGGAAGCGATTTCATCAAGAGCCGATAAAACGGTTGAAGAGTTTGTGAAGTTTTTTGAACGGAATAAGAATAATCCGGTAGGTACGTATAAATCGTTTGTTTTGAAAAGTAAAGGAAATGAGGCGAAAGTAAAAGCTTTGACTGGGTTATTGGATAAGCTGCAAATCAATTATAGTTATGCCAGCAAAGAATCTTCGGCTTCCGGTTTTGGCTATCAGAGCCTGAAAGATGAGAGCTTTAAGGTAGAGGCAAATGATTTGGTGATTAGCACCCATCAGCCTAAAGGCACATTTGTTAAGATTTTATTTGAGCCTAAAACAACATTAGAAGACTCTTTAACTTATGATATAACAGCCTGGGGTTTACCTTATGCTTATGGTCTAAAAGCGTTTGCTACTAAAGAAAAACTGTCAGTGGGCAATCCGCAATCAAGCAATACAATTCCTGTATTGACTGTTGAGGGCAAACCTTATGCCTATGTAGCATCTTATAGTTCGTTTGAAGATGTAAAATTCCTGTCACAGATTTTAGCAAAAGGTATTAAAGTGCGTTTCAATGAAAATCCTTTCGAAATGAGTGGTAGAAAGTTTGACGTGGGCTCTATCATAATTACCCGAACCAATAATTTAAGAATGGGTGATGAATTTGATAAAATCATTCAAACAGCAGCTAAAAATTTGAATATCAATTTATTGGCCACTAATTCAGGAATGGTTAGCACGGGTAATGACTTTGGTTCTGGTTCAGTAAACGTCTTAAAGAATCCTCGAGTAGCTGTTATTTCGGGTGATGGAGTCTCTCCTACTGCGTTTGGTGAGGTATGGCATTTCTTCGAGCAACAAATTAATTATCCGATTACTGTTATCGAAGGCTCTACATTCGGACGCGTGCCTCTTGACCAACTGGATGTATTGATTTTGGCTGACGGAAGTTATGATAGAATTTTTGGCAATGGTGATGCCCTGAAAAAATGGATTCAAGGGGGCGGGAAGGTGATTGCCATGGAAGGTGCGACAGGGTATTTTGCAGATAAGGATGGTTTTGGTTTGAAACGCAAAAAAGACAGTTCAGATAAAGATAAACCTGAATTAAAAACTTATAACACCAGAGAGCGCGAAAGTATTTCGGAGCAAGTGGTTGGGGCCATTTACAAAGTAGATATAGACAAAACACACCCATTGGGCTATGGTACTGATGGTAGTTATTATTTATTGGCTCGTGATCCTTATAATTTTGAATACATAAAAGACGGTTGGAATGTGGGCTATCTGAAAGACAATAGTTATGTAACAGGATTTGTAGGTCAAAAAGCCAAAGATAAAATGAAGAACACCTTAGTTTTTGGTGTGCAGGATTTGGGAAGAGGAAAAATTGTGTATCTGGCAGACGACCCTATTTTCAGAGGTTTCTGGTATAGTGGTAAGTTGATTTTTGGCAATGCAGTATTTTTAGTGTATTAACATAACCTGATTTATTATTCTATCTAACCATGCATTCAACCCGACGTTCATTTCTAAAAAATGCGGTAGTAGGCAGCGCAGCCGTTTGCGCACCTGCTTTGGCCCAGGCACAACCTGTTGCTCCTGCTGCGGCAGCCGGCAAAATTAAACTAAGTGTATCCAGCTATTCTTACTGGCACTTTAAGGGAGAGAAATTTCCGATTGAGAAAGTAATTGATGAAGCAGCTAAATTAGGACTGGAAGGCATTGATGTATTACACCGCCAGATGGCTGGAGAAGACAATGCTTATTTGCAAAAACTAAAAAAACATGCTTTTGTGAATGGCATTGCCATGACTTGTCTTTCTATCCACCAGGGTTTTGTTAATCCTGATAAAGCTGAGTTGAAAAAACATATTGACCATACCAATCATTGTATTGAATTAGCCTACAAAATGGGTATTCCTTGTATGCGTTTGAATACCGGTCGTTGGGGTACTATCAAATCATTTGATGATTTTATGGCAAAACGTGGTATTGAGCCTGCACTTCCGGGATATACCGAAGATGAAGCTTTCAAATGGTGTATTGACAGTATTCAACAATGTTTGAAAAAAGCAGAAGAATGTGGGGTGTTATTAGCCCTTGAAAACCACTGGGGCCTTGGCTCAACACCTGAGGGTATGCTTCGTATAAAAAATGCGATTGATTCTCCATGGTTAGGTTTATTAATGGATACAGGTAATTTTCTTGAAAATCCGTACGATAAATTGCAGAAAATTGCTCCGCAAACCAACTTTGTGCAAGCCAAAACCTATTATGGTGGCGGTGTTTGGTACTCATTAGACCTGGACTACAAACGTATTGCGGATATTCTGAAAAAAGTAAATTACCAAGGGTATGTTTCAATCGAATTTGAAGGCAATGAAGACCCAAATACAGGGGTAAAGAAAAGTGTAGATTTATTAAGAAGCGTTTTATATTAATCCGCTTGTTTATATTGAGCGTTCGCAGGAGAAATTTTGTGGACGCTTATTTTTTTGCCTGAGTGGCAAGTTTGTGTCTTTTCCTGCGTCTTCGCCAAAGTAAAAAGCCTGTAATTGATAAAAAGCCGGGTGTAAGACCAATAATCACATAAATTACCTTAATGATTACTCCCCCATAACTACCAATGTGCAAAGAATAAAAAGTAGATTCTATTTTATTCCAAAGGGTTTCATCAGTAATACGATTAATACTTATTAGCTCGCCTGTTTGAGGATTAAATTGAATAGAATTACTGCCTGCCCAGATAGGTGCTTCACCTTTAATTGCTCCTCTTACAAAAAATTTCTTATTGGGTTGTGTTGGTAAGTAGACATATTGCGGGATTAAATCAGACATATGAATAAATGCTTGCTGATATAAAGAATCTAAAGAATGTTTTGCTAAAGCATTAGGCTTAGTGAGTATCATTTCATTGGCCCATACTTTGGGTTCGAAAGCAAATAGATTGAGCCAGAAGCCTGTAAAAGCAATAATGATATTGAAAAATAATGCCCATACACCAACAATCCGGTGTAAATCTGAGGTGACTGTTCGCCAGCTTTTGCGATTGATTTTTATGCGGAAGGTTAATACCTGAATAACGTGCTTTTTGTAAATAATAAGGCCTGTAATAATCGATATAATTATAGAAACTCCTAAGAGTGCCACAAAGGCTGCACCTGGAACACCTACTTGTATGCTAAAATGATACTGATAAATCCATTCAATGGCGCTTGGGGTCAGATTTTGTAATTCTCCTTCTCTTAAAATTTTACCTGTAAATGGGTCATAAGTAATGAGCCCTAAATCGTAACTTGTGATGCGGGCATCATTGAGATATAGTCTAAAGTTATAGGCTTTATTGGGCGCATCGTCAGGATTTATCCAGGCAATTCCTTCAATGGCCGGATAGCGCTTGGTAATGTCTTTATAGAAATAATCGAGAGGTAGTCTTTTTTGCTGTTGTTGAACAGTGAGCAGTTCTTTATTTGCCAAATCATCAATTTCATTTCTGAATACTAAGGCCGAACCACTGAGTCCTAACAAAATCAAAAAGAAGCCATTAATCAGCCCGAGCCAACTATGTATTCTAAAAAGCTGACGATTTAATTTCATATTCTTTGGAGTGTCAGCGACTGAAACGGTACGCCGCCGCGGTCGTCGTCTAAGATAACAAAGGTCTTTTACTATGCATGCGGACTCAAGTCCACATTTGTTAATCAAATATACTTCATTACTTACGCCAGGAACAAAGCAGAACTTTATCTCCGAAAACACTTCCAATCAACATTTTATTTCGCCACACTGCTCCAACACTTGAACCTGAAAGAGGATTTCCATCATTTAGATAAATACTTTCAACCATTGGTTTCTCATTTTCAAAAGAAATTTTAACCACTTCTGATGGGGATAATTTTGAATGGTCTTTAGAGTGTGCTAAAAAGGCCAGCAGTTTTGGGTGGCAACCTACCCATAAATCGCCTGATTCATCTAATTCTATATTATCTGCCCCATTGACAGCGATTTCACTATTTTCTTTCAAACTGCCGGAAGCAATGTCTCTTTCAAAGACTTTGATTTTCTTACCAGTTGTGGCTGCCACGAATAATTTCTTCCCATCCTGACTTATATTTATACCGTTAGCGTATAAAAAGCCATCGGCCTTTATACTGGCTTTGCTCCCATCAAAATAGCACACATTACCCATTGGTATTTGCAATAAATCCTTTTTAGAACGCCATGATGATTTCTTTTCGTCATGGTCGTTTGTTAGGTAAAATTGCCTTTCTCCTACTCCAACAATATCATTCGGGCTAATAAATAATTCATGAGTGATAGTTTCTTTATGAATCAGCGTACTATCAGTAAATTGGAAAATTTCAATCGAGGTATTTAGATTTCTATGGTGATTAACCACAAAAAGTAATTTAGCTCCATCAGGTGTTTGGTATAAACTGATTCCATGGGGATGGAAATCGTTAAAAGGAAGATTTTGTGTTAGTTTTACAGGTTTTGGCTCATCTTCCTTAAGATTTAATACATAAATACCGCCATTAGGCGCATTTTCAGTAAATGTACTTGAAGAAATCAAGGCTAATCCAGTTGCTTTATCAATGGTTATATCTTCCGCTCCACTGAAACCCATTATTTCGGTTACTTTACCGGCAAAATGCGGTTCTATTTTTGTAAAAAAACCAGAATTCCATACAATTTTAAGAACAAAAGCTATTATCAATATTACTACGCCTAAGGTAATTTTTAGCCAGAGTTTCATTGGGTAAGAGTTTAAAGTTTAGATTATCAGCAGGCAATTCTACACATCACAAATCTCCACTCCCTGTTTCAATGAAGCTATTTTATCCGGGCGGGCAGGAATAAACTCTTGTGCTACAAAACCTTTATAGCCTGTGTCGACAATGGCTTCCATAATAGCAGGGTAAAATAATTCTTGTGTTTTGTCAATTTCATGTCTGCCCGGTACACCGCCTGTATGATAATGGGCTATGTATTTCTGGTTTTCTTTGATTGTTCTGATTACATCGCCTTCCATAATCTGCATATGATAGATGTCGTAAAGCAATTTAAAATTATCGGCATCAATCATTTTGCATAATTCTATACCCCAGTGGGTGTGGTCGCACATATAGTCTTTATGGTCAATTTTGCTATTTAATAGCTCCATTACTAATACCACTTTTTTACTTTCGGCATATGATAAAATTCTTTTCAAGCCCTCTGCGCAGTTTTTCATGCCCTGCTCATCAGTAATGGTTGCATCCCTATTACCGGAAAAGCAAATCAAATTGGTAAAACCTGCTTTGGCTGTTTCATCAATCAGGTATTTATGCCATTTTTCCAGGCCATCGTGATGCTCTTTTTTATTCCAGCCTTTCACAATTCCCCAATCGTTTGAGGTACTTGAAACCATCGCACAAGTCAAACCATGTTTTTTAACTGTTGCAAATTCTTCCGGTTTCAAGAGTTCAATGGATTCTAAACCGATACTTTTGGCTGATTTGCAGAGATCTTCTAGGGGTATGGAATCGTAGCACCACTTACAGACTGAATGATTAATTTTTCCTTTGAGGTCTGCCCCCATTCCGATGTCGGCGGCATCAATTCGGGAAGCAACTACTCCGGCTACAGCAACAGTAGCGGCTCCTCCAACAATTTTTTTCATAGCATTACGGCGAGAGTTTGAATTTTCCATACTTTTGGAAAGTATTTAAAATATAAGAGGTTGAATATACACAAATGTATAAAATCACTCTTTTAATCTATTCTTCCATATGAAAAAATTATTTGCATTCAGTTTTAGCCTGTCAATTCTGGCTTTGTACATTTCCTGTCAGAAAATCCAGGAAAACGATTCAGTACTAAATCCTCCTAAATACGTGATTGATGATTCGAAGCCTGTCTGGGCTGATGAATTCAACTATACCGGATTACCTGATCCAGCTAAGTGGGGTTATAATATTGGCGGGCACGGTTGGGGAAATCAGGAAAAACAATACTATACCAAAGATGCCAAAAATGCCCGTGTAGAAAACGGTGTGTTGATTATTGAGGCAAGAAAAGAAAAAATGGAAAACAACGATTATACTTCTGCCCGATTAGTCACTAAAAACAAAGCAGATTTTTTGTATGGCCGATTTGAGTTCAAGGCCAAACTTCCGAAAGGCAGAGGTACCTGGCCTGCAGGTTGGATGTTAGCCACTGAAAAAACCTATGGAGCCAGTGATTGGCCCGATAATGGTGAGATTGATATTATTGAGCATGTGGGCTTTGACCAGGATCGTATTCATGGCAATATTCATACGAAGGCTTTTAACCATACTATTAAAACCAATAAAGGAAATAATGTGGTAGTGCCAGGGGTATCTGATGATTTTCATATTTATGCCTGTGAATGGACACCAGATGCCATTAGTATTGAGATTGACGGCAATAAATACTTTACGTTTCCGAAGCAAAGTAATTATGGATGGGCAGAATGGCCTTTCGATAAGAAATTTCACATGATACTAAACATAGCTGTTGGTGGAGGCTGGGGTGGACAAAAAGGGATTGATGATAGTATTTTCCCTCAACGAATGGAGGTAGACTATGTAAGAGTCTACCAAGGAGTAAAAAAATAGATGGTATATGGTGGATAAGCGGGAAAAGCACTTAAGACGGCGTATTATCAATACGCAACTTGATGAAATAAGAAAAGCAAGAATCAGATGACTCTTGCTTTTGCTCTCGTCAAACTGCTGTTGATTATTAAAATCATCGAGCCGTTGGCTTTGGCGAACGGGCCGGTGATTTTATGGCTTATTGCCTTACGCTTTACACGCATTTACTGCAATTATAGCAATAAAAATCATCACGACAACAATTTCATCAAAATATTCGTAAAAAATCTTCTTCATACTCCTTTACTTTTTGATAAATGACCGAAATTTCCGAAAAAAGGTTGGAACTCAAGTATTATTTATTTGTTAAGTTAAGGTAGTCATCAGAAGGATATATTCATGGCTATAACAAGTGCGTGTTTACAATGCAAATATCGTAAAGGGCATGTTACCTGCCAATACCCATTTCAGGGTATTTTTAAAAAATGTTATCCGTACTGGTACGTATTAGGTTAAATTAACTTCCTTTCAACGGCATATTTTATTAAGCCGACGATGGTTTTTGTGTTGGTTTTGCGGTAAATATTTTTTCTATGCGTCTCTACCGTTCTTTCCGAAATATATAATTGTTTGGCAATATCGGCATTAGAAAACTCTTGGGCAATCAGTTTCAGGATTTCAATTTCACGATCTGTTAACCGATACGTTTCTTCTTCCGAATCATTTCTGTTAGCCAGGCTTCTCAGAATCTCGTTTGACACCTCCCGACTAAAATATACATTTCCTTTAGAAACTTCATTTATCGCTTCAATCAGTTCTCCTCTACCAATGGTTTTCAGAATAAAGCCTGATATACCGGCGTCCATTAAATCATGTACAATCGATACATCATAAGAAACAGATAATGCTAATACTTTAATCTCAGGAAATTCTTTCTTGACTTTTTGTGTCAACTCAATCCCCGTCATTTTAGGCATATACAAGTCCGTCAGTAAAATATCTACCGGATTATGCGCTAAATACGACAAGGCAATCTTACCATCTAAAAGCTTGTTAACCACCTCAAAATTATCGACATCCTGAAGCATGGCCTCGATGCCATCTATCAGTATCTGATGATCGTCAACAATTAAAATTTTGAGTTTGGCGGCAGTCATTTAGAGTTAATCAGGGGAATTTCAACAATTACACTTGTCCCTCTCCCGATTGCGGAATCAAAATTAACACTTCCATTTAAATATTCCACTCTAGTTGCCACATTTTTAATTCCAATTCCGTGATTTTTGACATCCTCCGTATCAAATCCTTTTCCATTATCTTCTACTACCAGGACCAGCTCATGTTCATGTTTTACTAGTTCTATACTTACTTTGGTAGCTTCAGCATGACGAATAATATTACTCAAAATCTCCTGCACTATCCTGTACATCATGGTTTCAATCTTCTCACTCAGCCTTTCTTTAATACCAATAATTTGCAAATCTATCTGTAAAACCCCTAACGCATTGATTTTGTTTACGAATTGTTTTAAGGCAGTAGACAATCCTAATTTAGTCAATGCACCGGGCATCATATTATGAGATATTTCTCTGATTTCTTTGATACTTTCCTCTAATAAATCTAGAGAATTCTGGATATGCTCATTTTCAACCTGCTTCTTCGCCAAAAAATTACCCAGGGCCATTCGGGCTGCGGCTAGCATCTGTCCGATTCCGTCGTGTAAATCGCGGGCTATTCTTACGCGCTCTCTGTCTTCCGCTTCCAAAATAGCCTCTGTTCGTTGTTGTTGGGCTAATGTTTTCTCTAGGAAAAGCCTTTCTGCAGTATCCTGCATAGCCTTTAAACGATAGGCCAGCAATACCATTAATACGACAATCTCTGCAATAAATGCTCCGGCAAAATATTCGATTTCAACCAGTCGGCTACCATTGAGTATTTCATAATTGCTTAAAGATGAATGGAATACAATAGTAGCAATAGGCAGATTGGCAAGCAGGAAATAGAAGGATTCTTTGGCAAAGTGCTGAATCATGATACAATAGATTGCCCCAAAGATTACATAAAACGTAGGAAACCAGAAAATCACACTCAAAATATTACTAACCAAAGCGCTATGCGAATGAAAGAGGGTATCTTTCATGATAAGATGGTCTATATATAAAAAAAGTAACATGGCGGTTAGCGTAGCAATCAGGCCCCATGTCATATAATTAAAAAAGGAGGTTTTCAATAACTCCCATTGAAGATATTTTCGGATAAATAATAAACCTGAAATCAGAAAAAGTAGTGAACAAACATACCTCATCCGGTTACCTGCTACCCCAAAAGACCCGTCGACATAAAAACGTATGAAATACCCTTGTGAAGTACATATAAACCCCAGTGCCATTAAGACATACAAACTATAATAAAAATAGAGCATGTCTTTAAAGGCAAACAATAACAGGAAAGAGAAAAAAACCACAAATAATAAGATACCCGTTACAAATCCCCAAGTATGGTAGTCAGCAGAATAATAGTAGTAATCAAAAGCATTTCGTTCCCAGACTGTTACCGGCACCCAGATTGAACCTACTTCTTTACGGAGTTTCAGATAACAGGTAATCTCCTGATTAGCCTTTAGTGCAATAGGAAAAATAAAATTCCGATGTTTAACAGGTCTGTCTAACTGGGGAGTGTCCCATGATAGGTATTGCACATTCAATATTTTGTTATCTTCAACTGCATAGAATCTTCCTTCATCATAAAGAGGCGTAGGTAAATCTATAACAAAGGTCTGATTGATATTCGTTGAATTTTTCAACTGAAATTTAAACCAGTAGGGGTTTCCTTTTGCCCAGAATGTAGGCGCATTGCCAAAAGCTCTTTTAAATTTAAAGTTTTTCGGAAACTCCAATATCTTCTCTAAAGTAAGCGCATTGCTTTTATCTTGCAGGTAAAACAAGCCTGCTGTCAGGCTTTGCTTCTGCCAGTTGCCATCATATTCGACTTTAACACTAGTTGTATCCTGCGCTAATAGCCTGAAACTAATAGCAGCTACTATAATGAAACAAATAAGTCTTTTTACCAGAACATTGGATTGATATAACCTTAAAATGGCTGGTAATCCCATCATATTAATAAAAGAAAATATACGATACAATAATGCCCGTTACTACTCCGGCTAAATCTGCTAATAGTCCTGCCACTAAAGTATAGCGGGTATGCTTGATACTGACAGAACCAAAATATAAAGCCAATATATATAGTATGGTATCAGAACAAGCCTGAAATACGCAAGCTAACCGGCCAACAAAAGAATCGGCACCATAGGTTTTCATGGCATCAATCATCATAGCTCTTGAGCCACTACCGCTTAGCGGGTGCATAAGCGCTGTTGGTAAGGCATCAGTAAAATCGGTGTTCATACCTGTTAAGCCAAATACCCATTTCATACCATCTACTATATAAGTTAATGCACCGCAATTACGAAAAACGCTAATGGCAACCAACATCCCAACCAGATAGGGCATTACTTTTATTGAAGTCTCAAAACCATTCTTAGCGCCATCAATAAAGGCGGAGAATACATCTACCTTT
This sequence comes from Emticicia sp. C21, assembly GCF_003418935.1. Taxonomy (GTDB): domain Bacteria; phylum Bacteroidota; class Bacteroidia; order Cytophagales; family Spirosomataceae; genus Emticicia. Next base: position 155,344 of record NZ_QVMT01000014.1, on the reverse strand, counting down.
TTATAGAGGGCACCCCCAATAAAGCCCACAATAAAAATAAAGAGTATCATATTGCTTACTACTTTAGAAGTAGTTTCAATTTCTTCTTTCGAAAGACGGGCAAAATACCAGATTACAAAGCCGATGAAAGCAGTTACGCCTAGTAACCAGGATAATAAAGTTTTATCAAAGAAATTGATGCGTTGCTTGATACCCACAAATAACATTCCGGTAAGGGTAGCTACATAAACTGATATTAAGGCGGGAATAAAAATATCAGATGGATCGGCGGCATTGTAGATGGCTCTTTGTGCCATAATACTTAAAGGTATTAACACCGGACCAGCACTATGTAACACCATGAACATAATCTGGGCATTGGTGGCAGTATCCTTATTGGGGTTGAGTTCCTGCAGACTTTGCATGGCTTTTAAACCAAAAGGGGTTGCGGCATTATCTAAACCCAACATATTAGCTGAGAAATTCATAATCATTTGTCCATTGGCCGGGTGGTCTTTGGGCACTTCCGGAAAGAGTTTGCTGAAAAATGGCCCGATTATTCTGGCCAATCTTCTGATGACCCCAGCCTCCTCTCCCACTTTCAGAATTCCCAGGAAAAAAGTCATGACACCTGCCAATGGTAATGCTATATCCATCACTGCCAGTTTAGCAGAATCGAACATGCCATCCACTATCAATTTGAATATCTCGGTGTCTCCGGTAAATATGAGTTTGATAAGCGCAATGACAAATGCAATGATAAAAAATGCTACCCAAATGTAGTTTAATGCCATAAATTTGAGATTTTAGGGTTAGATTTGTCGGCATGATAAAGTAAACCGATAGTAATCTGATAGGTTTTCTGTCAAAAGACCAAATTTACACAAACAAATCATTTCTATGACAAAACTAGGGCTAATTTTAGGAATCTCAAGTATTACGCTCCTGCTGGCGGGCTGTACCTCACAAACCTCAACCGAAAATGCTGATAGTATAAAGGTAGATTCAACCCAGATTCTAAAGGATACTGTTACGATGACAACAGAGGAAAAAATTCCAGAATTAGAACAAAGAATGATAGACCAGGGGCTGGTTAATCTCCAGACTATTGACTCTACCATTATGGTTGAGTTGAAATATTCAACTACCGATAATTTTGTTCATACAGATGTATATGGCGATCTAACGCGCGCCTATATGCAGCAAAAGCCTGCCGAAATGTTGGCTAAGGCCAGTAAAATCTTACAAAGCAAGTATCCTAATTATAGATTGTTGGTTTATGATAGTTCAAGACCATTGACTATCCAACGTAAATTCTGGGAATTGTTAGATACCATTCCCCCTGTAAAAAGAGCTGATTTTGTTGCTAATCCTGATGAAGGTTCTATTCATAATTTTGGTTCGGCTGTTGATTTAACAGTTTATGATGTAACCAACCAAAAGCCACTAGACATGGGTACTAAATATGATTATTTCGGTGATCTGGCCTACCCGATTTATGAAGACCAGATGTTGAAAGAGGGAAGACTGACCAAAGAACAAATTGCCAACAGATTGGTCTTGCGCAATGCGATGGAAAAAGCAGGGTACATGCGTATAGATAGTGAGTGGTGGCATTTTAATGCAATATCCCGTGCGAAAGCCAAAGAATTATACAAGATTATTGAATAAGAGTATAAATCCATAATCTTCCAAAGAATCTAAAATTCATGTTTGAAGAGATTAACGCCTATATAAATCAATATACACTTTGTGACGTTGAGGAAGTAAAGTTTTTCAACTCCTTGCTTCAACATAAAATTATTGGTAAAAAGACATTTTTATTGCAAGAGGGAGAAATATGCAAATTTGAAGCTTTTATCAAAAAGGGTTGCATTCGTACCTATTATATAGACCACAAGGGAGCAGAAGTAACTCTACAGTTTGCTATTGAAAACTGGTGGGTGAGTGATATAGCCAGTTTTCATGAGCAAAAGCCCAGCCGCATGTTCATTGAAACATTGGAAGACTGCGAATTACTTCTGTTAACGCCTGAAACTAAAGAAAAACTTTTGGTACAGGTACCTAAATTTGAAAGAATGTTCAGATTGATGGTGCAACGCAATCTCACCCGTCTGCAGGAACGTTTATTCCAGACCATTGCTACGACCGCCGTCGAAAAATACCTTGATTTTATAGAACGCTACCCGACTATTCCGCAAAGAGTAGCGCAACATTATATTGCTTCTTATTTAGGTTTCTCTCCTGAGTTTTTGAGTAAGGTCAGGACTAAATTGGCGAAGAAGTAATAGCACCTTGATTTTTTCTTCCTAATATTTTCAAATTTTTCATTTCTTGTCCTAGTTCAATGTTTTTGATTTTTCAGGAGTGCAACTTTGTATCATCAAATCAACAACAACAGTGTTGAAATTTGAGATAAAGCATTTTTGAATTCTAAAATAATTATGACAATGGAAAATAAAATCTTAGGTATCCACCACATTACAGCCATCGCCGGTGATGCCAAACGCAATTTCAACTTTTATACAAAAGTTTTAGGTTTACGTTTCATTAAAAGAACCGTAAACTTTGACGACCCTCAGACTTATCACTTCTATTTTGGTGATGAAGAAGGTAGCCCTGGAACTATTCTTACTTTCTTTCCATGGGGAAGTGCTGTAAGACAAGGGAAACGTGGGGCTGGTATGGCTACTGAAATTGGTTATGCAGTGCCAGAAGGCAGCCTGAATTTCTGGGTTGAGCGTTTCAAAAAATACAATGTGATATATAACAAACCATCTGAAAGGTTCGGTGAAAAATATTTGACTTTCCTGGACCCTGATGGTTTGAAGCTGGAATTGATTGTTCCAAAAACATCTGATACCAGAAAGCCTTATGAAACCGAAGAGGTAAAAGCAGATGTAGCTACCAGAGGTTTTTATAATACCACTATCACACTTAATGATATTAAACCGACTGCCATGGTATTAACAGAGGTATTTGGTTATAAACTGATAGAGCAAGAAGCTAATCGCTACCGATATGCAACTGATGCTGTTGCGACTGCCAATATTATTGATTTGGTAGAATTGCCTAATGAAGCAAGGGGTGTTGGGGCCGGCGGTACAGTGCACCATATAGCATTTAGAGTGAAAGATGATGCTACCCAAATGGAGTTCCATGATAAAATCGAGAAATTAGGTTTTCATATTACACCTCAGATAGACCGTAATTATTTTCATTCACTTTATTTCAGAGAACCAGGTGGCGTATTATTTGAAATAGCTACGGATAATCCGGGCTTTACAGTTGATGAACCTTTGGAAGAATTAGGTACTAATTTGAAACTACCTGCTCAGTATGAGCCTCGTAGAAAACAGATAGAAGAGCATTTAGTAAAATTGGATTAATATAAGGAGGAATAAATAATGGATTTTCAAGCATTAAAATATATTTACCAGCCAGCTAAAAATGCAGGATCAAATACTCTTTTGCTCCTGCATGGAACTGGTGGAGACGAACGGGATTTACTCCCAATAGCGGATGAATTTGGCGATGATTTCAATATTTTAAGTCTCAGGGGGAATGTATCAGAGAATGGGATGCCGCGTTTTTTTAAACGCCTTGGGATGGGCATATTTGATGAGCAGGATTTAACCTTTCGTACGCACGAAATGGTTGACTTTATTAAAGGATTGGCCGAAAAAGAAGGATTTGATAGTACTAAGATTATTGCCTTAGGCTACTCAAACGGTGCTAATATAGCAGGAAGTACTTTAGTTTTATATCCGGATTTTCTGGCAGCGGCTATATTGTACCGGCCAATGCAGCCTTTTAAAGAAATCAAAGCTGATGTAAAAAACACGACTTATACTCCTGTCTTTATGAGCAATGGCCTGGTTGATCCAACCGTTAAGCAGGCCGATACAGTAAAATACGTAAATATTTTAAAAGACGCAGGGTTTGATGTAGCTAATTATAATCTGTCAACGGGTCATAATCTTACCAGAGAAGATCTGCGACTCTCGGTTGACTGGTATAAACAGCACTTTGTTAATAATCGTTAAAAAGTAAGGGGATAATAGCCAGAGTATAGTATAGGGTTGAAATAGTTTTTTTAGATTTGCGGAAAGATTTCTAAACCTAATCATGATAAAGAAACTTCTCGGAACTTATATTCTGGCTATTATCCTTTTTTCTTGCAATAATACTGAAAAATCAAGCGAAACTACCAACAAAACTGCGAGTGTTCCTTCCATTCCTTTTAAACTCGTTAATTCTTTTCCTCACGATACCACAGCTTTTACAGAAGGTCTTTTAGTGCATAACAATCAGGTATTTGAAAGTACAGGCTCTCCAGATGAGTTATCTGAAACTTCATCTGTCATTGGGATTCTTGACTTAAAGACTGGGAAATTAGATAAAAAAGTACATCTGGATAAATCTAAATATTTTGGTGAGGGTATTGCTATTCTGAATGATAAAATTTATCAGCTTACTTATCGGACAAAGACTGGTTTTGTTTATGATTTGAAGACGTTTAAAAAGATAAAAGATTTTAGTTTCAGTAATAATGAAGGTTGGGGGCTAACGACTGATGGCACCTCCTTAATTATGAGCGATGGTACATATAACCTTACTTATTTAGACCCGAATACACTATCGGTTATCAAGACACTACCTGTAAGAGAGAATGGTTATGCCAAAGAGCAGATAAACGAATTGGAGTATATAAAAGGGTTTATTTATGCCAATATCTGGCAAACCAACGAAATTATTAAAATTGACCCGGCTACAGGAAATGTGATAGCCAAAATGGACTTAGGTACAGTAGCAGCAGATGCCCGAACGCATCACGCCAAATCGCTGGAGATGAATGGCATCGCATTTGACTCTACTACCAACAAAGTATATATTACTGGAAAGATGTGGCCCAAAGTTTATGAAATAGACTTTAGCCACTGATGAATTTTAATGTGGTTTCGGGATTTTCCGAATATGCCCAAAACTAGAAGCAGGAGGCTATTTTATGTTTACCAATCGGAACGTAAAAGTAATTTATAATGGGTAATGATTTGTTTTTGAAAGATTTTATTACAAATTGTTAGTTTTTTTCGTATCTTTGCATAACTTTTTTGGAAGACACTCCCAATAAATTATTTTTATCGATATGCGTAAACTTCGTATTCTGTACGTTGCAAGTGAAATAAATCCCTTCCTTCAAGTTTCAGAAGTAGCAGAATTTCTTCGTAAACTTCCGCAAGCCATGCAAGAAAAAGGCATGGAAATCCGAATCCTGATTCCACGTTTTGGTTCAATCAATGAACGTAAAAACCGTCTTCATGAAGTAGTAAGACTATCTGGAATCAATATTTCGGTCGGAGAAGATGAAAAACCTTTGATTATCAAAGTGGCTTCTATCCCGAGTGCAAAATTGCAGGTTTATTTTTTAGATAATGAAGACTATTTCAACAGAAAATACGTTTTCTTAGATAAAGAGGGAAGTTTCTACGATGACAACGACGAAAGAACAATCTTTTTCTGTAAGGGAGTTTTGGAAACTGTGAAAAAACTCGGATGGGCTCCAGACATCGTACATTGCACAGATTGGATGACAGCTCTGATTCCACTGTATCTTAAAACAACTTATAAAAACGACCCCGTTTTTAAAGATACAAAATCAGTCTTTACTATTTATAATAACGCTTTTGAACATAAGTTCGACGAGGATATTCTGGAGAAAGCAAAAGCTATGGACGTTTCAGACGAAGCACTGGCTCATTTGCGTTCGGCAGACTTTGAAGGATTCATCAAAATTGGTTGTCAATATGCCGACTCGGTAGTAAAAGCTAACGAGGATATGAACGAAAAATTAAGTACATTATTGAATGAAATTAAAGCTAACAAAATTGAAGCAGGTATCGAAGACGACGACGTTACAGAAACGTACTTTAATCTTTACACAGAACTCGTTCCTTAAAAATAGCTGGAATTTCACACTTAAGATGCGGAACGTAGCCATTATGCTACTTTCCGCTTTCTTTTTCTCGTGTGAAGACCCTATCAATATTGCCGTTGATACCCCATCTACCGGAGGTCAGTTTTCCACCACTTTTACAGATACACTTACAGTGACCCGGTCAACTGTTATGATTGATTCTGTTGTGACTTCTGAACAAACTGGAGCCGTTGTAGGGCATTACAAAGACCCTGTTTTTGGAGATGTCTCAGCAACCATATTTACAGAGATAACCTTACCCTATGATCCAACTTCAGGTACATATTACCCTTTTGCTATAACAACATCTGACTCATTGACCTCGGTATATGATTCTATGTATGTGTATCTGGTGCATAATGGTTTTTCTTACGGAGACTCTACCAAACCCATTACACTTAATCTCCACCGTTTAACTCAGGATTTTGTTAAGAACAAAAAATATCTTAATGATGAAGCCCTGACTTATAACCCTACTCCGTTAGCGACCCAGGTGCTTACTTATAAAGATTTTAAACGTGCTACAGTAAGCACAACCGATAGTTTGATTAAGTTTAAAGTACCTGATGCAATTGGAAGAGAAATTTTTGCGCTGGCTAACAAACCAGAAGGGCGAGATATAGATAAATTCACAGCTGCCGTGAAAGGATTTGCCTTTACTGTCAACCAAAATGCATCGACAGTTTATGGTCTTTCGCTTACTGCTGGCACAAGTTATCCGTTGGTTTACTATCATGCCCCGGGAGACACTGTGGCAAAAGGCCTTTATTTATCATTCCTTGGCGGGCGTTTCAGTAATATTAAAAGTGACAGACAAGGGACTGTCTTACAAGATATTAAACAGTTCCAGTCAATTCCATCGACGGCTACCGGTAATAAAACCTATATTCAGACAGGTGCAGGTATTACTACTAAAATGAGTTTCCCGACACTTACCAATTTATTAAAGAATGGAAGTAACAATGTAGCCATTAATAAAGCAGAGTTAATTCTGGAACCAGACTTAGATCAGGTCACGGGTAATTTCTTTCCTCCTATTCAGATTGCTTTAGTTGAAATAGGAAAAGACAACCGTTTGAAAAAAACCAATAATCTGGAAGATTTTGTGGCGCTTGATGTGGCTTCGGGCACTCAATATGTGTCTGATTACAGTAAGACTAACAATAACTATAAGTTTAATTTTACTTCGTATATACAAGAGCTATTGAACAATCGCAAAACAACAGACGGTATTGCTATTGTGCCAAGTATATTGAGTACAAATTCTAGTACTGGAGCAACTACTATTGGTATCTATAATAATAATGTAGCCAGAGCGGTTTTCAAAAACATTAAATTGAATGTCTATTACTCAGGTAAAAGATAAAATTGTATAGTTGAAAGATAATATCATATAGTTTTTTTGAAGAAATGAGGAGACCGAAATCTCCTCTTTTTTATTTGTTTGTTGTATTTTTTTCATAAATTTGAATAATTATGAAGTCAATTATTGGACTTTTTTAATTAAAAACTTCTTTATTCATAGAAAACTAACATTCTACTTAAAACTTTTCAAAAACTATGTGTGGAATCGTCGCTTACGTAGGGCATCGCGAAGCTGCTCCTCTTATTATCAAAGGCCTTAAAAGATTAGAGTACCGAGGTTATGACAGCTCAGGTATAGCCTTACTCAATGGTCATGGACTCAAAGTCTACAAGAAAAAAGGCAAAGTTTCAGATCTAGAAGCCGAATTAAAAGACAAAGAGTTATTAGCACGCATTGGTATTGGCCACACACGTTGGGCTACTCACGGCGAACCTAATGACATAAATGCCCACCCTCACTATTCAACCAATAGAAAATTAGCGATTATCCATAATGGAATCATAGAGAACTATGCCTCTATCAAGCAAAGTTTAATTAATAAAGGCTATAAATTTGAGAGTGCCACCGATACAGAGGTGCTGATCAAATTCATTGAAGATATTCAGGTTAATATGTATTGCAATCTGGAAGAAGCAGTCAGAATTGCACTTCATGAAATTGTAGGGGCATACGCTATTGTTATTATAGATGAAGAAAACCCTACTCAACTCATAGCTGCCCGTAAAGGAAGTCCGCTGGTAATTGGTGTGGGTGATAACGAATTCTTCTTTGCTTCTGATGCTACTCCTATTATTGAATATACTAAAGAAGTAGTTTATTTGGATGATTACGAAATTGCTATCGTAAAAGATAACGAACTGGTAATTAAAAACTTAGCGAATGAAGATATTGCTCCTTATGTAGAAACGGTTGAACTGGAATTAGAAGCCATTGAAAAAGGCGGATATGACCACTTCATGTTGAAAGAAATCTTTGAGCAACCTCGCTCAATTGCTGATTCAATGAGAGGCCGTATCAATCTCGACAATGCCAGCTTACTATTAGGTGGTTTAAGAGATTATTTAGATAAAATAGCTAAAACAGATAGAATTGTCATAGTAGCCTGTGGAACCTCTTGGCATGCAGGCTTGGTAGGTGAATACCTTTTTGAAGAATTAGCCCGTGTGAATGTAGAAGTTGAATACGCTTCTGAGTTCCGTTATAGAAATCCGATTATCAAAGAGGGTGATATCGTAATTGCCATTTCTCAATCAGGTGAAACTGCTGATACAATGGCCGCATTGGAATTAGCAAAATCAAAAGGTGCTATTATTTTAGGTGTTTGTAACGTGGTAGGTTCATCTATTGCACGTATCACACACGCTGGGGTTTATACCCATGCAGGCCCGGAAATCGGGGTAGCCAGTACCAAAGCCTTTACTGCTCAGGTAACTGTTTTAAGTTTGATTGCGATTGCAACAGCACATAAAAAAGGCACCATCAGTCAGGATTTATATCGTGAATTACTTTTTGGTTTAGATGCTATCCCGGCTAAAGTTGAAAAAATTCTGAAAAGCGCTGAGAAAATCAAAGACATATCTAAGCTTTTCACTTTTGCTTCTAACTTCATTTTCTTAGGTCGTGGGTTGAACTTCCCTGTAGCCTTGGAGGGTGCATTAAAGCTCAAAGAAATTTCGTATATCCATGCAGAAGGATATCCTGCCGCAGAAATGAAACATGGCCCTATTGCCCTGATTGATGAAGATATGCCTGTAGTGTTTATTGCTACAAAAGATGCTTCTTATGAGAAAATTGTCTCGAATATACAGGAAGTAAAGGCGCGTAAAGGCCGTGTAATTGCTATCGTGACTGAGGGCGATACGTTGATTCCTAAAATGGTAGATTTTGTAGTAGAGGTACCAATCACCAACGATTTATTGCTTCCTTTGCTTACTTCTATTCCTTTGCAGTTAATTTCTTACTATATCGCTGTATTAAGAGGTAGAAATGTAGACCAGCCGCGAAATCTGGCTAAATCGGTAACTGTGGAGTAAGATTAGATGAAAATAGAAAGCAGTAATCGTCTATCTATGAGATGATTACTGCTTAAATCAAAAACTCCAAAAAAACATGGCTCCGAAGAGCAGTAAACTTATCTGTTAAAAACCTTAATAAAACTGCTTACCAGCCAGTTTTCATCGGCTTTCAATAACGAGGTAAGTGTGTTATCAGCAAATACTGATACTGTACTAATATCATTCACAATTTTCAAGAACTCTTCTTTTTCAGCAGTATCGGGTTTTATCCCGTCTTTCAAATCTTGCATCGCGTCAATTAATGGTCCGATTTCACGGCGGCGACGTTCTTTAGCAATCTGCTTGGCGACTTTCCAGATATCCTTTTCCGCTATGAAATACTCTTTCCGTTCACCCGGAAGAAGTTGCTTGTAAATCAGGCCCCAATCCATTAAATCTCGTAGGTTCATATTTACATTCCCCCTTGAAATCTGTAATTCTGACATAATTTCATCGGCATTCATAGATTTAGGCGCAAGCAAAAGTAGTGAGTGTATCTGTGCCATCGTGCGGTTAATACCCCACTGAGTGGCAAGTGTACCCCACGTATGGATAAACTTGTCCTTTGCCTCTTTTAACTCCATAAAACATTCTTTTTTTATAATTTTATATTTGCACGTAAGCGTTATTGTTTCAAAGTAAAATAAGAATTTTGAATTTTCAAAATATTTTGAAAAAAATAACACAAAAACTACGCCAGTCTTTTTCTGGGCATAACTAATTGATTAGCAATTATTTACATTATTAAATAATAAAGAACATCGGGCAAAATTTTACCCGATGTTTGGAATTCGGGAGGAAATAAGACAGATAGTTCAAAAACTACAAACGAAAAACCTTAAATTATTGGTATTAAATCTTATAACTTTCGGAGTAATTTCGCTTATTTCGTGTTCAAAAAAATCAGCAAACAATGTTCTCTACGCAGACCTATATCGAAAGACGTAATACCCTGAAACGCACTATTGGAAGTGGATTGATTTTAATCATGGGCAACGAAGAATCACCCATGAATTATCATGATAATACTTATCGCTACCGTCAGGATAGTAATTTTTTATATTACTTTGGCATCAGTCTTGCCAATCTGGCAGCGGTGATAGATGTAGATTCGGGTGAGGAAATTATTTTTGGAGATGAATTTTCGATGGACGATATTATCTGGGTCGGTCCACAACCAACCTTAGCTGACCAAGCCCGCAAGGTAGGCGTTTATCGTACAGAGGCTTATTCAAAACTAGCTCATAAACTGGCTAAAGCCAAGAGAGTACATTTTACGCCTCCTTACCGGTACGAAAACAAGTTTAAACTAAGCGAATGGTTAGGCATCCCAGTAAGCCAATTAAAAGAAAAGGCATCCACAGACCTTATTAAAGCCATTATAGCGCAACGTGCTCATAAATCGACTGAGGAAATTGTGCAAATCGAAGAAGCAGTGAATATCTGCCGCGAAATGCATATAGCTGCCATGCGTGAAACCAGAGCAGGACGAAAAGAGTATGAAATCGCTGCTATTATACATGGTAAGGCACTAGAATTAGGGGGAGAACTTGCTTATCCTATCATATTCAGTGTGAATGGACAAACCCTGCATAACCATTATCATGGCAATACCATGACTGAGGGAAGATTAGCCTTGAATGATTCGGGGGCTGAGAATAGGATGTTCTATGCAGGTGATATTACACGTACAATACCGGTCGGCAAGAAGTTTACAGCAAAGCAAAAGGAAATTTATAATATAGTGTTAAAAATGGAATTGAGTGCCATAGCTGCACTTAAGCCTGGTATTCAATACAAAGAGGTTCATTTATTAGCTAACAGGATATTATTAGAAGGTTTAAGTGACTTAGGTTTTATTAAAGGCAATATTGATGAAATGTTGAATGAGGGTGTGCAAGGATTATTTATGCCACACGGTCTAGGGCATGCCATCGGCTTAGATGTACATGATATGGAAGATTTGGGAGAAAACTTTGTAGGCTATCGGGACGGATTAGAAAGAAGTACCCAATTAGGATTAAAATCGCTCAGAATGGCCAAAGAATTAGAGGAGGGATATGTAATTACGGTAGAGCCAGGGCTCTATTTTATACCAGAATTAATTGACAAATGGAAATCTGAGAAAAAATTCACCAATTTTATTAATTATGAGAAATTAGAGCAGTATAAAGACTTTGGTGGCGTACGTATTGAAGATAACTGCCTGATAACTGCCGACGGCCAAAAGACCTTAGGAAAACCTATTCCGAAGACTATTGAAGAAGTTGAAGATTTGAAAAATTAATATTTATTAAGGCGCATTTCTACGAAGAATGTGCTTTATTTTTTATAACCCTATGAAAAAACTCATCTTTATTCTATCCCTAATCTCACAAAGCATGCTTGCTCAAAATGTTAATTACGATGAGGCTAAAATACCTCCTTATACCCTACCGGATATTATGACAGGTGTGGATGGTAAAAAAATTACCACTACTCAACAATGGGAAGCCAATCGGCCTGCCTTACTTCAGCTTTTTACTGAGAATGTATATGGCCCTACCCCTGCTATTGCAACAAAATTTCATTCTAAATTACTCGAAACAAATAGTAATGCTTTGGGCGGGAAAGCTATTCGTAAACAAGTATTAATCACTTTCGATGATTATCCGCAATTAAAAGGAATTAATATTCTGCTTTATATCCCTAAAAATGTCGCCAAACCTCCGGTATTTGTCGGGTTGAATTTCGAAGGAAATCATTCTATCGGGGATGATCCTGCTGTTTTTATTACTCAAAACTGGATGGTTGATTTCCAGAAGAACTCGGAAAGGGTAAAAGATAATAAAGCCTTAGAGGCATCAAGAGGTAAGGCAGTGGTAGAAACCTGGGCTGCTGAAATGATAATCGAGAAGGGGTTCGCCATAGCAACTGCTTATTATGGGGATATTGAACCTGACCATACAGAGGGCTGGAAATCAGGTTTGCGAGGCGCTATTGGTATGACAGACGACCAAAAATGGAGTGCCATGGGTGCATGGGCCTGGCAATTGAGCCGGATGATGGACTATTTAGAAACAGATGCCCATATAAATAGCAAAAAAGCTATAGTTGTTGGTCACTCAAGGCTGGGTAAAGCAGCTTTCTGGGCGGCAGCACAAGACCAACGTTTTGCCGCTTTTATCTCTAATGAATCGGGTGAAGGCGGAGCAGCTCTTAAAAGACGTTGGTACGGCGAAACGCACGAAATTATTAATGATAAATTCCCTCATTGGTTTTCGGGTAAATACAAAACCTATGGTGGTAATATTCAATCTCTTCCTTTTGACCAGCATCAGTTATTTGGTCTGATTGCTCCGCGTCCGGTTTATGTAACCAGTGCTGAAGGCGACCAATGGGCAGACCCTAATGGGCAATTTCTTTCGTTGAAAAATGCCGAGCATGTTTTTGCCCTGTATGGCAAAAAAGGATTAGGTGCTGATACTCATCCATCCCTTAATCAGCCTGTCGGCAGCCATATCCGCTATCATTACCGCACAGGCAAGCATGATATGAATGCTTATGACTGGGAGCAATATCTGAAATTTGCCAGAGAGGTGGTTAGTAATTAAACTAGTGAGTGGCGAAAACTAGTCTATTGGTTTGTATGATAGCTTTTTTCACACAATTCGATAGACTAAAATGTTCTTCGAAACTAGTTGTTTTTTTATAACATCTGGGCAAAAATGGCTTGACCACGACCTTCGACTCCAATCAGGCATCTGGTCACGAGCTTAAAAAAGTCGAACAAAAAAACCGAAAGACTCTTAAATCGGTGCCTGACCGAAGTCGAAGGCACGATTGTCCAAGAGTCTACGCCGGTTAACTCACTAAATTCCCTATAACAGTACGATTATATCGAAAATCTTCCTGAACGCTTGGAAACCATAAGATTACATCGGAAATTTAGAGCCACCCAGTCTTGGATAATAATTCATATGTATTTTTAGAGGGTATGAAGGTATTAATCACTCAAACGGAGTCGAAAAAGGTTACCAATATGGAGGGAACCTTTTTGAATGAGAACGGCGATGGTTCCCCATTAAAAGATAAAACTTTCGAGGTGAAGATAACTACTAAGGCAGGTATTGACCAAATCAATAAACTGATTGACAGGCAATTCGAAATCTACTTAGAAAAGTGTGGTATTTAAGCGTCTTTGATTTTATATTGCTTATTCAAAATTGCTTAGTGACGAAGGTTAATTTCTCTGGTCCTCGTCATTATTTTATAGATATACCTAAACTTACCCCTCCTCTTAATTCAAATTTCCCTACAGCGTAAGAGGGTGTAACATTTGCTCTAAGGAAAATAACTCTTGGATGTGGAGGAATATCAAAAATTACCTGCTGCCTAATTCCCAAAATAAAGTAGCTGTAATGTCTTGTATCACCATTAGGATAGGCTCCAAAAGTATAACCAAGACCCGTTTCACCAAAAAATTCTGATGCAATTCTTGAGGGTGCAGACTTGCATTTTACATACACTCTATTGAAAACACGTTTACGAAGATTATTTAAAAGAAAATCGTAGGTAGCTGATATAGGAAATGAAGCCCCTGCTCCGTTATTAACATTGAATCTGCTTATGCCACCACCCGGAAGGAAGCCAATCCCTCCTCTGATGCTCAAAAAGCTAGTTCTCCAACGAACTGGCAGGTATTCATAATTGACAGATAAGATCGGACTCGTTGCGAAAGTTTCGACCATAATTGCCGATGTATATCGGGTACGATACATGAGTTGCCCCTGGCTATTATTGAAAAATAGCAAAAGAAATATAATGGATAAGAAATATTTCACCAGATTAATTAGGAATAACTTTCATTCAAAGTAAGATAAAAACATACCAAAATGTGCTCAATTCAAGAAAATTTGTTTAATTCACGGCTGAACTCTTAAAAATAAACACAAAAAAAGAATTCTTAGGTACAAATCATCAACTAACTGTATTAAAAATTAATAAAAATACCTAAACTCTATATGGAACGCTTTTCAGGAATTATCGGAATCTTTCTCATTCTAAAAAGAACCTCTCAGCTATCAAGCTCTTAAAAGGCTATTTTTTAAAAAACGGCAAGTGTTGGTTTTTATTGCAACTCACACTTTCCATGCATATTTCAAATAATCATGATTTGCTTTGCTTGCCCAAAAATAAGCAGTGTTTATTAATAACAAACTTTTTCAGCAAATCTTATTTTACCAATTAACCTTTAACAAATAACCAAAAACAATTTTAAAATGAGTATCAGGTTCAGGCTTATCATTATGAATTTTCTTCAGTTTTTTATCTGGGCTTGTTGGCTCCTTACGATAGGTGCCTATTGGTTCCAGAATAAAGGCTGGTCGGGAGCAGAATTCGGAGCAATTTTTTCTACGATGGGTATAGCCTCTCTTTTCATGCCAACGCTAACTGGAATTATTGCAGATAAATGGGTGAGTGCCGAAAAATTATATGCAATTCTACATTTACTAGGTGCTGCGGCACTAATCTATATTCCTGAGGTAAACAATCCTAGTGATTTCTTCTGGGTTATTTTGTTAGTGGTTATCTTTTATATGCCCACTTTAGCGCTCTCTAATTCTATTGCTTATACTATCTTAACCAGAACTCAAACCGATATAGTCGATGATTTTCCTCCTATCAGGGTATGGGGTACAGTTGGTTTTGTAGTTGCTCTTTGGGTAGTTAGTCTTACACATAATGAAACCTCGGCCAATCAGTTTTATATCGCAGCCGGAGCAGCTATAACATTGGCTATTTATTCATTTACCTTGCCTAATTGTCCGCCATTAGCAAAGGAAACAGATAAAAAGACTTTCGGTGAATTGCTTGGCCTGAATGCTTTTCTTTTGTTTAAAGACAGTAAAATTGCTTTGTTTTTTATCTTCTCTATGTTTCTGGGAGCTGCATTACAATTAACCAATGCCTATGGTGATACCTTTTTACATGATTTCGCCACAGCAGATGCCTACAAAGATACAATAGCCGTTAAGTATCCGGCCATTATCATGTCTATCTCTCAGATTTCAGAGACCTTATTTATTCTGGCTATTCCGTTCTTCTTAAAAAGATTTGGTATTAAACAGGTAATGCTTTTCAGTATGATTGCCTGGGTATTGCGTTTTGGCCTTTTTGCTTATGGGAACCCCGGAAGTGGTTTATGGATGATTATTTTGTCATGTATTGTATATGGAATGGCTTTTGATTTCTTTAATATCTCAGGCTCGTTGTTTATTGAAACTTATACAAGTCCGAAAATACGTGCAAGCGCGCAAGGTTTATTTATGATGATGGTGAATGGTTTTGGCGCAGTTTCAGGAAGCTTAATCAGTGGATTTATTATTCAGGCATACTTTACCCAAGCTGATGGCACTAAAGAGTGGCCTGGTATCTGGTTGACATTTGCGGCTTATTCGTTAGTAGTAGCGGTGCTTTTTGCTGTATTGTTCAAGCATAAGCACGAGAAGAATATAGAAGTTCGAAAACACTGACACATACTTAAATTAATCATTCGTTCAAATACAAAGAAGCGAGATATAGAATATCCATACCTCGCTTCTTTATTTATGGCTAATTAAGCTAAAACATTCTCTTTCACCTCTTTTGCTTTATTGCTTGAGAATATCCACAAACCTACAAAGGTGATAAACCCATTGAGCATAAGTTTAGAGAACCCAAATTCAAATTCAAATAATTGAATGCTAAGTTCTTCTACAAGATATGTCAGGATTGGAGAAGCAATACAAATAAAAGGCACAAACTTATCAATAACCGGACGTCTGTTATATAAGCCGAAAGCAAATAAACCTAATAAAGGACCATAAGTATAACCCGCAATATTAAATACCGCCGAGATTACCTCCTGACTATTCAAGGCTTTGAAAATCACAATTACGATGATAAATACGCCAGTAAAGCCAATGTGTGTCCACTGTTTTAATTTTTGTCTTTCTTTTTCCGAACGGTTCTCAAATTTCAGGAAGTCAACACAGAAAGAGGTAGTAAGCGCCGTAAGTGCTGAGTCTGAACTAGCATAGGTAGCAGCTGTAATACCTAATAAGAAGGTAACTGCAGCCAAAGTACCAAAGTGATTCCCCAAGGCTAATGATGGATACAAATCATCTGTTTTAGCAGGAATCGGGAAACCCATTTGCTCTGAGTATACATATAGTAATACTCCTAAGCTTAAGAAAAGCAGGTTGACAAATACTAATACCACATAAAACCAGAACATATTTTTCTGTGCCTCGCCAATGCTTTTGCATGTAAGATTTTTCTGCATTAAATCCTGGTCAAGCCCAGTCATGGTCATGGCAATGAATGCCCCCGATAAAAAGTCTTTTACGAAGTGGTGTTTATTAGCCCAGTCCCATACAAAAATCTTAGAATATGGGCTTTCCGTAACTGATGTTATCACCTCCCCTGCTGACAGGTTTAGCTGCTTGGCAATCAAATAAATAGTCAATACGAGGGCTGTAAGCAAGAAGAAAGTTTGCAGGGTATCTGTAATAATAATGGTTTTTACACCACCCTTGAAAGTATAAACAAAGATAAGAGCCATAGCAATTAATACCGTCAACTCAAACGGCACACCTAAGTCTTCAAAAATGGCTAGTTGTAATACCTGCACCGCTACATACATTCTTACAGCAGAACCGACCGTGCGAGAAAGTAAGAAAAAAGCAGAACCTGTTTTATAAGACCAGAAGCCGAATCGTTTTTCGAGATAGCCATAAATAGAAATCAGGTTAAGCCTGTAGTACATGGGCATCAATATAGTAGCAATTACCCAATAACCTACGGCGTAGCCTAAAACCACCTGAAAATAAGAAAATTGGATTTTTCCAACAGCACCAGGTACAGAAACGAACGTTACGCCCGAAATTGATGTTCCTATCATACCGAATGCCACTAAATACCACGGCGATTGGCGGTTGGCAGTAAAAAAAGTGTTGGTGTCGGCGCCTCGGGCAGTATAGATAGAAATGGCAATCAGCACTAAAAAATAAATGACGAGAATGGTTAGGGCAAGCGTAGAACTCATGGGTGCCAGGGTTTATTAGTTTGTTTCAATTTGGTTCAAATATCAAAACTTTTTTCGCTATAACAAAACGACTCTTTGCGAAAAATGAATTAACTTAGCATAAAAATAAGCGAAATAAGTATCATTAATACCTGTTATTTTCGTTATTAATTGTATCATCAATCAACAAATTTTGTCAAATATTAAAATTAGTAAAAGTATAGAAATGGCAACATTACCGAATCCTGAAGTTGAAGTCATAGAGGAAGTAATCGAAGATATTGAGGCTATTAAATTGTGGGAACTGGTTGTATATAATGATGAAGTAAATACCTTCGACCATGTGATTGAAACTTTAATTGAGGTTTGTCAGCATTCTCCTGAGCAAGCAGAGCAATGCACCCTTATTATCCATTATAAAGGCCAATGTGGCGTAAAATCAGGAGATTTTGAAGAATTGGCTCCGATGAGAAATGAAATTTGCAGAAGAAAAATATCAGCCGAAATTATGCTGAAATAAGGTTTTTCTTCCACAGGAAAATTGTATTAAATCCATTACAATAATATCAATTACACCAAAAGGTCAGAATAACGTTGAACTTCCCCTCGAAACTAATAGAAGACGCTGTCGTTGAAATCTCAAAGCTCCCTGGTATTGGAAAAAAATCTGCCTTGAGACTGGTTTTGCATTTATTAAAAAGAGAAGAAACCCAGACGCAGCTTTTAGCCGATGCGCTGATAGCCATGCGCACCAAAACGACGTTTTGCCGTAAATGTCATAATATTTCGGACGACGAATTGTGTCAGATATGCAGTTCGCCCCGCCGCGACCAGAACATTATTTGCGTAGTAGAAGATACTCGTGATGTACTGGCTATCGAAAACACGGCGCAATACCGAGGCTTATATCATGTCTTAGGTGGAATTATCTCACCATTGATGGGTGTTGGTCCTAATGACCTATACATTGACTCTCTGCTGAAACGTATTGAACAAGCCGACGAGAATGAAAAAGTGCAGGAGGTAATTCTTGCCCTTAGCCCAACGATGGAGGGTGATACTACGGCTTTTTATCTACAAAAAAAACTGAAAGCATATCCCGTTAAAATAAGTACCATTGCCCGTGGTATCCCGATTGGAGGAGACCTGGAATATACTGATGAAGTAACCCTTGGCAGAAGTATTCTTAGCCGGATAGCTTATGATTAGCATTTCTCAAAAGTGCTACCTTTTATTTTCACAACCATATGACGAATCAAGAAAAAATTGATGCTTTTCCTAAGCCGAAAAGCTTTCCACGCATTAAAATCTGTTGTATTAACAGCATTCAGGAAGCAAGAGATGCCATCAGTTTCGGTGCATCTGCTTTAGGTTTAGTAGCTAAAATGCCAAGCGGCCCCGGCCCTATTGCTGATGAGCTAATCCGGGAGATTGTAGCTACTATCCCACCGCCTATTGCTTCTTTTTTATTAACCAGCCGTACAGATACCAAGGCAATAATTGAGCATCAGAAGTCAGTCAACAGCAATGTCATTCAGATTGTTGATGCTATTGCTTCCGGTACTTACGAAGATTTCAAAAAGGAGATACCTGCTATCAAAATTGTACAGGTGATTCATGTGGTCGATGAAAAAAGTGTTGACGAAGCGCTGTCTTGTGCTGAACAAGTTGATGCACTCTTACTGGACTCCGGCAACCCTACACTTGCAGTAAAAGAATTAGGCGGAACAGGGCGCGTACATAACTGGGCGTTAAGTCGGAAAATCGTTGAGCAATCAAAAGTTCCGGTGTTTCTGGCTGGTGGCTTGAAAGCCGAAAATATAAGGGAAGCTATCGAAAGTGTACAACCCTATGGTTTGGATTTATGCAGCAGTGTTCGAACAAACGGACAGTTGGATTTGTTTAAATTAGAAACGTTTTTTAATGAAGTTTATAAAATATAAGTCTTTATATTTGCCGAGTTAAATTTAATCCAACTGATAGCTTTTTATCATAAATCCCTGCATAAACATGAACAGAAAAGATTTCATCAAAGCCTTTGTCGGAAGCTCTTTTTTATTGAAAATGGGTGATGTATTTGCAAAACCTGTTAGCTTCGAAGGCATGTATACATTAGCTCCTCTTCCTTACGCTAACGACGCACTTGAACCACATATCGACAAAATGACAATGGAAATTCACCATGATCGTCACCATAAAGCATATGTAGATAATCTGAATAAAGCTATTGCCGGTACAGATATGGAAAAAGTACCTTTGGCGCAATTGATAAAAGATATAAGCAAATATCCTGTTGCTGTCAGAAACAATGGCGGTGGTCATTGGAACCATACATTTTTCTGGCAAATCATGGGGCCAAAAGGTGGTGGCGCTCCAAGCGGCAAATTAGCTACTGCTATCAATAGTGCTTTTGGCAGCTTCGATAAAATGAAAGAAGAATTTGCCAAAGCTGCTACCACTCGTTTCGGCTCAGGCTGGGCGTGGGTAATTGTTGGCCCTGATAAAAAACTAAAAATTACTTCTACGCCAAACCAGGATAACCCGTTAATGGATGTAGCCACTGATAAAGGAACGCCTATTCTGGCTATCGACGTTTGGGAACATGCGTATTACCTGAAATACCAGAACAAACGCGCCGATTATATCAACGCATTCTGGAATGTAGTAAACTGGGATAAGGTGAGCACAAATTTTGATGCTGCCTGAAAATAGCAGAACTTATATAAAAAAAACAGGAAAGGATTTACTGAAAGTAAGTCCTTTTTTGCATATTATAGGTAGATATATGGTATTTTTTTGTTATATTTGCTATAAAATAATGCTTTCTTGTATTGACTCCCATGAGTGACCAAAACCCTAAGTACGATCCGCTTCAACAAAAAGAAGTTATTGATGATATGTTTGAGAACTGGTTTCTCGACTATGCCTCTTATGTAATTCTAGAGCGTGCTGTACCAGCCATCGAAGATGGTCTGAAACCGGTACAGCGACGTGTAATGCACGCCCTTAAAGAAATGGACGATGGTCGCTTTAATAAAGTAGCCAACGTTATCGGCTCTACCATGCAATTCCACCCGCATGGCGATGCGTCTATCGGAGATGCTATCGTTTCAATGGGGCAAAAAAATCTTTTATTAGATACCCAGGGAAACTGGGGAGATATACGAACCGGAGATGGTGCTGCTGCTCCTCGTTATATTGAGGTAAGGCTATCGAAATTTGCCAACGATGTCTTGTTTAACGAAGATACTACCGAATGGCAGATGTCTTATGACGGCCGTAAACGTGAGCCCATTAATCTTCCGGCAAAATTCCCTTTGCTATTAGTACAAGGCGTTGAGGGCATCGCCGTTGGTCTTTCAACCAAGATATTGCCGCACAACTTTATTGAAGTATGCGAAGCCTCTATTGCTTACCTTAAAAAAGAAAATTTTCAGTTATTCCCTGATTTCCTGACCGGTGGAATGATTGATGTAAATACTTATAATGATGGTGCCAGAGGTGGAAAGGTAAAAGTAAGAGCCAGAATTGTAGAGGCAGATAAAAAGACGTTAATCATTAAGGAAATTCCGTTTGGTACTACTACCACTAGCTTGATTGAGTCTATCATTAAAGCGAATGATGGAGGTAAAATCAAAATAAAGAAAGTAGAAGATAATACAGCGAAAGAGGTATCTATTATTGTACACTTAGCGCCAAATACCTCACCTGATATTACTATTGATGCACTTTATGCTTTTACCGAGTGTGAAGTTTCAATCTCTCCGAACGCCTGTGTGATTATTGACGAAAAACCACATTTCGTGACTATCAGCGAAATCCTCCGTCAGTCTACCAATCAGACTATGCATTTGCTGAAACGCGAGTTGGAAATTAAGAAACATGAGTTGAAAGAGAAATTGCTGTATAGTTCATTAGAGAAAATCTTCATCGAAAACCGCATCTATCGTGATATTGAAGAGTGCGAAACTTTTGAGGCAGTAATCCAGACCATAGACAAAGGTTTAGACCCTTTCAAGAAAGATTTTTACAGAGAAATTGTAGAAGAAGACATCCTGCGTTTGTGCGAAATCAAAATCAAGCGTATTTCTAAATATGACTCTTTCAAGGCTGATGAATTAATGCGTCGTCTGGAACAGGAGTTGGCAGAGGTTGAAGATAATTTATTGAATCTGGTTCGCTATACCATCAGTTTCTTTAAAGACCTGTTGAAAAAATACGGCAAAGGACGTGAGCGCAGAACCGAGATAAGACAATTTGAGGCCGTGCAGGCAACGGTTGTAGCTGCCAATAATCAGAAATTGTATGTTGACCGTGAGGGAGGTTTCATTGGGTATGGGCTCAAAAAAGATGAATATATTATGGATTGCTCTGATATTGATGATATTATTGCCTTCAAACGTGATGGAAAGTATGTCATCACTAAAATCCAGGAAAAGGTATTCGTCGGTAAAGACATTATCTATTGCTCGGTTTTCCGTAAAAATGATGAACGTAAAATCTACAACGTTATCTATTCTGATGGTAAATCAGGTGCTTCTTATGCCAAACGTTTCTTTGTAACAGGTATTACCCGTGATAAAGAATACGATGTATCAATGGGTCATCCAAAATCGAAAGTCCTGTATTTTACTGCTAACGATAATGGTGAAGCCGAGACTGTCTTCGTTAATCTGACTGCCAATTCAACTGCTAAGAAAAAACAACTGGATTGGGATTTTGCGCCATTAGCTATCAAAAACAGAAGTTCGATGGGGAATCTCATTACTAAATTCCCAGTCAAAAAAGTAGTCCTTAAATCAGCAGGTAAATCTACTTTAGGAGGAGTTGACATCTGGTTCGATGCAGTTATTGGTAAACTGAACAGAGATGAACATGGTGTATATTTAGGCAACTTTGGTTCAGAAGACAGGATATTGGTTCTCTATAAGGATGGTCAGTATGAGTTGACTAATTTTGAGTTAACCAATCGCTATGAACCAAGAGAAATCTCAAAAGTAGTGAAGTTCTCCCCTGATAGGGTTATCTCCTGTTTATACTTTGAAGGAGAAAACAAAACCTTTTATATCAAGCGATTTAAAATTGAGACAACTACGATTGATAAGAAGTTTTTGTTTATCACTGATACCAAAAACTCTCGTTTATTAGCCGTAAGTACTGATAAATATCCACGTATGTCGCTCAAAACCAAAGCTGATAAAAAAGCACCTATCGAAACACAGGCTATCAATATCGATGAATTTGTAGAGGTAAGAGGCTGGAAAGCCATTGGACAGAAATTGAATGTCTACGATGTAGTAGAAGTAAAAATGCTAGACCCGAAACCTGAAGAAGTAGAAGTAAAACAGGAAACAGAACCAGTATCTGAAGGGCAGATTGAAACCCAACAGGAAGCAGCAGATAATTCTGACAATCAATTAGCTTTATTTTAATATTGCGTATACAATAATTTAATGATACAAATAAGGGGAAATTCGTTTTCCCCTTTTATATTTCTGCTCATATCAACTACCTATTCGCCAAAGCTATGCGCTACCTATTATTTGCAACGCTCTTACTTTCTCATTTACTTATACAAGCACAGACACTTGTAGATAAAATAAAGAAACTCCGGTATGATACGGAATGGCAACAGGTAGCCGCTATCCCTTTACAATTCTCGACGTATCATCCACAAGGCATGGTCAAGATTGGAGAGTTTTTCTATATGAGTTCGGTTGAAATAATCAAACGTCCGGGAAATGGAGAGCCTGGCGAAGGTGTCGGGCATTTATTTAAAATGGATTCTACAGGTAAGCTTTTAGCACAGATTACTTTAGGAGAAGGTACGATGTATCACCCCGGTGGCATTGATTATGATGGCAAACATATATGGGTTCCGGTAGCAGAATATCGTCCCAATAGTCAGGCTATTATTTATAAAATTGACCCACATATGATGCAGTCAAACGAGGTATTTCGTTTTAAAGAGCACATTGGCGGCATTATTCATAATACTGATGCTAATACGCTTTTCGGCGTTAGCTGGGGTTCAAGAAATTTTTATCAGTGGAAACTCAATACTAAAGGTCAAACAATTAATACCAATGCGTCTCCAGAAGATTTACGTATCATAAATCCGTCATTTTATATAGATTATCAGGATTGCCACTATTTAGGTAAAGACATGGTGCTTTGCTCTGGCCTCCAACGATACAGTAATAATAACCAGACTATCCGTTTGGGTGGTTTCGACCTTATCAGTTTAAAAGATTATCGTCCTATCCATCAGACTCCTATCCGTTTATGGTCTCCTACAGGCTTGCCTATGACCAGTAATCCATTTTGGGTAGAATCTATTGCCGAAAAAATCAGAGCCTACTTTGTACCTGAAGATGATAAGGCGTCTACCCTTTTCATTTATGATGCTATTTTAAAGCCATAAACGGGCTGATAACCTCCTCAATATTAAGTTATTATAAAAATTCAAAAATAATTTCCAAAAAATTTGGTAGTTTACAAGTTTGTCTTTACAATTGCCGAAGATTTCGGCAAGAGAATCCGAAAGTATCGGCACAATGAAAAATAGTACAACTAAAACGTTACTTGCTTTTAATATTGCTCACTTGAGAAAATTAAAAGAATTAAGCCAGGGAGCTTTGGCAGAGGCACTGAGTGTTCCGAGAACCACGTTGGGTTCATGGGAAGAAGGGAAATCATCTCCTACCATTGAGGGATTAACAGCTCTAGCCAAGTTCTTTGAAGTGTCGATTGATACATTGGTAACAATGGATCTCACATCAGTAACAGACCTGAAAAGCCTGCTTGAAATAGGCGGCAGACGAGTGCTGTTTCCGATGACTGTTGATAAAGAGGGGAATGATATGATTGAGTTAGTGCCTGTAAAAGCATCGGCAGGGTATCTGACAGGCTACAGCAATCCTGAATTTATTCAGGCGTTACCACGTATCTCTCTGCCATATATCGCTAATGGAAAATATAGGGGTTTTCCGATTATCGGAGATTCCATGCCACCACTAGAAAAGGGCGCGTTTGTAATAGGTAAATACCTCGAAAATATTTCAGAGATAAAAGATGGTAAAACTTATGTGATACTCACCCAGAATGATGGGCTGGTTTATAAAAGAATACATCGATTTAATATGAAAGACGGGCATCTGATGCTCCACTCTGACAACGCTTATTATATGCCGTACAAACTGCCATTTGAAGAAATTTTTGAAATATGGGAGTTTGTTTGTAGCATCAATCCTACAGACAGACAACCAAGTGATTTACTTTTTTCAGTCTTACAGAGTATCCAACACGATGTACAGACGATAAAGCTAAACATGAAGTTGTAAGCTATATCGATAGTAAGGGACTCTAGAACTGCTGTTTGATTATTAAAAAGTAGTTTGAATTTTAATGGTTCAAACTACTTTCAAAAACTTTTCCTAATAACTAACATTTAAAAATAAACCTAAAATGCAAACCGCTAAATTTCTAAGCATGAGAATTTATGAATATATGGCCGAAGGAATCGACTTCAAGATGCACGATTTCCTGCCAGCCACTAATAAAAAACAAGCCTTGAAAAAAGTGAGGTCAACGATTGCCAAGATGGGCTATCAGAAACCAACTTCGCTTAACTTAATTCCTGTTAAGTAAAAAACAATTTTATGATTGAACCCCAAAATACCTTTAGAAGAGTCAATGTAGAGAAATAGCTCAATCCACATAACACTTTTTTAATTCAGAACAATAACAACTGTCTTTCATAGCTGCTAGCTATTTCTCTTCACTCTTCAGTTTTCTTCCTTAGCTAATTATATCTTTATCTATACTTAATTTACCAAGTCTATACGTATTCTGGGTGCTTATTGCTTGCTTATACCCAAACAGCCCTACAATGCTGTATATGAGCGATTTGGCCAGATTTTGAAAATATTCTTGCATTTTATACAAGAATATTAGCCAAAACTTAGTTAAATTCGTGGTGTGCTTTAAAATCCTTATTAACGAATGCTTGAGAATCGCAAACAAATTATCCTTTTCTTCTTCTTTACTGTACTCATGATTTATGCCGTGAGGCTACTATATCTACAGGTAATTGATGACAAATATCGGTCTTTAGGTTCTACTAATGCTATCAGACGTGACGTGCAGATTCCGTTGCGTGGACAAATCTACGACAGGAATGGTAAGTTATTGGTGGCAAACGTAGAGGTATATGATATGTACGTAACTCCGCGTAAACTAAAACCCTTAGATACGCTTACATTCTGCCGTTTATTTGGTATCACCCGTCAGTATTTCGACAGTACTATGCGTATAGCTAAAGAATATTCCGTCAATCGGGCTTCTTTATTCCTGAGACAGTTATCGAAAGAAGACTATGCGAAAGTAGCCGATGCTATGGTTAACTTTTCAGGTTTTCATTTTGAGCAATCTTTTTTCCGTACATATCCAGCCCACACAATGGCCAATGCCCTTGGTTACATTGGAGAGTTGTCTAAAAAGCAATATGAAGATCAGGGAGAAGTAAAATATTATAGAAAAGGTGATTATATCGGCTTAACGGGTCTTGAAAAAGAATATGAAATGGACTTGCGAGGGCAACGGGGAATCAGGTTTACGATGGTGAATGTAAAAGGTGAAGATAAAGGTTCTTATGGCAATGGACAGTTTGATACACTAGCCGTAATTGGTAAAAACCTTTATTCAACCATTGATATGGAGGTGCAACAATTGGCCGATAGTCTTTTCCAGAATAAAGTGGGTGGTGTGGTAGCTATAGAACCTAATACTGGTGAAATCCTGACTTTAGGGTCTTATCCTACCTATGATCCTAATGAACTTTCAGGCAGACTTTTCTCTGCTAAATTCAGAGAATTATCTTTGAATCCTGATAAACCTTTACTGAATCGGGTAACTAACTCTTTTTATCGTCCGGGTTCGACTTTCAAATTGGTACAATCGGCTGTGGCTTTAGAATTAGGAGTCATCACTCCTAATACTTCATTTACGGGTTTCCCCTCTCCTATGGCTTGTCACGGACACTCGGGTTTCCATACAGCTAATCTGCATAATGCTATTCAGAACTCGTGCAATCCTTATTTCTTCAATGTATTCAAGAAGATTATTGGGAATAATGATATTTCTAATCCTTTTATTTCGGCGCGTGATGGCCTTTCGGTATGGCATACGATGATGGAGAAATTTGGTTTTGGAATAAAA
Organism: Emticicia sp. C21; assembly: GCF_003418935.1. Lineage (GTDB taxonomy): Bacteria > Bacteroidota > Bacteroidia > Cytophagales > Spirosomataceae > Emticicia. The sequence continues at coordinate 128,702 of NZ_QVMT01000014.1, read as the reverse complement.
CTAGGCATTGATTTGCCGGGTGAAAAAGCCGGCCTATTGCCAAGTGTAGAGCGCTATGATAAAGTATACGGCAAAAATCAATGGAAATTCTCTAACATCTACTCATTAAGTATCGGTGAAGGAGAATTGGGTGTGAATGTATTGAAATTAGCTAATTTATGTGCTGCTTTGGCTAACCATGGCTATTGGGTAACCCCTCACTTAGTAAAAGGGATTGGCACAACTAAAGGAGGCGTAAAACCAGATTTAGTAAAGGTACATAAAACAGATATTGACCCTGGCTATTTTATACCTGTGGTTGATGGGATGTACGATGTGGTTGAGCATGGTACAGGCCGTGTAGCTCGTATAGAGGGTCTTGAAGTTTGTGGTAAGACAGGTACTTCGCAAAACAAAAAAGGTGGTGACCACTCACTGTTCATTGCTTTTGCTCCACGTGTGAATCCTAAGATTGCTATTGCTGTAGTGGTAGAGAATGGTATCTGGGGAGCAAGAGCAGCTGCGCCTATTGCCTCTTTGCTAATTGAAAAATATATTAAACGAGATATTAAGCGTAAAGAATACGTAGAGCAGATTATGAATACCAGCTACCGGACAATGGCAGGGCGAGCGCAACAATCCGGAGGAACACCAGAGAATTAATATTCTAAATAAAAATACCCCTTTTCGAGGGGTATTTTTATTATAGACTAATTAGAAAGTTTTAGCATCGGAAATAATCTCCTTATATCATCATCGGTAGGTCTTGATCCGTACTCACAGATTTCGAAAAATTCGGCATGTTTTACATTAGCTGCATAATTCTTACCATACCATTTTTCCAATGAAGTTCTTGCTTCTGCCGAGATAGGTACAGCTCTGGTTTTAGCCAACCATGCTTTTCTTTCTGCATCACTCTTAGGCACTTGGTCTAAATAGCCTCCTATCCAGGGTAACCATTCGTATACCTGTGAAACATGGGCATCAAGCGCATAGATTTTCTGCTCATAAACAGCAGATATATCAACCACTACATCTGGTCTAAATGGATTTGGTCTTTGAAAATTGTCATGAAAATACATGAAAACAGGGTTCTTTTTCAAAGGTGGGGTATCAGCTGCTACGTTAGGCACGCCTACCATATAGGCTGCATCTTGTACCAAAATACCTGTATATCTATGATCAGGGTGATAATCGTTCGGTCTCGGGGCAATTACTACATCTGCTCCCCACTCTCTGATTTTACGGATAATCTGCAATCTGACATTCAGATTTGGTAGCAACTCTCCATCATGATTATCTAATACATCATATTCTACACCAAATCTTTTGCCTGCTTCTTTGGCTTCGGCAAATCTTCTTTTGGCTAACATACCACCTCCCTCACTCTGATGTCCGGCATCACCATTAGTTACTGCCACAAATTTGACAGCATGGCCCATTTTTGAAAATAAGATACCTATTCCCCCTGCATCTAAATCGCAGTCGTCGGGATGGGCGCCAATCATAATAATTCTGAGGGATTTCTGTGTTTGGCTATACGCCATGGAACTTACCAGCAGAAAGGCTAGTAAAAATATACGTTTGAACATAAGTAGGTTGTTTAAAGGTTGAAATTGTTTAATAACTGATAAAAATATAATATTTTCGCATGGTTTACAATCTATTCAATCGACAAAATACACAGGCACTTATGAATACTATGCGTTCTTTTTTCTTCATACTATTTTTACTCTGTATTGGCATAACAACAAAGGCGCAACAGAACTCTGATACTGGCAAATTAACAGTTCTGAAAACAGCTGATTTTGAAGTAGATGGTAAAGCTACAAATACTAATTGGGCTAAAACCAATTGGGTGTCCTTGCCACAGCGCAGAAAGGATGGAAAAGTTTATGCAACGGATGCCAAAGTATTGTATTCAGATTCAGGAGTATATTTCCTGTTTCATTGTCAGGATTCCTTGATTACTTCTACTATGAAAGAAGATTTTGCTAATTTGTATTTAGAAGATGTGGTAGAAGTATTTCTCTGGACAGACGAAAGCATGCCTATTTATTTTGAATACGAGTTATCGCCTTATAATTATGAGTTGCCGATTCTGGTGCCTAATATGAAAGGTACATTTTTAGGTTGGCGCCCATGGCATTATGAAGGAGACAGAAAAACCCGCCATGCGGCCTATATTGAAACTAAAAACAATGCTATAGTAGGTTGGAATGCGGAGTTTTTTATTCCTTATACCCTATTGAAGCCTCTGAACAACGTCCCACCCAAAAAAGGAACACAGTGGAGAGCCAATATGTATCGGATAGATTACGACAAGAAGAGTTCGGCGTGGTCGTGGCAACTGACAAGAACTAATTTTCATGATTTTGAGAAGTTTGGTACTTTTATTTTTGACTGACAGCTAAATTCATCAATGCCTCTGCACGATAGTCAGGTCTTTCATCCGATTATCAGATAGTGTTATTTGTTTTCCTGAAAAATCTTTTACATTTGCCCAAAATAGAACGTAACGATGACTTTACAACAACTTTTTCAGCGAATTGGCGAAAACCCGAGTTTCTTGCTTTTCTACTTCCTGATTATTCCTGTAGCAGCCATTGTAGCAGGCTTTTTAGGCAAAGGTGAGGGACATCTTTCTCCCTGGAAATACCTTTATGCCGCTCTTATTTATCTGGTAAGTGTACCGGGTATTTTTGCAGTTGCTCTTAATATCTACTTTTTCCTGTTCCAAAAGGGAGATGTGATGCAGACCGACGTATATATGCAGATTCTGCCTATTGTCGTGATGCTTATTACTATATTCCTTATCCGTAGAAATGTTAATCTGGCACTTATACCAGGCTTTGATAAGATTTCGGGTTTATGGTTTATGCTCTTTGCCACTATGTTTCTGATGTGGTTGTTAGAGAAAATACATATTGTTGTTTTTTCATATCTACCTTTCCAATATCTGTTGGGGATTTTTGTAGTGCTTTTTGTTCTGATTTATATAGGTTGGCGACGCTTTGTAGCCAAGTAAGATTTTGCCTCACGCTTTTATATGAGAAGCGTAAGGCTTTAAACTTTTGCTAGTCAATACCAGTTAAATCATTGTTTTTAGCAACATAAACTGCTTATGGGAAAACCTGACTTTCAACAAGCGCTTAAAGACAATGATAAACCTGCTTCATCCAGTAAAGTACTTCTGCTATTGGCCATAAATCTTATTGGTATAGGTATTATCTTTATTTTGCCTAAAAACGTTTCTTTTATCCAATTTAAGATACAAAGTTTTTATAATACCAAAGCACGTTTAGGTAACGACTTGGATAGTGCTGCCCGATATAATCTTATCTATGCTAAAGAATGTGCCATTATCAATTTACTGGATTCAGTGATGAAAGAAGATGATATTTTTCTCTTACCTCCACAATATTATCTGGTAGAAAATGCATATAACCCCAAAAACCATATAGACCCTTACACCTGGACATATCCCAGTAAATTCAAGAATCTTGCGATGAATAAAGTGCGTTTTGTGGAAATTACTTATCCTGATTCTTTATTACAAAAAGCCACACATACATTTCTGGCCACTAGAAAAAAAGGGTTTCAACTGGTCAACTTAAATGACTCCTCTGTAGCACAAAAAGAAGCAATTATTAAGAAATTGAAGGTCTATCAGCCTTTTGGCTTTTTTATACCTCAAACAGCGGTTGATTATCTAAAACAGAAAAATAAGAAACCATGGAAACCCTAGCCATTCTGTCACATATCATTACCGGAGCAGGGTTATTGAGTATCTTCCGGCTAAAAAGGCATCTGGTTGCTTTTGTCGCATTGGCTCTTTTGTTAGGTATTGCTATCGCTTCATTTATTCCTTTTTTCTTAGAATTCGTCCATATTAACATCAATAAGATTTCCGTTTTAAGTGGGTTAATGGTATCAGTAGTGATAGGTGTCACTGGTTGTATAATCAATAGAAACTTTCTGGTAGAATTAGTTAGGATTGACAATCTGAAAATTAGACTTTATGAGATTCCTTTCTTCCTAATTACAGCTTATTTTATGTATATCAGTATTTGGAAATGTTACTTCTATCCAAATATTCCTTTTGATACCATTGTTGGGCCAGAATTGATAGCAAAAGCTACTTTTTATGAGGGTACGCTCCAAAATAGTATTTATACTGATTTCCTTACCAAAACTTATCCTCTAAGCAATCAGCCCTATTATGCGCCCTTTATTATGCTGATGCAGCTTATTTATCTATGTTTGGGCTCATTATTTGGCAAGGTCTGGCTCTCGTGTATGGTATTGGCGTTTTTCTTATACTTTTATTTCGAACTCAGCTATTACATCCACCCCATACTGGCAGGTTGGCTGCTGATATTCCTATGGTTTATGCCAGAACTCTATTCTTATACCTATTTAGTACAGACTGATTATCCGAACGCTATATTTCTCTTTATTGCTTTTACCTGCCTATACCGGTATTATTTGGATGAAATACCTAAGCAAGCCGATTTCTGGCTATCAAGTATATTTTTTGCCTTTGCCTGCTGGACTCGCACCGAAACCATTCTTTTCCTACCTGTAGTATTATTGTTTTTACACAGACAAAAATTCATTCAAAATGCCATAGCTTATAGTATTTTCCCTGTAGTTTTATTCATTAGTTGGAATTACCTCTTCGTAGGCATCATGGTACCGAAAGCTATTCCTTTAGGCAAAATTCTTCTTGATTTTAATCATTATTTCTCTCGGGGTTGGACAACTCTGGTTGGTACACACAAGATTATGTTTGACATAGCTTACTGGAACTATAGCTTTATTCTGTTTTTTATACTTCTGCTCATCAACATTGGCTTATACAGAACCAGAACCGAACTGCTCAAACTAAGCTGGGTAATGGGTATGCACATTATCTTTATGCTCATTGTACTACATATTGAAGGCGCCAACATCCCTTTTACTTTCAGACGAGGGTTCTTCAAAATTATCTTTCTCACCTTGTTTTATGCAGGTACTAGTCAATTGTTGATTAATATTTCGAGGTGGATTGAACGAATGGTGGGCGCTAGATAAACCTTAATCAGTTACCAAAAAACCTAATGAAGCATCAGATATAGGCTCTGATACACTTCTTGGGTCAGGCTTTAATTCAACTTTTCGCATCGACTCTATATTTATTGAATAGAATCCGAAATCTTCAACCACTTTGCCACTCAGATAATATATCCCTGAGCCCCGGAGCGGATGTTTTTCTAAAGAATAAGGAAAATGGACAGTATCAAAAAACTTACCTGCTAAATCATAGAAGTAACCAAAACCCATCAATTGTCCATTTTTTGTTCTTATAGATTTCCATGTTACCAGATAACCATATAAGCCTATCTCCTTATCAAACATTTCATGCAGATTATCTGAGGTGGGGGTATTTTCCAACGGTTCTGCGCATAGTTCAAATGGTGAACTAATCGTAAAATCCAGAAACTCAATCTCATCATAGATATCTTCCAGGGGGTCAAATGATAAAGTCGGCAGGTTTGTCTCGGGTTCCAGATATTCAAATAAGGCTTCCTTATAGACCGAGGGTTTATAATTGTTATGCAGCAATAAATGTGCTTCCCATAATAATTCTTTCTTCGACACTCCAAAACTTCTGAAAGCCCCTAGTCTGATTAATACAATGAGTTGCTCCAATCCTACCTCAACACGATGAGCAAAATCAGAAAATGACACAAATCGGCCATTTTTCTGTCTTTCATGCATGACCCTTTCTACAATTTTTACTTCAAGGCTCTTGACATGTACCCAACCGAGCCAGATGGTTTTTCCTTTAATGCGGGTCAGAAACTGGCTTTCGTTAATATCGGGCACTTCGATTATAGCCCCCGAACGCCTGGCTTCATGTATATAAAATTCGGTTCGGTAAAATCCTCCGAAATTATTGATAACTGCCGTAATAAATTCCAAAGGGAAGTATGTTTTCAAAAAAAGACTCTGATAACTCTCTACTGCATAAGAGGCCGAATGAGCCTTAGAAAAACTATACCCCGCAAAGCTTTCCACTTGCCGCCATACCTCTTTTGCCAGTTCGTCGCTATATCCTTTAGCTTTACAATTGATAAACCATTTGCCTACTATTTTTTCAAACTCCATCCTCGCCCTATATTTACCCGACATGGCACGCCTGAGCATATCAGATTCTCCCAAAGTCATACCGGCAAACCCATTTGCTACTTTTATTACATCTTCCTGGTAAATCATTACCCCATACGTATCTTCTAATAATTCTTTCATTTTTGGATGCAGATAGTCAATATTATATGGATTATGGTGTCGCTCTATATAGGCTTTCATCATACCGCTACTTGCTACGCCGGGCCGTATGATAGAGCTAGCCGCCACTAATGTCAGATAATTATCACACCTGAGCTTCCACATTAACTGCCTCATAGCCGGAGACTCCACGTAAAAACAGCCCATAGTTTCATTGCTTTGTAGCTTTTTCCGTACGTTCTCATCTTCCTTGAACTTTTCTACCTGATGGATGTCAATATTAATCCCGTGATTTTCGCGTACTATATCAACTGCCATTTTTATATGCCCTAAGCCTCGTTGAGAGAGTATATCGAATTTCGAAAAGCCTATTTCCTCGGCTATATACATATCCCACTGGCATATCGGAAAACCCTTGGGCATAGGCTGCAAGGCCGTATAATTATATAATGATTCCTCTGAAACAAGAATACCTCCCGCATGGATTGATAAATTCTGAGGAAAATCGTCCATTAGGGGAGCATATTTCAGAATATATCTCATATACTCATTCTCCTGTGCCTTATCGGGGTATCTCAGATAGGTGTCTACTTCTGTTTTGGGTAAGCCGAATACTTTCGCAAGCTCCCGTATAGCCGAGTTGCGCTGAAAAGTATTATAAGTAGCCAACAGACAGACATGCTCCTTACCATATCTTTTAAAAAAATACTCAATAATTTCATTGCGTTCATCCCAGCTGAAATCTATGTCAAAATCAGGGGGTGAAGTTCTTTCCGGATTGATAAATCTTTCGAAAAACAGGTTTAACTCAATCGGGTCAACATCTGTAATACCCATACAGTAAGCCACAATTGAATTAGCTCCGGACCCTCTGCCTACATGAAAATAACCCCTGTTTTTTGCATAATTAATAATATCCCAGGTCATGAGGAAATACGCCTCAAAATTCATCCTTTTTATAATATCCAGTTCATTTTCTATCCGCCTGAGAACTTCCTTATCAGATATGTCGTATCTTTTAACTGCCCCATCCAATGTAAGTTTACGGAGCAAAGCAGCATCAGTTTCTTTACTATCGGTAAATACTCGCTTGTTCTTATCAGTCTTAGCATTAAACTCAAAATTACATGCGTTCATCACCGACTCTGTATTTCTTAAGAAAAACTGACAATTGCTGAATTTTTTAAGTAGAACAGGCATATCAAAAAACACCTCATCAGGACAGGCCTCTTGGCTTTTAGACAATTTGCTTAATAAGACATTTTTGCCAATGGCTCTCAGCAAACGGTGTAAATTATAAGTAAGTTTATCATGAAAAGTGACCGACTGCATCACCAAAACTTTCTGAATAGCGGCATGTTTCTGATATTTAAAAAGCTTGGTTATTTCCCAGAACCGTACTCCGATGTACTCGTGTGCATCAAGGGTTGGGTTTGATTCGAAATGATTAACAGAATAAATAGTAAAGCTATTTTTAAATGGTGGCGCTTTTTGCGGAAATGGCTTGCCAGAATCTAGATAGCCGGATAAAAACTTATTGATTTCATACAGTCCTTTCTGTTTTTTTGCCAATGCAATGTATTTCAAATCATCACCGTTTCTGAACTCCACACCAACAATAGGTGTTATGTCGGCATTTTTACATTCCTTTATAAAGTCAAATATGCCTGATACATTATTAATATCTGTAAGAGCGAGCCTCTTGCATCCGGCAACTTTAGCTTTTGCAACCAGATCTTTTATACTAAGTGTCCCGTAATTGAGACTAAAATAACTGTGGCAGTTTAGATACATTATAGTATAGATTTGGATATTAAGTAATTATTGAGTCAATGCTAAGTGCTTCGCTTTAACGATAGAAGGTTTACTTACCTGCATGCCATTAGCCCTACCAATTATTTTTTCGCCGTGCTTATGTTTTACTTTATCCATGGCCTGATGCAAGGCGGCAAACTTGGAGGAGTTATCGAACAGGTTTATCTGAGAGTAGCCTTGTACCAGTTTGCTCAGGCGCACACCTATCAATCTGATGAGCAATCGCTTATCGTACAGATTATCAAATAAATCCATTACCTTTTCAATAATTATCTGGTCATCAGAAGTATAAAAGACATGCGTTTGGCGTGTATAGGTATCAAAATTTGAGTAGCGGATTTTTACAGTAATAGTGCCGGCACATTTTACCTGGTGCCGCAAATCAAAAGTCAGACTTTCTACCATGAAAACTAAAATTGATTTAAGCTTGACGGTATCCGTAGTGTCTTTGTCGAAAGTCATTTCTTTTGAAAATGACTTCTGGTCATGGTAAGGCACGATAGGTGTATCGTCAATACCATTAGCCCGCTCCCAGAATAATTTTCCGTGCTTACCAAATACTGCTTCCAATAATTTTACGGGCATTGCTGCCAGCGTGCCAATGTTCTGTATACCCATTGTGCGCAGTGTTTTGGCCGTAGTATTACCAATCATGGGAAGCTTATTAATGGTCAGAGGTTTCAGAAACATACTTTCATAGCCTGTCAGCACCTGCATTTTTCCGTTAGGTTTTGCTTCATTGGTAGCCACTTTGCTGACGGTCTTACTAGTACTAAGACCAAAGGTGATATTAAGCTTCGTTTCTTTAGCAATTCTTGTTTTAATTTCTTTGGCCCATTTATAGCAACCAAAGAATTTCTCCATGCCTGTAAAATCACAGTAGAACTCATCTATACTGGCTTTTTCCAGTACAGGTACCGATTCGCTTATAATTTCGGTAACAGCATCCGAAAACTCCGTGTATGAGTGGTGGTCACCTCTCACAAATATGGCATCGGGGCATAAGCGTTTCGCTAATTGTGAAGACATAGCAGAGTGCACACCAAATTGGCGGGCTTCGTAGCTGGCAGAGGCTACTACACCTCGTTCGCTCGAGCCTCCCACAACAACAGGTTTACCAATAAGTGAGGGATTTTTCAGTCTTTCGACGGATACAAAAAAGGAATCAAGGTCATAGTGAACTATGGCTTTTTCCATGGGCGTATTCATATGTGGATAAATATTTATTGGGATTCTGCAATAAATGTATGTACATTTTGTGTAGTATTGTCTCAACAAATTGTGTAGTTTATGGAAAATCAATTAGTGAATCAGCTAAAAATAGCCAGAAACATCAAATTACTAAGGCTTGGCCGGGGGCTTACTCAAGAGCAACTGGCCGATGCACTTGTTATTCCGAGTACTCGTTATGCCAATTATGAGCAAGGTACGAGGGCGATTCCTATCGATACACTATCCGCTATCTCCTCCTATTTTCATATTGCTTTAGATGCCCTGGTGAAGTCAGACTTAAGCAAGGTTGATTTAAAAGGTTTAATGAAAGTAGGCGGAAACCGATTGTTGTTCCCGATTCTGATTAAAGACGATGGAAAGTTTGAAAGCATTGAAGTAGTACCTGTCAAAGCTTCGGCAGGATACTTAAGTGGTTATGCTGACCCCGAATTTATAGAGACGCTTCCCAAGGCGTCTTTGCCGTTTATAGGCATCGGCACACACAGAGGTTTCCCGCTTACAGGAGATTCCATGCTACCCATACCCGACGGCTCTATTATTATAGGGAAATTTGTAGAAGAAATAGCTGATATAAAAAACGGCCGAACATATATCGTCGTTTCAACCACAGGCATTGTCTATAAGCGCGTGTATATAAAAGCAGAGGAGAATATATTGTCGCTGGTTTCTGACAATAAAATTTATAGTGCTTATGAAATGCCTTTTGAAAACATAATTGAATTATGGGAGTTTAGATGTTTTATCAGTACTAAAGAGTATTCAGCCGATGAATATTCTTTAGAAAATCTCTTTCAGCATATGCATGGTATTACCAGAGGAATTGAAGAACTCAAACAGAAGATTATTGGATAAGCTAAATTTTGAAAATTTGATTCAGATATATCTCCCAGATAGCAAAAAGGGTACTTACATTAAATGACAAGTACCCTTTTATTATTTCTTAAAAAGGAATCAATCCACAAACTCAATGGTATTTACGCCAAACAGTGGTTTGCCTTCTGCTTTCGGATTTTTGAATACAAAATAAATATTTTGTACGCCTGCCACATCAACCTTGATTTTTAGCGGGTTCATATTTGCCTCCTGTACGTCAGCAATACCTACTACAGTTCCGGTTGGTGAGCCTAATCTTACTTCCATAGTTCCACCTACAGTCGTACCTTGTTGCGAGAATGCACCAATGATAATAGTCTTAATACCTGTCAGGTCAATATCTTTGAAAGCTATGTAGCTGTCGTTCTCAGAAGCTATAGCTAACTCACCTCCCAATTGTTCAACATTAAATTTCGCTACGCCTTTCGATTCGTCGTAAGTAACGGCTTTAATCTTAGGGCTACGTAAAGCTAAAGATTGAGAAGTACTCAACGGGCCGATTACCTTTCCACCTTTGTCGGTATAAGTAGCCTGAATGATATAAGCTCCCTCTTTTTTACCTTTATGTGCCGAAGCTTCATAAGCCCCTGTAACCGGTTGAGAAGCTTTGCGGGTATCGTTCAATGAAAGAATGTAATCAACCATATCTCTTGCCTCTGACATCGGTATCTGCGGGTGAGCAGCCATGGCTTGTTCGCCCCATACACCACCACCACCTTTGATAACTTTCTCAGCTAACTGGTTGATAGCCGTTTGTCCACGACGGTATTTCTTCGCTACGTCCATATAAGCAGGTCCGATAGATTTTTTATCTATAGCATGACAGGCTTTACAGTCGCTTAAATCAATCAGACGTTTACCTGCGGCAAAGTTCATGTTTTCTTTATGTCCTTGCTCCAACATGGTTTTGTCGTATCCTTCCAGATAGTTGATATTTACCACTACATCTTCAGGATCGATACCTTTAGCTAAAGTACCGTCTTCTTTATCGGTTACTTTTACATCATAATTGATTTTATCTCTATCGAAGAAGAAAGTCTTGTTACCTTTCACAGAGATGTTTACGGTAGGCAGAGCATTTCCTACTTTAACTATAGTACTTTGCGATGATTTGTTTCCGGCTGCATCTGTTACGGTCAATACCACATTATATTCACCTGGTTTGGTAAAGGTAAATTTCGGATTTGGTTGTGTATTTACAGGCAAGCCTTTGCCAAAATTCCATGAGTATTTCATGGCATCTTTGTCATAATCTAAAGTTCCGGCAGATGAGAAAGCTACTGCCAATGGCGCAGCCCCTGCTTTTTTATCAGCTGCCAGGGCAATTACAGGTTTTCTGTTACCCGGATTGTATTCAATCACCGATAAAGTAGCATCTTCATTTTGAGCAAACCAGTTCATACCATAATCCAGCACAAACAAACGACCATCTTTAGAGAAAGCCATGTCCATCGGGTGTGCAAATTTAGTGCCTGGCATAAAACGCTCCATTCCCTGGTAATTACCTTCTTTATCCATACTTACCAGATAAATCCAGTCGCGCATCCACTCGTAAGCAAAGAATTTACCATCAAAATAACTTGGGAAACGCTTAGGATTCTTAGTATAATCTTCTGAATAATACACTGGGCCGGCCATCGGATTCGCTCCCCCCTTACCAAATTCAGGATACAGTTTCGATACGCCATATCCGTAGTAAAGCCACGCTTTAGTAGCAGGCATCAATTCTCTTAAACCTGTGTTATTTGGCGAATCATTGATAGGTTTTGCGGCATCATATTTCTCACCTGATTCTTTTTTAGCAAAATCATAGTGATTATAAGCGAAGTTATCGCCAGTGAAGATAGGCCAGCCAAAGAAGCCCGGTTTACGTGCCTGGTTAAATTCCACAATACCGTCAGGACCACGTTTAGGATCAGCTTTTCCGGCATCCGGGCCTACATCACCCCAGTATAAGTAACCATTACGCTTGTCAACCGCAATTCTGTAAGGGTTACGCATACCCATCGCATAGATTTCCGGACGCGTTTTTTCTGTTCCAGCCGGATATAAGTTACCTTCAGGAATAGTATAAGTACCATTATCCTGTGGTTTGATTCTCAATACTTTTCCGCGTAAATCGTTGGTATTACCTGATGAACGAAGCGCATCCCAACCTTCACGACCCGGCCCGAAATCGATTGGTGCAAAGCCTTCAGAAGCAAACGGGTTGGTATCATCACCAGTTGAAAGGAAAAGATTTCCTTTACCATCCCAGTCAATTGAACCACCTGTATGGCAACATTCATCACGTTTTACATACACACGCAATAATACTTTTTCTGACGACATCACAATCGTATCTTTCTTATCATCATACTCAAATCTTGCCAGGAAGTTATCTTTCGTTACTTCGCGGGTTTCATCTGGTGTATAGTATAAATAAATCCAGTGGTTTTTCTCGTAATTCGGGTCAGCACCGATACCCATTAAACCATATTCAAATTTGGTATATACAGGCATTTGTCCGGCTACTTTCACTTTTTTGGTAGTTGGATTCCAGACTTTCAGAGCACCCTTACGCTCTACAAACAATACTTTACCATTAGGTAAAACTGTTAATTCTGTTGGCTCATTCAGGTTGCTTGCCAGAGTAATACGCTCAAAACGATTTTCCTCCGGTGCACGTACTGAACGGGCTTTAGTATAATCCAGTTTGGTAGCCATTGCCCATTTCAAACCCTGCCAGAAATGCTCTGTAATCAATGGTTCGCTGAAAGTTTCAGGCGTATGACCATAGTTTGAATAAAAAGCTTTACCACCATCAAACTCATGGTACCATGCCATTGGGTGGAACTCGCCCATTTTACCCATTTCGTAGCTGCTTTCGTCTACTCTTACAATAAACTTCAGAATGTCTTTTTTCAAAGATTTGAAATCATAAAACTCGTCGGTTTTTTCAAAAGTATCAGGAAAATGTGCCGAAGCGGGGAAAGTTTTATCAAGGGTAATCATTTTACCTTTCTGCACGTTTGACACTCTACCACCCGGGTGGCTGGCAAAATATCCGCCCATTAAATCGTTGTACCAAGGCCAGTTATATTCGGTATCAGAAGCCGCGTGGATACCTACATAGCCACCGCCTGCCTGAATATAGCGTTCGAAATCAGCCTGCTGCGCCGGATTCAATACGTCTCCAGTAGTACTTAAAAATACAACAGCAGCATAATTTTTCAGATTGGCTTCATTAAACTTTGAGGCATCGGTAGTGGTATCAACACCAATAGCTTGTTTTCTACCTAATTCGATAAAAAACTGATTGCCCTCTTTGATAGAATTGTGGTGAAAACCTTTGGTTAAAGAAAAAACTAATATTCTTCTTTGTTGTGCAAATGTGCTTGCAGTGGCAAAGAAGAGTAATAAAATAAGGATAGGATTAAACTGTCTTTTCATTAGATTAATGAATATTTTGTATAAAAAACAAAGGTAATTAAAAAGCGAGCAATAAGTGTCACCCAGACATTAAAAAGTATTTTTTTAAGATTATATAGGAGAATTTATCGAATAATGTCTCTTAATTATCCAAAAAATATTGAGAAAAAATTAGATAATAAAGACGATATTTAAAAAGGTTCCTACCATATAGGGAACCTTTTCCAATTCTCCCTGAGTGGGCGTTACTCTGACCATTTTTCGGTCATAGAGGTCGTCAAACAAAAAGGTAGTCACCGTAGCGTCTACCTTTTCTGATGCCATCTAAGTGAAATTATTGATGTTAGCTTCCAAAAGGTTCCCACCATATTGGTAACCTTTTCTGAACTGGTAACCTTTTCCGATTCCGCTTGATTGGCTGGTAGTTTGACACATTCCCAAACTACCTGTCCAGGTCTATAATCAGTTATACCTCTTCCATCTAAATTGGCTTTCTTGTTCTTTTCTTCACCCATTGTGACAATTGTTCTATGGATTTTAATTTAATAAATTTCCGACTTAGGATTGTCTTATCAAAGAGTTTGGGGCGATTTTCGGTAAAATCAAACTGTTGGACAAAAATTATCACTTCCCAGCCATCAATACATAAGTCTTCCCAGCCTGCGTGGGTAAATCATAAACAATAGTCTCCTTAATAAAACTGGCATCTACATTGGCTTTGGGGGATACCAATGGCTCCTTGATAGCCGCTATCTGGAAGAATGGGTTTGAGTTCTTTCCATTGGCTTTTTTCATAGGTACATTGGTTTTTAACGAATGGCTCACGCGCAAGCGACAGTTCCCTCCTATCTTAGATTTAATGATTAACTCTGTTATTCTGCCGTTTTTCCAGGCCATTTTTACAATCTCAAAACCGCCTCTGGCTTTTAAACCACTTACACTACCCTCAGTCCATCTATCGGGCAATGCAGGTAATAACTGAATAGCGCCATCATGACTTTGCATCAGCATTTCGGCAATTCCGGCGGTGCAGCCGAAGTTGCCATCAATCTGGAATGGCGGGTGTGCATCAAATAGATTATCGTAAGTACCTCCTCCCTGTCGACCAGGTACTTCGGCAGGTGATAACTGGTCGGTAATCAGTTTATAGGCCCGATTCCCATCTAACAACCTTGCCCACCAGTTCACTTTCCAACCCATCGACCAACCTGTTGAGACATCACCTCTGTAAATCAAAGAAGTGCGGGCTGCCGCAAATAAATCAGGATGCTGATAAGGCGAAACCTGATTCGATGGGAATAGTCCGTATAAGTGTGAAATATGGCGATGCTGGTCTTTTGGGTCATCCAGGTCTTCCATCCACTCCTGCAACTGATTGTGTTGTCCTATCTGCATCGGAGGTATTTGCTGCAATTTAGTCTTAATCTGATTGGCAAAATCGGCATCAATTTTCAGCACTTTTGCGGCAGTGATAGCATTGGAAAATACATCAAATACCAACTGATTATCCATAGTAGCACCTGCCGCAATAGAAGACTTCGGACGACCCGCAGGTGAATTTTCAGGTGAACTACTTGGGGTTACTACCAGCCATTGGTGTATAGGTTCAGGCACCAGAAAATCATGATAAAATGTAGCAATGCCTTTCAGAATCGGATAATATTTTTGTAAAAAGGCTTTATCCCCACTATACAAATAATGTTGCCATACATGTTGGCTCAACCATGCCCCACCCATCGGCCACATGCCCCAGAAAGCCCCATCTACTGCGCCATTAATCCGCCATAAGTCGGTATTATGATGCGCCACCCAGCCATTGGTATTGTACATCGTTCGGGCAGTTTCAACACCTGTTTCTGATAATTCCCTCACCATATCGAATAATGGCTCGTGCATTTCAGTCAGATTGGTAAGCTCAGCAGGCCAGTAATTCATCTCGGTATTGATATTAATAGTATATTTACTATCCCAGGGTGGATTAACCCTATCGTTCCAGATGCCTTGCAAATTGGCAGGCTGTCCACCAGGACGAGAAGAAGAAATCAATAAATAACGCCCAAACTGAAAATACAGTGATACAAAACTCGGGTCCTCCCCTTGCGCAAAGGCTTTCAGGCGCTCGTCAGTTGGCAATTTAGCCGCCTCGGTTGTACCCAAATCTAATTTTACCCGTTTGAAAAAACCCTGATATTCTTTTATATGATTATTGAATAAAGTGCCATAAGGCATTTTTTCAGTTCTGGCTATATAATCTTCGGCTCTTTTATTTTCGTCTCCACTCACATCGTGGTAATTCACGAAATTGGTAGCAATAGATACTAATAGTGTTACGGCTGAAGCATTATCAATGGTAATACTGGTATCCCCTCTGGTGGTTCGCCCGTCATTAGGTAGTATTTTGGTGATAGTTCTGAAGCGTACTTCACCTTTCACACCCTCATGATCTTTCCCCATACCCGATAGTGATAATTGATTACGCAGGGTAGTGACTGCCGTTTTAAAAGGGCTATTCATTGACAAGGTAAAAGACAAACTCTTCGGCTTATTGGCATTCAGGCGAATGACCATTACCTGGTCAGGAATCGAGATAAAAGTAGTGCGGGTATATTTCACACCATTAGCCTGATAAGTTGTGGTTTGAATGGCCTGCTCAATGTCCAATTCCCTGCGATAATTAGTATAATTTTCATGGTTCTGAAAATCCAATTGAATATTGCCAATGGGCAAAAACATCTGTCCATGATTCTTTTTAGCGATGATATGCTTCTGCGCTAAATCCTGTGCTTCCTGACTTTTTCCCTCAAAAATCAATTGTCGGATAGCAGATAAATTAGCTGAAGCCTCCGGATTATCATTTCTACTCGGCCCCCCTGACCAGAAAGACGACTCATTCATTTGCAGGGTTTCGTGAGCTACATTCCCATAGACCATGGCCCCTACCCGTCCGTTGCCTAAGGGTAAAGCATTCGTCCATTTACTATTAGCAGGTTGTTTATACCAGAGTTTAAGATTGGTTTGCTGGGCTCGTACAGCCGTAGAAAACACCAGAAAAAGGAAGATTATTCTGTGCATACAGTAAGTCAAAAGGGTTAAGGAATGGTTGTAATACGCTTACAGCGAAGTATTATTCAGAAGCAAATATAGTATTCCTATGGAAAGATAATAATATCTTCCATAGTTTTCTGCTGAATTTCCAATTACATATTCCTATTCACTCATTCGCCATTCACGATTAGCTATTGTGATTTCAAGTCAAAAACAGCTTCATACAAGCAATTATCAACCCAAAGGCTAAAAAATAACGAAGCGTAGGAATATCAAATCGCTGGCTGCCAAAATAAGACCCTAGCAAGCCCCCGACAATAGTTGCAGCCACTGCCCATTGCAAATCTGGCGTGAGGTGGATACCTCCTTTTGATAATTGCCCGTATAAACCGGAAAGAGAGTTTACGAAGATAAATAAAGCCGATACAGCCGCTGTTTCTTTGAGTTTTGCCCAACGCATCAACAACATTAAAGGACTTAAAATAATACCCCCACCAATGCCTATCATACCTGATAGCAAGCCTATAGCTGCACCCGATAGTAAAGCTGCCCATAATGGCACAGGCCGATGAGGCGTTTCTTCGGTACGAAACTGATACAACAAACGGGCAATAGAGATGAATATACAAGCAGCTAATATCTTTTTATAAATACTATCAGGCAATGTCATAGTCCCCCCTAAATAAGCCATCGGGATACTTGCGAGTGCAAAGGGTAGAAACAAATTGATTTTAAAATGTCCTGCCCGATAAAACCCGATAAATGAAAATAAAGACACTGCCAGATTCATAACCAGAGCCGACGATTTCATCATAGAGGGCGCAATTCCGACCAATGCCATTACAGCCAGATACCCACTTGCTCCCCCATGCCCTACCGACGAATACAAAAAAGCTACAATAGCCAGAAGAAAAAGTAAAAGATAAAAGTAAGCTTCCATATATATTAGGCAGGGTCGTTATATTTTGACAAATATAACGTAATTAAACATTTTATACCAAAGAGTAGTTAGCTTGCTATACTCAATTAGTAATTCAGGACATGTTCTTTTAACTTTGCATCATTACCAATATCCACAAATATGCCAAAAGGATTCTTCCTTGACTTTTTTCATTCGGTGAGTATTATTGTTATTCTCATCGTCGCATTAGCGCTCTCACAACTGGCACGTAAAGCACTCAACCGATATGCCAGAGCAACCTCTCGTAACATCCGAATCAATGCTACTACTTTCAGTTTTCTGAAAAATGCGATAAGCTTTGTCATTTTTGCTGTAGCCATTATTCTGGTTATTCATCTGATTCCGGGTCTGGAAAAACTGGCTACTACCCTGTGGGCAAGTGCGGGTATTTTGTCAGTCGTGATAGGTCTGGCTACGCAACAAACTTTTGGTAATATAGTCAGCGGTATTTTCATTGTGATTTATAAACCTTTCCGTATTGGCGATGCTATTCAGTTGCCTAATGGTCAGAACGGCATTGTAGAAGACATTACTTTACAATTTACAGTCATTAATAATGCCGAAAACCGACACATCATTGTGCCGAACTCAGTTATTACCAGAGATTATGTGATCAACTCAACCATTATTGATGATAAAGTTTGCAATCAGATTGATGTAAAGATTGTCACAAAAGATATTGACCGGGCAATGGCTTTATTGAAAGAAATTGCCGTCAGTCACTCTGATTTTTACGATGCTTCTATTGTAGCAGTAAATGATGATACATTTCCAAAGATAACGCCTGTTCTGGTACAGGTGATTGACTTATCCGATTCGTGGATTACCTTAAGACTGAGCGTGTGGTGCAAATCTTCGTCTAAAGCCTTTGCTATGAAATCTGACCTATTGCTGGCCATCAAAAAAAGGTTTGAGGCCGAGGGAATTAAAATATAAAAATAAGGGCCACTCGATGAGTAGCCCTTGGGTTTCGTTTCAAAAGGCGGTCAGGCAGCTTTTTTTGCTTTTTTATGATGATGTTTTTTTGAATTGTCTGCTACTTTTTGCTCGTTCTTGGCATCTTTCTTCTCTACTACTTTAGCGTTTTTTTCCTTGGGGTTTTGTTGTTTTTTACCTCCTTTGGCAAATGTAACAGGGGCGAAAAGTATAGCAACTGCTAAGGCTGCTAATAAAACTGACTTTCTCATGTTTCTGATAGTTTAAAATTGTAAGGACTATTCACCTGACACCGGCGAACTTTCTGATACAAATTTCAACCATAGCCATTAAAACTAATACAAGTCAAAATTAAATGCAGGTTAAATGTTGCTTATCAGGATTAAAATCTTGCCTAATTACTATCTGCATTCGGTAACTGCACAGTCACTTTAGTACCCTCGTTTAATGCGCTCTGAATACTTATTTTGCCCTTGTGAAGTTCTACAATTTTACTACAAACCGAGAGCCCTATACCGAAGCCGGAGATATTCAGCGCATTTTTGGAACGATAGAAAGGCTCAAAAATCGATTCCAGATCTTCTTTCGGTATACCCATACCTTCGTCTTTAATCGTAACGATGGTATAAGCCTTATTAAAATCGATAATTACCTCTGCCTGTTGCATAGGCGAATATTTGCAGGCATTATCTATCAGGTTGATAAAAGTCGTTTTCAATAAAGCTTCATTACCAAAAACGATAATAGAATTTTCGTCTTCGGGTTCTTGTGCATATTTTACGGTAACACGATATTCAGGCTTACTTAGGCCTAATTCATCCTGAGCCTGAAATATAATATCATCAATACGCACTTCACCAAAGTTGATTAATGGCGACTTAAACGGACGAACAATCTGCAATAAATCGTTTGAGAGATTTATGAGGCGATTAATATCATGGCGGATATTCTGCAGAATACCTTTGTGTTGTTCAATAGTCAGATTCTCTTCGAGACTAATTTCTACCTCCGATTTTAAAGCGGCTAAAGGGGTACGCAATTCATGAGATGCATGAGACACAAAGCTCTTTTGTAGCTCAAACGACTGCTCTAAGCGAGACAGCATTTTGTTAAAAGCTGCAGCTAATAAGCCTATTTCGTTCTTGTTATCGTGCCCCTCAATACGTTGCCGAAGGTTATTAGCCGTAATGGTACTTATTTTACTGATAAATGCATTAACAGGTTTCAGTGCTCCACCAGCGAAGAAAATGCCTAATAAAATAGTAACTATAATACCTGCTACTAAACCTACAATCAACGTATCGCGTAGATTCTTTAATTTACTCTTTCCGAATTTATCAAATGCCGAAGCTAATATGACAAAGTGTTGGTGATCTGAATTATAAACCAACCCTAAGGATTCATTTTCACCATTCGAGAACTCCAGATATTTAGCTTGCCTTACCCTATCTAACAAAGAAGCGTCGTAATCAATGACGATGTCGTCGATATTACTGTATAAGAGTTCATCTTTATCCGAAAAAATCAGAATCTTCTCGTCATGCAGCGTAGTAAGTGTGTGCTTATCGATAATTCTTAATAAAGCCTTATCAATTTCATCTACTTTAATGAAAAAAGAAGCAGTAGTAAGCGCCTTGTTTTTAAGACGCTCCATAAATTCTTCTTCTCTATAGGTAGACGATTGCTGATAGATGATCCATGAAAACAACGATAATAAACTCGCAACAATAATTGAAAACTGAATCGCTATTTTGGTTTGTATTTTCATGCACTTTCTCTAATCATGTACCCTAGACCCGGGCGGGTATGAATCAGTTTAGGTTCAAAGCCTTTATCAATTTTACGGCGTAGAATATTGATATATACCTCAATTACATTCGTACCAGTATCAAAATGAATATCCCATACATTGGTTGCAATTTCGGGTTTAGAGATGATTCTGCCCTGATTTCTCACCAGGAATAACAGAAAATCGTATTCACGGGCAGTTAATCTTATCTCATGCCCTGCTCGTTTCACTAATTTACTGTCAAGAAAAATTTCAAGGTCTGCAATCTTCACTACATTCCCTACATTTTCAGGTTCAGGGTTATTATGTCTTAATGCTACCAATACTCTATGATATAGCTCTCTGAAATCGAAAGGTTTTACAATATAGTCGTCTGCTCCTGATTCAAAACCCTCTATTTTGTCCTCTATTTCGCTCATGGCCGTCAGCATCAGTATCGGTAGATTGGGCTTAAACGACCGGATACTTTTGCATACTTCAAAACCATTCATTTCGGGCAGGTTAATATCCAGAATGATTAAGTCAAAGTCTACCGACTCTGCGCGTCTTAGCCCCAAAGTACCATTATAAGCTACTTCTATTTCAAAACCTTTATTTGTTAATCCTCGTGTCAGTAGTTGAGCGATTCGCTGGTCGTCTTCAACTACTAAGATTTTTTTTGCCGACATTCCGTTCACAATCTTAAAAAATTATTCAATTTTTAGTTTGTAGATTTGTACTATTTTACTGATTAAAACAGATATTTCTCACGAATCAATCAGCATTTTAACACTTACATTTACTCAAAGATACGAATCTAAAAGCACTGTTTTCAGTCATTTATCTTTTTTTAATAAATTACTAAGTAATAATTAAGCTGTATTTCAAGGTCAAAAAAGATTTATGGTTTAAACTTGTACTACACTTAAAAGTCTTAATAGTAATTCAAAAAAACCTAAAAACATCTCTATTTTAAATCTCTGAAAATACCCTGATAAACTGGCATAAGCAGTATTTTGTTATACATAAGCTAAAATTAACCAAATAAATTACTGCTTCAATAAAAAATACCCTTAAATTATTATCTTGCTACGTATATTCCTTTTTAAAGTACCGATTCGCAATTACCTTTGCTTTTCTATTGATTTTTAAACTTTCCTAAACTATCTATTCTAAATGGACCAACAACCCACAGAACATCAAACACGTACCTATGCGGCTGGTATCAGTATTTTACTCCTGCTTTCTCTATTATGGGGTGGCTACCAATGGAGAATCGGAGGTACGCTCAAAAAAGAAAATGAAGTCCTGACTAAACGCACCGACTCCCTGAAAGTAGTAAGGGACAATCTTCAAAAAGAACTGGAAGGCATATCGTCACAGTTGGAAGCCGCTACGGCTCAAAACCAGAGCATGTCTGCCTCACTTACAAGTATCAACGAGAAATTAGCCGAAAAAGACAAGGCGCTGAATCGTCTGCAAAAAGACAATCAATCTATAGGCACTTTACGAAAACAGGTAAATGAGTTAAAAAACCTGAAAGAATCGCTTAGTAACGAGTTGGCTAGTGTTAAGCAGGAAAACGCGCGCTTAAGGGCAGATAATTCAAGACTTACTCAGGAAAATGCAGATTTAAGAAGACTCAATAGCGATAAAAATGTTAACACCTTTTTGCCGAAAGAGGAAGAAGAATCTTCTGCTTCGCTCTTGGGGGCTAATGCCTTTCGGGTAGATGTAATGAACCGCAAAGAAAAACTGATAGTAAAAGGCCGTAGGGCAAGAGAAGTAGCTATTATGTTCGATTTGCCAGAAGGTGCCAAAGGAGGAGAAGACGAAATTGTATACTTAAGTGTAAAAGATATTACTCAGAAACCTTTGAAAGACTCGAAAGCCAAGCAGGTGAATGTAAACATAAAAGGTGTAATGAATCCGGTGACGGTGCACCTGACTAAAGCCGTAGATTTTACCAGAAACCCTCAACGGGTTAATTTGAAATATAAATTAGATGAAAAATTGAAAGCAGGCGTGTATGTGGCAGAACTTTTCACCGAAAAATTATTCGTTGGCAAAGTTGAGTTCCGGTTAAGATAATTGCCTGCCGATAGAATTATCAAGCCCTTTTAGCTTTGGGATTTATATTGATAAAATAGGTAAAGATTGCCATTATCTTTACCTATTTCTTTTGTAGTCGCTTACTTTACATTACTTAAAACCCTCGGAATCGGAAGAATTTCTGTCTGACGGCCATCTATATATCGGAAGCCTTTTTCATCAAAAAAACCGTCTTCTTCCAACATAATTCTGATAGGTTTCTTCCATTCAGCCAAATCAACTGATACATTGAGTTCAATTGAATAAGCTGTATTAAAATTAAGAGGATAATCACCGCTGCCTATAGTTTTCCCTTGATTATCCCACATACCAATGGTTGGCCCGGCGGCATGTCCATGATTCCCAATCGGGTGTGTATAAATCGTGCCCCGTAAACCCTCCTTCTTCGATTGTTCCAATGCTTTCGCCAGAATCTCGTTACCTGTTAAACCAGCTTTGAAATTATCTGTCAGGTTGTTTTGTAGTTGGTTGCCTTGCTTAAACGCTTCTTTAAGATAATCAGGTATATCTGTTTCGCCCGGCTTTAATATATAGGCATGTTGCTGTTGGTCGGTATTCAGGCGCAGGTAGGTAATACCAAAATCACAATGCAATAAATCGCCTGGCATAATTACCTGTTTTTGCGGACGTTTTGAAAATGTGCGCAGATGATCAAAATTCTCAGGGTCAAATCGTTGGATATCAACTGTCGGATGAAACCAGGTTTCCAAGCCTAAATCAGTTACTCTCTGGCGCATCCACCATACCACATCGTCGGTTGTGGTAATACCCGGTTGGATAACTTTATCTGAAAAGGCTTCCTGAATAATATCATGCGAAATGCGGCATATCTGCTGATAGATAATCATCTCCCGCTCCGTACGTGTTTCAAGCCAGTTTACCGCCAGATTAGCCGCAGACACTATCTTACTCTGAAATTCAGCAGGCAATTTCTCCATCAATTCTTTCTGCTCTGTATAAGTCAGGGCGTCAGCATGGGCATAATACTTTGAAAAATTCAGTCCGATTTTCCTGGGATTCTTTTCCTTGATTACTTTTATCAAAGCATCCCACTGGTCAGGGTTTGTATTCAAGTCCCATTCACCTTTCAGCAAATTACCTACATCATAGCGAGCAATAGCCAGGCGTTCAACACCCTCCTTTGCGCCTTTATCAAAGAAAACCATAATGGTACGTCTTCTTGCCGAAAGCCATACGGATGGCAACATGGTTTTCATAACCGGGTCTTCGTTATATTCTCTCGAAATCAGTACCCACATATCAATCCCCTCTTTCCGCATCAATTGAGGTAAAAGATTGGTCATTCTGTCTTCCAGAATCTCGTCGATGACAGTCGCACGTTCGCGTTCTGATAAAATACGAGGAATAGACGTTTGGGCAAAAGCAGTAGAAATAGCAAAGTAACAAAAGGCAAGCAATAAAAATCTTTTCATGAGGCAGGTAGCTTAGTTTAGGGACCTAAATATAAACCTCATTCACTAAAAATCATTGACGAATTGAACATTTTTATACAATTCCGCTCATAGTTCTACTAATTCATATTATTTGAATATATTTGTTTAAACCTAATCCAATCCTATGAAATTAAGCTTTACTTTACTATTAACTTTATTTAGTTTATCCATACTCTTCGCACAAAACAAAACCCAGGTAGTAAGAGGGAGTGTCATTGATCGCATTACCCGTCAGCCTATTGTCGGAGCATCTGTTCAGATTACAAGCACAACTCAAGGCGCTATTAGTGATGCTTCGGGTCTTTTTTCCATTCCAAATGTCGCTATTGGCCGTCGTTCCGTTAAATGCAGTTCTATTGGCTACGAGACTTATTCAAGCGAAGAATTTATCTTAAACTCTGCTAAAGAAGTAGTGTTAACCATTGAACTAAGCGAAGCCACTGGCGATTTACAGGAGGTAAAAATAACCGCTTCACAAAACACCAGCCGCCCAGTAAACGATTTGGCATTTGTAAGTGCAAGATCATTTACAGTGGAAGAAACCGAACGGATTCCGGCATCAGTGAATGACCCGGGACGGATGGCATTAGCATATCCGGGGGTAAAGGCTGGTAGAGACGAAAATGAAAACAAAATAGTCGTACGTGGCAACTCGCCTTTTGGTATTTTATGGCGTTTAGAGGGGATTGATGTCCCCAATCCTAATCACTTTGCACAACCGGGTTCAGGTGGGGGTGGTATTACCGTTTTTAGCGCACAATTATTAAGCCGTTCTGATTTCTTCACAGGTGGTATGCCTCCCGAATATGGCAATGCTATCGCAGGCGCATTCGACATACGATTCAGAGAAGGTAACCAGCAAAAACGAGAATACAGAACCAAGATTGGTTTATTAGGGTTAGATTTCTCTACCGAAGGGCCGATTGCCAAAGGTCGTTCTTCTTATCTGATCAATTATCGTTATTCGACTTTGGGCCTATTAAGCCAGATGGGCTTTTATCTGGTTGGCGAAAGAGTATCGAATCTCTTTCAGGACTTATCGTTCAATGTGGCTTTTCATAGTAAAGATGGTAAGAAAACTACTACCCTATTTGGCTTAGGCGGACTAAGCACTGAGCATTATTTTCCAGTTGAAGACCCTGAAAAGCGGGTACTAGGCAAAGCTGATAACTGGGAAGACAGAATAAGACCTGCCAATATGGGAGCTATAGGGCTGACTCATAGCAGCAATATCAACGAAAAATCATCGATTAAATATGTAGTGGCCGTGATTGGCAGTTCTATCAAGCGTTTCTCTGATACGCTTAGCTTAAAAGATGAACGATTCAGATATGATACACAGGCATACAAAGAGTTTCGTCTGGCAGGTGCGGTGGCTTATAACTATAAATTCAGCAATAAAACCCGCTTGAAAACCGGAGCCATTCTGAACTATATTGATTTTGATTTTTTTAAAGAAACTGCTGCCCGAAAATCAGTTAGTGATGTTAATCAACCAAACGCAGGCAGACAGGTTTCAGTAAATGGCAGTGGTAGTACCCAGACAGCCCAAGCTTATGCACAGATAGTACAGAATTTAGGCAAAGGCCTGACCTTAAATGCGGGTCTTCATCTGATGCACCTGTTTCTGAATAATACTTCTTCTGTAGAGCCTCGGCTATCCCTACAATATCGCTCACCAAATGCGCATACCTTTAGTTTTGCTTATGGTTTGTATAGCCAGTTACTACCTATGAGCGCTTATTTTTATACCCGAAAAGATACAGTAGCAGGAGTAATCAGCGAATCGAAACCTAATAAGAGTTTATCATTCCCAAGGTCAAATCATTTTATTTTAAGTTACAATTATGTAACCCCAAGCCTTTGGAAATTCTCGGCAGAGGCTTACTATCAGCTATTAAATAAAGTTCCGGTAGAACCTAAGTCCGGGTCAGGTTATTGGATGCTTAACTTCGCTGATAATTTCCCTGAGTCTGCGGTAGTCAGTAAAGGCAGAGGTAGAAATTATGGAATCGATTTGTCTGTAGAAAGATTCTTCTCAAAAAAATACTATTTGGTATTGACCGGCTCCCTGTTT
Source organism: Emticicia sp. C21 (assembly GCF_003418935.1). Classification (GTDB taxonomy): domain Bacteria; phylum Bacteroidota; class Bacteroidia; order Cytophagales; family Spirosomataceae; genus Emticicia. Next base: position 102,765 of record NZ_QVMT01000014.1, on the reverse strand, counting down.
GATGCTCGATACCAAACCATCGATGGTCAATGGTATAATTCTGCATTCAATGATAAATTCAGCACAGCTATTACCTTTGGCCGTGAGTTTGTGTTTAAGAATGGTTCGGTCTTTCAGATTGGTGGACGGTCAATCTTTAATGGCGGTTTCAGATACACTCCTCTAGATGTCACAGCGTCTGCTAAAGAAAAAACGTATATCATGTTAAAAGGGGCAGACTACTCCTTGCAGGCGCCTGCTTATTTCCGGCTTGATGGAAGAGTTTCTTATCGTACCAATCGCCAGAAATATGCAACAGTGGTATCGCTGGATGTGCAGAATACTACCAACAAAATAAACGTAACTAGTGTGCAGTATAATAGTGTTGAAAACCGATTAGAGACCCGTAAAACCGGAAATGGTTTTGTACCTGTATTGAGTTTCCAGATAGACTTTTAATCACAACTATACAAAACCCGCTTTTCAACGCTATATTTAGCCATTTCATCTATTAAATATCCTTAGGACACATTTTAATTTCTAATCTGTCTTTGAATAATTATATTTGTCAATATTACAATTTATTTAGTCTATCTCTCCTCTTGAATGCAACTGTTCTCAAAAATATCTGTGATTTCACTCGTACTATTGGCAAGTGCTTGTGTAGTTCCGTTTGAGATGGATGTGCAAAGTGAAAAGAAGTATATGGTAATTGAAGGTACTTTGACAGATATCGATACCGACCAGACGATTAATATTCATGAAACCTACAATTTCAAAAAAAATACTTACAATGCACCCTTATTAAATCTGAAAGTTGAAGTGAGAGTAAATGACTCTGAAATCATTCATCTCAATGAAAAAGGGAATGGCATTTATGCACTCCCTGCTTTATTCCGCATACATCCTGGTAATACCTATCAATTACGCATACAGAAACCAGATGGCACTGTTTATGAATCAAGTAAAGAAAAAACGACACAGGTGCCTGCTATCGACCGGATTTTTGATGAGTTTGAAGTAACAGGCATTAAAGGCGACTTTAAGGATCTTCCTGCCAACTATATCTATTTAGATTTCAAGGATAATCCTGATGAAAAGGATTTTTATACCTGGACATGGCAATTGTGGGAGCGACAATACTATTGCTATACCAACTATTATGATTTCTCGTGTGATAGCGAGTGTTGGGAAATACTTTATAATAAAGATTTTAATGTTTTCAGCGACATCTATTCCAACGGTAAAAACACGATTGGAAAGCTGGTCAGTAAGATACCTTTTTATTCGACTGATGGCGCACTTCTTGAACTTAAGCAGCAGGCAGTATCCGAACAGGTATATCAGTATTTTAAATTGGTAAGTGAGCAGTCGCAAAACAGTGGCACATTGGTTGATACACCTCCTGCAGCTATTGTAGGGAATGTACGAAATATAAATGATTCTACCGAACCTGTAGCAGGGGTATTTTCTGTAGCAAGTACAGTAAAACAGAAATATTGGCTAGACCGTAAAAATGGACATGGAAAGGCTTCACCGATTGGAATTTTAGGCCGTATGCCTGTTCCGGCACCAAATGCCCGGCCCTATCCATGTATTGACGGCCCCGGTCGTACCCCCTTTAAACCGGAAGGCTGGATTTATTAACCATACAACTATCAATAAAATTTCCATCTGACTAATGAGTATAAAAACAAAGTGGTTTATTCTTATAATAGGTTTGTGGGTATGTTCGTGTGTTGAACCTTTTGAAATGAGTTTTCCGCAGGGTAAAAAAATCCTGACTGTAGATGCTACCATTACTGATGTAGATGAAGAACAGATTTTTACAATAACTGAATCTGAAAGCCGGAATAGTGTGGTTTATTCTTTTCCTGTCAGACAGGCTAAAGTTGAAGTAATAGTGAATAAGACAGAACGGATATTATTGACGGAAAAGACTCCGGGCATTTATGTCCTCCCGCGATCATTTAAGGTAATAGTAGGTAATACCTATCAGCTTTTTTTTGAGAAATCAGACGGGACTAAATATCAGTCGGGTGAAGAGGTAATGACCAGCGTGGCAGAGATTGATAGAGTATACGATGAATTTAGGATGGAAGGTCAGAATACAGAAGTCGGTTATGATCCTGCATCGTATGTATATTTAGATACTACAGACCCAGCCAATGAAAAAAATAACTATGTATGGACCTGGCGTCTATGGGAGAAGCAGATTATCTGCAAGTCTTGTGTAGGTGGGAGATACTTTACTTCACCTCCTCCGTTGGGTCAATGTGTCAGTGAAGAAAAATATAAGGACGTTCCTTATTTTGATTACGCCTGTGATGGTAAGTGTTGGGATATATTCTACAATACGACTATAAATGTATTCAGCGATATCTATAGCAACGGAAAAACTATTAAGGATAGATTAATAGCAAAAATACCTTATTATTCATCCGAGGGGGCATTGCTTGAGATTAAGCAGCAATCTGTTACGCCATCAGCTTACAGATATTTGAAACTACTAGCTGATCAGGGGCAAAATACCGGTAGCCTAGTAGATACGCCTCCGACAGCAGTCATTGGCAATATCAGAAATTTAGCTGATTCAGGGGAGGAGGTTGCTGGTTTTTTTAGGGTATCAGGTGTGCGCACTTTTAAATACTGGTTAGACAGGGCAAGTGCGAGAGAAACCAAAGCCATTCCAACAGGTATAATAGGACATCAGATTTATTATGAACCTAATTCATTACCGCCTGATCCACCCAGACCACCCATGGCACCTTGCGTACCGGGTAAGTATCGGACAAATGTAAGACCACAAGGTTGGATTGAATAATATTAAACCCAATTAAAATTAATAAAATGCTCAGAAGCAAAAGTTTCCTACTCCTATTGTGTATTTGTATACTATTTTATGCCTGTGTTGAACCTTTTGAGTTAGAAAGACAGAAAGAAACAAAAATACTAACAATTGATGCCACAATTACCGATTTAGCCGATGAGCAGACAGTAAAAATTACAGAATCTTATAGTAGTAGTAATGTTGTTTTTGAAATACCTGTTACGAATGCGAAAGTGGAAATTGTAATTAATAATAATGAAAGAGTGCCTCTCTACGAAAAAACCAAAGGGGTTTATGCTTTACCTATTTCGTTTCATACAAGAGTAGGCGAAAAGTATAAACTGGTTTTTGAGAAAGAAGACGGAACAAAATATGAATCAACTGAAGAACGCCAGAGTGAAGTATCTGATATTACTAAGGTCTACAACGAGTTCAAAATCGATGGAATTGAATCAAATACAGGAGATAAGCCTGCCTTTTATGTGTATTTAGATACTAATGACCCTGCCAACGAAAAGAACAACTATATGTGGTCATGGAAGCTGTGGGAAAATCAGAATGTTTGTATGACCTGTGTTGGAGGCAGGTATTTTACTACTCCTGCTCCTGCACGTTGCAGAATGGAGGCTGCTTTTTCTGAAGTAACATATGACTATGGCTGCAGTGAGGCTTGCTACCAGATATTTTATAACCCTGACCTGAATGTTTATAGTGATGTTTTTTCAAACGGTCAACCGATTATAGGTAGGCTGATAGGGAAAATTCCATACTATTCTAATACTGGCGCTCTGCTTGAAATCAAACAGCAATCTATTTCATCATCAGCTTATCAATATATGAAACTATTGGCTAATCAGGTACAGAATAATGGTAGCCTCGTAGATACTCCTCCCGCAGCTATTATTGGTAATGTAAAAAATGTAGCAAAGTCTGACGAACCTGTTGCAGGTTTCTTTATGGTAACGAGCGTTCGTTCGGTAAAATATTGGTTAGATAAGAAAAATGCAAGTGTTCTGGCATCACCTATAGGTGTTGTTGACCATCCTGTTAACTTTGAACCTTCAGCCGGAGACCCCAGACGCCCCCCGCAGGCTCCTTGCGAAGAAAGTAGAGTTCGGACGCGTTTTAAGCCTGATGGTTGGGTAAATTAGTGGAAATAAATAAAAAACTTTAGAAATGACCAGAATTAAAGGTCTTGTTTCTCTTTCGGTAATTCTGTGGGTTTGCTCATGTATAGAGCCATTTCCTTTAACTTTTAATGGGAACAAAGTTATTTTTACAGTTGAGGCTACTCTTACAGACATTGACGAACCTCAGAAAATTAAAATATTTGAGTCTATTTCTTATGAGCGAAATACCTATGCCTTGCCCGTTTTAAAGGCTAAGGTAGAGCTATTAGTAGATAAGAAAGAGAAAATTCTCCTTACTGAACAGGGAAATGGTGTATATGCTCTCCCCGCTTCTTTTCGTACCAAAACGGGTAGTACCTATCAGTTATTTATTCAAAGAGTTGATGGTTCCCAGTATCAGTCAGGCGTTGAAACGATGGTTAGTGTTTCTGATATAGTCAGAATTTATGATGAATTTGTGCTTAAGGGAATACCGAGCGGTGAATTTTATAACCCGGCGCATTATATATATATTGATACACCTGACCCGGCCAATCAGAAAAACAATTATTTGTGGACCTGGAAGCTTTGGGAACTGCAAGAGATATGTACTACATGCTTAAATGGTCGATATTTTGAAATAGCTTCGGGAAGAGACCCGAAAGGTTGCAGAAAAGAAGCCGGATTCGAAAATATATGGTTTGATTATTTTTGTAATGGCGATTGCTGGGATCTATTTTTCAGTAAAGACCTGAATGTATTTAGTGATATCTATACCAATGGTAATGTCATTACAGGGAAGTTGGTAGCAAAGATACCATATTATCTGGAAGAAGGAGGATTGATAGAGGTACAGCAGCAATCTGTTTCTCCCGATGCGTATCGTTATTTTAAACTGATAGCCGATCAGGTGCAGAGTAATGGCAATCTGGTAGATACCCCTCCGTCCGGAATCATTGGGAATGTAAAGAACATAAATAATGCAAACGAACCTGTTGCCGGTTTATTTATGGTTACAAGCATAAAAAAGAAGCGGTACTGGATTAGCCGCGAAAATGCCAAAGGCAAAGCGTTCCCTCTGGGTTTATTAGATCATACCATTATACCGGAACCTGAAGAAAACAACGATCCGGGAAGGCCCCCGCTCGTGCCATGTATTGAAGGCCCAACCCGAACAAAAATTAAACCGGAGGGCTGGATTGACAGAATTAAAAAACCTAAGTAAGAGTATATTTAAAGCTTTACTTTTCGGTCAGAAAAATACAATTTAAATATATTCTAAGAACACTAAGACAAATATCATCATATTCATTACCATCAATTGACCCATTCTTATCAAATGAAAAAACTTTATCTCATAAGTTCATTTCTCTTATTCAGCATAGTTGTGCAGGCACAGGTATATTATCGGTTCAGCGGCTATGTACGGGATACAACTGATGGTAAACCATTGGCCAAGGCCTCAATTAATATTGATTTTGGAAAATTCGGAGCCGTTACTGACGATAATGGTTTTTTTGAATTGAATATTCCCTCAGGCGAACACGCTGTAACCATAAAGTTTATTGGCTACCGCCCTGTAAGAGATGGTTTCAGAATCTTATCAGATATGAAACGAAGCTATGCTTTGGGTCGGTTAGAAAACGAACTCGAAGAGGTAATTGTATCAAGCAAGGGAGTAGAAGCCAACGTACAACGCCCATTACTTGGGGTAAATCAATTGAATATCAAAACCCTTCGTAAACTCCCAGCCGCTGTTGGTGAGATAGATATTCTGAGAGGTTTGCAGATGCTTCCGGGTGTAACCAGTGTGGGTGAAGCATCTAACGGGGTAAATATCAGAGGAGGTACTACCGACCAGAACTTACTCTTACTAGACGATATACCTATCTTCAATCCTACTCATATGTTTGGTTTGTTTACGGCATTTCCATCTGAAGCGGCATCAGGTGTTGAGGTATACAAGGGGAATACGCCTGCCCGTTTTGGTGGTAGAGCCGCTGCGGTAATGGATGTTACGCTGTCTCAACCTTCGTTAGACAAGTTTAAGATGAATGGAGGTATCAGTTTGGTTTCCAATCGTCTTACCTTAGATATCCCTGTTGTTAAGGATAAGTTAGGAGTTATGATTTCAGGGAGAGCTTCATACAATGACTTCTTATTACCATTGGCCTCAAAAAAACTAGATGATATAAAAGCCAACTTTGCTGACCTGGTAGGAAAAGTATTCTGGCGTTTGAATAGTAAAAATACGATTACGGCTTCGGGCTATTATAGCAAAGACTTTTTCCAGACGCAACTATTAGGCGGAATCGGTAATATAAACGCTACTTCTACCCAATACGATTACCGTAGTAGAAGTTTCTCGGCACGCTGGTTTTATGCGATATCACCAAAGTTAAACCTGCAAACAACTGTTGTTTCAGCTTATTATTTACCAAAAACTTTATTACCTGAACTTAATTCTGACAATAAAGTCGCATTATTATCAGATATAGACTACAAACAAGCCAAAAGCAACCTCAACTATTCTCTGAATAAACATAATATAGAAGCCGGTATCAGTGCTACCAAATACAGAGTTTCTCCGGGAGAATTACGCCCCGGTAGCAGCCGTAGTGTGTTAGCGTTGAAAACTCCCGACGAATATTCTTTAGAAACAGGTATCTATGCCGAAGATGAAATTACGCTTTCGCCTAAAACTACTTTTTCTGTAGGTGTAAGGTATTCACAATTTTATGCCCTAGGGCCATCTGATGTGCATATTTATGCACCTGGTGAACCGAAAGATGCACTATCTGTACGTGATACAGTCTCTTATGCCAAAGGCAAAGTCATTCAATCTTATGGTGGTTTTGAGCCGAGAGTGGGTTTAAAGTATTCAATTAGCGATAAGACTTCTATCAAATTAGGGTACAATATCATGCGTCAGTATATGCAGGTAGTAACTAACACCACCACTCCCCTACCTACTTCTCGCTGGAAAACCTCTGATATGCACATTCGTCCACAGGTAAGTTCATTGATGGCAGCAGGGATATTCCATAATCTACCGGGCAATGTATACGAACTTTCAGTTGAGGGGTATTATCGCATGACCAACAATATTATTGACTACAAACCCGGCGCTGATTTCTTGTTAGACTCACATCCCGAAATGCAGTTATTGCAAGGTAAAAACCGCTCTTATGGTTTAGAAGTTATGTTCTCGAAGAAAAAAGGTGAGATGACCGGTTGGGTAAACTATACTTATTCTCGCTCAATGAATCTGGTATCTGAAGGCACTACTTTTGGTGAGCAGATAAATTTCGGCAAGTGGTATCCGGCTAACTACGACCGCCCGCACTCATTCAATGCTTCGGTGATTATCAATCAGGGCAAGCACCACGATTTCTCGTTTAACTTCTCTTATAGCACTGGTCGTCCGTTTACAATGCCCGAAGGATTCATTATCTATCAGGGCACCAGTTATCCTTATTATGGGGTACGTAACAATGCGCGTCTTCCTGATTATCACCGCCTTGATTTTGCCTGGAATATTTATCAGCCAAGCATGAAAGACAAGCGTTTTAAAGGCAACTGGACATTTACTGTATTTAACCTATACGGCAAGAAAAACGCCTATTCGGTCTTTATCCGTACGCAGGGCACAGCAGTTTCAGCGTATAAGCTAGTGGTATTTGGTGCACCAATTGTGTCGTTGTCATACAACTTCAAATTTATGTAAATTGCATTTTCGCAATACTTGAAAAAAAGTCCTCTGCATAAGAGGACTTTTTTTATTGCTACGCAACCCTCTTATCAATATCTGCATCTACTGAGAAACTAACAATTTTAATCTTCTCTGATATTATGAAAAAGCTTCAATTATTATCACTCGCTCTCGTACTATGCTGCTCAAATCTGGTTTTCGCCCAAAACTTAGAAGCCAATACACAATGGTTGAGTAGCCATCTCGACAGATTAGTAAAAGAAGAAAAAGGTAAAAATCTGAATGTAAATGACAAAGAAAGTGTGCCAACTTTCAAATTTAAGGGTTGCCAGATGAACATGAATATAGATTCAAAAAAATCAAAAGATTCAGATGTTGATTTTGGCATGAGTATCTCATGGCTATTGAAAGATGTTCAGAAAGTTTCTTACGCTAAAGAAAAAGATGGTTATGAATTGAAAATGGTAGTGCCTGCCGACAGAATGAAAATGAAATTAGGCTTTGGCAACGATAATGCTTTGAGCGGTTCGTTCAATCTGAAAGATAATGATAGCGACAGCAAAACCAGCTTTACACTCCATACAGAAGATGAGAGTTTAGTGAAGGAAGTAGTACATAAATTTGAAGATTCGGTAAGAATGTGTAAAAATAGCAGATAATCAGAAGGGGGCAAATGCCCCTTTTGTTTTTAAAACTCCAGATAGGGCTCTATCTTCTGAATAGTAGCATCATCTAATAGCTTTATCCGTTTTAAATCTTCTATCGACTTAAAACTGCCATGTTGCTCGCGATAGGCAATAATTGCTCTCGCCTGTGCAAACCTTAAGTACGGATGTCTTAAATCTGCAAGAGATAATTGATTAACTTTTAATTTCTTGATATTTCCATTCACATACCCATACTTTAATAATTCATCTGCTGTTTCAGTGGGCAATCCATAAGTTTCCCGCACCTGATCCGCAATGGCAAATCCACCTAATATATCTCTGAATTTCACGATTCTTTTGGCATAACCTGAACCTATCCCTCTGATGAGTTTCAGTTGGGTAGTATCAGTTGTGTTCAAATCAAATTTAGCGAGCGCTTCCGCTTTTTTCGGAGCAACTGTCACAGGCTTTTCAGCTACAACAGGTTGAGCTATGATTTCCGCTTGCGGGGTATTGGTAGATGCCTCTTCGGCAGATGGTAGAGTAATATAAGGTTCTAATCTTTCGTAAGTTTCAGGGTAAAGCCCATAGATTTTAGCCAGATCTTCCTTTTTTCTGAATTTTCCACCCTTATTTCTGTATTTTTCAATCCGCTCAGCAATAAACTTGGGTAAGCCTAATTCTTCTAATTGAGCAACCGTTGCAGTATTCGGGTCAAAATTGAAATGCTTATACGTTTTAGTTTTATTATCAGTATAATCTGATTTAAACTGACGGTTGGTATTATACTCCTTAGTCTGATTATCGACTGCAACTGTCAGGCTATCCAGCATTTTTGGCGAAGAAATAACCAGATTCTGTGGTTTCTGGCTAAAGAAATAGTCGGCCCCCCACATCAGAAGAATTACTCCGATACTAATACCAAAAGCCATTACAACTCCCTTAGCTTCGTGGGAAGTCATACTTAGAGAAGTCCGGATAAATTTAAGCAGTCGGTTCATAAAATAGTAGTCACATACAAATTACTCAAAAATAACGAGATAGCCAATGAAATTGCAAGGTTTTCGCTAATTTTGTGAGATTTTCAATATATGGCTATAAATCTATTTAAAATAATTAAATGAGCAAACCAGCATTAACAAATTCACTGCAAGATATTATTTCCCATGCCAAAGAATATGGGTTTGTGTTTCCTTCCTCTGAAATCTATGATGGGCTTCAGGCAGTTTATGACTACGGACAAAACGGCGTTGAGCTTAAAAATAACCTGAAAGCAGCATGGTGGAAAGCCATGACGCAATTGCACGATAATATCGTGGGTATTGATGCTTCTATTTTTATGCACCCACTAACCTGGAAAGCATCAGGCCACGTAGATGGTTTCAACGACCCGATGATTGATAACAAGGATAGCAAAAAACGTTATCGTGCTGATCAATTGCTGGAAGGCAAAGCAGAAGAATATGTAGTGGCAGGGCAAACCGAAAAGGCGCAGGCTTTATTGGCTGAAATGGGCAGATTGTTAAGTGCAGAAGATTTGACAGGTGTACGCGATTTGATTATTGCCGAAAATATTACTTGCCCTGTGTCAAAAACTGCTAACTGGACAGAAGTACGTCAGTTTAACCTGATGTTTTCTACGCAAGTAGGTTCAGTGGCTGAAGATTCAAGTTTAATCTATCTACGCCCTGAAACAGCGCAAGGTATCTTTGTAAACTTCCTGAATGTGCAAAAAAGCGGACGTATGAAAATACCTTTTGGTATTGCACAGATTGGTAAGGCATTCAGAAACGAGATTGTAGCTCGCCAGTTCACTTTCCGTATGCGTGAGTTTGAACAAATGGAAATGCAGTTCTTTGTACGTCCCGGAACAGAAATGGAATGGTATAAACTTTGGAAAGAAACCCGTTTGAAATTCCATCAGGCCGTAGGTTTACCAATCGAAAAACTGAAATTCCACGACCACGAGAAATTGGCGCACTATGCAAACGCAGCCGTTGATATTGAATATGAATTCCCATTTGGTTTCCGCGAAATGGAGGGTATTCACTCAAGAACTGATTTCGACTTGCGCAATCATCAGGAACTATCGAAGAAAAAACAACAATACTTTGATGCTGACTTAGATGAAAACGGTAAGCCTTTTGGTAATTACATTCCTTACGTAGTAGAAACATCGGTAGGTGCTGACCGTCTTTTCCTGGCTACTTTCTGTAATGCATTTACTAAAGAAACAGTTGGCGAAGGAGAAAACGAAAAAGAACGTACTTATCTGAAACTACACCCAGCCTTAGCTCCTATCAAAGCTGCCGTATTACCATTAGTGAAAAAAGATGGTTTAGCAGAAAAAGGTGAAGCTATTGCGCAATCGTTAAAATCTTCTTTCAGAACAGTTTATGACGATGGTGGTGCCATTGGTAGAAGATATACCCGTCAGGATTTAATTGGTACGCCGTTCTGTATCGCAGTTGACTACCAGACAATGGAAGATGATACCGTAACTATCCGCCATCGCGATAGCATGGAACAGGAGAGAGTAAGTATCAGTGAATTGAAAGAAAAAATCGGTTATCAGGTTTCAATGGAGCGTATCCTTGAAAATATCTAAGAGCTTCGTTTTTAAATAGCTTAAAGCGGCATGAAATAAGAAATTGTTTCATGCCGCTTTTGTTTTTTCTCCTTGCCTGTTTCATCAAATATCCTGTTATCCAAACTGCTTTTCTCCCAATTATCTACCAATAGATAAAAAATCTTGTGACTTTCTTGATATTATTTAATTTTTTCACCTTTTCATACTATTTTTATAGTGATTATCCAAAATGGTATATACCATACTATTATAAGGATAAAGAATAAAATATGAAAAGCTTCTCAATAAACTAAACAAAACAAAAGGGGATAGTTTTTACAAACTAACCCCTTTATACAAATGCGATAATTTTTAGAAGAATAAGAAGCTATTTCTTACTTTAAACTCTACAGTTCCTAAATAATCGTTATTTGAGTAAACTGCTGCTTTATAAGTACCCGGTGTCATTTTCTCTTTCACATCAAACATAAAAGTTGTGTTTTGTGGATTTTTAGAAAAATCGACTGTTTGTGTGGCATGTACAGCAATCGGCATTAATTTTTCGCCTTTCATAATACTAACTTCTTTGTCTGCACCTTTGATAGGGACATTTTTATCGTCCAAAATGGTTAGATATAATGTTTGCATACTTTCGGTGCTCGTTTTTACCATTTCTGGAACTACAAAAGAAACTTTTAGTGTATGGGCCTTTTTCGCCTTCGCTGTTACTTTCGAATTTGGTTTGAGTACTTCCACTCTAAAATTATCTGCTGGTGAATCGTATATAATATCATCTACTTTCTTGTTTAATGAGGCAATACGCGTATTCAATTCGTCGCTTTGCGTTCTCAATTCATCATATTTAGCTTTCCATTCAGTATTTTCAGAAACCAAAGTAGCATTATTTGCCTGCAAATCTGTTAAGTTTCTTTCCATTAAAGCTTTAACATCGTTCAAAGCAATAATCTGATTATTCAGAATAGTCAGTTGCTCATCTTTCGATTTGCCTTGTTTTCTTAAATTGGCTGTTTCTCTGTTCAAACGTGTTACGACCTTTTCTTTTTCGGCCAATAAACCGTTGATATATTCAGTTTTGTTTACCAACTCAGCATTTTCGTCACGCTCATCGTTCAAATCTTTGGTTAACCCGTTGATTTCATCTTCAAGATTTTTCTTTACTGTATTCAATGAGTCTGATTGTATAGTAAATCTATCACGTTCATCTGCTATTTCGCTCGACCGGTAAGCCTGATATACTCCGAAAGCTGTAGCTACTGCCAAAGCTCCTACAAGTACCCCTGTAAAGGCTCTTTTCCGTGAATCTGTTAACTCTGCCATAATATTATAAGTGTTTGTGTGTAAAGCTCTTATAAGCAATTTTTATTAATAGAGAAAATAACCGTACCACAATTCTTTTCTCTATTTTTTACTTATATTTGTTATACAAACTGGGGAAAATACACCCCAGAATCTTTGTTTTCCAGTATAAGATTACTTATTGAAGTCTAAATTATATTGAGATTAGTCTGAAAATTAGGAAGAGAATTTTTAACTTTGACTTACTAAATCTCATTACTTTTCGTTTTTAAGGCTAAGACCAACGTTACATTGCTACATAAACCTATAATTTATGCGTAAACCGTTCAGATATGTAACGCTTTCGTTTATCTCCTGTATTATCCTTTTGCTGATACTTACTATCATCTCGTATGTAAAAGTGCATCAGACATTGGCTTATATGGACGATATTGAGCGTAACTATCAGGTAATGATGAAAGGAGAAGAGTTGATCTCGAAAATGAAAGACATGGAAGCGGGGCAGCGGGGCTATCTTCTTACACAGCGCAATGTATTTCTGAATCCTTATTATGATGCTTATCGGGTGGTTGGGAAAATCATTAACGATCTGGAAGATTTGGTAGAGCATAACGAACGGCAAATGTCAAGACTTACGCACCTGAAGAAATTGATTGCCGATAAAATTAAAATTACTGACGCCAACGTCAAATTAGCCAGAGCCAAGCAGCCTATCAGTCCTGACAACCTCAGAGAGGATAAAAACAAGATGGATGAGATAAGCAATACGATGAACCTGTTTCAATTAACCGAAAAGCAGATTCTGAACAATAAATATGATCTGAAAATCACTAATGATAAGAATTTACCAGCCTATATTATAGCCCTTTCTACTTTTTCAGTGCTGCTATTATTTGCTTCATTTGGCTTTCTTATCTATGAGCTTCGCAAGCGTATTAATTTCCAGAAAGCATTGGAGAATAATGTTGATAAATTACAACGTTCTAATTCAGAACTGGAACAGTTTGCTTATGTAGCTTCACACGATTTAAAAGAGCCGCTACGTAAAATAAGAGCTTTTAGTGGCATCCTGATGAAAAGACATTATCAGGCACTAAATCAGGATGGGCAGGAATCGCTTGATAAAATAGATAAATCTGCCGAGCGGATGCAATTACTTATTGATGACTTACTCACTTTTTCCCGCACAGTGAATCATCGAGACCAGGAATTTGAAGTAGTTAATTTAAACGAAATACTGGAGGAAGTAGAAAGTGATATTTCTATATCTATAGATGAAAAGAAAGTGAGAATTATTACAGAAGATCTACCTCTTATATTAGGCTTTTCGTTTCAACTCAAGCAACTCTTTTATAATCTTCTGAGTAATTCAATAAAATTTTCCCAAAAGGGTGTGGCTCCGTTAATTGAAATCACATCAGAAGAGATGTCGGGGAAAGATATATTCTTTATTGAGGGTATCAGAGAAGAAAGTACCTTCTACCATCTTTGTTTTCAGGATAATGGTATTGGATTTGAGCGCGATTATGCCGAAAAGATTTTTGTCATTTTCCAACGCCTGCATGGTCGCCAGGATTATGAAGGTACAGGTATTGGTTTAGCTATCTGCAAGCGGGTAATGGGTAATCATAACGGTTTTATCTTTGCCGAAGGTGAATTAGATAAAGGCGCTAAGTTTCACTTATTCTTCCCAAAAACACCAAATCTAGTTAGTAACAATCAGATACAAAAGCTTCTTTCTGTTTAATCTATCTTAATATTCTATTAGGTTTTGACAAAAGCGTTTAAAACAAATTCGGGGATATTGATTTTAAATCAATATCCCCGAATGCCAAATTACATTATCTAAAAATATTATTTAATCGGATATACCCAATCATTTGACCAATTTGGAGCAACATAATATGGTGAAACCATGTATATACTAGCCGAAGCCTCAGTACTATCAAGAGTCATATCAAAATTTGAAAGTACTGACGAACCAGCCCCAACAGTAATCCTATATGTTTTACTATTGAGTTGAGAATGTGAACCTGCAGACCCTGTTGATATATTAGAAATATTGGCCTTTGAAGATTGAATTTCTACTGTAATTGAATGTGGAAAATAATTTTGAACATAGGCACTTGGTCTATACACTGAACTTCCACTAATATACTGAAACCCAGATGGATTAAACCCGATATTTGCATAACCTGTAGAGTCAGATATTGTTCTTGCATTTTTTGGTCTTGTACCTCTATTAATCGCGTTTCTTGCCGCTATCGATTGTGGATCCTGATTCTTGAACACATAATTTTTAAGATTAAACGTATTAGGCATAGGAGCTTCTGTTTTTTGATCTGAACAAGAAATCAGAAGAAAGCGGCTAATAGCAATAGCCGCTAATTTTTACGAAATTAGTTTGGTTGCACTTAAATTTTGCACGTTTGATTATGTTTAAAAGTTGATAATTGATTATATGTAGCAAAGAATAGTCAAACAAAAAAACAAACCTGATTCTACAGGCTTTTTAAACAAAATTGCAGAAAAATATTAAGCATTAGCTATTAAGAAGAAGACCCCACTAACTTTAGTCACCAGCATAACAATAATATTTTCACAACAAAAGAGTACCGAATAATACTTTAGAATCTATTAGTTCTTGTCATAAAAGCAATGATGCTAAGTAGATTTAATATACGCTAAATACTATAGGCATATAATCACATCAGGCCGCTTTTAGCGGCCTGATGTGTGAGTTAAAACAATTCTACTTCAATATAAATGTGTTTCTATTCCGAAGACAGGCAACACATTTTTTTCATGGCTATTTTATATATGTACGAATAAACAGGATTACAAACCTAATAATGTACTGGCTGAAATAGACAGATTGACATCAGTGCTTGATTTAACAGCAATGCTTGATAAATCAATACTGTTTTTACTGGTCAGATTCAATAAAGCTACCAATCCGAATATTCCTCCAGTAGGTTTATTATAAGAAGCACAATGCACTTCATAATCACCTTGCTCTAAAAATGCCGCTTTGAAATTTCCGTTTGCATCTACCTTAGCACTTGTAATAGCATTTTTGAACTGAATTTTTCCATCACCTTGTCCTTGTGTTTCAGTAGCTTGGTTGAAAGTACCTTTCTTATATACATACACAACTACATTTCCCATCGTATTGGCATTGTAGTTATCTATTTTACCTGTGATATTACCTGCCGAATTACGTTCCACCATTCTGATAGATGATTGTAACTCTCCATAACTTACAAAAGAATACGTTGTCTGGCTACCTGATGTTTCGCTCTTGATAGCTTTGCGTAAATCAAAGTCTAGAACAATATCTGTAGTGGTACCCTCCTTGACAAGGAATTCTTTGGTGGTTAAATCAATTGAATTTTGTGTACTCCCCGTTAATTGTAATTTCTGTTTGGTGTTATCGGCTTTCTGCACATAACAACCCGGCGCTGCACCAGATTGGTCTTTTTCATAATCTAATACAAGCGAAATCTTATTGAAAGTACCGGTATTAAAATTGCCATCACCCAAACTTAATGAATTACCATTTTGTAGTTCCAATAGATTGACTGTTTTAGGACCTTTAAAACCGTCAAATGTTTTCCCATCTACTTTAATTGCTGTTACTGTTACAAAAACAGCTTTTACATCCGGCGAATCAATAGGAGAATCGGTAATACTAACTTTTAATGTACCAGTTGTTGAATTAGGGTCTGGATCATTAGTGGAATCTTCACAAGACATCTGGAAAAAACCTAACGTACCAATAAGCACGGCACTAAAAAACATTCTTGAAACTTTCATAAAACTTAGGAATTAGTGAAAAAATAAACTGAAAGGTACAAGTCTGTTCATAACGTATATAGATCAATTCTTATAATTCTGACAAAGTTAGCCAAAACCTTAAATAAAAATTTCATACCACTATTAATACGTCGGTTTATCCACAAACAGTGTAGATTTTATTCCCCATGGTTTTACAGAATTCCTACAAAAGTGGCCATTTAATAAGCCAATGCGCCAAATGGAACAGGATTTTTACGTTTATATACGACAAAAGCTTTTTTAAATCATTCTTATCGCTTCGGCAAACCAACTATTATAATGCGTAAAATACTATTGTTAACGGGTTTCATGAGTCTTTTAGGATTAACAGCGTCAGCCCAAAGTGCCTATAAAGTAGGTGTAGGTGTCAGGCTGAATTATGGGTATGGATTGAGTGTAAAATATAATATGACTCAGAAAAAATCGGTAGAAGGTATTGTTTATACGCGTTGGAAAGGTGTTAATATTACAGGTTTGTATCAGATCCATGCACCTGCCTTTAAAACAGCCGGATGGCGTTGGTACTATGGCGTAGGCGGACATATAGGGTTCTGGAGAGATGGACCAAGATATGGGAACCCCTGGTTTGATAATTATAATGCTTATACAGTTATTGGCGGCGATGGTATACTAGGATTAGAGTACACATTCAGAGAAATACCGCTCAATCTGAGCCTCGACTGGAAACCGGCTATCAACCTGATTGGTTATCAAGGGCTATGGCTCGATGATGTTGCTGTAACAGTGCGCTTTGCTATTAAATAAATTGGCATAAAATATATTCGGGCTTTCACAACCACGATCAGGCACTTGCCCAGCCCATAAATAAACCACCAAGAATAATTAAATAAACAGGCACAAACCGGGTCTGCAGTAGAATTAAGGTCAGGACAATAGTCATAACCGATACTAAATCCACGTACATAGGTTGAAAGAGAGAGAATGCCGCCGCAGCTGTTAAACCAGTACTGGCGGCATTTATACCTTCTAGAGAGGCTCTGATACCCCGATATTTTTTCAACTGATCCCAGAAACGGATAACAAAAAATATCAGAAAAGTACCGGGCAGAAAAATGCCAATAGTAGCTACAAAGCTTCCTAAAAGCTCGCCACTTATCCCCCAATCACGCATAGATAAAGTACCTACAAAAGATGATATGGAGAAAACCGGACCGGGAGCAACCTCGACAATAGCTAAACCGGACAGAAATTCATCGGCAGATAAATAATGCTTAAACTTTACGAATTCATTATAGAGCAGCGGTTTCAGGATATGCCCACCACCAAAGGTCAGACTGCCATTACGATAGAAATTCTCAAATAAACGAATAGGCAAAGAATGTGTAATAGCTCCTAATGCGGCTGAAGATAACAATACACCTAGCCACAAAAAGAAATTCCCCCACTCGATTATGATTGGCTCTTTCTTCATTTTTTCCTGCTCTCCAAACTTTAATGCAGTGGCAAGCCCCCCCAACAGAATCCAGATAGGTGTAATATAAGGTGACGGAAAAAAATATCCTGCAATAGCCGCAATTATCATTAACAAAACACTAACCTGTGTTTTAATTACTTTCATACCAATAGAAAAAGCCGCAAATATGATGAAAGCCACTCCCATAGGTTTAATAAAACGCGTAAGATTAGCCAACTGACCCTTTTCTATATAGGTAATACCTAAAGCAGCCAAAGTCATCAGAATGGCACCTGGTAGTACCCAGATAAGAAGCGTAATATAAGCAAGATTAGCACCACCTAAGCGAAAACCTAAAGCAGTGATAGTCTGGGTAGAAGTAGGACCGGGTAGAATCTGGCAAAGCGATTGTAGTTCAAGAAGTTCGGCTTCGGTCAGATAATTTCTTTTTTTTACGAACCTGTCCAGAAACATGGTTAAATGCACCTGCGGCCCACCGAAGCAGGTCAGTGCAAGAATCATGACATCTTTCAAAAAAATGATGTATCGAATCTGGCGGGTTTTTCGCATCAAATCTACTCGATTATTTTTGTGTGAGTAAAGAAACTCAATATAGCACAGAAAAACCAGATTTTCTGTGCTACACGCAATTTTTTGGCTACGAACAGCTATTTTTTCAAGCCCAACTCTCTTAATCTCTCGTCAAGAAATTCTCCTGCGGTCATATTTTCATAACGGCGAGGGTTGTTTACATCAATACAGCTGTCCAGACAAGTTAGGTCAGTTTCCGGACGAGCGTGCATAAAGAAAGGAATAGAAAAGCGAGAAGTTTTCATTTTCTCACGCGGTGGGTTCACAACCTGATGAATTGTAGATTTCAGTTTATGATTGGTCAGGCGGTCGAGCATATCACCTACATTGATGATAATCTGGTCTGGTAATGCCGTTACCGGAATCCACTTACCATCTAAACGTAATACTTCCAGCCCCTCTGCCGAGGCTCCCATTAACAAAGTAATCAGATTAATATCACCATGCGCTGCGGCACGTACTGCTCCCTCCGGCAAAGCATCAGGATTCTCAATCGGGAAATAATGTAGTGCTCTTAAAATACTATCACCACCTCGTACTTTCTCCTCAAAATAATCTTCTGGTAAATCCAGATATAAAGCAATAGCTCTTAGAAGTGTTTTTCCCGTATTCTCAAAAGTCCTGTAAACTTCTGTTGTATATTTCTCAAACTCTGGTACTTCTGCCGGAAAAATATTTTTATACATTCCTTCTTCGGCTTCCGGTTGCCCTACATGATAGAATTCTTTAAGGTCTGGGCGGCTATGTCCTTTAGCTGTTTCTTTTCCTTTTCCTACATAACCTCTTTGCCCGGCTAGTTCAGGAAACTCATATTTTTTCTTTAGATCATCGGCCTGATAGAAGAATTTCTGTACAGCTTCATAGAGCTTTCCTCTCAGTTCCTCTGAAAGACCATGATTTTTGATAGCAACAAAACCGATATTATTAAAGGCTTTCCCTATTTCCTGTACAAATTTAGCTTTGCGCTCAGTATCTTCAGAGGTAAAATCTGCTAAATCTAATGACGGTATTTCGTCAAGCAATGCTTGTTCCATGAGATGAAGTTTTTTTGCAAAATTAAGGATTTTTCAGCGTCTAAATTAAAAAAATGATGCGCTTTATCATAAAAAACATTGAATATCTGTGAAATGTTGTGCACAGCTGACAAATAGTCTTTTCTGACTAAGGCTTTTTTTGATGAAAATCCCCTACCTTTGCGGCATGAAAAATACGATTATTGCCCCATCAGTTCTGGCGGCTGACTTTGCTAATTTACAGAGAGATTCAGAAATGCTGAATAATTCGGCAGCGGATTGGTTTCATATTGATATTATGGATGGTGTATTTGTACCGAATATTTCGTTTGGAATGCCTGTATTACAAGCCATTCAGCACCATGCCACAAAACCATTAGATGTTCATTTAATGATTGTTCAGCCGGAAAGATATGTAGAGACATTCAGAAAATTAGGCGCTGAAATCATTACAATCCATTACGAAGCTTGCCCACATTTGCATAGAAATCTGCAACAGATAAAAGATTTAGGTTGTAAAGCCGGTGTAGCACTTAATCCTCATACGCCTGTTAATGTCTTGGAAGATATTCTTCATGATATTGATCTGGTATTGATTATGTCAGTAAATCCGGGTTTTGGAGGGCAAAAATTCATTGAGCATACTTACGAAAAAGTAAGAAAATTGAGAAAAATGATTGACGAACGTGGATTAAATACTATCATTGAAATTGATGGCGGTGTAACTACTGCCAATGCAAGGGGATTAGTAGACGCAGGTGCTGATGCGCTGGTAGCAGGCAGTTTTGTATTTAATTCGGAGAATCCGACCCAAACAATTCAGGACTTAAAAAATATTTGTGAGGCGGGTCTCTGATTCGCCTGAAATCTTATGGCAAGCCTTAGTAAATTATCTACTTATATTCTATTAGCAAGTATTCTGGTGCTTGCTTTTTTTTTACGTTTCCATAATATCGGTAAACACGGGCTTGCCGGAGATGAAAAATATTCCCTATTTGTCAGTCAGTTTGTGAGTTATGAGGGAAATAATCAACGAAATTCTGTTCGAAAACCAAATAGTCCCTATTTTACACCGCAGGAATTCTGGTCTGAGAAAAATATTCACGATTTTTTTGACTCTATTGCTCGTGTAGATACTGGGAACGGTTCCTTATATACTTACACACTCCACTACTGGTCAAAGATTTTTGGGCTTGAAGATGGTAATCTTCGGATACTTTCATTGTTATTTAATTTACTGACAGTTGTATTGATTTTTGTCTTTGTAAAAACACATTTTCAATCAGAGAAACTGGCGCTTTTAGCGGCGTTTCTATCTACTATCTCTCCTTTTTATATCAATTACTCGCAGGTAGCACGTAATTATGCCATGTTATTTTTCTTTTCACTATTAGCTACACATTTGTTTTTAGTCATTATTAAAAGGGAGAAAAATGGACAAAGAACTGTAATCTATTATTTTTATTACGGGTTATCAGCGCTTGCATGTGAATTGTGTCATATCTCAACATTTCCTCTTTTCTTAATTCACGGTTTGTATGTATTAATTTATATAAGACAATTAAGAGTATGGATTGGCTTGAGTTTAGCTATGCTGATTCCTGTGGCAGGAGTGATAGCCTGGCTAAAATCAGAGGGTGGGCAATGGCTATTTGACTATGTGCAGAATAGCGTAAAAGTTTATAATTATCTGGCACAAACTTCTCCCGATGATTATCTTTCAGTTGCTACGTTGCCAAATATTTTCAAACAGCTCAAACATGTAATTTCTTCCGCTTTTATCAGTAGTGAAGGGCTTTATCTGCATTTATCCGGTTTGAAGAATACAATAATAGCCATCGGCAGTACAATTGTTGGATTTGCTTGTTTTAGATGGATTCCATCAGACAGATTAAAAGTGGTTGTGGTAAGCACATTAATAGGTGTCTCTCTCCTGCTCTATTCTACGGCAAAACTTCAATTTCTGGTACTCTCGCTCAATATTGTTTTAATTGGTATTCTACTGAATTATGTTGCCAGAAATTTTAAAAAGCCGGATAATCATTTGTTGATCTTTCTGCTTTTATTAGTTGTGCTACCTTTTTTATTTCTGATTCTTTTCTCTTTACAAGATGGCAATACATTCAGGATTATTCCCCGATACATTGGTTACTCTTATGCGTTTGGAATTATTCTTATAGCTTTACTAATCAGGCAAATATGGTTGATGAAATCAAATTTTAAGTATGCTCTTTTCTTACTTCTGGCTATTCAACTCTATTTAATTGGTGGAATCATCCAGAATATCTGGCAAGATAATCCACCTCGTTACTTTATGAGTTTTGCTGAACCCCGACAACAAAATCCTTATATACTATCAGCCAATAAGATTCAAAGTTTGTATGCCAAAGGCGATACAGTGATTTACTGTTCTTACAAAGACCCCATGCCGGGCGGACAAGGTACGCCTCAATATTCGGTAGTTGATGCCCAGCTAACAAACTTCTATTTACCAAAAGATTCTCAAATTATTCAAAGAGTGAATCCGGCAGAGCGCGATAAGATTGTGCTTAAAAAAGCTAATGGACAGGACATATTGATTTTTGATTTGCAAGGAGCAAAGTATAGATATTAAACAAAATCCCCTTGAGCAAATCAAGAGGATTTCGTTAATCTTTCTTTTATCTTACTTCGCGCCCGGAGGGCAATGTTTTTTCAGGTAATTGGTGAACAAGGTATTCAAATGCGCTCTTGTTCCCTCCCCTTCATAAATACCATGCGAACGGTTCGGATAAGGCATATACTGGAACTGACGATTGTGTTTAATCAATTCGTTAAGCAATAGCTCTGCATTCTGATAATGCACATTATCATCACCAGTACCATGAATATATAGTAGATTCCCTTTCAGATTCTTGGCATAAGTAATAGGCGAACCTTTCAGGAAATCTTCTTTATTTTCCTGCGGCAAGCCCATATATCGCTCCTGATAAATATTATCGTATTCTAATTGATTAGCTACTGCTGCTACAGAAATACCTGTTTTGTATATTTCAGGAAACTGGAACATTAGGTTTAGGGTACACGAACCGCCCCCACTCCAACCGTGTACTGCCACGCGTTCATTATCTACATAAGGCCATTGCAAGATTTTCTTAGCCGCCATCGCCTGGTCGTGAGTATTAAGCAAACCGATTTTACGATAAATTGATTTTCTCCAGGATCTTCCTTTTGGTGCAGGAGTACCACGGTTATCAAGCGATAGATAGATATAGCCATCTTCTGCCATATTACCTACATAAAGACCATTTCTGCCTACTCCATAACGATCTATCACCGTTTGTGAGGCTGGCTCGCTGTAGACATAAAATACAATCGGGTATTTTTTTGAGGGGTCAAAGTTTTTAGGTTTAGCTATCCAGCCATCCATTTCAACCCCATCTTCTGTAGTCACTTTAAAAAACTCTACATTCGAATTTTTCTTTTTTGCCGGGTCAATTTTCTTCGAAATATCATCTTTTTCATTCAAAGGTTGGTGGTTAGGTAATGAAACCCATTCAGTAGCTGGTGGCGTATAGTAATTAGAAAAACTATGATACGCAAACTTGCCATTTGGTGAAATCTGGTAATCGTGTGAACCCTCTTCAATCGCAGGTGATACTCTTTCCGCTTCACCTGTTCCGTCTAATTTAGTACGATACAAAGCTCTTTGCGTAGCATTTGTTGGTGAAGCTGTAAAATACACATAGCCATTGGCTTCGTCTATCTGCTCAGGAGTTATGACATCATAATTACCTTTCGTAATCAAAGTCTCGCTCTTGCCGTCTCTTGATACACGGAATAAGTGTCTCCAACCATCTTTTTCGCTTACCCACACAAATTCTTTACCGCCGCTCAGCCATTCCCATCCTGCCGGATTATCATCTGTCCAACGTGAACGAATATCCACCCATGCATCATCTGTTTCCTCATAAATAGTATTAACCGCACCCGTTTTGGCATTAGCATACATCAATTTACTCTGATTCTGCTTGCGGTTCAGTTGCTGTAAAATCAATTCGTTTGAATTCCCTGCCCATTCCATGCGGGGGATATAATTCTGGCGACTATCGCCTGGCACTTTCATCCAGATAGTTTTTGCGGTTGCTACATCTACAACCCCAACTTTACAGGCCGATGGTGATTCTCCCACTTTAGGATATTCAACAGGTACTACAAAAGAATAAGTAGAATCGGTATTATTAATCATATAAAAATCACGGATGGTATTGGCATCTATCTGCCAGTACGCAATCGTCTTACTATCAGGGCTCCAACGGAATCCATCTCTGCAACCAAATTCTTCTTCGTACACCCAGTCAAACGTACCGTTGATAAGTTTTTTTGTACCATTGGTTGAAGTCAATACTTTAGGCTTACCAATAGCCAAATCTTCGACATATACATTATTTTTGCTTACATAGGCCGCTTTTTTCCCATCGGGAGAAATTTTGGCAAACATTAGGGATGATGCAGGCAGAGAAGCTCCTAACTTCTTCAATGCTTTAGTACTTAAATCCAATACCCAGTAATCTCCTCTGGTTTCGTAACGCCAAACACGTTGGGTATTCGTAAAAATCAATAATTTCTTTTGGTCATCAGTAAAGCTGAAATCTTTAACTTCTAAAGGAGTAGTACTTCCTTTAGGGGTCAATAAATCTTTGCTCACCATCACATTAGCTTGCTGAGTTGTGAGGTCGAACTTAATAATCTGTTGTTGTTCGGCTGAATAGTACCCGTTGCCATCTTTTGTCCATTTAGAAGAACGGCCGGGTTGAGCGTTAGTACCTAATGCCAGCAATAAGGCATAAAGGCATAAGAGTTTTCTGAACATAGTCTGATAAATGAAGATTGATTGGGTATTTGTCAAAAAATAAGAAAAAGAAAATCCATCTGACCTTGTTGTCAGAGAAATTAAGCTATTAGGGATTTTACAGTTATAAAAACTGATAGGTTTCAAACAATCTAGTTTAGTATAATTAAAGTGCTAAGTTATTGCTTAAATTTTTATCAGCAAACACCCATTATGGGTGATATTGATCAATCCGTTAAAATAAATTTAATTGTTGCTGTTAATTTATTTCCGGCTTGTAAGCAATATACCCAAAAGTACCAGAATTCCGCCAATAATAGTAGGGATAGTGAGCTTTTCTCCCAAAAAGCTTATGGCAATCAGCACGGCAAAAACAGGGGTAAGGTTCCCAATAATAGCCGATTTGGTAACTCCAATCAGTCGAACGGCATCATAATACCAGATGAAACCGAGTGCAGTCGCAGCTGCTCCCATATAAATAACGGCTACATAAGAAGACCATGGTGCAGAAGCCATACGCTCGAAAAGACCATGCTGCCAGGCGGGAACAAATAACAATAGACAACCAATAAAAGCCGAGAAAGCACTTAATGTCAAGGCGGGCATTGCTTTTAAAGCCGATTTGGCAGTTAAGGTATATGCAGTCCATGCCATAACTGCTCCCAGAATAAACCACTCTCCTACTCCCCAGGTGCTTTGCGCTAATAGATTACCGAAATCGCCTCTGACAATTACTAACATTGCCCCTGCAATGGATATAAGAATGCCCAGCCATTTGAGCAGCGTTACTTTTTCGCCAAAGAAAATCGCGCTTCCTAAAGTAATCGTAATGGGCGAAAAGGCAACAATGAGTGAAGCCCTGACCGTAGGCATATATTGAATACCGATAAAAAAACTGATATTATATAACACAACACCCAGTATACCAGATATAGCCGCCCACTTCCATTGGGTTGCGTTGGTTTTTGGTAGTTTTCCTTCTTGTTTATAGAGCATGAGCATCAATAAGGATGCCCCAACAGTAAATCGAAGAAAGGCGGTGGAATATGGCCCGAATGATTGTACAGCTATTTTTCCGGCTGCAAAATTAGAACCCCAGAAAAATACCGTAGCAACCAGTTTCAGATAAGTGAGACGCATGAATGAATCCAATCAAAATGTTCGATAGACAGATACCTGTCTGAATAAAATACACTTCCAAAAACTATTTGGTTCGGTTTGGCAAAATTTTCTACATTTCAAGGCTGGATGTGTATTTTATCTCACAATTTGAGTGCGTATAAAGCCATTTTTTAAGCGTCCGTATAGGGAATAATAATTGTATATGATAAAGTATTAAACGTTAAAGCTATGGAAACACCGAAAAAAGAATATTCCGACAAAAGTACTGAGATGACCACCATGGTCACCATCCTGGAGAAACTAAGAAAAAAAGGAGTTGATAAAGAATTCCGTTGGACTGATAAAGGTTTTCATCTCGCTGATGCTGAAGAGTATTTTGCACCAGAAGACCTTAAAATCATCAAAACTTATCGTTTTGAGGGTGAGTCTAGTCCATCAGAATCAGCTATTCTGTATATCATTGAGTCTAACAACGGTCAGATAGGTTATACCATAGATGCCTATGGTGCTTATAGTACCCACGAAAACGAAGAGGGCTATGATGATTTCGTAAAAGAAATTCCGGTAGTTGAAAAAGATGAAAGACTAATCTTTGAACCATGATTCAGCATTACTACCAAAAGGAAGGATTAAGTACTAGTACTTAACCCTTCCTTCATTATAAAAGACCGTCAGACCGTCTTTCCCCCCCACAATAATATCAGGCGTACCGGATTTATCTACATCAGCTATCGAGAAATAATTACCTGTTCCTTTGCCAATACCCAACGGTCCAAACGCTATTACCTGTTTGCTAAATGACTCTCCATTCCATTGATAATAGTATAATCCAATGTCATCTTTGCCGCCCGGGTCTTTGCTATCGTGGGCGCGGTATCTTTTGCCTGTAATCAGTTCCGGTTGTTGGTCTCCATCTATATCAACCCATTTGAGTTCGTGAAATTGAGAATTAAAAGGATCAATCGGGTGTTTTTTCCATGCGCCGTTGGCTTGTTGTTCATACCAGTCAAGACCATAGCCATGCCCCTGACCTACAATTAAATCACTCTTTCCGTCTTTATTGACATCTGCTACAATTACAGGCAGACTCATATCACCCAGTTTAAATTCCTCGTGCATCGTCCATTTGCCGTTTTTTCTATCCACAGGGGCTTCCAGCCAGCCGTTTGAGATAACAAAATCGCCGCGTCCATCACCATTCACATCGCCAAAGCCCAAGCCATGACCGTGCTTTTCAAAGACCTGAACTTTATCAAACTCCCCTGTCTTTTTACCTAAGGCATCTTTCTTTGCTTTGAAATAAACCAGCGGATAACCCAGATTATTCGGCACCACTTCCTCTTCTCCATCGCCGTCTACATCACATAGCCTTATGCCCTCTACATTTCTTAAACCTTCACCTACGATATGCTCTTTCCATACATTGGTATTTCCCGGATTTTCGTACCAACGTACATTATTTCCCCACCAGCCACCAGAGATAAAATCCATTTTGCCATCGCCATTTACGTCCATAGGAAGGGTAGAAAAGTCGTCCCAGTATTCTCCATGACGTTTGGCTTCGGCAATAAAAAAACGGTCAAGAAAAGCCGGACCTTTGTACCAGAAAGAGCCGGAAACAATATCAAGAGTTCCGTCATTATCTACATCAAAAACCCCTGCAGTCTCGAAAGACTCTGAGGATATATTCTGACGGCGGAATTTCAAAGGCCCTTGCTGTGCATAAGCCCATTGTACGAAGCATAACAGAAAAATGACTTTTTTCATAGATAGGTTGGAATAGGTTGTTTGAGGATTGAAATTGTTCCAATAAACGAATTATTTTTTGGAAAACACTCCTGCTGTTTGTTGATTTTATTGCTTTTTATGAAGTAGTGCTCTCAGACCTTTAATAATTTTTGTCCACCCTTTTTGTGATTTTTTAAATCTTTCTTCTGCCCTTGTACCCTGACCAACATCGTCAGTAATAGTTAAGGTTGTTTTGCCATCTTCATAGCTGAGTGAGTCAGTTACTATCGAAAAACTTGAGGTACCATCTTTGGCGTTGGCATTATTTAAACTGTATTTCAGCAATTTTTGTGGGATGAGTTCTAATATCGTTCCCGTCATTTCTATTTTCTTAATCAGAAATATCCGCCCTACAAACCTGATAGTACTACCTACTTCCCAATCAGAAAAGACCTTGCAATGAAAAAAGTATTTTCTGGTTTGCTCTGGATTAGTCAAAGCATCCCATACTTCGGCAGGAGTTGCCTTTAATACGGTTTTTCTTTTTACAATAAATTCTTTCATAATGCGTGTTATTTAGTTGTGAATTGGATTCTATTGGTTCAAACTAAAATAACGTGCCTGTGTATGGAAAAATACAAACATTCAGCTCAACAAAGATTGAAATTCAGAAAAGGATTAATTACTAGAAATTTAAGTGGCAAATGTGGGAGCATAAGGGATTGAAGGATAATGGATATTTGAATTATACAATAGTTACAATAATAAGTTGATTGAAGAAAATTAATATTATATTGAATATAAGGAGTCTATAAATAAATAATAGATGGTTTCTAAAAAATTTCAATACACAATTAAAGATTTATATTATTATTATACCCACAATAGGTAAATAAGAAGAACTATAAACAACGGGTTAGATATTTATGAATCATCAAGAAGAAATTGAACAGACACTTTGGCATAAAGGAGTAAAGAAAATTCTAATTATTGAAGGTATTGATAGAGCTTTTGAAATAATAAAAAATAATATTCTTGAAAAAAAAACTGAAGTTGAAATTTTCCGGGTTAGTAAAAAGAAAGATTTAATGATTGCTGTTGAAATCCTCGATTATACTATTGTTTTCTTCAGAATGATAGGTAGGAAAATAAGATTTAGTCCATTAAAATTGATGCAAAAAATAGTAATTATTAAACCTAATGTACGAATAATGGTGTTTTAGGGGGGCTTATTCCTTATTTTTATTACTCTTTTATATTACATTATTTAGAAAAATATCCAGAATTATTAGATGTAGTTCATTTAATTTTGAATGGTGAAGAAGTTCAACTGGGAACGTATATATCTAGTGAATATAGAATTAATTCAGATGACTATGAGCGTTTTTTTCACCATAGATTAGCAGTGTTAAAAGCTAAATCTAACCTACCAAAAGACAATTCGTTGCAGGGATAATTAAGTTTCAATGGTAACTCCTAGAAATCCCAACCACATAAAAAGACCTTCCCAAATGACCACTTAGAAAGAAATCCCGAAAAAAAATCTTTCTTCAAATCACATGTAGTAAATTTAGAATCTATTGAGATCCTAAAAATTATTTGCATGATATGAAAACTACGCAAGTTCTGTTTCTCTCTCTTTTCACCTTCTTATTCATGGCTATTTCGTTTGATGGCCAGTCACAAACACAAACCATATGCGGTGGCTCTGTTCCGGATGGATGGGTAACCATTTCAGTCAATGGCACTTGTGGTGGCACTGATATCAGTCGAACAATCGAATATCTCGGCAGTAAGTCGCCGGGACACCAAATGGGTATCTGTGGTGACCCAACGCCTGCCGGATGGGTTACGATAAGTATTAATGGTTATTGTGCCTCTGAAATTAATGGGACGAAATTCGTCGGCAGAACTATTAAAAAAGTAGAGGGATTAACCACAGAAAATGACCTGACTATTTGTGGTGACCCTGCGGCACCCGAAGGATGGGTTACCGTAGGCTTTAATGGCAATTGCTACTCATTAGATGGATTTAATTATGAGAGCAGAAACATTAAAAGAGTGGGCGGACTATCTACAGGAACTGAGCTGGATATTTGTGGAGACCTTCCGCCTGCCGGATGGGTTACCAAGAGTGTTTCAGGCTATTGCGGCCCGAGTAGTAATTATATCTCCAGAAGAATCTTAAAAATTGAGGGCATGGCTGCAGGAACCGAGTTAGATATCTGTGATGAAAATGCGCATCCTCCGGCCGGATGGCTTACTAAAAGCATCAATGGTAATTGTGGCTTTAATAGTACTTATATAGCAAGACATATCATAAAAGCTGATGGTTTACCCTCAGATACCGAATTAGACATCTGCGGTGATCTTCCACCTGCCGGATGGGTTACTTTAACTATCGGTGGTAATTGCGGACCTAATAGTGCCTATATTGCCCGACACATAAAAAAAGTCACCTGTATGCCCGTAAATTCCATTATCACCATATGTGGTGACAATTCTTTCCCTGAGGGTTGGGTCAATGTAGGCCAGACTGGTAGCATTTGTAGCTCATTTGGCGGCAATACTTTTTATGCAAACGAGATAAAAAAAATAAGCGGCTATCCTACACTTCCTGCTATAACAATTTCCGGTCCATCAAATACTACTATTTGTTCAGGCCAGAGTGTAACACTTAGTGCCAGCAATTGTTCATGGGGAACTGTCAAGTGGTCTACGGGAGCGCAAGGGGCCTCCATCACAGTATATCCAACCACAACTACCAGCTATACTGCCACCTGCTCGCAAGGTGAATGCTCAAATACTAGTAATACAATTGCTATCACAGTTACAACTGTTGATGTTCAGGTTTCTCCAAATGCCTCTGCCTGTGCAGGTAAAAGTGTTACTTTAACTGCAAGTGGCTGTAGTTTAAATTATCAATGGTTTACCTCTAATACTTCTAATACACCCATTGCCTATTCTTCTTCTTACACAACCCCTGCTTTAAATAGCCAGACTACTTATTACGTCAATTGTAAAAATGGTAACTGTGAAAGCGCTAAAAAATCAATCACTGTTAACATAATTGCTGCACCCAATCAGCCCAATTCAACAGGACAAACGATTTGCGCGGGTAAAACAGCCACTTTAACTGCGACAGGCTGCGCTGGTACCTATAAATGGTATAGTTCTAATACTTCTACTACCATTCTTGCCTCAACTGCCAGTTATACTACGCCTGTATTGAATAGCAATACCACGTATTATGTGAGTTGTACGGTCAGTTGTGAAAGTTCGCGCAAAGCAACAACAGTTACTATCGGCCCATCTCCTACTGCGCCTACTGCCTCTGCATCGGGTACAGCTATCTGCAATGGGCAAAGTGTTACATTGACTGCCACAGGATGCGGCGGAACAGTCACCTGGTCGAATGGGCTAAGTGGAAGTAGTATTTCGGTGAATACAACTGGTACTTATGCGGCCAAGTGTACGGTTAATGGTTGCATAAGCCCAAATAGTAATGTCTTAACCATTACAAGTGGTGTATCGGGTGCACCAGAGAATTTAACATTGAGCGGAACTGCAACGGCTGGCGTAAGAACTGCTAATAAAACTATAACTTCTACACAAGTCATTCCAAACGGAGTTAATACTACCTATAATGCAGGAAAAAACGTCGTATTGAATCCTCCATTTAATGCCAATACCGGAAGTACTTTTAAAATAGAGATTAAAGGGTGCGGTTGATATTTCATCTGAGAATTCAGGAACTTACTCATTCATATCTGCAACTTTTGCCCGTATGAATGAGTTTTGTTTAATAAAATCTCGTGTATGGAACATTCTCGTTTAGATATTGAGTTTATCAAAGCCCGTTATGCCAAAGCAAGAAACCAATTTAAGCCCAGGAATATAAAAATGGTTTTTATTGGTGAAGGCCCGCCGGATAATCTTGATAGATATTTTTATTTTGCCGATGTAAAGAAACATGATTCGCTTTTTTTAGAAGTCATGGGAGTTTTGTATCCTGAACAAAAAAAGGAATATCTAGCCTCTCGTCGTGCTACTTCTCTGAAAGAAGAACTTCTGGAAAGATTTCAGGAAGATGGATATTGGTTTATCAGTTTATCCGAAGTGCCTTGCAGTCTTGTTGAAGAACCTCTCGAAAACTTTCTACCTTCTCTTCTCGAACGCCTGAAAAATCAAATTGACAAGAGCATCCCGATTATTTTAATCAAGGCAAATGTCTATGATATTTGCTATGCTCCGTTAGTAGCAAATGGGTACAATGCTTATCATGAACGAATACCGTATCCGGGGAGCGGACAGCAGGGAGTGTTTCGGGAGAAGTTTAGTAGAGGTGTTAGATTGATGGGGGATTTCGTTTAATAGTTTTACAATGCAGTATTGCTAAAATATCCTTACTCTTGTGAGGGTTATTTTTAAGGTCATATATGTTTTGTTATAGTCGTTAGTAGATTAAATAACATTTACTAGTTCTCGGACTGGAAAGCATTATAAAAAATCTTCGTGTCCTAATAAATGTACTCACTATAAAGAGAAAATAGCAGTGCCTGAGAATGATATTGAAAAAGAGAGATTATAAAGTTATGTTATAAAAACTCACTTGAAAGTCCATAGTAATATGGGCTTTTTTGATTGGATTATAACCCTATCCAATTTCCTCATAAAGTTATTACTCACCGCCGGACATCCCCAACCTTCTGGAACTCCATCTGGATATGTTTCATTATCGGGAACAGCATTCCAGGAATGTAAAACGATTTGTCTTTTTAAAGCATTATTATTGGTTTGCTCCATTCCATGCATTAGGTAATTTACTTTAATCCCCCATGTACTTACTCCTCTATTTCCAATTTTGTATTTTCCAAGAGAGGAACAATAGCTTTCGGGGATATTACTAAACACTGCGGCCTCTTTGGTATCATCTTTTCCCCAGTTTTTCTTTCCACAACCATGGGCAACCAACCCCGAATCAAGGGTTTTATTATTTTTTAAATCCCAGATAAAGAATCTCTTTTTACCAGAGTGAATACTCATATCCAGCATAAAGCAAACCTCTGTATTCCAGTTTCTGGCTTTGCAATAGTTGAGTGCTTCTTTTGATTTAGCTTTTACTAAGCTATCTGAATGGTAGTAATACTCATCTGTTTTCAAAAGGCTTAAAACTGAATTTTTCAATTCTTTAGTTTTACTTTTATCACCACAGCTTATACACAGATGGAGTAGTAACAAAATAAAAAAAAATATTCTTTTCATAGAAGTAATTTTAAAAATGCTTTTTTGTCAGGTCAATACAATTAAAAAAAAATAATCCAGTATATAGCCAGTTGCTAATAGAAGTTTTTACTGAATTCCGATTCTTCTGTATAGAATGAACGCTTTAAAGCTAAATTAATTAACCAAAGTGTGGAAACTTTTAAAATAAATTATTTAGCTTTTCTTGCACGCCTGGTGATAAATCATTAGGTTATTCAAATGAAGTAATATCTGCAGTAACGCCATTTATAGCGTTATATTCCTGAATGGCTTTGATAAGGTGGTTTTAGATTTTACTATTTTGGACTCACTAAAATTTATGCTTAGCCCCTAGCTTTTTCGCTTGAGCCGTATTGTGCTGCAAATCGTAAGTGATTTGTGTGGCAAGGTATTTAGTGCGATTCCTGATATTTTTCACCCAGAGAAAGGTGGCAAAAAAGGTAGCACTATAAAACAAAAAACCCTTCAAACTGCGCTATTTGAAGGGTTTTTAAACTTTTTGTGACCGCGAAGGGATTTATGCCGGATTCGTAACGAATCCTAATGTTTTTGAATAAGGATTCATAGTATTATAATACCTTGATTATCGATAATAATAAGCACATTTAGATAATTATCTATTCTTCTGCTAGATTTATTTTAGTAAATAATCAGGTGCCATAGACCCTATCAACTATACGCAGTTATTTCCATACAGAATAAGGGTGCTTTTTTTAATTGATAATTGAAATTATTAATTTTATTAAAGTTATTAGAATCCTCATTTAGTAATGAATTCCCTTATTTTATGAGGGCTTTTATTTTGTGCTAATATCTGGACTAAACATGAGAATTGTAACAGATCTCACTTTGTTTTTTATTTAATAAATAGAGGCTTGGGTATGGGTAGTTTCCTTGATTATAGGCAATCACATAGGTTGTAGATAAAATGTATGATAATTTGAAAAGATAAAACAAGGGAGCGAACTTTACGATTATGTCTCAAATAATAATAAAGTTAGATTGCCCCCATTGTTTCAGTGCAAAAGTAGTAAAGAATGGCTTAAAAAAGAACAAGGTTCAGAATTACAAATGTTCAGATTGTAAGAAACAATTCCAATATGAATATCTGTACTGGGGAGCCAATATTAGAGTTAAGCGTCAGATTATCAGGATGTTAGTTCATGGAAGTGGAATTACAGATATTGCGAATGTATTAGGTATTAGCAAAGGGTGTGTTATCAGAACAATGCTAAAAATAGGATTGTCTATTACCCTGAAACCAAGTAAAAAGCATTATCACAAAGTGCAGATAGATGAACTACATAGTTTCGTAAGTAAGAAAGGGAAAAAGGTCTGGATTATTTACGCCTACGCTGTTGAAACTAATGAGATTATTGCGGTTACAGCAGGTAAACGCAGCAAAAGGCAAGTAAAAGACCTTTTTAAACGTCTTCAAGGGCTTACAATTGACTGGTTCTGTACCGATAGATGGGAAGCCTTTAAACAAGTTTTACCTTATGATAAACATCTAATTGGCAAGAAATTCACCAGAACAATTGAGGGTGTAAACACCTCATTAAGAAACAGTTGCAAGAGGTTAAAAAGAAGGACAACAAGCTTTTCAAAGAAGGTATTCAATCATTGGCAAGCTATTAAATTAACTATGCACTATAGAAATTATAAAACATCATACATTTAGAAATATAACCTCACATAAATCTCATCAGATATAAATTTAATCTTGTTCATCAAAACGTGCTTAGCTGTAACCAAATACATTTTTTCAGCATCATATAATATAAAGCCTTTATTAAAAAATAAAGTTATGAAAAAACAATTACCTCCTTCTGTAAATTCAACCGGGCAAACTCAGGATTTGTTTAGAAAAATCCTGGAACCCGCCATGTTGAAAAATTATTTCAAGACCGCTACCCGTAACCTGGCGAAAAACAGATTCTTCACCATTTTAAATGTCTTTGGCCTGGCAGTGGGCATGTCGCTTAACCTGCTGTACGTTGCCATGATCGTGTTCATGTATCAATTCGATAACTTCCATCCGAATAAAGAGCGCATTTACCGGATCATCACTCACGTGCAGGATCGACAGGAGGACCCGTCGCTCGCATCCGTGCCTATAGGTGCCGCTCAACTGCTGAAAGGCAATTTCGCCGGTGTAGAAAAGGTTGTTCGTATTCATCAGTCGCTTCCCCGTAATGTTCGTTATGGCGAAATGAAAATTTCTTTAGACGGATACTTTGCGGATGCATCGTATCTTTCTATGTTTAACTTTCCACTGCTGCAGGGCAACCCTGCCACTTCGCTTGCCAATCCTAATTCGATGGTTATTACCGAGGCCGCAGCTGCCAGAATTTTTGGCGACAAGGACCCAATGGGCAAACTTGTATCCATAGAGCCATATGGTGAAGTGATGGTGACAGGTGTAGCAAAAAACATGCCTAAGAACTCGCACCTAAGGGTTGAGGCGCTGGTCTCATTCGCCACGCTCATCTCTCATCATGGTGCTTCTTTTACAGACGACGAAAAAAACTGGAATAGCTTCCGCAATTCATACGCCTATCTGCAACTCTCTGACAATCTGAGTCCCTCTGCTCTTGAAGTGTTTCTGAATGGCGTTGCCAAAGAAAAATACACGAAACCTGAGTTCAAGGCTTCTTTCGAACTTCAGCGGTTAGATAAGATTGTTCCCGGGCCTGAGCTCGACAATGACATGGGCAACGAATGGAGCTACCAGGAAATGCTACTCTTTGGAGTTATACCCATCATTATATTCTTCGCAGCATGCAGTAACTACGTTAGCCTGGCTATCTCCCAGTCACTCAAACGAATGAAAGAGATGGGTGTGCGAAAGGTGATGGGTGCACGGAAGAGACATATCTTTATGCAGTTTATGATGGAAAGCACGATCATTATGCTGCTGGCTGTGATACTGTCGTATTTTTTCTTTGAGATTATTCGCGGTGAAACCCTGTCGCTTTTCAACAGCGTTGATTGGGTCGATCTGAATCCTACCCTTGGCACGTATGCCGGTTTCATAACTTTCGCCATTTTTGTTGGCTTTGTTTCGGGCATTGTTCCGGCACTTCATTTTTCAAAGACCGGTGCAGTTCAGGCACTGAAAGGGAAGGAACTGCAAACAAAAACGGGCCACCTGTTTTCGTTACGTAAGTTGGTAATTACATTCCAGTTCATTCTGTCTCTTGGTTTTACTTTTGCCGTGTTTATTATGGCACAACAGCATCGGTACTCTGTAAATTATGATTTCGGATTCGACCAGGAGAAAATACTCAACGTTGATCTTCAACAGGCTGATCCCCAATTGGTCAAAAATGAATTTGGAAAGCTTTCCTCCATTTCTATGATCTCTCTATCGTCGCACCCGCTTGGCATTGGAAGCGTACCAGGATTGTATGTAAAGCGGGTGGCCGATTCAGATTCTATAGACGCGAGCAAGATGTCTGTTGATGAAAACTTTATAACAAATATGGGGCTGCATCTTGTGTTGGGAAGGAACTTCGTCAAAAACGCCGGCGAAAACTCACGTTGGATTATCATCAATGAAGTGTTTGCAAAAAAACTGAGCCCGGATGACGCTTCCAGAGCCATTGGTCAGGAGGTCATCCTGCCCGATAAAAGAAAAGTGACAGTGGTGGGTATTCTGAAAGATTTTCATTACGCAAGCCTGCAATCACCTATTGGAAATTTCTTCTTCGAATATGCACCTGAGCATTTCAACTATGCGAATTTTCAGTTGCAATCAACCAACCAAAGCCGTGTTTTTCCGGAAATGGAAGCAGCCTGGAAATCTGTCGGGAAAGGCCAGAAGTTCAAAGCCGAATTACTCACCGACCAGATCCACGATGCCTATTCGTCTTATAACAAAATGATGAAGCTGTGGGGATTCATGGGAATCTTAGCCATCACCATAGCGTGCCTGGGACTATTGGGCACGGTTGTGTTCACGATCAAAAACCGGGTCAAAGAAGTGAGCATCCGGAAAGTGATGGGTGCCTCTTCCGGAAGCCTGGTGTACCTGTTATCCAGAGACTTCATGATGCTGCTGGGCATCGCGGGTATCATCACCATTCCAGGCGTCTACCTTTTAATGGAGTTGATGCTACAAGAGGCACAATATTATCATGCAACTATTGGTGCCTTTGAAATCGTCGTTAGCCTGGCGGTCGTGTTAGCTCTTGGACTGACAACCATCTTCTCACAAACGTTGAAGGCGGCCAATACAAATCCTGTGGATAATCTTAGGGTAGATTGATTCAAATAACCGCCACAGCACTTGCGTAATACTCTCTGCATATCCCGGGTATTCCCCCCATCGTCTTGTGCTTTATCAAAACTGCACAAAGTAGAACTCATCGGAATACGCAATGAGGCAAAGGTGATGTTCAGGCACTATGTAATATTAAATACTTATAAAAAAGATGTAAAAAACGGTATCACCATAAAACAAAAAACCCTTCAAATAGCGCTATTTGAAGGGTTTTTGAACTTTTTGTGACCGCGAAGGGATTCAAACCCCTAACCTTCTCATCCGTAGTGAGACGCTCTATTCAGTTGAGCTACGCAGCCATATCCCCGATTTGGGACTGCAAAGGTAGCAAGTCTCTTTATATTTGTCAAATACTTTTTTACTTTTTTAATTCATTTGTTGCTTCAAGGTCAATATTCTTGAAATAGTCATATATTTTCAAAATTATCGCCAATGCTACGGTTATTTCTGCCGCTGCAATCACCATTACAAACAAAGCAAACATCTGTCCCTGTAAGCGATTAGGGTCATATTGACTAAATGCAATCATATTCAGATTAACAGCATTGAGCATTAACTCAATCCCCATTAATACCAGAATAGCATTGCGCTTGGTAACAGCTACTGCCAAACCAATTGAAAACAACAAAGCCCCAATGATGAGATAATTTTGAATATATATCATTTGTTTATTTATTGAGTGATTGTGTGAATGAGTGAATAATTAATTTTAATTCTCATTTTTAATCACTCAATCACTTACTCATTCAATTACTAAATTTATAATCTAAATCTTCTCCTTCTTGGCAACATAAGCCGCCCCTATTAACGCTGCTAATAGCAATAAGCCGATGATTTCAAAGGCAAAGACATAGTTAGTCATTAATTCTATGCCTATTTTCTGAACGGTTGTACCCTGATGAATTTCTTTACCGACTAATTGGAAATTAGCGGCAAAAACTACTTTTAAAAAACCTAAGAAAAGAAGAACCGCTACAATAGCTGCCCAAAAACGATTATGATGGCTTACCAGAATTTTATTCAATTGGTCCGACTTCTGTTGCTCTTTTTTCTTGTTGGTGAGCATAATTCCAAAAATCATCAGAATCAGAATACCTCCTACATAAATCATAATCTGACTTACTGCTAAGAAATCGGCTCCGGCAAACACATAGAGTCCTGCTACACCTAAGAGTGTAACCAATAAGCTAAAAGCAGCATATAGCACATTTCTCGTGAATAGCAGATAAACTGCGCCACCAATGGTAATAGAAGCAAATGTGAAAAATGCAATTTGCAATACTAATTGTTGGTCGATATTTTTCAATAAATCTTCGATAGCTCTATTCTGGTTTTTTAGGTTGAATTTTCATTGTTGGCTTGAAAACCGG
This sequence comes from Emticicia sp. C21, assembly GCF_003418935.1. GTDB lineage: Bacteria > Bacteroidota > Bacteroidia > Cytophagales > Spirosomataceae > Emticicia. The sequence goes on along the minus strand of NZ_QVMT01000014.1, from coordinate 65,146 downwards.
TTTCGGTTTTGGCGCCACTTCCTCAATCTTCTCTTCTTTTATTTCTTCTCGTGCAACATTTTCAACTGGCTTAGGCACAGTTTTGAATACTGGCTTGAAAGATGTTTTTGGTTTTGGCACTTCTTCCTCAATCTTCTCTTCTTTCACTTCTTCAGACGCTACATTCTCCACTGGCTTAGGTGCCGTTTTAAATACAGGTTTGAAAGATGTCTTTGGCTTTGGTGCTTCTTCCTCAATCTTTTCTTCCTTCACTTCTTCGGGTGCCGCATTTTCAACTGGTTTCTGTGCCGTTTTAAATACAGGTTTGAAAGATGTCTTTGGCTTAGGTACTTCTTCCTCAATCTTTTCTTCTTGCACTTCTTTAGATGCTACATTTTCAACTGACTTTGGCGCAGTTTTGAAAACCGGTTTAAACGATATTTTTGGTTTTATTTCCTCCTCTGTCTTTTCTTCTTTTGCTTCTTTCTGTTCTATATTTTCAACAGGTTTAGGAACCGTTTTCATGACAGGCTTAAACACAGGCCGTGCTTTTGGCACCTCATCTGCTGCTTTTTCCTCTACCTGCGGTGTTTCCTGTTCTTCCTTTTTCACTGTCTTCATCACAGGTTTAAAAACAGGCTTAGGCTTTGGAGCTTCTTCCTCTACTTTTTCTTCTTTTGTTTCCTCCGGCTCTGCAACAGTTGGTTTTACTATAGGTTTGAAGTTCGGTTTAAATGCAGGTTTTGGTACATTAGTTTCTGTACTTGGCGCCACAGGAGTCTTTGGAGCGGCTTTTGCTGCTTCTTTTTCTGCCACAAACTGTTCATATAGCTTCCGCTTTTCATCTGCCTGTTGAGGTGATAAATTCGAAAACTCAAAATTCATTTGCGTAATATCAACTACGCTGAAATCATACTCATTTGTCATGGTCAGGCATTCTGTCGGACAAACGGTTGTGCACAATCCGCAGAAACAGCACTTAGCCATGTCAATGTCAAATTTTGCAGCATATAGACGTATCGGAGAACCATCAGACGCATAACTGATGATTTCAGAAGACTTAATCGGCTCAATATCAATGCAATCAACAGGACAAATCTTGGCACACTTATCACATACAATACAATCGTCTATCTCACAATCTAGCTGATAACGACCATTATCCGGCACTAACATCGACTCGTGCGGAAACTGAAGCGTGACAATTCCAGTACTCTGTTCAAAATAATCGGGGCTCTGTATCGAAATGGGTTTTCTGCTTTCACGTGCATTCCAGAAATGTCGCAACGTGAGGCTCATGCCTTTTACAGTTGTTTTTATCCCCAATCTTATATCTTTAAAATATCCCATTTACAATCTCCATTCATTAGAGCTTAATTCTATAGGCTCTGTAGGTTAATCCTTGTGCAAATATAAACTCAAATTTGCCATTTCATTTGTAAAACCCTAATTTTGACAAAAAGATTTGTATGATTGAGGTTTATATTGAAAAAGTCTCTGCATAATTAAAAATCTGCTCATCTTTATTTAATATATATTAAAGGATAAACACCTTTCAACAATGCGACAATTATTCACGCTTACATTAGAGCCCGAATTAGCTCTTGACGATTCGGCTTTACGCCGGTTTCTACTTAAACAAGCTTCTTTGCCTGATACAACCGAAGAAGTTTATATCCAAAGACTCCGCCAATCTATTGATGCCCGTAACAGACAGGTTAAAGTCAACCTGGAAGTTGAATTATATATTGGAGAAAAACCTGCTCCGGTTATGGAGTTTCAGAAAGAATATCGGGATGTCAGCAAAAACAAACAGGCCATTGTGGTTGGAGCTGGTCCCGCTGGATTATTTGCTGCTTTGCGCCTGATAGAACTAGGTATTAAGCCAATAGTGTTAGAACGTGGCAAAGATGTACAAGCCCGCAGAAGAGATTTATCTGCTATTAATAAAGACCATATTGTTAACCCTGACTCTAATTACTGTTTTGGCGAGGGTGGCGCAGGTACTTATTCAGACGGCAAGCTTTATACCCGTTCCAAAAAACGTGGTGATGTCAGACGGATTTTAGAGATCTTGGTAGCACATGGTGCTACTTCACAGATATTAGTAGATGCTCATCCACATATCGGTACCAATAAGTTGCCAAATGTAGTAGCCGATTTACGGGAAAGCATTTTAAAAGCAGGTGGGGAAATTCATTTTAATACAAAGGTTACTGATTTAACCATTGTCAATAACCAGATTAAAGGTGTTGATACTCATGATGGACACCATTTCGAGGGAATAGCCGTAGTATTAGCCACAGGTCATTCAGCAAGAGATATTTTTGAATTATTGTTCAAAAAGAATATCCTTATTGAAGCCAAGCCATTTGCAATGGGTGTGCGCATTGAGCATCCACAATCTTTGATAGATCAGCACCAATACCATAGAGAAGAAAGAGGCATATTACCTGCGGCAGCTTATAGTCTGGTAGCGCAGACGTATTATAAAAATATTCAGCGAGGCGTATTCAGTTTTTGTATGTGTCCGGGTGGTTTTATTGTTCCTGCGGCAACAGATGAGGGTGAAATGGTAGTAAATGGTATGTCTCCTAATCGTAGGGATTCTAAATATGCCAATTCAGGTATTGTAGTAGCTATTAACGAAGCTGATTGGCAGAAAAATAAAAAACTGGGTGCACTAGCAGGTTTAGAGCTGCAAAAAGAAATAGAACAGAAAGCTTTTAATTATGCAGTAAAAAGTCATCAGTTTGCTCAAATCAATCAAAAGAAAAATCTTCAGGAAGAAAATTCAATAACTCATTGCCAGTTAGCCCCCGCTCAACGATTACTTGATTTTTTGAACGGAAAAATTTCATCATCTTTAAATGATACCTCTTATCAACCCGGACTTGCTTCTTTAGATATGGCAGAAATTTTGCCGGATATCATTGCCAAACCACTACAAGATGGGTTTAAGCAATTTGGAAAAATGATAAAAGGCTACGTCACTAACGAAGCGCAATTAATAGGTATTGAGAGCCGCACATCCTCCCCTGTCAGGATTCCACGAGATAAAGAAACACTTGAACATTTACAGATTAAAGGACTTTTTCCCTGTGGAGAAGGAGCTGGTTTTGCAGGCGGAATTGTTTCAGCAGCGATGGATGGCGAAAGATGTGCTGAGCAATTGGCTAAATTTTACGGTGCTTAAATGAAGTTTTTTGCTTACATTGCAACAACTATATATTAACCTAACGTCATTATAACACTGTGAATTTCGCTGACTTTATCAGTAAACTTTCCTATCGATTGGCTAATGAACCATTACCAGGTCATGAAGAAATCGTAAAGAAGATGTCGCCTAATCGTATGCGATTGAAAGGAGAACCTAATGAAAGCACCCGTAGAAGCGGTGTTTTGATTTTGTTCTATCCTAAAGGGGAAGACATTTATTTACCTCTTATTCTTAGGCCACAATATGATGGTGTGCATGGTGGACAAATGGCGTTTCCAGGTGGTAGGGCTGAATTGAAAGATAAAAATATTCAGGCAACAGCATTAAGAGAAGCCCAGGAAGAAATAGGCATTAAGGCATCTGATGTAAAAATTTTAGGAGACATTACTGAGCTATACATTAATCCTTCAAATCTGCTTTGCCAGCCGGTATTAGGCTATATCAATTATAGACCCGATTTTTATCCTGACGAACGTGAAGTAGCAGCGATTCTTGAAGTTCCTCTCTCTGATTTTGTAAACCCAGACACTGTGCAAACCAGATTAGTAGAAGCCAGAGGGTACAAATTTGAAACTCCGGGCTTTATTATTCAGGAACAAATCGTATGGGGTGCCACTGCCATGATGATTGCTGAATTAATCGAAATCATTAAAGATATAGGATAAAAAAACGAGAAGATAATCAATCCTCTCGTCCTTCTTTGCGATTGGCATCTGCCATCCTTACAATCTTTGGGCTAAACTTAGCCAAAATCTCTACGAGATCGGTTTGCGAAGCAATTACCGTTTCAATATTCTTATAAACCATTGGTGCTTCATCTAAATCTCCACCTATCAGTTGTACTCCTTTTTCTTCTAATACTTTTTTCAAGGCACTATTAGTTATAGAATTAAGTGCTTTAGTTCTCGACATCAAACGACCTGCGCCATGTGAAGCTGAATTTAATGATTCGCTTATACCTTTACCACGAACGATAAAGCCTGGGTCAGTCATAGAGCCAGGAATAATCCCTAAGTCATTGCGATTGGCAGGTGTTGCTCCTTTTCTATGTACAATTACTTCTGTACCATCAGCCAAATTTTCTTTCCAGGCAAAATTGTGGTGATTTTCAACCATTTTTATAGGTTGTTCACCCAACATTTTAGCAATCTTCTTATGAATTTCGTGGTGATTGGCCGAAGCATAATCTCCTGCCAGATTCATAGCAATCCAATACTCCTGCCCTTCTTCGGTATTCATATCCAACCATGCCAGATGAGCTGCCTCTTTTGGCAATTTGGTTTTCTTCATAGCTACTTTTGAATAATGATTAGCTACTGCCCCACCAAAACCTCTTGAACCCGAATGAGATAGGAGCGCCAGATATTCGCCTTTAGGTACTGCCAGCAAATCATCAGCTGAAAATACCTCTACAATACCCCACTCTACAAAGTGGTTTCCAGTACCTGAGGTACCTAATTGTCGATAAGCTTTATCTTTCAAATCACGAATGATTTTTGTGGCTGTCCATTCTGCTTTATCCATGACACTTTCATCAAACTTGTGAGCCGTTTCTCCACCCATACCAAACTTGGTATTCTCTACTAAAGCACGTTTCAGCAAATGCGGCTGACGTTTGAAAAAATCACCTGGAATATCAAAAATTGACAAACACATCCGGCAGGCAATGTCTACTTCGACCGCAAACGGAATAACCGTATTATTGGTCGTAGCTAATACACCACCGATAGGTAGCCCATAGCCTTGATGGGCATCAGGCATTAAAGCACCTGCTACAGCCACAGGCAAACTCAAAGCAGTTTCCATTTGCTTCAATGCGCCCTCTTCGATATATTCAGCGCCGTAAATCTGATATGGCAATGGAGATGTTCTTAAATCAAAAGCAACTGTTTTTTGCTTTTCTTTTTCCTCCATCTCATACACAGGCGACTCAGCAGGTAAATAAGTCTTGCCTTCTTCTGAAAGCTCGACTTTCATCCCTTTCTTTTCTAGGTCAAAAATCTCTTTTGCCAGGTTAGTTACCTTATTTTTTGAATAGGCAAATTTCTTTGGGCTAGCCAACATTTCAGCAAACATTCTTAATACCTTTTCTTTTGGATATTCAGCCTTTTGATGCAATCCGTTAGCTATTCTCAGGAAACTACCTTGCAGGTTTTCTGGTATATTCCCTAATGCTAATATTTCTTCTAATGAAATCGTTGTTTCCATTTAAAGTATTTTATGTAGGGGTTGAAAATTTTCAACCCCTACCCTATTTTTAATTTTTTACAAAAATTTGCTTCAATTGGTCGAGAATCTGTCCATTGCCTGAAACTGAAATAGTATTGATTTTATCCGCGATTTTCTCTACATATTCCATCTCTTTCAATTTCCACAAGGTTTCATTTTCTTCCATCAATTTGGCAGTGTTCAACAAGCTACGCATAGAAGCGGTTTCTTCCCTAGGCATAATGATATTGGCCTGTGCTTTTTTCTCAGCCATCAATACCTGATTCATGATATCTTTCATGTCTCCGGGTAAAATAATATCACGGATACCACAGCCTTTGATTTCAATACCCAAACCTACCAATTTGTCGGCAGTATTTTTCAATACAAAATCCACAATACTATCTTTTTTATCCAGCAATTCGTCCAAAGTTAATCCACCAATATACTCTCTTAAAGCCAATTGCAATACAACATATACTTGTTTTTCGTAGTCTTTGTTTTCATACATCGCTTTCACAATATCGGTGATACGATATTGCACAAAGGCATTTAAACGCAAGCTGGCTTTATCTTTCGTCAGAATCTCCTGTCCTGAAATCTCCATTTGCAATTGACGCATATCCGCTTTAGCTACCTGAATGCTGATGGTATTTTTCCACCAGTAATAAGTACCTCCGTCTAACACACGTACAAATTTACCATCAACAATCAAAACTCCTTTTTCGTAAGACTCTACAGTATAACTTCTCACATACGACAATAATTTAGTGCTGATTAGCTGTGGGCTAAAATCTTCAGTAATCTCGATTTTGTTTAAATCAATAGCCGTATAAGTATAGTTTTTAATACCGCGCCAGAAAGCGTATTTACCCGGACCAAAGACAGTTTTGAAGCGATTGTCTTCAAACTGAACCATCATTTCATTATCTTTTACCTCTATGACATCCAAGGCCTCTGTGATTTCAGGATGTTGCAATAGCACGTTTAGTTCAACGGGAGCAGCAAAGGCATTTCCTTTCTCATATATAAAAACTTCTTCATTTCCCCAAAACCAATAAGAACCCTCACCAAGCAATCGCTTGAAAGCCTTATTTTTCAAAACCAATGCTACCTGATTGGCATTTACTTGTATATTTTTCATGATTTTAATAATTACTTTGTTAAAAATCAGTCTTACACTATCCGATTCATTGAAACGGAAATCAGATTAAGACGGACTTCGATAATCGGTTCAATAGCCTTGGGCTAGTCTATAATTCTAAATTGTTTGTCTCTCGTAACCACGAGACAGCCACCCTATAATATATGTAGTCGCCAGCATTGAAGCAATCACCTCTATCTATCGGTATCCTCCTCTTTGCAAGTCTGTACTGAACTGTGTTTTTGCGAAGGTAAAAACACCCGAATAGTTTCAGACTGATTTACTTGTTTTCTAAATTATGGAGTGGAAGTCCATTGTGTTAACCATTACACGACAAGCCCATATTTATTAGCTTGGCAGGATTCGAACCTACATAAATTAACAGAACCCTCATTGACAGCATATTGAAAGCAATTGCTCCAATACTATGGGGCCTTAATGAAACCCTCATCAGGTTCAACTACGTTTCTATCGCGGAACATATGGGAATCGAACCCATGATTCTACCGTGACAGGGTAGGATGATAACCATTTCACCAATGTTCCATTTAAATTTCCAGGTCCGGAAACCAGACCCGGAAAGTGATTCTAACCCTAAACTAAATTTCAATTTTATTGATTTCAGCAATTGCATTGCTTCCTTCTTCAATAGCTGTAAGAATGTCAAAAATTTTATCTGACCATCCGGCCATCAGAAATACAGAACCCTCGTTAACTGTATTAACTGGAGTATTTCCGTATCCAGCCAAGTCAAACAAATACAAACGAGCATTTGGTGCTATTTTTTTGTATTCGGCCCATGCCTGAGCAATCGGGCTTCCACCATTACTGTTCCAAAGTTGACAGTCGGTAAAAATCATGATTTTATCAACTTTTTTTCTTCGGTTAATCAAATCCTGAATTACCAGATGTCCGTTGGTTGAATAACCTACCTCCCCCTCACGACGATGGAACTCCAATACGTTTGCCAGAATATTGTTTTTTGGCACGCTAATGATTTTCCACGTATCTCCAAACATACCTGTTACTACATCCTCGCAACGGTTTTGCAGCAACATGGCCAACATCAAACCGATATCAAAGTTCTGAACAGTACTTTTTGGAGAAATTGCCCGTTGCATTGAACCTGATACGTCGGCAGCAATTACTACACGCGTACGAGCATCGAAACCACGGATATTATTCGCCGAATGCTGAACGGCCGTTTCTAAAGCAGTCAGAATATTGCTTACCCGTCCGTTTTGCAGATGCTTTACCCCTCGGTAAGCTGACAAGAAACGGAAAGGAAATTGTTTAGCATTAGCTACTGCACGAGCATTGCTCAAAGTAGCACATACTTTTTCGATAGCCTCCTGGCTTACGTTCGCTTCAATAATGTTACGCAGGTTACGCAGCATAGCCATGTATCCTAGTTTTCCATTAAGAATCAGTTGCTCCCATGCCTGTGATTTTGCTTCCAGTTTATGAGTTTCTGAATCAAAATCATTCTGACCCACGGCTGACAAAGTAGTTTCCCAGGTTTGAGCTGTAACCAGTTCATCTTTAGCAATTTTGTTAAAAATGACTTGCTGTGCTTCATTTTTTGCCTTTGGGTGAACCAGAAACAAGGCATCACGCAGTTTTACATCAGTACCTGTACGGTTGTATTTGCTGAACTGGTATTCATCAAATTTATTGAAAGCCTCAGCCAGACCTTTCTGAATCTGTTTTGACAAACGGTTCAGTTTTTTGGTTTCTTTACGCTGGTTAGCCATCTGGTAGCAAGCCAGCAATTCGGTAATTTCGTCAGCACGCTGAATCACACGGCCAACCGTACGGCTTACCAGATTATCACCTTTATGGGTTTGCGCCAGCTCTGTCAGCAATACCAAAGGGATTGAACGCAGGTACATTTTTTCACGGGCATATACAGCCAGTTTTGCTACAAATTGGGCATCGTTTTTACGGATGAGCGCCTGAATACGAGCCAGACGATCATCAGCCTTTTCATAGAAAGTATCTGACAGGATACTCGTTACCACGCTGGTGTATAGTTCCATAGCTGGAGTAAGTGTATAAGCTTTAGCTCCTGCGTGATTGATAACTGTATTTTTCTCACGATTCAAAATATTGAATTTCATGGTTGAAAAAATTTTGTTTGAATAACGCCATCTCAGAACCGTTCTGAGAGGAAGTATTTGATGCACCAAACTTGTAGTCTGAGATAGAATCGAACTATCGGCCTGTTCCTTATGAGAGAACCGCTCTACCATTGAGCTATCAAACCAATTCAAGGCAAAAATCGAAAAGAGTGACGGGGCATGTCAAAGCCAGAATCGAACTGGATAGTCTTGCTGATTTTACAACTTCGCTATTCCTCCCCTATTAGCGGACGAAGTAACTCTTCTCTACGGCACTTGATGTTACCCTGATTGGATTCGAACCAATTACCCTCATCTTAGAAGGATGACGCTCTTCCAACTGAGCTACAGAGTAGTAAAAACAAATAATCATTGTAGTCTGAGAAGGATTCGAACCTTCGACCTGTTTCGTATCAGAAAACAACTCTACCACTGAGTTATCAGACCATTTCAGGGCAATAAGCGATAAGAGTCAACAGAGTTTTAGAGACGAAGTAACCCTTATCCACGGCACCTGATGTTACTCTGGTCAGGCTCGAACTGACGACTCCCATCTTAAAAGGATGGTACTCTAACCAACTGAGTTACAAAGTAATAAATAAACTATTCAGTAATCAGATAAGGACTTGAACCTCAATCTTCGGGGCCAAATCCCGATGTCTTTACCAATTAGACGATCCGATTGTATAATCACAGCATTGACTAAAAATGCTACCTCAATTGGGGTTGAACCAACGGCCATCACCTTAACAGGGTGCTGCTCTACCGACTGAGCTATGAGGTAATCTTAAAATGAGGGCAAAAAGCAAAAAGTGTGTTTAAGGATTCGAACCTTCCAGAATTTCTTCTGGTCACCAAGCGAAGTATCACTTTTTTACGGCACCTCATTGTACCCTGATTAGGCATTAGTCACAGCTTAGTCACAGCATTTGCCTAATCGGGTAATTAACCAAAGCCATTCAATGGCATTTGATTGGTTGCGATATGAGATTCGAACTCATCTTAACGGCTCCACAAGCCCTCGTGTAAACCACTACACTAATCGCAACATTTTAAAAATAAGCAAGGTAAATAGCGAAAAGAGGCTTTTAAGTGCTCTAACCACCTGAGCTAATAGACCGAAATCTATGCACGACTCGAACGTGCGACCTCTGCGTTATCAATGCGAAGTATCTCTTGTCTACGACACTTGCTTATTTTTAATTTATATACTCGGATGTTTTGCATCCATTTCATCAATGATTGAATAAGGACTTCCGCTTTCAATCAAATGAATATTCACGAATCCGTTTTCTGGTGTAATTACAGAATCTTCGGCCATAACAGAGCCTGTGTGCTTTCCTGCTCCTTTCTTATTTTCTATATTACCCGTACCTGGATTATAACTTCCCCAATCTGCCATTCTTCCATTACCGATAGGCTCAATATAATATTTTCTGCCTGTGCGGAAAGAAGTGACAATATGTCTTCCGGTCTCTTCAGAGTTTACCAAGAAATATCTGATAACATCATTTTTCATTGCATTAACTGTTAAATTTTAAAACTTCATGTACTCGGTACGGGGGTGGTCCGCCACCGCGGTTGAACCCGTAATCTCCACTGTGAAAGAGTGGCGGCTTAACCAATTTGCCCAACCGAGCGAAATAATCAAGGTAACAAGCGAGCAGTCTGCTATGGGCTCATCTTTCATGAGCACGGTTGCGTCTTAATATCGACCACTGCAATTCTTTGCAGATAGGACTTGTATCTTGCGGTAACTACCTATATCTCAACCCTTGGAACGAGGTATGACTTCTCTACGACACTTGATAGTCTGGGTAGCTGGATTCGAACCAGCGAACCGATGTCTCCAAAACACCGTTGTATAACCATTTGCATAACACCCAGATTTTAAAGAAGGCAAAGAGCGAAAAGAGCCTTTTACGTTGCTCTACCGGACTGAGCTACTGCCTGAATGACTTATTTAGTCAGGCAGATTGGATTCGAACCAATGACACACGGCTCCTAAAGCGAAGTAACTCTGTTCTACGGCACTTCTTTTTATCATTATTAAAGAACTTAATTATCAATTTGATGCTACAAAAGTTCACACCACCTACGCAGTCTTTTTGCGTAGTAAAAAATATTCTCTTAGCATTACGACAAACATCTGATAGTCAAATATTTGCAACTGAAAATATTTTCCAAAAACTTTTATTCTGTTACTACCGTATCACTTTTGTGAAGTCGTCCAGCTCTTTTAGCATAGTCGGAAAGCGATATTCTCCAGACATGCTGTGTACCATAGCGGCAGCATTTGTTAAATCCTCTCCTATGGCAGTAATAAACAATGGTTTCTGGCTTATGCCCCTAAATACCTCCGCCACGTACTTTTTATTGTTGGCAAAAGAAGTCTTAGCTACACCTATTATCGGAACCTTTATTGGTAGTGCTTCATATAAATGCGCCCCTAGTCCAGGTTTCCCATCATCATCCAGAAATACATAGCCATCTACTATTATATACTTCAGTTGTGTCAGATCCAGGTCTGTGAGAATATCCATAATACATGGCAACTCTCGTTTATAGAATGCCCCTGGCTCATAATCGGCTATATCGTTTCTAAACTTTTCAATTTTCTGGGCATATTTGGCATCATTCCAATCATTAAAAATCAATCCTACTATTTTAGCGCTACTCTGTTTATAAAAAACATCTACTGCAAGTATCATTTTACGTTTATTTAAACAATCAATATAATAGCTTTTTACTTATTTGTTACCGGACAAGGAGTCGAACCTTGGTCTTAACGTTCGTATCGTTATATCTTTCCTCTAAACGATCCAGTATTTTTTAGTCAGCAAAACATTTATTAAATGGTGCTCTGTTTATGTTGTTTGCGTTTCAAACCAGAGCATTTTATATACTTTCTCATAATTTTTGGTGGAAAAAGTAAGATTCGAACTTACATCTTTAGTGTTTCAGACTAACGCCTTGACCAACTCGGCTATTTTTCCATAATACAATCATCACTCAGCAGAGAGCAGAAGACTCGAACTTCATTCATGTATGAACCAACTGCGTAGCAGGCAGTGCCCTGCCCAGCAGGATTTACTCTCTATTATTTTTACTGAAAAATTATGAATCAAACTGCATAATCTGTCGCAGCTAGGGTAATTGCGGCAATATTGCAATTACCCTGATTCATCAACTCCATAGTGGGAAAAGCATGAATCGAACCGCGCGGCGGCCGCATGCAAGGCACAATGCAACGGTTTTACAGACCGCCCCGCTTCCACTTACGGACTATTTTCCCTATTTTTTTACAAATTCAGCTATAAAAGCTAGAATTTAGTAAGCATGATTGGATTCGAACCAATACTAAACTGCTTCTGAGACAGCTCTCTCTTCCGATTGGAGTACATGCTCATTTAATTTTGCAGAGGCAATAGGAATCGAATCGCGCGGCGACCGCCCAAAAACCTCTCGGTATTACTTATTAATTTTTGCGGAGGCAATAGGAATCGAACCTATAACACCTTTCAATATTACTTGCTTTCAAGACAAGCTCCTCGTCCATTCAGGCTATCTTTTTGTTGTTTGCATGGAGCAGGAGCATCAAGCAACTCCTGCAATTCTCCATGCGTATTGTGTTGATTTAATAGAACTGCTACATAAAATGTGGTGTAAAATCACCTTGTGTGCATCCTGGCAAAGGTATCAGATTATCTCCTTTCACATCACAACCTTCTATTTTAGCTAGCGATTGATGCCAGGTTTTGGTGTATTGCTTTTCAATTCTGGATAATTCAACCAATAAATGAAAGCCACCCCGGGTTCTCAATACTGTCAGACAATCTTCGTTGATATAGTTCTTAATCTCTGTTAAAGTTTCTGTAATATCTACTTTATCGAAATCAAGGTCAAAATATACCTTCCTGGTACACGACTTCTGTATCTCTGATAATACTTCCTGATGTGGGTTATACCCGTTATATTCTTTGGTAATCAGTTCAGCAAATCGTATTAAAGCGCTCTTGCAGGCCTTCTCCATATCACGTGGATTCAGGCTGATATATAGTGCCAAAGCCTCTTGCGGAATACCTACACCCTTATATTTATACGTACCCAATTCACATTCCAGTTGTTTCACCTTATCAAAGAGAAAATCTTTGGTAGCTGTGAATCGCTTTACCTGAGCTTTATCGCTTCCTACTGCCTGATGATACTTGCTGCGAGCCAATAATGATACATAATAGGTCTCATTTCTTTTAAGCTCCGGCAACCAGTCAATAAAGTTGAGAAAAAGCTTTTCGTCCCTGATAATCTGATAGTTCATATGGGTAATATTAAAATGGTTATTCGTTAAATTTCAACAAAAATTCCGGATTAATTACCTTAAATGAAATCCGTCCGTGTCCGCCCAAATCTCTCAAAAGAGTTTTATCCAGTTTCTCATTCAGAAGCCTGATGACGATACCCTCAGCCCACATTGCCGGTTGAATGGTTGACTTAATCTTTGACATCTCCACCAAGTCGGTAATGCTGTTCGGCAAGATAAAGTTATCATTCAATACTGGTACAGTTGGCAATTCCAGTGCTTTCATCAGTTGCATAAAATCGGCATAAGAAACGTACTCAAAAGTATCAATCTTAAAAAGGTTGAAAAAGAATACAGTATTTCCCTTCATTTTCATCTTATTGTACTGAACACCCTCCCCTACCAGCTCGCCCTGCAAAGCATAATTACCATTCAAAGACCTCAGCTTTTCCTCAATATTCAATACTTTGGCCACTTTCCAGTAGGTATTTTCGTTGTCCTCTTCAATTTCAAGATTCCTTGAACATACCCCGAATACACCATCTCTGATATAATAAGTTGCTGAGCTACCATCCAGTTTTTCGGCAATATAGCAGGCTTCACCCTTATATTTTGCCAATACATTTTGTAAAATCTGTACCCTGGTTTCATCAGTTTTAGGAATAAATGAAGGAAAACCTCCTTTCATTATACCAACCAGATTCGCAGGGATTTGTGGTTCATATTTGATAATACCCAATACGTCTGTACAATCTGCTCCCTCTTCGATTTCAAAATTTTCTGGTAGGAAACTCAAAGGGAAACAAATTCCTTGTGAGATTTGCCCACGAAGCCTGATAGTTTTGATACGAAAACTTTTTGACTTCAAAAACTCAAATTCTGGCTTATCCGGGAGCAAACTGTCGACCTCGCAATAGATACACAAATCTCCTACAGCAAATTCATCTTTTTTAGTCACAAGCTCCCAACCCAGAACTTTAGCTTTCAAGATATTATCGGCACCCTCAATTGGCTCCAGTGCGATAATTCTTTGAATACTCGCTAATTTTCTCATTGTTTTATTTTAATAATCTTATAAATACTTATCTATTCTAAATCCTTGAGCATCAACCCATTGGGTTAATAAACTCTGTGCTTTTTCGCTAATTGGCTTATTGTAGCGATATTTTGCCTGCACCACTCTCCCACTTGCCAGATTTACTTCTATAGTGGCCTGTCTTTCCATTTCAAATCCACACTGGTATTTTCGTAATGATACAATTCTGGTTCTTCCTTTTGAGCAATAAGAGCTGTAAGTAGCAACGCAATGATGCATTTTATTACCTTCGTCCATCAACTCTTTATTAGATAATAGCTCAACCATTTTGTACTGATTGGCTTTTTCTCCAACTCCCTCTATCACCTCAAAAGATTCAGAAAATAGAGGTTTCCATACTGCGAATTTTTCCATCCTTTGTTCCTTGGTGAAAGTCAGGCCTTCATGCCACAACTCACTCTGACGGATAAGCGAGTTTAAAGTTCTGCCCTTTAGCGTATAGGCTTTATTTTCATTGATTTCATGGCGAACATAGTCTATTAATTCACCAATTTTATCATAATTAAACATTCCACCTGCAATTAGGATTTGAATGAATTTTTCCCAAAAGGGTTCATCCCTCTTTTCTTTTCGACCTAACCACGAGTAGGCAATTCGATGAGCTAATAATTCATCTCCTCCCAAACTCAATACCTGTGCATGTCTGAAAGCCTCAAATACTCTAAACCCTTCAGGGCTTCTCATAAATTCAACTTTCATCTTTTGGCTTAGAGGAATGCTTGAATTCATATGTTTGATACTACCACCTTGTGCCAGAAAGATAAAATCACGGATAAAGAAAAAATCTTCCTGATAAAAAAATATATAATTCAAAAAAGCTGGAAAAGGATATTCTGCAAATAAAAAAGCCACTAATTCCTTAAATCTTTCGTGCTCGCTTTTGGTTTTTGGTTTCCATTCCTCCAGTGGACGAATCCATAAACTTCTGTATTTGGAAATCTGAATTAATGCACCTAAAAAATAGGTATCTTTAAACCACTTTGGATTTTTGCTCTCCAGTTTTTCGGTCAGAAAAACTAAATTTTCAATCCATTTTTTAAAAACTTCTTTCTTGTTTCTCTTCTGGTTATAACCCAGAAATTCCATAAAAAAACGAAATCTTGCATTACTCCAATAATTGTCTGTTCGACTTGGGTCAAGAGCTTCATTGATAATTGCCACAAAACTCTCGTTGATTTTAGCTGCTTTTTCAAGCGCTATTTTGATTTGTTGTTCGAGCGCCTGCTTTTCTTGTAAATTTTTCTGGCGTTCAAGTTTTGATATATGCTTGCCCATAATCGTTTCAATTTGAATTGTTTGAAATCAATCGGGCTAAAACAAAAAGCCCGACCTCGTTTGTAGCTGAGGTCGGGCTTTATGCGGAGCGTTCTAAACAGAACAATCTATGTGCATAAATACTTATACCTCGGCCGTTTCCCCATATCCGGTTCTCCTGTCCAATTGACAAATGACGCTCCGCCTAAATTTTCAATCCGGCATAGGAAGGTCACCTTAAATCGTTTCGGACTTAGGGAAATACTTTGATGTTGATATGTATTTCTGATGAACATTGAAAAATTATTACTTTAAAATTTTGGTTCTACAATTGATTTACTGGCGGCTTTTTGCATTAAAAAAGCCCGACTTTCTTTGAAGGCCGGGCTTTGTATATTTTGGTGTAAAACTTCTACCTCAATTTACATAAAGCCCAACAATTCCCTCTCGCAAACGATAGCATGTCTGTGCTATTAATCGGTGCTATGTGTTTTTCTGATTGGTACATTGTTCTCTTGTTTTTGATGCTGCAAAGATAGCGGATTTTATTTTTAACTTTCCAAATATTTTTTCAACTTTTTTTAAAATATTTTTTAAATCATTGATAATAAGTATTTTAAGAATTAAAATTTCTTAAAATAATCTTAAAAGCATATATATCCCTACTACTAAATAATTTTAGAATTCGAAAAGACTTAACAATTTGCTTACATTATGTTTCCAGATTTTACCATTTTGCTATGGTTATTTTTCTACCAAAAGAACAGTTAGATTTAACTGCCAGAGAATCAAAAAAACAAGTAAAACAGAATTGTATTTTTCTAATATTCAAAAACACTCATAATACGTCTATCAACTATAAAAAAAGGGTTTCCCTAAGCTTTTTTAAAGCATAGAAAAACCCCATTTCTATCGCAGCTATAAAGCTACTTTAACGATTATTTATCGCGTGTTAAAACCTCGTCAATCAAGCCATACGCTTTTGCTTCTTCAGCTTTCATCCAGTAGTCACGGTCTGAATCTGCTTCCACTTGTTCTACAGATTTTCCGGTATGACTTGCCAGGATTTCATATAACTCCTTACGAAGTTTGATGATTTCTTTAACCGTAATTTCCATGTCACGCGATTGTCCTTGTGCACCACCACTTGGTTGGTGAATCATGACACGTGCATGAGGTAATGCCGAACGTTTACCTGCTGCGCCACCTGCCAACAATATTGCTCCCATAGAAGCGGCTAAAGATGTACAGATAGTAGCTACGTCAGGACGTACATACTGCATAGTATCATACATACCCAAACCGGCATATACCGAGCCACCAGGGCTATTAATATACATTAACACGTCTTTTTTCGCATCAACCGATTCCAGAAATAACAACTGTGCTACTACCACATTGGCTACATAATCATCTACAGCTGTACCCAGGAAAATAATTCTGTCCATAATCAGACGCGAGAATACATCAATGGCAGCGAAACGCATCGGGCGTTCCTCAATGATGTTAGGCGTCATGTTAGTAACATTGTGTTTCATGTAATCATCAAGTGCCAAACCACTCATACCGAGATGATTTACAGCATACTTACGAAATTCTTCTCCAAAATGCATTTTCAATCTTCTATTTAATATGTGTCTATTTATTATTCAACACGAAAAATCTGTGTGAAGTTCGATAGTAGAACTTTCTATATTTCCGTTTTGTTCGGTACAAAGATGTCATTTCTTTCAGTAAATTGTAGTCAGAATTTCAGATATTTTATCGGATAAACTGATTTTGCAGTCTGAGGAGTTTATTAAGAACTTAGAGTGTAATATATTTATGACGAGATAAATACTTACAATTGAACACATTATAGGCTAAAAAACGTTAGTAATGCATAAATGGCTTTTTATACTTTTTCAAGAAACACCTATTAATTTTTGACTATTGCTTATGGAAATTAAAGCGATAAATATTGGAGAAAAAATTCGTCAGGCACGCCTGCAGAAAGGTTTTTCGCAGGAAAATATGGCCGATATGTTAGGGGTTTCAACCACTGCTTATGGCGATATTGAACGTAATAAAACCGAATTAACCATTGCCAGAGCCACAGAAATAGCCAATTTACTAAAATCAAATCTATTAGAATGGTTGGGTGTAGAGCTGCAACCAGTAGATTTTGCTTTGGAAAAATTACAACTGGAAAACGAAAAACTAAAAGCAGATGTAGAAAAATGGCAGTTGGCTGCTCATTACTGGCGTGAAAAATTTGAGCAACAACGTTTATTGGGTGATTTGCTACGTTTGGGAACTCAACAATCAGAACCCCAGGAAGAACGCCAAAAGATTGGCTTCTAAAAATTCATCACATTTTTAAGGGTTTTCATAACATTATCAACTCATACAGTTAATTGAACCATAGCTTTGTTGAAAAATTACGAAAAAGCTATGCAATCATTTAAACAATTCAGACGCTTCGAGTTTTGGTTTATGCTTCTGGCATTTACCATTTATATCACTCGTCGTTTGTTTCAATTGGCCGCCCAGTTCGATAGAGATGTCGAACTGGCCGAGCGTTCCACCCAAAACGCCTCTGCCGATTTGCTTCCAAGAACAGTCCATGATGTCTGGGAAAGTCTGGTTTCTTATAATCATGTTCTTAATACTATTTTTCCAACCATTGCCGGTGGCATATTTTTCTTTTTAGCCTGGGCCACCTTTCACTATCTGGCGTTTCCTCGCTGGAAATCGAAAGGACAAGAGCAAAGTTTGTTTTTTACCTACTTGTTTCTGACGGCCGTTTTTAGTCTGGCAAGTATCTTTATTTATGATTTCTTTAAACTCTACTGGCGTTTCAGGTTAGATAATGCGGGTCAAATTATTGATTTTAAAGTTTATTCCTTATTTCGTAAAGCAAGTTTACTAACTAATACCATTGCTTTACTGGCTATTATAGGCTTGTATGAATTGGCTATGCAGTTTTATTATTTTATCAAAACTAAACTGCATGAAGAACCCGAGAAGAATTACCAATATCTCGACTATTTGCTGGTGACTTTTGCTGCTTTATTTATTTTGCTATTCGCATTGTTTGCGCAATTGCCTGTCAGTTACTGGAATGGAGAGCTTCGCGATATCGTATTTATAGCTATTGTGTTTGGCACTACTTATTTAGCTCAGGAGATTTTTACTAATCGGATAATGCCTTTTATAGCTAATCCGCGCTCAAAAGAGTTTTCGGTAGGTATTACCATATTTCTGGCTATTTGTGGCGTGGGTAGTCTCATTTTTTACGCCGTTCGATTAGTTTACTGGACTGCCAATGGCTTTGTGAGAATAGGTTTTCATTTCGAAGAATTTTTCATTGTATTTTTTATTATTGTTTTTGCGTCAGCCATAATCGCTTTCTTGAAAAATGTTTTCTTCAAAGAAAAACTGCAATTACGTACGCTCTTTACGCAAAAAACAGCTGAACTTTCTTCACTCAGGTCGCAGATAAACCCACATTTTCTATTCAATGCCTTGAATACCCTTTATTCGGTTTCTCTCAAAGAGAATGCTGATAAAACGGCAGATGGTATACAGAAATTAGGTGATATGATGCGCTTTATGCTCAATGAAAATAATCAGGACAGAATTCCGCTCAATAAGGAAATAGAATATCTGCAAAACTATATTGAGATACAACGCATGCGCATTGCTGAGTCTGACAATATCGAAATCAAGGTAAATATTCAAACATCAGACAGAGATATTTTTATTGCTCCCATGCTGCTGAATCCCTTCATCGAAAATGCTTTTAAGCACGGCATCAGTTTCCGTAATCCATCATGGATTTATATTACACTCACATTTGATGATACCAGGCTATACTTTAAAGTCCACAATTCGTTGCATGCTAAATCTGAACTGGATCCTGAAAAAGACAATAATGGCATAGGGCTGGAAAATGTACGGAAACGCTTAGACCTGATTTACAAAAACCGTTATGTGCTGGATATTCAGAAAAGCGAACAGGATTTCTTTGTTTCTCTTACAATTACTTATTGGTGATACTCTTTACAATATACAATTATGAAAAAGCTTATTATTATTACTATTATTTATTTTAGTGCCTTAGTCAATTCGCAGGCACAAAGCACAGCTACTCAAAAACTAGACTCGCTATTTACACAAATAGCTAAAAACGGTGATTTCAATGGCGGCATATTAGTAGCCGAAAAAGGTAAAATTATGTTCCAAAAAGGCTTTGGTTATGCCGATTTTGCTAACAAAAAAACTAATACGATTGACTCCCGTTTCAATCTGGCTTCTATTTCTAAAACTTTTACTTCGGTTGCAATTCTGCAATTAAAAGAAAAGAAGAAAATTAAATTGGAGGATACTTTTGCCAAATACTTCCCTGAGTTTCCATTTCCTACCATTACTATTAAACACCTGCTTTCGCATACTTCCGGCTTACCTGATTTAGAATTATATGAATCGGTAGTCAATGCCAAAGCAGATAGTATTATCAGAAATCAGGCGATTATTCCTATTCTAAAAAACTGGAATCAAAAACTCTATTTCGAACCGGGAGATAAATGGAAATATTGCAATACCAATTATGCACTATTGGCGCTATTAGTTGAAAAAGTAAGTAAAATGCCATTTGCCAATTATTTGAAGAAAAATATCTTAGAGCCTGCTAATATGACTGATACGTATCTGCGAATAGGCGCTATCGAAACTCCTACAAATCAGGTGGTAAATCATAGAATGATTACCTGGTATGATGATACTTATAAAAGCGTAGATTCTATCAGATTCGGAGCCATTAAATATTGTACTTATAACTGTGGAGGCACATATGGTGATAGCAATATTATGACAACCACTGCAGATATGCTGAATTATGACCAGGCATTGTATAGTGGAAAACTACTTTCGGAAAGTAGTCTGGATGAAGCCTTTACCCCTACCCGATTGAATAATGGCACTATCTATTACGACCCATTAGGAGATGAAATGTCTCTTTTAGGTAAAAGTTCTTATGGTTTAGGTTGGGAGATTTATGAAGATGCAGAGTTAGGAAAAGCCGTGAGCCATGGTGGTCATCTCTTTGGTCTGGCAACTAATTTTTATCGAAATCTAAGTAAGAATCAAACCGTAATTATCTATCAGAATGTAGAGTTAGAAAACCTTGCGTTTTATGGTAAAATAAAGGCTTCTTTAGAGATTCTGAATGGCAAAACACCTCAGAGGATATTCTATAAAAAATCATTGGCTCGCAAATATGGTTCTACTTTGATGCACCATGGCATTGACCGGGCCGTAACTATATTTAATGAACTGAAAACTGATATTACACACTATTATGTATCAGAAAAAGAAATGAACTGGTTGGGATATGATTTACTGTTTAAAGCCAATAAAAAGCACTATTCTTTAGAGACTTTCAAGATAAACACGCTTCTATTTCCGAATAGCTTTAATGTTTACGATAGTTATGCCGAAGCACTGAATGCCAATGGTAAGCGGGAAGAGGCTATTATTATGTATCAGAAATCGATAGCGATGAATCCTGATAATAAAGGTGGTAAAGAAATGTTGAACCGTATTTTAACCAATAAACCCTGAAACTGATATAAATCAATTTAATAAAAACACTATTTTTGTTTCTAAAAACCTGCTAATGCTAACCGCCATTGCCATAGATGATGAGCCTCGTGCCCTGGAAGTAGTAGAAATGCACGCTTCAAGAGTACCTTTTCTTGATCTGAAAGCCACTTTTACTGATGCTTTTGAGGCCATTCCCTATTTGCAACAAAATAAGATTGATTTATTATTTCTCGACATAAAAATGCCTGACATTTCAGGCATTGAGTTTATTCACATCCTACAGAAAGTGCCGATGGTGGTATTCACCACTGCTTATTCTGAATATGCAGTAAAAGGTTTCGATTTAGATGCCATTGATTATCTCCTGAAACCTTTTTCTTTGGCACGCTTTACCAAAGCCTGTAATAAAGCCTTAGAAATAAGCCAATTAACAAAAGAAAGTACCCCTGAGTTTGTATTTCTGAAAACAGGTTATGAAGAAGAAAAAGTCTTCTTTGATGATATTCTATACATAGAAGCCGAAGGCAATTATATGTCCTTTATATTAAAAAATAAAAAACTACTGAGCCGTCAGAATATCAGTGAAACGCTCAACTCTCTTCCCCCAAGTCAATTTGTCCGCATCCATCGTTCGTATATTGTAGCCATCAATAAAATTCAGAAAATTACCCGTCAGGCAGTCTGGATAGCAGGTAATGAAATTTCTGTTGGAGCATCTTATGAAGATAAATTAGTGGAGATTCGGGAGAAGCTTAAAAGTTAATATCATTAAGCTACCATTTGACGGAATAATATAAATATTCTTTATATTTGACTCCATCCCAGTCTTTTACCTAAAGGTGAACACTTTAGCCCTCTCCTAAAGGAGAAGCTTGGGCGAGGATTTTTTTAACCTCAAAACCCTCTCCAGAATGAAAGAAGCCAATGCTACCGGACTAGCCATTATCCGTATCATCACAGGTTTATTGATGGTCTATCATGGACTTGAAATTTTTCAAAGTTCTCAGATGCAGGAATACGCCTCCTGGGATTCAATCAAAGATATGCCTTTTCCGGCATTCTGGGCCTACTTAGGTAAAGGAGCAGAATTAGTTGGTGGAGTTTTATTAGCTGTTGGTTTCATGACAAGGACTGCAGCTATACTTATTGCCGGAACTATGCTTTTCATCACCTTCAAAATAGGGGGTGGCAAATTCTGGTATGAAGCCCAGCATCCCTTCTTATTTGTACTGCTGGCTTTGGTCTATTTCTTCACAGGACCGGGTAAATGGAGTGTTGATAACGCAAGAAAATAATGCTCTCCTTATAATTTTTTAAGGCAGTTTTTCATCCCTTTTTCAATTTGAGCATAGTTTTCTATCACTTTGCCTACATAAATAAAAGAAATATAGTAGGGTTTTGTGAGTAGTTCTTTATTTAGCCTATAAGCTTCTTTCATTCGTCGGCGAATCTGGTTTCGGTCAACGGCGTGTTTGAACTGACGTTTAGGTACTGAAAAAAGTACTTGTGTAATTCCTTCATCTGATGGCTTACCAACAACTCTGATTGGATAAGCAAAAGCACCTTCGTTGGCAGAATTTTTTCTGTCAAAAAGGCTGTCTATTACCTTTATACTACACAGTCTTTCGTTTTTTTTGAAAGTTTTTTTCACCAATCATTCAGTTGAGTCACATACAAAGCTAATAAAAAAGCCACCAGATGGTGGCTACAATATCTTGATTATGTCGCATTTACAAATCGTAAATTTTGAACTATCAAACTGCTAAAAACGAGATTATTTGTGTTTTTTCTCGTCAGAAACAGTCAATTTCCATCTGCCACGTGCACGACGTGCAGCCAATACGCGTCTGCCATTTGCAGTTTCCATACGCTCACGGAATCCGTGTTTGTTACGACGCTTTCTGTTTGATGGTTGGAATGTACGTTTCATTATATTAATTTATTTTTGTTCTTTTAATGCAAAATAACCCGTGCCTTTCATAACGGACTGCAAAAATACGTATTAATTTTTAGAAAGCCAACACAGCGGCAAAAAATTGTTTCATGCATTATAAAATTTATTCTAAAGAACGAACCTCACATTTTATTGATGTAGAGTGTTTTATCGATAATCTCACCGGTGATAAAGTTGAATTACAATTGCCGGCCTGGCGCCCGGGGCGCTACGAGCTACAGAACTTTGCCAAAAACATACAGACTTTCGAGGTCTTTGATGAAAGTGGAGAAAAATTATCAGCCCGAAAAATCGCCAAGGACAGATGGGAAGTATTGACTCATGGGGCAAAGAGCATCGTTGCTCGTTATAATTACTTTGCCCAAATCATCAATGCTGGAAGCAGCTATATAGATGAGCATACTTTTTATGTAA
Organism: Emticicia sp. C21; assembly: GCF_003418935.1. Taxonomy (GTDB): domain Bacteria; phylum Bacteroidota; class Bacteroidia; order Cytophagales; family Spirosomataceae; genus Emticicia. The sequence goes on along the minus strand of NZ_QVMT01000014.1, from coordinate 41,871 downwards.
ACCCTGTCAACTTATGTATCTATGCCGAAGGAAAAATTAATGAATCATGCACTGTTGAATTACATTTAAGAGAAAAAGAGAAAATTGCCGGAATTAACAATATCAGTTCTTCTCAGGAAAAAGGCACTCATCTACTTCATTTTGATGATTTTTATCATCTGGCAGATAGCCCATTTATTGTAAGCCCTACGCTTAAGCACGATTTTTATAAGGTTGGTAAAGTAAAGTTCCATCTCTGGTTTGAGGGTAATTTTCAGCCCGATTTTAAGCGCATTAAAGCAGATTTCAAGAAATTCACACAAGAGCAAATCAATGTTTTTGGAGAATTTCCTGAAAAAGAATACCATTTTCTGACATGGATACTTCCTGTCCCTTATTATCATGGGGTAGAGCATAGAAGTTCAACGATGCAGGTCTTAGGTCCAGATAGTCAGAATTTTGAAGAATTATATATTGATTTATTAGGGTTGGCATCTCACGAACTCTTCCATACCTGGAATATCTGCAAGATCCGTCCAATCGAGCTTTTACCTTACGATTTCACTAAGGAAAATTATTTCCAGACCTGCTTTGTAGCTGAGGGAGTAACTACCTATTATGGCGATTTGATGCTGAGCCGCTCAAAGGTTTTTGATGAAACTCAGTACCTAAAAGAACTGGAAGCATGTTTCAAACGCCATTTTGACCATGCCGATAAGGCGTCTCAATCACTTGTTGAATCATCATGGGATTTATGGCTGGATGGCTATAATCCGAGTATACCAGACCGCAAAGTATCTGTTTATCACAAAGGAGCAATTGCTGCACAGATTCTGGATTTACATATCAGAAAAGTATCAAGCCATACACTCTCTTTAGATGATGTAATGAAACTGATGTGGGAGCAATTCGGAAAACCTTTTAAAGGTTATACAATGGAAGATTATCAGCTGATATGTGAGGAAATAGCCAACGAAAAACTAGACTGGTATTTTGATGTGTGCATTAAAGGAAATGAATCTCTCTTCGATTTACTGAATCGTTATCTGCAATTACTGGGGTTAGAAGTGATAAGAAACGAAGAGGGTATTATAAGCCTGTCAAAGACAACAAATTAGACTGATTGTTTGATAAATCAACAGGCATTTTTATACTTTGCATCACAAACTAAAACTCAAGTATGATTTTCACTTCAAAAACATTTTTACTAGGCGCTTGCATCGGTTTAAGTCTTTCGTCTCCGCTATTGGCGCAGATACAACAGGCCGATCTGGTTGTGCACAATGCTGTTGTTTATACGGTTAATAATCAGTTCAGTACTACAGAAGCCTTTGCTATAAAAGACGGTAAGTTTATTGGCGTGGGTAGCTCAAAAGATATATTAGCTAAATATAATGCCAAACAAAAAATAGATGCTAATAGAAAACCTGTATATCCGGGGTTTTATGACCCGCATAGTCATTTTCTGGGTTTAGGGCAAATGCTCAACCAATGCGATTTAGTAGATACTAAATCTTATGAAGAAATTATTGAGCGTTTAAAAAAGTTTGCAGCAGAACATCCAGACCACCAATGGATTATCGGCCGTGGATGGGATCAGAACGACTGGCCTGTAAAAGTTTTTCCGACTAAAGAATTATTAGATAAGGCCTTCCCGAATAAACCTGTACTTCTGACCCGTATTGACGGTCATGCTGCCATTATTAATTCAAAGGCTATCCAACTAGCCAAAATCTCGCCTGCCAGTAAAGTAAATGGTGGTGATGTAGAAATAATAGACGGACAATTAACAGGTATTCTGGTTGATAATGCCATGGGGTTGGTTAGAAGAGTAATCCCTAGCTCAACCGGGAAAGAAAAGCAAGCTATGCTTCTGGCCGCTCAGAAAGAATGCTTTAAATATGGCTTGACTACGGTTTCTGATGCAGGTTTGAATCAGGATGATATTGAGTTAATAGATAAAATGAATAAAGCGGGAACACTTAAAATACGTAACTATGCGATGGTGTCTCTGGGTATCCGTAATCTTGAGTATTTTATCAAAAAAGGCATCTATAAAACCGATCGCCTTAATGTGCGTTCTTTTAAACTTTATGCCGATGGAGCATTAGGTTCTCGTGGTGCCTGTTTACTTAAACCTTATAGCGATGAACCTACCAAAACCGGATTTCTATTATTGAGTCCTGCTGAATTAGAAAGAAGCCTGGCAGCTATTTACAATTCAGATTTTCAAGCCAATACACATTGTATCGGAGATTCAGCCAACCGTTTGATTCTGAATTTATATGGCAAATTATTGAAAGGTAAAAATGCACGTCGATGGAGAATAGAGCATAGTCAGGTAGTATCCAAAGAAGATGTACCTAAATTTGGCAGATATTCAGTTATTCCATCAATTCAGGCCACACATGCTACTTCTGATATGTATTGGGCTGAAGAACGTCTGGGCAATGAACGTGTAAAAACGGCCTATGCGTTTCAGGATTTATTGAAACAAAATGGGGTAATTGCCAACGGAAGTGACTTCCCTGTCGAACATGTGAACCCATTATTTGGTTTTCATTCTGCAGTGGTACGTCAAGACGATAAAAATTATCCTGACGGAGGGTTTCAGATGGAAAATGCACTGAGCCGCGAACAGGCCTTAAAAGCCATGACTATCTGGAGTGCCTATGCCAATTTTGAAGAAAAAGAACGTGGCAGCATTGAAAATGGGAAAATGGCAGATTTTGTAATATTAGAAGCCGATATTATGAAGGAACCCAAAGAAAAACTCCGCAATATTAAGGTGAGCAATACCTTTGTTGGCGGCGAGAAAGTTTATTAAATGTGCATTAAAATAGCCTTTATGCTATTCAACGAGTGCAACAATCCTATAAATTTACGAAAATTAAATTTACACAAACGCTATGGTAAAAGTACTTTTTGTTTGTCTGGGCAACATTTGCCGTTCTCCGGTTGCCGAAGGGGTCTTCAATGACCTGATTCAAAAACACAATTTAGAAGATAAAATCTCTTGTGATTCGGCAGGAACTAAAGGTTGGCATGCGGGACAACTTCCCGACCATCGGGCTATTAAAAATGCCTTAGATAATGGCATTGCCTTAACTCATAAAGGCAGAGAGATTCATGCAACTGATTTAGATGCTTTTGACCACATTGTAGTGATGGACGAAAGTAATTTTAAAGACGTGTATGAAATGTATTACAAAACAAAGAATACAACTCCCTCTACCGAAAAACTCTTCTTACTCCGCGATTACGACCCGAAAGTAACAGGCGTAAAAGAAGTCCCTGACCCATATTATGGTTCAGAATTAGATTTTGAGGAAGTTTATCATATTATACAAAGAAGTTGTAAAGCTTTATTGGATAGTCTGATTGAAAAACATAGACTGGTAGAAGAAACTATTTAAGAGTAATTGCGAATGGTGAATAGCGAATTAGCAAATATTTGAAAAGCAAATCTGCACCACATTATTCGCTGATTCGCCATTCATAATTCACGATTAAAACAATCACTAAATGCTCAATCTTCCGGATTTAGATATTGAAAGCGAGATAAACAGAGAGTTCTCAAAGGCCCAGGTAACCAAAATTGCCAACTATATCGGTGCTGATACAGAACGCTTTGCCATTTTAATGAATGTTTTCCTACGAGGTCAATACATCAATACCCAAAAAGCAGGTTGGGTTTTAAGCGAATGTGCCGATAATTATCCCCTTCTGATTATTCCTTATTTCAGGAATTTTATTCAGAAATTACAAGAACCTCATGCTACTGATTCTGTCAAAAGAAATATTATACGGGTATGGCAGTATGTAGATATACCCGATGAATACATCGACGATATTTACGACATCTGCTTTGGTTTTATTAATAGCAATGAAGCTATTGCCATCAGAGTTTTTTCTATGACTGTCTGCTACAACATTTCAAGAAAAATACCTGAACTTAAACAGGAGTTACGATTGATAGTGGAAGATGTACTGATGAAAAATCAGGATGGTTCGGCAGCTATTCTAAGCAGAGGAAAGAAGATTTTAGCAGACTTGAAGAAAAAATAAGTAAATTTGTGGAGTAAAAATTTATGAGGCTTTTGTGCCATTAACCGTACCCCAAGGCATGAAAAGTTTCTAATAAAACTACCTTAATTGAGGTTTAGGGGTAAAACACTATGAACAAGAAAGTAATTTTAATAATCCTTGATGGCTGGGGAATTCCCAAACCGGGCGAAGAATGGCGCTCTGCCATTGATGCCGCTCATGTACCTTATTTCAGAAAATTAATGCAAGAATATCCGCATAGCACTTTAGAGGCGTGTGGACGTGCAGTGGGTTTGCCAAATGGGCAGATGGGTAACTCTGAAGTAGGACATATGAATTTAGGTGCCGGCCGCGTGGTCTATCAGGAATTAGAGAAAATAAGCATAGCGGTAGAAGAAGGTAAATTAGCTAAAGAACCAGCTTTGGTTGATGCCTTTGCCTACGCAAAAACCAATAACAAAAAAGTACACTTTATCGGCCTGGCTTCTGATGGTGGTGTGCACTCTCATATTGAGCACTTGAAAGGACTATGTAGTGCTGCAAACGACTATGGTCTATCAAATGTATTTGTTCATGCGTTTACTGACGGGCGTGATTGTGACCCTAAAAGTGGCAAAGGTTTCCTGACTGATTTGCAAGCACATTTAAGCCAATCTACAGGTAAAATCGCTACAGTTGTGGGTCGTTATTATGCGATGGATAGAGATAAACGCTGGGAGCGTGTGAAGCTGGCCTATGATGCCATGGTACGCGGTGTGGGCGATAGCAAAATCACTATTGAACAATTATCAGATTCTATCCAGAATTCTTATGACCAGAATATTACTGATGAATTTTTGAAACCGATGGTTATCACGGAAAACGGTGCACCGGTTGGTTTAATTGAAGAAGGTGATGTAGTAATGTGTTTCAACTTCCGTACTGACCGCGGCAGAGAAATAACAGAGGTGCTAACGCAACAGGATTTCCCTGAATATGAAATGAAAGCCCTTCAACTATATTATGTCACCATGACTAATTATGATGAGTCTTTCCATAATGTACAAGTGATTTATGAGAAAGATAATCTGACTAATACATTGGGAGAGGTTTTAGAAAGAGCGGGTAAAAAGCAGATTCGTATTGCTGAAACAGAGAAATATCCACACGTGACATTCTTCTTCTCAGGTGGTCGTGAAGAACCATTTGCAGGCGAGAGCCGCTTGTTATGTCCATCGCCAAAAGATGTGCCTACTTATGATTTAAAACCACAAATGGCAGCGTATGACATTGATAATTCGATTCTTCCTGAACTACAAAAACATGAGGTCGATTTTGTTTGTCTGAATTTCGCTAATCCTGACATGGTTGGTCATACGGGTGTATTCAGCGCAGTAGTTCAAGCAGTTGAGGCGGTTGATAAATGTTTGGAGCAAGTTGTAGATACGGCTCTTGAAAATGGCTATACCTCTATCGTAATTGCCGACCACGGTAATGCCGATTATATGATTAATGATGATAAAACGCCTAATACACAACACTCTCTTAATTTGGTACCGTGTATTATTGTAGATAAAAACGACCGTTTTCAGGTGAAAGATGGTAAATTAGGAGACATTGCCCCTACCATCCTGACTTTGATGGGAGTGGAGATTCCACAAGAAATGACCGGAAATGTGTTGATTTCTTAAAACTTATAAATAAGTGCGAAGCGAGTAATAGCTCCGCACTTATTATTCTTTCCAGATTCTACGGACAAATTGTCTGTCCTTTGCCCTTAATACTAGAAAATATAATCCGCTCGATACATTTCTTAAAACCAGTTCGTATTTATCAGTATATTCAGTCAATTCAAAAGTGTTCGCTTTTCCGTCAGTACTTATCAATTTGAATGTGTCTATTATAAAGCCATTCTTTTCAACAATTAATTTGTCAGTAACTGGATTAGGGTAGGATCTCACACCAATATTTTCTGATTCAGTAGCTAAAGGGATCAGTTTGTCTAAAGTTATCTCTATCTCCAGGGTTTCATATTTCTCAGTTTGTTCACTTCTCAATTTAAGTTTCCGCCCCTTATCTCTTTTAGGGTCTAAAATTATACTTCCTGTGTGTTCATTCCCTCCATCTATACTAATCTTCACTGGCAAACCAGATGATGATTGTACTTTAAATTCGAATGGTTCCTGAGCCTTAGAGAATTGAGATTCATCATAAATAAGCTGTGGATAAATCCTGGTTAGTTCTATTTTTTGTTTAGCCAGTATTCTATTGTTATTATCCTTAATAGTTATTGAGGTAATACCTGCTTTGGGTTCAAAAGAAATAAATTCATTTTTAAAACTACCATTGCCGGATACCTCTACTTTTATATCTTTAATATTGGTATTGATAATCAATTTCCTCGGTAGAGCAATATCCCAGGTCATTTGGCTTGGTAAAGCTTTATAATGGAAATATTCATCTTTCTTCAATGGTTGTTTAATAAATCTTAGTAAACTATTCTGCCCTGCGGCGTATAAAGTATTTTCATCAAAGAACTCAAATCCATAAATTGCATCGGCTCCTAAAAGCGTAAATGAACTATCTATTCTTCCCTTTGGAGTAATTTTCAGAAAATTATGTATAATTTCTTCGCCATGCTCTTTTACTTCATTAGATGTATTCATAAAAATACTTCCATCTTTTTCGTATTGTCTGAAATACCCTCCCCGATAAATATTTGATTGATAATCTTTATCCGGATTCCCATTGCTATCATATTTCAGAAATTGCTGTTTTACTATATTCGCATATTCCCCGGCAGCCATCTGGTTAACAATTAATCCATTTGCATTTTTAATCGTTATTGGTAATCCACCTGTAAACTGATAAAAGCTGTAATCCAATACAATAGTTTTGAAAGCTCTATCCAATGTTCCATTGATATGGTACATATTAATATAGGATCGTGCTGGTATACCATTTTCATAGGTTTCTATCGCAATTCGTTTATCTTCCATAATAATAAAATTGCTTATTTGCTGCGCCTTAATTAAAAAGGTTTTATCAAGCCCCTGCCCTATTTTATATCTTATCAAACTATCTTTTTTTATCAACCGATACACGAAATTATTATCCCAGTCTATTACATCATTTGCTTCCAACGTATCTTTTGAAACCGTCATTTTATTCGCTTCATCAATTGTATAGAATTTGCCGTCACCTCTTACTACAAATGAATGAGTAGTCTTATACGTTTTCCAGATAGTTTTACTATCAAAAAACTCATGCAAGAGTTTATGCTTATTGTCATATACCTGCACAGCTTTCGGATATGGAGAGTATCTGATGCTGTATGGAGAATTATCGTGGGTATGACTGATAAAATCAACCAGATAGGTATTAGTAGGTAGTTTTAGAATCTGATCAGGGAATAGTTGTTTTTGGACTTGAATTATGACTCTCAAATCCTTATCAATGCTCCCGTCTGCATTCATCTTTTCAATAATACCGCTTTTATCCCGCATAATCCAATAGCTTCCATCAGCAAAAGCATGTAAAAAACTCGTATTTTTGTGAAATTCTCTATCATACAAAGTAGAGTCTATTATACCTTTTGCATTAATTTTTAAGTGTTTGTTATCATAATAAATCATATCAATGCTACCATCACTCTGCTCAAAAAAATTAACACGCTCTTCATAGGCACTTATTTTATCGAAACTTATATTCCATATTCTGGTACCATTTCTGTCTATTTTTTCGACTTTATCTCTTAACCCTTCAACACCTGTCTGATACACCAGAAAATCATTACCAACCCTTTCCAACTTGTGGGTATATGCTTCAATGCCACTAAACTTTACTGGAGAGAAGTTCTTATCAATTTCAAAATCTGCGTTTGTTTTAATTATCTCCGCATTTCGCTTGCTATCAATAAGTAATAAAAAATACTCATTCAAATCATTTGATATTATATCTGTAAGCTGTGCACCTGTGGCATTTGTAAACATAGATGGGGCAAGTGATCTGATAAATTTTCCGTTTTTATCATACATCTCATGTAACAGGTAACTATCTTGGCTAAAAAAGAACAAGACAAAATTTTCATTTTTCAGCAAGGCTATTTTTGAGATATAACGCTTATGATTACTGAATTTAAACGTTGTATCAATCACACCCTCCTGAGAGATTTTTATTAATGAATAGGATGATGGACCAATAAGTCGGGTAAGCAATATTTTATTATCAGGTGTAATAACAGAATTTTCGTACCGATAATCATAATCGGTCAGGGCTTCATTCGTAAGATATTTTAAAATTTTAGCCTCGGTATTTAAAAGGAAAGTACCGGATTCCTCTAAACCACCATTAAGTATTTTTTCGCTTGATTTAAGATAAAGTAATCCATTCGGGAATTGATTTACCAAAGGCTCCTGAACACCAAATGGCTTTAAAAGAGGCTCAGATACAAAGGTGGTATCGAGATAGAAAACCTGTGAAAAAGTGTTGAGGGATATTAATACAAGAAGTAAAACTTTTTTCATGGCACAACGCTTTTTCTTTTAAAGACTGGTTTAGCAGTCAATTAGTTGGAATGGACTCACAAAAGTACTGAACTTGTTTAAATTTGTAATTCAACTATTATAAAATGACATCGTGTAGTCTTAAAATCTCAGTGATAATCCGGTGACCATCGCTGTCACTCGTCAAAAAGGTTCCCACCGTATTGGTCACCTTTTTCCGGTTCCTTTTTAGTGGTTTGTACTTGAAAACCATTAGTGCGCTGTTGTCTTCATTCAAAAAGGTAGTCACCCTATTGACTACCTTTTTGGGTTCTGACATATCCCCAAAAACCGGGCGGGAGTCTCATAGGTTGCACCTGACAAGAAATAGCCATCTGCAACTGACCGTCCATAACTGGCCGTCCGCAACTAGCCGTTCGCCAGTAATTGCAGGCTTGTTGGTTATAGTCAGATATATAGTCAATTATACCTCCGACTTTCTTTTTCCCTTCCTTCATGGCAATAGTTATTACATGGATTATAATGCAAGACCCGACGACTGGATGTACCCTAAATTTCGGGGTTTATGAGGGGATTGGCAAGGGTTTTGGGAGATTTTGTTTAAAATCATACTGCTGGGAGGGAAACAAAAAAACCTCGCAGTTGAACTACGAGGTTTTTTATTATTTTTTTATTACAAAAGCTTAAGCGTAAACTTCTTCTGCAATTTTATTGAATTCGTCAACTTTAACAGTTTTCTTTTCTACTGTCAGATTTGCTTTCAAAAACTCGCGTACTTTCTTACCAAAAGCACGATCAGTATAACGACGCACGGCATTGTCTTTGTTTTCTTTCAATTGCTTACGAGCCATATTGTCGATGATGTCTTCTAAACCTTCGTAAGAGTAGGCACCGAAATAGTTACGCATTTCTGCTTTTACTTCTTCCACAATATCATTGTACTCTAATTTGATTTCGTTGTTAGTGGCTACTTCATTACGAATCAAATCCATACGTAAACCACGGGCAAAAGCATCATAATCTTTTTCGATGTCTTCTTCTGTAAATTTACCTTCATTAATGTTCAATAACCATTTTTTCAAAAATGCATCAGGCAATTCGATATGAATATTATCTAAAAGCGTTTTCTCTACTTCAAAATCTAATAGATAGTCGCTTTCACGCTCGTAGTTTTCTTTTACAATCTTCTTGATTTCTTCTCTGAATTCTTCTTCAGTAGTTACTTTACCAGCACCGATTGCCTTGTCAAAAAACTCCTGGTCAATATCAGCCGGGGCAACTCTGGTAATTTTTTCTACTGTAAACTCAAACTCACCTGCCAAAGCCACCGCTTCTTCTTCACTTTTGCCTGTAGCATAACCTAAATCTTTGGTATTTTCAAAAACTGACTGGATGTCAAATTTCACGCTACTTCCTTTCTCTAAGCCTTTAAAGATATGGAAAGCATCTTCACGCACACGGCCTGTTGAAATAGTGGCATCATTGATTTCAGTTTCTGATGACTCCTGTTTCAATGTACCGAATACTAAATCTTCTTTCTCTACTTCTTCTGCCTCAGTGTCTTTTCCGAAACGACGACGAATATCTTCAATCGCTTCGTTTACTCTTTCTTCAGTAGGCTCAATATCATAGTTAGTAATAGCAGGAATCGCACTTAAATCAACCGTAAAGTCAGAAGCCAATCCTAAATCATATTCAAATGAAAACTCTTTGCTATTATCCCAATCAACTTTAGACGAAAGTTCGTTGTCAGGCATCGGGTCACCAACTACACGTAATTTATTAGAAGTAATGTATTCGTTCGTATTTTTAGAAACGAGGTTAATCACTTCGTCAACTAAAATACTTTTACCGTATAATCTCTGGATATATTCTTTAGGAACCATGCCCGGGCGAAAACCTTTCACCTGTGCAGTTTTTGTATATTGCTTAATTTTTTTATCTACTTCCGGCTTGTAGTCTGCCTCTGTAACAGTTACTTTAAGTCTGCCGTTTGTAGCAGAAGTCTTGTCGAATATTGTTTCCATTATGTTGGAATATGAGGTTTATTTGATAAAATCGTCGCATTCAGAATCTATGAAACTGAATGAAATAAAGTTTTGTAGGAGCTATAACTGGTATTATTAAAAAACCCCCTGACCAGGCAAGGTTCAGAGGGTTGTCTGTACGGGCGGAGGGACTCGAACCCCCATGCCTTGCGACACCAGATCCTAAGTCTGGCACGTCTACCAATTTCGCCACGCCCGCATCGCTCATTTTCCGGTCAGTTGTAACTGAATCGGGCTGCAAAGGTAATGACTTTTCTTGTTCATGTCAACACCTTTCCAAAAAAACTTTATTTTTTTTCAAACTTTTTTTTCGGAGGGTTGAAAAGTAAAAATTTATTAATTGCTTTAAGAATTATTTGCGCTTAAGCCAATGATTGATTACATTAGTCTTTAGGAATACAATAAAAAGAAGAGAATGTTAGGAGCAATAGCAGAAAAAGTGGAAACCAGCCGTCAGTCTGAGCCAATGATAGATTTTGAGAAAGAAAGAGCAGAGATATTAACGAAATATCGTCGATTACTTCGGGCGGCTAAACCCACCCTGAAAGGAGACGATGCCAGGCAGATAAAAAAAGCATTTACGATTTCGATGGAGGCGCATAAAGATATGCGTCGCAAATCGGGAGAACCATATATATATCATCCGCTTGAAGTAGCACAAATCTGTGTAGAAGAAATCGGATTAGGTGCTACTTCTATTATCTGTGCTCTGCTACATGACGTAGTGGAAGATACAGACATGACTCTGAAAGAAATTGAAAAAGATTTTGGCCCAAAAGTGGCACGCATCATAGATGGGCTTACCAAAATATCAGGCAATTTTGAACAGGGTACTTCGGCACAGGCTGAAAACTTCCGGAAAATGCTCATTACACTTTCAGAAGATGTTAGGGTAATTCTGATAAAACTGGCTGACCGCCTGCATAATATGCGTACTTTGGGTAGCATGGCTCGCAACTCACAACTTAAGATTGCGCATGAAACTATTTTTATCTATGCCCCCTTAGCCCACCGCTTAGGTTTGTATAAAATAAAGTCTGAGTTAGAAGATCTCTATCTGAAATATACTGAGCCGGAGGTATTTAAAGATATTGCGCAAAAACTTAAAAGTACAAAATCTACCCGTGATAGATTTATTGATAATTTTATTAAGCCACTTAAGAAGAAGCTACAAGACACAGGAATTGAATTTATAATAAAGGGTCGGCCAAAACATATCTATTCTATCTGGAATAAGTTAAAAAAGCAGAATACCACTTTTGAAGAGATCTTCGATTTGTTTGCCATCAGAATTATCTTAACCAATACAACACCGGAAAAAGAAAAATCGGCTTGTTGGCAAGTATACTCAATTGTGACAGATGAATATAAACCGAATCCGGATCGTTTGAAAGACTGGATTTCTATTCCAAAAGCCAATGGTTATGAGTCTTTGCATACCACTGTGATGAGCCATACAGGACAGTGGGTGGAAGTGCAGATACGTACCGAACGTATGGACGAAATTTCGGAAAGAGGTTATGCGGCACACTTCAAATATAAAGGTAATGATACCTCGATGAATGCCCCGCTTGACCGCTGGATTAATCAAGTAAGAGAAACTTTACAATCAGGCGATAAATCGGCTATTGAGTTTTTAGAAGATTTCAGAGGTAATTTTTATAATGAAGAGGTATTTGTCTTCACCCCTAAAGGAGATTTAAAAGTATTAAGAAAAGGAGCTACTGTATTAGACTTTGCCTTTGAAATACATACTGATATTGGTAAGAAATGTACGGCCGGAAAAGTAAATAGTCAATTAGTACCTATTAGTTATACTTTACAGAATGGCGATCAGGTTGAAATATTAACCACCAAAAACCAGAAACCATCAGAAGATTGGCTTAGGTTTGTGACCACCAGCAAGGCAAAAGCCCGTATTAAAGACTTACTCAAAGAAGAAAATAAGGTATATTATAGTGATGGAAAAGAGATAATTGCTAAGAGATTTAAACTTTTAGGTCTGGAAAACAATCTCGAAACGCTTAACCAGTTAAGGGCTTATTTCAATAAAAAAGATTATAACGACCTCTATTATGCCTTTGGCAAGGCTTATATTCAGCCAGACGAAATAAAGAAATTTAAGGCAGACAGAGATGCCCGATTGAATAAGCAAGCCAAAATTGAGATAGATAACAAGGCTTTTATTGATGCCAAGAGTTTTGAGAAAGAGATTAAGAAAGTAAAAGGTAATGATACACTCTTCATTGGAGATGATTTACAGGAAATTGATTTTACCTTAGCCCGTTGTTGTAATCCGATACCGGGAGACGATGTTTTTGGGTTCCTGACCGTGAATGAGGGAATTAAAATTCATAGAAACTCTTGTCCTAATGCCCAACAACTATTGTCACAATATGGCAATAGGGTTATTAAAGCACGTTGGTCTTCTCAGGTAGCGAAAGCTTTTGTAGCAACCGTGCATCTAGACGGTATAGACCGTATGGGAATGATACAGGATATTTCTAAAGTTATCTCAAGTGAACTACATATTAATATGCGTTCTTTGGCAGTTGATACAAATGATGGTATATTTACGGGTGATATAAAGTTATATGTACAAGACACACAACATTTAGAGACCTTGATGAAGCAATTAGGTGAGATAGAGGGTGTTCATCAGGTAACACGTGTTGATGCCGAAAGCCGAATCTAAATATCCTGATATCAGAAATAACCATACTCTTCAATGAAATCATTAGCCGTCCTGTTAATTCTTGTAGTTATTAGTTTGCATACCTCTGCCCAGAATTTAGATACTCTTACTACTAAAAGAGTGTTTATCACTACAAAAATTTATAGAAATGGCTTTAAACTTTCACATAGTAAAATTTTAAGTATCTATAAAGATACCTGGCAACCTAAAGTAAAATATAAATGGGGATACTATATGAACCCGGTAGCACCTGTATTAACTATTGCAGGTGTAGGGCTGGCAGCAATAGCTTTAAAAGGACACAATGCTACTGCTATGGTAAAAGGCCGGGAGGTTCAATATAAAATACGGAGTTTACCTAAGTTATTGATTGGTATTGGCTTGGCCGGAGCAGGATTGTGTATCATGGAGTCTTCCAATGAATTAATCCAGCATTCAGCTGATATTTATAATGCCAAATTGAAGAATAAAAAACCTTTGGCTGCTTTTATCCAGAAAGTAGACTTCGGTTTTACAGAATCTAATGGTATAGGCTTAACTCTCAGGTTTTAACAGAATAAATCGATCCAGAATAAAAACGATCAGGGGATATTTGAATCAAATATCCCCTGATCGTTTTTATAGAGAAAACTCACTTTTTATTACAACAGTCAAAAATTCACTAATCTATATCTTCGGTTTATCTTCCAGAATATGATTAGTAGTGATATAATTAGCCAACGACTCGGCAAATATAATACATCCCTTTTCACTTAAGTGGCATATATCACAAAAACAGTCAACCTCCTGAGGTATCATTTTACGCATATCCAGGTAATAAGTTTTATGTTCAGTGGCTAGTTTTGTCAGAATATCATTATGGACTTCAATTCCTTTTTGGGTATTTTTGGTATCTCCCCATACCGTGACAATTGCGGCTCTGACACAATTTTTGGAAAAATATTGTGCATCAGATGGGTCACCTAAAAACTTCACATCCGGAAAAAAGGAGGTATAAGCCATTAACAATAGTTTTTCATTCTTTTTCTCCGATAAAGCAATAATATCTTCCAGATTCTTTTTATACGGCCCTGCCGTTTTTATATCACTTCCATATTGGCGATTTTCTTCGCGCACATTATCATTTTCGAGGAAAGGTGTTCTGGTAATTTTTCGGCCAATAGTAACAATTGCTTTATGCAACAGGTATGGCAAGGTAGTAATATTGAGCTCAGGATGTTTTCTTATGAGCCCGATATGATGATACCACTCCATTTGGGAGTAATCTTCTTTGAATCTCTCAGGAGCAGCATTATTGGCCCGATTCTCATTGATAGCTTCATAATAAATCACCAGATCAAACTCTTTGTCTTTCAATAAATCATACTTAATAGCATTGTCCAGAGAAGTATGTCCGGGAATAGCCACATTAAATACCCTTACGTTTTTCTTTGACAACAAACTATCCAGTCGAGTATCCATACGGCTCCATAGAGGGCTGATAACCGAACCTCCTAAGATAAGAATATCGGTGTAACCATCGTCTTTTGTTATCTCAGTTTCTAAAGGCTTCTGTAATTCTTTATAGTAATTATTGACCAGAAAACTGTTGGGATTAAAAAAAGAAAAACCTAGAAATGATAGAGCAATACGAGAGAATAATTCGAGGATAAGGTATAATAAAAAGAAAGAAACGGCTCCTAAAATAAGATTTTTAGACTTCACTGATACGCAATATTTAATATTAATAAATAACCCAAAATTAGTTAAAAATCTCTACTCAATAAAATTTTGCGATATTTAATAATAATTAATATCAGAAAGATTCTAAAATAGCTATATTTGCACTCGAATTTACAGACGGACTAAAATCTCCCGAAAAATAGATACATGACAATTTTAGGAATTTCTGCATTCTATCACGACTCCGCAGCAGCTCTCATCAAAAACGGCGAAATACTCGCAGCAGCCCAAGAAGAAAGATTTACAAGAATAAAACACGACCCGGCATTCCCTACTAATGCAGTTAAGTTTTGCTTAGAATACAGCGGCGTAACCTTGGATAAAGTAGATGCGATTGTCTTTTACGACAAGCCTCTATTAAAATTTGAGCGCTTGCTAGAAACCTACTATGGTTTCTCGCCAAGAGGTTTGAAATCGTTTCTTACCTCAATTCCGGTATGGTTGAAAGAGAAGATGTTTCTGAAAAGAATGCTTCATGAAGAGTTAGAAAAAATCGGAAACTACGATAAAAGAAAAGCTAAATTACTTTTCCCTGAGCACCACCTTTCGCATGGAGCGAGTGCGTATTATCCATCACCTTATGAAGATGCAGCAGTGCTAACTATCGACGGTGTTGGTGAGTGGGCAACCGCCTCTATCTGCTATGGTAAAGGCAATCAGATGACGATTTTAAAAGAGTTACGTTTCCCACACTCATTAGGTTTGTTGTATTCAGCAGTTACCTATTATTGTGGATTTAAAGTAAACTCTGGTGAATATAAACTGATGGGTTTAGCACCTTATGGCAACCACGGTTCCGAACAGGTAGCTAAATTTGTAGATTTAATCAGAAGTGTGCTGGTAGAAATCAAACCTGATGGCTCTATTTGGTTGAATCAGGAATATTTCAATTATGCTACCGGCCTAAGAATGGTATTTGACGACAAATGGGAGAAACTTTTAGGCTTCAAACGTCGTGAGTCGGAGAGTCTTTTGGAGCAAATCCATTGCGATTTCGCACTGGCGATTCAGGAGGTTACTGAAGAGGTAGTGATTAAAATGGCAGAAGAAGCCAAACGATTGACTGGCTCTAAAAATCTTTGTATGGCAGGTGGGGTTGCGCTAAACTGCGTAGCAAACGGTAAATTACAGAAGACTAATATTTTTGAGAATGTATATATTCAACCAGCTGCAGGTGATGCAGGCGGGGCTTTAGGTGCTGCTTTGGCTGCTAATTATATCTATTTTAATCAGGATCGTAAACTGACACCTAATACTTTAGACGAAATGCATGGTTCATATCTAGGCCCTGAGTATTCAGATATGGATGTAAAGCAGATGTCTAAAAAGTATGACGCGCACTATCAATACTATGGAAACTTTGACGAATTAGCTGCCAAAACAGCTGAATTATTGGCAGAGGGTAATGTAATAGGCTGGTTTCAGGGACGTATGGAGTTTGGCCCAAGAGCCCTAGGTGGCAGAAGTATCTTAGGTGATGCCCGCAACTCTGAGATGCAGAAAAAACTGAATCTAAAGATTAAATATAGAGAGGGTTTCCGTCCTTTTGCACCATCTGTATTAGCAGAAGATGTAGAAGAATATTTTGAGTGCGAAACACCTTCTCCATATATGTTATTAGTACATGGTGTAAATCCAAAGAGAAGAAACGCTTTTCCGGCTGATTATGAAGATTTGCCAATGATGGAAAAGTTATACTTCTTGCGTTCTGATTTACCTTCAATTACCCATATCGATTACTCTGCTCGTATTCAAACTGTTCATCAGGAAACAAATCCACGTTATTGGACACTCATTAACGAATTCAAGAAACAGACAGGCTATGGTGTTATAGTTAATACCAGCTTTAACGTTCGTGGCGAACCTATTGTTTGTACACCCGAAGATGCTTACAAGTGTCTTATGCGTACTGAAATGGACTATCTGGTAGTTGGAAATTTTATTTTTGACAAGAAATTCCAACCAAAATGGACTGAATCAGAATCTTGGAAAGACGAATATAAATTAGATTAGTTTTGCGTCCCTAAAAACTAACCAAACCATAAACAAGTCCCTCTAGGGAGGGGAATGACATCATGGATTTTATACAAGACCTTTGGAATTTCTTAAAAGAGAGAAAAAAATGGTGGCTTATGCCAATGATCGTGGTATTGTTATTAATTGGAGTACTGATTGTAATTGGCGGTGGTTCGGCTATTGCTCCATTTATTTATACGTTATTCTAAACAATGAAACAACAAAACACTAAAGAGATTGTCCTGACAATTGTAGTAGGGCTATTGGTATTCTATTTTATTTTCAAAATACAAGGGCTATTAATTGCTGCACTTGTGATTGGTGTATTGGGAGTACTTTCTAATTTTGTTGCTGAAAAGATTGCCTGGGTTTGGCTAAAATTTGCCGAAATATTGGGTAGAGTTAACTCTACTATCTTATTAAGCCTGATTTTCTTCATTTTCTTAACACCACTTGCTCTTTTGATGAGAATCTTCAAAAAAGGCGATGCTTTGAAATTGAAAAAGCCAGCTACTGCCAGCGCGTATGATGAGAGAAATCATACCTATGTAAAAAAAGACTTAGAAAATACCTGGTAAGAATTCTTTACGGGAATTTATATCAATATACAAGCATTGAATTATACTCAGTGCTTGTATATTTATTTTTAGAAAACCATTCATTTTTCTATTCTTATCTATTTTCTTTGTAACTTCACACCAAAATAATAGTCAAACATAGCGAACAATATGGTTCCGAATCCTACAAATTTTGACTCAGCCAAGCGTATTTTTACTGCTTATCTTGAAGCTAAACAGCTCAGGAAAACTCCGGAAAGGTATGCGATATTGGAGGAAATATACTCTCGTGACGACCACTTTGAGGTAGAAGACCTGTATATTTCGATGAAAAACAAAAAATATCAGGTTAGTAGAGCGACAGTATATAATACCCTTGATTTATTGGTTGAGTGCGACCTCGTAACTAAACATCAGTTTGGTAAAAATCTGGCACAATACGAAAAAGCATACGGATACAAACAACATGACCACCTGATTTGTGTAGACTGCCATAAGGTGATGGAATTCTGTGACCCTCGTGTGCAAAATATACAAAGCATGGTAGGCGATATGCTTCAGTTTAAAGTAATGCACCACTCACTGATATTCTACGGAAACTGTCAGCGTGAAAAATGTGAAAACAAAATTTAATTTTTTCTAATATAAAATAGAGACTTAGTCTTTTTAATAAGTAATGGTTGATATACTTCTAGGTTTACAATGGGGCGATGAAGGCAAAGGAAAAATTGTTGATGTGCTTGCCCCTGACTATCAGGTTGTTGCTCGTTTTCAAGGTGGACCGAACGCAGGACACACCCTTGAATTTGATGGCATCAAACATGTTCTTCACCAGATTCCCTCAGGTATTTTCCGTGCTGATTGCTTGAATATTATCGGTAATGGCGTAGTGCTTGACCCTATCGTTTTCCGTAGAGAAATTGAGGGTTTGGCTAAATACAATCTTGAGCTGAAGAAGAACCTAATTATTTCAAAAAAGACTGCCATCATTATTCCAACCCATAGATTGTTAGATGCTGCTTTAGAAAAGGCCAAAGGTGATTCAAAAATCGGCTCTACCCTGCGCGGTATCGGACCGGCTTATTCTGATAAAGTATCTCGTCAAGGTTTAAGATTGGGTGATATCCTTTCTCCTAATTTTGAAACCAGATACCATAACTTGGTAGAAAAACATAAGCAAGTTTTAGATTTTCATGAATTCTCTTATGACCTTTCAGAATCAGAAAGAGAGTTTTTTGCAGCCGTTGAATTCCTGAAAGAGTTTACGATTCTGGATAGCGAATACATTGTGAATGACGCCATTAAAGATGGCAAGAAAATATTGGCCGAAGGCGCACAAGGTTCATTGTTAGATATCGACTTTGGTTCATACCCGTTTGTAACCAGTTCTAATACTACCGCTGCAGGTGTTTGCTCAGGTCTGGGTGTTGCCCCTCGTCAGATTGGTGAGGTGTATGGTATCTTTAAAGCCTATTGTACAAGAGTAGGTAGCGGGCCATTTCCTACTGAACTAAATGATGATCTAGGCGAAGCAATCCGTCAGGAAGGAAGAGAATTCGGCGCGACCACAGGTCGTCCACGTCGTACCGGCTGGTTAGATTTACCTGCATTGAAATATAGCATTATGCTGAATGGCGTTACGCAATTGGTGATGATGAAGGTAGACGTACTGAATTTCCTGGATGAAATATTGGTATGTACACATTACCGTCTGCCAGATGGCACACTTACCGAGCAAATGCCATTTGATTTGACAGATATTACAGTAGAGCCTATCTACAAATCGTTCAAAGGCTGGAAATGTTCATTAGAGAACTTCCATACTTATAATGACATTCCTGCAGAATTGTCAGATTATATCAATTATTTAGAAGCTGAATTAGCCGTTCCGATTAGTTTCATTTCTACCGGACCAGACCGCGAAGCTGTTATTTTAAGAGAAGCAGTAGTATCTTAAAATTCAATACTAAGTAGAGACGTATCGCAATACGTCTCTACAAAACAACAAAATGAATCATATCCTTGCCCAATATCTTTTTAATAAAGAAACACTTTATAAAAATCCACAGACTGAAATAGCTTCTGAAAAAGAAATTGTAGCTCAGAAAAAAGAAGCCGCTTTGCCAGAACAAACTCCGGCAATTGCATTAACTCCAAAAGTTACACCTACCCCACCTCCTACTCCGGTAGTTGAAGTTCCTAAAGCTGTCAAGCCAGTTGTTGTTCCTTTAAAACTCAATCATCCTTTTTTAGTAATTACTGATGTAATTTCGGATGATGAGAAAGCTTTATTAGGTAAAATTCTGGGAGCAGTTGGTTTGTCATTGTCACAAATAGATTTAATAGAAATACAAAAAACACAGCACATAGATTATCCTTCTTTTATTGCACAAAAAGTTACTACTAAATTTATCAGTTTTGGTGTAGGACTTAGCAGACTCAACTGGGATATAATGTTAGTACCTTATCAAATCAAAAATGTATCGGGTATTGATTTTTTATTGGCAAACGATTTACGGGCAATTGCAGCCGATACAACATTAAAGAAAAACCTCTGGGCAGCTTTGCAAAAAATGTTCGGTAAATAATCCTTCTTGTCTATACAACACCTCTACAGAGCCTACGCATACATTTTTCAATGACATGTCATACTATTTAACAATTTTGTCAGTATTTACTGAAAATTTGTCAGAAAACTGTACCTTTGCGGCTCGTTGGCAAAAATCTTGTTGGCTTGTCAGCAGTCTTGATATCAGACACGTTTGTCTGGTTTTAAACGTACATATTATTAAAACCATAAAAAATCAAAATAACTATGTCAGTAAACGTTAAGCCCTTAGCAGACAGAGTACTAATTGAAGCTGCTCCGGCGGAGGAAAAAACGGCATTCGGAATTATCATTCCCGACACTGCTAAAGAAAAACCACAAAAAGGTATCGTAGTAGCAGTAGGTCCTGGCAAAAAAGACGAGCCGCTATTAGTAAAAGTAGGAGATAGCGTACTTTACGGAAAATACGCAGGAACTGAAATTACCGTTGAAGGCAAAGAGTATCTTATCATGCGTGAATCAGATATCTACGCAATCGTTTAATTTTTCGAACTTTTAGTTCGCCATATAGTGTGGACTGTAGAATTATCTCTTTCTACATTTATTCCATTTCTATTCAATCATTCACTCATTCATTCACTAATTAATAATTAGTAAAAACAACATGGCAAAGCAAATCATTTTTGATACAGAAGCAAGAGAAAAATTGAAGCGTGGCGTTGATACACTTGCTAACGCTGTAAAAGTAACATTAGGGCCAAAAGGTCGTAACGTAATTCTTGATAAAAAATTCGGTTCACCAGCTATCACTAAAGATGGTGTAACTGTAGCAAAAGAAATCGAACTGAAAGATTCGATTGAAAACATGGGAGCGCAACTTGTGAAAGAAGTAGCTTCTAAAACTGCAGACCAGGCAGGTGATGGTACAACAACTGCTACTGTATTGGCGCAGGCAATCTACACAATCGGTGCTAAAAACGTAGCCGCTGGTGCAAACCCAATGGATTTGAAACGTGGTATCGACAAAGCTGTCACAGCTGTTGTTGACGCATTGAAAGGTCAATCAAAACCAATCTCTACTTCAAAAGAAATCGAACAAGTTGCTACTATCTCTGCTAACAACGATTTCGAAATCGGCCAGATGATTGCTCACGCAATGGAGAAAGTTGGTAAAGAAGGTGTAATCACTGTAGAAGAAGCTCGTGGTACTGAAACTGAAGTAAAAACTGTAGAAGGTATGCAGTTTGACCGTGGGTATTTATCGGCTTACTTCGTAACTAATCCAGAGAAAATGGAAGTTGAATTAGAAAAACCTTTCATCTTAATCTCTGAGAAAAAAATCTCTTCAATGAAAGAGTTACTTCCGGTATTGGAAGGTGTAGCACAAACTGGCCGTCCGTTGTTAATTATCTCTGAAGATGTTGATGGAGAGGCTCTTGCTACATTGGTAGTTAACAAAATCCGTGGTGCATTGAAAATATGTGCTGTGAAAGCTCCAGGTTTCGGTGACCGTCGTAAAGCAATGTTGGAAGACATCGCTATCCTGACTGGTGGTACTGTAATTGCTGAAGAGCGTGGATTCAAATTAGAAAATGCTGACCTATCTTACTTAGGACATTGCGATAAAATCATCATCGATAAAGATAACACAACCATCGTAAATGGTGCTGGTGATCAGGAACAAATCACAGGTCGTGTAAATCAAATCAAAGCACAAATCGAATCAACTACGTCTGATTACGACCGTGAGAAACTACAAGAACGTCTGGCTAAATTGTCAGGTGGTGTAGCTATCATCTATATTGGTGCTGCTACAGAAGTAGAAATGAAAGAGAAAAAAGACCGCGTTGATGACGCCCTTCATGCAACACGCGCTGCGGTTGAAGAAGGTATTGTATCAGGTGGTGGTGTAGCGTTAATCCGTGCACAAAAAGCTCTGGAAGGCTTAAAAGGTGCTAACGGTGACGAAACAACTGGTATCGCTATCATCAGATCTGCTATCGAAGCTCCATTACGTACAATCGTTGCTAACGCAGGTGGCGAAGGTTCAGTAATTGTACAAGCGGTTAAAGGTGGCGAAGGTTCGTTCGGTTACAATGCTCGCGAAGACAAATATGAAGATATGTTGGCTGCAGGTATCATCGACCCTACTAAAGTAACTCGTTTAGCATTAGAAAACGCTGCTTCTATCGCAGGTTTATTATTAACTACAGAAGCTGTAGTTTCTGATATTGCAGAAGAAAAAGCTCCAGACATGGGTGGTCATGGCCACGGTGGTGGAATGGGCGGCATGATGTAATCAAATGCTAAGAACATACAAAGAAGCCCTCGAAGAAACTCGAGGGCTTTATTTATACATGAACTTTACCTATTAAACACAAATAGAATGTTTGCTAAAGCTTATCAAATCGCCAGCAACTATACCCAACCTGTTCTTATTTCAACCTTACGATTTGATGGAACAGTGGAATGTAGTGTGGGAACATTTGTGATTGTAAATGCTGAGGGATGGATTATAACTGCTGCCCATATATTTGATATTATGCTTACTCATCAGCGAGATACAGTAGAAATTAATCAGTATAATCAGGAAGTAAGTGAGATAGAAAACAATCGGCTTATATCAATTCATGATAAAAAAAGAAGAATAGCAAAATTAAAGTTTAATCCGAAGTGGATAAGAACTTATTCTTACTGGTGGGGTGCTGATATGCATGGAATTGATAATATTCATTTACTAACCGAAAATGATATAGCTATCGGTAAGCTGACTAATTATAATCTACAATTCTGCCCACAATATCCTGTATTTAAAAAACCAGATAATTTAGCCATAGGAACAAGCCTTTGTAAATTAGGGTATCCTTTTCATGAAGTAAACGCTACTTTTAACGAAGCCACCAATGCATTTCAGATTGCACCTAATGCTTTACCGATTCCCCGTTTCCCGATTGATGGGATTTTTACCAGAGAGGTATTACAATATAATTCCGGCAATACCCCTTTCGAAGTAAAATTTATTGAAACCTCTACTCCGGGGTTCCGCGGACAAAGTGGCGGACCTATCTTTGATACAGCAGGTAATATCTGGGCTATCCAAAGCCGAACAGCTCACTTGGCCTTAGGATTTTCGCCGAAAGTGGTGATTGACAATAAAGAAATTACTGAACATCAGTTTATTAATGTCGGGATGGGTGTGCATGTAGAAACAATTCTGAAATTTTTAGATGCTAATAAAGTTCAATATGAAATAAGCGAATCTTAATCACTTACCGTGGCTAATGTCCTGACTTCCTCTTCATTCCCCTTCAGGGACGGTCGGCGGCTGCGGTTAGGGGCTAAGCACCTCTCCTACTTTCAAGACTTTTAAATCTCCTTTAATTTCGCCCTGGTCTTCCAATTTATGGAGTACTCGCAGAGGGTCTCCCATGGGTTCATCAGATAAATCGAAAGTGCCATAATGCATCGGTATCATTACTTTGGCGTGCATATCATGAAAGGCTTTTACAGCATTTGTCGGTGAGACATGGCTTTGGCCCATAAAAAACTCTGGTTTATAAGCGCCTACTCCAATAATGCAATAATCAATATTCGGGAAGATTTTACCAACATCTTCAAAATGACCTCCATAGCCTGAATCTCCGCTAAAATAGATAGTTTTTCCAGCGCTCTGAATCACATATCCACCCCATAAACGCACATTGGTATCTGTCAGAAAACGTCTTCCCCAATGTCTTGAAGGTACATAATAAATTTTTACAAAATCATCTGTTTTATATTGCTGATACCAGCCCGCTGCTTGAATTTTATTGCTATGAGTAAAAGTTCTGATAAGCGTATCCACTCGTAAACCCGTCAAATAAGTGACATCAGGGTTATTTCTGGCTAATAATTGCAGACTTTTTTCATCACAATGGTCTCTATGGTCGTGTGAAACCAGAATATAATCCAGACTACGCAAATCTTCTGCCGGAACTGGTAATGCTGATTGTCGTTTTATTAATGAAACGTCAAATAGTACAGGGTCTATCAACATAGTAATTCCTGCCAGACGAATAAAGAAAGAGGCATGCCCTAACCACACAATACAATCTTTTTTTGAATCAAGAAAGCCCTGATTCTGTAAGACTTCTGCTCTCCATTTATCTGTTTTCTTCTCTGACTTCTGCGGATTCCTCGTGAATTGCCATCTTAATACTTCTCTGAATGAGTCAACAAATGGAAATTCATAATTAATGAATCTTCTTTTATCGTTGATTGGGGTTCCGTTCCATTCAAATGGTAATTTGAGTGTTGGTAAGTCAGGATTGGAGGTATATGGCATGTGGTGAAATTGATTTCTCTTTATAATTTAAAGTTTTTTGTAAAAGTTCCAATTTAGATATTGTTATAGATTACATGACTGGCTTAACAACTGAAACTACTGTTTTGGCTTAGTCCTCGGCTTTTACTTTTTTGAGCTGCAAAAAAGTAAACAAAAAACCAGCCATCATTTAAATTCGTACAATTAAAAATCCGTTAATCTTTTTCAATTTCCATAGGCTTTTTCTCGATTTTTAATCGTAGACTAGCCGTCCGCCTCAACAGGAAATGATGTTTTAAGGCTACCATTTTTAGTTGTTATTACTTTTCTTTTTAAGTACCGATATCTTATCAAATTGTATTTTAATGACTTTAATTAATCGTTTCTATCTCTTCACAATAAACTTTTCTACATATTTGCTGAAATAATACTGAATATTATGCCGACTTTTCAAGCTTTTTATGTGAGTGAAATTGGGGATAAAACATTTTCAAGACAGATTATTGAACGTTCTACTGATGATTTGCCTGTCGGAGAGATAATGATACGGGTAAAGTATTCATCACTCAATTATAAAGATGCTCTCTCCTCTAGCGGTAACCGTGGTGTTACGCGTAATTACCCACATACCCCTGGTATTGATGCAGCAGGAATAGTAGAAGAATCCAGTTCGGATGAGTTTTCAGTAGGTGAACAAGTCGTTGTGACAGGTTTTGATTTGGGCATGAATACTGCAGGCGGCTTTGGACAATATATTCGTGTACCAGCCAAATGGGTTGTAAAATTACCAAGGGGCTTGCGTCTGAAAGAAAGTATGATTTTTGGCACAGCCGGACTAACAGCGGCATTATGTATTGATAAACTCTTACAAAACGGATTGACACCCGGAAAAGGAAAAGTAATCGTGACAGGTGCAACCGGAGGTGTAGGTACTATGGCAGTCATGATTCTAGTTAAATTAGGTTTTGATGTAGTGGGTGTAACAGGTAAATCAGAAGGAGAAGCCTTTCTATTAAATTTAGGGGCAAAAGAAGTTGTTTCTCGCGAAGCTGTCAACGACCAATCAGGTAGGCCTATGCTGAAAGGTATTTATGCAGGTTGTATCGATACTGTAGGGGGTAATATGTTGGCTACTATCTTAAAATCGATGCAATATAATGGTGTTGTCAGTTTGTGCGGTTTGGTTCAATCACCTGAGTTGCCAACTACTGTTTTTCCATTTATCCTACGTGCGGTTTCTATGTTTGGAATTGATTCTTCTGAATGTGATATTGAATGGAGAAAGAGAATGTGGAAGAATCTTGCAAAGAAATGGAAGCCGGAAGGTATTCAGTCTATTACCAAAACAATTGGTTTAAAAGGTCTGAATAAAGAAATCAAAAAGATATTGAAAGGTGGGCAGATGGGGAGAGTGGTTGTAAGATTATGAAAGAAAAGGCTCTATTTTCATTAAAATAGAGTCTTTTCTTTGTTTTATATCACTACTACAACCCATATTTATCAATCAAATACACCAAAGCAGCCATAGATGCGGCACCTAGTTGTAATTCTCGTTCGTTTACCGCATCTAATTTATCATTTTGTGCATGATGGAAATCGAAATAGCGTTGAGAATCCGGTTTGAAGCCGATTAATAATGTACCTAAGTTGCCTAGTGGGCCTATATCTGCGCCACCGCTGCCTCTTCCGATTTCAGCTAGGCCATAAGGAGCTAACAGGTTTTTATATACTTCTATTTTGGCTATTTGTTTAGCAGTACCTACCATACCAAAGCCTCTTGGAGTAAAACCTCCATTATCTGATTCAATAGCAGCAATATGATTTTCGCCATTTTGCTTAGCTAAATCCGCATATTTAGTACCACCTCTTAACCCATTTTCTTCATTCATAAACATAACAGCTCTGATGGTACGTTTTGGTTTAATACCCAAGGCATTCATGGCACGTAATACTTCAATAGCCTGCACGCAGCCCGAGCCATCATCCTGTGCGCCTTCGGCTAAATCCCAGGAATCAAGGTGACCGCCAACTACAATAATTTCATCTGGTTTTTCTGTACCGCGTATCTCCCCTACTACATTGTGCGAAGGTGCATCTGCCAAAGTCTGGCAGTTTTGCTTGAAATAGAATTTCAGTTTTGGGTTTTCCTTCAATAATTTACTTAACAAATTCGCCCCATTAGTACTGATGGCTGCCGTAGGAATCATTGGGATTCCAGGTGCATAGCGCATACCACCTGTATGAGGATTATCGTCCTGCAAAGTAGTCATGGAACGAACAATTGCCCCAACAGCTCCATACTTAGCTGCTTCCGATGCGCCATTTCCTCGCTGATTAACTGCTCCTGCATAAGCTTCAAAAGTATTAATTTTGGTTGGGTCCATCGGGCGATTAAACAACACTATTTTGCCTTTTACTTTAGCCTCCCCTAATGTTTTCAACTCTTCAAAGCTTTTCACCTCTATTATTTCTGCTTTAATACCTGCTGTTGGAGTGGCTACTGAACCTCCTAAGGCTACAATCGGCACTTTTGTTTTTACTTTTCCATTCTCAATATAGGCATCTTCCTTAACTCCACGTACCCAATGTGGTACCATTACATCTTGCAGAAACACTTTCTGAAAGCCATAATCCTCCATCACTTTTTTGGTGTATTGCACAGCTTTTGCGGCACCTATAGAACCACTTAAACGTGGGCCTATGGTTTTGCAAAGATAGGTAAGCGTTTTATAACATTCTCCGTTGGTCAGAATTTCGTCATAAATTTTTCTGATTTGAAGCGAATCAGCATTTTGTGCAAAGCTCGAAGATGCACAGAAAAGCAGGAAAAAGAGGATTTTCTTCATAGTGCCTGTTTAGAAGTGTTTAGATATTTCGTTTTTTCAAAAGTACATTTTTTGAGCAAAATATCCAACGGAATGCTTCTAACAAAACTATATTGTATATATAAAGGGAGAATAGTAAAGGAGTGGGTTTAGAACTCCCACACAGTAGGATTTTTGTGTCGGCGCAGATGTTTGCGTACTTCCATCCAAAAAGCTAGTACTAAATACAGGATAATCGGCGAGCCAAAAGTAAAGAAGGAGGCATAGATAAAATAAAGCCTTACGCTACTTGCCGAGAAGTTAAGCTTTTCCCCCAAGCGAGAGCAAACTCCAAAAAGTTGGTTTTCTACGAGGTATCTTAGGCGATTCATTTTGTTTTTTAAGAGATAATTCTGCAAAATTATAACGAATCTACTAATAATCTCGTAATTAACAATAAAACAACAAAAAAATAATAAAAGCCTTTGCTTTTTTGTGCAAATAAATATAAGTTTTGTCCAAATATATTTTTTACAAAACTTGTTTTATCATTAAAATTATGTACATTGCAAATCAATTCTTCATTTTCTCATAATTTTTTTAATTTCAATGCAAACAGGTGTAGTTAAATTCTTCAACGAAACTAAAGGCTTTGGTTTTATCGTTGATGATGCTTCAGGGCAAGAAATCTTCGTTCACGTGACTGGTCTCGGCGGCAGAAAGATTCGTGAAAACGATCATGTTGAATACGAAGTTATCGAAGGTCGCAAGGGTTTGAACGCAGTCAACGTGAAAAAAATATAATTTTTTTTCTGAGTACGATTGTTTCAGTTCCACAACCTCACTATTCTGGCTAATAGTGAGGTTTTCTTTTTTTTAGCAACGTAGTTTTCCTCAATTCATCAGGGGTTTTTACGCATTTAGCTAAACGGTATACTATTAATTAAATACTTAATTATATATTTCGATTGTATTTTGATATTTCACTCAAAATCTCCCTATCTATCTAGTTTATAATCTAAAACACCTTACTATCATGGCACTCAAATGGCCCTTTGATCGTCAAAAATCAAAACAACTTGGGAACGGGTTTTCCTTAGCTGAAATTAAAGATTTTGCTACTAACTTTAATCGTGAAGTTAAAGCCAATTCAACTAAAGAAAAAAACTCTCTGGCATCAAAATTCTTAATGGATGGAGAAGTCAGAAAAGGAGAGTTTTTTGGTATCGAAAGAATTAACGAATTGCTCGAACTAGCCGAAAAGTCTGGAAGAGGAGTATCGGGTCTAAGAATCTATTATGGCTTGGCCTATGAAAACTTCAAAGATCTGACTGAAGAATCAGAAATTTCTAATGTCCCGATAAAAGATGCAAAAGATTCGGAATTAAGGCCAAGATTATTCCTGGTGCCAGTAGATGAAGATGGAAAAGATATAGAAATTGATCATACTGGCTTTAAAGATACCCCTGATGGCAGCGGACTTGGGAATGGTTCGCCTCAACCACCTTTTGGGAAATAAAAAAATGAATTGGGAAACGAATGAATGGATTAATGCTTTTTTCCACGGTTTCAGAAGTAAGTATTCTTATTCCTGTGGCAATAATTCTTCTTAAAAGAAAATATTTAAGCACAGAATTAAGAATACTTACCGCTTACGTAGTTGTTACACTCATCAGAAACTTTTTTGGCGTAACCTCAGATATTCTGTACTTTGCAGGGACAGGTAAAAACTTTAATACACTTTTTTTTTATAACTGGCATTCTATTATAGGGTTTTATATTATTGCCTTTTTGTATTTTCGTTTAGTAAATCATAAATACTGGAGAGTCTTTATTATAGTAGCCTGCTGCATTTTTACTTTTTTTTCTGCTTTAGAAATTCCATCCGGCGCGATTACTCATATTACTACGGGCTCTTTTAATAATTATACCTATACTGCTTCAAGCCTGATAGTTCTTGTCATTGTACTGGCTTATTTCTATCAGCTTCTGCAAGATTTGAAAGTTGAAAATATTACTAAATTTCCCTACTTTTGGGTGAGCGTAGGCCTATTATTCTTTTTTGGTGGGAATTTATTTGTAAACTTATTTCTTATAAAAGCTGCCAAAAGCACCACTCAAGTGTCTTGGGGTATTATTAACTCTGCGCTTAGTATTTTATTTCATTTTACCATCTCTCTGGCATTCTGGTATAGTAATTCTTTGAATAATACTCAGCAAAATGAGTGACCTACAGTTAATATTTTTAGGTTCATCCGGTCTTATTGTACTAATAATCTTTAGTATTCTGTTTGTGGTATATTATAAACAGAAGCAGGCTGAACAAAAAATTGTAGTGCAAGAGCTAAAGGCAGAAATGCAAAGACAATTGCTTGAATCATCTTTGGAAGTACAAGAGGTAGAACGGCGAAGAATAGCCAAAGACCTGCACGACGAAGTGGGCGCTATGCTATCAGTGACAAAAATGAGCTTTAATCAATTATTAAAAAAATTGAATACTTCGGCTGAATTGACTGAGCATGGGAAAGCCACAAAAGAATTTTTAGAAGAATCTATCAGTCAGGTAAGAAGAATTTCACGTGAGTTGGTACCCAGCACCCTGGAAGACTTTGGTCTTATATCTGCCATAGACGAATTTATACAGAAAATTCATATAGCCTCAGGCGTTTTATTTATCTTTAATCATGAGGGTATTGAAGATAGTGAGCGGTTTGATAAGAAAATAGAACTGACTATTTATAGGATAGCGCAAGAACTGGTAAATAATTCACTAAAACATGCGGAAGCACAGGAAATCTCCCTTAAGCTTTCAGCAGGCAATAGTAAACTTACGTTTATTTTCACCGATAATGGGAAAGGCTTTAATTTACAAGCAGTAAAGCAAGACCCAAAATCGGGTTTAGGCTTAAGAAATATAGAAAGCCGCCTTAGCGTGGTAGATGGTACTTTTACTATTAAATCGAGTATAGGACAAGGTACGCATACAAAAATAGAAATCCCATTACTTAAACATTATTCCTGATATGTCAAATATAAGAATTGCAGTTGTAGATGATCATAGCTTGTTTAGAAAGGGTATGATTTCAATTCTTGAACAAATTTCTGATTTTGAAGTAGTAATGGAGGCTACCAATGGACTAGAATTTATACATAAATTACCGGGTATCCCTGTTGATGTGGTCTTGATGGACTTACAAATGCCTCAGTTAGATGGTACTAAAACCACTGAATTAATCAGGCAACAATTTCCTAATGTAAAAGTGATTATCTTAACAATGCATGATGAAGACAAATATATTCTGCATTTGATGGAAATTGGCGCCAATGGTTATTTGTTGAAAGATAATGACCCCGAAGAAGTAGAGAAAGCCATCAGGAAAGTGATTGAGACAGATATTTATTTCAGCGATTTTGTGAGTAAGGTCATGCTTCGCAAAATGACCCGTAAAAATCAACAGGAAAATAAGATATTCAATTATAAAACCGACTTGTCAGACCGTGAAAAGGAAGTGCTTGTCCAGATATGTGAGGGGCTTACTACGATGGAAATAGGCGACAAGCTAGCACTAAGCCCCCGTACAGTTGAGGGCCATCGATTAAGAATGATAGAAAAACTGGGTGTAAAAAATACGGCTGGTCTGGTGGCTTTTGCTATCAAGAACCATCTGGTTTAATTACTTCTCTTCTAATACTGCCGTAAACTCGATTTCAACCAGATAATCTTTTTCAATAAGCGCACTTACTTCAACCATGGTTGTACAAGGTTTAATTGAGCGAAAAAGCTCGCCATGGGCTCTACCAATGGCTTCCCATTGCGAAATATCAGTGGTAAAAATGCGTGTGCGAATTACATCTTTCAGGTTTGCGCCCAACTGCTCCAATACCTTTTCTGCTTTTAAGATAATGAACTTGGTCTGAATATAAACGTCATTTTTACCCACTAATTCGCCACTGTTATCAGTAGCTACTGTGCCCGTTACTTCAATTAGATTACCGATTTTTACGGCTCGAGAATAACCGACAATATCCTCCCATTTAGCTCCGGTAGAAATGTTTGTACGACTCATAGATTAAAAAAGGCTTTTTTATGCAGCAAAGTTAGGAGAAAAAAGCCCTTTTGCAAATTATGTAATGATTATCAATTACAGGGGTTGGCCGAAAGCTTTGCATCAAAAGAAGCTCCGTTTTCTACTTTAAACCCAGGCCTAAGTAAGATAAATTTCCCTGTTTCGTAGGTAATGGAAGAGTCAGTAATGGTATTATTTGCCTCTATCAATATCTTTGACTTTTTAGTACTATTGCTATCTAAATCGTCATTAACGCTACTTAAAACAATCGACTGGGCACAAGGATTAGCGTGCTTTGCATAAGCAAACTGCCGTATTTCGGTAATAGTACCTGCCAGAAAACTGAAATTTAAAGTGGTAGAATTATTGGGGTTAGTACAGAGTTCTCCACAAGGAAAACCATAGGTACTAAACGAAAAGGTCCCAAATGAGTATTTGCTTTCGTCAGGGCAATTTAAACTGTCAAATGGGCATTCATTTTTAAATTGCTTCTCTCCGTATAAAAATCTGAAACGGGTATCATTAGTATATATCCCCATGCCAAAGTTATTCTGATTGGTCATGGCTACCCAGTTTTCAGTAGCATTATTCCAGAAATTTTCATGGTTTGGCGCACCCGGAGGTATATTCGTTCTGAAAAAAACAGGCTGATTGGTAAATGGCTGGGTCTCGTTGTAAGTCTGCCATCTTTCTGCAAAAGGATAATTGAGATTAATAAATATATTAAGCGAAACACCAGTATTAGAATTACTGACAAAATAAGGGATGTTCCGGGTCTGTTTCACTGAGAAATGAGTCGAAATGCCTTCTAAACTCACCCAATATTCGTTATAAGCGCCAGTATCTATTTTTTTGTAAACACCCAAGCTATCCTTCACAAATCCCCATTCCCATAATTTAGCTTTGAAATATAAAACTCCTGTATTCTCATCAAAGCTGATCTCCTCAGGTAATCCGCCAAGATTATCGGTATTAGTTATGTAATTGTTATAAAAACTTCCTTGAACCAACCCGTTCCATTCACGGGTAGCACCTCCAGAAAAAGGGAATACATCTGTAAGATATTTAGAATTAGTATAAGGTTTCCAGGTATTCGGTTGGTCAGGATAAATACGCGTTTCAAAACCTGCCTGTCTGCCTGCGTCATGATTATTAATCATGTTGACTCCATCGGGTAATCGGGCAAAATAGCTGATTGCTCCTCCCATACGTTTATCAAAGCCAATTTTCACAATTTGATTATCAAGAAAATATCTCAGACTATCTTCTGAAAAAGTGGTTTGCGAAAACACGTGGGCGTGCACTAAAGACAAAAAGACCAATGGAAAACATTTTCTGAACATTTTCTTCGTGTGTTTTAGAGCTGAAAAAGGATTAGACGTAGGTCGGTTTCCCTATAAAATTCAATTAATCGGTCGGCAATTCAAGGCTGCTATTATATATATACGCAGTGTAAAGTTTTATCGCTTAATATTGCTGAGCAATTTTCTACGTCTGCGTGATATGGAGAATTGCTCAGCACTTTTCAATAAAATGCACATATCCTTACAACTAGTACTGAGCCATTCAATTGCTGCAAAATTGACGATATGGCTCCTGTTTACCCTAAAAAAATTGTAATCTTTTAGCTTCTCCTCAAATATCTGCAGGGTCCGTGAGCTTAGTGTTTTTCTGTTACCATTCAGGTAAACCATGGTGTAATTACCTTGAGACTCCAGGTAAAGAATTTCCTGCGGACTGATGTCTTTTTTACTGATTCTGATTGTTTTCATAGCCTTGATGGATATCTATACGTAAAAACTACTCCTCTAAAAGCTAAATCGGTACCTTGCCAGTCAGACCCGGCCTCTAATTTCAGATAGTAATAAAATTTACTATTATCAATTACTAAAGTCTTGTCAAAAACAACTTCTTTTTCCTGAATCCCGCTTCCGCTAGCGCTGACTATACTAGCCACTGTTGTTCCTACAGCATTGGTTTGTTTTTCGACACTATAAAAAGTTAATGTCATACCTCCCCCTGTATTCTGGATAAAGTGCATGGTCATTTTATCTACCAATGCTCCATTAGTTAATTCAATAGGAGCAAAGGCATAAGCATCTGCACTTTTGGTATTATTTGCAAAGGAAATGAGCGCTTTTTCTACTACTCTGTTAAACACTGAACTAGGGGTACTACTTGAAAGAATAGGATGGAATCCTAATGCAGACACATTATAGTATGAAGTATTAACCACTGTCTGACACTCCACCAGAAATCCGTTTTCATCTGTACAGAGGGGGCGTTCACCAGGACCGGCAAGGGCTAAAGATCTGAGACCAAAACCTGAAACCGTATTTGTAGCAGTTAGTCCTGATGCCGATATATTTCCGCCTACTCTCAACTTGAAAGTCGTGGAGGCCCCTGGAGTAATACCAATATTCACGACTCCATTTTTCTGAATCACCATCGCATTGCTTTGAGACACTGCACTTTGCCCATTGCCTATATAAAGCAGAGGGTCTGTACTTACCCAGTTTGTTGCACTGGCAGTACCAATAGGTGAGTTATAATAGCCCAACGCCACAGAATAATAGGCATTACCTATTGTACCTGTGCCTATAGAAGTACTATAATTACCCGAAGCACGGGTGTTTGCTCCGATAGCAACTGCACGAACAGACCCATCGGCAAAAGCAAATGAGCCAAAAGCCATACTCCCATCACCGGATGCATGAGCACTTTCCCCGAAAGCAATTGTATTTGATGTTCCATCTGAAATAGCGCCTAATCCAAACGCCATATTTCCGTATCCGGTTGATGCACGCGAATTTTCCCCAATAGCAATCGTATTTGATGTTCCATCAGAAATTGCTCCTGTACCAATAGCCACGTTACCTATTCCGGATGCCCATGAGTTATAACCCGTTGCAAAAGAATGAAGGCCTATATTGTTAGCATCCCAGGCATTGCCACTAACCGAACCACATCTGAATGCACTTCTTGAAGGTATCCACATCATACGTGTTCCTCCACCTGCAACTGGTGCTATTGGTGGATTAGTAATATTCGTAGCCGCATACGGAACAAGTGTACTATAGCTTGACCAGAAACCTCCGGTATTGGTATTTTGTATTTCATTGCCTCCTACACCAGCTAATGTCCACAAACCTGAACCGCTTGCAGGGGTTTGCCAGGTTGCTCTGCCTATAGCATCGGAAGTCAGTACTTTTCCTGCCCCCTCCCCTATGTTCATTAATCGCAGAGGAACACGGGTTTTAAAGCTATCTGTTCTGGCTTCAACAAATTGCGCTTTTACTTGAAGCGACACTATTGATAGAAGAAGTAGAAGTATTTTTTTCATGGCCTACTCTGTTATTTGATTGATACAAAGCTAAGCCATAAAAAAGCACAATGCACCTACTAAAGTTAGTAGGTGCATTGCCTTTAAACCCTCTTATTTTTTATAATACAATTGCTTTTTCCCTGTTTTTAAATCAGTCAGTAACAAGGCGCCCCGTTCAATATAATACTTTGAATTGGCCACATCTGTTACCTTTCCATTCACCAAAAGCCTCCAATAAAATGTTTTATCTTTTGTATACCATCTTGCGCCAAGTGCCTTTGCTTCTGCAATCATTTGATTACCTCCACCGGCTGATTTGCCTGAACTGTTTGGCCCGCTCACATAAGAACCTGAACCTCCGTCATCAATTGTACCATCTGCATTCAGCACAATAACACTGCTTGATCCACCATAAAAACCGCCACTACTTGAGTAGTTTTCCTGAATTTCCCATTTACCTACCAGATTAGGGTCACGGTATAATCCATCTGCGTTAGGAGCATTGGTTACACTTGTATTCGCGTTTTGCTTGCTGAATGTTCCACTTAAGATTATTTGTCCATTATAGCTAATCTCTTGTCTGATTTGTCCGTTAGCCAACTGCATTGAAAAATTAAAGCTAGTGCCATCTTTATAGGTCAAAGTTCCAGCAGCAGTTGTGGCATTTATACTGCCTTTCAATATATAATTATCTTTAGCACTGTTAGCGAATACAATCAATTGCCCATCGACACTATTATTCGTTAATACTTTTAATTGCATTTCAGCGGGAAGGCTTCCATTGACGTTTTGCACATTGCCACTCCAGTCTCCGGTAAAAGATTGAGCCATAGCATAATGACTAATAGATAAAAGGATAAAAAGTAATTTCTTCATCTAGTTGAATGCTGTTTTTGGATGGAATATTGAGTTTTAAGGACTTGCTAAATTAAATCCTTTACACATAGAGGTAGTCGTATAAAACATTATCTTAGATTAGACTATCTGTCGTTTTACAGCTTTTGATATGGCTTCAGTGGCAGAATTTACATGCAGTTTTCGATAGATATTTTTGAGATGGAAATTAACTGTTGAGATACTTATCTTGCATTCGTCAGCAATGAGTTTATAACTCATACCTTTTACGAGGCAGTCTAAAACCTTTTGCTCATTGGTTGATAGCTCTTTATATTCTTCTTTGGCAAAAGTATGGTTTTGCTGTTGAAACATAGTCCATACCTTACGGGCAATTACAGGAGGCATCGGTGAACCTCCCTGCGATACTTCAATAATAGCTTCTACATATCGCTCAGGACTTGAATCTTTCAGAATATAGCCACTTGCTCCGGCACAGATAGAAGAAAAAATACGTGCATTGTCTTCAAATACTGTCTGCATTAGAATCTGTACGTCCGGATACTCGGCTTTTATTTGCTGCACTGCTTCAATACCTGTGATACCCGGCATCTGAATATCCATCAAGACCACGTCAGGCTTATCTTTACGAATAACTTTAACAGCTTCGTTGGCGTTAGGATAGGCGCCCGTAAGAAGTAACTCCTCTGCTACTCTGATGGTTTCAGCCAACAATTCCCTAATTTCCCGAATATCTTCAAAAATGGTTACACGTATCATAAGTAGTAGAAAGAGTTTCCGTAAAATTCATGATAATACCTATGCAGAACAACTACTAAAATAAGTAGGATAAGAACTGTGCACAAAATCATTGCAAGGCAAAAGTCAATTCTATTTTTGTTCCTTTGCCTGCTTCTGAACGAATTTCTACTTTCCCTCCCAAAGTTTCGGCTCTCTTCTGAAAGTTAAGCAATCCATTCCCTTGATGTAATTCTTTGGTATCAAAGCCTTTGCCATTATCTATAATCAGCAGTTCACCCTGTTTCTCAAAGGTTGAGGGAATTAATCGAAAATCAATTTTTACCTCACTGGCTTCTGAGTGTTTGGCAATATTATTAATGGCTTCTTTAAAGAATAGATATAAATTGCGCCTCTGATGCGTAGATAAAGGTAAAGCATGTATGTTATCGGCAATTGTCAGATTGAGTTCTATTTGTTTGGCTGATAGCATTTCTTTCGCAAATTGTACCATGCGGTCTATCCATTCGGCTGAATCATCATTCTGAGGATTCATGTCATAAACCGCTTCTCTCACCTGTCGCATCATTTCCCTTGAACGGGTACTGATTTTACTGAAAAGTTCGGAAGTTTCAGGCACAGATTTCTGGAATTTCATCCGGTTTAACTCTGAAAACATGGTTAGACTACTTAATGAGGCCGCTAAATCGTCATGAAGATTAGTCGAAATCTCGTTTCTTAACATTTGTTGCCTTTGTTGTTCTTTCTGGCTACGACGCAGCTTATCTCCAAAAGCCACCGAGAACAAAACAATTTCAAGCATCGAACCTATCATGAGATAGTATTCCTGATTCATGGCCGGGATAATATTCAGGTTTTTCAAAGCTACTATAATGGCTGCTATTGATATACTCACCATAGCTAAAGCATAAAGCCAGATGATACGTATATTGCGGGAAATATAGTCATATACTATATATGCCTGTATAAGTAATAAGATAAAAGTAAGACCGATGCTAATAAAATTTGCATGCCATTCGTAATGGAAAAGGAGGATAAGACTAAATACTAAAATTGCATATGAAAACCATTGGACAGGTTTAATTAAACGAGGCAGATTGACTCTTAAATTTAAAAACTCAATGGTAAAATAAATCATGAAGAAAGTGGAGATATTCAGAAATACCAGATGTCCTCTATCGTTTAACCATGAATTTGACCAGATATATTGGTAGAAAAATCCATATAATACTGCCTGTAATCCTCCAAAACACAAGACATACAAAATATAATAAACCAAAGATCGGTCTCTGATAACCAGCCATAAAAAGAAGTTGTACAAAACAATCAGAAATATAAAACCGAAGTAAATCCCCCAGATTATCTTACGATTCGACATGGCTTGAAAAAGCTCAGACTCCTGCCAGAAATAAATGGGAAACTTTAAATCCTCGGTACTTTTGCATTTCAGGAAGATAACATACTCTTGGTTTTCAATCATATCAATTTTAAAAATTGGATTAGAATCTTTAATTGTATTGAGGTGGTAGGGATAATGGTCTCCCAATTTCTTAGAGTTAATAATCCGATTATTCTCTACCACAAATAAATCTACTTCATTGACCCTGCTATTAGCAATTTCCATAAGCCATTGCCTGTCTTTCAAATTCATGACACGCATCATCAACCATACGGGTTTATTAGAATAACCAAAGTTTGGAATGTCATTTCCGGTAGGTTTAAAACGCTTCATAAAGGTATTATCCTCTAATACGGGTCGTGCATATCGGTTATCTTCATCAATAAATGCCAGGCAACGGTTACCAACAAAAACCTGATTTTCTTCTTTCTTTAAAGTGAAGTTGGGTGTAAATATACTCTTGGTAATATTGTCAGGATAAAATCTGTTAACACCATTCACCCCACCAAAAAATAACTCTCCGTCAGGAGCTTGAAAAGAACTGTAGCCATTAAACTCGTAGGCTTGCAAACCATCATTCAGATTAAAAGCAGTGAATCTTTGTTGGCGCGTGTCAAAACGGGCAATTCCTCTGTTGGTACTTAACCAAAGATTATTATTTTTATCTATTTCAATGGCATAAATAAAATTATTGGGCAGACCATCTTCAGTTGTATAAATTTCAGTTTTCTTATCTTTTACTGAATACCTTATTAATCCCTTACTTGTACCAATCCACCAGGTTGACTGGTCTTTTGATAATTGCATACAAATCGGAATGCCATCCTGAATGATTTTTGAGACAGTAAAACTTCTGAAATTATCTTTTGTTTCCAATTGCCAAAGGCCTTCATTATAGATACCTACGAAGTATTTCCCTTCTCTTACTTTCCTGATTAATGAAATTCGCTTGGTTGGTAGTAATACTTTCCCCTGAAACTGTTGTTTGTGCTTATCAATGAAATAAATGCCCCCCTCTGTCCCCAGGATCATATCTCTCTTATCTTCTTCAATATATCGGATAAAGTTTGAGAGGACAGGGTCTTTTCCAATTCTATTATTCAATTTTTGGATATTGGTGCCTTTCATTGAAGCCAAGCCTTGTGAGGTGCCTATCCATATCTTGCCTAAAGAATCTTTTTTCAGATATCTTACTGTATTGGAAGGCAGCGGATTTTGCGCATCATTATTATAATAGCTCTTTATGATACTTAAATCTTTATCATTCAATATCCAAAGACCGCTTTGTTGCGTACCCATCATTATCTGCTGTTTCGCTTCATCTTTAATAATAAATCTGACAGAGTAATTCAATAATTGCTTAGGAAAATCTTTAGGGAATGGAATTCTGAAACTGTTTAGGCTATTGGGTAGAATCTGGATCCGGTCAATACCATAGGGGTCTGTATTTACCCAGATAATGCCATCATAATCGACATAAACCTGGCTTATCTCATTGATATAGAGGTTATTTTTGTCCAGAAATCCCTCGTTTTTGATTTGTGCAAAACTCTGGCTGTCTATCGAATACCTCAATAGTCCGTATTTTTCTGTTCCTAACCACAAATTACCTTTGCCATCGGTATCCAAATCAAATACTACATGAATGGGTTTGCCTTTTTCATATTCGCTAATCAGCTTTATATCCTTGTTCCTATAATCAAAGCGCACTAAACCTTCAGCTGTAGCAATCCATAAGATATTATTTACCGG
This sequence comes from Emticicia sp. C21, assembly GCF_003418935.1. Taxonomy (GTDB): domain Bacteria; phylum Bacteroidota; class Bacteroidia; order Cytophagales; family Spirosomataceae; genus Emticicia. Next base: position 2,532 of record NZ_QVMT01000014.1, on the reverse strand, counting down.
AAGAATCTTAATAATCTCAATGGGCTTACCTGCTTTATTAAGTGGATGATTCGAGAAGAAATACTCAATATTATCTTTTTTATGAGCCGTTGTATCCAGCCTGATAATGGCATCCGAACTATGAATCCATAGCTTACCCTGGGCATCAAACTGAGTAGAATTAACCGTGCGAAAATAGCTTGTTTTAAAGGATTGATTAGGTAATATGAGTTTTTTACGACCTGTTTTAACATTCAGTTTAACCAGACCTTCAACGGCCGACCAATACCAAACCATACCGTCCATGGCTTTAATCGGAAAAACTTCACTTTTGGCAACTCTCCCCTGCTGGTCGGTGATCGTATATTTACTGAAATTATTAGAAACGTAACTATAGCGATTCAAGGCACTTTCAGTGCCTATCCATAAATCACCGTTTTCGTCTTCAATTATTTTCTTTATTTCAATACCATCAATGCCATTGGCCTTCTTTTGCGAGGGTCTGAAAACTGTAAAAGATTCACCATCCCATATATTTAATCCGTCTTGCGTACCAAACCACATCGTTCCTCTCGAATCTTTCAGCATGGCAAATACTGACCCTTGCGAAAGACCTTTTTCAGTGCCATAATGATCGATTTTATAGTTCAGTTTTTGGGCATAAACCTGATTAAGCAGAAACAATCCTGATACAAGAAACCACTTGAGCAGTAAAGGCTTTTGGGTTGGCATAATAGGTGGCTAATTTTCGAGATTCAGGTTCATTAGCAAATAGCTGATGGAAATTACAAAAAAGTGTTTTTCTTACCAAATGAAGGTCATAAAAAAGCGCCCTCGACCTCTAAGGAGGTGTCAAGACAGGAAAAGAAAAAGGCCAATACTTGTGAGTATTGGCCTTTTTCTGTATTAGCACCCCTTTAGGGGCGGGGGGCTTAATGTCTATTTAGCTCCATTCTCTCCTGCCATTTTCTGTATTTGCTGGCGCTCGTAGAAGTTGATAAAATCTTCTAATTTATCAACAGGAATACGACGGGCTATAATCTTCTTATCCTTATCTAAAATATAATTTGTAGGCGTAGAATATACGTCAAAATTATTTCTGAAATAGTACCTACCTTTTGCATCCCATAAATTCAGCAATTCTCCGGTTTTATAGGTATTTACAAAACTGCTTATTTTCTTCTTATCGTATACAATACTCACATTATAGATAGTCACCTTTCCTTTATTGGCATGGTAAAACTCCATCAGTTTAGGCGCCGAATCTTTACAGTGTCCGCACTCAGGGTCATAAAAATGTACAAGTGTATACTTGGTTTTACTTTGCATAGGTGTGTATTCTCTGCCCAATGAATCAGTTACGATTAACTCAGGGAATACCTTACCTGTCTGTAAAGGCTTTAGAATATCAACTCTTTCTTTGAATTTCGCTCTTTGAGTTGAATCCAGCCATGGTGCATTTTTCAGATAATAGTTTTCAGCTAAGTGCACAAATACACCATCAAGCCCTACTATTTCGTTGTTTTCATATTTGTTGGTAATTTGCCACAATACAAATCGATAAACTTCCTGATTTGGTTTAGCTAATTTCAATACTTTATCAGCATCTCTGTTGATTGAGTCAGTTACCTGATACACCAGATCTTTAAAATAACGCTCAACACGACTATGCAAGAAAGGTGAACGCAACAGGCGATCGTCAGCAAAATCTATATTATCGAAGAAATGTCCTTTGTAGTAATTGAATAAATAAGTAGAATCAGGGCGTCCATTGGCTTTTTTAGGTAATACTTTTGGTAATTCAGGCTCCATATTACCTTTGATTACTTTTGCGGCAAACGAACCTTCATTAGCTTTGGTGAAATCCTTCATATAAGTTTCCACATCTGCCTGAACTTTCTCCATTTGCTTACGGGTTGCTTCTTGCGAGGCAGGGTCGGTCTTCCCTTTAGAAGCATTAGAAATAGCCTCTGCTTCTTTGCTTTTATCTTGTAAAAACTTACGATAAGCAAAAAGCAAATCGTTTTCTTTTGAGCCTTTAAACTTTACATGTCCTACAAAATCTGTTGTATCACTCTCAATTTCCATAAATTGCTCTTTGCCATCCACAGCAAAATCATAATATTTTGATGGAGACAGAACAATCAGGTAAATGCCCCCTTTTAAAGGATCTTTACCCTGGAAATTCAACAGGCCATTTTCTACCTTTGCTGAATCGACTTTAATATATTGATTGTAGCCAAAGAAATGAGCCAGGTGGCAAGTTTTGCCTTCTTGTATCCCTTTCATACGAACCTTGATTGAGTGTCCAGGCTGTTGGGCAAAAGCTCCACTGATTGATAAGAAAAGTGAAAGGATAAGTAAGGGTGTTCGGTAATGTTTCAAAAACATATTTTTATTTTTTAGTCTATGTCTATTAATTAACAAAGAGGTTATGTTCTTAAATGTATGATGGCATTTGGTTGAAATAGAAAATGAATATTTTCATCAAAAACCATTGAATAGTTAGCTTCTTTGAAAACTTGGTAGTGCGACGATGAAATCTAGCGATTT
>NZ_QVMT01000013.1 GCF_003418935.1 Emticicia sp. C21 | reverse complement strand
GAATGGCAATGAGGGCAGTTTACCGCCGGGCGGCCCCGTTTGATATTTACTAGACACATTTACCAAAGTTACGCCTCATTGCTTCTCTTCTCAAAACTCATCATACATTTCAGTACATTACCTAATTTGGATTCCACCCATACTAAGACTTATGGGTGGAATTACCAAAAATAAAGTAACAAACAGGACCAAGACTTAACTAAAGTTTATAGTTATGAAAGGAAGTAAATCTATATGGATACTATTCAGTATATCTCTGATTGTGGAATTACTATCATCTGGATTTAATAAAATTTCAGACACTAGACCTTATGAGGATGAAATAAAGGCATGGCATAATAAACGAATTGAGAATCTGAAAAAAGAAAACGGTTGGCTGAATCTTGCCGGACTCTTTTGGTTGGAAGAAGGTAAAAATACTTTTGGTACGGGTAGTTCAAATAAGATTGTTTTCCCAAAAGGTAAGAGCGATGATTTCTTAGGTACATTGATTTTAGAGAAAGGAGAAGTTTTCATTGAGACTACTGCTGATAAAGCTATTTTTAACAATGAACAATCAGTAACTAAATTGAAAATCTTTCCTTTAGAGAAGCCAACTATATTAAAGCATAAGTCTTTACGCTGGTTTATCATTAAAAGAGGGGATAAATATGGTATTCGCTTAAGAGATTTAGAAAGTCCTTTTCTGAAAGAATTTACAGGTATAGAAACTTTTCCGATTGATGAGAAATGGAAAATAAAGGCGAAGTTGGTGAAAGAAGAAAATAAGAAAATTTCAATTCTGGATGTATTGGGCCAAACCAATCTTCAGGATTCATCTGGCAAATTAGTATTTACTATTGCTGGTAAAGAATATAGTCTTGATGCGCTGAAAGAAGGAGAGAGCTTATTTATCATTTTTGCCGATAAAACTAACAAAAAAGAGACTTATGGTGCAGGTCGGTTTGTTTATACAACCAAACCTGATGACAACGGAGAGGTATACTTAGATTTTAATAAGGCAACTAATCCCCCTTGCGCTTTTACACCGTATGCCACTTGTCCTTTGCCGCCTATGCAAAATACATTGCCAATTGCAGTAAATGTCGGAGAGAAGAACTATGGTCATCACTAAAGATATGCTCGTTGTGCGTTTAGTACGATCAAAGAATATAAAACGCACAACGTAGTTTTTTTGTACTCTGATAGGCTTCGTTGTTTTAATAAACTAATGAGGCAATCTGGCTTGGCTTATCATTAGCCAAGTCAGATTTTTTAAGAGGTGTGATAAATGTTATTGTTTACAGTGAGGTTATGTTAAAATAAATTAATCTACTAAATTGATAGATTTTATAGAAATATATTTGTATGTTTGCATGAGTATCAAATAAAGCCAAAAATAACTAAACTAAACTTTACAAATCATTACACTTCATTAACAACACCATGATTTCAAAAAAAGCTAAATACGCACTGAAGGCCTTAAAGGTTTTGGCAGAAAAGTATGGTGAAAAAGATTCACTAACTGTAAATGACATTGCCAACGAAGAGAATATACCAAGAAAATTTCTGGAAACTATTCTGCTCGAATTGAGAAACAATGGTCTATTGACAAGCCATAAAGGAAAAAATGGTGGATACTCATTAAGTGTTGAACCCACTAAAATTACACTGGCCCGTATATTGCGCATTACAGATGGTCCTATCTCTCCAACTTTGTGTGTTTCTATTTATTATTACGATAAATGCGACGACTGTGGTGATGAGGAAACCTGCCCTATCCGACCCATTATGCTGAAGGTGCGTGATGCTAACCTGAAAGTATATGAGAATACGACACTAATGGATTTTGTCAATAAAAAAGAGTTAGTATTTGCCTAAATCCAATATTGATATAATCTTAATGAAATATATAGGTATGATAAACCATTTGACAGATTCTGTAGTTCAGATTGTAGAGAGAAAATAATTTGTCGGGAATATATTAGATTTTATATCATACCTAATGGCTAAAACAGATTTCGATGCAATAGTTGTAGGCTCAGGGCCAAATGGACTTTCTTCTGCCATTGCATTACAACAAGAAGGATTATCAGTATTATTAGTGGAAGCAAAATCTACTATAGGTGGAGGCCTAAGATCAGCTGAATTAACTTTACCAGGCTTTACACATGACATTTGCTCAGCTATACATCCATTGGCTTTGGCCTCGCCATTCTTTAGAACTTTGCCACTAGATAAACACGGGCTTGAATATATACAACCGCCAGTGGCTGCGGCGCATCCTTTTGATGACGGAACAACTGCTCTATTAACTCCGTCCTTAGAAGAAACAGCGAAGAGATTGGGAGAGGATGGTGAAATTTATAGAAAACAGATAGGATCACTGGCTAAAAAATTGCCTGTATTAGCTACTGATATTTTAGCGCCATTAAAAATACCTGAAAATATAATAGACTATTCTCTTTTTGGATTGAATGCGCTTTTACCAGCTAGTCTTTTAGTCAAACGTTTTTCTGCAGAAGCTGCTAAAGGATTATGGGCTGGCATGGCCGCTCACTCTATGCTGCCATTAAGTAGTTTAACTACTTCGGCTATTGGCTTAGTATTAATGGCGGCTGGGCATGCTTACAATTGGCCTATACCCAAGGGAGGCTCGCAAAAAATAGCAGATTCACTAGCGTCTTATTTCCAATCAATAGGTGGTAAAATAGAAACTAATTTTTACGTTAAATCTTTAGAACAATTGCCCTCAGCAAAGGCTATATTATTTGATATAACACCCAAACAGCTATTAGAAATTGCGGGTCATACATTTTCTTCTATCTATAAATGGCAATTAGAAAGATATAGGTATGGAATGGGTGTATTTAAGGTAGATTGGGCATTAGCAGAGCCCGTTCCGTTTACAGCAAAAGAAAACCTTTTGGCCGGAACAGTGCATCTAGGAGGTAGTTTTAAGGAGATTGAATTTGGTGAACAGGAAATCTGGAAAGGTAAGCATCAGGATAAACCTTTTGTTTTATTGGCGCAACAAAGTCTTTTTGACTCGACCCGTGCACCTGAAGGCAAGCACACCTTATGGGGTTATTGCCATGTTCCAGCCTATTCGAATAAAGATATGACCAATGCTATTGAGAAACAAATTGAAAGATTTGCCCCAGGATTCAGAGAGCGTATATTAGCCAGACACGTGATGAATCCGGCTCAAATGCAAGAACATAACCCTAATTATATAGGAGGCGATATTAACGGAGGTGCAATAGATTGGACACAACTATTTACTCGTCCCGCTTTGCGATGGTCGCCTTATAGAACTTCTACCAAAGGGCTTTATATTTGTTCTGCCTCAACACCACCAGGTGGGGGAGTTCACGGTATGTGTGGTTACCATGCAGCACAAAGAGTTCTAAAAGATTTATTTTAAAAAACAATTTTGAAGAGAAATATTTAACTTACCACCCCAAACCACTCTAATCACTTTAAATTATGTCGACCTCTACAAAGAAATTTGCTTTAACAGAAGACTGGACAGTCGTTATCCTAGGATTTTCTATCATTTTAATAACTATTTTAGGTTTCTTATTACCTGTACCATCTTTTGGTTGGAGTAATTCTTCAGAGCTATTTGAAAAAGTATTGTCAGTAGAAAATCTCCAGAAAATTCTTATTCAATTAGTAGCAGTAGTGGTTGTTGCCGTTGCAGGAGCGGCTCTATTAGGCAATTCAATTAAACCCTTTTTGACAGGCTTACCCATTGTATATGTATTAACTATACTGGCATTAATTATTACCGGAAACAGTGCTGTAAAAGATTTGAACCTTGAAGCTGTAATTTTCAGCCTTATAATAGGATTGGTGATTGGTAATACCATTAAGCTTCCTGATTGGCTAAAAGCATCACTTTCAACGGAGGTATTTGTTAAAATAGGATTAGTGCTTTTAGGCACAGGTGTTATTTTTTCTGATATCTTGAAAGCGGGTTCTTTAGGGTTGATTCAGGCATTATTGGTCGTGATTTCAGTCTGGTATTTTGCCTTCTGGATTTCTAAGAAAATGGGTATCGACGAAGAAATGGGCATTATGCTTTCAAGTGCCGTGTCTATTTGTGGGGTATCGGCCGCTATTGCCACCTCTGGGGCTATTAAAGGGGATTCTAAAAAACTATCGTACGTCATCTCATTGGTATTAATTACAGCCATTCCGATGATGATTTTTATGCCTTATATAGCTAAAGCATTGAGTTTGTCAGAAGAAGTAACCGGTGCATGGCTTGGCGGTACTATTGATACCACAGGAGCAGTAGTTGCTTCCGGATCGATGGTAGGAGAAATAGCTCTTAAAACCAGTACGATCGTTAAATTTTCGCAAAATGTTTTATTAGGGGTAGCTGCTTTTGCTATTTCTATTTATTGGACTTATACTAATAATCCTTTGGCAAAGGATAATGAGACCAGGCCATCGTTAGGTATAATCTGGGAACGATTTCCTAAGTTCGTTTTAGGTTTTGTGGCAGCTTCTTTATTATTTTCGTTTGTAATTCCCGCTGATACGGTAAGTGCGGTAAAAGGTAGCTTGAAAAACTTTCAAGGGCTTTGGTTTGCACTGGCTTTCACAAGTATAGGGCTGGAAACCAATTTCTCCGATTTATTCAACAAAGACAGTAGAAAGCCTTTATACGCTTTCTTAATTGCACAGACCTTCAATATCTTCATTACACTGATTATTGCTTATTTTTTATTTAGATAATCCTTAGTTTATACTAATCATTGGTAATGGGATTCTGAAAAAAGTTTCAGAATCCCTTTTTTCTACAATACCTGAACTTAAATCATAATCGAAAATGTTTATTAATAAATCTATTTACTTTATAGATTAAATATTTTTATATTTGCTTCATCTAAAACCAGAGAAAATTATGAGATTATTTACAGCATTTGTCGCTATAACCGTTATTATAGCCAGCTCAACCACACAAGCACAACAAGCGCCAAAAAATGGAGCATGGCGAGGTACATTCAAATTGGCTAACGCTCAGGAATCACCTTTCAATTTCGAATTGCAAAGTAAAACTGCTTACTTATTAAATGGTTCTGAACGTTTTGAGCTTAAAGGTATCACTCAAAAGCAGGACTCTTTATTTATTCCGGTTGATATTTATGATGCAGTTATTGCTGCAAAAATTGTTAACTCAAATACTTTGACAGGTGTGTTTAAAAAGTTCAATACTGCTAAACCAGATAAAGGAATTGAATTTACTGCTGAATACGGCAAAAAATATCGTTTCTTTGAAAATCCAGGGGCAGCAAGTGTAAGCCTACATGGCAATTGGGATGTGGTGATAGGAGAGAGCACCAATAAAATTGTAGGGGTGTTTTCTCAGTTTGGCAATAAACTGACTGGTACTTTTCTAACGACAACCGGAGATTATCGTTATTATGAAGGTTCTGTACAAGGTAATGATTTTTATTTATCAGCATTTAGTGGGTCAAGTCCATCATTAATTAAAGGTAAAGTATCAGGTGATAACCTGGTAGGTGAAATAATCAATATTAGAGGAGCACAAACGATGAAAGGTGTACGCAATGAGAAAGCAGAACTACCCGATGCTTATACTTTAACAACAATCAAAGAAGGAACGTCTTTTGATTTTACTTTTCCGGATGCATTTACCGGAAAGTCTGTTTCACTCAAAGACCCTAAATATAAAGGGAAGGCTGTAATTGTTACAATTCTGGGAAGTTGGTGCCCAAATTGTTTAGATGAGGCTGCTTTTATGGCTCCCTGGTATAAGGCTAATAAGAAAAGAGGGGTAGAAATAATCGGTTTGGCGTTTGAACGTAAAAACGACCCGGCATTTGCCAAAACTCGTTTAGAAGTTCTGAAAAAACGTTTCGGTATTGAGTATGATATCTTATTTGCAGGAATAGCAGACAAAGAATTTGCGTCTAAAGTATTACCTGCGTTGAGTGCCGTATTGTCTTTCCCAACCACAATTCTGATTGATAAAGAAGGAAATGTAAGCAAGATTCATACAGGCTATTCTGGCCCGGCAACAGGAAAATATTATGAAGAATTCGTAAAAGAATTTGATCGGGACATTGATGAAGTTTTAGGGCAGAAACTACTTCTGTTAAACCAAAACAAGCAGAAAAATAATACTTTTTGAGTAAGCATTTTATTTCTGCTTACTCAAACTTCTGAATTTTAGTAAATCAAATTACTATAATCAATTTCTGAATAAGATTAATTTTGAAAATTAATCTACTAAATCAATAGAATATATAGATTAATTGATTATCTTTGCACCAGGTACTGAATTCACAACAATATAACTATAATTAATTTCTAAGGATATGAGTAACTACAGCCAAAAATATGATACAGCATTCTGGGATACCGAGATTTCGGTAAAGAAGAACAATGCGAAGCTCTTGCCTTTATTAACTGGCTCAAAAGCGCCTGATATTACCTTTAAAAAGGATATGGGTATCTGGCAAAAAGTCTCTTATCGGTTCAATTATACTTCTGCCACAATAAATTCTATCATGGATAATAAACCATTGGTAGTTAGTTTTTTGTCGGGTGGGTGGAATAATTATGGTTTAAAGCACTTGAAATTATTGAATCAGGCTTATTCTGAGATTGTCGCTTTGGGAGGGAATCTTTTGGTAATTGTACACGCCTCATATCCTGATGTTAGAGAAATGGTTCAGTTCTTTGAAATTCCATTCAATGTTATAGCTGACCCGAATAATGAAATTTCAGAAAAATTTGGTTTATTTTCAAAAGATGTACCCGTATGGGATAAGATCTCAGGTATTTCAGAAGAGGTACCGATTCCGGCTACTTATGTGTTGAATCAATACGCTCAGGTAATCTATCATACAATTGATGAAGATTTTTTACACACTTTTTCTGCAACAAAAGTACTGGGTGCTGTATTTGCAGCAGTAAATCGTGTACCTTATACAGCTAATTACAATTACGCAGCTTAAATTATTGAGTGAATGAGTGATTAACTAAACTATTTTGTCTAATCATTTTTTTCAATGAATATCAAATCTAATCACTCAATCATTATTCTCATGAAAATATCATCAAATATCAATTTTCTGACAATTCCGGGCTTAGCGAGTTCTGGCCCAAGACATTGGCAGACTTTATGGGAGAAACAATATCCATCTTTGTTTACCAGAGTTGAACAAGATAACTGGGATTTACCGGTTTGTAAGGCTTGGGTTGGAAAACTACAAAGCTATATTGAGCAATTAAATCAACCTACAGTTTTGGTGGCTCATAGCATGGGTTGTATGACGGTCGCACATTGGGCCAGGAAATATTATTCACCTTTGGTAAAAGGTGCCTTGCTGATTGCCCCTGCTGATGCTGAGTTTTCTGAAAGATTGAATTTTGCAGAAGGATTTAACCCAATTCCTAATACACTTCTTCCGTTTGAAAGTGTAGTTGTAGCCAGTACCAATGATATTTATGCTACAATTGAACGCTCGGAATATTTTGCCAATAATTGGGGAAGCACTTTTTTAAATATTGGAGCTAAAGGACATATAAACGCCAGTTCAGGCTTCGGAGAATGGAAAGAAGGCAAAATTATCCTGAACCAATTTGTGAATATATTAACTGACCCCTTTCAATTACAATGTGCCTGATTTGTCAGGAAACTCCTAAAAATCAATTAACCTAAATAAAAGATTCTTGCATCTTAAAGCGAGAACAAGTGTCGTATTGTCATTTTTTTCATGTTTCAAGGAAATTTGTAAAATTTGACTATTTTTGTGGCGATACAATTAATCTGACCTAATGAAAAAAGTTTACCTAAGTGATTCGGGACCTAAAGTATCAGAAGCAATTTATGGTTTCTGGAGATGGAGTGATGAAGGACAAAGTACCACAACAAAAATTGAGAAAATAATTAATCTCTGTTTAGAATTAGGCATCAATACTTTCGACCACGCCGATGTCTATGGTAATAATACTATAGAGGAACATTTTGGTAAAATTATTAAAAGTAAATCGTTCAAGCGTGAAGATATCGTGTTATTTAGTAAATGCGGTATCAGACATTCTGATGATGGTTCTTTCGATTATTATGATACGTCCAGAGAGCATATTTTGAAGAGCGTAGATAATTCACTTAAAAGACTTAAAACCGATTACTTAGATATTTTTCTTTTACATCAAAGTGATTTCCTGGCAGACCCTGAACAAACTGCTATGGCATTAGCCCAGGTTGTTAATTCGGGTAAGGTAAATCATATTGGTGTAGCTAATTTTACAGTTTTCCAACATCAATTATTAGCTTCATATCTTACGATACCAATTGTAACTAATCATATTGAACTAAACTTGATGAATACGGCTGCTATTGAAGATGGCCGGATAGACTTCATCAAACAAAGTTTTAGTAAACCCTTGGCCTGGGCTCCTTTAGCAGGAGGAAGAATACTTAATGGTGATGATGAAAAGGCTGTTAATATAAGAGCCAAATTAGAAAAAATCGGAAACAGATATGATGCTAATATTGAGCAGACAGCTGTAGCCTGGTTAATGAAATTAGGTACATTACCTATTATCGGATCAATTTCTGAAAACCGGATCAGGAATGCGGCAAGTGCTACAGGAGTAAAACTAAACCATCAGGAGTGGTATGAAATTTATAATGTAGTATGTCCTCCAAGAAATACTGATATTTCGCATGAGTAAGTAAGTATCTTAAAATTATATTTTTAATCCATTACCAGGTCAACGCTTTGTAATGGATTTTTTATTTGATTTATTTATCTTTGTTAAATACAATCAAATACTTCATTCCCTGAACTATGAAATACTTATACTTCTTCATTTGTTTATTTTTAAGCGCTAGTATTTTTGCTCAAAAGAATAAATCAGGTGGTTTATTAAAGCCGGAACAGGCATTAATGGATATCCGTCATTATACAGTGGCCTTAGAAGTGAAACCAGTTACGCAAAGTATTAATGGTTATACAGAGATTGATTTGATAACCAGTAAGAGCACCGATGTACTTCTTTTTGATTTGGTAGAAAGTTTTACAATAGGTAAAGTCTGGGTAAATGGAAAGGAGGAGTTATTCAGGTTCGATAATGAATTAATCAGAATTTCATTGGCCTCACCCTTAGTGCCTGGAAAAGCAAAAGTTAAAATCCAATACGGAGGCAAACCAATTATTGCTTCTCGTCCACCTTGGTCAGGAGGTTTCACATGGGCTGCGGATACCACAGGTGCTTCATGGGTGTCTATTACCTGTCAGAGTCAAGGTGCAAAAATGTATTTCCCTTGTAAAGACCATCCAAGCGATGAACCAAATGAAGGTGCTGACCTGATTATAACTGTGCCGAAGGGTCTGGTAGTAGCTGGTCCTGGTCTTTTGCAAAGTCAGGTAACTAAAAAGGACAAAAGTACTTTTCACTGGAAAACCAATTATACCATCAATAATTACAGTATTCTCTTCAATGTCGGTAGATTTAAAGTGGTTTCAAGAAATTATACTACCATTGATGGACATACAGTACCCATGCAGTTTTATGTACTGGAAGAGCATGCTGATAAGGCCGAAAAACATTTGGATATTTTCGAAAGGATTGTTCGGACACAAGAGAAATACTTTGGAGAATACCCGTGGATAAAAGAGAAAATAGCTATTTGTGAAACCCCACACTTAGGGATGGAACACCAGACTATGAATGCGTATGGTAATAAATTCAGATACACCATGGTAGGAGGGAAAGAATTTGACTGGCTGATGCACCACGAATTTGGTCATGAATGGTGGGGCAATAAAGTAACGGGCATTGATTGGGCTGATATGTGGATTCAGGAAGGAATATGCTCGTTTGGTGATGCTATGTACACACTTGAACATGAAGGAGAAGAGGCATATCTGAAAAGAATGGAAAGAACAGGCCGTGCCACACAAAATAAATTACCGGTTGTATTGGGCGAACATATGAATGCCGATACGGTTTATCATGGCGATATTTATAGTAAAGGGGCATTTTTCATGCATACACTTCGCTATGTAATAGGGGATGATATTTTCTTTCCTGCTTTGAAAAAAATTGCTACAAGCCCTGAATACACTTATGATAATCTGGTGAATACTAATAATGTAGAGACTTTTTTTAGCAGAGAATCAAAACAGAATTTAAAACCTTTATTTGATTTTTATCTGCGTACAACAAAGAAACTAGAAGTAGATGTCAAGAGAACTGGTGATGAAGAGTATCAAATTACAACCCTTAATTACGCAGATACTTTACCTATTGATATTCAGTCAGATGGTCAGATTGAGCGAAAAATGATTAGCTCTATCCCCATAAAAGTCAAGAGTAAAACGACTCCTGTCATTGATCCGAAGACTTATTACCTTAAAAGAGTGATATATGAGTAATACTTTTTCAAAAACGTGTTGGAGGGAGTAGGTAAATCTGCTAATTTTGCATTTTAGAAACCTATCATGACAGAACAAATTCTTATTCTTGATTTCGGCTCGCAATTCACTCAATTAATTGCCCGAAGAGTTAGAGAACTTAATGTGTATTGCGAAATACATCCTTTCAATAAAATTCCAGCCATCACTTCCGAAATTAAAGGTATCATCCTTTCAGGTAGTCCATGTTCAGTGCGTGAAGAAGATGCTCCAATTGTTAATTGGCAAGACTTCCCGGCCGAAGTACCGGTTTTGGGTGTTTGCTATGGTGCCCAGATGATGGCACAGACAGGTGGTGGAGAAGTATTACCATCATCTATCAGAGAATATGGTCGTACGATTCTGAATAAAGTTGATAATCGATATGCCTTGTTTAAAGATGTAGCTGATAATACGCAAGTATGGATGTCACATAGTGATACTATCTCAAGTGCCCCTTCAGGTTCTGATATTATTGCCTCTACTGATACAGTAAAAGTAGCTGCTTTTAAACTCCATGATCAACCTCGATATGGTATTCAGTTTCACCCGGAGGTTACACATACACTACAGGGTAAAACTATTCTGAAAAATTTCGTGGTTGATATTTGCGAATGTTCTCAGAACTGGACACCTGATTCATTTGCAGAGGCATCAATCAAGGAATTGAAAGAGAAATTAGGGTCTGATAAAGTAATTATGGGCTTGTCTGGTGGTGTGGATTCGTCTGTGGCGGCTACTCTAATTCATCATGCCATTGGCAAAAATCTCTACTGTATTTTTGTAGACAATGGCCTTTTACGTAAAAATGAATTTGAAGAGGTTTTAGAATCATATAAAGGCTTAGGGTTAAATGTAATAGGTGTCGATGCTAAAGATCAATTCTATAAAGCCTTAGAGGGCTTAACAGACCCGGAAGCTAAACGTAAAGCCATTGGTAAAACTTTTATTGATGTTTTTGATGCTGAATCACATAAGGTTGAAGGAGCTGCCTGGCTAGGTCAGGGGACTATTTATCCTGATGTTATCGAATCTGTTTCAGTAAAAGGCCCTTCAGTAACCATTAAATCGCATCATAATGTAGGCGGGCTGCCAGATTTTATGAAGTTGAAAGTAGTTGAGCCATTAAGACTTCTATTTAAAGATGGTGTTCGCGAAGTTGGTAAATCTTTGGATATTCCTCAAAATATCCTTGGTCGTCATCCATTTCCGGGCCCAGGGTTAGCTATCCGTATTTTAGGTGATATTACTGCTGAAAAAGTACAGATTTTACAAGAAGTTGATGCTATATTTATCAATGCTTTAAAAGATAGTGGTTTGTACGATAAAGTATGGCAGGCAGGAGCTATCTTATTACCAGTACAAAGTGTTGGGGTAATGGGAGATGAAAGAACTTACGAAAAAGTGGTTGCGCTTCGTGCCGTTACCAGTGTTGACGGTATGACAGCTGATTGGGCACACTTGCCTTATGAATTCTTAGCTGATGTATCGAACGAAATCATTAATAGAGTAAAAGGGGTGAATAGAGTGGTATATGATATCAGTTCAAAACCACCGGCAACTATTGAATGGGAGTAGGATTTCAAGAATATTCATAAAGTAAAAAAGGCTCTTTCACCGAAAGAGCCTTTTTTACTTTATGAATATCTTCAAACACGATTTGAAAAATCGTGATACATTTTAATTAGCACTTATTTCTCCGAATTGTAATTTTTCCGGATTAGGTATTTTATCTGCTGTTTTGGCATCTGCTGGTTTCACTTCAGCTCCGGCTATAATTCCTTCTTTGGCTTTCCTGGCTTGAAATCGTCTTACTTCCAGCCAATTCGCAACTAAGAAATAACAGACCAAAAGGAAAAGAATAAAGAAACAAAGCTCTGTATTGCTGAAATAGAGTCTCGCCGAGTAAGTCATAACAGTTAATACAATGGTAACAGCATAAAGCGTAAATGATGCCTGCATATGTGTCAGATTGTTATCAATCAACAAATGGTGCATATGCATTCGGTCTGCTTTAAATGGAGATTTGCCTCTTAAAATACGTATTGAGAATACCCGAATAGTATCAAAAATCGGAACGACTAAAATTACAATGGCAATAATTGGGGCACTTACAAAAGAACTTGATGGATCCCAGGCATGTAATACGTTAAAATGAATGAATTTCACCGCAAGAACCGTAATGATATATCCAATAATCAACGAGCCGGTATCGCCCATGAAAATCTTATTATTCTGCGAGAAATTGAACCTTAGAAACCCTAACAAAGAGCCAGAAAGACATAGAGCCAAACAAGCCAATGAATAATGGTGGTTAATTAAGAACCAAAGTCCGAAACCACCGCTGGCAATCATACCAATACCTCCGGCCAGACCATCAATTCCATCAATCAGATTGAAGGCATTAATCATGGCAACAAATATAAAAATGGTAAGCCCGATACTAAGCAAATAAGGTATCTCACCGACACCAAAGATGCCGAACATATCAGAAATCCTTAAATCACAACCTACAACAACAATAGCCGAAGCAATAATCTGAATACCTATTTTTTTGGTAGGAGATAGAGCATATAAGTCATCTTTAATTCCTAAGAAGAAAAGAATGGTCATTCCGGCAAAAACTTTATGGAGCAAAATCCCCTCATCGCCAAAATTCCATATCATGTAGCCGATTAATATACCTGCAAAAATGGCAACGCCACCGAAAGTAGGTGTAGGGGTGCTGTGTGAACTTCTTTTAACCGGATTATCCATCAGGCCACGAAGACCGCTTATATTAATAATAACAGGTATTGAGCGCAGACTTATAAAGAGTGCGATAATAGCTGAAATAAGAATCTGGATGTTTTTATCAGGTATTAGTGATTCAAATGTGGGAAACATTAGATTTTGATTTAGAAAATACTTTTGGGGTATCTAATTTTACAAAATAAACACTTTTTTTTGTGTTTTTAGAAAAAAGTGAAATTCTTTTTGTTGAATTTTTTATCAAATGGTGATAATTCTTTCTCGAACGGCTTTGGCAGGGTTGCCCTGATATATCTGATAGGCATCAAGATTATGTGTGGCAACAGAATTTACAGACAGCACAGCATGTGAAAAACAGGTTACACCGGCACAAACAACAGCTCTGGAACCTATCCAAACACCATCTTTGAGTACAATATCATCAATAATAAGGTCAAACGTCTCTTTTTTATAATTATGGTTGCCAGAGAGTAATAAAGCACCTTGCGAAATACAAACATTATTGCCAATTCTGACTTTTCCTATATTATCTATCCAAACGCATTCACCTACCCAAACATTGTCTCCGATTTCTAAGTTCCATGGTGCTTTTATATTTACCATGGGTTTTATAGTTATACCTTTACCAATTTTTGCGCCAAAGAGTTTCAAAATGGCTACTTTAAGAGAAATTGGGAGCGGTAGATAAGAATTTATAAAAATACTGTTGGTAATAAACCATAAGATTGTTATCAAAGAACCTTTGGTAAGAGGCGATTCCTTATACCAGTCATTGTTATATTTTGATAAATCTGTTTTATTCATTGAGAAGTGGTTTTATGAAAAAGTAACAATGTGTATATTCAATTGTTGATTTTTAAATACTGCGTAGTTTATTAATTAATAGTCCACTTTTATATCTACCTTCCTCCAAACGCGGAGCAAGATATTCTTTAGTCGCTTCAAAATGTTTTTTATAGCTTTCTTTATCGCCCATTTCTACAATATTTGCCCATTCATGCACGGCCGTATGGAAAGCTAAATCTTCACCTCTGATACTTTTATCAAACAAAGCTGTTTTGATGGTTTCCTCTAACAAATCTTCGTTCATAAATAAATATTCGGCCATTCCTACTCTTAATTTGAATGGGGGAGTCTGACAGACGAGATTTTTATAAGGATTTGTCCCTAATCTATGCCAGGTATCAACCATTGCTAACAGACTTAAATGCGAATTTGGTTTATGTCCGGTATCCAGGCTTAAACTAAATTCACTCATGATTTTATCATCAAGCATCAAGGTTTCTTCTTTGTCTTTGAATACATGATCACGAGCAGTGTAAATGCGTCTGCGGAATTTTTTCTCATTTTCTTCAATCATCATCTCAAACAATTCCATCTCAGAATTGGCATACTTCCTCACATCTTTTCGAGCATAAGGATTCTGTAAAGCCAGACCCGAGTACACATGGAATTTATAGCTATAGATTCTTAAAGTCATAAGAAACTTTACATTATCCAAACCATTTGGGTGTAATGGATTTTCCCAGGGATATACTTTTCTATGCATGCAGGCGGTACCAATGCTTTCAAAGCCCACATGGGTAATTGCCTGAATATCAGCCATCATTTTGTCATGCTCGTGATAATCCTTTAATTCATGGATAATAGAGCCTATTTTACTGAAAACATTCACGGCCTCATCAAATGCCTGATTACTTGCCCGATGATTAATTATAACTAAAGTCTGAGTTTCCGGATTTACCCCAGGACCATATAAAGCATGACAGGTGACAATCTGAGTATCTTTCGGAAGATATTTTTCAAAGGCAGCTATTTCAGGAGTTTTTACAGAAGTTTGTCCGGCTACAATGGCTCCGAACTTAGTAGAACCACCACATTGTGCTACTACTTTTTCAATATTTTCGGCTTCAACAGAGTATAGTATAAAATCACAAAGGCGAGAAACTGCTATCCCATCTTTTAAAACTTCGATTCCAAAAGGGCTTAGTTCGGTTTGTAAACTTTCGTAATTTTGTGGGAGGTCACAACCAAAAACCTGAAAACCTGCTTTTGTCCACAATCGGGCAAACATTTTTCCCATATCTCCCAAACCAATAATTCCTATCTTCATTTCGTGCTTTTAATTAGGCGGTTCAGATTTATGCCATATTTTTGTGCGATTTTAGCAAAATCATACAAACTTTTCGTTTTTGCATAAATCGATTTACAAATTAACAACAAATCTGAATCAATAAGAACCCAATTTCTAAATTTTGCCCATGCGAACTATCCTGTTGCTACTCGTTTCAAATACATTTATGACCTTTGCCTGGTATGGCCACCTGAAAAGACCTGATTTGCCAATATGGAAAGCTATTGCCATCAGTTGGGGAATTGCCTTTTTTGAATATCTCTTCATGGTGCCTGCCAATAGAATTGGTTACGGACAATTTAATGCTTTTCAACTCAAAACTATTCAGGAGGCCATTACGCTTGTAGTCTTTGTCGTTTTTGCCGTTTTATATTTAAAAGAACCCCTTAAATGGAATTATTTAGTTGGTTTTGGACTGATATTTCTGGCTGTTTGGGTGGTTTTTAAGAAATGAAATTACTGAATATTTACCCCTTTAAAAAAGGTTCCCACTAGATTGGTAACCTTTTCTGATTCAACCTTATTAGTTGGTATTTGGAAGCCATTCCTGTCGTTTTTTGAAGGTTCCTACCATACTGGTAACCTTTTTGGACTTCACTTTCGTGGTTGGTAATTGGAAAAAATCGCTGTCCTAATCAAAAAGGTTCCTACCAGATTGGTAACTTTTCATGAAGCAGTCAGTTATGCCTTTGCCACTTGTATTCACTTTCTTTTCGCTTTCATCATGAAAATAGTTGTTATTTGGATTGAAATTCAAGCCTCGACGTTCTCAACTCAGCGTCTTCTAAATTTCTGACTTAGAATTGTGCTTTCAAAGCGTTTTACAGGTCTTTGATATAATCAGACTGTTTAGTGGTAATTATATACTGATTATGTTGTCTGGTACTAATATAGTTTTGTATAAACGTAGTGTTAGGTGATCAGGAATTGGGTAAATAGAAGTAAAGAAAAACACTTTCAATAATGTGTTTAAACAAAAAAAGGATTGCAAATTTCTTCGCAATCCTTTTTTTGAATGTCAGGCAGACTATTTTTCTGTCAAACCATATTTACCCACATACTTTTTATACAATCTCTTTTGTTTATCATCAAGGTCAATTTTCTTGCCTCTGATAAACGCTTGTTCAACTTTGCTCGTACGCATATCCAGAATGTCACCTGCAGAGACAACGATTGTTGCCAGTTTACCAACTTCTAAAGAGCCCACTTGCTTGTCGATTCCTAAGATTTTAGCATTGTTAAGCGTAATCATTTTCAGAGCATCCTCCTGTGCCATGCCAAAAGCAGCGGCTGTTCCAGCTACGAAAGGCAGGTTACGTGTGCGCCAGAATTCTTCTGTATAATACATACCCACAGTCAATCCTGCTTTCATTAATACATTTGGTAACTTGTAAGGATTCCATACATCATCATCCGTTGTATTTGGCAAGCGGTGTGTTCCATTCACAATTACCGGAATATTGTTTTCTTTCAAAAAATCAATCGCTAATTCAGCTTCTTCACCACCAACTACTACAATTTTAGAGATTTTGTATTGTTTCGCCAGTTTTACGGCTTCAATAATTTCTTTACCACTATTCACACGGATAAACAATTGTTTCGAACCATCAAATAAACCTTTTAATGCCTCTAATTGTGCATTTTTCGGGCTAGGGTTACTGATTTCAGCATAAGCAAGTCCCTCAGAGAAAAGTTGAGCCAATTCATTTTTTTGCTCCATATACTTTTCATTTTTCTTAATGGTAAACTTCAATTCTTCAAAACTGAATTGGCGGCTCACCAAAGCAGGGTAGTTTAACCAAACACCATCATCTTTTTTCAAAGCGGCATCTTCCCAGTTCCAGCCATCATATTCCATAATAGCCGATGTACCTGAAATAATACCACCTTCTGGGGTACTTTGGCCAATCAGTATACCATTTCCACGAAGCGTTGGAATAACTTCCGAATCTGTATTATGAGCAATCAATGCTCTCACATGCGGGTTGAATTGACCAGTTTCCTGATTATCTAAAGTGGCTCTTACCGAAGCAATTTCAACCAGACCTGCCAAAGCGGATGGAGCAATAATACCCGGATAAACCGATTTTCCTGCTACATTAATTGTTTCTGTAGCTGGTTTGTCATAATTCAATGAGGCATCGCCGATGGCAGTAATAACACCTTTATCGAAAACAACGACACCATTTTGAATGATTCGGCCGTCTCCCACGTGGATAGTGCCACCTACTAAGGCTATAGCTCTGGTTTGAGGTTGAGCAGGTGCCTGATTCTGGGCTTTAATCCCAAAACCTGCCAATGCTAACCCAAGAAGTATTATATATTTTTTCATTTGAAATCTTGTTTTGAACTGTATTTGCTTTGATTAATGCTTATTTTTTGTCTGAAGAGTTTGAATCCATCATTACCTCGCTTGACTCACCACGATTTTCGGTTACACCCATTTCCATGATTGTATCGCAGTGAATTTGTAGGTTGCGACGTGGCATTGGTCTTTGGGTTGGATTCCCTGCCGATTTCTCAGCCAACATTTTTAACATTAATCTATTACGTTCTTTTGCTACACTCAGGCGCATTTGGTCATCTTTCTCTGCATCAAAATAAACTGTACCATCCACTATAGTTTTTTCAGGACGCGCATAAATCGAAAGAGGATTGTTGTTCCATAATACAACGTCAGCATCTTTGCCTACCTTAATACTTCCTAAACGGTTGTCGAGATGCAGCATTTTAGCAGGATTCAGGGTTACCATTTTCCATGCATCTTCTTCTGAAACGCCACCATACAACACAGTTTTAGCGGCCTCCTGATTCAAACGACGAGCCATTTCAGCATCATCAGAGTTGATGGCAGTATTTACGCCCATTTTGGTTAAGATAGCTGCATTGTAAGGAATCGCTTCTTTTACTTCCATTTTGTAAGCCCACCAGTCAGAGAAGGTAGAAGCCGCAACACCATGATTTTTCATTTTGTCAGCTAGTTTATAACCTTCCAGAATGTGTGTAAAGGTATTGATATTGAAGTTGAAAGTTTCAGCTACTTTCATCATCATATTAATTTCAGACTGTACATAAGAGTGACAAGTGATGAAACGCTTTTTGTTCAGTATCTCAACCAAAGCATCTAACTCCAGGTCTTTCTTAGGCGGCGTAACACCATTTTTATTACTTAGACCATTGTAGGTTTTCCATGCTTTTTCATACTCTGTTGCTCTCTGGAACGCATCCATATAGATTTGCTCTACACCCATACGAGTAGCAGGGAAACGGGTAGTTTGTTGAGCACTGTTACCTTGTTTTACGTTTTCACCCAAGGCAAATTTGATGAAACCGTCAGCACCTTTGATTAACAGGTTATTTGGATTTTCACCCCATTTCAATTTAATCAAAGCTGATTGACCACCGATACAATCGGCAGAACCGTGTAATAATTGAGAAGAAGTTACACCGCCCGCTAATTGACGATAGATGTTAACGTCTTCTGAATTTACCACATCTTCTTGACGAACCTCTGCCGATACACTTTGTACCTCGTTGATTGAGAACAAGGCAATATGTGAGTGCTCATCAAAAATACCGTTTGTCAGGTGTTTACCAGTTCCATCGATAGTTTTAGCACCTGCAGGAGCAGAAAGGTTTTTACCAACCTGTGCAATTTTGCCGTCTCTAAGCAATACGTCTGTATTTTGTACAATACCTTCTTTTTCGTTAGTCCATACCGTAGCGTTTTTAATCAACATCGTTTCCTGTTGAGGCTTGGTTTCACTACCATAAGCTGTAAATGGGAATAATACTTTACCAATCTCCGCAGTTTTTGCTTTTGTGGTATCTTTCTTAGTAGTTTCTTTAGCTGCCTCTTTATAAATAGCCGACCATTTTACTTGTCTGCCATCTGGCAACACGCCTTCACCTTTGATATTTTTACCATCATAATAACCACTCAAACGCGTATCATTCGGGTCTCTTCTTTCCAGTTTAGTAGTGATAGTAAAGAGGTCCGATAATCTGGTAACTTTAGTCGCAATTTTTACTGTATCATTTGCCAATACCTGATATTCAGGTTTGTCAATTTTACCCGAGATATTCAGTTTCAAGCCTGTTTTATCACCAATTGTCAAATCATATACCCCTCTTACATCAGTAACATTCATATCGCTGATGATATATCTTTTACCCTGAATCCAGTTTTCGTAAATTACATTGTCTTTGCTGAAAAGATTATCAGAAGTGATAATGAAGTTGGCAACCATGCCTTTTTTAAGGCTTCCCAGCATATTATCAACTTTTAATAATTTAGCAGGAGCACTTGTCAAAGCCTCAAGAGCTTTGTTTTCTGGTAGACCATTTTCAATCGCTTTTCTCAGATTTGTCCAGAAATCAGTTTTGTTTCTCAAACCATTAGTTGTTAAAGCAAAGTTGATACCTGCTTTCGAAACATATCCGGCGTTGTATGGAGCCATTTCCCAATGTTTCATTTCAGTTAAAGAAACCTGTGAGGCATCAAATGGGTCTTCAACATCATAAGCAGTCGGGAAATTCAGAGGAAGAATCAATGGGCTACCTAATGCTTTGATTTCGTCCAGACGTTGGTATTCATCACCAATTCCTTTAAAAATATACTGAATACCAAATTCTTTGCCGATTTTATCACCTCTCAAAACGGCTAACTTATCAGTAGCTTCATAAATCTGTGGTAGGCCCTGAATCTCATTGAAAGCTTCTAACGAAAGGTTCCTTTCTTCTTTATTCCCACCTTTTTTATACCATTCAGCATCATAGTAAGTCTGGCGAAGCAATGCTACCGAACCCATCATAGAAACCGGATAAGTTTGCGTTGATGTACCTTTGCTTAGTGAATAATGAGCAGATGATTTTTCTTTAATTAATAAATCATGTTCTTTACCATCACCCAAAGCAACTAAAGCACCTGAACCACGCACAATACCATCAGCAATATGAACACCTGCTGCACCAAAACCGATTTTTCTCATTTCTTCGGCTTTTTGAGCATTAGCTTTAAATTCTTTACCTGCTTCTACTTCCGGCTTTACGGCCTGATTCCAGTCGTAAGCACCTTTTTTGCTGCTTTCCATTTGGCCACCACCAAAACCACCACGACCACCCTGTGGACGAACGATTTCCGGCATGCCATAATCTGAATAAATGTCAATCAGACCCGGGTAAATTCTTTTACCTTTTAGGTCATAAACTACAGTTCCGTTCGGAACTTTAAGGTCTTTGCCAACTGACTCGATAACGCCGTTTTTGATATAAATCATGGCGTTTTCAAGAACCGTTTGGGCGTCAACTACAATGGTTGCATTTTTAAAAGCATACTGTCCCGGACGTTCGTCATAAACGCCATTGCGGGGAAAAGTAACTTGTGAAAATGCTTGAATGTTGATGAGTAGAATGAAAAAACTGAGAAGGATTTTCTTCATGGATAGGTTTGTGATGTTTGGTTATTGATATTGCGAATTTGATAATTTTGCCTTAATAAACAAAACTATTAATACTTTTGCAGTTAGAATCGTCTAAATGTTATAAAAACGCTTTTAAAAGTGAAAATCAATAGACAGAGCGCAATCTCAAAATTTAACTTTTTTTCGACTGAAAGTACTCCGTTTTTGTTCATAATTGACTTTCAGGGAGAGAATTGTGTGGTAGAACCGCTTGACAGGATAGATCGTAAAGTGCTTAAGTTTTGGGTAAATGGGAAGACAAATGAAGTTTTTGAAACAGATGATTTTGAGGAAAAGGAAGAAGTAAGATTGGAAAAATTTCCAATAGAATTTGAGCAGTACGAAAAGGGTTTCGATTATGTGCAGAAGAATATTTTTCAGGGAAATAGTTTTTTGACTAATTTAACTTGTGAAACGCCTATCAGTTTGAATATTAACTTGTTGGAGGTTTTCAAACGAAGTCAGGCTAAATACAAATTCTGGTGGAATGACCAGTTTGTCTGCTTTTCACCTGAAATTTTTGTACAGATTGATGAAACAGGCAGGATTTCGTCTTTCCCGATGAAAGGGACAATAGATGCCTCTATACCCAATGCCGAAACTATTCTGCTAAACGACCGGAAGGAGTTTTACGAGCATACAACTATTGTCGATTTGATTCGGAATGATTTAAGCAGTGTGGCAGAAAAAGTATGGGTTGAGAAATTCAGGTATCTTGATAAGATAGAAACTCAGGATGGAAGCGAGCTATTACAATTAAGTTCGCAGATTAGCGGAATATTGCGTAATGATTGGCGAGAAAATTTAGGTGACATTTTATTCAGAATGTTGCCCGCGGGGTCAATTAGTGGTGCGCCTAAAGCCAAAACAGTTGAAATCATTCAAACAGCGGAAAAAGAAACTTATTTAAAGTCAGACACAGGAATAGACAAGAGAGGCTTTTATACCGGCATCTTCGGCATTTTTGATGGCAAAACTTTAGATGCCGGGGTAATGATTCGATTTATAGAACAAAAGCCTGATGGAAGTCTGACCTTTAAAAGTGGGGGTGGCATTACAGCTAATAGCCTTGCAGAAAAAGAATACGAAGAAATGATTCAGAAGATATATGTCCCTATTGTTCGAGACCATACAATTGCAAAACAGAAAATTGCACAATCTTGCTTACCATAACCAAAGGGTAAAGCAAAGCAGGAGGGATTTATTAGGAATAAATGAAAACCCAGATTTAGAAAAACTCATTCATATACCTGATTGGATAGGAGAGGGTATCTATCGGTGTCGGGTCAGTTATAAAGAGGAAATTGAGAAAATTGAGTTTTTTGAATATCATTTCAAGCATCCTAAAACTATTCAATTTGTAGAAGATACAAGCATTACCTATCCTTATAAATATGAAGACAGAAGTCAATTTCAGCAAGTTCTGGCACAAAACCCAAAGACAGATGATGTATTTATCTTGCATAATAGTTATCTGACAGATGCTACCTTTGCTAATATTGCTTTTTTTGATGGGCAGGATTGGCTAACACCAGATACACCATTATTAAAAGGTACAAAAAGACAATATTTGCTGGATAATAAAATCCTGAAAGAGGCAACAATTAAGGTTGAAGACTTGGAGCATTTCAAAAAACTATCGTTAATCAATGCTATGCGGGATTTGAATATCGTTTATGATTTCACTATACACATCAACCACCTTGTAATACATGGCAATCATTGAAAATCTTATTATTGGTGCAGGTCCATCAGGTTTGTCTATCGCAGGTAGGTTCAGTAAATCAGGTATACCTTTCGAAATAATAGAGAAATCAGATACCATTGGCATTGCCTGGAGAAGTCATTACGACCGATTGCATCTGCATACAGATAAAAAATATTCAGAATTACCGCATTTGCCCTTTCCAAAAGACTATCCAACCTTTGTGCCCAGAAATCAATACATTGCCTACCTTGACCAATATGTTAAGCATTTCAACATAAAACCTATTTTCAATCAGGAAGTAACTTCAATCAAGAAAAAAGGCAATAACTGGATAGTCCAAACTAAAGATGAAACCTTTGAAGCAAAAAATGTACTGGTAGCCACTGGCTATAACCGGGTGCCTAAAATACCAACTTTCAAAGGTCAGGAAGATTTTAAAGGCGAGATATTTCACTCAGAAAAATACAAAAACGGCAAACCCTACAAAGATAAGAGTGTGCTGGTAGTGGGATACGGCAACTCAGGTGCCGAAATAGCACTTGATTTATATGAAAGCGGTGCCATGACTTTTGTGTCAATCCGCAATCCGGTTAATATTATTAAAAGAGAATTTGCAGGTCGTTCAAGCCAAAGCCTGGCTATATTCTTTATTCGCTTTGGTAATACCTTTTATGATTTCATTGCCCGACAATTCAAGCGCCTGCTTCTCAAAGCAGCTAAAGGAACGGGTATACCGATTTCACCCCAGGCACCCTCTGAACAATTACGGACACAAGGTAAAGTAGCAGTAATTGATGTGGGGACATTGGCACAGATAAAAGCAGGCAATATAAAAGCAATGCCTGATATAAAAGAATTGACACCCAATGAAGTGGTATTTGTAAATGGTGAAAAACAACCCATTGATATTATCGTTATGGCAACAGGCTACCATGCACGGTTAGAGCAGATTGTTGAAAAAATAGCACCAATTCTCAATGAAAGAGGCTATCCCAAAGCCATGTGGTTTGATGAAGAACCTTATAAAGGCTTATATTTCGTAGGCTTTAATTTGCCTTTAACAGGTATCTTAAGAGATATCAATCTAAGCTCAGAGAAAATAGTCAATCATATTTTGAAAGGTAACTGACAAATCCCTGCCATCGTCATTTCAATGTTATTTTAATTCTCCCAATTATATAGACTTGCCTTTTAATAAATAATTGGCCAATTATTGGAGTGAATGCTTTCGTTTTTTTTATCCAGCGGTTAAATTAGTTGTTTGGTAGCAAAGTTATTGTCTTGACTATTAGCTACTTATGTGTACTCTACGCAATTAACTAAGCCATGAAAAAAAAACTTTACTTTCTTACTCTCCTTTTCTGCTATGGCGTATCTGCCCAGACTCCCAAACTTGTCTCTGATTTAATTGGGAATGCGTATCGACCCAATAAGCCCATGATTAATGTGAATGGTATTATATACTTTCGGGCAAATGATGGTGTATATGGAGAGGAACTTTGGAAAACTGACGGTACTTCTGCAGGTACGGTTATGATAAAAGATATTTATCCATCATCTAATGGAAGTCGCCTCAATTATTTCGCCAATATAGGGAATACTGTATATTTTGCTGCTTCTGACCCCGTTAATGGCAATGAGTTATGGAAAACAAGCGGTACCACGGCAAGTACTGTTCTTGTAAAAAATATCGTCCCTAATTCGGACGGCAGTTTCCCGCGTGAACTAAAAAACTTCAATAGTACACTCTATTTTTCCGCTAATAGCGGCGAGCTATGGAAATCTGATGGTACAGAAGCAGGTACAGTTCTGATAAAAGTCTTTCCGGTCAATAATACTATTCAAAGTATCATTCCAGGCATCAATACTTTATTCTTTACGGTGGATACACCGTCCGGGGCTCAGCAATTGTGGAAGACCAACGGTACAGAAGGAGGGACGATTATACTGAGAGAGTTTGTTTCTTCTACTTATGCACATATTACTTTCAATAATGAGCTATATTTTGCAGCAGATGATGGAATAAGTGGATCGGAACTCTGGAAATCTGATGGTACAATTGCCAATACCAAATTGGTAAAAGATATTAATGAAGGTCCGTTTGGCAGTGGGCCAGGTTATCTGACGGTCTTTAACGGATTCATTTATTTCTCAGTTTATGGCAATATTTATAAATCTAATGGAACAGAAGCAGGTACGACACCAGTTTCGAGTTTAGATGGTTATTACCTGACTAATGTAAACGGAGCACTGTATTTTGTCGATTTTGAGAATGAATATACAGTTTATAAGTATAATGGCACTACTTTCACCCTGCTCAGGAATTTTGCCAGATACGATAATGCAAGTCCCTACATTACATTTTTTGGTTTAGCAGACGGAAGTGTTTTTTTTACGGCAAAAGAGCAGGAACATGGTGATGAATTATGGAAGACAGACGGAACACCTGCAGGGACAGTTATAACACAAGATTTACGGCCAGGTATTCAGGGTAGTTTTCCGGGCAATTTCATCATCGACGATGGGAGTATTATTTATTTTTTAGCTAATGATGATAATACAGGTTTTGAAATCTGGAAGAAAGCCGGAAACGCAAATATGACTTTAGTCAAGGATGTCGAACCGAATAATTTCGATGGTAATCCATACAATTTAGCTAAGCTTAATAACTTCCTTTTTTTCGGCGCTACAGACCAATACAGCACCCATCTTTTTGCTGTAAATAATAATAATTCAAGTTCTTATGCTCAGAGCCTTCCTGGTAAAAATCCTTCAGATTTTCTGGCATTTAATAACCTGATGTACTTTAGTGGTGAGTATTTCAATGGGAGAGAATTGCTGATGTCGGATGGTGTCAATTCAACGCAGATAAAAGATATATATACTGGAACAGGTGGGGGAGGAATACAGAATAGCAGTAATCCTACGGAATTAACCGCCGTAGGCAGCAGTTTTTATTTTGCTGCTACAAATTTAGGTGATAGAGAGCTCTGGAAATCCAATGGTACCGACGTCGGAACTGTTCTCGTAAAGAATATCAATGCCACTGGCAATAGTTCACCTAATCACCTCATAGAGTTTAATGGTAATCTATACTTCTTTGCGAATGCAGGATCAGCAACGAATTTATATGAATCAGATGGGACAAGTGTAGGAACTGTCGCCATCGGCCCCAGTAATTATACAGTAGATCCCATTAATGGAGAAATAGCCAGAACTTCAACAAAACTATATGTACAAGCCTTTTCTTCTACCAGCGGAGAAGAATTATTTTACCTTGCCGGGAGTACTTTGACCTTATTGAAAGATATTAATGCCGGTTCATCCGGCGGTACACCGCTTAGCAGTAATCCATCTAATTTTACACCAGTCAGTGACAGGCTTTATTTTACTGCCGATGATGGAATAAATGGTACAGAACTCTGGAAAACAGATGGAACACTGGCAACTACAACCATAGTAAAGGATATTAAACCGGGTAATAGCTCTCCAAATATCAATAACCTCATTAAGTTTAATACAAACCTTTTTTTCTCAGCCGACGATGGGATTAACGGTCAGGAACTCTGGAAATCGGATGGAACACCGCAAGGAACATTAATGATAAAAGATATTGTTGAAGGCAATGGCAGCAGCAACCCAAAAAATTTCTGTGTGGTAGGCAATACACTTTATTTTAGTGCTTATCACCCAAGATTGGGTACTGAACTCTGGAAAACGGATGGCACGGCAGGAGGGACAGTACTCGTCTATAACCTGAACGATGAAAATGATTCAGAATTAAATGACGCCAACCCCACACAATTGATTAATATGAACGGGACATTATATTTCGCTGCCGATAATGGGTTAAATGGAAACGAACTATTCAATTATAAACCCTGTCCTTTAACTGGTTCTTTCAATCAATATACTTTTGCACCAAGTTATACTTATCATGCTGTTCAGACCATAGAAGCATATCACAAAATTACACAAGGGAGAACGTTGAATTATTTCGCAGGAAATTCGGTGCTGCTTACACCCGGCTTTAGTGTTTCCGCAAATGACGCGGTATCGACAAGAAACAATGTTTTTCGTGCAGAAGCCAGAGGGTGTAATTAATAAAATCTCACAACATAACTTGCAGATTGTCATGAAAAAATCTACTCAATTAGCTGTTCTATTGTGTTTTGTTTACTCCTGTGTCGCAGCACAAACTACCGCTGCCTTAGATAATTCCTTTTCAGGAAACGGATTATCAACAACAGACTTTTCAGGCTCTGATAGAGCTAATGCAATAGTTTTAGATAAAGAAAACGCGAGATTTGTAACTGTCGGCAAAACCGGAAGCAACGTAGCCATAGCTCGATATCTTATAGATGGTACATTAGATACCCGTTTTTCTGATGATGGAAAACAAACCATTGCGCTCCCTACTATCAGTGGGCCGGGAATAGCAGAAGCATTTGGCGTTGCTATTCAGGTTGATAATGTTGGTGATGAAAAAATAACTGTTGTGGGTACTACGCGTTCAACATCAAGTGGAACAGGCTATGAATATTTTATCGTAAGATATAAGGATAATGGTGATTTAGACCCAAATTTCAGTGGAGATGGCAAACTCGTTGAGGGTGAAAGCAGCACTGATATTTTTTATGGGGTAGCCATTGATAATCTGGGGAGAATAATTGCCGTCGGGCAAAGATACTCGGATGTGGGGAATCAGTTTTCTATCAGAAGATATTTGCCTAATGGAGATATAGATTTAAGTTTCTATGGTTCCACCTTTGGAAGTACCAATTATCCGGCTGGTATTGCTCGTGCAATATTACTTGCTCCCAATGGTAAAATAATTGTAACAGGGGAGTCTAATGGAGATTTTATGACCATCCGTTTGAATGAGGATGGTACTTTGGATAATAGCTTTAGTGGCGATGGTAGAGTTTCAACTAATTTGAGTGGCAGTACAGATTTTGTACGGGCTGCCACTTTACAAAAAGATGGGAAAATTGTTGTAGCCGGAGCAAGTTTAGTTAATGGCAAATATAATATTGGCATGGCTCGCTACCATATTGATGGAACGCCTGATGATGGATTTGGCATCGGTGGCGCGCTATATACCCCGGTAGGTCAGGGCCATGATTTTGCCAATGCAGTAGCCATTCAGGATGATGAAAAAATAGTGGTGGCAGGAACCACCCATATTAATGCGTATAGTTATGAAGTAGTAGAAATAGACGGAACACGCCATACGATTAATGTGCCTGCCAACGATGATATATTGGTAGCACGATTTAATACTTCTGGCTTTTTAGATGCTACTTTCTCAGGCGATGGACATACTAATATTTCTTTCACAGAGGGCATGAGTGAAGAGGGAAATGCTATGATTCTACAAAATGATAATAAAGTATTGGTCGCAGGAAAAAACAAAAATGGTAGCAATGATGATTTTGCTTTTTGCCGGTTGCATGGGCATTATCGATTTGAGAGCCTCACTAATAGGCTATACACTTCTTTCGGGAATTATGACGACAGAGCCTATGATATCGCTATTGACGCACAACGCAGAATAGTTATTGCAGGGTTTAGCTATAATGGATTAAGAAAAGTAATTGCTGTTGCCAGATATATGAAAGACGGCCGCTTAGACACTTCATTTGGAAATAATGGAAGAATGACCTATTACACAGGTGGCTATGATACTATTGCTTATGCGTTAACTATTCTTTCTGACGGAAAAATTCTTCTGGCTGGTACTATTTCAAATATAGACCCAAATGATAAAGACTTTTTTGTGATGAGGATTCTGGCCGATGGGAGTACTGATAATACTTTCGATGGAGATGGAATGGTTAAAATTAATCTGGTAGGTAATGATGAATGTAATTCGATGGTGCTTCAACCAGAGGGTAAAATTATTCTTTGTGGGAATGTCATCGATGTAAATGATGCGAGCAAATCAGTGGCATTAGTCAGATTAAATGCAAACGGCACCATAGATAATACTTTTGATACTGATGGGAAAGTGTATGTCACTAATGCCCCTGAAGGTAAAAATGCCCGTTCGGTAACAGTAAGTGCAGGGAAGATTTATGTTTGCGGCATAGGGAATGAGGGTGGGGGCTTTATTGCAATGAAATTTAATGATAATGGAAGTCTTGATAATTCTTTTGGAGGCGATGGCATTGTGAGCATCGGAGGATTATTGGCAGGGGCACAGGATATAGCTGTACAAGCTGACGGAAAAGTAATTTTGGGTGGAGCATTAGGGTCTGACATGGCTGTTGTGCGCCTGACAACAAGCGGAGCATTAGATAATACTTTTGCCGGTGACGGGATATTTACCATTAGTGCCCCGTCTTTTGCGGCTGTTCATTCTGTAATTTTACAAGCCGATGGTAAAATTTTAGCCGGTGGTAATTTTGTCGACCAACTTGGCAGGGGGGAGTTAACCTATTTCAATATAGAGCTTTTCAGAATAACAACTAATGGTGAATTCGATAAGAGTTTTGGAAACGAAGGAATATTTCTTTTTCCGAAATTAGGATATACTGACGATAGCTTTCAAAGTATGGTCCTAAATAATTCTGGAAGGGTTTATATTACTGGCCATTACTATAATGGCTATGATACAGATATGACTCTGGCTATTTTTGAACAATGCAAAGTTCCACTCATCACATTAACACACCCTGCTTATGATGTAAATATGGTGATAGTTCAACCCTACGAAGCTGCTACTATTGAAGCTACTAACTGGGTTGTTGGGACAGGAAAAGTCTTCTATAAAGCAAGTGATGGTATTCTTCTCATGCCAGGATTCAGAGCCGATGCCTCCACAGTTTTCAGGGCAGAGATAAATAAAACATGTAGTTTCGTTTATGACCCAGACGATCTATTACAAAATTGATGCTAAATCTATCTATTATCTTCTTTAAAAAGCTGCAAGCAAAGGATTTGACTTATACGTTTAAGCAATGATTTTGACCGCTTACTAAAAAAATAGATAGATTTCGCACGCTTTTCAATAATCGTAATTTTTTGCCCGGTATTTTTATTGAGCAATAAATCCTTCAAATTTTTAACGAATAACGACCATGAAAAATCTTTTATCTGTCTTCACTCTTTTTTGTTTGATGGCCTATCTTGAAACCAACGCGCAGGTTTATGTTCAGGAAGCTACCGATGGATCTGTAACCATTACTCCAAAGGGAGTCAGAGGGAAAAATGGAAATCCGGGTAATAACGATACAAATACTTCTCTAGGGGCACAATCTTTGAAATCGACTACTGGTAGTCAGAACGTAGCTATTGGTTTATCTGCTCTTTTTGATAATACTTCAGGTAGTAGAAATACAGCTGTGGGTAGTCAGGCAGTTACAAATAATTCCACTGGTCAGGGCAACACAGGAATTGGTTATAATAGTTTATTGAACAACACCACTGCTTCGGGAAATGTCGGGGTAGGAGAGTATTCATTATACAATAATACTACCGCTTCTGGTAATATTGGTATTGGCCAATATTCCGCCTATACTAATACGACCGGTGCAAATAATGTAAGTATAGGAGATTATTCATTATATATAAATAATGGAGGAAAAGAGAATACTGCTGTTGGCAGTAGAAGTTTGTATAATAACACAGGTGATTATAATACAGCTGTAGGAAGCAGGGCGCTAAGTTCATCTTCAGGTGGAGCAGCAAATGTTGCTATTGGTTATAGAACAATGTATGCTACCACTTCGGGTATTAACAACACAGCAAGTGGATATCAGGCAATGGATGATAATACCACAGGAAACCATAATGTGGCTATAGGACAAGGAACCCTTGGAAGTAACACTCAAAGGAGTTTTAATACGGCAGTTGGATCTAATGCGCTTGGAATAGCTTATAGCGGAGCAGGTAATCAGGATGGACACAACACGGCTGTAGGCTATGCGGCATTGAGAGGAAGTGGAACAGCTGCAAACAATTCAGGTACTTACAATACAGCGATAGGTAGTAATGCCATGATAAATACTACCAGTGGTGATAATAACGTGGCTGTTGGTTCCCAAACATTATATTTAAATACATCAGGACAAAATAACGTAGCTATTGGTTACCAATCTCAATATAGTCCTTCTATTGCTATAAATAACGTAAGTGTTGGTACAAGTACTTTATACTCCCTTACCTTTGGTGCTTCTAATACAGCCATTGGGCACAATGCCTTACAAGGTGTAACTAGTGGTAATTCAAATACCGCACTTGGAAGTTTCGCAGGTGGAAGTATTGCAGGTGGTAGCCAGAATGTTGTTATAGGAAATAGTGCAGGACAAAGCATTAGTTCAGGATCTGAGAACATTATTATTGGGGCAAGCGGTAATGTGTCGTCAGGCACTAATAACATTCTTATTGGGGTTGGAGCTAGTGTTCCAAACCTTTCCACAACTAATAATCAGATACGCCTGGGTAATGCTTCTATTACCTACGCAGGCATTCAGGTAGCATGGGATGTCACTTCAGATAGAAGATGGAAAGAACAAATTCAGCCTTTGCCATTAGGAATTGAATTTATTAAGTCTCTGAAGCCAGTGCAATATGTACGCAAGAATGACGCAACTAAAAGCGTTGAAATGGGCTTGATTGCGCAGGACTTAGAAAAAACTTTGGTTGATTTCAGAAAAGACAATTTGGGACTATTGAAAAAAGATGTGGATGGCTATTTTACCGTGCGCTACAATGACCTGATGGCACCCATGATTAAAGCCATGCAAGAGCAGCAAGCCATGATTGAAAAATTGATGAAAGAAAATCAAACTTTAATGGCAGAGGTAAGAGAAATAAAAAATACATTGGTAGCTAATGCTGGCGAAGTAAAAACAGTTTCTGAATCAAAAAAATAATAAGATAAGTATAAACAAAAGCGAGCCTTTCAACTAAAGA
Source organism: Emticicia sp. C21 (assembly GCF_003418935.1). Classification (GTDB taxonomy): domain Bacteria; phylum Bacteroidota; class Bacteroidia; order Cytophagales; family Spirosomataceae; genus Emticicia. The sequence goes on along the minus strand of NZ_QVMT01000013.1, from coordinate 149,364 downwards.
AAGGCTCGCTTTTGCTCTAAGGCAAGGCAAATGCTACATATTGATTCCCTTTTTTAGCGCCTAGCTTAGTTCCTCCGCAAGCCAGTACTATGTATTGCTTCCCATTCACCTGATAAGTCGCCGGGGTAGCAAAAGCTGCTGCCGGAAGTTTAGTTTCCCAAAGTAAAGCCCCCGTTTTTTTATTAAACACCCTGAATTTTTCATCTTTGGTGGCTGCAATAAATAATAGACCATTGGCTGTTACAACCGGGCCTCCATAATTTTCAGAACCTGTTGTCGGAATACCCTTTTGTTTTAAAGATTCATATTCGCCAAAAGGAATTTTCCACAGATATTCACCTGTATTCAAATCAATTGCATTTAACGTTCCCCAAGGAGGTGAAATGGCCGGTAAGCCTTTATTATCCAGAAATTTATTATAACCTGTACTCACAAAAGGTAAATAAGGGTTTTTAAAGCCACTATTGTTAGTAGCACTTACTTCTTTCTTCTCTTCCCCAAACAAAAAGGCAACAACTGCTTGTTTTTCTGAAGCACTAAGTGTGGTGAAGCCCGGCATCATGCCTTTGCCATTAGTGATAATCTGAGTAACAAAAACCTTATCACGACGTTTCTCAATATCTATTAAGGAAGGATACCCGCTTTTTGTATTCCCTTTTCTATCTACACCATGGCAAGTAACGCAAGAAGTAGCATAGATTCGCTCACCTGTGCTTAATCCGGCTAAGGCATCTTGTTTAGGAGTAGGCTTCATGGTCAATATCCAGGCCATCTCGTTGCTATTTACATACAAAATACCCTCTTTAGGGTCAGCGGCAGCACCTCCCCACTCAGCACCCCCATCAAAGCCCGGTAGAATAACTGTTCCTTCTTTACTCGGTGCTGCAAATCTGTTGCGCTTATAGGTTTTAAATTTTATTAGTAAAGAGTCTCGGTCTTCAGCATAAGGGCTTATATCATTCTCAGTCAACAGATGAGCCTGACGGGCAAATGGGGCAGGTTTAGTTGGAACAGGTTGAGTAGGCCACGAAACTTCCCCAGGTAAATCTGATTTAGGCGCAGGAATCTCCTGAATCGGAAACAATGGTTTGCCTGTTACTCTATTAAACAAATAAATGTATCCCTGCTTACTGGTTTGCGCCACTGCATCAACCATTTTGCCATTGTGTTTTACGGTAATCAGGTTTGGTGGAGCCGGCAAATCTCTGTCCCACATATCATGATGTGTTGTCTGAAAATGCCATAATAATTTACCTGTTTTTGCATTCAAGGCTAAAAGGCAATTGGCATATAAGTTTTTGCCAGATCTTTTGCCACCATAAAAGTCGTATCCTGCAGACCCCGTCGGTACATAGATAATGCCCCGTTTTCTATCAACAGACATCCCTGCCCAGTTGTTAGCGGCACCCACTTCTGTATTTTTATAGGCTTCTTTAGGCCAGGTATTATAGCCGGGCTCATCTGGATAGGGGATGGTGTGGAATGTCCAGGCTAATTTCCCTGTTTTTACATTAAATGCTCTTATATCTCCAGGAGCTGCATCTGCACCCTCTGAGAGACGCACAGGCATTACTATCAGATCTTCAAAGATTGTCCCCGGAGTATTCGAAATGATAAATTTCTTTTGGGCTATTTCAGGTAAGCCTGTATGTAGGTCAACTCGTCCATTATCTCCAAAAGAAGCAATTGCTTTACCGGTTGTGGCATCAATGGCATATAAATATTCACCGATAGTATGCAAAATTCGTTTATCAGTTCCATCAGTCCAATAAGCCACTCCGCGACTTGTACTTGCAAAACTTTTCAGCTTATCACCAAAGCGCCAGATTTCCTTACCTGTGGCAGCATCTAAAGCAAATGCTTGTACCGTTGCAGTTACCCCGTAAAGCACACCATTTACAATAATAGGATTCACCTGCATTTGCCCTGAATCAGGTGTAGAGTAAGTCCAGGCAACTTTCAGATTCTGAACGTTTTCGGGCTTAATCTGGTCTAAAGTAGAGTAATGATTTCGATCTGGACCGCCTAAATATTCATTCCATTCGGTGTAATTTTCATTATCCGGCTGATAGCTTTTTTGAAGAGCCGTGCCAATCAAAAAAATACCGAGCGATAGCAGGGCAGTATAAATGCTTTTTTTCATAGGTCGTAGTAAGTGTTAGGTTTTATAAGGGAATAGATAGCAGTCAACTATTTGCTAATTCTTGTTTTTATCTTCAATTTTATCGGAATCATACATGCGGGTATCTTCCTCATTCTCAAAAATATCAGGATATTTGTTTTTTATCCAACGGTACTGTTTGGCTGACAAAAAAATGAATTGTGGGCCTGATAAATCTTCATCATCATCGCTACCCGATAATTCGTAAAAAGCATAATCAGAATTTTGTTCAGTCAATGCCTTATTGACCAATTCAATCAGTTTAGCTGTATCAAACTCAAAATAATCATAGTCTGATTGCAAATCTTTGCTTTTAGTTTTAGGAACACCCTTAATAAACTGACTTTCACTATATTTTTTATTGTTCAGTTCGAAGCTAAACTTAAAAGTACGGTCAGAGCTTTCTCCTTTTTTGAGCATTTTCTGAAAATTGTCCTCTACCTTTATTGGGTTAAAATGCCCTTTTGAAATAGTTTTCAGAGAATCAATCATTGATTTATACACATCTTTATAATTATCCAACTCCCACATATTGCTTTTCACTATTACTTTAGGAAGTGCCTCCAATAAAGATTTTCCGGAGCCCTGAAGACGGCGGAATTTCAAAATAAATGTTTCTTTTTGTGAATCATTCATTGGCTCAATCAATCCCACTCTCCCAAATTCAAAAAGAGTATTTTGTAAACTATCCCGACTGAACTCACGATTATACATACTAAAATCAACATAATTGTTCGGGAGTGTTTCTGCCACAAGATTGGCCTGAGTGCTATCAAATAATACAAACGAAAGTATTGGGCTTCTGTAATCACAAACAATCACTAACCTATGCGGAGAAGAGATGTCTGTCAGATAATCATTAATAACCTTAAACTGATTTTCTCCAATGCCCGGGAAATATTGGGATTTTTCATTTTTAAGCGAATCAATGGCGTTCTTAACTAATTGAGAAAGAGAAACATACAGGCTTTGTTCGTAAGCTTTACCATTGATTTTTAATGAGAGAATATATTCATTATACTCGGTCGAGTCTGAATCCTTAGAGGTCTTTTTATAATTGATTTCTCCAAACTTGGTATCAGGTAATAATTTTGAGCCAAATTTATTCAAAATATAACTATAGATTTCTGTATTGTTTTTACCGACCAGTTCATTTAAATCAATCAATACTGCCCGCCCACTCGCTTTCAAAACATCAGATGGCTCTTTGCTTTTTTTCAAATCAAGCGTTTTCTTAGCTTCCTCCGTAAGCATATTTTCTCTCTGCAAAGCATTTGCAAAGTCTTCTGTACTGAAAGCTGCTATTTGTTCTTGATAAGAATGATAGGCATTTTCAGCAACCGGTTCATTAAATACCTCACTATAGTTTTTATCAATATAATCGTATTGTTTCTTAGTCAGAAAAATATAGTTACTTTGATTGTTCAAAGTAAAAGTGCCGATATTTCCATTAATTTTATAATACGTGCCATCAATTTTGTTTTCTTCTAAAGCAGCATTAATCAATTCAATGAGTTGATATTCATTCAGGCTGACATTATCGAAATTCAGATAACTGTTTGCTTTCATCCCCTTTTGTGCTACAAGCAACTCTTTGTCTATTCTAGGTATTTCTTGCTTGTATTCATATTTTTTATCCTTAACTCTGAAACTCATAACCAGATTTCTATCTTTTTCATTGCTTTTAACGATTTCGGTCTCAAAATTATCAGTAACTTTTTCGGGTTTAAACTGATTATGAGAAACACGAGCTAATTCGGCAATAAATGATTTAAAAGAATTTATTTTTTCAGTTTCAGTTTTAGGAGTGAAATTGACTTTCGCAATTATATCAGGAAAACTAAGTAATAGGCTTCTCTTAACATTGTTTCTATTACCTGATTCAAATCTGAAATCAACGATAGCCTTATCAATAGATTCTTTTGTATCAACTTGTAAAATATCGTTATCCTGAAAATCTTTAATAATTGCAGTTAATTTTTCTCTACTGAACTTGTCAGAAAAGTCACTTTTCTCTGAGCCAAGCAAATTCGCTAAAAAGGCATTATCCTGTATTTTAGTTTTAAAAACTAAACTCTGAGTACTATCTACCAATATCAGGGCTTTACGGGCATCTCTTACAGGCAGTAGAGGATTAATCTCATTGGCAACAATAATTAATCTTTTATCCGACTTTGTGTCTATAAGGTAATCATTGATTGACTGAAAATCTTTGGAATTAATGCCTATTAACGGAGAAAAGAGAATGGCATAAGATTTAATAATATTGGTGTCTACATACACATCAGGAGGAATACTTTTTTGTAAAGTTTTAAACCACGAAAAATCAGTATCTGCTTTCTGTGCATAGTTAAGCCCCTTAACAGAGTATTGTAAACGGTAGGACTTTTTATCCTTATCCATTGGGTTTCTGAAAGGCAAACCCATTGGACTATCAAAAGATAATTCATTATCACTCTTAACGAGTTCTTTTACCGAAAAATCTGAGAATGCAAATTCAGGGAGAAGTTTGGTTTTTACTTCATTAAAAAGATTCTCATAGATTTCTTCACGTGTAAAATTTCCTTGCTCTTTTGGAATTACTACTACATTATTGCATAATGAAATAATATCTATTTTACTTTTTAATTCATAGGGTTTATACGATTGCTTAAGTAAGTCTGCCTTTTCTTTAGATAGCATCTTTGCAGTTTGCAGACTGTCTATAAACTTAAACTGAATATTTTTCTGAGAAGCATAATTATCATAAAACCACGTTTGCTTAGCCGCATAAATAAAGAAGCCAAAATCATTGATCAGTTTGATGCGATCTTTTTCAAGCCATTTCAGTAATTCATCGTAAACATTTTTATCGATTAATTGAATCGCCCTGAGTTTATCAGCAAGTAACTGGTAGTTTTCCTTTGATGGTTTAAGATTTTGCTCTAAGCCTAGAAAAGAAAGCGGATTTTTAGCATTAATTTCTCCCTCAATATCGGGCTTGAAATACATACTTTCACCCAATATCTTTTCTGACATTTCCCGAAGTTGTACTAATTCATCAGCTGCAGAGCCAACATTACGCATCACTTCAAAAATGCCTACAAAGCCCAAAATAGCTGCTCTTGACTTAAAAAGTGAATCGGGGATTTTATTTAAACCTGCAAACGGTATTCCTGAGAGACGTTGCTTGATGGCTGCATTATCTTTAGAGACAGCTTTTAGAAATCCATCTTTACCAAACTCCGAAATAATCTCCTCTTTTTGTAGTGCATTAAGGTATTTTTGGAGCTGTTCTTCTGATAAACTTTGTGCAAAAGCTGTAAGTGAAAAGAATGAAAATATAATCAAAAGTATGTGTTTCATAAAGCAAGAACATTTTTATCCAAAAGTAATTCACTTTCTGATAATTAACTATATATGGAGGGAAATATTGAGTGATTGAAAGATTTCGTGATTGAGTGAATGTGTTATTGACTGATTAATCTTAAATTATCATTAAACCGATATTTATTAATAATTGGCAAAGGGAATCTTTGAGTAAAATAGAATCAATGAAATCAGATCAATTGAATAAATCAAAATTCAAAACTAATCACTCAATCACTAACTCAAACATTCATCAACTATTCACACTATTGGCCATTTAAAAGTACTGGTTAGCTTATTTTCATCCCGTTAGCCGAAGATTTTCGGGCGGCTTCAATGATTTCTAATACGTGCAAGGCGTGTTCTACATTGATGCGTGGTTCAATTCCTTTGATAAGGCTTTCTCCAACCACTCTGGCTCCTTCCTGCCATTCATAACCTCCCTTATCGGTAGAGGTTAATACAGGAGGCTCTGTCCAGGAAGTATCCAGTATCACGCCATTGGTTTCCCAGTCATAACCAATCAAACGCATATTACCATAGTCTCCAAAAATCTGAATCGAATGCAGGCTTTGCGCACCTGCTTCATGTCCGTGTGGGTCGAAATAATTAAAACCACACATCACATGTGAGATTATTCCTTTGTCATGCTCTAGCAAGACATGTGCATTATCTTCAGCTTCTACTTTTATTTTACCCTTGTCGTCCACAGTTCGTTCCGGATTTACAATACTCGTCATGGCCATTACACTTTTAGCAGGGCCAAGTAACCCTGTCAATGTTGCCATATTATAAACTCCTAAATCTGGCATACTTCCACCACCTTTTTCATAAAAGAAAGCACTCCAGGTGGGGCCTGTATGGCCATATTGTCCATGAGCGGAGGCTATTCTTCCCAATTTCCCCTCCTGAATAGTCTTGCTCATAAAAGCAAACTGAGGACTATTAACTACGGCAGGAGCTCCCCATATTCTTAACTTTTTGCGTTTAGCCAATTCAAGTAATGCTTTTCCTTCAGCATATGTATTAGCCATCGGTTTCTCACTCCATACATGCTTTCCTGCCAATAATGCTTTTTTATTCAAATCACCATGCACCTGCATATCTGTCAATGTTACCATCATATCAAATGGCACACCTGCCAGCATTTCATCTAAATTTGCATAGGTTTTAGCATTGACTTTATATTGTTTGTTTTGCTCAATAGCTCTCTCTGGTTTTATATCGCATAGACTCACAACTTCAATTAATGGAGAAGACAGTAGTTGAGGTAAATACCGATTACTGACACTCCCACAGCCAATTATGGCAACTTTTAATTTTTTATCGACTATTTCATTGGCAAACCCCTCTAAAGAAGAGAGTAGGAGGGCAGCTCCTGCCGAGGCTGTGTATTGCAGGAACTTTTGTCTTGAAAGGGTATCGTTCATGGTTATTTATTTTGTAGGTTGAGTGCTAATAAGGAAGCTAAATTTACAATTTTTAAGCTTAAATTTTAACTTTTGAGGCAGTATATTTTCAAGGTCAATTATCCGTATCAGACACAAGCTTGGGTTATATAAACGAGAAAGAGGTAATCCAAAACTGAACTACCTCTTTAAAAATTATTTGAATATTGTTTAAAACGTCATTCTCTGGATTCTGACGGCATTTAGAATAGCCAGAAGAGCTACACCAACATCAGCAAATACTGCTTCCCACATGGTTGCTAATCCTCCGGCGCCTAATACCAGTACAATTATTTTTACGGCAAATGCCAATACAATGTTCTGAATAACAATATTCTTTGTGGCTTTACCAATCTTGATAGCAACAGCAATTTTTGATGGCTGGTCAGTTTGAATCACCACATCGGCTGTTTCAATGGCGGCATCACTGCCCATTGCACCCATAGCTATACCAACATCACTTAGTGCTAATACAGGTGCATCGTTAATTCCATCACCAACAAATGCCGTTACTTTAGAAGTATCTTTCCGTAATTCTTCCACTTTCTGTACTTTATGCTCTGGTAATAAATCTCCATAAGCTGTATCAATACCAATAGACTTGGCTACCTTTTGCGTAATAGAATTTTTATCACCGCTTAGCATTACTGTCTGATTGATACCATTCTTATGCATTTCTTTAATAGCTTCGATGGCATCTTCTTTTATTTCATCGGCAATAATGATATAGCCTGCATACTTGCCATCAATTGAAACTACCACAATAGTCTCTACAATCTCTTCCACGGTTTTATCATAGCTTATCTTAAACTTTTGTAGTAATTTAAGATTACCCACCAGCACCTCTTTGCCGTCAACTATGCCTTTCAAACCATGCCCTGAAATTTCTTCAACCTCAGATACTCTAAGTTTAGAGCTAATCGACGCCTGCTCAGCAATGGCTTTGGCAATCGGGTGGGTAGATTTACTCTCTAAAGCCGCAACAATTTGAATAAATTCTTCTTTGTTAATTATTGGGCTCGCAATTTTCTGCACCTTAAATACACCTTTAGTCAAAGTACCTGTTTTATCCATCACAACTGTATTTACCTTAGTCATCAGGTCAAGATAATTGGAGCCTTTAAACAAAATACCGTTACGTGACGCAGCCCCGATACCACCAAAATACCCCAGGGGAATAGAAATAACCAAAGCACAAGGGCAGGAGATAACAAGAAAAATTAAACCCCTGTACAGCCACTGGCTGAATATATAATTTTCTACAATAAGTGCAGGTGTCAGAACAACTGCCAACGCCAGAAAAAATACGATAGGGGTATAGATTCTGGCAAATTTCCGAATTAATAACTCGGTTTTAGCTTTTCTGGTTGTGGCATTCTGTACCATATCGAGAATACGGGCTAATGAGCTGTCAGCAAATTTTTTACTTACCTTTAACTCAATTACTTTGTCTAAATTGAGCATCCCTGCCAACACCTGCTCACCTTTTTTAATCGTTTTAGGTTTGCTCTCACCAGTCAAAGCTGAGGTATTGAAACTACTACTTTCAGTGAGCATTTCTCCATCCAGAGGGACTTTCTCACCTGCTTTAATCTGAATTGTTTCGCCTATCTGCACATTTTCAGGTTTTACTTCCTGGTAGGTATTATTCCTAGATACATTGGCAGATGCCGGACGAATATCAAGCAAGGCTTTTATATTGTTTTTGGCTCTATTAACAGCGGCACTTTGGAATAACTCTCCAACAGCATAGAATAACATAACTGCCACACCTTCGGGGTATTCACCAATGGCAAAAGCACCAATCGTTGCTAATACCATCAAGGTAAACTCAGTAAAAAACTCTTTCCGGGTAATAGCCTCCCATGCCTCCTGCATTACCGGAAAGCCGACGGGATAGTAGGCAACTACATACCAACCCAATCGGAAGTAATCTTTAAAAAAGCTGTTTTCAATAAAATTGTCGAGAGTAATCCCTATCAATAACATTATGAGACTAAAAATCGCAGGTAAGTACTGCTTCAAGCCTACAGCGCCACTGTGGTCATGATTATGATCGTGCTCATGGTCATGTTCTCCATCATGAGTATGATCATGTCCATGATGGTTATGCGTGTTTTTCGAACTCTCTTTTGGAATTAACAAATCCTTAGCGTTTGCTTGTGTGTAAATCTTTTCTTCCAAAGAACAACAAGTCATTCTTCCCTGCTCATCATACGTATGTACGTGATTCGCATCGGTATTAACACCCGGTGGATGCTCGTGCTGATGTTTATGGTCATGCTCATGTTTCATATATTGCTAGTTTTTTAGACCTGTATTTAGTGAAATTATTACAACTTTATCTTTATCCCTCCATTGAATGAGCGTCCTTCGGTATGGGTAAAGACCTCATTAAATTGTGGCGCATTATGTGCACCGGAAACGACTTTTTCAAAACGGTTTTGTCGGGTATCTGTAAAATTTTCAGCGTTAACAAATACGCTGATTTTACCGAAGCTTTTTTCTAAAAACAATCCAAACTCCCAAAAAGATCGTGTTAATCGTCCGTCGCTTAAAACTTGCCTGTCAGAATAATAACCTTCCAGTCCGACTTTGAAATTCTGATGCTTTTCTGCTAGCAATGCCATATTTACCTTATTTTTTGGCAATAACGGAACCGTCTGATTCGTACTTTTATAAGTAGCCTTTGCATCTGTAAAAGTATATCCTACAAAAAACTTTATCCAATCTGCAAAAGTGAATCTTACATTCGTTTCAAAGCCTTTTGATAATACCGGTTTCGCGGCGTTCTCAAAATAAAATTGATTATTGGCATTCATTCTCAAAACCAATGGTTGATTAATTTGAGTGATAAAAAACATCTGGTTAGCTGTAAAACTGAAATTCTCGCCGCTCGTATTCTGATAATTAAAATCTAAAGTACTTCCATAAGATTTCTCAGCTTTGGCATCACTACCAATCGCCAATACATTCTGAAAAGCCAATGTCTCAGTTGCCTCTGTAAACATAGTAGGTAGTTTATAACCCAATCCTCCCCCTAATCGGCTGCTCCAATGTTCAGAAATTTTATACAGTGCCGAAATACGAGGCAAAGCAAAAAAATCATGACGTTTTGCATAATCCAATCTGAATCCACCTTCAAGCAAAAACTTTTCAGTTATATCCCAGTTGTCCTGCGCATAAACTCCGGCAATAAAATTATTCTCAGTGCGTGGTTTAAGGCTTTCTTTTTCTTTGAAATCGTCAAAAATCAGATTCGCACCAACTACAATGGCATGCTTTGCCTGATGTATTATATATGAAAAATCGGTATAAGCGTTGGTTTGCAAACCTCTGAAACTATAATCCGGTATTTTAATCTGCCTGTCGAATAGACTAAAGCTTTGCTTGAAAATCAATTGTTTGCTTTCAGAAATCTGTCTGCTGAATTGCAACGTTGAAATGTTCCGTACTGACTCGTTTTTTTCAAAATAACTATGCTGACTATCTGCTTTACCATCAATCACAAATACGTCTCCACCAAATCGATTCTGAAATGTGGTTGAATTACCCAGTATTAATTTGTTCTTCTCATTAAAATAGACAAAAATTCGAGGATTAATATTTAAATCCCTGCTTTTCGGAATTTCAGTAAAGTCATCTTTGTCCACATCATAAGGTTTCTGAATAGTACCAGAAACCAACATGGAATAACCTACTTTCTGATTTCTCTTTGCTGAAAAAGCACTGAAATTAGTTCCTCCTCCTGTACTTGTCTGATTGATGATGGCCGAGAACTCTGGTTTTTCTTTCGGTTCTTTCGAGATAAAGTTCACAACCCCGGCAATAGCTCCACCACCATAAAGCGTTGAAGCAGAACCTTTAATAACTTCAACCTGACGTAAGTCTAATGGCGGAATGTCTAATAAACTTAGTCCACTTGAAAAACCTCCAAAGGTCGGGAAACCATCTTTCAGAATCTGCGTATACCTACCGTCAAGGCCTTGTATTCTTATACTCTGATTGGCAGAGGTATAACTCGTTTGCTGCACCTGAATCCCAGTACTTTCGTGCAAAATCATAGATACATTGTTGGGTCTCATATTGGCCTTTTCATCAATTTCTTCTAATGAAATGGCTTCAATACGTGTAGGTATATCCTCAATATTTCTGCTGATACGAGTTGTAGAAACCACCACCTCTTCCAACTCCTCATTGTCACTTTCTAAAAGTATTTCTACGTCATTACTCAAAGGAAAAATAATTTTCTGTTCAGCATTTGCATAGCCGATGAATGAAATGAGAATGGTTTGCTCTCCATCAGTCGCACCTTTCAGGCTGATTTTACCCTCCATATCGGTAGTCCCACCAATTTTGCTACCTTTCAGAACCACTGTTGCACCAATCAGACTCTCTTTGGTTTTACTATCTTTTACAATAATACCAGGTATGATTATACCGGGTTGTGTTTGTGCTAAAGAGAGTTGTGTAAGTATAATGAATATATATAATAAGATGATTCTTTTCATTTGCCATAAATTAGTTAATACAATAAACCTTAAGGCTTACCGAAAAAGTAAGCACTATTCATTATCCAGGCTCTACCCTGGATAATGTGTTTCATTAAGTCGTATTAAACTAATTGTGGCGGCTGCCAGAGTAAGGATATATAGCTTGAGGTATCTTGAGTTTCGTAAGGGAATTTTACTTTGCCATAAAATACCTTAAAAACAGGGATTTGTGCAAAGTACGGTGAAATCATAAGCGTACCGCAACAGGCACAACTACAAAGAGGCGAACAGAAGTCTGAATCAACACCATGGCTTGCCTGAGAATCAGTATGACTACGAACAACGGTTTGAGCCTTTTCATCAACTTTCTCTGCCGTGTCATGACAAGGCATGCACGCCAGAAATAACAGATAAAAACTCAAAAATATGTTCGCAAACTGGTTCATGCAGCAAATGTAGGTAAGAAACCCGTGCAACAGGAGTGCAAGAAAAATATTTATTTTTTGAGCGAGATAATCGTCTGCCTGACTATTTAATAAACCAGTAAATACTAAAAACCCTTCTGAAATTATTCAAAAGGGTTTAAAGAGACTATCCAATCTTTTCAGCTTTAAAACTAAATCCTCCCGTTGAGCCATCAGGGTTTGGCCATTGCCATTTCCCTTCATAAGCAGTAAAATCTTCATTAAAAGTAGATTTACTATAATTGCCTGAGCCTCTATCGCCGAACCAATACCAAAAGGTATGACCTTCTATTTCGTAGGTGTAAGAAAAATTACTTCCGTCTATATCCATTAACCTCGACCGCAGTGATTGAGTGGCTTCGTTAAAACCAATATATTCTACCCCCTTATGCTTTTCTTGGCCTTGGGTGAGGTCAAAATGATGAATCAGAAAGAACCCACCCTCCATCCATTCATAATTAGACGTGGCTACCAAATTATCGTCACCTGTTATTTTCCATTTGCCAACCAGAGGTTGTAATTTTTTTAATTCTGGATAAGGAGTTTTTGGAAGTTTACCTGCCAGATCATTGTTATTTTCAATCATTGTCATTGTGTGATATGTGTTAGTTTGTAAGATTAACCAATTTCAACTAAAAGTGTTAAGATTAATTCCACACAAACAGGATTTTAAGTTAATCAAAGCAAAATAACCACAAAAAAAAACGCCACAAAATGCGGCGATTTTTTTGTTTAATACACGATGAATCTTACCCGTCGACATTAAGTAGAGTGTCGATTAGAGTAATAAAATTTTTAATATATAATTATCATATTATCTTGATTAATGCTACCTATTCTTACCTCTCATATCTCTTCGTATAGGTAATAAAGTATTACCAAAATACGTGCCAAAAATTATCGAGCGGTAGCATTTTTTTAAATATTTTTCAAATAACTAATCTACTATTTTAAAACCTCTACTTCGATTTTAGAATCTGAATAAACCTTATGGGTTGCCTTGATAAAGTCTGCTTCATCGGCTTTAAAAATGTTCGGTACAAATTTCTGAGGGTTGCGATCAATTAACGGGAACCAGGTGCTTTGTACCTGAATCTGTATTTTGTGCCCTTTCTTGAATGTATGTAATACATCCTGCAACTGGAAATTAATATCTGTTACCTTATTCGGCACAGTTGCTTCGGGTTTTTCAAAACTATTTCTGAATCTACCTCTCAATACTTCACTGCGTACCATTTGATGGTAATTAGCCATTAGCATTTTTTTATCAGGCATGTATGGGTGATTCGGTTCATTGGCAGGATACACATCTATCAGTTTTACTATCCAGTCAGCATCGCTTCCGGTAGTACTCACTTTCAGCTTGGCAAAAATCTCACCGCCTAAAGTAATATCATCTGTCAGCACATCTGTCTCAAATACCAACACATCAGGACGTCTGGCTGCAAAGCGTTGGTCTTCTGACATATAGGCAAATGGAGTGAAATTTGCCATAGAAGTTAAGTCTTCACTGTAAGGCACCGGCTTTTTAGGATCGCTTATATAAGTGCTGGCTGTTACTTTAGCAGATTTAGTCTGGGCAAGTTTGCCATCACTATTCAGATAAAAAGTCAGTTTCTGGGCAGAAGCCGATGGCCATTTGTCAAATTGTTTCCATTCTTTGTTTCCTGTATCAAATAAATAGGCATCAGGTAAACCTGTTTTTCCATCGCCTGGCCCTTTCAGGAAGTGGGTAAAAAACTGGGCTTCGATATTCTTCTGATAAAATGTAGCAATACTATCGCCAAAATATACATTGCTGTGCATAGTATGTCCTGTTTCAGCCGACCAGCGACCGTGTCCAAATGGACCCATTACTAAAGTGTTATAAGTGCCCGGATTATTCTTCTCAATTTTCTTGTAAACATTCAACGGGCCATATAAATCTTCCGCATCAAACCAACCACCTACGGTCATAACGGCGTGCTTTACGTTTTTTAAATGTGGTAAGATGCTTCTCTTTTGCCAGAATGAATCGTAATTTGGGTGTTCTACTGTTTCCTGCCAGTAAAAGTTGTCCTTATAATATTTATTAGCATTCTTCAACGGACCTAAATCCAACTGAAACTGATACCCATCTTTCATATCACTGATATTAATCATCTGATACCAGGCTTGCGTAGTTGGGCTTGAATGTTGCACACCAAAAACTGGGAATGTAAAAATATAAGCCTGTATGAAAGCACCATTATGATGAAAATCATCAAAGAAGAAATCACTTACCGGCGCTTGTGGAGAAGAAGCTTTTAAGGCCGGGTGAGCATCAACCGCACCAGCCACTGTATAAAAGCCCGGATAGGAGATACCCCATTGGCCAACTTTACCTGTATTATATTTCACATTGTTTAGTAACCATTCAATGGTATCATAGGTATCCGAGCTTTCATCAACCGGAGTTGAAGCCTCATTGCCCGGATTATTTGGAGTCATATTTGTCCATGTACCTTCCGACATCCAGCGACCTCTTACATCCTGATACACAAAAATATATTTGTCTTTCATTAAAAAGCTTGAAGGTCCAAGTCTTGTCGGATATTTACCTTCTCCGTAAGGCGCTACACTATAGCAGGTTCGCTGCATCATTATCGGATATTTAATCGTCTCAGATGCATTATTAGGTACATATACAGCTGTGTGCAATTTAGTACCGTCTCTCATTGGTATCTTGTACTCGTACTTGGTATAGTTTTGTTTGACAAAGTCGTTCTGTGCAATGGCCGCAAAAGAGACCAGCACGAAAAAGAGGATTTTTTTCATGAAGTGTTCGTTTAGAATTAAGAATAAGAGTAAAATCGGGGGCTAAGTTAGGCTAAAGGATGGTGATTTAATAAAAAGAGCACATAATTTTTAGATTATGTGCTCTTCATTTTCACTCACTTGAAATCAGAAAAAAATCGCTAACAAACAGATTGATGCAATAATAATTACTGAAATTACCTTTTTGGTTTTAGTGTAGGGTACCGCACGTGATGAGCGGTAGCTAAGATGTACCGATTGTCTCATGATTTCTAGAGATTACTTTAGTGTTTAGGATAGATTTGGAAACTCTTTACGACGAGGTAAAGTTAATATAAAACCAAAGTTTTTTCAAGTTAAATTAATATTAAAACTTGTACTTTTTTTTTATACTATTCTAATCACTTTGCAAAAACCGTTCCATAATGTATTTTTGCAGACTTTTCAATGAAATCACAAGTAAATGTTAAATAAAGATTCAATTTTACGTATAGCCCTTCAGAAATCCGGCAGGTTAAGTGAAGACTCATTTGGACTTTTCAAAGAATGTGGAATTAAATTCGAGAGTGGTACAGGCAAACTCAAAACCTCTTCCTCTAACTTTCCTGCAGAGTTCCTTTTTTTAAGAGATGATGATATTCCGGGCTATGTTGAAGACGGTGTAGCCGACATCGGTATTGTAGGTGAAAATGTATTTGTGGAGTCAAACCGCAAGGCAGATGTAACCTATCGCTTAGGCTTCTCAAAATGCCGCTTATCTATCGCCGTTCCTCGAGGAGTAGAATACAATGGAGTAGAAGATTTTAATGGCAAAAGTATCGCTACCTCTTATCCACGCATTTTGGGTAACTTCTTAAAAAGCAAAGGAGTAAAAGCAGAAATACATGAAATTAGTGGTTCAGTTGAAATTGCGCCAAGTATTGGCCTGGCAGAAGGCGTTTGCGATATTGTAAGCTCAGGTAGTACACTGCTAAGCAATGGTCTGAAAGAGGTAGAGGCTATCTTCAAATCTGAGGCCATTCTGATTACCAATAAAAAATTAAGCAAGGAAAAGCACGAAACACTTAATAAATTGTTATTCAGAGTAAGAGCCGTGCAAACAGCTCAGAATTACAAGTATATTCTGTTGAATGCGCCCAACGAAAAGCTGAACGATATTATCAATATGATTCCGGGTATGAAGAGCCCAACCATCGTGCCTTTGGCTATGCCGGGTTGGAGTTCAATTCATTCGGTACTAGAAGAAAATCAGTTCTGGGAAAACATTGAAGCAATTCGTGGCGCAGGAGCAGAGGGCATTCTTGTAATTCCTATCGAGAAAATGATTTATTAATAGAATCTAAACCAACCTACCATGACTACCTACGATACTTCCGCTGATGCCATCAACGCTTTAGTGAGCCAGGGCTATAATCATAATTTTAATCTGAAAGAAGAAGTATTGTATTGCCATACCAATGATACCAGTCTGCAACCCGATGAGTTTCAGATTGATAAAGTGTATCGTTTTGAGGGAGAAACCGACCCTGACGATGAAGTAGTGGTATATGCTATATCTTCCCATCGGTAAATGTAAAAGGTGTTTTAGTAAATGCGTATGGTGTATATGCCGAAAGTGTATCAGCACAATTGGTCGAAAAACTGAAAATTATTCGTTAAATGAAAATAGTTTCTTTTCCTCCACGCACTGAGTGGAAACAATTATTGGCACGACCCGTGCAGGAAATGGCAGATATTGAGCAGAAAGTACAGCCTATTTTAGCAAAAGTAAAAGCCGAAGGAGACAAAGCCTTGAAGGAGTTTGCTTTAAAATTCGACAAAGTCGAATTAGAGACCATTCAGGTATCACAAGCTGAAATTGACGCAGCAGAGCAACAACTATCAGAAGATTTAAGAACAGCTATTAAACAGGCTTACAATAATATTTATACATTTCATGCGGCACAAAAGCAGGAGCCACAGGTAATTGAAACCATGCCAGGTATTAAATGTTGGAGAAAAAGCGTTGGCATTCAGAAAGTAGGTTTTTATATTCCAGGCGGAACAGCTCCATTATTTTCGACAGTATTGATGTTAGGTGTCCCTGCACAAATTGCAGACTGTCAGGAGGTAGTTTTGTGTTCACCTAGCAATCACCCAGCTATTTATTATGCTGCCAAACTGGTAGGTGTTACACAGGTTTTCAGAGTAGGAGGCGCGCAGGCCATTGCTGCGATGGCTTATGGAACAGAAACGATTCCACAAGTATATAAGATATTCGGACCTGGCAACCAGTATGTGACTGCCGCTAAACAATTATTATGCAAAGAAGGTGTAGCTATTGATATGCCCGCGGGGCCGTCAGAAGTAGCGGTAATGGCTGATGACACCGCTATCCCGGCTTTTGTAGCGTCTGATTTACTATCACAGGCTGAGCATGGAGCTGATAGTCAGGTGCTATTAGTCACAACCAGTAAAAAACTGGTTTCTGCGGTTAATCTGGCTGTTTCAGGGCAATTAAATCGCTTGCCAAGAAAAGACTTAGCGACCCAGGCAATTGAAAACTCAAAAATGATTTTACTAGAAAGTGAAAAAGAGTGCATTGATTTATTGAATGAGTATGCACCTGAACACTTAATCTTATCAGTGAATAATTATTCAGAAGTGGCCGAAAAAATAGTGAACGCCGGCTCGGTATTCTTAGGCAACTATACCCCTGAATCTTGTGGAGATTATGCTTCGGGTACGAATCATACCTTACCTACCAACGGTTATGCCCGTGCCTATAGTGGTGTTTCACTAGATAGCTTCGTGAAAAAGATAACCTTTCAGGAAATTTCAAAAGAAGGTATCAGAAATATCAGCAAGACAGTTGAACTGATGGCTGAGGCTGAGTCTTTAGAGGCGCATAAACGTGCGGTGACGCTTAGAGTTGAAAGTTTATCAGAAACGAAATCTTCGGTTTATCATTAATTCATCTCCAATTATATCTGTTATTTTATGAAGAAAATCCTTTTTTTCTTATTAAGTGTTGTATACTCTTATGTTTTTGCACAAGAGAAAGTCACTGCCATCAAAGCAGGTAAACTATTTGATAGTGAAAAAGGAATATTTTTAGAAAATCAGGTGATTCTGATAAAAGATAATCTGATAAGTGAGGTAGGAAATAATGTAAAAATTCCGTTGAATGCACAGCTAATAGATTTAAGTAAGAAAACGGTATTACCGGGTTTAATCGATTGCCATACCCATATTACTTTCCAACCTGAGAATTATATGGAAGATTTATTCCGTAAATCTCCGATTGATGTAGCCGTTACTGCCCACATTTATGCTAAACGTACTTTACAGGCAGGTTTCACTACTTGCCGTGATGTCGGTGCCAGTGAGTTCATTGATATATCTCTACGCAATGCCATTAATTCTAGTAAAGTAGAGGGACCAAGATTATACGTAGCCGGATTTTTCATCGGTGCAACCGGAAGCCACGGAGATTTAACAGGTTTTTCTCCATATGTACATTTTCAACAAGAGACAGGTGTAGCCGATGGAGTAGATGGTGTAAGGAAGATGGTGCGTAAAAATATTAAATACGGTGCTGACTTAATCAAATTCGGAGCAACAGCGGGTGTATTAACTGAAGAAGAATCAGTAGGAGCGCCGCAATACTCACAAGAAGAAATGAATGCGATTGTGGAGGAAGCCAAATTGTGGGGCAAAAAAGTGGCCGCCCATGCGCATGGTGCAGAAGGAATTAATATGGCCGTAAAAGCAGGAGTCTCGTCAATTGAACACGGAAGTTTTTTGAATGATGAAGGCATACGCTTAATGAAAGAAAAAGGAACTTATCTGGTAGCTGATATTTATAATGACGATTATATCTTATCGGAATATTCTAAAATGGGTGTTCCTCAAAAAATAATTGATAAAGAGAAACTGGTAGGCAGAACCCAGAGAGAGAATTTTCAGAAGGCCGTCAAAGCAGGCGTAAAAGTAGCTTATGGTACCGATTCTGGTGTATATCCGCATGGTGATAATGCCAAACAATTCTTTTATATGGTTAAATATGGTCTTACGCCTGTACAGGCTATCCAGGCAGCGACTATCAATGCTGCGGACTTAATAGGAATTAAGGACAAAGCAGGTTCTATTGCAATAGGGAAATGGGCTGATATTGTTGCCATTGATGGAGACCCACAACAAGATATTACATTGATTGAAAAGAAATTGACTTTCGTCATGAAAGATGGTAAGGTTTATAAAAATCAGTAAGAAATATTTCAAATAAAAAAGTGCCTGACAGAATTTCCAGATAGGCACTTTTTATTTAAAACTCTCCTATCAACCATTCCACCAGATTCTCTTCTGTTTCAAGATTTAGTTTTTTCCTGAGCCTGTAACGTTTCAATTCAACACTGCGAAAGGTGATATTTAATAATTGAGCAATTTCTTTAGACGAAAGATTCATGCGAAGATAGGCAGACAACCTTAAGTCTCCGGGTGATAAATCAGGATAACGCTCCAAGAGCTTCTTAAAAAACTCTTCATGCACCCGATTGAAATTCTGTTCAAATACTTGCCAATCATGCCCTGATGAAATATTATTATCAATCAACTTAATAATATGATTTAAAGATCCTGCTTTCGTATGGCTTTCTAATTCCTGACTTTCAGTTTTAAGTTGTTGTAATAATTCATTCTTTTTAATCAATTGCATGGTCGAATTTGCCAGCTCCTCTGATTTTCTGATAATGTCCTGTTCTAATTGTTGATTTCTTAGGGTTACTATTTCCTGCTTACTTTTCTCTTGTTGCCTTTTCAATTCTTCTTCTTTCTCTTGGACCAGCTTCTTATTTTGTTCTTTCAATCTTTTCAAGTGCAGTTTATAGAGATAATAGTATATGCTGATGAATAGAATTAAATACAATGCCTTACTCCAGGGATTCCAGTACCATGGGTCTTTAATTACAAAGTGAAGTACGGTCTCTGTATCACTTGTATTAGTGCGTAAATGCAGTATATAAGAGCCGGGAGATAAATTATTAAACTCTTTTTCATAATTCTCAGAAAACTCAGACCAACGTGTCATATTATTTTCTAACCAATAACTGAATCTGACCGAAGATGAATAATCGGAAGAACTAAAGGTAAATTGTAGTGTATTCTGGTTATACTTAAATTCCAGATTTTGCCTGGAATCGTTTTTTGTAAAATACTGATTTAAATCTGGTTGGTTTTCAACTTTTACGCTTCTGATGATTGGCTTCTTTCCTTTTAATCCTAAGAGATTTGGAATACTATTCCGTTCAAGAATAGTAAAGCCGTTTTCTTTGCAAAAGAAAAAAGTTGAGCCAAAGACTTTTAAGTTTTCATAATCACTTACCCATGTATCTTTCTTAAGAGGCAATTCCAGCCAGACACTTTGTGGTGAAATGCTGCCAAAAGAACCATTGGTTTTCAGATACCACTGCTCGCTATCACTGATAGGGAATATGTTTTGCATATTCGTATATTCTTTCAATGACTCTACAGGCTGAAAAGACTGGCTTTTATTGTCATATTCTAAAACCCCCTTATCTGTTGTAACTACAATTTTGTCCCTAACTTTTGTTAGGTTTTTTGGAATAAAATCCTGCTTGATGGCTACATATTTATCCGCCTTTCTTAAATCGCCAGAAAGTTGCATTTTATAAATGCCATTGTTTAAGGTATTGATAAAAATCTCTCCCTTCTCATTTTCTTCGAGTTGCTTAACTGGTGCGGAAAAATTGTCTATGGTATGAGAGAAAGCCCATTTGCCCGATTTATCCTTTTCATAAATACAGAGTTTGGTATAAGTGCCTTGTATGAGATGATTAGGATAATTCTTTAACGATTTTATCACTAATCCTCCTGTAATGATAGAAATAGGAGTTGCCTTCAGGTTATCGATTCTGAATGTGCCATTGTTGTGGCCACAAAGCAATTGGTTATCAATTACCTCTAAATCCCAGGTCTGGCTTTGGGTATTTGGCACAAGACTGAATTGTTTATTAGGTTTAATTACTGAAGTATAAAACACTCCATGATTAGTTGCCAGATATAAGTTATTTTGAAAAATTGCGGCATCGAAAACCGTACCCAATTCTCCCTCAATATCTTCAAAATACTTAAAAGGAGAGCTTAGAGCTATCATAGCAATGCCTTTATCCAATCCTAACCATACATTACCATTTTCATCGCTTTTTAATGAAAGGACTGTATTATTCTGTAAACCATTTTTTTGGTTGAAGTAGTTAGTGATATTTCCTTGGGCATCAGTTATGATAACTCCGTTTAGTATTGTCCCGAATACATAGCCACCATTATTAAGCCTTACTCCTGTATTTAATTGATTTTGTTGAACAAACTGCTGCAATTGCTGATTGAAAGGTTTAAAAGAGCTACCATCATATTTGTATAAGCCTTTGTTAGTACCAATCAGAAAACTTGAAACCTCTCTATCAGGGAGAATGGTATGTACCAATTCATTTCTTAGAAATTCGCTATTCTGTATAAAAATAAATTGATTATTAATAATTTCGTAAAGCCCTTTATCAAGTACTTCCAGAAAGTATCTACCATTCACATCAAATGCAAAGAGGATGTTACCGGGAGTCGGTAGTTTCTTTACAGCATTATTCTGCAAAATGTACATATAGGCAAACGATTGGAAAATGATGCCGTTTGAAGTTTCAACAATATGCCAGATTTCTTCCTGACTAAACTGACTCTCTTTGATCAATGATTTTAGTGAATGGTAAGTTAGACTACCGTTGGCTGATTTCTCCCAATAACCAAATTCTCCCAAAGCACCTGTATAAATTCTTCCTGTTTTGTCACACGCTACTGAACGTACAATTTGCTTGGCAGGTAATTCATAAGTGGTCCATTGCGTTCCATCAAATTCCAGTAGTCCTTTCGAATTAGCAAAATACATAAATTGGGTAATAGGGTTCTGTGTAATCCCCCAGTTTTGCCGATGAGCCTTATAAGTCTGATGCGAGTAATTAAATAAGTCAGGCTGACATAAATCAGCAAGCCTTTGTGAATAAGATTCACCCCAAAGCAGCAGTAGTATAAATGACCGAAAGAAAAGATTCAATTTTTTAGCTAACATCTTTATGATGTGTCAGTTTTTATACATGATGTGGTAAAAGTAACTAAAAAACGTAGAAAATAAGTAAAATGATGTAGTATTGATGTGGCAATTTTTTAGGATAATGAAATTAAAAACCTGTACTTTGCGTCAGATAAATCAAATAAAATCTTTGTTTATTTCAATAAATCAGATTTTTTAAACATTAATACTTTATAGATAGTTAATTAGTATTCTTCCGATGTTCGTTGGTTAAACACAGAGAATGATGTGCTAACCCAATCGCTTCTCTGGTTTTTTGTAGCGCTTATTTCATGTTAAAGAACACAACAAAACAATTTCTTACATTCGTTAATTACCGTATGAATAAAAATTCTCTCATCAAATCTATGAAAGGAGGCTTGGTTATTTTCCTCTTTTTGTTTAGCTGTTCCATTACTTTTGCCCAGACTAAAATTTCAGGAAAAGTTATTGACCAGAAAACAAAAGAAGGCATTCCCGGGGCTTCTGTCAGAATTAAAGATACTAATTCCGGAGCCGTGGCAGACTTCGAGGGAAACTTCAGTATCAATGCATTGCCTAATGCCACTTTAGTTGTTTCTTTTATTGGTTATACTAATAAAGAAGTAGCAGTAAATAATCAGACAACCTTAACTATCGGGCTTGAAGAATCAGCCAATGAATTGGAGCAGGTTGTAGTAATAGGATATGGTGCACAGCGTAAGGTAGATGTAACCGGGGCGACATCAAGTGTGAAAGGAGAAGAATTAGCCAGACAACCTGTTATGACCCCAACTCAGGCCATTCAAGGTAAGGTTGCTGGGGTTCAGATTATAAGTAGTGGCCGTCCGGGTAGTTCACCAAATATTCGTATTCGTGGTACAGGAACAGCCTTAGCCGGTACAGCAACTCTTTTTGTGGTTGATGGTGTATTAACAGATGATATCAGCAATATCAATACAGCAGATATTACCAATGTTGATATCTTAAAAGATGCTTCTGCTACCGCTATTTATGGTTCTCGTGGAGCAAATGGTGTAGTAATTATTACGACCAAAAAAGGTGTGGCCGGAAAGATGGCAGTTAATTATAATGTACAGGCAGGTATGCGTTCGGCAGCAAATCTGGTGAAGATGGCTAATGCCGCAGAATATGCCAACTATGTGAGTGCTGCTAGCGGTGGACAACCGTTTCCTGCCGGAACAGTTTCAACAGATTGGTATGGGCAGATTCTGAGAGAAGCATTTATGCAGAATCATAATTTATCTATTTCAGGTGGTACTGATAAGTCAAAACATTATTTGAGTCTTGGATATCTGGGTGATGAAGGGATTATTATCAAGAATAATTTCAGACGCTTCACTGCACGCCTGAATGATGATTTTACACTTCATGAAAAACTGAGAGTGGGTATTGCCACCTCTTTCTCAAATAGCCGTGATCAGAACGTGAATCTGAATGCTGCCTATAACAATGCATATAGAGCTTCACCTACCATTGAAGCCATGAAAGATGGTAAATATGGGAATACTTCCCTCTTTCAGAATGTAGGAAATGCAGTGTTAGATATTAATAATAATGATGACTATGCTGTTATAAATCGTTTGCAATCATCTGCTTATCTTGAATCTAATCCCATTAAATCGTTGACGTTCCGCAGCAGCATTGGGGGAGATGCAAATTACAGAAATGCCCGTGAATATAATTATCAGTTTAATAATGACCAGACCACTTTTATTCTGGCTGGTGGAAATCAACGTAATCCAAATAGTAATCTGACAGTTACCAATGAAAATATCTTCCGCTGGGTATGGGATAATACGCTTACTTATAACCAGACATTCGGAAAGCATACTTTAGGGGTAATGGTGGGGACAACTGCTGAGCAATATAGCCAGAGTAAATTTTCTGCATTCCGAAGAGACGTACCTGCTTCCAAAAACCTTTGGTATATCAACACTGGTAATGCCAATACTTCAACTAATAGCGGAGAGGGGGACAGATGGGCAAGAAATTCTTATATCAGTCGTTTAAATTATAACTTTAACGATAAGTACCTTTTCACAGCAACTATGCGTGCAGATGGTAGTTCAAGATTTCCTGTTAATAATCGTTGGGGTTATTTTCCTTCGTTCGGTGCAGGTTGGGTTTTGACGAATGAAGAATTTTTGAAAGGACAATCGATATTCCAGACTATTAAGCTTCGCGCAAGCTGGGGTCGTGTAGGTAATGACCGTATCAGTTCTGATGGGTATATCGTAACCGTTGAGCCAAACCTTGCTTATCCGTTTGGTGGTGGTGTCGCTACACCTGGTTCAGCCATTACCCAAATCAAAGACCCGAATCTGAAATGGGAAACGACCGAAGAAGCAGATTTAGGTTTAGAATTTAGTGCGTTGAACGGCAAATTGCAAGGAGAATTAGGGTTTTATGACAAAAAATCGCATAACCTCTTAATCAATGTAAAAGTGCCATCAGTAACCGGAGATAAAGATGGGGTTGTATTAACTAATGCTGCTTCCATCAGAAATACAGGTTTTGAAACGGCCTTGAATTGGAGAGATAAGATTAATGATGATATGAGTTATCGTATTGGTGGAAATATCACTTTCAATAAAAACACAGTAATTGGTCTGAATGGAGGTCAACCGATTATTGATGGTGGTATTGGGGCTGGACAACAGTATACTACCAAAACTGATAACGGACAACCTGTGGGTAGCTTCTATGTTTTACAGGTATTAGGCGTTTTCCAGACCGATGATGAAGTTGCTGCTTATAAAGGTACAAACGGACAAGCAATTCAACCAAATGCATCTGCCGGAGATTTCAAGTATCAGGATACAAACGGTGATGGAAAAATTGATGACAACGACCGTGTATTTGTTGGCTCATATCAACCTAAAGCTTATTTCGGTCTGAATTTAGGATTTACCTATAAAGATTTTGATTTAAGCGTAGATGCTTACGGTAACTTCGGCAATAAGGTTTATAATGGTAAACGCGCATTCAGACAAGGATTATATGATAACGTGGAAGCATCTATGGCTTATGGACGTTGGTCAAGAGGAAGTGGAGTAAATGACGAACCTGCAGCTAACTCAGGCAATCTGCCAGCCTCTACCTATTTCGTTGAGTCAGGTGATTTTATCCGTATCAATAATATTGCCTTAGGTTATAACATTTCATCAACACTTCTCAACAAACTAAAAATTGCTTCTGCCAGAGTGTATGTAACGGCACAAAACTATTTCACATTTAAAAAATACTCAGGATTTACGCCTGAATTGCCTGGTGACCCAACAAAAGCGGGGATTGAATTGAATGCGTATCCAACAGCTAAAACATTAGCGGTTGGACTGAATGTAGGGTTTTAATCAACACAAGACTTTTAATTATGAAATCAATGAAAAAAAATATTTTAAAAATCAGTACTTCTGCTTTTTTGCTTCTATGGGCATCGTCGTGTAGCAGCGATTTCCTTGAGGTTCCTCTACAAGGCAAGCCGACTGCTGATACAGACCCTAATCTGGTTCAGAACTTGGTAATAGGTGTTTATAATAGCCTGTTGACAGGCGAATCATTCGGAGCGGAAGGAGATATACATGGTTTTGCTTTTGTATCTGCTACCAATATTCTGTCGGATGATGCCGAAAAAGGTAGCACACCTATTGACCAGCAGCAGACAGCCGGGGTACTTGATGATTTTTCGGTAACATCAACTAACTCTTTTGTGCAGGCTCTTTGGAGTGGACACTATAATGGTATTGCTAAAGTAAATAATGCTTTGGCTATCATTGAGGCTTCAAATCAGGACGATGCCACTAAAAAGCGTTTAAGCGGAGAAGTAAGATTCATTCGTGGTTATTATTATTTCAATCTGGTAAGATGGTTTGGTGCAGTACCTAAAATTACACGTGTGCCAAAGGATGCCAGCGATGCCAACAACGATCCTGTTTTTCAGACCAGAGCCAGTGTTGATGAAATCTATCAGTTAATTACTGACGACTTGCAATTTGGCGCAGATAATCTGCCATTGAAAACTCAAACCGGACCAGGTAGAATCTCTAAGGGAACTGCCCAAGCTATGCTTGCTAAGGTATATATGTATCGCAAACAATGGCAGAAAGCCTATGATTTATCAAAAGAAGTAATGAACTCAGGTCAGTATGATTTATTACCTGATTATTCTACTATCTGGCGTCAGGCCGGTGATAATAGCAGAGAAGATGTTTTTGAGGTGCAGACCGGGCAATTCAACAATTCTGATTTTGGTATAAGCAATTATTCGATGTCTCAAGGACCACGCGTAGGAGGCCTAGGCGGTTGGACTGACTTAGGCTGGGGTTTTGGTACACCATCACCAAGCCTCGTGAGTGCCTACGAACCCGGAGACTTGCGTATGAATTCTACCATTATCTTTATAGATAATAGCGGAAAACATACCGGAACAACCTTATTTGACGGCTTCCGTATTCCAAGTGCCGATTCAGTTCAGAACCTTCGTTACAACTACAAAGCTTATCATTCAGAAAACAAAAACGTAGAAAACTGGTTAGGTAATCGTGACAAAAAGCAGAAAAATCTTCACTTGCTCCGTTTTGCTGAAGTATTATTAATCAATGCTGAAGCTGCCAACGAATTAGGTAAGCCTGCTGAAGCAATAGTCAATTTGAATAGAGTACGGCAGCGTGCCGGGCTAAAAGCTTTGACAGTTGGCTCTCAAACACAAGTGAGAGAAGCTGTGTGGCAAGAGCGTCATGTTGAATTAGCATTAGAGCATGATCGATTCTTTGATTTAGTGCGAACAGGTAGAGCTGCTCAGGTTTTATCGGTTACTAATAAAAATTTCAGAGCCGGAGTGAATGAGTTACTGCCTATTCCGTCTTTGCAGATTGCCTTAAGCGGTGGAAAACTTACACAAAACAACGGATACTAAAAACCAAAGGAGCCTGTAAAAACAGGCTCCCATTCAACCAACAATTATTTACAATTTAACAAATTTTTTCTATTTATGAAGACGAGTAAAATTTCATTGGGAATTATGGCAGGCGTGCTGACTGCGGGTATTTTTTTTGCATCATGTTCTGATGATACTCCTAGTTTGCCACCAATCGGTGGGTATAATAGTGCAGACGAAGTTGGTTCTTCAAGTCTGGTAGCTTACTGGGGTTTTAATGGTGACAATAAAGAGGCAAAATCAGGAATTGCTGCTGAAAAATCAGAAAATGCCACGTTTACTACTGGTGTTAAAGGACAGGCAGTTAACCTGACTAACGGTTATCTACGTTATCCGGCGACTATTACGGCATTAAACAGTGCGAATGGTTTTGGAAATTTCACAGTTTCTGCCTGGGTAAATACAAAAAATAACGGTACTTCTGCTTCAAGTATTTTTGCATTGAACGAAACTACCACTGCTGCTAAAGATTGGGGCGGGCCTATTGAAGTAATGTTAGAGACAGCTTCTTACAAACCAACGAGTGATACATTGGTATTGAAAGGTGTAATAGGACAATATTCTAGCGGAACAAGAGAAGGACATGATAACCTGAATAACTATGGTGTAATCGGAACAGATTACAAAATTGTAAAAGGTTCAGGTAAATGGACTCAAATCGTAGTGAAATATGATGCATCTACTTCAGCTATTGATATTTATGGTAACGGTGAAGTAGTTTCTAATAAAAACTTCAGAATTAGAAAAGACGGTAAATTAGGTGCCTTAGTTTTCCCTGCAACAACGTCGGTTCTGGTGGGTGGTTTTGCTAATGCAAATACAGGATACGCTAATTCTCCTGCTCAGGTTTGGCAAACCTTATTCAACGGACAAATTGATGAAATCCGTGTGTTTAATAAAGCTCTTTCTGATGCTGACATTAACGCATTATATCAATTAGAAGTAGCCGGAAGATAATTCATTATCGGTTAATTCAATTATTCCGAAGCACCTATCCTTGTGGGTGGGTGCTTCTTTATTTATTATTTTAAAGAAAATTCGCATGAAAATCTTCCATTTGGGTATTGTATTAGCAATAATCCTGTTTTCATGTAAAACCCAGAGCGTAGTTGCACCAGAGCAGTTTTTTTACAAAACTGTGGCAGTTAATGGTAGTCAATCTGCTGGGTTTAGCGTGAATAACCTTAATCTTTTGCCCAAAGTCGACATTTCCTTTTCCGCTCCTTTGAATAAAGAATCCGCTCAGACGAATATCACTTTGCAGGAAAAAAACTCATCAGTTAAAGTACCTTTAAATCTGTCATTTTCAAATCTTGACAGTTCTGTCAGCATTGTTCCGCAACAACCATTAAAAAGTATAACGCAGTACGATTTAACGGTTAATCCGGAATTAGTATCAAAGAATAAAACCTTATTCAATACTTCAATCAAAGTTGGGTTAACCACTCAGGTGGATACGACCGATAAATTTCCTCGTATCAGTGATGAAGAATTATTGACTTTGGTTCAGAAACAGACATTTAAGTATTTCTGGGATTTCGGCCATCCGGTTTCAGGTTTAGCCCGTGAACGTAATACTTCTGGTGATATTGTCACCTCAGGTGGTTCGGGATTTGGCGTCATGACTATTCCGGTGGCAATTGAGCGAGGCTTTATTACACGTAAAGAAGGTTTGGATCGAATGTTAAAAATCACAGACTTTCTTAAAAATAAAGCAAAAAGTTATCATGGTGTATTTCCTCACTGGCTGAATGGAGCTACCGGAGCAACTGTCCCTTTCAGTACTAATGATAATGGGGCTGATTTAGTAGAAACTGCCTATCTGATTCAAGGGCTATTGACCACCCGTCAATACTTTAATCAAGGGAATGCGGATGAAACCAAATTAAGAAAAGATATTAACGATCTATGGGAAGCAGTAGAATGGGATTGGTTCACTAAAGGCAGCGAAAAAGTATTATACTGGCATTGGTCACCAACTGTTGAATGGAAAATGAATCACCAGATAAGAGGTTGGAATGAATGCCTGATTACCTACTTCTTAGCTGCTGCATCACCAACGCATCCTATTCCTAAAGAAGTATATGATAATGGCTGGGCAAATAATGGCGCAATGAAGAATGGAAAAACCTATTATGGTACGGTATTACCATTAGGTTTTGAATATGGTGGCCCGTTGTTTTTCTCACATTATTCTTTTTTGGGTTTAGACCCTCGTAATCTGAAAGATAAATATGCCAATTATTGGGAGCAGAACGTAGCACATACGAAAGTTAATTATGGCTACTGTCTGGCTAATCCGAAAAAATACAATGGCTATGGCCCGAATTGTTGGGGTTTAACAGCCAGCGATACCAATACGGGTTATGCAGCTCACTCGCCAACTGAAGATTTAGGGGTTATCAGCCCGACGGCGGCTTTATCAGCTATGCCTTATACACCTAAAGAATCAATGGCAGCTTTGCATTTTTTCTATTATAAATTAGGAGATAAAATCTGGAAAAACTATGGTTTTGCAGATGCCTTTAATCTGACAAATATCTGGTTTGCCGATTCATTCTTAGCAATCGATCAGGGACCAATTATATGTATGATTGAAAATCATCGCACCGGATTACTCTGGAAATTATTTATGTCGTGTCCGGAAGTAAAAACCGGAAAAACTAAATTAGGTTTTGAATAATTAACCCAACCATAAAAGTAGATTTGTTTCATACAGGCCTTTGGCAATGCCAAAGGCTTTGTTTTTTTATTCAAACTGAAACGCAAAATATGTGACAGTTCCTTTGCTAATATTTCTGATAGCATGAGGCACATTCGACTCTAAAAAGATAATATCTCCAATGCCCGCTTTTATCCATGTTCCGGCGATGTGCTCTTCGGCTATATTATCAATAGGCAATAATATTTCTGCCGCTTTATGCGTATGGGGTGGATGGCTTTCTAAACCCTCTTTTAAGGTAGTTACGTGCATTTCAAAACGCTTTGTCATGGAAGTAGGCTTATCAAAAAACTTCCTGATACCACCTTTGTCATGCGCCTGAAAGGGTATATCTTTCCAGTTAATCATAAATGAACCACCTGCCTGCTTACCCCTTTCAAGATTCTTAGGTTCTCTTGATTCATAGCGCATCACATAATAGGTAAGATACTTATCACCTTTGTTCGTAAAGCCATGTTCTTCACCGGAATTAATTAATACTACGCTTCCAGTGCCTAAAATCTGAGTTTTACCCTCAATGGTTACAGTTAATTCTCCTTCTTTTACAATAATCATTTCTTCCTCCTCGTGATTATGACTTGGGTGTGGTGATTGATGCGGATAAACTGTGGTTGCATGTATTTTGATATGCTTAAAGTGTACTGAACTTCCTTCCAACAAAGGCCTTTGCTCCATATTCTCTTTTTTGGTCACAGGTGCATCGGCCCAATGATAAATTTTTGCTTCAATGGGCTTAAAAGCATCCTGCCCGATACCAACTAATGCACAGCAAAAAAAGGAGAGAAGTAGAGGAAATTTCATAAGGTTGATAGTTAAAGATCAATTGGAATTAAAACTTTTTGTATAATCACCCAATCACTCAACACCGGATCGTGCAGACTAAATCACTAATTAACTCAATCACACATTCACTCAATTCCTCAAATCAGGAATCTCGTTAATATCATGATAAATGATTTTACCCTTTGCTTGTCCTGTGCTTGTCATTTCATCTGCCCCATTTGATGGCCCACCAACTCTTAATACTGCCGTACAGAAACTAATCAAATCTACAGCAACCGGATGGAATATCTGATTGAATATCTCATCACCCATTTGTCTAGAACCTGCTGTTGCTATTAATGGTAAAGCAAACCATTCACCTAAAACCGGAAGATGTCCTTTTTTATAAACTTCTAAAGCCATCTCATGCATGAAATGCACGTTTTTTTCAATCAGGGCCGGATCATCGTTTGTTCCGGAACGGTATGGCCCGGCAATCAGAATCATTTGTTGTTTCTCCATCAGGTAAATTATATTTGAGTAAAGGTTAAAGTTACTCAAATATATCTCTTCTCATAAGCAGAGTGATTTAATTTTAGCTAATGGTAAAATCAGAATTTCTTTTGAAGCGCCTCAATAGCCGCTGCCAGATACACCATTGGCGCATTCCAGTTAATGGCAATTTCATTAGAGGCATAAGAACAAACGTCATCTGTAAATGACTCATCGGCAATTTTGGTCGTATAAGTTGTGCACTTATCCTGCTGACCTGGATTTGGACCACCAGAAAGTAACCCTGGAACTGGTTCAGCTATACTATCAGCTTCCGAAGGACGGTGGTGTGGGTGCATCACTTGCTTAGAACCAAAACCTGTAAGTAGGGAGTATCCGATAGCATTTCTGCCTAATAGGTAATCTAAATTACTTAATGCGCCCTCAAGATACTTTTTATCAGCTGTAATTTTGTAAGCTTGTAAAAGGGCTATTCCTTGGTTAGCCGCATGCGAACTACTCCCCCACATGTAATCCCTGGCAGTTTTACCCATCACCGTGTTAAAAGCCTGTTGATTAACTCCATTAAGAAGATTGTCTGCAAAGCTGGTAATCTGTTTTTTAAGCTCCGGTAATGTCTGCTTGCCTTTAGGAGTTAAGATTTTCTCTGATCGTATTAAACTATAATACCCAAGCATTCGCACCTGACCCCACGTTGGCAATGGGAGATTGTTGTCAGGAAATAAATTGGTTTGCAACGAATAACTATCATCTTTAGTAGTAATCCATAATTCAGTCGCTGCCCAGATCCATTCGTCTGCACTATTTCTGTCACCATACTCTCCTGTTACCACATCAGGGTCAAATTGCTTGTTATTTTCATTTTGTAAATACAATGCTTTCGGATTGGCCTTTGCCCATTCCCATGCTTTTAGTGCCGCAGTCAGACAAGAGTCAGCTAAACCCGGCAATTGTTTTTCAAAAGGCTTGAAAACTCTGTTAGCTTGCGCCATCACTGCCGCAAAATCAAGTGCGGCAGTAATACTTTTCTGAACCACATAGCGAGGCTTAACAGCTTTATCAGGCATTACCATTCCATCAAAAGAAGGATTTGTTAATTTATGATAAACTCCCCCATCGTTCGGGTCTTGCATGGTAAGCATCCATCTTAAATTCCAAAGAGATTCATCCAATAAGTCAGGGATACCATTCTTGCTTTCAGGAATATTGATTTCAAAGCTTTTGAAATAAGAAGGATGGTCTTCATACAAGGAGAATAATGTGCCCATTGTGATACCTGAGTTCACAATATACTTATTATAATCCCCGGCATCATACCAGCCTTTTGGCGAAGAAATAACAGTATTTTCAGGACGCTCTCTACTAGCTGCTGATGGGTGTACCAGAACCTTATCATCTGGGTGTCCAGCGTTTCTATGCCATTTTTCTGCAAATTTTTCAGGCAAATCTGTTGAGACTCTTTGATAATAAAAGCCTTTCAAAGATGCTTTTGCTGCTTCTCTATGAATATCGTTTTTGATTTCAAATGGGTAGGAGATACCTTTATCGGGAATAGAAATATAATACTTTCCTGGTTTTTGAAAGGCTGAGAAATCTGCTATCTGTGTTGTTTTTTGAGAAATCGCATTTGTTCTTTGTGCAGATAGTTTTCCTATGAAGACAACATCTTTTTTGTTTTGCGCCAATATTACAAAACCAGTTTGGATATCGCCAACCCAAACGGCTGTTTTTGGCCCTTTCGGATAAAAGCCAACCTGATTCAATCTGATATTTTCAGGTTGGGCTAATACTTGTTGCAAACAAAACAATAAAGTTAATTGTAACGATATTTTCTTGAGGTTGAATAATTGAGTCATGGTAGTAGGGAGTTTAAAAATAAAGCCACACTCGCTTCAAATTTATCAGAAAGTGTGGCTGGTATTTGTGGGCAAAGTTATAATTTGCCTATCGTAATTTACTTTGGTTATCTTTTCAGACCTGGGATTGCTTAATTTAATTTTATATCAGTTCTGATTTCACGGAATCAAAACGTATGCTAATAAACTAAATAACTGTCAACTTGACAATTATTTATTAGGCTTAAAAGAAAAATATCCTATTGACTTGATGGTTTAATGCCAGATTACCTTTGAATTACTATTTTCTTAACTACAACTTTCTCATTTTGTATCAATCTTGCCAAATAAACTTTTTCTGTCAGGCTATGATTAATTTCGGTTGTTTTAGTGCCTTTTTGGATCGCTTGTTCATAAACCTTTCTTCCCTGTACATCAATCAACTCAATTTTCTCAAATGCCCCAGTTTCCCATTGAATAGTTATTTTATCGCTTGATGGATTAGGAAATACCTTGATAGCTAACTCTTCTTCTGTTTCTTTTCCTAAAATACTTACCTGGCCCACTTTGCCTGACAATTGAATTGAAGTAACAGAAAATGGTGGCAGAGAGATATTAATTTTATTATCAGTAATAGTCAGATTACTTTCTACTAAAGCATTTTTAGTATCAGAGAAGAATGTTTCTGTATTAGGCAAAGACTTCAGACTCAATGCCTTTAACTGCTGATTATTCAGTACAAAATTATCAAAGCTCAAATTGATATTCTGAGCGGCAGTACCAGACCTATTCACTAAAACCACTGTAATTGAGTCTTGTTTGGCATTAATGCTTGGATAAGCTGAAACCAGAGTTTCATTAGAAGACTCGCCTTTAATTGAACTGGTTTTATTGTATTTACTTAATAAATGAAGTGTTTCCCACATACCTGGTTTCCAATACCAGGGAGTAAAAATCTCAACCCCATTTTTCATAAATTCACCAATAGTAGATGCATACCAGACAGCTGTTACATTTGCATTATCACCCTCAATTCCCATTTCTGTCAAGCCAAGTGTTATGCCATGATTAGCACCCATATATTTAGTGAGCCAATCATTTATCCGACCAAAAATGTACTCTTTATTCTGACTATTATCCCATGAACCATTGACATTTTTTACTCCGTTGGACCCCGGGTATATATAGTTTCTATCGAAAAATACTCTATGCAATTGTACAATTTCATCATTCACTTTGGTAGGAGGGTAGAAGTGAATATCAAACACATCGAGTAATTTAATACCGCTTGCTTTTTGCTCTTCTGCTACTCGCTTAATAAAATACTCTAACCACGGATAATTTCTGCCTTCATGATTGATAGTAGTGGGCCAGTTATACCATTGCCATTCATTGGCAGTAACAGGTCCAACTAATTTAATGTCAGGATATTTCTTACGGGCTTTTTTTGCAACAGCAAAATATTTCTGCATAAACTCCTCAGCAGAAATAGGTTTCGGTACAACATCATCGTGCGAACCATTCCAGATTTCTGCTTCATTATCCATATTCCAGAAAATGATTTTACTTTTGTCTAAACCTATACCCTTAGACCCAAACCAATGGTCAAGAATACCTGTAGTTGAATCGGCCGTCCATTTTTCTAAGTATAGGTTTGGATCACCATCAGTTTTTGCTTTTGTTCCTGTGGTATTGAGTACCCCGCCCCCCGCTAAATTCTGATTGACTCCTTCCCACCAGTTTGAACGATTATATTCCCAATCGTTAAAATTATATTGGTTGGTTTTAGCGGCCATCCCTATCAATTGAAACGCCCACATGCCTTGTGCGTTGGGAAAATTCTTCTGTAAATTCCGGGCCACATTATCCCAATCGTTGGTATATACATTATTATACCAGTCCGGATGGCTTGATAATTTCCTACGCCAGTTGTATTTGGTGCTATTGTTGCCACCACTTTCCCGAAAGAATCTTACCCCAGCATCACGCAAACGGGTTAAGTCTTCTGCTGATAATTGTTCATTCGGATTGGTTGAAGAAAAGGAATTGTTTCGCCCGTAGAGAAAAGGTGAAATTTGTTTTACCTCTTTTGTAGGGTCTATTTTGATAGTAACCTGTGCTGCAATGTTCAGGCTTATGCATGTAAGAAGTATGGATAATTTTTTCATGACAATAAAATTTTACAATAATCAAATAAATCATGCTATACAAAACAGTATAGCATGACCGTTTACGAAATTTATTCTTATTAACCGTTTAATATACTTTCTATCTTTTGGAGTTCATTATGGGTGAAATCCAGATTGTGCAGGCATCGCAGTGAATCCTCCAGTTGAGAAACCCTACTTGCACCAATCAATACTGATGTAACTCTATAATCTTTCAATAACCATGATAAAGCCATTTGTGCTAAGGTCTGACTGCGTTCCAGAGCTAAATCATTTAACTGGTGGATTTTAGCAATTACGCTTTCACTTACCTGATTTTCCTGCAAATGTCCATGAGTTTTTGCGGCTCTCGAATCTACCGGAATACCTTTCAGATATTTATCTGTCAATAAGCCCTGTGCCAGAGGAGAGAAAGGTATACAACCCACACCATTTTCGCCCAGAACATCTAATAATCCTCCTTCAACCCAACGCTCAAACATAGAATATTTAGGTTGATGGATTAAACAAGGTGTTCCCAACTGTTTCAGAATTGCAATGGCTTTAGCAGCATCTTCTGCCTGATAATTAGAAATACCTACATATAAAGCCTTACCTTGTCGCACAATTAAATCCAGTGCTGACATAGTTTCTTCTAAAGGTGTATCGGGGTCAGGACGATGGTGATAAAATATATCTACATAATCTAAACCCATGCGTTTAAGGCTTTGGTCAAGACTTGCCACCAGATATTTTTTTGAACCCCACTCACCATAAGGTCCCGGCCACATCAGATAGCCTGCCTTTGAAGAAATAATCAGTTCATCACGATACTGAGTAAAGTCTTTTTTTAGTATCAATCCAAAGTTCTCTTCAGCCGAACCGGGAGGTGGGCCATAATTATTGGCTAAATCAAAATGGGTAATACCATTATCGAAAGCGGTGCGCAGAATAGCCCGGTAGTTTTCGAAAACATCGACACCACCGAAATTATGCCAGAGTCCTAAAGAAATGGCAGGTAACTTAATGCCACTTTTACCACAACGGCGGTATGTCATTTGTTCGTATCGGGTAGGATTTGCTTCGTAGCTCATAGAATCTTTGGTTAAAACTATTCAAACTTCTTTCCAACTGTCAAGCCTTTCCAATCATCCGTGCGAAACGGACTGGCCGGTAAACCATCAGTATTATATAGATTGGCATCATCCGGCGCATCAGCCCAGGCATATCTTACTGCTATAGGTTTTACACCTTTCGGGTGATATACCACAACTTTATCACCTATAACATCAGCTTTAGCATAATAGAAAGCCTTGTCCTCTCCGGCAATTTCAAATCCTTTCAGGTATCCGAATTTATCTTTTACCATTAAGCCTTTGCCAATATATTTGAAAGAGAGTGTCGCTTTACCATCTTCAAACTTTACAGATTCATACATCGGCCCGGATGGTAAGACATCCTGGTTATAGTCAAATTTCAAAGCATTTATAGCCAAACGATGCCCTACATCCTGCTTGTTTGTCGGGTGAATATCTTTAGGGTTACCAACATCCGTTGTTACGGCCATACCCGTTTTAGGCAGACTTAAGGTCATGGTTTGGGCTTCTCTTAACTCACCCCAATTACTCCCTTGATTACTGGTCTGATAATCGCCATAGCTTGACAACTGAACAAAATAGAAAGAGAAATCATCTTTCCATTGCTTGCGCCAATCGTTAATCATTAACGGGAAGCTTGTACGATATTGATAGGCTCTTCCGGCATTACTTTCTCCCTGATACCATAGGGCACCTCTGATGGCAAAAGGCACTAAAGGCGCAATCATTGAATTATAGATAGTTGTTCCCAGATTATTACTTGAATGTACATATTCATGCTTGTCAGCAAATGAGGGCATAATTTTCCAACCATTCGCGAGACTGATTTTGTCCGTACCTGCACTTACATATAAATCGTCAGCACTTCCCATTAAGCCCAGTCCATACCAGGATGGGTTCACCATTCCACCGAATTTTATCATTAACTGATTATTACCTGCTTTCCAGGTATTGGCAGGAATACTGATTTTGCGAATACCTTTTTCAGCACCCTCATATACCAATTTCCCGTTGATAAAAATCTGATTCTGCGCATCCTGAATACCCAAGCCTAAAGTTGTTTCTTTAGAAGCCATATCGGCAGGCATGTCAATAGTGCGAGCCATGAATCCATTTCCGCGGAACATCCAGACTCCTTTCCAATCCCATTGTCCCAACGGATTGCCAGCACTTAGCCATTTTGAGAAATCATAATTGGCCTCAAAGTACTTTTTCTCATCTTCTGCAGATGGATCGATGCTTTCACTACCCAATAAATTCTTTCTCGTTTTTGCGTCATGAATTTTATCTGCATCCGCCCAGTTATCAGGTAAGCTTTGTGCGTAAGATTTTAATTCACTATCTGTCAGCATAGCTTCTTTGCTAATCCAGCCCTCAATCTGCGAGCCTCCCCATGAAGAATGAAGTAAACCCACCGGAATATTCAATTTCTGATATAATTCACGGGCGAAGAAGAAGCCAACGGCCGTAAAATTACCAACCGTTTCAGAGGAACAGACTTTCCATTCTCCTGATTTTAAATCGGCTTGTGGGGTCATCATTACTTCATGATCCACAAAAAAATGTCTGATTTTAGGATAATCTGCGTTTTGCTTTTCCTGAATATAATTATTCGCCTGCGCAACCCGCCACTCCATATTAGACTGACCGGAACATAGCCAGACTTCGCCAACGAGAATATCATTCACAGTCAGATTACCCGACTTTGCAGTGGCATTCAACTGGTAGGGGCCACCAGCTTCCATCGGAGTGAACTTCACCATCCACTTGCCAGATGCATCAGCTTTAGCAGATTGAGATTGGTTGCTTAAGGACACTTTTACATTTTCATTGGGAGCAGCCCAACCCCAGACAGGAATGGGCTTTTGTCGTTGAAGCACGACGTGGTCTGAAAACAGTCGGGCTAATTTTAGTTGTGCGAATGCTGCTGAATGTAAAGCCAATAGCAGCAGAACCGATACGCATCGTTTCATAAAAAGGTCGTTTAAGGGAGGTTGAATAATTTTAGGCTCTAAAATTATTATTTTTTGCGCAAAACTTACGATAATCTTCTGATAACTTCCATACACGCACGCGCATTGTGATAAGGGCATTTCCAGAAACCAGCTTTATCTTGACGTTTCATGGGTTGATTATTGCCATCCAAGCCCCAATACCATTCTCCACTTGGGGTAATCAATGATTTTTTGATAAAATCCCAACTTGCCACAGAATGATCCAAAAATTCTTTTTGTTTAGATATTTCATAGGCATTCAGAAAACCTACCATGGCTTCTGCTTGTACCCACCAGTGTTTCTCTTTATTCAGATGATGAGCATCCTGCTCGTTGAACATTCCACCATCAGTATCCAGACCCTTTTCTGATGCTTTAGCCATTTGTACGGCCAACTTTCTGATTGGCTCTATTAGCTTTTTATCTCCTAAAACTTCTGCCGCTTCAACCAATAACCATGAAGACTCAATATCGTGCCCAAATGAAACAATATCAGACTTTACTGTCCAGTCATCGGCAAAGAATAGGTGTTGTGTATGTGTTTGTTTATCAACAATATGTTCGGTAAAATCTTTGAGCAGGCTTTTGATTTGCTTGGCCAGATGGTCATTTTTCCATGCTCTGTATAAATTAGTGAAT
Organism: Emticicia sp. C21; assembly: GCF_003418935.1. Lineage (GTDB taxonomy): Bacteria > Bacteroidota > Bacteroidia > Cytophagales > Spirosomataceae > Emticicia. The sequence continues at coordinate 110,910 of NZ_QVMT01000013.1, read as the reverse complement.
GGTTCAATGATATGCAGATGCGTATTCATTGATTTCTTCTGGTCTTCTTTACCTTGGGTTATTACCTTGTCCTGAATGATTTTCCAGTCAGCAGAAGTTACCTCGTAGTAACCACCATGTTTCGGGTCATAGGCCACGTGCTCCAGAATCTGAAAAAGTTCAATAGCTTTGTCCAACGCATGTTTATCATGAAAAGCTCTGTAGTATTCTGAGAAACCATAGAGCATAAATCCCTGTCCGTAAATTTGCTTATGGGTTTCTTTAGGATTGCCCAGATAATCAACCGACCAATAACCGCCACTGTTTTTCTTATCCCAGAAATGTTCCAGAAGATAATCATACGCACACTTTGCCATTTCTTTATAGACAGGCTTGGGTTGATGAATATAAGCAGCTGAAAAAGTCCAGAGAATACGACTATTCAGAACCAGACCTTTATCAGCATCTTTAATAATCTGGTCGCCGGCGGTAATTTTGCCGTAAAATCCACCATGTTCTTTGTCTACCGAATATTTTATCCAGTAGTTCAGAATATTATCTAATTCTTTTTCAACTTCGCTACGAAAGGTTTTCAAATCCATTTCTGAAAAGAGATTTAATAGGTATAGAGCCTGGTAAATGTACAATTGAATGATTGTGTGGGTGAAGAATAAAATCCATTCAGACCCAAAATTTAGGCATTAATCAGTCTTTTTGTGTCTTTATAGCTTAAATTTTTTTCTATAATCGTATTCAGGCTTTCTACTGAAGCGGCCGAGCGGAAACCATCTTCTGGGGTATTGATACAATAGTCGATTAATTTATCAATCGTACTGGTAGCTACATGCATACGGGTATCAGATGAAGCATAATAAATAAATACAGTACCATCATCATCAAGAATCCACCCATTAGAAAAGGTCACATTTGATACATCACCCACACGTTCTGCTCCTTCCGGTGCAATAAAATATCCGGCAGGTTTATGAATCACTTTTGTCAGATCATCCAAGTCAGTTATAAATAGATAAAGGACATAGCGTAATCCGGCAGCGGTGTTGCGCACACCATGCGCTAGATGTAACCAGCCATGCGACGTTTTAAGTGGAGCAGGACCTTGACCATTCTTTACCTCATAAACCGTATGATATCGCTTTTCATCAACAATATATTCTTTCTCTACAATTGCATTCTCCATCGAATCAGTAAAACCTAAACCAATTCCACCGCCAGTTCCAGCTTCGATAAAACCGTCTTGCGGACGAGTATATAAAGCATATTTGCCATTGACAAATTCAGGATGTAATACTACATTGCGTTGCTGAGGTGATGGCGTTTTTAAATCTGGCAGACGTTCCCAATGTTTAAAATCTTTGGTACGTGCAATGCCACATTGCGCTATTGCTGAAGATTCGTCTCCTTTTTTTGCATGATGATCTTTGCGTTCGGTGCAGAATAAGCCATATATCCAACCGTCTTCATGAGCCACCAAACGAATATCATATACGTTACCATCAGGAATATCAGTTTCGGGCATGGTTATAGGGTAGTCCCAGAATTTAAAATTATCAATACCATTCGGGCTTTCGGCAATAGCAAAGAAAGATTTGCGGTCTAAACCTTCAACTCTCACAGCCAAAAGATATTTTCCTTTACATTTAATGGCTCCGGCATTGAAAGTAGCATTTATACCGAATCTTTCCATTAGATATGGATTGGTATCTTGGTTTAAGTCATAGCGCCAGAAGAGAGGTGTATGAGCAGCAGTTAATACCGGATTCTTATAACGATCATAAATTCCATTACCGAGTTCAACTTTTTCATTCGGCTGCTCAATTAATGCTTGATGCGTTTGTTGAAGTAGCGAAAGTCTATTTTCAAAAAAGGTCATTTTATAAAATTAGTTTTGTTTTTGGGTAAGTATAATTATAGGTTGGTACAAAATCTTAATCATTTGGTAGCTTCTGATACCATGTTTTACGCAGTATTAATATACACATCAACAATACTACTGCTGAAACAATGCTTTGTTGTGGTTTTAGCAATACCATAAATACAGGCAATGCTGTGATTGCTGTCTGGGCTATTGTGCCTATTACCACATTGAACATATCTTTACCGAAATCTTTATTCCGCTCAAAAGAAGGGTCTTCTTTTTTCACCTCATCCAATATCGGCTGCCAGAAACCCCATGGACGTACATTCTTGTAAAAACTTTTTAACACGCTTATATCTGTAGATGGCGTCATAAGAGAACCAGATACACAACCAATAACCGACAATAATAGAATGATAGGGAAATAATAGAGTGGGAGAGTGGCAGAGAATATCGTTGGTAATACCATAGCCGAAGCAATCCCTGCGAACATACCCCAGAAAAAGCCATTGCCATTAAATCTCCACCAATGCCATTTCAATACGTTGGCTGCTATATAACCTCCATATAGCGCTCCAACTATCCATTGTAAAATAGTATTTACGTCTTTAGCAAAAATACCAAGCACAATACTAATAGCTACCATAATTACCCCAGAGATATAATTCATCTGACTAATCTCTTTATTGCTGGCTTTGGGCTTAATTGATTTAAGATAAATATCATTTACTATATAGGCTTGTGCAGCATTGAGTGTACCTGCAAATGTGCCCATAAAAGCTGCCATTAATTCTACTAAAAACAAACCCATTAAACCAGCAGGAGCAAATTTGAGTATAGCTGCCGGAAGAATGCGCTCAAAGTCAACACCTGTAGCTGTCTGAATATTCAGGTCTTTATAGTAGAGTAATCCTAATACTGTAAATCCGATTATCATCAGGTAGCGAGTAGGAAGCAGTACAATATTTACAAACATATTCATCATGGCTGCCTCTCTTGGTGATTTGGTTGAGAGAATCTTCTGCATATCATAATTGGGAGCAGGGCCAGCCAAACTTGCCAATATTCCTTTAGCTGTCATTAAAGAGAAGAATACACCAAACGGGTCAAACTTATCTTCTTTTATTTTAGCATTGACTTCCGGTATGATATTACTCCAATCAATACCTAAATTCCATCCGAAAGACAAATCAAACCAACCATTGGGCACAGGTAAAGATTGCCCACCTAACTCTGTCATTGCAATGATAGCGATACTTATTGAACCCAAAGCCATTAAAGAATACTGTACTACGTCTGCCCATACAATGCTTGACATGCCACCCATAATGGAGTATAGTACCGCAAAAAGCGTGAATATAATACCATAGAAATGGGCTGTAAACGAAGCAGGAACGGTAAATGGCAGATAAGATTGAACAGCTTCAATAGGAATAAAGATTTCTATAAATTTCCCTAAACCAATAAATCCATATGCCATAAAACCCAGGCAGCTCAATAAAGCAAAGGCCACAATGATTTTATGCGAACGCATGGCATCCGGCCCTGTTCCAAATCGGGTAAGCATCCATTCTGCTCCCGTAGAAGCGTTCGAACGGCGTAACCAGATTGATAAATAAGCAAACATAAAAACCTGATTAAATACAGGCCATAACCAGGGCAACCAGATGCTTTTTACGCCATAAATAAACATTATAGAAACCATCCATAACGTACCTGAAATATCAAACATCCCTGAGGCATTCGAAATACCCAACATCCACCAGGGTAATTTATTACCACCCAGCATGTATTCATCCTTGTTACGTTTTGCCCGTTCCCTCATTATAAATCCGATGGAAGAAACAATAAGCAGGTAAACAAGTATAACAATGCCGTCTAAGAGGTGTATTTTCATAAAAAGGGTGGTATTCAGGTATCAGTTTGATTCAGCAAATAGATTATTTTCCTTTATATAGATTTTTTTTTGTGGCCCCTTTTTCTAATAAAACCTTACCAGATTGAATCATTTTTAAGAAATCAGGAACGCTTTTCTGTCCTTCGTAAGGGGCGTAATAGTGTCGGTCATATCCATTCCTCCAAACCAGAAAGTAAGAAAGTTTACTGTCTTGAACTACTGGTAATACAATATTTGTCCACCAATCAGCCTCGGTAACCTGTTCCAGCCCCATTTCGGTTACAGCACAAGGCTTGTTGTCTTCTGTTGCAATCTCTTCCAGTGTGCTAACCATTCGTTGAAAATCTTTCTTGAATTTTTCGTTACTGGCAGGGGCATCTCTGTGATAAATGTCAAAACCTATTATATCCACGTAATCATTGCCAGGATAGCGCTCTAAATAATGCTCTTTTGAGTTGAATCTATCAGTAGAATAGCCAATCAATATATTATGCACGTTTTTCTTTTTTACTAAATAATCAATTGTAAAACGCCACATTTTTTTGTATTCCTCGGGTGTACAATGCCCTGCTCCCCACCAGAACCATGACCCTGTATGCTCATGATACGGCCGGAAAATAACAGGTATCAATTCACCTTTCGAGCCTTTAAGACTTTTGATGAAGTTGGCTACATTATCCAGCCATCCTTCATATCTTTTCAGGTTATCTGTATTATCAAAAATATGTTTAATAGTTGAATCTGCTTTATCCCAACTGGTTTTCTTAGGGTCAGTAGGATTATTTAAATGCCAGCTTATGGTATTTACCCCTCCGCGCTCATACGTTTCTTTAATATATTGTCTCATTTTGACAAAAGGTACCTTGTCAAGATCGCGTGTACTATCAAATTCAATTTTTCCTAAATCCCAACCTAAAACAGCCGGATATTCTCCTGAGACTGTTTTAATATCAGAGCGTCCATCTTGTCCAATCCATCTGGTGCCATCAGGATTCAGACCGTAGGCAAGCCCATCCTGGTGTCCTAACATTACTCCCTGCTTCTGAGTGGCTAATAAATTACGATAAAGATTTTTAGTTTCTTTTGTGGCTTTTTTATCTACCTGTCCAAAGCTGAGGAGAGAGACAAGAAATGATAAAAGAAAAGTTGTAGCGGTTTTCATAGGTTTTTTAAAAATAGGGGTAGTGGTTAACTACCCCGGAGTGGTTAGATGTATTGGGATTGAATGATTGCGTGAATGAGTGATTATAAATTTTGATTTCAATTTATATCCGGAAATGAAAACTAATCACTCATTCACTAAATCACTAAATATTACTTCACAAGAATCACGTCATCAAAATAGAATACTTCATCTTGTTTGTCTGGTCCCTGGATTCTGAAACCTAATTGTTGTAGGCTCTTACCTGCCGACCAGAAGTCGATATCAGATAATTTCACTTTAAAGTAGTTCCAAACGCCTGCTTTCACATTCAATTTATTAGCATCTGCAAAATTTCCGAATCCGGCTTTGCTGGCATCGGTAGTGATATATAGCGAATAATCTTCGGATGCACCTTTAATCCAAACCGAAAGATATTTATAGTCGGCTGAATATGGAACAGTTGGCCACCAATTCGTAAAGTTAATCAAGTGCCAGTTACCTTTCTGATAGTTTTTACCTACAGATTTAAGTCCTGTTTTAAATTGTGCTGTTGAAATAGCACCTGCATCTCCCCATGAACCATCTGCAAAACCTTCGCCATAGCCTTCGGTAAATACTTGAAGGGCTTTGTCGAGATTTACAAATTCCTGCGTAGTTTTAAACAAACCCGTACCATTTACGATGTCAAGCGTTGCACTGTTTACGCTGGAAGCTGGCATCTTAACAACCAATTGTTTCTTGGTTTTCGAAACAATTGTGGCCTTATCAGTTGTTCCTGTCAAAGTAACAGAAATTACATCATCTAAATTATTACCGTCAATTGTGATTTCAGAATCCTTTGTAAAGTTGTAGTTTGATATACTAGCTACTGAAGGGAATGCCAATACTTTAAATGGAACACTTAGCTTAGCACCAGCACTATTTGTAAAAATAATGTTTTGCGTACCACCTGCGGCATCTTCTGGTACACGGAAAATAAGCGCTTCACTTGTATTTAAGGTTGGTTGAAAACCTGCAGGAACATTATTTTTTTCAAAAACAATTGAACGCATATCACCTAAGCCAGTACCTGTTAAGGTAAGAACTGTTCCACCTGCCGCGGAGTCCGGTTTAATTCCGGCTGACTTAGGATCGCCAGGGCCAATCTGAGGTCTGCCATCTGTATCCTCTGTACATGAACTTACTGTAAAGCCCAGTAGCAATGCTAAGGATAGAAGAGAAAGTATATTTTTAAATGGATATTTTTTCATTGATATTCTCATTAATAATTATTTGTAATAAGGTACTGCAGGCTTTGCTAATTCTGGGTCCTGGATAATTTCACCTGCCGGAATTGGTACAAACATTCTATTTTCAGTGAATGTAGTAATGTAATTAGGGCCTCCATCAAACGAACCTCTGTTTTGTTTTTCGATAATTGCCTTAGCTTTCGCATACCCTTGACGTTGAATATCATACCAGTAGTCTCCTTCAAAAGCAAATTCCACACGACGCTCATGTAAAATCTGGTCAAGTGTCAGGGAGGTTCTGGCAGGTAGTCCGGCACGTGCTCTTACTGCGTTCAATGCTTGTAAAGCAGAAGCATCAGTAGTTGAGGCATTGGCGCCTAAAGTAGCTTCTGCATAAATCAATAATATATCAGCATAGCGAAGTAATACTACATTGTTACCTGAATTTTGTCCTAAAACAGGTTCACCACCAAAGCTTTTGCCAGGCCCCGCAAAGTATTTAGCAATATTGGCTCTTACAGCATTTTTATTGCCACCATCTTCGGCAGGTTGTAAGGTATCATATTTATATCCATTAGCCATAAATGCATTGTATTTTGGCTGATTGGCACGTTGTGGTTTCCATGTCGGGTTCGTCCAGCCATGTTCCATTACTGACCATTTTCTGCGTAAATCACCAAACTCATATTCTTTCAATAAGTCTAAAGACGGCATATACATTTCCCATGCATCAGCTTCTGCGGTTCTCAGGTTACTTGGGCCACGGTCAGGATTTTTGATATTTCCGGTTCCCCAAGGATCAACCGCAAATTGATGTTGGATTGAGAAAAGACTTTCTGCATTATTATTCATGCTGGCTTTGGTAAACATACCATTGTAGTCGCTAACCAATTGATATTTACCCGAACTGATTACCTCTTGTGCTTTAGCTTTTGCATTGGTATAGTCTTTATTATATAAATACAATTTAGCCAGCATTCCCTTTGCAGAATATTTGGTTAATCTGCCAGGTTCATCAGATTCAGGGAGTTTGGCTTCTGCCATTTGTAATTCTTCCTGAGCAAAGCGAAGTACGTCTTTCTGGAAATATCTCGGAATATTGAAATTACCAGATAGTGCAGTTTCACCCGGGTCTGTAATAATCGGTGCATCTCCCCAGGTTCGGGCAATATAAAAATAGAGGGTACCTCTGATAAAATGACACTCTGCAATGGCAGGGTCAAGATATTCTGCACCACCGCCAGCGGCCTTTTTCTCTTCGAACGTCTTAATCATTACGTTAGAGTAACCGATTATCTTATAGAATGCACCCCAGGCAGCTCCTACACGCTCAGAGGCCGATGATAATGAGAAATTCAGGTATTCAATATCTGTATAAGAAAACATATTACCAGACATTACGTCGCCAATGGCATCCTGCGCTCTACTTTCGTAATTGCGCCAAGGCAAACCACTGTATAAAGTACTTGTCGCTGCACGCACTTCGGCGGCATTGTTATAATAGTTTCCGGTTGTAGTACCAGATAGTGATGGTCTGTCAATAAAATCTTTACTACACGAGGCCGATATTACCAGAGGCAAAACAAGGGCCGATATTTTTAATAGTTTCATTGTAAATTTTTTGATTTAAGAAGCAGCAGGCTTCAATGTTCATAAATGTTTCCCGCTTAGAATTCAACATTTGCACCTACTGTAAAAGTACGTGGGTTAGGGTAGTGACCCGTATCAACATTCATCAACTTAATGCTATTGTTAAAGGCACCAATTTCAGGATCATAACCAGAGTAGTTAGTGAATGTTTTCAAATTCTGGATTGAACCATAAATTCTGAAATTAGAACCTTTGATTTTGTTAAGAACCTTTCTTGGAATACGGTAGCCCAAAGTAATATTCTGGATTCTCATATAAGAAGCATCCTCAACATATCTGTCTGACATCGCAATGTTATTCTTGTTCGTATTGGTAAATCTTGGCAGCGTACCATCAGTATTAGTATCAGTATAACGATCCATTACAGTACGCATTTGGTTAGACCATGGGCTGTTCATTCCTTCTAACTGCCAACGCAAGAAGTTATATGCCTTAGCGCCCTGACTACCTTGTAAGAATAAAGTGAAATCGAAGTTTTTGTAGTTAACGTTGTTTGTTAAACCATAAGTAAAATCAGGAAGGGGACTACCCAGGAAAGTCATATCACCAGCATCAATTTTACCATCACCATTAATATCTTTGAATCTTACGTCTCCCAGATAAGTCTGAGTAGGGTCAACAATATAACCGAATTGCGGAAGACTTGCATCAAGGTCAGCTTGTGTACGGAATAAACCATCTGTTACTAATCCCCAGAATGAACCAACCGGACGGCCTGGAGTAGTGTGCGTAATCAGATAGTTATTATAGTATACTTTACCATCCAAAGCTGATGCAGCACTGGCAGCTTTATCATACGTATTTTTGAATCTGGTAAATACAAGATTGGTTTTCCAGGTTAAATCGTTGTTTTTGATATTTGTGGTTGTGATACCAATGTCAATACCTGTGTTTGTCATTTGTCCTGCATTACCTAGCGGTGCTTTCAAATCGTCCCATTGGTCGCCAACCCCGATAAGGTTTGGTCCGGTAAGGAAGATAATCATATCAGAAGTAACCTTCTTATACACATCGATTGTTGCATCGATTCTGCCATTCAGTAAGCCTAAATCAATACCTGCATTTGTTGTTTTAACTGACTCCCATTTCAGGTTAGGGTTTGGAATACCATTAATCATATTAGAAGTACCAAAACCAACAGGGCCAGAGAAGAATTGTACCGCACCTACATAAGCAGGGTTAGGTGCACCACCCGGGAAGTTCTGATTACCAACCGCACCATAACCAGCTCTCAATTTCAGGTACACGCTGCTCAACTTCTCTTTCATGAATTTTTCATTCGAAATGGTCCAGCCTGCAGATACGCCCGGGAAATAACCCCAGCGATTGTTAGGACCAAAGTTTGAAGAACCATCAGCTCTGAAACTTGCTGAAACTGAGTATTTATCATCGTAAGTATAATTTGCTCTGGCGAAATAAGATTCCATTGCCCATTGCCCTTTACCACCACTTAGTCCCCAGGTTGTCTGGTCTGAGCTACCTGTGCTTAAGTCGAAGATATTAGCTTGCAAGTCAACCTTTGTACCTGAAATGGCCTGCCAGTATGACGATTGTGCCTGGTGGCCCACAGTGGCCTGAATGCCATGCTTATTGAAATACTTATTATAATTTAGATAATTAGTGATTGAATAATAATAGCTATCAGAACGATTATCAATCAATTTGCTTCTAAAAGTATCACCACCTACATTACCTGTCTTCTGGAAGGCAATGTTGTTGTCTTGTCCTAATGAATAAGATAATTCATTTCTCAGAGACAAGTCTTTATATATCTGGAATTCAGCATATAAGCTACCAAAAACATTGTTGGTTGTTTTTGTATTCCCTCTGAACTGGCTATTACCTACTAAGTTGGCATTACTATAGCGCACACCTCCGATAGTCTGACCACCACCCCAGCTCCCGTCAAGATTTTTTACCGGAGTCAAAGGGCTGGTAACGGCACCCCACCAGATAGTACTCTCAGCTGCATCGGCCAGACTCACATTCTGAATACTTCTGGTAACGTTGGCACTAAGACCTATTTTCGCCCAGCTTTTCAATTGATTATCAATGCTGAAACGAGAAGAAAAACGTTTGAAATCAGAGCCTAATAAGATACCCGTGTTATCGTAATAGTTTAATGAAAGATAATAAGTAGTTTTATCCTTACCACCCGAGAAACTCAACTGGTGGTTCTGCACCTGTCCGTGTCTGAACATCGCTTCCTGCCAGTCAGTACCTTTGCCTAATACAGAAAGGTCTTTAAATTCATCAGAAACAGGGTTACCAATAATTGGAAGCACTTCGTTCTGATATTGTGCAAATTCGCGCAGATTCATCAGATCCAGTTTCTTCGATACTTCCGAAACCCCGTAGTACATTTCATAGTTAATTTTTCCCTCACCTTGTTTTCCTTTTTTGGTGGTGATGAGAATCACACCGTTGGCCGCCTGTGAACCATAGATAGCTTGCGCTGAGGCATCTTTCAATACATCAATCGACTCAATATCATTTGGGTTTAGCATCGCCATTACACTATTTCCGGTTTGTCCGTTCGAGCCACCCAAACCATCAAATCCTCTATTGTCCGAAGTATTGCCGCTTACAAACGGTACACCATCAATCACAAATAAAGGGTCATTACTATTGATAGAGGTAACTCCGCGAACTTTTACAGAAACCCCACCACCAGGTTGACCACTATTACTTGTTACAGTTACCCCTGCAGCCTTACCTTGTAGCATCTGGTCGATACCTGCTACCGGCATATCTTTCAGATCTTTCGCTTTTATTGAGGTAATGGAAGAACTGATATCTGCACGCTTGGAAGTACCATAACCTACTACTACTACCTCCTCCAAAGTCTGGTCTTCAGCAGTTAATCTGACATCAATTTTGGTTTGGTTACCAACTGGTATTTCTTTGGTAGTCATACCGACGAATGAAAAAATCAAAGATTGTGCTGTATTGGAAACGGTGATAGAGTAATTGCCATCAGCATTGGTTGCAGTACCTTGATTTACGCCTTTTGCTACTACCGAGACTCCGGGCAAGGCTTCGCCCTTGTCGTCTGTTACTTTACCTGTTATGGTTCGTTGTTGTGCTATGAGCGACATGCTCATCATCGAAATAAAGCCAAACAGAAGTAATCTGATAAAGTTTTGCTTCATAAAAAATTAAGGATAGTTAAAAGAGAAAAATTTGCACAAAGTTGATAAAAATTTGGATATAAAGCATAGTACTATTTTAACTATTTATAACATAAAAAGGATAATTGTACATTTGACAGGTATTTTTACTTGGTTAATATAGTTATAATAAATATTTATATAGTTAAATAAATCTAGGAAATGCCTCAATAATAATTAAAATAATTTAAAAACTAATGAAATTCTGATTGTGATACTATTCTGACTTGTATAGATATCTGTAGAGAACTTTTATCAATATACGTCTTAGTCATAAAATTGCATTTTACTCTTACAATTCTCTGAATTTCAAAGTTTTATAGATATGAATCTGGCTTTTGTCGACAGAATAAGGGAGTGACAGAAACTCAAGAAAAATGGTATGTATGCATAATAAAAATGGAAAGTCATTTGACCTTCCATTTTTTATAATTGCTGAATAATCATCTACTGCTCCAATAACTTCAAAACTTCTTTGGCTATAACAGATAATTGTCCTTGTGTATTCTGGTCTGAAACATTGGTGAGTAGTACTATTCCGTTTTTTTGTTCGGGATGAATAATGAGGTAACTGCTGAAACCCAAAGTACCTCCACTTTGGAAGACGCGTCTGGGCATAGGCGCTTTATCATCCATTTGCCAGTTTAGTCCCATGGCATAGTATTGAATATTACCCCACGTTGGCTGATGCGTAAGTTTAACAACCGGATTAGATTCATCGATATGCCATTGGGCGTATCGAATTAAATCTTCGGTAGTAGAGTAAATACCTGCTGCCGCAGCCTCCTGAGGCAAAACATAGGACATAGTTTTACCGATTCCATTATGGCCAGGCAATTGTTGAGTCTTAGGCATCAGTGAATAAGTCCGATTCATTTTTAATGGAGAAGCTATGTATTTCTGGACCAATTCGTTAAATGGCATTTGGTAAATCCGCTCCAGAATAAAACCTAAAAGTTGTGTAGCAGCATTGGAATAATTCAGATTAACGCCTGGTATGTTTACAAGTTTTATTTGATGCAGGTCAGTGAAGAAATCTTTTGGGGTATAGATTGTCCGTTTTTGCTCAAAAGCAATAGAATCTTGTAAAGTAACAAATTTGCCTGGCTTAACAGGTAAGTTAAAAGGTAAACCCGAACTATGGTTAAGTAAATGGCTTAATCGAATCGGTTGGCCTTCATACTCCAGATTAGGATAATTGGCAGATATATACTTACGAATATCATCATCAAGTCTTACTTTACCATCAATCACCGCTTGTGCCAGTAAAGTGCCGGTGATTGTTTTACTGATTGACCCAATCTCATAAGTTGTCGTTGAGGAGGGTAGCTGTTTTTGCTTATACTTTGTAGTGCCAAAATTATAGAAATACGTTTTACCATTTTGAGTTACTCCAATGGATAATGCTACAAAAGAATACTCCTTTGCAAAAGCTGCGCCTTGCATTTGGATAAATGAATCAACTTTTGCCATTGGGCTATTAGAGGTTTTAATGGTTTGCCCGAAAGTTAAATGTGCAGTAAGAGATAAAAGTAGAACGATGGTTATAGTTTTAGGAAAATGCATAATAATTGGGTTTCAGGCGAGAACTCTGATGAGGTTTATTAGTTACACGATTCTTATCTTAAAACGAATAATTAACATTTTTTAACTAAATCAGCCAATTTGTCAGTAAAAATGCCTTGGCAAACTTCTTGAAGCATCTCTTTCAACTATAAAAAAAGGAGAAAAAATGTTATCGTTTTTATCGTCTTCGACTTCAGAAGACAATTCTATCCAACACTCATCAAATGACGATGAAATCTTAGACGCCTATTCGCAAACTATTACTCAGGTTGTAGAAAAAGCCAGTAATTCTGTGGTACAGATTAAAGTATGGAAAAAGCCTGTTCCGAATCCTAATTCAAATCAGCGTTTACGTCAACCTCAGGAAGCTGGTGGGTCGGGATTTATTATTTCAAGTGATGGTTTTGTGATTACCAATAATCATGTAGTAAGTAATTCGGAAAGGGTAGAAGTAGGGTTAATGGACGGAAGGCTTTTAGATGCAACTGTCGTAGGTACTGACCCTTATACAGATATTGCAGTACTGAAAATCTATGCTGATGCTTTGAAACCATTGCGATTTAGTGATTCTGATAAACTAAAAGTCGGACAAATTGCCATTGCGATTGGTAATCCGCTGGGTTTTCAGTATACAGTAACAGCAGGTGTCGTTAGTGCTTTGGGTAGAACCTTAAGAAGCGAGACCGGGAGAATGATTGATGATGTAATTCAGACTGATGCCTCTTTGAATCCCGGTAATTCCGGAGGGCCATTGGTTAATTCTCGCGGAGAAATCATTGGGGTAAACACGGCAGTGATTGCAGCCGCGCAGGGAATATGTTTTGCCGTATCGGCTAATCTGACTAAATATGTGGCAGGAAAACTGATTTTAGAAGGCAAAGTAAAAAGAGCACAATTAGGTATTGCAGGTCAGGTAGTAAATCTATCTGAAAGAATGATTGGCTATAATAAATTATCAACCCGCACAGGCGTATATATCAGTGACGTAATAGCTGATGCTAATGCGCATAATGCTGAATTAAGAAGAGGAGATATAATTGTTGGTTTAAATGAAAAGCCGGTTTCTTCTGTCGATGATTTGCATAAGATATTGAATGATGAATTGATAAACCAACAAGTGACTGTAAATCTATTACGGGGAGGACTCAAAAAGGATATGAAAGTATTAGCTGGAGAGTTAAAGTAATTACTTTAATAAATTAATCGGTAAAGAGTATGTTAAAGTATTGATTGCCACAATGTACACTATTTGCACAATGTTCCACAATTAATATTAAACAAGCTCTTTACCAAAAACAATCTGCTAAATATGAGAGTTACACAAATAAAACTTTAACATGCACGTATTGCATCGTACCCAAAAACTACCAATACCTATATCTCAGGCATGGGATTTTCTCTCAACTCCTGCCAATCTCAAAATTATTACACCTGCTTATATGGGTTTTGAAATGACTTCTTTGCATCATGGAGATAAAATGTATGCAGGTCAAATAATTACTTATGTGGTTAAGCCCATCTTAGGTATTCCATTAGATTGGTGTACAGAAATCACACATGTGCAACAACCTGATTACTTTGTGGACGAACAACGTTGTGGCCCTTACGCTTTCTGGCATCACCAGCATAAATTAATTTCAATCGAAAATGGCGTTTTGATGGAGGATATTGTACATTATAAACTTCCTCTGGGATTCATTGGCAAATGGGTGAACTCATTCATGGTTCAGCGTCAGCTCGAAGAAATCTTTGAATTCAGAAGAAAGAAAATAATTGAACTATTTGGTGAGTACAAATTCTAGCCTTTATGAGTGATTTTACTGTACCCTAATCCCTGTTCTTTTATTACCACTAAAATCAAGTATTAGCTTATTGTAGTTGCCTGTTTCATCTTTTTCAAAGGATATTTCAATCTGTTCCTGTTCAATATCAAAGAAATGAGATTCATCAGTGGCCGCTAAAATTGATCTTGGCCCTCTGAATGGGTAGGCTACTAATCGATTATCTTCTATTTTGAATTCTATTTTCAATGGTTGTTTAGTCACTTCATAAGTACCAACATAACGTTCAAGTATCTTTTTATCTAAGCTGATGGACTTCTTCTGCGTCGGTAGTTTGTAAGGTTGATTATATAAAACGGCCAGTAGATTATTGGTAATCATGCCTAAACCTGGTATTTCTGTATTATTCAGTAAAATGATACAAACATCATCTTCTACAATTCTCGCAAAATTGCTTCGATAACCTGGTAAACCACCGCTGTGAGAAACGATCCGTTTATGATATAGCGAATCAATAATCCATCCATAGCCATAATTTTTCATAAATGGAGTATAGGCTTTGTCCATCATATTTTTACTAATAATCAGATTATTCTGAAGAGCCTGATGCCATTTATATAAGTCTCCAACAGAAGAGTAGATAGCACCGGCAGCAAATACTACAGATGAGTCTTCTAAAGGTCCTTGTTTATTGTAATCCTTACCTGAATCAGAATAATAGCCTATCGCTTTTTTATCAATAGGTAATCCTACAAAATCAAAACCACTATTATACATTGTTACAGGCGTAAATAGATATTTTCTAATCGCTGAATAATAAGACATCTTAGTTACTTTTTCGATAATATACCCCAATACACTAAAACCCGAGTTACTGTAATTCCAGCCCTTACCAGGAGAAAAATCAAGTGGTTTATTTTTAAATAAAGAAAGTATTTTCTGCTCACTAGCGGGTTTACCAGATTCATTATGCATAAAATTATTATCTTCTGTATAGTTAAATATCCCGGAGGTATGAGTCAATAAGTTTTCTATCGTAATACTATCCCCTTTAGGAAAATCAGGGTAATACTTACTCAGTTTATCTTGCAAAGACAACTGCTTTAATTCAGCCAACTTCAAAATTAAAGTCGCTGTAAAAGTTTTTGTAATAGAAGCGATTGGATAAAGTGTTGCTGAAGTATTATTTAACTTCTTTTCTAAATTCTGATAGCCATATCCTTTCTCTAATAATATTCTGCCTCCTTTTGCAATTAAAACCGTGCCGTTAAACTCTCTGTTTTGCGCATAAGCACTCATCAATTCTTCTAATTTCTGTGGAATATTTTGTGCCGAAATGTTTGAAAATAGCCCTGCCAAAAGGCAAAGCGTTGCCATAATCTTTTTCATAAGATTGAAATTTAATATGAATAAATGTTAGATTTTAAATATTATACTAGCTGATCAGGTTTTGGAGTTTTGGGCAACGTACTGTTCAACTGCGTTACTGTAGAATGAGCCAACAGGCAGTTCTTTCTGAAGAACCCATACGCTTCTTTTATCAATTTTGGTGATTTTCTTTTTCGCTACTATAAAAGAGCGATGAATACGAATAAATGCCGATAGAGGTAACAAAACCTCCACTTCACTCATCGTAAGCCGCGAGACAATGGTTTGGTTTGCCAGGAAAAACTTGACATAATTGCCAGTGCTCTCAGCATATAATAATTCCTCCAGGTCAACTTTAATCTGCTCATAACCACTTTTGATAAAAATAGATGGCAATGCAAGCGAAGAACTCTGATAATTACTCTTGAGCGTAACCTGCTCATGTGCCTTATTACAAGCCTGAAGAAAACGTGTAAATGAAAAAGGTTTCAATAAGTAATCTATGGCATTAAGTTCAAAGCTCTGCACTGCGTGTTCGCTATAGGCTGTGGTAAAAATAATGATAGGGGCTTGTGGTAAAGACTTGACTAATTCCAGGCCTGAAATGCCCGGCATTTTAATGTCCAGAAAAATCGCGTCAACCTTATGTGTTTGCATATAATCCAATGCTTCTATGGCGTTCGTAAAACTGGCACTCAAATCAATAAAGCTTACCTGTGCGGCCATGTTTTTTATAATCTCTAAAGCAATCGGCTCGTCGTCTATGGCAATGGCTTGTAGCATATTAATGATTTGGTTGAAGTTCTAAAGTGGCAATGAATTCCTTTCCATCAGATCCGAAATGGAGTTTGAACCTGTTTGGATAAAACAAATGTAGTCTTTCTCTGACATTTTCAAGACCTATGCCAGAATGCTCTCTTTCAGGGTCATTGTTTTGAACGAGATGCACACTATTACGCACCTCAAACCTGATACTACTTTTATCACATTCCATTTTAATGCGTATCCATGATTTTTTATTCAAATCAATTCCATGTTTAAAAGCATTTTCAACAAATGGAATTAATAACATAGGCGCAATTGCATGGTTACAATTCATTTCATTAATTTCTTCTTTAATATTAATATCAGACGATTGTTGGATTCTCAACTTTTGCAACGAAATATAATTCTTCAAATAGCTGATTTCACTACTCATAGGAATAAAATCCTGATGATTATCATACAACATGAAACGCATCATATCACCCAGTTTTTGTATGCCTTCTGCAGTTCTTTGTGAGCCATCTATCATGGCCGTGCCATATAAGGTATTTAGGGCATTAAATAAAAAATGCGGGTTGATTTGTGACCGTAGGAATTGCAAATCGGCTTTTGATTTCACCAATGCACTTTCTGTACCTCGTAATTGTAATATTTTGTCTTTTCGTTGTTGGTACAATAACCAGGTAATTGGTGTAACTACAAACAACTGCACGGCCCAGATAGCTAGCCATAATGGCATTGAAAACGAATGACGAGGCAGCCAATTAAAGAAAAACGTATATATAAAAGTAAATAAGACTATCATACTGATTGTACGCACGTTAAGCCAGGGTCTGGTATCAGAACCCGGAAAAATCCAATAGGTGTTGGTCAGATAAATGAGCAGGGTAGGCGTAAGGAATAGTACATAAACAGTATAGAAGAAATCATCGGTGATTAATTCAAAAGTAGCGGCAAAAAATGGAATTATGATATAGATAATAAAAATCAAAACTATCTGATTTGCAATTAAACTCAGATAATTTCGTCGGTTGGCATTTTTGATTCTAACTATAATATACTCTCTTAAACATGCATATAGAAAATAAATACTTACGATGGCAAATGCACGTCCAAAACCGAAGAAGACATCTTCCAGCGGATATTCGTTATATCCGAACATTGCCAGAATTTTATAGCCATTGTAGCTAAAATAAGCGGGTCTTGCAAAGTAGGTAGCTGCATTTGCACTCAATGCCAGTAAAAATGTAATAACAAGAATATAAATACTTATCCAGATATTTTGGCTTGTTGTACGTAATTTGCTGATTAATTGTTGAGGGATATTCAATAAATAAATTGATAAATAAAGCAGGTAAATGAAAATTAATGTGCCTAGTTTTGGCGACAGTACATTGGTGAAATAGTTAAAGGAAAGCCCATTTTGAGAAAAAGTATGCACGAATCTTTCCTGAATGTCTTCACTGCTAATGACGAAGCTTTCCAATAAATATCTGGCAAGTGTGATGCCCACCAGTAGCGTAATAAAAGTAAATTCGTAATTTCTGATTCTGATTTCCATAATTTTGTTTTTTCTGACAACATTACGGCAACTATAATTAAGATTCCTTAAAATGTGACAGACCTTAAAAAACTGGGATATAAATACGAAAATAGAAAAAATCAGGGCTTCGAGGAATACCTCAAAGCCCTGAAAACCTGTATTGATAGTAATTTTATTTTTTCAAGTATTTATTAAACCACGCTATGTAGCGTTCGAAACGATCTTTCTGGAAACTTGGATTAGTTATGCCATGAAACTGTCCCGGATAAATAATCAATTCCGTAGGAATACCTAATGATCTGAAAGCCTGATACATCTGCTCGCTACCAACAGATGGAACATTGAAATCACTTTCACCTACCATAAATTGCGTTGGGGTTATAATACGGTCAGCCTTTAAGAAAGGGTAAGAGAGTGCCACATATTTATCGAAGTTTTTCCAGGGAGAACCCAATTCATGCTCATATTGTAAAATGTATTGGTCAACACCATATAATGAAGAAATCATAGCAACACCTGCACCACTGGATGCTGCCTTAAAGCGGGTGTCTGTCGCAATGGTATAATCAGTCAGGATACCACCATAACTCCATCCTCCGATACCCAGTTTTTCAGGATCTGCAATACCATTCTGTACGACATAATCAGCTGCACCCAGAATGTCTATTACTTCTTTATTCCCCCAATCAGCCCAGATAGCCTTGCAGAAATCTAAACCGCGTCCACTTGAACCCCTGTAATTCACAGCCACTACATTATAACCTGCTGCAGCTAACATCTGGCGGGTCATGTCAAAACTAAATTCATCTTGTGCCACAGGGCCACCATGAATCATAAAAATAGTTGGCAACTTCTCTGTTTTGCTTGCATTAGCCGGGCGATACAAAATATTTGAAACCGAAGTACCATCTTTGCTTTTAGAAGTAAAGCCTTCAACTGTAGCCAATGACAATTTAGAAACAAAATCTTCCTGATGCCTGGTTAGTCTTCTTGGCGTATTATTCTCCAGTGCATACAATTCTAAAGGTGTATGTGGTTCACTCATCGAAGTAAGGAAACCACCGGAAGGGTGTCTTTCTAAAGCATTGAATGATTTATTCCCTGTCACTACTTTCGCCATTTTACCATCAACTGCTCCAAATTGTGCAATATATCTGATACGGTCATCAGCTACTATGGCATAAATAGTATTCCCATCTTTCGACCACCTTGGCGCAGTCACTGGTCTGTCCAGCGCTTTGCTTAGCAATTTTGGCTCACCGCCGTCTTTTGAAATAACACATAAGATTGACTGATCATACATAATATAGTTTTCAGAAGAGGTACTTCTCAGATACGCAATTTGCTTCCCGTCCGGACTCCAAACCATCGAGCCGTCTCTACCAGTCCACGAGGTTAATCTTTTCATAGTGGCATTGGCTTTCGCATCAATTACCCAGATATCTGAATTCTCATTTCTATCCGGGTCTTCTGTTCTATTGCTGGTAAAAGCTATCTGGCTTCCATCCGGCGACCATTTAGGGTTGGTTTCATCATAATTACCTCGCGTTAAGGTATCTATTTTCTTGGTAACAATATCATATAAATAAAAATGAATAGGCTTTTTAGTCAGATAGCCCTCCACATCTTGTTTAAACTGAAAGCGGTCTAATACAATTGGTTTAGGTGTCTTGTTTTTTGAAGTATCCGAAGGACTTTGGATAGCCAAGGCAATCTTTTTACCATCGGGAGACCAGGCGTATTCTGTCAAATCTCCTTTTTTTAAGTCGGTCAATTGTTTTGCTTCACCTCCACGTCTGTCCATCAACCATATCTGTCCCCTTGTTAATCCACCTCTTGATGAAACAAATGAGAAATATTTCCCATCTGGGCTCCATCTTCCCTGAGACTCACCATCCGGACTATGGGTTAACTGAATAGATTCTTTTCCATCCCACGAAACCATCCAGATATCGGCATTGCGTTTGTTTTTAACAGAATCAACCGACGAAAGCGTGTAGGATACCCAATTCCCATCAGGCGAAATCTGTGGGTCAGTCAGACTTTGCAATCGGTAAACGTCAGAAGGTTTCAGGCCTCTTTTAGTAGTGGATTGTGCATAGATAAGTGCAGTAGAAAATAGAAAGAAAGCCAGAAATGGCAGGAGTTTTTTCATGTACTCAGGTGATGTTTAGTGAGTTGTAAAGTAAAGCAATAAAAATACAATCTTTTCAACTCACTAAATCTACAAACCTTAATTTTTTTTAGGTAAGAATCCTCTCAAAACGCTTGAACCGATTTTTAGATCCAAAAGATAAATATCTTTTTCTGTAGCAATTTCCCAGGTTATAGGAGCTAACCTAGTACTGACGGCCTGTTGATAAATCTCTTTAATTGATTGATTAGGATAATAATTCAGGAAGTCAATTAGCTGAGGATATATAGCAAAGAACTTTACCTTGACTGCCGGCTCATTTTTAGCAGGAATATTATCTTCGATAGCATTAGATATATTATTAGCGCAGCCAATCAGTTTTGTTTTAAAAACTGTTCCTTTCTGAACTTCAAAACCCGGTTGAAGAATAATGCTGTTTTTCGCGTCATAGGTAATGGTTTTGTTATTACTTATAATATTCTGCCCCCATATATTTTTTCCATAAACAATAGTTGAGTCTTTTATTATATTATCCCGGATTGTATACCCATCAGGGCATTCAAAATCCCATACCCAGAGTTCCTGACCTTTAAGACTATCTACAGCAGTAAAGTATATTTTTTTGTTTAGATATGTAAAAAAATATTCTCCTTCAAATGGAATCGAACCTTTAAGAGAAAAGGCCCTTTTGGTATTTTCAGCATTACCATCCGTAAGGACAAAATGCTGGTAACCTGGTGTAGAGATATAATTCAATAAATATCTATCATCAATTTTTGTAAATCCACTTGGGTAATTAAATCCCTCTTCTGTGAAATCACTGATAGTTGTTAGAAGCTTTAGATTTTCATGTTTATCTATTTCGTAATATTCTATATTATTATTCGAATTATTTCTCCCGACTAAATAAAACTTATCTCGTAATTGTTTTCCATCAAGAAAATCCTTCTCATTAATCTGGAGCGTTCCCTCCTGGGTACCGTTGGTTTTCCATAATCCACCTTTATCTCTAAAATATAACTGATTATTAAAGGTTCCATAACCTGATAGGTAATTATTCGTAGCTAACTGGAAAGTCCCTGCAACAGTGCCATCGCTTCTCCAAAGCTCAGTTCTATTCAGTGAAGTGTTTCTTCTCTCAAAAATTAATAAATTACCTAGGGTCCACGATGAATAGAAAGATGAAGGATTAAAAAAAGGTAATTCGGTTATTTTAAACTCATGAAGTTTTAGTGTGCCACTTTTAGTCCCATTCGTTTTCCAAAGAATAGAACTGGCATCTGAAGTGAAAAATAATGAACTTTCTGTATTATTAAGGATTTGATAACCGATATTCCCGGTTCCATTATTAGTGGAGTCAAGATGGACGGCTTTTTTGGTTCCTGTAGGAGTGCCATTGGTTTTCCAAAGATTATTATCATTTCCCATATAATATAGAGAGTCCTTAAATTCATGAAAATTGGTATTACCATTAGCTTCAAGAAAACTTAAATGATTAATATTTCCATTTGGCAAAATCTGAAAATGCTTATATGATAAACCAATAATATAAGATGACTTGAATTTTTTGTGTCCTCTATAAGAAGATCCTAATACGTGCTCAATTCTATTATCCTGATTTAAGTTTGCATGAAGAGACGTAGAAGTACCATTGCTCTTCCAGAGCTCTACACCATTTGTTTTATCATCTGCCATCAGATACGCATAATTACCTAGGCCAAACAGAACTTTAGGGTAAGAAGAAGCAATCTGGCTATTAATATCTTTTATCATATAAGTTCCTGCTGTGGTACCATCTGTCCGCCACAGTTCATACCCATGTTGAGAATCTGAAGCACTGAAGTAAAAAATATCACCAGCAGCACCAACTGCATTATAATATATGCCTAAGGTGATGTCAGGAACTATATCAGTAAGCTTTACTAAAGTTGAGCCATTGTAAATCCAATAGATTACATCGTCAATAATCTGACCGTTTTCTGTTTTCTGCTGACTGACATAATAATTATTCTCTCCTTTATAAAAGTTATAAATGAAGCTATCATTATATGGCATAGAAAAAATTAATGTATTGGAGGCCAGACTACCATTATTTTCATAAAAGCCGATAGTTGAATAGTCGGTGCTTACACTCGAATAATATAATTTAGAACCATTTATTGTCAGGTTCAACGGACCAAATAATGAATTTGTAATATGATTTACATTCAATGTAACTGTATCAAATTTACTGATTCTGATCTGCCCATTAGTATAGGATATAAAGTGCAAATTATTCTTGAATTTGAATAGGTTACTGACTGAATAAGTAGTGTCTCCATCTATTTCAAAAAGGGCTTTTTGCGAACTGGTACTGTCGCCTGCACATTTCCAGAGTTTAGTTCTATAATTTAAGCCACCAGGGTCGGCCGTATGAAAATAAAAATAATCGGTAAAAGCCTGATAACCATATATGCCAACTCTATTATTTTTATAGGTAGTTGTACCATTGATAGTCCCATCGCTTACAATAAAATTAACAGAGCCATCATTAAATGAGTAGTAATATTTACCCTTAAAATAAAAACCTTCACCAAAATACTGGACTTTCCTGGGTAAAGTAAGCGTTTTTATTAAAACCGTTCCGATTTCGGTGCCATCGGTTTTCCAATACTCAAAACTGTTGTCTAATTCCTTATAAATCAGAAAATATAGTTGATTGTTTATCTGAAAAAAACCTCGGAAAGAAGAGTAATTACCATCGTTTAAATATCTTATTAAACTAACTGAGTCATTCTTTAATTGATAAATGATGCCTCTGCAATATAGGTAGAAACTATTCTTAAATTTATAATTAACAGTAGCCTGCGACCTTTCAGAATAACCGAAAGAGTTCCCTGAAATCTTTTTGGTAGATGCCGAAGTAGAATTGGTTAAATAGTAAGCATATTGTGCATTATTTATATCAGCGGCAGTGAAAAAAAGCGTATCATTTGAAGAAAATGAACTTTCAGAGAATACCCGGGCATTATCGGTGCCTTGGGCTATATCTTTCAAAACTCTTTGAGAAAACACGGGTAGAACAACAGCAATTATTAAAGCTACCAATAGGACAAGTCTTTTCATCAGAACGCTTAATCAAAAAAGTTATAATAATCAGGGCATTACTATTTTTTAGGCAAGAACCCTTTCAAAACAGTTGAGCCAATTTTCAAATCAAGTATGTAAATATCCTTTTCAGTAACTATATCCCAAGTGATAGGAGCTAGTTTGCTTCTCTCAGCCTGCTCATAAATCTCTTTAATTGATTTATTAGGGTAATAATAAAGAAAGTCTATTAACTGAGGATATGTAGAAGCATTGTTTACTTTTATCAAAGGCTCATTTTTAGTAGGCAGATTATCTTCACTAATATTTGCACTATTGTTATTAGTACAGCCGATCAGTTTTGTTTTAAATACTGTTCCTTTCTGCACTTCAAAACCGGGTTGAAGCGTAATACCATTTTTTGCGTCGTAAGTAACAGTTGTATTATTGCTCACAATATTCTGCCCCCATATGTTTTTCCCATAAACTATAGTTGAGTCTTTTGTAATATTATCCCGGATTGTATACCCATCAGGACATTCAAAATCCCATATCCAGAGCTCATTGCCTTTGAGACTATCAATTGCGGTAAAGTATATTTTTTTGTTTAAGTAGGCAAGACTAAATGCATTTGGATTATTACCCATATTCTTTATTGAGAAGACTTTCCTGATATTTTCTTGATTACCATCAGTCAAATAAAAATCATGAAAAGAATCCGTAGTAACAATGTTTAGTAAATACCTATTATCAATTGAATAAAATTCCGTTAAGAAAAAATTATCTATACCAATAGTGTTCAGGTAATTTATGCTGTTGTTTTTATCTATCTCATAATATTCTAATCCACTATTTGCTGCTACGAGAATGTATTTATTATTTAATTCACTGGCAAAACTGAAATTGCGGTCATCTATTTTAACAGTTCCAGCTACGGTTCCGTCACTTACCCATAATTGATTGCTGTTTGTAAAATAGAATTTATTATTAAATATGCCCAAACCTTTAATATATTCATTGATAGGTAGTTGAATAGTACCTGCTATAGTTCCATCACTTCTCCAGATTTCAAATTTATTAGCAGTATTATTAATTCTCTCAAAAAAGAAAAATTGATTATTAGTCCATGATTTGTAAGTATTGAATTTACCGGTACTTGGCAATTGAAATTCGCCGAATTCATGCAATTTTATTGTACCGCTTTTTTTACCATCGGTCTTCCAAATGGCCGAACCATAGTTAGTAGTAAAAAATAGAATCTCATTTATATGGCCTAAAATCTGACTACCAATATTTCCTGTTCCATTATTAGTTGAATCAAGATGTACGGCCTTTTTAGTACCTAAAATGGTTCCATCGGTCTTCCACAAATTTGAATCAGTACCTATATAGTAAAGAGAATCATTAAATTCATATATATTGCTATTGGCAGCAACTGAAATGAAAGGTAAATGTTTAATATTTTCGCCAGAAGAAATCTGAAACTGATTGAAACCTATATTTATCAGGTAAGAAGATTTATATTTTATATGAGAAAGATAATATGAGCCTGCTACATGACCTCCTCCACTACTTTTAGTTACATCAGCATATAAGTTTGTCTCATTTCCATTGGTACGCCATAATTCAGAACCATGTACTATATCATCTGCCAGGAAATACAATTGATCTTTTAATGTAAATAAGATAGAGGGATTCGATGAAGCAATTTCCTTATTAATATCATTTATCATGAATGTACCAGCTGTTGTACCGTCTGTACGCCATAATTCATAACCATGCTGAGAATCTGTTGCGCTGAAGTAAAGAATATTACCAACTACACCTAACAAATTATTCTGTAAACCCAACTTCAGGTTAGAATTTAAATCGGTTATCTTTTTTACTGCAGCTCCATTATAAACCCAGTAAACAACGTCTCCATAAATGCCTCCACTTTCAATCTTTTGTTCTGAAACATAATAATTACCGCTGCCTACATGTAATGTGTAAATTTTTGCCTCATCTACTTCCGATAGTGGTAAAGTAAAAATCAACCTCTCTGAAACAAGACTACCGCTGTTTTCATAGAAATTTACAAAGTAGCCTTCGGTGATACCATAATAAAATTTCTGTTCATGAAGAACAAAGCATTTTCCATCAATAATTTCTCTGGTAACAGGAGTAAAGATTAGCGAATTAGTGTCAAATTTACTAATCCTTTGCTGGTCATTTATATACGTTGAGAGGTAAAGATTATCCTTAAATTTAAAAGGACTGGAAACTGCATAAGTTGTATCTCCATCTACTGAAGAAATTAATTTATGAGTACTTGTAGAATCACCTTTCGACTCCCATAGTTTTGTACGATAATAATACTGCCCGGTACCAGGTTTGGTAAAATATATTTTGCTTCCAAATGATTGCAGACCATCTATCGATATTCTATGGTTTTTTTGGAGGGTAGTCCCATTTGAGGTACCATCTGAGATTAGAAAATTGTTAGTGCTATTCCCAATGGCATGGTAGTACTTTTTATTAAAAAAGAATCCCGATCCCCAAGCGCTGATAGGCGTATCATTATGGATAGATTTATAGAGAATTGTACCTGCTTCTGTTCCATCGGTTTTCCAGAATTCAAAATTTTCTACAGAATTATTATATACTAAAAAATTTATTCGATTATTGATCTCAAATGAATTAATGAAATAAACATCATACTGAGTTGAGGAGAGATATTTTATTAATTGTAAAGAGTCATTTTTTTTAAAATAAAGGGCGTTTTCTACTAGTATAAATAGCTTATTTTTGAATTTGAAATGTCCTATACTAGCATAATTATTAATAAACCCTGAAGAAAGAGAATTGTTCGTAGGTAAAAGTTTAGCTGAAAGTGCCGCTCCGGTGGTTAAATAATAATTGTAAGAGTTATCTCGTGATGAGTTTGCCCTAAAGTAAAGGGTGTCTCCGTAAGAAAAAGAGCTATATGGAAAAACATAAGCATTATCTGTTCCTTGAGCAATGTCTTTAAGAACTCGTTGAGAAAATGAAGGTAATGCAACAGCAATAATTAGGATAATTAGCAGTAAAGGTTTTTTCATGAAACGTTTTTAGTCAGTTTTTGCAAAAATATATAAACCAAACCTTTGAATAAAGTTTTCTTGAATTATTATTTTTCACTCAAAAACTTCTTTTTAAAACTCAAAGGATTTTCACCAGTTACTTTCTTGAAAGTCCGATTAAAGTAGGAGAGACTCTCAAAACCACACTCAAAGCAAGCCTCAGTTACATTCTTATCTAACAACAAAAATTTCTGTGCCTGATTGATTCGGTAATGATTCAGGAATTCAACAAAAGTTAACCTTGTTATTTTTTTGAAGTATCTGCAAAAAGCAGATTTACTAAGGTTTGACATGCTTGCTACTTCTTCTACCTCAATCTTTTGCTGATAATGCGAATCTATAAAATTATAAATGCGTGTCATGCGTTCCTGTTCTTTTTTATTGTGTTGATTTTCAACCGGTTTTGTGTGGAGCAGAACCATTTCATTGCTTTGAGCTAAAATCTGAAAGATGCTGAGAATCTCTAAAAATTGTTCAAAATGCCCTAAGTTCTTTAAGTTTTTAAGTCTTTCCCCTAGCAAAAATTTTGTTTCTTTTCCAAAGGCTATTCCATGTTTCGATTGCTCAAAAAGTCGATAAACGGCTGATAATTCAGGGATATTGGCAAAAGCATTTCCAAGAAAATCCTGCCTTATTTGCACAACCACTTTTTCGCATTCGGTCTTGACACCATAGTCAAAATTAAGGTGTGGGATATACGAGCCAATAAAAACAAGGTCGCTTCCCTCAAATCTGGAAATATGTTCTCCTACATGACGAGTTCCACTGGCACCTTCGATATAAACCAATTCAAACTCAGGATGAAAATGCCAGTAGAAAACATCATTCAGTCTTGGATTAATTATTAACCTGAACGAACTGTCTAAGTCAGGGGTAAGTTCTTCAAATCTTAGCTTCATATTTTGAAGGGTAAAGAGTTGGTTTGGTGGTAATTTGTCTATTATTTTCAATATTCAGATAAATGTAAAAAGAAAATGTCAATATTGTTCAAAAAATGGTAATTATTGGAGTAGAAAATCGATCACTTGTTCTAGTAAATTTGTATCATTATTTCAATTCAAAATATCACAATATATGGAACTTGAACAGCAGACCATGATTCCTACTATGGCTCCAACCATGGCAGTAATACAAGCGAAACAAAACGAAGCACATAAAGATATTCCCGGTAATCCTTCTACTGCCACAAGCAGTGCCATTAAACTCAATGACCGTTCAAATGGTAAACCTTTAAGAGTGTTGAGTGAAGAAGATTGGGATTTCTGGATTCATAATGGGTATATTATCATTAAAAATGCAGTTCCAAGAGAACAAGCTCTTGAAACGGCTAAATTTATTTGGGAGTTTGAAGAGAAAGATGCTAATAATCCCGAAACCTGGTATACGGCTCCAAGAGCAGATATGCAGATGAAGGAACTGATTGGAAGCGGTATGGTAGAGGTATACAATAATCAACATTTGTGGAACAATCGCCAGATGCAAAGAGTATACGATGCCTTTGTTGATATTTGGGGCACAGAAAAACTATGGGTAACGATAGACAGAGCCAATCTGAATTTTCCACTACGTCCACAAGATGAGTTTAAAGGCTTTATCCATTGGGATTATGACCCTGAAACCAAACCGCAAAATGTACAAGGGGTGTTAGCTTTAGCCGATCAGACTGATGAAAACATGGGAGGTTTCCAATGTATACCAGAGCTATTCCGTACTTATGATACGTGGAAATTAACACAACCTGAAGATAGAAACCATTTCAAACCTGATACTACAGGCTTTGAAGACAAGTTGGTAAAAGTGAAATTAGAGGCAGGCGATTTGATGATTTTCAATAGTAGCCAACCACACGGTATCAGACCAAACCGTTCTGCTGATAAGGTGCGCATTGCTCAATACATATCTATGATGCCGGCAGAAGAAGATAACGAAGGCCTTCGTCAATGGCGTATCAATTCATGGAAAAACCGCATAGCACCAGAGGGTTATGCGTTCCCCGGTGACCCACGGAATTGGGAGCAAACAAAATATGAGGTGGCAGAGTTAAATGATTTAGGCGAAAAACTTTTAGGATTGAAAAATTGGTAGAATATGCAAAATCAACAATTGATGACAAGTCTCAACAATGGTGTGCAAATGCCATTGCTGGGACTTGGTGTATATGATATGTACAAACAAGAAGCCGAACAGGCGGTTTTATGGGCTTTGGAAACTGGTTACCGCCTGATTGATACAGCCAGTATGTATCGCAATGAAACTGAAATCGGCAATGCTGTCCTGAAAAGTAATATTGATAGGAAAGACCTTTTCATTACTACAAAAGTCAATAATGGTGACCAGGGCTATGAAAAAACACTGAAAGCCTTTGATGTAAGTTTGCAAAAGCTAAATCTTGATTACGTTGACCTTTATCTGGTACATTGGCCAATTAAATATACCCGAAAATTTACCTGGAAAGCACTCGAAAGATTGTACCATGAGGGTAGGATAAGAGCTATCGGGGTTGCTAACTATCTCATCCCATTTCTGGAGGAATTAAGTCTGGAAGCTACAGAAGTGCCAATGGTAAATCAGGTTGAATTTAGTCCTTATCTTTATCTGGAAGATTTGTTGAAATATTGCCGGGAAAGAAAAATTCAGTTGCAGGCCTATTCTCCTTTAGTAAGAGGGCAGCGTATGGCTGACCCCAAGCTTTTGCGTGTAGCTGAAAAATATCAGAAAACATCTGCCCAGATTATTTTGCGATGGGCTCTGCAATCAGGGGTTTCTACGATTCCTAAATCATCAAATTTAGAAAGGCTTAAAGAGAATTTTGATGTTTTTGATTTTGAAATCAGTGAACAGGATATGGCTTATATCAATAGTTTTAATGAAAACTTCAGAGTAGTAGATGACCCTATGGAATTGCTTTAAAATTTGATAAGATTTGTTGATTTTGTTATGGGTATATGTTAAAGCCATTTTAATACATTGATTGCTTTTATAAAAATGCCTTTACTGATAATAATTAACACGCCAATGTATCTCATCAATCACTAAATAACTATAGTAAATATTAAAATTGAAATAATTTGTATAGATATTCTTATAAAAGAATATTTTTGTGCTTTGCCCAAACCATAACCAAGTCCTATTATTAGAAATGAGTAATATTTATCATGAAATAACTCCGTTGACTGCAAATGATTGTTTCATGGTTTTTGATAGACACAAGAGTAATTTCGATTTCCCAATCCATTTTCATGAAGAGTTTGAACTAAATTTTATAGAAAATGCGAAGGGTGCCAAGCGCATTATCGGAGATAATATCGAAATCATTGATGAATTAGAGTTGGTGTTGGTAGGCTCTAACGTACCGCATAGCTGGTTGAATTACGAATCGAAGAAAAAGGACATTCACGAAATTACCATTCAATTCCATAAAGATTTATTTGATGAAAAATTTCTGAAAAGAAATCAACTGAGTTTTATTCGTTCCTTACTTGAACGCTCGGCAAGAGCTATTTCATTCTCCAGCGAAACCATCCTGCAGATACGCCCACGCCTGATTTCACTGAGCCAGAAAAGTGGTTTTGATTCAGTAATGGAGCTAATCTCTATTCTTCATGAACTCTCTGTTTCAAAAAATACCAGATTACTTACAAGCAGTACTTTTGTTCATGATAATGTCAATTTCAATAGCCGCCGAATCGAAAGAGCTTTTGAGTATATGAGAACTAACTATGATAAAGACATTTCATTAGCCGATATAGCAAAAATTGTAAATATGGCAGAAGTAAGTTTTAGTCGGTTCATTAAAAAGCGCACAGGCAAAACTTTTGTTGATAGCCTGAATGATATCCGTCTGGGGCATGCTTCCCGCTTCCTGATTGATACAACTTATACCATAGCCGAGGTTTCTTTTAAATGTGGTTTCAATAACTTATCTTATTTTAATCGCATCTTCAAGAAAAAGCATGCCTGTACTCCCAAAGAATTCAGAGAGAATTATGCAGGTACCAAGACCTACGTATAAATTTTAACTATTGGTTAGTGTTCGATTTCTCAAAGATGATTTTCTGATAATCAATTCACCTTTTACCACCTTTGTGTGCGGAATAAAAGAATCTTTATTAATGATATTCTCAATCAACAGGGTTGCGGCTGTTTCTCCGATTGTAAAGGGAAACTGGTGAAAAACTGTGAGTGAAGGTTCAATTAGCGAAGCTATCAGTTCATCACCAAAGGCTACGATTCCTATATCCTCAGGAATACTAATATTCCTCTCTTTCAGAGCCATTATCATTTCAATACCATTCGCATAATGTATTGTAAAAATACTGTCAGGTTTTTGTGATAAACTCAGCCAATAATCTAACGCTTTTTCTGCTTCATCTTTACCAAAGTTGCCATGATAGATTAAGTCTTCATCAATAGTAAGTCCATATTTTAAATGAGCTGCCCTATATCCATCAATTCGTGCTTTGCTGATCAATAAATCTGTTGGGCCTGCAAAAACAGCTATTCGTTTATAACCTTGCAGGATTAAGTGTTCAACAAGTGCAAATCCTCCTGAAAAGTCCTCTTGTATTACCTTTGCTGTGTCTACTTCATTGCAAACTCTATCAAAATGGACAATCGGAACGCCTTTTTTTAGTTGAAGTTTTACGTGTTCAAAAGAGTTAGTTTCTTTTGAATGACTAATCAGAAGCCCATCTACCCGGCTTGCCACCAAGGCTTGAACATTCAATGTTTCAGTATGATGTGATTCATTAGATTGACAAATCATTACCCTGTAACCAGCTTCTGTTGCCACCTTTTGTATTCCTGCTACAACTCCGGCAAAAAAAGGTCGTTGAATATCCGGTATAATCACCCCAATGGTATGTGTTTCACCTCTATTGAGGCTTTGAGCCAGAAAATTCGGACGATAATCTAACTCATTTGCCACCCTTAATATCTCCTGCCGGGTATTATCATTGATTTCATTGCTTTTATTCAAGGCTCGTGAAACGGTAGAAGGCGAAATACCCAATGCTTTGGCAATATCAATTATAGTGGTCTGATGCGGTTTTTTATTTGAAGACTCATTCGGAGGGTTGATCGTAAAATAAAGATTACATGCTTTGCAATGCATTCGCTGTTTCCCTCTGATAAAGCCAGAACGAACGATGTTTTCTACGCTTCCGCATTTAATACAAGGAGTCATTAAAATTATACTTTTTTAATATTCAGGGTTTGAGTTTTGGAAATTTTTATTTTCCAGTGATAGTGACTAATTATTAACCAATATCCTAAAAATTTATAAATATTACAAGTTTTAATAAACTATCGCAAACGTTTCCGAAAACGAGACCGATAGATATTGTTCTTTCTATGTTAAAAATAGACAGTAAAATCTTTTTTTAATACAATAAAGTGATGTAATATTCTCGGAGGGTTGAAAGATTGATTAAAGCTTAAAGAAATCTTTAGACGAAGGAAATAGGTTGATGATTGTACTTTTTTAAGGGGTAACTGATTTTAAGCTGATTTTTAATCTCCCTCAAATTCCCGGAACTATGATGTAATTATAACCCGAGTAAACAAAAAAAGTCAGTTGTGCTGCAACACAACTGACTACTACTACTTATCGCGATTGACAAGCAATGTTTTGCTCAGAAAACCAATTCAAACAAAACATTCAAAAGTATGAAAAAAATACATAATACTTGAGAAAAGCAGGAATTATGCGCAAGTATTGTTGAAACATTAACCTAATTTTTTATTAATTTATTTTCATACATTTTGTTTATTTTAAAATGTCGGGTGGTCGTATTAACCACCCTCATTTTTTATAAATTGCATAATTAATATAAAAAATTAGACATGAAATTTATTAAGAAACTTTTTGTTTTAAGTTTAATCCTCACAATTCAACAATCCTTAGCTAAAGTAAAACTTCCACGATTAATCAGTGATGGGATGGTTTTGCAGCAAAATACCCGTGTAAAAGTTTGGGGTTGGGCAAAGGCCGGGGAAGGTATCAGGCTGCAATTCAATAATCAAACATACGAAACTATCACTAATGATGATGGTAAGTGGTTAATTATATTAGCCACCCCGAAAGCTGGAGGACCCTTTGAAATGGGGATTTCGGGTGAAAATCAACTTAAGATAAAGGATATTTTGGTTGGTGAAGTTTGGGTTTGCTCTGGACAGTCTAATATGGTTTTACCAATAGAGCGAGTAAAAGAAAAATATGCGGAGATAATTGCCAAGACTAACAATCCATTAATACGCCATTTCTTTATTCCGACCTTATACAATTTTTACAAACCTTTGGATGATTTACCTGCTGGACGTTGGGAAGCCGCAACGCCTGAAAATATTCTGAAATTTACTGCAACAGGTTTTTTCTTTGCTAAAGACCTATTTGAAAAATATCATGTTCCCATTGGTTTAATTAATGCAAGTGTTGGGGGAACTCCAGTAGAAGCATGGATTAGTGAAGATGGGTTAAAGTCTTTCCCAAAGTATATGTCGATAGTTGAACAAATGAAAGATAGCTCATATATCAGTAAGGTTCGTAAGGTAGAAGCATCAAATACAAATCATTGGTATACAAAGCTCCGGAATAATGATGCGGGTTTGAATGGTCCGAAAAAGTGGTTTGAAACAGATTATGATGCCTCATCGTGGCAGACTATGAACTTGCCTGGGTTTTGGGAACAGGCTGGTCTTAAAAATACAAATGGAGTAGTTTGGTTTAGAAAGGAAATTGATATGCCGCAATCAATGGCAGGTAAAACCGCTAAATTTTTCCTTGGAAGAATTGTTGATAGCGATTCAGTTTATGTAAATGGTAGGTTTGTTGGATCAACGGGTTATCAATACCCACCGAGGCGATATGAAATTGCCAAAGATATTCTAAAGCCAGGCAAGAACATCATTGTAGTCAGGGTAATAAATGTTTCAGGTATTGGTGGTTTCATTCAGGACAAAAATTATGAGATTAGAGTTGGCGATGAATCAATAGATTTAAAAGGAAACTGGCAATATAAACTAGGGGCAGCCGCTGAACCATTGCCTGCTTCGACATTTTTCCAGTATAAACCCGTAGGAATTTATAATAGTATGATAGCTCCTTTAACTAACTATACAATCAAAGGAGTAATATGGTATCAGGGGGAGGCAAATGTGCCAACACCTAAAGATTACCATCAGCTTTTTTCGACGATGATAAGGGATTGGCGTCAGAAATGGAATCAAGGCGATTTCCCATTTCTTTATGTACAATTAGCCAATTACCTCAAACCTAAAACACAACCCTCTGAAAGTCTTTGGGCGGAGCTAAGGGAAGCCCAATTGCAAACATTGAATATGCCTGAAACCGGAATGGCTGTAATAATTGATGCTGGTGAATGGAACGATATTCACCCATTAAATAAAGAGGATGTAGGTAAGAGATTAGCCTTAGCAGCTAAGAAAATAGCTTATCAGGATAAAAATATCGTGTTTTCAGGGCCAATTTATAGTTCAATAGAGATAAAGAAGAATAGGATTATCGTTAAATTCTCAAATGTAGGTAGTGGACTTATCGTTAAAGGTGGATCAGAATTAAAGCAATTTGCTATAGCAGGCCCAGATAAAAAATTTGTGTGGGCAAAAGCTGAAATCAAGGGAGATAAAGTAGAAGTATGGAGCGATGCAGTTGCGAACCCGGTAGCAGTTCGTTATGCATGGGCTGATAATCCTGATACTGCCAATTTATACAATCAGGAAGGCTTACCGGCTTCTCCTTTCCGGACTGACACAAAATAATCAATACAGAGAATTAAGAAAATTAACAGATATGATTCATACAATGCGTTGGTTTGGGCCAAATGACCCCGTTTCATTAATGGATATCAGACAGGCAGGTTGCACAGGCGTTGTAACAGCCCTGCATCAGATTCCTGTGGGAGAGGTTTGGTCGATAGAAGCAATAGAAGAAAGAAAAAACCTGATTGAAGCAGGAAACGACAAATTTGTCCCTTTACATTGGCTGGTAGTAGAAAGTTTACCTGTTCATGAAGCCATAAAAAAAGGACTTCCCGAGAGAGAACAATTGATTGAGAATTATAAAACCTCACTTAGGAATTTAGCAGAATGTGGCATTTTCACAGTTTGCTATAATTTCATGCCTGTCTTAGATTGGTCGAGAACCAATCTGAATTACGAAATGCCTGATGGCGGTAAAGCGTTGAGATTTGTATGGGAAGACTTCGCTATTTTTGATTTATACA
Organism: Emticicia sp. C21; assembly: GCF_003418935.1. Taxonomy (GTDB): domain Bacteria; phylum Bacteroidota; class Bacteroidia; order Cytophagales; family Spirosomataceae; genus Emticicia. The sequence continues at coordinate 76,398 of NZ_QVMT01000013.1, read as the reverse complement.
TTCTCAAGCGACCTGCTGCTAAGAATGACTTTACTAGTGAGGTTCAGATAAAAGCGCTGAATAAGCTGAATCAGATGACAAAGGAAGAAGTATCTACATTAACCAATACAGTTTTGTTGGGACTGCCGGGTTCTGAAGAGGCATTTGATTTGAATACTTTTCAAGGTTTATTAGATAATTACAAAAACATTGGAGATAAAGAATTAAGAGAAAATCTCTATTATTTTATTCAACAAATAGCACCTGTAGCACAAGAGGTCGGAATTAATCTTTGTATTCATCCTGATGACCCTCCTAAACCATTATTAGGATTACCACGAGTCGTAAGCACCGAGAGTGATTTAAAACAGTTAATGGCTGCCTGTGATATTAGAAATAATGGTATAACCTTTTGCACCGGGTCTTTAGGTATAAGGACAGATAATGATTTAACCGGAATGATTGAAAAATTTGGAGAAAGAATTCATTTCCTGCACCTGAGAACCATTAAAAGAGAAGAAAATCCTCTCAATTTCCATGAAGCAGCTCACCTGGTGGGTGATGTAGATATGTATGAAGTTGTGAAAGCTATTGTAGCTGAAACACATAAAAGACAGGGAGAAGGTAGAGCCGACTGGAACATTCCGATGCGACCAGACCACGGACACCAGATTTTAGATGATTTACATAAAAGGACCTATCCCGGCTACTCAGCCATTGGACGCCTGAAGGGTCTGGCAGAATTAAGAGGGCTGGAAATGGCTATTGAGAAGGCAGAAGTTATAATATAATTTATTCAGATATTCAACCAACAATTAACCACTATGAACCCGTCAAGAAGAACATTTATCAAGCAAGCTGGCACTGTCTCGCTTTTGCTTACTGTACCACCCTTCTGGTCTCAGGCTTCAGTGATGACATCCTCATTGCCAAGAAAATCACCTGAATCACAGGGTGTTTCCTCCAAGGGAATTAGAGATTTTCTGGCGGCCATTAAGGAGTCTGGACTGGAATGGCATAGCTTTATGTTACTTCGACATGGGAATGTGGTAGCCGAGGGTTGGTGGAAACCATTTGATGCTAATTATAAGCATACTTTGTATTCTTTGTCAAAAAGTTTTACAAGTACCGCCATCGGTTTCCTGGTTAAAGAAGGTAAAATTACAGTTGAAGATAAAGTTATTTCTTTTTTTCCAGGTGATACTCCTGCTTCGCCAAGTGAAAACCTCAAGGCTATGAAAATCAAACATCTGCTCACGATGAATACAGGGCACGATGTTGATACTATGCCTAAGCTGAGAGAAATGAGCAACCAGTCATGGGTAAAAACATTTTTAGACCAGCCGGTTTTGCATGAACCAAGTACTCATTTTTTGTATAATACCGGAGCGACTTATATGTTAGGGGCTATAGTTCATAAGGTAACAGGGCAAAATCTGGATAAATATTTAGCGCCGAGGCTTTTTGAACCTTTAGGTATTGAAGGCTACGACTGGGAAACTTCACCACAAGGTTTAAATACCGCAGGCTTCGGTTTACGAGTAAAAACCGAAGACATTGCGAAGTTTGGACAATTCTATTTGCAAAAAGGTAAATGGAATGGGAAACAATTATTGCCAGAATCATGGATTGAAGAAGCTACCAAAAAACAAACTACTTCAAACAAAGGAGATAGTGATTGGTCACAAGGGTATGGTTATCAATTCTGGCGATGTAAGCCAGGCTTTTATAGGGGAGATGGCGCTTTCGGTCAGTTCTGCATGGTGATGCCTGAGCAGGATGCCATATTGGTAATGACTTCAGAAAGCTGGGATTTGCAGAAAACAATGAATGTGGCTTATCAGACATTATTACCTGCGATGAGCAATCCTGCATTGCCAGAAAATTCAACTGACTTATCAGCTTTAAGCAATGATATAAAAAGCCTGTCTTTGACAACACCAAAAGGCTCAATAACTTCGCCATTGGCTTCGAATTACATGAATAAGGCTTTTCAAATAGAAGCTAACCCGTATGGTATCAGAGAAATGAATTTCTATTTTGATAAAGATTATTGTATACTAACGTTAACCTCTGCTGTCGGAGTTGATAAGCTGAGGTTTGGCTGGCAAAGCTGGCTTATTAATGAGGGGGCTACACGAAACTTATTTCCTGTTCCGAACCGTACGCACATGCCATCAAAAATAGCAGGAACAGCTACCTGGACAAATGATAATACATTACAGCTCAACGAAAAATTTGTTGAGGCTATTCATGGAGATAAATTGAACTGTGTATTCGATGGAAATAAAGTAACGATTTCTTTTTTAAATAGTGTTTCTGAAAATACAAAGACTAGCCCTGAAAAAAGGGAGAGTTTGGTTGGAGTAGTGAAGAAAGTATAATTAAAAATAAAATTAACAGAAAGCTAATTACAGATTTATGTTTAGAAAACTTATTATATTATTTCTGTTTATCTCCGTCAATACATTTGCCGATGATGGTTCCCGTTTGTGGCTTAAATATGATTTATTGAAAGACGTCAAACAAAGAGAAGTCTATGCCTCTCTGACAAAGCATATTTCATTTAACGAAGACTCTCCAATCGTTATAACAGCCGCCAACGAACTACAAATGGGTTTTGAGGGACTTTTAGGTAAGAAAGTTCTCATCTCAAAAAATATGGGTAGTAAAACAGGAGGTATAATTTTAGAAATAAGCGCTGATGGCCCCAATGTACAGAACTTAATTGAAGACGGTTTTGCTATTCATTCCCAAAAAGGGAACATCGTTATAAGTGCTAAAACACCGTCAGGTGTTTTGTATGGGGCATTTGAACTATTGAGAAATATTCAGACTGGAAAAAGTCTCAATAAACTGACCATTGTAAGTAATCCGAAAGTAAAGATTCGAATGTTAAACCATTGGGATAATGCCAATGGAACAGTAGAGCGTGGCTATGCAGGTTCTTCTATGTGGAAGTGGACGGAATTACCATTCAGAATTGATCCTCGTTATATTCAATATGCGCGAGCCAATGCATCCATTGGTATCAATGCAGCATCTATTAATAATGTAAATGCCAGTTCAAGATTTCTTACACCTGAGTATCTGGAGAAAATCAAAGCCGTAGCAGATGTTTTGCGCCCTTACGGTATAAGAGTATTTATATCGGTTAATTTCAGGTCTCCGCGCACTTTAGGAGGGCTTAAAACATCAGACCCACTTGACCCAGAAGTACGAAAATGGTGGAACGATAAAACGAAAGAGATTCACGAATACATTCCTGATTTTGGTGGATTCCTGGTAAAAGCTAACTCAGAAGGAGAACCTGGCCCGCAAGATTATGGACGTACTCATGCCGATGGCGCAAATATGTTAGCCGAAGCTATGCGTCCATTCAAAGGAATAGTCATCTGGCGGGCTTTTGTATATAATGCAGACCCTAAAGGAGATCGTTTCAAAGAGGCTTATGAGCAATTCAAGCCTTTAGACGGTACTTTTGATCCCAAAGTAATCGTACAGGTAAAAAATGGCCCGATTGATTTCATGCCCCGTGAGCCTTTTCACCCGATGTTTGGTGCTTTCCCGAAGACAAATCTCGGCATGGAGTTTCAGATAACCCAAGAATATCTGGGCCAATCAACACATCTCACTTATTTGGCCCCTATGTTTAAAGAATGCTTGGATAGTGATACTTTTGCAAAAGGCAAAGGCTCAACCGTCGCTAAGGTGATTGATGGTAGCCTGGAATCACATCAAAACTCCTTAATGGCAGGAGTTGCGAATACAGGTTCTGATGTAAACTGGACAGCACATCCATTCAATCAGGCCAATTGGTATGCCTTTGGTCGGTTAGCATGGGACCACAGCCTGACTTCTGAACAAATTGCTTCAGAATGGATTGCCATGACTCTGGCAAAAAACAAAACTGCTCAGGATAAAATCAGGACCATGATGATGCAGTCTTTACCCATTTACATAAGTTATACTTATCCTTTAGGAACGGCCCATATGATGGGCGAGGGGCATCACTATGGCCCGGAACCATGGTTAGCAAAAAGCGGTCGACCGGATTGGACATCGGTTTATTATCATAGAGCAGATTCAGTTGGGTTAGGCTTTGATCGGATTGGAGGCATAAGTAATGCTTTAACTTTATATAAACCGGAAGTGCAAAAGTTATGGGGAAACCCAGAGCAATGCTCTTTAGACTATCTCCTTTGGTTTCATCATGTGGCGTGGACAAAGAAATTAAGCACAGGTCGAACACTTTGGAATGAACTCTGTTTCAGATATTATGACGGGGTTGAACAGGTAAAAAAAATGGAAACCACTTGGGAGAGCCTTAAACCAAAGATTGATAAAGAAACATTTGAAAATGTAAAAGGCCGATTAAAAATACAGGAGAAAGAAGCCTTATGGTGGCGTGATGCTTGTGTTTTGTATTTCATTACCTATACCAAAACGCCAATCCCGGCGCCATTCCTGCATCCAACAAGAACATTAGACGAAGTTAAAAAATTAGTAGAAATATACCATTTAAGATGATTGCAGAACAAAAATTGAACGGTGTAGAATCCGCTCACCTGGAAAAGAACGTGTTTTCATTAGAAGGCAAATTAGCTCTTATAACCGGAGGGGGTAGTGGAATCGGATTTAATATAGCCCAATGCATGATTTCGGCAGGCGCAGAAGTTGTAATTACAGGTCGCCGTGAACATGCCCTCAAGGAATCAGTAGAATCATTAGGTGAATCAGCTCAATATGTGGTAAATGATGTAACTGAGTTAGGCTCTTTAGAAGGTTTGGTTGAACACATTGAAACGCATATAGGACCGGTTGATATTCTGGTAAACAATGCCGGGATTAATATGAAAAAACCTGCTTTAGAGGTTTCAGATGAAGATTTTCAAAGAATTGTACATACTAATCTGAATGCTGCCTTTGCTTTAACCCGCTCATGTGCCAAACGAATGATTGCGCGTCAGAGCGGCTCTATTCTCATGATTTCTTCCATGGCAGCCTATTACGGAATTGACCGGGTGGTAGCCTATGCCGCCTCGAAATCAGGCGTAGAAGGCATGGTAAAAGTATTGGCTTCTGAATTTTCAAAATTCAATGTCCGTGTCAATGCTATTGCTCCGGGTTTTATAGAAACAGCTATGATGCAAACAGCAATGAACAGTGACCCAGACCGAATGAATAAAGCACTTAGCAGAACTCCCATGGGCAAATTCGGTAAACCGGATGACATTGGTTGGGCAGCGGTATTCTTAGCCTCAGAAGCTGCACGCTATATAACAGGAGCATCACTTCCTGTTGATGGAGGAAATTCTGTAGGGTTTTAATAAGTAAACCAGTAGTACATTTAGATAAATTAATTCAAGAAGTTCCGTCTTCAATTGGTTTCACCGACTGAAGTCGATGTCTACGCTAACAAAGGAATAATTAATAAGTAAGCCGGACTTAAGTCCGGCGATGTAATAAAAGACATTTGTTATCTTAGACGGCGACTTCAGTCGCTGATACACTCCAAAGTTTCTATAAGTAAATCCTAAATGCACTAAGGGTTAAGTAATTATTTATAATAAAGTTAAGAAAAATTCATGATCGATATTTAATCAATCAATCTTTCATTCATAGGCTAAATCACTAAATATTTTTTTCACCATAACCTATTAAATAAATGAATTGCTTTACTCAAAAAAAGCTTGCAATAATTGCTTTGTCATTATTAGGAACAGTAACCGGCCTTGCTCAAACAAGAAAACAGCCTGTTTCACAGCCGTTAGTTAGTCATATTTATACGGCCGACCCCTCAGCCCATGTATTCAATGGCAAAATATATATTTATCCTTCGCACGATATTGAATCAGGTGTAAAACAGGATGATAACGGGAGTCATTTTGACATGAAAGATTACCATATCTTTTCAATGGATAGTCCGACCGGAAAAGTAACAGACCATGGCGTCGCGTTAGATATTAAAGACATTCCATGGGCTGGCAGACAATTATGGGCACCTGATGCTGCTTATAAAAATGGTACCTATTACCTGTATTTCCCGGTTAAGGATAAACAGGATATTTTTAAGATTGGAGTAGCCACAAGCAAAAGGCCTGAAGGACCTTTCAAGGCTGAAAAAACTCCTATCGAAAGTAGCTTTAGTATTGATCCTAGTGTCTTTAAAGATACAGACGGCAATTATTATATGTACTTCGGCGGTATTTGGGGAGGGCAATTACAAAGATGGTCAAGCGGGTCATATGATGCAAATGGTAAACTAAGAACCGCCAATGAAGATGCCTTTTTACCTAAGGTAGCCAAAATGAGCAGCAATATGTTAAGCTTTGCTGAAACTCCAAAAGATATAAAGATTATAGATGAATATGGTAAGACATTTTTAGAAAGCAATAACGATAAACGCTTCTTTGAAGCTGCCTGGATGCATAAATATAATGGAAAATATTATTTCTCTTATTCTACAGGTGATACACATAATATTTGCTATGCCATAGGTACAAGCCCGTATGGTCCATTCACCTATAAGGGAGTAGTTTTAAGTCCCGTACAAGGTTGGACCAATCACCATTCAATCGTAGAATTTAAGGGCAAATGGTATCTATTCTACCATGATGTACAACTATCAGGACAAACACATTTACGGAATATTAAAGTAGCAGAGCTGCAATATAATCCTGATGGCACCATTATTACGGTCCATGCCTATAAATAGCTAAAAAAAATGAAAAGATTCTATTCTATCGCCTCCGCTTTTTTGTTTTCAATCTGTCTTGTACAAGCACAGGATAAGGGTTTGAAAGATTATTATAAAGACTATTTTCTGGTAGGGGTTGCTGTTAATCCTAGAATGATGGATGCAGGCCCGGAGTCAGCATTAATATTGCAACATTTTAATAGCATGACTCCTGAAAATACGATGAAGATGGGACCAATTCATCCGGAAGAAAATCAATATAATTGGGCACCAGCCGATAAAATAGTTGATTTTGCTCAAAAGAATGGTCTAAAAATGCGTGGACATACATTGTGTTGGCATAATCAGACCCCTAAATGGTTCTTTACCAAAAACGATCAGCAAGTAGCTAAAGAAGAACTTCTGGCTCGTATGAAACAACATATTACAGCCGTAGTAAGCCGCTATAAAGGTAAACTATATGCCTGGGATGTTGTCAACGAAGCTGTACCGGATAGAGGAGATGAAATTTACAGGAAAACTAAGTTTTATGAAATTATAGGAGAAGAGTATATAGAAAAAGCATTTGAATACGCGCACGCCGCCGACCCAAATGCTTTACTTTTTTATAATGATTATAATACCGAAAGCGCCTCTAAACGTGAGCGGATTTATCAGTTAGTCAAAAAATTAAAGGATAAAGGAGTGCCTATTCATGGAGTAGGTTTACAAGGCCATTGGTCTGTATATGAACCTACTGCAAAAGAACTGGATGAGTCAATCAATAAGTTTGCTTCCTTAGGTTTGCAGGTTCAAATAACAGAACTGGATGTTTCGGTTTATCCTAAGGAACATGAGCGAAGAGAAAAACGACCAACTGATATAACAGCATTTCCACCTGAAATTCAGCAGAAGCAGACCGAACATTATAAGATGTTGTTTGAAGTTTTTCGCAAGCATAAAGGACACCTGACAGGTGTTACTTTCTGGAATTTATCTGATAAGTCAACCTGGTTGGACTCTTTCCCATTTCCGGGAAGAAAAGATTATCCATTATTGTTTGATACCGAATTTAAACCCAAGCCCGCCTATTGGGAAGTAATTAAATTCTAAAAACATTTCATGAAAAGTTGGAGTATTTATTCAAATGATATTTGAGTAAATACTCTTTTTTTTACCTTTGGCATAGAATTTTAGGCATTGATGATATTTTAAATTTATTATGGAAGTACAGAATTATAAAAACCACGTCAGATATTACATTCCACATCACTTTATCTTTTATCCGGTTGTATTCTTTCTTATAGGTCTATGTATCTATTTTAGCACAAAGTATGAAGACCAGCAGGCAATCTGGATTGTAATTAGTATTGTACTTTTTCTGATTGCATGGCTATCATATATGCTCAGACAACATTATGCTTTGATGAATCAGGATAGAATTGTTAGACTGGAATTGCGCTTTCGCTATTATCTATTGACAAAGAAAAGATTAGAACTGATTGAGCCAAGACTCTCCTTAAATCAACTTTTAGCTTTAAGATTTGCCTCTGATGAAGAACTCCCCGAACTAGTCGAAGAAGCTGCAGACATTAATCTTTCACCGAAAGAGATAAAGAAATCCATTAAAAACTGGACACCAGATTATATGAGGGTATAGACCCTTTGCGGAAAGATCCAGGGAATATTTGAGGATATTCCCTTTTTATTTGACTCCTTATTTAAGATCATAACTGAGTTATTTTTTCTCAGAGTTATTTTCAACCGATAAATAAATTTTAGTGAAGCTTCCTAATCCTTTATTAGTTTTCAATAGTGATTTTATAAGCTAAACTTTATATTTGTAGAGTTGAACCCTATCATTATTATGAAAGTACCCTCTATATCGTTGATATTGGTATTTTCGGCAAATCTGCTGTTGTTTTCCTGCAAGCCCGATTTGCCTGAAGAAGTGTCTATAGCCTATGATGAACTACCTGATGAACTTGACTATAATCTTCATGTAAAACCTGTTCTTTCTGATAAATGTTTCGCCTGTCATGGGCCAGATAAAGCCAAGCAAAAAGCTGGTTTAAGACTTGATTTTGCAGAATTTGCCTATGCTGAACTTTCTGAAAACCCAAATAAAGTGGCTATTGATCCTGGTAGTTTAGAAAATAGCGAAGTCTTTCATAGAATCTTATCAACCGATAAGGATTATATGATGCCTACACCTGATTCTCATCTGAAACTAAGTGCAAAGGAAAAAGCCATTTTAGTAAAGTGGATAAATGACGGGGCCGAGTATCAGCAGCATTGGGCATTTATAAAACCCAAAAAAGTTGATTTGCCTGATATTGAAAGTGAAGAGTGGGTAAAAAATCCAATTGATAATTTTATAGTAGCAAAACTCGAAGAAGAAAAATTACAACCATCCAAAGAAGCCGATAAAGAATTATTACTTCGAAGAGTATCGCTTGACTTAACAGGTTTGCCTCCAACTTTAAGTGAAATAGATGCTTTTCTGAAAGATAATAGCCCCAATGCTTACGAAAAACAAGTAGACAGATTATTGGCTTCACCACATTATGGTGAAAAAATGGCTGTTGACTGGTTAGACTTGGCCCGATTTGCTGATTCTCATGGGTATACAGTTGATAGGCTTAGAGATATGTCACCTTATCGTGATTGGGTGATAAATGCTTTTAACAGAAATATGTCTTATGAGCAGTTTATTCATCAGCAATTAGCCGGAGACCTGATGCCTAAACCAACCAAAGACATGATTATTGCTACTGCTTTTAATCGCAATCACCAGCAGAATCTGGAGGGGGGTATTATAGAAGAAGAATTTCAGACTGAATATGTAGTTGACCGTACCAATACTTTTGGCGACTCTTTCTTAGGACTTTCGGTTGGCTGTGCCAAATGTCACGACCATAAATACGACCCGATTTCCCAGAAAAATTATTATGAATTATTCAGTTTCTTTAATAATGTCAAAGAAGCCGGGCAGATTTCATGGGATGGCGCCTTACCAACACCAACCTTGCTATTGCCAACCAAAGAGCAGGAAAAAGTAGTGAATTTTATCAATAATCAGATAAAAAAGCAGGAGCGCGATGTCGAAAAGGCCAAAACTTCGGCAAATACCGATTTTGAGAGCTGGATTAAAAGCGGAGCTTATCAAAAACTCATTAAAGAAAAAATTCCGCAGGCAGATTTGTTGGCCCAATATACTTTTGATGACGGTACATTGAAAAATACGGCCAATCGAAAGCAAGCTGGAAGTATGAAGCGTGAGTCAGGGGCAGATGGAGACAAGGCTGTTTTTGAGAAAAGAGATAAAGGTAAATCGATGTTGATGGATGGAGATAATTATCTTGATTTGAATGGAGTTGGGGTGTTCAGAAAATCAGAGCCATTTACTATTGGTCTTTGGGTTTATATTCCTAAAGATTTGAAGGAGGGGGTGATTATTCACAAAAGTCAGGCTGAGCGTCTATATAATTTCAGAGGATTTCATTTATATCTGAAAAACGACAGGTTAGAAATCAATATGGCCCATACTGCCCCTTCCAATGCTATTACAAGAATCTCAAAGCAGCCTGTTACTCGTGAAGCATGGGTTCAACTAACTATGACTTACGATGGCTCGTCTAAAGCTAATGGGTTCAGACTCTATCAGAATGGAAGAGAATTGTTGATGGAAACAACAATGGATCAACTCACCAAAGATATTCTTCTGAATTCTTCTGTTCAACCGGGCTTGCAAATTGGAGCATGGTGGCGAGGCTTTGGCTTTACACACGGCAAAGTTGACGATATAGTAGTTTATAACAGAGTTTTAACGCCGTTTGAATTAAAAATAATAGCAGATAAAGCCAAATGGGAAAATGTTTTAGAGGTGCCAGATAAAAGCGAATTGAAAGCGTATTATCTATCCGCTATTTCTCCAAACGTTATTAGAGCCCAAACTGACTTAAAGCAGACCAGGACTGCGCTATCCGATTCGATGGAGAAAATTAAGGAATTGATGGTGATGCAGGAAATGCCTAAACGTAATAGAGCTTTTGTTTTGAAGCGGGGAAATTATGATGCTTTAGACGAAGAGGTATTTCCCACTACGCCTGATTTTATTCTGAAATTTCCTGATAATCTTCCTAAAAACCGATATGGTCTGGCACAATGGCTTACGAATGAAGATAACCCTCTGACAGCAAGAGTGGCCGTAAACCGATTCTGGCAAAACTTCTTTGGCGTTGGTTTGGTAAAAACAACAGAGGATTTTGGCAATCAGGGCGAGTTACCGAGCCATCCACAATTATTAGACTGGCTGGCAGTGGAGTTCAGAGAATCCGGATGGGATATGAAGAAACTGAATAAACTGATTGTGATGTCGGCTACTTATCGGCAGGATTCAAAATCAACAAAAGAACAAAGAGAAAAAGACCCGGAAAATCGTCTGCTGGCTCACGGCCCTGTTTTTAGGCTGACAGCCGAAATGATTCGTGATAATGCTTTGATGGCAAGTGGGTTAATCAATAATAAAATAGGAGGGCCTAGTATAATGCCTTATCAACCCGATGGAATCTGGCAAATCAATAGTGCCAATTATAAAGCCGATTCTGGGGAAGCCATTTATAGACGAAGCCTTTACATTGTAGCAAAGAGGTCAGTTCCTAATCCTACATTGTCTACTTTTGACGCTACCTCACGAAGTTTTTGTGTAGTACGCCGACAAAAGACCAATACACCTTTGCAAGCTTTGGTAACACTCAACGACCCAACATTTATGGAAACTGCGAAGGTGATAGGTGAGCAAATGTGCAAAACCACCAACAAACGGGAAGCCATAACTCAGGCATATAGAAAACTAACAGGTAGAAAACCATCAGCCAATGAGGTAAATTTATTGCTACAGCTACAGCAACACGAACAGAATAAATTTAGAAATATACCAGACAAAGCCAGGGGCTGGTTAAATGCTGGACAATATCCTGTTTCAAAAGATTTAGATCAATCTTTACTGGCGGCTAATGCTGTTGTAGCTAGTACCATTTTGAATTCTGATGCAACTTTAACCAAACGATAGAATGTCAGACCACCATAACGAAGAGTTCAGATTAAACACACCTGAGTTTAATCAGCTCAATAAAAAGTTAGACAGACGTACTTTTCTTACCAAAACTTCATTGGGTTTGGGTGCGCTAGCTATGGGCTCGTTGTTGGGTTCTAAGGCAATCTTTGGTCAAAGTGGTAAACGTCTGGTTGAAAATCCTCAGAATTTAGAGGAAGAAATTTTTAAAGCATTACCTCATTTTGCACCCAAGGCTAAGCGTGTAATATATCTCTTTATGAGTGGTGGCCCATCCCAGTTTGAAACCTTTGATTATAAACCAAAACTGGTAGAGATGGCAGGACTGAATTTACCCGATTCTGTCCGAAAAGGGCAACGCCTTACAGGTATGAGCGCAAGCCAGAGCGTACTACCAATGGTACCCTCTATATTTAAATTCAGTCAATATGGTAAAAGCTGCACATGGGTAAGTGACTTATTACCACATACTGCCAGTGTTGTTGACGAGCTCTGTGTCATAAAATCTATTTATTCAGAAGCGATCAATCATGACCCTGCCATTACTTTCTTTCAAACCGGGAATCAGTTACCGGGCCGACCATCCATCGGTTCGTGGGTAAGCTATGGATTAGGTTCTGACAATAATAATTTGCCAACTTTCATAGTGCTGGTATCTAAGAATGCTCCAAGAGATCAGCCTTTATATGCTCGTTTGTGGGGTAATGGATTTCTGCCATCCAAGCATCAGGGCGTGCAATTCCGGTCAGGGAAAGACCCTGTTTTGTTTCTCAACAATCCCGAAGGGTATGATGGAAAAGACAGAAAAGAAATGTTGGATTACCTGGCGAAGCTGAATCAGTTACAGAATCAAGCCTACGGCGACCCGGAAGTAGATAATAGAATTGCGCAATATGAAATGGCTTATCGTATGCAGACTTCTGTGCCTGAGGTAATGGATATTTCAAATGAGACTGATGAGGTTTTTGATTTATACGGCCCTGATAGCAGAGATACAGGTACTTATGCGGCTAATTGCCTTTTAGCCCGTAAATTGATTGAAAAAGATGTGAAATTTGTTCAATTATATCATCAGGGATGGGATCAACACGGAGGATTGCCTAAAAGCATAGCCAATCAATGTAAACAGGTCGATCAGGCAACATCAGCCTTAATACTGGATTTGAAGAGAAGAGGTCTTCTGGAAGAAACATTGGTTATATGGGGCGGTGAGTTTGGCCGCACAGTTTATTCACAGGGTAAATTGACGAAAGATGATTATGGACGAGACCATCATCCAAGATGCTTTACGATGTGGATGGCAGGAGCAGGGGTAAAAGCAGGATTTAATTATGGAGAGACAGATGATTTTAGCTATAATATTATTAAAGATCCGGTTCATGTACATGACTTTCAGGCTACCTTAATGCACTTGATGGGGGTAGACCATGAAAAATTGAGTTTTAAATTTCAGGGAAGAAGATTCCGTTTGACTGATGTTCATGGAAAAGTGGTAAGGGATATTTTAGCTTGATGAAAATTTTATTACAGAAACATATTATGAAAAAACTACTATTAATTGTAATTCTCCCGTTATCATTCATAAATCTACAAGCGCAAACCAAAGCCCCCGAAATGCTCAAAGGCAGTTTCATGGATGATTATAAAATTACCTACACCATCACAGATACTCTTTGGGTACAAAAGCCAAACGCCAAATATCATATCATTAAATGGAATGAAAAAGAACAATATTTCATTGCCAGAAATGATAAAAATAACCCGGCAGATGGCGGGCTTTATACCCGAATAGATTATATGACTTTTGAAAGCATGCAGCCATTTTTATGGGGTTTTTGTCTAAGTGCTTATAATTCTGCTACAGAAATTGCGGCCGAAGCTGTGAAAATTGCGGATAGAGCGAACCCAAGGAAAGGTTGTAATGGGTTTCCTTTTTCCAGGATGAAGAGGGTTGATTAAATTAAAAGATTTGTCAAGGATTAAACCCCTAAACTTTTATAATCAATGTCTTTAATTAGTGGTATTTCTTTGAAATAAAATTTATATTCGGGCAATCAATAATAGAATTAAATGATATTTGAGGTCATAAAATTAATATTTTCTAAAGATTTTAGAGAAACTGTATCTGATTTGTATAAACTCAGAAAGACCAACGACTGGAAAAAAGATATACAAATATATAAAGGTAAGTTCCGAGAGGAATTAAAGGAAGAAGCGAAACTGTTAATAGATGACTGTGTTAAAATACTAGTTGAAAAAAAGTGGATGGAGAAAGATATTCAGAATATTAGATTTGTTTTTTGGGAATTAGTAAATAATGCATTTACATATGGAAGCAAGGTAGTGTCTGTAAAATTGATTTTTTCTCAATCTTTCATTAGATTTGAAGTAAGTGATTCAGGAAAAGGGTTTAATTTAAATGAAGTACTGAAAAAGCAAGGAGCACTTGAAAATTCATCATATAAGAGTGTAAGAGGTTTAGGGATGATTTGCCGTATAACCCCTGCTATTTCGAACGAAAAAAAATGGAATTTGCATACACTAAAAGTATTGTTGCTAAAAGGTGAAGGAAGTATAGAAGTGAAAAGTTACATGGGCATTACTATATTTATTGTAAATGGTATGACTTATGATAATGAAATTTTTTGGAGAGAATTAGAAAATAGGTTGAATGATTTACCAGAAAATTCGAAAGTATTAATTAGTTTTTTGACTATTTCCACGAATGAGGTGATGCAAAATGTCGAATTGAAACCAAATCGTTCAACAGCTGCAATCCATATTATGTTGAAACTTCTACAAGAAAAAAGGGATTCTTTCAAAATTGCAATGTATGGTTTAAATAGTATTAGTTATGAGATAGGCAAATATATTAAATTTCACTTCAATTCATTTGATAATTTTGATGAGGCTGTCAAATTTCTTAATGAATAAATGGCAGTACATCACTAATGAGAAATAAATTTAACCATAAAAAATAAAAGCGTGTGAAACTCACACGCTTTATTCATTCAACTATTATTTGACATCATTTAAACCGTTTCAACCTCAATTTTGGCTTTGGCTTTTTTCTTGCCGCCTATATTGAACAACTTGTTCACTTTCACTCTCCATCCTTCAATCACCATATATACAGCAGGAACAAGAATTAAGGTTAATATCATTGAACTCGTCAGACCACCGATAATTACCCAGGCCATTCCGTTTTTAGTTTCAGCTCCTGCGCCAGATGCCAAAGCAATAGGCAACATACCGAATATCATGGCCAACGTAGTCATCAGAATTGGACGCAAACGTTCTTTACCCGCTTCTATCAAAGCCTCTTTAACAGACATCCCTTCGCTTTTTAAGTGATTAGTAAAGTCTACAATCAGAATCGCATTCTTACACACCAACCCCAAGAGCATAATCAAACCCAGAATAGCAAAGATTGTGAACGAGTTCATGGTCAGTGCCAGCGCCAGAATTGCTCCAATCATCGCTACAGGTATCGAGAAAAGTACCACAAAAGGATAAACCACACTTTCATAAAGGGCAATCATAATCAGGTATACTAATAAGATACCGATACCCATTGCCAGACCTAAACTCCCGAAGGCATCTCCCTGATTTTTGGCATCACCTAAGTAGTCAATAATCACTCCCTCAGGTAATTTTGTTTTTGCCAGTTCTTTCTTAATATCTTCTACAATCGTGCCCGATGGGCGACCTACAGCTGCAGAGTTAATCTTGATTGAACTCAAACGGTCTGTTCTTTCTAAGATTGACTGTCCTACAATTTCACTGATACTCGCAAAGTCAGTCAGTTTAACAATCGCTCCACGGCTATTTCTGATAGTCAGGTTTCTCACGTTTTCAATATTTTGCTTATCCGATTTATCGAAAATGATATTGATACCGTATTCCTCACCTTTATCTTTATACTTTGTATTATTATTTCCTTGAAAAGCTATCTGCACTGCCGAACCCACATCTGGAATACCCACACCTAGTTTAGACATTTTGTCTCTATCCAGATTAATGGCAACCTCTGTTTTAGGGTTCTTCGTACTATATTTTACATAATCAGTACCAGGAGTTTTTATGACTATCTGTTTCACAATGGCTGCCGCTTTCACTACATCATCCATCACTGTTCCTTTTACTGCAATCGTAATCGGCGCTTGTGCATTACCTGTAGCCGAAATCGGTTGGATATTCACACTCAAACCAGGGATTCTTGAAATCGTATCCCGCATAATCTGACCAAATTCATCAGTCGAAATCTTACGATCATGTTTATCAACCAGAGTAACGGTAATCTCAGCTAAATTACTATTCGATGAATTACCGATAACTGAAGCCTGTGTACCCACGTTCGAGAAAACATTCGTTACTTCCGGTCTTTCCATCAGCATTTTCTCAACTTTCGCAACTGCCTGGTTAGTTTGTACCAAAGGTGTTTCAGGTGCTAAGTCTAATTGAATCGATAACTCGCCACGGTCGGCATTACCAATAAATGAAGCCCCTACAAAACCTTTTGAAAGCAAAGTGAAAGTAGCTACAAACAATAGAATGATACCGATAAACACATAACGCTTGTTGCCTAAAGACCATTTCAGAACGCCGATATAAGTATCTCTGATTCTATCTATAATACTCTCAAAACCTAAATTTAGTTTCCCCCAAAGCGTGTTTTTCTTCAAAATCTCTAACTTACCCCATCTTGACGCTAAAAGCGGTGTTAAGGTAAATGACACGAACAAACTCATCAGGGTTGAGAATACGATTACCAATGAGAATTCTTTCAGGATATTCCCAATCAGACCACCGGCTAAGGCTAATGGTAAGAATACCACAACGTCCACAAGGGTAATCGCCATCGCTGTAAATCCAATTTCATTTCTACCTTCCAAAGCTGCCTCACGCTTATTTTTACCCATTTCCAGGTGTCGGTAAATATTCTCTAATACCACTATACTATCATCTACCAGAATACCTACCACTAACGATAAGGCCATCAATGTCATCAGGTTTAGCGAGAATCCAAAGACCCACATCAGAATAAAGGTCGGTATCATGGCAGATGGAATGGCCACCAAAACGAATAGCGAACTTCTGATACTGTGCAAGAAAAGCACCATCACCACACCCACAATGATAATCGCTAGGTACAAGTCATGCATTACCGCATCGGCAGACGCTAGTGTATATACCGATTGGTCAGAAGCAATTTCATAATTGAAATCTTTCGATGGATAGCTCGATTTAATTTTAGCTAAAGCCGCTTTCGCACCTGCACTTACCTCTACTGCATTGGCATCGGTTTGTTTCATAATCTGAATACCGATGGCTGGTTTACCGTTAATACGGTTCAATGTACTTGCTTCTGTTTGAGAATCAGTTACAGTAGCTAAATCTTTCAATAAAATACGACTTCCACCTACATTCTCACGGATAATCAAGTTTCTGATATCTTCAACCTTTTTCAATTTGGCATCTAAACGCAAAGAGAAGCGCGATTGGTCAGTTTTAATGCTACCAGCCGGATACGACACCCCACTGCTGGCAATGATCTGGTTGACCATTGCCGACGAAATATTATAGGTTTGGAGTTTGTCATTATCTAAATACACCTCAATCTCACGCTCATTACCACCAATAATATTTACCTGCGCTACACCTGCTACGTTGGTCAACAAGGGTTTTACCTGCAAATCAATAAAGTCATATAATTCTGTTTGAGGTATTTTTGAGGTAGCACTCACTTTCAGAATCGGTAAGTCGTCAAGACTTAATCTTGATACTACCGGGTCATCAATATCGTCCGGAAGTCTCGATTTAATCTGGTTTACTTTACGTTCAGCATCCTGTTGGGCATTGATTACATTAAAACCTGATTTCAAAGTCACTGTAATCAAAGAAAGACCTTCTTGCGAAGAAGAAGAAATCATATCAACCCCTTCAATAGACGATACTGCTTCTTCCAATGGTTTGGTTACACTGCTTTCTACTTCGTCAGAGGCCGCACCTCTATAAGTAGTCTGCACCATAATCACGTTCGTTTCAAATTTCGGTAATAAGTTATAATTCAATGTTTTATAACTTATAAAACCGAAGAGTATAAGGGTAACGAAAATTACTGTAATCAGTAATGGTCGTTTAATTGATAATTCTGTTATTGACATGGCTCTGATTATTTAATAGGTGCGATTTGAATACTACTACCATCTACAATGTTGATGATACCCTCAGTAATGATTTGTTCTCCTTCGTTCAAACCACTCAAAACCTCTACGTTTTCGCCAACTTCGCGGCCTAATACAATTTTACGTAGTACCGCTTTGCCACCTTCTGCTACAAATACATAAGGGTTTTTCATACCGTCACCTAAAGCCTTTTTAGGAATCTGCAGAGCATTCGCATTTTTGTTCAGGTTAAATTCAACTTTTACATAAGTCCCTGCTTTCAAAGCTGCGTTGCCATTGGCTAATAAAATATCTACTTTATAATTGTGATTATCGTCACCTTGTGGGCTGATATAAATGATACGTCCGCTGAAAGTCTTAGTTGGGTATACATCAGTTGTAATACTTGCCGATTGTCCTAATTTCAACTCATATACATCTTTTTCATTTACATATACCACCGTTTTCAACTGATTCACGTCAACAATAGAGGCAATAGGAGTTCCTATATTGGCATATTCACCGGCAGTTAATTTTTTGTCAGTTATCACACCACTAATAGGCGAAATAATTTTACCGTCAGCAATTTGTTGTTTCAATTGCTCGGCCTGAATCTTATTATTTTCATAATTGAATTTGGCATCAGTTACGGCTGTTTCGTTAATCGCATTTCCGGCTAATAACTCTTTATTACGCTCATAATCAGTTTTAGCTTTGTTAATGGTCAGCTCTGTTGATTGTAGGCTGATTTGCTTTACTTTTGTATCAACAGTACCGATAACCTGGCCTTTGGCTACTCGTGTGCCTAATTCAATATTCAATGTCTCAATTCTTCCTTGGGTACTAGCTGTTAAAACTGCTTTTTCTTTAGGCTCTAAAACCGCAGGTAAGTTCAGGTTACCGCTAATAGGAAGCAAGGCTACCTTCGTAGTAGACACATAAATGGCTACCTGACTACGGTCAATTACTTTTTTACTCTCGTCGATTTTCTTTTTGTTAGCTACCAGTTTAAAAGATATGGCACCAATTACGCCGATAATAATAGCTATTGTGATGATTCTTGTTTTCATTTTTTTGTATAGTATAAAGCTTTGCAGCTTCTGATTTAAATGATGTAATTACTTATTTTAATTGATTAACATAAGTTGACAGATTCCCTTGTGATTTTTCTAAGTCAACTCTTGCCGTTAGGAAATTTAATAATGATGAAATGTAATTGCTTTGCGCTTCTTTGTATGAGTAATCTGAGTTAAGGAAATCAGTCAACGAAGCCGTTCCTTTCTGATATTGTAAGCTTGTATTTTTCAATATATCCGCTGCCAGGTCCAGGTTTTGCTTGTTATCGTTCATACTGGTATAAGAGCGGAACAAAGCGGTGTTAGCATTCTGAAACTGTAATTCGTAATTTCTTTCGTTTAACTTCAAGTTCTCCTGTGCATTCAATAAACTTAATTTGCTTTGCGATAACTGACTTTTCTTTCTATTCCCATCAAAAATTGGAATATTCAGTTTTATACCTATTGAGGAGTAATCAAACCAGTTGCTAAATGATTTGCCAAACTCATTACCAAACGATTGTCCACCATAACGAGCATAAGCACCTAGGGTAGGGTAGAAGGCAAATTTCTTACGTTCTACATCTAATTGCTGTAAGGCTATATTGTTAGATTGAATCTTGAAATCAAGCAGATTTTTTGTGTCTAATTGATTAGCAACCGGCATACTCACCTGCATTGAATAATCTAATGAGTCATTGATGGCAATATTATGAGATAATTCCATACCCATCGCATATTTCAATTTATTTAAGGCTAATTCTCTATTAGTTTTCAGAAGCGATAATTGCGACTTGATATTATTCTGGCTTACTTTCATGCGGTCATAGTCAATCTTTTTGGCTACCCCTTTTTCATATTGTAATTGTAAGATTCTTAACAATTCTTCATATTTTTTTTCGTTTTCAACCAGTAATTTCTCTTGCTCATTATAAGTAAGTATCTGGTAATAAGCCGTAATTGTATTGTATACAATGTTCTCATTGTTTTGCAATAATTTTAAGTCGGCTATCAATGTATTTACTCTGTTCGCCTCTTTTGCCACTGAAACAGTTCTATCAAATAGAACCTGGTCTACTTGTGCTACTAAGTTCGTATTGTACTGATTTCCGAACTGAACTCTGATTTCTTCTGGACTAAATGCACCTGCAGGTAATACCGTTACCTGGCGTTTCAGATTGTCATCAAAAGTGGCTGTACCGTTTACTTGTGGTAAATAACCTGCTAAGGCTTCAGTCTTTTTCTCTTTCGCAATCAAAACCTCATTTTTATAGATAGTACTGCTCGGATTGTTTTTTAAACTATAAGCGATACTCTCTTTTAAGCTAAATAAGATAGGTTTTGATTCTTGTGCTTGTGTGATAACCGATATCATCGTCAGGAGTATTGCTATCGGTAATGCTTTTACTTTTTTCATTATTTTGTACTATATTGAGATTTAATTTAATTTTTTTAGTTCTGAATTAAAAGAACCAACAAATGCAAAAAAAATTACTTTTTAGATAGTTCCCATTTCTTGAACAGAACCGGAATTTCTCTGTTCATAAACTCCATAAAGTTGATAAACTCTTCAAGCCCCTGATTAAAGTCTTTGGTTGAGTGTGGTCTCTGGTCAAGCACTTCACGCATGGTTTTATGTACTTTATCAAATTCCAGGAATTTAGTCTTCATGTTTTCTTTCCAATCTGATAAATTACTTTTAAAATAACGTTTTCTATCGCCTGGCTTAGTAATATACTCGATTCGTTCCATTGAAAGCAGTAAATTCAAGGCATTGCTGGTAGCACTTTTACTTAAATTCAATAGCTCACGGATTTCATCGAAGGTCAATTCTAATTTATCTGATACTAACAATAAAGCTGCTATTCTCGCTGAAGCCGGTTGTAAACCGTTTTCGAAAATCAAACCAAGTTTCTCGATCAGGGCTAATTGTTTGTCGCTTAATTTTATACTGTCCATTGTTGTCATTTAATAACGATGCAAATGTAGATAGTTTTTTTGGTTCTGCAAATAAAGAACCAAGCATTTTCAAAAATAGTTTATTTTATCAGAGAATTTCTGGTAATAGTACAATTTTCTGTAATGAGTGGAGGGAAGAGAGGATAAAAGGCGATTAAAATTGAAGAATACGAGTGTATTTATCTGGATAAAATTGAATCAATAGGGTAATTAGAGGCGAATAACCTTAGTGGCTTTAGCCAAATGCCTAACATGAAACAATAATAAAGATTTTAGGCAATTTTTTTAGAATCCTACTAAATACTCCTTTTACGGAAATCTTCCGGAGTAATATGCTCATATTTCTTGAAGAACTTGGTGAAATAAGAGTTATCACTAAAGTTCAGATCATAAGAAATTTCAGAAATGCTGAGATTCTGATTCACTAACATTCTTTTCGCTTCCAGTAAAACCCGGTTGCGGATTACTTCACCTGCCGTAATGCCCAGATGGTCTTTACATAAGGCATTCAAATGATTGGGAGTGATATAGAGCAATTCAGCATAATCCATCGGTCTTTTCAGGCTGATATAATGCTTCTCAACCAGTTTCTGAAAGTTTTTGAGTAAGGTATAATTAAAGAAAGGAATAGTAGAGGGCTTGTTGGTATGCGTATGTTTATCAATTTCTAAAAAAGCCTGAAGAAGCAGTACCCTTACAATATCCCAGCGGAAAGTATTGTTTTGGATAGAGTGTTGCATAATCTCTTCAAAAATCCGGGTAATCTGCCCTTGTAATTCTTCCGGTAGATTGATAACTCCATTATCGGCTATGCCATTAAAGAATGAGAAAGTTTCGAGATAATCAGGTCTTAGCAGAAAAGATTGAAAAAAGGAAGTGGAGAAGTTTACTACATATCCATCAACTTCTCCATCAAAATCCCAGCTATGTACTTGTCCGGGCACCATAAAATAGATTTGGTAAGGCTGTACCGGAAAACTACTGAAATCGATGGTATGGCTTCCACCTCCCTTAGTAAATAAGAGTAAATGATAAAAAGTATGTCTATGAGCCTTGCGTAGATTCTGGTGTACTTTCAGGTATTCAGCAAAACCACTTACCAATATATCCTCATCTCTGAAATCCGTCAGATTGCTTATATCAACTATAGGAATATGATTTGCAGGACTCATAGGCAATTACATTAATGAACGGCATGTTCATGTTTATATTCAGGTTTATAGTCATTAAAAAACTGTAACCATAATGACCTTGAGAAACGGAAAAATACAGGAAACAAGATAACTGTCAGTAATAAATAGCCTCCTAAATATATTCTCCAATCAATCAGATTTTCGAAGTAGAGATAGAAGGTAACAGTGGCTATTGCAAAAAGTGCCACATTGAATGCATAGCTAATAAACATAGAGCCATAGAAAAAACCTACTTCTTTTTCATATTTTAAATGACATTCGGGGCAATGTTTATGCATCGCGGTCATTTTACCCAATACAAAAGGATTTTTGGTTTCGAATATATCACCCTCCTGACAACGAGGGCATTTCATTTTTATAGCGGCTTCAACTTTGTTCATGATTGTATTTGTTTAATGATACAAAGGTATAGCCCGGCGCCTTTAAACTCTGGTAGCAAATATAGAATCTATGGTACTAATTACTGATTAGGATATTTCTAAGAGTAGAGTCTATTATAATATATTTATCGTTCCAACGAATGCTTTGCAGCTGAGAGGTTTAATTAATGGATACCTAAAATAAGAAAGGCAGCCATATATTATATTTGTATATCTTTAATAAGCTATACTGACAAGGTTGTTACAAAAAAATGCAGCCACCTATGGTAAGAATTAGTACAAAACAATTAAATATAACAACTGAAAATTGTAACCTTAAAACATCATTTCATGTTTGAGTACGATTAAAAATCGAGAAGTAAACTATGCGAAGTGAGTAGTCTTTTGGATTTTTAATTGTACGAGTTTAAATGATGGCTGCTTTTTGGTTACTTTTTGCAGCAACAAAAAGTAACAACCCGGTACTATGAAAACAAAATAATATAAGACGTACGTTTTAATTTGCATTATTATTGAAAGCAAAAATTACTTAGTTCGCGCTGCAATTAACAGTATAGTAATGATTCGTTTATTATATGTCAAAGAAACAAGAAAGCCTGATGATATTATTAGAACATCAGGCTTTCAGAATAAAATTATTCAAATTACAAATTACCTTTCTTAAACTCTTTCACTGCATAATCTGCAGCGCGAGCTGTAATCGCCATAAAAGTAAGAGATGGGTTTTGTGTTGAATTTGATGTCATACAAGCACCATCAGTCACGAATACATTTTTGCAATGGTGCATGGCGTTCCATTTATTGAGCAATGATGTTTTAGGGTCATTGCCCATACGAACACCGCCCATTTCATGAATATCCAGACCCGGAGCCTTTTTAGGATTATCATGTGTCTGAATGTTTTTGAAACCAGACAATGTCAGCATTTCAGTCATTTGTTCATGGAAATCCTTAATCATTTTTTCATCGTTATCATCATAAGCAACTGATGTTCTGATTAATGGAATTCCCCAGGCATCTTTCTGGTCTTTATCTAAAGTAACAAAATTACTTTCCTTCGGAATCGTTTCACCCATCATGTGTGAGCCCACACGCCAGTTGCCATATTTTCTATCAAAAAGGCTGTTTTTCAATTCCTCTCCAATGCCGTTGTTATCCGTATAATTCATGCGGCTTCCACTGAAACCGGCTGCATAACCACGTAAGAAATCAGTTTCCTGTTTAGCCAAATTACGGAAACGAGGAATATAACTGCCATTCGGACGAATACCTTCAGTTTTACTATCCAATAACCCTTCATATTCTGCCGATATAGTGGTTCGGAAGTTATGGAAAGCAATATATTTACCTAATAAACCGCTATCATTGCCTAATCCATTCGGGAAGCGGCTAGAGATTGAGTTTAAAAGAATAAGGTTCGTATTAATAGTTGCCGCATTTACAAAAATGACTCTTGCATAATATTCAGTCATTTGCTTGGTATGCGCATCAATCACTCTCACCCCAGTTGCTTTGTTTTTCTTCTCATCAAAGATGATAGAATGAACAACCGAGTCAGGTTTCAAGGTCAATTTGCCGGTTTTAGCTGCCCAGGGTAGGGTTGAGGAGTTACTACTGAAATATCCACCATAAGGACAACCTCTCTGGCAAAGTGAGCGGTTCTGACATTGTCCACGTCCCTGTTGTGTATGAATTGGCTGAGGTTTAGTCAAATGCGCACAACGGCCAATAATTACCGGACGTGCACCTTTATAATGCTTTGCCATCTCGCCAGTAAAATGTTTTTCAACGCATGATTGCTCATGTGGTGGTAAAAATTCACCATCTGGCAATTGTGCTAAACCATCTTTATTACCCGAGATTCCGGCGAATTTTTCAACATAGCTATACCATGGAGCAATATCTGCATAGCGAATAGGCCAATCAATAGCAAATCCATCACGGGCAGGGCCAGTAAAATCATAATCAGACCAGCGCTGAGTACCTCTGGCCCACATCAACGATTTTCCACCTACCTGATATCCACGTATCCAGTCGAATGGTTTATCTTGTATATAAGGGTGTTCGTTATCTTTTACGAAAAAGTGCGCAGCGTCTTCGTTGAATGCATAACAACGGCTGGCGATTGGATTGGCATCTCTTAATGCTTTCGGGATTTGACCTAGATGCTCAAATTCCCATGGTTGCATCATGGTAGTTGGGTAGTCAGTTACATGGCGTACGTCACGACCACGTTCTAAAACCAGGGTACGCAATCCTTTTCCGGTTAATTCTTTGGCTGACCAGCCACCGCTGATACCAGAGCCAATCACAATTGCGTCAAAGGTACGTTCTTTGACAGAATCTATATTTAAAAATGACATAATAGCTTTAAATAGAGTATTGTAATTAAATAGATGAGTGTTTCCGAAGTCGGAATCGGAATTAAGCTTTTACAGGCACGCAACCATGATAAAAACCGGGAGCCATATTAAACTTCAAGACATTAGTCATGTAAAATTCAGAGTTGGTGTAACCCTGAATCGTCAAGCGTTTAATCATGTTGGCAAATTGCTTTGAAGTACCGTCAGAAGAATCGAGCATTTTGTTAATCACGTCTTTCTTTTGAGTAGCATCTAAGGCTACAAAAGATTTCTGATAAGTTTGTTGTGCCAGTTCTTCCGTCTTTTTGAGTCCGTCTTTGAAAGTTTTTTGTTGAGCTTCGCCATAGCAATCATTAATCATTCGCATGGCAAATTTATGAACTTTCAAAGATTTTGCTCCCGGGGTAGCATTTTCCGGAATGATGGTTTCGACGATTTCGCCTAATAGTTCTTCATCATTGTAGGATAGGTTGGAGGTTTTACCTAGAGATTCAGGTGTCCAGTTTGTCGCCCATGAAGGTAATACTACCAAACTCCCGAATGCTACAGATAAATTTTTAATTGCATTGCGCCTTTGCATAATTATTTTAATATTTATTTGTCGTAAATCCATACAAACTTAAATATTAAAACTTAAAATGCCCATGTTTTAGTATGAGAAAATTTAAGTAAATCAGTGCTAAGTCAAAAAAGCTTAATTTCTTGAACGTTTTTCATAAGATTTTCCATACTTCTTTTTCTTCTCGGCCTCGTAGTCTCGTCTTACATTTACTTTCTTGTTTTTCTCCGATTTTTCATGAAAGGCAGGTCCTACTTCTTCTTTTTTTGGTCTTTTTAGGAGAGGTTCTTTCATATTTACCTTAGGCATTTCGTCTTCAGTCAATTCGTCAGATATTTCAAGCTGTTCAGGCAAAGGCAATACTGGTATCTGATAATTCATTAATTGCTCAATTGCTTCTTTCGCTTCAGCATCTTTCCCGGTAAAGAAACTAATGGCAATCCCTTTTTTATCTTGCCGACCCGTTCTACCAATACGATGGATATAATTTTCTGGTACTTCCGGCACATCAAAATTAATCACATGCGAAACCTCTGAAATATCTAATCCTCTGGCCACTATATCAGTAGCGATCAGGATTCTATACGTACCATTCTGAAAATTTTTAACGGTATCGAAACGATTATTCTGCGATTTATTGGAATGAATGACACCTAACTGAGAAGAAAATTCCATTT
The DNA here is from genome assembly GCF_003418935.1 of Emticicia sp. C21. Taxonomy (GTDB): domain Bacteria; phylum Bacteroidota; class Bacteroidia; order Cytophagales; family Spirosomataceae; genus Emticicia. The sequence goes on along the minus strand of NZ_QVMT01000013.1, from coordinate 50,310 downwards.
CTAATTCATCATATAACTGGTCTGCCAATTGTTTGGTAGCTGTAAAAACCAGAACCTTGCTTGTTTCAGCAGGTTTAGCCAATAATAATTCTAAAAGATTAACTTTTGTATAAAAGTTAGGTACCTCATAAGCTGTCTGTGAAATATTATCAAGTGGGGTTCCCACAGGAGCTGCTTCAATTTTGACGGGCTGATTAAAGTAATCTTTAATAATGTGTTCTACTTCTTCAGTCAAAGTAGCCGAAAACAAGAGGTTTTGTCTCTTAACAGGCAACAAATCAAGGATATTTACCAATTGCGGACGAAAACCCAGATTCAACATTTCATCTACCTCATCAATCACCAGTTTTTTTATTGATTTGGTTTTTACCACATTTGTAGCAAGCAAATCTATCAATCGACCAGGCGTACCTACCAATATATCGCAACCATTGTTTAACTCAAGAACTTGCTGTTTAATATTTACACCACCATATACACCCACTACCTGCAGACTCAAATATTTGCTTAGAAGTTTAACTGATTCCACTACCTGAGCCACCAACTCTCTGGTTGGAACAATAATTAATAATTGTGGATTTTTTTCTTTCGAGAATTGATATTGTCTTAAGCTCGGTAGGAGGTAGGCAAAGGTTTTCCCTGTTCCTGTCTGTGCTATCCCACAAACATCCTGCCCTGACATGACAACAGAAAAAGCTTTTTTCTGGATAGTAGTTGGAGTGGTATAGCCTAAATCATCTAAGGCATTGAGTAATTGTTTATTCAGATTTAATTCTTCGAAAGTCATTGCTTGGTAAATTATACTTGTATTGGCTGATTTGTATCTTAAATGTTAGAAGTATTAAAGTATTCTAACATGCTTGAGCTATAAGAAGTTTCAAAATGTAAAGATTGATCCTGATAGAAGATTATTAAGGAAATGTTATTTGTAGATGCCATTTAGAAGAAATGCAAGCTTACTTAGAAAATGCTTTTCACATTGCAATTAACATGTTAATTTGAAGAGGAATAAAGTTAAGTCATAAAATATTTAATAGACGTACTATTCTAGGAATTAAATTATTTACAGAATAGTCAGTCTATTAAATATTGAAAAACTCAAATTTCATTTTAGTTTGGACTAATAAATTCGAAAAGATTAATTTGCGGGGGACTTTGAACGATTTGATTAGGAGTTTCTCTATAATAAACCATAATCGAAATCCCGATAATTATACCTAAACTGAATGATAAAAAACAGAAGAAAAAAAATACTAACACAAAATTTAAAAAATTAAGTAAATAATAGGTTTGACTCCTCGAATTTAAGATAATTTTATATAATATTTCAAATCTGGATTCCCAAAATTTACTAATTATCTGTTTTTTTAATCTCTATTAAAATTTCATTAAAATTATTAAGGGGCTTTCCGATACAATTCTTTATTTTGACTAATTCTTTTTATTTTAATTATTGTTTTCGAAAATGTTTTTTGTTTCCACCTGTTTATTATTTGATAAAAATGACAAGCTTCTCATATACCTTAGAGATGATAAACCAACTATTTCTTATCCAAATCACTGGGATTTATTTGGTGGGATAATAGAAGACGGTGAAACTCCCGAACAAGCTTTATTACGTGAAATTAAAGAGGAGATTGGGGTTGATTTACACACTTATTCCAAGTTTAAGGAATACATTGGAGATAATGAAAGTAAGCCTAATAAGAAATACGTCTTTTATTCCAGGATTAATTATCTGCCTGAAGAACTGATTCTAAATGAAGGGCAAAGATTGACAAGTATTGGCTTAAATGATAGATCTAACTATAAATTTGCCAATATTCTAGGGAGAATAATTGACGATTTCGCTAATTCTGAATTTGTATATTCAAAATGAAATAGTAAATAAAAAAGCGTAACATCTTTATTGTCAGATTGTTACGCTCATTTGTGGAGACGCAGAGAGTCGAACTCTGGTCCGAACATGGCACTTGTCGAGCCTTCTACATGTTTATTCGGTCTTAATTTTCGGGAAAAGCTAGGTGTCCGACATACCGAAACTTTTCCTTAGAAACCTAAATACTAATTAAGCACAAGTTCCCCGCACTTAATCGCCTCTCCGGGTCGACACTCCGAACTCCCCAGCAGCAGAGGTTAACCAGGGCGGAATGTGGCTAAAAGGTTAATTCACTCCGGAATTAAGCAGCCATGGCATACGAAGTATTGCCAGTTATTTTTCGGAAGAATTTTTAACAGGAGGTTCTACCAGCTCCCGACATGCTTTTACTCGCAACCACTCACGCCGTCAAAACCGGTCGTCCCCATGATTGTTTGTCATCATATGACAAAAATCGTTTGTGAAAAGTTCGCGACAATTAAAAAATATTTAGGACTCCTAATCACTAATTCACTAACTCAGCAACCGTTACCCGCTCAGTCACTCAATTCCTAAACCTTCATACTCAATGCAATACGTTTTCTGGGAATATCTATTTCAGTAACTTTTACCTGAACTTTCTGATGCACTTTCACTACCTCATTCGGATCTTTAATGAAACGATTCGCCATTTGAGAAACATGCACCAGTCCATCCTGATGGACACCTACATCAACAAAACAACCAAAGGCAGTAATATTGGTAACGATTCCGGGCAAAACCATACCTTCTCTCAAATCTTCTATTTTGTGCACATCAGAAGCGAATTCAAATTCTTCTAGTGCTTCCCTAGGATCACGACCAGGCTTTTGTAATTCAGAGAGAATATCATTTAATGTAGGTAAGCCAACATTTGCAGTTACATAATTATTCAGATTGATTTTTGATTTAATCTGAGCATTATTTATCAGGTCGGTTACTTTTAGTCCAATATCCTTTGCCATTTTTTCAACAATGCCATAAGTCTCCGGGTGTACCGCTGAATTATCTAAAGGATTTTTTGCTCCATTGATACGTAAGAAGCCTGCACTTTGTTCAAAAGCTTTTGCCCCTAAACGAGGGACTTTTTTCAATTCGTCTCTTGACCTGAATGCACCATTTTTAGCTCTATAATCTACAATATTCTGCGCTAATGACGGTCCTAAGCCTGAAACATAGCTTAATAAGTTTTTACTGGCCGTATTTAATTCTACACCCACTAAGTTTACACAGCTTTCCACTACCGAATCAAGGCTTTCTTTCAGCATCTTTTGCTCTACATCGTGCTGGTATTGACCCACACCAATAGATTTCGGGTCAATTTTTACCAGTTCAGCCAAAGGGTCCATTAATCTACGACCGATAGAAATGGCGCCACGTACAGTTACATCCTTTTTCGGAAACTCTTCTCTGGCAATTTCAGAAGCAGAATAAATGGATGCGCCCTGCTCTGAAACCACGTACACTTGTATCTTATCCAGTTTCAAAGATTTTACAAAACTTTCTGTTTCCCGGCTGGCAGTACCATTTCCAATAGCAATGGCTTGTATTTTATAATCATAAATTAGCTTTTTGATCACCCCTTCGGCTTCCATCTTCCTATCCATTGGATAAATGACAGTATCGTATAATAGATCTCCTTGTTCATTCAGACATACGGTTTTACAACCCGTTCTGAAACCTGGATCAACAGCCAATACTCTTTTTTGGCCTAGTGGAGATGCCAGTAATAATTGACGAAGATTAGCAGCAAAAATTTTGATGGCTTCAGTATCTGCCTTTTGTTTTGATAGATTTGAGAATTCAGTCTCAATACTTGGCTTTAGCAAACGATTATAAGAATCCGTAATAGCGTCTGCAACCTGGTCTTTTGCTTCAGGCAATCCTTTCAGATAAATACGATCCAGAGCATCGGTTCCTCTCTCAGCCTCGATTGATATATCTACTGAAAGAATGCCTTCTTCTTCACCCCTACGAATAGCCAGTAAACGATGTGAGGGTATTCTTGATAAGGGTTCTGAAAATTCAAAATAATCCTGATATTTAGCACCTTCTTCTTTTTTACCCTTTTTTACTTTAGCCGTCACAATTGATTCTCTTTCAAAAATTTTTCTAACGGCATTTCTTGCCTGAATGTCTTCATTGATCCATTCAGCCATAATATCTCTTGCTCCTTGTAGAGCATCTTCCACTCTTCCCACTTTATCATTAAGGTATTTCTCTGCAATGGCTTCAATGTTTCTATCCTTTTGTGCGAAAATAATTTTTGCTAATGGTTCAAGCCCTTTTTCAATAGCAATTGTTGCACGCGTTTTGCGCTTTTGTTTATAAGGTAGATATAAGTCTTCCAGCTCACTTAAATACAAGGCGTTTTGTAACTTACTCAGCAACTCAGGTGTCATTTTGCCCTGTTCCTCTATTGATTTGATGATGGCTTCTCTGCGTTTATCGGCCTCTAAAAACTTGCTGTGCTGGTCTTTGACAGAGGCAATCTGCACCTCGTCCATACTGCCTGTCATTTCTTTTCTGTATCGGGCAATAAATGGTATAGTTGCACCTTCTTCTAATAAAGTTATGGTATTCTTAACGTGTTTTTCTGTCGCACCTACAGCCTGGACTATAATTTGTATTTGTTTTGTGGTCATGTTTCCAACCTTTTTAATCTGAAAGGAATCCTAATTGTAAAATGAATATTCAAACACAAAAATCTATTATTAAAATGAAAATTCAATTGTTTGTAGCAATCATTCTTTCCACATTTTCTTTTATGGCTTGTGAACAGGATTCACAGATACCTGATGATCAGCAAAAATTAACGACTTTAGATGGTATTGTAATTAAATACGGCACAAGTTTCGGCATGTGTCTCGGGCCTTGTAGGAAAGAAATGGCATTAGTAAATGACGAAGCTGCATTTACGGTATACCAGAACGGTGGAAGAGGAACTGAAGGCGGTGATCCTAAAACTTATACAGAGAAATTAACAGATGAGTATGTAACAGCGGTTTCAAAAAGTGTTGATTTCGATACTTTTAAAAAATTACCGGAAACAATAGGATGTCCGGATTGTGCTGATGGTGGTGCTGAATGGGTAGAGATTACAAAAAACGATTCAAAGCATAAAGTAACTTTTGAGTTTGGTCATGATGTGCAAGAAATTGCCCCATTATTGAAGTTACTTCGTGAAAAGAGAATTTATTTCGAAGAAAAATATGTAAAACCTTAAGAGTCATTGGTGGGGATGTCTATAAATCCTAAATGACTTAAAATATGCTCTCAGTATTTTGAATTCTGCTGTTGATGCACTTGTTTTGTAAAAGCAATTTCACCTTGGATAGAAGCATGGCTAATTATCTAAGGTGATTTTTTTGCGTATTAAAGCAAATAATTCTTAATATGTACGATTTAATAATCATTGGTGGAGGTGCAGCAGGCTTTTTTACGGCTATCAATACAGCCGAAAGAAACAGAAATTTAAGGATAGCAATTCTGGATAGAGGAAGAGATGTTCTTCAAAAAGTGAAAGTATCGGGTGGAGGTAGGTGTAATGTTACTCATGCCTGTTTTGACCCGGCAACACTCATTAATTATTATCCACGTGGCAATCAGGAATTGTTGCAACCTTTTCAGCGATTTAATCCTACCCATACGATTGAATGGTTTGAAAGCAGAGGAGTAAAAATCAAAAAGGAAACTGATGGAAGAATGTTTCCGATTAGCAATTCTTCACAAAGTATTATTGATTGTTTTATAGAAGCCTGCTATAAAAACCGAATAGAAATCATTAAAAATACCAGAGTAGAAAGCATTGAAAGTTCAGGAGAAGAATGGTTAGTGAATGCGATGGGTGAGAGACAGTTACAAACCAAAAAATTAATGATTGCTACCGGAAGCGACACTGCGGTATGGAAACTATTAGAAACCCTTGGGGTAAATATCGTTTCGCCAGTACCCTCTCTGTTTACTTTCAATATTAAAGACGAACGTATTCAGGATTTAATGGGAATCAGTGCCGAAAATGTAGTTTGTCAGCTTCAGAATGGTAAGGACAAAGCATTGAATACTTTCTCTTCTGATGGCCCTATTCTTATTACGCACTGGGGACTATCTGGCCCTGCTATTCTGAAATTATCTGCCTGGGCTGCCAGAGAACTGAACGAGTTAAATTATGAGTTTGATGTTGTAGTCAATTGGCTAGGTAAAACTGACCTTGAGAAAGTAAGGCGACATTTGCATCAACAAATCTCTAATCAGCCCAAAAAGAATGTACTGTCTAATCCTGAATTTGGCGTATCTATTCGCCTTTGGAAAAGTCTTTGTATTGCTGCAGGGATAGGAGAGTACCAGAAATGGGCAGAGACCGGCAAAAAGCATATTATTAAATTAGTGGAACAACTAACAGCCAGTAAGTTCAAAGTAAATGGCAAAAGTACCTTTAAAGAAGAGTTTGTTACAGCCGGAGGAGTTGACCTATTAGAAATAGATTTTGAAAAGTTCAGCCTGAAAAAATACCCAAACCTGTATTTGGCGGGAGAAGTATTAAATATTGACGCCATAACAGGAGGCTTCAACTTTCAGGCTGCATGGACAGGAGGATGGATTGCTGCCCAAAGCCTAGGTTGATTTCTTTTTCCTTGCGGCCTGAAGCATTTCTGTGAAAACAGACTTTTCATTAATTTCATCTAAAATCAAGGCTTCATTTAATACTTCCAGAAAAGCTGTCTCCTTGTTTTTGAGGTCATTTATATCAGTAAGGGTAATTCCATGTATGTATCTCCTGCCTTTGGCATCTAATAGCCCTTGTTCATTGGAAAGTTGAAAGCCTCTCAAAAAACAAAGCTCAAGCCCTTTTGTCGGATGTACTTTACCAAAATAACAAACATCCTGCTTTACCTTAAACATGGGCGTATTGATTTCAAGATGCTCTCGTATCCTGGGATGGGCATTCAGAATCAGGATTCTCAGCCTTTGCATAAGGTGTTGTAAATGAGGTATTTGATGGTCTATAAAATCATCAACTGATATGTACTTTATCATCTTTCTTAATTAATGAGCCTACTATCATACCTGTGATACTTGCCAATAAACCCCAAATCATGCCTGGAATCTCAGTTGGGTAAAACTCCAGATATAGCCAAACGCTTGTTCCTCCAACCATCGAACAAACCGCCCCCAGGGCTGTTGCTCTTTTCCAATACAGACCAGCCACCAAAGGAGTAAACAATGCCACTAAGCTTAAAGACGAAGACTCACCCACTAATTCATAAATTTCTGATTTATAAAGAGATAGCCCAACGCTAATAATTGTAATGCCTATCACTGATAAGCGCATGATTTGCAACAATCGCTTATCAGAAATCTTTTCGCCATATAAGGGTCTTAAAAGGTTTTCTCCGACAACTGTGGCAGGTGCGAGAATCGCACCACTGCAAGTACTTAAAATAGCAGAGAGTAAGGCACCAAAGAATAAAATCTGCATTCCCAAACCTGAATGATGGAGCACTAAAAACGGAATGGTCATTTGTGTATCACCGACTTTAATATCAGGATATAATAGAGAACCACAAAGTGCAATGACCAGTGGCATGCAGGCAATAGATAAATACATAAACGCAGACCAATAGGCACCTCTGACAGCTACTTTTTCAGATTTGGCTGATAATACCCGTTGAAACACATCCTGCTGTGGAATTGAACCCCAGCCAATGGTTATCCATGCACCAAAATAGGTTACCCAGCTTGTCACTGAATGTTCTTTAGGAATAAATCGGAAAAAATCCGGTGGAGTTCTGGCCACCATCTGCCCCCAACCTCCAATTTCTGTTACCAATTCTACCATCAGAATAAGCATGCCCACGATAATGATAGCAGTCTGAACGGTATCAGTAACAGCCACTGACCACATGCCGCCCACATAAGTATAAAAAACTACGACCGATGCACATATCAGAATTCCATATATAAAAGGGATACCTGCCACTGCTTGCAGAACAATGGCTAATGCTACTAGTTGCGCCGCAATCCAGCTAAAATAGGAGGGAATGAGAAATAGTGCTGAAATCCATTCTACATTTTTATTGTATCTGATACTGAAGTAATCACTAAAAGTTAGTATATTTAATTTGTATAGAGGACGGGCGAAGAAAAGACCAATTAATAATAAACATAAGGAAGCACCAAAAGGGTCTTCAATAACACCAATTAATCCGTTTTCCATAAATTCAGATGAGGCACCCATTACTGTTTCTGAGCCAAACCAGGTAGCAAAAAGGCCGGACGCCACTACATAAGTTGGCATTTTTCTTCCGGCAATAGCAAAATCATCAGCTGTTTTTACAAATCTGGATGCAAACCATCCTATGAACACAGTACCTAATAAATACAGAACAATAAACGTTAAAAGCATACTAAGGTTTTGGTAATTGAATTACTGGATTTGAAGTTTTGAAAATAGTAATTTTTCTTCTTTGATTCTCTCTAAATTGTAATTTTTATAAGATTTTCTTTACGCTTAATAAATTTTATTCCTAATCGGAAAGTAAATACGTTTTTTAATATAAAATTTGTGACTTTATTTTTTAATTTCAGTCCAAATTACCAAACATTCGTTAAATCCTATTTTTAATTAAATAATGCGCAAGTGTGACCCATCTTATTGAGCGATTTACAGAGATTTTAAAAAAAGGGAAATATAACTCCCAGACTATTGCTGCTTACCGTAATGCCATTTTTGTTTTTTATAACCATTTCCGTGATTTACCCCAGAGTAAAATTACAGATGAACTGGTTTCGAATTACCTCTTAGAATTAAGTGAAAAAAAAGGCGGATCTACGGACGCTGCTAAACAAGCGGGGAAGGCAATAAAACTTTTTTATGAGGTGATTTTCAAGCGTAAGCTTGGTATTAAAGCCTCCGGAGAAATGAAAGAGGATACATTACCTGAGGTTCTTTCAGAAAATGAGGTAGAAAGTATCATTAGCGTGCTTGATAATCCTAAACATAAGGCCTTAATGGCCACTATTTATGCGATGGGTTTAAAATTGAGTGATATTCTGGTTATGAAAGTTGAAGATTTGGATATGGAATCAAAACATGTGATGGTTCCACCTTCTAAAACTGATAAGGGACGAAAGTTGAGAATGCCTAAGAAACTGATTCCCATTTTAATTGCCTACTTTGATAAGCATAATCCGAAAGAGTTATTGTTTGTGGGAGAAAAAGGGAAGCCGTATAGTCCCCGAAGTGTACAATTGGTATTTCAGCAAGCTTTAGCAAAGGCTAAAATAGAAAAAAATGCAACGGTTCATACCCTAAGACATAGTTATGCGGTGCATTGCCTGGAAAGAGGCATGGATATCCATTTATTAAAAGAAATTCTGGGGCATAAATATCTTCAAACCACTTCAATGTATTACCAGATTGCTCAGATTGATCTGGCTAATATCAGGAGCCCTTTTGAAGACCTGGAGTTATCATAAAACAAAGACCGTAAAATAGTTAAGTTTTACGGTCTTTATTTTATAGCTTAGTCTTCCATACTTGCTTCTTTCAATACTATACTCTTCTTTTTCAGCGAGTTTAATTCTAATTCACCTAGTTCAGTTCTGTTTTTGGCTACATCAATAGCTGTATATATGGCATGAATCATTGATAATTCATCCGCCTCATTTTTACCAGCTATATCATAGGCAGTTCCATGATCTGGAGAAGTTCGAACTTTAGGTAGCCCAGCGGTAAAATTTACGCCATTCTCGAATGCTAACATTTTAAATGGCATCAACCCTTGGTCATGATACATAGCAAGTACAGCATCATATTGTTTCCATGAAGCTGTTCCAAAGAAACCGTCAGCCGGAAACGGCCCGAAAACCAAAGTGCCTTTCTTTTTGATTTCAATTAAGGCAGGATGGATGATTTCTTTTTCTTCATTGCCTAATAGTCCATTTTCTCCTGCATGAGGATTGAGTCCTAAAACTGCAATGCGAGGTTTCTGAATACTAAAGTCTCTTTTAAGTGAAGTATGTACCTGTTCAATTTTCTTAATAATCAGTTCTTTGGTGATGCGATTTTTTACCTGATCAATTGGTATATGGCCTGTTACTACACCTACTTTTAATTGCTCACTTACCATAAACATCAAGACATCCTCCATCTCAAACTCCTTGGCTAAATATTCGGTATGTCCGGGAAATTTGAATTCTTCGCTCTGAATATTATGCTTGTTGATAGGGGCCGTTACTAAAGCATCAATCTTTCCAGCCTTCAGGTCAGCAACTGCTCTTTTTAAAGCCTCGAAAGCAACTTTACCAGCTTCCGGTGTTATTTTTCCAGGTTGAACTTCTAAGTTCTGATCATTCACACAATTCAGCACATTTACCTGTTTATGATTAACCTGTTCAATTTTCTGAATTGTAAAAAACTGCCAGTCTTTCAGTTCTAATTGTTGACGATAACGATTAATGACTTTACCGGAACCATAAATAACAGGAGTACAAATTTTATTTAAACGATTTCCTCCAACTGCTTTTAGTATTACTTCTGGTCCTATACCATTAAAATCACCAATACTAATGCCTATGACAGGTTTATGTTGTTCGCTCACTTGTCTATTGATTTTATTATTTCAATTCTTGTTTTAATTATATAGCATAAACGGTATTGATAGAATTACCTCTCCCTTAACGTTTATTCTTAAAAATATGTTTGACAATTTTACCTGTAAACGTAATTTTGCCGCAATTTACTGACAAACATACGAAAAAAAAATACAGTGGATACAATTAAGCCCGATAATCAAAGTTCTGTTTTAATAGTTGACGAAATGCACGTGAGCCTGATACCTATGTTAGAAAAAATAGGTTTTACCCCTGATTATCAGCCAAAAATTAAAAGACAGGAAATTATAGATATTCTCGGTAATTATGAAGGGTTGCTTATCAGGAGTAAAACCAAAGTTGATGAGGAACTATTGAAGAATGCCCACCAACTAAAGTTCATTGGTAGAGCAGGAGCTGGCATAGATTTAATAGATGAGGTGGTTGCAGCAGAAAAAGGTATTACTGTTTTTGCTGCGAACGAAGGAAACCGTGTGGCAGTAGCGGAACATGTAATTGGGATGCTTCTTGTTTTATTTAATAATCTGCAGATAGCTGACAGACAAGTGAGAGAAGGCAAATGGTTGAGAGAAGAAAATAGGGGCTATGAGCTATTAGGCAAAACAGTAGGAATTATTGGCTATGGAAATAATGGTTCAGAAACCGCCAAACGATTAGCTGCTTTTGGCTGTAAAGTTCTGGCCTATGATAAATACAAAGTAGGTTTTTCAGATGAATGTGCCACTGAATCAACCATGCAGGATATTTTTGATCAAGCTGATATTTTAAGTTTACATATACCACTTACCAAAGAAACCTTTCAGTTAGTCACTCCGGAATTTTTAAATTCATTCGCTAACGATATCTACTTTGTGAATGCCTCTCGTGGAGAGGTAGCCGTTTTAGATGCTGTTTTAGAAGGCTTAAATTCAGGTAAAATAAAGGGTGCTTGTCTTGATGTATTGGAGAATGAAAAGCTGAGTCAATTAACCCCTGTTCAGAAAGATATTTTTGAGCAATTAATCAAGTCTGATAAAGTAATTTTTAGTCCGCATATTGCAGGATGGACACATGAATCTTATGTTAGAATTAATGAAGTATTGATAGAGAAAATTCAGAAGCTATTTATTTGATACTCACACAAAAAATAAACACCGATAAAGCCATCGGTGTTTATTTTATTGAAAGAATGCTATCAGCGTTTCTTTTTCTTAGGAGTTTCTTCTTCCTCCTCCTCTTCTTCATATTCTTCCTCGTCTTCTTCGCTTTCTTCCTCTTCTTCATCGTATTCCTCCTCATCTTCTTCACTTTCTTCCTCTTCTTCATCGTATTCCTCCTCATCTTCTTCGCTTTCTTCCTCTTCTTCATATTCCTCTTCTTCCTCCTCACTTTCTTCTTCTTCGTATTCTGCACCTACCTCTTCCTCCTCTTGTTCTTCGCCTTCCTCTTCAGGCTCATCGCCATAAGTAAAGCTATAATCTTCATCAATGGCGTTTTTAGTACAAAGTTTATCGAGTTCTTCTACAAAACCATCCGGGTCTTCTGTCAGTATTTCAAAATTAGTAATATAGGTATACTCAATCTCACTTTCTTCATCGAGTTCTGAATAATAATCGAAATAGAAATCTTCTTCGCTTTCAGCATACTTCAGGCACAATTTCTCAAGCTTGGTCGCAAATTTTTCTGTATCTTCTACATTAATCCAAAATTCGTTAATATACATCATGCCATCCACAGCAAAGTTTGAATCATCACTCTCATCCCAAACGCCATCGCTGAAATCAAGATTTTCTACTGATTTTATTATCCAGGAATCGTTGCCATTGTATTCATTATGAATAATATAGTCGTAAGGAATATAGCAATAACCTTTATCTCCCCAGTTTTTACCCCAGGAATTACGGATGATAAACATCTTGTCAGGGTCTGAATATCCAACACAAAGCATTGCATGCCAGCCATGGGTTTCTCTCACATTGTCCGATTTACGAGGCATGGGTACGCGGCCTTTGTTTTTATTGGCATCGTCAAATGATTGGAATGTATTCAGACAAAAAGCAATCGGATAGCCCTCTGCTAAGGTATTTTTCCAAAGATTAAGATCTAATTCGATGTATTCAGCATCAACAATTTTGAAATTAGCCCCGTGATCATAAGCAGATTGTTCGGGTTCATACAAAATCATGGTTTTATCATTAGGCCATAATTCTTCAGAGCAGGCACCATATTCTTTCAACCCTTCAATCGCATTGTACATAATTGAACCGCAATCCTGATCTTGTGAATCATCCAGATAGCGGGCATTATAATAAATGTACAAGCGACTCACATCACTTGCTTCACCCAAAGTTCTTTTGGCAAGGTATTCATAGGCTCCGGCAAAAGCATTGGCTACGCAGCTATTACCAACCTGCATTTCCACCTCTGTCAGGTGGTCTCTTAAATCAACTTTTGAGGGCAGTTTATCAAATTTACCTGCTTGTTTTCTTTTTACATCCGCGGGGATTGCTCCGGCACGATAGCCGCCGATTCTGTTTTCCATTTTGTTTAGGGAGTGGTTAATTTAATTAATAATAGGTATTGAAAATTCTACAAAAATACTGAATTGTCATATTATTGGGCAAATAACTGCAAATAGTTATTTTCTTTTGAACGCATGAGTTTTTCCTCCTCATCGGTTTTATCCAAATAGCCACATAGGTGCAAGACACCGTGTACTAATACACGTTTCAATTCGTATTCAAAACTAACCTCAAATGTCTTTGCATTATCTTTTACCCGATCAATACTGATAAAAATATCTCCCTCAATCAACTCTTCTTCTTCCGAATTATCAAATGTAATAATATCAGTCAGATAGTCATGGTCAAGGTATTCAATGTTAACTTTCAATAGATAGTCATCTGAACAGAACACATAATTAATATCACCTAATTTAAATCCCTCGCTCTCAATGACACTTTTCAACCAGCTTTTTAACTTGACTTTCTGTTGAATCTTAATATCAATATCTTCTAAATGAAAATTTATCATCCCCTAGTAATTTTAGCTTTGTTATATTAACTCTTTAGCAATGGTTTTCGTTTGTCTAAGGTCATCAAAAACGCTGGTAGTAGTACCAAGTTTGAAATCATACCCATTAGCAAGGTAATTGAAACCAGCGTGCCGAGGAATACTGTTCCTTTAAAGTTTGAAGCTACGAAAATACCAAAGCCAAAGAACAGAATAATACCCGTATAAAACATGCTAATACCTGTATACATGATAGTTTCAGTAATAGCCTGAGAAACAGTCATACCTCTGTTAACAATTTCGTCTTTATATTTTGTGAGGAAGTAAATCGTGCCATCGGAGGATATTCCAAAAGCTATACTGAAAACCAGTGTAGTAGTAGGTTTTAACGGGATACCCAGGTAACCCATTACTCCGGCAGTAATAATCAATGGGATAATACTAGGCAGAGTGGATATTAATATCATACGCACATCAAAAAACTGTGTGGCCATTACTACACATACAAGCACAATCGCTAAAGCTGTACTTTCAACCAGGTTTTTTAACAGGTAATTATTCCCTTTCATAAATACCACTCCATTTCCTGTTACTTTAGCTTCCACTTGTGCTTCTTTAGATAACCATTGTCTGGCATCCTTGTCGTAGTTAAAGATGGTGTCTATTTTAGGTTGGAGCGCATCAGCCAATTCTTTGATTCTGACGGTTCCTGCATCTGCACATTGAAAACTGATACGTGTATATTGTTTAGTGCTATCAATAAACGAAGCAAAAAGATTTTCTTTGCCTTTCACACTTCCTGCGTAGTTGGCTAATTTTTGTAATTCCAGAGCTCCTGGTAACTGATAGTATTTTTCATCACCACCTCTATAACCCTGATATACAAACTTGATGGCTTCTACTACAGAAATCGGATTGGTAAACTCTTTATATTTGGCAAACTCTCTTTGCATCACTTTAATTTTATTTAGAATCTGCGGATTCAGAACGCCATTTTCTTTTTTGGTATCTATCACTACTTCAAAAGGCACAACTCCATGAAAATGCTTCTCAATAAATTTCAGGTCTGCATAAATAGGATCGTTCTGAGGTAAATCATCTACTATGTAGCCTATAGCTCTTAATTTAGCCATACCAAAGACTGAAATCACAACCAACACGCCAATAAACGTATACAAAGCCGTTCGACGCGTATGTACCAATGTATTGACGAATGTCAAGAATGAAGTGATATATTTGTTTTCTAAATGGCGAACATTTTTAGCACTTGGTGGCGCGCTATAACTCAACAAGATGGAAATTAATATGAGGGATACAGCCCATGTGGCCATGATACAAATGGCTGATACCAAACCAAATTCTAATAATAAAGGGCTACCTGTAAAGTAAAAGACAAAAAAACCGATAGAGGTAGTAACGTTAGCAAGGAAAGTTGTTTTTGCAATTTTCTCTACGGCTACTGACAACGCGCGCATCTTATCTCCATGTTTCTGAAATTCCTCCTGATACTTATTTACAAGGAAAATAGTATTAGGTATACCAATTACGATAATAAGTGGAGGAATCAGGCCCAGAAGTATGGTGATTTTATAACCTAACAATACTATTATTCCCACTGACCATACCACAGATATCATTACTAGTAAAGCAGTAAATAAAGCTGTGCGAATAGAGCGGAAGAAAAGAAAAAGAATACCAATAGTAACCAGAAATGCCAGAAACATGAACTTAATCATTTCTGCAGTTACTTTAGAAATAAAATTGGTTCGGATAAATGGCATACCGGAAAAATGCATCTCAATACCATTTTTCTGCCCGAATGCTCTTGCTTCTGCTTCAATTTCTCTGGTTATAGTAATCCTTCCTTTACTATTCAATTTGGCCTGATCGAACGTAATAGCCATGAGATGTGCATTACCTTCTGTACTATATACGAAACCTCTGTAAAAGGGGAATGTCTCAATTTTCTTTCTGATAGAATCAACCTCCGCTTGAGTAGATGGTCTTTGAGCTATGATTGGCTTAAAGTCAAAACGCATTAAGCTATCATTTCTTACTATTTCGAAAAGATTGGCATTTGATACCACATTCTTAATACCCTCAATACTTTTAACTGATTTGGTTAAGTCATACCATTGGTTAAAAACGGGTAATTGATAGATTTTATCTGATTCGATGGCAATCACCATTACATTCCCATCCTCTCCGAAACGTTTCTTGAAATCTTCGTATAATTTGAAATTATCATCAGTTTGAGGGAGAATTCTTGCCAGCTCATAAGACATCTGAATTTGCGATGCTTTGTAAGCCATCAAGCCAGTAATAAGGGTTAAAAATACAAGCCAGCTTCGACGATTCTTTAAAATAATTTTCGAAATATTATACCAGAACATATTTTAGGTTTAGCCTTTAGTAGGAATGAAGCTTCAAAATTAACTTTTTTTAATGAAAAGGCGTGAAGAAATGTATAGTTATGCCGAATGAGTAGATTAATTCGCATCTTTTGACCGCTCTAAAAGCTCTTTCGCTCCCTGAATTGGAAGCATTTTTCCTGATAGAATGCTTTCTTTGATACCTGAAAACTTATCTTTAACAACTGGATTATTATAAAAATCTTCCTCTAATGTTTGGCGTATAAAAGTATACAACCACTCGACATTCTGTTTCTTCCGATTCTGTTCCCAGAAGCCGCTCAACTGCATTTTTTGAACATAATTCTCGATTGTTTCCCATATTTCAATTATTCCTATATTATTCAGTGCGGAACATGTTAAAACCGGTGTCTGCCAATTATTATGAGATGCAGGATAGAGGTGGAGTGCATTCAAATACTCGAGCCTTGCATTTTTTGAAGATTGCAAATTATCTCCATCAGCTTTCGTGATGACTATGGCATCAGCCATTTCAATGATGCCCCGTTTAATGCCCTGCAGTTCATCGCCTGCACCTGCCAGCATCAATAGTAAAAAGAAATCCACCATTTCTTTTACAACCGTTTCTGATTGGCCTACGCCAACGGTCTCAATAATGATGATTTGATAACCTGCAGCTTCACAAAGCAAAATAGTTTCCCTGGTTTTATTGGCAACTCCACCCAAAGTACTTCCGGCAGGGGAGGGACGGATATATGCCAAAGGGTCATGAGCTAACTCCTCCATGCGGGTTTTATCTCCCATAATACTCCCCTTGGTAATCTGACTTGTCGGGTCAATAGCTAAAACGGCAATCTTCTTATTTTGAGCAGTAATACTTTTGCCAAAAACTTCAATAAAAGTACTTTTACCTACACCTGGCACACCTGTAATGCCTATCCTTATTGATTGACCAGTATGCGGTAAAAGTTGTTCCAATAAATCCTGGGCTAAGGCTTTATCTTGTGGTAACCGGCTTTCAATGAGTGTAATAGCACGGCTAAGGATAACACGATTCCCCGATAGTATTCCGTCTATATACTCCTGTAATAAAAGCCTTTTTTGCATATTTCTCTTTTTTAGGTTTAAAGATAATAGCGTTTATTCGGATAAATCAACAAGATGATACTACAATTTATCTACCTTAATCTGATATTTTATTTTTTCACAAGGAATTTTTAAAGTTTCCAACAAATCTACTAACTTGCGGTCGAAATAATAAACCCCTTCACAAACAAATGAATTTTCCTTCAGATTTACGCTACACCAACGAACATGAGTGGATCAGATTAGAAAGTGGCAATATAGCAGTGGTTGGTATTACTGATTTTGCGCAAGGCGAGCTGGGTGACATTGTTTTTGTTGAAATAGAAACAGCAGGACAAGAACTTGGTGCAAATGATATTTTCGGAACGATTGAAGCTGTAAAAACAGTTTCGGATTTATTTTTACCAGTTGCTGGAAAAGTAATCGAAGTTAATTCTGCTTTAAATAATAACCCTGAATTATTAAATTCAGACCCATATGGTGAGGGTTGGTTGATAAAATTAGAAGTATCAAATCCAAGTGATATAGAGACCTTATTAGATTCGTCAGCCTATCAAAATATTATCTAACAAATAAGATCATGATAATCGAATCAAAGATTTTTTAAATGGAGATGCCCTGCTAAGGGCATTTTTTTTGAATTTTTATAGGAAAATGAAAACTTTGCTTAAATCTGTAAAGATAATTGACAAGAAATCTGACTTTAATGGTCAGATAAAAGATATGTTAATAGAGGAGGGGAAAATCAGTAAAATTGCTGATAAAATAGAAGAGAAAGTTGATAAATTGATTGAGGGTGAAAATCTGCATGTATCAACCGGTTGGATTGATATGCGGGTATCACCTAAAGACCCAGGTTATGAGTCTAAAGAAGATTTAATCTCTTTATGTAAGGCGGCGGCAGCAGGAGGTTTTACAAGAATTGTTACATTGCCTAATACTAAGCCAACAGTTCAGACCAAGGAATCAATTGCTTATTATAAAGGATTCTCAAAAACACAGTTAGTCGATATCCTTCCGGCTGTAGCAGTTACCAAATATTGTGAAGGTAAAGATTTTACCGAAATGCTGGATCTGCACAATGCCGGAGCAGTGGCTTTTACAGACGGTGAACACCCACTATGGAATGCAGATATTTTATTGAAAACTTTGCAGTATCTCTACCCGATTAATGGCTTCTTAATGAATCGTCCTGAAGAAACTACTCTTACACTATTCGGACAAATGCACGAAGGTATTGAAAGCACTCTATTGGGTATGAAAGGCATTCCATCAACAGCCGAAGAAATAATAGTGATGCGAGATTTAAAGTTGTTGGAATATGCTTTTAGTCAGGTTTCAGAAAAAAGAGCGCATTCAGCTTTACATTTTTCTACAATCTCTACCAAAAGAGCGGTTGAGTTAATCAGAGATGCAAAAGCTAAAGGATTGCCAGTAAGTTGCGATATTGCTGCCCACCAACTAGCGTTTACTGATACTGATTTAAAAGAATTTGATACAAATCTGAAAGTTAATCCACCTTTCAGAAGCAAAGCAGATATTGAAGCCTTACAAGCCGGACTAGCTGATGGAACGATTGATGTAATTGTATCTGACCACAATCCTCAAGATGAAGAATCTAAGAATTTAGAGTTTGATATGGCAGATTTCGGAATTATAGGTTTAGAAACAGCCTTCGCGGTTGCAAATACTCACAGTAATATACCAATTGAAACACTTGTTGAGAAATTGACAACTAATGCATCTCATTTACTACGTTTGCCAGAGGAAAAAATTCAGGAAGGTGGAGTTGCTAATCTGACCATATTTAATCCTGATCTAAAATGGACTTTTACAGAAAAAGATATTCGTTCAAAATCTAAAAATACACCGTTTGTTGGTCATGTGTTGAAAGGCAAAGTAGTAGGAGTAATAAACAAAAACCAAGTTGCTTAGTTAAGAGTATAATCTATATGTTAAAAAATAGAATTGTCAGACATTCGCTTTATTACGGAGGCATCGCTGCTGTTATTTGCATAGTAGTAGCTTTAATTCAGTTTTATGGCATTCATAAAAGCCCGTTCGGGCGTTATAAGTTACCCGCATTTGGTATCAATGTATTATTTATCTTAATTGCTATCTGGACGTATCGTGCTACTAACAGAGGCACCTTAACCTTTACAGAGGGATTTTCAGTTGGATTTCTCACCAATTTTTTTGCTGCACTTATTACCGCAACTTTTTACTATTGCTTTGTGAAATTCACAGGCAATGAATCTATTTTACTTTGGGTTAAAGAAAATGTTGAGGCAATTATGAAAATCAAAGAAAGCCATATAAAAAACTTTGGTTTGGAAGATTTCTCAACCTTACTAAAACAGGCTAAACAAGTACCAACAGCAGGATATGTTTTCTTAGATGAACTGGGTAAAAAACAGATTTGTATCATAGCCGTAACTATTATTTCTCTGATTTTCAGAAGACATACGTATACGGTTTCATAAAACTTTGATATATTTATTTTCCTTTTTTATCACCTTAATCTTATCAACATTATGGAAAAACCGTCAACAGCTCGCATTGCACTTAAATGGGGAATCATCTCCGCCGTTATTATCATAATCTTCAGTGTTGCCTCATTTATGACAGGCTTATTCAAAAATACAATCAGCTCTTATATCCCATTCTTGTTTCTATTAGCAGGAATTATATTTGCTATAAGAGAATATAAGACATTGAATAATAATTTCCTTGGTTTTGGAGAAGGACTTGGTATTGGAACCCTGACAAGTGCAGTAACCGGCTTAGTGGCATCAATTTTCTCTTTTGCCTATATCATGTTTATAGATACTACTATTATGCAACAAATTGCAGATATGCAACGTGAGCAACTGGAATCAAGAGGTATGACTGCAGAACAAGTAGAGCAAGCCATGGAAATGGCAAGTAAATTTTCAAGTCCCGGAATATTATTTATCGTAGGTATATTAGGGTATATATTTTTTGGCTTCATTTGGTCGTTAATAGTTTCAGCAATTTTCAAGAAAGATAAACCTGAAATGAATTTTTAATACATGCTTACAATTTTTAGAAAAGAACTCAATAGTTTTCTCAATTCATTAGTGGCCTACATTGTCATTGGAGTTTTTCTGGTACTAGCAGGCTTGTTTACATGGGTATTTGAAGGCAATGTATTAGATTATGGCTATGCTGATCTAAATAGCTTTTTTCAATTAGCACCCTATATTTTTATTTTTCTGATTCCATCAATTACGATGCGCCTTTTTTCGGAAGAATTCAAAACCGGAACTATTGAGTTACTTTTTACAAAGCCATTGACCGACTGGCAGATCATTTTAG
This sequence comes from Emticicia sp. C21, assembly GCF_003418935.1. Classification (GTDB taxonomy): domain Bacteria; phylum Bacteroidota; class Bacteroidia; order Cytophagales; family Spirosomataceae; genus Emticicia. The sequence continues at coordinate 30,009 of NZ_QVMT01000013.1, read as the reverse complement.
GTAAATTTCTTGCTGCTTTTATTTTAATTGTTGTAGCACTCTTACCAACTTTCTTATATTATTATTCTGTCTACGAATTAGGAAACCCGAAAGGGAATGTAGATACATCTGCCATTGTAGGTTCTTATGTAGGACTCTTCTTTTTAGGTGGTGTTTTTGCGGCTATTGGTTTATGGGCTTCATCTCTCACAGATAACCAAGTTGTGGCATTTATTATCGGTGCTTTGGCTTGTTTCCTTTTATATGATGGACTACATCAATTGGCACAATTGTTCAACGGTTCAACTCAATACTTGATTGATTATACAGGTCTTAGCTATCATTATGAATCAATCGGACGAGGGTCGATAGATTCTCGTACTTTGGTCTATTTTCTTAGCGTCACAATATTAATGCTGTATCTGACTAAAGTTCAGGTATCAACAAAGAAAAGTTAGTCCTGACTCATACTCCTAATTATTATGCAATTACCTATTTATCAGGTTGATGCTTTCACAAATAAGCTTTTTGGCGGTAATCCTGCCGCTATTATTCCTTTAAAAGAATGGTTGCCTGACTCTTTGATGCAAAAAATTGCCTTAGAAAATAATCTCTCCGAAACTGCTTTCTTTGTTCCGACAGATAAAGGGTTCCATATCCGCTGGTTTACGCCAACAATTGAAGTAGCCCTATGTGGCCATGCTACTCTTGCTACTGCGTATGTAGTTTTTAATCTGATGAAATATCCTTCTGATACGATTATTTTTGATTCGCAAAGTGGTATTCTGAAAGTGAGGAAAGATGGTAAACTATTAGAATTAGATTTCCCTGTACAAAATGTAGCCCCAATAGAGCCTCCCGTTGGTTTAATTGATGGAATAGGGAAGAGACCTGAAGAAATTTATCAGGCTGGAGAAGATTACCTGTTAGTTTATAATTCTCAAAGCGATATTGAAAACATATCACCCGATTTTGGTGTTTTAAAGTCAGTAAAGGCACGTGGGGTGATTGTCACATCAAAAGCCAGATCTAAGAAATTAGACTTTGTTTGTCGTTTTTTTGCGCCAGCTGCAGGTATCGACGAAGACCCGGTTACTGGCTCAGCTTATACAAAGTTAGTACCTTATTGGGTTGAAAAACTGGGTAAAACAGCATTTGAGGCCGAACAGATCTCTGCAAGAAAAGGTAGTTTACATTGTGTATTGGCAGGAAACAGAGTTTTAATTGCAGGGCAAGGCAAATTGTATCTTAAGGGCAAAATTACTATTTAAGCCCTTTTTTAAACATTTCTTCTAAAACACTTGACACCCCCTATACGGATTTATTACCTTTGCGACCTAAAAAATTTAGGTAAATAATACTTTTTGTACCTATATTTCTTCATGCCGGAAAAAACCATATCCCCAAACATGAAGAAAATCAACAAAAAATTTCCGCTTTGAGTGGAATTGGGGAGTCTATAAAATGAAACTTTCAGAATTTAAATTTGATTTACCGCATAGTCTAGTGGCCATGTACCCTCCTGATCAACGTGATGGAGCACGTATGATGGTAGTAAACAGGAAAACTAAGAAAATTGAACACAAAATGTTTAAAGATATCGTCGACTATTTTGGTGAGAACGATACTTTAGTAGTAAATGATACCAAGGTTTTTCCGGCACGTTTGTACGGTTCTAAAGAAAAAACAGGTGCGAAAATAGAAGTATTTTTGTTGCGTGAGCTTAACCGTGAAATGCGTTTATGGGACGTTTTGGTTGATCCGGCAAGAAAAATCAGAGTAGGTAATAAATTATATTTTGGTGATAGTGATTTAGTAGCAGAGGTGATTGATAATACCACTTCCCGTGGCCGTACCATCCGTTTCTTATTTGATGGTTCTCACGAGGAAATGATGAAAACTATTCATGAATTAGGAGAAACACCACTTCCGATTGATGTAATAAAAAGAAAAGTTACCGATCAGGATCGTGAGAGATACCAAACAATCTTTGCAGAGAAAGAAGGAGCAGTAGCTGCACCCACTGCAGGTATGCACTTTACAAGAAATGTACAACGCCGTATGGAGATCAACGGAGTTAATTTTTGCCCGGTTACTTTGCATATTGGTATTGGAACATTCCGTCAGGTAGATGTAGAAGATTTAACTAAACACAAGACAGATTCTGAGAATTTCTTTATTCCTGAAAAGACCTGTGATATTGTAAATGGATCAATTGATAAAGAAGGAAAGATTTGTGCCATTGGAACAACGGTTTTGAAAGCCTTAGAATCTTCGGTATCAGCAAGTAATCATTTAAAACCTATTGATAATGGCTGGACAGACAAGTTTATCTTCCCACCTTACGATTTCAAAATTACAAATGCACTATTGACCAACTTCCATTTGCCTGAGTCAATCCTGATTATGATGGCTTGTGCTTTTGGTGGATACGAGTTAATTATGAATGCGTATCAGGAAGCTATCAAAGAAAAATATAAATTCTTTACCTATGGTGATGTAATGTTAATTCTTTAAGATTCGATACAAGATTTATTTTGAAACCGGGAAATGAATATGTTTTCATTTCTCGGTTTTGTTTATAACCTAATCATTAGTTAATATTATGGAAAAGCAAAAATATGCAGTCTTAGTAGCAGGTGGAAGTGGAAGCCGCATGGGTGGCGAGATACCTAAGCAATTTCTAGCTTTAGCCGGAAAACCTATTTTATTGCATACCATTGAACAATTCCTGAAAATTAGTGATATAAATATTATCCTGGTATTACCTGAAAAAGATATTGAATATTGGCATCGAGTGGTGGCCCAACAATCTTTAAATACTACCGCGCTTCAAGCAATCAAAATTGTAGTAGGAGGGAAGAGTCGTTTTCAGTCAGTAAAAAATGGTTTGGCGCATGTTGAAGCCAATAGTTTAGTTGCTGTACACGATGGCGTGAGGCCTTTAATCAGCACAGAAATAATAGAACAATCATTCAAAACTGCTGATGAATTGGGTAATGCGGTGACAAGTGTTCAGCTAAAAGATTCTATTCGTGAAGTTAGAGAAAATAATCAAAATAAGGCAGTAGAAAGAGCAAAGTTTCGATTGATGCAAACCCCACAAACCTTCCAGTCTGACATTATCAAAAAAGCTTTTCAGGTTAAAGAGCAAAGCTTTTTCACCGATTGCGCCAGTGTATTAGAATTTGCCGGATACCCGATAAATCTGATAGATGGCTCTTACGAAAATATCAAAATTACAACTCCAGAAGACTTAGTTGTTGCCGAAGCTCTATTAAAAAGCCGCTCGACTTATTGACATTTGTAAGCGAATGTAGAAATATTCGAAATTGTGCTTGATAAGTCTTGCCGAATAATTTTAACAGATTCCGGAAATCCTTTATTATTATACGTTAGCTCCCTTTTTGTACTTTGATTGGTCGATTCTTTAAATTGAGTTCCGTCTAAAAGATAGACCTTAGTTGACACAATATTATGGTCTCCATAAGGTAGAAATGTATTGAGAGGGCGAACAATCCAGTAAAATTTTATTTCTGGAATACCTGAAAAGAAGTTTCGTTTATCATCGAAAGTATGTTCTGCTATGGTAGGGGTGGTAGCAATATCTGCCCTGAAAATATTGTAGGGATTTCCGGCATTGTCATATTCAATACTTCTGTTAATGCCTAATAAATATCGGCTGCTAATTGAAATTGGTCTGTTTTTAGAATCATACTCTATTTCAATCTCATCTTCGATATTTCCGTTTGTGCTCTGTATAATCTTTGTCGCATTTCCCTTACTATCAAGAGTTGCATCATATCTTTTAATGCTTTTGGGTTTAGCTTCGTCTCTTACTGCCTTTACCTGACCCTTAGCATTATATTCAAAAAACACAACGGCCTTGTTAATAGTATCTTTATTGGCATTAATATCGTAGCTAAAGAACTTTTCAATCCGCCCGTCTTTTAAGGTAATATAATCATAATGAAATGATTTATTAAGAGGGTTCTCCTGAACAAATCTCTCTAAACGACATGTATCTAAATCCTCATTTTTACTGCATGAGATGAGTAAACCCAAAAGTATAAAGAATAGAATACTGCTTTTCATATCAGAAAATTTTGGCATATAGCCATTCAGGGAATAGTTTTATCAAAATTGCTAATAAAAAATACCTTTTCGTAATATAGGCTACATTTTTTTTCGATTCAATGGCATCTGCAATTTGCCTAGCCGCCTTTTCAGGTGTAGCTACCCAAAACATTCCTTTATTTTGCTTAGTCATAGGTGTATCTATAAATCCAGGACGAATATCAGTTATCGTTATATGATGTTTGTATTTGACCGACCTTAGACGTAATCCCTGCATATAACTCGAAACAAAAGCCTTTGATGCATGGTACTCAGGTGCATAAGGGCTACTACGCAAAGCAGCTAAAGAAGAAACGCCAATAATATGCCCACCTCCTTTGGTTTTGAAATAGTTATAAGCCCAATGCGCAATTGCAACAAATCCTGTCACATTGGTATCTATGGTTTTTATTTCTTCCTCAAAACCAGCTTTGCCAAAACCTACACCGGCATTAATTATAATCTTATCAAAACCACCATTTTTAACGGCCAGCAGCTGCGTAGTCATCCGGGCATTATGTATATCTGTAACATCTATGGTACCTATATGTATTTTCTTATTTGGATAAGTGTTTTGTATTTCTTCCAATAATGCAGTTCGCCGCCCGGTGATANCTGGTGCAATAACCCTCTAATATAAGCAGAATTTGAATCTTATTGGTCTGATAGACTGAATCTTACGTTGATACCACCGGTTGTAGTTTTTCTTGGATACGAGAAGTTGGTTACAAAAGGTCTGTTATTCATGTGCTCAACGTAGAAATTCAGGAGCACTCTCTTATTTACCTGATAAGTAATTCTTGGCCCCCATTGTAGGTTATAGTTACCCTGTGTTGGTTGTGGGTCTCCATCAAGTCTTCTCTGAATAGCTTTTACATCACGAATGGTAAAAGCAAACTGAAGATTCAGGTCATTTTTCAAAGTAATTACTTTACCGTCTCTTCCTCTTAACGGTAGTTTCACACCATTCTTTTTAAAGCCGAAATTGAATACAAAATCAGAACTGCTATACTCGGCTACTTGCGAATTAGAAAGATTTAAAGCCGCTCTTCGTTCCCTGTTCCAGTCAAATCTACCGGTAATTTTACTCTTAGTTGTAAACTGAACTCCAATGAATGGTTGGAATTTCTCTTCAAGCGTAACAGTACTCATGACAAATACCGGAACAAATTGTTTTTGTTTTACGTATTGATCATTTATTAGCACATCTACAGTAGTAGTTTTTGAGGCATTGGAATATGGATAATCCATTATCATAAAATTAACTACTGCTGCACCATAATCAAGTGAAGAAGTGAAGTTACCTACACTATAAGTTGAGCTATAACTATGGCTAATCGAAATGGAACTGAACATTTTATTGAATGGGGCCAGATTAGCTAAACCACTATAATCAATTCGCCAGTTAGGCATCGGGAATCTGAAACCTTTCGAGAATGGAAATTTATTAAGGTCTAGTTTAGTGCCTTTACCACTATAAGCAGCAATAAATGCAGGAACCAGAACATCCTGAGAGTTTTTATCATAAATCCCTTCTTTATTAGGATTTAAGGCAGTCAGCTTTTCAGCAAAAAACTGACGGTAACTACGCATATTTTCAAAGATTTCATAATGGTAATTATTCTTAATATCTTTTTCTGTCATGCGAGCAAAAAAAGTATTAAAAGACCAGAATGAAGTACTGAAGTTACCATTTCGAACCGGACTTGTACTGCTGTATCTTCCTAAAGAGTCTACTATATAATATTCCTGATAGCTGTCTCCGCGACTGAAATTACCACTAATCTGCATTCTGAAGTCTTTGAATGGCTCAATAGTAGTACGATATGAGAATTTCTTCTGTTTAGTCTGCACAAATGGCTGTGTTTGTGTTTTGGTTTTTGATAACCAGCCTTTAGAAGCTGCAAACTCCTGAAAATTACCATTTGCACGTTTGAAATCTCCCTCAGTAGTATATTGATTCCCCAACACAAAACCTAAACCTGGGGCACCGTCTGGGCTCAATCCAAAAAACTTGGGCGATGGCATAAAGCCGGGCAATATAGTTGTTTCTACAATAGAATAATCATAATCAATTCCTCTCACCGCCATCAATAATCTGGTAAATGCTTTGGCAACATTACTTGGCGGAATCTCAATGTTTTCATCATCGCCCGGATTACGGGTAAATCTCTTCCTTTCAGGATTTGGACTATTGGCAAATTTTAGATACTTAACTTTATTATAAAGCTTAATAAAGTCGATCTTTCCTCTGATACCTCTGTCTCTTCCATTGCGAATAGTATTTCCAAATGGTATCGAGTCTTCGTCCATAATATTCAGAGCTATCGCCTGATAACCAAAATTATTATTGTATTTAGCATCCGCAGTTACCCAGTCAAGCAAGAAAAACTTGTCTAATGGGAGGCGATAAGTAAAGCGCATTTCCTGATAAAAGTTCTTTGCACGCCCAAAACCAAGAATACTTTGGCGCAATTGCTGCGCTTTTTGTTCTGTGTTTATGTCTCCATATGGCTCATCTACAATGGCATTCATAGTAGCTGTATAGTTGAACAGAATACTCTTGGTAAGGTTCCATTGCAAATCATAAAAACGATTCATTAAGAAATACTTCTCAAAATAAGGTTGCACGCCGTCAGTAGTTAAGTCTGAATTTCTCAATAATGTTCTGGCAAAACTCTTATCAAAATCTGTTCTGAATGCCATAACTGTTGGCAAAGGAGAGAGGTTGAAATCTTTCAGCCAATATAAGAATGGACGTTCAAGGCTTTTATTATTCTTGAATGGCTCCCAGTTAATTGGCTTTGGTTGATATTGATAGGTAAAACCTCCTTTATATTGATTAAGTGAATAATCATCAATCAATATATTTCTACGGTTTACATTATTCTGTGCGTAAGTAAATGAGAAGTTCTCTACATCATAAAAATGTGGTAGCGCCCCTTCTTTAGTTTTTATTTTTCGTACATTAGAAAAGTTAAAACCCTTTCTGGTATTATTATCAACCACCATTCTTCTATAGGCTTCGCGCTTGATTGGGTCATCAATATTAGCTAGCGCATTTTCTAATGGCATATCTGGGTCAAGCGGATTGAAATGTGGTGTAACTGTTTGCTGATCAAAATTCACAAAGAATGGAATCTTCAATCCCCAGTTTTCAGGGAAAAACTTATCTACTTCAACATTTGAAGCAATTCCGATGCCTTTACCTGTCTCCCTTGCTCTTTCCGAAATTTTATCTTGTACTCCGCCAAAACCAAAGGTTTTCAAGTTGGCATTAATAGAAACAGTAGCCAAATCTGCTAATTTAATATTGGCTGCTAGAAGCCCTGCATCACCTGATGTCTGGTCAAATCCGTAAGCGCGTAACTCATCCAGCCAAACTGTATAAGTAGCAGGCTGTTCATCTGCAGATTTTGGATTTCTTAAGCCTATCATAACCGTCATCACCGCACTTAGATCCGGGTTACCTAATACTGTTATCTTATAGTTATTGCCTTCGGTTCCATCTTCTATTGTCCCAGTTGTAGTGCTAGAATATGGTACAGTAATATTTTGTGCTTTACGGTTGCGTTCACCTTTGAGGGCCACTAAGTCTTGAAGAGCAACATCAATAAAGTTTTCCTTAGGCCAGATTACATTCTCATCAATCGAGCCATTTGGTGTAATTTTTAATTGTGGGATTTCAATTTCATAATAATGTTGGCTTAAATCAGTACCAATTCTTATAAAAGCACCACCAATCGTTTTTTCATCATTAGCTTCGTTTTCAGCATGAATAAATAGTCTCAATCTTTTATAATTAAGCATATCTATTCTTGTATTGCGGAATACTCCTCTTGAATCACCATCTCTTAGGTTCGTAACTGCCAAAGACATTGACTGCTCATTGAACTTTACGTTAAACTGTTGTTGCGTAATATCCTGGTCTCTTATGAACCCAGGCGGTACCTTATAGGGAGTTTTGCCTTCTTTAATGTTACAGTTCTGCCCATCATCGGCACAACCATTCTCTTCTATACTCACAACACCCATTTTGAATTTAGCGTCGTATGGCTCAGGAACCTCTGTCAAACCAGTTTGGGTCAAACTTTTATCATAAATACGATATTGGTTAGATTCTAATTGAAGAGATGCAAAACGTAATACTACAGGCTGTTGGAAGTCAGTCAGCATCATGCGCATAAAGCGAATTGATTTGAAACCATTAATATCGCCAAATTTACGAGTAAATTGCTTAACCGGAATACGGAACAAATACCAGGTTGCCTGAGTATTGGGTACTGTAACCTGGTCAACAATAAAACCTGTCCCTGCACTCATTCTACTTGGCGATAAATCTATTTCATATTCATAAAAATTCTCAACGTCATTGATGGTATTATCAGCATTTATATCTTCTTTATCTGGTGTTACTGAATTAGCTAATGTTGGACTTGTAGTTGAATTGGCATTGCTTTGAGGTGAGTTGTTTTCAACTCCTAAATAGTTTTTGAAACGCTCAATTAATGATTGCTGTGGGGTGAAAGTAGGGTCTGTAAAGAATTTAAAGTCATCAGCAGAGGGATCTTCTTCTATTTTTGCCTTAGCAGCCGGATTGATGTTGAGATTATTCAAGTATGTCGAAATATTTCCGAATGTCCTTTCCTGAGCATTACTTAGCCCATCTAAACCTACGTCTTGCTTTTCTCTCGAACCTGGTTGATTATCGAACGCATCAGTCATAAACTGTACTTTCGGCACAAATCCCCAAGGGGTCTGATCCGGTTTTGACTGATCTGATACCGATTCGTTGGCTGGAAGGCCATTCTCAAAGCTATTTCTGCCATCAGGAATAAAATCTTCCGATATATCGCCTAAATGAAATTTCAATTTACCTCCGGTAGTATTACTTTTATTTCCATTCGGAGAGCCATCTCTGATTACATCTTTAAATGGATCCAGCATCCAGAAAGTAATATACTCTGTATTAGCATTATCAAAGTCATTATCAGCAGTGATTCCTCTCATAATTGAGCCGAAATTCTGCCTTGGATTTTGTAAATACCCATCAGCTGTCAGACTTGGGTTATAATTATACATACCTCTTTCTGCCGGGAAATAAGATACGTCTAATACACTAACAGGAACCCCTTCGCTGAAAGTGGGAATTGAGCGACCCGGGAAAATTTGCTGTGGGGTAAATGCTCTCTCGTATAAATTGCCGTTAGCTGCCTCTTGTACTTCCGGAGGTAAAACATTCCCTGCTCCACCACCAAAACCTCCATCTAGATAGGTAGTTTGGTCAATTGTATAAACTGAAATTTTACCTCTTTTGTAATTGTAATCAAAACCTGTATCACTTCCTCTATAAGCTTCAGGCGCGCTACCCGGACGCCATCTGGTCGGTTGGCGAGTCAGGTCATTGATATTACGGGTTGCCTCAAAATCATCAATCATGGCATTTCCATTAATGCGCTTATTATTCACAGATGGAAATAATTTAGCATATTCAGCCGTAAACTGGATAGAAGACATTTCTTTGGTTTGAATCAAAGGAAGCGCATCTAATAACCGGGTCAGGAATCTGGCATCTTTGCGATAATTAATATCCAGCCCAACAATCGTATTATTCACAGGTTCCTGACCGATGGCAATGCGAGTCATAAAGGCAGGTGTACTTTCACGGAGGGTCATAGCAGTTGCTCCTATATGAATGTCTTTGCTGAGGTTATAATCTAACCTTGTACCCAACATCATTCTGATTTGCGTATTAAACAAATCCGGACGTTCCCACTCGATTCTAATCTGGCGTGAAGAATTAAGCACACTTTGGTTAAGAATTTTAATTCTGCCTAGCTGTGGCTCAATCGTATAATCAGCCCCCTCTTGTAATTGTACACCACCTGCAAAGATTCTTACTGATTGGCCAGATGCTCCTAAAGGTAGCATAATATCAGAGTTACTGCTAGCCTGTAAACTACCTCTGATAAAGAATTTGTTTTTAGTAGTTACCTGCTGAGCATCAGCTAAAGTGGTTCGATATAACTCATTGAAAACATACTTGTCCTTCAATATTTGCTCATCTATAGCAAATTTTGATGCCAGGTGTGAGCCAAAAGGTTCCAGAACAGGGAAAATCAGTTTCCCCATTTTAGAGTCAATCGTTATATCTTCAATAAAGTCAAAGTTACCATCTCCACCCGGTTGAGGATCATTATTAGGGTTCAGATTATCAAGGTTCATTACCCTTACCAAAGGAACATCTTTCAGAGTCTTTCCTTCCTGTAAGTTTGGATTATCGATTCCTGTACGGTCATCTTTGTAAATAAGCCTTAATTGGAAACCTTGTTTACCTACACCTGGAACACCCAATGAATAAATGTTTTTCATCATCAAGTCCCACATCGGCGAACCGGTACGGTTACGAATTGTAGAGGATTTCAACAGCTTCAACATGATTGCTTCGTTCTCTGGACGAATAGAGTAATCTTCGGTTAGTTCACCGACTTTATAATTCTGTCCGTTGTAAGTATACTCAAAAGCAACAGCCAGAATTTCATCATTACGAAGAGGAGTAACCAAAGATAAATATCCTAACTCCGGATTGAATTTATATTCACGTTCTGTCAGGCGTTTAGCTCCTCTTAGAATTTCGTAATCTATACCTTTATTTAAATTTAAGCCTTTTAACGCTGCAGAGGAGGTTGTAGAGTCAATGCGTCTGAAACCAGGGTTATTACTAAGGTTACTGTAAAGAGTAGTGGCTTCGTTTCTTACAGGAGCATAAGTGGTTCCGGTTTTTACATCACCTAAATCAGTAAAAGCTATGAGGTTTCTCATTGACTCTACAGTATTGGTACGGTTGGTTACATAGACCTCTAAACGAGTAATCTTTACCCCTGATAACACTAATGGTAAATTACGAAGTGCTCTTTCATAATTACTTCTGAAAAACTGTGCCAGAAAGAAATGTCGGTTTTCTTCATAATTATCAGCTCTGATTTCAAAAGTACGGCTTTGTGTTCCTCCATTCAATACAATTGATTCGGTTTTTGAACGTTGCTGAGCTACAACTTGTGTAATATCTAATTTGCCGAATTTAAACCCGGCTTTTACCCCAAATAGGTTTTGGACGCCGGGTATCAGCTGACTTTTTACTGGCATTGTAATATTACCAGCTTCTACTTTTTGGAGAATATCTTCAGGTTGGTTTTTGAAATTCAGTTTTAACTGGTTCTCGAAATTGAAAGCAGCTTTTGTATCCAGATTCGTCAACATTCCCAGCTTCTCACCAATCTGTCCGTTGAAGTTAATATTTATTTGCTCGTCGAAATTAAAGAGTGTCTGACGACGCTGAATAATGGGTAGGAGGGGGTTATCAATAAATTGATGAATCAATTTAAAATCAAGCGTAACAAACCCGTTTGGCTTGAGCTTGTCAATCATGTTCCCTCCAAAAATTCGATCAACTATCGGGTTTTTCTGTAATAGAGGCCTTAGACCTCTATCAGTAGTTGCACTTTTCCCATCTGCTAATTCTTCATATTCTCTTAGAATGCTTTTCCTTACATACGCATTCTGAATGCTCGAATATTCGTTAAAAGTTAAAGACTGTGGAATCTTATAGTCAATACCTTTTCCTGCTTTTTCGGTGATAGATATATCATTGGAATTAGGTGAAACGCTAAAATCGTTATTAATAGTACCGGGGTCTTTTAAATAAAACGGAGATTGCGGAACGGCCTGCGCATAACGATTAAGGTAACGGTCTTGCCAGCGATAAGCGGGTTGTCGGCCTGTACGAACGATAATAGTATCTTTTTCCGGAACTGCTAAAGAATCGGTACGAGTAGTATCAGCTTTAGTTGTAGAATTCCTTTTTCTGCCTAATAATTGAGCGTCTGCACTCTCACTTATCAATCCAAAGCTGAAAATTAAAATAAAAAAGAAAGTATAATTCTTTACGAATAGCTGTCCGAACATAAAATTTTAGGGAGTATCAATAGGTACTTTAACACTAAACGACTAAAATCTTGCCAATAGTCTGTTAGAAATACGAAAAATTGTATGCTTTTTATTTAATGGTTTTATATGTGCACAAGATTCATTATCTAATGTTTTTCAATCAAAGCAAATCTTTGTTTTTTGCAATTAAATTCGGGTAAATCGCGTATGTATCTTTATTAATTGCAATTTATCTCAACGCCAACTTTATCAGCTGCTCCAGGCTGATTTCATTACCTTCACGCTTCAATATAGTATCTATACTTTTTTCTGCTGCTGCTCTTGCTATACCCAAAGTAACCAAGGCTGTTAGAGCCTCATTACGCAAGGCAGAGTTGGCGGGAGCAAAGATATTTGGTGTAACACCACCTAACAACGAATCCTTTTTTAACTTATCTTTTAACTCAATGATGGCTCTTTGTGCGGTCTTTAATCCTATGCCTTTAATGCTCTGAATAGTTTTTACATCTTCTGATATAATCGCATGTTTGATTTCACCTGATGATAAGGACGATAGCATCACAATAGCCGTACTCGGCCCGATACCCGATACACTGATTAAATCCTCAAACAATTCTTTTTCAGCACTATCTGAAAACCCAAAAAGTGTGTGGGAGTCTTCTCTCACAATCATTAAAGTGTGCAATTTACACCTTTCACCCGTGTTGTGAATAGCTGCATAAGTCTGTAGAGAGATTTTTACCTGATAACCTACGCCTGAGACATCAATAATTACATAGGTTGGGTCTTTGTAAGCTAATTTACCGTCAAGATAAGCAATCATATAGTTTTACAGATTTTGAGTATCTGTAATAAGTTTTAAAGGTTAGTGAAACGTTTGCTCACGTAAAGAAAGAAAAAATACCCGACTTTTTATCAATTTTTAGCGTTAAAGCCTTATTATTTTACAAGATTGACCCTTATCCCACCACTTACTTGTCCATTCAGGAAGAAAGGCGATGGTAGAGCTTCGAGATAAACACCTCCATCGATAAAGAAGGCCAGATTATTGGGCAGTCTGAATTCAATACCTGCTGTTCCGGTAGGCCCTAGAGAAATTTTACTAACCGATTTTATACTTTCGTTTCTCCAGGCATCCGGAAAATGTTTTCTAGAATTAACCTGGCCACCAAAACCATAGTAAGCATGCCCCCATTCTTTGCCAAAAAGTGCTGTATGGTACAAATAAATTCCCTGAATCATCAATCCTGCTGTTTTATACTCACCATTATTATACCTGCGGTCGTTGCCATATAGCAATCCGTAAGTACCGATATTGATGTCAAAAGCCCTATCACCATTCTGAAAATATTTTCTAAGATTAAACCCTAAAGGTTCGCCTACACGAAAACCTACCGCCCAATTGTAATCATATTGAGCTTGTGCTGTATTGATAGATGACAGGATAAGCACAGTAATAACCAAAAACAGTAATTTTTTCATGATTTGAATTTTATGTGATTGGGAAAGGATACCGAAACAAATATAACGACAATTTAACGTATAAAGCCCCTCATTTATTCAATAAAAAAGCGCCTGAATTTCATTTCAGACGCAAAAAAAAGAATTTTGTAACAAAAAAACTATTGAACTAAATCAGCATTAGACAAAATATAGTTTAGTTCGTTAATATCGTCAGCGTTAAGCTTTAAAGTGCCTTTTACTGTTATTCTGTCGTCGGTATTAAATCTCTTGGTTGTTTTCTTGAATTTCACCTGTACTACAGATTCGGGGCCTGCTTGCCCGCAGAAAAAACAAGAACTATACGGGTTTGCAGAAAGTACATACATATTAGCATCTACATCGACCGGAATCATATATCCTGTCAGAACAACATCTTTTCCCTGTAATCCGGCGACTTTCGGGCCAAAAGTAGGATAGAGGATGAACATAGATTCTTCTGCACTCCATTTCTTTTTAAAAGTAACATCCCTTAATGTTTCCCATGTAATTTTAGTCGGTTCTTCTACAAAACCGAAAGAAATGGCACCTAAAAAAGCAAGATTAATGATAAAATATTTTGATAGATTTTTCATATTTTTCATACCCTTTTCTGAGAAAAGGAACGTTTAGTTTATAGTTATTTCCCTCGTATAAACCGGGAAGTGATGAAATTATTGTTTAAAATTACAAGATAAATTATTCTTCAGCAAGTGTTCTCGAAATATTCAGTCTATAAATATTAATCGACGGCAAGGCTGCGGCTAAGATGCCAATGGCTAAAGCACCAACAAAAAGGTAGATTTCACCGGTTTGCAAGTTCATCTGATTCACATCAAAATGAAACTTTTTATTTAACTGATTTGAAATCAGAACAATGCCTACTCTGCTCAAAACTACACCTGCAACAAAGCCAAACAAAGCTAATAGTACTCCTTCTAATAACAGCATTAAAAACAAACGAGTTCGGCTCGCGCCCATAGATAGCATCAAAGCCATTTCATATTTCCTTTCTTTTAGTGAATTATAGAGCGAAACAAAAACACTGATACCTGATATAAGGATGATAACTGCCGCTAATATTTGCAAGCCATCGATACCAATTCCTAATAACTCAAACAAACGATTTACCTCAATAGAAGGTAAAGCCGCTTGTAGTTTGGAGTTCTGATTGATATTACGAGGCATGCTCATTAATCCCATTGGCGAACGAAACTTTATCAAAGCACTTGTTATTTCACGTTTTGGCATATCCGCTTCTTCGGCTTCATGCGCTTTGTGTTCTTCCTCAGTATGTTCAGCTTCTTTATGCTCATGAATGTTCCATACGCTATTCAGGCTTGTCAACACAAGATTATCAATTACCGAATTATTAAATTCTAATACCCCGGCTACTTTATATTTAGTTTCGCCATGTACTTCGCCTTCTGCATCTAATCCATGAGAACTTGAAAAAGTATCACCTACTTTTAAACCTGTATTTAACGCTACCTGTGCACCTAACACCGCTTCTAAGTCCTGTTTGAACATCACTCCTGTAGCAAATTGAGCTTTAAAATGTTCAAAATACTTTTTATTAGTTCCTACAATACGGTAGCTTTGGTAATTATCTCCCATAGAAAGAGGGATCATTTCTTTCACTAAAGGATTCTGCGCAATCTCTTGTACATCGCTCAGAAATACGTTTCCTGTTGGATTGTCAATCTGATAGACACTCGATAAAATTAATTGCAATGGACTGCCTTTTGCACCCACAACCATATCAATACCACTGATATTTTTAGCGAATTTATCTTGTAATTGCTTACCGAGAAGTAGAAGTAATGAAATGATGGCAATGCCCAAGGTCATGAGCAGAACGCATAAGAAACTATTGAGTTTTTTATTCAGTATATTTTTCCAACTGATTTTTAGAAGCATTTTTTCTGTAATTTCAGTAATTAGTATGGGGTTTTATAAAAGCAATTTGTGGACTATCGGGTCAGTTCAAAATAATTTTATTGCTGAATTTATCTTTCAATCGTTGATCGTGTGTAACTATTACCAGTGAAGCACCTATGTTTTTTGATTGATTTTCCAGAAGATTAATCACTTTTTCACAGTTTTCATCGTCAAGATTAGATGTTGGTTCATCTGCCAGAATCACCTCCGGGTTATTCATTAATGCGCGGGCAATACTTACTCTCTGTTGCTCGCCGCCGCTTAACAGTGTGGTCTTTTTATCCAATAACTCATAAAAACCTAAGCTCTTAGCCAATTTAATAGCTTGTTCCTTAGATTGGTTTTTATCTGCTAAATAATTGGCCAATAATAGGTTATCTAAAACGCTTAATGAGCTTACAAAGTGAGACTTCTGATAAATAATGCCTAAATGTATAGCCCGCATTTTAGTAGCTTCTCTTGGACTTAAATGAGCAAATTCCTGGTTATTTATTTGAATAGAACCACTTTCTGGTTGAAGCAATAAAGCTAAAAGATGTAAGAAAGTAGTTTTTCCAGTGCCGGAATTTCCAAGTATCAATAGGGTCTCTCGTTCAGCACAAGAAAAAGATGGAAAACTGAATTTCTTTTGATTATTATAGGAAAATGTGAGGTCAGAGACTGTGAGCATTTAGGGTATTTTTGTTCAAAGATAAATATTTGCAACCGTATTGCAAAAATGTTTCTTGTTATGGTAATATAATTTTAGTTCAAAACTACAAAGTGAGAGCGTTTTCAGAAAAAATTAGAGGGATTTTCTCAAAAATTAATTTACTTGCTTTATATTTTATTTAGCCTAATATTCCTCCCATTGTTAAAGAAAACATTATTCATTTCGTTCTTTTTATTACAGCTTGTTTCTTTTGGGCAGGCTCAGATTTCTATTCACTATTTAAATAGTACCCCTGCAATTGATGGCTTCGCAGATGACTGGGATTTAAAAAACGTCAATACCTTCAATTCAAAAGCGAGAAACGTTTTTTCTGTTAATCAGGCAAAATATGCTTTAGGCTATGATAAACAAAATTTGTACGGCTTATTCCAGATTTCAGATAAACATCTTACGGATTTAGCATTAGATAAAAGTGGCAGTCCCAGACTGACTTTCAATGATGCTATTGAATTGTACATTGATGCCAAAAATAATAGTCAGAGACGAATGGATGTATCTGATTTTCAGATTATTATTGATTTAAACGGCAATGTAACTGTATTCAGGGGAGGGGATAGATTTTTGATGCAAGTGGTTAAAGCCTTAGTACCTAAAGATACCATTACAACTAATTTTGTAATTGAAGCCAAAACAACAAAAGAGGGAAGCTTGAATGACGGAAAAGATACTGATAATCAATACACGATTGAGTTTCGACTACCCTGGGCTTCATTAGGTATAGATCCTAAGGAGGGAGAGCACTTTAAAATGGATTTATGTTTCAATGATGCAGATGAATTTCTTAATATTAAACCTCTGCCCGAAAGTGATCCGATTCCTCACTATAGTTATGAAAGTATTACTGGAAATACTGATTTTGGTTATCCTGATAAATGGACTACAACAATATTAGTTGGCCATGCCTCATGGTGGAAAAAACTTAACGAAACTTATGGACATTATTGGTGGATACTATCTCTGATAATCGTATTGATCTTGATGCCTGCAATAGTTTATTTATCTATATCTAATAGTAAACTGCGTCAAATTCAGCCTAAATCTGTTGAGATTGACGAGAAGTTAACTTTAATTTTTTCTGAGCCTGTCAAACGAAAAGTAGCAGAAATTAATTCTGAAAAAGTCTTTGTTAAGAATGCAAAAGCCTTTATTATTAGTCAATTAGATAATGATATTACCCCAGCAGAATTAGCTAAGGAATTAGGAGTTAGTTTGCGGCAGTTGCAAAGGATTTTCAAAGACGAATTAGATATTACACCCAATAACTTCATAATAACGCTTAAAATGGAAGAGGCTGCTAAAATGCTAAAAATAGAAGATAAAAATATCTCAGAAATCGCATATGCCATTGGCTACTCCGAACCAGCGTATTTTACTAAAGTTTTTAAAAAATATTTTGGACAAAGTCCAAAAGAATATGTGAAAAAGCCCCCATCCCCCTAAATGGGAGCTTCCAAACGCTTTTGGTTCCAAATCCCAACACCAAATTCCTTTGGAAGGGTTGTTGAGAAGAATGAGTGTTTTTCATTCACCTTTAAAGGTAGATGACTTACTCTGTTTTCAAACTCTTGACCGGATTTGCAGTTGCTGCCCTGATAGCCTGAAAGCTAACAGTTAAGAGTGTAATAAACAGAGCTCCGGCCACTGAAGCTACAAAAACCCACCACGAAATATCTGCGCGATATTCATAGCGTTGTAGCCAACTATTCAAATAGAAATAAGCAATCGGAATAGCGATAAAGCAGGATATAAGCACTAAGACTACAAAGTCTTTAGATAGCAATTGCCAGAGATTCAATACGGATGCACCTAAGACTTTTCTTACGCCAATCTCTTTGGTACGTTGCTCAGCTACAAAAGAAGCCAAACCAAAGAGACCTAAGCAAGAAATGAAAATAGCCAGAATGGCAAAAAAAGTTGCCAGTTTGCCAATACGTTCTTCATCTCCGAATTTCCTCTCGTATTCTTCGTCCACAAATTTATACTCAAATGGTGCGGCTGGGTTATGTTTTTTGAAAACTTCTTCAATTTTAGCCAATGCTTCTCTTGAACTCTTATCAGGATTCAGTTTGAGAATCATTAAACTTTCAGAGTCTTTAGAGATATGAAACAATGAACCTCTAGTAGGCGCATAAGGCGATTCTACCACCATATCTTTAATAACTCCGATAATAGTATATGGCTTTCCATTCCATTTAAGGATTTTACCAATTGGATTTTTAAAGCCCAGAAACTTAACGGCAGATTCATTAATTACAAAAGCTGCTGAATCTGTTGCAAAATCCTTTGAAAAATCTCTCCCTTGTTTAAATTGCCAACCTACTGTTTTACCATAGCCGTGTGTAACACCATTATTAGGGAAATCTACAGCTAAGCCGGGGTCTTTGCCTTCCCAGTCAAAACCTCCGTTAGTATTCCAGACAGCAGTAGTTGGGCTACCAGATTCTGTCATTTCCAGAATAGCACCAGAGCTGATTAATTCATTTCTAACTGCCTCAAAATGATTATGAATATCGGAAGTCATCATAAAAATATTAATCAAACCATCTCTGTTGTAACCAATAGGCCGATTTTTGGCATGCTGAATCTGGCGAAACACAATGATAGTACCAATAATTAAAGTAACAGAAACCGTAAATTGTAATACAACTAATACCTTACGAGGAATTGAAGCAAAACGTCCAACTCTGAAAGTCCCTTTTAATACTTTAACAGGTTGAAATGATGAAAGATAAAGTGCCGGATAACTTCCGGCTATCAAACCTGTAAGAATGCTGAAAATGATACCTATCAACCAGAATATTGGATTTGTCCAAAGAATCGTCATCTTCTTGTCGGCCAATTCATTGAAAAACGGTAAACCAAAGTATACAAGTGCCAGAGAAAGTGCAAAAGCAAACGCCACAACCAACAAAGATTCGCTAAAAAACTGAACAATCAACTGACTACGCACTGACCCGATTGATTTTCTGATTCCAACTTCTTTGGCTCTCTTCTCACTTCGGGCAGTACTCAGATTCATGAAATTAATGCAAGCCAAAAGCAATACAAATATGCCTATAATGCCAAAAAGCCATACAAATTCAATTCGTCCACCAATATTCCTCCCATCTTTAAATTCAGGATATAAATGCCATTTAGATAATGGGTGCAAGAATAATAACGGTTTGTAGCGTCTGTCTTCCTTGCTTACTTTATTTAATTTAACATTCACGATTTTTTTTGAGACAGTCGCCATATCCGTATTATCAGCAATTTGTGCAAATGCCTGAGTAAAATTGCTACTCCATGGATCATCCATTGTTTTAATCCAGGGATTGGTACTCAGGTATAAATCCCAGGGCATGACATAATACATATCTCTGAAACTGGAGTTGTAGGGGAGGTCTTCATAAATGCCTGTTACCTTTACATCTGTTTTATTATCCAATTTCATCAGTTTATCCATGGGGTCGGTATCACCAAAAAAGGATTTTGCATACGACTCAGATAATATGATTGAATTAGGCTCTTTCAATGCCGCTTTTGTACCTTTAAGCATTTTCAGCGAGAGCATATCAATTACCTGTGGTTCGAAGAAATTACCGCTCTTTGAGAATTTCTTTTCACCATAGGTTAAAATATGGCTGGAAGTCCATGAAGATTGTAATACATATTTGAAATCACTTCCATAAGTATTACGGATTTCCTGTGCCATTTGATGTGGCATGGAAGTATGCGTAGCTATTTGCCCGTTGTAATTCTGATTTTGCATCACTTGTGCAATACGGTCATAGTTCTGATGGTATTTATCATACGATAATTCATCGTAAATCCAGAGACCAATCAGAATAGCAACAGACATACCTGTAGCTAATCCAAAAATGTTAATGAACGAATACCCTTTGTATTTCAAAAGGTTTCGGAATGCGATTTTAAAGTAATTGCTTATCATAATAAATGCCCCTAGCCCCTAAAGGGGAATTTTAGTTGGTAAATAGTGATAGTTGTTTCCCTCAACTCCCCTTTAGGGGCTGGGGGATTTTTATTCCGTTTTTAAAGATTTTACCGGATTCATCAAAGCTGCTTTGATGCTTTGATAACCAACCGTCAGGAAGGCTATTAATACTGCCATTCCTCCAGCAGCAGCAAATACCCACCATTCAATATCTATGCGATAGACGAATCCTTGGAGCCATTGAGTCATGAAATAATAAGCGATGGGAGCCGCTATGATAATTCCAATTACAACTAATTTTAAGAAATCTTTGGATAGCAAACCTGTAATACCAATAACTGAAGCCCCTAAAACTTTTCTGATTCCGATTTCTTTAGTTCGACGTTCTGCGGTGAAAGTAGCAAGACCAAATAGTCCCAGGCAACAAATAAAGATTGCTATAAAGCTGAAGACGCTAATCATTTCCAAAGCCCGCTTCTCACGCCAGAATTTCGACTCTAATTCATAATCAGCGAATTTGATATTAAGAGTAGCTTCCGGGTCAAAGCTTTTAAGTATTTTCTCAATTCGGCCCACTGCATCATTTACTGAATAATGCTGAGCCAATTTCAGCGTAATAAAAGGTGCGTTGGCTAAACGCATGAAAAATACAGTTGGCTTGGCATTATCATAAGGAGAATCAAAAATAATGTCTTCGGCCACGCCGATGATAGTATAGTGGTTTCCACTGTAATCAATATACTCCTTGAGTGGATTCCTGAAGCCAATCAGCTTAGCAGCTGATTTATTGAGAATGACAGCCGCCGTATCAGTTTTAAACTTTCGACTAAAATCACGGCCTTCTATTATTTTCCAGTTTACGGTTTTACCAAATTCAGGTGTTACTATTACCTCACCAAAACTTTCTGAACTATTTTCAGGTTTGCCACGCCAGCTGATACCAGACTGATTGTGCCAGTTTTCTGCCAATGGCGTATTCATTTCTGCCATTTCTTCAACTGCTCCTGAGGCTAACAATTGTTCGCGCATAGCCCAGAAATGCCCCCTCAAACCGGGTGTACTTTTCTGAATTTGTATCAGTCGGTTTTTATCATAACCCATCGGGCGATTCATACCATGCTTAAGTTGCTGACTTATGACCATCATAGAAACAAGCATAATTACCGAAATCGTAAATTGAAAAACTACCAGCGATTTTCTTAATAAAACTTCTTTGCCTGAGCCTATTCGTAAACCTTTTAATATCTTTATTGGACTAAAAGAAGATAAATATAGTGCAGGATAAATACCTGATAATAAGGTAATAATTATAAGCCCAGAGAAAAACCTCAATATAAAAGTTATATCTTTAAGGTTAAATTCAATTTTTATAGCAGTCAAAATATTGAACCAGCCTACAAACAATTGTGCGAGCAATAAACCTAAAATTCCTGCAATAAATACCATTACTGCAACCTCTGTATAAACCATTTGCAAAATGCCTTTACGACTTGAGCCAATGGCTTTTCTTACTCCAATTTCTTTGGCTTTTATACTTGCCCTGGCTGTTACTAAATTTATAAAATTAATCATAGCCAACAAGAGAATCAGAATGCCAATACCGGCGAAAATCAATATATTATTAAGCCCTGAGCCTACTGCCTTGCCATTTTCAAAGGCCGGATAAAGTCTCCATTTTGCCATTGGATGAATAAATACTTCCGGCTGAGATTTATCATTTGTATGTGGCAGCAAAACTTTTGCAATTTTTTTTGAAACTACATCGAAATTAGCATTAGGCGCCAGTTTTACGTAAATGGGAAATGAACTTTCTTGCCATAAGGTTTTCGAATTTCTTACCCATTCTTCCATAGTATCAAAGGCTTCAAAGTCGGCATAGAAGTCCACGTTCCGGAATGTAGAATTTATCGGGAAGTTTTTATAAACTCCAGCAACTTTCAAATTGATTTTAGAACTAAAGTTAACGATTTTGTTGATTGGGTTTTCAGTGCCAAATAGGGCAGAGGCTGTCTTTTCGCTAATTAGTACTGAAGTTGGGTCAAGTGGAAAGTTTGGTGCGCCCTTAATTAATTGTAAATCGAGTATTTTGTCTCCCCCTTTCTCCATGAAATAGCCCCTTTTTATGGTTGATTCTTCCTTATATTTTAAAGATTGTTCACCTCCAAATGACGATACTACAACTTCGTCAAAATATTGACCATATTCATTACGAAGTGCTGCCCCAAGTAGAATCGGATTTGATTCAGTAGTATTTATACCTCCATTATATATCAGGTTTTTTTGCACTAATCCTACTTGATCATAATTTCGATTATAGGTATTAAACCCCAGCTCACTTATTAACCAAAGGCTGATAATCAGCGCAGCAGCAAGGCCGACGCCTAATCCTGATACATTAAGGATACTATACAGTCTGTTTTTTACAAGACTTCTGAATGCGATTTTAAAATAATTTTGAATCATATTTTTTTGTTAAAGGAAAATGCAGAATGGAACATGGAAATAATTAATTTAAAGTAAAAGTGACTTTTTCCTTTCTCCCTGTTCCATTCTCCTTTTATTCTGATTTTAATGACTTCACAGGATTCATTAATGCTGCTTTTATTGCCTGAAAACTAACGGTTAATAGTGTAATAAGTAAGGCGCCAAAACTTGCTGCAACAAAAATCCACCATGAAATATCGGTTCTATAAGTATACTTCTCTATCCACTGGTTCATAAAATAGTAGGCAACAGGCGAGGCAATGAAAAGAGAAATGAAAACCAATACCACAAAATCTTTCGATAATAATTGCCATAAATTAAAGATTGTGGCACCCAAAACTTTTCTTACGCCAATCTCTTTAGTACGTTGTTCAGCCACAAAAGATGCTAATCCGAATAGACCTAAACAGCTGATGAAAATAGCCAATACAGCGAAGAAAGAGGCTAATTTGCCAATACGTTCTTCATTGGCAAATTTTCTATTATAGGCCTCATCAACAAATTGGTATTCGAACGGTTGTGTTGGATTATATTTTTTAAATGTAGCTTCCAATTTATCAATTGCATCTTTGGCAGTGCTTGATGGATTAAGTTTGGCAAGAACAACCGGACCAGGTTCATTTAATGCATAATAAACCACTGGTTTCACAGGTTCATACGGCGATTGCATAACTACATTTTTAGCCACCCCAATTACTTTATAGGTTTTATCAAACCATTTGATTGTTTCACCTACAGGATTTTGCAACTCCATAAATTTTACTGCAGCCTCGTTAAGTACTAATCCAGATGAGTCAGAAGCAAAATCTCTTGAAAAATTTCGACCCTCTTTAAACTGCCAACCGATTGTTTTTGCATAATCATAACATATACCCGACATGGCAATATCAACGGGCATATTAGGGTCTTTGCCTTTCCATTCAAAACCGCTGGAGGTACCCCAGACATCTGTGGTTGGATTACTTGCTTCTGCCATTTCAGTAATTACACCAGATTCTTTTAAGTCTCTTTTTACAGCCTCAAAATGTTTATGGATTTCTCCGGTTCCAACAAAGAAAGAAACAAGACCACTGGTTTCATAACCAACAGGACGGTTTTTGGCAAACTGAATTTGTTTAAATATTACTATGGTTCCAATTACTAAAGTCACCGAAACAGAAAACTGCATTACTACCAATACTTTTCGGGGAATAGACGCAAAACGGCCCACACTGAAAGTGCCTTTTAAAACCTTAATTGGTTGGAACGAAGATAAATAAAAAGCGGGATAAGACCCTGCAATAAAACCCGTGAGCAGGCAAAAAGTTAAACTGAGAAGCCAGAATGGTAAGCTTGTCCATAAGATGCTTATCTTCTTATCTGCAATTTCATTAAATACAGGTAAATTCAATTGTACAAATATCAGTGCTAATAAAAATGCCAGAGTAACAACTAATAGAGATTCACTAAAGAATTGAGCAATTAACTGAATCCTGACTGAACCGATGGCTTTTCTAATGCCTACTTCTTTGGCACGTTTTTCACTGCGGGCTGTGCTCAGATTCATAAAGTTGATGCATGCCAGTAATAATACAAAAACGCTTATAATGCCAAATAACCACACATATTGGATACGTCCTCCCGA
This sequence comes from Emticicia sp. C21, assembly GCF_003418935.1. Classification (GTDB taxonomy): domain Bacteria; phylum Bacteroidota; class Bacteroidia; order Cytophagales; family Spirosomataceae; genus Emticicia. The sequence continues at coordinate 5,793 of NZ_QVMT01000013.1, read as the reverse complement.
ATTTATCCCGTTTTTATATTCTGAATATAAATGCCAGCGACTCATAGGCAATAAGAATAGTTCCGGTTTCTTTTTCGCCAGAGTAGGGTTTACTTTTTTCAGTTTAGCGTCTTTTATTTTAAAGGACACCTTGTCAATATTGGCATTTTCATTCAATTGGGTATAAATCTCAAAGGCATTGGGTCTCCATGGGTCGGTTATAGATTTTAATCCTGCATTCAGATAAAGTAATTCCCAAGGAGCCATGAAAGTAACTTCACTAAAAGAAGTATTCTTTGGTAAATCTTCATAAACAGCAGTTACCTTTACATTCATATCATTATCAATCTTTATAATCTGGTCAATAGGATCAGACTCTCCAAAAAATACCTTTGATAATGATTCTGATAGAATTACAGAGTTAGGCTCTTTCAATCCGTTTTTCGAACCTTTTAGAATATTCAAACTTAGCAGGTCAATAATCTCTGGTTCAAAGAAAGTACCGGTTTTGTTAACTATTTTTTCACCCTTGGTCAGTGTATGAGAACCGTTCTGAGAGGAAAGTATAATATGTTTAAAATCAGATCCGTAGTTTTTGCGAAGTTCATCACCTAATGGATAAGGCACCATCGTCTGTGTACTTATTCCTCCGTTATTTGTCAGGTGCTGCATTACACGAGCAATACGATTATAGTTTTTATGATGCTTATCAAACGACAATTCATCATAAACCCAAAGCCCGATAAGCATGGCTACGGCCATTCCTGAAGCTAAGCCAAGAATGTTGATAAAGGAATAACCTTTATGTTTCAAAAGGTTTCTGAATGCGATTTTGAAATAGTTAAGAATCATAATTTTGGGAAGAAAGGAAAATGCAGAAAGGAACAAGGAATGCTATTTTAAGGCGAGAAGAGTTTTCTTCTTTTTCCATTCTCCTTGTTCCGTTCTCCAATTATTCTACTTTTAAAGATTTCACCGGATTTGTTAAAGCTGCTTTGATAGATTGATATCCTACCGTTGCAATGGCCACTGCTATAATTAGTAAACCAATAATGGCATAGAACCACCATTCGATATTGATATGATAAGCAAAGTCTTGCAGCCATTTATGCATGAAATAATAGGAAAGAGGGCATGCTACAATAAATGCAATACCCACCAGTTTCAGGAAGTCGATTGAAAGGAGCATGGTTATACTGGTTATTGATGCTCCTAAAACTTTGCGGATTCCAATTTCTTTAGTTCGTTGCTCTGCGGCAAAAGCTGCCAAACCAAAAAGACCTAAGCAAGAAACAAAAATGGCTACAATAGCAAATGCATTAAATAGCGTAGCAATACGTTGTTCGTTGCTGTATAGTCTTTCAAAAGTCTCATTCAAAAAATGATATTCTAATGGCCTTGTTGGTATAAATTCAGCCCATAGTTTTTCAGATGCCTTGATAGCATCTTGTTCTTTGCCTTTTACAGGCTTCACAAACACGTTGCCACGCCAGTTAGAAGAATTGAACAATACAAGTGGGCCGATTTGTTCATGTACACTTTTGAAATGAAAGTCTCTTACCACGCCTACGATTATGCCCTTATTGCTATGAAAATGAAACCGTTTACCTACAGGATCCTTTATCCTGAATTTTTTGACTGCTGTTTCGTTCAGTACCACATTTTCTTTGTCAGTTCCACTCTTTTCTTCAAACCAACGCCCGCTAGCCATTTTCAGACCGAAAACTTTCTGGTAATTGTGCTCTACTGCCATTTGCGAAACTGTAGGCTGAAAATCTTCAGGGCGACCATCCCAATCTAAGCTTCCACTATGAGAACTTTTAATATCTACAATGTTTCCACTTGCTGTAGTAATATCCTCGATACTCGATTCTGCTAATAGTCGCGTTTTTACAATATTTATATCAATCTTGGAACTCATATTCCATGGGATTGAGAATTCATACATATTGGCTTTTTCATATCCCAGCTTCATATCTCTTACGAATTTTATTTGCTGAAAAACTACCAGAGTAGCTATCAGAAAGACCGAAGAAACCACAAACTGCACAATTACAAGCGTTTTGCGGAAGGAGCTATTATTTGATTTTAATACATTGAAACCTCTTAAAGTGCGAATCGGTTGGAAAGAAGAAAGCAAAATAGCTGGATAAATTCCAGTTAGAAGAATAGCTGATAATGTAGTACCTAAAAGCACTGTCCAGAGGGTTAGGTCAGTTAAATTAAGTGTAAATTGTTTGTCAGCTAATTTATTGAATACAGGCAATAACGCATAAACCATGCATAAAGCAATCCCCAAAGCTAGTACGCACATCAAAACCGACTCAACCATAAACTGAGCAAATAGTTGAGAGTATTCTGCGCCGATAATCTTTTTTACACTTACTTCTTTGGCTCGTAGACTTGCTCTTGCCGTTGCTAAATTTACATAATTGATACAAGCAGTAAAAAGAATAATAAATGCAAGAGCAAGGAAAATATATGTAGTTTTAGCATCACCTTTTGCAGTATCACGGAAACGTTCTATCCCATCCATATGGATAGCGGCAATAGGTTCGGTTTCAAGCGTAATCTTATTGTCGAGTTTACCCGTTTTCTCATCTTTCCTGGCTATCTGTAAAACTCTGGTTACTTTTTGGTCTAATTTTGAAAGATTTGCGTTGGGTTTCACCAATATAAAGGTCTCATAGTTAAAATTCCCCCAATTGCTGTCGTTTTCAAATGTTTTAGGATTAGATAAATGAGCAGCCATTGGCAACAGGAAATCAAACTGAAAACTTGAATTGGTAGGGTTGTCTTTATACACTGCCCTTACCATATAATCTAAGGTATCAATTCTGATTACCTTCCCACTTACTTTAGTAACTCCGAATAATTGAAGCGCCTTAGACTCGGTCAATGCAATGCTTCTTGGGTTTTTGGTAAACTCACTAAAACTGCCATCCACCAAAGGATAGTCGAATACCTCAAACCAATTGTTATCTACACAAGATACCTTTTTTTCAATAGACAAATTTTCTCCGACTTTCATAGATGCGCCATTCCAGAACGGACTGGTTGTGCGGGTAACGGTTTCCACTTCCGGTAATTGTTTCAACTGCTCGGCCAGTAACATTGGGGTAGAAGACCAATGCCAGGTTTCTTCTTTATTTACCTTATTATGAGTAATTATCTGTCGGATTCTATCTGACTTTTCATGAAAAGTATCAAAACTTAATTCGTTCTGAACCCAAATTAACATCAAGACAGCCACGGCCATGCCTACAGCAAGACCTCCCACGTTAATAATAGAAGAAACCCTGTTTTTAAATAGGTTTCTAAAGGCGATTGTCAGGTAATTGCTTATCATAATTTTGATAGGGAAAAAGGACTTAGTCTGGGTTATATAGGTAATGTTTAGGAAAAATAGGTGCTTAAGGCAAATTCATAGGCGTTAAATGCTGATAATTGCTAAACTTGGTGGCGGAATTGAATCCCACATACGATTGCGTAATAAACGAATCTCATCCAATGTGTGATTTCCCTGAGCCGTTACAGAAAATAATCTTTTACGGCGTCCGCCTCGCTCTGCTGTAGCATCACCCATATGTGAACTCAGCATATTCTTCTCTTCTAAACGGTGTAAAGCTGCATGAACAGCACTGATCGTTACTGAGCGACCTGTTTGCTGTTCTATTTCTTCTGTAATAGCTACTCCATACGCACCATCGCCTAAAATGGCAACTGTTAGTAAAACAATTTCTTCAAATTCCCCTAAATAGGTTCTTCGCATAATATTTTCTAATGAATCAGGTTTAAATGAAATTAACAGACGAAATTAAGCTATGTGGTGGGAAAGAAACAAATTTAAACAGGATTCATGTCCTGATAGTTTGGACAAATGATATGCCAAGCCAAAAAAGGCTTAGAAAAGGGGTGATTTTAATGCCTTTTTGCTTTTCCTGTGTCCGAAATCGTACAGTGAACTTGTCCGAAAGCGTACAAAATTTTGTGTCTGAACTTTGTAATTCGGATTAGAAATAGTAAGATTGTGAGAACTGTTTTAAATCATGAAATTTAATCTTACCCCCTAAACACTTACATTGATGATTCCACAAAGAGATGTCCGTTTTCTTCAACAGCGAGCCTTTCAAATTTATGTGAATGGCGGTGGACAGAATGAAGTTAAAAGTATGCTTATTGAGGCTGGAGGAAATAACCAGGAGGCTGAAGAATATGCACAAAAGTTTAAAGAGGATTTTGCTTTTTTCAATGCAGAAAGCGTAAGAAAAGAAAAAAAAGATGCCCCTCTGGGTTTAATCGTTGGGGCAATTATGCTGTTTGGCGGAATTTTAATGGCCGCAATATCTTACGTATTTACTGAAGGAATTGTAGTTATCCTGTACGGATTTATTCTGGCAGGTGCTATAATATTTTTCAGAGCTTTAATAGCACAGAACAGAAAGGTTTAACCGAAGACTTATCTGTGCGTATAATCACTTAATATTTCCTTCACACCTTGCTGATAACTGGTAGGTTTAAAATTAAAATACTTTTCAAACTTACTACTATCAAAAAAGTATTCTCTGTCATATTGATAGCGCATTTCATAAATTTCTTTTAAAAAAGGAACAAAGAATCCTACTAGTTTTACCAGGAAAGCAGGAAATAATTGATAGTTATCGCTTTTGCCCATTTCTTTGGCAAATAATTGAATCCATTCTTCGCCAGTCAGAGAATTGCGGTCAGTTGGCAGATTCCAGATTTGATTGTATGCCGCAGGAGTATTACCAAGCATGGCTGTAGCTAATCCTGCATCTGGCGTATAGGTAAAGGAGTGTTTTACTTTGGCATTGAAAAACCATTGGGCTTTTTTGTCTGCTGCCAGATTTTTGTGAACCAATTCCATCAATACACTCACATCTTTTACTGCTCCATAAAAATCTGCTGCCCGTGCAATAATGGCCTGCAATTTTCTCACTTTAATTGCACCTAGTATCATTTTATCCAATGCCGCCCTGATTTCTCCTTTTTTACTCGTTGGGCTAAAAGGAGATTCTTCCGTAATATGTTTTACATTATCGCCACCAATCATATATACATTATCGAAGAAGACCAGCTTACTATTATTTTCTATGCAGGCATCAATTACGTTTTGCATTAAGGCAGGCCATTGCTTTTGCCATACACTTAATTTATATTCAAACCCAATAGTCAGATATACGATTTCTGATCCTTTAATGGCTTTGAAGACTTCTTCTCTATTTGTTAAATCTGCAGATAAAAGTGTATATGAATCATTTACTTTCTTTGGATTTCTACTAACTAAACGAATTTCTTTTGTATAATTTTTTAAGGCTTTTGCGAGTTCAGTTCCTATGGCATCGTTTGCTCCTAATATGGTTTGCATGATTGTCTGTTGTTTGTTTTTGATGGGACAAAGTTCTGCAACAAACGCTTTCATGCTCTTGATAAATATCAAGAAATCGCCTTTCGTCTTATTCTACTAAATGTTTCAGGAGTCATACCTAGCATAGATGCAATGTATTGCAGAGGTACCTGATTGAATAATTCCTTATTGTTTTGAAAGAAGAAATTATACCTTTCTTCGGCTGTCATGGATAAATGGCTGAAAATGCGGTCTTCCAGCATAGTAAAGCATTTGGCAATAAACAATTTTTCAAGCAAATGCCATTTATGAATTCTACTACCTAACTTAAGTTGCTACCTTAAATTCGGAAGAATTTGCAGATAGCAAAAGAGACAATAAAAGCAAAAACTTTAAATTGGAACCCGTTAAGTGTAACTGCATGAATTTTCTTAGCAAATTGAGCG
>NZ_QVMT01000012.1 GCF_003418935.1 Emticicia sp. C21 | reverse complement strand
GGAATGGCAATGAGGGCAGTTTACCGCCGGGCGGCCCCGTTTGATATTTACTAGACACATTTACCAAAGTTACGCCTCATTGCTTCTCTTCTCAAAACTCATCATACATTTCAGTACATTACCAACAAAGATAAGTGCTTAATTTATCAGTTTCTGTTAAAAACTTGTTAATGTCTGAAATACAACTCCATTTTTAACGAAAAGCTATGTTTCATATTGTCTCAAAGATACTGACTTTCTTTCTGATGCCCGCAGGTATCATCTGTATTTTATTAATTTATGCTATCTCTACAAAAAATCGTACCAAATCGCGAAAAATGGTTATTGCTACACTATTTTTTTTCTACATTTTCTCAAGCCCCTTTATTACCAACGAAATTTTGTTGTGGTGGGAAGTTCCTCCTACAGCTATTTCTACCGTCAAGCCTCATGATATTGGTATTATCCTGACAGGAGGTACTATTAATACCACCCGCCAACCTGCAGAGAATACCTATCTGGGAGGTACAAGCGACAGAATTGGACAAACGCTTCAATTATACAAGCTCGGTAAAATTAAAAAAATACTCATCAGTGGTGGGGAGGTTCCTATTCTGCGCAAAACCACTTCGCGTGAAATAGACCAAATTGCTCGATATTTAATGGTTAGCGACGTACCTAAAGATGATATTTATCTGGAAGATCGCTCTACTAATACCCACGAAAATGCTGTAAATTCAGCTACAATTCTAAAAAAACAATTTCCGAATCAAAGTTATATCCTCATTACATCAGGCTTTCATTTAAAGCGAGCTATCAGCTGTTTCGAAAAAGCAGGTATTAAGATTACTCCTTATGGCTCCAATTACCTTTCGTCCGAGCGGCAATGGGTTCCTACTTATTTTCTTCCGGCCGGTGGCTCAATGGCAGACCTTCAATTAATATTCCGGGAAGTAATCGGTTATATTACTTATTGGATATTTGGCTGGATATAAAAATAGAGGCGTCGTTGATGCCTCTATTTTTATATGAGCCTGAATCGACTAGTTCAGTTTTGAATAATACTTATTATAGATTGCCTCATACCTTTTAGCCGCTTCAGCTTGGCCGTTCCGGTTACAAACATTGGCTATAATCTGCAGGTTACGAAGATTAACTTCGATAAACTGTTGTACATTATCAGGCATCCATTCAGCACTTGTTCTTTGTGCTTTCTCTGTAAAGTATTTCAGATTCTCGTCAGCGCGCTTAGTCATTACTTCTGCAATTTCCATCGCCTTCTTATTATCGCCTACTTCGAAATAATACATCACGTAGTTGGTACATAACTGGTCGTATGGAATCGTATTATCAGGTAAAACCTTATTAGCATAATCTAATACTTCTTTGGCTTTTGCCTTTTTGTCTTCTCTTACCAATTGATCAGTTAGTCGTAAGAAAGCCAGGCGAGCTGTAACGATAGGTACTTTCAGATAAGTTTCCGAATCATAATATACCTTTGGATTGTTCATTTCACGCCATGACATTTTCTTCAACATGTTTTCATACATCACGTCGGTATTTACAAAACCATCGTCTCCGGCAGCTACTCTGAAAGGCATTAGACGGTAAGCATAGCCTTCTAACTGCATATAATCTCTTAAGTTCAGATAATTATCAGTAGCCAAAGTACCTGCAAAATAGATTGGTCTCTTCCAGTTATTCTGGGCAATCATTTCTAATTGCATCAAATCATTTTTCAATAGATCGCGCTTGCCGATATTCCAAACCATCTGGCCAGATAAATATGGCTCGTATTGTTTGCCAACAAAGCCCAATTTCTTCACGTCTTCTACATTATAAGTCAGGAACAAGCTGTCTGATGGCAATGAGTTAATGCTTTCACCTGTTGTCAGAGGAATCTGAATGGCAGGGTCATTTTTCTTTACTAGCTCTAAAAACTCTTTCAGATTAATCGGTTGTTGCAAACGCTCTACAAAAGGAATCTGGTCATTTACCCCACTTAATAATTGATCTGTTGAAAACGAAATTGGTAATGGGTCAGACTCATAGGTTTTGCGTTTCATTTGTTCGCAATACCAGTCTGTACCTAATAAGCTCAGGTTACAAACACGTACGTCAGTACGGAAACCCTCTACCTCTTGCACATACCAAAGCGGGAAAGTATCGTTATCACCACCTGTGAATAGGATGGCATCCTTGGCACAAGAGTTCAATAAGTTTTTAGCGAAATCAACCTGATGGTAGCGATTCGAACGGTCATGGCCTCTCCATGCTTGTGGAAGCATGATTAAAGGTACAACCAATCCAATTGCTGTGGCTGAAATAGCTCTTGTCTGTGTATTTTTGATAAACTTAAGTACATAATCAAATATACCCATTACGCCTAAGCCTACCCAGATAGCCCAGATATAAAATGAACCTACGTAGATATAATCACGTTCGCGAGGTTCAACCGGTGGCGCGTTCAGGAATACTACTAAGGCAACTCCTGTGAACACGAACAATAACAATAACACCAGAGCATCACGCTCACGACGGAAATAATGGTATAATAAACCTAGAATACCCAGTATTACAGGCAAACCATAAAAGTTGGTTCTACCTCGGTTTTCTTTTACAGCTGGAGGCAAGTTATTTTTGGTTTCAGTAATATTGGTTGGGCCAGCTCCTTCAATATCGCTAGAACGCCCCCAGAAATTCCAGGTAAAATAGCGCCAGTACATATAACCCAACTGACGTTTGAACATATACATCACATTAGTAACTAGCGTAGGTTTCTGTTCAGGAGATAAGCCCATCTCCTGACGATAGATAGCCTGGTGGCCTGCATCAGTACTCCACATACGTGGCAATAAGCTTTCGCTGTTTGGCCCCCAGATATAGTTAGGTTTATGGTCGTATACCTCATATTTATCTTTACCCATTTTGTAAATAGGGTCACCGTTTTCGATAGACTCCAATTTACCTGTGAACACCGGGCCATATAATAATGGGCGGCTACCATATTGCTCACGTTTCAAGTACGAAACATAGTTTAATACATTACTCGGATTATTTTCGTTGATTGGCGGGTTATAGTTCGAACGAATCAAGGCAATGGTATAGCTTGAATAACCAATCAAAATAAAAGCAAAGGCTACTAAGGCAGTGTTGGCAACGGCCATACCTTTTTTATTGGTATAGAAAATCGCGTAAGCCAAGGCGCCAATCAATAAAATTACAAAGAACAAACTACCAGAACTGAATGGAAGACCGAAAGTATTCACAAACAATTTTTCAAAACCAAATGCTAAAGAAGGGATACCAGTAATAACTCCGACGTTGATGATAGCCAAAACCACCATCCCTATCAAAAAGGCGATGATACCACCTTTCCACGATACTTTTTTGGTCTTTTTATAATAATAAATCAAGGCTAAAGCAGGAATCGTAACCAAGTTCAATAAGTGAACACCAATAGAAAGACCTACCAGATAAGCAACAAATATCAACCAGCGGTTAGCATCTGATTCATCTTCTATTAATTCCCAACGGAAAGCAGCCCAGACTACAATAGCCGTAAAGAACGATGACATACCATATACCTCTGCTTCAACTGCTGAAAACCAGAAAGAATCAGAGAAGGCATATACCAACGAGCCCACAGCACTTGCGCCTAAAACCAGGATAGTTTCTGTTGAATTGAGTTCCTCTCCCCTTTTACCGAATACTTTACGCGCCAGCAAAGAAATTGTCCAGAACATGAAAAGAATGGTGAATGCACTCGAAATAACCGACACCATGTTTATCATCAAAGCTACTTTAGTTACGTCGCTTCCGGCTAATAATGAAGCCATTCGGCCAATTAATAAGAAGAAGGGTGCTCCGGCAGGGTGAGGTACTTGTAGTTTGTAGGCACAGGCAATAAATTCGCCGCAATCCCAGAAACTTGCCGTAGGTTCAACAGTTAGTGTGTAAGAAATCAATGAAACGGCAAATATTGCCCAGCCAACGATATTATTGAGCCTCTTAAAATTGTTCATTTGATAGTGAATAAATGTATAATTGCTTAGTTCAGGGGGTAAATTCTAATCCCAAATCAGAACGATGGCTCAAAAATAGAGAATTTAGGGCAGAGTTTAGAAAAAATCGCACTTAAATTATGTTAAATGCGGGAAATGGGGAAAACAAAAAACCCTCCTTATTGAAGGAGGGTTGATTTGTCTTATATTTTAATGAAAGAAATCTTTCATTCTATCAAAAATGCTTTTATCGCTTTTGGTAGCTCTTGGCTGGAAGTTTGGTGCTTCCCGGAGTTTTTCGAGCATTGCCTTTTCTTCACTATTTACACTGGTTGGGGTGTAAACATTTACATGTACCAACTGGTCGCCCGTGCTGTAACTGTTTACTTCTTTTAAACCTTTGCCTTTCAGGCGAAGAACTTCTCCTGGTTGAGTACCTGCTTTGATAGTAATCTTTACTCTGCCACCAATAGTTGGTATTTCGGTTTCTTTACCTAATACAGCATCGGCAAAGTTCAATTTCAAATCATAAATGATATTATTGCCATCACGTTTCAACTCCGGATGTTCTTCTTCTTCAATTACTATCAGCAAATCTCCGGCTACACCCCCACGGGTTGGTACGTTTCCTTTGCCTGTCATAGATAACTGCATCCCTTCACCTACCCCTGCTGGAATTTTGATAGAGATTAAATCCTCGTTCAATATACGACCTTCACCAAAACAAACCTCACAACGTTCTACAATTACTTTACCTTCACCCTGGCAAGTATGACAGGTACTGGTAGAAACCATTTGTCCAAGCATGGTACTTACCACTTTACGGATTTGCCCCGAACCACTACAGGTCTGACAAGTCTTTTGTGAATTACCATTCTTCGAACCGTTTCCACTACAGGTATTACAAGAAACATAGCGTTTTACTTTTATCTTTTTCTCAACGCCATTGGCTATTTCTTCTAAATCCAGTTTCAGTTTGATACGTAGGTCTGACCCTTTGCGTACAGGTTGGCCACCACTACCACGTCGGCCACCTCCACCAAAGAAGCTCCCAAACGGACTATCGTCGCCAAATACACTACTGAAAATATCTTCCATGTTCACCCCGGCACCACCGAATCCACTAGCACTACCCATGCCCTGATGACCGTATTGGTCGTAACGTTGACGTTTTTCGGCATCTGATAATACTCCGTAGGCCTCAGCAATCTCCTTAAACTTCTCTTCCGCTACCTTATCTCCCGGATTTTTATCAGGGTGATATTGAATAGCCAGTTTCCGATACGCTTTTTTCAGCTCATCTTCCGTAGCGTTTTTGCTTACCCCTAATACTTCGTAATAATCTTTCTTTTGTGCCATAATGATTGTATATAAATGCGATGAGTAAATGGGTAAAACTCATTCACCATTTACTCATCTTAATACTATTATTCTAATAAATCTAATATCTTAACTACCCACTACCACTTTGGCATAGCGGATTACTTTATCATTCAGAAAATATCCTTTCTCTACCTCATCAATCACTTTTCCTTTCTTATCATCTCCTGCGGCAAATTGTGTGATACACTCGTGTAATTCAACATCAAAATCTGCATCTTTCGATTCCATCGGTTTCAAACCTTTGGCGGCTAAGGTTTTCTGTAGTTTATTAAATATCAAAGCGATACCCTCTTTTAAAGGTTCTACTTCCGTAACACTCTCAAAAGACTTGTTGGCACGTTCAAAATCATCAATCACTGGAATCAATTCTTTGAGCAATCCTTCAGAGGCATTCTGAATCGTTTCAATTTTTTCTTTAGCTGTGCGACGACGGAAATTTTCGAATTCAGCGTATAGGCGTAGGTATTTGTCTTTAGCTTCGGCCACTTGCGCCTCTAGTTGAGCCACTTTATCTTCCCCTTCAACGGTTTCTGTACCTTCTGCCACTGTTTCTTCTGCCAAATTTTCTACTTGTTCGTCGTTTATTTCTTGACCTTCTTTATTCTCTGCCATTTTTAAACACAATTTTATTTTTGCAAAATTCGTCAATTTTTTTGCCAATACGAAATTTACTGACAAGATGGCAGAATTATATGTAATATAAGCGGCTGTCATGAAGTCATTTTTTCCTAACTTGCAAAAAAATCACCACTATTCTTCTTATGCAGACAGCTATTGCCCATGCCACTATTCATACCGGCACCGAAGTACTTGAAAACCAAACGATTATTATTGAAAACGGCCTGATTAAAGCCATAGAGCCTCTGGAGAATTTTGGGTTCGAAAGTACCCGTACTATAGATCTGGCAGGCAAGCAGATTGCGCCAGGCTTTATTGATACGCATATCAATGGTGGCGAAAAACACTACTTTACGAAATACGCCACCGAAGAAACTATACAGGATATTTACGAATCGAGTCTGGCTTTAGGCACTACGCATGTATTGCCTTGCCTGATAACTTCGCCTCTGGAAAATATTCTGAAAGGCATAGAGGCTACTAAAAGTTTCATGCAGAAAAACCCTGATTCGGGGGTGTTAGGTATGCACCTGGAAGGGCCTTTTCTCAATTTAGCTAAACGTGGTGCGCATCTGGCTGCTTATGTAAGAAAACCGACTAATGCTGAACTAGAGGAAATTATCAAATACGGCAAAGATGTGATAAAAATCATGACCATCGCCGCTGAAAACTTCACAGATGAACAATTAGATTTATTATTAGATAGTGGTATAAAACTTTCGTTGGGGCATTCAAATGCTACTTTTAAACAGGCACAACATGCCTATTATAAAGGTATTAGCTTATGTACTCACCTCTATAATGCCATGACCCAGATGGGACATCGTGAACCGGGAGTAGTAGGGGCTACATTCTATAATACTGAAGTATATGCTCCTATTATTCTGGATGGTCATCATTGTCATATTGGTGCTGCTCGTATTGCTTACACAATTAAGAAAGACAAACTATTTCTGATTTCTGATGCGCTATTTGTAGGTAATAAAGTTACCCATTTCCAATGGGAAGAATTTGATGCTTATCTGAAAGACGGGCAATACCGTAACTCAGAAGGCAATCTGGCAGGGGCAGCTATCTCAATGGCAGATGGCGTAAGAAATGCTGTTCAGAAAGTGGGCATCAGCCTGGAAGAAACTATCAAAATGGCTACCATCCGTGCAGCAAAAGCTGTGGGTATGGAACAAAATATCGGACAGATTGCTGTTGGTTTCCCTGCTAAATTTGTTGTTTTTGATGAAAAGCTGAATCATTTCGAGCCATTGCTTGTAAAATAATCTTCTGATTATCAACCGTTTAAATCAATTCAAAAATTCCCTCAATAAAAAATATTAAATAATACTTGCAAAATTATACCGATTGGTATAATTTTGCATCATCAATATGACACTGATATGAGTAAAGCAGCAAGGACAAAAGAATTCATTATTGAAAAAACGGCACCTATCTTTAATATAAAAGGATATGCCGGCACTTCGTTGAATGACATTACCGATGCTACAGGCTTAACGAAGGGTAGCATCTACGGCAATTTCACCAATAAAGATGAAGTAGCTTTAGCAGCTTTTGATTATAATCTGAAATGTGTCGATGATATTATCAGTCAGGAAATTCGTAAGCAAACAACTATACAGGATAAATTATTGGTATATGCCAATGTCTATGAAAACTTCTTGAAATATCCCTTTCCAGTAGGTGGATGCCCTATTTTGAATACAGCTATTGAGGCAGACGATACGCACCCGGCTTTAAAAGAAAAGGCGGCCAATGCCATTAATGGTTGGAAAAGCAAATTGATTTCACTCATTCAGAAAGGTATTGACGCGAAAGAATTTAGAGCCGATGTAAATGTCGAGCAAACAGCCTTGACGATGATTGCGATGATCGAAGGCGGAATCATGATTACAAAACTGACAGGCAAACTAAATTATAGAAAAGCAGTAATGCAATCGGTTGAAAAAATCATCAGAGATTTGAGTTAGCGTATTTAGCTTACGCTTATTTTTTTAATAAATAATATACCGAACGGTATAAAAAGACAAGATTATGACATCTACGAACAGAGAAAGAACTTTCCAATGGGATAATCCGCTGGAGGGTGCTAAGCAAGCCTTAACAATGTCAGGTTTAGAATATTTACAGGCGATGGGTGAGGGCAAAATTCCTTTTCCTCCCCTACTGCATACACTTGATTTTAAGCCTACACATCTGGAAAAAGGAAAAGTTATTTTCTCTTTTCAGCCGCAAGAGTTTCATTATAACCCCATTGGCAGTGTACATGGGGGTGTAATTTCCGCCATTCTTGATTCGGCTATGGGTTGTACTTTACACTCGATACTTGAAGCAGGCTCTGGCTATACAACTTTAGAACTAAAAGTAAATTTCCTGAAAGCTGTGACCAATAAAATAGAAGAACTTCATGCTGTGGGTAAAATCATTCACGCAGGTGGACGAACATCCCTGGTAGAAGCCCAATTAATTGACAAAGACAATACGGTTTATGCGCATGGTGTAAGCACTTGTCTGATATTAAAGTATTAAACAACAAACGAAAATGAAAACAACACAGAATACTATCCTGGTAACAGGAGGAAGCGCCGGAATCGGCTTTGAAATAGCCAGACTTTTTAGTCAACAGGGCAATCATGTAATTATTGTTGGCAGAGACGAAGAACGCCTGGCTAAAGCAGCGGCGATACTGCAAAATGTAACTCCCTTAGCAGGAGATGTAAGTAAAGAAGAAGATGTAGATGTTTTGGTAAAGATACTCTATAAAGATTTCCCGAATCTGAATGTAGTAGTCAATAATGCAGGAAGTGCCTTTTTGAATAACCTACTAGAAACTGACCGTACGTTTGAAAAAGCACAAACCGAAATGCTCACTAATTATCTATCAATCATCAGATTGAATGAAAAGCTTTTACCTTTACTCAAAAAACAGCAAGAAGCCGCGATTGTGAATGTATCATCAATTGTAGCATTTGCACCAAATCATATCTTGTCTACTTATGGTGCCAGTAAGGCTGCATTACACTCTTATACGCTATCGTTAAGATTGTATCTGGCTAAAACACCCGTAAAAGTATTTGAATTAATGCCTCCATTAGTGAATACCGATTTCTCACAGGCTATAGGCGGAGCTAATGGCATCTCTCCCGCGGCTGTAGCAGAAGATTTATTGAAAGCTTTTGAAACAGATACTTATGAAATTCACGTGGGTCGCACGGCTGACTTTTATAAACTATTCCATAGTGCGCCAGAAGAGGCTTTACTGGCGATGAATCCCACTTTACACGCTTAATTAATAAAGATATGAGACAGAGAATAGCATTCGGTTTAATTATGGGCGTTATCACTACCGGAATCATTTCCTTTACGCTCATTAGCGTCAACATAGGTTTTGTTGAGAAGTTTTTGAGCATTTGGCTACGCTCCTGGGCTATGTCTTACACGGTAGTAATCCCTTGTATTTTGCTTATCGGCCCAAAAGTGCAAGCCCTTGTCAATACTACATTCCCGGAAAAAGCAATGGTTGAGGAAGAATAGATTTTCTGCATTAAGCATTTGTATACATGAAGCATGAGTCAATGGTACTCGTGCTTTTTTGTTTTTAATCCTTCTCATATAAATTAAGTGTTCGTTTCACACTTCTATACATGCAAGCGCGACATTAAAGTTCTTATTTGCTTGAAAACTCAATCTTATCGCGTTATCTTTACAACACTATCATTCAATCATATTATACTTATTAAGACTACCAATGGAAACAAACGCTATCTCTCGTAGAAACTTACTGAAAAACTCGCTGGCTGTAGGAGCAGGATTAGGCTTAGGTCTGCCGGAAGCCATGGCAGGTTCGGAGAAAAAAGCTGCACATAATTTTAAATTCAGTTTGAATACCAGTACCATCAGAGAACAAAATCTTGGCTTGATGGGCGAAATAGAAACGGCCGCCAAAGCAGGCTATGATGCCATTGAAGTATGGGTAAGCACCGTTGAAAAATATGTACAACAAGGTGGCAAATTGAAAGATGTAAAGAAAAAAGCCGCAGATTTAGGCATTACCATTGAAGACGCCATCGGTTTTTCTAAATGGATAGTGGATGATGCAACAGAGCGCGAAAAAGCACTGGAGCAAAATAAAAAAGAAATGGCCATGCTGGCCGAAATTGGTTGTAAACGTATAGCAGCCCCGCCTTTTGGTGCTACTACCGGCAAGGTACTTGACCTAAAGGCGATAGCAGAAAGATACGGTAAATTATTGGAAGTAAGCGATAATTTTGGCGTAATTCCTCAATTAGAGATGTGGGGCTTCTCGACTAATCTGCACTTAGTTGGAGAAGTTTTGTTTGCTGCTTCTGAAAGTGGTCACCCTAAAGCTTGTGTATTAACAGACGTATATCATTTACATAAAGGAGGTTCCAATTTTAATAGTTTAAGAACTGCCAGTGGATCGTCTATTCAGATGTTCCATATGAACGATTATCCGGGAGTACCTCCAAGAGAAACAATTAATGATGGTGATCGTATATTACCCGGTGATGGTGTTGCCCCTATTACCCAGATACTAAAAGAATTGCATGCTAAGAAGACACCAATTATATTATCGTTGGAGATATTTAACAAAGAATACTGGAAGATGGATGCTTTGGTAGCTGCTAAATTGGGTATTGAAAAAATGAAATCTTCTGTAGCTAAAGCCATTGCTTAACCTATTATGAGAGATTCGCAGGCGCTCTTACAGTTCAGTCAAACGGTATTACAGCAAGCTGGTTTAGATGAGGAAAAAGCTTTTCATATAGCTGATATATTGTTAGAGGGAGAATTATTGGGACATCGTACGCATGGTCTCCAATTATTACCCGCTTATGTGGCTGAACTCGAAAAGGATTCAATGACCAAAGTCGGTGAAGCTAAGTTGCTCAATGATATGGGAGCAGTTTTAGCTTTAGATGGTAATTATTTGCCTGGCCCATGGTTGGTGAATAAAGCCATTGAAGAAGCCTGCAAAAGAGCAGCGCAATACGGAACGGGTATTGTTACCATACAAAAATCACATCATATAGCTTGTTTGGCTGCTTATTTAGAAAAAGTAGCCCGACAGGGCTTTATGATTTTATTGGCTTGTTCTGACCCCAGAAACAAGACAGTTGCTCCATTCGGAGGGCTTACTTCTGTCTACAGTCCAGACCCTTTGGCGGTTGGTATCCCAACAGAGTCAGACCCGATTATGATTGATGTGAGTATGTCTGCCACATCTAATGGTTTAGTGACTCGCTCACATCGTACTCAGGAGAAGCTTCCTCATGATTGGATTTTAGATAATCAAGGGAATACGACTAACGACCCTGCTGCATTCTTTGCTACTCCTCCCGGCTCGATACTTCCATTAGGTGGACTTGATAGTGGTTATAAAGGCTTTGGCTTAGGCATCATGATTGAAGCGCTTACCAGTGCGCTTGGTGGGCATGGCAGGTCTGAAATGCCAACACTTTGGGGTGCTTCGGTTTACTTGCAAATCATTAGTCCGAAAGGCTTTTCGGGAGAAGAGGCATTTAAGAGAGAAACTGAGTATTTCAAGAATCAATGTTTGAACTCAATACCTATTCACCTTGATAAACCAGTAAGAATGCCTGGAACAAGGGGATTAGAGTTGAAAAAACAACAATTGGAAAGTGGGCTTAATTTACTTCCGGAAACGGTAAATGCCTTGCAAGAACTAGGAAATAAATACGGAGTAGGCTTTAATTAATCAATTTTGATTCGGGAATTTTTTCCACAAAAAAATCCCTTTTGTTTTTGATGAAATAATTTGTGGAAGTAATGCCCCAGTCTCCGGCAATCTGTTTAGAGGACTGATTTTTTCTATCGTATATACATGATATTTTAAACCACAAAATTGATAAAGATATGAATAATTTACTGCGAGGATTATTAGCTGGCTATGGGGCAAAGAAATTAGGTGGCGGTTGCTTCGGCACCATTATCGTTTTCATTATTTTATGGGTCATTTTAGGACAATGCAGCTAAAATAAACTTTACGTATTTTATAGAAGGTTCGGTTCTACTAATCTAGAATCGAACCTTTTTTGTTATTCCTGTTTCTCTTTATTAAAATCAGATATTTTACCGAAATGAAATAACCAGACAAACCATTTCTTCTGTAAATCCGTTATTCTATCAGGGCAGGTTTCATTTTGTCTTGTAAATAACATATTCTGACAACCTCCTTGCACGGTTATGGCAGATTTCTAATATAGCTTAAACTAAAGAAAATTAGCATCATACGCATTATGGGATTCGACAAAAACTTATTAAAGATTAAAACCTTGGGCGAACTGAAAGCCAGTAACTATCGCCCGAAATCCATTAAACAAGAACTTCGAGACAACTTAATCGAAAAACTCAAAAATAAAGAAGTGGTTTTCCCGGGCATCTGGGGATATGAAGACACTGTTATTCCGGATGTAGAAAAAGCCATTTTATCTATGCACCATATAAATTTACTTGGTCTTCGTGGACAAGCGAAAACACGCATTGCCCGTTTGATGGTAAATCTCCTGGATGAATATGTGGCTGTGGTAGAGGGCTCAGAGCTAAATGATGATCCTTTAGAACCACTTTCAAGATTCGCTAAAGACCTGATTACTGAAAAAGGTGATAACACACCTGTCAGCTGGTTATCTCGTGCCGAACGTTATAATGAGAAACTAGCCACACCTGATGTGTCCATTGCTGATTTAATTGGTGATGTTGACCCTATTAAGGCCGCTACATTAAAACTTCCGTATTCTGACGAACGTGTAATTCACTTTGGTATGATTCCGCGTTCGCACCGTTGTATTTTTGTTATCAACGAATTACCTGATTTGCAGGCACGTATTCAGGTTTCCTTATTCAATATTCTGCAAGAGGGGGATATTCAGATTCGCGGATTTAAACTGAGAATCCCGTTGGATATTCAGTTTGTGTTTACCGCTAACCCTGAAGATTATACCAATCGTGGTAGTATCGTAACCCCGCTAAAAGACCGTATTGATAGCCAGATTGTGACGCACTATCCGAAATCAATTGAGACAGGGCGTAGGATTACTGAGCAGGAAGCTATCATTAAAAATGAGCAAAAGAAAATTGCCGTTAATGATATATTGAAAGACCTGATAGAGCAAATAGCCGTAGAAGCCCGTCAAAGTGAATACGTAGATGCAAAAAGTGGGGTATCAGCCCGTATGACGATTTCTGCTTACGAAAATCTTTTAAGTTCGGCCGAAAGACGCTCATTAATTAATGGTGAGAAAAATGTTCATGCGCGTGTATCTGATATTTATGGAGCTATTGCAGCAATCAATGGGAAAATTGAGTTAGTGTATGAAGGTGAGGTGGAAGGACCTGTTTATGTAGCGCAAAGCCTGATTGGCAAAGCGATGCGTACGGAGTTTTTGAAATACTTTCCAAACCCGGAGACATTAAAGAAAAAGAAATCAGGAAAAAATCCCTTCCAACAGGTATCAACCTGGTTTGGCGAAGGCAATGTAATTGATTTCTTAAACGACCTAACAGACCGCGAATATAAAGCAAGACTGAAAACCATTGATGGTTTAGATGAATTGGTTGAAAACTTCCATCCAAGATTAAACGAAAACGACAAGTTATTCATGATGGAATTTGCGCTACATGGTTTAGCCGAATATTCATTAATCAGCAAACAGGCACTTGATACTGGTTTACAATTTAAAGACCTTCTCGACAGTATGTTTGACCCAAATAAAATGAAGTTTGATGACGAGGAGGATGATGATTTTAAGAGGTTCTGATAATAATATTAGATAATAAAACAGCCCAATAGCGCGAACTATTGGGCTGTTTTGTTATAAGCTAACCTTAATTCCCTTTAACAATCTTCCGATTTACAATCTTATTACCCACTTTAATCTTTAGCAAATAAATACCAGCAGGTAATGACTCCAGATTAATTGTTTCGCTAAACATATTACCTATAGTAGTCTCTTCTGATTTCATTATCATTTTACCCTCAACATTGTGCAATTGAAAACTTAATTTCTCAGGTATAACCGTTTCGACTGACAATTGGCAAATACCCTGTGTTGGTACAGGGAACAATTTAATTTTTGCTCCGGCTAACTCCTCGTTACCTAAAATATTAATCCTTATTTCAGCTTTGCCGCTTACTGTACCGACACCACAATCATTTTTGACAGACGCTAATTCGTAGACAGTTGTCTGCAAAGGTCTTACTGCAAATTCAAAAGGGGTGTTATGCGCTGTAAATTCCTGATTATTGGTCAATTTAATTGTCCAGGGCGGTAAAGAAGTAAAATCAACCTTTATTTTGGCTGAATCTCCGTTTATGAGTTCTTTATTGCCCCTAATAGCAGCTGTAGGGAGAATTATTTTTTCTTTCACCGCGATGGAGTTACTCATTACTCCGCATATTTCTTTTTCTATCCAAACCTTATAAGTTCCTTCGGAAGCGGTTTTAATCGTTTGTGTCTGATTATTATCGAAAAGCTGATTGTTTTTTAACCAGGTATAAGTAAAATTACCTTGTTGGGCACTAAAAGTAACACTGCCTTTTGGACATAGAAATAAACTATCTTGATTAGGGATTAGGTTTTGGGGTATTTCTATAATCTCAATATTAACTGTTGCCTTGGCATTACAAGTACCTTGTTTTACTATCAATGTATAGCTACCTGATTTTGTAACTCCTTGCCCATAGTAGCTTCCAATATTTACACCCTCAAATTGCCATTCATATCCAAGTGTTTTAGTTACATAGGTATTATCTATGGTATAGTAAGAGTCAATACTTTTAATTCTGGGGTATAAATAAGGTAACTTATTGTAACAGACGCAATCGGGCTTATCAATTGCTATCTCCAATTTATTAAATTCTACTTTTACAGGATTTGATTCATATACACATCCTAAACTACTTTTGGTTTCTAGCTGGTACACTCCGGATTGCTTAGCCATTAGTATATAAGTGGTATCGTTGGGGATAACCTGTCCATTAAATTTCCATTGATACTTTGGGTTATAAAGCTTATCAAGCGGCATTCCTGTTATAGGTATGCTATCCAGACAAGTAGTCATGCTTGAATTATATGCCAGATTATAATTAATAATTTTATCTTTAAATGCTATTTTCAGCGTATCAGAATAAAGCACACAAGTGGCAGCAGAGTTAGGTATCTTAAATTCTATTGTTGCATGGTAGTTTCCTGATTCTTCAATTGTAAAATATTCATTCGTAATAGTCTCTTTAAAGAATTTATTATCTTTAAAAATACTACACCCTAAAACACTAGTTATACCACTATTTATACTAACACTTATTGATTTTTTTTCTCCAATACAATCTCCTCCCCATGATTCGTATAGGTTTAGTCCCTTAGGCTTTCCTTTTTTAATAACAATGGTTGCAGATATGGCCATACAATCTCCCTGAAAAACTTTTAATCGGTAAGTGCCTTCTTCCTTAGTTTTGTATTCAAAATTATTGGCTGATGGGATATCTATGTTATCTTTTTGCCACTGAAATCTTACTCCCTCAATAGGTTTTGGTGTCCAATCGTTCCACTTAAAGTTATAGTCTAGGTAAGTAGCTGAGGAAAGTGTTACTTCACTACCATCACAAATTTCAGTAACCCCATTTTGATTTGCACCGTAAGGGGATGAACTAATGATCGGCGCCGACAACATATTAAGTGTAACTCTGACTTTTGACGAAATAGCTTCACATGTACCCTGGGTGACTTTAAGGGAATAGTCTCCCGCCTGCTTTGCTAAGTAAAAACTATCAACTGCATTCGGGATATCAACATCATTTAATTGCCACTGATATTTTTTATTAATTATTCTATACCAATTCATATCTAACGGTACAGAATAACCATTGCAAACATTGGCAGTGGCATAATAAGTACCGATATATGGCTTTGAAATCTCACCAATTTTTACTGCAACTCTGTGACTTGAACTATCGCTATCGAGAGATTTACAACCATTTCTTTCTACTCTTACCCAATAATTACCCGACTCAGTTGCATTATAAGAGTAACCATTCGCTCCAGCAATAGCTAGATTATTTTTCAACCACTGAATTTTATCAAATCTGTAGGTAATGGAGTCTAATCTTAGTGGTACGCTAAATCCAGTACAGACTTGTGTAAAGTCGCGGCTAATATGATAAGAGATTACATCATAACGAACTGCGATAATATTTGAACGAACTTTGCTTACAGAGCTTTCAATTATGAGTTTATCAGGCAAGGGATTAATTGCCTTAAACTTGAGAGGGCTTTTATTAGCATTAGCTAGAAAAGTTTTCTCTCCTAAAGAATTAATGTAGTACAAATTAAACTTTTCATCCGGCGAAAACGGCCCGTCTAGATTAAACACTAATTCATTTTCAGCATTGGCACATAGATTTTTTATAGGTTGAAATAAATCTATTGACTTGCAAATACCTTCATTCAATTTAATTTCCGTGCTTATGATTGTTGCACAACCAGTGTTATACGTTAAGGCAGTAGCTGTGTAAACACCATTATGAGCTCTGGTTGCATTTTTAATAGTTAAAACAGGAGATTTATCTACATTTCCTTTCGGATCTAACCAATAACTATATCCGTTGTAAACTCTGGCAATCATTGTAATATTTTTTCCTAAACAATACTCATCTGCCCTTTCAATTGAAATTTCAGGTTTTTCATTTACCGTTATGAATACACTATCTTTATATGTACAACCTATGGTAG
The DNA here is from genome assembly GCF_003418935.1 of Emticicia sp. C21. Taxonomy (GTDB): domain Bacteria; phylum Bacteroidota; class Bacteroidia; order Cytophagales; family Spirosomataceae; genus Emticicia. Next base: position 197,704 of record NZ_QVMT01000012.1, on the reverse strand, counting down.
AGACCATTAATCTATAAAATCCGGAGTTCTTATCATTAATATTGTTTATCTGAGGATTTTGTAATTGAGACGAAAAATTATTTGGTCCTTGCCATAAGTAAGAATTCCCTTCCGGTGCTTTCAGTTTCAGTGTGTCATTTTCACAATAAATATTCTTTTCCGCCAGACGAGATTTACCCTTTATTTCGATAAAAATTTTATTAGACTCGTAAGAACAATAACCATTATTGGAGACAAGTGAATAATTACCTGATGATGCCGGGAATAATTCATGAGAATTGGCACCATTTATCAATTTGCCGTCCATTTTCCAGGCGTATCCAATACCGTCTTCTTTTTCCACTAAAAGTTTATCATCACAATTAATTATTTGTTGAGTAATTAGATTAGCAGGCACTTTCGTCATTATTACTTCAACTGTATCTGTATATTTTTTGCACCCTGTATTGGCCGGTGTATATATTGCATGATACTTACCGCTTTCTCTGGCTACCAGAAATTGGGGGTTTGATGCGATAGGTAAATTATCCTTATACCATTGAATAGTATAGTTTGAAGTGATATTGCCCGGCAGTCTTAAGACTGGCTGATTGCCACCACACATGTTAATTTTCCCGTTTTCAAGTAAGGGATTCTCCAGGCGATAGCCTTTACCCGAATCAATATCATAAGTAAATGAACCTGAGTTTATTATACAATTACCTATGGTACTGGTTACACTATAGGTAGTGCTTCCAGAGGAGTTAATAGGAACGCTCCACCCAGATTGCTTACTACCATCACTGCCAGACCACGAATGAGTAAACGGCGCATCAGAGTTGGTGAGGAGATTATAGAAGAAAGCATTATTTAATAGAGTCAGGTACTGCGAATTGCAGCCTAATATGGCATTACTTAATTGTATTAAAGGCTTATAAGTAGGTTTGTTAAAATTCACCACTATTCTGTCGGACGAAGTTGCACAACCTCCGGGCATATTAGTTTCATAATAATAAGTACCAGATTCAGAAATATCAATTACACGTTTTCCATCAGTTTTTACAGGCTCATTATTTTTATACCACTTATACTCTCCGAAATTATTAAATCCCGACAGTCTTATATTGGTATTTTCGCAAAGGTTTAAGGTATCATTTGGCTTAAAATAGAAAAAATAACCCTGAGAGAATTGCATCGGGCTCGCCACTTTTTTATCTGCTATAGTAACTTTAACTGGTTTCGAGTTAGATCTACACTCACCTTGCAGAGCTCTGACATTATAAATTCCTGATTCTTTTATACGGAAGGATTTATTGGTAGCACCTTCTATGTCTACTCCATCTTTTTGCCATTGATATAGTACTTCTCCATAAAATATAGCATTAAGATCTGGGGCAAATGTTTCTCCCTTGTCACATATCACATATTCATTCTGTTTAGGATAACTTAGTACATTATAAACTGTGATTCCGAAACTTTCTAATTGATCATGGATTTTACAAGTAATTTTAGGCGACACATATTTACAGCCAGTTGTCTGAACTTCAGCAGTATAAACACCTGCTTCAGAAGTATAAATAAATTCTTTATTCTCATTTGGAATAATTTCTCCGTTTTTCTTCCAGACATATAACCCATTCTGAATTAACTCACATGTTATCCGCAAGCGTCCTCCTTTACATATAGAGCCTTCAATCGTATTATCATCACTCCAAAATGACAAACTAGTTCCAAGTCTAAACCTGAGCTTGCAAGTGTTCTCCTGGGAAAAAGCGATAAACGAATTAAAAAATAGCAGCAGTAAAAAGGCAGTGATTTTCATTAGTCTGACTAGAGTAGATATTCTTAAATAGAACACAGCGTTCATAATACAAAAAAGGTAAATAGTTTCGGCAATATTAAAAATATTATCGCAACTATTTACCTTCCTAATCAGGTATTATTTTCGATTACCCCAATTTCGCCAGCGCTTCTTCCAAAGCCTTGATTTTGGCATCGGCATCGGCTAATTTCTGGCGTTCTTTTTCTATGATTTCAGGCTTGGCGTTTTGTACAAAACGCTCATTAGCCAATTTCGATTCGGTTGATTTTTTGAAACCCAAAGTATATTCTAATTCCTTTTGAAGGTTCGCTTTTTCGGTTTCTACATCAATATTAGACCCTAAATCAATTGTAAATTCATCACCTTTAATCACAAAACTTATCCCTTCGGCCTTATCCTCTACATATTGAATGCCTGAGATATTGGCTAACTTCTGAATCAAACCTGCTAATGCCTCATAGCGTGCCTTATCAGCTGTTTTGATAGATAATGGCAAAGCTTCTTTAGGTGAAATCTGCTTGGCATTGCGTGTATTCCGAACATTAGATATAATTTCAGATAAAATCTCAAAATCACCTAAAATCTCTTCATCAATCGCTCCTACCGTTGGGAATGGTGCGATACAGATAGAATCGTTGGCTTCTCTGATCTTGATATTCTGCCAGATTTCTTCTGTAATAAACGGCATCCAAGGGTGAGCCAACCGCATTAATGCATCAAATATTTCGAGCGTAGCCTCATATGTTTGCTTGTCTATAGGTAAGCTTTTACCCTCTACATAGGCTGGCTTAATCATCTCGAGATATTGAGAGCAGAAATCGTCCCAGATAAGATTATAAGTACTCATCAGGGCATCTGACATTCTGAACTTGCTGTAATGGTCAAGCGTTTCAGCCAATACCTTATTGAATTTCGATTGAAACCATTGTACCGCCTTGGCAGAAGCCGGATTCTGGGTTGTAGTTTCTGAAACCTCCCAACCTTCTACCAATCTGAATGCATTCCAGATTTTATTATTAAAATTTCTACCTTGCTCAATTAGTTTTTCATCATACAATAAATCGTTTCCGGCAGGTGAACTGAATAACATACCTGTACGAACACTATCAGCACCGTATTGTCCAATCAATTCTAACGGGTCTGGTGAATTACCCAAAGATTTTGACATCTTACGACCTTGCTTATCCCTTACAATACCCGTCAAATATACGTTTTTGAATGGATAAGTACCTTTATACTCATATCCGGCAATAATCATACGTGCTACCCAAAAGAACAAAATCTCTGGTGCAGTTACCAGATCATTAGTAGGATAATAATACTTGATATCTTCATTATCAGGATTTTTGAAAGCATCAAAAACCGACATCGGCCATAGCCATGAGCTAAACCAGGTATCCAGTACGTCTTCATCTTGTGTCAGATCATGCTCGCTTAGTGCAAAGAGTTGGTATTTATTGCGGGCTATCTTTAATGCTTCTTTTTTACTAGCTGCCACAATGCAGGTACCATCTGGCATATAATAAGCCGGAATACGATGTCCCCACCACAACTGGCGACTGATACACCAGTCTCTTACATTCTCCATCCAATACTTGTAGGTATTCTTAAATTTCGGAGGAATAAACTGAATGGTATCATCCATTACATTTTTCAAAGCAGGCTCCGATAAATCTTTCATTTTCAGGAACCATTGCAATGATACTTTAGGCTCAATTACCACACCTGTACGCTCTGATGTACCAACATTCGATTTATAATCTTCAACTTTTACCAGATTGCCTGATTCTTCAAGCATTTTGATGATTTTCTTGCGAGCCACAAAACGGTCTTCTCCTACCAGAATCTGGGCCTTTTCATTCAGTTTTCCATCATCTGTCAGAATATCAATTACAGCCAAGCCATGCTTTTGACCCAAAGCGTAGTCGTTCTGGTCGTGAGCAGGAGTTACTTTTAAAGCACCTGTACCAAAATCTACCGTTACATACTCATCCGCAATAATCTTTACCTCACGATTGATAAGCGGGATTCTTACCGTTTTACCAATTAAATCCTGATAGCGCTCATCAGCAGGGTTCACGCAAATCGCTGAGTCTGCCATGATAGTTTCAGGGCGAACGGTTGCAATGGTTACACTTCCTTCATCGCCATCATAACGGATATATACCAACTTCTGCTGAATATCTTTCATGATAACTTCCTCATCCGAAACTGTAGTTTTGGCCTGAGGATCCCAGTTTACCATTCTGTAACCGCGGTAAATCTCACCTTTATTATATAAATCAACAAAAACCTCAATTACGGCATCGTAAAGATTAGGCTCCATCGTAAAGCGGGTACGGTCCCAATCACAAGACGCACCTAACTTGCGTAATTGTTGAAGAATGATTCCACCATATTTCTCTGTCCACTCCCAGCAGTATTTTAAAAACTCTTCGCGAGAAAGGTCACTTTTATTGATTCCCTTTTCTTTCAGCATAGCAACTACCTTGGCCTCCGTAGCAATTGAAGCATGGTCAGTACCTGGCACCCATAACGCTTCTTTCCCTTCCATTCTGGCCTTACGGGTCAATACGTCTTGTATAGTATTGTTCAGCATGTGTCCCATATGTAAGACGCCTGTGACGTTAGGCGGTGGAATCACGATGCAATAAGGCTCTTTGTCAGGATTCGGTGTCGACTTAAAATACTTGTTATCAGTCCAATACTGATACCACTTGTCTTCGATTTCTTTCGGATTGTAGGTCTTGCTTATCATACTTATCTGGTGTTCGTTCGCAACGAACTTAGTTTGTGTATTTCACGATAGTTATATAACTATCTCTATTTCCTCTCTTCAATTGCTAAAAGGAGTGCAAAATTACGATTTTTTTGCCGAATTTATGCTTGGTACGTATATAAAAAACCTGCAAATCTGTTAGCCAGACCTGCAGGTTGAGTCAGGATTGAATATTTAAAATTTATTGTTTAGTTGGCATCAACGATTCTGCCTGAGCCGGAAATTTTACGGCTGATTCTTGGGTCACCTTTAAACCAGACTGTCCCGCTACCTGTAATATATACATCGAGGTTATAATAAGCAGTAGTTTCACAACGTCCTGAACCATTGATGTCGACATCAGAATTATCTACGTGCAAGCCAAAAGATTCAATTTTACCGCTTCCGGTCAAAGTGTATATCGCATTTTTAGCATCTCCTTCAAGAAAAATCAAGCCCGAGCTGCTTAATTCTGCATTGACATCGTTTTTCATATCTACGGCTACATCAATTAAACCACTACCTGATAATCTTAAATCTATGCTTTTACCATAGATTTTGTTATCACTGATAACCCGACCACTGCTTGCCACATCAATGCTATAAATATCAGGAGTCTGAATCCAGATTTTAACTTTTTTACTGGTATACCAGCCACCATTACTATCCAGAATCAACGTATTACCGCTTATGCGGGTAATAATGCGCGGAATAATATTGCTTTCTGCTTCTATCTGAATGTCTCTGGCAGGGCCTTGGGTAAGTATAACTTCGGCAGCAAAATCCAGTTCAATGCGGTTGAAGTATCCGGCACGACGGTATTCGGTCTCAATAATACCGCTACCTGTATCTTCATAAAATACATTACAAGATGATAATCCTACCACTCCCAAAAGGATTATGCCGATAAAGATGAATGTGCGTTTCATAGTAATACGATTTTAGCTTTTTCTAAGTTTTTTTTGTCTTTAACTATTAGATGCTATATGTTTGCATAAAGTTGTCTGACAATTTGTTAATAACATGTTAAAGACAATTCAGTGATGTTTTTCCCTTATATCAGCAATAGAAAAAAATGAAAACACTTTGGGGTGTAGACCTGGGCGGTACCAAAATAGAAGGCGTAGTAATGAACGCCGATACGAATGAAGTATTATTAAGAAAAAGGATTCCAACAGAAGCAGCTAAAGGCTATGCGCATATAATCAGTCAGGTTGCCAGGCTGATAGATATGATTAAAGAAGAAACTAAACTTACGCCTGTTGCTGTAGGTTTTAGTACCCCGGGTGCTTTAGATCCAAGTACGCAGACTATGAAAAACTGCAATACTGTTTGCATGAATGGTCAGCGGATGAAAGAAGATTTAGAAAGAGCACTTGACTTACCTATTGAAATTGCCAACGATGCCAACTGCTTTGCTTTGGCCGAAGCCACTATGGGTATTGTGCAGGATGTAGTACCTGATGCCAAAGTAGTATTCGGGATTATATTAGGCACAGGTGTTGGAGGAGGTGTGGTGATTAACGGACAAGTACTAAATGGGAGACATGGAATTGGTGGCGAGTGGGGACATAATGTATTAGAAGACGATGGCTACGAGTGCTATTGTGGCAAAAGAGGTTGCAATGAAACTGTTTTCTCAGGCCCTTCGCTGCAACGTTATTATGAAAAATTGAGTGGCAAGGCTCTGACTATGAAAGAAATTTACCAGAATTTTAAAGAGGGTAACGACCCGCATGCCACTGCGACGGTTAAATATTTAACCAAATCATTTGGTAAAGCAATTTCCTATATCACTAATGTAATCGACCCTGATGCCATTGTGGTTGGTGGAGGCGTAGGTAATATTGATGAAGTATATACAGAAGGGCCGGAAGAATTGAAGAATTATATATTTAATAGCCGTGTAGTAGAAACTCCCTTCTTAAAACCTAAACTGGGCGACAGTGCAGGTGTTTTTGGTGCAGCAGAATTGGTAAGAGGATATTAAAATAAGGTTAGTTTTTAAGCAGGAGAGCTACCTATTGGGTAGCTCTCTTAGTTATATTACGATTCTAAAGATTTTCCGATTTGACTAATCTGGTCATCGTAGCTGGATTCATTTCCGATGCCCTTTGGATTTAACCCATATTGATTTTCTCCCGGCTCACCATCCTGAAAAAGTAACCAGAGAAAGTAAAAAGGGATAATCTGATACCATCCGTTTCTATCCAGGTCATGGCAACGTTTGGCTCCCTGTGCCCATAAAAACCATAACATAGGTATAATAAAAATAAGCACTACAATAGGGCCAATTTCTGGCTTTGTTACTATTGTAAAAAAAATAATAGAATACAGAATGAAATAAATAATGAGTGTTATTCCATATTCTGTTCTCCGGATTCGGCCATCAAATGAAAAGGGCGCTTTAAACATAAAATTACTGGTTTAGGTTAATTAAATCATTTGTTTTCTTTTAATCTGAATGTATTTATTTATTGTTTCTATACTCAATTGGTGTGGCTGGGTAATTAAGCCTTGGATACCCGCTTTAAGTAATTCTTTTAATATCAACTGATTCTGACTTAAAAAATGCTTACCAATGGTATTTGAATAAACCTCACGCAAATTACTGGCAGGCTGATTAACAAAGGCTACAATCTCTGAATTTTCAAAGAAAACTACTAAAACCAGGTGATATTGCGCAATGGCCTTTAAATATTGCAAATTTCGTTTCAGACTATTGATTGAATCGAAATTCGTAAAAATGATTAGTAAACTCCTCTGCCTGACTTTAAATCGAACGAACTTATACAGTTTTTCAAAATCTGATTCCAGAAAATCTGTCGTCAGGTTATACAACATATCATTTATAGTGCCAAATTGCTTGTATTCGCTTCTTGCCGGCAGATAAGCACAGTTTTTGGATGAAAAAGTTATTAGCCCCGCTTTATCCTTAACATCCAGTATTGATTTGGTGAGAGCAATGGAGCCATTAATGGCATAATCCAATAGCGTTTGCTGGTTGAAAGGCATCTTCATGCTTCTGCCCATATCTAATACCATATAAATATCCTGGCTTCTTTCGGCCTGATATTGGTTCAGCATCAATCTTCCCTGCTTGGCACTGGCTTTCCAGTTGATGTGCCGATAATTATCGCCACTTACATAATCTTTTATCTGCTCAAACTCAAGACTCTGACCAATTTTACGAATATGGGTTGTATTGGTTTCTGAAAAATTATTAACCAGTGCATCCAATGGTAATTTTTTGAATTGCTCAAATGAGGGATAACAACTGATAGAGGCCATTTCTTCAAAAATCATCTTACGGGCCACAAAACCTAAAAAAGAAACACTGCACAGAATGCTTGTATTCTGCCAGGTGTAGATGCCTCGTTGCGTAGGACGTACTTCGTAAATAACTTTCTGGTTAGAAGATTTTTTCAATATCACTGCAATTTTCCATATTCTTAATTGTAGCAGGTCGGGTAGATCTTCATAGATAGTTAATGCCAAATCCATAGCGGAGTTGTTGCTAATCTGTAATTCAATTGAATTTTCGTCGCCATTGCTCAACCTATTGGGCAAAATTCGACGGCTGCTAATTAATTGCGATTTGCTATACAGCAGAATTGTTTCGACCAATACAGTTAAAAACAGCAAGAACAGCAATAGTTTCCCGGCAATAAAACTAAGGTTCAGCACCAGCCCTATACAAAATAGTGCGATGCAGATACCCAAAACTATAAATGTTCTTGGTGTAAGATAAAATGATTTAAAGAAATTCATCAGCGTGGAATCTCTACTTTTGAAAATAGATTATCAAGTACTTCATCTTCATTTACTCCCTCCATTTCGGCTTCCGGTGTCAGGATAATCCGGTGACGTAAGGTTGGTTTAGCCATACTCTTTACATCATCTGGTGTCACAAAGTCTCTTCCTGATAAAGCTGCTTTAGCTTTCGAAGCCAGCATCAAGGCTATTGATGCACGTGGCGAAGCCCCCAATTCAAGCAATTTGTAGTTTCGCGTCGCTTGAATCAACATCGTGATATATTTCAGAATATTATCCTCAATCACTACTTGTCTTACAATCTGACGAAGCTCTTTCAACAATCTGACACTAAGCACAGGTTGCAGATTTTCTACTACATCATTATAGGTTTCATAATTAAAACGTTTCAGCATCAGTACTTCATCATCAGCCGATGGGTAACCAATATTGACTTTGAAAAGGAATCGATCTAATTGTGCTTCGGGCAATCGATAGGTTCCCTCCTGCTCTATCGGGTTTTGTGTGCCTAATACAATAAAAGGTGTATCCATCAGGTAAGTATTGCCATCAATAGTTATCTGACGTTCTTCCATCAATTCAAATAAAGCTGCCTGCGTTTTGGCCGGGGCTCTGTTTATCTCATCAATCAACACAATATTACCAAAAACCGGCCCGCGTTTATATTCAAAATCCAGAGTTTTCGGGTTAAAAACAGAAGTACCCAGTACATCAGAGGGCATTAAATCAGGGGTAAACTGAATACGTTTAAAAGATATATCTAATACCTTGCCTAATAGCTTACTCATCATGGTTTTAGCTACGCCCGGCACTCCCTCTATCAATATATGTCCATCGCTCAATATGCCTATCAATATCAGGTCTATTACCTCATCCTGACCAAAAACAATCTGATTAAGCTCACGTTTAATATCACTCACCGCTTTGGTAACCAGGTCGAGGTCTATTCTATTTTTAAAGATTTCTTCTTCGTTTTCCATTAGTAGTGTTTATGCTTGGTAAAATGCGTTTATTTTCTGGTATACATTCATTAAGCTTTGCTTCGAAATTTCGTCCTGTGATTTAACAGAACTGATTTCATCAAAAATTTCGCGGATACTTTCTAAACTTCTTCCCGTTTTCAAGCTAATTTTTTCTAATTCTGATTCTTGAAAATCTTTGGCGTGTATTTGATGATTATGGGCAAGATATTCAAAAAACTGGGAGATAATTTTATCAGCAATTGATTTATGGTTTTGTTGTTCCCAATAAAGCCCGCTTACTACAGATATATAGGCTCCACTATTATTTTTGGGTGTATTATAAATAGGAATAGGTTTCTGGATTCTTCGATAATAAATCAATAGGAATAAGAGCGTACCCACCAGGAAAGTATAAAATGCCCAAACCAATGGTGGATTCTTGAATATTACCCGTAATACCTCACTCCTGCCTATCCCTGTAGAATCTCTTGAATCATCTTCAAGGCTATTTATGGTCCGGTAATAATCGTCCCATATAATATTATTATCTGCCAGGTTTATTTTGTCGGCTATTTTATTAAAGAGCGTGTAATTATCTTTATAAAGCAAGAAATAATTACTTACAAGTATCGGGTTATTACACAGAAATATACGCCCATATCCACAGGTTAGTTCAAGCATCTGGATCCTGTTTTCATTATCGGTAATAATTGTATCAATGGCCGTTACCAAATCGTTGCTTCGCAGGTAAATAGAATCTAAAACTGCCGTGCTCGGCTTATGCCCGAATAAATTATATTTTGTAGATAAGCTATCTTCTTTCCAGGTAATATTCCAACGGCTTTCAGCTAAATAAGGAGGATAGGCTGTATTCAATTCATCGCTTTTAGGTGAATAATATAAAGAATCGATAAATTCAGAAGTAAGGCCATAAGCTGAGATAAAAACATTATTACCGCTACCCGCAAATTTTTTCAGTTGATGAATGCTTGCACCTGTAGGATAAAAATTAGGGGCAACAATTACATAGGTATTATTGACACTTTCTAAGCTACCATAGCCACTTATATCAAAACGAAGTTTGTTTTCGCTGAATCCACCGCCTGCATTCTGTTTCAATTCATCATAAAAAAACTTGCAGTCGTAAGGTCTATACGAATTGGGGCTAACTGTGAAGAACTTATCAAACTTTTTATCTAAAGAAGAAAAAAGGTCTAACCCGAAAAAGAGAAAAATCACTATTCCTACCAAGATAATACCCACTATCAGTAAGTTTCCTTTCATGCTTTTTTAGTCAAAAAATCTTTAAAAGTTTTTTCAATTCTTTGAAATGAAGGCTCAGAAACAGTAAAATTGCCAAACCATAAATACTCATAATAGCGTGTGCATTGAATAAACAACCTGAGCCTTTCTCTTGAAAAAGTATTTTTCCGGCTTAGTTCCTGCGTATAATCCTGATTGGTTTTATCGATATTAAATTCTATCTGATGAGATTCATTCAGTATTTTCATCACCCATAAATAGTAGTATCTTACAGCCAGACGATAATTTCCATCCTGAATGCATTTTTCTATCTGACTACTTAAATCAACAGTATTGACGGCCTGAATATCCAATTCTTCTGTTGGCACTTCTGCCGTAGTAACAGGAATTTCGGGATTAGTTTTGAATTTAAAACCTTTTAGGTTTTTTAATATAAGATAACAAGCCCCAATAATGGCTAAGCCGATAATAATCCAAATCAGGACTTGAAAAACAGAAGCGATTATTTCACTAATTCTGCTTGAATCGCCTCTTTCTTCTTCCTCCTCCGGTATTTGTTTGGGTACAGGTTTTTGTTCACTCTGAAACTTGTCTACATACCATAGTTTTTTTTCACTTCTCTTCAATGAATCTACATGAGCCTTTGATAAAGTACCTTTATCGGCAAAAGACATCGTGCTCGAGAACAGGAAAATAAACCCTAATATATAAATTTTATCTATGAACAACGTCTTCCAGATATTTTTCATACGGATATTTTTCAGTCAGCTTTTTAGAGTAAATAAAAAAGTACCAGACAACAACCAGCCAACTGCCAATAAAGACCAATGACAAAAACAGCATTACAAGTGTATTATTATTCTGGAAGCCCTGTTTACCAAGATAGGTCACGTAGCTTTCTATCAAGGCAGCTAGCGTAGTAAAAGGGATGGTTCCGATATAAATTTTCACACTTTCTGATAATCCTTTTCTGAAAGCCTGCTTCCGGGTTAATGTGCCCGGGAATAAGAAACTCAACCCTAAAATAAATCCTGCCATGCATTCTAATATCAGGCCCATCAGCTCAAAAGTCCCATGAAGCATAATTACAAATATGGCATCGGTACCTAAATTATTCTGTATGAATAGAGATAAAAATGCACCAACCATTACTCCATTGGAAAAAGTAAAGTAGAAACTTCCAATGCCTAAGCAAATGCCCGAAATAAACAGGATAAGACCTACACGAAGATTATTAGAGAAAATTGACAGGAACATTACCAATGGCGATTCGGAATCATATACGCCGAATGGCTCACCTTTTCTGATATTTTCTTCGGTCATTCGTACATAATCCTGTCCGAGAATACCCTCGATAAAATCGGTATCAATAAAAGAGCAGATATAACCTAAGATGCAGAAAGTAAAAAAAATAGTGGTAGCCACCCAAAGCGCTTTGATATTATGCCCGATAGTAGCCGGAAAATCTTTTACCCAGAAATGATAAAATGGATTTTTATCCTGTTTTTGTTGGAGAAATATTTTTTTATAAACCCTTGATGACAAGGAATTTACGTATTCATTGATTTTACTATGCGGGTAATGTGTTTGAGCGTAAGACAAATCATTCATTAAATCAATGAAATCAGATGAAATTTCATCAGGATCTGTTTTTAAGTCATTTTCAATTTCTTCCCAGCGCTTAAAATTCTTATCAATAAAGGTACTTTCTCGCATAATTTTTTTAGAAACCTCAATGAAGCAAATTAGAAAATATATTTGATAAAGTTATAATTTTCAAAATAAAAAAAATAATTTTATCGGGTAATCGAAGCGCTGTACAATGAAAGCAATTTTTGTTCCGACTTACCTGAATATTGACCTCCGATTTGAATTGGCCCAGGTGGGCGCCCGCTTTGGTGCTTATATCATAGACTGGATCATCAAGTGGTTGTATCTGGTTATTGTCTCTTCTATTACCAATGTTACTTTTCTATATGGGTCGGTATTGATTTCGTTTTTTATTTATATGCCATTTATTTTTTATTCATTCTTGTTTGAATGGCTGAACAAGGGACAATCTGTGGGGAAAAGTATCGTAAAAATAAGAGTGGTAGGAGCTGATGGAAATTATCCGTCTGTGTATCAATGCGCTACCCGCTGGCTGTTTTTAGGGGCAGACATGTGGCTCATCTGGTTATTCGTATTCATTCATCCGGCATTTTATTTTCTGGCCATTTTTAGCCCTTTAATTGGTGGTTTGCTAATTATTTTTAGCGATAAGCATCAGCGTTTTGGCGATATAGCAGCCAATACAGTAGTAATTAATACTAAACAAAAAGAGATTTATATAGAAGATACAATCTATGCTTATGCTACTAAGAGCAAAGGATATGAACCTAAATATCCTGAAATTATGCGTTTATCAGACAAAGAGGTAAACCAGGTAAAATTTCTTTTAGAAAGAGGAAGTGAAACTTTTAATCCGGAAGTGGTGCATAAACTGGCTGCCCACTTAAAGAATATATTGAAAATTGAGAGCAATGATGATGACCATGAGTTTTTGAAGCAATTGCTGAATGATTATAATTATTATGCAATTAATGAAATAAGGTAGGTCATATAGCTCCCCCAACAGCTTTGCTAATCTGCTTAAAACCGTCGGTTAAATCTTTAGGACTTGCAAATAGATACAATAGCTTCAACTATATCATTTATGATGATCCTCTGCTTTTAAATTATGCCATTTGAAATTTGGCAGAACAATTTCCTGTTTACTTTTTTCTTTAGTCTTTGGAGTAAACAAGCTAACCAATTTCTGAACTGGCCGGCTGGCAAAAATACCCACAAAAGTATTTAGTACTGAGACACCAACTGAGGTCTTTGGATACACAATCCAGGGTATGCCTGGTGGTAGTTTCTGCACTTCCTCTACATATGGGCGCATTCGCTTCTCATAAGCCGCAAATGCGTCTTCGTGGTTTTCATGTCTGGCTAATTCACCAGCCAATAGGTAAGCCCCAACGATCGCAAGAGTAGTTCCTTTTCCGGTTAAGGGTGTTGGACAATAGGCTGCATCGCCAATCATCGCTATACGCCCGTCTGACCATCTCGGCGCTTTAATTTGACCAACTTTATCCAGGTAAGCATCCTCAGAAGTATCTAAAGCCTTACTTATCCGGTCGGCTTCCCAACCTGCACCTTTCAACTTGGCTTTGAGCAAGTTTTTCTGCTCTTCAGGCGATAGTTTTTCATAGCCCTTTTCGGCTTCCAGAAACGCGACGGAGGCACGCATAGTTCCATGATTGTCGGGACGTAGCATCAGAACACGGCTTTTAACAGCGGTGTACCAGCGCCACCATTTATTGTCACTCTTCTCGCGGGGAATAGTCAAGTAGGCCATGTACAGTCCCACATAATCAAATACAGGCTCTTTACCAAATACCAGTTCACGAGTGCTTGAGCGTATACCCTCGGCCAAGATAACGAGGTCAAAGGTTTCTTTTTTTCCACTGTTAAAAGTCACATTTACCTGATCAGAGTGTTGTTTCAATTCTTCTATCCAATCTCCGAAGTGATAGGTTACATCTTTCTTTGTACTATCATAAAGAATCTGGACTAAATCGCCCCTTATAATCTCTAATTCCTGAGTCCAGGTAAGTGCCTTATTCTTTGGAAACGAGGCCTTCGGCTGGTTGTCACTCCCAACGAACTGCAATCCTACCTCGCCCGTATGCGCGGCCCGGATGTCAGATTCAATGCCCATTTTCCGAACCACTTTCTGAGCTGGGCCAGTAATATCAATATTCTGTCCTCCTAACCGAAGAGCATCTGAACGTTCGATAACTGTAACTTTAAAGTCCGCTCTCGCCAGCCAGAAAGCCAACGTAGGGCCTGCAATACTTGCTCCTGATATAAGTACTTTCTTCGATTTCGTCATTATATAATGTTCTGAAACAGGTTGACTTTATTTGGTTTACAGACATTAAACTATTTGAGAAGCATTTAGTTTTTTAGTCAGCTATTTTTAGTACAAGACATGCCATTAAAAAAGCCCCTCAGTTGTCTGAGAGGCTCTTTTCTATACACTTAGTTGTGCCCGATGGAAAGTTTTGTTCAGAATTCCCCGATAAATACTTCCAAATTTGTCATAACACCATTTTCTCAATTCGCGTACCTCTCGGAAAGACAATAGTTTTAAGGATTTTTTTAATTCTTTTTCAAACAAACTACTTTCAAAACTTACTTTTTCCAGGATCACTTTCACATAATCTAACATTTTCATAAATCATTAATGGTTAGAATGGTTATAGCGACTAGCAGGTGTAAATTTACTAAATAATTTTTCATTACTACCAACAAAAAACTTTAATTTTTTATTAAAAATAATTCAATTAAATCTTGTAATATTTACAATCTTTTATTCTAACGCCTCTACCACTTCTCTTATTTCTTTTGTAATATTAAAAAAAGATGAAATTTTCAGCATCACTGCTTCCATCACTGCATCAGGGCATGAAGCGCCGCAGGTAAGCAGAATGGTTGTTTTCTCCTGCTCCGGAATAAAGGTAGTTGTAATCTCTTGCTTGTTGTGTAAATCATAATGTTGGATTAAATTCTTGTCTAAAATTTTGTCTTGCGACTGTATAAAAAACGTTGGTAATTTTTCTTCACAAAGTTCTACCAGATGCGAAGTATTAGAACTATTGTACCCACCTACAACTACCGCAAAGTCAGCTTTGTTTTGTAATAATGTATAAGTTGCTTCTTGATTATCGTTGGTAGCATAGCAAAGGGTATCACGAGTATTGGCAAAATGTTTTTCTACTTCCTGTGGTTGAAGTTGGTAGAAATCAGTCATGACCTGCTTCAGGTAATCGGAAATAGCCTGAGTATCAGACGCTAACATCGTCGTCTGATTTACCACCCCTATACGTGCCAGGTCGCTGTCAGGGTCAAAACCTTGCGAATACTGTCCGGCAAAATCTAGATAGAATTGTTCTTTTGGTAATGATTTAATAATATACTTAGCTAACAACTGCGCTTCTGTCATGTCATTAACTACCACGGTGGGTGCATTCTCTTTACTATGTGAAAATGTGGCGCGAGTTTCTTCATGCTTCGGCTTACCGTGTACTACAATACTATAGCCTCTCTCTCCTATCTGCGAGGCTCTGTTCCAGACTTTCTCTACAAAAGGGCAGGTCGTATCATATTTGTAAGGATCAATCTGCAAAGATTCTAACTGTTGCTGAATCTCTAAGGTTGTACCAAAGGCAGGTACTATTACTGCATCATCCGGGTGCAATTCATTCCAGTCTATCAACTGGTTCCCTTTAGTATCCATAAGAAATTTCACTCCCTGCGATTGCAAATCGGCATTCACATCGGGGTTATGAATCATTTCGCTCAGCAAAAAAATACGCTTATCCGGATTTTCATTCACTGTTTTATAAGCAATCTCAACAGCATTTTCTACGCCATAACAAAAACCAAAATGACGGGCAATCAAGAATCTGACAGGACCTAAATCTATTATTGTAGGTGTAAAGTCTTTCTTTAACTTGTCTTTGGCTCGACGTACCTCTTTTATTTTGCCAATGATATTACTCTTATAAATCTCCGGAATAACAAATGATTTCATAGAAATATGATTATTTTAATAATCAATATGATTGAACAAAAGTAAGCCAAATTTGTTAATCATATAGTGTGCCAAATATATACGTACTCTGCCTAATTATTACACAAAATTAAAATATCTGTAAGATAAACTAAGGAATTATCCGTATTTTCGCACCAAATAGCTTAGCTATATAAAAGAACATATTTTAATGCGTTTGAGTTTTATCTTTTTTCTGGGAGTAATATCTTTTAGTTCTTCGGCACAAAGTACATTTACTCCGCTGAATAACGATTATTCGCACTTTATAGAGCGTTACGAAATAAGAAGTGGAAGACTCTCCAATAAATTCTACAGTAATGTAAAGCCTGTCGGTCGCAAAGATCTATTAGAACTTGCCGTTAATTTAGAGCAGGATTCTTCTGCCAAACTTTCGAAAGTTGACCGTTTTAATCTGGCTTATCTACAAAATGATAGCTGGGAATGGCTTGCAGACAACTATCCTTCTGGAATGAATGAAGATAAAGCCCACCAGAACAATACCAGAAAACCATTCCTTAAGTATTTCCTGCAAAAGAAATCTGACTTTTATTATTTCCATAACGAAGATTTTGACATACATATCAATCCGATTTTTCAGTTTGCTTTTGGGGGAGATGATCAGGCAAAAAATTCGCCGTTTACTAATACCCGTGGTATAGAAATACGAGGGAATCTGAATAAGAAACTGGGCTTTTATACCATGCTCACCGAGAATCAGATTGCCTATCCGCAATATGTCAGAGATTATTCAAGGTTATATAATGGTTTCCCTTATGAGGGCTTTACCAAAATTGTTGATAGTGATTCAACAAAGATGATCACTGATTTCTTTTCGGCAAGGGGTTATATTACATTCAAGGCTTTAAAAAATCTGACATTGCAATTCGGGCATGATAAAAACTTCATTGGCTCGGGAGTAAGGTCGTTGATTCTCTCTGATTTTTCGGCACCATACCTGCATCTGAAAGCAATTACTCAGGTAGGACGGTTCCAATATATCAATATCTTCGCACAGGCCGTCAATAAACAAGTGCCAGTAGCTAAAGATGGTACCGAACAGATTCCACCTAAATATTTTACTTTCCATCATCTGAGTGCCAATATTACCAAAAACCTGAATATTGGTTTATTTGAAACCATTATATTTGGGCAACGCAAAATAGGATTTGATGTAAACTACCTGAATCCTATTATTTTCTATCGCTATGTTGAGGGGCACTTAGGCAGCGTAGACAATTCAATTGTCGGGGTCGATTTTAAGTATAATTTTTTACGACGCTTCTCGCTCTATGGCCAATTGGTATTAGACGAATTTAATTTCAAGCATTTCAAAAGAAAAGGCTGGTGGGCGACCAAATACGCTACTCAAATAGGTTTACGCTATATAGATGCCTTAGGTATCAAAAATCTTGATTTACAGGCCGAGTATAATCTGGCTCGCCCGTATACTTACAGCCATAACTCAACTTACAGTAATTTTGTACATTACAATCTGCCACTGGCGCATCCTTTAGGCTCTAATTTCCGTGAGTTTCTGTTCATAGCCCGCTATCAGCCTTTGCCAAGATTAACCCTGAATTATAATTTCATGATGGCACAACATGGTGAAGATTATAATTTTATCAACTGGGGTGGTAATATTCAAAGAAATTACAATCTGCTGCGCCCTTACGATTACAATAACTTTATCGGCCAAGGTAATGAAGCCAATATTCAGAATATAGAAATTGGTGCTTCTTATATGCTCGGACATAATCTATTCATAGACGCGGCTTTTCAGAATAGAAAAGTGAATTATCCTGAAACAGCGACAACCACTACAAGCAATATCTTCTCTATGGGTGTCAGATGGAATATTGGCAAAAGACAGCTATTGTTTTAGGATTTTCATCTACTTTTAATCTTATTTTTACGGGGCTTTCATCTTTTTTTATAATTTTGCAATATAGTTGCATTTATGACGTCGCGATTATATAATCGCATGATTGACCCCATGAAAAGAAGCCTTCTTATATTCTTATATTTCTTATATTCTTCTTCTTTTGCTCAAACAAAAGAAGACACCCCTGCTGCTCCTTGTGATTGCTTCATTCACGGCATAGTATTAGACAATGCTACTAAGCAACCGATTGTAGGGGCGGTAGTTTTTGTAAAAGAACAAAACAAAGGCACTACCACAGATGTAACCGGACATTATCATATTGCCAATCTTTGTCAGGGAACGTATACCATTATCGGCAGGATTGTGGGCTATCAGGATAAAACCTATACTGTCAAACTGGTACATGAAGCCGAGCAGGAAATTAAATTGTCGGAGGGTGAATTACACTTAGCTAATATTGATATTAAAGCCGAAAAGATTGATAACCTGACCCAAACTAAAAATGTACTGGAAAATGCCGCACTTGACCAGACAAGGGGGCAGTCTTTGGGTGAAACTTTAAAACAAATATCCGGAGTAACTACACTCCAAACAGGCAGTTCTATCTCGAAACCTGTTATTCATGGCATGCACTCTAATCGTGTTTTGATTATGAATAATGGGATTCGCCAGGAGGCACAACAATGGGGTAGCGAACATGCTCCAGAAATTGACCCTTTTGTAGCAAAAAAAATTACGGTTCTGAAAGGTGCAGCGGGTGTGCGCTATGGCTCTGATGCCATTGCCGGAGTGATTATGTTGGAACCGGAAGCTTTGCCTGACTCAACCAAAACCGGTGGCGAAGTAAATACAGTTTACTTTACAAATGGTAATCAGATTGTGACCTCAGGCATCCTGGAAGGTGGACTTCGACCTAAAAAAGCAGAAGTGCCTCAATCTTTCGGATATCGTGTGCAAGGTACTTTTAAAAGAGGTGGTGATATCTCTACACCGAATTATAGATTAGCCAATACTGGAGTTTCAGAAATCAATTTTTCGATAGGTGCTAATTATAAACGAAGAAATTGGCAATCCGAGGTTTTCTTTAGTCAGTTTAATACTCAAATCGGGGTGTTTTCAGGTTCGCATATAGGGAATGTGACTGATTTGATTGAGGCTATTAAACGTGGCACTCCTTTAAGTATTTATACACCAGAAACCTTTACTTATACTATCGATCGACCGTATCAGGATGTACAGCACAATTTATTAAAGCTAAAATCTACTTATCAACTACAAAGTGGTAAGCTATCTCTTACTTTGGGTCGACAGTACAATTACAGGAAAGAAGTTGATATTCTACGAGGTGATAAAAATCTGGTTCAGCTTTTTCAGTTGACTACCTATACCGGGGAAGTACTTTTTGAGCATAAGCCTCTGTTTAAATTGTTAACAGGTTCGATGGGAGTGAATGCCAATTTTCAGCAAAACCTGACAACAGGTACTTTGCGTGAGCCCCGTTCTTCTACGGTATTAATTCCCAATTTTCAGAACCTGACAGGGGGTATATTTCTGATTGAAAGAATCGTAAGAAACAGATGGGAGGTAGAAGGTGGCCTTAGATATGATTTCAGAAATCTTGATGTATACAGAATCCCAAGAGGACAACAGATTGTAGTAGAGAATAGCAAGCAAAATGAAAATTTTACTGGCACTTTTGGCTTGAATTTCAGACCAAATTCTCAATGGAATTTTTTGTTGAATCTTACTTCTGCGTGGCGAGCCCCAACTGTCAATGAATTATATAGCGATGGGGTTCATCATGGAGCAGCCAGTTATGAAAAAGGCGACGAAAATCTGAATGCTGAGATAGCTACCAATTTGTCGTTCACGACTAATTATATCACCAAGCTTTTTCAGTTAGAATTGCATGTATATAATAACTATATACGCAATTTTATCTTCCTATCGCCAACCGGGAGGCCTACGCTTACTATTCGCGGAGCTTTTCCCGAATTCTGGTATACCCAAACCAATGCACGTTTCAGAGGAATTGATTTGAGTGGTAATTTTCAGATTCAGAAACATATCTCTTTAAATTCTAAATTATCATACCTGCAAGCACAAGATATTACCCATTCACAGCCGTTGATTATGATTCCACCTAATCGTTGGGAGAATACCCTCCGTTATGAGTGGAAAAAAAGTGGCATTTCATTAACGAATCTCTATGTAGCCAAGCAGAACCGTGTACCTGCTAAAGTAATTTTTAGCGAGATTCCGATAAATGAAATTATATTTAATCAATATGGTGGAGATTTTGCTCCTCCCCCACCTGCTTATACGCTTTGGTCGGCGGCTTTTACTCAACAATTGAAGTTTAATAATAGAACCGGATTAGATGTATCGTTAACGGTCAACAACCTGTTGAATACTGCCTATAGGGATTACCTGAACAGATTCAGGTACTTTGCTGATGAAATTGGGAGAAATTTTGTTATCAGAGCTAAATATTCGTTCTAAAGACCAGTTTTCTAATCGAATATTAATTTGCAATATTGTTGCATAATCAAAAATGAGTTTTTACATTTGCACTATTGTTGCAAATACAGAATCATCATTAAATCTAAAACCCATGCAAAAAAATCGAATTATCGTTTCTGGCTTCCTCATCTTAGCTCTATTATTTTCGATGGTGGCTTGTAAAGACACTGCCGTAGATGTAGAAGAAGAAAATGAAATCATTACTACAGTTAAGTTAAACTTTACTTCGGGTGGTACGACACAAACTTTTGTGTTTAATGACCCCGATGGTGACGGTGGGAGCGCCCCTACTAAATTCGACAATATCAGCCTGAAGCCTAATACAAATTATACGCTTACAGTAGAGTTGTTAGATGAATCGAAAACGCCTGTTGAAAATATTACTGACGAGGTAGAAGAAGAAAGCGACGAACATTTATTTGTGTTCACACCCTCGCCAACAAGTCTTTTGACGTATACTTATGGCGATAAAGATGCCCGCAATTTTCCGATTGGCTTAACAGGAACTGTACAGACCGGAGCGGCTGGTACAGGTAAACTGAAAGTACAATTACGCCATCAACCACCAGTAAATGGAAAAGAAGTAAAAGATGGCACACCAACAACGGGCAGCGATGATGTAAGCTTAGATTTCAATCTAAGTATTCAATAAAAGTTTGTTTTTAATTTATAGTTTAGGTAATAAATCCACAAGCCCATGGTTTGTGGATTTTTAGTCTGAAGAAGTACGAAGATTTACTTCTGTAGGTATTTTTATAGTTTTTATTGTGGCCGTATTCCGTTTATTATCAATTGTATCTAAAAGCATTTCTGCTGCCGTTTTGCCAATTTCAAAAGCAGGTTGTACTACAGTGCTTAAAGGAGGGTCTAGTAAATGTGCTACCTGTAGATTGGTAAATCCTATAAAAGCCACTTGTTCAGGGATATCAATACCTTTGGCTTTTACAGCCGCAAAGCAATCTAAGGCAAGCCGGTCACTAGCGGTAAAAATAGCATCTGGTTTTTGAGTATCCAATAATTCAAAAATCACTTCTCTGGCTTCTTCCGGGGCAAAGCCGCAATAGCGCACCAGATTCTCGTTAAAGGGTATGCCGTGCTTTTCGAGAGCTGCCTTGTATCCCTCCAACCTTTCATTAGTAGTATAGAGCAAAGACGGGCTGGTAATATGGGCAATTCTTTTTCTGCCTGATAAAATCAGGTGTTCTGCTGCTTCAAATGCTCCCTGAAAATTATCAGCAATCACTTTATTAGCTTCAATCTCGTTTGAAATCCTGTCGAAAACTACCAGCGGTACTCCCCTCTTTTGTATTTCCGATAAATGGTTTACCTCGGTGGTTTGTCCTGACAACGAAATCAGAACTCCATCAACTTTACGCCCCACCAAATGTTGAATATTGCTACGCTCGCGCTCATAAGACTCATGGCTCTGAAAAATCACTACATGATAGCCCCTGTCATACGCCACTGCTTCAATGCCATTAATCGCTTGCGAGAAAAAATTATTGGCTATCTCCGGCACTATCACCCCTATGGCCCGGCTTCGGTTTTCTTTCAGACTCAAAGCAATCGGATTAGGGTGATAATTCATCTTCTTGGCATACTCCAATACGAGTTTTTTAGTCTCAGGGTTAATCTCATAGCTACCCCTTAACGCTCTCGAAACCGTTGAGGTAGAGAGGTTAAGCGCCTTCGCAATATCTTTAATGGTTATAGCCTCCAAGATTAATACAAGTAAAATACAATTTTATGATTGGTCAGTTGTAGAACACACAAACAACCAGAAGTATGAACGACAATCAAAGATATTAAAATTATCGGTACCAATGGTATGAACAAGCCTTTTTGGTAACGTTCCCGACAACGATTGCATAAATAAAGTCAATTATTTATTTGTTTCTTCCTACGTTAGTTTTACATCTTCGTAGGTATATTTGATTGATTTTACTAGTCAGATTTCAGGCTTTATCTTTGAATAATTCTATTACTCTCATAAAATGTTTAATCTTTCAGGCAAAGTTGCGCTTGTAACAGGCTGTAACAAAGGCATAGGCAAAGCCATAGCTATCGGACTTGCAGAAGCAGGTGCTGATATCATTGGAGTATCTGCTAGTATCGAATTAGAAAATAGTGCAGTAGAACTCACCGTTAAGGGTTTACAAAGAAATTTCAAGGCGTACCAGGCTGATTTCGGTAATCGTGAGAGCCTTTATGCGTTTATTCGACAAGTAAAGGTTGATTTCCCAACAATTGATATTCTTGTGAACAATGCAGGTACTATTATGCGTAAGCCTGCGGCGGAACACCCGGACGAGTATTGGGACAAAGTAATGACGATTAACCTTGATTCTCAGTTTATTCTGGCGCGCGAAATTGGTGCCAAAATGATAGAGCAAAAATCGGGTAAGATCATTTTTACAGCTTCATTACTTACCTTCCAGGGTGGTATCAATGTACCCGGGTATGCTGCCAGCAAAGGCGCTATCGGAAGTTTGGTAAAAGCATTAGCCAATGAATGGGCATCAAAAGGCGTTAATGTAAATGCCATAGCCCCTGGTTACATTGCCACAGATAATACAGAAGCACTCAGAAATGACCCTGATAGAAGTACCTCCATATTAGCCCGTATCCCGGCCGGACGCTGGGGAGAAACAGAGGACTTTAAAGGCCCGGCAGTATTTCTGGCTTCCTCTGCCTCTGACTATGTACATGGCACTATCCTGACCGTGGATGGGGGATGGATGGGGAGGTAAATCATTGAGTGATTGTGTGATTTAGTGAATGAGTGATTAATTAGCTTAGGGCAGAACATAGAGAAATATTATGGAATAAATAAACAACTAATTATAAATTCAGAGAAATCCTAAAATCAGCTAAATCATAGTTCAGGACAAAATCACTCAATCACAAATTCACTAAATCACTAAATTATTTGAAGATATGCAAGCAAGATATGAAAGTAGCCCTAAGGAAACGGCGGGTATGAATACAGCCGAATTGAGAAACAATTTTCTGGTGGAAACTTTATTTACACCTGACCAGATACATATTGTTTATTCTCACTATGACCGCATGATTTTGGGTGGTATTATGCCTAAGAACGAAGCAGTTGAATTAGGCAATTATGATGAACTGAAATCTGACTATTTTCTGGAAAGAAGAGAAATCGGGATTATTAATGTAGCTGGCAATGGCAAAATTACTGTCGATGGTGAGGCTTTCAATATTAATAAACTAGACTGTTTATATGTAGGCAAAGGTGCTCAGAAAGTAGTTTTTGAAAGTGTGGATAGCAGCAATCCTGCGAAATACTTTATTCTTTCTGCTCCCTCACATGCTGCCTATCCAACCCGATTAATGACCAAAGAAGAGGCTTCTCCGGCCAATATGGGTGCGGTTGAGACAGCTAACCAACGGATTATTTATAAATATATTCATTTGGATGGTATCAGAAGTTGCCAGCTGGTAATGGGTTTAACGGTGCTACAAACGGGTAGTGTGTGGAATACCATGCCATCGCATACGCATGATCGCCGTATGGAGGCTTATTGTTATTTTGATGTACCTGAAAATCATAGGGTATTGCACCTGATGGGGCAACCGCAAGAGACCCGTCATTTATGGATAAGCAACCATCAGGCTATTATTTCTCCGCCGTGGTCAGTGCATTCTGGTTGTGGTACTTCAAACTACTCATTTATCTGGGGGATGGCTGGTGAAAATCAATCGTTTGCAGATATGGACTTTATTCCGATTTCTGAGTTGCGCTAATTCAAAACTTATTTATATGCTTATTTAATTTCAATCTTTCTTACAATGAGACTTACCTCTAAATTGACAATTTTGTTACTTTTTGTTTCTTCAATTCTTTTTGGCCAGAAGAAGATTGATGTAGCAAAAGAATTTGCCTTTGCTGCTCAGCAATATGAAGGCATGCTTAAAAGCCACCCTGATATTACCAAAACGCCACAATCGACCAATCCTGATGGTTCGCCAAGAGATATGCCAACCAGTTGGTGGTGTAGTGGTTTTTTCGGTGGTTCGCTATGGTACATTTTTGAACAAACCAAAGAACAGAAATGGAAAGAGGCGGCTGACAAATGGACAATGGCCGTTGAAAAAGAGCAGTTTAACACAGGCACGCACGATTTAGGCTTCATGTTATATTGCCCTTTTGGTAATGGTTATCGCCTGACCAAAAATCCAAAGTATAAGGAAATTATGCTTACCGGAGCGAAGTCGTTAGCGACTCGTTTTGACCCTAAAGTAGGCTTAATTAAATCATGGAATAACTGGAAAGGCTATAAGTATCCGGTGATTGTTGACAATATGATGAACCTTGAATTTTTATTCTGGGCATCACGCGAATCAGGCAATAAGGAGTTTTCTAATCTTAGCATTACCCATGCGGATAATACCATCAAAAACCATTTCCGTCCTGATAATAGCAGCTACCACGTAATTGCTTATGGTGAAAACGGTGAAGTATTGAAAAAAGGTACGCATCAGGGATATGCCGATGAATCGGCATGGGCGAGAGGTCAGGCCTGGGCTTTGTATGGTTATACAGATATGTACAGAGAAACCAAAGACAAAAAGTATCTGGCACAAGCAGAGAAAATTGCTGATTTCTATCTGAATCATCCGAATTTACCAAAAGACAAAATTCCTTACTGGGATTTCAATGCACCAAATATCCCGAACGAAGAGCGTGATGCTTCTGCAGGTGCTATTACTGCATCAGCCTTATTTGAGCTAAGTACTTATGTTGGCAAAGCAAAAAGCAAAACCTATTTTGATGCTGCCGAAACTATGTTAGAGAGCTTGACAACTCCAACCTACAAAGCTAATTTAGGCGAAAACAACCATTTTATTCTGAAACATTCAGTAGGTGCAAAACCGCTTAAATCAGAAATTGATGTACCATTAGTATATGCTGATTATTATTTCCTGGAAGGCTTGTTACGCTATCAGCGTTTGAAAAATAAGCAGAAATTGTTTTAAGACTTTTTACAACTTTTGCAACAAAAATGCCCCTGAAAAGGGGCGTTTTTTGTTATCACTGATGCTCTTGCAACATCTTCTCCCTCACTTTAAACTCTTCAATATCAATCAATGAATGATATTTTCTGACCAATTCTTCATCAAATTCTGCTTTCAGGTTGATTCTATCGAGTAGTTCACGTTGGTGTTCCAATAGCTGCAGATAGGTGTATTGATAGCTTTTGTAAGGGTGTTCTTCTGTTGGGTCTGTTTCTTCTAGGGTTTGGTTAAATAGTCTTAGCTCTATTCTTAATTTTTCAAGCAGGTCGTTTAGTTGATTATCCTTAGCGCCATCTTCCTCATATTTTTTTTCCAAATGCTGAATAGAATATTGCAGGATTTTCTTCTGGATGAGTATTTCCTGTTCATGCTCTGTCATAGTAGCAAATTTATCTACCATATGCACTCTCTTAATAAGCCAGGGAAGCGTAAGTCCTTGAAAAACCAGGGTTACCAGAATGACAATAAAGGTGATGAATAGAATGAGATTACGATATGGAAACGGCTGCCCTTCGTTGGTAAGCAAAGGGATAGAAAGCGCTGCCGCCAGAGATACTACCCCACGCATACCAGCCCAGCCAAAAATCAATGGTAGTCTCCACCCAGGATTAGCATCTGCCACCGTAATAAACCGGCTAACCCAGTGTGAAAACCAGGAGGCACCTAAAGCACAAAGTACCCGAACAATAATCAAAACAAACGAGATTGCGAGGCCATAGAAAATAGCTTCGCTTAACTTAGTATCTCCCAATTGCTCAACAATTGAGGGTAATTGTAAACCAATTAATAGAAAAACCAAACCATTCATTACAAAAACCAAACTACCCCATACATTTACACCCTGAATACGGCTGGCGTAGGTAAGAATCTTATTTCGCTTGCTTGACAAGAAAAGCCCGCCACATACGATTGCCAATACTCCTGAAAAATGGAAATACTCGGCAAAATAGTACATACAATAAGGAGTGATAAGCGTCAGAACAATCTCAATACTTGGCGTGGTCGGTAACCATCGGTGTATACCATAAAAAATTAACGCAACCAGAAGCCCAATCAGTACACCCATCACTACTACCAGAAAAAAATTGCCTGCTGCCTCTTTAAAATAGAATTGGCCTGTAAGTATAGCTAATAAGGCAAAACGAAAGACAATCAAAGAAGAAGCATCATTTAATAAACTTTCCCCTTCTCCGAGACTTAATAATGATCTTGGTACTTTCAGGCGTCGCATAATGGTCGCGGAAGAAATGGCGTCAGGCGGTGAAACGATACCTCCTAAAAGAAAACCCAATGCCAGAGTAAAATCTGGGATTATTAATACTGAAAAATAGGCAACCACGCAAGCATTGATAATTACTACCAGAAAGGCAAAACTCATAATTACCCGTCTCCACCGCCAGAAGTCTTTCCAAGACACCTGCCAGGCCGACTCGTACAATAGCGGGGGCAGAAAAATAAAGAAAATTAAATCGGGATTGATGGTAACATTTGAAAATATTGAGAAAAAACTGACTGCCAGGCCACCTAAAACTAATACAATCGGGTATGCCAATTGAAGTTTGTTGGCCACCATAACCAATGCCAGGATAATCAGGATAAGGTAAACGTACTCGATAAACTGGTCGTGCATAGTAGAATCTTATTTAACAGCTAAAATTAATAACAAGAAGTTTAAAAATGCTAGTGCCTGAGAAAAAATGGCATAAATAATATGCCCTCAAGTGATGGAGGAGGTACTAAATGAGTAAAATAATTTAATTCAATCAGTTATAAGTAATGGAGAAGTAATAAAAACCACCCACGCTTGGCCCTGCCAGAAAATTGCTATAGTATTTATTCAGCACATTGGTTGAAGCCAGTTTAAAATTCAGTTTCCAGTCAGGTATACGGTAAGATAATTGAACGTCTACATTGTGCATGGCTGATACTTCGCCGGTTGCTAAAGAAGATTGCCAGATATATTTATCCTGAAACCTATAGCTAACAGAAAAACCTACATTTTTAAACAAATCAGGGTTTTGCAGGGCTAGATTGCTTATCCATTCAGGTGTGTTAAAAGCCTCTTCCAAGCCATCCCCTGAATCTTTTCTTTGCAAAGTGGCATAAGAGATATTTCCGACAATCAGAAAGTTTTTAAAGAAGCGATACTTCATACTCATACTTGAGCCATAAGTATGCACTACTGCCTTAGAGTTTGTCCAGAGACGATAACGGCTTTGGGTGTTTCTGTTGTTCAAATAAATAGCAATAGAATCAGGATTCTGAGATTTAGTGATATTGGCCTCAACCTGAGCCATGAAATTGCGGTAACGGTTATAATAGAAATCCACATCAAAAAACAGGCGTTTCTCTAAGAAATAACCTTTATAGCCCAGTTCAAAACTCTGAACTTTTTCGGGCTGTATATAGGTATAATCATTCTTCTTCAATAAACCTGAGTTTTGTTTAATAGCTTCATTCACATTCATCCCTTGGGTATTAACTGCCGATGTTACAGCAGCCTGAAAGGCATCTACTGAGGTTTTAAAATATGAATTTTCAAAAATACCGTCAGACATGATACGTAGCCCTCCTACCCGTTTCACACCTCCACTATTTACATTTGAGAAAGCCTCGAATAAACTCGGGAAACGATAGCCATTCTGGTAGGATACCCTCAAATTGAGTTGGGGCGAATTTGAAAACACACTAGCAAATCGATAATTAAATTGAGGGTCGAAATATTGATTTTTATCCATTCTGATAGATGACACTAATTTTAATTTATCTGCCCACATACTTTTGGTAACTTGTAAAAAGCCTCCTGTCTTATTGTAAGAAATATTCTTCCCGGCATCAGTAG
This sequence comes from Emticicia sp. C21, assembly GCF_003418935.1. Classification (GTDB taxonomy): domain Bacteria; phylum Bacteroidota; class Bacteroidia; order Cytophagales; family Spirosomataceae; genus Emticicia. Next base: position 169,215 of record NZ_QVMT01000012.1, on the reverse strand, counting down.
GATTGATAAAATAGTTGCCATCAGGATATACCCAATAATTACGAAAGTCAAACCCGGCAAGTAGTTGGATATTGGTTTTCTCTCTGAAATTGCCCAATAGTTCTTTGGTTAAATCTGCTTGTCCGTCTGTATGAAACATCCACGTACGCACTTGTAAAGCTGCCCCAATATCCCAATTGTTTATCTTTCTTAATTTCTCTATTAATGCATCAAATTCGGCCGTTTTAGGTTGTGTCCGGTTCTTATCAGCATCCAATCTAGCTTGCTTAAGGGCAGTTACGTCAGGCAATCCGTTCAAGACAGAGGTATTAAAGCTTTTGGTAAAATCGGCAAACCATATATCATCCGTCTTAAATGCCCGGTCTATGTTTTCGGCCATCGAACGGATATTATAAGAGTTGCCGGTATTTTCGGTAGTCAGATAACTTCTTAGCTGAAAAGTATTGTCTTTATACTGAACTGAATGCTGTGAGATACGGTAATCTTCTAATCTGAAACGATTGGTGCGTTGGTATAGATTATTCACAATTCCGTATCTAAAGGTATAAACAAGTTCTGATTTGGATGTAGGTCGGAAGTAGACCGAAGCATCAGCTTTAAAATTACCGATACCAAAATCGGCAATTTCTTTTTCATAATAACCTGTACGGGCTACTGAATATCTTTTGCCATTCAGCGTAAGCGTTCTTCTATTAGAAGACTCATTGCCATAAGAGTTAATGGGGTCAATGGCAGGGTTATCTGAACCAAAAAGCATTAAAGACGAATTTCCGTTAGGATTCAAATCTGTCTGATTGTCAGAAATCCAGTCATAACCGCTCAGGTAAAACAGATTTACCTTAAAAGCCAATTTAGAATTAATAACCTTAGCATACCTTAGAGAGCTTTCATTCAATAATTTGGGAGTAGCATTCAAGCTATTCAAATGATTAACTCCATTCTTTTGCTGAAAGCTTAAGCCTTCTTTATCAAAAGGAGATAGGGAATATAAATTCACCATGCCATTCAGTGCATTTAATCCCCATAATGCAGAAGCAGAGCCCAGGATAACTTCTACATGTTCTATATCTAAATCGGTCGGTGTTAAAGCAGAGGCAATAGCTGCTCCAATATGAGGCGCCTGATTATCGATACCATCAACCAATTGTACAAACCGCACATTGGTTGGGTTTGCAAATCCTCTTGAATTATATACTTTAAAGCCCAGACTCGAAGTCATTAACTGAAGACCTTTCACATTTTCAAGGGCATCGAAATAAGAGCTTTGCGCAGAATTCTGAATGGTTTTCTTATCTAAATATTCTATACTTATGGGAGATTTTACGATGTCTTCAGGGATTCTTGATGCCGAAACTACAATTTCATTCAATGCTTTTACGGTATCTTTTTCTATTGATTGTTGGGCAAATGATGATAAATAAGATATGAATACCAGAATGAAAACTGTAACAAGTCTCTTCATAAAAAAGCGTTATATTTTCAGAAATATAACGCTTGAATTTTAAAAAGAAAATTATTCTCGTCAAAATAATTAGTTCAGAGCATACTATAAGCCTGTAGATTTCTCCATCGCTTCTGTATAGCGCGAACCTGTAACCTTTATATGCGCCGAGGCGTTTTCAATTTCCTGTAATTCTTTGGCTGTTAATTGAATTTCGGCAACTTCATTATTCTCGGTAAGGCGATGGATTTTTGTAGTACCGGGTATTGGCACAATCCAGGGCTTTTGCGCTAATACCCATGCCAGAGCAATTTGCGCAGGCGTTGCGTTTCTTTGTTCAGCAAACTGATTCAATAAATCCAGCAAGGCTTTATTGGCTGTACGCGCTTCTTCAGTATACCTTGGTAGTACGTTACGAATATCTCCTTCGGCAAATTTGGTGGTTTCGTCAATTTTTCCGGCTAAAAACCCCTTGCCTAATGGGCTGAATGCTACCAATCCAACCCCCAACTCTTCAATAGTCGGAATAATTTCTATTTCGTGCTGACGTGTCCAGAGTGAATATTCGCTTTGTAATGCTGTAACGGGCTGTACTGCATGTGCTTTGCGGATAGTACTTGCCCCTGCTTCTGACAAGCCAAAATGTTTTACTTTTCCCTCTTTTATCAACTCCTGTACAGTTCCAGCAACCTCTTCAATAGGTACATTAGGGTCAACACGATGTTGATAAAAAAGGTCTATTGCCTCTACTCTTAATCTTTTTAAAGATTCCTCTGCTACCAGTCTGATATTATCAGGGTGGCTATTAACTCCTGAATGTTTGCCTTGAGCCCGATCAATATTAAAACCAAACTTGGTGGCAATTATTACTTCTCCTTTAAAAGGCTCTAAAGCCTCCCCTACTAATTCTTCGTTTGTGAAAGGGCCGTAAACCTCTGCCGTATCAAAAAAAGTAACTCCCTGCTCTACAGCCGTGCGAATTACTTTAATCATTTCAGTTTTTTCGCCTGCAGGGCCATATCCAAAACTCATTCCCATACAACCAAGTCCCAAAGCTGAGACCTCCAGGTTGCTATTTCCTAATCTGCGTTTTTGCATATCTATCATATTTAAAATTAAACTAATGGTATAAAAATTAACTAACCGTTACAATATTCAGTACCTATTTACGAAAATCAAATATTCCGGAATTTCACAGGGCTTTTTTGCACATGCTTTTTGAAGAAATTATTGAAATGAGTTACCTCAGTAAAACCAAGGGCATAAGCAATCTCTGATACATTCCATTTACTCTGTTTCAGCAATATTTTTGATTCCTGCAAAATACGCTCTGTGATCAATTGCGAAGTCGTTTTTTGCGTGATTTCCTTAACTGCCCTATTCAGATGATTTACATGTACATTGAGTTGAGTAGCAAAATCAGATGCTGAGCGTAACTGAATAGCCGGGTGAGCATCATCTATAGGGAATTGTCTTTCTAATAACTCTAAAAATATGGCAGCAATTCGTTGAGACGCATTGATATGTTGTTTATCAAATGCAGAAGATGGCTGCATTTTCATGGCAAAGTGCAATAATTCAAACACCAGATTGCGAAGCACATCATACTTGTGCATATAGTCAGAGTCAATTTCTTCAAACATTCGCTCATAAATAGTGCTTACTTTAGTGGCCTGCTCGTCGGTTAATTCAAAGATATGCGTTCCGTTTGGTTGAAAAACCTCATATTGACTCAGGTTACCAAACTGATGGAAAAAGTGCTGATTAAAAATGCAATAGGCACCACTTCTGACATTATCCAGATGCTCCCATTTATATGGAATCTGAGGATTGGAAAAAGATAAAGCCTGTTTTTTTACCTCAATCACTTGGTCGGCATAGTGTATCTGGCTATTACCTACCACCAGCATCACTTTATAATAATCCCGACGTTTATAAGGAATGGGCTGAGATTTACCGTCAATCAAAGGCTCTAATCTGAACACATTAAAATGCCCTATTTCATTGCGGATATTCTCAGGCAGCCATTCGAACTTCCTTTGATACATTTCTTCAATTGTCTCAACCTTTTCCATGCTTTTCAACTAATAAAGTTTGATTAATCATCCATTCAGGCAAACATTTTATAGATTAAAATCACAATACAAAATTAGTTTGTCCGATAGTCAATTTCTAAACGAAATTCAAACCAAAACTTACGAAAATCAAATAATCCGCTCAACTGAAACTATAATCTTTGGTTCTTAACAAAATATATGATTAAAAATCTCTGATTCAACTGGTTTTCTTTACGAACTATATTCAGACAAGTTTCTTTATAGAGATAATAAAACTTTATGACCCCGTTTGATAACTTTATTAAATTATTGGCATCAGGTTTGTGCATAATTTTTTACTTTTAAAAAATATATACTTACCTATTCTTTAAGTCACCAGACATGCCAGAAAATAAAAAAATCAGAATTCTTCAAACAATCAGACAGGGTAAAATAGGTGGCGGAGAAACCCATGTGCTTGATTTAGTGAGTACACTCAATAAAGACAAATACGAGTCTATCGTGCTTTCGTTTACAGAAGGCCCAATGGTAGATAAAATGAAAGAAATGGGTGTAAAAACGTACGTAATTTATACCGAAAAACCATTTGACAGGTCTGTTTGGGGGAAAGTAAAGGACATTCTGGAAGAAGAGAAAATAGAGATTGTACATGCGCATGGTACAAGAGCCAATTCCAATACTTTTTCTGCGGCAAAAAAATTAGGCATTCCACTATTATATACTGTTCATGGCTGGTCTTTTCATAACGACCAGAATTTTTTGGTAAAGACCGTGCGAACCTTTGGAGAAAAATTCTTAGTCAAGAATGCAAAAAAGACCATTTGTGTATCTAATAGCAATTATGAAGATGGAGCTAAGCGGTTCAGCATGAAGAATGCTACTGTCATTACCAATGGCATAAATCTGGCAAAGTTCGACCTGACCAAATCTTTTAAAGATATAAGAAAGGAGTTTAATATAGCAGAAGATGAGGTTTTGGTAGGTTTTATTGCCCGTATGACCTCTCAGAAAGACCCTTTTACGTTCTTAAAAGCCATTGCCAAAATTCCGGCAGATAGCAAAATAAAATTCCTGATTATCGGCGATGGTGATAGTAAAGAAGCAGTATTGAAGATGGCGGATGAATTGAAAATTAACTCAAGAGTTATTTTTGAAAAATTCAGACAAGATATACCTGATGTATTGCATGGTATTGATATCTTCTGTCTGCCATCTTTGTGGGAAGGTTTGCCTATTGCTTTGTTAGAAGCAATGGCTATGGCAAAAGCTGTGGTAGCTACAGCCATTGATGGCACAAAAGAGGTAATTGTACATGAGAAAAACGGCTTATTAGTACCCGTTATGAATCCGGATGAATTGGCAAATGCACTGATTCGTTTAGCGAATGACAAAGCCTTAAGAGACCGTTTGAGTAGCGAAGCCAGATTGACTGTGGAAAGAGATTATAATGTGGAGCGCATGACCCGGGAAGTTGAAAAAATTTATGATGAATTGTATAAACAACAATAATCTTACTATATTTATAACAGAAACTTTACACTTGATTAAGTGAGGCTGTAATACTGTAAAACCCATCTGTTTACTACTTAGAAAAACGAAATTGTCATACGATTTGGCAAAATAATTGCTGTAAAATATACTGATTGAAAGATCATTTTTTAAAACTGTAATCATAGCAAATAGTAATTCCGGTAATTGTAATTGTCTGTTTATTACCTAGAACCCAAACATTTCTTTTAACTTAATATAGCGGTTCATTTTCATTCAATAAGATTACATATCCGGCAATTAGTATGCTTTTCTACATATTCTCAAAAATATAACGACGATGAACAAAAAATTAAAACTTCTGATAATTGATGATGAGGCAAGTATTAGAAAAGTTTTAGAACATTTCCTGAATAAAGAATTTGAAGTAACAGCCAAGAATGATGGAATGGAAGGCATGAACTGGCTGGAAGCCGGAAATGATACCGATTTTATCATTGCTGACCTAAATATGCCAAACCTAAACGGGAAAGAATTTACCAAAGTAATCAGAGCAAGTAATTTATATTCAGATTTACCAATTATTATACTTTCCGGAACTGACGAAAGTAAAGAGCGTATTGAATGTCTGAACATTGGTGCTGACGACTTTATGTTGAAGCCATTCAACCCTATGGAGGTACACGCTAAAATAAAAGCGATTTTGCGCCGTGTAAAACCAAAATCTATAGTTGATGCCTATTAAACTCATTTTTGGTATATGAATAATACTGTACCCAATACTACGACAATAACAGACGAAGAAAAACTTCCGATTAAGATAATTCTGGTAGAAAGAGACGATAAAGCCGTGGTGGATTTTCTGAAGAGATTCGGTCAGAAGATTCATGTAAAGGTCATGAATAGCGCTGAAGCTTGTCTTGACTATCTAAAAAATACTTACCCGCCTGATGCTGTTGTCATCGGCAGAAGTAGTGGTGGTATAAAATTTCTGGAAACCATCCGTAGCCAGGCCTGGACAAGAGCGCTTCCGGTCATTCTTACCAGCGACCATATTACACATGGTTTACTGAAAGAATTACATGAAAAAGGTGGCGACGATATATATCCAAGCGATTTCAGCAGTGGAGATTTAATTACCCGTCTTGAATATTTTATTAAGCGTCGTCATTACAAAGCGATGCAACAAACCAAGGCAAGTATTCTGGATGTAAAGATTCCGCTCTGGAAAAGATTTATAGATGTTTCTACTACCGGGCTAGCCTTATTATTACTTTCGCCCCTTTTAATAATTGTGGCCATTTTAATCAAACTTGATTCAAAAGGACCTGTTATTTATTTATCAAAACGCGTAGGTGCCGGATATAAAATTTTCAGTATCTATAAATTCCGTACGATGCGCACCGATGCCGATAAGTTGATTAAAAACATGGGCTCGCTGAATATGTACACCAAAAATACGGAAGTGAAACAGGTAGCCGGACTTTGTGAAACCTGCGCAGGTATAGGTACTTGTCAGCAACAATTATATCTGGATGGTGAAATGGTTTGTGAAAAAATGTATCTGACTGAGAAAAAAGAGAAAGTAGCTTTCATGAAATTCCAGAATGACCCTCGTATCACCAGATTGGGCAAATTCTTACGGAATAGCAGTATTGACGAGCTTCCACAGTTGTTCAATATTTTCTTAGGAGATATGTCGTTGGTGGGCAACCGTCCTTTGCCGCTTTATGAGGCGGAAAAATTAACTACTGACGAATACATTGAGCGCTTTGCAGGGCCGGGAGGTTTAACCGGGTTATGGCAGGTAACCAAAAGAGGAAAAGGTAAGAAAGATATGACCGAAGAAGAACGCATTCAACTAGATATTGAATACGCCAGAAACTTCTCCTTCAAATATGATATGAAAATTTTCTTTATGACTTTCCCTGCTTTATTACAATCAGAGAACGTATAAGACTACTTCATTTCCTGTATTGAGCATTATTTATTTCGGTTTACCAGATCTGGTAAACCGAAATAATATAGAAAAACATTTAAGGATAAAACATTTAGTTTAGTCTTTTATGCCAAGCAAAACACCTAAAGTTTCGATAATTACCGTCAATTTTAATGGTACCGCTGTTACTGCCGAATTACTTCGTTCTTTGGAGAAAATCACCTATCCATCTATTGAGGTGATTGTGGTTGATAATAGCAATAAAGAACCCGGGCATCAGCTACCTATTGATTTTCCTTGGATAAAATATCTTGAGACAGGCGCTAATTTAGGTTTTGCCGGAGGTAATAATCGTGGCATGGAAATAGCCACGGGTGATTACTTTTTTCTATTGAACAATGACACAGAAGTGGACCCCGGATTTTTGGAACCGTTGGTTAACCGTATGGAAAGTGACAAAAAGATTGGTGTCATTTGTCCGAAAATTTTGTATTTCGACGAACCGGATACTATTCAGTTTGCCGGATTTCTGCCTATCAATCCTATTACAGGCCGAGGATTCTCTATTGGTCATTTTGAAAAAGATCAGGGACAGCACGATGTGGCCCGACCAACTTCAAGAGCACATGGTGCAGCTATGATGTATTCGAGAGAGGCTTTTGAGAAAGTAGGCATGATGGCCGAGCTTTTCTTTTTATATTACGAAGAGATGGACTATTGTGAAAGATTTAAGCGGGCAGGTTATACTATCTGGTATGAGCCCAAAAGTAGAATCTGGCATAAAGAATCAATGAGTACCGGGAAAGGTTCTACCTTAAAAACGCATTATTACAGTCGAAACAGGCTACTTTATTTACGTCGCAATACCTTCGGATTTCAAAGATTTCTGATGTTTATTTATTATTTCTTTGTTGCTGTACCTAAAAATATGTTGGGATATATACTCAAACGTGACTGGCCACATCTGAAAGCTTTCTGGCAGGGTTTCGTCTGGAATTTCAGCAATAGCTCAAAAGATGTTCATGATAAAGTAAGTTTATCATGAGATAGTTTGCAATTACAATTATCTTTAAAGGAACTTTTGAGTGCGTTTTGTTTTTGTATCTACACAAGTATACTTTGCAAACCAGATGCGTATAGGAATAGAGGCTCAACGAATTTTTCGACAGAAAAAGCATGGCATGGATATTGTCATACTTGAAATTTTACGCCAGTTACAGCAAATCAATACTCCTCACGAATACTTTGCGTATGCTCAGCCTTATAAAGATGTAGATACGCTCCACTCCACCAAAAACGTCAGGGTAAAATTAAGTGGTCCGGCTTTATATCCTATCTGGGAACAATATATCTTACCCCGCGAAATCAAAAAAGATAAAATAGATTTGCTGCATTGCACAAGCAATACTGCTCCTATCAGTACCAATGTTCCCCTGGTGGTTACTATTCATGATATTATTTATTTAGAAAAACAGACAGGTAATAACGGAGTTTTTTATCAGAAACTAGGTGGTATTTATCGGCGATGGAACGTACCTCAAATAGCAAAAAAGGCCTCGATGATTGTTACGGTGAGCGACTATGAACGTAATAGAATTATTGAAAAATTGAATTTGCCCGAAGAAAAAGTAAGAACTGTTTATAATGCCTGCGGCAACCATTTTGGCGATGAATATAGTGCAGAGGAATTGCAGGACTTTAGGAAACGGATGAATTTGCCTGAGCGATTTGTGCTATTTTTAGGCAATACAGACCCCAAAAAGAATTTGCCTAATGTTATCAGGACTTTAGGATTGCTCTATGAAAGAAAGCAATTAGATTTCACTCTGGTTATTACCGATTTTAAGATAGAGCATTTATTGCCTTTATTAAAAGAGCAAAACAACGAGCATCTGCTCAAATATATCATGCTTATTGGCTATGTTGTCAATCAGGAACTGCCCAAATTGTATAAACTGGCTCAACTGTTTTTGTATCCATCGCTGAGAGAAAGTTTCGGAATTCCGATTCTGGAAGCTATGCAGTGTGGCACGCCGCTGATTACAAGCAATACTTCTGCCATGCCTGAAATAGCCGGAAATGGGACTGCGCTGGTAGACCCGACTCAACCCGAAGAAATTGCCGAAAAAATAGTGAGGTTATTAAATGATACTGACATGAGAACAAAAGTGATAGCTTATGGTCTCCAAAGAGTTAAGTTGTTTTCGTGGAAACAGACTGCTGAACAAATAGTGAATATTTATAATGAAATCCTGAACATTTAGGCTGATCCTAGTGCAATTCCTTGTGCTTATACTTCGCCTTATCTAATTCATCTAATAATTCGGTAGATGCTTCCAGGCTGAATTTTCTGGCAAACAGTTTTCCTGAATCAACTAATGGTTTAAAATCCTTCATCGTAAAAGTCTTTGGACTTGCCTTTCCTTCCGACCAGTCAATGTAGCGCATACTGTCGTTTACAATGTCGTTTTTGTAAGGCGAATTATAAAGAATCGTCTGGAATATAATTTCATCAGCTCCCCAGGTTAGTTCAAAAAACTTCTGAACGTCCTGATTCTTCTGTAGGTATTCAACAATGTACTTGATATGCTTTAGGGTCATAGTAAACCATTGAGATCGACCGACCGGAATCAAATTGTTTGGCATCTTACGTCGTGGAGCAAACAGATTCAGGGTTTTTTCAAGTGCATATCTGCCACTGAAACGGAAATTAACAAAATGATACTTTCTTAATCTTGGTAATGCTTCCTGCCATTCAGAATCTATCAATAAGGCATCCATAAATGCCTTGCCCGGATTATGCGCAAAGAAATCATGGATGGATTGTACACTCTTTAAGGGGTAATCCTGGCCACTCAATAAGTTTACGTAATCGTACTTTTTGCGTGAAGCCAGAATTTCATAAAAACTATTGACAGTGGCCTGAACAATGCTATATGCCCCCCAATATACTTTTATGCGGTTATGGATAAAAAAAACATGGCTATTGGCCAACGGTAATAAAGCCGTCATATCTGTCTTTAAATCAACATGAATATAGAAATCGGCGTCGGGGTGCGCTAAACTTTCTATCAATCTTTTTAATTGATCTGGCTTACTGGCATGAGTCAATATTAAATGGGCTATTTTCATAGGTAATTGTTAAGCAGCCTTGTTTTTTAAAAAGACCTGACTGTATAATTGTTTGATTTCATTAAACCCAACTGTAAAAAAACCCAATAGCGTAAAGTCAAGATATTTTTTCAGCCAGATATATCCAAAAATAATACCCGCTAAAAAAGTAAAGAAAGTAGCAATTGCCGTACCGATAATATCCTTAAAAATATACAAACCCAGAAAATCAAAACTGATATTGATCGCTAACATTAATAATACTTTATAAAAATTAATTCTTGGCTGATGAATAATATCTAAGGTAACTCCCATGAATCGGTCAAGCGGATAAAACATGGCAAAAGACATGAAAATACGATAAACTGTAACAGCCTGTGTATCTATATATTTACCACCCCCTAAAATACCAATTGCTAAATCGGCCAATAGTATGGCTATCAAAGAGATGGGTATCAGGCATATAGTCAGTAAGCCACCATACTTCTGCATAATGTTTACCACTTCTTTCTTATTATCTTTATTAAATGCCTCTGACATAGACGGCATACCTGTTGCCAGAAAACTCCGGAGAGGAATCTCTATAACTTCCATCAGACGCATCGGGATATTATACATAGCTACGGCGGCAGGCCCTGCAGTACCCAGTACTATCATGATAATAAAAGTATCAGAACTACGAAGCAGGTTAGAACTAATGGTTGTACCAACACTGTATTTACCAAAATGAAACAATTCGCTGATAGATTCTTTTGTTCGTTTCTTAAAGGTATCTAAATGCGTCCATCCTTTTATTAAGCTATAAATACTCACCACCAACACACATGCTGCATTTATTATCAAAATTTTATCCAGTTTCAGCTCATGAAATATGATCATTGCTAAAACTGTGAGAATAAATAAGCCCTGATTAATTACTCTCAGAATCAATAATTTATCAAAACGTTGCTCGGCCTGTAATACCCACATAGCAATATTTGAGGGTAAACTGCAGAGAAAAGTAATGCCAAACCACTGAATAGTAATCTCAATACCCGGATTATCGATAAATTGTAAAAACGGAATCGCTAATAAATTTAACGCAACCATCGCAGCTGTAATAACAATCCCCAGATACCATACCGAACCTAATACAGCCTCTGCTTTCTCCTTTTCAGCCCCTGTATAAAATTTTATCAAGGCCACCTGTAAACAACCACTTCTGAATGTATCTAATAATACGAAAACCGATTGAAAAAAGAACCAATACCCGAGGTCGTCGGATGGCATAAATCTGAATAAAATACCGGCAAGTACCATTCCTAAAACGGCCATTGCCCCATTGCCAAACAATGATAAAAAATGTCTGTTACGCAGTTTTGATATTATATTCTTTAAATTCATGCGATTAGTTACAGCGATGAAAGGCTTTTAGGTTGAGTTGGGTCTTTTTCGTTTAACAACTGGTCTTGTACTGCAAATATTTTCTCTACGCAGGCCTCCCATGTGTGGCTTTTGGCACAGTTAATGGCAGCTACTTTGTGTTCATGTGTTTGTGGTTGTAAAGCTTTTTCGATGGCTTTCAGATAACCCTCCAGGCCAACGGCCAATTCTACATGCGGCAAGAACATTTTCATGGCCAGCGTTTCTGTAGCTACTGTTGGTTTACCCATCGATAAATATTCATCAATTTTTCGTGGATAATTGCCTATTGTTAAGCCATTAATCACCTGAGGATTCATACAAACATCCATATAATGCATATATGCAGGTAATTCTGTTGTTTTCTTCGATCCTAAGAAATGTACGTTCGGAATTTCGTGTAATCGGCTTTTCTCAAATACAGGGTCTTCGGGGCCTATCAGTACTATCTGCCAGTCTTTTCTTGCTTCGGCAATTTGTTCTAATAATTGAATATCCAATCGTTCATGCGTCAGAAACCCTACATAACCTATTCTTGGGTGTTTAATTGAAGCTAAATCGGTTGGTTCTGTTTTTTCTGAAAAAGCATCGTAGATGTCAGTCTCACACCCTTGCCCTATATCCTGGCTTCTTGAATTATATTTCGCCCCATATTCAGCCAAATAAGCCGAATTAGCAAAAATAGCATCCGCAGCTTTAATGGTTATGGGTTCTATACGAGGCCCATGAAATTTAAAATAGGCCTGCTCAACCAGATTATCCCTGATATAATAGAAGCTCAGTAATGGGCCAAAAAACTCTTTCACAAATGGCCCGGCAAACATCTGACTGTCGTTGAAAACTATACAGTTCTCAGGTCTCCAACCTAGGTTTTTTACTGCCTTTTTTAAACTATCAAAAAAACCTCTGCTGTTTCGCTTGTTCAGAATGTCATATAGTTTGAAATTCTTCAGAAAATTAATTGAACTGCTTATATTCTGTGGTGTATGCAACCAAAGGTTATCAGCAATTTTTTCGGTATTTTCACCGATTCCCAACGCCAGTTTTAACCGTTTACGCCCGTAAGGAGTCCCAACCCTCGTTATAAGAGATTTGATATTGATATCCGGGTTTACATAAATCACAGGCTTGGTCTTACTGATTTCCGCAGCCAGATTTCTGGCATTACTGCCTAAGTTTAGCTCCCATTCCTGCTGGGCAATCAGAATATACGCATCAATTTTTTCTGACATAGCGTTTGCTTTTAGTTTTCAAACCTTTTACAAAACCCCAGAGTACAGCTATTATCCCAACTACTGCAATAATATCCCAAGGCATAGTTAATCCTGTTTAGATGTTAAGACTCACCATGAGGTGTATGAATAAATTGTTTGCGGGCTTTACCAATATGCAACATGGCTTTTAGCATAGAGAACAAAGCACTCGGTATCTGCAGGAATGCCATAAGCAATTTTTTGTTGTACCATTTTATCGGAATACCCATCAACAATGCTAAAACCAGAGCAAAAAACATTCCAATTGTGATGTACAAAAACTCTTTAAAAAAGAATATTGTTAGCACCAACCAGAGGCAAACAACGGCTACGAGCATAACCCTTGGTAGTAAATAAGTTTGAAAAACTTTATCAAAAAAAGCTACATTCCCTCTGAACAATTGCACCCAACCCTCTACAAAATATTTCTCGAAAAACTCAATCTGCATGGCTATCCAGCGGCTTCTTTGTTTGCTGAAAACATCAGTTTTGGCCACCTTTTCGTCATATACATATCGCCCGTCCAGAAAAGCAATGTCTTTGCCTTGTCTGATAATTCTGTATTCCATTTCTTTATCTTCTCCTGACGTATCACCGATATTATGGAGCAAGGAAACGAAGAAATCCCATTGAAAAGCCATACCGCTGCCAATCAAGGCTGATGGTAAACCTACAGCCACGTGACCTCTACGAAAAATATGATTGTTGATTTCTTCGGTGCAGGCATCTAATAAAGCAAAAGGTGTTTTAAAATCCTTGGCAGTTCTATGGCCTTGCACTACCTGATAGCCTTTCTCAAAGGCATTATTAACCGCATGCAAGAAACCGGGAGACATGTGATTGTCAGCATCAAGAATCAGGACTATATCTACAGGGGCATGGGCCGTTGCTTCAACAGCTTTCTCTAAAGCTTTTCCTTTAGTACTTTTCTCAAAACTTACTTCTATGACTTTAATCGGAAGGGACTTTAGCGTGGTTAGTGTAGCCTCGCTGAAAGAGTCAGCGATAATAACTACCTCATACTTATCTTTTGGATAATCCTGCTGAATGGCGTCTTTAGCCGTGGAGATAATTACAGCATCTTCTTTATAACCCGGAATAAAAATTCTGATTTTTCTGAGTGTCTTAGCTTCTGCAAATTTTTCTTTTGAAGCTAATTTACCTGCAATAGAATAAAAAAGCAGATAAGCCACCTGTATAAACAAGTAGACGAGAATAATGTAGAGAACAATGTTTAATAAGAGGTAGAGTACATTCATAGTATTATCAGGTTTTACACAAAAGTGATTACAGGTTATTTATATCTGATTGGCTAAGCCAATCTTAGGATTGATTATCAGGCATAGACCGATTCCTCGCTCTCTGTAACTTCTACTATTTTGGGCTCAGGCGTATCCCATCTCGGGCTCAACCATATCAACGCGAAACTGGTATAGACGATGGCTTCTGACGGCATGGCATTTAGCACCTCGTTACCATAGCTACAAAGCATGATTCCGGCGGCTCCCGAGCATAAAGAAACCAGTTGGTTTTTAAGAATTGGATCACGGGTTTTCCAGATGATTCCGGCACTTTTACCCATAATATACATCATTATTCCGAACCAGATAAGAAACCCAACAATGCCATACATACCCCATATTTTCACATAAAGGCTGTCTGGCGGTATGGTGGAAATGTATTTATTCTTATTATAGATGGTACCCCATGTACCCATAGTGCCTACTCCCGCGCCAAAAGGCTTATTACGTATGTAATCAGCTAGTATTTTCTGGTTAATAAAGCGCACCTGTAAAGAAGCATCTTTAGGGTCTAATGATGTACGCAATCGCCTCACTTCAGCATTCTGATTCCCTATGGTGGTATATTTCAGAACTCCTAAAGCTCCTCCGCCCACTATAGCTCCTAAGAGCAGAATTTTTATCTGCTTACTCAGTATCAGAAAGGTGAAGCCCCCTCCTACCAGGCCAAATAAAGCACCCCGTGTACCAGAAATAAGCATCCCATACATAATCACCAATCCTGAAATCGCATAGATTACTTTCTTTTTCTTCGTATAAGGACCAACTGCCAGAATGATACACATAATGGCAATCTGCGCCTGAGACGCTCCAAACTGTCCGGCATCTGAATAATAGGAAAAAACACGAAGTTTCCCGAATAAAACGTGTGTTTTCTTAGGACCTTCTTCCAACCATCTGTTTTCAGCAGCATCAACCCCAAATTTCTGTTGCTTCACCCCATAAATGGCTCCAATAAAAGAGAGCACAATGATAATAGTCAGGAATGTATTAATATCTGACTTTTTATAAAAGAGCAAGATAGCCAGTGGGATAGTTAATATCCAGTATAGCGTTGCCGACCGCATTTCGTACACCCAACCCAGAATACTGGGCCTCTCGGGGTTGCCCAATTGCAGTATAGTAATCACAAACCATACGACTGCTGTCCAGAACAAATCGTTATTAATATACCTGAATTTGAACTTATCACCCCTAAAGAATAAGACCGCAAATAGCGTTAGAAAGAGCAAAGCATCCGTACCTAAACCAGCCTGCAATCCCGGCACATGTTTACCTATAGTGGGCATCAGAAAAACATAGACAATGTAAGTAAACATGCCAATGCGGGGTTTCAGAAACACTAATGTTACAAAGCCTACTATGAATGGTAATACCAGGAAAATTACACCTATAGCAATACCTTTTTTGGCTATCAGCCAACCACAAGCAACCGTAAAAAGAACAATGGGTATCACCCAAATATTCTTTATAATGTTCCGGTTAGTAGTATAAAAGATATTGCTTTCCATTCGCGAGACTACTTATCCTCTATAGACAGTTTTTCTGTTACCAAATTCAAATTTTACTATTTTCTTAATAAATGATCTGAGTGCATTGCGCTTCTTTGGCACTTCACCGATATATTCTTCTGCAAAATCTGTTTCTACACCATTCAGAATAAACATCGGCTGGCTTCCGGTTGTCTGGGTGAAAATAGATACCATTTCTTTATCTTTTTTATCCCAGATACGATTGGCTCTACAGACCAGAATAGAATGATTGAGTGGTGGAAAAACCCCCGGCTTTATGACCATTTTCTCTAATGCCGGAAACTCTACTAATACAAAGTCTTTTTCTTTTCTTCTGACCAACTCTCCTCCCGGCATTTTCATTAATTCAACATCTTCGTGTTGCTTGATAATCTCCTGCTCGCTTGCCCATTCTAACTGATGCGCAGCCAAGCTAAGAGGCATACTGATACCCAATTGACGATACTCGGTATTAGATAGCAACAATTGTTTTTCGACATGATAATTCAGATCTAACAATTGTCTTTCCAAGATATCTATAATGGTACTCTTGCCCTCTCCTTTTTGCGTACTGATAAATCCTAAATAGATTGTATCCTGACGACCATCAATCTTAGCAAGTACATGTTGCAGTAGTCTTAAATCAGCTTGTCTCAAAAAATCAGGATTATCATTCAATAATGGATAAATACCTAATAGAGGTAAATTGACCATTTTTTTGGCCCTTGCTGGTTCTAATAGCGTTTTATTAATAAATGCTCTGCCTATAACGACTGCCAGAACCAAAACAAAACCTACCATAAAACCTACTATCACTAAAATAATACGTTTCGACGGATTAGGTTTTAATGGCAAAAACGGTGGGTCAACAATATCCAGTTTAGAAGTAAGCTCCGTATTTTGCTGAGAAAGTTTTGCCTGATTGAGGTCATGAAGCAGTTGGAGATACTCTTGTTCAGACACATTGATTTGTCTCTCAATCTTTTTGAGAATGGCACCTAAAGGGGCAAACTTCCGGTATTCTTCTGTAAATTCTTTCTTACGTTTGTCCATAACGGCCAGTTTTGCCTTACTTTGCTCGAAAGCAAGGGTAGTTCTTAGCCATTCGTCCATTACGTTCTTTGTCGGAATTCCATTCGGAGTATTTGTTTCCTGATTCAGGCTATTGAGCGATTTTCTAATATTACCTTCGTAAGTAGTTGCAAGACTCCTCAAGCTATCTAATTCTCTCTTATTTGAGCCATCTTTATTGACAATTTCACTATTAGCAATTTTATTATAAACGTCTGAAAGTTTCTGGCGCTGGTCAATTATTTCACTGCCATAGATAGACTGATATGCACGATTTTTGATACTTTCATTTACTTTATCCAATGATTTGCTTGATGCCAACTCGTCCATTTCCAGGGCATGATTCATGGCATATAAATCTTCTCTTTCTCCTGCTACAGCCTTGGTTTGCTCGTAGTAGTTGATGATGTCGTTATTCTTGTGGAACTCCAGAAAGAGTTTTTCTACCGAATCAAGCTTGATAAAGGCTTTTCTGGTCTGTGTCTCAAAATAATCTACTACTGAGGTAGTTTGCCCGCCTTTAATTGATTTGTATTTTTCCATGAAAATACTCTCCAACAACTCCAATGTCCTTTTACAGATAAAGGGGTCGTTGGTTTCGTAAGATAGTTTTACTAAATCACTGGAGTTAATCCGGCTAGACTCAATTTTGTTTAAAGCGTCTAAAGAATAGAATGGTTCTTTAGAATTCAGAAGCTCATAAATGAGATTATCATCACTACTCTGCATCAATTTAACTATCGCAGCGCGAGTTTCAGCCAAAGTAGGCTTTACTATGATTTTTCTTACACTATCCGGAATCTGCTTACTTAATTCGTCGTAAGCATTCCAGGTCATCACTTCCGGATCGTGTTTTTTAAGGGATAAATGTTCTGCTAATAAGGATATGGCTACCTCTTGTTTGGTATCTCTTGACTGGATAAGCGTCAATAGGTTATCAAAGGCATTGCTGGTAGAAAAGAAGTCGGCCTTTATTTCTCCACTCAGGCTGTATCCTGACGCAATACCCGTATAAATGGTTGATTCTGAAGCATATACTTTTTTCTCCTTTCGGGTAAAATAAAATATCGTCACAGCCAATAGTATAGGTACTGCTATCAACCATTTAAGATTTTTAAAAACCAGATTAAGAAAATGCAAAAAACTCATCTTACTCTCTTTAATAATGATGCTAAAGTTGTCCCTGTAAATGTCTCTAATTGCAAAAGATTAGTCTGAAACAAGTTTACGGTTTGTTCATACTCTACCTTTGCCTTGTTGTTCATTTCAAGTACTCTTGAAAGCTGTTCAACAGTCAACTGCCCTTGTAAAAACTCTTTTTCTGCCAAATCATAATTCAATTGTGCTGATTGCTTATTGTTTGTGCTGATTCCTAATAATTTCTGAGATAATTTTAACTCCTGATACATCCTGATTACCTCTTGTTTTACCACCATTGTGGCCGTTTCTCTTTCATGACCAAAGACTTCCATCTGCATTTGTGCTGATCTTACCAGGTGTTTCCGGTTAATGACAGTGGTTATTGGTAATGATATTCCTACCCCTAAATTATAAAAACCGGTCTGGGTGGTAGTAAGCCTGTTAAAATTAGTAGATGCTGTAGCATCTGCTACTGCTGCATAATTGGTACCATAAGCATAGCTTGCCTGTAAGCCCAGTGCACTATAAATAGAGTTCTTATTTATTTTCAGATTGGCTTGCGCTAATTGAATACTTTTATCGAACTTTTTTACTTCTCCTGAATTTTTTAAGGCTGCATCAATCAAAAAAGGTAGTAGTTCATCGGTAGCAAAGGCTTTTGCTAAGGTAGCATCAACAGAAGTGACCTGGGCATGTACCTCTGTTTGTGTATAAATAAGCATATATACAGCAATTATTGCTGTAAAAAATCTCTTAAAGCACGTCATTTTATTCCTAACGATAGTTTGTCGTCTAACAATATTAGCTAAGCCCGGGGGCTTACCAGGTAGTTCTTCAAATATCATACCTATTCTTATTTTTGTAAGAAATACTTATCAAAAATTAAAAATTTTCTATCATATTCTTTTGAGCAACTCAATAGCGGAGTCTAAAGGGGCAGCAGGAATTCAATAAAAAGGAGGAAAATCTTGACTAATTTACAGCAATTGATTTAAAATCAAAGATTTATTATACATTTTAACACTTTTCTAATAAAAACAGCTACCAACGCATTAGTAACTGTTTTTTCTGAAATTTATTATATCAAACGCTTTTATTGCGCACGTTTGGCTTTTTCCCATATCCCTGAGGTAATACCATTGCGATAACGATTGTAACCTCTGATAGCACAATAGTTCATGAATGAAAAGTAAAACGGCACAAAAAGCAGCTTTATTCTGATCTTCTGATTTTCGAGCCAATAGCCAATAATGGCTAGTAAATAAAATAACACCTGTGCTACAAACAAGACTTTATATAAAGTAACAGGCTCGTTCATTCCCTCTATCAATACTAAAGCCAGATTTAATGCAAAAATAAGCGGCAGGCAAAAAGGTGCTACTGCCCATCTCATAGCTCTATGCGATACATATTGAAAAGATAACCATCCATACTTAAAAATGTTCCATAAAAATCCGAGACGAGCAATTGACTGGAATCCCCCTGCTGCAATACGGATTTTACGTTTCATTTCATCCTGAATAGAAAACGATGGTCGTTCGATAGCATAAGCTTCCGGCTCATAGATTACCCGGTAACCATCGGCTGCTACTCTTAATGAAATCATGAAATCATCCAGCAAAGTATCTTTTTCAACCGTACCATGCAAATTTGTTCTTACGGCAAATAATTCGCCTGCTGCCCCTACTACTGAATACAGCTTTGTATCCAGTTTTTTCAGGAAAGACTCATATTTCCAGTATAAACCCTCACCTGCTCCTGCGGCTGCCTCACTATCATCTACCTGAATACGTTTCTCGCCTGCTACTGCTCCTACCTTTTCATCTTTAAAATGGCGAACAATATTTTTAATAACTGATTTATTCAAGGTAGTGTTTGCATCCGTAAAAATAACTATTGGTGTCTGGATAGTCTTAACGGCCATGTTCATGGCTTCTATCTTCCCTTTGCGCTCATTACCACCAATGATTTTCAGGTTTGGATAAGTAGACATCAGAGACTGAATGTATTCAGTTGTACCGTCGTTGGAGCCTTCGGTTACAAACAAAACATCTATCTTATCTGCCGGGTAATCCAGGCCAAAAGAATTTTTTACTTTCGCTTCAATACAACTCATTTCGTTATAAGCAGGTATTGCTAAGGTAACTCTGGGTTGAAAATCGGGGTCGTTTGGCGTAGGAAATGAGATGCCCAGTGCTGTTCTGATTTTAACGAATATCCAGGCTAAGATACCATAGCCTACATAGGTGTAAATCACTAAGCCTATGCAAATCCAGAATAGAATTTCAATGGTAGTTTTCATTCATTATAATATAAATAGTAGGAAAGCAGAAGTTATCAATAGAATATATGCCTACAACTCGCGGATTCATTAAACGTAGTCTTCCATTCGCTTCAATTCTTCCTCAATTACCAGTTTTGCATGATTGACATCCACGGCGATCTGTTGGTATTGAGTCAGCAACTCTCCATGCGCAGGGCCTGACTTAGCAAAAGTTTCAAAGGCCTGAATCTTAGGGTGTAAAAAAGTAAGCCCTACCATCGAAAAAGATGGTTTAATCTGATGCGCCAAGCGGCCTACTTCAGCGTAATTTTTGCTAATGATTTTATCATACATTTCATTCCACACCGGAATACTCTCTTCCAGAAAAGAACTAAACATGATTTGCACGATAGTCAGATCGCCACCATAAATTTCGTTGATGTAATCAGCATCAAGATGAGCGTTAAACTCAAACATACGATTATAATTTTTTAGGTAAGAATAAAGCAAAAAAAGTACCATTATATTCTTTTCATGAAAAAATATTTAGGTAGTCTCGAGCGGGTTTTACAGCTATTTACGTTGTCAATACTAATTAAAGCATATTCAAGCGGTTCATTAATTCGGGTTTATTGGCCCGGCTGATTGGGATTACTTTCTTGGCTATAACCAGGTTATTTTCTTCTATATCAACGATTTTATCAAGATGAACAATAAATGAGCGATGTACGCGTAGAAACTGACCTCCTAATTTTTCTTCCAGGTATTTCATGGTAGTATGAATAATATAGGAGTTGTCATGAGTAAAGATTTTTACATAATCACCGATGTTTTCGATGTATAGAATATCTGAATAAGGCAAACGAATATACCTGCCCTCTGATTTTACATAAATCTCTTGCCGTTGTGTTGAAACCGTGGTTTTGCGGGCGTTAAGCTCTAATATTTTATCAACAGCCATTTTGAATCGTGGCAGCATAATAGGTTTTTTCAGGTAGTCGGTAACCTGATACTGATAGGCATCAAACGCGTACTCTGTCTTAGTAGTGGTCATCACTACTTGCGGTATTGTAGTCAGATTTTCTAATAAGTCAAAACCAGAAAGCCCTGGCATCTCTACATCAAGCCATATAACGTCCACTTTTTCTGTCGATAAGAAAACCAAAGCATCTTCGGCATTCTCAAAAACAGAAACTAAGTCAAGCGATTCATGTTGCTCGCAGAGTCGCTGTAATGATTTTCGGGCCATTACTTCATCTTCAACAATGATACATCTTAATTTCATGTTCGCAATTTGGCTAATTCATTTTGTATTAGTGGAAGGCTTTGATTAATATCCTCAAAAATATTTTTCCAGGTTTTCAATAAAGCGTCTTTTTCGGGTGCTTGTTTGATATTTTCTTCAAAATCAAGCATTCTTTTTTCTAACTCTGTCAATCCTACCATTGCTAATGTAGGTTTCAACTTATGTACAGCTTTTGCCAGATTCTCCCAGTCGGTTCCATTAATTAAACTTTGCAAAGTACCAAAATCCGGTACAACCTCATCCAGAAAGGTATGGAACATATCTGCGGCATATTCTTTATCGTCGCCGTACATTTCGTTCAGACAAGCACGGTTCAATTCTATTTTTCCACCTGTACTTGAAACTACCTCTTTCGCCGGTGCTTTTTTAGCATTCAGATACTCCTGAATCGTACCCAGAAGATGATTAGGCGTAAAAGGTTTTGATATGAAATCGTTCATACCCACAGCCATTGCCCTGTTCTTCTGATCAATCATTGCTGAGGCTGTCAGCGCTACAATAGGGGTCTTCTGGTTTGGATTTTCAGTGTTCCGGATATGAATAGTTGCTTCGTAACCATCCATATTCGGCATTTGAATATCCATCAGTATAATGTCAAAAACTTGTTCTTGTGCCAGTTCTACAGCCTTTTTCCCATCTGGTGCTATTACAAAAGGGATATTCCATTTATTCAATAAATTGCTGATATACTTCTGGTTCATAGCATTGTCTTCAGCCACTAACACCTGAGTTACGTTTAAACCCTCAGCCGACGGAGCTTTCTTTAATGTATTAATACCATCGGGTACTTTCTGTAATGGCAAGGTAAAAGTAAAAGTAGAACCCTGACCCTCACGACTTTTTACTGAAATTGTTCCACCTTGCAATTCAACCAGTTGCTTCGTAATTGTCAGTCCTAAACCGGTTCCTTTGTGTTTATTCCCGTGAATGGTTACCTGCTCGAATTTCTGGAATATCAAATCTAATTTTTCTTCCGGAATACCAATGCCGGTATCGGTTACCTTAAACTCAATTAAGGCATTATCTCCTTCTTCCTTTTTAACCTTAACCGCTATATCAATCGCCCCCTCCTGCGTGAATTTTTCGGCATTGCCTACGATATTCAGTAAAATCTGATTTAATAGCAAATCATCCCCCATATAGTTACCGGAAATTTGTCCGTCAAGCATCAGGTCTAAAGTAATCGGGCGATTACCTATTTTGATTTTAAATACTTGCTGGGTAGTACGTAACAAACCGACCAGATCAAAAGGCCTTTTCTTTACTTCTATTTTACCATCTTCTATTTTGGCCATGTCTAATAAATTAGCAATGAGTCCGTAAAGAAAATCGGCAGTGGTTTTTAGTATATCAAGGTATTCTTTTTGTTGCTGACTTGGGCGTGTATCAAATAGCAAATGGGTCATTCCGATAATGGCATTGAGCGGCGTGCGAATCTCGTGGCTCATATTTGCCAGAAACTGCTTTTCAGCCTGACTAGCTTCTTCGGCTACCTGTTTGGCCTTTTCGAGTTCTTGTTCTAATTGCTTTCGGGCTGTAATATCATAATGAATACCTATCGAGCCTATTGTAGCGCCATATTCATCAATAATAGGTGTGCCACTAATGATTGCCCAAAGCGGACTTCCGTCTTTTCTTACCAACTTCATTTCGTATGAGCTCCCTTTACCATGGGCACGCTTTTCTTGCTCTGCCTCCAGAACAGCTTCATAGTCTTTCGATATAAATAATTCTGGAGCAATTTTACCTACCAGTTCTTCTTCAGAGTAGCCAATCATCTGGCAAAAACGGTCATAAGCGCGTATAATTCGCTGGTCGTTGTCTACTTCCAGGAGTCCTAACTCCATATTATCCATAATTTTACGGTATTTTTCTTCACTCTTACGAATACTTTCGGCTGATAAGTGTCTTTGAGTAATATCCGTGTATTTCCAGAGATTACCACGATAGTCTCCTTCTAAAAAAATCGGGATATAATCTCGTTCTAATATTCTTCCATCAATAGTAGTTAATTTTTCTTCCACTACTATTTCCTGTTTGTCCAATAATTGAGCCATTCTGCGCACAAAGCCTTCGGCATCGCTGAAAGAATGACTAACCTGCTCTAATGATTCTAAATAATTGGTGCCTATTAAGGCTTCGGGAGAAGAGGTAATGCCGAAAAAGTCGCAGAATAACTGGTTGACTAAAATCACTTTTCTGTTCTCATCTTCAACCAGCACTGCCTTTTGCAGATTTGTAATCAAAGCCGCTAATCGGCCCTGGGTGGTACGAAGTATGTCTTCGGTGTTTTTCTTTTCGGTTATGTCACGAGCAACAGCAGAAAGTTCGACAATTCTATTGTCTTGTTTAAGAAGATGCACGCTCTGGCCAATCCAGACAGTTCTGTTATCCTTGGCCAAGACAGGAAATTCTATATAAGTACTTCCCTGCTTCTCCTTCATCATGTTCAAATAAAAATTCACAAGCGGTTCTCTATATTCAGGTAAAACTAATTCGGTGAAATGTTTCCCGATTATTTCTTTGGCTTTAAACCCCAATACTTTTTCAACAACCGGATTCACAAAAGTAAAATAGCCCTCGGGTGTGATTTTGTAGATAATATCATTTAAAGATTCTATGAGTTGTTGGTGGCGATTTTCACTTTGTTGCAGAGCAGCGTCTCCTTCTTCTATCTTACGTTCTAAATTGGCATTCGATTTACGCAATTGTTCTTTCACCTGACTCAACTGCATACTCTGTTCCTGCAGAAGGGTTTCGGCTTTTACACGTGCCTCACGTTCTTGTTCAATCTGTTTTTTAAGAAGTTCTATTTCTTCCATATATCGTTTTACAATCACGAAAAAATGCGACTCAACAATCCACAAATATGCTTTATATCCATCACTCAATCATGAAGAACAGCATTTA
Organism: Emticicia sp. C21; assembly: GCF_003418935.1. Classification (GTDB taxonomy): domain Bacteria; phylum Bacteroidota; class Bacteroidia; order Cytophagales; family Spirosomataceae; genus Emticicia. Next base: position 145,023 of record NZ_QVMT01000012.1, on the reverse strand, counting down.
GGCTGACGAACATAAATCTTGCAAATTTTTAATTGATTGATAGCAGTTTAGAAATATATTGAGAATACCAAAATTATCGTGCCATAGATTTTCATCAGAATATTATCAGGCTAAGAAGTCTATTCTGATGCAGCAAAATTTGAATAAAATCTAAACAGAATTATTTATCTTGTTAAATCTTGATGGTGTATACTCTAACCCGAAAGGTTGCAATAAGTATGCCTATTTTTTCTGAAATGAAAATATATTTATTATTTGGGCTATTTCAGGTTCTTTTTAATAAACTTTTAATTATACTACTCGAGATACCTCTTTAAAATTTGGCTCAAACATAATTTTAGTGCAAAGCAAATAGTTTTAAATTCGGATATAAATCAACTAAGAAAAGGCTCTCACTATCTTTCGCTTTTATCTCTCTTTATCTCAAATTTATCTATACAAACTGCCGTTTCATAACTAAATCTAAAAAGTAAACAAGCTTTTACCTACCTATATCTCGTTGTAAAATATGTAAATGTTACAGATAGAATTCTTACATTTACTATACTAAAACCAAATATATTTACATTTTCATGAAAAAAAAGCTACACAAACTGTATTTTTTGCTATGCCTTTTGCTTTCTTTACGCGTATCCGCACAGAATACAATCAGAGGGAAAGTTACATCTTCAGATGATGGCACGGCAATTCCGGGTGTCAATGTTACAGCTAAGGGAAAAAACGCAGGAACTGTTACAGATGCTAATGGCGAGTATAGCATCTCAGCAGTAAAAGGAACTGAATTGATTTTCAGTTTTGTGGGTATGGAAACCCAGACCGTATTGGTACAAGACCAACCTACGATTAATGTGGTAATGGTTTCTTCTGCTTCAGCCTTAGGTGAAGTGGTGGTTACTGCGTTAGGACAAACGCAGGAAAAACGTGCGATTGGCTATTCGATTCAATCTATCAAAGCAGACGAAATCAGGAATTCCGGAAATCAGAATGTGGTAGGTGCACTGCAAGGTAAGATTGCCGGGGCAGTTGTAACGGGTTCTGGTGGTGCGCCGGGGTCGGGTATCAATATCATTTTAAGGGGGGTTACTTCTTTGAGTGGTAATGCTGACAACCAACCGCTTTTTGTAATCGATGGAATTATTATCTCCAACTCAACCAGCGTGGGAAATCCATTGCCAAGTGCGGGTAGTAACTCACCCGGGGCGGGTGAACAGTTTGCCAATACCAACCGGGCAGCCGATATTAACCCGGACGATATTGAAAGTATTTCGGTGTTAAAAGGGCCATCAGCTACTGCATTGTATGGGTTGCGTGCATCGAACGGGGCTATCATCATCACTACCAAAAGAGGTAAATCGGGTAAGCTCGGTATCTCCGTTTCATCTTCTATCAGTGCCGATGTTTTGGGAAAATCACCCTCTATTCAAACTACTTTCCTGCAAGGCAGATTAGGTGAGTTTATTCCCTTAGGACCTGGCAGAACGCCTTATCAGTCTTTTGGCCCGGTTTTAGACCCTCAGAATACCACTGATAAAATCTATGATAACTTCCGTGGATTTTATAGAACAGGGTTAACCAATAACAACAATATTACCTTGACCAAAGGCGGCGACAAAGGTAATATCTATGTGTCGTTAGGCCGTAGCTATCAGGCAGGTATTATACCAAATACCGATTTCGGACGGACGTCTGCTAAAGTGGCCGGGTTATATAATATTACTAAAAACTTTTCGGTTTCTGCTTCGTTCAATTATATTAATTCAGGTGGTAAGCGCCCACCGGCCGGAGATAAATCTATCTTTAGTGCCTTGGCTTACTGGCCTAATACGTATGACGTAAACGATTATCTGAACCCGGATGGTACTCAGAAGAACATTCTTCCTGGCTTTACCGATAACCCTCGTTATCTGGTTGAAAAAAGCCCACGTATCGATAAAGTAAACCGTTATATAGCTGATGTTACCTTAAACTATAATATTACAGACTGGCTATCCGCCAAATATCAGGTAACTTACGATACTTATAATGAAACCCGAAGCCGTCAGGTTGATAGTACTTTCGACGTAGGTATCCAGGTAAAAGGCTTCTTAGTAAACGAATTTCTGAATTATCGAGAGCTTAACTCAAACTTGTATGTAACGGCTAAGAAAGATTTCAGTGATAGCTGGAGTGGTTCGTTAATGGTGGGTAATTCATTAGTAAACAGCGAACGTCCTGATAGTTATTATATTCGTGGTGAGGGTTTTAAGGCTCCTTTTACAAACGATTTGAGTTCTTATAGAAACCAGCAAAAGCGTTTCTATTCACCAGCACATTATCGCATAGCCAGTTTCTTTGCCGATGCTAAGCTAAGTTATAAAGACATTTTGTATCTGAATGCCACCGGACGAAACGATATTGTATCTACCTTACCACAGGCTAATAATTCGTTTTTCTATCCATCATTTAGTGCGGGTTATGTCTTTACTGAGCATTTTGCCAGCAATAATACTTTGTCTTATGGTAAGTTGCGTGCTTCGTGGGCACAGGTGGGTAAAGGAACAGACCCTTATGTATCGGGTAGTTATTTTGATATTACTGATAACTTCCCGTTTGCTAATAATGTGCCGGGCTATTTCCGTAGGTCAACTACTGCTGATCCGAATCTGAAACCGGAGCGCACGACTTCGATTGAATTAGGAACAGAGCTACGTTTCTTCAAAAACCGCTTCATGCTAGATGCGACTTATTTTACAATGGATAGCAAAGACCAGATTGTAAGAGCTCCGGTTTCTAACGTATCAGGTTATTCTTTTTACTATACCAATATTGGTCTAATTCGTAATCAGGGGGTAGAATTATTGGCTACAGCCAAAATTATCCAGAGCAAAGATTTCACCTGGGATGCATCCTTAAACTGGTCGAAGATGTCGGGTAAGGTTATTGAAATGCCTGCCGAATTGAAAGAAATTGCTTATTATGATAACGTAGTCGGTAGTTTAAGAATCCGTGAGGGTAGCAAAATTGGTGATTTGTGGGGCTATGATTATAGAAGATCTCCTGATGGACAATTGATTATTGATGCCAATACGGGTTTCCCTATTACAAGCACAACCCTGACCCAATATGGCAATGCTCTACCAGATTGGTTAGGTGGTTTAACTAACACTTTCAACTATAAAGGCTTGAGTTTATCTGCTTTATTGGAATGGAGACATGGTGGCGATGCTATCGACTTAGGTGAAAGAAATGCCCTACGAAGTGGTTCTATTAAATTGACCGAGAGACGCTACGAAAGAGTGGTTTTCAATGGTGTGGTAGAACAAAAAGGTGCAGACGGTTCGGTAACTTATGCCCCTAATACCAGAGAAGTATTTTTAGATGATGCCTTATACAATCCATCTACTTCAACGCGTTTTAATAGCTGGTCGAAATTAAATATTCAGGATGCTTCATGGATTCGTCTTCGTACGGTTAGCTTGAATTATTCACTTCCGCAAAGTCTGATTGGTAAATCCGTTTTCAAAAACGGCGTAAGATTCAGCTTTACCGGAACGAACTTATTCCTGAATACACCATTCCGTGGGTATGACCCGGAAGCTTTGTCCTTTGGTTCAGGAACCAACCTGATTGGTTTTGTGGGAAGAAACAACCCTGCTACCAGAAGTTTTATGTTTGGTGTATCAGCTAATTTCTAATCCACTCGTTTAAACATTTTATTGCAATGAAAAAAGTACATTATTTATATACACTCTTAGTGGCCGGGTTCATGACCATCCTATCAGGATGTCAGAATTTTCTCGACGTAAATGTTGACCCAACTCTAAAATCTGATGCCACAGTACAGGAGCTTTTATCAACGGCTCAATTTTATACCAGCGAGGCCAGTTATCAGCAAGCCTATTATGCCGGCCAGTATGCCCAACAATTAGGTAGTAATTTAGGTACAAACGGCACTGACGCCTATTATGAGTCTGAAAATGCCTTAGGTTGGTCAAATTTATACCTGTATGTGGTTCCGCAGTTGAATCTGATTGTTCAGAAAGGAACAGCCGACAACAATCCTGCTTATGTAGGTATAGCCAAAACTTTACTAGCTTATAATCTGGGTTTAGCCACAGCTAACTGGGAAAACATCCCTTTTTCGCAAGCCGACCAGAAGAACTTCTCTCCTGCTTATGATAGCCAGCAAACGGTTTATACATCTATCCAGAAATTACTGGATGAAGGTATCGCTGAATTAGCTAAAAATTCGGGTACAAAACCGGGTACTGATGATATGATTTATGGCGGTGATTTAGGAAAATGGTCTCGTCTGGCTTATTCATTGAAAGCCCGTTATGCCATGCACCAATCCGTTTTGAATCCACAGACTGCGTCACAGACGGCACTTACTGCTTTGCAGAATGCCATGACAAGTAATGCTGATGATTTTCAGTTACAGTACAATTCAAAAAACCTGAGCCCGTGGTATAGCCGTGTGGCATTGGCGAATAGCACCGGTAACTTATCAATCACTTATGGCAGCACTTTTGTTGATTTAATGAACGGCAAAGTACAAGGCATTGTTGACCCTCGGCTACCAATTGTGGTAAGTTTGAAAAACGGACAAACTACCTATTCGGGTGTTGTTCCTGGTTCAGGAGCAGGTTCAACAGTAGATTTCACTACAAGAGCCTGGCATTCAAACGTCAACTCACCGATTGTGATGATGACCTATGCCGAAGTAAAAGCTATAGAGGCTGAAGCAAGATTTTTGGCTAACGGTGGCTCTATTACTTCTACAGGAACAACAACAGAAGCCTACAATGCGTATCTGGAAATTGCCAGAGCTAACATGCAGAAACTTGGGGTAAGTGCTGAGAATATGAATACATACTTAACGGCTGATGTAGTGAATGTAGGTGCTGCAAATCTTACATTGTTGAACATCATCCGTGAGAAATACAAAGCTATGTTTTTGATTGGAGATATCTGGACAGATGTAAGAAAATACAACTATCTGGATTTCCCGATGCCTTTGAATGTTAATCCTGATTTGAACGGACAACGTATTCAACGCATGAAATATCCATCTTCTGAATTAACAAGAAATGCCCAGAATGCAGAAACTAATCTGAAACAACCGGGAGTAAAGATGTGGGTATTTACTAAATAAGATTGCCTGCCAGTTCAGTAAAGCAGGTTTTGACAACTTTAATAATTTTAATTTTCAAGAGATATGAAAAATATAAGAATAGTATTATTCACTTTATTGGCGCTTTCAGCAGTCTTCATGACAGGCTGCTACAAAGAACCCGATTTATTGAGTGAAATAAGCACAAGCAAAGGCAAAGTAGCACAGATTTCGGTGGTTTGGATAGGTACAACCCGTACGATTACTGCCAATACTTCAGTAGTGACAGGTTTGACAGCAGCTCCGGGCACTAATACCAATTTTAATATCGAATTTACCTCAGAAGTACCTGTCAAAGAATTCAGGGTATATTGGGCGCCTACGGCTTCGGGGACACAAACGTTGGTTGCTACCATTCCGGCTGGTACACAAAAGTATGATGCTACGTTGAGAAACTATGTATTGGCTGTACCCATTACCGCACAGACAACAGCGAAAACGGCACGCGTTTTCTTTGCTGAAATTGTGGCAGAAAATGGTCTGGTGTCGGCTCAAAAGTCAGCTACGCTTACTACAAATTAAGAGTTAGTTAATGTAGTAAAACAAAATAGTTTCCAGAAAATCCTGATAGCCCCTCAACTATCAGGATTTTTTTATTAGAGAATGAAAGACTTTCCGTATGCTTTTTGGCAGATTTCTTAGATATTTACAATTCAATTAAACCTAAGTGCAATTTTGGCAACGTTCCCGATAACGTTTGCATAAAAATATCAATTGGGGTTAAATATTTTCTTTAGAAATAATAGGTACTTTTACCTTGCCGTAAAAGTATACTATAGTCGATTCACTCACCATCTATTAAGCACAAACCTTGAACTCTTTCGTACATACCGTCTTTGAAAAAACATTAGTTGAAGATAACGAGCTTCCCTGGGAAGTAGTCAACGACAAAATCAGGCGAAAAATCATGTCCTATTCAAAGGAAATTATGCTGGTAAAAGTCGCTTTTGAAAAAGGAGGTATCGGTACTATCCACAAGCACCCACATCTGCAAATCAGCTATATTGCCAGCGGTGTTTTTGAAATCACGATTAATAATGAAACTAAAACCCTGAAAGAGGGCGATGTATATTTTGTACCATCTGATGTTTTGCACGGAGCTGTTTGTATGGAAGATGGTGTGCTGATTGATGTTTTTAATCCAATGCGGGAAGATTTTATTCAACCATAAATAAACCTCACTCCTATGAAAATCTCATTTTTCACCATTTGTCTTTCTTTGGTTGGTTTCGGCGCGTTCAGCCAGTACAACCCTGAAAAGCCTGATTTGATGCAGGGGAAATTCTACACCGAAGAACAGGCTGTAAAAGTACATGAAGATTTAGCTAAACAATATACAGATAAAAAAAGCTGGGAAAAACACGCCGCACTTATCCGCCAGGGTATTCTGGAAGGCTCAGAGCTAAGCAAATTGAAACTAAAGAAACCATCAAATATTACTATTCACAGTAAAAAAGAACTCAATGGCTATAGTGTTGAGAATGTTTCATTTCAGAGTCTGGATGGTATTTATGTAACGGGCAATCTTTACCGACCTTTGAATCATACGGGAAAAATGGCCGGGATTCTTTGTCCGCATGGTCACGGCCAAGACCCGCGCTTCAAAGAATATACTCAGCAACGTTGTGCTACCCTGGCACGTATGGGAGCCGTAGTATTTGCTTATGATATGATTGGCATGGGAGATTCGAAGCAATGTGACCATAAAATCCCGAAAGCCGTAAAAGTGCAATTGGCCAATGGTGTTGCCGCTTTAGATTTTCTACTAGCCCTGCCTAATATAGATAAAGAAAGAATTGGTATGACCGGAGAATCAGGTGGTGGTACGCAAACCTTTTTATTGGCTGCCATCGACCAGAGAATAAAGGTATCAGTGCCCGTAGTGATGGTATCGGGCTTTTTCTTCGGCGGTTGTGTTTGCGAGAGCGGCATGCCTGTTCACAAACGCCCGACGCATACCACTACTAATGTTGAAATAGCTGCTCTGGCCGCTCCTCGCCCCATGATTATGATTTCTGACGGTGGAGACTGGACAAAAAATACACCTGAGTTGGAATATCCTTTCGTCAAAAGAATTTACTCTTTTTATGGCGCAGAAAACAATTTAGAAAACGTACACCTACCTAATGAAAAACATGATTATGGCATTTCGAAACGTCTGGCAGCCTATGATTTTTTAGCTAAGCACCTGAAATTAGACATCAATAAAGTGAAGGTAAACGGCAAAGTAGACGAAAGTGTCAATACAGTTTTAACCGCAGCTGATTTAAAAGTATTTGATGAGAAACATCCATTGCCAGCCAACGCTCTGGTAGGAGACGAAGCAGTAATGAAACTGTTAAATTAAACCTGGATGAAAAAACTACTTTCAACCCTATTGGTATTATCAGTCTGGGCTTGTAATACCGACAAAAAGACCCAAACAACTATGAAATCGGAGGAGACTTTTGGTTACGATTATGATTTTCTGAAAAAGTATAAAGAAGTAATATTATTGGAGCAAGATAGCATGAAAGTAGCCATTGTGGGCGATTATCAGGCACGTGTCATGACCAGTTCAGCCAAAGGCATGAATGGTTTTAGCTACGGCTGGATTAATCATGAGGTGATAGCTTCGGGAAAATACACGCCACATATGAATGCCTTTGGCGGAGAAGAGCGCTTCTGGTTTGGCCCTGAGGGTGGGCAGTATTCAGTCTACTTTAAAAAAGGAACAACATTCGACTTTGCTAACTGGCAAACCCCTGCTGAGATAGATACAGTTTCTTATGATTTGGTAGAGAAACAAGCAAACAAAGCCGTTTTCTCTAAAGATATGGAACTGGAAAACTATTCAGGCACTAAATTCAAAGTAAACCTGAATCGTGAAATTAGTTTGCTGAATCAGGCTGATGCCGAAAAACTATTGGGAGTTTCCTTGAAAGATTTGGACTGGGTTGGTTATCAAACCAAAAATGTAGTAAAAAATACCGGAACCGAAGATTGGGATAAATCGAAAGGGGTACTATCTGTCTGGCTTTTGGGTATGATGAAGGCTTCTCCACAAAATACCATTATTATTCCGTATCAATCAGGTAAAGCCGACCAGATTAACGATAGTTATTTTGGCAAAATAGCGGCTGAACGATTAATAAAGAAAGATGATATATTGTTTTTCAAAGCTGATGCGCAATCGAGAGGTAAAATCGGTATTCCACCGCAAGCTTTGAAACCTGTTGCGGGTAGCTACGATGCTGAAAATAAAATTCTGACGATTCTTCAGTTTGATTATAACGGAGAAACAGACTACGTAAACTCAATGTGGGAGATACAGAAAAATCCGTATAAGGGCGATGCCATTAATGCTTATAATGATGGCAAGAATGATTCTGGCTCACAAATGGGACAATTCTATGAATTAGAGACTTCGTCACCTGCGATAGCCTTAAAGCGTAATGAAAGTTTGACCCATATGCAGAGGACTTTCCATTTTGAGGGAACCGAAAATGCTTTAGATGCCATCAGCAAAAAGCTATTGGGTATTAATTTATCTGAAGTACCTAAACTCTAAACTAATCTAAAGGTAATAAACCCGGGCATGAAAAAATATAAACTACTACTACTACTTTTTACAGTTACAAGTTTAAGCTACGCACAACCTGATAAAACGCTATGGTATAAGAAACCTGCGCAGTATTTTGAAGAAACGCTGGTGTTGGGAAATGGCAAATTAGGAGCTACCGTTTTTGGTGGAGTGCAATCTGACAAGATTTACCTAAACGATGCCACTTTGTGGTCGGGTGAGCCCGTGAATGCGAATATGAACCCGGAGGCTTATAAAAATATCCCTGCTATCAGAGAGGCTTTGAAGAATGAAGATTATCAATTAGCAGATAAACTTTACCGCAATATACAGGGCAAATATTCTGAGTCTTTTGCGCCGTTGGGTACTTTATACATCAATTTTGCGAATCGGGACAACGCACAAAATTATTACCGTGAGCTAAATATTGGCGAGGCAGTTTCCAAGACTACTTACGAGATTGATGGGGTAAAGTACACCAGAGAATACTTTGTTTCTCACCCTGACCAGGTTATGGTGATTAAGTTGAGCAGCAGTAAACCTGGCGCACTCAATTTTGATATAAAGTTTAATAGCCTACTCAAAAACAGGGTATCTGGTAATGATAATCTGCTAACAGTAAACGGTTATGCACCTGTAAAAGCTGCCCCGAATTATGTGAATATCCCTGATGCAGTAGTATTTGACGAAACGAAAGGAATCCGTTTTACAACTTTAGCCAAAATCAAAAACAATGGCGGTGGTGAAATTGTGCACACAGATAGCACAGTAGGTATCAAAAACGGCACCGATGTACTTCTTTTTGTAGCCATAGCTACGAGTTTCAATGGTTTTGATAAAAACCCCGCTACCGAGGGTCTTAATAATCAGACAATAGCTGCTGCAAATCTGAATCAAGCTTTCGCCAAAACCTATACGCAGTTAAAAAACGCGCATATCAAAGACTATCAGTCATTCTTCAATCGGGTAAGTTTAAATCTGGGAGCTACGCAAGCCCCCAATTTACCAACAGATGAACGTTTAAGGCGTTATGCCGAGGGGAAAGAAGATAAAGTATTAGAAGTCTTATATTTTCAATATGGCCGTTATCTTTTAATTAGTAGTTCACGTACTAAAGGTGTACCTGCCAATTTGCAAGGTATCTGGAATCCTTATATGCGTCCGCCGTGGAGTAGTAACTATACTACCAATATCAATGCTGAGGAAAATTATTGGCTGGCAGAAAATACTAACCTATCTGAAATGCATACTCCGCTATTAGGTTTTATCAGAAATGCCTCCGAAACCGGAAAGATTACGGCAAAGACTTTCTATGGTGTGAATGGCTGGACAGTAGCGCACAACTCTGATATATGGGCGATGAGTAATCCGGTAGGAGATTTTGGCAAAGGCGACCCGGTTTGGGCTAACTGGACGATGGGTGGCACGTGGTTAAGCACACATTTGTGGGAGCATTATATCTTCACGAAAGACATTAACTTCCTGAAAAATGAGGCTTATGATCTTATGCGTGGCGCAGCACAGTTTTGTCTGGAGTTTATGATTGAAGATAAGAATGGGCATTTAATAACTTCCCCTTCTACCTCTCCTGAGAATAAATACGTCAATTCTGCAGGATACAAAGGCGCTACGCTTTATGGTGGTACCGCCGACCTTGCTATGATCAGAGAATGCTTTGAGCAGACTATCAAGGCTTCTAGAATACTGAATATTGATGCTGAGTTCAGAGGGAAATTAGAACAGGCATTGGCCAAATTATATCCTTATCAGATCGGTAAAAAAGGGAATTTGCAGGAGTGGTATTATGATTGGGAAGATGAAGACCCGAAACATCGCCATCAATCACACTTGTTTGGTTTGTTTCCGGGCAATCATATTACACCTGAAAAAACACCATTACTAGCCGATGCCTGTCGCAAAACTTTAGAAATTAAAGGCGATGAAACAACCGGTTGGTCAAAGGGCTGGCGGATAAACCTCTGGGCAAGGTTATGGGATGGCAATCATGCCTATAAAATGTATCGTGAGCTATTACATTATGTAGAACCTGATGGCGTAAAAACCAACTATGCCCGTGGCGGTGGTACTTATCCTAATCTATTTGATGCCCACCCCCCTTTCCAGATTGACGGGAATTTTGGAGGTGCCGCTGCAGTGGCTGAAATGCTGGTACAGTCAGACGATAGTCAGATTCGATTACTCCCAGCTTTGCCTGATGATTGGGCGAATGGTTCAGTAAAAGGCATATGTGCCAGGGGAGGCTTTGAGGTCTCCATGACCTGGGCGAATAAAAATATCAAGACCTTGACGGTTTTCTCTAAAAAAGGTGGAGAAACCTTGCTTATTAATGGTAAAAAATCAAAAAAAGTTAATCTGAAAGCAGGGCAAAGCTTAAATGTGATATTATAGATTTGCTACGAATGTTCAATTATTTATAGTTTATTATCTTGATTATGAATACGAAAAAAATTCTTGCTATACTTTCTTTTGCCAGCTTGACAAGCTTTGCACAAAAACCCTATTCGGTACAAATGGCCGAATCATTTATGACATGGCATAAAGACTCTATTGCTGTTAAACCCAATAGACCTGCTGCGTGGGATTATGAGCAAGGACTGATGTTAAAGGCACTCGAAAAAGTATGGTACCGCACCGGAGACGGTAAATATTTTGAGTATATCCGTAAAGATTTAGACCGATATGTGCAGAAAGATGGCAGCATCCGAACTTATCCTTACAATGATTTTAATCTGGATAATGTACCTACCGGCAGAGCATTATTGATGCTTGCCCAACAAACTCAACCTGATAAAGATAAGTACATCAAAGCAGCTAATTTGTTATGGAAACAAATTGAAAATCAGCCTAAAACCAAAGAGGGCGGTTATTGGCATAAGCAACGCTATCCATATCAAATGTGGCTAGATGGCCTGTTTATGTGCGAGCCTTTTGCAGCCGAATACAGCAAGCTCTTCAATAAGCCGGAGCATTTCGATGATATTGCCGGGCAATTTGCTTTGATTGAAAAGTATGCAGTAGACGAACAGACCGGCCTGGTGTATCACGGCTACGATGAAAGCAAAGAGCAAAAATGGGCTGACAAGAAAACGGGTCTTTCACCTCATTTCTGGAGTCGCGCGATTGGTTGGTATGCGATGGCTTTGGTTGATGTTTTAGATTATTTTCCCGAAAATAATCCTGAAAAAGTGAATCTTATTAAATATCTGAAACGCTTAGCCCCTGCTTTGGTAAAATATCAGGACGCAAAAACCGGGGTGTGGTATCAGATGACTACGCAAGGCACTCGTAAAGGCAACTACTTTGAGGCTTCGGGTTCATGTATGTTTGTATATGCCCTGGCTAAAGGTGTAAGACAGGGTTATTTAGATGCAAAATATCTGACGGCAGCAAAAAAAGGTTATGCGGGAATCTTGAAAGAATTTGTCGAGAAAGAAAAAGATGGTACTATCAGCCTTAATAAAACGGTTAGCGTAGGTGGTCTGGGAGGCAACCCTTACCGTGATGGTTCTTATGAGTATTATCTGAGCGAACCTATTCGTAAAAATGATTTGAAGGGCGTAGGGCCATTTATTTTTGCTAGTGTAGAAATGGAAATTGCTAATGAGAATTCATTAGGCAAAGGTAAGGTTGTAGCAGTAGATGGGCATTTCAACAATGAGTTCAGAAAAGATCTGAATGGAAATCAGGAGAATTTCCATTATACCTGGGACGATCACATGCACTCGGGTTTCTGGTTATGGGGTACTATCTTTAATGAATTAGGTGCACGAACAAATACTATTAAAGCTGCCCCCACCGCCGAAAATCTAAAAGATATAAATGTCTATATCATTGTTGACCCTGATACCAAAAAAGAAACAGCCAAGCCTAATTTTATTAAGCCAGATGATATTAGAACTATCAGCAATTGGGTACGAAATGGGGGTGTATTAGTCATGATGGCGAATGACACTGCTAATTGTGAACATAAAAACTTCAATCTTTTGGCCAAAGAATTTGGTATACAGTTCCTGCCTAAAAACATTAATATGGTTCAAGGTACGCAATGGGAACAGGGCCGCCTGGATATTCCGGCTAATAATCCTGTTTTCAAAAATACCCAGGCTGTTTATATCAAAGAATTAGCCCCGCTGGCATTAAGCGGCACGGCAAAGGCTATATTAAGTGATAAAGGAGAGGTAATTATAGCTGTAGCCAAAGTAGGCAAGGGAACTGTATTTGCCGTGGGTGATCCCTGGTTGTATAATGAGTATACTGATGGTAGACGTATTCCAATTGTGTATCAGAATTTCAGTGCGGCTAAGGATTTGGCTACATGGTTGTTGCAGCAGAGTGCGAAGTGATGATTTAGGTTATAATAGATTTTAGAAAATCATATGATATTAATTTTATTAATCCCGTAGGGATAATATATCGTTTTTAATATATCGTCCCTATGGGATTACAAATCAATAACAAATATCTTTTTACCAATATACCATCCCTACGGGATATTAATAATTACTAGCTTTCTTTTCTCTAATGTCAAAATAGTATTAAAAAAAGAAAAATTAGGGCAGAATAAATTAATTGAAACTAAATAGTTTTGCTGAATCAATATTTCACTCATTATTAAGAGCAGAGCAAAGGACTGAAAATCCTCGTGTCATTCTATAAAATTTAGCCTTTCAGAGAGCATGAAACCGTTTTTAGACGAAGATTTTTTATTGCAAACCAAAACTGCCCGCACGCTCTATCACGAGTTTGCGAAAGATATGCCTATTATTGATTATCATAACCACTTGCCTCCTGACCAGATATTGTCGGATAAAGTGTTTAAGAATATCACAGAAATATGGCTTTATGGCGACCATTATAAATGGCGTGCCATGCGTACCAATGGAATCAATGAAAAATATTGCACGGGAGATGCCTCTGATTATGAGAAATTTGAGAAATGGGCAGAGACTGTGCCTTATACGATGCGTAATCCATTATATCATTGGACGCACCTTGAATTACAACGCTATTTTGATATAAAAGATACTTTGAGCCCTAAAACTGCAAAGCAGATTTATGATATCAGTTCAGAGAAAATCAATTCTCAGGAATTTTCGGTACGCAATCTGCTTCGTAAAATGAATGTAAAGGTGGTTTGCACAACTGATGACCCGCTTGATTCATTAGAATTTCACCAGAAATTAAGAGAAGCAGATGATTTTGAAATAAAAGTACTTCCTGCTTTCAGACCAGATAAGTTTATCTTGATTGATAACCCTAATTTCCCGGCTTATATCCAGAAATTAGGTGCAATAGTCAATTTTGAAATACAGTCTTTTGAAGATTTATTGAAGGCGCTTCGCCAGAGAGCCGATTTCTTCGCTTCACAAGGTGGTCAGATCTCTGACCATGGCTTAGAGCAAATTTACGCCGCCGATTTCACACCTGAATCAGCCGATAGTGCATTTAGAAATGCTATTGCAGGTAAAACTCTTTCAGAAACAGAAGCAAACATTTTCAAATCGGCTATTCTACATGAATTAGGTAAAATGTATGCCGAATTGGGTTGGACGCAACAATTCCACTTAGGAGCATTGCGTAATAATAACAAGCGCGCGATGCGTATATTAGGCCCTGATACAGGTTGGGATTCTATCGGAGACTGGTCACAGGCTGCGGCTTTATCTAAATTCTTAGGTAAACTGGATGAATACGACCAATTGGCTAAAACAATTATCTATAACCTGAATCCCAGAGATAATGAGTTGATTGCCACCATGGTGGGTAATTTCAACGATGGATCGATGGCTGGAAAAGTACAGTTTGGCTCGGGTTGGTGGTTTCTTGACCAGAAAGATGGCATGGAGAGACAAATCAATGCGCTATCGAACATGGGTCTTTTGAGCCGCTTTATCGGTATGTTGACGGATTCCCGTAGTTTCTTGTCGTTCCCTCGCCATGAGTATTTCCGTCGTATTCTTTGTAATATCTATGGTAATGATATTGAAAATGGTGAACTTCCTAATGATATTCCTTGGATTGGTGAGACTATCCAGAACATTTGCTATAATAACGCCAAAAACTATTTCGGTTGGTAATCGATAGAATGAAACGCTTTATTTTCCTTTTTTGCCTGATTGTTTGTCAGGTTTCGGCGCAAGTATCTACAACCAAGCCCTGGGCTTATTGGTGGTGGATGGGTAGTGCCGTTACAAAAGAGGGAATCCGGCAGAATCTACAGGAATACGCCAAAGCAGGTTTCGGTGGTATGCATATTATTCCGATTTATGGCGTAAAAGGGGAAGAAAGCAAGTTTCTGCCATACTTATCGAAAGAGTGGTTGGATATGCTTGATTTTACCTTGCAGGAAGCTAAGAAAAACAATCTGGGTATCGACATGACTTTGGGTACAGGCTGGCCATTTGGTGGTAAAAATGTATCGGCACAAGATGCTGCCCAGGCTTTCAAAGTCGTAGAAAAAGATGGAAAGTATACACTCACCTTTGCTCCTACCAATCAGAAAGTAAAGAGAGCGGCACCTGGAGGTGAGGGACTGGTAGTTGACCATTTTAATAAAGCGGCTCTTGAGCGTTATCTGCAAACTTTTAAAGATGCTTTCGGGCAAAAAAAGTATCCCGTTCGTGCTTTTTACAATGATTCGTATGAAGCATATGGTGCTAACTGGACAGCTAATTTCTTTCAGAGATTCAAAGAGTTAAGAGGGTATGATTTGCAGACTCATCTGGATGTATTATCCAAAGAGAAAGCGGAAACCGAGAGAGAAAAGCTTATCTGGGGTGATTATAATGAAACGCTTTCAGATATTCTTCGGGATGATTTTACTAAAATATGGGTTGGTTGGTCAAAGCAGCAAGGTAAAATTACCCGTAACGAAGCGCATGGATCACCTGCCAACATTCTTGATTTGTACGCCATAGCCGATATTCCGGAAACAGAATTTTTTGGTAGCAAGCCCTATGATATTCCTCTTTCCAGGATAGACCCTGATTATGAAGAAAAACGCTTTGGTGTACCTGACGCATTGGTCGTGAAACTGGCCTCATCAGTAGCTCATATTACCGGCAAAAAGTTAGTTAGTTCAGAAACAGCCACCTGGCTTGCCAATCATTTTAAAGTATCGCTTTCACAGGTCAAACCTATTATAGATGAGTCGTTCATCGGGGGGGTAAATCATATTTTTTATCATGGTCTCCCCTATTCACCACCCAATGAACCATTTCCGGGTTGGTTGTTTTATGCCTCAACCAATTTCAATCAGCAGAGCCACTTTTGGGAATATCTACCGCAGTTAAACAATTACATTGCGCGCTGTCAGGAAAAATTGCAAAACAGCAAACCTGATAATGATATCCTGATGTATTTTCCTTTCTATGATGCGTGGCAATCGGTGGGTAATAAAGCTAAAACGCATGCCATCGATGTACATGCCATTATGAAAGATGGTATGTTAAAGTCAGCTTTTGGCGATGCCTGCAAAGAATTAATTAAGCATGGATATAGCTTTGATTTTGTTTCTGATCTGCAATTGAAAAATTCTCAAATCGGCAATAAACAACTGATTACACAAGGGAAACAGGCGTATAAAGCGATTGTAGTTCCACTCATTCAATATCTTCCAGTAGAAACATTGGTTTATCTGGAAAAATGCAAAAGTGCAGGCATACCTGTGTTTTTCATTAACCAATTACCCAAATCTACCACAGGTTTTCATAATTGGGATACACGCCAAAAGCAATTTGAGCAGGTTTTATCCAAATTGGGTAATACAGTCAGCCAGAATATTATTGAGAGTCTGAAAGTTGCTAAAATCCGACAGGAAAATATGGCTGAATTGGGTTTATCATTTATTCGTAAGAAAAACTCAAATGGCACGGTTTACTTCGTCAGCAATTTAGGCAATCAGTTTCAGCAAGGAAATATTCAGTTGGCTACTTCGGCGCAAGCGGTTAGGGTATATGATGCACTTCATCAGAAAAGTACCTGGGTAATTGTCAAACGAATCAGTAACAATTTAATAGAAGTACCTTTATCGCTTTTTGGTGGGGAAAGTGTATTTATTGAAGCCTTTAATCAAAAGCCAGCGAATGTAAAAGTTTCTGCCTCTAAAATAGTTGGTGAATCGATTGCACTAAAAGGCAACTGGAAAGTAGATTTTGTAAAAGGGCAACCTTTTATCCCAAGCTCATTTCAGACTGATAGTCTGCAATCATGGGTAAATCTGAGTGATTCAACGGCTCAGTATTTTAGTGGAACTGCTCATTATCAATTACAATTCAGTCTGGATAAAAATCAGATAAAAAATGGCTATTTAGATTTAGGAGATGTAAGAGAAATGGCAACTGTGAGACTCAATGGCAAAGACTTAGGCAAATACTGGTCTCTACCTTTCCGGGTGCCATTTACGGCAGATATGCTAAGCAGTACGAACAAATTAGAAATAGAAGTAACCAATTTATCGGCTAACCGGATTAGGTATTTAGATAAAACAGGAGTAAATTGGAAGAAATTTTATGACACCAATATGGTGGACATCCGTTATCAACCCTTTAACGCAGCTAAATGGCAACCTGTTCCGTCAGGATTGTTAGGCCCAATAAAATTAGTTTTTGAGAAATAAATCCATCACTGAAAGGAAAACCTCCTTTCCCCGAACCTAACGTTTTTAACCCTATAAACTATGGAAAAAATTGGAAAGTATCGTTGGACTATCTGTAGTCTGCTTTTTATTGCCACCACTATTAATTATCTCGACCGGAACGTAATTTCTTATTTAAAACCTTACCTGGCTGAAGCTTTTAAATGGTCGCCTGAACAGGAAGTGAACGACTATGCTAATATCGAATTAGCTTTCAAATTTGCTTATGCCTTCGGGATGTTTTTTGCAGGTGGTTTTGTTGACAAATTCGGAACAAAACTAGGCTATGCCATCGCAACCGGACTCTGGAGTGTAGCGGCTGTTGCTCATGCTTTTTGTACAGGTACTTTAGGTTTTATCGTAGCCCGTATTTTCTTAGGAGTTACAGAGGCCGGAAACTTCCCTGCTGCTATTAAAGCGGTAGCCGAATGGTTCCCTCAAAAGGAAAGAGCACTGGCTGCAGGTTTTTTCAATTCAGGCACAAATATCGGTGCTATTATAGTACCATTATCTGTTCCTGTAATTGCCGAAACAATGGGTTGGCAGTGGGCATTTATTCTAACCGGGGTCATTGGTTTTGGCTGGCTTATTTTATGGTTTATTTACTATGAAGTACCGGAAAAACAAAAGCGTTTATCAAAAGCGGAATACGACTATATTCAATCAGATAAAGCAGAGCCAGTTTCACAGGAAAGTGTATCCTGGGGAAAACTTTTAACTTATCGGCAGACATGGGCATTTGCTATTGGTAAATTCCTGACTGACCCTGTTTGGTGGTTCTATCTTTTCTGGTTGCCGGACTTCCTGATGAAACAATATGGTCTTTCTAAAACTGAAGTGGCCGTACCTTCTGCCTTGGTTTATATCATTGGTAGTTTCGGTAGTATCTTTGGTGGTTGGCTGCCTTTAAACTTTATCAATAAAAACTGGCCTGCATTTAAGGCTCGTAAAACCAGTATGCTTATCTACGCCTTTGCCGTATTACCAGTGTTATTCTCTCAGTATCTGGGTGCAATTAATATGTGGCTGGCTGTTTTGGTAATCGGTATTGCAGCCTCAGCTCACCAGGCATGGAGTGCGAATATTTTCACCACAGTATCTGATATGTTCCCTAAAAAAGCTACCGGTTCTGTAACTGGTATAGGTGGTATGTTTGGTGGTTTAGGAGGTATCCTGCTTACTTTTCTGGTGCAAAAGAATATGTTTGTTTACTATACCAGAATAGGCCAGATACAAACCGGATACTTCATTATGTTCTGTATCTGCGGAGCAGCCTATCTTCTGGCATGGTTGATTATGCACCTACTGGTTCCTAAAATGAAAAAAGTAGAGCTGTAAGACAGATTCGAGAAATATTATATTATTCAACCTAAGAAATTATTCAGCATGAAAAAGTTAATGGTATTAGGGATTTTCCTATTAGTTAGCCAATTCTCTTTCGGACAAGACGTAAAAGCAACGATTGAAGACTTGGAAAGAAAACGCTTTGCGGCACAGGTAGCTAAAGACGGCGATTTTTTAAATAAAATCTTTGCTGATGATTTAATTTATGTGCATTCGAGCGGGAAAATGGATAATAAGGAAGCCTATGTTGCCTCTGTTCTGAATGGTACAAGCGTTTATTCAAAAATAGATATAGAGGCCATCTCTGTTAGAGAGTACAATAAAGGGCAGACAGCGGTAGTGAACGGAACAGTTCTTGTCACTCAACCACCTGTGAATGACAAACCTGTATTTTTGCACTTGCGTTATCTGGTTGTTTATACCAAAGACAGTAAAAAAGGCTGGCAGTTAAACTCGTGGCAGTCTTCGAGATTGCCCAATTGATTCTTATTTTATTCTAAGCAAAATTAACAGTGGTTTTACTACTTCTAAAATTAAGAGAAGTAGTAAAACCTTTCTTATTATTCAGAACATCCCTATTTTACCATAAATCCCATGAAAAGACTAGCTTCTTTATTAAGCTTTCTAATACTTTTTCTGCTGACAGGAGTTAATGCACAAATACCTCAGATATTAACGCAAGCCAAAACGCCAGAAGAAGTAGGGTTTTCGAGTGAAAGATTGAAAAAACTGGATGCCCATTTTCAGGATATTGTAGACAAAGGTATTGCTCCTAATATCGTTACTTTGATAGCTCGCAAAGGTAAAATTGTGCATGAAAAAGCCTCTGGATATAGTAATTTAGAAAATAAGACTCCATTAAAGAAAGACGATATTTTTAGAATTGCTTCTCAATCAAAACTCATTACTACTGTTGGCTTGATGATGCTGTTTGAAGAAGGTAAATTCTTTTTAGATGAACCTATCTCTAAATATATTCCATCGTTTAAAAACGCTAAAGTATTAGTGAGCTATGATGAAAAAGAAAAGATAGGAGCAAGTATATTACCAGACCTGCCAAATCAGCCATTACTATCCGTCAGTTATTAAGCCATTCGGCAGGTATTCCTTATGAGCATCCCCTGCAGGACTTGCCGGAATATAAAGTACCCTTCTTCTGTTCGGTAGATAATGATATGCTGCGCGATGTGGTTGATAAAATAGCTGGCCGCCCCCTCTTATCAGACCCCGGCACACAATTTACCTACGGCTTAAATACCGATGTGATTGGCCGTTTGATTGAAGTATTGTCAGGCCTATCATTTGTCGAGTACTTACGCAAAAAAATACTTGACCCTCTTGGGATGAATGATACTTATTTCTACTTGCCTGCTGAGAAGACCAATCGGTTGGTGGAGTTGTATTCCAAAGGCAATATTGGTGATAAATTGACACTACATACAAACGACACTTATCGCAAGTTTGCCATAACCGGACAGAAAACCTATTTCTCAGGTGGCGCAGGTTTGGTAAGTACGGTTCAGGATTATGCTAAAATTTGCCAATTCATACTGAACAAAGGAGAGTTTAATGGCAAAAGATTGTTAAGCAGAAGTACGGTAGATTTAATGGCAAGAAACCAGATTGGTGACAGCTTTGTGTGGGACAGACAGGATAAATTTGGTCTGGGTTTACAAATCATTACACCTGACTCACATTATGGCGATAATGCTTCGCCAGGCTCTTTGACATGGGGAGGTATGTATTGTTCTGAATATACTATTGACCCCAAAGAAGATTTGATTCTGTTGGTATTTACCAATGTGCATCCTTATGCCCATTATTCTGATATTGTGCGTAAATTCAGGATTCTGGTTTATCAGGCACTTTTGTAATTTACTATACGGAACAAATTTTTTAAAATTATCCTAAAAATGCCCTTAAACGTTGTTTCTATGGACGGAACCTTTTTGTAATTTAAAAAGTGGCTGTTGGTTATGAACTGCCTTATCGTTTTGCAAAGTCCGATTTTCTGACGAACTTTGCCCATCTAGATAATCTCTATTATTTCAATAAAAATGGCACATCCGTTACAAGGAGTAGGTGTAGCTTTAATAACACCATTTGATGAACAGCACGAAGTTGATTTTGACGCTTACGGCAGGCTGCTCGATTTTACAAGCACAGGCGGGGTAGATTATTTTGTTGTGCAAGGTACAACAGGAGAAACCTCTACTACTACAGCCCAAGAAAAGACTGATTTATTAAAGTATACAAAGGAACATAATCCGAAGAACCTGCCGATTGTTTATGGTTTGGGCGGTAACAATACCAAAGCAGTTTTAGAAACTATCAAGGCCACTGATTTATCTGGTGTTACAGCTATTCTTTCGGTTTGTCCTTATTATAATAAGCCTCCACAGGCCGGGTTAATTGCGCACTTTACAGCGATTGCTGATGCCTCTCCGGTGCCCGTTTTATTGTATAATGTTCCGGGGCGTACGGTTATCAGCTTACAGATTCCGACGATTGTTGAATTGGCCAAGCACCCAAATATCATAGGTATAAAAGATGCCAGTACTATCGAAAACGCTTTGGAATTAGCCAAACGCTGTCCTGAAGATTTCCTTTTATTATCAGGTGATGATAATCTGGTTACAACCTCTATCAGCGTTGGTTTTAAAGGGGTTATTTCGGTAATTGCCAATGCTTTCCCGAAAGAGTTTGGGGAGCTGACCTGGGCTGCTTTGAATGGTGATTATGCCAAAGCTGCCGATCTACAAAAGAGATTTGTAGATTTTGATACGCTGCTTTATACAGAATCAAATCCGGTCGGTATCAAAAAATGCCTTGAAATCAAGAAAGTATGTAGTTCAGAAGTACGTTTGCCTTTGGTAAAAGCTTCTGATAGCTTAGGTGAGAAATTGGAAAAAGCCATGATAGCCGAGGGTTTCTGGCAATAATCCATTAATAAATAAATATTTATTATTTCAAAGGTGAGTCAATCTCACCTTTTTCAATTTTATAGGTAGTAAGTGCTTCCCGAACTGAAATATTGATTTCAAAGCCCAAAATAAGAATCAGGGCAATGAGATACAACCATACCATCAATGCTATTAGCGTACCGATAGAGCCATAGAGCTTGTTATAAGAGTTAAAATTAGCCAGATAAAATGAAAAAAGGTTGGTGGCTAAAATTCCCAGGAAAGAAGCTATAAAGGCACCCAAATTGAAGAATTTTAATCTTTTATGAACCGCGGGAGCAAAATAGTAGATAACACAAATACCCAGAAAGAAAATCAGGAAGATTCCACCATAGCGCACCACCTGAAACAAGTAAAAAGTAAAGTTTTCGTTCAGTAGTCCTTTAGCAAACAAGAAATCTATGATTATTCTACCCACAACCAGGATAACAATAGCGCAAACCATCACAATAATTAACAATACTGTCAGAAAAAGGGCTATTAGTCTGGCTTTCAGGTAATTGCGTTTTTCTTTTACCTGCAACGCCATATTAAAAGCGCGCATGAGTGCCATCATGCCATTGGTAGCAGCAAAAACTGTAAAGAAAAACCCGAATGATAGTACATCACTTCGTTTTCTGCTTACAATATCCTGTATAGTTACTGAGGTATTTTCATAAATCCCACGTGGCATGGCATCTTCCAGAAAATCCATAATCAACTTATCAAGATGATTGATGGGGATAAAAGGGATAAGTGTAAATAAGAAAATA
Source organism: Emticicia sp. C21 (assembly GCF_003418935.1). Lineage (GTDB taxonomy): Bacteria > Bacteroidota > Bacteroidia > Cytophagales > Spirosomataceae > Emticicia. The sequence goes on along the minus strand of NZ_QVMT01000012.1, from coordinate 122,594 downwards.
ATGCCCGGGAAAACAGCCAATAAAAAACTATAGGAAACTGAAGCTGCGCGTTGGTCAATATCAAAAGTTATAATTTTTTTCCAGAGAATTGTCAACAAATTATAGAGTGAAACAGTTGTGTTCCATAGATAGATACTTTCAAGAAAGGATTGAAGTCGTTTCAAATCAGGGCTTCTTTGGTCTTTGTTACAAAAATACAAATTTACTTGTTTTCACTAATCACAATGCAGATTTTCATGAATCTTACGATTTTGCAATCTACACAAATTAAGAAAATTTAAGCGTGCGTATAGGCAATAAAAGTTCGTATTTTTGCATTGTAGCTTTACATAATTTTCACAAAACTGATAATCTAATGCGATATAACATACTCTGGGCAGACGACGAGATAGATTTACTAAAACCATACATAATTTTTCTGCAAGGCAAGGGCTACGATGTTACACCGGTACCAAGTGGAGCTGATGCCATTGACAAAGTAGAAACAGAACGCTTTGATGTAGTTTTTTTAGATGAAATGATGCCCGGTATGACAGGGCTGGAAACGCTTTCTCAAATTAAAGTACTCAAGCCTAATTTGCCCATAGTAATGATTACGAAATCGGAAGAAGAGCGGATTATGGAAGATGCTATCGGCTCAAATATTGCCGATTATCTGATAAAGCCGCTTAATCCAAATCAGATTTTACTTTCAGTTAAAAAGATACTTGAAAATAAACGCCTGATTTCTGAAAAGACTAACCTGGGATACCAGCAGGATTTCCGTAATCTGGCCATGCAGTATAACGACCGTATCGGGCATGAAGAATGGGCTGAAATCTACAAGAAGCTTATCTACTGGGAGCTTCAGTTAGACCGCTCAGAAGATAAAAGTATGGAAGAGGTTTTTGGCATGCAAAAAGCGGAAGCCAACTCCAATTTCTGTAAATTTATTGAAGAAAACTACGAAGACTGGCTTAATGACCCTAAAGTCGATAAACCGATACTTTCGCACCAGTTAATGAAGAAAAAGGTTTTTCCTTTGGTGCAGTCAAACTCTCCACTCTTCTTTTTACTGATAGATAATCTTAGATACGACCAATGGAAAATATTAGAAGAGGTTATTAGCGGCTATTTCAACGTAGAAGAAGAAATTGATTATTATGCGATTCTGCCTACAGCTACTTCTTATGCACGTAATGCTATTTTCTCTGGTCTGATGCCATCTGATATGGCTCGCCAACACCCTGATTTATGGGTGAACGACGAGGGAGAAAATGAAGATGCACTCAATAATAATGAAGCAGAATTTCTGAAACGCCAGATTGATAAAACCCGCCTGAATATCAGTTTCTCCTATCATAAAATCTTAAATATTAATCAAGGGAAAAGTCTGGTTGATAACTTCAATAATTTATTAAAAAACCAGCTGATAGCCATTGTCTACAACTTCGTGGACATGCTTTCACATGCTCGTACCGAAATGGGGATGATTAAAGAACTGGCACCCGACGAGTCTGCTTATCGTTCCATTACAAGATCTTGGATTGAACACTCGCCTTTATTAGATTTATTGAAGAAAATAGCTGAGAAAAAAGGTCGGTTAGTGATTACAACCGATCACGGGATGATTCGGGTAAAACATCCAAAACGAATTGTAGGTGACAGAAACGTAAATACGAATTTACGTTATAAACAGGGTAAAAATCTAAACCTAGATGATAAAGATGACCATGTGCTGGTAGTCAGGAAACCTGAATTATTTATGTTGCCAAGGCCAAACGTGTCAACAGCTTACTTCTTTACAATGGAAGATTATTTCTTTGCCTATCCGAATAATTATAACCATTATGTGAGCCATTATAAAGACACTTTCCAACATGGAGGTATCTCGATTGAGGAGATGATTGTGCCGTTTGCTTATCTGACTGCGAAATAGTAACAAAAATGAGATTCATACTTTGTATATTTTTTTGTACGAGTTTATTAGGGGCTGTTGCTCAACAAACGCAACAGCCTACCTATATTGAAGATAAATATTCTTACTTTATTGCCTTGAATATGGGTAATGCAGTAGGGAATTATAAAAGTATATTAAAAGAAGGGAATAAAGCAGGCACCAAATTTGGTCTAACAGGTGGTGTTCTATTTAATCCTTATAGTCGCAAGAAAGCTTCACCAGTTTTCTATGGCGCTGAAATTGGTTTTCAAGGAGATGGCAGAGAAGATCCGATTACTACTTACAGCGGAGATTTCCGTGTGAGTAATACTTCTTTCTGGCTGAATGGTTTAGCACGTTATCGCCCTGTTTTATGGAGTTCAAAAATCAATCCCTATGCCGATGCTTTTTTCGGTGCTAAATTTATTCAGACAAGCCTGGTAGAACAATTGAATGAAGAAGAGTCAGAAACCCTGGAGCGCTGGACTAAAGTAACGCCCAATTACGGCTTAGGTATTGGGCTAGGTATTAAACTGTTTGGAAGCATGAAAAACAGCTATCTGGATATAGGAGTCTATTATCAACAGGCAGATGCTACCAAGATTGTAAAGCCAAATACAGTAGAGATTGATAGTAATTTTGAGTATAAAAGTAAGCAAGTGCTCACTGCTACGAATCAATGGGTAGTTAAGGTAGGTATTACAGGCTTCAACTAAAGGAATTTTAGAGACTCTCTGATAAGTCCTGTACTAATCCTTTATCGCAATATAGCGTGCGGCGTGGAAAGCGTTCTATCAATTCAAAATCGTGGGTAGCCATTAATACAGCTGTATTCGATTTCTCATTAATATCCATAAATAACTTCAGAATCTCCACCGACATCTCGGCATCAAGATTACCTGTTGGTTCATCTGCCAATATAATTTGTGGTTGATTCAGCAAAGCGCGGGCAATACCTACTCTTTGCTGTTCACCTCCGGATAACTGGTGAGGCATCTTTTCAAGAATATTAGGCAGATTAACTAAGTTCAATACTTCGGTGATTCTCACGCTCATTTCTTCCTTATCTTTCCACCCCATGGCTTTCAGATAAAATATGAGATTTTTTTCTATATTTCTATCACCTAATAACTGAAAATCCTGAAAAACTATGCCGATGTTTCTCCTTAAATGCGGTATTTGAGAACGCTTTAAGGCATGAAGTTCATAGCCTACTACTTCCCCTGTGCCCTTTTCAAGCCAGAGGTCGGCATATAATGTTTGTAAAACTGAAGATTTTCCACTACCTGTTCGACCAATCAAATAAACAAATTCACCTTCGTGAATAGTAAAATTCACTGCTGATAACACCAGTTGATCGCGTTGGTAAATATAGGCATTCTGCAGAGAAATGATGGGCTCCATGTATCGGCATTAATTATTTGTCAATATTAAGCAGTTTTCGCCATATTCAGCAAAAACTGCTTAATATTAATCAAAAAGCTTATTTCTGATTAGCTTTAGCGTGATCAGCCAGGAATTTAGCTAAACCGCTATCAGTCAATGGGTGATTCAGTAAGGCTAAAATGGCTGAAAGCGGGCCTGTCATTACATCAGCACCGATTTTAGCACATTGAATGATATGCATTGGGTGGCGAACTGAGGCAGCTAAAATCTGTGTTTCGTAGCCATAATTATCATAAATCAGACGAATGTCTTCAATAAGATTCATACCATCTGTTGAAATATCATCTAAACGACCTACGAATGGTGATACATACGTAGCTCCGGCTTTTGCAGCTAATAGGGCCTGGCCTGGTGAGAAAACTAAAGTACAGTTGGTTTTGATACCTCTTTCTGAAAAATATTTAATAGCCTTGATACCGTCTTTTATCATGGGTATCTTTACTACTATCTGCTCATCTATTTCTGCTAATTCTTCTCCTTCATTAATCATCTCTTCGTATTTTGTCGAGATTACCTCTGCGCTTACATCACCGTCTACAATCTCACAAATCGCTTTGTAGTGACGCATCACGTTATCTTTTCCGGCAATACCTTCTTTTGCCATTAAAGATGGATTGGTGGTAACACCATCAAGCACACCAAGGTCTTGTGCTTCTTGTATTTCTTTGAGGGAGGCGGTATCGATAAAAAATTTCATAGAACATATAGCCCCATATCCGAAAACCGGAAGATTTTGTTAGGAACTTTCATGCCTTTGGGGTTTAGCTACATGAAAGTAGTGGTATATTTGAACAATTGCTATGAGCCAAAAACAAAAAAAGGCAAATTCACCGCTCAACCACAATACCCTTGCTTCGGTCAAGACCTGGGGGATTCAGCAGGAGCTGGTAATTTGCCGCTGCAAAGGTAAGAAACTTTTACACTCCCTACAAGTGGTTTCAGAAAAAAGAAGAATGCGAATGTATCAATACATACAAAAATACATAACCACTTGCTAATTTTTTATAGATAAAATGCCCTCAACATATTTAAACCCATAAAAAAATTATATCTTTGACACAATAAGTAATCTTGCATTAACTTATTGATTGTCACCTAATTAATTAAATACCATAAAACTAATCTATCATGAAAATAACCTCTCCTATTGTGTCAGGTTGTGTCTTTTTTCTATGCCTGATGACGCTCTACGAGGCCTTTCCCCAGAGCGCAAAAAAGACAAAAAAAACTACAAAGGAAACTTCCGGATACATTGTACCAAAGGTTTATGCGCAACGAAAAAGCCCTGAACAATTCCTGAAGGACCAGTTAGGTCAGAAAATCGAACTGAAAGAACGCAGTATTGCCGATCAGGTAATTCCTGACGATTTGATCGTTCAAGGCAGTGGATGCTTTGGTTTTGACTGTATTAATAATGAAAATTTTGGTTTTAATACTATTCGCTTAAAAGAGAATAACTTAAGAATTGGCTTTGATGATACCAGTGTTGGTACATATCCGGCTAATGACTGGGAAATAGAAACTAATGAAAGTGCCAGTGGTGGTACAAACCATTTTGCTATTAGAGATATAACCGGAGCAAAAATTCCTTTCAAAATTATGGCCGGAGCATCAACAAATGCTCTCTTTCTGGCTTCAACTGGAAGGATCGGTTTGCGGACAGACAACCCTGTATTAGATCTGCATATCAATACTAGTAATACGCCTGCTATAAGACTTGAACAAAATAACTCAGGCGGTTTCTCAAGCCAAACCTGGGATATGGCAGGTAATGAGGCTAATTTTTTTGTCAGAGATGTTACCGGTGGCAGTCTTTTGCCCTTCAGAATAAGACCTGGCGCTCCTACCAGTAGTATAGATATTGCGGCTTCTGGTAATGTAGGTATAGGCACTGCATCTCCTCAAAAAAAGTTACATGTCAGCAAAAGTACAAACCCCGTTATAAGAATAGAGCAAACAGGTTCTATTGCCCGCCAATGGGATATAGGAGTAACCGACTCAACTTTTTTTGTTAGCCATGCTGACACTCTTATACCTTTTGTAATAAAACCCGGTGCTCCTAATAGTAGTATTGACATTGCTACTTCTGGTAAAGTTGGGATTGGCACCGCAAGCCCTTTAGCCAAAATACATGTCGAAGGCACTGCTTTTATTAAAGATACTCTATATGCATTAGGGCCAATTATGCCTGGTTCGATTATTTCACCATCAGATATTAAACTGAAAAGAAATATTGCGGATATGAGTAGTATGTCGAAAATAATCAGTTCATTAACTCCCAAGACGTTTTATTATAGAACTGATGAATATCCGAATTTAGGATTTTCGAAAAATCTACAATATGGTCTTATTGCGCAGGAAGTTGAAAAGGTTTTACCATCTTTTGTAAACCCAAGTACAGTTCTTGGCAAAGGGGAAACATTTAAAACGGTAAATTATGTCGGACTCATTCCTATTCTATTACAAGGCATAAAAGAACAGATAGCTGTTAATGAACAGCAACAAGCAGAGATTAATGTCCTAAAGGCCAAACTGGCTCAGTATGAAGTTTTAAATGCCCGCTTAGAACGATTGGAGGCTGTCTTAAATAAAGCAGCTATGTTAAGTAAAGACGAAAAAGAGAAAAAAGCCGACAAAAAATAAATCTGAAAAAATGAAGACTATCTATACCATCATTATTCTGTCTTTTCTAAGCCTGCCTGCATTTTGCCAAAGTATTGATCAAAATGGCCGCACGCTCGAACAGCAAAAAATCACTTCTGTCGCGCCTGTACAAGAAGCCTATTTACAAGAAGATGTTTCTGCTAAAACAATTGCGTCATTCAAATTAAAATACGCACTGCCAGCAGGAAAAACTTCAGGAGAAATAGTTTTGTTTCATCCTAAAGTTGATCAGGTTCTTAAAAAAATCAGTTTGACTCAGCAACAAGGTTCAGTTGAAATTTCGACGAAAGATTTACTTGTTACAGGTGTCTTGGCAACCCTATATGCAGATACTACCCCTTTACAAACCAAGGCTATTAAATTAATTGAATAAAGAGAAAACTCATTCAAAAGTTCGATAGCATGTAAATACTATCGAACTTTTTTATTTCCCTTTAAAAACTTTCAATGGAGCGTTATTTTGAGACAATACATAGAGTTTGTTTTTTGAAGCGGTTTTCAAGGCAATTATATCTTTGCAATCTCCATCTGCTACAAAACCTGTTTTGTCATAAAGTGTAGGTTTAAAGTTTCCTTTACCATCTCCCATGAGAATAAGCCCCACAGAAGAATCATATCTACCTGCAATAGGCTCTGCATCATAGGCATTCCCTACTATCATTATATCTAAATTACCATCATGATTGACATCTTCTACTAATAAGCTTTGAACAGGTGCCCATAGAGCTATTTGTGGCAAAGGTTTTAAAGTAAATTTTCCATTCCCCATATTTTCAGCGTACATGCTTTCCTGCATATAGGCTTGCTTAATTATGGCTTGCTTCATTTGTAAATCTGTCAGCACCTCTTTCATGGTTGCTTTGGCATAACTAGCATAGTTAGGGAATTTTGTCCGGAAAGAGGGTAATTGCCGAAGCAAATCGTCTCTAGTCGGAATTGGATGCTCCCTGCCGTTGATATAATAAGATGGAATACCATCCCAACGGCCATTATCATCATAATCTGCCCCATATACTTTCAACGGTTCCTCCAATGAACAATGATAACGGGAGTTTAAACCCATATTGCCTAATACTAAATCTATGTCTCCATCCTTGTCAAAATCTCCAGCAGATAATGCATTCCAGAAGCCATCTGAATTTGGAAATGTATCTAGATTACTTAATTTGCCTTTATTATTTTTAAAGATGCTGATAGGCATCAACTCCCCTACCACTACTAAATCAAGCCAGGTATCATTGTCTATATCTACCCAGGCAGCATCTGTAACCATGCCGATTTTGGCGAGATCGGCTGAAGTTTGAGCAGTATAATTGCTGAAAATACCATAATCGTTTTTCAATAAATAGCTATCTCCTGATTGAGGGTATTGTAAGGGAGTTAAGCGTCCACCTCTGAAAATATCTAAATCACCATCTTTATCGTAGTCGGCAACAGCTACACAAGAGCCACTATGATTGATAACCGGCAATTGATTAGTGGCATTAGTGAAGTTCCCTTTGCCATCATTCAGGTATAGCCTGTCCTGATAGAATTTTGAGCCATCTGGGTATTCATTAGAGCCGCTTACTATGTATAAATCCAGATCTTTGTCGCGGTCTGCATCAAACAATACCATTTCTATGTCTTCTTCGCCTTTTAGCAACGATTCATCTGTATATGACTTCTGAATAAACTTGCCTGATGGTGTCTGTACAAAGAATTTTCCATAATTTTTATACGAACCGCCGACAAAAAAATCTTCTAGTCCATCATTATTAATATCTCCGGCGGCCATTTTCGGCCCTTGTTGCGATAGTTTATGTAGTAATAAGGTTTCTACATTATAATCTACATAACGTTCTTCCTTGGGTTGGAAATTGATATTAACTAATGAAGTTACATCTGCTAATAAAGTATTTTCTGGCTGCTTAGAAGTTTTATTAGATATGGTAGCATTCACATAATCTAATCTGAGTGTCTCATTCGCTTTTATATTTTTCAGCTTTTGTACCTTGCCATCTGTCCAGACTATTTCCAGCGAATCAATTTTATCATTGCTCCCAAGTCCAAAATGAATGACATAGTCTACCGATGAGGCATATCCTTTTGTAACAGCCTGATGATATTTCTGCAGATTACCTTTTGTATAAATACTTACTTCGCTTCCTAAACCATGAATATTTTTTGCACTGCCTTTCAATTGAATCTTTAAAAAATTAGCTTTCCCGGCATCATTCCGCATTATATAAGCAGGCTTATTGGTATTATTTACCACCAAATCCAAATCTCCGTCATTATCCAGATCAGCATAGGCAGCTCCATTCGAAACAGATAGAGAATCACCAAACCAATTTTGGGTAGTATTTGCAAAAGTCAAATCTCCATTATTTTTATAGAAACAATTTACATCATTCCACGAGGGTAATTCTAATGACCTGTCAATCATATACCTTCTCAGGTTGCCCAGATTACGCTGTTCATAGGCCACATTGTAGGAAATAAAATCAAGGTTGGTAATATCTCTCAGATAGCCATTTGATATAAATAAATCTTTTAAACCATCATTATCAAAATCAGCAAACAGAGGCGCCCAGCTCCATTGGCTGCTATGAACACCTGACAATTGCCCGATTTCCGAAAAAAGTAGTCGACCATCAGGTGTTTTACCTAAATTCACATGTAGCATATTCCGCATAAATTGCGAATGGTATCCGGTATTCAGTTCTACATCATATTGTTCAAAGTTGCCCGGCCCTGTCATCATTTTCCGTTGTTCGTTATTGGCGGGTAGCATATCTACTGTTATAATATCCATTCGTCCATCATTATTAAAATCGGCTACATCATTACCCATCGAAAAGCGACTATGGTGCTTCAGGTATTCTTTTGCCATTTCCTTAAATGTACCGTCATGGTTATTTATATACAGCAAATCATTAGGCAGAAAATCGTTGCTTACGAAAACATCTTCCCAGCCATCATTATCAATATCACAGATGGATAAACCCAGGCCATTACCATCGTGTAAAATACCTGCCTTTTTGCTTACATCAGTAAATTTAGCATTGCCATTATTCTGGTATAATTTATCAGTTGAATACCCCGTTCCATCATTAACTGGCACGGTTATACGATTTGGGTTACGAACCATATTGGTTGTTGTCAATAAATACATGTCCAGATCACCGTCTTTATCAAAGTCAAAAAAGGCTGCCTGACTCGAATAGGTGGTATCTGCCAAGCCATATTCCTGCGCTTTTTCTTTAAAAGTCGGAATACCGTTTTGTCCGTTACCCTGGTTGATATACAATTGATTTGCACGCAAATCTCCTTTATAATTACCTGACTTACACACATATATATCTAATAAACCATCAGCATTCACATCTGCCAATGTTACTCCTGTTGACCACCCTCGTTTGATTATTCCTGCTTTCTCGGTAATATCCTCAAATTTAATTGAGCCGTTTTCTTTCTTGCTTATATTCAGATAAATACGATCACCGGACATATTTGAGGTAAAATACAAATCTGGCAGATTATCATTATTTAAGTCCCCAACAGACACACCTGCTCCATTATATACATTATGAAAATCGTAAAGATTAAACTGCTCATTTTCAATAACTGTATTCTGAAAGGTTACCCCTGTTTCAGAAGCAGGTAATAAGGTAAATAGTGTTTTTGACTTGCTTTTGCAGGAAAATACCAGAGGCAGTAAAAGGATCAAAAGGAATTTTGGATTCATGGCTCAAAGAAAAATACTGGGATAGGTGTTTAGCTAGAAAGTTATGAAACTTTTAACTTGACAGCAAATGTTTTTTTCGGTTGCTTTGATATGCCAATCCTAACGATAAAATGTTTCTACCAATGGTCAAAAAAATTACTTTATGGCTTTTTATGGCCTTTTTTGTCTATGCTGCTTTAGTTCAGTATAATGACCCAGACCCTTATGTCTGGATTCCAACCTATCTGATTCCTGTTTTTTTATGTTATCATAAGCTACAAGGTAAGGGAGAATCAATTGTTTATTTTGCTATCGGATTATTATATATGATGTGGTCTATCAATCAATTTCCACCTGAATGGGAAGGTATACGATTGAATGAAATGGGAATGAAAACCATCAATATTGAACTCGGAAGAGAGTCACTCGGCTTGGGTGTGTGTGCGATTGCCGTATGGGTTTGTGCTTTGTTGAAGAAGTAATTTAGAGGAGAAAGAAACGCGGAAAATGGAAAAAGTATTTGCAAATAATTCTCATTTCAAATGGAGGGAACCATTTCATCCTTTTTCCATTCTCCAGTCTCCTTTAACCAAATAAGTCTATAGATTTATTTTTTCAAGATCTTCTTTAGTATCAATGCCAAAGCTTTCATAGTTGGTTATAATTGCATAAATTTTATAACCATATCCTAGCCAACGAAGTTGCTCCAATTTTTCAGTATTTTCTAAAGGAGAAGTCGGAATATGCGAAATCTGTTCTAAAACGTCGCTACGGTAGGCATATATACCAATATGTTTATAGAAATCTGCATGTTCTAACCATTCGTCAGGCTCGAAGCCGCGTACATAAGGCACTACCTGGCGGCTGAAATACAAACATTGCTTACGCATGGTTAATACTGCTTTTACCACATTCGGGTCACGCAAAGTGTCATAATCCTTAATTTTCTTAACCGCCGTTGCAATTTCAGTCTTAAAATCTAACAAACCTGAAATCTGGTCAATAGTCTCAGGGTCAATAAAAGGTTCGTCCCCCTGTATATTAATAGCATAGTCATACTTTGTAACACCACCCGCCTTTTCGAGCGCCTCAAAACAACGGTCTGTACCCGTCGGATGACTACTTGACGTCATCACTGCATCACCACCAAATTCTAAAACATGATTCAGAATTCTGGCGTCATCAGTTGCTACCACAACTCTTTGTAAACTCTTAGCTTTTAATGCCTGCTCATACACACGCTGAATCATACTTTTGCCGTTAATATCGACTAAAGGCTTGCCCGGAAAACGACTTGAAGCAAATCTTGCCGGTATAATTCCAAGAATTTTCATAGGTTTCAATGTTTTATTCGGGGCGAATTTACACGAAAAAAAAAATATATGCGTTAATCTCTCGCAGAATCATTAAATTTGCGTTAAATCCAATCGCTTGACTACCATGTTAAGATACTTTTTTACTACGGCTTTTCTCGTGCTTTACCTGACAAAATCATTCAGTAATTCACTCCCAACCCCTCTCGATTCTATTGGTATTGAGAAAAAAAACGGCAGATTGTTTGTTCTACACAAAATAGAACAAGGCGAGACATTGTACTCAATTCTGAAACGTTATAATTCAACCGAAAAAGAATTTTATGCAGCTAATCCTGAATTCAGGAAAGATGCTGTTATAGCCAGCGAACAGGTAATCAGTATTCCTCTTAACACCAAAAGCAAAAGTATTCCCCGTCCAAGAGTAGCAGAAATACAACCTGCCTCGGATACTACCCGACCGAAAGGAATCGTGGATGAAAATGGCATAGAGGTAATTGATATACCAGAGGCAACGCCTAAAGAAGCTTCACCCAAAAAAGAAGACAGCCTGAAAAATGCAGTTGCCGACAATACTACTGATGTAAAAAATACAAAGTTGAAAACTTATAAGGTGGTGGCCGGTGATAAACTTTTTAGTGTAGCTACCAAACACAAAGTAAAAGTATGGCAGTTGAGAGAATGGAATAAGCTTACTACCGATGTATTAAAGATTAATCAGGTACTGGTAGTAGAAAAACCTGCCAATCTGGTGACAATAGCAGCTAAAGAAGAGAAAAAAGAAGTTGCCAAACCAAAACCTGTAGTAAGTCCTGTTGCAGCTGCTACTAAGCCTAAAGCACCCTCTGCAGCTTCTGGCCCTGCCGGAGATGTAGAGAAGACAAAACCCACAAATACGGTTGTAACTAAACCGTTGGCAAACAAACCACAAACTCCTGTGCCAAATGCACCTACAGGTAAAAAGTATAGTGAACAAGGCATTGCCGAAGTAATAGATGCTGGTTCATCGACTAATAAATATCTGGCTTTGCATCGTACAGCTCCTGTGGGTACATTGATTAAAATTGCCAATGAAGCCAACGGGCAAAGCGTTTGGGTAAAAGTAATTGGCAAGTTATCAGGCTCAGGTGATGCTATTATCAAGATTTCACCAAAGGCCTTTGAAAAATTACAGCCCAAAGATAAACGAATTCGTGCATCTTTGAGTTATGCATTATAGAGTCATTAACGAGTACACAAATTACAATTTCATGCATCCGAGTCAGTTAAAAGATAATACGCCAAAACCTGTTACAGCTACTGCAAAGAATAAGATATGGACTATATTCTTTGCTATTATGTATCCCATCATTACGGTTTTTGGCCTTTTATTTACAGGTATTGTAGCTGTATTTTCTGCTATTTCAAGGATTTGTGTGTTTATTTTGAGGCTAATTAAGAAATAAATCATTCTGCTTATTTTGACACTCCAATCCTATTGGAGAAGTTTCGCGTTTGCTTATGTCAGACTATATTTTAGATTTACTGAACGAAAAATACGAGCAGTTTAATCAACCCGGTTTTATTCCTAACGACCCCGTAAGTATTCCCCATCGGTTTACGCTGAAACAAGATATTGAAATTACCGGCTTTATTGCGGCGACTCTAGCTTGGGGACAGCGTAAAACCATTATCAATAAATGCAATGAATTGATACAATTAATGGATGGTGCACCCTATGATTTCATCAAAAATCATCAGGGTGCTGACTTAAAACGTTTTCTTTCATTCAAGCATCGCACTTTTAATACCACAGATACACTCTATTTCATAGAGTTTTTTAAAGATTTCTATAACAGAAATGATTCTCTGGAAGAGGCATTCATCCAGGGATTAATACCTGAATCAACTGATACAAAAATTGCCTTAGAGAATTTTCAGAAAGCTTTTTTTAGTTTGGAAGATTACCCCACTCGCACCAGAAAACATATTGCTACACCTGCCAAAAATTCTTCCTGCAAACGAATCAATATGTTTTTGAGATGGATGGTACGGAAAGATGATAAAGGTGTAGATTTCGGTATCTGGAATAAAATTTCTCCTAGCCAATTGGTTTGTCCATGCGATGTACATGTAGAAAGAGTAGGTCGTAAGTTAGGCCTGATAACTCGCCCGAAAGCCGACTGGCAAACGGCAGTAGAACTTACGCAAAATCTCAAACAGCTAGACCCTATTGACCCCGTAAAATATGATTTTGCTTTGTTTGGCCTAGGAGTAGAGGGATATATGTAAGAATAAATAGTTTTAGTAGGCTGACTTAGTAAAGAAATTTCTATTTTTACTTTCCTTATCTCAACCTCTATTCTATGACCACTAAAACTACCCCTACCCGCCTGGCATCGGCTGATGTCTATCGTGGCTTTGTTATGCTGCTGATGATGGCCGAAGTCTTACGCTTACATAAAGTTTCTGAAGCCTTACCTGATAGCTCTTTCTGGCAATTCTTAGCATATCATCAAGACCATGTCGAGTGGGTTGGTTGTGCCTTGCACGACCTTATTCAACCATCATTTTCATTTCTGGTGGGTGTTGTGCTTCCATACTCTATTGCTAGTCGTTTGGGCAAAGAAAATAATTTCTGGAAGACCTTCCGTCATGCGCTTTGGCGTTCGCTGATTTTGATTCTATTAGGCATATTCTTACGCTCTCAATGGAAAGAACAAACCAATTTCACTTTTGAAGATACGCTTACACAAATAGGTTTGGGTTATCCTTTCTTGTTTCTATTAGGCTTTGCCTCGCACCGCGTTCAGGTAAGTGCTTTGGTAGTTATTCTAATAGGTTACTGGGCAGCATTCGCGCTTTATCCTCTTCCTGGTCCTGACTTTGATTATGTCAATGCAGGAGTTATTAAAGATTGGGAGCATAACTTGACTGGCTTTGCTGCACATTGGAATAAAAACACCAACCTTGCCTGGGCTTTCGACCGTTGGTTTTTAAATCTATTTCCAAGAGAAGAACCTTTCTTGTTTAATGGTGGTGGCTATGCTACATTAAGCTTTATTCCTACTCTGGGAACAATGCTATTGGGGTTAGTTGCGGGTAATTTCTTGAAATCAGACAAAACACCACAGGAGAAAATCAAAATATTTGTGATTTTAGGTGTTTCGGGGTTGGTTTTAGGTTTGCTTTTAAACTGGTCAGGTATTTGTCCGAATGTGAAAAGAATCTGGACGCCTACATGGGTTCTTTTCAGTGGTGGCTGGTGTTTTCTTTTCTTAGCCTTTTTCTATTGGACAGTAGATATCCTGCAAAAAGGTAAGTGGTTCTTTTTTCTGACTGTGATTGGCATGAATTCCATTGCTGCTTATGTAATTGCTGATGGATTTAATTCTTATGTGTCAAAATCTTTGAAAACACATTTGGGACAAAATTATGCCGCTATTTTTGGAGAGCCTTACCAATTCTTAGTTCATGGCTTTTTAATGCTTGCCATCGATTGGCTGATTTTGAAATGGATGTATAATAAGAAGTTGTTTATCAGAATATAGTGTGATTTTACCACGGAGGTTCACAGAGTTTTGTACGGAGTAACACAGAGTATTAAAGTTCAACTCTGCGTTACTCCGAGTTACTAAGTGGTTATAAAAAAAAACACCTAAATTAGTTATCACTTTCTTTTCTTACCTCAAATATTCTTCTCAACCAGTTTGCTTTCTCGGTTTTTTCTTCTTCATCTTCTTCTTTAGTAGGTTCATACTTTTTTAGTGGCAATAAATCAGGTTGGCCTGCATCAACCCAACAGGTAAACCAGAAATCTCCAATCATTTTTACAGATGCGCGCATTTGTCGCTCTACCTGACTTTTAAGCATCTGATGATACTTATTGGTAAATTCTTTTGAATATACTCGGACAGTAAGTCCATTGACTTCTTCAAAACTAAATTTCTTATCTTCTGAGAATTGAGTACTTAATTCTTTTTCAAATGACAACACCGAATCTAAAGCAGCATTAGCATTCATTACGGTTTGCCAGGCTCTTTTTTGAGGATATTCTTCATAAGCGGCCTGGCCAACAAAGAAATTATAGTTTTCGGCAAAAGTTTCAGGTAAACGGCTCTCCCAGAATCCATGTATTCCAACCTGATCACTTAATTGTCCATTATAATTTTTGGTCGTATGCAGTGGTACATGAGCATCAGCAATATAATGCCCTATATCCGCTGAAAGGCTCAATATCCTTTTGACGTCCCTTTTCCTGAACGCTTCAGTCAACTGGTACTTCATAGAATTAATATGCCAGGGCACAATGCCATGTGCATACAGGGAATCTTCCCCTATTTTATCAACCGCATCTTTCCATGTGGATTTAGCCAATTGTTTTCTGATAGAATCGGCGTAATTATCTAAATCAATAAAATGCTTTGGCGCCTCTCCTTTCACTGAATATCGTCTTTCGTCTGCTCTAATGGCATTTTCAGTAATGTACTCAATATTTTTCTTATAAAAGCCGAACATTTCGGCTGGTAGAGTAAATACTGCTAAACGATTTATCTTCTTATGCGCAAAGAATCCCCAGAGTGGACGCTCCCGGAGTGGACTCCCGGAAGAGTTTTCAATTAGTGAAAAGGAGCAAATAATTGGCCAGAGGGAGATTATCAATACCGATCTGGGTAGGTTAAAAATCTTTATTAGTCTTGCAAAAAGTGGTAATATTTGCTTCATTCGCAATAGTTTTAATTATTCCCCTAATATTATATCTATTTCATTAAATGAAAAAATTTCTATTGCTCTTTTGTTTTTTGCTACTCAAATCTATGCCCAGAATACCCTCAAAATTGCTTCCATGGGTCAGTTCAAAACACAAGGAGGTAAAACTATTCAAAATTGCAAATTGGGTTATCGTACTTTCGGACAATTAAACGCTGAGAAAAGCAATGCCATCTTATTTCCAACATGGTTTGGCGGCAAAAGTGAAAATTTGATAGGCAATGCCGGAACAATGGTGGATACAACCAAATTCTACCTGATTTTAGTAGATGCTTTGGGTAATGGGTAATAGTTGCGACACGAGATGCAATGGTGAATCCGCATACGGCTTCGGAATTTGCTAAGGCTTTGAATACCAACTATGTAGAGTTAACAGGCGACTGTGGGCATCTTGCCCCCGGTTGCGAGAGTGATAAAGTTAAAAAAGCAATTGCAACGTTTTTATAAAAGCACAAAATTTTATTTTTTATATTAAGGAATCGTAAAAAGCTGATTTTGTATCCTTAAAATCAGAAAAAATACATTTTTCATATTGAAACTCTCAAATCTGAAACCTTCATATTTGAGAGTTTTTATTTTTTGAACAAAAACCTCTAAAAATTAAACCTATTCTTCCTTTTTTACTATTTGTTCACATTTTCATTAATTTCGAAACTTCCCGCAAAAACAGAATATTATTCTGCAAAAACAGAAAAATATAAAATCAATAAAATATTTTCTTGAAAAAGTGCAATGATTTAAAATAATTTCAGTTATATTTGCAGTGTAATACAAAATATTATTCGGAAAAATCAAAATGAGTCATACACAGAAAAAATCGTTATTAAGATATGTAATGCCAGCAATAGCTCTGGGAGTGTTTGCTTTTTTAATGGTAGCCTATGGTTCAGCCTATACGCCACCAAAAGCGCAGAAACAAAGCATTGTTTGCTACAAGTTCAAAGAAGGAACTTCGGTAGAGGCTATTAAAAAACATTTGGAACAATTTCAGGATTTGAAACGCGAACTTCCTGAAATAGTTAATTATTCTGCTGGTAACACCATTTCAAATGGTTCAAACGCAGAGTATGACGTAATGCACTATCTCACTTTCAGAACTGATAGTGAATTAGCGAAATTCCGTGAGAGTGCCCAATATCAGGCATTTGAAAAATCAAATGAAGCTAATTGGGAAAAAGTATTGGTTATTAATTCAGAGATAAAATAATTTTATTTCTGTTCATCAAAGAATATTCAGAAAAAGCACGCGTTTTGTGTGCTTTTTTTCTTGTTTAGAGATAAAGAGCATTTTAAAGACACAAAATCGGATACTTACTGTTATATTTTTATAGTTCTGTTTTGTAGTTATTAAGAAAATTCTTATTTTTGCACCCTCAATTGGAATTCGAAAGAAAGAACAGACAAATTTTTTAAAATAAAATGGCAAATCATAAGTCGGCATTAAAACGTATCAGAGCGAACGAGGCAAAACGTTTGAGAAATCGTTACCAACACAAAACAACTCGTACTATTGTTAGAAAACTACGTGCTCTTACAGATAAAGTAGCAGCAACAGAGTTGTTTAAATCAGCCGCTTCTATGTTGGATAAATTAGCGCGTAAAAACGTTATCCACAAAAACAAAGCAGCAAACTTGAAATCTGGTTTAGCGAAACACATAGCCGCTTTGGCATAATCGGTGTGTGATACAATATTTTGCTCATGGAAACGCCTCCGTGGGCATTTTTTGTTTAGTATTGTATAAAAATATATTGCTGCAACCTTACTAAACTTATGAACAATATTCTTTCCTGGGCTGAAGAAGATCGTCCTAGAGAAAAACTAATGCTTAAAGGCAGAGCTGCCCTTTCTGATGCCGAATTAATCGCTATTCTGATTGGTTCCGGCACAAGAGAATTATCAGCTGTTGATTTATCAAAGCTCATCCTGCATAGTGTCGGCAATAATCTCAACGAATTAGCCAGGCTAAGTATAAACGACCTGATGAAATTTAAAGGAGTTGGCGACGCCAAGGCTATTTCAATAGCAGCAGCCCTTGAATTAGGCAGAAGAAGGAAAGAGAGTGAGGTAGTAAAAAAAGCAAAAATAACTTCGTCAGGAGATGCTTATCAGGCGATGAGACCATATTTGCTTGATTTATCACATGAGCAATTCTGGGTTTTATTGCTCAACCGTGCTAGTGAGGTAATCAGGCCATTTCAGATAAGTATAGGAGGCGTAGCAGGTACAGTAGCCGACCCTAAGATAATTTTCAAGAGCGCTATTGAGTATCTGGCCTCTGCCATTATTTTAGTACACAATCACCCCTCTGGAAATCTGACACCCAGTCAGGCAGATTTAGACCTGACTAAACGAGTAAAAGAAGCTGGACGTCTATTAGATATTCCAATCCTTGACCATCTGATTTTTGGTGATAACGGGTATTACAGCTTTGCCGATAAAGGTATTCTTTAGAATTTTATGCAAATAGCTGTTGTTCTTTACATATAAATCCAATCATAATCGACATTATAAATTCTTTTGATATAAATGCTAACAGTTTCAAATATTTCGCTTCGTTTCGGAAAACGCACACTTTTCGAAGAGGTTAATTTAAAATTTACTCCAGGCAACGTTTATGGGCTTATAGGCGCTAACGGAGCAGGAAAATCAACTTTTGTAAAAATTCTTTCAGGTGAAATTGAGCCGACTTCTGGTAACGTAAGTATGGATCCGGGCGAAAGGATGTCAGTTTTAAAACAAAACCAGAATGCCTTTGACGATGAAACTGTTTTAAACACAGTTATCAGAGGGAATGAACGTTTATCTGAAATCATTGTAGAAAAAGACGCCATTTATGCCAAACCTGATTTTTCAGAAGAAGATGGCAACCGGGCCGCAGAGTTAGAGGCTGAATTTGCCGAAATGAATGGCTGGGAAGCAGAATCAGATGCCGCTTCATTGTTATCAGGTTTAGGAATCAAAGAAGATTTGCATTACAATATCATGGCAGATATGAACCCTACTGATAAAGTAAAGGTTTTGTTGGCCCAGGCATTGTTTGGTAACCCTGATATTCTGCTTTTAGATGAGCCTACTAACAACTTAGATATTGAGTCTATCTTGTGGTTAGAGAACTTCCTGATGAACTTCAAGAATACCGTTATAGTAGTATCCCATGACCGTCACTTCCTTGACAATGTGTGTACTTATATCGCTGACCTTGATTATAAAAAGATTACCCTTTATGGTGGTAACTATTCGTTCTGGTACGAATCCAGCCAATTAGCGGCACGTCAGAAAGCTGATCAGAACAAAAAAGCTGAAGAGAAAAAGAAAGAGTTGGAGGAGTTCATTCGTCGTTTCTCTGCTAACGTGGCTAAGTCGAAACAAGCTACTGCCCGTCAGAAGATGATTGAGAAATTGAATATTGAACAGATTCAACCTTCTTCACGTAAATATCCTTATATCGGTTTTAAACCTGAGCGTGAGGTTGGAGACCAGATTCTATTGGTTGAGAACCTAAGCTACAAACTAGAAGACGGAACTTACCTATTCAAGAATCTAAGCTTTCAGGTAGGTCGTAACGAAAAAATTGCTTTCCTTAGCAAAGATGGGCTCGCAGTAACGGCTTTGTTTGATATTCTGATGGGAGAAAGAAAAGCAACAGGTGGTTCGTTCAAATGGGGTATTACTATTACCAATAGTTATTTGCCTAATGATAATACAGAGTATTTCACTGATGGCAGTCTTGACCTTGTAGATTGGTTGCGCCAGTATTCAACTGAGAAAGATGAGACCTTTATCAGAGGATTCCTGGGTAGAATGTTGTTCTCGGGTGAGGAAGCCTTGAAAAAATGTACGGTACTATCAGGGGGAGAAAAACAACGTTGTATGTTCTCCAGAATGATGCTTTCAGGAGCCAATGTATTGCTTTTCGACGAGCCTACCAACCACTTAGACCTTGAATCGATTCAGGCACTTAACAAGGGCATGGAAGATTTCCCAAGCAATATTCTCTTTACTTGTCATGACCACCAATTGACTCAGACTGTAGCTACGCGTGTGATAGAATTAACACCAAATGGCTGTTTAGATAAACTGATGGACTTTGATGATTATCTGACTAACGAAAAAGTAAAAGCGCAAAGAGACGCATTATATGCCTGATATTAGTTATTCTCATATATAATAAAATCATATCTTAATCTTGCGATTTCTTTATCTGGGTTAAGATATGATTCCCTTAAATACAAAAGTTCAATAATACTAATCAATTGTCTGACTTCACTGAAATATCACAGCAAGACCTCGAAGCTGCTCTTACCAAACCTAAAACGTTGCTATTAGATGTACGGGAAGTATGGGAATTTGCTGATTTTAATATCGGGGGTATAAATATCCCGCCACATGAGATTACTGAAAGACTTGGAGAGCTAAGTAACTATGATACGATTATTGTTGCTTGCTCGAATGGTACAAGAAGTAGTATTGTGGCACGTCTACTCACAAAAAAGTTACCAAACAAAGAAATATTACACTTAGAGGAAGGGATTTTCTGATAAATATCAATAAGCAATCTTCTGACTACTTATTGATACTTACCTATAACTTTTGGGCTCAAAGTCCATCGTAATTTCTGTCTTTTTTAACTAACCATTTACCAACGGCAAAAGAAATAACTAATAAAACAACAAAAAATAAGATAGCAACCCAAGTAGGATATTGATAACCGAACATATTAGTCTGAGTTTTAAGTTTCAACGCTGCAAAAATACAATAAAAACCTATACGCAGGGGAGATTGATTGTAAAAAAACTGAAAAATTTAAAGTGAGCTATTTAACTTTAGCTAATGACATTTCAAAGAATTGCATCCAGCTTTGACCATCTCTACTAATTTCTCCTTTTTCAACCCATTTATTGTCTATTAATCGAATCGTATACTTAATCTCCCCTGCCTGCGGGTTTTTAAATTTCCATTCAATCGCTCCATCAGCTAAAACGTTAAAATCTGCATCTACATGCCCACCATCTCCTCTGATGGCTCGCATCAGGTACTTGTTATTATACAAATCATAAGAGACAGTAGCATATGCTTGATGAATTACTATACTGGTATCTTCAGCGGCTACTCCCCTGCCTTCAATCTGAACGACTGTATTATTGGCTTTTAAAGAGACATCTTCTGTCTGGATAAAATTGTTCTTTTTAGGGCCAAACTGAATCCACCCAGTGCCTTTCCACTTTCCCACCAAAAAATAGGTTTTATTCATTGCTTCCAGCAATTTTGGGCTTGGTTTCAAAGTAGGTTGTGCCATTGGTGTAAAACCTACACATAATAAAAATAGTAATAACAAATAATCAAGATAATTCTTCATTTTTATAAAGTAGTTTATAATGTAAACTTTATTTGTAAAAAAATTTAGGTATTTCTTAAATAAGCTTGTAAGTCTTTTACATATCTACTGAAAGCCTCTCCACCTTGAGTAGTTATCCTGCAGATAGTAAGAGGATATTTCCCTTTGAATGTTTTTTCGATACTGATATAATTAGCTTGTTGCAATTTTTCTAATTGAACGCTCAGATTTCCTGAGGTTGCATTGGTTTTTTCTTTCAGATACACAAATTCAGCTTGCTCAACCCCGACAAGGATAGACATAATAGCTAAGCGTAATTGTGAATGAATGAGAGGATCTAAATCGTTAAACATTTTTCTGTGCCTTATTAAACAAAATATGCCCTGGTATAATATAGGCAATCACTACAACGGCTGCTGTAACCAATAGCTGCTCTTTCATTTCTACCCTAAAAGCAATGAAGCAACCTATCCAGGCAACTATAGCTCCTATAATCTGCGGCGTAAATTTTAGTATTCCTCCATTAACAAATAATGCAATGCCATATAGCAGCAAAATTAACGGGATAATCTGGAAATTGATGAATTGCATATTCAAAATCAGAATTAAAATGCAAATCATAAAACCTGACCATAGGAATATCAGTACTTTATCAAAGTAGGTAGATATTTTCTGGCTTTTTTTTTGTTTAAGCCCCAAAGCAAGACTTGCTACTGCTCCCACAATCATCAGGCACCATGCCAGATAGGATTGATTGCCATAGCCTGTGCTAAGTAAATAATAGTTCAGAAAACTGGCAATTAAGACTAGATAACCCCACATAAGCGAGTAATAACTATCCAATTTTGTTATTTTCTTTTTGGTTGTCTCAATCATACTTTCGATGATGAGCAGACTTTCATTCCGGGTAATTGGTTTTTCCTCCATTGTAAAATTGATAAATTCTTTCACAATTATAAAGTAGTTTATAAAATAAACCAAATTATTAAATAGAAATTTTCTCACCCTTACTTTTATCTATCTAAATGAAAGCCTTAATTGCCATTCCAAGCATAGCCAACACCACTATCCAGCCGATTATTTGAAGAAAGATTGAATGTTTATAAGCACCCATTAATCTTGTTTTTGTGCTTGCTAGTAAAATAATTGCCAGCCCCACAGGTAAAATAAAGCCGTTAAGCGTACCCACCCAAACTAAAATCCTGACCGGATTACCCACAGAAACAAAAACAACGGTTGAAAAAACAATGAAGCCAATAATAATTTGCTTATGAAATTTTTCGAAGACAGGGTGAAAAGTGCGAAAGAAAGAAACTGAAGTATAGGCAGCTCCAACTACCGAAGTGATAGCCGCACACCAGATGACTATACCAAAAATCTTATAGCCTATATTTCCTGCTGCCTGCTGAAATACAGAAGCCGCCGGATTATCTTTATTTAAACTAAAACCTGCAACAACTACCCCTAAAGATGCTAAAAAGAGCAAATAGCGTACTATGGCCGTTACCAGAATACCAGTGGTAGCACTTTTGTTAATCTGAGGCAGGTTTTCCTGGCCACCTACGCCTGCATCAATTAAGCGATGTACTCCTGCAAAAGTAATATATCCGCCTACTGTCCCTCCAACTAAGGTAATGGTAGCCAAGGCATCAAATTTTTGAGGAATAATGGTGTGATGTATCGCATCAAAAAAAGGGGGTTGAGCTACAAATACTACATACAAAATCAAGATTATCATCACAAAGCCCAGGATTTTGGCAAAATTATCCATCACTTTTCCTGCTTCTTTTGATAGAAATATCCCAACAGCAATAATAGCACTGATTATCGCTCCTATTTTTACATCTATCCCAAAAAGTACCTCAAATCCTAAACCAGCTCCTGCTACATTACCGATATTAAAAGCTAAACCTCCGATTACAATCAAAAAAGCTAATACATAGCCAAGCCCCGGAATTAAATCATTAGCTAAATCCTGTGCTCTTTTATTGCTTACGGCCACTACCCGCCAGATATTCAATTGTGCGGCAATATCTAATAGAATCGATAATACAATAACAAAACCAAAACTTGCGAATAGTTGACCTGTAAAGACTGTAGTTTGTGTAAGAAATCCAGGCCCTATAGCAGAGGTCGCCATAAGAAAAGCGGCACCTGTAATGGCTCCTTTGTAGTTGTTTTTTGTCATGAGAGGATGGTTTAGATTTTATTATCAAATAAAACATAAACCATCCAATAAAAACATGCTCACTTTAATATTTTTAGTGAAGAAAGACACACTTAATTAATCAATACAACCTTCGCCCGGTTTAGCTGTGAATATAGTATTAGCTTCTGTTTTAAAGCCTGGTGTAAGTAAAATTGAGTTTTTGGCATCAAAATAAATATTTGCACCTGTCTGAATAGTACTACTTCCGGTTATTTGATTTTTAACCGATAATACTTGTTTCCCTTCTAACATTGAGTTATAAGTAATATCGGCTAGACAAGTAAATTTGGCTGCATCGAAACATGCGTTAGAATTATTTGTACTGTTTTTATATAAAGCCTGTACCTGTCCTGGTGATAACGCATTTCTATAAATTTGTAGGTCATCCATTTTACCTTTAAATACATAGCCTAAAAAACTTTCAAATGCTCTTCCGATATATCCTTTTAAATTGCTTACGTTCAGATTGCCTGATGTATAAGAGATAGTTTTTAATAGAATCCCATTAGAGTATAATTTTATTATATTGTTTTGTTTAGTAATTACCAAATTATACCAAGTATCAATAGCAGTAATTGGAGTATTTCCATCAATTAAATGTTGATAATCTCCTGCAGCAGTACCATAGTAAATGGCAGACTGACTCGCTCCCATATTCGTTCTAAGAATCAAAGACTCAGTTTTTCCACGGTATAGCTCAGGCTCAGGTGCACCATAAGGTGGCATTACAACAAAGATATTCCGCCCATTTTCATAAGCATCATGTATTGGAACATTAATCCAAATCGAAAAGGTATAGGCAGACAAATTTGATAATTCATCTAAAGGAATTTCACCATAGTTGCTACCGCTTCCTTCAAAAGATAAAGCACTATTCGGTTTATTAAAGCGGTCTGTAGTATAAGAGGCTCCAAAAAGGGTTCCATTATTGTTTCCCTTACCATCTGTCATATTTCCATTAAACGAATAACAGGAAATCAAAAATGGTATATTCAAGACAGTAACAGGAGCACTACCACTTGCAGTACCATTACCACAGGTATTTGAAAGGGAAGTAATAGTATAAGTAGTGGTAACTATCGGGGTAACGTTAAGAGTCAACGAAGATGTACTTGTTGTCTGACTTGTTCCGTTGTTAATTTTATAAGTCCATGGAGCGCTTCCAGTAAAATTGATGGTAAGATTTGCTGATTGACCCTCATTGATGGTTGCATTACCCATTAGTATAGCTGTACTGGTACTATTCACAGAAAGTGCCTGAGAAAAATTACTTATTACTGCAACATTATCAGATAGAACTAACCTGATTTTATAGCCGGTTCCAAGTTCCTGATTTGCCGGAATTTGAGCAACTATAGGGCTGGTAGTTCCGGAACCTATAACAATTGGTGATGCAAAACTTCCATTAGCATCAGATAATTCCGCTGTTATTGATCCTGTAATTTTCTGGGAAGAATATTGAATAGAGACATTCTGTCCCTTACACATAGTACTTGTTGAAACTGACAATAAATTAACAAAAGATATATCAACAATATCATCACAATTAGTCTGATTATATAAGGCTGAGATTTGAGAAGCATTTAAAGCTCTTCTATATATTTTTAAATCATCAAATTTACCTTTGAAACCATCACCTATTCCCTCATCCTCAAGAGACTTACCAATGTATCCTCTTAAACTACCCAGATTTGAATTGAAGGCAATAACTGAAATAGTTTTTAAAAGAGTCCCGTTTCTATACAATTTTACTACGTTATTCTCTCTTGTTACAACTATATGATACCAGGTATTAAGCGTAATTATATCAGTCGGTGTATTAAAGGGTGTAAAACATTGGCTATTATTAACATTACATACAGTTCCGTAATATAAGGCACTTCTTGCCTGCTCTTCACCAGGAAATGTGTTTTTAAGAGATATCGATTGAGATTTGCCATAATTATAATTAACACTTTCTCCAGGTGGAAGCTCAGGCATAACTGTAAAAATATTTCTCCCCCAGTTATTACCATTTATATCATAAGCAGCATGTTCTGAAGCATTAAACCATAGTGAAAATGTATACGCCGAACCATTTATTAGTTCGTCTAAAGGTATATCTACATAACTATTCTGGTAATTCCCATTCATTAATATGGCACTATTTGGGTTATTAAAACGGTCTGTTGTAAAACTTACTCCCGAACCCTTTGTTCCATGATTATTACCTTTGCTATCATTCAAATCTCCATTAAACAAATAACAAGAAACCAAATAAGGTTCATTAGTTACTGTAACCACCGCACTTCCGCTGGCAGTGCCACTACCACAAGCATTTGATATAGATGTAACAGTATAAGTGATTGTCGAAGTAGGTGAAACAGTTAAAGATAAAGGATTAATACTTGTAGTTTGGTTTACCCCATTATTAATTTTATATGTCCATGGGCCGCTTCCTGTAAAATTGACAGTAAGCGTTGCTGACTGCTCTTTTTTTATAGTTGTCGTACCCGATATAGTTGCTGTTGGCTTAGCTATTACAGTCAAATTTGTAAACTCAGGACTCGTATAAGCGGGTGAAGTAGTTACAATCCTGATTTTATAGGCTGTGCCACCAGGTGTATTAGCCGGAATAGTAACAGAGATTGGCGAGCTTGTGCCAGTTCCAATAGTAGTTGGACTTGTAAAATTGCCGCTGGCATCCGATAACTCTGCTTTGAAATTAGGACTAGGTGTATAGTTTGCTGTAAAAGGTACTGCGAAAGTTTGTCCAAAGCAAAATGAACTAGCAATATTACCTAAAATAATATTAGGATTCACTGTTACTACAACGCTTCCACTTACGGTACCGTTGCCGCAACTATTCGAAACTGAAGTAACATTATAAGTAGTAGTAGAAGTTGGTGAAACCTGAACTGTCAGAGGATTCGTACTAGTAGTCTGGCTCGTGCCATTATTAATTTTATAAGTCCAGGGGCCCGTTCCGCCAAAAGTAACGGTCAAATTTGCTGATTGTCCGTAATTAATAGTAGTTGTTCCAGAAATAGCTGCTGTAGCTTTACCTATTATGGTCAAACTTGCAGATTCTGGACTAGTATAGGCTGGTGAAGTAGTTACAATCCTGATTTTATAACCTGTACCATCAGCTGTATTAGCAGGAATAATTACTGAAATTGGAGAGCTTGTACCTGTTCCAATGGTAACTGGACTTGCAAAGCTTCCTATAGCATTTGATAATTCTACTTTAAAACTAGAAACAGGTGTATAGTTTGGGGTAAAGGATACATCAAAAGATTGCCCATAACAAAATGAATTAGCAATACTACCTAAAATAATATTTGGTGCAACAGTAATAGTTGCACTACCACTTACCGTTCCTATACCACAACTATTAGATATACTTGTAACTGCATAAGTAGTGGTGCTGGTTGGAGAAACCGAAATTGTAAGCGGATTAGTACTTGTGATCTGGCTTGAACCATTATTAATGGCGTATGTCCAGGGAGATGTACCTGTGAAGGTAATAGTCAGATTAGTACTTCCACCGTAAGGGATATTCCCTCCGCCCGATATAGTAGCTGTTGGTAGTGCTCCGCTCACATTAAGTGTAGCAGTAGTAATGCTTGTTAATGGAGATCCTCCACTTGAAACAATTCTTACTTTATATAAACTACTGCTTGGTGCATTAATAGGAATAGTAGCAGTAATAGGGCTGCTGATTCCGCTTCCAATCACAGTTGGATTAGCAAAGCTTCCGTTTTGGTCTGATAGCTGAACTTTAAGCGGCGAGCCTACTGTTGGGCTTATACTACTTGATGCATAATCTACACTAATGGTATTACCTGCGCAAACTGTTGTTGGCGATAGAGATTTTACCAGAATAATTGGCGAATTCTCAATGGTAGGGCAATTGCCTGTGTTAGCATATAGAGCATATACTTCTTCGTCATTCAAAGCACCTTTGTATAATCTTACATCATCGATTTTTCCATTAAAATAATTACCTAAGTTTGAACTATTGGCACCAATCCGGCCAATATCTGAGGTTTTAAAAGGAATATTATCTAAACTATAAGTAGTAGCCACCAGATTACCATTTACATACAAACGCAACTGCTGATAGGTTCTGACAGCCGTCAGGTGTACCCATTGGTTAGCGGCCCAGTTAGTAGTTGAGGTAGCTGTATAAGCTCCCCCGTTAGAATAAGAAATAAACTCCCAGCCTGAATTAGTCAAAGCTAAACCCTGAAAAGTATAAGTGCCCGCTTCTCCTTGTGATAATACATATTGTGTCCCACCTGAAATATTATTAGCCAATACCCAGGCAGACATAGTATATTCACGTTTACGCAAAAGGTTGGTAGTATATTCTATATAATTACTGGTGCCATTAAAAGAAAATGCTGAATTGGTTTGCCCATATCTGTTTTCGGTCAGTAATGCGCCAATGACGGTTGTTGTATTATTTGCTTTCTGATCACTAGCATTACCGTTAAAAGGCAGACAGGTTACATTCTGCTTTGTAAAATTAACTGTAATAGTTGCGCTAGTATTTCCATCTGGAGCAGCGTTACTACATACATTCTGTACTGATACAACCGTGTATGTTGTACTTTGGTCAGGTGTTACAGGAATGACCCATGGGCTTGTAGTGGCTGCACCACTCAATCCGGTTGACAAAACATAATTCCACGGGCCTGTCCCTGTAAAATTCAAGGAAATATTAGCCGATTGTCCGTCATTAATAGCGGTAGTACCGGTTATATTATAAGTTGCTGATTTATTAACGAATATATCAAAAGTGTTAATACTGATAATTGAGCCGTATCTGATTCTGAGTTTATGACTCCCGCCAGTTACGGTATTAGGAATGGTGACTGTCAGTGGCAAGAATTCAGAAGAACCAATGACTGTTGGGTTACTAAAATTACCACTTTCATCAGAAAGTTCTGCCACAAATGAAGTTCCCGTTTCGATAGTTAAATTATTAGTGATTCCTCTTACAATAAATGGGCTATTAGTACATATAAGATAAGTACTGACACTTTGAATTGAAATATAACTATCTTGAATTACATCATTACAATCAACAGAATTCTGAAGTAATAAAATCTCAGGATCAATCAATGATCCGTTGAAAATCTTAATGTCATCTACTTTACCTTTCAAAAACTTACTGCCTGCAATACTGCTTCCTATCCTGCCTGATAACGGACTACTATAAGTAGCTGTTCCGGAAGCAAAGGTTGAGCCTGTCAAAACCCCATCTATGTATAGTTTTAAAACTCCTCCGGTTCTCACAGCAACTAGTAAGTGCCAATCATTATTAACAATGGCAGTTGAATATACTTTTGAGTCATTTGAAAAGAATTTCCATGAAGGCGCACCATTGTAATATTCAACACCCAGATAATGGTCATCACTTGTGCCTCCCAATGACAAGATAACTTTTTCCGTATTAACACTTGTAGGCAATTCATCTAATTTTACCCAAGCAGCAACTGAAAAAGTAGTATTGTTTAGCTGATTGGTCGGTATACTGACATAATCGTTTATACCATCAAATTGCAAGGCTTTATTGGCTTCACTATTTCGGTTAGACGTAGTTAAAACACCATTCTGCAGCGTGCCATTATTTATTCCTTTTGAGTCAGTTGCATTTCCATCAAGCGGGAAACAGGATTTCATTAAAATGTTTCTTAGAACAGAGATCCCGACACTACCCGTACCGCTATTGGTACCGCAAAGGTTGCTTACCGAGTTAATGGTAAATGTTTGTGACGCAGTAGGATAAACATTTATGTTAACCGGAGAAGCATAGGCTGTTCCCATTGTTCCGTCTGAAAGCGTATAATTCCAGGGAGCACTTCCTGTAAAACTGAGGTTAAGTGTAACCGGCTGCCCTTCCGTAATAGTAGTACTTGTACCACTTAAAGTTGCTGTAGGTATGATTGTACAGTTTGGCAGATTGACCATGGCATAAGTAACGTTTCCACCAGTGGGCTGATTAATATTAATAGTTGTATTGGCATTCGAATAATTCGATACTACCATCACATATTTCTGTCCTGCCTGCGCATTACTAATATATAAATCTGGCCGGGTACCATCGAAATCACAGCTTATAGGTGTATTAAGTGTAGCTGCACAGGCATTAGCCATATCATTATTGCTAATTGGTCCCCAGATGGCTGCATCAACATCATAGTCATTTGTGTTAGAGAAATTAAACGACAAATTCCCTCCCGTATTAACTGTGATTACAAACCACGCCTGATTGGGTACCGAATACAAACAATCATAGTTAGCACCATTCGGGCCTGTCAGGTAAGAATTGTTATTGACAGGTGCACTATAAGAAAATGATGAACCTGTTGCATAATTGTTGGGGTCTGTAAATAACGAACAACCGACGCGATAATTCGCATCAGTAACCATACGTGGTATTGGTTAAATTGAACGTTTTTGTTGCGCTTGAGCAGAGATAAGACCGAAAATAAGCAAAATTGGTAGGAGTCTTTTCATTAAAAGTCACAAATTAATAATAAAGTGTATTAGGTATAATAAAGACAAAAATAATGTTTTTGCTAGAATTATAATAATATGACCAACTAATATTATGATAAATTAAATGGCCTAGTTAAATAAAGTAAAATACAAAACGCATAACCTACGACTTTGCTACATCTATATCAAACAAAAGAGGTGCAGCCAAAACTACACCTCTATCTGTATTCATATAAATTTCCTTAGAAATCACCCTTCATATTCCTCAACCGGAGGGCAAGCACACACTAAATTTCTATCTCCATATGCAGAGTCAATACGGCTTACGGTTGCCCAGAATTTGTTGGCTTTTACGTATGGTAACGGGAAAGCCGCTTTCTCTCTGGTGTATTGTTTGTCCCAGTTTTCGGCTAATACTACTGCCGCCGTGTGTGGTGCATTTTTCAATACGTTATTGGCTTTATCGGCATTGCCTGCTTCTACCTCACTGATTTCTTCTCTGATGTTTAACAAAGCATCACAGAAACGGTCAAGCTCTGCTTTTGATTCTGATTCTGTTGGCTCAATCATCAAAGTTCCTGCAACTGGGAACGACAAAGTTGGTGCATGGAAGTTGTAGTCCATTAAACGTTTGGCTACATCTTCCGCCTCTACTCCTGCCGATGATTTGAACGGACGTAAGTCAACAATCATTTCGTGCGCACAACGGCCATTGCTACCCGTATACAAAATCTGATATTTCTCTTCCAGACGAGCCTTGATATAGTTGGCATTGAGAATAGCGTATTTGGTAGCATTCGTTACACCTTCACCACCCATCATAGCAATATATGCATAAGAGATAGTCAGGATACTGGCACTACCATAAGGTCCTGCCGAGATAGCATGTACACCATCATAACCCGAAACAGGCACTACTTTATGGTTTGGTAAGAAAGGTACTAAGTGTTGCGCTACTCCGATTGGCCCCATTCCCGGGCCACCTCCACCATGAGGGATACAAAATGTTTTATGAAGATTCAGGTGGCAAACGTCCGCACCAATAGATGCTGGAGAGGTTAAACCTACCTGCGCATTCATATTGGCACCATCCATATATACCTGCCCACCATTTTGATGGATAATCTCACAGATTTCTTTGATTGATTCTTCAAAAACACCATGCGTTGATGGATAGGTCGCCATCAGACAAGAAAGTCTGTCGGCATATTGTTCAGCTTTCGCTTTTAGGTCTTCTACATCAATATTACCTCTTTCATCACATTTGGTTACAATCACCTGCATACCTGCCATCACAGCTGATGCAGGGTTGGTACCGTGTGCCGAAGATGGTATCAAGGCAATATTACGGTGTCCTTCTTCACGGCTTTCGTGATAGGCTCTGATAACCATTAAGCCTGCATATTCGCCCTGTGCACCTGAGTTTGGTTGCAACGACATTCTGGCGAAACCTGTAATAGCGCATAACCAATCGTTCAATTCCTGAAATAGTTGTTGATAACCTTGTGTTTGTTCCTGAGGGGCAAATGGGTGTATCTTACCAAACTCAGGCCATGTAACCGGAATCATCTCGGCAGTGGCATTGAGTTTCATGGTACAGCTACCCAAAGAAATCATTGAATGCACTAAAGACAAATCTTTGTTTTCCAAAGATTTCAGGTAACGCAACATCTCATGCTCGGTATGATAAGAACTGAACACCGGATGCGTCATGTATGTTGACGTACGATTCAGGCTCGGCGCAAAAACAATATCAATCTCATTTTTCAGGTTGATTTTTGCTTCTTTGCCACTAGCTTCTGCGAAGATGCTCAGCAATTCTTCTACATCAGCTAAGGTCTTGGTTTCGTCGAAAGAGATACTTACATTACCTTGTTCAAGGTATCTGAAGTTTACCCCTTTTGCTTCGGCAATTGCACGAAGAGCAGTGCTATCTTCTGTATGAAGTGTAACGGTATCGAAATAATTATGTGTCAATAACTGATAATCCAGACCTTCTACTGATTCAGCAAATAGTCTGGTTAAACCATGTACTTTAGCCGCTATATTTTTCAAGCCTTGTGGTCCATGATAGATACCATAAGCTGCTGCCATTACCGATAGTAGTACCTGAGCAGTACAGATATTAGAAGTAGCTTTTTCGCGACGGATATGTTGCTCACGGGTTTGTAAAGCCATACGCAAAGCACGATTACCTTGTGCGTCTATTGATACCCCAATGATACGCCCTGGAATCTGACGTTTAAAGGCATCTTTCGTTGCAAAATAAGCAGCATGAGGGCCACCATATCCCATAGGTACACCTAAACGTTGCGCAGAACCTACAACCACATCAGCACCCATTTCGCCTGGAGGAGTCAATAAGGTCAATGCCAATAAATCAGCTGCCACGGCTACTGTTACATTCAATTCATGTGCTGAGGTGATTAAATCAGTATAATCATAAACCTCTCCGTTTGTAGCCGGATATTGTAATAAAACCCCATACACATCTTCCTGTGTCAGGTCGAAAGTTTCATGGTTGCCTACCACAACTGTAATACCCAGCGGTTTTGCACGACCCAATACCACATCAATGGTTTGAGGGTGACAAAGCTCTGATATAAAGAAAGTATTAGCGTTTTTCTTCGCAGCCGGACGGATATTGTGCAACATCGTCAGGGCTTCTGCTGCCGCTGTTCCTTCATCTAGTAATGAAGCGTTAGCAATTTCCATACCTGTCAGGTCGATGACCATGGTCTGGAAATTCAGAAGCATTTCTAAGCGGCCTTGAGCAATCTCGGCCTGATATGGTGTATAAGCTGTGTACCACGAAGGGTTTTCTAGAATATTTCTTAGAATAACATTTGGTACTATGGTATCATAATATCCGGTACCGATATATGATTTAAAAATCTTATTTTTTTGTGCCAGCACTTTAAAATCGGCTAAGAAGTCAGCTTCTGATTTAGCCGCAGGCAGGTTTAAAGGAGTTTGCAGACGAATCTGTTCCGGAACTGTTTGATTGATGAGTGTGTCAAGCGAATCGGCGCCGATGGTTTTCAACATTGCCTGTAAATCATGTTCGCTTTTGCCTTGATGTCGGCTTTCAAAGGATTCTTGAGTATTGAGATTGATTTTCATCGGGAAGTTAAAATGTGTTATTGAACGACCCGCCGCAGCGGTAAATGACCTATTGTTAATACAACAATGAGTTCATTCCAGATTGTTCTGCAAATATAATAAAAATAGAAAATAGTTGTCGAAACAATTGAGCTGAATAGCAGATAAATTTTATTTGAATAAAATATTTAGCAGTTTGTTTTACTTTATGACATTTCTTTTTTAGATAAAATATCTAGCGAATTGGTAGAGTTATAGATAAAATATATTTAGTGAATGAGTGATTTAGTGAATGAGTGATTATGATATTTTATCTTGAACTGTGATTTAACTGATTTAAGTATTTCACTGATTCTAATTTACTAGTTAGCGACATTATTCCTTTTTCATGTAGAAGAATCAAGTAAATCAAAGTTCAAGATATTTATCACTCATTTCATTAGCCCTCTCACAAATTCATTATTCTGCAGATAGCTTTCGAACATGCTTTTTCCTTCGGGTACTGCGCCTTCTATCTGGATATTGCCTTTATAGCCTATTTCATCGATACAGCGTCTTACTTCTGCAAAATCAACTTTGCCTTTACCTAAGAGAGAGCCATTCTCTTTGAAGTGAAACTCGCAAATCTGGTTTTGCTTCCCCAACCACCGAATCTCTTTATAAATATCATAACCCATATGGTTCGAATTGGCTACATCATAATAACACTTCACAGCCTTTGAGCCTACCGCATCAATGATATGCATATGTTCTTCTGCACTTAGCCATGATTCTATGCCTAGCGTAATGCCCAATCTCTCTGCTTTAGGAGCTACTTGTCTGAATTTTTTAATAACAACTTCTTGACCTTTAGGGTCATTTTTTAAATCGCCATTATAGAAAAAGGCTAGTAAGATTACCTTAATGCCTAATGCTTTGGCTACATCTATACTATCAGAAACCCACTCGTCGGTTCGGTCGTCTGATTTATACGGGATGTTGTTCAACTCTCCTATACCTAAGCCTGTGAAACCTACCTTAAAAATATCAGCCAAAGCTTTGTAGGCTTGTTGTACTTCTTTCTGGCGTAGGTGCATATTGTTTTCTGCTGAACCCAGACTTACCTGTACGCCGTCTAAACCAATACGTTTAGCCATTTCCATGGCACCCAGATTACCGGTATTATTAATCGACCAGTCGCAGGCACCTATGCGAAACGGACTGTCTGCGGTGGCAGCAAACAGTTCATTATGGAAAAAGGAGGCCATCATGCCTCCCCCTATTCCTTTGATAATATTTCGTCGGTTCATGTGAGAAATTTATTGAGTGATTGTGTGAATTAGTGATTGAGTGATTAAAATTATGATTCATATTTCTTTGAATAACAATACTTTAATCACTCAATCACACACTCACTCATTCACTAAATTCTTACTTATATCCCCATTTATTGATGATCACTAAGTCTTCTTTGATAGAGTCTAACGGAGCTTTGCCTTGGTATGACTCCTGTTCGATGATGAAATGTGTTGTACCACCTGATTTTCTACCCATATCAATGATTTCCTTTACATTGATAATACCTGTACCAAGCACCGCACTTTCATATTTTTCGCCTGCTCCTGCCACTGTTCCAGCTACTGCAATTTCATCCTTTACGTGCATTGATTCAAAACGCCCAGGAAATCTTTTCAATAAATCGGCTGCTCTACCGCCACCACCATACATATTACCTATATCCAATTGTTGAATTACCAACTTCGGATCTGTATTTTGTAGAATAAGGTCATAAACTGGTATAGCATTCAATTTAAGGCTAAATTCAAAATCATGATTGTGGTAGCCAAATTTCATTCCTGACTTCTGACATAATTCACCCGATTTATTAAATACATCCATAAAACGTTTTAGACTATCCATATCTTTACGTAAGCTTACATCTAACCAAGGGCTGATTACATATTGCTGTCCGCAAATAGCTGCATCTTCAACCGTTTGTTTCCAGAGGTCAGTAAAGTCTCCTTTGGCTTCATCCCAGTGCTGTTTACCCATTACGGTATGTCCACTTGGCATTTTCAAACCTAAGTCATCCAATACTTTCTTAAATTCTGTAGCCGAATATCCGTAGAATTTACGATTGATATAGTTGGCGTGCTCGACGTTTTTATAACCCATGTTGGCTACTTTTTTCAAAGTACCTAATGCGTCTTTTTTCATATCGTCACGCACCGAGTAGAGCTGCACTCCTACTATTTCTCCTTTCTTTTTTGCTGCAAATAACTCATGAGATAAGGCAGTGGAGGCTGCAAGAGCCATAGCTCCTTTTTGCAAGAAGTCTCTTCTTTTCATAGTAATACTGATAGGTTTTTTGAAGATTACGGTAATGTCCGCTTGGTTGAATTCTTAAATTTACTAATTGTCAATAGGATAAATAAATAAATCATTAAAAAATTTTACAAATAAGGCGAAACCGCTGTTTTCAACGACATAATCAGTTCTTCATCCATAAACTGGTATTCGTCAGGAATATCCAGCACAACAATTTCTTTCTCATTAACGAGGTTTGGAAACTTTTGTTGAATGCGTTGCTTATGTTTTTTCTCCATTACAAAAACGATGTCTGCCCACTGTAAAAGTTTTTCAGTCAACTTGATACGTGCAGAGGGTTCTGTACCTGCTGATTTAGTTTGGTGAAATTCGTGATTTTTAAAGGGGACGCCTAGTCAACAGCTTCAGCAGTCGGACTACGCCATTGGTTCCGGCTACAGACAAAAAGGAGGTTCATCAATTGTTCAATTACTTATTTTTTAATTTAACTACTATTAATATGAGATTGTGCAGTCTTCATCAAAAGGTTCCTACCATATTGGCTACCTTTTCTTGCTCCGTTTGAGGGGTCGTAATTCTGATTTTTCTCGAACCATTCCTGTGCTCATTCAAAAGGTTCCCACCATATTGGTAACCTTTTTCTGCTCTGTTTGAGGGGTTATTACTTTACCAAACTCCAAAACTACTTGATGATAAGCGTAGCCAATCGCTCTTTTAAAAATACCTCTGTTCTCTGCATGAATCTTGTTTCCATCTACAGTCATAAATTTGTTATTATGTGGATTCTAACCAGGACTGGCGTCCTTAAGTGGGTATTCCCTAACCGGGCGTCCCTAAATTTCTGTCTTTATTTTGGATTTTCAAAGGGGTGAGAAAGGTTTTGCATAGAATCATACTGTTGTATACCCAATGGGATGGCGATTATACCTTCACTATCCAACAATACAATTCTGGTGTACTGATATCCCCTTCCCTCTTGAAAAAGGTGCACCACTTCAGTCTACATTAAAAAATGTTCGCTCGAAACCACATTCTTTTTAGAGACTTTCTGAATGCTCGACCACTACTTTTTTGTTCAAATCAATACCTGAATTTCCAAAGTCTTCTTCGTCTATCACTAACCAAACCTTTCACTTACCGTTTAGTAAAATAATAATAAAACTCATGGAAACCCTTTGTCTTTTGGCGAACTTTGGAAAAATCTTTTAATTAAAGACAAAAAAACATGACTTTTCGGCTTTATCACCCCGTTTGATAAAGGTATTTTTAATTACGTAATAGCTATGAAAAATTCACAAATTTTACTACTTGGAATTATTGCCCTGAGTAGTTGTAAATCCTCTGACCCTACTCCTGTTCCGGTTGAAAAAACCGAATTCACAGTTGAAAGCATTATCGGAACCAATACCGGAAATATTGTTGCTTCACGGAAAGGTTTTTTTAGTCTGTCTGATGGTAAAGTGTATTCGCAAACAGAAGCGGTTGCTGTTTCAGATCAGATTGATTTTGCATACAATTATCATGGAGGTGGCTGTAATACCTGTCGTTTTTTTGAAAACGCAAAACAGATGTCAACCCGAACCGGCTATGTTGGTTCATTCAGCACTATTACCGATTCACGGATAATGAATGTGGAAGAAAATAACAAAATGTCGGTAGCCGCTTTCGATTCTGTTCAAACATCCGTTGATTTTGAACGAGTTGTCAAAAACTATAAAATCGACTTTGACAAAATGTATGGTTCTGCTGATGTAACCAACCGAACCACCGATGCAGCCACCGGAAAGGTCTTTGGATTTAAGGACAAAAAGGGTAGAGTTGGTTTTTTTAAAATAGGTAACTATACAGCCAATGTGGCTACCGGTAGTACCGCTCCTTTAACCATTAGTGTCAAACTGAAACCTTTGTAAAATCTATAAAACGGCTTCCTGAAATAAATTTAAGAGTAATGAACCTGACCGAAAACAGACATTACTCTTATTTGCTTCCGTAAATATTGTGAGCTTGCAATAGTCTTCTTATCTTTCCTCTCTCGGCTTATTCAACCACATTTCATGTATGCCCCGCAATTTCTATTCCTCTGCCATTACCTTTACTGCTATTTATGCTGTTCTTATTTTGTTTAAGAGCATTGTTTATCTGGTGGTTGGTGTGCACGCCAATAATCTATCATCTATTAATGGTTGGTTTACTTTTGAGTTTCTGGTATGGTTGGTGTGGTCGGTTATTTTGTTGAAATATTTTCATTTCTATCAATATTCGTTTGCTTTTTGGGCACTTATTCTGTCCATTACTGCCTCTACCTTTCATTTTTTCTCTTTTCTGCGACTCATGCAGACCAGGGAGATACTTAATTATCATATTCTTTTCATTATCATTTCTCTGGCAGCAGGTATATTGTATGCGATAAGCCTGCTCAATTCTGGTATAGGTAAAAAACGATGGCTAAGAATAGCGGGGATTGTACTATTGGTTGAAGGAATCGTTATGACCTCAGCTATTATTTTGACGATAAACTCTACTAGTTTTATGCAAAGTGGCATGATGATGCGGGTGGAACAATGGGTGGGATTAGCCGGAACATTAGTGCCGATTGCCTTTATTTTTCATTTTCGGGAAGAAAAGAAAATAAGTAAAGATATACCTGCCTCTGGTATGGAATCATGGATAAGCACTATGAGTTTTACTATATTTATTATATCAATGGGTGGGTCATATTTCTGTTTTATTCTATTGATGGATAGCCTTGATATTGATAAAAATGCCAGACGAGAAGACGCTCATCTCAAAAAAATCGCTGAACCCTTCGAAGCAGGCATCTATGTCAACAACCAAAAGGATACACTCCGCTATCGATTATTGAAACCCCTTAATTACGACTCAACCAAGCAATATCCATTGGTAGTGTGTTTGCATGGAAGTTCGGGATGTGGGATTGATAACTTAAAACAGATTGGTTCCTCTCTTCTTGTACCTTTGCTTTCAAAACCTGAAAACAGGGCTAAATATTCTGCTTTTCTTTTTGTACCTCAATGTCCTGTGGGCTCCACCTGGGGAGGAATCCCTAATTTCCCGGCTGTTGATTCGTTGGTTTTTGAAACAATTGCTTCATTAGAACAAAAACTCCCGTTAGATACAAATAGATATTATGTAGCAGGCAATTCATTGGGTGGCTATGGTGCCTGGCATTTTATCTCCACACGCCCTACCCTGTTTGCTGCGGCCATTCCGATTTCAGGCGCTGGCGATGCTTCATTAGCCCAAAATGCTGTCAATGTGCCTGTCTGGGCTTTTCATGGTGCTAACGACAGAAATGTTCCTGTAATCGGCTCACGGGTGATGATTGATGCTATAAAAAAAGCAGGTGGAAATCCTAAGTACACTGAATATCCTGATAAAGCCCATAATATCTGGAATGAGGTAAGTGATACTCCGGGATTGTTGGATTGGCTGTTTGACAAGAAGAAAAAATAACACATTATATGACCACCCAGCTCGAATAAATCCAATTCTATCCTTATCTATACGTATACTTAAGTCGCTGAAAACCCTCATTTGGTCGTAGCTCAATGGCAGTGTTTTAATTTTTGGTTATGTTTAAGAATGTTTTTTTAACATAAACTAAACTTATACCCTCTACAAGAACCTGCTATTCACCCATATTGGGGGAATTTTAGAGTAAAAATTGCGAAGTATAGAGTTTTTTTTCATTTTTACGAATAGTATTTCATCTTTCAAACTTCAATTACTCACCCAATTATGAAAAGACGGGATTTTATCCAATTGTCGGGTATGGGTCTGGGGGCTATGATGGGTTCAACCATACCTGTTTTAGGTAACATAGTTCCGGTTGAACACCTGCTCGAGCCCGGGGCTGACGCCGCTACGAAAAAGAAAATGGCCGATGTGGCACTCAATGCCGCTAAATCCAAGGGAGCTACTTATACCGACGTACGTATCGGTCGTTACCTGCAACAGTTCCTCTTTACCCGTGAAAACAAAGTACAGAACATCGTAAACGCTGAGTCTTATGGTGTGGGTATCAGAGTAATAGCCAATGGCACATGGGGATTTGCCGCTACCAGTGATGTAAGCAACGCAGGTATTGCCAAAGCAGCCGAAACAGCTGTTGCCATTGCGAAAGCCAATGCAAAAATCCAGACAGAGCCAGTGATATTGGCCCCTCAAAAGGGCGTGGGCGAAGTTACCTGGAAAACGCCAATCAAAAAGAATGCTTTTGAGATTCCGGTACAGGAGAAAATCGACTTGCTGATGAAAGTAAACAGCGAAGCCATGAAAAATGGTGCTGGCTTTGTTACTTCCAACCTGTTTTTTGTAAACGAACAAAAGTATTTCGCTTCTTCAGATGGTTCATATATTGATCAGGACGTACACCGTATCTGGCCAACATTTACTGTAACAGCTGTTGACCGTCAGGCAGGAAAATTCAAAACTCGTGATGCTATCAGTTCACCCATGGGTATGGGTTATGAGTATTTAGATGGCTTAGCGAGTGAGAAAATACCTGGACCAAATGGTTTGGTAGGTTATCGCAACTCTTACGATATGGTGGAAGATGCGATCAATGCTGCCAAACAAGCCAAAGAAAAAATGACAGCCAAGTCGGTATTGCCAGGCAAATATGATTTAGTGCTTGACCCTAACCACTTAGGATTAACCATCCATGAGTCGGTAGGTCACCCAACAGAACTTGACCGGGTATTGGGTTATGAAGCCAATTACGCCGGAACCAGCTTTGCTACTTTAGATAAATGGAAAACCAAGAACTTTAATTATGGCAGCAAACAGGTAAACATTGTTGCCGATAAAACGCAACCTTATACTTTGGGTACTGTAGGATACGACGACGAAGGTGTGCCATGCAAAGAGTGGGATTTGATTAAAGATGGAATTCTGGTAAACTATCAGGCTATCAGAGACCAAGTGAATATTCTGGGAGAAAAAGAATCGCATGGCTGTTGCTATGCCGATAACTGGAACTCGGTGCAATTCCAACGTATGCCAAACGTATCGCTTCGTCCGGGTGCAGAAAAACTGAACGTGATGGATATGATTAAAGGCGTTGAGAAAGGTATCTACATTATTGGTCGTGGTTCGTATTCAATTGACCAGCAACGGTATAACTTCCAATTTGGCGGCCAGCTATTTTATGAAATCAAAAATGGTGAATTAGCAGGAATGCTTGACGATGTGGCTTATCAATCAAATACGCAGGAATTCTGGAACTCATGTGCACAGATTTGTGACAAAGACGACTACCGTACCTTTGGTTCATTCTTCGATGGAAAAGGTCAGCCGTCTCAGGTAAGTGCGGTATCGCATGGTAGTTCTACTACTCGTTTTAATGGTGTCAATGTCATTAATACAGGCAGAAAACTTGGTTAATCTAAAACCTCTCAAAAAGAACATTCACAATGGCAATATTAACAAAAGAAGAAGCTAAAAAGATAATCGACAAGGTTTTAGCTTTCTCAAAAGCAGACGAAATGAGTGTTGGTCTTACAGGCCGTCGCACCGGAAATATTCGTTATGCCCGTAATACCGTTTCTACCAGTGGCGAATCAACAGACTTATCATTGGCGGTAACAGCAGTTTACGGCAAGCGCTCTGGTACATCAACTATCAATGAGTTTGATGATGCCTCTTTAGAAAAAACAGTTCGCAGGGCAGAAGAAATAGCCAAACTGGCTCCTGAAAACCCTGAGTATATGCCTATGTTAGGGCCGCAAACCTATTTAGAGTCTAATACTTTTGCTCAAAAAACTGCGGATATTAACCCTGATTTCAGAGCAAAAGCCGCTTTCGATAGTATTGACCCATGTTCCAAAAAGAATCTGGTAGCGGCAGGTTATCTTGAAGATACCACTGGCTTTTTTGCTATCGGTAATAGTAAAGGTCTATTTGGGTACAATAAAGCAACGTCAGTAGATTTCTCAATCACCGTTCGTACAGCAGATGGTTTGGGTTCAGGGTATGCAATCAAAGATTTCAACGATGTATCGAAACTGAATACTAAATCGACTACCGAAGTAGCTATGCAAAAGGCAATGGCTTCGGTAAATGCACAGGCATTAGAGCCGGGCAAATACACCGTTATTTTAGAACCTGCAGCATCGGTTGAATTATTACAAAACATGATGCGTAGCATAGATGCCCGTAATGCCGATGAAGGAAGAAGCTTTATGAGCAAAAAAGGTGGCGGTACTCGTTTAGGAGAAAAACTATTCGACGAAAGAGTAAATATCTATTCTGACCCTACCAATGGAGAAGTACCAAACGCAGGGTTTTCAGGTGATGGTCGTCCACAAGAAAAAATCTCATGGATTGAGAATGGTGTGGTAAAAAACCTGACTTATTCAAGATTCTGGGCAGATAAAAAAGGCGTTAAGGCGGTTCCACCACCAAACGGATTCCTGATGCAAGGTGGTACACAGTCATTAGCTGATTTAATTAAAGGTACTGAAAAAGGTATTCTGGTGACGCGTTTCTGGTATATCCGCGCCGTTGACCCTCAAACCTTGCTATATACAGGTCTTACCCGTGACGGAACTTTCTATATTGAGAAAGGACAAATCAAGTTTCCGGTAAAAAACTTCCGTTTCAACGAAAGTCCGGTTATCATGTTGAACAACCTTGAAGCGATGGGAGCTCCGGTACGTGTAGGTGGTAACATGATTCCACCGATGAAAATCAGAGACTTTACGTTCTCATCGCTTTCTGATGCGGTGTAAGAGTTGTTTTTTAATATAAAACGGATATGATTTAGTTTTTGAGGTTTTAATCCCGTAGGGATGATATATCGGTAGAAAAAACAAGGGAATTATGCTTTGTATCCCGCAGGGATAATATATTATTATTCGTCGATTTTAATATATCGTCCCTACAGGACTTAATACTCCTCATATTCAATATTTCTACCAATATACCGTCCCTAACGGGGCTAAAGAACAGAATTTGCAGTTAGTTCTTCAATTCGACAATCTGCATCGCAACGGCGAACCGTT
The DNA here is from genome assembly GCF_003418935.1 of Emticicia sp. C21. Taxonomy (GTDB): domain Bacteria; phylum Bacteroidota; class Bacteroidia; order Cytophagales; family Spirosomataceae; genus Emticicia. Next base: position 80,326 of record NZ_QVMT01000012.1, on the reverse strand, counting down.
TGACAATCGAAATTAAAAAGCCTTAAACACGCTATTTAACATCATTTAACGGGCCTCTCAGCACATTTATTGGGCCATTTATCAAAATCCCCCTTACTGGGTTAGTATTTAGTTCATTTTAATTCTTACTTTTATAGTTACACTAAAATTAATCTTTCACTAACAAATAAAAAACTGAAAAAGCTTTGAAAAGAAGAGACTTTATCCAATTATCTGGTATGGGATTTGGTGCAATGATGTTGCCCAATATTCCGATTATAGGCAATTCGGTTTCACAGGAAGCCCTTTTAGATGGAGGCATAGATGTGGCACTGAAGAAGCGTTTAGCTGATGCTGCCCTGAATGCTGCCAAAGCCAAAGGTGCTACCTACACCGACATACGTATCGGTCGATACCTGAATCAGTTTGTCGTAACACGTGAAGACAAAGTGCAGAATATCGTCAATACTGAGTCTTATGGTGTAGGGGTACGTGTAATTGCCAACGGTTGCTGGGGATTTGCCGCTGTGGTAGATGCCAAAACAGAAGCCGATACAGCCAAAGCTGCCGAAGAAGCGGTAGCTATTGCAAAAGCCAACTCTAAATTATTGAAAGAGCCTGTACAACTAGCTCCACAAAAAGGCTTTGGTGAAGTAAGCTGGAAAGCTCCGATTAAAAAGAATGCCTTTGAAGTACCTATTAAAGAGAAAGTAGATTTATTATTAAGTGTTAACGATGCTGCCCTGAAAAATGGGGCGAACTATGTTAACTCGGTATTATTCATGGTGAATGAGCAAAAATACTTTGCTTCAACTGATGGTTCATACATCGACCAGGATATTCACCGTATCTGGCCTATTGCCTCAGTAACGGCTATCGATCCTAAAACAGGTAAGTTTGAAACCCGTCAGGCATTAAGTGCTCCGGTTGGGATGGGTTATGAATACTTACAGGCCAATCCGTCAGATAAAATAGCAGGTATCACTACCCGTTACAATAAAGGCTACGATATGTTAGAAGATGTAACGGCAGCAGCTCAACAAGCCAAAGCAAAACTGACAGCCAAATCGGTAGAAGCAGGTAAATATGATTTAATATTAGACCCATCGCACTTGTGGCTGACAATCCATGAGTCGGTAGGTCACCCATTGGAGCTTGACCGCGTCTTAGGTTATGAAGCCAACTTTGCTGGTACCTCATTTGCTACGTTAGATAAATGGCAAAGCAAAAATTTCAACTATGGTAGCAAACAAGTAAATCTATTTGCTGATAAAACACAGGTAGGTTCACTAGGCGCTGTAGGTTGGGATGATGAAGGTGTACAGACCAAACGCTGGGACTTGGTGAAAGACGGAACGCTGGTAAATTATCAGGCTATCAGAGATCAGGCGCATATCATTGGCGAAAAAGAATCACACGGCTGTTGCTATGCAGATAGCTGGTCGTCAGTTCAATTCCAACGTATGGCTAATGTATCATTAGCACCAGGTAAAACCCCGCTTTCGGTAGAAGAAATGATTAAAGATGTGAAAAAAGGAGTATATATTATCGGAGATGGTTCGTTCTCAATTGACCAACAACGCTATAACTTTCAGTTTGGCGGGCAATTGTTTTATGAAATCAAAGATGGTAAAATTGAAGGAATGTTAAAAGATGTGGCGTATCAGTCGAATACGCAAGAATTCTGGAATTCTTGTACGCAGATATGCGACGAAAGAGACTATCGTTTAGGCGGTTCGTTCTTTGACGGCAAGGGGCAACCCTCGCAATCAAGTGCGGTATCTCATGGTAGTTCAACGGCTCGTTTTAATGGGGTAAATGTCATTAATACGGCTCGTAAAATCTAAATCTTTTAATTTTCGGAGAAAGGAAAAAGGAGTAAGGAAAAAGTATCAGTTTGATTTATAAAAAATGCTTGTTCCTGTATCCCTTCTCCTTGTTCCATGTTCCTTTAACCATTAAATCTTAAATCAATGGCTGTTATACTAACCGAAGCAGAAGCTAAAGCCTTGTTACAAAAGGTTTTAAAATATTCTAAAGCAGATGAATGTGAAGTAAATCTGCTGGGTGAAACACGTGGTAATATAAGATATGCTCGTAATGAGGTATCTACCAGTGGTGCACTCACCAACGTAAACTTACAAGTGCAATCTGCCTACGGTAAAAAAGTAGGTGTCGCTACTATAGACGAATTAGATGATGCGTCTATCGAGAAGGTAGTACGTCGCTCTGAGGAGTTAGCACAATTGGCTCCTGAAAACCCTGAATATGTAGGTGTTTTAGAGCCTCAACAATATGTAAAATCGAGTGGTTATTTTGACTCTACTGCCAATATCACCCCTGCGACGCGTGCAGATGCAGTAGAAAAAAGTCTTAAACTCACCAGAGATCAGAATCTGATTGCGGCAGGTTTCTTAGAGGATCGCAAAGGCTTTAATGCCATGATGAACTCTAAGGGTTTATTTGCCTATTATCTGGACTCAAATGTTAATTTCTCTTTGACTGTCCGTACTCAGGATGGTACAGGCTCTGGTTATGTAGCCAAAGGGTACAGCGATGTTAATAAATTGGATACAGCCGCTGCCACCAGGATCGCTATTCAGAAATCAAAGGGTTCTGTAGGAGCAAAAGCGCTAGAGCCAGGTAAATACACCGTAATTCTAGAGCCAACTGCCGGAGTAGTATTGTTGGAGAACCTTTATTTTGACATGGATGCCCGTAGCGCTGACGAAGGACGTTCGTCGATGAGTAAACCGGGTGGAAAAACCAAATTAGGGGAAAAAATAGTAGATGAGCGCGTAACTTTCTACTCAGATCCTCAACATCCTGAATTACCTGCTGCGGCATGGTCAGGTGATGGACAAGCGCAAAAGAAATTATTCTGGGTTGAAAAAGGTGTTGTTAAAAACTTAGCCTATTCAAGATTCTGGGCTAAAGAAAAGGGTGTAAAACCTGTACCTTTCCCAAATAACATGATTATGGAAGGCGGTACTGCTACACTTGAGGATATGATTAAAAGTACCAAAAGAGGCATTTTGGTTACTAAATTATGGTATATCCGCTCGGTTGACCCTCAGACATTATTACAAACAGGTCTTACACGTGACGGGACTTTCTATATTGAAGACGGTAAAATCAAACACCCAATCAAGAATTTCCGTTTTAATGAGAGTCCGATTATCATGCTCAATAACCTTGAAACACTAGGTAAACCAGAGCGTGTAGTAAGTACAGAATCGAATCAGAATTATATAGTTCCGCCAATGAAAATCAGAGAATTCACCTTCTCTTCACTTTCGGATGCGGTTTAATTAGTCGGAGAAAGGAGAAAGGAGAATGGAACAAGCATGATGGAGAAGAAATTATTACCTTCTTTTTGTTCCATTCTCCTTTCTCCAAACCCAATTCTCCAAAACACCAAAGAAAATTGATTAATAATACTTCATCAAACTTGAAACCATTCGTTTTCACTCGGATTCAATACACTTCGGGGGATTGGGATACTGACCAACGCATGCCCGTTAATATCCTGAATTCGCTGGTGGAATATACTACTATACCAATCGACGAAAAAGAAAAGGTAGTATTATTGAGTAGCAACGAAATATTCAAAAGTCCTTTCTGTTACCTGAGTGGTCATAAACTAGTCGAATTTTCAAGTCAGGAAAGAGACCATTTCAAGAAGTACGTAGAAAACGGCGGCTTTGTCTTTGTTGATGATTGTAATCATGACGTTGACGGACTCTTTGCCAAATCTTTTGAGCAGGAAATGGCTCGTACTTTTGGCGCCAAAGCACTGCAAAAAATACCCAATACACATCCTCTTTACCATTCGTTTTTTCATTTTGATGGACCTCCTACTACCAGTTTCGAGCTAAATGGCTGGGGTGATGACCTTGTACATGATTATCTGAAAGCCATTCAGATTAACGGAAGAATCGGTGTATTATACAGTAATAAAGATTATGGTTGCGAATGGGATTATGACTTCAGAAATAAACGGTGGTTAGCCGAAGACAATACTAAATTTGGTGTAAACATCATTACATACGCATTAACAGTTTAAACATTGGAAACACAAGCATTAACCCACTATAAATTACTGGTAGCTAAATTACCACACTTAAAAAAAGAAATCGGTAAGGTCATTGTTGGTCAGCAGGAGGCTATCAATGAGATATTAATCAGTCTGTTGGCAGGTGGACATTGTTTGCTGGAAGGTGTACCCGGACTGGCTAAAACATTAATGGTAAAAACCATGTCAGAAGCCCTTGAGATGAAATTTAAACGTGTGCAGTTTACACCCGATTTAATGCCCGGCGATATTATAGGCACCGAGATTCTGGAAGAAGACCATGAAACAGGCAAGAAGTTTTTCAAGTTTAACCAGGGGCCAATCTTTGCCAATATAGTTCTGGCTGATGAGATTAACCGTACGCCTCCTAAAACACAAGCAGCTTTATTAGAGGCCATGCAGGAGTATAAAGTTACTTATGCAGGTACGAATTATGATTTACCCCTACCCTTTCTGATTATTGCTACGCAAAATCCTATTGAGCAAGCAGGTACGTATCCATTACCCGAAGCCCAATTAGACCGTTTCTTATTATATATCAAATTAGGCTATCCGTCAGAGCAAGAAGAATTAAATGTTCTGAAGAGTACTACAGGTATTAGCAAACAAACCTTGCAGACAGTATTGACCGACAAAGAAATTATTGACCTACAGAAATTAACCCGACAAGTTCATATCAGCGACGAGTTAATTTCTAGAGTGAATTCTTTGGTAAGAAATACCCGTCCGGCTAATAGTAACTCTGCCTTCGTAAAACAATGGTGCAATTGGGGTGCAGGGCCACGCGCCGGGCAAGCTTTGATTCTCTGCTCAAAAGCAAGAGCTGTATTGAACGAACGTTTTTCGGTAATTCCGGAAGATATTGAGACTTTAGCTTATCCGGTATTACGCCATAGAATAGCATTGAATTTCCGTGCTGAGGCTGAGAATATTACCACGGATGATGTGATTGGGGAATTGTTGAAGAGCAAGTAAGGAGATTTATAATAAATGGGCAAAATATCCCGTAGGGATAATATATCGGTAGAAAGAAACCAGCACTTAAAGGTTCTAAGTCCCGTAGGGACGATATATCGGTAGGAAAAGATAATGAGTGCGATTGGGTATCCCGTAGGGATGATATATTAATAATTCGACAATTAGTTTAATATACCGTCCCTACGGGACTTGAAATCTTGAGAAGTACAATATTTTCTACCGATATATCGTCCCTACGGGACTAAAATCAAAAGTTAAAACTTACTCATATTTATATTATGGCAAATACTTATACTCAAATTCATTTGCATATAATATTTGCCGTAAAATATCGGGATGGGCTTATTCAAATCTCTTGGAAAGATGAGCTTTATAAATACATCACAGGAATAGTACAGGAACGAAAGCACAAATTAATCATTATCAACGGAATGCCTGACCACTTACATATTTTGATAGGAATGCATCCGACACAATCAATTGCTGATTTATTACAAGACATAAAAGGCAATTCATCAACATGGATTAACAAGAGGAAATTAGTAAGAGGAAAATTTGAATGGCAAGAAGGATATGGCGTTTTTTCTTATGGGAAATCTCAAATAAAAGACGTAATCAAATATATTGAAAACCAGGAAGAACATCATCGGAATAGGACTTTCAGAGAAGAATACCTGTGTTTTCTAGAAAAATTTGAGGTGGAATATGATGAAAAGTACATTTTTAAAGAACTGGTTTAAGTAATAAAAACTCATTAATGCTCACTACCGAACTCATTAAATTAAATAATCTGCAACTGGCTGGGCGATTGGTTAGTGAAGAAGTCATGCTGGGAATTCATGGCAGCAAGCGTTCGGGGATCGGAACAGAATTTGAGCAATATAGGCACTACGAACCGGGAGACGACCCCAAAAGAATTGACTGGAAACTCTATGCCCGTACACAAAAACATCTGGTTCGGGAATCGTCTACTGAAAGCAACCTCCATATCCGTTTTGTTTTAGATTTATCAGGTTCTATGAATTATCAGGAGAAAGCGATAAGTCGTCTACAATACTGCAAAATCCTTTTGGCATCCTTAGCTTATTTAGGATATCGCCAAAGTGACCAGATGAGTTTGTATACCTTACAAAATGGTGATTTGCAGACATTAGTGCCCTTTGGCAAGCAATCATTTCAACGCATTTTATATTCACTGGAAAAAGCTGAAGCAAGTGAGCAATGGAAAAACAGCAATCCTAAATTCCCTGAGTTTCAACAAAAGCAAAAAGAACTGATTGTATTGGCATCTGATTTTTTGCAGGCAGATGACGAATGGCTAAAGTTGATTAAGAATATCGCTAATCCAAGACGGGACATTGTGATTTTTCAGGTCTTAGGTGAAGACGAAGTAAATTTTGATTTGAAGGGTTTTTATCGTTTTAAAGACTTAGAAACACAAAAAGAAATAGAATTACAAGCAGAGACGATTAAAGATGAGTTTAAATCGGCAGCTCAAGCCTACCTTAATAATCTGGAAGAGGCACTGCAGATACCAAATGTAAATTTAATCAGAATCACACTCAATGAACCCATTGCAAGGGTGATTACGGATTCATTAAAGAAAAGAAAATTGTAAGTATGGAATTGTTAAATCCTTTGATGTTGTGGGCAGGTCTGGCTATTGCCATACCAATTGTACTCCACTTCTGGCATCAGAAAAAAGGGAAAGTAATAGAATGGGCTGCTACACAATGGCTAATCGAAAAGAACTTGCAACAGTCAAGGGGTATTCGCTTAGACAATCTCTTATTGCTATTACTTCGTTGCTTACTTATTCTTTTACTATGTTTTTTTCTGAGCAAACCGCTTGTTAATTGGGTAAGTAATGAGAGTGCTAATAAAAAAATCCATTTAGTCCAACCCAGTAGTCTGGTTGTCAACAATTTCAAATTTGAGATAGAAGAAGCACAGAAAAAAGGGGAGAAATTGTACTGGATTCAAGCTAATCCAATACCTATTGAAGATATCAGCCAATTACCCACAAATAAAGATTTTAACCCGATTATTTTCCAGACTTGCCTGAATAAGATGGCAACATTCACAGATAAAGAAAATCTGGAGTTATACTTTATTAATCAGCAGAGCTTAGTACAAACGGGTAATATTTTCGTACCCAATCCTTTCAGTTTGCATACCATTGTTGATTCTTTAAATAAAACGCCTAAGCCTTATTTAGCTATTGCCCACAATAATCAAAAATTATTTGTGAATGCTACTAATCAGTTAATAGCAAATACCGAATTAGATAAAAATAGTAAATATGCTGATAAACCTATTCAGAATAGCTCTATCAATGTATTAATATTAAATACTGACAAAGTAGAGAAACAAACTATTACTGCTTCGTTAAAAGCTTTGGCAGAAGTTTATCAGATGGATTTGAGTATTGATGCAGAGTTGGTAGCTAATAAGAAATATGATTGGCTATTCAGCGATAGGGTGCCTACAGAATCAATGGTCTTTTCAGCATCGACTTTATATATTTTATCCAACACTAATCAGATATCTGGTAGTCAATTAACGTATCAAAAAAACATTGTACAAATTCCGTTTAGCTTAAATCCGCAATCGTCAGAATTTGTTTTTAATGGAGAATTGCCTGAATGGTTGGGAGAAGTCATGATTAAGCACTATCAGTTAAATCCTGCTTCTTATGCTTTGAGTCAACAGCAGTTGAATGGATTATTTAAGTATGCCAGGCATAGCCAGGCACCGGAAGAGAGTGAGTTTTCAAAGCTCATACTCTTCGCATTCATCATTATTTTAGGTATCGAACGTACTATAGCCATTCGTAAAAACGCATGAATCACGTTAAACATATCATATCAGGAGTTCGCTACCAGTTATATGCCACTGCTTTATTGACGTGTGCCCTGATAGCTCTTTCCTTATTTTTCTTGCTTTTGGTGTTCAGCCAATCCTTTGTTTTACCATTGATAGGTGGTGTGAGTGCTTTTGCTATTAGTGCTTACTTCACCCGACTTTTTCAGGATAAACAAAGCGATGCCGTGCATTTCATTCATCAGAATATTGATGATGCAGAATATAGCCTTCAATTATTGAATGTGTCTCAACCTAATATTGCCGAGCAATTACAGTTAGAAAGGTTAGCAGACAAGCTTAGCAATCAGAAAATTCCAACCGCCATTAACTCTAAGATATGGATACCAATAGTATCGCTTCTGATGTCTATAGGTATTTATTATGGTTACCCATTTTTGCAGCAAAAACAATCGATCTCAACGACTAGCAATACTCCCAAGATTAATCAGCCAGCAGAAAAAATGGCTGCACCTCCGGTTTTCAATAAAGCTCAATTAACTATAACCTCTCCTGCTTATACTAAACTCCCGATTAAATCAACTACGGATTTAAATTCTTCTGCTATTAGTGGTTCCACTTTAAAATGGCAATTAGAATTTAGCCATTCACAAGCTTTAACTGTTAAATTAAGCAATAACCGAGGCGAAGAGTTAGCTTTCAAAAACGTTGGTGAGGTATTTGAATATACGGATGTTCTCCAGGGCTCGGGTCTATATGCTTTTAAAGCCTATTGGAAAGATTCTTTAATCTATCAATCAGATTATTATAGACTGGAAGCTATTCCTGATTTAGCACCTAAAATAGACCCGGCTTCTAAAGAACTCTACAAATTTCATTACCTGAAAGACCCCAAAACTGTACAGATTTCAGCCAGAATGTCTGATGATTTTTTAGTAACACAGGCATTTATTGTAGCTACGGTTGCCAGAGGTTCTGGTGAAAACGTGAAGTTCAGAGAAATAAAATTACCCATCAACCAGGCCAATTTTAAAGAGGCTAATATCAGTAAAAGCATTGATCTAAAAGCGTTAAATTTTGCACCAGGTGATGAATTGTATTATTACTGGGCAGCCTTTGATAATAAACGACCTGAACCAAACTATACTAAATCTGACACCTATTTTATTGTCTATAAAGACACTTCTAAGACCGAAGAAGCCGAAATGGCAACAATGGCCATGAATATTCTGCCCGAATATTTCAGAAGCCAACGGCAGATTATTATAGATACCGAAAAATTGATTGCCAAGCGAAATAAAATCAATCAGAAAGATTTTAATAGCACATCTAACGAAATAGGGTTTGACCAGAAGGCTCTCCGCTTGCGCTATGGCCAATATTTAGGCGAAGAATTTGAAAACTCTATTGGTGGCGGTAGTGCACTTCCTGAGGGAACAAGTAATGAAACAGCTGATTTATTGAAAGGTTTCTCTCACGCCCATGATGAAGGAGAACACGACCATGAGGATGGAGAAAAACCACATAATGATGCCCATAACCACGGCGGAGGAGCAAAAGGAAATCAGGAGAATGAAGACCCTTTGGCAGCTATTCTGAAAGATTATGTGCATAATCATGATGATGGTGAAGCCAATACATTCTATGAACAATCTACCCGTAGTTTGTTAAAAATGGCTTTGGAGCAAATGTGGCAATCTGAATTGCATTTGCGTTTATACGAGCCTGAAAAGGCTTTGCCTTTTGAGAAAAAAGCTTTGGAGTTTTTGAAATCAGCTCAACAAAAAGCCCGGACTTTTGTAAAGAAAACCAGCTTTGACCCACCTCCAATCAAGGAAAAAGAAAAACGCCTGACTGGGGAATTGAAGAAATTCAATGAAGCTTTCAGCTACGAAAAAAATTTCTCTCAACAACAAATAGAAAATTTAGTGGCAGAAGTACTCGGTATAGTAGATACTAAAGTAGAAGCCCAAAAACTAAGCGGCCAGCAAAAGCAAAAAGTTCTGGTATTAGGTAGTTACTTAAGCACCAAAATTATGAATAGTAAATTGTCGAACTGGTCAGTATTGAGTTTGTTACAAAAATTAATTAATGATAAAGACTTATCAGCTGATGAAAAGACAGATTTAAAAACCAAACTTTATCAGTTAACAGGTACTAATCAACCAAAGGGGGTACTGAATAAGTCTTATGTAGGAGAAAAAAAATTAGAAAAGGCATTCTGGAAAAATATCCAATAAGCCAAACAGCTACATCTAAGCAATGACATTTATACTATTTATATTCTCAATTTTTCAATCAAACTTGATACTTTATGCTTGTCTAAGCATTGTTTTGCTTATACAAGTGTGGCTGCTTATACAATCTAAATCACTAACTAAAAAACGTTTCCGGATACGCTTGGGGTTAAATATATTTGTTTGGCTATTAATTTTCCTTTTCATTCTTCAACCTGGATGGAAGTACACTACAGATACCAATAAAGTATTATTGATTGATAAAACTGTTCCTACTGCTTATGTAAAGAAAATTAAAGATAGTTTACATATTGCCGAAAGCTTTGATACCAGAGATTTTAACAGATTAGCAGCTAAAAACGCTCATTTTGTTGAAAAACTGGATAATATCTATCTATTAGGTCAGGATTTTAGCCCTCAAACGATTAGTCAACTAAGCTGGAAAAAATTAAACTGGTTACCGTATTATGGTAATAATCAGTTACAAGACCTGCAATGGAAATCCATCGTAAGAAAAGGGGATATACAGGAAGTAAGGGGTAAAATATCGGTTGATGAAGTCAAAACTTTAACTATTAAATATGCTAATAAGGTCTTAGACAGCTTAAAACTACAAAAAGGATTGAATGCTTTCCATTTCAGTTTTCCAGCTTTTACGATTGGACAAACAGAAACTTTCTTAGCATTAGATAACGAATCTCTGCAAGACATTCATTTCTATTGCCATGCACCACAGCCTTTCAATGTATTATTTATTTTAGAAAACCCCGATTTTGAAAGCAAAAATCTGTCTGAATGGTTAGGTAAAAATAATCATAGGGTAGAAATTATTACTACCATTGCCAAGGATGCTCAAAGTAAGGTTTCCATCAATAAATCTATTCAATCAAAGGCTTTTATCCCTGATTTAATTATCACCGACCCGGGTAATGCAAACAATGGATTAGTAAAAAAAGCAGTTGCAGAAGGCAAAAGTGTACTGTTCATCAACAGCACTGCACCTGAACAGAACATTAAAACTATTAATCAGGCGTTGGGTACAAATTGGCGAATCAAGAAAATTTCTAACGAACAATTTATTACTATCAGCGAAAATCTCACTGCCGTACCTTATCGTATTGAAGAGAATATTAATCAAAAATCAATAGGTAATTACCCAATTGCAGTACAGAAAAAAGTCGGAAAAGTAGGATTAAGCTTACTGAATGAAACTTTCCCATTAAAACTGAGTGGAGATAGCCTGAACTATAATAAAATCTGGTCAAGTGTTTTTCAACAATTAAACCCGCCTTTTCAAAATAATATCAATATAGAAGCGCCTGTTTTTGCTAATACACAAACGCCAATCGTGTTGAATAATCTTTCTGTAGTATCAGGTAAACTCAGACTTGCCAATGATACTACTCAATTGATACAATCGGCCATTAACCCATCATCATTTACTTCTAACTACGTTTTCAGAAAAACAGGTTGGCAAACTTTTCAGGATTCCTTACAGGTTTTTGTAGAAGACAAACCCAACGTACTTCAGCAAAGCAGACAACTGCAAGAGAATCTATTGGCACATGAAACCTTTGAATCTGTAAGTAGTTCCGCTTCTGCTCAAACTTTGACCGCTACCCTACCCGATTGGGTTTGGTATATCCTAATTATATTGGGCTTGGCAGCGCTTTGGTTAGAGCCAAAGCTGAATTTTTAAGGTACAATATTACTATTTTAGCACTTTCTGCTCTTTTTCCAATGCCATATTGAGTTCTGTTTTAATGCGCACAATATTAGCTTTGATTTCTTTCTGGACTTCCAGCATTTTATCAGCAGGCAATTCCGGTGCGACTGCATGGTCGTGATGATGGTGAGTATTGTCATGAGTATGCTCAAATCCCGGCACGTCAAAGAAATTCTTTTTCCAATCTTCAAAATCGGCTTTCAGTTTAGTAAAATGATTGCCCAATGAATCTGCTCTAGGTGTTTTCTTTGCCAACAATAAGCTTTTCAAGCTATCTATCCTTTCTATTGCAGGTTCTATTTGCTCTTGTATAGCTTCCGCCTCAAGATGTATCTGATTCGCCTCCACTAAGATAGGATTGTCTTTTACTGATTTTGATGAACAGGCTACAGATGTAAGCCATAATAGTAGTATCCCTGTTTTTTTCATGATGCTTATTGAATTTTAGATTTGAAAAAGCGCTCCACTTGTACCTGTTTAAGTCTGGTTTCTTCCGACTTAAACCAATCCGCTGGTGGATAAAAGAATAAAACAATAGATAGAATTGAGATAGACCAGAAAATAATGCGCTGATTTCTGATTGCCTTTGTACTTCTGCCAGCAGGTTTATACAATTGATAGAAAGTAAAGCCAGATACCAAAAGCTGTATGCCTATCAGCAAAGGAGTAAAAGTCTGAAAAGCCGCAAAAACACTTAATCCTCCATTGATACTTATCAATATTGGCAACCCACAGCATAACAAATGAATGAGAGAAGAGGAAATAAGTTGGAATCCTAACAATACTTTGGTCATAATCAAATGATTTTATAGCAAAGAGTTATTCACGCTATAGGTTATGAAATTTAAATACAATATTTATGCAACAATGATGCAAAAATAAATCTCAATCATTATATTTGCAACAATGTTGCATAAAATAATTCTTATGAAGTCTTCTATCAATTCCTATTCGTTTAGCATCACTATGCTACTGGTCTGTAGTTGTATCTGCTTTTCATGGCAAATAAGTCCGCAAAAAATTACCTGGAAAGACTTACAGGACGTGCGATTCAGAAAAAAATTCAATAAACAGGAGAATATGATTTTTCTGTATCCTCTATTCGGCGAAAAAGTTAAAGCATTGGAGGGTAAAGAAGTGGAAATCAGAGGATATATGATCCCTGTTAACCCTAATGAAAATATCTATGTGCTATCAGCAAATCCGATGGCAGCTTGTTTTTTCTGTGGAGGCTCTGGCCCCGAGTCAATTATTCAGCTAAAACTAAAGAATCCTAAAAGGTTGGTAACTGATGAGATATGGACTGTGCGTGGCACATTAAGACTTAATGCAGATAATATAGATGAACTTAATTATATTTTACAATCGACAGAGCTGATTAGAAAATTCAACTAATAAATTACTTCTCCTGTAGCCATGTGAATCTCACATGACTATAGGAGAAGTGACTTCATGAAGATTTTTTAGCTGGCCGAAAGAATTTCCTTTTCGGTTTATTTTTATGGCTGTTTGATTTTTTAAAGCCGTTTTTTTCACCACCAGATTTAAACTCAGGAGCTGGGCCTAATCCTAAACTCTCAGTAATATTCTGTTTTTCTACTTCTTTCTCCAACAGTTTTTCAATACCTCTGATACGGTACTGGTCTTTTTCGTTGATAAATGTAATAGCTGTGCCTGTGGTTTCTGCTCTGGCAGTTCGCCCGATACGATGAATATAATCTTCTGCATCTCGTGGCACATCAAAATTAATAACATGACTCAGGTTATTAATATCAATACCGCGTGAAAGTACATCCGTGGCTACCAGGATTTTATATTGTTTATTTTTAAAGTCCCGCAATACATTTTCCCGTTCTTCTTGTGAATTATCTGACGAAATCCCTCTGGCATCCCATTTTAGTTTTGTTAATGATCGTATGATTTTATCTATCATCGCTTTCTGTGAAGAAAATATGATGACAGACTGAACATCGGCATCTTTCAACAAGTGTACCAATAATGGAATTTTCTGAGTATCATTAGCCAGATAAAATTGTTGATCTATCCCTTCTGCTGGTTTAGAAGTTGCCAGTCTTACTTCCTCAGGGTTATGAAGAATTTTATTGGCGAAATCTCTTATTTTCTTAGGCATTGTAGCCGAAAACATGAGATTCTGGCGTTTGGCCGGAAGACGTTTCAGTATAAAAAGAATATCATCAGAAAAACCCATATCAAGCATTTTATCAGCTTCGTCCAATACAAGGCATTTGATATGGTCGAATTTTACTTCTCCGGAGTTCATATGAGCCATCAGGCGACCGGGAGTAGCAATAATGATATCTGCTCCATGAACCAGTGCTTTTCGTTGCTGATCCCACTCTTCACCCTTACCGCCGCCATAGATAGCAATACTGGTGGCATTAATAAAATAACTGAAACCTTCTATTTGTTCATCAATCTGTTTGGCCAGCTCACGTGTGGGTACCAATACAAGTGCAGACGTCTGGTTACTTTGCGAACGTATGATATGATCGAGTAAAGGAATAAGATAAGCAGCCGTTTTGCCTGTACCCGTCTGAGCAGAAGCGATGAGGTCTTTTCCGGCAAGAATAATAGGTATAGTCAGCTCCTGTATGGGAGACATCTGAATATAATTCATGGCATCTACACCTGACAGCAGGTTTTCGTGTAGATTGAGTTCGTTAAATTGCAAGTTTTAGCTAGGAATTTTAAATTGGTAAAACGTAAATATAGTATTAATTAATGAAAAATGCGTAGAAAAGCGAAACATCCGCTCTTTTACGCATTCTTCATTTAGCTATCAATCTTTTAGCTAATTAAACTTTAAATACTTAATATTATAACCATGAGTAGGCCTGACGTCATAGTTTTACTTAAACAAAAACTTAATCGGAGCGATTTCAACTTTTACTGAATCAATGAGTATACCCGTTGGCTTGTATCTGAAAACATATCCTGCCTGTTTGTAAGATGGTGTAATAGCTGTATAAACTATATTTTCTTTTGCGTCAAATCCCAAAGCCGAAAACGTACGTTTGATTAAAGGTGTAGTTGTTGAAATGGCAGCATCATTTATATTAAAGCTATAAATTTCTCCACCTGTGCTCCAATGCGAATAATCAAAATAAATAGTTGTTTTATTAGCATTTAAGGCTAACATTCCCGGCACTTTTTCAGTAGTTTTTTCAGTGCTTATTGTGGCTTCTATTGCTTTAGTGGATGGATTAATTCGTAAAAATTCTTTATCAATCGAACACCAGATTTTATTATTGGCATCAACTATCAGGTTAGTAGTACCACCTTTTAAATTAATTTTTGTAGATACTTCATCCTTACTGATATCAATTACTGAAATTTCGCTTTTACCCGAATAGGCATTGTTTCCAACAAAAGCCTCATTTCCTACTACAACTATTCCTTCTGCTCCATTTTGTACAGTGATTTTCTTGGTTACTTTATTGGTCAATAAATCGATTACCAATACGTATCCCGGTTTGTAGGTATAATCAGCATTAAGTATATCCCAACAAACCACGTATGCTTTATTAGCAGCTACTTTTATAGCGCTACGTGGGTTTTCTACCTCTCTAATCCTGGCCTCTGATTTAAAAGTACGGGCATTAACAATTTCAATGGCATCCTGGCCATCTGTTGAGTTATCTACCAATATAATTCCTTTATTATCTATTACTGCATAATCAGTAATTCCTCCAGTAATAGTACGACTATTCTCTTTCTGAAATATGTCTATAACAGCTTTGGTAGAATCGCGTTTTAGTAAAGAAATTGTCCCATTATTATCAAAGAAGTTTCCGGCATTAATAACAAAAACACCTGAGTCATAAGGTTGTGCAGGTTCTGTTTCTTTCGTTTCGCAAGAAAAAAGCACTATCGAAACAAAACTAAGTAGTAATAATTTTTTAAAATTCATTGCATTATTTATTTATGTTAAATACTAAGTTGATTGCGTAATTTCTGCCCGGCATGGCATTGCGTTTAGAGTTCAGATACAATTCGTCAAACACATTATTGACCTGAAAGAATATTCTTCCATCCAGATGTTTCCATTTCAAGCCATTTTCAAAAATCACATTAAAAATCTGCTGACCTTCAAACCACTTGGAATTATCGAAAGTATAATATCGGCGACTATTGGCTTGCCATTGCAGCGTAGCACGGAATGGCATTCCGTGTTTTTTCAGGAACTCTCCTTTGCCCAACGATAAAGTTTGATAGAAAAGATTTGCTGTAAAATTGTGTTTGGGAATATAAATGAGTTGTTTACCTATTACATCGGCGGAAAAATTGTCATACGCCTTTTGTTGCGAAGAATGTGTGAATGCATACTGAGCAGTTAATCCCGAGGAAATTTGCTCATGTTGATAGAGAATCTTATTAGAAAACTCTAAGCCTTTGGCTAAAACCTGTTGCAGGTTTTGTACCCGATAACCCGTTTCGGGGTTCCAGTACACCCAATTATTAATCAGATTATGATAGACATTTAACGAAGAACTGAAACTGAAATCCTTTTTTGTCTGATTCCAGTTGATTCCCAGTTCTTTGTTAAAGCCATCTTCCGGTTTGAGGTCAGGGTTACCCAATTCAGACCAGTAACGTTCGTTCATAGTGGGGATTCGGTAACTGCGGGAAAGGTTACCTGTCAGTTTAATAGATTTAGCGAGTTGATATTCAAGCCCTAAAGCAGGAGCTATTGGCGGGTCAAAACTTTTAATAAGGGCTTGTCTGACATTAAGGGTAGTCAGGAGTTTTGCCGTAATCTGATATCTTAACCAAACAAATATATCCAATCTGTTTTCAGAAATATTGTTTTTATCGTATCCGTCTACATGAGCTATTACGTGGGCTGCTTCAGTGCCTATATGTGCTACCAGTTTCGAGAATTTCCATTCATGTTCGGCACGAATCAGAAAACGGTCAATAGTGGTACGACTCGGTTTAATAAAGTTACCTTTGCCATAGTTGGTTATATCTTGTACGAATCCTCCTCTGACAGTCAGATTTTTAATCTGATAGGTATTCTGAATCCGGATAGCCTGCGTCTGCAATACCTCTCTGGTATGGATTGATTGCGGCGAAATCTCGACATTATTGTCTGATACCCAGATATTCAAGGAAATCTGATTCTGCTTTTTTGTCAAAAAAAACAAATCCTGAATGAATCCTTTTGAGTCTGTAGTGGAGCGTTCAACCGGATAGTATTTTCTTTCGGTATACGGATAATTATTATTCAGAACACCTTTATAAAAAAGGGTTTTAGAAGAGACTCTTTTATCTGATAGTCGAACACTCAACTGGCTTTGCCAGTTATCAAAACTTGCTACCCGTTGTCCTAAGTTTACCTGCAGACTCTTCTCCCATATAGGCTTAGCATCCAAAAGGATACTCCCCCCCACTGCATCAGAACCTACCACGCAAGACGAAGAACCATATTGAATAGCCAGTAAATCGAAACCAGCAGCAGGCAGCGTAGAGAAATCACTCTGACCTGTGCTTGGGGAATTTATATTGATACCATTCCAAAGCACAGCTGTATGATTGCTTGATGTACCACGGAGTCCGATAGTTGTTAACTGCCCACTTCCATAAGGACGGAAATTGACGGGAGCTTGAAATGACAAAAAATCAGCCAGCGTCTGAAACTTTGCCTGCTGCAACGAAGCTGAATCAATGCTCTGAATCTTCAATCCTGCCATGAATCGCGTTGGTGCAAAACTCTTTACCGAAACCTCATCAAGCATTCTGGTAGAATCAGTTTGAGCAAAGACATAAACAGACGATAGTAAAAACCACGCCATGACCAAAGGAGAGACCTTCGACAAGAAGCATTTAGCTGAAATGCTCAATACTGAATAAATAAAGATGAATGATAATCTGTCGCTCACTTGTCTTCATCCGCCGTAAAGCACAAACAAGAATCGTCTTAGGCAGGTCTCCTGACTCGTTTCAACATTCCCGGCCTTCCCGTATTACAGTGGCCATGTAGAAGAAATGTACCGATGAAACTTACAGTTGCGGGGACAGTTCCCGATTTAAACGGGATTCCCTTTTAAGCCCTGAAATGATTATTGAAAACCATTTAAGGCACCTACGAACTGCCGCAAAGGTACGAAGTGATTTTTAAAAGAACAGCAATTTTTATAAAAAATAGTAGTTTGTTGAGTTTCCGGACTAATTATAAAAACTCGTTTAATTAGTTTTCGAATGTTGCGAAATCTATGTTTATATTCGCACGAACAAAACAAAAATACTTATGACCAAGAAAAGAATTGCCATTGATATGGACGACGTAATGGCGGCTACCGGAAGAAAAATTTTAAAAACTTATAACCATATTAACAGTACAGCTTTTACAGAAGAACATTTTGAAAACAAATCTTATTTTGAAATATTTGAAGAAAAAAACTACCACAAAATCAGAGAAGAGGTATTTAAACCAGGTTTTTTCAGAGATGTAGAAGTTATGGCCGACGCCATAGAGGTAGTAAAAAAATTACATAAAAAATATGAGGTTTTTATAGTTTCGGCGGCTACTGAATTTCCGAATTCCCTAAAAGATAAAATGGATTGGCTGGAAGAACATTTTCCGTTTATATCCTGGAGAAACATTGTACTTTGCGGAGACAAAAGTATTGTAGCAGCCGATTATATGATTGACGACCACGAGAAAAACCTGAAGACTTTTAAAGGCAAAACACTCATGTTCAGTGCCATTCATAACCAGAAAGTAGATGGTTATCAGAGATTCAAATCATGGAAAGAGATTGAGGCATTTTTTGATAGTGAAAACTAACCCGAATATTAACACTTCATTTTAAACTTTGAAAAAGTGACTGAAGAGAACCCAATAATATTACACCCAAGAAATAATTCATTTGAATTGGTTATTTCTTCGGTTTTCTGGTTAGCAGTTTTTATTGTATTCATACTTATTTCCGTTCTAAACGCAGCATGGCTGGGAATAATTGTTTCTTTATTTTTTCTCTTTGTTTTTCTAAATCTAATACCTCTGTTTTATAAAAGAACCTATGTGATTTATCCAGATAGAATCGTAGTAGAAAATAATAAAAATCAGAATCTCTATGAAATAACAATAGATGATATCATTTCATGGAATGAGGACAGTATTTATAGCAAAAAAAAATATTTTCATTACATGATAATCAAGAGTAAGGACAGAGACTTTGTAATTGAAAGAGGCGATTATGGAGACTATAAGTCTGCTAGAGATTACTTTAAAAATTCGAACATTCAAATTGATAAAGAGCTGAAAGTTAACGGTACTTTATATAACGGGAATATTATTCAGACCAGAAAGAGTATACTTTTTATATTTATTTTATCAGCTCTATTAACATTAACTGTATTCTGGTCGATCGTCAAAGAAAAGTCAGATTCTGAAGAAAAAATACATTTCACCGGTAAAATAACCGATATTAATTTTGGCAGGCGTAAGGTCAGAGCAGATTTACAAATAGAAGGCTATCCGAATTTAATATTTAAGACTCATAATCAAAGGTTTTTCAAGGCCTACTATTATAATGGTGGTAATACTAAATTAGTTAATTTAGGCAAAACCATAGAAATCAGTGTTTTGAAGAGTGATTATGACTGGCTTGTAAAGAATAAGTTTATAAGAAAACTCCAATTAACATCTAATATAAGTTTAGATGTTGAAGAATTTAAAATTCTTGATTGATTTTGATTTTATAGGCTCTTAATCTGATAAATTTCGATATGACACCCAAACAAATTGTAGAAAAACTGGCATCTTTTCCAAACAGAGGAGTGGCTACTCTACACGAAATCCCTGTGCTTGATTATTTAACCAGTTTGTTTGGTGAACAAGAAGTAACGAGAGAATCGTTCAAAACGCCTAAAACGTATATCTCCATCGTTTGGTGGTTGATTGGTGGTTTGGTTGTAGGTTTACTAGCACTCAACTTCTCTCCTATTATCGGGTTGTTTCTTACGCTTATTTTTGTAACGATGGCTATGCTCTATTTTAACTGGTACGCCTCACCCGTTATCAATTTTCCGCCATTAGTTACTTCTTATAATTTGATTGTCAAGCAAAAAAATAAGGAGCATATAAAGCCTAAGAAACTCATCTTAATGGCTCATTGGGATACTGCTCCTATTTCGGTGCTTTATCGCCCTGAAATGGTGGGTAATTTCAGGCAGTCGTTAAAAATCAGTTTGTTTCTGATGATTTTAGCGCAGTTTGTGGCTATTTCTCAGTTTCTTGTACCTAATGCTTTTATCTTGCTGGTAGGCAATATTTTAGCTTTTTATTTCCTGCTTCAAGGTGTTGTTGGCACAATTGATTATTTCCGCTTAGGGTACTCAAACGGGGCTTCTGATAATGCTACGGGAGCGGCGGCAGCTATTGCTACCGCACAGAAGTTATGGGCAAAGAATTTATCTACTCTTGAAGTGGAATTAGTTTTGACAGGTGCAGAGGAAGTAGGGATGATTGGTTCGAGAGCCTATCTGAAAAAACATTATACTGAGTTCAATAAAGAGACTTATCTGGTGAATTTTGATACGCTAGGTAATGGGAATCTGAAAATTATTACCCAGACAGGTAGCTGGTCAAATATTGTTTATGATAATAAGTTGATTCAGATAGCCAAACAATCGGTTTCAGAGCTATCTACTCTGAAAGAAGTAACCACCGGAGCATGGCATACGGCTGATTTTGATTCGGTATGGTTTCAGCGGGCAGGTATTCCGGCTGTAACTTTAGCAGCATTGGATAGTAGCGGTAGAATGCCCAATATTCATCGCCCGACTGATATTCTTTCTAATGTAGATTTCGTCCCTATGGAAAAGGCTATTATATTAGCAGAGAAAATCGGAGAACACCTCAACCAAACTTAACCTTCCTCACGCTATGAACCGTAACCAGACTGTAATTTTCTTTACTCTTTCTATCATAAATATAGTTTCGGGTATTATCGAAAACGAATGGCTTGGCTATATCACGAAACCCCTCCTGATGATTACGTTAGGATTTTTTTATTTTCAACATACCCAATCCACTCTTAATAAACGAGATAAGATTGTATTATTAGCCTTGTTTTTCGCTTGCTTAGGCGATACTCTTCTAATGTTTCAGAGACAAAACCAGTTATTTTTCTTATTGGGCTTAGGCTCATTTTTACTGGCACAGGTTTGCTATGTTATGCTTTTTCAGCAAGAAGGAGAATCTCGTCATTTCCGTTGGTTGCCTTTTATTTCATATTCTTGTTTATTGCTGTTTTTCTTATTAAACAAGCTACCCGGCGATTTCAAAATCCCGATTATTATTTATTCAGTAGTGATTACTTTGATGGGAATCAGAGCCAGTGAAAGAAAAGTGAATGATAAAAGTTATCAGCTAGTACTCATTGGCGCTATCTTATTTATCCTCTCCGATTCATTGATTGCCTTGAGCAAATTTGTAGTCAATATACCCCTTTCAGGTCTTTGGATTATGGCTACCTATGTAGTTGCACAGTATCTGATTATTCAGGGATTATTAGTTAGTCGACGGGCATAGAATACATAACTAAAGTTTTCGTTATAGAGAAAAGCTATTCTAAATCTCTTGTTCAATGAAAACTTTAGTTAATACAGGCTGTATAGCATTGTTGCTATTAGCCTTTATCTGTTGCACTCAATCGGTTAATTATACCTTAACGGTGAATCCTTTGATTAACGAAAGTGGCACAAGCGTGCTTTCAAGATTTAATATCCCAAAAGGTTATGAAAGAAGGGCGGTCAAGCAAGCTTCTTTCGCTCATTATCTGCAAAATCTTCCATTAAAAGCCGCAGGTTCAAAAGTGAAATATTATGATGGAAGCATTAAATACAAAGATGTATATGAAGCTGTAGTAAATATAGACATCGACAACAAGAATCTACAACAATGCGCTGATGCCATTATGCGTTTGCGTGCCGAATATTTTTACGCACAAAAATCCTATAATAATATTTCATTTAATCTTACCAATGGCTTTCTTGTAGACTATACCGAATGGATAAAGGGAAACCGGGTAATATTGAAAGGTAATCAGACTTATTGGCAAAAATCTGCCGCTCCATCTAATACTTATAAAGATTTCAGAAACTATATGAACTTTGTTTTTGTCTATGCAGGGACGCTTTCACTTGAAAAAACGCTTTATAGGAAAGAATTTGAAAATATAGCTATTGGCGATGTATTTATTATTGGTGGTTCACCAGGCCACGCAGTAATTGTTGTTGATGTAGCAGAAAATCAAAAGAGAGAGAAAGTATTTTTATTAGCTCAAAGTTATATGCCTGCTCAGGAAATCCAGATTCTGAAAAATCCGAATAATAAGCAACTAAGCCCGTGGTATTCGGCTAATATAATCAATGAATTGGTAACACCAGAATGGGCTTTCAGAACCCATCATTTGAGGTCATGGGAGAAATAATTAAAAATAAGTAGCAATCTCCCATTCAGGGTTCCTGCTACTTACCTAAAAGGTTTTTATGGCTATACTACACCTAATTGTCTGGTAAAACTTTCATGATTCCAATCAACAGATAGGGAAGTCGCTTTATCGTCTTCATTAAATTCAAATACAAAAACATGGTCGCTCTCAAATTTTAAGCCTTTGCTTGGTATTCCGGCAAATTCTTTGACTTGGGTGCCAAAAATTACTACCTGGCAGGTAATTGCATCTCCATTTACATCAAATGTATCAATGGTATTATCAAGGTCAGGAAAGGCATCTATTAAAGCACTCCATAAACCTCTTCCTAATTCATTTACTTTGCCTTTTCCGCTTTCGCCCAATGGTTTGAAATCAATGGTAGCATCAGGCGTAAATAAGCCTACCATGCGGTCAATATCAAGGTCCTGATAGGCTGAAAAAAACTCAATGCAAGTTCCTTTACGGGTAAGGTCTGTCGTTGTTTCTAATTGTTCGATCGTTTTCATAATATTATTTAAGATTATAGTGCCGGATAATTGGGATGGGTTTTCACTTTTTTAATTTGTCTGATATGGCGGGATACGTGGCCATACTGAACAATAAATATCTGATGCACATTGCGATAATTTTCGCCGCCTACAGGTTCGAAATGTGCTTTTAAGTCTGCCTGAGTAGTTTCAACAAAGCGAATCGTTTGTTCTCTGATTTTCAAAAAGGTTGTCAGGTTATCTTTGCCTAGTGCAAAACCCATCGGGCGGGCATAGTCGGGAGCATTATGGACTTTTTCTTCCATCATAAAGTCTATGTACCAACTATCCGGTTTTGAGGAGGCGTTCAATTCCGGGGTTGGTTTGCTTCGCAAGGCAATATTCGTTTCACGTGCAAAAATCCGCTCCCATAAACCTAAATGCTCTACTATTTCTCCGATTGTCCAGCGCTCAGGTGATTCTCTGAAATTCCACTGTTCAATACTCAGGCTCTGAGTTTCTTTAATCAGGCTGTCTTTTGTTTTTTTCAGATTGGCGATTAATTCCTGCCGATCATTTTCTGTCCATAATTTGTTCTGCGCAGTGGCAGACATAGAAATCAATAAAAAAAGAATTAGCTTTTTCATAATAAAATGGTACTTATCCAATTAAAATATTTGTTAAATATTACTGTTCTGAATTTTATGAGTAAAAAATACAGCTGTTTATTTCTTACGCCCTAAAACCGATACAAAATTGAATAAATGCTTATTGAATCTATTGTAAAAATGCGACATCTTTCATTTGGCATACAATATCGTGCTTACGATTGCAGGTAATTGCTTAATTCGACGTTATTTTTTAAGTAGAAAGAGGGTGATTTGCTTGTAAAGGCTGTAAATTCTTTGATGAAATGTGATTGATCGTAATACCCCATCTGGAAAATCAAATCGTGCCAATCGGCTACCTGCCATCGCTTATTAGCCATAATTGAGCATAGGTAACTTATGCGGCGTATTCTGGCGTAGTATTTCGGACTAACTCCTACCTTTTGCAAAAACTGACGCTCTAACTGTCTGCGACAAACGCAGAGTTCCTCCATCATTTTTGATACATTGATAATACCATTCTGCGATACAATTAAATTAGCAGCAAAATCAGTATGATTCGGTTGGCCTTTGCAGTTGAGTAGTTTAAAAAGCAAAAACTGATCAATAATATCTATCTTTTCCTGGTTAGTACGCGCCTCAATGATACGTTCCTGAATAGGCTCAATTTCTTTGCCTAATACAGAGCTCAAATCTAATCTCTCATCATTCAATTCATACATCTGAATTCCAAATAAAGTATTGATAGCGGTAGGACGAAAAACTATCCCAATCATACCTATTTTACCCTCTAATAAAAGCTTATAGGTCTTTGTAGCTTGCCCCGCAATAAAATTTCTTGGTGCTGACTTAAAATCTGAATTATCTGTTGAAGAGGTCTTATAGCAATCGCCATAATTGAATACCATGGAAGTAAAACCTGATGGTGGTGACTCAATGGTTATAGATTCACCCATTAACTCATTACACTCCCAGATGTAATAACATTCTACGAGTGTCTGCAAAGGAGTAGCAGGTATGATTTTTCTATAAAACATTTGATAAAAATGAATAATAAAACTATCTTTATCATCCTGTCACTACTCATTTCTTACTAAAATTCTATTGATTGGTCATTATCCTGATGACCGATTATTTTTTACGCCATCTATACAGCCCTAATAGAAAACTAATAACTCTCACATTTACCTATTTCTGCCTTAAAAACTCCTCCACTTTCAACTTTAAAACCTGAGTTTAGTAAAATTGCATCACCTGAACGATAAGTTAAGTTACCACCTGAGATACTATTACTGGCAGTAATCATATAATTTGCACTCAATTTTGTTGTTGAGTTTATATATTTAGTAGTAATATTCAATTCATTGGGGCATTTTGGAAATCTAATTACCCAAAACTCAGTGCCATGAGTTAAATCAGTAGCTCTAAAAAATATCAGATTATTGACTTTTTTGTAAGTCGGACTATTATATCTGTCCAATTTCTTCAAAAGGGTAGTTTTATTATCTCTTGCGTCTAATAAGGCCAGAGATGTAATATCATAAGCATCTTGAAACGAAAACACCAAATTGCGTTCATCAAAAGCAAATAAAGTTTTGGCATTTATATAACTTGCGGGTGCGTTTAATGGGTTACTAGCAGGCGTTATCACATCATTCTGAATACTATAAATTATATCTCCATAATTTGGATTCTGAGCGATAAAGTACAACTTACTATTACTTATACTAAAATTAGGTGAGCCATATACAGCAGAGTAAGTTCCATTTAAAAATTTGGTTTGTTCTAGTGTACCATCAGTTACACATATTTTACGATCAGTTATAAGGTAACATTTATTATTAAAAACAATAAAATTATCGTAGCGACCATAATTATTTTCAAGATTCTCGGAAATGCAAAATGTCCCTGCTTCTGTTCCATCAGTACGCCATAATTCATATTTATTAGTATATATTTCAAATAGCAATAAATTATTATACACAAACTTTTTGTAAATAATAATACTAGAAGTACCTGTAAATATATCCTTTATAAGATTAGTGCCAGCCATAGTTCCATCAGATACCCAAAGCTCTGTTCCATAATTGGGATGATATGCAGTCACTATAAGCTTATTATTAATTACTCCGAGTGTCCTTGGAGACGAATTTCCTGTAGGATTTATATCCTTAACAAGATTGAAGTTAGTACCATCATAGTTATATAGTTCATCATCCTTACTTAAAAATATTTTATTCTGAAAAACTGTTGGAGAAGAACAATAAGGACAAAAATAATCTATTCCTGTTAAATTAGTATTTGTTCTATATCGGCCATCCAGATAGATTCTATCATTATAAGCAAAAGGTGATGAATCATCTCCTATATCAGCTAAAAAGGTAGTTGTCTTTGTTGTAGTGTCAAGAGCGTAAGTTGTATTATTATCCTGTATAATAAATTTTCCATCAAATTCTAACATCCGATATTGAGCTGTACTTTCATTAACATTCGGTGCACCTAAATTTTTCACAATGCCGGTACCTGCATTTGTGCCATCAGATTTATATACTTCACGACCATTGAGTCCATCATTTAAATAAAAAAACAACTTGCCTTGGCTCTCTTCAAATGTATCATTCACATAGTTGTAATTTTTAACAATATTGGGGTATTCTTTTACAATAATACTCCCAGCCTTTGTGCCATCTGTTTTCCATAGCGCATAATAGTATTTTCCCCCTACAATTTTATGCCTTAGATAATAAAGGTATGAGTTAAATATTTTTCCATTTTTAAGAGTACCTATGTTAAAATAATATCCATTTGTATCGTTAAAATCTGATACGCCAACAGTACCATTAACGGTTCCGTCTGTTTTAATCAAACCATACAAACCGCTACAATAAACATTTCCATTATACACAATCAATTCATTAAAAAAACTGATAGAACCATTTTCTATAAGTCGGGTAAGATTATTGCTTAATAAATTATACTTATAAAGATTACCGTCAACAAGACCTACACCAATAACATACAAATCGTTATCTTTAATTAGAAAATCTTTTGGTGTTTTATAGTTATTGAAGGTATTAATTAAAGTTACAAACACTGTACTTATTTGTGTGAGCATATCAAACTTTATAATAGAATAGTTCAGATTATAATATAGGCAGTTCTGATGCATAATAATTTTTGAAGTAGGCTGAATACCATGCTCTGCTCCTGAACCAAAATCGACCACCATATTAGTGCCTGCTTCTGTACCATCACTTTTCCAGAGTTCATAACCGGTCGCGGATGAATATCCTACAAAATATAGTGTATTATTAAAACTATAAAAATTGCTTACGCTTATATTATTTTTTACTAATATTGTTCCTGCACTTGTGCCATCTGTTTTCCATAAAGAATTACCTCCTATTGTAAAATAAATAAACCCATTATTTTCGATAAAATTTGAATATTTAAGGCTAGAATTCTGATGTATTAATAATGTACCTGCGGTTGTTCCATCACTTATATACAGTTTATTATCAATATTTTCAATACTACTGAATATAATCTTGCTTGTTCCTGCATAAATCCCTGTACAATTACTACTATTGAAATTGTATAAATTTTTTAATAGAACAGTACCCGCGTCCGTCCCGTCAGTTTTATAAATCCCTTTATTCTTACCATTCGTTTGTTCATAGAAATAAATACTTCCATTAAAAGAAGTAAGAAAATTGAGTTCAGTATCAATTTCATTTTTTTCTAAATCTGCGAAAAGTTCGATTTTTTGCCCATAACTTTGAGAAAAAATCAAAAAAAGCAAGAATGTAACAATTCTCATTCGTATTGAATTGATTAGTGGTGTAAAAGGTATTATGTTAATAATAAATAGAAGTATTCAAGAGGATATTTTTACATTTTAGTCAACAGCATCATCAGATGTAGAATAAGCCTTTTGAAATTTTAATTCAAGTACAAAAATAGCTATTTGTTTTAAGAAAACAATTTGGAAAAGTTTAGTAATTA
This sequence comes from Emticicia sp. C21, assembly GCF_003418935.1. Taxonomy (GTDB): domain Bacteria; phylum Bacteroidota; class Bacteroidia; order Cytophagales; family Spirosomataceae; genus Emticicia. The sequence continues at coordinate 52,962 of NZ_QVMT01000012.1, read as the reverse complement.
CAAAAATTTATTAATGAGGTGAGTCAGGAGCTGTCTCCTTTTTACGCTTTCTATGAGAAACCGGAGCGATCAATTCTGCTATATCACTAAGTTCGAGTTCGAGCGCATTCATGGATAGAGTTATTTCCCGAACAGATAAAGTAAGAGCAACTATTTGTAGAGTCAAAGCTCCACCAAAAAACCATTTAGCGGCTAATTCTTTCTCTAAAAAAATCAAGAGCATACATACGGCACTCAGAAGCAAGCTTGAAATAGCAATGATCTGAATATTTCTTACAATTCTGATACGCCGTTTTAATCCTACAATCTGAGCAATAATATTTTCCTTTTCTTCTTCAGTTTTATATTTGACGTGCAAATCCCGAATCAGACTTGCTAAAGCCAGAAACCGATTAGTAAAGGCAATCATCAGTAATGAAACTGTAGAAAAAAGGAGTGCAGGTGTACTGATAGTAAGTTCCATTATACATGAGTAAGCGAAGCCAATGGCCTCGCTTATATTATTAATATCAAAATAAATTTGCTACAAAATTTATGGAACTAACGAATTAAACAATTAAAGACTTTAATCACTAAATCGCTCATTCACACAATTACTCAATTGCCACTACGCATAGCTACCCGAAATATAGCTTTCCAGCGAGGCAATCTGCGATTTTTGCTCATTGATGAGCGTAGTAACCAAATCGTTGATTGAGATGATACCTACCAGTTTGTCACCATCATTTACGGGTAAGTGTCTGATATGCTTATCAGACATAATCTGCATGGCATCTTCCAGTTTATCTTCCAGGTCAATAGTAATCACCTTAGAGGTCATTACATCTTTTACCAATGTCTCATCAGAATGCAGGCCTTTCAGCACAATCTTGCGTGCATAATCACGTTCAGAGAAGATGCCGGCAAGTTTTTCATTATCTATTACCAAAACTGCTCCAATGTTTTTGTCTGCCATTTCTACCAGGGCATCGTATACAGTTGTATCAGATGAAACCGAGAAAAGGGCATTTATTTTCTTTTTTTGCAATATCTGACGGATTTTCATAGTTTCTGCGAGTTTTAGATGAATAAGCGATTACAATTTTATAAAAAAAAACATAGCATGCAACAATTTGAAAAACAAAATTATATTATTAACTTTGCACCCCGAATTAGTAAGTCTATCTCAATAGAAACTGCTAACGAAGATAAGAAAATAATATTCATTGTAAATTTAACATTTAAAAAATGTACGCAATCGTAGAAATCGCAGGTCAGCAATTTAAAGTTGAAAAGGGTCGTACGCTCTATACTCATAGATTAGAAGGCGAAACGAACGCTGAGCTTGTATTCGACAAGGTTCTTCTTGTTGACAACGGTGGAACTATCTCAGTAGGTGCTCCAACCGTAGAAGGTGCTTCTGTAAAAGCAACTATTTTAGAACACCTTAAAGGCGAAAAAGTAATCGTTTTCAAGAAAAAACGCCGTAAAGGATACGTTAAGAAAAATGGTCACCGTCAGTATTTGACTAAAATTCAAATCGACGAAATCGCAGCGTAAAACATTTGGTTGTGAAATTCAACCGCAAAATTATTTCATTGCAATTCAAAATTAAAAGTAGAATAAGGTCATGGCACACAAAAAAGGTGTAGGTTCGTCGAAAAACGGTCGCGAATCAGAAAGTAAACGTTTAGGCGTTAAATTGTTTGGCGGCCAAACGGCTATCGCCGGAAACATTATCGTTCGTCAACGTGGTACCAGACATAATCCTGGTGTCAATGTAGGTGTTGGTAGAGACCATACACTTTTCGCATTAGCTGACGGAATCGTAGAATTTAAAAAAGGACGTGACGGAAAATCTTTCGTTAACATTGTTGCAGAAGCATAAGCCTTTGTAAAGACTTTTTAGAACCTGCCTCAATGGCAGGTTTTTTTTATGCCCCGCCAAACTTATTCTGGTAGAATACTGTTCTAAAACAGACACTATTCATTTAATATATATTCGATTGTCATGCTTCAACGCCAAACAATGATTTATACTGAGCTAAGTCCCAATCCAAACTCTATGAAGTTTGTATTGAATTTTGAATTAGCTCCAGAAGGCTTATCGTTCGATTATCCGACTATTGCATCTACAGCAGAAGAAGGCAAAGCATCACCATTGGCTGCTGACTTGTTCCAGTTTCCATTCGTAAGAAGAATTTTCATCGCTTCTAATTTCATTACGATGAGTAAAGATGATGACACCGAGTGGGAAGATGTAGTATATGATGTAAAGAAATTTTTAAAGATATATTTCGAGCAGAATCATCCAGTTTTTGCTCAAAAAACGATTGACAAAAACACATTGATTATTGACGCGAACGATTCAGCGGTAGTTGCCAAAATCAAATCAACACTTGATCAATATGTTCGTCCAGCCGTCGAGTCAGATGGAGGCGCCATCAATTTTGCCTCATTTGATGAAATAACCGGACAGGTAAAAGTATATCTGCAAGGCTCTTGCAGTGGTTGCCCGTCGTCAACAGTTACCCTTCGTGATGGTATCCAACGTCTATTGACAACAATGGTACCAGAGGTGAAAGAGGTGGTTGCAGAGGGTGTGTAATATCTTTTAGACGATATAAAATGGTAGAGACAAGTCATTGACTTGTCTCTTTTATTATATGGTATATATCACCTTAATTAAACGAACTACGAAATTCTAAAGGTGTTTGTTGCGTTTTACTTTTGAATAATTTGCTAAAGGATTGCGAATGCTCAAAACCTAATTCATAGGCGATTTCACTTACAGTTAGCTGCGTGGTAGAAAGCTTTTCTTTAGCTTTTTCAATTAATTTTTCATGAATATGTTGCTGTGTATTCATGCCTGTAAGCGACCTCAGCAATGACCCAAGATAACCCGTGGATACATTGAGTTCTTCTGAAATAGATTTTACAGTTGGCAATCCATCAGATAAAATCATTTCGCCATTAAAATAGGTTTCCAAAAATGCTTCCACTTTCTCCAATAACTGATGCCCTGATTTATGACGTGTGATAAACTGGCGCTGATAAAATCGTTCGGAATAATTTAGCAAAGTTTCAATTTGTGAGATAATAATGCTCTGGCTGAATTTATCAATCGTATTCTGATATTCTTCTTTTATACTATTTATAACAGTGTTTACGGTTGCTTCTTCTTTTTCTGATAAAAACAATGCTTCGTTTACAGCATATCCAAAATAATCATATTGTTTGATGCTTTTTGCCAAAGGAGTGTTCCAGATAAAGTCCGGATGAATCAATAACATCCATCCTGAGCGAACAGTGTTTGTATTTTGTTTTTCTATCTTTAACAATTGATGCGGTGCCATAAAAGACATCACCCCCTCATCATGATCATATATCTGCTGGCCGTATTTTAACTTTACGCCTAGTCCTTTTTTTAACGATATGAGGTAAAAGTCGAACAACAATCCACCACTTTCGTCAGTCCCAGAGGCTATCATTTTTGAGTAGTCTATTACACTGATAAGCGGATGCTCTGGTGCAGCCAATCCACGCAATCTGTGAAATTCTCTGATACTCTTTATTTGTATCGGCTTTTTATGTTCCATTGTTTAGTATTGGATCAGGGGGTCTTAAAACCGGATATGTTTTTAGAAAGATACGGTTTTTACTTAAAATGCTCAAGTGGGACTAAAAACCACTGCCCACTTGAGTTCTTTATTTAGAAATAATTTTCAGACATATCTTCTAATAAATTTGCATGGGAAGGTCGCCACCCTAAGGCTTCCTGTGTTTTAAATCCGGTAGCAGGGCTATCGAATCCGATAAATCTACTCATCCATTCAAAATGGGTAGCCAGTGCTTCTCCTTCTATTGAGGCTACAGGTAGGTTCAGTTTTTTGCCAATCAATTCTGCAATTGCCTTTATTTCAATGCCTGTTTCTCCTATTGCGTTGTATAAAGCTCCTTTTTCAGCCTTCTCTAAAGCCAATCGGAATAAATTTGCTGCATCTAACCGATGCACTGCAGGCCAATGATTAAGTCCATAGGCCGGATAAGCAGATACTCCATTTTTTTGTGCCTGATTAATAATAAAAGGCACAAATCCTTTGTCACCCTTATCATGTACAGATGGAGGTAACCGAATCACTGAAGCATTAATCCCTTGCGTTGCTAAAGCCAAAGCAGCGGCTTCAGAGCCTCTTGGGCTATTGATGGCGTGGCTCTCTTCAGTGATATATTCCCCAGTTTTAGGAAGGCCCAGAATACCAGCTGTTACTATCAGGGGCTTGTTCGTACCGCTAATGGCTTCACCCATTGCATGGATAGCGGCTTTATCGGTTTCAGCAGCTTTGGCATATTGCGTAAAATCATGAATAAATGCCGTGTGAATAATTCCATCTGCCTGAGAAGCCCCTTGCTTAAGTACATCAATATCTTCCAAACCGCCGATCAATACATTAGCACCAGCCTCTCTTATTGCTTTGGCAGAAGCTTCGCTGCGTGCCAGACCTGTTACTTCATGGCCTGCCTCAATTAACTCTTTCACTACGGCAGAGCCAATAAAGCCCGATGCCCCTGTTACAAATACTTTCATATCCTTATTTTAATTGGTAAATGACTACTAATTATTTTGATAAGGCAAATGTCGTGAAGTATGAAAAAGCCATTGTAGCCGAATCAAACTTTGTTGTAGTCAAAATCAATGTGGCAGGTTTTTATTAATAAAATGAGAAGTATTTAAAGGTTAAACACTTGGTTATGGGTATTAGAATGTTGAATAATTCCAAAAAAATAAGAGGAATTGCTATTCTTTAGTCTCTTTCTCCCAAACAGTCTCATTAATCAATTCGGCTACTACGGCTGTCCAACCTGTCTGATGAGAAGCCCCTACCCCACGCGCAGTATCGCCGTCAAAATATTCGTAGAACAATACTAAATCTTTGTTATCAGGTCGTTTATAAAACTCCTGATAGGCACCATGTACCAGACGGTCTCCCGCTTCGTTTCGCTGAAAAATCCCTGTTAATCGATTGGCTAATTCTGCTGATACTTCGTTCAAATTCATCATTTTGCCCGAGCCTGTCGGAAGTTCTACTTTGAAACTATCGCCATAAAACTGATAGTATTTTTTTAAGGATTTGATGATTAAATAGTTAATGGGCATCCAGACTGGTCCCCGCCAATTAGAATTCCCTCCAAACATCCCGGAGTCAGACTCTCCTGACATATAATTAATACTATAATCGACCTCCTGTACATTGACTGAATACGGGTTCTTTTCATAGTACTTTGATAAAGCACGAATACCCCCTACCGACAAAAACTCATTTTCATCAAGCATTACTTCTAAAAGCCTTTTCAATATCGTTCTGTTTACCAGCGAAAGCAAAATATTCCCATCGTCAGCCATTTGCTCACTAGCCAAAAACTTATTGGCTTGGGTACGGTAATCTCTGATATAAGTAATGCGTTTTTTGAAATCGGGCAAATTAGCAATTTTCTTCTGATCAATAATGGATACAGCAAACAGGGCACTTAAACCTACAATGGAACGCACTTTCATAGGGGTAATTCTGCCGCCTTGCGTGTATAGCAAATCGTAAAAGAAGCTGTCTTCTGTATCCCACAAACCTTTATTTAATGATTCCGCTATCAGCACAAAATGTTCATAGAATTTAGTAGCTACATCTTCAAAACCTGGGTCGTGCTGGACAATTTCTAAGGCAATATCCATCATATTGAGGGCATACATAGCCATCCATGCGGTGGCATCAACCTGCTCTAAATGTGAATTGAGTGGGAGATTATCCCTGTCAATCACTGCAATATTATCTAAACCCAGAAAACCTCCGGTAAAGATATTGTTGCCATTATCATCTTCGCGATTTGCCCACCAGGTAAAATTAATGAGTAGTTTCTGAAATATCCTTTTCAGGAAATTGACATCTTCTCTGCCATGTAAGGTTTTTTCGATACGATAGATTGATAAAGCAGACCACGCATGTACAGGCGGATTGACATCTGAGAAATTCCATTCATAGGCAGGAATCTGTCCGTTGGGACTCATGTACCACTCTCTTGTAATAAGAATGAGCTGATTTTTGGCAAAGGTTGGGTCAAGCATGGCCATGGGCACACAGTGAAAGGCTAAGTCCCAGGCAGCATACCAGGGATATTCCCAGGTATCGGGCATTGAAATCACATCCTGGTTTTTAAGATGTGTCCATTCAGCATTTCTTCCCAGAAAACGCTCATCTGGTGGGGCAATCTGATTGGGGTCTCCTTCAAGCCAACGTTCTACATCGTAATGATAATATTGCTTGCTCCATAAAAGACCTGCAAACGCTTGTCTTTGTATATTCTTTAAATCGACTGACCTGGGGTCTGCGGGTTTAGAATCAGATGATTTACTGTTTTCTGATTCTTTATTTTCGGATGGCACATATCTTTTATAGAATTCCTCAGCTTCCTGAAATCTATCTGAAAATATCTGGCTAAAGCTATGATTAAAAGGGTCAACATTTTCTGTACTGGTTAATCGGAGCAAAATCTTCTGCGAAGACTTCGGTTCCAAGCTTAATTCATAAATCGGGGCAAATTTTGTTCCCTGCTGATTATTCTTTAACAAATTGTAGAGATCTTTATTGCCCTGGCAAATTGCCTCGTGAAAAGCATCTTTTACAAAGGGGCTATTATTGGTACCGTCAAAAATCCGCTCTATGTTTGTTTCATTTTCAGTAAATAAGGTTACTTCTGCCGACTGAAAATAAAGGAAATAATCTTCCAGAAACTCATGGTTTGTCCGAACGCAACCATTTGTATGGGCTTGAATCAATGGCTTTTGCGTCAAATCTCCACAAGCCCATCTGTTTCGAAACCATAACGTCGGCAAAACCCAGATAGTTGCACTTTCATCCCCTCTATTCCAAATCTCAATCTGAATACAAATATCTTCAGAGTTGTTTTTAGCATATTCTACAAACACATCGAAGTATCGATTATTGTCATAGATACCAGTATCCAACAGTTCATATTCCGGTTGTTTTTTAGTACGATTCCGGTTTTCTTCCAGGAGTTTCTCATAAGGAAATGCTTCCTGAGGATATTGATAGAGGAATTTCATGTAAGAATGTGTCGGAGTATTATCCAGGTAGTAATACAATTCCTTTACATCCTCACCATGATTTCCTTCACTATTGGTTAATCCGAAAAGTCTTTCTTTTAAAATGCTGTCTTTACCGTTCCAAAGGGCTAAAGCAAAGCAGAGGTTTTGTCGCGCATCTGAGATTCCTCCCAGACCATCTTCTCCCCAACGATACACTCTCGAACGGGCATGGTCATGTGGAAAATAGCCCCAGGCATCGCCATTGGCACTATAATCTTCTCTTACCGTTGCCCATTGCCTTTCTGTCAGATAAGGCCCCCATTTTTCAAGTGGGACTTCTTTATGAGCATTCGCATTTAGCCTTTCTTGTTCCGGATTCATGCAGGCATTTTAAATTTGTCTATAGTATGACAGTAGATTTAGTAGCTTGACTAGGACAATTATCCTCCGGTAGCAAAGCCTTCAAATACCGTCATACCTCCATCAATAAAGATGCTTGTTCCGGTAATGTAGTCTGAATCATCTGATGCCAGGAAGACTGCTAACTTTCCAATGTCACCTGGCTGTCCGATGCGGTTATATGGTATCAAAGTCATCAGACTATTCAAAGCTTGCGGTGTTTCCCATGCAGCTCTGTTGATGGGCGTCTGGATAGCACCAGGGCAAATGCTATTCACACGTATTTTTCTATCGCCATATTCCTGCGCTAAACTTTGCATAAGCATTTTGATAGCTCCTTTAGACGAAGCATAATTCACATGTCCCGCCCATGGAATTAGTTCATGCACTGAGCTCATGCAGATAATTTTTCCGGTAGCTAAGGAGCGTTCCGCCACCGGGCCTCGGCGGAGAAATTCTCTGATAGCTTCTCTGGCACAGAGGAATTGGCCTGTCAGGTTAATATCTATCACTGTTTGCCATTGGCTTAATGTCATTTCATCAAATTTGGCATCTTTCTGTAAGCCTGCATTATTTACCAGAATGTCAATCGTGCCAAATTCTTCAAACATGTTTTTGAACATGGATTGCACCGACTCTTCTTTGCTTACATCGGCTTGTATAGCTATGGCTTTGCTACCAAAAGCCCTGATTTTTTCGACTACTGTATTGGCCGCATCAGGATTAGAATTATAATTGACTACCACATTGGCACCTGCTTCTCCCAATGCCAAGGCTACTCCTTCGCCAATACCTGAACTTGCTCCTGTAACCAGAGCTGATTGTCCTGCTAATTTTTTCTCTGCCATGTAATGATTATAAATAGATTGTGTTTGTGAAACTACCTAAATTAAGATATGAACATTATCTTAACCAAAATGACAGACATCTTGTTGAAGCAAATTAAGGGCAGAGAAGTAAAAAGAGGATTGAAGATATATTAAAGGATGGTTAAAATGTTGTGGATGACGATTTAAAAAATCGTCATCCACAACATTTTAAAGCGAATTATCAGCTAAAATCTTAGCCAGAATCCCTTCTTTCAAAGAGTAGTTAGATACTCTGATGTGGGTAATTTCAAAAGTCTGTATAATGTATTTAATCAGGCAAACGGCCACTACTATCATATCTACGCGTAACTCAATCATGCCCGGAATAGCCATTCTTTCTTCGTGACTTTTAAATAATAATTCGTCATAGGCTCTATAAAATTCCATCAGAGAATATTCAAATCCGACCTGGTCTGATGGTGGTAATTCACCTTTTTCTTTCATGAAAAACATATCTACCAACGTATCAAAAGAACCTGAAGAGCCTATCAAAGTCTGAGGAGCATATTGATGGCAGGCATTGGCGAGAGGCAATAGCTTTTCGCGAAAATAATCATCCATTTGTTGTACTGAGCGCATGGAAATCGGGTCATTTTTCATGAATCTATCCATCAGCCGCTGCCCTCCTATTTCAAAACTCTGCTTCCAGAAAATCTTGTCGTGATTACAGATAATAAACTCTACGCTACCCCCGCCAATATCCATAATCATTGAAGTTTCATTGATTTGAAGTGCTTCTTTTATTCCATAATAGATGAGTTCTGCTTCTTTATCTCCCGAAATTTCTTGAATATTTATGTCCGTTTCTTGTGCCACTTTTGCTATAAACTCTTCCTTATTTCCGGCATTTCTTACAGCGCTTGTGCCGATAGCAAAGATGTTTTCAGTACTTATCTCATGCTTATCAATTATTTCTTTAAAATGCTTTAATACACCTAAAGCTCTTTGAATACCCTCTTCAGAAATAATCCCCTGACTGATACCTCCTTTTCCAATTTTAGCCGGAATTGACTCTTTATATAGCTTTTGGTTGTTTTCAACAATTAATAAATGGAAAGTATTTGTACCTAAATCAATGATGGCGAGTTTCATGAAAAAACATTTTGATGATAATGAATGCGCAAAACTACATTATTTCAGAAAATACAGAGAATGGTACTCGATTTAATTTCCTCAAAATCAAGAAACTATTTGAAAAACTCAATTATTCTTCTTACTTTTGCAACCCCAAACAAAAGGAGGTGTATTAATATGTTAGTAGTAAATGTAAAAGAAAACGAGTCTATTGATAAAGCGTTGAAACGTTTTAAAAAGAAATTTGAAAAAACGGGTGTATTGCGCCAGTTGCGTAAACGTCAGGCTTTTGAAAAACCTTCTGTAGCTCGTCGTAACGAAATCATTCATGCTCGTTATGTTGGTCAATTAAGAAGCAACGAAGAAATTTAGTCAATAAGCAGTTGGCTCAGACGATAAATTTCGTTTGGTTAATTGTTTCCTGATATATTTTAAACCATATTAGCAGTTCTATTTGCATAAAGTAAATAGTTAATTGTTAGTATGGTTTCTTATTTTCTACAGCATATTCAATTCGAAAAAAGGCTCAGTCATCATACAATTACTGCGTATGAAAGCGACATGAAGCAGTTTTCTCTCTACCTCCAATTTCAATACGAATTAAAGGAGCCTGAAAAAGCTGACTCCCAAATGATCAGGTCGTGGATTGCCAGTATGGCCGAAGAAAAGATGGATAACCGGAGTATCAATCGTAAAATTGCTACCCTTCGCAGTTATTACAATTTTCTACTTCGCCGAAAGACTATCGCTGCCGACCCCATGCTTAAAGTAAAAGCACTTAAGACCGACCGCAGCTTACCTAAGTTTGTAGAAGAAAAACCCATGCAAACCATGTTGGATGATGTTGAGTTCGCCAATGATTTTGCAGGAATGCGGGATAAATTGGTATTAGAACTACTGTATGGCACAGGTATGCGTTTGGCCGAATTGATAGGCTTAAAAATAGGAGATATTAATTTTTATAATAACAATCTGACTGTATTAGGTAAGAGAAACAAGCATCGGGTAATTCCTATTAACAAAACTTTGGTAGAAGCAATTAATATTTATCTGAAATGCAGGGAAGAAGTCCTTATCGAAAACCCGGAAAACAAGGATAATCATTACCTGATTCTCACCGATAATGGTACTCAGGCATATCCTATGTTTATTCAACGTCTGGTTAAGAGATATTTATCTTTGGTTACGTCTCTCGAACAACGAAGCCCACACGTATTAAGACATACCTTTGCCACTCATTTATTAAATCGCGGTGCTGACCTGAATGCCATTAAAGATTTATTAGGCCACACAAGCCTTGCCGCAACCCAGGTTTATACCCACAATACCATTGAAAAACTGAAGAAAGTCTATCAACAGGCTCATCCTAAAGCCTGATTAGATTACTATATTTACTTACCACACAAAACCTATACTATTCAACCTAAAACACTATCTATTTCATGAGAAACTATATCTATACGCTACTCCTTATAGTGGCAGTTTCTGTTGCCTATTTCTTCCCTGAGTACTTTATCGAGGTCAATGGTTTTCAATTGAAAGAATTAATCATTCCGCTTTTGCAGATTATTATGTTTGGTATGGGTACGACCATGAGTTATGATGATTTTTTAGGAGTGATAAAAATGCCTAAGGCTGTTATTGTGGGCCTAATCTGTCAGTTTACAATCATGCCTTTTTTAGGCTTTGCCATTGCTAGTACTTTTAACTTCCCTCCTGAAATCGCCGCAGGTGTAATTCTGGTTGGCTGTTCGCCTAGTGGTCTGGCATCTAACGTGATCTCTTATATTTCTAAAGCTAATGTAGCACTTTCAATTACCATTACTTCTATAGCCACTATTCTGGCACCTTTGCTTACACCATTTCTAATGAAACTTCTGGGTGGTCAGTTTATTGATATAGCATTCTGGCCTATGGTAATTGATATTTGTAAAATGATTATTGTACCCATCGCTATAGGCTTTTTGATTAATAAAATCCTGAAAGACCGTAATGACTGGTTACAAAAAATATTACCACTTATTTCAATGGGCGGTATAACTGTTATCATTGTCATTATAACAGCAGCAGGTCAAAAATCACTGCAAACAGTTGGGATAGCTTTAGTTTTTGCTACTATCTTACATAATGTTGGCGGTTTCATCTTAGGCTATTGGGGAGCAAGATTATTTAAATTACCCGAGCAGGATTGCCGTACAGTAGCTATTGAAGTAGGTTTACAAAATGCAGGATTGGCCTCAGGTTTAGCTAAAGCGATGGGTAAGTTAGCGACTGTTGGTGTAGCCCCAGCTTTATTTGGGCCTATTATGAATATTAATGGCTCGCTACTAGCCAGTTTCTGGAGTAGGAAATCTGTGGATAAATAAAGCTCTTAAGCAAGAAAAACACGAGGGTCTCGTGTTTTTCTTGCTTATATAGTCAGATAGTTATTATCTATTGGTATACATACTATCGTAATAATTCAGGTAATCACCACTGGTTACATTTTTTAGCCAATTCGTATTAGCCAGGTACCAATCTACTGTAATCGCTAGGCCTTCTTCAAATTGTAGTGATGGTTTCCAGCCTAATTCATTCATTAGTTTAGTGGCATCAATGGCATATCTTAAATCATGACCTGCACGGTCTTGTACATAAGTAATGAGTTTGACAGAGGTACCTTCCGGGCGTCCCAATTTCTCATCCATCACTTTGCATAATGTATGCACTATATCAATATTTTTCCATTCATTGAAACCACCTATATTGTAAGTCTCCCCGTTTACACCATTATGGTAAATCACATCAATGGCACGCGCATGGTCTTTTACAAAAAGCCAGTCTCTCACATTTTCACCTTTACCGTATACTGGCAATGGGAAGTTATGAATGATATTATTAATCATCAACGGAATCAATTTCTCAGGGAAGTGATTTGGTCCGTAATTATTTGAGCAGTTAGAAACTACTACAGGCAATTTATAAGTATTGTGATATGCTCTTACAAAGTGGTCAGAAGAAGCTTTAGAAGCTGAATATGGCGAACGAGGGTCGTAGCTGGTAGTTTCTAAGAAGAATTCTTTAGGGTCGTGCAATTCGCCATATACCTCATCGGTAGATACATGATAGAATCGCTTGCCTTCATAATTACTTTCTTTCCAGGCCTCACGGGCAGCGTTCAATAGATTTACTGTACCTATTACATTGGTCATCACAAAGGCCATTGGGTCAGAGATAGACCTGTCTACATGAGACTCAGCTGCTAAGTGAATAACCCCATCAAAATTATATTTCTTAAACAATCCATTGATGAAGTCAGCATCAACGATGTCTCCTTTTTCAAAAATATAATTCGGAAAATCTTCTATGTCTTTCAGGTTTTCAAGATTACCAGCATAAGTTAATTTATCGAGATTAACGATTTGATAATCAGGATATTTAGTAACAAAAAGGCGAACCACATGAGAACCGATAAAACCTGCGCCGCCAGTTATTAAAATGTGTTTTGATTGCATTTTTATTCTTTCTTTAAATAAGTCAAACACTTAGACAAATCATTTGTTATGCTTTGATCCGCTTATTTTTTATTTTTTGCTATTTTCTTTTCCCATCTCCAGGCATCTTTCACGCTATCTTCCAAAGTTTTTTCGGTCTTCCAGCCCATTAGTTTCTCCGATTTCTCTACGCTTCCGTATATTTTCTCTACATCGCCTGCTCTGCGTGGGCCTATTTCGTAATTCAGTTTTACCTTATTTACTTTCTCAAAAGCCTTGATAATCTCTAAAACTGTATTACCCCTACCTGTACCAATATTGAACACATCGTAGTAATTGTCTTTTTGATTAGAAAGCAATTTTAGTGCCGAAACATGTGCCTTTGCCAAATCAACTACATGAATAAAATCTCTGACATTTGTACCGTCTGAGGTATTATAATCATTGCCAAAAACTGTTAATTTTTGTCTGATACCAATAGCTGTTTGAGTAATAAAAGGCACGAGGTTGCTTGGTACTCCTCTTGGTAATTCACCAATGTTGGCAGAGGGGTGTGCACCTATAGGGTTAAAATAGCGAAGGGCAACGATTTTCAGCGGATTTCCGGCTGTAATTGTGTCTCTCAGAATATCTTCACAGATAGTTTTCGTATTACCGTAAGGAGAAGCCGCAGGTTTGCGCGGAGTATCTTCAGTAACAGGAATTTCATCAGGTTGACCGTATACAGTACATGATGAAGAGAATACAAGATTCTTAATACCTAATTTCATCATCACTTCTAAAACTCTCAGGGTTGAACCGATATTATTCTCATAATATTTCAAAGGTTCTGCCACTGACTCTCCTACTGCTTTATAGGCAGCAAAATGGATGATACCCTCAATATTTTCTTTCTTGCAGATTTGCTCTAGTGCTTTTACGTCGTTACAATCTTTCTCATAACACTTCACAGGTCTTTTCAGGATTTTTCTCAGTCCTTTTAGTACAGTTTTTTCAGAGTTATTAAAGTTGTCAATAATTATAGGTTCATAGCCAGCGTTAATCAGTTCGACTACTGTATGGGAGCCAATAAATCCGGCTCCGCCTGTTACTAAAATTTTCATAAGCTAGAAATATCCTGTTAGTGTGAAAAAAAAGTTTTTATAAAACTATTTGTTTTTTTAACAAAAGTATGAATTTAGAGGTGTAATTAGCAAAATTTGAGCTTTGGAATTTCATTTTGTTAGTAAGCGGTAGGTTAATTTACTGGCAATCAATTAATTATGATTTAGAAAGGGGGAATAGCTATGAAAGAATCTGAAATAAAAGCATTAGTTACACTACTTGATGATGATGATCTGGAAGTAGTGCAACACGTAGAGAAGCAATTGCGAACGATAGGTGGGGCTGTGATTCCACTATTGGAAGACCATTGGCAGGAAAATGGGTTGAATCCTGTATTACAGAAGAAAATAGAAGACTTGATTCATGATTTACAATATAATTTGCTGACTACCCGCTTATTGGAATGGAAAAACAGCGGGCACCAGGACCTTCTGGAGGGTATGTGGATGCTAGCAACGTATCAGTATCCTGATTTGAGTTTAGAAAAATTAAGGCAAAGTATTAACGACATTTATTTTGATGTCTGGCTGGAATTCAGAGATGATTTACACCCCCATGACCAGATAAGAATATTGAATCAGGTATTTTTTGAGAAATATAAGTTCGTACCCAATACCAAGAACTTTCACTCACCTGCCAACTCAATGCTCAATCAGGTTTTTGAGCAGAAAAAAGGGAATCCCATTTCGCTTTGTGTCATTTATATGCTCATTGCCAGGCGTTTAGGATTACCAATTAGTGGGGTTAATCTGCCGAGCTTATTTGTATTAACTTATAAAAATCCGCAGATACAGTTTTATATTAATGTATTTAACCGGGGGCTTATTTTTTCTAAGGCGGACATAACCAATTATATCAAACAAATGCATCTGTTGCCGCAAGATAGTTTTTTCCAACCTTGCACCAATCTGGATATAGTTTGCAGGGTATTACGTAATCTAATAGTATCGTTCGAGAAAGTATCGGATGTTGAACGTGTGCATGAAATGGAGAATATCTTAAAATTATTATCTGAGTAATTGCTGAAGGCGTTTCTAACAAACTGTAACTAAATAATATTGCGCTATCTTCTCGACAATCAATGAGTATTGTTCATCAATATCGTTGATTCTCAATCGTCCTTTGATAACCTGTTGGTCTTTGCTGAATGGAGAGATCAGCAGGTTATCAATAAAAATCACTTTCCTTTTCCCATATAGTTTATACAAAGCTTCTTTGGCCGACCAGTAAATACAGAGTTTGTCTAAATCATTATTAGCGGCATTTTTTTCGGTTTCAGATAAATACTTATGGGCAATTCTCAGAAGCTTTTCGCTTGGTTGTTCCATATCAATACCCAATGATTGGCTTTCGTGTATTACTACTGCTATATATTCGGCTGTATGTGTCAATGAAAATTGCCACGTAGAACCTACCAGATAAGGTTTACCGTATTCATCCTTTTTAATTCCCAGATATTTAATTCCTAATTTATCTGCCAGATATTTGATAGTTAATCTGCTACAAAAAAACTCTATTTGCTTTTTTGGGTGGTGTATACTTGCCAATTCGGCATCTGTCAGAATTTCAGAAGGTAACATGGCCTGCAATTCATTATGAGACTCAGTAATATGCCACACAGCTAAATAAGAATGATTATTATATTGTTTTTCTATGATGATAGGCATTGCAAATATCTTTTCTACTCCGAACTATTATTTCAATTGTAAATAAAAGATAATAAACCGAAACCCTGAATTTGATTCAGAATATTTTTTACATTTGCCATCATTGCATATAATCACTTTACTACTAATCTATCCATGAGCGTTACTCAAGAACCTATTACTGATGACGTGCCTGCAATTATTACTACCCGTGTTATCGAGGTATCAAAAGGAACATTATTTAAAGCGTATTCAGACCCTGAAATCTTAGCCCAATGGTGGGGGCCAAAAGGATTTACCAATACTTTTCATGAATTTGATTTTAATCCTGATGGTCAATGGAATTTTATTATGCGTGGCCCTGATGGCAAGGACTATAAAAACAAAATTGTTTTCAGAGAAATTGTGCCTTTAGAGAAAATTGTCTTTGATCACGCCAGTGGGCCTTATTATAAAGGAACTGTTACGTTTACTGATACTGATCAACCCAACTGTACACAATTAAGCTATGCTATGATTCTGGAATCACCAAAGGTTTACAACAATCTTAAGGATTTTATTGCAGGGGCAAACGAGGAAAATTTTGACCGATTAGAAGAGACTTTAAGTAAATTAACAAAAAAATAAAAAAATGTTTCGATAATTGACAGCACATTATTTTATTTTCTCGTCTTTTGTCTGTACGATCTGCTTTTTTGTAGGCATTCTCTTGGCATACATCTAATTTTTTTTGATATTTGGACAGACCATTTTATGATATAAAAAAACAACTATTTTACCCTATGATTATTAAAAGATATCAATTTAATTCAAACTAAACAGGCTATCACTTTTACTCATCTGCTATTTATTTTATTAGTCTCAATATTTACTTTTTTTGAATTTTTACAAGTTTCTCTTGTATATAAAGCGTATTATTAGCATTTGTTGCCACTTTTGACTCCTATATGTGAGGTAATTATCTATTTTTAATTTAACTTTAATTTCTTTAATTAATCCTATAACAAACTAAAATGCGAATGAACAAACTTTTACGGGTTTCATTAGGTTGTCTATTCCTCTTTATTTCTTTCTGGGGAAATGCACAGGATGTTGATGTAACAGGGAAAGTTACCTCAACTGAAGATGGTAGTCCACTACCGGGAGTTTCTATTACAGTCAAAGGTACAACAAGAGGTACAACCTCCAACGTAGACGGAAGCTACAGAATCAGTGTTCCGGCTAACAGTGTTCTTCAGGCCAGTTTTATTGGCTTTACTACTTTAGAGCAAACGGTAAACAATCGTAGTATTGTAGACTTTGTGCTTGTTCCTGCTACACAAACATTGAACGAGGTGGTAGTAACAGGGTACGGTTCTCAAATTAAACGTGACCTGACCGGTAATATCGTTAAAATCAAAGGAAGTGATGTAGCAGATATGCCTGTTACTACTTTCGAACAAAGTATCCAGGGTAAAGCTGCCGGGGTTCAAATCAACCAGGGTACTGGTAAATTAGCTCAGGGTATTCAGATTCGTGTACGTGGACAGTCTTCAGTATCGGCTTCAAACGAGCCTTTGTATGTAATTGATGGTATTCCGATGACACAAGGTGACCTATCTATTGCAGGCGGTGCCACTAACCCAACAGTAGACATCAACCCACAGGATATTGAGTCAATCGAGATTCTGAAAGATGCTTCTGCCGGAGCTATCTATGGTGCACGTGCGGCTAATGGGGTAATTCTGATTACCACTAAAAAAGGTAAAGCAGGCAAAACTAACGTTACATTTGGTGTGCAATATGGAAAAAGCAAGCCTACCAATATATTACAGTTTTTGAATACTGAGCAATATATCGACTTTTACCGCAAAGCAGCAGCCAATTCTGATGCCATTGAAGGGTATTCAACTACAGATCCTGATTCATATTCTCAGTATATGGAAAGTTTCTTCCAGACACAAAGTTTAGGAACGTTGGGGACTGCGAAACAAGCAGATACCAGATGGGCTGATCTGGCCTATCAGGATGCGCCATCTCAACAATATGATTTAAGTGTGAGTGGTGGTTCAGAGAAAACTACTGTTTTCTTATCAGGACAGTTTTTAGATCAACAAGGTATTCTGGCTGGTAATGCTTTCAATCGTTTATCTGGTCGTTTAAACCTATCTCATAAAGTTACAGACAAACTAACAGTAGGTATGAATATGGGTCTTACCCGCTCATACAACCAACGTGTATCAGGTGACCGTCAGTTTGACAACCCTCAACAATTGGTAGCTCTTCCTCCAATGACTCCTGCTAATGACCCTGAAACAGGTCTTCCTGTAGGTATGCCTCCGGGAGATATTTCAATTCCTTTGTATTATAATGCTCTGATCAATATAGGCAACGCATACTATAATACGAATGTACACCGTAATATTGGTAACGCATTTGGTGAATACAGATTCTTTAAGGGTCTGAAATTCCGTACAGAGGTAGCGATAGATTTATTAGACCAACAAGAAGAACAATACTACAATAGCAAAACACAACGTAATTTCGGTGCTCCGCAAGGATACGGATATAACCGTTTTGTAAGGGTTGAAAACTACAATACCAACAATTATTTTGTGTATGACAATGTGATTGGCGTGCACGCATTTGATGCAACCGCGGGTATGTCATTCCAAAGCTCAGAAATAAAAACAAACGTGGCTGAGGGTAGAGATTTCCCATCTGATGCTTACCGTATGATCGCCAGTGCTGCTCGTAAAACAAATGCAAGCTCAAGCGAAACCAATTATAATTTCCTTTCTTATTTTGCCCGTGTAAACTACAAATTTAATGAAAGATACCTGATTGGCTTAAGTGCACGTACTGATGCGTCTTCTCGTTTTGGTAAAGACAATCGTTATGGTTTCTTCCCGGCGGTATCTGCAGGCTGGATTCTGACTGAAGAAAACTTCCTGAAAAATATCGAAGCTATCAGTTTCTTGAAATTGCGTGCAAGCTGGGGTAAAACGGGTAATGCTGAAATTGCTAACTTTGGTCACTTAGGCCTGTTTGCAGGTGGCGCGGGTTATGGCACTTTACCTGGCCAGGCTCCTGCCCAATTAGCGAACCCTGATTTAAGTTGGGAAACTACGCAGCAAATTGATGTCGGTTTAGATTTTGGTATCCTGAAAAACCGTATCAATGGTGAAATTGACTACTACGAAAAAAATACAACCGGTTTATTGTTGAATGTGAACGTACCGGGTACTACAGGTTTTGCTACGCAATTGAAAAACGTTGGTGGATTAACTAATAAAGGTTTTGAATTTGTATTAAATACAGATAACCTTGTAGGACAATTCAAATGGAAAACAAGCTTGAATGCATCAACCAACACTAACAAAATTACTAACCTGCAAGGACAAGTAATTGAGGGTGGGCTAAACAACATGAGCCGCGCAGTAGAAGGCCAGCCACTAGGTGTATTCTACACTGTAGAGTATGCTGGTGTTGACCCTGCCAATGGTGATGCTTTATTCTACAAAAACACACCAAATGCTGATGGTTCGTTAAGCAGAGAAACAACTAATAACTATTCTCAGGCACAACGTACAATTATAGGTAGCGCGCTTCCTAAATGGATTGGAGGTGTTACTAATACATTCAGCTACAAAGGTATCGAGTTGAGCGTGTTCTTTAATGGTGTGTTTGGTAATAAGCTGAATTTCTATGGTGTAGGTCGTTACTCTTCTGCTAACGGTCGTTTTGAAGACAACCAGACTGTCAACCAATTAGATGCATGGACTCCTCAAAATACGAATACAAAAGTTCCTCAGGCACGTTTGTATTACAATAATGGAGCACAACCTTCAAGTCGTTTCATTGAAGATGGTTCATTTGTTCGTCTGCGTAATGTAACCTTGGCTTATAACCTTCCGAAATCTCTTTTGAGCAAGGTTAAAATAAGTAATGTAAGATTATATTTAACCGGACAAAACCTTTTGACTTTCACTAAGTATACTGGTTGGGATCCTGAAGTAAACGCCGATGACGTTGTATCTAATATTGCTTTAGGTTATGACTTTTATACTACGCCACAAGCTAAAGTTATTATGGGTGGTTTAAATATCAGTTTCTAATTTCTATTTCGTTATTAAATAGGAAGCAGCGATCTTTTTTAAATTATTTAAAGCAATCAGACAAAATGAATAAAAATATAAAAAATTGGTTATTTATTGGTGCAACTGTCGCATTTATGACAAGCTGCGACAGCCAATTAGACGTAAAACCAACGGCATCGATTGATGAATCAGAAGCGCTTGCTAATTCACAAGCTGTAGAAGTAACGCTTACAGGTGCTTATGATGCCCTAAGTGATAATGACCTTTACGGAGGTGCTATTCAATATTCAGGTGATTTATTGGGTGATGAGTCCGAAGTAAGATTTGGTGGAACATTCACTACAATGGATGAACTATGGCGTAAAACTTTTACAACAACCAATGGTCAGGCTCAGTTAACATGGTTAGCTGCTTATAATACTATTAATATTGCTAATAACGTATTATCAGCCATTGATAAAGTTGACGCAGATAAAAAGAATAGTGTAGAAGGTGAAGCACGTTTTATTCGTGGTTTAGTTTATTTCGATTTAGTAAGACTTTGGGCAAAAGCCTGGGGTGATGGCGATGCGAACACTAACCCTGGCGTACCTTTGGTTACTACTCCTACCCGTGGAGTAAGTGATGCAGATTACCGCCCAAGAGCAACTGTAGCCGCTGTTTACGCACAAGTAATTGAAGACCTTACTAAAGCTGAAAGTCTTTTAGGTAATCCTTCAAATACGGGTTTTGCTTCAAAAAGTGCAGCACAGGCAATTTTGGCCAGAGTTTACTTGCAACAAAGTAACTATGCTGCTGCACGCGACGCTGCCAACAGAGTAATTACTGGTCAGCAGTTTTCATTGACTGAAACTTTTGATGAGGCGTTCTCTGATGAAACGAATGATAGTGAGATTATCTTCAAAATTCTCGTGACAGATCAGGATGGTGCAAATGACTTGAATCTATATTATGCCCCTGCAACTTATCAGGGTCGTGGTGATATTCGTGTACAAACCAAACACCTTAACTTGTATCAATCAGGTGATTCAAGAGGTGTCTTTTTCGTAAGAGCATCTGGCAATACATTTACAGCTAAATTCTTAGATCAGTATGGTGATGTTCCAGTAGTTCGTTTAGCAGAAATGTATCTGGTTCGTGCTGAAACTAATCTTCGTTTGGGTACAACTACTGGCGCTACTCCATTAAGTGATGTAAATCTAATCAGAGCAAGAGCTGGTGCTAGTGAATTAGCTACAGTTACTATCAATGATGTTTTAGCGGAACGTAAGTTAGAACTAGCTTTCGAAGGCCAACAAATTCATGATGCCAAACGCGTTAAGAAAAACGTAGGGACTTTACCATTCAGCGATAATAAATTAGTTATTCCGATTCCACAACGTGAGATTGATACTAATAAATCTCTTGTTCAAAATCCTGGATATTAATCATTGCATATCAATACAAAACCAGGGGCATTGCTAACGTGATGCCCCTGGTTTATTTATTAACTGATAGTATTATTAAATGTTATCTTACGCCTTTCACTTTCATCGGCAAGATAAAAACTGACTCAGAAGCTGTAATAAACAGTGTGTCCATGTTTTTGCCTCCAAAACATACGTTTGCCGTCCATTTGGCTGGCACTTCAATCTGTTCGATCTTTTTCCCTTCAGGGTTATAAACCGTTACTCCTTTACCTGCCAGATATACATTCCCTTGATTATCAATGGTCATACCGTCTGAAAGGTCTTTAGCAAATTCTTTTTTGTTTGTTAATGTCCCATCTGAATTAATATCATATCTCACAATTGCACGGTTCCCCATATCAGAAACATATAGATACTTGTTATCAGGTGTACCTATCAGACCATTAGGTTTTTTAATTTCCGGGTCAACCAGAATAGCCTCTTTTTTACCTTTTGGCAGATAATAAAGCTTTTCTCCTCCTATCTGTGGGTCAGGGCTTTTTCTTTCCCAATAATCTCTCTGAAAATACGGGTCAGTAAAATACATACCTCCTTTTTTATCAATCCATAAATCATTTGGGCCATTAAATACGTGTCCATTGTGGCTTTTCAACAACACGGTTACTTTTTTATCAGGATCGATAGACCAAATTTCATTATGCTCATCGGCACAGGTAATCAGGTTGCCTTTTTTGTCAAAGTATGTCCCATTGGAGCGCCCGGCTTTGTCCATAAATACTGACAGGTTTCCATCGGTATCATATTTCCAGATTTTATTATTGGGTTGATCGGTAAAGAAGACGTTTCCCTTTTTATCAACGGCAGGCCCTTCGGTAAAAGAAAACTGATTGGAAATAAGTTGTGGTTTTGCGCCCTCGGCAATAATACCCGATTGCTGGCTGATTCCTTTCATAGCTATACTTGTCATTAAACACATCAATATAACTGTGGCTCGCTTTAGATTGTTTTTCATTGAGTAATTAGAATTATTTGAATAGATAACGTAAAAATATAAATATCTCTTTATAGTCAGGTGCGAGTCTCTAAATTTTAACCCTAATTCAATACTTATCTTTATTCTTAGGCATCTGGCATGATGAAATAATCCTACATTTTTTAACTAAGAATTCAACTACTCTGAGGAAAATCAAGCCGATTTAAACCCTTTAAGGCTATGGTATAGTTTTTTTACTTTTTGCTATAAACCTTTCTTTTAAAATCACTTAAATGAATTTACTATGAAAACTCACAGCAAAAATTTTGGTTCGAGCGATAATACCCATCACGAGGGAGAAGATTTAAGAAGATTATTTTTAGATGGTCTGAGAGATATTTACTGGGCAGAGATAAGACTAACTAAAGCGCTTCCGACTATGGCACAAGCAGCCACTTCTAAAGGATTAACACGAGCTTTTGAATCTCACTTAAGCGAAACAGAAGAACATGTGAATCGTATAGAAAGAGTTTTTAAGTTGTTAGACGAACCAGCTCAGGCTAAAAAATGTGCAGCCATGATAGGATTAGCTGAAGAAGCCGAAGAAATCATTAAATCAACTAAAGATGGTTCATTAGTAAGAGACTGTGGTTTAATTCTAGCGGCTCAGAAAGTAGAACACTATGAAATAGCCTCTTATGGTACGCTTAGAACCATAGCAGAGATATTGGGCTATGAAGAAGCAGCTGATATACTCCAAATGACATTAAACGAAGAAGAGGATACTGATAGTAAACTAACACAATTGGCACAATCGCACATTAATGTAGCCGCAGCGCAGGAATAAAATTAATAGTGGAATAATAGTTCCAGTGTAATATGTACGAAAGAAGCCTTGTCTGTTGACAAGGCTCTTTCTTTGTTATGAGGTCAAATATTAGTTGAGATTCTTATCTTTCTTCTCTCTTTCCCAGAAACGATGTTGCGCAATGGCATTGACAAATTCCTCAGGCGATTGATCAACGAGTACGCCTATTGAAGAAACTGTTCCTTTCTCTAGATGTTTTCTGAGTTGGTTTGATGCTTTTAATAACTCAATACCCTCCCCTACTGTTGCAATGGGCTTACAATGCTTGAAAGCTTCATCAACGAACTCAACAGCACTTGGTTCTTCCAGAAGCGTTTCTACACCCACGCTTCCACCACAAACAAATACTGCATCAAAAAGTACTGAAGAAGCCGTTAATAGAGTTTGATCTACCTTGGTTTCAATCCCTTTTGCACCTTTAATTGTACCAAATTTCGGAGCAACAACACTAATCATGGCACCTTCAGTCTCTAAAGCCTTTTTAAAGTTTTGCAATGATTGCTCTTCAAAACCATCAGCGGCTAGCAAAGCTATCTGTCTTGTTTTAATGGTATTCTTGCTGGTATTAGCCATACTTAACGCATCTGATTTCTTAATGGATGGCTCAACATTAACTGGTTGATAATCCTCAGGATTACCATCGGCCGGAATACTATGGTTGATAGGATACTCTAAAGCTTCTGGTACTGTTAGTCCTAAACCGTCAGCTACATTTTTGGCCAGGGTTTTATTGACCTGCGATAGTAACCCTACCATTCGCTGTCTTATCTCTATGGTTTCTACTTTGCCTAATTCAAATCTTAAAGCATTAGTCAGGTGTTGTTTTTCAGCTTCTGATTGACTTTCGTAAAACAATTTAGCCTGGCTGAAATGGTCAAAGAAACTTTTGCTACGGCCACGTATTTTTTTACCGTCTATTCTTTCAGTATAGCTTTTAAAACCACCTTGCATTGCTCCAGCCTGAAACGGACAACCACCACCTAAGCTATTAGGATTATAACTCACTCTTCCTTGATTAATGGTTTGTCTCATAAAACCATCCCTTTGGTTGTTATGTACAGGAGCAATAGAACGATTAATAGGTATCTCATGGAAATTCGGCCCACCCAAGCGTATCAATTGGGTATCGGTATAAGAAAATAATCTACCTTGAAGCAGTGGGTCATTCGTAAAATCAATTCCCGGCACTACATTTCCTGCATGGTAAGCTACCTGCTCGGTTTCGGCAAAAAAGTTATCGGGATTATGGGTTAACACCAGTTTCCCTATCCTTTTTACCGGAACTAATTCTTCCGGAATAATCTTGGTTGCATCCAATAAATCAAACTCATATTTGAATTCGTCTTCTTCAGGCACAATCTGAACACCTAATTCCCATTCAGGGAAAGCACCACTCTCTATAGCTTCCCACAAATCTCTCCGATGAAAATCCGGGTCTTTACCTGAAATTTTCTGTGCTTCATCCCAGCAAACTGAATGCACACCCAATAAAGGTTTCCAATGAAATTTCACAAAATGTGATTGTCCTTCGGCATTAACAAACCGAAAGGTATGAACGCCAAACCCCTCCATCATGCGATAGCTTCTCGGGATAGCTCTGTCGCTCATCAGCCACATAATCATGTGCGTACTTTCGGGCATTAAAGAAATAAAATCCCAGAAAGTATCGTGGGCTGAAGCAGCCTGCGGAATTTCGTTATGAGGTTCGGGTTTTACCGCGTGAACCAAATCAGGAAACTTGATAGCATCTTGTATAAAGAAAACAGGTATGTTATTACCCACTAAGTCATAAACCCCTTGCTCGGTATAAAACTTTGTGGCAAAGCCTCTCACATCTCTCGCCAAATCGGTAGAACCTCGGGAGCCCGCTACGGTAGAAAATCTAACAAAAACAGGCGTTTTTACACTTGGGTCTTGCAGAAAATGTGCTTTAGTATATTTTTCCATCGACTCATATACCTGAAAATAGCCATGAGCCGCCGAACCTCTCGCATGAACAACCCTTTCAGGAATCCGCTCATGGTCAAAATGTGTCATTTTTTCTCTAAAGAGAAAATCTTCCATTAAAGTAGCGCCACGCTCGCCGGCTATTAAAGAGTTCTGGTCATCATTAATAGGCACGCCCTGATTACTAGTAAGCAATTGGTCTTTCGGATTTTCAGTATTAATACTTAAATCTTCTGTTTTCTTGTTTACTGCAAAAGAATCTTTTTGCTTCATCGCTATTCAGTTTAAATTGTTGAAAATACCTGTTTTTTATACTACTTCTTATCCTTTTTCTTGTCTTTTTTATCTTTCTTTCCGCCGAATATTTTCTGCAAAAAAGTCTTTTTCTCAGGCTCAGCCTGCACATTTCCTATACTAATGGTATTATCAACCGATGGTTTCAGGGCATTTACAAAGGCATTTCTTAATACATAGGTAATGGCTGTCCACAAATTCACATCGGGGTTCTCAAACCTACCTTGAATAGGTAGCTTGGTAGCTAGCTGGTCTTTAGGATGATTTGTGAAGATTTCTGCTACTGTCCCAATCAATGTTTCCCAAAGTATCTGGCCCAGATTTCCCTCTTCTTTATTAAACTCTACTATATCTAAATCTTTGATCAGCGGTTTTACATAGCCATTAAATGCGCCGTCTTTGGCGGCAAACTCAGTGTATAAGCCAAAAGTGCCTTTGTTTACATCAAATCTACCGTATGCTCTGAAGAAGTTATTAAGTAAAACCATATTCATATCAGTGAGCCGTGCATTCAAATCAAACGTAGGCTGCTTTTTTAGTGGGTCAAGGTTCACATTTAATTCAAACTTACCCTCGTATACATCTCCTGTCGCTCTTATTTTGCCGGGTAGGAGTTTTGTACTGTCGTTTACATTCGTCAGGTTTTCTGCTACGGCGTTAATGCTTTTCATGGATACATCCACTAGTGGATTTGTATTCTGGTCGATATAGTGAATCTGTCCATTATTAATTTCAAAGTGGTTTACCTTTAGTGGCATCAGGTCTTTAATCAAATCTCTGAAATCAGCAGTATCAGCTTTAATATCCTCTCCCTTATGCTTACCTTTTACGAAATTCAATACAGGTTCATTGACATAAATCTCCCCCACTACTGAACCTTTAAAGACTGATTTCCACTCGACCGATAAATCTATTTCGGGACTTTTAAAGAACGGAATCGTATCCCGTTGCTTAGTTTCGCTGTTTATCTTTTCTATTTTTATATCATTAATAACATATGCGCCTCGTATCAAAGCAATATCAATGTCTTCCACGTGCCCATAGTATTGCTCCATTTCAGACAATGTCTTGTTTACATATTTCAGCACTATATAGGGCAAAGCCAAACGCAGGGCAATCAGAAGTACCAGAATACTTCCAAGAATGATAAATAATCTTCGTCTTTTGGGAGGTTTGGTAGAAACAGCATGTTTCTTCTCTGGTGTTAAAGTTGTGTCCTTTTTCATACATCAGTTAAAGTTTGTGTGGTGCAGTCTTATTAAGCTTTTTCAGCCTTTCTGGCTTTATCAGCTTTTTCTCTTTGCTTGATAGTCTTATCTACTATCAACTCTTCTTCTTCCGATAACTCTACTAAAATGGCATCCTTACTAGGTTCAATGCCCCGACCAAAATGAGTAGCGTATTGTTTGGTAAATTCGGCGCCGAAAAAGACAATCATACACGAGTAAGATACCCACAGCATTACTAAAATGATAGATCCTGCAGCACCATAAGTAGAACCAGGCTCGGCTTTGCCAAAATAGATGCCTAAACCAAATCTACCCAATATAAAAAGTAGGGTTGTAACCATAGCTCCAACCCAGACATCCTTCCATTTGATTCTGGCATCGGGCAAGATTTTATACATGAGTGCGAATAGAACTGATATAACCACAAAAGAGATAATGAAATTGATGGCTTGAAATAGAAACAGCATGAAATCTGGCAGATGCGCCTTTATCCAGGTACTAAATGCAGCTAAAGCAGTAGTTAATATTAAAGATACTAACAGAAGAAAACCGATAGAAACAATTAATCCGAAAGAAAAGAGTCGGTCTTTTACTAATTTCACCCATTTTTCTTTTCCTTTCAGTTCGGGTTTTACTTTTACTTCCCATATCTGGTTAAGAGAGGTTTGTAGTTGCAGAAATACTCCCATTGCACCAAAAATAAGCGTGAAAATACCAATTATTGTAGCCCATATTGATTTCTTCTGTTCACCTGCTTTAGCAATAATCTCTTCAATTTGTTTGGCAGTATCAGCACCCATAGCCGAGCTGATCTGG
The DNA here is from genome assembly GCF_003418935.1 of Emticicia sp. C21. Lineage (GTDB taxonomy): Bacteria > Bacteroidota > Bacteroidia > Cytophagales > Spirosomataceae > Emticicia. The sequence goes on along the minus strand of NZ_QVMT01000012.1, from coordinate 25,704 downwards.
TTAGAGATTTCACCCTGCACAGCTTCTTTACCAAAAGCCAAACCGGCCAAAGCAATAATAATAACTAATAAGGATGGGATAGAGAAAATAGCATAATAAGCTATAATAGCACTTTGCCGGAATGGGTCTGCTGCATTCCAGGCTTCAAATGATTTTTTTGTAATTAACCATAAATTCTTTGGACTGGCTTTCGAATTGCTCATAATAGTAAATGGGAAAAACGGTTCGACAAATCTTGAAATTTTACTACTATACGTACTCTTTTGCTAAAATTCTAGTCCATCTCTTTTTTGTGGAATTACTTACGCATGATTCTTAAAAGGTAAGAATTGGTTTAAGCAAAAAAATCTACAAGGGGAATAAATGTCAACGCCATTAAAAATATGCCTGCTACTTAGCATTTTTGGCTAGTTTTCAATAAAAAATGTAAAATTCTATCACTATTAAAATATACAATAGTAGAATATTAATACTACTCTGCCTGGCTCTGCTTTGGACATATGCACTTCGCACAGATTTTTTGCATTACCTATTGATTACGGCTCATTTTAACCTCAGGAGGCCGAGAAATAACCTATTGAGTAGATTACTTATTTAAAGACAACTGTAGGTAAACACGAAATAAAAGAATTATGAATGAGGTAATGTTTCAATTTTTCGAATGGTACTATCCGGCTGATGGCACGCTTTGGAAAAAGGTAAGCCAAGAGGCAGAACAATTAAAAAAATTAGGTATCACAGCCGTTTGGTTGCCACCAGCCTATAAAGGTTCAAGCGGTGGATTTTCACAAGGATATGATGTATACGACCTCTACGATTTAGGAGAATTTGACCAGAAAGGAACTATAAGAACCAAGTATGGCACCAAAGAAGAATACATGTCAGCAATTCATGCACTTCATCAACAAAACGTCAGTGTTTATGTTGACATTGTTTTGAATCATATGGGAGGTGCTGATGAAACTGAGAAAGTGATGGTGAGAAAGGTAGATCCTGAAAACCGCAACAATTTCATCAGCACCTCCTTTGAGATTGAAGCCAATACGAAGTTTAGTTTTCCAAATCGTAAAAAGGAATATTCTGAGTTTGTATGGGACTACAATTGCTTTTCAGGAGTTGATTGCGCTGCCAATGTTCAGGAACCCGAGAAATGTATTTATAATATCATCAACGATTACGGCGATGATTGGGAAGAGGTGGTTGGCGATGAAAAAGGGAATTATGATTACCTGATGTTTTCGGACATAGAGTTCAGAAATCCGTCTGTGCGGGAAGAACTAAAGCGTTGGGGAAAATGGTATCATGAAACCGTTGGTTTTGACGGAGTGAGGTTAGATGCCTTAAAGCATATTTCACCTGCTTTCTATAATGAATGGCTTGATTATATGCGCACCCATGTCAAGCATGATTTATTCGTAGTTGGAGAATATTGGGCACCTGACAATGTACAGGTATTGGAAGAGTATATTAGAGCTACAGAATCTCGTGTCCATCTATTCGATGTTCCTCTTCATTATAATTTTCATAATGCTTCTAAAGCAGGAAAAGAATATGACTTGAGGGGTATTTTTAACAATTCGTTATTAAGCATAAGGCCAGATTTAGCCATTACGTTTGTTGAAAATCATGACACACAACCCTTTCAGAGTTTAGAATCTACGGTAGATGCCTGGTTTAAACCTTTGGCTTATGCCTTAATACTACTCCGAAAAGATGGGTATCCATGCGTTTTTTACTGCGATTTATATGGTACCTGTTATTCTGAAAAAAGACATGATGGTCTGGAGGAGAAGATAGTTTTACCTAAGATTTCAGCACTTGAAAAACTGCTTTCAGCCCGCAAAGAATATGCCTGGGGAGAGCAGTATGATTATTTTGATAGCCCCAATTGTATAGGTTGGGTAAGAACAGGAGATGATAAACACAAAGGGTGTGCAGTATTACTATCAAATGGAAAAAAAAACAAGAAAGCTATGCAAGTAGGTGCTCAATATGCAGGTAAATATTTCATAGATGAACTTGGAAAAGATACGAGAGAAGTACGGATTAATAAAAATGGTATCGGAAATTTTCACGTAAGTGCAGGTTCAGTTTCCATTTGGGTTCCTAAAGATTGATTAGTAACAGATATAAATACTAAAAATTCATATAACATGAAATCTTCAAAAAAAGCAATTGATAACGCCGAATCGGCTGAAAGTGGCATGGAACAAAAGCCAATTTTTGAAAGAGCTTATGACCGACAAGATAAAAAACTTGCGAATAAAGTAGCGATAGTTACAGGTGGTGATAGCGGCATTGGAAGGGCTATTTGTGTAGCTTTTGCCCGTGAGGGTGCCAATGTGGCGATTGTTTACAGAAAAGAAAGTTCTGATGCCAAAGAAACCAAGAAGCTTGTAGAAGCAAAAGGTACGAAAGCTATTATTGTAAGTGCTGATATAAGTGTTGAAAGCAATTGCAAGAAAATAATTGATACAGTAATAAAGACCTGGGGAAAGATTGATATTCTGGTAAATAATGCAGCTGTACAGTATCCTCAAACCGAAATAGAGAATATAAAGGAGAAGCAAATTCTGCAGACTTTCAGAACCAATATATTCTCGCAGATATTTCTGGTTCAGGCTGCTTTACCGCATCTGAAAGAAGGAAGTTCTATTATTAATACAACGTCGGTTACAGCCTATAAAGGGAATCCGTTCCTTCTGGATTACTCGGCTACCAAAGGAGCTATCGTTTCTTTTACCCGTTCATTATCCGGAATATTAAATGGCAGAAAAATTCGGGTTAATGCAGTAGCCCCCGGCCCAATCTGGACACCACTGATTACGACTACTTTTCCCGATGAATCATTAGATACCTTTGGAAAAGATACACCTATGCAACGAGCAGGTCAACCAGCCGAAGTAGCACCTGCCTATGTATTTCTTGCATCAGAAGATGCCAGTTATATTACCGGACAAGTAATCCATGTGAATGGTGGAGAGATTGTCAATGGCTAAGTTATATTTTTTAGTAAACTAATATCCACAACATGAATCTGCAACCAAAAGAAATATTGACCGAAAAGGAAGTGGAGTGCGGAATGAAACTCGGCATAAGAGAGGGTTTGGCTACAGAAACCATGAACGTAATGACAACCGGGGCTTTCTTAACTGCTCTAAGTTTATTATTAGGTGCTTCAAACCTACAAATAGGGTTAATAGCGTCTTTACCGGCTTTTTCTAATATTTCTCAGTTATTAACTATCTGGTTAGTAAAACGCTATAACAACCGGCGTGCTATTAGTGTGTTTTTTTCTGTGCTGGCTCGTGTGCCTATAGTAATCATAGGTATCATTGCCTTATTCTTTCCGAATGGTATTTCGGTTCAATTTATTATACTCTTCCTATTTTTCAACTTCTTTTTTGCCTCTATGGCAGGTTTAAGCTGGAATGCCTGGATGAAAGACTTGATACCGGAGAAAATAATGGGTACTTATTTTTCGAAACGAAGTGGCTATATACAAACCCTCAATGTGTGCATGAGTCTGATTATAGCCCTGGGTATCGACTATATGAAACATCATTATCCTAAATTAGAATTAGATGCTTACGGAAGCATGTTTATCCTGGGTGGGATCAGCGGTTTATTAGGGGTCTTTCTACTCTCACGCATACCTGAACCCAAATCTTTTTTAGGCAACGAGAATGTTTTTAAGCTTTTTATTATGCCATTAAAAGACAATAACTTTTTAAGGCTCTTGGTATTCAACTCATTCTGGGTGTTTTCATTAAATATTGCCATACCGTTTTTCACGGTATTTTTAATGAAACACATGAATTACTCACTTTCTTATATTATTACTCTGACAATCACTAGCCAGCTATGTAGTATTGCTACCATTCGTAGCTGGGGGATTTTTGCGGACCGATATAGTAATAAAACTATTCTTTCTATTTGCGCTCCCATCTATATTATCTGTATTGCAGCCTGGTCTTTTGTAGGGATTTATACAAATTTCATTTCGAATTTTGCCTTGTTAATAGTCATCTATGCTTTAATGGGGGCAGCCACGGCAGGTATCAACCTTTCGCTAACGAATATCGGTTTGAAACTTGCCCCACGAAAAGAGGCCATTGCTTACCTGTCTGTTAAAAACACCATCACAGCTATTTTCTCTTTTTTAGGCCCACTAATCGGTGGGTTTCTGGCTGACTATTTTGCTAACAGACACCTGAATATTCGTATTGAATGGATAACTCCAAATATGGACAAAGTTTTCCGATTGTTGTCACTGAATCAATGGAACTTCTTATTTATCATAGGCGCAATATTAGCGCTGATTTCACTTGAATTTTTGGTGAGGGTGAAAGAAGTTGGTGAAATAGAGAAGAACCTAGTGGTGAAAATCATGCGAAGCAGTATTAGGAATAACCTGAAAGATTATTTTGTATTAGGCAATATGTTGAACTGGCATAATCACCTGATGGCTATTATCAAAAGAAAGAAGCATCAAACTTTGCCAGACGAAATCCCCAAGGAAGCTTAAGCTAATGAAAGATTGTCAGGAAACTGTTTGAGTTAAAAAACATTAACTCAAACAGTTTCCTGATTTATAGGTTAATACAGAATTCTGGAACGGAAATTTTAATGGTAGAAATCGGATTTAACACCAATACTTAAATGGAAACGCTGCAAGAAATTTTCAGTCATGAAGTAGAATTGACGGCTCTTCAGATGGCTTGCCGGGCAATTGCAATCTTTTTTATCGCCTTTGTCTTGATCAGGATAGCCGGTCGGCGCTCCTTTGGTCTTCGTACACCTATTGATAATATTATAGTTATTCTCTTAGGCGCCATTCTCAGTCGTGCAGTAGTGGGTGCTTCTCCTTTTATTCCTATCATATTTGCCAGCTTCATTCTCTGTGTATTGCATAGAGTTTTTGGATGGTTATTTACGCGTTATAATAATTTTGCAAGAATAGTTGAGGGCGAGAAAATTATCCTCTATGAAAATGGTCAATTTATTGACCAAAGTATGAGAAGAGGCCTTGTACGCGAAGAGGACATTATGCAAGCTGTAAGAAAAGCTACCTTTTCAGATAGCATAGATGGAATAGATAAAATATATCTTGAACATAATGGCGAAATAAGCATTATCAAAAAGATAAACGTTAAAACAGATACCCCTAAAACCAGAGTTATTCATGAGAATTAACCAGTTCATGAATACATCTGGCTAAATCTGATAAGGTTTCATTCACGTAAAATAATTGCACTTCTACTGAATCCCCTTGTTTGACTGATACTCTTTTAGTGCTCAATATCGTGCTGTTATGTGCAATAGCATAATAAGCATAGAGTTTATTATCAGATTCAGGTACAGGTGCGGCATAGCCTGTAATGCCCATCCCCCACTGGCTATGAAATAAATCGCACACATGCAGAGCCATCTCTTGTGCTATTTTCTCTGAAACACAATTACAAGCCAATGCCTCCACAGGTTCAACGCGGAGGTGACGGAATTTTTGACCGACATTATAAGCAGTAACACCACCCTGATAAAATTTAGAAGCCTCCTCGGCTGTAGAAAATGCTGCCTGAATAAAACCAGAGGTAACACTCTCGGCTACTGCTATGGTTTCCTGATGTTCTAATAAATAACTACGTATGGCTTCAATCGCCTTTTTATCGAATAATTCTTTCATGAATGTATGATAGCTTGATTTCAAGTTGTTTAAATAGAAAAATGAAAAATAATAGACCACCTATTTAGGTGAGGAATTAATTACACTATCTTTAAAGCAGTTTTTATAATGCTAATTCAGACCAACATTCTTTATGATAAAAATTGGGGTTATCAATGTTTCAGACCGGGCGAGTGCAGGTATTTATGAAGATATTCCAGGAAAAGCTGTTGTAGAAACTTTGAAAGAATATCTGATTTCTGAATTTGAGACTGTCTATAGGGTAATACCTGACGAACAGAATTTAATTTCACAAACCTTAATTGAAATGGCAGACGAACACAATTGTTGTTTGATTGTAACAACAGGAGGGACAGGTCCTGCCTTGCGAGATGTAACACCAGAAGCAACAGAGGCCGTTTGCCAGAAAATGATGCCCGGTTTTGGAGAACTGATGCGTATAGAAAGCCTTAAATATGTACCAACGGCTATTCTATCCCGGCAAACAGCAGGTATCCGCAATCATTCTCTAATCATCAATCTTCCCGGGAAACCCAAAGCCATTCGCCAATGTCTTGACGCTGTTTTTCCAGCTGTTCCCTATTGTATTGATTTAATAGAGGGTCCCTATTTAGTTTGTAATCAGGAGGTGATGAAAGAATTCAGACCTAAGAGCTAAAAAAGTCTCAACCGATTCAGGATTGAGACTTTTATCTTATAAACTTATTGTATTAAAGTTTGGTATCAGCTTTCAGGTAAGTTTTGTTACCATTTGAATTGATATAGTACTGGCCACCACGAGGACCTTCATAGATTGTACGTCCTTTTTCGTCTTTCCCGATTTGCTTGTCAGCACCGGCTACTTTTTTACGTGTAGTTCCGTCGGCTTCTTTGCCGTCGTCTTTTGTATTAGGTTTTGGTGCAGGCTTAACGGTATTGTCTTTATCTGTTGCTTTTTTCTCTTTCTTTTCAGCAATTTCCTTCTTCTCTGTTTTTTCTTTTTTATCTGCTTTTTCCTTCTTCTCTGCCTTGTCAGCTACTTTATCAGCTTTTTCTTTCTTTTCAGGTTTTTCCTTTTTTTCTGGCTTCTCTTTCTTTTCAGTTGTTTCCTTTTTCTCGGTTTTTTCTTTCTTTTCAGGCTTTTCTTTTTTCTCTGGTTTCTCTTTCTTTTCAGCTACTTCTTTTTTTTCTGGTTTTTCTTTTTTCTCCGCTTTTTCTTTTGCCTTACCTTTGCTCTTAACTTCCTGAGCAGTTAAATCAAGTATCGAAAGACTTAACAAACTCATAAATAATAGGACGAATAATTTTTTCATTGCTTTAGAGTGTTTTGGTTTAAACTGGTATCAAATGTATGCAAACTATAAAAAAAAATGCAAGCCTTTTAAGTAAAATTTAATATTCGTCGTTACTATAATTAAATTCCTTAATTGAAATCTATGAGAATTAACTCCTTTTTAATTTTATTCTTATTTCCCACCATAGTCTTTTCACAAGGTTACGTCTCAATATCAGGAAAAATCATTGATAAAGCGACCCAACAAGCGCTTCCTAACGCTTATCTCAGTATCCCAAGTAAAGGTTTTTCAAGCCAGACGAATGCCGTTGGTGAGTTTAAATTCTTTTTTCCAAAAATTGACCTTGACTCCGTGCTGATTGTTTCTGCCATTGGCTATAAGAGCCTTAGCAAAAAAGCATTGGCCTATGATTCTACTAGTGTCATTGAGCTAGAAAAAGCTGAAACCCTGGCTTCAGTACAAGGTGGAGATCCAAAAACTTTATTAAAAGAGGCGTTTAATCTAGTTAAAAAAAATAACCCCTCTTATCCTACTTACCAGATTGGTTTTTACTTAGAAACACTTGAAATGGCTAAACTGGGGTTTGTAAAAATCACAGAGGGCATTCTTCGGGTAGAGCGTCCGCACACAGCTAAAGAGATTGGTATTGAAAAAGCCAAATTGCTGAAAGGCCGGAAATATGACTGGACAGGACAAACAGCCAAACTTGATGGTTGGGGCTTTATGAATGGAGCAGCTATTGTTACCCGTTCGTTAGAGGGAGGTATCCCTGAATATCTGGATAAAGGAAGTATCAATGATTATGACTTTAAAATTGATTCATTAATGACCTACTTTAATGATAGCCTCGTGTATTCGATGAGTTTCTGGCCAGTCAATAAACGCGTGAAGGCAGCACGTAACGGTAAGGTGTATATAGATGTAAATAATCAGGCCATTGTGAGAATTGAATATGAAATGACGCCCGAAGGTGTGAAAGATGTGATAGGCAGAAGTTTTGTAGACAATACCAAGAAGGTGGGTAAAGTAGTAAAAGGCTATACGCAGTTTTTACCACTAAATGGCAAATGGCACTTGCAGGATAGTAAGCTGACGTTTGTGGCTGATTTTGAAGATAAACTCGAAAAGAAATTTACAACAGAAGCCACTATGACTGTACAGTTTATGGCCAACGAAAGTATGCGAATGGGAAGAAGTGCCATAAAATTTGATGATGAGCTACTGACCACTAATAATTTCCCGAAGGGAGGTAAATATGAAGAGAAATTCTGGTCGCAAAGTAATTACCTCATTCCAACGCCAGCTATGCTAGAAATGATGGATAAGATGGTGAAAAAATAGCCTTCGACTCTACTTAGGCATATATATAAAGCAAAAGCGCTATAAGGAGTACCTTATAGCGCTTTTGCTTTATATAAGTAAGGGCACAAAATTAATTGAGAATATTAGTACAAAAATAACAACTAAAAATTGTATCCTTAAAACATCATTTCCTGTCTGAGTACGATTAAAAAACTTGAAGAGAACTATCCCTTAAGAAAAGATTTTTCAGTTTTTTAATTGTATGAGTTTAAATGATGCCTGCTTTTTTGTTTACTTTTTTTCAGGTAAAAAAAGTAAAAGCCTTCCAAATAAAAAATAATGAGAAAACTATGAATAAGCAGGTTTATAAAATTAACTGATAGTGAATTGGTTTGAAATTTTAATGTCAAATAATATTTTCTTGGTACTTATTATTATACATTAAACCTAAAATGCATGACGTCTCCATCGGCTACTACATATTCTTTACCCTCAATACGTAAACGACCAACTTCACGGCAAGCAGCTTCAGAACCGTATTTTACATAATCATTATAGCTAATAACCTCTGCTTTGATGAAACCTTTCTCGAAATCAGTATGAATCACCCCTGCGGCTTGTGGAGCTTTCCAACCCTCCTGAATTGTCCAGGCTCTTACTTCCTGAACACCAGCAGTAAAATACGTGCGAAGCGTTAATAATTTATAAGCTGCTCTGATTAAACGATTCAATCCTGCTTCTTTCATTCCATACTCTTCAAAAAACATAGCCTTATCATCCGGGTCTTCCATTTCAGTAATCTGTGCTTCGATAGAGTTATTAAGAATAATCATCTGTGCACCCTCTGCATCAGCTACTTTTTGTAAAATATCCGAAAACTTGTTACCCGTGTGCATAGAAGCTTCATCAACATTAGCCACATATAGCACAGGTTTGATAGATAGTAAGAACAAGTCTGCTACAGCATACAATTCTTCTTTTGCCAAGTCTAATTCACGCACATTTTTACCTTGCAATAGCCACTCCTGGCAACGTTTCAGGATGTCAAATTCAGCCTTTGCTTTGGCATCACCTCCTACTCTGGCTTGTTTTTCAATCTTCTGAATCTTCTTCTCAACACTCTCTAAATCTTTCAACTGTAATTCAGTATCGATGATTTCTTTATCACCTATCGGGTTAATCGCTCCCTCATCACGAAGAATGTTCTCATCTTCAAAACATCTGATTACATGGATAATCGCATCTACTTCTCTGATATTTCCTAAGAATTTATTTCCCAGACCCTCACCACGGCTGGCTCCTCTTACCAATCCGGCAATGTCTACGATTTCAATCTGAGTAGGTACAATTTTATTAGGTTTTACCAATTCGGCCAATTTATCTAATCTTTCGTCTGGCACATCCACCAGGCCTACGTTTGGGTCAATAGTACAGAAACGATAATTGCTTGCCTGAGCTTTGGCACTATTTGATACGGCATTAAAGAGCGTTGATTTTCCAACGTTGGGAAGTCCCACAATTCCGGCTTGTAAAGGCATATAATCTGATAAATTATTCTAAATAAAAATTTCCGCAAAATTACGCTAAAAGCAGGAGAAAGGCAAAAGTAAATGATAATGCTAGTGGTAATATGCGACAAATTTGTTCGTTTTATAAGCAGACTGTGACACAATGCTACTTTATGAAAAAACTATCTTTACTCACAATTTCTATTTTCTTGTTGCTATATTTTAATGCTTACTCCCAAACTTTTAAGTCTTTTCAAACCAGATATAATTTTGGTGTTAGCCTTGAATTTCTGGGTACAAGTCCATTAGGAAGCGCCAATATTGAATTTATGGCATTGAAACGACCAAAGAGTTTTGTTAATATACAGGCAGGAATAGGTCTCATTTCATATGCCAATGATACCTGGTCTTTCCCACAAGTAGTTACCTACAATTATTGGTTGAATCAGCGGAATAATACGAGAAGAAAAGATTGTAATCCGGAAAAGAAAGAGAGGAGAGCAGAATATTTTCTTGAGGCAGGAATAGGTAGTTTAATAGTACCAGAGCTACTACATGGCGAGCAAAGGCATTTTCTTATTGCTGTTACAGGACTGCGGACTCATTTCCCACTCAGTCGTAAGTCGGTGCTTTTCGCTAAATTGCGATTTATTCCTTATACTAAATACATTTACCAGCAAGAGTTCGGTATGGCATTAGGGGTAAGCCTATAATAGCAAAGCCTTTGAGAATTTCCCAAAGGCTGAATGTCTTTAACTCCCCTACGCACACTACAATTATCAATCATAAAGGGTAGTAACAGATTCCAGGCGTAAAGAAGACCAAGCAGAATCAGCAGCAAAAATCGATAATTGATAAGATGGTAAGAACTACCAGGAAAGGATTACCTTTTAAAGGTTACTCCCATTTTAAATCAGAACTACCACCCGACGCGTAATCATCGGTTTCTTCGTTCGAAACAGAAACTTGTTCGTTTTTGTACTGGTCAAAGTCGAATTCTGGCATAAGCTCGGTTTTAATGTGATCAATTGTTTCTTGTAGAGCTTCAAGGAATTTGTTAAAATCCTCTTTGTAAACAAACATCTTGCTCTTTTCGAATACAAATCCTCCATCTTTCTGAAAACGACGGCTCTCGGTGATAGTTAGGTAGTAATCATTTGAACGGGTACTTCTTACGTCGAAAAAATAAGTACGCTTACCCGCTCTGACACGTTTAGAGTAAATTTTGTCTCTGTCTTCTCTTTCCACAATCCTTTTAAGTTTTAGAGGTTTAGAATGATTTTCAAATATAGGTTTTTATTGCTGTATGCAAAATATTTTATTAGGATTTTCAAACAAAAATAATGTTATTTTCATTTCAAATAAGAAATTTCCCACATAAATATTTTAATTATGTTTTATATACAAAATTTTTGATTGTTTTTGCTCTTGCCGAAATTTTTGTATCTATGCAGTTCGAAATCAAATTTTAACCGGGAATGACACTTAAAACAGTATCTTTTTTATGTTTACTCATTCTATTTAAACCTACTCTAGCATCCAGTCAATCATCATTTATCGGAGTCGAACTGTTTGGAAAAGCATCTTATTACGAAAACAAGTTTTATGGTAGAAAAACGGCCAGTGGAGAAATTCTGAAGAAAAATGTGCTCACTTGTGCACACCCGACTTTGCCTTTTGGTACAATGATTGAAGTAACTAACCTGACAAACAATAAATGGTGTATTGTGCGGGTTAATGATAGAGGTCCTTTCGCTAAAGGACGACTACTTGACTTATCTCATGTGGCAGCCAAACAATTGGATATGTTTCGTCATGGCATAGCGAAAGTAAAAGTGACTGTAGTAGGTGAGAATGATACGATTTATATTGAACGGCCAGACTCTATGATTAAGAGTGCCTCTGATTTAATAGTAGATGAACCTGAAGAGGAAGAAGTACAGGTGCCCTTAAAGCCTAAGCCCAAAACAATCAGAACGAAAGCTTCTAAGTCTTTAAAAAAGAAGAGGGCAAGCCGACGAAAAAAAGGCACATCAATTGCCAGGAGTAAATCAAAGAAAACATTGGCCAAAAAAGGGACTAAGTCCAAGACATCTAAAAAGCCATCAACAGCAAAATAGACATAGAGTTGAATATATGTTAGATTTAGTAAAAATTCGAGAATACGGTAACATTGAATTTCTTGCCAAACAACTAGTAGAGGGGTTTATCACAGGTTTGCATAAGTCTCCTTTTCATGGTTTTTCGGTAGAATTTGCTGAACATCGCTTATATAATACGGGCGAAAGCACGCGCTATATTGACTGGAAAGTATTTGGCAAAACTGACCGATTGTACGTAAAGCGCTACGAAGAAGAAACCAACCTTCGTTGCCATTTACTGATAGATACGTCGTCGTCTATGTATTATCCCGAAAAATCTAATGGCAAAATGACTTTCAGTATCATGGCGGCAGGTGCATTGGCTTACACTCTACAAAGACAACGTGATGCGGTAAGTCTGACTACATTCTCTGAAGGTATAGAAATTCAAACTCCTATTAAATCGACTCCATCTCATATACATAAGATATTCGTGGATTTAGAGTCGCTCTTACAAAGACCAAAATCTAATAAAAAGACCTCAGTAGTAGAGACCCTGCACGAAATTGCGGAGAAAATTCATAAGCGCTCGCTTGTCGTGATTTTTAGCGATATGTTTGATGATATTACTAATACTGAACGTCTATTTTCAGCTATGCAGCACTTGCGGCATAACTTGCATGAGGTTTTATTGTTTCATGTAACAGATAAAAACACCGAAGAAGAATTTAATTTTGACGAACGTCCTTACGAGTTCATAGATTTGGAAACAGGTGAAAAGGTAAAAGTGCAACCCTCACAAGTGAAAACGCATTATCAGACGGCAATCAAAGAATTTTATCATGACTTGCGTTTGAAGTGTGGTCAATATAAAATTGATTTTGTTGAAGCTGATATTTCACAGGGGTTCGACCAGATTCTTACAGCATTTTTAGTTAAAAGAGGAAAAATGAAATAATTTTTTCATCTTTCATATCCATACCATAAACTTTTACATTCTATGAATACAGGCAGACGTTTCTTTCTGGGTACTTCTGTGGCGGGTTTTATGTTCCTGCTTTACAGACGCTTATTTGGAGGCGAACCTGTTAAGTCTTCCCTCAGTGATACTCAATTAACAGATGTCTCTGTTCCTCTTGCCCCCAAAGAAGTTATTCAGAATGGCTCATTCACCTCGTTTGAAGTAAATCAGTTGCCTGCTCTAGTAAGTGGCATGAATGATATGCCTGCAAAGAACACTTTAGATTTTGAGGTTTTCCCGAATATAAATGGGAGACCTACGCAAAAATTCAGTAGCCGTTTTCTATGGGGGAATGGCGTAGAGTTTTTAAATCATAGTGGTGATAACTCTCCTATTGCCTTAACGAAAGGTCTGGCTACCGGTTTTGATAATTGTTTTTTGAATACTCTGAAAGGTGTACCCGGCGAACATCGCTACAAATGGACGCTTTTTAATGATTTTATGTTCTGGCAAAAAAGCCATAGTGAACTAGAGAAACAAGGCGCTGAAAACTATGTAGCCATGCAATATCAATCTTTAGATGCTACTGGCAAAAGAGTGCCTTTTGCCTATACCATGCTTGATATTGAAGCGGGAGTAACCGATTATTCTAAAATCAGCTCTTTTTTGAAAGGCTATTATACAGCCGCAAAAAAAGATAACCCCAAACATGTAGTGATTCTCTATAGCTATGCCCCCAACAAAGGTTTTACCTATTGGCAAAGTGGTTACTATTATGATGGTGACAATGTATCTTTAGACGAAAAGTTCTTCCCTTATAGCAAGCATGCTTATAATGAGAGTAAAGCTAAGGTCAGCAGTGGCATCATCAATAATTATTTTCGTGGAAAAGATTTGATGTATAATATTCTAGTGAGTTACCCGAAAGTTAATTTGCCTATTACCACACCTATGTATAAGAAAGATGCCCGTGGGCGTTTTATGGTAGATAAGTCAGGCAACAGGGTATTAAGAGACGATACTTTTCAGGAAAATCAGAGAGGAGAACGTATCAATTTTTCAGCAGCGGGTGAAAGAAAAGATATATCTCAATCAGAGGGACACAATTATGGGGAATACCGTCTGAAATCTGAATTATATCATGGCATCAATCAGTTTGGGGGTTATTACTCTGAAATTTTCTTCCGTTTACAGATGCTTGCCAAGGATTGCGGATTGAAAGATGATTTTCAGAATATACATGCTATTAATAATCCATATCAGACTTGTGGAATTCTACGGCATGATTTAGAATCCAACCCTTTCACCAATCTTTACCGCCCTATCGACCGGGTAACTTCCGAATGGCATGCGGCATTGGTTTATACCCTATTAAATAATCTGCTCATCTGGACGAATGTAACCGGAGGGAATGTTGGGTTGACTCTTAGAGGCGCTTGGCTCAATGGAAATTTCATCCCCGATTTACATGTATCCACTCAGGAAGGAACTCCATTTGGACAAGATTATTTTGGTGATGGTGCCGGACAACCCAAAAGAGAAGGGCATCTGGGTAATTACCGTCAATGGGCCGCCAAGATGTACCAGATGCAAGCTGAAAACAGAGTATATGGCTTATGGCAGAAAACTGATAAAATACTGGCATTTGCCCACCCGGAACAAATTATTAATGGGCAGTTCCCAGCTGTCGGGCGTCTACAGGGAAATATCTTAAAACTCAGTGCAGTTGAATCAAAGCTTGAAATCGGAGAAAGTTTTGAGATAAAAATTCGTAATAAAAAGAATGATGCTGTTTTTACGAAAACGCTATCTGCTAAAACAGTTTTAAATGAGGTTATTGTACTACCTGCAGATCAATACAATGCGCAGGATATTTATCTAGAATATACCAATCCGGTAAAAGGTGGTTTGCAAAAAGTAAATGGACGTGGTGAAAAAGTCTGAATTTTATAAAAATCTGGCATTCTAAACTAATTTCCAGCCACATTCACAGTTATCACTACCAAATTCACAGTTGGCAAAAGTCTCTAAAGAAAATGCTATACCTTTGAAACATAACATTAACGCTATGAACAGGGTACGCTTATTTTTCTTTTTACTTATTCTTATTCCGACCTCGATTTATGCTCAAATTAACTGGGGTGATTATTCCCAGAGTTTTCAGAGTGGAGCATTGGACAAGCCTGAAACTATAGCGCTAATTTTAGCCATTCCCAAAGACAATAATTCGTTTTGGACAATTCAAGGAAACAGTGCTCATTTTGATGAATTTACAAAGCATAATTCTTTCAAAGATTTGCGTCTTGGTAATATTATTGCCCGCACAACTTTTGATACGGCCAAAGCTCAATTCTTCTTGCATGGTGTAAATATCAAGAATGCCCAAGCTTACCAGTTTCGTGTGATAGAATACCCGAGCCAAAAGGTAATTGCTCCCTGGCAATCCATTATTCAGTTTACAGATGCCCGTGTAGTCAAAGATTCCGGTTTACCCCAGATGGCCTACTTAGGGGGTTATAAAGCTCCTTTAGGAAGTATGCTGGTTGTGGATGTTCGGAAAAAAGGAAGTCGACCCATTATTGCAACCAACTTAGTAGCCTGGGAATCAATTAGTCCCAAGGTATCAAAGGTTTATACTTCTGATAATTTAGACATTTTCCTGCAAAAGTTGCAGTATCCGTGGGCTAAGACAAGGACCGACAATACTAAACACTTGCTTGACAAGCTTAAACTACCAGCTACTAATACCAATTTGGTCTTTGTATTAAACGCCGAAATTTACTCCAAAAGTCAGGTACAATATCAGTTGTTACGCAATGATAAGATAATAAGACCCTGGCAAGACAACGAATTTGATAATAGTTTTATCTGGTTGAGAGATTTTTCGCCCGGGCGATATCAAATTCATATTCGTTACATGGCCCAACCACAACATATAACCAAATATAGTTTTGAGGTAGAGCCTAACTGGTATCAAACCCTCTGGTTCAAGTTTGTACTTATAGGAATTGGTATTATTATCGTTGCGCTCATTGTATTTATGTTTTTATTGTTTCGCCAACGAAACAAAACCAAACTGGAAACAGAAAAGAAACAAAAATTATACTTCGAGCTTCAAGCGGTTTATGCACAACTTAATCCTCATTTTGTGTTTAATGCGCTCAGTTCAATTCAAGGACTCATCAACCAACAAGATATAAAAGGAGCAAATGAGTATCTATCTGATTTTGCACGGTTAATGAGGGAATCGTTGGCTAATGGAAATAAAGATGAAAATCCACTCTGGCAGGAGTTGCAAATGATGGAAACGTACCTGAAACTAGAACAACTCCGGTTTGGCTTTAGCTATACTATACAAGTAGATGAACAATTAGATGTTTACAGTAATAATCTTCCTCCCTTATTATGGCAACCTTTATTGGAAAATGCAGTGAAGCATGGTGTGGCTCCATTACAACAGACAGGTCAAATCAGCATTAGAATAGAGAAGCGCAATGATAGCATTGTCATCAGCATTGCTGATAATGGCAAGGGGTTAACTGGCTCAGAAACAACTCACGGCTTTGGCTTGAAACTGACACGCAATCGAATCCAACTATTAAATGACTTGAAGCCTGAACAACCCATTTCTTTAAATCTCACTAACGGTTTAACTACAGGAACGGAAGTAACAATAACCTTTATCCATTGGCTATTATGAAAGCGGTTTTAATTGATGATGAGTTGAATAATCTGAACAATTTAAGGGCTTTATTGGAAACCTATTGCCCTCAAATTGAAGTATGTTCCATAGCGCAGTCGGCAGAACAGGGAAAAGCGGCCTTATATATGCATCAACCCGATTTACTTTTTCTTGATATTCAGATGCCAGATCAGGATGGATTCTCATTGCTAAGCAGTTTAACCAAATATGACTTTGAAGTAATTTTTGTAACAGCCTATGACCAATATGCTATTCAAGCTATGCGATTTTCGGCGATTGATTACCTGCTCAAACCGGTAAACATCATCGAATTACAAGCTGCGGTGGCCAGAGCACAAAAACAGCGGCAATTGAAAGTTGAGAATAAACAAGTGGCACATCTGATGCAATGGATTGAAGCACAATCAAGAAAAGAAGAACTTCAGATTGCCCTCTCAACAACACAGGAAACCCGCCTTGTGAAGACCAATGAGATTATTCGTTGCGAGTCCTCAAACAATTATACTACGTTCTTTTTAAACGATAAAACAAATCTATTGGTTAGTAAGCCCATTTATGAATATGATGAGTTATTGAGTGATTATGGCTTTTTGCGTTGCCATCAATCACATCTGGTCAACCAATCATTTATCAGAAGCTGGCAAAAAGAATATGGCGATTTCTTATTACTCATAGATGGTACCCAGGTGCCTATTTCGAGAGGTAAAAGAGAGGTCGTCAAAAAAGCCCTACGCCTTTAACAAATGCTGTTGTTCTAGCAGCAGAAATCTCCTTTAACATACATTTAAACATTATACTCTGATGAAAAAATTATCAGTCCTCTTTTTTATGCTCTTTTTGAATGTTTTTTGCCTAAAAGGGCAAGCTGATTCACCCATCAGATTATCTGAAACTTATGAATTGGCCAATATTATTCTGGCGCTGACTGAATATGGCAAAACGGATCAATGGGAAGTATCGCAACAATCGGCATACTATACCGAAGTAAGAGCTTACTTTGCTCAATTCAGTAATCATCCCTTACTAACAAAAGTGAACTATTCCAGACAAAAATGGGAAAGCTATCTCAGTTTCCGAACTGACTCCTATGCTTTTTCATTTAATGATGCGAATCATCTCATTAGAAAGTTTCCAATGGTAACCAATGAAGGATTTAATCCTTTTGAGGAAAATCTGTCATTAATTGAAGATTTTGCCAAAATATCAGAATTCAGGAAGTTTTACCAGGCTCATCTGTCCTATTATCAGAATTTAGCGAAAGCCTATCTGGTTTCTCAACATTACCCTGAAATGCGCCAGTTTTTAGAAAAAGAGTTAGGTAAACAAGTTATTACTGGTTCTTATACTATTGTTATGTCGCCTCTGGTAGGTAGAATGAATTGCCATCGAAAAGTTAATGGAATTGATACAGACTTTATCACTTTACCTGGTTTTCTGTTAACTGGCAAAACCGTGAAGGAAGCGAGTCAGGAAGAAATTGCCTCGGGTACTCATATGTTATTTACAGAATTAGATCATGCCTTTGTTAATCCGCTTACCTACAAGCATCGTTTATTAGTAAGAGCCAATTTCGACAATAAATTATGGGATGCAGGAAGTGGCTATGAGACAGATAGCCTGGCAACATTTAACGAGTACATGACCTGGGGACTATATGATATTTTTGTAGAACAATATTTCCCTTCAGTAGCTAACAAAGTAAGTACTGACTGGACACTCCAAAACGAAACCCGTGGATTTTATGCAAGCGCATTATTTACAAAAGAATTGACTACTCTTTATCATAATCGCAAGTCCGGACAAACCATTAAGGATATTTATCCGACATTTATCAGACAACTTGGCTTACTAAAAACTTCCTTAAGTAAGCCTCTCATTCAAGCATGCAATCTTGATAATCAAACGATTTCTGATACTACTGCCACTTTTGTCATTGAGTTCTCAGAACCCATGAATCAACTTCTATCATTTGAGGTAATACGAGTAGTGGAAGAAAATGGCAAAACAAAGTCAGAAAAATTAATAGTCACTGCTGAGGGGAATAATGTGGTATGGTCAGATAAGGGTAAAGTCGTTAGTTTCCAATTAAGGCTGATAAAAAATGTAGCCAATCATTTGATATTTAACTATCCATGGAAAACTTTAACTCCTCTTAGTAGTGTTCAAGGGATTGATTTGCCTCCCTATTCAAAAATTAAAACAACCGTAAAAAGCGATAGGTAATTTTTAAACATGCTCTATTGTAAACGGAGGAAAAGTCGATTCAATCTGATTCAAACAATAAACACAATTGTCAAAAGTCTTTTAGTTGTGTATAACAATAAACTTATTACTTACAAGCCTTTTATTATTAATCACTATCTGGTAAACATACGTACCAGCTGTCCAGTCGGCAGTAGGTATTGTTATTTTTGTATCAGAATTTTCTATGGTATAAGTACCGATAATTGTTCCGGACAAATTAAAAACCACTAATTTAGCTGACGGAATATTATCCGGTAAACTATAATCAAAATTTACGTCTTTATCAGCAGGATTTGGATACAAAGCAGAAACTGTCACTTTACTGAAGTCATCGTCTGCTTTCATTGTGGCGCTTTCACACTTACATACCTTAGTCGAAAACATTTCTTCATCAGTATCGTGCACCTCTGTCATTGTCAACTCTCTCTTTTCGCTCACTACTTTGGTCTTTTTATCTCGGGCGGCTACATAATAAGTTCCTCCTCTTTTAGGTGTAAATTCCAGCCCTGTTGAGATAGGTCTTTCGGCTTTTTCATCATCATACCAGAGCACTTCGGTATTTTTAGCTGCATTTGTTACACTAAAGGCAGGCATTGCAGAGCCAGGCGAGAATGTCTCATTCTGATTCAATACCAGAGGAATCTGCACGGCGGGTAATTCGCAGTTAGGTGCGTTAATTATCTTACTAGTACTGCATTGACCCGTAATATCTGTTGCTATCAAAGAAACATTCGGCATAAAAGCCGGTATATTCTCAATGGTATAAAAGCCATTATTATGTGCTACTACATACCCGGCACTAGATTGCAACGGTAATTTATTCAGGCGTTTCAGATAATCGTAAGCGGTAGGCATTCCGATATTGGTAACTCCTGCATAGATTTGTTGCACGAGTGCCCAATCGTCGCCCTCTAATTTTACTCTGATACTGTAACTATCCACTTTCTTGTTGCAATAGATAGAATCGACCACGATTTTAGGGCCGGTACAGCCTTGCACAAGAATAGGGCAACAACTGGTAATATTGCAGGTACCCGAGGCTTTTGAAAAAGTATACTCCCCTCCTTTGGCAATACTCAGGGAACTATCTTTATTAATAATAGCAATATTGGGCGAAGTATCTTTTGTAATTTCTTCATAAAGCCCTGAGGCCGTATTTTTATAATACCACTTTACGCCTTTATATCTTTTCAAGGTAACCCGATAGGTTTCGTCCTTCTTCAATTCTACTGGTACACTCACACAACTCACACCATAATCACTTTCATCGGCATTAGCTACTGGATTTTTCAAATCCTTTTCTACCCCATTCTGCCGCCAAATATAGGATGTGCAGTAAGATAAACCCGGTTGGGTTACTTTCGCTTTGATAATTAACTTGATGGTTTCGCCACCATTCACATTTCCTACCCCCCACGAACCACCGGCTGATTCAAATATACCCTTATCGGCGTAGAAATAAACAACTTTCAAACTATTACTCAATATATTCTGTACAGCTACATTCGTGGCTGTTTTATTCCCTTTGTTAACAATAAGTGTGGTGAAAGTTACCACCTCATCCAGTTGAGGCGTATGTATATCAACTGCCTGAATCAGTTCTAATTTGCTGTAGTCGGTCAGGTTAGCAAAGTTTACGTGTTCTAAAACAATTGTCTGGTCGGCGTAGCAGGTTTCTGAATTATAAACCCGTATGGTATAAGCTTTTATTGTGGCTGGATTTGGTACGTTCTTGATTTCTATTTCTCGCTTCCCCGAAATCAGTATTGATTTAGTATAGTCTATTCCTGCGGCACCGTTTTCTGAAATAGTATATCTGGTTGCATTATCTATATTAGAAATTATAATTCTGGCATCATTACTATTGGCTTGTGTGACATCAATACTACGAACCGAGAATGTAGGGGGATAACACTTATCAGGCAAGGCCACTTTTCGGAAACCAGTTAACAATTCATTGGAATCTCCTTTATTGAAACCTAACAGTATAAATGCCAATATAATAAATCCCGCCCTGAAAAGACCGGAAAACTTACTCCTTGACAAACTTAAAAAGTTTTTCATCGTAATCTCAATAGCTAAAAATCACTCGATAGCAACGTCAGTAAAGTATATTGAAATTTTTAAAATCTTACAAAGCACTCAAAATAAAAAGGACATGCGTAGCTTTAAATTTTTACAATAAGCCAGGCCATTGTAAATTCTGGTATGGGCGGGAACATCAGATGATGTATAACAAAAACTTAATATGCCTCCATAAATTAAGTTTTTATTTGCAAGAAAAAGAAATTTCAGAAGAATTGTTTTCTTTTATTGATTCCCTTTTTCTCCATTTAGGTTCAATTCATCGCTAGTGTCCAATTTACATATATTTAATATTTTTATGCTATTTTTTCGACCAATAGGCTGAAACAGCCTTTTTTTGGCGTACTCCAACGGCATTAAAATATCGAAAGCGTAATATATATCACACAAACTTATTGCCTTTATATGGCTAGTCTGTTGATATAACCAGCTAAATCCTGTAAGACTTATGCCTTACAGGATTCAACCAATTATTTATTTTAAGCTATGTTACTATTTTGTTTTTGTAACAGTTGCCGGTTCGCAATAACCGCCAGGACAATCACATTTTTTCTGAGTAATGGTAGCTATACGGTCAATTGTACAGTCGAAAGAGTTCTTGATTCTTACTGTATAAGCTTGATCAGCTCCAGTTGGATTAGGCAAGTTGCTTGCAAACACACCACCTGTTAAAGTTGATCCTTCTACAAAAGCGGTTGCCGTTTGGTCATTATAAGTACTACCTATAATATAAGAAACCTTATCAGTGTTACGATATCTAGTCAGAACTAACTGTGCGTTGTCTTGTGAAACAGAACCCACACAAAGAGCATTTACTGCAATTACAGTTGCAACAGGTTTAGGATTAACCGTTACAGGTATTGTTGCCCATCCCGACTCGCAACCCGTTCCAGATACTTTTTGTGAAACGTAGAACATAGTTAATCCTGCTACACTGGTATTAACCGATGGTGGCGTATTTGATGGTGTGCCACTAGTATACCATTCAAGGGTAGTCCCGTTATCTTTAGCTTTAATCTGCAAGGCAAGGTCCTTAGGTGCATCACCCTCGCAATAAGTAATTCCTTCGATAGTAGGTGCCCCAGGCGTAGTATTTATGTTTACAACTGCAGGAGCACGATTTGATTCGCAACCAGTGCGATCATCCTTTTGAGAGGCATAGAAAGTTAACGTTGTGACAACATCCGTACTCGGAGTCGGACTTGCTAAACTAGCCGTCCCACCTGTTGCATTCTGACCATACCAATAAATTGTGTGTTGTGCATCGGCTATCGCCACCAATGAATCTGCTTTTGCAAACTGGCAATAAGTTACAGGATTGGCTTTTGGCGCATCAGGTTTAGCATTAATAGTTAATACTAAAGTATCCCGATGAGATATACAGCCGTTAGCATCTGTCTGGCTTACGTAATATCTTGAAATACCTGCAGTGGCCACAGGAGGTGTCGGTGCTACAGGCGATCCAGAGCCTCCCGATGCTACTGTATACCACAATAATGTATTACCCGGATTAGCCGGATCTTTCGCAGCACTTAATTCAACCGGTGTGTCTCCGGCACAGACTTCTATGTCTGTTGCCTTTGGTGCTGGTGGTAATTCATTAACTACTACAGCTACTGATGCTGTTGCAGAACAAGCACCTACATTGCTTACCGTTACTGAATAAGTTCCTGCAAAATCAGTTGTTGCATTTAATCTGTCAGGATTAGCTACAGAAGCGACGAAATTTTGTGGCCCTGTCCAGCTATAAGTATCTCCAGTAACTGTTCCTACAATATTCAAACTAATGGTATCTTCAGCACAAACCGGCTTTACAGGAGCAATTGATATAACCGGAATGTCTCTGATAGTGAGTGTAATGGTTGTTTCGGCCGCGCAATTTTTATGGTCTTGCTCATAGGCCTTTAACTTATAATTATACACACCAACTGCAGTAGGTTTAGCAGTGAATGTCAAAGATGTCTGACCGTTAATAGCTAAGGTATCAGCGTTATTGGCTCCGTTATTATTATACCATTGGTAAATGAAAGGGCTGTTTGGAGCAGTTTCTGTATTCTGAGCAATTACATCGATGAAAGTAGCATCTAAACAGATACTTTGGTTGGTAAGGGCAACCAATACAGGTGGTTTACCAGGTTCAACTTTAACTGGGCAACAATCTCCACTTAAACAAGCACCCTGACCGACTAACTTGGTATAAGAATATACACCTACGCCAAGTATAACTAAAGAACTGTCTGTAGTATTCCTCTTGACAGTTGTAATAGAGCTGTTTCCTTGTGGGTCAAATATAATTTCAACACCATCCTTAAACCATTTTACTCCTTTATAATTCGGTAATGTGACGGTATATGCATCGTTTGAACAATAATCGAATGGTGTAGAAATACAGATACTACCCTGATCGTCTTCACCTGCATAGTCGGTGGTAGGGCTTGAGTCTACATCCTGTTCGATTTCAGCCGACAAGTTAGCTGTTACATATTTCACACCTCTTGTACTTACTGTACCGGTTAATTTTAATGTAACAGGCTGACCACCAGCCGGAAGATTTCCGATTGTCCAGGTTGTACCGCTATAAGTTCCTGTAGCTGTCGTACCAGTTACTGCGGTAAAACCTGGTGGAATACCTATTGTGTATACCACTCCGGTAGCGGTTGCAGTCCCTGTATTCGAAACCGCGACTGTAACGGTAACTGTTCCGTTAAGCGCTACATATTCGTCTCCATCACGCGTTACAGCCACTGAAATATCAGGTTGTTTTGGAGTTTCATTGAAGTTTACATACTCCAATTTAAAGGTTTTGTCGGTATAACAGCTTCCATCTGCTGAATAAACGCGGATGGTATAATCCGTACCTGCCTGATTGGTTGGAGTAGGCAGGGTTTCAGAAATATAACTGTTTGTTAAATCTGAAATCTTGGTTGCAGCCGCAAAGTTAGGCCCGGTATAGGTAGTCCCTACCGAGTAACCAACCTTGTTATTGCCAGATAACGCTCCTGAAATACGGATTTTAGCGTCATTAGCAGTTGAACTTGTTGCGTCAACGCCTACCAGTGTAAAAATTATCTGATCAGGACCAGTACAAGGTACAGGCGTCTGGGCAAAGACGTTTTGGTTTATAAATAATAGGAGGACACCTATAATCGACAGCAATACCCATGGACGGGTGCGTCTAAAACCAGATTGTAAAATAATCTTGGGTACTTTGTTTTCCATTTGACAAACTGTTAAAATTTGGATATGTAAAGCTTAATTAAATTGAGTACTTATTTTGTTTTGGTTACTGTGGCAGGTGGACAATAATTTTGCGGACACCCTTCACATTGTTTGGTTAATAAAACAGTTCTATCGATGGTACAACCATCAACATTTTTTACTCTAACAGTGTAAGCTTGGCTACTTTCTGTTGGGTTTGGTAGATTAGAAGCTGGTACTAATCCCCCCGACGGTATGGTTACAAAAGCTGAGGCTATGGCACTATTATATGATGCTCCGATATTATAAGAATACTGGTCATCATTTCTATATCTATTTAGCAAAAGTTTGGCATTATTCTGTGGATTATCCACAATACAAGTAGAGTTTACAGGAATAAGCTCAGCATTTGGGGCAGAGTTGATTCTTGCTAAACCCGCTGTACGGGAAGGGCTTGAACAATTATTTGTGGAGCACGAAGCAAAGTAAAATGTACTTTGCGTTAACGGATTTGTAGCAAAAGTTATGCCAGTTCCTACCAGATTTCCACCTGTTTGGGCATCAAACCACTCAATTGTACCTCCTACGCAACCATTAGCAGTAAGTGTGACCGAACCTACACCACAACGGCTTGCTCCCGTAACGGTTGGAGGTGTAGGTAAGTCATAAATTACTACATTAATGGTTGCCGTAGCACTACAACCGAGTGCGTTTGTTACCGTAATAGTATAGATACCGTTAGCCGCTGATGTTACATTAGTAATACTTGGGTTTTGAATAGTTGAAGTAAATAAATTCGGTCCTGACCACGAATAATTAATACTTCCAGATGCTGTTAGATTTAAAGTCTGCCCCTTGCAAACAGGGCTATCTGAACCTGCACTTGCCACTAAAGCTGCTGGCTGAGTGATGGTTACGGTTGCTGTTGCTGTACAACCTTTAGCATCTGTAACTGTTACTGTATAAGTTCCTGCGCTTCGGTTAGAAGTTGTTGCTGCTGTGCCACCACCTGGTGACCATTGATAAGTGTATGGTGATGTACCACCATTTGGAGTTACTGTTGCACTACCATTGTTTCCTCCATTACAATTGACATCAACCTTTGTGATGCTCGCTGTTAAGACATTTGGTTGAGTGATAGTTACCGTGGCTGTTGCTGTACATCCTTTAGCATCGGTAACTGTGACTGTATAAGTTCCTGCACTTCGGCTAGAAGTGGTTGCAGAAGTGCCTCCACCTGATGACCATTGATAAGTGTATGGTGATGTTCCGCCAACTGGGGTTACTGTTGCACTACCATTGTTTCCTCCATTACAATTGACATCAACCTTTGTGATGCTCGCTGTTAAGACATTTGGTTGAGTGATGGTTACGGTTGCTGTGGCTGTACAACCTTTGGCATCTGTAACTGTTACTGTATAAGTTCCTGCGCTTCGGTTAGAAGTGGTTGCTGCTGTGCCACCACCTGATGACCATTGGTATGTATAAGGCGATGTCCCACCACTTGGAGTTACTGTTGCACTACCATTGTTCCCACCGTTACAGCTTACATCAACTTTAGTGATACTTGTTGTTAGTACATTTGGTTGGGTAATAGTTACTGTGGCCGTTGCTGTACATCCTTTGGCATCAGTAACTGTGACTGTATAAGTTCCTGCACTT
>NZ_QVMT01000011.1 GCF_003418935.1 Emticicia sp. C21 | reverse complement strand
GTTAATTATTTTTTTCGTTAATTTGAGCATGGTTGATTCGTGTTTTGATTGTTTTGTCGTGATTACAAACTTAACACTTGTCAACCTTATTTATTTCTACCTAATTAACTTTAGACAACTTCATTATTAGGTGAGTGTTATTCAATCGGCCTTATAACATTTTGTTCAATTTGAATGTTTTACTTTATTTAAATTATTTTTAACCTTTCTGATAATTTGGATTTGGTCCAATTTATGTTGCTATTTTTTCTCTTTTGTCTTTAAATCTGTAGTTTTAAAGTAATAATACATCTAGAATCGTCAATAGGTTTATATAAAACAAATGCTATCTTTTTCACCTCCTCAGCAATATCTCATTCAAAATATTCAAACATTCAATTTTTCTGTGAATCATATAGTTCATCCATTTGTTGCCATAAAAAGCATAAACTAAAAACTATGTCGATTACTAAAGAATCAGAGTTAGAAGGTATGAAAAAAGTGAGTGAAGCTGTAGCCCTTACTTTAAAAGAAATGCGTAATTATGTTAAACCTGGCATGACCACTAAAGAACTGGACGATTATGGTGCTAAAATATTAGATAATTTAGGGGCTAAACCGGCACCCTCTCTTACTTATGGTTTTCCGGGCACCACCTGTATCAGTGTCAATAATGAAGTAGCTCATGGTATTCCTTCACATAAAACTGTCTTACAATCAGGAGATTTGATTAATATTGATGTTTCGGCTGAGTTGAATGGTTACTGGGCTGATAATGGTGGTTCGTTTGTTTTAGATGAAGATATTTATCAGCATCAGGAATTAGTTCAAGCTTCTAAACGCATATTGAAAAAAGCTATCGACCAGATAAAGGGTGGAGTTAAAATAGCAGATATTGGTAAACTCATTGAAACCGAGGCAAAGAAATCCGGCTATAAGGTCATCAGAAATCTTACGGGACATGGTGTAGGTAGAAGTCTGCATGAAGAGCCACAAGAAATTGCCAATTACTATGACAGATATAATACAACAAGATTCAGAAAGAACTCTGTAGTTGCAGTGGAAACCTTTATTTCAACCCATTCAACGATGGCGGATACTCAAAGCGATGGCTGGACACTATTAGGCAATAAAGGCGGCTATGTAGCTCAACATGAGCATACCATTGTAGTAACAGCTGATAAACCCATCATTCTCACGGAAATGAATGGAATATGGTAGTAATTTATTGAGTGAATGAGTGATTAAATTATAATACTTCATTCAAGCAATCACTTTTGCTCCTTAAGTCCTCTCTGATAAAATAATCACTCAATCACACATTCACTAAATCACTAAATAAAAATGGAATACAGACAATTAGGAGCATCTGGTTTAAATGTTTCAGTTTTAAGTTTCGGTACTGCCACTTTTGGTGGTAGCGGTGAATTCTTCAAGGCCTGGGGAAGCACACAGGTAGAAGAAGCAACCCGCCTGGTTGATTTATGCCTTGAAGCAGGTATTAATTTATTTGACACGGCAGATGTATATTCACAGGGATTATCGGAAGAAATATTGGGCAAGGCCATCGCCGGAAAAAGAGACCAGCTATTGATTTCTACCAAAGCTACTTTTACTTTTGGTAAAGGGCCAAACAATCAGGGGTCTTCTCGTTTTCATTTATTGAAACAAGTTGAAGGCAGCTTGAAGCGACTGAATACCGATTATATTGATATTTTCCATATGCACGGTTTTGATGGTGTGACACCTGTTGAGGAAACACTTCGTACACTTGATGATTTAGTACAATGTGGTAAAATCAGATACCTGGCAGCTTCTAACTTTTCAGGCTGGCATTTGATGAAATCTTTAGCTATTTCAGAAAAATATGGGTGGAATCGTTATGTAGCACATCAGGTATATTATGCCTTGACTAACCGCGATTATGAGTGGGAGTTGATGCCATTAGGAATTGACCAGAAGGTTGGTGCTATAGTATGGTCTCCTTTGGCAGCAGGTTTATTAGGCGGTAAATATAAACGTAATCATCCTAAGCCTACCGATACTCGTACAGCACAGGGAGGAAGTCCTGTTCCATCAGCGGTGGTAGATGATGAACTTCTTTATAATGTGGTTGACGTCCTAGAAGAAATTGCAGCAGAAACCGGAAAAACCATTGCACAAGTTGCGATCAACTGGTTAGTGCAAAGACCAACCGTTTCAAGTATTATTATCGGTGCCAGAAATGAAAAACAATTGAAAGAAAACTTTGAAGCTATAGGCTGGAACCTGACAACTGAACAGGTAAAAAGATTAGATAAAGCAAGTGAGGTACCCCCTATTTATCCGTATTGGCATCAACGTCAGAATCTGACTTTGAATCCTCCGCCTAAATTTTATTAAGGGGTGGAAGTAAACGTTTTTTTACAATTCCAACGGAGGGATAATATCGACCTTTGTTGAAATTTAAAACCATCAGAAAATGTTTACACTCAATCAAATCAAAGAAGCACATGCGAAAGTAAAAAGTGGAGCTGATTTCCCGAATTATATTCAGGAACTATCGCAATTAGGAATTTTAAAGTATACAACTTATGTAAATGATGGGCATTCCCAATTTATTGGTAAGGATAAATACACGCTTACTTCTGAGTCAAAATACCCTGTCAAGACAATCGCTGAAGAAAGTAAAATGTCTGAATTTCAGAATTATTTGAAACAACATCAGCAAGGCCAATCTGATTACCCTACTTTCTGCACACAAGCAGCAGAAACAGGTGTAGAAAAATGGGTATCTGACCTAATCAATATGACTTGCACTTATTATAATAAAAAAGCTAATGCGATGTTAGTTGAGACCATCCAAGGTGTTTAAGACTCTAACAAAGCAGAAACACAAAAGGCCTCCCATTTGGGGAAGCCTTTTGATTTTATGATTACTAATCTTAAAGTGTACGTTTTACTTCTTTAATTTCATAACTTTCGATAGTATCGCCTACCTCAATGTCATTGAAACCTTTGATACTCAAACCACACTCAAAATTAGTTCTTACTTCATTCACATCATCTTTGAAGCGTTTTAATGCAGAAATTTCTCCCTCATGAATAACGATACCTTCTCTGATTACACGTACTTTGTTATTACGTTTGAAGCTACCATCTGTAACATAACATCCGGCAATAGATCCTACCTTGCTGATTTTGAATACTTCTCTTACCTCGATTGTTCCAACAACTGTTTCTTCCTCTTTCGGTGCCAGTAAGCCTTCCATTGCATCTCTGATTTCGTTGATAGCATCATAGATGATAGAATACAATCTGATTTCAATTTCTTCCTGGTCAGCTATTCTTCTCGCACTGTTTGAAGGACGAACCTGGAAGCCGATAATAATGGCATCGGCAGTTGAGGCAAGGTTCACATCAGATTCAGAGATTTGTCCAACACCTTTGTGAATGATGCTCACTTGTACTTCATCAGTTGATAGTTTCAATAATGAGTCAGACAAGGCCTCTACTGAACCATCCACGTCACCTTTCACAATTACGTTTAACTGGTGGAAAGTACCGATAGCTTTACGACGGCCAATTTCTTCCAATGTGATATGTTTTCTGGCTCTTAAACTTTGCTCACGGATAATCTGCTCACGTTTGTTCGCAATTTCACGTGCCTCACGTTCAGTCTCCATAATGTTGAACTTATCACCTGCTTGAGGTGCACCAGGTAAACCTAAAATCTGAACAGGCGTTGATGGTCCAGCCTCTTTGATTCTATTACCTAAATCATCGATCATTGCTCTTACACGACCAAAGTATGGCCCTGCAAGAATAATATCTCCGACTTTGAGTGTACCGTTTTGTACCAGTATAGTAGCCACATATCCACGACCTTTATCTAAAGATGCTTCAATTACTGTACCTACCGCCGACCGGTCAGAGTTGGATTTTAATTCAAGCAATTCGGCTTCAAGTAAAACTTTGTCAAGCAACTCAGCGATACCGATACCTTGTTTAGCAGATACTTCCTGTTCCTGATATTTACCACCCCAGCTTTCAACCAGAATATTCTCTTTCGATAAATCTTCACGTATTTTAGCTGGGTTTGCACCAGGTTTATCAATTTTGTTGATAGCAAATACAATTGGTACTCCAGCATTTTGCGCGTGATTAATTGCCTCACGGGTCTGTGGCATCACACTGTCGTCAGCCGCTACTACAACAATTACTACGTCTGTGACCTTTGCACCTCTGGCACGCATGGCCGTAAAGGCTTCGTGACCCGGAGTATCAAGGAAAGTAATCTTTTTACCTTTATTCGGTCCTTCTTTCATCTCTACCGAGTAGGCACCAATGTGTTGGGTAATACCCCCTGCCTCACCGGCTGCTACACGTGCACGACGAATGTAATCGAGTAATGAGGTTTTACCGTGGTCAACGTGTCCCATGATGGTGACAATCGGTGCTCTTGGGTCTATATCTTCAACATCTGCGTCTTTATCTACAGTATCAGTCTGAACTTCGTCTTCGGCCGAGATAAACTGGACATCATATTCAAAATCAAGGGCAATCATCTGAATTACCTCAGCATCAAGGCGCTGATTAATAGATATAAACATACCCATTTTCATAGCCGCAGAGATTACCTGAGTAACTGATACATCCATCATTGACGCTAATTCAGCGGCAGAGATAAACTCTGTTACTTTCAGTATGTTGCTGTCCTCTTGCTCTTGTAAAACACGTTGTTCCTCCTGATCCGCACGCATCTTACGTTTATCCTTACGATATTTCGCTCCGAAGTCAGGCCCTTTGGTCTGCATACGAGCCATCGTTTGCTTAATCTGCTCTTTTACCTCAGTTTGAGATACCTCTTCACGACGCTCTTTCTTCTTCTTCGGATCTGGTTTTTTGTTAGCATTTGCTGTACCACCTCCTGTTGTTGCAGGATTTTTAGGTTTAACTGCACCGCCTTCATTGCTATTTACCTTTTCAGCTCTCTTCACACGTTTGCGTTTACGCTTACGTTTAGCATCTTCGGCGCTAGAGCTTGAGCTACCTTTTTTCTCAACTGGTAGTTCAATTTTACCTAATACTTTCAAGCCCTGCAGTTTTTCACCTCTTGCCTGAATTAATTCAGGTTCATCGTCTTCTTGCTCCTCTACTGGCGGTGGTGTAGGCTTCTTAAATGCCGGACTCTGAGGTCTTTGCTCATAAGTAGGTTTGGTGTTCTGATAGCCGCTCTGACCTTGTTGCCCCTGTTGAGGAGGTCTTGGTGGTCTGTTCTGGTCTCCACCCCTATTATCTCTATTGGCAAAATCTCTGTTACTCTGGCCTTGGTTCGGGTTATTCGGATTAGTATTAGGTCTATTCGGGTTATTCCAGTTACTGTTTCTGTTCTGGTCCCTATTATCTCTATTATTAAAATCTCTATTGCCTTGGCCCTGGTTATTTCTATCTCTGTTCTGAGAAAAATCTCTATTTTGTTGATTATTATCACGATTCGGACGATTATCCCGATTCTGATAATTATCTCTGTTGCCTTGATTATCCCTGTTTTGAGGATAATCCCTATTACCTTGGTTATCTCTGTTCTGTTGGAACGGAGTTTTCGGTGTTTCAGCAGGTTTTTGAGGCTCTACTGTTACTTTAGGAGCTTCTTTCTGAGTTTCCAAAACGGGGGGTTTTACCTCTTCAACTGCTTTTTCTACCTTTGGTTCTACTTTCTCTTCAACCTTAGGTGGTTCTACTACTGTTTTAACAGGTTCAGCTACAGGTTTCGGAGATTCTTCAACCTTAGCTTTTTCAGCAACTATAGGTTCGGTTTTAGGAGGCTCCGGTGTTATTGGTGTCGATGGTGTAGAGGGTTTCCTATCTAAATCTATTTTCCCTAAAACGGTCGGGCCTTGCAGCTTTTGCTCTGCACGGATTACCTCCACCGGTTGTTCAGGAGTTTTCTCTACTTTTTTCTCTTCGACTTTTGGTTGATCTCTAAAATAAAGGATATCCATATCACCTGATGAAGTAGATTTTGGTTCTTCAGCAGGTTTTGAAGCCGAACTCTCCTCCAGCAAAGAAGAACTATTAAATTCTTTTGATAAGATATTTAATTGCTCAAAATTGAGTTTGGCGTTTGGATTGTTATCAATACGATGCCCCTTACCCGCTAATTTCTCTACGATGGTAGTAATACCAACGTTTAGTTTTTTCGCCGCAAGGCTTATTCGCATTTCTTTTGATTCTATCATAAAGTAAATTAAAAATCTGTTGTTTATTTTGAGTTGCCGGATTTATCAGAAAGAATTAAAAAACCTTCACCATTATAGATAACACCAATTAAGCGTCTCCTGTTCCCTGAGTTTCTTTATTCAAATTCTTTACTCAAAATTTCTAATACTTCGGCAATGGTTTCTTCTTCAAGTTCGGTTCGACGAGCTATATCTTCAACTGATAATGCTAATACTGACTTTGCAGTGTCGAGACCAATCTTGCGGAACTCATCAAGAATCCAGTCCTCAATTTCGTCAGAGAATTCTGATAAGTCAACATCTTCCTCCTCTTCTTCTCCTTCAAGGTCACGGAATACATCAAGCTCCATGTTTACTAACTTCCCAGCTAGTTTAATATTCATGCCACCTTTACCGATAGCTAACGACACCTGATCTGGTTTCAGATAAACTGCTACACGTTTCTTATCGTTATCAACCTGAATACTACTGATTTTTGCAGGGCTTAGCGCTCTCGAAATCAATAAATTAAGGTTTTCAGTCCATTGGATAACATCAATATTCTCATTCTCTAATTCACGCACAATGGTGTGAATACGAGAACCTTTCATACCTACACAAGCGCCCACCGGATCGATGCGGTCGTCATACGACTCAACAGCCACTTTAGCTCTTTCACCCGGCTCACGTACAATTTTACGTACAGAGATAAGTCCGTCTAAGATTTCAGGAATTTCTTGTTCAAATAAACGTTCCAGGAATACTGGTGATGTACGTGATAACGTAATACGCGGTGTTCCGTTGTTCATTTCAACTTTATGAACTACCGCCTTGATGCTAGTGCCTTTTCTTGGGCGGTCTTTCGGAATCTGTTCTGATTTTGGAAGCACTAATTCATTGCTTTCGCCATCTAAACAAACTAATTCTTTACCTAAAATCTGATAAACTTCTACAATTATTAACTCTCCTACCAAATCTTTATATTTGGCATACAACATCTCTTTCTCTAAATCTTTAATCTTCTGAATTAAGGTCTGACGTGCAGTTTGCACAACACGACGACCAAAATCTTCTAATTTTACTTCATCAGCTACTTCTTCACCAATTTCAAAGTCAGGCTGAATCTTCTGAGCTTCTGACAACATAATCTTATCAGGGTCCCAAATATCCTCAGAGTTGTCATCTACGATTTCGCGTGTACGCCACATTTCCAAGTCGCCGCTATCGGCATTTATGATAACATCGAAGTTGTGGTCTGTACCAAATTTTTTACGAATCATTGTCCGGAATACGTCCTCTAATACCTTTATCATGGTTGGACGGTCAATGTTCTTTTCACGGGCAAATTCTGAAAACGATGCAATTAACTCTCCGCTGTGCATATTCTATTCATGAGTTAGCGATTTTGTTGATTTAGTGAATGATTCGCCTCATTCATCAAAACTCATTAAATCAAATTTCTTAATTATATTTTTATTTAAACGAAATAATTACTTGTGCTTCTTTAATGTTTTCAAGTGAAATGTTTATAGGTTCGATGGGATCGTTTTTTGCTTTACCTGTGCGTTTTTTGTCTTCAATCAAAGTAATTTCCTGGTTAGCAAGACCCTCCAATTTACCTTTGACCTCTTTCCCATCTTTTAATATTACTTTCAGATTCCGTCCGATATTCTTCCGATACATTCTTTCGCTTTTTAAAGGAAAATCTATACCGGGTGATGAAACTTCTAAAGTATACTTATCAGGCATGATTTCATCTAATTCTTTGCCTAATTTACGACTAATTTCGGTACATTCGTCGATAGTAATCCCTTCATCAGAGTCTAACAAGACTGTAACTTTACTGTTTACTCTTGACAAGGATACTTTAACGTCCGCTATGAAATACTTATCGTTTTCGAGTAGTGGCTGTAAAAGTTCTTCGATTTTTTGTTTTTGATCTGTATTCATATTTCCGCTGTACCGTAACTCTCCAAAAGGGTGAGTTTCCTTACTATACAAAGAAAAAAGGAGGGCTTCGCTCCTCCTTTTTCACAATTCTTAGGCAAAGATAGGACTATTTTTCCTTTTTTACAAATTTGATTAAGAAATAAACACATTTCCATACTGCAACATCCCTACTCAATCAGTTTTGTCTTTGCCTAAGGCAATCTTTACACACAATATTAAAACGCATATCTATGCTGATTTGGTATAGAAAACTGAAATATTGAATATTTTTTGATTTCTTTGCTATCCATTATATCATTTATATCATTGCTTACTATACCCTGCTTTAATAATTATGAAAAAAGTCATTTTCTCATTACTTATTCTTTGCGCAATTGCCTGCAAAGAAAGTTCCACTCAAACCGATGCTTCACAAGCCAAAATCAATCAATTAGCTGAAAAATATATCCGATTGGGGCTGACCATAGGGCAATATGATAGCGATTTTGTTGATGCCTATTATGGCCCTGATTCCCTGAAACCCAAAACTCAACCAAAAGACAAGTTTCCCAAAGATAGTATATTGGCAGCGGTAAATGGTTTGATTGGACAATTGATTGAATTCAATCAGACCGAGAATAACGATACTTTAGCCAAAAGAGCTAAGTGGATGTCGGGCCAACTAATAGCATTTGGCCGAAGAATCAATATTTATACGGGCAAGTATCAGGCATTTGATGAGGAATCGAAAGATTTATTCGGTGTTGCAGCGCCTTCATATCCTGAAAGCCATTATCAGGCTTTGGTAGCACAATTAGATAGTTTGCTCCCTGGCTCGGGAAGTATTAATAGTCGATTCGAGAAATTAGCTAATCAGTTTATTATTCCAAAATCCAAGATTGATACCGTTTTTAAAACTGCTATTGCCGAAGCCCGCAAACGCACTTTAGAACACTACCAGTTACCTGCTAACGAAAACTTCACGCTGGAATATGTCACAGGCAAGCCGTGGTCGGGTTATAACTGGTATCAGGGAAATTATCAAAGTAAGATTCAGATAAGCATTGATATGCCTATTTTCATTGAGCGCGCCATCGATTTAGCCTGCCATGAGGGTTACCCAGGGCATCATGTGTATAATATGTTGTTGGAGAAGAATTTGTACCATGATAAAGGTTGGACGGAAGTTTCTTTATATCCCCTATTCAGCCCGCAATCATTAATTGCGGAAGGAAGTGCCAATTATGGTATTGAAGTGGCGTTTCCAGGTACTGAAAAGAATAAATTCGTAAAAGAAGTACTATTACCTTTAGCTGGATTAAATGGTGCGAATACTGATTTATATTTTCAGGCCTTAGCCCTGAAAGGTAAACTGGCCTATGCCCGCAATGAAGTTGCCAGAGGCATTATTAATAATACCATGAATGAAAGCGAGGTAACAAAATGGCTGACTAATTATGGTTTACGTGAAAAGACATTGGCTAGCAAAGACATCAATTTTATCAAAAAATACCGCAGTTATGTGATTAATTATAATTACGGACAAGATATTGTAAAAAATTATATAGAATCAAACGGAGGAACGGCAAGCGATGAGGCTAAACGCTGGGAATTATTTGGTTGGTTGCTAAGCAATCAGGTGCGCCCAACTGATTTGATTAAACCAGTTAAATAGTAATAAAAATAAAATAGCTATCGTCAATGACGATAGCTATTCCCTATCACAAATTTTTATCAATTATTTTCCCTTAAATACTTTATTTTCGTCTGTATATCCTGTTTTTTGCAGATACCAGTCCGGAAAACTTGTTCCACCACTCTCTGCCCATTCACCAAATTTCAGATAAGTATCAATAATTGCCTGTGTTTCAGCCGGGTATCTGAATTCTGATGAGAAATCAAGAGCCCACGGTAAGCCTTTAGCAGTTTTATAATAAATTCCTTTAGAGGCTTGCGACTGGTCATTACCTGTACCGAATAAAGCTACATCTGCTTTACTTGTTGGCGCCATATTTGGGAGGTGAATTTCTTTACCTCTTTCATCTGACTTAAAGCTAAATGGATTGAAAGGTGCATTACCTAAAGTGCTCTTATTAACAGGACTTGTGAATACGATATTCAAGTTTAATGTATCTGTTGGAGCTACAAGTGCAGAACCTTGTGTGGTATTAACAAATCCATTATAAGGCTTCATGCGCTTAAAGGCATTATCAAAAGCAATCACTACCGCGTATTTCTGGTCAGCCTCTAATCCGTTGGCGGCTGTTTTAATTTTACCTTCTGTCAATGACGCTCCGGTTACCGATTTTACGGCCGATGGGTCAATTGGCATCTGGAAACCCCAACCACTGGCAAATGATGCTCCAATCGCTTTCACATACGCTTTCACTTTCATTTCAACCACTTGGTTTGAAGCATTCAATACTTCCTGGAACTGATAGTTTACCACAAGATCATTCAAATCATAGTCCCCTTGGAAAGGCCACAAATCTTCGTAAGCCAATGTGCTATAAGTATTTTTTGTTGGTGTATAATTATTAACTGCTCTTGTTGGGTCTCTAGGATATTCGTCGCGAGTATCACCCACACCATCAAAGTCTGAATCATAAGCAGTATCTACAACCGGAATATTATTCGTATCAAGAGCTTTAACCGGGTTGGTAGAGGCAAAGAAAATTGCATCATTAAAGTCGTTATCACAATTAATTGGTGTATTCTGACGGCTTACGTCTTCAAAAGCTAATATCATGCGGTTTGTATCAGGGTCATTTAACACAATCAGGTGACGACGAAGATTTGCTACAGTTTCAACATTCAGGGCATCCTGGCTATAGTGTGCATAGTAGCCTTTACCTACAGTATTATTGCTATAGGCATTGGCCAAAAGAACAAACCCTATAGCTGTACCGGCAGGGAATCTTCCAATTTTTACTTTATCACCAGTCACTAATCCACCACCATCATTTTTATAAGATACGTTCGGGAAAATGACATTAATTTTTGTAATATCTGTTGGCTTAGTCGGAGGAGCAGACGGGTCAAACGTATAGTAGCCAAGCGTGTTTGTCCAACCTGCACCTTCGTGTACGAATGTTACCCATACATCAGATAATTCTTTAACAGTCAGATAATTGCGGTTAGCCACGTTCAGATAGTCAGGATGGGCTGTTGGAACAGGTTGCCCCTCTGGAACACTAGAATTGATTTTTTCAAGAAAACTCCACGAAACAACATCTCTTGTAGCCTCCAGATAATTAGGAACACCTAATGAATTCCAGGTACCCATATACGAAATTGGAGGATAGTCTTGAGCTGTAGTTCTTGCTCCCGCTGAAATAGCAGGAACCTGACGCTCAACAACGTAACCCGAGGTAACTGGATTTTTACCGCCTAAAGTTAATTTCACCTGATTATTAGCAATTTTAACAATCATTTGGGCAGGCAAACCAATATAATTAGGTTTAATTGAAACTTGAGTTACATGCGTGGGTATTTTCTGACTAATGCTTAGTAAACCGGTTGATGAAGTAATTCCCTTAAATAATAATTTTTCATCCGGATAACTGTAAACGGACATTACCACTCCTTTTATTGGTTTATCTGTATTATCAAACGCTCCAATGTCAAATTTAACTTCACCACTGGTATTAAAGTTAAAATTCGCAGGGATATTCAACTTATCCATTTTGGCATTTCCGGTATTGTTGCCACCAGGTGTTGGCACTAAGTCTACGATATCCGGGGCACAGGCATTCAGTAAGAGAGCAAAAGTTACAGTTAATAATTGATAAAATCTTGTTTTCATTTTTGTATAAAAGTTATAAATATTCTGAATTAAGAGCAATTTTCGAGCCATTTTGTAGTACAAAGTTGCTTCAATCGTCGCTGAAAAACAGTAGTTTTCGATATTCAGAAGAAAAAGGGGGCTATTTGGTAGGATTTTTAGGTTAAGCCAAAAAATAAGGTATTTTCAACGATTTTTTTAAAATTATTAAGAGGTAGCATTAGAAATTTTGGCATAAAATTTATAGAAGTATAACCATATACATATAATATAGCCAAAAAGAGCCGATACTATGTTAACATCGGCTCTTTTTGGCTATAAAGTGATTAACTAAAAATTATCTATCTAGTTTACTAACAATGTCATAATCAGATAATCAATCATTCACTAAATCACTCAATTGTTATATATCAAACTTAATCCCCTGCGCCAGTGGCAAATGGGTGCTATAGTTGATTGTATTAGTCTGGCGACGCATGTAGTTTTTCCAGGCATCAGAACCGCTCTCGCGGCCACCCCCTGTTTCTTTTTCACCACCGAATGCACCGCCAATTTCTGCACCGGAAGTACCAATATTCACATTGGCAATACCACAATCAGAACCATTTGCTGATAAGAACTGCTCTGCTTCTCTGATATTAAGTGTAAAAATAGCTGATGATAAACCTTGAGGTACACCATTTTGTAAAGCAATGGCTTCCTCAAGCGTTTTATATTTGAGAAGATAGAGAATCGGGGCAAATGTTTCATGACAAACCATTGGTGTCTGATGGTTTACTTCTACAATGGTTGGTTTTACATAACAGCCTGATGCATATTCGCTACCGGTTAATACCTCATTACCAAAAAGTATATTTCCACCCTCACCTTTTACTCTTTCAATGGCTGATTGGTAACCAGCTACCGCATCTGTATCAATTAGTGGTCCAACGTGGTTGTTGGTGTCTAAAGGGTTACCTATTCGTAATTGTGAGTAAATTTTCACCAGACGATTTTTTACATCTTCGTAGATGTTTTCATGTAGTATAAGTCGGCGGGTAGTAGTACATCTTTGGCCTGCAGTACCAACGGCCCCAAAAACTACCGCAGGAATAACGATTTGCAAATCGGCGTTTTCAGTTACAATGATACCATTATTCCCTCCGAGTTCTAAAAGAATTCTTCCTAAACGACTGGCTACTGCCTGACCAACTGCTTTACCCATCCGGGTAGAACCTGTAGCAGAAACTAGAGGCACCCGAGTATCATTAGATAACCACTCTCCTACTTTTCTGTCGCCTATAATTAACCCTGAGATGCCCTCTGGTACATCATTGTTACGTAATACTTCCTGAATGATGTTCTGACAGGCAATGGCTGAAAGTGGTGTCTTTTCAGAGGGTTTCCAAACACAGACATCACCACACACCCAGGCCAACATGGAGTTCCATGACCAAACGGCTACCGGAAAATTGAAAGCAGAGATAATACCCACAATACCTAATGGATGCCATTGTTCATACATACGGTGTTGTAAGCGCTCTGAATGCATGCTTAAACCATATAACTGGCGAGATAAACCTACGGCAAAATCACAAATATCTATCATTTCCTGTACTTCTCCCCATCCCTCTTGCAGGCTCTTGCCCATCTCGTAGCTCACTAGCCTACCTAAATTATCTTTATTGCTGCGTAGCGCTTCACCCATCTGGCGAACAATTTCGCCACGCTTAGGAGCAGGTACTTCACGCCATATTTTATAAGCTTCTTCTGCTTTGTTGATTACCTTTTCGTAATCCTCCTGCGTAGCTTGATTGACTTTGCCAATAAGTTCACCATCAACAGGAGAATAAGAACTTAATAAATCTCCACCGCCAGCCCAGCTTTTTATGCCAGTGCTCACCCCGTTATTAATTGCCTGTATATGTAATGCTTCTAAAACTTCTTTCATGGATGGTTTTGTTTGTTGAATTAATAAGACAAAGATACAAAAGTGACAAGTTTAAAAGAAGAATGAGCGAAATATTATTTGGATTTTACCATACCCTAACTCTGTCTAACAGTGGGGATGGAATAAAAAACCTCTCTTCCGAGCTATAGAAAGAGAGGTTAGAGAATTAAGATCAGGTATTACCAAATAATATTTGGAAACTAGACAATTAAACCAGATTCTTATTTGATTCAGCATTGACAAGACTATGCTCACTCACCGCCTCTATTAAATCGGCTACCAGGCCTGTCCAACCACATTGGTGGGCGGCACCTAAGCCTGCGCCATTGTCGCCGTTGAAATATTCATAGAATAGGTATAAGTCTTTAAAATGAGGATCTTTATCAAACTTTTCAATGCCTGTCATTGCCGGGCGCACTTTATCTTTATTCATGACAAAGATGTTTATCAATCGTTGCGCCACTTTCATAGTAGCTTCCTTGATTGACATAATATTGCCCGAATTGGTAGGATACTCTATTTCAAAATCATCGCCATAATATTCATAAAATTTGAGCATCGCATCAAAAATTAAATAATTAATTGGAAACCAGATCGGGCCACGCCAATTGGAATTTCCTCCCATAATACTCAAATCAGATTCCGCAGGAGTATACTTTACACTCAGAATTTCCCCCTGCATATTAAATTTATAAGGGTTTTCATCATGACATTTAGATAGTGAACGTAATCCGAAGTCAGATAAAAACTCTGCTTCGTCAAACATACGTTTTACTACCATTTTCATACGATGCCCCCTCAGTAGAGAAAGCAAATGCGTTTCACCTTTACCCGGTTCATGCCAGCGAGAGATTAATGAAGCTAAATCGGGGCGGTTATTCAATACCCATTCTAATCGTCTTTTAAAATCCGGCAGTTTGGCTAAGGTTTCTTCATTTAGTACCTCTACAGCACATAAAGGAATAAGCCCCACATACGAGCGGATTTTCATGAAGATAGTCTCGCCATTCGGTGCATGCAATTTATCGTAATAGAACTGGTCGCCCTCGTCCCATAAACCTAAATCATTTCCCTTGATTGGTTTGTTAATAGCTCCTGCAATATGCAGAAAGTGCTCAAAAAACTTAGAGGCCATATCCTGATAAACAGGTTTTTCCAATGAAATCTCGCAGGCAATGCGAAGCATATTCAATGTATACATCGCCATCCATCCGGTGGCATCAGCCTGTTCGAGTTTCACACCCGGAATCTGGCTATTACGATCGAATACACCAATATTATCTAGCCCCAGGAAGCCACCACCAAAGATATTATTCCCCTCTTCATCTTTCTGATTGACCCACCAGGTAAAGTTCATCAAGAGTTTATGAAAAACTTTCTCCAGGAATAAAATGTCACCCTTACCATTATTCTTTTTGTCTATTTCATACACTTTCCAGGTTGCCCAGGCATGCACAGGTGGATTTACGTCAGAGAAATTCCATTCATAAGCAGGTAGCTGCCCGTTAGGGTGCATATAGTACTCACGAAGAATAACGGCTAATTGTCTTTTAGCAAAATCTGGGTCGATGCGTGCCAATGTGAGTGTATGAAACGCTAAGTCCCAGGCAGCAAACCACGGGTATTCCCACTTATCAGGCATGGAAAGGATATTAGCCATATAGGCATGTTTCCAGGTATGATTGCGTTGATAGGCACGACCTTTGAACTCAAATGGCATTTTAGGATCACCGTTTGTCCATTCATTCACATTATAATAGTAGAATTGCTTGTTCCACATCATACCTGCGAATGCCTGCCGTTGGATTTTTTTTAATTCTTCATCCTTAACACTTTTTTGAACTTCTGCATAGAAGTCTTCAGCATCCTGTAATCGGGCAGTAAAAACTTCATCAAAATCATCAAATGGCTTATTGTGTTTATTCTGACTGAATCTTAGGCGAACGCTAACAGAACCCCCGGCAGGCACTTTCTTTGAGAATTTAGCTGCCGCCTTTGTTCCAATCTTGTTAGGATTTACATATTTATCTTTACCTGTAATGACATAATTACTTATGCCATCTTTTACATGCATGGTACTGTTGGGTTTCCCAAAAACGCGCTCCATGTTGGTTTCATTCTCACAGAATAAGAGTTCGTCTGCGTCTTCAATATATAATTTATAGCTACCAACCAGATGATGATTCGCCACAATCTGCGAATTGGCAATTCCGGTGAGCATGGGTTTCTGCTTAAAATTCTCATACCCCCAAGACCATGTATTTCTGAACCAGATGGTAGGTAAGATAGTAAGTGGAGCCTCCTTTTTACCGCGATTATAAGCCGTCACCTTTATGAGCATATCGGTTTCATCGGCTTTGGCATACTCTATATAAATATCGAAATACTCGTTATTATCAAAAATACCTGTTTGAAGAATCTCAAATTCAGGGTCTTTGCGTGAGCGTTTTGAGTTTTCTTCGATGATTTTTTTATACGGAAATTCGTTATGAGGATATTTATACAACATTTTCATATACGAATGCGTAGGTGTACTGTCTAAATAGTAATACAACTCTTTTACATCTTCTCCATGGTTCCCTTCTGAACCCGCCATTCCGTAAAGGCGCTCTTTAACAATTTTGTCCTGATGATTCCAGAACGAGAAAGATAAACACAAAAACTGTTTGTTATCTGAAATACCACCGATACCATCTTCACCCCAACGATAAGCCCATGAACGAGACATATCGTGAGATACATAATCCCATGTACTTCCATAGACACTATAATCCTCGCGCACTGTTCCCCACTGCCTTTCAGACAGGTAAGGTCCCCATCTTTTCCAGCCTTTATTATCATTTCTTAGGTTAAGTCGTATTTTCTCCGCCAATTCTGTCATCGTAGTTTCATTTAGGTGGTCTTCGCAAAAATAGAAAAAAATGGATAGGATGAAATATTAAGCGTTTAATCAATTGTAAAAATTAAACAACTTGTTGTTATAATACAATACTTATTTAGTTGATTTATAGCCAATTAAAAAGGCAAAAATTATACCTATAAAGAAATAGCTTCTAAAAAAAAGACAGATTCAATGAAATCTGTCTTTGCGTACTTCCAAGTTTTTCATGATTTCGGCCTCCTGCTCTAAAAACTCCAACCATCGCTTTCTTACCATTTCTTTAGGCGTATATTCTTCCGCTAATTCAATAAAATTCCGATAATGTCCAGCCTCT
The DNA here is from genome assembly GCF_003418935.1 of Emticicia sp. C21. Lineage (GTDB taxonomy): Bacteria > Bacteroidota > Bacteroidia > Cytophagales > Spirosomataceae > Emticicia. Next base: position 200,400 of record NZ_QVMT01000011.1, on the reverse strand, counting down.
GAAATCATGAGTTCGTGGTAAAATTTCTTAAGGCTTTCATCAGCAATATTTTCTGAGAGGAGCTTAAACCTTTCAGCACTACGTGCTTCAATCAGGGCACATAAAAGCAATTGCTCCATCAGACGGACCTTATAATCCCCGGTCTTTTGTAAACAATTCTGTAACTTTTCTACATATTCATCTTTGCGTTTATGGGTTAGTTTAATCCCCCTCTTCCGCATCTCTTTTAACACTCTCTGAAAATGCCCCCACTCTTCGGCTACTACTGGGGTTAGCGTTTCTACTAGTTTTTCTTTATCAGGGTAACGCACAATCAGGGAAATGCACGAAGAAGCTGCTTTCTGCTCACAAAAAGCATGATCAATTAAAATATCTGCCAGATTCATTTCGGCTATATTCACCCATCGTGGATCACTCGGCAACTTAAGCCCAAGAGTCGTAAGCGATTGCATCAGTTATGGCTTTCGGGTTTTTACAGTACTTAAAGATTTCTGTTTTTCTTCCAATGCAATTTTAGCATTTTCCATATCCTGCTTGTTGGCAATTTCATCCTGTAACAACTTTTCTAACTCCTGCTTATTTTCTTCTATTTTACGCAATAAAGTCTCTTTCTCTCGCTTATTTCTTTCAATATCGCGTAGAATACGCTTTCCCGTTTTCTCTACTCTTTCAAAATTTTTCTGCGATTCGTCTGCATCTCTTTCTGCCAACCGCACATCTTCATTCTGCATGGCATAGGCATAAAACTCTTTCATAAACTTTTCAACCTCATAATAATTGCTCGAACCACTGGAAACAGGAGTTCCGGCAATATCAAAGGAAGCAAACACTTTGGTTTTGGTTTTCTGGTCTGAAATGATTTTGGTCATCAGATTGACAGGCTCAGAAGTTAAATCGGGAATGCTGGCAGAAGCAATATTGTAAATGTCTCTGTTTTGTGATACACTGCCATATTTAGCCAGGAACAACGGCCAGTCTTTTTCTATAAACTTCTTTTCGGTGCTCAATGTCATGTAAAAACCATCTTTACGGTCTTTACCAAAGAGTTCAGAACCACTTAGGATGGTTTGCGCCCAAAGCGTTTGGGTGGTAAGTAAGGCTATGATCAGAATAGTGAGTTTTTTCATAAATACTATTTTTATTTTTGACTTAGAAATAGGGCTCTGGTAACTTAGTAAAGAACAAAATATTCATTAAGTATATTATACAACCGCCTTTCTGCAAATTAAAACCATTTTATGTTGATGATAGTTTTCTGTGGCAAAAAGATATACATCTCCCCCATCTTTTAAACCCAATTTCTTTTTGATTTCATCCGGTTTCATCGGGAAATTACGTGTTGATATGTTTGCCTGATTGCCATCGAGATTTGATAAAATTTCTTTCTTATCAAATTTACATACGGCTTCGCAAATAAAACTCCGTCCAGGGAAATTCGTTGATAATGTATCAGATGTATATAAATGGCTGCTAGGTGCAAGCTTTTCTAAACTATTTGCTTGCGCTACGCTTTTAAAAGCCCCCGCTTTCAGAATGGCAGCATTGGGCTCATAGATGTATTTTTTAGGTAAAGCATAATGCACTGATAGAGCTTGTTCCTGCTGATAATTAAACGCAAAAGTTTGTTGAGATTCATCTGGCAAGAAATTTACACAAACGATTTTAGGCTCATAACTTGTACCTTGTTTAAGAAAAAGCAACTCTTTTACCTCATTTTCAACCGCTACTACATGTACTTCTGTAATAGATTGTAATTGTTCCAGAGCTAATTTTATATCTAGTATAGGTGAATATTTTATTAAAAAATCACCCATTAAATGTTTAATATTCAAAATATCCGGCTCACAATCTTCTATTCTGAAGACCTTATTTTTAGCTGAGTCCCGTCGAGCGGGGTCCACATAGCAATGAATATCAGAACCGATAGGGTTGTTCCGTAAAAAACTAATGGCATCTTCGTTTTTTACTTCAATAGAATGGTAGCCTAATACCTTTAAATTATATTCAGTAACAGGTGTTAAAGTTTCGTTTCTTTCTATATAAATGACTTGTTTATGAGATTCTGCAAAGGCACTTGTATCAACTCCCATTCCTCCTGTCAGGTCGATCAACTTATTATGAATTGAATCAGAAAAAAGTCTTGCCTTATACCGAGAAGTTATTTCTGATGATGATTGTTCTACGGATAATGGGGCAGGATAAATAATGTCGGGATTGGCGTACCAACTTGGCAACTTATATCTGGCTTTTTGTCGGGCTATCCACTGATCGGCTATTAATCGCAGGAATTGAGCATCCATCTTTTTCTGATTTTTCAGAATATATGTCTGAATATCAGATTCTTGAATCTGATGTGCCGTATCTCTGGCTTTTTTTAGTATTTCTAAATCCATAAATCCCGGTATTATAGTCAATCGTCTCAAACCCGGGCAAAAATACGAGAATTAAACCTTTACACAAATTCACCCTATATTTCAATTATACTTTTAAACAGCGAATATATAATGCTCGTTTTCCACCGAAGAATCAAAATAAAAAATTAAATTGCTACATTGAACTTCACTACCTGTCATCTAACCAAAATTATGACTAAACAGTTAGCTTTTATTGTCTTTTTATTTATATACCAACTTAAAGCACAAGAATCGCAAAAGCCTGTAAATTCTAATCAGGAAAATTATGAGGCAGAATTAAAGGCTTTGGGCAAGAAATTCTCTGACAGTTTTTATCCTAACTATAGTCGCATCTATGCTTTGCCAGAAAGAGCTTTTATCTCCAAAATTGATTCAGCCAGAACAGATTTTGATGCTACACTTCTCAAATATCAAAGCACCCTTGACCCCACTTATGTTGATGGCCAAAAGTTAGAAATTAAGTACTACTTCGATAAACTATTGATTGATTATCCATTGACTAATGAGATTTATGGAGGTAAATCAATGGCGATAGCTTCAAAAATCCCTGAAAGACTGAAAGGGAATCTGAAAGATTTTAATAGGCCTGAGTTATTAAGTAATTCTGATTTTGTTAACTATGTCAAAGCTTTTTTGTCTTTACAAACTTATCTCGAGCTCAAAAAAGGAACTTATAAAAATCAGGATAATCAACATCTTCAGGCTCAATGGAAGCTGATTCCTAAATATGTCTTTAATCCCAAATGCCGACAATATTGGCAATATGAGTATCTATTTAATCATATTGATAACAACGGCATAAAGTATATTGATAATATCTATAAAAATTTTACCACCACTTGCAAAGACACTGCTTTCTTGAATAAAGTAAATAAAATTTATTCAGAAGACGTAGCTGGTAAGCAAGGACATCTTATTAAGACTTACAAAACTGTTGGTGCTTTTCAATTAGACATGCACTTGTTTGTACCTAAAATCAAAACAAATAAAAGACCAGCCATTGTATTTTTTCATGGCGGAAGTTGGTCAGAGGGAAAACCTGATTGGTTTTTCTCTACCTGTCGGGACTATGCTCAAAAGGGTTGGGTTGCTTGTGCAGTTGAGTACAGGACTTTTGGCAGGCATGGCACATTACCTTTCGAAGCGGTAATGGATGCTAAATCGGCCATACGATGGTTGAGACAAAATGCTGATGCTTATGGCATAGATACTATCAAAATTGTGGCAACAGGTAATTCTGCCGGGGGACATCTGGCTCTAACAACTGCCTTGGTAGATAACTGGAATGAAAAGTCAGATAATTTAAAATTCAATGCAAAACCCAATGCTTTAATAATTAATGCAGGTGTTTATGATTTGACTGACGACATTACCGCCTGGATACGAAAAGATTTAAAAGATAAAAATCTGGCAAAAGAAATTTCGCCCAATTACCTCATCAGAAAAGATTTTCCTCCTGCGCTTATTTTCCATGGTAATCTGGATAAAAATGTTCCTTACCTGACTGCCCGAAAATTTGGGGAAGATATGGTAACTATCGGTAATACAAATCTTACCTTTTTACCTCTATCGGGTGCCGGGCATTTTATCTGGTTTGACGAAAGACAAGCTGATAAGATGGCAAAGGCCAGAATAAAGTTTTTGGAGAGGTTGGGGTATTAATCATATAATAGAGTTAAAAATGAGATATTTAGGTCGAATTGAAGAAATAATAGAGAAGCAAGACCCCACTATTGACGAATTGGTAGTTTGTTTTAATTAGGTCAAAGAAAATGGGGATGTTGGAATCATAAAATTTGATGGTCCGAGAAATGAAAATCGTTTAACTATCTTTATTACTATTAGTGAATCTTATAAAATGTTTAGATTTGATGGAGACAATTTAAAGACAGGGTTAATAAAAGTATTGAGACAATATGTAGATTCGTTTTGATTTTAATTCTTTTTACAATTACTGGGTATTCAATCAGCATGTATTTTAATTCTAGTATTAAACCCCTCCTCAAAATTAAATTCTAATAAATTCTACACTTGTATCATTTTTTAAAAGTATTCCTTTGTATCTTTGAACAAAAGTTTGGGATTTTGCGTTACGCACCTAAATGAGAAGTCTCGTATTGCTATTATATGATTAAAAGAATCGCAGTCTTATTTCTGTTTCTGATTATCGAATGTTCGACTTTCAGCGAATACGTCAAAGATTTTTTTGGCGAGGTAGTCTCATGCAGTTTAGATGCCTGCGGAACTGATGAAAGCGAGTGCGAAAACGAAAATCAGGATAAAAAAAGCGAACCGAATAAGTACTTAATGTCTTTTCTGGGGCTTAATTTTTCATTTAACTACTTCTCTCCTAAGAAAAGTATTTACTTCTTTACACAATCTTCAGCGCGATTTCCGATACGCTTGATACAATCGCCCCCTCCCAAGGCATAATTATTGCCTGCTATTGGCGTACCCAATAGAATTATCATCTTAATAAAACACTTGTTTCGAGAATAGTCTTTGCTATTCTTCATGTACTTATCGGCAGTTCTGTATGCTATTGTAACTTGTATTTTAAGGCTTTAAAATACCAAGCTAAATAAATTGTGGAATTTCTGACCTATTTATCATATATATCAATGAAATCATCATTAAATTTTTCAAATCTGAAACATGATTTTCCCGCTGGAGTTGTAGTCTTTCTGGTTGCATTACCTCTTTGCTTAGGTATCGCTTTAGCTTCAGGAGCACCGCTTCTGTCAGGCGTTATTGCCGGCATTATAGGAGGTATTGTAGTTGGGGCAATTAGTGGATCACAAGTAGGTGTTGCCGGGCCGGCAGCTGGTCTTACCGTTATTGTTCTTAATTCCATTACAGAATTAGGGGCTTTTGAGTCTTTCACTCTGGCTGTTGTTTTAGCCGGATTTATTCAAATTATTTTAGGCGCCGTTAAGGCAGGGGTGATTGGCTATTACTTTCCCTCTTCTGTCATTAAGGGAATGCTGACAGCCATTGGTATAATCATTATTCTGAAACAAATACCTCATGTATTTGGCATTGACCAGGATTATGAAGGAGATGAAAACTTTGTTCAGAAAGATGGAGAGAACACCTTTTCAGAGTTATTAAATATTACTCATCTTTTTAATGAAGGTGCATTAATTATTGGTGTAGTCTCTTTACTTGTATTGATAATCTGGGATATGGACTTTATAAAAAGAAATAAAGTTCTTAGCATTATTCCTGGCCCTTTACTTGCCGTATTCGTAGGAGTATTTTTAAATAGTGGTTTAAGCGTTTTGCCCTCTAATTTTCATTTAGAAAACAATCATCTGGTAAACTTACCGATTGCCAAGTCATTCTCAGAGTTTACGAGTTTCTTAGCCTTTCCCAATTTCTCAGCTATTACAAATCCGCTCATATGGAAAACTGCTTTTGTAATTGCTGTTGTTGCCAGCCTTGAGACCCTTCTTTCGGTTGAGGCTACTGACAAATTAGACCCACAGAGTAGAATCACACCAACCAATCGTGAATTAATTGCTCAAGGTTCAGGTAATATTGTTTCCGGCTTAGTTGGAGGTCTGCCAATTACTCAGGTAATTGTACGTAGCTCGGCCAATATTCAGTCGGGTAGTAAATCAAAATTATCCGCTATCATTCATGGTATTATTTTAATGGTTTGTACGTTAAGCATCCCTTCTTTGCTTAACCTTATCCCATTGGCGTCGTTGGCGGCGGTTCTGATTATGGTAGGTTATAAGCTGGCAAAGCCAAGTATGTTCAAATCCATGTTTAAAGAGGGTCCAGATCAGTTTGTGCCTTTTATTATAACTGTACTGGCGGTGGTATTTACCGATTTACTTACGGGTATAGGTATTGGTGTAGGTGTAGCTATGGTATATATTCTTTATACCAACTACAAAGGCTCAATGTCGGTAATAAGAGAAGATAAAAACGTATTGATTCAGTTTAACAAGGATATTTTTTACTTTAATAAATCTGAATTGATGCAGAATCTGGCCTCTTTGAGATCGGGTGATCAGGTAGTAATAGATGGTTCTAAAACAACTTTTATCGACCATGACATATTCCTGACTTTAGAAGAGTTTCAGGCAGAGGCTAAAGCCCGACATATCAATATTGAATTCAAAAATATCAAAAGAAGAAAATTAAACTACAGAAAAAGCGATGGAATCGTATCAAAAACTCTTATTAGCGAATAAAGCATGGGCTGCAGATAAACTTCAGCTCGACCCTTCATATTTCACTAACCTGGCGGCAGATCAGAAGCCAGAATTTCTCTGGATTGGCTGCTCTGATAGTCGCGTACCATCAGACCAGGTAACTGGTACTCAACCGGGTGAAATCTTTGTGCACCGCAACGTTGCCAATCTGGTCATTCATACTGATATGAGCATGTTGAGCGTATTGCAATATGCAGTTGAGGTACTAAAAGTGAAACATATTCTGGTTGTAGGGCATTATCAGTGCGGTGGTGTAAAAGCCTCAATGACTAATAATGACTACGGCCTGATTAATAACTGGTTGCGAAATATCAAAGATGTATATGCTAAGTATCAGGACGAACTCCAAGGTATAGAAGATGATAAAGATCGTTTTGACCGATTAGTAGAGGTAAACGTGATAGAGCAGGTTAAAAACTTAGCCAAAACTACAATTGTACAAAGTGCCTGGGCCAGTGGAGAATATCCTATGCTCCATGGATGGGTATTGGATTTACATACAGGCCATATCAAGCCAATCATCGAGATTGAGTCAAAAGATAATGATGCCTTAGAAGACGTTTATAACTTCAATTTCAATAAGAAAAAAGCAAAGAAATTAGAAGAAACCGAGCATTAACATAAGAGCATGTTTAGATATAATATTTGACCTGATAACTTTTTTGAAGTCAGACAAATACTTCTTAAACAAGCTCTTACAGTTTGCGTTTGTTAGAATAGGGCGCTTATCGATAGGTTCTCATACGCTTGTCGAATAGGCGTCTTTATTTTTGCTTTTGGCCTATTTATGAATCTCACAAAATATACTTTTATGAAAATATGTAAAATGGCTTTGTCAGGGTTATTTATATGTATAATATCCTTTATGGCAAAGGCACAAGTCTTAAAAGACGGAAAACTTACATTGAATGAAGACGGGTCGCATTACGTAAAGTTTACAATGGTAAATCAGGTATGGTTACGAAATACAACTTTGAATGAGGGTTCCACCATTTTTGGCTATGCTAAGAAAAACACTTGGGATATAGGTATACGACGTTTCAGAATACAGTTTTATGGACAGTTGACGGACAGAGTATTTATTTATACCCAGATTGGTGCTAATAATTTCAATGGTATTTCAGACCGTAAACTGGGATTCTTTATCCATGATGCTTTAGGAGAATATGCCGTTGTGAAAAATAAGCTATCACTTGGTGGAGGGTTGGCAGCTTGGAGTGGGCTGGCTCGCTTTGCTTCTCCATCAGTAGGAAGTATTATGGGAGTTGATGCACCATTGTATCAGCAATCTACCAATGATGTGACCGACCAGTTTTTAAGAAAACTATCAGTTTATGCCAAAGGTAAATTAGGCAAGTTTGATTACCGTCTTGTACTTTCAGACCCTATGGCATTTCAAAAGGCTGCATCTTATAATAGCGTTTTGAATGCCGATTTTGCCAATTTTTCTTCAAAGCCACCTAAATTCCAATGGAATGGTTATTTTCAATGGCAATTTCTTGACCAAGAAAGCAATCTGACTCCGTATATGACAGGTACTTATTTAGGCAAGAAAAAAGTTTTTAATATAGGAGCCGGATTTGTTTACCAACCAAAAGCTATGTGGAATCTGGCTGCCAATAAGGTTGATACAGTTGAAACCAATATGGTGCAGTTAGCATTAGATACTTATTATGATGCACCAGTAGGTAATGATGGACAAGCGATTAGTGCCTATGCATCAGTAGGATATTTCAATTTTGGTAAAAATTACCTTCGCAATCTGGCTGTAATGAATCCTGCTAATGGAAGCACCAGAAGTAATATACTCAATGGTTCTGGCAACGGCTTTCCGGCTTTTGGAACGGGCAATGTGGTATATACACAGGTTGGCTACAAATTCAAGGATAATCTGATTGGAAAAACTACATTGATGCCTTATGTATCCTTACAACACGCCGATTATGACCGATTGAATCAGGGAATGAATTTCTGGGATTTAGGTTTAGTCTGGCTATTAAACGGACATAATTCAAAGCTCACACTCGCTTATCAGGATAGACCGATCTTTTTAACTGATGCCAATAGTAAAGGAGAGTTTAGCAACAGAAAAGGTTCAGCCATTATTCAATATCAGGTGTTTTTTAATTAACCATTCACTAATTCGCCATTAAAAGAAACAAGCCCCGAGAAAAACTCTACGGGGCTTTTTTTACTTTGCGGATTACGTAAGTGGTATACTGCACTTTGAAAGTATTTATTTTATCTCATCAATCATAACAGGTTAATACTTCGGCAGCTTTGGGATAACTAGCAAAAGTTGTTACTCACTTCTTTTGCTCAGTCACTTCCGATTATGCTACTTTAATCTTACAAACTATTTCGTACCATTCGAAAAGTGAACAAGAGCTTGTATCATAGCAAATTGATTATAATGGCGTTATGCTCAAATTGTCTTCAATAGTAAGTATTTACTATTGAAGACTTAATCTGGGCGTTAGTTTTAATGGCTATTGAGTTTCTATCTATAAAGTTGATTACCTAATCAAGCATACATACGGAGCTTTTAAAAGTTTGGATTGAAAGATTTTAAAAAAATATCTTTTTTTTTCTAAAAAATCTCAAAATATTTCACAACTACTTAATTATCAATTTATTAACCCATACACCCTACTTGAATAATTTTTATATCAAAAACTTCCTTCTAATGCTGAATATAAAAATTGGTCTTTATAAAATTCAGTACTTTCTATATTTTAGCAATAGGAAACCTATCCTGGTTTGCAGTCCATCTTATATTGTCAGTAATTTATACGGGATACTCTTTAATCTTTAAAATAATCTACGGCATTAGCAATTTCAATAAAATATAATCTTAGTTTGAAATTGTTGTATCCTGCCAAAAAAATCTATATTTGCTAAAAAACCATAGAACACAATGGAACTCCCTCACTGCCCTCAATGTGATTCTGGTAATATTTCCCGGAACGGGATAGTCAAGGAAAAACAGCGTTATAAATGCAAAGATTGTGGGTATAATTTTACCGTTGATAAACTGGGTAAGAGTATCGAAAGCTTCTTTGTAACGAAAGCACTACAGTTATATCTGGAGGGGCTTAGTTTTAGAGAAATTGAGCGTCTTTTGGGTATCAGCCATGTTTCAGTAATGAATTGGGTAAAAAAGTATCATATTATTATACCAGGCCGAAAAAATAATTATAGGCCCACCACTTTGATTCTGACCTATGCTGAACTAATTGAGTTTTATGCCAACAGAGAAAATCTCCGTGGTATAGGCGTAACGGTTACCGAAGTAGATGATAAGTTTATGCTCATCAAATGGGAACGCAACAAGAAATGAAAAGTAATTAACCAACCATTAAAAATATCTATCTATTCCCTAAAAACTATTAGTAAATGTCTGAAAAAAAACAAAGTTTAGGCTACATCATTGGCGCTTCGTCGGTGGGTACGCTTATTGAGTGGTACGATTTTTATATCTTCGGCAGTCTCGCCACCGTTTTAGCTTCTAAATTTTTCCCGACCGATAATCCTACTGCAGGCTTTTTAAATACCCTCGCCACATTTGCCGCAGGTTTTGTAGTCAGGCCATTCGGTGCATTAGTTTTTGGCCGTTTAGGAGATTTAATCGGGCGGAAATATACTTTCATGGTGACGCTCATGTTAATGGGCGGCGCTACATTTGCTATAGGCCTGGTACCAAGTTATCAAACGATAGGTGCCTTCGCTCCTATTCTGGTGCTTATATTGAGATTATTACAAGGCTTGGCCTTAGGAGGCGAATATGGCGGTGCAGCCACTTATGTAGCTGAACACTCTCCAGTACATAAAAGAGGCTATTGGACATCGTGGATACAAACTACTGCCACTGTGGGGTTATTTGTTTCATTAGGGGTAATTATGATTACCCGTACATCAATGTCGAAAGAATCATTTGATGACTGGGGTTGGCGCTTACCGTTTCTGGTTTCTATTATAATGGTCTTTGTTTCGTTTCTGATCAGAAGAAACATGTCGGAGTCTCCCCTATTCGAAAAAGCAAAAAAAGAAGGGAAAATTTCGACTAATCCTTTGAAAGAATCTTTTGGTAATCGTCTTAACTTCAAATTTGTATTACTGGCGCTCTTTGGTGCTACAATGGGGCAAGGGGTTGTATGGTACACAGGTCAGTTTTATGCCCAGAGTTTCTTGTTAAAAACCTGTAATATTGACGATGTACAAGCCAATAGCATCATGATGTGGGCATTAATAATGGGTACACCATTCTTTATTGTTTTTGGGGCATTATCTGATAAAATAGGCCGGAAAGGAATTATGTTGGCAGGGATGTTACTGGCGGTATTACTTTATAGACCAATCTTCGATAAAATTTATCAAACCGTAAATCTTGCTAATAAGATAGAAATTAATACTACAGATAAAACCATCGTACAGGTAGAATTAATTGCAAAAACCATTGCTGACTCAGTGGTTACTACCACTACTATGCACGATTATGAAGATGGCACAATTATGAAAGAGGTAGTAAAAACGACCAATCTGGCAGATAAATCGCTAACTGTCCCTAAACCGGAGGTAAAAAAGACTATTACAATTAATACTACAGATAAATGGACTTTGGTATGGTTGGTTTTCTGTCTGATCATATTCGTAACAATGGCCTATGGCCCAATTGCCGCATTCTTGGTTGAAATGTTTCCGACTAAAATCAGGTATTCTTCCATGTCTTTGCCTTACCATATTGGAAACGGCGTTTTTGGAGGTTTAATGCCTGCCATTGCTACTTTTTTGGCTACGCAGGCAAATGATATAAATACAAAGGCTAAAGTTGCCGGACAGGCCGTTGTTTTCGATAAACCTTATTTACAAGGTTTGTATTATCCAATTATTATAGCAAGTATCTGCTTTGTAATCGGGCTGATTTATATTAATGGCAAAGACAGAAATATTCACGACTAATCCTTTAACCTTACAACTATGAACGCAATCAGAAAAGCATTAGGTGTTTTGTGGATACTGATCGGTGTGAGTGCCGGAATATATCTTATTTACTTCCAGGCACTACCACTTTGGAAAAGCGGCGGCAATGACCTTGTACCTGCTATTATTTATACATTCATATTAGCGCCAATTATTTCTTTAGGTATGTCGATATTTGGCTATTATGCCATGCAGGGTGAATACAGCACCAGGAATGGTGAAAAACTATGAAAAAATACTGGGTAACTAACCTGCGGGTATTTGCAACGCTTACAGTTATTTTGCTGCATGCAGCGGGCTTTGGCTCATTGCACGTCAAGAAAATAGCGTATTCAGATTGGTGGATTTGCCATATAATTAATGTATTTGGCCGATTTGCCGTTCCGGTATTTGTGATGCTTTCAGGTTATTTACTCATTGGAAAGTATGAAGAATTAAGTAGTTTTCTAAAAAAACGTTTCAGTCGCATTTTTGTTCCGTTTCTCATCTGGAGCTTAATCTATATCATATGGTCTAATTTTAAAGGATTTGCTAATGAACGAACTCCCTGGACGATTGGTGATTTTATCAGGAAAATATTAACAGGGGGTGGAGGTGGCGCCGGACATTTATGGTTTGTGTATATGCTTCTGGGTATTTATGCCTTTACACCTGTTATCAGCCGATGGATTAAAGGAACAGAGAACAGTTCTCTCCCTGATGCCAAGCGCAACGAAATTATCTATTTCATATCTCTATGGGTTGTTGGTAATGTAGTTTATACTTTAGTAAACAAGTGGTTTGGTTTTGAGATTAAGTTTGATATCCGATATTTTACGGGTTTTGCGGGTTATTTTGTGCTGGGTTATTGGCTTGGCAACATAGGTACAAGACTCTCAAAAAGCATACTTATTCTTTTATTCCTGACCTCATTGGCTTTGACAGCCTATATTTGTTATGTTGTTTCGTGGCAGGCAGGTAAGTATGTATATGATTATACTGATTATCTGAGTTTACCTGTAATGGCTATGTCAATAACCATATTTCTATTATTTCAGAAAGCTTGTAATATAGAATTTATACCTAAACTCATGAATGAGTTGGATATTACCAGCTATGGCATTTATCTGGTACATGCTTTGATTTTACGAATATTATCCAGAGAATACCAGATTAATTTTACCTGGATTCATCCATTAATAGGAATTACCGTTCATTTTTTAATAACATTGGCTATCAGCTATCTGATTGTAAAAATTATCAGCAAAATTCCTAAAGTTGGTAGTTGGATTGTAGGATAATTATCTGCGATATTTGAGCTTAACATTGTTTAGAATACCTATTTGGAGTAATATTATTATATTTCAAATTATCCTGTTATTTAATCATGTTTAGTCAAACCAGTGGTTTAGTGACTAGCATTATTTTCGCATTTTTTCTGGCATCTATCATTTCGTTAGGCATGTCATTATTCGGTCATTATTCCTTGCAGGGTGTTTATAACACCAAGAGTGGAAAAAAATTATGAAAAAATACTGGGTGACTAACTTGCGGGTATTAGCGACTCTTACTGTTATTTTGCTCCATGTTGCAGCCTTTGGTTCATTAAACGTGAAGACAATACCCTATACAGACTGGTGGATTTGCCATATTATTAATATATTTGGCAGGTTTGCTGTCCCTGTATTTGTCATGCTTTCAGGCTATCTACTCATTGGTAAGTACGACGAACTAGGTAGTTTTCTAAAAAAACGCTTCATAAAAGTTTTTGTTCCGTTTCTTATCTGGGGCCTGATTTACATTATTACCTGGAACATCTGGTTAAATTTTAAGGGGTTAGATGATGAAAGAACATCCTGGACAGTTAGCGAATTTGTTAAAAAAATTCTAACAGGTACCGGAGGGGGTGCGGCGCATTTGTGGTTTGTGTATATGCTTCTGAGTATCTATGCTTTCACACCTATTATCAGTCGATGGATAAAAGGAGGAGAAAATAGCCCTCCACTGGAAACCCGAAGGAATGAAATTTTCTATTTTTTAACCTTGTGGTTTGTAGGGAATGTAGTTTATACTTTAGTAAATAAGTGGTTTGGCTTCGAAATCAAGTTTGACCTCAGATATTTTACGGGTTTTATTGGTTATTTCGTATTAGGTTATTGGCTAGGAAATACAGGAACAAAACTCTCAAAAGGCATACTTATTCTCTTATTTTTAGCTTCTTGGGCGCTTACAGCCTATATTTGTTATATAGTCTCATGGCAAGAAGGATCATATCTATTTGATTATACAGATTATTTGAGTATACCTGTTATACTGATGTCTATATTCATGTTTCTTTTATTTCAGAAAGCTTGCAATGTAGATTTTCTACCTAAAATCATGGCCGAACTTGATAAAACAAGCTTTGGAATTTATTTAGTTCATGCCTTGATTTTGCGAATATTATCACGAGGATATCAGATTAACTATACATGGATTCATCCATTGGTCGGAATTACTAGTCATTTTTTGCTAACTGTTGCTATTAGTTATCTGATAGTAAAGATTATCAGTAAAATTCCTAAAGTTGGTAGTTGGATTGTAGGATAATTATCTGCGATATTTGCAAGAAAAACGCCCCTAGCCCCTTAAGGAGAGTTTATGACCAATTTCATTAGACTTTGGGCATAATTTTAAAGTACGGAGTAACCATTATAATTCTAATTACCCTCTTATTCAATCATGCTTATTCAAAACTACGAAGAATATCAAAAAGCCTATGAGGCGAGTGTGCAAGACCCTGAAGGCTTTTGGGCTGAAATTGCTGCCAATAATTTTGAATGGAAAAAACCCTGGACAAAAGTTTTAGACTGGAATTTCAAGGAACCAAAAATACATTGGTTTGTAGGTGGTAAACTCAATATTACAGAAAACTGCCTTGACCGCCACGTAAGAGATAAACCTCAGCAACCTGCCATTATCTGGGAACCTAACGATCCGGACGAAGATAGTGTTACACTGACCTACCGTCAATTATTTGACCGTGTATGTAGTTTTGCAAACGTATTGAAACGCAATGGTGTCAAAAAAGGAGATAGAGTATGTATCTATATGCCCATGATACCTGAATTAGCCATTGCAACACTGGCTTGTGCGCGTATTGGTGCCATTCACTCGGTGGTATTTGGTGGTTTTTCTGCCTCTTCTATTGCCGACCGTATCAATGACTCTCAATGTGTGGCTGTCATTACAACTGATGGCGCCGTGCGTGGTAATAAAACCATTCCGATGAAAGATACTGTGGACGATGCTTTGATTGGTTGTCCATCGATAAAGAAAGTAATTGTAGCCACTCGTACCCGCACCCCTGTGAGTATGATTAAAGGCCGTGATGTTTGGTGGGAAGAAGAAGTAAAGTTTGTAAACTCTGACTGTCCGGCTGAAGAAATGGATTCAGAAGACCCGTTGTTTATTCTATATACTTCTGGCTCAACAGGAAAACCAAAAGGCGTAGTGCATACCTGTGGAGGTTATATGGTCTATACTGCTTATACATTCCTGAATGTATTTCAATATAAACCGGGTATGATACATTTCTGTACGGCTGATATTGGATGGATAACAGGGCATTCATATATTGTTTACGGGCCATTAGCTTGTGGGGCTATTTCTTTAATGTTTGAGGGTATTCCTACTTATCCTGATGCCGGACGTTTCTGGGAAATTGTAGAGAAACATCGCGTGAATATTCTTTATACAGCACCAACAGCCATCCGTTCATTAATGGGCTTCGGAACGGAATATGTAGAAGGAAAAGATTTAAGTTCATTGAAAATATTAGGTTCTGTCGGTGAGCCGATTAACGAAGAAGCATGGCATTGGTATTCTAAAAATATCGGTAAAGATAATTGTCCGGTAGTTGATACGTGGTGGCAGACTGAGACTGCGGGTATATTAATTTCGGCTTTAGCCGGAATTACCCCTCTGAAACCAGCCTGGGCCTCTCTCCCACTTCCGGGTGTACAAATGATGTTGGTCGACGAAAGTGGCAACGAAATTTTAGGCGGAAATGTAAGTGGCAATTTATGCATTAAATTCCCGTGGCCATCAATTATCCGAACGACCTGGGGAGACCATGAGCGTTGTCGCACTACTTATTTTGCTACCTATCCGAACCTATATTTTACCGGCGATGGTGCTATGCGCGATGAGAACGGTTTTTATAGGATTACAGGCCGCGTAGATGATGTACTCAACGTTTCAGGCCATAGAATTGGCACTGCCGAGGTTGAAAATGCTATCAATATGCACACAGGTGTAGTAGAGTCGGCAGTTGTAGGTTATCCGCACGATATTAAAGGACAGGGTATTTACGCTTATGTGATTTGTGAAAGTCATATGAATGACCTTGATTTAACACGTAAAGATATTTTAGCTACCGTTTCAAGAGTAATTGGGCCAATCGCGAAACCTGATAAAATTCAGTTTGTGAGCGGCCTGCCTAAAACCCGTTCGGGCAAAATTATGCGCCGTATTTTAAGAAAAATTGCCGAAGGTGAAACTTCAAATCTGGGTGACACCACTACCCTACTTGACCCTGGAGTTGTGGAAGAAATAAAGAATGGTGCGCAGCAAATGAGATAGTTTGAAAGATTTTTCAACTTTACAAATCCCGTCCTTAAACCAGGATGGGATTTTATTTTTAGTGCTGTATCAATCAATTTCATTAACCTATATAAACAAAAAAAGCCGCTTCAAAGAAGCGACCTTTTCCCATACAAAATTATGAAAAAGCTATTACTTTTATCTTTAGACATCTGAAACCTCAAATAGTTTAACTATTGTTGGTTTGATGTACATTATTTCTTTAATTCTTTAATACGAGCCGCTTTACCTTGTTTTCCACGTAAGTAGAACAATCTCGCACGACGTACTTTACCATGGCGCACTACTTCAATTTTATCGATACTTGGTGATAAAATAGGGAAAATTCTCTCAACACCTACGCCATTTGAAATTTTACGAACGGTAAAACTCTCACCATTTGTACCAGCGTTACGACGCTGAATAACTGTACCAGTGTAAACCTGAATACGTTCTTTGTTACCTTCTTTAATTTTAACGTGAACGTTTACAGTATCACCTGCTTTAAAATCCGGTTGACTTTCTCTTTTGCCAGTAAATTCTGACTCAACCAATTTAATCAAATCCATTGTCTTTATTATTTACTTGATTATTAATTTAATCGTTTAGTGAAGCGGCTGAATCGTACAAATCCAGCATTCTCCTAATCGGAGTGCAAAATTAATAATTTTTCCTGTAAAATCCAAAAAACGTCTGGATTTTTCATTTGTTGTATTTCTAGGTGCTAATATATAAAAAAAAATGACTTGGGTAAAATTTGATTGAAAAAAAATTTAGTTTTTTTTCAATTTCGTATAAAAATATTCGTTATCCTGCTAAACCCGTTTAATCCTCTGCTTTTACCTTACCCCAACCCATAGTTGCTACCATCCAGTTTGGCAATGGTTTCTGCGTTTTTCTCTTTTTTAGGTCCAGATACCAGCCTATCTTTTTCAATATTGGCACTTTATGTGTTTCAACGAACTCTATCAGCGTACCATCGGGGTCTTCTATATAAGTGAATCTACCACCTGCTTCGCCCATATCAAAGGTATCGCTACTATCTACTGTAAAAGGAAAACCATTTTTTTGGCAAAGTTGTTTCAAATTATCCATATTTAATGTGTCGAAACACAAATGAATAAAACCTAAATCACCCCAACTACGGTTTTCGAATAGTTTTCTTGGCTTTGCATCTGATTCTAAATTCTGAACTAATTCTACTTCTACATTTCCTAATAAACGACTGAATGCCCCATTTCCGTTCATAGCTTTGCGTAATAATACTCTTCTGAATTTCACATTGCCTTTACCCAAAGTAGCAAAATCTTCAAATTTTCCGCTTTTATCGTAAGCTATCTGGTTAATTCCTAAGGTATCTTTATAAAGCTTTAAGGCCTTGTCAATATCGCTCACACCGATAATAACACCCACTACCCCACCTGTCAGGCTTCCGTTTGGCTTGAACCATGAATTATCTGGCACAATCTGCAATTGATTGCCATAAGGATCCCGCAACCAGCTATGGCTTTTATTCTCAGGTGATGTTTCAAGTTTTAACTTTTGTCTTTCAGCAAACTGCTTAACATCTAGTGACTTAATTTTCAGGGCAAAAATGCCATAATCACCTAATTCTGGAGTAAAAGCAGGAGCCAATGGTTCAGGGCGATTAGATTGCCAGATTTCGGCACCACCGCCACCGGCCATATTCAGAGCAAGAATGGCTCTGCGTTGCCGGATGACACCATTGGTGTGTGGAGTCATGAGTTTGGCTTCTGCCACATCATCAAAAAGCGGGACGTTCAGTCCTAATATTTTATTATACCAATTGAAAGCCTTCGCTGCATCTCTTACGCCAATCCCCACTTGTTGAATGCCGCTGATAAATTCTGACATGTTTAAAAAAAATTTAGTGATTGAGTGAATATAAACTCAATTAAAATCTTTACACTTTATATAAATGATAATAATTTTACTTAATCTCTGAACAATCTCTTGATATTAAGAGATATTCATTGAAAGATAGTTTTATTTATAGAATAATTAATTACAAATCACCCAATCACTCATTCACTAAATTATTCAGCGCAAATTTGATGAAAATTTTATTAACAAGAAAGCAGACACAGGAAGGTAATTATATTTCGGAGATAAAAGAAGCAGATGAATATACCATCGCCCATGAACCAATTGCTTCTATTGATTTGATGGAACGAGCATCAAGAGCATTTGTAAGTAGTTTTATTCAGCATTTTCCGGTTTCTTATAAAAAGCTACTAATCATTTGTGGATTAGGAGATAATGGTGGCGATGGATTAGCCATAGCCCGTATGTTATATGCTTTAGGATATGAATTAGAAGTGTTTGCTATTAACTATGCGTCTAAACAATCAACCAACTTTCAGATAAATCTTGCAAGATTAAAAAATAAAATTCAGCCAAAGTGGATTAATCATATTAATGAAATCCCAGATTTTCAGCCAAACAATTTAGTAATTGATGCGATATTAGGAGCCGGGCTCTCCCGACCTTTAGAGGATTTGATAAAATCAGTAGTTGAAAAACTGAATGATTCCAAAGCCGAAATTGTAACAGTTGATATTCCGACTGGCCTATTTGCAGATTCGTTAAATAACAAAGATGATACTATACTCAAGGCTACTCACACCATTTCGTTTCAATCACCTAAATTAGCTTTTGTCTTACCCCAAAATGCTGATTTTGTAGGCGATTGGACAATTGTAAATATAGGACTTAATGAAGGCTTTATTCAAAGCTTAAAAAGCCAATACGTGTACACGGATGGTGAAACTGCAAAAGCTTTAATAAAGCCACGCAACAAATTTGCTAACAAAGGAAACTTTGGTCATGCCTTAATGATCGCAGGTAGTTATGGTATGATAGGCGCTGCAGTACTTTCTACAAAAGCCTGTTTACGCTCAGGAGTTGGAAAAGTAACTGTTTATGCTCCTGGGTGCGGCTATGAGATTCTGCAAACCTCTGTTCCTGAAGCTATGTGCTTACCAAATAAAAGCACTGACGTTTTAGAAGAACTACCAAAATTAGAAAGTTATCAGGCTATAGGTATTGGTTGTGGAATAGGTACAAAACCTGAAACTGTTGGGTTAGTTGAACAGCTCTTGAAAAAAATAGAAGTACCTATTGTAATAGATGCGGATGCACTAAATATCATAGCTTCGGATAAAAAGCTTTTAAAGCTAATACCCAAAGGTGTGATATTAACACCTCATCCTAAAGAATTTCAGCGTTTGATTGGTAAGAAATGGGAAAATGATTATGAAAAATTAGACATCTTAAGCCAATTTGCAACAGAATATAAATGTATAGTTTGCCTGAAAGGTGCATTTACTGCAGTTGCACTGCCCGATGGCACAATCCACTTTAACTCTACCGGAAATGCAGGTATGGCTAAAGGTGGTAGTGGGGATGTTCTGACAGGTATGATATTAGCACTTTTAGCGCAAGGCTATACTTCGGAAGAAGCAGCAATCTTGGGCGTATATGAGCATGGGCTAGCCGGAGACAGAGCCGCCCAATTAAAAGGCACTACATCGATGGTTGCAAGTGATATAATCGAGAGTATCAGGTTTTAATTTTTTTTATCACGGAGTAACGCAGAGTTTTGCACGGGGTTACACAGAGTATTCTTCCATATAAATTCTATGTAACTTTACGCAAAACTCAGCGTCACTCCACGGTTGAATGAAAATCATGGATTCAAAATCACAAACTCTACTCTCCTGTTCAATTTCTTACCTTCTTCTGAATTATTATCTGCAATAGGCTTAGTATCTCCATAGCCTTTAAATTGAATACGTTTGCCTGCAATGCCCTTTTTAATGAGGTATTCTCGTACATTAAAAGCTCGCTCTAAAGATAAACGCTTATTTTGCTCGGGGTCACCAATATTGTCTGTATGTCCTTCTATGATAATATTCATGGTTGGGCTGTCCTTCATCATTTTCAGTAAGCCATTCAATTGCTCAAATGACTCAGATAATAAGCCTGATTCACCAATATTGAAATAGACCTTATCTAGTCTGAATTTATTCTCTTCTATTTTCACAGGAGCTGCTTCCTCCTTTGGAGCTACAATAGAGGTTGAGTCAATTGCAGGAGTTTCAACTTTCGGTACTTCAATTTTTGGCAAGTCTTTCTTAGGCGTTTCTTTTGGGGCAGGCCTTGGAGTAGTTTTTTGAACTACCGGATTCAGATAAATATTCTGTGTAAACTGCTGGTTTCGTTTAATTTTTGATAAGTCCAGGCTAGCTTGTTCCGAATCATAACCATTAGCAGAGGCTGTAAAAGTATAAGCATCCGGACTTAAGGCAAATGAGAAATCTCCGGTAGCAGAAACCAAAGCAGAGCCTGTTTTAGCGGCATTCTTATCAAACTGATAAATTATTTTACCTTTAACAGGCTTCTGTGTTTTTGCATCCAGAATTTTCCCTTTAATAGTCAATGTCACAGGCCCCGTAGGAGTAGTTGGTATTTTTCTTAATGGATTTTTTATATGAACGCCATAGAAATTCCAGAACTGCAGGGTTTGTTCTGGTGAATTTTTCCCCTCAATCAGATTAAAAAGTTCGATACCTGGGTCAAGTCTTTCGTAATAGACTGTAAAGCGATAGGCCTGTCCCGGTGAAACTGGTTTCGAATCCGGTAACTCAGGAATACCTGTCGACCTGATATACTTAAACCGTTTCCCATTTCCATTCAGATAGCTTTTAGGATTGATAGAAATGGTGGCAGTAGAGGTCTGTTGCCTTGGATTAGGCAAAGGAATTGGAAGATTATAATTCTGACTTCTGCGGTTACTGTATTGATAGCTGAAATAAATTATGGTAAATTCGTCGCGTAACTCTACTTTTTCAATATCTGTATCATAAGTTACCTGGTCATCAATCTCGGGTGTATGAGTAATGGTCTGACCAAAACTCTGTATATTACATAAGATGAAAATTAGCAGAAATATTCTTTTCATGGGCATACAATTTATTGCACAGAACTTAACGAAACAGCTCATTCAATTAGTTTAACACAATTGCTTAATATTTGTTAAAATCGGTTTCGCATATATTACGAAACATGAATGAAAATTATTATAAATCTTTCAAACAAGAAGGGTTGCCTATGTTTTTTTATTGAAATAATTATCCTACAATTTAAGAAATAGTCATCGTCGAGCATAAGTATGAAACATCTAGAAGATTTGATTTTATTAGGAGACCCCAGATTGTATGAAGTTTGTGAGCCCATTACGAAAGAAGAGTTACCACAAGTAACAGAGTGGGTAAAAAATCTACATAATGTAATGGAGGGAATACGAGCAAAATACAAATTTGGCAGGGGCATTGCCGCCCCACAACTGGGTATTATGAAACGTCTGATTTATGTAAATATAGACCACCCTGTAATAATAATAAATCCCGCCTTTGAAAATTTGAGTGACGAAATGTTTGAACTATGGGATGATTGCATGAGTTTCCCTAATTTGCTGGTTAAGGTGAAAAGGCATAAATCTTTGGTAATGAAATATTTAGATGAAAACTGGCAAGAGCAAAACTGGTATATGGAAGATGCACTCTCTGAATTATTACAGCATGAATATGATCATCTGAATGGTATACTTTGTACTATGCGAGCGATAGACGCGCAATCATTCAAGTGGAGACCTACTCCATAAATGTGCAAAAGTGCCTTATACGTTGGCTGGCACAGATTTTTAGTTATTCCAGTTACTTAAATTCACTAAAACTTTATAACAGCCATGAAACTTATAAATTATCTCTTAGTCATCTGCTTTGTGTTGATTATTTCATCTTGTGATGCCATTGCTGGTATTTTTAAAGCAGGTTTTAATACAGGTATTGTAGTTGTATTAATTGTAATTGTGTTGGTTATTGTGGGTCTTTTTAAAATGTTCGGTGGCGGAGGAAATAAAGGCTAACATATATCTATCTACTAATTTAAATAAACCATGAAAGTTTTAACCCCATTTTCTGAATAATCAGACTTGCTGATTTGGAAAGTGGGGTTTCTTTATTTATCAATTTTAATCATCTTTCAAAAAATCGTTCTGACTTTGCAAAAGCACCAACCATGCTTCTTTCACTTTGTTCTGCGCCAAAAGCCTTTGTGCTTCGTCATGCAATAGATTCTCCAGATAAGCACAGCCGTTCATAACCTGATCAAAAATATCTTTCAGCAAAGGAGTTTGCCTGAATGCCAGTACTTCTTCCTTAGTAGGTAAAGCCTCAATATTTCCCAATTGTCCCAGATGATTACCTGTTAATATTTTAGATAATCGGATACTTTCCGGAATAGCATCATAACCAATACCAATTTTTGTATTTGGCTTTTCTACCTCAAACATGGCTCCTTCGCTGATATGTGCATACCAATCTGCTCCCAGCCGTGCAACCCAATCAGTTTTTCGTTGGTCTATTTTACCATTTTCCCCAATAATATGTTCAGAGAAATGCGCCATTATTATCTGGCATATATAAAGGTTCATCGTCCCAATTTCTCGCACCTCCAGTACTTTACACTCAAATTGTGCTGGTGATTCTTTTACCCTTGGCGGAGTAACCAGTAGAGACGGTTCAGGAGTAAATCCTGCTTTAACAAACTCATTGGTACCTCGGGGATACTCGACACTTGCCAGTGACATTTGTTGTACCATGGCAAAATCAACCATATTGATCACTACTTCATGTACTTCACTAATATTGAGAGTAGTGTCCTTTTTTGATCCATCTCGCCCACGATTATTGGGCGCAAATACCAATAAAGGTGGATTAATACCCATGATATTAAAAAAACTGAAAGGACTTAGATTGACATTACCTGCCTTGTCAATACTACTGACAAAAGCAATAGGACGTGGAGCCACAGTTCCGGTAAGGTAACTATAAAAGACTCTGGCATCTAAATCTTTAGGGTTGAGTGTAAGCATAGTGATTAAAATTAAGCTGGCTTTTTATGGCGAATCAAACCAAACATCATGGCAAATGCAGTCAGGAATATTACCTGAGTCAGTAAACCTTTATTTACCTCTAAAATTTGATGTGAGATTGGTATAGCCAGAAAGAGTAAAATGGTAATCAGTCCTCTTGGAGCAATATAAAGCAAAGGTTCTGTTTTGATTTTTAATAAGGTAAAAATCAAATATCGGCCTGCAAAGATGAATACCAATATCAGAATAGCATTGACAAAATCAGACAAGCTTAATAAAGCTTTAAGGTTGGTATAATAACCAAACATAATGAAAAAGAAAGACCTGATAACAAAAGTTACCTCGGCAATCAAATGCTCAAATGAGTTAACTTCTGCTTTGATACTTTCTGGATTTATCCATTTTTTTACAAAATCGAATTTTATCAGATGGACATTGTTTAAAAATAAGCCAAAAATCAGTACAAGCATTAAAGAGGGTAAATGATATATCTTCGTAATTACATACAACAAAATCAGAATCGTAACAATTGGAATATATTTGATATGATGATTAAGTTTACTAATCATACTTCCTAACCCAATACTTGCCACAACAGATAAGGCTATGATAATGATAATATCAAATAAAAATGAAGTAAAAGTACCTAAACCAAATGAATTATGCAGGACAAGGAAATTAAAGAAAATAATACCAAGAATATCAGACATCGAACTTTCGTAAATTACAAATTCCCGGTTATATGAAGAGAGATTTTTTACACTAGGGATAGCAATGGCACTACTGATGATTCCTAAAGGAATAGCATTAATAAGACAGGTAAGAATAGGCTTATTTGTCAGATAATATAATCCTACAGTTAAAATTATACTAAAAAGAGCCAGTCCTAGAAAAGCGCTTTTTACGGTAGATGAAAATAGCTTCTGTTTCTGGGCATTAATTTCTAATTCAAGCGAACCTTCTAATACTATAAGTATCAAACCGATTGTGCCAACTACAGGAAGATAAGGTTCTAAATTAGGAACCCGAAAATTCAGATTATTAGTGATAATTTTGGCCAGTATACCTACAGTAAGCAATAAAACAACGCCAGGAATTCTGGTATTTTTAGAGGAAATATCAAATAAGTAAGCGATAAGTATCAGCGAACAAATGATAATAATAATCGTATTGGTCATAAGGTCGTGAGGTTTGTTGATGAATACAACAGTTCTTTGGAAGCGTAAATTACAAATAAATCAACGACTTGCAACTATTTTACCGCTGACCTCACCAAACCCTATCCTTATCCCATCTTTCTCACAGTATCCCTTAATAGCTAAGGTATCACCATCTTCTAAAAATCCTCTTTGTTGGCCATTATCTAACATTACGGGTTGTTTTCCTCCTAAAGTTAGTTCCAGTAAACAACCATTACTATTGGGCATTGGCCCACTAATAGTACCCGAAGCCAGAATATCGCCTATTTTAAGGTTACAACCATTCATAGTATGATGGGCTATCTGTTGAGCCAGATTCCAGTACATATATTTAAAATTGGTACGGGATATAATATAGCTTTGATTATTAGGTAAAGAAAGGTGGACATCTAAAGCTATATCAAAATTTTTCTTCCCTTCAAATGCCAGGTAAGGCAAAGGCTTAGGCTCTTGCAAAGGAGTTTCAGTTCTGAAATGCTCCAAAGCTTCTAAGGTAACTACCCATGGTGAAATAGAAGAAGCAAAGTTTTTACCTAGAAATGGCCCCAAAGGTTGATACTCCCATCGTTGTATATCACGAGCCGACCAGTCATTAAACAATACCAAACCAAAGACATAGCTTTCGGCATCTTCTGTACTTATACTTTCACCTAAGATTGAATTTTTTCCTACAATTGCACCGATTTCCACTTCAAAATCCATTTCTTTAGTTGGAGAGAAAAAAGGTATTGGACTATCAGCAGATTTTATCTGCCCTTTTGGACGGATAATGGGTGTGCCTGAAACTACAATCGAACTGGCACGTCCGTGATAAGCAATGGGTATATGCTTCCAGTTAGCCACTAAAGGGTTGTCAGGTCGGAACATCTTGCCTACATTGGTAGCATGTTCCAGACTGGAATAAAAATCAGTATAATCGCCTACCTTTACAGGTAGATGCATGGTAACAGATTCGATAGGATAAAACGCCTGATTGAAATATCTTTTAAGAGGGGATTTTTCTTGTATAAGCCATTCCTGTAACTCAAGCCTGATGGCTGTAGTTTTCTTTTTGCCTAAGTTGATAAAGGCATTCAGATGCGTTTGGTTAAATATGTTGCGAGGAACTTCTAATAAACCGAACTTTCGTAATTGTTCTAAATCTATTACAAAATCACCTATGCGAACGCCTACTCTAGGTGAGTTTTTGCCAATACTAAATATACCAAACGGAAGATTATGAATAGAGAAATCAGAGTCTGCAGGAATATTTAGCCAGGAATTCATTATGATTTGAAACAAATTAATTGAGTTGAGAGGAATTAGCTGACGTTTTTATGAATCGTGTTCATGATTCTAACCAATTCATCATAATCATTATCTGCTAGCCCATCCCACGATTTTCTTCTTACTTCACCAATTACCTCCAATGCTTTAGTATGTAAATGTTCTCCTTCTTCGGTCAGAAATATATTAAACTTTCTTCTGTCGTCGTCGGCCATCTGGCGTCTTACCAGTTTTTTATCTACTAATAAATCCAGAATACGGGTTACAGTAGGGGCATCTTTCGCAGTATCAACTGCTAAATCATTCTGACTGATTCCAGGTTTGGGCTTAATATGGTCAAGCACCACCCATTGGTCAACAGTCAGGTCAATACCATTATCAGTTAGCCCCTTTTGCATAAAACTACGAATACGCTTGATAGTCGTGTCTATTTTAAAAAAGTAGGAGCGTTGGTCAGAGTGCGTCATTGTTTGTTGCTGGTCAATCCTTTTGTAAGCAAATATTTTGTTGTAATGCTTTTAAACGGTAAAATATTTTACAAAAGTAGGAAAAACCTTCAATTATTGACATACTAATAATTGTTGCTCCAAAACTTTTTCAAATTCGGGCAAAGAATGAAACAACTGTTCGTAAGAATCTATAATGAAATACTTTTTCTGGTATTCATCAATTTTTACTTCTGTAGCAATTATTTCTTCAATATTGTAAGGTACTCTTTCTGGTATATCGCTATGCAGGCTATATTCACTTTCGCCGCTCGACGATAAAATACCACCTCCATAAATCTTTACCTGATTATCTTCTCTTACCAGACCAAATTCAACCGTATACCAATACAATCGTTGCATCATCCTGATTGCAGCTTCATCTCTAATATATTTCAAAGAGATCTTACTGAATTTCGCCAGAAAATCACAAAAAGCTTTGTTCGTCAATAAAGGCACATGACCGAAAGTATCATGAAACATATCTGGTTCTTCCAGGTACTCCAATTGGTCGCGACGTCTCAACCAGGTTGAGGCTGGAAACTTTTTATCTGCCATCAATTCAAAAAACTCTTTGATTGGTACTAAGCCCGGCACACCTATGACCGACCAGCCTGTTAAGGCCTGTAATCGTGGGTTCAATTCCTTTTCAAAAGCAGGAATATGCTCAGCTACAAAGCCTGCCTTATCAATCCCCTCTAAATAATCTTTACTTGCCAGTTCTGGCAATTTATTTAATTGTCTTTCAAACAACAGACGCCATACTTCATGGTCGTCGGCTGTGTATGACGAATATGCCTGATTCATGATTTTATCTTGTTTATCACAAAGTGCCTCTCAGCACCTGTTCTCTTTCAATGGCCTCAAAAAGCGCTTTAAAGTTTCCTTTACCAAATGACTTTGCTCCTTTTCTTTGAATAATCTCAAAGAACATGGTCGGACGAGGTTCAATCGGTTTGCTAAAAATCTGTAAGAGGTACCCCTCATCATCACGGTCGACCAGTATACCTAAGGACTGCAATTGTTCCATTTCTTCATCAATATCTCCGATACGGCCGCGTAATTCTTCATAATAACTGTCCGGTACACGCAAAAACTCAACTCCTCTTTCTCTTAAATGCGTAACCGTTGTAATAATATCATCAGTGGCTACGGCTAAGTGCTGTACCCCCGCACCTTCATAAAAATCAAGGTATTCCTCTACCTGCGATTTCTTCTTACCCTCAGCGGGTTCATTAATAGGGAATTTGATTCTCCCATTTCCGTTCGACATTACCTTACTCATCAAAGCTGTATAATCTGTCGAAATATCCTTATCATCAAAACTTACTAATTGGCTAAAACCCATCACTTTAGCATAAAAATTCACCCATTGATTCATCTCATGCCATCCTACATTACCCACCATATGGTCAACAAATTTAAGCCCAACCGGAGCAGGATGATAAGTTGGCGTCCAGGCACGAAAATCAGGCAGAAATACCCCATTGTACTGGCTTCTTTCTACGAAAATATGCACTGTATCACCATAGGTATGGATACCCGAACGAACCACGATACCATGCTCATCTTTCTCTTCAATTGGTTCCATATAAGGTTTTGCGCCCCGAGAGATGGTTTCATAGTAGGCATCACGGGCATCGTCTACCCAAAGTGCTACAACTTTTACTCCATCGCCATGCTTGTCTATATGCTTGCCGATTTCGGTGCCACCATGCAAAGGGGAAGTAAGTACTAAACGGATTTTGCCTTGTTGCAGCACATAACTCTCCCGGTCTTTCAAACCTGTTTCTAATCCTGCATAAGCAAGGGGTTGAAAGCCAAAAGCAGATTGGTAATAATGAGCTGCCTGCTTGCAGTTACCTACGTATAATTCGAGATAATCTGTACCATTAATAGGCAGAAAATCTACATTTTCTGTTTTATCTAAAATATCTGATTGTTGATGAAGCATAATTGCGTACGTTTTGAGTGGAATTACTTATTCTATCCAGCTATGAAAATATTTACCGTCATCAAGTTGAAGGGCCTCTTCTGTGAGCTGTAATGGTCTGAAAGTATCAACCATTACGGCTAATTCATGCGCCTCTTTTTTACCAATACTACGTTCCATGGCACCTGGCGCCGGCCCATGTGGGATACCACCGGGATGCAATGTAATATGCCCCTGAGCAATATCATTACGGCTCATAAAATCACCATCGACATAATAAATCACCTCGTCAGAGTCAATATTAGAGTGATTATATGGCGCAGGGACGGCTTTCGGGTGGTAGTCAAACAATCTTGGGCAGAAGGAGCAAACCACAAAAGCATCGGTCTGAAATGTCTGATGAACTGGCGGTGGTTGATGAATACGACCGGTAATAGGCTCAAAGTTATGTATTGAAAATCCCCAGGGATAATTGTAACCATCAAAACCAACTACATCAAAAGGATGATATTGATAAACTAAACTATGGAGTTGATTCTGCTTTTTAATTTTGATAATAAATTCCCCTTTTTCATCATGGGTTTCAAGAGTTGAAGGCAGTTTATAATCTCGTTCACAATACGGAGAATGCTCTAGTAATTGCCCGAAATAATTCCGGTATCTCTTCGGTGTATAAATTGGAGAATGCGATTCTACATAAAAAATCCTATTGTCAGTTGTATCAAAATCTATCTGATAAATCATTCCTCTGGGAATAATCAGATAATCTCCATATTCAAAAACAATATTTCCTAACTGCGTGCGTAAAGTGCCAGAACCTTTATGAATGAACAGTAGTTCGTCCGAGTCGGCATTTTTATAGAAATACTCCCGTAGTGATTTTTGTGGAGCAGCTAAGCCTATAATACAATCCTTATTAACCAGTAATGGAACACGGCTATCAAGAAAATCTTCTTTTGGTTCTACATTAAATCCAATCAGCTTGCGCATCATTAACTGTTGTGCATTGGCTATTTTGGGAGTTATATCTTTACTATCCAATATTTGCATTACCTGCGTAGGCCGGTGTATATGATACATCAGCGAAGCCATGCCATCGAAACCGATTGTACCAAAGAGCTGCTCATAATACAGCCCACTTCCATCCGGCTTCTCAAACTGCGTGTGGCGTTTAGCAGGTATTTTTCCTAGTTTATGATAGACAGGCATATATATTTGCTATAACAATTATTGTCTAGCAAAATAAAATAAAAATAATTGTTATGACAAATAATTTATCAATATTTTTTTATTGGATAGGACAAAAAAGAGTTTTTACTGTTAAATTGGATCATTGAAAATACTTAAGCAGAAATTCTTTCAGAAAAGAATTAAGTTTGAATCGAATTTGTTGAACCACTATGAATAATCAAAAATATACCGGAAACTTTTATAAATACCAGGGCACAGGCAACGACTTTGTGATGATTGATAACCGTGACGGCCAGTTTCCTGTCAGCCAGACTTATATAGAACATCTTTGTCACCGCCGTTTTGGCATTGGTGCAGATGGGTTAATTTTACTACAAAATGATCCTGATTACGATTTCAGAATGGTGTATTTCAATGCCGATGGTCGTGAAGGAAGTATGTGTGGGAATGGTGGCCGTTGCACTGTGCGCTTTGCAGAAGATCTGGGTATTTTTAATGGCAGTACTACTTTTATTGCTGTTGATGGTGAACATGAAGCCTCAGCTAGTACAGAAGTTATCTCATTAAAAATGGGCGAAGTTCATAGTCTCGAACAAAATACTGATTATGATTTCATGAATACAGGCTCACCACATTATGTACAATATGTGTCTGATATTAAAAATTTTGATGTATTTAATGAAGGCAAAAAAGTAAGGTACTCGGATGAATGGGTGAAACGTGGTGGTACGAATGTAAATTTTGTGGAAGTACTTGATAATGAAACTATCTATGTAAGAACTTACGAAAGAGGCGTAGAAGATGAAACCTATTCATGCGGCACGGGAGTGACCGCATCTGCTCTATCCGCTTATTTGAAACATGGCCTGCAAAGCCCTGTTAAAATCATTACCAATGGCGGTAACCTGCAAGTGTCTTTCGATAAAGACTTCCAGAATGTCTATCTGATTGGCCCGGCAGTCAAGGTTTTTGACGGAAAATTATAAATCTTTAGTCCTGATGTATAATCAGGATTTTTTTTTGCTTGCTTTATTGTTACATCCTATATTATCAACTGAGAAACTTCAGATTCACAACATTTTTAGCCAGATTCACCCCATTTTTCCATTCTATTTGTAGTAACCTCATAATTTTGAAGCTGGTCATTAGTATATTCTAATATTAGATATCTAAGGCTGAAATCTTCAACACTTTTATTAGCAAAATTATGATTGGAAGCTACATCAAAACATCGAAACGCAACTTATTGCGC
This sequence comes from Emticicia sp. C21, assembly GCF_003418935.1. Lineage (GTDB taxonomy): Bacteria > Bacteroidota > Bacteroidia > Cytophagales > Spirosomataceae > Emticicia. Next base: position 169,894 of record NZ_QVMT01000011.1, on the reverse strand, counting down.
AATAAAATGTTCTCTTTCATTAATATTGTTGGTCTCGCCATCAGTATGTCTGTTGGGTTACTGCTGATTGCGTTTGTACTCGACATGCGGTCTTATGACAGATTCAACAAAAATGGAGACCGGGTTTATCGTATTACCAATGTACTAACAGAAAATCGTAAACAAAGCGGCAAGTTTGCAACTACCTCAATTAAAACAGGTAAGCTTATCCGACAAAAAGTGACAGGCGTACAAGAAGTAGCTATTTTGCGCAATGACTTTTCGCAGGATGCGAAAGTTGGTGATCATACACTCCCTGTTAAGGGTATGTGGGCAGATCCATCCGTTCTCAAAGTCTTTACTTATCCAATGCTGCAAGGGGACCCGGAAACTGCTCTAAAAGATCCCTATTCAATCGTTCTGACGCAGACAACCGCCAAAAAACTCTTTGGCAGTGAAAATGTTTTGGGCAAGGTAATCAGGTTCGATACTCAGGATTATCAGGTAACAGGTGTAATGAAAGACGTCCCTTTCTTCTCTCATATTAATTTCGAGGCCCTGGTATCACTATCTACAGCAGAGCAACTCAACAAAAACGATAACAATTTCGGGAAGTGGACAAATATGTCCTCAAACTTTGTATACCTGCTACTGCCTGAAAACGCTAATATAGCATCCATCCAGTCTCAACTCAAGGCTATTTCAAACGAAGAAAACCTTGCCGAAGAAAATACCAAAATCCAACTCGAGCTTCTCCCTCTATACAATATCGTAGTTGGCGAAAACTTCCGCGCCTCCGAGGGGGGACCGGGATCTGTAGGTCCTCACATGTCCCCTACTGTCCTTTGGATACTTGGTGGGCTGGCTTTAGTTGTTATATTGTCTGCCTGTTTCAATTACACCAATCTTTCGATAGCACGCGCCATGCGCCGTTTTAAAGAAGTAGGTATCCGCAAGGCTATTGGTGCTCAGAAGAGTCAGGTTTGGCAACAGTTCCTTGTAGAGTCAATCATGATTTCATTGGCGGCCCTTTCTCTTTCATTTTTTATCTTCCTTATACTACGCCCGCAATTGATTAATCTTGCACCGGAGATGCAGCGGACTGTGAAGTTAGGACTCACCCTACCTATGGTCTTATTATTCATAGTCTTTTCAATTATAGTAGGGATTATTGCCGGTTTCATGCCTGCCCTTTTCTTTTCGAAAGTCAACGCCATCAATGCGCTTAGGAATGAATCTTCAATAAAAGGATTTAAACACTTAACATTCAGACGTGCCCTGGTAGTTGTTCAATATACACTTACACTAATTTTTATAACAACAACTGCTATAGGCTATGTTCAATACAAAAACATACTGTCGTTCGACCTCGGCTTTAACACAGAAAACATCTTGAACATAGATATGCAAGGTAATAAACCTGACGCGTTCGCTAAGGAATTAGGCGAGATGCCGGAGGTAATATCGGTATCTAAGTCGCTGATTATTACCAGTGTCGGTAATGCTTGGGGTGGATTTATGAAATATAAAGATTCTCGCGATTCTGCACTGGTAATGACAAACAATGTTGACGAAAATTATCTGGCACTGCATGAATATAAGCTCATTGCCGGAAATGGTTTTATAACACGCCCAACCACTGCCGACGCTGTAAGAGAAATAATAGTTAACGAGCAATTGTTAAAACGGTTCAACATCAGTAAAAGAGACCCGGAGAAAGCGATTGGGGAAGAAATCACATTTAGTAGTTTCAATATGCCAAATCGAAAGATGAAAATTGTGGGCGTAATGAAAGACTTTCATTATGGAAAAGTCGATAATCTAATCGAACCTGTAGCTTTTATGTCTTGGGTACCTGGAAACAGGGCGGTTATTAACGCCAAAATTCAAAGCAATGATATTCAGGCTACTATGGCAAAAATTGAGTCAGCTTGGAAGAAGATTGACAGGGTTCATCCATTTGATGCCAAATTCTATAGTGAAGAAATACAGGATGCATACAGCGAATTTTCTATCATGATTAAGGTTATTGGATTTCTTTCAATTCTGGCCATTTCTATTGCTTCAATGGGATTGCTAGGAATGGTAGCTTTCACAACTGAAACCAGACTGAAAGAAATTGGAATCCGTAAAGTGATGGGTGCAAACTCTGGTAGTCTTATCTATTTATTGAGCCGGGGCTTTCTAGTAATGTTATCAATATCTGCACTCATCGCTCTACCTTTAACCTACATTTTTTTTGAGAAATTTGTACTTACAAATTTCCCGTATCATACACCTGTACAAATTATTGAGTTGTTTATCGGCTTGCTAGTAGTACTACTAATCGCATTTATTATGATTGGATCGCAAACGATGAAAGCTGCGAGAACTAATCCTGTGAAAGTTTTGAAGAGCGAATAGAGTTCAATTTAATAATTAAGCTTTACAACAAAAATAAAATTAGAAACCATCTATTTTCAGCAATCTGAGAATAGATGGTTTATTTGTTTTTAAGAGCTTATTAATAAATTTTACTCGTATCACATTGGTCATCCAGATAATCTATTAATAAAAAATGAAATATAATAAATAATTAAAAAAATGTAAGGCTAAATGCTATCTTCGCAAATATTACTTTAACCATCTTGCTAAAATGACCGAATTCGTATTAACCATTGAGTGGAAAGGATTTGAGAAGGATAAGTATGTACACACAGTTTTAGAAGATAACATTCTACCACCTTATATCAAGCAATGCCGTTGGTTTGCCGGAAAATCACGGAAGATTAAACAATTGAAAGTAAGACATGTCGTGCACTTTGAAGAGTTCATCTTCATGGTTTTTGAAGCCCGATATGAAGAAGGTGATAATGAATTATATCTGCTCCCTCTTTCTTTTGTTGAAGAAAATACGCAGGATATTCCTACAAAAGGAATTCTCAGTAAGGCATCATTGGACGATAAGACTGGGCATCTAGTTGATGCCATCTATGATGCCAATTTCCGCAATGCACTTTACAAAAGTATTTTCAATCAATCTCAACTCACACAATATAATAAGGATTTATTAACCTTTTCAAAAGGGAAAGCTTTTGTAGAAAAATCAGACGAAATAGATTCTAATTTACCTGATATTGACTCTTCTAATTCGGCCATGATTTTTGGCGGAAAATACTTTCTAAAATTGTATCGAAAAATCTTTTCAGAGACCAATCCGGAAGTTGAGATGGTTGAATTCATTACACAGTATTCAGAATTCAGAAATATCCCATTGTTTGCCGGAAGTATTACATGGAATCGTCAAAATGATGCTGCGGTAACTTTCGGAGTAATGGTGCAGGTGGTAGAAAATATCAAAGACGACTGGAGCATGACAGGCGATTACCTGAATGACTTTCTAGAAGCCTTTGTAGAGGGAAATTTCCAGATTAAAGAATCCGTATTCGATAAAGTTACGCAACTGGCACACCGCACCGCACAAATGCACCTGGCTTTATTTGCCTTACGTGGCGCAGATAGTTTCAATGCTGAACCATTCGACCGCCCATATAGAAGATATTTACACGAAAAATTTGAAACGCTACTAGAGCGTCGCTACACACTTCTGACGGATAATTATTTAAAGTTAGATGAGCAGGCTCAGAATCTCGCCTGGACATTTATGGAAGCTAAAGACCTGATTCTGGACTTTGTTGATCAGGTGCTGACTCGTCCGCTGTCATCCTTCCGAACACGTATACATGGTGATTTTCATCTAGGGCAGATTCTGGCAACTAATGATGATCTTGTCATTATAGATTTTGAGGGAGAGCCTGAAAGTAGCATTACCGAGCGCAAAATCAAACATTCTCCGTTAAAAGATGTGGCAGGTATGATTCGTTCGTATCATTATGCTGTTTCTGCCAAACTCTTTAACTCAGCTGAAACCAGTACAAAGGAAACGGTTGTCTTGCAGCGCGCGGCTGACCGTTGGTATAAACTAATTAAAGATACTTATTTAGAAGAGTATTTGTCGATGTTTGGGTCGCCACATCCTTTATTTAAAGACCCAAATGAAGTAAACTACCTTCTATTGTTCCACTTGTTGGAAAAAGCCATTTATGAATTAGGCTATGAAGTTAATTATAGACCAACATGGGTGAAAATTCCATTAAAAGGAATTGTAGAGGTAATTAATGAAATTGAAAAACTAAGACGTTGATATGAAAGCATATTTTCAGAAACTCTTCGAGCACGAACACTGGGCTAATGTCAAGGTTTTAGAGACATTTCTGGAGGCGAGACAAGCCTCTGACAGAACACATGAAATCATCTCTCATATGGCAGCAGCCCAAACTATCTGGATTGAGAGGATGAATGGCACACGGTCAGATACTAAGGTTTGGTCAATCTATGAGAAAGAAGCTGTAAAAGGATTGTTTGATGCAAATTATCAATCATTACAGCAAATCATAGACAGAGAAGATTTCGATCGTGTTGTTAGATATACCAATTCAAGAGGTGAGCAACATAGTAGTATATTGAGTGATATACTCACACACATGGCACTACACGCTTCCTATCATAGAGGTCAAATCGTTTTATTAATCAAAGGCCAGGTAGAGAAACTTCCGGCCACTGACTATATTTTTTATTACCGTTAAATCGGCGCTTTTCATCAACATTCTAATGAATCATATTCCAACATTTGACGACATCAGAGATACTCACGAGAGAATCAGAATTTATATTAATAAAACACCTGTATTGACTTCGGATGCCATTAATGAGCTAGCAGGTTGCCACGTATTCTTTAAATGCGAAAACCTTCAAAAAATCGGCGCGTTTAAGGCGCGTGGAGGCATGAATGCCGTATTGTCTTTAAGCAAAGAAGACCAGCAAAAGGGTATTACTACACATTCATCAGGAAATCATGCGCAGGCCATTGCTTTGGCTGCCAAAGCTGTCGGCTCAAGGGCTTATATCGTAATGCCTAACAATGCCCCTGAAATCAAAAAAAATGGGGTAAAATATTTGGGTGGTGAAATCATTGAATGTGAGCCTACTTTGGAGGCGAGAGAAACCACAGTTCAAAAGATAATCGAAAAAAAAGGAGCAACTTTCATACATCCGTTCAATAACTATGATGTAATAGCCGGACAAGCAACTGCAGCTGTAGAATTAATTGAACAAGCAGGTGACCTGCATGTAATAATGGCACCTGTAGGAGGTGGTGGCCTATTAAGCGGCACTGCCTTAGCAACACATTATCTATTACCAAATGCTGAAGTAATAGCCGGAGAACCCGAAGGTGCAGCCGATGCCATATTATCATTCAAAAGTGGTAAAATAGAAAAAGCACCTTATATTAAGACTATTGCTGATGGTTTATTAACTACTTTGGGAGACAAGACTATTGAAATTATTCGCACTTATGTAAAAGATATTATCACTGTTAGCGAAGAAGAAATTATTGCGGCTATGCGTTTGGTTTGGGAGCAATTGAAGATTGTGATTGAACCATCATCTGCAGTCCCTTTTGCGGCATTACTTAAAGAAAAAAATCGATTTGTAGGGAAACGGGTTGGTATTATTCTTACTGGGGGAAATGTCGATTTAGGGAAATTGCCATTTTGAAAAGATTGATTTTTTAGCTCGTTGAGACACGATGCATTGTGTTTCAACGAGCTAAAAAATCATAAATGAATTACTATTCTTGTGCCTGAAACAAATCCACAAAACTAAACGTATTTCCATCAAATAAACCTAAATCACTTAATTTCAATGAAGGAATTACCAATAACGCCATAAATGAGAGGCTCATGAATGGAGAGATAAGTGTACTACCCAATTGTTCTTTGGCAAATTTATCAATCATGGTATAGCTTTCAGCTACTTTGTAACCATCTTCATTACTCATTAATCCCGCTACTGGTAAGGCCAAAACACCTTTTTTCATGTTGCTTACAGCAGACACTCCGCCTTTCTCTCTTACTATCAGATTAACTGCCTCACAGATAGATTCATCATCAACGCCTACTGCTATAATATTATGAGAATCATGCGCTACCGACGAAGCGATTGCACCTTCTTTTAAACCAAAATTATTAATGAAAGCTATCACTGGTTTAGCATCATTATATCTATTATGAACTACAACTTTTAATATATCATTCTCTATATCTGAAACTACTTTAGCTTCTGCTATTTTTGGCTCTACTAGTAATTCTTTAGTAATTAACTGCCCGTCTATGGTTTGGATTACACGCAATAGATTGCCTTTATGAGGCGCTACTACTACTATATCCTGAGGGTCAAGTGGTCGACAGTTGAAATTATTAATTACTTCACTTGTAAGGTTTTTCATTAATGAAGTTCCATTTTCTGCTACTTTTTCTCCATCAATATAGGTTTCAAGCACTTCAAAATTTTCCAGATTATCAACTATGATGAAATCTGCCCAATCTCCTTCTCTTAATAAACCCACATTCATCCGGTAGTGCAATACAGGATTAATGGTAGCCATACGTAGCACTTTAAACTTATCTATGCCCTTGGCTATTGCTCTTTTAATCAATTGATTGATATGTCCTTCCACTAAATTATCCGGATGTTTATCATCTGAGCAGAACATCATTTCTGAATAATAGGTATCAGCCAAGGGAATCAGTTCTTCAAAATTCTTAGCGGCACTTCCTTCCCGAATCAGGATTTTCATACCTAATTTCAGTTTTTCGAGGGCTTCACCCTTGGTAAAACACTCGTGGTCAGTTTCAATACCTGCTTCTATATATTTCTTGGCAGCTGCTCCTCTTAACCCTGGAGCATGGCCGTCTATAGGTTTATTAAAAGCTTTAGCTAAAGCCAGTTTCTGCATCACAACAGGATCTTCGTTCAATACACCCGGGAAGTTCATCATTTCAGCCAGATAGCCGACTTCTTTGTAGGAAAATAAATTTGCAATGTCTTCTACCGTTACAGTGGCTCCTGCAGTTTCAAAAGCCGTAGCAGGCACACACGAAGGTGCACCAAAGCAGAATTTAAAAGGTACTTTACGCCCATCTTCTATCATATACCTTACTCCTTCAGCTCCCAGAACGTTAGCAATTTCATGAGGATCCGAAACGGTTCCAACTGTACCATGTACTACAGCGAGCCTTGCAAACTGAGCTGGAGTAAGCATAGAACTTTCCACATGAATATGGGCATCTATTAATCCCGGCAGTATATACTTCTCCCCTGCTCTTTCGGCTCCTAGATACTTTATCTGCTGAATTCTTTTGTTTTCTACCGTTAATTCTCCAAATTCAATTGTTCCGTCAAACACATTTACCAGATTGGCTGTATAGGTCGTCATCTTCTCTAAAACTTGATTTTATAGGGTAAAATAGATTTGTTGCTTATCTGATTATATCTGGTTGCAAATTGAAGATATAATGCTTTTTCATAAAAGGCTAACTCAGACTACTAGTACTACGAAAATAGTCAAATTTTCATCAAACGTGCACTTTTCAAAAAACATTTATTTTTTTGATACTTTTTGAGTGATTTTACGTTTAAATGTATAAATTAATCAATCGTATTTGAAATGAACAAAAATAACGTAGAATTGAATGAAAAGTTTGCTGAAAGACGTCGCTTTGATTTATTAGCAAGTTTAGCTATAGATGCGTTGGGTATGTCAACTTTTTTATTACCTGCCTTAGGCGAAACTTTTGATTTGGTTTTAGCACCTGTTATTGCAGCTTTAATATTTGCTGTACATCGTACAAGTTTCGGGGCTGCATTTGGATTTTTGGAAGAAATTATACCATTTACTGATATTATTCCTACAGCCACAATCTTATGGGCATATCGTTATGTTTTTAAGAAAAAAGAGACATGGCAACAATTTGTAGAAAAGTATAATAAGAAAAACAATATTGTTATTTCCGTAAAAGAATCGACTATCTGATGATTGAACCCTGATAAATGCGATGTGTAGTTCATTACACATGGCTCCAAACAAAAATCCCTTTCCTGGTTTAGAAAGGGATTTTTTATATAGAAAATTTCTGATTCAAAATCTTAGAAATGTCTCTCTCCGGCTTCTCTCTTCCCTAACATTACAGCTCCGGCCATGGCAACCAAAAGCAAAATCGAAATCAACTCAAAAGGTAAAAGATACTCGCCGTATAATGATCTACCCAAAACCTCAATCATTCCACTTTGTGAGTTATAAGTCAAAGGATTCACAGGTTCGCGCTCGGCTCTACGTAAGAAAATAATCAATATCCCACCTAAAATAACAGCTGTTATTACAGCAGTATAAATGATTTTTTCCTTTTTCATTTCTTCGGCTTCCTGTTTCATGTTCAAAAACATGATAACAAACAAGAACAAGACCATGATTGCCCCTGCATATACGATAATGTTAACCGCAGCTAAAAACTGTGCATTTAATAAAATATAGTGCGCTGATAGTGAAAAGAATGTAACTATCATATAAATTACACTATGCACAGGGTTGCGTGACATCACAGTACCTAAGGCTCCGAAAAGAGTCAGTACTGATAGTATCGCAAAGGTGTAATAAATGGGTGGGAGGCTTAGTATGTTTTTAAGATATTCCATATTATAAGTATCTCAAATGATTTCTATTTGAGTTAATCGTTTTTCCAAAGTTTCATTGCATCCTCTTTCGTCCATGCATCACGGCGATAGCGGTTATTTGGGTCTTCTACCAATTTATCTTTACCAAAAATCACATCTTCACGCTCTGTGAATACCGGTACAAATTTATCATGACGAAGATAAACTGCTTGTTTAGGGCAAGCCTCTTCGCAAAGACCACAGAAAATACAGCGTAGCATATTAATTTCATATACTGCCGCATATTTTTCTTCACGGTATAGATGCTCTTCACCTTTTTTTCTTTCCTGTGCCACCATTGAGATAGCTTCAGCAGGGCAAGCAACTGCGCATAAACCACAGGCAGTACAACGCTCGCGTCCCTCTTCATCCCTCTTTAGGATATGGTGCCCACGAAAAACGGGTCCTAAATATCTTTTTTGTTCAGGATACTGAATCGTTGGCTTCTTCATGAAAAAGTGACGAATCGTAATTCCTAAACCTGTTGCTAAAGAAGGTAAGTAGCTGCGCTCGAATAAACTCAGCTCACTCTTATCAGTTTTTTTAGCTCTATTAGTTAATTGCATATTTTTAATATTTCAATACAAGCCATCAATTTGAATCCAAATTAATGGCTTATTATATTTAAGCACCTAAAACCGCTGCCTCTTTCCTTGGACGTAAAGCCCAGAAAATTGATATTATCAGAATCAAAACTGCTAAGCCAATCCAGATTCCTGCTAATTTATAGCCCGAAAGCATGGCAACCGCTGTAATTATCATATTTCCGACAGCTAAAGGAATCAACCCTTTCCAACCTAAATTCATCAATTGGTCATAACGGAAACGTGGAACTGTCCAACGAACCCACATAAAGAAGAAGATTCCGAAAAGGATTTTGGTAAACATTGAACCGATACCGATGAAAGTAGCGATGTTTTGTCCTACTGTTTGTCCAAATGCACCAACCAACTGTGCCTGTACCCAATCCATACCCGGATAGTTGTATCCGCCAAAGAACAAACAAGCTGTTACAGCAGATGAAGCAAACATATTGATATATTCGGCAAACAGGTAAAACCCTAATTTCATCGAACTATATTCTGTGTGATAACCACCTACCAACTCAGTTTCACACTCAGGTAAATCGAACGGTGTACGGTTACATTCTGCAAAAGCACATACAATGAATATCAAACAACCTAATGGCTGATAGAAGATATTCCAGTTAAAACCGTGTTGCTGTTCAACTATCGTACGAAGTGACAAAGAGCCTGTCATCATCAAGATAGCGATAATTGACATACCCATCGCTAACTCGTAGCTGATATTTTGAGAAGCAGCACGAATAGCTCCTAGCAAAGAGAATTTGTTATTAGAGGCCCAACCACCAATCATTACTCCATAAACACCTAAAGAAACCACACCGAATACGTATAAAATACCAATATTGATTTCAATAGCTTGTACTGTTACTGCTTTGCCACCGATAATAAATGCATCACCAAAAGGCACTACTGCACTTGACATCAAGGCTGTAAGCATCGATAAGCAAGGGCCTAAAATAAATAACCATTTATCTGCCTGTGCCGGAATAAAGTCTTCTTTGAAGAACATTTTACCTGCATCAGCTAATGGCTGCAATAAACCACCCCAACCCGCACGGTTTGGGCCTGGTCTATCCTGAATATATCCGGCTACTTTACGCTCTGCCCATGTTGAATAGGCCGCAATGCCGAGCGTAATTGCAAAAATCACTATAATAATAAGGGCTTTCCAAAGAAACATGGTTTCGTTTGCCCACTGAATAAAACCGTTCATAGTTTGTTAATTACTTATGACCAAAATATTTTTCGTCTTTTGCCATCAAAGCTTTATAATCTTCTGATTGCTGAATCTCACTCATCTCATGCAGATACGGACGATCATCATCAATTTTCTTGTATTGTGATTCAGCCAGTTTCAGAGCGAAATCAGGTTTTGTAACTAAGTTTTTACCGTATTTATTTGCCGAAATAACTGAAGCACGAGAAACCTTAGTCGGCCCTTCGATTGTCCATTCGCTAGTTTGTTTTCTTTCGAAACGGCAAGTATTGCAGATAAACTCTTTTACTTCACCCCATTCGTTTTTACGGGCTGTTACACGAATCACCTCATCACCACGATACCACAATTGTACTTTACCGCTACACTTTTCACAATCACAATGGGCATCAACTGGTTTTGAGAACCAAACACGGTTTTTGAAACGATAAGTTTTATCAGTCAACGCTCCCACCGGACATACATCAATTACATTTCCTGAGAAATCGTTATCAATCGCCTGCCCAATATAAGTTGAGATTTCTGCATGGTCTCCACGATTCATTACCCCATGCACACGTTTTTCTGTAATCTGGTCGGCTGTGTAAACACAACGGTAGCAAAGAATACAACGCGTCATGTGCAGCTGAATATACGGACCAATATCTTCTTTCTCGAAAGTACGGCGATCTTCTTCGTATCTGGTTGTCCCAACGCCGTGCTCATAAGAGAAATCCTGTAAATGACATTCTCCAGCCTGGTCGCAGATAGGGCAATCTAATGGGTGATTGATTAATAAAAATTCAACAACAGATTTTCTTGCATCTACCACCTGTGGGTTTGTGTAGTTTTCAACTACCATACCATCCTGAATTGGCGTAATACAAGAAGCTACCAATTTTGGCATAGGACGAGGGTCTTTAGCCGAACCAGCAGAAACTTTCACCAAACAAGCACGGCATTTCCCACCCGAACCTTTCAATGGTTCATAATAACACATAGCCGGAGGAGCAACCTCTGGGCCAATTTTACGTGCCGCTTGCAAAATAGTTGTTCCTGGTGGTACTTCAACCTCTACACCATCAATGGTTACTTTAAATAATTGAGGGGCTGTATTTTCCATAAAATCTAATTTCTTAATTCAGTTTAAACAGGTAGCTTACACTAACACACTTTCTTTCATATAAACAGCACCTGGTCTTGTGGCAGCAATTGGTTCTTTGATATGCCACTCAAATTCATCGCGGAAATGACGGATAGCCGAAGCAACAGGCCAAGCCGCAGCATCACCCAAAGGACAAATAGTATTACCCTCGATTTTCTTTGAAATATCTACTAATAAATCAATATCATGCATTGAGCCCTTTCCATGTTCAATACGGTTTAGTACTTTTTGCATCCAGCCTGTTCCTTCACGACAAGGTGAACATTGCCCACAAGACTCATGCTCATAGAAACGAGCAAAGTTCCATGTATTACGCACGATACAAGCTGTTTCATCAAATACGATGAAACCACCAGAACCTAACATTGTTCCGGTAGCAAAACCACCATCTGACAATGACTCGTAACTCATTAATCTATCTTCTCCGTTAGCAGTTTTCAGAAATAAATGACCAGGTACAATTGGTACTGACGAACCACCTGCAACTACCGCTTTTAAATAATGTCCTTTACGGACTCCACCACAATATTCATCAGAATTCAGGAATTCGTCGCAAGAAACACCCAGATCGATTTCATAAACACCCGGCTTATTGATATGACCTGAAGCTGAAATCAATTTTGTACCTGTACTTTTACCAATCCCAATAGCTGCATAAGCCTCACCACCATTATTGATAATCCATGATGTTGTAGCAATTGATTCAACGTTATTTACTACAGTAGGGCATTGGTATAAGCCTTTTACAGCAGGGAAAGGGGGCTTATTTCTTGGGTTGCCTCTTTTACCTTCCAACGACTCTAACAAGGCTGTTTCCTCTCCACATATATACGCACCACCGCCAGGCTGAACTATTAATTCTAAATCATAACCGCTTCCTAAGATATTCTTTCCTAAAAAGCCGGCCGCTTTTGCTTCTTCAATGGCTTTTTCAAGGATATGAATCACGTACATTAACTCCCCTCTTACATAGATAAACGATTTATTAGCCCCTAAAGCATAACTCGAAATAATCATCCCCTCTATCAATAAGTGAGGAATATTTTTCATTAGGTAATGGTCTTTGAAAGTACCCGGCTCCGATTCATCTGCATTACAAACCAGATAACGAGGAACACCCTCTGGTTTCGCCAAGAAAGACCACTTCATACCCATCGGGAAACCTGCACCTCCACGGCCACGCACACCTGATTTCTTAACTTCTTCTACCACTGCATCAGGACCCATCGTCTTGATTGCTTTCTCAACAGCCGTATAACCACCTTTTTTGCGATATACATCAAAGGTTTCAATACCAGGGGTGTTAATATGTTCGGTTAATATCTTCATGAATCTATATTAGAAAATCAAAAACTTTTATTGATTGCTGTTCCCGATTGCGAAACGGCTGTATTATCTTGATAATTCTGCAATTATCTTGTCAACTTTATCATTGGTCAGGTTCATATAGTACTTTTCACGAATCTGGAAGCAGGGCCCCCAGCCGCAAGCAGCCAGACACTCCACCTCTTTTAATGTAAAAAGACCATCAGATGTAGTCTGACCTTTTTTAACACCTAATTTCTGGGTCAGGTGAGCATATACTTCTTCACCACCCATTAATACACAAGGACCTGTACGGCAGTACTCAATTACGTGCTTGCCAACGGGTTCCAGATGAAACATAGTATAAAAAGTAGCTACTTCGTATACTTCTACCGGAGTGATATTTAATAATGAAGCAACATAATCCATTACATCCTGGCTCATCCATGCAAATTGCTCCTGGGCTAAATGCATAATTGGCATTAAAGCTGATTTTTGTCTTCCTTCCGGATAACGGGCAATCATTTCCTGGGCTTTAGCCAGACGTTCAGGAGTAAAAGCTATCGTATTTGTAAGTTCAATCATTTTGTGTAATCAAATTTTAGGCATCTAATTCTCCTGCAATTACATTGAGACTACTCATAATTGCAATGGCATCTGAAATGGCAACACCTTTACACATCTCAGGATAAGCCTGGTAATAAATAAAGCAAGGACGACGGAAGTGTAAACGGTATGGAGCACGGCCACCATCGCTTATCAGATAGAAACCTAATTCGCCATTACCGCCCTCAACTGCATGGTATACTTCTCCTACAGGTGCATCAATTTCACCCATCACAATCTTAAAGTGATAGATTAAAGCCTCCATATTACTATACACCGCTTGTTTAGGTGGTAAATAGTAATGGTTTTCGTTGGCATAATACGGGCCTTCTGGTAGGTTTTCAATCGCTTGTTTAATGATTTTGATACTCTCCCACATTTCCTGGTTACGCACCATGAAACGGTCGTAGGTATCACCATTGTGGCCTACCGGAATATCAAACTCAAAGTCTTCATATGATGAGTATGGCTCCATTACACGCACGTCATAGTCAACACCTGCGGCGCGTAGATTAGGACCTGTAAAACCGTATTCCAAGGCACGTTCTGCCGTGATAGGCCCTACGTTTACTACTCTATCAATAAATATTCTGTTTCTGTTAAAGAGTTTCTCAAATTCAGCCAAAGCTTTTGGCAAGTCATGATAAACCGCCTGCTTGATCTTCTTCAACGCTGTTGGTGATAAATCACGCTCCATGCCCCCGATGCGACCCATATTCGTTGTCAGACGAGCACCACACATCTCTTCGTAGATTTCATATATTTTTTCTCTCTCCTGAAACAAGTATAAGAAGCCTGAATAAGCTCCTGTATCTACGCCTAAAATTGAGTTACAGATCAAGTGGTCGGTAATACGAGCCAACTCCATCATAATTACCCTGATGTACTGCGCACGTTTAGGTACGGTTACACCCAACAGTTTCTCTACAGTCATGTGCCAGCCCATATTGTTGATAGGCGAAGAACAGTAGTTCATACGGTCAGTAAGCGTAGTAATCTGATAGAAAGGCCGACGTTCTGCAATTTTCTCAAATGCGCGGTGAATGTATCCGACAGTTTGTTCGCCTGATACGATTTTTTCGCCGTCCATTTTCAACACGTTCTGGAAGATACCATGTGTTGCAGGGTGAGTAGGCCCCAAATTGAGAGTAGTATATTCTGTATCCTCAACAATTGGTCTGTTCAAGGCCAATGCATCGGTAGTGTTTTTAGGGATAATCAGTTCTTCTGCCATTGTATACTATTTTCAATTAACCTCGATAATTTTATATTACAATGCTAATTGTTCGAATTTTTATTAACGTCCGAAAAGTGCATCAATCTTATCCTGACGGGTAGCATCTTCTAACGGATATTCCTTTCTCATCGGGAAGTAATCCATCTCATCAATATTCAGAATACGTTTCAGATTCGGGTGCCCGTCGAAGATAATTCCGAAGAAATCATAGGTTTCTCTTTCCAGCCAGTTTGCGGTAGCATATAATGTAGTAGCAGTTGGAATGTGAATATCATCAGCCGGGATGAACACTTTTATGCGAATGCGTTTGTTGTTCTCTAAGCTATGCAAATGATACACTACGCCAAATTCTTCACCTGCATTATCTGGTAAATGAAGACCACAAATATCTGTAAGAAAACGGAAACGGAATGTTTCGTGCTTGTTGAGATATACCAGCAGATTGATTATATTCTGACGATTGGTTGTAAAAGTAAGCAGCTCATAAGGTTCTTCGAAGTTCTTCACATTTTCACCAAAATGAGCTAATAAATCTTCTGCTATTTGTTGACTACTTAACATGCAATTCTATTGAGTGATTGAGTGAATGAGTGATTTAGTGATTTTACATTAAGTGATTAATTCAAACTTTTAGTTAATCACTCATTCACCGCGCGGCGGCCGCTAAATCGCTCAATCACTAAATTTTATTGAATATTATATGACTCTAATAAGGCTGAGTACTCAGGGGTATTTCTGCGACGAAGCGACTCGTTTCTGGCCAGCTCCTGAATCTGCATTAAGCCATCAAGAATCTGCTCGGGGCGAGGCGGACAACCCGGTACATATACATCAACCGGAATAATACGGTCAATTCCCTGTAATACTGAATACGTATCAAAAATACCACCACTGGAGGCACATGCACCTACGGCAATTACCCAACGCGGTTCGGCCATCTGTAAATACACCTGTTTAACCACCGGACCCATTTTTTTGGCAATAGTACCCATTACCATCAAAAGGTCAGCCTGACGAGGTGAGAAACTTGGTCTTTCTGAACCGAAACGTGAGATATCGTAGTGTGAACCCATGGTAGCCATAAACTCAATACCACAACAAGAAGTGGCAAACGGCAAAGGCCATAACGAGTAGCTACGTGCCATACCAATAACTTTATCTAATGAAGTAGCGAAGAAGCCTGCTCCCTCGAATCCTTCCGGTGCTTCCACCATTTTTACTGAACTCATATCTTTTATCTGTTCTTGTTTAGCGACTTATTAACGAATAAAGTCTAAAACAATTTTTAGAAATCTGTGAAAATTATTGAGCGAATTGTCTTAAACTTTGCCATGATGGCGGACCGTTTTACCAGATTTCATGATTATACTAATTAAATTCTGAATATACTCTTTCATCTTAATCAGTTAAATCAAAGTTCAAGACTAATACACCTAAAACAAAATTGTCGGATTTGATAACCCGACGTGTACTTATTCTTTGTCCCAGGTTAGTACACCTTTCTTAATGATGTAGTAGAACCCAGCCATCAATAAAGCAACAAAAAGTATCATTTCCACGAAACCAAACCAGCCTAACTTCATAAAGTTTACGGCCCAAGGATACATAAAAATAATCTCTACGTCGAAAAGCACAAACAGGATAGCTATCAGAAAGTATTTGATTGAAATAGGAGTTCTGGCATCACCTTGTGCCTCAATACCACACTCAAAAGGGTCGTCTTTTTTAGCACTATGTCTTTTAGGACCTATTGAGTGTGTAACGATCATTGTAAAGACTATAAAACCAATAGCAGCGATTAACTGCACCAAAATAGGGAGAAAATCTGACGGCAAGTATTCTTTCATAATAACTGTAATAGTAATTAGTAATATAGGGCTTTTATTAGTTTTTCGCCTACATTAATAACAATTAAATGCTTCGTTTGGTTGCAAAACAATTGCGTTTCAAAATTACTAAGGAAAGTTTAGAAACAAAATAAAAAAGGGGTGAATATTCACCCCTTCTAGTATTTTATGAAAAGTTTCTGTGTCGCTTTAAAATCTCCGCTAGTCAACCGGATAATATAGACACCGGGCTCAAGCGTCTTGAGATTCAGTTCTCGTTTCTGCTTTAATTCAGCTATTGCACCTGTGTAAACATTTAGTCCGCTTAAAGAATAGACATCAATTCTCGCATTCGGATTATCTCCAAAAGTCTCAATAGTAAATTCTCCTGTAGGGTTCGGATTTGGATAGACCCGAAGACCATTATCACCTGCTGGAATCAGGAAGTTGAGTACTTGAGAAAACGGTGAATAACAAACCAAAGAACCATTATTAGTATTATTGTATCTCAAGGCTGTACGAACAGCAAAATTTCCCTGACGTGATACTTTCAGAACTTCTGATGTATCAGGGAGTGGCCCATCGTCCAATTTCCAGTTAAAATACTGCCCCGGAATATTTGTAGCCGGAATAGCTATTACCTGATAAGCACCATCTTTTTCTAAAGTTGGCGCCGGTGGCGTATCTTTTACGAATACCTGAAAGGAAACAGGATTTGATTCACAGTTTTTTTCATCCCTGATTTTAAGCGTATATGTACCTGCCTCGCCCACTACAATGTCCTTTGTTGTTGCTCCGGTATTCCAGGCATAACTTACGGCATTGCTGCCATTGAGGGTTACATTAAGACCATCACAAATAGTATTAATATTATCTATAGTTGAAATCGAAACAGATGGCGGAGGAATGTAGCTCAGAGTTACAGAATCGGCTAAAGATTCGCATCCATTGGTATCTCTTACCTGAAGAGTATAAAGACCTGGATTGGCTATAGTAATAGCTTTAGATCCTGCTCCGGTATTCCACATATATACTAAATTCTGGTCAGAGGCTGCTTCAAGATTTACCACATTGCCCGGGCAAAATTGTTCAAGACCTGTGGCTGCAATTTTAATAGTCGGCAATGCATTTACTGTAACATTTTGTGAAACCGGCAACGAGAAGCATCCAAAATTATCCGTAACTCTTAAAGAGTACTCTCCACTGGCTCTGATATTAACATTTTTATTGGTACTTCCGTTGCTCCAGAAATATCCATTAAAATCGGCATTCGGACTTAGATTCACACTTTTACCCAAACAAAAAACGGTAGGCCCATCAGGGAGTATATTTGTAACCGGGCGCTCTCTAAGCCCTACATTAATAAAACTCGTAGATTCACAACCATTCTGGTCTCTAAGTTTTAAACTATATGTCCCGGCATCTCTCACTATGATATTCTGCGAGTTGGCATTCGTGTTCCATTGATAAGATACATTCTCAAAATTGTCGGTTACCAACATGACACTATCATCAGGACAAATAGGTAAATCTTTATTGACCAAAATATTATTACGTGGCAAAGGATTAACATTGACATTTACAGAGCCAGACACCGATGGGCAACCATTCAATGTATAATTTGTAAATGAATAAGTGCCAGACGTACGTGCCACAATAGCTTGCCCTCGTTCTCCATTGCTCCATACATTTCCGCCAGCTTCACTTGATATTAATGCTACGCTTCCTCCATCACAAAAAGTAGTCGGACCAGTAATATTAACAGAAGGTTGAACTACCGGATTATTTGGCGAAATAGGAACTGGTTGTGAAAAGAGTGAGTTCCCATACCAATCAGTGGTTTTGACAACATAACTTCCATTATTGACTGTAATTGAACGACCATTCACCCCATTACTCCAATTAAAGCTACTGTAATCGCCATTTACCTGAATAGTAAATTTATTGTTAGGATTGGCAGGGTTACAAGATAAGCTGACGTTTACTAACCCCCTAGATTCCAACGGCTGAGAGCTTGCAAAGAAATTATCGTTCAACGCATCATTCCAATACTCGGCGGCACGGTTTAGTCCTTCGTTATGAAAGTGTACCCCATCAGCCCTGAAATTCGCACCAGTTATTTCATCAGTATTAGGGCCTCTGAATACATTATGAACCTGATCAATAGTTATATTTTGTCCATCAATTACATTTTGATGTGGAGTCGGGTTGCGAGACGAGCGGGCAACTACCCAAGCCAAATCTCCTTTACCTGAATTATTCCGACTTGCTTCAATTACTATTTTAAGTCTGTTAAAATAAGCATTAGCTGAAGTCTGATCATCGCTTTCGCCTTGTTGCCAAAGTACTGCCCGTACGCCTGTGCGCGGAACATATTGTTGCAACGCAGCTTGCAATGCTCTGAAAGGCATTCCAGCAACAGCAATAAATGAAGGTAATTCTTTACGCAAATCTTCTCCTCTCGAAGACCTCTCCCAGGCACTTACATTAATTCCACCTAGGGCTGCTCCATAAAATAAGACAGGAACATTATATTTTTGTGCCAGTTTATCACCTAATCGCCCCCAGAACCAGGGCACATAATTATAAGGTGCCATTCGGGAGAAATTATTCATGTGCGAAAACTGGAATGGCAATTGGTTTTCGTTCAGTGCGGCATTATAATAATCTATAGTAGAAACGCGATCATCACTAGCACCAATTGCTCCGCCTGAATAACTGGGATCACCTTGGGCATTTGACTGGCCTGCAACAATAAATACTTCGCCCACCCCTACTCTTTCAAGTATGGATGAGGTAACTACTTGCCCGTTTAAAACCCCTCTTACTTCGATATTGTACCACCCTCCACTCAATTGTAGAAATCCGTTGAAAATACCAGTAGTTAAGTAGTCCTGTATGGTTGTCCAGCCAACTTCATTACCCTGGCCCGGATAAACAGGAAAAGCGCGTGCATCGATGCGGTCTAATTGCTGAAAATAACTACCTGTAATATTTACATTGGCCAGATTAGCATTATTCCTCTGAAAAACGATTCGCGAAACCGGGAAGGTAATTTGTATTTGTGAGTAGGTATTGAAAGCAATAAAACTCCACACTATTACCAACCATTTCTTTTTAAGCATATACACCTGGGTTAAAATTTATTGCATGGAGAAACAAATTTACAAATGCCCTCAAAGAATAACAACACTGTCCGGTTGATAATAGTATTAAAATTTTATTTAATGGCGAAAAAATTATTTTTGTTCAACAAAAACACGTTTTAGTACATGATAGTCTTTATTCCTGATGTCGACAATATATTTACCCATCGGTAGATTTGCCAACTCCAGCGTTTTTCGAGAGTCAAATTTATAAATCTTGTACTCTCGTACAATAGTACCTCTCATATCATAAAAAGTTATTTGCACATCCTCCAGATCTTCAAGTGTTTCAACATTCACCATATCATCAGCAGTTGGATTGGGGAAAACGCGTGCCCCGTCATCTGCAGGGTCTATTTTGAAAAGATAAGGTTCAGAAGATTTGGAATAGCAACGAAGTGAAGTACCGTCATCTAACAAATATAAAATAGAACCTTTAATGGTATAAGAACCTGATTCTTTAGCCTTTATTACCCGTTCTTCTTTAGGTATCAGCACAGTATCTTTATACCATTCAAATTTCGAATCTATTTGCCCGTTAGTAAGGGCCTCAAGCGTATATGGCCCTGATTGAAATATATCTATATCTAATGGATTGTCTTTTACTGATACTCTTACTTCGTCAGATACAGGAGAAATGCATCCATTTTCGTCACGGGTTTTCACCGAGAATACACCAGAAAGTCCTACCTTGAAACTCTGTGTTGTTCTATTATTGTTCCAGATATAGCCAACACTTTTGGTGGCTGATAGATTTACACTATCGCCATAACAAAAGATAACAGGTCCATCGGTTGTAACCGATGGTTTAGCCGGAATCGGATTTACTTTGATTGAAATAGTATTTGAAATCTGCTGGCAACCATATTGGTTAGTAGCCGTCACAAAAAAATCGCCGCTGTTGATAATTCTGAGTTGAGCCGCTGTTTGGCCTGTATTCCAGGCAATTTCATTTGTAACATCTGATGCAATGTTTACACTGGTATCAGCGCAAAAAACTGTTGGCCCATCAGCAGTAACAGTAGGCTTCTCCGGTTTAGGGTTAACAGTTATTACTACTTTTTCAGAAATACTTTCACAACCAAATTGATTCTTTACCTTTAAAAAATATTCCCCGCTTCTATCTACAGTTATTCTTTGATTACTCAGTCCGGTATTCCATAAATTGCCAGCCTCAGTAGTTGAACGAAGACTTACATTATTATCCTGACAAAAGGTTGTTGGACCTTCGGCTACTATCTTAGCTTCCGGATTCGGGTAAACCGTTACATTAACTCCATTAGAAGTGTTAAAACAACCTAAATAGTTATGTCTGTTAACCACATAATAACCAGGTTGCGACGCTACAATTGACTTACCAAATTCACCTGTATTCCAGGAAATTTCCTGATCAGTAGATGAGGTAAGCCTTACACTTCCTCCCTGACAAAAATCTGTCGCACCTTCTACCGTCAGAGACGGTCTATCAGGAATAACTTCCCCTGCATAGTTAACTCCTGCTGTATAGTATACATTCCCAAGGTAGTCTATAGCTTTACCTCTCAAAAACCCATTTTTAATCTGAATATTCGAACTACTATTCAAATTCCCGAAGCCGTTCGTCCAAAAGTAGTCTCTAAAGCCATCAGGCATAAATATGTTTAAAGGAGCATTAACGTTATCGGGATTGCAGTTCATCTGAAAAGACAAAGGAGATGAAGCCGGAATAGGATTAGATCTGATGAAAAAATCCTGATTAAGTTTATCATTCCAGGCTTCGGCTAATTGTAAAAGACTGAAACTTTCGAAGTGTACCCCATCTGAACGATGAACAATATCATCGGTGTCAGGACCATTAAAAACATTAGGGTACTCTCTAATTACTGCTTTTTGCGCCTCAATAATTGTTTGTGAAGTTCCTCTTCTTGTTCGTGAAACTTTGCTTACCATCCAGCTCATATCTCTTCCGGTATCATTTCTACTCCGCTGAATCACGTACTGCAAGGCGTTGCGATAAATATCAAAACTAGTGCCTTTATCATTATCAGTTTCTCCCTGATGCCACAAAATGGCTCTTACGCCAAACATATTGGCATAGTTATGCATCGATTTACGGATATTTTCGAATGGGTATCCAGGCTTTGCATAATTGCCGGAATAGAAATCTCTACCCGCTTCTCCATTTGCACTTTTACTCCATTCTTCAATACCAAGGGCTTCGAATGCTGCATTAAAAAACATGATAGGCACATCTAACTTGTTAGCTAGTAAATCGCCTAATTTACCCCAACACCACGAACCATTGCCTAAAGGTGCTATTTTTATATTTTCATCAAGATGGCCAACAACGGGAAAAGGAACTTCGGAAATCTGTCCAAAAGAGTAGAAATTAGTAATGACATTTACTCTATCATCAAGTGCTGGTGGATTGCCACGGCCTTCGTAGCCTTGCGCATTTGACTGCCCCGCAATTAAAAAGACCTCGCCTAAGCCCACTTTTTCGATAGAAACAGTGCTGATAATATTATTGTTGTAGATAGCCCTCACTTCCAATCGGTACCATCCACCTATTGCGTAGATTCCTCCGGAGAAACCTCCAAAGTTTGGATTAACCGATATAGGAATCCAGTCAACTGTTGAGCCTCCTTTTATAGCCACGAGTCGGGCATCAATTCTGTCAACTCTTGTCTGAAAAGTTCCGGCAATAGGAATTACCCCCCCTCCCGAGTTATTACGCTGAAAAACAGCCCGATTCATCGGAAAAGTAATCATCAGTTGTGCAAAAACACTTGAATTTGCGAACAGGAGTAAGCCCACAAGTATTTTCTTCATGGTCTTAGTTAAATAGTAAAGGTTCACTCAATCAATTATTAGTCTTGTGGAATAAATATACTTTTTCATACTTGATTATTCTTCAGTCACATAGAACTACAAATAAATCAATAACACAGAAACCCACAACACCTAGGTATCATGGCAAGGCATACGACATCTTCTGTACTCCGAAGTTAAGAATTATTCCACAAGCCGCAGATTAAACTTCTTTAATCTACCTCAAATACAGCATTTTAAATCATCAGCTAAAATGAATAAAATACTTTTGAGCGTTGATAAATTATTTATCAATTAGCAGCATGAATATTATTCCAGATTAAATCTTTCAATTCGTCTATTCCCTGATTTGCAAAGGAAGAGAAGAATACATAAGGCAAGTCTACTGGAATCTTCTTCTTAATTTTTGCGATTTGCTTCTCGTCGACCAAATCACATTTCGAAATACCTAAAATTCTCTTTTTATCGAGTAGTTCCGGGTTGTACTGTTTTAATTCTTTGAGCAGGGTTTTGTATTCCTTTAAAGGATTTTCGCTATCGGCAGAAACCAGAAATAGCAGGATTGAGTTTCGCTCAATATGCCTAAGAAAACGTAGTCCAAGGCCTTTTCCTTCAGATGCACCTTCAATAATACCCGGTATATCGGCCATTACAAAAGATTTATAATCACGATAGGCCACCACGCCTAAGTTAGGCGTAAGAGTAGTGAAAGGGTAATCGGCGATTTCTGGCTTTGCAGCTGAAACAACCGACAAAAGTGTTGATTTTCCGGCATTCGGGAAGCCTACAAGGCCAACATCTGCCAATACTTTAAGTTCTAATATTATCCAGGCTTCTTCTCCGGGTTCGCCAGGCTGGGCGTACTCAGGTGCCTGATTAGTTGAGTTTTTGAAATGGTAATTACCTAATCCCCCTCTTCCGGCTGATAATAAAACTATTTTTTCGCCATCCTGGGTAACTTCACCAATGATTTCGCCTGTTTCGGCATCTCTTGCTACCGTTCCAAGTGGTACTTCTATAATCTCGTCTTTTCCTTGTGCTCCGGCTCTTCTTCCTCCCTCGCCTGCTACACCATTTTCAGCTTTAATATGCTTACGGTATTTCAAATGCAGAAGTGTCCAATGCTGAGAGTTGCCTTTAAGTATGACATGGCCTCCCCGGCCACCATCACCACCATCAGGCCCACCATTAGGTACGTGTTTTTCCCTGCGAAAATGCTTTGACCCAGCCCCCCCATTGCCTGAACGGCAATTTATTTTTACGTAATCTATAAAATTGCTTGTCATAAGCTATTTAATTGAGTGAATGAGCGATTTAGTGATTGAGTGATTAGATTTAAATCGTCACCAACAAAATTTTCTGCATAACATTCTTTGCCTTTTAGATAGATTCATTGCCTTAATTAGCAAAAGAGTTTTTAATGAATATAATCACTCAATCACACATTCACTAAATCATTCAATTAAAAATCAATCTACCTTTGCATTATCTATTGCTTCACAAATCGTGCCGAATATTGTTTCAATTTCACCAATACCTTGTACTTTTACTACTTTACCTTGTTCCTGGTAAAATGGCAACACATGAATAGTCTTACTGAAATACTCGTCGATACGTTTTATTAATTTATCTTCATCATCATCGGCTCTACCGCTTACTTTCTTTCTTTCCGCAATGCGGTTTTTAATTTCCGTCTCAGTCACGTCTAGTTGTAATACAAGATCTATTTTCTCTCCTTTGCCAGCTAAAAATGTATCTAGTGCTTCTGCCTGATTTACTGTGCGAGGAAAACCGTCAAAAATAAAGCCGCTTACATCCGGGTTTCTTTGTACTTCCTCTTCCAACATATCTATCGTAATAGAATCAGGTACTAATAAACCGTCGGCAAGAATTTGCTTTACTCGTTTACCTAATTCCGTATCCTGACTGATATGCATTCTGAACATATCACCGGTAGAAATGTGAGCCAGTTTGTATTTGTCAATAATTTTAGCTGATTGAGTGCCCTTTCCGGCACCTGGAGGTCCAAATATTACAAGATTAAACATAAGTAAAATGATAGGTCAAACCTGCCTTTTAGGTGTTTTGAAATGAGCAGGATGGCAAAAATAAAATCAAAATTTCTAATTTGTACGATTTCGGAATAAATAATTTATCTAAAGGTAAAAAAAACAGCCTGATTCAGGTTGAATCAGGCTGTTTTTATATTAATTAAATAGTTTATCAACCTTTAGGTCCACCGCTGCTACCAGACGGATTGTTATTAGCAGGAGGCGTTGCCGTACCATTTGTTGGAGTGGCAGTATTTGTACCATTAATGCTATCCAACACTTTTAATGCTTGTTGGTTAGCCGGATCATAAGTCAATACCAGGTTCATATATTCTTTTGCCTTAGCCGTATCTTTGTCCAACAACAAAGCTTTTACACCTAAATACCCATAAGCTTCAGCTAAATATTTTTTGGTATTGTCTTTAACTTTGTCTGCTTCAGGTACTAAAGAAATATATTTCTCATAAACTGGTGCAGCTGCAAATGTTGAGTCATTCGGGTTTGCATATTGTTTAGCCCGAGCCTTAATGATGTATGGTACTAACCAGGTATCTTTATACAATATAATCGTTTTCGATAAAGCTGAATCAGCTTTTACATAGTCTTTAGTACGCATATAAGAATCAGCCAGGTTGTAGTAGTCAGCGCCATTAGCCTTAGGGCCTGCTTTAGCAATAGACTTCTCATAAAGCGGGGCTAGTTTATCCCATCTTTTAGCCGCTTTATATACAGCCACAATATCATTTGTGTAATTGGTTGTAGTATCCCCCAATTCCATAGCTTTTTCCATATAGGTAATCCCTATTGAGTCGTTAGCTGCTTTATTTGCATCATCTTTGATACAGATATAACCACGACCAATAGTACCATAGTCAGATGCTAAATGACGGTCTTGAGGGGCTTGTTTCAAGAATTCCTGAACATTTTTTACACCTTCAGCACATTCGCCTTTTTCAACCTGAGTATAACCTCTCAAACGATATTTAACAGGATCCTGAATTTTATCAAAGATTGAATTCAACACCTGAGTTGCGCCGTCGTAGTCTTTTGAAGTAAATGCAAGTTTCACATATTGAAGTTTAGCATTATCTGAAGCCTCACTTTTCTCCAGATACAATTTTGCATTTTTCGCTGCAAGGTCATACTTTCCAAAAACCGTGAACAGACCGCTCAGATAATAATATGCAGGGGCATGCTCAGGATCAGCTTTAATAGATTCGTTTAACTCTTGTTGCGCTTTAGGATAGTTTTTACCCTGGAACCATACTCTACCCATAAGCGTACGAATTACAGCTGCTTTCTGACCCATATTTAAGGCATTTTCAAGGGCTGTCATGGCAGAACCACCGTCGTTCTTCAATAAGAAAGCCTTAGCTAAGGCAATATAGTAATCAGGATTGTTCTTAACTTTTAAAACATCCAGACCAGCCTGAATAGACAATACAGCCTCTGCAGGGTCATTCAATTTCGGGTCTTCTGAGATAGCATAAGCCTCTCCAATTCTGAATAATACTTCAGGATTTTTATTTTTAGTGTCCTTTTTAATCAAATCAAAATCTGCTTTGGCACCTGCTTTATCACCTGAAAGTAATTTTACAGTTGCTAAACCAACACGATTAAGAGGATCAGGTTTTTTTTCTGTTGCTGCACCTTTAGTGAAAGCATCTTTTGCTTTGGCTAAATCCGGCTCAGGTAAATTCAGAAAATAATATCCCTGATAGAAAAAATTCTCTGCTGTTGGTGCAGAAGTTGTTAATTGATTGAAAACTGTACCAGCAGCGTTGTATCGCTCGGCATCCAAATTTCTCAGTCCATCCTGCACTGTCTGTGCCATAGTGTGGAACGTCAACGCCAGCACCGCCACCGCTGATACTGACAAAGATCTCAAAATCTTGTTCATTTTCACTCTGAAAGTTAGGTTTACAATTCTTTGTATTAAAAAAAAATTAAGCAAAGTTAAAAAATGTATTTCAAACAGAAAAAAATTTGTTATTGCTTGTATAAACTTTTTAAATCTTTTGCTTTTGTTGATTAAGACAAAATCTTATATCTGAGGTTTATTAATAAGTTGTTAATGCAAGTTTTTATGATTCAAATCAATACAACAAATATTTTGCCTGTATTGTTCTGTTTTACTACTGTATTATCCTATAATGGTTGTTCTCTATTGATAACAACCCCTTTTGGATAGACATAATAGGGAATTAGTCCGGATTTCTCTACAACCAGCTGACCTATCTGAGCACAACAAAAACGGGTGAATGCTTTTGTTAAGCCATAATGATCGAATGTATGTAAATAGACCCTTCTTTCTAAAGGATATCTTCTTGCTCTGAGTGATTCGGTATCAGGTTTGTAATAATCATTTTCGCCCGGATTATCAGAAGCAGAAACTCCTAATACTTTTACCTTAGTAATAAAAGTACGACTGTTTCTATCGTCTAAATCACTAATCCAGTTACCTCCTATCAAGCCGATAGCTTTGGGGTTTTTCTCGATATAATCTATTACATCCTTATTGCCATCAGCTGCAAAAATATTTGCTCTTTTAATATCCTTAATATTTAGTTTCTGAATCATATAATTCAGGTTGCTTGAATTACTGTTATCAAAAACCAACTTATAATCTGTATACGCATTGCCATCGAATATTTCTTTTAGTTCTTTTAAAGAAATATGTTCCATCGGATTCGCAAGATTGGTAATCAATGCTACACCATCAAGTGCCATTTTTGCAGGTAGATAGGCTATTTTACGAGACGCAAAAATAGCTTTTTCATTGTCGGTTGCCTCACGTGTTCCTATTGCTATGTCTACTGAGTCTTTCATTAGTAATGCCATTGCTTTTTGCTCAGGCATATACTTTACATGCAATATGGCTTTAGGATAATGTGCGTTATAAGCCATTATCTGAGCTTCAACAATAGGTTTTAGTGATTCGTCGGCTGCAATCGTTATCTCGCCATCATTGGGTAAATCTGGCTTTTCCGGCTTAGAACATCTTGTAAATAGCAAAGCACACGTTATCAAGAGAAGGAATTTTCTCATGGTAGTTATTATATAGTTTAAGTATGAACAATGTAAATTTAAGTATTAGTAAACGATAAAGTCAAGCGATTCGGTATAATATTAAAAAAAAATTAAAATGAAATTAAAAAACATGCCACTCTGTAGTACAAAGTGGCATGCCTGTATTAAAAAGATTTAATCAGTTATTCATCGTATCCCTGATTGCAAGGTAGGCTCTGTAAGCTCTGAAAATCCCGTATACAATAAGTAATGCCCCCATTGCATAAGCCAGATTATCAGACAAAGGTACCATCAACCATTTCAATTTGATAACAAAGTATCCTAAAGCAATGTAAACCAAGGCGAATAAACCCATAGATAATTGCAGGACTCTCTGAAATACCTGACGCTGCTTATCTGATGAATTACGTCGTGTTGCCATTATTATTACTCAAGTTGGAAGTTGATCGGCATCGTAAAGAATACACGTACGCTACGACCATTTTGTTTACCTGGATTCCATTTTGGCATCGACTTAATCACACGTTGCGCCTCTTCGTCGCAACCAAAACCAATTCCTTTCAGAATCTGAACATCACCAATTCTTCCGTCTCTTTCAACAACGAATTTGGCAAATACTTTTCCTGAAACGTTTGCACGTTGTGCTGCCGATGGATATTTAAGGTTTTTACCAATAAAGGCATACATTTCCTTAATACCACCCGGAAACTCAGGGTTTTGCTCAACCGTTGTAAAGATTTCGTCTTCTTTTGGTTGCTCGATTTCGGCTGGTTTTGGTGCTTCTACCGGAGGGGGAGCCGCGGCTACCTCTTCTGTTTCAGCACCCTCTTTGGTTACGTTTGAAATAACCGCTTTTTCAACCTCTTCCACTTTTGGTGGTGGTTCTTCGTTCTTTACTTCCTCATCAGCTTTTGGCTCTGGCGGAATGAACTTAATTTGTGCTACTTCCGGTTTTGGTGGTTCCGGTTCTGGCGGAGGAGGAGGAATATCGGGTTTCTTTTCTTCCGGTTGTTCTTCCTTCAACTTAGATAAGTCAATTTCAACGCTTTGAAGATCTTCTTCTTTATTACCGCCGAATTTATTGAAACTCCAAGCTGCCAATAATGCTCCACCAAATAACCCGATACCTATAACAGCTGCTCTGGTAAGGTATCGTGAGTAGTTTTTCCTTAGTGAATATGCACCGTAGTCCTTGTTACGTCCTTCGAATACGATTTCATCTAAGGTGATGTTTTTAGCATTTTTTGCTTCCATTTGTTTGTTTGTTTTTCCTTAGATTACTTATTGTTTGGGTTGAGCCAACTTTTGGTCAAGTATCTCTTTTTCTTTTGGAGCCAAATCAACAATTGCATAGCGGTCAGACTTTGTAATTGACATTTCATCCAAAATATCTACTGTATTCTTCCAGTTTGCTTCATCGCTTGGTTTAATAATTACTGTAAATTTATTTACATCAAGCGCATTTGCTTTTCTTACTAAAACAGCTTTTCTGATACCTTCTACAGAATAATCTGTTTCGTTTAAATCAGCTACTGTTAATTCAGGAAGTGGTTTCTGATACCAGAATATTCTATCATCTTTCGCCATCAATACAGTAATGGTATTGGTTACCTTTACTTCTGGTGGAGGCGGATCATTCGGATCTGGTTTATCAGGCATATTCAACTTCATCATATTAGGCTTGCCAAATGTAGTGGTATACATAAAGAAAGTGATAAGCAAAAAGCCCAAGTCCACCATCGGAGTCATATCAGGTTTACCACCTGCTTTCTTCGACCGGACCTTACCACCGCCTTTCTTACCACCCCCACCTGAGTCTGCTATTTCTGCCATTTTCTATCTGGTAATTAAAGGGTTCAATTAATGTTACTTTTCTGCGTTTTCTGAATCTGTGATTAATTGAAATTTGTTAATTTCATTTTTCCCCAATTCATTAAACAGATTTCTGATAGCAGGGTATTGTGTTTTCACATCACCACGAACAGCCAACTTAGCTTTTTTGTTGATATCAGTCAAATAAGTTTTTACCCAATCAACTAATTCACTTTTGGTACTGTCATTTGGAATTCCTGCCAATTTTACTTGACCTTTCTGAGCTTCACTGAGACCAAGATATTGTTTTAATGAAGTTATAGAAACTCCTGTTTCTGCTAGCTTCGTAAAGTTTTTCTGATCTGTATCTGAAAGCCCAGCACCATACTTCTCATTCATTTTCTGAATAAGTGTATATCTGTCTTGCGGGTTCGTAACGCCAAAATAATATTTGCCGTCCTTGTCAATCGTAATTGTAGCCATATCCTTATCCTCAACTTTAATTTCTGAGACTGATGAAGGCGTATCTACTGTTACAGACTCCTGACTCTTGAATTGGGTAGTCATGATGAAGAATGTAAGAAGTAGGAACGCAACGTCACACATCGCAGTCATATCCATTGATGGACTTTTTCTGGCTGGTTTCGGTGCTGCCATAGCTTTAATCGAAAGTTTAAATGTTTAAACTAAACTGTTAACTTAACTGCTTCTCTTAGTGATGAGCAGCGAAGTTTTGCTGAAGGCTCATTCCGATTTCGTCAATCTTGTAAGTAAGCGTATCTATTTTTGAGGTAAATAAGTTATACATAATGATGGCAATTGCAGAAGTACCGATACCTAAGGCTGTGTTGATCAAGGCCTCAGCGATACCAGTTGCAAGAGCAGATGCATCAGGAGCACCACCACCAGAACCAAGAGCAAAGAATGAACGAATCATACCGATTACAGTTCCTAACAGGGCTACAAGGGTTGATACTGATGCAAGTGTTGAAAGAATTGTAAGGTTTTTCTCTAACATTGGAAGCTCTAATGTAGTAGCTTCTTCAACTTCTTTTTGTAATGCAACCAATTTCTGGTCTTTAGCCATTGAATCATCAGCAGCTAATTGGCTGTACTTTAAAAGTGCAGTTTTAGTAACATTACCAACTGAACCTTTTTGTTTGTCGCATTCTTTAATTGCATCAGCAATGTTGTTTGAATCTACTAATGAACGAACTTTACGAACGAAAGCGTCTAAGTCGCCAGAACCAGAAGCTTTATTGATCGTAATGAAACGCTCAATTGAGAAAACCAACACCGACAGCATGAATGTCAACAAGATTGGTACAATGATACCACCTGAGTAAACGATACCCATAGCAGTAGTTGGTTTGTGTTTTGTTTCAGGATCAGAGAAGTTTGAAGGATCTCCTAAGATGAAATACCATAAACAAAAACCGATAACGAGTAAAATTGGGATAACGAACGCTGGATTCAATCCACCACTTGAAGACTTAGGGGCTGCTGGTTTTGCTGCTGGGGCTGTAGTCTTTTTTTCCATTAGCTTTGAAAATTTTAGGGTTTTAAAAAATGAAACAATGAATTTTTTGGTAAATAAAAGTGAAAATTTTAAAAGAAAGAATATTAGTAAAAGAAAATTTTGTAAAAACCTGCCATATATTCTTTTCAATCATGGGACAAGTTTAAGCAAAATCAGTGAAACAAAAAATATCCATCATGATAATTTTTTATTACTAAATGATTCTTTTGCACTTTTTAAAGATTATTTATTTCTTTTTAATGTGAACTCTAAAAACATAACTTTGTCATTATCAGACAGTTAATTAATTGTGATTGTTTACTATAACTAAAAATTTCGTTCACAAATGATTCTTCAAAAAATGACGTTATTTTTATGTAAATACATACTATTTAAGGCTTATTGCTATCAACCTTAATTCTTTCCTCACGATTCGCTACCTCCCACGCTGTATGAAATACTAATTCAGTTATCTGCCTGTATTTTGGAAAAAGTATTTTCTCAACATCGTCGCCCGGACGATGATAATCGGCATGTACTCCTGTAAAGTAGAAGATAACAGGTATCTTATGTTTTGCGAAGTTGTAATGATCTGAACGATAATAAAAACGGTTAGGGTCTTTAGGATCGTTGTATGTATAATCTAACTGAAATTTGACTGAATTATTGTTTGCATCCTCACTAATTTTATGTAATTCAGAAGATAATTTATCAGAGCCAATCAGATACACATAATCTTCTTTTGGTGCATGCTCTTTGTCTATGCGACCAATCATATCAATATTCAAATCGCAAACAGTATTTGCAATAGGAATAATTGGTGCCTTATCAGCATAATATTGTGAACCTAATAAGCCTTTTTCCTCACCTGTTACGGTCATGAACAAAATGCTTCTTCTTGGGCCATTGCCCTCTTTCTTAGCTTGTGAAAAAGCTCTTGCCAATTCCAGTACGGCACAAGTGCCTGAACCATCATCATCTGCTCCATTATGTATTTGTCCATTCTGGATACCTACGTGGTCATAGTGAGCGGTAATCAATATTACTTCATCTTTTTTATCTGTACCTTCTAAAAAGCCCAACACATTTTGCGTTTGAACCGGAACCTCTCCCCTCTCAGCTTTTACTGAAACGGTAGACTCTTTTGCATTACCTGCAGTACTAATTCCGGTGCTAGTGATTTTGCTTACTAATTTATCAAACTTTTTCGGTTTGGTTGCTAACATTTCGGCAGCCATTGCTTTTGAAATATAAAAAGTAGGATTGGAAGAAGCCTGCTCAGGGCCAGTTGATTCGTTAAACGACATACGATTGAAGCGTGAAAGAACAGCTTTTCGTTCAGCCGCAAGTGTTTTAAATTGAGATTCGTCTGAATCTGTCACCACAAAAAACATTTTGGCGCCTTTATTCAAACCAATATTCATCTTCTTCTGAAATCCGGTTTTATCTTCCCATTCAGATTTTTCTCCTGCTTTGGTAATATAATATTTGCCGGAAGCATCTTTCGGCTCACCATCCAGAATAACCACAGCTTTGCCCTTTACATCAATATCTTTATAATCATTATACGTATCAGATTCAATGCCATAACCTGCAAAAACTACTTTTATTGATTCTTCTTGAGGAATACTTGTAAGCCCGTTAGGGTAATAGTCTTTAAAAAACTCTTTTTTCTGATTACCTATCTTGATGTAAGCATCTTTCCAACCTTTTTTATAAAGGTTGAAAAACTGAAAATAGCCTTTGCCATCTTTACCATCAGAAGCTAATGGTTGCAAGCCTAAATCGGCAAAACGTTTGGCAATATAATCGGCGGCTTTTCTTTGTCCCTCAGAGCCGGTATCACGGCCTTCAAGCTCGTCAGAAGCAATATAAGTAAGGTCTTTTTTAAGGTTATCAGCTGAAATAGTGGCTGCATATTGCTTCACTTTTTCAGCAGAAGTGCCACTTTGAGCGTAAATAAAAGAACAGGAACTAAAAAAAATAAGAGCTATGAAGCTTTTTTTCATACGATAATTTAGGTTTGTTGAGTTATAATTCCGTAAAACTAAGAGTTATACTTTTGTAAAATTAAGAGGATTTTATGGAGATAGCAGAATTATTTATTATTTTGTTAAAAATTGTATTAATCTACGAATGACTAAAGAACAGGTTCTTAAAAAATATTTTGGTTACGACACATTCCGCCCACTTCAATCTGATATTATTGAGACGATTCTGGCTAAAGAGGATTGCCTGGTACTGATGCCTACCGGTGGTGGTAAGTCTATCTGCTTTCAGGTACCAGCTATGGTTTTAAATGGGTTAACACTGGTTATATCTCCCTTAATAGCCTTAATGAAAGACCAGGTGCAGGCGCTACAAGCTAATGGTATTCCAGCCGCTTTCATAAATAGTACTTTATCAGCAAGTGAGCAAAGGGACATAGAAATGCAGTGCCGCACCGGCGCTTTGAAATTACTTTATGTTTCTCCTGAGAAATTATTAACGCCTAACTATCTGGACTTTATAAAAACACTACAAGTATCGTTAATTGCCATCGATGAATCACACTGTGTATCAACGTGGGGGCACGATTTCAGGCCAGAATACACGCAATTATATGTATTAAAAGAGGCGTTTCCCCATATACCTATGGTTGCACTTACGGCAACAGCTGACAGGGTCACAAGAAAAGATATTCTTAAGCAATTGGGTATACCCGATGCCAAAGTATTCATTTCTTCATTTGACAGACCTAATCTTAAACTTTCAGTATCTCCTGGTCGTAATCGATTAAAGGTGATTCATCAATTTATTGCTCAACGCCCGAGAGACTCAGGAATTATCTATTGTCTGAGCCGAAAAAACACTGAGGAGGTCGCAGAGGGGTTACGAAAACTAGGCATTGCCGCTATGCACTACCATGCTGGTATCGATGCACAAACACGATCGGAAGTTCAGGATTCTTTTATAAAAGACGAAATTCAGGTAATTGTAGCCACCATTGCCTTTGGTATGGGCATTGATAAATCAAATGTACGTTTCGTAGTGCATTATAGCCTGCCCTCGAATGTAGAAAGCTTTTATCAGGAGATAGGACGTGCAGGTAGAGATGGCATGCCTTCGGAAACCTTGTTGTTTTATAGTTTTGCTGATATTGTAACCCGTAAGGATATGATTGCTAAGTCTGAACTACCTCCGGAGATGAAAGAAGTTCAGTTAGCTAAACTCGACCGGATGAAACAATATGCAGAGACTGAAATTTGCCGTAGACGCGTATTGCTAAGTTATTTTAATGAAGAGGCCCAGAATGATTGTGGGAACTGCGATGTCTGTCAGAATCCACCTGTGAAGTTTGATGCGACTATTTTTGCACAAAAGGCTTTATCAGCTATTGCTCGTGCCAATGAGAAAGTTGCTATGGGTTTATTAATAGATATTCTAAGAGGTGCTCAGAACCGGAATGTTTTTGAGCATAATTACCAAACCCTTAAAACTTTTGGTGCAGGTAAAGAACTAAGGTACGAAGAATGGGCGGATTATATTACGCAAATGCTTAACTCTGGCATTATTGATATTGCGTATGATGAGCGACATTCTCTGAAACTAAATACTTTATCATGGCAGGTTCTGAAAAATGAGAAAAAAGTAGACTTGGTGAAGTTTGAGCCATACGAAGTGAAGAAAGCTCGTCAGGAGGAAGAAGCGCCAAAGGAGAAATCGAAGAAAGAGGTTATTAAAGATGCTTTGTTTGAGAAACTGAGGACATTGCGTAAGAAAATTGCAGATGAGCTCAACCTCCCTCCTTTTGTGGTATTCTCTGATGCTACCCTATCAGATATGGCACAGAAAAAGCCTATCAATAAGATTCAGATGTTGGCAGTATCTGGTGTGGGTGAGCAGAAGTTTAAACAATTCGGTGACCAGTTCATCAATGAAATTCTTGACTTTGCCAGAGAAAATACCGAACCGGGTAAAACCAGAGTCGTGAAAGGCTTTACTTATGTTGAAACCTTAGACTTATATAAAAAAGGCTTATCTGTCGAGGATATTGCCCAAAGAAGAAACCTTAGCACGGTAACCATAATAAGCCATCTAGTAAAACTAAAGGAAGAAGGGAATGATATTAATCTGAAAGATTTAATACCTAGCTATGAATATAACCAGATTATCGCCTCGGCAGTGCGGTTAAATATGCAGAAAGGAGATGCTTTGAAACCCTTGTTTGACGATTTAGAAGGATTGTATGATTATGGGAAACTGAGAATTGCTCTGGCTCTTTGGGAAGGAGAGTAACAAAAATAATTTTGAAATAAACGATGATTGATTTAATACCACGAAACCAAGTGCCCGGAAAAATAGATTTCATCTATTCTTAAAGTACCAAAAGTTGGAGCATTATCAATTATCATAAAAAAATGGATTCTATTTCCTGCGCCTAATCTAAACATTTTTGATATATGGATATAATCATTATCTGATTTATCATTAATCGGTAATTGATAATAGGTCATACTGCCACTAAGTCCTGTATTTTTGGCAATTCCTATTCTGATTTTTGTTGAAGCTCCCGGTGAAAAACTAGATAAGTCAAGTTTTGCGTTAAGATCGATTTGATAAACACCATTATCTGGTGCTACAAAGGCATTTGGGTAAACTGTTGCATTATCGAGATTGAAATTATTATTCAAATCAAACTCTTTCGAAGTAAATTTAATGGTTTCATAATCTGATGTGAAGGCTTGTCCGCTATAATTATAAACGCTAAAAGCAGGTGTAATTCTTAGAACAGTTCCGTTTTCCGGGTCTATCCATGCCGAACCATTGCAATACAAGATCTTATTCTGATTGGTATTGAAAACTACCTTGCCCTTATCGGCGACTGTGCAGGCAGGGTTGGTAGCTACCTTTGGCAATTGGAAAGAGTTGGGCTGCAAACTGATTGATTGCCCAAACGCATTTATGTGGAAAATTATATAGAAAATTATACAAAGTACTCGTCTGAGGATTTTCATAGCTTATTTCTTTCCTCAAAACAACCAAATAATGTGATTATAGTCAATCACGGTTTGCCGTGATTTTTACAAATACTTTGAAGTTATTAAATTTAATTTATTGGAGTTCTCACAAAATACACAAAAGTCTCTTGCGCATTACTGTAAACAAGAGACTCTGCTTGTTAAATTTAAGGTTATTGCTTCGCTATCAAATGTCCCTCAAAATAGATTTTATTCAGTTTTATTGTTCCTGTTACTGGTGGGTCGTACATATATATCTTTACAACTATCCTTTCTCCGGCTAAAAAGTTAAAATCTTTAGATACTAATAAGTGTTTCCAATTATCATTTGCATACACAGGGAAACCCGATGAGTAATTATACGATGAGTAAGCTGTTTCTCTCGAAAGTATGATATATACTTTTGTAGTAGCTTTAGGTGTAAAATTTGTCAACTCCAGATCTCCATAAACTTTCAGATTATATACACCTTTTACAGGGACAATAAACCTATTCGGAAAATCAATTATATTTTTAAGATTCGCACTATTGGTTAAATCATAGCTTTTAGAAAGCATATCAATCTCTGATTCAGAAGCTGTGAAAATTTTACCTGTAGTATTATATACCTGAAAAGCAGGAATTACACTTGCCTCAACTGCAGGCTCGCCACTTATCCAGGCTGTGCCATTGCAATAAAGTACTTTATTCTGAACTGTATTAAATATCTGTTTGCCTTTGTCTTCTACTGTACAAGCAGGGTTTTCTGAAATACGCGGTAGCTGAAAGCTATTTGCCTCTAAGCTGATTGATTGGGCAAAGCCAGATAAGATAAAACCC
Organism: Emticicia sp. C21; assembly: GCF_003418935.1. GTDB lineage: Bacteria > Bacteroidota > Bacteroidia > Cytophagales > Spirosomataceae > Emticicia. The sequence continues at coordinate 133,214 of NZ_QVMT01000011.1, read as the reverse complement.
AGTAAAAAGAAAGTGAGGAGAATTCGTTTCATAAAAATTGTTTAGATTATGAAACGAAATTATGACTCGATAGAAATACCTGCAAAAATTGCTTTGTCAGAGGATAAAAGTTCAGGTTAAAAGGTGGAATTTTCAAATCGATTGGATTGGGATGCGATATTAAGATGGTTTAATAAATCTCAATTTGCCTAAAATCAATCTTCAACTAATTTCTCTTCTAATAAATCAAATCTTGTTAGTTCTTCAATAGTATATATTCCCCAAGGCTTCTCGGTATCAATAGTAAGTATTGTACGTCCATTTGCATCTTCCCATTTCTTTAGAATTTCACATGCAACTACTCCTTCTTTTGGATAATCACTATTCTCATCCAAGTCTTCTAATGTGAGGACTGGTACCTTATCTATTACCACATGCTCTATATCCCAAGCATCTTTGAACCTCGCTTCTATAAATCCGGGTTGACTATTATCTGCGAATCTTATAATTTCTACTTTAAATGCTTTCATTGGATTTATACAATTCAATTTTTCTGCCATCGGGGTCTGTTATAATAGCAATTATGCCAAAATCTGTTTGCTTAGGTTCAGATATCAAAAACCCTTGATTGCTTAAGGCTGCCAGAGATTCTTCAAAACTATCTAATTCAAAACCTAACCTTAAATTTTTATCAGCCTCCGTTTGATTTTTTGTAAATGGATAAATCTCAAAAATTAATCCATCAATAACTGCCGAGTAATGATATGGTGAATTACCGTATTTATGATAATCAAATGTCAACCCAAGCAGGCTGTAAAAATCTGCTAATTTTTCAGGGTATTGTGTACGAACTACTATCAGCTTAATTCTCATTAACAATTCTTACTTAAGGTATTCTTGCATTCTTCGGTTTATCTTTTAACTGAACAATTAATTTGTCTATATTCCTCAACAAAGTTTCTTCTGTTTTAATATAGAATAAATACTTCAAAATATCTTTTTTGCGGGAAGCTGTAAGACTATCAAATGCTTCTTGTAAATTGTTTTCCTGAAGAGCCTTTAACAACACATCAGGCATTGGATAACGTTTATCCTCCTCAACATCATCCTGTTCAATCGCAAACTCAGCCACTTCTCCTAAAGCTGTTTTCCCTCCTTTCATCATAATTAAATTCACAAAAAGACGATAAGGAGCATTTTTGACAGGCATTAATGTTTGAGTAAAATCAAAGCCATTAATCTGCCCTTTAATTTTGATATAGCCTTTTTGCTTCTGCAATTGGCTTGTAATTTCTTCAGAAACATCAACAGCCCAATTGATTCCGGTTGGGTAGATTTTTGCCTGGAAAGAATGTATCATGCGAATCAAGTAAGTAAGATTACAAATCACCTGCAAAATAATAAACTTATCAATATTACCTATACCCCTCAGCCTGCAAATAAAACAATTCAGCATATCGCCCATTCTTAGCTAATAATTCTTCATGGCTACCAATCTCTAATAATTCGCCTTTGTCTAATACCAGAATCCGGTCAGCCATTCTTACAGTTGAGAATCTGTGAGAGATGAGCACTGCTGTTTTACCCTTAGTTAATTCTGCAAAGCGACGAAATACTTCATACTCCGCACGGGCATCAAGTGCGGCTGTTGGTTCGTCCAGGATTATTACATTGGCTTCTCTCAGATAAGCTCTGGCCAAGGCTACTTTCTGCCATTCCCCTCCTGATAGTTCTACGCCTTTAGCAAATCGTCTGCCTAAGGGCTGACTGTATTTCATAGGTAGTTTTTCGATCACAGTATCTGCCAGGCTTTGTTCGGCGGCCCTTTCCAGATGGTTTTGTTTGTCTATTGACTCAATTCCTCCAACTGCAATATTATCTCCTGCTGTAAACTGAAAACGCTGAAAATCCTGAAAGATAACTCCAATTTGTTGCCGTAGCTCAGTTAAATCATATTCTTTCAAATCATAACCATCCAATAAGATTCTACCCTCATCTGGGTCATATAATCTTGCCAATAGTTTAACCAAGGTGGTTTTGCCAGAGCCATTCTCTCCAACTAATGCAAGTTTCTCTCCTACTTTCAAAGTAAAACTTAAATGTCTGTTGGCCCATCGCTCTGAGTTAGGATATTTGAACCCAACATTTTCAAAGGTAAATCCTTGCTGTATTGGATTGGGAATAGCTCTAGGTTTTGCTGGTGAAACAATTGTTGGTGTGATTTTGTAGAAATCGAATAAATCGTTTAAATATAATGCCCCTTGCGAAATACTATTAAAGCGTCCTAATATGCTTTCAAGTAAAGATTGTAATTGTCTGAATGAGCCTGTCAGGAATGTAAGGCTACCAATACTTACAACGCCTTTTACAGTTTCGAAAACAATAATACTATAGGCCGAGAAATAACCAATTGTACCAATAGCTACTAAAAGACTACCCCAGGATGCTCTCTCAATGGATAATTTTTTATTTTCGTTGAAATAACGGCTTGATAAATTTCTAAAACGCTCAATCAGGAAACCTGATAAGCCAAATAACTTTACTTCCTTAGCCGTCTCATCGCTTGCGCCAATGTATCGGTAATAATCTAATTCACGTCTCTGGGGTGTCCAACCACGTTGCAATGAGTAACTTCTGGCATTAAAATGTAGTTCACCAATAAATGAGGGAATTACAGCTACTAACAATAGTAAAATCAACCATGGGTTAAATGTAACCAATCCCACCAACAAACTCCCCATTGTAATAGCATCCTGGCCTTGTGCCAAGGTCTGTGAGAGCAAAGCTGTTCTTCCAGTCACCTGCTGTCTGGCTCTTTCGAGTTTATCATAAAAAGTAGCATCCTCAAATTGAGCTAAGTCTAATGAAGCAGCATGTTCCATTAGTTTAATTGAGGTTTTATTAGCAAACATATCACCTAAAAGACTATCGGTCAGGCTAATACCTCTAGCCAATAAATCACTGATGATTACTAATCCGAATTCAAGGCCTATTAAAAGCCACAAATGGCTGTACTCCATTGATTTTTTGTCAATTAGTAGCACCACCTCATCAATCAGCAATTTACCAATGTATAAAACCAACAAAGGGATTGAAGAGCGAATAAGCCTTAACACTATATTACCAGATGCTAAAGCTGGTGAAGTCTGGTAGACTTCTTTGAGGAATGTGGGCAGGTTATTAAGTGCTTTCAGCCTTTGACGTATATCTATTTTCTCTTCTTTTTCTTCCGTGGGGATTCTAGCCATTTTCTGTCGTTTCATTTGAATGGTAAACAGCTAATTATCTGGTTTAGGTTCAATTGTTTTCTTGCCGTTTTGTTCACTAATTACTCTTGACATTCAGAAATAATATAATCATTGATTGACATAAACTTATTCATAGACTAATATGGAGTTTATATCTGGCTAATGAGTTAAACCAGCAAATAGAAAGAAAACAACTGCATTCATTTACCCAACGGAATTAAATGCTTACATTTGTTTCTAAACCTAATTATGCAGCATTTTGTCATCAAACACATGAAAACACTACTCTGCGCTTTCCTGATATGTAGTTTTTCTACCGCTTTTGCCCAATCAGATAATATCGAAATAGAAATTAATAATCAAGTTTGGTTACCATTTATAAAAACTTATAGCAGTATGGACGCTATCGGTTTTATGAATCTTCATTCGAGAGATTTATTACGGGTGCCTGTTGATTCTAAAAAGATTTATAATTACGAAGAATATAGTCTGAATAATCAGCAGAGTAATGAATATAATTTCAGGCATAAAAGAAGACAGGCTATTGAGTTTAGTTTTGAAGAACGCGTACACAATGAAACATCCGCTTTTGAAGTGGGCTACTATAAAGTTACTACAACCGATGCCAATGGAAAAACAGGCACTTTTTATGGAAAATTTACAGTAGTACTTCGCAAGTTTGATGACCGTTGGAAAATAGTTCTCGACAGCGATACCAGCAAAAAGATTACAGAATCTATGTTCCTTAGCGGGAAAAAACTATAGTCTGAACAGCATGAAAAAACTTTTTACCAATCTTACTTTCTGGGTATTAACTGCCATTGTCTGTGGTATTTTATTAGGCCATTATAATCCTGAATTTGCCTTAAAACCTATCCTTGAAAAAGGCATTAAATTTAACCTTTTCATTTCTGAGTTCGAAATTAAAACCACTTTCAGCGAATTCCTGAGTAGCATATTTATTAGTACTGTTAAACTCTTTATCAATCCGATCATCTTTCTTACTATCACATTAGGCATCATTTCGATGGGTGATTTGAAAAAGGTAGGCAAAGTCGGTGCGAAAGCTTTGATTTACTTTGAAATAGTAACAACGGTCGCGCTCATCATTGGTATTTTTGTAGCGAATGTTTTACGTCCTGGTGATGGAGTGGTTACTAATGAGATTAAAGGGGGTGATATATCGAAATATACCCAAAGTGCCGAGCATTTTAGCTGGGTAAAATTCTTTTGGGATAATGTTACGTTGCAAGTACTGGTTGTAGCTATTGCTTTAGGTATTGCTCTGAGCAACTATTCAGGTCGCCAGGCAGTAGTTAATTTCCTCTCCCCTATTTCCAAGAAAGTTTTCTGGGCTTTGCATAAGGTTATGTTATTTGCTCCTATCGGAGCGTTCGGAGGTATGGCCTTTACGATTGCTAAATATGGTATTAAAACTTTACTCCCATTAGCTAAATTAATGGCAACAGTTTATACCACCATGGCTCTTTTCATTTTTGTGGTACTCTATTTCATTCTCCGCTATTATAAAATCAGCCTTTGGGGCTTTTTGAAATACATCAGAGAAGAATTGTTAATTGTACTAGGCACCTCATCTTCAGAAGCAGCTTTGCCATCTTTGATGGAAAAACTGGAGAAAATGGGTTGTTCCAAATCAGTAGTTGGGCTGGTTGTTCCGGCAGGATACTCTTTTAATCTGGATGGAACCACTATTTATCTTTCAATGGCCGTTATATTTTTAGCCCAGGTATTTAATGTCCATTTAGATATTCAGCAAATACTGACCATTATCGGTATTCTGATGGTAACTTCTAAAGGAGCGGCTGGTGTAACGGGGAGTGGGTTTATTGTTTTGGCTTCTACCCTGACAGCCATTAAAGTAATTCCGGTTGAGGGGCTTGCTTTACTTTTAGGAGTTGACAGATTTATGTCAGAAGCTCGTGCGATTACCAATTTTATTGGCAATGGAGTAGCAACCGTATGGATTTCAAACAATGAGAATGAATTTGACCGCAAAAAAATGGATGCAGCTTTTAAAAAAGTAAATAAGTTTGAAGACATCGTTACCGACAACATCAAGAACTAAGAATTTCAAAGGATATTTCAACAATTACACCATCATCATAGCCTGAATACAGGCTAAAAACAACATTTTCTTTCTATCTAACAATTTTCTATGCGTACCTTTGCGCCTGGAAAACAAAACTATTCGAAAAATGAGTACGAAGAAAACACTGAAAGAAGAAGCCTTATATTACCATGCCAAAGGTCGACCAGGCAAGATAGAGGTGATTCCATCGAAAGAAACAGCCACTCAAAGAGATTTAACTTTAGCCTACTCTCCGGGCGTTGCCGACCCATGTATGGCGATCTACGAAAACCCCGAAGATGTTTATAAATACACAGCCAAAGGCAATCTGGTAGCTGTAATTTCTAATGGCACGGCCGTATTAGGCTTGGGAGATATTGGGCCCGAAGCAGGTAAACCTGTCATGGAGGGAAAAGGGCTTTTGTTTAAAATATATGCCGATATTGATGTATTTGATATAGAACTCAATACCAAAGATGTGGATGAGTTTGTAAGAACTGTAAAGATTCTTGAACCTACTTTTGGCGGTGTAAACCTCGAAGATATTTCTGCACCCGAATGTTTTGAGATTGAAGAACGTTTGAAAGCCGAAATGAATATTCCGGTAATGCACGACGATCAACATGGCACAGCTATTATCTCTGCTGCGGCCTTGTTGAATGCACTGGAATTGGTAAACAAAAAATTCGAAGATGTAAAAATCGTCATTAATGGCGCTGGAGCTTCTGCTATTTCTTGTACTCGCTTATACAATTGTTTAGGAGCACAGAAGAAAAACATTTTTATGTTCGATAGCAAAGGCCTTATTCATCCAAGCCGTACGAACTTAGATGGAAAAAAAATAGAATTTGCCAATGATGCTATGCCTGCCGAAACGACTCTGGCAGATGCTTTGGTGGGTGCCGATGTATTTATTGGGCTTTCGAAAGGAAATACCTTAAAGCAGGAAATGGTGCAATCGATGGCGAAAGATTGTATTGTGTTTGCCATGGCCAACCCTACCCCGGAGATTGCCTACGATGAAGCAATGGCGGCACGTGAAGATATTATTTTTGCCACAGGTCGCTCAGATTATCCGAATCAGGTAAATAACGTTTTAGGGTTTCCCTATATCTTCAGAGGTGCGTTAGATGTTCGCTCGAAAGTGATTAATGAAGAAATGAAACTGGCAGCTGTAAGAGCGCTGGCCGATTTAGCCAAAAAACCTGTACCCGACATCGTAAACCTGGCTTATGGTGAAAATAATATGATTTTTGGCAAGAAATACATTATTCCAAAACCGGTTGACCCCCGTCTGTTGACAACAGTTGCACCTGCTGTTGCTAAGGCCGCTATGGATACAGGTGTTGCCAAATTCCCGATTATTGATTGGGAAGCCTATGATACACAACTATCTAAACGTTTAGGGCAGGATAATACCCTTAGCAAAGTAATTATTACAAAAGCTAAACAAAACCTGAAACGTGTGGTATTTGCTGATGCAGAGAACCTAACCGTATTGAAAGCCGCGCAACAGGTTATTGACGATGGCATTGCAATTCCGATTTTGTTAGGTAATGAAAATAGAATTACCCAATTGGTATTAGAAAACCATATTGATGTGGCAGGCGTTGAAATTATCGATCCCCGTTCACCTAAAGAAGAACCTCGTTTGCAAAAATTTGGCGATATATTTTATGAAAAACGCAAGCGCAAAGGCTTGAATAAATTTGAGGCCAAAATCTCCATGCTTAACCGTAACTATTTCGGCGCGATGATGGTTGAAACCGGAGAGGCTGATGCGATGATTGGTGGGATGACCCGTAACTATCCTGAGACTATCCGTCCGGCTTTACAAATTATCGGTCGTCAGGAAGGTGTAAAGAAAGTATCGGGTATGTATATCCTGATGAGTCGTTTCGGCCCATTATTCCTGGCTGACACTACAGTTAACTTTAATCCAACTACAGAAGAGATTGTGGAGATTACGGAACTGGCAGCTAAAGAAGTAGAGAAATTCAATATTAAACCACGGATTGCCTTATTAACTTACTCTAACTTTGGAAGTGCTGATGGCGACGATGCCGTAAAAATGCAAAAGGCTGTGGCGATTTTGAAGGAAAAACACCCTACTATGATAGTTGATGGTGAAATGCAAGCGCACTTACCTTTTGATCTGGATTTACTGCGTGAAAATCACCCGTTCTGTGATTTGGTTGATGGCGGTGCCAATACCCTTATTTTCCCGAATTTATCAGCTTCAAACATTGCTTATAACCTGGTAAAAGAAATAGCCAATATCGAAAAAATCGGGCCTATTTTATTAGGGATGAAGAAACCTGTTCACGTATTGCAGCTAGGTAGTTCTGTTAGGGAGATTGTGAATATGGTAGCAATTGCGGTAGTTGATGCGAGATAAAAGGCTTTTATAAATATTGAAAGGTGTTATCTATTTTGATGGATAACACCTTTTTTTTATAACCTATACCAAATTACTCTGAATCTATTTTAAAAAAGGCACAAAATAGCGGAATGGTTCAACAGGAATGTTTCTTAAAATTGTAAAGAGAATTATAAATAGTAGTATTGGCAGAATAATTTTACGTGAATAAAATTCAGGAGGGAGTATCTTTTTACTGCTGAATTCCTCAAATAGCTTTATGCCTATTAATGGCAATACTAAGAAAACAAGAAGGTTATTTTGGGCGGCAGTGGCTATATGCCCATGCAACAACGCATGAAAAGCTCTCTGACCTCCACAACCCAGACAATATAAACCCGTAGTTTTATTGAATAGACACTGCATATTAGGTAGCAACTCTGCAGATGGATAATAAAAATAATAAGCGGTAATAGAGAGTACTATTACCGCCAAAAATATCTTATACTCCAGGCTACGATTCATAAACTCTTAATCCTCCACTACCAAAGTTTTGGCAGCTAAATCATGTAAATTCTGTTCTTCTTTGTTAAATAAACATACCAACAATAATAATATACAGAATTGGCCTGCTACAAATTTTACCAAAGCTCTTATAAAAGCTTCATTTGTGTTTAATGGTTCGCCGTTTTCTTTGATAACTTTAATTTTCATAATGCTTTTGCCAAGTGTGCCTTGCCTAGGTGAGGCCGTCATTAAGGCGTCATAAACAACTGGTGCAATGATAGCTATTAAAATGATGCCAAGGATACTTACTCCTCCGGTCACTGCCATAGCTGCAGCTTCACCATCCGAAAGCCCCCTTCCAGAACCTAAGCCCAGAAAAGCAAAAAGCCCACCAAAAGGAAGGAATATTAACATGAACGCAATACCTAGAAGAATACCATCGATAATGTACGCCAGAAAACGTTTGCCAAAACCGGCCAAGCGAAAATTGTTCATAATAAAATTTGTTTAGAGGTTTAGATAAGAGATTGGTTTGAAACTTTACCAAATCTAAAAAATAATTCCAGATAATTACAAATTTTATCTTCAAAAAATCCTAATAATCAAGTAGTTGCATTATATATTTTATCAAATGGTAATCAGACCTTTTTTTTCAAATCTTTTACCTTCACTTTTTCAAAAACGTCAACATAGCTTTTGGCGCTGGCATTATAAACTTTTACCCCTATACTCCGTGCATATTTAGCAAGTACCTCGTAACCATAAAAAGCCTTATGCAATGAAAAGAGTTGTTGGCTCATGTAAGAAGTTTCGCGAACAGCTATGTCATAATCTTTCTGTCCATAAAAATGTGTATCGCTTACTACCAGATTATTGTCTTCATCAAGCTTTATCATTTCATGCCATGAATGATCAGCACCGAAAAGATAAATTTCTTTAAAACCCATATTTAGGCTGTAGAATAATGCCGCGACTAATACATTCTGGCATTGAGGCATACCTAAACCTTTTTTGAAAAGCCAATGAGTTAGCTTGGTATATCCTGAAACGATTGTATAGTTAAAAGGAATAGGTTTTATATGAGGATTCTGTGCCAGTTCACTCCGAAAATAAGCTGACTTTAACATTTTTGTGGGAACAAATAAATTAAGATCCCAGGTAGTATTTTCAACGATTCCTCTTAGACCGGTTCTGCCATGCCAGTGGTCAGGATTCATAAAAGACCAATCAAGCAGTAGATAATTTTTAGGCCTAAGCTGTGTATATTCTTTAGTGGTAGAAAAAAGATTAACCGCAATGAGTTCGAGTTTATTCAGAAATTCGATATCTTGTTCAAGTGTTACTTTTAAAGATGGGCCATTACCCAGAATTCCACACCGCGAATTGGTAGCTTTAGTAGTTTTAAGAGAGAAATCAGATAAAAATAGCACCTTTATCAACGATAAGATGCTATTGATAAAACGATTGATTGCTTGCTGTAGCGATAAAAGGAAATTAATCATACATACGAATTTTCGATCAAAATAAGATTATTCCTATACTAAGTCAAATAAGTCTTTTACTCCCAGCATTCTGGTTTTCGTAAAGCCCTCGCCAAATTTAGCACCAATAGGATGTCCCATTTCCTGAGACCGTGCCTTTAGAAAATCTAAAAATTCAGGGCTCGTCAGATAAGATTCAGGTTCATTGCTATTCGGGTCATAAAACTGACTTTTATAAGCACGGATAGAAGCCTCTTTTAAATCCCAGTATTTAGATATATCAACTACAAAATCAGGTTTAATATAACGGTCTTGAATATAATGATAGAGATGTTTAGGGCGCCAGGCCGACTGTTCTGTTCCATCATCTTCAAAGGTTCTTATCATACGCAAGCCAGATAAAAAACAGGCATCAACCGCAAGAGCTGCCCCTTTTCCATGATCAGGGTGACGGTCTTCAATCGCATTGGCCAAGACAATATCAGGTTGATAACTACGAATACTTCTTATTAATTTCATCTGATGCTCTTCGTCATTTTTAAAGAAGCCATCTCTGAATTCAAGGTTTTCGCGTACAGATATGCCTAAAATTTTCGAAGCTGCTGTAGCCTCTGCTTTCCGTATTTCAGGTGTACCCCGTGTTCCTAATTCGCCTCTGGTAAAATCAACAATACCAACTTTTCTGCCTTTTTCTATAGCTATGGCCATTGTTCCAGCACACGACATTTCAGCGTCGTCGGGGTGTGCTGCCATTACAAGTATATCTAATTTCATAAAAATTTAGTGAGTGATTGAGTTATTGATTAATTGTGAATGGTGAATTAAGAATTAGCGAATATCAAAAAACATTTATTCTCTAATTCAGCATTCGCTAATTCGCAATTAAAAGAATCACTAAATAGATTAAAAAAAAAGCGACGTAAATAGTTTCACGTCGCTGATAAAATATCTTTTTTATACCTCTATTTCACTCTCAAACGGTAACCCGGACGAAGTCTTGTACTCGATTTAATACGGTTCATTCTTGTCAGATTTCCCACAGTTGTATGGAAACGGTCTGCAATTTCAGAGAGTGTGTCTCCTGAACGCACTTTTGTCCATACCTTACGGCTAACTACCTGAGGTTCGTCAAATTCAAAATCTCCTTTGCTTGCTCCACCTCTCAGATAATCATACACACGAGACGACATCGTAAATTCGGCAGAATTAATATCTATTTTTTCAGGATTGAAAGTAAAGATATTTTTCGGATCGAAAGGATTGCCTTCATAACGTGTTTCAAAATGTAAGTGTGGGCCAGAACTTCTTCCGGTGTTTCCACCTTTTCCGATTTCATCACCTGCTTTTACTACTGTGTTGGCTTCAAAGTTAATTTTTGACAAGTGCCCATACAAGGTTTCTAAGCCATTGTAGTGTCTTACCACAACACAACGTCCATAACCACCATGTACGCCTGCCACACGAATAATACCGTCAAAGGCAGCGTAGATAGGTTCACCTGTATCAAGGTCCAAATCAATACCTGTATGCCAACGGCGCCATCTCCATCCAAATTGTGAGTTTGTTACACCCTTAGCCATTGGGCCTGACCAATATCTTCCCTGATTAATATCATACAACTGAATCGGTACTACTTCCTCATAATCTTTCGCATCAATACCATAAGGATCAATTACATCAGTATTCCAAACGGAATAATAGCTGGCAATTTTCACCATATCTTCACTGCCTGCAAATTGCGCCTCTTCTTCAATCTCTACCACTTCTACCTGCCCCTCATCAATAGAAGAAGTATCTTCATGCACAGCAGCATTCAATTCTTTGATTGGCTCAATTTTCAGATTAGAACTTTTATCAGATTTCGGCGCGTCGAACTCATTAATAAAGCGTAGCTTTGGCTCTTCCTCAAAGCTAAACTCATCATCTTGCTTCTGCGGCTTGTTCAGGTTCTTATTTTTCGCTTCTTTCTGCGTTGAAGGAATGGTTGGTTTATTCAATCTTGCCCCTCTTTCTTTTGTTGTCTGCGCATAGCCGACACTCAAAAGAACAAACAAAGCAATAATGGTAAATAAAGCCTTTTTCATTTTGTATTTTGTTTTTAGGTTGCCCCATAAAAATGTATCAGACTTTCGGTCTGATACATCTCCATAACAATATTAGGCATTTTTGTTGTCTAATGCAAACTTTTCTCTGCTAAATATCTCTCTGCATCTAAAGCCGCCATACAACCTGAACCGGCTGCTGTAACGGCCTGACGATAGATTTTATCTTGTGCATCACCACAGGCAAATACTCCTTCAATGTTTGTTCTTGAACTTCCTTTGATAGTTTCGAGGTAACCTGCCTCATCCATATCCAGAAATCCGTTAAAGATTTGTGTGTTAGGCTGGTGACCGATCGCTACGAAAAATCCGGTTACATCTAAAAAGGATTCTTCCTGTGTGATATTATTTTTAATTCTTACACCCGTTACTCCCTCTTGACCCAGTACCTCCATTGTTTCAGTATGGTATAGAATCTCAATATTCGGGGTATTTTCTACGCGCTTCTGCATAATCTGTGATGCTCTGAACTCTCCTTTACGCACCAGCATATACACTTTTTTGCAAAGCTTCGATAGATAATGAGCTTCTTCACAAGCAGTATCACCTGCACCAACTATTGCCACATTCTGGCCTCTGAAAAAGAATCCATCACAAACGGCGCAGGCTGAAACACCGTAACCGTTTAAACGTTGTTCTGACTCTAAACCCAACCACTTGGCCGAAGCACCCGTAGCAATAATAACGGTATTAGCTATAATTTCGTGTGCATCGTCGATAATAACTTTATGTGCCATTGGCGTTGAGAAATCTACCTTTGTAGCCATCCCCCATCTATTGTCTGTTCCAAAACGCTCGGCTTGTTTTTTAAAATCTTCCATCATTTCAGGGCCCATAATACCATCAGGATAACCCGGAAAATTTTCAACGTCGGTGGTAATAGTCAATTGTCCTCCCGGTTGGCCGCCTTGATACATTACTGGTTTTAAACCTGCTCTTGCTGCATAAATAGCTGCTGTATAACCAGCCGGGCCCGAACCTAAAATTAACACTTCTACTTTTTCTTGTGCCATTATATTGATAATCGTGAATGTAAAGATTGTAAAATTTATCAGCTACAGTTATAACTAATAATTGAACATAGTTTCCAAGTCACAAAGTTCATCAAATTTGGCGGGATAGACAAGTTTACAAGATTTTCATTTCAATCCTACGATTAAACTGGCGGTTTTCTTCAGTATCATTACCGGCAATCGGGCGGGTTTCTCCATAGCCTACTGCTTTCACATTAGTAGCACTTACCCCTTTACCAATCAAGTAATTAACTACAGCTTCTGCTCGTTTCTGCGATAAGGAAAGGTTATCAGTGTCTTTACCCACATTATCTGTATGCCCAGAAATTTCAACTTTAATTTTTGGATTTATTTCCAGAAGTAATTTCAATTTATCTAGTTCGAAGAATGATTCAGGCTTTAAATCTGCTTTGCCTGAGTCAAAGAAAATATTGTGTAATACAATATCTATGTCCATTTTAATTGGCTCTAATATTATATTCACTACCTTGCCATTAACGTCGTTTTTTTCAGAAAAATCAAACGAAAGACTTCTATTGAAATAGTCTTTCTTACTAATGAATAGCCCAAAATGACTACCATTTGGCAATACTGCTGTGTATTCGCCCGTCATTGCATCTGATTTCAGCCTTTCAATAGTTACTCCTGTTTTTAAATCTATGAGTTCAATATCAGCAGAAAGGTTTTTCTTACTTTTTGCCTCTTGCACAATACCTTTCACATAATTAACACGACTGAATCGATTACTTAATTCTTGCGGAATATCAAATTGATATAACCTGATTGCTTGCTTGGTATCAAATGAATAATAGCCCTTTTTGCCATCAGAGGTAATGAATAATGCCACCTGGTCTTCGTGCGTATTAATCGGATAGCCGAGGTTTTCGGGCTTTGAGAAAGTATAAAGTTTTTGCTCAGTCATATACAAATCAAAACCACCTAAGCCTGTGTGTCCATCAGAAGCGAAGAAAAGCGTATGTCCATTGGCATGAATAAAGGGTGAAATATCATCTTTTGGGGTATTAATAGTATTGCCCAGATTGATTGCTGGCGACCATACATTATTTTTCAATTCACTTATCCATAAATCTTTTTCTCCAAAGCCTCCCTGGCGCTTTGAGGAAAAATATAATACATGCCCATCGTTTGACAGACTTGGTTGAGACTCCCATTCGCGGGTATTGATACTAGCGCCTAAGTTTTCAGGTGCACTCCACTCATTACCTACCTTACGGGAAATATATAAATCACAACTCCCGAAGCTATCTTTGGCATCACAACTGGTAAAAACAAGTGTTCTACCATCAGCTGAAATACTGCAGGTACCTTCATTAGCAGGGGTATTGATATTCGATGAAATGCTCTTAGGCTTAGTCCATTTCCCATCTACCAATTGAGCGGAGAAGAGGTTTTCATCACCTTCTTCTGAGCGAGCTGTAAAAATCAATGTTTCGTTATCGGCAGTCAATACCGGAAAATATTGATTGTTTTTGAAATTTATCACTTCACCCATGTCGCTGGCATCGAAATTCAGTTTTTTCTTCTGAGCTTCTATGGCAAAATTACAATTCTCCAATTGTTTGGTGAGTTGCTTTACTATCATGCTATTGGGAGGAGAGTTTTTTAAGGCAAAACCTAACAATGGCTTGGCAGTCTGGTAGTCTCCATTACGTAAAGCACGTGTACCAATATAGGTATACGCCTGTCGGTATGTTGGTTCTTCAGGTTTAAACTTAATGGCTTTCGAATAATACTTAATAGCGCTCGCTTCGTTACGTGCAGTCTCACTCATTTGCCCCAATTTAAAATAAGCATCAGCATAGGTTGAATCTTTTTCAATGGCTTTTAATAAATTTTCAGTAGCGTCGTCTGATTTTCTGGCTACAAAACTCTTCACACCCTTATCGTAAAACTCTTTTGCCTTAGTATCTTGCGCCTGTAGAGCACCCGATACGCACATAATTAAAAGTAACGAAAACAGCTTATTCATTTTAAAAATCAGTTTTATAGTTTAACGTACGGTTTTGTTGCTTATTTTTGAGCGCTTAAAATTACGTCAGTTTAAATTACATCTGAATGCTTCATCTTTATCTTAAATCATTACATATCATCGGTTTTGTATCATGGTTTGCCGGATTATTTTATCTGGTTAGAATATTTGTTTATTACGCCGAAGCCGAGCAAAAACCTGAACATTTGCGGGAAGCCTTTAAGAAAGACTATATTCTGATGCAGAAAAGAGCCTATAAAATCATATGTAATCCTGCTATGATGATTACCTGGACTTTCGGGATTCTGATGCTCATTAACTCGCCTTATTTTTTGCAACAAGGTTGGTTGCATGTCAAGCTCGTATTATTGGTTTTATTGACAGGCTATCATATTTTCTGCAAAAAAACCATTGAACGATTGGAAAAAGGTGAAAAATATATGGTATTTAACTCTTTTCAATACAGATTGTTAAACGAATTACCTACATTATTTTTAGTAGCTATTGTACTATTGGCAGTTGTGAAAAATCTTATCAATTTTGCCTTTCTGTTTTTAGGAGTTATTGCCTTCGGGTTTCTACTTTTCTTAGCTGCGAGAGCTTACAAAAAGCATAGAGAAAAAAACGTCCCTAACCGCGCGGTGGACCGTCCCTGAAGGGGAACTACAGATTCGCGGCCATTTAATTTTACTACAGCGTTCATTAAGTATACTATGCATTCAATTGTTTTTTAGTTCCCCCTTTAGGCTTAGGGGTGTTATTAACCAATAAACCCCTCTTCAGTAAAAACCAAAGCGGGGTTTAGGACGGGAGGTGAATCCCGTAAGATTTTCTGTGGTTTGATTATTATCTGATAGGGAAACTTAATCCTACGTTAATGTTTACCCCTGCATTCTGATAACTTGTACTTGGCTCTTTAGTAATATCTCCGAATCCGCGAATGTATCGTACGTCTGTATTCAACCATGTTTCTCGTTTGATACGGAAATTAAATCCGGCGCCAATCTGTCCACCTACATCAGCCGTATTAAATACCTGTTGTCCGTTTGAAAGTTCGTTTCCTCCTTTATCTGTCGAACCTGCCAAGATTCCTAGATATGGCCCGGCAAATAATTTCGGACGAAAAGCCTCTCCTTGTTGCCCAAAATAATACACGGCTAATACAGGAATTTGAATGTAATGAATTCGCTCGATATTCCCTCCGTTTTGTACTCTTGTTCCAAACTGCGAGTAATTCGCTTCAACAGTTACTCCAAAGTTAGTGTTAATACTATGGTTTAAGAACAAACCCGCATTCAGACCTGTCAATACGTCGAAACTTTCGGCTCTTGGTGCATACGATGTAAAATTAATCCCCAATTTCGGCCCCCATGAAGTTGTTGGTTGAGCATAACTAGCAAATGTCATGGTAAGCAAAGCACCTAATAAAAACAATTTGGTTTTCATGATAATGGAATTTAGTAGTAATAATGTGTAAAAAACTGTTTACGCTTTTACAGCTAAAAATACTATTCCACTAAGACAAACTCTTTAAGAAAATATTATGTGTGGCAACGCATATACAAAATATTGAGGAAAATTTTCCCCGTAAATCATCACTTTAAAAACTCTATGCTTTGTTTTTGTAATCCGTCTTATAAGAACAGGCCATTTAAGCATATCTGTGTTAGTCAACCAATTTGTCAATAGTATTCTTTATCAAATAAGAAAATCTAATTATTTGAGCCAGACAATTCAATGAAGTTTACTCCTTTACTTTAAAATCTGGTGTTTGGGCTCTCGCAAAATACTGTATTCTAAATAGTGATGAAAATCCTAACCACTATTGGTCACCATCCAACAGTTCGATTTTACCAAAAACTACCCCAAATATTTTGAAAATATAAGCTTAAGCCGGAAATTTAGGATGACGCCCAGTATTGAATAACAATCCACAATTAGTCGTCTGCATAAATGCTATTAAAATGAAGAAAATGAAGTATTCGGTTTTTCAGGAATTTCTCAGAAGAGGAAAAGAACTGGCCGACATACAGGTATCCGGAAGGTCGTTTAAAAGAGCGATTGTCCATTTTCACCAGTATGTATTTTCGGAGTTAGTTAAAGTATTAACCACTAAAGTGGAACCAGAAAAGGTTACCCATATGGTGGGAACCTTTTTGAGCTGGGAGAACAATAGTTTGCAAGTAACAACCACTAAAGTGCAACCAGAAATGGTTACCCATATGATGGGAACCTTTTTGAACGACGACATAGTTACGGAGTCATTTCGAAAAAGTTGGATTAAAAATGTTGAACAAGTTCAATGTAAAAATACATAGTGGTTTTGTAAATTTGAGCAAATTTATTGGTTTTGACGAAGCTCAGAATCCAATTTGGTTGTAATCCATATAAAAATTAATTAGATGAACATCCAGACATTTAAAAGCACACTTTCGGCTGCAAAAGTACCGCAAGATATATCCCCTTTACTTCAAGCCCTTTGGTACGATTATAACGGAGACTGGGAAGCTTCACATAACATTGCTCAAAGCAAAGAAGGCACACAACCATATGATCGTTTGCATGCCTACCTACATCGCAAAGAAGGCGACCAATGGAATGCGAATTATTGGTACAGGAGAGCCGGAGAAACTATGCCCAAAATCTCGATAGAAGAAGAATGGGAAGAATTAGCCAACAGATTAACCAAAAATTAAATGTATTTTTGCCAAACATATAGAGCAATAGAGGAAACGGGATTATCTGAAAAACTATGAATTATTTATCAGCTGAAAATATAGGAAGGAATTTAGGAGAACGCTGGCTTTTTAAAAATCTTACGTTTGGTATTTTACAAGGAGAAAAAGTAGCTTTGATTGGCTCAAACGGATCGGGGAAATCTTCACTGCTCGATATGCTGGTTGGCAAAATAGACGTTGATGCGGGTGAAATAAGTATAAGAAAAGATATAAGAACGGGCTATCTTGATCAGAACCCTGATTTGCCAGCAGGGAAAACAGTACTAGAGACTATTTTTGCTTCAGAAAATGCACTCACACTTGCTATTAAAGAATACGAAATTGCACTGAATCTGCACGATGATAAAAGGCTGGCTGATGCTATTGAAAAAGTAGATACGCTAAAAGCATGGGACTACGAAGTAAAAGTAAAGCAGATTTTAGGTAAATTAGGTATCACAGATTTTGATAAACTCATTGGCAACCTATCTGGAGGCCAGCAGAAACGTGTAGCACTTGCCCGTGTATTGATTGAAGAACCTGACTTCCTGATTTTAGACGAACCTACCAATCACTTGGATCTAGATACTATCGAATGGTTGGAAGGCTATCTATCCTCATCAAATATTACTTTACTTTTGGTTACCCACGACCGTTATTTCTTAGATAAAGTCTGTAACCGAATCTTAGAAATCGCCGATAACCAGATTTATAAATTCACAGGAAATTATAATTACTATCTAGAGAAAAAAGAAGCTCAGGAAGCTGTAAATGCAGCTACCCAAAAGAATTATAGAAACCTGCTGCGGAAAGAATTAGAATGGATGCGCCGCCAGCCAAAAGCTCGCGGGACAAAATCGCAGAGCCGGATTGATGCTTTCTATGATTTGAAAAGCAAGACTGTTAAGAAAGGCCCTGAAGAAAAATTGGAATTGAGCATGAAGATGGAGCGGATGGGTAGTAAAATCATTGAAATACAACATGTGAGTAAGGCTTTTGATACGCAAAAGGTAATTTCGGAGTTTTCGTATACTTTCAAGAGGGGTGATAGAATTGGAATTGTGGGCAAAAATGGAATGGGTAAAACTACCCTGCTTGAAGTTATCACTGAGAAAGTAAAACCTGATATGGGTAGGGTTGTAACGGGCGAAACCATTAAAATAGGATACTATTCACAAGAAGGGCTGGATTTTGAAGATGGGCAAAGAGTAATAGATGTAGTGCGAGAGATTGCCGAATATGTAAAAATGGCCGATGGAAGCGAGCTTTCTATATCCAATTTCCTGACACTATTTTTGTTTCCACCGGCTATGCAATATAGCTTTGTTCATAAATTGAGTGGTGGCGAAAAACGTCGTCTGCAATTATTGAAAATATTGGTTCAAAACCCGAATTTTCTGATTTTAGATGAGCCCACTAATGATTTGGATATCTCGACGCTGAATGTACTGGAAGATTTCTTAATCAGCTTTGGTGGTTGTCTGTTAGTAGTATCTCACGACCGTTATTTTATGGACAAAATTGTTGACCACCTTTTTGTTTTCGAGGGTAATGGTCACATCAGAGATTTTCCGGGTAATTATACTGATTATCGTATCTGGAAAGATGAACAGCCTATTCAGAATGCAAATGGGAACGTAGAAAGTAGTTCTGATAATAAACCATCTATTGCGCCACAGATCCAGAAAGTAGAAAGTAAAAGAAAGCTAAGTTTCAAAGAACAAAAAGAGTACGAAAGTCTCGAGAAAGACCTTGAAAAATTAGAATCAAGCAAAGCGCAACTGCTTGATAAAATGAATTCTGGTAATGGTTCGCACGAAGAACTGGCAGCTTGGGCGAAAGATTTTGAGAAAATAAATGAAGATATTGCCGAAAAAGAAATGCGTTGGTTAGAATTATCAGAATTAGCTTAAGGTATTCAAAATGTATATGCTCCTTCTGTGTAATTTATTAATAAATTATTAAAACTATTTTCAACCTTTATATAAACACAAAACCTATGAATCTTTCTAAATGCATTCTTGTTCTTTTGTTAGGTATTTCTGTCAATAGCTTTGCTCAATCGAAAGGTATTCCTATTCAATCATACAACCACGTGGGATTATATGTAAAAGACCTACAGGCAAGCGCTAAATTCTATCGTGAAATTGTGGGTTTACAACCGCTTACGGTTCCTGATAACCTAACAGCTATCAGACGTTGGTTTCAGATTGCACCAGGGCAGGAATTACACCTTTTATTAGGGAGAAAAGATCCGGTAACTAATAATGATAAAAATGGTGGGCACTTTTCGTGGACTATCCCTGCAAAATCTGCCGATAGTATTGAGGCATATTTAAAGGAAAAAGGTGTAGCTTATCATCGCCAGCAAAGATTTGACGGAGCGTATCAGATTTACGTTACTGATCCGGATGGTTACGTAATTGAATTGAATGAGCCTAAAGTACAATAAAATCTATTCAGAAAAAGCTAAAAGATATTTCGATGGAACAGGTAAATAGTTGGTTACAATATTTAATGGATTCGGAAGAATTAATCCGAACGGGGGGCTTAGTAGCTATTACCCTGATTATTTTCATTGAAAACGGTTTCTTTTTTGGTTTCTTCCTTCCCGGCGATTATCTTTTGTTCCTTTCAGGCGTGTTCTGTGGTACCAAAATCCTGAATGTTCCACTCCCGCTATTGATGCTTTGTATATTTCTTGCAGCAGTAATAGGTTCGTTTGTTGGGTATTTTTCTGGTTGGTATTTCGGCGACCGGATACAAGCAAGGCCGGACTCCCTATTTTTCAAGAAAAAGCATATTGAAAGCACCCGTAAGTATTTTGCCAAATATGGTAGCCAGACATTGATCATTGCTCGTTTTCTTCCGGTAGTGCGCACGTTCTCCCCTATTCTGGCCGGAATTGTAAAGATGCAA
Organism: Emticicia sp. C21; assembly: GCF_003418935.1. Taxonomy (GTDB): domain Bacteria; phylum Bacteroidota; class Bacteroidia; order Cytophagales; family Spirosomataceae; genus Emticicia. The sequence continues at coordinate 112,810 of NZ_QVMT01000011.1, read as the reverse complement.
TTTTACAAGTTTTCAATTTTTAATGTTTTAGGTGGAGCTATCTGGGTACTTTCGCTTGTTGGCGGTGGTTTTTATTTTGGAGAGCGTTTTCCCGGAATTATCAATTACGTAGAATATATCATTATTTTCTTCCTTGCGGTAACAACCTTTACGGTTGTCAGAGGTTATCTGAACGCAAAGAAAGAATTGAATGAAAGTAAATAAATACTGGTGCAAACCTACAATAATACAGATTTACATCAGTATTTATTTCAAATGACTTTCTAGTTGCAATGATAACGTTCTGTTTATATTGCACATATTGGCCTGATTTTACATGTCGAACTCAAAAAGAAAAATTCAATTAAACAATCTACGGTATTTGATTAAGGAAGTGTTTAGTCACAGCAAAATATGCATCTTTCTTTGTCACTATCTAATCTTTTACACTTACTTTTGGTATAGATTTAAGACTTTTCTTTATAGCGACACGTCTTCGTCTGGCCACTTTAATTTCATATCCATTAGTCAGATAAATTCTCACGTCTTTTTGATACGACCGATACTGGCCGATATACAACTGATTAACAAGATAAGATTTGTGTACGCGTAAGAAGCCTTTTAGGCGCTCATCGGCTTCATGATGTTTAAGTGACAAAGAAGAGACAATCTTCTTGCCATCTTTTAGGTAAAACTCGGTATAGTTAATATCTGCTTTGAGATAAACTATATCCTGCGAATAGATATTATAATCTTTAAACATAACCAGGGAGTTTTAGAGGGTTTCGATTAAAATTCTTTGATAAGTGTAGATAAATAGCAGTTTGACCTAATTGAGAAATCACTTGCGATAGCAGTTTCATTCCTCTTTTTTTTATCAAAGTTCTAAAAGAAAGAAAGCAGATAAAATACTAACCTAATGGTATTTTTGATGGAATCTTCTACTGTCCAGACAGTATATGTCAAGCCCACAAAAGTATAAATACGCTGGTAGTCACATGATTATACGTGAGTCAGTTTAGAAATTGAAAAGTAAGTCGATAAGTTAAATCAGAATTTTGGGTCAATAAACTCCCACTCTCTGATGTGTGAAGGTTGGTGTTCTTTTTTGACAATAGCTTCAAATTGCTTTATCAATTCAGGGTGAAGACTACTAATGTCAGTAGTTTCTTTTTCGTCGTTTTTTAAATCGTAGATTTCCCAGTTGGCGTCTTTATCTTTTTTCATATTACTCTTCACGCCTTTAAAGTTACCCATACGAACAGCCACCTGTCCGCCCTTTTCGGGAAATTCAAAATAAAGGTAAGGATGATGTTTTTGCTGTTGAGTATTGCCTAGTAGGGTTGGCAGAAAAGAGATACCATCGTTTTTGGCTGGTTTTACTCCCGTAAGCTCAGCTAGTGTTTCCATCAAATCGTATTGGGTAGACACTAAATCCGAGATTTGTCCGGCTTTTATTTTCTTTGGCCATTTGGCTATAAAAGGTTCTCTGATACCACCCTCATACAAATCCTGCTTTCTGCCACGAAGTCCGGCTATGCTGTTGAAAAAATTAATATCAGCCCCACCTGTATCAAAAGTAGCACCGTTATCACTGCTGAACATTACCAATGTGTTTTCATCCAGGTTCAGTTCTTTTAGCAAGGCCATAATACGCCCTATCTGTTTATCCATATAGGTAATCATAGCAGCATAAGTAGATCTAGGGTAAAGGGTTGAAGCATAGCCTTTCTCTCCTCTATAAGGCTGCTCCTCAAATTGACCAATATACTCTTTCACAGCTTCTTCGGGAGCCTGAAGAGATAAGTGTGGGCCAGTGTAAGGTAAGTATAGGAAGAAAGGTTCGTCTTTATGTTGGCGGATATAAGTAAGCGTTTTCTCGGCCATCTTTGTTAATGAATAATCCTTGCCTTTGAATTTCTCAAATGCCTGGGGATTTGTTTCATCTTTCGGCAAAGCCTCATGTACCTTAATGTACGAATTGCGCAAAGTATCCCATTTACCATTTTCCCAAAGGTGAGTTGGATAGAAGTTATGTGCCTGTTTCTGGTCCAGGTAACCGTAGAAATAATCAAAGCCGTGTTTGTTAGGATCTCCGGTTGAGTTACTCATGCCCAATCCCCATTTACCAATAGCTGCTGTAGCATACCCAGCCTTTTTCATCAAATCAGCAATGGTAAAAGCACCTTCTGGTAAAGGCATCTGGCCTCCCTCTTTGTTGTCTTCAAAACCACCCAATTCGTAGTTCCCTCTGATATAGGCATGTCCTGCATGTTTGCCGGTCATAAGCATGGTTCTGGCAGGTGCACAAACAGGTGCACCGGTATAATGCTGAGTAAATCTTATGCCTTCTTTAGCCAGTTTATCCAGATTTGGAGTCTTGATTTTTGTTTGTCCATAACAACCTAATTCGCCATAACCCAGATCATCTGCATAGATATAAATCACATTAGGCTTTTTAGCTTTTTGGGCTTGTAAACTTAATGCGAAGAAGCATAGGAACAAGATTGCGACGATTCTCATTTCAATTGGTGGGTTATATCAGACTTATAGATGGTCTAAATTAAAGAAAGAGTATCACAAAACTATATAAGTCTTATGATACTCTTTAGTTTATAATTTATTTTATTTCTTCGTAATGGCCTTAATAGCGTCTACTTCGCTTTGTTTGTAAACAGAGCCATCAGTACGGAAAACCTCGTGGAACCACAAAGCAGGCTCTCCACCATTTGGCATCGGCTCATCCCATGCAAAGATTGTATTGGTTTTACCTTGTACCAACCCCCAATTAATCGCACCTACTTTGTATTTAGCAAATATTGGCAAACAGGTTTCAAAAGTACTTTTATGTTTGCGGGCCATATATTCGGTACAAATCAACGGACGTTTGTATCTGCTTTTCAATTCTTTAATTTGCGCCTCCAGGTTTTCAGCATCTTTATAATTATGGAAAGTAATGATATCTGAATTAGCAAACATAAACTCATTACTCATTGGATGGTCTGTCCACCAACCTGCAGTAATTGGTTGAGATGGTTTTGCAGCTCTTGCCCATTCAAATGATTTTCTTAATAATGGCATTACGGCATCATTATAGCCCGAATTGCTTGGCTCGTTGAATAAATCCCATACAACTACCCTTTTATCATTGGCAAAAGTACCGATAATATCTTTAGTGTAAGCTTCCAGGCTTCCCCATGTTCTTGAATCGAACAACATTTTGGTGCCCGGGCATCTTGCCCAACCTGAATTATGCTTGCCAATAATTGGCTCCATTTGCTTGCCTGCTTTTGGATTGTCATTCCAGCAAGAATCAAATAAGACAAACATGATTTTGATATGATGTTTATCTGCAATAGTCAGGAATTGGTTGATTCGGCTGATAAAACCAGCTTTGTCGGTATCATAAGGAATATTATGCAGAAACACTCTCATAATATTCATGCCCAAACCTTCTGCCCAACCTAATTCTTTATCAATTGTCGCTGGGTCAAAAGTATCGGCCTGCCACATTTCCAATTCATTAATGGCTGTGTTCGGAATATAATTAGCACCTACAAATTGTGGCTGCTTTGCATACCAGGCATTGGCTTTTTCTACTGTCCATCGTTGTGCGTTGGCAAGAAAGGAAACAAATAATAAGAGCAACAAAAGGCTTTTTTTCATGAGAATACGAATACTTGATTTATTTATGTTTAAAAACTATTTGAATTACAATTTAAGAGCGCTCATTTCTTTTATAGCATTATAAACTCTTTGGGAAAGAGTGCAAATAGTAGGTCAGGTAAAATGACTAGGGGTTAATATTACACAGGGTATTACAAAATTAATACTTTGTAATACCCTGTCAAATTAATCTGAATTTAAACTAACTCTTCTACTTTTTCCGCAGCCTTTTTCGTAACCTTTCTGATGGCATCTACTTCACTTTGTTTGTAGACAGAACCATCAGGTCTGAAAATATCATGAAACCATAAGTCCGGTTCATCTCCCTCAGGCCAAAGTTCGTCCCAAGCATAAATAGTATTTGATTTACCCTTCACTAAGCCCCAGTTAATGGCTCCTACATTGTACTTAGCTAATATAGGCAAACAGTCTTCGAAAGTGCTATCATGTTTTCGTGCCATATATTCGGTACAAATCACAGGTCTCTTATATTTTTTTTGCAATTCTATAATCTGTGCCTCCAGATTCTGCGGGTCTTTATAATTATGAAAAGTAATAATATCTGAATTAGCAAACATAAATTCATTACTCATATCGTGGTCATCCCACCAGCCAGCAGTTAAAGGTTGCGAAGGTTTGGCAGCTCTCGCCCACTCAAATGCCTTTTTCAACAGAGGCATTACTGCATCGTTATAGCCCGAATTACTAGGCTCATTGTAAACATCCCACATGACCACTCTTTCATCCTCGGCAAAAGTGCTGACAATGCCTTTAGTGTAGGCTTCCAGGCTACCCCACGTTCTTGAATCAAACAACATTTTAGTGCCCGGACATCTTACCCAACCCGAGTTATGTTTACCCGGAATAGGTTCTATTTGCTTGCCTGCCACCGGATTATCATTCCAGCAGGAGTCAAACAAAACAAAAATCACTTTTATATGATGCTTATCTGCAATTTCCAAAAATTGATTAATGCGACTGATAAAACCCTTTTTGTCGGTATCATAAGGAATATTATGTAGATACACTCTTATAATGTTCATTCCAAGGTCTTCTGCCCAACCTAATTCTCTGTCAATAGTTTCAGGATCAAAGGTATCAGCCTGCCACATTTCCAGCTCATTAATAGCAGTACTCGGAATAAAGTTTACACCTACAAACTGGGGTTGTTTAGCATACCAGGCATTAGCTTTTTCTACTGTCCATCTTCGCGCATCAGCAAAGTATGAGGCAGAGAAAAAAGGTGTCAAAAAGTTTTTTCTCATGACAAACGAATAATTATTTAGGTTATATAAATGTTTGGTTAAAATTACAATCGTTGAGCTTTCATTTCTTTAATGGCGTGGTCAACTGCACGGGCAGTGAGTGCCATATAAGTTAATGAAGGATTTTGAGTTGAAGTAGAAGGCATACAGGCCCCATCTGTCACAAATACATTTTTGCAATTGTGCATCTGGTTCCATTTATTTAGCATAGAAGTTTTAGGGTCTTTTCCCATTCTTACACCACCCATTTCGTGGTTTTCACTACCTGGATTTCTTTTGGTATCAGATGTCTGAATATTTTTGAATCCTGCTTTTGAATACATTTCTGAAAACTGTTCCCAGAAATCTTTCAGCATCTTATCGTCATTATCATCATACTGAACCGACACATGCAACTGCGGAATACCGTACTTATCTTTTAAATCTTTATCTAACCAAACCCGGCTTACTTCCTTAGGAATCGTTTCACCCATCATGTGGGAGTTTATTTGCCAAAGTCCCAATTTTGGTTGCATCAACTGGCTTTTCAAATCTTCACCAATACCTGTACCACTTGGTACCAAACCACGCGAAGTGCTGAAACCTGCGGCATACCCTCTCAAAAAGTCGGTTTCCTGCTTATATACATTCCGGAAACGAGGCACATAACTGCTATTCGGGCGTTTGCCCTCAGTCGTTGAATCCAGCAATCCATCATATTCGGCAGTAATTCTACCCCTGAAAGTATGGAATGCCATGTATTTCCCTAAAATGCCATTATCATTTCCTAATCCATTCGGAAAACGATTAGAAATAGAGTTCAGCAAAATCAGGTTAGAATTGACTGTAGAAGCATTCACAAAGATAATTCGGGCATAATACTCAATCATTTCTTTGGTATTGGCATCTACAATGCGCACACCAACTGCCTTTTGCTTTTTCTCATCATAAATAACCGAATGAACCACCGAATGCGGACGAAGTGTAAGCTTGCCTGTACGCATGGCCCAAGGGATAGTGGCAGATGCACTGCTGAAATATCCTCCATAGGGGCATCCTCTCTCACATATGACACGGTTCTGGCATTGAGCACGGCCTTGTTTATAATGAATATCTTTGGGCTGTGTCAAATGAGCCGCGCGGCCCATCACAACATATCTATCCTTATAATGAATTGACATTTGTTGTTTGAAGTGTTTTTCAACACAACTCATTTCGTGAGCCGGTAAAAACTCTCCATCCGGCAAAGTAGGCACACCATCCCGGTTACCAGAAATCCCTGCAAACTTTTCTACGTAACTATACCAAGGAGCAATGTCGGCATATCTGATAGGCCAGTCAGTAGCATAACCATCGCGAGCCGGGCCTTCAAAATCAAAATCGCTCCAGCGTTGGGTTTGTCTTGCCCACAACAACGAGCGCCCTCCTACCTGATAAGCACGCATCCAATCAAAAGGATGCTCCTGAACATACTCTTGCTCTGCATCTTTTACTAAAAAATGCAAGGTACTTTCACTAAAAATATAATGTCTGCTTGGGATTTTGTATTCTTCGATAACAGCCTTGGGCACTTGTCCTAAGTGTTCAAACTCCCATGGATTCTTTAAAGTAGTAGGATAATCTTTAACGTGTTCAATATTACGTCCACGTTCTAAAACAAGGGTTTTCAATCCTTTTTCAGTCAGGTCTTTCGCTGCCCAACCACCACTCATACCAGAGCCAATCACAATAGCATCGAAAGTACGTTCTTTAATGCTGTCAATATTCAAATACGACATCAGGAAATTCTTATTAGGGTTCTAAATCTGAATAGGTTAAATAGGTCTTTATTACGTTATTTCCTATGTAAATATTTTAATTTTCAGTCAAAAAATCAATACTTTTTCTAAAAATATTCTAATTCAATCGTTTCAATACTTGCTGACCCACTTTAGTACCTTGTGTTTGCCCATGTTCAATCGCATCTACAAAATGAATGCCTCCGTAAAACCGCGAAATAGCGGCCTCTTCAGCAGCAGCATTGAACGAAGCAAACGAGCGGGGCGGCAGGCCGTATCGTTTTTCAACCGTATCTATATAAGCAAAATTATCACCTAAAAAATGTGTCAGAATTACGGCCGATGTAGTTGAAATCGTTGAGTGGCCACTCAGGTATTCAGGAAATGGAGGGGTCTGTAATAATGGTCGCCAGTTAGGGTCAATGTATTTTCTGATGGCCGTTTCCGGACGAACACGATTACTCCGATACTTCTCTCCCCAACAGCCTATAAAACCATCCATTAATCCTATAGCTACTGCCGTATGAATCTGCAAACTTTTAGCAAGACTCAGGTTCTTTTGTTTACACACTATGCCAACAATCCCCATCCAATGCGCACCCGGAGAAATCTTTTTTACACCTACCATCAGGTGCCCGTTATCTTGCAAAGCAAAGGGATTACAATCCCAGAAAGCAGCTATCTCTCTATGCTCTTTTGACAATTTCTCGTTATAAAGGTTTAGCATTAATTGATAAAATTCTGATTTCTTATCCGTTGAAAAAGGAATAGGTTTTATGGGATCAAACTGATTAGCAGAATCAAGTGTGAAAGACCGGACAGTATGAAAATAAGGCTCAACCGGAGGGAAATAAGCAGGTGGTGTAGGAAACCAATCACCATCTTTACCTCCAGGTGTATAGCGTGGATAATTGCTGATTTTATTGTATTTATCTGCTTTCGCATAGGCTAATATCTGCTTGCTGATGTCTTGAGCATAGGTTAATGAGTTCTCCATCACTTCCTGCGAAAAACCAAGGGTCTGACAAGAATCTATCCATTTTTCCTCATAATCTCCTAGGATTTTTCCCGATGGCTGCATTTTCTTAGCGGTTTCCATCATGGCGAGAATAGCTGCTGCATCTGGTGAAAAAGCACCAGAAACTTTAGGTTTCTTTATATCTGGGTAGCCATTCAGTTTACCTTCCATTGAAGGAATAGAATCGTTGTTTTGAGAAGCAACTTCATAGCCTGCCAGACAGGCATAAGAAAAGAATCGTGATGCTAAAGGAGGATTTGATACATCATGAATCATGATGTCGGTCATTCGGTTAATGACGTTACTTATTTCCTTGCTATCAAGTTTAGGTAATTGTTCAGTTTTGTTTGTACAACCAATTGTTATATAAGCACAAACTAATATTAGTAATGCAAATCTCATTGGGATGAATAGTATTAAGGTTTTCTTTTTTAATTACTTTTTAAAAGTGTAGGTTTTCAATGCCTGCTGATTTATACCAAAAAGTAACAAATTATTCACAGCAAGTATGCTTCTTACATCACCTTTCACATTTAATCCGGACTGCTGTTGTTTAAGGGTAGAGAATTGTCCGGTTCCATCTCCCTTTAAAACAAGGCCAAAATTAGCATCATATCTACCAAATCTCAAACGCCCCCGATTAATGTTTCCGGCCAGTATAATATCTTTTTTTCCGTCATCATCTGCATCAATTGCCGACATAGCAAATACCGGAGAAAACTGCACTTCCAAAGGCAAGCCTTTTTCTTGAAACTTACCTTTGGTATCACTTAAAAATAGAGTCGTTTTGAGTGTGTTAATGGTTAGTTTTTTAGCATTGGTTAATTCTTCACTGGTAAAAATTTCTTTTATACTTGCATCAGCATAGCTTTTATAATCAGGAAAACGGGTACGCATAATACTTAGCTGGTCAAGTAATTCATCACGCGTTACATAAGGATAACTTTTGCCTTGAATATAAAAACAGAGAATTGGATCAAGTGAACCATTATCATCAAAATCTTTATAGAATAGTTCAGCGGGTTCTTTTTCACTGGCTTTTAACTGAGAGTTCAAACCTAAATTCCCAACCAACAAATCTGCTTTGTCATCATTATTAAAATCCTCAACCAGAAGCTTATTCCATAATCCGGTATATTGTTTCTCAAAATAAGTATTAGTTACATTAGCTAATTTACCTCCATTTAAAGCAAATACCTGAATAGGCATCCAATCTCCTACTATTATGAGCTCAGCTTGTTTATCATTGTTCAAATCATACCAGGCTGCGTCAGTTACCATACCTATGTTTTTGATTTCTTCGCCAATACTATTCGTCTGGTCAACGAATCGAGCTCTCCCGCCATTACTCTGGTTAATTAGAATATAACTCTGTGGTGTTTCAGGATAACGACCTGGAATTACTCTTCCCCCTACAAATAGGTCAGGTTTACCATCCAGATTTATGTCAGTTACTCTTACGCAACTTTTGCTGACTAACATTTTCGGCAAAGCATCGGTAGCCTTAGTAAAGTTGCCTGTGCCGTCGTTAATATACAAGCGGTCTTGCAATTTTGGGTCGTCAGTCATCATGCTTCCATAGCCTCCACTTACTACATACAAATCCGGGAAAGTGTCACCATTAGCGTCGAAGAAAATGGCATCAGCATCCTCGTTTTGCTTATCAGCTTCGAAAGCGGGCTGTAGTTTAGTGGTAAAGTTACCTCCTTTTATCTGAAGATGTAATGCTCCTGCCTGTCCACTGCCTCCACCTATAAAAATATCTTCCAATCCATCACCATTTACATCGGCTTTTGTCATACAAGGGCTGCTGAAGGACAATGGATTTATTAATAATGTTTGCTGTTTAAAATCATTAATGGTATTACTTGCTGCTATATATTTGATATCTACACTGGTTTCTTTGAATAATGGTACTTCCGTTTGTGTTGTCTGATTGGATGATTTGGCATCTTTCTCTTCAATAACCAATAGTTTATCTACAGCCATATTAGTCAATATATGTTGTTTTCCACTTAGCCAGACTATTTTTAATGAATCAATGGCTGTATCATTTCCTAAACCAAAATGTAAAACAGGTGATACGCTTGACTGATAACCTCGTGTTGGCATTTGTTCAAGGTATTGCACTTTTCCGTTTTTATATAAGGATACCTTTGCCCCTATTCCTAATTTATTCAATCCCTCACCATTGAGTTTAACTCTCAGATAATGATTTTTTAGCTGTTTATCTGCATCATTCTGATAGATAAAAGCTGCTTGATTAATATTACTCACTACTAAATCCAAATCACCATCGTTATCAAGATCAGAATAGGCAGCTCCATTACTATTGGCATTATGGTTCATACCCCAACTGTTTACTACGTTTTTAAATTGCAGATTCTGACCATTCTTATACATATAGTTAGTCAGGTTTGATGAAGGGATTTTCAAGACCAGATCGAGTACATTCTGGCGTTGAATATTTGCCTGATTATTCTGAATATAATCGCTCATATATTTCAGAAAATCCATATTGGTATAATCACGCAAATAACCATTGGTTATATAAAGGTCTTTCCATCCATCGTTATCATAATCAGCAAAGAGTGCGCTCCAACTCCAATCAGTGTTAGAAATACCAGATAATTGCCCAATTTCTGAAAATTGAGGATATTTAGTTGTTGAACTGTTATTCAAAACTCCCTGATTCAATTGCAACATATTACGCATATATTGATGGCCAAAACCTACTTTTATGTTGAAATCAAACTTTTCGTAATTGTCGGGTGCCATCAATAGTTTTTGTCGCTGATTGCTTTCCGGTAACATATCAAGCGTAAAAATATCTGTCAGTGCATCGTTATTAATATCAGCGGCATCGCTACCCATTGAGAAGTGAGAAAAATGGCCTACTGCCTCACTGATTTGATTGATAAAGCCGCCTTTTTTATTATTGATATAGAGAAAATCCGGGATAGTATAATCGTTTGAAACGTACATATCTTGCCAGCCATCATTATTATAATCGGCGATAGCTATTCCTAGCCCGTACGATAGTGCAGAGCTTAATAGGCCTGCCTGTTTGGTAATATCTTTGAAGATAGGCTCTCCGTTTTTTCCTTTGTCATGTCTGAAAAAACGCATACCATTTTCGGGATCTTCTTTTTTTAAAATCTGAGCAGTTGTGGCTTCGTCTAGTACCGGTAAAGATTTAGGATTATGGTTTAGTAAAAACATATCTAAATCTCCGTCTTTGTCATAATCAAAAAAGGCTGCTTGTGTGCTGGTTGCAGGGCTGTCTAAACCGTAGTCATGGGCCTTTTCTATAAATGTGGGAATGCCACTGGCATTTTTCCCCTGATTAATAAATAATTGGTTAGTACGTTTTTCAGGCAATAAATTACCTGAATAGCAAACATAAATATCTAATAAGCCGTCTCCGTTCACATCCGCCATCGTTGTTCCGGTTTTCCAAGGGCCTTCTCGTCCTGAAACCCCTGCAGTGGTGGTTATATCTTCAAAAACCATTGAACCTTTATTGAGATAAAGGTGATTGGACTGCATATTGCTCGTGAAATAAATATCATCTAAACCATCGCTGTTTACATCCCCTAAGGCTACACCACCCCCATTGTAAAAATATTCATACATCAACACATTAGTATTCAACCCTTCATTAATGATGTTCTGAAAATCAATATGTGTTTTTTCAGGAGCTAAAAGTGTAAAAAGCTGAGGCTCATTTGATGTTTTATCGGTAGGATTTTCAGCAGATTTCTTTTCGCTTTGGCAGGCCAGTAAAAACAATAATAGGTTTAGTGCAACGAGGTTTAGGGATTTCATCGGATAGGTATTAGGCTTCAATAACAAAAATTTTGGGTAGTTGGGTACCTGTAAGGCACTCAACTACCCAATTTATTAACATACGAATTAGTATCCAGGATTCTGTACTAAATTCTTATTACGGTTCATTTCATCGCGATGGATAGGTAAGAAATACATTTTATCTAACCATGTACGGTTTTCTTTCCCCGGATCAAGATCAGTTACTTTATACTCATAATTATAATTTTCAGGATCGTATTTGTATAATGTAACCGTTTTACCTGGTTTCAATGTACCTGTTATACTAATAATGTTGGCTTTTCTTCCCAGCGTTGTTGGTGCAATCATCCAACGGCGGGCATCGTAATAACGTTGCTCTTCAAATGCCATCTCGATACGACGTTCGTTACGATAACGTTGACGAAGTGCATCGCCTGACTCTGTTAACGCAGGCATACCCGAACGGAAACGGATTTTGTTCAACCAGGTACGCGCTTCTGCGTCTTCACCCAACTCTATACAAGCTTCTGCATAGTTAAATACTGCTTCTGTAAAGCGTAAAGCAGGCCAAGGTACTTGTTGCCATGTATTTTGGTCAACTATAGCAGGACTTGGGTCAATGAATTTGCGGGTATAATAACCAGTATAGCTTCCATTCCAGTCTTCAACCGTACTCTTACGTGTATCTAAACCAAAGTAAGCTACTTTACCTGAACCACTGCTTAATTCATATTGCCCGGTTTGGATCTGGTTAGCTGGGTCTTTAGCTGCAACGTCAGCTGTACGTGGTTTCCAAGGGGCACCATCATATAAAATCGACGCATAGAAACGTGGGTCACGATTTACATAAGGCTGACTGGCATGTTGTGGATTTTGCCAGTTGAATTTGGTACCATCCATCATTTCGAAATCATCAACATAGTGTTGGATAGGTGCATTACCTGCCCAGTTGTGGTAACCATTAGGGCCGTTAAACAAGCCTTGGCGTCCGCCGTCTTCCTGCTTTGCATTAATGAAATATCGACCAAAAAGCATTTCTTTCTCACCGCCATTTCTAGAAAGCGAGATGTTCATATAATTGGCAGTACCTTCTTCTTTGGTTGCAGGAGCAGATAAATTCAATGCATGCCCATAACCTGGTAAGTCTAGTACAGCTTTGGCAGCCGCTTTAGCTTTTGTCCAACGTTCAGCACGGCTACCGCTTGCAATAGCAAGTACTTCTGGTTTGCTGAATGCCGCCATTACAGTAGATTTTGCTTTGGCAGTATTTACATCATACAAATCGCTGGCTGCATATGTTAAAATACGTGCTTTAAGTGCTAAGGCTGCTGCTTTAGAAGCTCGTCCATTAGCCATAGTTACACCATTCAACAACGTAGCAGCCTGGTCACAATCTTTTACGATAAAGTTGATACATTCCTCCATCGTATTACGTGGCGCCAGATAGTCAGCTTCACCTAAAGCATATGGACGATCAACCAATGGTACTCCACCGTAGTTACGAACCAATTGATGATAAAGATACGCACGCATAAATGTGGCTTCTCCTTTCAGGCGCTCTACTATTTTGTTAGTATTTGTAAACGAAACCTTTTCAAGATTTGCCAATGCAAGGTTACAAGCTCTGATACGGATATACATCTGGCCCCAACTTGCACTGCGATTGTTACCTGTAGTGTTAGTACCATTTCCCCAACCTATATCAGCCGGATTTGAACGTGCTTCTGTAATTGTAGTGATACCACGACCCGGGTGAGTAAAAGAGGCTTCGTCGGTTAAAGATGCCTGCATTTCTTCACTGAATCCGCCCATGTGCAAACTTGCGTAAAGTTCAGTTACGAAAGCCTCAGCCAAGGCTGCATCTGACCAAACAGCAGATTCTGATACTTGGTCAAGCGGACTGGTATTTACAAAATCATCATTACAACTTGTTACAGCAAATCCCGCTATAACAGCCGCAGTTAATATTTTCTTAAATTTATTCATTGCTGTTTAAGTTAAATTTTTTAGAATGTTGCTGTTAAACCTACATTAATGATTTTTGATTGTGGATAGTACTGACCAGTTGAGTTATCAGTTTCCGGATCATACACTTTCAGTTTATCCCATGTCAACATGTTTAGTCCATTTACATAAACTCTAAAATTATTTAAACCAATTTTTGATCCCAAGGTAGCAGGAATAGTATAACCTACTTCGAAGTTTTTCAGACGGATATAGTCTGTACTTCTTAACCAATAGGTATTACCATTTGAGTAGTATTGGTCACTACGGTTAGCAATACGTGGGTGTACGCTACTTGGGTTGTCGATTGTCCAACGGTTTTCATAAATGTCCAACAAGAAGTTACCGATGTTACCAGACTCACCTGCACTTACATATTGCTTAGCACCTGCAGCTCCTTGGAACAGGATAGCAAGGTCAAAGTTTTTGTATTGTGCACTAATATTAGCACCACCTTGGAACAGAGGTAAGTTAGTATTATCTGTACGAACCTGATCGTCAGGTGTAATCTTGCCATCACCATTGTAATCTTTGTATTTCATATCTCCCGGGCGCAATTGGTTTACGATAGATTTGTAATCAATCGGGTTTGCGTCAATTTCTGCCTGATCTTTAAATACGCCATCGTATAAATAAGCCTGATATGTATTCATTGGACGACCGGTAGTACGTTGCCACTCAGGCGCACCTGGAGCTTCGTCCCAGAACACTACTTTGTTTTTAGCATATCCACCATTTACACTCACGCTGTATTTAAAATCACCAACCTGGCTCCGATAACCAATGTTAAATTCCCAACCTTTGTTAGAAACCTCTCCGATATTTTCAGCAGGAAGTGTCAAACCAGTAGATTGAGGAACAGAGGCATTTCTGAACCACAAGATATTTGTACGTTTGTTTGAGAACACATCAAATTCGAATGACAGTTTACCATTGAATAATGATCCTTCTAAACCTAAGTTAGAGTTATTGGCAACCTCCCAGGTAATATTATTATTAGGAATACGTGTTTCAAACAAGGTTTTTGTCTCCGTGTTATTGATAATATAACTACGGAATCCATAGGTTGATAAGTACTGATAAGTAGCTGCAGTAGTTGTATTAGGTAAATACACCTGATCATTACCCATTTGTCCCCATGATCCACGAAGTTTCAAATAGCTGACCATAGGTAATGCTTTCTTGATAAAGTTTTCTTCAGAAAGTACCCATCCTAACATCACACCTGGGAAGAAACCGTAACGTGTTTCTTTAGGGAAGATATCAGAACCATCATAACGCCACAAGAACTCAGCAAGGTATTTCTCACGGAAGTTGTAAGCAGCACGACCGAAATAATTGATACGAGCTGTATTGTAAGCACCACCACCGTTGTTTTTCTCAAGGTCACCACCAGCAAATAGTTGGTCAATAGCTGTAGAGATAAAGTAGCGGCGGAAGGCGTTGAAGTTAGTACCTGCAATAGTTTCACGGTTAGTACCTGCTAATACAGTGATGCCATGGTTACCGAATGTACGTTCGTAAGTAGCAATACCTCCTAGTAATATGTTCAACTGAGTTTCGTTACCAAGTGTCAAGCGAGGTTCGGCAGGACCGCGTTTACTTGCCACAAGTGTGGGTGTACCATCAGGGTTATTAGTAGTACCTTTTTCGTATAATGTCCAAGGTGTCTCCCAACGCCTAGTTGAACGTATACGTTTGTCAATAGCAGCAGTACCTGTAAATTTAAGGCCTTCAATACCAGGGATTTTGATATCTATCTGTCCATTAGTTTGGAAGTAATCCTGTTTATCATGCTCATAACCTGTTTGATTTGTAGTAATTACCACAGGGTTTTCACCGTTTTCGATGTCAGGACCTGGTAAACCATTTGGCCAGTAAGCAGGTTGATGTGGTTTACCACGCATCTGCATACGGAAGATAGCACCAGCCGGTTTTGTAGGGAATTTTCTGAACTCCTCACGGCCTAATAAACCTACTTGAATATTGATGTATTTATTAATTTTAGCATCAAGGTTTATTCTGATGTCATATTGCTCATAAGCTGTCGCTGATTTCTTATAGAATGCATCCTGGTTCTGATAACCTAGCGAAGTCAGGTATCTGATATTTTCTGTACCACCAGTTAATTGTACATTATGACGCGACTGTGGCGACCAGTCTTTCAAGGTTGCTGCATACCAGTCTGTGTTAGGATATAACCATGGATCTGAACCATCGGCATATTTCTGAATATCAGATGGGGAGAATGGAGCTTTGCGTTGATCACCGTTTGGTCTTGTATGTACACCTGTTGATTTATAAGCCTGATTGGCAGCAGCCCACTCACTTACTGGCAACTGATAGATATCAAGGTCATTCAACATCTGAACATACTGAGAAGCATTTGCTAAGGCAGGAACAACAGTTGGTCTTGCCCAACCCTGGTTGAATGAGTATGATAACTCAGGTTTACCTGTTTTACCTCTTTTCGTAGTAATCAGGATAACCCCGTTGGCCGCACGTGAACCATAAATGGCAGCAGAAGCATCTTTCAATACAGAGATACTTTCAATATCGGCTGGGTTCAAACGAGATAAACCACCGGCACGGTTAGGTATTCCATCAATTACAATCAGGGCTTCACTATTATTCAATGTATTGGCACCACGGATACGAATAGCTGAGTTATCATAACCAGGCTCTCCACTTCTATTGACGGCAACAACACCCGGAAGACGACCTGCTAATGAGTTACTTAGGTTTACGGCTGGAGATTTTACCAACTCAGTACCTTTCACGCTTACAACCGACCCTGTTACAGTTTCTTTTTTCT
The DNA here is from genome assembly GCF_003418935.1 of Emticicia sp. C21. Classification (GTDB taxonomy): domain Bacteria; phylum Bacteroidota; class Bacteroidia; order Cytophagales; family Spirosomataceae; genus Emticicia. Next base: position 96,496 of record NZ_QVMT01000011.1, on the reverse strand, counting down.
GAACACCATAACCTACAACCACTACTTCACCCAACGATTTTACATCCGGTTTCATAGCTATATCAATGGTAGTACGGTTACCTACAATTACTTCTGTAGGTTCAAAACCTACGATACTGAAAACTAATACCGATTGATTATCTGGCACAGATAAGGAATAATTACCGTCGGCATCGGTAGTTGTACCTTTTGTTGTACCTTTTATCAATACACTCACACCTGGCAAACCTTCATTCTTATCAGCTTCGGTTACTTTTCCTTTTACTGTTTGCTCAATTATTTCTCCGTTTTCCATTCGCAGTTCGTCGATATGGGACATTTTCTTCAATTGAGATTTTTTACGCAGTAAAATTCTGTCTCCGATTACCTCATAAGAAATCTGAAGCGGTGCGAATAAATCATTTAGTACCTCTGCTAAGTTATTACTTATAACAATTGATACTTTCTGATTCAATCGTATAGTGTTTGAACTATACACAAACTTCACATCAGCCTGTTTTTCTATCTGGCTTAGAATTTTTTTAACTTCAAGTGATTCTATCTTTAGCGAAACATTCGTTTTAAGAACTTCCTGCCCATTCACATCGTAGGCGTAGGAAAGTCCGCTAAAGAGGGCGACCATCAAGAGTTGAGTAAACGTAATTTTCATTGCTTTGAGCAAAAAATTTTTTCTACGTACGTCTTTTTTCATACATTTAGGTTGTTTTTATACTTGTGATAGGTAAAAACTACTTCTCTCAAATACCGAATTGCCGTTCGGCTGAGAGTTTTGCAAGGCCGATGATGTTTCAACATTGTCGGCTTTTTTTGTTTCATGTTTTCATTCTGGTTTGTTATAGTTATTTTTTGGTGATTGTTATGATTTATAAGGTTTAATAGATGATTTCATTTTATTTGCAACCTTCGCCACTAATAAAGAAGCTGGTGCCTCTTTGTTCAAATCTTGCATTAACCGTTCGACAGATTAATTCAAGTTGAGTTGTCAGCGGCAGGTCGTTTAAATCGGCGGTAAAGGCGCATTGGTTTAAATCCTGATTCTCTATTATTATTTCTATGCCGTATACGTCTTTTAACTTCTGTAATACTACGGGTAATGGAGCATCTTCAAATACAAAGCTTATTTTGTCGGAAATACTCGTCAGAGCAATCGGATTTTCCACGATTCCTGGTGTTATTTTCTTTGAGCTTTTATCAAAAACTACTTTCTGATTCGGTGTCAGTATTACCCCATTTTTCTTGTCCGATAATTTCTCAGTCATTTCATAGACTGATACCCTACCTGAAGTAACTGATACCTCTATGGCTTTGGCATTATCATAAGATTTCACATTGAAACTTGTACCTAATACCTCTGTCACTAAATCTCCCGTGTGTACGATAAATGGCGCATTCGGGTTTCTTTTTACTTTAAAAAAAGCTTCACCTTTTAGATATACATTACGTGTTTCCTTGCCAAAGTGCTTGGGATAACTTATACTACTATTCTTTTTCAATTTTACTACAGTGCCGTCTTCCAGTTTTATTTCACTATCAGTACTCGAAGTGTTTTTTACTTCTATATCACTTGTGTGCTGCGCTTGAGAAACCTCTGCCACTACATCTGATTTTTTATTTTTCATCATAAGAAAAATATTAACCAACCCTATCATAAGCATAGCAGCTACGCCCCATTTAAGAATAGTAAATGCCCTACCAGCTTTTGACGGGATTTCTTCTTCATACATACCAATTGTGCTGCTGTAAATCCTGTTCCAAAGATGCTTTTTAATAGCTTCTTTTTCGTCTGAATTCAAAAGTAACTGACTGTTTTTGAGCATATTATCCTGCCATTCCCAAATCAGTTTTTCTTCTTCAGTGTCACATTCGCCTGCTAAATATTTTTCTAAGAGTTTGTCGAATTCGTGCTGGTTCATAGACCTAAGGCCGTATGTAACGGTATCTTTAATTTTTAACAAAATTAATTATCGGTATGATAAGCTTTGAGTTGTTCTTTTAATACTTTGAGAGTTTTGGTCAGGTGATATTCCACCGCCTTTTCTGAAAGATTCATTCTATCGGCAATATCCTTTACTGACTGATTTTCAAAACGACTAAGTTTAAAGATTTCACAACTTTTTTCAGGGAGCTTTTTCATCGCTTCTTCCACTGCTTTTGACAAGTCAGTAAAATGAACGGTTTCGTCTGTTGAATATGATTGCTTTATCTGGCTGAGTATCAAATATTCCTGATACTTTCTTTGTGTAATTTGCGATTTTATGTAATTGGTTGACAAATGTTTTATTGAAACGACTAAATAAGAACTTAGATGTTTAATAACACTTGACTGACGGCGATTCCAAAGACTTTCAAACAAATCGTGCACTAATTCTTCAGCCTCTTCTTTTGTTCCAATTTCATGATAGGCCACTCCAAACAATTTGTACCAATACCGATTATATATTTCTTCAAAAGCTGTTTCATTATCGCTCTTCAAGAAATCAACCAATTCTTCATCACTAAGTTTTGGGTACTTCATTATAGGTAGGTCAGTTTTCAAACGTATGAATTCTAATATGTATAGTCAATTAAGTCTCTAAAATCCCTAAATCATTTTAAATATTCTTAAAAAAATACAAACAAAAACGGTTTAGCAAATTTACGTAATATGGTATTTTTTAAATTAAAATCATCAAAACAAAAGAGGTCATTATAAGCAGATATTCTCTAGAAATCAAATACTTAGCTCCTTTTAGAACTCCAAAGAGAAAAGAATGCAAAAGTTTTTAAAATATTTTAAAAATTCTTCGGATAATCCTATTCAGTCGAAAACAAGTTTTGTTGATCTTCTGAAAAGCGCGAATTCTAATCAATAAGATTAGACTTTATCAAGACTTTTTGGGAAAGTTTGCACTATAAAATTACTAGGTGAGGTCTATACAGACTGGGTTAATTAGGTTTCACGGGTTAGTTAATACTAGTTGTAAAATTGGCAATATTATTAAATATTAAAAAGCAATTAATATTTTTTTTTAAAATATACCTGTGGTTTCTGAAAATGTTCATTTCTTTGGAGAATTAATACTTTAACTATAAAGAGTCTTATGATTGCCTCATTAACCGACGATTTATCTGCACGGAAAAAACTAAAAAAAGCCCGTATCTCTACCCTATTTATCTTTCTGGTTTGTGGTATTGGGTTAGCTACCTGGGTACCCATGGTGCCATTGGCTAAAATCCGACTTCAACTCAATGACGCGACTCTGGGTCTTATATTACTTTGTTTAGGGGCAGGAGCCATGACTATTATGCCTTTTACAGGTTTGCTTATTAATAAATTCGGTAGCCGATTAATTATGCTTATTGCAGCTCTTATAATTGCAGCTGTATTACCTCTTCTTTTATTTGCCAATACCAGCATTGCTTTAGCTATTTCTTTATATCTATTTGGGATAGGAATTGGAGCTATCGATGTATCGATGAATGCACAGGCTGTAATAGTACAGGAGCGAATAGGAAAATATATTATGTCTTCGTTTCATGGTCTTTTTAGCGTTGGTGGACTTATCGGATCATTGGGCCTAGGCTTTTTCTTAGGATTAGGCTTATCTTCTACTGTTGCTGTCTTCTCTATTTCCGGCCTATTAGTACTTATCTCTATAAGTCAATATAACAATCTACTTCCACATTCAGAAGAAAAGCAAGTCGACTCAGCGACGCTTAATATACCTAAGGGTAGGGTGTTGATTTTAGGCTTGATGTGCTTTGTAGCATTTCTGGCAGAGGGTGCTATTTTGGATTGGAGTGCTGTATTCCTCCAATTTCACAGAAACTTTACAGAATCTACCTCCGGGCTAGGTTTTGCTGCCTTCTCGGTGGCCATGTCAATTATGAGACTATCTGGTGATAAAATTATCAATCAGTTTAGCTCTCAGAAAGTAGTGCTTTATGGAGCAATCCTTGCTTCTGCTGGTATTCTTCTGGCTATTCTTATCCCTTGGGGAATTGCCACTATAATTGGTTTTATACTTGTAGGAATCGGCTGTGCGAATATTGTTCCTGTATTTTTCAGTACTGCCGGAAATCTGCCTGATATGGCGCCAAGCGCGGCCATTGCTGGCGTAACTACACTTGGCTATATCGGACAACTAGCAGGCCCTGCTCTATTGGGCTTGGTAGCCGAACTGACCTCCTTATCAGTTGCTTTAGGTTCAGTGAGTGTTTTGCTGATGATTGTTGCTTTTACCTTTAAGGAGAAATAGAGTTTTTACTCTCAACGGGTTCTTGAAACTACATTAGAAAAATATGCCGATTCTAGAAGAAGTCGGCATATATGGCAAACAATTATTTGTATGTACTAATTCATCACAACGGTAAAAGCATTCTTGCCTTTTTGTGATAAGGTCTTGTTGTTGAGTATAATGCGACGCACAGGGTGACTATCCCATTTAGTTTTAAAGCTTTTGTACTCCATACCTTCGGTTGATGGCAGGTCTGTTGAAACTGTCCAGATTTTAGCATCGTACAATACTGTTACGCTTTGCTTCTTAGGTGTGGTCAGAACAATCTTGCCTGGAGCATCTGTATTTACTTCACAAACCGTCATGAATACCTGCTCCAAAGAAGTTGGCTTCTGGGTTAAAGTATAGTCGTCTGTGATTTCTACCTGATTTTTTATTTTATTCAGTTTCACCGTACGATTCCACGTTTGGACACCTGTGGATTTATCGTAAGCCGGTGCAATATCCATATTCAAGGTAGCTTCTTTATCGTTTACTACGCTTTTCACATTGGCTCCCTCATATTGACGTCCGGCTAATTGTCCTTTGCCATTAATGATTGGCAGATTATGGTATTGCGATTGCGTAAACCATAATTCGTAACGTTTTGAAGAGAATGTACGAGCCGTATAATTACCGCGTCCTGCATCAATAATTACCGGTTCACCATTGGCATATAACAGAAAGTCTCCTACATCATTATGATTATGGCTTTCGGCATTATGACCAGCATGTGTTGCCAGATAAAATCCGTTTGAGGCACGGGTAGTAAGCACCTGTATATCATGAAACCAGGCATCAGGATATGGTTTATAAGCAGTGATAGTCTTTGGTATCTGGTTTAATGCAAGAATATTGGATAATCTGCGCATGCGATGAAAACTACCATTTGCAGTAGAGGTAGTAGGAAATTTTTTAAAAGCCCAAAGCCCAAACTGCTTAAGTGTATCATCATTTAGTGCTTGCCCGAAACGATATAGCATTATTCCATCAGGACGAAGTTTTGGATCAGCATCAGCAAAATTCACAAAGTAATCATCGGCAATATGTGTTTTATACACATAAGCCGCCAGGTTTTTCACAATTGGCTGGTCAAAGATATTGATTTTACCGTTAGAAGCACTCGATAAGGTTTCAAGGGCATCGAACACACAAGCACCTGCGGCAAACCAGTAACTAGGACCTTCGTCGCAACCACCATCATCACCCAAGCTATTCAGGTAGGCATCCATCAGCGTAGAATAAGTATATGCATTGGCAGCTCTTTTGCTTTCGTCAGACTCTAGAAATAAATCAGCTATCAGCAGGTTAGAAACTATCCAGGGGTTCCAGTTATTTACCGGATTTTTTTTACTCAACCAGCCATAACGTTCAACTTGTTTGATTGGCTCAAAAATCTTACGGTTTGTTTCTGAATAAATTCTTTTGCGGATCAATGGTGAGATTTTATCCAATTTATCACCCACGAAATAATCGGTTAATCCTAAAGCAGAGGCCGTTTCAGCACCGAATAGATCTACAGTTGGGTCTTCTACGTCAGGCAAACCACTTTTTGCTTTCTGAACGCCTAAGTGTGCAGGCACACCCCAATAGGTCTCTTCACAGATAGCCCAAACATAGTTCATAATATCTTCTGTAAAACGCCCTTTACCCTCAACAGATTCCGCCAGAACTAAATCCATCAGATTAACACGGCGACCAAATGATATTTTTGAATGCTCTTCACGATCGCCAGAGCGTACATAATTCATCAGAATTGTAGCCGACATTTGTGGCATTTCTTTCTTAGCCGTTAATTCTCCTGCCTTAATAATTGATTGAATCAAGCTATCCGGTAAAGCGGCTTTCCATTCTTCTGGTGTCTTCGGATAGGGCTTCCATTGGCTTCTAGGAATTAGACTTGATTTATAGGCATCTAAAGAATATTTTGTACCCAGAATATTTCTTTGAGTCACTTGAGCCTGGCAAATCAGGGTAAGGCTTATTAATGAATATGTGAGGAAGATTTTCATAAGTTTGAGAATTGAGTGATTGAGTGAGTAAGTGATTGAGTGATTAAAAACTATGTTACGCAATTAGTAATATAAATCACCAATTCACTCAATCACTCATTCACTAAATTTATTTCATTTCCAGTCTTTCAATGTCGGGATGGTTTGTTTAGTTTCTGTTTTTGTCCCTTCTGGAATTAATAAAATTGTCAGACTAGCTTTGCTATTGGCAGGGAGAGCCGCTTCAAAACCTATTAGTGTCGTACCCGGATTTGGTGCATCAAAATCATTTCTGCCTTCGGTTGACCACGTTTTCAGCGTAACATTGGCTGGTTCTAATACTTTTAATTGCAATTTTTTGCCCTTTTTTGTTAAAGTAGCTGAACCATTGGCATCAATACTTACTTCTGCTGGTGTTAGCATTGCCCAACGTACTGTCGTTGGGTTTTCGACAGTGACTATCTCATCTTTTACAGCCACATATTGTTGGTCTATAATAGCTACTCCCCTTTTTACTTCACTGGCTTTGCCTTTATAAACCTGACTAATATCGCTTACTGCGCTTAAAAACTTTGGTTGAGTGGTGTATTGTTGAATACCCGCCTTACCCTCTACTCTTTGAAACTCGTTATCAAAAGCCAGCGTACTATGAGCCAGATTATTGTAACGATATACCTGCCAGCGTTGAGAGTTTTGTGTCATGCCCCAGAGATTTACACCTTTCGATTCAAGAGATTCATATTCCTGCATACCGAAATCCATTGACCAACGTTCACTATTAGCATCCATTACGAACGAACCAATGTCCATATGACCATGACTTACAGAGGGTGAACCTGTCTTAAAACCAACGTAAATAGCATTAGGGTCTGTCCATGAAGTACGCATCAAGGCTACCGGATTCTTACCCTGCCCTACCCAGATTAATTGTTTAGGAGCATTGGCTTTATCGAGCGACATATCTTTTCCCCAGATCATGGCAGCTGGTAGCAAGCGGTCTTTACCCATAGATTTCTCATCATTCAGGTAGTTTTTTTCTGCATATAAAAGGCTATTATCTTTGTTGCGATTAGCAAACCAGAACATCGCAGGGCTTAGACTTGCGCCACTGCCAGCATCAGAATAATTGAAGTTTTTACCAGAAGTACCCACCATATTCTGAAAGTATCCGGCAGTTTTTAAAAATCCCTCAGTTTCAGACAAGGCAAAATCGGTATTGAATACTTTCTGAATGGCACTCAGAAACATGATATTGAAGCTTGTACCATAACCCCAGTAGCTATATCCTTCGGGATATGCCCCTTCTGGTTTATAATCACCCATGGGGATTTGAATTGACCCAATGGCTCTATCAATGATTTGCCTGGCCAAAGTTGGGTTTTCTTCATAAATAGCTAGTGCCCCGTAACTCATTCCCGCGTTACATACCTGATTCCAGTTGTTGGAGTTTTTCAACCAATAGTTGTATTTGCTGTCTAGCGAAGGTTCGATTCCTTTTTTCAGAATGGCAGCCTTAATAATATCTTTTGATGAATGTTGTAAATCAGTAAACAACCAATCATAGCCGATAGCTACTCCCATTGTCATTTCGGCCACATCTAAAAAATGGCTTGGGTTCCAATCACTGAATTGGGAAACTTTTAACAATTCCTGTTCCGCACGATTCAGATATTTTTTATCGTTGGTAATACGATAAGTGTAAGAAAGGTAAAATACTCGACGAAGGCACTCTCTTGAAGTAGCCAATAATCGACGGCCTACCTGTATGCGCTCTAAGGTTGGTTGATTAAGCAACCGGTCGCTTTCAGTAAGAATTACCTGGTGGATTTTTGCCCAGTTCTTGTCAGAGGCGATATTTTTCAGAATAGCTTTTTCTTCACCTTGCAAAAATAGAATGCGTGGATGATTTGGCATTTTTGTTTCCTCTTTCAGGTAAACCAATTGTGCCGAAGCTTTAAATACAAAGAGCAATGAAAGCAGAAAAACAAAAAATCTTTTCTCCATTGGTTTGTTTGGTTGGGGTTGAATAGATATATTTTGTTATGTGCGGCAGTTTATTAAATAAGGAATGCATTTAGTTCATCTAAGCACTACAGAATCATATTTATCAAAAGAATGGATACAATATATGAATAATTGCAAAAAGCATATTTGTCGATAGGAGACCCTATACATGGTGCCTCTACCAAATAATAAATATAAGTAAAATTTCTAAATCGAATCTTTGAAGAAAGAATAACCCCGATTGGGTCGGGATTATTCTTTCTATTGTCTTACCACTTAGGATTTTGTTTCAGATTGTTATTCAATGAAATCTCATTGATTGGTAAAGGCCATAAGTAGTCTTTCTCTGCATCAAATTTACGGAAGCTGGCAGCTTGCACAAGAATGAAATTCTCAGGCGTTAGATTTACAGTAGTACTAGTTCCATATTCTGTTTTAAAGAAATAATTTCCTAAAACAGGTTTTGGCAATTCGATCTCTGCTGTTTTCCAACGGATCAGATCCCAGTAACGGAGACTTTCCTGTGCCAGTTCTACACGACGTTCGCGACGAAGCTCTTCACGCATATCCAAACCGTTCTCTGCCACAAATACATTAGTTAGTTTGGATACTTTTGCTCTAGTACGTAATAAATTGATAGAAATTTCTAAATCTGCATCGCTGATTTGATTTTCCAGTTCATATTTAGCTTCAGCGTAGGTCAACAATACTTCAGCATAGCGAAGAACTGCGCGATCCATCAAAGAGTTTTGGGTTGTCCAGTCATCAATGTTTGAATATTTACGGAATGTAAATCCTGTTTTGTTAAATACTAATGGAGCTATATCAAATACTGGCTTTGTACCCATATATGCATCCCCTCTTTTCATAAAGGTAGCAGACATACGCTCGTCACGATTAGCAAATACATCTAATGAAACCTCAGGAGTTTTAAACAAAGGCGATTTGTTAATGGGTAAACCGTCTTTCATCAAATATGAATCTGCTAAGCTCTTGGTTGGACTCAGGTTACCGTTCTCTAAACTACCTCTGAAATATGCATGCGTACTTACACGCTCAGCCACAGAAACACCATATTGTCTTACGATAATATTTTCTCGGTTCTGACGCCCTTCGCCTTCATATTGAAATAGGCTGAAATAGTTAGAGAATAAATCGTGTTGCTTACTATCCATTACAGCTTTAGCAGCAGCTACCGCTAAAGTAAGGTGTGTGCTAGGTTCACCATATTTATGGAATTTTGAACGTGTACCTTCAAAAAGCGCTATTCTTGCTTTAAATGCTAAAGCAGCTGTGTTAGAAATACGACCATAATCAGCTGTGCCTAAAGCAGTTGGCGTTGGCAATTTACTAGCTGCAAAGTCCAGATCCTGATAAATCTGTGCATAGATTTCAGCTCTTGAAGCAGCAGGAGCAGTTAGTTCCGGAGAATTATCTTCTAATGTTTTCAGAATTAGAGGAACATCGCCATATTTTTGAACCAGTGAGAAATACGCCCAGGCTCTGAAAAAGCGTGCTTCGCCCGTATAACGGTCAATAACTGCTTGTCCGGCAGAAGCAGCTCTTGGTGCTTTTTCTATAATATTATTGGCTGCTCTGATAAGCTGGTAAGGCGTATTATAGTTTCCATCGGTAGCAGGTGCCAGACGAGAACCATCACTGATGTTATTAGATGCAAGGCCTACCGCATCATCAGACCATACGTCTTCTGTATTAAAACCCGGTAAAAAGGTATATAAGTAATTAGCTGCCGATTTCAGGTCAGCTTCCGAACGCCAGAAAGTGGCGTCACTAATGTTTGTTTCAGGTAGTCTGTTTACATCGCAAGCAGATATGCCTACCAAAACAGCCACACCTAATGCTATATGTTTTATGAATGATTTCATATATAAAATACTAGTTGGATAATTAAATTAATACCCTTGCTTAAAATGAAAGATTTAAACCAATTGATGCCGTAGCAAAGAACGGATAGTCGTTATCAACGTTATCTCGTGCTTCTGGGTCAAATAAACCTTTGAATTTACCCAAAGCTGAAATAGTGAATAAATCTTGTCCTGAGAAGAAGAATCTTGCTCTTGAAATATTAATTTTAGATGTCCATGTTGTAGGTAGTGTATAACCCACTTGTAAATTCTTTAAACGAGCATAAGCCGCATTTAATACCCATTTATCAGATGATACATAATTATGTGTAGCGCCAACATAAGGTCTTGGATATAAAGCGTTCGGATTTTCAGGTGTCCAGTAATCATTATGTACTGCCAAAGCTTGTTTCCAGGTAACCAAAAGTGGAGCTATATTTTCTGTGTTAGGACGGTAACTACGTTCTCCAACACCTTGCACAAAAGCAGAGAAATCAATATTTTTCCATTGAAAACCAAGTGTAACACCAAACAAGTAGCGAGGTTGAGTTGTACCTAATAGAACAAGGTCACCATGATTATCAATATTACCATTTCCAATAGTTAATCTACCATCACCATTTTTGTCAATATATTTTACGTCCCCGGCACCCGCACGGTTATCCTGAAAAGCCCATCCTTTTACTTCATCAGCACTTGTAAAGTAACCCGCCGTCTCGTATCCCCAGATAGTATTTAAAGGATAACCCTCAATTAATCCATTCGTTCCGGCACCAATCACTCTACGACCTGAGAAATTGATTAGCTTGTTCTGGTTGTCAGATAAATTAGCAGCGATGTTATACGAGAAATTACTACCAATATTACCACGATAACGTGCTTCTAACTCCCATCCCCACGATTTCAACTCACCGTTATTTTTACGAGGTGTACCAATACCAATTGTAGCAGGTAATTGTTGCGGAGTCAACATATTACGGTTATATTTTACGTAATAATCGGCTGTAACTTGTAATTTATTCTGGAAGAAACCCAAGTCAGCACCAATGTTCGAAGTCTCAATAGTTTCCCAAGATAATTGTGCTGATGGAATGGAACTTTGGAAAATGTATGAGGTACGAGAATCGCCTAATACAAGGTTATTGTTACGGCTTAATTGATTTAAGTAATCATAATAACCTAATGTATTACCCAAAGCACCTCCTAGACGGCCCCAGGAAGCTCTTAGCTTTAATTCAGAGATAAATTTCAATGAATTTGAGAACCATGATTCACGGTGGATATTCCAACCTGCTGAAGCTGATGGAAATACCTTTACACGATATCCAGGTGCTAATCTAGAGCTTTCATCAGAACGTAACGTTCCTTCGATCAGATATCTATCTGCATAACTATAATTTGCTCTACCAAATACTGACTGGTAAGCATAGGCATAAATATTCTGGCTATTGCTCTTGGTTTTATCATCACCTAAGTTCAATGTTGGTAAATCGTTGCTTACAAGGTTAGATGCTGCAGTTGTGGAAGCAGAATAACGAAAGTCTTCCCATTGATACCCTCCAAATAAACCAATCGAGTGTTTTCCGAATTGTCTGTCGTAGTTAGCCAAAAACTGTAAGTTATAATTGGTTGTTAACTCATTACCTATAGAATAAGAATTAACTTGGTTTAAATAGCTAAGGATTCTTGACTTACCCCAAAGCGGTACAGTACGAAAGAAAGTTTCCCTATCTCCACGCCGATACTGGGTACCTAAAACAGCTCTTAAGTTTAAGCCTTTCACAATATCAGCCGCTTTTAAAGTGAAAACACCGTCAAAGTAATTGCGTTTGTATTCATTGTATCCACCAGACTCTAATGAAGCATATGCTGTGGCAGCTGAACCCGCACCATTGTATCGTCCTTCAGGTGTAAAGAATGGTGTACGTGTACGTAAACGATAAATCTGATAAATCAAACCTTGTCCGTTCAATCCGGCAGAAGATGCCTCTTGTTTATCGTTTGTATAAGATAGACGAGAGTCAATAGAGAAAATCTTGTTTAATTGTGCACCCAGATTTAAGCGAAGATTATAGCGATTATAGCTATCAGGGCCTACTTTAAAAATCCCATTTTTGCCATAATAGCCACCAGAAAGTAAGAAATTCAATTTTTCAGTGCCACCTCTTACAGTCAGGTTGTGCGTACGCATGGATGAGTACTTTCTTAAAAGCTGATCAGCCAATGGTACCTGGTTGTAGAATAAATAAGTACTAGTATCTGTAGGGTTTATTACATATGGAATACCATCCTTAATACGTTGAATATCTTCTGCTGAATACTCGGGGCCACTACCAGAATTGGCACGAGCTAAATTAGCAAATTCAGCTTCCTGTAATAAGGTCATTCTATCTGGCACGTTGATAGACCAGTCTGTACCTTGTTGGGCTAAATAATCGAAAGTAACCTTTCCTGCTTTTCCTTTTTTCGTTGTAACCAAAATAACCCCGCCAGCTGCTTGTGCACCATAAATGGCAGCCGCCGCAGCATCTTTCAATACGCTGATGCTTTCTACATCATTAGGGTTCATGGTTTGCAATGTATTGCTTGGTACAGCAACCCCATCTAATACTACTAATGGACTTACAGAACCATTCGCAGTTGTGGCACCACGAATCTGAATACCAATATCTTCGCTACCAGGTTGACCACTCGTACGGGTAATAATCAAACCGGGGCTCATCCCCTGCATAGCCGTTGCCAGGTTACTCGCAGGGCGGTTTTCGATAGCTGCTGCATCAATGCTTGATACTGCACCTGTCATATTCGCTTTTTTCTGCGTACCATATCCTACTACCACCACTTCCTCCAACGATTGCATGTCAGAGCCCAACACTACATTAATGGTTGTTTGTGTTCCAACTGCAATTTCTTGTTTCTCATAGCCTAAAAAACTATAAACTAATACCGATTTATCGTTAGGCACTGTAATTGAATAATTACCTTGTGCATCGGTTGTTACACCACGGGTTGTACCTTTAATGGTAACACTCACACCCGGCAATCCCTCTCCACCGTCTTTATCAGTTACCTTACCTTTAATAGGTTGGTCAACTACTGCCGTTGCAGTAGTTTCTTTTTCCGGTACAGCAGCAGGTTCAATATCCTCCAAAAGCGCTTGTTTATCTTCCGAATTGAGAATAATCTGGCCGCCAATCACACGGTAGTTGACCTGCATTGGTTTTAATAAAGACTCTAATACATCTGATAGTTTTCGTTCAGATACTGTATAATTCACTTTACGGTTGGCATGAATGGCTTTTGAGCTATAAACAAATTTCACATCAGTCTGCTCTTCAATCATACCCAACACCATGCGAAGACTTTGATTTTCGGCTTTAAACGAGACGGACTTATTCAAGAACTCCTGCGCTCTTGAGTCATAAGCATACGAAACAGAAGCGAAAATCATTGCCAATACAAGCTGAACAGCAGAAATTTTCATAGCAAGTAGCAAGATTTTACTTGTTTGTAATCTTTTTTTCATACATTTGAACAATTTTGTTAGAGGTAAGAATTTGACAAAAGAAGCCCTGATTTTCACGAGCAGCGAAAACCTCTTTAGGGCATTTTAGGGCTGACAATGCTGGTACCATTGTCAGCTTTTTTCATTATACAATAGATTGAATTTATTTTTTAATCATACACACTCAATTGGGTTAGCGTTAAATAGACTTGGCGTTTGTTTTATATATTGCTAAGGTTGAATAGCTAATCTTGTTAAATAAGGAGTATGCCTGCCTGTAGTGCCCGATAAGCAGCAAACATTTAAACATACTCCCGGAATTAAATAGATGGTAGTTTATTAAGGTTGAATAGATACTTTTTCCGTAATCGACTAATTCTTACTCACATCCTTTTCCACTTATTAAAATCGTCGTTCCTTTTACTTCATATTTGCCGTTAATAGTTGCACATATTATGTCTAACTTAGTATATAGTGGTTGTTGAGTAATATCGGCAGTGAGCGGACAAGCACCCAGCTTATCGTTTTCAAGTTCAATATCAATCCCATATACTTTTTCTAATTTGTTTAGTACCTCTCCTATAGGTGCATCATCAAACTCAAAGGTTTCAGGTTTGTTAGTGATAGTCCGGATCTGTGGCAATGGTTTTTCCACCAATCCGGTGATGAAGTGTTTTTCAGCAGTAAAAAAAGTAACTTTATGATTGGGTGTAAGTACCACCCCAGGATTCACATTATTTACTTTTTCTTTTTCATAGACAGATACCTTACCTGTCAGTACTTCTACTTCTACTTTTTTGGTAGCATCAACAGTGCGTACATAGAAACTGGTACCTAAAACTTTGGTAACCAATTTATCTGTAATGACATAAAACGGCCTTTCTGGATTTTTACTTACTTCAAATAGTGCTTCGCCTTTGAGTTGCACCTCTCTTTTATTCGCAGCAAAATGATTAGGATAATGAAGTTGGCTGTGTGGACTTAGTGTTACGAAGCTTCCATCTTCTAAATCTATTCGGATAGGTTTAGCTGACGTATTGTCCATGGAAGTAAATTCATTTTTTGATTGTTGTTGTGCGGATACAATAGCAGATTGGCTGTTTTGTTTATTGAGATACCACCATGTACCTACTCCTAAAAGCAGGGTTATGGATGCCGCAATTCCTACACGATACGAGCGCCAGATGCTTAAACCTTTTGAAGTGTCCGGAGAAGCGTCAGCAGGTTCAAATGATTCTTCTTCGATTTTTCGCCATAATTTATATTGTAATGCTTCCCATTCTTTTTCGGAATAGTTTTGTCTCGGCTCTTCGTCAATCAGTTCATACCACTGCTCAACCAAGGCCTTTTCTGACTCACTACATTTTCCTTCTAAATATTTCTGGAGAAGTTTACCAAACGCTTTACGGCTTTTCATCAGATAGTGTCTCGTTTCTGTCTTTATTAACTATGTCTAACATTGCCCCAAAAAACCGCAAATAGTTTTGTAAATTCTTTGAATAATACCTTAAAAAGTAGCTTTTTATAAAAAGTTCTTTGAAAAATGCAAACATTTTTGGAGCAAGGAAAAAGAAGAATGGAAGAAGTTTTTAAACCGAAAATTGTAAAATGAAGGATGTAAAACTGAAAAAGGAACTATGTAAAACAGAAAATAAATTAGGTTCTTAAGGAATGTAAAATGAAACAATGCTAATAAAGGAAGTTATGAATTTTGTAACCTTAGCTTATTGGTAACCTTGCGCCTATGTTTAGTATTTTGTAAAGGAGCTAAGTCCTTTCCGGTAATGTTTCGCAATTCTATAGTTTTTGTCTACACCTTTTTCGGTTTTACGTTCTTCATTTTACATTTTTCTGTTAAAGCATTCTTCTTACTTTCTCTAAAAAAATATTAATTCATAAACATAAGCAGCCCCCAGGTAAGGAACTCTTTAAGGTGTTCACGCATGAAGCGGAGAGATTGAGAGATGTGATACTCAACAGTACGTTCTGGAATATTGAGAATTTCAACTATTTCTTTAGTGCTTTTGCCTTCGAGTCGATTGAGGCGGAAAATATGTTGTGTTTTTTCAGGCAATTGCTCAATAGCCTGTTCGATTGATTGAGTCAAATCGTCATAAGCAATTTTTTCTTCCAGACTATTCTCTTCTTCGTCGCTTTCAGTTGAAGCATAAGCAACGAATTTTTCTTCCATTACCTGCTTCTTGATATAAGTAATAATCTGGTATTTGAGTGCAGTAAAAAGATATGGCTCTAAAGTCTGGATTTTCTGAGTAGCGCGCTTTTCCCAAATGGTAACAAAAAGATCTTGTACCAACTCTTCCACCTCTTCCTTCGCATAGATTTTCCGCTGAGCTTTCTGAAATAATTTACGCCAATACCGACGATAAATTTCTCCAAAAGCTTCCTTATCTCCCAAACTCATCAGTTTGACCAATATGTCATCACCTAAACTTGTGTACTCCACCTATCCAAGTCTTTTTTTAAAGCACAAATATAGCTTTTTTAAAGAAAAACAGGACAGAAAACAGGTGTTTTTATGGTGTTTTAACTCTTTTGTATCAGTTTAGGTCAAAATTTGCATAGTTAACCGTTTTAGCCGAATAGTGTCCTAAATCCTGTCAATTTGACACTTTAAACCACTCTGAGTACATCACATAATTATTAGCTGTACGCATAAATACCTCTTCTAATTCAGGTGTAACTGATTTAAGGAATTTAGCAGGATTTCCAGCATAAATAGAGTTGGGAGGAACGACTGTATTCTGTGTAATAATAGCACCTGCGGCAATGATTGAACCTGTGCCAATTACAGCGCCATCCATAATAATTGCACCCATACCTACCAGTACTTTGTCTTCGATAGTACAGCCATGCACGATGGCATTATGAGCAATACTTACGTTGTTGCCGATGGTAGTTTTAGTCTTCTGATAAGTACAATGGATCACCGCTCCGTCCTGAATATTTACTCTATCTCCCATAATAATCGAGTTCACATCGCCACGAACTACGGCATTAAACCAGATTGTACAATCTTTACCCATAATTACATCGCCTACAATGGTTGAATTAGGTGCAAACCAACAATTATCGCCCCATGTCGGGCTGATTCCTTTAACAGGTAATAAAAGAGCCATTTGAAATGATAATAATGTGGATAAATGAATTTGCACAAAAGTACGAAGAGTTGTGACAATTTATTGAGCGATTGTGTGAATTAGTGAATGAGTGATTAGTTAATATTAATGAAATCAACCAATCAATTGACACCAGGCACATAAATCAAAAGTCAAACGAATTAATCACTCATTCACTAAATCAAACAATCACTCAATCTGCCTCTTAATGTGGTACAGAGCGTTTTTTAATCATACCACCTTTAGTATCTTTAATGCTTGTCATGACTACAAACGCATTGGGGTCTATCTTTTCAATTTCGAGGTTGAGTTTACTTACTTCAAGACGGGTAATTACTGTATAGACTATTTTCATTTCCCCCTCGGTATAACCTGTTTTACCGAATCCTCTTTCGCCTTTATAAACAGTTACACCTCGTCCCATTTCTTCAATAATCATTTTCTTTATTTCCGCGGCCTTTAGCGATATAATTGTAACCCCAGTATATTCTTCAATCCCTTCAATTACAAAATCAACTGTTTTTGAGGCAGAAAGGTAAGTAAGCATAGAATAAAGAGCCGTTTCCATAGACAAGACATAAGCAGCTACGGAGAATATAATCACATTAATTACTAAGATTACATCACCGATAGTCAACCCCATTCTACGGCTAAGGGTAATAGCAAGCACCTCGGTTCCATCAATCACACCACCACCTCTCATGGCCATTCCGATACCGAGTCCTAAAAAGAATCCACCAAATACAGAAGTAAGTAATTTGTCGTGAGTAATTTCAGGATAAGGTATAAACGCTACTGCTAATGCTAGGGCTGCTATCCCGATGGCGGTTTTTATGGCAAATTCTTTGCCAACCACTGTTAAACCTATAATAACAAAGGGTATATTTACGATAATAAGCATTAATGAGAGCGGGTAGTCTTGTGCCGCTGTAATAAGGAGCGAAATACCAGTGGCTCCGCCATCTATAAATTCATTGGGTAAGAGAAAACCATCCAATCCAAAACCGGCAGAAAGTACACCAACAGAGATTAAAAAGAAGTCTTTAATTAATCGTCTGATAGTGACCTTCACTTCACGAATCTCCTTGGCAATCTGGTATTTGGAACGGTCAGCATGTTTTTCGTCGTCGTCTTTAAGTAGGTTTAGTAGCGCATTCAAAATAATTTTAGGTAATCGGAGTAAAACATTTTCTTTTTCTTTTCGCATAAGCTTTATCTTTGGTGGGTAAAAGCGAAGTTAATCATTTTTGGTGAATTTTCCTTGAACCGTATAATTAATAATTCCTTAAAAAATCGTTTAAAAGCTATAGTTTACCATTATAAAATAGCTAATTTTAAATAAAAAACCTATGAAGCGCCTGTTAAAATTGTGTTGTATTCTGGCACTTTCAGGTGCTGTTTTTACTTTTTTTTCTTCTTTCCATCGCAAGCCTAAATTTAAGGTTTTAGTGGTAGCCTCCCGTGCTAAAGACCATCTCAATATGATTGCCGCAGCCAAACCTTTTTTTGAAAAAATGGCTTTGGAAAATAACTTTGAATTAGAATTTACCGATGATACAAGTGCAGTAAATGAAGTAAATCTGATGCAATACAAAGTATTTATACAGTTGCATCTGGCACCATTTGATATGTCTGCTGCTCAACAGGCTGCTTTGCAACAGTATATTGAAAATGGTGGCGGTTGGGTCGGCATTCATGCCGCAGGGCTGACCGGAGATATGTTTAAATCGCCCAAAAGAGTATATTGGCAATGGTTTGAAGATTTTATGGGCCGAATTGCTTATTCTCCACATCCAAAGTTTCAAAAAGGCACATTTGTGATAGAAGACCGCAAACACCCGGTTACCAAAAATTTACCCAGGCGTATAGAGGTATCTGATGAATGGTATGAGTTTAATAAAAGTCCACGAGGAAATGTAAGAGTATTGGCTACCGCTGATGAATCAACCTTTACACAAAACAAGCCGATGGGCGACCATCCTATTATCTGGTGTAATGAGAAGTATCCGCATACAATTTATATTGGTATCGGGCATGATGCTTCTCTTTGTGAGAATAAAGATTATACGGCGCTTGTGCGTAATGCGGTTTTGTGGGCTGGAAGTAAGAAATGAGTTATTTAATTATCAATCTAATAACCATGTGTATAGTTTTGAAAAACGCTTTATTTTCTGGCTCTTACTTTTTTGAGCTGTAAAAAAGTAAGCAAGATTAGCCGTCCGCAAAAAAGCCATCATTCAAACTCGTTCAATTAAAAATCCGATAGTTATGATACCATACTCATAATTTAATCTACGATTTTTAATTACACTCAAACAGGAATGATGGTATGAGGTTAGCATTTTTAGTTGTTATATTTTAGTCAGAATTTTCTTATTTCTTTCGTTAAATCACTGTTATGAGGCAAATATTAGTTATTCTTTTTTTTTCAACTTTCTGTAATTTACTTTATGGCCAAACTAAATTTAAAGTACTAGCTCTTGCTGAAAGTGGAGGGCATCATATTCAGTATTCTACCCGGGCGAAGGTGTGGTTGAATCAATTGGCGGCTGATAGTAGTTTTGCTATTGATTATATTCAGAATACTGATGTCATTGATGAAAACTATCTGAATCAGTATCAGCTTTTTATTCAATTAGATTATCCTCCTTATGGATGGAAAGAAAAAGCCTCAAAGGCTTTTATTAAGTATATTGAACAAGGTAAGGGAGGTTGGATTGGTTTTCATCATGCCACTTTGTTGGGTGAATTTGATGGTTTCCCGATGTGGAACTGGTTTTCTGATTTTATGGGAGGCATACGATATAAGAATTACATCGCTACTTTTGTGGCGGGAACGGTAAACATTGAATATAAACAACATCCTGTTATGAAAGGTGTACCCACATCCTTTACCATAAAAAAAGAAGAATGGTATACATACAATAAAAGCCCAAGACCCAATGTGCATGTATTAGCGAGTGTAGATGAAAATTCGTATACACCAGACACCAAAATAAAAATGGGAGACCATCCGGTGATATGGACAAATGGGAAAATGAAAGCCCGAAATGTGTACATATTTATGGGGCATTCCCCTGAGTTATTTGATAATGAAGCTTATAAGACTTTGTTTAAAAACGCTATTTTCTGGGCTGTGGGCAGATAATTGAAATAAGCAAAAGTATGAGAACAGTATTAATTATAGATGATGAAGAAAAACTCAGAAAATTACTGGCACGCATTATTGAGTCAGAGGGGTTTGAGGTAGTGGAGGCGGGAGATTGCAGGGCTGGTTTAAAGAAACTAGAGCAGTTTGCTATTGATGTTGTTCTTTCAGACGTAAAGCTACCCGACGGAAACGGGGTTGATTTACTACCCAAAATCAAATTATTGCACCCATTGGTAGAGGTAATTTTATTGACTGCTTATGGTAATATCAATGATGGGGTTCAGGCCATGAAAAATGGTGCTTTTGATTATATAGTAAAAGGTGATGACAACGAAAAGATTATTCCCCTACTCCACCGGGCAATTGAGAAAGTACAATTACAAAAGAAAGTAAGAGACCTTGAAAAGCGAGTTGGTGAAAAGTTCTCTTTCGATGCTATTATCGGCAAATCGAAAGCGATTCAGCAAGCCATAGATTTAGCAAAAAAAGTAGCACCGATTGATACAACTGTTTTATTAACAGGAGAAACCGGAACAGGTAAAGAAGTATTTGCACAAGGCATTCATCAGGCAAGCTCAAGAGCCGGAAAAAGTTTTGTAACGCTCAATTGTAGTACATTCAGCAAAGATATTCTTGAAAGTGAATTGTTCGGACATAAACAAGGAGCATTTACCGGGGCTATCAAAGATAAAAAGGGCTTAATTGAAGAAGCAAACGGAGGTACTTTACTTCTGGACGAAATCGGAGAAATGCCTTTAGAATTACAAGCCAAACTACTACGCGTATTAGAAACCAGTGAGTTTATTAAATTGGGTGATACCAAGCCAACCAAATCTAATTTCCGGCTGATAGCGGCTACTAATCGGGATTTGAAGCAGGAATACGAAGCCAATCATTTTCGTTCAGACCTTTATTTTCGTCTGAGTGTATTTGAGATTCATTTGCCGCCTCTGCGCGAGCGGACAAAAGATATTGAGCCGTTGACTCACTATTTTATGCAACAGTTTTCGGCCAAGACTAATAAGCGCGTTGAAAAGATTGATGATGAATGTCTTGAAAAGTTAGAAAGCTACGAATGGGTAGGTAATATTCGTGAGTTAAAAAACATAATTGAAAGAGCTATTATTCTGGCAGATTCTAATACGCTGACTGCTGATTTACTGCCATTTGATATTCAGCAGCCACGACAACAAAACAAAGGAACACTTTCAGCCTTCTCAATGGCAAGTGTAGAAAAACTGCATATCCAGAAGGTATTGAACTATACCAAAGGCAATAAGACAGAAACTGCCCGGTTATTAGAGATTGGTATTGCTACGCTTTATAGGAAGATTGAGGAGTATGGCTTGTAATGATTTTTTTTGAAATCGAATTTCCAATATTAATTAACCACTGAGTAACCCGGAGTTTTGCACAGAGTTTCACAGAGGTAATGAGAAACTTCGTGCAAAACATTTACTCAATACTCCTTCACTCCATTTTGAGAAAAGCTTATCATTTTGATAGGCTTTTTTTTGTCTGCATTTTGGCATGGTCTTAATAATTCACTCACTATCAACTACTTATAATTCCAAGAAAAGAATAGGCATAAACATTGGCATATCATTACCATAACTAAATTTTAAAACAATGGTAACGCTCATTTTAATCATTATTGGTGTAGTCCTGTTCGGGGTTTGTTACAAATCCATTCACTTTTTTGAAAATATATAAAACCATGACACTCCTATTCATTTTATCAATGTTGGTTTTTACATACCTCGTGTATGTCTTACTTAAACCTGAAAAATTCTAAGTCTCATGAACAATGAAATATCAGGCATTATTGCCCTATTTGTGGTCACACTGCTACTGGCCATTCCCTTTGGAAAATACATGGCCAAGGTTTATACAGGTGAACAGACTTTCTTTGACCCTGTTTTTAATCCCGTTGAAAAGCTTTTTTATCGCATCAGTGGTATTGATGCTAGTCAGGAAATGAACTGGAAACAACATTTAACTGCCCTTCTAAGCATCAACTTTATCTGGTTTCTTCTGAGTATGTTTATTTTGATGAATCAGGGTTGGTTACCGTTGAATCCTGATGGCAATCCCTCCATGTCACCCGATCTGGCATTTAATACCGCTATCTCATTTGTTGTTAACTGTAACCTGCAGCACTATTCAGGCGAAACAGGGGTTTCTTACCTGACACAATTAATTGGCCTGATGTACCTGCACTTTGTTTCAGCAGCTACTGGTATGGCCGCTTGCGTTATTGTCTTCAATGCCATGCGCAATCGTCAGGCAGAAAAGCTGGGTAATTTCTATAATTACTTTTTAAAAAGTTGTACTCGTATACTTCTACCTCTATCCATTATCGTTTCTGCACTCTTAGTTTTCAATGGCACGCCGATGACATTTGAGGGAAAAGATACCATTACTACTTTGCAAGGTGATTCGATGAAGGTTTCAAGAGGTCCGGTAGCTGCTTTTGTTGCTATTAAGCATCTCGGCACTAACGGCGGGGGTTTCTTTGGTGCAAACTCTGCTCACCCGCTCGAAAATCCTAATTACTTTACCAATGCTCTGGAAATGTTCTCTCAGATGATTATCCCGCTTGCTTTCATCTTTGCTTTGGGCTATTACCTGAAACGCAAAAAACTAGCCTGGACGATCTTTGGAGTCATGACAGTTGGCTTTTTGTCTCTCACTATTCCGACGGTCATTGCAGAAATCAACGGAAGTCCTGCCATACAACATTTAGGTGTTGTACAACCAACCGGAAGCATGGAAGGTAAGGAAGTAAGATTTGGCACAGCCGCTTCAGCTTACTGGAGCATTGCAACGACTGTTATTTCAACTGGGTCTGTCAATAGTATGCACGACAGCAGTATGCCGCTTTCAGGTGCTATGCAGATGTTAGGTATGATGATAAATGCCTTTTACGGAGGATGCGGAGTTGGTATCTTAAACTATTACATTTTTATCATTCTTGGGGTATTTATCTCAGGCTTAATGGTAGGTCGTACACCTGAGTTTCTAGGTAAAAAGGTAGAAGCGCGAGAAGTAAAAATTGCCGCTATTATCGCCATTCTTCATCCCTTATTGATTCTGGTTGGTTCTGCTTTAGCGGCCTACCTAACTGCCAACGACACTCCAATGGGTTGGTGGTTTAACGGAAACGCTACTGGCTGGCTCAATAATCCTGGTTATCACGGATTCTCTGAAATGCTGTATGAATATACATCGAGTGCGGCCAATAACGGTAGTGGATTTGAAGGTCTTGGCGATAATAATCCGTTCTGGAATATTACAACAGGTATAGTGCTTCTTCTAAGCAGATTCTTACCGATTATCGGTCCAGTGGCTATTGCAGGTTTACTGGCAAACAAAAAGTATATCCCTGCAAGTGCCGGGACATTGAAAACCGATACATCCACTTTTGCCATTATGACGCTTGCTGTGATAGGTATTATTGCTGCCCTATCATTTTTTCCTGCTTTGGCCTTAGGCCCATTGGCAGAACATTTTACTCTATTTAAATAAGTAATCCCATGACCAGAAATAATCAAATCTCGCTATTTGACAGACAATTGGTAAGAGAAGCCATCGGGCAGTCTTTTATCAAACTCAATCCCCGACTCATGTTTCGTAACCCTGTTATGTTTACGGTTGAAATCGGGACAGTTATTATGCTGTTTGTTTGTATTGCCATATTCTTAGGTGCTGCCAATCAGGGTAGTCTCACTTATAATATAATAGTCTTTTTAATTCTGTTGACTACCTTGCTCTTTGCCAATTTTGCCGAAGCTCTAGCTGAAGCACGAGGTAAGGCACAAGCCAACAGCTTACGGAAAACCCGTGAAGAAACACCTGCCAAGGTTATTCAGACTGTGGGCGAAATGTATCTGAACGAAATACTGATTGTACCATCTTCTCAACTGAAAAAAGGATATGTATTTGTATGTGAATCAGGAGACATCATTCCGAATGATGGAGAAATTATTGAAGGTTTAGCAACCATAGACGAAAGCGCTATTACAGGTGAATCTGCCCCGGTAATTCGTGAAGCGGGTGGAGACAAAAGTAGTGTGACAGGTGGTACAAAGGTATTATCTGATAAAATCAAAGTAGTTGTAACCACACAACCGGGCGAAAGTTTTCTGGATAAAATGATTGCTTTAGTTGAGGGAGCAAGCCGTCAGAAAACGCCAAATGAAATTGCTTTGACTATCTTATTAGCAGCTTTTACTATCATCTTTATCATTGTCTGTGTAACCTTGAAACCTTTTGCTGATTATGCGCAAACACCAATTACCATTGCTGCTTTTATTTCACTCTTTGTCTGTCTGATACCCACTACTATTGGTGGACTCTTATCAGCCATTGGTATAGCTGGAATGGACAGAGCCTTGCGTGCAAATGTAATTACGAAATCAGGTAAAGCTGTTGAAACCGCTGGGGATATTGATGTGCTACTTTTGGATAAAACCGGCACAATTACCATAGGTAACCGTAAGGCTACGCACTTCTACCCTATTAAAGGAGTAAATCAGCAGGACTTTATTAAAGCCGCAGTTTTAAGTTCTATGGCTGATGAAACACCCGAAGGTAAATCAATCATCGAACTGGCAGATGTGGATCCATCTACCTACAAAATAAGTAAGCCTGTTTTTATCAAATTTACTGCAGAAACCCGTAGTTCGGGAATTGATTTTGATGACACAAGCATTCGCAAAGGAGCTTACGATGCCATCAAAAAACTGGTTGAAAAAGCAGGAAATGTATTTCCCGCTGAAACCGGAGAAAGAGTCAAAAGTATTTCGAGCAATGGAGGCACACCGCTGGTTGTGGCAGAGAATGAAAAGGTTTTAGGCGTAATTGAGCTACAGGACATTATCAAAACAGGTATTCAGGAGCGTTTTGAGCGGCTGCGCAAAATGGGCGTAAAAACAGTAATGGTTACCGGAGATAATCCATTAACTGCCAAATATATAGCAGAAAAAGCAGGCGTAGACGATTTCATTGCCGAAGCCAAACCAGAAGACAAAATGCAGTATATCCGCAAAGAGCAACAATCGGGTAAACTCGTAGCCATGATGGGTGACGGTACGAATGATGCCCCTGCCCTGGCCCAGGCTGATGTAGGAGTTGCCATGAATAGCGGTACACAAGCCGCCAAAGAAGCAGGTAACATGGTAGACTTGGATAATGACCCAACCAAACTGATTGAGATTGTAGAAATAGGCAAACAGTTATTAATGACTCGTGGTACCTTGACTACTTTTTCAATTGCTAATGACGTTGCCAAATACTTTGCCATTGTTCCGGCCTTGTTTATTGCTACAATTCCTGCCTTGCAGAGTTTAAATATCATGGGTTTGCATAGTCCTGAAAGCGCTATTCTTTCAGCGGTTATTTTCAATGCAATCATTATCCCGTTACTTATTCCATTGGCTTTGAAAGGTGTTGCGTATAAACCTATCGGTGCAAGCGCTATTCTTCGCCGCAACTTATTAATCTATGGTTTGGGTGGTATTATAGTGCCATTTATTGGCATTAAAGTTATCGACCTCGCTGTATCACTTTTTATCTAAAACAATCATGAAAACATTATTTTCAGCTATCAGACTTACTCTGGTAAGTATGGTATTATTCGCAGTCGTCTATCCGCTTCTCATAACTGGTATAGCACAATTAGCACCAAATCACGGAAAAGGAGAAATCATACAGTTAAACGGAAAAACAGTGGGTTATCAAAAACTGGGGCAGTCTTTCACAAATGACAAATACTTCTGGAGCCGTCCATCAGCAGTGGGTTATAATGCAACAGGGTCTGCCGGAAGCAATAAAGGGCCAACCAATGCAGATTATCTGGCAACTGTTCAGGCAAGAATTGATACATTCTTGGTGCACAATCCAAAAATAGAAAAATCGCAAATCCCTTCTGAGCTGGTTACGGCCTCAGGTAGTGGTTTAGACCCTGATATTTCTCCGGCATCCGCAAGAATCCAGATAAAACGTATTGCAGATGCACGAAAGATTCCGGAAGTTAAAGTTATGGCTCTTATCAATTCATATACACAGAAACCACTTTTAGGTATATTTGGTCCAGAAACCATTAATGTTTTGGAGTTAAACGTGGCTTTGGATGGGTTGAAATAATGCCGACTATTTTAATTAACCACAGAGTAACACGGAGTTTGGCACAGAGTTGCACAGATTTTAACTTCTCTCTGTGCAAAACTCAGTGCGCCTCTGTGGTAAAATTTTAAAAACTTAAGTACAACAAAATGAAAAACCTATTTTTAACAGTATTAGCTCTCATGGCTTTGAAAGCTAATGCGCAGGAAACACCGAAAGCATTGACTTTTTCGGGTTATATAGAAACGTATTATAGTTATGATTTCAGTAATCCGGCTAATCACGAAAAATCAGTTTTTCTGTATAATCACAACCGACACAATGAGTTGAATCTAAATCTAGGATTATTAAAAGCAAGTTATAATACAGATAAACTACGAGCCAATGTAGGAATTATGGTTGGTACTTATGCTCAATATAATTTGGCAGCAGAACAAGGACTTTTGAAGAATCTTTACGAAGCTAATGTCGGGGTAAAAATTTCAACGAAAAGTAATTTATGGATTGATACAGGTGTGATGTCATCGCACATCGGCTTTGAAAGTGCTATTGGTAAAGACTCATGGAGCTTAACCAGAAGCTTGCTCGCAGAAAATTCTCCTTACTACGAATCCGGCGTAAAATTGTCTTTTACCTCAACCAATGAAAAATGGTATATGGCAGGGCTGGTTCTAAACGGATGGCAGCGTATCCAAAGAGTACAGGGCAATCAGACTCCTGCTTTTGGTACGCAACTGACTTATAAACCGAATACGAATATAACATTCAATTGGAGTACCTACGCGGGTAATGAACAACCGGATAGTGTAATCAAATGGCGATATTTCAATAATTTCTACGGGCAATTTCAATTAAATGAGAAACTGGGGCTTATTGCAGGTTTTGACATTGGTTTTGAGCAAAAAGCGAATAAAAGTTCCAAATATAATAGTTGGTTAACGCCTATCCTTATTGCCCGCTATGCAGCCACCAATAAAGTCAGAATTGTTGCTCGAGCAGAGTATTATCAGGATAAAGATGAGGTGATTATTACCACAGGTACTCCAAATGGTTTCCAAACTTTTGGTTATTCTCTAGACTTTGATTACGCCATTATTGATAATCTGCTATGGCGTGTTGAGGGAAGAGTTTTTCATAGTAAAGACAAAATCTTTGCTGATAAAAATCAGAATTTTTATTTAACCAGCGCCTTGTATTTTAGTTTTTAATTTCATTTGTAAAACTTCATGTCAACAACCGATAACAAAGAAGAAAACGTACAGCATTTCCTGGATTTAATCAAAAAATCAAGACAAGGAAAGTTCAAAATCTATATTGGTATGAGTGCCGGGGTAGGTAAAACCTTTCGTATGCTGCAAGAAGCTCATTCTTTGTTACGGAATGGTATTGATGTAAAAATAGGTTATATCGAAACGCATTTACGTAAGGAAACACACGATTTACTGGAAGGTTTACCCATTATTCCTCGCAGAAAAATATTCTATAGAGGAAAAGAGTTAGAAGAGCTGGATGTACAGGCTGTCATTAATCTAAGACCAGAAGTGGTAATTATTGACGAATTAGCTCATACCAATATTGAGGGCAGCAAGAACGAAAAACGTTGGCAAGATGTACTAGAGATACTTGAAGCAGGCATTAATGTAATCAGTGCGGTCAATATCCAACATATTGAAAGTCTGAATGAAGAGATAAAAGAAATAACGGGTATTGAGGTAAAAGAAAGAATCCCTGATAGCATAGTAGGCATTGCAGATGAGGTAGTAAATATAGATTTAACAGCCGATGAATTAATTACGCGCCTGAAAGAGGGTAAAATTTATACTGCTGACAAGGTCCAGATGGCACTAAATAACTTCTTTAAATCTGAACAGATATTGCAATTAAGGGAGCTGGCTCTGAAAGAAGTGGCGAGTCAGGTCGAACGAAAAGTTGAGACCGAAGTATCTAAAAATACGGCCATCAGGCATGAGAAGTTTCTGGCCTGTATCAGTAGCAACGAACAGACTGCCAAAACAGTTATCAGGAAAACTGCCCGATTGGCGAGTTATTATAATAGTAAATGGTTTGTGCTATATGTGCAAACACCGAAAGAAAGCCCGGATAAAATTGCATTGGATAAACAAAGGCACCTGATTAATAATTTTAAATTAGCCACACAATTAGGCTCAGAAATTATCAGGGTTGAAAGTAGTAATATCTCAAAAAGCATTATGGAGATAGCCGAACAAAGGCAGATTACAACCTTATGCATAGGCAAGCCGCATTTGAATCTTTTTAATGTGATTCTGTCGACTAATATTTTTAATGAATTGCTAAAGAAACTGTCTTTTGTAGATATTGATGTGGTGATATTGTCGTAGCGCAAAGCCGCCCCTAACCCCTAAAGGGGGGGCGCATTTAATTCAAAACTTCATCCTCCCTCTCCACTGTTGGAGAGGGGGCTAGGGGGTAAGGTAAAATTAAATAAAATGAAAATCAGGACTAAATTGACCCTCGGTGTGGGTTTACTTTTTATATTGATTACTTTGCTTACCTATGTAGGAACAAAGTCTATCAATGCTTTGAAAAATGACACGGAGAATATTTTAGTTGCCAACTATAATACCCTTGAATATTCCCGCAATATGTTGATGGCGCTTGATGAATTAAGCATTGATAAAGTTGCTATAAGGAAAATTGAAGAGAATCTATACAAGCAGCAGGCTAATATTACGGAGATAGGAGAAAAAGAAGCAACTCAGAATCTCCGTCAACACTTTGCAGCTTTGAAGATCAATAATTTTGATAGAACTACTCACCTATTGATTCGTAAAGACATCGCTGAAATCATGCGATTGAATATGGAAGCTATTCAGCGTAAAAGTGATGTGGCTAAGCAAACAGCGGCCTCATCAACCATCGGAATTGCCATTACGGGTACACTCTGTTTTGTGATTGCATTCACTTTACTGATTAATCTCCCCAGCAATATTGCCAATCCAATCAAAAAACTAACCGAAAGTATCAAGCAGATTGCGGCTAACGATTATTCTCAACGTGTGTATTTTGAAGATCATAGTGAGTTTGGAGAATTAGCAAAGTCGTTCAATACAATGGCAGAAAAACTGGAAGAGTATAATAACAGCAATTTATCTCAACTACTATTTGAAAAAAAGCGGATCGAAACGCTTATCAACAATATGCAGGATCCTGTAATCGGTTTAGACGAAGACAAGAAAATACTCTTCGCCAATGATGAAGCCCTGAAAGTAACAGGGCTAAAATCCGAACAGGTGATTGGGCAGCAGGTGCAGGATGTATCTTTAGTAAATGATTTAGTGCGCTCTTTAGTAAAGGATTTAATAATGCCGGAAAACAATAACAAAGAAGAGAAAAAACAACCTATTAAGATTTTTGCTAATAGCAAAGAAAGCTACTTTGAAAAAGAAGTTGTGGATATTGCCATTATGCCAACAGGCGAAAAAGAGAAAAGACATATAGGTTACGTGATAGTTCTGAAAAATATTACACCATTCAAAGAATTAGATTTTGCCAAGACCAATTTCATTGCAACTATTTCACATGAGTTGAAGACACCAATATCTTCTATCAAAATGAGTACACAATTGTTGGAAAGCCAAAAAACAGGCGAGATTAACCATCAGCAAAAGCAATTGATTGATAGTATTAAGGATGATAGTCAGCGATTACTGAAGATTACAAGCGAATTATTGAACCTGTCGCAGGTTGAAACGGGTAATATTCAATTGAATATTCAGAAAAGTACCCCATATCAGATTCTGAACTATGCCACAGAGGCTGTAAAAGTAACAGCAGAGCAAAAGAAAATACAGTTATTGAGCGATGTAGAAGAAAACCTGCCGGATGTAAAAGCTGATACCGAAAAAACTGCCTGGGTACTTATCAATTTTCTGACGAATGCTATAAACTATTCTCCTGAACAAAGTAAAATTATAATCAAAATTACAAAACAAGACAAACTAGTTAATTTCTCAGTCAATGACCAGGGCAAAGGCATAGAAAAACGATACAAAGACAAAATCTTTGATAAGTATTTTCAGGTACCGGGGAGTATAAAGACCGGCACCGGATTAGGCCTTGCCATCAGTAAGGAATTTATTGAAGCACAAAACGGTACAATAGGCGTTGAGAGCGAAATTGGAATGGGCAGCACTTTTTATTTTAAGCTATTAACTTCTTAAAATTATCAATTACACTAGTTAATCTTCTTCATTTCAATGACCTCCAAAATTAAATGGGCTGTATCAGATAACTCTAGAACATTTAAACAATACCATCAAACATGCACAGGCCACATATGCACAGATTTCGCTGCATGGGAAAAAACAGATTAATCTGAATTAGCCGGCGATGGAAGCGGTTAAGAATTAAATTGTATGTGCACAAACCGAAATAATTTCTTTCTCAAATGTAGTCACTTATACAATTTCATACTTAAATAGTTGGCTAAAGAGCAATTTTACCCCATCAAATACAACGGGGCTGGCGTTGGCTATAATAAATTTGATAGGCTGTAGTATAAGAAAAGTGTTGGATAAAGAACTTTATAAGGCAAATGATATTTCCAGAACAAAATTCCTAAACATTATCAGACATTCTTTATTTTTACACCAGTATATATAGAATTTCTTATTCAATCGCTTTCTTATGAAATATACCTTTACATTCATCAGTTTTCTTTTCTTTTCATTTATCTATACCTTCAATTCTTTCGCTCTACCCCCTATCCAGTCAGATGATCTAAAGTGTGAATACCTAAAAAATCCGCTAGGGATTGATAATCCCAGCCCACGTCTTACATGGGTAATTACAGATAATAGAAAAGGTGCTAGGCAAACGGCCTTTCAGGTACTTGTTGATATTGATTCGATGAAAGTAGTGCAGGAGATTGGTGGTGAATGGAATACAGGCAAGGTAGTTGCAGGCAATAATCTGGTAGTGTATAAAGGCAAAGCTTTAAAGCCATTTACCAAATATTACTGGAAAGTGGTGGTATGGGACAAAGATGGTATAAAGGCTCTCCCAGCTCCGGTGAGTAGTTTTGAAATGGGTATGATGCACATGCAAAACTGGAAAGGTGCCTGGATTAGCGATAGCCGAGATGTAAAAACTAAGCCTGCACCTTATTTCAGAAAGAGCTTTTCAACAGAGAAAACAATCAAATCAGCAAGAGCATATATAGCTGCTGCGGGTTTATATGAATTGTATATTAACGGACAAAAAATAGGCAATCATCGCCTGGACCCTATGTATACCCGTTTTGACCGTCGAACTTTATATATAACTTATGATGTGACGGCTAATCTGCAAAGTGGTAAAAATGCCATTGGCGTATTATTAGGCAATGGCTGGTACAACCACCAATCTACAGCCGTATGGTATTTTCATGAAGCTCCCTGGAGAAATCGGCCAACTTTCTGTCTGGATTTACGGATTACCTATGAAGATGGTACTGAAGAGGTGATTTCTAGTGGGAAAGGATGGAAAACAGAGCTAAGCCCGATTATTTTTAATAGTATTTATACGGCGGAACATCAGGATGCCCGTCTGGCAAAAGAAGGATGGAATACACCTGCTTATGACGATAACGCTTGGAAAGATATAATTTTCAGGACTTCTCCTTCACAAAACATTGTAGCACAAGCGATGGTACCTGTCAGAAATATGGAAGAAATACCAGCCAAAAGTCTAAAAAAACTGAATGATACAACCTATCTATTTGATTTAGGCAGAAATATTTCAGGAGTCAGTCAGTTAAAAGTAAAAGGTGTAGCAGGCGCAATAGTAAGGCTGAAACATGCTGAGCGCTTGAATCCTGATGGATCAGCTGATATGTCGAATATTGATATACACTATCGTCCCACCGATAATCAGGACCCTTTTCAGGTAGATATTTATACGCTTAATGGTAAAGGAGAAGAAACTTTTATGCCCCATTTCAATTATAAAGGATTTCAATATGTGGAGCTAACTTGTCAACAGCCGCTTGAATTAACCAAAGAAAGCCTGACAGGATATTTTATGCATAGCGATGTAACTCCGGTGGGACAGGTCACGACTTCAAACCCAACTATAAATCAAATCTGGCTGGCTACCAATAATGCTTATTTATCTAATCTTTTTGGTTATCCTACTGACTGCCCTCAGCGAGAAAAAAACGGTTGGACTGGTGATGCGCACATTGCCAGCGAGACAGGCTTATATAATTTTGATGGCATCACAGTTTACGAAAAATGGTTGGCTGACCATCGGGATGAACAACAAGCGAATGGCATTTTGCCCTCAATTATACCAACAGGCGGTTGGGGTTATGAATGGGGCAATGGGCCTGATTGGACGAGCACAATTGCCATTATTCCCTGGAATGTCTATCTGTTTTATGGTGATACGAAGATATTGACGGATAACTACGATAATATGAAGCACTATGTAGATTATATTCAGACCATTGCGCCAAAGCACCTGACGACCTGGGGCTTGGGAGATTGGGTACCCGTGAAATCAAAAACACCGGTTGAGTTTACTTCATCAATTTATTATTTTGTTGATGCAAGTATTGTAGCTAAAACAGCTAAACTATTAGGCAAAACTGCTGATGCAGAATATTATGCAGGCTTGGCGCTGAAAATCAGAAATGCGATTAATGAGAAGTATTTAGATAAAGAGAAAGGCATTTACGGCAGTGGAGTTCAAACTGAATTAAGTGTGCCTTTGCAATGGGGAGTTGTGCCTGATGATATGAGAGCCAAAGTAGCTGCTGCGCTTGCTGAAAGAGTGAAAGCAGATAATAACCATATTGATGTAGGTTTATTAGGTACTAAGGCAATTCTGAATGCCTTGAGTGAAAATGGCTATGCTGATTTGGCTTATACTATGGCCTCTCAGGAAACGTTTCCTTCATGGGGTTGGTGGATAAAAAATGGAGCTACAACCCTTTATGAAAACTGGCCAATTGATGCCAAATCAGATATTTCAATGAACCATATTATGTTTGGAGAGATTGGGGCATGGATATATAAGGCTTTAGGAGGTATTAAACCAGACGAAAAACTCCCGGGCTTTAAAAATGTATTATTAGAACCCCACTTTGTAAAAGACTTGCAAAGTTTTGAAGCAAAGCATGATAGCCCACATGGAACGATTGTATCAGCTTGGAAAAGAACAGACAATACTATTACTTATAATTTCACAACTCCGGCTAATACTACAGCTACCCTACGTTTAAATATGGGTGCCAATCAATTAGTTTATGAAAATGGAAGAGAAATTAGAGGAACTGTGATTAAAGGTGAGGATGGTAATTTGAAAACGGTAGTGTTTATTTTGCAGGCTGGAAGCTATTCGTTTGATATAAAATAAGAAAATATAATTTCAGTTGAATGTCAGTGTAATTATCAGATTACACTGACATTTCCTTTATATTCCAGGTATAAGTACTATATTCACGCTCATAATATTGAAAACACACTTATAACCACTGCTGTAAATATAAATCCAATTAAAGCACGTTAAACTTTTATGAAAAAAACTGATGAAGTTCTCTTCTATCAAGAGAGCATTGAGTCCCTATTCAAACAATTTAACACCTCTCAGGCCGGACTTTCAGCCGCGGAATCCGGTAGTCGTTTACAGACTGACGGTTATAACGAACTAGAAGAAAAAAAGAGGACACCTACCTGGGTTCTTTTTCTCAATCAGTTTAAAGACTTCATGATATTAGTGTTGGCTGGTGCCGCTATTCTCTCAGGTGCTTTTGGTGATCTGGCAGATACTATTATCATTTTTGTGATTATCATTCTCAATGCAGTTGTCGGTTTTATTCAGGAATTCAGAGCCGAAAAGGCAATGGAGGCCCTAAAGAAAATGAGCATTACCAAAACACAGGTAATACGTGATGACAAACCCCACGAGATTGAATCGAAAGAATTGGTACCCGGTGATATTGTGGTACTTGAAGCAGGCAATGTGGTGCCAGCAGATATCCGACTCTACGAAGTAAATGCCTTACGTATTGATGAATCATCCCTGACAGGCGAATCAGTTCCTGTGGATAAAGAAATTAATGAATTAAAAGAAAACAGTATTCCTTTAGGCGACCAATTGAATATGGCTTTCAAAGGCACTTTGGTTACCAA
The DNA here is from genome assembly GCF_003418935.1 of Emticicia sp. C21. Taxonomy (GTDB): domain Bacteria; phylum Bacteroidota; class Bacteroidia; order Cytophagales; family Spirosomataceae; genus Emticicia. The sequence continues at coordinate 62,305 of NZ_QVMT01000011.1, read as the reverse complement.
TGGTAAAGCAGAAGGCTTAGTAGTGCGGACCGGTATGAATACCGAATTGGGGAAAATAGCCGGACTTCTACAGGAAAAAGAAGCGGTTACTCCGCTACAAGCCCGCATGACCAAGTTTGGCAAAAACCTTTCCTATATCATTTTAGGTATTTGCGTAGTGCTTTTCGTTTCCGGTTTGGTAAGAGGTGAAGAAACGTTCAAAATCCTGCTTTTATCGGTAAGTTTGGCTGTAGCAGCTATTCCCGAAGCCTTACCTGCTTTAATTACAGTGGCTTTATCAAGGGGTGCTTCACGCTTAGCCAAGCAGAATGTTTTGGTCAGGAAATTGCCTGCGGTGGAAACCTTAGGTTCTGTCACCTATATATGTAGTGATAAGACAGGCACATTGACCCAAAACAAAATGCACCTGGTGGAAAAGCATGAACAGGAAATTGAGACTTTGGAAGAAGGGTTATCCATGCTGAAACTGGGCATGCTACTCAACCATGAAGTAAAGTTTGAAGAGCAGGACAAACCTATTGGGGAAGCTACAGAACTTGCTTTGACAGGACATATTGTAGAAGAATTATCGTATAAAAAATATACCTCTCTTTTTAAAAAGTATAAACGCGTTGGTTTGATTCCATTCGATTCAGAACGCAAGTGTATGACTACCGTTCATGAATATGATAAAAAATATCTGGTTATCAGTAAAGGAGCAAGCGAGGCAATCGCCGAAATTATCCAAGATAAAAAGGATGAGAAGCAACTGAAAGATATTTCGGAAGAATGGGCTGAAAGAGGTATCAGAGTCTTGGCTTATGCCTATCAGATATTGGATAAATTACCACAAAAAATTACTCCCGAAAATATTGAGAAGAATCTGATTTTTGCCGGATTAACAGGGTTGATTGACCCACCACGTGAAGAAGCCAAAGCAGCTATTGCCGAATGTAAAACAGCAGGTATTAGACCTGTGATGATTACAGGAGACCATCCGGCCACTGCTCAGGCCATAGCCAAAGAATTAGGTATTCTAGACGAGGGGGAATTTGCAATTACAGGTGTGGAATTGGAGAAACTTTCGGAGAAAAAATTCTTATCGCAGGTAGAAGAAACGGCTGTTTATGCCCGTGTTTCTCCTGACCAAAAACTCAGAATTGTGAAAGCACTGCAATCGAAAGGGCATTTTGCTGCGATGACGGGTGATGGTGTTAATGATGCTCCCTCATTACGAGCCGCTAATATTGGTATTGCTATGGGTATTAATGGCACCGATGTAAGTAAGGAAGCCGCACATATGATACTACTAGATGATAATTTTGCTACAATCGTTAAGGCTATTAAGGAAGGGCGCAGGATATTCGACAATATCCGTAAGTTTGTAAAGTATATCATGACCTGTAATGGTGCAGAGATATTAGTTATTGCCATTGCGCCTTTTTTAGGATTAGAAAACCCTCTCCTACCCATTCATATCCTTTGGATTAACTTAGTGACCGACGGATTACCTGCATTGGCTTTGGCCAACGAAAAAGCAGAAGCGAATGTTATGAAGCGTCCCCCACGAGCTCCAGACCAAAGTCTTTTTGCTGATGGTGTGGGCTATCATATTATCTGGATGGGGATATTTATGGCGGCTATTACTTTGGGTACAGAGGCCTGGGCAATTGCTAATAATCTGGAACATTGGCAAACGATGGTGTTTACAGTATTAAGTCTTTGCCAGTTAGGTCACGTAATCGGTATCAGAAGCAATACTTCCGTATTTAAACAAAAAGGCTTGTTTTCTAATTGGGCATTAATCGGGGCAGTAGCACTTACTATGGCTTTACAATTGGCTGTGGTCTATATTCCTTTTATGAATACCGCTTTTAAGACACAACCATTGTCTTTACAAGAAGTAGGTATTTGTGTATTAATGGCAGTTTTAGTTTTTGTGGCAGTAGAGGCTGAGAAGTTGCTTAAATTGTTGTTCACAAAGAAAACTGAAAAAGATAATAGACCTGAAATAGTTAATAAAAAAGACAAAAATTAATAGCTGATACCGGATAAAATTAAATCCCTGCTGATACTTTCAGCAGGGATTTGAATTTTATTAATCTATCTGAATTACTTCTTCCTTGGCAATTTTTCATCACGCATAGCTGCATTGTATACAAATGATGCAACAATAGTGGCTACCTGTTTCAAATCATCAGGTTGAAGGTGGTCGTAAGAATCCATATTGGTATGGTGCGTACGAGTGCTATATTCAATTTCGTCCTGAATAAACTGAAAGCCCGGAATACCAACACCAACAAATGCTAAGTGGTCGGTACCACCAGTATTACGAATAGTTACTGTTTTTGCTCCTAAATCATGGAAAGGTTCAAACCATTTAGTGAATATCGGACGACAAGCTTCATTACCTTGCAAATAAATACCTCTTATTTTACCTGTACCATTGTCTATGTTGAAATAAGCTGCTACCTTATCACCTTCAGCATTACTCTTTTTGGTAGTAGGGTCAGTAAAGTGATTTTTCACATAGTTTCTTGATCCATGCAAACCTTGCTCTTCAGCACTCCATAAACCGATACGGATAGTTCTGCGTGGTTGAATATTCAGGGTTTTCAAAATTCTAACCGCTTCAAGCATTACAGATGAACCCGCGGCATTATCAGTAGCCCCTGTAGAACTTTGCCACGAATCCAGGTGAGCGCCCAGCATTACTACTTCATCCTTCAACGCCGGGTCAGTACCTTTAATTTCAGCTACTACATTGTATCCTTGTAAATCTTGTGAATAGAATTTGGTTTTTACGTCAATCTCCATTTTCACCGGAATACCTGCTTTAGCTAATCTACAAAGTGATAGGTAATCTTCGGCTGCCAACATAATATCCAACAAATTTTCGGGGTCAGAAGCTTTGTATGAACCGCCGCCTGATACAAACAAAGTACCATCTTTACCTCTATTGCTCATGCTTAATAAAGCCAGAGCACCTTCCTTTTTTGCCATTTCTTTGGTTTTGGTCGAAAGTAGGGTACTTCTTCTCATAGCAGCCATCATTGATCTGAAAGCAGTATCAGGTTGAGAGCGGGTTTGTGGTGCATCATTTGCCATTTTCTCTAGTTCTTCGTCAGTATAGCGACTGGCATCTGCCTTGAATGATGGCGTGATTTTATCGCTTTTATATAATAATATAATCTTGTCTTTCAGTTTGCCTTTATAGTTTTCAAGGGCAGTTGTATCGGTTTCATCTATCAAAAAGATTTCTGCTTCTTTCAATTTACCTTTGGTTCCGGCTGTCCAGGTTTTAGGATAAGCAATCAGCGGGCGATAATAGGGTGCCGTCATGGCAAGGTAGCTTTTTTCCAGTTCCCAGCCTTTGCCAAACTCACCCCAGGGTTCAAGTTTAGCATCTGTCAGTCCCCATTCTGTTAATTTACCTTTGGCATAATTGGCTGCACGCATAAACCCCGGTGAGCCTTGGAGTCTTGGGCCGCTTACATCAGTAATGTTGAAAGCGATTTCCATTACTTTAGAGTTATTTAAGCCTTCCTGACGGATTTTTTTAACCATTTCAAGATCAACTTTTTCATCCTGAGCACTAAGCCCCAGGGAAATGCAGAAAAGCACAATTACGGGTAGTAATTTTTTCATGAGGAGATGTTTAGTTTGTTTGATTTATTACAATTTGCTTTGAGAAATCTAAAATTAGATATTCATAGACTTCTATCCAAAATATTGAGATTAACCTAGAATAATATGCGATTAACAAGGCTTAATGGTTGATATGGGGATAATTGTTCTCACGCTATTATTACCGCAAATTAAATATTCAGTATAGTGATGCTGATGATGTTGTGAAAATAAGTGGGGGTTCAAAATTTTGAACCCCTAAGAAAAACTGAATTTCATTAGAAGATATTTTTACCTCGAAAAATCTAAATCCTGAAAATCGAAACTAAAATCAGTAAGAGGTGAAATGGCTTTCATTTTGAAACCTGCGCCTTTACCATTGTTATCAAGATCAAACATTACATAAGCATCAGCATCCAGGCTTCGGTCAACCCATTTTACAATATAGGTATTGCCTTTATAGGGGAACATTTCCCCGTTAAGTAAATGAGAGCGTTTAGAAGTAAACCATAATTTGCCATTTTTCATGGCAATCTCCACATCTCCGAACCATTTATCATGATAAGTGCCAGTAAAGAGGTTGTTATCTAACTTTATTGCACTTTTCTGTTGTGCTTCAATATCTTTCCATATCTGGTCGGTAATTTTCTTAGCATTAGCAAAGCTTTGTGTTACTCTATCACTATTTTCTTTTAAACGGTCAATGCCTTTTACCCCCAAATAGCTATCTTTAATAGTATTCGTAATAGTAGTAAATGCAGCTCCCTGTTGTTGATTAGTAAATACAATAATACCTAGTTTTAATTCCGGTATCAAAGTTACTTGTGTAACAATACCTGCCAGACCACCGGTATGAGAAGCTTGTTTATATCCTTTTACATCGCTTAGGTTCCAACCCAGACCATAGCTGGCAAAGTGTGTATTATAGGAGTTCGTACCACGCACTGGGAGTATGGTTTGTGGTGTCCACATTTCATCATGAACTTCTTCGCTGAATAATTGTTTACCATTGCCATACTTGCCTTTATTTATCTGTGCTATGGCCCACTTACTCATATCTACAATATTGCTATACAATCCTCCTGCTGAATTGGCTACCTCGCTCCAATCTCTCCGGATTACTTTTACTACACCATCTACAGGGGCGTGAGGGTCAATTACATTGGATTTATTCTTTAATCTACGGAATGATGCGGCTGTTTGACTCATTCCCAAAGACTGAATAATGCGCTGTTCAATGAAATCCTCCCATTCCATTCCAGAGACACGCTTTACTACTTCACCTGCCACAATATATAGTAAATTATCGTAATCATACTTGGTTCGGAAACTTGACACGGGTTTCAAATAACGTAGATTATGAATAATATCCTTTTTGCTGAAATTATTAGAATCAGGCCAGAACATCAGGTCGCCTGCTCCTAAGCCTAGTCCACTTCTATGGGTTAGCAGGTCTTTTATAGTAAATTCTTCTGTTACAAAAGGGTCATACATTTTAAACTCCGGAATAAAATCTCGGACTTTGTCATCCCACTTCACTTTCTTTTCATCAACGAGCATTCCTAATGCCGCTGCCGTAAAAGCTTTGCTATTGGAGGCTATACCAAATAAGGTATTTTCATCTACCTTTTGTTTAGTATTCAATGAACTCACACCATAACCCTTTGAATGAATTACTTTTCCATCTTTTACTACCGCTACGGCTATACCTGGAACACCAAAGGTTTTAAGTGTTTTTTCAACAAGATTATCAATTTCGGTGGAAGTAATTGTCTGAGCCTCTGCGTTGTTAAGAACAATTATTAAAGCAAATAAAAGCAGAAAGAGTATTTGGGGCTTCTTCATAAAAACAAAGCATTTTAAGGTTTTGAGAAGTGAAATGATTTGAAACTTGCTATATAACAAAGATTATCGAAAATAGCTGAAATTGCAAGAAAATAGCTTAGGTAGAACTCATTTCAGTCCAAATGATCTGTATCTACAAACAACACCTCTCCTTATTTAAAAGAGAGGTGTTCTTAAAAAACTTATATGCTTATTCAATCACATCAAGGGCAGGCAGCACTAATTTTAGCCAGGAATACACTGCCCTGAGAAGCTTCAAAGCCAGGCTCAAGCAAAACATATTTATTGGCTAGATTGTCCGCTTTGCCCCCCGTATTAATTTTATTCGTCGCCTGAATATTTTGTGCGTATAAAGTCTTAACGTCACTTACTACAACATCATCTGTTGGGCTTACCAAGACAAGGGCAGAAGGAATACTCGTACCTGTAGGCAATACCTGAACTACGACACTTCCTGATAATGCTCTGTTACATTTCCCTTCAATACTAATACTTTTTAAAGTAAAAGTAGTTGAGGCCGTTAAAGGTGCTGTAGGTACTGTAGCCAATCCGTCAGCATTTAACATAATAAACCTTGTATTACCTTCTGATTCATAATAAACCAATGCACTTGGAGTTCCTGAAAATAATACTGACCCAGCAGTGCCCGGACATACGGGAGGACCAGCTGTTATATTAACAACTGCTTTCTGGTATACATTTAAGATGGCGTCATTAGAAATAGCTACCCCACATTCTCCGGTTACTTTTACTCTATATGTAGCTCCATTATCTGCCGATGTTCGGTTTGGTAGGGTCAGTACTGAAATATCTGCAAAGTCATTAGTAAGTGGACCATTTACGCCATTCGTGATCGGCGCTTGTCTTTGCCATTGGAAAACAAGCGTACCTTCTCCAGTGGCTTCACTGGCAAACACTGCTGTTTCACCTACACAAACCCCTGTTGGTGTCGGATGCTCTGTAATCAAAGTTGGAGCTTTTATTGCGATAGTTGAGTTGACGTCCAAGACCTTTTCACAACCGGTAGCCTCATTTTTTATCTTCGTTATATAAATTATCTTGGTATTATCTGCTGAAGTCAAGCCTTCAGTAAACGAAGTTTTACCTGAAGCATCAGAAGTTACAAGAACTGTTTTATCAGTTCCGCCTGCGTCAATTTTGTAAGTAATTGTAAAGGTATCAGAAACTGGTAAGCCGGTCAGATTAAAAGTGGCAGTCTGTCCCGAGCAAACACCTGCTGCCTGAGCAACTGATGCTACTGTAACAGCAGGAGGTGTATATAAATTATAGAAATAAGCAGCGCCTTTATTAGAAATGCTGGGCGGAGGGCCTCCTGAAGACCCCCCACCAGGTGAAGCCGTAATCAATATATTTTTCCCGTCTGTCACGACATCTGAACCAAATGTGTCATCCTCAATTAGGTCATCCGGCATAATCATTTCTTTCTGTACCCATTCACCTGTAGTACTTTTCTCAAATACTATTGCAGCCCCTCTATAATCAAAATTCAACGGAGCTCCTACTATTGCAATATTATCATGAATTGAAAGCGAGTAGCCATATCCACTAACAGGATCTACACCATCACCGACCAATTCACCTTTCCGCTTCCACGTACCTAGCGTATTTTTTTCAAATACCTCCACAAAGAAACCAGAGCCTGAAACTCTTGTAGCCAATATAGTATTACCACTTATAGCTGTAGATAGGCCAATTCCGGAACTCGGATCAGATGGTGGTAATGCATCTTTGAATTGCCATGTTCCAGAATTATTTCTTTCAAAGACAAGTATAGCTCCATTTATTCCAAAACCGGGAGTACCTACTGCCAGAGTATTTTCAGAAATACCTATAGACATTCCAAAGCTATTTGAAGGCGAAGGTGAAGGATCTTCAACATCTGTATCATAGGTCCATGTGCCTGTATTATCCTTTTTGTAAATAAAGACTCTATCTTCGCCCATTTGAGTTACAGCCAGAAAATCGCCAGAAGCAGATATATTCTCACCAAAATACTCATTACCAGTACTAGATGGATCAGATAGTTTAGCTACTTGTGTCCAGCTATTATTTGCCTGCTTTTTAAATACAAACACAACCCCTTTTGAGAAATTCTTATATGGTGCACCAACGAAAGCATAATCGCCGGATATGGCAACTGAGGTGCCAAAATAATCACCATACTGAAGAGCATCGCTTGCAAGTGGGGTCAATTGTGCAGTTTGAGACCATTTCCCATCCGAGCCCATTTTATATATATAAGCAGCTCCCTTTGCTTCAAAACTGAAATCCATCGATCTACCTGGTGCTCCAACTATGGCAAAGCCATTAGATATAGCTGCAACATACCCAAATCCATCAGTTGGCAGAGTACCTGCAGGAGTCGCTTTATTCTTGTAAATAATAGTTTCAGGAAAAGTAAGGAAGGCATCTTCAGTAAAAAAGTCGCACTCGCCTACTACCCGAAGGCGATAATAACCTTCATCATTTATAGTCGTATTGGTAATAGTAAGTGTTTCTGTTGTAGCCGAAGGTATATCTGTGTAAGTCCCGTCAGCTTGTCTTTTCTGCCATTGAATAACAGTTGGAGTACCTGCGATTCCGACAGTAAATGTAACGTTATCTCCTAAACAAGCCAAAACGGAAGCAGGTTGAGATGTAATATCGCTTTTAATCGTTACTGTAAAATCCTGAAATGGGCTAAAGCAGCTAATTAACACACGGCTTACACAGCGTACTTTGTAGGTAGTGGTTGTATCAGGCATTACTCCAGGATTAATTACAGGAGTAACTCCATCGTTCAGATACCAATCAGGATCAGAGTCAGCATCGCAGGTTGCGTCCAGTACGACAATACTTCCAGGACAGACAGGGTCCGCTAAAGTATTGATTGTAGGCGTTGGTGGAGTACTGACGTCGATTTGAATATCCACAAATGGACTAGGGCAATCTGTAATACTTTCGCATCTTACATAATAATGATTTTCGCCAATTGTTGATAAATTACTAATATCAGGATCAATTTCCGTTATGCTATTACCTGCATAAAATACCGCAGTGCCTGATGGACAAGTAGCATCAAGTGTAATACTACTATTCAGACAAGCCTCTACAGGGCTAGTCATTGTAGTTGAAGGAATAGTAAGATCTGGTGTATTATTTACATAAATTTTAACTTCTTGCTTAGGGCTTTCGTAGGAGCCATCAACACAACTCACAAAATAGGAAGTTGGCCCGGGAGAGTCGGTGGGAGTAACCGTTGTGCTAACCAACAGTGTAGTTTCATCGGCTTCGTACCAGGTAACAGTTCCGCTAGGACAAAGAGCCGATAATTCAAGACTTGTCCCATCGCAAATAGACTTGTCGGTTGTTACATTTGTAGGTGTATTTACGGTAATAAGTATTTCAACAGGGTCACTTTCCAAGGGGCTACCACCACAACCACATGAAGTTTCACAAACGGCGATGTAAGTCTTCGTTTCGGTAACATTAAAGGTCAAAAGAGTTAATGCAGGGGTTGCCAGTACATCTTCATACCATTTAAGAGTTCCGGTAGCACAGGATGCCTGCAAGGTAATTTCCTCATCATAATCTACAATCTGGCTGGTAGTTATCACTGTTGGAGGAGGGGGTTGCTGACCAAAAGTGAGTTGACTAGCAAGCAATAGCACACAAAAAAGTAAGATTCTTTGATAGAGTGGCTGATAAATGTTTTTCATAAGCAAGGGTTACTTTAGGTATAAAAATTATATGGTATTTCAGCTCCCTTTATACAAGAGCATAGGGCTTTACTACTAGAATGTTGCAAAGAAATTTTTTAAGGAGCAGTTTGATAGTTTCACTCATACCAAAGACATCCAGACTTTGGGTCTATAACAATAATTTTTATGGAATTTTTACCTGACCTAATTAAAAAAGATACACTTCACAACAAAAATTATCTGCAGTTTGACATGACAACAGATAGCTGATTCAGTGCAGAGGGAAAGCATTTTTTTTATTAAAAAGCTATATAAATAAGTATTGTCAAAATTAGTCAAAAAAGCCCTACTTAAGCAAGTGTTTTCATTAAAATTGTAAGGATTTGTTAAACTTTATGAACGGTAAATAACAAGTCATTTGAATTGTTTATTTTTACACCTAAAATAAAGAAGCCATTTATGAAAGCCATTACCGCCTTTTCGCAACATTATACAGGTATTCTGAGTAATAAACTTTTTCAAACAAGCATAAAGTTTATCTTCTTGCTAAATACTATATCTATACTACTTACTTATCTCTTTGATTTTGCTTCCTGCCATTTATGCTATTTGAAACTGGTGATTATTTTTTGCACTAATAGTCTTTTCTGGTTTATTTCATTTCCTTATTTTATTGAAAAAACAGGCAATTTATTTGGTCATTGGCGTAAAATTATTACTCTGGGCATGGCTGCAATCTGTCTGAATCAACTCCTGGTAGTATTAGGATGGGTAAGTATCATTGGTGCTTTTTATGATTGCCTGAGTTTGGATCTTATCCCTCCTATTGTCTTGCAAAACAATATCTTATTTTCAATCCTGAGTTTTTTGTTGGTAGTATCATGTGTGTTTTTTGAAAATGCAAAGAAGAACGCTAACTCAAGTCCATCAATAATCAATAACCCAATCTCCCAAATTGAATCGGTTAATTATCTAAAAAGCGTATCAATTAAAAACGGCACTACTACTACGCTAATTCCTGTTGAGAAAATTTATTGGATTGAAGCGGATGATAATACGATTGAATTCAGAACGCAGCTAGGAAAATTTGTGAGTTATCAATCCCTAAAATCAATAGAAGCACAATTAAACCCTGAAGTATTCGGACGTATTTATCGCTCGACCATCGTCAATAAAACCTATATCAAAAAAATACAGAGCCTATCATCCGGGGATGCCGTTGTGTCTTTAGATAACGGTGAGAATCTGAAAATGAGCAGGCACTATAAAACCCATTTCAATTGTGGGGCGAACTTGTAGTTGTATAAATATAATTGTTGCACATATACTCAAACTATAAACCTCTAGTTAGCTGTCAGTATTGAGCAGCTCACAGCTTTTCTTTTACATTTTAGTTTTACATTTCTCGGTTTTTCTGTTTTATTCTTCCTCATTTCACCCTTTCATTTCCGCAACTTGCCTTGTTACTTTTGTGTGGTTAATAAAAACCCAACTTTTTTGCGACAAAAAACAAAATTATGATTCGCAGAAAAAACTTCCTTTTACTACTTTTATTATTTATTTGTTACCTCACCATCCATGCACAGGATACTACTTATCTGAACAAAGCCCCATTATCCATTCAAAGGTTATCAGGCAAAATTACTTTAGATGGCTCTCCTCATGAAACTGCCTGGACTTATGTCACACCTTTACCTTATATCGCTTTTGAGCCGGTATGGGGTGCACCACCTACGGAGCAAACTGATATTAGGGTGGCCTATGATGACCGTTACATTTATATAGGGGGCAGTTGCTTTACCAAAGATTCTTCAACCATTGTTGCCCGTAATTTAGTAAGGGATGGCTGGCGTGGAGATGATTGGGTGAGCGTACAATTTGATAGCCGCTTTGACAGGCAAAATGCTCTGGTCTTTTCCATTTATCCTTTGGGTAGTCGTTATGATATGGCTACCTCTAATGATGCTATAGAGCTTGGAAACTCAACTTTTAATACGGCCTTGAATATGATTTGGGAAGCCAGAACCACTATTAATAAACAAGGTTGGTTTTTTGAAGCCAGAATTCCACTTTATAATCTGCGTTATAAACAAGATAGAGCCGGCAATGTACAAATGGCAATCAGTTTTACCCGGGCTATTCAGCATAAACAGGAGTACCACCAATTTCCTGCCATGCCAAGAAGCACCGCCGATTATGTTGAAAGGCCATCTGTTAAGCAGCCTGTTTTATTTGAAAAATTGCCGTCTTCTAAGCTTTTCTTGCTAACTCCTTATATTTCAGTCGGACGAGAAAGACAATTTGAACTAAAGAATAATGTTTTTAGTCCAAAAATCAAAAACAGTTTTCAGGTTGGTGGTGATGCCAAGATTGGTATCTCCTCATATCTCACTTTGGATGTATCGGTTAATCCTGATTTTTCGCAGGTTGAAGCCGATAACCAACAAGTAAATTTAACCCGGTTTAGTTTATTTTTTCCTGAGAAACGATTGTTTTTTCAGGAGCAGGCAGGTCTTTTTGAAGTAGGCCTGGGAGGTACAGCACAAGTATTTTATAGCCGACGTATTGGTATTAATAATGGACGTCTTACATCTATTTATGGAGGTGTACGGTTAACCGGTAAATTAGATGCCAAAACCGATATTGGGGTGATCAACATTCAATCGGCGCCAACAAGTATAGACAGCTTGTTAAGGTTGCCGACCGAAAATTTTGGAGTATTGCGCCTCCGTCGCAAAATATTAAATAACCGTAGTTTTATCGGAGCTATCTTAACTTCAAGGGTGAATAGTCTCAATCAGAACTATCAGGTAGGTTTTGATGCCATCATCAATACTAAAGGCAACCACTATTTAAAAACAGCTTTTGCGAATTCTATTGATGTAGTGCCTGGAGAGGCAACTTCACTAAAAGGCAATGCTACCCGTTTTTCTGCTAACTGGGAGTTGCGTAAAACCGACCGTTTCTATTACACAGCAGGGTATACTTATTCGGGTAAGAATTTTGATCCCAAAGTTGGGTTCCTAGACCGTTCTAATTTCCATCACCTGAATAGTGTACTTTCCTATGGCATATTCGCTAAGAATAAAAAGGCAACCTTTCAATATCAGAGCATTACTCTTGGGAGAATATTGTCATATTGGAATGCTGAAAACGGTAAATTGGAAAGTATGGAAACGGGTATTGGTTGGCGCGGTAATACCATTAAAGGTATGCGTTATAGTGCACAACTCGCCAATAGTTTTGAGCATCTAAATACTCCGCTTGATTTCGGGAATGGCTTGGTCATTAAGCCAGGTAGTTATAATGCTCCAGGTTTATGGCTATATATTACACCTCCCATTTACAAAAACTTCAATATGCCTATTACTTTATCAGAGGGATATTTCTATAACGGCAAGCAATTTTATACAAGCCTTAGCCCCACACTCAACTTAGGTAAACACCTGGACATAAAGGCAAATTATAGTTTCACCTACCTTCGCTTTTCCAAAGAAAACGCTTATTATCCTATTCATCTGGCTAAACTTTCGTTCAATTATGCTTTTGATTTGCACTTTTCTGCTAATTTCAATATTCAATACAATAGCAATGAAAAGCGCTTTTTCAATAATGCCAGACTAAGATACAATTTTGCTGATGGGCATGATTTATATCTGGTATGGAATGAGAATTTCTTTTCGGAGCGAAACTATACTAATGAAGCATTAATACGGCCCAGGTCAGAGCAACAGGTATTTTTAGTAAAATACTATTATACTTTTTTACCTTTAAGAAAGTGAAATAGGTTATAAAGCCAAAGATGCAATGGTTCTAATGGCAAATCATTAGAATCCATTACATCTGAGAATAGTATGATAAAACGGTTTAGGCTTAACTTTTTACGTATATTTCAGTATATTTTCCTAAATTGCCTGCTTATCTGACTTATCTATTTATTAAACCATAAATCATGAAAGCCACGCTTATAGGATTACTTGTATTATTCAATTTTCATTTCCTTTTTGGTCAAAGTTCTAAAGCACCTGCTTATCCCCTTATTACACATGACCCTTACTTTAGCATCTGGTCAACTACAGACGAACTAACCGCCTCTCCCACTAAACATTGGTCAGGAGCCGACCATTCACTGCTTGGTATGATTGAGGTTGATGGCACTATTTATCACTTTTTGGGTAAAGCCGGTGATAATTATCAAACGATTATTCCTGCAGGCGATGAAGTGAATTACGAAGCAGCCTATACTGAAACAAATCCGGGTGAGAACTGGATGAATCCTGACCTAAACGATAGTCAATGGAAAAAAGGGCAGGCTCCCTTTGGAAATAACCCGACAATGGCGAAAACTGAATGGAATACAAAAGATATATGGATGCGTAGAAAATTCACCTTGAAAGACTTAAATTTAGATGCACTATATCTGAAACTGAATCATGATGATGATGTAGAAGTATACCTGAACGGTGAAGCAGTATATAAAGTAAAAGGCTGGACAAATAAATACATTTATGTACCAATACCTGAATCTGCCAAAAGTAAACTGAAAACCGGAGAAAATCTATTGGCTGTTCACGTAATCAATAATGTAGGCGGTGCTATCTTGGATGCAGGAGTTGTTGAAAAGATTATTGACAAACCAAATCCAAAACTACAGACGGCAGTTCAGCAATCGGTTAAACTCAATGCCACACAAACCATTTATAATTTTACTTGTGGCAAGGTTGATTTAACGCTTACTTTCACTTCGCCTCTATTGATAAACGATTTAGCCATATTATCCCGTCCGGTTTCATACATAAGTGCTAAGATGAAAGCTACTGATAATCTTTTGCATGATGTAAAATTGTACTTAGGGGCTTCAACTGATATTGCTACCAATACCCCTGCGCAAGAAGTACAAGCAAACCAATATACGGCTAATGGATTGGCCATTTTGAAAGCAGGTACAACCTCCCAAAATATCTTAAAGCTAAAAGGTGATGATGTGCGTATCGACTGGGGTTATATGTACGTAGCCGTGCCTAAAACTGCCGGTGTTATACAATCAATTTCAAATGGCATTGAAACTTCTCACCCATTTAGTTCTGTTGCTAATACCAATTTAGGTGGTAAGCACCTGCTGTTAAACACAATCGTAAATACAGGTAAAGTAAGCAGTGCAGGTAAAGAGCAGATTTTCTTACTAGGATATGACGATATCCAGTCTGTACAATATTTTCATACAAATCTGGTTGCCTGGTGGAAACTGACAAAAGATGCAACAATTGAGGGTCAATTATCACAGGCATTGGCTAGTTATCCAACTATAATCAAAAAATGTGAGGCAGTTAACCGTATGATTTACAATGATGCTTTAAAAGCCGGAGGAGAACAATATGCGCGTCTTTGTGAATTGGCTTATCGCCAGAGCATTGCCGGGCATAAATTGGTAAAAAGTCCATCAGGAGAGCTATTATTCCTGTCAAAAGAGAATTTCAGTAATGGTTCTATAAATACAGTTGACATCACTTATCCATCAGCACCGATGTATCTGGCATACAACCCTGCTTTATTAAAAGGCATGATGAATGGCATTTTTTATTATAGTGAAAGTGGTAAATGGCCAAAACCTTTTGCAGCGCATGATTTAGGAACTTATCCTCAGGCTAATGGACAAACTTACGGTGAAGATATGCCTGTGGAAGAATCTGGCAATATGCTTATTCTGACAGCAGCGATTGCCAAAATTGAAGGCAACGCTCTATATGCCAAAAAATATTGGAAAACACTTTCAGTCTGGGCTGATTATCTTAGCAAAGAAGGTTTTGATCCAGCCTTACAATTATGTACTGACGATTTTGCGGGACATTTAGCCCGAAACTGTAATCTTTCAGTAAAAGCCATTGTAGCCTTAGGTGGATATGCGCAATTAGCTGAGCAACTTGGCTATAAGGATACTGCAGAAAAATATCGTAGTATGGCAAAAGAAATGTCAAAAAAATGGATGGAATTAGCAGATGATGGCGATCATTACGCCTTAACCTTCAACGACAAAGGTACCTGGAGCCAGAAATATAATCTGGTGTGGGATAAGCTATTAAAAATGAATTTATTCCCGAAAGAAGTATATCAGAAAGAAATAGCTTATTACCTGAAAAAACAAAACCTTTACGGCTTGCCATTAGATAGTCGTAAAACCTATACCAAATCTGATTGGATTATCTGGACATCAGTATTAGCCAATACAACTCAGGATTTTGATGCCATTGTAAGTCCTATGTTCAAATATGTGACAGAAACCTCTACCCGTGTGCCATTAAGTGACTGGCACGAAACTACTACTGGCAAACAGGTGGGTTTTCAGGCAAGAAGTGTAGTGGGAGGATATTTTATGAAAGTATTGGAAAATAAATTGAAAGGAAAATAATTAAATTATATTCTGACTTTTAAGGGTAATATTCTTGGTTACTACCAAAGTATTACCCTTATTGTTTTATTGACAATGACAAATGACTTGTTCCTTTTTAGAAAATTGCGAATCTTACAAAGCCAAATAAAGATTCCACCAAATGCAACTTCTATAGTTACCCACTGTCTTTTAATCGCTATTATTCCTCTCAATATGTTTAAAAATCCACCTTTTAACATAATTTAATAGCGCGATGCCTTCAAATTCCTATACCTTTGCAAGCAACTAATACGTATGATTAATCTTTATGAAAAAGCTATTATTACTGATTTTAACCTTTGCTGGTTATACTTCTCTCTATGCCCAGATTATACCAAAGCGGCTGGAAGCTAAACGCACCAATAAATCTGTGTTAATAGATGGACGCCTAAATGAACCCGCCTGGCAAGATGCTTCTCTATTAGATGATTATACAGAATTTCGTCCGGTTATAGGCCGAAAAGAAGATCATGACAACCGAACTGAAACTTACTTAATGTATGATGATGCCGGCATATATTTCGGTGGAACCTGCTATGAAAGAAGTCTTGATAGTATTTCAAAAGAGTTAGTAGGTCGCGATGGATTTGGCGCTAACGATTACATCGGTATTATTTTTGACACCTATAATGACAAGCTGAATGGTTTCGAATACTTTATCACCCCCTTAGGTGAGCAATGGGATGCCAAAATGACATCGAACACCAATAGCGAGGATGGCGGTGAGGATTTTAGCTGGAATGCTGTCTGGAAAAGCGCTGTAGTTATTCATGATAAAGGCTGGTCATTCGAAATTTTTCTCCCCTACTCTGCCATTCGTTTCAGTAAGGATAAAGTACAGGATTGGGGTATTAATGTAACCCGCAGAAGACGCAAAACTGAACAGCAAAATACCTGGAGTGCCATCGACCCGAATGTAAACGGTTTTCTAACGCAAGAGGGATTATGGACAGGTATATCTGACATAAAACCTCCTATCCGTCTACAATTGTCTCCTTATTTCTCTGTTTACGCTAATCATTTTCCAGTGAATCAGGCTGCCCAAAAGAACTGGACAAACCAGGTTTCCGGTGGCTTGGATATGAAATTGGGGCTTAGCCAAGCCTTTACATTAGACGCTACCTTGATTCCAGATTTTGGACAGGTTCAGAGTGATAACCGCGTGTTAAACCTGACACCTTTTGAGGTTAAGTACAATGAGTACCGCAATTTCTTTACCGAAGGCACAGAGTTATTCAATAAAGGAAATCTGTTTTATTCAAGGCGAATTGGTGGCTCTCATATTAATCTGGGGGCAGCTTATAACGACTTAAAGCCCGAAGAAAGAGTAATCAAGAACCCGACCGAATCGAAACTCATTAATGCCTCCAAAGTGTCAGGGCGTATGAAAGGCGGCTTAGGGATAGGGATTCTGAATGCAATTACCCGCCCACAATATGCTATTATTGAGAATACCGAAACAGGAGTAATAAGAAAGGTTGAAACAGACCCGACTACCAACTATAATATTCTGGTGTTAGATCAGACCTTGAAGCACAATTCGAGTGTGAGTTTTATAAACACAAGCGTATTAAGGGGTAATAATAACTACAATGCTAACGTGAGTTCAGGCTTGTTTAGCTTCTTCGACAAAAAAAACACCTATAACTGGACAGGTAGCGTAGCCATAAGCAACCTGACTTATAAGATACCTGATAAAAAACATACCACGGGTTATAGTCACTCTTTTGGCTTTGCTAAGACCAGTGGTCGGTTTAATTTTAGTATTAACCAGAATCTGACTGATACCAAATATACCAGTAATGACCTGGGCTATTTCACGAATAATAATTTTATTGACCATACCCTTTATGTCGGTTATCGTTATACTGAGCCTAAAAAGTGGTACAACCGATTATCTTATAATTTCAATGCAAATATAAGTTCATTGTTTTCACCGATTGGAGATATTAAATCGAAATATCAACAATCTAATATTAACGTGAACATGAATGCGCAGATGAAGAAACTGCATTGGTTTGGGATATTTGCCAATTTCACACCTAAACAAAATGATTTCTATGAACCGCGTATTACAGGCAATTTCTTTAAACGTGGTACAAGCATAATGGCAGGTGGCTGGATAGAAAGTAATTATGCCAAAAAGTATTCGATCAATGTACAAGTAGCTGAAAGAGTTTTCCTGAACTTTTATAACCTGAACGGAACGGATGTATTTTTCTCTCATCAATACCGTTTTAACAGTAAGTTTTCAATCAGACATTCTGTTGATTATCAAGGTCGGCCAACCGGCTTAGGTTTTACTACTATTCTTGCTAACTCAAACACCCCATTATTTGCCATAAGAACAGTAAACTCGGTAGACCACATTTTAAACTTGAAATATAACTTTACCAATAAAATGGGGCTTACTTTCAGAGCCAGGCACTATGCAAGTGTAGTGAAACCGCGAGAGTTCTTTACTTTAAATAGTGATGGTACGCTAAAGCCTAAAAATGATATAACAGAAAATCTTAGCCGGAACGTAAATTTCTTTAATATTGATATGGTGTACACCTGGCAATTTGCACCGGGCAGTTTCCTGAATGTGGTATGGAAAGAAGCCAGTATCATGGACTCCAATATGGCTACAAACAATTATTTAGATAATTTGCAGAATACACTTCAAACCGAGCAGAATAATAATTTCTCGCTTAAGGTAATTTACTTCTTAGATTATTTGCAGTTGAAACAATTGAAGAGAAAAAGTTAAGGTTTTGATGGGTGGAAACGTAATAATTATGTTTCCACCGATTTCTTTGCGGAGGCGATTTTCTATTTCCTGATCCCTACGTCCATACCCGCTTTGAAGAGTTTTTGAGGTGGTTTGGTTTTGATAAATTTAGGCATCTGAAAACCTACCTGAAAACGTAAACCCATCTTCTTTTTATCCTTGTCAGTAGGATCATGGGCGTTTTCTTCTACGTTGGTAATTGATAATCTGAAACCAAAACCCAGAAAATTAGTCATCTCATCTTTCAGTTCATCGTCAGTTTCTTTATTTTCCTTGACACTTTTGGCATCATAATTAATTTTCTCTGCTACCAGAAATTTCTTTTTTTGCTCCTGCGCACTTAAGGTCCCTCCTATCAGCAACAGCGTTATCAGTAAAGCAAGCTTTTTCATTCTATTATCTGGACTTAGATATTCCCCTTAGCGATAAGACAAGTTCTACCGCTAAAATCGTATTTAAACTTTAACAAATTTAAGCCTGCATTTTAGACAAACAAAAAATGCCTGTCCTTTTTTGAGATAAAATAGACAGGCATAACTTTATTAGTGATAAAATGTAAAAATCAATGGTGGATTGGCATCAATAATTTTGACTAAAAGTGTACTTTCTTCCACACAATGATAGGTTTCTCTTCATTCATTCTTTTTTCGTAAGCTACCAGAACGCTATTTCTATATAGACTAATGCTAGGATAACTGCAATCAGCCAAAGGTTCAGATAAATAAATGGTACTTATTTTAGCACCCAACTTTCGTAGCGCAATAGCATGAAAATATTCCTCGCCCTTATGCTTGGCTTCTGCATAAGTCAGAAAAGTTTCACCAGCTTTGGTAGTAGTAATTTGCGGTTGCTTTACTTTTTCTGATATTTCGGCGTTCACAATCTTGCCACTGGATACATCGCAAACCTTGATACCTGATGCCTTTTCTTTGCCTGTGTACCAACTTATCAAAACACCTTTAGAAGTTAGTGTAGCCGATAACCCTGAATGCGGACAATAAAAAAAGACAAGGCAATGCCTTGTCTCTATTCAGAATGTTTTATACTCATTACATTGTCTATTCAATATAATCCATTTCCTTAGTAAACGTCTCATCAATATTCCAAAGGGCTATTAAAGCTACTGCCGAGGTACATACACCTATTACTAAGGCAGCATACATAATTCCCATATCAGGTTTCAGGGCTTTGAAAATAGCCAATAACGGTATAGTTGCGCCACGTACAAAATTAGGAGCAGTTGTGGCGACTGTAGCCCTTAGGTTTGTACCAAATAATTCGGCCGCAATGGTAATGAAAAGTGTCCAATAACCGTTGCAGAAACCTAAGAAAGCGCAAATGATATAGAAGCTGTAGCTACTGCTTACCGGGATAAGCAGATAAACTAAAACGAAGGCAAGAGAGAGTAAAATAAACAGTAAAATTACTTTTTTGCGGCTTTGCATATACTGGCTTAAAAAGCCACTGGCAATGTCGCCGAATACTTGTCCGGTGAAAGTTAGCATAACGGCTTTACCAGCATTGATAGGTTCTACAATTCCGGCTGCTTTAGCAAATTCGGGTGAGAACGTAATAAGGATACCTACCACAAACCAGATAGGCAATCCTACCAATATCGACATCAGGTATTTAACGAAACGGGTTTTATTATTGAAAAGCATTAATAAGTTCCCTCGCGAAACATGCTTATTTTTGGCATCAACGAATATTTTTGATTCAAAGATATTGATACGCATAATCAATAGTAATAATCCCATACCCCCACCTACATAATAGGAAACACGCCAGGCAAAAAGTTCAGCCACAAAATAGGCAGCAATAGCACCGACTAAACCTAAAGTAGCAACAATAGTAGTACCATAACCTCTGATTTGCCTTGGTAAGATTTCCGTTACGAGTGTAACACCTGCCCCTAATTCACCTGCCAGACCTACTCCGGCAATGAATCTGCAAATAGCGTATTGAGGAATAGTATCAACAAAACCATTGGCGATATTAGCCAAAGAATAAATAATAATAGAGCCAAAAAGTACCGATAGACGGCCTCTTTTATCACCCATTACTCCCCAGATGATACCACCAATAAGCATTCCGGCCATCTGGACATTTAAGAGTTTAGCACCTTCTTCAAATAATTGTTCACCTTCAAAACCTAATTCTTTCAGGCTGGGGACTCGTACCACATTAAAAAGAAAAAGGTCGTACATATCTACCAGATAGCCGAGAGCGGCTACCAGTACTGGTAATTGAAGGAGTTGTTTAAGGGTATTTTGCTGATTAGACGTAGTATTGGTCATGAATAGGTTTTGTATAGGGTTGAAATTTAGATTAGTTATAAGGCCATTAAATTACCTTTGAGTATTTTAACGGCCATACAACCACCTCTCCAAAAAACAGACAACTCTCGTTGCCTGTTTTTTGGTACTCCTCCTTAAAAAGGAGCGGACACCGCGTGGGAGAAATTAAAAGAATTACTAATTACACCTTATTAGGAATCAGATAAGGTGCGCGGTATTTGCGGCTTAACATAGCATTCGCTTCTTTGTCACCTGGGAATGTTTCAGTTTTAGGGTCGAACTTCAATGTTCTGCCTAAACGATAAGCGATATTTCCTAAGTGAGCAATGCTTGCGGCTAAATGTCCTGTTTCGATTGGTCCATTCAATAGTGCCTTGTTTTTCGCTCTTACTGCGTCCACAAAGTTTTTATAGTGGTCACCGCCTGCATTTCTTGCAGGGCCAGGTTCGCGGTTTTTACCTAAATAAGTCTTATAATCACTGTACCCGTTAATAACCATATAACCTTTATCGCCGTAGAAGATATTTCCAACTTCTACCCCATCCTCTTTATTAGTCATCCATGGGCGAACCTCAAACTGAATCACCTTACCTTGTTTAGGATAATTATAGGTTGAGGTCAATACTTCAGGTGTTTCTTTACAATCATTCCACAAATATTTGCCACCTGCAGAGGTAATTTCTTCAGGCAAGCCTACATCTAAGCCCCACATACAAAGGTCTGTTTCGTGGATACCCTGGTTACCGATATCACCATTGCCGTAATCCCAGAACCAATGCCAGTTATAATGTACATAGTTTTTGCTGAACTCTCTGGCTTGCGCAGGGCCTTGCCATAAATCCCAGTTTAAGCCTGCAGGTACTGGAGATGGTCCTTGATTACCAATGTCAGGTCTCCATTTATAAACCGTACCACGTGCCATATATACTTTTCCGATAAGACCGTCTCTTAGATGCTTAATTGCTTCCTGAATACCCTCAGAACTTCTTAATTGCACGCCATGTTGCACAATACGGTTATATTTAGTAGCTGCTTCCACCAACTTGCGACCTTCGTAAAGATTATGGCAGGCAGGTTTTTCTACATACACATCTTTTCCGGCCTGACAAGCCCAGATTGCGGCTAATGCATGCCAATGATTTGGTGTGGCTATACTTACAGCATCAATGGTTTTGTCTTCGTAAACTTTTCTTAAATCCTGCTCGGTCTGCACTTTCTTTGCGTATTTTTTCTCAAAATCAGTAGCTCTTTCCTGCAATACTACATTATCAACATCGCATAGCGTGGCTACTTCAACATTTGCTTGCTTCATAAAGCCTGAAATATGGTCTTTTCCACGACCATTGATACCGATAACAGCCACTCGCAATCTATCATTGGCTCCGAAAGCAGTGGAAGGAATGATGGTTGGAATAGACATGACTGCCAACGAACCGGGAAGGGCCGTTTTGAGCATGTCTCGTCTGGAGAATTTTTTCATAGTATAAAAAGTTAAAAGGTTGAAATTTAAATCTATTGAGTGATTTAGTGAATGAGCGATTGAGTGATTGTTTTTGTCTGAACTTTGATTTAGCTGATTCTATGATTACACTGGTTTTGAATCATATCTCTAAGCAAATGCTGGTTTCGCATCGAAGCATTTTTCATAAAATCATATCAATCAGGTAAATCATAGTTCAAGAATAATCACTCATTCACTAAATCATACAATCACTAAATTATTCTCAAAGCCTCCCCAACGTCATACCCCCATCCACCATTATCACCTGTCCCGTTGAGTAAGGAAAATCGCCTTTAGCTAATGCTGCTACTGCTTTGCCTATATCTTCCGGAAAACCCCAGCGTTTTTGCACGCAAAGGCCATTTTCAATAAGTTGGTCATATTTGGCAGTAACACCTGCAGTCATATCTGTTTTAATTACTCCCGGGCGGACCTCATATACAGGAATATTAAATTCGCCCAGGCGAACCGCAAACAATTGAGTTGCCATACTTAATCCTGCTTTCGACAGACAATATTCCCCACGATTCACAGAGGCTATAGTCGCTGAAATAGACGAAACATTAATAATACAACTATGAAAGGTTAAATCATTGTTTCGTTGCTCAATCATCCAGTTAGCCACTGCCTGTGTTAAGAAGTAAGTTCCTTTCAGATTGGTTGAAATCACATAATCAAAGCTTTCTTCGGTAGCATCCAGAATATCATTTCTCTGCTTGGGTGCTACTCCGGCATTATTTACTAATACGTGTAAATGCCCGAAATGAGCCCTTATTTTTTCGAGCATTGCTTTGCGATCTTCAGTAGAAGCGATATCTCCCTGACAATAAATTACCTCTGCACCCAATCTCCCCAAATCAATCAGCACATCTTTCACAGCATCTTCTGAACGCATGCCATTAATGGCCAGATTGAAACCTGCCTTTGCCAGATGCTCAGCTATACCCAGACCTATACCTCTGCTACCACCTGTGATGAATGCTACTTTTTTCACTGCTGTTCTTTGATTAGTTTATTTATTGATATAGTTTGATATATAAATCTCGGTTTTGTAAATGATTGCATTATCTGATTTATTTGATACTAAATACAAATAATCGTCTAAGACTAGTAATCTGTTAGGGTTCATATAAAACCTTTCAACAGAAATAATTTTCTTCTCAATTAATTTAATTTCTGCGTTGAATATGTATAAATGGTTAATTTGGTCAGATATAAAAAGAGCCAGAATAAGACTTTTTTCAATAATAATATCTTGAAGAGCGCGAGGATTTTTAAAATCTTTTACCACAAAAAAATCTTCAAAAATACGCTCTCCAAATCTTGTCACCTTTAATACCCTGAATTGTATATTGTTTTCATTCAATTCCTCTTCACCATAGTTTAAAATACCCATACTCTCAGTATTTTCATCATAGAAAATCTCTGTTTTTCCAAATCTGATAGAGTCTGGTTCATCAGGTTTTCTTCTTCTCAATGTCCTATCAGCAATTTTAAAATAAACATAGGTACTAAAAAAAGCATTTAATGTCATATTCATGATAAGGAGATAATCCCCACCTATCATTATCCTATCTTTAATAAATATTGCCTTGAGTGGTCTAGTACTTCTGAACATATGATCTGCTTGAACTAATACACTAAACCAATGATTGATTTTTGCTGATAAACCAACAGGCACTGAAAGACTTACATCATTTAAATAAGATTTGGTAATTCTTTTTCTCTTTATGACAATCTTATTTTTATCTAAATCATATTTAATGATATTATTGCTTTCATAACTATTATAAACGATTATTAAACAATTATCAATCAGTAAAGAACAAAAATCCCCGGTCTCCTGTAAATTATCTTCTAATTCAGTTTGAAATATTTCTTTTCCCTCATTGCTAAAAGCAAATAGTCTTATACTACCTTTGCCACTTTCAACTCTCCCCGTTTTTATACTTCCATCACTAAATTCGAATTCCTTAGTTATTATACTTCTGATTTTCATTAGGCCAAAATACCTTTCATTGTAATTATGGAAAGATTTAAAGCATAAATAATCATCTGTATTGAAATTAAATTCAAAATCTATTTTTTTCGTTAATTGCTTATTTACAAGGGTTAAGTCAATTCTACTATTATTTGAAGAGTAGCTCTCTAAAATAATTTCATTGTTTAATGAATAAATTTTAGGGGAGGGTGTATTTTCAACAATTAAACGAAAACAATTTTTCTTCCTGAATCTTTTAAGTACAGTATTTGAATTATTAAAAATATTTTCCTCTAAAACATAGTCGACAAAATCTCTTACCCTAGAAAAGCTATCATAAAACATAGTCTCCACTTCCTGAGTATATGTCTCAAAGAAATGATATACATGTCTAATACCATTAGATTCTTTCAATAAGGTTTCATTGGTATACGTTTCATCTTCCGCAAAATCAAATTCACATACTTTCAAATCCTCATTTACCTTAAGCTTCGCATGCAAATAAGGTCTTGGCATTGGCAAATGAGGATATTCCTTTATTTCATTGAGTATTACCAAAGCACCAGCGTCAGAGAAATAAATAAAGATATAATCCTTACTTATAGGATTTACCAAAGTTTCATTTAATAATGACAGCCCTTCATACTCAATCGTATAACCTAAGATATTTTCTATTTCAGATAAACTATCCTGCTTTTCAGTTTTAATTATTAAACCAGCAAAATTCAACATAACTAAAAATTAAACTACTTTATTCGATGCTAAAAATTATACTTGCTCTTTAATCTGCTTTAATTTATCGGCAATATCTAAATTCTTATACAATGGGTCTAACGGGAAACAACCTGAAATCAAGCCATTGCGAGGAGCGGTTGTACAATCTGAGAATGTACGACAAATCAATTTTCGTTGCATAGGTCGGTTGTTCAATACATCATCAGGCAAGGTTGGATAGGATAGTACCATACGACCTAATCCGACAAAATCAGCCATATTATTTCTTAGTACGTATTGCCCAACGTTTGGTAGCCAATCCTGTGCATATGAATAGGCCGAGCCGACGATTACCAAATCAGGAAAAGCCTGCTTCAATTCATTCGTTACATTGATTTGTCTCGCTACCCCTAAAAATGGTTCTTCCGGTGGATAATAGCCATCAGAGGGTGGGAATGTTGCCGGACGCATCAGATGCGGGTTATAATATGGACTACCCACAGTAATACAAATCAACTGAATACCCAATTTCTGTGCTAATGCCAGAAAGGCTTTAGGTTCTTCTAAATCAATAGTAGTGCCTTGACCTGTTCCACCAAAGGCATAGTTATATTTTTCTCCTGCCGAATAATCCGGTTCTCCCTGTCCTTCGCTGTCTTTTTTGAATGGTACCCAGTCGAAGGCACTTAAACGGATACCCATTTCTAAGCCAGGCGCTTCTCTTTTGATGCCTTCAACTATATTTCTAAGGAAGCGGGTACGGTTCTCAAAACTTCCACCATATTTCCCGTCACGATTAAACGAGCTTAGAAACTCATGTCCTAAATAGCCGTGACAATGCTTTAAATCTACAAAGTGAAAACCTGCTTTTTGCGCCAGTACTGCAGCCTTTACAAAATCCTCTACCAATCCATCAATATCCTCATCAGTCATTAATGGATAGTTCTCTGCTAAATGATACTTCTTGTCTAATATGGGATGGTTATAGAGAATTTTTGATTCAAACTTTGTATGACTATTCGGTTTGCAGAACCTACCCGAATGTGTTAATTGTAGGCCTACTACCAGATCATCCGTATTGCCAAACTTCTCAGCATGTTTGCTCATTACCAACTGAAAAAGTTCTTCAAATTCAGGTAGATTGGCTTCATTGATGAGCAACTGATTCGGGTTTGCACGTCCATCATGGCGCACTGCTGCAGCTTCACAGCCCCACAATAATTTAGCCCCACTAATAGCAAAATTTTCCCAACGACGTTTAGTGTATTCACTGGGCTTGCCATCTTCAGTACCATCCCAACCCTCCATTGGCAGAATACAGAAACGATTGCCGATAAGCTTACCTGACTTTAGTGTTAAAGTCTGCGCATATGGTGATTCGGCTGCATCAACCAATTCATCATCAAAATTTAAATCAACCTGCCCATCTTCCAGATATTTTCTTAAATCGGCGGCGGTTTTTAATTGTGCTACTCTGGTATATTTAGGTTTAAACTTGCCACTCATATTTTCAATCGTAAATTTTATCTGTCTAAACAGTTGTAAAAAGTATAATAGGTATCGTTATCGATGATTTTCTGTACATATAATGCTACCTCACGTGCATGGTAATCACCCCACATACTTGACTCGCCATAAGCAATTTTACTACCCTCTGGCACATAATCCCAACCATTTGGCTGGTGATAGATAGAGTGTAATAAAATACCCTGGTGGTTCGGGTTGGTACTTAAATAGGGTTCCTGTAAAATAGTATCCAGAGCCGTTAAGCCCGTTTGCCAGTATTTTTCTCCGGCTTCTATCTCTCCCTTATTTATCAGGTATCTACCCAAACGCAATAGCCCTTGTGCAGCAATAGCAGCAGCAGAACCATCCACAGGCTCGTAATCATTGAAAGGATTAGAAGGTTTACTAAGATAATCACCTAATTTATGTAGGTTCGGTGCACCTGTATCCCAATAAGGTACGCCGTCTATCGGTGTATGTTCGATGTAGAAATCGCAGGTTGCTCGGGCAGCTCGTAGCATATAATTCTCAATAACTGCCCTTCCGCCATAAGGTTCTAATTCTTCATCTGTAAGAATAGTTAAGAACTCCAGTTCTTCCGGGAAACCACAGATAGCCCAGGCTAAACCACGTGTCCAGGTTGAAAATCCTGTATACCCTTGTTGAGAATTTGGACAACGGAAGTTGCCATCTTTTGTATTAAAAATACTTTCATGCGCCGTGCGTCCCCAGATATCATAAGAGTCTCGACCTTCGCCATAAAATACTGAGTAATCAGCCGTGGCTTTGATATGTGCTAAGGCTCTTTCTAATAAACTGATTTTCACATCACCTTCTGCCTGAAATACATGCCCTAATTTATAGCTCAACATCAAGGCACGACAAGAGCGAATAGTATCAACAAACAAGGAATGAGCGCCATTAAACGAATGAATAAAGCCACCTGTTTTAATAGGAGTCCAGCGGCTGGCTTGTACTGCACCAGATATTTTCAAGGCTAATTCGTAAAAATTCTTCTCCCACTTATTCGACTCAATCTTACCTTCCTGCATCAAACGCAACAAATTACCATAAGTACTTACATTGTTGAAGCCGTGGTCGTGCACCCCTATATGACTGATATGTGGTGCCATTACCTCTATGGTTTTCTGACGACCCATTTCTAAAAATTTAGTATCACCAGTTGCATCAAATTGTAAAATGGCTGAACCAAACTGAAAGCCCTGTGTCCATTCTGTCCAGCCTCGGGTTGTATATTTTCCGGCGGCAGTAAAAACAGGTGAACCTTTGGCTACATCATAGTTTTGTTCGATAGAGGAAATTTTCTCACCGGAAAGCTCCCAGAATCTTTTAAGTTTATCAGATAAGTCGGTAGGTGTAAGTTTATAATTAATACGAATCATCAGGGATGGATTTTATTTTTTCAGATTTTTTAAATAGGCAATGGTTTGTGGCACTTGCGTAGCAATACTTGAGCTTTCGTCTTCGATATAATAATGCTCAACTCCGGCCTTTTTAGCAGCTATGAGAATAGCCGGAATATCAAGCTGACCTGTTCCTAGAGGTACATCGTGTTCAGGAGATGTTCCACCTGACATATTGCCTTGCACACCTTTCTTCAGATCTTTCAGGTGCATCAATTTGAATCGATTACGGTATTTATTGAGCAATGCGGCAGGGTCCTGACCAGGGAAGAATGTCCAGAGAATATCCATTTCAAAACTCACATATTTAGGGTCGGTATTCTGAACAATATAGTCGAACAGGGTTCCATTCTCATGCGGTTGAAACTCATAGCCATGATTATGATAGCAGAAAGTAAGTCCATGCTCATCTTTCAGGATTTTACCAAATTGATTGAAGTCTTCCACAGTTTTTTGTGCCATTGCCAAAGTAAAATCTCCTTGATGAGGTATCCATGCTACGCGAACAAAGGAAGCACCCAGAGTTTTGGCATTCTGTGCTACCTCGCCTATTTTATTTTGCAAATCAGGATAGCCTACTCCATACGAAGAACATTTGATACCTCGGGCATCTAATAGTTGGCGCATTTCCTGAGCAGTTTTACCAAACAAGCTCGAAAATTCCATATCAACGATGCCCAAATTTTTGATAGTGTCTAAAGTAGTTGCTGCGTCTTTTGCCAGACTTTTGCGGTAGGTATAAGACACCATACCGGGTTTATCGGGGAAAATCAGTTTCCCTTTTTGTGCCATCAATGGGCTGATGCCGACAACAAGTAAGAGTATAGAATAAAATAGTTTATTCATAGTAGAGTTTTTTGGGGTTGAATATGGTTGAACCCCACCCTGACCCTCCCCAACCGTGGGGAGGGGATTACAAGTCCCTCTCCCCATTGTTGGGTCGGACCGCCGATGCGGAGAGGGATTTAGGGAGTGGGGTGAAAATTCTTTTACAAACCAGTATCTTTCAGCCAGCCTTTAAAGACTGCCAGGTCTTTCTTCATGGCTGAGGTAACTTCTTTAGGTTCAACAGTAATTGTTTTAGCACCGTTTTCTGCACCACCTAATTTGTACTCAAAGTGCATGGTGATAGGTACAGAGACATTATATTGCTTTAGTAATCCTAAGTATTTGCTAAAGTTCACTACGCCTTGTCCAAGTGGACAGCCTTCTTTTACCAGCTTGCCATCTTTCAATACACGTCTGAAATCTTTAATGGCTATTGATTTGATATAAGGCTCAATAATTCTGAAACCAATTTCCCACGATGTTTCACTTTCGTGCGTAGCATGGTGCACATCATACTGGCAACCTAATAGCGGTGAGTTGATTTTTTTCAGAATAGGCTCAAAATCCCAGACAGAGGCCCCTAAGAATAAACCTGCGTGATTCTGGTATTCGCCTGAAATATTATATTTCTTATTCAAGGCAGCTACTCCCCTCATTTTCTCTTCAAACGAAGCTACCTGCGTAAGAATGTCTTTTTTAACATCAAAGCCATACCAACCCATCCGGTAGTGCTTGATTCCCAAAGAAGAAGCTGTTTTCAATACCAATTCAGTAATCGGGTTAGCTTCCAGAATATTAGTTACTATCATCGGCACACCTATATTCGCCTTTTTGCAGGCTTCTACTACTTTGGGTAAGTCTTCAGCTACTCGCTCTGGGAGAACATGTCCATCAGGACGGACAGTTAAATCAATGCCATCGAAACCGATTTCAGAAACGGTCTCGGCCAGTTTGTTGTAGTCAGGAATCCAATGGAGAGTTTTAGAAAATACACTGATTTTCATATCATTGGCTGGTTTGGCAAAAACAATATTATTTTTTGCTAAAATACTACCAGTTATGGCTGTGCCTATAAAATTTCTTCTGTTCATGCTTAAAATTAGTAAAATAATTCTGATAGAAGTACAATTTATAGACTGAAAAATTATGAGTTTTTTTAAATTTTTACGTAAAGATGCTACGCTTGCGGCCACTCCCCACTCTGAATTTCAGGTAAATTATTTATTAAGATGAAAATCTTAAAAGTAATTTATTGGATTTCATAGACCAATGAAGACGGAATGCATTCCGTCTCTACGGAACAAAAAATCCCTGCCATTTCTGGCAGGGATTTCCCTATAAACATTATCCTATCACATCGCTCGCTGGTTAATAAATATCTGTGTAAAATATGGATAACCATCTTTGCCTCGCACTACTCCTATTCCCGTGAGGTTATAATTACCTTCAATATTCTTTTTATGACCCGGGCTCTGTATCCATCTTTTTACTACCTCTTTGGCTGTGAATTTGCCAAAAGCAACGTTTTCAGCACAGGCATTGGCATTGTCTATTTTGCGCATGACTTTATCCATACGGTTATCAAAGCCATCGTGTCCGAATGGTACTCTTCCCCTGCCCATATCTTTGCTATGCTTCGTAGCGGCATCGGTAATGAGTTCTACCATTTGTAAAGGTTTTAGTCTTTTGCTGGCTCTGTAAGTATTTACCTCTTGCAATATCTCTTGTTCCATAACAGAGAAATCTTCGTCAGAAGTAGGACTTTGTGCGCATGAAGGCGTAAGATAACCTATTAGCAAAATGCCTAATAACTGGAGTAATATAATACGTTTAGTTTTCAATTTCTTCCTTGATTAATTCCATCCAATAACGTGTAATTATTATGAAATGTTATAATCGAAGCTTCGCTGGATATTAAAATTTTACTTACCTAATTTCTCAATCATCTGCTTTGCATTATTGTTAAGCGGATTCAACTGTAGCGATTTTTTATAATTACTGATAGCCAGTTCTTTATTTCCTGCAGTCATATAAGCCTCACCCAAGCTATCAAAGGCATTGGAAGAATTAGGATTTTCTTCCGTATTTAAGGTAAAAAACTGAATAGCGTCATTTACTCGTTTATTGTTCATTAAATAATAACTCAAGGAATTAACTTCACTTTCACTAAAATAATATCGACTACTGGCCTTAGTATTTTTAATAAGCTTAAAATCAGCGATTGCCTGAGCCATTCCTGCCATATTCGATTCTTCAATAATCTTATTGGCCCATGATCTTTTTGGCACAGTATAAGATTTCCCTTCTAATATATTATTGATTCCCTCACGCAATTCTCCTGTGATTGAATGGCGAACATTGCTGATAAAAATAATGGTACTATGTTGCTCAGGCTGACGCTCAATGTATGAACGAAAGCCACCGAATCCGCCATCGTGTTGTATAATCTTTTTGCCTTCGTTTTCTGAAACAAACCAACCAAAACCATAGCCTTTCTTCCCATACATATCATCCTGATTCGTAAACTTGTCAGATGCAAAGGCTTTTTCTAAGGTCTTCCTTGAAACAATAGTTGATTCATATAGCATTTTATCCCACAAATAAAGGTCATTTACAGTAGATACTACTGATGCCGCTCCACCGATGAAAGTATCATAATTATATTCATCACCAAAGACATAATAACCTACCGCCCTTTTTTTATTCCTTAATGCTGCACTATTTACATAAGTGTTTTTCATTCCTATTGGTGTAAATACATTGCTGGTCAGAAAATCATTAAGCGTTTCACCTGATATTTTTTCTATAATCAGTCCTAACAAGGTGTATCCGGCATTGCAGTATTCAAATTTTTCACCTGGATTGAATCGTAAACCTTGTTGCTTCAGGAGGATACCAAAAACATCTTTTTCATTCATATCAGGAAAATCTCCAAAAAGAGCCAAGCCAGAAGCATGATGTAAAAGATGTAGAATTGTGATTGGTTGCATGAACTCTGGTAACTCAGGAAAGTAGGCACGGATAGATTGATTATATTCTAGCTTTCCTTTCTCTTCCAGGATCATAATTCCCATCGCTGTAAACTGCTTACTTACCGAACCGATATAGCATGGCGTGTCTGTGATAAAGGGTTCTTTGCTTTTTCTGTCGGCATAACCAAAACCTTTCTTATAAATGATTTTCCCATTGTCTGCTACGAGCAGTGCTCCTGAAAACTGACCATCCTGGTTGATGGTTGACATGAAAGTATTAATCTTCTGGCTTTTGCTTGGTATTTTTATTTTTTGGGCATAAGCCGTAAAACAGAGGCTAATGATTGCAGTTAGGGTGATTAGTGTTTTTTTCATTGTTGGTAGCTTAAGAATAACTGGTCAAGGCGTTGCCGAACAGTGATTATGGGCATTTGAAAAGGTTATTACTAAATTCTACGCACAAAGTTAGACACAGTTCTGAGAATAGTTTAAGGGTAGGGTTTAATTTGCGTTTCAAAGAAGGATTTTTAAAATAAGCTAAGTTGTGCAGACATAAACCAATAAAAATCTTTAGTAATTGTGTACTCCGGCCGGTAACCGGCCGGAGTACTTGCTTTTTCATAATTTTGTAAGGGGCAGCATGAAGCTATATTATTTCGCTTTACGGATATAAATATTTCCGTGCATATTTTTCATCATTACTTCGCTACCACCACCATTCACTTTGCCTTGAATCCACTCTTCTATACTTACTTTGTACATACCATTCTGGTTGTTTCTAACACCTTTTGGTACTGTTTTGTCGATATCCATATCAAAATCACTGTATACTTCACCGCGGTCTGATTTCACTTTAGCATTCATCTTAACGGCAGCAGGAAAAGTAATATCTATATTGCCATTAAGTGTAGTGAAGGCCATTGGTGAGTCAGTAACAGTTTTGAAATTGGCTTTAATAACACCGTTTACCGTATTGGCAACAGCTGAACCTGCTACGTTGGTCATAGTAATATCGCCATTTACATTATTAATCTCCAATTCTCCGGTTATATTATCAATCACAATGTCGCCATGATTGATCGTACTTACTTTTAAAGAAAATTGTTGAGGAACTTTAATAGATAAATTAACAGGCTGACGGTGAGAACTTGAATTTACATTCACCTTATTATTTTTCTCTTCGGCCGACAATTCAAGACCACCACGTGGCGTGATGCGTTTCATACCTGAGGCTGATTCGTCAACTTTCTCCTTTTTATTAGTTACAGGAGTAGTTTCTGCGTCAATAACAACTTCTTTTCCGGCATATCCTGTTACTTTAATAGAGCCATTGATTAAACCTACATTTAATGACCCTGATTTGGCCGGGTCGCTTAGTGGTACTACCAACTGTTCTTTGATTTCGTTCTGAGCAAATGTTGGCGTGATTTTAATAAGTGACATTAGCACTAAGACTGCGATGATTACTTTACTATTTTTCATTTTTACGATTGTTTTTTAATATAAATGTTTCCGTTGAACGTTTCAAATCTGAATTTTCTGCCTCCATTGCCTATGCGGATAGAGGTCTTTTTGTCGAGCTTGTAGACGGTACCGTCGCTTTTATGCTCAATATTTTTGGTAACTTCGGGAGCTAATACTTGTGTATCCGGGAAATCGGTAAAGAACTCTCCATTAAAACTCTTGAACTGTAAATCTCCTGAGAACGAAGCCGGATAAGTAACTCTGATATTCCCGTTAAGGGTATAATAAGATGATTTTTCAGGAGGGCTCGTCAGATAATTGATAGTCACATCGCCATTAATTGTATGCACATCAGTAGCTCCTTTGGCATTGGCAAGTGAAATAGCTCCGTTAATATTATTAGCTTTGATAGACCCTGTTACATTTTTCACGTCAATATCACCATTATTGATAGTCGATACATGAAGATTAATATCGGCAGGTACTTTTACCGTATAATGCAGCGTGGCACGATACTCAATTTTACGACGCCATTCTCTATTTTTACCTGGTGTATTAGGTCTTGTATTCCAGGGTTCAGCTATATAAACCAGAATACTATCGCCTGTTTCTTCAAATTCTAATTGAAACTCTTTTTTGGCTTCATCCACAATCTCCTGGGTTTTAGCCGAAATTGTTTTGTCAATCTCAATCATCACTTTACTACCAGAATAGCTTTCAACCTTAATAAATCCGTCGATGTTGCCAATGGCTAGTACTGTTTGGCTGGCAGGCTTTTTCAGGTCAAATTGTTTACTGAGATGCTCTTTAAATTCCGGCTTCTGGGCCGTAGCAGGGGCACAAGCAAGCACCACTCCTGCTAAAAGTAGGATTAATAAGGGTTTCATAATTTTGTATGTTTATTGTTTTATACTCTGTAAGATAAAGCCTTGAGGGTCTCTTTAATTTTGGTTTTGACTATGACATCGGTATCGTCTTTTTCCAACAATCGCTGTAATGGCTTAATAGAACGTTTTTCTTCCAGTTTTACCATTACATCAGCCAAGGCGGCCTGTACCAGTGGGGTATCTTGTTTTAAGATAGATTGCACTAGACCCTCTCTTACTTTCGGGTTATCAGCCAGTTGAGCTAATGCCTCTAACGTTACTAAGCGTACGTTTACGTTTTCGTCGTTATTAAGAGTGCTTAGTAGGGCTTCAAGTACCTGTCCGTCAATCTTATCAATCTCTTTTGTATAACTTACTGCTTGCAGACGTTCAGTAGCAGAAGAGTTCTCTTTCTCTAATAGCGTCAGCATCATCTTCTCATTCATTTCCTGTACCTGACCAGATAATTTCTCAATCTGTACCTGATAATCAGGGGTTTGTTGTTTGCTTAAGAAATAGCCACCTCCCAAACCTATTAAGAGCAAACACATACTATAAGACACTCTTAATAATAATTTTGGCGTAAAAAACGATTCCAGGTTATGTTTCAAACCTTCCCAGAAAGCCGTTTTCTTTACCTTTTTGGTCTCCGTACCTTTAAAGGTCTCAAGCATCGTGTAAAACTGAATCGGGAGGTTATCGCTTGGTTTCGGTACGGCTACACTGCCCATCACATCCCAAAGCTGGCGGGTAGCTTTTAATTCTCTCTGGCAATCGGGGCACTCGTTCAGGTGGACTTCAAAAGCTGCCCTCTCCGATGCCGGCATCTGGTTATTTAACCAATCTACCATCATTTCACTGGCGTGTTCACAATTCATGAGCTTTGCTTCCATTTTCAATTTTTAAATAATGTTTTTTTAATTCATTCATGGCACGGTGCACTCTTACTTTTATGGCACCTTCAGTAGTATTAAGAATTGTTGCAATTTCTTCATACTTTAATTCCTGATAACGACTCATAATCAACACTTCTTTATGTTCAGGACTTAATTTGTCTATGGCTCGTTGCAACATTTCCGTTTCTTGTCTTTTTTCTAATTCTTCATCTGCTGTTGCGCCTCCTCCAACTCTCTCAGCATATTTCTCCAAATCGTAATGCTGCATCGAATGTTTGTTTTGTCTGTACGAATCATTTATCACATTACGTGCTAAATGATACATCCAGGTATGAAACTCACCCTCAGCCGTAAAAGTGTGCCGGTATTTCAACATCCGATAAAATACATTCTGTACCAGGTCTTCGCTTGTCTGGGTATCACTTGTCATGTGATAGAGAAACCCAAACAAAGGGCGATGGTATCGCTCAAACAGGAGACCCATTTTGTCGAGGTCACCAGCCTTTACCTGGAGCATTAGTAGATTATCTTGTGTATTCACACGTTTAAGATATGTTGGTTATCAAATTCGAAGTGGAAACCGCGCAATGGGAGAATGGTTACAGAGAATATTAAAAAAAAATATAAAATTTTAGCAAAATTAAGATAATTGACTAATAATAAGGACATTGCATTTGGAAAATATTTTCTACTATGATAATATTTTTATTCTTAGTCTATAAAAAAGTTTAAACCACGGAGTTTCACAGAGTAAAAAATCCCTGAGTTTCACGGAGTCAAAGTAAATCTCTGTGAAACTCAGTGCAGGACCGAGCGACGTTCGATCAGGGTAACTCCATGGTTAGTTACAAGAATTTAATACCTAATCTCATAGGTAACAACATTCAAACTATTGTCATACTCACGTAGATTGATACGATTAAGTTGGACTTTGTTTTTGGAAGAACCAAAAAGTCTTATGCCCTCTCCTAAAACTACAGGGTTAGCTTTTATTTTCAGCACATCAATTAATTGATTATCCAACAACCAGCCTGCAAATTCACCACCTCCACATAAGTAAATGTCTGAACCTGATTCTGATTTTAACGTTTCGATATGCTTTAAATCACGATTGAGCACTTTTACATCTTCATGAGGATTCTCCAATATCAAAGAATCAGAAAAAATGTAGTGCTTCATATTCGGGTATGCCGGTTGGCCTGGTTCCATACCATATTTATAGCCAAACTCGTAGGTTTTGCGACCCATGATTACGATGTCAAAATCTTTTAAGTCCTGAAAATATTGATTGACACCTTCACCTTGCTGAACGAATCCTGAAATATCATCATTGAGTCCGGAGATAAATCCATCTGCGGATACTGCTACGTAATAGATTATTTTTCTCATGATAGTAAAACGCCCCTAACCGCATCGGCGGTCCGACCCTAAAGCGGAATTAATATACTTGGACAATAGTAAATTTGAAATTTACTTCGTTCATAGTACAAATATTAGGAAATAAGATTTTTTAAATGAAAAATTTACATGAAAGAACTTATGCTCTTTTATGCTATAAAATGAAGAGTTGTTAGAGGTTTGTCAGCTTGACAAACTTAGGCGATTGTTACCATGATTAGCTCTACGCGAGATTTGTTGGGACAAAGGTAAAGAAAAAAATATTCAGACCAAATCTGAAAATAGGGTTTATTCTCCTATCTTCTTTAGTAAGTCTTTTGCTCTTTGTAATTCAGTCTTAAATTCATTTGGGTTATCATTTAGAAATTTACTACTTTGAATTTCATTCAATAATTGCGTAGCTGTAAAGAAGTCTTCTTTTTCAATGGCTAAATCGGCTCTGATAAGTATGACCCTGTATAAATTCGGACAAGGGTTATTTTTATCGCGCTCAATTGCTTTGTCAAGAAAGGTACTTGCTTTTTCATATTCCTCTACTTCATCTTCCAATTTATAAGCATAATCCAATGCTAAGGCCAGTCGCTTATTGGCTTCTTCTATTTCTTTAGGATATTCTTCAATTTTGTCGATTTTTCTGCCAATTCTGATACAATTACCTGCTATATCAGAAAACATAAACTCACGGACACCATAAGACTTGTCTCTGATAGCACTGATTCTTGGTAATCCACGTGTAGGTAACTTGCCGAATTTATTACGTAGGGCATCGGTAAATTCTTCGTACAATTCATCGGCTTCATCCGTTAAGATATAGCAGGTATGGTAGCACCTAAGCGGGACATGATGTTTTGTTCCATAAAAATCGAATCGAATCCATCGCTTTTCAACTATTGCATAAGGGTTAGGGTTTTTCTGATGGTAAGTTACTTCAAAACCTAAAGTCTGGTAAAACTCTAATAGTTCGCTTAAAGACTTGCAAGGGAAAATTGGCGTGATAATATTCATAAAAGCGGTTTTTAAGTGAACCGCAAAATTCAATAGTTTCTACGAGCGAAAATTGTAGATTTTCGACATTTCAGGCGTAAAGCCCTTCCTGATTAATAGTTGCTTTCAGATAGTCTTTAGGATGCAGGCCTGTAAACTCTTTAAAATCGTGATTAAAATGTGCCTGATCGTAATAACCTGCATCTAAGGCAAGACTTGTAAAAGAATCGACAGAATAAATAAGAGGCAAGGCTTTTTCAAATTTCAAAATTCGCAGATAAGATTTAGGACTAAAGCCTACTAATTCTTTAAACAAACGTTCAAATTGTCTCTGTGAGAAAGGTAATTGTCTGGCAAATAATTCGAGATTGATATTTCCTTTCGATTTATTTAATTGTTGAACTGCATCAATTATATGAGTCTTTTTAGCAGGCTTTATTAGAGATTCCAGAAATTGGGTAAGAATGCTTACTCTTTGACCCGTACTTTGTGCCAGAAATATGCTTTCTTCTAAAACTTCACCTTTATTTCCAAAAAACGTTTTCAAATCAATATATTGATTAGTTAATTCTGTGGCTGGTAAAGAGAACAAAAGGGGAATAGCATAAGGATAAAATTCTACACCCAATATGCCGATGCTTTGAGATGAGATAAATTGCGTATGTATTTTAGACTGACCCTGGATACCAGAGGAAAATGATTTTCTGATTTCACCTGATGCGCTTTTTTCATGAAAACCTCCCTGATAATGAAAAACTAATTTTGCAGAACTCGCAGCCGTGGCATGATGAATAAACAAGTGGTGTTGTGAAGCAGGGGCTTCTCCGATCCAGAAATACTTCACATAATTCGTAAGGCTTGGTGGAGGTGCTATTTGTTCATATAGCATCAGGAATCAGTTTTGATTTGATTTCAAAAATAGAGAATCTTAATTCATTGCTACAAACTTTTTTCTTTATTTTCGCAGAAAATCTATCATTTAATCATACCTCATGAAATATTTATCATTCAGTAATGGCGATTTAATGCCCGCTCTGGGCTTAGGAACGTGGAAATCTGCTAAAGGGGAAATATATCAGATTATCAGAACTGCTATAGAAATTGGTTACCGTCATTTTGATTGTGCTTTTATTTATGGCAATGAAGAAGAGATAGGTTCGGCCATTGCTGATGCAATAAAAACTCATGAGGTAAAACGTGAAGATTTATGGATAACCTCTAAACTCTGGAATAATCGCCATCGTAGAGAAGATGTGTTACCAGCAATAGAAGCCTCTTTGAAAAATCTACAATTAGATTATCTTGATTTATATCTGATTCATTGGCCTGTGGCTTTAGTATATGGTGTAAATTACCCTCAAAAAGCTGAAGAGATGATAAGCCTGAATGATTTGCCTTTAAGTGAAACATGGCAGGCAGTTATTGACTTAAAAGAAAAAGGATTAGCCAGACATATTGGAGTCTCTAATTTCAGCAGCAGGAGAATCAGTCAGTTAAGCCATGAAACAGGAGTTTTGCCAGAAGCTCTACAGGTAGAATTGCAGCCTTTTCATCAACAAAAAGCATTGGTGGACTTTACGAAACAGAATAATATAGCTATTACAGGTTTTTGTCCATTAGGTTCAGCCGATCGCCCTTCCAGTAGGATTTCACCGAATGAACCTAAATTATTTGAGAATGAAACAATCCTTTCTATTGCACAAGAAAAAGCCTGCTCTCCGGCACAAGTAATGTTGGCCTGGGCTGTAAACAGAGGAACTTCAGTGATTCCGAAATCTGTGAACCCCACTCGTTTGAAAGAAAATTTAGAAGCGGCTGATATTGTATTGGATGCCGGGCAAATGGAACGAATGAATGCCTTAGACCAGCATTATCGCTATATCAAAGGGGACTTCTGGTGCGTAGAAGGAAGTGATTATACTTTGGAGAATCTTTGGGATGAGTGAGGTTATATCTCCATTTCCAACAAAGCATAACTTAAAGTCTTTCCATGCGTATCGATAGCCAGTGAAGTAGTAACTCCGCCCAACAGCGCATGCTGACATACAAAAAGCAAGGAATGAATATTTGGTAGTTCATACCTGATGATTTCACCTGAAACAATAGCTGATAAATGTTTTTTGACAATCTCCGCTGTTATAGTCGAACAAAGTATTGA
The DNA here is from genome assembly GCF_003418935.1 of Emticicia sp. C21. Classification (GTDB taxonomy): domain Bacteria; phylum Bacteroidota; class Bacteroidia; order Cytophagales; family Spirosomataceae; genus Emticicia. Next base: position 22,964 of record NZ_QVMT01000011.1, on the reverse strand, counting down.
ATAATCTGATTCATTGTAAGGAATCAAAGAGAGGGTGAGTGTATTGCCTTTGTCTCCTGCCCGGCTATGAGCTATTTCATAAAGCTTCATGGGAATTGAGTGATTTGTGAGTTAGTGATTGAGTGATTATTTTAATTAGCATTCAAATAACTGCACTTTGGGTTGAATGTCTTTTCGGTCTAATAAAATCGAAACGATACCAATTACTTCAGTAACATATTTTCTTACACCCCCACCTCCGGCTGGACCATTGGTATATAGTGCTTCCACCTCTTCGCCTATTAAGGCGGCATCAGATGAATTACTGGCTTTCCCTGCTACTCTTAGCCGTATTTCGTAAGGAATTGAAGTATTTCCGAAATTAGTTCTGTGAATGGCACTGCTTCCTATATAATCAATTCTCAACTCAGGGAATTGGGGTTTTAGTCGTTTTTCTATTATTTCGCCTGCCAATTGTGCACGGTCTAAAGCTGAGGCGCCTGCATAGGCTATTTCTCCTTCTCCGAGATAAAAGGCTTTGTAACCTACACTAACTTTATATGTCGGTGGTTTCGCTTTACCCGTTCCACCTGTTACCTGTATCTGATCCTCTCCAATTTCTTTCAAATAAACTGTTGTAAAATCAGCAATTACATCAGGGGTATAATATTCATGTGGATTAATTACTTCATACAATAATTGCTCTTTTGCAGTTTGCAGATTGACTACTCCGCCTGTACCTTCTACTTTACTTATAATAGCCGACCCATCTTCAAATACATCAGCAAATGGATGACCTAATTTGTCCATGTTCTCCACAGGCTTTTTGATTGGGTCAGCAAAATAGCCACCAGTGATATGTCCTGCACATTCTAATAAATGCCCAATGACTGTGCCTTTGCCCATTAAATCATAGTCGTTGGTAGTCCAACTAAACTCATGAATCATCGGCGCTAAAAATAATGATGGGTCAGCAACTCTGCCAGTAATAATTATCTGAGCATCAGCCTGCAATGCTGACAAAATACCTTCCACACCTAAATAGGCATTGGCAGATATTAATTCTCCACTTTTGCTTAAAGGTTCATTGGTTTCTATAGCCAATGTTTCGGGTGAAACATTCTCAAAAACATCATCCCCATAAACAGCCCCAACCTTTATGGAGAGGCCCTGCTTTTGAGCAATTTCTAAAATTTTCTGTGCTCCGGCTATCGGATTAGCTGCACCCATATTGGTAATTAGCCTTATATTATTCTGAATCAATAATGGCAAAAGACTTTCGATTCTTCTCTCAAGCAATGGGTCATAGCCTTTGGTTGGGTCTTGCAATTTTCGTTTTTGAGCTAAAGCTATAGTACGCTCAGCCAGACATTCTAAAATAAGATAATCTAATTCACCCTTTTCAGCCAAAACTATAGCAGGTTCCAATCTATCACCAGAAAAACCTGCACCGCAACCTATTCTTATTTTTTGTTTCATAGCCATTAGTTTATAGGTGTAATGACCCGGTTAATAGTGCTACTATGGTCATCACAATAGTTGTTCCCCAAGCCCATTTGAAAACAAACTTCTGGTGCTCACCTAATTCAACTTCAGACAAACCTATCAACAAAAAGGTGGATGCCGTTAAAGGACTTAAAGGGAAACCAACTGTCATTTGTCCAAGCAAAGCTGCCCGACCAATTTCCAAAGGGTCAATACCGAATTGAGTAGCCGTCTGACTTAAAATAGGCACAACACCAAAATAGTAAGCATCTGGTGTGAAAAGCATACTGGCAGGCATACTTGTCAGGGCTGTGAGTGTTGGCAACCAACCTGCATGGTTTTGAGGGATAAAAGAAACCAGAGTAGTTGCCATTGCTTCTATCATCTTTGAACCGGTCAGTATTCCTGAAAAAATACCTGCAGCAAATATCATACTTGATACCATAAAGATATTAGTGCCATGACTCTTCAATACCTTTTGCTGATCAGATAATTTGAAATAATTGACTAACAAAGCAATCATACTGGCTATTACAAATAAAGCCGGGGCAGGAATCCAGCCTTTCATCAAGGTAATAATTAAAGCAAGTGTCATAATCGCATTAATCCATATCAGTTTTGGTCTTCTTAATTCTCTTTGCGCCTCGGTTAGATTATCGTGATGATTGTATTGAAATTCAAGAATGCCTAATCGTTTGCGCTCTCTTTTACCAAAAATATAAGCCACAACTAATACCCACACAATACCTCCTATAATTGCCGGAATACTAGGATTGAAAATATGCACCGCATCTGATTTAAGCGTTGAAATAGCTCTTGCTGAAGTGCCCGACCAGGGTACTAAATGCAAAGGCCCGACACTTAATGCTACAATACCCGATAGAATCAGGCGATTGATTTTCAATTCTTTATAAATAGGCAAAAACGCCGAAAGGACTATCATAAAAGTAGCAGTACCATCGCCATCTAAATGCACTATCATTGTCAGAATCGCGGTTCCTATGATTACTTTCATCGGATCACCTTTCACCGAGCGAATGATCAAAGCAATAACAGGGTCAAATAATCCTGCATCCAACATAGTGGCAAAGTATAAAACCGCAAACATCAGAAGAATGCCTGTGGGTGCTACCTGTTTGATTCCTGCCAGCATCATTTCGCCTAGTTCTTTAGGATTAAATCCGGCTAACAGACCAAAAATGATGGGTATTACTACTAAAGCAGTAATAACCGACAGACGCTTGGTAATGATTAAGAACAAGAAAACCACAATGGTGGCAAATCCTAATAAGGCAAGCATATAGGGTTCATAAGATTAGGTTAATAGAATATATTATTCAAATCTGGCTTTCTCAAAGCAACTTCAATTCCTCCGCTTTCTTAATTTCTCTGTTGGCATCTTCTGGCAGCATCAGGCCTTGCTTTACCATCTTTTTAGCTGCTTTCTTTACCTTTTTTACATAGTTGGCTTGGGTCTCATAACGTTCTTCTAATGATAAACGCGTATCACTATTGACTAATCTTTCAGCTCTGGTTTTAGCAAATGGGATGTACATTCCCTCTAAAACAGCTAAATCTCCCTCACCATATCCTGCTTTGCGTAGGCTCCAACCGGTATATGTACCCAGAGGAACTCGCAAACTAAGTGTGGATAATCCCCCCATTTCGTTATTATCAGCATCAACTTTAGGCACTAAAACAGTATACTGTTTATCTTTTTTAAGTACAGGATTTTCGCTGATAATACCTGTCATCATTTTCTCATCAAATTGAGGTCCGAAGTCTCTCACCTCCAAGCCATTGACTAAACCTCTGAAAGGCACATTAAACATGATTTGCCAGCCTATTTCAGTTGATTTAACTAAAGTTTTATCTTTAATAGTCGGATAAATACTTTTAGGTGGTTTCTTGCCCTCTAATACCCATTGCTCTAAAGCAATCTGTAAAGCTCGCCACGAGTCTAAATAAGAATTTGAGTTTGATGAGAAACCCGTCATTCTATTAATATTTGAGCTAAAAGCAGGCCAATGTTGCGTACTTGAAAATAGATAGATTCTTACATTATCCGGTATTTCCAAATCTTTTGTACCATAAACATCAGTTGTACGGAGCGACATGCGCGACTGCCAGTATTCAGTGGAGCTTAATGTATGCATAATTTTAGGCATGAAACCCTGCTTCTGACAAGCATCCAAAATCCCACCCTCAATTCCTGAAAGAGGGTCTAGAGTGCTCTGCCATGTAAATGGTGGTTCATTACCCGGAAAAACCAACTCTTCGTGTTGCATACCTCCTCCTCCAGGACGGCCAAAACGTACGTTCAAAGTAATTTTTCTTGCACCGATATGTGCGTTTATCCCTTCAAAAACAGGTTTATTGTCTTCGTCGGCATTAAACCCTAAATGGAGAAAAGTACGCAGGAAATTACCACATTGAGAGACACCCACCGCAATCGATGCTTTAATTTGATTAGCTATTGGGTTATCAGTTTGCTTTGCATATCTGAAAAATGAAATAATATCTCTGGTAGCAGCGAATCCTAAACCTAATACCAAAGGATTTTTAGCTGTATAATCTAATTCATAAATATAATCAGGGTCGAAACCTCCTTTTACAGAGATCTGGGTAGTACTGGGTTTACCAGGAAATGCCTCTGTGGTACAATCAGAAAAAGCCCAATCTGAATCAGGGACTTTGATGGGTTCATCAGAGGCATGAATGCGTTTGGTTAGTGTGGCTGTAGAATTATCTAAAGAAACTGTTTCGTAGGCTTTGTGGAATTGCGCGCTGAATGCCCCGCCACTCAAGTTTTGTGTAGGAGTATTCTCATTTACTACCAATTCGGCATGGAGTTTTCCGATAATATCTTTACCATTTTCGGTGGCTACCGGAACTTTGATTTTAATCTTGCCATCTCCGATAATATCTCCTTGCCAGCTGCTCCACAGATAAATATATCCTCTTTTCAATAAGGTGGTATCAGCACCACCAATATTGCCGCGATTGGGTACACTATAATACAATAGATGGTTACTTTTGTTTAAATCAAGAGGTTTCAGTAAAACAAATTCCATTTCGTACTCTACCATCCCTCTCTCATTTCTTGGCGCTAGAGCAATATCCTGTATGATTGTATTGTGAATATCTGTTGGGCTTACTTCACCAAAGGCTCTACCTGTTAGTCGTTGATATTGTCCGACATTGCCAAACTGTTTACCATCGGCATAGACCTCGGTCTTATCAATCACGATCCTGATAATCTTTGCTTCACTGGCAATTGTACAAAGGAATACCAATAGTAGAAATAGAGTTTTCTTCATGAGTAAGGGTACGGAGTTTTAATTTTAACAAATAACTCTCTGACTATAAACTAGCAGAGAGTTATTTAAGAATGAATCAGCGAATATACTGCTGAATATAATCAACCAAAATAATATTTGACAGAATCACCATCAAATATATTTAATCAACCAAGCGTATGAAACGAAATTTATTGAGTGAATGAGTGAGTTAGCGATTGAGCGGCCGCCGCTGCGGTGATTACTTTTAAGAATACTAACAGCGCTTATTTTTATTCAGATCTCACAAATACATAATAAAATCAATTCTAATCACTAAATCGCTCATTCACTCAATCACTAAACTCTTACTGCTGCGCTACTACCTCTAATAATTCTTTATCGTGGTGATAGCGGATGGTACTGGTATTATCGAAAAACATCGTAGCACCTTTTTCTGCTGTATATGGCTCCCATTTAGGTAAACCATTGGCATTAGGGTTGCCTGTTTTAGCGAAGTTTATCCATGATTGGCTCATTTTATCAGCTAAAGCATACGCCTCTTTTCCACCTCCTGTCATTTCTTCACAACGGGCAATGTTATTGAATACAAAAGGAATCTCCATACAGTGTAAAGCTTTGTATTTGCCACCTAATACTGGTGATTGCCATGAGAATAAGTACATATAAACCGGTGCACCTCCTGCTGTAGATTTAGCTTTAGCCTGTGTAACAGCACCCGGACGGAACATTAAATCGATGTCCATCAAATCAGATGGTTTGGTATCATTCGGAAATGCTTTCTTTGCCGCGGCAACATAGGCATCTGTTTTATCTTTATATCTGTTTTTCAAAAAGTCATTTACCTTTTCAGCGCTGGCGTTTGACATGCCACTGAATAGTGAAGCCATAAATTCGTTTTTCACAGTACCAATCAGCAATGGAATATTTTTAGATAGTTCTACTGCTTTAGCGTCAGTAAACTGATAAGGCAAGAACTCACCATCATGGCTTGGCCCCCAGCTTAATCCGCCAAACGCACCTAAGTTTTTGCCTTCAGCTTTCAATTTGTCTCCTACAATCTTTAAAGCTTTGTTACCTGCAGCAACCAAATCAGCATAAGGCACTTTCTGTATATTATCAATCTGGCCTGGCTCAATGTTCAAAGCTTTTAGTACTTCTGCACCAACCAATTGAGTATCTGATTTCTCCAGAAGTGTAGTACGGAAAGCACCGCTCTGGTTAACGGCTTTGTGGAATAATCCTTTAGCAGAAGGAGTAGCCATTAAAGTATTTACTTTAGCCCCTCCACCTGACTGACCAAAGATTGTTACGTTGTTAGCATCACCTCCGAAATTGGCAATATTAGTTTTTACCCATTCTAAGGCTGCTACCATATCAACAATACTCAGGTTAGCCGATTGCTTGTATTTATCGCCATAAGCAGATAAATCCAAATAACCGAGTATATTCAGACGGTGGTTTATAGATACTACTACCACATCACCTTTTTTCGCCAGGTTTTCGCCATCATAAGATGGTAACTCCTGCGATGAACCAGCAGTGAAACCACCACCATGAATCCAGAATAATACAGGACGTTTCTTGCCATCGTTGATACCAGGTGTCCAGACATTCAGGCGCATACAGTCTTCACTGGTATAGCCCCAGTCATGATGAAAAACGAATTCTGATTCATCCTGAACAGTAGTAGTTGGTGTCATTAATGGAGCAACAGGGCCGTAAGTCAGGGAGCTACGCACACCAGTCCAGGGCTTAGGTTTTTGTGGCGATTCAAAGCGTTTAGCTTCTGCATATGGAATACCCTTATAGGTATAAACAGTATTATGTATATAACCACGTACTTTACCTGCATCGGTGCTGGTTACGGCTACGTCTTCTCCGGTTTGTAATTGTGCTGAAGCACCTGCAACAAAGCAAAATGCCAAAAGCGATAAAATGATTTTTTTCATTGATAGTTTTTATTTAGTGATTGAGTGAATGAGTGATTTAGTGAATAGTTTGTCTGAACTGTAACGTATTCATACGAAGTTCGTCGATTTGAGAATTATTGTAATTTAAATTTATGGGCTAGGTTCGCCGTAAATAATAATCCCTCAATCGCTCATTCACTAAATCACTCAATTCTTTACTTATTATTTCCATAAGCCTTGTCCAAAAACAGATAACGGGCATCGTCTTTGGCGTTTTCGGCTTTTGATTCTGCATTTAATATCATCACCGGTGGGGTTGTGTCACCTGCTTTAGCTGCTGGCCAATCAGGTAATTTAGCCCCATTTGGGTTTCCGGTTTTGATAAAATTAGCAAAATAGTTCATCATAGTCTCTGAGGTTTTATAGTCATCAGGTGTCCATGCGTACTCTTTAATCAAGTGCAGGTTACCCATACAGTACTCAATTTCACAAGCATGAGGTGCGCCCACAGGTTCTGGTGCCTTAGGAGTATTACCATCTTTCTTAACAGTACCACCAGCTAAACCTGATGCCAATGTCTGATCAACCAAAGGCGGACGAACCTTGCTGTATAAATATCTATACACAGGTTGAGAGCTGTTGTTGCGGTGCAAATCAAACCATTTCCAGGTGCTATAGGCAATGAAACGGTCGGATGCCAATGCCGTAGCAGACAACTCAATTTCTTTTTCTGAGCCGTGTGGATATAGTTTCAATACTTCTTCTGAATCATTCGGATATTCTTTTTTCACACGGGCAATATAGGCTTCATCTTTATAAGGCTGACCAAACATAAATGCCCCCCCTGGAATTTCAGCTGAGTTCCAACCTAATAGCAATGGAACTTGTGCTTGTTCTTTAGCATTAAAGATTTGAGGAATAGTTTTAGGATAGAAGTATCCATCTATAACTGTAGGGAAACCGAATCTTTTTGATTCATTGTAAATCTCATAAACTTCACGCGTACTCAAAGCTCTTAGTTTTGCTAAAGAAGGGTAACCTGCGTTTTTAGCAAAATCAGACCTACTTTCTCAGCTTCAGCCAATGGTACCGGCGCTAAAGTAGGGTTAATACCTGCACCACTTTCACCAATGGCTCCTGCAATCAAATTTCTAGACAAAGGAGATGCCATTTGCGCACTTACTGAAATAGAACCAGCCGATTCACCTGCAATAGTTACTTTTTTAGGATCTCCACCAAAGGCGGCTATATTTTTCTGTACCCATTTCAAAGCAGCAGCCTGATCCAGTAAACCATAGTTACCTGATGCCTTATAAGGAGCTTCGGCACTTAATTCTGGGTGAGCAAAGAAACCGAAGATGTTTAAACGATAGTTTACCGTTACAGCAACAATTCCTTTTTTGGCCATTGCTTCGCCGTCATAGCGAGGCTCAGAAGCATCTCCGGCTACGAAACCACCACCAAAGAAGTAAACCAATACTGGCAAATCTTTCGTATTGCGTTTAGCAGGGGTCCATACATTCAGGTAAAGGCAATCTTCACTTACGCCATTTGAGCGAGAGTTCATATCACCGAATACGACTGTCTGCATGGGTCTGGCAGAAAATTTTTTGGTTTCTTTTACACCTTTCCAGTTTTCAACAGGCTGAGGTGCTTTCCATCTTAAATTTCCTACAGGTGGCTTGGCAAATGGTACGCCAAAGTAGGTCTGAATACCTGTTTTAGTGTCGTAATTCCCTTCAATTATACCGTTTTCGATAGTGGTTTGTACAGCAAATGCATTGTTGTTCTGTGCCTGTGCCATCATGTTACACGCAAAAAACAGGCTAATCAAATAGCATATTTTTTTCATTTTCTTTAATAAAATTTAGTTATTGTCTCAATTTGTGACAATAATAATTGGTTTTTAGAAATATTCATACTTATTTTTGAAAAATTTATATTTGCAGAAAAAATTAATACACCAATTCAAGTGGAAGAAAGAAAATATTTACCTCATATTGCCTACGATTCGGTCATTTTTGGTTTTTCGGGTAACCAACTCAAAATATTGATTATGAAATATCATAATACCGGTTTGTTTGCCCTACCCGGCGGCTTTGTGAAGATAGATGAAGATTTGAATACAGCTGTAAGAAGAGGATTAAAGGAAAGAACAGGGCTAGACAATATTTATCTGGAACAGTTTTATACCTTTGGTGATGTTTCCCGTTATCAGGCCGGAGCCATGAAAACAATTCTGGAGGCCAATGGGCACCATGTTCCTGAAAACTACTGGATGCTGGATAGATTTATTTCGGTAGCTTATTATGCTTTGATAAACTATGAGAAAGTAGTGCCGAAGCCTGACGCACTATCAGATTCTTGCGATTGGTATTCGCTTGATAAATTGCCTCCGCTTATGCAAGATCATAATCAGATTGTAGAAAAAGCCTTGCAAACCTTGCGTGATAACCTTGAAAGGAAGTTAGTAAGTGTCAATCTCTTACCTTCTCTGTTTACCATGAATGAACTGCAAAAAGTTTATGAAGCTATTTTAGGCGAAAAACTCCGACGCACTACTTTTCAACGTAAAATACTGAGTCTGAATATCCTTGACCGCCATGATAAACAATATTCGGGCAAAGCGCATAAGGCCCCTTATTTATATAGTTTTAAGGAGAAGTGACGATTAGCGAATAGCATGGGAAGATAATGTATTTTTAAACCATGACTTTTATGTTCAATTTACATTTCCCTTCCTGCTTCATTCATTTTCAAGTTCTTTTAACATCTTAGATTTTTCTATCTACCTTTGAGTAGAGATATAATTTATGCAGAATAAACTTTTAATACTCCTACTTTTAGTCAACCTTTCGTGTAGCAAAAAGGAAGCAATTCCAACTGTTTATCAGATTGATCCCAAACTAGAGCCTTATCTGAAATCATTTGTAGCTGAAGCACAAAAGCGAAATATTACAGTGAAGCTGGAAAACCTTATTATGAAGTTTGATAATGAAAGTATTGAAATTTGTGGGCATTTTGTAAAAGAAAAATCAGGACAACGCGAGATTGTGATTAATCCAATCTGTTGGGATTCCGTACCTGAGCAGAATCGCGAAGCTCTGGCTTTTCATGAACTAGGGCATTGTTTTCTGAATAGGTTGCACCGGAACGATTTATTGCCCAATAATGCCCCTGTCAGTATTATGCATATTCAAAACAATGGGCCATATGAGCCTTGCATTTATCCTATTGACGGTGATAATACCTGTAACAAAACAGCCAGGAGAAATTATTATATTGATGAACTCTTTAATGATAAAACACCTGTGCCGGATTGGGCGAAGTAAACTTTGCTAATATATAGAGTTTAAATAGAATTCAATAAACATATTTCAAGAACCATACATGTTTAGAAGACTTAAGATTTGTTTGAGTTTGCTTTTTATATTAATAAAAGGCTATGGACAAAATTATGATGAAACAAAAGTACCAATCTATACCTTACCGGAGGTATTAAAAACCCTTGATGGCAAAACAGTTAGCAAGGCAGCAGAATGGGAGAAAAAAAGAAGACCGGAAATATTAACCTTATTTGAAGAAAATATTTATGGTCAGATGCCCAAAAGCTATGACCGCATTACTTATAAGACAGTAAATGATAATCCTAATGCAATGGATGGTAAGGCTCGTCTAAAGGAAGTAACAATTACTGTAGAAAAAGCCAAGAAGTCCGTTGCTATTCATCTGATATTATTTACACCTAATGCTAATAAGAAAAGCTCGCCTGTCTTCTTGTTAATTAATAACCGCGGTAATGAAAATACAGACCCTAGCAGAAAGATGAAAAGTGAATTCTGGCCTGCCGAAATGGCCATTGATAGTGGCTATGCTATAGCGGCTTTTCATGTAAGCGATGCAGCACCAGACAATAAGGATACTTATCAGAATGGTGTTTTGCAGCTATATCCTAACCAAGTCACGGCAGATAATGGTATGAAAGCCATCGGTGCATGGGCATGGGCCGCCAGTAGGGTTATGGATTATTTTAAAACTGATGCGGCAATAGATTTCAGCAAAGTGAGTGTTGTAGGTCACTCACGTGGTGGAAAAGCCGCGCTATGGGCAGGCGCACAGGATCAACGCTTTGCTATGGTTTTTTCGAATTGTTCAGGCAATACCGGTGCTGCTTTGGCCAGAAGGCAGTTTGGTGAGACAATTAAGCGAATCAATACTACTTTTCCGCATTGGTTTAATACTAATTATAAGCGGTTCAATGATAATGAAAATGCCTTACCTGTAGACCAACATATGTTAATTTCAATGATGGCACCAAGACCTGTTTACACCACATCTGCCACAGAAGATTTATGGGCTGACCCTAAAGGCTCTTACCTTTCTTTAATTGAATCGCAAAAGGTGTATGCTCTATATGGTAAAAAATCAGGCCTGACTCTTACCCCACCACCTACAAACACTCCTATCATTCATTCAGTTATGGGGTATCACAATAGAGAAGGCATTCATAATATGACAACCTATGATTGGGGCAATTTTATCCGTTTTGCCAATTTCCATTATTATGGGCGCTAAGGAATATTTTTAAGTAAATAGCTAATTATTCGAAAATATGCTCTGATACTCTTTGAAGTTTTATCTGTAAATATATGAAATAAAACGAACAAGGGTGTTTAAAAGTGAATTGATACTTTTAAACACCCTTGATAATACACTATAGCCGCTAAATGTTTCAGCCTATTTGATAAGGCTCAACAGACGTCCCCAGCGGACTCTGTTTAAGAAACTGCCATTTCTATCCAATGACATCCAGACCAATACTGCTTTACCTACAATATGGTCTTCCGGCACAAATCCCCAGAAACGGGAGTCGTCTGAGCTATGGCGATTGTCTCCCACCATATAGTAATAATTCTGCTTAAAAGTATAAGAAGTAATAGGCTTGCCATCAAGCACAATCTGCCCGTTGATGTACTTGGCATCATTGTTCCCATCGAAAGTGGTAATGATACCCTTATACATGGCAATATTTTTTTCATCTAATTGAATCGTAACTCCTTTTTTCGGTACGATAATAGGCCCGAAATTGTCACGATTGTATGGGAACAGGCGAGAGTTATATGGAAAAATATTGTAATTTGCATTGCTGGTGTCTCCTTTAGCTTGTACAATAAGGTTAGCGCTTTTCACAAAATCCAAGCTTTTCAAATCCGCAATTCCTTTGGGAGTGGTTTTTACGATATAAATTGTTTGACCTTCCGGGCTAAGTGCCTGCGCAAACTCGGTAATTCCATATTTATAAAAAACCTTGTCGTTTACGGTTGTATTGGTTTCTACTTGATACTCCATCTGCATTTCAGGAGTATTATTAAATATTTTGCCATTTACATAGGTCTGTCCTTCTCTCATTTCCACAGCATCACCGGGAATACCAATACAACGCTTAATATAGTTGGTACGGAGGTCAACAGGATATTTATCGTAACCCCCGAATTCATCCGGCCGCTCAGGGCAACCCGGATAATTAAAAACAATTACATCGCCATTTTTTGGTTTTGTAAAGCCTGGTAATCGGAATTGCGGTAATTGAATCCAATCAAGAAAAGAAGGAATCTCCGTAAACCAGATTTTCTGGTGTGTAAGAGGTACTTGCAAAATTGTCTTCGGTGTTCGGGTACCATAATGAAATTTACTTACGAAAATAAAGTCATCCGTTAACAAACTGCTTTCCATAGAGCCACTGGGTATCGTATAAGGTTCAAATAGCAACCAACGGATAAGTGTGGCAGCTACAACGGCGAAAACGACTGAGTCGAGCCACTCTCGAAAAGGTGATTTCTTTTTTATTGCCTTTACAGGCGGTTTTGGGGATTCTAAGGTAGATGTCTTGTCGGTCATTCGCTTTTAAATAAGATTGTCAGCCTTTGACAAACTAGCTCTAAAATGGTTTAGTTCTGGGAGAAAATTTATTTTGTAAGAATAGAATTTATATCGAATAAGATATTAAAGGCTTTCATAAGTATTCGTTTTTGCTAAATGAAACGATTTAGATACCAGGATTTAAAAGGAGATGACTAAATCATCCCAGCCTATACAGGCTTAAACAAATTAGAAATTTGAAACACTATGCAAAGAATTCAATCAAGTAGGGAGAGTTATTTTATCCATTTCACTATTGAAGGTAAAGTTTGTCAGCGTCAATATAAATCCCGTAAGAATAGTGTATTTGTTGAGTGGTCAGATTTGTTATTGTTTATTTTAATTTATTTAAAGACCAATCGCGGTGGCGGACCTTAGCAAAAGGCGATATTTTAAAATCAAACTAAAAAGAAAAAGCAGCTAAGCTATTTAGCTTATTCGATATAAATTTTATCAGGTAAAATTATCTTATTACTTCTTCATCGCCTAAATATCAAGTAGAAAATTGGGTTACTCAATCCAAATCTGCTGCGAAAAAGCCCCGTTGGTGGCTACATCCCAAAGCTCAACCCTTATCCATTTTTTCCCTTTTAAGTTTGTTTTTAGTTTAAAGGTTTCGCTGCCGAAGGCTGAGGTATAATTCAGATTTATTTTTTCTCTGAACACGTTTTTGCCATCTCCCGTTATGATTTCTAAAAAATTCAAAGGGAAAGTCCAATCGCCTTTTACAATAATTTCTGCATTGGCATTTTTAGCATTCAGGGTAATTGTTTCGCCACTGCTTTTTCCATTTACAGTAAATTCGGGCAACAGTACTTCTCCTGTTGAAACAAAGAATTTTCCGTTTTGCATGGCATCTAAAACGGGTTGCCAACCATCTTTATACTGTGGTAGCGTTTCCATTTGTAGGTAATTCACGTTTAAATGCGCATACATTTCATTTTCATGACGAATGGTAAATATATCAGATTCGGCAATTACGTGCTTCCGTAAGCCCCAATTAGCCATATCATCCATTAAGTCTAATACTCGTTTACCAATTTTTGGAGTGGATAAATCGGCGGGAATGTTTTTCCAGGCTGCTCCCATAAAGCGGTCTGATTTAAAAAAATCTTCTTCTTTGTATTTATCAGGATAGCCCGTTGAACCTTTTGTACGGGCGTGGGCTGTCCAGGCCAGGCCATTCTCCAATTCGAGGAGTTTTAGCATTTCAGACTTGTTTGCAATACGATATACTTTTCCATAAACAGGGTCTTGTGTAACAAAGGGTTTTTCCGGACTTCTTGCCATAATCCAATTGACTGGTTTTGGGAAAAAACTCAACCAATGTCCTCCATAAAACTCATTAGGTTCTTCACCTGGCAGCAAAAGGAATTTTTTGTCAGAAAATCTACTGCACATATCATGCAAAGCTCTTAATTCTTTCAAACGTAAGCTGTCAGGTCCTTTGGGGTGTGCTGTATAGTGAAACTCTCCCAAATGCACAATGTCTATTCCCGTATTTTTGAACACATCTACAAAAACGGGCGTTCCTTTTTCTTCCTTTTTGGGAATGATGTTATTCATCACATATTCATTATGGAAGTGGCTCGACATCGTTTTATAATGTGCCAGAGGTTTGTACCTATCGCCATGAGTGAATTTTTTAACTTCTTCAATTGCCTTTTCTGCGGTTTCGGTACTTAATAAGCAGTAAAAATTAAGTCTTTGTTGTGTTTTTGGCGGTGCATTAAACCAAGGTACATAACGATTATCACCATTCAAATCCTGGCGAATCCCTAAACCATAATCTGCAAATAAATTAGCATAATTCTGACCAAACCATGTAAAGCTTAGATTGAATGCTTCGTCCAGGGGATAAAAATATTGATGTGGTGCCGGGAAAACAGCCACACTGCCAGTCTCATTATTACCAACAATTGTTCTGTATTTGACAGCCAAAGGTGTAACAGTGTCTTTGCGTGCAGGTGATATGGCTTGTAACTGGTCGGCAGTGTTTCGCCACGAAATATTTTTCCAAAGTTTTCCTTTATTCAATAATCCTGCATCATATAAAATAGCCGTAGAATCCATTTCAGTGGACATTACAGCTGCAAAGTTCATCAATGGGCTATTGTTATAAAGCGTTATTTCAAGGTTTCCCGAAAAATTGCCTGCCTTTAGTTTCCCGATTTTTACAATAGTCCTGTTACCATCTGAAATAACAGTTGCTTCATTTTTAATCATTTCTACTGCAAATCTCTGAAATGGCTTTTTATGTGTTTTATCAAAAAAAATGTTCCATCCATTTTGTGATACTAAATCTCTTTTGCCAACGGTCAAAAGAAAAGCAGGGTTCAGGTCTGCCATGAGTTCCTTAACCACATTCGATTTTATGAGTTGAAGGCTTTTTATAAGAGGTTTATCTTTTGCAAAATCAATCACAATTTTTGCTTTTTCATCCTTGCCCGAAGTCCAAGACACAGACAATACCTCTTGTTGAATTGTAGCTTTTACATCTTTCGATTGCTTAAAATCAGATAAATTAATTTCAGTTTGCGCATAAGCCCATGAGCTTAAAAACATCAAAAAAAGCACTAAGTATTTTGGCATCTTATTAATAGTTAAAATCGTAAATCTACACCATAATTCCATAAAGTTGTTGAAGTTTTATTAAGAATATGTTTTAAAATTATATCCTGCAAATGTTATCATTTATCAGCCTATTAAAAAAACTAAAAATCTTGATTTAAGTAACCAGCAAAAGCAATACAATAGATCGAAACGTCGAAACGTCGAAACGTCGAACCGTCGAACCGTCGAAACGGAACAATCTCAACAGCATGTTTCGGTAGAACATGCTATTAGAGTAATAAAAATATTAAGATTTGTCCAGGAAAAGATACGTTCACACCTCCATGCTTGGAGAGACTTGGTTATGTATCTGGCTTGTGCAATTCACAATTTTTAAAATCAAATTAAAAAGAAAAAAGCAGCTAAGTTGTTTCTCTTATTCGATATAAATTCTAATAATAGAAATGAATCTAAATAAAATATACCATCAAAAAATCGCTGACAACTGTACATTTTGTGTAGTGTTTTTTGTCATATCAGGTTTATATTTGCATTTCAAAACCTTACACAATGTCTTATTGCTTTGCGATTGAGCGCATGAATGGTGCGCAGAAAGAACTCCATAAAAATTACCACGATAATCACTACGGTTTCCCGATTCATGATGACAATGAACTTTTTGGCAGATTGATTATGGAGATTAATCAGGCTGGTTTGAGTTGGGAGACCATTCTCCGTAAAGAGCAGTCTTTCCGAACAGCTTATGATAATTTTAACTTAGAGATAGTAGCCAATTATACAGAAGCTGACCGTGAAAGACTGATGGCTGATGGAGGAATTATCAGAAATCGTCTGAAAATCAATGCCGCTATTGAAAATGCCAGAACTATCTTGGCCCTACAACAAACGCATGGCTCATTCGAGAAATGGTTAGAGGCGAATCATCCGCGTACCAAAGACGAATGGGTAAAGTTATTTAAGAAAACTTTCCGTTTTACCGGTGGTGAAATTGTGAATGAGTTTTTGATGAGTATTGGGTATTTACCCGGCGCACATGCTGCCTCCTGCCCTATTCATGAGAAGATTTTATTGGAGAAGCCTCTTTGGAGCCAAGCTTGAGAATATCCTATAAATCAATTTATCCCAAAAATCTACCAATCAGATATCTGATTTTAAGAATGCCATCTACTTTACCTGCCTCCTTAAAATCAGCTTTGATTCTGAATGTAACCCAGAATGATTTGGGGTAAATACTCTCAAATAAAACAGGTTGAATGACTTCTTCTACTTGCAGAATTTCAAGACTTGAGGCCGGGTCGTCAGTAAGATTTTTTTTGATAGGTTCCTGATCTTTGTAACGTATGGTAAAACCCACATTCCATGTATTTTCTCCATTCAGGCTTATAGATTTATGTCCCGGCACAAGGTTCTCTTTAAATTTATTGTAACGCTCTATTGGGTCAAAATAAGGGTTCGTCAATACTCTGAACTTAGGGGCTATACTTATAGCCAGATAATTTCCATCAGCCTGATTTGTAAGGGTATTGATAAGATAACCCTTGCCCGGCTCTGATTCTGTAAGTAATTGTCTGCAATTATCAGGATTTTCATTCCATTCATGCGCAACGCCCAGAATGGTTCCCTTAAAAAATGCCATTTCTCTTGGGGGAGCATCATTGATAACTATTTGCTTGCTTATGGCATTATACTGGCCAAAGGCATCTAATGCACTTAAAACCACATGGTAAGTTGCGTTCTGGTCATAGATGAATTCGGGGTCACTTGCATAAGACTTGTTTAAACTCTTATCATCACGCCAATAGTAGTTACCGATACTTAAATTTGACAGATTCTTAAACCTTACTTTGCCTCCCCCTAATAATTCGTAGGAAAAATTAGCTATGAGCGGAGGCACACGATTCTTTATAGCTACTACTACAAACAAAGAATCATTTACATTTTTATTTTTTGCCCTGAACTGAATTTTATAGTCACCGTTTTTTTCATAACGATGATCAAAAACAAGCATCTGGTTATTTACGAATCCTTCCTGAGGTTGAAGATAGAGGTTTTGGAATTTGTTATCACCCCAATCTATGTTTATTTCAGTCGCTAATTCTAATTTTGCAGTTTTTAAATGCACAGTTACCTTTGCATTTAACTCATAATAAGTAGTATCAATGCTTTTTAGAAACACTGTATTTACCTGGTCTTCTTTATCCGGTTTTATTGGTTCCGGCTTAGTTTCGTTTTTCTTGCAGGCGTTAAGAAAACCTGATAAAATAAGCAAAAAGAATAGGGTTCTCATGGTAAAACTATCAATTGTCACTAAAGATAATTGATAGCCCAGTATTATGGACTGTCTACCAAAAGAATGATTGATTTAACGGTATATTACTTATTCAATGGTTTATTTATAGGTTTTTGATTCTGCACCCAACACGGTTGTAGCTATCTAAAGAATATATTTAGTCATTAGGACTTCAATTCATAACACATCAAAACTATACCACTATTGTAAACAGTAGTATCTTTCAATTGTAACTGCTTAAAGGCCGATAAGCTACTAAAAATAGAATCACCATGCCCAAGCGCAACAGGATTAATGAATAAATAAAATTCATCAATTAATCCAGCCTGAACCAAAGCAGCCGCAAATGAGCTGCCACCGTACACGATTATATCTTTGCCTTCTTGCGCTTTCAATTTGTTTACTTCTTCTACTAAATCACCTGTAGCAATTTCTGTATTATTCCATTCAGATTTTTCGAGAGTTTTAGTAAAGACTACTTTCTTATGATTGACCACTCTTTTAGAAACTTCGTACATTGCATCTTCCGGATTAGTATATACGCTTTCCCAATAAGGAATATAATCAATGGCTAATTTACGGCCAATAAGAATCGTATCCGCCGAATCGGCAAGAGCCAGCACGTCCGGGCCGATTTCTTCCCATGCCCAGGTCACCCATTGTTGTTCATCATTTGGGCCGGTAGATACAAAACCATCTACCGACATCTGTACTTGTAATTTTAGCTTTCTCATGATTCTTCTATTTTGCTTAAAAAAGTGGTTAATTGCTTAAATGATGCACCAAAGCCTTCTTGCATACTAGCATTGATAGAATGAAAACCTGTTTCTTGTTCCGGTGTCGCATCTACTGGCTGCCCTGTCATAGTGATGGTAGTTTTGCCATTAGTTTCAGAAAAAATTATACGATAGAAGATGCGGTCAGGTATCGAAATATCAAAAGGCGCTGGCACCACATTGGCATGCTCGTCGGCAAATGAATTGGTAAATTCCAGTAGATCATAAGGTTGAATACTACCAAATATAAATCTGCCATAATTCGTTGTCCCTGGAGATTCCATTTTAAAATGAAAAATACCTCCGGGTCTGAAATCCAGACTCACTACACTATTTTTCGTTTGTAGGGGTCCCCACCATTCATTAAGCGCTTCCGCTTTACTAAACGCATTAAATACCAGCTCTTTAGGAGCATTGAACTCATAACTGATAACGAAGTCGGTATTACTGGGGCGTGTTGTCATGGTCTGATGGTTTTGAAGATTGTACTTGAGTCAAATATTTATCTAATGAACTGAATTGCTCTTTCCAGAATTGACGACAGAAGTTTACCCATTCAGCCACCTGATTGAGTTCATCAATTTTCACTTCACAATAGCGTTCACGGCCTTGTTTTTTTATCACAATCAGGCCGCACTCTGATAAAATCTTAATGTGCAACGAAACAGCCTGACGGGTAACATCAAAGTTCTCTGCTATTTCATTCACATTTAAAGGTTTCTGCACCAACTTTTCAATGATCTGTCGGCGTGTGGGGTCAGCAATAGCCTGAAAAACATCTCTTCTCGATTCCATATAATTTGCAAGTATTTGCTTGCAAATATATAAGCAAGCATTTACTTGCACAAGTCTTTTTGATAAAAAATATATTTTGTTTAATATCGCTTCGAATATAACATTCCCTGAATGCAGAATAAGCTTAATTTAATCATTAATAATATATCAAAAACACCAAGAAAAATTTTTCTGATTGATAGCTTGGGTGGATTTCTGACGGCATTAGTATTATTTACCATTATAGCACCATTTGAAGAGTATTTTGGTATTCTAATCAATGTAGTTTACTTTTTAGGAGTATTTGGCTGCCTGTATATGTTATACTCTTTTACTTGCTATTTGCTGATTAAGAGAAATTATAAACCGTATCTGAAATTTATTATTCTCGTTAATCTACTGTATTGTTATTTCACTTTATGTCTGTTCTTCTACTTTTATACCAGCTTGACCCGTTTAGGAATCACTTATTTTCTGCTTGAAATAATAGTAATACTTTCCTTAATCTTTATTGAATATAAGATTTATCAAAGAGTATAAATCAGGTGCTTAATAAATACTCCACTTACATAGCCACACATGATTACAATAAAAAAGCCTCTCCTTAACAGAAGAAGCTTATTCGCAATTACACCAAAAATTCATATATCAGCAATACCTTAATTCCACATAGTTCCATGCAAGCCTAAAACAATCCCCATCCAAAGGCCAACAATGTATATTAAAACGGCTAGTATATTGGCAATTATCTTTTGGGTACTTCCTTGAATGCGCAAAAAATCAAGAAGATGGTTACACATCCCCGCAGTAGCGCCTGCCAATGGTGTAACTAATAATGGCTGAATCAACCAGTACTGTCCCCAGTCAGGATGATCAGGACTTACTCTCAATACAAAAAAAAGTATCACGGCTAGGCCAATGGCTGTACCAATAAGCACTCGCTTGATGAATAAAGAGGTATTGAAACCCTGTGTTGTTAAATTGTTTTTCGCTGTCATAGTTGTACAATGTTTTACTATTCTAATTTATTCTATTCAATATTCTATTAAAAAATTATGCTTTACTCTCTCTTAGATAATTCTGAATTATATTACCCGCAAACCCAAATAACACGCCGCTCATTACTGCAATAATCATTACCATTCCAGGAGCGAGTTCGTCTGATGGTGAAGTTTTATCGAGTATCAAAATTTTAAAAAGGAACAGAAAGCCAGCCATACCAATGGCAAACCCGATGATTTTACCTGCAAAGTTTTTCATAATTGTATTTACTGAGATAGTTTAAAAATTCTTCAAATGATCTTATGCAATTTGATATTCAAATTTAATCCCATAAAGTACCGCCAAGACCAGCGACAATACCAAACCATAGGCTAAAGAAGTATATCAATATGGTTAAAGTGTAGGCTATTATCCTTTTTATACCTCCATTATTGCCTAGAGAAGCCAGAAAAGAAGTACATATACCTGCCAGTGCCACCACCAATGGAGTAACAATGAATGGTCTTATCATCCAATATTGACCCCATTCCGGTTTTGGGTTATTGACACTTAATATAAAACATGATATTACTACTAGGCCAATAGCTGCGCCGATCAATGCTCTTTTAATGACCAGGTGTTGCATTGTTAAATTGTTTTTTGCTGTCATAATGGTATTGAGTTTATATCTGATTTAATCTTTAATAAGTTAATTTTCTTTTGTAAAAACTCTTTCTCCGCCACGCCTTTTTATGGTCATTTGTTTTTTTGCGGCGTCAAACTCAACCACCACAGCTCCCTCTATCTGAAACCTATTCTGTGCGGTGGCTTCGAGAGCAACAGCGGCAGATTCTCCGGGTGGTTTAAAGAAAAGTGTCTCTCCGTTTCTTGTAATAACAAATTTTACCGGAGCCTCTGGGGTTGCATAAACGCCCACATAACTATCAAGCACCTCTGGGCTTATTGTTACAGATTCAAAAGAAGGAATCTCATAGGGTTTGTTGTAATAGATATCAGTAATTCCTTTCATGATATTGGCAACCGGATAAACTTTTGCATTGGTTGTGTAGGCAATTGTCAGTTTTTCCGCTGGCAAATAGGCCAGCCATGAGCCATAATTATCTGCGCCACCTGCATGTCCATAGAAGGTCTTCCCTGCAAAGTTGAAAGGTTCCATTCCCAAGCCTTCACCCTCTCGCATGATTTTCATCTGCTCAAGGCTTTCATTTGAAATAATCTTTCCATCGAACAACGCCTGAATGAATGTAGCCATATCACTCGGTGTTGAAACAATGGCTCCTGCACTGTAAAGAATACTTGGATGTGTTTCATGCACTGGTTTCCACTCGCCACCCAAATTCATATAGGTAAGTGCTTCTTTTTTATTTACATCTATTTTTCCGGTAGCCAGATAGGTATTTTTTAGCCCTATCTTTGAGATAATTCTTTCGTTGAGCGCTGCTTCATAGCTTTTACCTGTTACCTTTTCGATAATAAAACCTAAAACCTGATAGCCGGAATTACTATATGAATGCTTTGAATCAGGTTCAAACTCAGGCGTAGCTTTAACGATAAGGTCGAGCATTTCTTCTCTCGTTATCGGAGTCGTATTCACATTTTCTTGGGAATTCTGAATACGCCTTACATTAGGGATACCACTACGATGTCCAAGTATCTGCTTAATGGTGATTTTACTTGCGTTCGGAATCTGTGGAATAAATTGGTCTATTGTATCGGTCAGCTTTAACTTTCCCTCATCAACCAATTGCAGAATGATAGCAGAAGTAAACATTTTTGTGATTGACCCGATTCTAAATCGGTTTGCCTCTGTCAAAGGTCTCTTGTTAGTTCCATTAATCTCACTATAACCAATAGACCGACTGTATTGCACTTCTCCATTTTTGATAATGACCAGACTACCCATTGCCTTGTTCTTTTCTGCTAGTCGGTCAAAAAACTGGTTGAGCTTAGCTTTGTCAAATGTTTGGGCAAATACAAAGTTTAGTGACAGGATTGCGGGTAAAATTGTAAAAAATAGCTTTTTCATAGTTTTGATATTGAGGATAGATAATACAGGAACTTCAATTAAAATTATGTAATGCTTTTTCATAGTATTCTGAGGACTTTACTCAATGTATTCTTATACTCCCCTACGCTCTGCTATTTTCCACTTCCTTTTTATCACTTTGGCAGATTGCTTAAATCTTGCCTCGCCACCACAAAAGTACTTTGCGATTCAAAGTTAAATAAAAGTACTTTGTACTTCAAAGCAAAATCATAAAAAAATTTTCTGCTATACCTTTTAATCATAAATTGAGATTTTCAGAAGGCTCTTTACCAGAGTATCGAGAGATTCTATATCCGTTTTCTCATGTAATTAGTGCTTAGCATTTAAGCCCTCCTATACTGGAAGTTAGCGAGAAGTATAACAGTCTGATTATACCAAAAACCTGGCTGAGTATTTTGAAATCACAATCCAAAACCGGAATTTAAGAGACACTAAGTTTTGGAAAATACATTATAGCAATGGTCGAAGAGAAAAAGAAAATTAATACCGCAATTATAGGCTTAACCAGGTACAGAACTATTTATAATGAGCAGCTTTATAATTCCTGTTTGCTANTCGAAGTGTGTAGCTAATAAAATAGAACCACAAAAGGTTACCAATCTAGTGGGAACCTTTTGGACTGACGGCTCTAAAAGTGCAGTGATTACGCTGTATTTGGCGCGTGTAGCCACTAAAAGTGAACCGGAAAAGATGACCAATACGGTGGAAACCTTTTGCCATACGGCTCTAAAAGAGCGATAGTTATTGTAGATTTGAAGTGTATAGGTAATAAAATAGAACCACAAAAGGTTACCAATCAATGGACTGCACCCCAAATTTTGGACAAAATTATTATTAAGTTTTAGAATGATGCGCTCGGTATTGTATGGGGCTCATTCCTTTTAGATTAAGTTTAATTCTTTCTTT
>NZ_QVMT01000010.1 GCF_003418935.1 Emticicia sp. C21 | reverse complement strand
TGAACTTTTTAATCTTATCTTTGCTTAGGATGCTCATTGTAGGTTTTTATTTTGGTTCGCAAAACAAAATTACTCCTTATTTGAGCATCTTTTTATTTAACCAATAATATTAGACAAGTTCATAGTTAAAACTCTAGGGTGGCTAAAGCATTTCCGGATCATATAATTCTCTCAGTCTCGTTACATTGTTTTCTATATATGCTACTAATTCATCAAACGCTGCCATCTGAGCTTTATAGAAGTCTAAAGGCCATATTTTATAATCTCTCTCAATTAATGGAATAACTTCTTTTAAGTATTCCTGATATTTTTCCTCATTATAAATTTTATAGATAAATAATTCTCTATAATATATTGCTTTCCCCCCAACTCTGTCCCAGAACTCTTGTTTAGGAACTGCTACTAAGAAATCATAGATGTTTCTTAATTTTGAATGTTTAGCAAAAAAGGGTTCTATTTCATTCTCAAAGTAACTTCTGACTAGCTCAAATGATTTTGTAGCATCCTCATCAGTATATATATCCAATACCTTTTGTTCGTTTACTAAATTTACTCCGGCATGAATGGAAAACTGCGCATTTAATATATCTTTAATATATTTCTCTGATTGATTCTCTTTCCTTAAAACCGTTCTGATAATAGGTGTATCTATTTCTGTCAATTGAACTCCCCACCCAAACCCACCCAATGCAATAGTATTATATTTTAAAATACTTAACATTAAATTATTGTTGATTGTAGGACCCTTTTTATCAATTCTAATCGTATTGCCGTCTTGGTAAATCTTGTTATAACCCAAACTTGATAGATAATCAGCATAATTGCTAATAATAAAATTGAGGTAGGTTTTTATGTTCATTTCTAAAAGATTTTATTAGTTGGCAATATCAACTGTGACACATTATTTTCTTCTATCAGTTCTTTAAATTTCTCTCCTTTATAAGTTTTATTTACATCCTCCTATAAATTTTTATTTTACTATCGTCGATATTCCTTTTGAGCTTCTCACTTCAAATTTAATAGCCTCTAAACGAGATCATTCTGAAAAGTTGTAATTAATCAAGATTTTTGATTTAATATCTAAGGTGCATCTTGTGTAATTTTAGAATCATGATGTATCCCTTATAAACTATTTGAACCTGTTTTTTTGAAACAAGTCGTCTGCAATTATTTTTCTTTTGGAATATCTATTGCGAGAATATCTGTATATTCTATAAGTATAAGATTTTTTGTAGGATTTTGTATTTGCCGACACAAGTTATCGATAGTTTGTTATAACTATATAGTATTATCTAAAAAAACATATTCTTTTATACAATTACTAGAGATTGTATAAAAACAAGATTTTGTCAAATTTTTAATTTTTTCAGACACAATGGTGGGTTTTGAAACATAATTTTACGGATTTGTGAAAATAATTATTGTATTATTCTAATATTAAAAGATACATAATTTAGATGCTTGTCAGAATATTATTTTGAATTAATAATAATTTCCAAATTTTAATTTAAAATACTTGACAAATACTTAATAATTATTTTACATTTGTACATCAAACAACAAAATCATGAGAAATAACATAGACAAAGAAACTTACACATGGACAGTTAAAGTATTTGGTCTTCTTGGAGTCCTACTTTTATTAGTAAATATTTATCTTTACTTCTCGACGAATCCAGCGCATGTAATGGCTTTTAAGTTCTCTAGTGCTGTGATGTTTTTGTTGTTAGCCGTAGTGGTATGGCTAAGAATGGAATACCTTAAAGTATTTAAAATAGCTGTTTACAAAGCTCGTAGAGTGCCTATGTGGGCTTCTATTGTTGTATTTGTGGCAGTGGCATTTTCAAGACTCTTCTAACAAACTATAAATTAAATAAGAAAACTAAGCGAGATTGTTTCTTGCTTTTTTTTTGCCTATGCGGAAAGTGACTTTACAAGGTTGATAAGTATTTTGTATTGGCACTTTCAATATTCTCTATTTTTGTCAATACCTGATTCAATATAGATTTTCTTACTTCAATGGCCAATGCACATCTGTTATCATAAGTCTGGTTGTTGATTTTCAATCCAAATTCCTTTACCACTTTCATCACGTCATTCATCGCTTCAAAGTCAAAGCTAATTTCATAAACGTCATTTATAGTCTTTTGTATTAGTTCCGCCTCACCTAAAGCTTCTAATGTAGCCGATTTATAGGCATTAATCAAACCAGGCACACCCAGAAGTGTTCCACCAAAGTAGCGAACTACAACGACCAGAACATTAGTCACATCTTTCGATAATAGCACATTTAAGATTGGTCTGCCTGCAGAACCTGATGGCTCCCCATCATCATTTATCCTGAATTGGCTTCGGTCAAGACCTAATCTGTAAGCATAACAATGGTGATTCGCTTTTGGATGTAAACCGCGAAGTGCATCTAAATATTTCTTAACTTCTTGTTCATTTATAATAGGGTAGGCAAAAGCTAAAAATTTACTTCCTCTGTCTTTAAATAGCGCTTCAGTGGCTTGTTTTATAGTAGTATATGTATCGTCGAAAAGCATATCGGTCTGAAATAAATGCCAAAAGTGCGAAAATTATGAAAATAATCTTGGGAAACTGCCTTTTTGTCTTTCTGTTTTTTACGAAAACGCCCTTTTCCTGTCAATTTTTCCGAAAAAAAACTATCTGCATACTTTTTGTTGATATAGATACAAATACAAAATTGTTGAAAGATGAATTTTAATCAATATACCATAAAAGCCCAGGAGATTATCCAGCAAGCTGTTCAGATTGCCCAGGGGAATATGCAACAGGCAGTTGAAACCGGACACTTGTTAAAAGCATTGTTAGAAGAAGACGCCAATACATCGTCTTTTTTATTGAATAAGCTAAATGTAAACGAAAACTTATTTACGAATCGCCTGGAGGCTATAGTCAATGGCTATCCGAAAGTAAGTGGTGCACAACCTTATTTGGGCAACGACCTATCGGCGGCTTTAGCAAAATCTCAGAGCTATCTGAAAGAATTTAACGATCAGTTTGTGAGTGTCGAACTACTTTATCTGGGTTTGGTGGCAGGAAAAGATGCTGTAGCAAGCCTGATGAAAGAAGTAGGCTTTAAAGAGAAAGAACTAAAATCCACTATACAAGAACTAAGAGGTAAAAACAATCCAGTGAAAGACCAGAACGCAGAAAATACTTATCAAGCCCTTGCACGCTACAGCAAAAATCTGAATGATTTAGCCCGCCAAGGCAAAATTGACCCGGTAATCGGCCGTGACGAGGAGATTCGTCGTGTGTTACAGATATTGTCGCGCCGTACTAAAAATAACCCGATTCTATTAGGCGAGCCGGGTGTAGGTAAAACAGCAATCGTAGAAGGACTGGCACAAAGAATAGTTTCAGGCGACGTACCCGAAAACCTGAAATCAAAAACTATCGTATCATTGGATATGGGCTTATTGATTGCGGGGGCTAAATATAAAGGTGAATTTGAGGAGCGTCTGAAAGCCGTTATCAAAGAGGTAACAGATTCAGAAGGGGAGATGGTGTTGTTTATTGACGAGATTCATACCCTGATTGGCGCTGGTGCCGGAGGTGAGAGTGCTATGGATGCAGCCAACTTATTGAAACCGGCTTTATCGCGGGGGGAATTACATACCATCGGAGCAACAACCCTTGCTGAGTATCAGAAATATATCGAGAAAGACAAGGCTCTGGAACGTCGTTTCCAATCGGTAATGGTTGATGAACCCAATGTGCCGGATGCGATTTCAATCTTGCGTGGTATTAAAGAAAAATACGAATTACACCACGGGGTTCGTATTCAGGATGATGCTGTAATTGCTGCCGTAGAGTTATCTGACAGATACATTTCAGACCGTTTCTTGCCTGATAAAGCCATTGATTTGATGGATGAGGCCGCTTCTAAATTACGTCTGGAAATGGATTCAATGCCGGAAGAACTGGACGAGCTGAATCGGAAGATTATGCAATTGGAGATTGAGCGGGAGGCGATACGTCGGGAAAATAATAAAGACAAAGAAAGCATTCTGAATAAAGAAATCGCTGACCTAAGCGAAAGACGTAATGAATTGAAAGCCAAATGGGAAAACGAAAAAGGCTCAATCAATGAATTGCGCTCGTTGAAAGAACAAATCGAACAATTGAAATTAGAGGCTGACCAGGCCGAACGTGCAGGTGATTATGGCAAAGTTGCTGAGATACGTTACGGAAGACTTTTGGAAGCCAATAATAAATTGAATGAAATTCAAAAACAGGCAGATAATACACATTCAACCTTATTGAATGAAGAGGTATCTGCAGAAAATATTGCTGAAGTAGTAGCTAAATGGACAGGGATTCCTGTGGCTAAGATGCTACAAAGCGAACGTGAAAAATTATTACACCTCGAAAAAGAATTACACAATCGTGTAGCAGGTCAAAACGAAGCCATAACAGTAGTGGCCGATGCCGTGCGTCGTTCACGTGCGGGCTTGCAAGACCCTAAACGTCCGATTGGTAGTTTTTTATTCTTAGGGCCTACAGGTGTAGGTAAAACAGAATTGGCAAAAGCGCTTGCAGAATATCTATTTAATGATGATAATGCACTGGTCAGAATAGATATGAGTGAATATCAGGAGCGCCATGCTGTAAGCCGTTTGGTGGGAGCCCCTCCGGGATACGTTGGATATGATGAAGGGGGACAATTGACAGAGGCTATTCGTCGCAAACCGTATAGTGTTGTTTTGCTTGACGAAATAGAAAAGGCTCACCCAGACGTTTGGAATATTTTATTGCAGGTGCTAGACGAAGGGCGTTTGACAGATAATAAAGGTCGTGTGGCCAATTTCAAGAATACTATTATTATCATGACATCAAACATGGGTAGTAATATTATTCAGGAGAAATTTGCTGAAAACGAGGGTTGGAATTATCATCTGATTCTAGAAGAAACCAAAAATGCAGTATTAGACCAACTAAAAGCCTTTGTAAGACCAGAGTTCCTGAACCGTATTGATGAAATTGTCTTGTTTGAGCCTTTAACCAAGGAAAACTTACATAAAATCATCAGTATTCAGTTCAAACAAATTCAGGCGCGTGTGGCAGAACAAGGCATAACCTTAGAAGCTGCTGATGAGGTATTAGCCAAATTAGGCGAAGAAGGATATGATCCAAGTTTCGGTGCCAGACCTTTGAAACGCGTATTGCAACGTAAGATTCTGAACGAACTCTCAAAAGATATCTTAGCCGGAAAAGTGCAGAAAGATTCAGTCATTATGATGGAACTGGATAATGACGGGGAGATAATCTTTGAGAATGTGGGTAATAACGCACTAGAAATAGATTAATAATAGCTAAATAGAATAGATAAGCTTAATAGCCGCTGAAACTATCAGCGGCTATTTTTTCTTCCAATATTATCTGGCAATAATTAGCTTTTCTTTCTTTATTATTACTCCTTTTTTATCGAATAACTCTACTATGTAAACGCCAGGGTTGAAGTTTTCGCTAATTTCAAAATCAGAAATAAACCTACCTTTCTGAAACGTAGATTGAAACATATTTAATTCTGTTTTCTGCCCATTTATGTTCGTGATATTGATGCGGTCTATATTTTCTCTTGGACTTTTTATACTTAATAGATTTTGAGTTAGTGGATTGGGAAAAAGTACAGTGTTTTTACCTATATCTTCATCCTCTATGAATGGGTAGTCAAGCACACTTATGAGAAATATACTATTTCCGGAAGCATAAATATCAGTTCCTGTCCAACTGTAGGATACCCAACAGTTTTCTGAATAAGGAGTAGTAGCAACAATTTTGCCTTCTCGCAATTGACACGCACCTTGCACAGTGTCTATTTTAAAACTGATGTTTTCAACGGATTCGAATGTTAATACAACCGGACGATTGGGATATATTGCCCCTCCCTCAACATGGATTGAGAAAAATGGGAACCCTTTATAAACTGTAAATTCTGGACTTATATAAGGCTCTCCACCATTTATTGATTGGGCAAATACCTTTACCTTGCCCTCTTTGCCCGTAAAAAATAAAGTTTGGTCTTTAATATAAGCTACATCAGAATTTTCGGGTATAAGTTTTAATATAGCGTTAGAGCTATCTGAAGTAAAAACATCTAGTTTTATGAATGTTTTTAACGCATCTACCACAGCTAAGCTCCAGAAACTAGCTGAATTCTTTTCCTTTTCTTTTTCAAGATTATTTATAGTTGCCCATATAGTTTTTCTGGCACTGAATTTTTTTAGTATATTATTTTCAATAACCAGTAAATCCTGATTTGGAAGGACATCAAGTTCATAAATTTCTTCATAAATACTGGCAAATTTTATCCTGCTATTAGTATCTTTTTCAATAGCGTTTTTGATTGGATTATAGACTAAAAAAGTGCTTCCATTTTTAATAAAAATCCCATATTTGTCTATAAATTTAGTTCCGGGACCATAACTCTCTAATTTTTCCAGATAAGAAAGCTTTATAAGTTTATCATTTTCTGATAAAGCTATATTATTATTTGTGTAGCATCCTTCACCACACCTAAGGCTTCCCCAAATAATGATACTGTCTTTATTAAATATGGGATATAATCCACCATAGATTACGCCTCCTCCTTGAGCATATGGATTATCCTCACCTAAAATATACTTCTTTCGCCAAAGCACCTTACCTTTTGAATCCAATTTGTAAAGACTATCAATCTCGTAATTAAAGAATGTCTGGCCTAAATAAATATTCCCTTGCCTGCTTACCAGCATAGAACCAACTTTAATGTTCTTTTCTATCCGAAAAGTTGTATCAACTTTAAAATCAGAAGTATATCTGATTAAGGAATCTGTTTTTACATAGAAATGCTGTCGTGGCATATCATAATAATAGATGGGCTTACCCTGGAAAACCTCCTTAGTGTCTAAAAAAGTTGATTGATTTTGCTATTAACTTTTAAGTATTTGTTTATAATATTGACACAATTATTACAATAATCAGTCGACCCAATTTTATAGGTAGCAATTAAAACATTCGAATCATTTAATTGATAAAAACTATTAGTCCCAGTTAAAATATGAAGTGAGTCGGGGGTGCGATAAACCTCTTTATCGTTTTGGTTATATTTAATATAAGTGCCGCCCGGCGAATTATAATGCACCCAATAACTACTATCCGGCAATGCATGGACTTTGGTTATAGTGTAGCTTTTCCTGGCATCAGGTATTTTGTAAGGGTAGTCTTTTATACTTAAGTCTCGGGTATTGACAGTTCTTAAGGTATTCGTACTATCAGAAAATATAAAATACTTATTTGTGCTCGCCTGTAAATTATCAGGGATCTGGAGCAAGTGTTGATTTTTAAAATTAAGTATCTTTTCTGAACCGCTTGTTTGGTAGATAATACTTCCCAACCCCGAGTAAGTTAAAAACCATGTATTGTCGAGAGTGCTTATCTGATAATAATCGTTTCCGGAATTTTCTATGCTAAATTTTAAATTCTGCGGCTCTGTTAATCTGAAGTTTGATATAATTCTTCCCTCTAAATCATACTTGGTAGCAATAGCCAAAGTATCTTCGAATTGAGCGTATTTGATAATAAATTCATTTGAAGAGGCAAAACTTATATTTGGAGAGAAGGTATCATAAAACTTACTAACTTTTAAGGCTTTACTATCTTTATTCCACTTTAAATGTTTTTTAAAATCAATTTCTTCATTGATAGGCACTTGATAGAATTTTATCGTTATATGTTCTGAATCATATACCTTTTCAAAGATATTAACATGGGTAGTATTATTATTTAAGTTGAAACTTACAATTTCATGCCCACGGGTTGTAATTTTAGTAAGTTTTCCAGAATTGAATCCAAATACAAATATTTCTTTTTGTAGATTAAGACATAAAAAATGATTAGAGCTAATAGTAGGTATAAACCTGGAGTATTGATAGTACTCCGGTATTTCAACACTTTTTATTTCTCGTTTTCGGGAAGGGAAATTATATTTTAGAATATTGATTATACTAGGCCCTAATCCTGATTGTGGGGGCTGGTATAACCAAAATCCGTTTTCTTCCTGCCAATTTTGAGGAAGATACCAAACCCCCTCAAAATTTTCAACAATGTTTCCATCTTTATCGACTAATAATAGAACAGGGGCATTGTCTATAGTAGTTTGAATAAGAAGCAAATCTTTAAACATACCCACAATTTCTTGTTTTCCAAAAAGAGGCATTTTAAATTTGGCCAGTTTAAATTTGAATGAATTATCTGGAAGATAAAGTTTTTTCTGACCTTCGGAAGGAAACGCAAGGCAGTAGCAAATACTGAGGAAGAGAAATTGATTTTTCATGGTAAAGGGCATTTATACCTAAAAATAACTTATACAAATGCCTTTTGCCTATGAATGATCGATGAATACTTATTTAACGGATAATAACTTATTTTAAGGGAGAATAACTGATTATAAGGAAAGCCGATAGATTTTAAGCATAATTCCCTTGGGCAAAATATAATTATCAGGCACCAGATTATTAGTGATTAACTCAAACCCATTGCGCTCATAAAAACGATGAGCGGCATGCGTAACCAAAGGCGTATCTAATAGAATTTCTTTAAATTCCTGATGTTTCGCTTCCTTTACTAAAATTTCGAATAACTTTTGAGCCAAACCAAAGGGTTTACCTCTATATTCTTTTTTGATAAACATTTTCCTTAGTACAGATTGTTTATCGTTAAGTCGCTCTAACCCAATAGTGCCGACTAACTCATCACTTTTATTAAGAGCCACCCAAAGCCAGTTACCCTTATCGTTATAAAAGGCTTTCAGGTTGTGTAAATCAGGTTGTCTTTGCGCAGTTAATCCTAAATTAAATTCCCCATTCTGAATTGAAAGCACCATATCTTCTACCTGCTGCTGATACTTCTCTTCGAAAAGCTTGATTTCAATAGAATTTTCTTTTATTTCTTCGAAAGTCTCATAGTATTGCTTTTTGAAATCGTTATTATCCATAAAATGCTCAAATTCTTCTAAGGCCAGAAGAATATTCTGTTGAGAACCTTTGATAATCTTTTCATTATTTGCCCGAAAACTCACCCACATTTCTTCTAATTGAGGTAGCGCATCCCAAGCCCTTTCAGTTAGTTTTAAATGTCTTTTTCTGGCATCTCGTCCCGATTTCTCTGAAACTATCCAACCTTCTTTTTCCATTTCTTTCGCTATCTGAATCACACCGGGGTGACTGATATTGAGAATTTCTGCAATCTCCATAATTCCCTTTTCACCCTCTTTGCTTAATAAATAGAATAGAGGAAACCATTTCGATTCAAAGTCTACTCCTGAATTTCTATATATTTCAGAAACAGATTTCATCATTCTGTCACTTAAACGTTTTAAACGGCTACCAAGCGCCAAAGCACCCAGGTCTGATATTAAATCCATAATAGGTAATTAATTACGTAATTAGTTACGCAAATATTTGGAGAATAAATTTATAATGCAAATTTTTGCAGAAAAAAAGAGAATTATGGAAATTATAAATGCTACGATAGATGATTTAGACACCTTAATGGACTTATATGATAGTGCCATTGCGCATCAGAAAGCAGTGAGTAATCTGGTCTGGAAAGGCTTTGATAAAGCGATGGTTTTGAAAGAAATTGAAGAAAGACGCCAATGGAAAATTATAATTGATGATGAGGTAGCTTGTGTATTTATGACAGCTTTTAATGACCCGCATATCTGGGATGAGAAAGATAAAGATTCAGCTATTTATGTGCACCGTATCTCTACCAACCCTGATTTCAGAGGTAGGGGATTTGTAAAATTGATTACAAACTGGTCAATAAATTTTGCTAAAGCTAATCAGATAGATTTCGTCAGACTAGATACCTGGCAGGATAATGCCAAACTACATCAGATATATCTGAATGCTGGATATACTTATACAGGCATAAAGCTAATAGCTCCAACAGATGGATTACCTATGCATTATTGGGGAGTAACATTAGGGTTATTTGAAATCAAGGTTGCGAAATAATTTTAGCTTATCAGGAGGTCGTATTTATCCAGTAGACCAGCAATACCTTGTAAAGAAAATTTAGCTTTTTTAAGCTTATTTCTTTCAGGGTCAATTGAATAATTGTAAGCTGTTCTGAAATCGGCTTTTTCAAGATTCGTATTGTTAAAATTGGTTCTTGTTAAATCAGAATTATCGAAAACAGCACTATTTAAATCAGCATCCGAAAAATCCACCTCATGGATGGTGCAATCCTTAAATCTGGTTTTTTTAAGATTCAGTTTCTGAAAAGTTGAAAGATTGATCAGGCAACTTTCAAAATTTACTTCAAAAAGGAAAGGGTTACATTCGGCGAAATGAACTCCTAACATTTTACATGATTTAAACTCTACATCTTTAAAAGACGTACTTTTAGTCCGCACCATACTTAAATTACAATCCTTAAAGGAACATTCCGCAAAAATATAGCCTGATAAATGCACCTCGGCAAAATTGCAGTTGCTGAAAGTACAGTTTTCATATTCACCTTTAGCAAGGGGATTGACAGTGAAATCAACTTTGTCAAATGAGAGTTCTTCAAAATAAGCTTTATTCATTACAAGTATTATTTTCTTCGCATTAAGTTATCTAATACAATGGCCGTGGCAATGCCTACATTTAATGACTCCGCGTGTCCGAATCTCGGAATCGTTACTTTATCAGTTACAAATTTTTCAACCACTTCTCCAATCCCATTCGATTCATTACCCAAAACAATATACCCGGCATCGGGAAAATTAAACTGGTGTAAGTTTGTATTATTTAAAAAAGTACCAATAATAGCTGGTTTATTGATTGATATCTGATCAAAATAAGTTTGCAGATTAGTATAGAAAGTCTGGATTCTGGTAAATGAACCCATTGAAGCCGCGATAACCTTTGGATTATAAAAATCGACTGTCGTATCAGAGCAAATAACTTTATTGATATCATACCAATCAGCTATCCGTAAAATAGTACCTAAATTACCTGGGTCTCGAATATCATCTAAAACTAAAACAAATTCTTTTGCACCGGCCTGCAAAGTAAGATTTAGTTTCATTTTCACTACTGCAACGGCCGCATCATTGCTTTGCAGAGTGCTAGTTTTCTCCAGTTCTGTCTGAGAAATTTCCTCAACTAATATTTTTTTTAGTTTTTTTTCGTTTTCTACTAAGAATTTAGACGTACACAGCAGTAATTCAACCTCGAAATCAGAATCCAGTAATTCCAGTACACTTTTAGCTCCCTCTACTAAAAAAGAGTGGTGTTCCTGGCGATATTTTTTTATTTGTAAGGATTGGACGTATTTTTGTTGCTGTTTAGAAAACATATCAATAGAATTTATGCGTTTTTCTTATTTATTACCCCGACATATCAGGACCCAAAAAGCACAAAGAAATGTCGTGAGTGATAAAATTAAGTACCTGTCTTTACTTTTCTTATTCTTCATTTCGTGTTCGCGCGAAGTTCAATTAGAAAGAGACGAGTACCGTCTACATAGTTTGGCATTCAAAGGTAATAAACAAATTTCAACTGAGGAATTAGAGTACCTGATTCCACCCACACAAAAACCAAATCGTCGTCCTTTTAATTTACCTATTACACCATATGTAGGTTTATATAATTTAGGAAAAGCTTTTTATGACACTAACAAAATTGCTAGAAGACGAGATAAATGGAAAGCTAAACTTGACTCCTTGCCTATTACTAATGAGTTCAATGCTGATATAGAAAAAAAGAGAGTAAGGTATCAACGCAAAGTAAATATATATAAGGATAGAATAGAGACCAAAGAAAACTGGTGGATGAAAAATGTGGGTGAACCACCAGCCAAAATTACAGAGGCAGCCATTAAACATACTTCTGAAACTATTCAGAAATATATCTATAATAAAGGTTATTTTGATAATGTCGTTACTTATCAGATTGATTCAACCAGCAATAAACGCGGTATAAAACTTACGTATTCGGTAGACGAGAAGAACGCGTATTATATTGATACCATAAATTATGATATTAAAGACCCTCGTGTTGATAGTATTATAAGAGTTACAATGCTTTCTGCCATGATAAAAAATGGAGAACGGGTAGATATGAATAATATTACTTTAGAAAAGGGTAGGATAGAGCTTTTATTGAAAGACGAGGGCTACTATAACTTCATCGCCAAAAATTACATTTCAACAGAGATTGATACAACCGATTATATCAAACGAAATTACAGGGTTAATTTAAAAATGCTGGTACGCAATCCGATTGCAAGAAATCAACATGAGCAATTTCATTTCGAATCAGTAAACTTTATTTCAGCCGACCCTTCGAATGACCTGAATGTTAAAGGGGATACTACGCAGATTACCTATAATGGAATTAATTATACCTTTATTGGTAAAAGATTTCCTACAAGATTACTGGATAAAAAGATTCTGATTCGTCCTGATCAACTTTTCAGAGTTTCAGTGGTTAATGAAACGAACAGACAACTTTATGGGCTTGATCAGTTTGCTTTTGCCAATATAAAGTTTACTCAATTACCCGATAATCGTCTTCGAACTGATATTATCGCTCCAACTAACCCCAAATACACAGCCTCGTATAATTTCGATGTAAATAATATCAATGGAATTTTAGGTGGAGGAGCAAATGTGTCTTTGAGGGCTAGAAATCTACTTAGCGCTTTAGAAACCACTGAATTAGGCTTAAGAGCAAATTTAGAAGGCCAGCCGGGATTAGATACAACGGTTCAGAGGAGTCGCGAACTAGGAGCAAATCTTGCTTTCAACTTTCCAAAGATTATTTTCTTTAATAAAGTTGCCAATTTATTGAGTCTCAAAAGCCCTCGTACGCAGGTAGCTTTAAGTTATAATAATTCGGCGCAACAGCTCTATCGCAGACAGGTATTCAGATTAACGGGTAATTATTCATGGTTGCGTTCAAAGTATGAAACCATTCAGATTTCACCATTTGATGTTAACTTGATTAATACTCCCTATAAAAGCTTTGCTTTTGACTCAATTCTTACTTACGAAGCTCAACGAGGAAACAATCTAAAGGTATTATTCGACCCTCAGTTCGTGTCCAGTATCAATGCCACCTATATTTTTAACAATCAGGTGCAAGGCAAAAATATCAAAGCTAGGTATTTGAGAATTTTTATAGAATCGGGGGGGACTACACTTAATTTTTTCCGAGATAAAAATAAAATCAAGTTCATTGACCAACTATTCCCGATAGACACTAATCAAAGGGCATATTTCAGATTCCTGAAAGTCAATGTTGATTTCAGAAAATATTTGCCAATCAATTCACGGGATTCATGGGCTTATCGGATAAATGCTGGTGTAGCGCACCCTTATGGAGATAATCAGGCTTTACCTTTCGAGAAAAACTTTTTTATTGGTGGGCCGAATAGCCTTAGAGCCTGGCGACCACGCTCATTAGGGCCAGGTTCAGCGCAAGGGGTAACCGTCGGAAATCGTTTCTTTCAGCAGCCGGGTGATATTTTGTTGGAGGGTAGCATTGAATACCGCAAATATATGTTTCGGTTCATAGGCAACTGGAATGCAGGCCTGTTTATTGATGCCGGAAACGTATGGAAATGGTATCAGATTAACTCTAAATATAACGAAGCCAATTTTGATTGGACACGATTCTACAAAGAATTTGCCGTTGGGACTGGTGCAGGTATCCGTTTAGATTTAGATTATTTTGTTGCACGCTTTGATTGGGGTGTAAAAGTGATCGACCCATCAAGGGATGAAGGCGACCGCTTTGTATTGAATAAAACAAGATTGGGACGCAATAATGACTATTACCCCGTCTTTCATTTTGCTATTGGTTATCCTTTTTAATTATTTTATCCAATAAAAGCATTCAGAGCCATCACACCTCCCAGACCAGAGATGGAAACCAAAGTTTCCATAATAGACCAGGTTTTCAATGTTTCAGTCATGGAAAGCTGAAAATATTCTCTGAAAAGCCAGAAGCCTGAATCATTTACGTGAGAAAACATCATACTTCCTGCACCAATGCTCAGTACCATCAGGTGAGGTTCAGTATGAGTAGAAGCCAATAAAGGTGCAACAAATCCGGCAGTAGTAATCCCTGAGACAGTAGACGAACCCACAGCTACACGAATAATAGCGGCCATTCCCCACGCCAATATCAGTGGATGCAAAGAAGACTCCTGCATCATAGAGGCAATAGACTGATTTACTCCACCATCAGTTAATACCTGTTTTAATGCCCCTGCACCCCCAAAAATCAGGAATAACATCGCCACTTCTTTAATAGAATCTCCTAACAGATTGGTTACTTCTACCATCGATTTATTCTGCTTAATCCCCAGAGCATAAGAAGCAAATAAGACAGAAATAAACATACTTACAATCGGGTCTCCAACGAAGGTCAACAATTGATGCATAAAAGAACCTTTCAGAAAGTAGGGGAGAATGATAGTTGATATACTGATAAGGAGAATAGGCAATAGTACCGAAATAAAACTCATAAATGTGGATGGCATTT
Source organism: Emticicia sp. C21 (assembly GCF_003418935.1). Lineage (GTDB taxonomy): Bacteria > Bacteroidota > Bacteroidia > Cytophagales > Spirosomataceae > Emticicia. The sequence continues at coordinate 236,743 of NZ_QVMT01000010.1, read as the reverse complement.
CATCATCCTTTAAATCAGGAGCAATAAAAGCCTTATTAGGCAAAGTCAAATATTTCTTTAAGGTACTACCAAATAATGCCCCGGAAACCAATATGGCTGGAATAGCAACGATAATGCCATAGAAAAGTGTTAGCCCCATATCTACATTAAACTGCTTGACAATCGCCAAAGGCGCAGGGTGGGGTGGGAGATAACCTTGTGTAACCGAAAGAGACGCCAACATTGGTATGCCAATATAAACCGCAGGTAATTTATATCGATAGGAGACCGTAATAACCAAAGGTGCCAAAAGCATAAAACCCACCGAATAGAAAAGCGGTAAACCCACTATAAAACCTGTTATCATAAAGGCCCAGCGAACATAGCCTGTACCGATAATATCCATCATTTTGGTCGATATTCTTTGTGCTGCACCGCTTTGTGCTACCAGTTTGCCTAACATAGCGCCAAGTGCAATAATTGATACTATTGAGCCAAGTGTTCCACCAATGCCCTGTTGAACGGCTGTCAATATCTTTTCAGGGGGCATTTGTAAGGCCAGGCCTACTCCTAAAGTAACTACCAGGAAAGAAAGGAATGTGTGGAGTTTAACATAAGAGATGAGCAATATGAGTACAATAAGCCCAATAACGGTAATGAGCAAAGGCATAAGGGCAACAGGTTACAAGGTTGAATGTGCAGCAAATTACAAAGGATTATTGAAAATTGATAGCACCAAAGGAGGTAAGATACTTGTTTAAGAATAATTAATTGATTTTTTTCTGACAATCTGTCAGTATTGTCGTAAATTTGTGTCTTAATTTAGCAAGTCAGTTGATAGAAATAAGAACTTTATTTTTGTCGATGGGGTTGTGTTTGATAAATCAAGTTTAGCAATCATGAGTTTAGTAACAGGCAGATTAGAAATTCTGAAAGAAGAAGACAAGAAAGATTTAGATGTAGCACGTGTGAGTGTGGATGAAGAAGGGGCTAACAAGCGCAAGCTATACATAGAAAGTTATGGATGCCAGATGAATTTCGCAGATAGCGAAATCGTAGCATCAATCTTAAGAGAAAATGGTTTTGCGACTACTTCTAAGATAGAAGAGGCAGAATTGATTTTGCTAAATACCTGTGCTATCCGTGAAAATGCTGAGCAAAAGGTTAGAAATCGTCTGCAGCATCTTGTGCCCATGAAGAAAAAACGCCAGAATGTGAAAATTGGCGTATTGGGCTGTATGGCAGAGCGTTTGAAAACCAAGTTTCTTGAAGAGGAGAAAATTGTAGATATGGTAGTAGGCCCGGATGCTTACCGTGATTTACCAAACCTGATTAACGAGGTTGAGGACGGACAAAAAGCCGTAAACGTATTTTTATCGAGAGAAGAAACCTACGCTGATATTACACCTATCCGTTTAGATTCAAACGGCGTTACTGCTTTCATAAGTATTATGCGTGGTTGTGATAATATGTGTAGTTTCTGCGTAGTGCCCTATACTCGTGGTCGTGAAAGAAGCCGTGACCCATTCTCAATTGTAAAAGAGGCTACTGAACTTTTCGAGCAAGGCTATAGAGAAGTTACACTTTTGGGCCAAAATGTAGACTCATATAAATGGAAAGGCGTTAATGGAGACCTCAATACCACTACTTTCGCTGATTTGTTAGAAATGGTAGCTCTAATCAACCCGGATTTGCGCATACGTTTCTCAACTTCTCATCCTAAAGATATTACTGATGATGTACTTCATGCCATGAAAAAGTATGAAAACATCTGTAAATATATTCACTTACCGGCGCAGAGTGGTAGTAGCCGTATTCTCGATCTGATGAACCGTACTTACGATCGTGAGTGGTATATGGGTAAAATCGATAGAATCCGTGAGATTCTAGGCGAAGAATGTGGTATCTCTCAAGATATGATTACAGGATTCTGCACTGAAACAGAAGAAGACCATCAGGATACGCTTTCGTTGATGGATTATGTGAAATATGACTACGGATATATGTTTGCCTATTCAGAAAGACCCAATACACCTGCCGCCAAGAAACTGACTGACGATATACCTGCCGATATAAAAAACAGACGCTTGACAGAGGTGATTGCCAAACAACAATTACACTCATTGGAGCGTAACCAGATGGCGATAGGTAAAGTCCAAAAAATTCTGGTAGAAGGTTTCTCAAAACGTTCTGCTGAGCATTTATGCGGTAGAAACGATCAGAACAAAATGGTGGTTTTCCCGAAAGAAAATTTCAAAAAAGGTGATTATGTAAACGTACTTGTAACAGAGTGTACCGCAGCAACTTTGATAGGAAAGGCCGTGGAAGAGGTTTTAGCTTAAAATTATAATGACCAACAACGCAGAAATACAATCCGTCAAAAATCGGTTTGGAGTTATCGGTAATGCCCCTGCATTAAATTATGCTTTGAGCATTGCTGTGCAGGTAGCTCCAACCGACCTGACTGTACTGATAACCGGAGAGAGTGGAAGTGGGAAAGAATCTTTTTCAAAAATAATCCATGCATTGAGTACCCGTAAACACGGACCGTTTATCGCCATTAACTGTGGCGCTATTCCGGAAGGAACAATTGATTCAGAGTTATTCGGACACGTAAAAGGGTCTTTTACAGGAGCAATAGACGACCGCAAAGGTTACTTTGAAACCACCAATACAGGTACAATTTTTCTGGATGAAATAGCTGAATTACCCATAGGTACACAGGCCCGCTTGCTTCGTGTATTAGAAAACGGTGAGTTTATTCCGGTAGGTTCTTCAAAGGTAAAGAAAACAGATGTAAGGGTAGTAGCGGCTACAAACGTAAACCTGATAGATGCCGTTGAAAGAGGACGATTCAGAGAAGATTTATATTATCGTTTAAACACCGTCCCAATCTACGTACCACCGTTGCGTGAGCGTGGTTATGATATTGAGCTACTATTCCGTAAGTTCTCCTCTGATTTTGCCGAAAAAAATCATATTCAGCCGATTGAATTAACTGATAGTGCTTCACAGGTATTGATGAGTTTCCGTTTTCCGGGGAATATCCGTCAATTAAAAAATATTGCAGAACAAATTACCATCTTAGAGACAGAAAGACTGGTTTCAGCAGAAGTTTTGTCCAAATATTTGCCTCGCGAACAGGCAAGCGGTTTACCAGCATTGTTAAAAGGCATGAATGGTGGCAATGATGGAGGGATTTCTGAGAGAGATTTATTGTATAAAGTGCTGTTTGATATGCGCAAAGATATGACTGATTTGAAAAAACTGGTTTTATCATTGATGCAAGGTGGGCAGATAAATCCTGAAACGGTGAAGCAACACAGCGATTTGTTCAATGGTATTCATCAGGAAGAAAGCGTTGCATTGGTACCTCAGAATTTGTATGGCCCTGTAGTAAGTCCGTATCAGCCATATCAACCGGTTGATGATGGCGGATTTATCAAGATTGATGAGATTCAGGATGATAGAAATAATATAGAAGATATTTCTCACGAAACACAGGAAGATTCGTTTTCATTAGAGAAACAGGAGAAAGAAATGATTATCAGGGCTTTGAAGAAAAACGGCTTTAAACGTAAATATGCAGCTTCGGATCTGGGTATTTCCGAAAGAACATTATATAGAAAAATCAAGCAATATGATATTGAAGATGAATAATAGAAGTATAAAAACAAAAGACAATAAAGTAGCTCAAATAATAAGAAGGTGTTTATTGCTGTCTCTCTTTTTATGTTCAGTATTCATGCTTGATTCTTGCAAAATCTATTCTTTTACAGGAACTACTCTCTCGCCCGATTTAAAAACCATCACTATTCAGAACTTTGTGATGAATACGGCCGGTGGACCTGCCAACCTTACTTTGACTTTCACTGAAAAATTAAAGGAGTATTATCAACGCAATACCAGCCTGAAGCTAAAACCTAGTGATGGTGACCTGTTTTTAGAAGGCTCTATTACCGGCTATGAATTGACTCCGGTTGCTGCAACTGCCAGTGATAAGGCTGCTCTTAACAGACTGACGATTAGAATAGAAGTACGATTTGTAAATAGCAAAAGCGAAGACGATAGTTTTGAAAAAGAATATTCTTTCTATCAGGACTTTCCGCAAGAGCAAACTTTAGCCCAGGTAGAAGGTTCCTTAGTCCCTAAAATCCTTGATCAGTTGGTGCTGAATATCTTTAATGATACTGCTGCGCAATGGTAAAATCTGTTGGTCAATCTTAAAGAAAAGCCTGGCAAATATTATTTCAATTATGTGATATTTTTATCTTTTTCTTGCACTTTTCTAAGGTATTTTTAATCTTTCAATGGTAAAATAAAAAATCTGTACTAACTTTGTTCTTCGATTAACGAATCGAAACCCCTTCGCAAAAAAAAATGCCAAAAAATCCCAATATTAAGTCAGTTCTTATCATAGGCTCAGGCCCCATTGTCATAGGTCAGGCGTGTGAATTTGATTACTCCGGCTCTCAGGCAGCAAGATCAATTAAGGAAGAAGGTATTGAAGTGAGTTTGATTAACTCAAATCCGGCAACTATCATGACGGATCCTATCAATGCTGACTACGTTTATCTGAAACCTCTGGAGAAGAAATCCATCATTGAAATTCTGGAAAAACACAAAGCAATGGGTAAACCTATTGATGCTGTTTTACCAACTATGGGTGGACAAACCGCACTAAACCTTGCTATTGATTGTGACAAAGGTGGTGTGTGGAAAAAATACGGTGTACAAATCATAGGTGTTGACATCAAGGCCATTGAGACCACTGAAGACCGTGAGAAGTTCAGATTAAAAATGCTTGAATTAGGCGTAGGTGTTTGTAAAGGCCGTACTGCCCGTTCATTTCTGGAAGGAAAAGAAATAGCACAGGAAATTGGATTCCCATTGGTTATTCGTCCATCGTTTACTTTAGGTGGCACCGGTGGTGGATTTGTGCATAGTCCTGAAGAATTTGATAAAGCATTGAATCATGGTTTACATGCTTCACCTGTACACGAAGTGTTGGTTGAGCAATCAATCATGGGTTGGAAAGAATATGAGTTAGAATTACTTCGTGATAATAAAGGTAACATCGTTATCATCTGTACCATTGAGAACTTCGATCCGATGGGAATCCATACAGGAGACTCAATTACAGTTGCTCCTGCGATGACTTTGCCAGATACCATTTATCAGAAAATGCGTGATATGGCAATTAAGATGATGAACGGAATTGGGCAATTTGCAGGTGGCTGTAATGTACAGTTCTCATTGCATCCTGATACCGATGAAATCATTGCTATCGAAATTAATCCACGTGTGAGCCGTTCTTCGGCGCTGGCTTCAAAAGCTACCGGTTATCCGATTGCAAAAATTGCCGCTAAAATGGCTATTGGTTATAACCTTGACGAGTTAATTAACCCGATTACAGGTAGTACCTCAGCATTTTTCGAACCGGCAATCGATTACGTAATCGTAAAAGTACCTCGTTGGAATTTCGATAAATTCCCTGGTTCTGATCGTTCTTTGGGCTTGCAGATGAAGTCGGTAGGTGAGACGATGGGTATTGGGCGTAATTTCCAGGAGGCTTTACAAAAAGCCTGTCAATCACTTGAAATTCGTCGTAATGGTTTAGGAGCAGATGGCAAAGAATTAAGAGACCAGGAAGCATTAAAGAAATCCTTAGCTAATCCATCATGGAATCGTTTATTTCATATCTATGATGCGTTTAAAGCCGGGCTTTCATTCAAAACGATACAGAACCTTACCAAGATAGATAAATGGTTCTTACGTCAGATTGAAGAGTTGATATTGTTGGAGAAAGAAATTGAACAATTCTCAATCGATGATCTACCAAAAGATTTATTACTGACAGCAAAACAAAAAGGCTATGTCGATCGTCAGATTGCACATTTGTTAAATTGTAAAGAAAGTCAGGTATTCAATAAAAGAAATGCGTTAGGTATTAAGCGTGTATACAAATGCGTTGATACCTGCTCTGCAGAGTTTGAAGCAAAAACACCTTATTACTACTCAACTTTCAACTCAAATCAGGAGAACCCTGATAATGAGTCAGTAAGTTCGAATAAAAAGAAAGTATTGGTGTTGGGTTCTGGCCCGAATCGTATCGGACAAGGTATCGAGTTCGATTACTCTTGTGTGCATGGAGTATTAGCAGCTAAAGAATGTGGTTATGAAACCATCATGCTCAACTGTAATCCTGAGACGGTATCAACTGACCCGGATATTGCTGATAAACTATATTTCGAGCCAGTATTCTGGGAACACGTATATGATTTGATTCAACACGAAAAACCAGAGGGTGTAATTGTACAGTTAGGAGGACAAACGGCCCTGAAAATGGCAGAAAAACTTACCAAATATGGTATCAAAATCATAGGTACTTCTTATGATGCGCTTGATTTAGCAGAAGACAGAGGTAGATTCTCTGAGCGTCTGAGAGAGATGAACATCCCTTATCCTTTGTTTGATACAGTTCGCTCATCAGACCGTGCAGTAGAGGTATCCCGTGAGCTAGGCTTCCCGCTATTGGTTCGCCCAAGTTATGTACTGGGTGGACAAAGTATGAAGATTGTTATCAACGAGCAGGAATTAGAGCAGCATGTAGTAAAAATTCTGAACGATATTCCGGATAATAATATCCTGATTGATCACTTCCTGGAAAATGCCATTGAAGCCGAAGCAGATGCCATCTGCGATGGTGAAGATGTATATATCATCGGTATCATGGAGCATATTGAACCTGCGGGTATCCACTCTGGAGATTCATACGCGCTATTGCCAACATTTGATCTGAGCGAAAACGTAATTAAGCAGATAGAGGAATATACCAGAAAAATTGCGGTTGGCTTAAATACAGTGGGCTTAATCAACATACAGTTTGCTATCAAAGATGAGAAAGTATATGTGATCGAAGCCAATCCAAGAGCTTCCCGTACAGTACCATTCATCTGCAAAGCATATCGTGAGCCATATGTAAATTATGCAACCAAAGTAATGTTGGGAGAGAAAAAAGTGAAAGACTTTACTTTCAATCCTCATAAAGAAGGTTATGCCATTAAAATCCCGGTTTTCTCATTCAGCAAATTCCCGAATGTAAATAAAGAACTGGGTCCTGAAATGAAATCAACAGGAGAAGGCATCTATTTCATTGATGATTTAACAGATGATTTCTTCCTGCAGGTATATTCTGAAAGAAATCTATATCTGAGTAGATAATATTAAATACTGTTAAATACAAAGCCATTCTGAACAGAGTGGCTTTTATTTTTGTTTATTTAGCTGAGTATGGTTTTCTTTATAGGAAATTACAGATTAATATGTGGCTGGGTTTTAAAAAGTTTATTAAATACTTTTTTCTTGTATTCTTCATTCTCCTTGTAGGCTTTATAGCATTCAACTTCGATGCTGCTGTTTATGGCTTTCGTCAGGCTAAAGGACAACTGAAAGTTATTTTCAATACGCGTCCGGTTGAGGAAGTCATGGCAGATAAAACTTTCCCTGATTCATTAAAGAAACGTATTGAACTGATTCAGGAAATTAAAAAATTTGCTGTTGATTCTCTTGGCTTAAATCAATCAGAAAATTATACTACTTTTTACAACCAGCATGGCAAACCTATTTTGTGGGTAATGACGGCCTGCGAACCTTTCGAGCTTAAAGCAAAAAAATGGCATTTCCCCATTGTAGGGACATTTACTTATAAAGGGCATTTTGAAAAAGAACTGGCTGATAAAGAGATAGCTGAACTGAAAAAAGAGAGCTATGACACACAATTGAATGAAGTTTCAGCATGGAGCACTTTAGGATACCTGAAAGATCCGATCTTGAGTTCGATGCTTTATTATTCTGATGCCAGATTAGCCTCTTTGATTATTCATGAATTGACACATGGAACACTTTTTGTAAAAAATAATCTGGAATTTAATGAAAATTTGGCTGATTTTATAGGAGAGTATGGCGCTATCCGGTTTTTAGCTTATAAATATGGAAAGGATTCAGAAGAATTAAGGAAATATGAGCGCTCAAAGAAATTTAGTGATGCCTATACCAAACATTTGATAAGAGGAACAAAAAAGCTGGATAGCCTTTACCATAGTTTTAATAAAAACTTAACAATCAGCCAGAAAACTTCCCTTAAATTTGATTTAATTGGAAAAATAATAACTTCTACTGATACGTTGATGAATGGAGAAATACAATCACTTAGAAAGAGTCGCAGACGTACTTCTCAGGTAAATAATGCCTATTTTATCGGTTATCTGACCTATCAGAGCAAGCAAAATCAATTTGAAAAAGAGTTCAGAACAAAATTCAATCAGGATTTTAAAAAGTATATGGCTTACCTTAAAAAAGCTTATCCAAGTAGTATAGTTTTCTGATATTGGCATATTTTTTTGTTATACCTTTTGTTTAGCGTTGATTAGATGAAATATCTTGTAAAAATATTGACTGTTTGTTTTTTATTCATTGCCTCATCGTTTATGGTAGGTGATGCCTATCGCTTTATACCTAATACAAGCTTTAAAGCAGGAGAGTATTTTGAGTATAAAGTGAAATACGGGATACTACCAGTGGGTGAAGCGACAGTAGAGGTAAGCCCGCAAATATATTCTGTTAATAACCGGGCTTGTTTCCGGATCAATGTTTTTGGCCGTACAACAGGTTTGACAGACCTTTTCCATATCAGAAATACTTATCGCTCTTATCTGGATACTGCTGCTATTCTACCACAGAAATTCCTGATGAGTTTGCAGGAGAATAGTTATAAAAAAGACCAGGTTATTTTATTTGATCATGGAGGTAATTCAGCTTTAAGAGAGCAGAATAATGAAAAGAAATCTTTTAATCTGCCTAATAATATCCATGATGTAGTATCTGGTTATTATTTTCTTCGCACATTAGATTTTTCAAAAATGAGGGTGGGGGAAACGGTTTCATCGCCCATGTTTTTTGATGACCAGATATATAACATGAAAGTGAAGTATAATGGCAGGGGAGTAGTAAAGACAAAATTTGGTAAAATTGATGTAATTAAGCTAACGCCAATTTTGCCTCAGAACGAAATGTTTAAAGGTGAAGATGCGATCAGAATATGGGTATCTGATGATAGAAATCGTGTGCCTATCAGAATAGAGCTGGAGTTTCCGATTGGCAGTGCGAGTATGGAAATTAAGGGGTATAAGAATACCCGTTATAATTTTGAGTGGCGTTGACAATGCTAATCACAGCTAAATAGCAGATAAAATAATTGTTTTAACAACTAAAATATAAAAGTATCTTCCTAATATTGCCTTATAATCAGAAATAGGCATGAATCTACCGCTTTGGACACCCTCTTCCTCCTATATTGAGCAATCAAATTTAAAGAAATATGAATCCTGGCTAGAGATTCAGAAAAATCTGACTTTTAAAGATTATCAGGCGTTATGGCAATGGTCGGTTGATAATGTGGCAGAATTCTGGGAATCGGTCTATCAGTTTTTTCAAATCCAGAGTTCTACGCCTTATCAATCTGTGATAAGTCACACCAGCAATGAAATGATTGGTACTAAATGGTTTGAAGGAGCTACTTTAAGCTATGCCGAGCATATCTTTCGTCATAAAAATAATGAGAGACCTGCCATTTTATTTAAATCAGAAAACCAACCTTTAACCGAAGTTTCCTGGGAAACCTTAGAAAATAAAGTTGCAGCCATTCAAAAGTACCTTAAAGAAAAGGGTGTTGAGGAAGGAGATAGGGTGGTAGGTTACCTGCCAAACACACCTGACACAATTGCCATTTTCCTGGCGGTAAACTCCGCTGGAGCAATCTGGTCATGTTGCTCACCTGATTTTGGTTTGGAAAGCCTGACGGACCGCTTTCAGCAAGTAGAGCCCAAAATCCTTTTTGCTTGTGGAAACTATTATTACGGAGGAAAGGTTTTTGACAAATCAGGCATTGTAAAAGAATTAGCAGAACAATTACCTTCTTTGGTAGATACCGTTATTTTAGAAAGTCCCACCTGGGAAACAATTATATCTGCCACATCTAACCAAGAACTAACTTTTGCACCTGTTGAATTTAATGACCCTATCTGGATTCTGTATTCATCTGGCACAACCGGAAAGCCTAAAGCCATCACCCACAGTATAGGGGGAAATTTGATTGAGCATCTGAAGGCTCTTGCTTTTCATCAGGATGTACAAGTAGGAGAGCGTTATTTCTGGTATTCAACAACCGGATGGATGATGTGGAATTTTGCCCTCTCTTCAATGGCTTGTGGAGCAACATTATGTTTATATGATGGTTCACCTGCCTATCCTGATATTAATGTTTTATGGCAATTTGCCAAAGATGCTAAAGTTGACCACTTTGGAGGTGGGGCTGCTTTTTATATCAATTATATGAAGCAGGATACGCATTTTTTTAAAGAAAATCCATTAAAACTTAAAACATTGGGCTCAACAGGGTCACCTCTGCCGCCAAAGGCTTTTGACTGGATTTATGAAAATATTTCTCAAACCTTACACCTGATTTCCTTAAGTGGCGGAACAGATGTTTGTAGTGCTTTTATGGGAGGATGCCCTTATTTACCAGTTTATTCAGGTGAAATTCAATGCCGTATGTTAGGAGCAAATATTGAAGCCTGGAATGATGAGGGGAAACCTGTATATGACGAAGTAGGAGAATTAGTAATAAAAGATGTGATGCCATCAATGCCATTATATTTCTGGAAAGATGCCGACAATCAAAAATACAGAAGCAGCTATTTTGAAAAGTATGCCGATGTCTGGACGCATGGCGACTGGATAAAAATCACTAAAAATCTGGGAATTATTATCTATGGTAGGTCAGATGCTACTCTGAACCGGGATGGTGTAAGAATAGGCACAGCAGAAGTTTACAATGCAGTGGAATCCTTACCGGAAATAAAAGATAGCCTGATTATTTGTATTGAAAAGACTGATGGCAGTTTCTTTATGCCCTTATACGTCGTTTTACATTCAAACCAGATTTTGGATGATGATTTGAAAAACAAAATCAAGTCACAACTTAGGAAGCAATATAGTCCAAGGCATGTGCCTGATGCAATTTATGCAATTCCTGAAATACCTTATACCATTAGCGGTAAAAAAATGGAAATGCCCATCAAGAAAATCCTGATGGGCACTCCGGTTGAAAAAGCGGTTTCTCTTGACGCTATGCGAAACCCACAATCTATTGATTGGTTCGTAAACCAAAATGTCCATTAATATCTTCCACGATGACCGCGGTGACGACCATTGTCATGATGATGACGGTCGTAGCCACGTTTATAATGTCTATCATGTCTTGGAACTACAACAACTCTCGTTCTAGGCTGAACCCTGTAATAAGGACGATGAACAACCGCAGGCCTATCATAATAACGAACAGGTCGGGCGCTATACACACAACTCGAAAGCGACAAAGCAAGCAGCGCAAAAAGTCCTGCCAGAGTTAGCGTACGAAATTTTGATTGATTTTTCATAATTCAATAAACATTTTAATTCTTAGATTAATGAAAGCCAAAATGGTTTAATTAATATATCCCCTTGACAATTAAAACGATTATTACCCCCACCATCGTATTTAAATATTAACTATATTGCTTTTAAATCCCTATGAACTATGGCACGCACTGAATCAAATATGCTTCCCATTGGGACGTTGGCTCCCATTTTTATATTACCCGATACCATCTCCGGACAACTACTTTCGCTGAATGATTTACGCTCTGACAAGGCCATAGTAGTTATGTTTATCTGCAATCATTGTCCGTATGTACTGCATGTGAAAGATGAACTGGTAAAGCTGGCAAAAGATTATCAGCCCAAAGGTGTCTCATTTGTAGCTATCAGTTCTAACGACGTTGAGAATTATCCGCAGGATGGCCCTGAAGAAATGAAAGTATTTGCCAGAGAATCAGGCTTTAATTTCCCTTACTTATATGACGAAACCCAGGATGTTGCCCGATCCTTTGAGGCTGCTTGCACTCCGGACTTTTATGTATTTGATAGAGAATTAAGATTGCGGTACAGAGGCAGATTAGATGAATCAAGACCCAAAATGGAAAATCCTAAACCTGTAACCGGAAGTGATTTACGTGGAGCATTGAATGCCATGTTGGCCAATCAATTGGTGTCAGAGATACAATACCCAAGTATGGGCTGTAATATTAAATGGAAACAATAAAATTGTTATACAATGACCAAACCATACCGCCATTATGAAGGTTTGAGCCCGACGAATGTCAGCTTCTGGAATAATATTTCAGGCTTTACTGTGGCCGGAATGGCTATCAGTGTATTTTTTCAGGTCAATTATAATAGCGGTTGTGGAGATTTTCCACAGCATTATCAGGTAGTAGGTCAAGGCGCTATGATTGGTGGGACGGTTGGATTGTTCTTTAATTTATTACACGCCAAAATTCCTAATGCCTATCGAGTGCAACCAATATTAGTGTTTTTGCTACGCATGTATTTGGCATGGATCATCATGAGCTATGGAATGGCTAAGGTCTTCGCCTCACAGTTCCCCCAATTAATGGCAAATTTGGATGCCCGGATGGTTGAATTGTCGCCTATGCGGGTGGCCTGGGCATTTTTTGGTTATTCAAAAGGCTACCAGATGTTTTTGGGTTGGGGTGAAGTGATACCTGCACTATTGTTACTTTTCCGACGTACTGCATTGCTTGGGGCACTATTAATGGTAGTTGTCATGTTAAATGTATGGTTAGTCAATATATTTTTTGATGTTTGTGTAAAGCTTAATTCATTTACTTACCTGGCTGTTGCTACTTACATTTTTCTACAATACAGTAACCGACTATGGAAGTTCTTCTTTACTAAGCAGGAAGTCCCTGCGCCTTATTACCCGGATTTGGCTGATAGAAAGGCATTCAGGTGGGCTGGCATAATCATCAATATTCTCCTGGTTGGATACATTCTATCTGACCCAATCATGTATACCTACGATTATTTAGGTTCGGCAAACCAGTCAATGCCTAAAAACAAACTCTATGGTGCCTGGCAGGTGGAAAAGATAGAGAAATGGGAGAATGGAAACTGGATAGCCGCTACAGCAACAGATTCAAGTAATTTTAACAGATGTTTCTTCGAAGGTTATGCAGGTGTTTTACAAAGTTCCATGAAAAGACAAAGGTTCGTATATTTTATGGATTCAACAGATAAACAAGCGACACTCAGTTTTATTAATAATCAGAATACCCGGTATGAAACCCAAATATGGACACTTGAAAAGCCAATCGCTGACAGACTTTTATTGACAGGCCGGATAAGTAAAGATTCATTAAAAATGGAATGCACGCTGCGTAAGGATAAACTTACATTTAATTAAAGATTAATCTGATTTACAGAAAAAGTTTGCTTTTTGCTACTGCTATTTCCTACATCACAACACCATGAATATCTGGAGTATATTTAAGCGCTTACAGCCATTTGTTAAACCCTATCGGGGCTTAATTTATCTGGCCTTGCTGCTTACCTTATTGGGCTCTATCACTGCACAGGTAAACCCCTGGGTATTGCGCTATACGGTTGATACAATTCAGGGAATGCTTGATAAACACCTCACAATTCAGCAAGGTTATCCACTTTTATTAGAAATTACGCTGATTTTATGTAGTAAGGAAATAATTAACTCCTTCATTACTTTCGGACAAAAGTTTTACGGCGAAAAAATCAGAATCAATATTTCGAGTGATTTATCGCAGGAAGTAGTGAACAGGATTCTGAGCTATCAGATGGCCTATTATGCCGATAGTGAGAACCAGAAAGGCAAATTACAAACAAGGATTGATAGAGGTGTGGAAAGCCTCACTAAACTAGTACAGAACTTCTTTATTGATATACTGCCTCTTTTTGCCAATTCAATCATGGCTTTGATAGTGATGTATACGGCTAATGTATATGTAGGCCTGGTTGCTACCATGATTTTACCGATATACTTCTGGATAAGCTATGTGCAGGCAGATAAATTGCAGGGTGTAAGAAGAAAACTAAAATTCCAAAGAGAGAATAAGAGTAATGGTATCATCAATCTGATAGAGTCCATTGTAGTCATTAAATCTTTTGTCAGAGAAAAATATGAGGAGATTAAACAGTATGGTCTACAAATGAAATTGATGGATTTGCAATTGACTACCCGCAGAACCAACTTTTTATTTGATGCGATCAAGAGTTTTGTGGAGCAGATAGGCGTAGTACTAATCATCATCCTCACAGCCTATCTGGTTTTAGACAGGCAGATTTCTATAGGAGCTATCATGTTTCATATCATGCTCTTTAATAATGTTTCAGCGCCTATTCGTCAGTTACACCGTATTTATGATGAAATGAACGATGCCTTGACTTACTCTGAAGGCTTCTTTGACATTTTAGATAATAAGAAAGCCGTTGAAAAAAGTGGTACTTTCCAGCCTGCTCAAATCAAAGGAGATTATTTACTGAAGCATGTCGACTTTACCTATCCGAATGGCACTAAGGCATTGAATGATATATCAATAGAGATTGAAAACGGAAAAACAACGGCCTTAGTTGGTTTGTCTGGGGCAGGGAAGAGTACATTAATTAACCTTTTAGTTAAGTTTTACGCCCCTGATTCCGGACAAATTCTATTAGATGATATAGACTTAGCCAAATATGATACACAGCTACTCCGTGATGATATAGGAATGGTTTTGCAGAAAAATCATATTTTCAAGGGCAATATCGAAGAAAATATCCACTATGGGAATATGAATGCTTCAAAGGAGGAAATCATAGAAGCAGCTAAGCAAGCTTCTTTGCATGAGCAGATTATGGAATTGCCGGATAAATATGAGTCAGATGCACAACTCCTTTCTGGTGGTCAACAACAAAGAATTGCCATTGCCCGCTTATTCCTGAAAAACCCTCCGATTATTATTTTAGACGAACCAACTGCCAGCCTTGATGCCATTGCGACCGAGCAAATCAAAAATAGCCTCGATGCTATTAAAAAGGGCCGTACAGTGGTGATTATCTCACATAGTTTATCACAAATCATCGATTCAGATAAAATTATTGTGATGAAAAAAGGAAGAGTAGTAGAGCAGGGTATTCATCAGGAACTTTACGATAAAAACGGCGCTTATCGTGAAATCTTCAATGCTTCTGCCAGAAGCCTGAATCTTGAAAAAATAGCAAAGACATTCGATGTGGATTAATAAAAATAATAGGCAGACGAAAGTCTGCCTATTCAATATGAATCAGGAAATAATTCTAAACTTTCTTAGGGTCCGGATGTACATAAGGTTTACGATACGGACGAGCCAGAAGACCATTCGCCTCACGGTCACCAACAATCTCACGTTTTACAGGATCATACACAATCGGGCGACCCGTTTGCATAGAAATATTAGCTAATAAACAGCTGGCGGTTGAAATATGTCCTTGCTCAATATCAGCTACCGGTCTGCCTTTATTTTCAATCGCAGATAAGAAATCAAGCATGTGTAGGCGAGTAGCTGGTGCCGCATTCAGCTCGATTCTCTCTTCAGTTAAATCTTCAGGATATTTCTCTTTTTCATAAATTACATCTTTATGAATTTTCTCTCCTTTACCTTGTGGAATAAAGTCATAGGCCATGGTACTTGCCCATAGTGTGCCTTTTTCACCATATAATGTAAACGACCAAGGGTAATCAGGATTATTTGGTGTTCCCCAGGTACGGTGCTGCCATACACAATTCAGTTCAGGGTACTCAAAAATCGCTGATTGTGTATCTTCAATATTCGATTTTCCTTCTTTTTGTACATAGATGCCTCCTGTAGAAGATATTTTGGTAGGCCAGCCTAATTTCAACATCCAACGTACAGTATCAAACATATGGATACACATATCACCCATAATACCGTTACCATACTCTTTAAACGTACGCCACCAACGGATGTGCGGTAAGCCATCATAAGGGCGCATAGGAGCGGGGCCTGTCCACATTTCATAATCTAGAAAATCAGGAACAGCTTGCACAGGTGGGTTACCATTGTTTCTCATATGGAAATAGCAACACATTTCTACATGAGATATTTTACCCAATAAGCCTGCATCAACAATATTCTTTTTGGCTTCAATCAAGTGCGGCGTACTTTTACGTTGCGTACCTACCTGCACTACTTTATTATATTTACGGGCAGCCGCAACCATCGCTTCTCCCTCCATTACATCAACACTGATGGGCTTTTGTACATACACATGAGCACCTGCTTTCACGGCATCAATCATGTTCAGAGCATGCCAATGGTCTGGTGTGCCAATTAAAACAATGTCTAATTGGTTATCGGCCAATAGTTTTTTGTAGTCAGTATACAATTTAGGTACTTTGCCTGATTTCTGGCGTTGGCTTACTAGTTTCCCTGCGGCATCAAGCATATTTTTGTCAACATCGCAAAGGGCTATTACCTCAACAGGTGCTACCTGAATCAGGCGGAATAAGTCACTCTTGCCATACCAGCCTGTGCCAATTAATGCTACACGATAAGGATTTGGTGGATTGATAATATCCATGCCTCTTGCGCCAAAAGTAGATAAAGCCAAAGAAGCAGACGCGCCTTGTATGAAGCTGCGTCGGTTAATATTAAAGTTATTCATTAGAAATTGAGGGGGTTGACTTTGCTATTTTTAAAATCTACCAAGTTTAAGAATTTTTCTTAATACTTTCATGAATTTCAGCAGATACTTACAAAAAATAATACCCAAATATAAGCCTGAACCTAAGAGTATTCAATCTTACTGTTTTCAGCAGATAGATCAATATAGACTACTGCACGCTATTGTACGACCAAAGCTTCAATTACATCTAGTAAGTAATGTTAAAAGCAACAAAAAAGGTCATAGAAACCCTATGACCTTTTCAGAACTTTTATTTATTTCTAACTCTACTTCTATTTTTTCTTTACCAATTTGTATTCAATTACTGGCTTGCCACGCTCGCCACCGTCAGCACCAAGGCCCATACTTACAAATTTCACTTTGTATATATTACCCAAAGGGTCTTTCACTACGTAGAAACGATCTTTTTTGATACCTGTAGTACCACCAGGGGCAGTTGAACGCCATTTACTACCGATAGCATCTCTGGTTTTAAGGAATGTAGTGGTAGCAATATTTGCCTCAGCATAGTTGGCATAAGTTACGGCGCTTTCAAGAACTTCGGCTGCTTCTGCTCCGGCGGCGTAGTTCAACAATACAAAATCCTGGAACCAATAAGGTGTTGGAGGAACTGTACCTGCATTTGAAGTACTATATCCCCAGGCAATATCCCAATTTACTTTACGTGGTTCTACAGCCACAGTTTTGCCGGTTTCTAACGATAAGAAACTAAAGTTTACATCCGTGTTTTTAGGAATATCAATAGTCTGGATAGTTGTTTCGCCAATTTTTGCGAATTGTACTTTGTAGCCTTCACCATTACGGTTTACTTTTACTTTATACCATTTACTTTTGGCTTTACTTCCTTCAAAACTCACTAAATACACTTTATTCTGAGTTTCTGTGGCCGATACTTCTGCAAAAACTGTTTTAGTAAGGTCACCGTCCCATGAATCCGCTAAAGCTAAAGTACCTTCACCACCCGGAGCAAAGTCCAGATTAGGTACTGAAGTAGTATCAGCTAAAGTTACTGTAGTAATATCTGTTTTAGCAGTTGGAGCAGCAGAAGATTGATAGCCAGGATTTAGTATTACTCTGAACTGTCCGCCTTGATAAAATCCTAAGTTCCAGCTTTTTCTATTGATAGGAGTGGCGGTATTAGCACTTAAGTCAGCGTAAACTGTATTGGCATAATTAGACTCTGCAGTTTTGCCTTCCAAAGTCAAAGTACTTCCCGTTGAAGTAATGGCTGCGAAACTTAATTTTAATTCGGTATTGTTTCCTGTTAATACAGGGCTACCCACTGAAGTCATTTTCAATGTAAGCGTTTCATCACCATTCAAAAATACATTGGCTTTTTTCTTTACTTTGAAAGATACCTCTGATTGTCCTGACGGAATGGTAACATTAATTACGTTGTTAACGGCTGCAGGCTCAGTTACAAACTCTTTATCGTAAGTAACTAATTTTGGAGTCAATTGGATGCTTATCGGAATTGCTACATCAGTAGCGCGGCTCAATGAGATTTTAACAGTGGCTTCTTCACCATCAATACCTTGTGCTGCAGTGGTAAATCCGGCTAAATTGTCAGGCAATGCTACCTCTTCTTTACATGCACCCAGCGCCACTATGCCACATACAATCAGAAATTTGTTGAATAATTTATTCATTGGGTTTAAACTTTGGTTTGTATTAGAGAAAATTATTAATGCTTTGATAATTGTGCGGTTAATCCAAGAAAATATGAGCGTCCATAAGACATAGGAACTGCTCCACCACCAGAACTATGGGTTCCTCCTGTATCTGTAGCGGTATTGTTTACACGCGTGACATTGAACAGGTTTTTTACACCTGCCATAAGAGAGAAATTTTTATAGAAAACTTTGTTGAAAGTCAGGTCAGAAGTATGAAAACTGGAAGTTTCCGCTAAACGTGTTAGTATACCCGATTCGGTATTAACAGATTGATAACTTGGTTGCTTACCTGTATACTTGTAGAAGAAACTAATACTTGCCGCAATCTTAGGGAATGTATAACGAATATTAGTATTTACTTCACTTGACCAGATAAACTCAGGTAGACTTTCAGATTCTGACAGGCGATTGTAACGGCCAATGTATGAGTAACCCAAACTAGCTTGCAGGTTTTCCCAGTATAAAGTGTTGTTCCAGGTTGTACCCGTAGTTTTATACATATCCACGTTGATATAAGTAGATACTTTGGTATCGTTCGGATCAACACCTATCGAAATAAGGTTATTAAATACATTGTAGAAACCACCCAATGTAGAGTTCAGTCGAACTTTAGGCTTTTCAATAATCTGGTAAGAAAAGAAAGCATTGAAACTATTAGAGTTTTCAGCTTTCAGATTAGTATTTCCTCTGATAGAGTGATTACTATCAAAGAAAGTAAAGTATAATTCGCGCAAGGCTGGCGAACGGAACCCACGTGCATAGGCCATTCTTAGATCTAAGCCTTTCGCTAAAGTAAATTTGGTATTAATAGATGGGATTACTGGTGGGGCATCGTAAACAGAGTTTTTGATAAATCGTAATCCCGGACGAATATTAATATTTGAGTTCAGCTTCAATTCAGAGGAAGCAAAATAAGCAAACTCGCTGATAGTTGGCGTACCCTGGATTCTAGCTCCCGCACTCGAATTAATATTAGCATCTAAACCATGTTGCAAGGAAACTTTCGGAGAAAACTTATGCTGACCCGTTACACGAACAAAAGTGGTCTGAAAAATAGCTTTATCCTGCGAGCCATCAATTAATGACAAGGTTCTTCTGTTTCTTACTAAATCAATATCAGTAGTCTGGGTTTTTCGACTATAATCAGTATAAGAAGCTGCCAGAGTCAGACTATTTTTTTGATTGAATTGGTATTCTCCCTGCACCTGATGGAACAAACGGTTGGTAATATAATACTGGTCAGTAGCAGCCAGATTATTGGTTTGGGTATTGGTATAGGTATTCCCTAAACTTTTTAAGGTTTCGTTGGTGCCATTGAATCGATACCAACCGTTAAATTTTGAGGTGCGGTAAGAAATTCCGGCAGTAGTAAGATACTGTTCTTTAGGCATCCATTCTTTAGCTCTTCCTGTTGAAAGCCCTTGCCATCCACCAAAGAAATTTCGTGTGAAATTACCAGTTAACTGTAGACCTCTCTTCTGCCAGGCCAAGCCTAGAAACTCATTGTGTGTGCCTTCACCCTGAAATGTTTCATACTCGTCGCCAGCAGTTTCTTCTTGTACACGTGCGGTAAGTGTCCAGTTGGTATTATCTTCACCTTTTTTAGTAATAATATTAATTACTCCGGCCAGCGCATCAGAACCATAAGTTACTGACATTGGACCTTCTACGATCTCTATTCTATCGATGATATTTACATCAATCTGTCCTATACTCTCACGGGTCGAGCCTCTGTCAACTAATGGCACACCATCCAACAATACTTTTACATTCTGTCCCGACATTCCCATTAATTGAACATCTGTAGTTCCCAAAGTCAAATCATTAGAAAATCGCATACCTAATTCAGTACTCAATACTGTCTGAATATTAGTAGCACCGCGCAATTTGATTTGTTCGTTGGTAATAGTACGTACCTGATACACAGAGTTTCGGACCGATTGTGGGCCAAATTGCCCGGTAACTACTACATCCTGTAGGTCATTAGATTTTTCACTTAGGGTTATCGTACCGATAGTAAGAGTTGCGTCACTTTTGACCTCAATTTCTTTTTCAAAGACCTGGTAACCAATAAATTGTATCACCAACGTTTGTTTTCCTGCAGGAGCGTTAAGCGAAAAACTGCCATTTGACTGTGTCAACTGACCTAAACGTGTATTTTTAAGTAGTACCGAAGCACCTGCAACAGCCCCGTTGTTATCAATAACTTTCCCTTCAACTTTTCCTAATCGTTCTTGTGAGTGAGCAGTAATAGCAATGGAATATATCAATAAGAATAGATAAAGAAATCTCATTCTGTAAGTGATTTTTATTTAGACTTAATATAAATAATATGCAAATGTAATAGTTTATTTAGACTAAGTCCAAATAAAAATTGAAATATTATTTTCTTGCTAATTCTTTAAAAATCAGAAATGTACTGTATGAATAGGAGAGGTAATTGTTTGGTAATCACAGGGTTAGATTCTGTAAAATACGTATAAAAAACAACACCGCTCCTGAAAGAAGCGGTGCCATTGTTACAAAGGTTTTGTGGGGACTATAAATTTCTGGTTGTTTGACTGCAATTCATAATACTATTAACGGTTCTGTGCTAAAGTTGCACCACGATTGATTTCTGTACGGATAACAAAGTTTTGAGTTACTTTTTCTGTTGAAGTTTGAACTATGAAAGTATACTCACCGTCAGCCAGATTATTAAGGTTAAATGCTTTTGCATATTGAGCATCACCCGAAGCATATTCATTGTAGTAAACTGATGAACGATCGTTGTCTACTAAAAATATCTGTGCTTTTTGTTTTGTCGGATTTTCGAATGATAGTTTGAAACGTAAACCACCTAAGTTTTGTACTGTCAGGTTAGTTACATTTGCCGATGCACTTACTTTACCGTTTGAAGTGCCTTTAGTTGTTTGAGCGAAGCTTGTGCTTGCTGATGCGATGATTGCGATTGCTAATACTAGTGCTTTCATAATTTTCTTTGAATTTTTGTTTTCTATTGGAGTAAATACTTAAAAGATTAAACTAAAAAAAGTTATACCATTTATTGCCTCCTCTGAAAACCTTTGTTGATGCAAATTTACGTAACTATTTGAATACGAGTCAATTAAGAAATTGTAAATTCTTGAAAGTTGTTTTAATAGTATACGTCATTATTGAAATAGTGCAACGTTTTAAGGAAAATTGCAAGAGAAAGTTTAAATAATCCTATCAAATAAGTAGAGTATTTTTTGTGTCAGAATTTTATTCGGGTTAGAATGATTAAACGGTATCTACAAATAATACAAAAAGATAAAAAACAGCTAAAAACGACTTTTTTAAGGCTTCTAAGTAAATAAATATTTTATCGGGAATAATTCATAAAATTTTATTTCTTTCGCATATAAATTTAGCAGTCAAAATTATGCTTAGTATTAAGAATTTCCTGAAAAGTTATAATAACCATAAAATTTTAGAAGTTCAGGACCTGCAAATCCCTGAGGGCATTCATTGGTTTAAAGGAATTAATGGCTCCGGAAAGTCAACACTATTCAGGTCTATTGCCGGAATATTACCTTATCAGGGACAGATATTATTCAATAATTTAGATTGTCGGAAGGATGTGGTAGCTTATAGATTATTAGTTAATCTTAGCGAAGCAGAACCATTGTACCCGGATTATCTAAGCGCCTATGATTTATTAAAATTCATAACTGAAGCTAAAAAAGCTCCGGTTGATCAATTAAATACATTAGCTGAAAGCCTGGGAGTAAACAAATATTGGAAGTCACCCATCGGCACTTATTCAAGTGGTATGCAAAAGAAAATCTCTTTGCTCTCAGCTTTTTTGGGTACTCCAAAATTGATTATGCTTGATGAACCTCTGATAACGATAGATGACCGAAGTGTGCAGATAGTTTATGAATTGGTAAAAGACTATTACGAAAACCGTGGTGTAAGCTTTCTATTATCTTCACATCAGGACTTCCGTTTCGAGAAATTAGCGATTAAAAATATGTATCTGGTACAAAATCAGGCAGTAACGCAGCAATGAAAAATTTATTTAGGATTTTCAACCTTGCCATCATAAAAGAATATTACCGCCAGAATGCAGTCTTTATCTTTGCTGTTATGATGTTTGCCTTTGGCTTCCTGAGAGCCATTGAGCATATTACTTTTATAAAAAACGCACTTAAATTACCCTCATTATTGAGTTTTGTTTTCCTTGCATGGGCATTGCATGGTTTAAAAGTTACTTTATTTACTTTGCGTTTACTTGAATCAAAGCAGAATGAATTTTTATATCATGCCAGATTATTCTCTCCAATCAAAAGATTCCTGGCATTTTGTCTTTTACAATTAAGCCTGATTCAATTGACTTTTTTGTATTCGCTTGCTATGATAAAGTTTGGGATTGAAGAAAAGCGATGGTTAGAAGTAGGGTATATTATTACTATTAATATAGTGCTGATAGTAGCAGGCGCTTTCATTTATGAGTACAGAATACAAAGACCTAATGCAGAGCAGGTGAGGAGTAGGCCTATGCAAAAATTATTTGCACGTTTTCTTACCCCTCCCTATCTCTTTTTTGTCAGATATTTATTTTCCAAACAACCAGTACTTTTATTACTTACAAAATTATTCTGTTGTCTGGTATTGATGGGTATTTGTAATTTATATCCAACAGATGATTATGACGAGCGACTATTGGCCTTAGGTGGCTTATTTGTATCAGCAGGGCATACTGTATTTTGCCAGCAATATTTCTATTTTGAGAATAGGTTTTTGTTGATTGCCAAAAATCTCCCGTTAAGTCATATGCAACGGCTTTTGAATTATCTTTTAGCTTATTCTATCCTTTTAATACCCGAGATAATTGTTCTAGCCAGAAACCTTCCGGATAATGTATCTTATATATTTATGGTGCTGCTGATATTATTTATTTTATCCATGATATTCCTGAACCATCACGTGCATTATATCAATAATGTTTCAAATGATGCTTTTATGCAACGACTGTTTTTTGCAGGGATTCTGTTTTTATTATTGATAATGTTTAAGATTCCTGTAATTTTGATGGCTCTTGTCAATTTTTCAATCGCTGCATTCGTTTTTAGGAAGCATTATTATTTATCCGAATTCAATCCATAAGCTTATGATTCGCATACTTACTTTATTTTTTATCACAACTACAACCTTTGCGCAAGGCCCATTCAGAATATCGGCCGAAGTACAAGACCCCACTGAAAAAAGAGCCATTCTTATATTACACCGTGATTGGGTAGGTCAGGAAGAGGAGTATGAATTAACCTTAAATAGCGATAATAGATTTAGTTTTGTTACGACTATTAAAGACCTTGCTTACATAGATTTTTATTATGGAGATCAAAGTCTGCATTTCTGGATTGTTGAACCCAATGATGAAATAACACTTAAGTTTAATCCTAAAAACTTCTGGAAAACCTTGCAGATTAGTGGGCAAGGTGCGGAGAAAGGCCAATACTATACCGAGCATCAAAGCAAATTTGAAATAGCCAACGACTGGGAACTGCAGGTTGAAAAATGGAGAAAATTACCTTTGAAAGCCTATTTTGAGAAACTGGACGAAGAACAAGCGAAGCAAATTGATTTTCTGGAAAACTACCAGAATCTTTCACAGAATTTTAAGGACACCCGTAGGGCAGATATTATTGGTGTTATTCAGAACTACAAAGTTGAAGCTCTATCAAGTGACAAATACGCTTCTTGGCCGCAGGATAGCATCAGAAATAATTTAAAAATGGGAGAGGTGCCGCCAGTAGCACAAGCAGCTTCATTAGAGTATGGTAATACCTATTTGAATCTGATAGATTTATTTATTGCTAAAGAGGCCGTGCGCAAGAAAAAGGAATTGACTGAAGCCGACGAATATAATTTTATAAAATCACTCTACACTAAAAAGCAGATATCACAGGAATTAGCTGAACGTATGCTAGGCTTTAAATTACAAAATGCTATTGAGGCCAATGGTGCCAGCTCAAAGATTATACCATCTGCCTACGATTATTTAGCCTTTGTGCAGAATAAAGCTTATAAAAATTATATCAATCAACTTATTAATGTACAAAGAACATTGGCCAAGGGTTCTCCCGCTAAAGAATTTACCTTAAAAGATATAGAAGGGAAAGAAATAGCTCTGAAAGATTATAAAGGCAAAGTTGTCTATCTTGATTTCTGGGCTAGTTGGTGCGGGCCTTGTATTTATGATATGAAGTTTGCCGAGAAGGTAAAAGAGCATTTCAAGAACAAAGATGTAGTATTCATACAGATTTCGATTGATAATGAAACAGAATGGAGGGAAGCCGTAAAGATGTATGATTTAAAGGGCATCAATGTCCGCACAGATGATAATAGCCCAGTGGTAAAGAATTATGCACTTTTAGGCGTACCCTCGTACTTTCTGATAGACAAAAGTGGCAATTTTGCAGTCTCAAAAGTGGT
Source organism: Emticicia sp. C21 (assembly GCF_003418935.1). Classification (GTDB taxonomy): domain Bacteria; phylum Bacteroidota; class Bacteroidia; order Cytophagales; family Spirosomataceae; genus Emticicia. The sequence continues at coordinate 211,973 of NZ_QVMT01000010.1, read as the reverse complement.
TGACCCAAGTGATGAAGATGGTAAAACGCTAATATCACAAATAGAAGAAGTATTAGCCAGAAACGAATAGTGTTACTGGCTACCAATTAATCGGATAAAGTCTTTGTAATAACTCTCGCCAATAGGTATGGTTGCTCGACTAATAAAAATGCGTTGTCGCTCAATGGAATTAATTTTCTCCAGGGAAACAATATAGGATTTATGCACTCTGACAAAACGATTAGAAGGTAATAATTCTTCCGTTTTCTTCATAGTCTGCAAAGTCAGAATCCTTTCCTCATTTGTGTAGATAGAAACATAATCTTTAAGCCCTTCTATATAAAGGATAGAAGAAAGGCTCAGTTTTATGATTTTATATTCGGTTTTAACAAATATAAAATCTAATTGCGGCTCAGCAGTAGAAGTTTTACTTTCAATAGTTTTAGAAGTCTCAGGTACAGAATTGTTAACAACGGGATTATTTTGAAACCTGCTACTTGCTTTTTGCACTGATTTCAAGAACCTCTCAAACGAAATGGGCTTTAGTAAATAATCAATCACATCTAATTCATATCCCTCCATCGCATATTCAGAATAAGCCGTTGTCAGAATAGCTCTGCATTTGCCATTCACAACTCTCAAAAACTGAATACCTGTCAGGCTCGGCATCTGAATATCTACAAAAACCAGATCAACTTTTCCTTGTTGTATCAGGCTGAGCGCTTCCAAAGCATCCGTGCATGTACCTACTAAAGTTAGTGAAGGGAGTTGATTAATATATTTTGCCAGAATGTCTAATGCCAAAGGCTCATCATCTACTGCCAGGCAGCGTATTTTTTCCATATTATAATATCAGATTTAGTTCAGATGAGTAGCTCTCTGCATCGTTTTGTATTTCCAGATGATAGCTTTTCGGATAAATCAGATTCAACCTTTTTTTAATATTTTCTAAACCAACTCCACCATATTTATCTTTATTCTGATTTGCCAATTGATTCTTTACTGTGAAACTCAGATTATTCTGATTGGCCAATAATTGAATCGAAAGCGGGTGATTCACATCTTGCACGATGCCATGCTTAAAGGCATTCTCAACAAAAGGAATCAGCATCAGAGGAGCTATCCGCTGCGAAGATACATCACCTATAACCTGAAAATCAACATAAGTTTGTCCTGAATATCTTATCTTCTGTAATTCTATAAAATTATTCAGATAAGTTAACTCTGTCTCCAGACTCACTTTCTCCTGATTAGATTCATACAACATATAACGCATCAGTTCAGATAATTTCATAACTGCCTCTGGTGTCTTAGGCGATTGATTGAGCGCCAATGAATAAATATTATTAAGCGTATTGAACAAAAAATGGGGGTTCAACTGATTTTTCAGAAAAGCATTTTCAGCATTTAGTTTTTCAGTAACAAGAGCTGTTTTTTCTTTTTCGTTGGCAAAGAAATCCTCAATCATTTTCAAAAAGAAAGCATTAAACGAAAAGGTGATTACATTATAAATATTGTCGGTGATATAGTAGAGAACGCGCCTGGATTCATCTGAATAATTATGATAGCCAATTATCCGCCAGATAATTACTTCTTCAATCAGGTAGCGGAAAGAAATATAAATAGCACAAACTGCCACAAAACCCAAGGCTAGTTTCAGGTATTGCTTGGTAGAAAAGTAGCGATTGAGAATGTATAATATTAAATAAGAAATAATTACAGTAAAAATGATAGTTGACCACACAAATGGACTTTGATACCGGGTCCACTCGAATTGGTAGTTCCTATTTCCTATCAGGTTCAATATGTCTCCCTTGAAATAGAATAACAACCAGAAGACTATGTGCAGGATAATGCGCTGACGCTTATTCATAAATATACTTGTTGAAATTGCAGATGAAAGTACCTCTTCTGTTCAACTTCTCAAACAGATACCGACAAACGCCAAAAAAATACCGTCGAACGATTTTCTGAAACGACAAAGCCGTGGAAGGCCATTGGTCGAATTATTAAAGGGTTAGACGGTAAAAAAAGCATCTGCGACGATTTGATACAATGGTTTATTATAACTGATTCTAATTTTGAGCATCATAATCAAAATCAAAAGTATATATGAAAGAGCTATTATTTATTCTATTCATTAACCTAACAGGCTTAGCGCTTTTCGCTCAAAGACCTACACAAGATTTAGAAGTATTAATGATTGGCGCTTCACATCAATATAATCCTGAGCCAAAACAGGATATGAGTGCCGTGCATGCCAAAATCAGGGCTTTCAAACCTAATGCTGTTTTTGGAGAGTGGCTATCACCTGAAGATGAAAAAGTTATTAAAACCTATTGGAATAAAGCAGGTGTAATAAAGCGCTTAGACCGCCTGAAACAAAAGAATAATATCGCCGACAAGGATTTACCTGCCATAATTGCCCGTTATGAAAAAGCTGCAGACAAAAATCCAAGTGATATGAAAAACAGGATTGATTTGGCAGTTGCCTATTATTTGAGCCAAGATGCAGGCAATGGTTATTACCAGATGTGGAATGTTGCCAGGCATTTACAGAAAAACCCTAAAGATACAGGGGTATTTAATTATGCCCGTAAGAAATTCTTTGCCGACTCGGTCGATTCTCTGCATGAAGCTATTAATCCTTATATAGATGATGAGTATGATTATGTGGCGCACCCGATGATGGTTGAGCTGGGCATGAGGAAAATCTATCCGATGGATTCACAACGTTGGGATAATGAATGGAGTGACGCCTGGGGCAAAGCCGATTCAGTCTTCTATGCCCGATTGAATCAACTGAAAAAAGACTCCTTGTCAGCTGAAGGAAAAAGAGCCAGAGAAATTTCTAAGATTGTAAAAGAGCGAATGGATTATTTAAAAAAGGATGCTATACAAACCTATGGTATGACTCACCATACCGAAGGCATGAACGGCCCTGAAATGACAGAATGGCTTTTCAGAATCAATTTCTATTCCAGCGAATATCAGGAACTCTCTATTTTTCCCGCTGATTTATATGGATGGATGCTTCACTGGTGGTGGCACAGAAACAACGACATGTGCAATAATACTATCGAACGTGCAAAAGCCAATGGTTTCAAAAAAGTAATGATTGTAGTAGGGGCAAACCATGCAGCTATTATGAGCAGGATATTTAAAGAGAGAGGTGTGAAAGTTGTGAACATACTTGATGCGCCGCTTAAATAATTAATTTGTATAGAGCTAAATTCAAAGTTTATAAGAATTTAGCTCTCATAGTTTAGAGACCATCAACTCACCAAATTAAACCTCTTAAAGATATGCGGCTCTTCCTCACTTTTCTTTATTTTCCCCTTTGGTCTTTAACTCCATTGTATAGCCAAACCAAAGAACAGTATCAGCATGATTTATCGGCTCTTCATACATTGCTTAAGAAAACCCCATCTTACAAAGACCAGATAACTGGAGTGAGTCTTGAAAAATATACGACACTTTATGAAAGCTTAATGAAAGATACTACAAGCTTAACTTCATATCATTATTTTATTAACCTTGCTAAGTTGGTGATGCCAATTCATGATGGACACCTAAGTTCAGCCCAAATGCGAGACTTTGCTAACTTTAAAGATAGAGTCTCCATAGAGAAATATGTAGCAAGCCAGGAATTTAAAGATTTTCCTTCATATTCTATCAATATTGATTCTTTGAAGACAGTGCTGAAAGAGAAATCGGCCGATTCAGTAGAAGGCATTTATTATTATGATAAATATTATCAGATAGGCATTGTTAGGATTACTCCGAATGAATATATAGGAGTAATTGTAGATAAACACGAAGAAATGAATCTTTGGGAGAAAGGACAGATAGCTTTGCATTTATATGAGTATGAGCCACACTATTTTAAGGCCGTTTATGCTCATCCGCTTACCAAAAATTTTATTCTGTATAATAATGAGAGACTTGAAAATCAAAGCTTCATCAACTCATACTTCTATCTTTCTTATACCGAAACCATCTATAGAAAGAATCTACCAGTAATCGATTATACGAATCTCCCTAAAGAAGCGCCCATGTTTCAATTAAAAAACCTCACCAAAAATACCCAATATCTGCTTATTAAGAACTTCTCTGCAAATTCTTTCATAGTAAAACAATCAAATGCTTTTATGATAGCATCCGAACCAGATTAAGTGCTCCATCGATGATAGTAGATTTGCGAAACAATGAGGGTGGAGCAGATAAAGTCGCAAGGAAGTTTATGAAACTTATCAGAAGCTATGCAGGTAATCATAAAATCTATGTATTGGTAAATAATGCCACTATAAGCCAAGGTGAAATATTTGCCTTACGGTTAAAAAAACTGAAAAATGTGAAAATTTTAGGTCAGACAACCAAAGGCATGATTAGTTATGGCTCAAATTATGGAATCTGGGAAAAACTCCCAAGCAATAAGTTCGAAGTATACATGACCGATATGAAAGACTCAAATAAATTCTTATTAAAATATGAGAACAAAGGAATAATACCTGATATCGAACTAAATAACGAATCTGATTGGATAGAGCAGGCCTTACAAAATATCAAAAAAGACTTTTGAAGCTATCTAATATTAATACTTAGGTATTTTTAATAAGAATTTTAGTTTTAAACCATCAATTACTGCCTTTTTTTAACGTTCTTTGCAGCTATATATAGATGTAAAACTTTTTGTATGCTACACTCAATGACCGGTTTTGGCTCGGCAACCCTCGAGAATACCAAAATCTCTGTTACCGTCGAAATAAAATCGCTTAACTCAAAATTTTTTGATATTTACTGCCGTATCCCCAAAGGTTATTCAGAACGTGAAGTTGAAATAAGAAATATACTTACTCAGGAGTTAGAAAGAGGTAAAGTAGAATTTATGATGTCTATCACTCCTAAAGACGAGAGTGCTGCCTCAACGGCTGTTAATCGTGCGTTGGTGAAAGCATATTTTAAAGATTTGAAGCAAACTGCCCTTGAATTAGGCTTTGAGCCTAGCCCTACCGAATTATTAAGAATGGCAACCATGATGCCTAATGCCTTTAATACTGATAGTTTAAGTGAGGCAGATGCGAAGGAAGAATGGGATCTGATAAAAGGAGCGGTCACTCTGGCTATCTCAAAATGCAAGGAGTTCCGTTTGCAGGAGGGTAAAAACACCGAAGCGAAATTCAGAGAGTATATCGAAAGCATTGGAAGTCTTTTAGCGCAGGTTGAAGAGCAAGCGCCTAAACGTATTCCGATGGTACGTGAGCGTATTGAAAAGGCAATCTCTGAATGGATACAAAACGAGAGTTTTGACCAAAACCGTTTCGAGCAGGAATTAATCTATTATGTAGAAAAATTTGATATTTCAGAAGAAAAAGTACGTTTAAAAAACCATTTAGAATACTTTGTTAAAGAACTGAAAACAGCCTCTAATGGCAAGCGTCTGAACTTTATCGCACAGGAAATTGGCCGTGAGGTAAATACCATTGGTTCTAAAGCCAACGACTCGGTTATTCAGCGATTGGTGGTTCAGATGAAAGATGAATTGGAAAAGATAAAAGAACAAACAATGAATATTGTTTAAAATTCTCTTTACTTTTGTGCCAAATTCTTAAGAAACCATTGCTATTATTTGATTTTTTATATTTTATTACCAATAACTCTAAATTTTAATTTTTGAATTATGAGCCAAATTGTTAGAGTACACGCCAGACAAATTCTTGATTCAAGAGGAAATCCTACTGTAGAGGTAGATATTCTAACCGACAACGGTTATTTGGGACGTGCCGCTGTACCTTCAGGTGCCTCAACAGGTGTACATGAAGCAGTTGAATTAAGAGATGATGATCCTAAAACCTACGTAGGTAAAGGTGTATTGAAAGCCGTTGCTAACGTAAATAATACAATAGCGCCTGAAATCTTAGGAGCAAATGTTTTCGAACAAGGATTGATTGACAAAATCATGATAGACCTTGATGGTACCTCAAACAAAGGTAACTTAGGAGCAAATGCTATTCTAGGTGTTTCATTAGCAGTAGCTAAAGCCGCTGCTTTCGAAGCGGGTTTGTCTTTATTCCGCTACTTGGGTGGCGTAAATGCAAATACTTTGCCTGTACCCATGATGAACATCCTGAACGGTGGTTCACATGCTGATAACTCAATCGATTTCCAGGAGTTCATGGTAATGCCTGCTAAAGCTGAGTCATTCTCGCAAGCGCTTCAAATGGGTACTGAGATTTTCCATAATTTGAAAAAGGTATTGAAATCGAAAGGTTATTCAACTAACGTAGGTGACGAAGGTGGTTTTGCACCAAACATCAAATCGAACGAAGAGGCTATCGAAATCGTATTGCAATCAATTGAGAAAGCAGGCTTCAAACCAGGTGAAGATGTATTCATCGCTATGGATGCTGCTGCTTCTGAATTCTACAATGCAGAAACAGGATTGTATACTTTCAAAAAATCTGACGGCAAACAATTGACGTCTCATGAAATGGCTGCCTATTGGGAAACCTGGGTAAATAAATATCCGATTATCTCAATTGAAGACGGTATGGCAGAAGACGATTGGGGTGGCTGGGCAGAACAAACCAGATTAATTGGTAGCAAATGTCAGTTAGTAGGTGATGACCTTTTCGTAACCAACGTAAACCGTTTACAAGAAGGAATTGACAAAGGTATTGCTAACGCTATACTGGTTAAAGTAAACCAAATTGGTTCATTAACTGAGACAATCAACGCGGTTAACCTTGCACATAGAAACAAATATAAGAGCATCATGTCTCACCGTTCAGGCGAAACTGAGGACTCTACTATTGCTGACCTGGCAGTAGCTTTAAACACAGGCCAAATCAAAACTGGTTCGGCTTCTCGTTCAGACCGTATGGCTAAATACAACCAATTACTTCGTATAGAAGAAGAATTAGGTGAAATGGCCTACTTCCCTGGTTTGAAGTTCTAATACCTGAAATATTACAGGCAAAAAGCACCAGACAAGAAAATTGTTTCGGTGCTTTTTGTTTTTTTGCTTTGAATTTATACATTTGAATCAAAATCGTGCTTTAACAATTCCTAATTCAAATCTTTGGACTAAACTTTTACGTTTATTCAAAGACGCCAAGCTTTATAAGTCTATGAAAATTTACGTTCCTGCTTTTTTGCACAAGTATCGCTTTTATGTGCTTACTACCTTTGTTCTATTAATCTGGATAGCTTTCTTTGATGGCAGTAATCTCATTTCTCAGTTCCAACTATGGCAAAAATACCGGGAAATTGAAGATGAGAAACAATACTATGTTGATGCCCTTAAAAAAGTGAAAGAAGAAGAAAAAGAGGTAATGGGTAATGCTGATGCGATGGAGAAATTTGCCCGTGAGAAATATCTCATGAAAAAGACCGGAGAAACCGTTTTTGTAATTGTTGACGAAAACAATCAATCGGTTGAGAAAGACGAAGAGTAATTAAAAAGCCTTCAAGCGTAAACTTGAAGGCTTTCATTTTTTATCTGATCTCTACCCGAGCTGTCTTTTGACCTGAGGCATTTCTTATAGCAACTTGCTGTGCTAACGCTTCTGCTGTAGCTTTAAATGCCTCGCTGGTAATAGGTTCTTCATCCATCATAACCGGACGCCCTTCATCACCACCTTCCCGTATGCTCTGTACAATAGGGATTTGACCTAATAAAGGTACATTATATTTATCTGCCATTTCTTTCCCACCATCTTTCCCAAATAAGAAGTACTTATTATCAGGTAATTCGGCAGGAGTGAAGTAGGCCATGTTTTCTACTATACCCAGAATTGGTACATTGATTTGCGGTTGACGAAACATCGAAATCCCCTTGTTTACATCAGCTAATGCCACTTTCTGCGGAGTTGTTACTACCACAGCACCAGTAAGCGGAACTGTCTGAACTAATGTCAAGTGAATATCACTTGTTCCCGGAGGTAAATCTATCAGAATATAATCTAATTCACCCCAATCAACATCCCCAAAAAACTGACGTAATGCCTGGCTGGCCATTGGCCCACGCCATACTACGGCACTATCCGGTGGAGTTAAGAAACCAATGGATATCATCTTTATGCCATATTGCATAATAGGAGAAATCATGTTTTTGCCATTTTTCTGAGAAATCAAAGGCTGCATGGTTTCAGCTCCAAACATCAAGGGGATAGATGGTCCTGAAATATCAGCATCAATAATACCCACTCTAGCGCCTGATTTCTTCAATGCCATGGCTAAATTGACAGTAACCGTCGATTTACCAACACCACCTTTACCCGATGAAATGGCAATGATATTTTTTACACCTTCCAGCATTGGCGCATTACTTCTGATTGAAGTAACATCTGCCGTCATATTGATAGTTACCTGTATATCTTTGCTAAGCAGATTATGAATGGCCTCTACACAGCTTTTTCTGATAAGTTCTTTTAATGGGCAGGCAGGGGTAGTCAGGACAACTGTAAAAGTAACCTGATTGACTCCGACAACAATGTCGCGAATCATATTCAACGTAACCAGGTCTTTTTTTAAATCCGGCTCTTCAACCGTACTTAGTGCTTGAAGTATCTTTTCTTTGGTGATAGTAAATTCTCCCATGGAGTGCAAATTAGTTCGTAAATACTTTTGTCGTACTTCTCCGATTCAGCAAGGAAAGCATTATTTTATTGTTTTCCCTTTTAATACTGAGATTTCAGAGCCCTCAGCTAATAGAACAGAAGTAGGTTTAGTGTCTTTTAGAAAAGCGAAATCAGGGCCATAAAGTTCACTGAAATTGCATTGTATTTGATAATCCTTAACCGGATAAACATTCCAGCGAGGATGGGTCACTTCATATTCATTGGTTTTTTTTTCAGAATATCTGGCATAACCCCAATAATGTTCTGTAATAAACTCTTCTTCACTATCAGGCAGTATGGCATGAGATTGATTATTGGCAGTAGCTTGCAGATGATTCCAACCGCTTTTTGATTTCAATGAATATTTCACAAATAATTCCGAATTGCTTTCAGTGATTTCATGCTTACAGGCATGTGTAGCATAATTCTCGTTATAAACAGTATTCGCTACCAATGTAATCATAAATTTAGGCACAATTTCCTTAATGAATACCACCCCTCGTTTCCAGGTGCCATTATCATTATAACGCACATAAAAACGAAGATTTACTTCTTCGAAATTGGTATGAAAAGGAAATTTAATACCCAGTACCTTTGTCTCTACAAACAGAAACCCAACCAGACTCACATAGCAGCGATTATTCCACAGGTCTAGTTCTGTTCTGTAGGGTAGATACTTTTGTAAGGTTTCTGGTGAAACCTCATAATTAGCCATGAGCAATTTACGCCATTGGGCGTCCAAAAAAGTAATTTTTCCGGAAGATTTCTCTTGCATGGCGAAGACTGAAGATAGGTTAATACAAAAACTGACACAATTGCTTACAAAGGTAAGCAAGCTTATGTCAGTTATGCTAAAATTTTATGGAAATTACGCAGCTACTAACTGCGAAAGTACTTTCTCCTTCTCGCTCGATACGTCAAATTTATCGCTATAACCATCTAATTTAGCCAATAAATCAGCAAGGAATTTTTGATGAGCAGGTGTATCAGTCTGAATAGGGCGATGGTCTAATGACATTTTTACCTTATGCCATTCTTTCATGAAACTATTCAGGTCTGCAGTGAAATATGTTTCAGAGAATTTCTCGAAAATATACTTTTCCGCTTGCTCATTCGGATGAATCATGTCTGCTTTATAGAAGCGGTAATCCCGCAGATCATCCATCATGATTTCATAGCTCGGGAAATAATGTACATCATTAAAGTCCTGCTCAATATGGTAGCAAGCAGTACGAAGAATGCTTTTACTAACCGAATTCAACTGCAAGGTTTCACGGGTATGTCTTACAGGGCTTACAGTCAGCAAAATCTTGATTTTATTATTATGCATTTTCAGCAGCTCATACATTGAGCGGAAACGCATGGTAATATCTTTTATACTTAGCATCTCTTTCTTGAAATTAGATGCAGGAGCTTTATGACAATTGGCTACTGGCAAACCATTTTCTTTCAACTGATGAACGATAGATGTGCCCAGTGTAACAATCAGGAAATTAGCTTTTCTTAAAAATTGTTGCGCTTTTTTGTTGGTCTGGTTTAGCAAATCTTCTAATTCTTCTCTAGAATTAGCATAGAATTTTGAATGGTAATCATAATGCTGCCAGATGCCTGAGCTTTCAACCATCAGGTGTTTATAGATCGGTTGACTTTGCAGACTATTACTGACCAACTTAAAAATAGAAGAAGGATTAAAAACAGTCCCGTAGGGATTACATAAGCATTGTATCTTATTATCGGCTAATTGACTTCCAATGACCTCGGAGAAACAAGAACCAACGGTCATTATCTTGGAGTCTGTGCCGATATGGAAGCGAGAAGGGCTCACTTCAATTTCAGTACGGAATTCCATTTTATTTATACTTTATTAGGGGTTAGTTTTAGGGACAGATAATTGATTGATAATCAACTGATTGCGAAAGTAGATTTTTAGAACGACACTCGCAAACTTTTCGATAAAAAAAGATTAAAATTAACATTCAGGAGAAGATTCCTTAAACTATTATATATATACTAAGAAATAATTGCACTATTTATGTGATAATCTTATCCTAACGCCGCTTAATCAATTTTCCAATACCTCTGTACCAAACCACCCACTTTATTAATAATCACTTTTTTTAATAGCGAATTTTCATTACCCTTTATTGTATCACATTAATAATTCTTGATTAACTCAATAAAAATCTGAGATTAATTATATAATAATAAAGCCATAGAAATGCTCCGTAGCTTTGGATAAACTTAAGATTGATGTATGTATTATAATTTTAATTTATAAGTAAGTTGAAGCGTAAAATCATCTAATGCCGTATCATCAAATTCATGCGAGATGAAGCCTCCCAAAGTAATTGTATTCTTTTTATTGATTTTATAATCCACATCTACTTTATAGCGCACTTCATCAAATTTCTCGCCCATTCGATAAAACAAATCAGCCGATAGGGCAGGTGTAAATTTGCTTTTGTTAGGGTAGGCGAGTTCTAACCTATTCCTTAAATAACTCTTATCATTTTCTAGTGTGCCATTATCATCTTTAAACTGGTTCTGATAGCGCAAGCGGTAGGTGAGTTTTAGAAGGGCAATTTTATGATCATAAGTAAGATTGGCATAAAAACGATGATATGGTTTAAATACATACATTTCGTCTCCCTTATCATACTTTCTGCGACTGATAAAACGGTAAAATGCACTAACTTCCCAATGCTTATTAAATTTATACCCTGCTCCTAATTCTCCTATATACGAACCCGTTGTTGTCAGATTATTAGTCACCCGCCATTGGGCATCTGCCTCTAATGATATTTTCTTGGTAATACTTTTAGTCACACTAATGCCAGTCCAGAGATTAATATTCCTTTCCTGGGCTAATCCAGCCAGAGGTAATAGAGTAATTAAGAGAAAAAAGTGTTTTTTCATATTGTGATTTTGTCTGGTTAGGTATAATGAGTACAAATTTTACAGCAATAATAAGATTTACTCTTATCCGCATTGGATAGCAGAAGCAAATAATTCTTTTATATTGGTGTTTCAATAGTTCTCTACTCACATAGACGAGAAGTCTCTCGAATTGGTAACAAAGTGTAGAAAATTTACGGAATTGTGCCAATATACCCAACAAAAACCTGAAATCTTTTATTACTTACACTTATCTACACAATTAACTCAATCATATACAGATTGGTACTTTTATGCTTTTGCTTGTATCAATCGGCATTAGTTTACGGTTTGATGTATATGACCCTAATCCCGTATTGATGAAATTCCTGAAACGCTACTCCATTTGGCTACATATTATTGGTTGGATAGTTTTTATTATCATGCCCTTTCTGACAACCCCTAATGGAAATTTCAACGCCTTTCGCCAGGCCAATTTCTCGTCATTTGTCATTTCTCAGCTTATCAATGATGTAGTGCTGATTGTTATTTTTTATTTCAATCTAAGTTTTCTTACGCCTAATTTATTTATCAAAAAGAATATTGCAGCTTTTGTTATTTATCTCATTGCCATATTCATTTTGATGCTATTATTGAATAAGTTTACCTTCGACACTTTCGTAAAACCTTATTTTGAGAAATTTCCCCGACCAGATATACCTGGATTCAGGCGCAGAGAGTCTCTATTATTCTTATTCATCCCTTTGCCTTTTCTTTTCAGAACAACCTTGTCATTTTCTTTGGTCATATTAGCCAGTTCACTATTAGCTCTGATAAAAGAACACGCCATTCATAAAGAAGAAAAGCAACAGATAGCTTTAGAGAAAACTGCTGCTGAATTAGCGGTGTTAAAACTACAAATCAGTCCCCATTTTTTGTTCAATACCCTTAATAATATCCGCTGGCTGGCCCGGCAGAAATCAGATAAGACTGAAGATTCAGTCGTAAAATTATCGCAATTATTGCGATATATGATTTATCAGGCTAAGCACGATAAAGTATCTCTTGAGCAGGAACTTAACTACCTGCAGAACTATATCGAGCTGCAGAAAATGAGATTAACCGAAAAAAATGAGGTAATATTTACTTATGCAGGAGACATTAAACGATGGAATATTGAGCCATTACTATTTATTCCCTTTGTTGAAAACGCCTTTAAATACGGTTTACATAGCCAGAATGAAAGCCAGATAGAAATAAGGTTAAAGATTGACGGAGACAAACTCAACCTCTTTGTCAAAAATCCCGTCTTTGCTAATAACTTCCTTCCAAACGGTGAAGATTCAGGTATCGGTATACAGAATGTTGAAAAGCGTTTAATGCTGCATTATCCCGGTAGACATGAGTTGAACATCGTGAACATTGGAAGATATTTTAGTATAGATTTAACCATAATGCTCGCTGATGCTGAAACAAACAACTAAAGAGAAAATCAGGTGTATAGCCATTGACGATGAACCCTTTGCTTTGCAGATAATAGCAGATGATATTCTGAAAATACCCTTTCTTGAACTAATAAAGGTGTTCTCCAATGCCTTAGAGGCTGAACAGTTTCTGAAAGAAAATACAGTTGATCTGATGTTTCTAGATATTCAAATGCAAACTCTCACAGGAACACAGTTCTTAAGACGCCTTACATATCCTCTGATGGTGGTTTTTACCACGGCTTATGATCAATATGCCATTGAAGGATATGATTTAAGCATCGTCGATTATTTACTTAAACCTGTTCCTTTCGAGCGTTTTCTAAAAGCAGTTAACAGGGCTTTTGAATTGCATTTATTGCGGGCAAAAGATGAGATACCATTAGTAGTCGAAGAACGTTTATTCTTCTTTATTCACTCGGAATACAAACAGATAAAGCTTTTTTATGACAATATACTATATATTGAAGGATTGAAGGATTATGTGAAAATATTCATTAGAGACACGCCCAAACCCATCTTAACCCGCATGAATCTGAAGACAATTGAGAGTAAACTGGTTCACAGCCAGTTTTGCAGGGTACATCAATCTTACATTGTTTCGTTAGATAAAATCATTTCTTTTCAAAAGACTAAATTGTTGGTAGACAAACAGGAAATTCCGATTGGCAGAAGATTTCTGGAAGATTTTCAATTAAAATACAAACAAGACTAGACAAATGAGTTTCTAAATCTACACAAATCTTTCAACTCTCTACACTTCACAAAAGACAGGCATCTGAAATTAGTAAGTCTACGTCCTTGACGATGAACTAATTTAAATGCCCCTATGAGAAAAAGACTATCCTACTTTTCATTGATTTTTTTGTGGATTTGCCTGACTGGCGGGTCTTACGCCCAAAACTCTAAAAAACCTACGGTGAACAACCCGCTGATAAAAGACGAATTCTTCAATAATATTCCATTGGCCAATGTATTGGCCGATATGGAAAAGAAGTATCCTATCAAATTAGTTTATGATAAAGCAGAGCTAAAACCTTATAATATTACCTATTGGTTTGCCAATGAAACTTTTCAGGATGGACTCAAAGCCATTTTTAAGAAAATACCCTTAAAGTTTTATGTCGATGAAAGCGATATAATACATGTAGTAGGGAAAAATAAAAAGATAGAAACAATAGCAGATGTGAAATTTGAAGGTAAACCAACTAAAAGCGATTTCACACTGACAGGTAGGGTAATAGATGCAACTAATGGAGAGAATCTTCCTTTTGCTACTGTAACAATCAAAAACACCAAAACGGGTAGTCAGACCAATGTTGACGGGTATTTTACGCTACTAAAAGTACCATCAGATACCGTTACGCTTGAAGTGAGTTATGTAGGTTTTCTTACCCGTCTGTTTCACTTGAATCCCAAAGTAAATCTGGAGGATTTAAAAATTGAAATAGACCCGGCCACTGGGGTATTAGAAGAAGTAACGGTAACTGAAAAGAAAACCGAAGTATTAAAAGCCAATGAGGTAGTGGGTATGATTAAAATGACTCCTCGTAATATCTCCAGGCTACCCAATGTGGGAGAAAGAGACCCTTTCAGAGCTTTTCAGTTAATGCCCGGGGTAAGTGCTTCTAACGAATCATCTTCTGGTTTATATGTGCGCGGAGGTACTCCTGACCAGACGCTGGTTCTTTATGATGGTTTCACAGTTTATCATGTAGACCACCTTTTTGGCTTCTTTTCTGCTTTTAATTACAATGCCATCAAAGATATCCAGCTTTACAAAGGTGGTTTTGATGCTAAATTCGGCGGAAGGATTTCAGCAGTAGCAGAGATAACCGGTAAAGAAGGAAATAAAAAGGAATTTAATGCCGGAGCCGATGTAAGTTTATTGAGCATCAACGGGTATATTGAAACACCTATTAAGGATAAATGGACCTTTCTGGTAGCTGCACGTCGCTCATGGAAAGGACCTCTCTACAAAAAATTATTTGAAAGATTTACTACCGAAAATACCACTCAGAATACACAGACGGGCAACCTGCCTGGTGGATCAGGCCGCAATCCGTTCAGCTCGTTCGGACAAGAGCAGGTGGCCAGTTCATATTTCTATGATTTAAACTCAAAACTGACCTTCCGGCCAACCAAAAGAGATATATTCTCCCTGAGCCTTTATAACGGCACGGATAATATGGATAATTCGAGTAGTTCGAGTTTGACAGGTTTTGGCCCTCCAGGTGGAGGGGGTGGTGGTGGTTTCGGAGGTAGAGGTTTTAATACGGCCACTAATGATATTTCTAACTGGGGGAACCTGGGAGGAAGTCTGAAATGGTCGAGACAATGGAATGAGAAATTCTATAGCAATGCTCTCATAAGCTATTCAAACTACTACAGTAATAGAGATAACAGCCGTCAGATGACTATTACAAGGGATAGCGTAGACAGAGATGTGAGAATAGGCCAGATAGAAGATAATAATTTATCTGATGTTACAGCTAAAGTAGATTTTGAATGGAAACCTATTCCTGACAATCAGTTTGACTTTGGCTTGCAGGCGACCAGAAACAATATCAAATATACTTATAGCCAGAATGATACAATCAAGGTATTAGACAGAGACGATACCGGAAGCCTGTACACTGCCTATATCCAGGACCAGATCAGGTTATTTGATACCAGACTGCATATCAATCCGGGTATCAGGATGAACTACTTTGACGTAACCCAAAAAAGCTATTTTGAGCCTAGAATCTCAGCCAATTTTAATGTTACTCCTAAACTCAAACTCAAGGGAGCTGCAGGTATTTATTACCAGTTTGTAAAACAGATTAACCGCGAAGACATCTCTCAAGGGAATCGCAATTTCTGGGTTTTATCTAATTCAACCACACTTCCAGTAACCAAATCAAAACATTTGATTCTAGGAGGAAGCTACGAAACATCTGACTATCTGATAGATGTAGAATTTTATCAGAAAAAGAGTACTGATATCACCGAATATACCTTGCGCTTTGTACCTCAACTCAACCGGATGTTAACAGCCAGCGAAACATTCTTTAATGGAGATGAAACTATCAATGGGGTAGATATCTTGATACAAAAGAAATTCGGTGATTTTAATGGTTGGATAGGCTATACTTTGGCAGAAGCCAAACGCAGTATTGCAGCGTTTTCTGACAAACCTTATTATTCAGATCAGGACGTAAGGCATCAGTTTAAAATCATTGGCTCATATAAATACAAGAAATGGGATTTTGCCGCTACCTGGATTTATTCCAGCGGTCGACCTTACACTTCTATTCTGGGCGCTTATCAGGTGACACTATTAGACGGAACCGTCAGAAACTTTACCAATCCATCTGATAAAAATGCCAATCGTTTTCCAGCTTATCATCGTTTGGATATCTCGGCTACTTATAATTTCAGCCCAAAATTCAATGTAGGTTTCTCGGTTTTCAACCTATATAATCGTACCAATGTCTGGTATAAAAGATTCCAGGTAATTACAGATGATGATTTGACAGTCTTACAGACGACTAACGTCAACTACCTTGGTTTTACGCCGAATGTTACACTATCATGGAAACTAAAATAATATTAGAAAGACAATGAAAAAGATATATAGTATCCTGCAAACTCTATTCACCTTCACCTGCATTATCAGTTGTACAGATGTCAATGATGTGGTAAACCCCAGAGAAAAGCCCATTATAGAGGCCTATCTGGCACCAGGCCAACCCGTCAGTATGAAAGTGTATACAGAAATACCTTATGCCGAAACATCAGAAGGCGTATCAGAACCCATTGATGGCCTTAGCATTAAAATTATAAGCAGTTCTGGCAAAGTATTTATCCTGAAATCAGTAGGCAGTGGAGTATATATCTCTGACAGCAACGAACTAATAGAGAAAGCACCTACAAAATACAAAATGGAGTTTGAATACCAAGACAGGGTAGTAAGTGGAGAAACTGAGATTCCTGAAAAACCTCTAGGTTTTACCATCAGTACTCATCAAATTTATCGTACTCAGGTAAATTTATCAAGTGGAGGATTCCTAGGCGGGCCGGGTGGTTTAGGCGGGAATGATAATACACCAGTAGAATTGTCGTGGAGTAACCCTGAAAATGTATATCATTTTATTGCGGTAGAAAATACAGAGGCTGAGCCTCAGCAAATTATTATTCCACCAACTGGCTCTGAATTCCCTACTTTCAGGTTCAGATTTACTAATGAGCCACTTTTAGGGACACATAACAATATTCAGCCCCAAAGCCTTGAATATTTCGGGAATTATGATGTGATATTGTACCGCATTAACCCTGATTATTCGGCACTTTATCAGTCAAGTGGTACAACTACACAGAACCTGAGCACGCCACCATCAAGTATTATCAATGGCCTGGGAATTTTTACTGGTATCAGTGCAGATACAGTAAAATTGAATGTCGGCAAAAATTAGTCTTTTTATTTATAGGTATACAGTTTAGTCAGATATGGGGTTGGCATATAGCGTGGCCAGCCCTTTTATCTTTATGAAATTATTAAGAAGCAGCAAGGAAATTAATCGTAGTTTTTTATAGGAATTGATAATCTATGCTTTACTTTGTGCCTGATATAAGGGTCACACATTTATATCATGATTCAATTTTCAACCAACAAAACCTACACCATTTACTATGAAATTACCTTTCATTTTTCTGCTTTGTGGTCTTCTGCTCTCCTCTGTCGGATTCTCACAAAAAAACGCACCCATTAATGTAGCATCTTACAATTTGAGGTATAATACTGCCAATGATGGAGTAAATGCCTGGCCAAATCGGAAAGAAATGGTTAAAGCGCTTATCAGCTTTCACGAATTTGACATTTTCGGTATTCAAGAGGGCTTACGTGGTCAATTAGAAGACATCGCCGAACTAAAGAATTTTGCATTTTTAGGAAGCGGTCGCGATGATGGCAAGCAAGCGGGCGAGCATTCCGCCATTTTTTACAGAACAGATAGATTCAAAGTATTGAAATCGGGCGATTTCTGGTTGAGCGAGACACCAGATAAACCGGGCAAAGGATGGGATGCAACGTGTTGTAATAGAATATGCTCATGGGCAAAGTTCAAAGACTTAAAGACCAAAAAAGATTTCTATTTCTTCAGCGTGCATTTCGACCACCAGGGAGTTGAAGCCCGCCGCCAATCAGGTAAACTGATGGTAAAAAAGATTCAGGAAATAGCTAAAGATGCACCTGTTATATGTGTAGGAGATTTAAACTCTACGCCTGAAACCGAGCAAGTGAAAGAAATTCAAACTATTCTGAATGATTCGCACAATGTTAGTGCGATGCCTCCGTATGGCCCTGAGGGTACATTCAATGCCTTCAAATTTGATGCACCTATGAAAAACAGAATTGATTATATTTTTACAGATAAACGTATCAGTGTTTTGAAATATGGAGTATTGACAGATGCAAAAGAGCAACGCTACCCATCAGATCACCAACCGGTGGTAATTAAAGCAGTTATTAACTAATTGTCTTATAAATTTTAGAATAAGGGCATTTTTCTTAAATAGAAAAATGCCCTTATTTTTTTGTGTACTTATGCCAAATTGGCGCTATTTTTGCCTATAATTATACGTACTTGTAAAGAAAGGTTAAAAAATCATACCTATTGTTTTGAAGTGATAAAATAATTATTTGATATTTGTTCTTTGCTATTGACTATCTAAACGTTAACTACCTTTTATGAAGAAAATTGCAGTTTTGCTATTGTTGACTACCTATTCCCATTTCATTTCTGCACAGCTCATTCCGGAACCTAAAGTCAAATTCGGAGAATATAATATGGAAGATGTAACGATGAAATCTTACGCAAAAGATTCATCTGTTGACGCCGTAGTATTATACGATTATGGAAGCTATGAATATGACTTTAATTCAGGTCTAACAGTTAATTATATCTTTCATCAGAGAATAAAAATTCTTAGAAAGTCAGGATTAAGATGGGCAAGTATAAATATCCCATTTTTCTGGGACTCTAATCCTGATAAGCAGGAAATCGTAAAAGATATTAAAGGTTTCACTTATAACCTTGAAGATGGGGGTGTTGTGGTTACAGAACTTAAAAAGACCTCTGTTTTTGAAGAGAAATCGTCAAGCAAATACAGAGATATAAAGATTGCCTTTCCACAAGTTAAAGAAGGTTCAGTGATTGAGCTAACCTATAAAATACAATCTCCTCTTTGGTATTATTTACGTACATGGAAATTCCAGAAGTCAATACCTGTGGTATGGAGTGCTATTAAAGCCATTATTCCAGGATATTTTGATTTCAAACTTACTTATTTTGGCTTTCAACCTTTTGCTATAAAAGAGGTTAAAGATGGAAAAAGCGTATTTTGGTCAAGGTCCGATGAACGTGGGCGTTTAATAGAAGATCCTTATCTTTCTTATCACTTTGCCATGCAGGATGTGCCTGCCATAAGAGAAGATGATTATATGACTACTGTGGAAGATTACAGAAGTTCTATTCACTTTGAATTGGCTAAAACAATTTTCCCTACCTCTGGTGAGCGTAATTACTCTATAACCTATAATGATGTAACCAAGACGCTTTTGGAATATCCTGACTTTGGTGTAGCATTAAGGAAATTCGGTAAAACAGCCAGAAAAATCAGTGCAGATATATTAGCGCAATCAAATACCAAGGATACCCTTACGCTTGTAAGTGCAGCGTATGAACATATCAGAAATACAATCACTTGGAATGGAGAAAACCGATTAATGGCTACCGAAAAGCTGGAAGATGTTTATGAAAAGAAATCGGGCAATTCGGCAGAAATCAATTTGATATTGGTAGGTGTTTTACAGGAATTAGGCTTTGATGCTAATCCGGTAGTTTTAAGTACCCGCGCCAACGGGAAATTAATTCCTGATATAGCATTGCTTGACCGGTTCAATTATAGCATTGCTCAGCTTGTAGTTAATGGGAAAGATTTTCTTCTGGATGCCACGGATAGGTATGTTAAAATGAATATGTTGCCCAAACGATGCCTGAACGAGCGTGGCTGGCTTATCTCGAAAAAACCAAGATGGGTGTCGTTAACGCCGACAAACAAAAAACAGACTACTACTTTCCTGACTTTTTCGATAGAAGAAGAGCAACAATTAAAAGGACAATTTTTCGAGTCTTATTTAGGCTATGCTAGTACCGAAAAAAAGGCTGAGATTGAGCGAGTAGGTCAGGATAAGTATATGGAGAGTCTCAAAAACATATATCCATCATTTGAAGACCCTATATTTACTTATAAAGAAAATGAAGCGAAGGAAGCCCGGATAGAGTGTGAAACAAAAGTAAATGAAGCTTATACTATTGCAGGAGAAAGAATCTTTATTCAGCCTTTGCTATGGAAAACTCAACAGGTAAACCCTTTTACCAAAGCTGATAGACAATATCCTGTTGATTTAGGCTATAATATTCAGGAGTTGGTGATTGCAAAATATACTCTTCCTGTCAATTATTCAGTGGAAAGTATGCCTGCCTCTATTTCCGTAACACTACCTGAGAATAAAGGCAGATATCAATACACGATAAAAGCAGAAAATGGGAAAGTAGAAGTAATGAGCCAATTCACGCTTGTCAGACCAATATTTTCAGCGGATGACTATATTACGCTAAGAGAGTTATATACCAGAATGATTGCCAAACAAAACGAACAAATTGTACTGAAGAAAAACTAATCCTATTATTTGCCTCTATAGTCTATAATCTTTTTCGTGACTAAAATGATGTCTGTAGAAGCTCTTGTAAAATTACGCTAAACACTAATGAAAAAAACTGCGCTCCTGCTATGGCTTGTATGCTGTGCTAACCTATTGTATGCTCAAAAAGTAGACTTACCAAGTATATATTTCGGGGAGGTTAATTTCTCTGACGTTGAGATGAAATACTACGACAAAGATTCTACTGCTGATGCAGTTGTATTGTACGATTATGGCAATACAAGTTTTGAACTGAAATCGGGAATGATTTATATCCATTTTGTTTACTATGGAAGAATAAAAATCCTGAAGAAATCTGCATTAAGTTTAGGTACTATTTCCAGAGTGCTGGTAAGTGGAGGTTACGGGAGAGAACAAATAATGTCAAAAATTGATGGGTTTACTTATAATATTGAAAATGGAGAAGTTAAAAAAGAAAAACTTACCAAAGAATCCATCTTTATAGAGAAGCGGGTTGGAGATTATCAAAATGTAAAAATAACCATGCCTAAAGTAAAGGAAGGCTCTGTTATTGATTACACCTATACGATTGATACACCATTCTCAATATCAGGGAATCCTGCCACATGGACTTTTCAGGCAGAGCGCCCGGTTCTTTGGAGCATCTACGAAATCTCCATTCCATCTTATTTTACCTATAGAATTTTAATGTCAGGTTATTTAGATTTGATAGCCAATGAATCTAAAGACGTCAGCCTTTCAATTGGCGCATTTAATACTACTGGCACTTATCAAAAATTTGTAATGAAAGATGCACCTGCATTCAGAAGTGAACCTTTCACTGCAAATATCGGAGACTATCTTTCTAAAATAGATTTTGAACTGACAAGCGTTGTCTGGCCAACAATGTTTAGCAGGATATATGCTTTAGATTATTCATCACTAAATCGTAATATGCTAGACAAAGAAATCTTTGGAGGACAGATTGAAAAGACAGGTTTTTTGAAAAGTATAGCTAAGGAAATTAAAGCCAAATATACCGATTCAACGGATCGTCTTAAAGCAGCTTGCGAATACATTCAGAAAAATGTAAAATGGGACGAAAACTTTAGCCTTTACTCTAATAATCTGAAAAAAGTATTAGAATCACATAAAGGAGATGCCGGCGACATTAATTTATTATTAATCGCATTGTTAAGAGAAATGGGTTTTGACGCAAACCCGGTCATTCTAAGTACAAGGGGACATGGCAAAATTCATGAACAATATGCGCTAATGAAAAAGTTTAATTATGTAGTAGCACATATTGAAAAAAATGGAAAAGATTTTCTCATGGATGCGACAGACGAATATCTGAAATTAGGTATGCTCCCTATTAATTGTCTGAATGGAAAAGGTTGGTTGGTTCATCCCACTAATGCAAGGTTTGTCACAATTACTACCCCTGAGCGAGATCTTAGGTTTGTAAAGGCAAACATGGTGATAGATGAAGATAGTGAACTAAAAGGAGATTTTTCTAAGTCTTATGGCGGTTATGGTGGTTGGAGTGCAAAAAAGGAATTTAAAAATAAAGGACAAGAAAAATATCTGGAAGATGTTAAGAAAGAAAATGCCACATGGGTGATTGAAAAAGCAGACTACATCAATGCCTCAGATTTAGAGGCTCCTATGGAAGCGCAGTATCAAGTAGTTTTAAATGAATATCTAACAAGAGCTGGTAATATATTGTACCTGAAACCCATGTTGTCTGAAGCCCATAAGGAGAATTTATTTAAAACGAAAGAACGCCTGTATCCAATTGATTTTGCTTTCGTTAAAGATGAAACATTTATTGCTAATTATGAACTCCCGAAAGACTATTCAATTGCAGAGATGCCTAAAAATGTTTCTATAAGTCTGCCAGAAAATGGCGGAAAATTTACTTACCTGATTGCTGTAAAAGGTAATATTCTGACTGTAAATAGTCGTATTCAGTTACGTAAACCACTTTACTATGTGGAAGATTATCCATCTCTGCGAGAGTTTTTTGACAAAATTGTAGAAAAGCATAACGAACAGATTGTATTAAAGAAAAACTGATTTTAGAATGAAATATTTGATTTTGTTATTGATAGGTTTTCAAAGCATTGCACAGGATTTTTCTGCTGCAAATATCCCGGCAGAACTGAAAGAAAAAGCCCACGCCGTGGTAAGAAATCATGAGACTGAGTTTTATGTCAAAGACATTGGTGAAGCAGTGATGAAAATCAAAGGAACAATTACCATTTTAGACGAAAAAGGAAATGATCATGCCAATCTTGTAGTCGGATATGATAAGTTCACTAAGGTTAGCAATATCGAGGCCCGTATTTATGATGCGAATGGTAAACAAATTAAGAAACTCAAAAAAGGCGACATTGAGAGTTTCAGTACCTCGTCCGGACAAAATTCAATTGAAGATAATTATGTAAAAGTAGCTTCATTGACCCAGTCAACCTATCCATATACGATTGATTATTCTTATGAATACTCTTATAAAAACATGATGTTTTATCCTGTATGGGAGGCTATTCTTGATAATGCTGAATTTACGGCTGTTGAGAAGGCTTTACTTAAAGTCTCATTGCCCGACGGTCTTCAATTCAGATATAAAGAGCAGAATATGCCTACAAAAGTAGTGATGACAAAGGAAGATGATCGATTGAATTATAGTTGGATTGTAACGAATTTAAAGGCTATAGAAAAAGAACCCAATAGCCCTCACTATTCCTTAATTATGCCAACCGTCTATACGGCCCCAACTGATTTTAAAATAGATGATTATACAGGCAATATCAATTCATGGAATGATATAGGAAAGTTTTATGGTGCCTTGAATTCCAATAGAGACCAGTTACCCGCTGAATTATCAGCTAAAATAAAAGACTTAGTGAAAAATGAAACTGATGTAACGAATAAAGTAAGGAAGGTGTATGAATACCTCCAGGCCAATACACGCTATGTAAGCATTCAGTTAGGCATAGGAGGCTGGCAATCAATGAAAGCAACAGAGGTAGCTACTAAAGGATACGGAGATTGTAAAGCCCTTACTAATTTTACCAAGGCAATGTTAAAAGATCTGAGTATTCCATCTTATATAGCATTAGTAAGAGCTGGAGAAGATAGAGCCGAAATTCAAGCAGATTTTCCGTCATTTCAATTCAATCATGTGATTTTATGCGTACCCATGTTTAAAGATACGTTGTGGTTAGAATGCACTAGCCAGAATAATCCTTATGGTTATTTAGGAAGTTTTACAGGTGACAGAAACGTTGTTCTGGTAACAGAGAACGGAGGGAAATTAATAAAAACGCCTACATATAAACATACTGATAATCAGCTTTTAAGAAATGCTACTATCGAAATAAAGGATAATGGAGAAGCTGTAGCAGATATTAAAACTGAGTATACAGGGTTACAACAAGAGATTTATGCAGAGGTAGCGCATTCATTAAGCAACGATGACCAGAAAAAATGGTTGTATAAAAACCTGAGTCTGCCAAGTGTTGAAATTATCAATTTTTCGTTGAATGAGAAAAAAGAAAGACTGCCAATAGTAGAGGAAAAACTTAATCTGCATTTAAGAAATATAGCCAATAAAAGCGGCTCACGTCTATTTATCACACCAAATATCCTGAATCAACAACGCAGGTTACCTATAGTAAATGCTAATAGGAAAACAGAGTTGGAATTAGACGGAAACTATCTGGATATTGATAATATAGCCTTCAAAATTCCTAAAGGGTATGCCGCAGAGTATCTACCGGAGCCTACAAAAATTGAGACTAAATTTGGTAAATATACCTCAAAGGTAGAAATGAAAGATGATGTAATTATATATAATAGAGAGGTAAGTATGTTTAAAGGACGCCATGCAGCGGCTACGTATAATGAATGGGTAGACTTTAAAAAGAAAATGGTTAAAGCGGATAAAAATCAGGTGGTTTTGGTAGCTAAGCCATAACAAATTTCTATTTTTACATGTTATTACTTAGCCATTCAATTATTCAACTTATGAAGAAAACAGTCTATTCCCTAAGCGTAGGATTTGGAATAATTCTCCTTACAAGTGCCTTTTTTGAAAAGCCTTTCAATGATGATCCAAAAACTAGCAAAATCAAACCCGACGATAATAATGGAGGTATAAAATTAGCTTCAGGGTTTGGAGCTACTGTGGTTTCTGAAGCTACCGGCAAAGCACGTCATATCAAAGTATTGCCAAACGGCACTATTTATATCAAAAATAGCAATGCCAAAGATGATAAAGGTATTACTGTATTAAAGGATACTAACGGCGATGGCAAGGCTGATGAAACCGAATATTTTGGTAATTATGGGGGCACTGGTATAGACATACATAATGGCTATTTATACGCTTCCTCCAATTCAGAAGTATTCCGTTATAAACTGGATGTCAATGGAAACGTGATTGATAAGAAAAATCCTGAAACAGTTATTACTGGTTTGCCTGATTTAAAACAACATGAATCTAAGCCATTTACATTTGATGAAAGTGGGAACATTTATGTAACTATCGGAGCACCATCGAATGTTTGTCAGGAAAAAGACCGTCAGAAAGGTTCGCCGGGTATGAATCCTTGTCCGTTATTAGAGAAAAACGGAGGTATCTGGCAGTTTAAAGCTGATAAACTAAATCAGAAGCAGGAAAACGGTGTGCGTTTTGCCACAGGTATTCGCAATGCAGTTGCCTTGGATTGGGATTCAAATACTAAGACTTTATATGCTTTGCAACATGGCCGTGATATGTTGTTTCAACACTTTCCTGAAATGTTTTCTGCAGAGAAAGGTGCAGAACTCCCTTCTGAAGAATTTCTATCAGTAAAAAAGGGGGATGATTTTGGTTGGCCGTATAGCTATTATGACCTGGATAAAAAACAAATGATGTTGTGTCCTGAATATGGTGGTGATGGTAAGAAGACATACACTAAAGCCAAAAAACCTATTATGGGTTTTCCGGGTCACTGGGCGCCTAATGATGTTTTATTCTATCACAGCAATCAGTTTCCTGCTAAATATAAAAATGGTGCGTTTATCTGTTTCCACGGTTCATGGAATCGTGCTCCATTAAATCAGGCCGGCTATTTTGTTGCATTTGTTCCATTTAAAAATGGGGTACCATCCGGTCCTTATGAAGTATTCGCAGAAGACTTTGCGGGTGGCCCTGAAATTAAGAGCCCTGGTGATGCTAAATCTCGTCCAATGGGATTAGCAGAGGGCCCTGACGGATCGTTGTATATAACCGATTCTGTCAAAGGAAAGGTTTGGAGAGTAATGTATAACAAATAATAATCTTAACTGAAGCAAAACCTTACAGGTCCTGGCTTGTAAGGTTTTGTTGTTTTGTCAATTCATGAAAAAAGTAGTAGTAATTTTTTTGGTTTTAAGTACTTATTGTGCCGTTGCTCAAACACCAAAAGTGCTCGATGGCAAAGGAGTTTACACACAATATTGCCTGCCTTGCCATCAGGAAGATGGTACAGGTGTACCAAACCTTAATCCACCCTTAAGAAAATCAGATTGGGTAAATGGTGACAGAAATCGTTTGATAAAAGTGATTTTAGAGGGACTGGATGAAGAAATTGAAGTAAATGGCGAAACCTATAATCGTGTGATGGCCGCTCATAGTTTTCTTACAGATAAACAAGTGGCCGATGTGCTGACTTATATCAGGTCTAATTTTGGGAATACTTCTGATGCCATCAAGGAAGAGGAAGTAAAAGCATTAAGAAAGAAAAAGCCTTAGTTCATAGACTAAGACTTCTCTATGTTCAAACTAAATCATCTAACTTTGCTCTGCTACCACATAAATGGCATCTAAATTTCTTCCCATGCCATCGTAATCAAGACCATAACCTATGACAAACTTGTTTTCAATTTCAAAACCTGAATAATCTACTTTTAGAGGCACTTTCAATGCCTCGGGCTTGTACAATAGGGTCATGATTTTAATAGAGGCGGGCTTTTGTGAGGCTAATTGTCCAAGTACTTCCTGCATGGTCATACCCGTATCTACTATATCTTCTACTATTATTACGTGTCTGTTTTTAATATCCTCTTTTAATCCAAGAATCTGTTTTACCTGTCCTGTTGATTCAGTACTCTGGTAAGAAGATACCCTGATAAATGTTATTTCGCACTCAATTTCAATAGATTTAAACAGGTCTCCTATAAACATAAAAGAGCCATTTAAAACACCAATTAATAAGGGATTTTTTCCGTTATAATCTTTGTTTAATTGTTGACCGAGTTCTTTGATACGAGCTTGCAATGCTTGTGATTCAATGAAAGGAACAAAGCTTTTGTCTTTGATTTGTTTCATATTTAATTATTTGGCAAACAAAAGTTTGCCTGTATATCGCCCGCAATTTAGTAATTTTGCAGAATAAAAATAATTTTAAGAAAATTTTAAGTTTTGCAATTTTATTTTTGTTCTATACGTTAATCAGAAAAATTGATAGAAATGAAATTAAAATATAGCTGGTTGATTTTAGTGATGGTGGCCCAGGTAGCACAAGCACAATTTTCGTGGTTTGGTGGCAGTACTAAGAAAAAACATCATGAGGTTTTGCTGGCCAATCGTGCCATCCAGATAGAAACCACGCAGGCCATCAATAATATGTATAATTCTAATTTTGATGCTGCTGAGCGTGATTTTAAGTGGCTAACAGTAAAGTATCCTGAGCACCCGATCGGATATTTCTTAATCGGGCTTAATGAATGGTGGAAGATACTGCCTGATAGTAAAGTTGAGAAATATGATGATGCTTGCTTTTATAATATGGATAAAGCCATTGATATGGCCGATGATATGCTGGACGATGATAGTGAAGATAAAGAAGCGGCATTTTTTATGGCAGCAGCCTATGCGGTAAAAGGCCGTTTGCATTCTGAAAGAGAAAACTGGATTAAAGCAGCCTGGGCAAGTAAACAAGCCATGAAATATTTGGAAAAATGCAGAGGCTTTGGCGATTTCAACCCGGAGTTAGCTATTGGAGACGGGTTATATAACTATTACTCTAAATGGATTCCTGAAAATTACCCTTCTTTAAAACCTATGTTGGTATTTTTCAGAAAAGGTGAGAAAAAAGATGGTATTAAGCAATTAGAGTATGTAGCACAAAATGCTTTTTATACCCGGATGGAAGCTAAGTACTTCTTGATGCAGATTTATTCGATGGAAAATCAGCATCAAAAAGCCTATTACACAGCTTCACAAATGCACAGCATGTATCCTAATAACTCTTTTTTCCATCGTTATGCGGCCCGCACAGCCTTTGTTTTAGGGAAGACAGACGAAGCAGAAGTTTTAGCGCAGGAATTACTCAATAATGTAAATTCTGGTAAGCAAGGCTATGAAGCAACGGCCGGACGCTATGCAGCTTATATTTTAGGGTATCTTAATATGAATTATAGAAACAATATACCTAAAGCCAAAGAATATTATCAGCAAACCATTGATTTTGCTGTGCAAAGCAAGGCTAAAGATTCGGGCTATTTTTTAGGAGCTAATCTGGCACTAGGTAAAATGGCTGTTAGCGAAAAAGACTATCCAAAGGCGATTGAGTATTTTACTATCGTAGCCAATAATGCTGAAAAAAAATCAGATACTTACAAAGAAGCCAAAAGGCAAATAGATGAGACTAAGAAGTTAATGAAATCTGCCAGAAAGAAATAAATCTTGAAAAGGAGAGATGTTTAAAGTGTTGGGTGTATTTTTGAAAAAAAATAGATTGTTTTGAAAAGAACCCAAAAGTACTTAGTAACGTTTCTCCTTTTTTTATTAATTGTCCCGACGCTTCTAGCGCAAACCATCACTAGAGGACCTTATCTTCAACAACTTAGTAACAACGGTGTAATTATCCGTTGGCGGACAAATACTCCAACTGAAAGTGTTGTTAAACTCTACCAGGACAACCCTGCCCAGACCTCCAACATTTCTGATGCCTCACTTACGACTGAGCATATTGTTCAGTTAAGAGACCTGAAAGCAGATACCCGCTATAATTACTCAGTGGGCACCAATGCAGCCACATTAGCATCAGGCAAAGATTTTTATTTTGTAACTGGCCCACCTAAAGGTAGTACACGTCCCATTCATATATGGGCAATGGGAGATTTCGGTGATGAATCGACCAAGATTTATATGGAAACTCAACAGGGCATTAGGAGTAGCTACCTAAAAAATCGCCCAGCATTTAATGATTTATGGTTATGGTTAGGCGATAATGCGTATTGCTGTGGTACAGATGCAGAATACCAGAAGCAGGTATTTGATTTTTACGGGCCAGGTATTTTTGGTAATACCCCTTTCTCTCCATCTCCCGGTAACCATGAATACTTTGCCAGTCCTACCGGTAGAGTAGACAGGAAAATCCCTTACTACGATATTATCAGCGTACCTGGCAAGGGCGAAATGGGCGGTGTACCATCTAATCAGAAAGCATATTATTCATACGATTATGGCAACATTCATGTTATTTCCCTTGATTCTGATGGGTTTGATAATGGCAAGAGAGTCTACGACCCACAAAGCCCGCAATACCAATGGCTGAAACAGGATTTAGCCGCCAATAAGGCCATGTGGACAATAGTCATGTTTCATCATCCACCTTATACGAAACGTTCACATGATTCAGATGCTGAGCCCGAATTGCAATTCATGAGAGAAAATCTAGTGCTACTTTTCGATCAATACAAAGTTGATTTAGTACTTGCAGGGCATAGCCATATTTATGAGCGTTCGTATCTGATGAAAAATCATACAGGGCATTCCATGTCATTTAACTATGATGAGCACGTAGTTCAAAAAGTAAATGGTCGTTATGATGCCAATCCGGATTCAAAGCCATTTATAAATAAAGACGAAGGGACAATTTATTGTACTGTAGGTTCTGCAGGTCGGTTGGATTGGAATGGTTCTCACGATGTTCATCCATCCTCTATTTATTCAAATATTTCAATTGGAGGTTCATTATTACTGACTGTCAACGGCAACCGGATAGATGGCCGATGGATATGTGCTGATAATGTAGAGCGAGACCATTTTACTGTTTTCAAGAATGTCAATAAAAGGGAGGATTTACATGTAGAATATGGCTCAAAAATTCACCTGAACTCTTCATGGAGGGGTAGTCACATCTGGTCGACCGGAAATAAAAAAGATAAAGAAATAGATTACCAGGCTCTTAAATCTGAGACGGTAATAGTAAAGGATTCACTAGGGTTTTTAGAAGATGATTTTATAATTACTGTTACTCCACAACCTATTATCAATACCGATTTTAGTACAACATTAGTTTGTCCGGGTCGGGCTTTAAGCGTGGCTTTTGATGTTCAGCATACAGATATTAAAAAATGGAATTATTCTTTAGAGCTATCAGATGCTAATGGTTCATTTAAAAAACCATTAGTATTAGCCAAATCTGCAACAAGCCCAATTCAAATTACATTGACAGATAGTTTAAAAGAGGGGAACAATTATAAATTTAGAGTTAGACCAAACGTTGATTATTTCGACGAGCGCTCTAGCCAGACTTTTACAATAAGCAAACCGGCGTCAGGAGGTTTTATCGGTGAAAAGACTATTCCGTTTGATACACTTGTCAACTTAACACTTCGCTTTTCAGGCACACCTCCTTATACTTACAAAGTGAGTCAATTGTCTGAGACTACAACGCAAAGTAATGAGGTAAATATAAAAGTAAAGCCTATTCAAGCCACAGCTTATACGCTGGAAAGTTTAAAAAATGTTTGTGGAAACGGACAAATCATTGCCAATGATGCCAACGTTTCGATATTGGCTCCACTTTCAATTGATAATGAAAACTCGAGGATATTTTCAATTTTTCCAAATCCTACCTTCGGCGATTTAATCATTGAGAATGAAACAGACAAGCCAGTCAAAACTCAAATTCACCTGGTTGATTTAAATGGTAAAAGGATATTGAATAAAACTCTTGTGATTGATAAAAGAGAAATTATTTCTCTGCAGGATATTCCATCGGGCAATTATGTACTTAATTTAAAAACTTCATCG
Source organism: Emticicia sp. C21 (assembly GCF_003418935.1). Lineage (GTDB taxonomy): Bacteria > Bacteroidota > Bacteroidia > Cytophagales > Spirosomataceae > Emticicia. Next base: position 181,232 of record NZ_QVMT01000010.1, on the reverse strand, counting down.
CTAAAGGTAAGTAGAAAAATTACTAAATTGTAATTGCGCTTTATTAATCAAAAAAGCCTTTTTCTGTGGAAGAAAAAGGCTTTTTTTTTATGCTTTTGATTATTTTCAAGGTACTGGTAATACCTGACTATCTTTGAAACTCGAAAGAATCACCATCGTTTGTGTGTTGGCTACTTCTTCAATTTCATTGATGGTTTCCATAATCAATTTCTGATATGAATTTATATCTTTAGCAATTACTTTCAACAAGAAATCGCAAGAACCTGTTACGTGATGACACTCAATTATTTCAGGAACCCGTAAAATTTTCTCAACAAAAGCATCGGTAATCGATTTTCTATGGCCTGACAAAGAAACCTGAACAAAGGTCATAACACCTAAGCCAACTTTTTCTCTATCTATTTGGGCATGATAACTCTTGATGATACCAGATAATTCTAATTTTTTTACGCGTTCAAGCGTGGGTGCAGGAGATAAACCAATTTCTTTTGAAAGCTGTGCGTTTGTAATCTTGCCATTACTCTGGAGTATTTCCAGCAATTTATGGTCGATTGGATCGAGTTTATTAATACTCATTGTGTATTGTTATTTTGAAGTGCAAAATATTATTTGGCGCAAAGCTATAGGTTTTTTCTTTAAAAGCATAATAAAATACGGAATATTTGCCAAAAAAGAAAATTTTTTTTTAGTAAAATCCAAAAAACCAATAATTGGTACTATCGGATTTAAAAGATTATTTGGTATGGAATGTAATCTTTCTTTTCGGTGTTAATAGAACTGTTATACCCATTAATCAGATACTCTATGAGCAAGCAATTAGCTACAAAAGTAAAAGCCATCATCACGGGAGCAACAGGAATGGTAGGAGAGGGTGTGTTGTTGGAATGCTTATCAAACAATAATATAGAAGAGGTTTTGATAATTAACAGAAAACCCTCTGGTTTTCAACATCCAAAACTCAAAGAGATTATCCATAAAGATTTTCAGGATTTTTCATCGATTGAATCTCAATTGAAAGGTTATAATGCATGCTTCTTTTGCCTGGGAGTCTCTTCAGTTGGTATGAAAGAGGTTGAGTATTATAAACTCACCTATACCTTAACCTTGCATGTCGCGAATACACTAGTAAAGTATAATCAGGATATGACTTTCTGTTATGTGTCTGGTGCAAGTACCGATAGTACAGAACAAGGAAGAATGATGTGGGCCAGAGTAAAAGGCAAAACAGAAAATGATTTGACGAAATTGCCTTTTAAACAAGTTTACAATTTCCGTCCTGGGGCAATTGAGGCTACAAAAGGCCAAAAGAATGTTTTGTCTTATTATAAATATTTTAGCTGGCTTTTTCCGATTATCAAGCTTTTTGCCCCTAATGCAGTTGTGAAGTTGAAAGAAATAGGCGTAGCTATGATTAATACAGTAACCAAAGGTTACGAGAAGCAGATATTAGAAGTAAGTGATATAAAAACTCTGGCAGCCCGATAAAAAGAAAAGCCTCTCCAAAAAGAAGAAGCTTTCTCGGGTTAACCAACAGTTACATTTCTGTAATATTTTAATAACTTAAATAATCTTCAAAGCCAGTGTGATTTGCCATCCGCTGGCTTTCTGACTAAATTGTGAATTACCTTGCAGATTTAGTTGAGAGATTTCAGATAAACTTCCTTCTTTTCTTAAATCTATATCAAAGCCTAATATTTTCACACCAACACCCACCTGATAGCCAAATGTGGCTTTTTTCATGGCATCATCAAAACTACCTGAAGTATAACCTTTGATTGATTCGCCCAATTTCTTGTCTTCGTCCAGTTTGAAAGTCGCTACAGGTCCTCCCATAATACGGATGAATTTAAGCACTCTGAAACCCACTAACACAGGCACATCAATATTACTGTATTTGAATTTTACCTTGCCATATTGAGTAGTTTCAACAACGCCACCTCTTTGGGCAAAAAGCACTTCGGGTTGTAAATACACTTTATTACCAATTCTTCCAAAAGCACCTAAAACAAAGCCTGTTTGTGTATCTAAGCTTTCTTTAATATTATTGTTCAATGAACCGGCATCTGTATACACCTTATTAAAATTAATGCCTCCTTTAATACCAAAACCAGATTGAGCAAAAGAAGTGGAGAGAGAGCAGAACAACGCAAATAGACTAAGAATTGTGATTTTTTTCATGATGTTTTTTGTTAAATGATTAGTAACGATTTGCAAAAGGTACACGTCAATTCATAGTCCTGTTACTTGCTTGTTGGATTTATTGGATTAACGTATATCAACCTCACAATCGTATTTGGTTAACGAAACATTAACAGTTTTTTCCTGTTGATTGTTATCATTTTATTCGTTATCTTTATAAGTATCTAAAACATATATCTTACTAATGTATCCGCATAAACTTTTTTAATCTTTAAAACTTATTGAATGGCAAAAGTCAAAACAGCTTATTTCTGTCAGAATTGTGGATATAATTCACCCAAATGGTTAGGACGCTGCCCCTCTTGCGGCGAATGGAGTACAATGGTAGAGGAGGTCGTTACCAAAGATGAACCGGAAAAAGGAAACTGGAAATTTACTTCCTCAGGTACCCCTAAGACAGCCAACAAACCGAAAACCCTCACCGAGATTACCAAACATGAAAGGTATCGGATTATTACAGACGATGGAGAGCTGAATCGTGTACTAGGAAGTGGAATCGTACCAGGCTCATTAGTACTAATAGGAGGAGAGCCTGGCATAGGTAAATCTACCCTGATGTTGCAAATTGCATTAAGTTTAAAAGACTATACAGTTTTATACGTATCAGGCGAGGAGAGCGAACAACAGATAAAGATGCGTGCTGAACGCATGAATTTTACAAACGAACGCTGTTATATTTTGAATGAAACGGCTACAGATAATATCTTCCGTCAGATAGAATTGATGGAACCCGATATTGTGATTATCGACTCTATTCAGACCTTGGTTTCTCCCTTGATTGAATCAGGTGCCGGAAGTGTATCTCAAGTAAAAGAATGTACGGCAGAGTTGATGAAATTTTCAAAGGAATCAGATACTCCGGTGATTATGATCGGGCATATTACCAAAGATGGTTCCTTAGCCGGGCCAAAAGTACTGGAGCATATGGTAGATACTGTCCTGCAATTTGAGGGCGACCGTCATATGACTTACCGGATACTACGCACAACCAAAAACCGCTTCGGAAGTACTTCTGAATTAGGCATATACGAAATGCAAAGTGATGGACTTCGACAGGTAAGCAATCCGTCAGAAATTCTGATTTCACAAAGAGAGGAAGACTTAAGCGGAATTACCATTGCAGCAATGCTAGAGGGTAACAGACCACTGCTGATTGAAATCCAATCTTTGGTAAGCACTGCTACCTATGGTACTCCCCAACGTACAAGCAATGGTTTTGATAGTCGACGCATGCAAATGCTTTTAGCAGTGCTTGAAAAACGTGGCGGATTCAGAATAGGCACTCAGGATGTCTTCTTAAATATCGCCGGAGGCTTAAAAGTAGAAGACCCTGCTATTGATTTAGCTATATGTACTTCTATTGTCTCTTCATTCGAAGATATAAGTATCCCACACCTCTATTGTTTTGCTGCAGAAGTAGGTTTGGGGGGTGAAGTGAGAGCTGTAAACCGAATTGAAAACCGTATTTCTGAGGCTGAAAAATTAGGTTTTAAGAAGATATTCATTTCAAAGTATAATCAGAAAGGACTGGACACCAGAAATTATAAAATTGAAATTTTTGCGGCCAGTAAGTTAGAAGAAGTATTCAGTGAATTATTTGGATAACGTTTAATTGAAAATTAAACGTTTCAGGTTTAAAAAGCATCTTAATGATATAATCTTTGTATTATGAAAAAGCTTTTAACACTTCTTGCATTTTTGTTAGTCCTGGTTGCCTGTTCTTCAAAAAACTGGCACTCAAATTCCTTTAGAGATGTCTATAGTTATGCCAGAAAATTGGAACGTAAACCCACAAAAGATAAATTTACTCAACGGCTACAATTAGCATATCTAGAACAAAAAGATAAATTATTGCTTGAAATAGAAAGCTTGCACCAAGCAAAAAGGCCATTTTATTGGGAGAAAATTCATGATAAATACAAGCTCCTCAACGAAATGGCATGGAAGATTCAGAACTGTACTTCTTGCCTAAACGAGGTTGCGCCAGTTTTCTATGAATCAGAGCAATTGGCTTCATTAAAAAACGCTACAGACGAAAGGGTAGAGGATGGGCTATTGGCATTAGGCTTAAATACTAAGCTTAATGCACAAAAAGCTTATTATAGCTTTGTGACTGCGAAAAAATTATCACCTGAAAGAACAGATATTGATTCATTAATTAACGAATCTTTAGAAATAGGAACAGTTAGAATAGTATTAGAAGGAGATTATAGATACGATAAAAGTTATGTGCAGGATATTGAAAAAGATTTATTCAGAGTCTTGCCAAGATCGCAGGAGGCAAAACCATTTTTTCAATTTTTTAGCCCTGAGGAAGCCTCTGAAAACCATGTTAAGCCAGACTATGTAGTTAGTTTCGGTTATGATTATCTTAGTGTAGGCTTCGAGCATAGAAACTGCTCAGAAGAAAGCTTTTCTAAGGATATTAAAATTGGAGAAAGAAAGATTGATAGTGTAAAAGTTGAACCCATCTACGAAAAAGTGTCGGGCAAGATTACTAAGTGCGGAAAGAGTGTTAAGGCGGAGGGTAAAGTATGGTTTAAGGTAATTGACTTCCAGCAGGATAGAGTCATTTTAACGGATACTTTTTATGACGATGACAATTGGGTAAACGAATGGGTAACTGTTTCAGGAGATTCAAGAGCCTTACCTGCAGGGGCAGCTAATTCCGGTATGGAATTGATTGCCCCTTCCCGATGGACACAATTTGATAATATTACCGATGCTCTCAGCAGTTCTGTCTCCTGGAAAATACGGCAGTTTATCAGAAGGCAGAATGCTTTAGCTTTGAACTAGTTGAATTCTTTCATAGTTCTGCGTTCCTTTGTGAAGACGAGCGTAAATCCTCTTTTTTAATGCTTCCGGGGAAATCACCTGCATTCTATCAGCAGATCCCAGAATCTCTCTTTCTAATTCAAAGTTTATCTGTACTTTAATCTGTAAAATTATACCTTCCTCATTTCTTTCTAAAATTCTTTGCGTGTGATGCAGGGGCTTGGTTTCCATATAAGGCGCTTCTTCTTTTGTTACGAATAAAGTAATTTCTTCTGCCTGCAAGCCTGAAGATACTGTTACTCCAATTATATCTCTATAATAACTTTCAGAGTCATATACCTCATTTTCGACATAATCCATTGTTTCATCGAGACTTAAATCCTGAATCCGGTCTAAAGCTAGATTGTTAACAATTTTTTGCCCACCTCTGACACCTACTGCAAACCATCGGTTTTTAAACTCTTTCAACCACCATACATGGAAAGTAAATGTATTCGCTTCATGAGCCTTAAATGATTGATAGGTCATTTTAACCGCTTTCTTTTGTATGATAGAATGATACAGTAAATCCAGATAGGATAAACCTTTCAGATTTTCATTTTTTTCGAAATTAATAACCGTATGTTGCTTATGGGCAGTAGCATATACATGGTCTTCCAGTTTCTGTACCACCTCATTTAACTGATTGAAATGCGAAAAGCCTTTGAATTGTTTCAATAATTCAACTGCTTCATTCATTCTTCCTAAGTCAGCATTGGAAATAGGAATATTAGTAATACTGTATTTAGGATCTTCGTAGGTATAGTATTTTTTATCAATCACAATGATTGGCGCAAAGTAGCCCAGTTTATCACTTCGCATCATCTGGATGTCTGCCTGAATGGTTCGCACACTAATTCCTTTATCAATACCTTCGTATTCATAAAGCGTATCAGAGACTTTTTCGACCAGGTCTTCCAGAGTCCATTTTCGTTTTCTGTTTCTTAAACAGGCATCAATTGTTTTATAGCGCACAAGGGCGTTTCTATTTGCAGGCATAGTGTTTAGAAAAATATTTTACAAAAAAATGAAAATATTTTTATCTGCGCAAATAGACTGCGTAATAGCCCGCTTATTTTGTTTCATCAATTCGCTTAGAAGCAGATTTGATATTTGAAAAGGTCAAGTAAAAGTTACTTCAATAACCTTCCAAGTTCATTATCACTTTTACAATTATCTTTTTGAAATTTTAGCTTTTAAAAATTTAAGGTCAAGTGTTTCTTACTTCAATCCTTTTCCAGACTTCAGAAACACAATTATCTTTTAAAAAAATGAAACAGGATTTACTAAAAATCAGCTTAAGACAAAATGCTATTTATGTACCTAACGAGGCAATTGTTAAAGAAAACGAGTTATTAACAGGTGCAACATTTACATTTGTAGAAAATGTTGCTAAAAACGGGTTTAGTTTTTCTGAACCTTTGTTAAAAGCCCTTAATAATGCCAGTTATCGATACAAAATTGAGATTCTCAAAACTTTGGATAGTGTATTGGGAAGTACTAATAACTGGACTCCATTAGTTAGAAACTGGTCAATACCAACAGGTGAAACCAGATTTGACCATTTGGTTACCTGGCTTGCCAATATTAAGGTTCTTAGAAACGACCCAGTAAAGACTTTACAATGTGGACATATTATACCTGAAAATACTTTCCCTTTGGAGAGATACAATGGTTGCCCTTTCTGTGGGAAACCCTTTGTATTTGGTAATATTGAGCGCTATGGACAAACTTCCAAATTGAAAGTATTGGAATTATGGACTGATGAGGACCTTACTCAATATTTTTTATCGCTTTTACAGGCTAAAACTGCTCTTGATGCTACTCAGATTGATAGTTTAAAAATGCTATTAAAATATCTTCCTTTGCCAAAAACAACCATCAGTATGAAGGAAACACTGGTAGTTGTAATAGATACTTTAATTGAACAAAATCAGTCTGATAAAGCACAATTGTATTTATCATCGCCTACTGATATTCTTAGATATTTATGGTACAAGAAAACAGGCTTCTTACAAATTATTGAGCCTAAGAACTTTGTTAAAAAGGTAGTTCCGCCGAGCAACAAATTTATTTTCCTGAATGGAGGAGGTACGACAATTTTAGAAGCGAAACTTCAAATCAAACTGAAGTATACAAGAGCAGAATGTCTGATGGTTGCGACCTGGCTTAATAATTTAGAACTCGATATTGAAAAGATATGCGAGATGATGCACCCTAAAAGAGGTATGTGGGTGAGATTTATCAGAGCACTTCGTTTGCCAGAGTATAGCAAGAAAAAAGGATTTGAGAAATTGGCAGAACTGCTGGATGTTTTTTATAATCAATTGTATAATGTTTGGCAAGGAAATGTTAACAATTATAGATTAAAATGTGATACCGAAAAGACCTTTGGACTGTTGAAGCAAAGACCTGGTTTATTTGCCCGTTCATTATTTGCCAACATGCTTTGGTTTGGACCTGAGCAGGCAGTAGCAGAATTTTCGCAGGTTATAGATAAAGTACCGGCTCGCCTGGTATTTACATTGAATATGTATGCAAAAAATTATTTTGAAACAAATATTCAAAGAAGTGTAAGACCATTGGGCGGAATCAATAAAAGAATAGCTCCAAACCCTTTATTGAAAATATACAGTAAGACACAATTGGAGAGCATGCAAAACAATATTGAAGAACTTTGTTTGTTAGCTGTGAAAAAGAGATTTACAGCTGTTCTAAATAATAATAAAACAATATTTATTGACGAACAGCTTTTTAATATGCCAGTTGCTATAGGAGATAGAAGTCAGACCATTCAGGATTTACCTGTGGCATTAATGGGAACCAGATTTCCGGTTGAAGGGAATAGTATAAGACTATTCATGCAGTGGGGAAAAGATATGCCTGCACAACACCTGGATATGGATTTAAGCTGTAATATTGCTTATGCTTCAAAAACAGAGTATTGTTCATATAGCAACTTAGTGGCTACCGGATGTATGCATAGCGGAGATATACAATCTATTCCGGATCAGATAGGTGCAGCCGAGTATATTGAAATAGACTTGGATGCCCTATCAAAGGCAAAAGCAAAATATGTAAGTTTTACATGTAATGCTTATACCTATGGAAATATTAGTCCTAACTTAGTAGTAGGTTGGATGGATAGTAAATATCCGATGCATATATCAGAAACGACAGGAGTTGCCTATGATCCTTCCTGCGTACAGCACCAGGTGAGAGTAACACAAAATCTGGCTAAAGGATTGGTATTTGGAGTTTTGGATGTTGAAAATCGTGAGATTATGTGGCTGGAAATGACATTCAGTGGTGAGGTCGTGCAAGGATTGGACTACAAAGGAGTTCAGGCTTTGATAAATAAATTAAGCAGCAAACTGAATATTGGAGACCTGTTATTATTAAAAGCCGAAGCGCAAAAGCTGGAACGGGTTGATACACCTGATGCAGATGAGGTGTATGATAAAAAATGGGCCATTGACTCTGCGAAAGTTACCCAGTTATTGGTTGACTAAAAAAAGTTTGAAACTTTATTATCACTACGCAAATATACTGCGTAGTGATATTTTTATTTTGTAGTGTAAAACAAAAATAAAATGAACATTCAAGCACTTCATGAATTAATTGCCAACGATTATATCAATGTACAAAAGCACAACCATGCTGATTTGTACATTTATAATTACTCGGCCAAAGCACAATACGATAGAGTCTGGGACGAATGGACGCTGGCATGTCGTGGCTTAATCATGAATGCTGATTATGAAGTAATGGCTCGTCCATTTAAAAAGTTTTTTAACTGGGGAGAAGTAGAAAATCAGGTAATTCCACAAGAACCATTTGAAGTCTATGAAAAAATGGATGGTTCTCTGGGAATCTTGTATTGGATTAATGAAATTCCGTATATTGCTACCAGAGGCTCTTTCAATAGCGACCAAGCTAAAGTAGCTACCGAAATGTTGCATACAACATATGCTACTTCAATACCTTTGCTTAATAAAAATAAAACATATCTCTTCGAAATTATCTATCCTGAAAACAGGATTGTAGTTGATTATGGAAATACCAGAGCTTTAGTTTTATTAGGCGTAATTGATACCAAAACAGGGGAGGAGTGTCCTTTAGAGCAAATCGGTTTTGAAGTCGTGAAACTTTATGATGGTATCAACGATTTATATCAGTTAAAGAAACTGGAAGAAGCCAACAGAGAAGGATATGTCATAAAATTCGTGAGCGGGTTGAGATTGAAAGTAAAATTTGATGAATATCAACGTGTGCATCAGATTATTACCCGTGTATCTAGTCTGAATATCTGGGAACATCTGAAAGAAGGAAACGATTTGACAGATATTCTTGATAGAGTGCCAGACGAGTTTTATGATTGGGTAAAAATGACTGAAAAGCATTTAGCAGATAATTTTAAAGCCATTGAAGCGAGAGCTAAAACTGAATTTAAAGTGTTGGATACAAGAAAAGAAAATGCCCTCTATTACCAGACTTGTAGCTATCCGGCTGTTTTGTTTAAAATGATGGAAGATAAACCTTATGACCAGATTATCTGGAAAATGCTGAGACCAAAATTTGAAAAACCATTCGCAACACATATTGAAACATGAAAATATTATTAAAGGCTATTGTAGGTAGCCAGGCATACGGAACAAACACGACTAATTCGGATATAGATTATAAAGGAGTTTACTCCCAATCAGTAGAAGATCTTATAGGGTTTACCTATAAAGAGCAGATTGAGGTATCAAAAGACGAATGTTATTTTGAAGTCCGACGGTTTTTGCAATTGCTTCAATCGGCAAATCCAACTATGCTGGAGTTATTGTATATGCCACCGGAGTGCATTATCGAAAAACACCCTGCCTTTGATATTATTATCGAAAATCGGGCTCATTTTTTAACCAGAAAATGTCTGCAGTCTTTCGGGGGATACGCCATTGCGCAAATCAGTAAAGCCAAGGGGCTGGAAAAGAAAATGAACTGGGAGCATGATAAAATTACCAGAAAAACACCATTTGACTTTTGTTATGTCTATGAAGAAGGTAAAACAATGCCTCTTTTGTATTTCCTGGAAAGAAATAATTGGTCGGCAGATAAATGTGGCTTGGTAGCCTTGAACCACTTCAAAAATTGTTATGCGTTATATTATGACGGTACAGACGAATTGGGTTATAAGGGAATTGTTTCGGAAAAAGGTAATGATGTTAAGCTTAGTTCTGTACCGAAAGGAGAAAAACCGGTTAGCATCATGTGTTTTAATCAGGAGGGATATTCATCCCACTGTAAAGATTATGTAGAGTATGAAACATGGCTGAAAAATAGAAATGTGCAACGCTATGTAGATATAACTAATCATCAGCAACAAATTGATGGCAAAAACCTTTTGCATTGTCGACGATTACTGGATATGGCTATTGAAATTGCTACTCAGAAAACCATTAATGTCAGACGACCAAATGCTCAGGAATTACTTAAAATCAGAAGAGGAGAAATCGATTTAGCGGCTTTTATGCAAAAAGCAGAAGAAGAGATTTTGGAACTGAATGAATTATTTGAAAAAAGCGACTTGCCTAAGGAAGTGGATAATGACTTTGTGAATGAATTGTTACTCAAAGTAAGACGGGAAGTAATGTGAAAAGTTGTAAGAAAGAACATTAATCTGATTATAGTAATGGTAAGATTTATATTCGACTCCTTTGGTAATTCACATCAGGATACATTCCTAAAAATAGATGTTGGTATAGGCACAAATGCACCTTGGATTGCAGACTTCTATTTTATTCCTGATTTTTTAGAATTCGAATCAACTATTGAAGATGAGATTGAATGGAAAAAAGAATGTTTTAAGGCGTATTTGGAGCATTTAATAAACTTAGTTAATTTGAATCTTGATAAAACATATTTGGTATTTGATTTATCTGACGAATATGTAAGCGCTATTAAATTAGAGAAATTTATCAAAAGTAAGTCTACTTTATATAGAGTATCAATAGTTTATAGTCATAAGCATTATGGCTGGGGCATGAGTTATAAAATCCAGCAACCCGAATTTATTGATAGCGATTGGAAACAAAGTGATAATCAGAGTTGGGATATTTCTAAGAATGGCTTACTAAAAGGAATCGAATGGAGTATTGAAAATTTAGGTTGAAAACAACATGGCTAAACTAAAGAAAGGCTTGGTATTCGGGAAATATATGCCTGTTCATGCAGGACATCTGGCACTGATTGAATTTGCAAAATCTCAATGCGAGCAGGTTATTGTTTCTATGAGCTTTATGCCTAATGATCCGATTGACCATGCTTTACGATTAGGATGGTTGCAAAAGATTTTCGAAGGACAACCGAATATTATTCTAGTTGAAAAGATTGATGATTTTCATGATGAAAGTCTACCACTTTTTGAAGCAACCAAACTCTGGGCTGATTTTATCCGCAGAGAATTTCCTAATATTGAAGCCTTTTTCTGTTCAGAAGATTACGGAGAGCCATTGTCTTTTCATTTAGGATTACCCTGTATATTGTTTGATAAAGCTCGTACGCAAATTCCAGTTTCAGCGAGTAAAATTAGGGCGAATCCATTTGCCTATTGGGATTTTATTCCAAGTGTGGTTCGGCCATATTTTGTTAAAAAGGTATGTCTTTTTGGGCCTGAAAGTGTAGGGAAAACAGTTCTAAGTCAGAAATTAGCAAAACATTATTATACTATTTTTGTACCGGAAGCTGCTCGTGAAATTTTGACTTCAAATGATATTGATGAAGTGATTATTACGAAAATAGGGGAAAGACAAACGGAATTGGTAAAGGAAAAAACAGCATTGGCTAATAAGCTTTTGTTTTGTGATACTGACCTGATAACCACTCAAATTTATGCCCGACACTATTTAGGCTTTGTACCGGAGGCACTCCCAATATTAGAACAGGAACTCGATTACGATTTGTATTTTCTATTAGATATTGATGTAGAATGGGTAGATGACCCTTTGCGGGATTTAGGCGATAGAAGAGTAGAAATGTATCAGATTTTTAAAGCAGAACTAGACAAACGACAGATTAAATATATATGTATTGATGGGAACTGGAATGATAGAATGAGTAAGATGATTGATGAAATAAACAAACTATTAGTGCCAGTTTTGCCAATTTAAAAAGATAACAAAACAAATGAAAACCGTGTTAATATTACGTGGATTACCTGCAAGCGGGAAATCTACTTTTGCCAGAAACCTGATAGAAGATAAAAGACGTATGTGGAAGCGTCTGAATAAAGACGAGTTACGTGCGATGCTGGATAATTCTCATCATACTACACATAATGAGAAATTTGTAGAAAGAGTGCGTGATATGATGTTGGTAGAAGCCTTGAAAGCAGGGCACCATGTAGTAATTGATGATACCAACTTATCAGACCGACCTGTTGAACGTATTGCTCAGGTAGTTGAGCAATATAGAAAAGATACAGGCGAGGAGGTGAGGATAGAAGTTAAAGATATGATGACTTCGTTAGAAGAATCATTGGCTAGAGATGAAGTAAGAGAGAACAAAGTAGGAAGGGAGGTGATTATGAAAATGTATAGACAACATGTTTTAAAAAATGAACGAGGGCCGCATTATCAGAAGCAAGACGAGAGTCTTGCACCAGCTATTCTATGTGACTTAGACGGTACTCTGGCTATTTTACATGCAAGAAGCCCGTATGATGCGGAGCGTTGCGAAACCGATTTATTGAATAAACCAATTGCGGATATTGTGCAGACTTATCATAAACTAGGTACAAAAGTAATCTTTATGTCTGGTCGTGAAGAGAAAGCCCGAAAACAAACCATTAATTGGCTAGAATGCAACAATATTACTTACGATGCACTGTATATGCGTGCTACTGGAGATTCACGTAAAGATTCAATAGTAAAAAAAGAACTCTATGAAAAATACGTGAAAGGGAAATATTATGTAAGGTTTGTATTAGACGACCGTAACCAGGTAGTTGATTTGTGGCGCTTAGATTTAGGTTTACCTTGTCTACAAGTAAATTATGGCGATTTTTAATAGTGAGGCTTACCTCACTACTAAAGCTTTGGCTAAGAAATAATTACCAAAACTAATACGCACAATATAATTGCCTGCCGATAAATCATTTAATCTTATATTTCTGGTATAGCGGTCCGCGCTTAATTTTTCTTCCGGTAACTCTTTTACCTTTCTTCCTAATACATCATAAACTGCAATTTGTGTAATTGTATTTTGCTTCAAAGTAAAATCAATCAAAACTTCGCTTGTAGTTGGATTAGGCGAGATTTTCCAATCAACCAATTCGCTGATAGGCTCTTTTCCGGTTGGACTTAATGTTACCTCCTTGGCATCTTTCAGAATCTTATTATCCGGGTCAAATAAAACCTGCGTGACATCGCCTTTAATGTTAGGGATTTCAATATCCTGAGTCGCCTTATCTATAAAAACGGTAGTAGTGGTTTCGCCTTGCGCTGTAATGATTTTTATGTCAACAGGCATTGAAAAATATTCCGGCGAAGTATTTTTAGTTTGGGTAACTTTTAAACTAACTATTGTTGAACCATCAGCAACTTTTGCGGTTGTCCAACCATAATTATACTTTGGATAACTTTCTCCGTATATCCACTCTTTGAAGAAATAATCTAGATTCAGACCTGTTGTTTGTTCTGCCACTTTCTGAAAATCTTCTGTTGTAGCAGAATTATAGGCCAAAGGAGATGTCAGATAATTTTGTAAAATTTTAAAGAATTTTTCGTCTCCAACAATCCCTCTCAACATATGCACCACAACACCACCTTTAGCGTAAGTCCGATTGAAGTTAAAGATTTCGTTTTCATTGCTTATGTTTTTTACGAATAAACTCCCCGCAGCTCTTTTCGCATAGACCATGTTACTATTTATATTAGCCTGATAGGCATTTTTGCCTCCCAGCGCTTCATCATAAATAGCTTCGCTGAAAGTGGCAAATCCCTCATTAAGCCAGATATGTTCCCAGCTTTTGCAGGTAATTTTATCACCAAACCATTGGTGTGCCAGTTCATGTGCCACAAGGCTGCTCCCAAAACTTCCCATCGAACTGCAGGTCTGATGTTCCATACCACCACCAAAACCACATTGTGCATGCCCATATTTTTCTTTAATAAACGGGTATAGTCCATATTTATCAGAGAAAAGTTTAAGCATAAATGGGGTCTGGTCTAACTGATTCTTTACATTAGCTGAGAAATTCTCAGGATAGATATAGTGTGTTACCACCATTGAATCGGTAGCAGAGTATTTGAAATAGTTTTTGTACTCAGTATAGTTGCTACAAGCAATAGAAATCAGATAGTGCGCAATCGGATAACGGTTCTTCCATTGATACGTACGAGTGCCATTGCTATTATCTAATGTTTTCGTTAACACTCCATTCGATACAGAAACAAATTGTTTAGGCATAGTCACCCACACATCAGAAGAATCTGCCTTATCGGCAGGAGTATCTTTACATGGAAACCAATCAGGTGCTCCATAAGGCTCGCTCAAAGTCCAAACGACTGGAGAGGGGGTACCAGCTCCATGCGTACTAAAGGTGAAACTACCAAATGCCGAAGCAACGGGACTACCCTGATAATAAATAACAAGTGTAACAGCCTGATTTTCAGTATAAGATTTATCAAGCGTAATGTTTACTTTGTCTGTTGTTCTGGTAAAAGTAAGTGTCTTGGCTCCTAACTTAATTGAATCTACTTTAAGCGTATTCCGTAAGTCTAAGAAGCAACTAGAAATAGTAGATTTTGCTTTATAGCTAATCGTAGCTTCTCCCAACAAGTATTGTTGAGCATAAGAAATATTCAGGTTCAATTTATAATACCCTATATCAATTTTATCATCACCCGGATATGCTATTTGCGTATAACGGGCTTTTCTGGCAAATGCACTTTGTTTAGTCAATGCACAACTAATTCCGCCGTGCTCTTGTGCCAGGCCTATTAGTGGTAAAAATAAAAGTACTAAATATAGAAGTAGATTTCTCATGTGTTTTTGTTATCAGAATTCCCAACGATAGCTTAATATAGGAACTAGTCCTAACTGATATTGTTTAACGACTTTTTTCTGCAAAATATCATAATAACTAAAGGCAGTGTTTTTATAACTGGCTATATTCTGTATATCTAATGCTAAAGTACGCGAATATCGCTGTTTTGATTTTTTCAGATAGATACGAATATCCGGACGGAAATAATCAGGTTGTTTAACCGAAAATGCCTCAGTAACTTTATAAACTGCCTGGCCGGCCAATTGTGAAGCCTTTTCATCAATAGGAGTTTCATAAAAACCGCCTAACCAGATAATTCTTATGCTTGTACCAATTATACGATTCTTACTATATTCCCATTCCTTACCTGTAGTCAGGTTTAGAATATGCTTTCCGTTATAACGCGTATTTCTTTTTACCCCATCACCTCCTACATAAGTCGAGTTATAGTAGGTACCATTTATCAAAGCATAAAATCCATTAGTGAGATATTGCTGATAGGTGATTTCAATGCCATAATTCTGGCCTGTGCCTTTGTTTTGCAATGGTTCATCAATGAAATCCTCCACTAAATTCAATGTTGAAAACCCTGGGTCAACCCGCTGTGTTACCAAAGGCGACGCTGTAATAACAGGCACATTAAATATCTTCTGATAATATAACTCTGTTTTCAGATACGAACCCCGTTTGAAATAATACTGATGGCTTAGCACATAATGATGTGCTTTGGTAAAATCAAGCAAAACATTAGGCGTATTTTGTAGCAAATTACTATAAGCAAAATAAACTTGTGGTAATTGCAACTGGCTATGCAAACCATAAGCAAAGCTTAAGGATTGATTATTGGTAAGCTGATAACCTAAAGACATACGTGGTTCAACAGATTGTGATTTGCTTACTGTGTAATTCAGATAATGCAAGCCTACATTAGCTGTAAGTTTTGGGACAGGCGTAAACTGCCAGTTAATATAAGGTTGAAGAACTAATCCTTTGCCCTCGCCTTTAGCTGATTTATCATTAGTAACTGAATAGATAGCATCAGACTGATGCGTGATAAATGCTCCGATTTTTAATAAATTTTTAGCATTGATTTTATAACTAAGTGAGCTCGTCAACGAAATTCTTCCTTTAGACACACTATCAGTTTGAGTCAAGTATCTTTGGAAAGTACTCTTGCTTAAAACGTATCCTTTGCGTACACTCTCTAAACCCGAACCTACCAAAGTACTTCTCCATAAAAGTTTATCACCAATATTTACGCTATGAGTAGCCCCTAGAGCTCCCATTTTATTGGTATAATTAATATCAAATCCATCTTTTTGTACTTCCCATTGAGTAGTATCCCGTTTCCCGGCAAAGTAGTTACTACTTAGCCCGGCCATCCCAAATACTGTAAAAGTACCGGCCTTTTTTGTTGGTAAGGAAACATTGAACGATAAATCCTGAAAAGTAATGTCTTCCCCACCAAAAGTTACACCCATTAAACCTAATAAACCTGTAAATGAATAACGATAGTTTACCAGATAACTACCATTCCTTTTGGTATTACTAAGAGGTCCCTCTGCCGCCAGATCAAGACCTATCAAACCAGCCTGTGCCGTAAATTCATGTCTTTGATTATTCCCTTTTCTTAAACGCATATCCATTACACCTGAGAGGGCATTACCATATTCGGCCGGGAAAGCCCCTGTCAGGAAATTCATGTTTCCTAATAGCTGTGCTGATAATATATTAACTCCTCCGGCATTCTGAGTAATCCGGTCACTGAAAGTACCAGCATTACTTAAATGGTTTGGATTCACAATTTCAACGCCCTCGAGGCGCCACTGCATGCTATTAGGTGAATTACCACGAATAACCATACCGTTAGCCTGATCGTTCGAATTAGCTACCCCTGCATAAGCTGATGCCAGACGGGCAGGATCAAGATAAGTGCCGGGATATCGAAATATCTGCTCAGTTGTAATAGAATGGATACTCGTTAATGAACCCGTTAAATTGTTTGATGGTGCTTTTACAATAGCCTCGCCCAATTGTTTGGTAGCTTCCTGTAAACGTATTTCCAGAACTACTTCCTTGCCTGACTCTACCAATATTTCTGAGATAGTCTGGGTTTCAAATCCCACCGAGCTAATTTCAAGCTGATGACGCCCAACCTGAACTTTTTCCAACCGGAAATAACCGTTATCATCGGTTTGTGCGCCTTGTATCGTATTTTTTAAGACAACATTTGCTCCTGCAAGAGGTTTTTCGTTATTTGTATCAATGATTCTTCCGCGAATCGTCTGTGTAGTTTGTGCAGCAAGATTTACGTAGAAAAAAAGGGATATTAGTGATAAGGTAAATTTTTTTAACATCTGCTTTGAGACTTGAATTTTTCTTGAAAGACCTGAACTTTATTCCTAAATATTAAACATTTTTGTACAGCAAAAGTTTAATAGTAGAAATTAAAATTACCACTATGATTCTGAGTAAGTTTGAAGTGAAATTTTATCAGCAATTGGAAGAGTTTTTCCAAGGGCATGACTTCAACCTGCATCTAGATAATAAGCAATTTCGCAAAGCTACACAAAACGGATTTCAGAATGTAATATTTTCTATCTCAGAAACACAAAAAGAATTCTGGATAGAAGTAAATTTTGGAATACGGTATGAATTTATTGAACAATTAGCTCAGCAGTTTCTGAATAATACTCGTGGTAACCGTTCTTCTGCCAATACGTTAGTCATTAGTTTTGGCAAATTTCAGAACCTTAAGTACTTCCGGTTTAAAGTGACTGACGAAGACGAACTCTATAAGATTTTAGAGGAGATTAAGAGTTTTTTCAACCACCGAGGTTTCAGATTTTTAGAAGAGGCTGCTGGCTTAGAAAAGATTGATGATTTGCTTAACGATATGCCTACCAAGCCTTGCAGGTATTTATATAATCAGATTCACAGATGCTTTAAAGGCGTAATTGCCGCAAAACTTACGGACAACCATAGTTTTACGACAATTACGAATATCTACCGACACTTTTTGTTGAAGAATGGTTCAGACGAAGAATTGCTGAACTACGAACGATTAGTGAGCTTTCTCCATTTTTATAGCCCCAATTAATCCTTTTCTACATTACTGCTACCTGATAGATTGGAACTCACGTGCGGATTCCCACGGTATCTTACTTTACTGGCTCCGCTTGCTTTTACGCTTAATGTCTCTTTTACATTGACACGCCCTGAACTAGCTCCTGAAACATCTAAGGTAGCTTTGTCTACAATGGTATCAAAAGCATTTAATTTTGAAGCGCCTGATAAATCGACTGACATTTCTTTGCCATTTCCCTCCAGATCTAATTCAGAGGCACCTGATAAGTCGATTTCATAAAATCTCGCATCAGCTGATAAAGTTGCCTTAGAGGAGCCAGATAGATCAATCTCTAATTCATCTAGATTAGTAAAGCCTTGAACGTAAGAAGTAGAAGCTCCAGAAAAATCAATTTCTTTTACCGTTGGCATTTCAATCTCTATTTCCATTCGATAGCGCCTTACACGCCATTTTGAATAGTAGATTTTTAATTCTCCACTGGTTACTTTTACAATCAGGTCATCAATGTCACGACTATCTCCATTGGCTTTTATTTTGAAATCGGTGCCTTGTTTTACATTGATATGAAAAGCATTGCCCATTTCTAACTTATCAAAATTTTTCAGATCATAAGTTTTATCTTCCGGATTACGGGGTTCTACGCCTTGTTGCACCAATTCACACGAGCTGATACTGAAAGCTATCAGCGTAATGGCTACCATACTGCTTAATCTTAGTTTTTTCATAATAGTTTTTTTATGTATTTGTGTATATGACAAACGAAAAAAAGGATACCCCTATTGAGAAAATATTTTTTTTAAAAGAAATTGTTTCGACTACGATGGACCTGCATCAAATGATTCGGCTGGTTCAGAGCACCCCAATTTTTAAATAGTAATGAAAATCTATATCATACAATCTTCCATTTCCAAGTATTACTCCAGCAAAGTCTGGTAAGGCACTTAGCAGGCGTCTTCAACCTGGAGGCCGACTAGGCGTGCTCGCGTGAAGAATAACCTGACTGTCTGATTATTCAAAGAACCTTCTCAAATACTTAAAAAATGCAAACTTAAGTGTGAAATTTAGGGGAGGTCTAGTTGAGACGTCCAGTCGGAGAGAAAGATTCACAACTGGATATCCACAACTGGCCGTCTGCATAACAATTATTGACAAGGATATAAAATCTTATAATCAGGTAGTTTCAGAGTGTATCAAAGTACCATCTATTAAAACCGAATCGGAAAAGGTGACCAATACAGTGGCAATCTTTTTGACTGATGGCAGCGATGATTTCCGCTTATCCAACACTTAATCGAAACCGAAAAAGGTTACCAATATGGGGGGAACCTTTTTGAACAAAGAGAATGATAGTTTCCGGGTACCAGCCACGAAAACGGAACCAAAAAAGGTTACCAATATGGGGAGAACCTTTTGACTGAAGAGAGTGATAGTTTCCAGATACCAGCCACAAAAACGGAACCAAAAAAGGTTACCATAATGGGAGGAACCTTTTACCAGAAAATTTTTACTGAAAGTAAGTGGGGGTAAAGGTCAACTGAGTTGTCACGTAAAAAAAACCGTTTATCATATACACCCATAAAACTTTGACCAGAAAAAGCTATGTTTGCATAAACTTTCAAATTTTATTCGGTGCAATTATCGGAGCAAGAAATAGTTGGTGCAATCAGGCAAGGAAATGAGCGTGTTTTCGAAGTGATTTTTCGGAAATACTATCAGAGCTTATGCAATTATGCCAATTCGATGCTCAAAGAGATAGATGAATCTGAGGAAGTTGTACAAAATCTATTTTCGGGAATCTGGGAGAAGAGAACTGAATTAGAAATTAGCATCTCGTTGAAATCGTATTTGTACAGAGCCGTGCATAATCATTGTCTGAACCGGATTAAGCACTTGAAAATCAGAGAAGAATATCAGCAATATGCCAATAGCTATTATGAGAGTTCCTACGAGTCGGTTAGTCAATCAGTTATGAAGAACGAACTGGAGCAGAAGATAGAAGAAGCGATTGATAAACTACCTGAACAATGCCGTTTGATTTTCAGATTGAGCCGTTTTGAAGAATTGAAATACCATGAGATTGCTGAGCAATTGGGCATTTCCCCCAAAACTGTCGAAAATCAGATAGGCAAGGCTTTAAAAATTTTAAGGGTTGAATTAGCAGAGTATCTGCCATTAATTATTTTATTGGTTGATGGCCTTATTCAGCTTAAAATTGATTACTTGTATATTTGAAAATTCGGATAGATACAAACAATAAGCTTGAATACGAATCATTCTGATAACAGCGAAGACCTTTTAGGCAAATATCTTGCACAGGAAACTGAGGCACATGAGAATGCTTTGATTGAAAAGTGGCTTCAAGAGAATGAAGAAAACCAGAAGGAACTAAAAGATTATGCTTTTATCTGGAATAAAACAGGTGGATTCAAGGAAGAAAAAAAACAAATAGTAGATGTTGACGCCGCCTGGTTGAAAGTCAAATCGAAGATGGATTCTCCCATAGAAGCTAAAATTGTATCTTTAAAGCCTACGCCAAAGCAAAGTAGATTCTTTACCATAGGCATTGCTGCAAGCATTACTATTTTATTGACGGTCTGTATAGTATTCTATCTATTGAAAAATTCATCGCCTGAAATCATTTCATTAAAAACTACACATAATACTTTAGAACAAACTCTTCCTGATGGCTCAATTGTATTTCTGAATGCTAATACTACCCTTACTTATCCAGAAGATTTTAACGGAGATATGCGTGAGGTCAATTTATCTGGCGAAGCATTCTTTAGTATTAAACGAAACGAAACAAAACCCTTTATCATTCATGCCAATGGCTCTGATGTGAAAGTTTTGGGTACTTCTTTTAATGTACGAGCATATAATAAAAACGTAGAAGTAAGTGTGGAGACTGGTAAAGTACAGTTTAATAATAAAAAGAAAGCTGCCTTATTAATAGCCGGAGAAAAGGCAACCTTTGAAGCTGAAAAAGATACGATTAAAAAACAAGCGGTACTCGATAAAAATACCTTTGCTTACAAAACCAAAATCTTCATTTTTGAAAATTCGAGCCTGGAACACATCGCCAAAGTATTAGCCGAAGGCTATCAGGTAAATATATCATTAAATAACAACCGAATTAAATCTTGTCGCCTGACTACTAAATTTGATAATGAAACACTTCCCAATGCCCTGAATATCATAGCTGAAACATTGAATCTAACCGTAAGTTCAAAAGGGGAGAAATATGTCATAGATGGTGAAGGTTGTGCTGAATAATCCAAGCTGTTGTTAAAACTTCAAGAAAAAATAAAACTTACTTAGGGGAAAAAGATTGATGGGGTGTCATAGCTTCAAAAAAGTTCATTATATGAAAAAGCTATTAACATTTATTTTCTTGTTACATCTTTCCCAATCATTCGCCCAGAATATCCCTCCACTCGAACGGATTATTAGTGTAAAAATCAATAATGAAAAACTGGATAATGCCTTAAAAATCGTATCTACTATAGGTAATTTCAGTTTTTCGTATAACCCTAATGAAATTGATATCAATAAGAGGGTTTCAGTTTCGATTCAGAACCAACCTGTAAGAGAAGTACTGAACGTGATTTTTGGTAATACTGCTACTTTTAAGAATAAAGGCAACTATATTATTCTGAAAAAGAACGAAGAAGAACCGAAGAAAGATTTTTTCGTGATGGGCTACGTTTCAGACGGAGAGACGGGCTTGAAAATTGAAAAAGCCAGTGTGTACGAACCTGTAACTCTTGCTTCTGCCGTCACGAACCAATACGGTTATTATCGCTTGAAAATCCCAACTACACTGTCTAATGTGAATATTCAGGTACGTAAGCAAAATTATCATCAGGAAGAGCTGGCCGTGAAAGGCAGAGTTAATACGACACTTAATATTTCTCTATTACCTTTCAAGCCAATTCAGGTACCAACGAAAGAGCTAAAGCCTATAGTAGCTTTTAAAGCTGACACCTTGCCTCTGAAAAAAATAGACACCATTGTTCCAATCCAGACACCACCGATAATATTATCCATAAAGGACTCAGTATCCCCTGTAGCCAGTAAATTCGATTACAGAGACTATCTGAATGAAACAAAAGATATGCTGCTTGAAACCCATAGGCAGATAACAGACTGGCTAATTACTACCAAGCAGAATATTCACTTAGATAATGTCAAAGACACGATTTATCGACCTGCACAAATATCTCTCTTGCCATTTATAGGTACTAATCATCACTTAAGCGGAAATGTAATTAATGATTATTCAGTCAATGTAATTGCCGGATATTCCTTAGGCGTAAGAAAATTAGAGGTAGGTGGATTTTTGAACTTAGTCAGAGGCAAAGTATCAGGAGGGCAAGTAGCAGGGTTTGCCAATTTAGTAGGAGAGAGCGTAAAAGGAATACAAGCGAGTGGCTTTGTTAATATAGTGGGTCAGAGTGCCTATGGTGTTCAGGGGGCTGGTTTTGGCAACTTGGTTTTCAGAAACTTTAGTGGTGTACAAGGTGCTGGATTTGCTAATGTCGTGCTGCACAGCACCAAAAACACTGTTCAAGGTGCAGGATTTGCCAATCTTGTACTTGGGAATGCAAGCGGTGTGCAAGCGGCAGGTTTTGCAAACCTGGTGGGTGGAAACTTTGATGGTGTTCAGGCATCCGGATTTTTAAATTATTCCGGGGAAACTTTCAAAGGTATTCAGATGGGCGTTATAAATATTGCCAATAGGGTTAATGATGGGCTACAAGTAGGCATACTCAACTTTGCAGAAGAGTCTAATTCCATACCAATAGGTTTAGCTAGTTTTGTAAAAAGAGGAGGGTATCGTCGTTTAGAACTAAGTAATGATGAAGTAATCCTGGCTAATATTACCTTTAAGACTGGAGTCAAAAGGTTCTATAATATTTTTACAGCGGGTTATAGTTTCAATGAAATCGATAAGCCTTTATTCAGCTTTGGTTATGGCCTAGGCACAGCCTGGAGATTAAACAGAACTTTCTGGCTTAATTTTGATGTAATCAGTTCACACCTACAAAATGATGTATATAATTGGGAATTAAATCAGTTAATCCGGGGTAGTCTGGGCTTGGAAGTACATCTTTCTTCTCGCATAGCCCTATTTGTGGCCCCTACAATCAGTTTCCATGCTACAGACGACTCAGAAATCAATTTGGGGCAGTTTAGTAAATTTAAGTTTTTCGAAAGAGAGGGAAGTTATTTTGGTGAGAGAGCTAACCTATCTTCATGGGTAGGTTATCAAGCAGGAATCAGGATTTGTAATCTATAAATAGTATATAGAAAAGAGCCTTGAAACATTCAAGGCTCTTGCTCTTTTTAGAATTTGTATCCCAGATTAAATCCTAGCCCACGTAAATTGAAGAATGTCAGATTACGGGCATTATCTACTCTTACTCCCTGTTTATCAACTTCCACCGACAGATATTGCTCGTTGATTTTAAAAGTATCAATAATTCTGGCCTTTATATCTTTTAGAAATTGTTCGTCATATCCTTCAAAGTTTTGGTTAGATTCTCCATGTACAGTTACTTTTCCATAATGCCCACCGATAATAAACCAATCGAAAGTAAAACGGTTACCAAGTTTGAACTGATAGCCTAGCATCAAGCCACCTGAGATGGTTTTAATTTGTGTATCTACAGGTAACTCAATTCTTGCAAATGTATCCTTGTAAAGCACATCCACAAATACAGGGGCTTTCCCAAAATAACTGTTATATCTCCCGAAAACAGCCAGATAAGCCCCGTTTGGAGCTGATTTATTTTTGCCAAAATAATAGCGAAACTCAGGAGTTATTCCAAAAGTACCTACAGTTGCCTCAGATTTTTTTACATTGGCAAGGCTTATATAGTCAATTCTACTGTCAGCGGCATCTACAAATCTTTCTACTGTTTTAGCAAAAGGAACTTGTTTTACAGGTCGATATACAACGCCTAGCGCAAAACTTGTTCGGTTACCCAATACTTTTTCGTATTGTAAAGAATAAGCTCCTAAAGCTAATGATGAAAGATTGACTTTTATTACACTTG
Source organism: Emticicia sp. C21 (assembly GCF_003418935.1). Classification (GTDB taxonomy): domain Bacteria; phylum Bacteroidota; class Bacteroidia; order Cytophagales; family Spirosomataceae; genus Emticicia. The sequence continues at coordinate 157,039 of NZ_QVMT01000010.1, read as the reverse complement.
GTTTATTATACTCTTGCGAGAAACAAAAAAATGATAAGCAAACACAAAAGACTGTGATGGAAGTGATTTTCACTGGGATTTTAATTAAATATGGTTAATACGTATTAAGCTATTCCAGGATAGTAAAGGCTCGGATGTAAAGGTGGATCAGTTGAGGTTTTCTTCTTTGGTTGATTGATAGAAAGAATTAATGGTTGCCATTTCTTTGATTAAGAAACTCTGCAACTGTTCGTTAAAATCTTTTTTATCTTCTGCAGGCAATGATTCATAAAGGTCTTTTAATTCCTGATTAATAGCAGTTTTTTCAGCCTCTGACGAAGCATTCATTGCTCTGATGTGATAAGATTTGAGATTGAAATCTTTCATTCTTTGGTTTTTAATCTATTAACTGCAATAATAGGCATTTAGTTGTAAAAAATATTATTTTCCGGTAGAATTAACCAAAAAATAAACTATCCTGCATGCAGTACCTTTGCTTTTGGCATTTTTGTTCTCACTAACTTTCAAATGAAGCGTATGTTTTTTATCTGTCAGATTAGCAGCAAATAATTTATACCAGGGCAAATGCAAAAAATGACTCCATTGCGTATATAAATCCATACTTTTATAAGGGCCATTATCAATACTATATAATATTTCTCCGGCGTCTGGTCCGGAAACTAACCCAATACCAACCGCATTTCCTGTAAATGACAAGGATAAAGTCGCATCAGGTGAAGTAGCTTCCAGAATTGGGCAGTTGACAAAACCCTCTCTTGTACCCACACCATCAGTCGGTTGCCACTTTTCGACTAATTGCCAACCTTTCTCTATTTTAGCCTCATTAATATTTACGTATTTACCCCCTTCAAAATTCTTCGCCACCAAAGCTTTCGGTAATTCACTATTAATCAAAGAAACTGAATTACTGTTTGTAAAGTTTTTAAAAGACCTATTTAATAAGTATTTGATACTTTGATAATAGATTTCCTGCCCGAAAGGTGAGGGGTGTAGGTCTTTAAAGTCATATTCCCAGCTAAATTCTTTGGCTGCAAGTCGGTCAGCAACTTCTTCAGCCAGATTAATAGAGGGTAACTGATAATGACTGGCTACCGCTTCATGATTTTTAATTTCCAATGGAATAATTCCTTTCTGATAGTCTGTTGTTTTATCCGGATCAGCAAAGGCCATTAGAATAATATCCATTGCCGGATTATTTTTTCTGGCATGACGAACAATTCCTTCTAATGACCTTACCTGTGTCAGGCTATCAGTTTCATTAGTATGGTCGTTGACAGCAGCTTCTAAAAATAGTAAATCTGGTTTGCCTTTACTCAATACATCTTGTTCAAAACGAAAAGCATGAGGTAAACTACCCAATGATGGTATTCCGGCGGTAATAAATGTGAAAGTATTTTTAGGAAATCGCTCTGTCAGATATTTACTTACTTTATCTCTCCAGCCTGTATTATGAGTGATAGACCCTCCTAAATAAGCTACAATTACTTCTTTTTTTTGTTGAATAGCTTGGAAAAAATTTGGAAGTCCCGCCCGTAACTGAACATAGTCAGCCTTAGGCAATGGTTGGGTAACAGGCGTAGAATGCTGAGTAACAAAATCGGCCCACCATTCTGGGTGTTCAATCGGGAAATGATGTCCTTCTAACGTTTGAGTGCCCTGACTCATGCTATATACATAAGCAGGCCCGCCTAATTTCTGGTATCTGTCAACCAATAGAAAAGTATTTTCATCCGGTGGCGCCAATTTATCTTTTAATCCTATAATATGTAGCGTAGGAACTTTATAGGCCGCTAAACCCTCTAAATGATCAATCGGGTTGTCGTCATAAGCTAAAGCTTGCTCTTCCGTAAATCCATATACTTCTAATAATTGATTCCACTCTTTCTCTTGTCGTTTACTCTTCCCTCTTCCCCCTGGCCAGCTTTTGAAATCATAAACGGGTGTTTCAGTATAAATACAACTTACTTTCTCAGGATTACGTTTCGCCCAGGTATATACATATAATCCTCCACGGCTTATACCTTCTAAAGCTACCTTCGGGGCAAAAGACAGATTTTTGGTAAGATAATTATAAAAATCATCCCATTTCAGCATGGCCTGTGGATCTCCATAACGATTGTCAGTATTGATATATGCCACATGAAAACCTCTCACTAATAGAATGCTATCCATTTCTACATGCCAATCCGGAAAATAGGCACGCCATATCCATGGATTACCCGGCATTGGCTTATTGGGCTTTACATAATGTGCCGGTGTGCCGTCTAACAGAAAACTCACTTTCTGAAATCCATGCCAGTTTTCTGTTTTTTGAGGAATAACACTTTGCCCTAAAAGCGGGAAACTTAATTGACTTATTAAAACAAATGCTAAAATTCGATTGATTTGATAGCGGATTGCCATAAGGGATTTAGAATAAGCTTTAAATAAGAAATCAATTTACGAATGACCATTCCAGGTTATTTTGGCCTCATCAAAGTCTAACTGCATTTCTTGCTTGCGAATTTCTTCATCGCTAAAGGCATATTCCTTGCGAATAGAATATAATTCTTTTCGCTGGGTACTATAAAGCTCCTTTAGCACCTGATTATATTGCTCAATCTCTTTTTTCTGGCAGACCTGGCACTCCATAGAGTTTAATCGTTGGTGCGTCAAAGAAATATCACTCTCTATTTCATGCTTCAGAAAACTCAACAATTCATTACTCTTTATCTCACTCGAATATTTCTCGTTCAATTGATTAAGCGCTGCTTTTTTAATTCTTAATTTAATACCTGCCTCTTGCTCTTCCTCCGGAGCAACATGGTCAATTTCTTTTATACCTAACCATTTCACAATAAACGGCAGTGTTAATCCCTGAAAGACCAATGTTACCAGAATAACAATAAAAGTGATAAACAATATCAGATTCCTATGAGGAAACGGCTGACCACTATTCAGTAAAAGAGGAATAGAGAGTGCTGAGGCCAATGAAATAACGCCACGCATACCAGCCCACCCTATAATAAACGGGTTTTTCAAGCCAGGATTTGGCTCATTCTCTCTGATACTTTTAAATAAGAATCTTGGTATAAAAGTAGCAGGGTATATCCATAATATCCTGACAACTATGGTCAGAATACTTATAACGACAGCGTATTTAACCGCATCTAAAATAGAATAGCCTTCAAGACCCTTAATAATCATAGGAAGTTCAAGCCCAATCAGAATAAATACCAGGCCATTTAGTACAAACGCCAGCGTTGCCCAAACCCCAATCGTTTGCAGGCGAGTAGAGCCGTGTGTTAAAATTTCATGTGAACGATAAGACAAAAATAACCCACCACTCACTACTGCCATTACGCCGGAAAAATGAAACTGCTCAGCAATGATATACATAAAATAAGGCGTGAGCAAAGTAAGTGCCGCATCTATACTAGGTGTAGTAGGCAGGAAGCGATGCACCACATACGCAATATGCGCAATAATCAATCCTACAACAATACCCATACCAGCTACCCAGAAAAAAGTACCAATAGCCTGCTGCAAAGAGAATTGGCCTGTAACAAGTGCAGCTAAGGCAAATCGAAAGACAATCAAACTCGACGCATCATTAATCAGGCTTTCGCCCTCTAAAATGGTAAGAACTCTTTTCGGTACTTTAATGCCTTTCAAAACCGATGACGCAGCAACCGCATCAGGCGGTGAAATAATCCCACCTAATAAGAAGCCTAAGGCAAGGGTGAAACCAGGAATCATAGCTTGCGATGCATAGGCAACTATAGTTGATGTAAATATCACTAACCCAAAAGCCAGCAGCCCTATAGGGCGCTTCCATTTCCAGAAATCATTCCATGAGGTATACCAGGCCGCTTCGTACAGCAGTGGTGGTAAAAATATAAGAAAAATCAACTCAGGGTCAATTTCAATCTGCGGAATTTTAGGCATAAAGCTGATAAATAACCCTGCCATTACCAAAAAGATTGGAGAGGAGATTTTAAACTTCTGGCCGAGCATAACCAGCATGAAAATGACAAAAAGTAATGATATGACAAGTAATAAGTTGTAATGCATTTTAATAAAGGTGTTAGTAAAGGGAACACAGTTTTTTCTTGAAAAGTTTTATCTACACTTGTAGGTAATTTAATTTTAAACACGATTCCACTTTAATAGTAAGTAATGGAAGACCATCTCCACCGTAATTCAAAAAGGTTCCCCCCATATTGGTAACCTTTTCCAAGTCCTTTTTGCGGCTGATATTCTAAAACCAATACTGTTGTCTGTCAAAAAGGTTCCCACTATATTGGTAACCTTTTTCAATCCCTTTTTAGTGGCTGATATTTTAAAACCATCGCTACTATCATTCAAAAAGGTTCCCCCCATATTGGTAACCTTTTTTGGTCCCATTTTAGTAGATGGTACTTTGATACACTCTGAAACTACCTGATTATAAGATTTTATATCCATGTCAATAGTTGTTAAGTAAGCGGACGGCCATTTGTGAATAGTTAACCAAGACTAGTCCTCTCCTAAATTTCCGATTTAGACTTGTTTTTTCAAAGTATTTGAAGATGTTTTTAGTATAATCGTACTGTTGGATAGGTGGTTCTATAGTGATTATGCTATTGTCTTGCAATAAACTAGATTAGGGGAAATCTGTTGTAAGGGCATCTAAGTATAATCAGTTAGTTTAGGTTGGGCAGTCATCAAAAATTGTATTTAATGCGACTTCGAAATTAATTCGACATAGAATGAACATTCTAAAAATTTATCGCATCCATTTTTGTAGAGAAGACATGCTGGCGTCTCCAAGGGCCTATACAATCCAAGAAATATCATTATAGGGATAAATTTCTACTATAGGAGATATGTTCAAAAAACATTTATTCCCATTTTTATGCATACAATCAATGCTTTTTGTCAAGTGCTTTTACTTTGCTTTAAAAGGGGCTTTATCAAATTTTGATAGGGCAATTGTTAAAATGAAAGAAAGCGATTCCTCAGATTAAAAATAAATCACTGGCAATTCTATCAGCAAACAGCTTGCCTTGGCGGGTGAGAGTAAGTGTTTGATTGTCAAGCTGCAAGAACTTACTATTAAAGTATTTAGTGAGTATGGCATGATTCGCAATTCGCCATTCATTACCTACCAGTTTCTCTATTTCTACCAGATTACAACCCCATTTTGTGCGAAGCCCAGTAAGAATATAATCATTCAGCTTTTCTTCTTTTGACAATAACTCGTAATCTGCAGGTACCTGACCCAAATGTATAGCTTTCAGATACGCTACGTTATTTGCTACATTATACTGGCGTGATACACCATTGTAAGAGTGCGCAGATGGGCCAACACCTAAATATTCATGCCGCTTCCAGTAAGAAGAGTTATGACGGGAGTATTTATCGTCCCGACAAAAATTTGATATTTCATACTGCTCATATCTAGCTGATTCAAGGGTATCAACTAAAATTCGGAATTGCTCTGAAGCAAAGTCTTCATTAATCGGTGGAATTTTATTGAGTTGCAGCCACTTACCAAAAACGGTCTTTTCTTCAATAGTCAGGCAATAAGAAGAAATATGAGGCACATTCAATTTCAAGGCTCTTGCTAAATCATTTTCCCAGATATGATGATTTTCGTATGGTATAGCATAAATCAGATCGATAGTGATATTATCAAAACCCATATCCTGTGCTAGTTTAACACATCCTTCGGCCTGAGCACCATCATGAATACGGTTCAGTTTTTTAAGATGATCATTATTAAATGACTGAATACCAATACTTAACCGATTAAAACCAAATCTTTGTAAAATCGCTAGCCGCTCTTTAGTAATATCGTCAGGGTTTGCTTCTAAAGTGATTTCAATATCATCAGAAAAAGTATAATACTTTTTAATTGTTTCAAAAATATCATACAGCTCGTTGATATTGAGTAGGGAGGGAGTACCGCCACCAAAATAAATCGTTTGTAGCTCTTTATTGTTCAGATAATCGGCTTGTAGTTCAATTTCTTTACAAATTGCCTCTACAACAGTGCTCTTCATAGTCAGATTGGTGCTGAAATGAAAATCACAGTAATGACAGGCTCTCCGACAAAAAGGTATATGAAGATATAAATGCACTAAGCGAAAGAAATAATCCGACGATTATCACAATCGTCGGAGATACTATTTTGTTCCTATAAAAAAGAAGTCAATACATTTTTCGGGCTCGTTTGAGAGGAAATGGTCGTCCCAACGAATTTCGGCCGCTAATCCCCCGGTTTGATCCATCAATTTGTTTCTATTGAAACGATTCAGGAATTCATATGGTACTCTCAACATCCAAGCCGGAAGACGATGTTGCAAATCAAAAATATCAAAACGCATGATACGGCGTACCGATTGCTTATTTTCTTCGTAATAATCCCACACTTTCTTGTTACCACCCACACCCTTTGTTTCAACTTTAGAAAAATACTTTTGCATTAACGAACGTAATTCAGCTGTATCATACTCACGGATATGCCAGGGATTACGGCTTAATGAGTAGGGACGATTTACAGTAGTCAACAATATCTTACCACCCGGCTTTAAAACACGCGCTGCTTCCGAAAGAAACTTGTGGTCGTCCTGAATATGCTCAATTACCTGAAATGTAACTACGAAATCAAAGGTATTATCTTTAAACTCAGTCAGATAAGGTAAATCAGCCGTACGGAAAGTGTGCTTTGGGTAGGCGGCCTGCAACTGATTAATTAATGGCTCATTTTTATCTAACCCTGTATAATGGTCGCATTTTTCAACCAGAGTCTCTACCCCACGACCCCAGCCGCAACCTAATTCCAGCACATTGCCATGAACGATTTTAGCTGATTCAACATAGGGGAAATAGAGACGTTGATGTACGGGATTATCCGATGGGATTTCGGCACTGGTAATTTCGGTTGTTGCGTATTTGCTCATAGACGCGCTTTGTATATTTTCCCGACAGATTTCGTATTAAAATCAGCCAGATAATAATCTATTTTAATGGGTATTTAATCTGAATTTCTAAATTTTCAGCTTACTTTTACAAAGTTACAGTAAAATTATGCCTTTGTAAAATGATAGGCTGAGTTTATAAAATTTTCTATCATGCCAAGCGTTATTTTAAAGGTTATTTCTAAGTAAATCTTCAATCTAAACCAATTACTAGGCAATGAAAACAAGTTTATTGTTGATTGGATTTTTTTTGTTTATTATTAAAGTCAATGCTCAAATGGGTATTCAAACTATCTACAATCCTTATCTGTTGGCAACAAAAAACAAAACTTCTTCTATTAAAAATAACAACGGTTTACCAGGTAATAAAGTAGATTCTGTATTTGCCAAAAACCGGACTTTATTTTTACAGTATATTCCTAAACGTAAATATTCACGAACGATTATTTTTGCAGATAATAGCTTCAATATGGCCAACCTTAATGTCAATCAGATAAATGATAAAATTGATTTAGAAAGGTCGAAAAATCGTACTAAGCAATTGTTCTTTAAAATGAAAATGTGGCGGTACTTCAGAGAATAAAAAAACGCCAGATGAATATCTGACGTTTTCTTCAATTCTTCATTTTTCTATAAATAAGTCACTTCAACTCGCTTAAGCAGGTTGTTGGTTCATTACTTCAGTTTGTTTACGGATAGATTCCATGTGAATCAGTTTGAACAATTCTTCAACCATTTCAGGATAAAGATTTAGTTTCTTACCTTGTTCAGCACGGCTATTATGTACTTGTTTCCAACGATCCAATTGTAAAACAGCCACATTATTATCTCTCTTGTATTCTCCTAATTTTTCAACTACTGCCATACGTGCAGCCAGTACTTCTAGAAGCTCACGGTCGATATTATCAATTTTCTGACGTAGTTTATCTAACTCACTTTGGAAATCTTCCCCATAGGATGGTTTACGTACCTCTAACTCACGGAGCATTTCACCCAAGGCTTCAGGAGTTAATTGTTGAGAAGCATCAGACCATGCATCATCAGGGCTACGGTGTGATTCGATAATCAAACCATCATAGTTCAAGTCTAAAGCGCGTTGAGCCAGCTCGAATAAATAGGCTCTCTTACCGGCCATATGGCTTGGGTCGCCAATGATTGGTAATTGCGGGAAAGAGGTTTTTAATTCAACGGCCAATTGCCACATGGGAGAGTTGCGGTATTTGGTTTCTTGCGCATTAGAAAATCCACGGTGGATAGCCGCCATTTTCTTAATACCTGCACCAGCAATACGTTCAAATGCACCTACCCATAAGGCAAGGTCTGGATTAACCGGGTTTTTGATTAATACCGGAACATCAACACCTTTCAAAGCATCAGCTAAATCTTGTACGTTAAAAGGGTTTACCGTTGTTCTGGCACCAATCCAAAGAATATCAATACCATATTTTAAAGCCAATTCGATGTGTTGAGGTGTTGCTACTTCCACTGCAATTGGTAGCCCTGTTTCTTTTTTTACTGCAGCTAACCAAGGCAATGCTGCTTCTCCCATACCCTCAAAACTACCCGGACGAGTACGTGGTTTCCAAACACCTGCACGAATTACGTGTGCATAACCTTCTTTAGCAATACGGCGTACTGTTTCGGTTACTTGTTCTTCTGTCTCGGCACTACACGGCCCGGCAATGATTAAGGGTTTTCCGTTTGTATCTATCCAACTGTTAAGGGGTAGTACATCTAAATTTGCTTTCATTTCTTTAATAAAATTTGTTTTGTCAATTTTTTCAATGCTTGTAAAAGGTATCAAACGTGTTTACGCAAGCTACTGAAATCGGGCATTGACAATAGTTCAGGTTACCGAATTATTGATATTGTTTCATTAAATGTCTTTTCTTTGCCGTATATTTGCAAACCATTTTAGAAAGAATCGTAGTTTAAACGATATTATTTCTTGAAATAGTACAATTCATCATCAGAACTGAAAAATTTAAAAGAAACCAATATTTGAAATAATGAAAACGGCTATTCAAAACCGCTCGTTAAATTTCGATGATACTTCTATTGCCTTTGCTCATCAGTCAAATAGTAAGCTACGTAAAACGTATTTGATTTTTGCGTTGATGAATCAAAACTGGGTTGTAAAGATAGGAACTTTTTTTATAAAACTCGCAATAAAATTAGGATTACCTATAAAATTACTGATTAAAAATACCATATTTGCCCAATTTTGCGGAGGTGAAAGTATCTCAACCTGTCAAAAGACGATTGAGAGTCTGGCAAAAAGTAAAGTAGGTACTATATTAGACTATTCGGTTGAGGGAGAAGACAACGAAAAAGCATTTGATGCAACTACTAATGAAATACTAAAAACGATTGATAAAGCTGCCACTCGAACAAGAGATATTCCGTTTTCGGTTTTTAAAGTATCAGGTATTGGCTCGGTAGAACTTCTTGAAAAAGTACAAGAGCACCCGGAGGATTTGATGGAAGATGAAAAGAGTGCTTTTGAAAGAGTGAGAAACAGGGTAGATAAATTGTGTGCACACGCAGCGGCCTCTGATGTAAGGATTTTTTTAGATGCAGAGGAATCGTGGATTCAGGATGTGATTGATGACCTGAGCTACGAAATGATGAAGAAATATAACATTGATGGCAAAACCATAGTTTATAATACTTTTCAGTTGTATAGATGGGAGAGTCTGCAACACCTCATTGATGCCTGCGAAGTGGCCAGAAAAGAAAACTATAAAGTAGGGGCAAAACTAGTACGTGGAGCATATATCGAAAAAGAAAGACGTCGTGCTGCAGAATTAGAGTATAAAGACCCTATTCATGTGACTAAGCATGAAACCGATATTGATTTCAATAAAGCCATTCACTTCTCGATTGATAATTTAGATGTTCTTTCTATCTGTTTAGGTACACATAATGAAGAAAGTTGTTTGATATGTGCCGAATTGATGAAAGACAAAGGTGTGAAAGCGAATGACGAGAGAATCTGGTTTGCACAATTATTGGGCATGAGCGACAATATCTCTTATAACCTGGCCAATGCAGGCTATAACGTTGCTAAGTATGTGCCTTATGGCCCGGTTGAAGCAGTAATGCCTTACCTTTTTCGCCGGGCAGAAGAAAACACCTCAATTGCCGGACAAAGTAGTCGCGAATTCTTGTTAATTAAAAAAGAAAAAGAGAGAAGAAAAGCTTCATAATAGAGTAGATAGAATATTTTTAATAAATTTATGCTGCCTATCGTTTAATGATAGGAACATCCCACAAAATTTGAAAGGAGTATCTGCCATAAAATGGCTTTTATACTAAACATAACAATAAATGATTACAAGTAGTGGCTCGTCAGGAGGTAAGTCTCCATATAAATATTTACTGCTTACAATTGTGTTGATTTTAATTGACCAGGGAATCAAACTATGGATGTATTTTGATGTGCTTCCTAACCATTACGGTGAAATAGATTTAATTCCCGGATTCTTTAAACTGCATTATGTAGAAAACCCCGGAATGGCTTTCGGTTGGGAGCTGGCAGGTGAGTACGGTAAATTATTGCTGACGGTTTTTCGTCTGTTTGCCATGGTGGGTATTTGTTGGTATCTTATTTACCTTGCCCGTAAAAAAGCCCATAACGGTCTGCTTTGGTCTATCGCAGCGGTGCTTGGCGGTGCTATCGGTAATGTGATTGATAGTACTTTTTATGGAGTATGGCTTAAGAATTCACCCCTGGATGCATCTACTCCCTGGTTTCATGGAAAAGTAATTGATATGTTTTATGCCTATGGTTTAGATGGTAATTATCCTGATTGGATTCCATTCTTAGGTGGACAATATAATACGACACCCATTTTTAATTTTGCTGATGCCTGTATTTTCTGTGGCGTAGTAAGTATCCTGATTTTCCAGAAAAGCTTCTTTATTCATGAAGAGAGACCCACAAAATCAATAGTAGATAATGAGGAAGTTCTGACAGAAGAGCAGAAAATGTTGGGTGATGAAAATACATCATTTAATGAAGATGAAGCACCTCCGGTAAATACCACTAAAGAAGATATTCAAACAGTAGTGAATCATAAAACAGAAAATGATTCAGAGCAACTGAAAGAGGAGTCGAAGTAAAAGTACAACAGTTTTATAACAACAATTGAATTATATCATGGCAGTTTTCTCTAAGCAATCTTACAGATGGATTATCGTTCTGACTTTCCTTGCAATTATTATTGTACCCGGAATGATGCCATCACCAACCTTAAGAAATTCAACCTTAGGTGTAATAGGGGCTTTATGCTTATTATTTCAATTTCTTAATCTGAGTGTAGTTGACCCAAATAGAAATCGAAAAACCGATATTATTCAGTCTTGGGTGTTAATATTTTTCACAATCATTCTTTTGATTGCCAACTTTATGGTTTAAATATTGATTGAACAGTTTTTCATAAATAGCTGATAAGCAAAAGCTGAAAATGATATGCAATCAATACAGTTTTCAATATTTACTCATAGCTATTATTTATGAAAAACTGTTTTTGTTTATTCTTCTTTTCTATCCTTATTGTGGAGAGAAGCTCTGCCCAACAACCTATGATGCAGAGCACCCGCGATGCACTCAATCAAAATCTCACCATAAGTCAACACAATTCAAGTATGCTGTATGGTTTCGATAATCGAACTAGCGAAATACATGGCAGCTTTTATCTTGATCCTGAATGGTCTGTTGGAACAGTAAGATTTTACCCAAGAACTATTTCTACACCTAAAGGATTAGTCAAATTGGATAGTGTCTCGGATGTACAAATGCGTGTATTATTGAAAGGCAATGATGTCGAGTTTAATACCCCAGAGGGTATAAAAGTTATTTCGGGAACTTTGATCAAAAGCTTCACTGCTAGAAAGCAGAATATTTGGGTGAAAACTTATATAAGCACGCTGGAATTTACTGACGAAAGTGAAAAAATAAAAGCAGGATTCTTTGAGATTCTGGCAGATGGGAAAGTGAAACTGTTAGAATATAGCCGATTAAAGATACATCAGCCTGATTATGTAGAGGCACTGAATGTGGGAAGTAAAGATGTAAAAATTAATACCGAGAAACTACTATATATTACAAAAGGGAAAGAAGCAATCAAATTTAATGCGGGTAAGAAAGATTTGTATGAGCTAATGTCAGACAAAAGGACTGAAATTGAAAAATTTGTTAAAGACAATAGCCTAAGTCTGAAAGATCGAACAGATTTAGCAAAGATATTTCAGTATTATAATACTTTGTAAAAAAAGAGGGCTTTTCAGCCCTCATCTCATTTATTCTTTTGTTCCGTAAGGAATAATCAGCTTTTCTCCTCGTTCAGCAAAATTCTTCGTCTTTTTATTCGCTTGCATAATCAGAGATACTGGCACATCATATTTCTTACCCACTACTCTCAGAATATCGCCTGGCCCAACTGTATGAATAGCTTTTATTCTCACTTTTAATTTGGTAGCACCTACTTTAATGCCTGCTTCATCAACATTTGCATTCATTGCCTTTAATGTTTCTTTCTTTACATTGAAACGATTGGCAATGCCAAAAAAAGTTTCTCCCTCACCAACGGTATGAGTATAAGTTTCACCCCCTGTAGGAACCACCACTTTAGGTTTATCATCTTTAGCTTTATCTTCTTTCGCCTTATCTTCCTTAGGTTTATCTTCTTTTGTTTTGGTATCAGTAGTTTTTGTATCTGTTTCCGTTGTGGCAGCATTATCTTTTTTATCACCAACTGTTGGCACAGAAACTTCAGGCAAAGCATCAGAATTGGCTTCCTGAGCAGTAGATTCATCCTCAGATGGTTGAGTATTAATCGCGTTAGCTACCGAATCAGCAGGAGCAGTAGTTAGTTCATCGGCGGTCGATGTATCATCAGACATATATTTCCAACCGATGTAAAGCAAAGCACAGATGATACTCACTAGCACCAAAAGCACGGCCATTGGTAAATTTCGTGAGGCTTCTTTGGGACGTTCATTACGTTGTTCGCGGTCTTCGAACTGCATGGTATTAGGAAATTTAGTTACGAATTATATTAGGAAAACAAATTCTTTATTCTCGAATTTAAAAGAAGCCATGTATTTGGCATAAATATACAATCATTTCGCTATAATTAACAAAATGATGGCCTACTTAATTGTATATACTTAAATACTTTTTTTCAATTCTTCATTCATTTCCTCAACCAGATCTTTCAAACCCTCGCGGTATGTTCTCAATCTCTTAGCAACCTCTTCATCACCTACACCTAATATTTGTGCTGCAAGAATACCAGCATTTTTAGCACCATTTAAAGCAACAGTTGCTACAGGCACACCCGTAGGCATCTGCAGGATTGATAAAACCGAATCCCAGCCATCAATTGAATTACTTGATTTGATTGGGACACCTATCACTGGCAACGTTGTACTAGAAGCCACCATACCTGGTAGATGCGCTGCACCACCTGCTCCGGCTATTATCACTTTCAAACCACGACGACGTGCCGTAAGGGCAAAATCGAACATTTTTTGAGGAGTACGATGTGCCGAAACAACCTCTTTTTCGTAAGGAATCTCTAATTCATCTAAAATTTCTGCAACCCCTGCCATGATTTTCCAGTCAGAGAAACTGCCCATAATAATTCCAACCATTTCTGTCTGTTTTTTAAAATAATTAAGGATTCAATTAATTAGTTTTCGGCTATAACTTTTAATTTTTCTTTTACAAAAATGACTTTTTCTTTTAATTTTTCAAAATCCTGATCGATAATCGTGATATGCCCCATTTTTCTGAAAGGTTTGGTAAAACGCTTGCCGTACAGAAAAGGGTGTACACCCTCAACGGCAAGTACTTCATCCATACCCTGATAAACAGCTTCACCTGAATATCCTTCTTCACCTAATAAATTAACCATCGCCGCTTTTGAATGTGCTTTGGTACTACCCAATGGTAAATTAAGAATAGCTCTCAGATGTTGCTCAAATTGAGAAACATCATTGGCTCTGATACTCTGATGCCCACTATTATGTGGGCGTGGAGCTACCTCATTAATAAGAATCTCACCATCTTTAGTCAGAAACATTTCTACAGCAAGCAAACCGATAATACCTAGTGAGTTAGCGGTTTTAATCGCAATAGTCTCAGCTTTTTGTTCAATTTCAAGAGAAATATTAGCAGGGCTAAAGAGATATTCTACCAGATTGGCTTCTGGATGAAAAACCATTTCGACTACAGGAAAAGTCTTAGTTTCGCCATACTCATTACGTGCTACAATTACCGCCAACTCTTTTTCAAAGTCAATCATTTTTTCTAACACACCAGGTTGGTCGAAAGCTTTTGAAAAGTCATCAACACTTCTTATAACCTGCACGCCTTTACCATCATATCCACCTTTCCCAAGTTTATGTACAGCAGGTAAAAATTCTGCAAAACTTTTGGTATGCTCCTGATTATCAGTAAGAATAAAATCGGCTGTTGGTAGATTCTGGTCTTGATAAAATTGCTTTTGTACCCGCTTATCCTGAATGATACGCAACACTGATGGTTGAGGAAATACTGCTTTACCTTGCTTTTCTAATGCCTCTAACGCTTCAATACTCACGTTTTCAATCTCAATTGTTATAATATCACAATCCTGTCCAAAAGCTATTACAGTATCATAGTCTTTCAGCGAACCATTAACAAACTCATGAGAGATATATTTACATGGAGCATCACTATCAGGGTCAAGCGTCTTGATAGTTAAATCGAAATCTATAGCGGCCTGAATCAGCATTCTGCCTAATTGTCCGCCACCCAATATGCCTAGTTTTTTTCTGTTATCGAATCGCACTAATGGAAGAATTTTTTTGCAAAGATAAACTAAGAAATAATAGCGCAAGCAAGAATCAGACTATTTGCATATCTTTTTTCATATATGTTGCTATATTTGTTTATGAATGTTTCGGCACTATGAAAAAAAAGATAATCCAAAAGGTAGTTACTTTTTTTACGGGTTTTCTATGCCTTACATTTACATGGGCCCAAAATAAACCTTTCCCAAATGTTGCCATTGAACTGAAAAATGCTTCTTTGGAACATAAAAGAGTCAATTCTGACAGTTTGCTTTATTTGCTAAAAGACTATTATCTTTCTATTCAGATACCTGATTCACTCAAAATAAAAGCGGTTCGCGAATTATGTATCCTTTATGGTTCTAATACCAATCCTGCAAAAAATGCCGATTCTACCTTAAAGTATTCTTATATACTAATTGATTTAGGAAAAAAGAGTAAAAACAAACACGCAGTATTTGAAGGATTGTTATTTAAAATTGATGCTATGAGTGATGCGCATAATTATCCGAAAAGCCTTGAATATTGCGTGAATGGATTGAGGTATGCTGATTCTGTAGGAGTAAAGGGTTTTGAATATTATCATGCCCAATTGCACTTATATTATGCCTTGAATCTCAGAACGCTAGGTGATAATGAGAACTCAATTAAACAAAATTTATTAGCCATTGATTTCTTGAAAAAATCTAAAAATTTCATGTCAGAAGATCTGATAGATTATCAGATAGATCTGGCTAGGACACTTAGTGTAAGCGGACGGATTAGGGAGGCGTTGAAAAAACAATTTGAGATTCTGAGCATTGCAAGAAAGCATCATTTGGCTGATTTAGAAATGTATATCTTTAATGAGATAGCAAGTACTTATTTGGATTTAAAGCAACCCGAAAAAGCTCAAGAATATGTAAAAGTTTCCCTGCAGTTTTTCGAGAATAGTAACGATTATTTTAGTTTGTGCGAAGCCAATTTTCTCATGTCAAAAATATTCTATCAATCGAAAAACTATGAAAAGAGCATAGATTACGCTTTTAAAGCACTCAATACACAGAATAACTCTTTGCCTTTAAGAATTATCGTTAATGCAAACGAATTATTGTATTTATGTTACAAAGCCAAAAATCAACCTGATAAAGCATTGATTTATTACGAAAGGTATATGGAGGCAAAAGATAGGAATTTTAATCAGAAAAATGCTTTAGAGATGTCTTTTCTCAGAAAGAAAATCGAAGATGCAGAGTTGAACGCCAGAATTGGGCGAGAAGAAGTTGAAATTCAGGAGCAGAAAAAACTAAGGAACTATCTGGTAATTGGTATTAGTTTATTGTTAATAATGTTAGCGATCCTGTGGTATTATTATAAAATACTAAATAAGAAAAATACAATTGTTGAGAGTCAGAAAAATGAAATAGAAGTCTTGAATTCAGGTTTGGAGAAGAAAGTAGAAGAGCGTACCATAGCTTTACAACAGGCTTACGACGAAATAAAAGAAGCTATGCAAAAAGGGCAGGCGATTGAGCGTAAACGCATGGCCGCTGATCTACATGATAATCTGGGAAGTTTGCTGACGGCTATTAATATATCTTTGGATAATATAAACCCCGGAAATCTATCAGAACGAGAAAAGAAAATTTATTCAGGCATAATAGACATGACCGAAAACGCCTATGCGGAAGTAAGGCTCTTGTCTCACAATCTTCTGCCTGAGGAATTAGAAAAAGAAGGATTGAAAACGGCTTTGGAAAAATTAATCAAGAAGTTGCATAATAGTCAGAAAATTAAATTTTCTTTGATAATCAATCAATTAAGCCGTCAAAGCAAGAGTATAGAATTGAATATGTATGCTATTTGCCTTGAGCTTACCCAGAATATCATTAAACATTCTCAGGCAACAGAAGCCCAGGTCTCAGTTTTTGAAAAAGGTAAAATATTATGGCTTGAAGTGAGAGACAATGGCAAAGGTCTTCAAAAGAATGCCGAGAAAGGCATGGGTTTAAAAAATATTCAAAACCGTTTAGATGATATTGGGGGTGAGTTTTTTATTGATTCAAGTAGCAATGGCACTAAATTTATTGTTTCAGTACCATTAACGCTAATTTATGAAAGTTAATTATTGAATGAGTTTATGTTGAAGTGCATACCGAATAACACCTGCAAGATTTTTGATGTCTAGCTTCCGGAAAATATTTTTACGATGACTCTCTACTGTATTAAGACTAATGAAAAGTTTATTGGCAATTTGCTGGCTCGAATATTCCTGAGCAATCAGAACTAGAACCTCCAATTCTCTTTCAGTTAATGTTTGATGCTGTAGTTCAATTATATTTTCTTCCTCTTCATGAGTAAGGGAGGAGAGCACTTCATCATTAAAGTATTTTTTACCAGATGCCACTGCGAGAATCGCTTTTTCTAATTCAGCTTTCTTTGATTTTTTTAATAAATACCCGGATGCACCTGCCTGAATAGCTTTTTTGATAGGGAGGGTATCGTCTAACATAGTCAGCATAAGAATTCTGACTTCCGGGAAGGATTGCCTTACCTGCAAAACAGTACTTATACCATCCATTATAGGCATCTGCATATCACATACCAATACATCAACTTCATAGATGTCCAGTTTTTTCAGTACTTCCTCCCCGTTGGTAGCCGTGCTTACTACTTCAATCTCGTTACTGCTATTAATTGAAGTAGCAAGACTCTCTAGTAAGATCTCATGATCATCTGCAAGAAGCACTTTTACTGGCATAGTATATTTTGTATCGTTAGTCAAATATAAATATTATATACTGTTATAATAGATTTCTTTGGCATAATGTTTGGTAAAACAATTGTATAATCATGCCTTACTTTATGAAGACTACTAATTTAACAACCATTCTATTCAGTATAATTATTCTAATTTCTTCTTCCCTGAAAGGACAAGAATCAAAGACTTCACCATATATTTTCTCGAATGAGACTATCGGCCTCTACTTTTTTGATAATATGGCACGTGTCAATATCGGAGGCAAGTATGGCTTTATCGACCGCCAGGGCTTTTTACAAATTCCTTGCCAGTATGACAATGCTTTAAATTTTCAGGATGGCCTCGCCATAGTCAGAGAAAAAGACAAATTTAGTTTTATACGTAAAAACGGCACTTTGCTGTCATCGCTAGTATTTGATAGCTGCGAGCCATTTTCTGAGGGTTATGCTTTAGTAAGTATTCATGGCAAATATGGTTTTATTGATAAAGAAGGAAAAGTGGCCATTAATCCACAATTTGATTTTGGTATGGGCTTTACTGACGGTAGAGCAATGGTTATCAAAAACGGGAAGAATGGGTATATTGATACTAAAGGAGATGTAGTAATTGATTTTAAATATGAGTTTTCTTTACCATTTTCAGAAAATTATGCTGTTGTAATGAATAATGGTAAATTCGGTTATATCGATAAAGATGGTAAAGAGGTGGTTCCTTGCAAGTACGATATTGCAAGCTCTTATCATGAAGGATTAGCCACCGTGAAAGTGGGAGACCTTACTGGCGTGATAGACCAAAAAGATAATATGATTATTCAGCCTGTTTATCAAAATGTTAGTAGCTTTGAAAATGGAGTGGCTGTAATGATGAAAGGCGATAAGTATGGTATAATAGATCGCAATGGTAAAGAAATTGTATCAGCAAAATATGATTTACTAGATGATTTTAGAGATAATATCGCAGCTTTTAAAATCAATGGTAAATACGGCTTTATTGATAATAACGGAAAAGAGTTTATTCCGGCCGTGTTTGACAAAGCTACAGCATTCGACCAAGGTATGGCAGCTGTAAGACAAAGAGATAACTTATATTATATCGATACCCAGGGTAAAATTATTTATTCAAGCAAATATCTTGTTCCAACAGATATGGCAGATAACAGTAACAAAAATGTATCTGGCTATATTGACGGAAAAGAGAGAATAAATTTTACATTGGATAACACTAACCGCACAAAAGTGCAGGTGTTATTTACCAAAGATTTCAAATTTGATAAAGGCAGCGTATTAACCAATATCGCAGATTAATATTATTGCTTCATTACCTTTACCATTCGCAGTGTTTCAGCACCTACGGTATTCAGGCTTAGCGTGTTGTCGGCGTTAATGGTAAAGGTATCAATCTTTTTCAATAATTCTACAAAAGTTGACTCACCTTCACCCTGACAAGCCATTTTTGTCATAGCCATAGATTTATTAAAATTAATCTTGTTGCCATAAACCACTAACAGTCCACTAAAATTATTGCAACTGGTATTACCTACAAATTTATTGTCATTAACATCAAAAGTAATAACAGGTTTTTTATTGGGATACATACCTGCTACAGAAACCCTGGCGCCTGGAATATCTGCTAACTCCCAACTACCATTAAGTTTCATAGATGTATTGATCGCATCAGAAGGTTTTTGAGTAGTGGTACTGGTTGTTTGTGTACCTACGCACCCAAGCATATTACAAGATAAAATAGTTATAGCTAATACTAGATTTTTCATGGCTTCAAATGTTTAGTGAATATGGTTAATTGCTTTACTTTATAAAGTTTAGACATTTATTTACATCAATATGTTTAATATAGGCTGAAAATTTTTTAATTCTGCCATTAATGCCTCAAAATTTTTTGGTTTAAAAATAATCACAACCGCCAGCCTGAATACAATAGCTCTTACAGCCAATTGCATTATCAGTGCTTTAGGGTGTTGTAAAATCCACAGGCTTTCTGCTTTTTCCTGATGCCATGCGATAGAATCTGTAATTAATAATATTTCTGCATAGGCACTCGGTCTGAACTCTGGACTAAAATCTATAATCACTGGAGTATTGCCGTTAAACAAAATATTGCCTGCTAAATCTGAATGAATTAATTGTTCGGGTAAATCAATTGGCTTGTATTCAGCTTTGATAGCTTCAATTATTTTGCAGGATTTACTATCTGCATTATCTGGCAAAGAGGCTTCCTCCCACGCTATACGGTTAGCCCATTGCCAGGGCGAAGACCAATGAACCCAATCTTCTGGTATCTTGATTGATTTCAGTAATTGATTAATTATTTGGCACGCCTTGATTTTCTCTTCTATTCGGCCTATAAAAAAATCGCCTGTTAAATATTGTGTGACACCATAGCCACTCTCAACGAAATTACCATTTTTTGACTTTATAGGTTTTGCTATTGCTAAATCATAAGTTGAGATTGACGCTAAAGCTTCTCCAATCCAACTATACTTCGCGGTTTCTTCAATAGGTTTTAAAACAAAATCACCAACCCGGATAGATTGTCCCTGCCCGCCTGTCAGCTTTTCGGTTTTTCCACTGATCCCAAATAAGTCCAGGATTTCTTTCATGGATTAGGGATACAATAAATATTTTTTTCTCACGGTCTTATACTCAGATAAATCTGGTTCCCAACTTTTACGAATTTCTTCTTCTGATTTTCCATCAATTATCTGTTGCTTAAAATTCCTCGTTCCTGCCAGTAGATTAATATCACCCATTTGTTTGCTTTGGCTTCTGTCAAAGAACTTCTCTTTATAAGGATATGCCTTATATAGTTCCATCATCCATTTAAGGTTCAGTTTCTTAGATTTTCTAAGCTCACTTGTGTCATATTTTCTCAGGTCTAATCCATAACACTCTTCGTTCTGGTGTAAGGGTGTTTCGCTCATGCCCTTTATGCTCACAGGCTTGAAATGAAATTCATATTTACCTTTCAAAGCTGGTGCACCTAAAACTGTAAACGGAATATACGTGCCTCTACCTTGACTTAGGATAGTGCCCTCAAATAAACAGATGCTAGGGTAGAGCAGAATGGATTGTTGTGAATTCAGGTTCGGTGATGGAAAAACCGGTAATTCATATGACATATCATGGTTGTAGTTGGCCAGCTTAATGATACGTAATTTACATTTCATATTATTCGGAATCCAACCTTCACCATTAATCATCTGAGCAAACTCTCCCATAGTCATGCCATGTGTAATCGGAATCCTATGCATGCCAATTCCTGAATGTAAATCATCTTCCAGTATCGGACCATCAACAATATACCCATTCGGGTTAGGTCTGTCCAGAATTACCAACTCCTTATTGTTTTCGGCACAAGCTTCCATTACATGGTTCAGCGTATTAATATAAGTATAGAAGCGGCAGCCTACATCTTGTATATCAAACACGACCAAATCAACATTAGCCAGGTGTTCTTTTGATGGCTTTTTGTTTTTGCCATATAGCGATATAATCGGGATACCCGTCTTAGGGTCAGTATTGTCTTCTACTTTTGCGCCATTGCTGGCATTACCTCTAAACCCGTGTTCAGGACCAAAAACTTTTACCACATTTATTCCTAAGGCCAGTAAACTATCAACGCTGGGTGTTTTACCAATAATAGATGTCTGATTCACCACCATTGCAATTCGTTTATCTTTCAGATACGGCAGGTATTCTGAAACCTGATCTGCACCTGTAATAATTCCTTTGGGCTTTTTCTTCAGATTATGTTTGGATGATAATACAGCAATAGGATTCCCTAAAATAATAAAACTAATAATTGCTATCTGGAGAGGTAGGAATATGAAAAGAGCTTTTTTCATGTGGCAATAATCAAAACAATAAGGAGATTGAAAACAAGGATTTATATGCGAATAAACGAAAATGTAAGGACTTTTATATAAAACAAATAGAATTTATAATTCTATACTTCTGACTGAAAAAGCCAACTGATTTCTTTAAAGCAGATAATTTCTTTAAAACAATCCATCCCTTTATATATCAATTCAATACTTATTATCGGGAGTCTATGAAACACGACTTTGAATGTTTGCTGTGTATATGCTTGTTTTGAACTCCTTTATGAAAACTAATAGATTGATAATCAACAAGTAAACCATTTTAACTTTTATAAAAATGACTAATAGCCTAAGGAAAGTTTACAATCCCGTTCAGAAAGATTATGTAACTTTTTTGAAAACAGCCGACGAAACTAATGGCGAATACACATTAGTAGAAGTAGAACTAGCTCCAAAGGGTGGAGTAGGATTGCATAAACACAAAACATATTTAGAAAAATTTGTTTGCCTTACCGGAGAACTCAAAGTACAGTTAGGAAATAAAATTCACACGTTGACAAGTGGCATGAGTGCTACTGCTTTTCCTACCATAGACCATCGTTTTTTCAATGCCTCTGATGAAGTATGTACTTTCAGAGTGGAGCTTCGTCCGGGAAATAAAGGTTTTGAACAATCTCTACAGATTGGTTACGGATTAGCTCGTGATGGAGAAACCAGAAAAAATGGTATACCCAAAAGTAGATATGCTTTGGCCTGGTTGTTTGATATTAGTGAAAGTAACCTTCTTGGATGGATGAGTATGTTTGAATGGATATTAAGGCGGCATGCAAAAAAAGCAGTAAAAGTAGGAATCGATAGACAATTGACTGCCAAGTATGTAAAATTCTAGTTTATTGTCAGGTAAAAAAAATGCAGATAGATAAAACCTATCTGCATTTAACTTATTCAGAACACGTATACTTATTCCTTAATCTCGAACTCAGAATCTTTTAGACCTTTATTCACTTTTACCGATTGTACCTCTGATACTACTTCTCCCATTTGTCCTCCGCTTCTTTTACTCATAGCTGGTATTAATACTTCAGTACCTTTGAATTTCTTATAGTTCTCAAACAAAGTAGTTTGTTCAAATTTGCCTCTGGGTGTTTCATTTGAGGTGAAGTTTTTTACTTTTAAACCGGAAGCCACATCAAAAAAGTCAGTCCATTTTCTGCCGTCAGTTGTAGCAAACTCAACTTTATATGCGTCTTTATCGCCTACCTTTTCAGTTCCTTGAACTGTTCCTGTAATTCCTAAGTCTTTATACATAGTTTCGAAAAACGGATTTGAGCGCATAGCCTGAATTTTAGCAGCATTACCTTCTAACTGAGGACGATTACCGCCTCCGCCACCACCATTACCTCCGCCGCCGTTGCCACCACCACGGCCTCCAAAACCACCACTGCTCTTGAAGTTCTTTCCATCATAAACTGTTGTCATACCCGGATTACCATTAAAATACATGCTCATCGCATATTTATCCGGAAATTTATACTTAATTTCAGTTTCGGCGGTACCTCTTTGGCTTTCACTTGTACTGCTGATAGTTATATCCTGAATTTTAGAAATAGCGTCTTTTCCACCGATGGCCGTAATGTATTTATCAATAATGGCATCGGCAGTAGGAGTGTCCTGAGCAAAGCTACCTAGGGCAATAAATGAGAAAAGGCTAACAAATATTCTTTTCATTGTTTTATATAAGTTTATGAGCGTTTGATTTTGAATTAGACAAACAATTAACCTAAAAGTAAAGTTTTAATTTAAAGATATAGATTAAAAATTTGATAGCGAAGATAAAAGCTTGATAAATGGAGATGAAGCAAAAAGTGAGTATATTTTGGTACCGAAGAGATTTAAGATTAGACGATAATGCAGGGCTTTATTATGCGCTCAGGAGCACTTACCCTGTATTGCCTCTTTTTATTTTTGACAGAGAAATTCTGGATAAATTAGATAATAAGCACGATACACGCGTAGATTTTATTCATAAAACCGTATCAGAAATACATCAACAATTAGCTAAACTCGGCTCTACGATTATCGTGAAATATGGTAAGCCATTAGAAGTGTGGGAATCGCTGCTATCAACATTTGAAATTACCGAAGTATACACCAACCACGATTATGAAAAATACTCAATTGACCGAGACGAAAGGGTATGCGAGTTACTCAACGCAAAAGGTATTGGGTTTTATACATATAAAGACCAGGTAATATTTGAAAAGAATGAGGTTCTCAGCGGAAGCAAGACACCATATACCGTTTTTACGCCATATAGCAAAAAGTGGAAAGAACAATTAAATGATTTTTATATAAAGTCTTATCCAACTGAGACTTACTTTAAAAATTTCCTTCAAACTGCAAGTTTACCAATACCTACTTTGGAAGAGATGGGTTTCTTTGAAACCGGAATGGAATTTCCTGAAAAACTCATTGATGAAAATGTAATTGGCAGGTATAACGAACTTAGGAATATACCGTCAATCAGTGGAACAACCCGATTAAGTGTTCATTTGCGTTTCGGAACTATAAGTATCAGAAAATTAGTGCAAAAAGCCATAAAATTAAATCAGACTTGGTTGAATGAATTGATATGGCGCGATTTTTATATGAATATCCTGTATCATTTCCCACATATCAACAATGCCGAAGCATTCAGAAGAGAGTATGACGAGATTGTATGGCGTAATAATGAAGAAGAGTTTCAAGCCTGGTGTAATGGAAAGACAGGTTACCCGATTGTTGATGCAGGTATGCGCGAACTAAACGAAACCGGATTTATGCATAATCGGGTTAGAATGATTACAGCTAGTTTCTTAGTAAAACATCTTTTAATTGATTGGCGCTGGGGGGAAGCGTACTTTGCAGAAAAATTACTGGATTATGATTTTGCTGCGAACAATGGCGGTTGGCAATGGGCAGCAGGAAGTGGCTGCGACGCAGCTCCCTATTTCAGAATTTTCAACCCAACTGCCCAAACTCAGAAATTTGACCCCGATTTGAAGTATATAAAAAAATGGGTACCGGAAATTAGTGATTTTGATTATCCCGAACCAATAGTTGAGCACACATTTGCCAGAGAGAGAGTATTGAAAGCTTACAAAAAAGCATTAGACAAGAAGTGAACTAGTAAATTTGCATTTCTTCGCTTTGTCCTATTTCTTAAACCTCAACATATTGCTCTATAAGAAATTTTGCTAAATTGCTATGAGATTTTATCATTCTAATAAGTAGATTTCTCTCCTTATAATAATTTTCATTCAACGAATCTGGTAAAAAATCTGTAATTTGCATAAGGATTATTTATCTTATCAATAAACTGTTTCTACCCTTTACAATAAATAGATGCTTCTGCTCATTTATTGATAGTATTAATCATTTCAATGGTATTTCTGGAACAATCGGCTCGTTACGTTTTTGACAAACATTCTTTGGCACAACTGAAAAACATTTGTGTCATTCTGCCTAACCGAAGAGCTGTTTATTATTTCAAGAGATATTTAGCTCAGGTTTCAAAAGTGCCTTTTTTGGCTCCTCAAGTTTTTGCTATTGACGATTTTGTTGCCAAGATGTCGGGCTTTAACCAGATTGATTCTGTAGGGTTGCTATTTGAGCTATACGAAACATTCCGCAAATATGATTCTAAAGTAGATTTCGATAGGTTTATTTCTTGGGCTCCGACATTGTTAAGAGATTTTGACACTATAGACCAGTATCTGCTTGGTGACCCAAAGACTTTGTTTGATTATATCAGCGAAGCTCAAACTATAGCACGGTGGAACCTGGAGTTAACTTCAATTAATAAACCAATTATTGAAAGTACATCTAGCACAGATAGATATTTTAAACTTTTTGAAAATATTTATAATGTCTACAATGATCTCCATAATGAGTTGCGTATAAAAGGATACTCTTATCGAGGGATGTCTTATAGACTTTTAGCCGAAGAAGTAGACACACTTTTACTTGAAAATCAGATATTTGAAAAGTTCTATTTTATTGGCTTCAATGCTTTCAGTAAATCAGAAGAAAAAGTAATTGAAAAATTAATAAAGGCTAATCTTGCAGAAATGCTTTGGGACTGTGATGATTATTTCATGAGTCCGAAATTTAATCATAAAGGGGGCAACCTATTAAGAAAATATAAAGCCGGTGGGAAATTCGGTAAATGGAACTGGCAAACAAATGGCTTATTGACCGAACAGAAAAATGTCAGAATTATAGGCGTTGAAAATTCTACCTTACAAACAAAAGTAGCCGGAGCTATTTATGCTGAGCTATTAGCCGAAAACCCGAATGTACCTACTGCCATAGTTTTATGTGATGAGAATCTGCTTTACCCACTCATGTACTCGCTTGATAATATTGTATCCGATTTCAATATTACAATGGGCTTATCATTACGAGGCTCAATGCTGTTTACATTAATTGATGCCATTTTTGAGTTGCAACAAAATGTTGTTGAATTTAAGGATAAGTCAGGCGAAAAGGTAAAAATCTCAAAGTATAGTCATAGGCATATTTTCAAAGTACTTAATCATCCATTCTGCCGAAAGTATGAGCAGATGAATTATATTAATCAGGAAGACCATAATAAACCAAATATTTTTCGTGAAAGCTTAAGGAAAATTATTCAAGGAAACATTGTTTATCTCAGTGAGGAAGAAATGTTGGCTTTTGGTAACGGAGATAAACTTTTTAAAATCCTTTTCACTCGGTGGGGTGATAATCCCAAAAAAACCTTACAAGCATTCTATAATTTAATCGATGAGCTCCGAAGTATCTACCGCGAAACCAAAGATGCTATCGAGACCGAGTATCTATATTTATTTCTGACGATTTTAAATCGCCTTGAAAAAATCCTATTTGCTAATCGCCAATTAAATATTAAAAGCTTCAAACATTTCTTGTATGAATTAATCAAGCAAGAGAAAATTCCATTTAGCGGAGAGCCCATTGCAAATCTGCAAATTATGGGTATGCTTGAAACTCGTTGTCTTGATTTTGAAAAGGTTATCTTTCTGTCTGTCAATGAGGGCATTCTTCCATCAACCAGACATCTAAACTCTCTGATTCCTTTTGATGCATCGATAGAGTTTGGTCTACCCGTTCAATCAGACCAGAATGCTATTATGTCGTATCATTTTTTTAGATTATTGCAGAGAGCAAAAGACATTGATTTATTGTATGTAATCCCGACCGGAGAAGGAGTTGGAGGTGGAGCAACAGAAAAGAGTCGATTTATTTTGCAGATAGAAAACGAACTTGCTAAAGAGAATAAAAATATAAAAATTTCTTATCCTAAGATCAAGTATGCAAAAAGTAGTGATATAGAAGTGGTTAATAGGATCGAAATTCATAAAACATCGGATATTTTAACAGATATTAGCCAGCTAATTTCAGGTAATGGTATTTATCCAACATATTTGAATGAATACCTGCATTGTACCATGAAATTCTACTTCAATAAAGTTGCGAATATTTCAAAGCGGGAAGAAGTAGATGAAAAGTTTGGTGCAGATATTTTTGGGACATGGTTGCACAATACTTTAGAAAGGATAGACATTGACCATGGCCCGATGATTACAAAAGAATTAATAGATTCGATTGTAAGTGAAATACCAAAAAGATTAGAAACTGCATATCTTGAACAATTTGGAGGATATGTAATTGATTCAGGCATGAATTATCTGCTAAAGCAAGTGGCTGAACAATTATTGGAAGATTTTTTCAAACAGCAAAAAGAAAGCCAGGTTTTCCCTTATCATGTTTTAGAAACAGAACGCGAAGTTAAGGTTATGTTTGATGTGTCTGTTCTTGGAAAAGTACAAAAAGTGAAAATTGCAGGACGTGTTGATAGAATAGAAAAAGAGGGTAATACAATTAAAGTAATTGACTATAAAACTGGAAGAGTAGGGAAGAAAGAGCTTGAAAAATCGAAAGAACAGATTTTAGAAGAAGCCTTAATTGACCCCGACAAAGAGAAACTTCGGCAGTTATGGCTTTATCAATACCTGATGCTGAAGAGTATTACGCAAGATAAAAGCTTTTTGTTAGGAGGAGAACGTTTAGAAAATCATGAAGTAAAGGCAAAAATCTATTCTTTCAGAAATATGAAAGAAAATTTAGAGGTAAATTTGAGTTTTAATGATAACCCAACTATCTTTGGTTTTATAGAAAAATCAGAACAAATTTTAGCCGATTTAATAAAGGAAATGCTAAATCCTGAAATTCCGTTTGTTCAGACAAACAATCTTGTGATTTGTGAAAGATGCGATTTTAAAGGGATTTGCGGAAGATAAAATGACAAAATTTAAAAATACATTGAATACTCGTACCAATCATATTCCTTTTCTTGACTTAAAGTTAATCAATAGGGAGTACGAAAAAACTATTAATGAGGTATTAGCAAAAAAAGTTTCTTCTGGTTGGTACATACTAGGTGAAGAAGTGACAAATTTTGAAAAGTCATTTGCTGAATATTGCGAAACAAAATATTGTATCGGTGTAGCGAATGGTCTTGATGCCCTAGTACTTTTGTTAAAAGCTTCTGGTTTTCCGCCAGGCTCCGAAGTATTAGTTCCGTCAAATACATATATAGCAAGCATTCTTGCCATTTCAATAGCAGGTCTTGCTCCGGTTCTTGTTGAGCCAGATATCAATACTTATCTGATTGACCCGAAAAAAATTGAAGAAAAAATTACTCCTAACACAAAAGCAATCCTAGTGGTTCACTTGTACGGCAAATGCTGCGAGATGGAGCCCATCAACAAAATCGCGCAGAAAAATAATCTGAAAGTTTTCGAAGATGCAGCCCAATCTCATGGGGCATTATATCAAAACAAAAAAGCAGGCAATTTGTCAGATGGAGCGGGGTTTAGTTTTTATCCAACAAAGAATCTAGGAGCAATGGGTGATGCTGGAGCTATAACTACTAATGATGATAATCTGGCAAGTAGGATAAGAGCTTTAAGAAATTACGGTTCAGGTGAAAAATATATTTTCGATGACCAAGGTATTAATAGTAGATTGGATGAAATGCAGGCAGCTATTCTAAGTGTTAAGTTGCCAAATCTGGATAAAGAAAATAATATACGTCAATCAATTGCTGATAGATATTTAACTGAAATACGGAACCCGGCAATTTCTTTGCCATTTGCGGAAACTGTTGAAGAAGATGTCTGGCATTTGTTTGTAGTGAGAACTAAAGATCGAGGTAAATTCAGAGAATTTTTAATGCAGAATAAAATCGGTTCAGACATTCATTATCCGGTTGCACCGCATAAGCAGTTGGCCTATAAAGAATGGAATACAGAATCGTATCCAATTTCAGAAAAAATTCATCAGGAAGTATTAAGTTTACCATTGAATACTACATTGACAGAGGAAGAGGTAAGTTATATTATTGAAAAAATTAATCAGTATTAATCCATTTATGCTCTTATCTGTAGTTATACCAGTTTATAGAGGAGAAAAAACAATTGAGAAACTTGTAGAAAAGCTACAAGATGAGTTAAAGAAATATGACTTTGAGATAATACTGGTAAATGATGGTAGCCCCGATAACTCTGAAAAAGTTTGCTTAAATCTCAACGAAAAATATAAAAATCTTCAGTTTATCTCACTTCGCAAAAATTTCGGAGAATTTAATGCGGTCATTTGCGGTCTCAATTATGTAGGTGGGAAATACGCGGTAATCATTGATGACGATTTCCAGAACCCACCCTCAGAAATAATTAAATTGCTTAATACTGCACAAACCGGAAATTACGATGTAGTATATAGTTACTATGCTGACAAAAAACATCATTTTTTCAGAAATCTGGGTAGCTGGGTCGTGAATAGAGTTACTACTTGGCTTATCCATAAACCTAGTGACTTATATCTATCAAGTTTTAAGCTAATCAATAAAGAGGTTATTTCTGAAATTATTAAGTATAAGGGACCATATCCATATATCGATGCCTTAATTTTCAGGAATACCAACAATGTCGGTAAAGTACAGGTTGAGCATAATGAGAGAATGGAAGGAGATTCAAATTATACCATAAAAAAATTAGTACGACTTTTCATCATCATTATATTTGGTTACTCAACTTTACCAATTCGCTTTATACAAGGAACGGGCATATTCCTGATTTTTTTATCCTTAATACTAACATTTCTATACCTTATAAAACTTATTCCTGATTGGCAAATACCAATGTTTATTTTTTTTGGTGGTATCCAGTTAAGTGCGCTTGGTATTATAGGTGAGTACGTAGGTAAATTATTTTTAACCCAAAACGAAACCCCTCAGTTCGTAGAAAAATATAACTCCACTCATGCTAAGTAGTAGAGAAGAATACCAGATGATGTATGACTCTGAAGAAAAACTTTGGTGGTATAAGATTCTACACGAGAAAATTCTGAAAGAGATTACTGCCAAATTTGGA
This sequence comes from Emticicia sp. C21, assembly GCF_003418935.1. Lineage (GTDB taxonomy): Bacteria > Bacteroidota > Bacteroidia > Cytophagales > Spirosomataceae > Emticicia. The sequence goes on along the minus strand of NZ_QVMT01000010.1, from coordinate 127,201 downwards.
CAGAATAAATATATAAAAATTCTGGATGCTGGCTGTGGCACAGGAGGCTTGATGAATTTTTTAATTCAGCAAGGATATAAAGATATTGAAGGCTTTGATTTTTCGGAAGATGCCGTGAGCTTCTGTAAAGAGCGAAAACTCAAAGTTCAGCAAATTGACTTGACTAATTTTGATTGTGAATTTATTGATGCCTCTTTTGATGTTATTATCAATGACGACGTATTGTATCAATTTGAAGATAAAATTATCGTAAAAGCTATAAAAAATTTAGAGAAAAAATTAAAGCCAAACGGAATTCTAATTTCTAATAATAATGCCTTCAATGTCTTTTATGGTACACATGATATTGCTGTAGGTGGTTTACAAAGATTCACCAAAAGTGATTTTGAAAAATACCTCAGCCAAACCGGATTAAAACTCCAAAGCCATTCCTATTGGAGTTTATTCTTATCACCTTTGATCTTATCAGTAAGACTACTTCAACAATTTCAATTAAAATTCAATCTAATTAATAGAACAGAAATAAAATCTGATGTAAGTGTACCCGGCAATTTTGTGAATACGACTTTATACAGAATTGTAAAACTGGAAGAGAAGATTTTTCGGAATGGTGGTTTTGGAAGTTCCCTCTTTTTGGTAATGACAAAAAAATAAAGACCTCCACTAAGAGGTCTTTATCATTTATATGAATCTGATTAATCTTAATTCATGATTCTTCCTATCACATTATCGTAGAGATTTTTGGCCGATTTAGTAGTGATCACTGTTTCGCCGTCTACTATAAAGCTTCCATCATTTACCTCACCTAATAAAGTGAAGCTTACATTTTTGCTTCGTAATAAATTTTCAATCGAATCCTTTTGCGAATTGTTTACAGAAACTACCACTCTGCTTTGAGCTTCGCCAAATAAGAAAGCATCAGTTCTTAACTTACCATCAGTCTTGATATTAAAGCCTAATCCATTAGTAAAAGAAGATTCAGCTAAAGTAATGAAAAGACCACCATCCGAAATATCATGTACCGACTCTACCAATTTATTTTGAATCATTTCTTTAATAGATTCCTGTACATTAAACTCCATATCCAAATCAAACGCAGGGGCTGGAGAGGCTTTTACATCACGGTACGAATACAAGTATTCCGAAGAAGCAATATCATCTTTCGATTCACCAACCAGATAAATTAAATCTCCTGCATTTTTGAAATTCAGAGTCATTTGGTTTTCAGTATTTTCCAGTAACCCTAACATACCAATAGTAGGAGTCGGGAATACCGGGCCATCATCCGAACTTTGGTTATAGAAACTCACATTACCACCAGTTACCGGAGTGCTGAATTTTACACAAGCTTTACTCATGCCTTTTACCGCACCCACAAATTGCCAGTATACTTCCGGATTATATGGGTTACCAAAATTCAGGTTATTCGTAATAGCCAATGGCTCGCCACCGGTACACACAATATTACGAGCAGCTTCCGATACGGCAATCTGACAACCAACTTCCGGGTCAGCATTTACGTATCTTCCATTACAATCAACCGTAATAACAATCGCTTTATTCAAATCTCCTTTTTCAGGGTTTCTCAATCTCACTACTGCTGCATCAGATGGACGGTTAGTACTACGGTTAGCAGTACCCACAGTTGAATCATATTGTTCTGTAATCCATTTACGAGAACAGATATTTGGGTGAGACAATAAATGCTCAGCTACTTTTTTCAATTCAGCTGCACCATTAATATCAGCTACCGCATTAATATCAAACTTTTTAAATTCCTGATAATAAGCAGGTTCACGATATTCACGGTGATATTGCGGAGCGCCACCTCCTAAAACTAAATCTTCTGCCGGAACATCAGCAATTAGTTTTCCATGTTGATAGAAGTGAAGTCTTTGCGTATCGGTCACTTCACCAATTTGCGCACAATGTAAATCCCATTTATCAAATATACCTTTAATTAAATCTTCTTTACCTTTTTGCACAACTACCAACATCCTTTCTTGAGATTCTGAGAGTAAAATCTCCCAACCATGCATATTTGCCTGGCGAGTTGGTACTTTATCCAAATCTATAATCATCCCGTGTTCACCCTTGGCACTCATTTCAGAAGTAGAGCAAATAATACCAGCTGCACCCATATCCTGTATACCAATCACATATCCGCTACCAAGAATTTCTAAGGTAGCTTCCAATAATAGTTTTTCCATGAAAGGATCACCAACCTGAACAGCCGGAAGTTTTTCTGTAGATTTATCGGTAATATCTTCAGAAGCAAAAGTTGCTCCGTGGATACCATCTTTACCTGTAGCCGAACCCACAATAAATACCGGGTTACCTACACCGTAAGAAGTAGCCGAAGCTTGTTTACCTACTTCAACGATTCCTGCCGAAAAAGCATTAACCAATGGGTTAGTATTGTAGCAATCATCGAAATAGATTTCTCCACCTACTGTCGGAATACCAAAAGCATTGCCATAATCACCGATTCCTTTTACCACACCTTTCAACAAACGTTGGGTTTTTGGCGAATTAATATTGCCGAAACGAAGCGAGTTAAGCTGCGCAATAGGGCGTGCCCCCATGGTAAAAATATCACGGTTAATACCACCAACTCCCGTAGCCGCACCTTGGTAAGGCTCCAATGCTGATGGGTGATTATGTGATTCTATCTTAAAGCTACATGCCAGACCATCACCAATATCAACCAAACCTGCGTTCTCTTCACCCGCTTTTGCCAGCATCCGGTCCGAATCACGTGGTAATGTTTTTAGCCATACAATAGAATTTTTGTATGAGCAGTGCTCCGACCACATAACTGAAAATATAGATAATTCAGTAAAGTTGGGAGTGCGTCCTAAGATTTGTTTGATTTTGTCAAATTCTTCGGGCAATAAGCCAAGTTTTTTGGCTGTTTCGAAAGTAGGAAGTTGTTCGATTGTTTCCACAAAAAGAAGTATTCGTAAATATTACACAAATTTACGGTTTTTCGATAGCTTCTGAAAGGAAAAAAAAACTAAAAATTATTTAACATAGGGTTGACATTAATTGCTGAAAGCCGTATCTTTGCATCACAATTAAGGGACACAGAGAGATGGCAGAGTGGTCGAATGCGGCGGTCTTGAAAACCGTTGACTGTTACAGGTCCGGGGGTTCGAATCCCTCTCTCTCTGCAAAAGCCGAATCATTTGATTCGGCTTTTTTTTGTTGTATATTGTCCTACCAATTATATCACACACATTTAAATAATTACTACTATGTGGAAAGAAGAAAACAACAAACTCAGCCGAACTTTTAAGTTTGAAGATTTTTCAGAGGCTTTTGCTTTTATGACTCGTGTTGCTTTATTGGCAGAGACCCAAAATCATCACCCGGATTGGTCAAATGCATGGAATAAAGTTCATATAGACCTTTCAACTCACGATGCAGGCAATAAAGTTACTGATAAAGACAGAAATCTGGCTAAAGCCATTGATAAATTGCTTAAGTAAAACAGCTCATTCCAGCTATTAGTAAGCGTTTGTAAAGTATTGATAATCAGTTAATTATGAATAGTAAAAGATTGTCAAATATAGTTAAATCCCAAGAAATCAGATTTTTTTATACGAAACCCTGCAAAAAAGCACTTTATTAACAAAACCATTATGGCTGAGAATTGAATATTTTACATTGAGCTGATATATTGTACGGCATATTCAATTCTCAGCCATAATAAATCCCACATAAGTGTATAAAAAAATCTGAAAAACTGACATTTCATCCATTCTTTTTCACCTAAACTAAAAACCTATAAAATGTCTGACCAATTTAAAAGAGCTATCAGTCTTTATAGTTTAACCATGATTGCTATTGGCTCAAGTATTGGGTCAGGTATTTTCAGAGCCCCGTCAGAGATAGCCGGTTATCTACCATCCGAAGGATTAATGTTATCAGTCTGGGTAATCGGAGCAATCATTGCTATTTGTGGAGCTTTAACTTTTGCCAGTATTTCTGCCAAATTCTCCAAAGTCGGGGGCTTTTATGTCTTTATCAAAGAAGCCTTTGGCGATTTACCTGCATTCTTATATGGCTGGTCCATGCTTTGGGTGATTAATACAGGCTCATTAGCGGCTTTAAGTTTGGTTTTTACCTCTTATTTAAGTGTTTTCATTGATATATCAGAAAATGCTCAGGTAATAGTGGCAGTGCTTACCATAGTTGCACTCACTATTATGAATATTTTCGGCGTAAAATTGGGGAGTATATTTGCCAGTCTATTCACCAGTGCCAAGCTCCTGGGAATTTTTATAGTTGTAGTAATAGGTATTTTGTTTGGTGTAAATGAAGATATTCATGTAAATAATTTTCATTTTCCTGAAAATGCGAATAATCTATCATTAATTTCAGCTTTTGGCCTCGCCTTAATAGGGGTTTCATTCTCTTACGGAGGCTATCAACACGCCACATTTGTTGCCGGAGAGGTAAAAGATGCGGCCAAAATAGTACCCAGAGCTATGATTTTGGGCATATTGGTAGTATGTTTAGCCTATGTCACAATCAATATTGCGTATTTACGACTATTACCTATCAGTAAAATTGCCGCTTCAGGTAGTGTTGCTTCAGATGCTATCAGTGTTGTATGGTCAGCAGGTGCGAAATTCATTTCTTTCTTAATTATATTATCAGTTTTAGGTACAATTGGTATTTATATTCTGACTGCACCGCGTATTTATTTCGCTATGGCTGCCGATAAATTGTTCTTCAAAAAGTTTGCTGAGATACATCCTACCTATAAAACACCCTTTTGGGCTATCATTTTTCAGTCTTTGTGGACCATTTTTTTATTGATTTTCTGGAAAACGTTCTCAAATCTGATTACTTATGTAGTTTTTGTAGATACTGTCTTTTTTTTACTGGCAGCTTTAACTTATTTTTGGTTATTGAAAGAAAAAACTTATGTCGGGAGTATAAGCGCAATTGTCTTTATGGCCATGTGCGCATTCATTATTGGTAATACATTAATAGAAAAACCTCAACAGGCAGGAGCCGGATTACTATTTTTAGGAATTGGCTATGTTTCATATCTATTCTTTAAGAAAAATCGAGATAATAATTAATTTCTGCCCTTTTTTAAGCTAAACAGGGAATTACTACCTTATGAACGATTCATATATTATTAATCAGCTCGCTGAAAATCGCGAGCAATATTTTCATGCGGTTGCTCCACCCATTATCCAGACCAGTAATTTTGCTTATCCGACAGTAGATGAATTCGCTCATGCAGCCACGCATGAAAAAGAAGAACATATATATACACGCGGAAATAACCCAACCGTAACAATGCTATGCCAGAAAATGGCAGCTTTGGAAAGTGCAGAAGATTGTTTAATGGTCGGCAGTGGTGCAGCAGCAATTACCAATGCGATTATGTCGCAGGTAAGCATGGGTGATCATATCGTTTCTGTAAAAAACGTGTACAATTGGGCAACAAGATTAATGACCAACACGCTTCCACGGTTTGGAGTTACGACTACCTTTATAGACGGAACAGACATTAACAATTTTGTTAATGCTATTACCAGTAAAACTCGCCTGATTTATTTGGAGTCACCTCTTTCCTGGACTTTTGAGGTTCAGGATTTAGCAAAAATAGCCGAGTTAGCCAAGAGCAAAGGCATAACCACCATTATAGACAATAGTTATTGCACGGCTCTAGGTCAGAAACCTATCGAATTTGGTATAGACATAGTAATTTACTCTGCCACAAAGTACTACAATGGACATAGTGATGTAGTAGCAGGCGCTATATGTGGTTCAAAAGAAATAATAACCCAAATTTTTCATAATGAATATATGACTTTTGGGAATATACTCTCACCACAAAATGCCTGGCTTATGCTACGCAGTCTCCGTACTTTACCAATCAGGCTCAAACAATCTTCAGAAAGCACCCTGAAAATACTAAGCTTTCTTAGAAAATCACCTAAAATTGACAAAATATGGTATCCGTTTGAAGAAAACAATCCTCAAATCGACCTTGTTAATAAGCAAATGAAAATGCCAATGGGTATGTTTACCGTATCTCTCAAAAACAAAGATGTACCTTCAATCAAAAAATTCTGCGAATCTCTACAGAGTTTTCTAATTGCGGTTTCTTGGGGAGGACACGAGTCTCTGATAATGCCTAAATGTGCATTCGTTAGCGAGACAGACCCACAAGCAAGTATGATCCGATTCTACATCGGCCTTGAAGATGCGGACTTTATTATTGAAGACTTGGAGAAAAACCTGTTTCTATTATAAAAATTGGGATTCATCTCATTGTCTTGAAAACAAAACAATATCATTAAATACACATTTTGTGTATTCTTAGCACGTAATCTGTATTAAAACAGGGGTATTACCAGGCGTAAACTGAACGAGGACGAGATTGTAAGCGAGCCAAATATCCTTTTGGTGCATATAATTCTTTTTCTTCATTCATGCGAGTCATTAAAAGACCGCCAAAAGCGAGTGATGCGATAGTAAGTAGTAACATAGTTTTAAGCACGTTTAATTGGTACAATTTTCTATAAATCCTTGCAATAAAGCAATAACTAAAAAAACTATAAGTCAATAATTGGATTTTTTCATCCTAAAATATGACAGTTCTATGGTAGTTTTAGCTAAAAAAAAGCACAATCATTCAAAAATTGTATTGATAATAGGTATTTTAAGTTGTGATACAGATTTTTGAATTAATAAAATAGGGGACTTTACAATTAATAAGAATAAACGTTACGAGGGCGAGCTTGTAGACTCATTAAGTAACCTTTAGGAGCATAGAGCTCAGTTGTTGCACGTACTTTGGTCATCATCAGACCGCCCACGGCAAGGGCAATGGCTGCTAATAACATGGCTTATAAGGTTTATTGTTTCGTCAAAACTATATATTTAATTTTGTTTTGTCAAGTATTTTCAGAAATTTTTGAAAATAATAGAACAAATGAACGTAAGTTTTTTATTAAACGGCTTAATTTTGCCATTTTCTGACAAAAAAATCTTATTAATAAGCTTTTAATTCAGGATAATCTTCCAGTTGAGCGTTGAAATTTGTACTTTTGTCGAAAAAAATATAGTGAAGCTTGTTCTTGTACCAACACCAATTGGCAATCTGGAAGACATTACATTAAGAGCAATTAATGTCTTGAAAGACGCTGATCTGATACTATCTGAAGATACACGTAATACAGGTTTTCTTCTCAAACATTTGAATATCTCTAAGCCATTGCAAAGCCATCATGCTTTCAATGAGCATCAAACCGTCGGAAAGGTCGTAGAACGGCTAAAAAAGGGTGAAAAAATCGTATTGGTATCAGATGCAGGCACGCCGGCTATCTCGGACCCGGGCTTTTTATTGGTAAGAGAGTGTGTCAGAAGCGGTGTAGAGGTAGAATGTCTGCCCGGACCAACTGCATTTGTACCTGCCTTGGTCAATTCTGGTCTTCCATGCGACAGATTTACCTTCGAAGGCTTCCTTCCGGTTAAAAAAGGTCGACAAACGAGATTAAAATCTCTTGTTGAGGAGGAAAGAACCATGATTTTTTATGAATCTCCCTTCAGATTACTAAAAACCCTTGAAAATTTCGTGGAAACTTTTGGAACAGACCGTCAAGCCTGCGTTTCAAGAGAAATCACTAAGATGTATGAGGAAAATGTACGAGGGACTTTGTCCGAAATTATTACTAATTTTGCCAATCGCAGCATTAAAGGAGAGATTGTAATTGTAGTGCAGGGGCGTGCGTAAATAAAAATGCTGTAAAATATTGAGTATGTGAAGTTTATTAAGTTTTAATTGTTTGCCTTTTTTTATGTTCGAAAGCCTTAAACACTATACCATCGAGCAGCTTGTTATTATTTTTTCAACACCACTATACACGTTTTTAATTCTTGGAGAAATAATACTAAGCAATATTCAGGACCGTCGGTTTTATACGGTCAAAGATACCATCACCAATATTTATCTGATGCTGCTCAATGGAGGGATTGATTTGTTGTCGCGCGGAATTACCTGGGGCATCCTGGGTCTGGTTTTCCAGTATCGTTTTTTTGAAATTCAGAACCCAATTCTTTATTGGGGGTTACTCTTCATTGCAGAAGATTTTGTTTTCTATGTATTGCATGTGGTAGATCACCACTCCAGATTCTTCTGGGCATCTCATGTGACGCACCATTCGTCAGAGCAATTTAACCTGACCGTTGGTTTCAGATCTTCGGTATTTCAACCCTTATACAGATTTATCTACTTTATCCCTTTATCATTGATGGGATTCAAGGCCGTAGACATTGCTGTGATGTATTCTATCACTCAGATATACGGTATCCTGGTACACACCAGTTATGTGCCAAAGTTTCGCAAAATGCCTTTAAAATTATTAGAATACGTAGTTGTTACCCCATCTCAGCATAGAGTGCACCATGCCTCTAATATTGAATATCTCGATAAAAATATGGGCATGTGCCTCACTATCTGGGACAGAATGTTCGGTACTTTTCAGGAAGAAATCGATGATTTGCCTATCAAATATGGCCTGGTTTCTCCCCTCGAAAACAGAAATGCAGTGAACATTGTCTTCCATGAATGGGTGAAATTAGTCGCGGATTTAAAAAAGCCATTGAGTTTTTTTACCAAGATTAAATATATATTTATGCCACCGGGCTGGTCGCATGATGGGAGTACCAAGACCAGTAAAGGCCTGAGAGAAGAGCTCAGAAAGGAAAAAGAAGCTATTGAAACTATAACTGAATCAATTTAACATTAACCATTCAAATCATACATGAAATTACTTGACAATAAAGTTGCCTTAGTAACCGGTGCTTCACGAGGAATTGGGAGAGAAATCGCTAAAAAGTTCGCAGAACAAGGTGCGAGCATCGCCTTTACTTACCTATCAAGTGTCGAAAAAGGTCAGGGATTAGAAGCAGAATTAGCTGCTTATGGTGTAAAGGCAAAAGGATACCGTTCTGATGCATCTGATTATGCCGCTGCTGAGCAATTAGTAAACGACGTAGTAAGCGATTTCGGAACTCTTGACGTTCTGGTAAATAACGCCGGAATCACCCGTGATACACTTTTGATGCGTATGTCAGAAGAACAGTGGGACGAAGTGCTAAGAGTAAACCTTAAATCAGTTTTTAACCTGACCAAGGCTGCTACAAAGCCAATGATGCGTGCTAAACAAGGCTCAATCATCAATATGACTTCGGTTGTAGGTATAATGGGTAATGCCGGACAAGCCAATTATTCGGCTTCAAAAGCCGGTATTATAGGCTTTACCAAATCAGTAGCTAAAGAATTAGGTTCAAGAAACATTCGGTCTAATGCAATTGCCCCGGGTTTTATAGAAACAGAAATGACTGGCGAACTGAACGAGAAAGCACTAGAAGAATGGTTGAAAAATATACCATTAAAACGAGCAGGGCAGGGTGAAGACGTGGCAAATGCCTGTGTTTATCTGGGTTCTGACCTATCAAAATATATTACCGGGCAGGTTCTACAGGTTGATGGCGGTATGCTTATGTAAGTATCTTTCGTATATTTATACTATTCTGTCATAGATTCTATCGTCAAGGGAGCTACCCTTGACGATATTTTTTTGTATCTTGGCAAAATATTTGTTCACTTAAGGTGTTGTTTTAGTAGTATTATTTTTTAATAAAAAACTACCGTTAATAAACGGAATCAGGGGGTTTATGAAATCCGAACTAATCTTTCAATCTTCACCGTGGTTTATTATACTTTGCTTACTCGCCGGAGGGCTTTATGCTGTTGTATTATACCAAAAAAAGACTAATTTTTCAGTACTACAAAACAGGCTTTTAGCTGTTGCCAGAGGCATATTAGTGGCGCTCCTGGCTTTTCTGCTCATTAATCCTTTGCTCAGAAGCAATAAATCAACTATTGAAAAGCCAACTGTTGTATTGGCTATTGATAACTCCACCTCAATGGCACAAGGTGGTCAGAATAAGCTTACACAACTGAAAGCAGACCTGCAAAAGCTAAAAGATGATATTGAATCAAAGGGAGCAAGTGTAGAAATCAAGACTTTTGATGAAGAAGGAGACAATAAAGACATTAACGGTATAAAGTTCGGAGAAAAAACTTCCGATTTGTCGGGTTTACTGGCAAATGTGAAGAATAATTACGAAGGCAGAAACCTGACTGATGTGATTCTGGTATCTGATGGAATTGCCAATTCAGGTATCTCACCGACCTATGGAAAATATAATTTTAATATACATTCTATTGGCTTGGGAGACACCACGCAAAAAAAAGATGTAAAACTCAATGCTGTTTATGCTAATAGAATAGCCTATTTAAGCAATAAATTCCCTGTGCAGGCCGAAATCTCCAGTTTTGGATACCAAGGTAAGTCAACGTCAGTTTTGTTGAAACAAGGCGGTAAAGTGCTGGACAAGCAAATTGTTAACTTCGATAAGCCCACAGATTTAAAACAGTTAACTTTCTATTCAACTGCCGAGCAGAAAGGCATGCAGCGCTTTACTATAGAAGTTGTGCCAAGTGTAGGAGAATTTTCAACAAGAAATAATGCAAGAGATGTATATATCGATGTAGTAGATGGTAAAGAAAAGATTTTATTGGTTGCTTTATCACCTCATCCGGACATTAAAGCCATCAAGTCAATCATCGAAAAAAATGAATTATATGAATTGACTGTAAAAGTAATTCAGAGTGATAATATCAATGAAATAGACACTCAACCCTTTGACGCTTTGATTTTACACCAACTACCTGATTTATACGGTGCCGGAGGGAGTGTGGTAACGCGCTTGTTGGCGCAACAGAAGCCAACGTTGTTTATTCTGGGTAATCAGTCAAACATTGCCAGCTTCAACGGCATTCAACAAACGCTGAGTATTATTTCGCAAGCCGGAAGAGCAGATAAGGTAACAGCCAAGTTCAACAGTAGTTTTAACTTGTTTAATCTTGATGGAGAGAAACTGAATATTCTGGAGAAATTACCCCCGCTATTATCTCCTTTCGGCGATTACAGACCTGCCACAGGTAGCGAAATTATCCTTTATCAAAGAGTTGGTTCATTAGTTACTCCTAAACCGCTATTGATAGCAAACACTGCCAATGCACGTAAATCTGCCGTGTGGGCAGGAGAAGGTATCTGGCAATGGCGATTAGAGGAATTTGCTCTAACTGATAAACAAGAGGTTGTAGATGAAATATTCATGAAAACCTTGCAATTGATTTCAGTTAAAGACGATAAGCGTAAATTAAGAGTGTATCCTATTTCACCTGAGTTCTCTATTGACGATAAGGTCATTTTTGAAAATGAGGCCTATAATGATATCTATGAGCGTATTTATAACCAGAATATCAAACTAGACATCACAGACGAAAAAGGCACTACGAAAAGCTATAATTACACAATCAGTCAGGAAAACACTCGTTTCGAGATAACAGGTTTAGGAGAGGGTGTATATCGCTACAAGGCATCAACACAGGTCCTAGGCAAAAGCGAAGCAGCAGATGGACAATTCATAGTCAGAAATGCCGATTTGGAAGGTCTCACCAATACTGCCGACTTCAATATGTTGCGCACATTAGCCCAACAAAACAACGGAAATTTTTTTGTTGCCAGCCAGTTAGAGAAATTGAAAGATTATTTCTCAACCAACCGAAGTCCTGATAAAGTTACAAGCATTGAAGAGATGAATGAGTTTATAAATCTGAAGTGGATTTTCTTCGTTTTGCTTATTTTAGCCTCAGTTGAGTGGGTAACCAGAAAATATCTGGGAAGCTATTAAATTAGGCATTTTTCTTGATTTTTTCATTTCGTAAAAAATAGACATTTTAATAATAATACGAAGATTTGGCCTGATTTTGTGAATGAACGGTGGTATTTTACCATATTCTTCAGCAGAATCAGACCATTTTGCATTTATTGATATAAAAAGGCACTGATTTATTGTACTTTTTCTTGTTAAACTGCCCTCATGAAATCGCTTTTCAAATTTCCCTAGTCTGATTCTCTGTATAATAGCTGCTTTTGGAGCAATACATATTTTAACTTTTCAATAGAAAAGTCAGAAGAGGATTTTCTGAAAGCTATCGAATAGCACCGCCTACTCAATTACTTCTTGTTTTATTTAAGATAAAATTTAAAAACGAAGGTTTTTGTAAAATTTTTCCAAATCATCAAAATTCGTTTTTCGGACTAATTTATTTTTTCTTAATTTTAAAATGTCATCCAATCAGGCAGTTTTTCCTGATATTTTTTGCATATTTAATAGAAACCGTAATTGACAGAAATAGTATTTTTCTTAGGCAAGAATTAAGCGTTTATAGGGCTCAATGAAATTAATTTAGCCTTTGTACTGTTATAGGAATTATCCGTTTAGGACGGATAGATACTATTTTACTTAATGAATAATAAAACATGAATATTGGAGATAAGGTAAGACTCATACATTCGAAAGAAGAAGGAATTATTACACGATTTTTAAAAGATAACGTAGTTGAGGTAGAGATAGAAGCAGGGTTCAAACTGCCTGTATTAAGAAGAGAGTTAGCAGTTGTTTCAACAAATGAGAAACAATTCTTTAAACCTACACAGACTACCTCAAATACAGAGATAGCTAAACAGAAAGAAGCCAAGTCTGCTATTAAAGCTGACAAAGGAATCTTCCTGGCGTTCTTACCAATCAATGATAAGAGCGTAGCCATATATCTTGTTAATAACTCTGACTGGCATTTGCCTTTTTCATTGACTTTGAATAATGGCAGAATTCACGTCGGACTCTTGGGCGGAGTATTAAGAGGGAAAAGCGCACAAAAATCAAATCTGGATTTAGATCTCAAGGATATTGAAGAATGGGGAAATTTTTCTTTTCAGGCACTTTACCATACTGAAGGACCTTTTGATGAACGAGCCTCGCTCTCAAAAAAGATGAGGGTCCGTACAAATACCTGGGCTGATCATAAGAAAAAAGCCCCCTTATTAGATAAAGAAGCTTATTTATATCAACTGGATTCAGATGAGGTTGAGCAGGTTACCGCGAAACCAAAAGAACAAGAGAAAAAACTCGTAATTGATGTAGAGAAGCTCAAAGAAGGCATGATGGAAAAAAAGCAAACAGAAGTTTTGCCAAAAAGCTATGAGAAACCAACCCAATTAGTGGATCTGCACATTGAAGAGTTAACAAAAAACCATCGCCTGATGGGTAATGCAGAAATGCTTGAACTACAAATCAATACTTTTCTGAATAAATTCGAGCAAGCAATAGCCAGTGGGCTGGATGAAATAACATTTATTCATGGTGTAGGTAATGGTGTACTAAGACAAGAAATACAAAAGAGACTATCTGGTCATAAAAATGTAGCCTGGTTTGAAGATGCACAGAAAGAGAAGTTCGGATACGGTGCTACCAGAATTAAGATTAAGTAATTGTTTAATATCTAAAACGATAATTTTTTTCTGCTTTGTGCGTTTTGCACATGATTTTCAATTAACAATCATAATGAAAAAGTTCACAATTTCTGTTTGTTTGATTATAATCGTAGTTCTTTATCCACTTTTAGAAGTTAGTGCCCAAAAAGCTAACCCAGAAGCTCCTGAAGAAAAATACTTACAAGATACAGTTAAAGTGCAAAAAGTCTTTTCAAATATCAGTATCCCATTTGATATTTCGATGAATGACATTGAGCGACAAATCAATGCTTCTATCGCAGGTCTTATTTATGAGGATAATAGTTATACAGATGGGAATAATGATAATTTCAAATGTAAGGTCTGGAAGAAGTCAAATATTATAATCACAGCAGCGACAAACGATGTGTTTGATTTTACAGTGCCGTTGAAGATTTGGGCTGAACAAGGCATTGGCGCTTTTGGTTTGATGAAATATATTCCGCTTGAATTTGAAATGAATTTGAAATTCTCTACCAGATTTACCATTAGACCCGATTGGGCTGTACAAACATTTACTACGCCTAATGGGTATGACTGGATTACAAAGCCTAAAGTAAACATAGGCTTCGATGTGCCTCTTGATTTCATTGTAGGGAAAATAATTAATAACAATCACTCAAAATTCGCCAAGTCTATTGATGATGCTGTATCGAAAAATATGAGCATCAAACCTTACGTAGTTCAGGCATGGAATGCAGCCTTACAACCTTATGTCGTTTCAGAAGAATATAGAACCTGGGTAAGAATCACGCCCTTGGAAATTTTCATGACTCCATTAGCAACAGCCGGAAGAAGCGTGAAGTCAGTATTGGGTATCAAGGCTTATACAGAAACTATTACAGGCGAAAAACCTTTTGGACCTTTTTCGGTAAGTAGTGTACCTAATCTAAAATTAGTCCCAACTATCCCGAATGACTTTCAGGTTGGCTTAATGAGTGATGTACCATTCGTAGAAGCAGCAACTGTAGCAAAAAAAATGTTCATCGGTAAATCTTACGATTTCAAAGAGGGTAAATACAAAATAGAAATCACAGATTTGGATATTTATGGAAGTGATGAATACCTGGTAATTAAGGCCGATGTGAAAGGAAATCTGAAAGGAACAATTTATATCAAAGGAATTCCGGTATATAATCCAGCTAGAAAAAGTATCGTATTAAGCAATACACAATTTGATATAAAGACAAAAAATATATTGGCCAAAGCAGCAGCCTGGGTATTGGAGGGAAGAATGGTAAAGATGATTGAAGACGAATATGGATTGCCCGTTGACGAACTATTAGGCTATGCCAAACAAAATGTTGAAGCGGCCATGAATAGCGAATACAGAAAAGGAGTGAAGCTAAGCGGAAAAATTGAGAGCGTTATACCTGATAAAGTTTATCTGACTCCGACAAGTATTGTAGCGGTAGTTTTGGCAAAAGGAAAAGTAGAATTAAAAGTTGAGGGTTTATAATTAGATTATTTCGCATAAAAATTAAATAAAGGTTATTTGGCGAAATTTTAATATGATACCACTTAGTCATATTTTCCTGATGAATTTATGATTAAGCGGAGTCAAGAATCAAAAATATTGCTCCATAAATAAGTATCAATTACCTTTGTAGAAAGAAAAAGTAAGTCGTCTTATCGCTGCTTTGAGGGGCAACCCTATGAAGTTGAGGAAAGTCCGAACAGTACAGAGCATCATGCTACCTAACGGGTAGGGGATAACCAAGCGATTGATTATCTACAGCCAGTGCCACAGAAAATATACCGCCTTCGGGTAAGGGTGAAAAGGTAGAGTAAGAGCCTACCGCTTGTTTGGTGACAAACGAGGCATGGTAAACCTCATGAACTGAAAGACCAAATAAACCGACGAATAGCAATCGAAAGGTTGTTTAAAAGGCTGCTCGTCTGAGTCGGAGGGTAGGTTGATAGAAATAATAGGCAACTACTATTCCAGATAAATGATAAGACTTTAATAGGTATCCTTGTGGTAATTATTGAAGACAGAATTCGGCTTATAGGCTTACTTCTTCTTTACTATATAATATTTTTACAGAGAGACATATATCCCGAAAGGGTAATTTACAAAAAAACCTTATGAAACTTTGATTTAATAAGGTTTTTTTGTACTTTTGCAGTCCCAAAAAATGCGGAAAGGGGACGGGCTCCCCATAAAAACACAAATAAAATGGCAGTTAAAATCAGATTAGCAAAAAGAGGACGTAAGAAAGCACCATTATACGATATCGTGGTAGCTGACGCTCGCTCACCACGTGATGGTAAGTTTATTGAGAAATTGGGTCAGTATAATCCTCAATCTACCCCAGCGGGTATTACATTGAAAGACGACAGAGCTTTGTATTGGTTAATGGTTGGTGCTGAACCAACAGATACTACCCGCAAAATCTTGTCTGTAAAAGGTATAATGTTCAAAAAACATTTACAAGTAGGTGTTGATAAAGGCGCTATCACGCAAGAAGTTGCTGATGCACGTTTCGAATCATGGTCGAAAGACAAACAAGAAAAACGTGAGTCAAGAATAGCTAAATTGACACAAGGTAAAGATGCTGTGAAACAAGCGGCCTTAGAAGCGGAACGTAAAAAACGTGCGGATATGGAAGCTGCTAAACAAAAAGCGATAGCAGATGCTGAAGCTGCAGCTAAAGCAGAAGAAGCTACAGCATCGGAAGAAGCAACGGAAGAAAATCCAGCAGCTGAAACTACTGAAGAATCAACAGAAGCATAATTTAGATAGATATTCTAAATGAAATGATAGAGAATCCTCGCCCAAAAGCGGGGATTTTTATATTAAACTCAATAAAGACATGACCAAAGAGGATTGCTATTTATTAGGAAAAATAACCAAGACGCATGGTCTTAAAGGAGAGTTAGCTATCTGGTTGGATGTTGACTATCCTGAGGAGTATGAAGAACTAGACTCTGTTTTATTAGAAATAAAAGGAGAACTGGTACCACATTTTGTGGAAGAAATCCAGATCAGACCTAATAAATCTATTATTAAGTTTGAGGATATTGATACAATTGAAGCAGCTAGCAAACTGGTAAATTGTGATATTTACCTGCCAGAAGATAGTTTACCTGAGTTAGAGGATGACGATCAATTCTATTATCACGAAATTATTGATTATGATGTGGTAGATGAGATAAAAGGCAAACTAGGAAAGGTACTGGCTGTTTATACATCAGACAGGCAAGACCTGATAGCCATGCAATATGAAGGCAAAGAAGTATTGATTCCAATTGATGATGATATTGTAAAGACTGTAGATAGAGAGAAAAAAGAGCTTTATACCAATCTTCCAGAAGGATTGTTAGAAATATATTTGGAAGATAATACATCGCAATCCCCTGACGATGCTGATGATACAGGAGAACACCAGTAAGTAGATATGGAAACTCAGAATAAAGAAAATACAAATCAATTAAGTAATAACATCGATAGTAGCGATGGCGGGATTCGCATTGACATTATCTCATGCGTTCCTCGTTTGTTAGATAGCTATTTCGACCATTCTATTTTGAAACGGGCGAAAGACGCAGGTCTTGCAGAGGTTGTTATTCATGACTTGAGAGATTATTCTGAAAACAAACATCGTCAGGTAGATGATTATGCATTTGGCGGTGGTGCCGGGATGGTATTGGGAATCGAACCCATTGCCAGGTGTATCCGCCATTTACAATCATTCAGAACTTATGAAGAAATTATTTATATGACCCCCGATGGTGATGTCTTTGATCAGAAGACTGCCAACCGATTGTCGATGACTAAAAATCTGATTATTCTTTGCGGCCATTATAAAGGTATAGACGAGCGAGTTAGACAAGTCTTTATTACGAAAGAAATTTCAATAGGAGATTACGTATTGTCTGGAGGGGAATTACCTGCAGCAGTTATTTCAGACGCCATTATCAGGCTAATTCCCGGAGTTCTGAATGACGAAACCTCGGCTTTAACTGATTCTTTTCAGGATAATCTATTGGCCCCACCGGTTTATACAAGACCGGCACAATTTGAAGGAATAAAAGTGCCTGATGTTCTCTTATCAGGACACGAAAAGAAAATCAACGATTGGCGTTTGGAACAATCTATCAAACGCACACAAGAAAGACGTCCTGATTTATTAAAGTAATTTCTTGATGAGCGCAAATAAAAGCTTTTAAAAGTATCGATCATTCATACCATTCCCACTTAATTTACTTTTAAGTGGCCTCATTCATTTTGTTGGGTAATTTATTCTACAATAATTATTTCAAGAATTGCCAATAATCGGGTTTATGGCTATGGCTTATTTTTTTTTGCATTGTATACCAAATACAAACAGTTAATAACATAAGAAAATTAACTCTAATGTATTTAGCAACTAATTAATTCCATAATAACTTAAATTATTAAAGCCATGAAAAAGAATGTTTGTTCTTCGCTTGTAGCACTAGTTTTAACTTTATTTATTAGTATCAATGCAAGTGCTGCTAATCCATCTGCTACAACAGAAAACCCAGCTAAAATGTCAAAGACAGAAAAATTGATGGCCTCAGAGGAGGGCAAAATCATTTTGTCAAGATTAGAAGAAATTAAAGCAATGGACAAGTCAGAAATGACTGCCAAAGAAAAAAGAGCATTACGTAAAGAAGTAAGAGCATTAAAAGCGCAAGCAGCTCAGATCGGCGGCGGGGTATATATTTCTGCTGGTGCCTTGATTGTGATTTTGCTTTTAATCCTTTTATTATAATAGTTTTTAAGAGAAGGAGGAGTTATGAAAACTGATCAAGATCCTAAGGGAAAAAAAGAAGGAACTGAAACGGAATTCCCGGGTTACCCTTTATATCCGGCGTCTGAAGATATTTATAGCAGAGGGGTTAAGGAAGATAATATTGATCCTGAAAATATAGATAAACTCAAGGAGCCCAACGATAAAACCCGTAACGAGTGGAACGAAAGCGATTATGATCATCAGGGAACAGGAGATGATCTGGATGTTCCCGGTTCAGAATTTGATGACGAAGGAGAAGACATGGGTCTGGAAGACGAAGAGAATAACTACTATAGTTTGGGTGGAGATAATCATTCAGATGAAGTAAATACCGATTTAGTACAGGATGATTCTGAAGATGAAGACCAGTCAAGAGTGGATTAACTCAGCCATGTGAGTATGTGAGATTGACAATAAATGCAAGTCCTTTATAATAAGCTTAAAGATTTGTAAACGATAGGAAACCAAGCTACTGATAAAGCTACTGGGTTTTTAAATTAATAAAGCCATGAAAACATTGAATAAACTATTTCTATTGGGAGTGTTAGTACTCCCAATAGGATTGGCTAGCTGCTCAGGTGAGATTGTAACTACTCCACCACCGGCAGCCGTAGTTGAAACCATGCCAACTCCACCCTCTCCATCTTATGTCTGGATTCCCGGACATTATGTAGCCAGAGGAGGAGTATATACCTGGAGAAATGGTTATTATAGGCCAGCTCCACGATATAGAAAAGTATGGGTGCCAAGTAGATATGTTCAAACCCCAAGAGGATATATGTATAGAAAAGGGCACTGGAGAAGATAAGATTAGATAACAATATAGAAAAGGCTTAGAAGCATCTATCGCTTCTAAGCCTTTTCTATATTAGGTCATTTTTATAGAATAAATATTATTAAGCTAATCTTTCTTTTATCCTATAATTTTTAGTCTCATTCCGATAAATGGGTTGACTTGTCTTAAAATAATTATATTGATTGTTTAATTGGCTTTATTGATTCATACATATTATTATAAATATAACGTTCTATATTATAAAAAGTATAATATGGTACATTTGTATAATTTATATAAGTAGTATTATGCTTTTTGTCTTTTGCGATATTAATGCGTAAAACCTTTGTTATTGAAGGATAATTTTATTAAATTTGTATAAATACTATTAAGAATAGTACAACGATTTAGTTAAATAGTTATATTTATCCTTCTAAAAAAAGTAAATTTAAAGGCTAATGGCTGAGGAAACAGAAAATCTAATCCCAGAATCTTCCAACAACGGCACAATTATCCCAATCAACATCGAAGACGAAATGCGTGGAGCATACATTGATTATTCAATGTCTGTTATCATTTCACGTGCTTTGCCAGATGTTAGAGATGGTCTGAAACCCGTTCACCGCCGTGTATTGTACGGTATGGCAGAACTTGGCGTATATCACAATCGCCCTTATAAAAAATCAGCACGTATAGTAGGAGAGGTGCTTGGTAAATATCACCCTCATGGAGATTCATCAGTATATGATACGATGGTTCGTATGGCGCAGGATTGGTCTTTGCGTTATACGTTGGTAGACGGGCAGGGTAACTTCGGTTCAGTTGATGGTGATTCACCTGCAGCGATGCGTTATACCGAGGCACGTTTAAAACGAATAGCAGAAGAACTGTTAGCCGATATCAATAAAGAAACTGTTGATTTTCAGCCTAACTTCGATGATTCCCTTGAGGAACCATCAGTGATGCCTGGTAAAATCCCTAATTTACTATTAAACGGGTCGGCAGGTATTGCAGTAGGTATGGCTACTAATATGGCCCCTCATAATTTATCAGAAGTAGTTGATGGCATCACTTCTTATATTGATAATAATGATATTACGGTTGAAGAATTAATGCATTATATCAAAGCTCCTGACTTCCCGACAGGAGCGATTATATATGGATACAGTGGTGTAAAATCTGCTTTTGAAACAGGACGTGGACGTATTGTGCTACGCTCTGTGGCTAATTTTGAAGTCTCAAAGACCGGTAAAGACCAGATTGTAGTGACTGAGATTCCTTATATGGTTAATAAGGCTATGATGATTGAGAAAACTGCTCAGTTGATTAATGAAAAGAAAATTGAAGGAATTTCAGACATCAGGGATGAGTCGGACAGAGAGGGTATGCGTATCGTATATGATCTACGTAAAGATGCCGTACCAAATGTTGTATTGAACAATCTCTATAAATACACGCAGCTTCAATCATCTTTCAGTATCAATAACGTGGCTCTTGTAAAAGGGCGCCCGGTTACATTGAATCTGAAAGATATGATTCGCTACTATGTAGAGCATCGTCTGGAGATTATTACCAGACGAACACAGTTTGATTTAAAAGAAGCTGAGAAAAGAGCACATATCTTAATAGGTCTTTTAATTGCACTAGATTATATCGATGCAGTTATTACACTCATCCGCAGGTCAAGAGATGCCGATGAAGCCAGAAATGGTTTAATGCAAGGTGATTTTATGACTGCTGAGCAGAAGCAAAAATTCCTGTCTGAAGGTCTGATACGTTTGCAAATTGTTGATACTTTCAATGCAGATACAGAAAGCGGAAATATCCTTAGCGAAATACAGGCAAAAGCTATCTTGGATATGCGTTTGCAACGTTTAGTAGGATTAGAAAGAGATAAGATAAATGCTGAGTTTGAAGAAATCAAAAATCTGATTGAAGACTTACGCGCCATTTTAGCTTCTGAAGAAAGAAAACGTACCATCATCAAAGAAGAATTAGCAGAGTTAAAATCTCGCTACGGTGATGAAAGACGTTCTAAAATTGAAATGGCGGCAGGTGAATTCAGTATAGAAGATATGATTCCGGATGATGAAATGCTGGTTACTATTTCGCATCAGGGCTATATCAAACGTACAGCCCTACAGGAATATAGAACACAAGGTAGAGGGGGTACAGGTTCAAGAGGTGTTAAAACCAAAGACGAAGACTACACCGAGCATTTGTTTGCGGCAACTAATCATAATTATTTATTATTCTTCACGAAGAAAGGTAAATTGTTCTGGTTAAGGGTATTTGAAATACCGGAGGGGTCGAAAACTGCCAAAGGAAGAGCTATTCAAAACCTGATTAATATTGAGTCTGATGATAAAATTCAGGCCGTTCTGAACGTAACTACACTTACTGACGAAGACTATATCAATAATAATTATATAGTTATGTGCACAGAAGACGGTACAGTTAAGAAAACACTTCTGGAAGCCTATTCTCGTCCACGTCAGGGAGGTATTATTGCTATTAATATTAATGAAGGAGATAATCTCTTAGACGTAGCGCTTACCAACGGAGATAATAATATAGTAATAGCCGCCAAAAACGGTAAAGTTGTTCGTTTCCACGAATCTGGTACACGCCCAATGGGACGCACAGCCACAGGCGTAAGAGGTATCAGTCTCGAAGAGGACGACAAAGTTATCGGAATGGTTTGTGTTTCAAGAGCCGATACGCAATTATTAGTGGTATCAGAAAAAGGCTATGGAAAACGTTCAGATATAGATGATTACCGTATTACTTCAAGAGGTGCTAAAGGAGTTAAAACTTTAAATATTACCGATAAAACAGGTACTTTGGTAGCGATTAAGGAAGTAACTGATGATGATGATTTAATGATTATCACCAAAAATGGTATCGCCATTCGTATCAAGATAGCTGATTTAAGAGTAATGGGCCGTAATACACAAGGTGTAAGACTTATCCGCTTGAACGAAACAGATGATATTGCTTCAGTTACACGTATTATCCGCGATGAAGAAGAGGAGGAAGCCGGTGAGGGAGGAGAGAGTACAGGTGCATCAACCGAAGCGGAATCGACAGTGGAGTAGGGGAGTATGTCGAGTTTTTATGTTAATACTTTGTTAATTTCCCGAAAATATATATTTTTCGGGAAATAATATTGTCTAACCCTAAACGTTTAAGTATTTTAAAAAATCAACTCAAAATATGAAAAAAACCATTTTTGTGTCTGTCTTATCAATGGTTACGGCAGGCGTATTTGCACAAGCAGGACTTGATAATCAGCTTCGTGATGCACAATGTAAGTCAGCGGCTGATGAAATAACAAAAGGCGAAAAAGCAAGTCAGGATGCTAAAAAAGGTGCAAAGTCTTCAACCTGGGTTAAACTGGCTGCTGCTTATGAGGATATGGCGATTAATTGCGGTAAAGACTCAATGGCATCTGAAAAAGCATATAATACTTATAAAAAAGCACTTGAAGTTGAGGCTGGGGGAAAAGGTGCTAAAGAGATTGAAGCAGCTCTAACCAGCCAGAAAATTTATTCAGCATTAATGCAACAAGGCGCAGGATTCTATAACGCTAAAAATTTCCCAAATGCCCTTAGATTATTCAGATTAGCTTCTGAAGTAAGTCCTAAAGATACCACAGCAGCGCTATACTCAGGTATTGTAGGTCAACAAGCAAAAGATAACGAAGCGGCTAAAGTTTATTTCGCAAAGTTCATTGATCAGGGAGGTAAAGACCCGGCTGTATTCTATAGCTTATCTGAGATATACAAAGCCGAGAAAAATAATACTAAAGCAGTAGAGGTTTTAAAAAAGGGTATCTCAGCGAATCCTAATGATAAAGATTTGAAAGGTTCATTAGTGAATATTCAATTATCAAGCGGTAATTCTGATGAGGCAATTGCAGAGTTGAAAAAATTGATAGATGCTGACCCAAACAATGTAAATAATCTACTTAACCTAGCCATTCTTTATGATAATGGGGGTAAGAAAGAAGAAGCTTTAGTATGGTATAAAAAAGTATTGGCGATTGATCCGAATAATTACGACTGTAACTTCAACTTAGGTGTATATTATTTTAACCAGGCAGTTGAAATTAAAAAAGAAGTAGATAAAATGGATATGAAAGAATATCAAAAGAATGGTAAGGCTGTAGAAGATAAGGCTTGTGCTAAATTTGCTGAAGCAAAACCATACTTCGATATTTGTAAGGCCGCAAGAGAAAAAGAAGGAAAACCTCAGGAGGAAGAGTTGACAACTAGCATGACCAGCTTAACTTCAGTACTTGAACAATGCGCAAAACGCAAATAAGAATTCGATAGACAGAAATAAATTATAAAAAAGCCCTTGGAAGCAATTCTGAGGGCTTTTTTACGGAGTACAGTAATAAGTTAATCTTTCTTTTATCTTATAAATTTCAGTATAATGCCTGTAAATTTTAAGCCTGACCTTTAAATATTTATATTAATGTATATTATTTGAGAGGTAAATAATATACCCAAAACTTAACAAATACAAATAATTAACTTACTCATAGGGTAGTTACATAATTTCTATTTAACATAATATAAATTATGTAACATATAATTTAACCCTCATAGAAAGGGAAAGGTGTGGAAAATGAAAGAATCCACGTGGAACATTTGTTGATAACATGTTGAATTCTTTCTATCTCCTATATGGATAATTATGAATTTGATTTATTTTAATTGAGAAATGCTTTTAAAGCTTTTGGTTTACGGCCAACTTTTTTACGCATTTTTACTTTCTCAGGCCTTTCTTTTATTTTCTTATCTTCAAAGAATACGCCCAGGGCTTCAATAATAATATCTTTTTGAGACATACCTTCCCAGTAGCCGTAATCTTTCATAGTTTCAACTAAATCGTTCGGACAATCAAATGTTACTTTCGTTGATGGTCCATTATCTTGTAAAGCAACTATAGCTGCCGGTTGATTAGCTGTAGCCGGAGTTGTCTGTTCAGAACTCTTTGTAGGAACTAAACTTTCAAAGGTGAAATTTTTATTTTTTGCCATTTTTTTAGAATTTAATTTGATACAGCCAATTATCAGGGCTTATATATATCATATATAATGTAATCGTCCGTAATCATGCGGCCACATTAGTTATTAATACTACTGAGAATCTCTTTAGTTAATTGATAATAATCCATCGCACCATTACTTTCTGGGGAATAAGAAAAAATATCCTTTCCATTAGCCTGAGCTTCAGATATAGCAATATTGTCCCGGATAGTTGTAGTAAAAAATGAACTTCCCAATTGTTGTTTGGTAGCTTCTATAATATCGTTGCTAAGTTTTTTGTTGATTCTCGGATTATAGCGTGTAGCAAATACACCACCGAGTCTTGTTTGCGGACTAATGAGTTGTAGCTCTGAAGAATAATTCAGGAAGTTTCTGAGACCTTCATAGCTTAAATATTCCGCCTGGAGCGGTACCAGATAAATATCACATGCAATAAGCGCAACTCGGGTCATTCCTGAAAGAGTCGGCGGACAATCAATCATAATGTAATCATAATTCTTTTTCACTTTATCTAATAGTAGTTTTAGATTAAAGGGAAATACCGGAGATGCTTTTATCACATCTTCCTTCGTGTTCAGTTCAGCGGCACTGGGCAATAAATCCCCTATAGGTGTATTGATTACAATAGAATCAAATGGCAGTTCACCACTCAGGTAATTCCCTACATGGTTCTTTGCAACCTGAGATTCCTGTACACCAAAACACCTGGTAAGACTTGCCTGGCCATCAAGGTCAATAAAGAGCACCTGGGCATTGGCAAACTTCTTAAAGGCAGCACCAAGATTTTGGGTAGATGTAGTTTTACCCACTCCCCCTTTGTTGTTTACTACACTAATAATCATATCGATATAAGGATAATATTGTGCAGCAATATAGAACAAATCATCTGTAGTAACAATATTAAAAATATAAGTTTTATTGAAAATAATAATTTTACGATAAGTATAGAATGTTTTATAGTATATAATCATATAATAATACTGAAATTTATGAATCATATAGTATATATAAATAATTATCATTCATAAAAAAAGCACCTTTTATAAAGATTTTATAGTAAGTATTTTAATTACTGATAATTTAAAATGTAAAATCTATAATAAAAGTACTAATGTATAATAAAGTATAAATAGATATATAAGAATAGTTTATTTATTAAGAACAATTTATTTAAAATGTAAAGTATATAATAAATGTATATTTAGATAATAATGAACATTACTTAATAAATAATCAATTATATATAAAAGTATTATAAGTATATTTTAAATAATAATTATTAACTTAATAATTCAAATTGTAATAAACATACGTATTATAATTTATGATTATATTCAATAGTATTATAATAAACATAAGAAATATATTTACGAATATTATAATTGATATAGTTTTTTTAGTTATTATCAGTATGTATTTGCAGTATAGTTATAATTGTGGATTCGTAAAAAGGCCTTTTTTAGGAGCTTTAGGTGATGAAATGAGCAACTACCCTACTTATGCATCAAAATGCTCTTAGAGATAACGTTTGATGGCTTAAAAATGGCTTCATTTTGAGGGTCTTTCAAGTAAAGCTAGTTGTAGTTTATAGGCTAATTTTTGAAGGTGAAAATTCAAAGATTTATGAATCTGAAAAATGATTCAATTTATTAAAAGCCGGGAAGATAAAAATCAAATAGAAAATGAATTATAGTTGATTAAGTCTTTCAATAATTTGTAAAACTTTAAGAATACTGGTCGCCAATTTTCTGTGTTGGTATTTTTAAAACTGCAAATTTTGAAATTTATACTGAGATAAAAATTGTCAGAATGGTTTGCGTTTTATTTTAAACGACCAATAAATTTAAAAATACCCCCTACTACTCTGCTGCATATTTTAAGTATTGACAAAAACCATTTAAATTATCCTGAGTTGAAAGAGTTAGATTTTCGATTCAAACAAGTTAACGTAAATTGAAAATATCATTCTATCTCTTTGGTACAAATTTGCCTATATACAATTTATGCTAATTCGCGCTAACCAATTTTTAAAGCACTAAGACCACTAGATTCTTCTAATGAATATTAATCAAGTTAGTAAGCCTAATACTTGATGTATATGATAGAGATGATATTAATACTAACTGTCTTTATATTCACCCGAAACAAACTCTGGCTTCAAATTATTAAGACCTACTCTTAACTCTGCATACCAAATCCAAACCAATGATTAAATGAAATGTCAAAGTCTTTGATAAATTTCTAAAGCTAAACATTACTCACCAAGCTTTCTTTCCACATTAGATTTATATTTACTCCACAACACAGATATGTGATTTCTTAAAACCTATAGTCTTTAATTTTTTAACACTTTTTACTAAACGGTTCTATTGAAAGTATTGAGCCTTTCTACAAATTTGGCTGGTTCTAAAGTTTCAATTTCTGCTTGCTATTACAGCTTTTAACCACCATTAGTAAAGTCATAATTCCAGCAATGAATGTCCCCTTTTAAATGGTCTCAATGGAGGGCTACATACATTTATAATAGAACTGTATTAAACCATTCAGATACCGGAATAATCAGTAAGAAAACTATTTCTATGAACGCCTAACATTTACTTCAGTTACTGTCTTAAGCTATGCCTTGTCTTCATTAACTTTATTTGCATCTTTGATAGCTAGCCGGATTTTCTTCAAGCCATAAACCTAGATTCTCCGGAGGTAATTAGGTCTATTAAAAGTTCCGACCTAATTAATGCCCATCTTAATGAAGTTGACTAA
The DNA here is from genome assembly GCF_003418935.1 of Emticicia sp. C21. Classification (GTDB taxonomy): domain Bacteria; phylum Bacteroidota; class Bacteroidia; order Cytophagales; family Spirosomataceae; genus Emticicia. The sequence continues at coordinate 100,384 of NZ_QVMT01000010.1, read as the reverse complement.
GTAAGCAAATAGAGAAAAATAAGGTATTGATTTATTCATGCTCAATTCCCTGGTTGTATTAGTCGTCATATGAGCATTCACAAATTCAGAGTTATCATCGAGAAATATCTATTTAGATACTTTTATTACCATTTTAAACTCTCGGAGATAACTTAGGACACTTAATTTCTATTTCAATTATTGTAAGCTAATTTAATTATTGTCTTCATTTTTAGTTTGTAAAATTTAATTCTAAAAAGTAAAGAGGCTCAACTTTCAAAATTTTTAATGCCATCTGAATAAAATTGAGTCGAATCCTGATGACATTAAAATATAAGCTAATGGAAAGAATCTAATCCTTAAAATAACTATGACAAATTGTCAGGCATTGCTTGACTCAAAAACCTGGGTATTCCCATCTGTATACACAACAATGATACGAGCAACGTTGCCATGACCAAAATTTGGTAAAATAGTGCTATTGAGGTTTGGCTGTGGTGTACTATTTTCCGTGATTTTTCTTTCGCTTGATTCTCGCGAAGTAAAAATAGGTCTTTTCTGTTGTGTAACTACTTGATTACTAGGTAATTGAGTAGTTAATTGCGCTTCATTTTCTTCGTCTTCCAAAAACCAATCGAAGCCTAATTCTGGGTATCTTTTGTAAATTTTCTGTACAATCTCCAAACTAGGCTTATTTCTGTCTGATAATATATGAGAAATGCTCGGGCGAGGCACTCCAATCTCATCAGCGAACTTGGTTGAGGTTAAATCTTTGTCATTAATAAATCGACGAATTTTTTCATTTAATTTCATAAACAGTTTACAATTATATTTGTAAATAATCGATGTAAACAAAAGTAAACACTAATTCTAAATGTTAATTAACAATTATAAACATCACATTACAAATATAAATTATTTAGAAATGAAAACCAAATACTTTTGTAAATATATTCTGGTAAATGTAAATAGCGGATGTTTACAATTAAAATACAAATGTTAATAGCCTTATTTTCAGCGCATTATAAGCTTTATCAGTTAATAGCCACAAGAATAGAATAAACTGTATATAGGCTGGAGCGTTCTAAATGAAATTTCTCAGGAGTAAATATTAATCACACATATGAGAAAAAAGCTAATTAGGATAAATTCAACCTATATTTAATAATGTCAAGAAAAAAAAGAATAATATTTACAAAAGGAGCTTGTTTATTAAGGGTTGTAAACTAAATTTGTGTCATGCTTACGTGCTTTCTAAGATAATTCATTAAAGATAAATTTAAGTAAAGGTTTAATTTGTAGGTAGAAATGCCGACAATTTGGGATTCAATCGTCAGAAAGTCCTTTCTTTTTTTAGATAGGGCTTTTTTTATTTTAGTCCGCCAAAAGAGCTATTTAGTTATTAAAAACTGGATAGCTCTTTTTATTTAAATAGCGTTTTAGCCAACAGAGAATAAAAAATAATAGAAAAAGAGCTAAAAGCAAATCCGGACTAGGAGCTAATAATTATTCAAATCACTATATAAGCTACTCCCCTTTCTTTCAATAAATAAGTAACTCATCCATATAAGCTTTATCAATAAGGAAACTAAGACAACATGACAGTATATTTTATTTAATCTATACAGGATAAATATTTTTAATGTCAAATTTATTGTGTCAGAATATTGGCAGATTTTGATGTAAGGAATAATAATTAAATAATTTTATTGTATCAGCTGTTGACAATAAAAAACGCATTAACAAATTTTTAATTATTTAATGTCAGGATTACCTGTACACAAAAAGATTAAAATAAAATGGAATTAATAAGATATGGTTAGAGCAGAGAGATTATAATTAATTTAAATAAGATTTAATCATAAGAGTAGAATAAATGGATAAAGGAAAAAAATTTACTTGAAGAATTGATTGCTTTTAGAAGAGTATCAAGGGTTTTAATTTACAGGCAGATTATATAAAACAAAAAGCAGTAGCAATTCTTAGATTACTACTGCCTGAAATTTAATTTTATTTCTATTGATTTAAAATTAATTTCTTAGAGATAACACTCCAGGATTATACAGAGACATTATTTTCTCTTAGTGCCTCATTAAGGGAGGTTTTAAGATCTGTACTTGCTTTACGTTGGCCAATAATAAGCGCACAAGGTACACCAAATTCTCCTGCAGGATACTTTTTATTCAACATGCCAGGGATAACAACAGAGTTATCAGGTACGTAACCAATGTATTCCTGACCGGTATTGACATCGATTATTTTAGAGCTGCTGGTAATGGTTACACCTGCCCCCAGAACGGCCCTTTTGCCGATTCTGGCGCCCTCTACAACGATACAGCGTGAGCCAATGAATGCTCCGTCTTCAATGATAACCGGAGAGGCCTGAGCAGGCTCTAAAACGCCTCCAATGCCTACACCACCGCTCAGATGCACATCTTTGCCTATTTGCGCGCAGCTACCTACTGTAGCCCATGTATCTACCATTGTTCCTGAATCTACATAAGCTCCTATATTTACATAAGAAGGCATTAATATAACTCCCTTAGCTAAGTAAGAGCCATATCGGGCCACCGCGGGAGGAACTACCCGTACACCAATCTTGTCATATCCCGTTTTCAATTTCATTTTATCGTGGTATTCAAAAATACCTACTTCCTGTACACTCATTTGTTGTAAAGGGAAATACAATATGATGGCTTTCTTCACCCAATCATTAGTAGTCCAGGTTCCATCCTCATTTGGATTAGAGACACGGATAATTCCCTCATTTAATTGATTGATTATTTCTTCAATTGCAGTTTTAGTAGTTGGGTCATTGATTAATGAGCGATCTTCCCACGCGGCTTCAATGGTTGTTTTTAACGACATTTTATGATTAATTAAAATATTAATAAATATACTGTAAAATACTTATAGATAGTGATTTATGCTTTAATTTTAAGTTTATTTTAAGTTAATATAGGATTATTGTTTCTGGCTTGCAAACAAAGGTAAGACAATATATTGAGAAATCACAGCCAGAAAAACTCCCATTATTACTATCTCACTCCCTTGAAATGCTATACTACGACTCAACAGTATGAAAATGCAATCTTATCCAGTAAAAGCTTTATAAAGCCGTCCAGCATGCTTAATTTAGACATATAAATAGATAAAAATAAAGATAATTATTAAAGAACAACGACAAGTTTAATAGAATACTAATACTAACCCCCTACCCGACCAATAGTTAGTATAAATATAGTTATGAATAACTAATATTTTTAGTATAATTTACTAATTAATATCAGTATTTTTAGTTAGTATTGCTAAAAATATTAGTATATTGCAATTAGTATTTAATTAATCTACATTCCTTTAGCTTATTACTTATTAATCTAAAAAATCTTCTTAACTTGCGTAATCGTACCACTTAAACCAAATTATTTTAAAATGTCAAAAATAAAAGTAGCTATTAACGGATTTGGACGTATTGGAAGACTAGCCTATCGTCAAATTTATAATATGGATGGAATTGATGTCGTTGCAATTAATGATTTAACAAGTCCATCGGTTCTAGCTCATTTACTAAAATATGACAGTGCTCAAGGTAGATTTGATGCAGATGTAAAATCTACTGATAATAGCATTCTTGTTAACGGAGAAGAAATCAAAATTTATGCTCAGAAAAATCCGGCTGAAATTGCATGGGGAACTCATGAAGTTGATGTAGTTTTAGAATGTACCGGATTCTTTACAGATAAAGATAAAGCTGCTGCGCATTTAACTGCCGGAGCAAAAAGAGTTATTATCAGTGCCCCTGCAACAGGCGATTTGAAAACCATCGTATTTAATGTAAATCATCAGATACTTGATGGCAGCGAAACTATCATTAGCTGCGCAAGCTGTACTACCAACTGCTTAGCGCCAATGGCCAAAACTCTTAATGATAATTTTGGTATTATTTTAGGAAGCATGACTACAGTTCACGCTTATACAAACGACCAGAATACATTAGATGCGCCACATGCTAAAGGTGATTTACGTAGAGCAAGAGCTGCCGCTGCGAATATCGTTCCTAATAGCACAGGTGCAGCAAAAGCGATCGGTCTTGTTTTACCTGAATTAAAAGGGAAACTAGACGGTGGTGCTCAACGTGTACCAACTATTACTGGTAGTTTAACAGAATTAACTACGGTTTTGGATAAAACTGTGACAGTTCAGGAAGTAAATGCAGCAATGAAAGCAGCAAGCAATGAAAGCTTTGGTTATACTGAAGATGAAATTGTAAGCAGCGATATCATTGGTATTAACTTCGGTAGCTTGTTTGATGCTACTCAAACTAAAGTTGTTACAGTTGGTGACAAACAATTAGTTAAAACTGTTAGCTGGTATGATAACGAGATGAGTTATGTAAGCCAATTAGTAAGAACTGTGAAGTATTTCGCTACACTTATCTAGTATTTGCAATAAAAGTTTAAAGGCCTATTTTAGGATTAAAAAATCTTAAAATAGGCCTTTTTAATTTAAGGCTTTGCGGCCAGATAATTTATTTTGAATCCTTTCTCAACAAATAATTTTTCATAATGAGTTACTATATCATGATGCTCAGGAAGTAAAGCAGAACTATATAAATCGGTCGTTTGTCTTAAAATTTTATAACCCGCCTCTACAAAAGTACCCAGAGAATATTCGAACAAGCCACTATTATCTGTTTTAAAAAAGAAATCGCCATGCGGTTTGAGTATTTTTCTATAGAGATTCAGGTAATTGATATTAGTCAGACGCTTCTTTTCTTCTTTGTCTCTTGGTTGAGGATCCGGGTGAATGAGCCAGATTTCATCAACCTCATTTTCTTCAAAAAACTCTTCTAAAAAACCTATAGGAGTTCTTAAAAATGCCACGTTTGTTAAGTTTGCCTCAATGGCCCTTTTACTTCCCCGAGCGATTCTATCTCCTTTAATATCAATACCAATGAAGTTTTTCTCAGGAAATTTCTTAGCCAATCCTACTGTATATTCACCTTTTCCACAGGCTAATTCCAAAACAATCGGGTTATTATTCTTAAAGAACTTGTCTCTCCATTGGCCTTTAACGGTTGTATATAATTCTTTTCCTCTCTCAATTACATTATCTGCCTGAGAATTATGTATAAATCGGGGTAATTTTTGCCTTGCCACTCTCCTATTTAAATTTTATTGTAATTATTAAAAGTATTAAAAAATCAAAAAGTATTATTCTACAACTCATCTAGTTCTGCTACAACAAAAGTACTTCCACCTATATAAATAAAATCATCTTTTTGGGCAATTTCTCTCACTTTTTTCAATGCATCATTCACATTGAGAATTGAATATCCTGATATATGTATCGACTCAGCAATTTTTATCAGATTCTCAGCAGCCATTGCACGCGGTGAATTTGCCTGACAAAAGTAATAATTGGCATCTTTTGGAAACAACTTCAAAATTTCCTCTACATTTTTATCTTTTACGAATCCGAGAATAAAATGTTTATGTCCTTTGACCAATCCATTTACATAAAGTCTATCAATCTGATCTAGAACAATTTTCAACCCATGTTCATTGTGGCCGGTATCACAGATAGTTAAAGGGTGTTGGTTTAATACCTGCCACCGACCTTTTAATCCCGTCAATGAAACTACTTCTGCAATTCCTTTCCTGATGGCTTCATTTGAAATTTCGTATCCCAAACTTCTAAGGATCTCTATTGATTGAAAAATACCTGTCAGGTTCTTTAACTGGTATTTCCCTATTAGTTGAGACTTTACTTCATCGAAAACCCTTTTACCATTCTTATCATATACATCAACAACCAGACTTAAACTTTCTGATTCTGTTTCGGTATTTTCCTTTAACGAGTAATTATCCTTAGCAAAAAAGATGGGTGCATTTTCCTCATTGGCCTTATCAATAAATACCTGACTCGTCTCTTCATGCCATTCAGATATTACAACAGGTGTATTAGGCTTTATTATACCTGCTTTTTCAAAGGCTATTTTGGGTAGCGTGTTTCCCAGAACATCCATATGGTCAAAGCCTATATTCGTAATAATTGATAAATCAGGCTGAATAATATTTGTGGAATCAAGCCTACCTCCCAGCCCAACTTCAATTACGGCTACATCTACATTCTCTTTGGCAAAGAAATCAAAAGCCAATGCCACGCTTAATTCAAAAAACGATGGTTTTAGCTTTTCAATAAGTTCTTTATGTTCTTCCACAAATGCTACAACCTTCGCTTTTTCAATTGATTTACCATTTATTCTGAATCTTTCAGTATAATCTTTTAGATGCGGAGAAGTATAAAGTCCTGTTTTATATCCTGCACTTTGCAGTATTGAGGTTATATAATGCGAGGTACTGCCTTTCCCGTTAGTGCCTGCTATATGAATACTTTTAAATTTCGTCTGTGGATTTCCTAGTTGTTCGCATAGAGTAAGTGTATTTCTTAAACCTGGTTTAAATGCCTTTGCACCCTCCCTATGAAAAACCGGAAGCATGGCATATAAATAATCGATTGTCTCTTCGTAATTCATTCGCAATAAAAAAAGGTGATTAAACTAATCACCTTCATTGTTTGATGCAAAATTAACAAAGATTCCTAAATATCTTGTTCGGAGTTTCTTTTATTAGTTGCCCGATTGAATATTGATTGTAATAGTTCCGCTGGCTCTTGGTGGCGGTGTTCCGGCTGGAGTTAACACCGAACTTAATTTTTGTTGAATATAGTTCTTATAGAAATTCTGCACTGCTGGGCTTACTGTTGATTCTACTACGCTAATACCCACAACATCACCAGAATCGTCTACCGTTACTTTAAATACTATTTTTCCGGTCTCACTAGAGCCATCGTTCGGTAATGATAATTTCTTTTTATTCCAGCCGCTTAGTCCGCCTATTGAGGCGCCTGAGCCACCTCCTTTACCAGGGTTACCGTAGAGGCTCTTTCCATCAAGCGTTCCTCTAGGATCTCCTTTATCGCCCACTTCACCTTTCTTACCATCACCGTTGTTATTTCCTCCAATGCCATCTCTTGTACCAATAGTTCCGTTTGAATTAGAGTTAGCGCCATTTGCTCCGTTAGAACCTTTTGTGCCTTTCTTGAAAAGTGAACCATCATCTACTGTTCTTTTCGGTGGTTCCGGTTTAGGAGGTTCAGGTTTCGGCGTTTCTGTCTTTGTTTTGGTTTCTACCGGAGAGGGTTTCACAACTGGTTTTGTTTCAACCTTCTTTACGGGCTTATCATTTTCTTTCTCTGTAACCGGACTTTCATCATTTGATGTAATTACAGGCTTAGCTGGAGCCTCTTTCACTTTCACCTTAACTGCTTTTTCAGGCACAGGCGGCGTTGTCACCAAAGGCTTAACCTTTGCAGGTTTAGCTTCCTCTTCTTTAGCTGCCGGTTTTACATCGTAATTATTCGGAGAAGGATTGGCTTTATTAGTGGTTTGAATGTCTCCAGAACCTACTAAATCTATCCCATAATTTAATTCTACACCCTCTGGTTCTTCAAGAGGCGTATACATTAATTTAAGAAAGAACAGGATTGTCAAGAAAGAGCCGTAAATAACCAAGCTAATGACTAAAGCCAAAGGTTGGTTCTTTTTATCGTCTTCGGTAAGAGTTGCGGTTTGCATTTATCATGATAATTATTGTTGAACAATAGCTTATAAAAAAACCTGTAAGGGTTGCTTACAGGTTTTAAATATATCGAAAACTTACTTATTTACTCTTAATAATTGCAGGCTTCTCGCCTATCAGATTCTGGTGTTTGTCTGCAATAACCTGGGCTTCTTCCATTGTATCAGCTTCAGCGGCAATCACTTTCATTAAATTACCAAACTGAACAACTCTTGGTGAGAACCCATTTTTAAGTAAACTCGCGCTTAGCTTTTCTACGTTTTCTTTACTTTTAAATATCCCTGAAACAATCAGATAACGCTTTTCCGTTGTATTTATTGTTAATTTTGTTTCGGTACTCTTGGCTACTTCCGGAAGTTTTTCAACTTTCTTTGTTTCTGCCACAACCTCTTTGCTTTTAGCTTCTACAACCGGCACAGGTACTGGAGTTACTTCTGGTGTTTTTTCTTCAGCAACTTCCTTTTTATCAAAAACAGGTTTAATTATTTCGTATTCAGAAGTTTTAGTTATAACATCTGAATCTACTTTTTTAACAGACTCCTCTCTTTTTGGAATATAATCTAAAGGGTTAAAGCTACTCCTTGCCGGGCTATCGCCACTCCTGGGGTTTGAAAATAACACGATAAAAAGACCCGACGACAATAATAATACGGGCAATGAGTATAATACATAAGTCCACTTAGAATGCGCGCCTGTAGAAGAGAATGAATCATGATGCACAATCATTTCTTCATCGTCTGCATCAAAAGTCTGGCTCAGTGTATAGCTTTGTTTTTCGATTTTTCTTGGGAAAAGGCTATCGAAGCCAAAACTCTCACTAAAGAAATTATTCCGACGGTCAGGGTCAAAAACGAGATTATTTTCTTCGTTCAACGAGAAATCTCCTATTCTGTCGAAATGGAATGATTTATCATTGGCTAAAGATACTTTGATTTCAGAGACAAAATTCTGAATGGTTCTCTTAGCTTCATCAATGGTAACACTCTCTCTTCTTGATATGTACGTAGCTAACAGGCCATCATCTTGCTTTAAAATTTCGTTAAAAGCAATTCGTTTCTGAGGAGGCATCAATGAGCCACTGATATCATTGAAACTTGATGGCATATAATTCGCAATAAATGCTCCGAAGTTCGGAACAGTTACGTAATCATGCTCATAAAGTAGTGTTCTGATGTATTCTGCAACAGGCTTCATAGGGCTTAACATAATTTTGGGAGCAATCTTTATGCTAAATTAGAATGAAAAATTGACACCTACAAGAAAATTCAAACCTTGTTGCGGATAATAGAGAAAACGCTCGTACTTCTTCCCTAAAATGTTGTTTAATTTTACAAAAGCCGTGAATTGTTTACTGAATAAATAATCGAATTCAGCATTGAGGTCTATTATATCTTTGTTCATTACTATTTCCTGAGTTGTAGGATTTCTTGCGTATGTTTTGCCGTAGTAATATAAGTCCAGATTGGCTAAGAGACGATCCGATACAATCAATGTATTGCCCCATTTTGCAGTGACCACTGGTCTATGAAATGGTTTTTCAAAGCTCCTTCTTTGGTAATGGTTGATGTCCGTTCTAATATAGGTCCGCCACATTTCAACAGGCTGGTAGTTTAACTGTACAACCACATTAAAATATTGCGTTCTTAAACTATCGTACAGAATATTAAATTTGGCTGTATCACCTAAAGCCTCGCCAAAATCCGGTGTATAGTTATTGAAGTAATACAGATTCTTGTAATAGCCCATAGCACCTCTTACATTGAAGCTAAAACCTTTACCTAAATCACCCTTCGCACCTACATAATACTCCTGGCTTTTTTCTGTATTCAATAATTGAACCTGAGATTTAAGATAAGGATTTTCGTTCAACATCGAACCCAATGTGTTTCTAACCAAATCACCATCTATCCCAGCAAAAATGTAAAACATACTTGGGGATTTATACGTCAGCTCAACTGTAGGGAAGCCTTTAGTACGATTAATCTTTTTTACTTCATCAAACTCATTAACTGCTTTATAACCAACGCTTGCTCCGAAGCTTCTGAAATTTAATTTAAACGAAGGTTCTACTCTGAAAAGGTTTCTTTTATCTACTACATTATCACTTCTCTGAGTGATAAAGGCCTCGGCATCAACTACTGCAACAAATTTTTCATTAATGATAGGAAAATAAGCATTGAAGCTAGAACCCCAATCGGTCTCCTGTGCTCCATAGATATTCTTTAATGAACGTAGATTTGTCTTTAATGCGTAGTCAACCTTTGGATTAGGTGCTGTGTTTTCAAAGCCAACATTGAATTGAACGGTATTTAATACCTGACGGATATCTTTACGGTCTAAATCTTCACGGGGTCTTTGATAACCATAGAAATAATACTGATCTCTGTTATAATTAAAGCCTGCATTTACCTGAAACTTCTGCGCTAAGTATTTACCTGTGATTTCAGCCTTATCATACATATTCGCCGAATTTTTATCATCAACCGGTCCGCGGACTGTGGAATTATGATAAGCATGAACGCCTATAATCATATTATTCTCCTGATTTGTATTCAGGAAAAGTTCACCTAAGATTCGGCCATAGTTTCCTGCACCTAAGGTTACATAGTTATTATAACTTTCTATTTCTTCATTTTTTTTAGCTCCTTCCGGTGCAACTACGTTCGGACTAAATTTTACTTCTTCAACACCTTTAGGTTTACGGTCAAAGAAAGTATATTTCATTTGTTTATCTTCAGTATTTGACTTTAGAGGCGGAATCTTCTCAAAAACCCGGTTGGCAGGTGGTAATTCAACTTTGCGGTCTTTGGTAATGATAATATCATCGTCAATTTGAGCAAATGATGGTAATGAAATAAGGCCAAGGCCTGAAAAAATTAAAAGGCTGTGTATCGTTTTTATATTTTGAATCGGGAATTTCATAGAGAAATATTTTTAAATGTTTTGAAAAATAATTAGAAAAGTATTAAGAGTAGTTTACTCTTTATTTTCAATTTCTTTCATTTTTTTCTTAGCAATATCTACAGTTTCAGGGGTTTCTGAGTTTTCGATAATTGATTTCAAAGTCGCTTTAGCCATGAAATAATCGTTTAATGCAACATAGTTATCAGAAATCAGAATAAATCCTTTTTCATACCAATACAAAAACTCTGAAAACTCTGACGCCAACTCTTGCATATTCTTAATCGACTCTTTATACTTCTTCTGACGATACAGCATTTCTCCAATGAAATATTTGGCCTCAGCACCGTTATTGTCTTTGGCCATAGCGATAGTCTTCTTAAACTCCTCTTCTGCCTTTGCAAAATCATTTTTCGCCATATAAGCTTTCCCGATATATAATTGTGCTTTATTTGAAGCACCCATTACGATATTGCCTCCATTGTTAATGATTTCTCTGGCATATACGATGACTGAATCCTGATTTCCAGAAAAATAGTAGGCATCTGCCAAACCTTGCCAGGCTGTTACGATATCGCGTTTATTGGCCGATGAAACAATAACCGCACGGTAATTAGCTATAGCATTTTTATAGTTCTTAGACGAAGCTTCTATACTTGCTGCTCTTAAAGCAGATTTTGTTACAAAGCTAGTCCTGTTATCACTAATTACCTGGTTGTAATATTTTAAGGCATTGGATTTCTCATTCAGTATATAATATGAATCGGCTAAATAATATTTAGCTTCATACATACTCGAACTTCTTGGATAGTTGCTGATATACTTCAATAGTGCAGTAACGGCATTGGCATACTTCTCATTCAGATATAGATTTTTGGCCGTTTCATATTCAAGATTTTCAACAGATCCGCTCTGAGGGTTTGTCTTTTTGAATTCATCAACTATTGCAGAGAAATCTTCAGGACGCCCTAGAGTATTTAAAGTTTCTTGTAAACCAAAAAGAGCATTTTCTGCAACATCTGTTTTTCCATATCGTATTACAATGACTTTATAATCATTTAGCGCAGCTTCATAGTTTTTAAGGTTACCATATGCCAATGCACGTTTCAATAAAGCTTGTGGAATAAGTCCACTCTTAGGTCGCTCTCTTACCATTTTACTTAATAAGTTTACTGCATTCTGGTAATTTCCTTTATCCAATTCTAAAGTTGCATTCTGGAACCATGCATCATCAACCAGACGAGAGGTTGGATACTGTGCAGCAATTCTATCAAAGATTTGTAAAGCTTCCTGATTACGGCCCAAAAAAGTCAGTGTGAGCGCTTTTTGATACATAGCATAGTCTTTCTCTGTTCTGTTCTCTTTAATGGCTAAATCATAGTATCTTATGGCTTCATCATAATTTTTGATGGCTAGATTACAGTCTCCGATTCTCACAATAGCATCTTCATAATTCTGACGGTTAGATTCATCCTTACGTACTTTTATGTATTCCTTAAAGTAGTTAGCAGCTTGTTTGTAATCTTTATTATTGTAGTTTAGATAACCTAAAGCATATTTACTTTTTTGCTTCAAAGTCTCGTTATTGTTACTATTGATAACTTCTCTGTACAGGTTTTCTGCTTCAGGCAATTTGGCTGCATAAGCGGCCTCTGCCTTCCAGAAAGTGGCGTTTTGCTTTAATTCATTATCAATAGGTTGTGTAAGGGATTTGTCAAAATATTGGATAGCTCTTGGATAACGCTCCGCATTGAAATCTAATACCCCTTGATTATACGTCAATTTCTGATAGGCAGCATTGAGTTTCGGGGTTTTCTTTTTTAAACTTTCAATATAGGAGATAGCTTGTGCATAATTATTGGCATCAAACATTACCTCACTCATTACTTCACTGGCTTCATCAACATACTTTCCTGTAGGATATGTTTTCAGGTAATTTTCTATCTCTGCTATTCCTTGCTGGCTATTACCTAAATCAATGGCAACCTTTGCATAATTGAATTGCGCTTCTTCTTGCACAACCTTGTCGAAATTTGCATTTTTGGCTCTTTCAAAGGCAGCAAAAGCCCCATTCAAATCATTAGCTTTTAGGGAAGAAATACCCAGATAATAAGCTGCTTGTTGACCTAATTCAGTATTTTGTCCAGCAATTTTCTTGAAATTCTCTATGGCTTTCTCATAGCTTTCTGTTTTATAGAGGCTATAGGCATGTCTGAAAGTTACCTGATTAGAAACAGTACCTTTTCTGAAAGTTCTGAATCTGTCGTAATACTTAGCGGCTTTGGCGAAATCGTCTCTAAAATAACAAACCTCTGCTGTTACCAGGCACATATCATCTATTTTTCTACCATTCGGTTTTTCAATAATGGGTTCAGTGTATGCCAATAATTCATCGTATCTTTTTTCGACATACAAGATATTTGCAATCCAGTTCGGAATTTCAGTTTTGTAAGGAGCTACGCTCTCTACTTTCTTTAAATCAGATAAGGCAGCGTCATAATTCGCATTTTTGTAATTGATGACACCTGAGTAGTAGTAAGCATGTATAGAATAATCGGAAGCTATACTCTTTACCTCATTAAATAAAGGTAAAGCTTTATCATACTTATTGGTTTGATAATAAGCAATCGCCAGTTTGTATTTAAACTCTAGCGCTGTCAATGAAGTAGAATTAGCATTCACCGCTTTTTCTAAGTATTGGATAGCCCGATTGTAGTCTCCCTGTTCATAAAAAAAATTGCCAAGGTCTCCATAAATTACTTTTGCTTTGGGATGGTCTGAATGATTTACCACAAACCTTTCGATTTCAATGTCAGCATCAGGTGCTTTGACATAAAGTCCGGCTAAGGCAGAATAGTATTCTGCATTGGTGAGATTAAACTCGTTTGAGTTGAGTGATTTCTGAGTAGATTTAATATAATGCTGAAATTCCTCTCTAGAGGGTGCATATACTTTTTTCTGAAACAATTCTATACCCTTATGGTAATACGATTCAGGATCAGTATACGACATTGTGTTTTGGGCATAAGACTGAAAGCCCATATTTAGTAAGCTGGAGACGGTGGTAATTAATATCGCCTTTTTCATAGGGTCTGAAATCCCCAACCCCTTGGGGAAATATTTTTTAAGGAGTCAATATTTGGGGTTAGTAATATTGATTATAAAAGCACTTAAGCCACTCTCAACCAAAGGTAGCTATTGGATATAACAATAAACAATCTAAAAGATAAAAGTTTAATTCAAAGAGAATGCCATTTTTGGTAAAGAAGAAAAATTGGAGTAATTTCATGCAAAAAACGTTTGTTTGAAAAAAAAATTGTTTCGTTACATCAACAAATGACTTAACCCAATAACAAAATGATAAAAAAATCTGTTACCTGCTTCTTTCTATTTTTGTTCTTATCAATTTCTATTCTACAAGCACAAACGACCAATATTAATTACTCACTTTCGATGAGCCAACCTTGGACTCATTACTTTGAAGTTTCTATGACTTTAAGCAATATCTCGAAGATTAAGGAAATTCCGCAAAAGGCGTATATAGATTTTAAAATGCCAGTTTGGACTCCAGGCTCTTATTTGGTAAGAGAATATGCGAAAAATGTAGAAGGTTTTGAAGCAATGGCCGGAGCAAAAAAGGTCAAGGCCGACAAAATTAATAAGAATACCTGGCGTGTTTATTCAAACGGTGCAAATGAAGTGAAAATAAGTTATAAGGTTTATGCTTATGAACTGAGTGTGAGAACCAGTTTCCTGGATGATACACATGGCTACCTGAATGGCGCAAGTATTTTTATGTATGTGCCTCAATTGAAAAAATATCCATCAAAAGTGGCCATTACCCCCTATAAAGGTTGGAATTCTATTTCAACAGGGATGAAAAAAGTGGCTGATGTAGAAAATACTTTTTATGCGCCTGATTACGATATAATAGTAGATAGCCCTATTGAAATTGGAACACATAAGGTTTTGAATTTTGAAATTCAGAATATTCCACACGCTATAGCTATGTATAGTAATGGACCATTAGAATACAATGAAGACAAAGTGATTGATGCCTATAAAAGAGTGACGCAAGCGGCAGCAACCGTTGTGGGCGAACATCCCTGCAAAGACTATACGTTTATTATTCATCATTTACCAAGTATAGGTGGTGGTCTGGAACACCTAAATTCAACTACTTGCCAGACTTCTCCATTGGCCTATGCAACTGACCTTGGATTTAAGGGTTTTATGGGATTAATTGCCCATGAATACTTTCATCTTTGGAACGTAAAGCGTATCAGACCGATTGCACTGGGGCCGTTTGATTATGATAATGAAAATTATACGCATATGCTGTGGGTGGCCGAGGGCTTTACATCATTCTATCAGGAAAATATCTTGTTAAGAGCAGGCATTCTTACTCCGGAAGAATATAAAAATAAAGTGGCTGCTTCTATCAGTGGCATAGAAAATCAACCGGGACAGAAAGTCCAATCAGTAGCAGAAGCTAGTTGGGATGCCTGGATTAAACACTATCGCCCAAACGAGAACTCTACAAATAGTACAATTTCTTATTATAATAAAGGTGGCGTTATTGGAAGCCTGATTAACTTGTATATAATCGGTGAAACAAAAGGCAAAAAGACTTTAGATGATGTATTTAAGCTTTTGTGGAACGAGTATTATAAGAAACAAGGACGTGGATATAAAGATGAAGAATTTCAGGCTGGATGTGAAAAAGTGGCAGGCAAAAGTATGGATAGTTTCTTTAAAAAATACATCTGGAGTACCGATGCCATTGACTACGATGCTTTCTTCAATTATGTAGGATTAAAACTGGTAAAAGAATACGATACAAAAACCCCATTTTTTGGAGCAACTGTTCAAAATAACAAGATAACCACTGTTCTGAAAGGAGCATCGGCTTATGAAGGCGGCTTGAATGTAAATGACGAGATTTTGGAAATTGATGGCAATAAATACCCTGTTAGCAGTAGTTATATTACTGACAAACAAGTAGGAGATGTAATAAAAGTGAAAGTTAAAAGATTTGGCAGAGAGTTTACTTATGATGTAAAACTCTTAGCCAATCCATCTACCAGAGCTAAGTTGGAAAGAGTTCAAAATCCAACGGCTGAGCAGGAAGAATTGTATAAAAAATGGCTTTTTATAAAGTAATCAACCAGGATAAATATTGAAAAAGTACAAATAACAAGAAAGGGCTTAATTTTATTATTAAGCCCTTTCTTATTTCTCAATCGACTGAGTCTAATATCAATTCAAAGTCTTCTGACATATCTTTGAAACGTTTGATAACTTTTTCCATAAAGGTATCACCCAGCATTTCTTCAATCTCATCTTCACCGGATACATCATATTCATTCACTTTATAAGTCTGTTCGTACATACCAGCCTCAAACTTAATTATAAACTTATTATTCCAGGCATAGAGCGATGCTTTGCAATAATTATTGGGGATTTCTTTTATAAATTTCATTGTTGTCTATGAAGTTTGTATTTTCTGACACAATTTTACGGAAGAATTGTTGATTCAAAAAGCAAATTTATAAAAATTAATTATACTTATCAAACATAAAGAATGAATTTTACTTATAATACTTTTACAAAGTTTATCACATTTAGTACTATTATCCTATTACTTTTACCCTCGTGTTCAAGAAGTGAAAAGGATTCTGAATTATTTTTTATTCAGGGAAATGTGGCTTATAAAAAAGGAGATTATGAGAAAGCTATAGGCTTTTTTTCAGAGGCAATTGAGAAAACACCTACTTTTGCGGATGCTTATAACAATAGAGGCTCCGCTAAATTAGCGAACGATGATTTAAACGGAGCCATTACTGACTTTGAAAAAGCAGTTTCTCTGGACAATGACTTCGTCTTAGCAAAGTACAATTTAGGCGATGCCCTTTCTATTACAGATAGATTAGATGAATCACTTAATTTATTGAGATCTATTGAAAATAAATATCAGGATTCATCCTTCTACTTTGTTACACTAAGCAATATCTATATCCAAAAGAATAAATTTCCCGATGCTCAGCAAGTTTTGCAAAAAGCTCTTTCGCTCAATCAACAAAATGATAAGGCTCTGACCAATCTTGGTTTCGTTCAGTATCAGGAGAAAAACTATGACCAGGCAAAAGTAAACTTCGAGAAAGCGATTGCCATAAATCCAAAGCAGGATTTTGCTTTAAATAATCTGAGTCTGGTTTATGCCCATGACAACAAATTCGCTAAAGCCATTGAACTGGTTGATAAGGCTATTGGATTGAATAAAAATGTTCTTTATGAGAATAATAAAGGGTTCTATCTACTGAATTCAGGAAATTTAACTGAGGGCAAAAAATTGATTGATAAAGCCTTAGAAGAAAATAAAAATAATGCCTGGGCTATCCGAAACTTAGGATTTTTTGAATTTTTGAATAAAAACTATAAACAAGCTGTCTCTCTTTTAGAGCAAGCCGATAAGCTTGACCCTACTGTTGAATTATTAAATTACTATCTGGGCGAGACTAACTTTGCCATGGGTGAAAAAGCAAAAGCCTGCCAGTATTGGAAAATTGGTTCTCAATTAAACGAAGACAAATCCGTTAAAAGATTAACTGAAGTCTGCAAATAGTTTTTTGTACTCTCTGAAAATCTCCACGCTTATTTCGCCATCAATCATCACTTCTAAAAGTTTCGGTTGAGTGCTTATTTCGAAAAATGTAGCAAGTGCTTTTTCTAATTCTTCATCATTTGTTACCCGTATGTATTCCACTCCTGCATCGGTGCAAGTATTTTTGGCTGTGAAATTTTGTTCAGTAACAAAAAATTCCTTGAGCTCTGCTTGTCTGTTTGGCCCATCAATGATTCTGAAAATATTTCCTCCATGATTATTTAGGAGTACAACTCTCAAATTTGTCGGTAAGTAATTATTCCAGAAAGCATTCCTATCGTAAAAGAAAGAGACGTCCCCTATCAAGCATATAACTAATTTGCTAGTTGACAAAGCATTGCCAACTGCCGAACTTAGTATTCCATCTATCCCACTTGTACCTCTATTGGCAAAAACTTCAATATTTCTACCGTCTGACAATCCAATGAGGTTTGCATATCTGACAGGCATACTATTACCCAGGTGAAATATCGCATTCTCAGGCAATTGAGCAATTACATTTTTCACAGTTTTGAATTCAGAATATGGCGAATTCAATAAAAACTTGGATAATTTCAATTGAGATTTTTGATTTGCAGCCTGCCAACGAGCGAAATATTCACTATTTTCATCGTCGTCATCGCCTTCTTTGAACTTCATTATATCTAAATCACTGAATAAAGTCTCAAAGAAATACTGGTCTGAAACTTCAACTTTATGAGTCAGTGTCTGGAACGGGTCTATTAATTCAGGATTTTCCTGAATATGAAAATGGTAGCGCGGTTGATACTTACGAATAAACTGTTTTAAGTTTTTTGATATAACTGACTTACCGCAGGTAATAATTAAATCAGGCGCTAACGACTCTAGAAAGTTTTCGTTCTTAGATGAGAAGAAAACGTCATGTGCAGATATAACATGCTCAAAACTAACATTTGAAATAATATCGCTTAATACCGGGATACTAAACTCATCTGAAATATTCTTTAATACCTTTGATAATTCAGTATTTTGCTGCTGTCCGACAATGATTAGCTTCTTATCACAACTCCTCCAGATACCGTAGAAGTTCTCAAAAAACTGTCTGGAAAGCGTCTTAGAAATTACCGCATTTCCGATAATCCTGACCTGTCTGTCAAATTTTACTATCTCATGCTCAGTCGGATAAAATGGTTCACGTATAGGAACATTGATATGAACCGGGCCTTTGGGGAATGATTGCGTAAGATTAATCGCTTCATTAACAACTCGCTCTATTTGCCAGACTGCATCTGCATGAGTATAATCGGCAGGTAGTGTAAAACTCTTTTTCACATGCTTACCAAAGATATTTTCCTGATAAATGGTTTGTCCATCATACTGATTTATCCATTCAGGTGGGCGGTCGGCTGTTAAAATTAATAAGGGAATTTCCTGAAAAAAAGCTTCTGCTACAGCTGGGGCTAAATTATAAGCAGCAGTACCAGAAGTGCAAACTAGAGAAACTGTTTCATTGGAGGCCTGAGCTATTCCTAATCCTATAAACCCTGCTGAACGCTCATCACTAATACTATACGTTTGTATTTCAGGATGGCGTGCCATTGAGATAGTCAAAGCAGCACTTCTCGAACCAGGGCAGAGAATCGCTGTCTTCACATTTTTTCTGGCGCAAATTTCAGCAATATTATGTATAGGTTGTAAAATTGCCATTTTAATCTACAAAAAAAGGCACGAGATTCGTACCTTTTTATATTCTTTGTTTCGAAAATATCTTAGCCTAAATAAGCTTTTAATGCTTTACTTCTTGAAGTCTGACGTAAACGACGAATTGCTTTCTCTTTAATCTGACGAACACGTTCACGTGTAAGGTTAAATTTTTCACCAATTTCTTCTAAGGTCATTGCTTGCTCACCGTTTAATCCGAAATAATAAGTAATTACTTCTGCTTCACGTTGCGTAAGCGTCGATAACGCTCGCATTACCTCTCTCCGAAGTGAGTCATTGATTAAGCCTTGGTCAGGTTTTTCTTCGCTATCATTTTCCAAAACATCTAACAAACTGTTTTCTTCACCTTGTACGAAAGGTGCATCAACAGATACGTGGCGTCCTGATATTTTTAAGGTATCAATAACCTCTGCAGCTGTAATCTCTAATACCTCCGCCAATTCTTCCGGCGATGGTTCTCTTTCAAATTTTTGCTCTAAGTCAGAGAAAGTTTTGGAAATTTTATTCAATGAACCTACACGATTCAGGGGTAAACGTACAATACGTGATTGCTCTGCTAATGCCTGAAGAATAGATTGGCGAATCCACCATACAGCATAAGAGATAAATTTAAAACCACGTGTTTCATCAAATCTTTGAGCGGCTTTAATCAAACCAAGGTTACCCTCATTAATTAAGTCACCTAACGAAAGTCCTTGATTCTGGTACTGTTTTGCAACTGAAACCACGAAACGTAAGTTCGCTTTTGTCAAGCGTTCTAAGGATAGCTGGTCTCCGTCACGGATTTTTTGAGCAAGAATTACTTCCTCATCTGGCGTTAGCAAATCAACCTTCCCAATTTCTTGTAGATACTTATCAAGAGACTGACTCTCCCGATTGGTGATTTGCTTACTAATTTTTAGCTGGCGCATATTAAGTCAGTGAACAGTTATGTTAAAGAGTTTTAAGGAGCCCTAAACTGTATTTTAAAGGTAGTCAATAAAACACCAAAAACCAATTTCTTTATTAACGTAAAAAATCTATTGTTTTCTTATTCTAATGAACAATTAATTTATGTTAACAGTTCGCCTGTTTAGAGCGCCATTTACACGATTAACTGTTCATTTCTTTATCCAATAAATGAACAGTTTCAATTATTGTTTCGGAGGCCTCGGTAAAAGAACTTTTCTTGAAAGTCTGAATTTACCTGTTTTAGGGTCAACTTCAAGTAATTTTACTTGTAGTTCCTCTCCTATTTCTAAAACCCCATCCATACTTGGCAGGCGATCCCATGAAATTTCAGAGATATGTAATAAGCCTTCTTTACCCGGTAAGAACTCAACAAATGCGCCGAAAGGTTGTATTGATTTAACCTTTGCATCATAAACCGAGCCTACTTCTGGTACAGCAACTATACCATTAACACGTTTTTTCGCTTTCTCCATGCTCTCAGCATTTGAAGAGAAAATAGAAACATATCCTTTACCGTCTTTTTCTTCAATGGTGATAGTAGCACCAGATTCTCTTTGAATCTCTTGTACTATTTTACCACCAGGCCCAATTACTGCACCAATAAATTCTTTTTCAATGACAATAGTATGTGCTCTTGGTGTATGAGGTTTCAAGTCTGGTCTTGGCGCTTCCAATGCCTCTTTCATTTTATTCAAAATATGAATACGACCTTGTTTAGCCTGAGTTAGCGCTTCTTCCAAAACTTCAAAAGACAATCCACCGATTTTTATATCCATCTGGCAGGCAGTGATACCATTTTCTGTTCCGGTTACCTTGAAGTCCATATCACCTAAGTGGTCTTCGTCACCTAAGATATCAGATAAAACAGCCCATTTACCAGTTTCATTGTCTGTTATAAGACCCATGGCAATTCCGGAAATTGGTGCTTTAATTGGTACACCAGCATCCATCAATGCTAAACAGCCCGCACAAACAGTTGCCATTGATGACGAACCATTTGATTCTAATATATCAGAAACTACACGTATGGTATAAGGATTTTCATTATCAGGAGGAAGAATTTTCTTTAATGAACGCATAGCCAAATTACCATGTCCAATCTCACGTCTTCCTGGTCCTCTGTTTGGCTTTACTTCACCTGTAGAAAATCCAGGGAAGTTGTAATGTAAGAAGAATTTGCTGTAACCAGACGTCATTACCTGATCAACAATCATTTCATCTAATTTAGTACCTAAAGTAGCAGTAGTTAATGATTGGGTTTCACCACGTGTAAATAAGGCTGCTCCATGAGCAGATGGCAGATAATCAACTTCACAAACTATTGGACGAATTTCATTTAATCTACGTCCATCAAGTCTTGTGCGCTCATCTAATACTAAATTTCTTGATGCATAGTATTGAATATCACCAAAATATGTTTTGGCAAATCCTTTTTTCGCTGCCAATTCTTCTTCTGAGAAAGTAGCAAGGAATTCATCCAGAATTGCACTGAAACCTGCTTTTCTAACGTCTTTCTGATTGCTTCCTAATTGACAAACGGCATATACTTTATCATATAACTCTTTGTGCATACGTTCTCTTAATTCTTCATCGTGCACTTCGTGGTTATACTCTCTTTTTTCAGTTTTACCAACTTCGGTTTCGAATGCTTTCAAAGCAGCCACCTGAATTTTGATTGCCGCATGGGCTTCGCGGATGGCTTCAATCATTTCAAGTTCTGTACATTGGTCTGCCTCTCCTTCAACCATGATGATATTATCTGCTGTACCAGCAACAATCAGATCAAGGCTTGCCTTTGCAATTTCGTTGCTTGTTGGGTTGATCACGTATTGGCCATCAACTTTTGATACACGTACTTCAGAAATCGGTCCATTGAAAGGGATATCTGATACTGCAATGGCAGCAGCTGCTGCTAATGCTGCTAATGAATCTGGCTGAACCTGTGAGTCAGCTGAAATCAGAATTACATTAACTTGTACTTCAGCGTGATAATTTTCTGGGAAGATAGGTCTTAATGCTCTGTCAATCAGACGGCTGATAAGGATTTCGTTATCCGATAAACGTCCTTCACGGCGTTGGAAACTTCCGGGGATTTTACCAGCTGAACCAAATTTTTCTTGATAATCAACAGAAAGGGGTAAGAAATCGATGCCTTCTTTATGTTCTTTAGCAGCAACAACGGTTGCTAAAAGCATTGTATTTCCTGATCTCAATACAACTGAACCGTCGGCTTGTCTTGCTAGTTTTCCTGTTTCAAGGCTAATCACTTTGCCATCAGGCATTTCGATGGTCTTTGAGTGAATGTTAAACATTTTTAGTTTAAGTATTAAACCACGTTTCCGCTTCCGACGTGGCAATTTTCTATCCGAATTCCGCGGGGATATTCCAACGACTTTAAAAAGGGTATTTCAAAGCCCTGAAACTATGTATAATGTTGTAGTTCTTGCATAAAAGACAATCAGAGAATGAAGGTATCATTCTCTGATTATCAAAAAATTACTTACGGATGCCTAAATCAGCAATAATCGCTCTGTAACGAGCAATATCATTCTTATGCAAATAGTCAAGCAAACGACGACGCTTACCAACCAGTTTCAACAAACCAGCTCTGGTAGAATAATCGTGTTTGTGACTTTTAAGATGCTCTGTAAGATGAGAGATACGATAAGTAAAGAGTGCAATCTGAGATTCGGCTGAACCGGTATCAGTTGCTTTTTTCTGGAAGCCTTTGCCTGCAAAGATTTCTTCCTTCTTCTCCGTAGTTAAATACATTTGATGTTAACTTAGATTTAATGAATATTTAAAACAACCGCAAAGATAGCATATTATTTTCAAAAAAAGTGAAAACTTTAAAAAATACTCAAGCAGAGATGAAAAAGTTACTGGATGGTTTTGAGATAAAACCAAGGTAATAATCTTAATATGATGTTGAAAGACAAAAAAATACCTGTAAGTCATAGACAAACAGGTATCTAATAACAAATGTTCAACTTAAACTTAAATCTTAATTGTGACGATGGCGAGATTCGAACTCGCACAGGCTAACGCCCACTACCCCCTCAAAGTAGCGTGTCTACCAATTCCACCACATCGCCTTTTTTCGGAAACACAAAACTACGTAAGGACTAAGATTATTCCAAATTTTCATCTTTTTTAATTATAATTTAGCCGATTTCCTCATTTTGATAGCAACAAATCATCACTTTTTCTTTTTTGATTTGGCTACTTCGTTCTGAATGTTTTCCTGAACTCTGAACGAAACTATCCCCTTTATTAAATCAAGTGGCAGAGGTTTATTGTTGGGAAACTGAATAGCAGACTTACTCACGCTCAAATCTTTCAATTCAGATTCAAATTTGGCCAGTAGTTCTTTGCTATAGGGATATGAAAGAGATATATGCCTGGCATAAGCTGAATAGTAAATCAAATATCCTTTAAACTTAAAACAAGGAATCTGATAACTGATAACTTCCTCGACGTCTGGAACAATTTCGTGTATTGCTTTACGGATAGACTGTAGTCTTTCTTTGGTTTCTTCCTGGAGAGTGTTTTGGTACTCGTCAATTGATTGGTAGTCAGTTTTAGCCATAAATTATAGGTTTTAAAAGAATTTCAGAAAGATATTAATAAATCTGTTTTGTATTCTAATAAAATCAAGAGATAAAAAGAAAATAATATAAAGCTAAAAATTACCCATAAACTATTAAATTTCACCTAGTTATCATTAATGTAGGCAAATAATTTATATCAAAATAAAAAAAATAAAAAAAAATTGCGTAGTCAAATAACTACATATATATTTGTAGCCAAATAACTACATAATGAATTTAAGAAGAGATGTTTTTCAGGCTATAGCTGACCCCACCAGAAGGGCGATTCTATTATTAGTGGCTTCGCAGTCTATGACGGCCGGAGCAATTGCAGCAAACTTTGATACTGCCCGACCGACAGTTTCAAAGCATTTGCAAATATTGACTGAGTGTGAGCTACTTGAACAAAAACAAAATGGTAGAGAGATTATCTATAATATCAATGCAATAAAAATGAAAGAGGTAGCCGATTTTATAGAGCCCTTTCGCCAGATGTGGGATGATAGATTTAACAAATTGGAATCAATAATGAAAAAATATCAACCTAAAAAATAGAAAAACATGGAAAGAAAAACAAAAGTTCACGCTGAAGATGGTAAACAGGAATTATTGATAACAAGGGAGTTTGATTTACCGTTGGAATTACTTTTCAAGGCTTATGAAGAGCCTGAAATTATTGAGCAATGGATGAATACGAAAGTTTTAAAACTCGAAAATAAAAAACATGGTGGTTGGTTATTTGAAACGAGTGACTCTCATGGAAACGTGGTATTTCAAGCCAATGGGGTTATTCATGAGTTTATCCCAAACGAGAAAATTACAAGAACATTTGAAATGAGCAATACCCATTTTGATGCCCAGCTTGAATTTCTGGAATTTGAAAAACTAACCGAAGAAACCAGTAAATTGACCATGCATATAGTTTACAAATCAGTTGCTGTAAGAGATCAGGTTCTGAAATTGCCATTTGCTATGGGTATAAATATGGCACATAGCAAATTACAAAGTGTAGTCAGCCAGTTTAAAGAATAAACCATGATAAATCCAAAACTTGACTTCAACTTCAATAAAGATGCTAAATGGTAGCAAGAATTTGAAGCCTTGCGCACAATAGTACTAGAATGTGACTTAGCAGAAGAATTGAAATGCGGTGAACCATGCTATGTTTATCGAGAGGCTAATATTATATTAATACATGGATTTAAAGAGTACTACGCAGTTCTATTTTTTAAGGGTGTCTTGCAGAATGATGCGAATAGTATACTCATTCAGCAAACAGAAATGTGCAATCAACTCGTCAAATTCGGTTTACCAGCCTTAATGAAATACTTATCATCAAAACTTATATTTTCGAGGCAATAGAAATAGAAAAGGCTGGTTTGAAAGTGACTTTAAAGAAAACTGAGGATTTCGATATTCCTGAAGAATTTTAAAAGAAACTGGATGAAATGCCATCATTTAAAACAGTCTTTGACTCTCTAACACCCGGTCGTCAAAGAGTCTATATTTTTAATTTTTCACAAGCCAAACTTTCCAAAACCCGGGAGGCAGTACATTGGGCAGATTCTTAAGGGAAAAGGATTGGCAGATTAATCTCAAACATTTTATTGAAGCACCTTTTTAGCATTATTACTATTTAAACAAATAACCTTTTACAACCATGACAAAGAGAAATAAAATCATTTATTGGATTGCTACCATCTGGCTTTCATTAGGAATGGTCTCAAGTGGAATTGTACAAATAATTCATTTGAAGGAAGAAGTGGATTTGATGACTCACCTGGGATATCCTCTCTACTTTCTGACCATTATAGGTGTATGGAAAATGCTTGGCGTTATTGCTGTGCTTGTCCCTAAATTTCCTCTGATAAAAGAGTGGGCTTACGCCGGATTCTTTATTGCTATGACAGGTGCCATGATTTCTCACATTGCTGTTGGCGATGGACTTAAAGAGAGTTTCGGCCCCGTTCTATTAATTGTCCTGACTGTAGTCTCATGGTATTTTAGACCTGCTGACAGACGGCTTATTCCTGCTTAAACATAGGTATTTTAATTTGCACATATAATTCCACATATTATCAAAACATATTAAATGATGAATAAGAATAGAATAGAGTTACCAGCTTCGGAGAAAGATGAACTCCTTAAAATATTAAAAACTCGTTTTGAGAAAAATCTCAATCGCCATTCAGGTATCGACTGGGATACTGTTCAGACCAGATTAGAGGCTAAGCCAGAAAAAATATGGTCAATAAATGAAATGGAAATGACAGGAGGAGAACCCGATGTTATCGGACAGGATGAGAAAACGGGTGAATATATTTTTTGTGACTGTTCTGCAGAAAGCCCCAAAGGACGTAGAAGTATTTGTTTTGACCATGAAGCACTAGAAGCCAGAAAAGAATACAAACCAGCAGATAGTGCTACTAATATGGCCGCTGATATGGGTATAGAGCTTTTAACGGAAGAAGAATATAGGAATTTACAGGAAATAGGAAACTTTGATTTAAAGACATCCAGCTGGATACAAACACCTGCAAATATCAGGAAATTAGGCGGAGCTCTTTTTTGTGATCGTCGGTATAATCATGTATTCGTCTATCACAATGGAGCTGATTCTTACTATGCTGCGAGAGGTTTTCGGGGGTTATTGAGAGTTTAGAATTAATAAAATTTGAGTGGCACTAATAAAAGAAAAAGGCCAAATCTTGCGATTTGGCCTTTTGTGATCCCGCTGGGACTCGAACCCAGGACCCATACATTAAAAGTGTATTGCTCTACCAGCTGAGCTACGGAATCTTCTTATTATTATCTACTCTAAAAGAAGAATAAAGGTTTGTATACGTTAGTGATCCCGCTGGGACTCGAACCCAGGACCCATACATTAAAAGTGTATTGCTCTACCAACTGAGCTACGGAATCTTCTTATTATAATCTACTCTAAAAGAAGAATAAAGGTTTGTATACGTTTGTGATCCCGCTGGGACTCGAACCCAGGACCCATACATTAAAAGTGTATTGCTCTACCAGCTGAGCTACGGAATCTTTTGGTGCTAAATCGGAATTAGTAAATGAAGAAATGGGAGAAAAATAAATTTTTACTACTTTTGCTTTCTCTTTCACTTTAGAGGTCTTAGCCCCTTTCCTGAATCGCGGTGCAAAATTACACTTTTTGATATTATGATGCAAACATACTTTCTGAAATTTCTGAAAAGACTTTTTTTAATATTGATTTTTTCACTGCAAATCCTTGATAGTCAAGCCCAAAGAAAATTATACTTATCTGCAGATTCTTTGTTCAAACAGCGCAAATTTGATGAAGCAGCGGGTCTTTATGAAAAAATCCTAGATTCGTCGACAAATTTTAATCCTAAAATTTATCTAAAGCTGGCGAATATCTACGAGAATAAAGGCGACTTTGTAAAGGAATTATATTATCTCAATTTGTACTCATTTAGATTTGCAGATGAACGTGTGTTTGAGAAGATTTATATGATAGCTACCGAGAATGGATATAAGGGATATGAAAAAAATGACCTGAATTATTTTCTCTATTATTTTAGACAATATTCTATCTATGTCTGGATTGGCTTTTTACTGGTAGGTATATATGTTTTTGCTGTCTTTGTTATCAAGCGAATAGATAACCAGTTTACTCCTACTCACCATAAAGTAATTTTCTTACTTTACCTGATATTCCTATCGGTACTAATTAATCTCCCTAATAACTATCGGACGGTAATTATTAAAAACGAGCACGTTTATTTAAGAGATTACCCCTCAGCAGGCTCACATATAGTCGGGAGCATCACTGAGGGACATCGGTTAAATGTTATTAATTCAGAAGATATTTGGTACCAGGTATTATGGGATGGTAAGTTCTGCTACTTGAAACGAAGTGATATTTTATTAATTCATTAATCCTTACTAGCGTATTAAATGTATAACACCCTTATACATTTCATCGGTGAAATATAAAGCATAGAAATAATCTCCCGACGGCTCTTTGTCTCCAGTCCATTTAAAGTCTCTATCAGCAGTCTGGAATATAGATTTACCGTATCTATTGAAGACTTCAAACTTAACAAATTGCCTGTTACAATTATCTTCAGGAATTGCCCCCATATTGAAATAATCATTTACACCGTCTTCATTTGGCGTAAAAGTATTAAATGGCTCTAGTGGATTCTCTGCCGGGAGATTGTTTTTCAACAACAGCTTTACACTTATTGTATCTTGCTTCTGGTCGCAGGCGTTGTCCTGAGTTCGAAACTTTACTATAAATTCTTTGGAATCTTTGCCTGCCAATAAGGTACAGTTGGGTTTCCATGAAAAAATGCTACTTACCGCACCTATCCCATCTTTATTTTCAAAAGTCATTGATGCGTTTTTAAGATCAAAACCATCTGCAATGGCTAACAATTCTATTTTTTCTTTATCTATGTCACTCCCATCAACATTAAATTTTACTTCTGTCGGGCTGGTGGGCGAAAGTATTACCTCTATTTCGCTATCAGACAAACTAGTTGAAACAGTGGGAGCATTATTGGGGATTGACTGAATTGTAATCGGCACTGCGTATGTAGTCTGATTGCTTACACCGCATCGCAAATCTTTTGCAACAAAATCTAAGGTAACCTGTTTTCGTCTGACGGCCTCACAATTCGGAATAAATTTCAGAATGGATTTTACACTACCAATACCTGTTTGTGATGGAAAAGTAAATCCTAAACTACCTAAGCCAAAACTTCGTCCTGTGCCTGCCAAAGAAAGCGTATCAAGGTCTTTATCATCGCCAAAAACTGTAAACTCTAACGTATCTCCATACATAATAGTTGGAGAATCAGTAAGTGAAGTAGTAATAACCGGACGATTATTATCAATGTCTTCGAAATTAATCTTCATTCTATAACTCCGTATTTGTGGAACCGGACACCCATTATCATTGATACTAATTATAAATTCGGCTGCCAAATTATTCTTAATGATAATACATTCATCTAAACAAAATGAATTTTTTAAAGTGTCTGTATTCTGAATGACTACATTCGTAATAGCAGGCATGTTAATCTTTTTTGTATCAAAATTCACACCTCTGGCGGTTATTGTCACCTTCTGGCTTACATCCTGATCAAAATACATAATATCAAAACATCTTTTATCTCCTTTTTTCAGCGTTACTATTTCGCCCTCTTTAAAAAAGGTACTTGCCCCTTGGCTTCGAACCATGATTTGAGGTGGATAATTAATTTTACAATCTACTACTTTTAATTGAAAATCTCTTTTTACTCTTCCTATCATTACCCCTTTACGGTATTCTTTCACCATTACTGAAAAAACATAAAGGCCTAGTTTACTAGGTTTTACGTAAAGTACCCCGGTAATTCTATCAATACGCAAAGGTTCTTCGCCCGGAATTACATTCGCTAAAGAAATACCATCGACCCAGGAAGCCTCCGGGTAACTGCTTCTGCCAACACTTATAGGGCTTGGATTACCCATGGTTGCATAGCCTATCCATGGAGTAATTAATTCGTAAGTCAAACTATCACCGTCCGGGTCGGAAGCACTAAAATCCATTTCAAAATTCTGATTGATGCAAAGATAATCAGCCACAACTTCTTTAAATTTAGGCGAGCTATTAGCTGTGGTTACAGGCGGGAATTCAGTGTAAAATACCATTCCAACAGAACTTGGATTACGAATATTTGTAATAATTATATTTCTGCAGCATCTTTCCCATACAATCGCGTAACCTCCCGGGTCTGAAAAAGCGGCTTCTGGTAAATTTAAATTAGCACTATACTTAATTAGCAAAGTTTGTAAATCTCCTTTTGAACAGGCGGGATCAATATATTGAATCAAATCGCGATAAACTCTCTGGCAAACAGCTTCACCTACCTTGGCTAAATCTCTTTTACGTATAAATGTTAAAGTAATAGTAATATCCTCTGCAGCCGGGCGTCCGTTAATCGCATCGAAATAAAGATTCAGGGTAACTTCATGAGTAATACCAGGCGAAGGATTTTTTATTTTCACTAATTCAATTTCACCTCCAACAATATGAGAGGCCATTGATTTGTGGACGAAGGCAAGAAAAAATACAAGGTAAAGATACTTTTTCATAGGCTCTTGAGAGTATTTCTTAAACGTTAGGGTAATGTTATTTGTAAGACGTAATTTAATTATAAAAGGTTGAATTTTGAACTTAATGTTAAGTTAAATATTTTTGCAGAAATTTGAATTGAACCGACAGTTAACCAAATGGCTAAAAACAAAACATTCATTATTGAAAATATTGAGGTAGAAAATTTTGCAGCAGAAGGAAAATGTTTTGCAAGGCATAATGGACAAATAATTTTTATTGAAGGAAGCAATGTATCTCCGGGAGATAAAGTAAAGCTTTGGGTGAATAATAGAAAGAAAAATTACGCAGAAGCGAATGTATTGCAGTTAATTGAACCTTCTCCCCTACGTATTGCTCCTTTTTGCCAACATTTTGGAGTATGTGGTGGCTGTAAATGGCAACATATACCTTACGAAAAACAATTAGACTTGAAATGGCAACAAGTAAATGACCAATTACGCCGTATCGGGAAAATAACATTACCTGTAATTAATCCGATTCTGGGCTCCGAAAATATTCAGTTCTATCGTAATAAATTAGAATACACTTTTTCTAATAGCAGATGGTTTACCAGAGAAGAAGCTGATAAGGGAGAAGATTTAAATAAAAATGCATTAGGTTTTCATGTGCCGAAGCGTTTTGAAAAGGTTTTACCTATCGAGAAATGTTATTTACAAAAAGACCCGTCTAATGAAATCAGGCTTGCTCTTAGAGATTTTGCCAATCAGAATCAATACTCTTACTATGATCATGTTGCCCACCAGGGTTTTTTAAGAAATGTGATGATTCGATCTACTTCTACAGGAGACCTAATGGTGATGGTACAATTTGCACAAAAAAATGAAGAGGCCATTGAAGCCGTTCTAAAGCATCTTCAAACGAATTTTCCAGAAATAACCTCATTAAATTATATACTCAATCAGAAAAGAAATGATACTTTTTATGATCTGGAGGTGTCTACATTTTATGGGAAGCCATTTATTGAGGAAAAGATGGAAGACCTTATTTTTAGAATTGGTCCAAAATCTTTTTATCAGACAAACTCCGAACAGGCTTATGAACTGTATAAGCTGACTAGAGAATATGCTGACTTGAGTGGCAATGAATTGGTTTATGACCTGTATACTGGTACGGGAACTATTGCTAATTTTGTAGCTAAAAAGGCAAAAAGAGTCATTGGTATTGAATATGTTGAAGATGCAGTTGAAGATGCCAAAATAAATTCTCAGGTAAATGGGATTACTAATACTGAGTTTTTTGCAGGAGATATGCGTAAATTTCTTACTGGGGAATTTATTGCTAGCAAGGGAAACCCAGATGTAATTATTACTGACCCACCGCGCGCGGGAATGGACGAGCCTGTGACAAATACTATTCTTGAAGTTGCACCTAAGCGCATTGTTTATGTGAGCTGTAATCCAGCTACTCAGGCAAGAGATTTAGCCATTTTAAGTGCGAAATATGATATTGTAACAGTTCAACCGGTAGATATGTTTCCTCATACTCACCATGTAGAAAACATTGCGAAATTGGAATTAAGAGAGATTTGATTTAGGCTATTGTCTTTTGCTTAATTTATTAATTGTTGATGCATCATTTGGCTCCTTGATTAAACCATCTAGGTTATAATCATCAGGCAATTGATTAGCTAATCCTTTATCGCCCCAAAAACCTTTCAAAACAATATCATTAGGTCTTCTTAGCCAGCCATTTTCATTAAATCTGGCGTAAGATTTGAGCAAAACTATTTCAGAAGACTTAAAAGGATAATCAGAAAATGCTGGTTTTAATTCAGGGCTTTTTTTAAAGAATACCAAAAGTGGGGAGTCCGATTGAAGTAGAAAACTTTCAGCATCTTTATTATAAATGTAAATTTCATTAGCCTTGGCTCGTGTCAATGTACCCTCATTTAATTCTTTTTCAACCGTTGTTGGGTCATTTTTGGCTGTTTGAACTGAAGATTTTTTAAAAATCTCAAAATCATTTTCTTCTAATTTATTATCTGTGAGCACCATTAAAAAATTATGAAAAGAACCACTAAAAGCGTCTTTTTGGTTCTTATCCCATTTGTTTTTTAAATCTATATTAGTGGTATTCACTTTCTCAAAGAATTTGAGAGCAGACATATTTGTTCCTGAGCTATCAGATTCAAATTTATCCATCAGCAGCAGGATTTTATAACCTAAAGCCTCATTAATGATTTGGATTGGTGCAGTTGCTGTTGCAGTCATTTTTTTATCCTTGTCAAACTCCAATCTTACAACGTTTGAGTTAAGTATTTTACAATTTTTAGCAAACTTTGAATTCCCTAATAAGGCATTTTCAAAAATTTCCCATTTATTCTTCCAATCCTTTTCTTTTTTGGCAGTGACTACTGTCTTTTTTAGTATACCATCCCTCTCTAGCTGAAATCTAAAGACCTGAATTTCAGTAGAATAATTGATTTTCCTCTTAATAGTTTTATATCCCTCAAAACAGACAATTAATTCAACCTGTGAAAATTTATCAGGCACATTCAACTGAAAGTTTCCTTTTTCGTTGGTGACAAAGCCAATAGAAGTGTTATTAACAAAGACATTAGCTGATTGAACAGCCATCTTCTTTTCGTTAGCAACAATGCCACTAATTGTCCAGAAGTTTTTTTGAGAATAACCAGAAAAAGAGAAGATAAATAATATATATGGGAGGTAATATCTTGCTTTCATTTGCACTGCTTTTCGATAACGCAAAGCAAGTTAAGCATAATTATACTTTAATCAATAAAAAATATAACTATTTTATGTTATTAACCGTAAAGACATAGGTTTACCTGATAAATAAACATTTATCGGCTTAATAAAATTATATGAATTTAATAAAATAAAGGATTAGACATTAGAATGGAAATTCAGTTTCCTCATCAAGATTGCGGGGCTGATTAGCTTTGCTACCGAATGTTACAGAGCTACCTGTATTAGGCGCACTTCCTCCCTGTTCAAAGCTTTCTAAAGCATTAGTTGTTGGGAATGGCTTGGGAGAATTGAAGTCTGTGAAATTATCCTGGACGGGCGTATAGAACCCATCTAGATCAGTAAATTTGGTATATTTGCCAATGAATCTTAATCTAACAGTATCAACCGTACCACTACGGTTTTTGGCAATAATTACTTCACCCACACCAGCAGTTGGATTACCGTTTTCATCTTGTGTAATTTTATAATATTCCGGACGATATAGGAACATTACCATGTCAGCGTCCTGCTCGATAGAGCCAGATTCACGTAAGTCAGAAAGTTGAGGACGTTTATCACCACCACGGGTCTCAACAGCACGGCTCAATTGAGATAAAGCAATAACAGGCACATTGATTTCTTTCGCTAGATTTTTCAATGAACGAGAAATAGTTGCAATTTCCTGCTCACGATTACCACTTTTACCCCCACCTACTTCAGCTGTCATTAGTTGAAGGTAATCAATAATTACCAGACCAATATCAAATTGAGCTTTTAGACGACGACACTTTGCCCTTAATTCCAAAACGGATAAGGCTGGCGTATCATCAATATATATCGGTGCTTTTGAAAGGCGGTCAATTCTATGGTGCAATTGTTGCCATTCGTGGCTCTCTAAGGTGCCCTTACGTAATTTTTCACTATCAATCTCAGCTTCGGCAGAAATCATACGAAGCATTAATTGAGTAGAAGACATTTCTAAAGAAAAAATAGCCACAGGAGTATTCCACTCAACGGCTGCATTTCTCATGGCAGATACAACGAATGCTGTTTTACCCATTGCAGGACGAGCAGCGATAATCGTTAATTCCGTATTCTGCCATCCGCTGGTAATACGGTCTAGCTCTGTAAAACCACTGGCTACACCTGTTAAACCATCTTTATTGTTCTTCTTTTTTTCAAGTTCTTCAATAGTCGCTCTCATGATTGAACTGGCATCAGCGTAGCTTTTTCTGATATTTCTTTCAGAAATCTCAAAAAAGGTCTGCTCAGTTCTATCTAAAAGATTAAATACATCAGTAGTATCTTCAAAGGCATCCCGAAGAATATCCCCGGCTACCCGAATCATGTCTCTTTTAATCGCAGCTTGCGAGATAATACGGGCATGCCATTCAATATTAGCTGCAGAATTAACTTTACTGGTTAATCTTGCCAGATATTGTGCCCCCCCTACGAATTCTAATTCCCCTAAAGCCCTTAACTGCGAAGTTACGGTCAGTAAATCAATAGGTTCAGATTTACCAAAGAGTATCAAAATGGCATTATAAATATGTTGATGCGCATCTTTATAAAAACTAGCAGGTTGCAAAATATCAACAACAGCAGTCAATGCATCTTTCTCAATCATCAAAGCACCCAAAACAGCCTCTTCCAACTCCGTAGCTTGAGGTGGCAGCTTACCAGACTCGCTCCTGGTGGTTTCCAAAAAGAGATTTTTTCCAAATCCTCTCTGGTTCTGGTTTCTGTTTGATGGATTATTTGGGTATCTTTGTTCCATATATTATTGCAATGTTAAGAAAAATAACTTTCTCAAAAAACAAAGCTATTGTTCAGAACCTTTACCTTTTAAAGATAAACGATTGATTATCAGTATATAATTCCAAACGCACAATTTTTTTGTGGAAAAAACATTAGATTATGTGAATAATTTTTGATTTTTGAAATGCAAATTCAAGTCTCAAAAAGAAAACTAAAATTTTAGGTCGAGCGTTTAAATGAATAAGACCTATTTAATAAACCAATAACCAAACTCATTAGTATTTTGACAGAAAAAGTATTCACATTAGACGAAGTGTCATTGATAGATTTTCTCGGAGTAGAAAATAGTAATATCAAAGTAGTAGCGGCAGCTTTTCCGGAAAGCAAAATTATTTCAAGAGGGAATCAGATCTTAATTAAAGGGAATAACACTGAAATCAATAAAATCTCCGATATATTAGAGTCATTACTTGAACATTATCAGAAGTACGGCAGATTGAGTAATGAACAGGTCAAAAACTATATTCAGCAAGATATTGAAACGGCTAATCATGAAACAACTGACGACGATGTAATTCTTTATGGAACCAAAGGCGTAGTTGTTAGGGCTAAAACCGCCAATCAGAAAAAAATGATTGAAGCGGCTCAAAAATATGATATTGTCTTTGCCACTGGACCTGCAGGGACAGGTAAAACTTATACTGCTGTGGCATTAGCGGTAAAAGCGCTAAAAGATAAGGAAGTTAAGAAAATTATCATCACCAGACCTGCGGTTGAAGCAGGTGAAAATTTAGGCTTCTTGCCGGGTGATTTAAAAGAGAAAATCGACCCATATCTAAGACCTATTTATGATGCACTTGATGATATGATTCAGGCAGAAAAACTGAAGTTCTATTTAGAAAACCGAACTATAGAAATTGCCCCTTTGGCCTATATGAGAGGTAGAACTTTGAATAATGCTTTTATCCTGCTTGATGAAGCACAAAATACTACGCCCATGCAGATTAAAATGTTTTTGACGCGTATGGGGCCACTTTCAAAAACCATTATTACAGGTGATAGGACACAGGTAGATTTACCTAAAAACCAAAGGTCAGGGTTAGCTGATGCCTTGGATATTCTCAAAAATATAACTGGAATAGGTTTTGTAGAATTAGATGGCAGAGACGTGGTACGCCATAGATTGGTTAGAGATATTCTGAATGCTTACGAAAAAGCAGAGAGTAAATAATATTCTTTAATTATCATGCTTTGCAACCATAGGCTACTAATCGCACGTCATTATAGCATGAAAAAAGCTTTATATATCCCTCTATTCTTCCTGGTCTTTATACAGACATTGGCACAAAAAAGACATTTTTGTGCCAATGCTGCCAGTGATTCAATTCGTTTATTGAAAGACCCATCAAGAGCATTGAAAAAGGCTCGGTTTGAGCAGACATTACAAAACTTTCAGGGAGCAGGCAATGCCCGAATTGGTGTGGCTGATAATGAAATCATAAGGATTCCTGTGGTTGTACATGTCATTCATAATCAATCAAGCAATGCTATAACAGGTACAAATATTCCAGACGAGCAGATTTTCTCGCAAATTAAGGTGTTAAACGAAGATTATCGAAGAAAAGAAGGGACTATGGGATATAATAATAATCCGATAGGAGCTGATACCCAAATAGAGTTTTTTCTTGCTTCCAAAGACCCTGATGGAAACCCTACCACAGGGATTACCCGACATTATAATTCCGCTACGAGTTTTAATTTAATAAATGATAATGATCGTCAGAAATTATCAAATATTGTCTATTGGGATAGTAATAAGTATCTAAATATTTGGGTAACAGCCTATAGAGACCCTTATATAGGATATGCTGAGTTTCCATATGCTGAAACTATTGATGGCCTGGGAGATGAAATAGTAGAGAGCCTAGATGGAGCATTTATTGATTATAGAGTTTTTGGTAAAAAAACAGGTACCAATATAGATGGCCTTTATAGTTTTGGAAGAACCGCTACTCATGAGATTGGCCATTGGCTAGGGTTAATTCATACATGGGGAGATGAATATTGTGGGACTGACTATGTAGAAGATACGCCTCAAGCAAGCGGATCGAATAGTACAGCATTTTGTAAAGATATGTTCTCCAATTGTAATGGAGAACGTACAAGAAATCTTATTGAAGATTATATGGACTATTCTCCGGACTCATGTATGAATATTTTTACTGAAGGCCAGAAACAACGAATGAGAGCCGTGGTTGAGTTAAGCCAAAGACGTAAAAGAGTAGTGACTTATGCAAAATTTCAATTGCCTCCATCCAATACGCTTGCTGTAGCACTTATTCCTAATCCAACAACGAAAGACAATATCAAGGTTCAGGTCTTATTACCTGACTTCCAGGACTTTACTATTTCTTTGACCGATATTAAAGGTAGAAATGTATATTCAGAGAGTTTTACTGATTACCCCAGCACTATTGTAACACTCAAAACCTACGATTTACAGGCTGGTACATATATTGTAAACGTCACATCTAAACAAGAGCGTGTTGCTGCACGATTAGCTATTTTTTAGGATATTTGTTTATTCTTCTTTCTCCAACTTGTGGTTTAATATTACTAATCAGCCTGGTTGCTAATTCATCTATAAATTCAACAAAAAACATCAATTGATAAATATGTTCTCACATTTATCAATTAGTTTTGCCAATCTTTAACTAACCAATATAACCTAAACTTAGAGTCAACAATTAAACACCTAAAATGGAAAAATTGATGAAAGACAGGCCTAATTTTGATGAAATTTTCATGAATCTTGCTAAAAACCTTGCCCAACGTTCGCATTGTGTAAAAGCTCAGGTTGGCGCTGTTTTAACTAAAGATACGAGAATTATTTCAATAGGTTACAACGGCCCTCCATCAGGTACACACAATTGTGATGAGGATTTTCCGGAAGAAGGTTGCCCAAGAGATTCAAAAGGAAGTTGCTCATTAGCACTTCATGCAGAGCAAAATGCGATTTTATATGCCTCAAAAAACGGTGCTAATCTTGAGGGGAGTACGCTCTATGTTACGCTATCGCCGTGTATAGCCTGTGCTCGTGTAATTTTTTCGATGAAAATTAAAAAAGTGTTTTATAAGGAATCTTATGCAAAATATAAAGGCATTCCAAGTGATGAGGGCGTGGATTTTTTGAGAAAATTTGGTATTGAAGTAATAGAGTTTGGGTGTAATTAATGAATTACACCCCCATGGCCATGAACATGCCCATGTGAAATCTCGTCAGGATTTGCATTTCTGATAGCCAGAATCTTTCCTTTAAAATGTAGAGTCTCTCCTGCTAATGGATGATTAAAATCTAACATAACAAAATCTGGATGCACTTCCACCACTCTTCCGTTCATACGATGCCCTTCCTCATTTGAAAAAGGAATAAAATTACCTATTTCCAACATTCCATCTGGAACTTTACCTTCATCGATTTTAAAGTTTTCTATTGGAAAATCAATTAATGCTTCTGTATCCACTTCTCCATAACCCTCCTCAGCACTTACTGAAAATTCAAATGTATCTCCCAAACTTAATCCAATCAAATTTGTTTCGAAAGCTTCTGGAAGTCCACTCATGCCATGAATAAACACAATTGGATCAGATTCGTCCGAAACCTCTATAATTTCTCTATCCTCACCATCTCCCACATATAATTCGTAACTAGCTGTAACTACTTTTTTTGATTCAACTTTCATTTGCTTAAATTTAATTTGTCACTAAGGTTATAAATCTAACAGAAACTTAGATATTTTATTATCTCTTATTTCATAACTTTGCCACAAACGTACAAATTCTGCCCTTTATAAATGAATTTTTTAGCACATTTATTTCTTTCTGGTGACAATGAGGAAATTTTAGTCGGGAATCTGTTGGAAGACTATGTAGTTGGCAGAATTGAGCACCCTCGAAATCAACATTTTTCGGAAAATATTAAAAATGGCATCCTTTTACATCGTTTAATTGATAGTTTTATGGATACCCATTCTGTGGTCAGCACTTGCAAAACTGTACTATATCAAAACTATCACAAATATGCTTCGGTAGTGATAGACATATATTTCGACCATTTTCTGGCTAAGCATTGGTATTCTTATTCTTCAGAGCCGTTTGAGGATTTCCGGAAACGTACACACCAGTCGTTTCTTAATCATTGGGATGTATTACCTGATAAAATGAAACCAATGATTGATTCGATGATTAAATATGATTGGTTGAAAAATTATAGCGAATTCTGGGGTATGGAACGAGCTTTAACCGGAGTTGCGAAACGAACGGAATTTAAATCGAATATGGAGAAGGCAGTTACTGATTTAAAAATACACTATGATTTTTTTAATGAGAATTTTAAGTTATTTTTCCCACAAATGGTACAACAATGCACGGCTTTTTTAACCGATAAAAACTATACACATAACTATATTATAAGATAATCGATGGCAGAAATACTTAAATCAATAAAGAAAGACACCTTAAAGCCATTGTATTTTTTACATGGCGAGGAGCCCTTTCATATTGAACAGATAATAGATAAAATTCAGCAACTGGCTATTCCTGCGCATGAAAAGGGCTTCAATGAATTTGTTTTATTCGGAAAAGACTTAAATATGGGAGCCTTATTGAATTATGCACGTCGTTTTCCGATGATGGCAGACAGACAATTGATTATTGTAAAAGATGCTCAGCATATTCAAGGGATTGACCAAAAAGAAAATCAAAAACTAATGGAAGATTATGCCTTACAACCTCTGGCATCTACTATTCTGGTTTTAGCTTTTAGTAACGCGCACGATGAACGAAAGACCTGGGTAAAGGCTTTTGGCAAAAATGGTGTGCTGCATAATTCGAAGAAATTATATGATAATCAATTACCTGAGTTTTTGGCAGACTATTGCCATTCGAAAGGAGTTAAAATAAGTATGAAAGCCATTCAATTACTCATTGAGTATATCGGCAATGATTTAAAGCGTCTTACAAGCGAAATTGATAAGGTAGTATTAAATGTAAAATTGGGCGAAGGCATAGATGCGGATACGATTCAGAAATATGTAGGTATTAGTAAAGAATATAATGTTTTCGAATTACAAAAGGCGTTGATTCAGAGAGATGTGGTGAGAGCTAATCAGATTATTATCTATTTTGGCAATAACCCAAAAGATAATCCTATTCAGCCTATTCTGATTATCCTTTATAATTTTTTCAGTAAAGTACTTTTAGTGCATGCCTCCAATGATAAATCAGAAAGCGGAATTGCATCACTATTAAAAGTAAATAGTTTTTTTGCTAAAGACTATCTCAATGCAGCAAGAAATTATTCGCTACATAAATTGACGGCAGTGATTCATTCTTTGAAAATTGCTGACTTAAAATCAAAAGGAGTTGAAACGGGTGAAGAAAGTGAGGGAGATATATTGCAGACGTTGGTTTTTGAGATATTACATTAATTTAGCCTAATTATATTAGCCTCACCTATCTACAGAGGCACCAGTGGAAAATTATGACTTACGCTGTCTCATAAATCTCAACCGAATAATTATAATGACTATTTAAGTAAGGTAATGGCAAATAATGTTTCCCATTACCTTACTTACTTTAAAGACTGATGAGCAATATATTCTGATTTTTTAATCCTCTTTATAACTATATTTATAATTTGCTAGTTAATAAATGGCAAGAAATAGGTGAAGTTTTATTTTTATTCACTATAATTCGGAAGCTTTATTGGAATTTCTGATAAATTTATAATCATTATCTGATAGCTCGTGGAAACTAAGAAAAGAAAACTTACCTTTTCGAATAATCCGGTTCAAATTGAATCACTACCTAAGTATAGCTGGATAGAGAGAGATACCCTATTGCTTCATATCGCTTTTCAGATATTTATGGATGCCCTTGAAAAGGATAAAGTACTTGAAGTAATTGATTGGAATTGTAATGATGAATATCGAACCGTAAGAAAATATATTATTCAATTACGAAATTGGTGGCTGGAAAGAAAAGATAAAGACCGACTAAAAGAAATTGATTACTCTGACGAAAAGCAATATGAAGAAGACAGCACCTATTTACATATGCTGATGCTTATTCGAAAATACCTGGTAGTGTAGATCTCGATCGTAACTTGTTCCCATTGACCCCTTTAATCTACAGTTTTTCTTTTATTTAGTATCTATTTCTCTGACGTTTACACCAGTACGAACCTGATACTTACTGCAATATTTTAATTTTTTAGCAGTCATTTCAGAGCTAAAGCACTCTTTTTATAAATTTTTATTCCACTTATTGTGTATTTATTGTGTCGCATTAAAAATGACATAATAAAAATTTGTAGTTTTTTTTTTGATTCGGTACATTTACAATACCCTGAAAACGAAAGCCAAACTTTACTACTAAAATGAATACCTATTATCTCTTTGCACGATTTTTATCGTTATACCGCTGTGTCCATTATGCACTATTGTTGAAGTTTTAACAAACCTTTAAAACATATCAATCAATGGAAAAACACTGGGCTAAAAATATTTCATTACAGCTATATACACCGAATTTATTAGAAACTCAGCATTTCTATTCGGTGGTTTTAGGCATCAACTGTGATGCTCTTTCGGATATTCATGTGGTATTTTCCCTTCATTCAACCACATTTATTTTTACTACCAAACCCAATTTTGTCATTAACTATCCTTATTACATTAATTTTGAAGTATTTGAGCTTGATAAGCTTTGGGAGGCAATACGGTTAAAAGTAGATATCATCAGTCCTATTACTGATACTCGTGATGGAGTTTTCAGAGAATTTTTAATTCATGATAATAACGGATATTATCTGAGGTTCTTTGAGCCCAATAATAGTAAACAACTAAGCTTAAATTTCTATAACCAATCACTCAGTCAATATTTAATTGACTAAAACCTCTATATCTTACCCAGTGGAATCGGAACTTAATAATTAGTAGTTTTAGATATCAGGTTTTGGGTTAAATCCGAAAGAATTTGAAAAAAACAATATCTATTCATTACTGGTCGGTGATTCTACTTTTGAAGATTCAATTCAACAAACGAATATCCCAAATCTTCAATTGATTCCCTCTCATATTGACCTGGCAGGTTTTGAAATTGAAATTATCAATGAAATGAGCAGGGAGGCCATTATGAAGGAAAGAATTGAAGGCCATGCTGACAAGTATGATTTTATTTTTATGGACTATTCTCCATCTCTAGGCTTATTGGTTATCAATGCATTAGTAGTCAGTGATTCTTGCCTGGTACCGGTTCAGTGCGAGTATTTTACCTTAGAGGGGTTGGCTAAACTAGTAGATACAATTAAATTAGTGCAGAAGAAAGTCAATATTAACTTAAAAATTGAAGGAGTAATACCTGTAATGTATGATGGGAGAACTAATTTATCGCAAGAAGTAGTAAAAGAATTGAAAACCGCTTTCGACGATTTAACTTACACTACTATTATACCACGGAATATCCGTTTAGCTGATGCCCCTAGTTTCGGTATGCCCGTTTTCTTTGTTGATCGTAAATATGGCGCTTATGGAAGTAGTGATTTAATCTTT
Source organism: Emticicia sp. C21 (assembly GCF_003418935.1). Lineage (GTDB taxonomy): Bacteria > Bacteroidota > Bacteroidia > Cytophagales > Spirosomataceae > Emticicia. The sequence continues at coordinate 58,764 of NZ_QVMT01000010.1, read as the reverse complement.
GAAAATGCCGGTGCAATTGCCTATCTGAATCTGGCTAAAGAATTTTTATTAAGGAATAATAAAAAAATTCTGAAAGAATGATGAAATATTTAAGTAAACCAAGAGGCTTATCAACTTTGTTATCTGACGTTGAAATCAATTTTAGTTCATCGCTGCATTTTAAGGGAGTTGAAAATATTGATATATCATTAATCAGGGTAAATCCAAATCAACCTAGGAAAGATTTCAAGGAACCGCAATTGTTTGAATTAGCAGAATCCATCAAAATCCATGGCTTGATTCAACCAATAACGGTGAGAGTTCAAGGAAACCATTATGAATTAATTGTCGGAGAAAGAAGATTAAGAGCCTGTAAACTAGCCCGACTTTCAGAAATTCCTGCCTATATTAGAAACGCTGATAATGAAGGATCTGCTCTAATGGCGTTGATAGAAAATATTCAGAGAGAGAATCTTAACGCCATTGAAGTTGCTATGAGCTTCGAAAGAATGATAGTAGAATATCAAATGACTAATGAAGAACTGGCATTAAGAATAGGTAAAGACAGAAGTACTGTCAACAACTATCTTCGTTTATTAAGACTTCCATCAGAAATTCAAAAAACAATTATTACAGGACAAATATCAATGGGACATGCAAAAGCACTAATTGCATTAGAAAACCCAGAAATACAATTTACGATACTGCAAAAGATACTAAAAGATGGCTTATCTGTTAGACAGGTTGAAGAATTAGCCAAACACCTAGCTAAAAAGACTTCTTATAAAACTTCTCAGTCACAAAACCTATGGCTTCTGGAATACTTTAATACTACTGTTAAATCTTTAGAGGGCAATCTTATCTCCAATGTTGCATTGAAATCAGAAGATGGTGAAACAGGCAGTATAAGCATCGAATTTTTTAATCAACATGATTTAGAAAGAATAATGACACACCTTGAAAAAGTATTTAAAAAATCTGCGTAATATCTTCTACAATTTCCTATCTTTGTGACCCCAATTTTTCCAGGAATTCCACATTTTTATATAATTTCTTCCCTTAATTACATCTATATAATTCGCTACAATTATTTTTAGTTGATTTTCTCAAATTCCGATTATTGCCAATTTTTCAATTTTAACAAGTTAGTTAACTACTTGACTCACAAGCATTTACGACAAGGCTATTGAAGTTGTTTTTTTATATATAATTCTCCTGTCTAAATATCTGTATTGAAATTTATTATGTATTTATAGTGTCATTACAGAATTGACATAATAAATATTTGTGATAAATATTGCAATTCAATAAATTTACCAACATCCTATTAATGAAAATTAAAAGAAGGCCAAAAACTATGACTCCATATCTACCTGAAAGTGATTTATTCACTTCATAAAAATACCCTTAAATGCCTTATAATAAAGCATTTAGATTGACTAGAATTGTATATAATTTATATCGTGCTAATCCCAAATGAATCTACTACTTACAGGAAAGTTCTTCAACGAGCGTCCGGACTTCTTACTATGGTTAAGAAAAAATCATACCATCTTTATTGAGTTAGACCCGGGAATTATTTTTGAATTATTAGACAACCCTACTAATGCTTTTGATGCGATTATAATTGATGAGCATTTGTTTTCTTCAACTAAACAAAGTATTGAATTTGCATGGGGGTTAAACCGGAATTTTCCGGAGATTCCGACTATCATGATTATTTCGCCAAGAGATAATTATGAAGACATTTTTAGCCTCTATCAGAAGGGTGGTTTGTTTGATGTAATAGAACGCTATCAAGTTGACTCTAAAAGCCAATTTGCCGCCTTTAAAGCGATTCTTTTTAGAATTGAGCAATGTCTAAAAAGAAATAGCCTGATAAAAAATAAGTATGAAGAAAAAATAGTAAAACTGAATGATGATCTTCATTTAGCAAAATCAGAAGTCTCAAAAGATATAGAATCCCAAAAACATCATATTATTAATTATCTATTAGATTGTCTGAAATCAGAAAGAGAAATTTTTATTCAGGAACGTGAAATTTTTCGCTCCCTTTTCTTCAAAGACGCAGATATTGAGGATGTAGAAATACTAAAGCGTGTCCCCTATTTTGAGAAATCCTTTCTAGGTAAAAGTAAATTGGTTAAAAGCTTTTTTGATGAAACGATCAAAGCTATTTCATCTGGGAACAATATATTGATTTATGGTAAGTCTGGGATTGAGATTAAAGACCTAGCGACTTTTGTATATATATTCAGGAATCTTCCTTATGAAGTGCCTTTTATTGAATTAGATTGTGCGCTAATAAGCAAAGAGGATTTTGAGACTGAGGCATTTGGGCAATATAAGAGAATTCTTAATAATAGATATGTAACTAATGAAGGAAAACAAAAGATTGGAAAATTAGAACAAGCCAATCAAGGGTTTCTTTTTATTAATCATATTGAACAATTAAGTATAAGCAATCAAGAACTTTTATTCAAGGCTCTTAAAAATGGATATATGATTCCGGTAGGTGGATCAACTAAAGAGCACTGGGTTGAAATAGATTTTAATTTAATTGTAGGCAGTGTTAAAAATCTGCATACGATGATCAATAAAGGTGAGTTCAAATGGCATCTGCTTAATTATATAATGCAAGGTGAAGTTTTGAAAATACCTATGTTTCATGAACGATTAGAGGACTTCAAATTTATTTTTCATTATTCCTTAATTAATTCCGGAGCCAACATAGTATTAGACGAATCGGCTATTGAATATTTATCAAAACAGGAATGGCCCGATGGAGTGATTTCAATAGAGCATTTTGTAAATGTTTACTTGCAGAATTTGCGGAAGCCTGATTTCTTTGTAATAGACTGTTTTGAAATTGAAAAGCTTTTTAATAATTATATGAACGGTTTCTCAATAAATGAAGACAAACATCAATCTACATTATATCAAATTCATTTAAATACAAAAACTATCAGTACAGTCAGAAAGAATCTGGATTTTCTGGAAAAAACAGCTCGTGACTATTTTATTGACTTTGATGTAATTAAAGTTATTGATTTAGATAAATTGGCTTATCGCGAATTTCATACTTTAATAGCAGAAAAGAAATCTTCAAGAGGTAGAAAAAGAATAAATGAATGCATGACAGTAAACCGATATAAAACTTATAAAAACGGCAAAGTCAATCAACAAAGATTAGCTATTAAATACTTGTTTAAGCTTCATCCTGAAAAATGGTCTTTGCTTCGCAGAGTAACTTTTTTCAATGAAATATTGGCAGAAAATTCCGAAGTTTTCAGAAATGGAAGTACGGAGGCTCCTGTCGAAAAGTCGATAGTAAAAAGATTGACTTTCTAAATTTTACTCAAGACTTGCCACTTTCTGATAAAATTCTTGCAATTGATAGTCCTTTTTCAGTAAGATAATAATAACCGTTTTTCAGAGCACCTCTGAATTCAATCAGACGGTGCTCTTTTAGTATTTTTACCTCTCTGGCTATTGTCTCTCTGGAAACACCCAATTGCTTTATCAACACCTGGGTAGTACTATGTTTTGATTGGTTAAGGAATAAAACTATACTTGAAAGTCGTTCTTTCTTTTGCTCACTTAAATCCTCAAAAATAGACATAGGATTATTGGAAGAACTTTCTCTAGGTACAGAATTACTTATAATAGGAAATTGGCGCGGTCGAGAAATTTGCGGCGGGAAATCGCTTATTGAATCAATAACCAGAAAATCATCTTTTTTTGTTAAATCTACTTTTTTCTCTAGATCCTCATCTACAGCATTTTTCTTAGTGATCGGTGGTATTGAGGTTAAAAAAGTTGGCCCATCATGAAACTGCGGTTTTTCGTCAGAAAACTGTCTCACAAAAGCAGCAATTTTTTTTAACCCAAAACCCAATTCTTCTGCCAGTCCCAATTCTCTTAAAAATCTGCCAATAATTGGGTTTTTAGGTATTGGCTGATAATTATTGGGATCTATATTTTTATTCAGACTTGTTCTATTGCTATTGGCTGTAAAAGTGCCATCTACATGAGTAATGGCAAATTTGGCTGGTAGCCCTGAGCTATAATCCTGATGAGTCAGAAAATTGATAAAGACCTCACGATACATTAAATCTCGAATGCCTATTCTTGTGGTATTATTAATAACAAAAAAGTCAGGGAGGTGCTTGTGCACAAAATCCATCAAATGATAGTAGGTATCTATAAGATTTGTTGTAAAAGTTTCTCTGTCATAATAGCCATCAAAACCATCTTTTTCTCTTAAAGCATCTATTCTGAAACTTGGGAAAATTGCACGAATAACCTCGTCTTTTCCAAAAAGCAAAATAGCTGCTACAGTATAACCACTATCTTTGCTTTCTAAATCTATTCTCCATAAGCCAGAACTTTTCATTACATGTTCAAAGTCCATATTTAACCAAGGATGAGAAGGCCTTGTCTGCAATATCAGATTCATTGCTTTATTATAGACCTCCATATTGAAATGCTCAGACTCAATATATCTTACTATTTTATTATCAGGATAATAGAATCTTTTCCTCTCTTGAATTCGAAGCTGGTCGGAGATATTATCGACATGGATATTTAAGGTATCACGCCTTTCATAAATATAATTACCATTGTTGGTTGTATGAACCGACTGGCTATTTGGGATTTTCAGGTATAGGATTCTCTCTTGATGATAAAAAACCGTTTTTATCACAATTCGGGGTTTGGGATGAATTTTATTGGCATTATTAATTCCACCTATAATATTCTTTTCTAAAATATTAAATTCATTTTCTGTCAACCCTGTTAATCCATTCTCAAATGAATAGGCAATGAGAACCTCGCCTCCATTTGTGTTTAAAAATGCGCAAAGGGTATCAAAAAAATCAACTGGTAGTTTCTTTACGGTGCTTAATAATTGTGTTTGTTCATCATTCCCTCTTTCTATTAAATAGTTAATGTAATCGTTTGAAAACATGCGAATTCTTTATATATATCGAAAAGTAAGGTCATAAGGAATCAATCTTCTAGTTTTAATAGAACAAGCGTCGAGGAAATTTATAACCGTGGTCAGGTGTGTTTATAGGTTATGGTCGCATGACGAGTGGCAGCAAAAGTAGTAATTCACCCAGTAAATTAATTATTAAATATATTGTCTTTTTATTAAATATTTTAATAATCCTTAAGTTTTTTTGAGAAAAATTTTTCACAACTAAAATAAGCAACAATTTTACTATTCAACTCAATAGGACAAAATTACCCGATTGGTCGACTTTAATCTTATTTTTTGTATAAATAATCTAATAAGCTCAGATTTCTTCTTTAGATTTGCCTTGAAATCAATACGAAGTACCTGAACTAATGGATTATTCTTCTTTGTTGTTTGACAGAATTCAAAGTCAGGCATCAGCAAAAGAGTTAAGTTGGATAGAATCAAAAGCCAACGGAAGTTTACAATCTTTGCAAACGGCATTTGTTGCTGCACCAAGATTCATTAGTAAAGAATTCGTTCAATACCCCGAACCTATTAATGGTGTTTCATTTAACAATTGGACTTTTGATAGATTAGTTCGGGTTTATCTATTGTCTAAATTTAATAGCTCAGACAAAGACTCTTATATAAAAGCAATTGATACCTTATTTGATACTGCTGAAAATAATGAAGCAGTAGCTTTAATTTCTACTTTACCATTTTTAGCATATCCTGATTATTGGATGCTACGTGCAACTAATGCTGTGAGATCGAATATTGGCCCTGTTTTTGACGCCATTGCCTTTCAGAATCCGTTTCCTAAGAACCTTTTTTCAGAACTTGCCTGGAATCAAATGGTTTTGAAATGCATCTTTAATGATAAACCCATACATAAAATTGAAGGTGTATTAGACAGAGCAAATGCAGAATTGGCCCATTCAATTTCATATCTAGCGCATGAACGTTGGTCGGCCGGGAGAACAATTCCAGCATACGCATGGCGCTTGGTTATTAATTTTTTGAATGAAGAAATATTAAAAGATATACAGTATTTATTTTCTTCCAGTAGTGTACATGATAGAATTGCTGCAACTTTAGTTTGTATTGCAACAGATTTCCCTGGTGCTAAAGAAGAGCTGAAAAAACATAGAGATTTAGAACTAAAGGCGAAGACTGATGTGTTTAGTTGGGAAGGGTTAGAAAACTAACAGAGGAGATTACACAAAATACCACGAAAAAGATGTGTCAGAAGCATTCAGAAATATCACAGAATCCTTCACACTTTGAAGGAAGTGCAGAAGAATTCAAAATAGCCAGTACTGTTCAGGCTAATTATACCGATTATATTAAAGGTATGAAATTCTTCGACCCACATATACATATGACCTCCCGTACCACAGATGATTATACGGCTTTGATTGATGCAGGCGTGGTGGCGATTATAGAACCGGCATTCTGGTTAGGTCAGCCTCGTACAGGTTTATCATCATTTAAAGATTATTTTAGTAGTCTGGTTGGTTGGGAAAGATTCCGCTCTTCACAATTTGGTATTAAACATTATTGCACAATTGGTTTAAATTCTCGTGAGGCCAATAATGAAGCCTTGGCTGAGCAAGTAATGGAAATACTTCCTATTTTTCTATATAAAGAAGGGGTTGTAGGAGTTGGAGAAATTGGTTTTGATGACCAGACAGCCGCTGAAGAAAAATACTATCGTCTACAACTGGAGTTAGCGAAAGAAGCTAATCTCCCGGTTCAAGTACATACACCTCACCGTGATAAGAAAAGAGGAACAGAATTGAGTATGTCTATTGCTTTAGAGCATGGAATTGACCCTGGTATGGTTATTATTGATCATAATAATGAAGAAACCGTCGAAAGTGTACTTGAAAAAGGTTTTTGGGCGGCGTTCACCATTTATCCGTTTACCAAAATGGGAAATGAGCGCATGGTTGAAATCGTAAAAAAATACGGTTCAGAGAGAATTATGGTTAATTCTGCAGCTGATTGGGGCATTAGTGACCCCTTGGCTGTACCAAAAACAGCAGCTTTAATGAAAATCAAGGGAATTTCTGATGAAGACATTCGCTTAGTTACCTATCAGAATGCCATTGATGCTTTTGCTCAGAGCGGACAGATTAATGCAATTGATTTTGAATCACCCATGGAAGTTGACCAGAATTTGAAATTTAATGGGAATACAGTTCTCCGTGGTGGGCAGATTCCAAGAGTTGAGAAAAACTCAATAATTATTAGCTAATTTATACTTATGTAGATTCTTTGAATAGAATAATACGTATTTTAATTTTAGTGAATGTACATCATCGCTAAATAATATAATAAGGCCTTGAATATAAAACCCTATTTACAACTAACCCGACCAGCAAACATTATTACGGCCATATCCGACATTCTGGCTGGCATTGCTATTGCAGGATTTTCATTTTCCTTAGAACAAATTGATATCTGGAAGGCATTATTTTTATGTATTTCTACAATTGGATTATACGGCGGGGGTATTGTTTTCAATGATATTTTTGATTTAGAATTAGATTGTGTCGAACGGCCTGAAAGAGTTATTCCAAGCGGTAAGGTTTCTAAAGAAAACGCGATAGTTTTTGGCATTTCTTTATTGGCGGTTGGTGTAATAGCTGCTTGGATTAATAGCCCGCTTAGTGCAGGTATTGCCCTACTTGTAGCTATTTGCGCGCTTTTTTATGACAAAATAGGAAAGCATCATACTTTTTTTGGGCCGATCAATATGGGTCTTTGCCGTGGAGGGAATTTGATTCTAGGGATGAGCATCATAGAAAATGCAATTCCTGAATGGGGATTAATCAGTATTTTGCCAATATGCTATATTGCGGCAATAACCATGATAAGCCGTGGGGAAGTTCATGGTGGTAATAAGAATACGCTATATTTTGCGGCCTTTCTATATATATCAGTTAGTAGCTGCCAGCTATATGTTTCTTTTATATTAGGAAATATTTTGTTTGCTGTCGCGTTTGTAGCTTTGCACATATATCTGATTTTCAAGCCTTTACTTGGTGCGATTAATAATCCCATCGGACCAAATATCGTTAAGGCGGTAAAAGCAGGCGTTTTATCATTAATTGTTATGAATGCTGCGTGGGTAAGTGTTTCAGGCAATATTATTTTTGCTTTAGCTGTGCTTTGTTTATTACCTATTTCTATACGTTTAGCCAAGCTTTTTGCCGTGACATAGAAAACAGGATTTAAATTTTTGATTATTTTATTTTCAACTTATCAATGAGTGTCATTAATCAGGCTTTTCAAGTCCCATATTCATTTAATATAGTTTTTACGCAGAATCTTTTTTCGTCTGACAATAAAGAGTTTGTCAATTTCTTAACAAATTTTGGTGATACAACTTTTCAAAAAAAGATTTTATTCCTGATTGATGAAGGAGTTGAACAAAAGCATCCCTATTTAATAGAATCAATAAAACGATATTTTCAGAGTGAAAATCAAATTTCTTTAATCGATGAAATTCTGGTTTTACCTGGAGGAGAATTGGTTAAAAATGCCCCTCAATATTTAGAAAAAACGCTTCTGGCAATTAATGAATGCGGTATTGATCGTCATTCTTTTGTGGCGGCAATTGGTGGTGGTGCTTTTCTGGATATGGTTGGCTATGCCTCGTGTATTGCGCATCGTGGTGTGAAACATATTCGTATTCCGACTACAGTACTTTCTCAGAATGATTCAGGTGTGGGTGTAAAGAATGGTGTTAATTTTTTAGGTAAGAAAAATTTCCTGGGTACTTTCTCTCCTCCGGTTGCTGTTTTCAATGATTCCAATTTCCTAACAACATTATCAGACAGGGATTGGCGCTCGGGAATTTCAGAAGCGGTGAAGGTTGCCTTAATTAAGGATTTAGATTTTTTTGAATGGCTTGAAGAAAATGGTAGTGCAATGGCAGACCGAGAGTTGCTGGTTATGAATGAACAGATTTTCAGATCAGCGGCATTGCACACCAATCATATTTCAAGCGGAGATCCATTTGAAATGGGCTCGGCCAGACCGTTAGACTTTGGACACTGGGCAGCGCATAAATTAGAATACCTGAGCAATTTTGAAATTCGTCATGGAGAAGCTGTTGCTATTGGAATAGCGCTTGACTCTATATACTCAGAATTACTCGGTTTGATTTCGGGAGAAGACTCAGCCCGAATTATAAGCTTATTAAAAAAATTAGGTTTTACATTGTATCACGAATCTTTAGCAGAGAATGATAAATTGAATCTTTGGGAAGGATTGAATGAATTCAGAGAACATTTGGGTGGAAGACTAACTATTACCATATTGGAAAAATTAGGCAAAGGTAAAGAAGTGCATGAGGTAAATTTTGATTTGATGAAGCTTGCTGTTGATCGTTTGAAACTAACCCTTGACTAGACTATGCAAACTCCGTACGGACATTTAAGCTATTGCAGCAATATACATCCTGGTGAAGACTGGAAAGAGCATTTTGCCGTTTTGCAAAGCAGTATTCCTCAAATCAAGGCTGACATCTGCCCTGATGCATCTATGGGAATTGGACTTCGACTAGCCAATCAGGCAAGCATTGATTTATCGGTAAGTGAGAATTTTGAGTCTTTCAAAAACTGGTTAACAGAAAATGATTGCTATGTTTTTACTATGAATGGTTTCCCTTTTGGAAATTTTCACCATTCCGCTGTAAAAGACAAGGTACATGCACCAGATTGGACAACGAAAGAGAGAACAGATTATAGTATTCGCTTATTTCAATTATTAGCCAAACTGTTGCCTGAAAACTTGGCGGAAGGTGGGGTTTCAACTTCTCCTCTCTCCTATCGTTTCTGGTGGCAAGGTGAAGAAGCTTTGAAAGAGGCAACAATAAAAGCCACAAAAAACATGATTTCTGTGGTTGAAGCTTTGATAGATTTGAAAGAAAGTAGTGGTAAAACACTCCACCTTGATATAGAACCAGAGCCAGATGGTATTCTTGAAAATTCGGATGAATTTATTAACTGGTACAATAATTACTTAATTCCTTTAGGAATCGAGCAGCTGCAAGCAAAGGGGTTTTCGACAGAGCAAGCGACGCAAGCAATTAAAACACATATTCAATTATGCTACGATGTATGTCATTTTGCAGTTGGATTTGAATCTCCAATAGATGTGCTTTCCAAATTAGAGGCAGAACAACTGAAAGTTGGGAAAATCCAGATTAGTTCAGCTTTAAAAGTTGACTTTGCAAATCAAGCCAATGAAAAATTGGATGTGATTGCTCTATATAATGAACCTATCTACCTGCATCAGGTAGTAGCACAAAAAAAAGATGGAAGTTTTATTAAATTTCCAGATTTAAATGAAGCAATTGCTGGATTTGATAATACCATCAGTTCATGGAGAGTGCATTTTCATGTTCCTTTGTTTTTAGAGCAATATGGTTTGTTAAGTTCAACACAGTCAGATATAATAGATACTATTAATTTGCATAAAGAAAAACCATTTACTCAACATCTTGAAATAGAGACCTATACATGGGGCGTTTTACCTAAAGAATTTCAGGCTCCGCTGAACGAGTCTATTAGCCGGGAAATTAACTGGGTAAAAAGTATTCTCTAACCGATATTGAAATAACAACAGATAAGTCCTGTTCACGTTTAATTGGGTTCAAGTAGCTTATTTATATTTATCATGCAAAAAACCGTAGTTATTGATATTGTTGGTCTAAGTACCAGTGTGATTGGTGTACATACACCATTTCTCCAAAAATTTATTGCCAAAAATCAACTAACACATATTAAGCCTGCCTTCCCTGCAGTAACGACTACCTCGCAGAGTTGTTATATTACCGGAAAGAATCCTGATAAGCATGGTATCGTTGGCAATGGGTGGTACGACCGTGAGGCTTGCGAAATGAAATTCTGGAAGCAGTCTAATAAACTGGTGCATTCAGAGAAGATATGGGAGGCAGCGCGAAGAAAAAATCCTGATTTTACCGTTTCTAAGATGTTCTGGTGGTATAATATGTACTCGTCGGCAGATTTTTCTGCTACTCCCAGACCTCAATATCATTCAGATGGAGTAAAAGTTCCAGATTGCTACACCTATCCCGCCGATTTAAGAGATAAATTACAAGCTAAGTTTGGTACATTTCCTCTTTTCAAATTCTGGGGTCCAACTACAAGTATCGATTGTTCTAAATGGATTGCGAATGCAACGCTTGAGGTTGATAAAGAAAATGACCCGACTTTAACCTTAATCTATTTACCTCATTTAGATTATTGTTTACAAAAGTTTGGTGTCGACTTTGATAAAATTTCTAAAGATTTGCAAGAAATTGACTCTCTGGTTGAAGAATTAGTGACCTACTACGAGAAGAAAAATGCCAATATAATTCTACTGTCAGAATATGGTATAAATAATGTAAATCATCCGATTCATATTAATCGAATTCTCAGACAGAATGATTTGATCTCCGTGAGGGTGGAAAGTGGTCTTGAGTTACTTGATTGTGGAGCCTCTAAAGCTTTTGCGGCAGCTGACCACCAGATTGCGCATGTCTATATTAATGATTTAAGTCAGAAAGAACGAATTAAAGAAATATTATCAAAAGTTGATGGTATTGCTTTAATAATGGATGAGGAAGAAAAAAAGGCTCATCATATAAACCACGAGAGAGCTGGTGATTTAGTGTTAATGGCAAAAGCAGATAGCTGGTTTACTTATTATTATTGGTTCGATGATAAAGTTGCACCGGATTTTGCTCGTAGTGTAGATATTCATAATAAACCAGGCTATGATCCTGTTGAAATGTTTATGAACCCTGATAATCCATTTATTAAACTTAGGGCTGGGTATAAATTGGCAAGAAAGTTACTAGGTTTCAGATATAGAATGGATGTAATTCCATTAAATGCAAATTTGATCAAAGGTTCACACGGGACACTTGATATTAGCAAGGAGTATTATCCTGTACTAATTGGTAATCAGAAACGCAATAATGAGATTGCTGCGAAAGATGTGTATAATGTCATTTGGAAAAGCATTTTCGGAAAAGAAGTTTAATTTTAATTTTTTACGAATAAAACATTAAAAGTGCTTTACAATTCTAATTTATAGCTGCTCTTTTACTATGTTTCTTTGAAAAAATTGAACTACCAATTATTATTCAATTCTGAATCCCATTTCCGAAAGAGCCGCTCTTGCCTTACTATCAATGGTATTTTTATATTCATGGTTTTTATACGAAATGGCTTTTTCGAACCAGGCTTTTGCCTGATTTTTCTGGGCTTTCTCCTGAAAAATATATCCTAGCTGTAAAGCTGAACCTGCTCCGAAATACCAATGTTGCTTATCATTCAGAGAAATTGCTCTTTGATAATAAGCCGTAGCTTTATCTGTCTGGCCATTTTTCTGAAAGGCTTTTCCAGCTAGAAAATAGTATTCTGTTTTTTCTTTTTGTGTAATCAAGTCATCCTCAGATATTGTTTCAATAAAAGTAAGTGCTCTTGGAAAATATCCACCATCTAAGGATAATTTAGCCTGGAGCAATAATTTGTTTGGAAGTGTATGGCTTTTTGAATAATTCTCATAAAATTTTTCAGCGGCTTTATCAGCTTCGCTAACGGTATTTCCTGCAGAAGGTATTTTCAGCAAATAAGTCAAGGCTTGTTTTTCACCATTCAGGAGATAATTCGTCAAAAATAGCTTAAAATAAGTATCTTTCAGAAAAGTTTTTACCTTACTGTTTCTAAGATAATTTGCATAAAACCCAGTGGATTGTTGATAGTGCCCTTGCATTAAAGCAACATCAGCCTTATATAAATCGATTATAGGACAAGCCAGATACTCATTTCCTGTGGGAAGTCTTTTCAGAATTCGCTGTGCCTGTTCAGCATTATTCGACCTTAGTGAAACAGCCAAACCAATAAAATGAACATTCAGATTATCTGGCTGCGCATCAATAAACTTTAGTAAGGCAACTTGCTCTTTCTCATCCAGTTTTATTACAAACGCCTGAATATAATAAGAGCAGTATAGCGCTTCATTACCCCATATCGGGTCTTTCGCAGCTTTATCCAATTCTACGAGTCCTTGATTAACACTTCCTTTTAGTCCCAGAATTTTAAGTGCCCATCTGAAGTTGTCAGGTACAGAACCAATAATAATATGAAGGCAGCCTAATGATTTATAATTTGGCAGAAAGCCAGGAAATAGCTTTTGATTTTCTTCCAATAGCTTTGAGGCTTCTATAATATTATAGGCTGCTTTAAATTCATGTCCAAACCTTAGTTTGATTAATGCCCAGTGCATTTTTATTTCAGCTCGCAGGAATCGATTATAGGGAGATTTCTCATCAAGGTCTTCTATTAAATCAAGTCTGTCTTCTTCCCTGTGTTTTATTTTTTCATAATACTGCTCTTCATCCCAATTAAGCATTTCTACCAAATCAATGTAGTTTTCCAGATATGCTCTGAAAGGACTTTCTTTACTCTCGCTGAGCAAAATATTCTTGGCTGACTGAACTTTAAATTTAAAAACTTCCTGGTAAGCTTTCTGAAAATTAGGTGTCAATTCAAAATCTCCGGCATAAGAATACCAGGGAAAAATGAGTATGCCGATTAAAAGTCTGGTAGTAAAATTCATACGAGAATAATGCAAAGTTTAGATTGCTGCCGAATAGGTTTGCAATGCTTAATGCTTGCAAGGTTAGAGAGAATATTTTTAATATACTACTTAAAATATAGATTATATATTTTATTGTACTTTACTAAGTCCTTACTTTCTATTAAAATTGAATTTATTTTGGCGATTAAGCTATTTTTTGAAAAAATTGTTAAAGTTTGCTTATAAATATTGCGCTATAATATCGCCAATTATAGCATTAATTTACATATAACTTGTACTTTATCAAGAATATAGCAATTAGATTAAAAATACTTTGGAGTGGATTAAAATATTAATTTATTTTATCTATCGATTTAGTAGAGTAAACATTCAAAACTACACTTTAAACTAAATATTAACCTCCTAGTTTCTTAAACAATTAAATAAATTTAAACCAGAACAGACGTTTATTACAAAAAAATACCACCCTTGCTGGAACAAGAGTGGTAGGTCATAAAAAAGGCTCATTGCGAATGATTTCGAAAGCTAAAAATTAGCTTTCATTACCTTGTTTTATCTTTAACCAACACAAAGTAAATGAAAAAGAGCGTAAAAACACAGTTTTACGGCCTAATTTTCTTGAAACGGCACCCCAGATTTATTTCTGCTATAAAATCAGGAGTAAATAGTCTGATACATCTTAGGCAAGGTATCAGATCTGATAGTGGTGTAAGTTTTAAAACCTTTTCAGCTTCTTTTTACGACCACCCCGGAAATTTTGTAAGAAAGGCTTTTTTATTACAGATCTGTAATACCATTTCTTTCGCAATTCTGTCCTTTCAATAAGGACTAACACTGACGGCATTCAATGAAGGCAACTTAACGGTAAAGAGTTTATTGGCTCCGGGCTAAGGCTAGACCAATTAAATATCCCTACTCCTTTTCAGCATTTCTTATAACACACTTCGGAGGCTTTGTCTTTAAGACTTTGGGGAATACTTATTGCATTATTTAAAGAAATAACCTAGAAAATTCGGTCATTTAACAAAAGAACATTATGAAAATTTTAAAATTTACATTCACTATTTTATTCTTATTTTCCTTATCCTCACTCCTCTTTGCCCAGACAAAAACAATTACCGGGACAGTAAAAGATAAGGACAATAGCGAGGCTCTACCGGGGGTTTCGGTAACCATAAAAGGTAGTACTACCGGGGTCATTACAGACCTGACAGGTACTTACAAAATTAATGCTACTGAAGGAAACACTCTCGTATTCTCATTTATTGGTTACTCCACTATCGAAAAAACAGTTGGCAATAGCACAACACTTTCAGTCGACTTAGTTTCAGAAGCCAAATTGCTGAGTGAAGTTCGTGTAGTGGGCTACGGTACACAAACCAAAGCAGAGTTTACAGGTTCGGCAGCACGCATCAATGGTGATGTAGTAAAAGAGCAACCCATACAAAGTTTCGACCAGGCACTGGCTGGCCGTGCAGCAGGGGTGAGCATCGCACAGCCGAATGGCGTATTAAACAACCCTCCGGTTATCCGTATCAGAGGTATCAACTCGATTTCTTTAAGTTCATACCCTCTTGTAGTAGTTGATGGTATTCCAATCAATACCGGTAATATTTCTACCAGCACTGCCGTACCTAATAACCCTTTGGGAGATATAAATCCGGCAGATATTGAGTCAATTGATGTATTGAAAGATGCTGCATCAACAGCTATTTATGGTTCAAGAGCTGCAGGTGGGGTAATTCTGGTCACTATTAAAAGAGGTAAAACCGGAAAACCCCGTATAAATTATGAAGCCTGGGTGGGCGTATCTAATGTAGTTCGTTTACCTGAATTATTAAATGCAGAGCAATTCATCTCCATTAAAAACGAAGCTGTATTAAACGCTAAGATTTTAGGTGGCAATGCCAATAACGATAATGTAGCTTCTGCTTTATTTTTTCCGAATACTGATGCGAATAACAATCCTGTCGATACTCGTTGGTACGATTATATCTATCGCCAGGGAGTGTCGCAAAGTCATAATATCAGTGTTTCTGGTGGTACAAATTCTACCAATTACTTTTTCTCCGCCAATTATACAAAGCAGAATGGCTTTCTGGTAGGCAACGAGTTTGACAGAAAAGCGGTAAGATTCAATATCGATCAGGAATTGACTTCATGGCTTAAATTCAAAGGAGGTCTTTCATATAATACCAGTTATAATGAATCGCCGTATGCGGGTTCATTACCCGGTTCAATTTTTTTTCTGGTAGGCGTGGCTCATTTGGCAACTGCCCTACCGCCGAATGTAGGCCCATTCAATCCTGATGGCAGCTATAATGTAAACCCTGCCAGCCCTAATACGATTGGAGTTGGTAATAATAAATTCGTAAGTAACTGGGGAAATCCAGTGGCATTACTAAATGAGAACCGCTATACTTCTGCCAATGACAGGGTAATTGCAAACTTCGCATTGGATGCCGAGATTATTAAAAACCTGAGGCTACTTATTTCAACAATGATGTTGATGGTTTGATTCTGAGTGCACCACAGGCTGTTTCTAAGGGTATCCCAGGCAATGCTATTCTTGGTAACGTAGGCTCCATGTATAACAGAGGCCTGGAATTGGGTATAAATGCCAATATCTTACGTAAATCAGATTTCTCATGGAATGCTTAGTTTAATCTTACAACACTGAAAAACCGTGTAACGGCTTTAGCAGAAGGAAATACAGATATCGTTGGTACTACTCACGTATCTTACGAAACAACCAATATTACTCGCGTTGGCTATTCGGTAGGTAGTTTATATGGAGCCAGAACAGCGGGAGTGAATCCTGCAAATGGCCAGAGAATCTTTATCAATGCCAAAGGTGAGCAGGTGCAATTCAGTCAGGTAGTGTTACCGGGGCAAAGTCAATGGACTTATCTGGATGGCACCAAAGCTCCGGCCATAACAGGTGCAGACTATTATCTGATTGGCAATGCACTACCAACATTCTATGGTGGGCTTACCAACACTTTCAAATATAAAAGCTTCGACTTAAGTATTAACCTGAGTTATTCGGGTGGCAACTATATCATGAATGGAACACGTGCTACCCTACTTGACCAACGCGCTTACAATAACTCAACAGAAATCCTGAATCGTTGGCAAAAACCGGGCGATATTACGGATGTTCCTCGCCTGGTATATAATGACCAGACTTCAGGCGGTTCTTCATTTCCGGTTTCAACGAATGCCGAAAAAGCAGATTTTATACGCATACAAAATGCTTCATTAGGTTATCGTTTGCCTGATAACAAGGCATTTACAAAAATAGGCTTAAGCACAGTAAGAGTATATGCACAGGGTTCAAACCTTTTCTTATGGACCAGATATTCAGGCACAGACCCGGAATCTTCGGTGAATGGTAATTCAAACACCACGCCGGGTGTAGAGAAAAACTCTGTGGGTCAGGCACGAACTTTCACCTTTGGTATCAATGTAAACTTCTAAGACTGAGACCAAAAAATGAATCAGAAAAAAGGACAATTAAAATTAAAGAAGATGAAACAGGCATTTAAACATATCATATCTACAGGTTTTATCACAGGCTTACTTCTTGTATTATCAGGTTGTGATCAGGAAAAACTTCTGAACCCCTCTCCTGTCACTGCTATTAGTGGCGCCAACGCTTTTGATACTCCAGACCGTATTCTCGGTCTCGTGAATGGTGTTTATAAAGCAGCAAAAGGAGTTAATTTTTACGGAGGTAATTATTATACCTATACTGAGGCCCGGGGTGAAGAATTTATTAATAGAACCAGCAATACTTTTACAGCATTTGAAGCATGGAATCAGACCCTCAACTCAGGTTCTAATTTTGTAGCGGGTTTCTGGGAGGCAGGTTACCGTACTATCAACAATGCCAACGTATTGATTGATGGCTTGAAAGCAAATCCTAAAGTAGTGAGTGAAATATTAACCAAACAATACATTGCAGAAGCCAAATTTTTAAGGGCTTTAAGTTATTATGCTTTAGTAACATTATATGCCCGCCCATATAATGAAAACAAAGGTGCATCTAAGGGTTTACCTCTTCGCTTAACAGCCGAAAAATCAACCGCTAATAACGATTTAAAAAGAAGCACCGTAGCTGAAGTATATGCTCAGATAATAAAAGACCTGAATGAAGCAGAAGCTGATTTGCCTTTGACTTATTCATCCTCTCTATTAAATACAACACGTGCCCATCGTAATAGTGCCATTGCCCTTAAAACACGTGTGTACTTGAATAGCAGTAATTATGAGAAGGTCATTGAAGAAGCTAAAAAAATAGTTTCTGCCACTGCGCCTTTCAGCGCTGGTTCAGGGGTTAATCATAAGTTACAGAATATCGTTGAGATTTTTACGACAAATTATACCAGCACAGAATCTATCCTTTCGATTCCAATGACTGATTTAGATAATGTGACCGGGCAATCTTCTTTTCCCTATGTATTCAATGCCAATGCAGAATATAATCTGAATCCATCAGGTATCTGGGGAGAAAAAGAATGGAAATCTACCGATTTAAGAAGAACTTTTTCACGCACTGCCTCAGGGGTACAATTCCTGACGAAATACAATAAGCCATCTCCTTTCCTGGATTATATGCCGGTTATCAGATACGCGGAGGTTCTATTGAACTATGCCGAAGCTGCTGCTAAAACGGGAGATTTGAATAAATCGTTGGAATTACTGAAAGCCGTTCGTAATCGTTCTGATGTTTCTTATGAATTTCCATCTGCAGCTATTTCAACACAATCAGCACTTGTTACTACTATTCTGACTGAAAGAAGAATAGAGTTATTGGGAGAAGGTTTCCGTTCAAATGATTTGCTCAGAAATCTACTGCCACTTCCGGCTAAATCGAGCAGTTCATTAAACGCACCTGAAGTATTGCCATCGCAGGATAATTACATTTTCCCATTGCCAAATGTCGAGATAGTAACCAATAAATTATTGCTTGAATAAGCACAGGTTTTGTCTCTTTTACTCTAGTTATTCATCATTATACCAAGAGCTATGTTACGTTTTCTTTTCTTTCTATTGATTCCGGTAGGAATATATGCCCAAAGGGTTCGTGTCGGTGAACATCAGAACCATGAGAACACCGTGAATCATACAGAGGCGCACGACGGCGGTGTTACGCACGATGGACACAGCCACCTGGAGCATATTTTAGAGTATCGCAAAGAAACCGCCTATGTTCCAAATTTACCTCCTCCAATATTCTTCAAGGGTATTGGAGAGGTAGATTTTAAAATCACTACAAAATCGGCTAAAACACAGCAATATTTTAATCAAGGAATAGCCTTACTGCATTGTTTCTGGGATTTTGAAGCCTACCGTGCTTTCAAAGAGGCCATTAAACACGACTCATTGGCTATTATGCCGTACTATGGCTTATACAGCGCTATTGGAGCGATTGAGGGTGATGAGTTTAAGCCCGACCAGAAACTGGCACTTGATAAAATTAAAAAATTGAAAGAGAAGGCTACAGACAGAGAAAAACTATACGCTGAAGCCATTCTTCTGCGGGATGATGAAAAAACCGGAGGCAAAGCTGCTTATCAGTCTAAATTAGAACTAATTATTCATAAATATCCCGAAGACATAGACGCTAAACTATTTCTGGCGCTCAGTAAAATGGCCGGATATGATACCAGGCTCAATCCAAGAGATGGGCAGATTTACTCTGAATACTTACTCAAAGATATTCTTCGGGAGCATCCTGAAAATGCGGCAGCCCATCACTACTGGATTCACCTGAAAGAAAATTGCTGTCCGACAGAAGCTTTTCAAAGTGCTGAAACGCTATCAAGACTCGCACCGAATTCAGGTCATATGGTGCATATGCCAGGGCATGTCTATTACAAAGCCGGAGAATATCAGAAAGCTTACGAATCTTTTATTGCCGCAGTAAAAGTTGACTCTGTTTACATGAAAGAACAGAAGATTCCGGAGGTAGATGCCTGGAATTATATCCATAATATCAATTATATGCTTGCTAACTGTGCTGAAGATGGAAGATATGCTACGGCACTTTATTATGCCGAAAAGCTGAAAAGTATGCCGGCGACTAAGGAGAGAAAAAGAAAATATGAAGGCAGATTCTTTTATCAGGGTGTGATTGCTCCTGCTAAAATGGAATTATGTTTTGGTTTTTACCAAAAAGCTGCTGACAAGCTCTCTGCGATTCAGATTGATAAAGATAGTTTATTCACCAATAAAGCTATTGCTTATAAGAATGCCCTCTTTCACTTTGCTTCCGGTATGTGGCTGCCATTAAGAAAAACAATACGGCACTTGCCCGACAACATTCAGAAGCATTGGATGCAAATTTATGGAGAAATAGCAATCAATCCGTATCAAAAGACCAGATTAGTACCAAGCGCATTAATGATTTGAATGTAGCTTCTCTTGAATTGCAAGGGGTCATACAAAGTGCCGAAGGCAAGTATGAAGAAGCTATTAAGACACTCGAATCAGCCAGACAAAAAGAAGAAGACTTAGGTTATAGCGAACCTCCTACCTATGCCAGACCAGTGTTGATTAGTCTGGCCGAAGCGCATTTGAAAGAAGACAGGTTTGATAAAGCTGAAAAAACTTATCAGGAACTTCTGAAAAAACATCCTAATAGTGCCAATGGTATCTGGGGATTGTACAAAGTCTATAAGCAAACAAACGACCATCAAAAACTTCATGAGTATCAGGAAAAACTCAATGAAGTACTAAGACAAGGCGATAAAAGCCTGTTTCCACTGTAATCTGTCTGATTATCATACATATTTATTCACATTAAACATTTAATTCTTATGAACAATTACATAAAATCTCTGACTTTGCTACTATCATTTATAACATTCTCGTTCATAATAGAAACGCCTTATGAAGTTTCTATCAAAACCTGGCATCAAAAAAGAATCGAAAGTCTCAAAAGTGAAGAAGGCTGGCTGAATCTTGCCGGGTTATTCTGGCTTGAAGAAGGGGAAAATACGATTGGAGGAGATAAAAAGAACTCCATCGTATTCCCTGCCAATCATGCGGAACCATTTATCGGAAAAGTAATTTTAGACAAAGGCCAGGTAACGTTTCAATCTGCTCCAAATGCTACAGTTTTACAAGCAAATGACCCGGTAACAGAAGCGAGACTTTTTCCGTATATCAGCAATAGGCCTACTGTTTTAAAACATAAAACCTTGCGTTGGTTTATCATTCAGAGAGGTGATAAATATGCCATCCGGCTGCGGGATTTAGAAGGAGAATTTTTGTTGGGCTTTAAAGGAATCGAGACTTTCCCGATTAACGAAAGCTGGAAACTAAAGACTAAATTTGTGCCAACAGAAGGGAAAAAACTGAGCATCACAGATATAACCGGAAGAACGTATGAGCAGGATTCACCCGGAAAACTACTCTTTACTATTGATGGCAAAGAATACAGCCTAGCCGCAACCGGAACCAAAGAACATTTACACTTCGTATTCAGCGATGCCACCAGTAAGCATGAAACCTACGGCAGTGGCCGGTTTCTGGATGCAGAAGCACCGGATGCAGAAGGAAACATCTATTTAGATTTTAACAAAGCTTATAACCCACCTTGTGCTTTGACTCCTTATGCTACCTGTCCATTACCTGTGAAAGAAAATCAATTGACGGTAGCCATTAAAGCAGGTGAAAAATATAGTGGGTCTCACTAAGATTGTATTGGATAAGAAAGTACCATCCAGATTGAGAAATGCTAATTAAACAGATTTCACCGGGCGGCCGCCCGGTGAAATCTGTTTAATTATTCTATTCCGAAAAAACCTCAAAATACCTAAATGTCCGCCGTCTATAGAAGACATAAATTATGCGTAAGCAATTCCCCTTTAGGGGTTAGGGGTTAAACTCTCTGTTCCAACTGATACATCCCAGTGAGCATCCAGAATCTCAAAGCGCCGGGCTTCTTCTTTTTTGAATTTGGCCTGGTCAGGATAGAGCGTTTTTTTATAGGGTTCGGTCAGATTAGGGTCGAAAGCGGCTTGTACATTTTTGAATACCAATGTAATTCTATAATCCCATCTACCTTCTTCTATACCTTGTTGAAGAGGCTTTTCAAGTTTAATACTTAATAAATCACCTTTTTCGATGGCTTTTTTAATAGAGGATAATGATTCTTCTTATATAATTCTAAGAACTCAGCCTGATAACCCCATTTTACCCGATAGTAGCCTTCAACCGTGAAAGTTTCATCTTTTTGCGCTTGAGCAAATGCTGGCATGTTGAACAAACTAAGTAATGCTATTAAAATAATATTTCTGGTCTTCATATTTTGGATGGTTTAAATTATTATTTCGAAGTTTTATAAATTTGGATATTACTATTGGTTTCTCACAAAATGATACTTTAGGGTTCATATAGTAAATTGTACGTTTTTCACTTTACAAAATCGATAACTCTAGTAGATATACGCAAACAAGAATAACAGCCATTTGAATCAAACGGCTGTTTCTGGTCCAAAGAAATCTGCTACTTAGACATCTCACTCTTTTCGTTTGTTGATTTGAATATCGGATAACCCAGTTGAACATACCAAGGTTCTTCATGGTAATCATCAAGTCCTATTTTTTCAGGGAATTGTCTGGTTATCTTACCAGTTCCAAAAAGCACATCCCATATAAAAAACATATTCCCATAGTTGCCGTTGATGACACCAATACCGTCGTGGTCATTGGCAGCATGATGGGCATGATGCGTTGCCGGAGTTGAAATGATGCGCTCTATCACCCACATAATCGGGCTCAACCATTTAATTTTATAAAGAGGTTTATCCCATGGGATACTAGAGTAGGAAGCAATGCCAATCAGGATTTTCAGGAAATATCCCACAATAAAAGCCTCTCCAAAGCCCAAAAAGACTAAAGTGGCAGATACGATTCGTGAAGGGAATAATAATAAATATACCCACGAATTACGCCCTGAGAGCAGCACACTCATTTCAGGAGCACTATGATGTACCCTATGCCCCTTCCAAAGCCAAGGAAAAGTATGAGCTGCTCTATGCCACCAGTATTGAGTAAAATCTTCAAGCAAACAGGTAATTGCGAGACCAGCCCAAAAAGATACATCCGAAAAATAGTTATAATAATCAGAGAAAAAATAACTAAGTACATACGTAGTAAACAAGAAGCTAAGCGGGCGTGTAATTACACTTGAGAGAGCTAATCCGGCTACAGTAATATGCCATTCGTTCTTAGTCCATTTACCACTCTTAAAGGCTCCGGTAAAGAATTCTGCCAGACTAAAAAATATAAGTAGGCTAAGAATTTCATAATAGATTGTGCTTTCTGTAAATTTCATATTACAAAAATTTAATGGTAAATAATAATGATTGTAAGAAGTAAAATATGATACAGAGTAATTTGCTAAAGACAACAACAGTGAACGTCTTTTTTATTTACAATTTCTCTAATTGTTACGATGCTTAAAAATGAAATTGGCATGTGATTTTTTATTAATCTACTTAATCGATAGATAAAGTAAATTAATACTCACAACACTTCCAAAAATTTTGTTGATTTTTTTCCATTTTAATATATTTCTTTCTAGGAAAACTTGCCTTATGGCATCTCAGGAAAGTTTCATTGGTAAACTTCTCAATCTCTGACCAGTTAAATCAAAAACTGCTGCAGCAATAGCAGGAGCCACAGGCGATAAAGGCGGCTCTCCTACTCCCAGTGGCACCACTTCCCCTTCCACAATTACGACATTGATTTTAGGTGTATCAGCTAAAGTCACCATTGGATATTTATCAAAGTTGCTATTGATTATACGCGCATCCTCAATGATAATTTCCTCGTATAAAGCCGCTGTAATACCCATCATGGTAGCACCCTCTACCTGCATCCGAATACCATCAGGATTAATCGCCAGACCTGCATCTATTACTTGTGTTATTTTTACTACCTGAATTTTCTTATCCATAACCTTAACTTCAGCCACAACAGCAGAGATTGTTTTTCTATCATTGCAAATAGCCATTCCTCTACCTATACCACCAGCTTTTGTCTGGTTCCACTCGCTTTTTTCTCTCAGGGTTTCTAGTACTTTAACACATCTCTGATTGATTTTCTCCTTTCCTTGTAGCAATTCTATTCGAAATGCAATTGGGTCATTACTTGTTTTATAAGCTAATTCATTGAAAAAACTCTCAATAGCAAACGTATTGGCAAACATTCCTACGCCACGCCAGATTCCCACCTCTATCGGTAATTTATTGTGCCACATAGTAGCTGCTTTATTTTCTACATTGTACATGATACTTGCCCCATGACCTGCAGAAATAAAGTCTGCACCAAAAACAGTAGGACCCAAATCAGCTGGAATCTGTGCAAATATTTGGTCAGGTGTAGCCTGGTCATGCGTAACGGCTTCAACAGCACCAGTTTGAGAAATTTTAGCGGCTAATACATGATGTGTCTGAGGTCGATAAACTCCATTAAGAAACTCCTGCTCGCGGGTATTAAACAGCTGCACAGGTTTTCCAATAATCTTTGAAATTCTGGCTGCGCCGATGGCTAATTTTGTATCCATTCTTCTACCGAATGCTCCTCCTGCAAAGGTCAGTTCTATCTCTACATCATCAACAGATAAATCTAGTGCTGAGGCAACAGCCTTTCTCAATAAATCGGGTGCTTGAGTGCCTATAATAATTTTTAGCTTACCATTGTGATAATTGGCGATAGCACCATTAGGCTCCATGTGTGCATGAGCTCCAATAGACGTGCGATATTGCTCGGTAAAAACCTCATCGTTATTCTCTTTCAGTATTCCCTTTGCAGAACCAACTTTTTGAACACTCACCTCATTACCTACACCAACCTTCGTTAATTTTTCAATTTCAGCCTGTTGCCATTTTTCCGGAATATCCCATTCCACTCGTATTTTCTCAAGTCCTTTTTCAGCAGCATAACGGTTTTTGGCAATTACAGCTACCAGGTCCTCTTCCTGAATTACCCTTATAACACCTAGCTGTTTTAAAGCCTCCTTTATTTCCATATGCCTGATAATTGCTTCTATATAAGGTGATTGGAGTAAAGTCGCATAAACCATATCTGGCAAGGATTGATCTATGGCATAGATTGGTTCGCCAAAAACTTTTGGTCTCAGATCTGTACGCTTTACTTCTTTGCCTACAAATTTGAATTGACTGGCAGGTCTTAGCTCAGGTGTCGCAGGCTCTTCCCATTCTATGGTAGATTTCGCTAAATCTGCATAAGTAATTTTATGCGCTTCGGAAGACAATATCCCATCTTGCGTATTAACTTTAAATACAGAAACACTCCATTTTTTAGCCGCAGTTTCTTTGAGCATTTCTCTTATATATGCGGCCATTTCTCTGATTGACTTATATAACGAAGAGGTAGAACTACTCCCACCAGTACTGATTCTATCAACTGGCCCATCGGCAGTATTGGCATGAATCACTTTAATCTGATTTAATGAAACATCCAGTTCTTCTGCAGCCAGCATGGCAAAACCGGTAAAAATCCCCTGTCCCATTTCAATTTTAGGCGATTTGATGAGAACTGTATTATCAGGCAGTATTTCAAACCATATTAATGATTCATTATTGGCAATCAATGCGGGAGCATCCATATCTTCTGCCAGTTGTGCCGCAAATCTTCTTATAACACCACGTCCCAGATAAGTAGCCACTATCACCCCACCTAATACGATAGCCCCTCTCTGAAAGAATTTACGTCTCGAAAGCTTTTTAGTATTGGCAGTAGTCATAGCTTATCTTTAGGTTGAGTAGATTGCTTAATAGCCACAGCTCTTTTAATAGCTTTTATGATACGGGGTTGTGTACCACAACGGCAGATATTTGTAATACCCGATTTTATTTCTTCCTCAGTCGGATTATCGTTGGTTTCAATAAATTTAGCAGCAGCCATCATAAAACCCGGCTGGCAATAGCCACACTGAGGTACATTTTCATCAATCCAGGTTTGCTGAATAGGGTGCAGTGTTTCTTTATTGAGACATAGCCCTTCTAAAGTTCTTACTTTTTTATTGGCAACATACTGTACCGGAAACGAACATGAACGAATAGCGTCCCCATCAAGATGTAAGGTACATGCGCCGCACAATGCTTTTCCACAGCCGTACTTAGTTGCCTTTAGCCCTAATTCATCTCTAACTACCCACAAAAGTGGCATATCGGGGTCTACGTCAACAGAGATAGGCTTATCGTTTACAATAAAATCTATTTTCATTAATGCTTAGGTACTTTCTTTAAACTTACAGATAGAATTTGATTATCCTAAAGTCTGATTACTTGTTGTAAATTCCAAATAATTGTTTTGAAACTCTATCTGAAAGTTTCAGGCTTAAATAATACTCCTCCGTCTTTTTTTACCTGCCAGGCAGTAATTGGATTCATATGGTAGCCACCTTCGCTGCCCCTTGCTTCAAATAGTTGCTTTAAAGTTGGTTGAGTATAGCCTGTTTCGTCTGTTACCCGGCTTAAAATCTCAGTTTCCTCCCCTTTCCATTGCCATAAATGCCTGAATTGGATATGGGCTTTATCCAGAACCGGTTCATTAAGTTGAGCTATCTTCCAGTTTTTACCTGCATCTGTGCTTACTTCTACCCTCACAACTTTTCCTCTGCCAGACCATGCTAAGCCACGGATTTCTATCCAGCCTTTTTCAACTTTTTGTGGGTATGAGGGAAAAGTAATAATTGAACGTGCATCAATATCAAAACTGAAAATCCGGTATTTACCATCTTTGATTGGCTCGGTGTATTTCGATGTTTCCTCACGAGTATAATAGGGTGCATCTGATAGTTCTAATCTTCGAAGCCACTTTACACCAGTATTACCCTCCCAACCCGGTAGGAATAATCTTACTGGGAAACCCTGCTCTGGTCTTAACGGTTCCCCATTTTGTGCATAGGCAATAATGGCATCATCCCATCCTTTTTTTACCGGAATACTTCGCGTCAGAACAGCAGCATCGCCTCCTTCTGCCAGAAACCATGTTGCGTTTGGTTTTACACCTACTTCATTAAAAAGCGTTGAAAGCTTTACGCCAGTCCACTCGCTCTGACTGGTTAAGCCGCAGATTTCCTGAGGTGTAAGATTTTCTTTACCACCTCTGAAATTACCAGAACACTCTAAAAAGGCTATTCGCGAAACCGAAGGGAAACGCTTTAAATCTGTTACAGTGAAAATAAGTGGTTTTTCGACTAAACCATGAATAAGTAATTCATGCTTAGAAGGATCAATTGCCGGAACACCTGCATGATGACGTTCAAAATGCAAGTCAGATGGGGTAATAATACCATAAAAATCCTGTAACGGTGACCGTGATGATATATCAGATGGCTTTTTAACAGATTTCACAAACGGTGATCGGCTTCCAACTTCTCCCGCAGGCTTACCGAATTTCTTGGTTGGGTCATCTCCAATAAGATTTTCAGAAAGCCCTTTCTGGATGGTCTGACCCTTTGCCGTTTGAATAATAGCAACTGCGGCAGTAGCTGCCCCGCCCAGCAACTTTCTTCTGGATAGTTTCTTCGGAAATTTCTGAGCTATTTCAACTAATCTTTCCATTTTCATCTGATTTCAGGCCCTCCTTTGCGGTCGTCAGGGATAAATAAATCTCTGGCAGGCATCTCAATTTTAGGTAAGGTCTTAGCATTGATAACTGTATTTTCATCAATAATTTCATTGGCTCTTAGCAGATAGGCTGTCAGATGATAGACTTCTTCATTTGTGAGTGAACCTGGCTCATTAAATGGCATTGCCCGACGGATATAATCGAAAACAGTAGTAGCATAAGGCCAATAATTTCCAATTGTTTTTTCTTTCCGCGCAGCAGCTACTGGCGCTTTGTTTGTTACCAACGAACCATTTGGTCCACCAATACCACCTACTCCATGACAGGCAAAGCATTTAGCATCAAAAATTAATTTACCTTTTGCTGCTAAACCCGATCCTGCCGGTAGCCCCTTACCATCTGGTCGCACATCAATATCCAGACGGTCAATTTCAACCTGAGTTGCCTTTCTTCCGAAACCAAATGAACTGGGTAAGGTATCATTTGAAATCTCTCTCTTTTTTGAAACAATTGCATACTTTTCGGTGGAATTTTCCTGACTCATAGCTTGATAGCAAGCCTGAAAGGAGATTCCACCGAAAAGTAGCAATGATAATTTTATACTTGTTTTTTGATTATAAATCACGATTTATAAATAGAATTTAAAACTCAAAATGATGACATTACTAATAAATCTATAAGTATTAATCATATTTCCCAGCTTCAAGTGTGCTTCTTGATAATGCATATTTCTTATCATAACGATCTAAAACCACATGAATAGAGTCTTTATTTTCGTTGATACCTGATAGAATAACTCTTTCTCCACCATTCAGCACATTATACTTCAATACCATTCGATTACGTTTACCTGGGCGGCTTTCTGCCGCAATTCCTTTAGTACGACGTGCAGAATAGGCAATAGGCTCAATTTTCTTGTCTTCTGAGCCTATACTTGCCTTCGCTTCTTTTGGGATCCAATTATCAGTTTTCGATTTTTCTCCTTTTTTCCTGGCTTGAGCATTGGTTTTACCATCTCCACCAAAATCTGTTCTATTACCTAAAAACTCACGACCTTCCTGACGGTTACCACGGTTTTTATCCTGCAAATACAATACATGGTTTACAGTATCGGCTTCATAATAAAATACCCGCTGACCACCTGCTACTCCCGTTAACTCAAAAGTCCGGTTAATGTCTCTCATAGGAGCTCCGCCCCCATTTGATAAGTCTAACTCAACCGGTTTATTGGTTTTGAATGTCAGGGTTGTCCATTTTTCAAAAGTTGCCTGCTGCCATCTGGTAGTATCTAATGGTGAGTAAGGTATTGCCTGATTATTGATTTTAAATTCTGTTACGTTATAATTTCCCCTTAATTCTTTTATACCCTTCAAAGCTGGTTGTTTGTAAGGGTCATACAAAAAGTTTACAATTGCCAGATAAAGAAATACAGGTAGGAATAAGACAATAGTGGCAGTTTTTAAGGTAATACGAGTAATTCTCTGCCATGCATTTGAGAATACCGGATAGTATACAAATGGTACCGTATATTTTTCAAGAATCAACAGATTGTAGATTCTCGGAATATAAGCAATCAGCAAAAAGGCCGAGAATAATACGAAATATGAGCTGTATACATGTACACCACCATCGTATGCAAAATTAACATAAACAATATCAGCTAATGCACCGAAAAGCAGAACTGCACCCCAGAAGGTTGTAGCTCTGAAAAATAATAATGCTCCGGCGGCTACCTCAACAATACCTGTAAAGACTTCGTACCATGGCACAATACCTATAGATAACCAGTATATTTTCTGCAATGTCAAATCACCAAAATCGGTATTGAGCACACCCCATGAAGGATAAGGTAATTGTGTCGGTGTTAGTTTTGTGAAGCCAAAACCAATGATGCCAATACCTGCGCGGTAACGAACAATGACATTCAGCCAATAATATAGTTTGGTATATTCTGCACTTTCTTTTTGTCTGATTTTTGCAATAGCTGTCCAGATTATGCCTACGGCAATGGCAAAAATCAGCGTAATAATCCAAACGGCATAGCCATTAAGAGGTGAGCCAAAAATCCGGCTACCAAAAAAATTAAGCCCTGATCCGAAACGGGCAATATCATATAAATCACGATAGTGTAAATGAAGCCAGTCGAAAGTAAAAATCTCTTTGTACCAATCAAGGCTATTAGGTAATGTCATAGCTATGAAAAATACAAAAGCTATTCGAAAAGCTATTTTTTGCCAGTTTTTCCAGGGTTGTGGTTTAGCAGCTTTTTTAATTTCTAAAGTTTCTTCAGGTAATTCTACTCCCAAATCTTCCTGAACTATCTTTAAGTTTGAATCAGACATAATTGTATTGAGTTGAAATGGTAAGAATTATAATTTTAAGGCATTTCTGCGACCTGCTTTCTTTGCCTCGATTGTCAGGTATTTTTTATTGATTTTGTTCAAAACCGCATAGACTGAATCTTTTCCTGTACTTATTCCCGACAATACAATAGTTGAATCATTCAGCTTTTTGAACGATAAAGAGAATTTATCAAAAGGATGATTTTTGTTTCGGTTTTGCAGAGAAAGTGTTGATCTGGTAGAATCAAAATCATAGCTATAGTAATGACGTCCTTGTGTACCTGCCAGTTCATAGATGCGGCTGGCATCATCGTTATAAAGCTCTTCGGTTGGTAAATTCTCAATAATAACATGCTTATTCGATTTAATGCTTATCGTATTCCATTTTTCAAATACAATATTTTGCCAGCGGGTTGAATCTGTTTTTGAGTACGGAATCACCTGGTTATTCCATCTGAATTCGCTTACATTATATAATCCGCTGATATTTTCAATTCCTTTAGTTTTGGGGAAATGATAGCCTTTGTTTTTATAGCCAGCATATGTCCTGAGGCCATAAAAAACTACAAAAAACAAAATGAAAATCGTTTTTAGTCCAATACGATAGCGCTTCCAATTACCACTAAAAACCGGTTGGAAACGATTTGGAGCCGTTGGTTTATCAAGTGATAGTAGGTTGAACAAGCGAATAGCGTCAAAAGCGAAAAGGTAAAGTGCCAAGCTAACCAGATAGAAAGCATACACATATTCGCCGCCCTCATAAGCTATATTTGAAATAGCAACATTGCCTGCAAATGGTAATATAATCAAGGTAGCAATAGTTGTGGTTTTGCGATTCAAAAGCAATAAACCGCTGATAATCTCAACCAAACCTAGAAAAGACTGATAATTGGGTACAACTCCCAATCCAAGCGAAAATAATTTCCAGGCATTGAAATCACCATAATTGGTATTCAGATTACTGATAGATGGAAATGGTGCCTGAATTGGGAAGAATTTTAAAAAACCATAAGCAATAATACCTATGGCTAATCGATAACGTACCAGTACTCTCAGCCAGTAATAAAGTTTATCGTAATTTATTTCTTTGGTATAAATTTTATCCCAAAGAAATGTGCCGATAGCGGCAATAATGATAATAATTAACCAATTAATAAAGCTATCATAGCCTGTAAATGTTGGTGAATACCTTGATAAATAGAAAATATCACGGTATTGTACATGAAGCCAGTTAGTTGAGAACAGGTGCTTGAAGAACCGTAAATCTATTGGTAGCACATGTAAAAAGAAATAAATTCCGAAAAACTTAAAGGCTGTTTTTTCAGAATTACTCCAGTGACTTTGAGAGTTAAGTTCAAGAATTTTAGACATAGTATAAAATTTTAGGTAAGAATAGTCATCTTAGGATTTAATGAAATCTGCAAGATTACCTTCTTGCAGATTTCATTATTATAAATCTTAATACCCTGGGTTTTGGGTCAAAGCTTTATCTATCTGAATCTCTCCAACCGGAATAGGCAATAAAAGCCTGTTCTGGTCTGTTATATTGAAAACGGGTGTTGCACGACCTGTACGGACTATATCGAACCAGCGATGTGGCTCCAATGCAAATTCCAATCTTCTTTCGTTTTCAATATCTAGTAAAAGTTCTTCTTTGGTTGAAGCCGTGCTTAGATCTATGCTTGCGCGGTCGCGTATGGCATTCAAATCCGCCAAACCATCTGTTATTTTATCCAGATTAGCTCTGGCTTCTGCACGAATCAGGTATAATTCAGCGATTCGGAAAACATAGCTGGGATCAGTAGCAGGTGTACGGTAGTACAAATTCCCATACCAACGATTCTGGTTATCTTTTGCAACCAATGCACTGCGCCCACCCCCCACTTTTGGGTCGTTTAAAAGTGCCACTAGTGCATCGTTTGGTGCCCATTGGCGAGTACCTCCATTCGTTTGAGGCTGCCATTGCCCACGATGAGAATTCTGTTCGTTAGCACTGTAAAAAATCTCAAAGACAGATTCCTGTGTGCCTCTGGCATCATTGGCAAAAAATGAACTATAAGGTTTCAGAAGTTTATAATTAGTATCGCTGATTAGTTTTGAGGCGTATTCATCAGCCTTCGCCCATTCTTTCAGATACAAATGCAAACGCGAACGTAAAGCCCACACAGTTTTACGCGTTGCACGATAACGATCTGTTGTTGATGGTAGCAATGACTCTGCGGTTTCCAGGTCTTTTAAAACAAGCGCATAGGTTTCTGCCTGAGTGCTTCTCTTGACACCACTGTTTTCAGTCGGGTTGGCCGTCGGTTTGGTAATCAAAGGCACACCTCCCCAGGTACGGGCTAAATCAAAATACGATAGAGCTCTGATAAAATAGGCTTCTCCAACTATCTGATTCTTCAAGGCTTCTGTCAGAAGCGGATCCTTCACAATTGGTACTTTGTCAATAACATTATTGGCTCTGTTAATGGTACGATAGATGGCCGTCCATGCACCTGAGATAGTTGAGTTTTCAGGATTTATTTTTTTATTGATAAATTCCTGCACTTGCGATTGTGACCCTGTCCACTGGATATTATCACCTGATAAATAGCCGATTGATTGAAAGGTCGTTCCGTAATATCCCCCGTTACTCAACGCTGAATAAACACCTCTTAACGCTGTTTCAGCTGAGCTTTTATCAAAAATAGTTTGGGCGTCAGAAATAGACTCTAAAGGCTTTACATCTAAAAAATTACTGCAGGAAGCTGATAGGGCTAATAATCCAACAGATAATATATATTTGAATGATCTCATTTTTCTTAATTTCGTTTTTGATGATTACTTAGAAAGTAAGGCTTAAACCTGCCTGAAAGCTACGGGGCTGAGGAGGAGTTCCTAAATCAATACCTTGTGCATTCTGGTCACTGCTCGAGCTTGATTCAGGGTCAAGGCCAGTATATTTAGTTAATAAAAACAGGTTAGTACCGTTTATGTATATTTTCAAATTATCTGCCTTTAACTTAGCGGCAAGCGATTTCGGGAAGTTATAAGCTAAGTTCAAGCTGCGAAGGCGTAAAAATGAGCCATCTTCCAACCAGCGGCTTCCACCATCGCGGTAGTTATTTACATTTACTCCGTCTGGTCTTGGCACATCGGTAATATCACCCTGTTTCTGCCATCTGGCGTTGTTGCTGGCAAAAATTATACGGGCAGCGTCTCTAGCACCACCGCCTTCGCCAAAAAACTTATTGTGATTGTAAACTTTATTTCCGTATTGGAAGGCAAGGAATGCTGATAGTTCGAAGCCTTTATAGCTTAAATTATTAGTGAATCCACCGAAGAACTTAGGCCAGATACTGCCTAAAATCTGACGGTCCGCTACGGTAATTTGTCCATCTTTGTTTACATCTTCATACACCACATTTCCGTTCTCAGGATTCACATATAATTGTTTATATACCCAGAAAGAATACAATGGCGTACCTTGCTGCTGAAGAATCAACTCACGACTGCCATAACGAAGCGGGTTATCCAGTTTTTCAATTTTATTGACGTTTTGTGCTAGATTCAGGTTACTTGTCCATCTGAAATCACCTCTTTCGTAGTTTATAGTATTGATATTCAGCTCAAAACCCTTATTGCTGATTTCAGCTGCGTTGCTCCAGTAGTTGGCAAACCCTGTCGTGCTTGGCAATGCCAATTGCAGCAGCCCATCACGTGTATACTTGTTATAATAGTTTATTTCGAATCCAATTCTACCATTTAGGAATGAGGCATCTAAGCCTACATTAAACTGGTTAGTACGCTCCCATTTCAAATCCGGGTTAGCCAACTGCTGTGGTGCAATACCCGGATTACCTTGGTACGGTGCACCGCCAGTCCAGAGTCCTTGAGCAGCAAAGTTTCCGATACCATTCTGATTTCCAACAATTCCGTAGCTGGTGCGTAATTTTAAATCACTCAAAAACGCTACATCTTTCAGGAAATTTTCCTGTTTGATTCTCCATGCAGCACCAAAGGCCGGGAAGTACCCCCATTTACGGGCATTACCAAACCTTGAAGAACCATCGGCTCTCACGCTAAAATTGACAAGGTATTTTCCATTAAAGCCATAATCTGCTTTGGCGAAGAAAGAGGCCAAAGTACTTTTGCTCCAGTTCTGGCTACTGATGGTCGTAGCAGCCGAAGAAATAATTTTGAATGAATTATTGGCAAATCCGCGGCCTTCGGCATAAGTTCTGGTTAAAACATCGCTTTGCAGGGTATTCCCTACTATTAAGCCAAATGAGTGTTTTTTGCCGATTTTTTGGCGATAAGTAAGTGTTTGCTCATTTAATAAGGAAGTAAACTGGCTGATGGATGAAGTGGCAAGCCCACCCTGAGCACCTAGCAATAGAAATGTATTCCAGTATTCAGATTCATTATAATTATTATAATCAACTCCCCAACTTGAACGAAGTTTCAGGTTAGGCAATAGTTCTGCTTCGGCATATAAGTTACCAACATAGCGCAAGCTGGTTGAGTGGACATCGTAATTCTGAAGGAGTAATGTTAGGTTATCAAAACCTGCACGGCCCACGAAAACACCGTTTTCAGTAGGAGAAAGATAAGTTGGTGTATGTAATGCTGCTTGTAACAAACCGCCTTGTGGACCATCTCCTGCACGTGCCTGATTACGATAGGTGCGACTGAACGAATTACTTACACCAATCTGGATTCTATCATTTATTTTCTGGTCAAGGTTTACTTTAAAACTCGCTCTATTAAATGTAATAGGTCTTAAAATTGCTTCCTGAGAGTTGTATCCTCCACCAATATAATACCTGGTTGTTTTAGTACCTCCGACCAGTGAGATATCATAGCTTTGCAATGTAGCAGTACGGAATGCTTCACCTAATCTATCATATGTCTGTTGTTCTTCCGGTAATCCTCTCCCACCTTCTGAAACTGGTCTGAACGGACGGTTGGCAGTTGTTCTGTTCAATGAAGGCGTATCTTTTCCTGTATTAATCCACCATTCATTTACTAATTGCGCATGTTCCGGGCCTGTGGTCAACTCCCAAAGTTTTATGGCTTTGGCTTGTCCATAGCTTACATTAAAGTTTACTTTCGGCGCTTGCTCAAAGTTTCCCCTTTTGGTAGTGATTAAAATCACACCATTTGCCCCTCTTGAACCATATAAAGCTGTTGCTTCGGCATCTTTTAATACCTCAATACTCTCAATATCAACAGGATTCAGGTCAGCAATTGGTGAGGTTGATTTACCACCGGTGCTAATCGTTTGCAAGCTATTACTATTCACAAAAACCCCGTCAATTACATATAAAGGATCATTATCCGCATTAATTGACGTAGCACCACGCACTCTTACATTAACCGTTTCACCGGGTACACCCGTTGGCGAAGAAATCTGAACGCCTGAAACTTTACCCTGTAGTTGGGCATCAATGCTTCCAACCGGAATGGCGTTTACTTCTGTAGGGTCAACTTTTGTTATGGAGCCAATAAGGTTTTTACGTTCCTGAGTACCGTATCCAACCACCACTACCTCGCTCAATTGTTTGGCATTGGTTTGAAGTGTGATAGTAATGGTGTTTGTATTGGCCAAAACTTCTTTTAACTCATATCCTATATAATTAACTATAAGTATATAAGGAATTTTCTGTCCGGTTCTGAATTGAAACTTACCTTCAGCATCAGTAATAACACCGTGCGTTGTGCCTTTAATCTGAACGGTAGCACCAATAAGTGGTTCGTTAGTTTTCTCGTCAATAACCCGCCCGGAAAGTGTAGAATTAATGGTGGCATCGGTATTCTGGGCTATTATTATCGATGGAATCAGCAGAATAGCCAATAAAAACTGTACAAGTACATTTTTTTTCATTTACTTTGTAATGGTTAAATTAAACAATAAGGTACCGGGACGATTGCCTGGCAATCTCCTGAATCATTCCGCAAATGAGCCTTTTATTTGACCAGCCACTCTTGTTCCCGCAAGAGTGGCATTTTTAGGCTTTTTATAAACGTTGTGTGTTAACCGAGTTTCCTAAACGAACACTCAATTTCAATTCAATAGCTTCGATTTATCTTAATCTTTAATCGTCAGATTCTTTTTATTTGATTTTATAAGTGATGACCTCATCAGTTAAATCTTGCTTCAATAAATATTTTCAGTCTCCATAACCTAAGATTATAACAAAGCTACTATTATTATATTTAATCTACCAAATAAGTAGATTAATATTTTTCAATTTTATTGGTTTTCTTATATAAAATATAGAAAAAATTCCTTTATTCGCTCTTTAAGGTACCTTTAATTGCTAAAATATAGATTTTGGTACTCGGATATATTTTTGCAGAAATAATTAAAATGAAAAATAATACTGTTCTGGTAGCATTAAATCTAAAATATCGCTTAACTTACGAAGTATTGGAATAAGGCGATTAAATAATAGAGATATATTGGGCTAGTCCTTACTTAATTTCATTTGCAGGGTATTACACAAACAAAAAGCAGTTACATTTTTGATATGTAACTGCTTGATTATCAATGTAGCGGGGAGCAGGATCGAACTGCCGACCTTAGGGTTATGAATCCTACGCTCTAACCATCTGAGCTACCCCGCCAAAATATAAAAGAACCTAAAAATTAAGTGCTGTTTGCCCTCGTTTTTAAATTATGTTGCAAAATTAGGGAAAGTTTTCATACATTGCAAAAAATAAAATTCACCAACATGAATTTTAAGAAAAATTCATATAAATTCTTGAAATAATCATTCATTCATACTAAATAGAATCGGGTATGAATGATTAACGACTTTTTGATATGGGAAAATTTAAGTTTACACGGGAGTACGAGTTTAAGGCATCACCTAAAGTCTTATATCAATACATCAGCACTCCTTCAGGATTGCAACAATGGTTTGCATCAAAAGTCAAATATGTGAATGACGGAAATTTTGACTTTATATGGGATAATGAAAGTCATCCTGCACGTCTTACCTCTCAGAGAATGAACAAAGCCACTAAGTTTGATTTTCTGAATGAAGACCAACGTGGAAATTACGTCGAATTTAAATTAGAACAAAGTGAATTAACAAACGCTACTTTCTTTAAGATAATAGATAATTCTGACAATACTGATGCCTCTGAATTAGAAGATTTATGGGACGGAATGGTAGATAAACTTCGGGAAATAGTAGGTGGATAATTTGTTAAATATGCTTAACAGACTTGCGCAAACAAAATTCATTTAAGAATTTTGTGCGGGCAATGATTTATGTGTTTAATGAAGAAAATTGATTTCTTAGTAATAAAGTCTTTTATAGGACCTTTTATATTAACTACCTGTGTGGTAGTTTTTATTTTTTTAATGCGTTTCCTAATGCTTTACTTCAACGATTTTGTAGGTAAAGATTTAGGATATGATGTTTTTGCGAAGCTTTTTGTTTATTTTTCATTAATAACAGTACCTATCTCTCTTCCTCTGGCTACTCTTCTCGCTTCATTAATGTGTTTTGGGAATCTGGGCGAACATTCAGAGCTTACAGCCATTAAGGCATCAGGAATTCCGATTTCAAGAGTACTTTTACCAACCTTAATTTTTGCTTTTGGGGTGAGTATTTTCTCATTCTGGTTTAATAATAAGGTTAGTCCCTGGGCCAATTTGAAGGGTTACAGTTTGCTCTATGACGTTAAAACTACTAAAGTTACACTCAATATTAAGGAAGGAATTTTTTATGGAGAGTTGCCAGGGTATAAAATAAAAGTATTAAAAAAATACCCTGATGGGAAAACATTAAAAGGAGTGACTATTTATAATCATAGTACTAACGAGGGGAATATCAATGTGACGATAGCTGACTCTGGTAAGATGTATACAATGTTAGATAATAG
This sequence comes from Emticicia sp. C21, assembly GCF_003418935.1. Classification (GTDB taxonomy): domain Bacteria; phylum Bacteroidota; class Bacteroidia; order Cytophagales; family Spirosomataceae; genus Emticicia. Next base: position 21,358 of record NZ_QVMT01000010.1, on the reverse strand, counting down.
TTATTTAGTGTTTGAACTATATAATGGAGTTAATTATGTGGATTATAAAAACACTTCAGGGGGAAATTATAATGATACACAATTTGTAAAAAACTCTTTCAAAAAAAACAGGCTGGTATTTGCGCTGGAATCTTTCGGGATGAAAAGGACTGATGAATCTCAATTCAAGTATCATGAATATATGAAAGATGTTCCTGCACTTTCTAAACAAGTAGATTCCATTCGTAAGGAAATTGCAATAGCAAAAAAAGTGCAACTTGGCTCGATGGATCAATTCTATACTCATCATTTGAAGCGAATTATTAAAGATACCTTAAGCAAAAGAGTTATTTTACCAGGTAAGTGGGTTGATGAAAGAATGAAACCCTTACATGAGGAATCAAAAATGATGGAATCGTTTGAGACAGCCTTTACTCAAGCCAAAAGTGTACAAGACCATTATAAAACGAATGTCGATATTGAAAAAAGTAAATTAAAAGATGCCAATCGAGCCGATGTAGAACTCTGGCATAAATTTACAATGGCGTTTTCCTGCTTTGTAATGTTTTTAATAGGCTCTTCTTTAGGTTCAATTATAAAAAAAGGGGGCTTTGGTATGCCGGTTTTAATCTCAATTACATTTTTTATTTTAATGTATGTTTTAATGCAATTGGGCGATAAATATGCCAAAGAGGGTTTATGGTACGTACTTGCAGGTGTTTGGATGCCAAATACTATATTATTGGCCTTTGGTATTTATTTCCTATATAAAGCTACGAACGATGCACGTCTATTTGACAGCGACATCTACGATGTTTATTTCGATAAAATCAAGACTTACTGGAAAACAAAAATCAGGAAAAAGCGCGAATTTAAGACTGTCTGAATACCCTGATTAATCTACCTATCAGACTATTATCTATTAGAAGGGATTAATTTCCAGCTGTGTGCCTACATTAATATTTTTGTCTATTAATTCAAGTATACGTTCAAAATCCTTTTCATTTTCTGCATAATCTAAGTTGTTGACATCAATAATCAGGAGTTTTCCATGAGTATAAAGATGTACAAAGTCTTCATACAATGCATTCAGTTTGAGTAGGTAGTCTGGATCTATATTTCTTTCAAAATCACGGTTACGTTTGTTTATCTGTCGCTGCAGTTTAGGTAAATCTGCTCTCAGGTAAATCATCAGATCAGGGTGAGTAATGGCCTGAGTAATGGTATTAAACATACTTCTGTAAGTCTGATAATCTGTTTCATTAAATTTACCGGATTCATATAAATTGCGTGCAAAAATATAAGCATCTTCATAAATAGAGCGGTCTTGAATAATGGTTTTATCTTCTGCCAGTTTTTTAATTTTCAAAACCTGTTCAAAGCGGCTATTGAGGAAATAAATCTGGAGATGAAAGGCCCATTTTTCCATATCTTCGTAGAACGGTGGTAGGTAGGGATTACCCTCAACGGCTTCGTACAATACCTCCCATCCATAATGTTCTGCTAATTTTGATGCTAATGTAGTTTTTCCTGCCCCTATATTCCCGGTAATCGCAATGTGCATTTAATGAAATTTTTATTTTGTAGATATTTTTTCCAAAATAAATGCTAAAATGACTAAAATCATAGAACATCAAAATAACTTTTGTAATTTTGCAGTATTCAAATCAAGTCTGCGCCTTGAAATATTGAATTTTATTATGAGAACAGAAGAAATAACAACAGAAAACAACACACCAAATCAATCGCCAATCGACGAAAAGGGCAAATACTCAGTATTACTCTATTATATATACTCTCCAATCGACAATGTAGTTGAGTATCGTGACGTTCACCATCAATATTGTATTGATAACAATCTGCTAGGCCGTATAATTGTTGCTCCGGAAGGGCTCAATGGTACAGTTTCAGGCTTAGTTGAGGATTGTGACAAATATATGGCCTGGGTTAAATCTGACCCTCGCTTTGCTAAAGTAGATTTTAAAGTTGAGAACCATCCAACACATGCTTTTACCAAATTGTATGTGAGGATCAAAAAAGAGATTGTTCATTCAGAATTGCCTGTTAATCCTTTGGAAAGAACTGGGAAGCATTTGGAACCTAGCGAATTTAAAGAGATTATCAAGAATGATCCGAATGTAGTATTGGTTGACATGCGTTCAAATTATGAGCATTCAGTAGGAAAATTCAAAGGAGCAATTACCTTTGATATGGAAAATCTTCGCGAGTTGCCAGACCATATGCAAGAAATTGAGCATCTGAAAGATAAAAAAGTTATTACTTACTGCACTGGAGGTATTAAATGCGAGAAAGCCAGTGCTTATTTACTTTCACAGGGATTTACAGATGTTTATCAGTTACATGGTGGAATTATCAAATATGGCTTGGAAGAGGGCGGCGAAGATTTTGATGGAAAATGTTATGTTTTTGATAATCGTCTGACAACAGAAGTGAATAAAATAAACCCGGAAGTGATTTCGAAATGCCATGTATGTGGAACCATCAGTGATAGAATGGTAAACTGTGCCAATCCGGATTGTAATGAGCATGTGCCTATTTGTGAAAAATGTGGACATGAATTAGAAGGTGCTTGCTCAGTTGTTTGTAAGGAAAATCCAAGAAAACGTTTCTACGATGGAACCGGTTATTACGCCAAAACAACCGAAGGCTATAAGCCAGAGATCGCATTCAGAACCAGAAAAAATACTAAAACTTTGCACATAGTTGAAGATCTGGGCCTATAATCTCAAAATCATTGATTGTTTTACCTTAAATCAGTTTAGAATTTAAATTGATTTAAGGTATTTTTGTATTTCAGCAACTGAAAATAATTTTACTTATGAAGCCGACCTTCTTTCCTCATCAATCAGATTTTCGTAAATGGTTAGCAGAAAATCATGAAAAAGAAAAAGAACTCATAGTCGGTTTTTATAGGGTTGATTCCGGCAAACCAAGTATTACCTGGTCTCAGTCGGTTGATGAAGCCTTGTGTTTTGGATGGATTGATGGTATAAGAAGGTCAGTAGACCATGAAAGCTATTGTATTCGGTTCACACCTAGAAGACCCACCAGTATCTGGAGTACAGTGAATATCAACAAAATGGAAGAAATGATCCCAAAGGGTTTGGTGCAAAAAGCAGGCCTGTTAGCATACGAAAAGCGAAAAGACCATAAGTCTAATATATATACCTATGAAAAAGAGGAGGCAGAATTTTCTCCTATAATCCAAGCAACTTTCAAGACTAATATCCAGGCATGGGATTTCTTTCAAAAACAACCACCCTATTATCGCAAATTAATGACAGGCTGGATTGTTACAGCAAAGCAGGAAGCCACCCGATTATCAAGGTTAGAAAAATTAATAAAAGCCAGTGAAGAAGGTAAGCGCTTATAATTTCTTGCGCATTACATAATCGTTCATAAAATATTCTCCTATAGGTATATCTTCTTCAGCAATGATTTCAAAACCCATTCTTTCATAAAAAAGCTTGGCTTTGTTGTAACGGTTCACATTCAAGTCAAGCCAATTACCTCCAGATTCTTTTATTTGCTTTTCAACTTCAATTAATAACTTTTTACCTAATCCCCCTCCTTGAAAATCAGGATTTAGATATAATTTATTCAATTTATAGATTTTCTCATCATCATCTTTCATTGAATATGATGCAAACGCTCTGGGTACATCGATTTGATTTTCATCTGAAGCATATTGGATGACAAACAATTGCCCTGCGTTCATCTGTTCTTCTAATCCTTCTTCACTATAAATTAAATCGAACATATATTGAGGTTGTTGCTTGCCTAAAATAGGCTCATAAGTAGCAAACCATGTTTTTTCAGCAATTTCTCGAATAATAGCAATGTCTTTGGCTGTAGCGTATCGATACGTCAGTTTCATATGTTAGAGAATTTTCTTTGCAAATATAAACTCTGCTAACATAACATTTTGTTAATTTGCATAAAAATTCCAATCTTACCTATAACCTCATTTTATAGGGCCATGAGTACGATATTCATTAAAAAATTTATATGAGACCACTTATTTTAGTAACCAACGATGATGGCATAACCTCAAAAGGTATTTCTGTTTTAATTGATGTAGTAAGTAAATTGGGCGATGTTTTTGTTGTTGCTCCTGACAGTCCGAATTCAGGTATGGGTCATGCGATTACGGTAGATAGCACCATCCACATAAAAAAATCTAAGATTTTTAAAGATATTGAAGCTTACGAATGTTCAGGCACTCCTGCAGACTGTGTTAAGCTGGCAAAACACCATTTTTTAAGAGGCAGAAAAATTGATTTAGTTGTAAGTGGTATAAATCATGGTATGAATGCCTCAGTATCAGTACTTTATTCAGGAACCATGTCGGCGGCGGTTGAAGCTGCCATTGAAGGGATTCCAGCGATAGGATTTTCACTAAATGATTTTAAATATGATGCTGATTTCAGACATGTGAAACGTTCTTTGAAAAAAATCGTTGAAAAGTCATTGAAAAACGGCATTCCTTCTCATACCGCATTGAATGTAAATTTCCCAGCTAAATCTGATGAGCCCATCAAGGGTATAAAAATTTGTCGCCAGACGAATGGTTACTGGAGAGAAGAATTTGATGCCAGAACCGATTTATATGGTAGACCTTATTTTTGGATGGGAGGAGATTTTGTGAATCGCGAACCGGAAAGTGAAGACACCGATATTTGGGCAATGGATAATAATTATGTCGCTATTGTTCCTGTTCAGATAGACAGAACTGCGTATCCAGAGATTAAAACATTAAAGAAATGGAAACTATAAACCTTAAAAAAGTAGGATTTGTCTATTAGATTTAGCAATTTTAGCTGATAGTCTTTGTAGAATTAAGATGATTTGCACTTCACCTATTTAATATTTATTAGTATATGGCAGTTTTAGGAAGTTTATTAAAGGGAAGCATAAAGTTTACGAGTACCATACAAAAAATAAGAAAAGTTAAACCGCTGAAATGGCAAAAAAAGGCCTTCACAAAACTAATTGCAAAGGCACGCTATACGCAGTTTGGTGAAAAATATCATTTTGACGAAATATTAAGTACTGCAATTTTTGAAAAAGGAACTGATTTTTATGCAAAATTTAAAGAATTAGTTCCGATATACGATTATAATAAAATTTACGATGAATGGTGGTATAAGGCCCGTAATGGAGAAAAGAATGTCTGTTGGCCTGGTAGAATAAAATACTTTGCCTTAAGTTCGGGTACTTCAGATGCGGCTTCGAAAGCTATTCCGGTTACTAAGGATATGATTAAGGCCATCCAAAGAACCAGTATTAATCAGATTATATCACTAGGCCATTATAATAAACTACCTGCAAATATTTATGAAACCGGGTATCTCATGCTTGGTGGAAGTACTGCACTTAATGAAGTTGATTCTCATTATGAAGGTGATTTAAGTGGTATTACTACCGGCACTCTCCCATTCTGGTTTCAGAATTTTTATAAACCAGGTCAGAGAATTGCCGCCGAGCGCAATTGGGGCAATAAACTGGAAGAAATTACTGAGAATGCCAAAAACTGGGATATTGGTTTTCTGGCAGGTGTACCAGCCTGGCATACCATCTTGCTTGAAAAAATTATCAAGCGCTATAATCTCAAAAATATTCATGAATTATGGCCTAACCTTACGGCTTTTGCCTGGGGTGGTGTTTCTTTGGAACCCTATAAGCAGGGTTTAGAGAAATTGTTTGGCAAACCTGTAATCTATATTGAAACCTATATGGCATCAGAAGGTTTCTTGGCTTATCAGGATCGCCCGGATGGTAACTTAAGATTAGTGTTAAATCAAGGTCTTTTCTTTGAGTTTATTCCGTTTAACGAGAATAATTTTGATGAAGACGGAAATATTGCCGCAAAACCACAAACCTTAATGGTGCACGAGGTAGAAGAAGATGTTGATTATGCGCTATTAATTTCAACTTGTGCGGGGGCCTGGCGTTACCTGATTGGGGATACTGTGAAATTTACCAATAAAAACAGAGCAGAAATAAAGATTACAGGAAGAACCAAGCATTTCTTAAGTTTGTGTGGTGAGCATTTATCGGTAGATAACATGAATAATGCTATTGAGTTAGTATCAAAAGACCTAGGGATTGATGTACGCGAATTTACAGTTATTGGTATTAAGCACCCTCCACTATTTGCACACCAATGGTATGTGGCGACTGATGATAAAGTAGATGAGAAACAACTATGTGAATTAATTGATAAAAAACTTTTCGAATTGAATGATGATTACGCCGTTGAAAGAGGGCACGCGCTAAAAAATGTTTTCTTAAGAGCGCTGCCGACTAAGGCTTTCTACGATTGGATGAAATTAAAAGGGAAAGAAGGCGGACAGCATAAATTTCCAAGAGTACTCAAAGGGAAATTGGTTGATGAATGGGAAGACTTTGTTAAGAAGAATTATGAGAAGGTTGGAGTTTAACTCCAACCTTTATTTTTTCTTATATACATCGTCGCTCGTTTCATTTGGTTTTGCTTTAAGAAATTCAGCAATCTGCTGTTCGGTCATTCCTAAATCAATACTTATACCCGGAATGTTTTTCTTTAGTTCTTCAGCACCTTTAGGGGTTACTTCCGTTTTCCATACATACAATTTCTTCAGATTTTTAAGTGAAGCTAATTGTCTGATACCTGAATCTGATATTTTTGTACCGATAAGATTCAGATATTCAAGATTCTTTAAAGCACTTAGCTGACTTAATCCATTATCAGTAATTTTGGTTTGCTCTAAATGCAATCTGGTAAGGTTTGTCAATTTAGCTACATCTGCCAAAGTTTTGTCTGTGATTTGCGTATCACTTAATCTCAACCAAAGTGTTTGGTCGGTGGCTTTTGTAATTATGGAAGATTCATTATCAGATAGTTTCGAATTATTGATATAGCTGATTTCAATAAAATTATTATTTTGAGCAAAAGGCAAAATTAGAGCACCTGATTTTTTCAAATCAGCTACGCTATTATCACTTATAGCATCAACAGATTCACTCAATAATTTCTCTTCAATATTAAATTTATCCTGCTTAACCCCACCTGATGCAGAGCTACCACCTGACGCCCCGCCTAAACTTAATAATATCGGTTTAATGGGGTCGCTTATTTGAACCTGAGAAACTTTTTTATCAAAAGGAGCTCCCTGCTCAATCCACCATTTCATTAATTCTAATTCGTTTTCAGTAATCTGGGTTTTGCCTTTCGGTGGCATATGATCATCATCTGATTCCGGTAAAAGAATTCTTTTGATAAACTCACTTCCCTCCACATTATTGGCTTCAAAAATAGCTCCGTGTTTTCCTCCTTTTTTAAACAAGTCTATTTCATCAATCCTTAAATCGCCTTTCATCTTATTGGCATTATGGCATTGTTCACATTTTTGTTTAAAAATAGGCTGGATAATGTCCTGATAAACCATCGCCTCATTGATATTCTGAATTTTCGGTTTATCGGCCAAACCGTCTGATTCTTTTTCTGTTTTTTCGGGCATACCCAACCAGGCTCTGAATGGCTGTGGCGTATTATCAGTCAGATAGGTTTCTCCATGTGTGAGGTTTCCACCGTGATGGCCCGCAACCATCATCAAAATCAGAGAAATAACTAAGGCCGGAGCATATAGAATTTTGTTTATCCCTACCCTTTCGTTCAACCAGGTATTTTTTGCTAACCAGGCGACCCAGCAGAAAACAGCTAACCATATTCCTTGCATTTTATGCTCTTCCAGCATTTCTTCATTATATCCTCCTTCCAATGAAAGAAAATATCCTGCAATACAGGCAAAAGTACCACTTACAGCAGATATGAATAAGACAACACGGATAATATCCTGGCTTACACTTATGCGACCAGTAATTTTTAAAATCTCAAAAACACTAGCAATAATCAGGAAGCCAATTGGTAGATGAACTAAAAGTGGATGAAAGCGGCCAAAAAATGAAGTCCACTCTGATATGGCGAGAATAGGCATCAAAACTTTATTTAGAGTTGAATAGTTCAGGTTGATTGTTTCTCAAAGATAATAACAATCATAAAAAAATAAAATAGCCAAAGTCGATGACTTTGGCTATTTTAAAATTATTTCGATTATCAATTAATAACCATCGTTCTGCTTTAATACAGGTTTACCGTCTTTCTGGCTATTCAAGATTTCATCTTGCGGAAGCGGGTAGTAGTTATTTTTAGCGGTGAATGTTTTACCTGCCATGTAACCACGTTTTCCGAATGTTCTACCTGATGGCTCTTTACCAGCAACGGCTTCTTCTCTGGCATATTTGTTAAGTACTGGTTCTGCAATACCCCAACGAACTAAATCGAAGAAACGGTGACCTTCCATGGCAAACTCTAAGCGTGTTTCCATATGAACAGCATTTCTTGCAAAATCGGCACCTTTGGCTGCGAAAGTTCCAGCTGGATAAAGTTCAATTTTGTAATTTACAGATGCATCCTGAACACTACCAGTTTTTGCACGGTTACGAATCATATTTACTAATTCTTCACCTCTTGCTAAGTTACCTAATTCAATCTCACATTCTGCTAACCAAAGAATTACGCTAGACAATTTAATAATTCTGAAGTTATTGTTTACGCTACGTTTGTTAGTTGAGTGAGTACTGCTACCTTCTTCTGCTAGGTAGTACATCCATTTTTTACCAATGAAAGGACCAGCATAGGTCTGGTCACGAACCCAGGTAGAGCCTGGCATTCCACCCCAGTCAAGGAAGTTAACACCTCTACGACCTACTGTCCAGTCTAAGCGTGGATCAACAGGGATTGATTTATCTAACGTAAAGGCTGTACCCGCAGTAATTCCTTGATCGTTTGGTAAATCAACATTGTTAAATGTATCTTCTGAGCCATCGACTTTAGAACCGATTAATGGTAAACCGTTTTCATCAGTTTTGAATGCATTCACCAGGTTGTGAGACGGTTGATAGAAACCGCAACATCCTCTACCAGGACCAGTTGATGAATAAGGCCAGTTAAGGTTATCACCTGCGTTACCGTTATCACCGTTTGTACCATCGTTAATAGAGAACTCTACTTCGAAGATTGACTCTGCATTGTTATTAGTAGTATTTCTGTAATTATCATGATAATTGGTCATCAATTTTTTACCAGAATTAGCTAAAACATCATCTAATAAAGCTTTTGCCGGAGCCCATTTCTTTTGGAAAACATATGCTTTTGCTAGGAAAGCTTTAGCTGACCACTGTGTTGCTCTACCTTTTTGAGTTTGAACAGCCGGAAGATTTTTTGCAGCGAAATCGAAATCTGCTTCGATTTTTGGCCATATATCTTCAGTGTTTGGAATCTTTGTAGAGTTTGGATCTGCCGCAACATAAACTTTATCGTCTATATAAGGCACATTTTTCCACATTTTCTTACATTCGAAATGATAGTATGCTCTTAAGAAGCGTGCCTCTGCAATTACCTGAGTTTTCTCAGCGTCGGTCATATCTTTAATTTCAGGGCTGTTAACGATCTGAATTACTTCGTTAGTACGAGCTACACCATCATACATACCCCACCATTTTCCAAGAAAATAAGTGTTGTCTGCCAACCAGTTATACTGTTCAATAAACGATTGTTCTGGTTGGTCACCAGCATCAGTACCTTTCACGGCATCATCTGAGGCAACTCCACCAAATACATAGTTAGATGCAGTTGAGGTACGGCCTGTATTACCAGAACCCACACCATCAAGCAAAGAGTAAGCTCCAACCAAAAGGGCGGTAACACCATTTTTGTTCTTAAGCTGATCTACTGAAGCACGTCCTTGCGGTTTTATATTGAAAAACTCATCAGAACAAGCAAGGTTAGATGCAACTAAGAGTGCTATTATAATTAATTTTTTCATTCTCTTTTTTAATGTTTTTAAATAATATTAGAATCCTAAACGCAAACCAACTAGGTATGATTTTGCAACAGGGTAAGCGCCCTCGTCGATACCCATGTGGATATCCTGGTTATCAGTACCTGATCTTCTTAGGTTAATATCCGGATCAAGGCCAGTATATTTAGTAATTGTAAACATATTCTGTCCTTGAACGTATATCTGAGCAGAGCTTAAACCAATTTTCTTAGACCAACCTGTTGGTACTGAGTAAGTCAACTGAACATTTTTCAAACGGAAATAAGAACCATCTTCAATGAAATAAGTAGAGATTTGTTGGCTGGTAGCATCACCAGAGTTCAAACGAGGAAGTTTAGCATTATCACCTGGTTTTTTCCAAGAATCGTACAACATTTCTTTTGATCTGTTACCTTGGAAAGTATTGAAGTCTGTCCAGTATCTAACATAATTAAAGATTTCGTTACCTTGTGAACCTTGTCCAAATAAGGTCAAATCCCAGTTTTTGTATCCTAAGTTGATATTAACACCGTAAGTAAAGTCAGGATGAGGATTACCAATGATAGTTCTGTCAGCAGCGGTAATAATACCATCGCCGTTAACATCTCTGAATTTGAAAGTTCCGGCTCTTGTATAGGTTCCGAATTTAGGAGCTGCAGCTGCTTCAGCATCATCTTTGATTACACCATCAACAATATATCCGTAGTAGCTTGCAATTGGTAAACCCGCTTTGGTAGCAGAAATAGCAGGAAGACGAGTAGTGAAACCAAAGATAGTAGCGTTAGGGTCGTTGTTCAACTTAACAACATTATTTTTATAATGAGCAAAGTTAACCCCAACAGTATAACGGAAATCGCCTACTTTATCTCTATAGTTCAAGCCCACGTCGATACCTTTGTTTTGTACTTCACCGATGTTTGTATAAGGAATAGTACCAGTACCTGCAGTTCTTGGAATCGCAATTTGCGTTAACATATCAGATGTAACACGATTATACAAATCAAGTACAACTTCTAATTTGCTATTGAACAATACCGCATCTAAACCAATGTTAGTTGAAGTAGTTGTTTCCCATTTACCATTAGGGTTACCGAATTGTACAAGGTCAAAACCACCTACGATTGAAGAACCAGTACCGTTGATATCGTATGCATTACGAATAGGATCCGCAGCATAAAGTGTATAAGCGTTATAAACGTTTGGAATCAACTGGTTACCTGTTTTACCCCAACCTAAACGCACTTTCATATCGTTTAAGAATTTCAGGTCTTTCATGAAAGAGTATTCAGACAAACGAACACCTACCGAGAACGCAGGGAACACACCATATCTGTTAGCTGCAGAGAAACGAGATGAACCATCGCGACGTAGTGTGAAGTCAGCCAGATAAATATCTTTGAAAGAGTAGTTAACTTTACCGAACTGAGAGAACAACGCAGAGATAGTGGCACCACCACCCGAGTTATTTAAACCAGAAGCAGACCCAGCATCAAGATAACGATATTCTAAATCATCGAAAGCGAAGCCACTTCTGTTAGCCTGGAAACCAAATGCATAAGTAGTAACGGCCTCTGTACCTACCAGAACATTCAATGAATGTGCACCAAATTCTTTATTATAATTTAAGGTATTAAACCAGGTAACTGATCTATCGTAGTTATTGATAACGTTCAAGCTATTGGCAGCTCTGGCTTCCGCAGCTTCAATATCACGGTGGAAATACTCGGATCTGTTCGACAGGTTGTATTCAAGTCCTAAGCTGGTTCTTGCTTTTAAACCTTTGATGATGTCTAACTCTGCAAATACGTTTCCGAAAACGTGAACACCTTTTGTAATGTTATCTTTTTCGCGATACAATCTTGCTAATGGGTTTGGTGCATTACCTAAGTTTACGCCTTTACTTCCTGCAAAACCGTTGTAAGGCGAACTGTTAGTACCACCTAAAGCAGCCGGACCACCCGTGATATCAAAAACAGGGATTATCGGGTGTACACGAATCGCAAACATGATAGGGTTTGACTCATCGTTATTAGTGATTCCTTGTCTTTCGTCGTATGATACTGTTACGTTCTCACCAAAAGTAAATCTACCTTTCTTGAATTCGGTATTTGCTCTGACAGAGTATCTGTTGTATTTAGTATATCTTAAAATACCATCTTGTTTAAAATAGTTAGCTGAAATAGCATATTTTGCATTATTTGAGCCACCACTTGCGCCAACCTGGAAGTTTGAAATTGGGGCTGGATCGAAGATTACATCTTGCCAGTTAGTACCCTCCTTATTTGCTTTTGTAATGTTGTACGCTGTTTTACCTAAGTTAGGGTCAGCAATATCATTTGTATAAGTATAGTTGGCAGGCAATGTTCCGTACACGTTCGGATAAATATAATCAGCAATCGTTTGCTCACCATTAGGACCGAATTTATATTGAACCGAAGGAGAAGTAACTGAGGGATTTTTTCCAGCACCTAAATCTGCCTGATATAAATACTCACCTAATTCTTTGGTATTCAACAAGTTAAGCATTTTACCAGGTCTTTGAGTACCTGTATAGAAATCAAATGTAAAACTCGGCTCACCTGGTTTACCTTTCTTAGTGGTAATGATAACCACCCCATTAGCAGCACGAGCACCATAAATAGAAGCTGCAGAAGCATCTTTTAACACCTGCATTGACTCGATGTCGTTAGGGTTTATCTGGTTCAAGGTTCCTTGTGTAGGCACGCCATCAATTACATACAATGGGCTGTTATTGTTAATTGACCCAAATCCACGGATACGAACCATGGTACCACCTCCAGGAGAGTTGTCGTTACCAACAGTAACACCAGAAGCTCTACCCTGTAGCATTTGCGTAACGCTGGCTGTTGGCGTTGCTGTTAACTCTTTAGCACCTACAACAGTTACAGCACCTGTAATGTCTTTTTTACGTTGAGAAGCATAACCTGTTACTACCACCTCGTTAAGTGCTTTGGTATCAGCATTTAAAGAAATGTTAATTTCAGAGCGGTTGCCAATGGCTTCTTCTCTTGTTTCATAACCAATCGATGAAAAAACGATAGTACCACCATTTTGCGGAACATCTAATGAATAATTTCCATTAGCATCTGTTGATGTACCTTTTGTACCACCTTTGATAAGGACTGTAACTCCCGGAAGACCAATTTGGGCATCGGAATCAACAACTTTACCAGTTACTTTTCTTTGAGCGTAGGCAGCAGACCCTAGGATAAAGAATAGCAAAATCAGGGCTCTCGCCCTAATTGGAATAGAGTAGGATTGTTTCATGAAAAAAATATAAAATTAGGTTAATAAAAACAGTGTAATAATATTACGATTCAAATATAAAATTTTGCTTTTTCTATTTCTAGTATTGAATGAAGAATTTATCAAGAAAATGTAAATTCTGGAGCAACAAAAAATAGGGTTAGAGTATTTAAGTTTTGGCGCAATATTAAAAACTATTACAATAGTATTATATTAAGAGTAAATATAAAAATAGGTGCATCAATAAAATTGGTTAAAAACTTATGCAAACGTTTTAAATTGTTAAAAATTAACAAAAAAATTACATTTAAAGAGTGCCTATTTTAAAATCCAAAGGTTACATATAAAAATTATCAATATATATTTTTGAAAAAGGTCCATATCAAAAAATATTTATTTGCATTTAAAGTTAGAAGGGAATTATTTACATAATTTTTTAACCTTGGGTAAAAAATTATAATTTCGCAAAATGAATGAGAAAAGTAATCCTTGGACAATCCTCGACTCAGAGGTAAAATATGAAAATAATTGGATAAAAGTCGTCCATCAGAATGTCTTGAATCCAAACGGTGGTAAAGGAATTTATGGCACAGTTCATTTTAAAAATGTAGCCATTGGAATTGTGCCAATTGATCAAGAAGGTAATACCTGGCTTGTAGGACAATATAGATTCCCGATTGAAGAGTACTCCTGGGAAATACCAGAGGGAGGAAGTCCGGAGGGAGAAGATATATTGGAGACAGCTAAAAGAGAGCTTTTAGAAGAGACCGGATTGATTGCCCAAAAGTGGACGATGATTTCAAAGCTTCATACCTCTAACTCTGTTTGCCGCGAAGAAGCTTTTATTTTTCTTGCAGAAGACCTTACCCAAACCGCAAGTCAGCCAGAAGAAACAGAGCAATTACAAATTAAAAAAGTCCCTCTCAAAGAAGCCTATGAGATGGTACTAGCCGACAAAATTACAGATTCTATGAGTGTAGCAGGCATACTCAAATCAATGCTTTTACGATTTCCCGAACTTTTGTAAACACTAAAACACCTATAACACCTATATGCTTGAAGCGATTTCCTTAGGATTTTTTACCGGAGTAGTACTTAGTTTTGGATTTGGGAGCGTATTTTTTGCATTGATTCAGAATAGCATTGATTATGGCTATATGGCAGGAGTAAAAATATCTTTAGGTGTTATTTTTGGAGATATTATTATGATTGCCATTGCATATTTAGGCACTTCATTTCTACCTGATATTCCGCATTTTGCTACTTATTCGCGTGTATTTGGTTCTTTACTGTTAGTGGGACTTGGGGTTGCACAATTCAGCAACTCTAAAACGCCTTCCAAAATACAGGATTTTAAAATAGCTCGTTTCTTTTATTTTTTTGGAAAAGGTTTCCTATTAAATGTAATTAATCCGGTAAATTTTATTTCGTGGATGGTTGTATCTGCTACACTAAAGGGTTATAAGTATGATATTTATGACGAAACCGCTTATTTTACTACCTGTGTAATCATGATTTTTGTCATGGAGGCTGCTTTTGCCATTTTTGCTGATAAAATAAAAAGTAGAATGAATAATCTGACAATTCAACGAGTAAAATATGTTTCAGGAATAGTATTTATTGGAATTGGAATGAAGTTGATTTACGACATATTTTAGTATAATTCATAAACAAAAATGGTAGCCTTTCCAAGCTACCATTTTTGTTTATGAATTATGTCACTTCTTAATGCCCGCTTTATCATTTACATCTTTCTGATGCATGGCCTGCAGTTGTTTCATGGTGCGTTCCATCCCGTCAACAGAGCCATCCAGGAAAATAACGTTACCTTTACCTTCTTCTGCAAAATGTTTCAACGATTCTGTCCAGAGAGAGAACAAGATTAATGAAGAATCCAGATTTGCTTTTTCCATCTCTTTAGCAGCAACGGCCATACCTTTTGCTACCTCTTCTCTAAACTGAGCCAGACCTTGTCCTCTCAATCTTGAGGCTTCACGTTCCGCTTCTGCCTGGATTCTGATATAATTACCTTCCGCTTCTGCAGCTTTGGTTTTAGTGATTAATAAAGCTTGTCCTTCATTCTCAGCTGCTGCTTTTGAGTTATTTGATGCCACCACTTTTGCCATTGAACGGACAATTTCTTCATCGAATGTAATATCATTGATTTGTAAATCAATTAAATGATAGCCCCAGCCTAATAAAATATGATCAAGGTTTTCTTTTACGTCTGCCACGATTTCGGTTCGTAGGCTTAAGATTTCAGCCTGTTTTTTGGTTGCTACGAAGCTTCTGATCGAGCCTTCAATTGAGCGAACTAACGCTTGCATAAAGTTAGCCTGATCAATAAACTTAAAAGCTACGTTTTTGATTGACTCTTCTTGTTGGTCTGTTACAGTGTATAGTAACATCGCCTTGAAGTACACATTCGCCTGATCATTCGTAATAGCTTGGAATTGGAGTTCAGCAGAGCGGTTCTGAATAGAGATGGTTCGAAAAACGTATTCGATAAATGGAATCTTAAAATTAAGTCCCGGTGTCATGATACGTTGATACTTCCCAAAAATGGTAATAACAGCAACATTTCCTTGCTGCACTATTACTACGGACAGATATAATACGATGATAACTACGACTAAAGTTATGATAGCACTCATGGGATTTGATGGTTTAGTTAAAATTAATGTATCAAATGTAGTTTGCTTGCCGAAACCTACGAACTTTTTTATGGATAAATGGTAATTCTGCTAGAAATATATGTAGAAATTTTATTTGATGTAATCTGAGTGAAATTTTAGTCCTGCCAAAGCCTCAATACATAAACAGGCCCAATGAAATTTCATTAAGCCCGTTTAATTATATCAGCATTTTTAATTCTTAAAACGCATAATAATATAATACTTTATCACTTTTGAAAACCGCCACTCCTACATACTCCTTTGTATAGGCCGCTTTACCCGTCAATTTACCTTCAAAACGTCCAGTAATAATGACTTTTTCACCTAATTCTTTGAATTGCATATTGGTAAAATTATAAACCTCGAATTTATTCCGGTGTTCCATAAATGCTTTTGCGCCTTCTTTTCCTTTAAATACAGATTTTGGAACCTCTGAATCATCTGAATGAAAGCTAATCACCACATTTTCATCACACATATTTATAAAAGCGTCAGCATCTTTATTGATTGCAGCAGCAAAGCCTTTTCTGGCGATTTCAGCTCTAGAATTTTTTGGAAGTTTGGCTGCTATAGAGATAATAACAAGAACAGATAATACAATGAATTTTTTCATAGCTTTTGTATAAATTTTGTTTGATTTTCTGATACAAAAGTATTCAGCCTACAAAGGCCATGAAATATACAATTGATTGATGGTTTCGATTAACTGTTGAATGGTCGATTTTTATTGAAAACCGGCAAATGAAAAGAGTAGCCTTTACAGCTACTCTTCATAAATAATAATTCTATTCTAATACGATTATAATTTTGCTACAGGCTTATAGATAAAGCGTTCAATCGGGTTCTTAACTGGTTTAACCGTTTTTAAATATTCATAAATCGACCCTAAATCTTTCTCACTCATACCGGCATACATTGTCCAGGGCATAATTGTATTGAACTCTCCTTTACCTACCGGATGAGCTTTATAAGTGCTATCAGCATAAGTTTTAAATCTTGTAATAAATGCTTCTTTAGTATAATTACCTATACCTGTTTCTTTATCAGGGGTTATATTGGCAGAGGTAACGGTTTTACCGTCTCCTAAATTAAATGACCAACCTCCGGCGAAATCCATACCGGACACTTTTTGTCCTTTATCGTCTGGTTTAGTATGACATTCAAAACACCCCGCGCTATATACGAGATATTTACCATATTCTACTTCATTACTTGGATCCGGTAATTTCCCGTGATTTGCTTCCGCCGGAATAGTATTCAGAATAAAATTCATTGGGAAGTCGGCCCTTGGCTCTTCTGTTGTATTTTCTATTGGTTTCAGTGTGCGCACAAATGCAATAATCGAATAAATATCTTCCTTATCCATTTTGCCATAATATGCATAAGGCATAACAGGGAAAATCGGCGTTCCATCTTTCTTGACTCCAGAAGTGATTGCACGATAAATTTCTCCGTCAGTCCAATCTTTTAAATTAAATGGAGTAATATTCCTGGCGATGAATTTGCCTGGGAAACCAAATTTCTGATCAAATACTTCGCCACCTTTTCCATCAGAACCGGCTACCAGTGGAGCTGAAAATACGCTATAATCTCTGGCACTATGGCAATCCATACAAACTGTAACATGATAGGCCAAATACTTGCCGCGTTCTATCCTTTCAGGAGTGGCTTCTACATGCAGGTCTTGGGGGGCATCAATGTTTGGAAGTGCAAATTTTACATAGGATAATGCTGCGGCACCGGCTACAACAACAAACAGCAGAACGTAGCCTACGATACGTAGAGTTTTTTTCATAAAGCTAAGGGAGTAATTAACTGGTAGTAAATAAGTTATGATATTAATGACAAAATTAAGAATGTTTTTCTCACCTCCAAACTATTAATATACCAATTTATCCAATGGTCATACTGCCTTATAATAATGAAATCAAATACTTAAAATCTTTAGAAACTCATTCTTTTTCTCTTCTTCCTTAAAAACACCTCCATAAAAAGCAGTAATAGTAGAACTTGATTGGTCACCTACACCTCTTGATGAAACACATTGATGATCAGCATCTACAATCACCGCTACATCTTCAGTCATTAAAGCAGATTTAAGAGCGATTCCAATTTGCATGGTCATGCGTTCCTGAACCTGAGGGCGACGTGCATAATAATTTACAATCCTATGAAGTTTTGACAAACCAATTACTTTACCACTTGATATATACGCTATATGAACTTTCCCGATAATTGCCACAAAATGATGTTCACAATTAGAATAAAACTGAATGTTCTTTTCAACTAACATTTCATTGTAATTATAATCGTTAGTGAAAAGCGTCATAGTTGGTTTATTCTCAGGATTAAGCCCGGAGAAAGTTTCTTTTACATACATTTTCGCTACACGATGCGGTGTACCTCTCAAGCTCTCGTCTAAAAGGTCGAGGCCCAGAATATGCATAATTTCTCTGAAATGCGTTTCTATTAATTCAATCTTTGTGTCATCATCTAATTCAAACGCGTCTTCCCGAAGAGGTGTTTCCGGATTAGAAGAAAAGTGGTTTTCGCCTATTTCGTCAATAGACGAATGTTTGAAGTCAATATTTTTATTTTTATCATTCATCAAATTCCACACGATAATTCTACTGCAAAAATAAGTGAATATGCCACGAATAAAATAATATTTATACCCTAAACTTTTGAAATTGTGGAATAAGTCTATTTTTTTGCATAAAATCTTTCTTAACCAAACTATGAACAGACGCGACTTTATTTCTGCAAGCCTAGCTACATCAACCGTACCTTTTATTGTAAAAAAGAATCCTATAGAAGACAAAAAAATAAGACTAGGCTTTATTGGTGTAGGTTTAAGAGGCAGAACTCACCTCCAACAAGTGATGTATCGCCCTGATGTTGAAGTGACTGCTATCTGTGATATTGACAAAAATTCCATTACTGAAGCCAACAAAATTATCCAGAAATTCAATAAGCCGATTCCGGTGGCATATACCAAAGGTGAAAGAGATTTTGAGAATATGGTGAAAAGAGATGATTTGGATGGTGTAGTGATTGCAACCCCTTGGGAATGGCATGTGCCAATGGCTATTGCGGCGATGAAAGCTGGAAAATATGCCGGAGTTGAGGTATCAGCTACGGTAACATTACAGGAATCTTGGGATCTGGTTGATACTTTTGAGCAGACAGGTTCGCATTGTATGATATTAGAAAATGTTTGCTACAGACGCGATATTATGGCTGTTCTGAACATGGTGAGAAAAGGAATGTTTGGCGAAATGCTTTATGGACATTGTGGTTACCAGCATGATTTACGTTTTGTAAAACTGAACGATGGTAAATCTGCTTATGGAAAAGGCGTAGAGTTTGGAGAAAAGGGTTTTAGTGAAGCCCGTTGGAGAACCCAACATTCTATAGATAGAAATGGAGATTTATATCCTACGCATGGTTTAGGACCTGTGGCCCATTGGATGGATATTAATTACGGGAATCAATTCCTGTATTTAACTTCAATGGCAACAAAAGCACGTGGGATGCACAACTATATTGTAGATAATGGAGGAGAAAACCACCCAAATGCTAAAGTAAAATTTAAATTAGGCGATATTGTAACCACTACGATTCAATGTGCGAATGGGGAAAATATTGTGATTATTCATGATACAAGTAGCCCTCGCCCCTACTCTTTAGGTTTCAGGGCTCAGGGAACTAAAGGAATCTGGATGAATGATGGCAACCAGATATATATTGAAGGTACTTCTAAAAAGCATGATACATGGGAGCCTTTTGCAGATTATGCAAAACAATATGATCATCCATTATGGAAAAGATTTGAACAGGATGCTGTTAATGCAGGACACGGAGGAATGGACTTTTTCGTTATAAGAGCATTTATTGAATCAATTAAAAGAAAAGTTGCGCCTCCAATTGATGTCTATGATGCAGCGGCCTGGAGTGCAATCAGCCCACTTTCTGAATTATCTATTGCCAGAGGAAGTTCATCAGTTGAAATTCCTGACTTTACCAGAGGCAAATGGCGTAACAGAAAAAGAACATTTGGTTTGAATGATGATTATTAAAATTAGTTATAACCTAAACAAATTAGTCTTACAGATCAGTCACCTGATTTTTTAACCCTATTGATATGGAACAAAATAATAAAAGTTATTTAATGCCCTTAGTTATGATTGGGGTATTGTTTTTCACCTTTGGATATATTACCTGGACAAATGGAACGCTTATTCCGTTCTTAAAAATTGCCTGTGAACTAGAAACAGATACACAAGCATTCTTAGTTACTTCGGCATTTTATATGTCTTATTTCTTTTTATCGATTCCATCTTCTTTTATTTTGAGCAAGGTTGGCTTTAAGAATGGTATGGTTATAGGTCTAATTATTGTGGCTTTAGGTTCGTTAATTTTTATTCCGGCCGCAAATTCTCGTACTTTCTCGCTTTTTCTCACCGGGTTATTTGTACAAGGTGCTGGACTTTCGCTACTACAAACAGCTGTAAATCCGTATGTGAGTATTTTAGGGCCAATTGAAAGTGCTGCTAAGAGAATAAGCATTATGGGTGTAGCTAATAAATTTGCTGGAATTCTAGCTCCAATTATATTAGGTGCCGTTGTATTAAAAGGTATTGGAGATTTAGAAGGCAAGCTAAAAACCGCGCAGGGAGATGAAAAGGAAATCCTGTTAAATGACCTTGCGCAAAGAATTAACACACCATATATCGCTTTGGCTATTTTTCTTATTTTGGTGGCTGTTTTATTCTGGTTTTCAAAGCTTCCAGAAGTAAAAGAAGAAGGGGAAGATAATAAGGAAAGTAAAACTCAAAAAGATTCGGTATTTGCATTCCCGAATCTTATATTGGGGGTATTTGCTATCATATTTTACGTAGGTGCAGAAGTGATTGCAGGAGATGGCATTGGCCAATACGGCAAAAATATTGGTATTAGTCTGGATGAAGCCAAGAATTTTACGGCTTATACTCTTGGAGCCATGCTAGTCGGATACTTTGTGGGAATAATAGCAATCCCAAAATATATTAAACAGGAAAATGCGCTTAAATATTCAGCCATTCTTGGGTTAATATTTACAATAGCGG
This sequence comes from Emticicia sp. C21, assembly GCF_003418935.1. Classification (GTDB taxonomy): domain Bacteria; phylum Bacteroidota; class Bacteroidia; order Cytophagales; family Spirosomataceae; genus Emticicia. The sequence goes on along the minus strand of NZ_QVMT01000010.1, from coordinate 445 downwards.
CCATATTCACTAGCGGCTATACTTCTGTTTATTGTATTGCCCTAATGGGACTTTCAAATGCACTCATGTGGCCTTCTATTTTCCCATTAGCTATAAAAGGTCTGGGTAAGTTCACTAAAATTGGCTCTGCGCTGCTCATTATGGGCATAGGACCAGGTGGTGGAATAATTCCTCTAGCTTATGCTGAAATGGGTGGTGAGGTGAACCCACAAAGAGGGTTTTGGATAATGGCAATCTGTTATATATTTATATTATATTTTGCCATTAGTGGGCATAAGAAAAAGAGCTGGTAAGAAATTAACTCTCATGTTTATTTGTTTAACTTGTCACGTCCTGAAATAGCGATACATTAAAAAGTATCGAAGATGGGAAATCAAAACAACTATGTGAAGCGTACACAAAAAGATTATACGCTAAGCTTTAAGCTTCAAGTCGTTAAGGAAGT
>NZ_QVMT01000001.1 GCF_003418935.1 Emticicia sp. C21 | reverse complement strand
TTTTAAAGCATTACTAATTAGATATGAGGCTAAAGCTTTAAACTGGCTTTGTCTAAATATTATAGGGATAGCTGTCTGTTTTGTAAGAAAAATAAATCGTCAACTAAAATGTTAGACAAGTTCACAATTAAAAATCCGTTATTTTGCCTCTAATTACTTTAATTTTTTCACGATTTTTAATTGTGCTCAAACAGGAAATGACTGTATAAGGATGCAATCTTTAGTTGTTATTTTAATAATGTTATATGTAGTTGATTTTATCAAAAAGATTTAAATTAGGCCAACAATCATCTTATTCAAACCTGCCAATTTATTAAATTATGAAAAGAAACGAATTTATACAGAAAAGTTTTCAAAGCCTGATAGGACTGGCTCTTTTAGATTCTATATCCACAAATGCTTTTGGCGCTGAAAAGCTGACCGTACAACAGATTATCGATACTATTCTTAAAAATTATGCGGGTGAACCTATCAAGAATACTAACGATACCATTAAAGCCGGCAGCGTTGATATGGTGGTAAGTGGAATAGTAACTACTATGTTCCCGAGCGTAGAGGTAATCAGAAAAGCGCATAGCATAGGTGCCAATTTTCTGATTGTGCATGAGCCTACTTATTATAACGGTAGCGATAACAAGACACTGGTGGAAAACAATACGCAGGTAAAACTGAAAGAAGAATTACTGCAACAACTTAATATGACTATCTGGCGTTTTCATGATTATGCCCATGCCATGCGGCCCGATTTTGTGAGTTATGGAGTGGCAAAGAGTGTAGACTGGTTGAAGTATTATGAGATTGGTTCTCCTATATTGAATATCCCCGAATCTTCTTTGAAAAATATAGTAAAGCTATTTAAAAAGGGCTTAAAAATTAATCATTTAAGATATATAGGCAAGGATGATAAGCCTTGCAAAAAAGTGGCATTGTTACCGGGTGCGTGGGGAGGCTCACGACAAATGTCTACGCTGGTCAATCAAAAGCCTGATGTCATTATAGTAGGAGAGGCCGTAGAATGGGAAACCGTAGAGTTTATCAGAGACTGCCAGAGCTTAGGACATGAAGCCGCCATGATTGTACTAGGCCATAGCGTAAGCGAAGAACCGGGTATGGTGTATTTTGCTGAATGGCTGACAAAGAAAATCTCAGATTTGAAGGTGACACATATCCCTTCGAATGACCCTTTTAAATGGGATTAGGGAATTAATAAAAAAACAAACCGTCCGACAGTTTACTATCGGACGGCATGCTGTAATTATCACAAGATCAGTACAAATTCTCCGGATTGCTGATTTGGATAAGTTTTATTTTACCTGCTGAACCTGGTACCGGGGCAGTAATACTCGGCGCACCTGTTTCGGCAATACCTGCGCTTCCACCATTTCCGCCGCAACCTCCTCCGGCTCCGGCCGCAGAAGAATTGACACTACCGCCACTATTATCATTTGCTCCGCCTGCACCTCCGGATACACTTACAGTACCTTGCGTAATAGTTGGTGCAGCAAATATAACGATGCCGCCACCACCACCGCCACCGCCAGGTCTGTCATTAACGCCTGAAGTCACTATACCATTCGAACCATTTCCACCTTTGGCATTCAGTGCGCCTGAATTAGTAACTGAGGTCTTTGATAGCAGAACTATTATCCCGCCACCGCCTCCACCGCAACCATTGGCGTTGGATCCCGTATTATTGGTAATGCCATTTCCTCCATTCGCATTGATTGTCCCGGCTATGGTTATAGCCCCTTTGGCATAGATAGCGAATGTGCCTCCTCCTGAACCACCATAATTATCTCCACCAGTAATTACGTATGCCCCATTCGAGCCTCCGTATAGAGGAATATTAATTAAGCTTGGAATACTCGCTTCCGCTATTGCCCTTGAATACACATCGATAGTTCCTGAGGCATTTCTTGCTACCCCCTTTTCACCCGGCGCAAAAGTTGAAGGCTCAGCTCCTGCTACATTTATGGTTCCGTTAATAGTTACGCTACCTGAGCTTCTCAGTTTTGTTCCCGTAGGCACAGTAAATGTTACACCCGCATTCACAGTTATACTTGAAAACTGATAGTTGAATGATGCCGGTGGCGAGGTAGTCCAGTTCGTATTACTTGAAATAGTAAGCGCTCCAGCTGAGCCATCTCCATAAATATTTATGGCATCAGAGCTGCCTCCGCTGCTTGGGGTAACCCATTGCGTATTATAATTAGTATTATCTACTTTAGCCAATACCTGTCCTGTCGTTCCACCTGTCGGAACACCCGCCCCTGTAGGCCCTTGTGCGCCGGTGCCACCAGTGGCTCCTGTTGGTCCGACAGGCCCTTGCGGCCCTATAAGTCCTTGTGGTCCCTGCGGCCCTGTTGGCCCGGTGGCTCCAGTCGCACCGGTTACCCCAGTATATCCAGTTACACCAATGGCTCCAGTTGGTCCGACAGGCCCTTGTGGCCCTGTTGGCCCAGTAGCACCAGTTAAACCAGCAGGTCCTGTTGGTCCCGTAGCTCCATTAGCACCTGTTGAACCTGTAGCACCTCTTGCTCCGGTTGGTCCGTCAACTCCTTGAGCACCCGTTGCCCCGGTTGGTCCGGTTACACCAGTGGCCCCTGTAGGTCCTGCGATACCTTGTGGTCCTGCTGGCCCCGTTGGTCCGATAGCACCATTAGTACCTGCTGGCCCGGTTGCACCAGTTACTCCGGTGGCACCCGTTGGTCCTGCGATACCTTGTGGTCCTGCTGGCCCCGTTGGTCCGGTAGCTCCATTAGCACCTGTTGAACCAGTGGCACCTCTTGCCCCAGTAAGTCCGATAATTCCTTGAGGACCTGTTGCCCCGGTGGCCCCTGTAGGTCCTGCGATACCTTGCGGTCCTGCTGGTCCTGTTGGTCCGGTAGCTCCATTAGCACCTGCTGGCCCGGTTGCCCCGGTTGGTCCGGTGGCCCCTGTAGGTCCTGCGATACCTTGCGGTCCTGCTGGTCCTGTTGGTCCGGTAGCTCCATTAGCACCTGCCGAACCTGTTGCGCCAGTGGCACCTCTTGCTCCGGTAAGTCCGATAATTCCTTGAGGTCCTGTTGCACCAGTTGGTCCGGTGGCCCCTGTAGGTCCTGCGATACCTTGCGTTCCTGTTGGTCCTGTTGGTCCTGTTGCGCCATTGGCACCCGTAGCACCTGTTGCACCTCTTGCCCCAGTAAGTCCGATAATTCCTTGAGGTCCTGTTGCACCAGTTGGTCCGGTGGCACCTGTAGGTCCTGCGATACCTTGTGGTCCTGCTGGCCCCTGTGGTCCGATAGCTCCATTAGTACCTGCTGGCCCAGTGGCACCCGTTGGTCCTGCGATACCTTGCGGTCCTGTTGGTCCGGTAGCTCCATTAGCACCTGTTGAACCAGTGGCACCTCTTGCTCCGGTAAGTCCGATAATTCCTTGAGGACCTGTTGCCCCAGTTGGTCCGGTGGCCCCTGTAGGTCCTGCAATACCTTGAGGACCTGCTGGCCCTTGCGGCCCTGTTGCTCCATTGGCTCCGGCTGGGCCTGTTGGTCCGGTAGCTCCATTAGCACCTGTTGAACCAGTGGCACCTCTTGCTCCGGTAAGGCCGATCATTCCTTGAGGTCCTGTTGCGCCAGTTGGTCCGGTGGCCCCTGTAGGTCCTGCAATACCTTGCGGCCCTGTTGCTCCATTAGTGCCAGCTGGTCCTGTTGCCCCAGTTAGCCCAGTAGGTCCTGCGATGCCTTGCGGTCCTTGTGGCCCGGTAGCTCCATTAGCCCCCGCTGGCCCAGTAGCACCTGCTATACCTGTAGCTCCGGTGGCTCCTGTAGGTCCCGCGATACCTTGGGGTCCTGCTGGTCCTTGTGGTCCTGTAGCGCCATTGGCACCCGTAGCACCTGTTGCGCCTCTTGCCCCTGTAGGTCCGGCAACTCCTTGTGGCCCGGTCGCTCCGGTTGGTCCTACCGCGCCTGTGGCTCCGGTATTGCCTGTCGGGCCTATGGGTCCCTGTGGTCCCGTTGGCCCTGTGGCGCCTGGGGTGCCGCTGGTAGCTGCATATAGGGCATAAGGGACACTCATCATCTGACTTGCCCCCAGGTTAATATAATTGCTTCCGGCATTGGGGTCAATTTCTACTTGTAGAAATTGACTGCCATTGCTCCAGTTGATTCCTCCGAAAGTTCCTGTCTGTGCTGTCCCGTTTCCTACCGTTAGTGTAAACAGACCCAGGTTGTTGGTGGTAACAGTGTGTGTTTCTGCATAAACAATTGTCCCATTGATGCCCCCTGAAAGAATATTGAACCGCACACTGATGTTCTGGTTGACCAGCACATTCCCGCTCCCGTTTCTTGCAATGGCCTGATAGGGAATCCCCGGCGGTGCCTGTGCATAGAGCATAATAGGAATGATGAATAATAGCAAAAGGATATTTTTTTTCATAAACTATTGATTGAGAGTGATTCGTGGATAATTAGTTATTGCTACAGGCTTCTATCTGCGCTTTAAAAACACCACCGGCCTGGGTTTCAAAACCGGGCGTTAAAACCACGGCCTTGCCTGCCTGATAGGTGATATTAGCAGTATTGCCCACTTTATTAGCGGCATTGATGGTGCTTACTACCTGTTTGATTTCAGTATTGCCTGTCACATAATCATTGTCAGGGCTCTCCAGATAAGCATGCTGAGGGTTTATTTTTAATTGCGACATAGTCGGATTTCCGGCATATACCTGATTAGAAGATACTACCCGTATCAGATAATTTCCTCCCTCCGGCGTATTTAGCGGGATGGTACAATTGACTGTTCCGGCAGCGTTGGTAACTCCTATGGTCGTAGGATTTTCGAATATGCCCTCCGGGTCTGATAATTGTACTTCAAATTGATTGGCGGGGTTAAATGTCCCGGTAGCCGTAAAACTTACGTCAACATTACTACCTGCGCAGATAGTAGGAGTAGAGACCGTAGGCATTGAAATTGTAGCAATATTGCCCACAATCGTAAAGTGGGTTGCCACAGGCCCGTAGGTCATACCGCCACCTTTGTTATCCTGGGCATAACCTGTTACAGTGAGGGTATAATTCCCCGGAATGAAATTCCGGCCATACACATGATCCCCTATATTATCGAACAGTGCACTTGGGTGAATATTCTGAATAATGTTCCAGTTGAATTCGGGGCCTTGCAGATTCATCTCAAAACTTCCGATGGGTACATTACTGCAAACGCCTGTAACCAGTATGGATACCTGCTCGGGTATCTGATTGATGGTCATTCCGTTTACTAGTGGAAATAAATTCTGATATGGATTGCCTGATTTTACATACTGATAATCAACTACGCTCAGGCATATACTGGTGTTCTGCTGAAAACCTTGTGTGGCTGATAATCCACTGCCCGTCAATTCGGTTATAAAGGTTTCACCCAAGGTCCAGGATATCTGTAGATTTCCTGCAGCACTATATCCACCTGACGAAGCAATCACCTGAGGCGAGACCTGCACTTGGGCATTCAATTGATAGGCCGATTGTATGAGCAAAAGAAATACTATAGTGGTAAAGTGTGTTTTCATGAAAAGATTGTGCTAAATGAACATATTAGGTTCATAGATGAATCTGCCAAAATATTTAAAGAGAGCCTTTATAAACGTAAGTCTTGTGTGACGTCTGATACTAAAGAAGCATCAGCTCAGAAATAATCTGATTACAAAGCGAAAGGCATGTTTAAAATCGCAGCTTTTTAAGAGGGACAAGCAAAACTTATGATATCTATAATTAATATCCTAACTACAGATTATCAAAAGTAGGGAAATGAAAAAGTATTGTCAATAAAAAAACAAAGGATTTATCGAGCGTATTGATTTCTTGGAAAAGTACAATGTTTTTTGTGCGTAGAAAGCAAATATACCTTTTAGGTAGATTTTATTGATAGGGAGGAGGGGTCATGGCCAGAAAATACTAAAAGTCAGTTGTTCACTTTTTTCAGTTTAAAATCTCCAGTATTTGCAGGTGGTTCTCCTGTAGTCCACAAATAGCCATTTTTTATTACTACATCAAATTCAAGGTTTTCACCACCCGAAAAGGCAGGAGCAGAGCCCAATGGAATTTTAAATACTAATGGTTTTTGCGTGATAGGATTTTTTCTTTCGATAGCAATAGTAATGAAATTCTTCCCAGGTGAGCTGTTCAATAGGTTTTTATTAATTTTTATCTTTATATAACGATCGCCTACCACATTTCTCTTATAATTATTATATTCTTCAAAATTATACTCTTTAAAACTTCCGTTACTATAAGCTATCTTTATCTTACCAAGCTTATTAATGACATTACTATCAAGAGAAACAAAAATGGAATCTCTACGGGTTTTATTCGAAAACTGTCCGATTGTCATGGTGGCTGAAATATGAAATAAAGTATCATTCAATTTTTGTATTTTTCCATAGTGGTCAGCATAAGTACCTATATCCTCACGACTATACACAAAGTCTATTGTACTGTCCGGATTAATACGCAATAAACAATCATCCTGAAAATCCGGAATTCGTCCACTGTAAAGCTGTCCGAACAGAGTATGGCTTAGCAATATAAATATTGCAGAAAACAGTTTCAGATAAGGATATTTGATAGCCATAAGATAAAGCGTTAGTAAATTATTTATTCTGTCACCTCTTCGCAGAAGAAGCCCGCACAATCAAATCAACCGGAAATACTACGGTCTTCGGCTCTACGGTTTTATCAGCACTATCAAGCATTGTCAGCATCTGATTAATAACTGTAGAAGATATTTCTTTCACTGGTTGCTTGATAGCCGTAATACCCGGATTCAATACATCATATAGAAGATGGTCGTCGAAACTTACAATGCCTATTTTTGCATACTTACCGCCTAATTTACTGATAGCTTTTAAGCCGCCTAAGGTAAGAAAATTGGTGCTGAAAAATACCGAGTCTAAGGTATCGTTTGTGGTAAGAAATTGTGTGATTTTATGGATAATGCCCTCATAATTCAGCTCATAGGGCAGTTTGAGTATATTCGTGCTGAGATTTTGGGATTCTATAAAATCACTATACCCTTCTATACGCTCATTCTGACTATAGAGGTCGAGGGTGATAAAACCGATATTCCGGAAACCGTTTTCGAAGAGATGTTTCGTAGCCTCGTAAGCCCCACGTTTATTATCTACAACAATATTGTAAGTATCTAATTCAGGAAAAAAACAATTATAAATCACCATCGGCTTTCCCTCTTTTTTAAGATCGGCGATAGTTTCTTCTATCCCTGCAATGGGCGAGATAATAAAACCATCTACATTACGGTCGTTCAATAGCTTTATCACCGATTTCATCTGGTTCAGTTCGTTGTTAGAACTGGCCACGATGAGGGTGTATCCGGCCTTTACTGCAATTTTTTCTATCCCGCTGGCTACTTCTGAAAAAAAAGGATTATTGATGTCGCCCACAATCATCCCGATTGTTTTGCTTTTTCCGGTACTTAAGCTACGACCTAAATGATTGGGCTGATAGCCGACTTCTTTTACATAAGCTTCAATTTTTTGAATAACTTCCTTGCTGATTCTTTTTTCTTGTCCTTTGCCATTCAGTACAAAAGATAGGGTAGTAACAGAAACTTGCAGCTCACTGGCCACATCGTAGATGGACTTCTTCTTTTTCAATGCAGTTGGTTTGATTTAATTTCTCAAAAATAGAAATAATTCCTGGTATTTGAATAGAGGAGAAAGGAGAATGGAACAAGGAGAATGAAGCAGAGAGTGCTAAGGACATAAAAAAAGCCCTTGAAAGGGCTCCTTTGTTTGTCGAACAACTTTTTTTATTCCCCTTTAGAGGTTAAGGGCGTGCTATTACGCCAATCTGCCTTTCTGTTTCCAAAGAAAGCTGATGCCCTCTGAACCGAAATCAAGGAACAGAAAATCGAACGGGTCGATAAACTTATTGTTTTTCTTTAAGGTGTAGTGTAAATGCGGGCCTGTTACTGTGCCTGTAGCACCTACTTTACCAATCAACTGGCGGTGTGAAACTTTTTGTCCTCTCTTGACAGATATTTTACTCAAATGTCCGTAAATTGATTCAAAGCCATAGAGGTGTTTGATTTTAACATAATTACCTATATCGCTTTTGTAACCTGCTTCTACTACTTCGCCCTCGCCGGTTGCATATACTTTTTCGCCTGTACCACCTTTCAAATCAATACCTCTATGAAACTTCGTCACTTTGTGAACGGGATGGTTGCGTGAACCATAAAAGGAATTGATGTGAATGTCTTTGTCTAATGGGTAGCCTGCAGGTATCGTCTGTATGTAGTTTTCCTTAAAAGGATCGCTGTAAATGTAGCGCAGAATGTCGTTTACTTCGAGTAGTGAATTTAAACCTTTCCAGTTGTCTTCTTTGATTGTTTTGGTTGAATTGTTAAGGGCAATGTTCTGGGAAAATCCTGATGTGATACATCCAAAAAACATTAAAAATCCTAACACTGATTTCTTCATTCCTGACAGTTTTTATTAAAAGATTTGCAAAAGTAACCAATTTCTATGAAACGCAGTTATTAAATTATTATTGCGTAACTGAATAAATTGGACAATTTTAAGAGATAAAAGTTTAATCTATATTTAAATATTATTTATATTCAGACATTTTTGTAGAGGTTTTTCCTCGAAAATGTTTAAAATATTTATAAAATTGTATGCCCTTACGTATATTAGTGTTTGTGTTATTGTATGCATAATTGAGTAATAAATTGTATTTTACCACTACGTACTCTAAAGGCTCAAAAATGTGCGGTCTGGGATAAATTATATTGACAACCCAAATATCATTTTGGCATCTTATCTTTGGCATTGAATTTACTCATGAAACAACACAATGAATATTGAAATAACGAACCACAACGGTATTTTTATGGCCGAACTGATAGCAGAAGAGATTGTAATAATAGAAGTACAGGACGCTCTCGACATCATGGCCAATGCCGCTTATGCAGGTGCCACAAAACTGATATTACACGAAAAAAATATTACACCAGATTTTTTCGACCTGAAAACCAAAATAGCCGGAGAAATTCTGCAAAAATTCTCCAACTACAATATGCCCCTGGCCATTGTCGGCGATTTCTCTAAATACACCAGCAAAAGCCTGAGAGATTTTATTTATGAAAGCAATAATGGCAGAAGCGTAAACTTTGTGAGTAGTGTTGAAGAGGCCAAAGAGAAGTTGGCTAGGAGATAGAAATATATATAAATGTAACCATTTTCGTAGAGACGACCGATTCGCTGCGCGATGTAGGCGTCTCCGTTGGTCTATGCAATTACAAAAGTGTTATTTAAGAAGATAAAAAGAATAGCGATTTTCTTAAGCTCATATGCCTCTGGAGACGCCAGCATCGCGCGGCGAACCGGTCGTCTCTATAATAATGGATTTTAATTGATTTATTACCTCAGTCAGGCATAAACCCAAAATCTATAAACCCGGGAATCGAATGCGTATTATCTTCTATATCCGGATATTTTGCCGCTGAAGTTAACATAGGTTGAATGGTAGTGGCAAATGCCAGCACTTTCAGATTTCCTTTGATTATCGGATAAGTAATGGTTGAACCTGCTTTGGGATAAGCCTCATTCCAGTTATCAGAGATTATCGAAATAAAATATTCTTTGTTAGCCGCTAAGGCTAAAGCCGGAATATCTGCCCAACCTTGTACATTATCAATCATTTGATAGACATATTGCTGAACAATAACAGTCCTGGTCGCAACATCCCATACAGAAATACGATAGATACCTGCTTTGGGCAATCTGGAACCTACTTTTACCATTCTACCTTTTCTGGTTACAACAAACCTCAGACCATGTTCAAAGATATTCTGGTCGGGATTCGCCGTAGCCGTTACATTCATCGTATTATCAGCTAAAAAGTTCGAAAAAACTTCTGCCGACTTTAGTACTGATTTTGATTTGGTAATGATAACGGGTACACAATTTCTGGGCAGACAAGCTACAGTATTATTATTTTGATTAGCTGATACATCAGTATTTTCTTTAACAATTCCGGTCGTTTGTATAGATTTCCCTTTTGAAGGATTATCGCCGGAGACACAATTAGCCAACGCAGAAGCATTGCTGGTAAATAGCATAAAAATGCAAAATGCATAGCGCATATGTAATGATAGGTAGATTGTGGTTTTCATAAGAGTATTTTGATAAATACAGCAAGAGTTAATATTTAATAATCTTTTGTCAAAAACTATACCAAAACAATAAAGCCTATCTCCGTCAGGAAACAGGCTTTATTGCTGAATGAATCTAATCGGAATTAAATCTCTCTGATTCTAAGATTTTTAAACCATACTTTATTGCCATGGTCTTGCAAAGCAATTTTACCTTTCGCGTATTTGCCGAAACCCTCCCAGGTTTTAAATTTGCTGTTGGCTACCATATTATCCCAACCCGGGCCAGTCAAATCAAACTGAACGGTTTGTTTGCCATTCAACCAGAAAGTACCTTTATTCGCCTTATGGTCGATTCTCATTTTGGCAGTATTCCACTCGCCTGCAGGTTTTACGATATCAAAACTTGTCGGAGGAATCATGTCATATAACGAACCCGCTTTGTGGTTACCATCTTTACCTGCTTTAGCATCTGGGTGTCCCTGGTCGTCCAATACCTGCATTTCAGGGCCTGTTGAGTATGGGCAGCAGAATTTTTTATCTTCAACTACGCCCCACATTACGCCACTATTCCCTTTTTCTGAAATTTTCCAGTCCAGTTCAAATTCAAAGTTTTCGTATTCTTTATCGGTTACCAGGTCTCCGCCACCTCTGCCGGTTAATACCATAGCGCCATCTTCTACCTGCCATTTGTCTGAAACAGGCTCGGTTTTATTATAGGCATGCCAGCCGGTAAAATCTTTACCATTAAAAATTGTTACCCATTTGCCTGGTTTGTTGTTTACAAATGCTGTGGTAGCGCAGGTAACCATAAGGGCCACGGCTACAACACCTAATTTAATTTTTTTCATTGTAAATATGTAAGATTGAGGTTGATTTGAGTTCAAATTTCTTAATAAATCAAATGCAAACCAAGTGCAGGAAATTTATTATTCTTTGAATCGGAAATTATAACGAATGAGGATGGTTAATTATACGCTTGTGTAAAGGTTTTTATTTTTATACATCAAAGCCATGTATGAGTATCAGCGAATGAATTCGCCGTCTAAGAAAACAATGGATTTATTGCATACATCGCCGGACTTAAGCGGCCGTCGCGCGGTCCGGCTTACATACAAAACTGTTCCTTTGTTAATTTAGACAACGACCGCGACGGCGGACCGTTTCATTCGGTGAACAAGGGATGGTGGGTTACTTATCTAATCAAATCCCCAGAGCCTTACGGTTCACCTTTTCGTCAGCACCTGTTGCTGCAAAATCATCGAATGCACGTGTAGCTACCTGAATGATATGGCTGGCAATGAAAGGCGCACCCTCTGCCGCCCCTTGTTCAGAGGATTTAATGCAACATTCCCACTCCAATACGGCCCAGCTATCGTAGTCATATTGAGATAATTTGCTGAAAATACCTGAGAAATCTACCTGACCATCACCCAACGAACGGAAACGTCCGGCGCGGTCTGCCCAACCGGCATAACCACTATACACACCTTGACGGCCCGATGGATTAAACTCAGCATCTTTGACGTGGAATGCCTTGATGCGGTCATGATATAAATCAATGAAAGCTAAATAATCTAATTGTTGCAACACAAAGTGACTTGGGTCATAGTTGATACAAGCACGTTTGTGACCTTTCAGGTAATCAACAAACATCTCGAAAGTGGAACCGTCATACAAATCTTCTCCCGGGTGCAACTCGTAGCAATAGTCTACCCCATGTTCGTCAAATACATTCAGAATTGGTTTCCAACGGCGTGCCAATTCTTTGAATGCCGTCTCAATCAAACCTGCCGGACGTTGCGGCCACGGATATAAAAATGGCCACGCCAAAGCACCTGAGAAACCTACGTGTGTAGAAAGACCCAGGTTCTGAGAAGCTTTAGCTGCCCATATCAATTGCTGCTCTGCCCATTTGCGACGTGCCTTTTCGTTACCATGCACTGAAGCAGGTGCAAAAGCATCATACATGGCATTATAGGCTGGGTGAGAAGCAATCAACTGGCCTTGCAAGTGCGTGGATAGCTCAGTAATCGCCAGACCTTTGTCGGCTAATTTGCCTTTCAGTTCGTCGGCATACGTTTTAGATTCTGCTGCTTTTTGCAGGTCAATTACACGGCTATCCCAGGTAGGCAACTGGATACCTTTGTATCCCAAGCCTGCCATATAGTCGGCAATAGTATCTAATGAATTAAACGGGGCCTCATCGCCCAGAAATTGTGCTAAAAATATCGCTGGTCCTTTTATTGTTTTCATTGAATGTATTTTTGTTTTTATTGAGGGATTAGTCTTGAACTTTGCTGCGACTATATATCTTTTACCTGATTGGATTGATTAATATTTTAATTAAATAAATAATCCACTTTTGTAGAGACGCAATGCATTGCGTCTTCAAGGGACTATGCATAAATTAGAATTATCAATTATTTTCAAAAATCTACTCTCAAATAAAATTCGTCGAATTGGATAGACCAATGAAGACGCAATGCATTGCGTCTCTACAAAAATTCAATTCCTACTAAGATTTAAACTTTACCCATTTTGAATTGCTTTTTCCAGATGCTATAACCGTCTCCACAAACTGCATTCCACGTATCCCATCTTCTATTGTCGGGAAATCCAGTTCTATTTCTGTTGGTGTTTCGCCGTTCATGCGTTTACGAACAGTTCTGGCAAAATTGCGGTAGATATTGGCGAATGCCTCTAAATATCCCTCCGGATGGCCAGATGGAAGGCGGATATTAGCCTTGGCTTCCGGACATAGATTGCCTACTGACGGACGATACAAATGATGAAACTCCTGCGTTTTATGAGCCAGCGTATTGGGCTCCATTTGCTGCCAATGCACACTACCCAACTCACCATAAACTCTGATATTCAGGTTATTCTCATCACCATTGGCAATTTGGCTGCAATGCAGAATACCTTTGGCACCGTTATCGAAATGTAGTAGAATGTTGGCATCATCGTCCAGCAAACGTCCTTCTACAAAAGTGCTTACATCGGCACACATTTCCGTAATTTTCAAACCTGTGATGTATTCAGCCAGGTTTTCGGCGTGCGTACCAATATCACCTACCGCACCTGCAATACCTGAACGCTTAGGGTCTGTGCGCCATTCGGCTTGTTTGTAGCCGCGTTTTTCTTCCAGAAACGCCAGCCATCCCTGAGGATATTCTACAACTACTTTGCGGATGGCACCCAAAGCTCCGCTTTTTACTAAATGACGCGCCTGTTTCACCATCGGATACCCCGTGTAGTTGTGAGTAAGTGCAAAGGTCAATCCGGTTTTTTCTACCAGGTCTTTGAGTTTTCTGGCTTCAGAAAGCGTGAAAGTTACCGGTTTATCACAAATCACATGAAAGCCGTTTTCCAATGCCAGTTTAGCAGGGGCAAAGTGCATGTGGTTAGGTGTAACAATCGACACCGCATCCATTTTGTCTTTGCGGCGTTTTTCTTTCTGAATCATTTCTTTGAAATCGCCATAGCAGCGGTCAGGAGCAATCATGAGATCTTCTCCTGATGCTTTTGATTTCTCGGCTGTAGAACTAAAAGCCCCACACACTAAATCGATTTCGCCATCAATGGCAGCAGCTGTTCGGTGGACAGCACCAATAAACGCACCACGTCCGCCACCGACCATTCCCATTCGGATTTTTCGTTGCATATTGTAGACTAAAGGGTTGAAATTATGACTAATCTATCTATTAAAACCGCCTTTCATAAATCGATTCATGAAAAACGATTGGGTTTAATGCGCTTACAGCCTATTTTACTCCTATTGATTGTGAGAAGACCTATCTTGTTGAGTAAAACTTTGAATATATCGTCCCTACGGGACTTGAAACTTTATTCTATGGCCCCTTAGCTACCGATATATCATCCCTACGGGATATGGCGGCAGCGTTTTTGCAATTTAAGTCCCTTAGGGACGGTATATCTGTAAAAACAATGACTAATTACGTGCCTTGTATCCCGTAGGGATAATATATTTAAATTTTGCCAAACTTGCCTTTTAACCTATCCTGAATTATATTTTTCTTAACTCAAAATCGCCGCTACTCATCCCCCAATCCCAATCTCACCCCTCAAAAACCACTTTACAATATCATTAAACACATGAATTTGCAAATGCTAGGCAAAATTCTAACTTTGCGTAAAATAAAAAGGTTTCCTCTGATTTTACAATGAACACATTCCTTTTATTTATCTGATTTACTCCCACTTTTTATGAAAACCTGCCTTAATTGCGATAAGAAATATCAAGAATCTTATAAATTTTGCCCTACTTGTGGACAGAAATCGAGCGTTCATCGCATAAATACACATTTTCTGATTCATGAGGTGATTCATGCTTTTACGCATGCCGATACGGGTATTTTTTATTTAGTGAAAGAGTTAGCTATCAAACCCGGTATGGTAGTAAAAGAATATGTAGCCGGAGCCAGAAAAAAATACTACAACCCTTTTAATTTTTTCCTGATAACCGTTGCCATTTCCACTTTCCTGGCAGCCTATTTTCATATATTTGATGGAAACCCTCAATCCCCTAATCCGATTTCAAATCTGGTTACCAAATACGTGAACTGGATTTTCGTTGCTTCGGTACCATTGCAGGCGCTTTTTACCTGGCCGTTTTTCCGGAAAAAGAAATACAACTATGCCGAAAACATCATTTTTCACTTGTTTTTAGGCGGATTCAGGATTGTATTCTACGTTTTGTTATTTGTTGTCTTTATTACCCTTTTCAGGCAATACTACAATGTTATTTTATATTCTTACTTCTTCATTTATATACTATATGTTACGTGGGCGGCTAAGCAGTTTTATGAAGAAAATGTATACTTTACCTTTCTGAAAATTTTACTCTCCTTTGCACTTACACAAGCCCTGATAAGCGTTGTCATTGGCTTTATCTATCATGCATTTTTGAAGAATCAGCACTAAATAGCATGATAATTGTACAAATTACAATTATAAATATCATTTTCTTTTGAAATAATATTAAAAAAGTTACTTTTACGTTAGAAATTTATTAAACCCTAAAAAATTAAACACTATGAGCAATCAGTCGATTAACCAATCGCGCCTTTTTCTTGGAAGTTGTTTTGCTTTAATTACTACAGCTTTTTCATTCAGTATCCGTGCAGGTATCCTTAAGCAATTAGGTACAGAGTACGGCTTCTCTGCCGAGCAATTAGGAACTATCAACCAGATGTGGTTTTTGGGTTTTCCAATCGCTATGATTGTGGGTGGTTTAATCTATAACTCGGTAGGGGGTAAAAGAATTATGCAGTTTGCCTTTTTAGCGCATGCTATTGGGATTCTATCAACTATTTTCTCAGGCGGTGATTATACCGTTCTTTTAATCTCTACACTTTTCATTGGTTTGGGTAATGGTTGTACAGAGGCTGCTTGTAACCCAATGATTGCCGATGCCTACGAAGGCAACAAAATGAGCCAGATGTTAAACCGTTTCCACATGTGGTTCCCGGGTGGTATTGTAATCGGTGCCTTGATTTCTTATTTTATGACTGGCGCAGGCATGTCTTGGCAAACTCAAATCTGGATTATCATGATCCCGACTATTATCTATGTAGTTCTTTTCTGGGGTCAGGCGTTTCCTAGACCAAAAGTACAGGCAGCTGCTTCTATCAGCGAAAACCTGAAAGCAATGGCTACACCGCTTTTCATTTTCATGTTCTTGTGTATGGCCCTTACCTCAATTTCAGAGTTCGGCCCACAACAATGGATTGATTTGATTCTGGGTAGAAGTGGGGCAAACCCAATGGTATTATTAGCCTTGACTACTGGTACTATGGCTGTAGCCCGTTTCTTTGCCGGACCAATCATTCACAAAATCGACCAGACTGGTGTATTATTGATTTCAGCCATATTAACTGCTATCGGTTTATATATGTATAGCACCATGACAGGCGGTATATTATATGTAGTGGCTATTATTTATGCTTGCGGAATTGCTTATTTCTGGCCAAATATGGTAGGCTTTGTAGCAGATAAAATCCCGGCTAGTGGTGCTTTGGGTATGTCAATCATTGGTGGGGTAGGTATGTTCTCAAGCTCAATCTTCCAGCCAATCATCGGTCGTTGGATCGACAGTGCACGTGAAGAAAAAGCAGCCGAAGGCTTAACCGGAGACGCACTTGAACTGGCAGCAGGACAAGCTACCATCAGTACTATGGTGTTATTCCCTGTTATTCTTATTGTAGCATTTACAGGTCTATATTTCTACATGAAAAACAGAGGCAACAAAGTAGCTGTTGGCGCGTAATAAGTAGATTATATTATAAGTTATATAGGTTGGGGTTCAGAATTCTGAACCCCTATTTTTTTTAATACACACACTGTCATCGGTTAATTATACGCTTGTATGAGTACCTATAAATAATTCTAATTAAATTCTAACCTGTAATTGTTGTATTTTTCATAATATTCTATAAAATTTCTAATAAAAATTACAGGATATATCCCTGCCAGAGATTTTCTGAATAACTTTTGCTGTAAGACGTATCTAGCAGATACTACTTACAATTCCATGTTTTTTTTATTATGGTATGCCAGGCTAAAAACAATAAATAGCCTTTAGGATACTATTCAAAACAAGCAAGCCTGTCAACCGACAGGCTTGCTTGTATAGCTTTAGCACTCAATAGTTGCAAGCAATAAAAACAGGAAGGGATTCAATACGTATTGAATCCCTTCCTGTTTTTATATACCACTTTCTTTATAACCTCGTGGTTCTGTTCCCCGAAATAAGTCTTAAAAGAATCGCTATTACAGCAATAACTAAAAGTATATGAATAATGCCACCGGCACTATAAACAAAGAATCCTAATAACCATCCAATGATCAGGATTACGGCGATTAAATACAGTAAATTTCCCATTGTGTTTGAATTTAGTAGTTTAAACAATATTTTTCTGGCACTTATTCTTGTGCCTTTATGTCTAATAATACAAAAATTCCATGCCAGCTACTTCTTAATCATTTTAATATCTATATTCTGTACAATTCAAACATCAGAACGTATATATATCTGGTAAACAGTGTGGTATTTACTCCTCAATTTTGAAGAATAGAGGAAATAAGCCTGTCACATCGCCGGAAAGATAGAAATTACTTTTTTTAATTATCAGAGACCGTAATATCAAAGGCAGTTTTTTGCATTTGATAGAAAAAGCCACCATATATAATAATAATCAGGTATATTTATGAACCTTATTCGGTATGCAAGCATAATTTGAATAAAGTCAGTGAGTGGCGTATATTGGTGTATTTGACAGTATGTCAGATAAAGTGTTGTATTTGAATGACTATATTTTAATTATGCAAATTACCTGTTATGAAAGATTACCCATTAAGTATTGCCTTAATTGAGGAGGATGAAGACGACCAGTTCATATTTTCGTCAATTATAGAAAGTACTTCAATACCTGCTGCAATCAGTTTTTTAGAATGTAAAAAAGATATACAAACTAATTTAAGCACGCTTGAATCTCTCTTTCCTGATATTATTTTTCTTGGTTGTCCTTTAAAACATATAGCAGAAACCGAATATCTGGAAAAAATAAGGGACAATGCTATTTTAAAAGAGACTTTTTGTGTCATTATTTCAGGTTACACGCACAATAAATATTTAAAAGGAGTATTTAATGCCGGAGCTAATTTACACATCAATAAATTTAATGATATAGCCGTGCTGAAAAATATCATAATCAAAGTCTTAAAATTGGATTTAAAAAATTGTCCTCCTCCAACGTATGAGACTTTTCATGTAACAGAAAACTAATAAACGCTGGGGCCGTCCTTTCATGTTCATTTATCGGAGTTCAGCACGCTGAACCCCGATTATTATTTTACAGATTATCCTCCACAAACTTCCGGCAATACTCTTTTATCAGTCCTCTCACGCGCCTGAACTCCACTTTCGTTTCTTCCACATCTCCCTGAAATTTGGCAGGGTCAGGAAAATTGTAATGAAATTTCTTTGCCTCAGTCGGGAAATAGGGGCAACGTTCTTTGGCGTTGTCGCAAACCGTAATTACAAAATCGAAATCAATGTCCAGATATTCATTGACATTGTTCGACGTATGCCCCGAAATATCAATCCCATCTTCCTGCATGGTAGCTATGGCTTTGGGGTTCACACCGTGTGTTTCAACCCCTGCGCTATAAACCTTTGCCTTATCACCTGCAAAATGCTTCAGATACCCTTCAGCAATCTGGCTTCTGCACGAATTACCCGTGCATAAAACTAAAATGTTTTTCATATGATTAACAACAACCCGATTCAGGCGGACAACAATTAGATTTCGATAGAGCCTCTTTTTCGGCATAGACCGTTACACTGAAAATCCCACCTTCCTGATTTTTGAACGACTCAATTTCCTCAGCATTCAAGTAATTTCCAAGAATATCATCAGGAATCAGAATAGGCTTTTCTTTCTGCAAAGTTATATTCTGAAAACCACTTTCTTTAATAAGATTCAGATATTCAGTTTTTTGAATAGCCCCGGCTACACAACCGGCATACATTTCTGCCACATCTTTAATCTTATCAGGCAACTCACCCACCAATACAATATCCGATATGCTGAAATGTCCGCTTGGTTTTAGTATTCTTCGTATTTCGGCAAAGACTGCTTTCTTGTTTGGTACAAGATTCAATACACAGTTGCTCACCACTACATCAGCTAAATTATCTTTAAGCGGTATATCTTCAATATCTCCCAATCGGAATTCTACGTTCGCAAAACCCAGTTTTTCAGCATTCGCCTTAGCCTTTTCAATCATGTTTGCTGTGAAATCGATGCCATACACTTTGCCGGTTTCGCCCGTTTCAGCTCTGGCAACAAAACAGTCATTACCCGCACCCGAGCCTAGATCCACTACGGTATCGCCTGTTTTGATTTTAGCAAATTTAGTGGGTAGGCCGCAGCCAAGACCTAAATCGGCATCGGTAGCGTAGCCATCCAGTTCATTGTAATCATCGGCCATGATATTGTATACTTCGGTCGAGCAACCACCTGCACCACAGCAGGAGGCTTTATTGGTTGCTACCTCCTGTAAGGCTATTTCGCCGTACTTTTGCTTAACAATTTCTTTTAACTCTTGTTCAGTTGCTGTCATAACTATAATTGTTTATGGTTTATAAAATTGATTTCGTATAACGTAAACATACGACATAATAGGGTAAAAAATTTTAACAACAAGAGCCAGACTGATCTGAACCTGACTGCTCTTTCATGGTATTTTCAAAGAAATTACCAAACAGGGTTTTGATTTGCTCCAATACTTCTAAATCGAGGCAATAACACACATTCAGGCCACTTACTTCGCCCTGGATAATGCCCGATTCTTTCAACTCACTTAAATGCTGCGATACCGTTGTGCGGCTCAAGGGCAATTCATTAGAAATATCACCTGAAATACAGACCTGTTTGCGAGCCAGCAACTGGATAATAGCTATGCGTGCCGGATGCGAAAGCACCTTGGCAATTTTAGCTAGCTCTTGTTGGTCTGCCTGAAAAAGCTCTGTTTTGGCGTATGTCATTAATTATTTTTAATTATGACGTAAATATACGACATAGTTTTTGACTGATACAAGTATTTGAAATTTTATTTCTTTAAATTTTATTGAGAGGTTAAATTTTAATAGTTGTTATCCTCAACTTCTTTGTTTACCATGATAGTGAGTTATACTTATTTTGGGTTTTTTATTTAGATTTAATCAAATATAAAATCTTATTTGAAAAAATATACACTAATACAAGTCGTTAAATAAATGGTATTAAATTTGCTCCATTATTTGTATAATCACATTTAATAAGTTTTCACCTGAGAATATTGGCCTTCATATTCGGAGTGTTTACTCTAATCATGACAATGCAACCCGTATTGTTGCACAGTACTTTTTTTGCTAAAGAAAAGGGTTGTGATAGAGAAGGTTTTTGCTTAAAAGCGGTTTCTTGTAATGCAAAGAAAAAGTTGATTTCTGAAAAACAAGATATTAACGAAAAGTCTTGCCATGCGAAAAAAGAACTGGTATCTGAGAAAAAATCCTGCAGTTCCAAAAAAGCTCCTGCATCAGGCAAAGATGATTCAGAAAAAGGTTGCACTAAAAAAGATTGTGGCCCCTTTACCATTTGTTCTTATTGTTGCATTATACCGATGGACAGACCCGTTTTTTCATTTTCTTATTTCGTTGAGAAAGCTGAAAAAGCAAGGCTGATAAATGAAAATATTTCAAGTAACTACATTTCTGATTTATGGCATCCGCCTGAGTTTGTTTAAAATTCCCTGTTAATTTATTTCTTTAAGATTACCGCTATTCAAAAAAAGTCTGAGGCAGTATACTTCAGACATGGAGAACCTATGGCTAATCTGAAAAGAAAAACAGTCATTTTAAATCAATTCAAACATTCAAAATAAATACAGAAATGAAAAAAATATTTTTTAGTATCATTTGCTCAATGATTATGATAAGTGTGGCAGTTTATGCAGACAATGGTGGAACCAAAAAAACTTCCAAAAAGGCTTTGGCTAAAAAAGAGAGCGTGAAAGCCTGTTGCTCAACTGACCCGGATTGTGCTAAAAAAGATTGTCCGGTTACACCTGAATGTAAGAAAACAAGTTGCTCCAGTACACCAAGTGGTAGCAAGTAAAATAGATTAGTTAAAATAGCCCGTCAGATTTGATGGGCTATTCTAATAATAATAGATATTAGAATCATGTTCTGCGCTTTTTGAATATGCTACTCACATTATCCACCGTAACAATCGCCCAAAGAAAATTATAATAATCAATTTCTTTACCTGAGTTCCGTTCCTGAATACCCCATACATAGCCCAGACTACCTTTTATATAGGGCGAAAAAGTATAGTTTAACCCGGCATAGACCCGATTCTGATCAAATATATTAGGGTTCCCCCGCACAGCCTTGCCAAACTGGATAAAGATTTCATCATTCAGCACAGCCGTAACAGGTCTTTTTAAACGATTGAAATAAATTGGTTTTTCCAATCGCACCATATATCTAGCCCGGAAGTTTGGCTGAAAAATGCCATTATTTAATAAATCTCTCTGGCGGTATTCGAGACCGTAGCGATTGAATAGATTAAAGTATTTTACCCTAGTTTCCTGTTCTATCCTAGCTGAAACCCGCCATTCTTTTATCGGTTCTTTATGCACATTAGAGGGTTGGGCAATCAATATCCAACTTTCAAAATAGCCGATTGGAGAGAAAGATATTTTAGTAGTGGGGGTAAGGGTATAATGCAACCACGGCCAGTAACTATTAAACTGGTTTGCTGCAAATACATTCAAATCATTTTCTTCAAGATTTTGTCGGCGGTGTTGCAGCAGCATTTCTACCCGCAGGTTTTTATTGATGGTATCTGCCAGTACCAATCGCCCCCAGATAACATTGTGATGATAATTCGTTTGTGCGTGTAATTCTAATAGACTAGAAACAGTCAAGAAGAAAACAACAACCTTTTTCATAAAGTATTTATAAGATAAGTAGTAGGTATTCTGTAGTGAAAATACAATATAACTACTTTTAATCGATATAGTAAAATAAAAATTCTATAAATCCTATAGAGATGATAAACTACAAGAAGATTTGTTAATATTCTATTTGAAATAGTTGGAGGCTTTCTCTTTTTGCTATTTTTGTCTTTAAGTCAAGAATTAATGTTCTTTTGTAAAGATGATCGGTTCGCCGCGCGATGCATGGCGTCTCTACGAGAAAAACAATATAGTCAACACTACCACATTCATAACATGCTAACTATCTCTACTCCGGGCAGGATATGCCTTTTTGGTGAACATCAGGATTATTTAGGACTACCGGTTATTGCAGCGGCTATTTCCCGTCGAGTACAAATCAAAGGAGAACATCGGAACGACAACAAAATCATTATCCACCTGCCGGATATTGCTTCAGAACTACAGATGGAGGTTTCAGACAGCCGATTACCTTATATCGAAAAACGCGATTATTTCAGAAGCGGCTATAATGTATTGATTGATAAAGGCCTGCGCTTTTCGAAAGGCATAGAATGTACCGTCAATGGCAATATTCCTATCAATTCGGGCACCTCAAGTTCATCGGCCTTATTAGTTACCTGGATTCATTTCTTGTCTAAAATGGCTGATAATCCTTATGAATTTACCGAACAGGAACTAGGAGAACTGGCTTTTGTAGCTGAAATAGTGGAATTTAACGAACCGGGTGGGATGATGGATCACCTGTCAACAGCCATAGGCAATGCCGTCTATCTGGAGTTTGAACCAAAAGTAACAGCAGAGGCATTGCAACCCAATCTGGGTGCGTTTGTCCTGGCTGATTCCCTCGAACCAAAAGATACTATCGGTGTATTAAAACGTGCCAAATTTGCACGCTTAGATTTAATTGAAAAGATAAAACAGCATTTACCCAATTTCTCATTGCATACTTTTGAAACAGCTGATAAAGAGCAATTAAAAGAAGTATTAAGTGGAGACGAGTATGAATTGCTAAGCGGAACACTAAGAAACCGTGATATTCTGACCGAAGCGCTGGAATTATTCAGAAATCAGGCAATGACAGATGCGAAGGTGGGTGCCTTATTATCAGAACATCATGGTATTCTGAGAGATTTATTAGGCATCTCAACCCCAAAAATCGAACGTATGCTTTCAGCAGCCATAGAAGCAGGCGCATTAGGTGGAAAAATTAACGGCTCAGGTGGAGGGGGATGTATGTTTGTGTATGCGCCAAACAACCCTGAGAAAGTAGCCGCTGCCATTGATGCTGTCGGCGGAAAAAGCTTTGTGATTAAGATTGATAAAGGGACAATGAGCCTCTGAGAAAATAAATATTTCGTATAGGGGTAGTTTGGCATAAGTTTTCTATATAGTCATATGTGTACTTGTGTTTAATTAATCTATATTAAAAATAGTCATTTGTTAAACAATTTGGCTGAATCTGATTTTTAATGTCTGATTCTTCTGTTTTTTTTAAAACTAGTATAATCTTTGCCCAATAAATTTAGAAAAATACAACCTAATGAAAATACGTCAAACTAAATTTGTTGGTGACAACTGGAAAGAATTATCAAAAGAAGAAAATTTCTCGGCAGCAAAGGCCCAGTTAGTACTGGCTTTTGGCGAAAGAAAATTATTGGAATCGAACGATCCTTATCCATACCTACACCAGGAATATCCGGCTGCTGAGATTATTATCAATTCTACTTCTGGCGAAATATACGACGATAGTGTGCACGACGACTCTATCATTGTAACAGCCGTAGAATTTGACAAGACTATCGTTAAAACCACCAAAATTGATATTCACGACCATACAGAGAGTTTTGTAGCCGGAGAAACCATTGCCCGCAATTTAAAAGGCGATGATTTAGCTGCTATTCTGATAATCTCGGATGGAGGCAAGGTAAATGGCAGCAAGCTGATTGAAGCGCTGAATATAGCTACTAATCACGAAATACCGATTTCGGGTGGTTTGGCAGGTGATGCAGGTCGCTTTGAAAAAACATTGGTAGGCCTAAACGAGCAACCTACCGAGGGCCGCATTGTGGGTATTGGCCTCTACGGCAAAGACCTCAAAATAGGTCATGGCACGATGGGTGGATGGGATGTTTTCGGCCCTGAAAGAGAAGTGACGGAGTCGGAATACAATGTATTGTATAAAATAGGCGATAAAGCCGCTCTTGATTTGTATAAAGAGTATCTGGGTAAATATGCCAAAGAATTACCCGGTGCTGCGTTACTATTCCCGCTTTCGATGCGGGTAAAACCAGATTCAGAACCGATTGTACGGACGATTCTGACGATTGATGAAGAAAATAAAAGTATGACTTTTGCAGGAGAACTACCCAAAGGTGCGATGGTAAGATTTATGAAAGCCAATTTCGACCATCTGGTAGATGCTTCCTCTACAGCTGCCCAGAGTTCCATTAAAAACATGAAGCAATCGCCTGAACTTGCCTTATTGGTGAGTTGCGTAGGCCGAAAACTGGTTTTAGGACAGCGTACGGAAGAAGAAGTAGAAGCCGCCAGAGAAGTTTTCGGTAAAGATACGGTCATGACTGGTTTCTATTCGTATGGTGAGATTTCACCGCTTCATCCGAGTGCGCAATGCGAATTGCATAATCAGACCATGACAATCACTACCTTTTCAGAAAATTAACCAATGGAGCTTGAGAATTTACATAAACTACTTGCTAAACAATTAAAGAAATATCTGTCGGAAGAATGCCTTCAACATGAGGCATTTCAGAGTTTTATAAAAGTTGTCAACGATTCGTACCATAGTTTCGACCGCGATAAAGAATTATCAGAACACTCGGCATCTTTAAACGAAGTAGAATATTACGAAATCAATCAGAAATTAAAAAGTGAGATAACCCAGCGCCGTCAGTCAGTTGAAAAACTGATTGAGGCCATTTATTTGCTGGAAACCCCTGAAAGTGGTGAATTGGGTGAAGTGGATGACAGAAATCTATCATCATTGGTCGATGTGCTTCAACGCCAGATACAGGTCAGGAAACAGATTGAAGCTGAATTGATTCATGCCAAAGAAGTAGCCGAAAACGCTACACAGGCTAAATCTGAGTTCCTCTCAATGATGAGCCACGAAATCAGAACACCGCTGAATGCCATTATCGGTCTTACGTACCTCATGCAACAGGAAGAACAGACACCATCGGTGATGGAAAACCTGAAAACCTTGCATTTTTCAGCCGAAAACCTGCACATGTTGATTAATGATATTTTGGATTTCAGTAAGATTGAAGCCGGGAAAGTAGACCTGGAAGAGGTGCCTTTTGATCTGAAATTGCTGGTATCTAATGTGAAGAAAGCCAATCAGGTAAAAGCCGAAGAAAAGAGCAACAGAATTAAACTGATGCTCGACGACGATATTCCGAATACTTTAATCGGCGACCCGCTGAGAATCGCACAGGTATTAAACAATCTGGTCTCCAACGCCGTGAAGTTTACTATCAACGGTAGCGTAACCATTGAGGTATCTGTGATGAAGAAAAATGCTGAACATGTAAGCATTTATTTCTCAGTAAAAGACACTGGAATCGGGATTTCTCCGGAAAAGCAGAAACTCATTTTTGAAAGATTTACGCAGGCCAATTCTGAGACTACCCGTAAATTTGGCGGCACAGGCTTGGGCCTTGTAATCAGTAAAAAACTAGTGCAATTGCACGGCAGTGATATTGAGCTCGAAAGTGAAGAGGGTAAAGGTGCACAGTTTTCATTTACCCTGGATTTAAGAATAGGTACCACTGTTAAACAACAGATGGCCATCGCTTTATCGGAGACAGAAAATGAGGACGTAAGTCTGGAAGGTGTAAAGCTATTGCTGGTAGATGATTACTTTGTAAACATCAAAGTAGCTACCAAGTTTCTTGATAAATGGAAAGTTACCTACGATACCGCAGACAATGGTCTGGTAGCGATAGATAAGTTTAAAAAGAATGAATATGATTTGATTCTGATGGACTTACTGATGCCCGAAATGGATGGCTACACGGCAGTAGAGAAGATACGCGAAACAGGGGCAGAGATACCAATTATTGCCCTGACTGCCTCGGCTACCCTCAATAATCAGGACAGAGCCTTTAATGTAGGCATGAACGACTACGTAACCAAGCCTTTCAATCCAAAGGAATTGTATATGAAGATTGCTAAGTATAGTGGTAGGATTTAATTATAGGTAGATTTAAAGAAAAATCCTTTTGTGAAAACGCTATACTAGCTTTTTTACGAAAGGATTTTTTAGTTTACTAGATTAAGCTTTTACCCATTTACCATGCTCTGGTAACGCCACCTCATCCCAATGAGCAATTAATTCATCCAACCCTCTTTTTAATTCTTCACTCTGCATAGCTGTGCCATGCCCGGAGATAACTGTTTCAGGATTCAACTGTGCCAATCGTTTGACTGATTGATAGGCCGCCGCCCAATCGGTAGTTAAATAGACCGGAGGGCCACTCACTTCTTCTTCCTGCGTAAGCACTTTATACAAAGAATCCTGTTTCACCGTTACAAAGGCATCGGCAGAAATCAGTAGTCCATCTTCTTTTCGAAAAAGAGCAATTTGTCCGGGTGAATGTCCGGGCACATGAATCCATTGCCAGTCAGGCAACTGCGGAACTTTGCCATTGGCCGGTAAGCTTTGTAAAGCTTCCTGAATATTAATGGGTTCGTGTGGAAATAAGAATGATATTTTTGCAATTAAACCACCCTCTACCGAAGTATCAGGTTCAGGATAAGCCTGCTGACCCGTCAAAAAAGGAAATTCCAGCAAATGAGCATAAACAGGCACACGCCATTTGGAAAGCAGATAGACAATACTACCCACGTGGTCAAAATGCCCATGCGTTAATATAATAGCCGATGGCGGATTATTTTTGCCATATCGTAGTTCAACTGCCTCAATGATTTCTTCACCTGATTGAGGCATGCCTGCATCTACCAATACCCACGAGCTATCAGGTTTCCCAATCATAATCAGGTTCACAATCTGATTGGTAAAATAAGCCACATCAGGCGCCACCTCCCGAAGTTTTCCACTATCCACCGATGTCATCGGAATCATTTTATTGTCTTTACTCTGCTCCATAATCTTTTTTCGCTGAAACGCCCAAAGTCTATGCCAGTAGCCTTAAGTATATGGTTATGCTAGATGTTATAGAATGGCGGGTAAATGGTTACGCATGAAGTGGGGAGTGAGAATTTGGTAAAGAAGAAGACGAATGAATATAGTCTTAATCATAGTTAAATAAATAAGAGAATAATAGAGCCGTGAGGCGCACCACCGACATGCTGGCTCCTCTACGAAATCCGCGCACTTGCAAACTCCAAGAAAATTCCCTAAATTAGTAAACCAGACAGCATCCAGGAGACACAAACCTTGATAAAAACCATAGTAATCTCAGAATTCGGCACCATAAAAAAAGCAAGTGATTATGACTCGCCTGTGGATTCCTTTGCTGAAATTTTTGTTGCAGACAATGTCTTTCTTCGTATCAAAGAACTGGTATTCGGCTATGCCAATGATACCTTATTTTCTTACTCGGCTCAACGAGGCAAAGAACAGATAAAAGTCAAAAACTATGTGGGGCTGATACCCATTTCTGAAACCATTCAGATAGAAATTCTACCGAAATCTACTGCCGATTCCCCCAAAGAAGCCCGACGCATATTGCTGAAAATGCTGCAGAAGATACCCTCGTATCAGGCACTGGCCAAAGCACATCTGGCCATCAGTAACCTGCCATTATTGGAAATCTACGTCAAGGTTTTCTTAGATGAACTGGAAAGACTATTAAGCGCGGGGCTCGGCAGAAACTATGAGCCCATAGAAGCCAACGAAACCTTTATTAAAGGTAAGGTTTTAGTAGCCGAAAATATCCATCAGAATATGCTGAAACAGCATACAGTCTTTACCTCATACGATGATTTTATCCATGATATTCCGCAGAACAGAATCCTGAAAAGCTGTTTACATCGGCTGAAAAACTATTCTTTTTCTAACCCAACCATACAACGCATCTGGCAGAATCTATCGGTTTTCGATGAAATCAGTCTTTCAACCAATCTCAATCAGGATTTTACCAGAAGTACTACTGCTAGTCCGCATTTCGAGCGTTACGATAACCTCCTGCAATGGGCGTGGGTATTTCTGAATGAGCAATCATTCTTACCTTTTTCAGGAAATTATGCACAAATATCTTTGCTCTTCCCGATGGAAGTCTTGTTTGAAAACTATGTGGGCAAGCTCTTCTGTAAATATGCCCAGTCAGATTATCACGTAAGATTGCAGGACAGGCGCAAGCATCTGGTATCAAAACACAGGGAAAACGCCCGGTTCAGGCTCATCCCTGATATTGTGGTAGAAACGCATGCCGGAGAA
Source organism: Emticicia sp. C21 (assembly GCF_003418935.1). Lineage (GTDB taxonomy): Bacteria > Bacteroidota > Bacteroidia > Cytophagales > Spirosomataceae > Emticicia. Next base: position 1,189,780 of record NZ_QVMT01000001.1, on the reverse strand, counting down.
ATCTGGATTTTCGACACCAAATGGAAACTGATTGACGGCTCGAAACCTAAACAAAACTACGGCATAGAGCAAGCCGACTTATACCAGATGTATGCCTACGGCAAAAAGTATCAGGCCAGAAAGCTCTTCCTGATTTATCCTGCCAACGAAAACTTTCAGCAACCTCTGGAGGTATTCGACTACGACGAAGATTTAGTGCTTCACGTAATGCCTTTTGAACTCATGAACGAAGGAGAAGCTGAGGTTCGGAAAATATTGGGGTGAGTTTAAAGTGCGATAGGTGCTTTAGACATTTTTACTTATCTTGCACATCAAACCTTCAATCTATTCTAACCGATGCCTATTGTACTTACCCTGATTGCTATCGTAGCACTTGTAGTATTGGTAGCTTTTGTAAAACTCGATACCTTCATTTCATTCATTCTCATAGCTATTTGTCTGGGTCTGGCAACAGGCATGGATGTTCCTGCCATTGGCAAGGCCATTCAGACAGGTATAGGCGGAACCTTAGGCGACCTGATTCTGATTATCGGTTTCGGTGCCATGCTTGGTAAATTAGTGGCAGAAAGCGGTGCCGCCCAACGCATAACCGATACGCTCATTACTATTTTTGGTAAAAAATACCTCCAATGGGGGTTAGCTTTGGCGGGCTTCATTATCGGTATTCCTTTGTTTTATAATGCAGGTTTCATCATTGTAGTGCCCTTGATTTTCTCTATTGCGGTTTCAACAGGCATGCCTATTTTGTATATAGGTATCCCGATGCTTTCGGCTCTGTCTGTAGCACACGGGTATCTGCCGCCGCACCCATCACCTGCAGCTATTGCGTCTCAACTCAATGCCAATGTAGGGCAAACCCTCATCTACGGTATCATAGTAGCCATTCCTGCCATCGCCATTGCCGGGCCGATATTCGGACGTACCCTCAAAAAATACAAACCACAGATTGATAGTTCTCTTTTCAATTTAAAGCCTATCCCAAAAGAAAAACAACCAAGCCTGACAGAGAGTCTTCTGGTAGCATTAATGCCTGTGGTATTACTCACTTTGACCTCTTTCATTAAAGGTTATTTTCCTGATAACCAGATAGTATTATTGATTGCAGAACCATATGTCGGCATGTTACTTTCCTTATTGTTAGCCATGTATTTATTGGGCATCAAACAAGGCAAAAACATTAAAGAAGTCAGTAAACAACTGGAAGAAGCCTTTAAAAGTTGCGCGGGAATATTATTGATTATAGCCGGAGCCGGGGCATTAAAACAGATATTAAAAGATAGTGGTACAAGCGATTACATAGGAGCACAATTGCAAGGCTTTGATATCAACCCATTGATATTGGGCTGGACAATCGCCGCTGTGCTACGCCTATGCGTAGGCTCGGCAACTGTGGCAGGTTTAACAGCCGTAGGTATCCTTGCCCCACTGATTCAACACCAGACAGGCGTAAAACCGGAATTGATGGTATTATCGATTGGTGCCGGAAGTTTATTATTTTCACACCTGAATGACGGAGGATTCTGGTTATTCAAAGAATATTTCAATCTTTCTATCAAAGACACCATCAAAACCTGGTCAGTGATGGAAACCATTGTTTCTGTAGTAGGTCTATTGGGCGTTTTGGTTTTGAATTTGTTTGTGTAACAGATATTTTTGCCACAATGGAATTGCCACAATGGAATTGCCACAATGTACACGAAATTCACAATGTTTCACAATGAATTTAATAGTGAAACATTGGGGTACCATAGTGTACATTGTGGCAAAACGTTATTCGAACCCAATTGGATATTAATAAATCGTTTGTATAAAAATCACAGTAAAAATGACAGCTGAAGAAAATTTCGCAAAACTGAATTTAGATTTACCACCAGCACCAGCACCCAAAGGCGTATATAAACCCGCCGTTATTGTTGATAAATTTTTGTACGTATCAGGGCATGGACCTGTACAAACTGATGGCTCACTTATTATTGGTCGCGTTGGAGACGATATAGACATTGAAGCCGCAAAACTGGCTGCCCGTCAGGTAGGATTAACGATTCTTACTACCATAAAAGCAAAATTGGGCAGTCTTGATAAAATTAAACGGGTAATAAAAGTATTAGGTATGGTAAATGGCAATAGTAGCTTTGAAAAACACCCTTATGTAATTAATGGTTGTAGCGAATTATTTGCCGAAGTGTGGGGGACTGAAAATGGTATTGGCGTACGCTCGGCAGTAGGCATGGGTACATTGCCTGATAATATTCCAGTTGAGATTGAAGCAATGTTTGAAATAAATGAAGATTGAAAAATGCTGAAAATTAATAAGGTACATCACATTGCCATCATCTGTTCTGACTACGCCAAATCCAAACACTTTTATACAGAGGTTTTGGGTTTGCGCATTATCAGAGAAGTATACCGCGAGGCACGTGATTCTTATAAACTGGATCTTGCGATTGATGATAATTACGTGATAGAACTGTTTTCGTTCCCAAATCCGCCACCGCGCCCATCAAGACCGGAATCTTGTGGCTTAAGGCATCTAGCCTTTGAGGTAGCAGATGTAGAAGCTGCTAAAGCAGCGATTGAAGCAAAAGGCGTAGAAGTGGAACCTATCAGAATAGATGAATTTACAGGCAAAAAATTCACCTTCTTCGCCGACTCGGATGATTTACCGATTGAGTTTTATGAGGGGTGATAGTTAAGAAGAGATTCCGTTTTTTCTTTAATTTCTCCTCCTTTTTAAGGAGGAGTACCCTAAAACAATTTTTCATTGTTTTAGGGGGAGGTGGTTGTAAGGGCCTGTTAAACTATTCAAAACTAATTTATAATCCCGCGCTCAACCACCCCGTCAATTTCCCAACTGCGTCAGGGAAATTGCCTTCCCCTCCTTGAAAAGGAGGGGAAACTTAACACAGTTTTACATCCTGAAAATTAATCCCCGCTATGCCCTGGTACAAAATAACCAACGAAAACGAACTGGATTCTCCGTCACTGCTGATTTACAAAGAGCGGGTACGTGAGAATATCAGAAAAATGATTGACATTGCCGGAAGCGCCGAGCGCCTTTTTACGCATGTGAAAACCAGCAAGATGCCCGAAATTGTGAAGATGATGTTGGAAGAGGGCATTACCAAATTCAAATGTGCTACCATTGCCGAAGCTGAAATATCTGCTATGGCCGGAGCAAAGTTTGTCTTGATAGCCCATCAACTGGTTGGCCCTAAAATCGAACGATTAATTGAGCTTTCGAAGCTATATCCCGACGTAACCTTTGCTTCTTTAATTGATACTTTAGACATTGCCAGAGCACACAACCGGGCTTTTGGAGCCAATGGCCTGATATCTCATGTTTTCATAGATGTCAATAGTGGCATGGATAGGTCAGGGCATCCGTTGGATGAGAATATTATGGATTTGTATCGTTATCTCTCCTCACAGGCTGATATTAAACTACATGGGTTGCATGTATATGACGGGCATATAAGAGCCGATGATTTTGAAAGTCGTAAGCACGAAATAGATGAGGGTTTTGTAGATGTAAAACATTTCTTAGAAGCTATTGAAGCGGCAGGCTGGCCTAAACCGATGGTGATTGCCGGAGGAACACCAGCATTTACTTCTCACGCATTGCGCGCTGAAACCTATTGCAGTCCGGGTACCTGTGTGCTATGGGACTGGGGCTATGGTGATAAACTAAGCGAACAGCCCTTTGAATATGCAGCATTGGTATTAACGCGTGTTATTTCAAAACCTCAGAAAGGCATTGTAACAGTAGATATGGGTCACAAGGCCGTATCGGCCGAAAATCCGATTGATAAACGCATACGCTTTCTAAACCTGACCGATTACGAATTAATCGGGCAAAGTGAAGAGCATGGCGTATTGAAAGTAAAAGATTGGGATGCCCTGCAAGTAGGGGATGTATTATATGGAGTACCGTTTCATGTATGCCCTACCGTTAATCTGTACGACGAGGCCTATGTGGCTGAAAACCAACAGGTTAACCAGGTATGGCAGGTATTGGGTAGACGTAGGAAAATCAGTGTTTAACCAGTAGGTGTGACCTGCGTGATCTGCCATCGTCTTAATAATAAATTTTTAATGAGTTACAGCGGGAATAAACTTCCCCGATATTTGGAAAATATAAGTTTTTGTAGAATATTTACAAAAAAACACTCACCTAAAATTTAAAGACAATGAGCAAATTTGCAGAAGCAATTGAAGATTACAAAGCACAGGTATCAGATCTTGGCCTGGGCATTAGTGAAGAATTACTGACAGCCGTTGCTAAAGGTTTAGGCCCGTCTATTTACAATGCAGATTCTTCAAAAATATCATCTTCAGATCCTGAAGAATTAGCACGCGTAAAAAACAACTTTCTTATCGGTAAATTAGGATTAGCAGATGGCCCTGCATTAGATGCAGCAATCGACGAAGTAGTACAACAATTAGGTGCTTCTAATCGTAACAAATACCGCGCAGTATTCTACGCGTTACTGGTAGTTAAGTTTGGTAAAGAATCTGTTTACGAAGCATAAGCCAAAAAGAAAACAAAGGCATTAAAAAAGCGGCGCTGAATTTTAGTGCCGCTTTTCGTTTCTATCTCCAAACTCCAAAAAATTAAAATATCTGCTTAGCTACTGCCAATGTCGTATCCGACTTGCTCATGGTATAAAAATGCAGGGCAGGTACACCAAAGTCAGCCAATTCGCGGCATTGTTGTACACACCATTCTATACCCAGTTGCTTGGCCTGTTTGTCGGTTTCGCAGGCATCCACTTCTTTTCTGAAAGCCTCCGGCATATCCAGATAAAAAAGCTTAGGCAATACACTCAGTTGCTTTTTAGTAGCCAGTACTTTCAATCCCGGAATAATCGGTATCGTAATACCTTCTGCCCGACAGCGATTGACAAAGTCAAAGTATTTCTGATTATCAAAAAACATCTGGGTTACTACATAGTCGGCACCTGCGGCTATTTTGCGTTTCAGGTTTACAATATCCTGGTCTAAATCCGGTGCTTCAAAATGTTTTTCAGGATACGCCGCCACACCAATACAAAAATCACTGGCATTGAGGTATTCTGCCTCTTCGTGCAGATACTTGCCATTATTCATATCATTAATCTGGCTTACCAGTTCGTTGGCATAGAAATGACCGTCTTTCTTGGCTTTAAACGAGTTATAAGGGCGGGCATAGTCACCTCTCAATGCCAACACGTTTTCAATACCCAGATAATTCAGATCTATAAGCAAATCTTCGGTTTCTTCTTTGGTAAATCCACCGCATAGCACATGAGGCACAGGGTCAATCCCGAATTTATGTAAGATTGAAGCACAAATACCTACTGTACCCGGGCGCTTACGAATTTTTATCTCTTTTGTGCCACCGTCAGGCAGGTTTTTCAGAATATATTCTTCTCTATGAAAAGTAACATCAATAAATGGCGGTTTCAACTCCATCATCGGCTCAATCGATTTCAACAAATCATCAATATTACTTCCTTTTACCGGAGGTATGATTTCGATGGAGAAAACGGGCTTTCCTTGGGTATTACTCAGATGCTCAGTTACTTTTGCCATTGCCTTGATTTAAGAAATATATCTTTTTTGTCAGGCAAAAATAGATATATTATTTATTAATACAAATTATTTTAGGTAAATTATCTTTAATGTTTTATTTAAATAGTTTTTATATCGGCTTTATGGCTGATTTTCAGATAACTAATCATTATTCAGTAAATTTCTTATCGAATCCTTTTTTTAACCGCCTTTTTGATTTTTTAAGGTTTTTGAGATAGTCCTTCAAACTCCAGACTATATTATACATGGCTGCATATTCCTGAATTGAATTTAAATTCATACTTTGCCTTCTTTGAACAAGATGCTGAATATCTGCAATAGGATAGAAATAATAAGTAGAATCTGACTTATCATAAAATAACTGCGACCCATAGAGTTGTTCTTTTTTCTCAAAAACCAATATCCTGTCTTCCAGAAGAGCCAGCAGTTTATTATCAAATAGTCCTCTTTCAGCGGCATCCTTGAAAAGCCCGAAGTACTTTTTCTGGGTTGTCAGGTTAGAATGTTGTATAACCAAAAACGGAACCTGACTCGCTTTCGTACCAACCATCAGCTTACTGATAAACCCCTTTGTATCCAAAGCTTGAGTTATGATTTGTAAATGTGCATTTTGCATAGAATCCTGTATAACAACCATACTATCCAGAACGGCCTTGTAATTCGGAATTTGAGGATTGATGGATGATATGTTTTGAATCATTTTCTGATCATTTGCATAAATCATCAAAAGCTTTTTTTGTAAAGGTTCATCGACCCCTTTTTCTATGGCTGCAAAATTATTTTTCCATTGATCAAATTGGTGCAAGTATAAGAAACCCTCATTTTGCACGATAGCAACGGGGTCATCCCAACCTTTTTCAATGGCTAGCCGCAAATATTTAAAAGCGTTTTCCTGATTTTTGTTCATGGAAGATATCAACGCTGCATTATATAGTTCATGTTTGGCAGGAGTTCCCAGCTTAAATGCCTGCTCAAAGTATTGCTCCGAAAGCGCATAGTCTCTATTGGAATAGGCTTTCATCGCAAGTTTTATTATATCCGCGTAGCTTTGCGAAAAGCACTGTGAACAATAAAAAAACAGAATAATTGTAAATCGTTTCATGATTAATTTCGAAATTTTTTAGTCACATTATATTTCATTTCCCCCTTAATTGGAGCTCAATTTAATACTATTTCAAATAAACAATCTTTAGTTGATCGCCACTCCGTAAAATTAATCTTTCTCTAACTGCATTTTTGTTTTTGGTTTCTGTAAAATAATTATCTTGCAGAAACATTATTTATTTTCAACATCAAATCATTGAAACAAATGAAAAAACTATTCGTACTATTATTTATTGGCTTATTTGCCTGTACTTATGAGGCATCTGCACAAACAACGGCCTCTACAACCATTGCACTAGACACCGTAGCTGCAAAGAGTTACGTGGGTAAATATAAAATGAAAGATTCACCTTTCGAAGAAATAATTGTGACACTACAAGGCGGAAAACTAACTGGCGAAGCCGTAGGTCAGGGCTCGGCACCATTAGCACCTACCAAAGATGTAGATGTTTTTGAAGTAGTGGGCTATGATGGAAAACTGGAATTTGTAAGAAACGAAAATAAAGTGATTACGAAGCTAAAACTCACTATGCAAGGCTCCACGATGGAGGGAGATAAACAGCCCTGAGTAAACTTTTTTGTATAAAAAAACTGTTAAAGCCTGAAAGCCACTCAATAAAGCTCTCAGGCTTTTTAATTGCAAAGCAACACATTTTGCTTACTTTTGTAGGAAATTTAAGAACAAGCATACTCAATGGATTTAGGACAGCAACCTTATTGCTCTTTCTGTGGTAGAAGAAAAAACGAAGTAGAACTCTTAATATCAGGAACAGAAGCAAATATTTGTAACTACTGTGTAGAGCAAGGGCACCAGCTTGTGCAACAGGAGTTGTATGGCGTTGTGAAAAAGGAGAAAAAGAAAAAAAGCGATTCACCAAGATTTGACTTGAAACCTCCGGCCGAATTAAAAGGCCATTTAGACCAATACGTAATCGGGCAGGACGAAGCCAAGAAAGTATTGAGCGTAGCTGTATACAACCACTACAAGCGCCTGATGCAGCCTAAAAGAGAAGATGATGTAACGATTGAAAAATCGAATATCATTATGGTAGGAGAGACCGGAACAGGTAAAACATATCTGGCACGCACCATTGCCAAAGTATTACAGGTGCCTTTCGCTATTGCCGATGCTACAGTGCTGACAGAAGCAGGTTATGTAGGCGAAGACGTTGAGAGTATCCTGAGCCGCTTATTACAAGCCGCTGATTATAATACCGAATTAGCCGAAAGAGGTATTGTTTACATTGACGAAATAGATAAAATTGCCCGCAAAAGTGATAATCCTTCTATCACCCGTGATGTAAGTGGTGAAGGTGTTCAACAGGGTTTATTGAAATTGTTGGAGGGTTCAATCGTAAATGTTCCACCGCAAGGAGGCAGAAAGCACCCTGAGCAAAAGCTGGTTCAGATCAATACTGAGCATATCCTGTTTATCTGTGGTGGTGCCTTTGATGGTATCGACCGCCATATCGCCAAGCGTATTAATACCCGTCCGATTGGATTCTCGAACGATGCCAAACGTCTGGAATTGTGGGAAAATACAAGCCTCTTACGTTTTGTAACCCAGCAGGATTTAAAATCTTATGGCTTGATTCCGGAGTTGATAGGTCGTTTGCCTTTATTGACTTACCTGAATCCACTTGACCGTGAGGCTTTAAGACGTATCCTGACAGAACCAAAAAATGCTTTGGTAAAACAATACAAAAAGCTTTTTGCGATGGAAGACGTGACTTTAGATTTTTCACCGGAAGTAATCGAATACATCGTCGATAGAGCCATGGAGTTCAAATTAGGCGCCAGAGGGCTACGCTCTATCTGCGAAGCCATTATGACCGACGTGATGTATGAAATACCATCAAACAAAGAGATTAAGCACTTTACGCTAACACTCGACTACGCACAAAATAAATTCGAACACTCGGCGTTCTATCAATTAAAACTGGTAGCATAATCGGGTAGATTAAATAAAAAAAGCCCTATAAGACTTGCCAAAGTTTTATAGGGCTTTTTGTTGCCTTTTATACTAGTTATCCTATCGGTTTCACCTTTTCGTAACCTATTCGCTATTTCAGGATATTACTAACATGCTTAAATTCCTAATGCTTGCCTGCGTGCTATGCGTTGCCTTTGGTTGCAAACGCGAGTATGCTCACTTTCAGAAAACTGCTTCAGAAAATTATCATCAGCCTAAAAAACAGAAAATCCAACCTTTAATAGTTCACGAAAAGGAAATAAGTACACTTAATGAAATAGAAGAAATACCGCTTTTAACAGCGCCGGAGATAGAAAATGCTGTAGTTGGTATTGGTGAAGCAATTCCTCTCGGAGACAATCAGTTAAAAGAAAAAACAGATTTGTTCCCAAGATGGTTATTTAAGAAAAAGAGAAGAATTTTATCGAACGATAGAAAAAGAGGGATATTCCAGAAGCAGGAGAAAAGAGGGATTTTTGAGAAGAAAAAAAAGCATAAAAGACATAATGGTTTTGAGCGTGCCTTCAATGAACGATTAAAAATAGGTTTGGTACTACTAGGAATTGCCATAGTTTTTGCGTTGCTTCACATTAATCTTTTAGCGATTATCTTCGGTCTGCTATCCGCCTTCTTTATTATCAGAGGATTAAGAAAATTATTTTAGTTGTAATTATTATTAAACCGAGTAAGCAATTAATTAGCCATTGTGTAGGTAAAAAGTGTCTTCTTATTCACTCAATCACTAATTCGCTAATTCACTAATTAGATTTTGCCTATGAATATTATTCTGATACACGGCTTTGGAGAAGACCATTTTGTATGGAAAGAGTTTATGACATTACTTCCCCCAAAGCACGCATACTATACGCCCGACTACGCCACTTTTACCGATTGTGAAACGATTGACGACTACGTAAAATGGCTTAAAGAATTTCTGAGAGAACGGGATATTGAAAGATGTGTATTAATAGGTCACTCCATGGGTGGATATATAGCCCTGGCTTTTGCCGAAAAATACAACGAAATGATTGATGGCCTCGGGCTTTTCCATTCATCTGCTTATCCCGATGATGAAGAAAGAAAAGCCAGCCGACTAAAGACTATAGAGTTTATTGAAAAACACGGGTCAGAAGAATTCATCAGGGATTTTTATCCGAAAATGTATACTGATGCTTTCAAGAAGAAAAATAAAGAACTGATTGAAAGACATATTGAGCGATATAGTGTATTCTCAAAACGCTCGTTGAAAAATGCCCAGATGGCTATGCGCAATCGTAAAGATACCACCGAGGTATTGAAACAGGCTGTTTACCCGGTGATGATTATTGCTGGGGAAGAGGATAAGTTTGTACCAGTTGAGGCAGCCAAAGAGCAGATAAAATTATTGAAAAAAGGCTACACTGACGTATTAAGCGGGGTAGCCCATGCAGGTATGTTCGAAAGACCGCAGGAATGTGCGAAAATGGTGGAGAAGTTTATTGCGGCGTGCTCGCATATTCCGGTTTAAATGAATAAAAACAATATTTAAAATTGCCGTAATATTAGATATTACGGCAATTTTAAATATTTATATCACATAATAGATTCCCCATCAATTCTGGCATCCATCAAACGATGTTTCAAATACCGCTCCTTGTTTTACTTCAAAAATAGGCTTTAATTCAACAAAATTCCTGGCACTATAACTTACTTTTCCTCCCGAAATAGTATTCTGTCCGATGATAGATTTATTGGCTACCAGACTTTTTGTACCGGTTGAATAATCATCTTTGGTACTGGTTAAAGAAAGTTGGTTTGGACAAAGCAGCGTTATCTGGTGCTGTAAATTGTTATAGCCAGTGGCCGCTTCCCACATATTTGTATTTGCCATTCTGATAGCATATAGTGGATCTGAGGTTAAAGAGAGGTAGGGGTCGGCTAGTTGTAGCCACATACTATAGATACCTTGCTTAAAATCGCCCGGTATAGCTATATTTCTATAAATATCTACCTCATCAAAAACACTCTGAAAAGGTTCCCAACGCCTGGGGTCTATATCGTTCAACGGGATAGAATATTCATTGTTATTACTCGTATTTCGTAGTATAAGTATAACTTTCCTGGCATTGAAAGCGGAGGCAAAACCCACGTTTTTCAGACGAATCTGAAATTGAAGAAGTTTTCCGAGCTCAACACTATTCGCAAAAGTGCCACTAATCATCTCAAACCGATAACCTAGCCCTAGTCTGATATTATTCATGCAAGTGCCGGGCGAACTCCATCGGTCTAAAACTTCTGCTCTATAATCTGCATTCAGAAAAGACCAGTGAAAACGTGCCAGCTCAGTATCAGCATCTCCTCCTAAATTGATACAATCAGAGCGTGGCGAATTAACTACACAGGTTTCGCCGCCCATTACCAGATATTTTGTTTCAGCTTCCAGATAATTTTTATCTTCGGTTATGTTCAGATAGGTGCCAAAATCGGTGGAACTAGCCAGAAAACAATCGTTATGATGCCCTAAGCGAGCAACAGGGCTGCCATTGTAAGAAAGAATCGGGTTTATTGCGGCCGCACTGCCTGTTGAGCCATTACCATACATATTTTGCTTATAATAAGGTGTACGAATCTGTATCATACGGCTTGTGGGCACAGCGCTCAGCAGTGAATCTACCACTCTTTTTCGATTGATATAATTGGGAGAATTATCTGGGTTAGTGAAGTCAGGATGTGTAAAATACCATTCCCCCCAGGTACCAATAAAACTAGCCTGAATAGCCGCAATGACATCAGCATTGGCCTGAAAGATAGGTTTTAATTGCGCGATATGTTGCAAAACAATAGCCAGAGAAGCATCATCAGAATGCCGCATAGTCTGATTAGTGCTGTTATAAGCAAATCGTAAAATCAGTTTTACACCTGCCTGGCGGGCTGTATTCATATCGTTCTGAATACCATTCAGATAACTTGCTGCAATTGCTGTATTTTTAAATTTATTAAGGTAAAATAAGCGCAATGCCAGAGTTTTGTTGTCTCCTCGGGCAACCATCAGCTGTGCTAAATCTAATTGGGGAGAAACATTATCACTGGTAAAATCTGTCGTTTCGTAATGTTTATAAAATCCTCTTTCCGGGTTCGGGAAATCACTATAATCTACCTGATAATTGATTGTGGTAGTCTGCGCTAATGTTTGGTTAGTAACCGAACAATAGACGCATAGTAAGCAGATACTTACTTTGGTTAATAGCTCTTTATAGAAGTTTTTCATGGACGTAACCTTATGAAGATATATCAAACTTATAAAATAAAAATGATTGAATAAAGTGTTTCTTATTATTCGGTAGAAAAATAATAGGATTGACTGAAAAAAAAAGCGAAGTAGTACTACTTCGCTTTTGATATACCAGATAATTCTCCTTTGCTGTACCACTTTCAGTGTATCCATCACTCCACATACTTCGCCAGTTTCTCCAACGTCATTTCAGTACCTTTTTCATTATCTTCCGGCTTAATGCCCGGTGGAATATTTTTAAATACAATCGTAACCGTAGTAGCCTTACCTTTAGGCGTCAGCGTCACATCCATAATCATTTCGCCCGTGTTCTTTTCATCTTTTGAGTCAAAATTGATAGCCAGAACAATCTTTTCGTTGGGTTTCAATTCAACAAAGCGAGCGGTGTATTTATCTTCATTATCTCCGGTTTTGCCATAAGGCTTTCCTGCATCGTTCTTTTGTGATTCAGGATAATAAAGCGACATCTCATAACTTCCGCCCTCTCTAAGGTCAAATTTATGTATTTTCCCGGTCATCTCACCGGGTGCCATCCAGACTTCCAACGCTTTGGGGTCAGTAAAAGCTTTATAAAGCACTTCGGCTGAAGCTCTAATGTCTCTTGAATTTTTAGTTGTAGACATACACTTGCTGAAAATTGTATAAGTGTATATATAACAAGGGCGGCTCCTGATTGTTCAGCAATGCGCTGAATCAACAAAGAAGCCGCCCTTCAACTATATAAAATCTCTTTCTTACTTCACTACTTTCAATGTCCCCTGCATAACCGTATAATGCCCCGGATAGGTACAAACAAAGGTATAGTTGCCCGGTGCAGTTGGTGCTACAAAGTAGATAGACTCCGAAGCTTCCGGTTGCATTAAGGCTGTATGCGCAATTACCTCAGGTAAATTTGGTACATAGGCTTTGCTTTCGCCATCTAAGCCCATTTTAAAGGCTGCTTCGCCCACTTTACCTACGGTGCCCGGTTTTACTACTACAAAGTTATGTAGCATATCATCGTTATTATTAAAAATGATATGGATTTTAGCACCTGCTTTTACCTGAATATTGGCAATATCAAATTTTAAACCCGGCTTCGTACCTACTGAGATAGTCTGGTCGGCTTTTCCGCCCCAGCTTTCCGGCATTTCGGTTACGCGTTTGGCACTTGCTTTCATTTCGGTTTTAGGTGCATTGTTCATCGAGTGACCAGCATGCTCTTCGGCCGCTTTTTTCTCAACAACTGCATATTTCTTCACATCTATTGCAGGAGCTGCATCGTTGATATTATTCAAGGTATAGTACCCGAAATTATGCAGTAACGGACGGTCTTCTGCGCTTCTGATACCCTCTAATTTTAGCTCATGAATATAACCCAAACGCAAAGAATCAATAGCCAGACGAACACTCATGCCATCTTCTGCCACCTGAATAGCCTTGATTTTTAAGGCTTTGGCATTGATAATCGGGCTGCCATAATTGTGATGATATTTATAAGTAAAGCTATTGGCTTTATAAGATTCTATATCTTTAGCAATATCCTTATTAACTGGTTGAGTAAACTCTATCAAAAATCCATCAGGCATCGATTTGATGGTTTTCATTTCAAATGGCGTTCTGCCTGTCCATTCCAGACGTTGTAAACCAAATTCATCTTTCCCTGTAGACGACCATCCACGGCTGGTCATACCCACAAACATCGAGTTATCCAGACCCCATTTCATGCGTAAAATACCCGATTGGAAACCCTCACGGAATGGGAAACAAGCCCCCTGACTTTTGCCTTTTACTTTCTCCAGAAATACACGCATAATCTTGCTATGCCCCTGGTCACCAACAAAAAGCTGTCCCTCAAATGGTCCGAATTTTCCACCTGATAAATCTTCGGCTATATCAGAAGTCGAAATACCCATCAACGTGTGTGGAAACCAGATAGCAGGCACTTTCAGGTTTGGTACTTTAGGCGCAATATCATACATCGGTTCGCCTGTATCCAAGACATTAGAAGCCTTTAATTTCAATGGAGAATCAGGCTCTGATGTCCAGATTAAACCCTCTGGATTTCCGGCAAAATCGCCTTCTTCCAATTGAGTCATCCGTCCTGAACCTACCCAGTCGCCCTGGTTTTCAGTATAATAAATATCACCGTTTTTCAATACGGCAAATCCTGCCGGAGAGCGTAAACCTGTTGCCCAGGGGGTCATTTTCCCATCAGGCGTCAAACGCAACATCCAGCCACGCCATTTTGATAAACTGGCGCCATGACCAATCCAACCCAGGTTCAGCGTTATCAGCATATCGTTGTTGGGCAATAAAACCGGGCCATAAGAGTATTCGTGATAATTACCCGAAAGCGGGAATTTGTAGAACGCCTGATAATCGTCGGCAACACCATTACCATCGGTATCTTTCAGAATTGTTAACTCGCCTCTTTGGGTAGCCCAAAGGTTACCGTTGATATAATTCAAGCCCAATGGCTCGTGTAAACCCGTAGCAAATCTTTTGTAAGTAGGGGTAGTACCATTTTTCATATAAGGATTTGAAACCAGCCATACATCGCCGCGACGGGTACAAACACCCAGGCGACCATCTGGCAAAGTAGCTAATCCGCCCACTTCTAACTGAACACCCTCCGGTATGGGAAGCGTGACAATACGATAAAAATCTTCTTCAACTAAAGGGCGGTTCTGCCCAAATACTCCCGAGACAGTGAATAGGAATAAAATGAATATTTTTTTCATTTCTAATGGTTTGGTTGAATAGTTTTAAGCTTTTGCAAGCTATAATCTTATTAAAAATGATGGTTACCACAAAGTAGTAAAACTAACACTACCCCCCAATGGCAGAATAATTTCCTGTCCGCCTTTAGAGGCGTTTCTTACCACAGGTTTCAATTTCGGGTCTAGCTGAATATAGCTATCATTATCAGAGCTTTCTAATAGGTAGAATCCTTTATTAATCATCGTGATGGTTTTAGCTTCGCCTAATTTTACATAAAGATTGCTGCCACCACTAGCTGTAATGGTTGTAGTAATACCGCCATCTGCCGACGGAACAAGCTTTTGTGTCAGTTCAGCACCTTTGTATTGATATTTGAAACCAGGTAAACCTGCTTCATCTAACGAATATCCTTTGAAAACCAGGTCTTTATATTCATCCAGCGTATCCGGCATATTGGCATTGGCATCTGCCAGAATTGCTACCGTTGGTTTGCCCGAGAAAGTAGTTTTTACTCCTCTTGGTCTTAATAATTGAGGCTCGCCGCGCTGATAGAACATTTCAGTTACATCAGCAAAATCTCCTCTCCAGGCATACAAAGGAGTACCCTGATTTAAATCATAGGTATAATGCGTGCCGGCAGGTGTACCTACTGAAATGACATGTGTACGTTTTTTACCATTAAACATCACAAACGAACGAATCAATTCAACCTGGCTAGTTGGCGTAATATCAATTTCACCAACCGCTTGTGGCGATGGAAGAGACGTTTCGGCATGCAAGGCATAGGGTCTGATTTCCGGTCCTGCGGCAAATAAGCCTAATTCAGCTTTCCACCATACTTTATTGTAGCGTAGTTCAAACGGGTGTTTGCCTTTGGTTAATTGTACATAAGCCGCTCTTGGTTTTCTGTAGCTTTCGCCACTTTCTGTAGGCAATACCTCTTTGCCATCCACTTTCAATGAGCCTTTACCTGCATAATCAGCAATTAATGAATAACTGCCATCTTTCTCTACATCAATATTTCCTCTGAAAATCAATAAGAAACGATTAAAGCCTGCACCGAAATCTTTGGTTAATGCAGTAGCAGTACCTTTGTCGTTAGGTGTATCCTTCTTAGGTGCAAACTGCTGATTCCAGTCCCAGGTTTCGTACATTTCGTAGGTCAGATCGCTTAGTTTTATAGGCTTTTCTTTGCTATATTTCAGATACTGAACATTTCTTACGGCAACAGTGCCGCTTTTATTTTCAAATGCCAGCGGGCCTTCGTTCGTGCCAGTTGTCGGAATCACATAGCCTTGGTGAATCACCACGCCATTCAATGTTACTTTTTCTATGATTAATGAGCCACCGAATGAGGCATCAGAAAAAGTTACTTCTAAACTTTGCCATAAGCCAACAGCTTTACCTGCATTTTGCTCAGGCAATTGCAAAGTGCCGTCTGGTCTGATGATAGCACCTGTTGCACGCGTATTGCTCAACACAATGCCGTGACGACCCTGGATATAAAACACTCCATCGCTATTGTTGCCCAGCAGAAACTCAAATCTTACTTTGGCATCGGCAGTAATGAGTTTTGAAGTGGTTTTGCCGGGGGTGTTTGAGAATAAGAGTTTGTTGCCGGCAGTGAAACCTGCTTTCTTGCCGAATGGATTATCAACACTTTCGGCTGGTTTCCAGTTACCTGAATCCCAATTGTCGGTTGGTAATTGATTAAGCGGAAAATCTTGTGCAAATACTTGAAAACAAAGAAATAATGCCCCAAAAACAGGCAGTAAGCGTAGGTTCATGGTTGAATCTGTTAGAGTTCTGGAAACCGTAAAAGTTAAGGTTTTAGTGCCAAAACATACTGTTTTGAGCAAAACGGGACTAGCTTAAGCAGTTTCTTTCTACAAAACTAGGCGATTAACTGTATTTTTTACAATTAAAATCGAAAAAACTTTTTGATGGTTAACGAAACAGTTTTGTACTTTTGTTGAGAATTAATGAAACCAAAGCATTTTATGTCGAAACCAACTTTATTGATTTTGGCGGCCGGAATGGGTAGCCGCTATGGAGGTATTAAACAATTAGATAAGTTTGGCCCTAATGGCGAAACAATTATCGATTATTCATTAAACGATGCTATCAAAGCCGGATTCGGCAAAATAGTATTCATTATCAGAGAAGAACTCAGAGAAGATTTTCAGGAAATATTCGGGCCTAAATTAGCAGGCAAAATTGATTATGACTTTGCTATTCAGAGCGTACAAAGCTATGTGCCAGCTGAATTAGGCACAATTGAACGTACCAAACCCTGGGGTACAGGCCATGCCGTATTATGTGCGTGGGAGCAAACCAGCACCCCGTTTGCAGTAATCAACGCCGATGATTTTTATGGCTATGAAGGCTTTAAAATTATGGCTGATTTCTTGTCAACTAATACCGACGAAACCTGTCAGGCCATGGTAGGCTACCAGATTAAAAATACATTATCAGAAAACGGTTCGGTATCCAGAGGGGTATGTGAGTTAGATAAAGACGGATTCTTAGAGGTAGTGAATGAACGTACCAAAATTTATCGCCAGCCAAACGGACAAATCGTATTTGAAGAGAGCGATATTCTGACTGAGTTAGAAGATGATACCATTGTATCGATGAATTTCTGGGGTTTTATGCCTAGCGTATTCCCGGTTATCAATGACATGTTTAAGGAATATTCTGCCAAAAATATCAATTCTCCTAAAGCAGAATTTTACATTCCTAACGTGATGACTTACCTTATTCAGAATGGTCTGGGCAAATGCAAAGTATTCTCCAATGCTTCAGAATGGTTTGGTGTAACTTATCCGGAAGATAAACCAACCGTTACCGAAGCTTTGAGGAAACTGCATGAGAGTGGGTTGTATCCGGTTGAGGCTTGATTGTACTTAAGGATATTTGTATAATTTGAATATATCGTCCCTACGGGACTTAATTATGACAGATTAAATTTCAATTGTAGTCCCGTAGGGACGATATATCGGTAGGAAGATTATAGTTTTAAAATTAAGTATCCCGTAGGGATAATATATTTAAAATGACACTATTTGTTCGCCCACAAATTAGAACTGCCATAAATGAAAATCACTTATCGTAAAGCCACCCTTGCCGATATACCCGATTTAGCAAGATTAAGGATTGTATTTTTGAAAGAAGTACAAAGTCCTGAAACGCACCTCGTGAGCGAAGATGGTCTGGATAAAATCTTACAAGACTTCTTTCGGCAATATCTGGCTAACGATGAAATTGTGGTATGGGTAGCAGAAGTTGATAATGAAATCGTGTCAACCAGTGGGCTATGCTTCTCTAAAATCATGCCGGGCTTTACGTTATTAGATGGTCGTGTAGCCTATATCATGAATATTTATACATTACCCGAATGGCGCAAAAAAGGCATCGGCAGACAGGTTTTTCATCATATTCTGGAAGCCGCTAAGGAGCGGAATTATAAACGAGTGCTTTTGCATGCCACTGAGGACGGTAGACCTATTTATGAGAAATTTGGATTTAAGGCTACGAATGATGAGATGGAATTGAGAATTGAGTGATTGAGCCTGCGCGGCCCGGTGTTGAGTGATTATTTTTTGAGCAATTAGCTTTGGGACTTCATAGAAAGAAGATCTAAAATTTTTAACTTGACACTTTATGAGTTTTTTTCTTGAAGACGCTATGGTTGCTTATATGCCCAAAGAAGAGTTTGCTGAATTAATGATGAAGCGAATTAAAACTTTTGCCATAAGATGTATTAAAGTATCAGAATCTCTTCCTAATTCAATAGAGGCCAATGTGTTTAAAACCCAATTAGTCAGGTCATCTTCTTCAACGGCTGCCAATTATAGGGCTGTCAGGAGAGCCCGAAGTCGTAATGAATTTTTCTCAAAGATTTCTATCGTTATTGAAGAATTAGATGAATCTATTTTCTGGTTAGAAATGATTATAGATTTAGGTTACCAAACTCAGGAACGTCTAAATGATTTAATTAAAGAAGGCTATGAACTCCTGTCAATTCTCTCGAAAGCCAGAAAAAACACCAAGCAATAATCACAGCGCAGCTATAATTAATCACTAACTCACTCAATCACTCATTCACTAAATAAATATGCTAATAATCGACGCACACCTCGATATGGCCATGAATGCCATTGAATGGAATAGAGACTACAGAAGATCGGTAGAAGAAATCCGGACGATGGAAAAGGACATGACCGATAAAATTGACCGTGCCAAAGGAGTAGTCTCATTGCCTGACCTGCGTAAAGGCAAGATTGCAGTAGTGGTAGCCACCCAATTAGCCCGATATAGCGAAAGCAATGGTAATATGCCTGGCTCCGGCTGGAACTCTCCGCATCAGGCATGGGCTATGACACAGGCGCAGGTATCATGGTATCAGGCAATGGCAGAGGCCGGTGAAATGGTGCAGATTACAACTACTGCCCAATTAGATAGCCACATTGATTTATGGGAAAATACGACCATTGACGATGCCACTAAGCCCGTAGGTTTTATCCTGAGTCTGGAGGGCGCTGATTCTCTGGTAAATCTATCTTATCTCGAAAAAGCCTATGCTTATGGCCTACGTGCCATTGGCCCTGCACACTATGGCCCCGGACGTTATGCACCCGGCACAGGTATGACAGGCGGGCTCACCAAAGAGGGTAGGGAACTGGTAAAAGAAATGGACAAACTCGGCATGGTGCTGGATGCTACGCACCTGACTGATGAAGGTTTTGATGAAGCCTTAGAGCTTTTCAAAGGACAGGTATGGGCAAGCCATCACAATTGCCGTACACTGGTACCGCACCAACGCCAGTTAAACGATGAGCAAATTAAAAGACTGGTAGAAAGAGATGCCGTGATTGGCGGCTGTCTGGATGTATGGATGCTGAAACCGGGCCTGACACAAAGAAAGATAAACCCACGTGAGATAGGCGCTAATCTGGAAGTATTGATTGACCATTACGACCATATCTGCCAGATGACAGGCAATAGTCTGCACATTGCCATTGGCAGTGATTTGGATGGTACTTTCGGTACCGAGCAGTCACCGTATGACCTGGATACCATCGCCGATTTACAAAAATATCAGCATCTGCTAGTCAAAAGAGGCTATACAAATGCTGATATAGAAAATATTTTTCATAAAAACTGGCTAAGAGTCATGCGTAAGGCATTGGCTTAACCATTGGCAGAAGTTTGAGGGGCTTGCTCTTCAAACTTCTTCAGCTTTCTTCTGGATACAAAAATCCTTTCTCCGGTTGATAAGTAGGCCCAGTTCCCATCGGGATTCTTTTCAAATTTGGTCAGATACTTCAGGTTTAGTAAGGTTCCTCTGTGAACACGCGAGAAATCGCCCATATCTGTCAATTGTTGCTCATAGATTTTCATCGTATGAGACGACATAAACTGCTTTCCGTTGCTCAGATAAAATCTGGTGTAGTTTTCAAAACTCTTCAGGTAGACTACCTCGTCGGCAGGGATACATTTTTTCTTGTGGTCAAACCATAACAGGTTAGCTTCTTTAAATAATTCGGTTCTAGTTTTCATGATTCAAAAGGGATTTTAAAGGCGTATATATTCAACTTATTGGTTTGTGTGGACTCCTTTGACTAAGAAGACAAAATTCGCTTATTAAACATTGTCTGTCAATCACGGTAAACCGTGATTTATTACTACAGGTTTATCTGTAGATGACCCTTGAAGGGGTGGGCATATCAGCAAAGCCAATATGCCCCTTGTGTATAATTCAAATAATAGAATGATTAATTACAAAAAGGATTAGATTTAACAGATACTTTTCCACCAACAGCGGGCGAAAACTTAGTGCCTGATCTGAGTGATACTTTTTTGGCCTGAAAAAATTGCTGAGCTGTACCATTTACTGTCAGATTGGCATTTCCATCCGATACAAAAACCCGATCTCTGGCCAAGGTATAACCCTTACCACTTGAAATGGTAACATTGCCAAAGACTGGTGTATAGAGCACATCATGTAAAGTAAAGGTTTTCAGGTCGTTATTGGTTGTCAGAAATGTTCGCATTCTATCGCCCTGTCCGGCCGTAAAAGTATCGTTACAAGCCGCATTGCCATAGCCCATTACATTGTTGGTCAAGGGAGAATAAAAAGCATTACACGCATCTTTTCCTGTGCCTGTATAAACGCAGGCTGCATTTACACCGCCATTATCATCGGCAGGTGTATCGCACAATACGTCTCCGGCGGTTGTACAGTTCTGGCAATTGCCCGCACGGGCGACGTTCTCTTTGTTGGTAGGGTTGCCGTTGTTATCTAACCAAGGCTCAAAAGTGTGGTATAAGCCTAAGCAATGACCCATTTCATGTGCTAAAATCACATCTTCAAACAGATTCCCGACGATACTCAGAAAAGTATTCGGAATATTATAGGCATAGCCTGAATAACCGGGCAAAGTTCTGTGAACGAAAATATTCAGAAATCCAGGTTCTATATAGGGTGTCAGCTCACTTTCCTCAGTATCCACGTTCTGGTTATTAAGGTCAGTATTATTTATCTGTTTGATACCTCCTAACAGAAAACAGATATTATGCGCCTGAAAAACGTTTGTCATCACCTGCATATAATCATTAATGTGCGCATCTGTATCCGATCTGTTGGTACCGTTATCATCAGCAAAAATGGTCACATAAACTTTTACTGTATAGGGCGTATTAATGGCATTTGTCAATTTGAGGCTATCCATCGTTTGTTTTGAAAAAATAATGGGCTTGCCCTTACCGACTGTACCACATATCTTGTTTTGTGCCTGCGAAACTATACTTGCAAACAGTATAAAGAAGAATAGGAGTGTTTTCATAGCCGTATCAGTTTTGGGATTTAGTAGCGAGTAAGGCTTTCTTTAGCTGTGCGTTTTCTTCTTCTACTTTTTGCAATCTTTTATTGATTTCTATTAAGTAGAGCGTCAGTTCCTCTATTTTTTCCATTTGCAGTTTACTCATATTACCCACTGCCAATGATTTGTTTTCAATTTCTTCTGCTTTCGGGATATTAGGCAAATGTCCGTTGGCCTGAATAAAGTTTTCTACTTCATGTAAGGGTTTCAGGCGATAATCAGACTTGAAAACATAGTCAGGCCAGGGAGTAACCAGTACCTCCAGTTCGGTGCAGATAACCTTGCCATCTACACTCATTTTATACCCTGCCGGAATGGTTGACCCACCAAACTGAAAACGCTCGTCGGCGGTGATAGTAAGGGCAGGCTGGCCGTTATTCACAAATAAAGCCAATGGGTGATTAGAGAATGTCCCCAACCATCCCATGTTATAGCCTATATAAGTACCTACCTGAACACCTACATTATTGGCATGAACAATACCCGAGTTGTTTCCGGTGGTATTTACCTGTAATTTATGGGCAGGTACTGCTGTACCAATGCCCACATTGCCTAAGCCAGCCAAATCATTAAGAAGTACATGCGCATTGGCTTTCCCTCCTCTGATAAAGGTATTCTCTTCTGTACTATAATTGAAATGAGAGGTATGTGTGGTACCATAAAAGGCGGCTGTACCATTTACCCCTGTTCCCCGAGTTACTTCCAATGACCCCTGCGGATTATTCTTACCGATACCGACATTTCCGGCACCTGTTATTCTGACTTTTTCTGTAAAAGACGCACTTCTGCCTGTGCCAAATACAATATTATCGGTATTGGTTGGTACATAAAACTGAAAAGCTGCCCCCTGCACACCAATGCCATAATGATTATCGGTAGTAGCAATATTGCCCCCCCAGAACGAAATCTTATCTCCCACCGCATTCGGGAATGTCAGAGGGTGTTTAGGTGTCATAGTTCCGATACCCATTTTGGTATTTACCAGGTCAAATCCGAATTTCCAGCTGGATACTGTTCCCATGCCAAATAGGCCATAGATGTCGTTGTTATACATCCCTACAAAAGCACCCTCGGTATTATCGGTTTTATTATACCATATCCCGGCGCTTTCGCCACTGAAATGTTTGATTCTTGCCCGACCTTTCACATCCAGCCAATAAGACGGAATATCAGCGCCTATCCCAATTTTGCCATCAGTATTAAGAATAAACTGCTGACCGACACTATTAGTACCAAATCTTAGGGCGTGATTGGTGTAGGTCTGAATATACGCTAAACTGTTATTGACAAAAGTACCTAACTTAACTGTACCGCTGCCATCTGTCTGCTCAAAGCCCCGTCCTGTTTTTGTAATGAAAGTGTTAGGTTGAAGTCCATAAGCATCGGGTCTGATTTCTACCGATTGCCCTAAAGCCGATGCGGATACAAAGAGTAATAATAAAAGTTTTTTCATGGTTTATATAAATTAAGAGATATTTGAAAAGGTTGAGAAAATTCCGGGGATTAATTACAATAAGGATTGGATTTGACTGATACTTTACCACCAGCAGCAGGTGAGAACTTAGTCCCTGATTTGAGGGATACTTTTTTAGCCTGAAAAAACTGCTGAGCCGTGCCATTGACAGTCAGATTGGCATTTCCCTCCGATACATAGACCATTTCGCGGGCTAAAGTATAACTTGTGCCACTCGAAACCGTATAATTGCCGAAAACCGGTGTATAAAGAATATCATGCGCTACCAGAGGGCTTAATGAATTATCGGTAGTCAAAAAGGCATGCATCCGGTCGCGTTGGTCAGTAGTAAAGACACTTCTGCATGGTCGGTGTCCATAGCCCATCATATTAATGGTCATGGGCGCATAGCTTACATTACAGGCGTCTGTGCCGCCACCAATATAATTACAGTTAATGTCTACGCCTCCATCATCGTCGGCAGGGGTATCGCATAGTACATCTCCGGCTGTGCTACAGTTTAAACAATTACCCGAACGGTCAACGTTCTCCGGATTTGTGCCTTGCCATGTCTCAAATGTATGATAAAGCCCAAGGCAATGTCCCATTTCATGCCCTAGCGTAGACGTATTGTCGAGGCTGGCAATGGCTCCACCTGATAGGCTCAGATATGTATTCGGAATACCATAAGCTGTACCATTAAGGCCGGGTAGTGAACGATGAATGAATATGTTTAAAAATCCACTTACTCTGTAAGGAAGCACTTCTGCGGCTTCATCTGCTTTCACATGGTCGTTCAGGTCAGAGTTGTTTACCTGTCTGATACCCCCCAGAATGAAGCAGATATTCTGTGGTTGATACTGATTGACCATATTCTGCACCTGTCTTAAAATATCCGCATCGGTAGCCCCTCTGTTGGTACCATTATCATCGGCAAAAACAGTGACAAAAATCTTTACGGTATAAGGTGCATTAATGGCATTGGTTAATTTTAAACTATCTTTTTGTTTCTGGCTAAAAATAATAGGCTTACCTGTAGCATGCATATCACACTCAATAGTCTGGGCACTTACATGGGTATAAACCAATGTTAATAGTAGCAATAGGAGTTTTTTCATGGGTTGATTAGTGCTGAGATTTAGTAGCGATTAATTCTTGTTTCAGTAATTTGTTTTCTTCTTCTACTTTTTTCAACCTCTTATTTGTTTCTGTGAGGGTTTTATTCATTTCTATCATGTATAGTGTCAGTTCTTCTATTTTCTCCATTTGCAGCTTACTCATATGCCCCAGGGATACTCCTTTGGTTTCCATATCTTCTGCTTTTGGAATATTGGGCAGATGCCCGTTGGCTTGTATGAAATTTTCTACTTCATGTAAGGGTTTTAGTTGATAACCAGATTTGAATACATAATCAGGCCATGATGAGGTAGGCAGTGTAGTTATATCAGTGCAGATAATCTTACCATCAACACTCATTTTATATCCTGTAGGCGTACCGGCAGCACCAAACTGAAATCGCTGGTCGGTGCTGATTGTTAAAGCAGGATAGCTATTTACTGTTAAAGCCAATGGGTAATTATTAAAAGTTCCGAAATAACCTTGGTGAAAGCCGGCATAAGTGCCCATCTTTAAACCTGCTTCATTTGTATGCAGAAGCCCATAAAAATCATTGACGGTATGTACATGTAATTTGGTATTGGAACTAGGCCTATCGGTACCAATACCCACATTGCCCAAACCAAATACATCATTAATAATGACGTTTGAATTAGCCTTTCCGCCCCTGATATACGTATTTTCGTCGGTACTATAATTGAAATGTGAAGTGTGCGTAGTGCCAAAAAAGGCGGCTGTACCATTTATTCCTTCTCCTCTGGCTACCTCTAAAGTACTCTGTGGGTTAGATCTGCGAATCCCTATATTGCCTGTACCGGTTATACGCATGTTTTCAGTAAAAGCGCCGCTTCTGCCTGTGCCAAAAACAATATTGTCGTTGGTAGTTGGTACATGAAACTGGAATGCAGACGATTGCACACCAATGCCATAATTGTTGTCAGTAACGGCGTTAGTACCACCCCAGAATGAAATTTTCTGCCCTATAGTACTCGGAAATGTCAAAGGGTGTTTGGGTGTCATGGTGCCTATACCCATTTTGGTATTCACCAGGTCAAAACCGAATTTCCAGAGTAAATCTGAACCCATACCAGACAAACCGTACATTTCATCGTTATACATACCTGCAAAAACCCCCACTGAATTATTAGACTTATTATACCAGATACCTGCTGTTTCATTGACTGATGGAGATGCTGAGGTATAATGCTTTATTCTTGCCCGTCCGTTTACGTCTAACCAGTAAGCAGGCAGATCGGGACCGATACCTACTCTTCCGTTAGTATTAATAACAAACTGCCTGTTACCATCATTGGTAGCAAATCCTAAGGGGTGATTAGAATGTGTCTGAATGAATGCACCATAGGCACTATTTACATAAGTACCTATTCTGATGGTACCATCGGTATGTTCAAAACCTATCCCCACTTTTTTTATAATAGCATTTGAAGACCCAGAGGAGTTATTTGGAGCTATCTCTACTGATTGCCCCAAAGCTGATGCTGATATGAAGATAAATAATAGGAGTTTTTTCATGGCTGACCAGTAAATAATAGTAGACAAAATTGGTTTAGCAAAACTCCGATATTATCCCATAGCAGTCAATTACGGAAAACCGTTATTTAACTCACGGAAAACCGTGAATTTTAAGTAAAGCCTCTTGTTTTTTAGAAGAATCAGTTAATTTTATGGAGGATTAAGGTTTAAAATAAGCACTCTTTAAATATATCCATTTCCGTAGAGACGACTTGTAGGCGTCTCCTTGGGACGATGAGAATAAGAAAATTTTCTATTCTTTTTATCTTCCTGACATAGCATTCTGGGATTGCATAGACTCTGGAGACGCCTACAAGTCGTCTCTACAATAATGGATTTAGAACTACCACCATTTAGATGAAATACAGCTATAGTTTCTTCTTGTGTTTTCTATTATTACCTGTTCTGTCGGCTTATGCACAGAACACAAAACTTCATATCCCTAAATTTCTACCCAGCCGAAACGGAGAAAAACACTATGAAGATAGCCTAAAAGTAGTGGGTAAGTTGCTGGAAAAAGAACTAGCCAGCAAACCACAGACACCGGCGTACGATTCCTTACGCATTGCCCTATTTACCATGATGAGCGAAGTCTATGTAGATGCCAACCGTTTTAATCTGGATACGGCTGCTATCTATGCCGACCAACTGTACAGGTACGCAAAAAAATATAATAAAAAGCGATTGATGATGGATGCCCTTTTCAGAAAAGAACTCAGGCATAATCGCTTACACGAGTATTCAGAGTCGCTGAAATTGTGTTTTGAAGCCATTGATTTATGCGAACAACTAGGAAAAGATTGTGGGCAACGGTGGAAAATTGAACAGATAATGGGCAATATCTTTCTGTATTCCGGCGATTATCCCAACGCCGAAAAGTATATTCTGCAATCGCTGAATAGTATTAATGACCCTGCCAGCAATGTAAAAACCATGCTTGTGATTAACAAGGGTAATCTGCAAGGCACTTTAGCCAAAATTTACAATAGATGGAAAAAGATACCCGAAGCCGAAAACTCCTATCTTTTGCAATTGGAAATGATGAAGAAAACCAAATGGGATATTGCCATTGCCAATGCCAATGAAGAACTGGGAGATTTCTACAATGCCAACGGAAACGCCAATAAGTCACTACCTTATTATGATGAAGCTTTGAAAATAAATTTTGCTAATGCGAATGAAGAAGGTATAGCAACGGTGTATAATAGCATTGCCTGGGCAAACCTTAATCTGAATGATAACCGGAAAGCCTTAGAATTTGCTGATAAATCTTTGGCGTATTCAATAAAAAATAAGTTGATTTTGTTACAGCCCTTTACTTATGATATTATTTATAAAGCTCATAGGGCTATGGGCAATGAACTGGAGGCATTAAGGGCCAGCCAGAAATACTGGAGATTAAAAGATAGCAACGATATAAAAAAGAGGATTATTGATCTGGGCGATGTGAGACGTTTGTACGAATTGAATCAGGCAAAAATTCAACGGGATAAAGAAAAGATTATTGAAGAGTACCGAGTAAATGCGATTCAGAAGCAATATGAACTGGCAAGCCTGAAAAGTGAAAAATTGATGCAGGAATACCGATTGACAGCCATCAGCGAAGAACTGGAAAAAGAAGAGGCGCTGGCCACTGCACAACAATTGAAGATTCAGTCTGAAAGGCAAACGCATGAACAGGAAAAACTACACAAACAAATAAAACTCAACGAACTGGGTAACAAGCTGACACTTGAAGAACAAAGACGGACATCGTTATGGTTGATTATGGGGCTGATATCCATATTAGGCATTTCGGCCATTATCTATAGTCTGGTGTTGCAGAAAAAAAACAGGCAATTAAGGGCAAAAAACCGCGAAATACAGGAAGCATTACTCAAAGGACAAACCATTGAACGAAAACGTGTAGCTTCCGAATTGCATGACAATGTCGGCTCATTGCTCTCCGCTGTAAGAGTCAGTTTATTAACCTTAAACAGCGAAAAACTGCCTAATCAGGATAAAAAAGTTTACGGGCAACTCCAACAGATGGTAGAAGATGCCTGCCGGGAGGTACGATTGATTTCTCATAATCTATTACCGGAAGAACTGGAGAAATTCGGACTCGAAAAGGCTCTCGAGAAAATGATAGAAAGATTGAATTTTTCGACAAAAATAGAGTTTACCTTAAATACCAAAGGCTTAAAAGATATTTCGTTAGACAAAACCGTAAGCTTTCACCTTTATTCTATCTGTTTAGAACTCATCAATAATATACTGAAACACGCTGAAGCTACCGATGGGGTTATTACCTTTCGTCAGAATAATAATACACTGGAACTATTTGTCCGTGACAATGGCAAAGGCATAGAATACAGCGTAACCGAGGCACAATTGAAAGGGAAAGGACTAACCATTATTGAAGAAAGGGTAGAAGCTATGGGCGGGTTCATAGATATTTCGTCTAATGCAGGCAACGGCACTGTCACTCATATCAGTATACCAATTAATCAACCAGTTTATAGCGCATCGCAAACTTGATAAGACCCACTACATTTTTGGCGTCCAGCTTTTTTATCAGGCTTTTTCTATGAGACTCTATCGTATTTACACTAACAAATAGTTTCTCGGCTATCTCGTTGGTAGAATATTCCTGTGCAATGAGTTTCAATACATCAATTTCGCGGTTAGATAATTGCGAAAGCTCGTTACCCGGAAGCCCATTATGGTTTTTTTCACTTGTAATCAGTTTTAAAACTTTCTCGCTATAATAAGGTAGACCCTGATAAAGCTTTTGTATCGCCTCTTCCAGTTCGGCTTTGTCGGTATCTTTCAATAAATAACCCGATGCACCTGCCGCCACCGCTTGTCTGATTTTGTAGGGTTCATCGTCAATAGTAAGAATCAATACCCTGATTTGCGGATATTGTTCATGCAATTTAGCCGTCAGTTCCAGACCATTCATTTCAGGCATTTGCAGATCTGAAATTACCACATCAGCCTCATTTTCTGTTAAATACCCCAGAACTTCTGATGCCCTCCTGAATACATTAATCTGCTGTACTCCCTTCATTTGTATGAGCAGAGAATAAAGTGATTGTCCGAAAAGGTAATGATCATCTAGCAGAATCAGGCGCATTGATGTTTTTTAAAAAGCAAAGGTATAATCAGAAGCAAGTTAGGTTTTTTTTCGTCTTGCTGAAAAAAAAATTAAAAATACACCTGGTAACAGAGTACAGGGTACACTATTAAAGAAAATACCTCTATATTTGGTGAAAATATAACAGGAAAACTATGGTAAAATGGGTAAAAGTTTTTGAGACTCCCAATGTTTTTAAAGCAGAACTTCTCAAGAATGAATTGCTGACCCACGAAGTGATGGCTGTAGTTTTAAATAAAAAAGACCGCAATTATCTTTGGGGATGGTGCGAAATACAAGTGCCGGATCACCAGGAAGATATTGCCAAAGTGATTATTGATATATTTAACCAAAATGACACAGAAACTAAACCAACTCTCTAACCTTACCCAACGAATCATTGCTGCTGTTATCGGAGTAACTATTATCCTGACCGCTGTGCTCTACAATGAATGGACATTCTGGATTTTGTTTCTGGCCATCAGCGTACTCACCCAGCGGGAGTTTTATAAGCTATTAAAATTAGACGCCAATCTGCCCCTGACTTTCTACGGAACATTCTGCGGTATCGTGCTGAATGCCCTTACTTTCTTTATTGAGAAAGACATGATTCCGTTTAAGTTTTACTATATAATTGTGCCTCTGCTTACTACGACTTTCTTTATAAAATTGTATAAAAAGAGAGATTCAAAGCCCTTTGCCAACCTTGGGTACACTTTTTTAGGGATTACTTATGTGGCAGTACCCTTTGCCTTAATCAACGAACTGGTGCTGACTGATAGAGGCTATGAGCCTAAATTATTACTGGGTTGTTTGTTTATTTTATGGGCCAATGATACAGGCGCCTATTTTGCCGGAAGATTCCTGGGCAAACGCAAATTATTTGAGCGTGTATCACCTAAAAAGACCTGGGAGGGCTTCTTTGGAGGGGCAATATTGGGTTTGTTTATAGCGTTTATATTAACACGGTACTTCGATTGTATCTTGCCCTGGCAATGGTACGGAATCGCTGCCATTATTTCTGTTACAGGCACCCTCGGAGATTTGGTAGAATCATTATTTAAGCGTAGTATTGCTATCAAAGATTCAGGAAGTATGATTCCGGGGCATGGTGGATTTCTGGACAGATTCGATGGACTCTTACTTTCAATGCCTTTTATCGTTACGTTCTTAAAGATTTTTGCTTAATCTTTTTTGAACCTATCCGACTGAAAAAAATGTTTTAAACTCTGTATGATTGTACCCTTATTGACTATACTATGAAAAGAAATCTTACATATCTGTTTATATTTATTTGCCTGATAACGAGCCAGTTAGTGCATGCTCAGGGCGAAATAAAAAATGTTACCTTTTCGGGTGTAGTCATTGACGGACAAACCAAAGAACCCCTACCAGGAGCCTATATTACCCTCCCACAAGCAGGTAGAGGTACCTTATCGAATAACAGAGGTTATTTTGCTTTATCAGTATTTCCGGGTGATACAGTGGTGTTCAGCTACCTGGGTTTCAAAAAGCAATTCCATGTGATTCCGAAGAAGACAGATATTGATTATTCGGTATTCGTAGAGCTACAGGTAGACTCTAAATTGTTAAAAGAAGTTAAAGTTTATCCGTTCAGCACCGAAGAAGAATTCAAGCAGGCATTGGTAGATATGAAGCTACCGGACGAGCGTGAAAGACAGATTCTGCGTGAAACTTATAGTGCTGAAAATATAGCCAAAATGGCCGCCGTGCATGGGATGACTTCTTACGATAACTTCAAATATGGACAAAACCAGTTTATCAAACAGATAGAGAGCAGAGGACAGCTGACAACCAACCCGTTATTGAACCCATTCTCATGGGCCAATTTCGTGAAATCAATTAAAAGCGGGGCATGGAAAGATAAATCATGGAAAGCAGGTGCCGAAGCTGCCCCAAGCGATAACGTAACCAGAGACCAGTATTTCAGAGATAATCTGAAGAAGAATAATTAAATAAGGGAGATATAATTATCTGATATTGTGGTAGGGACAGGGCAATGCCCTGTCTCTACTCATTTACTCATCGGACGGGGGTTCAAAATTTTGAACCCCTACTTATATATACCAACCGTTATTCGAATATCACTTTCCTTTACAATAATTGTACTTTAAAAAGAAAAGATACGCACTATCATAGATTTCTTCCCAACTTATCCGATTTTTCTATAACTTTGTTCTCCGATACTGTACTTGAATTGATGGCTACAAAATAGCAGACAAGACAGATTTATTCATATTTATCGGAACATATACAATCTTCTCTCAATGACTCATATTCCTTCTGACGCCATTTTACTCCTTGAAGATGGTACTTTTTTCAAAGGTAAAGCTCTAGGTAAAATTGGTACTTCGGCTGGCGAAATCTGTTTCAATACCGGTATGACCGGCTATCAGGAAATTTATACCGACCCGTCTTATTTTGGCCAAATCGTTGTTAACACTACTTCGCACATTGGTAACTATGGCGTAGTATTAGACGAAGAGGAAGAATCCAAGAGTGTGACAATCAGTGGTATGGTTTGTAATGCTTTTGCCAACCATTATTACTCACGCACAACGGCCGATTTTTCTTTGCAGGAATATTTTGAACGCGCAGGTATTGTAGGCATCTGCGATGTAGATACACGCCAGGTTGTGCGCCATATCCGCGATAAGGGGGTTATGAACTGTATTATCTCTTCTGAGATTCTTGATCCGGAAGATTTAATGGTAGAATTAAAAAAATGTCCGTCGATGGAAGGTCTTGAACTTTCGTCGGTAGTAAGTACACCTGAGCCTTATACGCTTGGTTCGGAAGATGCAAAATATAAAGTAGCCGTACTAGACTTTGGTGTAAAGAAAAGTATCCTGAATAACTTCACGCAAAGAGATTGTTACATCAAGGTCTTCAATGCCAAGTCAAGTCTTGAAGAGATTAAAGAGTTTAACCCCGATGGCTTCTTCTTATCAAATGGCCCCGGCGACCCGTCGGCTATGCCTTATGCAGTTGAGACCATCAAAGAAGTAGTAGAAGAGGGTAAACCGGTATTCGGTATCTGCCTGGGACATCAGCTATTGGCTCTGGCCAGTGGTATTGATACCTACAAAATGAAAAACGGTCACCGTGGCTTGAATCACCCGGTTAAAAACCTGATTACAGGTCTTTGTGAGGTGACTTCTCAGAATCATGGTTTTGCCGTAAAACCGGACGAGGTAAGAAACAATGAAAATATCGAACTGACACACGTGAATCTGAACGATAATACAATTGAGGGTATCCGTCGTAAAGATAAACCGGCTTTCTCGGTTCAGTATCACCCGGAAGCCTCACCAGGCCCTCATGATTCAAGATATTTATTTGATGATTTTGTGAAAATGCTTGATAAATAATACGCTCGGGCGTAGCATTAAAAGCGAAAAGATAAATTGATAGGACGGTTTTTCAAATCGTCCTATATTTGTAAACAGGGGAGACAAACAATTATTTATTGTTTTCGTAGAGACGTGGTGACGACCAACCGAATGCATTGCGTCTTCATTGGTCTGTAAATTCGAAAATCTATATTTGGTTTTCAGAAATCCCTCCCCAATTAAAATTTATAGAATAGGATAATCCCCTGAAGACGCAATGCATTGTGTCTCTACAAAATTGGACAAAATCATTTTCTGACAACCATCCCTATGCAATTATACAGTACCAAACATCAAAGCCCTGATGTAGCCTTGGAAGAAGCCATTTTCCGTGGATTACCCCCTGACAATGGCCTATATATGCCTACCTCAATCCCAAAATTACCACCATCGTTCTGGGATAATGTAGCTAATCTAAGCCTACAGGAAATTGCTTACGAAATAGCCCATGCCTTAATTGGCGATGATGTGCCTGCCGATGATTTAAAAGATTTAGTAAACAAAGCCATTGATTTTCCGGCTCCTTTGGTAGAGGTAGAAGACGATACTTATTGCCTTGAGTTGTTTCATGGCCCATCCATGGCATTCAAAGATTTTGGTGCCAGATTCATGGCTGCTTTGATGTCGTACTTCCTGCAAAAATCTGAAAAACAGATACATATTCTGGTAGCAACTTCAGGCGATACGGGTGGAGCAGTAGCACAAGGGTTTTATCAGACACCTAATATTGATGTCACTATTCTTTACCCAAGCGGCAAAGTAAGCGACATTCAGGAAAAACAATTGACTACTCTCGGCAAAAATGTAAGTGCACTGGAAGTGGAAGGTACTTTTGATGATTGTCAGAAACTGGTTAAACAGGCGTTTTTAGATAAAGAGTTAACATCCCTATTCTCTTTAGCTTCGGCAAATTCTATCAACATTGCCCGTCTCATTCCACAGGCATTTTATTATGTGAATGCCTATGCGCAATTGAAGAAAAAGGGTCTGGCGAACGAATTGGTAATATCTGTACCTAGTGGTAACTTCGGCAACTTAAGTGCCGGAATCATTGCCTGGCGTATGGGTATGCCTGTCAAACAGTTTGTAGCTGCTACCAATGTCAATAAAGTAGTTCCTGAGTATCTCGAATCAGGTATTTACGAACCCATTAGCCCATCATTATCAACCATCTCTAATGCAATGGATGTAGGAAATCCAAGCAATTTCCCACGTATGCAGGCTTTGTTTGATAATGATTTAGCAGTCATGCAGAAAATGCTGAAAGGCTATTTCTATTCAGACACCGAAACCCGTAATGCTATGCGTGTGGTATACGAGCGCACAGGTTATGTGATGTGTCCGCATACAGCTGTGGCTTATCTGGGTCTGCAGGATTATATTAAAACCCTTGACCAACCCGTAACGGGTGTATTTTTATCAACAGCCCACTATGCCAAATTCCTCGATGTGGTAGAGGAAGTAATCGGCGAGCAAACCATTCCTGAAAGATTGTCGGCCTTATTAGATAAAGAAAAACAAGCTACCAGAATAAGCACCGACTACGATGAGTTTAAACAAACAATAGTAAAAGCTTTCTCAAAGGCTTAACAGATAAGTCAAATTAGTATTATAAAAAAGCCTTGCTGTATTTATACAACAAGGCTTTTTTACTTAATTTAGCCCATCATTTACAACCTTATTCTCTAAGAATCATGATTAACGTAGCCTTAGTAGGTTTTGGATTATCAGGCAGATATCTGCAAGCCCCTTTCTTTGAAGCTAATCCGAATTTCCGTTTAAAGACCGTTGTTTGCAATAGTCAGGACCCACGCGCTATTTTTCCTAGTGTAAGCGTAGCCAAACATATTGATGAAGTATTGGCCGACGCTGAAATTGATTTGGTAAGCATCTGCACACCAAGCTCAACACACCACGAATTAGCCATCAAAAGCCTGAATGCTAACAAACATATTCTGGTAGAAAAACCTTTCACGTCTACAGTAGCGGAAGCAGAAGAAATCGTTGCGTTGGCTAAGGAAAAGAATAAAGTAGTATACATTTTCCAGAACAGACGTTTCGATGGTGATTTCAGAACCGTAAGAAAAGTAGTAGATAGTGGCATATTAGGTGAATTAATCAGCTACGAAGCTCATTATGATCGATATAAACCTGTGCTGAATCCTAAGAGATGGAAAGAAGTAGTAAGTCCTGCCAATGGCATTCTCTATGATTTAGGAGCCCACATCATCGACCAGACTATCACACTTTTTGGTGCACCGAAAAATGTCTGGGGAGAAACTTATGTTCAACGCGAAGGCTCAGAAATTGATGATGCTTTTGACATCAGACTTGATTATGGTAAATTAAAGGTCACCCTTAAATCAAGCCTTCTGGTGAGAGAAGAAGGCCCAAGATATGTGATACATGGCACGAAAGGCTCGTTTATAAAATATGGCCTGGATGTACAGGAAGATAACCTCAAAGCCGGATTAATGCCCAGCATGGAGGGCTTTGGCATAGAATCTAAGGCGAATAGCGGCATATTGAATGCAGAAATCAACGGCGTATCTTTCAAAGGACATGTAGACACTGAACCCGGCAACTGGGGTCTTTTATTCCAGAACCTCTACGAAACTATCGCCGAAAGCAAAGACCAATTCATCAAACCCGAACAGATTATAGAGCAGATGAAGATTATTGAGGCGGTGAAGAAAATCTAATGAGTGATTGTGTGATTGTGTGAATGAGTGATTAGATTTTGATATAACAAATAAAATTAAAAATTCATTTTTGTAGAGACGTATTGCGATACGTCTTCATTGGTCTATCCAATCTAATAAATGTTGTTAGGGCAGATAAACCCTGATATTATGTTTATCTGAAATTCACAGACCAATTGAGACGTATCGCAATACGTCTCTACAAAAAAATCTCCCAACAATCTTTTACATTCAATTTACAATCTTTTACCAAACTTCTGAGGAAATTTAGTTGAGAAGCATTTGCTTTGGATAATCCTGTGTGTCACGCGTATACTCGTCCGTAAAAGCGCGTGGCACGCATAAGCACTTAGTAGATTATCTTTAACAAATTATTAAGGTAGCATATGCTAAAAAACTATCTCAAAATAGCCATACGTAATCTTGTCAAAAACAAGATTTATTCCTTTATCAATATAATCGGACTGGCTATCGGTATGAGTTGTATGCTACTGGCTTATCTATTTGTGAGAGACGAGCATAGCTATGACACGTTTCATGAGAACAACCCCAATCTTTATCGGATAACGACAACCCTCACCGAACAACCAGGCGCAGAAAGACAAATAACCGGAGGCACCGGAATGGTGCAGGCGTCCGTCTTCAAACAACAGATGGCCGAAGTAACAGCCATTACCCGTGTAATGGGTGGAGCCATCAATAGCGATGTGCGCTCAGCAGATAAAGCGATTCGTCTGCAACCCTTATTTGTAGACAGTACTTTTTTCGATGTGTTTTCCTTTCAGTTATTGAGAGGCACAAAAGAAAATAGCCTCAATGCATTGAATTCGGTAATTCTTACTGAAAAAACAGCCCTTCGCTTTTTCAATAGTATCGATGTTTTGGGGAAATTACTTGAACTGGACGCCGACCCCTCTGCTAAACGATTGGGTAAACCCTTAGTCATAACCGGGGTTGTAAAAGACCCTCCGGTAAACTCATCGCTTCAATTCGAAATGCTGATCCCATTTCGGTTTATGCAATTGTCATTTGATGATACCAATTGGCTGAATAGTTATCTGGGAACATTTATGGTACTGAACCCAAAAGCTAATACCCAAAATGTCATCAATACCATGAATAGAATCTATCGCGTTTATGCGAAAGATCAATTGGCCGAAAGCCTTAAAAACAAATTTGACCCCAATATAACCTACGGACTGCAACCCATTACAGATATCCATTTAAACCCTTTGCAACTGAGTGGCGAGTCTGGCGTGGTTAAAACAAGCTCACCTATTTTTGGCTACATGTTCATAGGCATTGCTGCTTTTATACTCATTATGGCAAGTATCAATTTTATTAATATCAGTCTGGCCAATTCATTTTCACGTTTCAAAGAGGTGGGTATCCGCAAAACAACAGGGGGGACACAGCGGCAAATCATCTTTCAGTTTCTGAGCGAATCTGCTATGGTTTGTCTGATGTCACTTGTGCTGGCTATTAGCATTGTATTGATGGTTCTGCCCACGTTTAATGCCTTGTCGGAGAAAGCTATTCAATTGATTGATATGATAAGCTTGCAGTCAATTGTATGGTTTGGCGTATTGTTATTGATTAATATATTGCTGGCAGCCTTTTATCCGGCTGTGGTAATGTCTGCTTTAAGGCCAGTTGATGTGCTTTATAAAAAGCCTAAACTTATGACTCATGGCTTGCTGGGCAATGTCCTCATTGTATTTCAGTTTACGCTTTCTATGGTGATGATTATTGTCACGCTGATATTCTATAACCAGATGGATTTTATCAGAAACAAAGACCTGGGCTATGTTCCTGCACAGGTGTTAAGGTCTGAGATTCCGGGAGATAGAGATGTTAATAAAATCAGTTCACAGCTAAAAAATGAGGTTGCAACTACTCAATACATCGAAAAAATCTCATTTGGCGGAGAATACGGCACGTATAATACAAAATTTGGAGATCGCACCATTAAGAGCTTCTATCGAACGGCCGATGAGAACCATATTCCAACCCTGGGCATCAAACTAAAACTTGGAAGAAATTTCTCTGCCCATTTCGCAGGAGATAAGCATCGTGGACTTATTATAAACGAAGCTTTTGTAAAAGCATTCAACCTTAAAAATCCGCTGGGTGCACAGATACAGATTGACCCTTATTTTGGAAAAGGTACAATGGAACTCATTGGAGTAGTGAGAGATTTTCATTCGGGCTCTTTAAGAGAAAGGATTGAACCAATGGCAATGTTTATGAGCGAACAATACGGGGGAGGTATCTGGTTAAAACTCAATCATAAAAATCAGGCACTTGCTTTAGATGCCTGGGAGAAAATATTCAAAAAGGTAATGCCTGGAGCAGTGTATCAATATAAGTTTTTGGACGACATCAACCATAAACAATACTATCAGGAAGAGCGCTGGCAGAAAATCATCGGTTACGCCACTGCCATTTCTTTTTTCATCTGTTGCTTGGGTTTATTTGGAATTGCCAAACTCTCAGCGCACCGTCGCACCAAAGAAATCGGTATCCGTAAGGTTTTAGGTGCATCTATTGCCAGCATTGTTGCTCTATTATCAACCAGGTTCCTTAGACTCGTATTCTTCGCCATCTGTATCTCAATACCCGCGGGCTGGTATATAAGCCACATCTGGCTACAGAATTTCGCCTACAAAATTGAAGTACAATGGTGGATTTTTCTGCTCGCAGGCACAATCTCATTGCTGGTAGCTCTTTTGACTGTAAGCTTGCACAGCATCAAAGCAGCATTGCTGAATCCTGTTAAGAGTTTGAAAGTGGAATAGGGGATTAATGAGAAATAGTAAAGTGGAAATTGAAATAGAGTAAGAAAATGGATAAGTCAAAGATTATGAAAAGTAGTAGATATTAAATAGTTTGACCTGATTTACAGAATTTAATGAATTCTCCTGCCTCTGATAATAAAAAAAAATAGGAATCAGAAAAATGATAGGGCTTATGAATGGTGACGCGGACAAATATAGTATGCTCGACTTTAGTTGCACAAAAAACTATTAATTTTGTCTTTGACTTGTTTTTTGAATCCATTACTCTGACTTGCTCTTTCAGTTGAAGCTTAATTTCTTTGATTTCTGGTATAGACTTTTCAGCAGAAAATTGAATTTTATCGTATAAAGACTTATCCTTAAAACAATAGGGTGTCAGGCTAAAACTAGTCATTTCCTTTTCTGTTTTATTGCTGAAAGCTATTTTTGTTATTGACGGATACTCTTTTAGATAAATATGCTGAATGAAATAATTTGTAGCAATTTCTTCATATTTGGGCAATTGTGCCAAACCACAAAAAGGTATAAAAATCAATCCGAAAACTATATTTTTCATTTTGTATTTATCTTATTTGTTCTAAGCCAAATAAATAAGGTTGATAGATGTTTTGATTGTTTTTTAATACAAACCTAACACGTATCAACCTTATTACTATAATTATGATAGTTATTCGCTCAATCACTAAATATTCTAT
The DNA here is from genome assembly GCF_003418935.1 of Emticicia sp. C21. Classification (GTDB taxonomy): domain Bacteria; phylum Bacteroidota; class Bacteroidia; order Cytophagales; family Spirosomataceae; genus Emticicia. Next base: position 1,151,447 of record NZ_QVMT01000001.1, on the reverse strand, counting down.
TCGCTAATTCGTCATTCGCTCATTCACAATTAACTAGGCAGCCCCAACAAGAAGCCAATGGTAAAGTTAGCATCCCAGTCGAAAACGAATTGCGTTGTGCCGGTAGCATCTTTAATGGCTTTGTAGATATTTACACCAGCTTTGTCTTTCGCATCTTTCAAATCTTTATAGTCGGCCGGAGCTTTCAACACCGTATAGCGTTCTTTGCCGTTTCTCACTTTCTTAGCCATTGAGAAAGGTACACCACCGATGATAAAACAGGTTTTGCGTTTCATACTAGGCACAGACGATGCTTTAGCTTTAACATCATCATATACTTTACCATCATCTTCGCCATTCTGGAAATATTTCGCGCCATAAGTCTCTAAAGCAGAAACACTACCATTGTTTGACCACGAGATTTTAGTATTACCCGAACCAATATCAGTTACAAAAGCATCCTCTTCAAAATCTTTTGGTAGCACACATTTCAAGGCTAATGCGCCCTCTTGCTCTGGGGTTACGGTATTTACATAGTAGTTAAGTGCTTTTAAGTTCTTTACAATTTTTTGCGTAACATCAGCTTTCACGGCACCTGAACTCACCACAAAGTGAATATCACGACCGCTCACGCCGAAGTCCAGCATGCCGCCGATATACTTTTTCAAACCGGTTCTGATATCTTCATCAGTTGCCATATTTTCAGTAACCAAGCTATTACCGAATTCAGCTTTTTCCAGTTTCCAGTTTTTGTCTTTGTCTATTCTGACAATAAATGAGTTGAAACCACTGGCACCTAATTCTACTACGCCTTTCAATTTACCATTCACAGGCTCTGGTGCTACATAACTGAAAGAAGACGAACCTGTAGCAGTTGCTTCATTATCGCTGCCTGATGATGAGGCACTTGATGAGCTTTCAGCCGCAGGGCCTTCTTCCGGTGCTTTAGTTGATTCTTCTGTGGTAGTTTCTTCGCTTTTGTTCATCAAAGACTTACCCCAGGCGGTATTATCCATAATATATTTGCCCCCAAAAAACAGACCCGCCAAAATAACAAGCGTAATCATAAATCTGGCAAATGGTGTGAGTGTTGTTTTCATTGTGTTAAGTGTTAAATCTACTGAGTTTTGTGTAAACAGGATGTTAAATTTAATTGGAATGAAAAGGCACTGTTGCTATAGTGCCTTTCGCACTATAGATGTAATTATTCAAAAAGTTTATCGTATTGATTACCTGATGGTTTGTGAGAAGATACATCTTTACCGGCAATAAGGGCTTTTTTATCATTCCCCAAAAGCAGCGACACACCTTCATTTTCCCATTTCTCCAACATTTTTAAACCTTCTTCTTCAAATACCCCATTCTGTAAGTCGATAGAATCCATGAAATTCGACGACATTTCCATGAAACGCTCCATTTCACCTACTTTCTGGCTCACATCATCGGCGATAGATTCCATAGCCATATCAAACATTTGGCGCTGGTCTTTATTCCCATTCAGGATATTCATGGCCGAACGCATGGCTGAATGACTGGCACGAATGGCTTTGCGCTCCTGCTCTTTTACGGTCACCTGGTCTTTAATATCTTCCAGCATTACCTCCGAGTTTTCATACATTTTGCCCAACACACGGTAAAGAATCTCCATCTTTTTGTATAAATCTTCCAGCTTGATGTTTGACTCCTGTAAGCGTCCGGCTTTGCGGGCTTTCAATACCATCATGGCCTGTTTATCAGTCTCTTTTGCCTTACTTGCTAGATTCAAATCGTTCTGAATCTGCTTTTTATTGGTTTCAATGATGGTTTTCAGATTATACATCTGGCCTTTCAGCGTCGAAATCTGCTGATTCATTTTGCCCAGATTATTCTTCAATTCATCAATATATGTTTTCAGGATACCGATAGGGTCTAGCTGTACAAAAAGACCAGTTATCCAACGCATGATACTCTTATAAATGTAGAAAATAAGATTTCTCATTTTAGGGTCGAGTATCATATAGATAACAGCCGCCAATACGATTAGCAAACCAGCCAGATACAGCGTGTTAGAAGCTAATGTAATCAGATACGGCAGGGCTTTATAGAGCAGAACACCTCCACCTAATAGTAAACCAGCGCCTAAAAGAGTTCCTGTTTTGCCTTCCGGGCGTTCCCAAAATGATTTGGGTTTCATTTCTTGCATTTCCATGTTTTATTCGGTAACCCTCTGCCCCGGAGGAGTTTGCTAAAATTTATAATGTATGTTAGTAATTCTACCGGAGAAATGGGGCTCTCTCCTGGTAGAATCCGGGTTTTGCTTATTTTAAATACTTAGCCATGTTCTCAACGTCTTTGCTGATTTGGGCAGTCAGTTCGTTGAAAGTAGCATGGAAGTCACTTAAGGTTGTTTCAATTTTTACAACCGCATCCGAAATCTCTGCTTTCATTTTTTCCATATCGGTCTGATGCGCTTGTATTTCCTGCGTTAGTCTGGTTATCTGTTCGGCTTTGGCCTTAATGGTCGCATCCATATCAGCAATGGCTTTTTCTTTATTACCAATCTGTTTCTGGCGCTGGGCATTCACCGATTCCTGAAATTTCGAATCTTCCGCAGCTAATACTTTCAGATAAAAATTAGCCGAATCTGTTAATTTCTGCGAAGTTACCCCCATCGCCTGTGCTGCAGCAAAAGCCGAAAAATAGCGGGTTTGCTCGTCCATTGGCATTTTAGATAGCGTTTGCAGAGATTTTTTATACTCCAGATAATCAAATCCCTCCTGATTATTGGCCTCCATAGAAGCTAAAAGAATGTCATAAAATTTCTCTGATGCTTTTCCGACAGGAGTGGTTGGTGTAGAACCAGAAGTAGCGCTGTTTGCTGGTGTGTCAGATTTGGCAGAGTTCGTCTTGTCCGTACTTTCAGTAGTTTCGCCCTCAGTAGGGGTTTGTACAACAAAGAGACCCTTTAAAGTTTTGAAAATATCGCTCATTTTTTATGCTGAATACTATGGTTTTTTAGCGTAAATAAAATATTAACAGACTTTTGATTTTAACCGGATGATTAATTTCGACTCAAATGTTGGGGTATTGCAAAGATTGTACAATCATTATCATACAATACAAGTAAAAAGTGGTGTCGAATGGTTAAATTTAGTGATGATTTTTGAAATCTTTCAAATCTCACGGGATTTTTGTGCAAATAAGTTTATTAAATGAACAGCAGAGAAACTTTGAAGACAATGCAGCGATACAACGACTTCAGTCGCTGTGTATGTACCATGTTGGCTGTCATGCGATTGTCATTGGCAATCATTCGTTTGTGATTTCGCCGCTATTCTAAGAAATTTACTTAAAAATCTTGGAAGAATTCAATGCAATTCCCCCAAACAATCTTTAAATTTGTGTAGATTTATTGTTGTATAGACAAGTATGAGATACTCTAAGCTTTTTCTGTTCTCGCTGATAGTGGTGGCACTTGGGGCTATCATGGCTTTCAGTTTCAATCCTTTTTCAAAATCCGTCGATTTCAATACCGAAATCAAGCCGATTCTGAATAAGCATTGTGTGTCTTGTCACGGAGGTGTCAAAAAAGCGGCTGAGTTAAGTTTCCTGTTCTCGCAGGAAGCCATTAATACCAAAGGCAAATCAGGAAAAGTAGCCATTATCCCTGGCGATGCCGATCACTCTGAGTTCTTTAAACGCCTGATTACCAACGATACAGAAGAGCGGATGCCCAAAGGAAAAGACCCGCTCAATAAAGACGAGATTGCGACACTCAAAAAATGGATTGACCAGGGTGCTCCCTGGGGTGACCATTGGGCCTACCAGAAACCCGAAAAACCGGAGGTGCCATCAGTAGGCGGATTCTTTGCCCGCCTGGGCTTGATAGAAGATGACGAAACCCGTTTTGCCAAAAACGACATTGATAATTTTGTACTGCATAAGTTAAAGGAAGAGGGGCTCTCTCATTCAAAACCTGCCGATAAAGGCACTTTGCTACGCCGTGTCTATCTTGACCTCACTGGTTTACCACCCACCGAAGCGCAATTACAAGCTTTTCTGAAAGATACTTCTGAAAATGCCTACGAAAAAGTAGTCGACCAATTGTTGGCATCCTCAGCTTATGGTGAACGCTGGGCAGCTATGTGGCTAGACCTTGCCCGCTATGCCGATACCAAAGGCTATGAAAGAGATGTCTATCGTAATATCTGGCGTTACCGCGATTACGTGATTAAAGCCTTTAATGAAGATAAGCCTTTCGATAAGTTTACGATTGAGCAATTGGCCGGAGATTTATTGCCAAACCCGACTAACGAGCAATTGATAGCCACAGGCTTCCACCGCAATACCATGAATAATGATGAGGGCGGAACGGTAGACGAAGAGTTCAGAGTAGCAGCTACGCTCGACCGGGTAAATACCACTTTTGATGTATGGCAAGGCACTACCATGAGTTGTGTACAATGTCATACTCATCCTTACGACCCATTCAGACACGAGGAATACTATAAGCTGATGGCATTTTTTAACAATGCCCGTGATGAAGATGTGGTGAGCGATACCCCTTATCTAAGATTTTATAAACCCGAAGATTCAACCAAAATACAAGAGCTGAAAAGCTGGATTTTAGCTAAAGGTAGAAACGAAAAGGAGTTTTCGAAATTTGTCAGAATCTTAGAACCGAAATTCAATTCTCACGATATAGAACCGCTTTCCAATGGCACCTCTTCTTTGCTCGATGCCAAATATTTAGGTTTACAACACACCGGCTATGGCCGGTTAAAAGGCGTAACGCTGACTGATAAAAACCGCCTGGTCATGAATTTCAATACAGGCACCGAAAAAGGAGTACTACATATCAGAGACGGTAAATTAGATGGCAATACCATCCTCACCATCCCGATTTCCACGGCGCGTGATACGGTGATGTTTTACCCATTACCAAAGCTTGAGGGCACACATGATTTGTATTTTACTTTTACTAATCCTAAAAAGCCAAAAGACTGGCTGCAGATTAAATGGTTATCTTTCCAGAAGACTTTTGGAGAGGGAAAGGACTATGAACCTGTTGAGTTGAAATACAAAGAGATTCTAAACGCCAAAGCTGATTTTACGCCTATTATGAGCGAGGGCGAAGGTGATCTGGCGCGTGAGCAGCATATTTTTGAGCGCGGTAACTGGCTGGTACATGGCAAGGAAGTAAAAGCAGATGTGCCTAAGTACCTGTCGAAAATGCCTAAAGATTATCCAAACAACCGTCTCGGCTTAGCCAAATGGTTAGTAGATGGCAATAATCCACTAACAGCACGTGTAGCAGTCAATCGTTTCTGGGAGCAGCTATTCGGCACAGGTATTGTTGAAACGGTTGAAGATTTCGGAACGCAAGGTTTCAGTGCCACTAACCCCGAATTGCTCGATTACCTGGCCCTTACCTTTCAGGATGATATGCACTGGAGTGTGAAGAAATTGCTCAGAATGATTGTGCTATCGGGCACTTATCAGCAATCATCCGATGTCAACAAAGAATTAGTAGAAAAAGACCCTTATAATCGTTTCTTAGCTCGCGGCCCTCGCATCCGCCTGTCAGCAGAGCAGGTAAGAGACCAGGCTTTATTAGTGAGCGGACTATTATCGAAAAAAATGTATGGCAAAAGTGTAATGCCTTATCAACCGGATGGCATGTGGCAATCACCATGGAATGGAGAGTCTTGGAAACTCTCTCAAGGAGAAGACAAATATCGCAGGGCCATTTATACTTTCTGGAAACGTACCGCCCCTTATCCATCGATGATGTCTTTCGATGCCCCAAGCCGCGAGTTTTGTCAGTTAAGACGCTTACGCACCAATACTCCTTTACAGGCTTTGGTAACGCTCAACGACCCTACTTATGTAGAAGCGGCACAGGAATTAGCCAGAAACATGTTGCAGAAAGGCAAGACACCAGAAGAACAGATACAGGCAGGTTTCAACCTGATTATGATGCGGAATATTGATAGCAGAAAGCTACAGGTGCTCAGCAAACTTTACCGCCAGACTGAACAAGAGTACACCAAACACCCGATAGAAGCCTATAAATTCTTTGGTCGGTCTGATGTATCACCAAAGATGGCAGCGATGGCTGTTACGGCTAATGCGATGTTGAATCTGGATGAAATTGTGACGAAGGAGTAGGGAGGATGGGTCGTACCACGTCTCTACAGAAACACCATTATTGTTGTCAAAACAATCATGAAATACTCCAAACCTTTCATATTTTCCTTTATAACAATAGCCGTCGCGGCTATCATGGCATTCAGTTTCAATCCTTTTTCAAATGAGGTCGATTTCAATACTGAAATCAAGCCGATTCTGAATAAGCATTGTGCGCCATGTCATGGAGGCGTAAAGAAAGCAGCCAATCTCAGTTTTTTATTCTCGCAGGAAGCCATCAATACGAAAGGCAAATCTGGAAAAGTAGCCATTGTACCCGGAGATGCCGACCATTCAGAATTCTACAAACGTCTGATTACTACCGATACAGAAGAGCGAATGCCAAAAGGCAAAGACCCGCTCAAAAAAGAGGAAATTGCTATTCTAAAAAAATGGATTGACCAGGGTGCACCCTGGGGTGACCATTGGGCTTATCAGAAACCCGAAAAACCGGAGGTACCGTCAGTTGGTGGCTTCTTTGCCCGTTTAGGATTGATAGAAGATGAAGACACCCGTTTTGCCAAAAACGCAATTGACCATTTTATCCTCCAGAAACTAAAAGAAGAGGGGCTCTCTCATTCAAAACCTGCCGATAAAGGCACTTTGCTACGCCGTGTCTATCTTGACCTCACTGGTTTACCACCCACCGAAGAGCAACTGCAAACCTTTCTGAAAGATACCTCTGAAAATGCCTACGAAAAAGTAGTCGACCAATTGTTAGCTTCCTCAGCCTATGGTGAGCGTTGGGCGGCTATGTGGTTAGACCTGGCCCGCTATGCCGATACCAAAGGCTATGAAGCTGATATGTACCGGAATATCTGGCGTTATCGTGATTATGTAATTGATGCCTTTAATAAAGATAAACCTTTCGACCAGTTCACGATAGAGCAATTGGCGGGAGATTTATTGCCGAATCCGACTAACGAGCAATTGATAGCCACAGGGTTCCACCGTAATACCATGAACAATGATGAGGGTGGAACTATAGATGAAGAGTTCAGAGTTGCGGCTACGCTCGACCGGGTAAATACCACTTTTGATGTATGGCAAGGCACTACTATGAGTTGTGTACAATGTCATACCCATCCTTACGACCCATTCAGGCATGAGGAGTACTACAAGCTGATGGCATTTTTCAACAATGCCCGCGATGAAGATATTTATACTGATACGCCTTACCTGAGATTCTACAAACCGGAAGATTCTACCAAAATAGAAGAAGTAAAGAACTGGATTCTGGCAAAAGGCAGAAACGAAAAGGATTTCGATAAATTCGTCAGAACTTTAGAGCCGAAATTCAATTCGCATGATGTGCAACCGCTCTCTGCAGGTACATCATCCTTATTAAGTTCAAGATATATTGGTTTTCAACACGGGGGCTATGGTCGGTTAAAGGGTGTAACGCTGACTGATAAAAATCGACTCATCATCAGTTATGATTGGGGTACTGATAAAGGCATCCTGCAAATCAGAGATGGAAAATTAGATGGAAGTGTCATTTTGTCGATTCCTGCGGCGCATGATACAGTTATGGTTTACTCATTGCCTAAGTTAGAGGGCAAGCATGATTTGTATTTTACTTTTACTAATCCCGCTAAGCCCAAAGACTGGATACAAATCAAATGGTTTTCGTTCCAGAAGACTTTCGGAGAGGGGAAAGACTATGAACCTGTTGAATTAAAATATAAAGAGATACTGAATGCAGATGCCGATTTTACCCCGATTATGAATGACGGTGAGGGAGACTTGATGCGTAAACAGCATATTTTTGAACGGGGTAACTGGCTGGTGCATGGCAAAGAAGTAAAAGCTGATGTGCCCAAATATTTGGCTAAAATGCCCAATGATTATCCTAAAAACCGATTAGGCCTGGCTAAGTGGCTGGTAGATGGCAATAATCCGCTCACGGCCCGTGTAGCTGTCAATCGTTTCTGGGAGCAACTATTCGGCACAGGCATTGTAGAAACGCTTGAAGATTTCGGAACACAAGGATTTGCTCCTACCAATCCTGAGTTATTGGATTATCTGGCACTTACCTTTCAGAATGATATGCAATGGAGTGTAAAGAAACTCCTCAAACTGATGGTGATGTCGGGCACGTATCAGCAATCATCTGATGTCACCAAAGAGTTAGTAGAAAAAGACCCATATAATCGTTTCTTAGCCCGTGGTCCTCGCATCCGCTTGTCAGCAGAGCAGGTAAGAGACCAGGCATTGTTGGTGAGTGGCTTATTATCTAAAAAAATGTATGGCAAGAGTGTGATGCCTTATCAGCCCGATGACTTGTGGTTATCCCCTTGGAGCGGCGAATCATGGAAATTGTCAAAAGGAGAAGATAAATACCGCAGAGCTATTTACACTTTCTGGAAACGGACAACTCCTTATCCATCCATGATGTCTTTCGATGCCCCAAGCCGGGAATTTTGTCAGCTAAGACGTCTCCGCACAAACACCCCACTACAAGCCTTGGTTACCCTCAATGACCCTGCCTATGTAGAGGCCGCACAGGAACTCGCTAGAAATATGCTCAAAAAAGGCAAAACACCCGAAGAACAAATTCAAGCAGGCTTCAACCTGATTATGATGCGGAATATTGATAGCAAAAAACTACAGGTACTCACCAGACTCTTCCGAAAAACTGAGCAGGAATACACTAAACATCCTGTTGAAGCCTATAAATTCTTTGGCCGCTCTGATGCTTCTCCAAAAATGGCTGCCATGGCCGTAACTGCTAACGCTATGCTCAATCTGGATGAGATTGTGACGAAGGAGTAAGAATATAGGTGTATTTACCAAATGGTATTACGTTTAATAAATTTTCAGTATTATTAATCCTAAAAAAAGACTAAAACCCTTGAATTATAGTTTATTAGGGGTGAAGTTGCTTAGGATTATTTCTTACAAATGTGTTGTTTTGACTCTGTCTCTATCAAACGATTTCAAGCCTTCCGCGCATAGAGTAACACAATAGTCTGATTACACCATAAACCTCCTCAAGCACTTTGAAAACACAAACTTAAGTTGGAAATTCAAAGGACGCTGAGTCGGTGATGCCCAATCGGTGACACCCAGTCTTATATAATCATTCAAAGAACAACTATTGCCATGAAAGAAAAGAAAATTAAAGTGAGGACAGGTGGCAGAGGCATCACCGAATATCGGAATATGATAAGCAAGCCAGCTGTTATTGGCGGAAGGCTAGTTTCTGTCAGAAAAGGTTACCGATACGGTGGGAACCTTTTTGAACGAGACAGTGATGTTATCCAGATACCAGATATTAAAGTAGAGTTAGAAAAGGTTACCGATATGGAGGGAACCTTTTTGAACGAGACAGTGATGTTATCCAGGTACCAGGTATTAAAGTAGAGTCAGAAAAGGTTACCGATACTGTGGGAACCTTTTTGAAAGAGACAGTGATGTTATCCAGGTACCAGGTATTAAAGTAGAGTCAGAAAAGGTTACCGATACTGTGGGAACCTTTTTGCAAGACTAACTACTGACCGTATTATTTGCCATCAATCTATAATAGTTAAATCAGGAATGTTAAACAAGTTCATTACTAAACTATAATAAACCCATGAAAAAAATACTTTTTATACTTGGCTTTTTGCTAATCATCAACTCAACTTTCGCACAGGATTGCGGCGGTTATTTCGCTTTTAAAAAAGGCATGAAAGTAGAAATGACTTCCTACGACAAAAAAGACAAACCCACCCTCACTACTAAATATGAAGTAATTGATTATAAACCTGTTGATGGAGGCGTTTCCATGTCATTTGCCCATGAGGTTTATGATGCCAAAGGCAAACTCATATCAAAAAGTGAATCTTCAGGCAAATGTGTTGGCGGAGATTATTATACCGATATCCGCAATATCAGTAGCGATATGATGCCTAAATCTCCGGATATGAAAGTAACGGTGACAGGCGACCAGATGATATACCCCAGAGACTTGAAAGTTGGCGATAACCTGAAAGATGCCAGCATCAATGTGAAGAGTGGTTTTGAGGGAGGCATGACCTTAATGAATATGACTGCCAGCATCACCAACCGCAAAGCAGAAGGCTATGAAACTGTAGAAACACCCGCAGGCAAATTTGAATGCGTGAAACTCACTTATAATATGAATGTAAAATTCATGGGTAACCGCACCCTGAAATGCACAGAATATATAGCAAAAGGCGTTGGTCTGGTAAAAACCGAGCAATACGACGAAAAAGGCAACCGACAAACCTATATGGTTGTGACCAAAATTGAAGGACAATAGAAATATATCTGATATATATTAGGTATAGTAGGGGTTCAAAATTTTGAACCCCTAACTGGCAATATTAAAATATCCATCAATATTAATCGTTTTCTAATATGATTTCGAAAAACAGATAAACCTCTTTTGCTGATAAATCTGTAAATTGCATAAATTTTCAACCTAGTCACTATAATGCAAAGACGAGCTGCCTTAAAAACATTTGCCCTGAGTATTGGCAGTACCCTTGTGCTTCCATCATGGGCCAATGCCTGGAGCAATGAAACCCTCCATACCACAGACACCATTCTTTCTTCTACGCAGGAAGCCCTATTGGCAGAAATTGTAGGAACTATTATTCCAAAAACAGATACACCCGGTGCCAAAGAATTAAACGTAGACAAATTTGTGACGCTCATGGTGGCCGATTGCTACGATGCCAAAGCACAGGATACCTTTGCCAAAGGTCTGTTAGCTGCTGACGAAATAGCGAAGAAAGACTACAGTAAAGCCTTTTCAGCAACAGAACCTGCACAAAGACTGGCGGTACTGAATAAAATGGATAAATCGGGTAGTGATACCGAAAAAGGTTTTATCAGATTGGTGAAAAATCTTACAATTCAAGGCTACCTGAACTCTGAATATGTGATGACTAACCTACGGGTCTTTGAATTTATTCCGGGTCGTTATCATGGTTGTGTACCTGTAAAAGTTCAGGCAGGCAAATAAGTATCCTAATCACTCATTTAAGTTAACATTATGTCATATTTTAATATAGATGCCATTGCGGCGCAAACTTTCGATGCCATCGTTATTGGTTCGGGTATCAGCGGAGGCTGGGCTGCCAAAGAATTAACGGGTAAAGGACTTCGCACCCTCGTTTTAGAGCGTGGAAAAGAAGTAAAACACGTAACCGATTACCCGACAACCATGATGCAACCCTGGGAGTTTGAACACCGTGGACAATTGAAAAAAGAGGTACGTGATGCCAACCCGATTGTAAGCAAGTGCTATGCCTTCTACGAAGGTACACAACAATTCTTCGTAAAAGATGCCGAGCATCCTTATGTTCAGGAAAAGCCTTTCGATTGGATTCGTGGCTATCAGACAGGTGGTAAATCGTTATTGTGGGCCAGACAAACCCAACGCTGGTCGAAATATGATTTTGAAGGTCCGGGTCGCGATGGTTTTGCTGTAGAATGGCCCATTGGCTATGATGATATTGCTCCCTGGTACAGCTATGTAGAGAAATTCGCAGGGATTTCTGGTAATAAAGACGGACTAGACAGTTTACCGGATGGTGAGTTTCTACCGCCACACGAAATGAACTGTGTGGAAAAACATTTCAGTCAACAGGTAGCTAAAAACTATACCGACCGCCATATTATCATGGGTCGTTGTGCACATATTACCGAGCCAAAGAAAATACATCTCGATCAGGGCAGAGCCAAATGCCAGCACCGTACAATCTGTGAGCGTGGTTGTCCGTTCGGGGGCTATTTTAGTAGTAATGCTTCTACCTTGCCTTGGGCTGCCAAAACCGGAAAAATGACCCTCCGCCCTGATTCGGTAGTTCATTCTATTATCTACGATGAGAAGAAAGGCAAAGCCACAGGTGTAAGAGTAATTGATGCCAATACCAAGCAAATGACCGAGTATTATGCCCGCATTATCTTTGTCAATGCAGCGGCACTGAACTCAAATCTGATTCTATTGAACTCTATTTCCAGTCGTTTCCCGAATGGCTTGGGGAATGATAATGGTTTGTTAGGTAAATATGTAGCTTTCCATAATTATACGGCTACTATCAATGCAGATTATGAGGGGTATTTAGATAGCACAACCGACGGTCGCCGTCCGAACTCTCCATATATTCCACGGTTCCGCAATGTATTCAAACAGGAAACCGATTTCTTACGTGGCTATGCTTCCGGTTTTCAGGCTGGCCGTTATATGCGTGATGATAGAAGCGGCATGGGTGAAGATTTGAAAAAAGGTTTATTGAACCCTTACCTGAATAATGTATGGAGCGTAGGCTCGCACATGATGGGAGAGACCATTCCTAAAGAAAGTAACTATGTAAGATTAGATAAATCAAAAGTTGACTCCTGGGGTATTCCACAGTTAAGTATCTCGGTAGATTATGATGACAACGACCGCAAAATGGTAAAAGATTTCTTTGAGCAACTCACGGAAATGTATACTAAAGCAGGTTTCAAAAATATTCGTACCAATGATTCGAACCGTACACCCGGCCTGGATATTCATGAAATGGGTGGCGTAAGAATGGGTAAAGACCCTAAAACCTCTCTACTCAACAAATGGAATGCCCTGCACGAATGCAAAAACGTATTCGTAACGGATGGTGCTTGTATGACCTCAACCTCAACACAAAACCCATCGCTTACTTATATGGCATTGACTGCCAGAGCTGCTGATTATGCGGTGAAAGAATTGAAGAAGGGGAATTTGTAGGAATAATTGTAAGATATATTAAAGCCTTGTCTGTGAGAATGGACAAGGCTTTTTTGTGAAATTATATTCAGGATAAAAATAGAACGAGTAATAAATATACGTTGCAACTAATTTGTTTAACTTTAGAAAAACTTTAACCTGATGTTTACGCTAATTTTTCTAACTCTTGTAACTACAAGTACCTTTTACTTAGTCTTCAAAAGTATTAAATCAATCTATGATTTCCGTCGTTTGATGCGGGAAGGTGTAATAGCTAAAGGAATTATTACAGATTTTAAGACTATTAAAAACAGAGATAGTGAAAGTTATCAGCCAATAATTCAGTTCAAAACTTATTCGAGTTTAGAAGTTGTTGGCAGCCCTATGTTTAACTACGATACAGACGAATATGTGGATGCTCCGAAAGATGTGGAGGTTATCTATTTGGAAGCAAGTCCAAAAATCTTCATTACAAGTGGACAGAAAATCAGTTACAAACCTTTGTTGGCCGTGGCAATTACGTTAGTAATAAATTTTTTCGCCATAAAAATTCTGGTCGGACGAGACCCCAACTGGCTGAATGATTTAAAGCATTTGTTTGATTGGTTTTAATCAGCCGGATATATTATAATTAGAATAACAAATAACTTTAAATAAGAAAAACATCAATGATTGCAGCACTTATTTTTTTAGTCACTGGTTTAGGGCTCATATACATCACCTACAAGTTTTTTAAACTATCATTAGACTTTCGCAAATTAAGGGAAAGTGGGACAAAAGCCAGAGGGACTATTACCGATGTTGATATTACCGAAGGCGAAAATGGTAAAACCTATTTTCCGATTGTGCAATTCAGAACCTATACGGGTGTAGAAATTATTGGTAAAACACTAAGAGGATATAAAGAGAAAGATTATCAAAGCTCTCTGAAAGAAGTAGAAGTAATCTATTTAGAATCCAACCCTAAAAAATTCATCATTGAAGGACAGAAATTTGATTATTGGGTTTTGATTATCTTTATTGCCATGATCATCAGTTATCCTTTTATGATAAAAATAATGGCAGACCAGAATCCGTATTGGGTAAATGATTTCAAGCAGTTTTTTGAGAAGTTTTAAAAATCAAAACCTGTCAATAAATCAAAATTTAAATCAACGCTGATGATTACTGTTCTTTTTGCTTTAGTATTCCTCATAATTGCACTGTTTTCATGCTATAGTACCATTAAGTCCTATTCTAAATTTCGTAAATTAAGCCAGCATGGCTTAAAGGCCAAAGGAGTTATCAAAAAATTTGATATTGAAAAAGGAGAGGGAGATGATGATAACGACCTCTATTTCCCGATTGTTCAGTTCAGAACTTATCTGGGGTTTGATATTCAAGGCAGACCAATGAAGGGCTATCAGGAAAACGAATACCAGGATTTACCAACCGAGGTAGAAGTGATTTATCTGGATTCGGATCCGGAAGAGTTTATCATTGAAGGACAAAAATTTAACAATACACGTTTACTGATTATACCAGTCTTTTTACTAGTCTGTTATGAGGCATTTACTATTCTGAGTGATGAAAATACTGATTGGTTAAATGAAGTTATGGAATTTTTTAAAAGTTTGTGATGAGACATTCAATTACACAAAAAAGCCTTGGCTATTCTGATAGACAAGGCTTTTGTATTCTATATTCAACTATTATATTCTACTTGAATCTTCGCCTCTCTCGCCTTTTGTAAAAGAGATGGTTTAGCACTTAGCTTTAGTCTATCGTCATCAGTATAGCCTATTACAATTGTTTCGATTTCAGTATTAGGTAGCGGATAAAAGCTATAATCCATTTCTCCCTCATCCAAAAACTCTGTGAAATCAATTTGACCTGAAATATGGTCGGAATAAGAACGTAATGTGACACTAGAAAAATTAATCCAGCTAACAGTGCCGGTTACTAAAGTGCCGATTGGAAACTTTTCAATAATTCTACCTCTATTAGTGCCCAAATCTATCCTTTTGATAGCACCTTGTCCGAGCAACTCATATGCTTCTTTTAAGCGCGAGGATTTAATGCTCAATTTGAATTGATGTATAGTTTGATTGATATAGGCATTGGCGTGTACACCCAATACAACCGCTTCAATTCGAGACCCAAGTCTTGGAAAAGAGTGAAGATGATATGCCATTGGGGGGATATCCAAAAATTCTACTATATCAACCACAGCATTAGTATTATCCATGCCAATATCCAAAAAGATACCAAAAGGAGCCTGAGCTGTTACGGTTCCTTTAATTAAAGAACCTGGGGGAATTTTTTCATTGAGTTCATTTTCAATTAATTCATTTAATTCCATGTTTATGTGAGTTAAGCTGCAAAAATAGTGATATGAATTGTATTTGTTTGATGGTATGTCTTATTTAATGAGTTATTTAAAATAAATTAGTAGTTCTTCTTATTAAGGATTTGTTTTGTTAAAACCCGATTAATAAGTAATTTTAAGAACTAAAAAATCAAATGCCGATGTTTTTGTTCACCGCCTTTTTCCTTTTAGTAATGTCAGTAGGTATATTGTATGCGACCTATTATATTTTAAGGTTGTATTTCAAATTTGAACGACTAATCAGGTATGGTGAAAAAACGAGGGGCGTTATTAAGAAGTATGATGTTCTGCAAGGAAAACATACCAGTACTTATGTTCCTGTTGTTGAGTTCAGAACCTATTCAGGAATAGAAGTTCTTAATAGGTCTTTACAGGCCTTTGACGAAAAACAATACTATAGCTCGCCAAAAGAGGTAGAAGTTATTTATCTGAATTCAAACCCGAAAGAGTTTATTGTTGAGGGGCAAAAGTTTCCGAAATTCCTGTTCTATATTATTCCCCTGATGTTCGGATTTGGTATTTACACCTATAATCTTTTTACTGATGCAATGCCTGATTGGATGAATGAGACGATACAGTATTTCAGGAATTTATGATTAGTGCAGGTTCTGCTTTTGTATGCAAACTCATTTTACCTAAGTTTGCAAAAACCTATGAACATCAAATTCCATGAAATCGATTCTCATCACCTTATTATTCCTCAATACCTTATTAACCACCCTCAACGCCCAACCCCGCAACACCCACTACATCACCAATCAATCTCCACTATACGCCCAACCATACACTGCCTTGCCATTAGGCAATATCCAACCCAAAGGATGGTTGAGAAAAATGCTGGAAACCCAAAGAGATGGCTTGACCGGAAATCTGGATAGTGTCTATGCCCTGGTTTGTGGAAAAAACAACGGTTGGCTTGGCGGCACTGGCGATAGCTGGGAGCGTGGCCCTTATTGGATTGATGGATTAGTACCTTTGGCTTATATCCTGAACGATGCCAAACTTAAAGCCAAAGCACAGGAATGGATTGAATGGAGCATCAAAAACCAACGTCCTGATGGCTATTTCGGGCCATATCCGTTTGATGCCAAAACCATGAAACCTATCAAAGGCACGCAACAAACCATGAGTGAAGACTGGTGGCCTAAAATGGTGATGCTCAAAGCCCTGCAACAATACTATATGGCAACGCAGGATAAGCGGGTAGTTACGCTCATGGATAAATATTTCAGATACCAGTTAAAGATGCTGCCGACGGTTCCTTTAGGCAAATATACATTCTGGGCAGAACAAAGGGGAGGAGACAATCTGCAAATAGTCTATTGGCTTTATAATATCACCAAAGAAAAATACTTACTCGATTTAGCCGAAATCATCCATAAACAATCCTTTAACTGGACGACCATTCTGACCAACAATACCGTCCGCAAAATGAATCCTTACCCTGATTTGCATTGTGTGAATGTAGCGCAGGGTATTAAAGAGCCTTTGATTTATTACCAGCAACACCCCGAAGCACAATATAGCTATGCTGTAAAAGAAGGTTTATCGGCACTAAAGGATGTACATGGATTTGTGAATGGCATGTACGGTGGCGATGAACAATTGCATGGCAACGACCCGACCCAAGGCTCAGAACTCTGTTCGGCAGTTGAGTTGATGTATTCGTTTGAGAGCGTGCTACCCATTACTGGCGATGTCTATTACGCCGATTATTTAGAGAAAATCGCGTTTAATGTACTGCCAACTCAGCACGATGATAAGTATACCAAAAAACAATACTTCCAGCAGGTAAACCAGATAGAAATAACAGATAAAGGCAGAAACTTTGCCGACGACCGCGAAGCCCGATTGGTGTTCGGCACTACCACTGGCTACCCATGCTGTGTATCAAATATGCATCAGGGCTACCCAAAATTCGTACAGAATCTCTGGTATGCCACGGCTGATAATGGTCTGGCGGCATTGGTTTATTCAGCTTCAATAGTAAAGGCAAAAGTAGCCAGCGGCATAGAAGTAACATTCGCCGAAGAAACCAATTATCCATTTTCCGACCAGATTAAATTCATTTATCAGACCAATAGCAAAATACAATTCCCGCTACATTTAAGAATACCGGAATGGTGCACAAAACCCATCATCAAGGTAAATGGCAAAGAGCAAACCTATAATGGTGAAAAGATAGTGATACTCAACCGCCAATGGTCTGAAAATGATGAGGTAACCTTACAATTACCTATGGAATTCAGATACTCGTATTGGTACGAGAAATCGGTAGGTATCGAGCGCGGCCCATTGGTTTATGCCCTGAAAATTGGTGAGAAATGGAGTGAGGTAAAAACCAATGATTACCCGGATACTTTTTATGAAGTAACAAATACCACTCCGTGGAACTATGGTATCTCAAAAAAATACATTAGCGCCGATTCAATGGAGGTAAAAGTAAATGAAACTATCTCTGATTATCCATGGAATCTAGAAAATGCCCCAATCACTGTAACAGCTAAAGGAAGAATCATTCCATTTTGGGAAAAGACAATGAACTCAACAGGGAAAATTCCGTTTCCATCATATCCCTATAATAATCTAGGTACACCTCTGGAAACGCTTACGCTAATACCCTATGGCTGTACAACTTTGCGTATTGCACAATTTCCAGTGGTAGATGCTCATCAAAGGTAAAGCCTTGATAATACTTTATTTTTAGAATTCAACGGCTAATTTCACTAGGTTTCATAAATTAAACATTCTTGTATACGCATGTTTGGTAGAGACAGGGCATTGCCCTGTCTCTACGTTTACGCACCATAATAGTATTTTAACCAACCATAGTACTCAATACCCATACCACTCAGCCCACCAGGCCTGCAATTGTCGGCGAATCTCATTTTCACGGGCATTATTACTAGGTTCATAGAGTTTTGTACCTTTCAGGTCGTCAGGCAGAAGGTTGAGTTTGGTAAAGTTGCCTTCAAAATCATGAGCATATTTATAGTTTTTGCCGTAGCCAATCTGCTTCATCAGCTTGGTAGGCGCATTGCGTAAAGCCAGCGGCACCGGCAGATGGGAAGTTTTCTCAGCCAGTGCAATGGCATTTTCAATGGCCATATACGAAGCATTAGATTTAGGCGAAGTAGCCAAATAAATAGCTGTCTGGGAGAGAATAATCCGGCTCTCAGGATACCCGATTGTCTTAACTGCCTGCATACAATTATTAGCCATAATTACTGCCGTAGGGTTCGCATTCCCAATATCTTCAGAAGCGAGAATCAACATACGTCGAGCGATGAATTCTACGTCTTCTCCGGCCACAATCATACGCGCCATCCAATACAAAGCCGCATTTGGGTCTGATCCTCTCAATGATTTAATAAAGGCCGAAATAATATCATAATGCTGCTCGCCCGATTTATCATAGCGGGCTATATTCCGCTGCGCCACTTCTTCTACCAATTCATCAGTAATCACAATCGGTGTATCAGGTGGAAAAGAAAAAGTAATAATTTCCAACAGGTTCAATAATTTACGTCCATCTCCACCTGAAAGACGCATTAAAGCCTCGTACGATTCTACTTTTATATCTCGTTTTTGTAGTTCCACATCTTCTCTGACGGCTCTATCCGTCAGTTCCTTTAACTCTTTTTCTCCAAAAGATTCCAATACATATACCTGACACCTTGAAAGCACTGCACCGTTAATTTCAAAAGAGGGATTTTCTGTGGTGGCGCCTATGAGTGTAATCTTCCCTTTTTCAACAGCGGCTAATAGTGAATCCTGCTGAGATTTATTATACCGATGAATTTCATCAATAAATACAATCGGAGGAAACAAACCCGATGGCTTGCTAATCACCTCACGCAATTCTTTCACGCCCGAACTTACGGCATTCAGTTGATGAAACTGTCTTTTAGTGGTTTCAGCTATCAATAAGGCCAGCGTGGTTTTGCCCGTACCCGGTGGTCCCCACAATATCATCGACGGTACCAGATTAGCCTCAATGGCTTTGCGGAGCGGTTTGTTTTTCCCTAATATATGTTCTTGTCCGATATAGTCATCTAATTTTTTCGGACGCAGGCGTTCGGCTAATGGTGCAGTCATGTTGTTATGAGATTTTTATAATTAATCTTAGTAGCGGTAGAAATTTAACAAGAAATATTTTCACAGACAAATATACTTCGCTTCTTGGAATTGTAGAACCACTCCTCTATTTTTACCCATTCGAAAACAAAACCAGATTCGCTTCGACCTATGGCAAAGAAAACGACTTCTACCAAGAAACAAGAAGAACCTCAAGAAGAAAACAGCCCCAGTTTCAAAAACGTAGAGTCATTCAGTTTATTTACTGATTTTGACATTAATCTTTTCAAGGCCGGTAAGCACTATCGCCTCTATGAGAAAATGGGCTCACACGTGCTTGAATACCAGGGTGTCATAGGTACTTACTTTGCCGTTTGGGCGCCCAATGCCCGCTATGTGGCAGTAATTGGTGGCTTTAATGGCTGGACTCGTGGCGCTCATCCACTGAACTCCCGTTGGGATGGCTCGGGTATCTGGGAAGGCTGGATTCCGAATATAGGTAATGGTGAAGTCTATAAATATTTTATTTCGTCCAATATTGGCGAAGACCTGGAAAAAGGCGACCCTTATGCCTTACATTGGGAGCATCCGCCTAAAACGGCTTCCGTCGTATGGGATAACTGGTACGAGTGGAAAGACCAGGAATGGATGCAGACCCGCCGTCAGAAAAATGCGCTAAACGCGCCAATTTCTGTATATGAATTACATGTGGGCTCGTGGCAACGCGACCCGGGCGACCCAGAACGAAGACTAACCTATCGGGAAATTGCCAATACTTTGGTGCCTTATATCAAAGAAATGGGCTTTACGCACGTAGAGTTTATGCCCGTAATGCAACACCCTTACGAACCATCATGGGGTTATCAGATTACAGGCTATTTTGCTACAAGTAGCCGTTTCGGCACACCGCAGGATTTCATGTATCTCGTTGAACAACTTCATATCAATGGTATCGGCGTAATACTTGACTGGGTTCCTTCACATTATCCAAATGATGCACATGGTATTTATCGTTTCGATGGTACGGCCCTTTATGAGCACGAAGACCCACGTCAGGGTTATCACCCCGACTGGAAAAGTTATATCTTCAACTACGGGCGCTACGAAGTGCGTTCATTTCTGATAAGTAATGCGCTTTTCTGGCTAGATAGATTCCATGCTGATGGTTTGCGCGTTGATGCTGTAGCCTCTATGCTTTATCGGGATTACTCTCGCAATGCCGGAGAATGGGTACCGAATATATTTGGTGGAAGGGAGAATCTTGAAGTAATCTCGCTTTTCAAGGAATTAAATGAAGAAATATACAGAAGTTTCCCAGATACACAGACCATTGCTGAAGAGTCAACGGCATTCCCTGGCGTTTCAAGACCGGTTTATACAGGTGGTTTAGGCTTTGGCATGAAATGGATGATGGGTTGGATGAATGATACCCTACGCTATTTTGCCAAAGACCCTATGTACAGAAAATGGCATCAGAACGACATCACTTTCAGCACAGTGTATGGATTCTCTGAAAACTTTATGCTGCCACTCTCGCACGACGAAGTGGTGTATGGTAAAGGTTCATTGATTGAAAAAATGCCTGGCGACCAGTGGCGAAAGTTTGCCAACCTCCGTTTGTTATTTACTTACATGTTTACTCACCCGGGCACTAAGCTATTGTTTATGGGAGGTGAATTTGCCCAATATGCCGAGTGGAATTTTGAGAAGAGTCTCGACTGGCATTTATTGGAAAATCAGCCAAATAAGGGGGTTAACGAGTTGATGAAAGACCTGAATAAACTCTATCGTAGCGAAGCATCATTATTTGATAAACAATTCTCACCCGATGGTTTTGAATGGATTGATACCAGCGACCGCGAAAATGCCGTAATTGTATATGCCCGAAAAGGTTTCAATGAAAAAGATACCACAGTAATCGTATTGAACTTTACTCCGCTGCCTCGCTCACCCTATAGAATTGGTGTACCGGCAGAAGGTACTTACGAAGAAATCTTCAATAGCGATAACCAGAAATACTGGGGAACAGGCGTGGTAAATGGTGACTTAAAAACCGACAAAACACCATTACATGGAAAAGATAATTCAATTGAAGTCTCATTGCCACCATTGGGAGGGGTAGTGTTCAGATTGAAAAAATAAAACGAAAGGCTCTGATTTTTCAGAGCCTTTTCACTATTCTAAAATCCGAAGAATTTTCGGTGCCTGACCAGAGAGGCCACCACAATCAATCGTTATCCTGTTAAGAATTAATGAGTCATTTTAAAGTGCCAAGCCGGTGGTTGAGCGCAGCCGAAGCTCGTGCTAAGGAAACAGTCGGTCAAGTGCCCCGGGGCTTCGGCCGCGCGGCGACCGCTCCGCTCAGCCGCCGAATAATGAATGCTTTCTTTCCATGGTACACCTAATTCAAAGAAGGATCCCTTGGAATCTTTGGCATTGTAGAATTAGAAGTAAAAATCAATGTCAGAATAACCGTACCTAAAACAATCAACAGCGTCAGTTCAAACTGGTTATCAGACGTTGACCCCAGTACAATTTTCTGCGAAGTTTTATTCAGTTTTGCTCCCTCTGTAATCTGGATATTTGACAGATGATTCAGTGTGTTCAAGACCCCATAGAAAGCCTCATCTAATATCTGCTTAGCACTTTGGGCATTACTGAAATCAGACTCATAGATATGCTTTTGCTCTAAAGCCAGGCCACTGTCAATCTTCCGCTTGAAATCTTTAAACAAAACCTCTTCGGTAGGCGTCAATTTAGTTTTTTCATAAGAGCCTATTAAAGACTGAATGGCATTATTATGAACCTTTATCTTATCCTTAATCTGATTGAGGTCTTCTTTGGTATTACAATCATCCACCAAAAGTTTTTTTCTGGATAAATGATTCGACATCTCATAAATATAACTTTCAGCCAGCAGGCGGTCTTCATATACCGCCGAAAAGCTATCCCCTAATTCATTAAAATGTCTTTTATCAGAGACATTCTTGATAAATAAAAAAACAAAAATAACGGTGAGTGCCATAGCGGCTTTCATCTTCTGCTCGATACTATATGCCCATTTCATGATGAATTACAAAAATTGATTTAATACAAATATAAGTAAAAATAACTATATTTTATTAACGTTTTCTCTGACTAAAAGATGCCAGAAAAGGCTGCTATATTTCTACAGCAGCCTTTTTGAATGTATTATTAATATCAGAATTTACCATTCTGGTTTTTCCAATGTTCTTTGGCCGGAATCGCCTCTATCACATCCCAATGTTCAGCGATTTTGCCATTTTCTACTCTGAATAAATCATAAAAGGCATTATGTATACCACCCAGATGTCCCTCACTCACTACTAGTACAAAGTTACCCTCTCCTAATACCTGATGGATGGTATCATATTTCATGGTAATACCTTGTGCTGCCCATTCGCCAATGGCTTTGCCAAGCCCTGAAAGTTGGTCTGGAATCAGAGGGTTATGTTGAATATAGTTATCGCCATCGAAATAAGAGGCCAGTTTCCCCATGCTGCCATTTACCAGAATATCATCTACAAAACTGCGTACAAAGCTCTTGTTTCCCTTTGTTTTATCAAGATCGGTTAAAGCACTTGAGCCATCAATCATACTATGCCCGCTAGGATTTGTAGAAGCAGGAGTTTCCTGTAAATTATCCCAATGTTCCACGATTTTCCCATCCTCAAAACGGAAAATATCGAATCCGATTTTTGGGCCGAAGAAATTATATTCGGTATGCGCAAATACAAAATCACCATCTTCAAAAGCGCGAACCGTATTCACTTTGGCTGAACCCTGCGGCAATTGTTGCAATAACTGACCAAAGCCCGCCAAACCATCAGCTACCCCTAAATTATGCTGAATATATTTTTCGGCATTGATATAAGCCACAGGTTCAGTAGCACCTGTTTCGATTGATTTCAGTAAATCAACTACTTTTTGTTTGTTTGAGAGTCCCATATTTTGTCATTGATTAATGATGCAAAATTGGTGCTTAAACAGATGTGCATAAAGGTAGCTTTGGGCCTTTAAATGATACTTTTGGGCAGAGGGCTATGCAAATATCCTCTCCCTGAACTCCACAGGAGTCACTTTCTGGTGCTTGCGGAAATATTTAATGAAGTTGGTGGGTTCATCAAAACCTAAAGAGAAACCTATCTCTTTAATACTTTCTGTTGTATGCGTCAACAATCGTTTGGCTTCCAGCAATACCCGTTCGTCAATCATCTCCTTTGGGGATTTACCTAATACTTTAGAAGTCGCCTGATTCAAACGCTTTTCAGTAATACTGATTTGCGAAGCGTACTGGCTTACCTGCCTATTGGTTTTAAACTGGTTTTCGAGCAGGTCTTTGAAAAGCAGTACATAATCTAAATCAGCACCCTTCTTGATTTCGATGAAATTCTGTTTTCTTCTTTCCCTTTCAGCCAATAAAAGAAAGTTGTGCAGGTAATTCTGTAAAATTTCAGCCTGATAATTATCTTTTGTCTGTTGCCATTCCCTTTCTATCAAGGCAAAGATTTCAGTTAATGAACTACCAGAAGTGATTTCTATATGAGAAACCGAAAACAGGTCATTGAATAGAACTGTACTCCGCAGAAACTTTAGATCATCAGCTGACTGGCAAAAGAAATCATCCGTAAACAGAATAGCTTTGCCATCTATGGCCTCAGTATTGTCAAATATTTGAACCGTGTCCTTGTTAAGAAAAAGAACAGAATTATGCTTTACTGAAACGGGGTTGAAATCAACTAAGTGCGTGAGATTACAATGTTGAAACCAAAGGATATGATAAAAATTAGCGCGGTGTGGCGTAGTAAGGCTGCCTTTAGCTTTGATATAGAGTTCTTTCAAAGACACTATCTCAAAGCCCATCGGCAACCCTTCTTTAAAGGTGTATTTCTTTATATCTGTTACCACAAAACGTGTTTTACTTTTGCTTGCTATTATGCTTTTTAACTAAATCCAGAGTATGCTGCATAGTCTTGTTACTTTCCCAAGATAAATGCCCTGGAATCACGTATTTAGGCGCAGGGTATTTCTTAATAGCCCGAGCCAAAGATTTTTCCCATTCTACCGGATTAGCATCAGATAAATTACCAACATCGGTGCTTTCGGTACTTTTTACAAAACAGCCCCCATATAAAATCTTGTCTTTATCGAACGAAACCATAATATTGTCAGGCGCATGACCTTCTCCCGGATAATAGGTTTTAAAGATATACTCACCTACTTTAAAGGTGGTATCTTTCATGAAATGAAATTCAGCTTCCTGTTCCTTAAACTTCTTGCAAAGCTCCCATGTCTTTACGCTGGAATAAGTTTTGATTCCTTTTGCTTTCAGGATATTCAATCCCGCTGTACGGTCGGCATGAAAGTGGGTCGAGATACTCATCACTACTTTCTTGTGATGTCGTGTTTCTATGCTATCCAACAGTGGTAGCATCTGGCTTTCGTCCCAGGGCGTATCAATCATCACTACCCCATCTTTAGTCACAACATACATACTATTGGCCGGATAAAGCGTGCCTTTGAAATCGCTGTACGTGATGTAGATATAGAAATTTCCGGTCAGGTGTTTAATTTCCAATCTTTTGGTTTGGCTCCATGATGGGATGCTAAAGAGTAATGCGATGATTAGGATTAATGATTTGATGGTGGTCATTGATGGTGATTATAGAATATAGAAAATTGAATTATAATTTGTCTTTTCCAAAATACCCTTCCGGTGTTTCTCCGGTAAAAATCTTGAAATCATGGATAAAATGTGCCTGATCGAAATATCCTGCCTCGTAGCCTAATTCAGTTAAGGATTTTTCAAGATTGTAATCTTTCAATAAGGCATTGAATCGAACGATAGAAGCGAATTTCTTAGGTGATGCACCTACAATCTTTCTGAATCGTTTTTCAAGCGGACTTTTACTTGTATACAATTGCCTGGCCAGGTCGCTGATTCTGATATTACCTTTGGCTAACTGAATCTGCTGAATAGCTGACTGCACCAAAGC
This sequence comes from Emticicia sp. C21, assembly GCF_003418935.1. Lineage (GTDB taxonomy): Bacteria > Bacteroidota > Bacteroidia > Cytophagales > Spirosomataceae > Emticicia. The sequence goes on along the minus strand of NZ_QVMT01000001.1, from coordinate 1,126,138 downwards.
ATCAGTCTGAATCGGTTGCAGGCGTGCCATCAGAAATTGCTCAATGATACCAATACGTTCGTGATGGTTTTCTGCTTCTGATAATCGCTCTTCAATCTTATTTAGCAAAGATTTTTCAACAAAGTTTTCCAGAGAAACACTCTCACCAAAAAGCTCATTCATAGGCTCTCTGAAAAAATAAGCTGCTCCGGTTTCATTAAAGAACACCAGCACAGTACCAATATTTTTTGAGTTCTGAAATACCCTGAATTTATCCTGTAAACCTGTGATACCTGCCGTATTTAAAGGTTTAATAGAGGTGTCTTCAATAGTAACCAATCGTCCGCGGTACTGAAAGCCCATCACCAGCGAAGTGCCGGGCAAAACCTTATATTCCGTTTCATGAGTGACCTCAGAAATAGCCAGCAAACTGATATAAGGTTTCAGTATGTCGTTCGGAATAAAAGTCGTTAAACCCATCACAGAATCTTATTCGGCGTCGTCAATAGTTTCACCAAAGAAAGTTTTAAATCTATTAATTGATTTCTCCATAGTTGCGTTCTCCTGCGCATTAAACGTATAAAAAGGAGCAATTTCTACATTGATTTCCTTGTTTTTAACTGTTCGCTGCCAGGCTCCTACAATCGTTCCATTGATAATTACCATTCGGTTGAAAGGAAATATGGGTCTTTCTCCACTTGTAGCAACCTTGTGCTTCGGTAACAAAATAGCATCACGGTTTTTGTAGGCAATGCCATATTCGTCATAATCAGGCATCAGGAAAGAATGATTAGGATGCTCTAGTTCTTTTATATTGCCTGGCGCAAAAATATACTCCTCTCTATCAACTTTGATATTTACAAAGTACGGAGGGAGGTTTGCAATACCAATTTTAGCATCTTTGATAGTTAAGCCTGACCACCAGACAAAATCCTGTATTGTAGCAGGGCCTCTGCTTGTAAAGTATCGCAATACCAATTGACTCAACGCCTCTTCTTGGGTAAATACGGGGGTAGGAGGTACACGCTCATCAATCAAAGCATAAGTAAATTGCTTCCCTTGGCGAGGCCCACTACAGATGATTCCGTCCAGTTCGGCCTGCATCATAATACAACTTAAACCAACTGTATCAGTCACAATACCTGCTTGCTGAAATTCTGTATTCAGGACCGCACGAGTAAGAGACTTGCCACCCTCCAGATTTTTGACCATGATATCATTGCACTTGTTAAATACTGCCGCATCCAACCCATTTTTTCGATACTGATAGGCATTAAATGCATGTACTCTTGGGGCAGTTAAGGCAAGTAACCATCTGATATCAGCCGGGTGTACGAAATGCCAGGTTGGGCGCAACACATGCGTGCGCAGAATCCTGCCCTCATTAATGGCTTGTTCAACATCGGCTTCTTTCACCCCTTTAAGTCTCAGCCCTATGGCCCATTTCGACATGGCGTATTCCTGTGCCTGTACTGCTACTAAACACGAAACTATTTCTTCGGGCTTGGTAAATTTTGTCTCGGTGATTTGTTGGTTATAAAGCCTGTGTGCAATGATTTCGTTGTTGGTCATTTTGTTTTTCAATCTTTATAATTATATCCAATAGATGGTTTGATTAGCATCATTGCTGTCTTCATTCAAAAAGGTTCCCACCAGATTGGTAACCTTTTCCAGTGACGTTTGAGTGTTGCTACTCTGATTTTTCTGGTAATCATCATTTAGATGGTTTGATTAGCATCATTGCTGTCTTTATTCAAAAAGGTTCCTACCAGATTGGTAACCTTTTCCAGTTACGTTTGAGTGTTGCTACTCTGATTTTTCTGGTAATCATCATTTAGATGGTTTGATTAGCATCATTACTGTCCTCGTTTAAAAAGGTTCCCACCAGATTGGTAACCTTTTCAGGTTCCGTTTGAGTGTCGCTATTCTGATTTTTCTGGTAATCATCATTGTCCTCATTCAAAAAGGTTCCCACCAGACTGGTAACCTTTTCCAGTTACGTTTTAGAGGTTAGTAATTTCCCAGCCTCTGAATAGTTCTTGTGAAAATTTTTATCCCCGCCTGGGTGTCCAGAATCGGGGTATCCGACTGTGCATACATCTTCTAAATTTCCGATTTTGGATTGTGTTTTCAAAGTGTTCGGGGAGGTTTTTGGTAAAATCAAACTATTGCGCCTCACCCAGTGCGACTGTCACCTCGCTACAGCCACATTGTTTTGTTGCTATTTAAAAAATGTATTGTTTAAAACGGGCTAAAACGACCATTTTTTAAGGGAAGGATGAACCCTGAACAACTTCGATATTATCCAACTGATTATATTCAAACCATCGTTTGATTCGTAAATTGATGAATCTTTTCAGATAAACTTCATTGATAAAAGTATTTGACCAATTATTAAATCGCTGGCATTGTACACCCAGATAAAAAAGATAAATACATTCACCCAACATAGGTAAAATACGTCTTTCTTCAGCCGTAAGCAGTGTAATAGACTCATAGCCTTTCAGAAAACTTTCGGCCTTTTGTTTGTATTCATTTTCGTCAGTTTCAACACTATAAATCTGCATAATATAATAGGCCGCATCATAACACAACCAGCCATTCCCACAGAAATCAAAGTCAAAAAGCGTAATGTCTTTTTCGTCTGCAATGTTCAGATTATCAAACCAGATGTCCAGGTGTATCACGCCTTTTCTTACCTGTGTCTCATCTATTTTCTTTAATTGTTCCAACAGATGCTCTTGCGCGTATCTGATAAATTCTACTTCTGGGGTATCATCAGGCAAAAAACCAAAGAAGTGCTGAAGTGATTCGAGTAAGACTTTTTTGGGCGTATAAGTCACTCGATCTATATGTAGATTATGCGTAATCTGATGAAACCTTGCCATAATCTCACCGATTTTCTCGTGTAAGGTAGGCGATAAATTAAGCACCTTTTCGCCTTTGGCATACGAAAACATCACCCCAAATCTTTCACCCTCCGGTGCATTCAATGTCTGTATATAATCGCCATTTACATCAGCAATAGGGTAAGAGACATGCATTTGATTTTCATTCAGAAGATTCAATAGCCTGATTTCTTCTGAAATCTCCTGTCTGCTTCGCCAATTGAGGCTATAAACCCTGAAAACAGACTTCTGCTCATTATCAGTAACCAGATATGCATGATTGATTCCGGTTTTCAATAACTGGCAGGTGGTATTCGTACTTAGGTTATATTTTTTTTGTAAAAATAAAGCCAGATGCTTTTCTGAAAGTGTGGAGGTAATGACTGGAAAATGATTCATTGATAGTAGAATGGTTTATAAAGGTGGATAATGTTTAATGTTTTTTTCTATAAGTCAGCTTGCCTTTGCAACAAATAGTTAATCCGGATCCGGTTGTATTGTTGTAGAAAGATAGGATAAAGGTTATAGATAATATTAGCCACTCCAATGAAAACCACCCAGCCAACCAGCCCACGCATAATTGCATAAACCATAATACACATAAAAAATACAAAGACCACATAATGAAACTTCTCCTGCATATAAGACTTACCAATCAGTTTCTTAATGGCCTGTTTGTTGTCTGCATATTTATATTGTGGGTGCTGGCTTTTGATGAAGCGATTCACCAAATCGCCATTCTGTGTGTATTTCTTTATAAACCGAATGCCTATTTTCGTGTAAGCATTTGAAGATTGACTTAGCTGAATTTTGTTCAGTAAAGAGGTAGGTAGGAAAATAACTAAGCAACTAATACCCGAAAAGATGTATAAAAGCCTTAGCGGCAGATACTGATAGCAGAAATACACCACAGGCGCAAAAGCCAGTATTGTCCAGAAGAAATTAATCAATTGGTTGTATAAAATGGCTGTCTGTTGGATTCTTTTATGCCGGGCATTCATCAGGTTGTTGGTTAAACAAACGAAAAACCCATTCGGTAGGAACGGGTTTTTCTATATGATCTTCGGATACTATTATCCAAAGGCTATGTGTCGATTAAAAATCGTAACCAAGTGAAATGTATAGCTTAGGCTTGTTTACTTCTTTATCTTCAAGTCCCCAGGCATAGTCGGCTTTCACAAAATAACCCAGAATAGTTGTTCTCATACCGACACCATAACCCACCAGAAATGGGTTTTTGAAGTTGGTCACCGTTGCTCTGAAAGGGTTATCACCCCCACCAATTACCTCTGTATTTAAGCTATTCTGACGGTTGAATGGCCCTTTATTGCCATACCAGGCAGTGCCAATATCGCTGAACCCTACAAATTGCATATTACGTAAGAAATTAGACGTAAGCGAGCCTTTAGAGAAATACTGTGCCAATGGCAGGCGTAATTCAAAGTTGGTTAGTAAGTGACTGGTACCGAATAGTTTCGCAAAGTTGAAACCTCTTAAGTTTCCGGCATAATCATAGAACAATACATCACGCAAATCACGTGGTACACCTGTGCCTTGTCCGTTAGGTGTTTCAACCGAGCGGTTGATGGTGTTTTCCATACCACCCAGGAATGTTACTTTTGGGGCATTACCCAACGAGCGGCTATACGATAAACGGGCAGCAAAAATAAAGCTGCGTAGGATTCTCTGATAATGACGGGCATCAATCACCAAACGGCTGAAATTCTCGTTGCTTGTATTGAGGCTATACGAGCGTTCCAGACGAGCTTTAGCGCGGGTACCTGTTACCACTTTGCTGAATAGCGGAACAGTATTATCGAATACAATTTCAGCTTTATAACCTACATAATTAGAAGAAAGATTCTTGCGACCTAATTCAACCAGATCAACATCGGTAGTTGTCATGAAGAAAGGAGAAATCCCTGCGCGCAGGTTGCGGCTTAAAGGATAATTGGCATAAGCCGAAAACTTGTTATAATACAAGCGTCTGTCGATAGCAATAATTGCGCTAGATGGTGTAGTAATACCCAACGGGCGGAATAAATACAAACTACGATAATCCAGTTCGCCTAACGAAATCGAGCGGCGCATGATGCCTAAACCCCAGTCAACACGCTTGGTATTGTTGTTATATTCTAAGAAAATATCGTGATTTCTGAGTACAGGAGTAATGAAAAGTCCTAATTTAATATTATGATTCTCCAGTAAATCGTTCAGCACCAGGGTGTTTTTCATACCCATCCGGCGCACAGGATCCATCAAAAAGTCAGACTTCACATCGTTGGCAATCATGATATTTTCATATGCAAACGGCCCTTTGATTTTCAGTGTTTCTTTGTAGCGACCCAGCTTAGGTGTCGATTTATCTGTATTATCAACCTTGTTCTTCGCTGTTTCATTAGCCAGAGACTTGATGATATTCTCGGCATCAAATTCATAATTATCAGTATCAACCTCACCCTTTTGTAATACCAGTTTCTCTTTAGGCTTCGATAAGTCTATTTTAGGTGAAACAATGGTTTTCTCTTTTGGTTCATCATTTTTTTCATTTACATTGGCATAAGCACCCGTGAGATAAAACTCTTTCCACTCTCTCATGAAACGATTGTAAGAGATACCCAACGTACTGGTAATACTCGATTCTTCTGTACGGATAATCCGGGTCAGATTCAGAATATTAGAAATATTATCTTTGCCATAGCGCATCGCAATATAATTCCAGATAGATTGCCCTATCAATTCAGCATCTTTTCCCTCCAGGTGCGAAATCTTTTTATCTTTGTTTTTCATCACCGCCACTTTCAAACGGTCAAGCACGGCAGGGTCTTCGCTGTTTTCTGAGATATAAGCAGAGATACCGGCCATATACCATTCAGGTACTGTCAATAGAAGTGAGCTCTGCAACACTTCTTTCAACGAACCACCATAGAGCATATCATACACAAACAAGCGGGATATTTGTCTGATTAATTCTTTTCTGAAAGTTTCCTCATTACCTGTATACGCAATCTGTACGCGCGACTTGGCTAAGTTCAGAATACTACCATCCAGGTCAATAGGGGCAGTAAGACCAATATTACTTTGTTCCAGGTCTTTTTTTGAGTTATACAGGAAGATTTTCATGGTTGTGAAAGGCGTATAACCCAACAACTCGGTGATTCGGTCATACTCACTTTCTGAGAGTTTTGCAGCACTTTGGGCGATTTTATCGCCTCCACGGTAATAATTAAACTCAAAATTATTACTTCTGATCGTAAGCCATTCAAATCTTTTTTCCTGAATACGGTTTTTACCAAACTCTTCCTGTGTTGATGAAAAATAACTTTGGGCAAAAGCAGTTTGTATTCCTATGAAAATAAGAGCATTAAGGGTAATGAAGCGCAGCGCGCATCGACGATAAGTAGAGATTTTTTTCATAGCTCTCTGTATAATCCCGCTCCTTCGTTCGGGTCTCTCAACTAAATATCCTGGATTAAGGGGTTTCTTATAACGAATATAACGAATAAAAACGCTGAATGTTAGAATCTGGTATTAAATCTTTATTTTTTTCTAAAAGATTTAACATTTGCTCCGCAAAGTAGGGAGCCAGCGATACACCCTTTGTGCCTAATCCGTTGAATACATAGACGTTGGAATGTACAGGATGGTTGCCCAGGAATGGGCGGCGGTCTTTTGTAGTTGGTCGGATACCCGCCTGTTGGCCAATAATTTGATAAGAAGTTTTAAGGAATTTGTCGATTTTACCGGTAATGGCTTCTTCACCTTCAGGAGTAGTGTGCCAGTTCAACTGATTCCAGACATAAGTGGAACCGAATCTATATTGCTGATTTCCCAGAGGAATAATCCATGAGCCCTGATTGACGATTTCTTTGATGGAATAGTCTGCCATGCTGGCAATCAATGTTTCACCCTTGGCAGGATTAAACGGCAACCACTTGAAGTAGGGGTTTTGCGAAGCATAATATCCCTCGCAGAAAATAATTTTTGGCGCCTGAAAGTTTTTATAGGAAATCTGTTCCTCTGAAATTTCTAATGCCTGATAATCAAATTTCTCAGCCTGATATGCACCCGATTGTATGAACAATTGTTTCAGCCCCTCAAGCATCAAAGGTACATCTACCCATCCGGCAGAGGAAGTGTAAAGTCCTCCTAGAGGATTTTCAACCTCGGTATAGATGTTAGGCTTTACGAGAGAAATATATTGATCCAAATCATATTCATCGGTCAATTGCAGAAAATGCCTGCGTTGTTGCTCATTAGCATAAGGACGGAAGAGATTGGTTTCGTGGTAGAACCGGCTATAGGTTTCTTTTTCGAGAGAAAGATAAAAATCCTTGAAATAAGGAAAAATAGTATCCGCCAGCCAGGTTTTATCCAGATTTTTTCCGGTAATAGGGTTAAAAATCCCTCCGGCAACGGCCGAAGAAGTAGGAATAGATTCATCATTCAGTATCAATACACGCCTGTCGGCTTTCAATAGTTGATAGCCCAGTAAAGACCCTGCAATGCCTTGACCTACGATGATATAATCAAACTGTCTCATACTCCTCACTGACCGCTTTTTTGCAACTTCCTGCTAAACGCCTCATCGGCCAGAAGACAAACCACATCTACCTGTTCATCAAGAGTCATGTAGGATGTATCTACCTCAATGGCATCATCCGCTTTTCTTAGTGGACTTTCCTTGCGGGTAGTATCTATTAAATCTCTTTTTCTGATGTTTTCAATAATCTCTTCCAGGTCTACTAAATCACCTCTTTCGGCTAATTCTATTTGTCGGCGATTCGCCCGGATGATGGGGTCGGCAGTCATGAAAATCTTCAATTCAGCATCCGGGAACACTACCGTTCCGATGTCCCGGCCATCCATCACAACTCCTTTCTTTCTGCCCATCCGGCGTTGTTGCGCTACCATCGCATGCCGTACGGCAGCAATAGCGCTTACTTCGCTTACCTGATTGGCAATATATAATTTTCTGATTTCGTCTTCTACATTCAAGCCATTTAAGCAGGTTTCATTTCTACCATCACCCGGATTACGGCGAAACTCAATATGAATGTTTTCGAGGGCTTTTTCTACTTCTTTTTCGTTGGTGAGTGTTACATGGTGTTCAAGAAAATAGAGTGTTACCGAGCGGTACATGGCACCTGTATCGATATAACTGTAGCCTAATTTCTTTGCCACTCTTTTGGCTGTTGTACTTTTACCACAACTCGAATAGCCATCAACGGCAATAGTAATTTTCTGCATTCAATGGGATTTTTTTACAAAGAAAAATCTAATTTGCGAGAGTAACAATTCGGGTAGAGAGTTTTGAAGATTTTTCATTTGAATCTTTGAATTATTCAAAAAATCAGGCCCTTAATTCTTAGTTTATGAAATCAGTAGGTATTTTTATTTTTGATGACGTTGAAGTGCTCGACTTTGCCGGGCCATTTGAAATCTTTGGTGTAGCCGGAAAACAAGGCGGACAAGCAGGATATTTCAATGTGTTTACAGTGGCTGAAAAGCCAAAAATTGCCGCCCGTAATAATCTGATTATTGAAGCTACGTATACTTTCGATAATTGCCCGACACCCGATATATTACTGATTCCGGGTGGGGGAGGGCACAAACCTGATGGCACACCCTTTGGCACCAGAAGAGAAATGCATAACCAGAAATTACTTGATTGGGTAAAAGCCATGAACGAAAAAGTGGAGTTACTACTCTCTGTGTGTACAGGGTCGCTAGTGCTGGCCAAAGCAGGATTGTTAGAAGGCTTATCTGCCACTACGCATTTTAAAGCAGTAGAGCAAATGCGCGAAGTAGCACCAAACACAACCCTATTTCCCGAAGAACGCTGGGTTGATAATGGACGGATTATCCTCTCAGCAGGTGTTTCGGCCGGGATTGATATGTCTTTGTATATATTGTCTAAATTGTTGGGGAGAGAAGTGTCTAATGAAACAGCCAAGTACATTCAGTATGATTATTGGAGGATTTAAAGCTTTATATTTGCTACTAAATACAGAAATTACATTAAAAACCAGCAACTAATTCTAATGCAAGGATACATCTTCCGAAAGGCTACAATAGACGACATTGAAAAACTTAAACTAATCGGACTCAACTCTTTTGGGAATTTTAAAGACCAGTTAACTGAGGATAATTGGGAAAAACTGAAAAATTACCTGACTGGTGAAAATACTTATCCTGAATTGCTCAACCAATCAACGTGTTTTGTATGTGAGCATGCCAATGAGGTTATTGGAATGGCCTTTCTTTTTTCCAGAGGCAATCCAACTGACATTTTTCAGGAAGACTGGTCTTATCTGAGAATGGTTGGGGTTAATGCAGCCTATGCCGGAAAAGGTCTGGGTAGACGCTTGATTGAAGTATGCATTGATCATGCCAGAACCACAGGTGAGAAAACCATTGCTTTGCATACGTCCGAATTTATGGATGCAGCCCGCCATTTGTATGAAGACATGGGCTTCAATCAGGTTAGAGAACTGCCATCCAGACTTGGGAAAAAGTACTGGCTTTATCGGCTTGAATTATGATTTCAGGGCTGTTTATCGCCACGAATCATTTTAATTAATCCCTGATTGTATATATTCATAAACCCCCTCAAAATCTTCCGCATTAAACCATCGAAAATCATCCTGATTTTTAAACCAGGTCATTTGTCTTTTGGCATACCTCCTCGAATTGCGCTTCAATAATTCTACCATCGTGGGGTAATCATAAGCGCCATCCAGAAAATCAAAGACTTCTTTGTAGCCCACAGTCTGTAAGGCATTATGGTTTCTGTAACTCGTTAACCCTTTTACTTCCTCCATCAAACCATTGTTCAACATTATATCCATCCGGCGGTTAATCCGGTCGTATAGTTCTTCCCGTGGACGTTCTATGCCAACTTTAATGAAATCGAAATTCCGCTCGATTTTGGATTTTTTATGAAATTGAGAGAATGGCCTTCCTGTGCTTAAACATACTTCTAAGGCCCTTACCACTCTTTGGGAGTTTTGCAAATCAGCAGTAGCGGCATACTCAGGGTCTAATTGTTTGAGTTCTTCCGCTAGTACTGTTACACCTTCGGTTTCGAGTCTTTGCATCAGGTTTTCTCGCAAAGCCAGGGGTGCTTCGGGCATATCATCTAAGCCATCCGTAATGGCTTTCACAAACAAGCCGGAACCTCCCGTCATAATCACCACATCTTTTCGCTTGAATAGATCCTCTTCCAATAGCCTGATAACATCTCTTTCAAAATCTCCCGCACTGTAATACGAGTCAATGCTATGCGAATCAATAAAATGATGGGTAACGCCATCCATTTCTTGTATAGTAGGTTTGGCTGTTCCAATACTTAATTCTTTATAAAACTGTCTTGAATCAGCCGATATAATTTCAGTATCTAAATTATGAGCCAATCTGATAGATAAGTCGGTTTTGCCAACAGCCGTCGGGCCAACTAATAGTATTAAATATTTATCTGGTGTTTGTTTCAAGTTTGTTTAAAATAACTTTTTCGTTACAAAAGTATTGAAAATTATCTATTCTTCAGATTAGCATATACTCTAATATGCCTTATGTTATTTTGTTTTCATCGTCTCGGGTTGTTACTTTTTTGCAGCCCAAAAAAGTAACAACCCGGGACTATGAAAAGATAAAATAATTTAAGGAATAGCAAGTTTGAAACTCTGGAACTGAGATGCTTTTTTTGCAGCCCAAAAAGTAACATCAGTGGACTAAGCAAAACAAAAGAATATAAAGAGCACCAATTAGCGTAAATTTTCTATATTTGATTAAGAAACATCTTTCAATTTTTACGTCTCAATAAAAACCGAACACTTTGCAAAACATGGACTTTCTGTTTTTTATTTCAGCTTTGGGTGTAGGCGGAATAGCCGCCTGGCAGGTTTTTAATTGGATTTATGGCAAGAAAATACGTGATAACCGTGAGCAACTACGCCGTGAATCTACTTTACTGCTCGAACGTATAGAGAAAGTGTTTAAGGTGGTAGTGGCAGAGGGTTATTTCACTGAAATCTACGACCATAATAGTAAAAAAGACTTCTGGGGCTTATTTCAGATTAATAAGAAAGCTTTGGTGGTTTCGAGGGCAAAAGTTTCGGTTGGATTTGATTTTGGAAAAATGAAAGTGATGAGAGATGAAACGACACGAAAACTGATAATAGAAGATTTTCCACAAGCAGAAGTGCTATCAATTGATACAGATTATAAGTTCTATGACATAGACCAGGGCTGGTTGAATAAATTCAGTCATGAAGATTATACCAATATTCTGAATGAAGCCAAAAAACTAATGCAGGAAAAAGCCCTGGAGAGCGATTTGCCTAAAGTAGCCAACCGACAGGTAGGCTTGATGATGAACCAGTTAGCTGCGTCAGTTAATTGGGAAATAGACTACAAACAACTAAAAACCAACAATAAAAAAGAATTGTCTGAATTCACTGAATTTCAGGAGATCAATAATGCAGAATAATCTCTAAAATTTAGTTTTCACAAACTTTGGGTTTAATTTATTGGCTAATCTCTTTTCTTCATAAGCCAGTACTGCGTGCCGCATGAGTTTTTCACCTTTTATTTCTTTTACTATTGAAATTACTTCCATGGTCATTGCTCCTAAAAGTAGTAAATCAGGCAATATTGGCGTATAAATAGGTATAATATAAAGCGAAAAAAGAGGGATTTTTGAAAGGTAGAATATTTTCCGGCCCTGTTTAAATTTATCATTTCCTTTACCAAAATCCTGGTAGGTTTCATAATCATATCTACTCATGATTTCCTCCATTCTATTACGCCCCACCCGCATGCCATTTGAAGTATAGGTACGCCATAAAATCCATCTTCTTACTCTTAATTTGGGCGCATCCTTTACAGCAGGAACTTCTATAATTACAACCTCTTTCTCCTTCTTAATAGTTTGCGATTTTTCTTCAACAGGCTTAGAAACTGGAACCGACTTTATTTCAGGCTGTTTATTGGTAGTTTTTTTATGCTTATCTTCAAACTCCCGATTGATGATGTATTCAAGACCAGTCCGCCAGATGATTTTGTGCAAGTCTGACACAGGCATCTCCTGTAGTTTTTTATCTGTATCTGCTTCGAGATAGTAGATAACTTTTTGTTTGTCGATACTGTTGATTTTTGCTTTGAGCGTATCTTGCTTAAGGGTAAGAATTCGGTCTTGCGCCGACAATTCAATAGCGCACAGCAGGCACAGCCAGAAAGTAGTTTTCTTCATAAAATTTTAGTCGCCAGTGAGGTAGTGAAAAATGGCTGATTTGTAAATCAGCGAATAATTATTTTGAAATACATATTCATTAAAGTTACTTATCGGTCAACATTAAATATCAAACTGAAGACAGAGGTTTGTAAGAGATAAGTAAATTTTCAGGGAATAAACATATCATGTGATTGAGATGATGGTATTAGTGATGGATTTAAAGTATAGGTAGTACGCCTGAACTCATATTCTTTAATCGCCTCTTCCATCAGTCTGACTGAATACCAGATTGAAAAACTACTTAAAGAGCCAACAGATAGAGTTGCTAATCCTATAGTATCTGTTCCGGATGTAGGAGAGGAAGCCAGCCAAAAGGCAAAAACTACTGTAGAGGCAGCCATAAATATCTGACCTTTCCCCAATAAATTATTGCCTTTTTTGAATACCTGAAAACATTCATAATCATACCCACGAAGTATTCTTTCTACTTTCTGCCGCTTTACTTTTTTCCCATTCACTCTAAAGATTATCCAGGCTATATTATTATCCATCGTAATTTCAGGTGCTTCATCCGAAGGGGTATTTGCCAAAGCCTCTTTCTTTTTTTCAACTATCTTGGTTTTTTGTTCAGCAGGTTCAATGTTTGAAACTGATTTTACTTCAGGTCTAGTAGAGGACTGTTTTTTATGCTTATCCTCAATTTCCTGATTAATGATATATTCCAGACCAGTCCGCCAGATGATTTTGTGAAGGTCAGTTACAGGAATTTCCTGCAATTTTTTCTCTTTATCTGCTTCCAGATAATAAACAATTTTTTGTTTGTCGACACTGCTTACTTTTACTCTGAGAGTATCTTGCTTAAGGGTAAGAATGCGGTCTTGCGCCGCTAATTGAATAGTGCACAATAGGCACAGCCAGAAAGTAGTTTTCTTCATAAATTTTAGTCGTCAGCGAGGTGGTAGTGTTTATTTAGTGAATGAGTGATTGTGTGAATGAGTGATTAAAAATTACGAATTAAAGAATTGTTTAAAGCGAATATTGTGCTTAAATTTAATAATCACTAAATCACTAAATCACTAAATCACTAAATCACTAAATGGTTATTTAAACGCCGGAATCCCGGTAATAGCATTTCCTAAAATCAACAAATGAATATCATGCGTGCCCTCATAGGTTACTACTGATTCGAGGTTCATCTGGTGGCGCATAATCGGGTATTCGCCTGTAATACCCATACCACCATGTATTTGTCTAGCTTCGCGGGCAATCTCAAGCGCCATTGCTACATTGTTGCGCTTTGCTAAAGAGATTTGTGCCGTGGTAGCTTTGCCCTGATTTTTCAGATTCCCTAATCGCCAGCAAACTAGTTGGGCCTTGGTGATTTCGGTCAGCATTTCTGCCAGTTTCTTTTGTGTCAACTGAAATGCCCCAATCGGTTTATCAAACTGGATTCGTTCCATCGCATATCTTCGGGCAGAATCGTAGCAATCCATCGCAGCTCCCAAAGCTCCCCAGGCAATGCCGTAGCGGGCATTATCAAGGCAAGACATCGGAGCTTTCAGCCCATCAGCATCGGGTAAAATATTTGCTTTAGGTACTCTTACATTATCAAAAACTAACTCACCTGTAATACTCGCTCTTAAAGACCATTTACCATGTATTTCGGGCGTACTGAATCCATCCATTCCACGCTCCACTATCAAACCTTTTACACGTCCTTGTTCATTCTTTGCCCACACTACGGCTACATCAGCTTTGGGTGAATTAGAAATCCACATTTTGGAACCATTCAGAATCACATGGTCACCGTCTTCTTTAAAATTGGTGGTCATACCACTCGGATTCGAACCAAAGTCAGGCTCTGTTAACCCAAAGCAACCTAAAAACTCTCCGCTTCCCAACTTCGGCAGAAATTTCATTTTTTGCTCTTCACTACCATATTTATAGATAGGAAACATGACCAACGAACCCTGAACGGATGCAGTTGAACGCATGCCCGAATCGCCCCTTTCAATCTCCTGCATCATCAATCCGTAGGAGATATAGTCTAGCCCTTGGCCGCCATATTCCAGTGGAATTGTTGGGCCAAAAACGCCAAGTTCTCCAAACTTCTTTACAATAAACTCAGGGAAAGTGCAGCGTTGCGCCGCATCTTCAATAATAGGAGAGATTTCCCGCTTCACAAAATCACGAACTGCCGAGCGAATCATCTTATGTTCTTCAGTCAGCAAATCGTCTATATCATAAAAATCAGGTGATTCAAATTCGTCTTTTTTGCTTGAGCGATGGAAAGTTTGTTCAGAAGCGGTCATGTCTGTACTCTAATTGGTTGATACCTCAAATGTAAACAATCTATTACTACTATACAATTTTGAAAATATGATGCTTGATAGGAAAAAAGATATTGCCACAATATACAACAGATACATAATGTAACACTATAAAACAATTGTGTAACATTGAGTACCTTGTGTACATTGTGGCAATAAAATCATACCAGAATGATGTACCAATCTATATATCCAACACAACCTGATTTTTCAGAATATCTTCCATCGTTTCGCGTTGGCGAATCAACTTCACTTCACCATTATAAATCAAGACTTCGGCCGGGCGGAAACGCGAATTATAGTTAGAAGCCATAGAAAATCCATAGGCTCCGGCATTCTTTATCACAATAATATCACCCTCATTTACTATCGGAATTGTACGGTCTTTACCCAAAGTGTCTGTCTCGCAGATATATCCTACAATATCATATTTCTCTTTCCCCTCACCATCCGGATCAGACCCATTGATGATCTCATGGTAAGCATCATACATCATCGGACGAATCAAATGATTCAGCCCAGAATCAACACCCACAAAATTACGACCCGGATTATGTTTCACCACATTGGCCCTTGTCAACAGATAACCGCACTCACTTACCAGAAATTTACCCGGCTCAAACCATAGTTGTACATCTTTACCATATTGCTCGCAAAACTCGTTGAAGACTTTTACTACGCCTTTGCCTAGTTTCTCCATATCAGTTACATGATCGTCTTCGCGATAAGCTACTTTAAATCCAGACCCTAAGTCTATAAATTCAAGATTTGGGAAGTATTTGAAAGCTAAGTCAAATAGCTTTTCAGCTGCATCAATAATCACATGGGCATTCTTGAAATCTGAACCTGTATGTTGATGCAGACCTACTACATTAAGACCGTATTTTTTTACGATTTCATGAATTTCATCAGCCTGTTCAATCGAAATACCAAACTTCGAATCTTTATGTCCGGTTGAGATTTTGATTGTACCCCCCTCCATGATATGCGGATTAATACGCAGGCAAATAGGCAACGAACTACCATAAATTTGCCCGAATTTCTCTAATAATGGTAGCGAGTCAAGGTTCATTCTTAAACCTAATGTTACAGCCTCCTGCACCTCCGAGAAGGCTACACCGCTTGGTGTATATTGAATCTGATGTGGCTCATATCCTGCCAGAATAGCCAGATGAGCTTCCTGTGTCGAAACCACGTCAATATCTACCCCATTCTTTCGCATGAGTTTCATGATATTAATATTTGTAAGGGCTTTGCAGGCATATTTTAATTTGAGATTACTACCTGCAAATGCCTTGCGCATTTTGCCGATTTGTTCCTCAATTTTATTGCCGTCATACACATACAAAGGTGTTCCGAACTGATTGGCTAAAGACTCAACTGTAAAATTCTGAATAGAAAACATAGCATTTGCTGTGAAACAGCGGTTTGAGAATGAAAAATGTGTAAAACCCCACTCCCTAAGTCCCTCCCTATTGTTGGGTAGGGTTGGAGTAGGGTTGAATGTCTGTCAACCTATTACAAAGAAACACAGAGACCAAAAAATCTCTGTGTTTCTCGAAATACTTAAATATTTTATTCCGATTAAAACGGCAAATCATCCTTGCTGTCTTCAGCTGAAATCAAAAACTCAGGGGCTGTGGTTTTATTAGTTGCTGGAGCACTATTTTGTTGGCCAGCCGCTGCATAATATGGTTCTACAGGAGCACTGCCGCCACCTTCTTCTACTTTCCAGGCGCGTACATCGGTGTACCAACGTCCGTTAAACTCGCGGCTTTCAATATCGAAAGATACAGTTACTTCTTTGCCTACAACCAGCACATTTTCACTTACCTTATCTCCCCATGCCGAGATACACACTTTTTTAGGGTATTGTCCATCGGTTTCAATAACAAAATCCTGTTTTTTCCAAACACCATTTTTACCCTGACCTGTTTGTAGAGGCAATAACTGTATAATTCTACCTGTGATTTCCATTTGATTAAAAATATTATATAATAAGGGCGCAAAGATACAAAGCAACAAGCAATAAATAAAACCTGAGTTTGTCAAAAACAGCGTAAATCAGAAAACAACCGTCAATATTGATTTATTAGAAGCAGCAAAACAGCCCAGACCGTTTTTGATATTGGTAGGTATTGGCACAGGTTCTACAAACGGATTGCCATCCTGTCTGTTATTAATTCGCACTGCCCTGTGATAATCGTAGTAGTTTTTGTCGGTATTCAGCACTTCGAGCGTGATAGTACTTTTTTCTCCGGCAAAATAGGCATTATATCTTTCTCCATTACTATAGGCTACATCCATACCCAATTGCACCATTCCAATAGGCGAAGAAATCACCTTACCGTCTCGACTCATGTCGGTCTGATAAATCTGTTGCCCATTGTCTTCATTCCAATACCCATAGTATTTAATGGTTCTGACAATGTAGTTTGGCGGATATTCACTGCTACCTCTATGCAAACGCATGGGCGTGGTCAATGTGGTTTTGGTGGTATAATAATTGGCTTGCCCGGCTATGTCTTTCCAGTCAAAATTGATTCTGAAAAGCTTGGTGAATATACCATTGATATTATCTGTAAGCGTATCGATTTTATAATTAGTGGCAATCGTGTTTTCTTTAGGTACGGTACAGGTCGCCTCCACTTTCCCAATGGGTGTTTCAACATTGAGCGTATAAGTTTCACCCGCTTCAATCGGAAATTGATGAGCATCAATTTTATAAAGCATTTCAGGTTTATAATAAGGAATCTCAACCGATTGCTTTTTGCTGTTTGACAGCACAACAATGGCATTTTCGACATTGCCACCTGCGTAGAAAATTGTGTCCTGCCCCACTACACTATAACTACCTTCATTGCCATTGATTACACCCAGCAAAGGAGTAGAAATTCCCACTTTTACTATAATAATACTATCTTGTGGGGATATATATGCGTGTACAACCACTTTTTCGGTCTCTTTCGGCAGCTTGCTTTCAGGAACTGTTGTAATCAGACTTTCGCATGAGGATAAACTTCCAATCAGACCTGCTAAAACCAATATTTGAATAATATATCTCATGACTGAATCAGAATTTAAAGTTGTAGGAAAAAGCCGGCACAATCGGGAATAAAGAATACTTCTTCAAGACATTTTTAGATTCAGTAGATGTCCCGGTTGTAGTAGTTTCTGAAACTATATCATAAAAGAAAGGATTTCTACGATTGTAGGCATTATAAAGGCTGAATTCCCAGGTGCGTTCGTGGCGTTTGAGTTTTTTATGAAACTGTATACCAAAATCCAGGCGATGATAAGCTTCGGCTCTGAAAGAGTTCTTCTCACCATATTCATTTACATTCTGGCTACTCCATTGCACTCTATCCACAAAAGTCGGATTTCTTCTTGAACTGTTAAACCTGTCTACATAAGCCTGATAGCTTGATATAGGCAATGTAAGGGCATTGCCAGTACCATAAACCCATGTACCCGAAAGCGTAATTCGAGGACTTAATTCATAAATACCCACCACAGAAATATCGTGTCGACGGTCATATTTTGGGAAGAATTTCTTTCCTGCATTAAGCTCAGCAAACTGCCATTGTGTCCACGAAAGTGTATAGCCTACCCAACCCGAAAAACGCCCTACTTTTCTTTGTAATAGTACCTCTCCACCATAAGACCAACCTTTTCCCGCCGTTACATTGTCTTCCCAACTTACTTCCTGTGCACCCAAGCCATCCAGATTCAGAAATGTTGAGCCTTCTTTATACGCCAATATATTATTCATTACTTTATAATAACCCTCTACGGTCAAGGTTAAATCCTGATTTGGGAAATCTTTGGCTAATCCTGCGGCTACCTGTTTTGAATTTTGAGGGGCTACTTTTTTAGTGGTAGGCACCCATAAATCAGTAGGTAGACCGATGCCCGTGTTTGAGAGCAGGTGTACAAACTGATTCATTTCGGCATAAGAAGCTTTGGCTGAAAGATTCTCTGCCAGTTTCAAAGCGGCAGAAAATCTTGGTTCGGGACGAACGTAATTGCGTTTTTGCGCCAGAAAATAACTCAACCGCAAACCCAGATTCATCTTGAATTTATCAGTCACTTTCCAGGTGTCTTCCCCATAAATGCCAGATTCCAAGACATCAATCGGATTGGCTTCGCGGTCTAAGTTTGCATCGCTGCTTTTCAAAACGATGGCTGACGGTATAAAACGATGGCGTGTAGCCGCTATCCCTATGCGAATAGAATGCCTGTGGTCGGGGAAATAATCAAAATCGCTTTTAATACCAATATCGTTGATTCTTGAATTGTATTTCAGCGTAAAATCTTCTGTAGATTGCACCTTATCTCTGAAAAAACTACCGATACCAAACTGGTAGCGACTCAGGATAAAAGAGGTATTGGCAAAGAGTTTCTCGTTAAACAGATGGTTCCAACGAGCTGTAGCAGTAATATTTCCCCAGTTAAGGTTCGATTCATTGCTTTCAGTACTGTTTTCTGATTCGACATAGAAACGATCTTGTCCGAAATAGCCACTCAGATAAACCTTATCTTTTCTGCCAAAATCATAATTCAGTTTGGCATTGAGGTCATAGAAATAATATCCTCCATTATCTCTGCTATCGCCAGTTGCTTGGGCTTTAATGAATGGTCGGGCAATCACATCAAGATACGTTCGTCGACCAGAAACCAGAAAGGAAGATTTACCTTTTTTGATAGGGCCTTCGAGGGTAAGCCTTGACGAAATAAGCCCTATGCCTCCCTCGCCATGTAGTTTTTCTTTATTACCCTCTTTCATATTGAGGTCTATCACCGACGATAACCGACCACCATAACGGGCCGGAAAACCTCCTTTGGTAAGTTCTACGCTTTTTAGGGCATCGCCGTTAAAAGTGGAAAAGAAACCAAAGAGGTGGTTGGCATTATAGACAATAGCATCATCCAGAATAATCAGGTTCTGGTCGGCACCACCACCTCGCACATAGATTCCTGATTGGCCTTCAGAGCCTTTCTGCACACCGGGCATCAATTGAAGCACTTTCAATACATCTTTTTCACCGAGAAAAGCCGGAATTTTTTTTATCTGATTGACCGGCAGGTCTATCGTACTCATTTGTACCGTTTCACTGACTTTATCCTCCTGTCTTTTGGCAGATACTACCACCTCCTGCAATTGCATAGCCGGCTCTAAATCAATATTGATTTCCTGATTTTTTTGTAAACTGATTCTTCGTTCAATGCGCTGATACCCCACAAAAGAATAAATAAGCGTGACAGAATCCTGTGCCGGAATAGTTAAAGAATAAAAACCATAAGTATTAGAAGTGGTGGCTATGGAGGAATTAGGCAGATAAACATTCACCCCGATTAATAATTCCTGACTGCCTTTTTCACGGATGTATCCACTTACAGTGAAGCGATTCTGCGCAAAAGTGGTAAGGGTGACAAAGAGGAAGAAAAAAGTAAATAATCTATTCATAAAAGCGCTTTCGCAAGTATTGACTCTTATGAATAACGTGCTTTGGGAGGGATTATTGAGTTTATGAATGATTATAGTATGTATGATAATCTATTCATAAATAAAATATTAAACCATTCTTTAGAGACGCAGGAACTGCGTCTCCAATGATCTATGCCATTCAATGAATGATATTTCGAGGATAAGTCTGAAAATTTATCTATATGTACAGGTCAGCCAAAAAGGATTAGATACGCTACACCTCTGCCAAATTAAATGGCAATTTACGGATGCGCTTGCCTGTTAAATCATAAATAGCATTGGTTAATGCCGGAGCCAATGGCGGTAAGCCCGGTTCGCCCACACCCCCTGCTTGTTCTTCATTATCCATCACATATACATCAATCGGCGGAATGTCATTGATGCGTGGCATCTGATAGGTGCTGAAATTGTTATCAACGGCCTTGCCATCTTTAAATGTTACCTGATGAATAGTCGCCGCTCCGATGCCCATCACAATAGAACCTTCTACCTGTGCCTGAATGGTATCGGGGTTTACATACCATCCGCAGTCCATCACGGCCCATAGATGGTCTATTTTTACTTTGCCATCTGCGTTTCTGGATACTTTTACTACCTGACCAACGGTACTTTCAAAACATTCCGTAATGGCCATTCCATAACCCTCATTTTGCTTTCTGCTTTTCCAGCCCGATACCTCTTCCATTTTGTCGATAAGCTTTTGCACCCGTTCGTCTTTCAGATACATTCTTCTGAATTCCATTGGGTCTTTGCCTGCTTCTATAGCTAATTCGTCTATAAAACTCTCATAGGCAAAACCATTGGTTGAGGCATATACTGACCGCCACCACATAGTCGGAATCGGTGTTTCGAAAGGCACATCGCTGATGCTCAGGTTTTTGATGGTCTCATAATAGGGTTTCAGAAACCCTTCAGAAGCACTACGATTCGGTTCACCTTTTTTGCCGCTTCGCCAATGGTCATTATTTTGTCCGGCCAGTCTCACTTTAAAGGCATCAATCTCTCCGTTTTTAACCACACCTTCACACCGATACATCATTCCCGGGCGATAGGGCCCTTGTGTGGCATCATCTTCTCTGCTCCAGACTACCTGCACTGGTGCATTAATGGCTTTCGAAATCTCGGCTGCTTCATGTGGATAATCCATGAATGCTTTGCGACCAAAGCCACCACCCAGAAAAGTCATATTCACAATCACTTTTTCTCTTGGGATATTCATCTCCTTGCTGATAAAGTCCTGTACCCAGTCAGGTGCTTGTATTGGTCCCCATATTTCCAGTTTATCGCCCTGATAATGTGCAATACAGTTCAACGGCTCCATACAGGCATGGTACTGGTAAGGCGTTTCATAAACCACGTCAAGCTTTTTCTGCGCATATTTCAGGATAATGTTCGGGTCACCCTGTTTTTTGAATGATAATCCTTCTTTAGTTTTCAGGGCTTCACTCATGCGTTTGTAGATGACATCAGTGCTTAAATGCTCAAAACCACTATCGTCCCACACGACTTTAAGTGCTTTCTTACCCTGCATAGCTGCCCAAGTGGAATCTGCTACCACAGCCACCCCCTCACGATAAGTGCTGAATACACCCATTTTCACTTTCACGACATCTTTTACACCAGGTATTCTCCGGGTAGCACTATCATCAAAACTCTTCACCTTTCCCCTCAATCGTGGATTACGCTCAACAGCGGCATATAACATGTTCGGAATCTCCTTATCCATACCAAATACTGCCGTACCATTAGTTTTCATCCAGGTATCCAGCCGAGGTAGTGGCTTTCCAATCAGCTTATATTCCGAACGTTTTTTGAGTACTACATTTTTAGGCATTTCCAGTTTGGCAGCCTCCACAACCAATTCTCCATAATGCAATTTCTTTTTTGACGGACGATGATACACATGCCCGCCCTCGGCATAGCAATCAGTTTTCGGTGCATTCCATTTGTTGGCAGCGGCCTGTATAAGCATTTCGCGGGCAGTAGCGCCAAGATTCAATAGATTTTTATAAGCTGTGCGTACGGTAGAACTACCTCCGGTTATCTGACTACCGTATTTTTTATTATCGCCTTTGGCAAAAACTACATTGACTTCATTCAGGTTTACCTCCAGTTCTTCGGCTACAATCTGTGGAATAGCCTGATACACTCCTTGCCCCATTTCAGCACGATGGCTGAAAATAGTTACTTTACCGGAGGTGTTGATATGCACCCAGGCATTGAGCTCAACGCCAAAGTCTTCGGCGTCAGTAGCTTTGATGATTTCGGCATCTTTGGCATCGGCTTTCCAGTAATAACCCAGTGCGAGCATTGTTCCGGTAAGCCCGGATACTTTTAAGAAATTTCTTCTTGATAATGACATCTTAGTATGATAAGGGTGTGGATAAAATAGCAGATTACTGCGGCTTAGGGGCAGGTGCATATGCACCTTTGGTAAGCCAGGTAATCCATGCTTTTTTAAATTCTTTGTGGCTTAAAGGAGGAAGTTTCCTTCCCTCACCCGGATTCCATCCGGCAAGCACCAACGTATCAGAGGCATGCTCAATCAACTGCTCCATATTCTTATGCCCATTCTGATTGGGATCTATCAACTGCTTAGCCAGTTCATGAGGCGTTTTCCCCTGAAAAACCATTTTCATATCAGCAGGTGGCAAGTGCCATTTAGGATTCCCCGGCGGTGTGTGTAGCCCCGGCGTATTGGTTTCCTGATGGCAATTAGCACATTTCATGGCAGATACACCCGTGCCATCTTTGCCTCGCTTGGGCATCATCGTATGCAAATGGCTGTCTTCTCCTTGTAGTGGGACATCTCCTGCTGGATGGCAATTCATACACCGCGGACTCATCAGCACTTTATAGACACTCGCAAATGCCTTAACTGACTCAATACTATCTTTATTGATGATAATTTTGCCAACTGGGCCTTCTTCTTTATTTCTAAAAGCAGAAGCGACTGCTGCCGTAATAAATAGCATAGCAGATAAGGCAAAAACCGTCTTTGTGGGAAAATAGCGGGAAGGCTTCGTTGTGTTGTGTGGTTTCATGGCATAGGGGTTTTATCCTTTGGCTGTTTTTTGTTGCATTTCGGCCGCCAGATGAATGGCTTTACGAATACGCAGATAAGTACCACAACGGCAGATATTTCCTGCCATGGCATCATCAATATCCTGATCACTCGGATTCGGATTTTCCCGAAGCAACACCGCCGCTGACATAATCTGCCCGGAATGGCAATAGCCGCATTGCGGCACATCTACCTGTTGCCAGGCTTGTTGCACCGGATGATTATTGGTTTCTGAGAGTCCTTCAATGGTTACTACCTTCTTGCCCTCTGCACGACTGAGCCGGGTAACGCAAGACCTAACAGCTTCGCCATCCATATGCACTACGCATGCACCGCATTGGGCAACTCCGCAACCATATTTAGTGCCTTTCAGGCCAGCCATGTCTCTGATAGCCCAAAGAAGCGGCATCTGTGGGTCAGCATCCAGTTGATACTCCTTATTATTGATGTTTAAAGTGATGTTAGCCATAAATCGTGTTGTAAAGATGGAGATGAGGAGTAAATAAGATTTACCTTAATAATTTCTACCAAAAAATGTATGCCAGCCTTTAATAAGAGGCGATTGAGTGTGTAACTAGCTGTGGCACAGTTTTTTAGGGTTATTTCTGAAAGAATTTTATCAGGAAAAAAACTTATGCTTACCGCAAAATATAACAAGCCATGCCACATACAACACAGTACTTTTTTAAAGACTATGCCGCCGCATTAATGTCTTTCTCAGCCGAAAACATTGCAGATTATTATCGTGCACCCATGGCCGTTTATTCAGACCAGGGGGTGATAACAGTTACTAAAGATGAAGAAGTAGTAGATTTCTGGAAGCAGGGTTTGAAACAATATGCTTCGCAGGATATTAACAAAGCAGAATCCACTATTTTATTAGAAGATAAAGTCTCCGAAACCGTTTATCTCTGCAAAGTGAAATGGGACAATTATGGCCAGTCAGGCAAAAAAGTATCCAGCGAAACCAACTACTATATACTAGCCAATAAAGATGGGAAACTAGATATTGTGGGATTGATTATAACCGGAGAGTAAAGCCAGCATGGTACGCCTATATTCGCAAGCAAAAGGTCTGGCCGTTGCACGGGTGGCATGCTTATCTTTGGCCTAGATACACCACAGTACTAAAATACTTACAGAAAGCTCCCTCAGCGCCTATGCGTGCTACGCAGGCCCGGATATTAAACAATCATATTAACCTTATTCCCCAAAACCTCTGCCCACAAAGGTGTTTCGCCCTTTACCTCCCCATCAATCACCAATGTCATAGGCTCAGCATCAATGCTGAATTTCCTCGCTTTTTTATAAATCACTAAAGGTGAATGAATATGTTTGCCTGAGAAAATTAAAGGGAATAAGCGTAGGAGATGAAAGAAAGGCACGTGTTTAATCACCAGAATATCCAACAGCCCATCATCCAGTGCAGCCAGAGGAGCTATTTTCATAGCTTTACCTGTGTGTTGCGTATTGCAGGCCAGTACAAAGCAGAAATCACCTGTAAATACCTCATTATCAACTGTCACTTTTCCCTTAAAACGGGGATTCTTGAAAATATGAATAACTGCAGCTACACTATACCGCAAACCACCCAACCAACGTAGTTTCTCTGACGTCAGATTAATATTTGATACTAATCCCCAACCAATAATATTGAATCCATAAACCATTTTTTCGGTAGCTTGGTTTTTGGGAAATTGTACTTTGAAAATATCAATCTGTTTGGTATTGTTTTGATGAAATTTCTGTAATGAACTTTCCCAGGTCAGATTATTAATATCATGATTCAACGCTTTCCCACCACCGCATGGAAATAGCAGGAGGGGAGGAGTATCGATTTTTCCGGCAATACCGTTAGTTACCTCATGCATGGTGCCATCTCCGCCAAATATGATAATTTTCTCATATTGGGTTAGATCTTCTTTTTGCAGGAAATCAACAAAATGCCCTTTATACTGGCTCACAAGGGTATTAAATTCGTAGCCCTTTACATTTCTTTTGAGATATTCACAAGCAGCAAGGCTTTTGCCCGAACCCGAATAGGGATTCACAAGCAAAAGAAGTTTTTTAGGCATTTTACAGAAGTTTAATACAAGGTTTGTTCAGAATAGGTTAAATTTGTCGATACTAATGAATATCACTCCCTAATATTATGATAAAAAAATTACATCTACTAACACTCATCCTCTTAATTAGCGTTTTGTCGCTTTCGGCACAGATACAGTCAGGCCCTATGCTAGGGTATTCTGAAATGCGGGAAGTAATGCTTTGGGTACAAACCAAAAAAGAAGCCTCGGTTAAGTTTATTTATTGGGATAAAGAAAAACCAGCTGTTAAATTCTCAACAGAAGAAATAAAAACCACCAAAGCCGATGCCTTTGTAGCAAAACTGGTAGCCGACGAAGTGTTACCGGGTAAAAAATACAACTACGAAGTCTGGGTCGATAAAAAGAAAGTGGCTATCAAATATCCATTGGAATTCCAGACACAAACACTCTGGCAGTACCGTACCGACCCGCCTGCCTTTAAGTTTGCCGTAGGTAGTTGTGCCTATATCAATGAAGAGGGTTTCGATCGTCCGGGTACGCCATATGGCTCTGAATACGAAATCTTCACAAGCATATATCAATCAAAGCCTGATTTTATGCTTTGGAGTGGCGATAATATCTATCTAAGGGAGGTTGACTGGAACACCAGAACAGGTATCCAGAAACGTTATACACACACGCGTTCATTGCCTGAAATGCAACCACTTTTGGGCAGTATCCACAATTATGCCATCTGGGATGATCACGATTTTGGCCCGAATGATGCCGACAGAGGCTTTGTGAGCAAAAAACAAACGCTTGACGCCTTTAAGCTTTTCTGGGGTAATCTGAATTATACATTTAAAGATGAGGGAGTAACGGGTTCTTTCCAATGGTCAGATTGTCAGTTCTTTCTAATGGACGACCGTTGGTGGCGAACGCCAAACGAGCGCACCACAGGCAGCAGAGAGTATTTCGGACAAAAACAGATACAATGGTTAGTAGATGCCCTTAAATTCTCGAATGCGCCGTTTAAATTTGTGATCGTAGGTGGACAAGTGGGTAATCCGTCGAAGATTTTTGAAAACTTTGCCAATTATGAAGAAGAACGCAACCAGTTATTCGACCTGATTACCAAAGAGAAGATTCCAGGTGTTATATTCATCAGTGGCGACCGCCACTGGACATCACTTTGCAAAGTAGACCGTCCGGGTGCATACCCTTTATATGATTTAACAATCTCGGCCTTAACTTCAGGCCCATCGAAGCCAGTGAAAGAAGAAGCAAATGCACCTTATGTAGAGGGAACATCAGTAACCAAGCATAACTACGGTTTACTAGAAATATCCGGTCCACGTACCAGCAGGGTCTTGAAAATCAATGTCTTAGACAAAGATGGCAAAGAATTGTGGACGAAAGAGATTAAGTCTAGTGAATTGAAATAGAGTTTTGTTTGAAATTAACCCCGTAGGGGTGATATATCGGTAGAATAAGGTTAATTCTTTTGAATTTAAGTCCCGTAGGGACGGTATATTAATTAATATATTATCCCTACGGGATATGAATTTCATTTTCTGTATTTTTTCTACCTATATAACATCCCTACGGGATATAATCTAATATTTGGATTATGTCCCTATTAAACCCTTTAAGCCGGGAATATTCAAACAGGAGACTATATAAGTCTCTGATTACTTTCCTGTTGTACGCTTTCACTTTCCTAACCATTTCAGCACAAAAACTAAAAAGCGATACTGACCATAAATTCAATTTCTCAGACCTCAACCAAAATAAAGCCTCAGTAATCATTTTTTTTGATATTGAATGCCCCATCTGCCAGAAATACACTAAGCTTCTCAAAGAAATCAATCAAAAGTATAGCTCGGAGGGTATTAAAGTATATATGATTTATCCCCATAAAAATATCGATAAAGCAGCATTTAAATCTTTCAAAACAGAATATCAGTTTGACTTACCCATTTATTTCGATAATCAAAGAAAATTGCTTAGCCAATTGAAAGGTAGGGTAACACCTGAAGTATTTCTACTCAATAGCCAAAACCAAACGATTTATCATGGTGCTATTGACAACTGGTTTTATAGTCTTGGCAAAAGCAGGGCCCAGGCCACAGAAAATTATCTGATAGAGGCAATTGAGGACTTATTAAAAGGAGAAAATGTGAAGAATAAATACCGTGAGCCGATTGGGTGCGCGCTGTAGAAGAATTTAGTGATTGAGTGAATAAAACTATCTGATTCAACTGTCTGGCATCAGCAATCACTCAATCACTCAATCACTCAATCACTCAATCCTCCACATAATATACCACCAGATTCAACATTTCATCGGTAGTGCCCCAACCATAGTTAATATCTTTGGGTGGGTCGAAAGGGTTTTCGGGGTTATTGGCTGAATTATCGTAATTTGCTTCTACAATGAAGGTAGAGCCCGCAGGTATTTTGAGCAGATTTTTGAACTGATAAGTCATCTGCCAGTTAAAATCCCAATTATCGATTTTTACCAGATTGACCACTTCGCCAGTAGGAGTAATAACAAATGCCCTGAAACTCTTACCAATCAGGTGCATGTGCGGAAGCACTGAGATTAAGAAAACAGTTTTATCTATTTTCTTAGAAATGTAGAAAGTTGGTTTTTCTCCTGCTTTAATGATAAAAGGTTTGTTTGAAATATCGTTTTCGCGTAAAGTAAAATTCTTCACTTCTCTTTCAATCTGATTTTTAGCAAAATACAGCTTTATTTCAGATTGGTCTGTGCTTGCCACAGGCGAGGGCGCATAATGCATATTGAGAATAAAATCGGCATTGGCATTGAGTTTTACTCCCGTACCTTGAGGGAAATGGATACGGTCGTTACCGGGTACCCAACCATACAAAAACTCTTCTTTCAAAGCTATTTTCTGAAAATCCACTACTTTTGTGTCGGTCTCTGCCAGACCATTAATGCCGCGTATCAGATTGGTGGTATCTACCATCAATCGGCTATGATGGACTAATTTTTTATTACCTGCTGAAAACTCAATGGAAGTGATATATTGGTCATTGGGTAAATGGGTCGGTAAGCTGAAAAAACGAAAATCCTCGCTGTTATCTCCTGTAATAGCATAAGGTGTCTGCATTTTTAAAACCAGATCTGGGGCAGCTTCATCGGATGAAGCAATGGGCTTATTTATTTGCTCCGGCTTTTTAGTGCCTTCTCTCATTCCACCTTCTATCCAGAGTTGAATGGTAGCTATTTCACCCACAGTCAGGCCTCTTTCATTCAGATACGATTGAAACTTCCTGTCGGCAGGAAACGGGGGCATATATCTTGCCTGTGTAACTTTTCCTATGAACCTCCCTCTTTTGCTTACGTCTTCATAAGTTATCAGACTAAATGGCCCTGATTTATTGGGCTGGTGGCAGGGTGTACAGTTTTTGTGAATGATAGGGGCAATATGGTCGTAGAAATTTACTTCGCTTGATGGTTGAGCAACAGCGGCAGTAGTAGAAAAAAGAAGAAGAATAAACAAATGCTGCCGCATAAATAGTAAACTATATATGATGGAAAATAACCCCATCCATATCCTCCCCCGAGCCGGGGAAGGGAACAGAGGAATGGGGTATTTATCCTAATAAACAAACTATAAACCTAACGGACTGTGAAAGTCAACTGACAGTTTGAGTTAGCCTCAGAAACCGGAGTCGGGTCAGCACAGATAGAATCTGGATTCCATGTATTGAAAACCTGACCATCGCTCGTAGTTAATACCCAGGTAACTATAAAACTATCAGCTCCAACACTGCCGTATCCGGCTGTTTCTGCAGGTCTGAACCAGGCACCTGCCGGACGGGGTCTTGCCGGGTTATTAAACACATTTACTTTGTTAACTTTATCATAAGCAACAGTAGCAGTTTTGTAAGCTTCATATACTTGTTGCGCTGAAATACTGAATGTATTCCATTGACGATTGGCTGCCGGAGTAGTAATAGTAGAAATCAGTTTACCCTTACCGTTTCCGCTTAAATCAGCTACTTTAGGGTTACCGTCCGGGTCATTATAAGACTCCAGCATACGAACATAAATTTCGATTTTGCTTACCGTAAGTTTGTTGTCTAATGATACCCAACGAGTTTTTAAATCGACCTTTGAGGTGTTCTGACTGGCCTTTGAAAAGTTTCTGGCATTGGCAACCTCGTAAGGCTGAGGTCTTGCCAGAATGTTTCCATTAAAATTGATGCCGTCAAATACGGTAAAGGCATGTACCCCCGGACCCCAGCCCGGCAGAGGATTCAACGATTCGTCCCGGCAGGCACTGAATGCAAACAGGAGAGAAACTATGATTGATAGACTTAATATTTTTTTCATTGTTATGAGCAATTAAATTTTTTTTGAGATTAATTAAATTGTTTAAACCACGGATTAAAACTCCCATTTCAATTTAACTTTATCCCAGAACACAGGGTCTCTGTCGAAAATAACTTCAGTGAGTTTTGGATTTGCATTTGAGTTCAGGCTACCCTCCTGCGATGGATAAGGTAAACGCAAAGCAAACTGGCGTGCCGGTTTGATAATAGGGTTATTGATATTGGATGGATAACCTGTGCGACGAAGCGCATTCCAGATTTCAATCCCTTGTCCCCATGAACAGAACCACATTTGTTTCATTACTACATTCAATTTGGCATTGTTTGATGGCGCCGCATCATATAGCGCGAGTTGGCTATTGACGTAGGCGTCAATATCAGCGCTCGCCGGAGCTTTGGCATTAGCTGCATCAACGCTTAGACCTAAATCAACCACACGCTTGATATGCTCTTTGATAGCTGCTTCAAATATGGCTCTGGCATCGCCATCGCCGCCACCATCTAAGATAGACTCGATCTGATAGAACTTGATGTTATTGCTAGTCAATAAAGGCCATATACCATTGCCCGCACCTCTACCACCTGTCAGAGCTCTGGCTGCTATACCTCGGCCACCATATAAACCTCCGGCAGGATAGGCACCGGGTGCAGTACGTAGAGCACCATCTTGCGGCACCCCTGTATTATCTCCTCTGTCGCGGCCAAAAAATCCGGCCACGTACATAGAGTCAGCTTTAGTAGGTTTGCCAAATACCTGATTCCATTTTTCCCAGAAAGCAGGTTTCAATACCAGGTATGAACCGCCATAAGGAATCGTACCTCTATCGGTTGGGTTCGATGGGTCAAGAATTTTATCTGTCTGGCGATAGAAATAAAAATCCAGACGCGGGTCTTTGTTGAAAAGCATTTCAGTCATTAACTGATGGCTTGGGTAAGAGAATCCGTTATCTGCCAGATAAGCAGAACGGAACCAGGGATGACGACCTTCAGGGGCAGATGCCGTGCTGAATCTGTATATGAAATCATCGGCAGCATCAGTAATGTATCCACCTGCGGCCAAGGCAGCCTTTAAGTCCGCATTACCACTGGCGCGACCTTTACGGGCAGTCAGCAATAATTTGATTTTAACAGTCTTAGCTAATTTAATCCATTTAGAAATGCTGCCTTTGTAAAGAAAATCGCCACCCTCAGTTGCTACTGATACAGGGCTCGTTTTTGAAAGATTAGCCACCGCTTGATCACAAAGTTTGATTAAAGCCTCATAAATTTCTGAATCTTTGTCAAATTTAGGTGTCAGAACAGCTGTTTCTGCGTTGCCTTTCCAGGCTTCTGAATAGGGGGCATCACCAAACATATCTACAAAGTTTCCCATAGCCAGGGCTTTCAGGGTTTGTGCTATACCTAAATAATGCGGGCTGTTGGCACTGGCATTAATAATCGCCTCCACATTATTCATGTCACGATAAAAATTATTCCAAGTGCCATTGTACGACTGGTTGTTCAGATCATAATTATCCGAACTGCTCAACAAACCTGCAAACCCAAGCGAGTTTTCAGAAAGCGAGGTAATGGCATTTACTGCAGCCGATTCTGCTGTTGGTAATAATAGTTTTACCGCAGCTACCGACGGACGGTTTAAATCCTGGTTAATATCCAGATCCGTCAGGTCGCAGCCACTAATTACACTGACGATACCGGTAGTCAGTATTAGTTTTGATATATGTTTTAATTTCATTGTTTCTGATGTTTAGGTAGTTCCCTGAATTAGAATGTTACTGCAAGGTTGACTCCATAACGACGGGTAGAAGGAGCAGCACCTAAGTCGAAACCCTGAATGTTCGAGTCCGCAAAGTTTGATAATACTTCTGGGTCGAAGTTCAGGCCCTCAAGCATATTTGGCGCTTTGAACCAAAGGTTTCTACCTGAGGCTGAGATTCTGGCGCTACCAAAGAATGGAAGCACTTTTTTCAAAGCAGATTTCGGAATCACATAACCTAAAGAAACCTCACGCAGACGAATGGTTGTAATATCATAAATATTAGTTTCATCGGCACCATAAGCACCGTAACCACTAGAGAAATGATATTGAAAGGCCGTCATCGGAATCGTATTTCTGATTTGTTTGCCTGCTTCGTCTAGCAATGGTTTATAGGTCTGAGGATCTCCTAATATACCCGGAATCACACGCATACCTTCGCGGTCTTCTGAGTTTTTCAACTGACCTCTCAACAACAAAGAAGCCGCCGTTGCCGAGAACATGCTACCTCCATGACGGTAATCCATCAGGGCTGTCAGGGTGAAACCTTTAAAGGTGAAAGTGTTTGTCCAGCCTACTGTAAACTTAGGAGCCGGATTAGCCAGGATGTCAGAAGTCGGACTAAGAATCGGTAATCCGTTGATAGGGCTGATTAATAGTTTGTCATCATCGCTACGAGAGTTTTTCGAGCCATAAATCATACCATACGGGTAACCATTGCGGTGCATAGTACCAGTGGCAGAAAGACCAGTGCCACCTAAGAACAGTTCACCACTTGGGCCAGCATCAACTATTTCGGAACGTAGACGGGTAAACGCCACAAATGAATTCCAGGTAAAGCCATTGCTAAGTTTTACAGGCACCAGATTCAGACCGATCTCAATACCATTATTCTTGATTTTTCCGGCATTGGTTGCTTTATAATCAAAACCTGTTGAGGTAGGGATACGAGCCGTAACAATTAAATCAGTTGAAGTACGATCGAAATAAGCGATGTCAAGACCAATACGATTTTTGAAGAATTGCAATTCGGCCCCAACTTCTACTTCTGATGTAAACTCCGGTTTTAAGCCTGAATTGTTAAGCGTAGTCGGTAAACTTTCTGAAGAAATAGGGGTAGCATTATAATAAGTAGCCCCTAAGTTGTAGGCAGTGTATACCTGATATGGATCGGCATCTTTACCTACTTTAGCATAGTTGGCACGTAGTTTACCAAAACTTAATACATTGGTTGGTATCTTTAATGCTTCAGAGAACACGAATGAAGCACTTACTGACGGGTATAGATAACTGTTGTTGGCTTTCGGCAAAGTAGAAGAGTGGTCGTTACGGATGGTTGCCGTCAGGAACAAAATATTGTTATATCCTGCAGTATATTCAGCAAAGAAGCCATATAATCTTCTTTTCTCACGATATTCAGAAGCAAACTGTGCATTGGTACCACCCACAATTGGCAGGTTAGGGTCAATAACTGTATTACCCGTCACATAGCTGATATTCTTGCTACGTTGGTTGGCATTATAACCTACCATCAAACGCATATTCAGTTTCTCACCAATATCCTTGGTAGCTGTGGCAAGGAAAGTAAAGTCGATTTCGGTATTAGTAATATCACGACGGCTTACATTACCTAGCGGAACACTCACCCCGCCCGGACGAAAAACATTACGACGCACCTCGCTATAAGTATTCACCCCGCCTTTGGCCGTCAGGTTCAACCATGGAGTTACATCATAATTCAAGGCCATATTACCAAATACACGGTTTACAGTACTATTATATAAATTGTATTTGGCTGTCCAGAGCGGGTTATCTAAAGCACGGAAATATACGTTCGAGCCATCAACCGGATTTTCGAATGGGTATCCGTTCAAATCGTAGTTACGAGGCTGATAGAATAAACGACCGTAAATTGAACCGCCAAAGCCTAGTCCACCATAATCAGCATAATAACCTGCTCCTGATTGTGGCGATTGCTGGTCAGTATTTACATAGTTTACATTACCGCTCATTGTGATTTTATTAGCCAGAACCGCATTACCTCCAAAGTTGAGGGTAGTGCGGCTTGCTGTTGAATTTGGGATAATCCCTTTGTTGGTCATGCATGAAGCCCCGGCACTGATAGTAGTTTTATCACCGGTTGAAGAAATATTCAGGCTGTTTTCAAATACATTACCTGTACGGAAGAACCCCCCGATAATATCATGCGGTTTCAATTCAACACCTACCGGTTTGCCATTGGCATCAAGCAAATTCGGGAATACAGAAGTATAACGTGCTGCCCCATAAGCTACCCCAACTAATGGGTGAGGAACCTGTCCGGCAGGATAGTTAGAATCAATAATCTTAGAGTAACGTTCAAAGCCTAAGGCCTGATTTACACGGTCTACTTCTGAAGGGAATACTGTTCCCCAGTTACCAATAAAACCACCATTATACGTTTGGTTTGAACCCTGTGTATAAGTATCCTGGTATTCGGGTACAGTAGAAATTTTTTCAACTGAGTAAGAAGATGCATAGGTTATTTCTAAACCTTTTTTAGCATTTTTACTTCCGGCTTTTGTGGTAATAACCACTACACCATTAGCCGCCCGAGAACCATAAAGCGCCGATGCCGCAGCACCTTTTAATACAGTGAGCGACTCAACGTTATTAGGGTCGATGTCATAAGCACGGTTAGAAGTAACCGTATTCTGGTTGAAACCATCAGTAGCATTTACTGAGTTATCAAACGGAATACCATCTACTACGAATAGTGGTTGGTTGTTTCCGGCGAATGAGTTGTTACCCCTAATGGTAATACGAGTGGCTTGTCCTGGAGCACCACCACCGGCAATGATGTTTACGCCTGGTACTTTACCATTCAGCGCCCGTAAGGCATCGGGCTCAGAGCGTTGTTGTAAATCGTCTGCCTTTACATTTGATACAGCATACGCTAAAGCACGTTTTTCGCGTTGAATACCAATGGCCGTTACCACAACTTCTGAAAGTTGTTTGGTATCGCCACCTAAAGAAACATTAATAACAGATTGGTTGCCCACTTTTTCTTCGAGAGTGTTCATACCAACAAAACTGAAAACAAGGGTAGCGCCTGTAGTGGCTTCAATAGAATAATTGCCATCTACATCTGTTTGTGTACCTTTGGAGGTACCTTTTACTTGAACTGAAACGCCGGGCAATGAAGAGCCATCGTCGGATGAGGTCACTTTACCGGTAATCTTCCTTGTTTGCGCAGTAGCGGCAATAGCAAGCCAGACCCCCAGTAAACTGAGAAGTAGAGTTTTTTTCATGAACAGTTTAGTTTAGGTTTATTAACGCATGATGCGGCAGAAATAACTATTTTTACAAAAAGGATAAAATAACTATTCTTTCACATCATAAAATAAACTTATACTTTTTTTAGATTAAAAGAAAGTAAATGCAAGAAAATTTATAAAAAACTTTGTTAAATCATTAATTTTATAAATAGAGTGCAAAGTTTTAATATATTTTATTGATTTGTCAAAATTCCAAATATTATTCTGATATTATTGATATACGTATGTTGTTGTGCTTTTTTAAGGTCTTTGTTTAGTGATTTTTACTTATTTTTGGTTAAAAAGAATATTCTTTTTAAAGTACAAGTACATATGTACTACTCATAAAAAATGAAAAGTCATTTTGTTGCGACGAAAAAAAATATTGTTGATATGATTGAAAAAAATATATAGACAAAGAATGAATGCACCGACTGGTAACAAAGGATTGCTTATAAAAAAACTACAAGAAATAGATAATAAAGAGGCTTCTTTGCGATTTTTTGTACTTTTACAAGAATTGATAGAGGTGACTAACCTGGGAGTAGACGACCCTCGGATAGCCTTTTCTATACGAAAAGACAAGGCAATTACGGCCAATATAAATAACTATATTGCTCTGGATTTCCGACGTAAAAAAGGGGTGTGGTTTGACATGATATTCTGTAAACGTCATGAGCAGTTATTCTCAAAACACGAAACTATTGAAATTTCACCGCTGAGTAATCCTGATTACTTTTACGCACATATTCCTTTTGAACAGAAGCATTTGATCGATGATACAAAAATCAGAAGTGGCTGGCAGGAATGTCTGGAAGAGTTGAAAGCGATGGCTGTATCAAGCGCCAGAAAAGAGCGCCATAATCCTTATATATACGAGATTGCTGAAAACGAAAACTTGCGCAACGAACTTTTCTGGGAAATTGATAATCCGAATACTCCATATTCACCGCAGGATGAACACCTCGTGGAGGTAAAGGAAGATGACCCAGCATATGTAGTAAAACTGGATATTCCGCTTAATCTGGTCTATTATGGTCCTCCGGGTACAGGCAAAACTTTTGAAGCCCAACAGATTGCCCAGAAGACTCATGCCCAGTTCATTACTTTTCATCAATCATATAGCTATGAAGAATTTATAGAGGGTCTCAGACCTGTTACCAAAGGCGGACAGGTGCATTATGAAGTAGTAAAAGGTATTTTCTATAAAGCCTGCCTGGAAGCTTTGAAAAAGGCCGGATACCATAGCTTTACCGCTTGCATTGATGATAAGAAAGAAAACCGGGAAAAGAAATTTAAAAACGCTGAAAGCCACGTATTGATTATAGATGAACTGAACCGCGCAAATATCTCAAAAGTTTTTGGTGAACTAATCACCCTTATTGAGAATGATAAACGCTTGGGAGCATCTAACGAACTCTCATTGACGCTTCCTTACTCAAAGGAGCGTTTTGGTGTTCCTGCCAATCTACATATTGTGGGTACCATGAACACTACCGATCGCTCAATTGCCTTATTAGACCTGGCTCTGAGACGAAGGTTTGAATTTCAGGAGCTAATGCCCAAGCCTTATCTGTTAAAAGAGATACAGGGCATTGATTTAGAAAAACTTCTGACCAGACTCAATCAACGTATAGAGTTTTTGCTAGACCGTAATCATACCATCGGTCACGCTTATTTTCTTGAAATAGAATCTGCAGAAGAACTGCATCGGGTATTCCTGAATAAAATTATTCCCTTGTTACAAGAGTATTTCTATAACGATTGGGAGAAAGTACGTTTGATTTTAGGCCAGGAAATTATTCTGCGCGAAACCATCAGAACGAGAGAAGTATTCGGCAAAAATCTGGATAATTATGACGACGAAACTTATCGGTATATAATTAATCAGGAGTTAAATGCTGAGATATTGAAAAGTATTTATTCTTAGGCCTGTGTGGCACGGCTATACTCGTCCGCAAAAGGCCGTGTCACGCATATTTTGGGGAATGAATTTAAATTTTATCCAAATAATAAAAAAAATGGCATAATTGGTAGGAGTGCTTATGCGTGGTACGCGCTTTTTCGGACGAGTATACGCGTGCCACACAAGTCTTTGCTCTAATAATTCAAAATACTCAAATCCCAAGCTTTCTTAATATCATATCTTAGGCTACCATTTTCAACAGTAAGTGGGCCATCTATATTATTATGATATAATCCGCCAGTACCTAAGCCTTGCGGAAGAGGATTTTTGTATTCGGCAGTAAATTGTGCAATGGCGTTTAATCCTATATTCGATTCAAGGGCAGAAGTAATCCACCAGCCAATCTGTAGTCTGGTAGCAATTTCAATCCATTCCCGGCAATGTTGCAAACCACCCAATAGGGTAGGTTTCAATATAATATATTGAGGTTTTATCTTTTTGAGCAACTGCATTTTCTGCACATAATCGCTCACGCCAATCAGTTCTTCATCTAAAGCAATCGGTACAGGACTTTTTTCACTCAGACTAGCCATTGCCTCAGTCTGGTAAGCTTTAATCGGTTGCTCTATACTATGGAGTTGATAAGTGCTTAAAGCAGCTAATTTTTGTCCGGCTTCTTCTACAGCAAATGCCCCATTGGCATCTACGCGTAAACTGATTTGCTCAGGCGAAAATCTTTCTCTGATAGATGCCAGAATACTCAACTCATCCTGAAAATTAATAGCACCTATTTTAAGTTTCAGGGTATTGAATCCTGCTTCCAGTTTTTCTTCTACCTGATTCACCATAAATTCTTTACTCCCCATCCATACTAGACCATTAATAGGAATGGTCTTTCGGCCATCAATAAAATCATTTTCAAAGATGATTCTTTTACCTCCATTCATTACATCGAGCAGAGCGGTTTCAAAGCCGAATTTTACAGAGGGAAAAGCATCATCAATTAATTGCGAGAGAATAATATTGAGATTCCACGGAAAAACCTCCAAATCAAGACTGTTGAAAGTATCGCATACGTTATTCAATACCTGTTCGAAATCAGGTACATAATCAATACTCAAACCAGCCAGGGGGGCAATTTCACCCAATCCGAAAACCGTGGGATTCGCGGTATCAGATATGTGTAAAATAAAAGTTTCTTTCTCGGTATAAACACCACGAGACGTCCCCGCTTCAAATTTGAACTTCAATAAGTGTTTAAACCATTTAGCTTTCAGCCCCATCGAAAAAATGCGTAAGTTTGCAAAAGTACAGAAAGTTTTATTTTTTATGTCACAGATAACCCAGTTTGTATTGTTTTATACCGAAAAAGTATAAAAAAATTGATGTAATGGTATTGATCTGCATACTCTCATAAAATTTCCGATGTTCTTTATTTTACGTATAGTCTTATTTCCTATTACAATTTTGTTGACCTGTGTGGTCTACATAAGAAACTGGCTGTACGATAATGGCATACTCAAAAGTACTCAACCCGATGTGTTTACAATTAATGTAGGAAATCTGAATCTGGGTGGCACAGGAAAAACCCCTCATGTAGAATACCTGGTTAATTTATTGAGCAATCAATACAAGACCAGTATCTTGAGCCGGGGATATAAGCGCCAGACCAAAGGTTTTGTATTGGCAGATAATACCGTCAACGCCAAAACCAT
This sequence comes from Emticicia sp. C21, assembly GCF_003418935.1. GTDB lineage: Bacteria > Bacteroidota > Bacteroidia > Cytophagales > Spirosomataceae > Emticicia. The sequence goes on along the minus strand of NZ_QVMT01000001.1, from coordinate 1,088,089 downwards.
AGGCGACGAACCTATGCAATACTATCTGAAATTCAAGGATAAAATAAAGGTAATAGTGTGCGAAAACAGGGTACAAGGAGTAAACCAGATTCAGGCTACTTTCCCGGATAATGAATTAGTTATTCTGGATGATGCTTTTCAACACCGCAAAATCGCCCCACATCTTAATCTGCTCTTATGTGATTATAATCGACCTTTTTACAAAGATTATTTGGTACCGGTTGGCAAGCTGAGAGATATTCGCCGAAGTGCCAACAGAGCCCATGTAGTGATTGTGACCAAATGCCCGGAGGAAGTTTCTGCTCAAATAAAAGAAGAAATGAAGACGAGTATAAGCCAGTATACTTTCGCAAATACCCCTGTTTTCTTTTCTCGAATTCACTATAATGCAATTGCATCTTATGTAGGTGATAAGGCTTTTATCTCTGAAAACCCTGCAACTGTTGTAACTGCCATTGCCAAGCCAGAGGTATTTCAGCAGTATTTACAGAAGAAAGGATATAAGATTGAGAAGGCAAGAGATTACCCGGATCATTTCGCTTTTTCAAGAAAAGAAATCGATGCGTTGCTTGATACTCAAAACCCCGCACAGCAAATCATCACGACCGAGAAAGACATGGTAAAAATAAAGCCCTTGCTGATTGAGCAAGAGCTTGAAAAATTCTTTTATATTCCGATTGACGTCATTATCTCTGATAAAAATGATTTTGATAAATTCATTCTATCAAACGCTGCCAGAGCTATTTCAAAAAGTATCTGAAGCCGATGCCTACTGATGGATTCAGACTTATATTAGTACTCATTGTATAGCTACTCAGGTCGCCAGACTTAGTGTAAACCGAGGTTATATTAACCAGTGAGGTTACTCCTTCGATAGCCCATTTATCATTCAATAAATAGATAACACCCGGCCCTGCGTTTAAATCAAGTATCGCACCCTTTAAGAGATCATCAGAATCGGCAGTAAGCGAGGTAGTAGTAAACAAATATCCTACTTCCCCACCATATCGGATAGACGCCCCGAATTTTTCGTTAAACATCTTGTAATTGCTTAAATAAAAACCCGCCGAAATAGTGTGTACTGAAGCTTTCAGAAGTTCTGAGCTAAACGATGCTTTAGATCCGGTAGTATTAATAGAATACCCTAACGATACAGTAAAAGCGGTATTATCTTTTGTGAAACTCGTAAAAGAGGGGGTAATACCAATCATAAATACGTTATTTTGAACCACACTTTTTACTTTCGATTCCGTTATATTGAATTTTAAATCGCCGCCTATAAAACGCGTGCCTTTAGGAATTACCTGTCCGAAAGTTGTGATAGAAATAAATAGAAAGAGAGAGATACACAGCTTTTTTTTCATGAGGAATAGATTTGTTTTGTTGTGGAAAAATAAAACTATGATAAAGATAGAGATTGATTGGGAGGGATAAAAATTAAAAAACTAAAATGGTTATTTTCGGGCATTAATATATGTTAAATCAGTTGGCTGACGTTTAAATGAATCTATCCCGATGATTACGCGTATATTTGCATCATGCTTCAATCGTATTCAGTAAAATATGCCAATCTTATCAAAGCCAAAGCACAAGAGTTGGGTTTTGATTTTTGTGGTATATCTAAGGCTGAATTTCTGGAAGAAGAAGCACCACGACTGGAAGCATGGCTCAACAAAAACTATCATGGCAAAATGGCCTATATGGCCAATTATTTCGATAAGCGCCTCGACCCTCGCCAATTAGTAGAAGGTGCCAAGTCAGTCATTACACTCATACTGAATTATTATCCCGAAAAAACGTTGCCTCAGGAATCTGATGACTTGAAATTATCCAAATATGCTTACGGTAAGGACTATCATTTCGTGATGAAAGACAAGCTAAAGGATTTGATGGAAATGATTTCGGAAGAAATAGGAGAGGTAAACGGCAGAGTTTTCGTCGATTCAGCTCCGGTCATGGATAAGGCCTGGGCGAAGAAAAGCGGAGTAGGCTGGGTTGGCAAACATACCAATCTGATTAACCGTGAGATAGGTAGTTTTTTCTTCATTGGTGAAATCATCTGTGATTTGGAATTACAGCCCGATGGCGCGATAAAAGATTATTGCGGCACCTGCACCCGTTGTATCGATGCCTGCCCCACAGATGCCATTGTAGAGCCTTATGTAGTGGATGGTAGCAAATGTATCAGCTACTATACTATCGAGCTGAAAGAAGCAATTCCAGAAGAAGTAAAAGGTAAATTGGATAACTGGATTTTTGGCTGTGATATTTGCCAGGATGTCTGCCCCTGGAATTCCTTTGCCCGTCCGCATACTACCCCGGAGTTCAATCTGAATCCTCAGTTAGCTGAATTTACTAAGAAAGATTGGGAGGAAATTACTGAGGAATTATTTCAGGAAATTTTTCGTCGTTCGGCAGTGAAGAGAACAAAACTGGAGGGATTGCGGCGGAATATTGGGTTTGTAGCAGATGTATAACGATTTTTCAAATCGTTTGTGTGGTCGATTGTTAATTTAGTAGAATTTTACCGCACAATTATATTTGCTGAACGACGATTTGAAAAATCGTCATACACAAGAAAATCACTTTTTAAAATCCCTTATATCAACAATATTCTTACAAAAAGCATACTCACTTGGCTGATTAGAACAGATAATCAACAGACGGTCCTGCGTATGTTCTTCAACTTGACTTAGATACCATTGTGATGCCTGTGCATCAAGGTTAGAAGTGGGCTCGTCTAGCATAATTATGGGGCAATCAGAATAAAAGGCTAAGCCAAGTTTCAGACGCTGTTTCATGCCTGATGAAAAATTCTTGACCGGCTTGTTTTTATGAGGAGCCAACTGTATAAGTTCGAGCAGTTGGGCAGGGGAGATTTGATTTTTAAATGGCTTGAATTTCTGATGAAATTCCACCATTTCGAGCAATGTAAATTCTTCTATCAGTTCAAGATATGGGGCAGCAATGACAATTTGTTTGTAAACATCATCAATGCTTACAGACTGGCTACCCGTAGTATAAGTGATTTCTCCTTCTGATTGAGGTAAGATGCCCGAAATAACTTGTAAAAGAGTGGATTTCCCGCTGCCATTCGGTCCTACGAAAGTATAACTTTCTTTGGCAGAGAAAGATAGATTGGCATAGCGAAAAATCCATTCGTTCCGGTATTTCTTACCGATATTATCCAGATTAATAGTCACTTTCAGAACCTTTTTTTGCAGGACTTTTAATAATTCCTCTTTCAGAATTAGAGATAAAATTCAGAATTTCATCACGCTCCGGCGAAGCCTGAAACTCTAACTCTACCTGCGTGATGGCATCACTATTATTTAATCCTTTCAGATAGATATAACGGTAAATATCCTGTATCTCGGCAATTTTCTCATCAGAGTGTCCTCTGCGTCTTAATCCTACCGAGTTGATACCTGCATAAGAAAGTGGCTCGCGGGCAGCTTTGATATAAGGCGGTACATCTTTACGGATTTGTGAACATCCTCCGATATAAGTGTGTTTGCCTATCTTCACAAATTGTTGCACAGCCGACATACCACCGATATTAGCATAGTCGCCTACTGAGATATGACCTGCTAATTGTACACAGTTTGCCAGAATTACATTATTTCCTACCAGACAATCGTGGGCAATGTGGGTATAAGCCATAATCAGGCAGTTAGAGCCGATTTCGGTGCGGTATTTATCTACTGTTCCGCGGTTAACGGTCACACATTCTCTGATAGTCGTATTATCTCCAATGATGGTTTTTGTATCTTCACCTTTGAACTTCAAGTCTTGTGGAACAGCCGAAATAACTGCTCCCGGAAAAATACGGCAGTTTTTACCGATTCGGGCGCCCTCCATGATAATTGCATGAGAGCCTATCCAAGTTCCTTCACCAATTTCTACATCCTTGTTTATCACAGCAAAGGGCTCAACTACTACGTTATGAGCTATTTTGGCATCTGGATGTATGAATGCTAATGGTTGATTCATAATTGTTTGATTTTGCTTATTAGTGGGAGTTAAACCTACACTCAAACGATTAGTAGTTTTAACTGGTGGTTGTGCTTATTTAGCTTTTTTTACTAATCGGGCGGTCATATTTACGTCACATACAAGGTTTTTGCCCACCCATGCATCTCCGTGCATTTTAGCTACACCTAATTTCATAGGAGCAATCAGTGAGCATCTGATTATCAATGTATCACCCGGTAATACATTTCTATAGAACCGACAGTTATCTATACTCACCAGATATGGCCAGTAAGCTTCAGGGTTTCCGGTAGAAGTCAGAACCAACACACCGCCATTTTGTGCTATCGCTTCAATTTGCAGCACACCAGGCATTACAGGATTATCAGGGAAGTGTCCTGTGAATTGTGGTTCGTTCATCGTAATATTTTTAATACCAATCACAGTTTGTCCGTCCAGATATACAATCTTGTCTAATAAAGCAAACGGATAACGATGCGGCAGTAATTTGGCTATATCGTTCACATTCAGCACAGGAGGCGTATTCGGATCATATTGAGGTGCCCCCTTTGCTGAATCAACCATTTGTTTTTTGATTTTCTTGGCCAATTCAATATTAGGCTTGTGACCCGGGCGAGCTGCCAGAATATGGGCTTTCAACGGACGACCCACCAACGCAAGGTCTCCCATTACGTCTAATAGTTTGTGGCGGGCAGGTTCGTTCGGGAAGCGCAAAGGCGCATCATTCAGAATACCTGTTTTGCCAACACTGATTTTTGGTTTATTCAGTAATTTAGATAAATCTTCCACTTCTTCTTCCGAAACTTCCTTATCTACAATTACCACCGCATTGCCGATATCTCCACCTTTAATCAACCCAGCTTTGAAAAGTGCTTCCAGTTCGTGTAAGAACACAAAAGTGCGGCAAGGAGCGATTTCTTCTTTAAATAACTCAATGGCATGTAACTGTGCATGCTGGCTATGTAGAATAGACGAGTTATAATCAACCATCGCTGTCAGGCGATAATCATTTAGTGGTAAAGCTGCCAGTTCAATGCTGCGTTCATCGTTGCGGTAATGAATGGCCTCTGTTACCTCATAATAATTGCGTAAAGATGCTTGTTCTTCAAAACCTGCTTCTTCTATTAATTCAACAAACTTGATAGCACTACCATCTAAAATCGGAATTTCAGGGCCATCAAGCTGTATCAAGACGTTATCAATCTGAAGACCAACCAAAGCTGCTAAAACGTGCTCAGTAGTATGTACTCTTGCTCCATCTTTCTCTAACACAGTACCTCGTGAGGTATCTACTACATAATCTACATCGGCTTCAATAATAGGCTTGTTTTCTAAGTCGATTCTTTGAAACTTATAACCATGGTTGATAGGAGCAGGTAGTATAGTTAGCGTTACGTTTTCGCCTGTATGCAAGCCTACGCCTGTAATTGAAATTTTCTTTTTTACGGTTTGTTGTTTAATGTTCATTGGCAAGTTTTATATTTTGCGGTGCTATGCTTCAGAGAATAACCCCTCATTAACCAGTTCTTCAAGACGTTTTTCTAATTCACGCACTTGCTTGTCTAATTGAGGAAGTTTTCTGAAAACAGCGGTTGCCCGCAGATAGTCGTTTAACTCGAAGGCGTATGTGCCTGTTATAGAAGTATTTTCTTTTTTTACACTTTTAAGAACACCGGCTTGTGCACCAATTTTGGTACCATTTGCAACAAAAATATGGCCGCCAAAACCTACTTGCCCAGCAATTACACAGTTTTCGCCGATAATGGTTGAACCCGCTATTCCGGTTTGTGCTGCCATTACGGTGTTTTTCCCGATTTCTACATTATGGGCAACCTGCACCAGGTTATCAATCTTCACACCCTGACGGATAATTGTCGAGCCCATAGTGGCACAATCAATAGTAGTATTGGCGCCTATACTAACATTATCTTCTATTAAAACATTACCTAATTGCGGGATAGTTTTATAGGTACCGTCTTCCTGCGGAGCAAAACCAAATCCATCACTGCCAATCACTGCTCCTGCATGAAACACACAATTATTTCCGATTACTGTATTACTATATATTTTTACACCTGCATAGATAAGCGTATTATCACCGATGGTTACATTATCTCCTATATATGCCTGTGGGTAAATCTTTACGTTTTTGCCTATTTTAGTGTTGTTCCCGATATAAGAAAAAGCACCTTGATAAGCGCCCTCTCCAACCTCTGTTCCTTGTCCGACAAACACTGGTTGTTCGACTCCTTTCTTAGAAAAATTCAAAATCTTCTGGTACTCTTCAAGTAGTTGCGTAAACGAAAGATAAGGATTATCTACTACAATTAACGTAGAAGAAATGTCTTTTTTAGGAACAAAATCTTTGCCAACGATGACAGCCGAAGCCTTGGTAGTGTAGATGAAGTTTTCGTATTTCTGATTGGCGAGGAATGAAATATCGCCTGTATTTCCCTCTTCAATTTTTGCTAACTTACTGACTGTCAGGGAGTCATCTCCTCGGACTTCGCCATTTAATAAGTGAGCTATTTGCTTTACCGTAAATTGCATAAGATACTTCAGCGTGTTTAAATTTTGCTTGTTTAAATACTATAACGCTTTATTTATATTTGATTCGACAAAATAATTTTTGTCGAAAATATTCTTGAAATAGTACAAAATTAATTCACAACATAGCAAAATCAATGCAAATATACATTTTTGCCCCAACATACATAGTATTTTTTCACGATGTTGCTCAATGCCTTGATGGTCGGTAAATCAGAAGCATCAGCAATATCTACTACATCTTTGTTTTTGGTGCAAATGTAGATGGTCTCATCACCTCTCACATAACCTTTATTACTTACGCTGTCTTCGGTGATAAAATAGTCTAACTGATTTTCGGGGATGCCTTTGTCAATGAGTGCTTGCTTTAATGAACTAATGAGTGTGTCTTCTATCGGTTTATTGGCTATTTTGATTTTGAACAGGTTTCTGTTCAGTAAGTCCTGGCAAATAGTTGATAAAATTTTGTCGGAATGAAATTGCCAGTTTTTTACACAAGCCCATATATCGTAATCGTCTAATAGTGTAAACGATTGCAAATACCTATCATTGTTTTTAAAGGCTTCTAAACTAACGTTTTCTTTCAAAAAGACCATAAATGCCGGATTCGCAAATAATTCTTCTCCTTTGTTAATCAACTCTCTGGCACGTTTAATGATTTGCATCAGCATGGTTTCGGCACAGATTGCTGTTTTATGTAAATACACCTGCCAGTACATCAGACGGCGGGCATTCAGAAAATTTTCAACACTTAATACACCTTTTTCTTCTACTACCAACTGGTTACCCACCACATTCAACATCTTAATGATTCTATCTACGCCAATTGTACCCTCTGCCACGCCGGTAAAAAAACGGTCTCTGTTCAGATAATCCATTCTGTCCATATCCAACTGGCTCGAAATCAGCTGATGGAAAAAATCCCGGTGATAAGTACCATTGAACATTTCAATAGCCAGTGAGAGCTTTCCGTCAAAATCACGGTTGAGCTTTTCCATCAATAATTCTGATATATGCTCGTGGTGCACTTCGTCCAGAATGGTGTATTCTAATACATGAGAAAACGGCCCGTGGCCAATATCATGTAGCAAAATTGCTATTTGTGCCGCTTCCAATTCGCTTTCAGAAATATGCTGTCCTTTCGATTGCAATACTGTAATAGCTTCCTGCATCAGGTGCATCGCACCCATCGCATGTTGGAAACGTGTATGCAAAGCGCCGGGATAAACAAGCTCGGCAACACCTAATTGCTTTATACGACGTAAACGCTGGAAAAAAGGATGCTCGATGAGATCATAAATTAAATCAGAATGTATTGTTACGAATCCATAAACCGGGTCATTAAATATCTTGCGTTTATTGGTCGTCATCGCTGGGCTACCTGTAACGTTACTGGCAAACGTCATACTTGAATTTTTGTGAAATTTATTAATAAAAAATTAATCACTTCTGCACAAACAACATAAACTAGACGTATTTGGTTGTGAAAAGGCTGAAAATACGGATGAAATTTTAAAATTAGTTGAGCAAAAGACTATTTAACAAGAGGAAAGCATATGGGTGTAGAGAAGTTTCAGAAGTAATAACGCTGAAAACACTTGGTTATCAGTGCTGTTGTGTAAGCATCTGACTGCCAGATAAGAATATTACGAAGCAGCGTACCGCCCGAAAAATATACACCTCCATCCCAGTAGCACATGCCATCTTTTCTATGTGCTTTCGTTAATAGAAAATCAAACGCCTTTCTGATATTTTCATCGGGGATAGGCATGCCTTTATCTTTTAAATCAAGCATGGCGTGTAATGCGTACGCTGTTGACTGGATAATATCTTTTTTATTCACCCAGGGTTTGCTTTCAAAGCTACCATCGGGTTGTTGCGTTTCAATCAGGTGCTTCGCTATTTTTTGTGCAGTTTCACGTAAATCATTAACCCCATTCCGATAAGCCTTTGCTGCGGCATAGTCTATATTGTAGCTGTTTGGATAATAGACTGCCGCTGTGCTCCAGAGGTTTTTTCTTGTACTATGTTCAATTACTTTAACAGCGCCTGCTTTGCCTGTACTTTTATTGACCTGATTAGTTAGAGATAAATAATTTAAGACATTACTATTCACTACTACATCTACATCATTGGCTCCGAAAGGAATCCAGGGTTCATAGGCCACAGGATAGGCTGAACTATTGGGTGTAAATATTAATAGTAATGAAAAGTAAGTGGTAATGGGGTTCCAGTGATTGTATTCATACTCCTGATGATGCCAAGTCAGATAAGCTCCTGACCGTCGGGGCGTAGGCAGCATGAAATTATACCAGTTGCGATTTTTACGCTTTTTGTCCAGATATTCATCAAAACCTGCATAAGAAAGTGCCTTTAATGAATCATTAAAAACCCGGTTATGATAATAAGTAGCTGTATTGCCTAAGGCCGTGTCGTCAGCATCCTCAGGCACATTGGCCGTTTTATTAATAAACCTTGAACTAAGCGGATAATTGGTCGGACGTCTTACCAGTAAATGCGGGTCTTTGCCAAACATGCGATGATTTCGAAGCGGGGGTAACAATTTCCAGAAATTGTAGCGTTTATCTACTTCATACGTCTGAATCTCACGGTATGCTTTTGCTAAAACCGGTTTCAACTCTCGCAGGGTAGTATCGTGCAGATATATCTCTGACAGAAAATTGTGAATGGCTGAAATATTGAAGCAATTGGAGTCTCTGACTTTCCTTTTTTTACCAATAAATATATAAGTCTCTACCAGATTCATATACACGGGCCACTCGCCCGCATATTGCTTACCCACAATAGTAGAATCGCACTGAGTTTTAATCAGAAAATTGATTGATTCTTTGAACACCTCTTGAGGAGTTGGGTTCTGAGCAGATATTTCGAAAGAAAGAGCAAGAATAAAAAATGAGATAACAAATTTTCTGCTGTTAAACAAAAGGTATGTGGCGTTTGTAATAGGCATTTTTGTGCATATCGGAAATAGGATGGCATTTTAAGAAAAAAATCGGAGAATGAATAGTGTCTAACGATTTTTTAAATCATTCGGTGTTTTAAATAGTTACAATGTATATCGTTAGGATTTTTTTGCTAAAGCTAACTAGATGATAAGATTCAATTGCCCCGTATTTCAATAGTAAAAAGAAAAAAACTACACTAATTACCTTTATCCAAATTTTACTCTAAGGTGAATTAACAAATGAACCACATATTAAAATGACTAAAATCATCGTTTCAATTCAGTAAATTTTGTAGATTTGCATTTATTAATTGTGTTTTTTTTAGTTCGTTTTGTACACTACCCATGTTAAAAAAATCGCTCCTCTTTTTGAGTATCGCTGTTATTGGCATATCTTTCAATGCCTGTAAACCCAAAAGCGATGCTAAAGCCTATAATGCTAAAGCCGCCGACCCTGAGCTTTATCATCAATCAGTTGAATTGCTGACCGAGGTTATCATTCATGATATTTTTAAACCCCCTGTAGCTAGTCGCATCTATGCCTACTCTACGTTGGCAGGCTATGAAGCCATGGTGCCTGGGTTTCCGGAATATGAATCTTTAGGTGGAAAACTGAAAGGATTTACCAAAAGTCCTGAACCTGAAAAAGGTAAAGAATATTGTTTTCCATTAGCTAGTACAAAGGCATTCCTGAAAGTAGCCCGTACGCTTACATTCTCAGGCAATTTCTTCGACGACTACGAAAAAACTTTCTTCAAAAAATACGAAGACATGGGTGTACCCGAGGACGTAATGGAGCGCTCAATGGCCTATGGCGATAGCGTTGCTGCCCACATTATGCGTTATTCGGGTAAAGATAAATATAAACAAACCCGTGGTATTCGCTTTACAGTAACCAATTTGCCGGGTACATGGGTACCAACCCCACCGGCTTATGCCGATGCCTGCGAACCAGAATGGAATAAGATTCGCACCTTTGCGTTAGATTCAGCAGGTCAATTTCCGGCACCGCCACCACCCATGTATAACCACGATAAAAAAAGTGCTTTCTGGAAAGAAGCCAACGAAGTATATGAATTGGGTAAAAACCTGACAGAAGAACAAAAAAACACGGCATGGTTCTGGGATGATAACCCGTTTGTAATGAATGTGATGGGACACGTGATGTTTGCCAATAAAAAAATGACGCCTAACGGCCATTGGGAGGCTATTCATATGACGGTTTGTCGTAAAACGAAAGCTTCATTTGAAAAAAGTGTAGAGGGTTACATATTAAACTCAATAGCCTTATTAGATGGATTTATCAGTTGCTGGAGAGAAAAATATCGTAGCGTTAAAGTTCGACCTGAAACGGTTATCAATGCCGAAGTTGACCCTAAGTGGCAACCATTCCTGCAAACACCTCCTTTTCCGGAATATACCAGCGGGCATAGTACTATTTCAGCGGCAGCTGCCGAAGTTCTAAGTTATATTCACGGCGATAACGTTGCTTTTACTGATTCTACCGAATACAAACACGGGCATGGCGTAAAATCATTCAGCTCATTCAGAGAAGCGGCTTTAAATGCCAGTATCAGTCGTTTATATGGCGGTATTCACTACCGTTCAGGTTGTGACGAAGGAAATAGATGCGGTGTAAAAATAGGGCAAGAGGTCTTAAGAGTAGCCCAGACGCGAAAGAAGAACGCAGTAGCAGTTAATAAATAAAATGAAAATGCCTCGCCAGTCGGCGGGGCATTTTCATTTGTAGAGACGTAACGGTTCGCCGTTGCGATGCAATACGTCTCCGAGGGCACATCCTAATTTAGAAATTTTTATTGAGAAGTGGTTTTAAAATCAAATATAGATTTTTGTTATCCACAGACTATTGGAGACGTATTGCATCGCAACGGCGAACCGTTACATATCTACGAAAAACACACATCCCCCTCACCAATCCATCCGTGGTAGCGGACTCACCTCCTGTGAGGTAAATTCTCCTTTCAAATATTTAAAATGCGCCGCCATCGCAATCATCCCTGCATTGTCGGTGCAGTACTGAAATTGTGGGATATATACATTCCATTTTTCTTTTTCTCCTAATTCCTGCAGGGCTTTTCTCAAACCCGAGTTAGCCGATACGCCTCCGGCAATGGCTACTTCTTTAATATTCAGTTCACGGGCAGCCCGGCGCAGTTTTTGCAATAGCATTTTGATAAGTGTATGTTGTACACTGGCACAAATATCAGCTATGTTTTCTTCAACAAAATTCACGTTCTTAGCCTGATTTGCCTTTAAAAAGTACAAAATGGAAGTCTTGATACCACTGAAAGAAAAGTTATACTTTGGCATCTCTGATAGCGGAAATTCAAAGGCTTCGGGGTTACCCTGTTGGGCATATTTATCTACCAATGGGCCACCAGGATAGGGCAGACCTAACAATTTGGCGGTTTTATCAAAGGCTTCGCCTACGGCATCATCCTGTGTTTCGCCTATTACTTCCATTGTCAAATGGTCATGTACCAATACAATCTGGGTATGGCCACCACTTACAGTCAGGCATAAAAATGGGAAACTTGGCGCAGGCTCATCAATGAAATGTGCCAGCACATGTGCCTGTATATGATTGACTTCAATCAATGGAATATTAAGCCCTAATGCCATGGCTTTGGCAAAAGAGGTACCTACTAGCAGAGAGCCCAAAAGGCCCGGTCCACGGGTAAATGCTATGGCATTTAGCTGATTTTTTGTTACCTTTGCCTTTTCCAAAGCACTTTCAACCACGGGTAAAATATGTTGCTGGTGCGCACGCGAGGCCAACTCTGGTACAACACCGCCAAAACGCTCATGAATTAGTTGCCCCGCTACAATGTTGGAGTAGATTTTACCGTTAGAAATAACAGCCGCTGACGTTTCGTCACAAGAAGATTCGATAGCTAATATATTCAAAACTAAAGGGTATAATTTTGTGTTTTATGGTTTCTAAACCACTTAGTAAATTAAAACACAAAATTACTATGGGTAATTCAGTAATTAATTGATTTGTTAATTATTTTGTTTTTTTGTTAAAGTATTTGCGCCAGGCAATTAAAATATCAACCAGAATCCTGCTGAATCTTATTTTCGTAATCTTTATGGGAATAATGATTGTGTTTTATGCCCTGCAGCTTCCGGTAGTACAAACAATGGCGCTCCAAAGAGCCACCGAATACCTCTCTGAAAAACTGGGTTCCAAAGTAAAAATCGAAAAAGCCAAGCTTACCTGGTTTGATGAAATCACCTTAGAGAACGTGACCATTTACGACTACAAAAACCGCGAAATGATTTTTGTAAAAGAGTTATACGTCAACTCTAAAACCAATTTTAATTTCGACTGGAATACTTTTCTGACCTTTGATAATAATCTTGATTATGTAATGGTTCTCGATCCTCGGGTGAAACTCATTTACGAAACCGATGGCGATTTGAATATTGATAAATGGATAGCTAAGATTGAAGACCTGACTTCAACTCCTGATACGGCCAAGGTTCGGATAGAGCGCAATATTCCGTTTACGATTGATGAAACCTATATTCAGGGTGGAACATTTACACTACAAGACCCTGAAGAACCGCGGTTTCCGAAAGAAGAATTTGATTATAATAACTTTACGGTAAATGGAGTACAGGGGCTATTGAAAGACTTTTTCATACAAGGTGATACCATCAAATTTGCCCTGACTGATTTGAAAGGCAAGGATCGCCGGAGTGACCTTGAAATCAAGGAGCTGAATACGCAGTTCTTTTATTCAAGACAGCATATGAGGTTTGATGATTTATATGCCAAAATCAATAATTCTACCCTCAAACGGTCAGTCCATTTCAATTATCGTACCCCAAGAGATTTCAGTGATTTCAACGAAAAAGTTGAAATGATAGGTGATTTAAGTGATTGTGAAATTGATGCACAGGATCTCGGCAGATTTGCCACAGATATGTATGAATATCGGGAAAACTACCTGCTCAACGGAGATTTCAGGGGAACAGTACATGATTTCCGGGTCAGGAATTTTAATCTGAAATTCGGTACAAATAGCTATCTCGACGGAGAAATTGCCTTTAAGCATATGCCTGATTTGCGAAAGGCAGTAATGGATCTGAACTGGAAACCCTCGCAGATTGATGCCGTTGACGCCCGCCAGTATGTTGGTGATTCTTTATATAACCAGCATGTAAAAAAATTTGGTATAACCACTTTTGCCGGAATTTTCAAAGGACTATACAATGATTTCACTACCGATGCCTTTGTAAAATCTCAACTCGGAATGGTAGCCGGAAACATCACCATGAAAATTCCTGATGGCAAAGCTTTGCCTACTTATACCGGGTCGTTAATGGTAGAAGAACTGGAATTAGGTAAGCTGGTGAACGAAGAGGGAATGCTTCAGCGAATGTCATTTAACGGCGAAATAAAAGGCAAAGGATTGACGATTAAAGACGCCCTGTTGAATTTTGACGGAACGGTGAAGCATATCTGGTTTAATGGGTATGATTATAAGAATATCCATGTAGATGGGGCCATGAGCCAATCTTTGTTTGATGGGCGGATAATTGTAAAAGATACCAATCTGACTTTTAATATTGGCGGCAAAGTAGATTTTGCACAGGCACTAAATAAATTTGATATCCATGGCATTGTGCAGAATGCTAATCTGCGAGCATTAGGCTATGCAAAAAACGATGTAAAATTCCGCTCAGAAATAACCCTCGATTTTCAGGGGAATGAATTAGATAACTGGATTGGAAAGGCTCAATTGCTTCACACAGTTTTGCAGTACGACAACCGCAAACTAGGGATTGACTCTGTATTTGTTACCTCAACTCTAGACAGCAATTCCCGCCGTGTTAGCCTGCTCTCAGAATTTTTCAATATTGATGTCACGGGCAAGTTCACCCCAAGTCAGGTAATAAGCGATGTGACGCGCTTCTCAAAAGAATACACCCAGTATTTTGTAGAAGACGAAGCTACCCGGATGGCATATTACATGAGTCTGCCTGTTAGTACTTACCAACCCAGATATAACTTAGATTATAAAGTCTTATTTAAGAAATCAGAGCCTTTCTTCGCTTATTTCTATCCGAATCTGTATATCTCACCCAATACTGAACTAAACGGACAACTCAATATAAGAAGCACAGTTGAGGTTTCATTGGGTGGCAAGATTGATACCCTCCGCCATGGAAGCTTTACTTTTTACAATAACGAATTAGACTTCAATACTTCTAAAGAAGTTACCTCTCCAAAAATCCTGACTTCATTGGTATTTAACTCAGATAAACAGAAGTTGGGTGATATGGCACCTACCGAAAAACTGGAAGTGAACGGAGCCTGGGGACAAGCCAATGTGATTGAATTTGATGCGAAAATCAAGCAACAGAAAAGCTCAAATAAAGCACAGGTATTTGGCCAACTGGCCTTCTTGCACGACGAAATAGATGTAAGTCTTAATCATCGTAACACCAAACTTGATTTGCTGGGCGAAACCTGGCAGGTGGCACAGAACAACCTGATTAATTTCTTTCAGTCGGATATTTGTTTTCAGGATGTATCTATTGCCAACAAAAATCAGAGTATCTCAATGAATGGCTATTTATCAAGCGATAGCCTGAAAGAAGCCTATATCAATGTGCAGGATTTTGACTTAAAAACCCTGCAACCCCTTACCAATGTTGATCTGAAAGGTATTGTTAATGGTAAGATGATGTTGAAAGATGTTTATAACGATGGGATCATTACAAGCCAGTTTGGTATTAATGAATTGATATACAAAAACAGTCTGGTAGGTGATATAGCAGGCGAAGTGCTTTGGGATAATCTGACCCGGAAACTCAATATCTATGGTAATGTTATCAGAATTAATAACGAGATATTCCGTATATCCGGTACTTATGACCCCAAAGACGACTACGACCCACTCAACCTGAAAGCGAACCTGAACAAAGCTAATCTTGAAATATTCCAGTCGTTTGTAGATGATATTTTCTCTAATGTTGGGGGCTATGGCTCAGGTGCGCTTACCATCAGGGGCACACCGGGCGACCCCGTTATCAGAGGCAGTGTGGCAGTGGAGAAAGGGAGCCTGGTAGTGAACGAATTGAATACAGCCTTGTATTTTGATGATAAAATCAACCTTAATGAAGAGGGCTTTGTAGCACAAAAAGGCTTTAAAGTACGTGATGCCCTCGGTAATGAAGCCGAACTGGCAGGGGGTATTTTTAATGGTGGTGGCGGAAACTTCATGTTGGGTCTGCATGCTTATATGCGTGGTCGGGATGGTTTTAAAATCATGAATACCACCATTAAAAACAATGAGGATTTTTACGGAACAGGTATCGCCACTGGCGATTTACATATCACAGGAAGCTTGAAAAATGTAGCTATTACGGGTAATCTTACCAGTAAAAAAGGTACTCAGATAACTATTCCTTTGGATGGTGCTACCTATGTAAATACCGAAGAGGAGGGAATCACATTTGTTACCAGAAATACACAGGAAGTTAAAAATAAAAGTGCTAAAAAAGACTCACTTAACACCGAAGAGTCTGGTAGCCTAAGTATGGCATTTAACTTTACCATTACCCCTGATGCTGAATGTATAGTAATCTTTGACCGTATTAATAAAGACCAGCTGACAGCCATAGGAAACGGACGTATCAGTATTGAATATGATACGCGTGGCGGCTTTACTATGACAGGCCCTTATACTATCAGAAGCGGAAAGTATGATTTCAGCTTACAGAATATCTCTCGTGTAAGGAAATTTGATATTGCCGATGGCAGCTGGATTCGTTGGTCGGGTGACCCGTATGATGCAGACATCAGTATTAGTGCTATTGTAACGGCTAATGTGTTTATCCCTGATGGAATAGCCTCTAGTAGCAATAGTTCTGAATTAAAAGCAACGTATCCGGTAAGTGCGTACGTGATACTCACAGATAAGTTAATGAAGCCTACCATTAAATACGATATTAAATTCGATCAGCGTAGAATACCTTTGAATCTTCAACCACAGGTAATTGCCTTTGAACAACGACTCAGGAATGACGAGCAACTCCTCTCAAACAACTTTGTAGGGGTAGCAGCATTTAATCGATTATTCTCAGATAATAGTTTCAAAGATGCTGTTGATTCCCAATTGCTTTTAGATAATGTAAGTAGTTTATTGACTAATCAATTAGGAACTATTGCATCTAAAATAGACCCGAATCTTGAAATCGGGGTACAGTTAGGCGCCATGAGTAATGTGCGCCAGAGTTTGTTCAACAATATGCAGTTCAATTTCTCGTATCGTTTCAGCAATAATCGCTTGAAACTGAGTGTGAATAATACGATTCTGCAAAGTCAGGAGCAAACCGCCGGAAACTATTTTTATGGTGGCGAAGTAGAGTGGTTGTTGAACGAAGAGGGTAGCTGGCGCTTAAAGGCCTACAGCCGAAACGTACCCAACTATTTCTACAACTTCAACACCAACGTAACCGTAAACGGTGTAAGCTTGCAACATACCCGTAATTTTAATACAATCTTCAAACGTAAACCAAGCCCCCCGGCCCCTAAAGGGGAGCTAAAAAAAATCGACGAAGTTGTAAGCACCCCTTTAAGGGCTGGGGGGCGGCTGGGTGTCGTTCTTTAGAACCTATACTGCACCCGACAGGTAAAATTATTATCCTTCAGATCCCTAGTATATTCATTTAGGGAAGTCTTTTCATTCTGTGGCATTTCGTACCAGAGCATCAGGCGAACATTCTCATAAATATACGTCAGGTAGCCGAAACCAAAGGTATTAAAGCGTACATCAGCACCAGTAAATCCCTGTCCGATTTGTTTGCCTTTTACGCTTTTGTTGGGGTCATACCAATCATATTTTACTACCAACTGGTGTTTCTTGCTGCCAAGGTGTTGCAGATAATAAAAATAGGCCCCATCAAAATTACGGACATATAATGGCGATAATTTGCCATTTTCCATAGGGATTACCGCAGGTGTTTCTGTTGTATTCTGAATGGCCGTTTGTGTTCCCCTAATATACTCTGCTCTGAACTCCGTTTCACCTACCTGATTAGGGATTCTGATTTGAATATCGGCTCCGTAATAATTTCTAGGGGCAATTTTGCCAACATTATTAGCTGACGAATCTATAGCGAAATGTCTGGTAGACTCATTCATGCGGTAAATTTGATTCGTAAACTGTTCCATTCCACCAAAGAAACCCGATACACTACCACTGACAATCAGTTTAGGAGCCAGGTTAAAATGCTTTACCGAAAGCCTTGAAACAAGGTCTTTATGGTTATCAAAATCAGCCACAGCGTTTACGCCTTGTCCGTTAAATACGGCTAAGTCAAACTTAATATATTTGAGGAAATTGGTTTTTGTTCGGGGCTCATAACTTCCCATAAAACCAAAATCACGCTCTACTTTCATCAGAATCTGAGACATTCTACCACGCTCCGGCGATTCACGGTCTGGTGAGCCATAGCCTAATTCAAAGCCGAATGGGCGGGCAAACATACCAGTTGTCAGATAAAAAGATTTGAATTTATTTTCGTAGATACGTCCCCAGAAATCCCGGATAAAAATACCTCTTTCGGTACCATCAAACTGAAAGATAAAGTAGAGTTTGGGCATGCCATTTTCGAAGAAGCGTGCATAATCAAAGCGCAGACGCCCCCGACGCATCATGAAACGATTGCTGGCATTGGGCTGAAAATCACCACCATTAAAATTCTTAGCTCCTTTGGTTTGTATCCACTGGAATTGGGGCTGAATATAACCACTGATGCCTACATATTCGTATTTTTTGAGCGTAGCAAGCAATTTACGGGTGGTAGTTGTATCAATCTCTGTCAAAGACCCATGGTCTTGCGCTTGCGTTTGAGATATACTGAAATAGAATAACAAGCCGATTAGCCCTGTCTTGGCTAACAGATTCAAGTGAAGTTTCATATTGGTGTTTTTTGACATGACTAATACATCATGTCTGGAATTTATGACGATAAGATTCCGGGTTTTATGCCGAAATCTTATCGTTAAGATTGAGATTTTACTTTAAAATGGAATCTTGTTTCTGCTTGGTGGATTATAAAACCCAACGGAAGAACAGAAACAAGGTAGCTGAAAGGATAATTGCCACAGGTAAAGTAAGCACCCAGGCTAAGGCGATATTTTTGATGGTACCAGACTGTAAGTTCTTAATACCTTTACTGGCAACCATTGTACCTGCAATACCCGACGATAAGGAGTGCGTAGTACTCACAGGTAATTTAAACCATGAGGCTAATCCGATGGTAGTAGCAGCCACTAATTCAGCCGAGGCTCCTTGCGCATAAGTCAGGTGAGATTTACCGATTTTCTCACCCACAGTTACCACGATTCTTTTCCAGCCAATCATCGTTCCTAGACCTAACGACATCGAAATCATCAGAATTACCCACATCGGTGCGTGATCTGTATATTTTCTGATACCTTTTTCTTCTTGCACAGCTGCTGCTTTCAAAGCGGCTTTATCGCCTTCGCTTAAAATAACATCAGGGTCTTCTACCAGCTTTTTAGTACCACCACTGATGGTAAGCAAAGCTTTACGGGCAGCCAGAGCATCCTTTTTGTCTACTTTATTGCTATCTGCCAAAGCATTCAGAAAACTCACACTTTCTTTAATTTTGAGGATTCTCGCATTTTCAACATCTGAAGTTCTGGTCGTATCAATCAATGCTATTTTTTGAGAAATCGTTGCTAAATCCGGCTTGATTTTATCAAAGTCAAGCGTATTGTTGATAGCGAAGTAAGCAGGAAGAATACCTATCAGAATCAACATTACCAGACCAATTCCTTTTTGTCCGTCGTTACGACCATGGAAGAAACTCACCAGTGTACAGGTAGTAATCAGAATGGCTCTTACCCAGAAAGGGGGCTCTTCGTTTTTCTTTGGTTCGTCGAATATCTGTTTTCTGATATCTTTATTCAGTGCTCTGCGGAGCGTGAACATCAGGATAACGGCTAAGCTAAAACCTACTAGCGGAGATAAAAACAAGGCGTAGAATATCTCTTTGGCTTTATCCCAGTTAACGGCTGCTACACCTGCTGTATTGTCAGGTAAGAGAGCATAGCCTAAGCCAACTCCTAAAATAGCACCGATTAATGTATGAGAACTTGAAGCCGGAATACCAAAATACCAGGTTCCGAAGTTCCAGATAATTGCACTAAACAATAAGGCCAGTACCATAGCTATACTATGATACACATTCTGGTCGATTAACAGTTCAACCGGGAGTAAGTTTACTATACTCATACCTACACCTACACCGCCGGTTACTACCCCAACAAAGTTAATGATCCCCGACCAGACTACGGCTTGGGTGGGTTTTAATGAATTGGTATAAATAACAGTAGCAACAGCGTTAGCTGTATCGTGGAAACCATTAATGAATTCGAATGCACAGGCCGCCAGAAGGCAGAAAGAGAGTAAGAGAAAAATGTCGGTTTCTAAGCCAAACATAAGGGATTTTGGGTTTAAGTTATTACAGTATGATTATATTGGTGTTCATGATGCAAAATTCCGAAAGTTTCTACGATAGTAGAAAGAAACCATGTTAAGAAATTGTAAACACTTGGGGAGGAGAGGTTTAAAAGATTGAGTGAATGAGTGATTTAGTGAATGAGTGATTAATTCCAGTTTAAGGACTTGTGGTCTCCTAATACTCTTTGGACAATTAGTGAAATTATTTGTCTATTTTCAAACATTCACTAATTCACCATTCACAATTAATCACTCATTCTCTCAATCACTAAATTATTCTCAAACAAAACTCATGATCTTATCAAAAAGTTCTCGCTGATTGAATGGTTTTGTAATGTATTCGTTCATACCGATTTCAATACACTTATCTTTTTCGCCCACCAATGAGTGAGCGGTCATTGCCATAATAGGGGTGGTATTTTTGAGTTCCTGGCGTATAAACGTAGTAGCCTGATACCCATCCATTTCCGGCATCTGTAAGTCCATCAGAATAATATCATAGGTATTCTCTCTGACTTTCTCGACGGCGATTCGTCCATTCTGAGCCAGATCACTGGTAAAGCCGAACTTTTCAAGCACGCGTAATGCCAGTTTCTGATTCAATACATTGTCTTCAACCAACAATACATGAACTTTTTTGTCGCTAATAAGCTGGCTATTATTAACATTTTTACTCTTTTCTTCTTCTTTTACTTTTTTATAAGTGAGTATAAATCCAAAAGTTGAACCCTCATCAGCCACACTTTCTACGGTAAGCGTTCCTTCCTGTAATTCTACCAACGATTTCGAGATACTTAGCCCTAAACCCGTACCACCATATTTGCGGGTAGTATCAGAGTTGGCCTGAGTAAAGCGGTCAAAAATCATCTGCAATTTATCTTGCGGAATACCAATACCCGTATCCACCACCTTAAACGAAACAGTGCTTTCAGTTTCAGTTTCGCCAATCTGCTCAACAATAATATTTACCGAGCCTTTAGTGGTAAACTTAACCGCATTATTAGCGAGATTGAGCAATATCTGATTCAATCTGGTTGGGTCTCCTAATAAAGTAGCAGGAATACTTTCGTCTACCGAACAATCTATCTCTAAACCTTTATCGTTGGCTTTACCTTTCAGAATATTCTTTACTGTTCTCACGATTTCTTTTACGCTGAAAGGTATTTCCTCAATTACGATATGCCCCGACTCAATTTTCGAAATATCCAGAATATCATTAATAATACCTAAAAGATTCTCGGTTGAGGTAGTGATATAGGATAGGAATTCGGCTTGTTCTTCGTTCAGTGGTGTATCTTTCAATAAATTGGCAAACCCTACAATCGCATTCATAGGCGTACGTATTTCATGGCTCATATTAGCCAGGAATACGTCTTTTGCGTGTGCGTTCTGTTCGGCTTGTACTTTGGCTTTGATCAATTCCTTTTCTATCAGAATGCGCTCGGTCATGTCAACCGCATTTCCTATTACATACTTTTCTCCATCTATCAGTTCAGATAAAATATTATTATACATCCAGGTTTTAAAAGTACCGTCTCTGTGCTGAACTTTCATTAAACCTTTAAAATACCCCTGCTCTTTTATCTGGTGCAGGTAAGCCTTTACTACATCTGCATATTCAGCAGGCACTAAATCGAACAAGGTTTTTTGCAGATACTCCTCTGCCGAATAGCCCAACAATTGCGCTCCGGCAGGATTAACAGTCAGGAACCTGCCTTTCAGGTCATGAGTACACATTAAGCCCTGCGAGTGTTCGAAGAAACCTCTATGGCGCTCTTCGCTGAGCATAATCTTACGCTCCCATATTTTCTTGGCTGTGATATCTTTAGCAATGCCCACAAATCCGGTAATTTGTTTCGCACCATTGGTAAGTGGTGTTAGTGATAGCTCAACCGTAATTCTGGTTCCATCTTTTGTGATATATGTCCACTCATTGGTATCAGTTGTTCCTAAACGCGCTTTAGCAATCAGAGATTCATCAGGAGCGTGTAGTTGAATGCCTAGTTCCTCGGTTACAGTTTGCGCATATTTATTAATCTCGTCAGAGTCATGGAAAAGATTCGCCTTATGGATACCAATTACTTCATCAGCTTTATAGCCTAACATCAACTCGGCACCCTTATTAAATGTCTTGATATTGCCATAGCCATCACTTGTGATAATCGCAATGCCCGAATCAGCATCTAATATGGCTTTTAGTTCGGTATAAACTTTATCTAATTCAAGTCTGACCTGTTTCTCTTTATCAATATCCTGTAAGGTTCCATAAAGAATGGCAGGTCTGCCTTTGCTAAGTTCGGCTTTACCTACGGCTCTTATCCATTTCTTATTTCCTTTAGCAGTAGTGATCTGAAACTCCGTATCAAAAGATGAACTATTTTCGATAGAATCCCTGATCATTTCTTCAATCACCTCTTTGTTGGCATTAGCAAACAAAATGTTGTTTTCTATCGTAGGTACATAGTCGGCCCCAACTTCATAGATCTCTTTGGTAATATCAGAAAACGCTATTTCGTGGGTATCCAGATTTACTTTCCATGCACCTATTTTTGCTACCCTGTTGGTAGACTCCAGCATATTTTTGGTTTCTACCAATTCCTGCTCTATACGGTTTTGCTCCGTAATATCACGGCCAATGGCATAAGAACCTCCGGTGCCCGGCTCTCTTGTAACTACCCATTGAAGCAGCTTATAGCTGCCATCAGCTGTTTTATATCTGTTGTTTACAGTTAAAGTTTTTACATTTTCAGAGAGGGCTTTAAGTTGCTCACGCGAAAACTCTAAATCATCAGGATGAATAAATTCCTGAATAGGCTTTTCTATTAATTCCTCATCCGACCAGCCAAGTGTTTGTTCAAATGCCGGATTAATCTTTTTAAAATGACCGTCTTCGGCTATACAAATCAAATCTTTAGAAAGATTAAAGAGGGTTTCATACTCTTTCAAAGATTCTTTTTCCTTGCGGGCTACAATCTGAGAAATAACTTCATGTGCAAGTATAGTAAGGGCTTCTTCCTGTTCTTTGCTTAATTTACGAGGTTTATCATCAATTACGCACATAGAGCCTAAAGCAAAACCATCCGGGTCTATTAGTGGATACCCTGCATAGAACCGAATATTAGGATTACCCAATACCAAAGGATTATCTCTGAACCGATCATCTTTTGTAGCATCTTCTACCGCAAAAAGCGCCTCGTCCATAATTGTATACTGACAGAAAGATATATCCCGACTGGTTTCATCATCTTCTAAACCAACCTTGGATTTAAACCACTGCCTCTCTTCATCTATAAGCGAAATGACAGATATAGGTACTCCACAAATAATAGAAGCTAATCTGGTCAGACGGTCAAACTCTTCTTCCTTTACCGAATCCAGTAAATTGTAATTTTTCAGGGCTTGTAGTCTTTCCTTTTCGTTAGCTGGAACAGGTAATAAAGCTGTCATGTTTCTTGGTTAAATAAATCCACTTAAAACTCTCAATCAAACAACCTTGTTTATACTGATTTTATCCAGGCATTAATAAAATCAGATTTTAATAGTACATCCATTAAATATTAATGATGTGTGCAGCAGATGTAGTGTTTTTAGAAAGATTTTGGCAAAAGTTATATTTTATTAATAGAGCGGCTATAACCGCAAATTTACAAACAACTTGTTTTTAGCTCAATAAATTACAATTTTTGTATGAGCAATTGGTTTTTAGCGCTCAAAAACCATACCATCTAGGCCTTTACAATATGTTAAATCTGTTATCCTTTTTTTATCAATATATTTATTATTG
The DNA here is from genome assembly GCF_003418935.1 of Emticicia sp. C21. Taxonomy (GTDB): domain Bacteria; phylum Bacteroidota; class Bacteroidia; order Cytophagales; family Spirosomataceae; genus Emticicia. Next base: position 1,064,268 of record NZ_QVMT01000001.1, on the reverse strand, counting down.
AGCGGATACAGAGCACTATTTTATATTAATTTCTTTACTATTTGTTCGATGAAACTAACAATTGGCATTACCGACTGCGGCGAAAAACACCCGATTTATGAAAAATGGATATTATGCCAAAGCGACAATATACGTATAATCAAACTTGGGTACAAAGAAAATAATTTAGAACAAATTAGCCAATGTAATGGCATATTATTAACAGGAGGAGAAGACGTTCACCCAAGGTTTTATAATAAACCTGACAACCTGCCACTGTGTAATCCAGCATTTATGGATGAGCAACGAGACGAGTTTGAGTGGAAAGTTTGTGAATATGTTTTTGAGAACAAAGTCCCGTTATTAGGCATTTGCAGAGGCTTACAATTTGCTAATGTATTTTTAGGCGGAACACTGGTAGGGGATATCCCAAGCATCGGCAAGAACAACCATTCGAAGTATTATGAGGGAAAAGACCGCTATCATCAGATAGAGGTTACGCCTGGCTCATATCTAGCAAAAATTGCTGGAACTACGGTAGGAGAAATAAATTCAGCACACCATCAATCAGTGGATACACCAGCAGAAGATTTGATAATTAATTCACTATCAGAGGACGGAATAGTTGAAGGTCTGGAATGGAAAACCTCAAACGACCATTCACTGACATTGGTACAATGGCATCCTGAGCGGATAGAAGATTCCGATAACCCTTTCAATAACCGCATCAGACAGGTTTTCATTCAAGCAGCAGCGGGGAATTTAGTGAATAAGTGATTACTAAAAAATAAAGAGTAATTGTGTTACATGGTGTATCCTGGTGAACATTGTCGCAATTAATCTAAGATGAAAACAACTACTTAATTTATTCACTATTCACCATTCGCAATTCAATCTAATCACTAAATCACTCAATAGTTTATGCACGACGCAATCATCATAGGAGGGGGACACAACGGCCTGGTAGCTGCCTGTTATCTGGCGAAGGCAGGCAAGAAAGTACTGATTCTGGAAAAAAACGATTATATCGGCGGAGGAACTACCTCACAAAGAGTTTTTCCCGATTATGATGCATACCTTTCCCGTTACTCTTATCTGGTTAGTCTTTTCCCAAAGGAGATTTTTGAAGAATTAAATCTTAAGGTAAATCTACTTCGCAGAGATACGGCTTCTTATACGCCCTATATACAAGAGGGTGGGCACAAGGGATTAATCATTAGCAATATAAATGAAGAGCTTTCTAAGCAATCTGTTTTAGATTTAGGTTATGGCGAGAGAGAGTGGGAGGGGTATCAAACCATTTTACAAAAACAACAAACCTTTGCCAGTTTAATCTGGGACTCATTTCTTTTACCTCTTAAAAGTAAAGAAGAATGGAAAGCCTATTTTGAAGAAAATGGACAAGCCGAACTCTGGAAAAGCTTTGTAGAAGAACCAATTGGTGAATTGATTGAAAGGTATGTAAAATCGGATATTCTGCGCGGCGTATTAATGACAGATGCCAAGATAGGCTCCTATACCCATGCTTACGATGTGAGTTTATTGCAGAATAAGACCTTTATCTACCATATTATTGGTAATAAAACAGGTGAATGGAGGGTACCTCAGGGAGGAATGGGTAATCTGGTGGCGCAATTGATTGAAAAAGCTATTGAGTTAGGCGTAGAACTCAAAACAAATGCCGAAGTAAAGCATATTGAAAGAGAAGAAAATCTGAAAGTAATCTATAGCAACAAAGGAGGCGAGCATGAAGTAATAGCGAAAGATATTCTAATCAATGTTGCTCCCAAAGTACTAGAGAAACTCTTAGGAAATATACCATTACCTAGCCAGCCTACCGAAGAGGGGACTGCTTTTAAAATTAATCTCCTACTAAAAAGACTACCCCAATTAAAAGATTCAAATGTAAAACCAGAGCAGGCTTTTGCAGGTACTTTTCATATCAATCAATCGTATGAGCAAATGGAAAGTACTTTTGATATGGCTTCTTCCGGCAAAATCCCTGACCCGATTGCCTGCGAAATTTATTGCCATACCTTAACTGATCCATCTATTTTATCAGAAGAACTCCAACAACAGGGCTATCATACCTTAACGGTCTTCGGGCTTGATTTACCCTATGAATTGTTTACAAAGGATAATGAAGCCGCCAAAAAAGAGGTAGTAGCAAAATTCCTGAAAGGCATAAATGAATACTTAGCCGAACCTTTAGAAAACTGTCTGGCTACCGACAAAAACGGAAATCTATGCCTGGAAGCGAAAAGCTCGGTAGATTTAGAAAAAGAACTAGGAATGCCAAGAGGCAATATATTCCATAATGGTTTATCATGGTTCTATGCCGAAAATGCCGACGCCGTTAGTAAATGGGGTATTGAAACCCCCTACGATCATATTTACATCTGCGGTTCAGGTGCAGCCAGAGGTGGTGCAGTCAGCGGTATTCCGGGTAGAAATGCGGCGCGGGTGTTGTTAAGTGTATAACGATTTGAAAAATCGTTATACACTAATTATTCTTCCATCCCGGCCCTTTCACAAATCTGCCTGATTTTACGCCCGTATGAGTACCATTTTTCAACACCTGTTTTCCATTTACAAATACATGTACCATCCCCTCTGATAGTTGATGAGGTTTTTCGAACGTGGCATTGTCTTTCATTTTGCCTAAGTCAAATGCCAATACATCGGCATAATAACCCACTTTTAACCGTCCTCTTTTCTGAATTTTCAGATTGTCGCAAGGCAAGGAAGATAATTTTCTGACAGCCTCCTGCAAGGGAATCACTTTTTCATCGCGCACATATTTGCTTATCAGGCGGGTAAAACTACCATAAGCTCTTGGGTGAGCACTTGATTTTAGAAATACACCTTCGGGAGCCATAGAAGCCGCATCAGAGCAGAAACTCATATAAGGTAACTGAATCTGTTTTTTTACATTTTCTTCGCTCATCAGAAAATACACCACATCTACTCTTGAATCATCGTCAATTACTAAATCCATAGCCGTTTCATACCAGGTTTTGTGGCGAATGGCAGCTACTTCGGCTAGTGTTTTACCGATGTATTTTTTCAGAGAATCCTGCTTGAAGCCAATCAATAAGGTCTTATCTGCTCCAGCGGCCAGACAAAGGTTTTCCCAGTCGTTTTGTTTGGCCTGCATTTCTTCACCCACTCTTCTTCTGATAATCTCTTCTTTTAGCCTTCTTCTCCATTGAGGTAAGCCCCCCTCTTGCACCCACGGCGGCATAGCCGCATCTAAACCCGTCGCTCCGGCAATGTAATTGTACATATCGGCGGTGATATTGATACCAGCCTTGCGGGCGCTGTCAATTTTGGCAATCACTTTATCCAGTTTGTACCAATTATCTTTTCCTGCCGCTTTCAAATGGTATATTTCGGAGTGGATATTGGCATCTTTCCCTATTTTTATAATTTCATTAACCGCTTCTTCAAATTTATTTCCTTCACTTCTGATATGCGAAATATACATGCCGCCATATTCAGATGCCACTTTGGCTAATTCAGTCAGTTCATAAGTATTAGCATAAGTGCCGGGCACATAAATAAGAGACGAACCTACGCCCATAGCCCCTTCTTCCATCGCTTTTCTGACCTGCTGTTTCATTCTTTCCAATTCTTCCGGTTTAGCTGGCCGGTTAGCATAGCCTAATTCATTGGCTCGCACAGTAGCTGCCCCAACGAAAGAAGCAACGTTAGTAGAAACCCCTCTTTTTTCTAAATAATTAAGGTATTCACCCAGAGTAGTCCACTCAATTTTATATTTAATATCGCCTTGTAATCTCTGTGAGTAGGCTTTCACAGAATCGCTCAATGGCCCCATCGAATCACCCTCACCCATTACCTCCAACGTAACCCCTTGTGTGATTTCACCTAAGGAACGCCCATCCTGAATCAGACTTTCAGTACTCCAACTTAACATATTAACAAAACCAGGGGAAACTACCAATCCCTTGGCATCAATGGTTTGTTTCGTACCTGTTTGTCCCGATAAATCACCAATAAAAGCAATGGTATCAGCCATAATGGCAATATCAGCTTTCTGAGGTTCGCCTCCACTACCGTCATAAACCAGGCCGTTTTTAATGATAATGTCGTAAGCGGATTTTTCTTCGCAGGAACTAAGCATGAAGAGTGTGATTAAGCCTGATAAGAGTTGGGAATATCGCATGCGTTTAGGGGGTTAATATTGAGTAATTGAGCCTACAAGGCCCGGTGTTGAGTGATTGTCTTTCATTTTGACTCAAAAGAGCCTTGTTAAGATTCAGTGCAACAAATTACGATTTTTGGCTGGATAATTATTGGAAAAATGCAATAAAAAAATCTATGTCAGAATTTCTGACATAGATTCACGATTTCTAACAAACTGTATAAATTTTATTTCTTTTCCTCCCTAAAGAAAATCTTACTGACAACTTTCCACTCTCCATTAATTTTCAGGAGATTGAAATAATCGATGAATTTAAAAGTAGGGTATTCTAATTCTAATTTTGCCTGGGCAGCTGTTCCCGTAATATCGATGTTCAGGATTTTGGTATTGCGTTCTGATTTTTTACCTGCATTGGCTTTGCCGCCCTCCAGGTATTTGGCAATAGGCACATCTCTGAACTCTCCGGTTTTTACATCCACAAATTTCATAAAGGCAGTCGGGTGAAACACCTTAGCCATTTTGGCCGTATCGCCATAAGTACCGCCATCCATATAATTCTGTACGGTTTCTTTTACTAAATCTAAGTCTGACTTTTGTGCTAGTGCAACCGAGAATTGCGTTAAAAGACAGAAAACAATAAGCGTGAGTTTTTGCATGATTAATTAAATTTTTGAATGGTTTATTTACGTTTTTCTTTATCGTCTGTCCATACCCTATATGAGTTGAAAACCACAATCTCCATAAAGTCATTGCGCTTCTTCTCATTGAGATAAGCCGGGCCATTCGGACGGAATTTTTTCAGAATCGGGCGAAAGTTTTCTTCACTTTTGCGGTAGGACAGGCTATCCGGGTATTCGGTAATCAGCACAATATTATTGCTGACACTATCAGCCTTGTTGACAAGCAGTTTGTAAGAGCTGATGATACCTTGTTTAATGGCATCTTCCCGATACAGTTTCCAGTTGTTTTCAAAGAAGTATAGGGCTTCATTCCAAAGTCCGTTTTTAACCTTGACAATGTCCATTATCACATAAGCGTCTTTTTGTGCATAAGATGGCTGATAGGCCATAAAACCTATCAGTAATAGAAGAGCAAGCTTTTTCATAATTGTTTTTTTATGCAATATTAGGGTTATGACGTAAGCGTTAAAAAATTATTAGACCGTTTCGCTCGGTTTTTCGACCCACTTATTTTCCTGGAAAAGCATCGAAAAAAAACAGGCAACTATCGAAATATTTGGGATAATTGCCTAAAAAAAAAGAAATTCGAATATGAATCAGACTCGAATCAATTTCAAAGGCATACAGATAGTACTATGGTTTATTGTGTATACCATGCTTGTCATGTACTTTACCCAAAAAAACAGATGGCAAATTGGATTCGTAACTGCCAATATTTTTGTGGTTTTCTTTTTGGCGGCTGTTTATGGGAATGCTAATTATTTAATAATCAGGTTCTTTCATAAAAACAGATATTGGGAGTATGGCATGTATTCAATTGCGTTTTTATTGTTGACAGTTTTTCTGAGAATGTTTATTGAAGACCAACTGCTAAACCGGGTATTTATCAGGCATACCTTTTATGGATGGAATTTTACTCATTTTTCTTTTTTATTAATGACCCAGTTTCTGGCCTTTCTCTTTGGGTTTTTGCTTCGTATTTCCATTGAATATGTCGATTTGTTGCATACACAGGAGATTCTGAAAAACAAACAACTGACCTCTGAGCTAAATCTGCTGAAAGCACAGGTTCAACCACATTTTTTGTTCAATACCCTCAATAATATTTATTCACTAAGTGTAAGCAATTCACCTAAAACCTCAGAAATGATTGCCAAGCTATCGGATATGATGCGGTATTTTGTAGATGAAGCTACAAAAGAAAAAGTATTATTGGAAACAGAAATCCAGTTTCTAAAGAACTATATTGAATTGGAGCAAATAAGGATGGTGAATCCATTAAAACTGACTTTTAACAATACCATTGCCGACAGACATTTTCTGGTACCCCCCATGCTATTGATACCTTTTGTGGAGAATGTTTTTAAACATGGCGTAAACAAAACTCTAAAAGATAATGAAGCTGAAATATCCTTAAACTTAAAAAATGGTATCCTGCAATATTCAGTCAGGAACAAAACTTTTAACCAGAAATCAGCTACATGGCGAAGTTTGGCTAATTTGCAGAAGCGATTACACTTGTTGTATCCTCATAACTTTGGTTTCAACGCCTACTGCAAAGACGGCTATTTTTATGCATCTTTATCGTTCCCTGTATTATGAAATTCAATTGTCTGATTGTAGATGATGAACCATTGGCCGTTGCTCTGATGGAAAATCACATTAAACAAGTGCCGTTTCTGACATTGGCAGGCAAGTGTTTCAATGCCATGGAAGCTATTGCTTTTCTGGAGAAAAACGAAGTAGACTTGATTTTTCTGGATATCGAAATGCCTTACCTGACAGGTATGCAATTAAAGAGTTTTCTGCCTGAAAAACAGAAGGTGATATTTACTACAGCCTATTCCGAATTTGCCATTGAAAGCTATGAGAAAAACGCCTTTGATTACCTACTGAAACCTATCACTTTTGAGCGCTTTCTGAAATCTGTCAAACGATTACAAAGCATTGAATCTATTAAACCAACAATTACACCAAGCCCCGCCGAAACTCATATTTTTGTAAAATCGGGCAGAGAAATTATTAAATTAGAGTATGATGATATTTTGTATATCGAAGGGCTAAAAGACTATGTATCTTTAGTGACTGATACTGATAAAGTAATTACTTATAAACTGATGCGGGAGTTGGAAGAAACCCTGCCTGCTAATTTCGCCCGGGTACATTTATCTTATATCATCAACTGCAATAAAATCAGGAAAATCAGTGATAATCAGGTCATTATTCAGGAGAAAAATATTCCTATTTCTGAGAAATATCGGGATAGCTTTTTGCAGAAAGTGAGTGGCAGGATGTTGTAGGTTATTCGAATAAATCACTCCACTTTAATTCAAAATCTTTCAGTACAATTGATTTTACAGTTAATGATTCTTCTCCGTCTGCCGAAGAATAAGGCGTATATTTATTGGCTTCAAGACTGAATATTTGTATAAACTGATTCTGAGGGTCAATAATCCAGTATTCTTTGATGCCGAATCTTTCATAATCCTCTTTCTTTTCTACATAATCCCTGATAATTGAACCTTTAGAAACAATTTCAACGATTAAATCTGGTGCACCAAAAACACTCTTTCTTTGATAATATCTTTATTCTCATTACTCACAAAAAGCAAATCCGGTTGAACGGTGTTACCCTCATCAAATATGACATCAAAAGGCGCTTGATAAAACTTACCTAATCTGTTAGAAACAATATGGTTTCCTAAAAGTAAAGTTAATTTGAATTGTAAATCCTGATATTTTTCAGTAGGCGAAGGCATATCAATAAGATTATAATTCCGAATTTCGTAGCGAGACTCGGCAGGCAGTTTGGCTAACATATCACTATAAGTCCATTTCTCCGTTGCAAGTATCATTGCCATTTTCATTAATTTTAGTTCTGATTTACTATTTTCTTCCAATAAGTCAAAATAGAAATATCATAAGGGGTATTTTCTCCTGCCCTGAACTCTATCTGGTCTACTATATCAAATTTACTTTCATCAAATTCTGGAAAGAAAGTATCCGCATCAAAAACCTGGTGTACGATTGTCAGGTAAATTTTATCAGCCATCGGTATAGCTAGTTTGAATATCTCTTCACCCCCTAAAACAAAAACTTCCTCTTGGTCAGCACTCTTTTCTAAGGCTTCTTCTAAACTACGTACCACCTCAAACCCTGAGTCTACAAGATAATCTTGCTGACGCGTGATTACATAATTGCCTGCTTCTGACCATAATCTATGCGGACTATCATAACTTTTCCGGCCCATAATCATTTTTCTGCCTTGTGTTACTTGTCGCAGATTATCCCAATCAGCAGGGATTGATTCCCAGGGTAAGGCATTATTGAGCCCTATGGCTCGGTTTTCACTCATCGCAGCAATTAAAGAAATAATGGGCATGGCTGTTAGTTTAGATAAAAACATAAAAATATTAATTTTCGTCAATTTCACAATCCTGTTTCGACATTAATGCCGACTTTAGTCGGTATTTAAAATAAAATTTATTCCTTTGTTACTTAGATGGTGATCACGGTGACTTACCACTTTATTCACCGAAAACCGAAGAAAATGTTTCAAACCTAAACCTAGTACCCACTTGACTAGTGCCATTCTCATACTTACTCTAGCTATTTTACTAAGAATTTTTGCCAATCCTTTTGCCAATGTTTTTCAGAAAAAACTAACCATACAAGGGCTTTCACCCTTATTCGTCAATTTTCTCACTTATTTCATTCTCGGGGCTATTTGTCTGGTTTTTACCCTTCAATTAGATTGGAGCAATATCACAGCTGATTACTGGGTTTATTCAATTATAATGGGTTTATTGGGTGCTTTAGGGAATCTGTTTCTGGTAAAAGCATTACAAGCAGGCGACCTCTCAGTTTTAGGACCAATTAATGCCTATAAGGCCGTTATCAGCATGATTATCGGGATTTTTCTACTGCAAGAGATTCCTGGGATATGGGGATTGATAGGGGTGGCCTTAATTATAGCAGGAAGTTATTTTGTATTGAATACTACTGAGGAGGGCTTTACGTGGCAATTATTTAAACGTAAAGAAATTCAGTTCAGAATCTGGGCGATGATTCTGACGGCTACTGAAGCAATTATAGGTAAGAAGGTAATTTTAGTTTCTTCTTATATACATTCATTCTTTAGCTGGTGCTGGTTTGGTACGCTGTTCTCATTGCTTCTCTTTTTATGGAATAGAGAAAGCCTATCTGATAGCATGCGGAAGATTGAACCCAAATTAATAGGTATATTTTCAGGATTAATACTATGTATTGGAATCACCCAATTTTCAACTACATTCATATTTAAGCAAATGCCTGTGGGCTATGCTTTATCGCTTTTCCAGCTATCGGTATTAGTGAATATCTTCTTAGGATACCGGATTTTTCAGGAGCAGGATATTTATAAAAAACTGATTGGAGGAGTAATTATGATTATGGGGTCGGTTCTGATTATTTTGTTTTGAAACAGAGCTGTAGGGGTTCAAAATTTTGAACCCCTACGAGCAACCTATACTAAATCACCCCTTCACATAAGCCAATTTTTCCGCCACCTTTCCATTTCGTACTTTGAAAACATCGACACCTCTCAAATGCCAGGGTTTACCATCTTTTGTTTTACGATATATCCACCGCACAACACAGCGGTCACCGGCTGCAAATACGTCTTCTGCTTCAAAAAAAGCATCAGGGTTGTTGGTAAAGAATTTTGTCCAATAGGCTCTAACAGCCTGTGCACCTTCTATGCGTGTGCCATCAGGTGATGGAGCCGTATTTTCAAAAATACAATCTTCGGTCATGGCATTCATCACTGCATCAACATCGTGGCGATTAAATGCTTCATTGAACCTTTCAACTGCGGCTATTGTAGCGCTTTGGGTAGAAATATTGGTTTCGGTGCTCATACCTGTTTGGGTTTGTTTTTGTCTGGAACTGCTTTTGCAAGACGTGAGTATAACTAATGTCAGGATTAAAAACGTCAGGATTTTATTCATTTGATTAAAATGGTTTATATAAATGAAATAAAACGATAGACTTGAATTTCAAGGAGTTGCGAGGCATTACCACATCAGTGGTGAGACACTTCCAGAAAAAGGAGTGACGGTTGTATGGAAGAAAATCAGGGTAAAAATTTAAGTAGACAATCACCTCTGGAGGGGAGATTGGTGTTAAAATAACACGGTCACCATACGGCTACCGTCATAATAAATTTTATAATGTATTATTAATCGAGTCGTAATATTTAAAAACCTCAACTAAACCGTGTTCTGTTTTCAGGTTGATTTTTTGGGTTCTTACAAACTGTTCCAGCAAAGGCCTTTTGCCTTTCGGGAAAGTTTGTAGTGCCTTTTTACCTAGTGATACCACATGAAGCTCATCTTCCAGAATCGTAAAATACTTATGAGATTTTCTGAATTCTCCTTCATAGGCAGATTCTCCACCCTGAGGTTCGTAACCTGTTTTTTCAACATAATTTGAGCTTAGTACACAATCATAGCCTTTTAGCAGAATATTTTCGCGTCGCATAAAAAGTGTTTCTAGGAAGATATTCTCATACTTTCTGAATGTATGCCCTTCAATAGTAAATTCATCTGGTCGTACGGCAATGGCATCACCGATAGAATTTTGTACGATGTACACTACATTTTTCTCGATATTATAAGCCATCAGAAATTTCATGTCTTTTCCGCTTTCTGAGCTCATACTACCCTTATACCAACCGTTTTTAAAAAAAGGCGTGCCCTTAAAAACCCTGGTAAATTCCTGCAAAGAATTGTTAATCGAATTTTGCGCTTTATAGTATGCCACAAGCGTAGTATCGCCTTTGTCGTTGACAACAATTTTAGTCTGATTATTATCAGCAATTTTTGCGTCTCTTACAAAATAATCATAACCACCGGCTTTTTGTCCAATAAGACAAAGTGGTGAAGCCACTAATGTGAAAAGAAGTACGAACGTTTTCATAGGTAGTAATACGAATAAATATCTGTAACAAAAATAACATTAAAACTGTATTTTTCTTATAATATTTTTGAATATTATAAGAGTTATGTGTATTTATCCGGTCAACCTATGATGCCTATACTCCTCTGTTTTACAGCGCTTCCAGATACAAGGCTTTGAAATCTTCCCTGCTCACAGGTTTTGGATTATTGGGGTGGGCAAAGTCGGCAATAGCTAAATCGGCTAAGGTTTCTATATGCTCGTCTCTGACACCGATGTCTCTTAAACGGTGTGGAATATTGATGCGGCTGTTCAGGTTAAACAAGTAGGTGACTACAGCATCGCCAGTTTCTTCCTTCAGGTCTAAAGTACGAGCAATTCTACGGAACTTGTCTTCAAAACCTGCAATATTGAATTGCATGCCATAAGGTATATTTACCGCATTAGCTAAGCCATGATGTGTATCAAGCAAAGATGATAAAGGATGAGCCAATGAGTGTACTACCCCAAGACCCTTTTGAAAGGCAATAGCGCCCATCATGGAACCCAATAACATTTGGCTGCGTGAATCTACATCAGGATTATGAACAGCCTTTTCTAATGAGTTGTGGATTAATGAGATACCCTCCAGGGCGATACCCTCACAAATAGGGTGAAACATTTTGGCCAAGAAAGCCTCCATGTTATGCGTCAAAGCATCCATTCCGGTGGCTGCCGTAACGAATGGAGGTAAATCCATCGTCAGGAGAGGATCAGCGAAAACGATTTTTGCCAATAACTTTGGCGAAAAAAGAATTTTCTTCTGGTGCGTCTCATCGTCGGCAATAATGGCACTTCTGCCTACTTCACTACCCGTACCCGAAGTGGTTGGAATGGTTATAAAATGTGGTACATCATTGGTTACATAGATGTCGCCGCCAATCAAATCATCATATTTAAATAAATCTTCTCTATGATTGATGCGCAATACAATCGCTCTTGCAACGTCCATTGCTGCACCGCCACCTATGCCTATAATACTGTCTCTATTGGTACTGTGATAAGCTTCATCTCCCTTATAAACGTCTGATTTAACAGGGTTTTTATGGATATCGGAGAAAATTTCTACACTGATACCTTTAAGACGTAAATTATCTGCAATTCGCTTAAGAAAAGGTAAACCTGCTACCACAGGGTCGGTCACGATTAATGGTTTTGAAAGATTATTGTCTTTCAGATAATCAGCCAGTTCTTCTACGGCGCCAGCGCCAAAGCGTATCTTAGTAGGGAAGTTGTAGGTCGAAATCACAATAGAAATAGTATTAAAATGAATATTAAACAGAAAAACCATCAATCAAACAAAAGTAATTAATAAGCTCGTTTGATCGATGGTTTCCCAATATTTTTTTGTTGACAAGGCTTAGTCGCGTCTACCTAAAAACATGCTCAGATAGTACAATAAATTGGCTACTGCACCAGCCGCTGCCACTACATAGGTAAGAGCCGCCCATTTCAAGGCATCTTTCGCCATGGCATGTTCACGATTATTCACAATTCCTCTGTTTTCCATCCAGGCTAAGGCACGATTACTGGCATCATACTCCACCGGTAATGTAATTAAAGAGAAAATTGCGATAATAGCGTTGGCAACTATCAGGGCTAAAAGTACTGTTTGAGCCATGGCTGTATTTCTTGAAAAAATATAAGCCATAAACATAAACCCAAACATATAAAAGAAATTCATAGCATTAGTCGCCACATTAACAATAGGGACTAAAGCCGACCGCATTTTAAGAGGCGCATAAGCCACATTATGTTGCACCGCGTGCCCACATTCGTGCGCTGCTACAGCCGCTGAGGCCGCACTGTTACCATTATATACGTCGTAGCTCAGATTAACAGTCTTATTGATGGGATCATAATGGTCTGTTAATTGTCCTTCTACCTGTATAATTCTTACATCATATATCCCGTTATCATTCAGCATTTTACGGGCTATTTCTGCGCCGGTCATGCCATTAGCCAAACCCACTTGCGAATACTCGGCAAATTTCCGCTTTAACCTTGACGAAACCGCCAGACCAAGTAACATAAAAACAATACTTATTACAAAAATCATCATAGCTTTACTTTTTCATTTAAATTGTGATAGTTTAACGGATTTTTTGAAAAGGTATCAGTCTAAATCCTTTATTTTTTTGATGATAGCTGTTGTTGAATAGCCATTTACCAGCGCAACCGTTTTCACCTCCCCTCCATTAGCTATAACAAAATCTGCTCCAACAATGTTCTCGATGCTGTAATCGTCACCTTTCACCAAAATATTCGGACAAAGTGTCTCAATCAGTTCTTTAGGCGTTGGTTCATCGAACAAAATGACAGTATCAACAAATTCAAACGCCGACATCATTCTGGCTCTGGCATATTCGTTTACCACAGGTCGACTTGGGCCTTTTAGCCTTGATACCGAGGCATCAGTATTCAAACCTAACACCAGCTTATCACCCAGGTTTCTGGCTTTCTCTAAGTAATCTATATGCCCTAAATGCACAATGTCAAAGCATCCATTAGTAAAAACGATTTTCTTTCCTTCAGATTGCCATTGTTTTACTTGTTCTGTGGCTTGTTCTTTATTTAATATTTTTGATTCGGTCATTTGTTATTTTGTAAGGTCATTTTCCTTACCCACGGCCTTCGATTACGCTCAGGCACCGGGCTAGGCTTCCTTTTTTTCTCTTTAAATTATTTTAGACGAAAACTATCTTTCGGTGGCTGAGCGGAGCCGAAGCCACTTGTCTTCCAAACGTCCAATGCAGTAATACTTTCTTTATTTATACGCTTTCCACCTTTTTCTTAGGTAAAACCAACGTCAACAAAAACGCTACAATCCCAAAAACCACCACAAAAAATAGGCCTTGCATGGCATGCAGGAATGTGGCTAAGGTAATACCATCCTGTTCAGATAAACCATATAATACTACAATACTACCCACCAGAAAATGATAACTACCGATACCTCCCTGCGTTGGTGCTGCCATTCCGATAGAACCCATCACAAAAATGGTCAGGGCTGCTAAAGGTGAAAGATTAGCAGTTTCGGGCAAGGCAAAACAAAGAACATAAGTTGTAATGTAATAAAGCACCCAGATGAATATGGTATGAAATACAAATATCATCGGGTTCTTCAGATTGCGTACACTTAAAAAACCATCCGCCAGTCCTTTAATAACCTTACTGACTTTCTGATAAAGCGGCAATTGCGAAATTTTATCTTTATTACGTTTAAAAGTCAGATAAGCCATAAAGGCTAGAATGATGAATGCTGCTCCCAAGCCAAACAAAAGAATCGGATTCTTAAATTTATCGCCGAAGAAGTTGAAAAAGAACGTACTTAGTCGGTCAAATTCCAATAAAAGATTCAGTAAAATCAAGATTAACAAGACCATTACATCGGCTATCCTTTCAGCTACTACTGCTCCAAACGATTTTTCAAAAGGAATATCTTCCAGATTTTTGAGTGTTCCGCAACGGGCAAATTCACCTGCTCTCGGAAAAACCAGATTGGCGAGATAACCGACTAAAACGGCCAGAGTAGTTCGGAAAACTGATGGATTATAGCCCAAAGGCTGTAACATATATGCCCAGCGATAGGCCCGGCTCCAATGGGCAACTAAAGCTAAAACGCCTGACAACGCCACCCATTTATAATCAGCCTGTTTTATTTTTTCCCAAAGGGCGTTTAAGTCTATATCTTTAAAAACAAACCATAATAAGCCTCCGGCTACTGCCAGAGAAATAGTGTATTGCAAAACTTTTTTTATCATTTCACTACACGGTTATTCTCATCCGGAAATACGACAAGGGGTTTATGCGTTTTGGCTTCTTCCTGGGTCATCCATGCATACGAAATGATAATCACAATATCACCGACCTCTGCCTTGCGGGCTGCTGCACCATTCAGGCAGATAATTCCCGAACCTCGCTTGCCTTTGATGGCGTATGTCTCCAGACGCTCACCATTATTATTATTCACTACCTGTACTCTTTCGTTTTCCATAATACCCGCGGCATCGAGCAAATCTTCATCAATCGTAATACTTCCCACATAATTCAACTCTGCCTGAGTAACTTTCACTCTATGAATTTTCGACTTAAAAATATTGACAAGCATAATACCTTCCTTTTTTTGATAGTGGTGCAAAATTATAAAAATGCTTAGTAAACAAACATTCCGGTGTCGAATAAAATTCCTTAATATTAGTATGCAGTGTAGGTGAATTCCATTCTGGGTTCAAAATTTTGAACCCCTACAAAAAATCATTTGTCCACAGCAACCCCATTCGCTTTCAGAACCTTGCTGAAAAACAACAGGTGATAAGGCAAAGAATTTTCCCAATATTCCCAGGTATGGGCGCCCGGTCTTTCGGTATAATCATGAGGTACATTGTTAAATACCAATCGGTGGTGTAATTCACGGTTAGCTTCAATTAGAAAATCATCTACGCCGCAATCAATAATTACAGGCATACCATTCTTTTTAATGGCGTCTACCATATTGATGATAGAGTTTTTGATATATACATCATTAGAAGTATCTGATGTTCCTAATAATTTCTGGAAACGGTCTTTTAATGATTTGGCAAAATCTTCATTTATTCTGAATCTGGTATAATTCATATCCATTGCCCCACTCATCGTACCTGCTGCACAAAACAAATCAGGATGTCTGGTTGAAAGATACATAGCGCCGTGTCCACCCATTGAAAGGCCGGTAATCACTCTTCCTTTGTTACTTTTAACAGTCCGATAAGTATTATCTATTTTCTGGATTACCTCTTTCGTGATATAAGTTTCAAACTTATTGGTTGGGTCAGCGGGGCTATCCAGATACCAGCCAAAAGTTTCACCTTCCGGCATCACGATGATGATATTAAACTGATCAGCCAGATTTTTAACCAGCATTTTATCCGGTGTTTTATTGAGCCAATCATTAAAATGACCTGAACCACCGTGTAATAGATATAAAACCGGATAAGAAGCTTTGTTATTGGCATAAGAAGCTGGAAGTACTACGGCAGCTTTATAGGCTTTATTCATGACTGCACTGGGTACATCAAGGCTATCAACAGTTGAAGCCTGAGCATAAAAGTAAGAAAGACTAAGAAAAGAAAAAACGAGTAAACGGAATTTTTGCGACATCATAGAGTTGAAATAGTAATGGTAAGGCAAATTGATTAAGTTAAGACCTGAAGTCTGAAAGCAAAGCTAAGGAATAGGCCGGGATTCTCTAAAAAATAAATAAGATTTTGCACCAAAGCGATTTTTACTGTAAAGCTAGTCTAATCACAGATTTATTTCTCAATTTATAGCTCAAAATAGTATAAAACGCTACTTTTTGCTATTTTTGTAGAAGTGAAAAGCTACATATCGTATGATTAAAAAACTACCTAATTTATTATTTTTTATTACTTCTTTTTCTTTTGCGCAAGACGCTGAAATTTTCAAGCCCGACTCGATTAAAAAAAAGATTGAAGCCATACAAATCAGTACAACGTTACGCATTGACGGCGTAATGAATGATCCTGAATGGAAGTTGGCGAAACCCACATCTGATTTCACACAAATTGAGCCTTACCAAGGGAAACAACCCAGTCATAGAACAGAAGTGAGGGTTCTCTACAACAAAAACTACTTGTATGTAGGTATTTTTGCTCGAGACTCGCTGGGTAAAAAAGCCATTCGTGCCACCGATTTCAAACGTGATTTCAGTTTCAGACAGCACGATTTAGTGGCACTCTCGTTTGACGGTTTCAATGATAAGCGTAACGCTATGGCACTGGTGACCAATCCGTATGGCGTACAAAGAGACTTTCTGTCGTTCGATGATATTTATTATGATATTGACTGGGATGGACTCTGGCGCGTGCGCACCTCCCGCACAGATTCAGGTTGGGTAGCTGAAATGGCTGTACCCTGGAAAACGCTGCGCTATCCGAAAACAGATTCCCTGACACAGAACTGGGGTTTCAATGTATTCCGTAACAGGCGCCTGACAAACGAGCAAACGGCTTTTTCGCCTTTTCCCCGTTCGTTTACCAATACCCGTATGGATTACGCAGGGGTATTAAGCAACCTGCAACCTCCACCGCCATCGACCAACTTACGTATCCAGCCGTATTTCCTGACCTCACTCGACCGTTACAAGAATTTTGATAATAAACCCAACGAGAATACGTATAAGGTTGGAGGAGAAATCAAATGGGCCATTAATCCGAATGCGATTTTAGATGTAACAGCCAATACGGATTTTGCACAGGCAGATGCCGACCGTCAGGTAAATAATGTTACCCGTTTCTCGGTGTTTTTCCCTGAAAGAAGACAGTTTTTCTTAGAGAATGCTTCGCTATTTGGTGTAGGCGTGGGTCCAAACGAAGACCTTTCTGGTGGAAACATGCGTGTGCAACCCTTTTTCAGTCGAAGAATAGGTTTAGATGATAATGGTAATCCGATTCCGATTGATGTGGGTGCCAGATTTGTGTATCGTTCATTAAAAAGAAACTATGGAGCAATTGCCATGCGTCAGCGTGAAGTAGGGGATAGTCCGGGCACTAATTTCTTTGTTGGACGATATTCTGAAAACTTTGGTAAGCAAAGCCGTATAGGTGGCCTGGTAACGGTGAAAAACCGTCCGGATGGAAGTAATATGACAGGTACTATAGACGGCTTCTTCCGCCTGAGTGAGTCACACTCATTGAATACGATGGCCGTATATTCTACCTCAACTAATGGTGGTAAACAGGGATTTTCAGGGTTTGCGCAGTATTATTATTCGACCAATCAATTTAAATTCTGGTGGACACAGTCCATAGTTACGAAAGATTTTAACCCTGAAATGGGTTTTGTTTCCAGAAGCGATGTCATCGGGACAACACCTGGTGTATTCTTCTTCAACCGGGGGAAATGGATTCCGTTCAAGAAGTTTATCCGTGCCTTTGAGCCCGGTATTATGACAGAGTTTTATCATCAGGCATCTACCGGAAAACTGATTGAAAGACAGTTAAATATTAACCCTATCTGGTTGAATTTCCAGCGTGGGGGCTTCTTTGGTTATCTCATTAATCCTACTTTTCAAAGGCTGACAGAGGCTTTTATACCTTTGGGTGTAACTATTGGCACAGGTGATTACAACTATGTAAGACACCAGATTTATGCCAGTACCAATCCGGCGGCAGCCCTTAGTCTGAATACTTCGTTTGAATGGGGGACTTATTTTGACGGCCGATTGAACTCGCATGATATTCGTTTACAAATAGCACCGATTCCGCATATTTCAATTCTGGCAAGATATAACCGGAATCATTTTAAAGAAGTTGGTGTAGAGAATGCTACTACCAAAGTAGACCTATATAGTATAGAAGGGCGTTTTGCTTTAAACCCACGCGTACAGTTGATAGGGTTCTATCAGAAAAACGCTGAGAACCTTTCGCAGAATTATAATATTCGTTTATCATGGGAGTATCAGCCATTGTCATATATCTATGTGGTGTATAACCATAGAGAATTTGACAATCTGCTACAAAAACCAAAACAGATGGAAGACCATGTGATTGCTAAAATCAGTTACCTTAAACAATTTTAAAAATGAGAGTGTTATTATTGGAAAGTTTATTGGTTGTATTACTGAATGCCTGTACTTCAAATACCAACGAACAAAAGGCAGACTCAACTGCTTTGGCTGATAGTGGCGCGGCTGTGGTAAATGATTGGGAATGTATTCCAGGTGAAAGGGCCGGCATTATCACGAGTAGAAGTAGCGAACAGGAATTGATAGATAAACTAGGCGAAGCAAATGTAAGTGCACATGACACCATTTATGGAGCAGAGGGCATGTTTTCCATAGGAACAATCATTTATAAAGGCACGCCCAACGAAGCCCATATCGTTTGGAAAGATACACTTAACTTTAAAAATCCGGACTATGTAGAGGTAGGTTTTATAGAGCCGGGGAAAGAAAGTCAGGTAAAATGGTATGTAACCAATGGGGTAAAAGTAGGTACTAAACTAACCGAACTGGAGCTGATAAACGGAAAACCATTCAATTTTTCAGGCTTTGGTTGGGACTATGGCGGCTCGGTTGTAGATTGGAATGGCGGTAAACTGATGAACAGCGATAGCACCAGTTATTTGTCAATCATATTGGCCTATGACTACGAAAACCAGGCTTTGAACAGCATTGCAGAAAAGGTAATGGGCGATAAATCTTTTGAATCAAAAGACCCGAATGCACAAATGCTTAATCCTTTTGTTTCCCATTTTATTATCAGTTTTAAGTAATTGAGTGAATGAGCGATTGAGTGAATTAGTGATTAATTATTTAATTAAAAACTCGGTGAAGCTCTGTGCAAAACTCAGTTTCACTCCGTGGTAAAGTTTATACAACACCTACGTATATAATTTTAATAATAAAAAAACAGGCTAATTGCTTAAAAATCAATTGCTTTGGTTTTATTTGTGTAAAAATTTCACAGACACTTTTATCTCATTTACTAACTCAAACTCTGAAACAAAAATGGCAACTAACAAGAAATCCGAAACCACCGATAAAGTAGAAGAAACAAGTACTCCAACTGATGCAGTAGCAGAGGCGAAAGCTGCTGTTGAAGAAACCATTGAAGCAGGCAAAGAAAAAGCTGCTGAGGTAAAAGAAGAAGCAACCGTAGCCGTTGAAGAAGCCAAAGCCGTGGCAGAGGAGAAAGTAGAGGGAGCAAAAGAGGAAGCCGCAGCGAAGGTTGAAGAAATCAAAGCTGAGGCTACAGAGGCAGTAACAGAAGCCAAAGAGAAAACTGCTGCCAAAGTAGAAGAAATCAAAGAAGAAGCTAAGGAAAAAGCTGCAGTTGGCGGAGAAAAAGCAGAAGAGGTGAAAGAAGCCGCCAAAGAAAAAGTGGCAGAATTAAAAGAAGAGGCATCTGTCAAAGTAGAAGAAGTAAAAGCAAAAGCAGAAGAGAAAGTAGCATTGGCAGAAGAGAAAGTTGAAGAAGTGAAAAGCATTGCGCAAGAAAAGGCAGCAGCGCTAAAAGAAGAAGCTGCTATTAAAGTGGAAGAAACGAAAACAGAAGTGGCAGAAAAAGTCGCCGTTGCCGAAGAGAAAGTAGAAGAGGTAAAAACAACTGCCCAGGAAAAAGTTGATACTGCCAAAGCAAAGGTTGAGGAAGAAGCCTCAGGCATTGCTGATAAATTTGAAGACTTCAAAGATGATGTGAAAGGAGCCGCTTCATCAGCAAAAAACAAAGCACAGGAAGTAGCATCTGATGCGGCTGATAAATTTGAAGATTTGAAAGAGGATTTAAAAGATGCTGCCTCAACAGCTAAGGCAAAAGTACAGGAAGTAGCAGCAGAAGCCTCAGAAAAATTTGAAGAACTGAAAGCCAAGTACGCCAACGAAGAGAAAATTAACGAGCTGAAAAATCAGGCAGCAGAAAAACTGGAAGATATTAAAGAAGATGCAGCCGAAGCATTAGAAACAGCTAAAGTAAAAGCGCAGGAAATGGCTAATGAAGCAGCAGAAGCTGCCGAGAAAGTAACAGAAAAAGCCAAAGGTTTCTGGAGCCGCTTGTTTGGTAAGAAATAATTACGGCATTTTAATAGTAAAGGGAGCAATGAAATTAGATTTCATTGCTCCCTTGCTTTTTATTCGTAGAGACGTAATGCATTACGTCTCAAGGCCTATAAATTGGTAAAATCTGTCTATAGGCTGTAAAATCTCCTCAATTAAAATTTATTGGTTAAGATAGACCTCTGGAGACGTATTGCAATACGTCTCTACTAATCAAACCAAAAATTTCCCCAACGTCTGTAATTTCATTTCTGTTTCAATCCATTCTTTTTCTGCGTTTGAATCGGCTGTGATACCACAACCTGCATAAAGCGTGGCTACGCCATTCTGCAACTTCATGGTGCGGAGATTGACGAAAATATGGGATTCCTGCTGGATATTTACAGGGCCAAGGAAACCACTATAAAACTCACGGTCATATTTTTCGTTGGCCAGAATAAACTGCCTAGCAGGTTCTTTAGGCATTCCGCAAACGGCTGAGGTAGGGTGCAATAAATCCAGCATCACCGTAGCCATTTCAGGAAAATTGATTTCAACCGTATCTACGATAAAATCCATACGCAGATGCATCAGATTACCTGCTATTACGGTTTTCGGCCCCTCTTCTTCAAATTCACGTACCCGTATTTTTTTCAGACAACTCACAATATATCGGCTCACCAACGCATGTTCTTCAATCTCTTTTTGTCGCCATAATGCCTCTGATGGTTTGATAAGATTCCCTTCTGCATCAAAAGCAGATTGCGTGCCTGCCAACGCCATCGTACGGAATAACCCCTGCGCATCCTGACTCACCAATGTTTCAGGAGAAGCCCCCATCCAGACCATTCCTAATTCCGGAATCGATACTGCCGACACAAAAGCATTAGGATAAGCTCTGCATAATTTATCGAAGACGCCAACTATCTCGAAATCGTTAGGTATGGCAATAGTTTTGGTTCTTGATAGTACTACTTTCTTGAATTTTCCATCCTCAATGTCCTTGATAGCGGTCTCTACTTCCTCAATAAAATCTTCTTTGGCAGTGGCACTCTCAATATCTCCTTTTTGTGTATGAAAAAATGGTTTTGTCTTTGCCTTAGCATTCAGCAACTCAATAAAATTGGGGTCAATAGACGAGGGTGCAATTACTTCCTCAAATGTTTCGTTTTCACTCAGAACATCAGAAAAAATATAGTGTAAATCTGCTTTCAGAAAGTAGGTATCGTTCCCGTCAGGATTAATAAAAGGAGAAAATGCAAAACCAGGGCCTAAATCTTCAAATTCAATCTTAAGCTGTTCGGGATTTTTAAGGAAAGAAGTTAAGAAATGTTTTTCGTTTTGTTTAGGCAAACGCCACATGACCGTTGGGAAACCTGATTCAATCGCTGCATTCCAGAGTGTTTGTCGATAGGTGTTTGTCTTGAAGTTTGTTGTTGTCATATCACTTAACTATATCTCAAACAAAAAGCGAAGATATAATGTATTTATTAAACCCTTTATTTGTACAACAAATTTGGGAGGAAAACCGCTCAAAAAAAAGCAGATTTTTTAAGTTGATGATTTATTGCTATAAATTTGTTAGAAATGTGCCAAAACTCTCTTCATCCATGAAAAGAATATTCTACTTCCTGTTTTTGTTCACTACCGCAGTTCATGCCAAAGAGACAAAGGGCATCAGATTTACCGAGGGTACATGGGCACAGATACTCACTGAAGCCAGAACTCAGAATAAACTGATATTCGTAGATATTTATACTACCTGGTGCGGGCCATGCAAAGTCATGGATAAAAATGTATTTACCAATACCGAAGTCGGTGAAAAATTTAATACGTCTTTTATCAACTATAAAATAGATGCCGAGCAAGGTGAGGGCATTGACCTGAAAAAAAAATATGCAATTACAGGCTTCCCAACCTATCTCTTTGTAAATCAGGAAGGTGAACTGGTATATAAGAGCATAGGCTCTATGCCTGCCAAAAAGTTTCTATCAGAAGCAGATAAAGCCTTGCAGGCAGGAAACCATTATAAATCTACTGCCGCATTAGAAGAAGATTTCAAGTCAGGACGAAGAGATGCTAAGTTTTTATACGAATTTCTGGAAAGAAAAAAACTGAATGGCGAACAAAACGACGGGATTTTAGAAGAATACCTGAAAGCTATTCCCGAATCAGCGCAAAAGACTGAAAAAGTATTGATGATTATATCAGAAAATATTGGTTCTATTGACTCGAAAGCATTTGATATTCTACGAAATTCGCTCGACCGCTTTATGAATATGACGCCTGAACAGCAAAAATTTGTGTTAGAGGGCATTTCAAAAGCCAAGCGGGGTACATTTAAAAAAGCTATTGAAACCAAGGATAATGTATTATTTGAAAGACTAATCAGTGCAGTAAGGCAGACGGCCTATAGTGAAGCAGGTTTTGAGGCCGAAGAGAGGCAGTTCAGACTGGATTTTGCCAAAATCACCCGTGATGCCAATAATTTCAGAATGATAGCATCGAAAGAGGGAGCCAAACTGCTGGAAAAAACTAACGAGCAACTGGCAGCGGAATCTCAACTAAAAACGGAAAGATTTATACAAGCGGCTAAAGCCAAAGGCATCAAAGAAAATACGATGGAATATCTTTCAGCCTTGGAAGATATCAAGACCTCGGCCCAAAAACTGACCTCTTTTCATCTGAATGAATACGCCTGGGGCTATTTTCAGTTAATTGAAAGTAAAGACGAATTAGAAACCGCCTTGAAATGGTCGGAACGTTCAATAGAATTATTTAAATCTCCTGTTAATCTGGATACTTATGCTAATCTCCTTTCGAAATTAGGAAGAAGAAAAGAAGCTATTAAGGCTGAAAAAGGGGCTATTAAATTAGCTAAAAAACAGGGTATTGAGACTAAGGAATTGAAATTGGCTTTGAAGGAGATGAAGAAAAGGTGAAATGGTTATTTCTGTGATTCATATACCAAAGGACAGCCAATAAATTCGCCTTCTAAGATAACAGCGGATGTTTATATATTTAAGCCGAACTTAAGTCCGACGATGTAAGCAAAAAAATACCTTTGTTATCTTAGCCACCGACCGCGACAGCGGACCGTTTCTGTCGGTGAAAGCGGAGGATGATGATAGCTCAGATATTCAAACCCCACCAATCTCCCCCAAACCCCTAATTTGCCGTTTTAATCAGGGAATTTGTCGATTTTCTTGGAAGTGTGATATATAATGAAGTATTTTTATTCATTATATTATTTTTCAAATAAAAAAATGAAAGTATCTAAGAAAAGCCCTTCCAAAACACTGAAAATTTTCTTATCCTTTGCTTTTTGTCTGTACTTCGTAAGCTCTTGTAAAACCAGTCTGCCTACGCAAACTACTGGTACAAGCACAATCAGTACGACTCCTGTTCCTCAACAAGACTTAGTCAAAGAAGTGATCAATTCACTTTCACCAAATGGTCCGCAACTATCATTGCCTGCCGGAGCAGATCCTAATAGCGACGACTGGAAAGGTGTTGACTTAGAAGCTAAACAACCTGTTAAGCCTTTATATGTATCAGAAGAAGCCCAGCGCTTTATGCTTCCTCCGGGTTATCATATTGAGCCTGTATTGACTGAGCCTGCTATTCAGCAACCGGGTGCGATTGCTTTTGATGGCAATGGCCGCATGTATGTATTGGAACTAAGGTCTTATATGCTGACGGCTGATTCTAAAGATGAATTAGAACCAACCAGCCGCATTTCAAGATGGGAAGATAAAGACAATGATGGGGTTTATGAAACAGGAACAACTTTCATTGATAATCTGATTTTCCCACGTTTTGTATTGCCGTATGGCAAAGATTGTGTGTTAACGATGGAGTCAGACGCTGACAATGTCTATAAATATACCGATACGGATGGCGATGGCAAAGCCGATAAAAAAGAATTGTTTACCAACAAATATGGCCGCTCGGGTAATGTAGAGCATCAACAGGCATTTATGTACTGGGGCATGGATAACTGGCTTTATAGTACAGTAAATGCTTTCCGTGTAAGAGAAACACCAGGGGGTGTAATCCGTGAGAAAACAGGTTTCAACCGCGCACAATGGGGTATAACTCACGACGACGATGGTAAACTATGGTTTCAGGGTGGGGCCAGTGGTCTACCCTCTTATTTCCAGTTTCCGATTCATTATGGAAACTTTGAAGTGCCTAACGAATTTGCCAAAGGCTTTGATATTCCATGGGGTGCTGCTGTAAAAATATCAGATATGCAAGGGGGGATGGATGAAATCAGACAACCTGATGGATCATTAAAACGCGTGACCGGTTCAGCCGGGAATGACGTATATCGGGGAGACCGCCTACCGGAATCATTGAGAGGTCAGTACTTCTATGGTGAGCCGGTAGCCCGAATTGTTCGTCAGATCAACCCTGTTGTGAAAGAGGGGCTTACCACACTGCATAATGTCTACCAAGACCAGCAATCAGAGTTCTTACGTTCGTCTGATCCACTTTTCCGTCCGGTTGATATGGCTACTGCACCTGATGGTACCATGTACATTGTAGATATGTATCATGGCATTATTCAGGAAGGACAATGGACACAAAAAGGTACTTATCTGCGTACCAAAATCGAGCAGTATCAATTAGATAAAGTAGTAGGTCTTGGTCGTATCTGGCGCATCACTCATGACAGCAAAGAGCGCGACAAAACCAAACCTAAGATGTTGAACGAAAAAACATCAGCTTTGGTAAAACACCTCGAACATCCGAATGGCTGGTGGAGAGACGCTGCCCAACAACTCATTGTATTGCGCAAAGACCTTTCTGCAGTACCTGCCTTAGAAAAAATGGCATTGAATAGCCCGAATATATTGGCAAGAATGCATGCCATCTGGGCATTGGAGGGCTTAGACGCTTTAAAAACAGAAACTGCTCAAAAACTATTGAGCGATGCAAATCCTCGCATCCGCATTCAGGCATTAAGAGCAGCAGAAACGCTCTATAAAGCTGGACAAAAAGAACTTGATGCTAACTACAAAGCCGCTTTGGCTGACGCCAACACAGATGTAACCATTCAGGCGATGTTGAGTAGCAAATTCCTGAAATTGCCTGAGTTCGAAGCGAGTATCAATAGTACAGTAGAGAAAAATAAAGCAGCAGGTGTAAAACTGGTTGGCGAGCAGATTATCAAACCACCAAGAGTTACCAGAGGATTGGGTATAGCTGCAGAATTAAGCAAAGACCAACAAGAGATGCTTAGCCGTGGGGCGGTAATTTATAATGAATTATGCTCGCAATGCCACGGTAATAGCGGCCAGGGTACTCCAGCAGGAGATGGTAAATTATTAGCTCCGGCACTGGCAGGTTCTGCTCGTATTCAATCTCACCCTGAATATGCTATCAGAGTAGTATTACACGGCATGGATGGTGCTATTGAGGGCAAAACCTATGCAGGGGGTATGATGGCAAGCATGAAAGAACAACCAGACCAATGGGTAGCTGATGTGATTTCTTATATCCGCAATGGTTTGTCGAATGATGCTTCGCTGGTTTCTACTGACTTAGTTGCCAAAATACGCCAGAAGACAGCGAGTCAGACAGGTATGTATAAATTTGATGAGTTAATAAAGTTAGTCCCGCATGAATTACAACAACGTGATGGGTGGAAGGTCACCGCTAGCAATACCGCTTCTACACGTATCGGAGGTAATGTAACACCAACCAGTGCTTTTACTTATGAGGGTTGGTCGACTGGTGTGAAACAAGAAAAAGGCATGTGGTATCAGATAGAGTTTCCTAAAGAGACGGCAGTGAGCGAAATACAATTTAATTCTGCAGCGCAGGTGAAAAAAGGCTGGGTACCCAAACCTAATACACCTCCGGGTCAAAGACCGATGGTACAGACACACCCAAGAATGTATACGATTGAAACTTCATCAGACGGTACTAACTGGCAGCCAAGCCTGAGCACACAAAAAGGGAATGATGGCGATAATATTATTGCCTTGG
Organism: Emticicia sp. C21; assembly: GCF_003418935.1. GTDB lineage: Bacteria > Bacteroidota > Bacteroidia > Cytophagales > Spirosomataceae > Emticicia. The sequence goes on along the minus strand of NZ_QVMT01000001.1, from coordinate 1,037,939 downwards.
CCCCAAGAAAGGCAAAGTTCATCAGAATAAAACTCGACCAGGGCATAGACAACCCGGAAGATGATATTCCGTGGACGATGAAACAACTCAAAGTATTTGAACTTAATTAATGATAGTAAATAGTATTTTCATAATCGTAAAAAAGTAAGCGAAACATAATCATCCAATGGAAAAATCAAACAATCCCTCTGTGTCACGCCGTCAGTTTTTAGGAACTGCCGCAACACTTGTTTCAGGTTCGGTATTGGCAAGCAACTCGGTTTTCGGAGCGCCTGCTTACATTAAAAACCTTTTCGGGCCTAATTCACTTATCAATGGTGTTCAGATTGGCGTTATTACTTACTCATTCAGAGAAATGCCTGACCAAAGCGCAGAAGCTGTTTTGCAATATGTGTTAGAGTCGGGTATCAGTGCCATTGAATTGATGGGAGACCCTGCCGAAATCTATGCAGGCAAACCTAAAAGCTACGTTGATATGCGTTCTGTTTTCCCGTTAATGAGAAAAAGAAACGAAAAACAGGAATTAACCGCTGAAGAAAAAAAGAAACTGGAAGATGCCGAAGCACAAATGAAATCTTATAATGCCGAAGTGGCAAAATGGAGAGCAGGTGCTTCTCTGGCTAAATTTGAAGAGCTGGGCAAAACCTACAAAAAAGCAGGGGTATCTATATACGCCTTCAAGCCAAATGCGTTCGGCAGAAACAATAGCGATGCAGAAATGGAATTTGGTATGAGAGCTGCTAAGGCCTTAGGCGCTAATCAAGTAACATTAGAGCATCCATCAAACGATGACCATACCTTGAAACTGGGTACTATTGCCCAAAAAGTTGGTGTGAAAGTAGGGTATCATGGCCACGAGCAACAAACGTATACTTTATGGGATACAGCTTTGGCGCAATCACCGGCCAATTCATTAAACCTTGATTTTGGTCACTTCGTGGCTGCAGGTAACCCGAATCCATTAGATTTCATTAAGTTAAAACACGATCGTATCGTAAGCATGCACATCAAAGACCGTCAGACTCCGGCGCATGGCAAAGGTAATGTGGTATGGGGCCAAGGAGATACGCCAATCAGAGAGGCTTTGAAATTGATAAAGGACAATAAATATAATTTCCCTGCTACAATTGAGCTAGAGTACAAAGTACCAGAGGGCTCAACTCCGGTAGCAGAAGTGAAAAAATGTTTAGAGTTCTGCAAGAATTCTTTGAGTTAACCTATGATTATTATTAAATCAGTCCCGATTTCATGTAATAGTGGAGTCGGGATTTTTTTATTAGCTGATTTACAGTGATTTAGATTGGTTTAAGAATCTCATCTATCAATTTATACTACAAAACTGGTAGCTTTTGCCATTCATAAAAAGAAATATTTAAGGGTTCGGGATTTTTTCTAAATTTATTCAGTCTTACACCCACTCATTTTTATGTTAAACTTTACTTCCTCAATAATAACGCTCCTGTTTTATCTGTTGAGCGCAGCAATTCCCTGTGCTTCGCAGGCCAATATTACCAGCGAAATAGTTGCCGATATTGAATTGCTGTTAAAAGAATATGATCGCAAAAATAAACCAGGCTTGACTGTTGGTATTATCAAAGACGGAAATCTCGTATTCCAGCAAGGTTATGGTATGGCTAACATAGCGAAGAAAATACCTAATGCACCTGATGTCAGTTATGAAATAGCCTCGGTGAGTAAGCAGTTTACGGCTGCAGCTATTGTTTCCTTAATTCAGAAAAAACAATTATCGTTCGAAGATGATATTCATAAATATCTACCTGATTTCCCTGATTATGGAAAATCCATAACCATCTATCATTTGCTTTATCATACCAGTGGCATACGGGATTATATGGTGCTGATGTGGCTGACAGGCAGAAGTTTTGAAGCAGCATTTACTAATAAAGAGGCTCTGGAAATAATTAAACAGCAAAGCAGTTTGAATTTCCAACCGGGGCAACGGTGTGTTTATAGTAACTCTAATTATATCTTGCTCGCTGAAGTTGTTCATAAAGTAAGCGGACTATCATTGAGTAAATATGCAGAGAAAGAGCTATTTGGGAAACTGGGAATGAAACAAACCAGCATTGAAGAGAGCAAGCCTGCGTCTGTGTCTTTATTGGCTTATAGTTACGGCAAAAATGAAAAAGGCTATTTTGCTTATAAAAACGGGCACAGGACTATGGGAGATGAAGGAGCAGTAACTAATCTGAAAGACATAGCTATCTGGGATAATACATTTTATGATAAAAATTCTATTAGTTTCTCTCTTTTAAATAGAGGCAAGCTGGAGAACGGCAACCTTTTAAGCTATGGGATGGGTATCATGACAGGTTCATATAAGGGCGAGCCCATACATACACATCCGGGAGCCTATTTAGGATATAGAGCCGAGATATTACGCTTTCCCCGTAAACATATTTCTATTATAGTGCTGGGTAATTCAGGAGAAATCAACCCTGAAACTATCAGCAGGCGCGTGGCTGATGTCTATGTTTTTAATGATAAAAGTAGTTTGGTTAATGAAGTGCCGGTTAAAAAATCAGGAGTAGAGAATTATTGTGCCATTATGGGTAAATACGAAGTAGCTCCGAATGTACTGATTGATATTCAATATAAAGGCGGTGTATTGAGCGGACAAATAACCGGGCAACCAATGCTCATACTTACACCGGATACTGAAAATAGTTATAATGTTAGTAACGGTGATAAAGTAATTTTTGATAATAAGGTAGGCGGATTAATGCAGCAATTAACCGTGGTACAAAAACAGGGCAAAACCACAGCCACACGATTAGCCACAGTTACGCCCGATTTGTTTAAAAAGTATGTAGGCGAGTATGAGAGTGCTGAGCAAAAAGCTATCTATACATTTTATGCCGACAAGAATGCACTATGGTTTAAAGTGGGTACTAATGCTCCTGAAAAAGCAGAGATATTGAAAAAATACAATAGGCTACAATTCAGCTATCAGAATCTGGAAAGTGCTACAATGGTTTTTGAAGCAAATAGTGCAGGAGAGATTGAAGGTTTTACCTTAAGTTCTGGAAGAATAAACGGATTGAAGTTTGTGAAGAAAAAATAGGGGCTAATAACTTGTGTGCAGTTAATTTTAATGAAACATTTTGACAAAGTACAACGTTTCTTTAGAGTGGGAGAAATGAGAAAATTAAATATCCGAGTAACAAACATGATAAAAGTCCGTGGCCTGAAAGTAATAGTTTTAAGCTTAACCTGCTTAGCTATTGGCCTTATTAGCTGTCAGAATAAATCCAAACAAAATACTATGCAAACCGAAGAAATTAAAAAAGGAAATCCGTATTATTCACATATCGATAAAATGCCCTTGCATGTAAGTGATGCAGAATGGAAGAAAGTATTAAGTCCTGATGTATATGCTATTATGCGTCAGAAAGCAACTGAAAGGGCGTTTACCGGAAAGTACTGGAACTATACAGGCAAAGGTACCTATTATTGTGCTTCTTGTGGCAATAAGCTATTTCGTTCTGATGCCAAATTTGCCAGTATGTGTGGTTGGCCAAGCTTCTTTGAGCAGGAAGACGAAAGCAGCGTGGTATACGAGGAAGATTATTCGCATGGCATGCATCGTACAGAAGCCCTTTGCGGCCGTTGTAACGGTCACTTAGGCCACTTGTTTGATGATGGTCCTGCACCTACGCACAAACGTTATTGCATGAACTCCATTGCGTTGGATTTTGAGCCAGATGATAAAACGCAGGTGGAATCTAACTAATGAAACACTTACAAACAGGGCAATTTCATGGGCAAACCAATCGCACTATTGCATTGGAGGGCATTACTTTGACTGATACTGAATATACCCTGGATAAAGTAGACTGGCATTATCATGAAAATGCCTATTTTACTTTTATTCTGCAAGGCAAAGTGATAGAGGGTAATAAGAAAGAAGTCTATAATTGTAATGCAGGAAGTCTGTTGTTTCATAACTGGCAGGAGCCTCACTATAATATTAAACCACCTGGCTTTACCCGTGGCTTTCATATCGAATTAACCCATCAATGGATTAACGATATCGACTTTAGTTTGGATAAACTGATGGGTAGTCTGAATATTTCGAACCCTGCATTGAAGTTGATATTATATAAGATTTTTATAGAATCTAAAACGGATGATATAACAGCTCCTTTAGGCGTTCAGACCTTATTGTTACAATTATTGAGTCAGATGGAAAGAGATAATGAAAGCACCATCTACAAGAATCCGACATGGGTAGGGCAGTTGAAAGAATTATTGCATGATACTTTTGCCGAGCAATGGAGCCTCAATGAATTATCTGCCGAATTAGGTATCCATCCGGTTCACCTTTCCAGAGATTTCTCTAAATACTTTCATTGTAATATAGGTGAATATATCAGAAAGCTGAAAGTGGAGAAATCACTGTCGCTACTTTCTCAGAAAAACAAATCACTGGCTGATGTAGCTTTTGAATGCGGTTTTGCCGATCAGAGCCATTTTGGTCGCTGCTTCAAGGCCATCAACGGCATAAATGCTTTAGAATACCGTAAAAATGTTTTGAATTAGCACCTGATGTTAATTCTGTTCTATTTTTTGAGATTAGGAGATGTGTACCTTTGTAATTCAAAATAAAATGAAAAATGAAAAAGCTACTCTTAATCTTATTTACTTTCTACGCTGCCACTGCAAGCGCACAAATCAAAGATATTGTTCAAACCGATGGTTTTGTTAATCCTTTACACAAGGCCAATGTCGGGCGAATTGCCTTTCTGCCGAGCGATATTCCTATCGACCAATTAAAAGAAAGTGATTTCCTGACCAGTTTTGAGCTGAAATATGTATCTGATTTGAGCATCAGACCATTTCTGGGTAATTCAATCACCAATTATCTACACCAACTAGCACCAGATATTCTGGCCGACGAAATCATTACAAAAGGTAATTATCAGTTTTCTTTTTATGTCGATGGCAAACTTATCTACAAAGAAAATCTGCATCACGGTGCAGGCTTGAAAAAGCATACGACTACGACCTTTAGAGTACCCATAACTACCTCAAAAGGAGAAGACTGGTGGGCGGTTTATATGTTTAACCGATTCATGCTGAGAGGTGGCGAAGATGCTCTTACCGATGGAACACATCAGTTCAGATTAGAAATGCGCCCTTATATCAAATTAGGAGAAGAAGTAAAAGTAGGAGATTTGATTGCGCAGGGAGAAATCAAACTCATTATTAAAACGCCCGAACTTACACGGGAGCAGATAGCTGTACAGCCGATTCAACCAAATTCAGGCTGGGAGGTTTCAAAGGCTTCTATTGACGTATCAAAGATTGAGGAAATGAACAGACTGATTGCCATTAATAAGTTGAAAGAGATTTCAAGCGTTGTTGTGATAAAAGATGGTAAACTGCTTCTGGAAGAGTACTTTAATAAGGCTGATAGAGGCACTTTGCACGATACCCGTTCTGTGGGTAAGTCGTTTACCTCTACCATGATGGGCATTGCTATTGGTGAAGGCTATATCAAAGACGAAAACCAGACGCTGGACCAATTTTATGATTTAAAGAAGTATGCCAATTATAGCCCTAAAAAGGATAGTATAAAAATTAAGGACTTACTCAGAATGAGTTCGGCTTTTAATGGCTCTGATAGCGATGGTGCTTCTCCGGGCAATGAGGAAAATATGTATCCGACTGATAACTGGGTAAAATTTGGGCTGGATTTAGGAATGGACGACAAGAAAGTCAGCGGTAAGCAATGGGATTATTTTACTGTAGGTGTGGTTTTATTGGGCGATATCCTCAACAAATCAGTACCTGAAAGTCTGGAAAAGTATGCGGATAAAAAACTTTTTGCTCCTTTAGGCATTAAAAACTACGAATGGCAATATACTCCACAAAAGGTAGTAAACACAGCCGGAGGTTTAAAGCTGTCAGCTTTAGGTTATGCCAGATATGGACAGCTTTACCAGCAAAAAGGCAAATGGAATGGGAAACAGATTATTCCTCAAAACTGGGTCGACAAATCCTTTACCAGATACCTACCTATTCCGGGCAGAATTAATGAGTATTATGGCTATTTATTCTGGAACAAAACCTTTACTGTCAACGGTAAAGATTATGAAACATTCTATTGTGCAGGTAATGGCGGAAGCAAAATCTATGTCTTCAAAGATTATCCGTTAACAGTAGTCATTACAGCCAAAGCCTACAACCGCCCGTATGGTCATTCACAGGTTGATAGAATGATGCAGGAATATATTTTACCTTCGGTGGTGCGGTGATTAGAATGTTTTTTTCGTAGAGACGTCGGTTCGCCACGCGATTGCGATACGTCTCCAAGGGTCTGTCTATTTAAAAAAGCGAATTTAGGGCAAAGTATTGAAAGAATAAAGAATTATACTCCTATTGAAATACCAATGGAGACGCCTAAAAGTCGTCTCTACAAATGGTAAATATTTTCATTAGCTTTGTAAAATTATACAAAGCCATATGAAGAATCACCTGGTCTGGATATTATTACTTGGAAACCTAAACTTTGCTCACGCTCAAATGAAATTTATCAAAGGGCAGGAAAGAAGTATGCAGCAGATATTGGCAGATGCCAAAGCTAAAAATCAGATTATTTTTGTAGATGTGTATGCCACCTGGTGCGGGCCATGTAAGTGGATGGACGAGCATACTTTTGCCGATGCCCGTGTGGTAGAGAAATTCAATAAGCAATTTGTCAATTTTAAAGTCGATGGAGATACTTCCGAGGGACAGGTAGTCAGAAATCTTTATAAAGTAGGGGCTTACCCCACTTACCTGTTTATTGCTCCCGAAGGAAAAGTTCTCCATCGAATAGAGGGTGTAATGCCCTCGCAGATGTTAATGGACGAAGCTGATTTTGCCGCTAAACGCGCGACGACAAATTAAGCTAAATCTTCAAAACGTTCTAACATCAGAATAGACGCCTGAGGTAGAATAACATATTTTTCGCCCTCATACATTACCTCAATGGCATGGCGCTGTAAGTAAATAGCCAAATCACCCTCTTGCGCCTGTAGAGGCATATATTTTACCTTTTCTTCGGTTTCTTTCCAGGGCTCGTCTTCGGTTTGTTGCGGTAACGGGTAGCCCGGCCCAACCTTAATGATGTAGCCTGTTTGCACTTCTTCTTTTTCGGTTACGGTAGGGGGAAGGTATAAACCCGAATTGGTTTTGTCAGAAGGATTATTTGGTTTTACCAACACTTTATCGCCTACTACAATCAGTCTTTTTAATTTGTTATCTGCTGTTACGCCAATCATAAATGATGAAAATAAATGGGATTAGACTAAATATATTTTTGCCACAATGTACACTATGTAGCACTGTTTCACAATTATTACTATTCGGTCACATCGACTAGGTGTCCTATGCCCCTGGTGTACATTGTGGCACAACTCTATTAAAATGCAAAATTATGGAAAAATATGAAACCTCCCGAACTGGTTTCAGGAAGTCATGTGAGAAGCAAACGCAAATGTTTGAGAAAAAGTTTTATTTCAAAACCTGATAAACTACCAATGCCGCCACATAAGCCAGCACCGACATATAACCCAACTGAATAAGCGGCCATTTCCAGCCTTTGGTTTCACGATAAACCGTGGCAATGGTACTCATACACATCATGGCAAATACATAAAATATCAGTAATGAAAACGAAGTAGCTATCGAAAAAGTCTTTTGACCCGTATTGGCATTCACCTCATTGCGTAGTCTTTCTTTAATGGTCGACTCGTCTTCCGGGTCAGCTCCAATGCTATAAATGGTTGAAACCGTTCCTACAAATACCTCACGGGCGGCAAAAGAAGTAATCAAGGCAATACCGATTTTCCAGTCGTAGCCTAAGGGTGCAATAGCAGGCTCAATGAATTTACCGAAATGTCCTGCATAAGAACTTTCCAATCTCACAGAGGCTATTTTTGAAGCCAATTCTTCTTGCGTCTGGGTTGGATTGGCAGCAATCACCTGTTTCTCGGCCTGCTCCATTTCACTGCCCGGGCCATAAGAAGCCAGTACCCACAATAATATCGAAATAGCCACAATTACTTTTCCGGCTTCAAAAACAAAAGTTTTTACTTTTTCCAGAATCATAAACCCTACCTGTTTCCAACGTGGCATTTTGTAGGTAGGCAATTCCATGATAAAGTAACTTCGTTCTTTCGATTGCAGAATCAGTTTCATAATCCAGCCTGCTACCAGAGCAGAGAAGAAACCTAAAAGATATAAGCCCATCAAAGCAATGCCTTGCAGGTTGAAAATACCTAATACTTTGGTATCCGGCACCACTAAGGCTATCAGAATTGTATAAATAGGTAATCTGGCAGAACAACTCATTAATGGTGTAACCATAATGGTAATCAGGCGGTCTTTCCAGCTACCGATCGTGCGAGCCGACATAATAGCAGGTACGGCACAGGCCATACTTGAAATCAATGGGACTACCGATTTCCCGCTCATACCAAAACGACGAATGAGTTTATCCATTAAAACTACCACCCGCGCCATGTAGCCCGACTCTTCCAGAATCGATATAAAAGCAAATAAAAAGGCAATCTGTGGAATAAAGATAACCACACCGCCCACGCCGGCAATTAATCCATCGGTTAATAGACTTACTAAAACACTGTCAGGTAACACCGATTTCAGCCAATCATTCAACCCAGCTACACTTCCATCAATCAAATCCATCGGATATTCAGCCAGTGAGAAAACGGATTGAAAAATCAGGAACAGAATGCTTAAGAAAATGGCGTATCCCCAGATACGATGGAGCAATATTTTATCGATTTTCTCTGAGATCGTTTCTTTCTGTTCACCTGTTTCATGGATTACTTGAGTCAGTGTGCCACTAATGTCATGATAACGGTCTATAGTTTCGGCTGATTGAAAAGCATCAGCATTGAAGTTGTATTTCTCCACCAACGCCTGTAGGTCCTTCTGGGCATCATCACCTAGAAACATCATCTTAGGCGACTGAGCCGCATATTGCATGGCCAGGTATTTATTGGAAATATTATATTTCTTGCGAACCTCAGAGGCTATAACTTCCGATTTTTCATCAAGAATAGGCGGATTAACGTGTGTCTTTTTCGATTCAAGTTGGTTCAGAATCGTATATTTCAAACCATCGATCCCAATACCCTGACGGGCGTTTAACTCTACTACCGGCACACCCAGTATTTTTGAAAGTTTACCCGAATTAATGGAAATGCCCATTTCCTCCGCTACATCCAGCATATTCAGGGCGAGAATCGTTGGGATTCCTAAATCGCTTACCTGCTCAAACAATAGCATATTGCGTTTCAGGTTTGAGGCATCGGCTACTACTACGGCTACATCAGGATATTCAGGGTGTTGAGGATTCGCCAATACTTCTAATACAACCTGTTCGTCCAACGAATTAGGGTAAATACTATAAGTACCGGGTAAGTCAAGAATTTCAATATCAGTTTTGGCATCTAAACGGCAGAAGCCTATTTTTTTATCAACCGTAACACCGGGGAAGTTCCCGATTTTTTGTCGGAGTCCCGTCAGTTGATTAAATAAAGAAGACTTACCTGCATTAGGATTACCCAGCAGGGCTATAACTTTTTTCTCTTTCACATTAAATCCAGAATTTTAATAATCAAGCCATTGGTTGTCTTATGCCTGATTGGGTTTTAATACGATAGTTGCCGCCTCACGTTTTCTTAGAGAAAGATGATATCCCGCCACTCTTATACCTACGGGGCAACCTAATGGAGCAATGAAATCTAATGTTACTTCAGTTCCGGGCAAACAACCCATCTCTAATAATTTCAACGACATAGCTGGGTCTTTGAAAGTATTAATAATCCCTTTCTCTCCGATGTTTAGGTCTGCAACAGTTTTTTCGGGAAATTTTACCATTTCCTTATTTAGAATAATTTTAAATAAAACGCAAGTTTACTAGTTTTTGTTCGGAAATAAAAATGATTTTTAACAATACTGTCATAAAGGGCCGCAATTCATTTAACGTAAAATACAGGGGATACCATAATTTACTCAATCAGTTGATAAACCAATTGTATAGCATCATGTCTATAGTGTACTTTGTAGCTATAATTAGTTTTTTACTGTTTTACTTTGAAAGTAAGCTATTGGATATAAAAATTCTTAAGCAAAAACTTTAAAAAAAGAATTAAAATCATAAAATCCTAATCGTTTGCATAGTACCTTTGCCCCACGATAGGTACGACAAGGCAATCGTGGTTCAGTACATGCAAGAAATCAAAGCACTTATAGAAAAAGAAATCCGTTTAGAATGGCGTCAGAAATATGCGCTTAACGGGATGCTTCTATATATTGTCAGTACGGTTTTTGTGTGCTATCTTAGTTTTACGCTAAAAGTTAACAATATTGAGCCTATTACCTGGAATACCCTCTTCTGGATTATTTTATTGTTTACCGCTGTTAATTCCATCACCAAAAGTTTTACACAAGAGGGCGCAGGCAGACAACTCTATTACTATACGATAGCCAGTCCGCAAGGAATTATTATATCTAAGATAATATATAATACCTTGTTGATGTTAGTATTGTCGTTATTGGGTTTTTTGATTTATGTGGTTATGCTAGGGAATCCGGTCGGTAACCTGCCGATGTATCTGGTAAGTATCCTGTTAGGGTCTATAGGTTTTTCTACTTCCCTGACAATGGTAGCTGGAATAGCCTCAAAAGCCGAGAATACTTCAACACTCATGGCTATTCTGAGTTTCCCGGTTATTCTACCGATGTTGATGATGATTATCAAGCTATCGAAAAGTGCGATGGACGGTCTGGGGTGGGAGACAAGCTATGACGAAATCGGAATCTTACTGGCTATTGATGCCATAGTTGTAAGTATCAGCTATTTGCTTTTTCCGTATTTATGGAGAAGCTAACGAATTTGAAAAAACTGTTTTTATTATAATAAGTGTCTGATATGAATTAGCTTATTTATTCGCTGTGTGGCGGCCGCTAATTCACCATTCGCTAATTCACGATTGACTTATGAAACAATCTTGGTGGAAAATTCTTTGTGTAGTGATTTTGTTCTACACGATTATACAAGGGCTAATCGGCGCCATTCCTCGCCAGCCTATCCTGAACGAAACACTGCGTAATGTCTATTTTCATGTGCCTTTGTGGTTTGGTATGATGACCCTGATGGTAGCTTCTGCATGGTTTGCGATCAAATACCTGAGAGGTGGAAATATAGCGCACGATGAATATTCAGCTGAATTTGCCAATACAGCCATGCTGTACGGCGTTTTAGGCTTTGCAACCGGAGCTGTTTGGGGTAATTATACCTGGGGCGACCCACTACCAAAAGACCCGAAACTGATTGCCGTTGAAGTAGGTTTGTTAATATACGCGGCTTATTTCATTCTGAGAAGCTCATTTGAAGACGAACAGAAAAGAGGTCGTTTATCAGCCGTTTATAATATTATCGCTTTTGCGGCCTTTATGCCTTTGGTATGGATATTACCACGTCTGACAGACTCATTGCATCCAGGTAATGGTGGTAACCCTGCCTTTGGTAAATATGATATGGATAACCGCGTAAGAATGGTATTCTACCCGGCTATCATCGGCTGGACACTTTTAGGTGTCTGGATAACTAGTTTAAGAATCAGACTGAGAGTTATTAAAAGATTGAAAGCTGAGCAGTTTTAGTTTTAACGAGTAATTTTTGATTAAATATATTGATATACATGAAAAAAATATTAGCACTTTTAACCTTGACACTCCTTTTCACAACCAATCTATTTGCCCAACAGGAAGTAGAAATGGCTGATAAAATGCGTCAAGACGGGAAGATTTGGGTAGTTGTAGCAGTAATTGCTGTAGTTTTTGCGGGAATTATTGGGTATTTAGTTTTGTTAGATAGAAAGATTAGTAAAATAGAAAAAGGTTTATGAAAAAATCACATATTATCGCATTGGCAGTAATTGCGGTAGCTGTTGGAATTATTATCTCTACGGTGGGAGACGCCAGTACTTATGTTGGGTTCAGCGAAGCTGAAGAATTAGCAAAAGATGGAAACAATAAGTCTATCCACGTAGTTGGTAGTTTAAAGAAAGATGCGCAGGGAAATGTTGTCGGTATGATATATGACCCTGTGGCTGACCCGAATAGTTTTCAATTTACGATGATTGACTCACTGAATCGTGAAGAAAGAGTAATTTATAACCAACCAAAACCACAGGATCTGGATAAATCGGAGAAAGTGGTGGTAGTGGGTAGCATGGATATTCAGAACAAGGTTTTCCGTGCCGAACAAATTTTATTAAAATGTCCATCGAAATACAACAATAATAATCTGGAAGCAGAAGAAAGCAAACCAGCGGTTTCGATGCAAAATCCATAAAAACATGGTAATTCTGTTTGATGGTGTTTGTAATTTCTGTAATGCCTCCATCAATTTTCTGATTGACAGAGACAAGAAAGGTCTGTTTAAATTTGCCGCCTTGCAATCAGAACCCGGAAGAGAAATTCTAGAAAAGCACCACATAACTTCTATAACCGAATTTGATAGTGTGATACTGGAGAAAGACGGTAAACTCTATCAGAAATCTGACGCGGCACTAGAAATAGCCCGCCATATGAATGGACTGTGGAAACTTTTATATGGGTTTAAAATAGTCCCGAAGTTTATCCGTGATTTTGTTTATGATATAGTAGCTAAAAACCGCTATCGGTTTATGGGTAAGATGGATGCCTGTAGGCTTCCAACACCTGAATTGAGAGCTAGATTCTTATAAAACCAGAAAGTCTGTTCATTTGAACAGACTTTCTGGTTTTATGGAGAAACTCCTACAATATCCTCAACTTAGCAAAGCTCAATAACAAAGTCTTTTCGCCTTGTCCATCAAATACAATCGTTGCTTTTCTGTCAGTCCCATTCACATCCATTCTCTTTACCATACCAAAGCCGAATTTCGGGTGTTCTACTTTATCTCCCTCTTTCAGGCTACTGGTATCACTCGCCACGAAATCGCCTGTTGGCGTATGCTGCGGAGCAGGCACCGCCTTTTGCACAGGTTTCAGGTTAGAGATAATGCTCTCTTTCTTGGCAAATGATAGGGTAGAAGTCGGACGGTCGTTTCGGGTTGGGGAATCGTCAAAAGAAACCGAGCGGCTTTTCGACATCTGCAAAAAGTTCTTATCGATTTCTTCTAAGAAACGACTTGGTTCACAGTAGTTTAACCGACCATAGTTATAACGTGTTTCAGCATAACTTAAAGTCAGTTTCTTTTCTGCTCTCGTGATTGCTACATAGAATAACCGGCGCTCTTCTTCCAGATCGGTACGGTTTTGCAACATCATCTGTGATGGGAAGAGGTTTTCTTCCATACCGACAATGTACACGTATTTAAACTCCAATCCTTTTGCACCGTGAATGGTCATTAAAGTTACACGCTCATGGTCGCCATCTTCATCTTCCTGGTCGGCCGAGGTCATGAGGGTAACGGTCTGCAAAAAGGCACTTAAGGTTTTTTCTTCATTTTCAGGATTGTCAACGAATTGCTTTACTGAGTTGAGTAACTCTTGTACGTTTTCGTATCGTGATAGTCCCTCTACGGTTTTATCTTCATACAATTCGCGAAGAATACCCGAGGTTTTGGCAATGTATGCGGCAACGGTGTGCGCATCTTTGCCCTCATCAATCATGATTTTGAAACTCTTAATCAAGGTTGCAAAATCATCAATCGCTTGTCCGGCACGCCCGGCTACAAACTGGCTAATATTACTTACTACCTCCCACACCGAGCGGTTGTTTTCAGCGGCTGTTACTACGATTTTGGCAACTGTTGTATCTCCGATGCCTCTTTTGGGCAGGTTGATAATCCGCTTAAAAGCTTCTTCATCATTCTGATTAACCGTAAAGCGCAGATAAGCTAATAAGTCCTTAATCTCTTTCCGTTGGTAGAAAGATAAACCTCCAACGATACGGTACTTGATATTGATTTTCCTTAAAGCCTCCTCAAATGCTCTGGATTGGGCATTGGTACGATAAAGAATCGAAAATTCACTGTTTTTAAGTCCCTCGTTATTTTTCGCTTCAAAGATACTGGTAGCTATCAAACGTGCTTCTTCGTTATCGGATGCCGCCTTGATTACCTCAATCTTTTGCCCTTCGTCATTATCTGTAAAGACATTCTTCTCTAACTGCTCTTTATTACGGGCAATGACCGAATTGGCGGCATTGACAATCGTTTTGGTAGAACGATAGTTCTGCTCCAGTTTAACTACATGTAGTTCGGGATAATCACTCTTAAAATTCAGGATATTCTGGATATTTGCCCCACGGAAAGCATAGATACTCTGCGCATCATCGCCTACTACACAGATATTCTGATGTACCGATGAGAGTTTCTTGGTAATGAGATACTGCGAAACGTTAGTATCCTGAAACTCATCTACCAGCACATGCTTGAATTTATGTTGATATTTGTTCAATATATCCATATGGTCGCGGAAGAGAATATTGGTATTGAACAATAAATCGTCGAAATCCATGGCATTGGCCTGGAAACAACGCATCTGATAAGTCTTATACAATCGTCCGATTTCCGGCATACGGGCCGCTTTGTCATCTTCCATATAAATCGGATTATTGACATAAGCCTCCCAGGATACTAAGGCATTCTTGGCATTAGAAATACGATTCAATACATAGTTCGGGCGATAGGTTTTATCATCCAGTCCTAGTTCTTTAATAATACTACGTATTAAAGACTTTGAATCATCGGTATCGTAAATAGTAAAATCAGAAGTATAGCCTAGTCTTTTTCCTTCAAAACGCAGGATTTTGGCAAAAATGGAGTGGAAAGTACCCATCCACAGATTTTTGGCATCAGCGCCAATAATCTGCTCGATACGATGGCGCATCTCACCAGCAGCCTTATTGGTAAAAGTCAAAGACAGGATATTAAATGGGTCGACGCCCTGCTCGATAAGCCAGGCAATCCGATAGGTTAATACACGGGTTTTGCCCGAACCTGCACCTGCAATAATCATCAACGGACCTTCGGGGTGAGTTACAGCTTCGCGTTGGGGTGGGTTAAGTTTATCTAAGTAATTGTTCTGGTTCTGCACGGAATCCCTTTCTTTAAATGTAATGCAAATATAAATATATCGCGGCGATATATTTTTGTCAAGTCTTTTCTAAATGATTTCGATAGTACAAGGAGAAGAATACAAAGGTAATAACAATATTATTGAATGTTTAGTGTGAGTGGGAATTAATTAAAGCATGTATCTACATTCACCGAATAAAACGGTCCGCCGTCGCGGTCGGCGTCTAAAATAACAAAGGAACATTTTTATATATGTACGCCGGACTTAAGTCCGGCTATGTATACAAGACCTTTGTTGTATTAGGCGGTGAATTCATTCACCGTTACATGGGTTTATGAGATATTCATTTACCCTCAAAACTCCTTAGGCCTCTTAGGCGCTGGCTTCAAAGAAAAAGGAATCTCTTTCGTAACCCATTTAGTAGCCTTATCAATCTGAATGGTGGCAGGTTTGCCCCAATAAACGTATTCCATATAGTTTTTGCCATCTTTTGAGCCTCCGGTATAGAATCCTTCTACTCTTTTCAATTGCATGCCATTGGCGGCATAGGCTCGTTTCGGTTTAAATTCACCTGAATTATCTAAATCATCATCGTTGGTGAAATACGTGACTGTAAGTGGATTTTTCATTTCGAATTTATCAGAAGGGGCATTGACAGGCAAAATCTCTGTGGTGATTTCAACAGGATAGGTTATCTCAACTTTACCTTTAATTAAATCCGCATCGATAGGCTGGTCGCCGCCCGGAGGGTCAAGTCTGAAACTAAAGGTTTTGGGTTTGTTGTCATAGAAAGCGCCTTGTGGTGTATAAGGAGAATTTTTTCCTGCATCTGTTGCCACCACATCTTTAAACTCTACTTTGGCAAAAGCTGAATTGAAGCTATTAGGCATAGATAAAATAATTTTGTGGTTATTCAAACCATCATTAGTTCTATCGGCTTTGATAGTCAGATTCGCTAAATCTGCTTCTGCTATTTTATCATATTTAATAGTAGGTAGATTTTCATATCGCTCATGGGATAAAGTCGTTTCACCGTGTTGGAAATCTGGTGTCCTGTGTACCACAATCGGAATCTTTTTGCTGCTTGTGCCTTTGGGTTGTACAATTACCAGTTGCGCAATTGTA
Source organism: Emticicia sp. C21 (assembly GCF_003418935.1). Lineage (GTDB taxonomy): Bacteria > Bacteroidota > Bacteroidia > Cytophagales > Spirosomataceae > Emticicia. The sequence goes on along the minus strand of NZ_QVMT01000001.1, from coordinate 1,021,703 downwards.
CCCAATGCTTTTACATAGCTGATGATAGGTTCTTTGCGTAAATCATCAAATTTATCAACCAATTCTTTCTTCCTAGCTTCAGGTATTTTGCCATCTTTATCTAAAATACTATAAATAGACTTGGGCACTTCAGAGCGTATTACTTCTAACTGAAGTGGTTCACCTTTGGCATTTAAGGCATAATAATTCAGTCGGCTATCTTCTGTTTTACGTTTAATCTCAAAAACTGCAATATCATTCTCTATTGATAGCAGCTTCACCATTTCTCCATCAAGATCTTTTTCTTTACCAATATCTGCTTTGGTCAAGGTTATCTGTTTAAACTCTGTGGGATAAGTAAAAGAAAAAGTACCTTCGATGGTGTTTAGCGTTTTTCCGTTTTGAGGTTTATAAGTAACCACTTCATTGAAAAAATCCATTGAAGACATCCTGTTTTGGTCAGGTCTGGGTACAATTTCCAGCGTGCCACCTTCTTTAGTAGTGGCTTTATTCCAGAGAAACTGTCCGTTCACCAAATCCATATTCGGTAAATGAAATACATCTGCCTCAATACGCGCTTCGTTATCTCTGAAACTTGATTGCTGGAAATAAAAGCTATTGGTAAACAAGGCAAGTTTTTTGTCAAAATCGGCTGTATTGAGATTGGCAGGCAAACCTTTTTCTGAAATTACATCAGGTACAGGCGTTTTGCTGGGTGTAGGTCTCCCGAAGAAATCGGAGAGCATTTCAACGGCCTTTATCTTTTCTTCTCTTGATATTTTTTGCGCAATTGAAAGCGAGGCATTAATGCAAATTATAATAGATAATAGGACGTATTTTTTCATGGCTTCTGAACGGTTTAATACTAAACGAATTTCAGCCTTATTTGGTTATTATGATTGATTTTGGGATAAAATCTGTACGAAAATTTACTAGATGGTAAAAGGATATTATTATGTATGACGATTTTTTAAATCGTCTCTTCTGAGAGTAATAAACCCACATGCTATATTATTGGTTAAGAAAATCCTATTGAATTTTGACGATTTACAAAATCGTTATATTATGAAGATTTATTTTGTGAACCTTTAATGATATTTATCATAGTTACTACTCAATGAAAGCAGATCTTTAACGTTGTAAGCGTATTGAAATCTGCTAAAATATGTACACACCTAAACTAAAATTATTACTCCTTTTCTTGTATTGCTGTTCATCAGGTTGTAAGTATAAACCGAACCAAAATGAAGGCCTAGATTTGACTAAAATAAGTGCGCAACAACAGGCGGTTATACAACAATGTAGCTATACTGATCTATCGAAAGAATTCGACGTTAAGATATTTTTGAGGCGTTTCGAGCGAAAAGATGATATTTATGATTCATGCACGATCAATCTGACAATATCTGATAAATTAACTCATCAAAAAATGGATACTTTATATATAAATCCGTCTTTCTATGCCCCTGATGTTTTTAAGAAATGTAATCATGTTTTGTCATACTCTACTAAAGTTAGTTTTGAGGGGGTAGGAGACGATAATGACTATGGGGATATTATCATTGCAGACTTGAATTTTGACAATAAAGATGATATTGCAGTGATAAATAATTCGGGAGGGAATGGTGGAGTATTTTACAATTACTATATACAGGAAAACAAAAAGTTTGTTTTAAACAGATACCTAACAGACTCAATGAATTATTTTCCCACTAAAATAAATAAGTCTAAACGAACATTAACTACCTACGTACATGCAAGTGCAGTCTCTTTAGGAGAGCATATTTATTATTTAACTGCTGACAAGGGGTGGATTGAAAAGAGCCATAAATTTGTACCTTATCCCAAAGAACCTTGATACATTCTCAAAAAACACTGGCGCTCCGAAGTTTTTTTACGAGATAAAACCTATTTTTGCCTAGGAATCAATAAAACCTAACGTTGCACATGAAAAAAGCCTTTGGCTTATTTAGCCTGCTTATCCTCGCGTTTTCTACTATTGCTCAAAACAAATATGCCATTATCCCCAAGCCATTAGAGCTCACTCCTCTGACTGGTGAGTTTACCATTGATGCCCAGACAAAAATCCTGGTTCCAAAAGGTGCTACTGAAATCAGACCTCTGGCTGAAATGCTGGCTGAACGTGTGGTGGTAACGTCAGGCATTAAATTACTAATTGAAGAAGCAGATATACCAAATACTTTAGTGCCTGCCAATAAAACTATTGTTTTTGCTCCCTACAAAGAGCAGGTGATGAATAAAATATTGGGCGATGAAGACTATATTCTGAAAGCAGACGCCAAAGGTGTGATATTGGCAGGTGCCACAGGCAAAGGAGAGTTTTATGCCCTACAAAGCTTATTACAATTACTGCCACCACAGATATTCAGTAGCTCGCTTGAAAAAAGTGTAAAATTGACTGTTCCGGCTTGTACTATTTTCGACCGTCCACGTTATGGACACCGTGGTAGTATGCTTGATGTGGCCCGCCATTTCTTTCCGGTTTCATTTGTAAAAAGATATATTGATTTATTGGCTTTGCATAAAATGAACCGTTTCCACTGGCACTTAACTGACGATCAGGGTTGGCGAATTGAGATTAAGAAATATCCGAAACTGACCGAAGTAGGCTCGAAACGTAAAGAAAGCATGAAAGGTCATTATAATGAATGGAAATTTGATGGGATCCCCCATGGTGGATTCTATACACAGGAGGAAATCAAGGAGGTGATTGCTTATGCTCAAAAGAAATACATTACTATTATTCCTGAGATAGAAATGCCGGGCCATGCTTTGGCGGCTCTTGCCTCGTACCCTGAATTGGCATGTACAGAAAAATCATTGAAAGGAGGACCTTTTGAGGTTACTGGAATATGGGGTGTGCATGATGATGTTTTTTGCCCGACTGAAACAACCTTTAAGTTTTTAGAGGATGTATTGACAGAGGTGATTGCCTTATTTCCAAGTGATTATGTACATATAGGTGGTGATGAGTGCCCGAAAACTGCCTGGAAGCAGAGTGCTTTTTGTCAGGCTTTAATGAAGAAAGAAGGCTTGAAGGATGAACACGAATTACAAAGTTATTTCATTAAACATTTCGATAAATTCCTGACTTCGAAAGGCAAGAAAATCATTGGTTGGGATGAGATATTGGAAGGAGGTATTTCTCCCAATGCAACTATCATGTCGTGGCGTGGGGTAGAGGGTGGTATTGCTGCTGCTCAACAAAACCATGATGCCATTATGACACCAACGGGTTTTTGTTATCTGGACTATTATCAGTCAGACCCCTCAACTGAGCCTTTGGCTATCGGTGGTTACCTGCCTTTAGAAAAAGTATATTCGTATGACCCAACGCCAAAAGCATTAACACCTGAACAGGCCAAACATATATTAGGTATACAAGCCAATCTCTGGACTGAATATATCCAAACTCCAAGTCATGTAGAATACATGGCTTACCCACGTGCTTGTGCCATAGCAGAAACGGGTTGGACTTCAGCCAAATTGAAAAATTATGACGATTTCACTGCGCGTTTGAAAACCCATTTTGAACGATTGAAGTATCTGGCTGTTAATTATGCTAAAAGTTATTTTGACATTACCGCCTCTTCGGCCATTAATGATAAAAGCCAGGTGGTAATCAAATTACAATCGGTAGATAAAGCCGCCACTATCAGATATACAGTGGATGGTTCAGAGCCGACGGCCAGCTCTGCCTTATACCAGCCTACAGGTGTAGTTATTACCAAAGATGGGAGTGTGAGAGCGGCCGCATTTTCTGCAAAAGGAGAACAATTGGGTAAGGTATTAACCAAATACTTCTTTATCAACAAAGCAACCGGACGTAAATACACCTTAGTGAACCAACCAAAAAACTATACTGGAGGTGAAACATACGGCTTAACCAATGGTGTAAAAGGCGAAGACGCCAACAGCGCCACATGGATAGGTTTTGAAGGCAAAGACCTGGATGCAACTGTTGATTTAGGCCAGTCCATGACCGTCAATAAAGTATCGTTTGCTTTCAAAGGAGCAAGCGATTCATGGATTATGTTGCCAACCGAAGTTGAAGTGTCGATTTCCAATGATGGTAAAACATTTACCAGTATAAAGAAAATCCCAATGGCTGCTACGCCTCCAAAAGGTAGTGCAGTACAACAATTAGGTGTGGCAGTAGATGGCAAAAAAGCCCGCTATGTAAGAGTATTTGGTAAAAATTATGGCAAACTACCAGACAATCACCCGGGCAATGGCAACCCCGCCTGGCTATTTGTTGATGAAATTGCTATTGAATAAAGGATTTTTAAATAAAATTCATGATTTGAAACAAAAAAATCATCAAATTTGTATTCATTAAAGTGCGAAGATGGCTCAACCTTGAACCATCTTCGTAAATTTTAAGACCACGTAGTTCAACGGATAGAGCGAGCGTCGCACCGCTAGAAGTTTCCTGAACTTTAGAACTATAACTAAAAAATATAAAGACCACGTAGTTCAACGGATAGAGCGAGCGTCGCACCGATAGAAGTTTCCTAAACTTTTGAACTATAACTAAAAAATATAAAGACCACGTAGTTCAACGGATAGAATAGAAGTTTCCTAAACTTTAGATCCGGGTTCGATTCCCGGCGAGGTCACTCTTAATTAGAATACAAGTCTCCTGAACTTTAGATGCGGGCGCGGCGTATAGTCCAGGATGCGCAGTCGAGGTCTTAATTCTGTAAATTTCTTCATTCAATTACTCCACTCCGATGGAGTTTTACCATATACTTCCTGAAATACTTTTGCGAAATACGAGATACTTTCAAAGCCCACCTGATAGGCTACTTCTGAAACCGTAATATATTTATTCTGAAGCATTTTTGCCGCTTTCTGCAAACGATAATTGCGAATAAATTCAATAATTGTCTGGTCGGTTATGGCTTTTAATTTACGTCTTAGCTGGCTTGGCGTGATATTCATTTCGTCAGCCAATATATTTACACTAAAGTCAGTATTTATTAAGTTCTTATCTATTATGGCATGAAGTTGCTGTAGAAACTGGTCGTTTAAAGAATCCTCTTTGGGCTCATAGCTCAAAGGTTCCTGATAAACTGATTGACTGTATTTTTGTTGCAGTGCCTGTCTGATAAAAATCAGGTTACGCACCCGAATCTGTAATTCATCTGTATTAAAAGGCTTGGCCAGATAATCATCTGCACCTAATTCAAGCCCTTCCAATCGGTCTTCAAGCGCTGCTCTGGCGGTAAGCATGATTACCGGAATATGATTGGTGCGCATATCTGATTTCACGAGTTTACAGAAACCAAAGCCATCTAACCGGGGCATCATTAAATCGCAAATCACTAAATCCGGAATCAGCTCTACTGCTTTTTCATAACCTTCTTGTCCATCTGCCGCTTCTACAATCTGGTAGCTTAACTCAAAATGACTTCTGATATAAGCTCTTAAATCTGTATTGTCTTCAATAATCAGTAGAATTGGTAATTCTGAATCATGTTGAATCGATTCATTGTTGGTAAGGTTTGATGTTAAATAGCCTGAATCAGACCTCTCTATTTTACCAACATTAGGTTCGGTTAATAAAGCCTCCTTATTCAGGTATTTTCCCCACGTGGCTTTATCTGTCGGAATAGAGACCGTAAAGGTCGTACCTACGCTTATCTGACTTTCAACGTTTATTTGTCCCTGTAATACATCTACTAATTCTTTTACCAATGCCAATCCAATGCCCGTTCCTTCATAATTCCGAGTATAACTTTTTAGCGAAGCACTATCTTCAACCTGATAGAAACGGTCAAAAATAGACGTTAGCCGTTCTTGTTCAATACCAATACCCGAGTCCTGTACTTGTATGGTAAACGAAGTGTCGGTATAGGTAGTTTGTATAGCAATCTTTCCACCTTCAGGTGTAAATTTGAAAGCATTAGATAATAAATTGGTAATGATTTTCTCGATTTTATCACTATCAAAATACGCAATCTGTCTGGTATCGTTTTTATCATACACAAAGCTTATGTCCTTACTTTCTGCCAGAGAGTCAAACGAAGCCAGTAGCTGTTTGAGAAAACCGGCTAAATCTGCCTGCTGAATTTTTGGAGCCATTTTCCCTGCTTCCAGTTTCGATAAATCGAGTAACTGATTAATCAAGGTCTGCAATCGGCTCAGGTTACGTTGCATGACATGCACAATCCCTTCCTGAGGATATTTTTTCTTTAAATCAGACAGTGGGCCTGCCAGCAAAGTTAGCGGTGTACGGAACTCGTGCGAAATATTAGCAAAGAATCTGGTCTTCAATGAATCCAGTTCAGCCAGTCTTTCCGCTTCTTTGTCTTTATATATGAGTTGTTCCTGCAAACGAACCCTTTTTAACTGGTTCTTATACAAACGATAAACGGTATAAGTGAATAGGGTCAGATAAATAAGATAAGCCCACCACGTGCGATAAAATGGCGGATTGACACGAATGATTAACTCAATGGGTTTACTCCAAACTTCACCATTTACCGTACCCATTACCCTGAATGTATAAGTTCCACTGGGTATCTGAACATAGTTGGCAAAATGGTCAGTTCCTGCTTCTACCCAATCATCGTCCAGACCTACTAATTGATAGCGATAGCGGTTTTTGACAGGGTTGGTAAAGTCCATAACTCCGAACTCTAAAGAAATCTGATTCTGTTCGTGCGCTACTTCCAGTTTCCGGATATATTCAATAGGTTTTTCAAGCACAGCTGCTTTATCGTTGACTTCTATAGGCTTGTTGTTAATTTTTAAACCGAAAATCTTAATGACAGGTATGTCTTTACTATGATTAATATCCGACGCTTTAAAAATGTTGATGCCATTTATCCCACCAAAAAATAATTCACCTGTTGGGGCTTTAAAGTAAGAATTGGTATTAAATTCATCATCCTGTAACCCATCTGATTTATTAAAATTAGTAAATGCCGCCGTTTTAGGGGTAAATCTTGATAAACCTCTATTAGTCGATAACCATAGATTAGTATCATTGCCCACTAATATGCCATAAACAACTTTATTAGGTAAGCCTTGTTCTTCCGTAAAATGCTCAAATTTCCCACTTTGTTTATCTAGTCTTTCAAGGCCTCCGCCTTTCGTACTTACCCACAAATATTTGTCAGGTTGATTGGGGTCGCTTACTATAGCCGATACAAAATCGTTGCTTAAACTCTGCCCATCGGTTTTGTTGTTTTTGTAAATGGTATACCTGGGTTTACCCGAAAGCCCCTCGGCCTTTATTAATCCCTTTTGTGTACCAATCCAGATAATGTCTTTATGATCCTGATATATAGAAAAAGTCTCTACAGTGAGGCTGTTTTCAGGCAGCAGGTGCTGGTAATTAAATACCTGAAATGTTTCTGTTTCAGGATTAAACTTAATCAGGTTTCCATCCGTAACACCCAACCAGATATTACCGTCTTTATCCTCTAGCATTTTATAACTGTAAACGCCTCCTCCAAACACATAGACGGGGGGTAATTCATATTCTTTCAGCTTTTGCCAATCTGTAGAAAAATAGGCCATCACTCTTTTACCATTGATAGTATAAATCAGGTAAAAATTATTCCTGCTATCCTGCATCAGCAGATTGTCTACATAAGTGGGGTGGTCGATGCTATGGGGTATTGGTGATATAGTATTGCGAGCTTTATCTACCTGATAATATCTATACTTGGGCCGGTAGTTGCCATGTATATATAACCGCCCCTGTTTGTCTTGTAAAAGGTGGCTTGGCGAATAACCAGCCAGAAACGATTGAAACTGCTTGACATTTTTATTGAAGCGAAATAAACCATAACCAAAAGTGCCAGCCCATATATTGTCGCTCTTATCCTTAAAAAACTGTCTCATTCCTTCAAGGAGTCTGGGCATTGTAGCAAAAGCATTCGCAGGAGTCAATTGCGCTGTTTTTATTAATTTATCAGGCTTTATAAGCCACAGATATTCCTGATTACAAATGGTTAAAGTCTCGTCATCAAACTGATTGAGTACAGTAATTCCCAAAACAGAGGTTGGAAAAGGAATAGTTTTGATGATTTTATTATTAACAATGCAATGAATGGCGGTTTGTCCGGCTACCCAGTAGCGCTTTTGCTTATCTTCTAAAACTTTATAGGCTTCAAGGTCTATCTTCGCGTCAAAACTGGAGGGGAAATGATTTTTTATAGAGAATGATTTAGCTATTTGAAGACTCATTGAATGAACATCGTATCTGAAACTGGTTTTTTGTCTGGAAGCAAAGTCGGCTTCAATAAGCCAGTTACTGAAATCTGCCTGAGCAGGATACCCTTTTTGTGTAATGAAGAATGATTTTTCAGGATTATCCGTAATAACCCAGATATTGCCTGCTGTATCTTCTTTCAGATAAAAGATAACAAAGTTGCGTTCGTTGTTGGCTATTCTGGGATTGGCATGATAAAACTTTTGAGTAAGAGGGTCAAATAAATTGAGCCCGTCGTTTTCTGTACTCACCCAGATTCTACCTTTTGAGTCTTCTAAAAGCCGTGTGCAGTTATTACCCGAAATGCTATATTCCTTATAAGGATTGTGCGTAAATATTTTAAAATTATAGCCGTCATATCTGTTCAGTCCATCTTTGGTAGCTACCCACATAAAACCCTGCCTATCCTGAACAATGTCGTTAACCATTCCTTGCGAAAGCCCATCAGCAATGGTAATGGGTTTCCATAGATTCTGCTGCGCAACACAGGCTATTGAAAGAAATAGAAGTATGACAATTTTAAGACGCATGCAAGGAAGTAGGCTTTAAAAAAAATCAAATATAATACGATAAGAGGTCAATAAAAAACAATTCAATAGCTGAATTATTGAATGGTAAAAAATGAATGTTTGTTTGGGGAAAAATGCAAAAACAACGCATTTTTTTAATGAATGTAAAAAATGAGGGCAAGTTTGTAATTTTTGCGTTCACGCCTCCGGGGCTACCTATGCTACTTTTGAAACAGTTTGTAAGCCCGAAAAAACACTACTGCCAAGCTATGGAATTGATGAGAGAAGATGTGCTGATCCGCCTTGGATGGCACCACAAAATTGACCCAGATACTATCCTTTTGTTGAAGGCCGACTGCAACTATACCCAGGTTTATCTGGCTAATGGCACTATGATTTTATCGTCTACTACGTTGGGTATTCTACAAAAAAGATTGTCTGCCTACCAGTTTTTCAGACCCAACCGCTCAACGCTTATCAACCTTAATTATCTGGTCGATTTTGAAAAAGATACTGCTACTATCAAGCTGGCTAATAACGAACTCATACATATTTCGAGAAGGAGAACCAAGCAGGCCCGAAGAAGTATGAGACAATCAAACTAAGAACCTCTCTATTATTTATACTCACAATACAGCTATTGAATAAAATCTCTACCCCCATGAAAAAAGTATTTTTTACTACCCGGTTATTGCCATTCTTTGTAAAAAAGCAGATAGGATTTAGTGTAAAATTATTTTTGCTGATAATACTCTGGATTTGTGCAATTGATAAAACATCTGCCCAAACTTTAAATTTTATCCGGCAATCTACCGCTGGTTCTTCTTCGGATGAAGTGGTTGCGAAATCTATAGGTATTGATGCCGGTGATAATGTTTATCAGGTAGGATACTTTAAGGGTACAGCTACTTTTGGAACCACAACACTGACAAGTGCTGGTGCAGAAGATATTTTTATTGTTAAATATGATGCTTCGGGTAACTTTCAATGGGCTAAAAGGGCAGGAGGAACGGGAGTTGATAAAGCAAATGATATTGCGGTATCAGGCCTGGATATATATGTATCAGGCGAATTTAACGGAACGGCCAATTTTAATACTCCATCTGCTATTGGTAGTAATGAGATTGTCAGTGCCGGATCAACGGATATTTTTCTTGGCAAATATAATACTAGCGGTGAATTAGTATGGATAAAAAGAGCAGGTGGGAGTGGACAGGATTTAAGTAGAGGAGTAGCTATATCTGCCTCCAGACAGGATGTTTTTATAACAGGTGATTTTATTCTTACAGCCAACTTTAATACACCATCTGCTACCGGAAGTAACGAACTTGTAAGTGGAGGGGGGCTAGATGTATTTGTTGCTAAATTTAGTGCGGAAGGGGTTTATCAATGGAGTAGGAGAGCGGGGGGAACATCTCATGATTCTGGCAATAATATTGTATTAAATAATACTGACGTCTATATCACAGGCACTTTTGCAGGTACGGCTAACTTTAATTCACCTTCTACTAGTGGGAGCAACGAGATTACAAGTGCCGGGAGTTTTGATATTTTTATTGCTAAGTATAATCTATCAGGCGCATTGCAATGGGTACGAAGAGCAGGAGGGGCGAATGAAGATAAAAGTTCTGATATAGCGATACGGGGAAGCGATATATATATAGTGGGTATATTTAACAATACAGCTAATTTTAATACGCCATCTGCTTCAGGAAGCAATGAGATTGTAAGTAGTGGAGGGTCAGATGTTTTTGTAGCTAAATATAATTCATCAGGTGTCATACAATGGGCACGAAGAGCCGGAGGAAGATTTGATGATGAATGTTACGGCATCAGCACAGCTGGTACGAATATATTTATCACAGGTCGTTTTAATGAAACTGCCAATTTTAATACCCCGTCTGCCAGTGGAAGCAATGAAATTACTGCTGTTAGCAGTGATATTTTTTTTGCTAAATATAATACCAGTGGTGTTTTTCAATGGGCTAACAGAGCAGGGGGATTAGGGGAAGATTTCGGGAATGCCATTGTGGCATCTGATACCTATTTCTATTTTACCGGATATTTTACCGAAACTGCCAATTTTAATACTCCTTCTACCACCGGGACTAATGAACTGACAGCGGTTGGCGCTAAAGAATTCTTTCTGGCAAAATACAAAGATTTAACCTCAACTACTACTGCAATAACCACAGGTAACAATTCATCCAGTGTCGGGAGTAATGTGCAGTTTACGGCTCAGGTAGTGCCAAGTAGTGCAACAGGGACCGTCAACTTTAAAGAAGGCAATACTTTGTTAGGGGCAGGCACTCTGGATGGTCTTGGATATGCAAGATTCAATGTAAACGGATTCGATTTAGGTACACATACCATTACGGCTGAATATGTAGCTGATACTAATCATATTGCCAGTAAATCAAGTGGTTTATCGGTAGAAGTAATTGCTCTGACAGAGCCAAAGCTAAGTTTTATCCGGCAGACGGCTAGCACAGGTGCTTCAACTAATAAACATACAACCACGGATGCAACAGGTAATGTTTATGTAACGGGCCTTTTTAATGGAACACTTACCTTTGGCAATACTATATTGCAATCTGCAGGAGAAGAAGATATATTTATTGCTAAATACAATGCTGCAGGGGTGTTTCAGTGGGCTAAAAGAGCCGGAGGTACAGCTAATGACAATGGAAATAGTATTGCAATATCAGGCAACGACGTATATATAACTGGTATATTTAATGGCACTGCAAATTTTAATACGCCATCAGCCATTGGTACTAATGAAATCATCTCAGCAGGTTCAACCGACATCTTTCTTGCCAAATATGATGGTGATGGTAATTTTATCTGGGTTAAAAAAGCAGGTGGCACAAGTAGCGAATCATCAAAGAGTATCGCCGTATTAGGTAATGATTTGTATATAACAGGCGAGTTTCTTGGTACGTCTGATTTCAATACAACAGGAAATGCTGCTGGTAATATTCTTACGAGTGGAGGGTTTAATGATATATTTATTGCCCGATACAATTCTTCAGGAGAGTTACAATGGGTTAAAAAAGCAGGTGGATTGGGTGTTCAAACTAGTACAGATATAACAATATCTGGTACTGATGTATATATTACAGGGCATTTCTATGGTACATCTGATTTTAATACAACAGGAAATACTGCTGCTAATATTCTTACAAGTGCAGGAAGTGCTGATATATTTATTGCCAGATACAATTCCTCGGGCGAATTGCAATGGGTTAAAAAGGCAGGTGGAACAGGAGAGGATATAGGTAGAGGTATTGCAGTATCAGATACTGAGCTGTATGTTACAGGTTCATTCAGTGTGGTAGCAGATTTTAATACCTCTGGTAATTCTACCACCAATATCTTAACGTGCAATGGTAATACTGATATATTTGTGGCCAGATATGATACCTCTGGAGAGCTGCAATGGGTAAAAAGAGGTGGAGGAAGTGCATATGATAGTGGCTATGATATTGCCATTGTAAATAACAATGTATATGTTTTAGGTTTTTTCCAATATTCAGGAAATTTCAGTACTCCCTATATAAATGGAATTTATGAGATTATAAGTGCAGGTTCTGCAGATATTGTTATTGCCAGATATAATAACTCCGGAGAAGTTATCTGGTTGAAAAGAGCGGGGGGAACTGAATATGATAATCCTTATGGGATTGTTGGTTCAGGTAATAATATATATATCGCCGGGCTCTTTAGTGATACTGCCAACTTTAATACTCCGGCAAATCCAGGTAGTAATCAGTTAGTAGCAGCAGGTAGTTCAAATGGCTTTTTGGCTAAATATGATATTTCAGAAACCACTACCACCACCACCCTTACTTCCAACAACAACTCCGCGAGCTTGGGTGCTAATGTGCAACTCACTGCTACATTAACACCAAGCGGAGCTACAGGTACAGTAACATTTAAAGAGGGGAGTACTACGCTAGGCACAGCTACCTTAAGTAGTGGAGTGGCTAAATTCAATACAGATTTACTAACTGTGGGAACTCATAACATCACTGCTGAATACGCAGGAGATGGTAGTTATGCAGCTAGTACATCAAATGCTCTTTCACAGGTTGTTAATGCATTAAACACTCCTAGGCTGACTTTGATCCGGCAGTCAGCAGGTATTTCTTCTGGTAGTTCCACTTATGCAGAATCAGTAGCTACAGATGCCTTGGGTAATGTATATAAGACAGGTTATTTTAAAGAGATAGTTAATTTTGGCACTACAACCCTGACGAGTGTAGGAGGCGAAGACATTTTTCTTGTTAAATATAATGCCTCAGGCACAGTCTTGTGGGCAAAACGAGCCGGAGGGACAGGAAATGATCAGGGGGTTAATGTGGCGGTATCTGGCAGCTATGTTTATATAGTAGGAATATTTTTTAACACGGCCAATTTTAATACACCATCTGCATCCGGAAGTAATGAAATTATAAGTGCTGGTTCTTCTGATGCCTTTGTCGCGAAATTTGATGATTCAGGTAATTTTCAATGGGCAAAAAGAGCTGGTGGAACTGCCGGGGAAGAGGCCAGTGGACTGGCCATTTCCGGGAGTGATATCTATGTATCAGGTATAATGCAGGCAAAATCTAATTTTAATAATCCTTCGGCAACGGGTAGTAACGAGTTAATCAATTCAGGAGGTTCAAATTGTTTTCTGGCAAAATATAATAGCTCAGGTGATTTCCAGTGGGCAAGAAGAGGAGCAAGTACAAGCACTTATAACAGCAGTACATCAATAGCTGTATCAGGCACTAATGTTTATATTGCAGGTGTTTTTCAGGGGTCAAATAATTTTAATACGCCGTCATCCAGTGGTAGTAATGAGATTACCAGTGCCGGAAACGACGATATATTCATAGCTAATTTTACGACCTCCGGCGACATTCAGTGGGTCAGAAGAGGAGGAGGAACAGCAACTGATCGTATTTCCGCTATTGCAGTATATAATAACGATGTATACATAACAGGCCTTTTCAATGGTACAGCCAATTTCAATACACCCTCTGCCAGTGGGAGTAATGAGTTGGTAAGTGCAGGGGACAGCGATGGATTTATCGCTAAATACAGCAATACAGGTAGTATACAATGGTTAAAAAGATTCGGAGGAACAGGCATTGATGCCAGTACTAATATAGCTTTAACAAATACAACTATCTATCAGATAGGAATTGGTAGTTCTTTAGCCAACTTTAACACACCATCAGCTACAGGTATCAATGAGTTTTTATTTGGTTTATCCGATATGTTTTTGGCAGAATATAATCATTCCGGAGATTTACAAAAGATAAAAAGAATTGGGGGGGGATCCTCTCATCAGGAGGATATGGTAGTATCAGGCAATGATTTATACATAGTTGGCACCTTTAATACCGGTATTGCTTTTTATAACCTAGATGGTGTAGGCAGGGATCGGCTACGTGGAGTAAGCTTTTATGAATCCTTTTTAGTGAAATATGATATTTCAGCTTCACCAAGCACTACTACCCTCACCTCTAACAACAACCCCGCCAGTGTAGGTGCCAATGTACAATTAACAGCCACAGTTTTACCATCCTCGGCTACAGGCACTATTACCTTTAAAAATGGTGCGACTACCATAGGCTCAGCTACATTGAGTAGTGGCGTGGCAAAATTCAATACAACTTTACTCCCGGTAGGTACACATAGTATTACAGCCGGGTATAACGGTGATGATACCTATGCTGCCAGTATTTCGAGTACGGTTTCGCAAGAGGTAAATGCACTTACAGCACCAAATCTTGGTTTTATCAGGCAATCAGCCAATCTTAAAACTAATGGAACTGCATCATCCTTTAATAGTGCAACAGACGCTTCCGGAAATGTGTATATAACCGGTATTTTTTCGGAGACTCTTACATTAGGCGGCACAACGCTAAGAAGTGATGGAGGAAATGATATATTACTTGCCAAATATAATGCTGCTGGTGTGTTGCAATGGGCTAAAAGAGCGGGTGGCAATGGCAATGACGCAGGAATAAATATAGCAGTAGCGGGTACAGACGTATATATTATTGGGTATTTTGCTGGAACTGCCAATTTTAATACACCTTCAGCATCAGGTAGTAATGAGATTTCAAGTGCTGGGAATAATGATATCTTTATTGCCAAATACAATGCTTCAGGTGATATCCAGTGGGTAAAAAGAACTGGTGGAGGAGGCTATGATATGGGGAGTGCTATAACAGTATTGGGCTCTGATGTGTATATAGGGGGTAATTTTAACGGAACTATCAATTTTAATACACCATCGACCTCTGGTAGTAATGAGCTGACTAGTAGTGGTGGGTCTGATATATTTATAGCTAAATATACTAATTCAGGTGCTTTTCAATGGGCTAAAAGAGCCGGAGGCCTAAATGCCGATGAAGGTTATGCGTTAGCTGCTTCAGATACAGAGATATATTTTACTGGTATATTCAGTGAAACTGCCAATTTTAATACACCATCGGCTTCTGGTAGCAATGAATTGATAAGTGATGGAGGGTATGATGTTTTTGTTGCAAAGTACAGTTCTTCGGGTAATTTACAATGGCTTAAAAGAGCAGGTGGTAGTTCTGACGATGTTAGCAGTGCTATAGTGTGGTCTGGCACAGATATTTATTTAACAGGCTATTTTCTTTCAACTGCTAATTTTAATACGCCATCGGCTGCTGGAAGCAATGAGATTACTAGTATTGGAGGGCAAGACGCCTTTATTGCAAAATATAATCCTTCTGGTATTATACAATGGGCTAAAAGAGCAGGAGATACAAGTAATGATGTAGGGTATGCAATTACTACCTCAGGCGATAATATTTATATGTCCGGAAATTTTAGAGGTACAGCTAACTTTAATACGCCATCTGCTGATGGAAGCAATGAAATTACGAGTGTTTCGGGTAGTGATGTTTTTGTTGCTAAATATAATGATAGTGGTGTTTTTCAATGGGCTAAAAGATCAGGTAGTACAGGTAATGATTATGGCTGGGGTATTACTGCCTCAGGGACTAATATTTATGTAAGCGGAAGTTTTTCAGGTATATCTGATTTTAATACACCCACAGCTACAGGTAGTAATGAATTGAAAGCAGCGGGTCTTACAGAATTTTTTCTCGCAAATTATTCTGATATTAATATTCCAACTACCATAATCCTCACTTCAGACAGCAACCCTGCCAGTGTAGGAGCCAATGTTCAGTTTATGGCAACCTTATCGCCGAGCGCTGCTACAGGTACAGTTATTTTTAAAGAGGGGAATACAACTTTGGGCACAGCTACTTTAAGTAATGGCGTGGCCACTTTTACCACAAATACATTACTGGCAGGTACTCATTCAATTACAGCAGAGTATAGCGGAAATGGTACTTATGAGACCGGTACATCAAATGAACTTTTGCAAGTTATAAATTGTGTAAATCCAACTGATGTATCTGTTGATAATGCCAATATTTGCAGTGGGTCAAGCATAAACCTGACTGCCTCTTGTGCCACCGGAATAATAACCTGGTATAACCAAGCAACAGGGGGCTCTGAAATTGGAACAGGTTCAGGTCTAACGCAAAGTCCAATAGTAAATACTACTTATTATGCCAGTTGTAAAGATGGGAGTTGTGAGAGTGGCAGAGCAGCTACCAGTCAGGTAACTGTTAGTACGCCATCAGCCCCAACAATTACAGCATCAAATTCATTGACTGTATGTGCACCAAGCACTTTAACCTTAACAGCCAGCGGCTGTGCAGGAACAGTTACTTGGTCAACTGGTTCATCAGGCACAAGTCTGACAATTTCAAGCGTAGGTACTTATTCAATATCTGCCACTTGTACGGTCGGAAGTTGTACAAGCGTACCTAGTGAAACAATCACAGGTTTGCAAATTGTAACTCAGCCGTCAGCACCAACCATCACAGCACCGAATCCAAAAGTAGTGTGTGCGCCAAGTACTTTAACCTTAACAGCCAGCGGTTGTGCAGGAGCAGTAAACTGGTCAAATGGTTCTTCAGGTACGATTTTAACCCTATCAAGTGTGGGAACTTATTCAATCTCAGCTACTTGCACAGTTGGCGGTTGTACATCTCCTGCAAGCACAGCAGTAACAGGTTTGCAAATCATCACTCAACCATCAGTACCGACAATTACAGCACCGAATCCAAAAGTAGTGTGTGCACCAAGTACTTTAACGCTTACAGCCAGCGGATGCGCAGGAACAGTTACTTGGTCAACAGGTTCATCTGGCACAAGCCTGACGCTTTCTAGTGTAGGCACTTATTCTATCTCTGCTACTTGTACAGTTGGAAGTTGTACATCCCCTGCAAGCGCAGCCGTAACAGGATTACAAATCGTAACACAACCAAGTGCACCAACTATCACAGCGCCTAATCCAAAGGTAGTATGTGCGCCAAGCAGCTTGACTTTAACAGCTAGCGGTTGTGCAGGAACAGTCACTTGGTCAAATGGTTCATTAGGTACAAGTTTGACTCTTTCAAGTGTTGGCACATATAGTATTACAGCTACTTGTACAGTTGGTTCTTGTACTTCTCCTGCAAGCGCAGCAGTAACAGGTCTGCAAATAGTCAATCAACCGAGCGCGCCAACCATTACAGCACCGAATCAAAAAGTAGTTTGTTCACCAAGCACTTTAACTTTGACAGCCAGCGGTTGTGCCGGAACAGTGGATTGGTCGAATGGTTCATCGGGCACAAGTCTTACTCTTTCAATTGTAGGTACTTATGCCATCTCAGCTACTTGTACAGTTGGAAGTTGTACGAGTGTGCCTAGTTCAGCAGTGACAGGTTTGCAAATTGTTGCACCTCCAACTGTTAGCATTACAGGAAATATTAATTTATCTTGTAATACTACTTCAGTGACTCGAACTGCTAATGGCAGCGGAGTATCACCTACTTATCAATGGTCAGATGGGTTAGGAACTAATGCTTTAGCTACTATTACCTCACCAGGCACTTACACAGTTATTGTGACAGAAGCTAATAATTGCACAGCGACCGCCACCACCTCGGTAACCGTTGAAAGTTCAGTACCGAATGCACCAACAGTTACAGCCCCTACTACAAAAGTGGTTTGTTCACCAAGCACTTTAGTTTTAACTGCGAGTGGCTGTGCAGGAACGGTTATCTGGACAAATAATTCAACAGGCACAAGCCTGACTGTTTCAAGTGTGGGTACTTATACTATCTCAGCTACTTGTACAGTCGGAAGTTGCACTTCTCCTGCAAGCACAGCAGTAACAGGTTTGCAGGTTATAAGTCAACCATCAGCACCAACCATCACAGCACCCAATCCAAAAGTAGTCTGTGCTCCAAGCACTTTGACCTTAACAGCCAGTGGATGTGCAGGGGCAGTAACATGGTCAACAGGTTCAACAGGTACAAGTCTGACACTTTCAAGTATAGGTACTTATTCAATATCTGCTACTTGCACGGTTGAAAATTGTACTTCCCCTGCGAGTATAGCATTAACAGGTTTGCAGATTGTAACTCAACCATCTGCCCCAACAATCAATGCACCTACTACAAAAGTAGTTTGTTCACCAAGCACTTTAGTTTTAACTGCGAGTGGCTGTGCAGGAACAGTTAACTGGTCAACAGGTGCGACAGGTACAATTCTGACACTTTCAAGTGTAGGCACTTATTCCATCTCTGCTACTTGTACAGTTGGTTCTTGCACAAGTGTATCCAGTCCAACAGTGACAGGCTTACAAATTGTAGTACCTCCAACAGTCAGTATTACAGGGAATATTAACTTATCTTGTAATACTGCTTCTGTAACCAGAACTGCCAGTGGGAGTGGGGCATCACCTGCTTATCAATGGTCAAATGGCTTAGGTACTGATGCCACAGCTACTATTACCTCTGCTGGTACATATACAGTTACGGTAACTGGTGATAATGGCTGTACAGCAACGGCTACAACTTCAGTAATTGTTGAAAGTTCAATGCCGTCTGCCCCAACCATCACAGCACCGAATCCAAAAGTGGTGTGTGCGCCAAGTACTTTAACATTAATAGCAAGTGGCTGTGCAGGAACAGTCACTTGGTCAACAGGTGCAACTGGTACAAGTTTGGCGCTTTCAAGTGTAGGCACTTATTCTATTACGGCAACCTGTACAGTTGGTAGCTGTACTTCCCCCGCAAGTACCGCAGTGATAGGTTTGCAAATCATCACTCAACTATCAGCACCGACAATCACAGCACCGAATCCAAAAGTGGTGTGTGCGCCAAGTACTTTAACATTAATAGCAAGTGGCTGTGCAGGAACAGTCACTTGGTTAACAGGCGCAACTGGTACAAGTTTGGCGCTTTCAAGTGTAGGAACTTATTCTATTACGGCAACCTGTACAGTTGGCAGTTGTACTTCCGATGCGAGCGCAGCAGTAACAGGTTTACAAATCGTAACCCAACCATCAGCACCAATTATCACCGCGCCTAATTCAAAAGTAGTGTGTGCGCCAAGCACTTTAACGCTTACAGCCAGCGGATGCGCAGGAACAGTTAACTGGTCAACAGGCTCATCAGGCACAAGCCTGACGCTCTCTAGTGTGGGAACTTATTCAATCTCAGCTACTTGCACAGTTGGTGGTTGTACATCTCCTGCAAGCGCAACAGTGACAGGTTTGCAAATCATAACTCAACCATCAGCACCGACAATTACATCACCGAATCCAAAAGTAGTTTGTGCACCAAATATTTTAACATTGACAGCGAGCGGTTGTGCAGGCACAGTGAATTGGTCAACAGGAGCATCAGGCACAAGTCTGACCCTTTCAAATGTCGATACTTATTCGATAATTGCTACTTGTACGATTGGCAGTTGCACATCCCCTGCAAGCACAACTGTCGCAGGCTTACAGATTGTCACTCAACCAAGTGCACCAACGATTACAGCGCCTAATCTAAAAGTAGTGTGCTCGCCAAGTACTTTAACCTTGACAGCCAGCGGATGCGCAGGAACAGTTAACTGGTCAACAGGTGCGATAGGTACAAGTCTGACACTTTCAAGTGTAGGCACTTATTCCATCTCTGCTACTTGTACAGTTGGTTCTTGCACAAGTGTATCCAGTCCAACAGTGACAGGTTTACAAATCGTTACACCGCCAACTGTCACTATTTCAGGGAATATTAACTTATCTTGTACTACTGCTTCTGTAACCAGAACTGCTAGTGGGAGTGGCATATTGCTAACTTATCAATGGTCAAATGGTTTGGGTACTAATGCCATAGCTACTATTACCTCTGCGGGTACTTATACTGTTACTGTAACAGGCGCCAATAATTGCACAGCTATTGCCACAACTTCAGTTACTGTTGAGAGCACCGTTCCTGATGCACCAACCATCACAGCGCCTAATCCAAAAGTAGTCTGCGCACCAGGCACTTTAACCTTAACAGCCAGCGGTTGTGCAGGAACAGTTAATTGGTCAAATGGTTCATCAGGTACAAGTCTTACACTTTCGAGTGTAGGCACTTATTCAATAACTGCTACTTGTACGGTTGGCAGTTGTACTTCTCCTGCAAGTACGGCCGTAACAGACTTACAAATCGTTAGCCAACCATCTGCTCCAACCATTACCGCACCTAATCCAAAAGTAGTTTGCTCACCAGGCACTTTGACTTTAATAGCCAGCGGTTGTGCAGGAACAGTGAACTGGTCGAATGGTTCATCAGGTACAAGTCTGACACTTTCATCTGTAGGGACTTATTCTATCTCTGCTACTTGTACTGTTGGTTCTTGTGCAAGTGTAGCTAGCACGGCAGTAACAGGTTTGCAAATAGTCACTCAACCGAGTGCACCTACGATTACAGCGCCTAATCCAAAAGTAGTATGTGCGCCAAGCACTTTAACCTTAACAGCCAGCGGTTGTGCAGGAACAGTTACTTGGTCAAATGGTTCGTCTGGCACAAGTCTGACACTTTCGAGTGTGGGCACTTATTCAATAACTGCTACTTGTACAGTTGGAATTTGTACTTCCCCTGCAAGCTCAGCAGTAACAGGTTTGCAAATAGTTACTCAACCGAGCGCGCCAACAGTTACCTCACCTAATCCAAAAGTAGTGTGTGCGCCAGGTACTTTAACCTTAACAGCCAGTGGTTGTGCAGGAACAGTGGCTTGGTCGAATGGTTCATCAGGCATAAGTCTGACACTTTCGAGTGTGGGAACATATAGCATTTCAGCTACTTGTACAGTTGGAAGTTGTACTTCCCCTGCTAGCGCAGCAGTAACAGGCTTACAAATAGTCACTCAACCGAGTGCGCCAACCATCACAGCGCCTAATCCAAAAGTAGTGTGTGCGCCAGGTACTTTAACCTTAACAGCCAGTGGTTGTGCAGGAACAGTGACTTGGTCGAATGGTTCATCAGGCATAAGTCTGACACTTTCTAGCGTAGGCACTTATTCTATCACTGCTACTTGTACAGTTGGCAATTGTACTTCTCCTGCAAGCGCAGTTGTGACAGGCTTACAAATCTTAAGTCAACCATCAGCACCAACAATTACAGCACCTAATCCAAAAGTAGTTTGCGCACCAAGCACTTTGACTTTAATAGCCAGCGGTTGTACAGGAACAGTTAACTGGTCGAATGGTTCAACAGGTACAAGTTTAGTTTTATCAAGTGTTGGTACTTATAGTATTACCGCTACTTGTACAGTTGGCAGTTGTACTTCCCCTGCAAGTACAGCCGTAACAGGCTTACAAATAGTCACTCAACCATCAGCACCAATTATAACAGCGCCGAACCCAAAAGTAGTGTGTGCACCAAGTACATTGACTTTAAAGGCTAGCGGCTGTGCAGGAGCAGTGAATTGGTCAACAGGTGCATCAGGTTCAAGCCTTACCCTTTCAAGTGTGGGTACCTATAGTATTACTGCTACATGTACAGTTGGAAGTTGTACGAGTATAGCTAGTACGACCGTAACAGGTTTGCAAATAGTAAGTCAACCATTAGCCCCGACTATCACAGCACCCAATCCAAAAGTAGTGTGTGCACCAAGTACTTTAACACTGACAGCCAGTGGTTGTGCAGGGACAGTTAATTGGTCGAATGGGTCATCAGGTACAAGCCTAAGCCTCTCAAGTGTAGGCACTTATTCTATCTCTGCTACTTGTACTGTTGGTTCTTGTACAAGTGTAGCTAGCACGGCCGTAACAGGTTTGCAAATAGTCAATCAACCAAGTGCCCCAACGATTACAGCACCAAATCCAAAAGTAGTATGTGCGCCAAGTACATTGACTTTAACGGCGAGCGGCTGTGCAGGAACAGTAACTTGGTCGAATAGCTCATCGGGCACGAGTCTGACGCTTTCGAGTGTGGGAACATATAGCATTTCAGCTACTTGTACGGTCGGAAGTTGTACAAGCGTACCTAGTGAAACAATCACAGGCTTGCAAATTGTAAGTCAGCCATCCGCCCCAACGATTACAGCGCCTAATCCAAAAGTAGTGTGTGCGCCAAGCACTTTAACCTTAACAGCCAGCGGTTGTGCAGGAACAGTGACTTGGTCTAATGGTTCATCAGGTACAAGCCTTACTCTTTCAAGTGTCGGTACTTATTCAATAACTGCTACTTGTACAGTTGGCAGTTGTACATCCCCTGCAAGCACAGCTGTAACAGGTTTGCAAATAGTCACTCAACCGAGTGCACCTACGATTACAGCGCCTAATCCAAAAGTAGTTTGTGCGCCAAGTACGTTGACTTTAACGGCGAGCGGATGCGCAGGAACTGTTAATTGGTCAACAGGAGCATCAGGTACAGGTTTGACTCTTTCAAGCGTAGGCACTTATTCTATCTCTGCTACTTGTACAGTTGGTTCTTGTACGAGTGTTGCTAGTAGTGTTATAACAGGTTTGCAAATAGTCACTCAACCATCTGCTCCAACCATTACCGCGCCGAATCCAAAAGTAGTCTGTGCACCAAACACTTTAACGCTGACAGCAAGCGGCTGTGCAGGAACTGTGAACTGGTCAACAGGAGCAGCAGCAACAAGTTTAGTTTTATCAAGCTTAGGTACTTATAGTATTTCAGCAACCTGTACAGTAAGTAGTTGTACATCTTCGATAAGTCAGACTGTAACAGGTCTGCAGATTATTGCTCAACCATCTGCGCCAACCATTACGGCACCAACACCAAAAGTAGTTTGTGCACCTAATACATTGACTTTAACTGCCAGTGGATGTGGTGGAATTGTAAACTGGTCGAATGGCGGAAGTGGCACAAGTATCACACTTTCAAGTGTAGGTACTTATAGCATTACGGCGACCTGTACATTGGGAAGTTGCACTTCTCCATCTAGCAATGCTGTAACAGGTTTACAGATTGTTAATCAACCATCAGCACCAAACATAACTGCCCCTAATCCAAAAGTAGTATGTGCGCCAAATACATTAACTTTAACAGCCAGTGGCTGTGGAGGAACTGTAAACTGGTCGAATGGTGGAAGTGGCACAAGTATCACACTTTCATCAGTTGGAACTTATAGCATCACAGCAACTTGTACAGTAGGTAGTTGTACTTCCCCTGCAAGTACTGCAGTGACAGGTCTACAGATTATTTCACAACCATCTGCGCCAACCATTACAACTCCTAATTCAAAAGTAGTGTGTGCACCAAATACATTGACTTTGACAGCGAGCGGTTGTGGAGGAACAGT
This sequence comes from Emticicia sp. C21, assembly GCF_003418935.1. Taxonomy (GTDB): domain Bacteria; phylum Bacteroidota; class Bacteroidia; order Cytophagales; family Spirosomataceae; genus Emticicia. The sequence goes on along the minus strand of NZ_QVMT01000001.1, from coordinate 998,282 downwards.
GAACTGGTCGAATGGTGGAAGTGGCACAAGTCTGACACTTTCATCGGTGGGAACTTATAGTATTACAGCAACTTGTACAGTGGACAGTTGTACATCTCCAGCAAGTTTAGCAGTTACGGATTTGCAGATTTTTACCCAACCGTCTGCACCAACCATTACCGCCCCCAATCCAAAAGTAGTATGTTCACCAGGCACCTTAACTTTAACAGCTAGTGGATGTGGTGGAACTGTCAACTGGTCGAATGGTGGAAGTGGTACAAGTCTCACGCTTTCTTCGGTGGGAACTTATAGTATTACAGCCACTTGTACAGTGGGCAGTTGTATATCCCCTGTAAGTCAGGCTGTAACAGGTTTGCAAATTGTTGCTCAACCATCTACGCCAACCATTACAGCCCTTAATTCAAAAGTAGTATGTGCACCAAATACATTGACTTTAACAGCCAGTGGATGTGCAGGCACAGTAAACTGGTCGAATGGTGGAAGTGGCACAAGTATTACACTTTCAAGTGTAGGAACTTATAGCATTACAGCAACCTGTACGGTGGGAACTTGTACTTCTCTTACAAGTCAGGCAGTAACAGGATTACAAATTGTAGCACCACCAACGGTTATCATTACAGGAAATATTAATTTATCATGTAATATTGCTTCGGTGACAAGAACAGCTAATGGGAGCGGGGTAACACCTACCTACCAATGGTCAAATGGATTAGGTACCGATGCCACAGCTACTATTAGTACTCCAGGAACCTATACAGTTACGGTAACTGGTGATAATGGATGTACAGCAACGGCTACAACTTCTGTAACTGTTGAAAGTTCTGTGCCGTCTGCACCAACTATCACAGCTCCTAATCCAAAAGTAGTTTGTGCACCAAATACATTGACCTTAACAGCCAGTGGTTGTGCAGGAACTGTAAACTGGTCGAATGGTGGAAGTGGCACAAGTATCACACTTACAAATGTGGGTACTTATAGCATTACAGCTATTTGTACTGTTGGCAGTTGTACTTCTCCTTCAAGTACAGCTGTGACTGGTCTACAAATTATCACTCAACCAGCAGCCCCCACAGTAAATGCACCGAATCCAAAAGTAGTGTGTTCGCCAAACACACTTATATTAACCGCTAGCGGATGTAGGGGAGGAGTCAATTGGTCAAATGGCTCTTCAGGTACAAGCCTGATGCTTTCAAGTGTAGGCACCTATTCAATTTCTGCTACTTGTACAGTTGGCAATTGTACTTCTCCTGCAAGTACTACAGTGACAGGCTTACAAATTGTTAATCAACCGTCTGCTCCAACAATTACTGCACCGAATCCAAAAGTAGTATGTGCACCAGGCACACTTACATTAACGGGAAGTGGCTGTGCAGGAACAGTAACTTGGTCAACAGGCGCAATAGGCACAAGCCTGACACTTTCAAGTATAGGCACATATAGCATTACAGCTACTTGTACAGTTGGAATTTGTACTTCCCCTGCAAGCACAGCAGTAACAGGCTTACAAATAGTTTCTCAACCGAGCGCGCCAATCATCACAGCACCTAATCCAAAAGTAGTGTGTGCACCAAGTACTTTAACACTGACAGCCAGCGGCTGTGCAGGAACAGTGACTTGGTCGAATGGTTCATCAGGTACAAGCCTTACTCTTTCAAGTGTGGGCACTTATTCTATCACAGCTACTTGTACAGTTGGAAGTTGTACAAGTGTAAATAGTACAGCAGTAACAGGCTTACAAATAGTCACTCAACCGAGTGCTCCAACGATTACCGCACCTAATCCAAAAGTAGTGTGTGCGCCAAGCACTTTAACCTTAACAGCTAGCGGCTGTGCAGGAATAGTGACATGGTCAACAGGAGCAACAGGCACAAGTCTTACTCTTTCAAGTGTAGGAACTTATTCAATAACTGCTACATGTACAATTGGCAGTTGTACTTCCTCTGCAAGCACAGCAGTAACAGGTTTGCAAATAGTCACTCAGCCGAGCGCACCAACTATCACAGTACCTAGTCCAAAAGTAGTGTGTGCACCAAGCACTTTAACATTGACAGCGAGTGGATGTGCTGGAACAGTTAACTGGTCAACAGGAGCAACAGGCACAAGTTTAGTTTTATCAAGTGTTGGTACTTATTCGATTTCAGCTACTTGTACAGTTGGAAGCTGTACATCCCCTGCAAGCACAGCTGTAACAGGTTTGCAAATAGTCACTCAACCAGCCGCCCCAACCATCACAGCACCGAATCCAAAAGTAGTTTGTGCGCCAAGTACTTTACTCTTGACAGCTAGCGGATGCGCAGGGACAGTGACATGGTCAAATGGTTCTTCAGGTACAAGTCTGACACTTTCATCTGTAGGCACTTATTCAATAACTGCTACTTGTACTGTCGGTAGTTGTATTTCTCCTGCAAGCACAGCTGTAACAGGCTTACAAATCGTCACTCAACCGAGTGCGCCAACCATCACAGCGCCTAATCCAAAAATAGTCTGTTCGCCAAGTACATTGACTTTAACGGCGAGCGGCTGTGCAGGAACAGTGACTTGGTCAACAAGTTCATCTGGTACAAGTCTGACACTTTCGAGTGCGGGAACATATAGCATTTCAGCTACTTGTACAGTAGGCAGTTGTACTTCCCCTGCAAGTGCTGAGGTAACAGGTTTACAAATCGTCGCTCAACCGAGTTCGCCAATTATCGCAGCACCGAATCCAAAAGTAGTCTGCGCACCAAGTACTTTAACTTTAACAGCCAGCGGTTGTGCAGGTACAGTTAACTGGTCGAATGGTTCAACAGGTACAAGTCTTACTCTTTCAAGTGTCGGTACTTATTCAATAACTGCTACTTGTACTGTTGGTAGTTGTACTTCTCCTGCAAGTACGGCCGTAACAGGCTTACAAATAGTCACTCAACCGAGTGCTCCAACGATTACCGCACCTAATCCAAAAGTAGTGTGTGCGCCAAGCACTTTAACCTTAACAGCCAGTGGTTGTGCAGGAACAGTGAACTGGTCAAATAGTTCGTCGGGCACAAGTCTGATACTTTCGAGTGTGGGCACTTATTCTATCTCAGCTACTTGTACAGTTGGCAGTTGTACATCTCCTGCAAGTACTGCAGTGACAGGTTTGCAAATAGTCACTCAACCATCAGCCCCAACCATTACCGCACCTAATCCAAAAGTAGTGTGTGCGCCAAGCACTTTAACTTTAACAGTCAGCGGTTGTGCAGGAACAGTGACTTGGTCAACAAGTTCATCAGGTACAAGTCTGACACTTTCATCTGTAGGTACTTATTCTATCTCTGCTACTTGTACCGTAGGCAATTGTACGAGTGTACCTAGCACTACTGTAACAGGTTTGCAAATAGTCACTCAACCAAGCGCGCCAACCATTACCGCACCGAATCCAAAAGTAGTCTGCGCACCAAGTACTTTAACTTTAACAGCCAGCGGTTGTGCAGGAACAGTTAACTGGTCGAATGGTTCAACAGGTATAAGTTTAGTTTTATCAAGTGTTGGTACTTATAGTATTACCGCTACTTGTACAGTAGGCAGTTGTACCTCCCCTGCAAGCACAGCAATAACAGGTTTACAAATTGTTAGCCAACCAAGTGCTCCAACGATTACGACACCCAATCCAAAAGTGGTCTGTGCGCCAAGTACATTGACTTTAACAGCGAGCGGATGCGCAGGAACGGTTAACTGGTCAACAGGAGCATCAGGCACAAGCCTTACCCTTTCAAGTGTGGGTACCTATAGTATTACTGCTACATGTACAGTTGGCAGTTGTACTTCCCCTGCAAGTACAGCCGTAACAGGCTTACAAATAGTCACTCAACCATCAGCACCAATTATAACAGCGCCGAACCCAAAAGTAGTTTGTGCACCAAATACTTTAACATTGACAGCGAGTGGTTGTACAGGAACAGTGACTTGGTCGAATAGTGCATCAGGTACAAGTCTGACACTTTCATCTGTAGGTGCTTATTCTATCTCTGCTACTTGTACAGTTGGCTCTTGTACGAGCGTTGCTAGCGCAGCAGTAACAGGCTTACAAATAGTCACTCAACCGAGTGCGCCAACCATCACAGCACCTAATCCAAAGGTAGTTTGTGCGCCAAGTACGTTGACTTTAACGGCGAGCGGATGCGCAGGAACTGTTAACTGGTCAACAGGAGCATCAGGTACAAGTATGACACTTTCGAGTGTAGGTACTTATAGTATAAGCGCTACTTGTACAGTTGGTTCTTGCACAAGTGTCGCAAGCGCTGCTGTTACGGGTCTGCAAATTGTTACTCCACCAAATGCTCAGGCTAGTAATACTGGCCCTTATGCTATTGGTCAGACTATTCAATTAAATGCTTCTGGCGGCACCTCTTATAGTTGGGCAGGACCAGCTTCATTTACCAGTTCGATTCAAAACCCTGTTATCCCCAATGCTATAGCGGATAATGGTGGAGTCTATACAGTTACTGTTTCTAACAATGCTTGCTCTGCTACGGCTACTACCCAGGTTATTGTCAGTGGAATAGACCCTTGTGTGCAGGTAGTTGATTTGCAGTATGTAAAATCAGGAGACCCTTATCAGAATATGTTCTCATTAAAAGATGGCATGGTTATCCAGCAGGTTCCTGAACAAGTCTCAATTATTGCCAAGCCGATATGTCCGACTATTTCAATCGGCAGTGTTGATTTAACCATCACAGGCCCTGAAATTAACTGGACTATCTTACAGAATGTAGAACCTTATGCGGTCTTTGACAACCTGGGCGTTAATGTGTATGGTCGTAATCTGATTCCCGGTACCTATACTATGACCGTAACAGGCTATGCAGAGGATAACCGGGTAGGGGGTACAGTCTATGGTCCTGTGGTGACAACCTTTACAGTGGTGGGCACAATGGCCGTGATTCATGCACCGACTGTTCCTAACAACCGTTTGTGTGCAGGCAGTACGGTTGATGTGACCTTTGCAACAACAGGCTCATTTGATTCAAGTAACCTCTTCAAGATTCAGTTATCAGATTCAACGGGCGGATTTACTAATCCAGTTGTGATAGGGACGACTACAGCAGCCGGAACAATTACCAGCCAGCTGCCACAGAATCTTTCAGCAACCGGGAAATATCTGATTCGGGTAGCTTCCTCTAATCAAGTGGTTGCCAGTAACCCGACTATGCAATACTTGTCGGTTACCCCAGCAACAAAGAATCTGACAGCTGATATTAATACAGGGACTGTCACCGAACAGGCATCCGTACAGATTAACGCAGATAACAAGATTACTTCTCCGGCCAATGTAACATACAATGCAGGGAAGGCTATTATATTGAATCCGGGATTTGAATCAAGAGAAGGAAGTGTCTTTAAAGCGCAGATTCAGGGGTGCAATAATTGATATGAAAGCGTAACGTTTTTTTCTGATGCAATTCAAAAGACAGAGTTTAGTGATTTTTATCTTGCTAAATTCTGTCTTTATAATGTGTAATGACACTCTAAGAATGCAGACGACATTGCAGACGAATTTCTTTTACTAATCTTAACTTATCTTACTTTTTTCTTGTGTCAAGAAAGTGTAATTAGCTGATAGTTAGTATGATTAAGTAAGGATAAGTTGTAAAGAAAAAGAAAGTTATGTGTCCCGGCGAGGTCACTCTTTAATGGAATATAAGTTTCCTGACCTTTAGATGCGGGCGCGACGCGTAGTCCGGTACGCGCAGTCGAGGTCACAAACTTAAGACATTCAATTATTCCACTCCGAAGGGTATTTACCGAATGTTTCAAAGAACATTTTTGAGAAGTAGGATAAATTTTCAAAACCTACCTGATAGCCTACATCTGATACACTGACCGATTTGTTCTGCAAGAGTATGGCTGCTTTTTGTAACCGATAGTTACGTATAAATTCAATGATATTCTGGTCGGTAATGGCTTTTAGCTTACGGCGCAATTGTCCGGCAGTCATATTCACTTCATCAGCCAGCTGATTGGTATTGAAATCAGTGTTTTGTAGATTTCTGTCAATGATGTCATAAAGTTTTTGCAAAAACTGTTCATCCAAGCTCATGAGTTTCGCTTCATTCACAGGCAATGGTGCAACAATAGTCTGACTGTATTTTTGTTGAAGTGTTTGCCTGATATTAATCAGATTTCTTACTCTGGTTTGTAGCTCCTCTGTATTAAATGGCTTAGCCAGATAATCATCGGCTCCTAATTCAAGGCCTTCCAATCGGTCTTCAAGTGCGGCACGGGCTGTCAGCATAATTACCGAAATATGATTAGTACGAATATCAGATTTAACCAGTTTACAGAATTCAAAACCATCAAGCCTGGGCATCATCAGATCACAAATCACTAAATCGGGGATAAACGCTAATGCTTTTTCGTAGCCATCTTGCCCATCAATAGCTTCTATAATCTGATACGACAACTCAAAGTGGCTTCTGATGTAAGCTCGTAAATCTTCATTGTCTTCAATAATCAATAAAATTGGTTGTTCGGTATCAATCGGTTTTTCAATAGCTTTTGGGTTACTATTCTTGCCATTGACTACAATGATTTCAGCTTTTGCTTTTTCATCGTCATTAGTAGGTCCTGGCTCCTGACTGATGAATTCCTGCCATGTCGATTTATCGGTGGGTATAGTTATCGTAAAGGTTGTGCCCACTGATATCTTACTTTCTACCTGTATTTTGCCTTTCAGCACATCTACCAGTTCTTTTACTAATGCCAGTCCAATACCTGTGCCTTCATAATTACGGGTATAGCTTTTGAGAGAGGTACTATCTTCTACCTGATAGAAACGGTCGAAAATAAATGGGAGTCGTTCTGTCTCTATACCAATGCCTGAATCTTGTATATTAATAGTAAAATCTTTGTCGGAATAGCTGGTTTTAACGGCAATTTTGCCTTTTTCAGGGGTAAACTTAAAGGCATTGGATAATAAATTACTGACAATTTTTTCGAGCTTATCAGCATCAAAACACGCTATATATGTGTTAATAGACCTATCATATTCAAAGCTGATATTTTTGCTTTGCGCAAGTGATTCGAAAGAGGCTTCCAGATGCCTGATAAAGGCTGCCAGGTCTCCTTCTTGTATCTGAGGCTTCATTTTCCCGGCTTCCAGTTTCGATAAATCCAATATCTGATTAATCAAATTCTGTAGTCTTACCAGATTACGTTGCATTACACCAAACATTGGTTCGTTTGGATATTTTTTACTGAAATCAGATAAAGGAGCAGACAATAGTGTAAGAGGTGTGCGGAACTCATGCGAGATGTTGGCAAAGAAGCGGGTTTTGAGTATGTCCAGTTCGCTCAGTCTCTCAGCTTCTTTGAGTTCAAATGAGAGTTGTTGCGCTAGCTTATTTCTTTTTAGTCGCTGGTAATTATAAATATAGTAAGCACCCACAATGACGACTATAAGTAACAGAGAAATAAATAATATCCAGAAGCGCGAATTTTCTGCCTGCTCATTAGCCAAATCGGCCTGAAGTTTAAATTTTTCGGATTCAAACCTGGCTGATGCCTCATTAGTCACTACTTTTAGTTCATGCTTATTTAATTCTGATGTCACCTGATTGTATAATTCCTGGAAATGGAAGGCACTTTTATAATCTCCCAGAAGTGTATCGGCAACCATCCGGTTCTTATATATAACTTTCAAGGCATAATTAATGGTAGCATTATCATTACTTTTATTATATACCCTCAACTCATTCATGGCTTTATTGTAGAGGTCATTTACCTTCTCCCGGTTATATCTTAGTCCCTCTATCAGACAAAGATTTCCAAAAACTTTGGCAATGTCGTCGGCACCATCAGGGGTGTAGTGCAATCTGTATTGTAGTTCTTTCAGAAAGTAAGGTTCGGCTTCCAGTGGATTTGGATAGTGGTTAAGAATTATCTCGCCGATATTACCACTAAGTGAGCCTATTCTGACACTGTCTTTCTTTAAACGAACCTGTGCTATACCAAGTTTATTGTACCTGATGGCTTCAGCATATTGTCCCTTTTCAACCAGACATTTGGCAATATTCCTGTAAAGAAGTATTCGTTGAACATCAATCGGGGTTTTATAAACATATTTTTCAGCTTCTCGCAGATAGACGAGCGCCAGGTCGTAATCATTTACTCTGTCATAATAGTAAGAACCCAAAGTAGATAACTTGTTTGCTGCAAACAATACCTTATCATAACCGAGTTTCCGGTATAATAAATCGGCAGAAAGAAAATGTGTGATAGTTTTAGCAGATTGCTTGCGTTCGTAGTAAGAAACAACACCCATGCTATATTCAATATTTGCCTGAAACATTTCAGTAAGAGGACTAAAAGGCTGCTTTTTGAGTGCTAATTGCAGATTTTTAAAATCTTCATAAAGGTTTTTTCTTCTCTTTTGTGTAGCGAGATAATAGCTCCTTTTTAAATAATCAGCAAAAATTTCTAACAATGGGTCTTTGGTTTTAAACGCATAGTCTTTTATGATTTCTATATCAGCAAATACAGTAAGACTATCTGCCGTATCATGCATTAAAACCTGCCTTACTTCTAAGCTGTCGAATCGGGTCTGCCCTTTTAAAAGCAAATAATTGCTTACACTTTTTTGCCCTGACGAAGGCATGGGAAGCATTGCTGATATAACCAAAGAAAAAAGCAGATTAACAAAAACAACAGCAAGACGCATGAGTTTGAAAGAATTACGTTTGGGTTAAATTCAGACCTTAGGATAGCACTCTACAAATATAATTAGAATGCAAAGTGTTGGGGCCTATACGTAAATGAATAAATCTTATTCATTAGTTGAGCCTCTCGATAGCCATTTTTTACTTTCCTACTACTGGTAATACCAATTGGCTGCAATAAATTCTTTTGAGCCAAACAAGCGAAAGAAAGCAGTTGTATAAAGAAAATTCTAATCAACATATAAGTTTCAATACCAAAGTTAAGCATAGAAACCAGGAATTGAAAAAAATAAGGACATGAGTTATTGAGTGGTAAAAACCTGCAAAAATACCCTTGAAACTACCCAAAAATGACAGAATATAAAAAATGAGCTATAGAATAGCAATTTTGAGTTAGCCCTTACAGCCTGTTTCAGACTAGTTTTGAAAACCCAAAATTAACCCGAAATACCCAAACGCAATGATGATTCAGGAACCCCTTTTACAACTTGGCTGGCGTACCAAAATAGACCCTTTTACTATTCTGTTTATGAGAGCCGACAGCAACTACACAGAAGTACATCTCAACAACGGAAACATGATTCTTTCGGCAACATCATTGGGGAGGTTAGCCAAACGATTGCCTTCCTGCCAGTTTATAAGACCTAACCGATCGGTACTGGTAAATCTTGATTTCCTGACAGAATATCAGAGAAGAGACAAATCTATTAAACTCAATAATAATGAAGTGATTCAGGTATCGAGGAGAAGAACTAAACAGGTAACCAGAAGCATCAATACTTATTAATCTTAAATAAATGAAGCTGAAAAACAAACAGCTAAAAAGACCTTTCGTGGTAGAAAGAATAGATTCGGAGGGAGTTCCTGACGAGGAATTTCTCTCCGGTCTTTACATCTCCTACCATAAATTAACCCAAAAACTTTCTGCCATTATGAAATATCTTTATTATTTAAAAAACAGTCTCACCAGAAGTATTTTAGTGCTTTGCATGCTCTGCTTTGCAAACGAAAGTTTCGCACAGCAATTAGACTTTCTAAGGCAGGCAATTATGGGTAGTAATACACATAGTTCAGTAGCATATAAGGTAGCTACTGATAATGCCGGAAATGTATATGCCACAGGTAGTTTTTATGGAAATATTACCTTCGGGGCCATAAGTTTAACCTCCGGGTCTCCTACTTACGGTGATGTTTTTATTGTTAAATACAATTCTTCAGGTACTGTACTTTGGGCTAAAAGAGCGGGAGGCATCTTTAATGATGGCGCAAATAGTATTGCTGTTAAAGACGGGTATGTTTATATATGTGGTAGTTTTACTAATACTGCCAATTTTAATACGCCTTCTTCTAACGCAACCAATACAATTACTAGTGCGAATTCTGAAGATATGTTTTTAGCTAAATTTGATGACTCAGGAAACTTTCAGTGGGCAAAAAGAGCAGGAGGACCAGAAAGTTTGGAAGAATTTACAGGAATTACAGTTACCAGTTCTAAAATCTATGTAACAGGTGATTTCACAGGCAGTTCGACTATCAATTTCAATACTCCAAGTGCAACCGGCACTAATGAATTGCAAGGCAATGGCAATAATAGATATATGTGCGTGGCTCAGTATGACCTCAGCGGAAATTTTCAATGGGTAAGGGGAGCAGGTGGTACCAGTGGTACAACTCATGCTTATGATCTTGTTGCAACAGAGGATGGCGTTTATGTTGTTGGGTCTTTCCAGGGAAACATCAGCTTTGACCAATCGGGTCAACATGATTTTTTATTGACAACTCCAGGCGGGAGTGATGGATATGTGGTTAAATATGAAACTAACGGAGATGTCTCATGGGCCAGGCAAGTTTCTTCAACGGACTATGCATATATAAAAGCAATCTCTATTAATGGGTCTTCGATTTATATAACGGGAGACTATAGTTCATCTGCAACCTTTGGTACAACGACTCTTTTTACGGCACCTGAGAGTGAGCCTTATACTTATATCTATGATGTTTTAGTCGCAAGATATGAGACAAATGGAGACCCTGTTTGGGCTAAAAGAGCTGGGGGAATACTTATAGGCCATTCAGCCGCAGGGTATGATATTGATGCTAATGATGCCGGAGTGTTTATTTCAGGTAAATTTAATAATACGATAAATTTTAATACTCCCTACTTTACCGGGCTCAATGAAATTTCTAATATATCCTCTGCCAGAGGATCTTTTGTGTCGAAATTTGACGAGACTGGTAACTTTCAATGGGCCAAACGTTCGGGTGGAGACGCCTCCTCATCTATTCAGAATAATAGTATAGCTGTTTCTGGTAATGCTATTTATTCAGCAGGGTTTTTTAAAGGAACTGTTAATTTTAACACGCCAGATTCTCCAGGAACCAACGAACTTACTGCAGTATCTTCTCAAAGGGAATTTTATCTTGCCCGGTATACAGATAGTGACGCGCCTAAAATAAATATTAAAGGAAACACTAATTGGGTAATAAACGGGAGTACGGTTCCGGATACAGAAAACAATACCGATTTTGGTTCTCAGAGTGCTTCATCGGGTAGCATTGTAAAAACATTTACCCTTTCAAATACGGGCACCACATTGTTAAATCTAACTGGCACACCCAAAGTTGCGATTAGCGGTACCAATGCCGCAGATTTTACCGTTACTATACAGCCTGTATCACCACTGGCAGCGACCATAGGTACAACTGACTTTCAAATCACTTTTGATCCTTTAGCACAAGGCTTAAGAACTGCTAATGTAAGCATCGCCAACGATGATACAGATGAAAACCCTTATACTTTCGCCATTCAGGGTACAGGTAGTACGCCTGCAAGCACCACCACAACCCTCACCTCCAACAACAACCCGGCCAGCGTAGGGGGTAATATACAGTTTACGGCTACTGTAATACCAAATACGACTACAGGTACGGTTACCTTTAAAGAGGGCGCTACCACATTAGGCACAGCAACGCTAAGTAGTGGGGTAGCTAAATTCAATACTGATTTACTGACAGTAGGTACACACAGCATTACAGCCGAATATGGTGGTGATGGTTCAAATATTGCCAGTACTTCAAGTGCTGTTTCCCAGGTAGTTAATGCCTTAACAGCCCCTAATCTGAGTTTTATCAGGCAATCGGTAAGTAGTTCACTCTCTTATCTTGGTGCTATTTCGGCTACCGCTATTGATGCTGACGGAAATGTTTACGTAACAGGCCTGTTTAAAGGAGATATTTCTTTAGGTAATGTAGGTCTCATCAATGCAGGAGGAGGGCTATCATATGATGTATTTATTGCCAAGTATAATTCCTCAGGTGCTTTACAATGGGCTAAAAGAGCCGGCGGCACAAATGATGATGTGGTTACTGATATTGCGGTATCAGGTACAGATATTTATATTGTTGGGACTTTTACTGCTACAGCTAATTTTAATACGCCTTCAGCCACAGGCAGTAATGAAATCACAAGTGCCGGAAGTACAGATATATTTATTGCCAGGTATAATAGTTCTGGTGATATACAATGGATCAGAAGAGCAGGAGGAGCTAATACTGATGCAGGCGAGGGTATAACTATTTTAGGAACGGATATATATATTACAGGTAATATCAGGCTTACAGCTAATTTTAATACCCCTTCGGCATCGGGTAGTAATGAAATAATTAGCGGTAGTGGTATACTTGACGATATATTTATTGCTAAATATAATGCCTCAGGTAATTTTCTTTGGGCCAGAAGAGCCGGAGGTTCAGGGCATGATCAAGGCTCTGGAATAGTAGCATCGGCCACAGGTATTTACGTAACAGGTTACTTCAATGAGACAGCTAATTTTAATACACCATCGGCTTCTGGTAGCAATGAGATTACAAGTGCAGGGAATGGAGATATATTTTTAGCTAAGTATAGTCCGGCAGGAGATTTACAATGGGTAAAAAGAGCAGGTGGAACAGGAGGAGATTTCGGAAATGCTATCGCCTTTTCTGGCACAGATGTTTATCTGACTGGTAGTTTTAGAGGTACTGCTAACTTTAATACCCCTTCGGTCACAGGAAGCAATGAAGTTACAAGTGCTGGAGAGACCGACCTGTTTTTAGCTAAATATAATGATTCAGGAGAGTTACAATGGCTTAGAAGGGCAGGAGGGACAGAGAGTGAAAATTTAAGCAGCGTAGGTGTCTCAGGTTCTCATGTGTACATGACAGGTAATTTTGCCGGTACAATTAATTTTAATACGCCCTCGGTCACAGGTAGCAATGAAATTACAAGTGCCGGGAATGAAGACGGTTTTCTTGCCGATTATTCTACCACTGGTACTTATGTTTTCAATAAGAGAATTGGAGGAACTGGTTATACGAATATAAGCGGACTTGCGTTAACAAACACGACTGTTTATATAGCCGGTGGTTTTATAGATAATATTAATTTCAATAATCCTTCGGCAAGTGGAAGCAATCAATTAGTAGCTACCTCAGGAACAGATGCTTTTCTGGCTAAATATAATTTTGCAACAACTTCAACAAACATCGCGCTTACATCTAACAACAACCCCGCGAGTGTAGGGGCAAATATCCAGTTTACGGCAACAGTAACGCCAAACACTGCCACAGGTACTGTTACTTTTAAAGATGGTTCTACTACTTTAGGTACAGCTACTTTGAGCAGTGGCATTGCCAGATTCAATACCGATTTACTAATAGTAGGTACACATAGCATTACAGCAGAGTACTCAGGCGACTTAACTAATGCTGCCAGCACTTCCAGTGCGGTTTCGCAGGTGGTGAATGCGCTCACTGAGCCACAACTTAATTTTATCAGGGGGTCTATTTCTTCCGGAGCACAATTTAACAGAACGGCCATTGATGCCTCAGGTAATGTATATGTAGCCGGGTTCTTCGCCGTAAGTGCCACCATAAGTGGTAATACTGTTCAAAGTGCTGGCGGTAACGACATTTATATTGCCAAGTTTAATTCTGCGGGTGTTTTGCAATGGGCTAAAAGAGCTGGAGGAACAGGCGATGACAGGGTTTATGGTCTGGCAGTATCGGGTAGCGACGTTTACCTCACAGGGAATATTACAGGTACTGCTAATTTCAATACTCCATCGGCAAGCGGTAGTAACGAATTGGTAAATTCTGGAGGCGATGGTTTTATTGTGAAATATAACGCCCTGGGTGATGTTCTATGGATCAGGAGAACAGGTGGGTCTGGTAGAGGAATTGCCATATCGGGTACTGACATATACGTGTGCGGCGATTTTGCAGGTACAGCTAATTTCAATAACCCATCAGCTTCTGGTAGTAATGAAATCGTAAGTGCCGGGTTAAGCGACGTTTATCTGGCAAAATATAATACATCAGGCGATATACAATGGGTAAGACGTGGCGGTGGCACAGGAACTGAGATAAGTTATGGCGCAATTGTAACATCAGGAAGTGATATTTACATAGCAGGGGGATTTGAAAGTACCGCCAATTTTAATACACCTTCCAATGCTGCCACTAATTCGGTCATAAGTGCAGGGAGTTCAGATATTTTCGTAGCTAAATTTAATTCAGCGGGCAATTGCCAATGGGCTAGAAGAGGGGGCGGAACAAATCAGGATTACGCTTATGGAATAGCTGTCTTGGGAACCGATGTATATGTTGGAGGTGTGTTTACAGGTACTGCCAATTTTAATACGCCATCAGCAAGTGGTACCTTCGAAATTGTAGATGTATTGAATAGTGACGCTTTTCTGGCAAAATATAATGCCAATGGTGCTATTCAGTGGGCTAAACGAGCAGGAGGATTATACGTTGATGGTGCAGTAGACATAAAGGCATCAGATACAAATATATTCATGGCAGGTGCTTTTGGCGACACGGCCAACTTTAATACTCCATCGGCCGAAGGAAGTAATGAAATCGTATCTGCCGGACAATCAGATGGCTTTCTGGCGATGTATGATGCCTCTGGTAATGTAAACGGTCTTAAAAGAATGGGAGGTATAGGTATGGAGAGAGCCAGTGGTATAGCAGTATCGGGTAATAATGTTTCAGTTGTGGGCAATTTTAGTAATAGCATTAATTTTAATAACCCATCAATAACCGGAAGTAACCAGTTGGTTGCGCTCAATAACTCTGAAGGATTTTTAGCCAGATACACAATCAACGCTAGTGTAACCACTACTACTGCACTTACTTCAAACAACAACCCTGCTAACCCGGGTGCTAATGTACAACTGACAGCCACGATAACACCAGGTGCAGCCACAGGCACCATAACATTTAAAGAAGGCGCTACGGTTTTAGGTACTACCACTATAAGCGGCGGAACAGCTACCTTAACTATCAATACCCTTACAGCAGGTACTCATGTTATCACTGCTGAATATAGTGGTGATGGGGTGTATGGGAGTAGTGTATCAGATGTACTTTCGCAGGTGGTGAATTGTACTGCCCCGACAGGTACGGCCAATGCTATTATTTGTAGCGGCACAACGGCCTCATTAAGTGCTTCATGTGCAACAGGAACAGTAAGCTGGTATAATTCAACCAGTAGTACCAGACTTTCAACTGTTTCACCATTTGTTACTCCACCGTTGACAACTGCTACAACCTATAACGTTCGTTGTGAAACTGTTGGATGCAACAGTGCATTTGTAAGTGTAAATGTGACAGTAAATGCGGCTCCTAATACAGTTATTTCCTATCCGTCTCCGGCTATTTGTAAAAATGCGGGCACTACAGATATTGTGCGCTCGGGTACAACAGGAGGCACATTCAGCTCAAGCCCTGGTGGTTTATCACTCAATAACAGTACAGGCCGCATTACACCGGGTACCAGTACGGCAGGCACCTATACAGTTACGCTCACTATAGCTGCATCCGGAAATTGCCCTGCATATACCGCAACAACTGCTATAACCATCACCGCCGTACCAAGTGCGACAATCGGATATGCAGGCAATGGTTTTTGTACTACGCAGGGTGTTCAGAATGTAACCCTGACAGGGACAGCCGGAGGTACTTATTCTGCTCAACCATCAGGACTGACAATTAATGCCAGCACAGGCCAGATTACGCCGGGCTCCAGTACACCCAATAATTATATAGTTTATTATAGTATTCCTGAGACAGGAGGTTGCGCCGCATACCAGACAAGCGCTAATGTGGCAATCGGCACACCTGCAAGCGCCACAATTGCGTATACAGGCTCACCCTTCTGTACTACTTCTTCAGTTAAATCAGTTAATCGCACAGGTACAACCGGGGGGACATTCAGTTCAAGCCCGGCGGGTTTGACTATCAGCTCAAGCAATGGGCAGATTACCCCTGGTACAAGTACACCTAATACCTATGCAGTTACCTATACGATTGCAGCCAGTAGTGGATGTCCGGCTTTTACAACTACTACCAGCATAGCAGTTTCAGCAGCACCCAGCGCCACAATCAGCTATGCGGCCAACAGTTTTTGTACGAACGAAAGTCCAAAAAGTGTTTCGAGAACCGGTACAACCGGTGGAACTTACTCTGTTCTGCCGTCAGGGCTGACAATTAATGCCAGCACAGGCCAGATTACACCTTCTACCAGTACACCTAACGATTATACTGTCTATTATACTATCCCTGCAGCCAATGGCTGTGCTGAATTCCAGACTTCTTACAATGTATCAATCAGGCAGGTGCCTGATGCTACTATTAGTTATACCGGGTCACCTTTCTGTAGTACTTCAGAGCCAGTAACTGTAAACCTGACAGGTACAGGTGGAGGTACGTTTACGTCAAGCCCCACAGGACTGACTATTAATTCAGGTTCAGGACAAATTACTCCGGCGAGCAGTTTACAGGGCAATTATACCATTACTTATACTATCGCTGCCAATGGCGGATGTGCAGCCTTTACCAGCACGGCAAATGTAGGCATCTCTACTGTACCCAATGCAACTATTACTTATACAGGTACACCATTCTGTGGTGCTACCACCCCTATTGAAGTCAGCCGGACAGGCACAGCCGGGGGTACTTTTACGTCAAGTCCTTCAGGATTAACTATTAATCCGGCTACCGGACAAATTACACCCGGTACCAGTTCGATGGGTACTTATACTGTTACCTATTCGGTTTCCGGAGCCTGCCCACTATATACTTCTACTACAAGTCTAAGCCTGAATGCATTACCCAGCGCGCCGACTAATGTTACTACCAGTACTAATTCAATTTGTGGCAGCGAAAGTGTATCACTTTCAGCTACTTGTAGTAGCGGTACTTTAACCTGGTACAATCAGGCTACCGGAGGAACTGCCTTAGGAACAGGTACTGCCTTTAGTCAGACACCAGCCACCACTACTACTTACTATGCAGCCTGTAAAAATGGTGCTTGCGAAAGTAGCAGGGTTGCTACTACTCCGGTCGTAGTTCAGCAGGCAAACATAGGGTATGACACCCCATTTAGTGAGACCGGAGATAATTTCCCGGGATTTTTAGTACAAAATAACTTATTTGGATACAAGGTCCGCATCACAAAACCTATCATGGTCAGTGCTGTTTCGGCAATCTTATCTCAGAATATCAACGGTGGGGCAAGAATCCGCTTTGCGGTTTACTCTGATGTGAATAATGTCCCGACAAATCTTTTGGCAAGTTCGTCAGGCAATTCTTCGGATAATGCACCAACACTCAATGCCGGACTAAACAGTTTTCCACTGGATAATCCGGTTACATTAAATTGCGGTGATTACTGGATTGCTTATGTAGTGAAGGCAGGTGTAAATAATGGTGAGTACTTTTTGCTGAATCAGCAACTGTCTAATCCAACTTTCTATCTTCCATTAAATTTTGCCAATGCATTCCCTGCTACCATTAATGCACAGAACGTAAGTAGCAATGGCAATAATGTACATAATGTCTATCTAACCGGGGTTCCTGATTGCGGGCCTGATGCCCCAACCAATATTTCGGTTTCTACTACCTCAGCCTGTTCGGGAGCAAGCATAGTATTATCTGCCACCTGTAGTTCAGGAGTAGTCCAGTGGTACAATAGCCAGACAGGAACTGCTGCCATAGGAACAGGCAGCGGGCTTTCGGTAACATTAACTAACAACACTACCTATTATGCTTCCTGCAAAGCTGGTGGATTAGAAGGATGTAGATTACCTACTTCTCTGGTGAGTGTAACACCAGCACCGACGTTAACAGCAGGTGCTGTAACTTCCCCATCAGTATGTGGTGGAACAAATGGAAAAATAGCTTTTACAACAGCGTTAGGTAATGGATCATATTCGATTACTTTTACAGGTTCAGGAAGTCCGAAAACGATTAATGTGGTGAATGGTACATTTGAGTTAACCGGGTTATCAGCAGGTACTTATAGCGATTTTGCAATCACGACCTCAGGTTGTATAAGTAGGGACGCAACAAGTAAATCTATTGCAGACCCAAGTGCGCCATCGGCACCAGTCATCAACGCACCAGGTCCAAGAGTAGTTTGCTCTCCAAATACCCTTACTTTGACAGCCAGTGGATGTGCCGGAACCATCAGGTGGTCGAATGGTAGCGGTGGTACAAGCCTGACGCTTTCATCGGTTGGTACTTATGCCATCTCAGCAACTTGTACAGTCAATAATTGTGTTTCTAATGCCAGCAATTTAGTAACAGGTTTAGAAATTCTCGCTCAGCCTTCTGCACCAACCATTACAACTCCTAATTCAAAAGTAGTGTGTGCACCAAATACTTTAACTTTAACAGCCAGTGGATGTGCCGGAACAGTGAACTGGTCAACGGGAGCAACAGGTACAAGTTTGGTTTTATCAAGTGTGGGAACTTATAGTATTACTGCCACTTGTACAGTGGGTAGTTGTACCTCTCCATCAAGTATTGCAGTGACAGGTTTGCAGATTGTGACTCAACCATCTGCGCCAATAATTACGGCACCTAATCCAAAAGTAGTGTGTGCACCAAATACATTGACCTTAACAGCCAGTGGTTGTGGCGGAACAGTGAACTGGTCAACGGGAGCAACAGGTACAAGTCTGGTTTTATCAAGCGTGGGTACCTATAGTATCACAGCTACTTGTACAGTGGAAAATTGTATTTCTCTAGCTAGTTCAGCAGTAACAGGTCTGCAAATTGTTGCTCAGCCTTCTGCACCAACCATTACAGCTCCTAATCCAAAAGTAGTATGTGCGCCAAATACATTGATCTTAACAGCCAGTGATTGTGCCGGAATAGTGAACTGGTCAACCGAGGGGACAGGCACAAATATCACACTTTCGAGCGTAGGCACTTATAGCATTACAGCAACCTGTACAGTAGGTAGTTGTACGTCTCCGATAAGTCAGGCTGTAACAGGTTTACAGATTGTTACTCAACCATTAGCACCAACTATTATCGCCCCAACTCAGAAAGTAGTGTGTGCACCAAGTACATTGACTTTAACAGCGAGTGGTTGTGGTGGAACAGTGAACTGGTCAATGGGTGCGACAGGAACAAGTTTGATTTTATCAAGCGTAGGCACTTATAGTGTTAGTGCCACTTGTACAGCGGGTTCTTGTACTTCTCCCGCAAGTGCAGTTGTAACAGGTTTACAGATTATGACACAACCAAGTGCTCCAACTATTGTTGGTCCAAATCCAAAAGTAGTTTGTTCCCCAGGCACATTAACTTTAACAGCCAGTGGATGTGGAGGAACAGTGAACTGGTCAAATGGCGGAAGTGGCACAAGTATTACACTTTCGAGTGTGGGTACTTATAGTATTACTGCCACTTGTTTAGTGGGTAGTTGTACCTCTCCATCAAGTATTGCAGTGACAGGTTTGCAGATTTTGCCTCAACCATCAGCACCAACCATTACCGCCCCTAATCCAAAAATAGTGTGTGCTCCAAATACATTGACTTTAACAGCCAGTGGCTGTGGTGGAATAGTGAACTGGTCAACCGGAGCAACAGGTACAAGTTTGGTTTTATCAAGCGTGGGTACTTATAGCATATCAGCTACCTGTACAGTGGGTAGTTGTACATCTCCGGTAAGTCCGGCCGTAACAGATTTGCAGATTGTAACTCAGCCAAGTGCGCCAACTATCACAGCACCAACACCAAAAGTTGTATGTGCCCCAAACACATTGACATTAACAGCTAGTGGATGCGCAGGCACTGTAAACTGGTCAAATGGTTCATCAGGTACAAGTCTGACGCTTTCAAGCGTGGGGACTTATTCAATCTCTGCTACTTGTACAATCGGCAGTTGTACTTCTCCAGCAAGTACCGCAGTGACAGGTTTGCAAATATTCACTCAACCATCTGCGCCAACTATTACAGCTCCTAATTCAAAAGTAGTGTGTGCACCAAGCACCTTGACCTTGACAGCCAGTAGTTGTGCTGGAACAGTGAACTGGTCAACGGGAGCAACAGCTACAAGCCTGGTTTTATCAAGTGTAGGTACATATAGCATTACAGCCACTTGTACGGTTGGAAGTTGTACATCTCCAGCAAGCTCATCCGTGACAGGTTTACAGATTGTGACCCAACCATCTGCCCCAACCATTACCTCGCCAACACCAAAAGTAGTATGTGCCCCAAATACATTAACCTTGACAGCCAGCGGTTGTGCCGGAACAGTGAACTGGTCGAATGGTGGAAGTGGGACAAGTATCACACTTTCTTCGGTGGGAACTTACAGCATTACGGCCACCTGCACGGTTGGTAGTTGTACTTCATCTTCGAGTCAGGCTGTAACAGGTTTACAGATAGCAGCACCGCCAACGGTTACCATTACTGGAAATATTAATTTATCATGTAATATCGCTTCTGTGACCAGAACAGCTAATGGGAGTGGCTCATCACCTACCTATCAATGGTCAAATGGACTAGGTACTGATGCCACAGCTACTATTTCCTCTCCAGGTACATATACAGTTACAGTAACTAGTGATAATGGTTGTACATCAACATCGACCACTTCGGTAACTCTTGAAAGTTCAGTGCCGTCTGCCCCAACTATCACAGCTCCTAATCCAAAAGTAGTTTGTGCACCAAATACATTGACCTTAACAGCCAGTGGTTGTGCAGGAACTGTAAACTGGTCAAATGGTGGAAGTGGCACAAGTATCACACTTTCAAGTGTAGGAACATATAGCATTACAGCAACCTGCACAGTAGGTAGTTGTACATCCCCTATAAGTCAGGCAGTGACAGGTTTGCAGATTGTAACGCAGCCAAGTGCGCCAACTATAATTGAGCCAACACTAAAAGTAGTTTGTGCACCGAATACATTGACTTTAACAGCTAGTGGTTGTGCAGGAACAGTGAATTGGTCGAATGGTGCAAGTGGCACAAGTCTGACACTTTCATCAGTTGGAACTTATAGTATTACAACCACTTGTACGATAGGCAGTTGTACATCTCCTATAAGTCAGCCTGTAACAGGTTTGCAGATTGTGACTCAGCCATCTGCACCAACCATTACAGCGCCGAATCCAAAAGTAGTGTGTGCACCAAATACATTGACTTTGACAGCTAGTGGTTGTGCAGGAACAGTGAATTGGTCAACAGGTGCATCGGGTACAAGCTTAACACTTTCAAGTGTAGGAACTTATTCAATTTCAGCTACTTGTATAGTTGGAAGTTGTACTTCCAATGCAAGCGCAGCAGTAACAGGCTTACAAATCGTAACCCAACCATTAGCACCAACTATCACCGCTCCAAATCCAAAAGTAGTCTGTGTCCCAAACACATTGACATTAACAGTTAGTGGATGCGCAGGCACTGTAAACTGGTCAAATGGTTCATCAGGTACAAGTCTGACGCTTTCAAGCGTGGGGACTTATTCAATCGCTGCTACTTGTACAATCGGCAGTTGTACTTCTCTAGCAAGTACCGCAGTGACAGGTTTGCAAATCATCGCTCAACCATCAGCACCAACCATTATAGCGCCAACACCAAAAGTAGTGTGTGCACCGAATACATTGACTTTAACAGCCAGTGGTTGTGCTGGAACAGTGAACTGGTCAACAGGAACAACAGGTACAAGCCTGGTTTTATCAAGCGTTGGCACTTATAGTATTACAGCAACCTGTACAGTGGGAAGTTGTGCTTCCCCAGCAAGTTCAGCAATAACAGGTTTACAGATTGTAACACAACCATCTGCGCCAACTATTACATCCCCTAATACAAAAGTAGTGTGTGCCCCAAATACTTTGACTTTAACAGCCAGTGGTTGTGCTGGAACAGTGAACTGGTCAACGGAAGCAACAGGTACAAGCCTGGTTTTATCAAGCGTGGGTACTTATAGCATTACGGCTACTTGTACGATTGGTAGTTGTATTTCTCCAGCAAGTTCAGCAGTTACTGGGTTAGAAATTGTATCCCAACCAAGTGCGCCGACTATTACAACACCAAGTCCAAAAGTAGTTTGTTCACCTAATACATTGACTTTAACAGCCAACGGTTGTGGTGGAACTGTAAACTGGTCGAATGGAGCAACAGGGATAAGTTTGGTTTTATCAAGCGTGGGTACTTATAGCATTTCTGCAACCTGTACAGTTGGTTCTTGTACAAGTGCAGCCAGCCAAACGGTTACAGGCTTACAGATTGTGACTCAACCAAGTGCGCCAACCATTACCGCTCCTAATTCAAAAGTAGTATGTGCACCGAATACTTTGACCTTAACAGCTAGTGGTTGTGCAGGAAAAGTTACTTGGTCAAATGGCTCATCTGGAACAAGTTTAACACTTTCAAGCGTGGGTACTTATAGCATTACGGCTACTTGTACAGTGGAAAATTGTACATCTCCAGCAAGTCAGGCAGTGACAGGTTTGCAGATTGTGACTCAACCTAATGCGCCAACCATTACCGCTCCTAATTCAAAAGTAGTATGTGCACCGAATACTTTGACCTTAACAGCTAGTGGTTGTGGTGGAACTGTAAGCTGGTCAACAGGAACAACAGGTACAAGCCTGGTTTTATCAAGTGTGGGTACTTATAGCATCACAGCTACTTGTACAGTGGGAAGTTGTACATCTCCAGCAAGTTCAGCAATAACAGGTTTACAGATTGTAACACAACCATTAGCGCCAACCATTACCGCCCCAACTCAGAAAGTAGTATGTTTACCAGGCACTTTGACATTGACCGCCAGTAGTTGTGCTGGTACAGTAAATTGGTCAAATGGTGGGAGTGGTACAAGTTTAACACTATCAAGTATTGGCACTTATTCAATCTCAGCTACTTGTACAATTGGTAGCTGTACAAGTGTGGTAAGTACAGTTGTAACAGGTTTACAGATTACATCTCAACCTATCGCTCAAGCAACTAATACCGGACCTTATAATATAGGTCAAACGATTCAATTAAATGCATCTGGCGGTACCTCTTACAATTGGACAGGGCCAGCTTCATTTTCCAGTTCGATTCAAAATCCTGCTATTCCTAATGCAATAGAGAGTAATGGTGGAATTTATACAGTCACTGTTTCTAACAATGCCTGCTCTGCTACCGCTACAACTCAGGTTATTGTCAGTGGTATAGACCCTTGTATACAGGTGGTTGATTTGCAGTATGTAAAATCAGGAGACCCTTACCAGAATATGTTCTCCTTGAAAGATGGCATGATTATCCAGCAAATTCCTGAACAGGTCTCAATTATTGCCAAGCCCATATGTCCAACTACTTCAATTGGAAGCGTTGATTTAACTATCACAGGCCCTGAAATTAACTGGACTATCTTACAGAATGTAGAACCTTATGCAGTTTTTGATAATTTGGGCGTCAATGTATATGGTCGCAACCTGATACCAGGTACTTACACGATGACCGTAACAGGCTATACAGAAGATAACCGGATAGGAGGAACAGTCTATGGCCCGGTGGTAACAACCTTTACAGTGGTGGGTACAATGGCCGTGATTCATGCACCGACTGTTCCTAATAACCGTTTGTGTGCTGGTAGTACAGTTGATGTGACCTTCGGGACAATAGGTGTATTCGACTCAAGTAACAGGTTTAATATTCAATTATCAGACTCAACAGGTGGCTTTACAAATCCTATTATGATTGGAACAACGTCTATAGCCGGAACCATTACCTGCCAATTACCACAGAATTTATCATCGACCGGCCGTTATCTGATTCGGGTAGCTTCCTCTAATCAAGTGGTTGCCAGTAATCCAACCTTGCAATACTTGTCTGTTGTGCCAGCTACGAAGAGCCTGACAGCAAATGTCAATACAGGTACAATTACCGAACAGGCATCTATACTGATTAATGCAAACAATAAGATTACTTCTCCAGCGAATGTGACATACAATTCAGGGAAAGCTATTTTATTAAATCCAGGATTTGAATCAAGAGAGGGTAGTGTTTTTAAAGCCCAGATACAGAGTTGTAATAATTGATATGAAAACTTAACGTTTTTTTCTGAGGCAATTCAAAAGACAGAGTTTAGTAATTTTTATCTTGCTAGACTCTGTCTTTATAATATGTAATGACACCCTATGAATGCAGACGACATTGCAGACGAATTTCTTTTACTAAGCTTAACTTATTTTACTTTTTTCTTGTGTCAAGAAAGTTCTGTTTCCCGGCGAGGTCACTCTTCATTAAGAATAGAAGTTTCCTGAACTTTAGATGCGGGCGGGACATGCAGTCCGGGGACACCCCGTCACAATCACAATATATATTACTTCCACAATAGCTAATTCAGATCTATAATCAGAACAAGAAAGGGTTTATAAAATTTAAGCCACTTTCGCTATTTATCTCCGTTTATTCATATTTTACCTTGTAAACGAAGTTTTCTTCTATCTCAAAGTTCAAAATGAGTAAGAGAATGTTCAAAATGCGCTAACCCTCACCAGGGGTTGCGACGTAGTTTTGTCTCAATAAATCATCTATTGAACTTTCTACCATGAACAACGAATTACTTATTACCATTGACAAACACCTGACCATCCGGTCGAGCCAGATATTAATGCTCAAAGCAGATATTAATTATACGCACATCGTAATGGAAGATGGCAGTTCTGTACTTTCTTCCCGAACACTCGGAATCTTCGAACGACGTTTATTCAATCAATCTTTTTTCAGACCTAATCGCTCCGTTATTATCAATCTCAATTACATCGTTGATTTTCAGCAAGAGGCTTCTACTATCAGAATGGAAAACGACGAATCTATTACTATTTCAAGAAGAAGAGTAAAGGGCTTTTTGAAAAAATCCAGAAATATCAGCTATACAAATAAAGACCTTTCGTGGTAGAAAGATTTGGAGGGATTTCCTGATGAAGTTTCTCTGATAGATTTCTCTCCTCTTTTATCCTGTTACGGTCTTCAAAAAATATACAAATTAAGTCATACTACCATGAAAAAACTTTTATGTATTATTCTGATAAGCATAATCACTTATGCTATTGCGCAGGAGCCTGAAAAAATAGTCCAGAATTTAACTTCCAACAATCACTTATGGGTAGCTTCTCACACTCAAGCCCATATGATATGTGGCACCTGGATAATGCCTGAAACGAAAAATACCATGTGGACAGTAACTATTGGCAATGATATATATACAGAGCAATCGCTGCCAAATACAACAAGGACTTATCGGTTAGATGGAACTACCTGCGATAATCTTGCAATAGCTGAGATTCCTAAAAGGCCATATACGCCTGAGCAAATGTAGCTATCTAAAAATATACTCATTCTTACATGACTTTAAACAATTTCTACCAATGAAAGTTGCAAGTTTTACCATCAAAAAAGTATTAAAAAATCTTTATCTATTACTTATTCTGTTCTGCTTAAAATTAAGCTCTATACAGGCCCAATGTACGGAGGCAGAACTTGCTACATCTTATGAATCTAATAACGGAGGTAAAGGTGTTATGTTTAATATTGTTACAGGAGCCAATCCTGTAACAATCACAAGTTTTGATGTAAATCTCATACTAGGAAGCGTCGGACAGTATGAGATTTATTACAAATCCGGCACTTTTATAGGCTCAGAAAATAACGCTGCCGCGTGGACGTACGCAGGCATAACTTCTATGACTCTGTCTACAGGTCTTGATTACCCTTCACCAATACCTCTGGCACTCAATATTACTATACCTGCCAATTCTACTTATGGCTTTTACATTACAACTACTGATAATAGTAGCACAGCTGGGGTTCGCTATACTAACAACTCTTCTCCTACTACAATTATCGCCAGCGATGCCAATATTTCGATTATTGGTGGAAAAGGAAAGGCCTATCCATTTTTTACGACATTTGAAAACAGGTCTGTTAATTGTACACCCCATTATATTATTGGTAGCCGACCTGATGCCCCCACAAGTGTTTCGGTTAGTCAAACTTCTGTTTGCAGCGGATCTGATGTATCATTATCTGCTACTTGTGCATCAGGTACAGTAAAGTGGTATAATCAGGCATCTGGCGGAACAAGCATTGGCACAGGAAGTGGGCTTGTTCAAAATCCAACCAGTAACACAACCTATTATGCTGTTTGTGAAAGCGGCAGTTGTGAGAGTATCAGAGTAGGCACCAGTCAGGTAACTGTATCAGCCACAACTTTCACGGTTTCAAACCTGAATAATTCGGGCACAGGTAGTTTAAGACAAGCTATTATTAATGCCAATGCGAGCACTTGTGGCAGTATTATCAATGCCACAGGCATTACAGGTACTATTAATTTGTCAAGCGCATTACCTGTTATTAATGCCAATACGACTATCAACGGGCCAACTACAGGAAATCTGATAATTACCAGAAATAGCTCCAGTAATTTCAGAATTCTGTCTATAAGTTCGGGTAGAACGGTAACTATTAATGACCTGATACTTACTAATGGAAATGATAATCAGGGAGCAGGTATTAATAATGCAGGGAATCTGACCTTAAACAGGTTAATTATTGCTGGAAATACTTCCACTGCCAATCAGGGTGGGGGGATTCAGAATGATGCTACGCTGGTGATGAATAATTGTTTGCTAGCGAATAATGGTAATTACAGTTATGAAAGCTATGGCACCACCAATGTTTTTAACAATTGTACGATTTCTGGTTATGTACAACTTAGTGGTGCTAACGCAACTTTAACACTAAAAAATTCTTATTTACAAAGTATGCCTGATGACCGTAAACTGAATCCGGCATCAGCTAATTATTTATTTGAAAACTCATTCTCACCACTACCACCACCTGCCGGAAGTTTTATCAATGAAAAGGCACAGTTTATTAACCCTGACGATGCGGATGGTGCGGATAATATTTACAGGACAGCTGACGATGGATATAATCTTTTAAGCTGTTCTCCGATGATTAATGCCGGAAATAATAGTGGAGTAACCGGAACTGATATAGCTGGTAATACCCGCATATTTAATACAACTGTTGATATAGGTGCCTATGAATTTCAGAATACAACTTTTATACCTCTGGTCAAAGCAGCAAGTCCCTATATTAACTCAGAGACAGAAATATGTTATTTTAGTTCATCAGACTTAACGGCTAGTTGCCAGACCGGACAAGTGCAGTGGTATAATGGAAATACTCTTTTAAGTACAGGTACCTCTTTTAATGTACAATCTCAACTTCCGGTACAGAGGTCTTATTTTATTGATATTTATTGTTCCTCATCAGATCCCTCATGTCAGAGTATTAAACAGAATATTCCTGTTTTTTTGCCAAATCCTCCCTCTAATGTAAGAGCAGACAAACTTGTGTATTGTGCAGGAGAGAATATCGTATTGCAGGCAAGCTGTGATAATAATAATACCGTTAGATGGTATAATCAGGCAAGCGGTGGGAGCATAATAGGTACAGGAGGGAGTTTAACCATAACGGGAGCTTCAGCCTCTGCTACTTATTATGCGGGCTGCCTTGTCGTTAATTGTGAATCAGTCCGTAAACCTGTTCTTGTAAAAGTAGGTACACCTACCCGCAAATATGTAAAGTATAACGCCGCTGGTACTAATGATGGGTCAAGTTGGGCAAATGCTTATACCACACTTCAGCCTGCGCTGGATGCTTCCTGCGATGGAGCAGAAATATGGGTGGCTAAAGGTACTTATTACCCGACAACTATCCCTTTCGATAGCATAGGTAATAGACACAGGACATTTTTTTATACAACAAATTTGCAGATATATGGCGGATTTGCCGGTATTAACGAAACTTCACTTGCCGAAAGGGATATAGAGGCGAATCCTACAATTCTGAGTGGAGACTTTAATAATGATGATGTTATCTCAGGCGAGGGAAACACACTCAGCATTACAAATAATGATGAAAATGCTTATCACGTGTTGCTAATTCTGGCAAATCCTTTGGCCGGAATAATAGATGGGTTTACGATAAAAGGAGGTAATGCGGATAACACAAGAGGGACTGCACTAAGAGAGGGTGGAGGACTTTGGTTCATTAATTATACCGATTCTCCTGCAGGAGAATATGGGATAAAACTCAATAATATCATTTTTACCGCAAACAACAGTAGCTACGAGGGCGGAGGAATGTTTAGTGTAGGAAGAGCACAAATCACTCATTCAAAATTTATTAAAAATAGTGCATTTGCGGGTGGTGGGTTAGACAATAGGGAGGTAGTGGATATATCTGATGTAGTTTTCGAAGGTAACCACGCCTCGTCTAAAGGAGGAGGATTAAGTGTAAACTCCGCCCAGGTTAGTCTCAATAGAGCGTATTTTAAAAATAACTATGCGCAACATTTAGGCGGGGCTTATTCACACGAAGGAGGCATTGGAAGTGTCAATAATGTAGTGTTCACTGGCAACTCTGCAAGTTATGGAGGTGCTATTTTCAATAGTGTTAGTTATTTAACTATTACGAATAGTACTATTGCACACAATACAGCTACGAATGGCGGAGGATTGGTTTATAGTAATTCATCTACAGACAGCCTCAGAAATACAATTGTATGGGGTAATACGGCTTCTACTTCGACTAATAATGTGGGTTACTTCGAACATCCTTTTGTTACTTTGGATAATGGAACGCCAACACTTACCCCAATCAATTCATTGATTCAGGGATTTGGAAGCGCCAATGGTAATATAGATGCCAATCCTCAGTTCAGGAATGAAAATGATGCCGACGGTACAGATAATACTTTATTTACGATCGATGATGGATTTAATCTGACTAAGTGTTCACCAGCCATCAATGCCGGAACTAATACAGGTGTTCAACCAACAGATATTCTCAACAATCCTCGCCCTTATACCGGAGGAAATGTCGACATTGGTGCCTTTGAATATTCAGTGATGCCACTTGCTACCAATGTATCAGCCAGCCAGACAGCTGTTTGTGTGCCTACTACTATTGCTTTAACGGCTTCTTGTGCAGTGGGTACTGTAACCTGGTATAATCAGGCAATCAGAGGTAATGCTATTGGTACAGGTTCACCATTAAACCAGAATGTTTCTGCTACAACTACATTCTACGCTTCATGTAAAGATGCCTGTGATGAAAGCAGCAGAACAGCCACCCAACAAGTTGTTTTCGGAGGTATTGCTGCCCCAACAATCACTGCCCCAAATCCAAAAGTAGTTTGTGCACCAAGTACATTGACATTAACAGCTAGCGGTTGTGCAGGAACAGTGACTTGGTCAACAGGTGCATCGGGTACGAGTTTGACGCTTTCTAGCGTAGGCACTTATTCTATCTCTGCAACTTGTACGGTTGAAAGTTGTACTTCTCAAGCAAGCGCAGTTGTCACAGGTTTACAAATCGTCAATCAACCATCAGCACCAACGATCACAGCACCGAATCCAAAAGTGGTGTGTTCGCCAAGCACTTTAACCTTAACAGCAAGCGGATGCGCAGGAACAGTAAACTGGTCAACAGGAGCATCAGGCACAAGTTTGACTCTTTCGAGTGTCGGTACTTATTCGATAACTGCTACTTGTACAGTAGGCAGTTGTACATCTCCTGCAAGTACTGCAGTGACAGGTTTACAAATAGTCACTCAACCATCAGCACCAACGATTACCGCCCCGAATCCAAAAGTAGTGTGTGCACCAAGTACTTTGACACTAACAGCAAGCGGTTGTGCAGGAACAGTGAACTGGTCAACAGGAGCATCAGGCACAAGTTTGACTCTTTCGAGTGTCGGTACTTATTCGATAACTGCTACTTGTACAGTAGGCATTTGTACATCTCCTGCAAGTACTGCAGTGACAGGTTTGCAAATCGTTGCTCAACCATCAGCACCAACCATCACAGCCCCGAATCCAAAAGTGGTGTGTTCGCCAGGTACTTTAACACTAACAGCAAGCGGTTGTGCGGGAACAGTGAACTGGTCGAATGGTTCATCAGGTACAAGTCTGACACTTTCGAGTGTAGGCACTTATTCAATCTCAGCGACTTGTACAGTTGGAAGTTGTACTTCCCCTGCTAGCAGTGCTGTCACAGGTTTGCAAATCGTTGCTCAACCGAACGCACCAACGATTACCGCACCGAATCCAAAAGTGGTTTGTGCGCCAAGCACTTTAACCTTAACAGCAAGCGGATGCGCAGGAACAGTGAACTGGTCTAATGGTTTATCAGGAACAACTCTGACTCTTTCGAGTGTAGGCACTTATTCAATCTCAGCCACTTGTACAGTAGGCAGTTGCACTTCCCAAGCAAGCGCAGCCGTAACAGGCTTACAGATTGTAGCTCAGCCATCTGCCCCAATCATTACAGCCCCTAATCCAAAAGTAGTTTGTGCACCAAGTACTTTAACACTAACAGCAAGCGGTTGTGCAGGAACAGTGAACTGGTCGAATGGTTCAACAGGGACAAGTCTGACACTTTCGAGTGTGGGCACTTATTCAATCTCAGCCACTTGTACAGTAGGCAGTTGTACATCTCCTGCAAGCGCAACAGTGACAGGCTTACAGATTGTATCTCAGCCATCTGCCCCAACCATTACCGCACCGAGTCCAAAAGTAGTGTGTGCGCCAAGTACTTTAACACTAACAGCAAGCGGCTGTGCAGGAACGGTGAACTGGTCTAATGGTTCATCAGGTACAAGTCTGACACTTTCGAGTGTAGGTACTTATTCTATTACGGCAATCTGTACAGTAGGCAGTTGTACATCTCCTGCAAGTACTGCAGTAACAGGTTTACAGATTGTAGCACCGCCGACGGTTTCCATTACAGGAAATATTAATTTATCATGTAATGTGGCTTCGGTAACCAGAACTGCCAATGGAAGTGGGACGACACCTACTTATCAATGGTCAAATGGATTGAGTACTGATGCCACAGCTACTATTAGTACTCCAGGAACCTATACAGTTACGGTAACTGGTGATAATGGATGTACAGCAACGGCTACAACTTCAGTAACTATTGAAAGTTCAGTGCCGTCTGCCCCAACGATCACAGCACCCAATCCAAAAGTAGTATGTGCACCAGGTACTTTAACACTAACAGCAAGCGGATGCGCAGGAACGGTGAACTGGTCTAATGGTGCATCGGGTACGAGTTTGACGCTTTCAGGTGTAGGCACTTATTCAATAACTGCAACTTGTACAGTTGGCAGTTGTACTTCCCCAGTAAGCGCAGCAGTGACAGGTTTACAGATTGTTACACAACCATCTGCCCCAACGATTACCGCACCGAATCCAAAAGTGGTTTGTGCACCAAGCACTTTAACACTAACAGCGAGTGGCTGTGCAGGAACAGTGAACTGGTCAACAGGTGCATCGGGAACAACTCTGACACTTTCAAGTGTTGGTACTTACTCAATATCGGCTACATGCACAGTTGGATCTTGCACAAGTGTCGCAAGTCAAGTGGTAACAGGCTTACAGATAGTCAATCAACCATCTGCCCCAACCATTACCGCACCGAATCCAAAAGTGGTTTGTGCGCCAAGTACTTTAACACTAACAGCAAGCGGTTGCGCTGGAACAGTGAACTGGTCGAATGGTTCATCGGGTACAAGCTTGACACTTTCGAGTGTAGGTACTTATTCGATAACTGCTACTTGTACAGTTGGAAGTTGTACTTCCCCTACTAGCAGTGCTGTCACAGGTTTACAAATAGTCAATCAACCGAGTGCGCCAACGATCACAGCACCTAACCCAAAAGTGGTTTGTGCACCAAGCACGTTAACCTTAACAGCAAGCGGCTGTGCAGGAACGGTGAACTGGTCGAATGGTTCATCGGGTACAAGCTTGACACTTTCGAGTGTAGGTACTTATTCGATAACTGCTACTTGTACAGTAGGCAGTTGTACATCTCCTGCAAGTACTGCAGTAACAGGTTTACAGATTGTTACACAACCATCTGCCCCAATCATTACAGCCCCGAATCCAAAAGTGGTTTGTGCACCAGGTACTTTAACTTTGACAGCAAGTGGTTGTGCGGGAACAGTGAACTGGTCGAATGGTGCATCGGGGACAAGTCTGACACTTTCGAGTGTAGGCACTTATTCAATCTCAGCCACTTGTACTGTTGGCAGTTGTACATCTCCTGCAAGTACTGCAGTAACAGGTTTACAAATAGTCAATCAACCGAGTGCCCCAACGATTACCGCACCTAATCCAAAAGTGGTTTGTGCGCCAAGTACTTTAACACTAACAGCAAGCGGCTGTGCAGGAACAGTGAACTGGTCTAATGGTTCAACAGGGACAAGTCTGACACTTTCGAGTGTCGGTACTTATTCTATATCTGCTACTTGTACAGTAGGCAGTTGTACATCTCCTGCAAGTACTGCAGTAACAGGTTTACAGATTGTTACACAACCATCTGCCCCAATCATTACAGCCCCGAATCCAAAAGTGGTTTGTGCACCAGGTACTTTAACTTTGACAGCAAGTGGTTGTGCGGGAACAGTGAACTGGTCGAATGGTTCATCAGGAACTAGCCTTACTCTTTCGAGCGTTGGTACTTATAGTATCTCGGCTACTTGTGTGGCAGGAAGTTGCACATCCCCTGCGAGCGCAGCAGTAACAGGCTTACAGATTGTATCCCAACCAAGCGCACCAACGATCACAGCACCGAATCCAAAAGTAGTGTGTGCGCCAAGTACTTTAACACTAACAGCTAGCGGTTGTGCGGGAACAGTGACTTGGTCAACAGGAGCATCAGGGACAAGTCTGACACTTTCGAGTGTAGGCACTTATTCAATCTCAGCCACTTGTACAGTTGGTTCTTGTACGAGTGTTACTAGTGCTGCTGTCACAGGTTTACAGATTGTTACACAACCAAGTGCTCCAACCATCACAGCACCAAATCCAAAAGTAGTGTGTGCGCCAAGCATTCTAACTTTGACAGCCAGTGGTTGTGCAGGAACAGTGAACTGGTCGAATGGTTCATCGGGTACAAGTCTGACACTTTCGAGTGTAGGCACTTATTCAATCTCAGCCAGTTGTACAGTAGGCAGTTGTACATCTCCTGCAAGTACTGCAGTAACAGGTTTACAAATAGTCAATCAACCGAGTGCCCCAACGATTACCGCACCGAATCCAAAAGTAGTGTGTGCACCAAGTACATTGACTTTAACTGCCAGTGGCTGTGCAGGAACAGTGAACTGGTCTAATGGTTCAACAGGGACAAGTCTGACACTTTCGAGTGTCGGTACTTATTCTATATCTGCTACTTGTACAGTAGGCAGTTGCACATCCCCTGCAAGTTCCGCAGAGACAGGTTTACAAATAGTCAATCAACCATCAGCACCAACGATTACCGCACCGAATCCAAAAGTGGTTTGTGCACCAAGCACTTTAACACTAACAGCGAGTGGCTGTGCAGGAACAGTGAACTGGTCAACAGGTGCATCGGGAACAACTCTGACACTTTCAAGTGTTGGTACTTACTCAATATCGGCTACATGCACAGTTGGATCTTGCACAAGTGTCGCAAGTCAAGTGGTAACAGGCTTACAGATAGTCAATCAACCATCTGCCCCAACCATTACCGCACCGAATCCAAAAGTGGTTTGTGCACCAGGTACTTTAACACTAACAGCAAGCGGTTGCGCTGGAACAGTGAACTGGTCGAATGGTTCATCGGGTACAAGTCTGACACTTTCGAGCGTTGGTACTTACTCAATATCGGCTACTTGTACAGTTGGAAGTTGTACTTCCCCTACTAGCAGTGCTGTCACAGGTTTACAAATAGTCAATCAACCGAGCGCACCAACGATCACAGCACCGAATCCAAAAGTAGTTTGTGCACCAGGTACTTTAACACTAACAGCAAGCGGTTGCGCTGGAACAGTGAACTGGTCGAATGGTGCATCGGGTACGAGTTTGACGCTTTCAAGTGTAGGAACTTATAGTATTTCGGCTACATGTACAGTTGGCAGTTGCACTTCTCCTTCAAGCGCAGCAGTGACAGGTTTGCAGATTGCAGCTCCACCTATAGCTCAAGCAACTAATACCGGACCTTATAATATAGGACAAACGATTCAATTAAATGCTTCTGGTGGTAATTCTTATAGCTGGTCAGGCCCTGCTGCTTTCAGCAGCATAAGTCAGAATCCTACTATTGAGAATGGTTTGGCAAGTAATGGAGGGATTTACACAGTTACAGTAACTAATGGTGCTTGTTCAGCTACTGCTACTACTAATGTGATTATCAATGGCATTGATCCTTGTACACAGATTATTGATTTACAATATGTAAAATCAGGTAACCCGTATGAATTGATGTTTTCTTTAAAAGATGGTATGGTGATTCAGCAAATTCCAGAACAGGTATCAATCATCGCCAAGCCTATTTGTCCGACTATTCCAATAGGAAGTGTTGATTTGACTGTCACAGGCCCTGAAATCAACTGGACAATTTTGCAGAATGTAGAGCCTTATGCGGTTTTTGATAACTTAGGAGTAAATGTGTATGGTCGTAATTTAATACCGGGTACTTATACCATGACCGTAACAGGCTATGCAGAAGATAACAGAGTAGGGGGAACAGTCTATGGTCCGGTGGTAACTACCTTTACAGTAATAGGCACAATGGCAGTGATTAATGCTCCAACTATACCAAATAATCGTTTGTGTGCAGGTAGTACGGTTGATGTTACTTTTGCTACCACAGGGTCATTCAGCCAGAATAATACTTTTAATATTCAGTTATCTGATTCAACCGGAGGGTTTACAAACCCAACGCTGATAGGAACAAGTGCAACAGCAGGAACAATTACTTGCCAATTACCACAGAATTTAACAGCAACCGGAAAATACCTGATAAGGGTAGCATCATCCAATCAGGTGGTCGCCAGTAATCCAACCATGCAATACTTGTTAGTTACCCCTGCAGTGAAGACCCTGACAGCTAATATTAGTACAGGTATAATCACCGAGCAGGCATCTCTACAAATTAGTGCAGCTAATAAGATTACGTCTCCGGCCAATGTTACCTACAACGCAGGCAAAGCTATCATCTTAAACCCTGGATTTGAATCTAGAGAGGGTAGTGTCTTTAAAGCACAAATCCAAAGTTGTAATTAAATAAATAGAAGAGGTTGGCTTCTGGTCAATCTAAAATATCGAGTTTAGTAGAGTAAAATTTACTAAGCTCGATATTTCATTCTTTTCAAATTTTCTTATCTACCTCACAAGTTTACTGTAAGAATTTTTTTATTAATGTATTTAATAATAAATAGGCATCGGTATCAATTTTTTTTAGGTACCTTAGAATAAGTATTTATTGTATTTTCAATTATTTATCTTCTCCTTTAGTTCCTCATACCATTGTCTTCCTTCTGAATTCTCGATAAGTAATGTTTTTTATTTTTTGAGCTGAAAATAAACCTCTTTTATAAGCAAGCAATGAAAAATATTCTATTCATAATCTGTATTCTCTTTTCGTTTGGTTCGTTGGCGCAAGGGCAAAAAATTGATGCTACAATAGCGGGTAATAATAATATAATTAAGGTTCTGCAAAACAGTAAAAGCAAAGATCAGAATACTGGTATAAATGTAAAAGGGAGTAATAATACTGTAATAGTTATTCAATATGATTTAGATAAAACGGCTGATTATCAGAACTTCATAACTTATCTTACTATTAATCTGAAAGAAGTAAGAGTTGCAAACGATGTTGCCGCCTTAACTCAGAAGAATACTGAACTTATAAAAGCCTTAGTGGCTAAATCTAAGGAGTCCGGATTCTTTGATCCAAACAAGTTTTTAGCAGAATTTGATAACTTGAAAACAGAAAATAATAAACTCAAAAATAAAGTTGCAATATTAATTAAACAATCAAAAGAGCCTGAATTTATTGCTGTATTAAGAAAAGCTAATACGGCATTGGAGAGGTTCGACCATAAAGCATATCAAGATATTTTACAGCAATATAAGGTAAAGAAAAAGAAAGAAATAGCCAAAACAAGCTATTTGCAAGCACAGGATAGCCGAATAACATTTTTATTTGATTCTGCATTAGTGCAGATAGATGAAGCCTTGGTAATTGAACCAAATAATCCAGGCTATTTGACAGAGAAAGGAGATATTTATTATCAAAAAGGAGAATTCAGATACGCTTTAACATACTATCAAAATGCTTTGAAGGTTAGGGCAGAGAAAGCAGAAAACGAAGACCTGGATGTGGCAAAATCTTATAACAATATTGGTCAGGTTTATAGTAATTTGGGCGAGCTTGATTCTGCTTTGTTATTTTATGAGAAAACTTTGGCCATCTATAAAAATAAGCAAACTGATGATCAATCCATCGCAAATGCTTTCAACAATATAGGCTCTGTTTATAATGAGAAAGGAGAGTTTAATAAAGCTTTAGACTATCACAAACGAGCATTGATAATTGAAAAAAAGAATTCTGCTAAAGAAAAGGAAAATATAGCAATTTCGTATGGTAATATGGCAATGGCTTTTAATAACAAAGGTGAGCATGATAAAGCAATTGAGTATCTTACAAAAGCCCTGACAATTCAATGGAAGGTATTTGGAAAAGGACATCCTGATTTAGCTATCTCGTATAATAACATAGGATTTGTTTATAAAATCAAAGGAAATAATGCTAAAGCCTTAGAAAATTATAAAAAAGCAATGTCGATAGAAGAAAAATTGCTAGGGCAGGGCCATTTAAATACTGGTATTTCTTATCATAATATCGCAGGGGTTTACAGTGATATTAAAGAGTACAGCAAAGCAATAGAGTACTATGAAAAAGCTTTGAAAATACGGGAATTTACATTAGGAGAAAATCATCTGGATGTAGCTGCCTCCAGTAATAATATTGGATTAACGTATAGCAGGAATGGAGAATATAACAAAGCCTTGAAAGAGTATCAAAAAGTTTTATTGATACTAAGTAAACAACAAGAAAAACATGAATCAGAGGAGGCTACAACATATAACAATATTGGTTTACTTTATGACAATAAAGGAGATTACGAGAAAGCTATAGAGTATTATCAGAAAGCCTTGGAGATTCGGGAAAAGATTTTTGGTAAGGAACATCAGCCTCTGCTTGACCTATATAAATCTATCGGGATGGTATATATAGCAAAGGGTGAAACAGAAAGAGGAAAAGAATGGTTGAGTAAGTCTTCGTTTGTTAAAGAAACAGATTCCAACAAGGCCATATTGCTCAATAGCGAAGGTATGAATGCCTTCATAGTAAAGCAATATTCTGCAGCTATCCGGTTTTATGAATTCGCATTAGAGTATCTGGAAGAAAGTCATGCCCCCCGTACAGGCCAATTATGGGTTATTTTTTATAACAACCTTGCCAAAGCCTATTGTCAACAGGGCAATAAAGATAAGGCTTTGTCACTATTTGAAAAAGCTATCGACTTAGGTACGCAAAATGCCCTGAATATAGAGCAAGTAGTTAATAATTACGAAGAATGCAAGAAGAAGTAAATAATTGAATATAATTGAGCTTTATGAAAACTAACCTCTCTATACTCTTTTTCATCCTCTCTTTTTGCGCAAGGGCACAATCGCTTGTGAAAGAGCAAAAAGCTGACATAAGAGTTACCGGGAATAACAATGTAATCAAGGTTATTCAGGGTAACATAATTAAAGAGTATGACTTAAATAAAGATCGAGACTATCAGAAGTTTATTTCTTATCTACTGGGTATTCCACAAATGGCTAAGGACTTAAAAAGTATTGAGAGACTGATAAAGAATACTAATCAAGGCTTGAATAAAATAGATCGGATTTTTAATGAAACAAACCAGCTAGTTATAGGCTTAATAGACAAATCAAAAGAATCGGGCGTATTTGATCCCACTAAATTCCTTAAAGAGTTTGGTAAGTTAACCGTAGAAAACAGTAAACTTAAAGAAGAGGTTGAAATCTTAAGAAAGCAAACGACTGATACAGAGTTATCTGAAGTATTATTGAAAGCGAATAGAGCATTAGATAAATTTGATAATGAGACTTACCAATACATTTTAGAGGAATACAAATTAAAACGTAAAGCAAAAATTGCAAAAGAGAAAAAAGAGATAGCACAGTTGAGTTATCTGCAAGCGCGGAATAACAGAATAAATTATTTATTTTCTAGAGCATTAATGCAAATAGAAGAATCATTAACCCATGAACCTGGCAATACATATTATCTGGCAGAAAAAGGGCTTATTTATTATAAGCGAGGAGAGTATGATGAAGCCTTAGTATATTATCAAAGAACTTTGGGGATTCGTGAAAAAGTATTAGGCAAAGAGCATCCTGATGTGGCTAGTTCCTTCAATAATATTGGATTGGTGTATAAAGATAAAGCAGAGTATGATAAAGCCTTAGAGTATCTGAAAAAATCTCTGGAAATCCGCGAAAAGGTATTGGGCAAAGAGCATCTGGACGTGGCTTGCTCTTATAGTATGATTGGGTTAGTTTATAGTGAAAAAGGAGCATTTGATAAAACCCTGGAATACTATCGGAAGGCATCGGTGATTGAGGAAAAACGCTTAGGTAAGGAACATCGTGATGTGGCAGATTCTTATAAAAATATTGGATTAGTTTACAAAGATAAAGGAGAGTATAATAAAGCTTTAGAGTATTTGCAAAAAGCGTTGATAATTCGTGAAAAATTGTTAGGCAAAGAGCATCCTGATGTAGCTAGTTATTATAATATAATCGGATTGATTTATAAGGATAAACGAGAATATAACCAAGCTTTAGATTATTTGCGAAAAGCGTTGATAATTCGTGAAAAGGTATTAGGTAAAGAGCATCCGGATGCTGCTACTTCTTACAATAATATTGGACTGGTTTATGAAGATAAAAGGGAGTATGACAAGGCGTTAGATTACCTTGAAAAAGCATTAAGAATCCGAGAAAATGTGTTAGGCCAAGAAAATCCGGATGCTGCCGATTCGTACAACAATATAGGCCTAATTTATTTATATAAAGCAGAATATGGGAGGGCTTTAGAATATCACCAGAGAGCATTGATAATCCGAGAGAAAGCTTTAGGAATAAACCATCCCAATGTAGCGACCTCGTATAAAAATATCGGATTAGTTTATAAAGATAAGGGAGAGTATGATACTGCTATAATTTATCAGAAAAAAGCCTTAATGATTCGGGAAAAATCATTGGGTAAAGAGCATATTGATGTGGCTAATTCTTATAACAATTTAGGCTTGATATATAATGCTAAGAGTGATTATGATAAAGCGTTGGAATATTATCAAAAGGCGTTAATAACTCGAGAAAAGATATTAGGCAAGGACCATCAGGATATAGCTAATTCTTATAATAACATTGGCTTTGCTTATATAGCCAAAGGAGAAAAAGAAAAAGGAGAACAGTTTCTAAACCGAACTTGGTTTGCAAAAAAAAATGACTATGAAAGAGCAGAAATGATAACCAAGGCTGGTATAAAAACTTTTAAATCACATCAGTATTTGGCAGCTATTAATTACTACGAATTCGCTCTGGAAGTAATAAGGAATAGCAAAAATTTCCAAACAATCAAATTACAAGTTAACCTCTATCAAAACCTTGCTGAAGCCCATTGTTATCAGGGCTTTAAAGATAAAGCACTGCCATTTTTTAAAAAAGCTATTGCGCTTGGTAAAGAAGCTGGCATAGATATAAGTGGTGTAATTAGTAACTATGAGGAATGTAATAAGAAGTAAAACTATCTAAATTTTTATAAAATATGAAGAATGCATTTATTAGTTTAATTTTTTTATTAATCAGTTTATACTCTGTAGGGCAAATTTCTGAAATTACATCTGATACATCAGGTAAAAATAAGTTAAGAGTTCATCAAAGCGGAAAAGATAGTATTCAGAAGTCGAAGATTCATCTTAGTAAAAGCGATAGTAATGATATACAGGTTGTACAAGGTGCGCCAATTTCGGAAGAAGCAAACGATAGTGGGAGTTTTTCAGATTGGGTAGGTAAAACGGATAATCTTTTTAAAATGCTAATAACAGTTGGATCTTTTATTGGCTTAGCTTGGGGTGGATGGACAGCCTGGACCAATAGGAAAAAGACAAAATAAAGCAGATTTAAATATTCAGGATTTAATCTTAAAGTCAAAATCACTTTAAGATCAAACCCTGAATATTTACTATATAAATAATTTATTGAATTATGTTCTGATTATTTTCTCTTTACCTTCTTAATACTTTTCAGGTATCTTTTCAATTCTATATCTTTCTCAATCAAACCAATGATTTCTTTCATGGTATTATCAGAAATCTCAGGTGTTCTACTAATAATATCTACACCCTCAGGAGTGAATAAAGTCTTTGAAAAGACAATCACCGCCCATTGGCCTTTTGGGTCTATTAGAGCCACCCGCCATTGGCTTTTCAATAAACCTAAAATGCCTTTTCCTCTCCAGGTAAAAGCCGCGCTATCTTTTTCGTCCTGGTAGTCATAGCCTATGATAGTTTTCTCTTTACTTTTTTTGAGATACTTTACTTCATCTAGAAGTACTTTTTCACCTTTGTGGGTGGTAATGGTATAATTGAAAGTTGGATTGGTTTTGTCGCCTTTCAGCCACATCGGGAAATTAGTGTAGCAAATAAACCAGGTGCCTACCAGAGTTGTGAAGATACTGTGCATGAATAGGTAATTTTTTAATTTGGATTAATAACTAGCATCATCCAGTTTTACTTTTCCTCTGAATGTCCAGAAAACGAAAGTGGTATAAGTAGCTACAATAGGCACACCTATTACGGCGAATAACAGTATAATCTTCAAAGATTTATCCGTTGATGAACCATTATGCACCGTTATGCTATAAGCAGGGTCAATGCTTGATAAAATGATATTTGGAAAAAGTCCAACTGCCACTAATACCATCAATAAAGCCGTAACAACTGCCGAAGAAATAAATGCATAACGATATTTACGTTTAGTGATTTGTCGGGTAATATTAGCAACCGCCAGAATAGCTAAAATCGGAAAAGCAAACATATAAGGTACTTCTTTATACCGCTCGGCCATATGGGGTACATATAGCAATGTTACTACAGAAGTAACCGCAAACATTAATACAAAAAAGATGGTGGTGTTTTTAACTATCACCGTCAATTTAGCATATAATCGGTTTTCAGTCTTCATCACCAGATAAATAGCCCCGTGCATCATAAATAAAGATAACGTTGTAAAAGCTATCAGAATGGCGTAAGGGTTAAAGAAATCGCCTAAAGTACCTCTGTAAACAAAATTCTCGTCGAGCGCTAGGCCTTGTATAATATTGCCCAGTATAAGTCCTAGAGATAATGTCAGAATAATGCTTGATACACTATAACTAATATCCCATGTTTTGCGCCACCAGAGCATGGGCTCTTTTGACCGGAACTCAATAGAAATAGCCCTGAAAATCAGCATAACCAGAAATATCATAAAAGGCTCATAGAAAGCTGAAAAAATAGTAGCATATACCACAGGGAAACCCGCAAATAAAGCTCCGCCACCAATCACCAGCCAAACTTCGTTGCCATCCCATACAGGGCCAATGGCATTGAGTGCTTTCCGTCGACTTTCTTCTTTATTAAAAAATAGATGCAATGCGCCTGCGCCTAAGTCAAACCCATCCAGAATGGCATATCCGCTGAAAATGCCACCAATTACCAGAAACCACCAGGTGGCCAGATTGAGTCCAAGTATTGTTTCCATTATTTTATAATCGGGTTATCACGTTTTGAATACTCAGGAATCAGTTCATCATTGCCTTCCAGCCCGTGTTTTATTTTCTTGTTGAGCAGATACAAAAACAACGCAAATAACAGGGCATATACTAAAGTAAACATAATTAACGAAAAGAGTACCTGTTCAGCCTTAAGCGATTGCGACAGAGCGTCAGAAGTTCTTAATAAATTATATACTACCCAGGGTTGCCGCCCGACCTCTGCTGAATACCAGCCCAATTGATTGGCTACCTGAGGTAACAAGACAGACCAAGCAAAAATATGCATTAGCCATCGCTGCTCAAATAATTTGCCCCGCCACCATAGAAAAGAAGCCAGTAGGGTCAGTCCGATTAAAGCCATGCCAATCGCCACCATTATATGAAAGGTCTGAAAGACAAAATTTACTGCCGATGGCTGGTCATCTTTTTTGAAAGCGTTCAAGCCCTTAACAGGTGTCTTGGTATCATTATGCACCAGAAAACTTAGTCCTTTGGGAATGCTCACACCTGTTACTTTCTGATTTTTTTTGTCAACCCAACCCATCAGATATAAATCGGCTATACTTGATGAATCAAAATGTCCCTCAAAGGCAGCTAGTTTGGCAGGCTGATGTTTGGCTACCCCAACTGCTGAATGATGCCCCGTAAATAACTGTAAGAGAGAAGAGACGGTGGCAACAACCAAAGCTATTTTAAAACCAGGCTTCGCAATATCCAGATGTCGCCCACGCAGAATATAATACGCGTTGACACTCAAGACCAGAAAAGAACCCGCCAGAAATGCCCCGATGAGCACATGCGAAAGCCTGTCCATGCTTGATGGATTAAATACCATTTCCCAGAAATCGGTGATTACAGCACGGGCTTTCATTCCCTCACCCTCAATTTTATAACCTGCAGGGGTTTGTTGCCAGGAATTGGCTACCACAATCCAGATAGCTGAAAACATAGAACCTAAGGCCACCATCAGCGTAGCAAAGAAATGCACCCGTGGACTCACCCGATTCCAGCCAAAAATCAGGATCCCTAAAAAGCCAGATTCCAGGGCAAAAGCAAAAATTCCCTCTGCTGCCAGAGCACTCCCAAAAATATCACCAACATAGCGTGAATAAACTGCCCAGTTGGTGCCAAACTCAAACTCCATCACGATGCCTGTAGCCACACCAATACCAAAAATGAGGGCAAATATGCGTATCCAGAAACGGGTCATTTGTTCGTAGATAGGTTTACCAGTGCGCAGGTAAAGCCCCTCCATAATAACCATGACCACACCTAAACCGATA
This sequence comes from Emticicia sp. C21, assembly GCF_003418935.1. GTDB lineage: Bacteria > Bacteroidota > Bacteroidia > Cytophagales > Spirosomataceae > Emticicia. The sequence goes on along the minus strand of NZ_QVMT01000001.1, from coordinate 955,270 downwards.
CTTAAAGGAGGATATATATAATGAAAGGCGATAGTAAACGCAAACTGTATGCGAGAAAGCAGTTCAGTATTCATAAATCATTGTGTTAGATGTAGCGAATTTCAGCCCCAGATGAATATGAATCAAGGAAAATCTACTTTATTTTCAATAAGAAAAAATCTTAGCCTTTAGGCATATATTTATCATATTTTGAAGAATTTTTTCAAACATTTGGGTGTTTTATAAGTTTTAGCCCACTATTTCGCAGAACCCGCAACCCTCTGAACAATAGCGGCCAAAGCCACCCAGATAACCCACTTCTATTACCTCCTTTGGACCTGTTAAGGTGAACGTAAAATCTCTATACCCCTTTATTGTTGTTTCTGCTTTCTTATTCTCCTTGATGGTTATTTTTCTTGACTTCATCTTCGAACTCTCTAATAACTTAAAATGAATTTCCTGGTCAATCAAATTGGTATCTATTATCTCATTTCGTTCTTTAAGAATACTCAGGTATTTATCAATCAAACCCGAAACCAGCAGTTGTCCGAATCGGGGGTCTGTAGGTTCGAGATATTGGTCATTATTGTCCTTTTTTTCGGCCACAACCATTAGAGATGTGGCTTTGAAATGTGTGGTTGTATGATGAATAAAAGCCGGTTTAGTTTCCAGGCTCTCGACCTTAAACGAAACCTTGTATTCATGATTAAAAATATCGACAGTTTTTTCGTGTAAGAGCCCGGCAATGAATTTTTCAGCAATCTGGTCGATGTAGAAAGAGATTGTCCATTGTATAGTGGGCGAAATAATCTGAAATCCTGAGCCGCCATTCTGATAGCTGATTTTGGCCTGCAAATCAGAAAAAGTAAAGTGCTTGAAAGTTTTTCCTTGTTTGATAGGAAACCCTTTCTCATGTAGAAAATTAGAATATTGAGTATCAGCTTTGGCAATGACACCGTACAGCCATGACGCAAGTGGATAATGATAGTTCCACATGAGATGAGGGGTAGCTGTAAGTGGTTTTAAGGTAAGTATTAGTCGCATGCAAAAGGTTTCGATAGTGAATCGGGGCCTAAATGTAGATGGGGTATTGACGAAATGGAAATTTTAATGGATAAATTTATTTTTCGGTCACTTTTTTAGTTCAATATTGCTAGAAGTAATGATTTAGGGCAGAAACAACAGATATGTAGACAAATTTTGAGTGATATATCAGTAGTAGCGTTATTCTAATTTGTTCTCTGTAATTTTGTGACGCAAATTTTTTTTCGCCAAGACCGAGATATTTCGCCTGAAAGTGGAAATTCCAACACCGAAATAGCCGATGACTATTCTGATTGTAGAAAAAACAGAAGAGAATGTGAAGCTGATAGCCGAGTTATTAGCCGAATATTATCCGATGTCAGAACTGGTTCATTGCCAAAGCATTCAAGAATCTTTGGCTTATCTGGCTATGCATGAGGGTGTGGGTTTAGGTTTTTTTGAAGTAGAACTGAAAGATGGATTAAGTTTTGAAATTTTTCAGCAGATAAACATCGTATTTCCAGTCGTATTTATGTCGGCCTACGACAAATACTGGTCACAGGCCATGCCACTAAATGCCATTGATTATTTGAGGAAACCTATAGAAAAGACCGAGATAATCAGGGTATTAGATAAATACGAAACTTTGAGAAAGCATTTTCTCCTAAACCTTAAGAGCCCTGATTATAAAACGCTTCCTGCCAAAGACCGATTAATTGTGAAGAAAGGCACAAACTATTACGTCCTGAAAACGGATGAGGTAGGCTTTATCTACACCGAATCAAGAGTGGTTTTTCTTATAGATAAAACAGGAGAGCGGTACATTATAGAAAAGAACCTGAGCGAACTGGAATTGGAATTGCCTGGCCGACAGTTTTTCAGAGTAAACCGAAAATTTATTGTAAGCATTGATGCCATCAGAAGCTTTAAGCCCTCATTCAAAGGGAAAATCGCTTTAGAACTCATGCATCTGTCAAAAGCCGAAGTAAGTATCAGTCAGGAAAACGCAGCACAATTCAGGAAGTGGATTGAAGGTTAAGACAAAACAAAACCATTATATAAACCAAAAGAAAACCATGAGAAGAAAGCTTTACTTAATCGCTTGTTTAGTCACACAATGGGCATGGGCACAAGAAACTCCAACAGATAGTGCCAAAGCATTGAATGAAGTAGTGGTGTCGGCATCAAGAATTGAAGAAAGTATTTTTAAAGCTCCCGTATCTGTTACTAAAGTATCTGCCCTGCAACTGCAACAATCGCCCGGCATAGAGTTGATTTCTTCTTTATCCCGCTACAAGGGCATTGATGTAAGCCAATCGAGTTGGTTTGTAACAAGTTTAAGTACCAGAGGATTCAATAGTTCAAAGGCTGAACGCATTCTGCAATTGGCCGATTACGTTGATTTTATGTCTCCAACTTCTTCTTTATACGGAGGCAACTGGATGGGTACACCTGATTTGGATATAGATAATATTGAAGTAATCTACGGAGCAAACTCGGCTCTCTATGGCTCGGGTGCTTTCAATGGCGTGATATTGATGCACTCAAAAGACCCTTTTAAACATCAGGGATTAGCCGTTTCGGTACGTGGTGGTTCAAGGTCATTATTAGACGGACAAATCAGATATGCCCAGACATTCGCCAAGCGTTTTGCCTTTAAACTGAATGCCAATTTTACCCAAGGGGAAGAGTTTTTGGGTGAATCAGACGCCGCCATTAAAGCCGTAACAGCAGGTGGATTGGCTGGCTCTGATGCAGCCAATAATGCCTATGGCTCACCTTTCGGTTGGAATAAATTGAATTATTTTGGCGATGTAGGCTCAACGGTATCAGATCCAAAATACACCCAATACAACAATAACCAGCCTTACCGTATTTATATGCCCGGTTTCAAAGAGGGAACTATTATTGGTACTAATGCAGGAGACAATTTTATCAATCTCAATACTTTTCAAGCGGGTAGCATACGTCTGAACCCATCATTGCATTTCAAGATAAACGAAAAAACACAGGCTTCTTATGAATATCGCTGGTCGATGGGAAACGGTATTTTTCAGAGTACCAGCCGCTTTGCCTGGCGCGAAATGCAATATGATTTGCACAAATTTGAGATAAAGCATAATCGTTGGTTTGTGCGGGCCTATTCCATGTTTGATTATGGCGGGAAAGCCTACGAGATAGGAGGGGTAGCCAATGCCCTGCAGAATGTACGCATGACTGACCCAAAAAATGGTAACTTCCCGACTATTTCGGCCAATTATTTCAATGCCTGGAATCAGATATTTGCTGCTGCACGTGGTAGCGGCTTTGGTGGAGGTAACTTATCAGGAGTTTATACGCCTGACCAGATAAATGGAGGTATTCCAACCGCGTTTTCAATACCTGTTATTCAGGGTGGGCAATCTATTCAGGATGCGGCTAAGTTAGCTTTTAATCTTACGCAAAACCTGCAATTGAGCCCAATGCCTGCAGGAGCATCTACTTCACAATTCGACCAGATAACGGATAAAGTAGCGAATGGGGTGGGCGATTTAGTGATTAATGGCTCAACCGTAAAAGGTGCAGCTTTTGCCAATACCGCCCGCTATACCGATTTATCTGCCCAAAGAGAATTTAAATTTAATACAACAGATATTGTAGTAGGAGGAGCTTATCGTAGTTATTTGCTGAAATCAAATGGCACTTTGCTTTCTGATGGTAATTTTTCACCATTAACCGGAGAAAAAAGAGATGGTATTACCAATTGGGAATCGGGTGTTTATGGACAAATCCAACAAAAGCTATTAGATGATAAGCTAACCTTAGCGGCCGCAGGTAGGGTAGACCTCTTCCAGAATTTTGATACCAAGTTTTCACCACGTATTTCGGCGGTTTATTCGGTAGGTCGTCATAATTTCAGGGCTAATTTTGCTACGGCTTTCAGAGCTCCAGCACAGCTTGACCAATATATTTACCTTGATTATGGCAGCATCTTGCTGATTGGGAATGTTGAAAACGGTTTTAAAGGATTAAATTCAGCAGGTACACAGCCTTATGAAGTAAAGAAACTGGCACCTGAAAAAATGAATAGCTGGGAATTGGGTTATAAAGGATTATTGACCAAAGATTTACAGATAGACCTGAGCTATTACCGCAGCTTATATAATGGTTTTATAGGCATTGTCCGTTTTCAGGGACGTGAAGATGGAAAAGCACCAGAAGGTAACTTCCAACAAAAAACAGGTGATTGGGCAAAAACTGCACCCGACCGTACGAGAGGAAGATTTATCCAGACCTGGGCAAACTTTGATAAACCTGTTACCACGCAAGGGACATTTATTAGTCTTGACTACCGCGTAAACAGCAAACTCAATGTATATGGCAATCATACCTGGGCTAAAATCTCAGATATCAAAGACCTGATAGCGGGCTTCAATACACCGGAACATAAGTTCAATATAGGGGCCAATGGCTTAATAACGAAAAACTTCTCATATTCAGTGAATTATCGTTGGAGTAGCACTTATATGTATTTTATGCCTTTCGATGAGGGAGAAATAAAGGCTTATGGTACGCTAGATGCCCAGTTGAATTATTATCTGAAAGACTTCCATTCTACTATAAAAGTAGGTGGCACAAACCTCACGAATGCCAATGCCATAACAGTCTATGGCTCAGCACCTATCAGCCGTATCATCTACGCCGGAATTGTTTGCGACCTGAATTTCAATAAAAGCAAGAATTAATCGTTGAGAGTAGGAGTTGAGTGATTGAGTGATTGAGTGATTTTGAATTAGGGAACAGAAGTCAGTATTTGCTGGTTTTATAATTAATCGTGTTACATTGTATTTTGCGAACATGTGACAAATTATTCGCTAATTAACTATTAGTCATTCATGATTAATCACTAAATCACTCATTCGTTCAATTACTCAATTATTTATCCATGCGCACGATTGCCATACTAGCCTTTTGCTGGGCTATTATGCCAACAGTATTGGCTCAGCATTCAATAACACTACGCGATACACGGATTGATATAAAACCCGTTGGCTACCATATTGCCGATGTGAAAGACGGACGACCTCAGAAAAACGGCATTGGTACCATCATTACCTCTCTCAACGATAAATCTTCTATTACTATTACAGGTGGTGTGAAGAATGGTATACAGAATTTTATTGCTAAAAATCTGGCGAAAGATGTAAATACTGTTCCGATTCTGTACAATCTAAAAACATTGACAGTCGCCGAATCAAGAAAAGAAGGAGCAGTCAATGGCAAAATGACACTATCCGTAAGTTTTGAGCGAATCGGGAAAAACGATACGGTTGCATTGGTTACTTCTGATGTGTTTATGGATTATAAGCGGTCGATCGTCGCTTCGCCTAATATGAATAACCTTGAATCGGTACTAAATCAACTAATTGTGCAGACACTCGACTACTTTACTGATTGGATGCAAATCAACAATGAAAAGCATGAGGCCTTAAACAAAGGAGTTGAGATATTTATCATGCCAGATTTTAAAAAGAATGATAAGGATACTATCTATTATGAAACCAGAAAAATAAACTGGGATGATTTCAGGGGTAAACCTAATTCCATGAGATATGGTGCAGCTATTTTCAGCAATTTCGGTTATCATTCTTCTTTTAAAGTATCCAAAGGATTAATTCAGGCTTTTGTGGAGACCCGAACTTATATGGTAAGAGGCATGTCGTGGGCTAATGAGTCGGCTAAAACTGATTATTCACTGGCGCATGAGCAATTGCATTTTGATATTACCAAATTGGTGGTAGAACGCTTCAAGAAAAAAGTAAAAGCCATGCACGCCGAAAGCATAGAAGACCTGAATAGTATGATTCAGTATGAATATCTGGAATCGTACAGAGAAATGAACCGGCTACAAAAAGAATACGACGACGAATCCCGCCATAGTCTAGATACTTTCAAACAAGCCGAATGGGTCCAGAAAGTAAAGATGTGGTTGAGTGAGGTAGTGGGGTAAAAAAAGAAGCCTTTCCAGAAAGAAAGGCTTCTTTTTTTATACTTAAATCTTCTCACCAACCATCATCAGATGGTTTTGGTTTGGCGGCTGGTTTTTTTCCGGCTGGAGTGTTGCCCGCTTTTAATGTGCTTGCGGCAGGAGCGGCAGTAGTGCCATTGGCAGCTACTAAGGTGCCTTTATCAACTTTTGAGAAGACACGGCTAACAATCTTCCACTCTCCGTTTATTTTTAATAGATTCAGAAAATCTACGTATTTAAAAGTATCAAATTCTTCTTCAGTTACTGCTGTTCCGGCTGTTCCGGCGTAGCTGTAGCTTACAATATTACTCTTCCATTTAGCACCTCCGGCAGGTACCGATGCAATGAATCTTTTTACCGGAATTTCGGCGATGCGCCCGTTAGATAAGCTACGTAAATTGGCAGCATAGTGGAACGCACGGTTCAGTTTAGCTGAGTCACCCGAGGCACCACCATCTAAATAGTTGTACAGAGTTTCTTTGATAGCGTCGTCGTCCGATTGTGCACTGACTTTCACTGAAAAGCCAAGCATTAGTATACATGCGAGTAGTAATTTGTTACATTTCATCGGTATAATTGTTTTAATCTTCTCCTCAAATTAACGAAAATAATACGGGAGTATTGCAAGCTTTTTTTGCATTATTTGCGAATTTCTTAATATATTTTTAATGTAATTCACTATATACGAAACTAAGCTATACCGACTCAATGCTTATAAATCACTTAAAAATCTACGATTTCTGTGGTATTATATCCTTTAATAGAATTTTAAAATGAAATTTTAAAAATAGTTAAGTATTTCTGTTACTTTAGCAAGCGGATACGTCTAAAAACCGACTACCGATGGAAACCAGATTCAAAATCTATTGATACTCAAATAATTATTCCAATTTTTGTTGCAGGTAGCAGGATTTTGATACATTTGCAGTGCTTATTATTTATCTAATCATTAACAAAAAAACAATTACGAAAATGGGATTAATGTCATTTTTTAAAGGGGTAGGTGAAAAACTTTTCGGCCACAAAGAAGAAGCAGCACCAGTTGAGAAAAAAGAAGAACTGAAAGCCAGTGTTCTTTTAGCTCACGTTCAAAAACTTGGCTTGTCTTTTAATACATTAACTATTAAAACTTCGGGTGATACTGTAACTTTAGTAGGTGATGTAGATACACAGGAAGAGTCAGAGAAAATTGCTTTGGCAGTTGGTAACGTTGAGGGTGTACACGTAGTTGACAACCAGTTGACTGTAACTACTCCTGAACCGGAGGCACAATTCCATACGGTAGAAAAAGGAGATACTTTGTCTAAAATCGCTAAAACTTACTACGGCGATATGATGAAATACCCTGTTATTTTTGAAGCTAACAAACCGATGTTGACTCACCCGGATAAAATTTATCCAGGTCAGGTATTAAGAATTCCAGCTCTTTAATATATGAGAAAGGCCCTTTTCCAAGGGCCTTTTCTATGTTTATACTTCCTGACAAATTCTATTTATCTATTATTACTTTTCTGTTGATTATCTTTTCTCCTACTTTAATTCTGACAATATAATTACCTGTATTATAAGGGGCCAGATCAATAAATTCCTGCTTGCCCTGATTAACTTTTGAAACATTTTGTTGCAATACTTTGCCTGACATATCTACCAGAGAAATAACAGAGGTAGCAGGCTGAGATGAAAGAAACTCTACCGTGAGTTGCTCACGCGCAGGATTCGGGAATAATCTGATGCCATCTTTCACAGTCTCTTCCGTTGCCAGGGGCTCCAGAATAATGATTCGGGCACTACCAGATACTACTCCTGCGCCGCAGGTATTTTTTACTTCAGTAAGCTGGTAAGTAGTAGTTGTAGCAGGTTTTACGCCCAATACAAACGGATTGGCGCTGATAGCAAAGTTTTTTCCGTTTGATAACGTCACTGAGGCAGGGAAGCCTCCGGTAATATTTACTTTCAATGCCGTGCTATCCCCTAATAATATTGTATTATCTCCGCTCAGAATTGCCGTTGGAACTGCCTTGATATTTACATCTACGCGGGCCTTATTACTCTCACAACCATTGCTATTGGTCTGGGTTACGTAATAGGTAAACGTACCCTCTTTGGTAGTAGACGGAACCAGCGAATTATATGATTTCAAATCAAATTCATCGACATACCACTTGATATTTGTGCCAGTTGCCTTTAGAACCTGAGGCGTACTATTCTGACAGATATTAACTACCGGACTAACAGACGGTGGATTAGGTGGAGAAACAATGGTTAAGGGCCCAATAGCCGCACTGAATAAAGGTGAATTTTTAGCCACTACTTTCAAACGATAACCCGAACCTGTTTTGAAATCAGCAGGAATCTGGGCTGAAAGATTGAACAAGGAAACCTGCGTTGGTAAATCAACGAAATTTTGTCCGGACTGGTCAGAAATCTGAATACTCAATTGGCTGTCGAAAGATAAACCTCCGGTAACACTTATTGCAAGTTTGACCGATTGCCCCTGACAAATGGTTGTATTATTTAGGCCTGTAGCACTTATTTGTGGTTGTGCAACTGTAATAGCTACTCCACCATTTCTTTGGCCGTCGCCACACATATTACGAACAGACGACACGGCAAAAACCGTAGTCTCATTCAATGTTTTACGAAATATATGAGTAGTCTGGCGTGTATCTTTCATAGAAGTGCCATCTGATAGATCAAAAGACCAGGTTCCGCTACCTCCTAAACTAAGGGTGAAATCAACCGTTTCTCCTGCGTTGATTGAAGTTTTATTTGGAATGAGATAGGCAGTAGGGTAGGTACGAATCGCAAAACCTTCGCTGATTGGGCTCATCGTTTGAGGGCCTGTAGCTGTTAATCTGATATGATAACTTTCGCCCTCAGGTAAATCATCTGGCAGTTTTAACAGGACTTTACTGCCACGTCTTTTCGATTCAATGGCTTTGTAGTTTTTACCCAATCCATCTGATAGTTCAACATTTATCTGGTTATGGTCTTCAAATAAACCCTCTAAGCCATAACTCACCTGTACCGAATCTCCTACACAATACACATCCTTATTCAAGCTCTTGATAGAAACAAAATTAGAAGAACCTTGTCCGACAATCTGGTATTCAGCTGACGGAGAAAAGCGAGTACTAAACGACGCCTGCATTTTTAGGTATTGTTGTTCTGTAAAAGCACTCCCGCAATTCTGATAATAGGCCATGAAATTATTCGTGGCCGGTGCAAATCTATCTCCATTGGCATCAATAACTGTTGATGGGGCAGGGTCAGTACAATTAAATGCAGAAGAAATAGGCAATCTCTCAAATGGGTCGGCCGGGGTATCAGATATCTGGTCACCTGCTATGGCACTATTTGAACCTGCTCCTCTGGTAACTAATTCCCGTTGTGATATTACGGGGCTATTGCTATCCTGAAAGGTATGTAGCAAACCAAAATAATGACCTAATTCATGCAGGAAAGTTTTATTTTTAAGGCTCTGAATATCGTCGGTTGTACGCTCAAAATACGAGTAAAATACACGGTTACTACTGGAAGCTAAACTTGGCAAGGTTGCATAGCCGCTTAGTACAGTTAAATCGTTCAGGCTGATATTTTTGGCAAAATAGATATTGATGGCATTCTGCACATCATATTTTTTACGGAGCTCAACCTCATCTTTTATTTTAAACTCAAAGTATTTATCATCTTTAATCGGATATACCTGATTATTGAGCAGGTATAATTCTACATTGACATTTTTCAGGTAAGTATTGGCGTGAGCAATGATTTCTCTTATATCTGCCTCATTCAATACAGAAGCAGCAGGCGTGCTAATGCCCGAAATGATATTGACCTTTATGGCGACTCTATAGTTAGTAATACGCGCTTTGCCGGAAGATTTTTGCTGAATAAATTGCTGATATTGAGATAAAAGAGCCGTTTTTTCTTTTGTGGATGGTGCAGGCATACCACAAGTCCACTGGGCGAAAAGATTCTCACTTTGCCCAAGTAAAAATAGCAAAATTATAAAAGGCCAATGGGTCTTCATTCTTAAAGATACACTCTTCAATAGCGTTAAAAACAATTACGGGATTCAGGTAATTGGAACCGGGTACTGTTCAGGCTGAATTGGCCAGCCTGGATTATATGCGTGCAGCAAAAGTAGATTGACTTAAATAGTTGCTATGCTAATACCTTATGATATTCTGCGCGAAATTTAGCAAATTCTTCTTCTAAAACCATCATTTTTTCGATGAAATGCGTTAAATCACCTGTTTTTGACGGCACTTCTATCAATTTAGTGATTTCGTGTATACGTGATAAGCCAATTGTACCTGAATTGCCTTTCAAAGTATGCAATTCGCTCTGGATAGTTTTTACGTTATCAGGATAAGCTTCTTTGGTATTTTGAATCTGTTCCAGTGCCTCTGTCTCGAAATCTTCAAATACGGTCAACAGCATTTCTTCACCTACCATCTCCTTTAATTGGTTCACCACTTCCATATCAAACATAGGCATATCGACAGGCACACTAAAATCAAGTGTAGACTGACTTTTATTCACTTCAATAGTTTCAGACACAATCTTTTCTGTCACTTGCTGAAAAGGTACATGGGTTGTTTCTGGTTTAGCAGTTGAATTTATGATAGGTGAAGCACTATTTGCTTCTCTTCCCTCTGTTTTCACCAATTCATTTACCTTTTGTACCAGAACAGCAGCTCTGATAGGTTTGGGCACATAATCATCCATGCCCTCGCTTAAGAAACGCTCACGGTCGTGTTGCATCGAATAGGCCGTCATAGCCACTACTTTGGGTAAAGAAGTGCTATATAACGCTCTCATTCGCTTAGTAGTTTCGATACCGTCCATCTCCGGCATCTGAATATCCATAAATATCAAGTCGAAAGATGAATCATCACCAAAAATTTCAATGGCTTTGGCACCACTTTCGGCAGTGGTTACCTTGCAACCAGATTTCTGCAATATCTCTGAGGCCACTTTCCTGTTTACCTGATTATCGTCTACCAACAGGATTTTAGGCGAATAGGTATGGAAGAAATTGGTCAGTTGAATTTCGTTTTCACTGGCTTCTGATACGCTCGGACTGATGCTTGTTGAACGTACCTCAATCGTAAACCAGAAGGTACTACCTTTACCCTCGTTTGAAACAACGCCCATATCTCCTTTCATCAATCGGCATAATTCTCTTGAAATAGCCAGACCTAAGCCTGTACCACCGAATGATTTTTTGGTAGAATTATCTAATTGCTGGAATGCGCCAAACAAAAGTTTCTGGTCTTCTTCTGAAATACCGATGCCCGAATCTTTTATTTCTCCTTTTAAAACATGGATTTTGCCATTAGAAGAAACCTTTGATAAAGATACAATTACACTTCCGTTCTCGGTAAACTTGAGGGCATTAGAGGTCAGATTCGAGAAAATCTGCAATAAACGGGTCTGGTCTGCTATCAGATAAGCAGGTACATCTTCACCGATTTCATAGGTCAAACGATTGTTTTTCTCAATGGCACGTTGGCGGAATAGGGCTACCAATCGTTCCAGTAACTCCTTAATATCAAGCGGGGCATTGTGCAAATCCATTTTACCTGCCTCAATCTTCGAGAGGTCAAGAATATCATTCAGAATCGTCAATAAAGTCTCTGACGATTTCTTAATGGTTTGCACATAATCTCTTTGCTCAGGATTGAGTGGCGTTTCGTACATCAGGTCAATCATCCCAATCACTCCATTCATTGGTGTACGAATCTCGTGACTCATATTAGCCAAGAAGCGCTCTTTTACTTTCAATGAGCGTTCTGCTTCGTCTTTAGCAATCAGTAAATCTTCATTGGCATTCTTCAATTCCGAAATATCACGTGCTACCCCTTCCACCTCTACCGGTATCCCCTTGGCATCTTTAATCATCCGGATATTGAGCATAAACTGCCGCAATTCTCCATCCTTTCGCTTTACTACTACCTCAAAATTAGTAATACTACCAGCTTTCAGCAGTCCTTTGATATTCTTTGAACTATCAACCGCATTTTCAAAAAATTTATCCACCTTGTTCCCCATTACTTCTTCAACGGTATAGCCTGTGTGAGCTAAGACTGATGGAGAAATCATGCTGATATTTCCGGCCAAATCGGTACGGTAATAAATATCAATGAATGATTCAATCGTATCACGGAATTTCTGTTCGCTTTTCTGGAGGGTAATGGTAGAATTTTTCTTCTCGGTGATATTCTGCGCAATGCCCGAAATCTCTTCAATCTGTCCGGTTGAGGATGATAGAATGGGGTTCAGATAAAATTCATACCAATCATCGCCACCGTCTATTTTACCCCAGTGCATTTCAAAATATTGGGGTTTGCCTTTAAACGCCTCATTGTATTTCTCTCGGAGAATCGGCCGGTCTTCCGGTGCTATCAATCGCCAGCCGATTTTCTCGGTACTTGAATTGAGTTGCGGAGGAAAACCCAGATTTTTCTTAATCAGTTCTTCATAATTCTTGTTAAAAGAACTTAACTGACGTTTCAGGTTAACCGTCCAGATAACATGCGAACTACTATCAAAAACGGCATTCAGACGGGAAGTCTGACGAAGCAAATCTTCCTCATTTTGCTTTCTAACCAAGGCCGCAGCCACCTGACCCGAAATAAACTCTAATAATTCTAAATCTCTGATATTAAATTTATTACGGTCGCTATACGATTGTACACCAATAACCCCGGTGGTGTTGGTATCTACTTTCAGCGGTACGCACAGCATAACTTCCGGTAACGATGAACCGTAGAGTGTTAAACGTTCGGTTTCTGAGAGTTTCTCAATATCTTCTTTATAAAGAAAGAGCGGTTTATTTTGCACCATTGAGTATTCAATGATACCATTGCCCAGTTTACGGCGCAAAAAATTATCACTCGTTTCGGCATACTCATCCACTACATAAGGGTAGTAAATAGTGCCGTCTTCCGGTTCAAAAAGTGCTACGAAGAAGTTGTTGGCCTGTATTTTCTTTTGCAGTTCTTCATGTACCTGAGTCAGAAAATCTTTGAGGCTAAGGGTATTAAGGTTAAGCTGCGCAATAGTATAATACAATTGCTGAGCTCTTTCAGCCCGACGGCGTAGCGTAATATCTCTGAATAAACAACGGAAAGCGGTAGGAACGCCATTTTCAAAGCGACAACTGATGTCTCCGGAGAGGTAGACACGTTTGCTCTCTTTATTGCGCATCACGGTCTGGTAATCCACAATTTGTTTATCAGTCTTTATTTGCTCAAGGGTATCGAGCATATCTTCGGCAAATTGGGGGTGCAGAATATCCTGTAAAGAAAGTCGGGCCAATTCTTCGCTGGTATAGCCTAATACTTCTCTGAAAGCCTTATTTACAAACAAAAACCGGCCACTTAATGAAATTAGCATAATAATTTCGGAAGTATTATCAACTAAATCCTGTAATTGGTCTATGGCATCGCTATGTTCAGCTTCTTCGAGCTTACGTTTGAGTTTTTCTATCTCAAACAATAATTCTTCCTGGGATTTCTCAACCGTCATCGTTCTGGTAGTATTTATACAAAGCCAAATCTACAAAGAAAGATGAAGATTTTACGAAACTGATTAAGCTAATCTTATTTATTTACCGAAGCGTAAACCTAAGGTATAAGTAGAAGCACTGATTTGGCGCGGACTATCAAAAGGGAGTAGATATTCGTCTGTGCAGAGGTAATGACAATATTATTAGGCATCATCTGGAAAAATAAATTAATAAACTTGTATCCCACATTGGCTATGAATCCGGTTTGCAGTGTTCTGTATTTGATGGGTACAGGTGCTCCGTGTTCGAGATATAAGAATTTGCCGTTGGTGGCTATTTTATTATTCATACTGTTTAATCCTGCAGCCATTTTTACCCCAACTCCAAAATTAAAAGTTCGCTCTCCTTTTCTATTGATAAAAGTAATGCCCAGTAGTGCCTGTAAATAGAGATTTGCTGAATTTACTTTGGCTGTAGGATACTCTTTGGCTTCATAATAAGTGGGTTCTTCTTTCTCAGTCTTAGGGTCAAGAAGCATGCTGGAAACCCTTTTGATTCTTAGTTTTGAACCAAGTAAATCGAATCCTGCACCGTATCTTAATGAAATCGCTGTTCGTCCTTTTACAGCCAGGGTTTTATCAAAGAATCCACCTATACCCACCATTACGGCTCTTTCGCCTTCTATTCTGAAAAAGTCTTTTTTAAGTGTATTATCACTCGCTTTATAATTATTCCCTGCGAAATGACTATCGTAATATGGTGTACCAACACCCGACCGCACCCAGGTATTAGTAATAAATGCCTGATTTGCGCCTATAAATAAATTCAGGTTCATTTTGTTGAACCATCTTTTGGGTTTAACAGCTGTATTGGCATCACGATTTTTAAATTCATCTGCCTCTTTCAATGTTACATCTTCACTCAACGAAAAGTTTTTTTCAGAGCGTTTTTTCAGCTCTTTAAATAAAAGATTCAAATCATATTTTCCGATTTCCTTAAAATCTTCCGGTTTATCGGCATAGAAAACGATTTTTGCTTTTTTCCCGATGCGGGCAATGAGAGAATCTTCTTTAGCGTAAGTGGCAGAGGTTATCAGAACAGTTACAATTAACAGAAAGAGCTTTTTCATGGTTTAAGCGGCTTTGAACTTATTATTTTGGTTGTGTCATGAAAAAAACTCCTTTCGAGATAAGCCCATACATTTCTCGGTTCAATATTCAGTTCGCGCAGGTCTATTTTTCCCTCAGTATTGAAATGCTTGATTTGCCTTAATGCCCGCTTGGCAAAGGACTCACGTTCCATCATTTGATCAGGAATAACCGGGAAATTCAGTGAAGTAACGCGTTGCGCTTTAAAAACAACAGGATACTGAAGTATATCTTTAAAGTTTGTGGATTCAATAGGTTTAGCAATAGCACTGAGCGTTTCCACATCAGTGCTTAGTAATCTTTCATTTAATTCATACGATTCAACACTATCTTTCATTACTGCAGGGGGAATAGTGCTGTTTTTAACAGGCAAAACTTTTGGAATAAGTGTCTTTGTCCGAATAACAATTTCGGGCGTAAGTTGAGGGGTGGAAGTAGCGGTACTTTTAGTCGTAGCAATATCTACTGGTGGAATAGTGGGCGATAAAAAGAAATAAAACGATAAACCTATAGCTATACTGGCTGCTGCCCAGTATAAGGCAAGGATGTTTTTACGACTTTTTTTTTTGTCTAATTTTCCCTCAACACGTTTCCAAAGATCTGAATCGTTGAAAAAAAGGTCAAGGTCGCTCAAGTTGTCAATTTTACTCTTAATGTCTTTTTCTTCTGGTGTCATTTGGCTACACTACTTTTTTCGTTATAAGCGTTTTTTTTAGCAGCATTTTGGCTTTAAACAATTGCGAGCGCGAAGTACTTTCGGTAATATTCAATATGTCGGCTATTTCCGTGTGCGAATATCCCTCAACGACATACATATTAAAAACCGTCCGGTAACCATCAGGAAGCGATATAATGAGATCGAGTATTTCCCTACCACTCATGTCATCTTCTATACCAATGTCGGTTGCTTCCACTTCATTGTCTGCCTCTAATGCCTGAAAAAGAAAACTGCGGTTTCTCCTCAATATCTTTAGTGATTGATTCACTACGATACGTTTCATCCAGGCTTCTGTTTGTGCATCTGACTGGTAATCAAATGTTTTCAGCCCCTCAAAGATTAGTGTAAAAGCTTCTAAACAAGCATCTTCAGCGTATTGTCGGTCGTTGAGATAACGAAAACCCAAGCGCAGAAAACTTTTAGAAAACAAATCAAATAATGCTTTCTGTGCTTTTCTATCCCCAACTTTACAATGCTGTATAGTTACGTTTAAATGCATTTCTATTGACAATAATCCGGATACCTGGGCAAACGTTGCCTGATGAAATAATTTTTTTATTTTTTTTAGATGGGTGGGATTTTGTGTGTTGGTGGATGCTATTATCTAATATAATAATTCATTTTCGTAGAGACGACATGCTGGCGTCTCCATTGGCCTTTGAATATAAGATAAACTATCTATTAATTTTATCTGGCCAAACCAAATTTATTGGATTGGATATGCCTTAGGAGACGCCAGCATGTCGTCTCTACGTAATAGGTTTTTATTTTTAGTAGACTTATTCACTAACCACCAACGCCAGTTTGTTATTATCTTTATTCACGGCCATACGGGTAATTTTCGTGAGCATAGGCAACTCTTTTGTGTCAATGACCTGCCACACTTTGCTTGATTGGGGTTTATAGGCATACAGCTTTTCGCCGTCGCTGGTTAGAATATAGCCATTGGCAGTCCAGCATATATCTTCTGACTTTCCAACTGTATTCACAATCTTACTTACGGCTTTTGTAGCAGGGTCAAACTGATTAATTACCCATTGCTCAGGATTCGATTTATCTATAAAACTAAAAGCCTGCTGACTCGGGATTTTGTGTAGCGAACGTCCGGGTTTTGGGGCAATAATGGTGTTCTCTTTCGTTGAAAGATTATAATAATGCAAATTGTTTGTTGAATCTGCCAGTACGAATAATAGCAGGCTACTGGCATCAATCCATGTGTGGTATCCTACTTTCAGGTTATTAATCAGAACTGTTGCTCGGCCTCCACCAATCAGATATTGTCCTAAATCCTGTTTTCCATTATCACGTTGAATAATACAAGAAAAATAATATTCATTGGGGGTTATAGTAGGAGAATACTCTCTTTCAGAGGTATTGGTTATCTGGCGGCTAATGCCTTTTACATAATCGTACGACATAATATCTGTGCGCCCGCTATCGTTGGCCGAAGCATAATAAACAATAGGCAAAACCGGATGAAATGAGGGTTGATTATCGTAGCCTTTATGATTAGTAATGTTGACAGGGTTCGATAAGGTGAATTTGCCGTTTCTGGAATTTATATCAAACAAGTAGATTTCTGAACCTCCCTGAGCTAAGCCTGTGAATGGGAGTAGTAGATATAAGATAGTAAGGATTCGTGTCATTAGGTATAAGAAAAATCAAATTTACCACAAAAATCGTTATTCCGAAAACAAAAAAATCGGAGCAGCCAAGTAGCCACCCCGATTACGGTTTTGGTAAGATAGTTATATATTATCTTATTGAACCTGTATTTATTATATATTCCCGAGTGTCGTTATCGGCTACTATGATAAAGTCAACTCTTCGGTTTTTATCTCTGCCTTTATAATTTTTATTTGAATACTTAGGGATTTTCTCTCCATATCCGTCAACTAAGAGTCTTTTTTCATCAACACCTGCACCTTTCAAATAATTAGCTACCTGAACCGCACGCATTCTTGACAATTTTTCATTATGCGCTTTGCTACCTGTAGCATCTGTATGCCCGTTTACTACAACATAAGTATTAGGCATTTGTCTCAAAGAATAAGCTACTCTTCGCAAATCTTCTTTGGCTTCTTCGTTAATCATAAAGGAATTAACATCAAAAAGATTGCCTTTATTCATGGTTACGATGAGCCCTTCGTCATAAATCTCTACCATGGCTATGTCACCGAGGTTTTCGTTCAATGCAGGTACATAATCGGCCATCATTCTTTTAATTTCTTCTCCTGATGTTCCCCCTAAGGATACTGTCGAAATAGCGGCTTGTTCGTCATGTGGCGGTGTCATCATAGTAGTCTGATTATCAGAGTTAACAGTCATATCTCTTCCTGACATTCCACCTGTTGATCTACAACTCATATTGGTATAACTAACTGCTGCTAATGCAGTAGCTAAAAAAAGCGATTTTGAAACAATGTTACGTTGCATGGCTATAAAGTTTTTGGTAATAATTTATTAATAGTGTCAAAAAAGCTGTTCCAAATGTTGTTTTTGTATAGAAAACCGTAAAAAATACCAGAAAGTAGGAATAAAATGTAGAGAATATTCAACAAAATCGATTATTTGAATGTCATTACAGGAAGAAACAGCTAATTTTGAGCATGCAAAAAGTCAAACCTAAAAAACATCTCGGGCAACATTTCTTAAAAGATATGAACGCCGCTGAACGGATTGTGAATTTGCTTTCACTCCATAAAAACTATACAAAGGTTCTGGAAATAGGCCCGGGTATGGGTGTATTGACTCAGTTTTTATTGAAAAAGACTGATTATCAGACCTCTGTTGTTGAGATTGATACCGAATCAGTAACGTATCTGAATACCCATTTCCCTGATTTAGGAGACCGTATTTTTTCAGAAGATTTTCTGAAAATGGACTTATCGAACCTAAAAGGATTCGACAGCACAGAGCCAATTGCTATTATTGGTAATTTTCCTTATAACATTTCCTCGCAAATATTCTTTAAAGTATTAGAGCATAAAGATACCGTGGTGGAAGTGGTGTGTATGTTGCAGAAAGAAGTAGCCAAGCGCATTGCTTCGCCTCCCGGAAATAAAGATTATGGGATTTTAAGTGTACTCCTACAGGCCTATTATGATATCAAGTATGAATTTACGGTTTTGCCAGGTGCATTTAATCCACCGCCGAAAGTTGATTCGGGAGTGATAAGTGTACGCAGAAATGGGGTTGCTCAATTAGACTGTAATGAGAAAAAGTTTTTTCAGGTAGTAAAGGCAGGCTTTAACCAGAGAAGAAAAACTCTGCGCAATGCTTTAAAACCAATTGGATTGAATTTTGAACATGAATTATTGAATAAACGTGCTGAACAATTAGGTGTAGCAGAGTTTGTACTATTGACAAAGGCATTTACTGAAAACTAAACGGGTAGATATGACTACTTTTGAGCTAACCAGAGAGTATATAGAAAAACTAGAGGCTGCCATTGAGCAGAAGGATGAAAAACTGCTCAAAGCCGAAATGGACGAGTTGTACCCGGCCGATATTGCCGGGGTGATACTCGAACTCGATGGTGAGCAAGGGCATTATCTGACTACATTGCTTGATACAGAAACAGGGGCAGAGATACTATCGCATATAGAACCGGAAACCCGCAAGAGTTTTATCAAAGAACAGTTCACGGTTGAAGAAATTGCCAAATATGTAAACCTGTTTGATTCGGATGATGCTGCTGATTTGCTGAACGAACAGACGATTGAGGTACGAGAGAAGGTAATTGCCTTATTGGACGACCGCGAACAAGCTCGGTTTATCATCGATCTGATGTATTACCCCAAAGACATTGCCGGGGGCTTGATGCAGAAAGAGTTGGTAAAGGTAAATTCTAACTGGACGGTGAGTGAGTGTGTGGAGGAGATCAGGAGGCAGGCAGAAGATGTAGAAAAGGTATTTGCCATTTATGTAGTTGATGATGACCAGAAATTGCAGGGGATAGTATCCTTGAAGCAGATTGTACTGGCTCGAAAGAATACCAAGATTGAGAATATTCTCGACGATGATATTGTATTTGTAGAAACCACAGCGCCAGCCGAAGAAGTAGCCGACAGAATGCAGAAGTATGACTTAGAGGCGATTCCGGTAGTGAATACTCTGGGAAGATTATTAGGAAGAATTACAATCGATGACGTGGTCGATTTTATTACGGAGAAAGCCGAAGAAGATATTCAGGTGATGGCCGGTATCACGGGAGAGGCCGAAGAAGATGATAGTGTTTGGCAACTGGCAAAAGCCCGCTTACCCTGGTTGGTGGTTGGTGTAGCCGGTAGTTTATTGGCTGCAACGGTTATTAAAAGTTTTGAAGCTGAGTTTCAGAAAGTAGCGGCTTTGGCTGCTTTTATTCCGATTATGGGTTCGACTGGTGGCAATGTAGGTATCCAGACCTCTTCACTGATTGTACAAAGTTTGGCCGAAAAAACAGGGATTACTACCAGCTTATGGCAACGTTTGTTGAAAATTATTTTGGTAGCGCTTGTCAATGGTCTGGTAATTGGGGCATTGGCTGGTGCCTATATTTATCTCATAGGCGAGCCAGACCTTTTTCTTGTGGTTTGTTTTTCTTTATTATCGGTTGTGGTATTAGCCTCTTTTATGGGCACGGTTACCCCACTTTTATTAGATAGATTCGGGATTAATCCGGCC
Source organism: Emticicia sp. C21 (assembly GCF_003418935.1). Taxonomy (GTDB): domain Bacteria; phylum Bacteroidota; class Bacteroidia; order Cytophagales; family Spirosomataceae; genus Emticicia. The sequence continues at coordinate 935,210 of NZ_QVMT01000001.1, read as the reverse complement.
ATAGCCTCTGGGCCTTTTATTACTACTGCCAACGATATCATTGGTATTGGTACATATTTAATTATTGCAGATTTATTGCTACATCTCTAAATTATGATTGCAGTTATACAACGCGTAAGCCAGGCCTCAGTAACGATTGACAGCGTCGTAAAAGGACAAATCGACACTGGTTTTATGATATTATTAGGCATTACTCATACCGATGCTCAAGAAGACCTGGAATGGCTTTCGAAGAAAATAGTCGGCCTACGGATATTTGGCGATGCTGAGGGGAAGATGAATCTAGATATATCAGCAGTGGAGGGAAATATCTTATTGATTAGTCAGTTTACTTTGCATGCAAACACCAAGAAAGGTAACAGACCTTCATTCATTGAAGCGGCTCGCCCAGAGGTAGCTATCCCTCTTTATGAAAAAATGATTGCTCAATTAACACAGGATTTAGGCAAACCCATTGAAACCGGAGAGTTCGGTGCTGATATGAAAGTTTCCTTATTGAACGATGGACCAGTGACTATAATTATTGATTCTAAGAATAGGATTTAGATAATCTAAAAACCACGTAGAGACGTAATGCATTACGTCTCCATTGGCCTGATAAAATCAGAAATTTCTTTTATGTTTTCAAAACCTCTAGCCAAAAACATTTATTGGGTTAGATAGACCTCTGAAGACGCAATGCATTGCGTCTCTACAAAACAACAAATAAATCTTCCTACCCCCTCAAATGCCAGGCCTTGGGCTTCACAAATGCCCTGATACCTGCATGTGAAAGTGTCGCACCAAAACCTGAGTTTTTGCGGCCACTCCAGGGTAAGGGAGCAGAAACGCGGTCGCAGCAATTCCAGTAGCCAGTTCCGGCATTTACCTGTTTTAATATTTTCTCTGCACGTTTCTTGTCTGCTGTGTATACTGCCGCTGTTAAACCATATTCAGTATCCTGCATCAGTTTAGTAGCTTCTTTATCATCTTTTACCTTCATGATACCAATGATTGGCCCGAAAGATTCATCTTTCATGACACTCATTTTATGGTTAACATCTACCAGAACCGTTGGCTCAAAGAAATACCCTTGTCCGGCCAGGCTTTTGCCACCAATCAAGAGTTTTGCCCCTTTTTTCAAAGCATCCTGCACCTGATTTTCGAGAAATTCTAACTGAGATTGGCGGCTCAAAGCCCCGATATACACACCGTCTTCTTTCGGCTGACCAATTTTATAACCATTCACCTCTTTCACAAATTCTTCTACATATTGGTCGTAGACTTTCTCATGTACATAAATTCGCTCTACTGCACAACAACTCTGGCCATTATTATAAAATGCGCCATCGGCCGTTCCAGCCGCTATGCCTTTAATATCAGCTACGTCGTCAGCCACATAAAGTGGGTCTTTACCACCTAATTCTAATTGACAAGGTACCATTTTATGTGCCACTTTTTCATAAATAGACAGCCCGGTACGATATGAACCTGTGAAGAAGTATCCATCTAAAGGGAGTTCTAATAGTTGTTCCCCAACTTCTCTTGCACCGATAGCTACCTGAAAAGCATCTTCGGGTATGCCTGCTTTTTTTAGGTATTTTTCAATTTTTTGCCCTGTTAAAGTCGAAAATTCAGAAGGTTTATAGAAAACTGCATTTCCTCCTATTAAAGCGGGAATAAACACGTTTACACCAACTAAGAATGGATAATTCCAGGCAGAGATATTACATATAACTCCAAGCGGCTCATAAGAAATTCTTTCAGTCAGATTGTCCTGACGGGTTACTACCTCATCTTTCAGGTATTTCTGAGAGTTTTCTACAAAATATTTGATTCTTGCTCTGGCGCCATTCACTTCGTTGCGGGCTTGTTGTAATGGTTTGCCCATTTCAGAAGTAAGCGTTGCCGCTAATTCTTCTATGTTTTCAGCGATTAGTTCTGAAAACTGAGCAATAATGCTGATTCGCTTTTTTAGCGGGACTCTTGCCCAGGCTTTCTGTCCTTTTTGCAGGGTTTTCAGTTTTGCCTGAAGACTTTCAGCATTATCTTCAACAAGCGTAGTAATAATTTCTTCGGTAGCCGGATTTATAACTTGCATATACTCTGATGAAACAAATGGATTGTGGGTGATATTGATAAAGCAAATCTACAAAATAATACAGTAAAAGATAGTATTCAGACTACTAACAGCTAAAAACAGAAGAAGGTTGCCTGGCAACCTTCTTCTGTTTTTACTATATATTTTGGCTCTATCACAATCATCAATCAATCGCAATACTTTCCACGCCCTTTGCAAAGGCTGTTTCTTTGATTCCGGCAATTCTTAAGCCCTCTGCCCGAATAAAGGTAACATCTGTAATACCGAGAAATCCGAGTAAGAATTTCAGGTACGGACTCACAAAATCAAATGATTGAAATTCACCCTCTGAATAAACCCCGCTGGATGAAGTGGCAATATATGCCTTTTTGTTTTTCAGGAAACCCTCAGGTTTACCCTCTTCATTATATCTGAATGTGATTCCTGGTCGGGCAATATGGTCTAAATAGGCTTTCAGGGTAGAAGGAATCGCAAAGTTATAGAAAGGTGCACCAATCACATAAATATCTGCTTCCTGCATTTCTGCAATGGCTTCATCTGAAATCTTAACAGCTTTTTCCTGCTCAGTTGAGCGGTTTGCGGCAGGCGTAAACCAGGAACCGATTTGTAGCTGGTCTAAATGTGGAAATAGATTGTTTGTCAGATTTCGTTCGTTCACAATGCTGTCAGGATACTTTTCCTGAATTTTTTCAATGATGGCATTTCCAAGTTTTTTGCTGACAGACGCTTCGCCTTGCGGGCTTGAAATAATGTGCAGTATTTTTTTCATGAGTTTTATTTTTCTTTGGTTTAAGAATTTTTTTGATGGCACAAACTTATGTATATTTGCTAATAAAAAGTTAGTAGTAAACAAAAGGTTAGTAGTAACAATTTTATTAGTATATCAGGAAAATGGGAGAATTATTAGCTAAAACAGTAGCATTTACTGAGCTGCAGTGTGGCAAAAATCTGGATGCCGCAGAAGATGCCTTATATGTGGTGGGCGGGAAGTGGACATTGCGGATAATGATTGCGCTACTGAGCGGGCACACCCGTTTCAACGATTTGCAACGGACGCTGAAAGGTATTTCGGCAAGAGTACTTTCGGGCGAATTGAAAGACCTGGAGATAAATGGTCTGGTAAAAAGGGTGGTTGATGCTAATCAGAAACCTGTGGTAGTTGAATATATGCCCACTGAATATAGTACATCATTAAAGGGTATAATTTCTTCTTTGACAGAGTGGGGTATCAAACATAAGAAGAAAATTACCTCTCAGGAATAGTCAATACTATTTAAGAGTCTTTATTATTTAATAAATAATCAATAGCATTGTTTATTTCATGAAATACTACGCCTTTTTTTATACTAGACCGTGGAATTTTCTTCACATAAATCTTATTTTCCCAATCCATATTCTCGATTATCGCAATTCTTAATTGCTTATCTCCATAAAATCCAACATCAAGACTCTTATTTCCATACTTAATAAGAAGTATATCTTCCTTTAAATAAAAAGAATCAATAGAGGTGCCAGTAAACAGATATGGTAAATCATTAAATTCAACCTGTCCACCTTTAAAATCAATAGTCGGTTGTTCCATTATATCTTGTTCTAAAAATCAATACAAGTTATCAAATAAAAATAGTATTTTAACTTTATTTGCTCCTCAAAACTTTCACCGGATTAGTCTACGCCACTTTCATCGAGTGTCGATATTGATAGCATAACCAGAAAACCCGGCTCAAAAATAGATAAGGTTGCCCGTGTTTGTGCCCATCACTTTGCGGATTCTGATTTCTTTCAGCAGAATTTCGGTACTGAAAGCCAGCATACCAAATAACTCTTTAGTGAAATAGTGATAGCCTGTATGGAAAGGAAATATTTTAGTAATAAGAGGATTACTGAATCTGTAAATGTTACCTCCATAACTATCAATAAAAAATCCTTTAAGAAATTTTAACAATTTCACAGCGTTCTAAAACTTTTAAACGTCTTATGTTTATAAAGACTGACTCGTTTAGTTGAGGCTTGCGAAAAAGGCAAGCGTATTAGCGTGGCAGGCTTTAATTATAGAAAAAGCACACTTCATTAACCACAAACTGTATGCGTTACGTAAGAAAAATAACTCCCGATCAGGTGGAGTTTCTGAGAGAAGTGTCTCGTCGTAGTCGTAATTACCGAGAACGTGAGCGGGCGAAAGCCATACTTTTAAGTTTTAAAGGGTATAACGTAACGACATTGTCAGACATTTTTGAAGTGAGTAGGGCAACCATCACCAATTGGTTGGACGCTTGGGAAGCAAGAGGAACGAAAGGTTTAAAAGATTTACCCAAGCAATCGCATAGTGTTCCTTTAGGAGAAGTGAGTAGAACGGCAAGAACAAAGGAGCTTATTTATCATTGAGAAACTTTTGAAACAAATCTACTTCTATTTTTATTAAAGTTTGTCTCTCTTAGAGGCAAACTTTTTTTGTTATTGCCCCTCGTAAATTTGATGAATCTTATTGCTTTCTTTTCAAAAAAGAGGATATTTACCACTGCAATTGTATTCAACAAATTATGAAACCTGATTTTTCTAAAATCAATCTTTTTGAAAAAAAGGAAAATACTTCTGAGTCAAACGGAACGAATACGCCTGTTTTCAAAACAGCAGAGGGAATAGGTATTAAGCCCAGATTTACGGCAGCCGATATCAAAGATGCTGAACATCTCCATTTTTCTGCCGGAATTCCTCCATTTCTGAGAGGGCCTTATAGTACTATGTATGTGATGCAACCCTGGACAATCCGTCAGTATGCAGGTTTTTCAACAGCTGAAGAATCGAATGCTTTTTATCGCAGAAATCTGGCAGGTGGGCAAAAAGGCTTATCAGTCGCCTTTGATTTGGCGACACACCGGGGCTATGATTCAGACCACCCTCGTGTGGTGGGCGATGTAGGTAAAGCAGGTGTGGCCATTGACTCGGTGGAGGATATGAAAATCCTTTTCGACCAGATACCTCTGAACGAAATGTCGGTTTCTATGACCATGAATGGGGCTGTATTGCCCATTATGGCATTTTATATTGTAGCGGCCGAAGAGCAGGGGGGGAGTCCTGAACAATTGTCAGGCACTATACAGAATGATATTCTGAAAGAGTTTATGGTGCGCAATACCTATATTTATCCACCTGAGTTTTCAATGCGCATTGTGGGAGATATATTCGCTTATGCTTCCCAATTTATGCCCAAATTCAATTCAATCTCTATTTCTGGTTATCATATTCATGAAGCAGGCGCGCCTGCGCATTTAGAATTGGCTTATACTTTAGCTGATGGTTTGGAATACATCCGCACAGGCATAGCCGCCGGAATGGATATTGATGATTTTGCCCCAAGGTTATCATTCTTCTGGGGTATTGGTATGAATCATTTCATGGAAATTGCCAAGATGCGCGCCGGACGTTTGCTATGGGCGAAAATAGTAAAACAGTTTAACCCTAAAAATCCTAAGTCTCTGGCTTTACGTACCCACTGCCAGACTTCGGGCTGGTCACTAACCGAGCAAGACCCATTCAATAATGTAGCGCGCACGGTCATTGAAGCAATGGCGGCAGCGTTGGGACATACGCAATCATTACATACTAATTCATTAGATGAAGCCATTGCATTGCCAACTGATTTCTCGGCGCGTATAGCGCGTAATACTCAATTATATATTCAGCATGAAACCGAAATCTGTCGGGTAGTTGACCCATGGGGAGGTTCTTATTATGTAGAATATCTGACTAAAGAACTGGTAGAAAAGGCCTGGGCATTGATTGAGGAAGTAGAAGCTTTGGGCGGGATGACCAAGGCCATTGAAACAGGCCTACCCAAAATGCGCATAGAAGAAGCTGCAGCGAGAAAACAGGCAAGAATTGATTCAGGTAAAGATGTGATTGTGGGTGTTAATAAGTACAAGACTAATACTGAAACCGATATAGAACTGCTTGAAGTTGATAACCAGAATGTGCGGAGAAAACAGATAGAAAGGTTAGATAGAATCAAAAAAGAACGAAACAACGAGGAAGTAGAACAGATTTTAAATAAAATTACTGAGGTAACGGCTAATGCTTCAGAAGTAGATAATTTATTGGCATTAGCTGTAGAAGCAGCGCGCAAACGTGCTACCTTGGGCGAAATATCTTATGCTATGGAAAAAGTCGTGGGCCGTCATAAAGCTACTATCCGCTCTATTTCGGGCGTATATCAGTCAGAAGTTTCTGATGATGAGAATTTCAGAATTGCTAAAGAAATGGCAGATAAATTTGCTGAACTGGAAGGTCGCAGACCTAGAATCATGGTAGCAAAAATGGGACAGGATGGCCACGACAGAGGTGCCAAAGTAATAGCTACCAGCTTTGCAGATTTAGGCTTTGATGTGGACATAGGCCCATTGTTCCAGACCCCTCAGGAAACAGCTCAACAAGCCGCTGAAAACGACGTGCATATTGTAGGGGCATCAAGCTTAGCCGCAGGTCATAAAACTCTGGTTCCTCAATTAATTGAAGAACTCAAAAAACTGGGTAGAGAAGACATTATGGTAATAGCCGGCGGAGTAATTCCCCCACAAGACTATCAGTTCTTATATGATGCTGGGGTGAAAGGTGTTTTCGGCCCTGGTACGGTTATTTCTATTGCTGCGCAGAAGATTTTGAAGGAATTGATGGGGGAGTAGTTAAAGGCGGGAGTTCTTTAACTAATAAAATCTTCGATATAACTACGGATAAAGTTACACTAAGGCAAGAGTAAGAGTTTTTCTGACAAAGCTATGCGCTGTAGCAATATAATTTGGTTTCCTTTCCTTTCCTGAGAAAACTTTACAAAAGGATAAAATAGTAACAAAGAAAAAATATCATTATCTGTAATAAGTAAAATGAATAGCCAACACCAAATGAAATTAAATCGACAGAGGACGTTGTAAAAATGAAATAATTTTTTTCATATTGATCAATAGGTTCTCTTGGCATAATCTCAATCAAAAATGGCATTAATATACCTCGCAAAAATATGCCTTTGGGTTTTCGCTGATATCGATACCCTATCTTAGGAATAAAATCTAAACCTAAAACTCTTGGATTATCGGGAGAACCTTCAAAGTTAATGGCACTATCAAATATTAAACTCATTCCTAAGTCAAGGTAATGAGTTTTTTTTCCTCTCAGAAAATCTACACCAATAAAAGCCGCTTTCAAATTTTTTGCGCTCGCACTGAGGGGCAAATAATAAAAACCGATATTAGCTATTGTCACCCAATTCTTTTGCCTTAAAGTTCTTTCATAATTCAAGCTATAAATACGGGTAAAAGCTGGAGCGTTCAGGCTTATTGCATTCTTTTTGAACCTTACGTTTTCTTCTTGTGAAAATGAACATACGTACGAATATAAGAATAACATAAATAAAAAGAACCGGATTTTCATAGTACTGGCTAATTTAAAATAATTTGTTCCTTATCAATATACTTACCGAAATCTAAATGGAGTACATAATTACCACGTTTAAATTTTTTAGTGTCGATTTTTAAAGATTTATTGTTCTTAAAATAAGCCTTATCTTTTTCATCTTTAAACTGAACACTATACACCATATTTCCTTTTAAATCTAGTAAATCTATTTTATTAAGTAGACCTTGTGCAAATTCTTTATTGTCAAAATCAATTGTTATATCAGTCTCAGAAGGATTGGGATAGATTTGATAAGAACGTGAACCACATTGAGATAGATAATAGAAATGTTCAGTTGCTCCGCAGGCATTTTCTTCTCTGACCTTTATCAGGAGAAAGTTGTTAGGGGTAGCATAGCAAATAGCGCCGTTCGGAGTAATTGTTCCGGTTCCGGCAATGACAGACCAATTGACAGAAGTAGTACCCGGTTGATAGTTCACAGTTAATATCGCATCACCAGTCGTACAATCATATCCTTGCGAAGGGCTTCCATTTACTTTTGGATCAAGAACCGGAGGACCAGAATAGACTTCTGCATAACCATAAGTATCTCCGGCAAGACCGCATTCCGACCATTTTGCTGCCACACTCAATAAACCCAAGTATCCTGTCGGAATCCCAGAGGCTAAAAGCTCTACCGGCTGATGTTGTGGTAGCACACGAATACTGTTTCCTTGAAAAGCACCATATTTTAAATTGACTCCGCTGGGTGCTGTCCAGATGTAATCACAATGAAACAAACAATTCATATATGCATTAGTGGTCAGGTTAACATTAGCTCCGTTAGGACAAACCAAAATCGTACCTCCATTAGGTGAGCTTGGAGAACTTACTGATAAGTGTACAAAGAAATCGGTATTGTCTACTGTCACTCCTAATACTTTAACCATTACATTAACCCAAGCATTAAAATCGGTTGAATTTCCATATTTCACTTTGAATTTTTTTGTGGTACTATTGATTGACTCTAGAGAAACGAGCGTATTACCAATACTTACTTCAACGGCAAAGTCTCCCCAACTTGGAAAATCATATACAATATATTCATATTGAGTATCAGGGCAACCATCTTTCACACCATCTACCCACATTGCTGAACTTTCGAAAGAAATAATAAATAAAAAGAAAACCAAAAGAAGTTTCTTACTAAAAAACAGGAAGAAGAAAACGAGCGGAATTGTTAGATAAAAGTTGCCATTTTATTATAAAAGTTTAGATGAAATTAAGCAATTCTAAATTGTACCATTAGAAAATATACGCAGAATTGTACTTTAATTTCTCAAGGAAGTTACTAAATTGAGGATTTTTTATTCACAGAGCTTTGTTGTTCTTTTAGTTCTTCCACAGCGAAATATTTAATCAAATTAAACTTATAATTTAATTAAAAACAAGACCGAACTAATAAATTTATGATTTAATGGCAGATTTTTTTCATTGTTACCACTCAATAATTTTTTAGTTTCTACAAATTCCCATTAGCCTTCTTATACCTCACACTGGCAATCAGAAAATTATAAATACTTGATAAATATTGATTCTCAGCACTTTGAAGGGCATATTCTGTATTCTTCAAATCCGATAAAAGAATAACCCCTTTCTCAAAACGGAATTTGTCAGTTTCTAAAATTCTTTGAGCCAGGGCAATGTTTTTCTTTGCCTCTTCCAGATTCAATTTCGATTGTTGTACGGTATTCCATGTACTTTTTGATTCGAAACTGAAGTCATTTCTTAATCGCTCAGTATTCAGGGTATTAATCTGCTGGCGTATTTTAAAATCATTGGCTGCGAGTCTGGCTTGTCGGCCATCAAAGATGGGTACGTTGGCTCTGATACCGACATAATTGGCAGGAAACCAGGTGCCTTTTTCAAAAGGATTAAAAGTTTCAGCTAATTGGAAGAAAGAATAATTGCCATAGGCAGAAACCATCGGTTTATTTCTTGCCAACTGCTTTTGCACATTCAGTTGGTTTAAACGCAGGTTCAATTCTTCTGCTTTTATCTCCGTACGTTTTTCAATATTCGATTGGTTTTCTATAATTTGTGAATAATTGAAAATAGCCTGTAAGTCTTCGGCCGGCTCAACTTTATCGGTCGTATTTAATTGATATTGCAAAGCAATCAACGCCAGGTCATAATCCTGCTGATTTTTGGTTTGTGCCAATCTGGCGTTGCTAACGTCTAGTTCCAATTTATCTAAATCATTCTTCAGAATAGCGCCCTGATCTAAACGGGCCTGACCTACTTCAAAATAGCTATTGGCTCTTTGTAAAGCTAATGTTGAAAGATTGAGCTTCTCTTTAGCAAACACTCCATTATAATAAGCCTCTGTAATAGCTTGTCTCAGGTTGACGCGTATCTGTGCAAGATTATTTTTCTGTACCTCTACCTGCGCGTCATTAACGGCACGATCAACCTTACGATTGGCATCATACACCTTTTGTTCAGCTTGTAGTATAAAGGTATTATTGAATGGGCGACCCAGTTTTATTTCAGTCTGCGATTCGCCTGAGCCCGGTAATGCAAAAGGCAATACCGTTGTTTGCAGTTGGGTGTTCCAGCGCAAATCTGCAGTACCGCTTACTTGTGGCAGCCATCTGGCTTTTACCTTCTCGTTTTCGGTAGAAGCAATCTGTACATTCAGGTTTTGTGATTTTAACTCAATCCGATTCTCCAAACCCCACTGAACTGCCTGTTCGAGTGTAAGATTTTGAGAAAATACCCCTGATAGTGGGAAACAGAATATAATCAATAGAATAGCTCGTGTCATACTTCGATTTTTTTTCAAAGGTATAGACTTATCAAAAGGGGCGTATAAATATTTTGATAAGACGGAAAAAAAGAAGTATCAAATCTCTTGATTTTGCAGTGAAGGTTGTCGGTTTTAGATGAGTGTTTAAGAAAAAACTCCAGACATGGTTCTAAAAAATGCGAAAGTTTAGAGGCAGGGCATTATCGTGTTTCTGCCAACTATAATAATGGAAGACAATCTCTGACTATTCAGACATTTAAAAATAATTGCATCTATCAGTTAAACCAAAATCCTACAAAACACTCTCAAATATAGGTTTAATCTGTTTATAGCTTCGTAATGTACTCATTTTCAGTCTATTAAATCCCTTAACGAATCATTAACAAATTGGCAATAAACCCCGGGCTATTCTTTTACATCTAAGATTCAAATAAGTTTAAAAAACAAAAAATAACATAACCAGAAATTCACTATGAGAAAGTTAATCATGATAGCAATGTTGGTGGCAGGAGCCATCGGTGCTAACGCGCAAAGAGGATATGATAAACGTGATGGTCGCTACGGAAGAAATGATAATGGGTATGACAGAGTAGATAGCTACCAACGTGAGGCACGCCGTCAGATTGCTAATGGAGTTGAAAGTGGAAGGATTACTTCAAGAGAAGCGAAACCTTTGATGCGTGAGGCAGAAAGAATTGAGGTGAAAGAAAATCGTTTCAAACGTGATGGTAGATTAGACCCGATGGAACGTCGCGAACTGGCACAGGATTTAGCGATATTGAATAGCTGGATTGCCCGCGAAAAACGTGATAGAGACCGTATTAGCTACAATGATTATAGCAGAGGATATGCTAGTGGCCGTTACAACGACCGCTATGGTAGAGGATTCTAACAGATGGTAGAAAAGATTAATAAATGAGTTTTATTAATAATGCTTTTTCGTAAACGACAGGGTAAGGTACTAACCTTACCTTTGTTTTTTTATATACTCCAGTTTAAACATTCAGTCACCATATTTGTTGAATCAGAAATAATCTCGCTCTTTTAGGTAAGAGTTAAGAGAGATATGTATCTTGCGCACCGATTATTCCTGATTCAATTGTATGATAAACATCACAAACGCTGTCATTAGTGCTACTATAAACCCTAAAGGAGCCGAACTAGTAAGCCTTGTCCATCAGGCTTCTCAAATAGAATATATGTGGTCGGCCGACCCTGCTTTCTGGGGTAAATCTTCACCTGTGCTGTTTCCTATCATAGGTTCTGTGAAAGAGGATAGCTTTATATATGAGGGCAAAAACTATAATTTACCTCGCCACGGGTTTGCCCGCGAGCGTGTATTTACAGTAGAAAACCAAACCGAAGAGAGTGTAACTTTCTTGTTGAAATCTGATGTAACTTCGCTCACTGTATTTCCTTTTTTATTCGAATTGCGCTTACATTATTCTCTGGATGGAAATCAACTATCTGTAAAATATGAAGTAACAAATACAGGTAATACAGAGATGTTTTTCTCAATAGGTGGACACCCGGCCTTTAAAGTGCCTGTGGTAGGAGGAACAAGCTATGAAGATTATTATCTGGAGTTCAATACTACTGAAGACCTGATGCGCTGGCCTTTGACTAAGGAGGGTTTGATTGAGGCAGCGCCAGAAAAACTTCCAGTAGAAAATGGTCGTATTCCACTAACCAAAGAATTATTTTATCAGGATGCACTCGTGTTTAAGCATTTACAGCCGGATCGTGTTACCCTGAAATCAGATAGAACAGCACATCAGTTAACATTTGATTTTAAAGGCTTCCCATTTTTAGGTATCTGGGCAGCCAAAAATGCTGATTTTGTGTGTATTGAGCCTTGGTGCGGAATCGCAGACAGCGCCAACCATAATCAGCAATTAACGGAGAAAGAGGGCATCAATCAATTGAGTGCCAATGAAATTTTTGAAAGAACATGGACGGTGGAAGTTAATTGAGTGAATGAGTGATTTAGTGATTAATCATTAGTCATGAACTCTGATTAACCTGATTTGAGGATTTCGTTGACTAAATTGAGATATGTCAAAATAAATTTAATCACTCAATCACTCAATCACTCAATCACTCAATTATTCCATATCTTTGCCAATAAATAGCTTAACTATAACCAACAGATGAAACTTTTTTACCGAAAAACAGGCGAAGGACAGCCTGTATTAATTCTTCATGGCGTTTTTGGCTCTTCCGACAACTGGTTTACGATTAGTAAAATGATAGCCGACAAGGGCTTTGCTGTCTATGCTTTAGATGCCCGTAATCATGGACAGTCGCCGCGCAGTGAAGAATTCAGTTATGAACTCATGGCCGAAGATTTGAGCGAATTTATTGACGAACACCAACTGGATAAACCGATTATTATTGGTCATTCGATGGGAGGAAAGACGGTGATGCACTTTGCCATGAAACATGAAGGGAAGTTCAGTAAGTTAATAATTGTTGATATTGCTCCTAAATATTATCCATCCCACCACGGACACATCATTCAAGGATTGAACTCTATTGATTTAGATAAACTAACCAATAGAAAAGAAGCCGAACTGCAATTAGACCGCTACGTAACGAGCGTAGGCGAGCGTCAGTTTTTGTTAAAAAACCTCTATCGTAATGAATTAGGCAAATTCGATTGGCGAATAAATCTGCCAGTTCTAAGCCGGGAAATATATCAGATTGGAGGTGATTTTACTGATACCCGTGAAATATCAGAGCCTGTTTTGTTTCTAAGAGGCAGTGAGTCGGGTTATATTTATGATGAGGATATTCCAGCTATTAAAAAAATCTTCCCAAATGCTACTGTCGAAACCATTGAGGGGGCAGGGCATTGGATTCAGGCTGATAAACCTAATGAGTTTGTGGAGGTGGTGCTTGGGTTTATTGAGTGAAGGTTTGTGAAAGGACTAAAAGTAAATCAAGGAAATGGATAAACACAGGCCATTTGAGATTGCAAAAACACTAAATAGTTTTTCAAATGAGTATTTCGTCGAAATACTATTTGACGATAAAAGGAAAGAAAACTTAGGTCATGTTTTAACCATGACCAGTGTTATAGATATTGAAATGCTTTACAGCAAAATTTTTGCTTTTAAAGAAAGCGCCAATAAAATAGATTTTGCCAATAAACACTTTAATGGTTATTGGGAAGATCATCCTTTCCCTAATCCGATTGTTTTATATTGGGGTGGCATGGACACAACAAAAAACAATTTGGGAGTCTTGGTAAATTTAATTGCTTATGAATTTGGTCCTACTATCGTATATAGTATTACTTTAGATAAGGTATTTGTTGTAGAAGAGTTATGGCATATTATAAGTGAGATTAACAGAATACCAGAAATATTTGAAATGACATTGGATGAGCTTATTGAAATTCTGCAATGGTGGGCTAAGATTGTAGAAGAATTAAAAAATACTCCTGATATGTTGCTATAGGAATAGTATTCTATGTTCCATTTGTGTCACCTGACATTAGGAAGGGACACTAATGGCAAGAGTCTTAGTGATGGGGTATGCCTAAATCCTAGCCATCAGAGTCCCCTTGCTAAACTTTGGGCTTTCACACACGGGAGACTCTGATGGAACATAAAATGCTACTGTTGAAACCATTAATGGTGCGGGCCACTGGATTCAGACTGATAAGCCTAATGAGTTTGTGGAGGTTGTGGTTGGGTTTATTGGGTGAAATCTTAAAACGTATATCATTAAATGAGTTTAATTAGTTTTGAAATCACACCTTTATTTGGGCTTTTACTGATTTTTATAATATTGTTTATAGTAATTAGAATCATAAAAAGGAAGAATAATAAATGATTCTCGTTCTCCAAACTATATTTATCGTTAGCCGTTTTTAAAACGGCTGACGATATGACTGAATGAAATTCAACCAAACAGGGAAAACATAAAATCAAATTCAATTTTAGGAAATATAAAGCCTTAGCCATCTTTCTCTAATGTTTTAAGCAATAATATAAACGATGGAATTTGAGTTGAAAAAAGAAAATTATATTCTACATACTGGTAGAATAGATATTGTAAAGTATATAGAAACATTTACTCCAAATGAAAGAATTGGAGAAATCTTGACTACTTTTAATCGAATAGGATTAGAAGAAGACTTAGCTGATTTAGAAAAAGTTATTAATAACAAATTAAAACAATTCCAATGGTGGGGGTCAGAATTGCATTTTATTGTAACCGAAGATAAAATAACAAAACTGTACTTTGATATCCTTCTTAATCAATTTGATATGAAAGAATACATAGAAATACCAACTAGTGAAATATATCCGATAGTAAAAGCATATGTCGCGTTTTTACAAGAAGATGTGAATTGATTTCTGAAAGATACGATATTTGAAGTTCCATCAGTGTCTCCTGACGATAGGAGGGGACACTGATGGCAAGAGTCTTAGTGATGGGATAGCCTAAATTCTAGCCATCAGAGTCCCCTTGCTAAACTTTGGGCTTTCACACACGGGAGACTCTGATGGAACATAAAATGCTACGGTCGAAACTATTGAGGGGGCTGGGCATTGGATTCAGGCTGATAAGCCTAATGAGTTTGTTGAGGCTGTGGTTGGGTTTATTGGGTGATTATTTCGACTATAATATTTTATAGCTAAATTGAGAAATCATGAAAGAGTATACGCGAGATTACCAAATCGAAATGGATATTGATTGGTGTTTTTTGGGAGAAAATAGAACTATAGCTCAGTTTACTTCCGCGGGAGGAATATTGCCTGATATGATTGCAAGTAATGCGGAAGACAATATTATACTCAATGATTTTATTGATAATCTTGAGCCATTTACAGAGGCTATCATAAGCCCTCATCTGGCAAAATACTTTAAATTATCAAGTATTTCCTCTCTTGTTGGCTATAGTTCTTATGCTAAGAAGGGAATTTTAATTTTTGATAAGACATTTGCATGCCCAGGTGATTTTGATATAACCTATCATTTAATTGCTAGACCTGCCGAATTTCTAAACTTCGAAATGCTACCAGACAAGATTAAAGGCATTTTGTTAAAAACACAGCAAAAAATTAGATTTGATGATTTCGAAAAATTAGATGCTGGATATACTCCTTGGGCATCATTATTTACTGACTACTATGTTCCAACCTTATATGAAGAACCTAAGAAGAGTAAAAAATCATGGTTTAATAGTTTATTTCACTAAACCATCCCCCCAACAATCTTAGCAGAAGAAAGCGCTAAAGGTATTCCACCGCCCGGATGCACACTTCCCCCAACAAAATACAAATTCCTGATTCTTGATGAGAAATTTGCGTGGCGGAGAAATGCCGCAAACTTATTATTCGAGCTATTACCATATAAAGCTCCTTGAACTGAGGAAGTTTTCATTTCTATACTTCTTGGGTCAAGAATGCTTTCTGATTCTATTAAGGTAGCAATATCGGTTTTCAGATTTCTATTGAGTTTATCAATTACATTTTGTCGGGCTTCTGCAATGAGTTTGTCCCAATCCTGTCCGTCATTGGCAGGCGCATTCAGTAAGATAAACCAGTTTTCGCAGTCAGCCGGAGCATCATCTTTTTTGTATTTCGAAGTGATATTCAGATAAATCGTTGGGTCATTATAAATGGACTTCTTCTGAAACTGATGTTCAAATTCTACTTTATAATTGTCCGAAAAGAAAATATTGTGTAAGCCCAACTCTGGGAACTCTTTTTTGATTCCCCAATAAAAAATCAAACCTGAGCCGCTTTTGGGTTGATTGAGTAGCTTTTCAGGGTGTTTGGCATTTGGCAAGAGTTTTCTGTAAGTAGGGGTAATATCCATATTACTCACTACTATATCAAACGCCCGAAAATCTTCGGTTTTATCCTCTTCTGCCTTTGCAATTTTTAAACCCTTTACCTTTTTATTCTCCACAACTATTTCTTTCACCCGGGTATTGAAATGAAACTTCACTCCTAAATCCTTTGCCAATTCTACCAGGCTTTCAGTAATGCCAAACATACCATTTTTCGGAAAAAATGCCCCGATATTGTATTCCAGATGAGGGATGATATTCATGGTAGCCGGTGTCTGATAGGGGTCAGATCCGTTATATGTCGCATAACGGTTGAATAGTTGCACGGCTTTGGGCGTAGAAAAAAACTGTTCGTTAGCTGCATTCATAGTATTAAAAATACCTAATCTATGCAGATTCATGTATCCTTTCAATGCTTTGGCAGAAGTCCAGGTGGATAGTTTATGAAGGGAGTCTTCAAGAAATAGCCCGCTTAATATTTCATACTTAAAAGCGCTATCTTTTAGCATTTTCGTGGTTTTTTCAGCAGGCTCGCCCAATTGTTTTTCAGCTTCCTGCGCAAATTCTTGCGTATTGGCAGATACATTTAGCCTTGTACCGTCTTCCCAGAAGTATCGGCATATTTCTGGTAGTCTGATATATTCAAAATAATCGTTGACTAATTTGCCTGATAATTCAAACAGTTCTTCTACCAGCTGTGGCATGGTAAATAAAGAGGGCCCAGCATCGAAACGATAACTGCCCTGCTCGAAACTGCTTAGTTTCCCTCCCGGATAATTATTGGCTTCAAAAACTTCTACTTCATAACCTTTGTTGCGTAAGCGAATCGCCGTGGCAATGCCACCAATACCTGCACCAATAATTCCTGCATTCATAAAGTCCGGGTTCTTATCAAAATTGTCTGCAAACTATTAACAATATACGGGCCTCATTTGTTAATAGAAAGAGAACTGATTAAACGGCGTTAAGATAGAGTAAAATCTATTTTAAAAGAATTTTGTCAAGGTTTTTGTTATTTTTTCATTACTTTGCGTCTAAATAGACGAACCTTATTTACTTAATTATACACTCTCCTTAATAACCCAGATGGCTAAATTACTAATAGTTGATGATGAAAAAAGTATTCGGGATGCTTTGCGAGACATCTTAGAATATGAAGAATATGAAGTAGATGAGGCAAAGGACGGTGAAGAAGGTTTAGAAATGGTGCTGAAAACCCATTACGATGTAGCTTTGTGCGATATAAAAATGCCCAAATTAGACGGATTGGAAATGTTGCTGAAAGCGAAAGAAGAAGGTGTGATGACCCAATTTGTTATGATTTCTGCTTTCGGAAACGTTGAAAATGCGGTTGAAGCTACTAAACGTGGTGCCTTTGACTTCATTACTAAACCACCTGATTTGAACCGTTTGCTCGTGACCGTGCGCAATGCCATAGAAAAGAGCAAAGACGTAGAGGTAATCAAAACGCTGAAACGCAGAATCTATAAAATCAATGAGATTGTCGGGGAGTCAGACCTTATCAAGAAAGTAAAAGATACCATTGACCGCGTAGCGCCTACGGAAGCTCGTGTGCTGATTACAGGGCCAAACGGCTCGGGTAAAGAGATGGTTGCCAAACAGATTCATGAGAAAAGCAACCGTTGCAATCAACCTTCTGTTGAAGTAAACTGTGCGGCCATCCCATCAGAATTGATTGAAAGTGAGCTTTTTGGTCACGAAAAAGGTGCTTTCACCTCAGCTATCAAGCAAAGAATCGGTAAGTTCGAGCAGGCGGATGGTGGTACGCTATTCCTTGATGAGATTGGCGATATGAGCCTTTCGGCACAGGCTAAGGTGTTAAGAGCCTTGCAGGAAAGCAAAATTACACGTGTAGGTGGCGATAAAGAGATAAAAGTAAATGTGCGTGTAATTGCTGCTACCAATAAAGACCTGAAAAAAGAAATCGCCGAAGGAAACTTCCGTGAAGACTTATACCATCGTCTTAACGTAATTCCGATTCATGTACCGGCCTTGACCGACCGTAAATCGGATATTCCATTACTGGCAGATAAATTCCTGCACGATGTAGCCGATGAATATGGCGATGCTGTAAAAGAATTTGAACCTGAGGCAATGGAGTATATGAAAAGCTTGCCTTGGACGGGTAACGTACGTGAATTACGCAACGTAGTAGAGCGTCTGGTAATTATGTGCGGCCCGACTATTACGCTTGATGATGTAAAATTATACGCAGGTATAGGATTTTAATACTTCAATGAATAGTATGAATCCAGTAGATAAGAGTCAATATGATTTTTATCTACTGGATTTTATCTGTCTTCACGCTTATTGAAGATTTTGTATGACCCGATTTTTCACAATCCTTTCCCGATTTCAGAATTATGCCGTTTTGATTGGTTTTCTCCCAGTCTTGTTTTATGGCTACGTTATATTTCATTTTTCTTCAAACGTACCTTTTTACGATGATTTCTTCTGGGGCTTTGATTATCTGGAAACCTATTTTCAGAAAAACACCATCCTTGATAAAATCAAGATGCTATTGATGCAACACAACCAGCATCGTTTTATCTATTTCAGGGCAGTCTTATTAGGATTATTTCAATTAGAGGGGAATCTGAATTTCAAGCAATTGATACTTATCGGGAATATAAGCCTTTTCGGCATTTTTGCAGTGTATGGCTTTGCATTTAAACGCACAGCCCTTTCATGGTTATATTTCCTGCCGATACCGTTTTTGTTGTTTCAATACCAGTTCATGTATAATAGTATCGTAAGCTATGGTGTGCCAAATATGAGTATTATCTTTCTGGCTATTCTTACTTTCTATTTTGCCTGTTTTACTTCCCCAAAGCATAGTTATCTGATATGGATTGCTGGTTTCATTGCTACATTTTCTAACGGGAATGGCATTGTGGTATTCTTTGTGGCTATCGTTCTGTTATTACTCCAACAAAGATTTCGTCAGGCCATTTATACCGCTATTTTTTATGCCCTAAGTCTTGCTATTTATTTCAGTGGTTTTCACATGGAATCCAGTGAGGCTAAACTGAATGGCAATACTTTTATGTATGCTTTCAGGTTTTTAGGTGCCGCTTTCCAGACAGAGATTAATTCAATATCGGTTGCCTTTGGCATTATTGCCATAGCCGGGATATTCATCTATTTCTTGTATTTCTTCTTCAAACTGATAAAAGATAAATTCAAACGCGTTGAAAACAAAGTGCTATTGTTTTGCCTGGGTGTATTTTTATTTCTGGCCGCAACAGCCATGATGACCGCCATTGTGCGTGCCATTCATAAGGTTGAAATTCCCGATTGGTACAAAAATTATTCAATTCTATTCATTACCACTATTTACCTGTTTCTGATAAACTTTAAGGCAAATCAGTATTTAAGATGGGCTACTTTAGGCGTATTTGTTTTGTATAGCATCGGCATCTGGTATAGATCGGCAGAGAAAAATCTGGTAAGTTATCAGTACCTTAAATCGAATTTTGAAGCTGATGTGACAAACTTTCAAAACCATCAATTCTGGTCATTTCTGACTGCGCAAGAGGGAATAGAGTTTTATCTGAGGCATAATCAACAAACCCATCAGTTTATTAAGAAAGGTTGGTATCGATTACCTGAAACACCTTTAACAAATTTAGCCTTTGATAGTACTAAGGCTGAAAAAACGACTTTCACAATTGAGAAGTCTGCCGAGCATTTTGCCACGCTCATTCAGTATAACCCTGACAATCTGAATACTGATTATAGGGCTTATAAAGAACGTTATGGCTTTATTGTCAATGATTCAACTAAGCAGCTATATTTTTTTGGAATAGTTCCTACATTCAATGGCATTAAAGGACTGATTCAATACAAAAGTTTGTTCTTTGATAAAAGTTCATTCGGAGTAAATTATCAGTATTATAAAGAAGCTATTCCTGCCGGAAACTACCGTGTTGGCATGGTATTTATTGATGCCAATAAACAGGCTGAATGGAAAATTTCGGACCAGACTATCCGGGTTGATAATTATTAAGCATACATTTGACCAAAGAATAAAAATCTAATCTCATGCAATACGATGTTACAGTGATAGGCTCCGGCCCCGGTGGATACGTGGCGGCTATCAGAGCTGCCCAGTTAGGTATGAAAACCGCCATTATTGAAAAATACAATGTTTTAGGAGGAACCTGCCTGAACGTAGGCTGTATCCCATCAAAAGCCTTGCTTGATTCGTCAGAGCATTTTTATAATGCTACTCACCATTTTGCTGAACATGGTATTGAAATACCTGCGCCTAAAGTGAATCTGGCGCAAATGATGGCGCGCAAAAAAGGAGTAGTGGAGAAAATGAACGGAGGTATCAATTTCCTGATGAAAAAGAACAAAATCACGGTTTTTAATGGTTTTGGTTCTTTTGTTGATAAAAATACTATTAAAGTTAAAAAGGCCGATGGTTCAGAAGAGCAGATAAGCTCTGAAAAAGTAATTATCGCCACAGGTTCAAAACCAACGATTCTGCCTTTTATGAATTATGATAAAAAGAGAATCATCACCAGTACAGAGGCTTTAAATCTACCAGAGATTCCTAAGCACCTGATTGTGATAGGAGCAGGGGTAATCGGGGCTGAATTAGGCTCGGTATATGCTCGTTTAGGTGCGAAAGTAACCTTTGTTGAATTTGCCGATTCGATGATTCCGACGATGGATAAGACCATGGGCAAAGAATTGCAAAAGTCGGTGAAGAAATTGGGAACTGATTTTTATTTCAATACCAAAGTAACCAAAATTGAGAATTTGGGTGAAGAAGTATTGGTTACAGCCGATGGAGCAGATGGCAAACCGGTAGAAATCAAAGGCGATTACTGTCTGGTTTGTATCGGTAGAAGAGCATATGTGGATGGTCTGAACCTTGAAGCCGTAGGAATAGAAACCGATAGAGGCAAAGTAGTAGTTGACGACCATACGCTTGAAACCAATGTAAAAGGCATTTATGCCATTGGAGATGTGATACGCGGAGCAATGTTGGCCCATAAAGCGGAAGAAGAGGGTGTTTTGGTAGCTGAAACCATTAACGGACAAAAACCACATATCAACTACAATCTTATTCCAGGAGTCGTGTATACCTGGCCGGAAGTTGCCTCAGTCGGACAAACCGAAGAAGAACTGAAAGCCAAAGGTATTAACTATAAATCAGGACAATTCCCATTCAAAGCTTTAGGCCGTGCTACAGCTAGCGGAGATACTGATGGTTTGGTAAAGATTTTAGCCAATAAAGATACCGACGAGGTTTTGGGCGTACATATCATAGGCGCCAGAGCAGCAGATATGATTGCTGAGGCCGTGATGGCCATGGAATTCAGAGCGAGTGCCGAGGATATTTCCCGCACTTCTCATGCCCATCCAACCTATATGGAAGCCGTAAAAGAAGCTGCCTTAGCCGCTACTGATAACCGGCCGATACATACGTAGGAATTTAGTGAATGAGTGATTAAGTGAATGAGTGATTAATTGTGAATTAGTGAATATCAAATTAGCGAATAATTGTTTGGAATTCGTTGATTGGTGATTAAATTAATCACTCAATCACTCAATCACTCAATCACTCAATCACTCAATCACTCAATCACTCAATCACTCAATCACTCAATCACTCAATTAAGAAGACACCACCCCCTGCATCTGAGCGGTCTGTTTCGCTGCAAAATAATCAATCATACTCAATATCAGAATACATCTGGCTACAACTACTACTGTTCTTGGAATGAAGCCTATCCAGGGTAATTGCTCGATAAAGATGCCGTAAAAAACAAGGAAATTGGCAAAGGCCTTTAGGATGATTCCCCAGCTAATCCAGAATTTGTTAGAGTCGTTAATAGGTAAGAAAGTGGCTAACGTATTAGTATAAAGATAAATAACTGAATAGCTCAGAAGTAGTATTTTATCAGAAGTAGGAAGTACTGCGTGTAAAGAAAACAGATAAAACAAGATAGGTATTAATGCATAGATAGGAACAACCTTCATTACTTTATAAGGTGAAACCTTAAATTGTATTTTGGCCCCCATCAATTTGAAAATAACTGCCCATATACATAAAATGAAAGCATGTGTAATCAGATTAAAATCTTTGATGATAGGAGGGAAGATGATAACGCACAAAGAAATGAAAATAGGTAATATGAGAGTCAGGATAAAAAGCTTATCCATAAGTGTAGGAAGAGGCTTTCGATGTTGATAATACCAGGCAGAGAGTATAATAGCAGTCAGGATTCTTATAATCGCTATCCAGAAAACGCTTTCTTTTTCTGGTAAATCCAGTAGAAAAAATTCAGAAATCAGTAATAGTAAAGTAGCAGTCAGGTATTTTGTATTCATAGCAGTGATTAGGTGGAGCCTATATTTATCATATAGGCTCAATTATAATAGGTTTTATTAGTGCGATTCTCGATTTACTTCATGACCCGATCCACCTGTCAGGAAGTCTAAATCTGCGCCCTTGTCGGCCTGTGTAACCGTGTTGATGTATAGTTGTACATAGCCACGGTTATATCCTAAGTCGATTGGTTTCCAGTTTTTACGTCTTTCGGCCAGTTCTTCGTCAGATACATGCAGATGAATTTTACGGTTATGTACATCTACCTCTATCAAATCACCGTTTTGTACCAATCCAAGATTACCACCAACAGCCGATTCAGGTGAAGCATGAAGAAAAACGGTTCCATAAGCCGTACCACTCATGCGGGCATCCGAAATACGTACCATGTCTGTTATACCTTTCTCCAGTACTTTCTTCGGCAATTGCATATTGCCTACTTCCGGCATACCCGGATAACCTTTTGGCCCTACGTTTTTCAAAACCAGTACACAGTTTTCGTCAACTTCTAAATCAGGGTCATCTATGCGGGCGTGGTAATCTTCAATAGTTTCAAATACTACAGCTTTACCTGTATGTTGCATCAAGTGTGGAGAAGCAGCCGAAGGTTTAATTACCGCACCGTTTTCACAAAGATTTCCTTTTACAACGGCAATACCACCCTCACGCAGAATAGGGTTTTCGGCAGTAGCAATTACGTCTTCATTCCAGATTTTAGCACCTTTCGAATTATCTATCAGACTTTTACCATTTACAGTAACCGCCGTTTTATTCAAAAAGCCCGACATTTCTTTAATAACTGCCGGAAGCCCCCCTGCATAATAAAAATCTTCCATCAGATATTTGCCCGATGGCATCAGATTCAAAAGAAAAGGCATTTTGCTGCCAATTTTATCGAAATCTTCCAGATCAACATCAACGCCCATTCTACCAGCAATTGCTAGCAAATGTAATACCAAGTTTGTTGAGCCCCCTACGGCAGCATTCATCATGATGGCATTTTCAAAAGCTTCACGCGTAAGAACCGACGATAAAAGCATATTCTCTTTTACCATTTCTACTATTCTCATACCCGACATATGCGCTAATACCTTTTTACGCGAATCTGCCGCAGGAATAGCTGAGGCACCCGGAAGGGTAAGTCCCAGGGCTTCTACCATCACTGCCATTGTTGAGGCTGTCCCCATGGTGGAGCAATGGCCTATACTTCTGCTCATACAAGCTTCTGCGTCTTCAAACTCTTCCAATGTCATTTTGCCTGTCTTCACATCATCAGCAAAACGCCATACATCTGTTCCTGAACCAATAGCTTTGCCTTGAAAACGGCCGCTTAGCATCGGCCCACCCGGTACAACAATGGTTGGTAGATTAACACTTGCCGCACCCATCACGAGCGATGGTGTGGTTTTATCACAACCTGTTAATAAAACAACGGCATCAAAAGGATTACCTCTGATACTTTCTTCAACGGTCATGGCAGCCAGGTTTCTGTAAAGCATGGCTGTGGGGCGAATAAGGGTCTCACCCAATGACATCACTGGGAATTCTAAAGGGAAGCCGCCGGCTTCATAAACCCCATTTTTTACTGATTGTGCCAACTCGCGAAAGTGCCCGTTGCAGGGTGTTACCTCCGACCAGGTATTGCAAATTCCGATGACTGGTTTTCCTTTAAACTGATGTGCAGGGTAGCCCTGATTCTTGATCCAGCTTCTGTAGATGAAGCCATCTTTTCCTTCTTTTCCGAACCAATCCTGGCTACGTAATTTTGTGGTATTTTCAGAGGTCATAATTTAAGTTAGAGAAAAACGCAAAAAAATTTACCAATAATCCTTATTTTTGTGTTGTTTTGCAACCAAATTAAGAAATTTGTTGGAATTAATTGTGAATGACTTAAAAATTAAACATTATGAACTTATTTGATACGTTGAACGAGGCAATGACTGATGAAGTTGTATCAAAAATTGCCAAGTTGACCGACGAAGAGCCTACGAAAACTAAGAAAGCAATTGATGGAATATTCTGCACTTTGATTGCAGGATTAGTTAGACGAACCGGAAGTACCATGAGTGTAAACATGCTTTACAACCAGGTACAGAAGGGTAACCAAGGGGGAGAACTGATAGGGGACATAATGTCTTATTTAAGTAAGAAAGATAAATTAGATGGGATATTAAAGACTGGTGATGGATTGATAAGTCAGGTGTTCCCTGCTTATAAAAGTCCATTAATCAGTATGATTGGGACGTATGCCGGAATAAAGAAGAATTCATCAACGATGTATTCGAGCTTGGCCACTCCGGTTCTGATTGATGCCTTAAGCAGAGAAATCAGTAATAATAAAATGGATGTAGATGCTTTAACTACTTATTTAGCCGAGCACCACGAGCCATTGTTTAAAAGAACGCCTGAGGAACTGGTTGAAAAGATGATTCCGCAATTGGGTTTGCAGGAATTGCTTTCTCCTAAATTTACATCCAGTTCAAGCAACAAACGGGTGGTTGCCCCTAAGCCTGCTTCTGTAAGACCTAAGTCGGTAACTAGTACGCCTACCAGCACACCACAGGTAGTAGAAACCGAAGAGGAGGAATATTCAAGCGAGGGTTCAGCATTTCCAGTAAAATGGTTACTTATTTTCTTAGTTGTAATAGCCGCCGCGGCCGGAGGTTATTATTATTACGAAAACTATTACAAACCATCGCAGGCTGCTGCAACTCAGGAAGAAACCACCGTTATTGATTCAACCACTGTCAGCCCGGATAATTCAGCAACAGCGACCGTTGACTCTGTAGCTTTGAAAGATAGCGCTAAAGCAGCAACGCCAGTGGCTACCACGCCAGCATCAACTGCTGGTGCATCGACGGGTGCCGGATCTTTGACTCAGGAGATAGAACCATACCTGACTGATAAAACTAAACCTGTGGGACAAATATTTACGTTAAAGGATGTTTCTTTCGTAAAAGGTTCTCAGGCATTAGATGATAAATCAGCAACATCAATCAACGAATTGGCTGAATTGTTGAAGAAATATCCTAAAATGCAAATCAGAATCCAGGCACACTCGACTGATGCCGTTGGTCTTGATAATAAAGTGATGGCAACCAAAAGATCTTTTGCTATCAAGAAAAGATTATTGGTAGCAGGAATCACCGATACACGTATTGATGCTATTGGGATTCAGGGTAGTGGAGATAAAGCCGATATAAAAATTGTAACGAAATAAGATAAGTATCATAATTCCAACATAAAAAAATACCTCGTCGGCTGACGAGGTATTTTTTTATGTTATTTAACCAATTATTTAAATCCTTTCAATTTACCACCCGTTTGCATCTGATTCACTTTCTTCATCATGGAACGCATCTGGTCAAATTGTTTCAGTAGGTTGTTTACCTGCAAAATCTGAGTACCACTACCAGTAGCAATTCTTTTCTTGCGACTACCATCGATAATATCCGGTTTTTCACGCTCTTTTGGAGTCATAGAGCGAATAATGGCTTCAATTGGTTTGAATGAATCATTGCTGATATCGAGGTCTTTGATCTGAGACCCAACACCCGGAATCATCCCCATCAAATCTTTGATATTACCCATTTTCTTGATTTGTTCTAATTGCGTCAGAAAATCGTTCAGGTCGAACTTGTTCTCACGCATTTTCTTGTTCAGACGTTTGGCTTCGTCTTCATCAAAGGCCTGTTGTGCACGTTCTACTAACGAGATTACGTCACCCATACCTAAGATACGGCTCGCCATACGATCAGGGTAGAATACATCCAACGCTTCCATCTTTTCACCTGTCGAAATAAACTTGATTGGTTTATTTACTACAGTTTTGATAGAAAGCGCCGCACCACCACGGGCATCACCATCGAGTTTGGTTAATACTACCCCATCAAAATCCAGACGATCGTTGAAAGTTTTGGCCGTATTCACCGCATCCTGACCAGTCATGGAGTCAACCACAAACAGGATTTCACTTGGAGTTATGGCTTTTTTGATGTTTTCTACTTCTTGCATCATCACTTCGTCCACAGCCAAACGTCCGGCTGTATCTATGATGACTATATTTTTCCCTTTGCTTTTACCATACGCAACAGCATTTTTGGCAATTGAAACGGCATCTTTACTTTCGGGCTCGGCATATACTTCTACACCAATCTGCTCGCCTAATACTTGTAGCTGAGTAATCGCCGCAGGGCGGTAAATATCACAGGCTACTAATAGTATCTGACGCCCTTGTTTTTTCAGGTAATTGGCAAATTTGCCTGAGAAAGTAGTTTTACCCGAACCCTGCAAACCTGCAATGAGAACAATGGCAGGAGAGCCTTTCAGGTTGGCGCTCTGGGCTTGTCCACCCATTAGCTCCGTTAACTCTTCCTGAATGATTTTAACAAATAACTGACCTGGTTCTACGGCAATCATCACCTTGCGGTCGATAGCTTTTTCTCTTACACGGTCGGTTACATCTTTGGCAACTTTATAGTTTACGTCGGCATCCATTAAGGCTCGGCGCACTTCTTTTATCGTAGCAGCAATGTTAATATCAGAAATTCTACCTTGCCCCTTCAGGGTTTTAACGGCTTTATTGAGTTTATCGCTTAAATTTTCAAACATCTTTCGGATTGTTAATAAGTATTCCTTTGCGAAACATCGGATGCAAAAGGAACAGAATGCATAATAATCTGCAAAGTTAAGATTTTAGCAATAAAAGCGTAATAGTTTTTTTAGTGGTTTGGTTCAAAATTGAATTTATATTAATTAAGAGATTAATTGCCTTAAACTATTATCTTTGATATAATATATTATCCCTACGGGATATTGAATTTTGATACTATTAAATTTACTACCCATATATCGTCCCTACGGGACTAAACCTCTAAAATACTGTGTAAAATATCCCGTAGGGATAATATATTGGTAGTAAAAATAGTTAAGGTCATGCTTAAGTCCTGTAGGAACGATATATTTAACCTTTAAAGCTAATTTCCTTCAACCCTTGTTGTAATGTATATTAGTGTCCTGAACACATAACTTAACTGATGAAACTGCATATTCTCGGCGCATCCTGCAGCGGTGTCACAACTTTAGGACAGGTACTTGCTAATCACCTTCAAATCCCTTATTTCGATAGTGACGAATACTTCTGGGAAAAAGCAAATCCCCCTTTTACTACCAGACGAAATCCTGCTTTAAGGAATGAGATGCTCATGGCTGATATTAGTCAATATGATAGTTGGGTAATCGGTGGCTCATTGTTAAAATGGGATTTGGAATTACATTTCGACCTGATTGTATTCTTATACATTCCACATGAAATAAGAATGGAGCGGCTGAGAAAACGTGAGTTGGAACGCTATGGTGATGTTATATTTTCTGACCCTGTCAGGCACAAGCAGTACCTTGATTTTATGGAATGGGCCAGGGGATATGATGACAATACTACACAAGGCAGGACTTTAAGGGCGCATGAAAGCTGGCTATCTCGACAGACCTGTTCTGTTTTGGAGATTAGAGGGGATTATTCGGTAGAGGAGAGAATGAGGGTGATTTTGCAAACCCTCACTTCCCAAAAATCCGTTTCCGGTGCTCAGAACCCCATTGGGCGATAGAGCCTATTACTTCTTTTAAGGTATGTCCGTATTCGGTTAGTTCGTATTCAACCGTTACGGGTTTAGTGTCGTAGACCGTTCGTTTTACTAATTCGTTGTCTTCCAGGTCTTTTAGCTCTTTTGAGAGCATTTTTGCACCAATACCATTCACCTCGCGGATCAATTCCATGAAACGCTTTTTACCAAAGCTCAACGAGCCTATAATCATAATCTTCCACTTACCACTCAGAATATCCATGGCATCCTGCACGGCCATCATGTGTTGGCTACATTGCGCAGGATTATGCTCTACTGTCTCTATAGTTTCAGCAATTTTTTTTGTCATAATATTTTAAATCATCAAAACCTCATAGGGCAGTCTACCCCTATTCAATTTCACAATACGATAGAAAGATTAACAAATATACTCACAAAGTTCTAGCAAACGATACTATCCGACATATATCTGGTTTCGTCTCTGTAACCACCTTAACAAATTATTCTGAATCTTCTGCTTAAATAAATAGTTTCTTAAAGGAAACTACTTTCTAAAAGAAATTAACTTCCAAACGTAAACTTATTTTTTCTGCTAATTGTATTACCATAGACTTTATTTCTAAATTCTTAAAACATATAAAAACATGTCAAGTAAAACACAGAAAATTCTGGCCATTATCTTTATGGCAATTCCATCATTCATGTTGGTCATGAGTGGTATCATGAAAATTATTGGGAGTGAGCAAGTGGTAGCAGGTATGACTAAAGGGGGGTATGGCCCTTATATTACTATTTTTGGTATAGCCGAGATCGTTTTTGTGATTCTTTTCTGGATACCAAAGACTTATAAAATCGGGTTCTATCTTATTTTATCTTATTTGGGTGGTGCAGCCGCAGTTGAAGTTGGCGGAGGTGTTAATCCTGTTGCATTTGCACTGATAGCTTTAACCTGGATAGGGTTTTATCTGAAAGATAAGAGCAATTTTGTTGTGGGGTAATATGGTGAAACGATCATACACAAAAAAGCCCTGTCTCCATCTGGAAACAGGGCTGTGTAAAGAATAGGTAAGTAAGCGATTAATATCCGTCGTTTTGTTTTAAATAACCCGGGATATTAGAGGCTCCATCTATAGCTGTCTGCGGAATCGGGAAGATTCTTTTCTTAGGATCATTATTGGTTTTCTCTGTCCATGTTCCTTCGTATTTACCGAAGCGAATCATATCCGGACGACGAACCATTTCCCAATAGAATTCGAAACCACGCTCACGGAATAATAAATCTAATGTCATAGTTGCTAAAGCCGGAGGAGGCGTAGTAATATTTCTTGCTGCTCTCACGGTGTTTACGTCAGCCAATGCACTAGCAGCATCGTTGCTTTTACGCAATTTAGCTTCTGCACGCATCAGATAAATATCTGCCAGACGAGTGATTACAATATCAGCATCACCAAAGTTTCTACCACTGGCCGATTTCTTGCTGAACTGATATTTTTCAACGCGGTAACCAGTATTGTAGTTACTTCCTTCTACGGTAAAGTCAACTTTTTCTGAGAAGTTAACCGGTAAATCTGATCTGTTACGGGTATCGTAATTCAATTTGGCAACTTTGAAATTCCCATTCGAACATTTCACAAATACACCATTCTTTCTCACTAAACCATATTGTTGGCCGCGTAAGATACCACGATCAATATTAAAATCAGTTCCGACTACACAAGAGTCACCAGGATTAGTATAGATAGATATATTTTGTTTATAGAAACGTGGATCAACCTTCGGATCCTGATCTCCATAAGCAGCTACCCATGTACGATAATAATCAGAGGTAATGGCAGGGCCATCAGTACCATTGGCAGCAGGGAAGTTGTACAATGGGAACTGGTCGCCTGAGATTGAGAAATACGCCATACGGTTGTGGCCGTTCAACTCTGCTCTCTGGTCTACCGCAAAAATCAACTCTTTGTTATCATGATTATCATCATTGAAGATTGAGAAATAATCTCTTGATAACTGATACTGACCTGAAGAAATGATTTTATCGCAATACTCAATTACTTTATCCATGTCTTCAGGCTTAAAGTTGAATTGCGTTGCATATCTATCGCGATACACTGCTGCATTCAGATACAAACGAGCCAATAAAGACCATACGCCGCCTTTAGTTAAGCGGCCTGGGCCTACATTGGTTTCAAGGTTTGGTTCAACTGCCAGCAATTCACTTTTAATATACTCAAATGCCTCTTCGCCTCTGATGATTTTTGAGGTTTCGCCCACATCGTTTTTAACGAAAACCAAACCAAACAAATCAAGCGTAAGCATTGAGTAATAGGCTCTCATGCCTCTGGCCTCAGCTAAGAATGTTTTAGCTGTCGGGTCGTTCATAGTAGGCAGAGTATTGATAGCCGTAATAGACCTTGACATACCTTGTAGAATCAGGTTCCAGGTATTACGGATATTCGGGTCGTTGGCGCCATGTGTATGGGCGTGCATGGCCAGATAGATACCATTATCACCCCAATCGGTACCACCGCGGTATGGTAGGATAGCTTCGTCAGTCGAAATCTCCTGTAAGGCAAAATAGTTAGTGTGTAAAAAGATGTCGGGAAGGCGGGCATACACCGGTGCTATGATTCCCTCTACCGCTTGTTTATCAGTAAGGTTTGAGCCAAAGGTTTCATCCAGAATTATCTCATTCAGGTCTGTACAGCTGTTCAGAACCAACAAGCCTGAAAGTGCCAATATTGAATATATTTTCTTTTTCATATTTCTAAAATTTTATAATGTTACGTTCAGGCCGAATACTACCGAACGTGCTTTAGGATAACTTAAATAATCGATACCATAAGAAGTAATACCTCCGATAGTTCTATCAATGTTTACTTCAGGGTCGAAGCCATCATATTTAGTAATTACAAACAGGTTTTGTCCGGTTACTGACAATCTCAAACCATTCACCCACTTGCCAAGGCCGATAGCTTTGGTATTTACATTATACCCTAACGACAAGTTGTTCAAACGGAAGAATGCACCATCTTTCAGGAATCTGGTAGATACCGGAGCTGAGTTATTGATCGATTCGTTGGCATTAGCAATTGCCTCAGGAGTAGTGTTCAGGCTTTTCGATAATCTCAGTTTATAGAAGTTAGCATTAGCTGTATTATCATAGATTTTGTTACCAGATACACCATTGAAGTTCACCGCAAGATCGAAACCTTTGAAAGCGATATTACCATTGATATTGTATTGTCTGGTTGGTAAGGCGCTACCTGCTGCAATACGATCGTTATCACCTACTACACCGTCACCATTTACGTCTCTGTATGTACTGATACCTTTATCATCAAATCCTGTAAATTCTTTCAGGAAGAATGTACCGATTGGTTGTCCGCTTACATAACCATTGATGGTTGCAGAAGTCAAACCAGAACCGGAAGCATTACCTGATGGAATAACGGTATAAGGAGAGTTTTTAACGATATTTTTGATAAATGTAACGTTACCACCAATATCAAATCTTAATCCGTTACCTGCTGAATAGCGGTAGTTTAATTCGATCTCAAGACCTTTGTTAGAAATTTTCATATCTTCAACGTTAGTCCAGAAAGTACCTGCCGGCTGAACCGGATCAGCAGGAATTACTTCTAATAGAATATTGTTAGATACTTTATCGAAGTAATCAATCGCCCCTGTTAATGCACCACGGAACAATCCAAAATCCAAACCTACGTTTGTTTGTGTGGAAACCTCCCACTGAATATTCGGGTTAGCTAAACGCGTATAGGAAGTTCCGGCAGGGAATGCACCTGTTGGGTATAATGGATAACTTGTTGAAGCCGATACTTGCGAAGTAAACAAGGCCTGCGTAATTTTTGCCGGAATCTCCTGGTTACCGGTTTGTCCCCAACCTGCTCTCAGTTTCAAATCTGTGAAACCTGCATTTTTCATAAACTCTTCTTCCGAGATTCTCCAACCTAATGAGAACGATGGGAATACCCCATATTTATTGTTGGCACCGAATTTAGAAGAACCATCGGCACGTACGGTTGCAGTAGCCAGATACTTGTCTTTGTATTGGTAATTCACACGACCGAAGAACGATTGTAGCTCATTTACCAGGGCATAGCCACCCGGTTTATTATTGGCCAGAGTCAACTCCTGACCTAAACCCGGATTATAAATAGGCTCGATGTCTGTAATCGGGAATTTGTTGATACTTGTATTGCGACCTTGTACAAAGATTTTCTGGTATGAATGACCCACCAAAGCTGTCATGTTGTGCGCACCTGTGTTCAGGGTATAAGTCAGGTAGTTTTCTATCAACTTATTTCTGTTCCAGGTGTTATACGTTTCTAATCTCCCATCTTGTTGTGGTTCTACATTAGCCAATGATTGAATATCACGTACCCCTGTCGAGTTATCGATACCGAAGTTTAGTTTATATACTAAATCTTTAGTGATTTTGAACGATGGAGAGATATTACCAATGACACGGTTGATGGTCGAAGCATCTTTCTGTAAACGAAGCGTGATTAATGGATTAGTAAAGTTCGGATAATTCTTAGGTTTACCGGTAGTGGCATCATAGGCAGGATACGTTGGGTTTGCCGAGATAGCGCCACCAATCATGCTTTCGGTCGGAGGTCTTGAATTGGAAGTATAAGTAGCATTCAGATTTACATCAACTGTCAGACGGTCGTCCAGGAATTTTTGTGAAACGTTGATACGACCTGTATAACGATTCAGATTACTGTTTTTCAAAATCCCTTCCTGATTCTGAATGCCAAATGAACCGTAATAGGTCAATTTATCAGCACCACCACCAAAAGATAAGTTGTGGTTTTGAGTAACAGCTGTTTGTGTTACTTCTTTTTGCCAGTCGGTATTTCCGTTTAAGTCTTCTAATACACCACCTACAGCTTTTACCTGAGTTCTGAACTCATCAGCCGTAAAAACCGGTAAAGCTCTTGCGATTTTTGAGATACCCACGCTTCCTGAATAGGTAAGAGTTCCGAAACCTGCTTTGCCTTTTTTGGTAGTGATTAAAACTACGCCATTGGCCCCACGCGAACCGTAGATAGCGGTAGCAGAAGCATCTTTCAATACGTCTATCGACTCAATATCCTGTGGGTTCAGGAATGTCAATGGGTTGGTGGCGCCACCTGTGCTAGAGTTATCCAAAGCCATACCATCCAGGATAAATAAAGGTGTACTACCTGTACGAAGCCCTCCCGGACCACGGATAGTAATGCTTTGTGAAGCACCAGGCTCACCACTAGCCGAAGTAACGTTTACACCCGCTACTTTACCCTGTAATAATTGCTCAGGCGAGTTGATGATACCCTTGTTAAACTCGCTGCTTTTCAACGATTTTACGGCACCTGTCATATCTTTTTTAGCAGCGCTACCATAACCAATTACTACTACTTGTGCCAGATCAGCCGCTTCAGACTTCAACTGTACATCAAGTGTAGAGTTGTTGCCAACTGTAACCTCTTGTTTGGTATAGCCAATAAAACCAAATACTAATACTGATTTTTCGTCGGGTACTGTAATTGAGTAGCTACCGTTTACATCAGTAGTCGTACCTTTTTGTGTACCTTTCAGAATAACACTACAACCTACTAGAGGCTCGCCTGTTCCGGCATCTGTTACCTTGCCTTTTACGGTAAGTTCTACAATTTTACTATCAACGTTGCTTACGCTACGTGAGTCTTTCACACTGGCGAATATTGCTTTTTGCGCATATACCTGTGGCATACACACAGCAGCAAACAAAATTACTCCCAACAGGTACTTCAACGGTGGGGGAGAGGTAGAAAGGTGTTTCATGATGTAATGGTTAATTAAACAATTAATTGTTTTAGCAATTGACTTACAAAGGGTGAGGTATTTCGATAAATAATAGTGCATAAAGAAAAGAGAAACAATTCCGACCTGCAGAGTCAGCGACAGTAATGGCTGCTTCTGTTCAGGTAGCTATGAATCTTCAGATTATCGGTGTTTAGTTGCTAATTTCTTAAAATCTGTTGCATTTTAACAATAAAAAATATTATTATTCTTACGTTTTTTTATGCAAACGTTTTAAATCGTTCTGCAAACGTTTTAAATCTTTTGAGAAATCGGGCCAAAAAATGGAATAATAGATAATTAGAAGACTAGCACTATCAGTTGATGAAATTCCCTGCACTTTGTTCGGTAAAGCTTTGATTTTATTAATTTTCAAGCGCAAAAGTAGGCTTTTAGTATTCTGCGAATGTTACCGGTTTATTAAGCAATTGTTAAGTAGGGAGGGATTAAAGGAGTATTAAGGATAGAATTTTACTAAATCGGGGTCTTTGACTATGTGACTAATTCTCAGGCTATATTAGGTTAGCACTTGTTTAATATCTTGCCAATTGGCATAGATTTTGTCTTAATAGGATTATTAATGAGCCTGATATTTCTGCGATCATATATCAATAAACAAAAAGATGAGGATTATTTTCCTCACCTTTCTATTTCTATCCATATAATTCCTATGGCATAGAATTTTAGTTATTTATGGCAATACCATGAAACTAATATTTGTATGTCACACTTCTTTGTTATACTAATCCAAATTCCGTATATAATATTGAGTCTGGTCTGCGGAATAAGCGTTGTAATATCAAACTGGAATGAATTCGCAGCTAAGAGAAAACAACCTAAGACCGCTTATATGGTCGTTGAATCTACTGAAGTAGAAGCAGTACCAGATATGGACTTTGTACCAATGGCAGCTTAATAAACTTGTATTAACTATAATTGGTCATCATCAGCGGGTTTTGCAGTGGGCGGGGTATACTTTTGAGTCGAATCAATATGATACCCTTCTCCAGCGGCAAACACACAGTCACCGGATATTGAGACAGTAGAGGGCTTTAGGAATGAGCCCTTTTTGTATTCCAGATTCTTATCAGCATATACCCGTTGAAAGAACCCCCCCCAGGTAGGTAATGATACTCTCGCACCTTGCCCCAGGGCAATTGTCCGGAAGTGAATGGTCGGGTCATCTCCACCAGTCCAGCCACCTGCCACCAATGTAGGAGTAATGCCCATAAACCAACCGTCAGAATAGTTAGAAGTTGTACCTGTTTTGGCGGCAATTTCATTGCCCTCTAAAACCCCGTATCTTGATAGCCCACCATAGGCAGTACCACCCGGTTGGGTAGCCCCACGCATGAGGTGTATCATTTTATAAGCTGTCTCCTGACTGATTACCTCTTTGCTGTCAGAATAATATTCTTTTATTAACTCTCCGTTTTTATCTTCAATACGTGTTACAAATATAGGTTCGGTATATTTACCTGAGTTGGCAAAAACACAATAACCTGCCAGCATTTCATAGAGAGAAACATTACTGATGCCCAGACAAAGCGCGGGTACTTCATCGAGTTTACTCTTGATACCTAGTTTGTGGGCATAATTTATCACATTCCCTGCTTTAAACTGGTTAATCAGATAGGCGCTGACGGTATTAATAGACTGTCCTAATGCCTGTCGGAGAGTAAGAGACCTGTAGCTATAAACCCCATCAGAGTTTTTAGGTGTCCAACTGCCCCCCGGTACTGAAATTGTAATAGGTTGGTCAACTACGTGCTCACAGGTTGAGAAACCATTATCAATAGCTGTAACATACACAAATGGCTTGAATGTTGAGCCCGGTTGTCTTTTCCCCTGTTTTACGTGGTCATATTTAAAATATTTGTAGTTGATACCACCCACCCAAGCCTTAATCTGCCCGTTACGCGGATCCATCGCTAAGAAGCTTGAATGTAAGTAATACTTATAATATCTGATAGAATCCATCGACGACATCACTGTATCTCTTTCACCATTCCAGGAAAATACGCGCATCCTAGTCGGGCGATTCATCTCTTTCCATACTTTATCCATATCTCCATCATATTCCTCTCTTAATTCGCGATAGCGAGGGGTTGTCTTAGCAATGTTCTGGATGAAGTTTGGAATTTCGGTATAGACACCAGAAGTACCCGCTTTTTCAATCGTCCAAGGATTACGCCCTTTCCAGTGTTCGTAGAATTTCTTCTGCTGCTCTCTCATATTTTCCCGCAAGGCTTCTTCTGCATACACCTGCATCCGGGAGTCTATGGTTGTATAAATCTTAAAACCTTTAGTGTAAATGTCGTCAGGCTCGTAGCCCTCTTTGGCAATTTCTTCTTTTAGCCAACCTTTCAGAAACTCTCTGAAATAAGGTGCAGGGCCGGTATTATGGCTTTCAGGTTGATAATTTAAGGTAATAGCTACTTTCTTTAGAGATTCTGCTTTGGCTGGAGACAACTTATCATATTTTACCATCTGGTCGAAAACGATATTCCGACGGGCTTTTGAAGCCTGTGGATGAAACTTAGGATTAAAGCGCGACGGATTCTGAATCATACCTACCAATACAGCGGCTTCTTCCAGTGTTACTTCACTTGGTTCTTTTTTGAAATACGTTTTAGTAGCCGAACGAATACCGAAAGCACCACTACTGAATTCGATGGTGTTCAGGTATTTCTCCATAATCTCCTGCTTGGTATACCTTCTTTCCAATTTAATGGCGGTTATCCATTCTTTGGTCTTGATAATAATCTGTCTGATACCCAGTACTGAATATAAAGGGCCTTTATAGTAGTCAATTTCACGCAGCTTAAACAGGTTTTTTGCCAGCTGTTGTGAAATAGTACTACCACCCCCTTTTCTCTGACCGGTAAAAAGACCAGTTACCACACGAAGGGTACTGCGGGCATCGATACCCGAATGCACCGTGAAACGAACATCTTCGGTTGCTACCAGGGCATTAATAATATTGGGAGAGAGTTCACTGAACTCGATAGGACTACGGTTTTCGTACAGAAACTTACCAATTACTTTTCCATCAGCAGAGATAATTTCAGATGCCACATCACTTTTCGGATTTTCGATTTCTTCAGGGCTTGGCATTTTACCGAATAGCCAGAACAAGTTGAAACTTACGGCTATCAGATACACCACAAAGGCGAGCGCCGCAAATCCTGTAAACTTCCAGATCCTTGAAATTAATTTTTTAAATCTACCTGCTTCTAATTCCGGGAATGTAAACTTCATCTTGGTGAGGAAAGGGTGTTATATTAAAGCAAACGTAAGCATTTTTGTGTATTGTTGCAAAAGGTTAGCAGGTTAAAATATCATTTTATCTACCTTTCACCCTTGCAAATGATACCTAACATACGAAAGATTTGGTTGATTATTGTGTGGAAGGAATGATTGTATGGAACTATTACTATTAGTATCAGCGACTGAAGTCGCCGTCTAAGCAAACAAAGGTATTTTTCACACATCGCCGGACTTAAGCGGCCGCCGCGCGGTCCGGCTTACATATAAAATATTCCGTTGTTATCTTAGGCGGTGACTTCAGTCGCCGTTACTATAAAATGCCCCTATTATTTCACCGTACTCTTATCAATCCGAGTCGGCGTATCAGTCCCCGCCACAATTGTCTGAGAACTTAGGGCGATGGCTCTGATGGTAGCCACAATATTCTGAATATCTAATGATTCTACTTCGTCGTTCACGCTATGATACAATTTATCAGAATCAATCTGGTCGGTAGAGATAGTATGAGCAGGAACTCCCAGGCGCGCAAGAGTCGCGTTATCCGAACGATAGAAAAGGTTTTGTTGCGGATAAGGGTCCGGATTAAACGTAAAGGCTGTGCCTTTCAGGTTTTTCTGTAAGATAGTTCCGAAATCCGAGCGCTCAAAGCCTGTAATGAACGCTGAATTAATACCCCATTTAGACGCTTTACCTATCATTTCGATATTAAACATGGCCACTACTTTATCAGCATCTAATTGTTGCGAGAAATATTTTGAGCCAAAACCACCGATTTCTTCTGCCGTGAAAGCGGCAAATACGATAGTCCTCTCATTATTTTTTAGCTTTTTGAAATAGTTGGCTAGAGTGATAACTGCCGTTGTACCCGAAGCATCATCATCAGCACCATTGGCAATAGAGTCACCATCTACGGCTTTTTGAATCCCTAAATGATCATAGTGGCCTGAAAAGACAACCATTTCATCAGGTTTGCTTTTACCCGGCAATACACCCACTACATTAGTCATCATAAACGCTTCTTTGCGTTGTTTGATTTTTACCGAATAATTATCTACCGAACCGATACCTGATACAAATAGAATATTGCCTGCGATTTTTGGATAAGGCTTCGACAATAACCTTGCACGACCCATAAAACGTTTCAGACCTGCCAGTTTTGCTTCATGTGCGGCGTCAATCACCACGATTTTACTGGTAGAATCGCTCATGTATTGGTTGGGTGAAAAAGTATCTCCCGCACCTACAATTACCACAGGGATATTGGATGTCCAGTTGATTTCTTCATTATCCGACATAAAGATGTATTTATCTTTCGGAATCACCTGTCCGTTAATCATTACCTCCGCTCTTTCAAATCCATCTATCTTGGTAATTGGGAACTCCTGTCTGAAATCGTTTGCTCCTTTCAATGGCTGTAAACCGATTTTCTTAAATTCGTCAGCAATAAAAGCTGTAGCTTTTTCAATTTGCTGTGGATGCATGGAACTTCTACCCATCATATCGTCAGCAGCCAGGGTGCTGATGATACGTTTTACTTCATCTTCTTTAATGAGTTTATTGACCTTTTGAGCCTGAGAGACATACGTGATACAAAAGAGGATAAGGGACAGTCTGATGATTTTCATATAGTTTGCTGGGTTTGATGAGTTATTGCTCTGTTTTTTCTTCGATTAAATATTCGTCTTTTTTAAAGGTTTGTTTCACAAATAATTCGCCAATAAAGCCTGCCAGAAATAGCTGCGAACCGATGATAATAGCCACTAAGGCTAAAAAGAAAAACGGATTGTCAGTCACATTACGATAGCGAAGTCCCTGGCTGATGTTATAGAGTTTTTCAAAAAGCAGATATAAGGCCATTAAACTTCCTATTACGAACGATAGCACACCCATAGTACCAAAAAAATGCATGGGGCGGCGGCCGAATTTATTGACAAATGCTACGGTCAATAAATCAAGAAAACCAAAAATGAAGCGCTCTAAGCCAAATTTAGTGCTACCATATTTACGCGGGCGGTGTTGCACTACCTTTTCACCTATTTTCTTGAAACCATTCCATTTGGCGATAATGGGTATATTCCGATGCATTTCGCCATAAATCGTTATATTTTTTACAACTCGTGATTGATAGGCTTTCAGACCGCAATTAAAGTCATGTAAATATACACCTGATACCCAACGGGATACTGCATTAAACAACTTGGTAGGAAGCGTTTTAGTGATTGGGTCGTAGCGTTTCTTTTTCCAGCCTGATACCAGATCATACTTATCTTCGGTAATCATGCGGTATAGTTCCGGTATTTCGTCGGGGCTATCCTGTAAGTCAGCATCCATCGTAATCACTACATTGCCTTTGGCCTGTGCAAAGGCTGTTTGCAGGGCAGCTGTTTTACCGTAATTACGCACAAATTTAAAGCCCCTGACTTTGGTATTTTTATGGGCAAGATTCTGAATGACCTCCCATGAGCCATCATTACTGCCATCGTCAACAAAAAGAATTTCGTAAGTAAAGTTATTTTCCTGCATTACCCTCACAATCCAGTCATGAAGTTCGGGCAAAGATTCTGCTTCGTTATATAAAGGTATAACGACCGATATTTGAAGTGTTTGAGTCATTAGGAGCAAAGTTCTAAAAAATCGTGTAATAATCGCTCAACAGTTGCCGGAATTTATCCGAATACGCATTCGAATTTTCCGGATGAATCACTAACGTATCTTCTGTGTATTCTGATACAGGCATTCTGCCAAAGCTTAGGATATGCCTGAATACGGCTTTCTGTGGATTGTGTTGTATCGCCAATTTATCCCACAAATATAAACCTTTTTTCTGAGCTACGCCTGTTAACTGGTCTGCCTCAAAGGGTGGAAGTAATACAATAAACTTTCCGTCAACGCTTAATAGATTAATAACCGCATCAATTAATTCATCGAATGTCAGTGTTGTGGCATGCAAGGCTTTATTGGTTTGCAAATCAGGAGATTGCAGAGAATTCTGATAAAAAGGTGGGTTCGAAATGATTAAATCATAAGGAGTATTTTCTTGATATTGTCTACTGAAAATCTGTACAGACTGATGGTAAAGGCTGATTCTATCTATAAATGCGCTTTCGGCTATATTGACTTTTGCCTGTGCAAAGGCATCATCATCTATTTCAACCGCATCAATGGTAGATTTGCTTCTTTGTGCCAGCATTAACGAGAGAAGCCCTGTCCCGGTGCCAATATCCAATATTTTCTGAGTATTCGATACGTCAGCATACGCACCTAAAATACAGGCATCAGTGCATACTTTCATAGCACATTTGTCCTGATTTATGATGAATTGCTTGAACTGGAAATATGATTTAGGCACACCTTTTGGCTTTAAAAGGGGCGAAGATAAGGCTTTTTGAGTAAATTAAGAAGCTACAACCTTCCCAAGCCTCTCCACTTCATCCAACAAAGCTATCAAATCAGTTTCAGTCGTAAGCGGGTTCATTAGAGAGACTCTCAGATAAAGCTTATCACCCAAAGTAGTTTGCACAATATAGAATTTACCTTCTTCCAAAAGCCGTTTTCTGATATTAGCATTTAATTCATTCAATGTGCCGGATGTAGATTTCAGACGGAAGCAAACAATATTGCTTTCCGGCTCCAGGGCTAATTCAAAGTTTGGGCGGGCTTTCAAGAGTGTTGCAAATTGCTTTCCTAAATCGTAGAGGTATTCTACATTATCCGTAAAAATCTGTTCTCCGTGTGCTTTTAGTATCGCATATACTTTCACACTCATCATTAACTTCGTACATTCAAAAGTTCGTTTACCTGAATTGAACCAGTCTTTTGAATGCTGATTGGCCCATAGGTATTGGGCTTTCTGTTGGAAAGTTCTGAAGGCATCGTCATTTCTTTTAAATATTACAGCTGTTATCAAGGCGGGTGCCATTAACATTTTATGCCAGTCTATCACCACCGAATCTGCTTGATTAATGCCTTTTACCAGATATTTGTATTTATCAGAGAACACGACTGCGCCACCATGTGCCCCATCGGCATGAAACCACAGTTCATGCTTTTGCGCAAAAGCAGCAATGGCTTCCAGATCATCATAACTTCCGGTAGAGGTAGAGCAGGCGCTTCCAATAATAGCTATAACATGCAAGCCTTTGTCGGTGGCCTCCTGATAGTATTGTTCCAATAAATCGGTTCTTATTTGCAGTAGTTCATTGGTTGGTACTTTGATAATCCCCTCGTTGCCCATCCCCATAATGCGAGCGGCACGGTCGATACAATAATGGGCTTCTTCTGATACCATTACTGCCAATCGTTCGTTGGTGCCATCTTCCCAGACATCGGTTTTGGCAGCTCTTGCGGCTAATAATGCCGTTAGGTTAGCTAATGTACCACCTGAAGTAAGCAAACCACCGCCGTTTTTATCAAACCCAATTTTTTTGGCTAATAGTTCTGAAAGGATACGTTCCAGTGGATTCGAAACGAGACCCATTTCATAAACCGCCATGCCATTGTTGAGCATGCTGCTAAGCATACCTGCCAATGCCGAGATAGGGACAGGTGGTGTCACCTGATGCCCCATATACCGTGGATGATGCAGATGATTAGAATATTGAATAGTCTTGCTGAAAAATTCAGTTACATCACCTTGCCCTTGCTCATAATCTTCCTGCCAGAAAGCCAGGCTTTCTTCCGGGTCTTTGTAGGGGATAACCATTTCTAACGAGCCGCTTTGGGCTTGTTCAAGATAATCAGCCAATTGGTCAACTAAGTTGTGCGCTTGTTGACGAAAAAGGTCTGGGGAAAAGGCTTTTTGTAGGAGAGATTCCATGACGGTATTGTGGTTTGTTGTACTACGCCTGCCAGAAATAATAATAATTCTGCTCGCGCACCCAACCCAGACGCTCGTATAAACTCTGGGCTTTAGTATTATCGGGGGTAGTTTCTAATAATAGGCCTTTATGGCCCTGTTGTTGGATGAAATGCTGCGCAGTAGCTAAGAGAATCTTGCCTATGCCCTTACTTCTGAGCGTTTCTTTAACAAATAAATCATTGAGTGTCCATGAGCGACGCATGGAAACCGATGAAAACATCGGATATAATTGTGTGAATCCTAAAGGCTGATTATCTTCTAAAGCCAGAAAAATAACGGACTCCTTATTCGCTATTCGTTCTGCCAGAAACTGTTTGGCTCCCTCAATATCTGGTGCTTGTCCATAATGTTGACGGTAAGCATCAAATACCGCAGCCACGGCATCAACGTGCTGCAATTCGGCTTGTACAATCTGGATGTTTTCAGTTAAGGAAATAACGGGAATAATAGATAATAGCTCGCTCATGATTCATAAGATTAGTAGTGCAAAGCAAATATTTATTTATGATAACAAAAAATACTTAATTTTGATTAATTGATGCGTTTTAGGAATCAATTAATTTCTTGCTTGCATATTTATACTATGGATTTACGAACCTTAGAGAATTTTCTGAAACTGACCGAAAGGCTGAACTATCGAA
Source organism: Emticicia sp. C21 (assembly GCF_003418935.1). Classification (GTDB taxonomy): domain Bacteria; phylum Bacteroidota; class Bacteroidia; order Cytophagales; family Spirosomataceae; genus Emticicia. Next base: position 892,562 of record NZ_QVMT01000001.1, on the reverse strand, counting down.
AAACAGCCGAAGATATATACATTGCCCAACCTGCCCTGAGCCGCCAGATTATGCAATTGGAAGAAGAATTGGGCGTGCAATTATTCAATCGTCATAAAAGAAAGGTAGAGCTTACCGAAGCAGGTATGTATTTCAGAGATGAGGCCAAACGGATTTTAGAAGATTTTGAAAGAGTATGCCAACGGACGACACAGATACACAGGGGAGAGGGAGGTGAGATTCGCATAGCCCATTCAAGTTCATCAATGCAATTTTTATTACCTGCCATCTTAGCCAAGATTCAGAAAGAAATACCTTCTATGCAAACGGTGCTGATAGAATCGACAAATGTATATGAAATCAATGCCTTAATGAATCGAACGATAGATGTAGGTTTCGGGCCTAATATGATTGTACCCAAAGAAATCAATGCACGTACACTTTATGCCGAAAACTTTGTGATACTGTTGCCGCAAAATCATTGGCTGAACGACGAAAATTTTCATTCATTGGCACAATTAGCTGATGAGAATTTTATATTGCCCTCACGCAGTGAAAGCTCGGGGTATGTAGAAAGTATTGAAGCCTTATGCCAGAATTATGGCTTTATTCCGAAAGTTGCCTATCAATCTGGTAATACGAATACAGTACTACGTTTGGTAGAAGCGGGTGTCGGAGTATCTATAGAACCTAAATCAGCTTTGAGTGGACAAAGTATGAATGTGCGCCACATTGAGCTTACTGACCTCAGTATCAAGTCAGAAATGCGTATGGTATGGCTTCGGGGTAGAGAAAAAGAACTGAACCGCTTTTTTGATATTGTAGATGAAGTAATAAAGAATAATTGTTTAAAATAGTCAGAAATATTATTTATGTTTGTTAAACAATTGCGTAATTCCATGAGTTACGTATATACACTTTAAAGAATCCCAGATAATGCCAAGCCCCCATCAACAAAATGGAGGTGATGTACTTACATTACCTACCCAAAAACTGCTATTGAGCCTTTCTTTAGAAGATTTAGCGAGATTCGTAACTAGTTTAGATATGGATGAACTCATTGAACTTCTACATTTCTACGAATTTAAGGAGCGCTTTGAAGCCTGCATTGTGGTCAGAAATCATATGAAAGATGAACGTAAAAGAATGCAAGAGAAAGGTTCCTTGCTCGTTTACTCATAGATTTAATTCCTCCTTATAGTCACAAAAAAATAAAAGCCGCTCAATGAGCAGCCCTATTCCAAAATGTTTTGCTGTGACTAAAGTTCGCAATTTAGCAATTATATTTTTAACAGGCAACAAATCTGCCTGATGTGTCTACTTTCTGCCTAGATTCATGCGGATATTATTCCGATTTCAAGATTTTTCTGCAACTATAATGCTACAAATAGCTGTAAAACAAAATCACGTGTACCAAAGACATATCTTCAATTTTGCTCGACCATATCCCATTATCTGTTTGGTTGGGTACGGGTCTCGCCTGTAAATAATAGCTGAATTTAGCATAGTCAAAAACTTTTCCTACTTCTTTATCCAGACAACGATACTTAGCATCAGCGCCAGAAGAAGTGATGGTAGTTAGAGTCGTGGTGGTAAGCGCGGTAAGGCTGGGGTCGGGATATACTTCAAATAAGCTCACCTCCAGATTCGACAAAATATTGTCTTTAAAACAGACCCGCATTTTATTTATCTTTACGATATATGGTAAATACCCGGCCGGAGCTATCAGACGCATATTTGTACTCCCATTTCCGGCTATCTCTCCAATATTGAAATTGACTGGTCCCTGGTCATTGATACTTCTGAAATCGGCTGCCGGAATAGAAATGAATAATTCATCGCTTGAAGACTGGTTGATTAATACCCCATCAGGGTCTGAGAAAACGGGCCTTTTACCAACACCACTTAAAGTAGTTGCTTTGAGTGTACCAGGGAGTGCCTCTGAATGTTGGGCAATAGCGTAACTGCTTGCTATCAGGCAAGTAGCCAAAAGGGTAAAGATTTTTTTCATGGTAATAAAATCGATTTAGAAGAGTTTGAGAACGCTAAATAAATCAATTAGAAACCCCCAAGAAAGCATGAATGAGTATTTGGTAACCTGTGTGAGTAGTTGGTAGAATTGGGATGATATTTGGTATTTGAATAAAAGCCATAATTTTTGGATACGGTCTAAAACCTTTCCTTTAAAATGCTTACTTTTGCAAAAAAATTGCTCAACATAATTCTTTAAACGTAATGTTAAGAACTCATACCTGCGGACAATTGCGTATCGCAGATGTAAATCAGACAGTTACCTTATGCGGATGGGTACAAGTTGTTCGGGATAAAGGTGGTATTATTTATATTGACCTTCGCGACCGCTATGGTATTACACAACTAATATTAAATGAAAATAGCAGCGATGCCGACGTGATAGCTCTTGCTCGTACATTAAGCCGTGAATTTGTAATTCAAGCTACGGGTGAAGTGATTGAGCGTGTATCAAAAAATGATAAAATTCTGACAGGAGATGTTGAAATTAAAGTTTCTACTTTAGAGATATTGAACCCTGCTAAATTACCTCCATTCCTGATTCAGGATGAAACCGACGGTGGCGACGATATTCGTATGAAATACCGTTACCTTGATTTACGTCGTAACGCCGTTCGTCAGAACTTACAATTGCGCCATAAAATGGCTCAACAAACCCGAAATTTTCTTGATGGCCAGGATTTTATTGAGGTAGAAACTCCGGTTTTGATTAAGTCTACACCAGAGGGTGCGAGAGACTTTGTGGTGCCAAGCCGTATGAATCCGGGTGAGTTTTATGCTTTACCGCAATCACCACAGACCTTTAAGCAATTGTTGATGGTATCGGGTTTTGACCGATATTACCAGATTGTAAAATGTTTCCGTGATGAAGACTTACGTGCGGATCGCCAGCCTGAATTTACACAGATAGACTGCGAGATGTCTTTTGTGAAGCAGGAAGATATTCTGCAGATGTTTGAGGGCTTGATTCGTCATTTATTCAAGACTGTGAAAAACATTGATATGCCTGAAGTACCACGTATGACCTATGCTGATGCTATGCGATTATATGGTTCTGATAAGCCAGATACCCGCTTCGGAATGCAGTTTGTAGAATTGAACGACGTAGTAAAAGGTAAAGATTTCGTTGTGTTCGATTCTGCTGAATTAGTGGTAGGTATTAATGCAACAGGTTGTGCAGAATATACCCGTAAACAAATAGATGAAATAACGGAGTGGGTGAAACGCCCACAGGTAGGAGCGAAGGGATTAGCTTATATCAGATTCAATGCTGATGGCACTCTGAAATCATCATTCGATAAATTCTTTGATGAAGCAGCTTTGAAACAAATCGCTGAGAAATTTGATGCCAAAGCAGGTGACTTGATTTTGATTCTTGCCGGAGAAGCCAATAAAACACGTAAACAGTTAAACGAACTACGCCTGGAAATGGGTAGCCGTCTGGGTTTACGTAAGCCGGATGAATTCAAGGCGTTGTGGGTTTTAGACTTCCCATTATTAGAATATGGCGAAGAAGAAAACCGCTGGTTTGCTATGCACCACCCGTTCACTAGTCCTAAACCGGAAGACATTCCTTTATTGGAGACAGCAGATTTAGGTAACGTAAGAGCCAATGCCTATGATATGGTTATCAACGGAACTGAAGTAGGAGGGGGCTCGGTACGTATCTTCCAGAGACCATTGCAACAAAAGATGTTTGGTATCTTAGGTTTTACCGAAGAAGAAGCTAAAAAACAATTCGGCTTCCTGATGGATGCTTTTGAATTTGGTGCACCTCCACATGCAGGTATCGCCTTTGGTTTCGACCGTCTCTGTTCAATTTTCGGTGGCGCAGATTCAATTCGCGACTTTATTGCGTTCCCTAAAAACAATTCAGGCCGCGATATGATGATTGACTCGCCATCAACCATTGACCAGAAACAAATGGATGAATTGAAGATTAAGACGGTGTTGTAATAACATACGTGCCGACTTGAGTCGGCACCGCAATAAAAATCCTTTGTTATTTTAGCCAGCGAATTTATTCGCTGACACACTAACTGTCTTCGGGCAAAAATAAAACGAGAACCCATCAAAGTTCTCGTTTTATTTTTGCTATCTGTCTAATTCTCGGAAGTTCAGCGAATAAATTCGCCGGCTAAAATAACAAAGGAATATGTTGCTTGCATAGCCGGACTCAAGTCCGGCTTTCATATATAAAATTTCCTTTTTTAGGGTGCACCCTTACTTCTTCACACAGGCAGCCAGATAGGCTTCAAAAATATTAATATAATTCTGGCCTGTTACAGAGTTAAACTCACCTGTATCAATTCTTTTTTGCATAGCCGGACAATCAGCGAAGTATGATTTCAATGATTTTTTAGCGGTCAATGCCGGAATCTGATAGTATTTCTCTTCCTTTGGTTTTTTCAATGCCCAATCGCTTTGCGGAAAAACCTCGTTGTAAACAGATAGTCTTGGGTGAATTTTCACCTCTTCCATCAAGGCATAACGGTCGCTGTCCTGAAGTACATCACCTACTACACCTACTTTATAGGTTTTGCCATCTTTGGTTTTGATGTGAGCAATGTCGTCTATTTTTCTTTTCACGGGTTTTTTCTGGCCTTCAATTTCGATTTGTACAGAGGCATTATCAGTTTTGAAGGCGCTTAATACACCACCTAAAGTCAATGCACCACCCTCACTTCTTCTATAGTCTTTCACCGGAGGGTTATCATTCATCAACTTTATTTTACCTACAAATTTATCGCCTTTGTTATCCAGTAGTTCACCTTCTATCTGCACATATCTGAAAACATCGGCTGATTTTTTGTATTCAGGTAAAACAGGAGCTTCTGCGATAGGACTGATATTTTTGGCTTCTTTCGATTCGGTAGTATACTCTTTCACCGCCTTGATATTATCCATTAACATATTATGGTTAGAAGCCATACCTAAAAACTTACGATCGTTTTCTTTTACTATAGCTGCATATTTCTCAGTGGCTGGCATATTACCTAATAACAAGTTCGAAAAGGCAAGGTTGTAGGCAGCAGCCATTCTTACATCTTTTGTGTCGTCTTCATCTTTTACCTGATATTTCAACAATGTTTCCCAATATTTTTGTGCTTCACCAAATAGATTAGGCCATTGGTCGCGGCTTACACCTGAGATAGACGGAAATACCTGCGTAGAAAGGTTGAAATCTGTCAGATCAGTTTTCTTAGGCAATTTCAGATCAACATATTGTGCTTTTAATACAGGGCCATATAGGTAGTATAAAGTAAAGTCATTGATAAGCTCCTGATATGTAGTATACAAAACGCTATACATAACCTGATAAGGTCTTACGTCGCTATCCACGATAAAAGTATTTACTTTCGGCGCCTGAAAACGTTGGTAGATAATCTTGCCTTCTTTGTCTTTCACTTCTACATTGGCCTCAATTCCCATTACAAAGGCCGGAGAACGCGAAATACTTTTTGAATCAAGAAATTCAAATTTGCTGACATTATAGGTTATCTTGAAATCGCCGTCAATTTCATGTTTTAAACCATAAATAACCATATCTTCTGCCCATGATGAAGCGCTGTAAGCACCACCATTCCGACTAACCATCGCCTCAAAAGTAGTAGGGGCATTCAGTTTTAAAGTGTAGCTTTTATAATTAGCATAATTAAGGTCAACAGGAGCTACAGGCCCTCGCATATTGATACTTTTTGGGTCTCTTTTTTGAGAATAACCTACAACAGTAGTCAAAAGAAGTAGGATAAGCATTAAATGTTTTTTCATTGGAAATCTATTTAGTGATTGGTAGTATTGAGTGATTGAGTGAGTTAGTGATTGAGTGATTGAATAGATTAGATTAGATTAGAAGTTTAATCACTCATTCACTCAATCGCTCATTCACTCAATTATTTATTGTAAACTCGGGTTATGTCTGGTATTGGTTTTAGCTAGTTTCATCGCATCGGCCATTATATTGGCATATTCAGCCAGTTTCTCGCCATCTTTTTCGTCAAATTCATTCTTGATTAACCCTTCTGCCTCTTCTCTTGCTTTTTCAGGTTTATCCAAATAATAGTAGATAGTTGACAGGTTGTAATAAGCCGAGTAACGAAGTTTTCTATTACGTTTATCATCGCCTTTATACTTCGTTTTCAAAGACTGTAAGTAATCAATCAATGGAGCAAGGTTGTTTTCTAAATCAGTAATAGGCTGGTCGGCTTTCATGGTTTTGAACAACTCTTTCACTGCCTGAATAGCCTCTTGCTGAGTCTGGTATTCAGGATGATCTTTTGAGTTCAGTATCCACAAATAATCATCGGTTTCAATTGGGGTGAATCCATAGGTAAAATTCAGATTGTTATTTACTCTGTTGATTGAGCCATCAACAAAACTTCTTAATTTCTCTGAATAAATTGCTTCTTTTTGGCCTTCAAACTCTTTACTTACAGCTGCCGAACTGGTGTTTTTACCGGTCGTATAAGTTTCAGAAATGCCCAGACCAATATTGAAACCACCGGTTACTTCCGGTTCTTTGTTCACACTCACATTGGCTAAGAAACGATTGTTCGTTTTGGCTTCTTCTTTTTTCTTTAGCTCCTGTTGTTCCTTTTCTGTTAATGGTTTAGGAGTTACAGGGCCTTTTATACGTGCTATACCTCTTGCCTCATAACCGGCTTCAACCCAATAGTTGGTGGTTCTTGAAGTTACTTTGCCGTCTTTGTCTTTCTGTTCGCTCGTTTCTGATTTTGTGCTTGCACCTCTGTAAGCAAAATCGTCAAGATTCATTTCAATACCTACGGTTGGGCTGGCTTCTACTTTTTTCCAGCCATCGATTCTGATTTTGTCATAAACGATGTTTTCGTCAGTGTATGAACGTAAGGCACCGCCCACTACGACTCTGGCCCCGTAGGTGCGTTTTTCTAAGGGCACATATTCTTTTGGCAGGCGTTGGTAACTGACTTTGAAGTGAAATTTGTCTAAATCTACTTTCTGCGCATAGCTCGCTGAAAACGATGCTATTAAGGCAAGCGTAAGGAGTTTTCTCATAAGGTATTACATAAGTGTTTATGGTAAAAAATAAAATAGTCATAGCGCATCCTTAGTCATGAAATGCCTAAGGAGTATTAGTTTTAAATCTGGCTATTGGTAGAAGTTTGGCAGATTCAGACCTGAATCTTTACTTCTCTTGGTATAACAGTTTATAACACCGGAATTAAATCTGTAATGGGACAGATTAACGCAATGAAGCTAAACCGCCATTGGTTTTGAAAATGTGTGATGTATCAGCAGAAAAATACTGATAGAGATAAGATGATGTTAACTTTTTTAGAACAGCTAAGAAACCCTGATGAATGGATTTGCTGCCATTATTGGCGAATAGAATAGTTTCGCTTATTTTATTCAGTATCAAGATGGGCAATGGGATGGATATATGCCTGACTTGTGAGAACAACAAGTAAAATAATGTAAGAAACATAATACAATTCAGCAGTTTTTAACTTTTTTAGTCTTTCAGCGAAAAAGACAAATGACTTATCTAACCGCGAAATAAGTAAAAATTTTCTACTTTATAAAGTATGCAAGCTTAATTCTTAATTTTTTCTTAATTTCTTAATAATCCAATTGGTGAAAATGAGATTAGCATAAGTTTTTAGAATAATTGCAATGGAATTGCTTGATAGAATGTTTGTTTTTACGGTACTTTGATGCGAACATTATTTTTCAATTATATCAAACCAATTTTTAACAATTATGCGCAAAACAATTACAAAGCTGTTGGTAATTTTTACTGCTGGACTATTAACACTCAGTTGTGACAAAAAGAATGAAGAAATTTCACCTGCCAATCAGATGGGTTATGATGGTAAAACCTATGATATATCTCAAGGATTTACGCATTTAGAAGAAAATAATGACAAAGATAAAGAAGAAATTATCCTGACACTCTTAACCTCTTCTTTTAAAGTACAACATAAGGATGGAAAGATAGAATCGTTTAGCGGGACAATGACCGGAGTGTATTTATGGGTTTACACAAAAAAGGGTAGTAAAGGACTAGAACCTGGAGAATATATTGCCGATACCAACTACGAAGAGAAACCAAATACATTTTCAGGGGGCATTGAATTGAATGCTGACCCGAATGACCCAACAGATGATTTTGAAGCTTACCTGAATATTGGAAAATTAACCGTAAAAAAGAATAATTCTATTTATGAAGTGGCTTTAGAATGTGTTGATGAAAATGGCAAAAAGGTTAAACTTTTCTATAAAGGTGAGATAATAAATTTGCAATAATAGAAACACAAATGCCTTCATGATTCGAATCATGAAGGCATTTGTGTTTCTATTATCACTGCGGATTAGCCGTTTGCATCTTCTGTTCTTCTTTCTTTTTCTTCTCATTTTCCTCGGCCTGCTTTCTGAAATATCTTCTGAATAAGAAATTATGTTTTAAAGCCTCCAGATTCTGGTCTAGTTTTGCGCTGCTGCTTTCCAGATTACTGATGGTTTGTCTGATATTATTAGCCGCTTTCGGGTCGTGCAATAATACCCCAATTGTATTATTAGGATTATTCAACAACGCATTGGTTGTTTGCTCAAGGTTGCCCACTGTTTTCTGAGCCGAAGCCGTCGTTTCTTTCAAAGTCTGTGAGGTGCTTTGTAGCGAAGCAACTGTATTTTTGATAGATGGATAAATCTCTTTGTCAGTCGCTAATGAGTTGATAAAATTACCCTCAGCAGTTAATTTATCAGTGAGAGATGCTAGAGAAGCAGCGCCTTTTTTCAAATCTCTGGTGGCAGCTTCAACGGTCGACATACTTTTAGAGATACTGGCGTAAAGCGCCTCGTCTTTCATCAGTTTACCCAAAGAGCCTTGTCCTGCGCGAATATCAGCCGTTAATCCTTTTAAATCGCTGGTGATAGCCAGAATATTTTTATTGTTGGCCTGTAAAGTTGATAGCATTTCCTGTTGTGAAACATCATTCTCTACAACAAAATTATGGCCACTTTGTATCATTGGCGTATTAGCTGAACCACCAGAAATCAGGATGATTGGATTCCCAATCAAACCGTCAGAACTTACTCTTACTGTGGCATCTTTCTTGATAAAAGGCTGAGACTTGTCTTCAATACTGAATAATACCCGCACTTTAGAGTCGGGTGTAAAGGAGATTTCTTGTACTGTGCCTACTTTCACACCAGCAAACCATACATTATTACCTTTGGTAAGTCCATTGACACTACCGAACGTAGCCGTAGCATCAATACGTGTGATGAACGTTTTACGCATGGTTCCGAGTGTCAGAATGGCAGCAGCTAAGATTATCACACCTATTAAGATAAATAAACCAACTTTAGCCGCTACTCTCGATGAAGATTCTGGGTTCGCCATATACCTATTTCTTTTGATTTTCTATAAAATTGTAATCGTAAAAATTCTTGATTCTCGGATCAGGATTCGTAAACACTTCGTCAAATGTTCCCTGAAACTTAAAGTTGCCGTCAAACAATACTGCTACGCGGTCGCCTGTCTCTTTAGCACAGGTCAGGTCGTGTGTGATAATAATAGAACTTGTCTTATAATTTTCTTTTACTTCGTTAATTAACTGATTAATTTCCATACAGGTAATAGGGTCAAGACCAGCAGTAGGCTCATCATACAGCATAATCTTCGGATTCATGATAAGCGTACGGGCAATCCCTATCCGTTTCTTTTGTCCCCCTGATAACTCGGCCGGCATCTGGTCAATAGATTTCAATAAGCCTACTGAGTCTAATACCTTATTCACCGCTTTGTTTATTTCGCCTCTACTCATATTCCGCACATTTCTTACCAACGGAAACTCCAGATTTTCTCTCACGGTCATACTATCATATAAGGCACTATTCTGAAACGAAAAGCCTATTTTCAAGCGTAGTTCGTTCATGGCTTTTTTATCCAATTCTGTTACCTCTTGCCCTAGTACCTTTACATTTCCTTTGTCGGCAGGGAGTAATCCGGCAATGATTTTAATCAGAACCGATTTCCCTGTTCCTGATCTACCCAGAACCACCATGTTCTCGCTCTCATAGACATCCAGATTGGCATCTATTAAAACCTTTCTATCGCCAAATGCCTTATACAGATGTTCTATTTCTATTGCTTTGTTCATGTTGTCTATTGAGTGATTGAGTGATTGTGTGATTGAGTGATTAAATTTTATTATTTGAAGCGTATCAGATTTTATCTAATTACTAAATCAATCATTCACTAAATCACTCAATGATTCTATCTAAACCAGTTAGTTACCTGTACTATAAATACTTCTTCAATAAATATCAAAAACATCGACATGACAACCGATGCATTGGCGGCTTTACCTACACCTAAAGTACCATTGGTGGCATTGTATCCTTTATAACAACCTACTATACCAATTGTAAAACCATATGCCACCGATTTGATGACAGCTGTCCATAAATCCAGGTAAACAATACTATTAAATGCCTGCTCAAGAAAAGCCGGGAAACTAGTGTCTTCGTTGGTAGTTACATTCAGAAATACTCCTGTCATGGCCATCAATCCACAATAAAAAGACAGAATAGGGATAGTAATCGTTGTAGCCAGCACTCGTGTAACCACTAAAAACTTAATCGGATTAACGGCTGATACCTCCATCGCATCTACCTGCTCGGTAACTTTCATGGAGCCTAATTCTGCCCCAATGCTTGACCCTACTTTACCTGCACATATCAAAGACGTAACTAAAGGTGCAAGGGCTCTGATGATGGCAATAGTTACCAGTGAAGGAAGCCATGAGGTTGCTCCAAAACTCTCTAATGATGGACGTGATTGTTTGGTAAATACGAAACCTGTGACAAAACCCGTTAATGATATTAATAGCAATGAACTGTTACCGATACGATAACACTGATTGACAAACTCTTTAAATTCAAAATTTCCACTAAGTGTTTCTTTAAAGAATAACAGCAGGAAGTCGGCACCATCTTTAAATCCAATCAGCCAGTCGTCTATTTTCTCGGAGAACAAATTTTTCTTTGTATGTGAACTCATATTTTCATGCATTAGTGGAGATACGGCGCCTCAAAGTTATCAAAGTAAATTTAGTAAATTAGTAATCCATCTACGTTTTTCAGGAATTTATATACGTATGTGGAAAAAAATGCTCAAAATGTGGTTGGATTATTTAGGCAATTGGTCTACTTTTTCCATCTAACAAAATAAATACCATCAAAATTCTTTCCAATCTCTAAGTATTTTCTTTAATTTTGGTTAATCTATTGACAGTCAACTTAATAAATTACTATGGCAGTTTACAACCTTAACATTAACGGGAAAGTCTATAAAACAGACGTAGCCCCCGACACACCTCTGCTTTGGGTTTTACGTGATCATTTAGGACTTTTAGGTACAAAATATGGCTGCGGAATGGCCATGTGTGGTGCCTGTACGGTTCATATCAATGGCGAAGCAACCCGTACCTGTATCTTACCTGTTTCGTCGGTTAGCGCCGCTAAGATAACTACCATTGAAGGATTATCAGAGAAAGGAGACCATCCGGTGCAAACCGCGTGGAATGAGGTGGATGTTCCTCAATGTGGGTATTGCCAGGCCGGGCAAATCATGACTGCCGCGGCGTTTTTGAAAAGCAACCCTAAACCAACTACGGAAGAGATAGAGACTGCTATGTCAAATAACTTGTGCCGTTGTGGTACTTACCACCGCATCAGAGAAGCCGTTCAATTAGCCGCAACCAAAATGAAACAATAACATGCAAAAGACAGACAACAGCCGTAGAGATTTTTTGAAATCGGCCGCGCTTGCCGGTGGTGGTTTCATGTTGAGTTTTAACTGGTTCGGTAAGGAAGTATTGGCAGCGGACTCAGCAGTTGCTGCTACGACGGCAGCCGGGGATTTTGCTCCGAATGCGTATTTATCAATTAGCCCAGATGGAATTGTAAGTATATTTTCGCCAAACCCGGAAGTCGGTCAGGGTATCAAAACTGCCTTCCCGATTATTGTAGCAGAAGAATTAGATGTTGACTGGGCGAATGTAAAAGTTTTACAGGCCCCTTTAGATACCAAGAAATTTGAGCGTCAGGTGGCCGGAGGTAGTGGGTCGATTCCGCACTCATGGCAACGACTCCGCAAAGCCGGAGCAACTGCACGCCAGATGCTGATAGAAGCCGCCGCCAAAAAATGGAATGTGTCGGCTGCTGAATGTAAAACCGAAAAAGGTTATGTGATACATATCACCTCAAACAAAAGATTGAGTTATGGCGAGTTAGCTACTGATGCTGCTCAAATTACACCGCCAACGGATGTAAAGCTAAAAGACATCAAAGATTTTAAACTGATAGGCTCAACTGTTAAAAACGTGGATAATAAGCCTATCTTAACGGGGCAGCCACTTTTCGGGATAGACTTTTATCGGGAAGGAATGCTTTTCTCGATGATTCAGCGTCCACCTGCTTTTGGATTGAAACTGAAATCTTTTGATGCCACGGCGGCTAAAGCTATGCCGGGTATTGTAGATGTGGTATCGTTCAAAAACAAGGTGGCGGTAGTTGGTAAATCGACCTGGGAAGTGAAAAAGGCGAAAGATGTCCTGAAAATAGAATGGGAGAAAGAAGGGAATCTGGAAAGTACCGATGACCATAACAAACTTTTCAAGGAATTACTGGATTCGCCAAAGGCAGAAGTGAGAAGAAAAGAGGGGAACGTAGAAGAGGCGTTTAAGAATGCGGCCAAGATAATAGAATCAGAATACCAATGCCCGTTCCTGCCGCATAACCCGATGGAGCCGATGAACTTCTTTGCCCATGTGAGAGAAGATGGCGTAGAATTAGTTGGCCCAACACAGACACCAGCAAACGCACAAGGACAAACGGCAAAATTGCTGAATATTGCTCCTGAGAAAGTGACCGTAGAATTAACCCGTATGGGTGGAGGTTTTGGTCGCCGCTTAGGTACTGATTATGTGTTGGAGGCCGTAGAGGTTTCAAACTTAGTAAAAGCCCCGGTAAAAGTAATATGGACACGTGAGGACGACATGACTGGTGGTAGCTACCGTCCAGCTGTGCGTTACCGTTTCCGTGCGGCCTTGGATAAACAAGGTAATATGATAGGCTATACCCTACGTGGCGTAGGGATCAACGCCGGAAATCCTACACGTGAAAATAACTTCCCATCAGGTGCCGTACCTAATTTATTGATTGATTCAGTTGACCATAAATCGCCAATCACTACCGGCCCGTGGAGAGCTCCAATTACTAACTTCCTGGCCTTTGCGGAGCAGTCTTTCCTAGATGAAGTAGCTAGTGCCGCTGGTAAAGATGCGGTACAGTTCAGATTGGAACTATTGGAGAAAGCCAAAACAGCACCAGCCGGCCCTGTTCGTTATGATATTGACCGTATGAAAGCGGTGATTGAATTAGCCGCAGAAAAATCGGGCTGGAACAAAAAACGTAAAGGTGTGAGTCTTGGTTTCAGTGTCTATTTCTCTCATGCTTCTTATGTAGCACAGGTAGGAGAAGTGGTGATGAAAAAAGGCAAGCCTGTCTTGCAGAAAATCTATGCTGCTGTTGACTGCGGCGTAGTAATCAACCAGAGTGGTGCGAGAAATCAGATAATAGGCGGGATAGTAGACGGTATGGGGCACGCGATGTATGGTAACCTGACATTTAGTGAAGGGAAACCTAACCAAAGCAACTTCAATACCTTCCGCCTCATTAAGATGAACGAGATTCCGGCTGTTGATGTACACTTTGTTGATAATGGCATCGATCCAACAGGTTTAGGTGAACCTGCTTTGCCACCAACCGGAGGTTCAATTGCTAACGCTATCTTCAAAGCTACCGGTAAGCGTCTGAAAAATCAGCCGTTTATTGAGCAGGAGGAAAAACTCCTGGAAGGTATATCTTAATTGCCCATTACGATTCCTTACCCATACATGAGCCATCTTCTTCGGGGGATGGTTCTTTTTGTACTTTATAATTAAAAAATCTTCTCATAATCCTGTGTTCACCGAATGAATTCGGTGACTAAAGCAACAAAGGTCTTTTTGCATACAAAGCCGGACTTAAGTCCGGCGTATATATATAATTTGTTCCTTTGTTGCCTTAGCCGGTGAATTTATTCACCGTTATACTAATAAAAAAAACTTGTAAATTATTTTCAATTGTCTACATTTGTCAGAAAAATAAATCTTCCACTTGTTCAAAGACCTTAAATATCATTTAGCACGCCTCGCCTATCTTCGTAGTGCCTGCTCATTTGTTCCTGATATACGTCAGGGGTCTTAATCAATCTTTATCATTTATTGACAGATAATTCTACTAAATGATTTTCATGGTGTGTATATTGCTATTGAACTGATTTAACATTATTTCAGCATTATAGTTTATATTTCCATAGGAAAGAGTCTAGAGTATTGTTTGTTGTTTTTAGTTTCATCATAAACTTTATTTCAAACCAGACATGAAAAACGTACTTGTGATTGGTATGGGCAAAGTGGGTTCGTTGGTGGGCGTATTGCTCTCTAAACGCTTTGCCGTGATGGGTATGGATAAACGCCACCCAAATACCGACCTACCCTTTGACATCATCTTAGGTGATGTAAACGACATCAGCTTCTTAGAGAGAACCATCCCTAGTTTTGATGCTGTGGTATCGGCCATGCCGTATAATCTGAACCTGCCTATTGCACAGACTGCACATAAATTCGGTATCCATTATTTTGATTTGACAGAAGACGTACCTACGACTACGGCAATCAGAGAAATGGCTAAAACTGCCAAATCTGTCATGGCACCACAATGTGGACTTGCCCCGGGTCTGATTGGCATTGTAGGGTCAGATTTAGCCAAACGCTTCACCAAATTGCGTGATATAGAGCTTCGTGTAGGTGCACTACCTCGGTATCCAAATGGTCTGATGGGCTATTCATTTACCTGGTCTCCGGCTGGGGTAATCAACGAATATATTAATGATGCTGAAGTAATTCATAACGGAACCAAGAAGATGGTGCCTTCTTTAGATGGTATCGAGCATATCCAGATTGAGGGACAGGAATTTGAGGCATTCAGTACATCAGGTGGATTGGGTACCATGTGCGAAACGTATGAAGGCAAAGTAGATACACTCAATTATAAAACTATCCGCTATCCGGGTCATGCTAAACTGATGAAGTTTTTGTTGTATGAATTAATTCTGAAAGATAAACGTGAATTAGTTGAACAAATACTTACAGAAGCCAAACCGCCGGTACAGGACGATGTAGTATATGTATATGCCGTAGTAGAAGGCTGGAAAGGAGAAGAACTGGCACGTGAAGAATTTTACGAAGCCTATCACCCGATAGAAATTGATGGTAAACACTGGCGGGCTATTTCGTGGACAACAGCAGCATCCATAGCAGCCGTAGTTGAGATGGTAGCCGATGGCAAACTGCCACAAAAAGGATTTATTAAACAAGAAGACATTCCGTTAGATGCTTATCTGGAAACTACTAACGGGCAATTTTTTAAAGTAGAAGAATAATAAATAATGGAAAATAAAAAAGCAACTTTAGAGTACGTATTAAATGGCTTAATGCGCCGATACCGTGAGCGTGTGCCTGATGTACAAAAAGTATCAGACGCCATGATTGCCGAGGATATTATTGCCAACGCCAGCGAAATTGAAAACGACCACATAGCTTTCCGTACGATGGGTGTGCCGCAATTGGGGATAAAATCATTCGAGAAGATTTTTCTTCATTTAGGATATGAAAAGCGCGATTACTTTTATTTTGAGGGCAAGAAACTGGATGCCTACTGGTTTTCGCCACCTAAGCCCGAATACCCTCGAATATTTGTAAGTGAATTGCGGGTAAATGATTTGCCACAAAATATTCAGGACATTATCAGAAGCTATACAGATGAAGTAAAATCAGACCCTGTTGATAGGCTGGATTTGAATGATGGGGCTGCTGTGGATGAGTTTTTGCACAGACCTCTCTGGAGCATGCCAACATGGGAAGATTATTCGGCCTTGTTGAAAGAAAGTGAATATGCTGCATGGGTAATCTATAACCGCTACTACCTGAATCATTATACGATTAGCGTGCATAACCTGAAAGAGGGCTATAATTCGATTCAGGAATTTAATGATTTTCTTGAAAAAACAGGGATTAAGCTCAATGATGCAGGTGGAAAAATCAAGATTAGTCCGGATGGGGGTTTGTTGCAAAGCTCAACAGTGGCCGAAATTATTGATGCTGAATTTGCCGGAGGAGAAGTGCATCCGATTTCTGGTAGCTATGTTGAATTTGCCGAACGCAAGGTCTTGCCACAATTTCAGCATCTGAAACCTGCTGAAATCAAAAGAGAGCATCGTCGTGAAGGTTTTGAAACAGGTAATGCTGATAAGATTTTTGAAAGTACGTTTACCAGCCAGACTGTAAAGCGGAAGTCGAAGGTGGAGATAGAGAAATGATTAGCACAGCATGATATTAAATAAATCCCGTAGGGATGGTATATCGATAAAAAACATAAAAAGCAAATTTAAAGTCCCGTTGGGACGATATATTAATTCAATATACCGTCCCAACGGGACTCAATTTCTAAAGCTTTCTTATTTCTACCGATATACCATCCCTACGGGATTTATTATATTGAAATAATTCTCTTTTTAAAACTCCGGTTCAACTTTCAATACCGTCAGTTTTCCTTTTTCCCAGGCTTTGATGTCTTTTTTGTAGTTAGACTTGTTTCTTTTGGTCAGTCCCTCGTCATCTAATGATTTCAAATCAGGTTTTCCTGCATTAACCCAGGCAGTATACCAGAAATTGGCCGTGGCTGAAATAGCACCTCTTAACTGATTTTCAATCATGCCATTTAAGGCTTTATGATACAAATCTGCGTATTCTCTTGTATAAACCGGCTGATTGAATTTATTTCTGGCTATTTTGCCATTCGCATCTTTCTGAAAGATTTTATCTGCCGGAAAAGTCTTTCTTAATTCTCTTTCTTTAGCTAGTAATGTATCTGCCAATGCATGAGAATGTCTGATAATTCGCCAGGTTTCTTTCGTTACATCATCAATATAATGGGCTTTACCTGTATGCACGTTGTAAGCCTCACCATAGAGTTCCGGCATTTGTGCTTCCCAGAACGCATGAATACCTGCCTGATTGGTCAATTGTCCATTGTGATTGCTTGAGGTATGTAAAGGCATGTGGGCATCAGCCAGATAATGTCCTAAATCGGCAGCCAGAAACAAAGCTTCTGTTTTTCTCAGGCCCTGCATTGATTTAGTCAGTTTCTCCATTACATCCAGAATATACCAGGGTAATATTCCGTTTGTCTGCAAAACCTTGGCATCATATTTAGCATTAGCCTGTTTGCTAGTTAGTGGCAAGCTATCAATGCTGCCAAAATCTTCAATATCAATATAGTGGCGAGGGTTTTCGGCCTTGTCGCTTAGCGTATATTTTCTTAGATCAGGTACATTTGATTCTTCTACCACAAAATCGAGATGATTATAGAAGAAAATTCTTAGCTCTTCCGGCAAAGCAAAAATCGCTGATTTATTGATATGCTGATGACCCCACATACCCCATGAAGAGAGCATCAATAGAAGACTAAAACTTGTAACAATAAGGGCTGTATAGGTAAAAATTCTCTTTTTCATATTTGTATTTTAATCTTCTTCGCTCATCAGAGTTTCGTAAACCAACAACAATATACCGTCTTTCAGACCTAAATCTGGTACAATGATTTCGTTGGCACCGGCCCATTTCATGACAGATATATAAATATCAGACGCCGGAACAATCACATCGGCACGGTCGGCATTGAGTTGTAGTTTGTTAATACGGTCTTCTAAGCTGAATTGGCTGATATAATTGCGTTTTTTCTCTAATTCCTCCAGAGTCGCTTTACCGTCAACTTTATGCTCAATCAGATTGAATAATTTAGAGATATTACCTCCTGTACCAACGGCAATTACATTTTCATGTGTTGGAATGGTTTCGTCTACCCAGGCTTTCATTTTATTCCAAACATCAGGTGCTTCTTTATGCTCAAGCAGACGAACAGAACCAATTTTGAAAGACTTAGCAGCTATTTTGGTTCGGCCTTTATAAATGTTCAGCTCGGTGCTACCACCGCCCACATCAATGTGCAGATAGGTTTTATCATCTTCTAAAACCACTTTTATCACATCATTGATGAGTTCGGCTTCCTTATCACCCTCTATCAGGTGGATTTCCATGCCCAACTCATTTCTGATTCTTTCTACAATATTGGCGCCGTTTTCGGCTTCACGCATGGCCGAGGTAGCACAAATCATGTAGGCATCTACTTCGTGGAGTTCCATTAATAAGCGGTAAGCCATCAGCAGTTTTTTAATGCGGGCTTCGCTTTCGTAAGATATTTTTCCGGTATTGAATACGTCCATCCCCAAGCGCAGGGCAAAGCGCACGTATTCTACTTTCTTGAAATTGATTTTGTTTTTATCATGCAATACCGACGAAATCTGCATTCGGGCTGCATTTGAACCTATGTCAATGGCGGCAATTTTCATTAAAACTTTGTTCAGTATTTAGTGGATTTGCAAAAGTACGTTTTTTATGAAAAAATTGTCGGCTAATTCGACAAAACGTCCCAAATTGCCTCTTTATAACCTCTTCCTATCGGAATTTGTTTTCCGGCTATATCCACATCAGTAGCTGAATACGCTTCAATTTTATTTTTTGCCACAATAAATGAGCGATGCACTCGCAGAAAGTTTTCATTTGGTAGCAACGCTTCTATTTCACTCAAAGGGAGCTTAGTTAGTATAGTTTGTGTTTTGGAAGTGATTTTTACATATTCTCTCTGACTTTCGATGTACAGAATTTCATCAAAAAACACCTTTACCATTTTCTTATTCACATTAAAGAAATGGTATTTTCTGTCTTCTGTGGCAATAGGCGAGGTAACAACCGTTGGGAAAGTCAGTTTATTGACAGCTTTGAGAAAACGACTGAACTCGATTGGTTTCAGCAGATAATCTAATACATTGTGCTCATAACCTTGCAATGCATATTCGTGGTACGCAGTGGTAAGAATGATGCAAGGTGGATTTTGTAAGGTTTTAATGAAGTCTAATCCTTTGAGTTTGGGGAGATTAATATCAAGGAAAATCAGATCTATTGAGTGGCTTCTTAAGATTTCCGTGGCTAGAATGGCATTGTCACAAACCGCTTTTAATTGCAAAAAGGGAATCTGCATCACATAGTCCTGCAGAATTTCTGCGGCTAATGGCTCATCTTCTACAATAATGCAGTTAAATTTTTGCATGGCTGTTCAGGTTTAATTCCAGTACAATTTTAAACGTAGAAACGTGGTTTTCGATAGTTAATTGGTGTTCGGGGTACATTAACTCTAATTGTCGTCTTACATTGCTCAAACCTATTTTTTCTGTAATTTCTGATTGGTTATCTTCTGATTTAGAGTTTTCTACACTAAAATGCAGATGGCCTTTTTGTAATTGAATTTTGATGGTAATATAAGATTCATTAATAGTTTCACCTGCGCCATGTTTAAAGGCATTTTCTATAAAGGGTAATAAAATCAGAGGACCTATCGGCTCATGCTGGTTATCGATAAACTTGATGAAATCAATTTTCAGCCGTTGGTTGTAGCGTATTTTTTCCAACTCAATATAGTCTTCCATTACCCTCAGTTCCTCTTCAATCGCTATGTATGGTTTGTTGGTTTCATAAAGCATAAACCGCAATAGCTTTGAAAGTTTCATCACTACTTCTGCTGTATCGTCCGATTTTTTACGAGCCAATCCATAGATATTATTAAGCGTGTTGAATAAGAAGTGGGGATTGGTCTGTGCTTTCAGGAAGCGAAGTTCAGTTTCCAGTCGTTTTTTAGTCAATTCCTGTTCAATTTCTTTTGCCAGAAGATTTTGCCTGATAAGTTTAATAGCCAGCGCCACCCCACACAGAAAACACAGCAAGAAAAATGCATAGAAAATACTGGCAAGCGTATAATAGCTCGCATCAGTCATAGAGGTATGTTTTAAAATATACTTCTGTGCGATATGGGTGATAAACAAGAAAACAGGGATAGCCAGTACAAATACCAGAATAGTGCTGACAAGCGATTTTATAATACTCCATTTTTTGGACAGAAACTGGTCGGTAATATGAAATATGGTATATACCAAGGGTATCTTAACAATCAGATAAGTAGACTGAATACCAATTGCCAGAAAGAACAGATAGAAGACATTCTCCTTAGGCTTGTTATAAGCCAATGACTCAAAATTGAGATAGGCTTTAAACAGTACATAGGCTATCCAGAAAGCTATATGATGAATAATTCGTTTTTGCATTAAAAAGATAATGGACTGACTTTAAAAGTATAAAATTAAGAGAAAATATCCTGATAAAAAGACTTTGGTCTACCAACAGCCTTTTCCTCCCTACAAGTAACAGTTTCTGTGTTGAATCTGCCAAAATACGATAAAAACTGCTTTTTATGAGTAGATGCTGGTTGTCTATGCTTATGAATAGATTTATATAAACAAAGCCTGTACTTTTATGCTATAAACTCAACGGCTATGTTTCTGAACCTAAAACTTCTATCAACATTTATAGTATATTTCTGGACTTTGACATTGATAGCCCAAAAACCTTTTGCTCTGACAAACCCACCTGCACAGGCAGAAATATTCGGTATCAGCACCGGATTCAGCGAAAGAGATTTTGCTATTTCGCCTGATGGTAATGAGATTTTTTATACGCTACAATCCCCACAAGGCATTTTTCAGACCATTGTTTATTGCAGAAAAGCACCCAATGGTACCTGGAGCAAACCCGAAATTGCCCCCTTTGCCGGAAAGTTCAGTGATTTAGAACCTGCTTTTTCAGCTGATGGTCAAAAACTTTACTTTGCTTCAAACCGACCTATGCAAGGTACAACCCCAAAAGACTTTGATATATGGGTTGTGAGTAGAGAAAATGGCCAGTGGAGAGAAGCACAAAACCTGGGTTCACCCATCAATACCCCGGAAGATGAATTTTATCCGGCTATTGCCAGAAATGGGAATTTATATTTTACGGCGGCCTATCAAATGGCCGTAGGTAAAGAAGATATTTTTGTGTCAAGGTTTGAACAGGGTAAATACACACAACCTACGCCTTTAGATACGGCCATTAACTCTAAAACCTATGAATTCAATGCCTTTGTGTCACCTGATGAAGACTATATCATTTTTACTTCTTATGGCCGGAAAGATGATAAAGGTAGGGGAGATTTATATATGAGTATCAGAGATGCCACCGGTAAATGGTTACCTGCGCAGCATTTAAGCATGCTTAATTCTAATCGATTAGACTATTGTCCGTATGTAAGTCCGGATAAAAAGATGCTTTTCTTTACCAGCGAAAGAATAAATATACCGAATGCTTATGCAAGTGCTGCGGTTAAAATAGATGATTTATTTAAAACTTTTACATCCCCTCAAAATGGCACCGGGGATATTTATTGGGTGAGTTTTGATAAGGTAATAGAGGGCTTTAAAAAGTAACAATAACATCTTTTCTTATACAAATTATTATGAAGCTATTACTAACTAAACTGCTCTATGCCCTGATAGGGCTTTGCTTTTCTTTTGCATCTTATGCTCAGGATACCGTGTGGGTAGACGCCACTAAAGTAAACACCAAATTCTTGAAAGAAGGCACTAACCGCTACTTGGTCTATTTCAAAATGAACAAAGATGCCGGAAGGTCAAGGCCGCAATTCTGGACGAGAAATGTATCATTTGAAAACTACAATGGCAAAGAAGCCATTGTGGTAAAACAGGAATGGGAAGATAGAGACAGCGTGGTACATACCGTAAAGTCGGTTTGCGATAAAAAGACTTTTGCGCCATTGTATCACCAAAGTTGGTGGAAGGCTCGGGGAACTGGCGAGTTTGATTTTGTGAACAAAACTGCCAAAGTCAATAATTCACCGATTACTGAGGCCGATACCACAAAAAACAAAAAGTTTGTCTGGCAGGCATTTGAGAAAGCTTTGAACCAATATACTTTAAACTGGCATCTCGACCTTGAAGTATTTCCTTTGATGCCTTATAAAGCCAATACTACTTATATGATTCCTTTTTATGAGCCGGGGTCTCTGGCACCCAAATTTGAATCTTATACAGTAACAGGTTCAGGGGAATTAGCCGGATATGATAACCAGAAAGTAGATTGCTGGTTGCTCACCCATGAATCGAAGGGGTATAGAGAAGTATTCTGGATAAGTAAGAAAACGCATGAAGTGCTCAAACTGGAAAATGAAATAGGCAAAGACCGCTGGCGCTATAAAGTGAAACTGGGTTTTAGTGTGTAGGTATGAATGAGGTGCTTTTTAAGAGATTTTAAGAGTAAAGAGAGCAAACCAAAATCAGCAGAATTACGTTTATATTAGTAGAGAATGATTCAATTTAACTATTAATACAAATGAATAAAGCAATTGCTCTTATAATCACTATTGGTGCATTTATCGGCGTTTTCTCCTGTAGTTCTACTACAGACGCGAATGGTGACAAAAAAGAAAAATATAAAGTTCCGGCAGTAGATAATACCAATTATGGTAAATTAGAAACCGCCTATTTTGCTTCGGGTTGTTTCTGGGCTGTAGAGGGGATTTTCGATAGTCTTAAAGGCGTAAAAGAAGCCGAGTCAGGTTATAGTGGCGGAAATACCAAGAACCCGACTTATCGGGAAGTAAGTAATGAAACCACAGGTCATGCTGAAACAGTAGCGGTACATTATGATCCTGCGATTATCAGTTATGCTACTTTACTGGAGGTTTATTTTGCCTCACAAGACCCAACACAGGTAAACGGACAAGGCCCCGACCACGGAGATTCGTATCGTTCGGTTATTTTTTATACTAATGCAGAAGAGCAAAAATTAGCCAATGATTATAAGAATAACCTAACAGCATCTGGCAAATACAAAAAGCCTATCGTTGTGCAGATTGTGCCATTTAAAGCCTTTTATAAAGCAGAAGATTATCATCAGAACTATGACCAGCACCATGCCGACGAGCCTTATGTAGCTTCGGTTTCAATCCCACGAATTGAGAGAGCACAGGCTATGTTTCCGAAATTGTTGAAATAATTTTGTAGCCACGATATAAAACGTAGAAAGGCCCGGGAACTCCCGGGCCTTTCTACGTTTTATATGGTTTCGTTGTCTTACCAGAAATACCAGTATAAGAAAGTAAGAATCAATACAACTGAAACTGCACCAACGGCAAATACGCCTTTTACTCTGAACATGCTTGCATCAATTTCAAGCCCTTTGCCTTCATCTGGTAATACATAGCCTAAAACAAACATTACCGCCACACAAATCAGGAATACAATACCCATACGATCAAGGAATGGTACGGTTGTCCAGTCGGCAAATGGCAGCCAGTTATTGTGCATTGAAAGCGCGATTAAGAAGCCACCCACAATGGCAAACAAAGCACCTGCCGAGTTAGTACGTTTCCAGAAAAAGCCCATTACAAATGCCGCAAAAATACCCGGAGATAATAAACCAGTCATTTCCTGAATAAACTGGAAACCACCTTTTTTATCGATACCCATATAAGGAGAAATCACAATCGCCAGAATCATGGATACCACGATGGTCACGCGACCTATCCAAACCAGATGTTTTTCAGTCGCATTTTTGCCTATATAGTTTTTGAAAACATCAAGCGTAAAGATAGTTGAAATACTATTGGCTTTACCTGCTAATGAGGCTACGATAGCGGCTGTCAAGGCGGCAAATGATAGACCTTTCAAACCGATAGGTAATAGATTCAACAATACCGGATAGGCATTATCCTGATTCAATGTGCCATCAGCGCCTAACATTTCCTGTTGGAATAAGCCTTTCTGATAAAGTGTATAAGCCGCAATACCCGGAAGTGTTACAATCACCGGCATTAATAATTTCAGGAATGCCGCAAACAAAATCCCTTTACGGGCTGTATCAAGATCGGCTCCCAAAGCACGTTGGGTTATATATTGGTTACAGCCCCAGTAATTCAGATTCACAATCCACATACCACCAATCAATACCGTTAAACCCGGCAATGCCATATAATGCGGATCTCCTTTTTTGAAAATCATATGAAAGTGGTCTTCCGATTTTTCAGTCATCAATTTCAAACCATTGGTTAAACTTTCTATGCCATCATACTGGCTTGAAACCAACATTACCGCCAGATAAGTAGTAGCTAAACCACCTATAATCAGGAAGAACACCTGAATAACATCGGTAAAACCGATTACTTTCATACCCCCAATCGTAATAATAATGGCGAAAATCGCCAGTCCAATCATACAGACAGTGAAGTCAATCCCAGAAATACCCGATACTGCCAAAGCTCCTAAATACAAAATAGAAGTAAGGTTTACGAGAATATATAAAGCCAGCCAGAAGATTGCCATAATCAAGCTCACAGTAGAGTTGTAGCGTTGATTAAGGAATTGTGGCATCGTAAAGATCTTGTTTTTCAAGTAAATAGGCATAAAAACAATACCTACTACGATAAGCGTGGCTGCTGCCATCCACTCATAGGTAGAAATCGCCAAACCCATAGAGAAACCATTACCCGACATACCAATCATCTGTTCAGCCGAGATGTTCGAAGCAATCAACGAGGCCCCAATTGCCCACCAGGTAAGCGAGCCCTCAGCAAGGAAAAAGTCTGTAGTAGAAGTTTGTTTGGCTTGTTTTTTCTTATAAATCCAATAGCCGTAACCTGACACTAGAATAAAATAGAAGAGGAATACAAAGTAATCGAGGGTTTGTAATTTTTGCATAGTGCTTAGGGAAATGGGAAATAGAATTTTGTTTTAGAATAAGATTCTTTGAGTAGAGCAAATTAAGGTAGAAAATTTGCTTTTTCAAAGGGCAGACGATTAAATTAAAAGAATATTCAGATTTTACATAACTTTTTTAATAACCACTCACTAAACTTATGATTAAAATTTTGTCATTAAATCTTTTCTTATATAATTTTACGAAAAAACTATCCCGTTTTGAACAGAAATACCATCCGACTTCTGATTATACTGGGCACGCTTTCTATTACGGGAATTATTGCAGTACAGGCCTATTGGGTAAAGCGCGCTTTCGATTTAAAAGAACAGCAGTTTCGGCAAACTGTCATGATCTCTTTACGAAACGTCGCGAACAAAATCTCTTCCCTCTACAAACTTTCCAGTATCGAAAACCCCGTTAGTCAGCTTTCTTCCGATTACTACGTAGCCAATTTAAGAATCCCGCTCGATGCCGATGTGCTGGAGCATTACCTCAAAGAAGAATTCAAGAAACAAAACCTGCAGACCGATTTTGAGTATGGTATTTACGATTGTAATACCGACAAAATCGTAGACGGGGCACACATCAATTCTGATTTTGAAAGTTCGGCATTGAAAAAGACTTTGCCAAAAACCGATAAGTATCTCAATTATTTCGGTGTCCGATTCCCCAGCAAAACAAGCTTTCTGGCTGCCCGTTTGGACATCTGGGTGATTTCGTCGCTCATAACCCTGGTTGTAACAGCCTTTTTCGGTTATTCCATGTTTGTCATTCTACGGCAAAAGCGGCTCAGCGAAGTACAGCGCGATTTTATCAATAATATGACCCATGAGTTTCAGACGCCTATTTCAACTATCAGAGTGGCCACAGATGTTTTGAGCCAGACTAAAATAATGGAACAACCCGAGCGTTTGAAGAAATATGTGCACATCATCAGGCAGGAAAACAATCGGCTGAAAAATCAGGTAGAATCGGTGCTGAATACGGCGCGCATGGAGCGAGGTAAAATGCAGTTAGATATTCAGTTGCAGGAATTGCACAGCATCATTGACGATGTAACAGAAGGCATAAAAGCCGAACTGGAAGACTCGCTGAGTATAGAACTGAATGCCTCCCGCACCAGTATTTATGCCGACCGTACACAATTAATAAGTCTGATAAGAAACCTTCTGGAAAATGCCATTAAATACTCAGGTAAAAAGCCCTGTATCAGAATAAAAACCGAGAATACTGAGGATAGTCTGGTGCTTTCTATCAGCGATAACGGGATTGGCATCGCCAAGGAACACCAGAGCAAGATTTTCAATAAGTTTTATCGGGTACCCACAGGCAATACGCATAATGTAAAAGGTTTTGGTCTGGGACTCAGCTATGTGAGAGAAATTGTGCGAGCGCATAAGTGGGAGATTAAAGTGGATAGCGAGCCGGGCAAGGGGAGTACGTTTACTATTGTGATGAAACAAGAATAAGAAACGGAGCATCGTTTCTACTACCATAAACTAAAATATGCCTAAAATTTTGTACGTCGAAGACGACCCCAACCTGAGCTATGTGACCAAAGATAATCTTGAAATGGAAGGATATGAGGTGACACATTTTCCGGATGGAAAAGAAGCCTGGAAGAGCTTTACCAAAGAAAAATATGACCTTTGCCTGCTGGATGTCATGCTACCTGAATTGGACGGGTTTTCATTGGCCGAAAAAATCAGAAAACAGAACCAACAGATACCGATTATTTTCCTGACCGCCAAAGGGATGCAGGAAGACCGCATTACCGGACTAAAGGTGGGCGGAGACGACTACGTAACCAAGCCATTCAGCATAGAAGAACTCAACCTTCGTATTAAGGTCTTTCTTAAACGAAAAGAAGTAAGCAAAGAAGTAACCGAAGGCAATGGCAAATGGAAATTGGGTGATTACGAATTTAACTACAACCAACTCTCACTCAAATCAGATGATAAGGCCGAGCAACTGACTCACCGTGAGGCAGAGGTATTAAAGTTTCTCTGTGAAAGGAAGCATCAGGTTATCAAACGTGAAGAGATACTAACGGCC
Organism: Emticicia sp. C21; assembly: GCF_003418935.1. Taxonomy (GTDB): domain Bacteria; phylum Bacteroidota; class Bacteroidia; order Cytophagales; family Spirosomataceae; genus Emticicia. The sequence continues at coordinate 865,644 of NZ_QVMT01000001.1, read as the reverse complement.
ATTTGGGGCAGAGACGATTATTTCTTAGGCCGAAGTCTGGACGTATTCATTACTCGCCTGAGAAAAATGCTCTCCGACGATCCGAAAATCAAGATTGAAAACGTGCATGGAATAGGGTTTAGGTTTACTTGTTGAGTATTAGAAATAGATTTATATTGAATCCTGCTGGCTTTGTTAGTGGGATTTTTTGTTGTATATTATTACTATTAGTAATTATTTATTTGAAAGATATAAATTTGCATAAGAATAAAATTGATAGTAATGACAACAATTGATATAATAATAGACTTTTCTTCTAAAGTTAGTATTTGGAATTTAATAACTTTACTTGTTGCTATAATTGCTGCTTTATCTGCATTTAGAAGTAGTATTATGGCTGGTAGGTCAGCAACTATAGCAAGACAAACATATAATGATAGACAAGCCAACTTTAATCTTTATTTGATTGATAGTTATCTTTTAAAATTAGATAAAGAGAATAAACAACATTTTTTCTTATTTAATATGACAATTATAAACAGTTCGGATAGTAAAAGTTCTTTTAGAGCGGAACTTGAAATCGAATGTATAAAAAATAACGAAGAGACTATTAAGGTTATAATTCCTCATGGAGAAAATTTGCTAGTTTCTAATGAAAAATTTCCTACGTTTTCTAATGATATTAGAATTGAAGAAAGAGCAAGACTATCTAAATGGCTAATTTTTAAGCAACCATTAGTTATTTCAAATGAATACAGAATAGCAAGTTATTTAGTGAAAGTAATAGATGTTTTCAATAATGAAGAGACTATAGAAGTATTAATTTTAAGAGAATTAAAAAATGAAGCCTAGAAAAGTAAAGTTAAATTGCCCGTTTTTCAGAATAGTTTCAGACGGAAGTATATCCAACGTAAGTGTAGGAGAAGGCAGACTTATACCTTCATTAGTAATTGATACGGGAAATCACTTTGAGATTAACGAATTAATTAAACTTCATAAAGATACATTGCCTGGAGATTCAATAACTACTTGGGGATTACCAGATACTTTTTTTAAACCAAAGAATGTGTTTCTCTCTCTTAACTTTATTAAACCTATGAAAATAGACTTTGCCATTGAATTTTCTTTAGTAAATCATTGTGCTACTATAGATGGAATTATTCATGCAAATGCGTTCTATTTGCAAGTTGGTAAGAAAGGAGATAAAGTTTCAGAACAAAAAAATGATAGTATTATGATAGAAGTCTCCAGTACTGACTTTAGAGAAAAATGGGAACAATTGTTCTTTTATACAGTAAAAGAAAAATTTTGTAAAAAATTAAACTTATCAAAAAAAGAAGAGTTTGAAATGACTACGAAGATTATAAATAAAATGAGGGATGCTTGGAAACTAAGAAGATAATCTAAGTAAGAATTTTGTTTGTGGCTAAGGAGCAATAAATAAAGTAAACGATAGAAAGTTCTATTAAAGTAACTTAAGAAAACTTTTACATTACGGCAACCAAATCCAAGCTGCTTATATTTTTCTACCGCTCCCAAATAATGTCCTTGCCCTTTTCATCAAAAACCACCCTTTTTCACTAATTTCACAGCTCATTTTAAACCTAACCCAATGAGCCGATATTTACTGTTGGTTTTTGTTATATTTCTTACTTCCTGCGGACAACAATTAAAAGATAAAGCGCACGCACTCCATTCTGCTGATAGTACCGCTGTGGGGCAATGGACGCCGCCTGATGAAAATATTAAAGACTTGACCATTTATAAAAAAGGAGGCAAAGTATTTCTTCACGAGAATTTTAAAGACAACTCGGTATTGAACGAAGAAATGGTAGTAGAGTCAACTACGAATGTAATCACATTAAAATATAAAGAGATTATAGCAGATCAATACATGGTCATTGATAAAGATGGAAGTTTGAAATGGTTTACACCGGATGGACGGGAATATGCGAAATCTAAACCTAAGTGATAATTCCCTTGGGAATTAGCAACGGCTGTTTTCAATAGAAATTGAGATATAATTGTTTTGTCAGGCAAACTTATGTTTGCCTTTTTTGTTTATACTTCATCTATAATCAATAATGAAATATGAATGTAAAAGTAGTGTATGAAGAAAGGGGGATATTACTAGAAAAAGACTTCCATGATTGTGATTCTGTTATAGCCGCTATGAATTTATTGGCAGAACAGGAGATTGATGCCCGATCAATCATTGGTGTAATTAATAATGACGAGATAGATTACATAAGAAAGCCTTACAGGGCTTCTAATGTTGATGAATAAAGGTTTTAAAGACGAAATTGAACTAATAATCATTATCAGTTACTCAGAGGGTGGCCAGATTCGAACCGCAGCGGCGGACCGTTGACGACCCAACATCATGATAATTGGCAAATAACTATTTGCAAATTTTAGGATAAAAACCAAAAACCCTCTCAGAATCACTTCTAAGAGGGTTTTGTGTGTCGGGGTGGCCAGATTCGAACTGACGACCTTCTGCTCCCAAAGCAGACGCGATACCGGGCTACGCTACACCCCGAGGGCGGTATCTAAAAATTTGAGAGTGCAAAGGTAGAAAAATTTATTTTTAAATCAAAAATTTATTTTTAAAAATTTCTACTCATCTCGCGGAGAGGGCGGGATTCGAACCCGCGGTACGCTTTAGACGTACGACAGTTTAGCAAACTGCTCCTTTCGGCCACTCAGGCACCTCTCCTTTCCCGTTTGGGACTGCAAATATACAGGCTCATTTTATTTAATCAAAAACTGAACCCTATTTTTTATTAATTTTTTTCAAAATAAACTCAACTGCCCAAATTACGCCATTATAGAAAGCTAATCGGGATAGTATGGATAACTTTTACGGGGGTATCGCCTTTCATTGCCGGTTGCCAGCCTTCAATCAGCTTCACTACTCTGATAGCCTCAGCATCCAGGTCTTTGTCTCCTTTTTTGAGTACGCTGTAATCAGAGGCTTTTCCCGTTTCGTCAATGATGAATCGCACATATACTCTTCCATTGGCACCTCTTTTAAAAGCGCCCGGAGGTATCCGCAGATTTCGGGCAATTACTTGTAGATAGACACTGCTACCCCCAATTACTGTTGGTGGTCGGCTAAGGGCTTCATAAGTAGTATCACTTCCACTAATTACCTGATAAGTAGTTTTGGATGGGTCAGCCTTGACTGATACAAATTTCTTGTCGGCATAATCATATGCCTGTTCTAATTCACCTCCGGGTAAGAAGTATTTCCAGATGCCTGTTTTCTCATCTTTTGCATAATTCCCGATAGCTAACACATTCTGATTGACACCATAGCGAATCCAGGTACTGTCTTTCTGATTGTCTTTATAATAACCTTCTTCCGCCAGCTTATTATTCACCCACTTTTTATATAAGCCATTCTTTATCTTTTTGGCATCTTTCATTACATAATACTCCTCTTTAATGTTGGTGAATGGGCTGGGGGAGGAGGTATCCGTCACTTTCTTTAATTCCTGACAAAAGGCAGTCGATGTGCTGAGCATTAATGCTAGGATTATTAGTTTTTTCATAGTCACAAAAGGTTTATTGTATGGTTTATTTTAATTTTGTGCGATCTGGCTGATTATTTTCTATTCTATTGGCGATTCACATTTCAATCTTTTGCAAATATAATTGGCAGAATATGAATGACTTTTACCGGCTTACCATCCTTGATTGCAGGCAACCAGTCATCAATTAATTTTACTACTCTGAGTGCCTCCATATCCAAACTCTTATTTCGTTTATTTATTACCTTAAAATCTGAGGTTTTCCCGGCTTCATCAATCGTAAAACGGACAAATACAGTTCCGCCGATATTATTTCTCATAGCTTCAACAGGATACCGAAGATTCTGGGCAACTTTTTCCAGATAAGCGTATTGTCCACCAATAATTAAAGGTGGACGGCTAAGTGGAGCGTATATAGTATCTATATCACTGATTATCTGATAAATGGTATTTTTTTTTGGAGGTTTAAAAGATACAAGGACTTTCTTCGTAAAGTCATATTCCTGGTCGAGTTCAGTAGCGTTTATATAAAACTCCCATATACCTACTTTCTCATCATTGGCATAATTTCCAATATTCAGGATGGTTTGACCGGAATAGCGTGTCCAAATGCTGTCTTTCTTATTATTTTTATAATAACCTTCTTCTGTTAATTTATCATTTACCCATTTTTTATATAAACCATGCTTCACCTTTTTGTCATCTGCTAATACCTCATATTCTTCTCTTTCGTTTGTAAAAGGGTTAGATGAATGCTTTTTAAGCACTTTCTTCAACTCCTGCCCTGGGGCTGTCAATGCACCAAACATCAACACAGCAATAATTACTTTTTTCATAGTCACATACTTGTATAGCTTATCTCAATTTTGTGCGGTTCTTTCGCCATTGGCTGGCGTTATTAACCAGCGTGCCGTTATTATCAGCAACTTTTGGTTTGTTCTTATTGTTCAATAATTCGGCTGCTAATACAGCCACAATTTCCAGTTCGCTTTTGTCGGTTTCTTCTTCCAGAACTTCAGGGGTGAAATAGAGGCTTACGAAACGGGTATCAAAATTGCCGCTCACGAATGCTTCGTGTCTGAGGGCAAATTTGCAGAAAGGCAGGGTAGTAGCTACACCTGTAATCTTGAATTCATCTATGGCGCGAATCATCTTTTCTATGGCCTCAGTGCGGTCGTTGCCATAGGTAATGAGCTTGGCTATCATCGGGTCATAATAAATCGGAATCTCCATGCCTTCTTCGATGCCATCATCAACTCGCACCCCGTTTCCTTGCGGACGAACATAAGTTTGAAGTGTGCCCACGTTGGGCAGGAAATTATTAGCAGGGTCTTCTGCACAGACGCGTACTTCAATCGAGTGACCGTTTATCTGTAAATCTTCCTGTTTCATGCTCAAAGGTTTCCCCTCTGCCACATGAATCATTTCTTTTACCAAATCAACGCCTGTAATTAACTCCGTAACCGGATGCTCTACCTGTAAGCGGGTATTCATTTCCAGAAAGTAAAAATCCAGATTTTCGTCTACAATAAACTCTACTGTGCCCGCGCCATAATAATTGCAAGCTTTGGCCACATTCACGGCACAAATCCCCATCGCTTCTCTGATACCCGGAGTTAAGACTGCTGATGGCGCTTCCTCAATCACTTTCTGATGGCGACGTTGGATGGAGCATTCACGTTCAAAGAAATATACTACATTGCCGTGCTGGTCGCCCATTACCTGTATTTCTATATGCTTGGGCTTGGTGATGTATTTTTCAATGAAACAAGAGCCATTGCCAAAGGCTGAAATAGCCTCGCCTACCGCTCTGTCCATTTGTTCGTCAAATTCTTCTTCTTTTTCTACTACCCGCATCCCTTTTCCACCGCCACCGGCACTCGCTTTTATCAGAATCGGGTAGCCGATTTCGGCTGCTTTGGCTTTGGCTGCCACACGGTCGGTAATGGCATCAGGCGTGCCTGGTACCATTGGAATATTATAGGAGGCAACGGCATGTTTGGAAGAAAGTTTATCCCCCATAATCTCAATAGATTCAGGTGATGGGCCGATGAAAATGAGTCCGGCATCTTTTACTGCCTTAGAAAAACCTGCATTTTCAGAAAGAAACCCATAGCCCGGATGAATAGCATCCACACCCAGGCTTTGGGCTACTGCTATGATTTTATCGCCTAACAAATAAGATTCTTTAGAGGGGGGCGGGCCAATGCACACGGCTTCATCGGCATATTTTACGTGAGGTGCGTTTCTATCTGCTTCCGAGAAGACCGCTACGGTACTGATTCCCATTTCACGGGAGGTTCGCATGACACGAAGCGCGATTTCACCTCTATTGGCTACAAGAATTTTTTTGATGGTCGGCATATTGAATTTCTGGCTGTAAAAGCGTTGTCTGGTTGTGAGTATATTTATTAGAATGCAAGAAATAGCCCTTATTAAATTTAAAATAAAATACTTATTAAAGGTGCGCAACGTAGAGACAGGGCAATGCCCTGTCTCTACAAATAAGATAATCCAAAGACTTTTATTTTATGAAGAATAATAATGGGCGCCACGCAGCCAAAACTATTGCGTTTCAGCAAGCAAACTTTAAACGGGCCTATATTTCTTGAATCTATTAAACATACTCTTGTTTTTAGATTACGAAGTAACAGCAAAATCTCATTTATTTTTGAATATTTAATTAAAAATCTTGCACATTTTTCATAAAATACTCTAGCATAGGGGTAGACTGCTTGTTATCCATCCAAAATATTGATACTTTTGTTGAAAAAATGAAGATTTCTTCATCATTTTATTGTTAATAAATCAGGCAACGGACAATTGTGTTCCTTCATTTCCTCCTTATTATAATGGCAAGAGATATTTTTGATAAAACAATTAGCGATTTAGGATCTATTGGTACTGCTGCAAAACAGCTTAGTGCTCACCATTACTACTCTTTTCCAAGATTGACAGGCGAATTAGGGCCTCATATGCAATTTAACGGAAAGCCTGTATTAAACTGGTCGTTGAATAATTATTTAGGTTTAGCCAATCATCCGGAAGTACGTCAGGCAGATACAGAAGCAACCGAAAAATACGGTCTGGCTTATCCGATGGGCGCCAGAATGATGACAGGTAATACTGAATTGCACGAGGCGTTTGAAAAAGAACTGGCAGCGTATGTAGGGAAAAAAGATTCTTTCTTGTTGAACTATGGCTATCAGGGAGTAATGTCGGTAATTGAGTGTATTGTTGACCGTCGTGATGTGATTGTTTATGATGCCGAAAGCCATGCCTGTTTGATAGATGGTATCCGTTTGCACAAAGCCAAAGGAGGCGAATACTACAAGTTTGTGCATAATGATATGGATAGCCTTGAGAAAAACTTAATCAGAGCGACTAAACTGGCAGAAGAAACGGGTGGAGGAATATTGGTGATTACCGAGGGTGTATTTGGTATGTCGGGCAAGGTGGGTAGTCTGGATAAAATTGTTGAGTTAAAGAAAAAATATAGCTTCCGTCTGTTGGTGGATGATGCGCATGGTTTCGGAACGATGGGTGCTACAGGCGCGGGTGTTCCTGAACATTTTGGTGTGCAGGATGAAGTAGATTTACACTTCTGTACATTTGCCAAATCAATGGCAGCTATTGGTGCATTTATAGCGGCTGACCCTGATGTGGTGATGTTTTTGAAATACAATATGCGTTCACAAACTTATGCCAAAGCATTGCCCATGCCATATGTATTAGGTGGAATGAAACGTCTGGAATTGATAAAAAATCACCCGGAATACAGAGAGAAACTTTGGACAATTGTTCACGCTTTGCAGGATGGTTTCCGTAAGCGTGGTTTCGATATCGGTGATACTACGTCGCCTGTTACCCCGGTTTTATTGCATGGTAATTATGACCTGCCAACGGTTACGAATCTGATTCGTGACCTGAGAGAAAATATGGGTATTTTCTGCTCGGTTATCATCTATCCGGTAGTGCCAAAAGGTGTAATTATGTTGCGTATTATCCCTACAGCCTCTCATACACTGGAAGATGTGGAATACACGATGGATTGCTTCGAAAAAGTGCAGGCCAAGCTACAGGCGGGCGAATATGCTCCTTTGACATTGGCTTAGTTATAGAGAGGGAAAAAGCCATTTTTTTGCCCTCCAAACAACATTCTACATATATAGACGTTAAAAAGTCAGGCTAAGACCTGACTTTTTGCATTTTTTTACAAAAAAGGGCATTTTTGCATGGTATTTTTTGTAGAAAAATTTGTAATTTTCATCAAACTATCTAACTTGCAAGTAGTTTATTTCGTATTTAAGTAGATAATTTCATTCATTAACCAAATCCGTTACAATTACTATGAACAAGTACAAAGAACTCAGTGACCTTGTTGCTTCATTAGCAGGAGATTTTGACAAATTTTATGACAAAGGCAACAAAGCTGCTGGCACAAGAGTTAGAGCCGGAATGGCACAACTGGCTGCTTGGGCAAAAGCTACAAGAGCCGAAGTTCAGTCCATAAAAAATGGTGAATAAAACCGCTTTTGTTTAAAGATTTGTATAGAGAGATAAGCTCACAAAAAGAGCTTATCTCTCTATATTTTTTCGGGGTGCATCAACGTCGCTAAACCTCTGATGGTGCGGCGGGAAGTACCCTTGATAAATACCTCTCCGGTTATCTCTGCTACGTGTTTTTCACGGTCGACAGTCATTACGTTAAATACTACTTCGTAATCTGTATCTACAAACATCGGGAAGAGGTATTCTGTCTCCTGCTTCATATATACCGAGCCCTCACCCGGAAACTCCATACCCAGAATACGTGTAAAAACACTACTACTCAAGTGCCCATGAATAATCGGGCGTTTGAAGCGGGTTTTAGCGGCATACTCAGGGTCAAGGTGCAGAGGGTTTTTGTCTCCGGTTACTTCGGCAAATTTCTGTACATCTTCCTGCGAAAAGCGGAATTCATATTTATAGGTATCTCCAATTTCTAAAGGCATAAGAATGGGTTTGTTTTTTTAGGAATGATGTGCAAATATAGGAATTAGTCTATTATTATTTTATTGGGTGAAATGGTGGATGTTATGGTTGTTACTTCCAGTATTTAGGGTGTGCCTTATATTTTTCGTTTTCATAGTCCCGGGTGTTACTTTTTTGGGCTGCAAAAAAGTAACCAAAAAAGCAGCCATCATTTAAACTCGTACAATTAAAAACCTATTATTTCTCTTCTTATTGCACAAACTTTCTCTAGGTTTTTAATCGTACTCAGACAGGAAATGATGTTTTAAGGTTATCATTTTTAGTTGTTATTTTTTGATTTGTTCATTCCTATGGTTTTAAAATTTATAAATAAAAAAAGCGAACCAGTCTTTAGTCTCCTGGTTCGCCTCGTAATAGGTTCAACAACTAATCAATTATCTCCCTGCACATCATCATTTTTGATACCGCGTTTGTTCTTTTTGATTGATTCTTTGAGTTTACCAAATTTATAATTCAGGCTGAAGTTGAATGATCTGAAATAATTCCGCTGCTCACTGTATTGCAGGAAATCGGGGCCAAAAGAGTCTCTTATATTTCTTCTGAATTTATTAAAAGGATTATTGAAAGAGGCCGAAAACGACAACTTATCTTTTACTACATCTTTATTGACACTAGCCGAGTAACCCAAAAAAGCATTGGTTTTTTCCTGAATATTAATATTCGGGCCATTAAAATTGATATTCACATTTACACGCCAGTTTTTCTCTAATCTATAGCCCGATGAAAGATTTGCGCCATACATGAGGCCTTTATTTTTGATGAGTTTGCCATTGATAATACCCTCTGTCATGGCATAAGCCATTCTAGGGTTGATGCTCATGTTCCATTTTTTTGTAATCGGATAGTTGAAATTGACCATAACCATCGGTAATAATTTAGCTTTCCCCACATTACCAAAGGAAGAGCGTGTAATTCTGGTAGCCGGATCATAAACAATAACAGGGAAAAACATATTTTTAATGAATGTATGTCCTACACTGAGACTGAAAGAACTTTTACCCGACCAGTTGTAACCTATATTGATATCATTCATAATAGAAGGTTTCAAGTCAGGATTACCTGTGCGCTCAAAACTTGGATTTGAACGATCAATAAAAGGATTGAGCTGATAAATATTAGGTCTTCTGATACGTTGCGTATAACCGAAGTTCAGTCCGGATTTTTTAAATTTCCGGTTGAGTGAAATCGTTGGAATTACATTAAAGTAATTCTGACTTACTGTTGAATTGGTAGTAGCAAAATTAGCATCCAGCACTGTTTGCTCCACTCTTACACCTGCTTTGACACCCCATTTCTTGAAATTATATTGATAGGTATTATAGATTCCGTAAATATTCTGTGTGTTAGAAAATTTATTGCTAAGCTCGTTTATAACCTCATAAACATCTGTATCAGAACTATAGGTGCGATATTCAAAATTACTCTTGTTATCTCTTAGAATACCTTTCAATCCTGCTTCTATCGTCAGCTTTTTGATAGGATGTACATAATCGACCTGTAGGGTATGTTCAGAAAACAGCTGGTCGTTTAATTGACGATAATTGGGTAAATCATAGTTGATACGCTCTGAAATGCCAATCACGTTATCTTGTCCGCTGTCAAAACCATAGTATCTGTAAGAAAATGTAAGCAAACGATTTTTGTCTGCCTTGAAACCCAATTGATAATTCAGCGCTGCATCAAAGCCGGAACCTGTGCCATTGCCTGTATTATTGAGAAAATAGCGTTGTAAGATTTGACTGCCTTGTGTCAGGTCTGAACTTTGGCTGCTTACAGCATCATTGGTGTTGCCGTTGATGTTAAATTGTCCGGAAATCAGGTTCAGACTATCTAATTCATAACTTAGCTCCAATCCCAGATATCCACTCGTATTTTCTGACTTGTTGAACCCACGCTGGTCGAGTAGGGTTGAAGTTTCGCCAAAAGTATTTCGGGTAAGAATGGTAGCAGTTTGAGGATTCTTATACAGATTGCCACCACCAAAAGCCGAAAGTCCCCATTTACCCATTTTAGCAGAGAGTGAACCTCCAACACCAGGACCGCCCACAGGAAAACGTTCGCTTATGTTTAAACTACCATTATATCCATTAGTTACATTCTTATTGGTAATGATATTGATAATGCCTGAGAGGCCCTCAGCATCGTATTTAGAAGGGGGAGTAGTGATTACTTCAATGCGCTGAATAGAGGAAGCAGGCATACTTCTGAGTATATCTTTATAACTTCTTTCGACCATACTTGATGGCTTGCCATTAATTAATATCCTGAAGTCAGTGTTTCCCTTTAATTGGATATTATCTTCGGCGTCAAGAGAAAGATACGGCACTTTTCTCATCATATCCAATACGCTGAATACTTTACTTTCAGGGTCAGCCTGTGTATCGTAGGAGATACGGTCAACTTCCTGTTTTACTATTTGTTTGGTGGCGCTCACTTTTACTTCTTTCAAACCAAGGGCTTCTTCAGTAATAGATATTTTGCCTAAATCAAGAACGGCTTTGGTTGAATCAGACAAATCGGCTTTCAGTATTTTCCCTTTATACCCAACCCCTGATATGACGAGATAATATTTATAAGGTTTGAGTCCGACAAATTTGAATGAACCATCCGCTTTAGAATAATCTACTTTTACGGACACATTTTTGTCTTTCATGAGAGCAACTGTAATAAAATCAGGATTTTTTTGTGATAATGAATCGACAAGAACCCCCATAATTTGCTGGCCTTTCGGGGCCTTTTGTGCGTGCGCATAAGCGGTGAGTAGCAAGCCTGCCAAAGCAAGCATGCAAGAAAGTAAGAGCTTTTTCATGAGTTTTTATTCGTTTTTGTATTTATAAAGCAATAGTTTTCCATCAGGGCAAAATGCCCTTAAAATTTTCACTCATGACCCATCAAAGTCATGAAGTGAAGAACCCTTTATTCGTGATACGGTTTAGTGATTTTAATCTATGACATTACAAATATATAATAAGGTACTTTGTAATGCAAGGTAATATGTAAAAAAATATTTCACTTAAATTGATAAGGATTACAGACTATTAGATGCGAGTGAATAAAAATTGTTACAATAGAATGCTGATTTAGAATAGTTGCTCTATCAAAAATTGATAAAGCACTTGACAAAGCATTGATAAAGCATACATCAAAGCAAAGTAAAAGCACCTGACAAAGCAATGCAAAAGCACTAATAGTATATATAAACAAAGAATAAAATAAACTATTAAACTAAAAAAGTATAAACAGTAGAGGCCGATTAGGATTCAGGAAATAGGTGTTCTTTAAAATTTTTCGAAATTCGGAAAAAATAATCTTTTGCATCTACACCTAACAGTATGATTAGACCAAAATCTTCCCAAATACTTTGAAAACAAAATTCTAAGTCAGAAATTTCGAGGATAACCATTCACGACTGGCCGTCGCAACTAGCAGTCCGCAACTGGCCGTCTGCAACTAGCCGTCTGCATAACAATTATTGCAATGGAGAAAGAGAAAGGCAAGATAGACAACCAAACGGAACCGAAAAAGGTAGCCAATACGGTAGCTACCTTTTTAGCAGACAATCAGATTGGAGTTGGAAAAGGTTCCCGATATGGTGGGAACCTTTTTTTTAAGCCACTCAAGCGACATCAGAAAAGGTGACCGATATGGTAGGAACCTTTTTGAGCGGGATGGCCAATTTCTGGAATACAGAATGTCATTTTATAATACTTAAATTAAAAATGTTAAACAAGTTCACTATCTTAGCTGTTCAAAACTATTCACCTAAAATTTGTATGAACCATATGACCCATTCGAAAAAATTACTTTACCTACTCTGTTATTTCCTGATTTTTAATCTCTCTGCCCAGGAGACTATTCCTTTACCCGAACACCCAAGACCTGATTTTGAAAGAGCCGACTGGCAAAACCTGAACGGCAACTGGGCTTTTGAATTTGATAAAAACGATGTGGGTGTTACTCAGAAATGGCATGCCTCTGCCAAACCATTTACCAAAACTATCAGTGTGCCGTTCCCTTGGGGTTCACCATTATCAGGTGTGAAAGACGAAGCCGATATAGCCTGGTATAAAAAGTCAATCACGGTTAGTCCCTCATGGAAAGGCAAGAAAGTATTCGTGACCATCGGTGCTTCTGATTGGGAAACGACTGTTTGGCTTGATGGCAAATTGTTAGGTAGCCATAAAGGTGGTTATACACCGTTTTCGTTTGAACTAACAAATGTAAAGCACGGAGCGAAACAAAATCTGGTCATCAGGGTAGACGATAAACGCCGTGATTTTACTTTATATGGCAAGCAAGGCTACGGCAATGCCCGTGGTTTATGGCAGACGATTTACTTAGAGGGTCGCGGACAAAATTATATTGATGCTGTGCATTTTACACCTGATATTGATAAATCGGAAGTAAAAGTAACTACTTATCTGGCAAAACCTGCTCCGCAGGATATTGCTTTATCGGTAAGTATAGATGGTCCGCAAAGCACTGCAGTGAAACAGACTTTTCCGAAAGGACAGACTCAATATTCATTTACTATTCCAATCCCATCGGCTCGCTTATGGAATCTGGAAGACCCTTATTTATATGATGCAACTGTAAAATTGGGCGACGATGCCGTGAAATCTTATTTTGGTATGCGCAAGATTTCTACAGTGAATCTGCCGGGTACTAATTATAAATACATAGCCTTAAATAACAAGCCTGTATATATGCAGCTGGCACTTGACCAATCTTATCATCCGGAGGGTTTTTATACTTTCCCGACTGATGAATTTATGAAGAAAGAAATTCTGATTGCCCGTAATATTGGTTTGAACGGCATCCGTACGCACATTAAAGTAGATGTGCCTCGTAAATTGTACTGGGCGGATAAACTGGGTGTACTAGTGATGTCTGACCTACCTAATAGTTGGGGAGAACCGGGTAAAGAGGCCCAGCAGGAGTCAGAATTTACGCTCAAAGAAATGATTAAGCGAGATTATAATCACCCTGCTATTTTCTCATGGATTACTTTTAACGAAACATGGGGGTTACGCACCAAGAAAGAGGTGAATGGTAAAGTAGAGAATATTTATACGCCTGAAACACAGAAATGGGTGGCCTCAGTGTATCGTCTGGCGAAATCATTGGATGGTACGCGTCTGGTAGAAGATAACTCTATTTGTTGCGGCGCAGGACATACCGAAACTGATATTAATTCATGGCACGAATATCTGCCAGGTTGGGCATGGGAAGACCATCTGAAAGATTTGACTGAAAAAACGTCGGTAGGTAGTGATTTCCACTACGAAAAAGGATACCTGCAAACAGATGTACCTAATATTAACTCTGAATGCGGGAACGTATGGGGCTACGAGGGTAGTACAGGCGATTGCGACTGGAGCTGGGATTATCACCAGATGATTAATGTGTTCAGAAAGTATCCGAAAGTAGCGGGTTGGTTATACACTGAGCATCATGATGTGATTAATGAATGGAACGGCTACGTGCGTTTTGACCGTACTGAGAAAGACTTAGGTTTACAGGATATGGTTAAAGGCATGAGTCTGAAAGACTTCCATTCGCCATTTTATATTTCAACAGGCAATACGATTTCTAAAACAGCACAGCCCAACGAAGTAATTACTGTGCCATTATATGCTTCGTTCATGACTGATAGAACGGATGTTGGCAATAAACTGACTTTGAAAATAAACCTATATGGCTATGATGCTTTGGGGCAGGAAAAAACCTGGAGCAGCATGGAGCGCACAGTTGATTATCAGCCCTGGTTACAAAAAGAGCTACCATCATTGGATGTGAAAATGCCGAATGAAAAGGCAGTTGTAACGATGTCGCTGGTATTGGTAGATAACGCAGGTAATGAATTACACCATAATGTAATGAACTTTATTGTGGATGCGCCAACACCTAGCGAAATCGTATTACTCTCAGGCAAAAAAGCTAAATTAGTAAGTGTAGATGCGAAGAATTTCAAAGGTGCCAAGTGGTCTGGTAAGCAATGGAATGTATTAGATGGTTTGAAAGTGAATGGTGCCGGAAGTGGCTATTTTGAGTATGCATTTAAAATACCAAACAACCTTGACCTGAATACAGTGGAAAGCGTGGCTTTTGTAGTAGAAGCAGGAGCGAAGCAACTGTTTGCTAAAGACATGGACAAAAAGCTGAAAGGCAATGAAAACTGGATGCTAGGTGCCATTGCAGACCCTGTGCAAAACCCGAATGCGTATGCCATGACTGACATGATCAAGTTCCCGACATCGGTAGGTATAAGTGTAAATAATATATTTGTTAGTCGTCATGATTTGCCTGATGATCCTTCTGACCACCGTGGTGTTCTCTCTTGGCATAACCAATTAAGAGATAAGAAACTCCGTGAAGCGGGCTCTTATGGGTATCGTCTGGGAATTATTATTCCACCAAGAGCATTGGAGGAAGCGAAGAAGACAGGGGAAATTGTAGTAAGAATGGAAGTACCTGAGAGTATGAATGGAGGTCTGGCGATTTATGGTGATAAATTCGGCCGTTATCCATTAAACCCGACTGTAGCGTTTGTATTGAAATAAGGATAATGTATCTGTTAAATTAAATAAATTTTAAAGTTTTAATATATCGTTCCTACGGGACTTAAAGTTATCTTGCTCCACTTTCTACTTTCTACCGCTGCGGCGGCCGCCGCAGCGGTAGAAGTAAATAACATCATTAATTTCAAATATCCCGTAGGAATAATATATTAAAGTAAAGATTAATCTTAATGTATCAAGATGATAAAATCAATCACTATAAGATGAAAATGAAAATGGGCATGCACCGGAAAAGTTTGCATGCCCATTTCTTTTACTTTAACCTAGGTTCTATATCTAAAGCAAATTAATTCTGTTTGGGTGTTGAGGTACCTTGCTCGTTTGGGAGAATAATCACCGTCGGAGGAACAGTTGATGGCTTTCTCGGACTTGCCACCGGAACTGCACTTTGTGCAGATGGGGTAGTTGAGCTCTGAACTGGTTGCGTTGCCAGTATTGGGCCGGCATCAGTTACACCAGTATCTTTAATAGAAGCCTCACATTGTCTGATCGTCATGGCGATACCATCATCCATCAAACCCTCTCTGATGGCCTGATGATAGAACATAATCGCTCTTTTCAGCATATCAGCCGTGGCCTTTGGTGTATTTTGTCTCCAGGCCAGACGCTGTAATTCAGCTCCTTGTGCCAGGGTAATCTTAGGCAATTCACCTTTATTCGGGTCATCAGGATTCATGCTGATGAGCTCAATCAGATTGGTTTTTGCAGGCTCATACTTGCGCATACCATAATAATCCTTGAATTTTTGAGTCAGATACATGGCATGAGACGAATTAGTGACCTGGTCAGAAATTTTGCTTTCCGACTGAAATTCAGGTAATTTCGCACATTCACGATAACGGAAAAAGGCATCCCAATAACGTCCGGCTTTAAAGTAATCATCAGCCTCTTGTAATAGATACGCACGGGATGTTTGACCAAAAGCTGAAATTGAGAGTGAAACTATTCCCAACATCAAGAAAAAACGCATAGTCTTCATAAGAAAACAGTTTTATAGTTCTTAGCGGTTTTTAAAATTTGATTTTGTTAAATAAACGTCGATTATAATAAAAAAATTGAGAGAAACCGTTAAAAATTAATTAATTTTTTGAAACGATTCATTAGCGAAATATCAACCTTTATCCAACAACATAGTAATATACCATTTCTATACAATTTTGATGCCTTTCCGCCATCACCCTTTGTATATATTTATCTGCCTGAAAAACAGCTGGTTATCCATTGCGTTTCGATAGAGCCATCTATACAGAATGGGGATTTTTTTCAACATTTAAGTAAAGCCTTCACACAACTAGGGCTGCGTATGATTCATCTTTGGGAAGATGTCTGGTATACACAGCAAAGAATTGTACAGTCACGCTTGCTATCAATTTTAGGTGAATCGGCTACTATTCCGGCAAGATTGACTAAAAGCAGACGTATTGATAAACCGACTTTGGATAGGTTTCTTTTAGAAAACCATTTGCAGATTCCAACAGGTGCTAAGTTTAAATACGGGCTATATTTGCCTAAGAGATATTTCAGAGTGATTGAAAAAAATAAGAATATTTTCACTCAGGCTTTAAGTGAGGCATTGGAGCAACAGGAAGAAATATTGATAGCAGCTGCCTCTTTCAGCACGGCAAGAACATTTGTTCGTGAGGGTGTTTCTTACAGAAGTTTTGAATTGATACGGTTTGCTAATCTGAAAGGCTTTACGGTAGTAGGTGGTTTTGATAAGTTGTTACAAACTTTCATCAAAGAGCAAAGACCCGAGGATATTATGACTTACGCTGATGCAGATTGGTCGGATGGTGCCAGTTATGAAAAATTAGGTTTTGAGCGAATAGAATTGACAGTTCCGCAGTCATTTCGATTGGATGCAGATAATAGAAGAATCTGGAAAAGAGAAGAGAAAAGCGAGAAACAAGTGTGGAATGCAGGGAGTTGGAAGTATTTGTTGAAATTAAAGCAGGGATAAATGGGAGCGCAGCAAAAACTCATAGTGATATTGGGCCCAACGGCATCAGGCAAAACAAAACTGGCTGTTGCATTAGCTGCTACAATCGGAGGGGAGATTATCAGCGCCGATAGCCGACAGGTATACAAAGGAATGAATATCGGTACGGGTAAAGATTATGAAGAATATAATCACCCATCGGGTCTGAAAATTCCTTATCATTTAATTGACGTTGTAGAAGCGGGGGAGGAGTATCATGTGGCTCGTTTTCAGAAAGACTTTCAGCAAGCTTATAAGGATATAATTGATAGAGGGAAAGTACCTATTCTTTGCGGTGGCACGGGTATGTATATTGAGGCAGTGTTAAAGAATTATCAGCATACACAGATTCCGATTGATAATCTATTAAGAGAGCAATTAGAAGCGAAAGAGTATCAAGATTTACTCAATCAGTTTCAACAAGAGTATCAGACATTTACTCCTGTCGCAGATACTTCTACTAAAAAGCGGTTAATCAGGGCTATTGAGATTGGTCGTTTTATGCGAAATAATCCGCAAGTTAATGATGCAAAGGAAGCTTATGAGGCATTAATCTTTGGTATTTCTATTCCGACAGAAGTGCGGCGGGAACGGATTACCAAGCGGTTATATAAACGCCTGGAAGAAGGTATGATTGAAGAGGTCCAGGCTCTTTTAGATAAGGGAATAAGTGCTGAAAAACTGATTTTTTATGGTTTGGAATATAAGTTCATTACCGAATATCTATTGGGTCAATTGGGTTATGAGGAAATGGTAACAAAACTGGAAGTAGCCATCCACCAATTTGCCAAGCGCCAGATGACTTTTTTTAGGAGTATGGAGAAAAAAGACCTGCCTATTTATTGGTTAGATGGGATGGATGCAACAGAAAATCTCGCCAATCAAATAATTCATCAGATTCAGACTTAAGATATATAAAAAAACGCTCATTCTTACTTATTTTTGTAGAATATGAATTCTGTTACAGATGAAGCAATTAATATCCCTAACTATACTATGTTTACTTACGCACTTTGCTTTTGGGCAAAAAGTACTGGTATTTTATGATGCGGTCAATACACCCGAATTGAACGCATTGGCAGCAACCGCTTCATCGAAAAAAATAAGTCTGGATACCACTTCTAATCCGACCAGATTTACTGAAAATACATTAAAAAACTACAATGCCATTGTTTTTCTGAATACCTCAGCCAATCGGCTGAATTTCAGACAAGCGGCCGAGCTACAAAGATTTATACAAGCTGGTGGTGGTTTTGTGGGGATTGGCAAAGCAGCAGAGCATTCATACAAATGGCTTTGGTACGAGAAAATTCTGGGAGGTACATTAGCCCAAACTCAATTAGAAAATCCTGCTCAATTAAGCCTGATTACTAATGCCAGTATAGGCAAAACAGCCTTACCGCCACTCTGGAAAGTAAATGATAAGCCTTTGGTTTTTAATAATCTGCCCACCCGTTGCAAACCTGTACTATTAGATGTGATGGGTAAAACCTGGGCCTGGTATTATACCACAGACGAGGGTGGAAAGCTGTTTTATACGGCTTTGGGCTGTGAGCCCTCCGCCTATACAAACCCGGATTTTATTAGCCATGTCTGGTCGGGTATTGAAGAAGTATCTGCAAAAGCCTTACCTGATTATGTGAAAATTGCCGGAACTGCCTTACCTGATGAAAAGAACTTCCTGAAAATTGTATTATCAGATAATTTACAGAATCCGTTGGCTCTGGCGACTTTGCGAAATGAGAATGTGCTATTGGTAGAAGAGGATGGTAGTGTGAAAATGTATGAAGCCAAAAAAAGCAAGACCAGCCTATTAGGTAAGATTGAAATACCTAAGATGAAAGCCATCAGGCTCGACCCCGAATTTTATCAGAATGGTTATATCTATACTTTTGCTGAAACAGCGCTGAATGAATATAAAATCGGGCGAATGCAATTGGTTGGCGACACCACCATTATGATGACAGATTTTACCAGTCAATCGACGAATCCTTTAGTACGCAATGCGGTATATGATTTTGAAAGATATGCTAAAAGTCCGTATCGGTTACCGAAGTATTTCGACAAGAAATCTTTCAGATATGTCGATGAACAAGGCGTGATATTGGAAACACTAGATGAAGACGGCAATGTGAAGAACATAGAGCCTTTTCTGACAGATATGAAGTTTAATTTCATTAAAGACCTGTCATTTGGGGCTGATGGAGGGCTATATTTTCTGGAAGATAATCAGCTAAAGAAAATAGATTATTCAGAAGTTAATCGTAAACCGATTGCGATTGCCTCGGCAGATGTATTAACCGGAAATATGCCTTTAAAAGTAAAGTTTACTTCTGACGGCTCAATTGATTTTGATAAGAATGATAAAATCAGTTTTGAATGGAATTTTGATGGGGTTAATCAGTCAACAGAACCGAATCCTGAATTTACATTTACCAAGCCAGGGCCTTATGAGATAAAGTTGAAAGTAAGTGATGGGAATGGAGAAACTGCAGAGGCAATAGTCAAAATTCAGGTGAATAAAGTGCCTGTAAAGAGTAGAAAAAAATAATCACCCTTTCCAGCAGGTAAAAGGGTGATAGGTTCACGGCTATTTAGTTGGAATTTCAATGATAAAAGTTGTATTGGGTATCACGCCTTCAGTACGGCAATTCAGTTTTTCACCTACGTTTTTTACCAGCAAGTGAATCTTCATATTGGCATAATCGCTTTGTTTCTGAATCAAATCTTCAATCTGTCTGAATACGAATAAGGGCTTTACCTGTATTCTTTCAGTATTCAGATTGGTCTCTATCTCCTGAAAAAACTCCATACGTTCGCCTAGTCGTTTTTTCTCTAATTCGAGAAATAGTATTACGGTCTCTATTTCCTGCGCCAGAGAGATATTCTTTTGTTTGGAGTTAACAGAGATTGATTTGAGTAAATTACTGAACTCGGTCAGGTACTGGGCAGCTTCCATGGGGCTATGCACTAGAATATACTGCTTAATCGAATTCAGGTTACTGTATAAAAACTGCGGATTACCCATAACATTCTCTAATTCCCGTATTTTGGCTACAATGTGCGACTCTCTTTTTTGTTTCAGATACGTTGTCAGACTCCACAAGAAACTAATCAGCAATAACAAACCCATTGCCACATACATAAACACGTTCATTATCACTAATAAAAGAGTGGGATAAAAAAAAATCATAGCGATGGTTGTTTCGGCTTTTGCAAATCTATTGAAACCACGGGGCGGTGTAAAGGGAGATTTAGTATTTGGGGGATTTTATACTATATCTGGTAGTTTTGGGCAGGTATTTGGGGGAGGGCTAGAAGTATGAGAAATGGCTAATTTAGCTAATAAAATTATTTCGGAGATAGTTCCAGTACTACCTCGTTATAAGAAGTAAATATACTATAACCTCCTTTGATATTTGAATAGCGTGGATATGGAGGAGAAAAGGCCTGTTCTAATTCGGTTGCCGTGTAGTAGGTTCTGGAAAATTCATTGTAACTTTTACTAAGGGTTCTGGGATATAGCTGTTTCATAACCTATAAACGAAACTTTTAATTGAGCCGATTTTTGATTGAGAGAGAACAAAATAGCCATATTTGTTGGTGAACTGACCAACTTTTGAATGTTCTTCAAAAAACAGATGCGCCAATAAGGGCCTCGCCTACAGATTCATCAGCAATATAGCCATTAATTATAAACTTTTGTGCAATTGAGTTAGTAAAGACAAATAGGAAAAAGAATTGGATACATAAAATTTTCACATAATTATTTAGCGAAGTAAGATGGAGTTCGTGCAAACTCCATCTTTAAAATTTTTATTTTGATGCCGTACATTCATGATAGAATGTATCGTGACCTATACCTGATGACTTTACCCAACCTGTGGCCGGATAGGTACTGCCTGGAGCGCCAAAAGGTTGAGCGACACTACTTTCTGAGCATTCATAACAGATGCCTGAATCAATAGTTATCAATTGATTACTCACACCATTAAAGTATAAAAACTGTGCTTGTAATCTTAGTTGAGAGGTATTATTATTAAACCATATCCCAACCGTTCTTTTTCTATGTTTAGCTATTGCATCATAACCATAAAAAGCTCCGTCGATATCTATGCCAAATACATCAGGAGTCCCATATAAAGTAAAGTAACCAGCAAATGCTCTATTGTCACCAGAACCGTATAAATTATGACATTCCCGGTCTAAATTTGTTACATCTTTTATTCTTAGATTTTTATCAAGTATAGCAATTCTTTCCTTTTTTAACGGAGAAATTTTTATCTCTTGAGATAAGTTCCCTTTAAGAACATCTTTTAATTTATTTTCGCTAAAATTATTTATCTTTAATATTCTATCATATTCTAACTTATATGCACTATTTCCAACTAAAATTACACCTTCGTGATTAAATAATATAGAATGTATAGGTTGCTCAGTATTTCTAATGGCCTCTATTTCATTACCTTCTTTTATAAGTGTTAAAAATCCTTCATATCCTTTATTGGATTTCGTTTCACCAATTTTTACTTTATCCGATTCAGTAAGTTTTTCATAAGCCCTTTTCATTGAAGTGTAATTCTGAAATTGACTTTCCCAGTTTTTTAAGTATTCATGGTTTTGGTTTTTCATTAACTCATCAAATACCTTTCTAAAATGTTTCTCATCAACAAACTTTAGTCTACCATTCTCAACTGTTATTTTATTTGTTTGCTGTACTTTTTCTTGTACTTTCGGCGGTGTTGTGACCTCTTCTTTACAAGAAATAAAAACGTAAGTAAGACAAGACGTTAATATTAGTACTAGCACTTTGGGCAATGAATGTTTTTTCATAAATTTAAATGTTTAATTGTAAAAAGATTAAATAGTAAGCCCCTGGTCCACCAAGATTTTCGGGGCTTACTTTATTAACAAATATAAAAGAGGACAGATAAGTAATCAATAAGTGAAAACACCGAAATTTATTCTGATATAGGTGATTTCACTTATCAAATGCAGGTGAAGAATCTTTGTACAATTGCGAAGCTATTTGTCTTAACTCTCTTGAGCCAGTCAAATCTAATTTCTTAATGATATTGTTTTTGTGCGCCTCAACCGTCTTTTCACTGATAAAAAGTAGCTCAGCAATTCGCTTGATTGAATAGTTATAACTTAATAAGCGCAGAGTTTCATTTTCTCTTTGGCTCAATTGATTTAATACTGTATTTCGCTTATCAAAAACAGGGCTCTGAATTTTTTTTATGAGTATAGGAGAGATATATCTTTCTCCTTTGATGAGGCATTGAACGCAGTTTATTAAAGACTCACTTGAGGTATCTTTCAGATAATAAGCATCTGCATTGGTAAATATGGCATTAATAATAGATGTATTGTCCAATTCTGAAAGGCAAAGAATACATTTAGTAGATAGATGAAGAATAGATTTAATTTTGCGGATTAACTCTAGTCCGTATTTGCCCTCTAAAATTACAAAGTCAGGTTTTGTACTAAGTATTTTCTCAAAAATAGACTTTTCGTTTTCTATTCCCAAAGAAATACACATTCCATATTTAGAAGAATCATTTATAAGAGCAACGGCATCTATAAAGTTTTGAGTAACAGAAAGTATTGAGATTTCTTGTGATGGATTCATTTTATTAGTCATGTGCAAAGATGTTTATGACAAAAATACAAAAATACTCTGATATAAAGAATAAACTTTTACTCAATTTATTCTATTAAAGTATCTGAATTTTGGTTTTAGTTCAAGATACGTTTAGTATAGAAGACTGTAATTTCTGCTATTATATAAACTCAGAACCGATAAAAACTATAATACACCACAAAATTGATTCTAGCTTCCGTATCCCGGATGTATTGCTGGTAGGCTGCTTCCAGGCCTAATTTAAGGTGTTTTGAAACGCTATATCTGTATTCAAGGCCTCCACTGAACCCCAGTGACAGACTTCTTTGGAAATAAGGCGGATCTGGGATATATTCTAAGCCAACAGGTGGATTTTTCATAGGATTAAGCCTGAAACCTCCGTATCGGAATTGGGTAGACCTAACAGCGCCTGCAGAAGCATTGATACCCCAGAAATGAGATTGTCGCTTAAAAATGCCTACTAGAAAACCTATATTCAATTTTTGTGAGCTGCTTTGCAGAAAAGATATGGTATAAGGATTATTCGCTACACCAAAATCTTCAGCACTAGTATGTCTCTGGGCATTAGCAAAACTTAATTGCGACTGAAACGCTATAAGCTTAGTTAGTTGTCTCTCATATTTAGGAGTGAAGTTATACCCCTTTATATCACCTGTACCGAATAAGGTAAATCCTCCTGATAATCCAATGGTATTTTTTAATTCACTTTGGGAAAAAGAAGATAAGCTGATAAATATTAGCAGCAAAAGCACAATAGTTGTTTTCATAAAGATGTGGTTGTTAATTAATGATTTAGTCAGATGCAAAATTTGTCTATACAAAAATAAAGAAGTCCACGAGATAATCATGGACTTCTTTAGGGAAATTTATAGTAAGCTAATCACTCAGTCAATATCTCCAGATTTTTAATTTTGGTTGGAAACCAGACCCGCATTTCTCCCTGTCCACGATTAGATCGGGCGTAGTAGGGGATCAATACTAAAGGTTGGGTTGTGGTATTAACAGAAGAATCATCCAGAATATTAATAGCATTAGCAGTACCTTTTAATGTCATTACACCATTCAGTAAATTAGGCTGAAAACTGGTCTGGAACTGTTGTTTTTCTGGTACTATCAGGTTGGAGGTATGGCCATTGTTATCAACGAATTCGGCGCAGTAGACAATCGGGCCGTATTCTATGGCAATTTTACCGATATCGTCTTTTACTTTGGCATTGGCAATGGTCTGGCGTACTTCCATTGGTAAGTCTACTTCTATCACATCGCCTTTTTTCCAGAGTCGGTCAATGGCGATATAGCCGTTTTCCAGTTTTAACTCTAAAGGCTGACCATTTACTTTTACTGAAACTTCTTTTACTAATGTGCCTTTATAAGCATATAAATCTGTAGGGAATGCCTGATTTTTTGCCCAGCCCGGAATACGAACATACATGGCGTATTGTAGCCCTTTTTTGTTCTGTGGTTCCACATTGATTTTGATATTTCCCTCCCAGGGATAATTGCTGGTTTGGGTAATAGTAACGTTTTCTTTGGGGGAAACTTCCATTGTCGAAGTATTGCTTATAAACAAATTGACATACACCCGATTATCTTTTTGCGCATAGATATAACCCGGGATGGAAGGCATAAAACGGCAGATATTGGTCGGGCAACATGAACAGGTAAACCAGGGCGAGCGTTTATTCTCTCCTGTCAGTTTGCCATTTTTAATGGTGTATTCCATCGGATTTTCGTAGTTGAAAGTCTTTCCATCCAACCCTATACCGCTGATTAAACCATTATAAAGTGTACGCTCCAATACATCAATATATTTCGCATCACCATACATCATAAACATCCGGTGATTCCAGTAAACGCTGGCAATAGCGGCACAAGTTTCGCAATAAGCACTATGGTTTGATAATTCATAATCAGGCCCGAAGCCCTCCCAGTTACCTGCTTGTCCGAGTCCGCCTGTGATATAGGTTTTCTTTGTAAAGGCATTCTCCCATATTTTGGTAATGGCATTCAGGTATTCCAGATTATTGGTTAATGAGGCTACATCAGCCATACCTGCGTAGAGATAGCCTGCCCTTACTGAATGGCCTAGTGCTTCGGTTTGTTGTACGACCGGAATATTATCCTGCCAGTAAGCACCTGTTTGCCAGACAGTCGCATCTTTATCTCCTGTTTTCTTTTCGTATGGTCGCTTACCGCGGCAATCAATAAAGAATTTAGAGAGGTCGAGTTATTCTTTTTTACCCGTGATTCTGTACAGTTTCACCAAGCCTATTTCAATCACCTGATGTCCTGGTGCTACTGCTTTTTTACCCGGTCCGAAAACTGTCAGCAGGTGGTCAGCGTTCTTAGTGGCAATGTTGAGCATATTCTTTTTGCCTGTAGCCAGATAATGTGCAGAAGCTGCTTCGTAGAAGTGCCCCATATTGTATAATTCATGGCTTAGTTCATGCTCTTTCTCATATCGCTCTTTGCCAATCCAGGGATGGGTGGTATCGCCCATCGTGCGGGTAGTATATAAATAGCCATCAGGCTCTTGTGCTTTGCCAATGAGCGTGATCAGTGAATCAATATAGGTGTCTAGTTTCGCATCGTATCTGACATGAAGTGAATAGGCTGCACCCTCAATTATTTTATAAATATCCGAATCATCAAATGGATAGGTAGTGCAGAGTTTCCCTTTATGTGCTACTGCCTGCTCAAAGTTTTTAATACGCCCGGTCTCTTTTGACTTCTGAAACGACCACGGAATAGTTACTGTACGGTTGATTTCCAATTTAGGCAACCAGAAATTATCATTCAGTTTTACTTTCGTAAAAGGTACACCGCTATAAGGATAATCTTTCTGGAATTGTGCCAAAGACAGCAGAGAAACAAAACTAAAGATAATGGTGATGATGGAGCGTTTCATTGATACGATATAGTTTAGGATAGGTGAGTTTTGGTTTACTTACAAATCTGTACTGTTCAGTTTTACTATCTCTTTTGTTTTAATAGCATTGTCTAAAGTTATCCAGCCACGAAAATCGTTTCCTACCTTAAACTCTGCATAACATATTTTATTAAGTCCTTCTGTTACAATATAGGTTTCGTTGATAAGTACCAATCTATTCGACCATTCAACACTTAATCTGAATTTTTCCAATTCACGTATTCCCTCGAAAACTCCAAAACGTCTATGTATAAAGGAAAATCTCTGATTAGCATTTGAGGGTTGACCAATGGTGATGGTGTCTCCTTTGGCGAAATTCACACCAGAAATTGTGCATACCGGAACTTTCATTTTATCAGATTCTTTTTCTGAACTTTTTTTAGAATCCTGGCCAGAAACCGTTGAGATACCAAAGGCCGTCAATAAAAATAGCAATGTTATTTTCATAGTTGTAGTAGATAATTTTAATTGTTTTTGAGGTTTAACTTCTAAGGTGAATCGAACCTCTGTTTAAGCTATACTTAAAATGTAACTCGTAAAAGAACCGAATGTTCTGCCTTTAAAGATAGCAGATTTTGAAAATATGAACAATAAAAGATGGATTATCTGACAAAAGACTAATTATGTAGATTGATACTTGGGCATTTGCCAATTTTTCTGAATATTTGTAGCTATTCATTCAACCTCTTCGCTCATGAAAGTAAAACTACTATTGTTCGCCTTTGTGCTATTTCTATGTGGATGGAAAGGCAAAACTCCACCTCCGACAAAACCTAAAAATATCATCTTTATTCTGGCCGATGACCATCGCTATGATTTCATGGGATTCATGGGTAAAGTGCCCGGTCTGCAAACACCTAATATGGACAGAATTGCACGCGAGGGCACACATATCCAGAATGCCTTTGTGAGTACTGCTCTTTGTTCGCCTAGCAGAGCCAGTATTCTTACCGGGCAATATGCACACACACATACTATTGTAGACAACCAGGCACCCTTACCAAAGGGCTTGAAGTTCTTTCCTCAATACCTGCAAAAAGCCGGATATAGCACCGCTTTCTTGGGTAAATGGCATATGGGTAATACAGATGATGCCCCACAACCCGGTTTCAACTATTGGCTGAGCTTCAAGGGGCAGGGCGTCTATTATAATCCTACGTTCAATATTAATGGCAAGCAGGTAGCGCATAAAGACAGCAGTTATATCTCTGATTTATTGACCGACTATGCCGAACAATGGCTCAACTCTTTAGATAAAAATAAGCCTTTCTGCATGTACCTGTCACATAAAGGCGTGCACGCAGAGTTTCAGCCTGCTAAAAGACATAAAGGCACTTTTAAAGATGCCTTGGTTTATCCTGAATCGATGTATCTGACAAAGACCGATACCAGTAAGATTTTCGGCGCTATGCCTACGCATAATCCTAATCAGCCACCGATGAACCCGAATATGAAAGACATGCCGCAATGGGTGAAAAATCAGCGTTATAGCTGGCATGGCGTTGATTATCTGTATCATGGGCAAATCCAGTTCAATGATTTTTATCGCCAATATGCTGAAACACTGAGAGGCGTTGACGATAGTATCGGCAGGGTTTTGAAATGGTTGGAAGATAACGGTCAAGCCGAAAATACTTTAGTGATTTATATGGGTGATAATGGCTTTAGCTTTGGCGAACATGGCCTGATAGACAAACGCCATGCTTACGAAGAGTCGATGCGTGTACCTTTGATTATGCGTTGTCCGAGTATTATTAAGGGTAATTCAAAGGTAACAGAGGTGATTCAGAATATAGATATTGCGCCAACCATTCTGAATTATGCAGGAGTACCAACACCTATGCAGATGCAGGGCAAATCATTTCTGCCGATTCTGCAAGGGAAAAAGATAGATTGGAAAGACAAGGCTTTTTATGAGTATTACTGGGAATATGATTTCCCGCAAACCCCAACGATGTTTGCCGTAAGAACCGACCGTTACAAATATATTTTCAATCATGGCGTATGGGATGCTAACGAATTATACGATTTGAAAAACGATCCGTTGGAGGTGAATAATTTAATCAGAAGTGCTGAGCATCAGACGATTGCGAAAGACCTGAGAGACCAGGTTTGGAGTTGGTTAGAAGACACCAAAGGCATGCAGATACCGTTGAAACGTATTCCGAATAAGAGGGGAGACCATCGGTATCGGGGGACTTATTGATTAATAAGATATTTTTAGCAGGCGGTATCAAATACTGCCTGCTTTTTTATATGTCAACCTCCTTCACAGGTAATACCATTACTACTCTTGTTCCGATGCCCTCACCTTGTTCATTTTCTAAATCAATGGTCTGGATATTCAGGGTATAGTTTTCTTCAAGCTTCATTAATTCCAGGCGGTTTTTGATGAGAGAGGTTCCTTTGGAAACATGTTCTTTATGGGCTTGCTGAATATTGCCTGCAGCTTTTCGGCCGATACCATTGTCTTCAATTTCACAGATAAGGGTTTCTTTGGTGTCCTTTTTGAATCTTATCCATATTTTACCCTGATGTCCTTCCCGGCGTCCTGTCATGAGTCCGTGCCAGATGGCGTTTTCTACATGAGGTTGAATCATCATACTAGGAATCTGAATTTCAGTTGGCTCGATAGCATCGTCAACCTCTATATTGTATTGAAAAGAATTAGAGAAACGCAGACTTTCCATCTGAACAAAGTAAGTCAATAACTCTACCTCTTTATTCAATGAGACAAACTGGCTGCCTGAATTATCTAATACCAGACGCACCAGTTTGGCGAACTTAGATAGGTAACGTGAGGCTTCGACCGGATTATTTTCCAGAATAAATGATTGAATGGAATTGAGCACATTAAAAATAAAGTGAGGATTCAGCTGTGAGCGGAGGGCTGTGAGTTTTAGCTCATTAATCTGTTTCTGTATCTCTGTTTTTTCTGCCTCGCGAACTTCAATGTCTTTAATCTGACGCCTGTATATGTAGTAAAGTGAACCACTTACAATCAATAAGAATATTACTCTAAACCAGAGCGTCTTCCACCAAGGTGGCGTAATAATAAGCGTGAAAGTAGCTACATCTCTGCTCCAGTTCAGACCATCGCTCATAGCGGTTACTTTAAAAGTATAGCTACCTGCCGGAAGATTCGTATAACTGGCATATTTGTTATTCTGTGCGTCTTTCCAGGTATTATCTGCGCCATCAAGAATATATTTATATCGGTTCTGACTGCCATTATTAAAGTTAAGCCCGACATACTCAAAGGTTACATCATTTTGCTGATAATTGACTGTCAAGGGTTCATTAGAATTGAAAGGAACATCAACATTATTAATCTTGATACCTGTTATAAATGGTTTTGGCGCACTGCGTTTGATGTTAAAATTATCTAATGCCAGTAAGGAAAAAGAATTATCAGAACCAATAAAGAGGGTGTCACCTGCTGTATTAAAAGGCAGAATAGCTCCGATATTGTTATTGGCTAATCCATTGGCGGTAGTCAGATGCTGAATCACATTGGTTTTCAGGTTCAGATAGTTTAGTCCCTGCGGAGAGCCTATCCATAAAATATCATTTTTGTCAAGTAGTAAGTGCTCTACATCATTGCTCAATAAACCATCAAACTTATCATAAAGAGTGAACGTATCTTTACGTAAATCATAGATGAATACGCCGACACGGGTTGCTAAATAGAGATTCCCTTTTTTGTCTGCAGTCATGAAACTAATGGCATCACTGTCGAACCCCTTTTTCTCGCCAACTTTAATGATTGAGAAAGTATCTTTCTTCCTATCCCATTTTATTAATCCACCACCGGCAGGTGTACCCATCCACATATTCCCTTCATAATCTTCCGTAATACTATAAGCCATTCGCAAGGGGAAAGCAGGCTTTGTTTTCTGCGAATATTGCTTGAACCGATTGGTTTTAGGGTCATAGATGATGGTACCATTACCATTAGCCACACCCATCCAGATGAGTCCTTTGCTATCAATGTATTGGTAATTTACCAAAGATGAGTCCAGAGCAGTTGGCTTAGTTGAATTCCTGATTCGGCCAAACTGATAGGTACTTGGTTTAAACCACCATAAGCCATATTGGGTAGCTAGCCAGAGCGTATCTTTACTATGCAATCGGGTTGAAACGCCTACAGCAATCTCAGGATGTTGTTTACTTCCAAAGAAAAACCGCTCCATATCGTCTTTGCTGAGGTCTGACATAAACCAGCCATTGCCATAAGTGCCTACAAAGATTTTATCAGGACTCATTCGTTGAAAAGTAGGTGCGGAGGCAACTGACCACGATAGACTATTGATAGCCTTGTTGATATTAGGATAAGTAATAATGGCCTGCTTTGATTTTGAAATAAGGTACAGCCCATCAAAATGGCATATCCAGAGACTCCCATCTTTGTCTTTCAGATAAGTCGGAATCCGGTTTCCACTCATAGAGGCTGTCCAGACAGGCTTATTACTTAAATCTTTTAATTGATTGGTAGCCAGATTTAATAGAATAGGTTTTCCCTCCTGTTTTTCTATTATCGCTGTATTGTTGTCAAGCGGATAGATGGTTGCCAGGCGGTCATTGGCCAATTCAGATGGTTTTATATTAATTTGAAAAGACTCGACTTTTCTGGTATCAGGAAAATACTTATAGACTACATTGGTATTTCTCAACAATACCCAGAGGGTTCGGTCAGGGGCTTGTTTGCAGGTGTTGAGTTCATTCAGAAAGCTTAAATGCGGAAATTTCTGAACAGCTGGTACCAATTTTTTTTTGCTGAAATCGACCCAATTGATTTGATAAGTCTGGATGTTTTTAATAATAAACTTATTGCCTTCTACTTCATAAAGATTGTGCCCTAAGGCAATCCGGTTTTTCTCATAGGCTTCTTTGGGAGTGTAATAAGATTGAATGACCTTAAAACTTTTATCCAATATGTGCAAACCCGAGAAAGTAAGTACCCAAAGATTGCCTTTCTGGTCTAATTTTAAATCATATACATTGTTATCTAATAGTTTCAGGTCTGTGGAGCGGGCGAAGAAAATATTGCGAAATGTACGCTTATGGGTGTCCATAATGGTTAAACCATCAGCCGTACCAATGGCCAGTTGATTATCGGGTAATACGATAATTGAAGAAAGCTGGTCTGATATAATAGAGTTGGTGTCTTTGGTATGTGTAAATTGAACAAACCTTTCGCCATCATAACGATTCAGACCCTCGGGAGTAGCAATCCACAAAAAACCATCCTGATCCTGAACGATAGCTTTTACCTCATTGCTTGATAAGCCATTCCGAGAGTTGAAATGCTCAATATTATTGAAAAGCAACTGGGCGGTAGTCTGACCACAGGAAAGTAGTAGGGTTAACCATATATTTATTAAAAAAAATCTCACTCAGCGTAGGGTTTACAGTTAATGTTTTGTCAGTTAATAACGCACGCTTTAAGACGGCATGAAAACTTGTTTCCGAAATTTACTAAAAAGCCAGACAGGTATGTTTTCAAAAGCAAATTATCCGCTATAAATCTTATTGAAAGAATAGGAAGCCCTAATATGTGGATAATCAAGTATGTTGTCGATGAATGAATGACCTGGAAACGGGTGCAAATAAGTGGGGCATGATGATGTCTTGAGGTTTTAACAGTTCAGGTTATAATTAATCCATACAACTAATATAGGCTAAAAATGTTTGTAAAACTCACTTTACCATTCTCTGAAGCTGCTCAAGTATCCTTATCTAACTAAAACGCCACTTTCTCGTTTTTTTCTGCCAGAATCTAATTCGTTACTGCCATCTACAAATTCTCACTTTCGGGGGTTTCAAATTTCGCACAATTTTGTCCCATCAAATTAATCAAACAATTAACATCACAGTCATGAAAACTTTCAATGCTTTTAACAAATTCTTCGCTTATGCATTCCTTTGTTCAATGGTATTCCTGTACAGTTGTAAAGACAAAGATTCAGTTGACCCATCAATGGCCGACCAGGTTACAGGAACCTATAATGTAACTTCAATTTCGCAAGGAGGTATTGTGGTTACTTTGCCGATGCAAGGCGTATCAGGTGAGTACTCAGTCAGCAAAATCAATGATTCTAAAGTAAAAGTTTCTTATGTGTTGAAATCGGCGGGTTATCCTGACGAAGTAGGTTCAGAAGATGCTACTTTGAAAAAAGCCAATGATGGAAGCATTGAGTTTCATACCACAGAAAAAGTAGGAAACTTTGCTAATAACACCATTACATTTGCCTTTACTGACGAGAACGGAGATATAACTATCGTAGCCAAAAAGAAGTAAGAAACCCAGACACCGCTTATCAGACTATAGTCTGATAAGCAATTGCTGAGACATAAAAACAGCCACCTTATGAACGAGATAGGGTGGCTTCATTATATTATTAGTTTGATTTACCAGATATATGTAGCTACCGAGCCACCGTTAAGTGATTGGCTCAGCGTTTTGCCCTTGCTCGAAATTGCAAATGCCTGAGGTTTGTCAGATTCATTCAGCACAATCAAAACAGTTTTGCCTGTGGGTGTTTTAAAAGCCACATTAGCCAGTCCCATTGTGATATTGGATGAAATACGTACTGAACCCGGACGGGCAAATTTAGACGCATGCGCCACAATATAATAAGCCGGATTTCTGACTATTGAATTACCGATAGTAATGGCTCCTAAACACTCAGTACAACCACCATCGGTATGAGGATTTTGTTTAGGGTCGGCGGCCAGATTCCATTCCAGTACATTTTTGCTCCAGTTTCTTGGGGCGCCGATAATCAGATTTTTTACATGCCATTTTAAATCTCCTGCAAAATTGCCCGGTGCACCAATCCATTGCTCTGTAAAGTACAGATTTTTATCAGGATGTGCTTCATGTACATCTGTCAGAGCTTCAACCGTACCGCCATATAGATGAAAGGCCGAACCATCTATATACTTACGCGCTTCCGGGTCATTCAATACACTGATTGGGTAATCGGGGCGGTCGGCATTATGGTCGTAAAGGATAATTTTGGTTTTGATGGCTGCTGCTTTGAATGCAGGACCCAAACTTTTCCTGATAAATGCCGCTTGTTCGCTTGGCAACATCAAAAGACTTGGGTTATTGCCCGGATGCAAAGGTTCGTTTTGAATTGTAATGGCATCAATCCTGATACCTTCTTTTTGCATGCTTTGAATGTACTTTACCAGATATTTGGCATAAGCCTGGTAATACTCAGGTTTCAGGCTTCCACCCTTAGAATTGCCGTTGGTTTTCATCCAAACCGGAGGTGTCCATGGTGAGCCTAAGATTTTGATACTAGGATTGATTTTCAGGATTTGTTTCAATACAGGTATCAGGTCTTTTTGCTCTTCTGCTAGGCTGAATTTCTGTATATTAGGGTCAGTTTCACCATTAGTGAGGTCGTTATAAGTAAAAACATGGTCGCTCAGATCAGATGCGCCAATGCTGACTCTCAAATAACTGATGCCGATATTGTTCTGGTCTGTAGCAAAGAGTTCTTTCAGCAAGGCAGCCTTTTCATCAGTCTTTAACTGATTAATCAAAGTGGCGCTACCGCCTGTAAGCGTAAAGCCAAATCCATCCATGCTCTGGAAGCGTTTGGTATCGTCTACAAAAATGGTTGGGCCATCGGTCTTTTCATTGCCGAATATTACTATTTCGTTTTGTTTCTGAAATAAAGCCGATTTATCGGCATTGGTAAGCCATACTTCTGCCTGTTGCGCTTTTGTGAGAGTAGCTACAAAGCAAAGCAGAAGGATTAAAGTAGGTTTCATAGATTGGGTTTTTATAGTTTTTGGCAAGTTAGAGAGAAATATAAAACAAAGCCATTTTTTTGTCGATGAGAATAAGTATTTCTTCTTGTGTAAATACAAACAATTAACATTTATTTCCTATTTTTGACAAACATAATTCAGCCTATAACCATCTATTCAAATGCCAAAGTTTCTAGTTATCATACTTTGTATGCTAAGCCTGTCTGTCTCTGCTCAGAAAAAACAACCTGTCGCTGTTATTTTTGATACCGATATTGCCCCGGATTATGATGATGTAGGCGCTATGGCGCTGCTCCACGCTTTTGCTGATGCCGGAGAGGCTAAAATTCTGGCCACTATCTCATGCAATGCCTTTGAAACAACAGTGCCAACTATCAGCTTATTAAATACCTATTTCGGTCGCCCGAATATTCCTACAGGTATTACTAAAAAAGAGAAGCCTAATATGAACTGCTCGCAGAAATGGGCGGAGTTTATTGTAGAGAAATACCCGCATAAACTGAAATCAAATGCTGATGCCATAGAGGCTACCAAACTTTACAGACAAATTTTAGCCAAACAACCCGACCAATCGGTAACCATTATAACAGTAGGATTCTTTACTAATCTGGCCGATTTATTAGCCTCTCAACCGGATGAATTTTCGAAACTTTCAGGGAAAGACCTGATAAAGAAAAAAGTGAAATTATTGGTCTCAATGGCAGCAGGGTTAAACAAAGAAAATCGCGGACATGAGTTTAATGTGCATATTGATACCAAAGCATCACAAAAGGTCTTTACCGAATGGAACACACCCATGCTTCTGAGTGGCTTTGAGATTGGAGAGAAGATAAGAACGGGCATACGTTTAATTAATAACGAAAGCATTCAGAATAGCCCTGTAAAAGATGCTTATCAGGTAGCACTCACCAAGGATAAAAATACCATTGGCCGCAATAGTTGGGACCAGACAGCAGTATTGGTGGCAGTAAAAGGAATAGAACCGTATTTTTCGACCAGAAAACTGGATTTTGAGATTAAAGATGATGGGACGAATGTGTTGATTCCGGGAGAGAAGATAATTTACCTGACGGAAAAAATGCCTGCGGCAGAAGTGGCAACCATTATTGAAGATTATATGATGCATCAGCCGAAGAAGAAATAATGTTATTCGATTCATACCTCTAACCTTATAAAGCTATGTTTATTATTGAAACCTATCCGCTTGCGGTTATCTTCTGCATCATTACGATGCTGTGCTGGGGCTCATGGGCTAATACCCAGAAACTGGCAGCTTCCACCTGGCGATTTGAGCTTTTTTATTGGGATTATGTCATAGGCATTGTGCTAATAGCTACTTTATTTGCTTTTACTTTAGGAAGCGTAGGAGAGGAGGGAAGAGGTTTTCTGGAAGACATTAAACAGGCCGATTCCTCCAATATTGGTTCGGCTATGCTGGGTGGGGTGGTATTCAATATTGCTAATATTCTCTTGGGCGCAGCCATTTCTATTGCAGGTATGGCGGTGGCTTTTCCGGTGGGTATCGGTTTGGCTTTAGTGATTGGTGTGATTGTGAATTATATGGATAATCCGGTTGGTAACTCTTATATGATTTTTCTAGGGGTAGCTTTAGTAGCTGCGGCTATCTTGTTAAATGCTTATGCTTACCGCCGGACTGCCTCGCAGTCTCAGGGAGTATCTTCTAAAGGTTTAGCGCTTTCTGTAGTAGCAGGAGTGTTGATGGGCTATTTCTACAAATATGTAGCACAGGCTATGTTTCCAAACTTTTTAGTGCCGGAGGATGGTAAACTGAGCCCTTATACCGCAGTGTTCTTTTTCTCGATTGGCATCTTTTTGAGTAATTTTGTGTTTAATACATTCCTGATGTTGCGTCCGTTTGTTGGTTCACCTGTCAGCTATGGAGATTATTTCGGAGGGAGTCTGAAAAACCATCTGACCGGAATTTTAGGCGGAGCCATCTGGTGTGTGGGTATGGCATTTAGTATTATTGCTTCTGACAAAGCCGGAACTGCCATTTCTTATGGCTTAGGACAGGGGGCAACAGTAGTAGCTGCACTCTGGGGCATTTATATCTGGAAAGAATTCAAGAACGCACCCAAAGGCACGTCTACTATTTTAAATGCTATGTTGCTACTCTATATTATAGGGTTAGCTTTGATAATTGCTGCAAGATAAAATTAAAAATATCCACAAAACTATACATTTATTATGTCAAAAATAGTAGTTATAGGTAGTTCAAACACCGATATGGTGGTGAAGACCAATCGTTTCCCGAACCCCGGTGAAACTATTTTGGGAGGAACCTTTTTTATGTTTGCCGGAGGAAAAGGTGCTAATCAGGCGGTAGCAGCGGCACGCATGGGGGGTGATGTGGTATTGGTTACTAAAGTAGGGAACGATGTTTTTGGCAAACAAGCTATTGAGGGCTTTCAGAAAGAAAAAATCAATACCTATTATATCAGTACAGATCATGAGAAAGCATCGGGCACAGCTTTGATAATCGTCAATGAACACGGAGAAAACAAAATTGTTGTAGCACCCGGCTCAAATGATACACTTTCTCAGGACGATATTATGAAAGCTGCGAAAGAAATAGAAAATGCTGAAGTGGTATTAATGCAATTGGAAGTTCCTATTAGTAGCGTAGTTTTTGCAGCAACCCATGGATTGAAATCAGAAAGCAAAGTGATTCTGAACCCTGCACCTGCGCAAGCATTGCCTGACGAAATCTATTCAAACCTATATCTGATTACGCCTAACGAAACAGAAGCGCAGCTTTTAACAGGTGTAGAAGTAAAAGATGATGACTCTATCAAAGAGGCAGCAGAGATTTTATTAGACAAAGGCGTGAGAAATGTTATCATCACTTTAGGTGCCAGAGGTGCTTATTTCAGGAATGAATATCAATCCTTTTTTATTGATGCTCCGCAAGTAGACGCCGTAGATACCACAGCAGCCGGAGATATTTTTAATGGAACATTGGCAGTGGCTCTGGCCCACAAAAAAGACTGGAAATCGGCTATTGAACTGGCCTGTAAAGCGGCATCGCTTTCGGTAACGCGTATGGGCGCCCAGGCATCGGCTCCATTTTTAAGCGAAATTTCATCACTATCTAACTTCTATTTCTAATAATTGGTTTTATTTTTGTTGCTGTCAAATAGAAATTATAAGGATAAGAATGATGAGAAAATACCTGCTACTATTACTTTTACCCATCACCACACTGGTTAAAGCACAAACTGTACTGGAAGACCAATTTCAGTTTAACTTTCTGGCGCTGAATCCCGCCATGACAGGTGCACGTGAGTCTTTTAGTCTGAACGGGATGTTCGGTAACCAATTTAATGGGACACTTCGGCCGCAACAGGTTTACCAGCTTTTTTCAATGGATGGCCCGATTCAGGAGGGAAGAGGCGGATTGGGCTTACAAGCCTATAACAGCAATATAGCCGGATTTAACAATGCCGGCGCTAAAGTATCGTATGCTTACCGACAAAAATTCGGTGATGTATTTACAGTTGCTCTGGGCGCTGATGCCGGATTTATTTATCAGCCAACTATCGTGACCGGGCAAGGCATTAAACAGATGTTCCCATATGCCGGATTAGGTGGCTTGTTTTCAACCAACCAGTTCTTTCTGAGTGTGTCCAAACCCGTCTTATTCATCAACGATGGCTTATTCAACAGCAAGAAACCATTGTATACCATGCTTGGCTTTTCGTTAGGAGAGATGGAAAATGTCATGTTGAATATGAGTGGTACTTTAGAAACCAATAAAGGAGCTTCGGCCAATTTTTTTATAACAGCTAAGGCATGGTTTAAACAGAAGGCAGGTTTTGGTATCATATATCGTTCTGAAGCGCCATTTGGAACAAAAATAAATAAAATTGTACCGATGGTTGAATTTCAATTGGGAGAGAGCTTCCGTTTAGGTGGGTCTTACGACTTCAAACCAATGGCCTATCCAAATTCATCGTCGCAGGGAGCATTCCAGCAGAGAGGTATTTTTCAGCTATACCTACGATATGATTTTATACGTGATGGCGACAGCAACAATCGTATGAAATACTATTAATCCTAAGTCCCTCTGCGAAGAGGGATTTTTGTTTTTTTCAGAACAAAATCTCAATTACCGCAGCGGCGGCCGACTGGGTGTCCTCGCTAAATTCCTTGCCCTAACAGTATGATTCTATTCAAAACTTCCCGAAACACTTTGAAGATCCGGACTAAAGACCGAAATTAAGGAGATGCACAGTCAGGGATACCCAGTTCTGATTATAATTTATATAATAACAATTTATGACCGCAGCGAGAAAGAAGATAAATATAGCTGACAGAAGCAAGACTGACTATATAATATCCTGTCAACCGGAACAAAAAAAGGTTACCAATATGGCGGGAACCTTTTTGAATGAGGAGTCTGTAAAAGTATCAACCACTAAAACAGAGCCGAAAAAGGTTACCAATATGGTGGGAACCTTTTTGAATGAGAAGTCTGTAAAAGGGCCATCTACTAAAACGCAGCCGAAAAAGGTTGCCAATATGGTAGGAACCTTTTTTAATAGGAGCATATCGATGGTTTTCAATAGGTAATTTTGGAGGATATCAGAGTAAAAACTATTAAAACAGAGCAAGAAAAGGTTACCAATACGGTAGGAACCTTTTTGAATGAGGAGCAAATATTCTGGCTCAAAAACCATCAGCCTCAACTGTGGTGGAACAAACGGGAATATATTTTCACTCAAACCTCACTAATCTATTTTCTTTCAATCAACAGATAATCATTTTAGTGAAAAAATTGTTATTTTATTAAATACCTTACTGTAACTTTGCAACGTTTTCGCAAATGGGGGTTTGCCAAAGCAAAATACTTTTTGATTATCACTAAGTAAAGCAGGTTATTCAGGTTTTACGACAAAATATTATCGTTCCCCGAAACGAGCATCAATAATTTTAAAATTTTCAATGGACCAATACTCGTACATCGCCAATGCAGACGTAGCCGCATTGGATGCTATTTACCAACAATACAAACAAGACCCGGCGTCAGTTGATGAAAGCTGGCAGAATTTCTTCAGGGGTTTTGAATTTAGCCAGACCTATAACAACGGACATACAAACGGCACTAACGGAACAGTTTCGACTGCTTCAACTGCAGTAGCTACTCCAAAAACTTCTGTTGCCTCTCCAAGTGCTGAACACACACGCAAAGAAATGGAAGTGGTTCACTTAATCAGAGGGTATCGCTCTCGTGGACACTTACTATCAAAAACCAATCCGATTGGGCCAAGAAAAGATCGTAAGCCTATGCTTGACCTGAGCGACTTTAACCTTTCGGATGCAGACTTAGATACAGTTTTTGAGGCTGGTGTGGAGCTTTTTGGCGAAGCAGCAACCTTGCGTAAAATATGTGAAGCGTTAACCAAAGTATACCTGGGCAAAATAGGTTTTGAATATTTATATATCAGAGACCGCCATGCCAAAAGCTGGTTACGTAAGAAAATTGAGCAGGAATATCTGAACTTCGACCCAACACGTGAACAAAAATTGCGAATTTTTGAGAAACTGAATGAAGCCGTTAATTTCGAAAACTTCCTGCATACTAAATTCTTAGGTAAAAAACGCTTCTCGCTAGAAGGTGGGGAATCAACTATTCCGGCTTTAGATATAGCGATCAACCGTGGGGCTGAATTAGGTGTGGAAGAAGTAGTAATTGGTATGGCTCACCGCGGTCGTCTGAACATCCTTACCAATATTCTTCAAAAACCTTATGAGCAGGTTTTCAATGAGTTTGAAGAAAACGTGCAACTGGATGCTTATACCGACGGCGACGTGAAATACCATATGGGTTATTCGAGCCAGGTAGAAACACCGGAAGGCAAAAGGGTGAGTCTGAAACTGATGGCTAACCCATCGCACTTGGAAGCGGTGAATCCGGTAGTAGTAGGGTATGCACGTGCCAGAGCCGATGCTCATTACGAAAAGGCTGCTGTAAAGCCTAATGACCGTGATGATATTTATGATAAAATTCTGCCAATCGTTATTCATGGCGATGCAGCTGTAGCCGGTCAAGGGATTGTATATGAGGTAACACAGATGTCTAACCTGCCGGGTTATTATACAGGTGGTACGCTTCATTTTGTTATCAACAATCAGGTTGGTTTTACTACCGATTTTGAAGATGCGCGTTCGTCTATCTATTGTACTGATATTGCTAAAATCATTGATGCTCCGATCTTCCATGTGAATGGTGATGACCCTGAAGCAGTGGTTTATGCCATGAAACTGGCTACAGAGTTCCGTCAGGAGTTCAATCGTGACGTGTTCGTAAACATGGTTTGTTATCGTAAATACGGTCATAACGAATCAGACGAACCACGTATGACACAGCCAACCATGTATAAGGTGATTGATAGCCATTCGAATCCACGTGAGATATATCTACAGGAATTGATGGAGCGTGGAGATGCCGATGCGAAATTCTCAGAAGAATTGAAGAAAGAATTTGAAGGAGAATTGCAGGATTTACTGGCAAAAGTAAAACAGAAACAATTGCCTTATCAGAAACCAAAACTGGAAGAAGAGTGGGAAAAATTGCGTCGTTCAGTACCAGGCGATTTCGACCAATCACCTGTAACAGGTATTCCTGTTACTGAAATTGAGAAAATCGGTAAAGCATTATCAACAGTACCTCAAGGTTTTAAACCTTTGAAACAGATTGAAAAAGTACTGGAAGAAAGACGTGCCATTTTTGCACAGGAAAAACCTTTTAACTGGTCTGTGGGTGAATTACTGGCTTATGGCGCTATCCTGGATGAGGGCAAAGTAGTTCGTATTACCGGACAAGACGTGCAACGTGGTACATTTACTCACCGCCATGCCGTATTGCACGATGCAGATACCAACCAGTTGTATACCAATCTGGCGCATGTAGACGAAAAACAAGGTAAATTCGAGATATACAACTCATTACTGGCCGAATATGGCGTAATGGGCTTTGAATATGGTTATTCAATGGCTAACCCAAATGCTCTGGTAATCTGGGAAGCACAATTCGGTGATTTTGCGAATGGTGCACAAATCATGATTGATCAGTTCATTGCGGCTTCTGAGTCTAAATGGAACAGCATGAACGGCCTGGTTCTACTATTACCTCATGGATATGAAGGCCAAGGCCCTGAACACTCTAATGCACGTCCTGAACGCTTCCTGCAATTAGCGGCTGAGTACAATATGTATGTTTGTGCGTGTACAACACCTGCCAATATATTCCACATGTTACGCCGTCAGGTAGCATTGCCATTCCGTAAGCCATGTATCCATATGTCGCCAAAATCAATGTTAAGACACCCATTGGCGGTTTCAAAAATAGAAGATTTTGCAGAAGGCACACGCTTTCAGGAAACCATTGGTGACGAATACGCTGATCCTAAAAAGGTAAAACGCGTGCTATTGTGTAGCGGAAAAGTCTATTACGATTTGCTGGATAAGCAACAGAAAGACAAACGTACTGATGTTGCCATTATTCGTGTTGAACAATTACACCCATTCCCGGTTAAACAAGTAGAAGCGCATCTGGCTAAATACAAAAAGCCAGAAGTAATATGGGTACAGGAAGAACCTGAAAACATGGGTTACTGGTCGTTTGTGTTGAGAGAGTTTCCGCAAATCGGTGTCGGTAATGTAATTGCCCGTAAATCGAGTGCATCTCCGGCTACAGGTTATACAAAAATACATGCTAAAGAGCAGGCGGATATTGTAGAGAAGGCTTTTGAGAAAAAATAAGTCAGCTAGCAGTAAACCAATAGAGAATTAATAAATATATCGATATCAATAACTTAGCAATAAAAACAAGTTATGGCAATAGAAATGAAAGTCCCTTCGGTGGGCGAATCAGTAAGCGAGGTAACGATCGCATCCTGGATAAAAAAAGATGGTGACACTGTAAAAATGGACGAAGTAATCTGTGAACTGGAGTCCGATAAAGCCACCTTCGAACTGCCCGCAGAAGCCGACGGTATTTTAAGAATTGTAGCAGCTGAAGGTACAACACTACCTATTGGCGCTTTGATTTGTAAAATTGAAACCACAAACGATAAACCACAAGCATCAACTCCTGCTCCGGAACCAACCCCGGCTCCGAAAGAAGAGCCAAAAGCTCCGGCTGCTGAACCAACACCTGCACCTGTTGCAACTACTCCGGCAGCACCTGCTGAGGGTAAAACCATTGATGTGGTTGTTCCGGCAGTAGGCGAGTCAATTTCAGAAGTAACCATTGCTTCATGGTCTAAAAAAGACGGTGATAGCGTGAAAATGGATGAGGTAATTTGTGAACTGGAATCAGATAAAGCAACCTTTGAACTACCATCACCTGAAAATGGTGTGATTACGATTGTAGCACAGGCAGGCCAGGTTATACCTATTGGTGGTGTAGTAGCAAAAATAGCCATAGGCGGTGCAGTAAACACTGCTCCGGCAGCCACTCAACCGGCAGCACAAGAAGAAAAACCAGCTACTCCGGCATCAGGTAATAACTATGCTGCAGGACACCCGTCTCCAGTAGCGGCGAAAGTATTGGCAGAAAAAGGTATAGACCCGGCAACTGTACAAGGTACAGGTGTAGGCGGCCGTATCATGAAAGAAGATGCCTTGAAAGCTACGCCGACTCCTGCGCAACCAACAGCACCAAGCACACCACAGCCAACGCCTGCGACAGAGCCTAAAGCTCCGGCAAGTACACCTGTTGCTTCTGGTGTTGAAGGCAGAATTTCTCGCAGAGAAAAAATGACTTCTCTTCGCAAAACCATTGCCAGACGTCTGGTAGCTGTAAAACAAGAAACAGCGATGCTGACGACTTTCAATGAGGTGGATATGAAGCCAATCATGGATTTGAGAGCCAAGTATAAAGATAAATTCAAAGAAACACATGGTGTAGGCCTAGGCTTTATGTCATTCTTTACCAAGGCTTGCGCTATTGCACTAAAAGATTTCCCTGTAGTAAATGCTTATATCGATGGCGATGAAATCGTATATAACGATTATGCAGATATAGCTATTGCCGTTTCTGCTCCTCGCGGTCTGGTAGTTCCGGTTATCAGAAATGCCGAGAAACTAAGCTTTGCAGGTATCGAATCAGAAGTAGTTCGTCTGGCAGGAAAAGCAAGAGATAATAAACTGACTATTGAAGAAATGACCGGAGGAACTTTCACTATTACCAATGGTGGTATTTTCGGCTCAATGTTATCAACTCCAATCATCAACGCACCGCAATCGGCTATCTTAGGTATGCATAATATTGTGGAGAGACCAGTGGTTGTCAATGGTGAAATCGTTATCCGCCCAATCATGTATGTAGCCCTAAGCTATGATCATCGTACGATTGATGGTAAAGATTCGGTAAGTTTTTTAGTAAGAGTAAAACAACTATTAGAAGACCCGGCCAGAATCTTGTTGGGGGTATAATCAATAGCAGATTATCAGTAATTGACATATTTAAACCCCTTGCACTTAATTAGGTTCAAGGGGTTTCTGCTTTAATAAAATCTATATTTCCATCTAACAATCTATTCAAAATTGTCGTTTAAACAGATATAATACTTTGGTGATGAAAACCAATAAAATAGTGCTGAAAATTGCACTTATCTATTAAATTATTGTTAATTACTTGAATTTTTTAGCATAAATGCCGTACTTCGCCAAACACATTTTGTTATCGAGCAATGGAAGAAAAGAATAAAAATATATCTAATGAAAAAGGCTCGAAAGGTAGCCTTTTTTCATTTTTGAATGGTTTGGTGACCCCCTCTAAAAGCGAAGAAAAAAGTACTGCCGTTCCTGAATCAAAAATAAGTCGTTATGCAGATAGCATAGAGCAATCAAATTATATCAGCCGTGATTTGAGCTGGCTTAAATTTAATGAGCGTGTATTAGACCAGGCTTGCGAAAAGAACCTCAATCTTTTTGAGCGTTTAAAGTTCCTGGCCATTACCTCTTCTAACCTCGACGAATTCTTTACCGTTCGCTTAGGTAGCTTATATAATTATCTTGATTATAACAAAGAACGTATAGATTATTCAGGGTTGCGTGAAATCCCTTTCCGCAAAGCTCTTTTATTAGCTGTACGACAATTTTGCCAGGAGCAGGATCGAGTTTTTAATGAAGAATTAACGCCACTTTTTAAAGACTATAAATTTCAGGTTGTTAAAATCAGCGACCTCAGCGAGAGCGAATTAGCAGAAGCGATAAATTATTTTGATTACACAATTTATCCGATGCTTACACCTATGCTCTTCGACCATACCCATGCCTTTCCGGTATTAATTGCCAAAACGCTCATTTTTGGTGTGGTTACTGATACAAACCGCTCAACGCTTTTGTCAGATGATAGTGATACGAAGAAAATCTCATTTGTACAGATACCCGGCAACTTGCCACGATTCTTCACGATTGAAAGAGGCGATGAAGTATTATTTTTGCCGATTGAGGAGATAGTAAGACACGAAATAAAGAAACTCTACCGGAATGTAGAGATTCAAGCCGTAAACCTTTTCAGAATTGTCAGAAACGGTGATTTTACTTTGGAGGAATCAGATGATATTGAAGCTGATTTTG
The DNA here is from genome assembly GCF_003418935.1 of Emticicia sp. C21. Classification (GTDB taxonomy): domain Bacteria; phylum Bacteroidota; class Bacteroidia; order Cytophagales; family Spirosomataceae; genus Emticicia. The sequence continues at coordinate 821,564 of NZ_QVMT01000001.1, read as the reverse complement.
TAGATGAAATCAAGCAGAAAATTAAGAGCCGTCGATTGGGTAGGGTAGTCTTTATGGAGATTGAACCCGATGCTAACGAATGGATGATAACTATTCTGCAAAAACGTTGGGAGATAGACAAATACAATATTTTTACTGATGAGTGTCTGATTGATTATACTTGTCTTTGGCAGATTATCCGCCATCCGGAATTTCAGGAAGAGTTGGAGCCTGTTCACCCTCCGGTTCAACCGCCGAGGTTAAAAGAGAAGAATACAGATATTTTTGAAGTAGTTCGTGAAAAAGACTTATTGCTTCACCATCCCTATAACAATTTTGAGCCTGTTCTTCAATTGCTGGAAAAAGCAGCTGAAGATCCTGATGTATTGGCGATTAAACTAACGATTTATAGGTTAGCCAAACGCTCTCGTGTCACACAGGCTTTGCTGAAAGCGGCTGAAAATGGCAAACATGTATCAGTATTATTTGAGATAAAAGCCCGTTTCGACGAAGAAAACAATATCAGAGAAGCAGAGCGCTTGCAGCGTGCGGGCTGTTTTGTAATTTATGGTATTGGCTGGTATAAAACCCATACCAAACTGATGCTGATTGTTCGTAAAGAGGGTAATAGAGTAATACAATATGCCCACTTAGCCAGTGGTAATTATAACGAAGATACAGCCAGGTTATATACCGATATTGGCCTATTGACTACCAACCCGATTTATACCAAAGATATTTCTGAGTTTTTCAATGTTATTACCGGGCACTCGCAACCTGCCAACTATCAATACCTCATCACCTCTCCAAGAGATATGAGAAAACGCCTGATAGAATTAATCAGAAATGAAGCTGCTAATGCGCAGAATGGATTGCCAAGTGGTATCTGTATCAAATTAAACTCGTTGGAAGACCGCTACGTAATTGATGAATTGTACAAAGCATCTCAGGCAGGCGTAAAAATAAAACTGATTATCAGAGGTATTTGCTGTCTGCGCCCGGGGCGTCAGAATCTGAGTGAAAATATTACAGTGCGCTCTATTGTAGGTTTGTTCCTGGAGCATGCACGTATCTTCTATTTTCATAATAATAATGAGCCAAAACTGTATGGGGGCAGTGCCGATATTATGGTACGCAGTTTTGATAAACGCATTGAGTCTTTGTTTGAACTGGTAGATACAGAAGTGAAAAAGCACGCCATTCATATTCTGGATTACAACCTGCGCGACAATGTAAATGCTTATGAATTGCAGGAAGATGGCTCCTACATCAGAGTAGTTTGTTCGTTAAATCCTGACGACCAACCGATTGATATTCATAAAATGTTCTTCGAAATTGAAGAAAATGAAATGGAAGATATAAATTTGTTCCCGTTGAAAGAGAAAGAAGAGGCTGACTCAGAGCAAACAACACCAGAGGCGACAGAAACACCAATAGAAGAAGAAACAAAATAGTAGATGTATTCAGAAAATATCAAGCAGAAGTTCTCAGACTTATTTAATCAAGCGCCTGAAATCATTGTTCGTGCCCCCGGGCGCATCAACCTGATTGGTGAGCATACCGATTATAACGATGGCTTTGTACTACCAGCAGCCATCGATAAAGCAATCTATTTTGCCGTTTCAAAAAGAGACGATAGAACTATTAAACTCTTTGCCTATGATTTAGATGACGCCTATGAGTTCTCGTTAGACAATCTTACGAAATCAGATAAAGGCTGGGCTAATTTCCTGATTGGTATGGTAGCCGAAATCACCAAGAACAATGATAAACTAACACAGGGTTTTAATGTGGTTTTCGGAGGAGATGTACCCTTAGGCGCAGGTTTGTCATCTTCCGCAGCAGTAGAAAGTGGTATTGGTTTTGCCCTCAATCAACTGTATGGATTTGAGCTATCGAGCATTGATTTAGCTTTGACTGCGCAACAGGCTGAACATAATTTTGCTGGTGTAAAATGTGGCATTATGGATATGTTTGCTTCTATTCATGGGAAAGATAAAGCCGTTATTAAGCTCGATTGCCGTGATTTGAGCTACGAATATTTCCCGTTCAATACTTCAGCATATGCGATTATCTTATGTAATTCAGGGGTAAAGCATAATTTAGGAGATTCTGAATACAACAAGCGCAGAGCAGAATGTGAAGAGGGGATCAGCATTTTGCAGGGGCCTTATCCGCAGGTAGATAGCCTGAGAGATGTTACGATGCATATGCTACGCAGCCACGCAGATAAATTACCTCAGATAGTGTATAACCGTTGTAGATATGTGGTTGAAGAAATCAATCGGGTAGAACTAGCCTGTAAAGACTTATTGAACGATGATTTCGTTGCCTTCGGAGAAAAAATGTACGAAACTCATGACGGATTAAGTGAATTATACGAAGTAAGCTGCGAGGAACTAGACTTTCTGGTTGAACAAACCAGAGATAACGAAGCCGTAGCGGGTTCAAGAATGATGGGAGGCGGCTTTGGGGGCTGTACCATTAATCTGGTAAAAAAAGAAGCTGTAGACGATTTTCTTGTTGAAATGGGCAAAGCTTACGAATCACAATTCGGGCAGAAATTAGAGTCTTATAGAGTGGCTATTACCAATGGGGTAGAGGAGATTTAAAGATTTATGAAATATCTTAAAACGACAAAGGGCAGGAATCTCCTGCCCTTTGTCGTTATGTTTGTTAATGTTATTTAAATAATACATTAAATGTCCCTGCGCTTACAGGCAGTTGAGTGCCTTTACTATTTTTGATAGTGAAAGAAAATGTACCTTTCACACCTTTGGCATCTTTTTCCGTGATCACTAAAGTCCCTGTTCCGCCATGAATAGTGCTATATTCAAGGTCAGATGTTTTGCCAAGCGTCATATAGGCCTTGATAGTAGTATCATCAATTTTATGGGTTCCTTTGCCTACATTTAATGGAACTTCAATATGGATAATGTTGGAAGTAGAACTATAAAGACCATAGATACCATAAGTACCAGTAATGACTGAGGTAGCATAGGCAAAATCAGGAGCGAAATCTTTCCCATCTACTTTACAATAGAATCCTGCTTTGGCGGTATTTTGTCCATCAGGAGATTGTCCGTCCGGGTTAACATCATCACCTTTTTTGCTGCAAGCAGATAAAAGAGATACAAATACAATAGCGAGTAATAAGATTTGTTTTTTCATGGCGTTGTTTTTGTTTTGTTTGTGTTTATGCTACAAAAGTATAGCAAGCATCAACGCTCATAAAGGCAGAATGTAATACTGGCAGAAAATGATTAAATTATGGGGAGACTGGCTTGAAAATCGGCTGAAATATCCAATAAAAAAGCAGTTATCAGAATTACCCGATAACTGCTTTTTTATTGAGTGATTTAGTGAATGTGTGATTGAGTGATTAAAAATAAAATCTCAAATATTATTTTCCTCAATAATTGTGAATTAATTTAATCACTAATTCGCTCAATCACTCATTCACTAAATTCTTAAATATCAACTCTTGCATACTTTGCATTTCTTTCGATAAAATCGCGGCGTGGGGCTACTTCATCGCCCATCAGCATCGAGAACAAGTGGTCTGCTTCTGCTGCTGATTCGATAGAAACTTGTTTTAGCGTGCGTTTATCAGGGCGCATGGTAGTTTCCCATAGCTGCTCAGGATTCATCTCTCCTAAACCTTTATAACGTTGAATTCCGACACTATCTTCACGACCTCCACCTGCTAAACGTTTTACTTCACGTTCACGTTGTTCTTCTGTCCAGCAGTATACCTCTTCTTTACCTTTCTTCACTAAGTATAATGGCGGTTGGGCAATGTAGATATAGCCATTCTCAATCAACTCACGCATATAACGATAGAAGAAAGTCAGAATCAGCGTACGAATGTGACTGCCATCAATATCTGCATCGGTCATGATAATGATTTTATGATAACGTAGCTTATCGGTATTCAAAGCTCTTTCGTCACCATCTTTACCAATCTGTACCCCTAGAGCAGTAAAGATATTCTTTATCTCTTCATTTTCGTAGATACGATACTCCTGTGCTTTTTCAACGTTCAGAATTTTACCTCTCAAAGGCAGAATCGCCTGAAATGCACGGTTTCTGCCTTGTTTGGCACTACCACCTGCACTATCACCCTCCACCAGATACACTTCGCAAACCGATGGGTCAGATTCTGAGCAGTCAGCCAGCTTACCAGGCAAACCAGTACCAACCAATACATTTTTACGTTGTACCATCTCACGCGCTTTACGTGCCGCAATACGTGCCTTAGCTGCTAATACAACCTTATCTACAATGATACGTGCTTCTTTAGGGTGTTCTTCCAGATAATTTTCAAGCATTTCGGCCACACATGCACTTACGGCAGAGGTTACTTCGCTATTGCCTAATTTGGTTTTGGTTTGTCCTTCAAACTGAGGTTCAGCTACTTTTACTGAAATAACGGCTGTTAATCCCTCACGGAAGTCATCACCACTGATTTCAATTTTTTCTTTCGCCAATATCCCCGACTTTTCAGCATAACCTTTCAAGGTACGTGTCAAAGCCATACGGAAACCTGATACGTGCGTACCACCTTCGTGGGTATTGATATTATTCACAAAAGATGATACATTTTCGCTGTAGCTGGTATTATACAACATGGCCACATCAACAGGAATCCCATCTTTGTTTCCTTCCATAAACATTGGCTCAGGAATCAATCTTTCACGGCCCGAATCGATATAAGAAACAAATTCAGCAAGCCCACCTTCTGAGAAGAAAGTATCTGACTTCGCATTGCCCGCTTCGTCTATGTCTCTTAAATCAGTAAGAATAATCGTAATTCCTTTGTTCAGGAATGATAATTCACGCAGACGGTTAGCTACTGTTTCGTACTTATATTCAGTAGTCGTAAATATGCTGCCATCCGGTTTAAAAGTAACAAAGGTACCGGTATCTTCAGCATTACCGATTTCACGAACCGAATAGAGTGGTTTACCGATATTATACTCTTGTTCAAATATTTTACCCTCACGGTGTACTTCTACTCTTAAGTGGGTTGAAAGTGCATTTACGCAGGATACTCCCACACCGTGCAGACCTCCGGAAACCTTATATGTATCTTTATCAAATTTACCACCGGCGTGTAATACGGTCATTACAATCTCCAAGGCAGATTTTTGCTCTTTTGTATTGATACCAGTCGGAATCCCACGACCATTATCTTTTACTGTTACTGAATTATCTTCGTTAATAGTTACCTGTATCGTATCACAATGTCCTGCAAGTGCTTCATCTATCGAATTATCTACAACTTCCCAGATTAAGTGGTGGAGACCTTTTACCCCAATATCACCGATATACATGGCCGGGCGTTTTCTTACTGCCTCTAATCCTTCTAACACCTGGATGTTATCCGCTCCGTAATTCGCTTTTGAGTTTTGTGGCTCTTTAATTTCTTGATTTTCTGTCATAATTTGTTTTTATGTAAACTCTTGACTGTCAATGGTTTAATCGTGCCTGAAAAAGGATATTTGATATTCACCATTAATTAATATAAATTAGTTGTAAAGTTACGGTTTTTTATCTACAAATCGAAATTTCTCAACTAATGATTATCAGTAAAAACCATATATTTTAAAACATTATTTCCCTTAAAAATATCCCTATTTTTCACCAATCGAATCACCTGATTATTTTATGAAAAACTATCTTTACTTATTGCTTTGTTTACTATTTTTATCTGCTTGTAGCCGCCCTGTTTCTTCAACCTATTACATTGTACGTCATGGCGAAAAGGTCGATACCACGTCTGCTGACCCAGAGTTAAGTGCAGCAGGAAAAGAAAGGGCTGAAACATTGAAAAACCTATTGGCTGGTAAGAAAATCTCGGCTGTATACACCACTAAATATTTAAGAACAACCCACACAGGTAAACCGCTGGCAGATGCTATGGCTTTAAGTATTCAGAACTACGACCCTAGAAACCAGAAACCATTTGTTGAGGATTTGAAAAAACTGGAAGGGAAAAATATACTGGTAGTGGGGCATAGCAATACGGTTCGCCATATTGTCAATGGCCTGTATGAAAAAGATACCTTGACGAAAGATTTGCCAGAATCCGATTTTGATAATCTTTATATTGTAAAAAGACAAACTTTGCCTAAAAAGAAGTTGAGTTTTGAGGCAAAAAACTATGGTAAGCCAACGCAATAATTTACCTTTTATCACAATCAGATACCTTTTGGATAAGTTTTTGCGTTAATTTGTAATAGTTGCTTTTTTGAGCCCTAGATTGATAAAAATTTTATAATAAATAGAAAAGAAATGAAACGTATCCGTAAGTTTTCCATCATTATTTTCATTTTTCTGGCCATTCCTTTTGTGGCGTTTAAATACGACGACCGCTATTTTGAAATAGCTAAGAACCTCGATATTTTCGCTACGATGTTTAAAGAACTGAACGCTTATTATGTTGACGAAATCAATCCGAACAAGGCCATGAGATTGAGTATTGAGTCGATGTTGAAACAACTCGACCCCTATACGAATTTCTATCCGGAAGATGATATTGAAGACTATATGACGATGGCTACCGGCAAATACAATGGTATTGGGGCCACAGTGTCGCACCAGAACAACAAACACCTGGTAGTAATGATTTACGAAGGTTCGCCTGCCGATAAAGCCGGAATGAAGATTGGTGATGAAATATTGAAAGTAGATGGTGTAGACGTGGTTTCTCGTAAAGGCGTAGATATGGGACGTTTGATGAAAGGACAAACCGGCACTACAGTGAAAATGCAGATTAAACGCTATGGACAAAACTCTCCAATCGATTTAGTGGTAGGCCGTGATATTGTGAAAACATTGAACGTACCTCACTCAGGCATGGTTAACGATGAAGTCGGATACATTCAGCTAAACGACTTTACCGCAACTGCTGCCAAGGAAGTAAAATCAGCTTTCAGCGAGTTAAAGGCTGCAGGAATGAAAAAGCTTATTTTTGATTTGAGAGGCAATCCGGGTGGTTTATTAAATATGTCGGTTGAAATCTGTAATGTGTTTTTACCAAAAGACCAACTGATTGTAGAAACCAGAGGTAAGGTAGCTGACTGGAATAAGAAGTTTACATCAATGGAAAACCCGATGGATACGGAAATTCCTATTGTGGTGCTGGTAAATAGCATGAGTGCTTCGGCTTCTGAAATTGTGAGTGGTACTTTGCAGGATTATGACCGTGCCGTAATTATCGGTCAACGTTCATTTGGTAAAGGATTGGTACAAACCACTCGCGATTTGACTTATAATACCAAAATGAAAATCACGACTGCTAAATACTACATCCCGAGTGGACGTTGTATTCAGGCTTTGGATTATAGCCACAGAAACGCGGATGGTAGTGTAGGTAAAGTGCCGGATTCTTTGAAAACTGCTTTTAAAACCAAAAATGGTCGTACGGTATATGATGGCGGCGGCATTGACCCTGATATTAAAACAGAAGTGCCAGCTATGGCTTCGGTCACAGCAAACTTATTGGCAAAAAATGTAATTTTTGACTATGCAACTAAGTATTATTTTGAGCATGCTAACGAAAAACCTCAAGAGAAATTCTCTTTGAAAGACTCAGACTATCAAGACTTTACGACTTGGTTAAAAACCAGAGACTTTACTTATTCTACCTCTATGGAAAAAAGTCTGGACAACTTGGAAGCTTCGGCTAAGAAAGAAAACAGCCTGGATGCAGTGCAAGAGAATTTAAAATCATTGAGAGATAAAATCAGCCAAAGCAAACAACAGGATTTGATAAAAAATAAGGCAGATATTAAAGAACAACTGGAGGCAGAGATTCTAAGCCGTTACTACTATCAGAAAGCCATGAAATTTGTTTCATTCGAGCGTGATAAAGAAGTACAGGAGGCCTTGAAGTTATTTAAAGATATGCCAAAATATCAGTCCATTCTGAAAGGAGGGAAATAAAATATTTAGCAAGGATTTTCTTCTAGCGTGCCACGCCTCTACTCGAAAGAATATGGGTGTGGCACGCTTACTTTTGGAGTTAGTATTCTATTGATTAATCTCGGCAGATCCATCTCTGAGTGCTTAAGCATGACACGCCCTTTCTAGTCGGAGTATAGGCCGGACGCCGCCGCGGGTGCCACGCAGATCCTATGTTTTTTACACCTTCTTGGGCGTAGTAGCCATAAACTCCTTTAAATAGTAAGGCTCAAAATCTGCTACATTTTCAAATTGATTATTCCGATAAGCTTCGTAGGCCAGAATACCAATTCCCTTCGCTGATGGATTGATGGTTTGCTCTAAGAAAACCGCATTAGTATATTTTCCTAAAACATCCTTACACTTAGCTGCCCCATCGCCAAAGAAGATAATTTTCTGCGTTTCTAATATCTCTGCAAACGAATTTTCGTCAATGATTTTCGCTTCAGTAGGAGAGACTTGCTCTAATGTATCTGCCCTATATAAAGCACAATAGACTTCCATACGGCGCGCATCAAGCATAGGGCAAAGCATTTCATTGCCACTAACTGATTGCACTATACTATGAATCTGCCAAGCTAAAGCTTGTAGGGTATTCACAGCAAGTAAAGGTTTATCAAGTGTAAAACATAGACCTTTGGCGGTAGAAACGCCAATTCGTAAGCCTGTATAAGAGCCGGGGCCTTTGGCTACTGCAATGGCATCAAGATTGGAAAATTCAAGACCGGAAACTTTTACAACATGCTGAATTAAAGTAGTGAGCATTCCGGAAGAAGATTTTTCATGGAATAACTCGCTCAAGGCCAGCAATTGGTCATCCTGATGGATAGCGGTTGAACATCCTTTAGTAGAAGTTTCGATACTGAGAATAATAGCCATTACACGATTGAGCAATTTTTGAAAGGGCAAAATTACTCAATCGTGTAAGAAAGTATCGAAAAATTGGAATTTATTTACTTCTGATGGCAATTACAGGGTCTAAACGGGCAGCCTGCCAGGCAGGTATAATACCGAAAAGTATACCAATAGTACTAGAGACACCAATCCCCAGAATAATATTGCCGTAGCTTAAAATAATATCTAAGGAGCCTAAAGGCAAGAAACTTAAAATATATACCAGTAAGAGTCCGAAAAGCCCACCTACAACACAAAGGAATATAGACTCAAATAAGAACTGAAATAGAATAAAGTAGTTTTTAGCACCAAGTGATTTCTGAATACCAATAATATTGGTGCGTTCTTTTACTGTCACGAACATAATATTAGCAATACCGAATCCACCAATTAATAAAGCAAAAATACCGATAACAAACCCACTGACACGTAATGTACTGAATAACTGACCCAGCATGGCTGCGGCCGCCTCAGGGCGGTTCAGAGCAAAACTATCTTCCTGAGTAGGTCGTAAACCTCTTTTGGTACGTAATAAGCCTGTTATTTCACCCTCCAATTCAAAAAGCCCTTCATCTCCCTCATAACCTTTAAAAACAATATCGCCAGTCAATTCGCCGGAAGAAAAGATTCTTTTATGAGATAAGAACGGAATAATTACTTTCTGGTCTGGCTCTCCACCAAAATCGGCAATCTGTTTACCTTTCCTTTCCTGCACCCCAATCACAGTAATATTCTGCCCTTTCATTTTAAATGTTTTTCCAATCGGATCAGTATCCTGGAATAATGCATCAGCAATTTCAGCACCTAATACGGCTACATTTTTCCCTGATTCTATTTCCTGAGAGGCAAAATAACGTCCATTAACAATCGGTACTTCTGTGATTTCATTAAACTCATAGGTAATGCCCTGACACAAAGCATTGATACTATTACTACCTTTACGGCAGGTTACATCCCCAGCAAAATCCATCATGGCACCTGCCTGCGCATGTTCCAGATTTTCTCGCAGATACTTAAATTCATTATATTTAGGCTCCGGACGCATAAAGTATTTCCACCACGGGTAATCGCCATTAGTAAATAACCAGGGCCATTTTTGTACATAAATTACATTTGTACCAATAGAATTAAGGCTATTTTTAATGTTGGCTTCTAGCGAATCTACCATGGTGAGCACGCCTATAATAGAGAAAATACCTACCGTTACACCCATTAAAGAGAGCATTGTACGGAATAAATTAGACCTGAGCGCCTGCCAGGCAAACCGGAAACTCTCAAATGCTAAAAAGAAAAATTTTATCATGAATCTGCGATTGAATGATTAACTATGAGAGCGGATTTGGACTAACGAAAATAAAATTCTTCTGAGGATAAAAAAAATAAAAAAGGCTGATTAGTAGCATTTAATCAACTAACGGCAAATAATGAGGATATATGGATTAATTTTTTCTATTAAACGTATTGAAATAAAGGTAACTCAAGAGTGAGCTTGACAGATTTAATAATTTATACGATGCAGGAAACACAATCAATCTGTTTCCACTAGGGTTGGGATAAGACAGGTATCTCATAAAATTAGTAATGCAATAGTAAGATTCTTTTATGTTTTTGTGATAACTAAACTTTAATCTGAAAAAATTAATTCTCGCTTTTTTACTTATTTCATAAGGAATGGCTTCTTCCCAGAAAGAAATATTTAATGCATCATATTCTGGTATTGCTCTATTAAAAGTAGTGAGATCTGCTATAGGGACGAAAAAATTGATCAGCGCCAAACCCTTAAATAAGCTTTTTTCGATAGAATAGTTGTTAAGTTTTTCAAGGAATAAATCCCAGTTAAAATCCTGACCATACTGATCAACGAAACATAGTAAGTCTGAAATATATTTCAGTTTTGTCCACGCTTCTTTTTTACCATTATGTAAAATAATGATTAGCAGCATCCTTTCCTGTTCATCAAATTTATCAGTAAATAACTCGCTGGTAGCGAAGCCGTAGCTGAAGGGTTTCATCACTAATTCCCAGTGGAAGTCAAATTTAAATATATACTTAAAGGCATTTTCTTTAACCAAAGGCATTTCAACCCGTTCTGTTTCAATTAATGCTTTCAGTAAATCTTCGGGGGTATATTTTTTAGTATATTCTGATAAATGTCCTAGCTCGTAACCATCTTTTTTCAATAGGTGCAGTGCCTCAAAAACTTTATTTCTATCAATCAGAAAATCCATGTCAGCCCCCTCTCTGAAAGATTTTTTGTATAAAATCTTGCTCCAGGTGAGCCCTTTATAAGGAATAAAGGGAATCTGATGCTCACTAAAAAGTTTCTGAATTCGGGTCAGCTCAGCCGACATAAATAAACTATGTGCACTTTTTATTTTTACTTCCTGATTTAGGAGGCTAAAGAAGTCAGCATTGATTTTTTCTGATGTAATTCCTTTTAGCGCCGAATATACCGTTGGTCTGATGCTATGATAGGCAAGCATTTTATACAGCTTCTCCCAGTTAACTTTATGGTTTTCAATAATGTCTAGAAGCTTAGTAACAGGTGCTTGTAAGAGGCTTATTTTGCAACACTCTATCAAAAACTGGAGTTCAACGGAAAGCATTTTTAAGTAAAGTAGATAAAAAGGATATTTTTTAAATTAGGGCTTTAATTGTCAGTATTGCCACTTGCTGGATGGTTAATCCTGACAAATGGCAATAGGAATCTCAGTTTTCAAAACTTACCTAATTAACTTGCATGAGGGTCAAGCAGATTAATTCCAGGTAATATCTTAGAACTAGTCTTTGATTTAACTTCAATAACTTCTAAAGATGGTATCGCCCAGACCTTTTTTGGTGTGGCATTTTTTTTCTTTGAAGAATACATATTTCCTAAACTAATAAAGTGGATAAAAAAATAAATTAAACTCACGACATTATTCCATGAGGGTCAAGAAGATTAAAGCCGGATAATAGTCTAGCGTCTGTTTTTGACTTTACATCAATACGCTCTAATATTGGTGTAATCCAGGTCTTTTTTGAACAATTGGGTTTTTGCGGAAAGCGAATGGTTTTCACGATAGTAAAATTGAAAGGTTAAAAAAGATTTTGAATAAAACAACTTTAAAATTAACCTATACTATGAGGGTCAAGAAGATTCATGCCAGGAAATAGCTTAGAATCATGGTTTGATTTTACATCAATTTGCTCAAATTTAGGAGTTTGCCAATCCTTTTTTTTGGCATTGGACTTAGGTTTTGGAGCTAAATTAGCAGTTTTCAAAATAATAAAAATTGAGAGTGTAAGGTGAAATATTTCAGCGTATAATCTTACAGATTTCTATCGTAAGAAACAATAGTGCTTGAAATTTTTAATTTGTATTTCGATACTTGAATGCTAAAAAATTATCATATTGCACTGATTAATGGAAATGTAGTATCAAAATTGTAGCCAAAATTATTTAGTTGATATTTAATATTTATAGAATGATTAGTTTGACATCGCAGTTGAAGCGGAATGAGGAGCAGTTTATCGTAAATAGTCTGGGAGAAGAAGCAGTTATGATGAATACAGCCAGTGGAGATTTTATAGGACTAAACAGTGTAGGTACTGAAATCTGGAATTTGTTAGAAGAACAGAAGAGTTTTGAGGAATTGGTAAAAGAACTGATGGAGATTTATGAGGTAGCCGAAAAACAATGCATAGATGAAACTCTGCCATATCTGAATAAAATGATTGGCGAAAAAATGATTCAGTTGGTAGAAAACTAAACAATGCCTTGTATTGAAAAAACTGCTTAACAAAGCGGATAGTTTTATAAAAATGCCTGCTTTGCGGAAAAGACTTTTTGCCGAGGCAGTGTGCACTTCGGCTATTGTAAAATTCTCATTGTTGTTTATGCCTTTCAATAAGGTTTCCCGATGGTTGGGTAATCGTAATCTGCAAGTGTCTGAGACTCAGATTCCTTCTGAAAAGGATATCTATCTGGTAGAAACACAAAAAGCCCTAAAACTTTGCGATAAATATACACCTTGGCCTACAGAATGCTATACACAGGCTTTAACGGCCAAAATTCTATTGCACAAAAGAGCCATTAACAGTGTATTGTATATCGGATTTAAGAAAGGAGAAAATAATCATTTCGAAGGGCATGCATGGTTAATAAGTCAGAGCCATGTCATAACTGGGCACTGTGATTTTAGTCAATATCAGGTACATTCGTTCTTTAGCTAATAGTTGCCATTAGCTGGTTTTAACAGTGGTTTTACCCAGAGTAGACTCAATGAAACCAGTTAAATCATTGAAAGTACTATTATCATCAGGGCGACTGATTAATCTAACCGGAATCTGATTTGATAGCGCACTTATTATGGCAAAGTAATCCTTTTTTCTGTCCATAGCCTCTGCAAAGGGTAGGCGATAAGCATAATATTGGATATGCTTGAAGGCTTCAATACCTTGTATAGATTGAGTTCGAATCTCGTTTTTATCAAGGGTTGGGTCTTTTTCTAGAATGAAAATCTGTTTGATAGGGTGCGCCTGAATATCAAAAGACTCATAAAAAGACCTGTTATACTTTTCTATCTCGGGCCTGATTCTGTTTTCTTCCTTATACGAATCAATACCTACTTTTTCGAAAGCATCTTTCCAAAGTTTCATCATCGGGTAAGCCGCAAAGGCTTTTAAAATGCCGTCTTCCTGCACGGGTACACATATATCATCCGAAAAAATACGGTATCCTTTGGCTTGTAAGGTTGCAATGGTAGTTGATTTACCTGCACCCGAATCTCCCATGAATAAAACAATGCCATCTTCGTCATAAATTGCCGAGGTATGCATCGGAATAAACCCTCTCTGGTATAAGATGGCCGCCATAGTATTAGAGAGGAAAAAAAGCCTTACACTTTTTTCGTCGGCATCGGGTAAAGGCTCAATGATTACTTCGTTGCCGTTGGCAGCATAGTACGAAGCAATATTGTCTATGTGCAGTAAATATTCGGTAGGGGTAATGAAAATATTGGGTTGTTCTTCTGTTGCTTTTTCTGAAATGGGTACAGGAATTTTTCCTATACAAACAGTTACATCAGGAGTAGTAGTAAGAGAAATAACAAATAATTCGGGGAAATGAATGTCAGTTGCTATGCTCAGGCCATAGGCAAAATAATAATTCATCGATGATTTTGAAGATTATCAGAAACGCTTATTTACTCAAAAAACCTTTAGCTATCAGATAAGGAAGAAGTACATATAAAACTAAGCCCTTGATAAGAAAAAAGAAAAAACCAGCCCAGCCAAGTCGTTTAAACCAGGCTATAATTTTATTTTTGTCAATCCTTCTATACCAAGGGGGATTTTTATTTGAATTTTCCATATCGTTATGATTGCGATTCAATAGATTGTGATTCCATATAATTTCTGAACAAAAATAGTAAGCCGATAGTTGCTACCAACGAAAAAAGAACGATAGGCATAGGCATATGATCTATGCTTTCGAGGTCAGTTTTTACTATTTTCAGATTATACAGATACATAATAATGATAGCCAGACCATTATTGAAAATATGTGCCAGAATAGGTACCCAGATATTGCCCGTCCAATAATATAAATAGCCAAATAAAACACCCAGCATCATGCGCGGCAAAATACCATAAAACTGGAAGTGGATGACAGCAAAAATGAACCCTGCCAACCAGATAGCCACATGAATATTTTTGATACCTAAAAACAGTTTACGCATCAATAAACCTCTGAAAACCAGTTCTTCACCAATACCTGCTATCACTGCTATTACCAGAAAGGCCAGAAGAAACTGCCAGAAAGAGGTAAAAGTGGTAAAAAACTTGGTGGCTTTGGCTAGTTGATCTTCCATACCTTTCAACCATATTTCTAAACCTTTCATTGATTCAGGGAAAACAATATTTTCATTAATCTCCTGCAACCAGCCATTAAAGCCCATAAAAACCACCTGAATCAGAATAATCATGAAAAATACTCTGGCTTTCGGAAAAGGCTTAAAGTTTAAATCGCTCCATTGCTTTTTTTCAATAATTCGCCAGTATAACCAGGCGGTGCCAATAAACCCTACAAATGAACCTAAGCCTTGACCCACAATCATGCTCAACCATCCGTTTGGCATTTTTGTGAAGTCTCCACCGCTTTCTAGCATTCCCTGCAAAGTAACTCCCGAGGCCAACATGACTATAATCTGAATCAGACTACCTAAAAATAGAAAATTTACTAAAAAAAGGCCCAGAATAATCAGAACAGAAGAGGCTGCAGGATTTTCCTTACCGCTTAGGTACATAGGGGAATTATTTTTCATATTTACTGTTTAAATTTAGTATAGCAGTTTCTGCTTAAAATTCGGTAAATTTGCAGTAAAATTATTCACTTATTTGTGAATTCACTAATTCAATTTTAGATTTTGGTTAAAATAGGTAATATATCATTAGGAGAATTTCCGCTTTTACTAGCACCGATGGAAGATGTCAGCGATCCACCGTTCAGATTAGTCTGTAAAGAAAACGGAGCGGATTTGATGTACACAGAGTTTATTTCTTCAGAGGGCTTGATTCGTCATGCCGCCAAGAGCGTGCAAAAACTGGATATTTTTGAGTATGAACGTCCGATAGGCATTCAGTTATTTGGCAGTGATGTAGAAACGATGGGCGAATGCGCCAAAATTGCTACCAATGCACACCCTGATTTGATTGACATCAATTATGGTTGCCCGGTAAAAAATGTGGCGTGCAGGGGAGCAGGAGCGGCTTTGTTGCAGGATATCCCGAAAATGGTAGAAATGACCTCGGCCGTAGTAAAAGCTACACACCTGCCAGTAACCGTAAAAACCCGCTTAGGCTGGAACGACGAAACAAAGAATGTGGAAGAAGTAGCAGAGCGCTTACAGGATGTAGGTATTCAGGCCTTGACAGTACATGGCCGTACCCGTGCACAAATGTATAAAGGCGAAGCTGACTGGACTTTGATTGCCAAAATCAAAGAAAACCCACGCATCAAAATCCCGATTTTTGGTAATGGTGATATTGATTCACCTGAAAAAGCTTTGGAGTATCGTAATCGTTTTGGTATTGATGGTATTATGATTGGCCGTGCTGCTATCGGTTATCCCTGGATTTTCAACGAAATCAAACATTATTTTGCCACAGGTGAGAAATTACCTGCCCCAAGTATAGACCAAAGAGTAGAAGCTGCACGCAAGCACCTTACTTTTTCTATCAAATGGAAAGGTGAGAGATTGGGTATTCTCGAAATGCGCCGTCACTACAGCAATTATTTCAAAGGTTTACCAAATTTCAAAGAGCATCGGATGCGTTTGGTGCAATCGTTGGATATTAACGAGATTACGGATATTCTGAACGAAATTCCTGTTATTTTTGAGGGCTTTGTGCTGGAGAAGCAGGTAATTAAAGTAGAATATGCAGGTGTAGATTAATTAATGCCACCTTATAAGTGAATACATCAACAACCACTACCACCCAAAATAAAACGATTATTGCCTGGCTGCTTCTCTGTTTATTGGCAACCATGTGGGGTTCGTCGTTTATCATCATGAAAAAAGCATTGGTTGCTTTTACACCTGTGCAGATTGGTGCTTTAAGAATCATGTCGGCAGGGTTAGTCTTTTTGCCCTGGATCATTAGCCGACGCAAAGAATACCCTAAGGAGAAAACCAGATACTTTCTGGCTTCAGGTTTTTTAGGCTATCTTTTTCCTGCTTTTTTATTTGCATTAGCAGGTACCAGAGTCAATAGTTCTTTGATAGGAGCACTCAATTCATGTACGCCATTGTTTGTTTTGATGGTTGGCGCGCTTTTCTTTCAGCAAATAATCAAACGCTGGCAAGCTATTGGTTTGGTTCTAGGCTTTATTGGTAGCATTGTCCTGATTCTTTCGGCTAGTAAAGATGGCTTGTCTTTTAATAATCCGTATGCTTTATTGGTAGTGCTTTCAGCCCTGATGTATGGCTTCAATGTAAATATTACCGGCAAGCACCTGAGCACCATTAATCCGGTATTGGTAAGTGCCTGGACACTCTGTGGTGTGGCTATTCTGGCAGGTATCACCCTATTTACAACCGACTTTTTGTCGAGAGTGAATATACAGACGCTTACACCCTTGTTACTGGTTATTTTACTGGGTGCAATAAATTCGGGCATTGCTGCTATTATTTTTAATTATATTTTGCAAATTGCGTCTCCGGTATTTGCCTCTTCGGTTACTTATCTGATACCGGTAGTGGCAACCATGATTGGGTTTCTGGATGGCGAACCAATTTCATTATACCATTATTTCGGAATGAGTATTATCTTAGTGGGGGTCTATCTGATTAATAAAAAATAAGACTTTAAGTATATGCTAAAAGCCATTATCAACGACAAAGAAACTGTAGAGATTTCAGAAGAAAAGGGCAATATATTGCTTAATAATGAGCCTTTTGCATGGGATTTAAAAAAGATATCCGACAAAGACTTTCACATTATCAAAGATAATAAGTCGTATAATATAGAAGTCGTTGAGGCGAATTATGCTGAGAAAATCTTTAAGTTGAAAATCGGAGATAAAATTCATACTGTTAATTTGAAAGACCGCACTGATTTGCTTCTGGAAAAAATGGGCATGAGCAATACTAAATCTGCTAAATTAAACGACCTGAAAGCCCCTATGCCCGGTCTGATTTATGAAATGAAAGTGCAGGTAGGGGATGAGGTAAAAAAAGGCGATATTCTGTTGATTTTAGTAGCCATGAAGATGGAAAATGCCATAAAAGCCACAGGTGATGGCAAGGTAAAGAGCATTAAAGTGAAGACGGGCGAGACCGTTGAGAAGAATCATATTATTATGGAGTTTGAATAATATTTATTTGCTACCCTCTTTCAACAAAGAGGGTATTTTTTTGATTGATTGAGACAAATATTTAATTTTACGCCCAAATCATAAACTATGAGCCAACTGAAATACAAAAGAATCCTCTTAAAATTGAGCGGCGAAGCCCTAAATGGAGGCGATAAAAGCCAGATTATTAATACTGAAATCCTTTCTCAATATGCTCAGGAAATCAAAGCCGTGGTAGATGCGGGTTGTGAAGTAGCTATCGTGATAGGCGGTGGAAACATTTTTCGTGGAGCAAGTTCAAACTCAGGTATTGAGCGTGAGCAAGGCGACTATATGGGTATGATGGCCACCGTTATTAACGGTATGGCTATTCAAAGCTCCTTAGAGTCAATCGGATTGAATACCAGATTATTATCAGCCATCAAGGTAGAACAGGTAGCAGAACCGTTTATTCGTCGCAGAGCCATTCGTCACCTAGAAAAAGGAAGAGTGGTTATTTTAGGAGCAGGTACGGGTAACCCTTATTTTTCTACCGATTCGGGGGGCGCTCTAAGAGCCAATGAATTAGGCGTAGATTTGTTATTGAAAGGCACAAGTGTGGATGGCGTATACACAGCCGATCCACGCAAAGACCCTACAGCTACACGCTATAAGCAAATAAGCTATGACGAGGCCATTAATAAAAATCTGAAAATAATGGACTTAACGGCCTTTGCGTTATGTAAAGAGAACAAAATGCCAATCGTAGTTTTCGATATGAACCAGGCCGGAAACCTGATGAAAGTTGTAACAGGTGGGGATATAGGGACCTTGGTTACGGAGTAATTATTGAGTGATTTAGTGAATTAGTGATTGAGTGATTAAATTAAGAAATCTGAAAATCCTCTATTGATTAATTATATTAAGTCATTTAAATAGATTTTGAATAATTTTACAGCAAGTGATTAAAAGAATTGGATAGAAAGTGAAAAAATAATCACTCAATCACTAATTCACACAATCACTCAATTTTAAATACACATGGAAGAAATAGATCTTGTAATTGATATGGCGAAAGACACGATGGATCGTGCCTTGAAACATACTCAAATTGAGCTTTCAAAAATCAGAGCCGGAAGAGCGAGTACTAATATGCTTGATGGTATTATGGTTGAATATTATGGTGTGCCAACACCTTTAAATCAGGTGTCATCGGTGAGTACGCCTGATGCTCGTACCATTTCAATTAAGCCCTTCGAAAGAAAGCTAATTAATGATTTGGAACGTGCCATTATTAATTCAAACCTGGGGTTATCACCTGCTAATGATGGTGAAGTGATCCGTTTGAATATCCCACCATTGACAGAAGAGCGGCGCCGCGATTTAGTGAAAAGAGTAAAGGGAGAAATCGAAGTGGCGCGTGTGAATATCCGTAAGGTACGTCAGGAGGCTAACGAAGAATTGAAGAAAATTCAGAAAGATGGGGGCTCAGAAGACGAAGTTAAAAAAGCTGAAGAAAGAGTTCAAAAACTAACTGATAGTTATATTCAGAAAGCCGAACAGCTAATGGCTGAGAAAGAAAAAGATATCATGAGTGTGTAAGCTGGCTATTAGCATTGCTATAAACAGAAAGCTTGCCTTTGGCAGGCTTTTTTGTTGGTATTTTGTATATTTAATTCACTCAAAACTACCAATACACCACTTCATCTATTTATTTTGCATAAAATAACGTGTCTTTGTCCATGAATCTCGATCCGGAAATTAAGCCCTCTGAAAGATTATTTAAAAAATTCCCTTTTACTCCCACACCCGGACAAGCCAGATTGTTTGAATTGATGAACGATTTTATTCTGGACGAAGAGAAATTCAGAGATGTATTCTTGCTGAAAGGCTATGCTGGTACTGGAAAAACGACTTTTATCAATACCCTAATTAAGGTTTTAAGAGAGTTTGGCTATAAATCGGTATTAATGGCACCAACCGGACGAGCCGCCAAGGTGATGTCGGGTTATGCCAAAAAAAGTGCATTTACCATCCATAAAAAAATCTATCGGCAGGTTGAAAACACCTATACTGGTACGCTTGTTTTTGAACGGATGAAAAACAATAGTGAAGGAACGGTATACATTGTTGATGAGGCCTCAATGATTTCTGACGAAAGAGATTTTGGTACAAACAGCCTTTTGCACGATTTACTGGATTATGTCTTTGAACAGGAAACTAATAAACTCTTACTGATTGGGGACGAAGCTCAGCTTCCCCCTGTGAAAATGGCCGTAAGCCCCGCACTCAATGCCGACCACCTCAAAAACCGTTACCATACTGATTTAACCGAACATTGCCTGACCGAAGTGATGCGTCAGGAACAGGAATCAGGGATATTAACTAATGCGACTGAATTAAGGAAATTATTGGATATAGAAAATCCTGCTATCAAATTGATGACAGGCGGTTTTAAGGATTTCTTCAAAATGGGTAGTGATAGACTGGAAGATGGTTTGCGCTATGCCTATGATAAATATGGCCGCGAAAATACAACTATTATTACACGCTCCAATAAGACGGCTGTACAGTATAATCGTTACATCAGAAACGCCATTAATTATTCAGAAAGTGAGATTGAGAATGGAGATATGCTTATGGTGGTGCGCAATAATTATACGATTCTGGATGAAGATTCGAAAGCAGGTTTTATAGCCAACGGTGACTTTGTGGAAGTTATAAAACTTCGTAAAGAGGAAGAAATGCACGGATTCAGATTCGTAAATGCTACTTTGAGATTGGTTGATTATCCGGATGAACCGGAGTTTGATTCGAAATTAATTCTAAATACACTATATTCGAATGCACCTACATTGACACCCGAAGAAAACAAGGCTTTGTATGAGAGTGTAATGAAAGATTATTTCTGGGTGAAATCAAAAAAAGAGCGACAGGAAATGCTGAAAGCAGACCCTTATCTGAATGCCTTACAGGTGAAATTTGCCTATGCACTAACCTGTCATAAATCTCAGGGTGGACAGTGGGATGCCGTTTTTGTAGACCAGGGTTATCTGCCTGATGCACAGATAGACAATGATTTTATCAGGTGGCTTTATACTGCTATCACACGTGGCGTAAAACAGGTTTTTTTAGTTAATTTCAACAAAGATTTTTTTGTGTAATCATGGGGAAAAATCGTAGGAAACACGGCAATTATAAAGAGAAAAAGGCCTTTACCTCTCCTGGTACTTTGGTATATGTAGGCAAAGAGGTAGCTGAGAATACACTCATTAAGTTGGTTGAGTTTAATGAACAATTCTACCATGAAAAAACCATTAAGGATTTAAGTAACTGCAAACCTCCGATAAAAGAAAATGAGGTGCTTTGGCTGGATGTGGAGGGAGTACACGAAGTGCCTGTAGTAGCAGCCGTTGGCAGACATTACAACCTGCATCCGCTCTTGCAGGAAGATATACTGAACACCGAACAAAAGCCGAAACTGGAACATTTCGGCGATAAGCACCTTTTCACAGTTTTGAAAATGCTGCAGTTCAACCCTGAACTGAATCAGATAGAATCAGAACACGTAGCATTGATTCTGGGTGAGAATTACGTACTCACCTTTCAGGAAGTCCATAAATCTGATGTATTTGCACCCATTTTTACAAGGTTGAATGCTTCAATCGGCAAAACCCGTAAAGGCAAAGCTGATTATCTCTATTATTCTTTCTGCGATTTGATTGTCGATAATTACTTCGTTGTACTCGAAAAGTTCGGAGAAAAACTCGAGGAACTGGAAGTAAAGATCATTGAAAGACCCGAAGCAAGCGACCAGACCTTGTTGTATCGGTTCAAGAGAGAATTAATGACCATCCGTAAAGTGACTCTCCCACTACGAGATATGTTCGGCACGCTCATCAGAGAAGATTCTCCACTCATTCAGGCAAATACGAATATCTATATGAGAGATGTATACGACCATATCTTACAGATACTCGACACCATTGATACTTATCGTGAAATGATTGAGAATATTCATAATATCTATCTCACAAGCATAAGCAATAAAATGAACTCAGTCATGAAAACCCTTACCGTTTTCACGGCTATTTTCATGCCACTCACTTTTATTGCAGGTATTTACGGGATGAACTTCGACAATATGCCCGAGCTCCACCATCACAACGGGTATTTTTATACCTTGGGTCTAATGGTTGTAATAACCATAGGGCTCTGGATATATTTTAAGTGGAAGAAATATGTCTAATCATTTGCAGCAGTTAACATTGCCTCTGCCAGTATAGCATAACAGGCCGCCCAGGCAGCTTCAACTTCCGGTGTCCAGTCTTTGCCTAAACCTTTGCTAATCGACCACAACAAGGCTTTGCCAACCTCGTCATAATGCTTGGGTTTTACGCCATAGCCGACATGTCTTTTGCCTAATTGTCTGATTTTTTCACTTACTTCATTCAGGCGGTCTAATCGGCTCACAATCATGTCGAGCATATCAATTAATTTCTTCGCCTGTATTTCTCTCGGAACCTGAAACATTTTGCGCAACGAGGGTTCTTTCAGAAACAATCGGCTATAAAACACGTCTCCCAGCAAGGTAGCATCAATCCCTTGTAAACTCCGCCATGTATTTCTGATAATTTTTACTTGCTCGTTTGTCATACGCCTCGTTTTTTTATCAAAGTTTGATATTTTCAAACTCTAATCCAAATCAAACACACTGAATAAGCCGAAAATGTAGTCGAATGGTAGATTTAAGCCATTAAACAGTTTCTAGTAATCTCGCCCTTTCCAGACCAGCTTAGTAGGTAGAAAATAGCTCACCAGTTGCAGGAACCAGAATACATACATGTAGAGGGTATACACAGGAATATATTTGAACAAATGTAGCTGGCCCAATCGGACAAAAATCTGATAGCCCAATATAGCATTTATCAGTAAATTAAACCCAATAACAATGAGAGGAATCTGCCAAGAAAATAAGCTGATGGCAAGCAGAATAGGCAAAGCAAAGCCTTGAACCAGAGCAGGATAAATTAAAACAGAACCGGTAGAAATTCCTCCGGCAACCCATCTTTTGCGCTGCTCGAAATAGTTGAGTGGAGGTTTAGTAACAGTCATGATAGATGCATCAAAGCCCTGCTTAAAATCATAACCTTTATCAATCACAGCCTTATATAAGGCATAATCTTCTACTATCGAGAAGCCAATATTTTCGTAGCCGCCAACAGCCCAGTACGCTTCTTTGGTTACCATCATATTATTACCCATACCCGTTGAGGGAATATGATAGTTATTCATGGTTTTCATCAGTTTTAGCGCAAATAGCCACTCCAAAGCCTGACAAGCCTCAAACCAATGGGTATTTTTTACTAAAGTAATACCTACGGCTACTCCTGCTTTTTTGTCCGATGGGTTTTCGTGCAGCAGTTCAAGCATTTTTTCAATCCAATGTCTGGGTACTTCTACATCAGCATCAGTAAAGAAATAATACTCTCCCTCAGCATGATGTGCCAGTTGAGCCAGAACATTGGCTTTCCCTTTGAGACCGGGTATGCTTTTTTCAATGGTATGTATCTGAAACATACTTTTTTCATGCTCGCTCAAATGCCCCATGAATCCCTTAATCAATTCATCAGTTTTATCGGTAGAACCATCGTTTCCGATTAAAATCTGTGTTTTTTCTTTAGGGTAACTCAGGCATATGAGCGAGCGTAATAAATCTAGTATATTGTTTTCCTCATTGCGGGCGGCAATCAGGATACTTACCATTGGTATATTCATGAAACTAATCTCTGATACTGGCAGCTATCTTTTTAAAATCGGCGTATAGGTTTTTATATTCTGAACTTAGCGACCAACATAAAATCTGATAATAATAGTTCTTGGTTTCTACATAGGTAATCAGATAAGTGATTTTTACTTCCAGATTATCAGATTCTTTAAAGTTGACACCTAGTTCGGACTGATAAAATTTGTTACCATTGACTTCAAACTCTATAGCTTTTGTCTCTACTGATTCGTTTTCTTCAGTTCTCAGGTGTTTAATATTATCGTCATGGAAATCTTTCAGCGAAGCAAACTTGATTCCCTTCATTTCCAGTTCTTCTTTTGAGTCGTCTATGATTACCAGATAGGCATTTTTGGCAGAGTTGATGTATTGCATAGTAGCTACATCGTTCAATGTTACGGCTTTTGTCATGTAATCGGGCACTGATACATAATATATATGACCTGCTTTCTGTTCTGTGAATTTGGTCTGGCTATACGCCGAAACCAGTGTTGTGATAGATAATAATGTTATTAAAACCCCTTTTGTAATTTTCATGTTAAAAGCTGTTTATGGTTTTAAATAGTTTTTTATTAATAAATACCTCTTAAATCATTGTCTGGGAGGTATTTAAATTGATTGAAAACGAAATTCTCGTTCAGAAAAGTATTCAAGGAACCTTGGTAAAGCAAAACTCATGCTTTTATTTGCCTTGATACTATCATGAAAAAGCACAATCGAACCATTTTCAGTATACTGCAAAGCCTTTGCTAAAACTCTCTCAGGCGATAAACTGGCATCATAATCTGCCGTCAGCACATCCCACATAATTATATCATATTCCGGCAGTAAAGCCTTTGCCTGACTGCGCTTAATACGTCCATGAGGTGGTCTGAAAAGCTTTTTGCTTTTCCCATCCCATTGTATTTTACTACTGATTTCGGCATCACAATGTTTTACATTAGCTAAATATTCTTCATCTTCTGTAGCCCATCCTCTCAAATGATTATAGGTATGATTGCCTACAGCATGTCCGCCGTTCATAACCCTTTCAAAAATATGAGGGTGTTTTCTGATATTATCACCAATGCAGAAAAAAGTAGCTTTGGCATTAAATCGGGCTAAAGTTTCCAGTACAAACTCCGTTATTTCAGGAATCGGACCATCATCGAATGTCAGATAGATGGTCTTTTCCTGCTTATCCTTTCGCCAGATAAAATCAGGATACAATGCCCGCATCAGAAAATTTGTTTTGTGGAGTATCATTTATATGTTTTGTATAACGATTTTCGTAACCTGAGTCAGAATATCTGAACCCTCATTCAAAAAGGTGGTCACCGTAGCGTCCACCTTTTTTGGCTTCCTTTTTGGTAGCTGGTACTTTCACAGACTCCTTTTTAAAAAAGGTTCCCACCGTGCAGGTAACCTTTTTCTGCGCCTTTTTAGTGGCTGGTACTTTTGCTGACTCCGAAACTACCTGCTGGAAGCCACCCTCTTTCAAAAAGGTTCCCACCATAATGGTAACCTTTTCAGGTTCCGCTTGAGTGGATGGTCTGTAGTCAGTCATGCCTCTACCAACTGTATTTATCTTCTTTTTCTTGTGAGCCATAAATTTGTTATAATGTGGATTCAAATCGAGTAAATTTCCGTCTTTACATTGGGTTTTCAAAGATTTTTGGGAGGTTTTGCGTAGAATCGTACTGTTGAGGTATGAATTTAAAAATTGCACTTACTTAAAGTAAAAGATTTCATGATTCAAATACTCATCGCATTTAGCACAGAACGATTTGAAAAATCGCTACACACGATTACACAATAAAACTTCAAATAACTTCTCTAAATAAAAGCGAATTTATCTAAATTGCAAACAGTATAATAGCCAAACTCAAACGCTGCTTGCCAGTAAATTATAGTCCACTAATAAATGATTGTATGATTCATTTTCTGCGTATATCTCTCTTGTTTTGCCTGGTTGCTACTGCCACAGCACAAAACAAACCACTCAGCAATCGGATTGCCAATTATACCATTGATGTTGTGCTCGATGCTGATAAAAAAACGCTCTTTGGCAAGGAGACATTAATCTGGAAAAATACCTCAAACGATCGTATTTCAGAATTGCAGTTTCATCTTTACCTCAATGCGTTCAAAGATAAAAACTCGACTTTTATGAAAGAGTCGGGTGGACAATTGCGCGGCGATATGATGGATCCATCTAAGTCTATGAATTTAGGCTCAATTACTATTGAATCGATGCAGATAAGGAACGGTGAGACGCTAACAAAAAAGATTAAATTTATACAGACAGACGATCTGAACGAGAAAGATAAGACGGTTATCAGTGTGCCCCTCAGTAAGCCACTAAGTCCTAATGAAAGCATTACACTGGATATAAATTTTAAGGCCAAACTTCCTCAGATATTTGCCCGTACGGGTTTTGCCGATAATTATTTTCTGGTAGGACAATGGTTCCCTAAAATTGGTGTGTATGAGCCAGCTGGTATGCGTTATGCGACCAAAGGGCAATGGAATTGCCATCAGTTTCATGCCAATACCGAATTTTACGCCGATTTTGGCACCTATAAAGTCAGCATGACTGTGCCAAAAGAGTATCAGCTGGCAGCTACAGGTATTTTCCAAAGCGAATCACCTCATACAAATGGTACTAAAACCATTACCTATCTGGCGGAAGATGTGCATGATTTTGCCTGGACAACCTCACCTCGCTTTGTTATCAGCGAGCGCCAATGGAAGCATGTAAAAATAAAAGCTGTGATGCAACCGGAGCATTCAGGCTCTACCGAACGCTACTTTCAGTCGGCAATTACGGCATTAACTTATTTTGAGAAAAATCTGGGCAAATACCCCCATACAGTTTTAAGTCTGATTGATCCACCCGTAAATGGGGCTGGTTCCGGTGGGATGGAGTATCCAACATTTATCACCTGCGGCACGGCCTGGGGCCTCCCAAAAGGTTTCAGGTTTCCCGAATTGGTAACGGTACATGAATTCGGCCACCAGTATTTCCAAGGAATGCTGGCTACCAATGAGTTTGAAGAATCGTTCTTAGACGAGGGATTTAACCAATATTATGAGGGTAGAATCATGGATGAAAACTATGCCCCAGGGTCTCAGATTGATTTTATAGGTTTTACGATAAACGACATGGAGACCTCGCGAATTAGCTATATAACTATGAAAAACCCGAAGATTACAGAAGTTTTTCGCAATGCCTGGGAGTATCCGAAAGGAACTTATAGCATTATGACCTATACCAAAACAGCCACATTGCTTAAGACCTTAGAGAATATGATAGGCCGCAGCACAATGGACGAAGTGATGCAGACCTATTTTATCCGCTGGCGTTTTAAGCACCCATGTGTAAGAGATTTTATTGATGTGGTAAACGAAATTGTACCCAAACGCACCGGAAATCGTTTCGGAACAGATATGAACTGGTATTTCGATCAGGTCTTATATAAAGCTCCTGTGCTTGATTATGCCCTGAAATCTATCAACAATATTGAAAAAGATAGTAAAGTTTCCGGACAATTCACGGTAGAACGTTTGGGCGATATGATATTACCGACCGAAATCTCAGTACAGTTTGCCGATGGTAAACAGGAATTAATTCCGTGGAATGGAGAGGAGAAATCAAAGCTGTATAAGTTTGATAAAGCCATCAGCTCTGTAAAGGTTGACCCACAGAATAAACTCTTATTAGATTTAAACTTTAATAATAACAGCAAAGCTGTCGACCCATCTATGCTCGTATTCAGAAAATACACCATGAAAATCATGTTCTGGATACAGAATATGATGCAGTGGATGGCAGGAATAGCATAATGGAATGAATGAGTGATTATTTTAATGGTGAATCATGAATTACGAATTAGTGAATAATTGTAATAAAGATTTATTCTTAGAATATTCGCTAATTCATAATTCACCATTCGCGATTTCAAATCACTAACTCACTCAATAAACCATGTCCAACATCAGCCTGATAATAGAAGAGCGCCCGCATGATATAGGGAATTTTATGGTAGGGCGTTTGTTGCCTTTCAGAGGGAAACGCACCGTAGGGCCTTTTATCTTTCTCGACCATATGGGGCCAGCTTGTATGGGTGAATACCAGAATATTGATGTTCCACCGCACCCACATATCGGGCTTTCAACCCTGACCTATCTTTTCGAGGGAAGCATTATGCACCGCGATAGTCTGGGAGTGGAAATGGAAATCAAACCCGGACAAGTAAACTGGATGACGGCCGGCAAGGGAATAGTGCACTCAGAACGTACCCCTGAATACCTGCGAGCATCTGATAAAATGCTGCATGGCCTCCAAATCTGGGTAGCAATGCCCAAAGGTTTGGAAGACATGGATCCCTCATTTTATCATGCTTCGGAAGATGTTATACCTACCTGGGAGAATGATGGCGTAGCTTATAAACTGATTGCAGGTACTGCCTTTGGGCATAAGTCTCCTGTGCCTGTATATAGTAAATTGTTTTTGCTGGAGCTCAAAAGCACAAATGAGAAAACCATTAAAATCGGGCATGAATTATTTGGCGAAGTAGCGATGTATATTCTGGAGGGAAGCATTGAAAACCAGGGAATCAGCTATGAACCCAAGCGCATATTAGTTGCCAAGCAAGATGAACTCTGTGAGTTTACCATAAAAGAAAATACGAGCATTTATATTTTTGGTGGAGAGCCATTTCCGGAAGAACGTTTTATCTATTGGAATTTTGTATCGAGCAGTAAAGAAACCATAGACGAAGCCAAGATTAAATGGCAGGAGCAGACTTTTCCTAAGATTCCGGGAGAAACAGAATTTGTACCATTACCAACCTGATTATTAATGAACAACCTGAAAGTATCAACCGCTCAATTCGAAAACAAGAGCGGAGATAAAGCTTATAATCTATCTATTATTGACAAACTGGCCGGAAAAGCCGCAGCCGAAGGCTCACAGGTCATTGCTTTTCATGAATGCTCTGTTACGGGTTATACTTTTGCCATGCCCTTTACAAAAGAGCAAATGCTCGAAGTAGCTGAACTGATACCTGATGGAGAAAGCATTCAACAACTGATTGCCATTGCCAAAAAGCATGATATTGTGGTATTGGCGGGGCTTTTTGAAAAAGATAAAGACGATAATATATTCAAAGCCTATGTATGCGTCGATAAAAATGGCTTGGTTGCTAAATACCGTAAATTACACCCTTTTATCAACACACATCTTACACCTGGTAATGCTTATTGTGTATTTGAGATACACGGATGGAAATGTGGTATTCTGATTTGTTATGATAATAATGTGATTGAAAATGTACGAGCAACTACATTGCTGGGAGCCGATATTATTTTCATGCCGCATGTAACCATGTGTACACCGTCTACTCGTCCGGGCGCAGGTTTTGTTGACCCTAAGCTCTGGGAAAACAGAGAGGCAGACCCGACTTCACTTCGTTTAGAGTTTGATGGAATGAAAGGTAGGGGATGGTTGATGAAATGGCTACCTGCCAGAGCCTATGACAATGCCATCTATGCCATTTTCTCAAACCCGATTGGTATGGATGCCCACCAGTTAAAAAATGGTTGCTCGATGATTGTAGATCCATTTGGAGATGTAATAGCCGAATGCAGAACCTTAGGAGACGACTTTGTAACTGCTACGCTTACCCCTGAAAAATTAACTCAGGCAGGTGGTTACCGTTATAAAAAAGCCCGCAGGCCAGATTTGTACAGAGATATTATCGGACAAGAACATACGTCAGAACAAAAAGTAGTCTGGTTGAATATGGATAAATAATGCTATGAATGATTCTTCGGCACCAACAAAACATATTCATAACAAAGAAGTAGTTTACGTTTCAGCTCCATCTAACTTAGGGCTGAAACGTATGTCTTATGCCGATAAAGATGGTCCAGGCACGAGAAAAGCACCTGCTGTATTTGAGCAATTCTTATTCAGAGAAAGGCTGAATATTGCCAAATCTTATTCGATTATTCCCCCGGCTTATTCAGGCGAAGTTGAGTCAAAAACAGGTATCAGAAACCTGCTTGAATTGATTGAGTATTCTAAACAATATGCAGGAGTAATTAATGAAATTGTTGTCAAAAATCAATTCCCGATTGTGATTGGCGGAGATTGCAGTATTCTGATAGGCAGTATGTTAGCCCTGAAACAATCAGGAAATTATGGATTGGTACATATTGATGGACATACCGATTATGCCATTGCTAAAGTCAGTTCATCAACTGGTGGGGCAGCAGGAATGGACTTGGCAATTGTAACAGGCGTAGGTGATGATGCCGTTACGAATCTCAATCAGCTAAAGCCTTATGTGGCAGAAACCAATACGGCCCAATTTGCCAATCGTTGCTACGATGAAACTTTCAATGGTAGCTTTTATCATACCGATATTTTTAGTGCTGATTTACCCGTATTGCGTGAGGAAGGAATTGTAGAGACTGCCAATCAGTTTATTGAAAAACTAAAGCAAAACAAGGTGGATGGCGTTTGGCTACACGTAGATGCTGATGTATTAGACAGTGACCTAATGCCAGCAGTCGATTCTCCACAGGAAGATGGCTTATCTTACGATGAACTGATAACTTTGCTCCGAACTTTCATCAAGTCAGGGCTCGTAACTGGTTTTCAGTTAACCATTTACGACCCTGACTTAGACCCAGACCGAACAATCGGGAAAAGATTAATAGATGAACTAGTCGATTTATTTCAACAAGTTTAACTCAAACAGTTTCTATGCTTCCAGCATAGCCACAAACTCGGTTTCTGAAATCATCTTTACATTAAGTTTCTTAGCTTTTTCGAGTTTAGAAGATCCTGGCTTATCTCCTACAATCAAGTAATCTAACTTGCCTGATACCCCACTTACTACTTTGCCACCATTGGCTTCAATTTTTGTTTCCAAAGCCTCACGTTCAAAGTTTTCGAATGTTCCGGTATATAGGAATGTTTTTCCTGCCAGTATATCACCCTCTATTTCTTTTACTTCATTCTGCGCGGTCAGTTGTAAACCTGCCGCTCTTAGACGCTCAATAAACTGACGGTTATCCTCATTCTGGAAGTATTCCAGAATACTTAAGGCAATCTTATCTCCAATCTCTGGTGCAGTTCTCAGCTCTTCATAAGAGGCATTTTTAATAGCATCAATATTCTTGAAAAAGCTCGCTAATTTTTCGGCAACGGTTGCCCCTACGTATCGGATACCTATGGCAAAAAGCACCTGCTTGAATGGCATTTGCTTTGATTTTTCTATTCCATCCAGTATATTCTGTGTTGTTTTTTCTTTGAAACCAACTCTTTTAACCTTTCCTGTTTCTTTATCTTCAATTACTTTCTCTAAGCCAAACAACTGTTCGTAGGTCAGTTTATATAAATCTGAGGCATCCAATACCAGACCCTTTTCATAAAGTAATTCAATTTTCCCTTCTCCCAAACTATCAATATTCATCGCCTTGCGGTGGATAAAATGCTCTATTCTCCCTCTGATTTGTGGCGGACAACCCTTTTCATTCGGACAATAGTGGTTGGCTTCTCCCTCTTTTCTATACAATTCAGCACCACATTCAGGACAATTGGTAGGATATTCTATTTTCTGCGTATCAAACATCCCTCTTCGCGAAAGGTCAACAGCTGTTACTTTCGGAATAATCTCTCCACCTTTTTCTACAAAAACTGTGTCGCCAATTCTTAAATCCAGACGTTCAATTTCATTGGCATTGTGCAATGAGGCGCGTTTTACAGTAGTGCCTGATAAATGAATACCTTTATGATTAAGCTTTTCATTATCCAGTTCAGCTACCGGAGTAATAGCTCCCGTGCGACCAACCTGATAGGTAACACCCCGTAGAATAGCAGGTTTCGATTCTGCCTTGTATTTATATGCAATCGCCCATCTTGGACTTTTGGCCGTATAGCCTAATTCTTCTCTTTGGGCAAAAGAATTGAGCTTAATCACAATCCCATCAGTAGCCAATGGCAAAGAATAGCGTTTTTCTTCCCATTCTTTGATATAGGCCATTACTTCGGCTATATTGGCACATTTTTGCCACGTTTGAGATACATTAAAGCCCAGTTTTTTTAAAGCCACCAAGCTTTCTTCATGTGTTGCAAAAATCTCCTGATCGGCCAGAAACTGATAAACATAAGCATCTAAACCTCTACGCGCTACCTCTTTTGAATCTTGCAATTTAAATGTACCCGAAGCCGCATTCCTTGGATTAGCATAGCTTTCTTCACCCGCTTCTTCGGCATCTTTATTCATTTTTTCAAACGAGGCAAAAGGCAGAAACCCCTCACCACGCACTTCAAAAATCGGTGGGAGTGAGATGCCCTCTCTACTATTTACTTTCAAAGGTAAGCTCCTTAATGTTTTTACGTTGGTGGTAATATCATCTCCTCTTACCCCGTCACCTCTGGTTACCCCTCTCACAAAAATTCCATTATCAAAAGTCATTGATAAAGATATTCCGTCAAATTTCTGTTCACATACGTATTCATAGCTTTCGCCATTGAGCCCTTTTCTTACACGCTCGTCAAAATCAATCAATTCCTGCTCGCTATAGGTGTTGGCCAGCGATAGCATCGGGTAGCGGTGTGCAACACTGGCAAAGTTTTTCGTGATAGTGCCACCTACCCGGTGCGATGGCGAATCGGGTTGTTTCAGGTCAGGAAACTCAGTTTCAAGAGCTTCTAATTCTTTCAGCAGGAAATCAAATTCCTGGTCTGAAATCTCCGAAACACTATCCATATAATAGCGTTCATTATAATAATTCAGCTTTTCGGTTAGTTCTATGATTCTGTCGGCCGGGGTCATTTTGTATGTGGGTATATGTACAATAAGGTTTGATTAACAGGTCAAATTTAGGAGAAATATTCAATGATGTATTAGAATACAATTAATTTTCTGATTAACTAAGTTTAAGCATGAAATAATTGAAAATTCATCTTCACTACTACCGAATTTTCTTTATGTTTGGGGAAATAAATGCTGGGCTATTAAAATTCAGCTGCGACCCAAACATATACCCTCTCTCATGACTAACCTAAACAAAAAAGCAAGTTTATTGCTGCTGCTATCTTTTTGTACTTTTTTTACAAACGGACAATCCTGGATTTGGCAGAGACCCATCCCGCAAGGCAATACCTTAACAGATGTATTCCTTTTAAATCAGAACCACGGTTGGGCTGTTGGTATGTATGGTACTGTAGTGAAAACCACTGATGGCGGACTTACCTGGAGTGTATTAAATAATACAATTTCGATTCATCTGAATGCAGTGCATTTTATAAATGAATCCACAGGTATTATTGTCGGCAGTAATAAGATTTATAGAACCACTAATGGTGGTGTAAATTGGGTTGAAATTTATAGTCCAAGTGGTGAAAGTCTCGTTGATGTCTTCTTTGTTAATTCAACTACAGGATGGATTTCAGGGGGTTATGGAACTTTGCTGAAAACAACTAATGGTGGTGTTTCGTGGTCAAGCGTTCAAACGAATAGCTATAACGGACTTTCAAAAATACATTTTGCGAATGAAAATGAGGGGATTATTATGCTCCATCCTGGCAGAATCATAAAGACCGTAGATGGCGGGAATACATGGGAAACAAAATTGGTTAGAGAAAATACTTCATTTTTCCACTCAGAATTTATCAATGCACATACGGGCTGGGTATCATTTGGAGGGGGTGGAATGGCAAGAACAAATGATGCTGGTAATAACTGGATGTTTTTAGAAGTACACCCAAGCTATCAGGTTACATCCTTTCATTTTTCTGATAGTCAGAATGGGATAGCTTTTCTTGAATACGGTGCGGCTGGTAAAACCACTGATGGCGGCAATACCTGGAGTTTTTTTCGCCCGACCTATTCTATCGGAGATTATTTTGCCTTTAATGGTAATAGAGGTGTTTCGGTTGGTTATGATGGGCGGATTTGTTTGAGTATTGATAATGGAAACAACTGGCAGACTATTGTTGCGCCAACTATTAATTCAGGTTTTTATGATATTGATTTTAAAGACAATAATACTGGTTGGGCAGTTGGCACAAGTATTTACAAAACAACCAATGGTGGTAGTACCTGGACACAGAGTAACAATTCGGGGGTTTATAATTTCAATGATATTTGCCTTACGCCTCAGCATACACTTTTTGCAGCAGGATACGATGGCAAAATAATTAAAAGCACTAATGGAGGTACTTCCTGGAGTGTTTTAACTACCAATACTACTCAGGAATTATTAGGAATATTTTTTATCAATGAAAATACTGGTTGGTGTGTAGGGCATAATGGCACAATTCTGAAAACAATAAATGGGGGGCAAACATGGAACCCACAGAATAGTGGTGATACCAAATATTTATATAAAGTAAAATTTATCAATGAAAACACTGGCTGGATTGTGGGAGGCAGAGATGTTATTTTAAAGACAACCGATGGGGGGAATAACTGGATACCTCAAAATACTAATACAGGAGATTATTATTATAACCTTTTCATAAAAGACGAGTCAACTATTTTTGCGACAGGGCATAATACCTTATTGAGGACAACCGACGGTGGTGTTTCCTGGAATAAGCAAAATCTCAACTTTCCCTACTATAACCTGCGAAATGTATATTTCTGGGATAGTAACAACGGAATGGTTGTAGGAGAAGAGTCTTTTTTTAGGACAACTGATGGCGGGAATACATGGACAAAACAATACTTGAAAATATCGGGTGATTTCTGGGCTATTAAATTTACTGATGCCTCGCATGGGTGGATAGCAAGTTCAAGTGGTTCAATTTTAAAATATTGGAATGGTGAAATTTCAATTAATCAGCAAAGTGTAAGTATTTGCCCCAATACACCTATTACTTTAAGTATTGAAGATTGTCCCGGAACAGTGACATGGTCTAATGGCATGACCGGCAACAACATTAGTTTTATACCAACGCCTGGCGTATATACTGCCCATTGCTCATCTGGTGGAAGTAAAAGCTGTACAGTTTCAGTCGCCGAAACCAACCTTAGTATCAATGAGCCATTAAGGTCAATTTCAAGAGATTTCCAGGCTGCAGATTACATACAATCCCAAAGTCAGATTGGCACTAACATTTCTGATGATAGGACTAGAGTAAAGTTTCAATCCGGAAAAGCTATTATTTTAGATGCTGGTTTCAAAGTAAATAATTATGCGATATTTACAGCCGAAATAAAATCCTGCAGTAATTAGTTATTGATTAACCTATAGTAATTTTCACCTGCCTACATACACGCACATAAACTGCAATCTGTATCTTTGCACAATTTTTCAGCATGCTCTATGATAAATGATGCACAGGAAACAGTAAAAAAACTCTATAGTAATAAGATTCGGATACGGGTATGCGGTATTTGCATAGAAAATGAACAGGTGCTGATGGTTTGTCATAAAGGAGTCATAAATGAGAATGACGTATGGTTACCACCCGGCGGAGGCATGGAAGAGGGGGAAACCCTGACAAAAACGCTTGAAAGAGAATTTTTAGAAGAAACCGGATATCATATAAAAGTGGGAAGTTTTTTATATAAGAATGAGTTTATACACCCACCTATACACGCCATCGAATTGTATTTTAGTGTGCAGATTCTGTCGGGGAAATTGATGAAAGGAACAGACCCGGAAGTAAATCATGATGCCCAGATAATAAAAGATGTGAGATGGATACCTGTAAAAAACAGGGAGTTTTTCACAGAAGATGTATATTTAGCGATAAATCGTTAGGAAATCGTATAAATTTGATTAACATTGTCAGGGAAACGACAATTTGAATAGGAACAACCAAATCCAATAATACACTTGGAGGCCACAGTTACGCATATTTCACCAAGCTTTGAGATAAAAGATGATCGCTTTGATGTGAGTCAGATAGCCGATAGCCATTTGATGATTGAAGTGGGACATGATCGTTTTCGCTTTGCCGTTTATAATACGATTCATAATGCAGTCATGTGGCTGGAAGATTATCACGTATTTTCGTTATTGACACACAATCAATTGCTGAGCACGGTTCAGCGCATCTACCAAAGCCATCAGTTTTTAACAGCCAATTACTGGAAAACCATCCGATTAACGGTTAATGCCAATCATTTTACGCTGATTCCTGAAGAATATTACCAATCTGACGAAGTAGTCAAATATCTCAACTTTGCTGCAGGCAAGAACCTGACAGAGCAGGAACAGATATTTGAGTATAAGCACACACACTACGGGGTTATGAATGTTTTCAGTGTTGAGAAAAATCTGGTTAACTGGATAAAAGAAATGTATCCGGCCAAGAAAATTACCCCTGTGCCTGTCATTAGTACTTTGATTGAGGGAATTGTGAAAGATAAAACCAATAAAGGGTTGCATCTGTATTTTGAAGAAAATTATGTATCACTGATTTATTTTCAGGAAGATAAATTGCATTTCTGCAACCGTTTTCAATACCGTACTGCACCTGATATGGTATATCATGTATTGTTTATCATGAATGAATTAGGGCTGGAAACAGAAATGCCGGTTACATTTTATGGCGAGATAACCTCTTTTTCAGAGGGCTATACTTTGTTAAGTAAGACCCTTAAAAATATTGAATTTGCCCGGAATCCGACAAAAATAAAATTCAGTCAGTATTTTGAGCAAATTCCCGAACACCGATATTATACGCTATTCTGTTCATATTATCTGTATTAGTGCAACAAAACGAATATTTAACTCAGACCCCATTTCATGAAAAAAGTAGCTTTCTTCCCCGGCTCATTCGATCCATTTACCAAGGGTCATGCAGATATTGTCAAACGTGGATTAAAGCTTTTTGATGAAGTGATTATAGGCATTGGTACAAATACGCAGAAAAACCGTTACTTTCCCCTCGACTTAATGACGCTGAAGATTAAAGAAGCTTTTCATGAGGCAGATAATATCAGCATTATTTCTTACGATGGGCTGACCGCCAGCATAGCTCAGCAATACGGCGCTCAGTTTTTGTTGAGAGGTTTAAGAAATACAACAGATTTTGAATATGAGAACACCATATCGCAGGTAAACAGGCATTTAATAAAAGATTTAGAGACTGTTTTCCTGATTACCTCTCCTGAGTTAGCTCCAATCAGCTCCACCATTGTAAGAGAATTACATAAGTTTGGCGCTAAAGTAAACGATTATTTACCCTATGATTTGGAATAAAATGATTACAATAGGCGTTTTTAGTTCTAAGCTGAAAATGCTAATTTTGTCGATTAATTCTCAAATCAGGCGTATTGATGCGTCTCACTCACAATGAAAAAATTACTATTAGTTCTTACATTAATTTCTTTTGTTTTTGCTTGTAAAGACAAAAAAGAAGAACCTGTTAATGCTTCGGCCAAAATCCTTACTGCCAATTTCTGGAAATTAGACCGTTTTACAGATCCTACAGGTAAAACTTTGTCTCAAAATGAAGTAGGCTCACAGGCACAAGCCATTTTTGCTTTTGATTTTGAATTTCGTGCAGATAATGTAACCCGTGGCAGAGACCGCGTTTCTAAACAGATTGTAAATGCCGGAAGTTGGTACCTGAAAAACGATGATAAGGTGCTGGATATTCAGATTACCGGATTTGGCGGAGAATTTAAAATCCTCGAATTATCGAACAATAAGCTCATTTTGCAGGCCGAAAATAACAAATTTATCTCGGCGTCGAGTACAATCAATTTAGAGCTAGTACCCTCTTTATAAGATTGTTTTCCTTAGTCTTAGCCATTTTCTACAACATATACAGTGAATTTCTTTTCTGAACCTATTATTACGAAGGCTACTGTCTTATTGACTGATAGTCGTTTTGTTTCTCAACCTCAGCAAAGCATCTTTTTTGCCATTAAAGGAGAACGCCACGACGGACATAATTTTATTGAAGAACTCTATGAAAAAGGTATCCGTGAGTTTGTTGTTGAGAAAAAAGCAGCCAAGCCGGACCTAAGCGAACATTTTCCGGAAGCAAAATTCTGGTTGGTAGAAAATGGTATCAGAGCCTTGCAGAATTTGGCAGCAGGCCATCGGAAGAAATTCAATATTCCTGTCATTGGTATTACGGGTAGCAATGGAAAAACCATTGTAAAGGAGTGGTTAAGTGCGTTATTAGCAAAAGATTATACCATTATTAAGAGTCCGCGAAGTTATAATTCTCAAATAGGAGTAGGGCTATCGGTATGGCAAATAAATGAGAGCCATACATTAGGTATCTTTGAGGCAGGTATTTCAAAATCAGGTGAAATGGAGAATCTTGAACCCATCATTAGCCCGACCATTGGTATTTTTACCAATATCGGTTCAGCACATGATGAGGGTTTCAGAAGTCGCAAGCAGAAAGTTACTGAAAAGTTGCGTCTGTTTCGCAAAAGCAAAACGCTTATCTATTGCAAAGATTACGAAGAAATAGACGAAGAAATCAAGCTTTTGCTAAAAGCCGTTAATCCAAAAATTGAATTGATTGGCTGGTCGAAAAGTCAGGAGAGTCCGATTAATGTGACGTGTACCAAAGCAACTACCTATAGTACTTTAACTATCAACTGGGATGCCGAAGAATATGAATTCAGAATCCCGTTCACTGATGACGCCTCTATAGAAAACGCCATACATTGCGTTTTTGCCAAACTTTTATTAAACCCCAAAGGACAGGATTTAAGCGTTACTTCAGAAGCTCTGATGGCTTTGAAACCTATCGCCATGCGCCTGGAGTTAAAGCAGGGGATTAATGACTGCTACCTCATTGATGATACTTATAATAATGATTATGCAGGTTTAAATATGGCGCTCAATTTTATGAGTCAGCATCATACCAAAAATCATAAGGTATTAATCATCAGCGATTTATTGCAGTCGGGTTTGAAAGAAACTGAATTATACAGGAGCATTGCCGAATTAATAAAAGGCAAAGAAATAGACCAACTAATTGGTATCGGTGAGGATATTTCAAGAAATGCCAGATATTTTGATGAGAGCGCTGTTTTTTTTCATTCTACTGAAGGTTTTCTGGAAGAATATCCAATCAATCAATTACATGATAGCTTGATATTAGTAAAAGGCGCCAGAAAATTTGCCTTTGAAAAGATCGTAGACAGACTAATCCAGAAAGTGCATGGAACGGTTTTCGAGATAAATCTGGATGCATTGACGCATAATCTGAATTTCTATCGCGGCAAAATAGGCAGTGATACCAAAATTATGGTAATGGTAAAAGCCTATGCTTATGGTAGCGGAAGTGCAGAAGTAGCCAGTTTATTAGAATATCATCGGGTAAATTATCTGGGAGTGGCCTATCCAGACGAGGGTGTAGTTTTACGCCAAAGTGGTATAAAATTGCCGATTATGGTACTCAACTCGCAACCAGAAACTTTCAGCAAATTGGTTGAATATGATTTAGAGCCGGAGATATACAGCTTTCAGATATTTAAGCGTTTTCATGATTTTATCAAATCATTTCCTGATTCCACTTTCAAAATACATATCAAGTTGGATACGGGCATGCACCGATTGGGTTTTGAAGAACAGGATATTGATAAACTGATTGAGTCCTTAAAGCAGAATCCATCCATCAAAATAGCTTCTATATTCAGCCATTTGGTGGGTGCCGATGAAAGCGAGCATAACGATTTCTCAAAATCGCAGGTAGAGCGTTTTGAACGTATGTCTGACAAGATTATACAGGCACTACCGAAAGGTGAAGTACCATTACGACATATCTGTAATTCAGCCGGAATTATCCGTTTTCCCGAAGCGAAATTTGATATGGTGAGATTAGGAATCGGGCTATATGGCGTAGAAGCTACCGGATTAGAGCAGAAATCTTTGCAGACTGTCGGAACATTAAAAACAATTATCTCACAGATAAAACATCTTAAAAAAGGGGAGACCATAGGTTATAGCCGCAAAGGTGTTTTAGAAAAAGATTCCCGTATTGCTACCATTGCCATTGGCTATGCTGACGGTTTCGACAGAGGTTTTAGCAAAGGAGTAGGGACTGTCCTGGTGAATGGTGTCAGATGCCCTGTGATAGGCAATGTGTGCATGGATATGACAATGGTAGATGTTACAGAAACCAAATGCGAAGAGGGAGATGAAGTAATCATTTTTGGTAAAGACTTGCCTATCCATGAATTATCAGCCTCTATCGGCACTATCCCTTATGAAATCCTGACGGGTGTAAGCGAGCGGGTAAAACGCGTATTTTATAAGGAATAAGCTGGAGGGTTTGTAAAACAGTCGAAGTCGTAACTATATTTGTGAAACCAAACATTTCAACCTAAGTGAAAAAAGTATCTTTATTGGCAGCCGCAACTTTCATTTTCTTCACAGCTTTTCGTAGCGAAGATTTAAAACCTTATACCGAACATATTCCCGGCCTTGGTCATGGTTTAGATATGGTACCTATCCCTGCCGGAGAGTTTACCATGGGTAGTGCAGCCGATGAAAAAAACCGTAAAGACGATGAAGGACCACAGCATAAAGTAAAAATTGATGCTTTCTGGATGGCGAAATACGAGACTACGTGGGAAATGTACGAGACCTTTTTCAATAAAGAATTAGAAGTAGCCGACGATAAAAACACTGCCGAAGTAAAAGGCCGTGTAGATGTTGTAGCCCGTCCGACACAGCCTTATGTGGA
This sequence comes from Emticicia sp. C21, assembly GCF_003418935.1. Classification (GTDB taxonomy): domain Bacteria; phylum Bacteroidota; class Bacteroidia; order Cytophagales; family Spirosomataceae; genus Emticicia. Next base: position 781,451 of record NZ_QVMT01000001.1, on the reverse strand, counting down.
AATGTCGTTCGGTCAAGGGAAAGAGAGTGGTTTCCCTGTATGTAACGTAACACAATTTGCCGCAAGAGCATTCTGCAAATGGTTATATGCTAAAACCGGCCATTTCTACCGTCTGCCAACCGAAGCAGAATGGGAATATGCCGCTCGCGCAGGTACCAATACAGCTTTTTATTTTGGCAATGATGCTTCGCAATTGAAAGATTATGCCTGGTTTTATGATAATTCAGATGGTGCTTATAAGAAAGTAGGCCAGAAGAAACCTAATGCCTGGGGATTATACGATATGTATGGGAATGTAGCCGAATGGACTTCTGATTTATATGTAGCTGATTTTTATAGCAAACCGGAAGCGGGTAATAACCCTTATGTAAAACCGGAAAAACATTATCCGCATGTGATTCGTGGTGGACACTGGGACGAAGATGCTGATAAATTACGTAGTGCTTCTCGCCGTACTTCTACACCAGAATTAAAGCAACGTGACCCACAGATTCCCAAATCTGACTGGTGGTTAACAGATGCCCCATTCTTAGGATTCAGAGTAGTAAGACCAGTAAAAGAACCATCAAAAGCAGAAATTGACGCTTATTTTGCCCGCCCTCCGAAAGATATTCCTTGATAGGGTAGAAGGTATTTAAAATACAAACCTGGTAAAGACAAGGCAATGCGGAGACGCCCAGTCCTTGTCTTTTTTTGTATAAATGAATCTCATAGGAATTTTATTTTAGTTTCTATATCAACGTATATACTTTGTGCTTACCTTTGGTTTTTCTGTGAACTACTATGAGTATAGAACCTATCTTTATTCTAAAAACTGCCGGATTTTTACAAATTATTCTCTGCGTTGGTAGTCTGGCTATCCCTTACTTACTTGATTGGAAAGGTGAACTAATAAAAGTTGCCAACCTGATTAAACAGATTTTCTGGACATACGCTGGATACATCCTGTCATTCAACTTATTCTTTGGTCTGATTTCATTCTGGGGAGCAGAAGAATTACTAACTAAAACCTTTCTGGCTAAGTCAATTACCATTTTCATTTTTATGTACTGGTTGGTCAGAGTCCTGATACAGTTTTTATACTTTGATACCAAGTCGGCACCGAAAGGACTCATTTATACACTTGGTGAAATTGGTTTAGTGGCTTTATTTGTATTCCTGACGGGTGTTTATGGTTGGGTTTGTTATCTAAACTTCCATTAAATGTCTCTTACTTATATTATATATCTGCTCATTTTTACTATTCCATTATGGAGCTATCTGATTTTATTGAATAACAGGCTTAATGCAACGCTTTGCGGATGGATTATGACTATAGGTTTCATTGCTTTGATATATCTAATAGTCGAAGCGAACCCATTATACTTGATGCTGCTATACATCGTAAGCACTTTCTGGTCTTTGAAACTTGTAGTAGTCAATAACCATTTAGGCAGGACAGATCGGTTGACGTTTATACAATGGCTTGTATTCTGTTATGGTTGGTTTGGTATGAATCCAAGTCCTTTTAAATACTTTCCAGGTAAAGTTTTCGCGGATTATCCGTCTCACATCAAAAAAGGTATTTCAAGAATTATTATCGGGCTATTATTGATTAATCTGGCTCACTGGTATTATAGCTATTCTACTCAGACAATAACCACCTATTACATAATAAATACTTCCTATCTGGTAGGCTTAAGCCTGATTTTACATTTTGGAATATTAAATATTAATACCGGATTATTAAGAATGAAAGGCGTAAATGTGAGTGTTTTGTTTAATAATCCTATTAAATCAAAAACCTTACAGGAATTCTGGAGCAGACGATGGAATCTGGCATTTGTAGAGTTAACCACCCTTGCTGTTTTAAGACCATTAAAGAAGCGTTATAGGCAGAACGTAGCTTTCTGGGCTTCGTATATTTTCTCGGGTTTATTACATGAACTGGCCATTAGTTTGCCCGTCCGCAGTGGTTATGGATTACCCTTTCTGTATTTTATTATTCAGGCAGCCTTGATTCTGGGTGTAGAGAAATACGTTATTAAACCTGATACAGGGAGTTTTAAAAGATTGTTATGGCTGTTACTCTGTCTTTTTGCGCCAATGCCTATTTTATTTCATCAGCCTTTTATTAAAGGTGTTGTTTTACCCTTGGTTGATTTGTTAACTGTGATTAAGGTGTAAGACAATTTTTCAAATCGTCAAATTCGATAGAATTTTATCTTTGTCTAGCCCTGAATTAGGTTTACAAATACCAATTTCAGGGCTAGAAAATTCATTATTCTCTATCCACTACATAATTCAATTCAATCACCCCAGAATCAAATTGCCTGGTACTCAATAGCTTTAGATTTGTTTTGTCTTTGCTGTCTGCAAACAATGGAATGCCTTGCCCGAGAATAGTTGGGTTAAGAAATAACCAATAGCCATCAATTAAGTTCTGTTCAATCAAGGCATGGGTTGCTGTTGGGCTACCAAAAAGTAAGATGTCCTCACCATCCTGCTGTTTTATTTCATTGATACGGTCTGCAATATTGTTGCTGATAATGGTGGTATTCGTCAGATCTGCTTCATTCAACGTTTTTGACAAAACAATTTTGTGGGCATTCTTATACCATTTTGAATGTTCAACGTCATGCTTGCTTGCATCCGGTGCATCTCCTGCGGTTGGCCAGTAACTTTCCATCATCTGATAAGTTGTTCGTCCATATAAGGCAGTGTCACCTCCGCTTATACGTTTACCAACATAGTCAAAAAGTTCTTCATCAACTTTAGCCCAGTTGAGTTCTCCGTTTGGCCCTGCTACAAAACCGTCAAGCGATATGTGCATAAATGAAATAATTTTTCTCATATAGTTCTATTTTACTGTTGTCTATGGTTGTTGCTGTAATTTAAAAATGTCAGTTTATTCACTAATTCACAATTCGCCATTCACTATTACTTACGCTAATGCCATATTCTTCCGTTTCAATATCAAAGCACTGATTAACGTCACAATCAGACCCACTGGCAAAATTTCCATATAAGTCAATAAAATTACTCCAACAGGTGTTTCGTAAAGTTTAGCAGAATCTTGCATCATTTTAATTTGCTTCTGAATTTCTTCTGCATTTTCTCCACCTTTTTTTGCTTCCTCTATCATGTGACTAGTATATTTCTCCATAAAATCTGGTACAAATACGTAGTAGTCAACCAGCCATACAAGCACGTAGACACTTGAAGCAATCAGGGTGATGAAGAGACCTACCTTAAAGGCTTTTCCGAAAGAGATACTTCCGTTATTATACTTATCCCGATAAGTTTTAATACCGACAAAAACCATTGAAAATGCCAGTAGCATAGAGGCATATCCTATCCAGATATTGCCATCAAAATTACCGGAAGAATAGCAGTAACTAATAGAACAGACCATAAACGTGGATATGATAAGCCCGGCTATCAATCCAAAAATGAGAACAATTCTTTGCATAGGAGTTTATTTGTTTAGGCCACAAAACTGAAATCTTCTGCCCGATTTATACTCATACTTTCGGGTGATTTTACAGAATAATAACAGATTTCATACCAAAGGGTGAGTCACACTAGGGTATCAGGCTCAGTCTTTTAGCTTTTTCAACGGCCTGTGTTCTCCGCTTCACATCCAGTTTCTCAAAAACCTTTGAGGTGTGTGTCTTGATGGTATTGAGCGATACAAATAATTGCGCAGCAATCTCCTGATTGCTTAAACCCGTAGCCATTAGTTCCAACACTTCCAGTTCTCTTCTGCTTAGCCCCAACTCATTAAGCGTTGCTTCATTCAATTTAAATTCATCGCTACTCTCAACGGAATAAACTTTCTCCACAATCTGCTCTACTACCTGAATCTCTACTTTGGGCTTAGTAAGTTTAAGCGCAAGCCATATACCCAGAGCTGTAAAAATAAGGGCAATAGCTCCGATATACATTTCAAGGGCATGATTGAAAATGATAAAACGCAATTCAAGCCACCTCATCAAAAACATGAGGATGGCTAATGAAACACCGTAGAGAATAACATGCTTGTTACGTATCAGGAAATTAAGGGGCATAGGCAATTAAAAGTATCTTCCGATTTTAGGGTGGTCAACAATTATTTTTTTTAGTTTCAGGTTATCAATACTCCCTTGCAAAGAATAGACTACTTTCCCTCCCGGTTCAACCAGAAGTGTATAGGGTAGAGCACCATTCCATTTGGGGTCTATGGCTTCTATGAGTTTATAAGTGTCGTCCTCTTTAAAAATATAGTTTTTAACACCTGAATGCTTGCTTTGCAGAAACTTCAAAGCTTTATCTTTTTTATCCATCTTATCAGCTGTCAGCGATACAAATTCAAAATCACGGGCGCCATACATACGTTGTAATTCCAGAAAATCAGGGTATTCCAGAATACAAGGCCCACACCAGGTTGCCCATACATTTATCAGACGCAATTTGTCTGAATCATTGCTTACTAATTTTTTCACACCCTCAGTATCCAGTTCTTCTAAAGTTACAGGTCTGGCCTCCCAGTTTTTTTCAACTTTGCCTTTATATTCTGTATGCCAGGCCCATTTTATTGAGCAACCAAAAGTTTTAGTGGTTGGAGTTGCCACATCTTTTCCTGCCAGAGTCGCATCAATGGCGGCCCTTAAATCTTCTGCATTGGCTTTGCCGGGTTTTTCAATGCCGTCTAAGCGTCCATTATATTTTAGTATTCTTTGGCTATCAAATACATAGGCATGCGGTGTAGCAACCGGGCCATACTTGATAGAAGTAGCTTCGGTATCACCATCATATAAATAAGGGAAATTGTAGCCTTTATCTTTGGCTCTGATGGCCATATTCTCATAATCATCATTCAAATCAGTGTATCCTAATTCTTCAAATACTACAGCAGGAGGGCTATTGGGCATAATGGCTACCACTGCAACATCCTTATTTTTATAATCTGTCACAATCGCTTTCATCCGGTCTTCGTAGGCCTGTGCGGTAGGGCAGTGGGTGCAGGTGAAAATAATAACTAATACCTTGGCTGAAGCAAAATCTTTCAATGAATAATACTTACCCGTAGTCGATGGTAATCTGAAATCAGGCGCCTTTGCACCTATGGGTAGGGTAGGTGTCGGTTGGCTGGGAACAGCCTGTGGCTTGGATATAAACTTAGTCTGTGCAATAGACACAGCACTGGTAAATACCAGTAAGATAGCAATCAATGTTTTCATAGATGTAATAATAGACAGGTAGAATTGTTAATCAAATTTATCAATAAATTAACTGGTTTTCAAATTTATTAAAACCTGTAGACGCACATTTTCTATTAAAAATCGTTATAATTTCAATAAATGCCCTAAATTTGTTTTCTTAAATATTTCAACTCGTATAACCTCACAAATACATGAACTCAAACTTTTCTCGCCGGGATTTTGTAAAGGCTTCTGCAGTAGTTGCAGGTGGCCTGTCGGTAACAAGCCTACCTTTTCAGTCTGCCGCTAATTCATCTGTTGATGATACCATCAAGGTTGCTCTAGTTGGTTGCGGTGGCCGTGGCACAGGTGCTGCTTTTCAGGCGCTTTCTGTGAAAGAAAATGTGAAATTAGTAGCAATGGCTGACGCTTTCCGCGACAGAATTGACTATGCTTACAAAAATCTTACTACCGAAAAGGAAAATAGCAAAAGACAAAGTGTAAAAAGCCGTGTTGATGTGCCGGAAGAACGCAAATTTGTTGGTTTTGATGGCTACAAACAAGCCATTGCTTTGGCCGATGTGGTGATTCTGACAACCCCTCCGGGTTTCCGTCCAATCCATTTCGAAGAAGCCGTACGTCAGGGCAAACACGTTTTCATGGAAAAACCTGTAGCTACCGATGCACCGGGTATCCGTCGTGTATTAGCTGCTGCTGAAGAATCTAAAAAGAAAAACCTGAAAGTGGTAGTAGGTCTGCAACGCCACTATCAAAAATCATACTTAGAAACGTATAAAAAAGTTATCGACGAGGGTGCCATTGGCGATATCGTAGCTGCTCGTTGCTACTGGAACAATGATGGGGTTTGGGTAAAAGAGCGTGAGGCAGGACAAACCGAAATGGCCTACCAAATGCGTAACTGGTACTATTTCAACTGGCTTTGCGGTGATCATATCAACGAGCAACACATTCATAACATTGACGTGATTAACTGGTTTAAAGGTGGTTACCCTGTAGATGCAGTTGCTATGGGTGGACGCCAGATAAGAACAGACAAAAAATTCGGTGAAATTTATGACCACCATGCGGTAGAATTCAAATACGCCGATGGCATGGTTTTAGCAAGTTATTGCCGTCACCAACCAGGTACTGTTTCTGATGTATCAGAGCATCTGGTAGGTACAAAAGGCCGTGCTACCGAAGGAAAAATATTTGACTTGAAAGGCAACAGCATCTGGAGACACAGAGGCGAAGGTGATAAAGACCCTTATCAGGTAGAACACGATGTATTGTTTGATAGCATCGTAAACAACAAACCGATTAACGATGCCGAAAGAGGAGCCTATAGTACACTGACAGCTATTATGGGTCGTATGGCAAGTTATTCGGGCAAACGTGTGAAATGGGAAGAGGCACTGAATTCTAATATTGACTTAATGCCTGAAAAATTCACCTGGGATACTTTACCAAAAACTTTACCAGATAAAGATGGCTGGTACCAGATTGCAATGCCGGGTAAAACTAAAGCTGTTTAATTTAACAGTGAGACGATAAACAAAAAACCTGCAATTTGCATTGCAGGTTTTTTTATGTAATTCATCTGATTATAATCAATCTTACATGATTATTTTACCAACTCACCGCTCAAACGCAACAATTGTAATTCTGAAATTTTGATATTAAAACGAGCGTTGGTCAAACGGTTCAATGAGGTATTTAAGCTACGCTGTGCTTCGTTTATTTCAAGAATAGTTGAGCCTCCTAATCTGAATTTCTCTAGCGAAATCTGCATATTTTCTTCCGCAACCTTATTGTATTCTTCTTCCAGTTTCAGAATCTCTTTATCTGTCTGATACTGGTTGTAGGCTCTTACCAGATCATTTTCCATTTGCACAATCCAATCCTGTTCCTGTGTTTTGGCAATATCTGTATTGATTTTTGACGTCTGAATCTGTCTACGGATAATTTGTCCGTTAAAGATAGGTACTGTTAAGCCCACCCCCGGAGATAAACCGTAGTTCTGGTTATATAAAAAGAGACCTGCATTTGTTTTACTCAACTGGTAACCTAAATTAGCATTAAGTGTTATTCTCGGACGTTTAAGTCCCTCTGCCTCTCTTTGTTGAATCAAGGTAATATCTGTTGCCTTTCTAAAGGCCTGCAATGTTTTATTGGCTGTGCGTGCTCTGTTTCTCAGTTCTTCCTGCGATGGGTCAAAAGTAAGAGCAACTACTTCCTGCACTTCAAAATCCGTATTGGGTTCTCTTGCCAGAAAGTTATTCAAGGCAACTTTTGCATTTTTCAGGTCAGTTTTTGCCTGTACCAATAAACTGGTTTGTGTACCCAAATCAGTTTTGGATTGAAGAAAATCTAATTTAGAGCCTTTACCAAACTGCCAGCGTTGGTCAGTAATATTGAGTCTTTCCTCGTAATATTTAATGATGGTTTCCAGGAATCTGACCGTTTGCTTCTGACGCATAATTTCATAATAAGCCGCCATTACATTAGCCATTGTATTTTCCATGGCTATACGTGTTTGAATTTGGCTCAATTCACTTTGGTTTTTCAAACGGTCAAAAATGGCATACATGCGTTTGCCATCATACAATGTCCAGGCAAAGGTTATGTTTGCCGAAGGTGTTAAGTTAACCCCGAAACGATTAGTTTCATTTCCGTTAGCTAATACCTGTTTTACTTCGTTAAAGGCTGTTCCGGCATTGGCATTGAAATTGATATTCGGTAGCATCCCTGCATTCCCTTTAAAAACCTGTGTTTCTGCTACCTTTTGTTGAAGTTCGGCAATTTTTACATCATAGTTTTTTTCGAGCGCTATAGTTATGGCATTCTCTAAGGTTAGTGTATCTTGTGCAAATGAGGTTTGGGCAATGAATAACAGAAGAATTAAATAATTTTTCACGATGTTGTATTTTTACTTAGTTTCATTGAGTTAGGTTAAAAACGCTTCATGAAACTACTGAAATGATGCTTCAATTTTTATTGGTATGCCGGATTGTGAATCGGCATTTGATTTGGCAAAAGGTAAATAATCAGCGTGAGGCTTTATTAACCATCAGGGAGATGCCTTACAGCACCTCCCTGATAATTATATTATGCCATTTCATGCTCTGACTCATGTGCAATTCTTTCAATCTGTTTCATACGTTCAAAGTCTTTATTGCGAGACAAGAAAGTATAAATGGCAGGGATTACATAGAGCGTCAAAACTAGTGAGAACAACAAACCACCCATAATTACGATACCCATTGACATACGACTTTTGCCGGCCGAACCCAAAGCGAAAGCGATAGGAGCAGCACCCAATACAGTTGCTAAACTGGTCATTAAGATAGGACGGAAACGCATAGCAGCGGCTTCAATGGCTGCTTCTTTCAGTTCCATGCCTTTCTCGCGCAACTGGTTGGCAAACTCCACAATCAGGATACCGTTTTTGGTTACAAGACCAATCAACATAATCATACCAATCTGGCTGAAAATATTCAACGTCTGGTTGAAGTACCACAATGAAAACATCGCACCAGATACCGCTAAAGGTACTGTAAGCATGATGATAAATGGGTCAACGAAACTCTCAAACTGTGCTGCAAGAATCAGGTAAACTAATAAAAGAGCTAGTAAGAAAGTGAATAAAGTATTTGATGAACTCTCGGCAAAGTCACGCGAAGAACCCGATAGCGTTGTTCTGATAGCTTCATCTTTCAGACGGTCTCTGATTGCATCCATAGCTTTGATACCATCACCAATGGTTTTGCCCGGAGCTAATCCGGCAGATACCGTCGCACTCATGTATCGGTTAAAGTGATACAATTGAGGCGGGCTACTTTGTTCTTCCGTCTTTACAATATTATCCAGCTGAACTAATTCGCCCAGGTTATTTTTTACGAATGTACTCTTTAAATCTAAAGGCTCGTCTCTGTTGGCACGGTCAAACTGCCCGATAACCTGATACTGGCGACCATTCATGGTAAAGTACCCGAAACGCTGTCCGGCAAAAGCCAACTGCATATTTTGCGCAATATCAGATACCGAAATTCCCATACTCTTTGCTTTTTCACGGTCGATAGATACCTCTAATTCAGGCTTGTTGAATTTAAGGTTCATATCAGATACTACAAAGGTCGGGTCTTTCGCTACCTCATCCATAAATTTAGGCATATACTCACGTAGTTTCTCGAAGTCGGGCGCCTGAATTACGTACTGCACGGGTAAGCCCCCACGAGAGTCAACCGCAATGGTTTGCTGCTGAATTACAAATGAACGGGCATCTGGCATTGCTTTTAGTTTACGGGTAACCACATCAACTATCTCTTGTTGTGTACGCTTACGTTCAGATTTATCTTTCAAGGCAATACGGGCAAATGCAGTATTTGGTGAGCCGGAACCCGAAAAGCCTGGAGCAGTCACGGTCATAATCCCTTTGGCTTCAGGAATCGAATCTTCCAGCATTTTACTCATTTTCAGTACATAACTGTCCATATACTCGAATGAAGAACCTTCAGGCGCAGTAACCGAAATACGGAACCAGTTACGGTCATCTAACGGTGCCAACTCTTGTTGAATATCTTTTCCGAAAAACCAGGCAATTCCTAAAGTAAGAAACAGGATTGGAATAGCCAGCCAACGCATTTTCATAAAGCTAGTCAGACGGTTACGGTAACCATTAATCATGTTTTCAAAGAAAGGCTCAGTTTTTTCGTAGAACCATGAACGCTTATTGGTTTTTCTAACTAAATAGGCATTCAGCATAGGTGTCAGCGTAAGCGACACAAAGGCGGATATTAATACGGCGGAGGCCAGTACGATACCAAACTCACGGAATAGTTTACCTACGAAACCCTGCATGAAAATTACGGGTAAGAATACTGACGCCAGCGTAATGGAGGTAGAAACTACGGCAAAGATGATCTCATTGGCTCCTTTTATGGCAGCCTCTATCGGCTTCATGCCCTCTTCTATCTTCTTATAGATATTTTCTGTTACAACAATACCATCATCAACCACAAGACCTGTCGCCAGTACAATCGCGAGGAGTGTCAATACATTGACCGTATAACCCAGCATGTACATGACAAAGAAAGTACCGATTAACGAAACTGGAATGTCAATCAGAGGTCTTACGGCAATAATCCAGTCGCGGAAGAACAAGAAGATGATAATTACTACAAGTACAATCGCAATCAATAAAGTTTCACCTACCTCTTCTACTGAATTTTCGATGAAAACTGTATTGTCAAGCAAGATGTCCATCTTGTAATCTTTCGGTAAATCTCTCTTGATTTCTTCTAATCTCTTTTTGATTTCCCCAGAGATTTCAAGGTAGTTGGTACCAGGTTGAGGCACAATGGCCAGACCAATCATTGGAATACTATTCAGACGAAGGATAGTTTCTTCATTTTCTGGTCCTAACTGAATTGTGCCAATATCTTTAAAACGAATGATTTTATCGCCAATCGTTTTTACAATCAGGTTTTCAAAGTCAGCCTCATTTTTGAAGCGACCTACCGTTTTTACGGTTAACTCGGTATTATCACCGGCTAGTTTACCACTTGGAAGCTCTACGTTTTCACGGTCAAGCGCTTGTTTAATATCCTGAGTAGTTACCCCTTGTGCGGCCATACGCGTAGGGTCCATCCATAAGCGCATCGCATATTTTTTCTGTCCCCAGATCATTACCGAGCTCACACCCTGAATCGTCTGCAAACGTTGTGCTACTACATTTTCAGCCATATCACTGATTTCCAAGTGACTGCGTGACTCACTTTGCAATAGCATACTCAGAATAGGGTCAGAGTTTGCATCAGCTTTAGATACGGTTGGAGGGGCATCAATATCCTGCGGCAATTGTCTTACTGCTCCAGATACCTTATCGCGCACGTCGTTAGCTGCGCGTTCCATATCAACGCCCAGTTCAAATTCAACCGTAATCTGGCTTGTACCTACATTCGACGAAGAACTGATAGATTTTACTCCCTCTACGCTATTCAGGTTTTTTTCGAGGGGCTCAGTAATCTGAGACTCAATAATATCGGCATTGGCACCCGCATAAGCGGTACGTACCGATACCACAGGCGGGTCGATAGACGGGTACTCCCGTACGCCCAGGAATGTATAACCAATAACACCAAATAAGATGATGACAAGGTTCATCACTATGGCTAATACCGGGCGTTTAATGGAAATGGTTGATATAGACATAATTTTGTAAGTTTCGTTGTTAATTCATGCCCACAGGCATTATTTATATCTTATTTCACAACCTGTTTTACTTTTACAGGAGCGTCTTTCTTAATTGACATAATACCACTGACAATTAAAGAGTCGCCTGATGTAAGCCCACTGGTAATCTGAATATTTTTCTCATTACGCAAACCCGTTTCTACCATTTTCTCGGCTACTTTTCCATTCTGCATTACATACACTTTCTTGCCTTTCAATACAGGGATAATGGCTTCGGTAGGTATCATAATTGCTTGCGAAATATCTAAATCAACGGTTACTTTCACGAACATACCCGGAATCAGGCGGTCGTTCGGATTCTGCGCTATGGCTCTTACCTTTAAGGTACGTAAGTTCGGGTCAATCTTCGGATCAATAGCCACGATACTTGCTGAATAACTGGTGCTTTGACCTTCAACCTCAAATTTTACATTACTGCCTAATCTGATTTGTGTTGAGTATTTTTCAGGAATTGCAAAGTCAATTTTTACAGGATTGGTCTGTACTAACGTAGCAAGCGTAGTAGCAGGCGAAACATAAGCACCTTGGCTTACATTTTTAAAGCTGATTTTTCCTGCAAAAGGAGCTCTCAAAACCGTTTTTTCAATGCTGGTTTCCAAAAACTCTTTGTCGGCATCCAATGTATTCAGCGTGTTAGACGTAATTTCGTATTCTTCGCGGCTGATGGCATTGATTTCCAATAGTTTTTTCTGACGGGCATCGGTTTGTTTAGCCAGCTCAATCTGATAATTGATTTTTTTCAGCTGAGCCTGCAAATCAGTATCTTTAATTTTAGCTATTACCTGTCCGGTGGCTACTCTGCTACCCTCTTTAATATTTAATGCAACAATTCTTCCAGCTGATTCCGACATTAGTTGTACTTCTTCGTTAGGGAAAACAGTACCCGGAGAAGTAACGGCGTTATCAAGCGTTTGAAAACCCGTAACAAATATATTTACAGATGTAGGCGGTCCACCACCGGGTCCTCCGGCACCGCCCGGGCCGCCTTTGCCTTTTTCTCCACCTCTGCCAGCTGCTGCTCCTCCACCGCCACCAGGGCCACCGCCTCCTTTTTCTTCAGGTTTCTTAAAAAAGAATATTTTACCAAGCACAAGAACAACAACAACTGCAACAATAGTTAGTATGGTACGCATCTTAATTTTTAGCTTATTTTTATTAATAGGGTGAGTAATTTAGGAATAAGTGTCAGTTTGATAAACTCAGATTATTAATTTCTTATTAATACAAACGAAAAATATTGATTATTTTTTACGAAAGTAAGTGATTTTAGTGATTGTAACTATAAATAAACGACAAATTCGTCGTTTTTGACGACTATTCATCAGAAAACGTATTATCAGCCGATTATAAGCAGAAATAACCAGATTTGAAGCTAAATCCGCCACTTAAAAAGCTAAATCTGCCAGATACTCATTTTGGGTAGGAGGGTGCCTGAACAGGCTATAATTTTGGGTAAATAATTCGAAAACCACCTAAAATAATAAAGCCATGAATGCAAATTTTAACATCAAAAATGACAATCTTGTAAGAGTCGGCGGACACAAAAAATTCAATCCATCTATTATCGTATTGATGGAAGCCGACATTAATTATACTAAAGTACATCTGAATTCAGGTAAAGTGATTTATGTCGCTACCAACCTGAAAAAACTCGAAGAAAGATTAGCCACCAATGTTTCGTTTTTCCGTTCGCACCGTTCGTTTATCATCAACCTTAATCATGTAATAAATACTTGTGGTGAAGATACCATTCAGCTAGCCAATAACAAAACCGTATTGGTAGCTCGTCGGAGAAAAGAAGCCTTGGTTCAAAAACTAGCCTGCTTGAAAATGGCCGTTTAAAGTCTGATTAAAAAGCTATTATATAAAATAGCGGATGGCCATTTCGTAACCTTTCATGCCTAATCCGCAAATCATGCCTTTACATCTGCTAGACAAATAGGAGTGATGGCGAAAAGCCTCTCTGGCATGTATATTGGAGATATGTACTTCTATTGCAGGCGTTTTAATGGCCGAAAGGGCATCAGCAATGGCAATAGAAGTATGTGTATAAGCCCCGGCGTTAATAATAAGCCCATCAAATTCAACTCGTCCATAGCCTACTTCGTGAATTTTATCAATAATTCCTCCCTCATGATTTGATTGGTAATAATGCAGCTCAATCGTAGAAAACAGTTCTTTCAACTCTGACAGATAATCTTCAAAAGTCTGACTTCCGTAAATATGAGGTTCTCTTTTTCCCAGCAGATTTAAGTTAGGGCCATTGATAATAATTATTTTTTTCATCGAATGATTCAGTATTTTTACGGCAAGTTACAAAAACGATTCGTGTTTACTGATAAAATTTACGGTTTTGAATTGGCCCATCTACATTCAACATTTTAAGAACTATCTGAGGCTGGAGCGCTCTATGTCTGAAAACTCCATTGAAGCCTACCTGAGAGATGTTGAAAAATTAAGTCAGTTTGCCTCTATGCAGGTACATACCCCAGCTCCCGAAACCATTAATGAAAAGGATATATCAGATTTCCTCGAATACATCAATCAATTTGGATTAACACCCACTTCGCAAGCGAGAATCCTGTCAGGTATCAAATCTTTTTATAAGTATCTGGCGCTCGAAAACATTATTCAGATTGACCCCACGCAATTAATTGAAGCCCCCAAGACAGGCAGAAAGTTGCCTGATACCTTATCATTCCCTGAAATTGAACAGATGTTGGACTTGATAGATGTATCTACTCCGGAAGGCACACGAAACCGGGCTATATTAGAGGTATTATACAGCTGCGGCGTCCGGGTTTCAGAACTGGTTGATTTGAAACTGACCAATTGTTATTTTGATATTGGGTTCATCAGAGTAATTGGTAAAGGTAATAAAATGCGCCTGGTGCCTATTGGGCGTGACGCCATTAAATACACTAAAATTTATTTAGAAAGCATCAGAAATCATCTGGATATTAAACCTGACGCAGAAGATATCGTATTTTTGAATCGCAGGGGTAAGGCATTGACCAGAGTGATGATTTTTCTGATTATTAAAGAACTGGCCGAGCGGGCAGGTATTCATAAAAACATTTCGCCGCATACTTTCCGGCATTCGTTTGCTACCCATCTGATAGAGGGAGGAGCAGATTTAAGAGCCGTGCAGGAAATGCTAGGGCATGAATCTATTACTACCACCGAAATATATACCCATCTGGATAGAGCATTTTTACAGGAAACTCTGAAGAGTTATCACCCAAGAGAGGGGCTTCCTCAGTATAGAACTAAGCAGGCAGGAAGACAATAAAGAAATCGTTAAATCTCAGAAGAAATCTCAAGCGCTATGAAAAAAAATGAAAATAAGATTCTTACTTTGACGGTCAGTCCGGCAATTGATAAAAGTACCAAATTCGCTGGCCTGGTAGCTGAGCAAAAAATCAGGTGTGAAGTGCCGCATTTTGATGCAGGTGGCGGTGGCATTAATGTCTCTAAAGCCATTGCCCGTTTAGGTGGAAATTCATTAGCTATTTTTACAGTGGGTGGTGCCTCCGGCGAATTGTTGCAAGATCTGGTAAAGAAAGAGGGGATTGATTATAAGACCATCAAAACAGAGAGCTGGACAAGGGAGAATTTCATAGCTGTTGATACGCATACCAATGCGCAATACCGTTTCGGTATGCCAGGGCCAGCTATTACAGCCAAGGAATCAAAAGAAATATTGAAAGTTGTAGAAGACGCAAAACCAGATTTTCTGGTAGCCAGTGGCAGCCTATCTCCGGGTTTAGGGGATGATTTTTATGAAAAAGTAGCGGCAATTTCTCGTAAAATTGGTTCAAAACTGATTATTGATACTTCTGGTGTGCCCCTAGAAAAAGCTATTGATGAGGGAGTGTTCCTACTGAAACCCAATGTAGGTGAATTAGCCAAACTGGTAAAGAAAGAATCACTCGAAATCAACGAAGTAGATGATGCTGCCAGAGAGATAATCGGCCAGGGCAAATGCGAGGTGGTGGTAGTTTCACTAGGCCCACAGGGAGCGGTTTTAGTAACAAAAGATATATGCGAGCATATTCCGGCACCACCGGTACAAAAAAAGAGTACAGTCGGTGCAGGCGACAGTATGGTAGGAGGCATGGTTTGGGCATTATCAGAAGGGAAAGATTTATCAGAAATGCTCCGTTGGGGAGTAGCCTGCGGTTCGGCAGCTACTATGAACGAGGGCACACAATTATTCACAAAACAAGACGCACATAAACTCTTTAAATGGTTAAATACTTATGGAGAAAAATATCAGATTCGTACTCTTTAGTTTAGTATTATTCAGCAATCAGGTTTTTGCCCAGCTCATTCATTCGCACAATGATTACGAGCAGAAAGAGCCCTTCTTTGCCGCGTATAATTTAGGCTTTGATTCAATCGAAGCCGATTTGTATATCAAAAATGGTAAATTGTATGTGGCACATGATGAGAAAAATATCACCAAAAAAAGAACTTTTAAGGCTTTATACTGGAAGCCGCTATTGTCTAAAATCAAAAAGAATAAAGGGTACGCATACCCTAATCAGAAAGAATTATACCTCTTACTCGATTTGAAAAAAGACGGCAAATTGATAATGGCTGAACTGGAAAAACTGGTGAAGCGCAACAAGAAAGATTTGCAGCACGTGCATATTACAATCAGTGGCGATATGCCCAAGCCAGAAGAATATGAGCAATATGATAAGCTGTTTTTCTTTGATGGGAGAAGAAACACACAGTACTCAGCGGAAGCCTACAAACGAGTAGACATGGTAAGCGCCAGTTTTCTTGATTTTGGTAAATACTGGCCCGGAAAAGAACAATTGCCCGAAGAAACCTACCAGAATATCAGGGCTTTTGTACTATCAAATCATGCAAAAGGCAAACGTGTGAGAATCTGGGGAACACCCAATACAACCCTCGGTTTTGAGACTCTGAAAAAGCTTGAAGTAGATTTTATTGGTACCGATGATTTAGAGTTATTGAAAAATTTTGTTGTCAAATAAAATTATGTTTGCTACCTTGTAATCAGTATTTTATCAAAGATTTACATATAGACACCAGCGTTACTTTTTGCTGGCTGGTGGTTTGTATCGTAACATAAGAGTAGGTTTTCAATTTTATTGTAATTACAGATGCGTCGTTTGCTTTTTTTGAATGGAATAATTCATATAATAGCTAAAGACTGACAAGGCTCTGAGTGAATAGGAGTAAATTTATTGGCACGGAATATTTGTAAGGATATTCCGGGTTTATACCTATTTATGCATTTGCTATTGCTTAGGTATTAAAACCTTTTGCTATCGAATGAAACAAGGAACCCTGATGAGTAATAAAATAACCCAAAATGAAAGCTCTATTAAGAGAAAATTTGATACAAAGCCCTCTTTTAATTCTTCAGACAAACCAGGAAGTCTGCAGGAATTGGAAGAAAGCTTAAATCTCTTGATGGTTAATACCGACGAGTGTCTTCTGGTAGTAGACTGTAATCTGGATATTGTGACCTGTAACCAAAAATTTCAGGAACTCTACGATGTTTATTTTGGCATAAAAATCATAAAAGGCCAAAGTGTTCTCTCTTATGTTCAGCCTGAACGAATTGAAATACTCAGACAAGTCTACAAAAAAGTACTGGAGGGCGAGAAGCTTGAAACAGAAATTCAGGTGCCGGCACCCGATGGGTCTATCAGTTTTTTCCTCAATAAATTCAAACCTATTTATAATACAGAACACACTATTGTAGGTGCTTTTGTGTCTTCATATGATATTACAGTCAATAAGAAAACAGAAATGGCGCTTCGTATGAGCGAAGAGAAGTATCATTATATTGTTGAAAACGCCTTGGATGGTTTTTTCTTTAGTGAGAAAGACGGGACTCTTTTAGACGCTAATAAGACATCGTGCGATATGTTTGGTTACACGCTCGAAGAGTTCAAAAAATTAAAGTGGCACGATATAATAGTTTATGATCCCGAAGTAATTGCTAAATATGTAGAAGAAAGACACAAAACAGGCAAAGCGAGAGGCGAATTAATGGCCATTCATAAAAGTGGCAGACATTTTCCTTGTGAGTTTTCATCTATTTTTTACAAAAGTAGTA
This sequence comes from Emticicia sp. C21, assembly GCF_003418935.1. GTDB lineage: Bacteria > Bacteroidota > Bacteroidia > Cytophagales > Spirosomataceae > Emticicia. The sequence continues at coordinate 763,931 of NZ_QVMT01000001.1, read as the reverse complement.
ACGGGAAGAACGAAGGAAATATCAGCACATTCATTAGTGATATTTCAGAAAGGAAGAAAGCAGAAGAAGAAAAAGAATTAAGAGAAAAACGCTTTGCCTCATTGGTTGAACATGGGGCTGATGGTGTAGCCATTTTATCAACAACAGGAATCCCTATTTATATTTCACCGTCTATAGAACGGGTATTGGGTTATACAATAGAAGAATCCCTGACCCTTGATTTGTTTTCTGCTACCCATCCTGATGATATGAAATATGTGCAAGCGGCCTGGGTAGAAATGACGCAGAATCCGGGTAAACCGATATTGGGGCAAGTAGCCAGAATCAGACACAAAGATGGCAACTGGCGTTGGATAGAGGGAGTTCTCATAAATATGCTGCATGAGCCAGGTATTGAAGGAATTGTGAATAATTTCAGAGATGTAACCACCAAAGTTTTAGCCGAGCAAGAGAAAGAATTTGAACGAAGAGACAAAGAGGCCCTGATTAATAATACAGAAGACCTTATCTGGAGTGTAACCAGAGATTTCAGACTCATAGCGGGCAATAGATCATTTATAGAATCTATGCGCCAGACTACCGGTATCATGCTGGTTTCAGGAGATAATCTGCTGATGAGCGAATACTTCGACCACCGATTTATAGAGTTCTGGAGAGCATTGTATTTAAGAGGCCTTAGTGGAGAATCTTTTAAAGAAGAAGCCTATATCTCAGGCCTGTTAGGCACTGAAAATTCATGGATAGAAATAAGTATTAACCCAATTATAGATAACAGTGAAATTACAGGGCTGGCTTGTTATTCAAGAAATATTACCAGACAGAAAACCCTGCAGGATAGCCTGAGTCAAAGTGAGGAGCAGTTTAGAGCATCCTTTCAGTTTTCGGCTATAGGTATGGCTATTGTAAGTCTGGAAGGTAAATTCCTTACAGTCAACGAAAGGTTGTGCCACATTACAGGTTATTCTCAGGACGAACTCAAATCGTTGAGTTTCCAGGATGTGACTCATCCCGACGACCTTGAGTCAGACATTAAAGCAATGGACGACTTATTGAGTGGTCAGAAAGAGATGTATCAGATAGAGAAGAGATATATTCATAAAGACAGGCATGTACTATGGGTACTCATTGCTACTTCTCTGGTAAGACATAAATACGGAGAACCACTTCATTTTGTTTCGCAGATTAAAGATATTACCCAAAGAAAGAGAGACGAATTACATCTGTTAGCCCTGAACCTGAGCCTGAATCAAAGAGCTGAGCAATTGGCCTCTACTAATGCTGAATTGGAACAGTTTGCTTATATTGCGTCGCATGATTTGCAGGAGCCTTTAAGGATGATTACAGGTTTTCTGACTCAATTGGATAAGAAATATAAAGACCAGCTCGATGATAAGGCGAAACAATACATAAACTTTGCAGTAGATGGGGCTACCCGAATGAGAACAATTATTCTGGATTTATTAGAGTATTCAAAAATAGGACGGAAAGAATATGACCTGGATTGGGTAAATATGAATGAGGTAGTGCAGGAAATAGTACAGAAAAATATCTGGCAAGATGAGGGCGTGCAGATTGAATGGAAAGATTTGCCAGTTATTTATGGAGCAAAACTACCGCTCTATCAGGTAATGCAGAATCTTATTTCTAATGCCATCAAGTACAGAAAAAAAGAGGAAGAACCCAGAATCGTTATTTCGGCTATAGATAATCATAAATATTGGCAATTTTCGGTGGTAGATAATGGAATAGGCATAGATTCGCAGTTTTTTGAAAAAATCTTTGTGCTTTTCCAACGACTACACCATAAGGAAGAGTATTCAGGTACTGGTATCGGGTTGGCCATTTGTAAGAAAATCATTGAGAATCATAATGGCAAAATATGGGTAGAATCAGAATACGGTAAAGGCAGTGCATTTCATTTTATCATTAATAAGTAATGTCTGAATATAAGTCCCTTAACTCTATCATAATTTATGGAACCTGTACATATATTATTAGTTGAAGACAATGAAGGAGATATTTTTTTGACGACAGAGGCATTGCAGGAAAGCAAAATTGCCAATCAGCTAAGTACTGTAAGAGATGGCTGGGAAGCTATGCAGTTTTTAGAAAAAAAAGGAAATTATGCCTCTGCCCGCATGCCTGATCTAATATTATTAGATGTGAATTTGCCCAAAATGAATGGGCATGAAGTATTGATAGCCGTGAAATCTAATGAAAGCCTGAAGCATATACCTGTGATTATGCTTACTACTTCTTCATCAGAGAGAGACATTTATCAATCCTATAAAAATTATGTAAATTGTTATATTACTAAACCTATTGATGCAAGCGATTTCCTGAAAGTAGTGACATCTATTGAACATTTCTGGATTTCTATTGTTACGTTGCCTAAGGCTTTAAATAATTAAAAAGGCACTTTAATGTCAGTTTTTACGAAGCAATTAAATATTCTGATTGTAGAAGATAACCCCGGAGACTATTTCCTGATAGAAGAATATCTGTCAGAAGCAGCGTTTCCGCATTGTCTCTTTCATGCCAAAACTTTAGTTGACTTAAAAGCAAAATTACTGACAAGCACTCCTTTCGATATTATCCTGCTCGACCTCTCTTTACCTGATGGAGATGGCGAAACATTAGTAAAAGAAGTATTAACCGTTGCCCAGCAAATACCTGTGATTGTATTGACAGGCTATGCAGACAAGGATTTCGGAATCCGGAGTTTATCATTGGGAGTGGCTGATTATCTGCTGAAAGATGAACTGAGCGCCTCATTACTTACCAAGAGTACATTGTATAGTATCGAACGGCGAAAGATAAATATCTCTTTAACGGACTCTGAAAAAAGATACAAAGAGCTTTTTCATATGAATCCCGTGCCTATGTGGGTGTACGAAATCAGTACGTTACAATTTTTAGATGTTAATCAGGCAACAGTTGATTTTTATGGCTACTCGAAAGAGGAATTTCTTAAAATGAATATCCTGCAGATTCGGCCTAAAGAGAGTATCCCTGAGTTAATTGAAACCATTCAGGAAATCAGAAGTAAAGGAAAAACCAGTAGAAAAATCTGGCGGCATGTGAAAAAAAGCGGCGAACTGATTTATGTAGAAATTGAGGGAAACGTCATTGAATTTGCCGGAAAAAAATGTCGTTTGATACTAGCAACAGATATAACAGAAAAACTAGAAGTAGAAAATGCGCTGAAAATAAGTGAACAGCGATTCAGAGCACTCGTGCAAGACGGAGCCGATCTCATAACTATTATTGATAAAGATGGAAACTTCAGGTATGTAAGTCCTAATCATGAAGCCATTGTTGGGTATGAACCTGCGGCACTTTTATACAAAAATGTATATGATTTTATCTATGAAGATGATTTAGAGCGAATCAGGAAAACAACGAATGGGCTTAATTTTCATAAGAGTGTTAGTATAGCACCTTACCGCTTTATGCATGGCAAGGGCCATTGGATATGGTTGGAGACTACTATTACTAATATGCTGACCGACCCCGCTATAGAGGGAATAGTGACGAATTCGAGAGATATAGGTAAGCGGATAGAGTATGAAACCATGCTCAGACAAACCAATGAGCGATACGAGGTTGTTGCTCAGGCAACCAGTGATGCTGTCTGGGATTATGACATAAGAGCCGGAAGAACCTTTATATCCGGCAATGGGTATCAGAAACTTTTTGGGTATCCTTTTGTGAATGAATATCTGGATAAGAATTTCTGGGAAAAACATTTGCATCCGGAAGATAAAGCACATGCTTTAAGGACTCTTGACGAAGCTATAGCCAATTCAACTGCGCAATGTTCAACAGAGTACCGTTTTCTGAAGGCTGATGGCGAATATGCTTATGTACACGACAGAGCATTTATTATATATGAGAATAATGAGCCTGTCCGTATTTTAGGTGCCATGCAAGACATTACTACCCGCAAATATCAGGAGAGTATTCTGGCGATTGAAAAAGGTATTTATGCTCTGAATGCTACTGCCGGTATTTCGCTGGATGATATTTTAGAAAAACTGATTGATGAAATTGAAGATCTTATTCCGCACTCGCTCTGTTCAATAGTGCAGCTGAAAGATGGTAAAACATTACATCAAATAGCGGGAGATGCTATCCCTGCTAAATATATCGTATCTATTGATGGCTTAGAGATTGGCCCGGCAACTGGTTCATGTGGCACAGCCATGTTTTTGGGCAAACCTGTGATTGTAACTGATATAGAGCAAGACCCTTTGTGGGATAATTATCGACATCTGGCAGAAGAGCATCATTTCAATGCATGTTGGTCAATCCCGATTAAAAAGAGCGATGGAGAGGTAATAGGAAGTTTTGCCACCTATTATTTAAACAAGAAATCGCCCAAACCCCATGAAATCAGTTTTATTGAACGTGCAGCCAATCTGGTAGGGGTATTACTCGAAAACAGAGAGGCAAGCGAAAAAGTAAAACAAGCTAAAGAACGCTATGATATTGTGATGAAAGCCACCAGTGATACCATCTGGGATCTGGATATTATCAGAGATCGTATTACCTACAATAAGGGCATCACCAAGGTTTTCGGCTATTCATTAGATTATCTGCACGTCGATAATGTGCAGGATTGGTGGAAAGCAAGTATCCATCCTGACGATTTAAAGAAAGTAACTGATACGCTAAACGATGTTTTTGAAAAAAAGCAACCAATTATTCAGATTGAGTATCGGTTTCGCTGCATGGATGGGTCTTATAAATATGTTTTAGACAGAGGCTTTATAGTAGTAGACAGAGACCATAATCCTGTCAGGATTATAGGCGCTATGCAGGATATTACCCGGCAGAAAGAAGAAGAAAACCGATTAAGGCTTTTGGAGTCAGTCATTACCAATGCCAATGATGCCGTTATGATTACCGATGCAAAACCCCCTGGCGACCCTGGGCCGGCCATACTCTATATAAATGATGCTTTTACAAAAATGACTGGGTATAGCAGAGAAGAGGTGATTGGTAAAAATCCGGGATTTTTGAATGGAAAGAACACCGGCCAGGAGGAGTTAGAAAAATTAAGAACTGCCTTTGAAAATAGGGAAAGTTGCGAGATAGAGTTAATAAATTATAAAAAGAACGGGGAAGAATTCTGGATAAATATGTCGGTGGCACCAATGGCTGATAGCACAGGTGTATTTACACATTGGATAGCCATACAGAGGGATGTAACAGAGCGGAAGAATATAGAAATTGAACGTGAGCAACTGATTAAAGATTTAAACAGTAGTAATGAAGACCTGCGGCATTTCTCCTATATTACCTCGCACAATTTCAAAGCTCCTTTATCAAATCTGATTGGGCTTCTGAATATAATAGATGATATGCCTATCGAAAATCCGATGATGAGTCAGATTATTCAAGGGTTTAAAACATCAACTCATTTATTAAATGATACCATCAATGATCTGGTAAAGATTCTGATCATCAGAGATAGTGATTCGATTGACCTGAAGAATATTTGGTTCACGAAAATAATGAATCAGGTAATGACCCAGGTAGAAAATCTGATAGTTGAGTCGGGGGCTATAATAGAAACGCATTTTAAAAGTGCTCCATCAGTATTTTTTAATGAAACGTATTTAGAAAGCATCTTACTGAATTTACTCACCAATGCCATTAAGTATAGGTCTTATGCAAGGCCATTGAAAATAAATGTCAGCACAAAAAACCAGGGAGACTGTGTTGTGTTAACTTTTGAAGACAATGGCATTGGAGTAGATTTAGAAAGACATCGGGAGAAAATGTTTGGCTTATATCAGAAATTTCATGACAGACCCAATAGTAAAGGTATGGGGTTATATTTAATACGTTCGCAACTCGAAAGCCTGGGGGGGAGTATAGATGTTGAAAGCACCGTTGAGATTGGCACTAAATTCATTCTAAAATTCAAAATCCGAGATGATAAAAAAACTTCTTTGCATTGATGATGACTCAACCACGTTGATGCTTATTAAGATGGTAATAGAAAAAGCCTCTTTCGCCAAAGAAGTAGTAACCGCTATGAATGGCAAAGAAGCGCTACAGTATTACAATGATTTACTAAACGATACAGCTGAGAAAAAAGCAGATTATCCGGGACTCATTTTTCTGGATCTGAACATGCCTGTTATGAACGGCTGGGAGTTTCTGGATGAATTTGTAAATAATTTGTTACCGCATTTTCCGACTACCAAGGTAGTAATTCTCTCTTCGTCGGCTAATCCGGTTGATAAAGAGAAAGCTAAACAGTATTCGATTATCATCGGATATATTTCAAAGCCAATTACTGCCGACTTATTGAAAATGTTGGTAAAGAAATAATCTGAATTTGCTAATTTTGACGCCTCAGCCCGAATCAGAACGAAACTCAAAAAGTAGAATGCAGCTATTCAATACCATCGCCGAAACGCAATATTATCTTAAAACTCAACAGAAAGCAGGCAAAACTATTGGTTTTGTGCCAACGATGGGGGCTTTACACTCAGGCCATATTTCTTTGATTGAATCTTCAAAAAAGGAAAATGACCTGACCGTTTGCAGTATTTTCGTCAATCCCACGCAATTCAATAATCCTGAAGATTTGAAAAAGTACCCTCGTACCTTAGAAAAGGACTGCGAGATGTTGGAAGCCGCACAATGTGATGTAGTATTTGCTCCGTCTGCTGAAGAAATGTATGCGGTATTACCTAAACTTAAATTCGACTTTGGTACTTTAGAAACAGTAATGGAGGGCAAGTTCCGCCCCGGTCACTTCAATGGAGTAGGTATTGTAGTATCAAAACTCTTTCATATGGTTAAGCCTGATAAAGCCTATTTCGGACTCAAAGACCTGCAACAGGTGGCCGTTATCCGCCAGATGGTGAGTGATTTAAGTTTTGATCTGGAGATTATCCCTTGCCCAACCTTACGGGAAGCCGATGGCCTGGCGATGTCTTCACGTAATACACGTTTATCAGTCGAAGCTCGTGCTTTAGCCCCACATATTCATAAATTACTAGTATTAGCCAAGGAAAAATTACAAAGTGGAGAATCATCCGTCAAGACCCAAGCTTTCGCTGCTGAATATTTCAAAAACTATCCTGAATTTGAATTGGAATACCTCGAAATAGCAGATTTTGACTCCTTAGAAACTATCACGCAAGCCAATACACCCGGTAAAACAGCCATTTGTATTGCCGCATTTTTAGGAGGCGTCCGGCTGATTGATAATATTGTTTTCTGAGAAGATTAGTCTTCAGGATAAGGTACAAATACAAACCCGGCAAATTCGTTTTCGATTACGAACAGACAGCTATATTCTTCCGGGTTTTTGTAGTTTTCTTTAAACAGTTCAATTGACTCTTCCCCAATCAGTTTGCGTTGAACAAATTCATCGAGAAACGAAGCCTTGTAATCGAATTGGGTTTTGAAATCGGCACGACTGAATAGTAACTGGCCTACTTCCACAGGTGTTTTGGTAAGAACAAATATAGGATTCTCGGAAAATCCGCGTTTTCTTATCTGGTAAGATGCTTCTTTCAGATGGTCGGCTACAATCACAAAGTCTTCTGAAACCCGACCCATTATCTTCTTGTCTAATTCCGGCGAATTAGCATCATCTAAAATTGTATTTTCGTTTGAATGATTGATCATGTCCTAATTTATTGAGTGAATTAGTGAATGAGCGATTGAGTGATTAATTAATTATGAATGGCGAATTTGTGAATTAGCAAATAAATTAATAGTAAATCATCTTCAATTCACCATTCACTAATTCGCGATTAGCCTAATCACTCAATCGCTCATTCACTAAATATATTCTACAGCCTCGCCGCTATCAATAACCCTAGGTCTTTATATCTTAAGTTAAATCTTTGAGCTATCGGGAGGTTGGTTAAGCTCCCTTTGTAGCTATATACACCTTTAGTAAACCATTGTTTGGCAAAAATCATTTCCTCAATGCCCCCAACTGCACCGGTTTTTAATAAAAATGGGGTGAATACATTGCTCAGAGCAATACTGGCCGTATGCGCTACGCGAGAAGCAATATTAGGGACACAGTAATGCGTTACCCCATATTTCTGAAATGTTGGCTGCTTATGGGTCGTCATTTCTGAGGTTTCAAAGCAACCGCCCTGGTCAATTGAAACATCTATAATGATAGAATTTTTCTTCATGCGCGATACCATCTCTTCTGTTACTACCATTGGAGTTAATCCATCTTCAGCCCGCATCGCCCCAATTACTACGTCGGCTCTTGCCAATTCGTTGGTAAGGGTTTCAGAATCAATAATAGAGGTATAAATCTGCTGTCCTATAGTATATTTAATCCGTTGCAGGCGATAAATATGCTGGTCGAAAACCTTTATTTCTGCCCCAAGCGCATGAGCGGCTCTGGCAGCGTATTCTCCAACTGTTCCTGCTCCTAAAATCACTACCTTAGTAGGGGGAACGCCTGTGATTCCACCTAAAATAATGCCTCGTCCGTTATGTACACTACTCAACAATTCGGCTGCTACCAACATAACGGTGTTTCCGGCTATTTCGCTCATGGCTCTGATAATGGGCAGGCCACCTACTTTATCCTGTATCAATTCAAAACCAATGCCCGTGACTTTCTTTTCATTCAACCGCTCAAAGTATTTCCTGTCAAGATTAGGGATATTGAGCGTTGAAATAACCGTCTGGTCGTTTTTCAGATAACTGATTTCTTTTTCTACCAATGGTTCTATTTTCAGGATCAGATCGGCCTCAAAAACTTCTTCCGGCGAATAAGCAATTTTTGCTCCGGCCTCGCTGTAATCGTTGTCTGAAAACTTGGCTCCCTCTCCTGCACCTTTCTCAATCATTACCTCATGCCCATTCCGCACCAATAAACTTACGGCTTCGGGAGTCAGCGCAATTCTGCTCTCTTGTAAGGAAATCTCTCTTGGTAGACCAATAAAAAGGCTTTTTTTGCCTTTTTTGACTAATTCCGGAGATTCTTGCGGAGTAAGTACAGACTGGCGTGCTAGTTCAGAAACAGATTGACCTGTCATAGGTTAGTGCGTTTATGTTAACTGCTTGGCTATGGATTAATTTAAACTCAAATTTCGGCTATTTTCATCAATAACTTCTATCTGAATAGTATAACAATTTTCAGGCAAAAGAGATTCTACTTTTTCTGCCCATTCTAGCAGGCAGATATTACCTGAGTCAAAATATTCTTCGATACCAAAATCAAGTGCCTCAGATTCTCGTTTTAAACGATAAAAATCAAAGTGATAAATCGTATCTCCGGCAACTGTCAAATACTCATTCACAATCGAAAAAGTAGGGCTTTGTACAGCACTTAAAACCCCCAGTTCTTTACAGATAGCTTTAATCATGGTCGTCTTTCCAGCCCCCATTTCTCCAGCAAAAATCCAGATAGTTTTATCACCTGCCTGCCTGATTATTTTCTTCGCAATCTCTTCTAAATCTGTGAGATTATAAATCATTTTTCGTCCATTTTTCTAATTCTATTGCAAAAATCGCATAAATCCTTAGAATATTTCCAATCTTATTCCAATAAATAACATTTCGTAAAAAAATCATCTTTTTCTTGACAATAAATATGTTTTTGTCTTGTTTTTTCAAGAACTTTGTTAAACGAAAGTTACAGCCGCAAAATCGACCTTCGTGTTATCCTATTTTGTATGTTCCAGGACCGTAAACAGATTATCCTAAGCTTCTTTTTTATTGTTTGTGGAGTTTATCTCCTAAGGCTGCTGTATCTGCAAGTGATTGATGATCAATACCAGGCATTAGGCTCAACTAATGCGATCAAAAAGGAAATTCAGGTACCTTTAAGAGGACAGATATACGACCGCAATGGCAAGCTTCTGGTAGCCAATGTGGATGTTTACGATATGTATGTAACACCCTACAAAGTGAAAAATATAGATACCACTATGTTTTGCAGTTTGTTTGGCATTACGAGAAACTACTTCGATAGTACTATGACTGTTGCCAAAACTTATTCACGCAACAGAGCTTCTTTGTTTTTAAGGCAATTATCGAAAGAAGACTATGCAAGAGTATCTGATGCGATGGTACATTTTCCGGGTTTTACCTTTGAATTATCTTTCTTTCGTACGTATCCGGCCCGAACAATGGCTAATGCCTTGGGTTATATTGGTGAAATTAGCAAAAAAGCCTACGAAGAACAGACCATTGAATATTATAGAAGAGGCGATTATGTGGGTATTACAGGATTAGAGAAACAATATGAATCAGAGTTGCGAGGCACAAGAGGGGTGAAATTTACAATGGTAAATGTAAAAGCAGAAGATAAAGGCTCGTATGCGAATGGTGAATTTGATACCCTGGCTGTAATCGGGAAAAACCTGTATACTACAGTTGATGTTGAAGTGCAGCAATTGGCCGATAGCCTTTTTCAGGGTAAAACGGGTTGTGCTGTAGCTATTGAACCAAAAACAGGCGAAATTTTAGCGATGGGTTCCTATCCCTACTATGACCCAAATGCTTTATCAGGTAAACAATTCGCCAAAAACTTTAAAGAACTTTATAAGAATCCTGACAAACCTTTAAACGACCGTGTGGCTACAGGTTTCTTTCGTCCGGGTTCTACTTTTAAGCTGGTTCAGGCGTTAGTGGCTTTGCAATTAGGGGCTATTGAACCCTCAACGGCATTTCCGTTAGGTGGTGCGCCTGTTAAATGTCATAGCCATCCGGGGGCGCCTAACGATTTGCATAATGCGGTTCGATTCTCGTGTAATCCCTATTTTTATAATGTTTTTCGTAAGACCATGTCTTTAGGAAGTGAAACGAACCCTTTTAAAGAAGCACCAATCATGCTTACCAAATGGCATGAAATGACTGCTAAGTTTGGCTACGGACAAAAACTGGGAGTTGATCTACCATCAGAATCAGCCGGATTATTACCAAGTGTGAAATATTATGACAAACGCTATGGGAAACACCAATGGAAGTTCTCTAATATTTACTCATTGAGTATTGGTGAGGGAGAGGTTTCTATTAATATGCTGAAAATGGCTAACCTTGCGGCAACTATTGCCAATAGAGGTCATTGGATCACACCGCATCTGGTAAAAGGTATCGGACAAAATTCCCAGGGGATTAATGCCTCATTGAAAGAAGTACATCAGACAGAGATTGATCCTATCCATTTTGAGTCGATTATCGGGGGGATGCAGGATGCCGTTGAACGGGGAACAGTAGGTGGCGGTGCCGGAATTGTAGAGGGTATCTCTATCTGCGGAAAAACGGGTACTTCCCAAAATAAGCATGGAAAAGATAACTCGATTTTTATTGCTTTTGCCCCACGCGAAAATCCTAAAATTGCCATTGCCGTAATGGTTCAGAATGCAGGATTCGGCGGAACTTATGCCGCACCAATTGCCACATTGATGATTGAAAAATACCTGAAACGAAAAGTGGAGCGTCTGGCATTGAAAGAAAGGATAATGAATACAAGCATTAAAACAGTGGAAGCAATGGCAGCAAAAGGTTATGAACCGACTGTGAATAAACCAGCAGAACCAGCCAGACCTGTAAAAGCGCCGGAAAGTCCGAAAAAAGAAGCTCCGAAATCAGTAAAAGTAGAATTTATAACACCGAAAGAAAACCTTATAGCAGCAAAAAGCACCAAGTAATATGGCACGTGACATTGATATCAGAGAAGGAATTGACTGGACAACCGTATGGCTTTACGCAGCCCTCGTGTTTTTTGGCTGGTTAAACATTTATGCGGCAGTCTATAACCCGGAGAATCCGATAGAGATTGTTTCGCTATCGCACAATGCAGGCAGACAGTTGATATTTATTTGTGCTTCGTTTTTATTGATTCTGATTATTCTATTTGTCGATTATAAGGTCTACGACTCGTTTGCCTATATCTTTTACGGGCTCATTATTCTGATATTGGTAGGTACTATATTTCTGGCAACTGAAATTAAAGGTTCGCGCTCGTGGATTAAGATAGGTACTTTCTCGCTTCAGCCAGCCGAGTTCTCAAAGGTTTTTACGGCATTAGCTCTAGCCAGGTATTTGAGTACTCAAAACGTAAATATCTCCCGATTCCGCGATGCGTTTGTGGCCGGAGTAATGGTGTTTTTACCACCGGTTATTATCATTCTTCAAAAAGAAACAGGGTCTGCTCTTACTTTTGCGGCCTTTGTAGCAGTATTTTACCGAGAGGGTTTGCCGGGCATTTATCCTGCTCTGGGTATTGCCTTAGCTATCTTATTTGTATTTACACTGTTTTTCCCTAAGCTATATATTATTGCAGCTATATTGATACTTTGTGGTTTGTTCTGGTATTTCTTCCTGAAACGCTATGAGCGAACGCAACAAAATATGTTCAGGCTCATTGCCGTATTTGTTATTGCTTCTGTATTTGTATTTGGAACTGACTTTTTTATCAATAAAGTATTACAACCGCACCAACAAAAACGTATTCAGGTATTAGTGAATCCTGATTCTGATCCTTTGGGTGCAGGTTGGAACGTAACTCAATCAAGAATTGCCATTAGTTCGGGTGGAGCTATCGGTAAAGGGTATTTACAGGGAACGCAAACCAAATTTGACTTTGTGCCTGAGCAATCGACTGACTTTATTTTCTGTACGGTAGGTGAAGAGTGGGGCTTTTTAGGTAGCTTGATTGTGATATTGATTTTTGCAGCTTTACTCAATCGGATTATCAATCTGGCTGAAAAGCAGCGGAGCAAATTTGCCCGTATTTACGGCTATTGTGTGGCCTCTATTCTGTTTTTCCACTTATTGGTAAACATTGGTATGACTATCGGCCTGATGCCTGTTATCGGTATCCCATTGCCATTCCTGAGCTATGGGGGGTCATCATTATGGTCGTTTACTATATTGCTGTTTATCTTCCTGAAATTAGATGCTCATAGAAGTTATAAGGTATAATTATTGGAGAAAGGAGAGCGGAAAAAGAAAAGGTGCGCAGTTGATGTGCACCTTTTTTAATGCTTTTTCTATATGTTTTAATGATCTGAAATCTATAGAGCCTGATAAACCCTTACATAATCTACTTCATATTTTATCAGGTTATTGACTGCTTTTCCGCCATTTACACCGCCTATTGCCAGATTCAACAGTAGGTAATGTTCCTGTAAAAATCCATTGCTTCCATCAGCGTTAAGGGTTTCACTGAGGGAAGTAGTATTCAGCAATTCATCATCTAAATACAGATTGATTTTATCTTTGTCCCAATCCATTCGCCAGATATGGAATTTCTTTACCCAGTCTTTATCTTTGGCTGTGAAATGGGTTAAGGGCATTTTGAGGTCGTCCCATTTAGCTTTGTATGGCGTTTCTGTACCCCAAGCCGTGTTGGCTAAAATGGTAGGCTCACCTTTTACTCTGTAAAACTCCATGATATCAATTTCACCATTCGAGGGCCAGGGTTTAGTTACACCTAATGTCCAGATGGCAGGCCATGAGCCCGTGGCGGTATCGATACGCGCTCTTACTTCTACACATCCGAATTGAAATTGTTTCAAACCTCTGGTCTGGATGCTAGATGAGGTATATTCAGAATATTCGCGATTTTTACGCCAATCAGTGCTTCCTGCTTCGTAGTTTGGGTTTTTGATGGCTTCTTTTCTGCCCTCAATTAGAAGTACTCCGTCTTTAATTGTGGCATTATCAGATTGATACCATTGTGTTTCCTGATTTCTGACGAAGCCTTTTTCGTAGCGCCAGTATTGTGGGTCAGGTTTGCCGTTGGCATTAAACTCATCGTTCCAGATGAGCTTCATGCCTGCTATGGCTTTAGGTGAAGAAAAATCAGGCTCAAAATTAGATTTCTGGGCTTTAGAACTTAAATAAGATAGTAATGCCAAGACAAGTGTTGTGAGTTTTTTCATTGAGAGAGATAGGTGAGTTTAGCGGTAAAGTTCTCACCTTTTCTTTAGAAAAAACGATTCTACTCATAAATAATATTAGTGTTTAGAAATCACTAAGAGTGTATTTAATATATCGTCCCTACGGGACTTTGAACCTTCAAATTAAATTATTTACTACCGATATAGCATCCCTACGGGATATAGATATACCGAATATTTCTTTAGTCCCGTAGGGACGGTATATCGGTAGAAAATATTTTACCATTAAAAACGAATATCCCGTAGGGATGATATATTTATAGTCGGATATTTAAATCCGTTATTTACATAATTCTTCAATTAAAAAATATTCAATCTTGCCCCAATAAAACCTCTGATTCGCTGCATAGGTGCATAGTTATAACTAGGGTCAAATTGTTCACTGAAAGGCGCATCGGCTCTGAAAATAGGATATTTAGGCAGAAAGTTGGCGAAGTTCTTTACACCACCATAGATTTGTAATCCGTTTTTGAAACGTTTGGTAGCCTGAATATTGTGGATGCCGAACCAGGGTGAATATTCAGGGCGGGTATCACCATATTCTCTAACTACTGGCAAGCGCATTGGGCTATAAACATTACCCGTTAAATCAAAACTTAACTGGGCTTTCTCAAACGAATAGCTGATGGCATAATTACCTGTGAAATTAGGCGTCTGTATCTGATTAATTCTTAACTCTTTACTTTCTACTCTATATACTTCCATCAATGTACCTCCAATAAAAGCTTTTAAGCCGGAGGTAAAGGCAAATTCGCTATTAAAAGCAATACCTTTAGAAATCCCGTGGCCTTTCAGGTTATCATATACTACCAATTCAGGATCCTGGTCGTAATCAGCTATGATTTTATTGGAGAAATAGGTATAGAAAGCATTGAACTGAATATTACCATAGCCTTTTGCAAACGTAAAGAACTTCTGGTAATCAAGATTGGCATTGTAAGACTTTTCTGGCTTTAAAGCGTTTTTGATTACTACTTTGCGTGAACCTGTCAGCGCCGCATGGTCTTCAGAAAATAGATTCACAACCCGATACCCATTGCCTAAACTAAAGCGAAAGATATTGTCTTTGTCGGGTGAAAACTTCCAGTTTAAGCGTGGGGTAAAGATACCGCCGTGTTTAGAATTATAATCGTAACGTAAGCCTAGTAATATCTTGTTTTTAGTACCTGCGCTGATTTCATCCTGTACAAATACTCCCGGTAACCAGATACGGTCAGGCGTGTTTTTTAAATCAACTGTTTGGGTAATAGGGGTACTATCATCATAATAGGTATTACGGATGGTAGCACCAAAGAGCGCATCGTGATTTTTTGCCAGCTTTTTATCCCACAACAATTGTCCGAAAGCAATGCGTTGCACAGCGAGATAACGTGTGACCCCATAGACAGAGTTCTGATTGTGCTGATTGATTGAGAAATTGAAAGTAACTTTCTCATTCTCAAAAGGCAATTGATAATTGCCTAATAATTCCCAACGTTTGGTAAAGATAGATTCTCCATATAGTTCATCGCCACCTCTGTTACGTCTTTGCCATTGCATTTCTCCACCGAAACGGTCTTCATAAACATAGCGCGCAGCAAGATTAAAAACACGATTTTGCGGACGTTGAAAAGACCATTTATTGAAGAGTGAAACCCTGTTTTGAAGTGTAATATCAGTAAAATTGTCGTTATTAATATCAACTCTATTGCCAAATACAAAGTAATTACCTGAAAATAGCGCCTGAGCATTCCCGATTTTAGCCTTTACGCTTGCATCAAAATTATTCTCTAAGTAAGAAGTGGTATTCCAGTCAAAGTTGAATTTAGGGGCTTTATTTGGGTTTTTGGTAATGACATTGATTAATCCACCTACCGCTTCTGAGCCATAGAGGGTTGAGGCCGGGCCTTTCATTACCTCAATTCGTTCCACCATCGAATTGGGTATCCCACTTAAGCCATAAACGGTTGAGAGAGCAGAAACTATAGGCATACCATCTATCAACACCATTGTATAAGGCCCTTCCATACCATTTATATGAATATCGCCCGTACTACACACATTGCAATTCAATTGCGGACGCACACCATTCACCATTGAAAGCGATTCAAAGAGATTGGGGGTAGGATTCTTTCTGAAGAATGTGGGATTCAAAATCTGAATTGGCGCAGGAGACTCATTAATAGTGGTTTCTTTCATCGTACCTGTTACCACCACCTCATTCAACTGTGCATTTTCTTCTTCTATTTCAATCAGCAGATTAGTAGATTTCTCTGCTGATATATTAACAGTCACCAATTTGGTCTTATATCCCACACTTGTGACCTGTACCGTTTGCTGACCATTCGGTGCATTAACAATAATAAACTTTCCTTCCTCATTGGCTTGTGTACCGATAGTGGTATTGGCAATCACAACACTTGCAAAACTGACGGGCTTATCCTTGGAGACAATCGTCCCCTTTATTTCTCCTGCCAAAGCAGGTAGTAATCCGTAAATTGTTATATAAATAATAGTAATAAATAATCTTCTCATATTGCCCTAATTTTAAATTCTTCGTGCGGATGATTCAAAATTAGAACAATAAAATTATATTTCAAAATGTTGCTAAATAAATTTTTAGATTAATCTAAAATTAAAATACTAGATATCAAAATTTTATAAGTCTTGTACAAATTCAAGTAAAGCAAATAAAAAAGCCACCCCATATGGAGCGGCTAAAAATCTCTTTCTTGCTTTAAAACAATTACTTAATATCTATCATAAAACCGTTTGATTCGGTTCGTAACCTGGTCGTAAATAGGTTTGGTAAATTCTATAAATAGTTGCTGAGGCGACGGAGGAAGCTCTTCACGGCGTTGAGCCAGGGCTTTATCTGCTACGCTTAAAGCTCTTTCATCACCATTATAGGTCAGCCAGTCATTCACCCATACAAACTCTCCCGGAATCTCTTCTCTTAAAAGTACTCTGTTGGTCTGATAATCAAATATCTCTAACGATAAAATACCTCGTGAACGAACAGCTTTGTGAGAACGAACAATATTGGCTTTTACTTTGCCATAGACAGGTACTTTTTTACCACCAACAACCACTTCCCCCGTCTTCACGCTGTCTTTGCTTATTACAGACATCCGGTCGTTGGTTACATTGGTTTCACCTACTACAAAGTCTATAAATTCCAACCTCACAACCTGATCCGGGTTTAGTTTAGCAGATCTGGCTTCTTGTGGAGAATAGAATCTTACAAACTTATTCATGCGCCTGTTAGTGCGCAGAAATTCATCAATCTTGCCCTGAAAATACTCGTTGCTGTATTGAAATAAACGCGAATTAACTTTAGGTTGCTCAAGCACTACATGATAAGAGCCTGCGTTCAGGGCATCTTCCAATCGATTCTGTACATCTTTATAATTGGGTGCAAAAGAGGCAATTCGCTCAAAATGGCCATAAGCTGCTCTCGCCGATTCCCGATTGGGCAAAGTACCCGCGCGTGACCTCATCAAATCATTACCTAGAGCATATCGCTCTGCGGCTGCATTTTCACGGGCTTCATCCTCTTCTCTGAAATAACTCTGTGCGTTCACCAATCTGCGGCAGGCCATGCATTTATCGATAGCATTCTGCATATTATTCAGTTTAGAATAATAATCCAGCACTGCTTCCCATCTGAATTGCTGGTTGGCATTTCTGGTTCGTTCAATATCTCTTAAAAATTCATTCTGGGCATTGCGATAGGCTTCCGGTAATACAGCAGCAGCTTTGCTGTTATCGCTGTCTTTTCTTAATTTCTCTGTCGATTGTAGCACAGCATCATAGAATTTTCCTCTTTCAAGGGCCTTGGTGCCACTTTTAGAGCAGGAAGCAAGAAAACAGAGAAAGCTGATAGTTATGGCATAAATAATAGTTCTCATTAAAACCTTAAGATTGTATAGTGCTTGGAAATACTTCGCAATATACTATTTTTCTTAATGTTGTTGCGAGGATAGGAACTAAAACAAAAGGCGTGACATATGCCACGCCTTATAATTATCTGCTTTGTCTTTAGTTTTTCAAATCTGCCAGCTTCTGCGTTTTGATTTTCTCCTGTAATTTCAGGATACCACCAATCAACGCTTCTGGTCGGGGAGGACAGCCGGGTACATATACGTCCACAGGAATAATTCTGTCTACGCCTTTCACTACATGATAGCCATGTTCCCAATAGGGGCCGCCACAATTAGAGCAACTTCCCATTGAGATAACGTATTTCGGGTCAGGCATCTGCTCATACAAACGGCTGATTCTGTCCGCCATTTTGAAAGTAACCGTACCCGAGATAATCATTAAGTCAGACTGACGAGGTGAGTTTCTCGGAAAAACCCCGAAACGCTCCAGATCATAAGAAGAAGCAAATGTAGCCATCATTTCGATGGCACAGCAAGCCAGACCGAAGCCCATAGGCCAGATTGAATTGGCTCGTGCCCAATTAGCCATTTCGTCGAGAGTCGTAAGAATAACCTCACTTTCTCCCGTCTTTATATGCACATCCTTTTCAAGTGAGTCAAAATTCATAATTCTTCGTACTTTTTATTTACATTCTCATACATACTCATTGGCACCTTACCTTTGAATTTAGAAGCTTTTATTTCAGGTTTTACCCATTCTAAATGCCCTTTAGCCCATACATAGGCCAATCCTAAAGCTAAGACTACAATAAATATGACCATTTCAACCAGTGTAAACCAGCCCCATTGCCCATTGGTTTGTTCAATAAATTCCTTGTTACCAAAAACGGTAGCCCAGGGAAAAAGAAAAACCAGCTCCACATCGAACAAAATGAAAATCAGGGCAACTACATAAAACCGGATATTGAACCTGATATTGGCATTGCCAATAGGGTCTTCACCCGACTCGTAAGTAGTCAGTTTTTCAATGGTTGGTTTTTTGGGCCGCAATAACCACGAAATGCCAAAAACCAGCATCAGGGCAACAGCAGCAAAAATAAGTGCCAGTAAGACTATACCAAAGTCTGATAACATATCATTAATTATCTAATTCACGGTAGGCCAATATGCCTCCCAAAACATTATGCACATCTTCAAAGCCTTTCGAGATAAGAAACTCTTTGGCTCTGCCACTACGTGCGCCACTACGGCAATGGATATAAATTGGTTGTCCTTTCAGCTCTTCCAATTCGTCTAATCTGTCAGGAACTTCACCTAATGGTATCAGTTTTGCGCCAAGATTATCATCTTCGTATTCGTAATCTTCGCGTACATCAATTAAATTAATCGGTTGTTCGCTGTCAAGCATTTCTTTCAGTTGCTCCGCAGTAATGTCATAATTTTTGTCCATTAGTATATTAGTTTTTTGGATATATTATTTGTTGGTAGTCCTTAATGTATAACCACAATCTTATGAATTAAATTCTTTTTTCCGTCAGAAAAGTTCACAAGATAAGTGTTAGCCGGCAGGTTCGCAATATTCAGCTCTTGACTCTCTACTTTTTTAGATAATACCTCTCTGCCTGCCATATCAAAAATCTTAATATGTCTGATACCTGTTACATTCCATCTAAGCAAGCCGGATGTTGGATTTGGATAGACTATCAACGGCTCTCCGAAAGGTTCTTCTGTTGAGGTTACTCCACCAGAGCCTGGGCCTCCCGTGCCGCCACCGGCGGGCTTGGTTGCTACTACAGGTCTTACCATTAAGCTACCTTTGAGGGAAGTGTTCCGTATCCAGCTATTGCCATCATTATAGAATATCCTATTAGCAAATTGCGGGGTATTTTTATCTACTCCAACCCCAATCACTTCTTGTGTTATTTTTGTCCAGGCCACATAAAAAGTGTCTTTTACAACTACGTTTTCAAGTAGGGGGTATTCTACAAAATTATCAATAACTTTTCCATATTGCGCACGTATAGATTGCTGATACAGGGTTTTACCCGGTATACCTTTATTGCTTTCTAAAATCTGCAATAAGAAATATTGCCCACCCGAAACAGAGGTATCTTTCAGATAAGGGTTATTGAAATAAGGGCTAAAATTGAATCTTATAGCCCCAATACTATCAGGTTTGCTCAATACATATTGTATAGCCACTTTGCCCAATGTCTGGTCAAAATCTGCTCCTATTTCTGCTGTGCCATCATCGTAAGCATAGTAATCATCCAGAATTGTATAGGTTGAAACAGAATCATTTAAAGCAAGATTATAACCCGGTAAATTGGGTTGTACATTGTCTGATGTAGTGACGCTGAACTGGAATTTCAGAATGGCTTTACTGGCAGTAAAATCAGTAATAGGCTGAAAAATCAATTGCCTTGATCCTACAATTCCGGGAGGTAAATTCCCGAACACAGGCGCGGGGGCATCATAATAAACCTTTCCTGAAACTATATCCTGTATTTTCCAGGCATAAGGAACAAAATTACCCTCCGGCTGGAAATTAAACATCTGTGCCCTTAAAGTATCATTTACTTCAGCCACCGGGTTTACCTTAAACTGTCGCATAGGCATAGCCGAATAGCGCTTCAGATAAGACGTGGTAATCTTCGACGTGGCTATGTCTTTGGTATAAATATCTTTGGCGTTTCTGTTTTTGTTCAGATACACATAGTCTAAATGCCAGTTATCAAAAGCCCCGGTTTGTCGGCCTTTGGCTTCAAACCTGAACTGAAAATTGGCATGGAAATA
Organism: Emticicia sp. C21; assembly: GCF_003418935.1. Classification (GTDB taxonomy): domain Bacteria; phylum Bacteroidota; class Bacteroidia; order Cytophagales; family Spirosomataceae; genus Emticicia. Next base: position 743,356 of record NZ_QVMT01000001.1, on the reverse strand, counting down.
CGAAGTATCCTTAATCGCTACTAATTCCTGCTTAAAAACATCACTTCTGATACCATTTTGTTTCCAAGCAGGTATCCAGTCGCCTTTTCTGTTTCGGAATGAGACCAGCAATGTATCTTCATCATCGGGTAGTTCACCAAGCCCTTTGGCTTCCCAGAAAAAGCTTAAGTACAGCGAATCGGCAGGTTTATAAGTGGATAAATTGATAGGTCTGGAGGTTAATGAATCTGTTCGGCCATAAGACAGCTGATTGGCATAATCGTAAGGCAATCCGGAAACATTTCTTCCATCGAATGTCGCTACATTTTTACTGGGCTGATTAATCGGGAAAGAATTATTGATATGAACACCCCCATTTATCCACAACCTGGTATCCGGCTTTGGGCCAATAGTTGTGGAAAAATCATCAAAAAAAGGTAATTGGAGGGTCTGGCTATAAGCAGATTGTAGTGAAATCAGCAGCAATAAAATAACAGACCTGCAAATAATTACAGGTCTGTTGTCTGAATATAAATTCATATAGGAAAAAGTCTTTTGCACGTTGTTTGGATGGTAAACCTGTGGCATGGTATCAATTTGGTGCATTCGGGTCAGTCCCTGCTACGTCTACATCGATAACGTCTCCGACTCGGATTTTATTTCCCTGCGCAGCGGGTCTTTGTCTGACAATAGTGCCGTCAGCCGAGCCCTCTACAGCCCCTACATAATGAATTGTCAATGAGAGATTCTGGCCTGATGTCAGAATATCTGCTTCATCTGCTGCCATGCCCACCAGGTTAGGTACTTCAATCATCTGGTCTCCTAAGCCGTCGCCTACTACCAGTGTCACTTTTGATCCCTTAGGTACCTGCGCACCCGGACTCACTTCGCGTCCGTCAACTTTTATTTTCAGAATAGAATTTGATTCTAAAGCAGCAATATACTCCGGATCTCCGGTTACTAAACCATTGCTCAATAACTGATTTTTGGCACTTGAAACCGAGCGGCCAATAATATCAGGTATTTTCACCATCGGAGCAGTTTCAGACACGATTGTCAGATAAACCTTGCGGCCCTCTTTTACACTCGATCCTGCTTTCGGGAATTGTGTAACGATGGTCAGAGGTCTGGCTCCTGCCACAAATGTACAGTCACTTACTTCATAATCAAGGTCACGGTCATCCAATGCCTTTTCCATCTCTTCCATCGTCATACCTTTCAGTTCAGGAACAGTAATGGACTGCCCATGATTGGTGCTCCAGGGGAGATATAAAAAGAAAAAACTAAAGAAAAGTATCAAAAAGATAGCTATAATGATACCAATGTGCGTGAAAATATCCGATCGTGAACTTGTACTGAATTTTGCCATTTTAATAGGTTTGCATTGATAATATCACATAGAAAACTACTCGCTATGTTATAGAATCAATGCAAAAAAAAAGGATTTATTGGAAATTACAAAGAATTTTATTTTATGCCGCCTGTCCATTCTTTCAATGGCTTTTGCAATATCAGTATAACAGCGCCTACAATCAGACAGAACCATACGATACTCATAAACATATCAGGCATTTGTTGTACATTCTCTTCGTCGAAACCTCCGGCAAATAAGCCAGCAAACAGGTTACCAAGGGCAGTGGCTACAAACCAAACACCCATGAGTTGACTTAAGAATTGTTTCGGCGCCAGCTTGGTATAGGCACTTAAACCTACCGGACTCAGGCACAACTCACCAATCGTATGGAAAACGTAAGTAAAAGTAAGTACTAAAGCTGAGGCTTTTAATCCCTGAACGGCTACTTTAGCACCTAATACCATAATATAATAGCCCAAAGCCACTAAAAACAAAGCAATAGCAAATTTTACCAATAATGGTGGATTTATTTTACGTCTTTCAAGAAATACCCAGATTCCACCTACCATTGGAGCAAAAAGCAATATAAAAAAGGCATTGAAATTCTGAAACCAGGTTGATGGCATGCCAAATGGTAATTCAGAATAACGGTCGGCAAAGATTTGTAAAGAAGAACCTTGTTGCTCAAAACCTGCCCAGAATAATACGGCTCCCCAGAAAAGAATAAAGAGAATAACCACTCTTTTCATTTCAATTTTAGTCAGACCCGAGGCGAATAAGAGGTTGGCGAAATAGATTAATACTACAGCTACGCAAATAACACCCATAGACGTTGCCACACCTTTTTTGCTGTCCCAGGTAAAGGTACCGTTAAACTGCATTACTAATAGAAAAACAATTAAAGCACCTAGTAAAATCCAACTAAGGGGCTGAACTTTGACAGGCGCGCTATCGCCGGTTGCTGATTTATTTACTTTAGGATACAAACCTTTTTCCTGCAGATAAGGTGTTGCAAAAAAACGATAATTAAGTAAGCCCAAAAACATGGCCACAGCCGCCGCTCCAAAACCGTAATGCCAGCCAACTCTTTGACCCAGATATCCAACAATAGTAATACCTAAGAAAGAGCCCGCGTTGATACCCATATAGAAGATAGAAAACGCTGCATCGCGTCTTGCACCGCCTTCAGGATACAATTCACTGACGATAGAGCTGATATTTGGTTTTAACAAACCAGTACCGATGGCCACCAAAGCAAGACCTAAAAAGAATACTACCTGAGTAGATGGAAACGCCAGTACGATATGCCCAAGCATGATAGTGATACCGCCATACCATATGGCTTTTCGTTGTCCTAAAACGTTATCTGCCAACCAACCACCGGGTAATGATAATAAATAAACCGAAAAAGTGTATAAGCCATAGGTAGCACCGCCTTCGCCTTCTTTCATGCCCATACCACCGCTGGTTTTATCAAGTAAAAATAGTAGCAAGATGGCGCGCATTCCGTAATAGGAAAAACGCTCCCACATTTCGGTAAAAGATAATACAAACAACCCCCTTGGGTGTCCAAATAATGTTTTGTCGCTCATTAGGTTTAGAGTTAAGATGAATCGTAATAAGGGATTTTCGACTTTAATAATCAGAATTTCACCGTAAGTAACGCACAATTTATATAAAAACATGTATTTATCAGCAAAAAACTTCAATTGTGCCGACATTTTGGGTCAAAAAAGCGAAAAAATCTGTTGAAGAAATATCTTAAATATTATCTGAAATCTGAGTGAAAATTCAATTTTATATAGGTTGAAAATTTATAGCGAAATTTCGCTGAAATTATTTGTTTCGCATGTTTATTATTCGTATTTTTGTCACACTTCATCAGAACCCTAATCAATATTAGTTTATCGAAAAAGAGATTAGCAGAGACAGCGACTGTGTTTGGGGAGCATGGTTCTATGTTGAAGAAAATATTATGTTTTAAGGTTTAATTTTGCTTAGAATAAAAATAGAAAGGCTCCGCTTATAGCGGGGCTTGTTTTTTATATAGCGATTTTTGAAATTGTCTGCGTAGAATGGCAGAGTGTCTACTTATTATATTCCAATCAACAATAATTTTAGGCTTTGCGTATATTGAGGTGATTTATTGTATCAGGTACTTTTCCTGAAGGTTTTGACCAACATAATTGTCTGTAAAGATAATCTTACAATAAATCAGTTCAAGGAAATGTTTCCAAATATTGAACTTGAAATTTTTGCTCAGGCTAAAAACACATTTGCAAAATGAAATGCTTAAATGAAATACAAATACCCGGATGGTCTATTCAATATGAGGGTAATATTGGTTGTACAAAAGAAGAAATTGAAGAGATGGAAAGCTTTTATGGTTTCTCTTTCCCGGAAGCATACAAAGAATTACTATCTGAAATGGGCAAGCATGCACCGTATGCAGGTTATTTACAAGGTTTTTGTTATTGGAACTACAAATTTATAAAAGAGTATTCTAAGAAAGTCTTAGCCAGCTATAATGAGACTTATGGTTCGGTTTCTCAATATGAAGATAGTTTTATAATTATTGCTATGAGCGATGAGTGTTTTATTCTAATAAAAAATAATGAAGGGGAAAATCCTCCGGTGTATGTTTTTAATTCAGATGGTCCCGGTTCTGAAATTATAAAAACACATGATTTTTTCACTGAATATGTTAAGCTGCTTTTACCCGGCGGAGTTAGTTGATATGGAGTCTGTCCAATATTATTCTGAAATAACAGCAAATAGAAACGGTATGCATTAGGTGGGATGAGGTGACAGCAGCATGGAGAATAACACAGCAGTTTGATTTTATCAAAAACCTCCCTGAACACTTTGAAAACACAAGCTTAAGTCGGAAATTTATCTTTTGCAATTCAAATAATAACTATTGCCATGGAGGAAGAGAAAAAGCAGGTGGTTTCAGTATGTGTCAAGATTCCAGCCACTAAAACGGCCTCAGAAAAGGTTACCAATGGGGACGCCTAGTTATGGTAGGAACCTTTTTGATTGAGGAGAGTATCGGAAGCCTTTTTAAAAGAGCAATTGGCTATGGTTACCAGCAGGTAATTTCAGAGCATGCCAACGTTCAAGGCACTAAAGCGACATCAGAAAAGGTTACCAATATGGTGGGCACCTTTTGAATGAGGACAAAAATTGTTGGCTGATTAGCAAAGAAACAACTAGGGAAGTAGTACCTGATATTAATCCAATAGAAGTATATTTAACAAAAGCCTATCTGAACAGTTATTATAAAGTAACCTCTAAACTTAACCATAATTCAAGCAATGATTAAATCAATTATTACGTTTCAGGTATTCTTGATGAGTATCTGGGCGTTGTTTTCGGTAATTAAAACAGATGAAGCGAGTCCAGCTTCGAAAATCACCATTTGCCATACACCTCTTGAATCGTTACCAGAGAAAGATGGTATGAAACAATTCGCGCTTGACCCTGCCTTTCAGGCTTTGCATCCTGCACCACTACCATTAAACTATGCCGCCGTAGGCAAAGACATTACTTTTAAAACACCTGATGGCATAGACGCCAAAGGCTATTTTATCAAAGCCAAAGGAAATAGCAATAAATGGCTTTTCGTATATCAGGAATGGTGGGGGCTAAACGATTATATCAAACGCCAGTCAGATGCTTTTTATAAGGACTTAGGCGAAGATGTAAACGTATTAGCCTTGGATATGTATGATGGCAAAGTAGCAACCAGTCCGCAGGATGCAGGCAAACTGATGTCGGAAGTAAAAGAAACCCGTTTGGAGAACATTGTAAAAGGGGGTGTGGCACTGGCAGGCAAAAGCGCAAAAATCGCCAATGTAGGTTGGTGTTTTGGCGGTGGCTGGTCTTTACGCTCAGGCATAATTGGTGGCCCACAAACGGTAGGAACCATTATGTATTATGGTATGCCAGTGAGAGACGTAGAACAATTGAAAAAACTAAATGGCGATGTATTGGGCTTGTTTGCCACAGAAGAACGCATTTCGAAAGCAGTGATTGAAGAGTTTGATGCCAATATGAAAGCCGCCGGAAAAAAACTGACGTATAAGATTTTTCCGGGCGTGCATGGCTTTGCCAACCCAAGTAATCCGAAGTACGATGAAGCTGGGGCTAAAGAAGCCTATGCCATGTCATTAGACTATCTGAAAAAGAAATTTTGACAGAAAGCTCAGATAAATAATTGATTTTTAATTAAATTTCGGCCATTCTTAAACTACGACTCTAAATATTATTTGCATCTATGAAATTACTCGTTCCTGTTTTATTTATCATTATTGGCATTTCTTCGTTTGTTTCTATCAGTTCTACCTCCAAAAAAGACAACAACGCTATCGCTTGGAAAGATACGATGATGGCCGACCGTGAGAAATACATCAAGTTGTATAAGGATTCTATCAGAGGTAAAGAAAACGTGGCAGCTGATTCGGTTTTCAAAAATATCAAGGTTTTAAAAGGCAAATCGGCAGAGCAGGTATTGAGCATCATGAATAGCTGGGGACATGCTTTGGGCGTAACCTGTAAGTTTTGCCATGATATGAACAATTTTGCTTCTGAAAAGCCTCGTCATTACTTACAAACGCGTGAAATGTTTGATATGACCAATCAATTGAACAAGGAAATATTAGCTAACCTGAAAACTTTCCGTCAGCCGGTAGTAATGGGATGTATATCCTGCCATAACGAAATGAAAGAGCCACCTCATGATACCCCGAAAGTAGAAGGCAATGGTGCAAGACCTCGTCCAAGAAATTAATCCTAACAGACAGAGAACGTGGTATGGTTTTAACTATACCACGTTTTTTTATATTAACTCAAAAAAAACTATGCAAATAGTTTTGAAACTAAAAATTTAGTTATACATTTGTTTCATACAAGGCCTTTATAAATTCATTTAATCGAAAAAACAATGGAACTCAGAGAATTGACCCGTGCGGAAGAGGAAGTAATGCAAATATTATGGACTCGCGAACCCGCCTTTGTAAAAGATATACTGGAAGAGTTTCCTGAGCCTCGTCCTGCCTACAATACTGTTTCAACGATTGTGCGTATTTTAGAGCAGAAAGGTTTTATTGGTCATAAAGCCTACGGTAAAACTCACGAATACTTTTCACTGGTAAGTAAAGAAGAATACAAGTCTTTTGCTACAGGAAAATTAATGGAAGGTTATTTTGAAAATTCGGTTGAAGAGATGTTTTCATTTTTTGTCAGAGAAAAGAAAATAGATGTACAGGAAGCCGATGAGATATTGAAGCTCATCGAAAAAATGAAAAAGCAATAAGTTCGGTAAGAGCCACTAAGTGGTACAGGTAAGTTAAAAGTAAGTATTGTTCACGAAAAAATTAAACGACTGTGATAATATGAGTGTACTAATCTACCTTCTGAAAGTCAATCTGATATTGATTGCCTTCTATGCTTTTTACTGGGTGTTCTTGCGCAAAAACACCTTTTTTCAAACTAACCGTTTGTACCTGTTGTTGTCTGTGGTTGTATCATTTCTGATGCCTTTAATGAAAATCAGGCATAATTATACTTTCTCACAGAAACTTCCTGTAACATTGAATGAGCTACCAACCGAATCAATTAAAGAAGTAGTCTATCAACCAGTTTTCAGTGAAAACTATGAGTATGTCTTTAATTGGATGGATATTGTGGCGGCCATCTATCTGGCTGGAGTAGTGGTGTTTAGTTTACGATTTATTATTGCACTGGTAAAAATCTATTTCCTGCTACGCAATAGCGAGCCGATAGATATGTCGGAAACCCGTAGCGGGCGCGAATACTGGTTGCTACGTACCAATAAGGCATTTTCATCGTATTCTTTCTTCAATTTCCTGATTCTGAATAAAGATGATATTTTCTATAACCGTAATATTATCACCGACCACGAAGAAGTGCATATCAGCCAGGGGCATAGTTGGGATATATTCTTTATTGAGATTACGCATATTTTTTGTTGGTTCAATCCGCTGCTACTATCCTACAAAACCGCGCTGACACGCCTGCATGAGTTTATTGCTGATAGTATTGTAGAGGGTGACGAAAAAGTGCCCTATGCCGAGTTTTTGTTTGCTTATAATTTCAGAACGAACGCTAGCCCGTTAGGGAATGATTTCTTCAAAGACTCCTTGCTGAAAGAAAGGATTCAGATGATGATGAAGACCCGAACACCGCTTTGGGTTATAAGCAAATACATATTTGTTCTGCCGCTAGTGGTGTGCATGGGCTATTTTGTAGTAGCACAAGATGTGAGAAGGGTAAAAGACAATACTTTACTTCCGGCAGAATTTAAAGGGGGTATCAGGGCATTTGAATCTTATTTTGCCAAAAACTTCCGCTATCCGGAAGGTAAAAGAGTAGAAGGAGATATTTATGCCTCTTTTGTAGTCAATAAAGAAGGCGAACTATCTGAACTTTCAATTGACAAAGGTTTACGGCCTGATTATAATGGGAAAGTAGCGCAATTGTTATCATCAATGCCTTATTGGAGTCCTGCGGTAAGAAGTAAGAAATCGGTTGAGTCAAGAGTTTTTCTGAGAATAACCCTGGGCAAATCTTATGGGATTATTGCCAATCAAAGTAATATAGACCCGTCTTTCAGAGGTGTAATAGTCATTGATGACCAGATAATAAGCCGTGCGAAAAGGCTTTATTGGGAAGATTATACCAGCCTTTTGAAAAGCAATAAAAATCTGGATGAAAATGAAAGTACCTATCTGAAATTAATAGGAGAGAATCAGACTTTAGTCGATAAATATGGTGAGCAGGCAGAATTTGGTGTAGATCTATGGTTAAGCAAAAAGCAAATGCTGATTATACACAACCAGGAAGAGCTAAATTATATAAAGGGCAGTGCCTATTCTATCATGGTTGAAGACGCCAAGGTTGAAATATTATCTCCTGCTGAGGCTACAAAGAAATATGGCGAAAAAGCCAAAGATGGTGCAATTATTATAAACGATAATTATTAATGTTCAACTAATCAATAAATCTTAATCTAACGAAAATTATGAAAAAGCTATTTTGTATTCTGACAATGACTATGTTTTCTGTGACTATTGCTTTTGCTCAAAAAACTGATAAGAGTAAACCGGTTTTCGAACAGGTAGACCAAACCCCGGAGTATCCGGGTGGGATGCCTGCCATGTTCGAATTCATAGGTAAAAATCTGAAATACCCTAAAGCAGCCCGTGATAAAAATGTTCAGGGTAAGGTATTGATTAAATTAACTATTGAAGAAGACGGACGTATCAGCGAAACCGCTATCATGCAAAGCTTAGGCTTTGGTTGCGACGAAGAGGTGACTCGCGTTGTAAAAGCCATGCCTAAATGGGTGCCTGGCAAAAAAGGCAACGAACTGGTACGCGCGTCTATGGTACTGCCAATCATGTTCGCATTAGAAAGGAAATCATCAAAATAATGGACTTTTTATTTTATCTCGTTCAGGTAAATCTGTACTTAATACTCTTTTACTCTTTTTATCGGCTCGTACTTTTTGGTGAAACCTTTCATCAACTGAATCGGGCTTATTTAATCGCATCAGCATTGCTCTCGTTCGGTATTCCGCTCTGGTATTCCGAGTATGTGCAATCGTGGTTTATAACCAAAGAAATCAATGAGGTGTTTTATACCATTTACGATCCCTCAATGATTCTTGTCCGACCGACAAAAGGAGTCAGCTTTACCTGGGCAGATATTTTAGAAGGGTTATATATCATAGGCATAAGTATTTTCACTATTCGCCTCGCCATTACTTTGTTACAACTGATTATAGTACTGAAGAATAAGGATTTTGGGAAGTTTACCGCCTTTTCGTTTTTCGGGTACAGTTTTGTTGACGAAACACTCAAGAAACGGGATACCATTTTGGCGCATGAGCATGTGCATATGCAACAATTACACTCAGCAGATGTGATGATTTTCGAGATAATTGCCATACTCAACTGGTTTAATCCGGTGGTATATCAATACAAAAAAGATATCAAGCATATTCATGAATTTATTGCTGATGATATTGCCGCGCAAAACGAAAATTCAAAGGCCGAATACGCCATGTTGCTTTTTACACAAGAATTTGGATTACACCCCGACCAGCTAACCAATCGGTTCTTTACACATTCAACATTAAAGCGCAGGATTCAGATGCTAAGCAAGCCGCGTTCACGTAGAATTATGTTGTTGAAATACGGCTTATCCGTACCCTTATTTATGCTCATGCTGGTTCTTTCGTCGGCTACGATTGTCAGAAACGATGTGCTTGATCTAGTAGAGGTGAAACTCTCAGGACTAACAACCGACAGTGTAGAGATTGTACCGGATAATGAGGCATTCGTAAATAATGAAATGCAGAAGGCTGCCATAGAAAGAGATAATTATTCAACCGAAGAAGTAGCTACTGCTAAAAATGATAAACCATTAGAAGCCACTTTTGTGGCGGTTTCGAACGAGGATGCTCTGGCAACAACTAAGGCGAGCAAGGAATATGAAATAAGAGCAGTAGAAGGAGATAATATGGTTTTTCGTTTAAAAAGTCTTGAACCCGCTATTATCACAACCAGCAAGCAACTACCCACTACTCTCTCGTTAGCTAAGGTACAACCGATTAGGCTGCAGGAAAAGCCGACGATGGGTGATGAAGTAGTAATTGCCGAAACAAAACCAGCTGAAAAGACACCAGATATTGAAGAAGTATTTACGAGTGTGGAAGAAAGCCCAACTTTCCCGGGTGGTGTAAAGGAATTGTTCAAATTCATTGGCAGGAACCTGAAATACCCGGTTGCAGCACAACGGGCAAAGGTGTCAGGAAAGGTCTTTGTGAAATTTGTAGTAAGAAAAGACGGCTCTATAAGCGATTTTAACATACTAAAGGGGATTGGCTTTGGCTGTGATGAAGAGACGATCAGAGTGATTTCTCAACTGCCTAAATGGTCCCCTGGCAGACAAAACGGCCGTGCAGTGAATGTTCATTTTACAATGCCTGTCAATTTTGTGCTTGACGAAAAAGGAGCAAAAGAACTACAATCCGTACAAGTAACAAGCAAGGAAATGCCAGCAAAAATAGGTTTTCAGATGAAAGGCTTTAATGACCCTTTAGTACTACTGGATGGCAAACAAATCAAGAAAGAAACCTTTAATAATCTTGACTCTGATACCGTTGATTCTATTCATGTACTAAAAGATGAAGCAGCCACCAGAGCTTATGGCGATAGAGGCATAAACGGGGTGGTAATCATAGATACCAAAAAAGTTTTAGAAAACCAGGATTAAACTTTTTCTTCTTTCATCTGCAAATGTTCCTGATGTTTCCATAATTCCTGGAAAATCTCGCTGTGCTCTTTCAAGTGTTTGAATGTGCCCTCGTCTATGATACGGCCATCTTGCAGAATATACACATAGTCAAATTTCGTCAGGAGGTGTAAGCGGTGTAAGGACGATAGTACAGCCTTATCTTTAAATTCCTTGAATAGTTTGTTATAGATCTGCACTTCTGTTTTGGGGTCGACACTACTGGTTGGCTCGTCGAGCAAGACAATTTCGCTCAGGCGAGCTGCCAGAACACCCCTAGCTAATGCTAAACGTTGTTTTTGTCCACCTGATAGATTCACACCTTTCTCCTGAATATTCGATTCCAGTCCTTTGGGCAAATGTTTGATTACCTCTTTAAAGTGAGCCGTTTCGCTAACGTGCATGATTTCATCCTCTTCAAAAGGCAAACCTAAAGTGATATTATAAGCAATCGTATTCTCAAAAATCTCAGGCTCCTGCGGGAAAAGCGTAATCGTTTCGGAGATAATATCCAAAGAATCATATTCTTCCCCATCTATCGAAACTTTTACATTTGGTTCGGCATCATACAAGCCTCTCAATAGTTTGAGCAAGGTACTCTTGCCACTACCACTTTCACCGATAAAAGCTATCTTTTTACCTTTTTCAATCTGAATACTCAGGTTATGGAGACTGTGAGCCATTTTAGCTTCTTCATAGGTTTCATTATGTGAGAAATTAAGCCCTGAGATTGTAATTTTTTTCCAATCTTCCGGCAATTCCAAGACCGTATCAGGACGGTGGTGTTCTTCATAAGACGCTCCGATGCTTCTGGCCGTTTGCACATCTGTGTTGTATTGCACAATATTGGTATATTGCCATGCTACATCATGAAACACGCTGGTAAACTGAATAACATAACCCAGAAGTGTAACCAGACCGCCGATATAAAAAGGCTGTCCGGGTGTCCAGTGCTGATATACATAACCCAGTGCAATAACACAGTAAATAAGAGTTACCAAAGTATCTGCTACAAACCATTTCCACTCATTCAGGCGCACATTTCTCCGGAATGGAGGGAGTACTTCCTTCACCTTTTGCATCAGGCTTGATTCCATTCTTTTCTCCAGACGTAACGTAATAACGGTAATAATATTAGACAGGCTATCAAATAGGGTAGAAGAAACCACGTGTTCTTTTTCGTTGGTTTCATCTAAGGCTTTGATAAATGGCTTATCAAACTTGAAAATCACCCAGATCGTAAACATACCCATCAGAATACCAATACCACCGAATAAGGGTGAAAAATAGAGCATAGCTCCAAAAGAAAACACAAATTTGAAGATGGCGTGCAGAAACATAAATCCATCCTGAAAGAAATGTTTCAGGGCTTCATAGGCTTTACGGATACGGTTGATGGTAGACCCGCTATGATTATCCTGATGCCAGCGAATAGGCAGGTGGAGTGTCTGATGATAGAGTTCATCCAGAAAGTTACGACTCAGATTAAAAGCCAGGTCGCGCTCCATGATACGGGCCGGGCCATGAAAAGCCCATTCCATTAATTTCAGTAACAAGAATAAACCTCCATACAATAAAGTACTATTCCATATTTGAGAGCTATCCCGCTGAATGCTATCCACAAACCAACCATACAAAAGCGGATTGAGGGCAGCAACCACATTGGCCATAATAAAAAGCCCATAAATGAAGACATATCTACTCTTTTCTTGTCGGGCATACTTCCAGGCAGTGCGTAGGAGGTTAAAGTAAGGATTATTCATAGGTTATTACGTAAATTATTACAAAGGACGGTATTTTTGGCTTTATATTGCCAGAAAAGACATTATAATTGTAAAAAATGCGATAATTACCATTTTATTCTTTATTAATCCTATCATTATATCAGATTAAGAAAACTGTTTATTCTAACACCATGCACAAAGTCATTGATATTGATAATTATATTCCACTTGATTTTACAGCTGATAATTCTGAACTGGCTGATGTAGACTTAATAGATACAGCCAAATTTTCCAATTACGTATTTAATAAAATTTACTCTGCTGGGGCAAAGATGGGCATAGGAGGATACATGGAAAATCGGGTAATTTACAGAAGAAGCGTGCATTTCTCAAATGCTAATGAAATACAAAGAAGTATACATCTGGGGGTTGATTTATGGGCTGAAGCAGGCACGCCAGTTTATGCACCACTTAATGGCAAAGTACATAGTTTTAGAAATAACGCCAATTTTGGCGATTATGGCCCTACGATTATTTTAGAGCATATCTATGAAGAGAAACCCCTATATACTCTTTACGGACATTTATCTTCAGAGTCATTAGATGGGTTGTATGAAGGAAAACTCATACAAGCAGGCAATAAAATAGCAGAAATAGGAGATTACCCAATTAATGGCGACTGGCCACCCCACTTACATTTTCAGGTAATGACAGATTTATTAGGTATGTACGGAGATTTTCCGGGCGTATGTGCAGCAGCCGATAAAGAGAAATTTGAGAAAATATGTTTGAACCCTGATTTTTTATTGGGGTTGTAACAAAACACCCCATCCCTCACCCTTCCGCGCGGCGTCAGCTCCAACAATGAAGAAGGGAATAAAAAAGCCTCTTTTCTCATTATTGAAAAAGAGGCTTTAAGTTCCCTCTCCATAGTTGGGAGGTTTAGGGTGGGGTTTACCCCTTATAAAAAATCCACTTGCCTATTTCTTTAAAAGTAGGTTTTTTGCCGAACATCAGGATACCTACACGGTAGATACGGGCAGCTAACCAGGTGGTTCCAATAAAACCTCCCGTAAGTAATGCCATTGACAAAATTATCTGCCACGCAGGTACACCAAACGGAATACGAACCATCATAATGATAGGTGAGGTAAATGGAATCATCGAAGTCCAGAATGCCAGGTTACCATCAGGTTCGCGAATCACAAATTGGGCAATGGCAATCGCGAAAATAATGGGCAGCGTAATGGGGAGCATAAACTGTTGCACATCCGTTTCACTATCCACTGCCGAACCTACAGCCCCGAATAGAGCACTATAAAGCAGGTAACCGCCTAAGAAATAGAAAATAAAGCAAACCAGAATTGTTACCCAAGGTAGCGTTTGTACAGCTTTCATGGCCTTGCCATATAGCCCAACACCTTTGTTTTGTTCTTTCTTTACCTGTTTTTCTATCTCTTGTGCCTGCGGCATATTCTTTACTTGTTCCAGACGCTGTTGAGGCGAGCCTGCAAATTTTTCGCCGAATAGAGAAGTTGCGGCAGTTGTAACAGCCAGAGACAATACAATCCAGAGAGTAAATTGCGTTAAGCCAACCAGAGCCACACCAATAATTTTACCCATCATCAACTCAAAAGGCTTGATAGATGAGATAATAACCTCTACAATACGGCTGGTTTTTTCTTCCATCACACTTCTCATTACCTGCACACCAAAAATAAACACGGTGATATAAATCAAAAACGCACAGATGTATCCTATAATAGTAGCAGCTACAGAACTATTGCTTTTTTCACCCTCTTCGCTCAAACTAATGGTTTCACTGCTTACATTCATTTTGGCATCTTCCAATACCTTTGGTGTAATGCCCGCTTCTGTCAATTTAATGGTCTCAATCTCGTTTTCGATGGTTTTTTCTATGCCATTCTGCAATTCAATTGAAAGGCTTTTCTCCGAAAAAATCTTAACACCTTTCGGGTCGTCCATGATATCTTTCGGAATATACACTAAGGCATCATAACCACTCTTGGCGAAGTCTTTTTTTGCATTATCTAAAGAGGTAGAGGAGTAGCTATAAGCCAATTCTTCAGTATTCTTGAACTTGCCTTTGAAGATATTGCTTTCGTCTATTACCTCTACTTTTTTAAGACTGATAGAAGACATGGCTGTCCAGCCGATGAAGCCATAAAACGCACCAATCAGGAGTGGGCCTAAGATAGTCATTACAATAAATGACTTTTTGCGCACTCTGGTAAGGTATTCTCTTTTTAATACTAGGAATATGTTTTTCATGATAATTGTAAGCTTGTTTGAAGAATGAAAATCAATATTTTATTGAGGTATCTCATTGACTGCCGCAATGAAAATATCATTCATACTCGGAATATTCTCTCCAAAAGTACGTATCTCTACTTTATCAATTAATTGTCTGACTAAGCTATTGACAGGGATTTCAGGTTTCAGTTTAATCGTTGATTTTTTATAATTGTCCTCAACTATATGAGTGCTTAGGATATCAAAATCCTGAAATTCGCCGCTTAAATCACCCATATATTCTACGCTGTAAGTATGAGTCTTAAACTGTTCCTTGATTTGCTTTTTAGGGCCATCTAACACTTTATGAGATTTGTTGATCAAAGCCACATTGTCGCACAATTCTTCTACCGATTCCATGCGGTGGGTTGAGAAAATGATGGTTGTACCTTTTTTCTTCAATTCCAGAATCTCGTCTTTTATCAGATTGGCATTGATGGGGTCGAAGCCTGAAAAAGGTTCATCCAGGATAATCAATTGGGGTTCATGTAAAACAGTGGCTACAAACTGGATTTTCTGCTGCATCCCTTTCGACAGGTCTTCCACATTCTTTGTCCACCAGGTTTTAATATCAAACTTAATAAACCACTCTTTCAATTTTTCCATCGCCTGTTTCTCTGACAAGCCCTTTAGTTGTGCCAGATACAGCAATTGCTCGCCGACTTTCATTTTTTTGTAAAGGCCACGCTCTTCCGGTAAATAACCGATTTCTTTGATGTGTTCAGGCTTAAGTTTTTGCCCGTCAAATAATATATAACCTTCGTCGGGGCCGGTAATCTGATTAATGATACGAATGAGGGAAGTTTTTCCTGCGCCGTTTGGGCCTAGCAGACCAAAGATTACGCCTTTTGGAACATTAATACTTACATCGTTGAGAGCCGTATGATTAGAATAGCGTTTCACAACATTGTGTACTTCTAGAATGTTATTCACAGTGGTTCTTAGTTGGTTTAGTGGCTCAAAGTTAAAGGTCTTATCAAAAATAATAAAGAAATCTGTATAAAAGGATTTATTCTTTCATGAAAGGCATTAAAAATTAAAAATCTATAAACTGCAAAATATCTGGTAGATTTCAGGGGGAATAATTGCCCCATTTATAGCGTAGGGCAGAGGGCGTGGAGGATTGGGCAAAAAAGAGGCCATATTGTTGTTACAGTATATTTAAAAAGAAAGAGATGGTCAGAAACCATCTCTCTTTTATCTTACTTGTTGAAACAAAACGTTTGTAGAATGTCTTATTAGTTTAAGGTAATTTTATATTAATACCCCGGATTTTGTTTTAAGCCCTGCTTGCCATCGGCAGTCTTGCTTTGATTGATGGCAAACTCCGGAATCGGCAGGTATTCATCTTTACCTTTTTTGAATGTTGTTCCGGCTATACTGGTTCTTATCACAGATTCTCTTTTAATGAAATCGTTGATAACTACATCTGCTATGCCCCATCTTACCAGATCATAGAAACGGTGGCCTTCCATTGCTAATTCAATCAGACGCTCAAATCTCACGGCATCTCTTGCTGTGTTTTTATCTGTCCATGGAGCGGTATAAATAGCTACCTGATAATCAGCGGCAGGTTTATCGCCATCCATTACTTTAGTAGATTTCACTGCACGGTCGCGAATCATATTCACGTATTCCTGCGCTTTGGTAAGGCTCCCCACTTCAACTTCACATTCGGCAGCCATTAGTAGTAAATCAGCGTAACGAAGTAATAATACATTTTTACCTAATTGGCTTTGACCCCAGGAGCCTGGTACCTGATATTTGCCTACTTCATCTTTCCATTGAATATGTTTGTTTGGTAACCAAGGGCCACCATTAGCCAACTGACGAATCCATGTAGCTTTGGCAGGACCAAAGTCTTTATAAGGCACACCAATACGACCCACTGTATAATCCAAACGAGTATCCAGTTGTCCTCTGTCAGGATAATCGTTCGGATTTGACTCCTGGCTTTTTACATTTACAGCATTAGAAGTATAAAGAAATGGTAAGCCTCCCTGAGTGCGGTAAGCGTTTACCAATGTTTGTGATGGTTGGTGGAAACCGCAGCAACCGCCGGGGCCGTCGTTATGAGGGTTAGTCAATTCACCTTCTTTATCGCTGTTAGCACCACCTGTACCGTCACCCACAGTATATTGAATACCAAACATCGCTTCTTTTCCATTTTCATAATCACCTCTGAACACATCTTTGAAGTCGCCTTGAAGACCATATTTCTCACCTTTAGAAGTTACACCATTTGCAATGACGGCATCAAATATGACTTTAGCTTCTGCATATTTATTCTGATAAAGCAATGCTTTGGCATAATAAGCGCCGGCTGCCCATTTATTCACACGACCAATCTGTGCCTGAGTAGGGGGTAGGTTATCGTAAGCAAATTTCAAATCAGCTTCAATTTGTGGCCATATACTAGCCTCGTTAGTAAGGGCTTTGTATTGGTCAGTAGAAGTAACCTTTTCGTCTACATAAGGAACATTATTAAAGTTTCTTTTCGCTTCAAAATGGTTGAATCCTCTTAAAAAGCGAGCTTCTGCAATAATATTTTTCTTGTTGGTTTCTGAAAGCCCCTGTACTTTTTCAACAATGCGTAGTACAATATTTGCCATACCAATACCATCATAGATAGCTTTCCATTTATTGGTTACTGATGGATTACTTGGTAGTACCTCAAAACGTTCAGTAGGGTTAATTTCTGTAGCCTGGTCAAGAGATTCTGAACCTTTGTACGCATCATCAGAGCGGATACTTCCCCATAACCAGTTGCTGGCGCTTACATACCACGCTGCAATCTGGTTTCCAGTCAATGCACGGTAAGCCACAATCAGTGCCCCATTTACGCCATTTTCGTTGGTGATGGCTTCTTCAGAAATAGCTCCAAGCGGTGGGCGATCAAGAAACTCGTCTTTACACGAGACCACCACCATCAGCGAGAGTATAATTGAAGTTGATAAAATTGAAATATATTTTTTCATCTTTTTAAAAAATTTTAAATGATTGTCAAGAATTATAGTCCGATGTTCACACCCAAAAGCACAGTTCTTGGTGCAGGAGTTCTGAACTGGTCAACTCCCATCTGTAATTCGCTATTACCTAATATTCCGATATCAGGGTCTGAACCTGAGTATTTGGTAATAGTGAATAAGTTCTGTACCTGTACATAAATTCTTGCTCTGCTCATGCCTGCTTTGCTAATCCATTTGAGTGGCAAAGTATAGCCCAACTGTGCCTGACGGGCGCGTAAGAATGAACCACTTTCTACATAATAAGAGGTTGAAATTGAACCTGAATAAGTATCATTGGCATTCAATATCGGTAGTCGTCCACTGGTATTCTGTGGTGTCCATGAGTCAGTCAGTACTTCTGTATTATAACCACCTACGAAACCTCTCAGGTGAGTAGCCCATTTGGTGTAGTTATAAATATCGTTGCCGTAGTTCCAGAAAAGGAATGTCTGAAAATCGAAGTTTTTGTAAGTAAGGGAAATATCAGTACCAATCTGGAACTTAGGAATCGGATTACCTATATAAGTCTGGTCGTTACCGTCAATTACTTTATCTCCGTTAATATCCTTGATTTTCCATGAACCTACTCTCTTATAAGGCATGGCTGCGTGCGCATCCACCTCTGCCTGGCTCTGAAAATTGCCCTCTACTTGCCAACCCCAGAACGAAGCTAATGGGCGACCGCCTTCCACACGTTGGATATTACCTAAACGACCAGCGCCAAACAAGAGTGCAGAACTACCCTCGGCATCAATTTTAACCGCTTCATTTTTGTAGTGAGTAAAGGTAGCTCCGATACTATAACCTAAATCGGTTGTAAACTTACCTTTGGTACTAAGGGCAATATCGATACCTTTATTTACCATAGTACCCACGTTTATTTTTGGCTGACCAACGGTTGGCTCTAATCCATTTGGCTGTCTGTCAACCAAAAGGTCTTTGGTAGTATTATTGAAATACTCAATGCTGAAATCCAGTTTGCCGTTCCAGAGTGTACCATCCAAACCTACGTTTGTCATTTCGGCAGCTTCCCATTTGGTAGCAGGGTTACCTACTACGTTGGGACGATACCCAATTATTGGTAAGCCATTTCCTCCGGTAATATCATAAGCAGTATTGCCTAAGCCTGCCGAATAGAACGAGTAAGCATTGGCCGAGCCTACGTTACGCTGGCTACCCATTTGTCCCCAGCCTGCTCTTAGTTTCAGATCAGTAACAAACGGAATGGATTTCATGAATGATTCTTCTGAAAGTCTCCAGCCAATACCAAAGGCAGGGAAAATACCCACACGGCTTTCTGGTCCGAATACTGAAGAAGCATCACGACGAACAGTGGCGCTGAACAAGTATTTGTCCATAAGTTGGTATTCAACTTTTCCCATCAATGAGTAAAGAGTGCGAGGTGTACCTGGCGAGCCACTATTTTGTGGCAGGTTTTTACCTGTATTCAACGACCAGAAATCAGGGTCATTAAAGTCATAATCATTTCTGCTACCTGAAATACCTCTGAACTGGCTGAAAATAGATTCGGTAGCTGCAAAGATTTTCAACGAGTGGTCTTTGTTGAAGTCTTTTTTGTATTGAATACTATTTGTCCATGTCCATGAAAAACCTCTGCCAAAATATTCGTTGAACGCATTATTACGAATTGGTTCGGCTTTCTCAGGTGTAATGAATATGAAGTTGTAACCGTTAGTCATATTCTGGTCGATACCAAAAGAAGATGAAATTGTAAGGTCTTTATACACTTCTATCTGTGCATACAAATTACCAAATAAGTTAAAGCCATTAAACTTATTGTCTTTGTTGCGCGCAAGGGTTGATGACGGTACGGGCGTACTACCTGCCTCACCTAACGAAGTACCTGCATAATTACCTTTAACATCATAAACCGGTAAAAAAGGAACTGTACGCAATGCCAGATACCATGGACTGGCTTCATTATTAAAGTCAAGGCCATCTCCTGAGTTGAATGGGTTACCGCTAGCCCCATACTGATTTGTAAAAGCTACCTGCAGGTTTTCACCTATAGTAAGCCATTTAGTGGGTTTAAAACGGGTATTAGCACGAACTGTAACACGGTTTAAGCCTGTATTTTTAAAGATCCCCTCTGTACCGAAGTAGTTTACACCTAATGAGTAAGTACCTTTATCAGTACCTCCGGTAGCAGTAATCTGATGACTCTGCACAGGTGCATTTTGCGTTGCTTCTTTCAGCCAGTTAGTACCCATACTTGTTTCGGCGATCTGATAGGTCCGGTCGTAGCTATAAGGGTCATAGTTATACTTACTCATATCCGGATTCGTAGCATCGTTCGGATTCGCTGTCACATTCGTGTTGGTAACCAGGTACTTAGGAATTCCATTCTGAAATACGTTGCTTTTGAACGGAATACCCGCTCCGGCCGCCGCAGCCTGTAAATACTGATAATATTGTTGCGTATTCATCATACTTGGAAAAACCCTTTCCGGCAATGATTGAATACCATAATAACCATCATACGAAATGGTAGTTTTGCCTGATGTACCTTGTTTGGTGGTAACTACAATTACTCCATTGGCCGCACGAGAACCATAAATAGAAGCCGATACAGGGTCTTTCAATACTTGTACTGACTCAATATCCTGTGGGTTAAGGGCATTGGCGTTATCGGTTGGTACTCCATCAATCACATAAAGCGGATCATTATTACCAAATGAGGTGAACCCTCTGATACGGACCTTGGCAGGTGCACCTGGAGCTCCTGTACCACTGACGGTTACGCCCGGAGCACGACCTTGTAGCATATTGCCAAGGTTTGATGAAGGTTGTTGTAAGGTAGATTTCGTGTTCACTACAGCTACCGAACCGATAATGTCTTTCTTTCTTTCAGATGTATAACCCGTCACAACAATTTCGTCGAGTGAGTTTACATCTTCTTCAAGGGTTACATCAATGACTGTTTTAGTACCTATTTCAACGTTTTTTAAGGTATATCCAATCGAAGAAAAGGTTAAGGTTCTGGCACCGGCCTTAGCCGCAATCTGGTAGCTTCCGTTTGCGTCGGTAACAGCACCAGTAGTAGATCCCTGCACCACAACACTTACACCTGGAATACCCGAACCGCTTTTATCGGTTACTTTTCCGCTGATATTTGTTTGCGCGTAAGTAAGGATGGCTGAAAAACAGAACAACAGACAGAGTTTAATACTCCGCATGTAGGTAGAGTAAAAATGTTTCATTAATGCGTAGAGTGTTTTGTTTTAGTTATCGGATTTTCTAAGGGAAAGTTATTATATAACTATTCCGATAAAAAATGTCATTTACAAAAGTATATTTAATGAAATAACATTTTATTAGGGAAAACCCTATATTTAGAGGAGGGTAGGAGATTTTAATTTGAGGGGATTCGGTGAAATTTTGTGGTTTGTAGAGACCACATGCATGGCGTCTCCGAGGGTTTATAAATAACACAAAATAGGAATCTGATTTTATCCCAAACAGAATTTATTGAGTTGAATATACCAAGGGAGACTATGAGTTGAAATTTATATTTATCACAAATAATTCATCTCCAAAGCAGTCTTAATAAGTAAAGCTGTATTGGGCACATCAAATTTCACTAATAGACTGCTTCTATGAAACTCAATGGCTTTGAGTGTAACAAAAAGTTTAGTAGCCATTTGCTGGGTAGTGTAACCCTCTGAAATCAGAAAAAGTACTTCTTTCTCACGTGGAGACAAGCGAATCTCATTGGTAGAGAAGAAACTGGTTTTGCGCGACTTTTTATCATGAGTATCCATCAGTTCTTTAATAAATGAATTGATATATTTTTTACCTTCATAGACTGTCTGAATTGCCTGTACTAACTCAGTTTTCGAAGTATTTTTCAGCAAATATCCCTGACCTCCCTTTTTCATGACCCTTTTCACGATGCTAAGTTCATCGTGCATAGTAAGGAAAATAACTTTTATAGATTTATGATGTTGCAAGAGATAATCATACAACATCAGACCGTCTTCAACCCTCGGAAATGAAATATCTAACAAAATGATGTCAACAGTAAAAGCCTGTAAGATTTCCTTAACAGACTCTACATTATAGCATCTTCCGAGTACTTTTAATCCATCATTATCAGATAATAAGGATTCAATTCCTTCTACAAATACATTGTGATCGTCGGCAATGAGCAAGTTAATCATGGTTCTAAAGTGAATAGAAACAGCCTAAGTTAGTAAAATCTTTTTATTAAATAATTGGGTGAATCTCTAATGGATATACGTATAGTATGTATACAAAAGATGAGATGGCTAAAAACCATCTCTCTAACAATTTAATTTTTACTTTTTTTAAGTACTCTAAAATCTTTGTGAGTTTGTTAGTTCAGGATAATGGATGCACACAAGTATATGTCAATGATTGAAATGCAACTGGAATAGCAGCGCATTGTCTCATTACAAATCAATGTTATTAGTTTTTGGGAATTAGAGGATAGGGCTTAAACTACACAAAAATAGATAGAAAGGCTGTGCAATCTATTAGGGTAAACCCTATTTTTCTGAAGAGAAAATACCAGAATTAACTGGCTATTTTGGCCATAGGAACAGAAATCATTACTGATGTTCCGGTACTTGCCGGCGCATGATTCTGCCAGAGTACCTGCCCGCTCAGGTATTCAATACGTGAAGTGACGTTAGAAATACCACTTCCCTGAGGTTGCCTTTCCATGTCAAAACCAATACCATCATCTTCAACGCTAATCAGCAAGTCTTTCTGATTAGCTAATAACTGAACACTGATTTTGCGTGCACAGGCGTGTTTCATGGCATTATTAACCAACTCCTGAATAACTCTGTATAATAAAGCAATAGCTTCCTGACTTAATGGAGGAAGTGACCCATATTTTTCGAGGTTTATCTTGGTTTTTTTTGTGCTGGGCAATTTATTTATCAGGTCTTCCAGGGCAATCTCAAGGCCATATTTAGAAAGGGCAGTTGGGTGTAAATTATGCGATATAAGCCTTATTTCCTGACAGGCATCATCAATAATCTGATTCAGAGTAGCTCGTTCTTTGGCGGAAAGCGGTTTATGACGTGATTCAACAAAAAACTTGATTTGTGTTAACTGTATACCCAGACTATCGTGTAAATCACGGGCGATGCGCCCACGTTCGTTCTCCTGCCCTTGTATAAGCGCCTGTAACGATTTCAGCTCTAGATTTTTAATTCTCTGATTATGGATAATGTCTTTTTGGCGGGTTATGGTGTTTAGCTGTCTACGGCCCACAAAAAGAGCCACTACTGCCAGAATCAGAAAGATAATCAAGACCGTAAGCAGTATATTCTGTAAACGGGCTTCGCTATTGGCTTGCTCAGTAAGCTGATTTTGTAATTGCAGATTTTTATACTGACTATTCAGCTCTTCCAAACGTATGGTCATGGTTTGTTCCGACTCATAATATTGATTAGAGTACAGAATTGTTTGCTGATAAAACTCGTTGGCTTTTTGAAACTCACCGACTTTAGTATAGGCTATTGAGAGATGATAAGAAATGTCTTTGGCCAAAGCAACATCTTTGTTTTTGCCACTGATTTCATAAGCTTTCAGATAATAATCTATAGCTGTCTTATAATTACCCGAAAGCGCTTCTATACGCCCCAGATAGAAGTTATTGACAGAAACCATCCAGTCAATTTTTGCCTGTTGGGCATATTTCTGACTTAGGTCGAGATATTTTCTGGCTAGAATCAGATGTTTATGATTGATATAACAAATAGCAAGCAGATTGTAAGTATAACTCAGATCATAGGAAAACTGGTTGGCCTTACATCTTTTTTCAATGATAAGTAATTCTCTGATAAGCGAATAATCGAAAGGAGGCTGGTGCTTTTTAGCATCAATAATTGCTAATTCGGTGTGGATTTCTTTTTGTAACTGATGTGTTCTTTTATAATATCCCAGAGCTGATTCATAGTTTTCGATCGCATATTTTCTGGTATAATTATCAAAATAATACATCCATCCCACATCCATTTTTGTGCCATAATAATTAGCCGAATCTCCCGTTTGTTTAAAATAAATCAGGCTTGTCTGATATGATTCCAGACTATAAATATTAAAACCATAGTGATTCTGATAGGCATCGCCAAGCCGCTTGTACAAAATCCCTAATTGCGCCGGATTGTCTTTATTTTTTTCAATAGCTTCTTTCAGGCTGATAATTGAGGCGTGTTCCTTTTTGTATTTGGGTTGAGTATACCCCCGGAAATAAAAGAAAATGAAGAATAGACTGGTGAAGCCTACTCTTACAAAATGAAGTTTTTTCATATACTATGTAAAGGTCGAATAGGGTAATTCTCTATACAATAACTCATAGGTGTCGTATAGAGAATTTAATTACTAAGTTATCTGAAATTTGATAAAAAGTAAATGACTATTTGAGCTTTATATTATTTACTGAGATTTCCATAACGATGATTTGGAAAATCGTCAAACAAAAAAACAGGAAAGCAACTGCCTTCCTGCAAAACTTTATCTATATTTTGAAAAATTCTATTTATAATACTCTCTTATTTGAAATAGAAAATACCCCGAAATAAGAAAGGTGATGATGGCATCAAGAAACCTTAAATAGAGTATATCGCCTATCAGAAATAGCAGAAATGCATAGTAAGCCCATACCCACCCCTCACGCTTCCGGTCAAATAAACCTTTGATTGACAATAAACTACAGAATAGACCTAAAATACCAAAAAGCATCCCAAGAGACCAAAGCGGATGATTAAAAAAGGCTGTAAACAAAGTGGTAAATGCTGAAAGACCGATCACAAAAATGTAGAGCGGCACCAACAAAACCATAATCCAGGGAGTTACTTTTACTATAAATTCTTTCCATTCTATGGGTAATTGAAATGAGATAGTTTTAGTGAAAAGAGGTAGTATCTCTTTCTCTAAGGGTTTGTCGGCAGGTATTAAGCTCATGGAAATGATTGGTTTTGGGAACGTAAATGTGAATTTTGATTTGAATATACTATTTAAAAGCAATTTCAAGGGGTTTTGTTTAATAATTCGACTTAGTTTTTTAGCAAATGGTTAATCGACTAAAAAACCTTTCAAGTTTTTTGATTATTTGGCTTAGAATCAAGTTATTTGTTGGGTTTTCGGCGAAATCTTTAAATATGGAAGAAAATAATAGAGTAGATTCTATCAGAAAAGTTTTTAATAACGCTACTACAAAGATAGGCGGAGCATGGGGGTGGTTTTTCGACCAGATATATCTGCTTTTGACTAAGATATTCGGTAAAGAAAGGGTGGAAATTGTCTTTATATCTTTTTATAAAGTTATTGATAAGATAACTGGTACTTTTCGCGCCAGATTTGATACTGATGGTAAATATTTTCCCCTTATCAGAGGTTTCTATAGAGTGGCCGTCAGGATTTTTATTTTCATCTTCTTTTATTGGTTCTGTATCGAAACCAATTTCCTATGGTTGTGCGGCGGTATGCCAAGTATTGAGCAGTTAACCAATCCTAAAATTGCACAATCTTCTACTATTTACTCAAATGATGGAGTCGAATTGGGTAAGTTCTTTACCGAGAACAGACAGACCATTGATAGTGCCCAGATGTCACCCTGGCTGTTTAAAGCCCTTATTTCTACCGAAGATAAACGCTTTTTTGAACATTCAGGTATAGACCTGAAGTCGATGGCAGGTGTTGCTGTTGGAATTTTCTCAGGTGGTGAGCGGGGTGGCGGTAGTACTGTTACACAGCAGTTAGCTAAAAACCTCTATAATACACGGCGTAGCGAAATGAGAGGTTTATTATACTATATACCGGTATTAAGCACAATTGTTTATAAATCCAAAGAGTGGCTTACGGCTATTCGTCTGGAACAACGTTTCACCAAGGGGGAGATTCTGACAATGTACCTGAATACGGTAGATTATGGGAACAATGCTTATGGTATCAGAACGGCTTCTCAAACTTATTTCAGTAAAGAACCTGACAAACTGAACCCAGAAGAGGCGGCTGTACTGGTAGGTTTACAAAAAGGAACAACGCTTTACAACCCAATCAGAAATCCAAAGAATGCATTGAAACGCCGCAATACAGTTTTGCAACTGATGGCTAATAACGGTGACCTTACACAAAAACAAGCCGATGAATTAAGCAACACCGAAATAAAACTGGATATAAATACAGAGGTTGATGAAGATAATAAAGGTACTTATTTCAAAACTGCACTCGCACGCTTTATTGAAAAATGGGCAGAAACCAATGAAGTAGATTTAAATCTGTATAAAGATGGTTTAAAAATCTATACGACTATTGATTCTAAAATGCAGGATTATGCAGATAATGCTGTTTCGAGCCATATGAGGCGTCTGCAAAAGATTTTTGATACCGAATGGAAAGGCAAAAATCCATGGATTTATGAAAACGGACAGGAAATATTAGGGTATATTGATACGGTAGCAAAGCGTACACCTATGTACAAAAAACTGGCTCAGAAATTTAAGAATAACCCTGACTCGATACATTATTACATGTATGAGAAAAAGAAAATGACCAGGGTATTTGTTTGGGGTAAAGATGGGGCTTCGTCTCAGGAATTTCTTATGAGTCCTGTTGATTCTATTATCCATTATAAAAAACTTTTGCAAACAGGTATGATGGCGATGGATCCATACAATGGGTATATCAAAGCATGGGTAGGAGGGATAGACCACGAATATTTTAAATATGACCATGTTCGACAAGGCCGCCGTCAACCGGGTTCTACTTTCAAACCGATTTTGTATACCGCTGCCATTGACGGCCCTTTGAATCTTTCGCCATGCGATAGACGTACCGATGAACCATTCAAAAAAGAATGGCAGGAAAACGGTGAAACTAAAATATGGGAACCCAAAAATGCGGATGGTGTATTTACATACGCCAGCATGACCTTACGCAGGGCTATGGCCCGCTCTATCAATTCGGTAGCAGCACAACTCTCTGATGAAATAACGCCAAGAGTTACGGTAGAGTATGCACGTAAGTTAGGTATTACTACCCCACTTGACCCTGTATTATCGATAGGATTAGGTTCATCTGATGTATCACTTTATGAGCTTGTGGGGGCTTATGCGGTTTTTGCAAATGGTGGTGAGCATGTCGAGCCTGTTCTGGTTGCTAAAATTGAAGATGCCAAAGGAAAGGTTATCTATGAAGCTGAAGTGAAAAAACGTCAGGCTATTAGCCCTGAATCTGCATTCTTGATGCAATATATGTTACGTGGTGGGGTAGAAGAACCGGGTGGTACTTCACAAGGTTTGTGGGAATATGCCAGCGCTTTATTTGGCAACGGCGGACAAGCTGGAGGAAAGACAGGAACAACTTCCAATTATTCAGATGCGTGGTATATGGGCTTCACTAAAGATCTGGTATGTGGTGTATGGGTAGGTGGCGACGACCGCAGTATTCACTTCCGTTCGCGCATGGGTGAGGGGTCTCGCTCGGCTCTTCCAATCTTTGGTAAATTTATGCAGAGTGTGTATACTGATAAAACTTTAGGTTATAAGCCTGGGCCATTCCCTAAACCAAGTATAGCAATTAACAAAAGCTATCAGGGCTGTGGCGGAGATATTGGCGGAATTATTGCCGCAGATACAAGTGCCATAGGTCTGGATACATCAAATACTGTTCAGCAAGAGATAATCACTTTCCCTCCGCGAGAGCAACCGGCCAGAGATACTACAAAAAACAATCGATAGATGGTGCTAAAAAAAATCTTATAAAAAATATAAAATCATTACAACTATTATCCTCGATTGGGAGTCAATGCCTTTGAAGAACGTAAACTCTCTATCTAATGGACGCAAAACTATACACAGCTACACCAATTAAATTAGCAGGAAAAAAGAAAGTGAATCCTGCCGAAGTGCTTTTTCTGAAAGCAGACGTAAACTACACAGAGATTTTTTTACAGGATGGCGAAAGATTTATCGTTTCAAAAACCCTGAAAGAGTTGGAGAAAAGATTCGTCAATTATAATTTCTTCCGTACGCATAAATCCTATATGGTTAATCTGAAGTATGTGACTGGCTATCAGATTCATGAGGGCTTGTTGGTAAAAGTACAGGATGAACACCAGGTGAGCCTTTCACGCCGTAGAAAAGAAATCTTCCTGGATACCGTATCTAAATATAGAAAAGCAAGCTGATTAGCTTGTATGATCAGAGACAATAAGCCATTGGCCATCAATCTTTTTTAATACAAGCGTAAAGAATCCACCAGCATCACCTTTTTCAGGTCGAGTCAAGTGCCATTTTCCTAATACCCAGCAAGTGGTAGGTGAATGAAAATCTGTTTTCTGAATATCGAATTTGAGCTTACCCATGGTAGCAAGGTCTGGGTAAGTTTTCAGGTATCTTTCTAAAGTGGCTTTCCAACCATAAATTACCCCGTTTTTACCTATAAACATCAGCGAATCAGACTTCCAGTAATCTTCCATAAAAGACTTGATGTCTCCTTTGTTCCAGTTCTCATTTTGTCTGCTTAATACTTTTAATACTTCCTGTCTGTCTTTAGTGTTTTGGGCAAATAATTGACTTGAAAATAAAAAGCAGAATACAGTAATAATAATTCTCATATAGTTAGTTTAATTTAATGAAAGTTTTTTATTTTTAGGTGCAATAATATTGTTGCTTAAGTTTTTTCGAGGTCTTAATTTGAAGAAATAAATATATTGTAATTTTTTGGGTTTTTAGAGGTTTCTTTTGAAAGTGTAATTCAAATACAAATAAACTCATGAAAAAAGTTTTTTACTTCCTTTGCTGCCTGCTATTGCTTTCATGTGAGAAAACCTATTATGGCAGAAATGCACCTCTTGTTACTACTTCTTATGGTATATGGAAACTGGAAAAAATTGTGAGCCCTTCCAGATCTATTCTCGCTAATGAGTTAGGATATGAACAATTGATTCAGATCGAACCCAATGGGAGTACGCACAATTTCTTCATTTTTAAGGACAAAAAACTAACAGACACTTATTCATTTGGACGTACGAGTAACGAAATTGACAAAAAAGGTAAAATTTATTTTGAAGTGAATATGGGGATTAAGTTAGTGAAAATAGAAATAATTCCTAACAGTGAGGGCAGTCTTATGGGCCTCGTCATGAGTGATTTTTTGTATAAGTCCCCTGCACAAGCGGATACACTCAGGTTTCACTATTCCCGTTTTACTTCTCCAAGAAATTGGTAATCAAGCGTAGCTTAATAAATAAAATAGTCGAACTCTCTCAAATATTCAGAAAGTTTGTTTCAATCAACTATTTTTGAGTGATTATTCATTTGAACTTAGTTATCCCCCTATTTGTGAGCAAGCAAGAAATCTGGTTTGTCGTTAATCCCTTTTCAGGCCGAAAGAAAAATCACCAGGCAATTATCAGCCTGATTGAAAATCAATTAGACAAAAAAAAGTATCAGGCTAGAGTTATTCCCACCAAAGCAGCAGGACATGCCACCGAACTGGCTTATGAAGCCTCAGAGAAACAAGTACCTTATATAGTAGCGATGGGCGGCGATGGCACTGTAAACGAAACCGCTAAGGCATTAATTGGCAGCAAAACAGCTTTAGGTATTATGCCCCTGGGTTCGGGTAATGGATTGGCTAGGGAGTTAGGTATTTCTATGAAACCACATAAGGTCATTGAGGCACTTAATAATGCTACCGTAAAACAGATTGATGCCTGTTATGTAAATGATATTCCATTTTTTTGTACGGCTGGGGTAGGCTTTGATGCCCATTGTGCCGATGTGTTTTCAAGATTGAAAGGACGTGGATTATTTAACTATATAAAAGTAGGTTTTCAGGAATTCTGGTCTTATCAGCCTTTGCCATGCAATTTTGGTGGGAACGATTACAAGGTGTTCAGCATTACTTTTGGCAATGCCCGCCAGTTTGGGAATAATGCATATATTGCCCCAATTGCTCAGATAGACGATGGTTTCATTGATTGTACTCTGCTGAATCCGATGCCACTCTGGCAAGTGCCAGGTATTATTACCAAGCTATTTAACAAAACGATTAATGAATCTCCGTATGCCGAAGTGTACAGGGGAGCTAAATTTAAAATGAAAGGTCAGGAAAATCTGTTGATTCATTATGACGGAGAGCCTTTAAGGCTGGATACTGATGAATTAACGATAAGTATTCGTGGAAAAAGCTTGCATGTAATGATATGAAAAATAAAAAACACCGTGAGGGAGTGGTATATTCAACCAATCCCGATTTTGCATTTAACTTTGGTGAAGAGGAGGAAATAGAAACCTTAGCCCCACAGCAACAGAACCTGAAAGTCTGGTTGGATAGGAAAGGGGGTAATAAGGTTGTAAGTAGGGTAGAAGGCGTGATTGCCAAAGACGAAGACCTTCAGAATCTAAGAAAGAAACTCCAGAACCTATGCGGTAGCGGCGGCACAGCTAAAGATGGAGAAATACTTATACAAGGCGACCACCGTGATAAAATCTTAGGCTTTTTATTAAAAGAGGGTTATAAAGCTAAAAAAGCTGGGGGATGAAATCCTGAATTGGCGATACCTCATCACCAATTTTTATTATACCGCCTTTCATCACCATGCAGGTGATTCCCCCA
Source organism: Emticicia sp. C21 (assembly GCF_003418935.1). GTDB lineage: Bacteria > Bacteroidota > Bacteroidia > Cytophagales > Spirosomataceae > Emticicia. The sequence continues at coordinate 713,036 of NZ_QVMT01000001.1, read as the reverse complement.
TGCCCGCGCATGGCATTGTATCCGCCAGGGCCCAGGTTTTCTTCCATTCGGCTGCACGGGTGACAGTAGCCTGTCCCTTTTAATACTACCTCGCCAATCTGGAAAGTAGTATCATGAAAAGCCAATAGGTTAATGCCTGAAACTACGATATTGCGTCGCAAAAGGGCAGGATCAATACTTTCTTTATGAAGCATTTTGGCAAAAGCTTCAATATGTTCTGCTTGTATGAGGGTTACTTGTCTATTGCGTGAAGTGCCGCGGTAGCGATCGCCTACTATACCTTTCTTTTCAGTTATTTCAATAGTATCAACTATGTGTATCGATCCTCTCGAAGTAGAGCCGGGGCGATAACTTAACCATTCTACCTTGCCATTGTAGGCAAAGTTTTTCATCAATTGTTTAATTTCCATCTATTCAGCTTTTTCACTAATAACCATTTCAGAGCGAAGGTGTTTTGAAATCTTTGGTTTCATAGGCCAGACAGAAGCTTTTCAGTTCACATTCCGGGCATTTTGGGGAACGCGCTATACAGATATATCTTCCATGCAAAATCAACCAATGGTGGGCTACCGAAATAGTCTCTTTGGGTAGATACTTTATCAATTCTTTTTCTACCAGTAATGGGTTTTTAGCAGTTTTAGGCACTAAACCCAAACGGTGAGAAACACGGAAAACATGGGTATCAACAGCCATAGCTGGTTGATTATAAATAACTGAAACTATTACATTAGCAGTTTTGCGGCCTACTCCCGGCATTTTTTGTAGGTCTTCGATGGTATTGGGTACTTCTGAATTAAAATCATTTACCAGAATACGAGCCATACCTATCAGGTTCTTACTCTTATTATTTGGGTAGCTTACAGTTCTTACATACTCAAGTACTTCTTCGGCAGTAGAAGCAGCCAGACTTTCGGGTGTTGGGTAGCGCTCGAATAATCGTGGCGTTACCATATTTATTCGTTTATCAGTACATTGGGCTGAAAGTATCACAGCCACTAGTAATTCGTAAGCATTGGTGAAGTTGAGTTCGGTTTCGGCTTGGGGATAATGTTCGGTAAAATAAGTCACTAAAGCTCTATAGCGTTCTTTTTTATTCATCGGTTATAAGGTAGTTTTTAACTTAGGGTCTCAGGTTAATGAATCAATATAAACCGGACGGGCTACTTTACATTCTTACGTCTATTACGTTGGAAGTCTTCTAAAACGAATCCACCTAATCCATTCAGATTGCTGTAATAAGCCCGGCCATTATTTACCTCGGTAAACTGTTGTACAAATTGTTTGAGATAAGGGTCTGAGGCAATCATGAAAGTTGTAACCGGAATATCCATTCTACGGGCTTGTGCTGCAATCGTCAGGGTTTTATTCACAATCTTCCGGTCGAGACCGAAGCTGTTTTTATAGTATTTAATACCTTCTTTCAAACAGGTCGGCTTACCGTCGGTAATCATAAAAACCTGTTTGTTTTTGGTTTTTCTGCGACGTAGTAAATCCATTGCCAGTTCTAATCCGGCTACAGTATTAGTGTGGTATGGCCCTACTTCCAGATAAGGAATGTCTTTCAGTTGTATCTGCCAGGCATCATTGCCAAATACCAGTATATCTAAGGTATCTTTAGGGTATTTAGTGCGGATTAATTCTGCTAATGCCAAGGCTACTTTTTTGGCAGGCGTAATACGGTCTTCGCCATAAAGAATCATGGAGTGAGAAATATCAATCATCAATACCGTAGAAGTCTGTATCTTTGATTCCCGGTCAACTACTTCCAGATCACTCTCCAACAGCATAAAGTCATCAATACCACTATTTATTTGAGCATTTTTCAATGATTCTGTCATAGAAATCTGTTCCAGGGAGTCGCCGAACTGAAAAGCGCGTACATCACTGCTTAATTCATCGCCAACTCCTGTATAAGGGGTATGGTGGCTACCACTCGATTTGGTGCGTTTCAGTTTGCCAAAGATTTCCTCAAGTGACTGCTTTCTGATACTTTGCTCACTTTTAGCTGTGATTTTATACTGCTGACCCTCTTGATTTTCTTCGGTGATATAGCCTTTTTTCTTTAAGTCTTCTATAAAATCGGCCATGCCGTAGTTATCATCCGTAAGTTGATACTGACGGTCAAGGTCACTCATATAACTCAATGCCTGACCTACGTCTCCGGCTGTAATTAATAATAATTGTTGAAAAATATTGAGCAATTGCTCGAATTTGGTGTTGCCCTTCATTTCGGGCTTAAACTCTGAAAAACGAAAACCAAGCATGACAATCAGTGATTTAGTATTCTGTTACCTCTCTCTAATAATTAACGCTTTTTATCTGCTTAAAGTTTGGCTATATTAACAATCTATACTTTTTAAGAACTATTAAGAGTTGGCTTGACCAAAATCCGAAGATTTGCCGTAAATTGCAACGTTTTTATAGTAATTGGCGGAACATGAGCATAAAAAAAATATTCTTTACACTTTTATTGAGCTACTTTTACGGTTTATGCCACGCCCAAATCCTTGACGATTCTACTAAGCAAGTTTACGGACTTAAGACTACCCGTTATATTCTCGAAAACGATATTCTGAATAATCGCAAAACCTATTATAATCCCGATTCTACTCTTGATGGTTTTCATCTGTTTGATAGAAATCTCAAAAGCGGTTGGCTGTATCAGGACTTGGGTCTGATAGGCACGGCTGTGAAACCTTTGTTTTTCCAGCCAAATGAAGAGGTAAGTAAGCAATTGGGTTTTACTACTTATGGTTTTTATGCCTTTGATGCCACAAAAAGCAAATATTATAATACTAAATCGCCTTATACAAATATGTATTACTCCCAGTCGGGTGGAGGCATGTTGTATCTGGATTTTACACACTCACAGAATATCAAACCCCGCTGGAATATAACATTTGATGTACGACGCCTCACTGCTGCCAAACAATATGGTGCACCACAAACCCGAGAGGAAAGACTAGTAGATAGCTGGGCTTTGCTTGGATCAACCAATTATGAATCAAAAGATGGGAAGTATACTGTTTTAGGTACTTATAACCATTTTAATCATGCTCCTGTAGACCAGGGTGGTATAAAGCCTTTGGATGACAGCCTTAAATTTGTTGAAACAAGCGACTTAAGCAATTATAAAAATTTCTTGTCGAGGCTAAGCAATGCCTCTTCGCGCGATTGGAGAAACGAATTTCATATTTATCAGCAATATCAATTGTCTAATGGGTTTCAGGTCTACCATATTTTAGATTATCAAAGACGTATCGATTACTATCAGGATAATAGTTTCAAAGCTGATACGGCCAACGGGCTGAATTTCTATGGACAGATAATGCCTACAGACACGGCCTCTCTTAACCAAATACCTGATACACTTTCAATAGCTTACAGGTACCGCCTGATCGAGAATAAATTTGGTATTAAAGGTATTTACAGAGGATTTGCTTACAGACTTCACCTGCGTCATCGGCTTTATAATCTCACCTCTAATTTTGGCAACGATTTCAGATTGAAATTCCAGAATGAAGTACTGGCAGGCGCATGGGCTAATTATTATTTTCCGGATAGTTTAAAACGGGCTTATGCCGAGTTTGAAATCGGTACTAATCTGAATTATAAACTGAAAGCCGAATATATTGGCCCTCGACTCAATGCAGGATTTAGCCAGCTTTCTACACCCGCTTATATTCTGGACGAGCGCTTTATGAGTGCTGCTTATAGTTGGAATCAAAGCCTTAAAAATCAGTTCTCCAATAACTTTTATGCCTCAACTGCTATTCAGTTTGGGCGATTCAGGTTTTTACCAAGTGCTTATTATACGCTGATAGATAATTATATTTATTATGATTTGAATGCCCGGGTAAATCAATCATCTGTTCCGATAAGCATTTTCAGAGCATCTTTAAATATTGAGTACCGTTGGAAGAAATTTCTGTTGGCCAACCAGATTCATCTGGCTCAAACCTCTCAAAGAAACATCATCCGCATGCCTGCTATTGCCAATAACACAACGGTTTCTTATGAGTTTGTCTATGCCAAAAGATTGCATATTAATGCCGGGGCTGAGATTTATTATCGTACGGCTTATTATGCAGATAATTATATGCCACTAACCCGACAGTTTTACTTGCAGAATGATAAAAAAGCGTGGGGGTATCCGGTGGTAGATTTATTTGCCAATATGAAAGTGAGCAAGGTAAGAGTTTTCTTGAAATTCGCTCATGTCAACCAGGGTTTCCCTGCTAGTGGTTATTTTGTAAGTTCAGTCTATCCGGGCTTACGTCGAACATTCTTCCTGGGTGCCAACTGGCCTTTGTTTGACTAAGCGGGATTAAAAAAATATAAAATTTTTATTAAAACTGCTGCAAAATGACTTATAACGTAATTTTCTTGATTTAATTATTTAGGTTTGTAGAAATTGTTCAATTAAAGAATTTTATCTTTGCACACTTTTAAACCTAAACTCTTGATACATGGTGTTTTGGCACTATTTACTACCGATTCTTTTTTTCACTGCTGTCTTTGTTCAACTCATTTTTATTTTGGGTATTTTTCCGGGCTTATTGTCGCATCAGGATGCAGAGCGTGATACAATTTCGAATCAGAAACCAGGAGTTTCGGTGGTTATTGCTGCTTGGAACGAGCTTGAAAATCTGAAAGAATTGCTGCCGATATTAGAATCACAGAATTATCCTGATTTTGAAATAATTGTAGCAGATGACCGCTCACACGACGGCACTTACGATTACCTCTTATTCAACGAGGGGGGCTATTCAAAAGTTAATTTTGTCAGAATTGAGTCATTACCTGCCCATTTTACAGCCAAAAAATTTGCCGTAACCATGGGAATCAAAAAAGCCACTAAGGACATTATCTTGTTGACCGATGCCGATTGCCGCCCTACCAGTGATTACTGGATTGATACGATGGTAGCACAACTCGACAAAGGAAAGGATATTGTACTGGGCTTTTCGCCATACAGTTTTGAGGATTCACGTTTAAATTCGCTGATTCGTTATGAAACTTTTCAGACTGCCCTGCAATACATGTCTTTTACAAAGGCTGGTATGCCATACATGGGCGTAGGTCGAAACCTGATGTATCGCCGGGATTTATTCTGGGTAGGAAATGGTTTTCTGCACCATCAGGAGTTATTAGGCGGAGACGATGATTTATTTGTCAATGAGGTTTCTAATAAAACAAACGTAGCTATTTGTATTGACGAAAATGCTCAAATGATATCTGAACCCAAAAGAACCTGGGGAGATTGGGTTACACAAAAACGTCGCCATTTATCGGTAGGCAAGCGTTATAAATTCAGGGATAAGTTTTTATTAGGAAGCCTGGCAACAAGTCAACTAGTATGCTGGTTTATATTATTGCCAACTTTCTTTATAAAACCAGATTGGTTTGAAGCCCCTGAGTGGTCGAGAATTCCAACAGAGTGGTTGGATGATAATAATTTACAGGATTTCTATCTGTACAATGACTGGATGCGATTGATAACAGGCGTGTTTCTTTCATGGTTATTTATCAGATGGATAGTTCTTGCTAAAGCCAATAAAAAACTGAGTAGTACCATACAATCGTTCAAGATTCCGTATTACGATTTTCTTTATGCCTGTTATTATCTGGTTTTTGGCCTGATTACTATTTTCTCGAACCCTAAAAAGATTAAGTGGAGATAAGATAAATTTTACTTTTTTGCGCATTGTATATGCCTGCTAATATAGATATACTGACTAAATATTTTCCGAAACTCACGGCTCAACAGCGTGAGCAATTTGAACAATTGCAGGAACTCTACAGTTTTTGGAATAACCAGATTAATGTGATTTCAAGACAGGATATTGAGAACCTGTACGAAAAACACGTTTTGCATTCGCTGGGTATAGCCAAAGTGCTTAATTTTAAACATGGCACAGAAATTTTAGATGTAGGTACAGGCGGCGGTTTTCCGGGTATTCCTTTAGCTATTCTGTTTCCTGAATGCCATTTTCATCTGGTAGATTCAATAGGTAAGAAAATCAAGGTAGTTACCGAAGTAGCTCAGGCTATCGGTTTAAAAAACCTGACTGGGCAGCACGAAAGAGCCGAGAATGTGGCAAACGATTTTGACTTTATCGTAAGCAGGGCTGTAACCAGGCTTAAACCATTTTATGGTTGGGTACAGGATAAGGTTACCAGAAACCAATTTAATGACCTGAGAAATGGTATTTTATATCTGAAAGGCGGAGATCTGGAAGAAGAATTGCAGGAGTTTGGTAAAAAATATAAGTTGTATGACCTTTCAGATTATTTTGAAGAAGAGTTTTTTGAGACCAAAAAAGTAGTTTATGTGCCATTCTGATGCACATATAATTTTTGACAACCCATAAATAATCAATACAATGAACGAAAGATTTGCAGCTAGTACACTGAAAAATCCGTTAATGCCCGATGAAGTTATTTTCAACGAAAAAGGCGTTACTTTCAAGGCAAGAAAAGTTTTTAGTAGCTCTGAACAATTTGTTTTTTATAACGATATAGCGGGTGTAGAAATAGATTCTGGTATGTTTTTCTCAACCATTCGCATCAAGGCGCGTGCAAGAGAGCATGAAATAATAATTGAGAATTTTACAAAAAGCGATGCGCGTAAAGTGAAAGAACTGATTCTTGAACGTGCTTTTCAGCAATAAATGTCTGCCATAGCTTATATCAGACCAGAAGCAAAAGAAATTGTGATTTCTGCTAAACTCTGGTTTTATGGTACATTTGCTGCACCTGAGTTGGTAGATAAAATAGTACTCGAAATCAGTAGCCAATACAACGAAGCGCAAGGCAAAATACAGATAAGGCAGACTGATGGAAGTATAGCCACTTATCTCATCAGATTTGAAATAGATTCAGCCGTTGTATCGGTAGATGAGGTTTTTGATCTGGTGCAAAATAATACCGATTACCGGAATAATTATATCCGGATTGAGCAGGATAATATCCTGAAACGCTCATTTATGGGTCACGAATTAGGAGGCAATATAGGGCACTGGCTGATAAGTGATAATCTAGGGGAATCCACCACTGCTGCACATGAATTTGGTCATTCTTTAGGGCTTGATCACCCCGCTGATGTTGATTTACGAGCAAGAGAATCGCCACCTCCCATGATGGCTCCCAGAGGAACTTTGGTAAAACCTAAATTCCAATGGAACCCAACAGTAAATGCCGGGGAATTTGGTGGAACCATGAAACCGATTTACAGGAAAGTATGTCCCGAAGAAGTAGTTCAGATTTTTGCAGGTCATACTTTTTCAGCAGAAGGCACTCTCAATTTAGGCATCCTCAACAATCTGGTATATGATGAGATGGGTAATCCTTATTACTTTATTGAATGATTTAGTGAATGAGTGATTATTTTATTGAATCATGAATTTCCCAATTTATCAGACTAGTAATTAAAAACATAGAAAAACAACTGAGGCGCATTTAGTATAGAATAATTGAGGAAGGAAAATCTAATCACTAAATCACTAAATCACTCATTCACTCAATATGAACTTAGGCGTTAAAAATACTTTAAGAGTGCTACGGGGTACTAGTGTGGGTATGTACCTAGGCGATGAAGAGGGTAATGATGTATTGTTGCCCAAAAAGTATATCCCCGATGATTTGATAGTAGGAGATGATATAGAAGTATTTATCTATAAAGATTCCGAAGACCGTATCATTGCTACTACGCTTGAACCCAAAGTTCAACTCAATCAATTTGCTTATCTGCAAGTAATGGCTGTGACGGGTATCGGTGCTTTTCTGGACTGGGGACTTGAAAAAGACCTCTTTGTGCCGTTTAAAGAACAGAACAAAAAACTAAACACAGATGACTGGTGCGCCGTATACGTTTATCTCGATGAAGAGACTGATCGCTTAGTAGGTTCATGCAAGGTGAATAAGTTTTTTGAGAAGGATAACATTGAATTAGAGGAGGGTGAAGAGGTCGATTTACTCGTTTTTGAAGAAACAAATATGGGCCTGAACGTAGTTATCAACAACAAATATAAGGGGTTGATTTACGAAAATGAGATTTTTCAAAGGGTAAAGTTAGGAAGCCAGCTCAAAGGATATATCAAATTCATAAGAGAAGATAGCCGGATAGATGTAAGTCTCCAAAAGCAGGGATATGCCAACGTAGAGCCGAATGCAGAAAAAATACTGGAGAAGCTAAAAGCCAATAATGGCTTTTTGGATGTGACTGATAAAAGCGATGCCAATTACATTATGTACCAGTTGGAAATGAGTAAGAAAACCTTTAAAAAAGCTGTTGGAGGCTTATATAAACAGCGCCTGATCAGGATAGAAGACGACGGAATTTATTTAGTTTGACAACAAAAACAACAAATATGAAACAAATAATCTTTACTGAAAAAGCACCCGCTGCCATCGGCCCTTATAGCCAGGCCGTACTGGCAGGTAATACACTTTATATGTCGGGGCAAATAGCGCTGGACCTCGCCACTTCGGGCGATATAAAGGCCGAAGCTAATAAAATTATGGAGAACATCGGTCATATATTAGCCGAGGCCGGAATGGACTATTCGAACATTGTAAAATCGAGTATTTTCCTGAAAAATATGGATGATTTTGCCACAGTTAATGAAGTATATGGCAGCTATTTTACCTCGAATCCGCCAGCCAGAGAAACTGTTCAGGTAGCCCGATTACCAAAAGATGTAAACGTTGAAATTTCGGTAATTGCGGTTAATTAAATTTTAATCTGGCAGCCAAAAAATTAATATGAAATGCTTAAACTTGATTATCAGGTATTTGCAAAATAGATTATTCTGCCAAATAAAATAAATCCTTACCGTAAAATAATTTTCATTGTTAATAATGTATCTTTAATAAAGAAAATCTTATATATTTACGAAAAAAGCAATTCCTCCCATTTGTAACTAAAACTAAATAGTTTAGCTATGAGAAAAAATTATTTTCTATCTCTATTATTGTTGATGAGCGCTTTCTGGAATGTTGAGGCTAAAGAGAGAGAAATCTCAAAAGAAACCGCCCCTACTTCCATTACAATGATGGCTCCTGTACTACCAAGACCAACTGAACTTTCTGGAACATCTGTATCAGGTGTTGGAACCCAGATTAATTTGGTTTGGCGGGATAATACTTCTGGAGGTAACCAAGAAACCAGTTTCCAGATTGCTATTTCTTCTAATGGTGGCACAAGCTATAGCTTCAATTCTGCCGGTCCTTCATTAGGCGCTTTTGCTGTGGGAACCCTTCCTGGCTTAACCCCTGGTGCAACCTATAAGATTGCAGTAAGAGCTGTAAAGGCTGGATCAGGTCCAACTACATTTTCAGGATGTACAGTAACTATTCCTAACGAAGTTAATAATCCTCTTAATCAATATTCTTGCTGGAGTGATATTATTACTGTGAGTACTAATCCTACAGTTCCAACAACTCCTTCAAATGTTCTGGTACTTGATCATGAGACAACACAGACTCAAGCAAAGTTGTATTTTAATGATAATTCAACTAACGAACAAGGATTTTATATATCGCGTTCTACCAACGGAGGTCCTTGGGTACCAGTAGTAACTCTTCCAGCTTACGCAGGTACAGGTCAACGTGTATATGTTGATAACGGTCTTCAGGATGCGTCATATCATCGCTATCAGATTGCTGCTTATAACGTAAGTGGTCTTTCAACAGTAGTTGAATCAAGACAATTTGAAACATTGCCTTACGCTCCACAGGCACCATCAATATTAATATCTCCTTGGACAACCTTGAATACAATTCGTATAGAATGGACATTTAACTCAACCAATCAAACAGCAACTGTGATTCAACGCTCAAATGATGGGGTGAATTTCTATGACTTGAATGATAGTTATTTTCCATTTATCAACTGGTATGAAGATGCTGGATTGGGAGAGGGTCAAACATTCTGGTATAGAGTAATGGTGGTAAACAAAGGCGGTCGTAGTGGTCCTTCAAATGTAATCCAGGCTACTACTCAAAGACATACGGCTCCTCCTTCGCCTTATGATCTAATGGCAAAAACCATGTCGCCTTACAGAATTGATTTGAACTGGTCGAACGCTATTCCTGGTCCGTACGATATTCCTGTAGCTACAAATATCTACCGTTCAACTAATGGTACTAACTTCGTTAAAATAGGGGAAGTTACACCAGAGCAATTTACTTATAGCGATACCACTGGTAAGCCAAAAACAAAATACTGGTATAGACTTGGTTCCGCAAATACTTATGGCGAAAACTTCTCAAATGTAGCAACTGCTACTACTTTGGGGCCTCCTTCTATGCCAACTAACTTGCAGGTAATTGCCACAAAAGATAGCCTAGGTAATGATATTCTGGTTGCCAGATGGAATGATGCTTCTGATGACGAAGATTACTTCGTATTAGAAAGAGCTACTGATGTAAACTTTACTCAGAATTTGTTGACTGCAAATCTTTTGAAAAACTATACCTCAGCTACAAGTATTCCGTTTGATGAAGGTGTTAATTACTTCTTCCGTATCAGAGCTGTAAACGAGCATGGTTCATCTGAATTTACAGATTGGACAAGTGTAACTTCGTTCTATACTGCTATTCCTAACAAACCTTATGCTTTGAAAGCTACTGCAGCTGGCAAATCAGTAACGTTGACATGGGGTGATGATTCAAACAAAGAAGAAGGTTTTGAAGTAGAACGTTCGACTGATGGTGCCAACTTTGGTAAAATAACTACAACTGCTGCCAATGCCATTTCTTATGTGGATAACACTGTAGCAAATAGCACTAAATACTGGTACCGTGTAAGAGCTGTGAATCCAAAAGGAACTTCTGCTTATACTGATACTGTATCTGTAACAATTGCAGCTGCAACTCAAGGATTAGTAGCAAGAAATGATATCTCTAATGAAGCATGGCAGGTATATCCAAACCCAACTGTTGATGCTGTACAGGTTACCTTACCTGAAAGCATGCAGAACCAGGTAGGTGTAGTAACGATTGTTGATAAAACAAACAGAGAAGTGATTAAAGCTAAATTGAACTCGAATCAGAAAGAATATCGTTTCGATTTAAGCAATTTCTCTGAGGGTACTTATATCATCAATATCAGTACAGGTTCACAACAAATCTCGAAGAGAGTATACAAGTTTTAATTGAAACAATGAGTATATAAATAAAATAAGCGTCTCAATGGGACGCTTATTTTATTTTATAACTTTTGCTAAAGTTTAATAGCTGGCCGATATTAAAAAGCATTTTGTGAGAGGCTCTTTAAAGAGGAATGATTCAAGGTGTGTATCAACTAACTTAGAAGAAAATCGTATTTAAATATTGAATAGGCATATAAATAAAGAAGCGCCTCAAAGAGACGCTTCTTATATTTTCACAACTTTTGCTAAAATTAAATACTTATCAAATAGCCTTTGAAAAAGTATTAGTTATCACACTGCCTGTCGGGCGAATGTACTTGTCGAAAACTGTACATACATTTCTGATAAACGCACGTCCCTCTTCGGTTACTCTTACCTTATTATCAGCCAATACCAAAATACCATCTTCCTGCAATTCTAATAACTGTTGAATCTGCTCCTGATTGAGATCATTTGATGAAAAATCTGTTTCAAATCGGCACATCAGGTTCTGGATATAGTTTCTCCATAACATATCAGTCTCCGACTGGATATGCCCACGCAGCAACGGGAAAATATGATTTTTAGTAAGGTGTATATATTCGTCTAAACTCTTGGTATTCTGCGATAAAGCCGTCCATGAATCGCTAATAGCCGAAACCCCTAAGCCAAGCATACATTTTGATTGTGAGGTGGTATAACCCATGAAATTACGGTTGAGCGAGCCATCCTTAGCAGCCTTAAATAATGAATCAGTTGGGCGTGCAAAATGATCCATACCCACTTCGGTATAGCCATTTGCTTCAAAAATCATCCGGCCTAATTCGTATAGTTGTCTTTTAACAGCTGCGCTTGGCAGATTGTTTTCATCAAAACCTCTTTGTCCGTTTCCTTTCAACCAAGGCACATGTGCATAAGAGTACAATGAAAGTCTATCTGGTGAAAGCTCTATAGTCTTTTTGATGGTTTTCTCAAACTGTTCGATATTCTGGAATGGTAGGCCATAAACTAAATCATGGCTGATAGAAGTATAGCCAATCTTTCGGGCTAACTCGGTTACTTTCTTTACATTCTCAAATGGCTGCAAGCGATTGATAGCTACTTGTACGACATGATCATAGTCCTGCACACCAAAACTTACCCGGCGAAAGCCTAAATCATATAATGTCTGGAGATGTGTTTCGGTTGTATTATTGGGATGGCCTTCAAAACTAAACTCGTGTGTCGGGCTTACTTTTGAGCCCGAAAGAATGCCTTCAATTAGTTCTTTAAGATTTTCGGAAGAGAAAAAGCTTGGCGTACCACCGCCTAAATGAATTTCCTCAATTTCGGGTGCTTCTTTTAGCAAGCTACGGTACATATGCCATTCTCTCAATACAGCTTCAATATATGGTACTTCAAACTGATGATTGATAGTAATGCGTTTGTGACAAGCACAGAAAGTACAAAGACTCTCACAAAACGGGAGATGTATATAAAGACTAAGTTTTTTCTGGTTTTTATAAGTACGAATAAAGCTCTCTTTCCATTGAGCTTCTGTAAAGCTATTATTATCCCAGTAAGGTACAGTCGGGTAACTCGTATATCTTGGTGCTGAAGTATTGTACTTCTCAATAAGTGCTGATTGGGTCATTCTCCTCTTTTTTTATTCAAAAGTAGTAGTTGGATAAAAAAAGAAATATGAGCAAAATCATATTTGCTAATTTCTTAGCTTTTTTAGTTTTTCCATGTTCAGAATAGTGATTTTGCCCGACTCAATTTCAACCAGTTTTTCATCTCTGAAATCTGATAAAGTACGGATAGCTGTTTCGAGAGAGGTACCTGCGGCACTGGCCAGGTCCTCACGACTTATCTTCATAGGAGTCTGGTTCTTTTGGTAGAAACGTATCAAGGCTTCTGACACCCTTTTTCTGACTGAATTATAGGCCAGTTTCAGCAGATTGTCTTCATTATCTTTAATATTTTTAGATAGCAACTGAATAAATTTCTGTGCTACCTGAGGGTTTTGGTGTAGTAGATTATTAAAGTCTTTTTTAGGAATCAGGCAGATTTCTGCGTCTTCCAGGGTTTCGGTAGTATCAGTAAAATTCGTTTCCTGAATCAAATCCACATAACCAATAAAATCTCCCGGGTTATAGAGATTCACTATAAATTCCTTGCCGTCATCATTGGTTTTAAAGGCTTTTAATTTCCCTTTTATTACATAGTATAAATAGAGTGGGAAATCTCCCTCTCTATAGATTTCAGTCTTTTTCTTAAAATACCTTATTTCCCTATTTTCGGTAAGTTTCTTAAGTTCCTGTTCACCATTGGCATCGGCAATCAATTGGTCAAGCCCTGATATATCCTGAGAATATTGCTTTTTTGAAACTTCTCTTTTGCGCAGGCGGCTTTCAATGGCACTCAGCAACTCAACATCATCGAAAGGTTTGGTTATATAGTCGTCAGCACCCATATCCATTCCTTTTCTTAAATCGGTGCGTTCGGCTTTGGCAGTTAAAAAAATGAAAGGGATAGTGGAGGTTTTTTCATGTTTTGAGAGCAGATGCAATACCCCATAGCCGTCAAGCACAGGCATCATAATGTCACATATAATCAAATCCGGTAATTCTCTGATAGCGATATCTACGCCTATTTTTCCGTTTTCTACTGTGAGGACTTCGTAACCGTCTAACTCTAAAATTTCAGAGGTGTTTTCTCTGATTTCTGCGTTGTCTTCGATTAAGAGGATTTTTTTCATAATGTATTGCTGTACTATATACTATAAATATCTGGGTAGTGTCACAATAAACTTCGTACCCTTGTTTTCTTCGCTTATAAAATCAATTTTACCTTTCAGTAACAATACGTATTGATTCACAATACTTAAACCCAGGCCTGTGCCCTGTATGGCTTCGGCATTACTCATGCGGTAAAATCTTTCAAAAACGTGTTTTTTTTCTGCTTCAGGTATACCAATGCCTTCATCTTTTATACTGATAGCAACCTGCCTGTTTGTAAGGCTGCCTTTTATCTGAATACGGGAGTCGTCAGGCGAAAATTTAATGGCATTTGATATAAGGTTGATAATAATATTCTTAATCAGTTTTGAATCAAGACGTACTTCGTAAGACGATTCTGTTGTTTCACATATACAATCAATCTTTTGCCCCTTTTTAGCAATGCCTTGCATTTGCTGGCATATTTCTTCCAGAAAATCGTTGATAATAAAGCTTTCTGGGGCTACTACTACTTTTCCTTCCTCAAGTTTGTTGAGTGATAGGAAATCGTTGAGTATGTCTGTCAGGTTTCTAACTGATGATTTAATGCGATGTATATGCTTATCTCGCTTTTCATTTTCATCTAAATCACCGTATTTTTCAACCAATGAAAGAGAAGAAAGTACAGTAGCCAAAGGTGTACGGAACTCGTGGGAGGCTATGGTTATAAATCTCGACTTCATCAGGTTCAGTTCCTGTTCACGTTTCAAGGCCCTGTCTAATTCGTCTTTGGTTTTCTCCAGTTTCTGAATTGCCTCTTTCAATACCAGGGTGCGTTCTTCCACCTCTACTTCCAACTCATTTTTGTAACTTACCAGTTTGTTTTCAGCAACTTTACGAATAGAAATATCTATGACGAAAGCAATTACATAAGCCCCCTTACTATTCTGATAGGGACTCAGGCTGATTTCTACCGGAAATTCAGAGTCATCTTTGCGCTTAGCGTATAAATCCATACCACTCCCCATCGATCTTGCATGTGGATGCTCATTAAAATTTGTCCGGTGGGTTTGGTGCATCTGACGAAAACGATTCGGAATCAGATCTTCTATCATCAAATCGGTCAGTTCTTCCGGTTCATACCCAAACATCGCTGCACCGCTTGGATTCACTCTGACAATTTTCCCTTGTTTATCTGCTATTAAAATGCCTTCAGTGGCAAAGAGAAAAATCGCCTCCGATTGGTGTAGTATATCCATTTCCGCTACTTTCGACAGAATGTCTGTATTCTTTTTCATCAGCAAAGGAGAGAAGTTTTCAGAGCTAAAAATATGACAAAAATCAGTTTTCTAAAATACTATCAACAAAATTAATTGCATTATCATATCCTATTATGATAATGCTCATATTCATTGACTGTCAGAATGCTGAATTTTGTTGCAGTAAAACTATTCATATGAAAACCATTCTATTTGCAACAGATTTTTCAAGAGCAGCCAATAAGGCAATCCACATAGCCACACAAATTGCAATCAAACAGGAGGCACGTTTGGTATTGTATCATTCATATCGGTTTATGAATACCTATGATGATAACTACGGGTATCCGATTGATGTGGTAAAAAGAATAACCGACAGAAAGCTGAATGATTTAAAGAAACGGATTCTTGCCAAAGCTGAAAAGCCTGCTGAGATCATATTATGTAATAAACATGGCTTTGTGATGGATACGATAAAAGAGCCAATTGATGAGTTTGGGGTTGATTTGATTGTAATAAGTAGTGTAGGAGATACACCATTAGAAGCAGGATATTTTGGGAGTATTGCCACCGAGATGTTAGATAAACTAAATGTGCCGATGCTTCTATTACCACCAAAATACAGAAGAACAACCATTGAAAATGCAGTAATGGCAGTTGACCTGAAAAAGCCAATTGATGCCAGAGCTTTAGACAAAGCTGTTTATTTTCTCAGAGATTTGGATACGATTGTTGATGTAGTCTATGTAGCAAAGACAGACGAAGAACTAAAGAGCGAAGAGGTAAAAGAAGCTGGGTTAAAATTAAGAGAATTATTAAAAAATGTACCTCATACTTTTCAGACGATTGTAGGTAATAAGCAAGTTAACGAAATTAATGGATTCGTGAAGAAGAGAAAGGCGCAGTTACTGATTACTTTCCCGAAGCTTCATACTTTTTTTGAAAAATTTTTTCTGCAAGGTAATACCCGCCGATTAGTGTTCGAAATAGATGTGCCATTATTGGCAATAAAATAAATAAAAAATACTATTAACTATGAAAATTGTCGTTGACAAGGATATGACCGTCAATCAGCTAGCGAGGGCTTTCAACGAAGTTTATCCTTTTTTAAGGATTGAGGTATATCATAAGGGGAGCGAAGTAAGTGCTGATTATTTTCATACTTTGGGTGAAATCTCAAGCATGAAAACCCCATCGGTATTTATTATTTCGCCTACTATGACCATTGAGCAGATTGAAACTTTTTTCTGGGAAGAACTCGGCTTACAGGTAGCTGTTTTCAGAAAAGTAGGTAATTCCTGGATACACACGTCTTTTACCAATAACTGGACACTTGAGCGCCAGAACCGTATGGGTAGGAATATATTTGGAGAAATAGCATGAGTATTTTAATTAATAAATACTCATGCTATAACCATAAATATTAGGAATCTCAGAGAGTAGATAATAGCCCTTCTAATTCAATCACTCTAGCTCTCGCTGCCACAATTTTCCCATCTGAATTGATAACCATGTATCTTGGTACACCAAGCGCTACATAGTTTTTCCACATTAATTGAGCCTCTTCGGGTGCCTGAATAATATTGAGAGCATTGGGTGCCATTTTATTCCTGACAACTTGCAACCAGTTATTTTTATCTTCGTCTACGGAAATATAAAGAAAAGTAATATTGGTAAACTTCTTCTGCAGTTTTTCTATAGCAGGTTTTTGTGCCATACAAGGCCCACACCACGTTGCCCATATATCAATCAGAACAGGCTTCCCTTTCAAATCAGATAATTTTACTCTCTTTCCATCAGCCAGTGAGCCCGATAAGTCTGGCGCTTCCCGGTTCTTACTAAACATTTTTTCGGCATAACTGGTTGTTTTCTGATCTATAATGGGCGTATAGGATGAATTTGGATAAGTATCTGTACACAGGTCGTATATCTCATTAAAAGCAGAAAACTTATTGACTGCATCAAGGGCTGTGAGAACCATTTTTGCTAATAAATACTCTTTTAGTATAGCATTTACCTTTAATTCATTGAAGTAATTATAAGTTGGTATCAGAAAATCAGGGTTACTTTCTTTTGCCAGCCGATTGTATGTGTTTCTCATTTCTATGGTAACATAGTCGTTCAGAATACTCAGATATTCGGAATTGAATACTTCTAATGTATTCTTATCATCAAATAGAAAATGTATTTCATGTATTACTTTTTTTAACTCCTGATGTGTTACACTATCTTTTGAATCAAGCCAGGGCAGGTATCTATTGGCTTTCAACGATAAGGCATGGAGTTTTCCCAATTTCTCAAGTAGTTCAACTCTCTCGTTAGTAATTTTATTAGTTCGGATTTCCCGCTTATGAAACTCCTCAAACCGTTTTTCAAAATCAATCATTGCTTCAAAGAAATAATTGAATTCTAATTGATGCAGAGGAATATTCTTGTATTGATAAGTTTTTACAAAAGAATTATAGCTATTCAGATAATTGTTAATATCCGAACCCCATCCATCAAAAACTTTGTATTCACTCGGGTATATCCTCAGATTATAACTACCATCTAAATAGAGGCTTTGCATTTTATTTCCGACCCTCATCGTGACGAATCGTGGTTCAGGGAAATCTACTACTTTTTTTAAGAGAGTATCAGATTGTGTAGCAAGCAAAGTATCATTTTTATAATATAGTTTATCGTAGGCATAAATGGCTACTTTTAACTTCTTTGGATTATAAAGTGTCAGAGAAACCTTGTTTTTATCAGTTTGAGCCAATGAAGAATAGGTTATGAGCAGAAGCAAAAAGATTTTTTTCATGCGCTTGTTAGTTTAAGGTCTCAGCAATGATTTTTGTCAGATAATCCGGTTAATTTAAAGATTTTATTGCATGATACCAAACAATAAAATCTTTAATCTTACAGGCTTCTCGTTGAGTAAATTAACAACTTAGTTTTTCAGAAGTTTATCAAACATCTGCTTGATTTTAGAATCTGATGGTATAGGTGCCTGGTCAGAAATTACGTTTCCATTTGCATCGATTATTAAATATCGGGGTATTGAAGTGATAGTAAACCTCTTTGCAATAGCTGAGGCATTACCGCTCGGCAGCATGTAGGAGTATTGGAGCGAAAGATTTAATTGTTTAGTGGCTTTTTTCCAGGCGTTTGCGTCCTCATCGGTTGAAACATAGATAAAGCCGATGCCTTTTTTGCCATAGTCTTCTTTAAGTTTCTTCGAAGCAGGCATTTGTGCACGACAAGGTGCACACCAGCTTGCCCAGAAGTCGACATAGAAATATTTATATTCTGAAGCCGATTTCGTAAAAACAGTGTTGAATTCCTGTGTTTCGAAATTACTGTTGAGTACAGGCATATTATCGCCAACAGGGTGGGCTGTAGCTCTGTAAAAAGGTAACATATTATTGGCAATAGCCTTTATGTCAGAGTTCCGGGCTATTTCAGCCAATTTTTCTACTACTTTAAGGTTAATACTCTTGTCGATATTCCGTTTGTTATTATTTATAATGTCTAACAATGCAACTTCTAAGGTGATGCCTGAAAGTTTATTCATTGCTGCTTCAAATACAGGTAGATAGTTTATTTCGGGCGTATCGAGTGGCTGACCAGATTGTATAATCAAATACCTGAGAATAGTACCTCTATAATTAAACTCATGAAAAAACTTATCATTAATCTTTAAATCTTTGGCAAATATCTCAGCTGTTTCTTTATCAGCGGGTGCACGTTTCTCAATATATTGCGAGTAATAAGGCCATGTAAGTTCTAATAGATAATTATTCAAAAAGAGCGCTTTCAGATATTCGTAATACGTTTCACTGATATTTTTTCTGTTTTTGTATCCATCCAGAAAAACTACTCTTTTCTGATGTATGGCCTGAAGTTTTTGTATTCTTTCTTTCCCTAAAATAGTTGAAGGTACGCCTTCTACAGCAAATCCTTCAAATTCGCCACATTGTTTTTCGAATTCATCAAAAAAAGCTAATTCGTTGGTTCTGATACTTTCTGTAAGGCTTTTGATTTGTGTTACACCTTTACTGTCTTTCGATAAATACAATTTCTCGCCGGGATAGAGTAAAAAGGAAAGCTGGCGTCCGTTTTTATACTGCTTGTTAGCGTCGTTTGATATGATTCTGAAAGGGTAGTTTTCTCTAAATACTACTGTATCAGTTTTATTTTTGTCTAATACATAGTTCTTATATTCACCGAAAGGGCTTGTATATTGCAAAAATACATTTGATTGTCCTTTGGTTTTTTGTACAATGATAATCGTAGAGTCGGCTTGTTCGGTGTTAGCTGTTGCTTGTAAGCTTGTGCCGAGTAAGCAAAGTAAGAATAAGAGATTGAAGAGTTTTTTCATGATTTTAAAATTTAAGTTGATTGGTTTTTGTAATAGGTAATTAGGTTTCACAATTTCAAATACTTATCAAGCATCTCCCTGGTTTTAAGCCCTGAAAGCCTTGGCTTGATGAAGATGGATTTGTTATAGACCTCCACGGCAAAACAAATAATGCTTTGAAATCAGAAATAAGAATGTGAAAAAAGGAGGAAATTCTACATGAATAACATCAGAATTAGTAAGGGATGAGGTAATGAACAGGTAGCTTCGATTGTATAAACCGGGAAATAAAAAGCCATTGAAATAGCCTCAAAAAAGGCTTGATAAAAGAGTGAATTTTCATAGAAGTTGAACAGTATAGTCAATGTGGTATAAATATAATGCTTCCTTGTAATATAATGACGCATGCCTTCAAAAATAAATTTCCTGAAACTTGTCATAACACAAACAAACCTACACTGATTTTGCAATTATGATAAATATCAGTTTTCTGACAGAGTTTGGTCATAAATGCACTGTTGTCTGAGCCTTAATTTTGAGCCTCAAACAATACATACACTATTCTTAAATGGCAATTCTCATTTTTTTCCTGGCCCACTGGTATTTATCACTATTCTCACAAACTTTCTTTTTGCACCGCTATGCAGCCCACCAGATGTTCACAATGTCAAAAGGATGGGAGAAGTTTTTTTATGTGCTTACTTTCATTATGCAGGGGTCTTCGTTTCTGAGCCCCAAAGCTTATGGTATCATGCACCGCTTGCACCATGCTTATGCCGATACTGAAAAAGATCCGCACTCGCCGAGTTATTCCGATAACCTCTTTCATATGATGTGGAAGACCAAGAATTATTATAATGATATACTGAACGATAAGGCGAATATAGAACCGAAATTTAAGAAAGGTGTACCTAACTGGATGTTCATAGAGCGCCTGGGTGATAAATGGACCGTGAGAGTAGCCTGGGGTGTACTTTATACTTTGTTTTATATTTATTTCGCTACTAATCCCTGGGTTTATCTGCTATTACCAATACACTTTTTGATGGGGCCAGTGCATGGGGTTATCATCAATTGGTTTGCGCATAAATATGGCTATACCAACTTTAAAGTAAACGATACTGCTAAAAACCTACTTCCGTTTGATTTCCTGATGATGGGAGAATCTTACCACAACAATCACCATAAATTGGGCGGTAGGGCGAATTTCGGCATTAAGTGGCATGAGTTTGACCCTACGTACCCAATTATTTTATTGCTCAATAAACTGCATGTAATCAGGCTCAAATTGAATAACGATTTGAACTATATGTAAGCCATAAACAACATAGCCATGACACTCAATGAAACCAAAATAGCCTGCTATCACTGCGGTGATGATTGTGCCGACAGCCCGATTATGTTGGAAGACAAACATTTTTGTTGCCATGGCTGTAAGACTGTTTATGAAATTCTGCAAGACAATAACTTATGTTCGTATTATGACCTGAATCAGCACGCAGGTATTAGCTTGAAGTCTTCCAATTTTAACGGCAAGTTTGACTATCTGGCTGATGAAAAAATACAGGCTCAATTGCTGGATTTCCAGAGTGAGAGCATAAAGAAGGTAACTTTGTTTATTCCGGCTATACATTGTAGTTCTTGTGTTTGGTTGCTTGAAAACTTCAATAAGATTCAGACAGGTATCTTTACGGCGAGGCTCAATTTCCTGCGTAAAGAATTATCATTAAGCTATGACCCTGCAAAAGTCAATTTACAAACTATCATAGAGCTACTGGCTACGCTAGGCTATGAGCCATTGATAAACCTGCAAAGCGCCGAGCATCAGCCTAAACAAAATAAAGTGCAAAGGCGATTGATTTTACAGATTGGGGTAGTGGGATTCTGTATGGGTAATATAATGCTCCTCAGTTTTCCCGAATATTTTAAATTAGACCTTAATAATCTGGTTGATGCTGCCTATCAGCGATTCTTCTTATATCTCAACTTTTTGCTATCACTCCCTGTCTTCTTCTTTGGTGCTTCTGACTATTTGAAAGGGGCGATTATTTCTGTTAAAGAAAACCTGAAACGTAAAACCAATGTCCTGAGCGTTGATATTCCTATTGCTTTGGGTATTACCGCATTATTTGTCAGAAGTAGTTTTGAAACCTTTGTCAATCATTCGGCTGGATACTGGGATAGTCTGGCCGGATTGGTTTTCTTCTTACTGACAGGAAAATGGGTGCAGCAGATGACTTATAATTATTTGTCTTTCGAGCGTAACTATAAATCTTATTTCCCATTGGCTGTGAAAGCCAGAGGTGGTTACAAGAATGTATCTGAACTACAAAAGGGTGATATAATAGATATACATAATCAGGAATTGATACCGGCTGACTCGCTTCTGATTTCAGATAGAGCTTATATTGATTATAGTTTTGTGACAGGTGAATCGGAACCTATTAAAAAAGAAAAAGGGGAGTTGATTTATGCAGGTGGCAGATTAATTGGCGAGAAAGTGTATCTGACCGTACAAAAACAGGTTTCGCAAAGCTATCTGACTGAGTTGTGGAATAATGATGCCTTTAAAAAAGAAAAGAGAACGCCTACCATAGATTTAGCCAATGCCTTTAGCAAGTACTTCACTTATACTGCATTATTGATTGCTTTAGCTACAGGTGTTTACTGGTATTTTGTTCAACCAGAATTGATCTGGAAAAGTGTAACTGCAGTATTGATGGTTGCCTGTCCATGCGCACTCACATTATCTATGCCTTTTACAATGAATACCACGATGGGTATTTTTGGCAGAAATAAGTTTTTTGTAAAAAATCAGATGGTTGTCCAGCTATTAACCGAGATAAACGAGGTGGTATTTGATAAAACCGGAACACTTACAGAAAATAAAAATGGACAATTGCATTTTGTAGACGGACAATTAAAAGAGCAGGAGAAAAGCTGGATCGGACAATTAGCTGCCCAATCGGTGCACCCACTTAGTAAAATGATATATCAATATTTAGGGGTTGGCAAAGGAATTATCAGCTATTATAATGAGATAAAAGGAATGGGGGTTGAGGGGATAGTTGATAGGAATTTCATCAGATTAGGTAATGCTGAGTTTCTAGGATTACCGATTAGTGGAGTGAGTGCCAGTCAAGTAAATGTCGAGATAAATCGCGAGTATAGGGGTTATTTTACTATAAAATCGGAATACCGGAAAAACTGGAAAGAGGTTTTACAACAGATACAGAAAAATTTCAAAATGGCTTTGGTATCTGGCGATAATGATGAAGAAAAAGAAAACCTGAGTCCGTTTTTTGATAAGTCGCGACTGTTGTTTAATCAGAAACCACAGGATAAACTTGATTATATTAAAAGAGAACAGGAAGAAGGTAAACATGTATTGATGATAGGAGACGGCCTGAACGATGCAGGAGCATTGCGCCAGAGCAATGTAGGCATAGCCCTGAGTGAAGATGTGCAGGCATTCTCGCCAGCCTGTGATGCTATACTGGACGCTTCGCAATTCAATAGATTAACAGATTTTCTGGGCTTTAGTAAAAAGGCTTTGCGGATTGTAAAGGCCAGTTTTTTATTATCAGTAATCTATAATTTTATAGGTATAGGTTGGGCGGTATCAGGTAAACTATCGCCAGTTATGGCAGCTATCTTTATGCCTTTGAGTTCGTTATCAGTAGTATTATTTGCGGTAGGGATGACCTATCTTTTTGCCAAACTTAAAAAATTGATCTAGCCATGGCAGTCATTATATTTTTAGTAATAGCAGCGTTATTGGTGGCCGGAGGCTTTCTAATCTCATTCTTCTGGGCTACCAATGATGGGCAGTTTGATGATACCTATACGCCATCAATCAGGATTTTATTTGACGAAGAAAAACCTGCCGAAAATCATAAGTCGGCATGAGGTAAGATAGATTTTAGTTGAGTAGAGCGCCTTAGCTTTGTTCATCTAATCAATCATCTATCATGAAGTCTAAATCGCATAGAAACATCTATCAGTATATTAAGAAGTCAGTCACTTTCGTACTCGAATCAAGTGCTTTTGTTGGTATTCTAATATTAGTAATTTTTTTCTTTATTGCCCAAAACTGCCATGCACAGGTTGATTTCTCGAAAATACCTGCCAATGAAAAGTTTATTAATAATAGAGCTTCTATTGCAGTAAAAAATGTATTGTTGGTTCAAAGAGATGAAGAATTAGATTGTACCTGGAAAACTTCTCATGCCCAGTTAAGTGGAATGTTGGATACACAAACACAGGATTTTCTGAATGATTGGTTATCAGGCATGACCTACTTCGGTAATTGTGAGGGAGATAAAGAGTGTTATGATTTTCAGTCGTACCATTATTATTATAAAGCAACCAGAGTAACCCATCTGCAAAACGACTTATTAGGTTTTTATCTGCACGAAGGTAATTGCAAGGATGAAAAGTCCTATTGCCTGGAAAATCAGGACTGGGAGATATATGACCTGAGAGGAAAAAGATTTTTGCAGGAGGGTGATATTATCAAACAGGATGAAAAATCACAGGCTGCCTTTTTTACCGCCATCGAAAAGAAGGTAAATAAACAAAAGCTCAATCTGGTGAATGACTGGAAGGCCTATACCCGTCAACTGGGTTTAGCTAATAATAATCTGGTGGTATACCTCAACAACGATATATTAAACAGCAGCAAAGGAATTGTATTAAAATTCAGGATAGATGAAGTTGAAAGTTTACTTGTGCCCTGCTTTGCCAATAGATTGAAGAATACAGCTTGCGAAGAGTTTAATCAACCCATTATCGGACATCATTTAATGAAAAAATAGAATTTTCTTAGAATAGAAAATTTAGGTTCGTGTTGACAGAAAAAGACGGGTACTGCCTGTCTTTTTTTCTGATATATATCATATTAGTATGTCTATCTGCTCATAAAATGCCTATGAAGGCTCCGTTAATTTTGTAGTATCAAATTAATCGAAACCAACATGAAAAAGATACTTCTTCCAACCGATTTCTCTGAGGCATCAGACAAAGCCATTGCCTATGCTTTCAACCTGTTTAGTCATACCCCTTGCGAGTTTACCCTTATGCACGCCTATGATACTTTCCCCGGAGGTGGCATTCCTGAATTGGCTTATGTGCTGATTGATGAAATGTATAACCGGGCGAAAAAGGAAATAGGAGAATATATAGAAGCTGCCAAACAATTGGACACCGAAGGAATACACACTTTCAAGGCTGAACTGGTTTCCGGTTCTCCGGCCAGTGCTATTCAGATTCTTAATCAGCAACATGATTATGATTTTGTCATAATAGGTGCTACAGGCACAGGTGAAGATATTTGGTTTGGTAGCACTGCTACAGATGTGGTGCGAAACGTACCTGCCAACACCATTATAATACCTGTAAAAACGCAACTAGAACCAATCAGAAATATCGTATTAGCTGTCGACTATAAAACTATCAACTCATTCACTGAATTCGATGGTTTAAAAGAACTATTGCTTAAAGAAAATGCTACGCTCACCTTATTGACCATACTGAAAGACGGACAGTTTCCCACCGAACTGGATGGTTTGTTGAAATATGAATATCACGATTATTTCAAGGGTGTAGGTATTATAGATTACCAATTGCATGCAGACAATGTGGAAGAAGGTATCGTTGAGTATCTGAGCTCCCATGAAGCCGATATGCTGGTAATGCTTACCCGCCATCATTCATTTTTCGATGTGCTCTTCAATCGCTCTGTTACACGTAGGTTTGCGTTCAATCCTATAGTCCCTTTGCTGAGCATATATGATTATGCTCAGGAAGAAGTACCGGAGAATGAATTGGTTACTTTTTAATTAGCCTTTCATATTGATAACCTAAAATTCTAAAACATGAACAAGTACTCTCAACTAAGCCATACGCATTTTCAATACAGTTTGTGGCGGAATGAATTAGAAATGATGCAGAAAGAAACAGATTTCTTCCTGAGCATTATTGAAGAGATTGCCGCGCTTGAAAAAACAACCGGAAAAACCGAACAGAACTGGTTCATTAATCAGTTTCATCATTTTCAGCGATTAATCAAACAGATACAGGAAGAATTAAGAAGTGTTGAGAAGGGTGTGGCTGAGGGAGTGCTTCATGATAATATTCTTGATAAAGAACAAAAGCTTGATTTTCAGTATCTGAAAGAAGAAATGGACTATTTTGAACAAGACTATCGGTCTGTAAAGTCTAAGTTCAGAACATTTATCGCTAATTCAGAGACAATCGGTATTGGCTAAACACGCCCCCAATCTCAAAGGAAATTATGACAAATGTCATATTTCCACAAAACTCTGGTCATGTTTTAGGCATGAAGCCAGAGGTAATTTTGCCCCATCAAAGTTTTTTAAAACTCTTTCAATTATGCAGTATATTACGCAGCCTGAACCAGTAGGGACATTAGAACGATTTGAATACGATAATAAAATCGTGAAAGCCTTTCTGATCGTAACAGTCATATTTGGTTTAGTTGGTATGTTAGCCGGACTAACCCTGGCCATACAGCTTTTCTGGCCCGGAGCCAATTTTGAAAACCCTCACGTGACCTTTGGGCGTCTCAGACCTTTACACACCAATGCCATTATTTTTGCTTTTGTAGGTAATGCCATGTTTGCGGGTATTTACTACTCATTGCCGAGACTATTAAAAACCGCCATGTATAGCCAGGCGCTTTCATGGATTCACTTCTGGGGCTGGCAATTAATTATTCTGGCAGCAGCTATTACCTTGCCTTTAGGGATGACTACCAGTAAAGAATATGCCGAATTGGAATGGCCAATTGATATTGCTATCACTGTAATATGGGTAGTTTTTGCCATTAATATGTTTGGTACGATCATCAAACGTCGCGAACGCCACATGTATGTAGCCGTTTGGTTCTATATAGGTACAGTGGTTACGGTAGCTTTATTACATATTGTCAACTCTTTGGAGTTACCGGTATCGTGGACAAAAAGTTATTCGTTATACGCAGGTGTACAGGATGCGCTGGTACAATGGTGGTATGGTCATAATGCCGTAGCATTCTTCCTGACAACTCCTTATCTGGGTTTGATGTACTACTTCTTACCGAAAGCAGCTAATCGCCCCGTATACTCCTATAAGTTATCAATTATTCACTTCTGGTCTTTGATATTTATTTATATCTGGGCCGGGCCTCACCACTTGTTATATACCTCATTACCTGACTGGGCACAAAGCCTGGGAACAGTGTTCTCAATTATGCTCATTGCACCATCCTGGGGAGGTATGTTAAACGGTCTGTTGACTCTACGTGGTGCCTGGGATAAAGTACGTGAAGACCCTGTTTTGAAATTCTTTGTGGTAGCTGTTACCGCCTACGGTATGGCTACATTCGAGGGCCCGATGCTATCGTTGAAAAACGTAAACGCCATCTCTCACTTTACTGACTGGACAATTGCCCACGTACACGTTGGGGCACTGGGTTGGAATGGTTTCATGATATTCGGTATCTTATATTATCTGATACCTCGCATGTATCAAACCAAACTTTACTCTAAAACTTTGACTAATACGCACTTCTGGCTAGGCACTTTAGGGATTATTTTCTATGCTTTGCCGATGTACTGGGCCGGGTTTGTTCAAAGTCTGATGTGGAAAGAGTTTACACAAGATGGCTTTCTGGCTTATCCAAACTTCCTGGAAACTGTAACACAAATTGTGCCTTTATATATGATGAGAGCGGTGGGTGGAACGATGTTCCTTTTGGGTACGCTGGTAATGATTTATAACCTGATTAAAACTGCGCAACAAGGTACATTTGTGCCTGCCGAATATGCTGAAGCCCCTGCACTTGAAAAACATGTGCGAGTAACAGGTGGCAACTGGCACTCAGTATTAGAACGCAAACCCGTAATATTTACTGGATTAGCCCTCATTGCTGTGATTATAGGTGGTGTAATAGAGTTTGTGCCAACTGCGCTGATAGACTCTAATATACCAACAATTGAAGCTGTAAAACCTTACACCCCTCTTGAGTTGACTGGCCGTGATATTTATATAAAAGAGGGATGTGTAGGGTGCCACTCGCAGATGGTTCGTCCTTTCCGTTCAGAAACCGAGCGTTATGGCGAATATTCAAAGGCCGGAGAATTTGTCTATGACCACCCGTTCTTATGGGGTTCAAAACGTACAGGTCCTGATTTGCACAGAGTCGGTAAAAAATATCCTGATAGCTGGCACTATAACCACATGATGGACCCGACTACCATGTCGCCCGGTTCAATTATGCCGCCTTACCCCTGGCTTTTGGAGAATGATTATGATAAGGAGCTGTTGCCTGCCAAGATAAAAGCGATGCGTACATTGGGTGTACCATACCCGGATGGTTATGAAGATATAGCTGTAGCAGAAGCAGAAAAACAAGCCAATGAAATCGCCAAAAGTCTGGCAGATGCAAAAATCAAGACTAATAGTGATAAGGAAATCATAGCTCTGATTGCTTACTTGCAAAGACTAGGTACAGACATTAAAACAACAAAGTAGGCCTGTAAACCTATTTTAAACAACACTACGACCATGTTTAAACATTATTTCGAGCAAATGGATGGGGTAAGTATTTACCCGATTTTCTCCCTACTGGTTTTCTTTTTCTTTTTTCTTGGTTTGGGTTGGCACGTGTTCAGATTCGATAAAAAGAAACAACAGCACATGGAAAATCTGCCATTAGATGAATAAAGCCTTTTAGGCTAAATAGAAGCATTCAAGAAATTTAAATCAATATCCATTCATGGGAACATTCATTAAATCAGGCGAAGAACTCATTCAACTCCTGATACTTATTATATTGATTCTTACGGCTGTTGTACTACTGTTTATAGTACTGAATATGTACAGTGTCATACATAAAATCATAGCCGAAAAAGAGGGGAAAATTGTTGAGCCTTTCAGTTTTAAAAAATGGTGGCAAAAAGAATCGGGTACAAGTGTTTCGGTAGAGAAAGAAGAAGCCATCTTATTACACCATAGTTATGATGGTATTCAGGAACTCGACAACCATTTGCCGCCTTGGTGGGTAAAAATGTTCTACGCGACTATTGTGTTTTCCGTGATTTACATAGGCATTTATCATATCTGGAATATCACACCTTTGCAGGATGAAGAGTACAGAATAGCAATAGAAGAGGGTAAAAAAGAAGTGGAACTGTACCAATCTAAAACTGCCAATAGTATCGACGAAAAAACGGTGAAACTATTGGTAACTGATAGTAAAACTGTGAGTGCAGGTAAAGATATTTTTACAGGTAAATGCGCAGCCTGCCACGGACAAGCCGGCGAGGGTGGGGTAGGACCTAACCTGACAGATGAATACTGGCTACATGGTGGAACAATCAACGATATTTTCAAGACCGTGAAATATGGCGTGCCTGAAAAAGGGATGATTGCCTGGCAGGCAACCTTAAAACCAAATGAAATACAAAGCGTAAGTAACTATATTTTGTCGATTCAGGGTACAAAACCTGCTAATGCTAAGGCTCCGCAAGGCGATAAAGCTACAGCTGGTGTTGATTCAACCAGTGCCAAACCCGTTGCAAGCTTATAAATATTACCATCTCGTTGACTGCTAACATGAGTGTATCAGATAGAAATTGGAGAATTAAAACGCAGCAAAAGTGAGCAATTTAGATTTTATAGATGAAGCCTATCGCGACAGTATCGCCACGGTAGACAGTGAGGGGAAGAGGGTATGGGTATATCCGAAAAAACCGAGTGGTCGTTACCATAACTACCGTGTGATAGCTACTATCATATTCTTAACCGTGTTTTTCGTGGGGCCATTCGTTAAAATCAACGGACAACCACTGTTAATGATTAACGTCTTTGAGCGTAAGTTTGTCTTATTTGGGCAATTATTCTTACCTCAGGATTCGGTCATTTTTAGTGTAGGTCTGCTTACTTTCTTTGTTTTCATTATCGTATTTACGGTAGTCTATGGGCGTTTTTGGTGTGGTTTTGCTTGTCCGCAAACAGTATTCATGGAAATGGTTTTCCGCAAAATTGAATACTGGATTGAGGGCGACCGCAAACAGCAGATAGCTCTCAACAAAGCCCCGTGGACTACCGAGAAGATACTGAAAAAAGGGGGTAAAAGACTGGTATTTCTTCTGATTTCTATTCTGATTGCTCATACTACGATGGCTTATCTGATAGGCCTGGAGGCAACCAAAGAAATTATTACCCAGTCTCCGACTGAACACATGACAGGCTTTATTGGTTTGGTGGCGTTTACTGGTATTTTCTATTACGTATTTACGGTGCTTCGCGAGCAGGTTTGTATCTCTATTTGTCCTTATGGCCGTTTACAAGGAGTGCTAATGGGTAGAAATACCGTTAACATTATTTATGACTGGATACGTGGGGAGCCTAGAGGAAAACTTAACAAACATGAACCTGCGGGCATTTCAATTCCTAAAGGCGACTGTATCGATTGTAAATTATGTGTGCAGGTTTGTCCGATGGGTATTGATATTCGAAATGGGGCACAATTGGAATGTACTAACTGTACAGCTTGCATCGATGCCTGCGACGATGTGATGATTAAAATCAATAAACCAACAGGCTTAATCAGATATGGGTCAGTAGAGAGTGTAGAGAAAAGGATACCTTTCAAGCTATCTTTCAGAGCCTATGCATATTCGGCAGTTTTATTACTCCTGGTTGGCATCGAAGCATTTTTATTATTGAGCCGCTCTGCGATAGAAACTACTGTGATGCGTGTACCGGGGCAAATGTATCAGGAACAAGCCAATAATAAAATCAGTAACCTCTACAATGCTCAGATTGTCAACAAGAGCAATAATGAAATGGTAGTGAGTCTGAAAGTGGAGGATAATAAAGGCTCTATCAGGTTGATTGACGGTAAAAAGACAATAAAAGTACGTAAAGAAGGCAAAGCAGATGTCGTATTCTTTTTAGAAATGGATAAAGCTGCTATTAAGAAAATAAAAACTAATTTGGCAATTGAAGTATGGCAAGGTGAGGATAAGTTGGAGACTATTAAAACGACATTTTTGGGAACAATTGAGTGAATTATAGAAATAATCAATCAATCCAAGAAACAGCTCATATACCTCACTGCTAAATTATTGTACAAAACGATTAATCACTCATTCACTAACTCACTCAATCACTAAATATTTAAACTCATGAACTTCGGACATAAAATCGGGATTTTTTATATGCTATTTGTAATCTTCATGGTTACATTGGTAACGCTCTGTGTCAAACAGAAAGATATCTCGCTGGTGAGTAATGACTATTACAAACAGGAGATTGACTATCAGGCTGAAATTGAGAAGCAAAACAATGCTGAGCAGTTGGCAACTCCTGTACAAATTACTTATGCAAGTGAAAAACAACTGGTAATTGTGAGTTTTCCGGAAGAGCAAAAAGGCGCTACTGGTAAAGTAAAATTCTATCGCCCATCAGATGCTAAAAAGGATTTTGCTGTTGATTTAGCTTTGAAAGAAACTGCCGGGCAGGAAATATCTGTGAATCATCTGACCAAAGGATTGTGGGTAGTTAAACTCGAATGGGAAAAGGCCGGAAAGACTTATCTGAAAGAACAAAAAATCATTTTATAATCATGTTGTATTCTGCATTGATATTAGGCCTGGCGGGGAGTTTGCATTGTATGGGAATGTGCGGGCCAATCTCTATGCTATTACCCGGTGACAAATCAAAACGTGGCAGATATATTGTAGGGAGATTGATTTATAATTTGGGTAGGATTGTCACATATAGTATTTTAGGGCTTTTAATAGGCTTACTTGGTGAACAAATCGTTCTTTTTACTTCTCAAAAAGTCCTTTTTATTATTGTCGGTACCCTGATATTACTTGCATTCGTTTTACCCAAAAGTTGGTTAAAATCTTTAGATGTATTGCCTTATGCAAGCCGACTCAACAATTTTATTAAATCTTCTTTATCTGTCTTCTACAAAAAACATACATTATTCGCACAATTAGTCTTTGGTATACTGAACGGAATATTACCTTGTGGTTTAGTTTATGCCGCCTTAAGCGGTGCTTTTCTGATGAGTGAAGTTTGGGAGAGTGCTTTATTTATGATATTGTTTGGATTGGGTACTTTGCCCATGATGCTTGGCTTTGCATTTTTAGGTAATAGTCTTCGTAAATGGATTAGCTTTAAACCTAAAGCTGTCTATACTTTCTCATATATTATCTTGGCCATCTGGCTTATATTCAAAGGCGTTAATTTACCCGCCAATAATTTGGGGCATCATGATGTGAATGGGATTACTGTTTGTCATGGGAGGTAAGATTTAGTGTGTATGACGATTTTTCAAATCGTCAAAATTCGGTAGAATTTTATCATTTTACTATGACATGAGAAGTTGGAATTATATCTCATAATCTATGAATAACGATTTGAAAAATCGTTTTACATTGGGTATAATCAATTAGTCTCTTTCAAATACTGTTTTTTATATTCCAAAGGTGTAATCCCCTTCACACTCTTAAAATGTCTGTAAAAATTAGAGAGATTATTAAAGCCACTTTCAAAACAGATAATTTCTATACTTAACCTGTTTTCAACTAATGCTCTACAGGCATGGCTTACTCTGATTTCGGTCAGGAAATCATTATAGGTCTTATGGGTCATTAACTTGAAATAACGGCAAAAAGAGGTGGTACTTAGATTGGCTATGGCTGCAATATCTTCTAATCTGATGTCTTTAGCGTAATTGGCTAAGGTATAACTACAAACATTATTCAGCCGTACTGTCTCCATTTCGTTTGATTGATAGAAAGTGTTAGCATCCGTAATCATTTCTGTTTCATCTGATTCTGTAAGCAGTTCCAGAATAGATAATAGGACTATCAGGCGTTGTAAGGGGCTTGCCAGCAAGGCTGACTGCATCAGATCTTTTAATTGCTGTGCTGATTCTCCTTTAATGATTAAACCTTTTTTCGCTTTTTCATATAGCTTTTTAATGGCATAGGCTTCACTCAGATTCAGAAATTCATTGCCCAAACAATCAGTTTTGAACTGCATCACAATAGCTTCTATCTGCAAGTCTGCATTGCCTTGAAAATATTCCTGGTTGCATCGCCAGGTATGCGGTAGGTTTTCACCTAAAAGCAATACTTCTCCTGCTGTAAAGTTGCTGACATTGTCACCGATAAACCGCACACCCTCGCCTCTGATTACATAGTGTAATTCCAATTCTGGATGGTAATGCCATATTGTACCAAAATTGGGTTTAATATCATGCCTGATGCTAAACGACTGCTCGGTATTACTTGGTACTTTATGAAAATGAGGTTTCATTACTAGAAATATTTATGATAATATCGTACAATGATTGGTAAATTGTCTATAAAAAGCTTGTGTTTTTATCTGTTATCTTTGTAAAGTTAAATAAAATATTCGCCTGATTATAGAAAATACACATTTGCTTAAAATTGAATGTATATTTTTAGCATTTTATGTGGCGTTTCACCGACTGAAGTCGGTGGCTAAAATAACAAAGGATTATTTAGTAGTGAATTCGGACTTAAGTCCGAATATGAAAGTAAAAATACCTTTGTTATCTTAGGCGGCGACTTCAGTCGCTGATACTTTATAATACTGTCGAACAGCTTATTTGTCCTATTGAATCTTTTGAAACCTAACACATGAATTTAAGATCGCTCCCGGTTATTGACTTAGCCATCATTTTTGCCTATCTGGCCGGAATGATTATCATAGGAGTTTATTTCTCAAGAAAGAACAAAAACGCTGACCAGTTTACCACCGCATCTGGTAAGATTCCAGGTTGGGCCATTGGTATATCAATTTATGCCACTTTTTTGAGCAGTAATACCTTTCTGGGAGTGCCAGGGAAAGCTTTTGGGAGTAACTGGAATTCATTTGTGTTTAGCTTGTCAATGCCCATTGCAGCGTGGGTGGCGTCTCGTTATTTCGTGCCGTTCTACCGGAATACCGGAGAGGTATCGGCCTATACCCATCTGGAGCATCGTTTCGGGCCTTGGGCAAGAACCTATGCCGTAGTGTGTTTTCTGCTCACGCAGCTGGCTCGTATGGGGTCAATTTTCTTCGGTATCGCTTTGAGCTTACAGGCTCTTACAGGCTATTCGATGGAAAGTGTTATGATTGTAGTTGGTGTATGTATTATTATATATACCGTAATGGGTGGCATGGAGGCCGTCATCTGGACGGAAGTAGTACAAGGGGTGGTTAAAACTCTTGGTGCATTAATTATACTGGTGCTGGTCGTTCAGGGAATGCCCGGAGGCGTCAGTCGTATTATAGAAATCGGTCAGGCAGATGATAAATTCAGCCTGGGCAGCCTTATTCCCGACTTTACTCAATCCACATTCTGGGTAGTGTTATTATATGGTTTCTTTATGAACCTTAATAATTTCGGTATGGACCAGAATTACGTGCAGAGGTACCATACTACTACCTCTGTCAAGGAAGCCACCCGTTCAATATGGCTATGTGTGTATTTGTATCTGCCAGTTTCGTTAATGTTTTTTGTCATTGGCTCATGCCTCTATGCTTATTACCAAAGCAATCCTGATTTACTGAACCAGGTAAGGATGCAGGTAGCTACCGAACGCCTGCCAGGCGGTAGTAGCGATGCTATTGGCCAATTAGCCTCAACTTTAAGTGCCGCCGATATTGGCGATAAAGTCATGCCGCATTTTATGGTAAATAAAATTCCGGCTGGTTTGTTGGGGTTAATTATAGCAGCTATTATGTCGGCGGCTATGAGTACCATTAGTTCTGGTATGAATGCTTCTGCTACGGTTTTCTCGGTAGATATCTACCAACGTTATATCAAACCGGATTTAACGGCTAAACAATCATTAAGACTTTTATACATTGCTACCACTATGTTTGGCGTATTAGGTATGCTTACCGGCGTAGCCATGATTGGAGTCAAGAGTGTATTAGACATCTGGTGGATGCTCTCAGGTATTTTTGCAGGAGGTATGTTAGGCTTATTCCTTTTAGGTATGATTGTTAAAAAAGCAAAGAATGCTGAAGCGATCATCGCAACAATCATAGGCGTACTGGTTATCTGCTGGATGACCTTCTCGAAACAAATACCAGATGAATTTGCGGCTTTACGTAGCCCTTTCCATCAGAATATGATTATGGTAATAGGTACCCTGAGTATCTTTCTCACAGGAGTACTGATAACCAGATTGAAAACAAAGTAAGATCCCCTCCAATTTTTTGAAAAGATAAGATTATGGCTTCCACCAATTCACTACCACAAGGCTTTATTCCTGTTATGCTCACGCCCTTTACAGAGTCAGGAGCAATTGATCATGCAGGACTTTCGGTTCTGACAGACTATTATATGCAGGCAGGCTCAGCCGGATTGTTTGCCAACTGTCTGTCGAGCGAAATGTATGAATTAACTAACGAAGAGCGTCTGACTATCACCAAACAGGTAGTTGACCAGGCAGCAGGACATATTCCAGTAGTATCTACAGGTACCTTGGGCGGAACGATAGCCCAACAGGCAGATTTTGTGAAAAGAATTTATGACACAGGCGTTCAAGCTGTCATCGTGATTACAAGCCAGATTGCAAAAGCTGACGAGTCGGATGATTTATTTGTTGAGCGAATGGAAGAACTCATGCATCTGACACCCAATATTCCTTTAGGTTTTTATGAGTGCCCGGTTCCTTATAAGCGTTTAATCAATTATGATACTTTAGCGAAATTATTGCCATCTAAACGCCTGATTTATCATAAAGATACTTGTCTGGATGCCGCTGAAGTAGAACGCAGACTGGCAGTAGCACAAGGCTATAATTTTGGATTATATGATGCCTATATGGTAAATGCCACTTCGTCTTTGAAAGCAGGTGCAGCAGGTTTATCATGTATACAAGGCAATATTTATCCTGAATTGATTGTATGGATTTGTGAGCATTTCAATGATAATTCTGCTGAATCACAAAAAGTACAGCAGTTTTTCAATGACTCTATGGAAATAGTCCACTCTGCTTATCCAACCATTGCCAAGTATAGCCTGATGAAAAGAGGCTTCCCGATTTCAACCTATACCCGCAGACAAGTTGAGCCATTGACGGATGATTTGAAAGTGAGAATGGATGAGCTTTTGGTTACCATAGATAATCTGCATGATGAACTAGGAATTAAACCTGTTTATCAACAATCTGCAGCTTTAGTTTCTTAATATTTGGATTACCTACCTCTTTTTTAATACGTTTTGTTTCTTAGCATAATCTCCGGTACCAAAGTGCCGGAGATTTTTTATTGGTATATTTTTGTATAGTAACTTCAGGTAACGAATTGGAATTAATTTGTGTTAGTAAGCAAAAGACCGAATGAAAAATGAGTAAACTGAAATTAGGAGTATTAGACCAATCGATAGTCACACAAGGGAAAACAGCTATACAGGCTGTAGAGGAAACAATTGCTACAGTAAAATTAGCCGAAAAATTAGGGTATGGCCGTTTCTGGGTATCCGAACATCATAATTCCACCTTTATTGCAGGTTCAACACCGGAAGTATTGATGGTTAAACTAGCCGATGAAACCAAGCACATCCGCATTGGTTCAGGTGGGATAATGCTGCCTAACCATAGCGCTTTAAAAGTAGCTGAGAATTTCAGAATGCTGGAAACACTCTTTCCCGGACGGATTGATTTAGGCATGGGCAGGGCACCGGGCGGAGATAGAATCACAGCTGCTTTGCTGAATCCGTCTAACGATTTCAATGAAGAGAGTTATCTGCAACAATTAGAATACCTGCAACACTTTTTCAGAGATACAGCTGCTACCAAATATGGACCGATTCTAGCTGTTCCGCAAGCGCCAACTATGCCTACGCAATGGATATTGAGTTCGAGTGGTGGCAGTAGTAAAATTGCCGCGCAGTTTGGTATGGGGCTGGCCATTGCCCGATTTATTAATGGATTTGCCCAGCCGGATATTGTAGAAACTTACCGCAAGAATTTTGAACCATCATCTCAATTCTCAAAACCCCATGCATTGATGTCAATCTCGGTTCTATGTGCTGAAACTGAGGAAGAAGCCCGAAAAATGAGGAAGTTTTTAGACTATGTTCTGGTACAATTTGAGCAAGGTAAATTTGATAACTTTGGTGATGATGCCTTTATACAGAAATACCAGTTTTCGTTGGCTGAACAGGAGCGTATCAATCGCAACAGAGGTAGAGTCATATCTGGTACAAAAGAGGAAGTAAAAGAAAAATTATTGGCACTTGCCAACGATTTTGGTGTGGATGAAGTCATAGTATCTACAATGGCTAATAACTCAGTAAATCGCAAACGTTCGTTTGAATTATTAGCAGAAGCCTTTGATTTAAAACCGCTGGCATAATTTTTTAGTTATATAGAATAGGGGATTGCACCATGAGAGCTGTCTTGAAATAAAGGCAGGTAAAAACGTTTAAAGGAATCGTTTAATAATACTTAAATTTCAAATTAGTTTTTAATTAAAAATGATGATTTAATACTGATTAGAAAAGTTTTCTGAGTAAATTCGAAAAGTCAAACGTGCTTTTGCCTGTGAATCGCTCAAATTCACACACTATAAAAAATCCTATTATGACATCCAAAATCCTTAAAGTAGTTCTTATTATTTCGGGAAGCTTTATTTTGCTCTTGGCTGGGGTGGGGTTTTGGGTATATTATAATCAGGGAAGTCTTTTTATACGGTTAAAAGACCTCATAAATGAAAAGATTGACGGGACACTTGAAGTAAGAGATTTTAAATTTACTCCCTTTCAGAATGGTGTCGGATTCACTTTCTCATTAATGGGAGTAAAACTCAAAGATAAATACTTTAATCAGCATAAAACTTATCTGGTTGATGCCGCCTCAATTAATGTTACATTAGAAACACAGTCTTTATTCAGAGGCAAGGTGCTGATACATAGTATGAAATTTGCTAATGGCAAACTGAATATCTTCAAGCGAAAAGACGGTTTTACAAATCTTTCTATTTTCTCTCCCGCTAAAAAAGATTCTGCTACAAGTACAAAAAAGACAGATACTGGTACCCTTAGAGATTTAGAAGAGGTATCTTTTACCGATTTTCAGGTGTATTATGCCGATTCGTTAAAAGAGAAGTTTTATGGTGCAGATTTTCATCAGTTTATCAGCAAAGTAGCGTATGAAGATGAAGTCTGGAATATGGATTCGAAAGGAAGTGTATTTTTTAAAGGGTTAATTTTTAATCCAGATAAGGGAGGTTTTCTGACCAATCAGGAAGTGGAACTTCGTTTATCTACACTTTATAAAGAAAAAGAGAAGAAATTGGTTATTGCTCCTTCTGAAATTGAATCAGCTACTAAAGATAGAATACAGCTATCAGGGGAGTTCGATTTTAGTCACGAAGATAGAGTTATCCGTTTAAATTTTAAAACAAAAGAACTCCGCTTAGCCAATGCCAGAAAATTATTGACAGAACATCTTTCGAATACATTAGACCGTATTAAAATAGATCCGCTTGTCAGTGCAGAAGTTCATCTTAACGGAAAACTAGGTGAGCGAATCCCGAAAATAGACATTAATTTCGATGCCCGTGATTTTGAATACCGGCTTCCGGTAGGATTGCTGAAAGAGCTAAGCACCCAAGGTACTTTTACTAACCATGCTGATAGCACTAAACCTGCAGAAGATGCTAATACAAGAATTACAGGTAACAATGTGAGAGGATTGTTTGAAACGATTCCGATACATGGGAAAATAGTCGTCAACGATTTAGAGCAGGCATTAGCAGATATTGATTGTACTTTAGATGCTAGCCCATCCTCTTTGAATGACTTACTTGATCCCGAACGCTATAAGGTGAGAAAAGGTAATGCGCAAATGAAACTTACCTATAAGGGTAATATCAAATCATTCTTTAACAAAGAAACTAAAAAACTCAATGGGTTGCTGTATGGAAGCGTTTCCTTAAACGATTTGGCAATTAGCTACTTACCCCAGAAAGTGACCATTGAGCAGATTAGGGGAGATATAGCTTTTACAGGCGAAGAGGTAAGAATACCTAATATTCAGATATTTGACGGACAGAATAACCTCTACGTTAATGGGCGCATTACCGGAGTATTTCCTTATCTCTATCTGGAAAATAGTCCGCTCAAAGCATTGGTTAATATCAAAATACCGGACTGGCAATTGAATTGGTTAAAAGTATTGTTGAATCTTGATCATTCCCGACCTAAACGGAGTGGCAATTCTAAGTTTACCTTATCGGCCCTATTAGATAAGGCCATTGATAATATTGAGGTAGATGCCACATTGGAAGCCAAACGATTCAGATATAATCGCCTGACTGCTCAGAATCTTAAGGGAAGAATGACTTTGAGCACAGATAAGATTCATTTGCGTAATTTTTCTATGAATGCTTTTGGTGGTACATTTCAGGTATCCGGCGATGTGAATCAGTTACGTTCGGGTAGACCTGTTCAGTTGAATGTGGATGCTAAGTTGACAAATACTGATGTAAAATCTGTTTTTTCTTCTTTCAATAATTTTGGTCAATATACTATGACTGACCGAAATATTCAGGGCAAACTCAGCAGCACTTTTAAGTTCAGTGCTGAATTGAAAAACGATGTTTCTTTAATTCAGAACTCCGTTGATGGAACCTTAACTGTCGATTTAAGAGAGGCAGAAATTATTGATTTTGATCCTTTGCTGAAAATGAAAAAACTGATTTTCAGAAAGCGTCCGTTAGAACATGTGCAATTTGCACCTATCGTGCATGACTTTGTGATTAAAGGAAAAGAGGTAGAAGTGAAAAAAATGCAGATAGAAAGTAATGTGATGACTTTCTTTGTAGATGGCATTTATAGCTTAGGTGATAAAACCGACCTGAATATCCAGATTCCTTTGAGTAATCTGCGTAAAAGGGATTCTACCTACCAGTTCAGAGACTATGACCCGGATAGTATTGGCTCAAATATCTTTTTGAGAGCCGTAGATGAAAACGGGAAAGTAAATATTAAGTACGTGATGAAAAAGAAAGCCCGAAAGATACCTTTCAGAGCTTTCCGATAAATATCTGCTTGGCTTTACCTATCAGTCGATTAAAAGCAATCGTTTTCCCATCGTGTGAAATCACTAAATTCGTTGGCGATGGAACGGTAGACTCTGTTAAGACTTTGTGGCGCTTTTCAAAACCTTCATCGCCCGTTTCACAACTTACGATACTACCATTCCAGACATAATAAATGGTTTTGCCAGATGGGTGCCATCGAAAAAATCCATCCACTTTGCTTGGGTGAAAAGTAAGTTGCGTCAGATTCCTACCCTCAGGGCTAATCGTAAATATTTGTAAATTACCCTTATCGTCTTTAGCTAAAAACGCTATTGATTGTCCATCAGGAGAGCTTCTGACTATACCTACACAACCAGGTTGGTTTGTATCGGCAGTATGCGTAAGGCGTCGTTGAATGGTATTCTTGGGGGGCATAGGCATTGTAGTAGCGGTGCCCTCTAATGGCCCGGATTCACCGGGTACATCAATGGCCTCTGGTATATCTACAATAAAAACCTCATCCACATTTTTACCGTTTTTGTCTTTTACAATTCCGATAAAGGCCCTTGCGATTTGTCTGTTTCCATCAGGTTTTGCGTATCCTTTTGTGCCTACCCAACTATCACCCGCCGCATGGCTGATTTCATCTGAACCGGGTGTAGGATTCGGTGTTACTTTTACTACCAGCGCACTATACCATTCACCCGAAATATTTTCGCCGTGTGCATCTTTCTCTACTACTACCGGATTGATTTTTTTTGATACACCAATAGTACGGAGATTGTGTTTTTCGCCCGTTGAGTCTTCTAAAGCTTTCATCACAGCATCGTTGTAGGTATAGCCAATCCATTGACCATCACCGCTCCATTCGTGACGGTGCGTACCACCTCTTAAAGCCCCTTTGGTATAAGGTGAGGTAATATCACGGGCATCCATAAAGATGCGCTTGCCAGCAATATTTTCATCAATAATTACCCCTGTGCGTCGCCATTGTTGATAAGGATTTTCTTTAGTAATGCTTGGCAAACCATGAATAAAAACTACTGCGTTCTCAAGAGGGGAGTAGCTAACCGCTCCAGCTCCCGGCCCCCAAAGCTGATTGTTTGGGATTTCGTAAATAATTTTCTTTTCGCCTGTTGAAATATTTACTTTTTCAATACGGCCAGATTCCGCAATGCCTCCATCATCTGTTCTTGTATCATACACTAACCATTGATTATCTGGTGAGAAATTATCATTCTGATCTAAATCATGCTGATAGGTGGCATCATCGGTTATTTGTTTCTCGGTCATATACTTCATAGTAGTGCTGCAAGCTGATAGTGAAAAAATAAAGGCCAAAAGTAAATATTTCATAGGTCGCTATTGAAATTTTCTGCAATTACTTCTCTGGTGCACTAATCACACCTTGATATCTCCCGAGCCAATAAGGCAATAACCAGATGTCTCCGGCACTATGCTCTGAAGTGCCGTTGCCACCTTTACGGTCTAGGTTGAACGTATTGCCATTATGACGTTGAATCGGGCTTTCGTCAGGGGGTAAAACTTCTTTAATGGTCTGATTACGGAAGTTAGGCGCAATTTTCTCAATATCTTTGCGGTTGCTGTTCACAATCACCCAATCAACTAAATCTAATGGGTATTCTCTTAAATACCAGGCAGCTTCATTTAAATCAAAGTTTTTAGTGCCTGTCAATGCCGTGAAGATATTCCATGCACCTTCTTTTTCAGGGCGTTCAGCTTCCCAGTGGTCAATAATAGCTCTTTTGTAAGCGGCTTTCAGGGTATCATTAAAGGCATAGCGATACAAACCCCAATAACCTACAAAATACATTTCGTCATCAGAGTGATTCCAACCGTCTGACATGTTTTTGGCATGTGCGTCAGCATCGTCTGCTGCTCTGCCAATAACACTCATCGGGCGCATCAGGTTTTCATAGTAGCCGTGTTTCTTCATCAACTCAAAAGCCTTTTGCTTATATTTCTCCTTTTTAGTGAAATGATAGGCTGTTTGTAGCATAGCTACTATATTCGACGAATTCAATTTTCTATCACCCACATTAATCGGGAAAGAATTAACATATTCAGGATTC
Source organism: Emticicia sp. C21 (assembly GCF_003418935.1). Taxonomy (GTDB): domain Bacteria; phylum Bacteroidota; class Bacteroidia; order Cytophagales; family Spirosomataceae; genus Emticicia. The sequence continues at coordinate 671,432 of NZ_QVMT01000001.1, read as the reverse complement.
CAACGACCCCATTGCGTAGGCTTGCCGTTATAGTCAATCATATACATATTGTTCTTAACGATATGGCTCATTAAGGTATCTATCAAAACAACCGCACGTTTTTTAATCGTTGGCTCTGATATTAATTCGGCCATGGCACCAAAAGCAAAAATATGTCCGATGGCTTCATCGCTACTGGTGGTTGCTTTCCAGTCCCATTCGGCCTCGGGTGAGTGTTGCCAACGCTCCGGGTCAGACAATTGTTCAATATAACCTCTTCTTTCAAATGAGCGCGACGGGAATCCGGGAATACCATTTACCGTATACAAACGTTCCATGGCATCCAATGACTCAATACAGTTTTGTAGCGCCTCGGGGTCTTTAGTAACAGCATATCTGAATATCTCACCTCCCAGATACATTGATGTCCAAAGTCCATCATTATCAGAATCAGACAAATAACCTGTACTTAAATTACCTCTTTCCATGCGGCTAAGGGAAGCATTGAAACCATTGCGAATATGGCGGCTACGCACTTGTTTATCGTAGAACATGGCTTTATCATGTAGCGTCATTTTTTTGAAGCAAATCTGTCCCAGGCCTTCGGTAGTTAATATCAATACCGAATTTTCAGGGCCTTCGGCAATATTAGTTACTATATTGCCCGGTAGCCAGCGCTCGCCATTATAATAATCAAACTTGCCATCGGTACGTAAGGCAAATGCGCCATTGGTTGAGCCAAACCAGAATTTATCTCCAATCGCTTTTACATCGGTGATTTCAGTCGATGGCAATTTCTGGTTTTTACTGCTGATTTGCTTTTTAGTAGCATCCAGTGTAATAATACCGTCATTCGTACCTATGATGAGCTTTTTACCATTGGTATCAAAAGAGGTAAAGCCAGTTCCTTCATAAACTCTGGTTAGTTTTAAACCTGCCAGGGTGGATAAAGACTTTTTGCCCAGAATCCAGAAAGTATCTGTATTAGCCTGATAGCGGATGCTCACTACTTCGTCACCACTTAAAGAACCTTTCCAAAGCGTAGTGACATCTTTTATTAATTGCAGAGACTTACCATCTGAAACAAGAAAGGTAAAGTCTTTGCCTCCTGCAAAGAGACTGGCGTTACCTAGTTCATGTTTGCTGAGTAATTTACCTGCCCAGGCATTGCTTAAAACTGTTTTGTTATCAAGCAATACAAACTGATTCTGGTAGCTGCTTAAGCCTTGTATTTTTTTGTCGCCAAGAGTACGATAGGTTTTATCAGCTACGATAGTGCCGGGATATAGGAATTGTCCATCATGAGGTTGTAGCAGTCCTTCCGACGAAAATATTTTGATAGAACCATTTCTATCGCTGGCCACCTCAATCAGTTTGGTATTATTTGACTTCAGGTAATATTTTATACTATAATCCTGCAAGAAAGGTTTATCACGATACACGGGTTGTGTTGTCTTTGGAGTCAGGTTTTGCGCATAGGAGGCAAAGCCTATCATCGATAATCCAATGAAAATGTAAGAAGAAAACTTCATAAGTATGTAAGGTAATTGATTAATGTGTGCGTTAACAGGACTATTTGATTTTCTGTGGGTCAACCACAGCATATTTAATTGATTTCTGATTCTTTTCTACATGATGCGAATATGTCATATGCAAAAGACCATCTTTTGTCTGAATCAATGATGGATAAGAGAATCCACCTTTTTTAGGGTCATGGTCTTCCATCCGTATTTTCCATTTCCAGGTTTTGCCCTCATCGTCTGATAAAAACAGACTCAGACGATAGCGCCCGTCATAAATATCATTACCTAAAAATGCCCATCTGCCATCCTTCAATACCAATAACTCTACACTGGCAGTATTTGGAATATCCATTTTAACCGATGCAGACCAGGTTTCACCTTTGTCACTCGATTCGCTATAATGTACTCGTGGTGGACTATCTCCACTGTCACGCATATAGGCTACCAGATTGCCATTTTTCTTTAGTACTATAGCGGGCTGAATTGGGCCACGACCTACCAAAGGCAGACTTGACCGCCAGGTTGTTCCATTATCTTCTGATATTGCCATCATCGACATATTGAAACCATCAGAGTAAAGGGGTAAAACAATGCGCCCGTTAGGCATCAATAACGGTTTAATTCTGGTCATCCACCCGATGCTGCGTTTGGTGGCATCTTTGCTGGCTTCAATAATCATATTATCATATTCAGGCGCATAGCCTGCCCATCCATGGTGAGTGTCGGGTAGGCTTTTCAGTTTAGCTGCTACTTCATTAGCAAAATCATCGTTTGGCTTTAACAGAATATTATCCTGCCAGTTCCATATAGGTGCATCACTTTGATTATAGTCAGTTGATGTTTTAAATCTGAGAATTGATTGTTCCCATTTATTGGCTTGTACGGCAATCCAAACCAGAAACAATTTATTCTCCTGATTGAGGAATAAGACGGGGTTACAATCAGGAATATTAGGCGTATCAGCCATCAAAAAAGGTTCACTCCAAGTTGTTGCGCCTTTCTTTAACCTTGCGCCCAGGATTCTGACATCATCAGCGGTTCGTTCGCCACTTCCCTGAAACCAGACTGCCAGAAAATCACCATTAGGTAAACCGACTATGCTGCTACCGTGTACGTGTTTTTCCTGTGGAGGGAAAATCAACATTGAATTGATAATTGCAGGGTTTTGTGCCTGTAATTGTTGAGAACAGACGATTATGAATAGGATGTATGAAAGCGTTTTTTTCATTAAAACATCAATACAATTAAAAATGGATTTATTTATTTCACCTTCTTACGTCTCTCCAACAATTCGCGGAAAGTAGTCAGAATAATGCCCTCTGATTCGATATAAGCCTTTAATTCTGGACTCATCATCGATAGCATATCTGCATATCTTGAGCCACCCGAACCACTGATTTGTTTAAACTCATCGGTAATATCGCTGCTATGGACAATTAACATGGCCACGCCAGGTTGCATGCTTTTAAGAGTCTCAATAAATTTCTGTGCTTTGTATCTCCCCCATTCTTCGGGCGTGGCATTACCTTCCGGTTTCCAGTCTCCGCTGAAAGTGTGTAGGTCGTCCAAGACTGGCAGACCGGCTTTCCATATCATTTCGCCAACTGGTTTAGTTTGTTTAAGCATGGCTGGTACGGGTAGTTCCATGCCCTCTTTCCATTGCCCTTTCGCTTTCAGACTTTTGATTAAAGGGGCATTCTGGCACTCAATCAATAATTTATTATTGCCTCCCGGAAACATGACCGGAATGCCATACTCAACACCGACTTTTATATAACGCTCCAAAAAGGCCTGACTGGCAAAGAGCGTACCCATGTGCGAATCCAGGTGTGTAGGTTTCAAACCGATTTTCAAGGCTCGTTCCACCTGAGCTCTGATTTCCTTTTCTACCTCGTCAGCCGAAGCATTTTTTACTACCTGCTCTACGGTGTGCCACATACAGGCTTCTTCATCTACCAGACCTGGGGCATGCTGGAATCCGGCTACAGGTGCCCAGCGATAATCTTTCCATTCTGAGGTCAATGTAAGGTGAAGTCCTGCATCCAGATTCGGATTTTTTTTCTGAATATAGTTTTTAATGAAGCTAGGTGCCCATCCGCAAGGCATCATGATGCTACAGGAGGTAGCTACTCCTTGCTCGATGGACTTAATAGCTCCCTGATTGGAAGAGTAAGACATTCCACAATCATCTACATGGAAAATCACTACTTTTTTACCTTTCGGAAAGCCGAGCTTTTCAGCATAAGTTTCCTGGGCTTGGGTATGTATAACTGATACCAACAAAAAGCAGAGTAATAATTGAATTTTTAGCTTAATCATGAGTGTAAAAATTATTTATTGAATCATATCTAAATATCGTCCCATCCAGTAAGGTAGTAACCAAAACACCGGTTCTCTTTCTACCTGTGGGTCGCCGCCTCTTGCATCCCACGGATTTTTATCCCAACGAACAGTTTTTCTGATACTGGCAGGTGGTAGCTTTGAAACCTGTAATTCATCCAGAACAATACTTCTTACCAGTTGAATGTCTTCGCGTTTGGTATGGTCTATATGCCAATCTACCAGGTCAAGCGGCGTATCCTTCAGAAATTCTACTGAATTCGCAATTTCTGTTTGTTTATTGCGTGAATAGCAATAGATGAAATTAATCAAAGGATTATGATCGGCTTTTCGTTTTTCAAACCATTGGTCTATATGTTTCTCAAAGAAAGCTTTACGCTCCGGGTCAGTTTCACATTTCAATAGTATAGGATAAAGGTAAGCCTGCAGAATAGTATCGAAATATATAAACCATGCCCTATTCTGATTGGGTACCTCGGCCATATTCTCCAGATAATGCTCTTCATTTATTAATCTCAGATAATGTTTCTGATACTTTTCGTCTTTGGTGATATAATGGGCGAATTTCAGAAAAGTCAGCATTTCCATTGAGTTCTGTGCCTTATCTGGTGCCCATTCAGGATCTCGATTCAACTGGTCTGGCGACCAAACAGACCAACGGGTTGGCTTGCCATCAATATCTATAAAATTGAAATTATGTTTAATCAGATAATCGACAATGTTTGACACATGCTTTCTGATAATTGCCTTTTCGGCTTCATCGGCTACTAATTCATAATAAAAGAAATAGCCAAACATATGTCCGCACATTTCGTCGCTGCTGGTATCACCCTTCCATAACCATTTTCCATCTTTAGATTTTCTCCATCGTACTTCAACAGGTTTAAAGCGCGGTTCTTTAACAGATTCATCTGCCAATTGGTGAGACGTAAAAGTTCGGTTGCCATCATGTACAAAATTCCAGGTGGATGGTACGATGGTACGGGCAAAGAAACCTTCAGTATCCGTAACTTCCTGCAGGAGTTTTAAGAAACTAAATGCTTTTCGGGCATTTTCTTTAGCTTCCGGACTTTTCGTAGCAGCATATCTGAAAGATTCCATTGCCAGATAATTACCAGTATATTCACCATCATTATCATCATCTTCCGGCTGCCATGACGTAGTATCACCTGGAATGCGTAAATGCGCTTGTCCCGCAATCCATGGGGCACGGATATGGCGCCTCATGGTCACATCCATGAAAAAATCATTCTTTTGTGCCAATGTCATTTGTCTTCTTTTAATGACACTTACACCCTTTGGTGTGGCAACCCAAGCATTACCATTCGCATCAAAAGCTATATCGTTTACATGATCATCTAACAACCATCTTCGGCTAAAAAGCATAGAATAAGTACTATCGGGCTTGTCACTATGCGGTTTATAACGTACAAGCCCCTGTTCTGTGCCGACCCATAAAGTGCCATCAGGGGCATTGTCTATACAGGTGACAAAAACTGTAGGCAGACCTTGCTGTGGTGTAATCTCTCTTAATTTAGTTTCATTTTGAATGATACTTACGCCACCTAAACCACCTGCCCAAAGATGCTGATTGCTATCTAATGCAACACCTTTGATATATCCGCTTATTACTTTGTCCTTATTACGGTAGTATTTGGTTTCTTTAGCAGAGGTATGATATAAACCTACATCACTGGCAATCCATAAACCACCTTCATTATCAGAAATAACATCTCTGATAGAGCGGGGTAGTTGGTAATCCTCTTTATTTGATTGAGGCTTGTTGAATGTTTTTCCATCAAATAGCCAGATGCCATTTGGGCTTAACGCATATACACCCTCTTTTGCTATACATATAGCTGAAACAGGAGCAGTTACACCTGTCAGCTTTTCTAATTTAGTGTCTTTATATCTATAAATGCCATTCCATGTACCTATCCATATATTTGATTCTGCATCTTCTTCTACTGAATAGGCCGGGCCTTTATCTTCTCCGGTTTGGATAGATGTCCAGATCAGTTCATTTGGTTTTTTCATAAAAATACCCGAAGCTGTGGCCGCCCAGACATTTTGCGCCTTGTCAACCGTTATGCTTCTTACCTCATTTTCTTCTGCATCAGTGCTTATCGGATAGGCTTCATGATACTCCTGCCAGAATGGTTGGTCTTTATAAGTTGTTTCTATGCTTTGTTTCTCTGATGATTTGCAGGCGTACATAGAAAAAGCTACTCCTATACTTAGAGTTAAGTAGAGAAGAGTTTTTTTACAGGTGTTTTTCAGAGAAATATGCATATTATTATTCAAAATTTATGTTTAACTACAGAGTGACACTAAGCGAACGTCGCCCGATTTGCACAAGTAGTAATTGAACAATCCCTAAATCACTCAATTATTTACTAAATGAATATGGCAGCGCGTCCCTGCCTATACCCCAGGATTTATTGGGTGTTGCTCCCATCTCAAAAACTAATTCACCCCCTGCCATAATCTCCGACTGGTCGATATAAGTACGGTTGAACGGCTTACCATTCAAAGTAGCCGACTGAATATAAATATTTTTGGCGCTATTGTTTTTGGCAACTATGCTGAATGTTTTATTGTCCTTTACTTTGATTTCTACTTCTTCGAATAATGGGCTGCCGATGACATATTGGCTACTACCAGGAGTAAATGGATAAATACCCATACTACTCAAGACAAACCAAGACGATAGTGAACCCATGTCCTCATTTCCACACAACCCACCCGGACCGGTGCGATAGAGTTTTTGCATGATTTCACGGGTACGCATCTGGGTTTTCCAAGGGGCAGAGGCATAGTTATAAAGATAAGCTACATGATGTGATGGTTGATTACCCTGCACATATTGTCCGATAGTTCCTACTACGCCCACATATTTAGGCTCACTGATAGAAGCATCCATTTCGAAAAAGGTATCCAGACGTTTGTTGAAAGCTTCCTCACCACCTAAAAGATTTACCAGACCTTTCGCATCATGCTGAACAGACCATAGGTATTGCCAGGCATTTGATTCGGTATAATGGCGCATCGGGCGACGACCAACCAATAGAGGGTCGAAATATTGGTAGTATCTGTGATTGCCAACAAACACGGTATCTTGTTCGTTATTGCCTTTTTCCGGTAGCCATGATCCATCTTTTTTACGTGGGCGCATGAATTGGGTGTCTGAGTCATACACATTTTTGTAGTTTTGTGCGCGCTTATAGAATAGCTCGGCATCTGCTTTTTTGCCCAAAGCTTCTGCCAATCGGGCAATGCACCAGTCGTTGTAGGCTAATTCTAAGGTGTTAGGGACTGATTCGGTGACCACATCACAAGGGGCATAGCCTACGCTCATATAATCAGTCAATCCCGAGCGGCCTGCTGATGCCGGGAATGGAGCAGGTGGAAGCTCCAATGCCTTGCGTTTCATAGCGTTGTAAAGACCTTCAATATCCCAATCTCTATATCCTTTTATATAGGCATCTACAATTACAGGCACCAGATGGTCGCCGACCATGCCTTGTCCGAATACATTTCTGAAATGCTGCGCCGGTAACCAACCGTATTCTGAAGTTTTAGCCGCAATAGATTTTACGAGGTCATTTACATGATTCGGAGCGATGATTGTCAACAAAGGGTGCTGGCTTCGATAAGTATCCCAGCAGGAGAAGTTGGGATAGAAGTCGTAGCCTTTGGCCGTATGCACTTTGTTATCCATACCCATATATTGCCCGTCTACATCTTGCCCGATGTACTGAGCTAAAATGCTACGATATACGGCTGTATAGAAAATTTGTTTCTGTGCCTCGTTATCGGTAGTAACCTCTACTCTCTGTAATTCTTCATTCCATGCTTTACGAGCATCATCTTTTACTTTGTCAAAATCCCAGTCGGGCAATTCAGTTTGCAGATTCTTTCTGGCACCTTCAAGATTGACGAATGAGATAGCCACTTTGACTAATATCTGTTCATTTTCTTTGGTTGTATAGCTGACAAACGCCCCTACATTCAAACCTTTTTCTTCATTCTTATAAGGCCAGAAACCCTCTGCCGATTCGGGTGTATTATAGTCTGAATCCCAGGTGCCATAGTAATCAAATGGTCGGCTGAATTTGGCTACAAAATAAATTATTGTCCCATTGGCATCTTTATAGCCCTCAATGGTTGAATCGCCAACGATTTTAAACATTGAATAGCCACTCTTATCATCATTCCCAATCTCATGACCCAGGTCCAGCAAAATATTAGAACGTCTTGCTTTCGGAAAAGTATAGCGGTGCATACCTACACGTTTGGTAGTTGTCAGTTCAGCTTTGATATGGTCGTCTTTGAGTAATACACTATAATATCCCGGGGAAGCACTTTCATCTGCCTTATTATATCTTGACCGATAGCCAGAATCAGGATTTTCTTTTGAACCCGGACTAGTCTGAATTTTATCATTTACGGTAGGCATTAACAAAATATCACCTCCTGATGTCATACCCACACCACTGAAATGCGTATGACTGAATCCCATAATCGAGCTATCGGCATAACTATAGCCGCTGCTGTAGGTCCAGCCTTGGGTATCATGGTCGGGGCTTAACTGCACCATCCCAAAAGGCGTAACTGCCCCGGGAAAAGTATGTCCGAAATAATCTGTACCTATAAATGGGTCTACATAATCAACGGTTTCTTTATCAGCTTCGCCAGAGCAGGATTGGATACTTAAAGCAACAGCGATACAGATAACAGAGAGCCATATAAAGCGTATTTTTTTTAGGATTGAATATTTTTTAGGACTGGTGTTCATACAAAGCAAGATAGCTTAGGTGGTTTGTTTTAGATTAATTACTTCAACAAGGCGATTCAAGACTATTGATTGAAGAAAAAAAACAATAATTCCGGCGTTTTGGAGTTGATAAAAAGAATTGAGCGATTTAGCGAATGAGCGATTGAGTGATTAAAATTGTAAGAATTACTGACTATATCTCTGTTAAGCCTCGTATACTATTCCCTTTTCTATTTTTTAAACTTAAGCTATGATTATTAAACGTATGCATCAAATATTTTTAAGCCTTGCTGTTGTTATGTTAGCTTCTACCCAAACATGGAGCAAAAACTTTGAGAATTTTTTCGGACAGGATACTACTTATATCCAACATCTGAATTTAAAATATGGTCCTGCTGAGGGTAATGGTAATTTATTAGACCTTTATCTCCCTAAGACTCATTCAGCCAATACAAAGCTGATAGTGTATGTACATGGTGGTTCCTGGAAGTGGGGAAGTAAGAATGATTTTCCGAAGATATTGGTTAGTACCCTTACTTCACAAGGCTATGGGGTGGCGGCTATCAATTATCGTTTGTTGAGAGAGGGGAAAAACCGTTTCCCTGCGCAAATTGAGGATGTAAAAAATGCGATTGCTTTCCTGACAGCCAAAGCATCTAACTATGGTTACAATGGTAAAGAGTTTGCTCTATTGGGTGTGAGTGCGGGGGCACACCTTTCCTTATTATATACTTATAAACATGATACCCAAAAGCAGATAAAGACGGTAATAGATATAGTAGGGCCAACGGATTTAACTGATAAGATTTTTAGAGACAATCCAACAGCTAGTAATACAATTAATCAATTCTTAGGTGATACTAATCCACAGGCAACTATTGCCATTGATGCCAGTCCTATTTATCACCTGAAAAAAGAAACGGGTGTACCCACCATAATTTTTCATGGCGAAAGTGATGAATTGGTAAATGTGAATCAATCGAAAGAATTGTATAAGAAATTACAATCATTAGGCATCAAATCACAATTGGAATTATATCCTGGTGAAACGCATGAAATGCGGAAGAGTTTGTTTAGTATTTATACGAAATTGGGAGCTTGGTTGCAGCAGGTCTATCAGGCGAAATAAAATTATATTATTTTGTAGAGACGTATTGCTATACGTCTCAAGGGCCTATGCAATCTAATAGATTGGATATGGATAGACGCGAAACCAGAAGATAATTCATTGTTACTGATATATCTTTGGAGACGTATTGCAATACGTCTCTACTATTTTTTCTCATCTAATCTATTATATTTCTTCATAATAACTTTCAGTCTATCATGAGGAATACCAAAATATTTATTACCATTAATGCCCTCCATATCTTCGGCGGCTACTAAGGCGTTGATGATAGCTTCTTCCGTGGCCTGAACAGTTGCTTCAAAAACAGGGTCAAGCTCCCATTTCGGTAGTACTTTCCAGGTTTCTGTCTTATCCTTATTATATATAGGCGTGGCAGTAGAAAAAGCCAGAAAAATTTCACCTGAACCATGATGCGAAAATGTACCCGTGCGGGCAATGCCATGTGTTACTCTTTTGGCTATCAGTTTTAATTGATTGGGTAGAAGCGGAGCATCTGTTCCAACAATGGCTATGATAGACCCATCTTTGCGGTTCTCACGATTGACAATGGGCTGTAAATCCTGAATTTCTTTGCCTACAGGTACGCCTGCTACAGTCAACTCATCCCGTCTGCCGAAGTTGGCTTGCACAAATACCCCTAATGTATATTGAATAGAATCAATAGTAAATACTCTTGAAGCCGTGCCATTACCACCTTTAAAGCTATAGAGCGCCATACCTGTGCCACCACCCACATTGCCTTCCGCTATTTTCCTGTCTTGGGCTTTATCTAAGGCTTCAAATACATGCTCCTTTTTTACATGAAAGCCGCTTATGTCATTCAATACCCCATCCCATGTTTCGCCTACGGTTGGGAGTCCGAACGAAAAATCGACAAAATCTCCTTTTGAGAACTTTTTATAACTCCATTCGCCAATCGCATCTTTTACGATACCCACGCTATTCGTGTTGGTAATGCCAATAGCTCCATAGCCAGTACCAAAATCATCAATATAGGGTAGACCAGTCAGTTCGCCATCACCATTCAATGAAAACCAAGCGGCCGGGTAGTTTGCATCTGTTTTGCCTTTGGGTAGAATAACTGTAACACCGGTTCGGACTGGGCCTTTTCCTACTTTTAATTCGCCGGAGCCACTGATTAATGTTTTATAGCCGACTTCAACACCAGGGACATCGGTAATAGCATTGTAGGGCCCGGTTATTCCATCGAACGGAATACCTAAATCTCTTGCTCTGGGTTTCTGAGCTAGTAATTGAGAGGAAAGAATAGATAGTAATAAAAAGAGTAAATATGATTTTTTCATAGTTCGTCGTGATACAGTTTTATAGTTTATGTATTAAAGATAACAGAAATGTTCTGAGCTGAAAAGATTAGGTAATTTCCTTTATTAGACGGCGTTAATTTTATCAAACTATTACCAAAATATCTTCCAATTTTAGGTAAAAGTTAATTATTGAGGGTCGTGCGCTTTTTGAGGATTATTTTACGTAATATGCGAATATAGTCTATCAAAAACCTAGTATATTTATTTCATAATTATTCAGCCTTAGTTTAGTAAAGCCAAACACAGAGTATCAACTGCCAATTTTACAGGTCTCTTAGTAAATAATCATTGTGTTTTTATAGCCTTTTAAAAATTTCGCATCTCATGCAATGGCAAATTTACGGTTGAATTGATTTAGTATTATTGTGAGATTATTTTGTATTTATTTGCGTTTACCTGAACACTCTTTTTATCAATATAATTTTAACACCTATCCTTAAATATAGCTTACGCATGGAAGCACTAGATCACATAATTATGAAAGTCGCCGAGGGTGACAGTACGGCCTTTACTAAATTATATAATCACTACAAAGAGCCGGGTATCCGATTTTCGATGGCTATTGTGAAAGATGAAGAGGAAGCAGAAAATATGCTGCATGAAGTTTTTATCAAAATCTGGAATCGCAGAGAACAGATTAATCCTGAGCTGAACTTCAATTCTTATATCTTTACCTGCTTACGCAACCTGGCTTTCGATTATCTGAAAAAAATGGAAAGAAGCCAGACCATGCAACATCAGTATCTACAAATGATGGAAGATGACCACCACAGAAACTCAGATACTGAAGAAGCAAAAATAGTTTTGCTGCGTAATGCTATGAATAGTCTTCCGGCTAAACGTAAGATGATTCTGAAACTAAATGTGGAAGACGGGAAGTCGTATCAGGAGATTGCCGAAATGATGCGAATCTCTAAGAATACCGTTAAGAATCAGCTGGTTAAGGCAAAGCAGTACCTGCGTGGCAGCGTAGATCTGGCTTTAGCTCTCTAATGTATTTCTTCTATTTAAAATTTATATAATCATTACACAAACCCAGTAGTACATTTTACCACTTAAACAGTAATTCAGTTAAATTCAAAAATAAACTTGAGTTACAATTCTATCTTCACTTTAAAAAATTATATTATGAAGTTAAACTTTACTCTCCGAAGCATGCTTAGGGGGCTGGTTTTTTTCGGTTTCCTGTTAGGAGCTTGCGCTCCGACAGTATGGGCTCAGACCCGGACTGTTACAGGTAAAGTAACATCCAAAGAGGATGGAGCTGCCATGCCCGGTGTAAACGTCCTGTTAAAAGGTACTCAAAAAGGTACAAGCACTAATGCTACCGGAAACTACTCTATCGAAGTAGGTAGCAATGCTGTTTTAGTTTTTTCATTTGTTGGTTATGAAGCCACAGAAATTCCGGTAGGAAACAGAAGCACTGTTGATCTAGCAATGGATTTAAGTGCTGAAAGTCTGAAAGAGGTGGTTGTAACTGCCTTGGGTATCAAACGTGAAGAAAAATCGCTTGGTTATTCTGTAGGTAAAGTAGATGGCAAAGATCTGAGCCGTATTTCTAACGAAAACGTGTTGAACGCTATGTCGGGTAAAGTTGCCGGAGTAGCTATCAACTCAACTGGTGCAACTGGTTCGTCGGTAAGTATGGTTATCAGAGGTGCCAAATCGTTGAGCAACGATAACCAACCATTATTTGTGATTGACGGTGTACCTATTATCAATACCCTGAACAACGTAAGCCAGATTGGTGGTGATAACCGTGTTGACTACGGTAATGCGATTTCTGACTTAAACCCTGAGAACGTTGAAAGTATCTCTATCCTGAAAGGGCCAAGTGCGGCTGCCCTTTATGGTTCAAGAGCGGGTAATGGTGTGGTAATCATTACTACTAAGAATGGCTCGAAAGCGAAGAAAATGACTGTAAACCTGACTACTAATACAGTTTTTGATAATCCGTACCGTTTCCTTGATTTACATTCTAAATATGCAACTGGTATTCTTCCTTTCACACCAGATAACAACCCTTATCCGGGTGGTGTGTTAATCATTGATGAAGGTTCAGCCGGTGGTGTGGGCCCTGAGTTGGACAAAGGCTATAAAGCTATTCAATGGAACAGCCCTAAAGATGCCAATGGTAAACAAATTCCAACTGAGTTGGTTTCTCACCCAAATAACATCAGAGATTTCGTTCAGACAGGTATCACTACTACTAATGGTATCTCAATTGCTAACAGCAATGATTTTGTAAACTACCGTGTGGCTTACTCAAACATGACTAACCGTGGTATTATTCCGGGTTCTGATTTGTTCAAAAACTCATTAGCCGTTGCTACTTCATTGAAATTAAGCAATAAATTAAGAATAAGCACTAATATTGATTTAAGTCGTAACAACTCTAACAACCGTCCGGCAGGTGAAAGAGGTGCTAACCCATTGCAATGGGCCTACGCAGTATCTCCGCATATCGACATCAATGAGTTGAAAGATTATTGGGTTCCAGGACAAGAGGGTTTGCAACAAAAATCACAATCACCTAAAAACTATAACAATCCGTGGTTCCTGGCGCATGAAGTAAGAAACGCTTTTGAAAGAAACCGTTTGTTTGGTAACATCAAAGCAGATTACCAGATTACTCCTGAGTTAAGCTTAATGGGTAGATACTCAGTAGATACTTATGGTGAAGAGCGTGAAACTAAAATTGGTAATAGCTATACTGCAGAGCCTCGTGGTGCTTATGGGGTTATTAATCTGAAACGTTTTGAAAGCAACGCCGATGTGTTGGCCACTTATAACAAAAACGTGAAAGATTTCTCATTTTCAATATCAGCAGGAGCCAACGCACGTAATACCAATTATCAGGATGTTACGAATAGAAGCCGTAATGGTACTGGTTTGATTATTCCGGGCTTGTATACTTTACAGAATATTTCTCCTGCTAACCTTGACTATTCAAGTTTTCTTTCAAGAAAAGTGGTTTATAGTGCTTATGGAATGGCAAATATCGGTTTCAAAGATATGTTATTCTTAGACCTGACCGGAAGAAACGATTGGTCGAGTACTTTGCCTGCTTCTAATCGTTCTTATTTCTACCCTGCGGCTTCATTGAGCTTATTAGTGAACGAATTGTTCCAGACTTCATCTCAGAATCTTAATATGTTGAAAGTAAGAGCGGGTGTAGCACAGGTAGGTAATGATACAAACCCTTATGCCTTGTTGAATACGCTGGCTAATAACGAAGCATGGAACGGTATTACCCGTTTGTCGAAATCAGGTACTATTCTATTACCTGACTTGAAACCTGAAATCTCTACTTCGTATGAAGTTGGTGCCGATTTAACTATGTTCAAAAACAAGTTGAGAGTATCTGGTACTTATTACATGGTTGAAAACAGAAACCAAATTATCCCAACCAAATTGCCTCCATCAACAGGTTATACTTCTAAAAACATCAACGCAGGTTTATTAGTAAGTAGAGGTACTGAGATCACAGTTGGAGGTACTCCATTTGAGAAAAATGGTTGGAGATTGGATCTGACTGCTAACTTCTACAGAAACAGAACGGTTATCAAAGAATTAAGCCCTGGTCTTGATTTTTATACACTTTGGACAGATGCTAAAGGTGGTGCATGGACATACGTAGGCGAAACTATCGGTGATATCTATGACTCTGAATTAGTAACAGTTAAAGACCCATCTTCTAAATATTTCGGTTATCCTATCTTAGATGAAAACGGTTCCTGGCAGGCAGTTAGTGCGAGCAATACCCGTAACAAAATCGGTAACTTCAACCCTGATTTTATCTTAGGCTTTCAGGCTTCACTGACTTATAAAAACTTCAGCCTGAATGCTACATTCGACTGGAGACAAGGTGGTGACTTCGTTTCTCAAACGTATCGTTATGGTGAGTCTGACCTGAAATCTCAACGTTTCCTGGATAACCTGATTAATCCAAACGGTTTAACAGGCGATGCGCTTCGTAACTATCTGGTTGATAACGATTTAGTAAGAGTAGTAGGTAACAAATTTAATATCGTAGGTGGCCCTACTGCTGCTTATGGTGGTTATCCTTTCGAATACGGTGGCAATACTTATATGTATGGTGTGTTTAACCCTGGCGTAATTGCTCAATACAACGAAGCTGGTCAAATCACTGGCTATACAGAAAACTTAGGTGGCCCTGGTACTAAAATTATTCCTTACGGAGATAACTATCCTTGGGATTTCACAAGAGCTGCCTTGTTTGATGCTTCTTATATCAAATTAAGAGAGATATCATTAGGCTACGAAATACCAAGCGGTTTCGTAAAGAGATTAGGTATGCAAAGTGCTAATATCTCGGTATATAGCCGTAACATCATGCTTTGGACAGCTGCTAAAATCGGTATCGATCCAGAAATGGCGTTCCAACCGCAAGCAGGTGCGCAGGCTGGTACTCAGTTCAAACAAGGTATCGAAAGATATAACGTTACTCCTTGGGTGATTCCGGTTGGATTTAAACTTGGTTTAACATTCTAAAAATCTTAAACATTGAAATAGATGAAAAGGAGTTATAAAAAAATTATTGCATTAGTCTTTCTGTTTACGAGTTTCTTCTCTTGCGAAGACCTGACAGAAGTGAACAATAACCCGAACGGGATTCAACCTGATTTGGTGAACCCGAACCTTGTGTTGCCAACTGTATTGACAGAAGCGGCAAAAGCCTATGTAAACCTTGGATATCAGGATATAGCAGGTGTAGTACAACACACACAAAAAGATGCATGGTCGTCTGGGCATAATGATTATGACTGGGGTGGCAATCAAAGCTGGAGCGGCTACTACGATATTTTGCGTAATAACCAACTGGTATACGACAGAGCGGTAGCTGAGAAGCTTGAGTTTCATCAAGGTGTAGCTTTAGTAATGAAATCTTTCATGTTTGGTTTAATTACCGACTTGTGGGGTGATGCACCTTATAACACTGCCTTAAAAGGTGAGTTAGGTAAAACTGAAGATATTCTACCTGCTTTCGATAGTCAAGAAGCTATCTACACAGGTATTCTGGCTGATCTGGAAAAAGCGAATACACTTCTATCAAAATCAAAAGCTGAGTATTCGAGTATTGTAGACAACGTAGATGTTTACTTTGCAGGTGACCCTACTAAATGGAGAAAAATGGCTAACTCTTTGGCATTACGTTATTATATGCGTATTTCAGCTAAAAAAGCAGATGTAGCTAAAGCAGGTATTGAGAAGATTGTTGGTAATGCCGCACAATACCCGATCATGACTGTAAACTCTGATGATGCAACGATGAGCTTCCCGGGTACAAGTGATGGTACTTCGTGGCCGGCTAATGCAGTTTATGATGCCAGTGGTAGCAATTACCGTCGTATCAAAATGGCAGGTACATTTGTTGAAACATTACAAGCTTTAAAAGACCCACGCTTAGCTATCTGGGCTAATAAAGTTGAGGTACCGTTAGTAGTAGATGCGAAATTGCCTGCAGGTACTGATAAAATCGAAGGTGGTAAAAGATATTTATCGCCTGATAAAGTGGGTAACACAGTAGTTGATACCGACCCTGAGTATGTAGGTATTCCTACCAGCTTCTCAGCGTTGCCATCAGCTTATAACCTGAACCCAACTCCTGGTCAAACTTCGTTTAACCCGCACGTATCATTCCTGAACGATATTTACAAAGCAGCTACAGGCCCATTATTAAAAGCCCGTTTGATATCGGCGGCTGAAGTAAACTTCATTCTTGCAGAAGCAGCGTTCAAAGGCTGGAATGCAGGTGATGCAAAAGCACGTTACGAAGCAGGTGTAAGAGCCTCATTAAATACCTGGACAGTAGGTGGCACAGCTAACGCTTATCTGGCTAATCCTGGTGTGGCTTATGATGGTACTTTAAAACAAATCATCGAACAAAAATGGATTGCAAGCTGGACAGCCGCTACTGAATCGTGGTTTGATTTCAGAAGAACAGGTTTACCTGCCTTGAAAGCCGGCCCTGCTGCCAAACGTCAGGCATTACCGGTTAGATTCTATTATATGCAAGACGAGCTGAATATTAATAAAACAAATACAAGCGCAGCTTTAGACAAACTAGAAGTAACCAACTTCTCGCAAGCTGACGGAAAAAATAGTGCATGGTCGAAACCTTGGATTGTTCAAGGTACCGGAAAACCTTGGTAATAGTAGATTGTTTTAAAATAAAGATTAGGGGCGGTACTTTGTGACCGCCTCTAATTTATTAAAGAGCAGGTTTTGAAATGCTCTGAACCTAAACCTCTGAAATATGAATTTTATCAGCAAAAAGATATTCACGATTTTTTGTTTTTTTATTTGTAGTAGTAGTTTCCACACAGCTTTTTCTCAATCCCATAGTCATCCTCATCCGCATGACCACGCTGCATCGCTGAACATGGACGTAAAAGTCCTGTTTCCGTCAGCCACACCAGACCGCATTATACTAAATCTGACCGCAACGCCTGAAACTTCGATAGGAGTGAACTGGCGTACAGATACCACTATTACCAAAGGCGAAATACAAGTAGCCATAGCCACAGACGGCACACAGTTTCTGAAAAATGTGCGTACCATTTATGCTACCTCAGAATACCTCAAAGTCAAATATCAGCAGGAACCCGAAGTGCAAGCCTATTACCATTCTGGCGTTATCGAAAATTTAGAACCGGGTGGTTTGTATGTGTATAGGGTGGGGTATGAGAAACAATGGAGCGAATGGTTCCAGTTTCGTATGCCATCGAAAGACCCAAATCGCGCAATTTCGTTTTTGTACTTTGGCGATGCCCAGAACGATGTAAAATCATTATGGTCAAGAGTTATCAGAGAGGCTTACAAAACTATGCCTGAAGTGAATTTTATGTTGCATGCCGGAGACCTCATTAACCGCAACGACCACGATGTAGAGTGGGGCGAGTGGTTCTATGCAGGTTCATATATCCATTCAACTGTACCAAGTGTGATGACACCGGGTAACCACGAATATGGCAAAGGTAAATTATCACCACAATGGAGACCGCAATTTACACTACCAACTAATGGACCAAAAGGTCTGGAAGAAACCTGCTACGAGGTGAATTATGCTGACCTGAAAGTGATTTCTCTGAATGCTGAAGAGATTGATGAATCAGAGCATTATGCTACTGCACAAGCTAAATGGTTAGACTCGGTATTGAGTCATAACCCGCGTAAATGGACTGCGATTACACTTCATTATCCATTTTATTCAACCAAACCTAATCGTGATAATATAGAATTACGTAAGCGATTCAAGCCAATTCTCGATAAACACAAGGTTGATATAGTATTGCAGGGCCACGACCATGCTTATGGGCGAGGAATGGTAAGTAATACGGTAAACGTACAAGGCAATAAAAATCAGGCATCAGGCACAGTATATGTTGTATCAGTTTCAGGGCCTAAGATGTATGATATATCTAATGACCCCTGGATGAGCCGCAAGGCAAGCAATACTCAATTGTTCCAGTTGCTTACGGTAAAAGGGAATGTATTGACTTACAAAGCTTTTACGGCTACCGGAGAATTGTATGATGCTTTTGATTTACAGAAGCAACCGGGTAAGGCTAATCTTTTAGTGAACAAAATTCCTAAAACGCCTGAGAAGAATTGATTTTAGCGAAGTTATGATTGGGGATAGGGGATAACTTCTATCCCTTTTTTATTCTAAATCCTTGAGGAGAGTTCAAACCCATTTATTTTTCTGAGCCAATTGTACTGCCTCTAATTTAGAATGCACATGCAATTTCTGGTAGATATTTTCAGTATGTTTCCGGATGGTTTTGGCAGAGACAAATAAGCGGTCGGCAATTTGGGTATAACTTAATCCATTGGCAATATTCTCCAGAATTTCAATTTCCCGTTTTGATAAATTAAATGATTCGGGTGTTACATATGCTTCTACTTTAGCTGCTACAATAGGCTCTTTACGAAGTATTTCCAATGTTTTAGCGGCTATAATTGGCGACATTGGTGCTCCTCCATCCATCAATTCTTCTATACTTTTCAGAATCTTGCCGGGTTTTTCATCTTTCAACAAATAGCCTGATGCTCCGGCTTTAATGGCTTCAAAGATTTTGTCTTCCCTGTCGAGTACTGTAAGCATCATAATTTTTTGTGAGGGATTCCTCTTTTTTATCTCACGTGTAGCTTCAATGCCATCCATCAAAGGCATTTCAATATCCATCAGAATAACATCCGGGTTATGTTTAGTGAGTTTCTCTAAAACATCTACTCCATTGATGGCCTTAAAGTCAATGCGTAATTCTTCAAAAACCGAGAGGTTATGACTGATATTGTTCAATAAAGCTGGATTGTCGTCTACTAGACCTACGCTGATTACACTCATACAAGCGAATAATATTCAATGCAAATAACTGATTTATTTATCACTTATTCAATAAGGCAATTGCCGTATAAATCGGGAGTTCTATGTAGATAGTAGTACCTTCATTGGCTATCGATTCAATTCTTAGCTCTCCTTTGATTTCGGCTATTCTATCACGCATATTCCTGATTCCATACGAGTCCGTACTTTTTGTCTCGATTTCTACCATGCCTCTGCCATTATCAGCAATAGCTATGCTTATTTTTTCCTCGGTTTGTTCGCAACTGATGTTGATTTGTGTGCCCTGCGCGTGTTTGAGTATATTCTGTGTCGCTTCCTGAATGACCCTGAAAAGATTGATGGCCTGCATAGAACTGATAGTAATAGCGGGATTAGTCGAAGCGAATTGGATTGATACCTCTAGTTTGTCGTCAACGGCATTCAGGATATAATTACGCAGGCGTTTATCAAAATTATCAAGACTAATGGTAGACTGATGCGTTGCCCAGATAGTATCCCGTAGATTCTGCACAGCTTCACGAACGTTTTCATTGATTTTTTCGAGTTTCTGAGGTTCCAGTTTTTGTTTATGTGCCAGATATGTAGCTGCATCAAGGCTGGTAGCAACTATAGTGAGTTGAGAACCTACACTATCGTGCAGGTCGCGGCTGATTCGCTCTTTCTCATATTGCAGGGTCAATTTATTTTCAAGAGCCAGGCGGGCTTGTTTTTCTTTTTCTTCGCGCAATTGTCTGTACCGAAGACCCAATCCAAACATCAGGACAATGATATCAAACACTACACAAATCACCTGTACTTTCTGGTCGAGCAGCCAGCTGTGCTCAATAAACTCAAAAGTACGAAAATAGGAGAGAGTACCAAAAATAAAGAAAGGCGTAATGCCTATCAGATAATTTTTGGCCAGTGAAGTGTTGATTTTGTTGATATAACTGTATACAACAAAGTAAAAAGTAAAGCTGATGGCCATTAAGAAGCTACAGACCATAGTTATCAATAGCATGTATGGTGCCAGCCCTTTGGTGACTTCAAAATAAATCACGGCTATCTTTTGGGGGACCATCAGGAGCAATGAGCCTATTGCCATTCTCCAGATTAGTAGATTTCTACGGTTTAAAGTATGTCCGCCCATCACATAATCTTTAATGAAAAGCATCAGAAAAACCAATGAAATCCAAAGCAGCCAGTTCCGGAGTTCTGAAGCTGAAATGATACCAAAACCTTGTTGGTAGAACGGTAGAAAAAAACCTATGCCCGTTAGTGTATAACCTAGTCCAAACAACACATAGAGCGCATAATAAAGGTAAACCCTGTCTTTATTAGTAAAAAAGACAGCCATTGAGAAGATAAAAACTATGGCTACAATGCCCGTAAAGAAGCTATAAAAGCTTGTGTCAAAAATGCGGTCAGAGAAAAATGCCTCTTCGTTTTCGATACTTACCTCTCCTTTAATCAACATTCGTCTTTTATAAAATCTGGCATAAACGGTAGTGTCGCTTTGTGGTTTTAACAAAACAGGGAGGATGAAGTACCGATGCGGGTAAAGCCTTTCCGGGAATGGTGTTTGCCACGTGAGGGCATTGATGAGTTTGAAATCTTGCTGATAGAAATAAACAGAGTCAAACCATACGAAGCCTATTTCAAAGAAGTATTTTTCGTAATGAGCACTATTATTCCGTATATGTACCTTAAGCCAGTGATTGGCACTATCCTCCCCGAAATTGATGTGATTATCCTCAAGTTTCTGAAATGGTTTGTCTGCAACTGCGCTGAGAGGCAACTGCCGACTAGCATCTCTGAAATAATCAATCCTGTTTTGGGCATGTATACTACCCGAAAAAATGGTAATAATCAGCACCCAATAAAGTACCAGTGACTTCATTTAGGGTTATTTATAGGTTTAAAACAGGGTAATTGCCTGAAGTTTAGAATCAATTTTTTTATTCAACTCTGTTTTTTCGCTGAAATGATTGGCATGATTTCAGAATTCAGGGGAAGTTAATAAATGGAGTGGGATTTTCAGGAATAAATCTGAAAAAACTTATGTCAACAATAGTACTATTATCAGTGCAGCTAGTATAAAGGATGCAAGCGATAGAGACAATTATGTGAAATCTAATCTGGAGTCAGTTGGATTGTGATTTTAAAAAGCGCAAACCTGATATTTAAACTACCTATGACACAAATGAAAAAGTATTCCTTAAGCATTACCCTTATTATTTGTTGCCTTTTTAACATTTCTATTGGTTATTCCCAGACCTTGAAGGTAGGAGCTGCGCTCAGAGTCATTACACCTAATCCCTTATTGCCTGCTTCTGGTGGTATTGGTACGCCTAAACCTACTAGTGAGAAAAAAGGTGACCTGTTTGCACGGGCAATGGTTTTTGAAAAGGGTTCTACCCGAATTGCTATTGTTAATGTGGATAATCTTGGTTGGACATCTATCTTAGGCAATAAATCAAGGGCTTTAATCAAAGGAATACCACCTGAAAATATTCTGATTGGGGCTACTCATACACATAGTGGTCCTGATGCCTATGCTTTTCCGGATGCAACCGGAAAATCTTCTGCCGATTTAAAATATCTTGATTGGTGCATTCAACAGATTGCTGATGCTGTCAACGAAGCCATTAGCAAACTAGAGCCTGCTTCCTTAAAAATTGCTGTTGACGAAGCTAAGGGTAAAATAGCTTATAACTACTATGCTCCTGCACTTTATGACCCTCGTTGTGGAATTATTCAGGCCATTGCTACTACTGGTAGCAAGCAGGGGAAAGCGATTGCTACGTTGGTAAATTATGCTGTTCATCCGGAAGTGATTGGTTCTGGCAGAAGCATTTTAAGTCCGGATTTGTGTGGGCCATTATATGACCGTATTGAATCAAAAGCAGGAGGAATAGCATTATTTATGAATGGGGCACAAGGCGGGATGGTAACAGCCGATACCCGACTGGAATATGGCAAAGAGGGAGCAGGGCAAAAAGAAGCCAATACCTGGGAGGAATGCATCAGAATCGGAGAATTATTAGCTGATGAAGCACTACGAATTGTAGAAAAGGCACCGGTATTGGAGAACCCGAATATCTATTGTGTGGCGCGTAAAATAGAGTTTCCGGTTGATTCAGAAATTATGCGATATATTCTGAAAAACTCGCCTTTAAAACATGATTTGAATAAAGAAAATACAGTAAGTACGCAATTAAACTTGTTGAATATAGGCCCTGCACAGATTCTGACTATACCAGGGGAGGCGTTGCCAAACATTGGCTATTATGTAAAACGTAATATGAATACCAAATTGCCGTTTTTATTCGGGTTAACGAATGATGCCTTTGGGTATATGCTTACTAAGGTAGATTTCAATAGTTTTAAACGATATGAATATGTCAGCCGCACAAGTTTAGGCGAAATGACCGGAGAAATTTATATCGAACAGGCCCTTAAATTGGTAAAAGATAGTCCAAAACCATAATAAATTTTCATCAAGTATTTACAGATTAAAAACCTCATCTATGAAAAGCACTTTAGTAAGATTGATTACGCTATGTACAGCCCTTGTCATGACATCGGTATGTATTTATGCACAGAATTCAATTACCCCCGAAACAGCCCTTAAAAGTTATATCAACAACGGAGACAAGTCCTTTAAATGGGAAGTAAAAGACTCATTGACCAAAGACAATGTAACGATGTATAATCTGGTATTGACATCGCAGAAATGGAGAGAATTTACCTGGAGACATCAATTGACTATCTTTGTGCCTAACAACAAGCAATATGATGGGGCTTTATTGTTTATTACAGGTGGCTCAAACAAAAACGAACAACCAAACTGGAGCAAAGACGATAAACTGTGGCCGTCGTTGGCGGGTATGGCAGAGAAAACCAAAGCTATCGTTGCCTTGATTAAGCAAGTACCTAATCAACCATTTTTTGGTGATCTGACGGAAGATGCGTTGATTTCGCATACACTTCATAACTTTAAAAAAGATAATGATTATTCATGGCCTTTACTTTTTCCGATGGTGAAATCGGCGGTGAAAGCGATGGATGCAGTGCAGGAGTTTGCTAAGAAAAACAATAATTTTACGGTAAACAGATTTGTGATTTCGGGTGCCTCTAAACGTGGTTGGACAACCTGGTTATCGAGTGCTATTGATGATAAACGTGTGGTAGCAATCGGGCCAATGGTCATTGATATGCTGAATATGCCTGCTACTCTTGATTATCAGTTTAAAACTTATGGTGAATACAGTATTCAGATTGAAGATTATACCAAACTGGGTATTCCACAGAGCACAGATACAAAAGAAGGGAGAACGCTTACAACCATGATAGACCCTTATTCGTATAGAGCTAAAATGAATATTCCGAAGATTATATTTATTGGTACAAATGACGAATATTGGACGGTGGATGCTATCAAACATTATTATGACCAGATTCCAGGTAAAAATATGATTCATTATACCCCAAATGCAGGCCATGATTTAGGGGGTGGCAAACAGGCGTTTGAGTCTCTGACAGCATTTTTTGGTTTGACCTTGCAGAATAAAGAATATCCGGCTAATACCTGGACAACAACCAATAACAAAGATGGTGTAGAGCTGGCAATTAATGCGCAACAAACTGATTTGGTAGGTGCTACCATCTGGCATACGACTTCATCAGACCGTGATTTTCGTAATAATTTATGGTTGAGTCATAACCTGAAATTAACCAAAGAACCGGTTGTAAAAGTAACAGTACCTTACCCAACCAAAGGCTTTGCTGCCTTTTATGTTGATTTGAAATACAAAGATCCTAATGGCGGTACTTATACTGTAAGTACTAGGGTATTTGTTACTGATGGAAATAAGGTGTTATAAGTGATATTATTTAACCACGGAGCTACACTAAGTTTCGCACGGAGTTACATGAAGTTTATATTTCATTACTCTGTGCTGTACTCGGTGTCACTCCGTGGTTAAACTTTCGCAATTGATGGAAAAGACAGAATATTCAGTACTCAACCTAAAAGCTACATGGAGCGCTCTCGTCCTGATTATTTAATGGATAAACTTATCAACAATCAACTCTCCAAGGAAGAATTGGCAGAGCTATTGGCTGATATAGGAGAAACCGAGATGTCGTCGGAGTACTCAATTATCCTTGAACGTTATTTTAATCAGCTTCTTTCCGAAGCATACCTTAATAAAAGTACAGTGTCTGGACAAGACCAATAAAACTGCTCATGAAATCGTTCACAAAGTCTATTACACTTTTCATTACAATTAGTATTTTCTACATCAGTGCTTTTATTCCTGCTTCTACCCTGAATAAACTTTCGCAAACAGGAGCAGACTCATCTAAAGCTTTAAAAGAGAAGTATCATCTGGGTTTATCGGCACACAGAGGTAGTTCAATATTAGCCCCTGAAAACACGCTGGCTACATTTAAGAAAGTGTTGGAAATGGGCGTTGATTACATCGAAATAGATGTTCGTACTACCAAAGACGGGCAATTAGCAATCTTACATGATGGTATGCTGAATCGGACAACCAATGGTGAAGGGCCAATGAAAAACTTTACTCTGGCTGAATTGAGAGTATTATCTGCAGGTAAAAACTACCCTGAGCAATACAAGGAAGAACGTATCCCGACTTTGCAGGAAACTACGGCTTTAGTAGCCCAATGGAATAAAACACACAATCATCAGACTAATCTATATGTTGATTGCAAAGATGTTGCGCCAGAACCTTTAGTGAAAGAACTAAAAGCAAGTAAGCTCCTAAAGGAGGCGGTTTTTTATGGTTCTGATGATTTTCTTCTGGCATTGAAAAAGGTTTATCCGAAGGCTAAACTTATGCCTTCATTAAATAAATCTAGTGAAATAGAAGACAAGGTTGCTAAACTCAATCCTTATGCGTTTGATGTACGCTGGACAATACTGAATGAGCAATTAGTGGCAGATATACACGAGCACAAGATAAAGGTATTTTCTGATGTTCTGGGGCTGTTAGATATACCTGCTAACTATAAGAAGGCCGCTGCAATGGGTGTTGACCTTATTCAGACTGACCATGTGAGGAAAGTCTATAAAACGCTTTTGGAAAATAACTAGAGACTGTTTAGATTTCGATGATACGTTTGAAGACATATTGTTGTCATATGTCTTCAAACATATACCTTATCCAGATTACTTTTTTGGGGTGGGATATGCCCTCGGAGACGTAATGCATCGCGCGTCGAACCGTTACATCTCTACGAAGAAAAACAATGCTATTTCGTCGCCCCCTCTTCCACCGGTTCCGCCCCGAATCTCTTCTGTGCACCTTTCAATTCATCGTGTGAACTGATAGCAATCATCGCCAGCAAAGCGATAAATACAGCTACCACTGCCATGCTCAAAGACCATTTTTTAAGACCAATGGTATGATCGGCAAACGATGGTTGGGTTTTATTGATTAATAGCAAAATCACAATCAGATTAAGGGTATAAAGGTATTGTTCAGGTCTATATCCACTGATAAAGGCCCCGGTAATGATATAACTAAAGACAATGTACAGGATTAAATGGCCTGTAAAGAATGCATGTACTTCTTTATAGCTATAGGTCACATTGTTTGGCTGGCTGACGTAATATTTATAAAACCAGATAAGAGTAAATAACAATATAAGTACTAAACCACTCCATTCTGTTAATCCGAATAATGGGCTACCTTCTGATACATTCAATTTGGTTAGCATTTCAAAAATACGCTTGGTTTCGAAGTTCTGTTGCCACATGGTGAATGGAATGATTAGCACCAGCATCAATAATGGGAATAGTTGCGAGCTTTTCTTTTGCGAACTTTCGGATTGTTCCCACGTTGAAGTCAATGTTCCATACGACATTCCTAATCCTCCAAAAAAGCCTAAGGTATATTCCATCACATTCCAGAAATTAAATTTAATGCCCGATACACTTCCTAATACCTGTAAGAAATTACCAAAGGCAAAACCAAATCCACCGCCTAAGCCTGAGAAAACAGCTACTCTTAAGGCAGAATTTCGTTCGTGTCTCACCATAAACCAAGTCATAGCAACAGCTGCCCCGAAACAAATCGCCCATGCTTCAGAACGTGGTGGAGTCATGAACCATTCAAATTCCATAATCATAAAATAATAGAATAAAATGGCTCCAGCAACCATCTCAACAATGAGATTAGCCCATTTGACAGGGTTTTTTGCCGTGCTTGAAAGCGCCAGACCAAACAGACCACCGCCGATATATCCGTATAGTCCACCAATCACAAATAGCATCATCAAGCCATAATAGGCATTTATAAAATCATCGGCCCGTCCATAGCCCACAACTACACCATAACTCATAATACCCCCCAGACCCCAGCCCAAAGCACCTGCCATCGTAACACTAAAAAACTTGGCATACCAATCGCTCCTTTTGGCTACTAATAATAAGCTCAGGCAACCGATGCCACCAGCCCATGCGGCTCCATGCTCATGTCCGAACTGTCCACGAATAGCCCATGCCGTTCCGAGCGAGAGAGCAACTACTAGCATACTCAAATATAACTGTCTGTTTTTCATTTGTTTAGGTGTGATAATTTGGGTCGAATAGAATTTATTAGTATACTTCGCGGGCATTAAAAAAGGCTATTAATGACTTTATATTTTGCATAGCAGTAGTCCAAAATATATTTTTATAAGTACTAAAAGACAAAGACAATAAATCAAGCATAAATAGATATGAATCAAAAATGGTGTTTACTTTTGAGCATACTAGGGAGTTTTTTCCTGCTTAGCTGTGGCTCAAAAGTAAAAGTGGAAGAACGTACCTTAAGCGATAACTGGACCATTGCCTCTACGAAAGAGATTAATGCCGATGCCAAAACACTTTCAACGCAACTCATTAATCCTGAAAAATGGGTGAAGGCTACCCTACCTACTACTGTTTTGGGAGCATTAGTAGAAGCTGGCGTATATAAAGATCCTTTTGTAGGTAAAAATCTTGAGAAAATACCTCGCGCACCTTTTGAAAATTCCTGGTGGTTTAGAAATACATTCGAATTAGAGGATGTAAATACGCAGGAAGAATATCTGGGTTTGATGGTTGATGGGGTAAATTATCGGGCTAATTTCTGGTTGAATGGGGTAAAAGTAGCCTCTCAGGATACGCTTTTCGGTGCTTTTCGTCAATTTGAAATTGATATTACCGAAGCAGCCAAAAGCGGTGAAAATGTGCTATTGGTAGAGGTGTTCCCACCACAGGTTCGGGACTTCTATATGGGCTTTGTGGATTGGGCACCAACCCCTCCTGATCACTATATGGGTATCTATCGCGATATCCGACTTAAACGTTCCGGAAAGGTTGCCAGTATGGTGGGAACCTTTATTGCTCCTGACCTTGATCCTAAAGATTTAACGCAGGCTTTGCTGACTATCAGTACAGAATTAACTAACCATAGTAACGCCTCAAAAACTGTAGAAGTAATCGGTACCATTGAAAACCTTACATTCAAAAAGAACTTTATTCTGGCACCTCATGAGCGTAGAGAAGTGAAGTTTACACCTGCTGATACCAAAGAGCTATTGATTAAGAACCCACGATTGTGGTGGCCGAATGGTTTGGGCAATCCTGAAATGTATACGTTGAATCTGGAAGTAAGAGAAAACGGAAGTCTATCTGATAAACAAAGCACCAGATTTGGTATCCGTAAGATAGAAACTTATCTGAATGATAAGGGTGTGCGAGGATATAAAGTGAATGGCAGAGATGTATTAATCAAAAGTGCCGGATGGGTGGATGATTTGTTTTTGCGCTATATGCCCGAAAAAGATGCGGCACAGATTCGGTATGTAAAAGAAATGAATCTGAATTCCTTAAGATTTGAGGGGGTTTGGGGTAATAATCATCATATCTATGATTTATGCGATGAGAATGGTATTCTGCTAATGGTGGGTTGGAGTTGCCAATGGGAATGGCCGGATTATCTGGGCATGGAACTGAAAATGAAACCGGGTGATGAAAACTTGCCGATTAATGAGGGAGTTGACTTGTATGCAGTAAAGCTGACACCTGATGAAGAGACCTTACTATCTAATTATTTGAGAGACCAGGTGAAGTGGCTGCGCAACCACCCGAGCATCTTTACCTGGGCAGGTGGAAGCGATGCCATGCCAAAACCTTCGCTCGAAAAAAGGTATCAGGCTACTTTGAAACAATATGACCCGACGCGACCATTTCTGGTGTCGTCCGGTGATTTTACCAGTGAATTGACTGGGAAGTCAGGTATGAAAATGAACGGTCCTTATGAATATGTACCGCCTGTATATTGGTTTGAAGATAAAAAACTAGGTGGGGCTTTTGGTTTTAATAGTGAAACAGGGCCGGGACCACAGATTCCGCCGATTGGGAGTATTAAAAAAATGATACCTGAAGCCGATTTATGGCCGCCTGACAATAAAGTGTGGAACTACCACTCGGGTCGTAAAGACTTTAATACGATGGGGGTTTACCTGAATGCGATGAATAAAAGATATGGTGCATCGAAGAATCTGGAAGAACTGGCTTTAAAATCACAATTGATGAACTATGAAGCCATTCGCCCCATGTTTGAAGCCTTTGTAATTAACCGACCGGTAGCGACCGGGGTAGTGCAGTGGATGCTCAATTCACCCTGGCCGGAGTTTTATTGGCAGTTGTATGATTATTACCTGATGCCTACAGGGGCTTATTATGGCACAAAGAAAGCAGCTCAGCCTGAAAATATTATTTATAATTATCATGATAATAGCATCTACTTAAGTAATGATACCCAAGATGAATGGAAGGATACAAGAGTAATAATCAGTGTTTTTGATAAGAACTCTAAAGAGATATTGAATGAAACAGAAGTTATAAATCTGGGTGCAAATACAATAAAGAAATGGCGAGAACTACCTGAATTAAAGGGTAAGAATGAAATATATTTTATTGCCCTCTCACTGACGGATTTAGACGGAGAACAAGAGTATGCTAATAATTTCTATTGGGTGTCTACCCAAAAAGATCAACTGGATTGGTCGAAGTATTTCTGGTTTTATACTCCTCAGAAACAATATGCTGATTTCAGCGGATTGAATACTTTGCCAAAAGTAGAAATTAAGGCAGAGAAGAGTATCAAAGAAATCAATAAGGATGAATACGAAGTAAGTCTGATACTGAGAAATAAGTCTGACAAATTAGCTTTCTTCATTGAAGCCGAACTGGCTGATGGGGCCACTGGTGCTGCTATTACTCCGGTTTTCTGGTCTGATAATTATATATCTATCCCTCCTGATGATGTTAAGGAAATCAAAGTAAAATATTACAAAAAAGATCTGAAAGGTACTCCGACTATCAGAATACAAGGCTATAATCTATTAAAACCTATGACTTTATAGACCCATGTTAAGAAAATCTATTTATCTGACTACCCTGTTTTTGCTTGGCTTCGCAGTGACTATTGCACAACCAATTACCATTAAGAGTGCCAATATTATTGCTTCTAATTCGATACCCTCACCAGTGAAGGAAACGACTGTAAAGATGTTGACGGAGGAGATTCAGAAGCGTACTTCTATCGTTTTAAAGTCTACTACCGGACAGCCTAAAAGCAATGAGTTTACCATTGCGCTTGTGCTGTCAGGTGATAAGGATTTATCAGGTAAAGCTATTCCTGCCAATACTGACAAAAACGGGCCTGAGTTTAAGGCTGAAGGCTATAGAATTGTATCAGAATTAACTGATAAAGGTGGTATTTTGTGGGTGATAGGTGCAGATGCCAGAGGGGTATTGTTTGGTGCAGGTTGGGTATTACGCAAAGCTACTTTGTTGCCTAAAACTATTCAGTTAGATGCTAAAACTAATATCGCTACCTCACCTGAATATGGTATCAGAGGACATCAGTTAGGATATCGTCATACGGCTAATTCTTACGATGCCTGGACGGTGGCACAATTTGACCAGTATATCAGAGAACTGGCTATTTTTGGTTCGAATGCTGTGGAGGGTATTCCTTTTCATGAAGATGAAAACCCGAGCCCACACTTTAAGATTCCGTCTCGCGAAATGAACGTGAAACTGAGTGAAATCTGTCAGGCTTATGACCAGGATTATTGGGTGTGGACACCTATCACCTTTGAATTACATGATGCCAAGAAACGTGCAGCAGAATTGAGTCTGCACGAAGACCTTTATAAAAGATGCCCTCGCCTTGACCATATTTTTGTGCCGGGCGGCGACCCGGGCGATAATCATCCGAAAGATGTCATGCCATTTCTGAAAGACCTGCATGAGCGTCTGGTTAAGTATCATCCTACAGCAAAAGTATGGCTTTCATTACAAGGCTTTAGTGTGGAGCAGGTTGATTATTTTTATCAGTACCTGAAAGAGAATAAGCCTACCTGGTTTGAGGGAGTAGTATCAGGCCCAAGTAGTCCGCCAATGGCTGAGACACGTTATAGACTACCTAAAAACTATAAACACAGAGAATACCCTGACCTGACACATAATGTGAGATGTGAGTTCCCTGTTCGTCAGTGGGATCAGGCTTATGCCTTGACTTTGGGTAGAGAGGCTTGTAACCCTCGTCCATATGAGTTTGCGGGCATACATAAAACCTATGCGGCTTTTACCGATGGTTTCTTATCATATTCTGATGGTTGTCATGATGATATTAATAAGGTAGTCTGGA
This sequence comes from Emticicia sp. C21, assembly GCF_003418935.1. GTDB lineage: Bacteria > Bacteroidota > Bacteroidia > Cytophagales > Spirosomataceae > Emticicia. The sequence goes on along the minus strand of NZ_QVMT01000001.1, from coordinate 640,289 downwards.
GTATGAGGGCATGGGATACACAAACGGACGTAAGAGAAATATTGGTTGATTATGGTAATTTCTTTTTCGGAAAAAAACTGGCTGAAAATATTGCCGATGGCATCGCTGCCCTTGAAAATAACTGGAAAGGACCTCTAGTGCAAAATGGTGGGGTAGAAGCTACATTCGCTTTCTGGAAAGGCATGGAGGCTACAGCAACACCACAATTGAATGAAAACTGGCGCTGGCAGATTTTATTATTAAGAGCCTACTACGATACCTATACACGCCGCAGATTAATCTACGAACAAGACCTCGAAAAACAAGCGAATGCACTAATAGCCAAAGCTCCACAATCAGGTGCTAATAAAGCTATGGCCTCGGCTTGGGAGGTTTTAGAGAAGGCTGAGAAAATGCCGATTGGTTATGATTTAAGAAAGAAAATAGAGCAATTGTGCCAGGCTTTATATACTTCTATTGGTTTGCAAACGAGTGTGCCTAAACATCAAGCAAAAGGGTATGAAAGAGGTTGTTTGTTGGATTTTGTAGATTATCCCCTCAATAACCGTTGGTGGCTGGAAGATGAATTTAGGAAATTAAAGCCGATTGTAACTGATAGCAATGCCAAAGTAATGGCAAGGCTAAACGTTATCAGTACATGGGAGAATCCGGGGGCTGGTAGTTTTTATGACGATGTGTCAAGCACCAGTAAAGGGCCAAGAGTGAAAACAATTGTAGATGATGCTACGGATATAGCCTGGTGGGATAATGGTTTTAGTCGTGCCAGATTGTCAACGCAGACATTTCAGAATAACCCTGAGTTGGAATATGATAATCTACAGGCCGATGCCCGTTATATTATCAGAGTGGCAGGTATGGGTGAGGCACTTTTACGGGTTGATGGCAAGCGATTGAGTCCTGTGGTATATAATCGTGAAAATGAGACTTTTAAAGAGTGGATTGTACCTCTGAATCTGAGTATGGATGGGAAAATAAGGGTAACTTTTGATGAGCCGGAAGAATCCCATCTCAACTGGCGTAAGCATTCAAAAGTTTCTGATGTATGGCTTTTGAAACAATAATGAGATGAAAAAGCTATTTCCGCTGGAAGGCATTGTTACCGTACTGAATACTCCATTTGACGTGCAAGGGAATGTTGACTTACCTTCGCTCAGGCGAAATGTTCAATATGCTTTGAAAGCAGGCGTAGCAGGTTTTTTAGTGCCAGCTTTGGCCTCAGAGGTGGCAAGCTTAAGTATACCTGAGCGTTTGCAAATGGTAGAAACAGTCATTGAGGAGGTAGCAGGAAAGGTACCTGTTTTTGCCGGGGCAGGAGAACCAGACGTAGAAAGAAGAAGGCATATAGTAAAAGAGTATCTGGCAATGGGATGTCGAAATATCCTGTTCCAGATACCTTTTGAGAATGAAGACTCATTTAAAAGTCAGTTTTTCGAACTCGCCAATCTTGGCGTAGAAACTATCATGCTACAAGACTGGAGTGCCAATGGTTATGGCTTGCCGGATGATTTGATTTTAGAACTATTTCAGGAAGTAGAAGCCTTTCGGTGCCTGAAGGTAGAGACTGTTCCGGCAGGAGTAAAGTATAGCCAATTATTAGCGCTAACAGAAGGAAAACTCCATTTAAGCGGCGGCTGGGCAGTTACCCAGATGATTGAGGGCTTGAAAAGAGGTGTACACGCATTTATGCCTACAGGTATGCACAAAACTTATTGCCAGATTTATCAATATTTTAAGACAGGAGAATTAGAAAAAGCAGAACAATTATTTCATCAGATAATACCAGTTTTAGCTTTCTCTAATCAGCATTTAGATATTTCTATTCATTTCTTTAAGCGACTTTTATATCGCCAAGGAATTTATAAAACGCCAAATGTTAGAGCTTCTCTTTTGCCGTTTGATATTATTCATGAAGAGATAGCCGAGAAGTTGATAAAGAGAGCGATTGCATCAGAGAGAGAAGTGTAATTGTAGAATTTACTTCCCAGCCAGATACTTATTCCGATACTCAATAGGTGTACAGCCTTTTACTTGTCTGAATTGACGTGCGATATTTTTGCTATCGGTCAGACCCATATCCAGTGCAATTTCAAAAACGGTCAAATCCGTTTCACGGAGCTTTTGAGTCAGCTTTTCGATGCGCAGATTGAAAATGTATTTGTATATGGGTAAGCCTGTAATGTATTGGAAACGCTTCTCTAAAGCACGTCTCGATAGTGGTACTTGTTTTACTACATCATCCACCTGTAAATTCTTATCAATATTCTGATGAATATATTTTAGTGAAGTAGCGATATAATCGTCATTCGTAGCATAAATATCAGTCGATTGACGGGTAACAACTTGTGTGGGTTTTACAACAATATCATAATAGTCTGCTGTGCCGCTTTTAATCATTTGTTCAAGCAATCTGGCAGCGTCATAGCCTCCTTTTTCAGCATCCTGACCGATACTTGATAGAGGAGGGTCAGAAAACTCACAAATCATTTCGTCATTATCAACACCCAATACAGCTACCTCTTCCGGAATACGGATTTGTGAATGTCGGCAGGCTTCTGTAATATGCTGTCCCTGGTTATCATCGCAGGCCATCAAGGCTATTGGCTTGGGTAGAGATTTCAGCCATTGGCTTAGTGAACTGGGTTTGTAGTACCAGATTTCTGTAGAACGAGCCATCGCATGCTCAAAATAATGTACCTTATAGCCTGCTTTAGAGATACGCTCTTCAAAACCCTCTGCCCGCTCTCTCGACCATACAATATCTTTGAAACCATAAAAAGCAAAGTTTTTGAAGCCTTTCCGAAGAAAATACTCAGCGCCCATTTCGCCTGCTTCTTTGTGTGCACCTGTAATATTCGGAATGTCGCGGAATCGTTCTTTAAAATCCTGTGCAATAACCGGAATACCAGCCTCCACAAATTTCTCAACGGCAGGGTCATTATATAACTGCCCGATAATCCCATCAGCTCCCCATTCCAAAGCCCATTCAAGGATACCCTCCATCCCAATCGTTTCTCGCTGAAAAAGAGGCATCCTGCAGAAAATCCAAGGGCCATGCTCTTTCGAGTATTTGGCAATACCTTTCAAAAGAGCCTTGCTATACTCTTCAGCAAAGTCAATCAAAAGAATAATTTTATACATGTTATATTAGCTTTATGGTAGAGACGTATTGCAATACGTTTCATTGGTCTGTGGGGTCCAAATAATTGGTTGTTCTCTCAAATACTTCACCTAAATACATTTGTTGGATTGAATAGGCCAATGAAGACGTAATGCATTACGTCTCTACAATTATTTCAACAAGTCTTTCCAACTATTTACCGTAGCATTGTTCACTAACGGTTTTGCCCAGATACCGATGCTTAATATATAACCTAAGGTAAGCAACAAAAATAGCATGGCAAAACGTAATTCAAACAAATCACCCAATCCGCCTATAATTAGCGGTACAACAGCACCACCTGCAATACCAGTACACAAAATACCTGAGAAGGTACCATGATGATAAGGCACAGAATTAAGTGCCAATGAAACTACAATCGACCACATCACAGATGCAAAGAATCCTGCTGCCGGGAATGCAACTAATGCCACATTTAATGGCCCGAATAAACCTGATAAAAGAGAAACAATTGCTCCAATGGTAAACATCATTAAAACACGACGGCTATCGAAAAATTTCAATAATACCAACCCTAAGAAACAACCGATAGTTAGTAAACCCCAGAAATAGGATATAACCGATGCACCTTGAGTAGCAGGGTCAACATTATGATAAATTTGTAAAAACTTCGATGTCCAGTTGGCAATGCCTTGTTCAGTACCTACATAACAGAAAATACCCAGGAAAAATAACCAAACCGTTTTATTGCCTAATAAGTCCGAAAAAGCTTTACCCGTATCAATTCTCTCATCGTCTTTCAGAACTACTTCCGGGAAACGAACAAACCATATAATCACTACCATTAACGAGGCAATTATCGCGAATGTCCAATAAACTGATACCCATTTTAAATCGGCAGGTACTAGACCATTCAATGTAGAGATGATGAAATTCGGATCAGGGTCGGTATGAACGTTTGCCACAAAATAACTATATAACATAGGGCTCAAAAACGAAGCCCCTCCAAAAAACAATTGCCCCATTACCGAGTTAAAAGCAAAGTTTTCTTCCCCACCGGCTACTCTCAATAATGGATTAATTACTACCTGCAACATGGCCATTCCTAAACCAATAATAAACAAGGAAACTAAAGCAACCGTGAAAGTAGGGTTAAGAGCGAATAGAAGTGCTCCAATAAATGCCAGTGCAAAAGCCAACAATAGCACACGCTTCTCGCGATACTTTTCTACTAAAATACCTGATGGAATTGACGCAACTGCGTAAGATACAAAGAAAGCAAATGGCAGGAAGCCTGCCCAACCGAGACTCAAACTGAAACTATTAGAAATATCAGGGATAATTGGCCCGAGAATATTACTTAGAAAAGAAATAACAAAGAATATAAACAGAATAAGAATAACAATAAAAGTATTACTTTTCATAGAAAACCAGGGTTTGTTCGGTTGAGGTTTTTAAAGGTAAGGCATTTGTTGATAAAATCAAAAACGTAGTAGTTCAATATTACCGTAATTCCATTGTGGCAATTCTAGTGCGGCAATGAAATTGCGGTAGAACGTTCAATCTTTCAAAGCATACTTCTTCAACTCCTGTGGAATTAAAGCCGCTGCTCCTAAAAGCGCAATATTTTCATCTGTAGACTGGAAGATTTTAAGTCTTTTCAATGATTGAGGAAAAGAGAAGTCGTTTAATTCCTGGTACATACCTGCTTCAAAAAACGGATAGGCTTTAGCTAATGAACCACCCAGGACAATTGCCTCGGGGTCATATGTATACATAACGGCTTTTAATGCCACGCCTAAATGGATACCGAATTTTTCCCAAAGCCCAATGGCATGCATATCTCCGGCAACGGCCGCCTGATTGGCTTCTAAAGCTGTGATACCATGAACAGCCTCGAAAAAATTATTACTGGCATAATACTCAATATTCTTATCTAAATAGGGTAATAAACCTATTTCACCTGCGCCACAATTACTACCTGCATAGAGTTCGTCGTCGATAACTATTCCCGACCCCAGACCTGTACCTGTTGTTACTCCCACTATCGAACGAAACCCTTTTGCTACGCCGAAGCGGCTTTCGCCCAAAGCAAAACAATTGACATCATTATTGACAAAAACAGGTACATTAAATTCTTCCTGCAGAATGTCTTTCAATTCTACTTTTTTCCATGATGGAATGTTCGCCACATCATATACAATACCTTTTTCGGTATCAACTACCGAGGGTACACCAATGCCAATGCTACTTGCCGAATAAGCCATTAAAGGCCTGATTAAATCAATTAATTGTTGTAGTGTAGATGATAGAGAATCTTTTTCTCTCAGCAAAGTAGTTTCCTGTTTAATAACAGAGCCGTTTAATTCGACTCCCGCTTTAATTTTAGTTCCTCCCAAGTCAACCCCTATGTTCATAGTATTTAGATTTATTTTTCTATTGGTCTATAGGCTTTATGTTTATATAAAGTCTTTATCCAAATAGTTTATAGTTTTTGTATGGCGTAATTGATTAATTTCTGCTTAAAAATAATTCGCGGTCTGGACAGGGTTGCAGATCACGACCCCATCAATTAGGTTTTTATCTTCTTAACATTTACAATACTCCTTTTACCAGAAAAGATACCATCCTTAAAGAGGGGAATTTTAAATTTTTATTGCTCAGATTGTCTTAAACAACAAAGTCCGTCTCTCACAAATGGTTATTATCTTTAAGCCTGACTTATTAAATCTTATAAGATAAAAGCTCTCTGAGATGCGTGATTTGTAGAGACAGGGCATTGCCCTGTCTCTACTTTGCGCACTTTTGGTTATGTTTTATAAGAAATTAAACAATACATAGTATCTGAATCCTGAGACAAGTGATCGTGTAAATAGAGAAAACTCTGCAACGGAAGCCCTAATTAATTTAGGCTCCAATTTCATTCTCCAACTCTCAGATTTTTACTACATTTGAAAACTCTATTCAACTAAAAAATTAAACACAAGCACATGGTTTAAACAGCCTTTTGAGGGGCTTATAATTGTGTGGGCAGTATCTACATTACCCAATTAATAATGAAATCTAACCAACCCATACAGTTTAAACTCTTCACAGCTCTGGTAAGTGTTGCCTTTGTCGCCCTAAGTGCAACAAGTGATAATTTACCGGATACTGATTGGACAGAATACAACGGAGGGGCTGATAAAAATCATTTCTCGCCTCTCACACAAATCAATACCGCAAATGTAAACCAATTAAAACCTGCGTGGGTGTACGCATCAGGTGGAGCCGATACTATAAAGAATACTACACAAATGCAGTGTAACCCTATTATAATTAAGGGGATCCTATATGGAGTTTCAGCTGGTTCGCAGGCATTTGCTTTAGAAGCAGCTACGGGTAAGGAAATCTGGAAGACCAGATTAAATGACGATACTTTTAACATGACCAGCCGGGGAGTGACTTATTGGACTGATGGAAAGGAGTCAAGAATTTTCTTTGGCTATGGGGCTTTTATGTATGCTTTGAATGCAAAAGACGGCCAACCGATTATCAGCTTTGGTAAAAATGGAAAGATAAATTTGAAAGAAGGTATTACACGTCCCGGTGCTGATGAATATGTAGTGGCCAATACGCCACCAACCATATTTAAAAACGTGTTAATTGTGGGTACAAGAGTATCTGAGAGTGCCTCTGCTTTATTGGGCGATATTCGGGCTTATGATGTAAAAACAGGAAAGCAAATCTGGGCATTTCATACCATCCCTCATCCGGGTGAATATGGATATAATACATGGGAGAAACAGAATTATCGGAATGTTGGTGGGGCTAATAGCTGGATGGGCATGGCTATTGACAGACAAAGAGGGATAGTTTATGTACCTACAGGCTCTGCTGCTTTTGATTTTTATGGAGGAAACCGTAAAGGTGATAATCTTTTTGCCAATTGTTTAATTGCTCTTAATGCTACGACTGGCAAACGTCTCTGGCATTTCCAGACAGTACATCATGATATTTGGGATAGAGATATTCCGGCCCCGCCGAATTTATTTACCATTGTAAAGGATGGGAAGAAAATAGATGTGGTATCGGTGGTAAGTAAACAGGGCTTTACTTTTGTTTTTGACAGAGTAACAGGTAAGCCAGTTTTCCCGATTGAGGAACGCCCGTTTCCTGCCTCAGAAATTCCGGGAGAAAAAGCTTCTTTAACCCAACCGATTCCTGTATTACCCGAACCTTTTACCCGACAAAGTTTTACTGTGGCTGATGTAAATCCTATGGCTTCAAATAAAGAAGAAATTATTGAAGCTTTGAAAAAATCTAATACAGGTAGTCCTTTTATTCCCTTAGGTAGAGAGCGTACACTCTTTTTTCCCGGCAGTGATGGTGGCGCGCAATGGGGTGGTGCCGCAGTTGATGAAAATAGTATGATGTATGTGCCTGCTAAGGAAAATCCTGTGTTCAGTTCCATCGTAGATGCGCCAAATTACTCAGCCGGTAAAGCGTCTATCACGGGTAAACAATTGTATCAGACCTATTGTGCGTCCTGTCATGGGACTGATAGAGAGGGCAATCATGATGGTACAATCCCGGGTTTATTAAACATTACTAACAAATACAACAATATAGCCATTCTACAAATTATGGCCAAGGGTAGAGGAATGATGCCTGCCTTAACGCATATAAAAGATACCGATAAACAGGCTATCATAGATTTTCTGGGAGGAAAAAACACATCAACTCAAGCGAGTGTTAAATCAAACTTATCCACCTCGCCTTATACGCACACAGGTTATAATCGTTGGTATGATACCAATGGTTATCCGGTAAGCACACCTCCCTGGGGTACATTGACTGCCATAGACATGAATACAGGTAAACGCCAATGGCAAGTGCCTTTAGGAGAATACCCTGAATTAACGGCTAAAGGCGTACCTCCAACAGGAACAGATAATTATGGGTGTGGTGCCGTAACAGCCGGTGGATTGATATTCATTGCTTCGTCAAAAGATGAACAATTCAGGGCCTTTGACCGCAGAACAGGCAAGATATTGTGGCAATATAAATTACCTGCGGCCGGATATGCTTCGCCAAGTGTTTATGCTGCTAATGGTAAACAATATGTGGTGATTGCCTGTGGTGGAGGAAAACTCAAAAGTAAATCCGGCGATCGCTATTTGGCCTTTGCATTACCTTAGTATTTCAACCTTATACTAATACATTCTATGAAACCTATCTTGAAAGCCCTGTTACCATTATTACTGGTAACTTTAATTTTAACAGCGTGGAAACCTGTTGTAGAGGAAACCCATCAGATTCCTAAAATCAAAAGACTCCTCTATGTTGCCACTCCAGGTGTACGTGATTATCTGGGTTATGGTGGACATGGTATTCAGGTATTTGATATGGATAATCATTACAAATTTGTGAAGTTTATCCCAACTTCCGGCTTTCACCCGGATGGTACGCCTTCTAATGTAAAAGGCGTTTGTGTGAGTCTGGCTACTAATTGTATTTATATCAGTACTTTGGAGAGCCTGCAATGCATCGACCTGACCAATGAAAAACTGGTTTGGGAAAAGAAATTTGAGGGCGGTGCGGATAGAATGGCAGTTTCACCAGATGGAAAAACTATTTACCTACCTTCTTTAGAAAAAGAGTTCTGGAATGTGGTTGATGCCAGAACAGGTGATGTTATCACTAAGATTATAACCAATTCTGGCTCTCATAATACACTTTATGGTTTGTCAGGCAATTATGTCTATCTGGCCGGACTGAAATCTCCTTATCTTGCAGTGGCTGATGCCAAAACGCATACTATTGCTAAACAAATCGGGCCATTCAATGCAGAAGTACGCCCATTTACCATTAACGGCGCTGAAACATTGGCTTATGTAAATATCAATAGTTTATTAGGTTTTGAAATAGGAGATATAAAAACAGGTAAAAAATTATACAGAGTAGAGGTACAGGGTTTTAATAAAGGAGAAGTAAAACGCCACGGCTGTCCGACACATGGTATAGCCTTGACACCAGATGAAAAGGAAGTCTGGATATGTGATGGGGCCAATAATCGCATACACATATTTGATAATACCGTATTGCCGCCAAGACAGGTAAATACCATAACCGTAAAAGACATGCCGGGTTGGATAAGCTTTAGTCTGGATGGCAAACATGCTTTTTCGGCCACGGGTGATATTATTGATGTAAAAACCCGAAAAATAATCGTTAGCCTTGAAGACCAGAATTATAATAGTGTGCAAAGCGAAAAAATGGTAGAAATCCATTTCAACGGCAAAAAACCTGTTAAAGCCGGCGACCAGTTTGGGATGGGGAAGGTGGTTGGGAAATGAGTGGTTTAGTGAATGAGTAATTGAGTGATTAAATTGAGCTAAGTAAAGGACTCAGTTATTTGTAAGTTTAAAATACCGTTCAAAACACACTTTTTTCAGACAAGTAAAGGAATAACAATAATAATATGCTTGAATTGAGTTTTGAAAAATGAGGGGAGATAGTTGTAAGAAATGGTTACGAGTAAAGCAAAAGTCGCCCGGAAAGAAGGGAGATTTTCCTTACAGAATTTCTCCCGTATAAATAATAGATTAGTTATATCACTCTTTTACAAAAACATATTCGCCTACGGTATATGTTTTCAATATAAGTTTTTTACTACTCAACGAGCTAATTTCTACTAACTTGCCTTGTGTTGAAGACATGCACATAGCTCTAATTCTTATACCTTTTTCCTCTATCTCGTAATTTCCTCCACCGCACCCCAGAAAAGCATAATCAGCGGCAATCGTGTTCTTATAGGTTTCATTAAATAAACCCTTAGAAGAAAACTCTACATATACTGCTTTATTGTTGGGTATCACTACTGGTTGGCATCCTGAAACAAGTCCTCCTGACGGATAGCAATAAGATACTAACCGCCATTTGCCTATAATCCCAGTTGAAGGAGTGATATTCTTTTTGTCCTGACAAGCTGTCAATAGGCCAATCAAAACAAAGAGGTGAATTTTTTTCATGCAGATACCTTTGATATTTTTCGCTATAACTATTTGTTCTTTCTGAAAAGATAAGCTGGAGCATCAAACGCCATCCCATTATCAATCATCAACTCACCAGGACAAATTCTGATAGAGCCTTTGATATAGTTGTAAGAACCATCGTCAAACATATCTTTATCAGGCTTTATAGTAACCCACGAAAGTTTTTCGTGCTCATTTTGCTCTAAATCATAGGTCATGGTGTTTACTAACTTGCCGTCTCGATATATTTCGGCTAGTTGTTTGCCAGTCCCTTTTTGTGAAATCACTAACCTTATATCCGGCATATCCTCTGAAGAAGATGGCATCATAGTAATCATGCCTTTTAGCTGCCACTCGCCATAAATTTCTTTTTTAACATCGGCAATTTTTAAAGGTACATCTGCAGAATTGCGCAGACAATCAAAATCCAGAATAGATTCTGATTTAATCATATTCAATGCAGGTATTTCTTCGTCTGCAGTTTTACAAGCGTTTAGAGTTAGTAGAGAGAAAAGGCTACAGCCAATGAGCAACTTTTTCATATGAATTGGTTATAGGAACGTGGTAAAGGAACAAGTATTAAATATTAGTTAATAGAACAAGGTTAACGGAACAAGTATTTACGCAATAATCGATTTATTTCATTCTACTTTCTCCGTTATCCTGTCTCCATTTTCCAATATATATATTAATGATGCCGTGAAGTTAAAAATGGTTGGAAGCTCTTTCAAATTTTTAAGAAAGATTAACATTATTTAAACTGATACTCCTGGATTAAAATAATTGGAGCTATCAGGTAATTTGATGCCTTTGAGTTTTAATTGACAGTTAATGTTAAATGTCAATTTGTTACTTTTAGTTCTTGGGCCTGTAAGGGTTTCATTATCAAACCTGTTTAACACCTTGTCAGTGTGAAGTGATTTTTGTTCTTTATTAATTAAAGGCAAAGCGAGTCCTAACAGAACAGTCAGGATAATAAGAAAGTTTCTTTGGTACTTTTTCATGAGTAATTGCTTTTTCAAAAGGGGTGTGTTACAATAACAGTAGCACGGTAATAAGTAGATGCTATTATTCCTGAAATGGTTGTAATCGGTTTTTGAATTTTATAGAAATTTAAAGCAATACTTTTCCACAAGAGACTTTCACCCCATAAATCACCCATTTAACAGACGAATTAGACCTATTGACCTAAAATAATTCTCTCACTTATCGTCTGTGAGTACTTTTGAAATAAAATGAAAAAGCTATTATGACCACTATCCAGGTACGAAATGTATCACACCAGTTTTCTAATCAGGAATATGTATTAGACAATATCAATCTTAATGTGCCAGAGGGAAGTATTTATGGTTTTCTTGGTCCGAACGGTGCCGGGAAAACCACTACCCTTCGCCTTATTTTAGGACTGCTAAAGAAACAGAAAGGTGAAATTGAAATTTTCGGCAAGCCTTTCGACAGTAGTCGTATTGAAATTTTGAGTAAAATCGGTTCTCTTATTGAAAGCCCCTCACTCTATGGGCATCTGACAGCTGTAAATAACCTGAAAGTATGGCAAAAGATTTATCAATCGCCCGACAGCCGTATTGGCGAAGTATTAGCGTTAGTAGGCTTAGCTCATACGAAGAATAAAAAAGCCAGTCAGTTTTCGTTGGGTATGAAACAGCGATTGGGTATTGCTATAGCCTTGTTGCATAGTCCTTCACTATTAATTTTAGATGAGCCTACCAATGGACTTGACCCAGGTGGTATTGTAGAAATCAGGGAATTATTAAAGCAATTGAATCAACAACATGGCATCACCATTATTATTTCAAGCCATTTATTGGGTGAAATAGAAAAATTAGTAACCGATGTAGGTATCATTAACAAAGGTAAAATGCTATTTGAAAGCTCTTTGGTTGATTTATTGAAACGCCAGCATCAGGCTTCTACTATCTATTTCGATACCAACGATAATGCAACTGCACTCCAATTGATTCACCAACAAAAAATTGAGGCACAAATTGAGAAGGAGCGCATTGTAGTATCTCAATTATCGAAACAGGGTATTGCTCAACTCAACCAGACTTTGGTTGCCAATAACATTGAGGTTTATGGTATAAGAGCAGTAGAAAATGATCTTGAAAGTATTTTTATGAATTTAACCAACAATTGATTATGATTAGCTTTATACATAGTTTTCAGAGTGAATGGCTAAAGAAGAAAGGGACACTGGCCTTCTGGTTGGTATTTGTCGGAAGTTTTTTTATTCCATTAATCTTCCTGACAAGAGGTATTATTTATTCTGCCGATTTTCTGGCCGAAACTAAAAGCCCAATGTTCTGGGAGGTACTCATAAGCCGTAGCTGGCAATTTATGGCAATTCTACTCCTGCCATTAGGATTGGCCTTAGCTACAAGTTTGATCACGCAACTTGAATTCAGAAATAATACATGGAAACAGCTTAACACAACTCCACAGAGTTTATCGGTAATCTATTGGAGCAAATTTGCCGTGATTATTGTCATGCTCTTGCAATTCTTCCTGCTTTTCCATATTGGTATATACCTATCAGCTTTGATACCTGCCATCTTGCATGGCGCTTCTGACTTCTATCAACGTACTGTACCGTTTTCGTCTATACTGAAAACCGCTGCCTTATTCTTTGTCGATTGTTTGCCCATTGTAGCTATTCAATATCTGGTGAGTTTGCAATTCAAGAACTTTTTAGTGCCTTTAAGCTTTGGGATTGGGTTGCTGATAGCATCGTTAATTGCCGTGCAATGGAAATACGGTTATACCATTCCGTATACCTATTGCATGTATAATTTCTTTTCTGCAAAACAACCGAAGATGGTACCCGCCGGAGTTAATTTTCATTATTGGGCAGTAGGTTATTTTGTGGGTAGCGCTTTGTTGGGTTATTTTCTGTATTTTAACAAAAAAGAAAAGGGGTAATAGCAAATGAAAAAAGGGGTTGTCGTTTCGTTGCACATAGGATACTGGTTATTATACCTGTTTCTGCTGTTCATTATTATGTTATGCCTACAAATTGGGGCAGGATTGCAGACGAAACCAATTTTTTATGATTACCGCTTTGAACTTTTCTTTTCATTTTTTGCTATAGTGCCGGGTGTAATAGGTTTTTATGGCTTTTATTACCTGCTTTTTGATAAATTCCTGATTCGCCGAAATATTCCACTTTTATTTTTGTCTGGCATTCTGACTTGTGTTTTTATCAGCTTATTCAGTGGAGCTATTTTATCTATTATGCATTATTTTGGCATTGGTCCGGGGATATATGGCGAAAATCTTTATACCGTTGTTGCCCTTCTGACAATAATAGCCATCATAGCTATATTAAATGGTGGAATGGGTTTATTGACCAGAGGGTTTATCAGGTGGTATGCTGAATTAAAGTGGAAAGAAGAACTGATGCGCAAGAATTTTGAGATGGAACTGGCTCTGATAAAATCGCAGATTAGCCCGCATTTTTTGTTTAATACTTTGAATAATATCGATGTGCTGATTACCAAAAATGCCGAAAAGGCATCCTTATACCTTAATAAGTTATCAGATATTATGCGCTTTATGCTCTATGAAACAAAAAATGAAAAAATACCTCTTGCCAAAGAATTAGCTTATATTGAAAAGTATATCGACCTGCAGAAAATAAGAACAGCCAATCCGAATTTTGTTGATTTTAAAATAATAGGCAATACTGGAAATGTGCTGATTTCTCCCATGATTTTATTGCCTTTTATTGAAAATGCTTTTAAACATGCCGATAATAGGAAAAATGAAAATGTTATCAGGATAGACGTAGCTGTTGATAAAAAACAGTTGATATTTGAATGTGAGAATAAATATTCAAAATCAGAACTGGAGCAGGAATTTGGCGGCTTGGGAAATGAACTCATAAAAAGACGGCTAAAACTGCTTTATCCTCTGAACCATGCATTATTAATCAGTAAAAACGCAGATATTTATAGCGTAAAGTTAGCCATCAATATTCATGAAAATTAGTTGTATCATTGTAGAAGACGAACCTTTAGCAGCCGAACGCTTACACAATTACGTACAGAAACTGCCCTTTCTGAACCTGTTGGCTACATTTGATAATGCTATTGATGCACTGGTTTTCCTGAAAACTCAATCGGTTGATTTACTATTTCTGGATATAAATCTGGGAGATTTTTCGGGCATCAGATTATTAGAAACCGCCCATATCAAGAGTCAGGTAATCTTCACAACGGCCTACCATGAATATGCCATTAAAGGCTTTGATTTAAGAGTGACCGATTATCTGTTAAAACCTTTTACATTCGAGCGATTTGTGCAGGCAGTGGATAGGGTACAAGAATTTTATAGTAAAACTGAAATTACTCAACCCAAAAAATTTATCTTCGTCAAAACCGAATACAGGTTAGAAAAAATACTCTTTGACGAAATGCTTTTTATTGAAGGCAAAGGCGATTACAGGCGTATCCATACCATCAATAAAAAGATAATGACCTTACAGACGTTTACTGATTTTGAGCAGGAGATTCCATCAAACCTTGTTTGTCGGGTGCATAAGTCTTATATGGTGTCTATAGATAAAATAGATTCAATAGAAAAAGACCGAATCCGCATCAGTAATACACTTATACCGATTTCAGATAGTTATCGGCAGACATTTTATGAGGTGATAAATCAATCGGTAAGATAATTTGTTGGCTCAAAATGTCAGTATCTTGTCTGTTTCTATTCTGATTATTCTTCTAATTTTGTAGCTGAAAAAGAATTATGAATGGCTACAAAAATCGTTTTTCTCATATTACCCGAAATCCAGTTGCTCGATTTAGCTGGGGCAGATCAGGTATTTTATGAGGCCAGATGCTATGGTTCTGATCTTGAAATTGAGTATTGTTCGTTCGAAAACTCCATTAAAACCTCTACTTTACTACCTATTGGTAAAGTAAAAGATTTACAGGAAATTACTTTCAATCCAGGTGATTACCTGATTATACCAGGTGCTGAAACCCCATATCTCTTATCAGAAGAATTTAGCTCGAAGAAAGAAGTATTCGAATGGCTCAAAATGGCTTATAGCCAGAAAGTGATTTTATGCTCAGTTTGTACCGGTGCATTTGTTTTAGCCATAGCCGGATTATTAGATGGCCGGAAATGCACAACGCATTGGAAAAGAACTGCGCAATTGCAAATGCTTTTTCCGAAAACAGAAGTGATTGAGAATATTCTTTTTATAGAAGACGGGCATATATTAACCAGTGCGGGAGTAACTTCTGGTATTGATTTGGCCTTGCATATTCTCAGCCAATTAGAAGATGAGTTTTTTGCGTATAAGGTAGCTCGTGAACTGGTAATATACATGCGTCGGCAGGGTAACCATGCTCAGCAGAGTATTTTCCTGCAATATCGCAATCATATTCACTCGGGCATACATAAGGTTCAGGACTGGTTACAGGAAAATATTCATGAGAAATCTTCTTTGCCCGATTTAGCTGATATTGCCTGCATGAGCACAAGAAATTTTACGAGAGTATTCAAAAAAGAAACGGGCATTTCGGTCAATGACTTTACCACTTTGATTAGAAAGGAGAAGATAAAAGCATTGATTAAAAAACCGGATATAACCCGAAGCCAGATTGCCAGACAATGCGGATTGAAAAGTGAAAGACAGATTATACGGCTATTGAAGCAAATGTAGGCTACAGTTGACTGAGAACTATACGAATTATGAAAAAGCTACTTTATATTGATAAACTCATTTAATTGAAATTAATAATCAAACCAATGAAAAAATCAGACATTAATCCAATGCCGGAGTATTTCGATAGATATATCAATCTCGCAGACGATGTTGACCTCAAAGAAGCTCTGACCATCAGCGCAGAAGAACTGACTAATTTACCTTTAGAACGCTGGAAAGCCATAGGCGACAAAGTATATGCCCCCGGCAAATGGACTATTAAAGATATTTTGCAACATATGATAGACACCGAACGCATTTTTGGGTATCGTGCCTTATGTTTTGCCAGAGGTGAGGCTGCCCGAATGCCCTCATTTGATGAAGAAGAATACGGAAGAAACACCAATGCCAATCAGCGTACACTAGAAGCCCTTATAGATGAATTGAAAATTGTCCGTGTCTCTATTATAGCCTTATACAATTCTTTTACGGACGAAATGCTGTTGAAAACCGGATTGTCTTTCAAAGGCACCTATTCGGTATTGGCTATCGGTTTCATTACAGTTGGGCATCAACGTTGGCATTTGAATATAATTAATGAGAGATATGAGGGGTTAATTTAAAAGAACCCCACGCCAGCGGGTGACCGTCCAACCCTCCCCAACAATGGGGAGGGTAAAAAGTCTCTTTCCCCATTGTTGGGTCGGACTGCCGAAGCGGAAAGGGATTAGGGCGACCCGCGTAGGGCTAGGGGTCAAATCAACCCCCTTTCCAAAAACAATCGTTCCAAAGCAACCCAATCAACTATTGTGCCTTGTAATTCATTACGAAAGGTTAAAGTCATATTGGTTGCCATATCATCAATAAACATTTCCTGATGCAAGACAATACTTCCCATATTGAACGGTATAGGTATAGTTTTTGAGGGGTATATTCTTCTGGAATAATGCCTTATTCTTTCAATTATTCTAAAGTTTCTTCAAAAAAAAGCAAATGATTATTGGCACTCTTTCAAAATTCCGTACATCTGTAACATTTGAATGATATCATTGTCCCTCAGGGCCTTTTCGGCATGAGCCAGATGAATTTTTAATCTTTGTGCACTAATAATACCTACATTATTAGGTAGTGAATGGTAGAGGTCTAACAACTCTTTGACCCGATTTATCTCTCTCAGAAGATCATCGTGTAGGTCAGTAGACGATCGGTTTGGTGGTTGGATAATGGTTTTCAAGCAAAAGTTATTTTTAGTTAATAGAAAAGTTTTAAGTGGCTTACTGTACATAAGTCAGAAGAATTTGTCTGTAAATAAAGGTTTAATTGATTGTAAGAACAGATTAAAGGCCTTGGCATAGGCACAATCTGCTTATTTTGGGTCCACTTACTCAATATTTTACAGCAAATTTCAATCCAAAGTGTGCTAAACTAAGAATTGTTTTTTGTGCCTTTTACCGCTTAAACACGTGAAAACTCCATTAAAAATATTTCGTTGATAAGTTTTATAATATCCTCCTACTATTTCGTTATTGCTTGTAATTACAGCATTATGAAATAAAACGTATTAAAACCTATCCCAATAAATTGGCTGCCTTTGCTTATTCTTTTATATTTGAACCATCATTATGAAAAACTATTAGAGTTCGACTCTATTTAATTCAATTGCCTATAGCGGATATCTACTTTGTTTACTAATCAGACTGTCATAACCCCTTTTGTATGAAATATATCCTTCCGCTGATAATTAACAGAAGACGAACTAATTATCTCGATTTAAAAAGCAAAGCCTCACAGGAACACGAGTCTTTTGTGATAGAATTGCCGTTAATGGATAACCCTTTTACGATTTTAGCTATCGATAAAAGCAAGTCTATGCAGGCACTCATCAGCAATGCCAGCGACATCTCGCTTCACCATATCCATTTTTCCGCTTCTTTTGATGAATCTAGTCAAATTCTAAGCATCAGACTGTCAACCTCTGCTAATTCGACAGCGATAGAAGAAAATTCTGAAGAAGAAATCGATTGGAAAAATCCGTCAAGAACTCAGCCCAAACCAAAAAATGTAGCGGCACAACAGCAGAGCTCTTTTGTGTTGGGGCAGATCAAATATACCTGTCTAGACAGCACTTCTGAATTTAAAATTGATGGATCTTATGTTGACCATCTGCCGGATGAACCGCTCAAAGAAGATTTTATCAGATGTCAGTTTATATTTGAAGCGAATGCTAAAACTTATCAGAGCGAATTACATTTTTATCTGGCTCATGCCAGTTGTTTCCATCATTTCGGTCTTGATTTTGGCTCAGAATCTTCTCAATTGAAAGTGAGTGGTTATCAGTCGGTTGGGCATCATTATCATAAAAAAACGAAGTCGAAAAACCTGTTTGAAATGGTAAAAGATTTCAAAGGTATGACCGAAAGCAATCAGGATTTTATTCAGCATGAGCCAAATACTGATTTCATCAAGTCTATCTTCTTTCTCAAAAAGAGACTATCTGATTTCAGTCTGAAGGATAAATTTATTAAGAATGATGATGAGTTGAAATATCTGGTACAGAAAAACGAATTAAACAGTAGCCTTACCAATCAATTTCATCAACTCTCTAATCTGAAACTGGCACATAAGCATGGAGAGATTCTTCGCTTTATGGATTTTCAGTCTGTTCAGGGTGAGAGAGTTCGTTCGCTTAGCATGGATGATCTGAAAAATCAGGCTTATTCAACCATTCTCAAATCATTTATTGAGGCAACCTTGCAAAATGTATTAGACGACGAGTGCCAGAATAATTATATCCGTTTCACTATTCTGGTACCCAATATTTATAGTACGCATGAAGTAGCTAATACAAAAACAGTAATTAACGATATTTTCAGTAAGTTGCAACACACGGCTGCCTATGAGAGCAAGATAAGAGCCTGGGAGGTAGTAACTGTTTCAGAGAGTGATGCTGCGTTTCTGGGCTATTTTGACCAGGGAATGCACCATATCAATCCGAATAAATATTATATCATTATCGACTGCGGTAAGGGTACTACCGACTTTTCAATTATCCAGACGAGTAGTAATAATGCTAAGAAAATCAAGTCATTGTACCGCAATGGTTTTGCAGGCGCAGGTAATCTCATAAGCTATGCTTTCTTTGAGGCAATGATAGATTTTGTGATCAAAAATGCGTCAAATCCTGCTGCTACCAAAGCGTTTTTCGAGACCATAGAAAAGGCTGAAAAAGCACAAATGAATACGATTTTTGAGAAACTGGAAGCCTTGAAGTTTCAGTATAGTAATAAATCGAATATCGCTCAACGCACTGTAGAAAACAACTGGAATAATGCCCAAAGCGGTGACACTACACTGAAAAGCCTTGCCAATAGTGAAATTACAGCTACGGTACACAATCTTGCCTTACTTTTACAGAAAGTCGATGGTTTTTACGATTGGGGTGGCTACATTGAAAATGCATGCGAGGCTATCACCTCTAATATTGTAGAAAACATCAAAGGCGTTATCAATAATATCGACAAATCAATTGACTGTGATGGTATTTTGTTAACAGGTAGAGGATTTTTATTCAAACCTTTATTAGAGAAGCTAAAAGGACGACTAACAACTGAATTAAATTTCGCTCCGAATCTGATTAAAATGCCGGATGAAGCAAGCCAGTTGAAGGCTATCTGTCTGGATGGTATTTTTACTAGTGGTTATGTCATACACCCGGAATTAGTTGGTTTCCCGATTCATATTTCTACCAAAAAACAGGCTCCGGTTAATGATACAAGTAAACCGAAGTTTCCAAGATTTTTTGATTTCATCTTGAGATTGGCCAATATGCAGGATAACTATGATGAAACCAAAAATAGTTATCGTATAGATAACCTCGACTCTTTGAAATTCCTGATTGGTAATACCCTTTATACCGTTGCCGACAATATTTTTTATGATACCAAGTGGGTAGAATCAGTGGATCTGATATTTACAAAAGACGGTTTCTATGCCCGGAATATCAGTAAAGACAATAAGGTTATCGGGTACTCAAACCTGATCCAGAACTCAGCTATTGATAATGTTACGCTACAATACCTGATACCGTCTTTATTCCCAGCCAAGATAGATACCGATTATATTCAGGCTTTGAAGCAGGATGTGCCTGAGTCGATTGAAGAAGACAAAGAACTGGCAGATCTGATGAGCCTTTTACCGGATTGATTTTTCTGTACATAAAACCGAAACCGCATATACAGATGTTAAAAAACATTGTTATAATCATATTGTCTATTGTTCCCTTATTTTGTCGTGCTGAGGCTGATACACTTAAAATTATCAGTGCCGAGGCTGACTTTGTACCCCGAATAGCTTTTTTTGAAGTAAAACTAAACCAGACCCAGGGTAAGCTACAAAATGGTACTTTGAAGATTTCGACTAAAGATGATAGTATAGGTATTGTGCTGAATAGCAGAGTGGTGGCGAGTGATACTATCTTTACGATGCAGGATTCAAGTCAGAATGCACTCAGCCGGATTTACAGTCTTTTGGGTTGTCAGGAATCTGATTTGAAACAAAAGTATTATCTGGCCGATCCTCATTATGGAGGTATTGTGTTCAATCATCTGGTTAATCGTGTTTTTCATTTGCCCAAACACCAGTTGACGATTATTATTACTCCACAATTACCTGCTGTTGAACCAGCTACACTTGAAACCAATCAATTGGCCTGGATTCTTGTAGGAGTATTAGCTGTTAGTGTGCTTGTTCTAATCATTTTATATGCTATGGAAAAATCTAAAAAACCTGCCAGTGAAACCAAACTGGTAAAAGACAAAATTAAACGCTTTAAGGCTGAACTGATTGAAGAAAGACAAAACAAAGATATAAGTGATGCTGAGGTAATAGATATACTTTGTCAACGCTACTATGACCAGATAAGCCTTAGTAAAGACTACGGTAAACTCAGTGCTGAACTGGAAAGTGTAAAACAAAATTACCAGAGCTACCAGGCACAGCAAAATGCTGAAAGCGAGGAAGAAAGACAATACTTTAGACTGATTTCAGAGGCATATATCAAGCCATTTGTGCGTCATTTTAAAGATGATACGCCATATCCGGCCGATGCGGAAACGCAGGAGAAATTAATTGGCAATCTGATTCCGTTAGCTTTTCATTTTATGAGTTTTGTGAAATTGAAGAATAAAGAGGGAGTTGAATACGATAAAATGAATATGCAACAATTGCTGAATCCTGCGTTTGTTTCAAGCCAATTAAAGAAAGTAGATTTTTCGGCGAATGTAACCAATACGGATAACAAACTGGTATTGCATATAATCGAGCTACTGAAAGAATACCAGGTATCAGCACTGGAAAAAGTAAATATCAACGGTTATATCATAAAAAACGACAAGTCGAATGCCTAAGATAAAATCATTGATATTTCTGCTACTGGGCATTGGTCTGGTAGTGGCTTTGTATTTCTTCGTCAATCTGTTTTCGCTGTTTTTTTGTAGTGTTATTGTGTTTTGTTCGCTATGTTTTCTAGGGGTTATTATTGCTGAAAAAAACATTGATGGCGATGGTTTTAGAAAAAAATTCCCAAAGCTTGAAACTGCAGCGCTCAACGTTAAACGCCTGCAGGCATATCGATTCACTACTACTTTATTAGGTATCAGCTTATTGACAATCATCTATCTGATTTCAGTATTTGTACTGAAAAAGTTTCAACAACCGGATGAAGCCAGGCCATATTTCAACAATGCCGACCATCATGCGCTAAGCAATACAGGTGTAGCTTTTAATCAGGCTCTGGTACTTTCAACCAATGAAAAACAAGCCAATGCCAATGGATTATGGAGTAATGAAAGCGGAATCTTTAAAGCCAGAAAAAATAGCGAAGGACGTTTTGTTTTGAGTTTCGACAGATACTTTGAGCCTGTTTTTAGTCGTGCAAATAGTGAAGAAGATTTCAGACCTATCAATACTATTTTTCCAACGTCTGTAAAAAACAGTTTCGCCATCAGTAATGATAGCATCAGCCTTTCCTGCAAAAGTATTGAGACCAAAGACGAAGGCTTTTTGTTTAAAAAGAAACTACGTAAAGTCTATCATATCAGTATTAAATGTAGTGCAAAGAGTATTTTACGACAATTAAATATTCCAGGTACATATGAAGATGAAATTCAGGTAAAAGATTTGCCGATTGTCAAAGGCAAAAGCTTTTATTCATTGCTTATTGAAAACGATAATTTTGTTTCCAATAAAGCGCAATCGAAACAGGTGGTTGAGCGTATTTTGCAAACAACCGGCGAAATATATCTTTTAGCCAATCCGCACTCAGTAGGTAAAGAAAAGAATATTACTATCTTCCCGACGAATGATTTTTTCAAGAATCGATTCGTTTTAAGTATTGACGGACATCGTCAGCTTCCTGAATTACAAAAGACTGCCAGTATTAATGCCGGAGATAAGTTTTTTGTTGGATTTTATAATTCACGAAAGCAATACTTTTTCAGTAGTTTGGATAAAAACTTATATCCGAAATGCTCCAAAACAGCTGTACTGAATTTTGATTTTCCGCAGTATTTTAATCTGTCGTCGCAAAAGGATGGTGCAGAAATAGGTACAAAACAAATCCGCTTCCTTAATAATCATTATACTCAATTACTTAACTCCTCATTAAAAGAAGGTTTTCTGTTTCATGAAGATTTACGCAATTCACGCTCGAATGTATTTTCGGGTACGATGATTTATACTTTGAATCCGACGGGTGTAACTTTTTCAGGAGAAGTAACAGACAATTTTAAAAACGACCAGCAAAGCGAAACTTTTGGCAAAAATTTCTCTCTTCATTCACAGAATGCCGAGTATGATTGGCTTTTCCAAATCCGTGATTTTGCCGATAATGGCTTTGCTTTCTCTAGCAATCTGCTTTATCTATCAATCTTGTTTTTACTATTTGTTTTTACACTCTTATTCAATGCCAATCATGGACTAGAGCGTATTGAAGTAGTTATTTATGCGGTAGTTTATGCACTGCTTGCCTATCGTTTCATTTTGCTTTGGCGGGTAGCGACCTTTCCTCCACTCGAAAACATTAATAAATATGAATTAGAAACAACCCTTATCCGTTTCGATTTCTCATTGATTAATTTTATAATGGCGTTGCCATTGACTTTTATACTACCGGCTGTATTCATCGTTCTGCTGAATATCTATCGTTTTCAGAAAGATACATTCAGTCGTCTATTGGCTAAGGTTCAGTATTCGCAGCAAAAATATCTCTATTATCATTCTGAGGTTTTAATTGCCTGTGGTGCGCTTTTGATGCTTACAGGATATGACCTGATTACTCGTATTGCAGGCGTATTTATCCCTTTATTATCGTATCTGTTCTTTTCTGCAAAAGCCAATCAGCAGCATCAGGAACAAGCTTTTGGTGCTAGCAAGTTTCGTTCGAAATTCCTCAATTACCTGCATCAGTTTTATTATTACCTGACTGCCAATAATGAGTTTTACCTGACCCTTTCTACCTTTGCATTCTTCGCTATTTTTGACAGAGGTTTTGCGGTATTGTTCCTATTGTTCCTGCTTTTGAAGAATGTCTTTACCAATTTCTTACGAAAACCTTATCATGCTAAAGCAGGCAGCCGTTTTGCGATGTTCTGGAAACCCAATAATTATTGGATCTACGGCATCATTTCATTCATCATTTATGTCTTGTTTATAGGCTATAAGCCACTATTTCATAAAATCCTGATTTACAGAGATATAGTACTCATAATTGCTATTGTTTTGGTAGTATCATATGCCTACCTCGCACAGATTCAATATAAAAACAGATTTCTGATAGGCGGGGTAGTAATGATAGCTTTATTATTGATTCCATTTACCAGAACATACATCGATTCTTTTGTTGAAGACCAATTGAAAAACGTGGTACATCGTGCTTCTCTAATCTATCAACCTGTAGATGAATTGATAAGGGAAAATGATTATGATTCATTCAGAGAACGTAAAATTGTAGAGACCGCTGAGGGACAGTGGTTTATTAATAGTTACCTCAACAAGACTCGCAATGAATCGAAACGCATAGATTTCAAGCCGCATTTCAATAGGGGAGTCAATTATTCTACCCAAACCCGTGATGTAGTTGTACCTCGTTATATCATTGCAGAGTTTGGTAACTGGATAATTGTATGGATACTGGTTGTGTTGGCTATGCCTATGATTTTTTATCTGATAGCCTATCAGCTATATCAGAAAGATAGAAATGGAGAAGTGCGTTTTGCACCAAATTCTTATAATGGAAGCGTCGCGCTGATTCTGGTTTTCACTTTAGGCTTTTTTGTCTGGCTAGCTTCAACCAATCGTTTTGTGTTTTTCGGACAGGATTTTCCGTTTTTGAGTCTGACAAGTAAGCTGAGTCTATTATTGCCGCTTACTTTATTCTTTATTCCATTACTCAATCAACCCGTCGAAAGAAAAATTAAGACCATTTCACCAACCTTTGATTTTTCAAGAATGGGAATCTTTTTTGTCATTATTATTATCTTTCTCTTATTGAGTGGACGGTCTAATAATCTGCAGGAAACCAATTTTCAGATTTCTTTAAATAAGACTGAAGAAACGATTAATGATAAACTGAATGGGCTTCTGAATAATATACAGGATACCCTAAAAATCGATAATAGAGCCGCATTTAACCAAACAAGTATAATCCCACAGGATTTGTCTAAAATTTTGAGTATTCTTATAAACTCGAAAGATTATAAGGAACTTTACGACCAGTCAGACAAGTATTCCCAAAGTATTTTAGATATTCTAAAGACCAATCCCGCTACAGCTTTCAAACAGGATAGTCCGATTTATCTAAGATTTGATGATGACCGCTATCAGTCGGTTTATAATAAGCATCTTTATCTGGAATTACCACCTTATGAAGACCGTATCACCTGGAAAGGAAATCTATATCAGGAAAGTCTGGATTCTTTGCAATATCCTGTTTTAAGAATTTATAACCAACCTGTCACGGGTCGGGAGTTACCTTATTTTGCAGGCTCACAAGGTGGTACGCTGAAAGTCGCTGTTTTACCCAATACCTGGTTTGCCAATGTATCAGAACCTCTGGTATTGATGAATCTTGAAAATACAGTAAAACGGACACCTGCTACGATTGATATTGTTTCAAGCCAGAAAGAAGAAATACTCAATCAGAAGGTGAGTGGTTTTGTGAATAAACTGAGTCTGGATGAGATAGCTAAAGTAGGTGAGGGCAAAAGTCATTTTCTGGTGTCGTATGCCAAAGATAATAACCATGCCTTTATGGCAAGCTATTGGGTGAATGGCAAGCAACGTATGGTGTACCCAATGGCTGATAAATTATTCTGGGCGTATCATTATGCACATGCCCTGAAAACAGCGTATACTGCTGATACCCTTTTGCATAAAGATGCCAGTATTACCTTAGATTATAAACTGAATAAAGAAGTAGGGGATACCATTGTAAGGGCATTCAGCAATAAGTTTAATAAAACGCCTAACTTCAAATTTGCCGTAATAGCAGCCGATGGAGACGGGAAGATACGTCTGATGCAGGATTTTGTGAAAAATCGCACCATGATTGACCCTAATAATGGACTGGCTATTGATCAGATGAACCAGCGCTATTTCTTTTTCAGCAATAATAAAAATGAAAGAGATCAATGGGGTAATACAAACCTATTGCATTTGGCTTATGGGCCAGGTTCATCAATCAAACCCTTAGTTTTTGCTTCTTTAGCTTCAAGATTGAATGCAGGTTGGGAGAATTTGATTTTACAGGCATCTGACCAGTTTGAATTAAAACCTGGCAATAAAAAAGAATCTGTAGGACAGTATGCAGGTTATAAACTGCCTGAAAAGAAAGGCTGGATAGATGAACATGGCGAACATTTCGGTAATATAGATGCCGTAGAATACCTGCGTCAGTCGAGCAACTTCTATCATTCTGCCTTAATGTTTTTAGGCTCTTATACGCGCAATGATTTCAAACAGAATGAAACCTATCGCATACAAAATGTACTTTCAAGGCAATTGAATGACCCTGATAATCAGTTCCCTGCCCTGGAGGTTGGAGGAGTACCTTATCGATTGAAATCATTAAAAGACAAAGCCTGGCCAAGAAGCTCACGTGATGAAAGCACTTACTTTGGCAATGAAAAATCTTTATTAGCAGAAGGTTTAGATAAAAATTTAGGGTTGATAGTAGAAGATGTAGATAAAACCGACTTTAATATCAAAGACAGGAGTAGGGTAGACTATGCCGATACGATGGTGTATCAGACATTGTATAAACAGCAATTAGGGGGCTTTTTGTGGAGTTTTCCGGAACAATCGTTTTTTATTCAGGCCGAACGTAAGCATGCTAATAAACTTACGAACTTCTTTAATGGCTTGAAAAACCCGACCCTTGGTGGTACGCCTTATAGCATTACCCCATTAAAAATGACTGAAATGTATGGCAAGTTATTCAGTCAGAACAAAGATTATCAGTTATATCTGACTGAACGGAACACGCAACAATCTAACTGGAAAGTGGATAGTACAACCTGGAAAGCCGGTTTTAATGATTTCTTGCGGGATAATGTTATTAAGGGCATGGAGCAGGTTATGGTGAATGGCACGGCTGCAATCTTATTTGGAGGGAGCAATGTTTATAAAGGCTATTTCTTCTATGGAAAAACAGGAACTATTAAGGAAGGAGAGCAGAATGACTCCAAACGATTGGCCTTAGTGATTTCTAAAAATAACCTGATGGAAGTGCCTTTGAAGCAGAATAAATTCTATGCCATTTATTTTACAGCTAACGAAGCCAATAATCAGGAATGGGCTGCTTATAGAATCATTATCGACCAGATTTTAGCGTCGGAGTCGTTTAAAAACTATATGAAAGAATGAAAAATACCTCAAAAATCTATGTTTTTCTCGGACTTATAGCTTTGGTAGCGGGCATTATGTTATGGGTTTCCTTGAGCAAGCCCAAAGCTTTTGAAGTGGAAAAAGTAGATGTTGCAGAAGAGTTATCTGATAGGAATATTGTAAGTATTCAGGTCGATAGCCTTACTAATATTATCCGACAGGTATATGGTAATGATGCAACTGTATCAGCAAACGATTCGGAAAATTATGTGGTAAAAATACAGAATCAGGGTAACGAAATTAGTAATTTCTATAACGATAACCCTCGCTTGTTGGAAACAAAAGATGAGCGTTTTTCAATCAAGCGCATAGGAAGTAGGATAGAAGCTACTTTCAAAACCGAAAGCATCAAGCAGCAAAAATACGTTTTTGTACCTACTGACGTTGTTTATAAATTATCAGAATTAGCATATAATAAATAAGTATGTTTTATGACTAAGATTGAGCACAAGCATTTTATTGAATATCTGAATTTTTTAGGCACACGATACCATAAACTGGTTTTACCTCAGGAAAAACTGGATAAGTTGAGATTGCTTAACGACCAACAGATCAATCAATATCTGCAACTATTATATCAGAAATTTGAGTTGAATGGGGCGTATGAGGAAAGAAGTTTTCTGAACTCTATCAATCCAATCAAAGAAAATCCGGAAATAATTGAGGTAGAAGCCGAAGAATTACCTGTTATTGTACCTGATACACAAGAAGAGTTAACTCCTGTTCAGCTACCTGTTACTATTCCGGTTGAAGCAAGTCCTGAGTCTGAGCTGGAAACTAAACCTGTAGAACAGATATCGCCTGTAAGAGAGACCCCTTTGTCTGTCAAAATGATTACCCCGGCAGTAACGGAAAAACCAACAATAAATCCAATTCCTGTTAATCCTGCGCCTGCAAATATTCCCCCTAAGACTCCGGTAAGCAGAGAGTCGACTGCAATAAAGCCCCGCTATAAATATAATTACTGGCGCATTGGTATAGTTGTCTTTATAATATTTGCGTCTATCTATACTGTCTATAAATTTATAGCGTATCAGAAGTTGGGATTTGTTTATGTATTGACTGACGAGTTACTGGTTAGAACCTCTTCTGATAAAAATGCTAAAGTTTTGGGTAGCATGAATCTGTTTGGTAAGGCGAAAGGTAGAGACAATAAAGAAACTTTGACTTTTGCTGAGCTGAAACTCTATTCGAATGAAAAACAGGGGGCATTCTATAAGGTAATAATGAGCGATTTTCCGTTTGTAAGTTACCTGTTCAATCTTGATGATATAGGCTATGTATATGCCAAATATGTAACCACCAATAAGAGAGAGCAGGAAACCTACCAGAAGATTTTCAAGCCTATTAAAGAAGACTACTATGAACTAAAGAGCCTGGAATTTGCCTATCGGGCCATTATTGTTAATGCCATTACTACCCAACCTGCTTTGATGCAACTGGTTTTAAGTAAGCCTTGCGATAAACCCAATATGCATGTCCGGAATGCCCCTTTGCGCATAGGCCAATACCAGAATAGAGATAAAACCGTATTCTTCGTGCTTGTTCAGTTATCAGATGGAAATTACTATAGTATTGAAGGTGATGGTTTCTATAATGCCTTGCCAGCCAAACCTATTTATATGGGAGAAGATTTGATGTCAGCGGAAGGGAAATTTCAGCTAAAAGGTGATTATTTCGTATGGGAGAGTTGCGACAAAACCGTTTCTGCCAGAAGCAACAGAGGAGAATTTGATTATTTTGAGATAGAATAGGAGAGTCTCCCAACCTCAGTTATTGTTTGGTAACTTTTACGGAATAGGAACAAAGCGGAGGGTCAACTTTCTTGCCTGAATTATTCTGTATAGTAATTGTTACAATATTCGTTGCAGAGACTTCACCAGTTATGGATACACTGCCGATATTTGCTTTAGTAGAAACATCAACATTATCTCCAGGTCGTGCAGAATTAACATTTATCGTAAAGGTGGCTTTGGAATTACTTTCAATTGGAGGTAAATCATTAGTCGTGGTTTCTACCAATTCAAGACCTTTTACATATTCAGCGCCAATGTATTTGCCTCTATTCGAAAGGAAAGTATTGTTCTTGAAATAATTCGATCCCTTTCCATAAACCATCATGCTGTATTCTTTATTAGCATCTACATAATTATCCTGCACGGTGCCCGATTGTCCAGCATTTCTGATAATGATTCCAGCAGCGTTTGTAGAGCCTCTGTTTAATTTTTTAATCGTATTTTTTGTGATTACGTAATCTTCATTCCGGTTTTGGATATTAATACCAGACGCTGTGCTATTCGTAATAGTATTGGCATTTATCTTCAATTTTTTAGTCGAATAAAACATGATGGCGCCCTCAGAGTTATTGTCTATCCCATAGCCATCTACCTCATTGTTACTGACAACGATATTTTTAGCATAGGTATTAGAAGACCCTCCACTTCCAATTCCACGACCGGGCGTCTGAACTGTTCCTTTTCGGATGATATTATTGGCAATGGTGATATTCTCTGGTACCATCGATGAAGTAGCACTACACCGGCTCGCATTGATACCATAGGCACAATTCAATATGGTATTACCAATAATTTGAATGTCTTGCCCTGCGTGGGTGTCTATCCCCTCCCATAGAGGAACATTTACCACTGTATTATTTTTGACAACTATATCTCTGGATGGTAAGTCTACATCGCACAATCTGAGGCTTAGAATTATACCGTAAGTATTTCCAGCTGAACCTATATTAATATCTCTGACTATATTCTTACTAATTGTACCTTTTTCAGAAGAAAGTATTTCTATACCTGTACAATTAATATCGATGATGCGATTGCCACTCACTATGAAGTCTTTTCCATATTCAATACAAATGGCTGCGTGGCCAAGCGTAGAAATGCGGGTATTTACAATCCTGATGCCATCATGGATATCAGAAGAAGTACCCAAAATATGAATACCATATTCGTTCTGAACAAATTTTGATGTGCTTATACCTTTTATTTCTACATTAGCTATGTCTATATCAGAAGATTTACATTTGAATAAAGCTGTATTGGGCGAGCTGAAATTTTTAATTATTCTGGCTTTTTTCCCGCCTCTGATGGTTAGCTTTTTAGTGACCATCAATTCGTTACCAATAGTATAAACTCCATCCGGGAAATATAACTTTGCGTTGGCATTAATGGCATTTTGTAGAGCAAGTCTGTCATCAGTTTTGCCATCCCCTTTTGCGCCAAGCGATTTTACATTCACAAAACCCTCCAGATTGCTATCAGTCTCTTCTTCAGCTACAATTCTAATACCTGAACTATCAATATCAGCTCCCCTTGCCATAAGTACCAGATCATTACTAATTAATTTATCGCCTTTTTCTATCGCTTGTCCTGCGGCTATCTGAGTAATGAGCAATAATAAACAGATTAACTTTTTCATGATATGGCTTTCTGATTAATTATCAATTTTGGGTCTTTAGGTTTTAACGGATTATGTCTGGGATTTGTTTTTGATGGTAAGATAATTAAGTAGTGATTATTTGTTTCCACTTTTGAGCAAAATCTTTCTTAAATGCTAATTAGTATTTGCTTATTCAAGATTTTAAATCACTTAATTTTTTTTGATTGTGCACGTTTACCTGAAATAACCTCATCGATAATTTTTTTAAATTATTTAGT
Organism: Emticicia sp. C21; assembly: GCF_003418935.1. Classification (GTDB taxonomy): domain Bacteria; phylum Bacteroidota; class Bacteroidia; order Cytophagales; family Spirosomataceae; genus Emticicia. The sequence goes on along the minus strand of NZ_QVMT01000001.1, from coordinate 609,869 downwards.
ATTAGGTCTGATGTATCTGCTACAATTGCCTTATCAACTGCTTTTTTTTGACAAATTTAAGTCTTTATTGATTAAATAGGCCAATGCGAGATTACCAACCAGATATGCGTCTTTTTCCTCCAGGCTCAAAGCTTATAATGAAATTTCAACAGCTTTTTGTCCTTCCCTAATTCTAAATATTCATCCGCTAATTCTCTTGCTACATCCGGATTTTCCTTATTAATCCCATAGGACTTATCAAACTCATTATAAGCACGACCATTTTGCGTTAGTGTTTGATCTTAGCGAAAAAGACATTCAATGGGCCAGGAAAAGATACAATAAAACTTAAGGTACTTGTCTCTGTAGGAGATAATGACTTAAATCTAACAAATTATGTTAGTCTTCATTCAATTGTAACCCACACGATGCTTCATGAAATTCTTCTTATAGCTATTAGTTCAATGCATTCTAGTATAAAACTACAGAAATATATCTTAAACGCCTACCAATTAATATTCTGGATGATTATAATGAGAGGCTTATTATATAGCTAATGCATGAGAAATTTGTATGTATCTATTAAGTATGGCGCATAATTATATTTACAATTGAACTATTAGGTAGGTGCTTTTATTAAAACTTATTAAGGAATTGGAAAATATACTTTCTTCCAATTATGTAAACTGCGTTGATTTTGTGTTTCATTTGTGAAAGTCCAAATTGAGTATATAAGACTGAGCCCTACCTGAGTTAGCAAAAACCTGTAAAATGCCATTGCTTTTAAAAAATAAACAGGTACGGATGTCACCACTGAAATTAAGACCACTTTGTTCAAAAGTCATGGGTTGAAATCCTCCCTTTCCATTTCCTAGCAAAATAGTTCCTCTTGAAGCATCCTGCCTGCCTTGATGGGCTTCGTTGGCAAAGAAATTACCTCCCAGCAATAAATCAATATTTCCATCATGATTATAGTCTTCTGGTATTATTGAGAAAACAGGAGATTGTTGTGCCTGCCACGGAAGAGGCACAAGCTGAAAACTGCCTTTACCATCATTCATAGCAACGCAACTGCTTAGCTCATAAACATCTTTTTGCATAGCTCCTTTTTTGTCGTTTTCAGAAAATAAGTCCTTAAATAGTACACCTGAATAGTCTTTGAAATTCGTAAACCTTTTGCGAAAAGCATTGATTTGCAGATTCAGGTTTTCGCGTGGATGAACCGGAACTAATTGGCCGTTGTTATATTGACCCATTATCGGATCAATTCTGTTATTGTTATCAAAATCTTTCGCTAATAAAACTATAGGGTGCTCAGCATTTGCTTTATAAAAAGAGTTTAGTCCTTCGTTACCAAGTATCAAATCATCAAAACCATCTTTATTCAGGTCTGCTACTTCAACAGCGTTCCACCAACCCTCTGTTTTTTCTTTATGCGACAGCGTCAACCGACCCTTATTGTTTTTTAGAATAGTCAATGGCATCCATTCACCAACTATTGCCAAATCCTTATATCCATCTTTATCTATATCAATTGCTTTAGCATCACAAACCATCCCGAGTTTATTCAGAAATGGAGCGAGTTGAGCAGTTGCATCTATAAATTTCCCTCCGTCATTTCTAAGAATATAGCTTTGGGGTTCATTAGGATATTCATTGGGAATAACTCGCCCACCTATAAAAATATCCAGGTCATTATCATTATCTATATCAAGTGTTGTGATTGTATGGCTACTTACATGAATGGAAGGGAAATCTTTTGTGCTTGTAAAATTTCCTTTTCCACTATTGAGCCATAGTTGTGGTTGAAAAGCTTCTGATACATTTAATGGTCTCTCGCAACTTCCTCCGGCAAAGATTAAATCCTGATCTCCATCCTTATCCGCATCAAAAAAATGAATAGCACCGAGTTCCATATTTTTGCTCGTAGGTATTTCCGAAACCTTTTTAAATTTCCCTGTTTTATCCTGAGTAAAAATTTGTGTCTCACTTCCTCTGAATGACCCTCCTATAGCCAGGTCTTCTATACCATCACCATTAATGTCTGCTTTAGCAACAGCCGGACCTGGCTTCGAAAGCATTTTATGAAGAGTGGCCGTTTGATTAAAATCTACATAATTAAATTCCTTATGTTCAAAATCAAGTAGCCCATTGCTCACCTGAAAAAGCTTATTGAACCTATCAATAAGCTTTTTACTTTGAGTAGCCTCCCTATATTTTACAGTTAATTTTCCAATTTTGCTGTCAATCGCATATTTTTCCTGAACTTTACCATCGGGCCAGGTAATGAGTAACGAATCAATGATTTTGTTTTTGCCCAATCCTATTACAATAGGGTGAGGCATAGAAGAAAGATAACCTCTTACCGGATAGTTTTCAAATAAAAGCTGTTCATCACCAACCCAGGCTTCTACTCTAGCACCTATTCCTGACTTGTTATTAATATTTCCTTCAAAATCGATTGTTAGGCTACGGTTTTGATTCTGTAGTTCTGATGAATTTCTGAAAATAGAAGCTTCGCTATCTACATTGTTCACAATTAAATCCAGATCACCATCATTATCAAGATCAGTATATGCTGCACCGTTAGCATAAGAGAGTTCGTTTAATCCCCATTTTTCAGATACATCTTCAAACGCGAGATTACCTTTGTTTTGATACGCATAATTTTTCAGTGGTATTTCTGGTACTTTTTCAATCAGGTCCTTACGATTTTCTGCTCTCGCTTTATCCGAGCCAAACATATCTTTGTTGCGAAAATAGCTGATAAAATCAAGGTCCGTTACATTCTTCCTATAACCATTTGAAACAAAAACATCTTTCAGCCTATCATTATCAAAATCACAAAGTAAGGTTGACCAACTCCAGTCTGTTTTGGCGATTCCTGCTAAAAGACCGTTTTCACTGAATTGTGGGATACCATTTTCATTGCCAAGATTGACTTGCAACATATTTCTCATATACTGCAATTCATAGTTGTAGGGGGTGTTTATGCTCATTTGTTTTTTATCATAATCAGGTTTGCCCAGCATTTGCTTCTGCCTGGCATTATCTTCCGGTAGCATATCCAACTGGAAAATATCTACCTTGCCATCCTGATTAATATCCGCAGCATCTATACCCATACCTGATAGGGCAGTATGGGGCATAGCTTTTTTGATTATATTTTCAAATGTACCATTGCCCTTATTTAAATAAAGGACATCTGAGCTAAGAAAATCGTTAGAACAATAGATATCCGGCCAGCTATCATTATTGTAGTCTGATACAACTACACCTAGCCCTAAGCCTTCATAAATTATACCGGCCTCTTTTGATACATCTTTATAAATAGGATGACCATCTGTTATACTATAGTTTTGAAAGAGTTTACTGGTTGAGGGATGTGAACCATCATTAATGGCAGGCCTCAAATAACTTGGATTCTGTGTATCCGGCGAAGTATTTAATAAAAAGACATCAAGGTCACCATCAATATCATAATCAAAAAATACAGCCTGAGTAGTATATCCGGCATAATCAAGTCCATAAGCCGCTGCTGCCTCTTTAAAGGTTGGAACAGGCGTTTTCTGATTAATATATAAGAGATTATGAGTATCAGTCATAGAAGGATGGTACGCAACCGAAATATAAATATCATCCCAACCATCATTGTTAATATCAACTGCCGAAACCCCATTACACCATCTGTCTGTTGTTAATCCTGCTGCTTTTGTGATTTTTTCAAATCTCAATTCTCCCTTATTCATATATAACTCACAACTAACCTGATTTCCTGTAAAGAAGACATCATCAAGACCGTCGTTGTTAAAATCGCCAATCCCCACACCTCCTCCATTGTAAAAATTGGTAAAGGTAAAAGCATTCAGGTCTTCGTTAGCTTCCAGCTTATTGATAAAATCAACTCCTGTTTCAGAACCTGATAGTTTTTCAAAGAGTTTGTTCGGTTCTGTTTTGCAGCCGGATAAAAACAGTAGGCAGATTAAGATAGTTAAGATCGGTCTCATTGGTAAATAATAGAAATTGATTGTGATTTTAATGAAATATTTCAAGAGCAACTCAAACAATTGTTAAAATAATACTAGCGAATAAAAAAAAAATCATATTCAGTTTGTTTTTATATTATTATGTGTACATTTGACACATATTTATTTGTGTTAAATTGACACATATCAAAATTACACAAAAAAAAATAATAAAGTTTCTATTCTTACAATTTATTTTAACTTTTTAAAAATGAAGGTAAACAACTACAAAACGACCATCCAGCGAGGTTTATCACGGAAGTCGATAAGGCTGCTGCTGTTTTTTTCATTGTCTTTATTTTCTATGGGAACATTGCTGGCGCAGGTCAGAGGTGTGGTCAAAAATGAAAATGGCGAGGCATTTCAAGGAGTAAATGTTGTGATTAAAGGCGATACCAAAGGCACTATAACAGATGCCGGCGGGCGCTATGAGATAGCGGCGACTAATGGGTCGACCTTAGTATTTAGTTTTTTAGGGTATAAGTCTCTTGAAATACAGGTAGGTAATCAAAAAGAGATTAATGTTTCTTTAGAAGTAAATGCCGATATGATGGAGGAAATCATTGTAGTAGGGTATGGCACACAAAAGAAATCGTCTCTTACGGGTGCAGTATCATCCATTACCAATAAAGAACTTTCCACACAACCTGTTATTAGTGCTACCCAAGCCATGCAAGGTCGTGTACCGGGCGTATCAATTGTAAATAATAGTAGCCCCGGAGCTGAACCCACAGTTCGTATCAGAGGGGTAGGGTCTATCAGCTTAAATCCTAATCCTTTGTATGTAATTGATGGGGTTCCGGCAGGAGGGTTAAATACCATTTCACCGAATGATATCGAATCTATTGAAGTACTGAAAGATGCCAGCGCTTCGGCTATTTATGGTTCACGGGCAGCCAATGGAGTAGTGTTAATTACTACCAAAAAAGGTAAAGCAGGAAAATTGAGTATCAGCCTTGATTCTTACGTAGGTACACAATCAGCCTGGCGAAAACTTGATTTATTAAATAGTGCAGAATACATCAAATACGGTACAGCGCTATTGACTGCTTCTGGTCAACCGGTACCTGGTCGTTTTGCAGCTATGAATACGCCTATCTATGAGGGAGCTGCTACTACCTTTGCTCAAACAGACAATGATTGGCAGGATGTGATGTTTAAAAATGGTCCGATTCATAACAATCAGCTTTCATTAGCCGGTGGAACTGATAAATCGAAGTTCTATCTGTCTGTCGGAAACTTCAAGCAAGAAGGGATTCTGCCATTTACTGAATACGGCCGCCAGAGTATACGCTTGAATTCCGATCATAGTATCGCAAGATTTATTTCAATCGGGCAAACGATGATGGTATCAAGAGATAAGCGTATTGCTGAAAGAGATGCCGGAGGCAGAAGCATGGTGATGAACATTATGCGTATGACTCCTTACTGGCCAGTAAGCGACCCAACCAAATTAGGTGGGTACAGTACCACAGCTCAGGGGCTAGACGCAACTGACCCTGAAAACCCGATGCGTATTGCTGTGCAGGAGCAACAGAACCAGATTGACCGCTCATTTAAGATGCTCGGTACGGTATATGCCGAAGTTAAATTCTTTAACTGGCTAAAATACAAATTTACGGTGGGTGGCGATTATTCGAGTTCAATTTTTACAGGCTTTGTTCCAATCTATAACGATGGCAACCGTAGTCGCCAGACGGCTGAGCTTGCTCAGAACAGAGGACAATATTTCTCAACTATATTAACTAATCAGCTAACCTTTGATAAAACTTTCGGTAAACATTATATTAATGCGCTTGCCGTAGTCGAAAGACAGGATGCTTCTTTCAAATCAATTAATCTTACCGGGCAGCGACCTGATAATAATATCAAAGAGATTCAGGGAGCAGCCAATATCAATGGCAATACTTCAAGTTCAGAAAATACCTTATTGTCTTATGTAGGTCGTCTGAACTATGAGTACGATAATAAGTATCTCTTAAGTGGTTCGGTACGTCGCGATGGTTCGTCAAAATTCGCTCCGGGTAATAAATGGGGCACTTTCCCATCAGTATCCGTTGGTTGGAGAATCAGTGAAGAAGCATTCATGAAAGAGGTAGTGGCTATCAATGAATTGAAACTAAGAGGTAGTATTGGCGTAACAGGTTATAATGCTATCGGCGATTATGACTGGCAACCGCTCATTTCAGCAAATAACACCAATTACTCGTTTGGCAATGCTTCTCAATTAGGTTCGTATTTTAACAGCCTTGGCAATACGCAGTTGAGTTGGGAAGAAACCACCATGAAAAACATTGGCTTAGACCTTTCTTTATTCAGCAATAAAGTCACAATCTCAACAGAATTTTATTCACGCAAAACCGATGGTCTCTTATTAAGAGTACCACTTCCGGACTCAGAAGGATACTCAAATAGTCCGCTTGCCAACGTAGGAAGCATGGAAAACAAGGGCTTTGAGCTAGCATTGGGTTACCATATTGACTCAAAAGACTTTAAGTCAACCATTACAGGTACGTTCGATTTGGTCAGAAACAAAGTATTAAGTCTGGATACCCCAAATGCTACCATCAATGCGGGTAATAACGCCGATTTCGGCGGATTTGATATTACACGTACCGAAGCAGGTCATCCTTTACAGTCATTCTTTGGCTGGCAGGTAGAGAAGATTTTCCAGAACGAGGGTGAAATAGCTGCAGCTAACGGTGCCGATGGCAATGCAACTACACCTTATCAGAATGAAGGAACGAAACCCGGAGATATTAAATTCAGAGATTTGAATAACGATGGAAAAATTGATGCCAGTGATAGAACCTATCTGGGTAGCTATCTGCCTAAATTTTCTTACGGTCTGAACTATTCAGGAACTTATAAAAACTTCGATTTCAGTCTGTTCTTCCAGGGGGTATATGGCAATAAAATCTATAATGGAACAAAAGTTATCGGACAAGGAATGTTGAGATTATTTAATGCCACTACAGATGTATTGAATGCCTGGACACCTAGCAATACTAATACAGATGTGCCAAGAGCAGTAAGTGGTGACCCTAACCAGAATTCAAGAACTTCGGATAGATTTATTGAGGATGGTTCTTATTTAAGATTAAAAAACCTTACAATAGGCTATACTTTACCATCTGATAAGATTGCCAAACTGACCAATAATGTATTAACCAAAGCGAGAATTTATTTCACGAGCCAGAACCTGCTGACCTTTACCAAATATAGTGGCTATGACCCGGAGATTGCCTCACGAAATAATAATTTACTTACCAACGGCGTAGACTACGGAATGTATCCGCAGGCACGTACGCTTACGATTGGTTTGAACCTTGGTTTTAATTAAAAATTGCCAGAAAAGATTAAATACTTCGAAATGAAAAAAATAATATTTCTTACAGGCTTCATAGGTCTGGCCACCGTGATGAGTTGTGATGACTCTGTATTGGATAAGGTAAATCCAAACGGTGTGACTTTTGAAACATATTTTACGAATGATAATGAGCTCATTGCAGGGGTAAACTCGGCCTATGCTACCGTACAGGGCTTTGGTCTTGCAGCCAGAGAGTGGTTTTTTGTGCATGATTTAAGAGGAGATGAAATGGCTACCGGTGGCGGGCAGTTGGAAGCCCCACGTAATCAATTATTGATTGGGGTAAATGACCCTGCCAATTCTGTCGCAAACTCGGTCTTCACGGGTTGGTTCAGAACTATCCATAGAGCTAATGTGGTGCTTGAAAGCGCTAATAAAAAGGATGTTTCTTTTTCGGCTGATATAAAGAGCCGCGTTACCGGAGAAGCAAAGTTTTTGCGTGCATGGGCCTATTATGAATTAGGCACTTTATGGGGTGGTGTGCCTCTCTATACCGAATATGTTAAATCGGTTGAAGGGGCAAAGCCAAGATCAAGTCAGCAGGAAGTATATAAACAGGTAATTGAAGATTTGAAAGCAGCGGAGAGTTCCCTACCGGCTACCTATCCTGCCACGCAATATGGAAGGGCAACCAAAGCTGCTGCGCAGGTGCTTATGGCACGCACCTATCTTCAGATGGGTGATTACGCCAGTGCAAAAACTGAATTGGAAAAAGTAGTAAGTTCGGGTCTTTACAAGTTGGTTGATAATTATCTTGATCTGACCAACGAAGAGGGAGAGTTTAACGCAGAATCAATTTTTGAGATAGCGTTTTCGGCTTCTAACGGCGCCTTTAACTGGAGTGGTCCTGATGGTGATGGAACCAGTGCTCAGGAAGAAACCATCAGAACGCAGGAGTATTCTCCTATTGGATGGAGAAACCTGATTCCTTCCGATAAAATACTGGATAATTATGAAAGAACAGCTAAAGGAGATGCTAAAAACGACCCACGTTTTGATATGTCTTTCTGGAAAGACGGAGATAAATTCAATAATGGCAATGATGTAATCAAAGACGAAAATGTTCAAGGGAATTCATCAAAAATGGACGGTAAAACCTTTAAAATCAGTTGGAGGAAATATTCTGTACTGTATAAATCTAACGCGGGTTTTACAACAAGTGGTATCAATATGAGAGTGATGAGATATGCAGATGTATTGCTGATGCTGGCAGAATGTGAAAATGAATTGGGTAACTCTGCTAGAGCCATTCAACTCATGAATCAGGTGAGAGCCAGAGCATCAGTAAATATGCCCCCTTATCCAACCAAAAACTATCCGGTCGATTCGAAAGCCAGCGTATTTGCCGCAATTCAACACGAACGTAATATTGAACTGGCTGCTGAGCAGGTACGCAACTTTGATATTATCAGATGGAGAAAAAATAAAAAGGCAACTTCAGAGCCGATCTCTTATTTCGTGGCAAACAAACATGAATTGTTACCACTCCCACAAACAGAAATTGATAACAATCCGAAGATTGATCTTAAAGATCAGAATCCCGGGTATTGATAACCATTCAGGAATAGACCGTTGAATGACGGTCTATTCTTTTCAAAATTGAAATTGTAAAATTATTTCTTTTTTTCTTACAATTAATTTGGCTGACAGGCAATAATACATAAATTTGTGTATGTATGACACATATTTTATTTTGATAGAGTTTAACGAATACATGTGCAATTAATTCTTTGAGTACACATTAAACCCTAATGAAAATAATACTACTATTTATCCCCTTTATCTTAATAAATGGACTTTTGTAAGTGTCAATACCTTTGAAACTTTGTTATCGGCAATTATTTCAACCTAATTAACTATTAAATCTCTTGTTTTGAAAGAAACCCAATCATTTGATATAACCACACGAAAGAGACAAACCATAAGTCTCATGAGCATGTAAACCTAAACTATACAATCAGTAATGATAAACAGAATACCTAAATACTTATCCATCGCGCTTTTATGCTTAACCATGCATGTGGCTCATGCACAAACAACCTTGGTGAATCCGATCCTTACAGGCTTTTATCCTGACCCAAGCATTGTAAAAGTTGGGTCAGATTATTATATAGTCAACTCAACTTTTTCCTATTTTCCGGGTCTTCCGGTCATGCACAGCAAAGACCTTAAAAACTGGAAGCAAATCGGAAACGTAATAGACCGACCGTCTCAATTAGATTTCATGGGCGAACGCATGACACGCGGGCTTTTTGCACCAGCCATCAGCTACTATAAAGGAATCTATTATGTAACCTGCACCGATATTGACCACGACGGAAACTTTGTAGTAACTGCCAAAAATCCGGCAGGGCCGTGGAGCAATCCGGTGAAAATCCCACAGGTAAGAGGCATTGACCCATCTATTTATTTTGATGAAGAGACAGACAAGGCCTATATCATTTATAATAGTGATGCACCAGATAGAAAACCCTTATACTCCGGGCATCGGACCATTAGAATGTATGAATTTGATTACCAGAACCTGAAAGTGGTTGGCGAGGAAAAACAACTGGTGAACGGGGGGGTGGACCTTTCTAAAAAACCTGTGTGGATAGAAGGACCTCATATCCTGAAACGTAATGACTGGTATTATTTATATGCAGCCGAAGGAGGAACCTCAGTCAATCACTCAGAAGTAATCTTACGTAGTAAATCAGTATGGGGGCCTTATGTGCCTTATGAAGGAAATCCAATCTTAACCCAAAGAGAATTGCCTGCCGATAGGAAATACCCAATTACTTCAGCAGGGCATGCCCAGTTTGTGGATGGCCCCGATGGTAAAATGTATTGTATTTTCCTGGCAGTGCGTCCTTACGAAGGAGATTATTATAATACGGGTCGTGAAACATTTATTGCTCCGGTAACATGGAAAGATGAATGGCCGATGATTGAACACGGCGAAAAGGCCATTGAGTATAGCTATCAGACCAATATCAAAGAAATTAAACCCAAAGGGGGCTTGCCGCAATCAGGTAATTTTCAGTATACGCTTACTTTTGACAAGGGTCTTGACCCTTCCTTGCTATTCATGCGAACTGTGGATAGCAGTTCGTTCAAAACATCAAAAGCTGATGGGCTGACTTTGAAGCTAAAACCCGAAACCATTTCAGAGTTCAACAATCCATCCTTTGTGGGCAAACGCCAGCAACATTTAAACAGTACAGCAGAAATTGAACTGAATTTCTCACCGAAATCTGTGAGCGAAAAAGCAGGATTAGTAATTTTTCAGGACGAGCGACATTTTTACTTCATAGCCAAATCTAAAAATGAAGACAAAGAAGTAGTCCAGCTTTTCAAAAGTCAGCCCAAAGAAAAAACCATGGAATTGCTGACGGAGGTACCACTAACTGCCAATGTAAAAAAACTTACTTTCCGGATTAAATCCGAAGGAGCAGATTACAGTTTTTACTATTCGACCGATGCTAAAAACTGGCACCTGCTGAAAGATAAAATGGATGGTAAATTTTTGAGCACCAAAGAAGCCGGGAGTTTTATTGGCTGTGTGTACGGCATGTATGCCACTTCATCAGGTGAAAATTCGACCAATAGCGCCTCCTTTAAATTCCTGAAATACAGTGGCAACGACCCTATGCTGAAATGAAGAAAGTAGCGTTAATCATAGCGATAATTTTTATCAGTTGCCTCGGGCAAGTAGTTCGGGCGCAGGAAAGCAAGGCAAAAAATCCGGTCATTTTTGCTGATGTGCCTGATATGTCTATGATACGGGTGGGTAAGAATTACTATATGAGTAGTACAACCATGCATATGAGCCCAGGTGTGCCTATCATGAAATCCAACGATTTGGTCAACTGGCAAATGCTAGGCTATGTATATGATACGTTGGCTAATATTCCCTCACTCAATCTTACAGATGGGAAAGGCACTTATGGGCGAGGCTCATGGGCTAGTTGTATCAAATATCACAAGGGTCTTTACTACGTAACTACCTTTGCACAGACTACTGGCAAAACCCATATTTATACCACAAAAAATATAGAGAAAGGCCCCTGGAAAGCCGTTTCTTTTGCCCCCAGCCTGCACGACCATTCCTTGTTTTTTGACGATGATGGTAAAGTTTATATGATTTATGGCAATGGGAAAATAAAAATTATTGAGTTGAATACCGGGGTATCAGGCATCAAAAAAGATGGGCTTGACCAGACAATTATTGAGAATGCCAGTGATCCGGCCGGAACAAATATTATGTTGGGTGCCGAGGGGTCGCAGGTATTTAAAGTAAATGGTAAATATTATCTGTTTAATATTGCCTGGCCACGCGGAGGAATGCGTACAGTAATCATTCATCGGGCAGATAAAATCACAGGACCCTGGGAAGGTAGAGTAGCTTTACAGGACTTAGGCGTAGCGCAGGGAGGATTAATTGATACACCGGATGGACGCTGGTTTGCCTACCTGTTTCGTGATTTTGGAGGGGTAGGGCGGATACCCTATCTCCTACCTGTCAGGTGGGAGGATGGTTGGCCTGTTTTGGGAGAAAACGGCAAAGTACCTGAAACATTAGATTTACCTACAAGCAAAGGCCTGATTCCGGGCATAGTTCAGTCAGATGAATTTACCCGTAAAAAAGGAGACGCGTCTTTGCCATTGGTCTGGCAATGGAATCATAATCCTGATAATCGCTTATGGTCGGTTACAGAACGTAAAGGCTTTTTACGTTTAAAGACTGGCAGAATAGATACCTCTTTTGTATTAGCCCGAAATACACTCACGCAAAGGACCATTGGTCCTGAATCGTCAGGTGTGACATTACTGGATATATCAAATATGCAACAGGGAGACTTTGCCGGACTGGGATTATTACAGAAAAACTATGGCCTGGTAGGAGTGAAGGTAGTTAAGGGCAGCAAATCAATTGTGATGGTGAGTGCGAATACCGGCAAGCCCATAGAAATTGAACAAATACCTTTGCAACAAAACACAGTCTACCTGAGAGCCGAATGTGACTTCAGGAATAGAGCCGATATAGCTCATTTCTTTTATAGCCTTGATGGCAAATTGTGGCGTAGTATCGGAGAGCCTTTAAAAATGCCATATACCATTCCGCATTTCATGGGTTATCGTTTTGGTCTTTTTAATTATGCTACTCAACAGATTGGGGGCTATGCCGACTTTGATTATTTCAGAATTTCAGACACTATTTCATCAACCAGGTAAATAGTTTACAGCTATTTTAACACTATGAGAAAGAACCTTTTTCGTATTCTATCACTCCTTTTACTATTTCAGGGAACAGGAGCTTTTGCTCAAAATCCAAACTTTCATATTTACCTCTGCATCGGGCAGTCGAATATGGAGGGCGCGGGGAGAATCGAAGCGCAGGATACTGTTAATATCGACAGCCGTTTCAAAATACTGGAGGCCTTGGATTGTCCTGAACTGAATCGGGTTAAAGGCCAATGGTATACAGCCAAACCACCCTTATGCCGCTGCAAAACTGGCCTTTCACCTGCTGATTACTTCGGCCGGACCATGCTTGAAAACATGCCTCAACAACAATCGTTAGGTCTGGTACACGTAGCAGTAGCAGGAAGTAAACTAGAGATTTTTGATAAAGCAAAATATCAGGCTTATCTCGATTCATCGGCGAAAGAAAAGCCATGGATGATTAACATGGCCAATCAGTATGGTGGCAACCCCTACAAAAGATTGATAGAAATGGCCAGAATTGCCCAGAAATCAGGTGTAATCAAGGGTATTCTATTACATCAGGGAGAGTCAAATACAGGTGATAAAACCTGGCCAGCGCAGGTTAAAAAATTGTATAACGATATTCTGGCCGATTTAAATCTGGCTCCTAATTCCATTCCCTTACTGGCTGGGGAGGTTGTCGGCGCAGACCAGGGCGGTAAATGTACCAGTATGAATGAAATCATTGCTAGCCTACCCCAGACCTTACCCAAAGCCACTGTAGTATCTTCTAAAGGTTTACCTGCCGTGCCTGACAAACTCCATTTCAGCAGTGCCGGAGTCAGGATTTTTGGTAAACGCTATGCTGCGGCCTTATTGGCATCACAAGGTAAAAGAATCACTATTGACGAAAGCAGTATTGTGCCTTCAGAAAAAATGCTGCTCTATCCTGATGGTGTACCTAATTCAAAACCGGCTGTAATGAAAGAAACCGGCGCAGAGAATGGCGTTTACAAAGGAATTACCACGCCTACTTTGGAGTACTATAAAGCTGACCCTAATCTTTCGACTGGTACTGCGGTTATTGTTATTCCTGGCGGTGGCTACGGTGTTGTGGTATATAATGGTGAAGGGATTAATATAGCCAAAGCTTTGGCCGAAAAGGGAATTGCGGCCTTTATACTTAAATATAGACTCCCGAGTGATGAAATCATGCCGGATAAGAAAATAGGACCACTGCAGGATGCACAGCAAGCCTTGAAAATGGTGAGAGAGAATGCTGAAAAATGGGGTATTGACAAAAATAAAATTGGTATCATGGGCTTTTCTGCAGGTGGGCATCTGGCTAGTACAGCTGCCACTCATTTTGAGAAATCATGGATAAATAACCCAAATAATACAAGTCTGAGACCTGACTTTCAGATTCTGGTTTATCCGGTCATCAGTATGAAGGACAGCCTTGCCCACAAAGGTTCAAGAGAGAATCTACTTGGTAAAAATCCATCGCAGGAAGATATAGCCTATTTCTCTAATGATTTGCAAATAAAAGCTAATACGCCTCCAACCTGGCTGACCCATTCTGCTGACGACAAAGTAGTAGATGTGGATAATAGCATTTCCTATTTTGAGCGTTTGCGCAAAAATAAAGTAGAGGTAGAAATGCATATTTTCCCGAAAGGCGACCACGGATTTATATTCAGGCACCCAGGCTGGATGAATCCTCTCTTTGACTGGATGAAACGTAATGGTTGGACTAAATAATTCTGATATAATGAAAGTAAAACTAATTACTACCGTTTTTCTGACCGTCTGTGCTTTGATAGAAGGCTTTGCTCAACCCGTTGCAAGACCAGCAATTATTTCGCCGGAAGTGCATGCAGATCATTCCGTTACGTTTCGTTTGTATGCACCTGCCGCCAAAGAGGTAAAACTAAATGTCCAGTTTGAAAAAACACCTTTGGCTATGAGCAAAGACGAACGTGGTGTGTGGAGTGTTACTTCGGCTCCTGTAAAGCCGGATATGTATCCGTATGCGTTTAACGTAGATGGCATTCAGTTAGCTGACCCTAATAACTCGGCTATTTTTCCGAATGAAGGTTTTCAGAATAGTCTGGTAGAAATTACCGGAAACTCGCCTTTAGTGCATACAGTGCAGAATGTGCCGCATGGTACTATTTCCTATCGTTATTATCATTCTGCCGAATTAGGTACTCGTCCCGTTGTGATATACACTCCCCCAGGCTATGAAACGAGTGCTAAAGCTTCTTATCCTGTGCTCTATCTCTTACATGGTACCACCGATACAGAAGAAACCTGGACCAAAGTAGGAAGAGCCAATATTATTCTGGATAATCTGATTGCTCAGGGAAAAGCCAAACCCATGATTATTGTCATGCCCTATGGCCGTGCTTATCCGGTCATCAGCAAATCATCAGGAAGTCTTAGAAACTGGGATAATTTACAAGAGTTTAAGAAAGACTTCTTCAATCATCTGATACCTTTTGTCGAACAAAATTACCGAACCATCAAAGATAAAAATAGTCGGGCTATTGCGGGTTTTTCAGGCGGTGGAGGTACTACCTTATACTTTGGGCTGAACAATACTGACCAGTTTGGCTATGTATGCGGCTTTGCACCCGGCATGCTTAAAAATGAATTTGACAGAAACAATGAAGCAGCCTTTAAGAATCCTGAGTTGGTTAACAAAAATCTAAAATTATTCTGGATAGGCGTAGGCAAAGAAGACGGCTTATATGGCGTAAATCAGGAGTTTATGCAGGTGCTTGACCAGAAGAAAATTAAATACGAAAGCCTGATCTCTGATGGTGGTCATACCTGGATGAACTGCAAGCTCTACCTCACTACCATTGCGCAGAAATTATTCAAATAAGTCAATTATTTACCGAAAAACCATAACTATGAAAATTAAAGTAATCATTCAGCTTTTAGCGTTTTACGCCATACTGGCCATGCCCGGTATTGTCAGAAGCCAGCCACCACGAGGGCCATTAGTGATTTCTCCACAAGTCAATGCCGACAAATCAGTCACCTTTCGTTACCTGGCACCTTTGGCCAATGAGGTGAAACTGAGCGGGCAATTTTTAAGAGCCCCTGTAGCCATGACCAAAGATGCACAGGGTATCTGGAGTGTAACCACAGAGTCTATCAAACCTGATATTTATCCGTATAACTTTCAGGTAGATGGAGTAGGAGTGATGGATCCGGCCAATGTAGCCTTTTTCCCGAACGAACGTTTCAAGGCAAGCCTTGTTGATATTCCGGCAGATGCGCCTTCGGTCTATTCTTTAAGAGATGTACCTCACGGGACTGTCAGCTACGAATACTATCCTTCGGTGGAAGGTTCAACCGGAACTTTAGTTGTCTATACTCCTCCGGGTTATACCAAAGAAAAAGCGAAAAAATACCCTGTTTTTTATCTGATTAGTGGTACAACCGATACCGAAGAAACCTTTTATAAGGTAGGCAAAACCAATTTCATTCTTGATAACCTGATTGCCGATGGAAAAGCGAAACCTATGATTGTGGTAATGCCCTACGGAAATCCGGCGGCGCGCATTGCCGAGCAAAAAGGCTTATCCAAACCTGCTGATATTATAAATCGTGATAGTGAAGATGCAGTAAAGAGAGCCAAGTTTTTTGAAACAGACCTGATTACCAACATCATCCCTTATATAGAAAAAAATTACCGCACGCTCACTAATCGTGAGAACAGAGCTATTGCAGGTTTTTCCCGTGGCGGTGGGCAAACCCTGAGAGCTGCCTTTAATAATATGGACAAATTCGCATGGGTTTGCAGCTATGCTTCTTACATCTCACCAGCCGAAATGGATAAAGGATTCAGTCATATTGGCGGAGACGCTGCAAAAACCAACCAGCAGTTGAAACTACTCTGGTCGGGTATCGGAACCGAAGACTTTCTATATAAAGGCACCGTTGAATTTGAAGATTACCTGAAAGCAAAAAAAGTAAACTTCAAAAGCTATGTAACCGATGGTGGACATACGTGGATGAACGTAAAGAAGTATATGAATGAGACTCTACCCCTATTATTCCAATAAACTTGATACCCATGAAAAAATATACTCTTTTTGGTTCTTTAGTGTTGCTATCAAGCCTCTCGATAATGGCTCAGCAAAGACCACCGGCCATTAGTTCACCGGATGTTCACGCTGATAATAGCGTTACTTTCAGATATTTTTCAAAAAAAGCTCAGAAAGTAACACTTTCAGGCGAGTTTCTGAAATCACCCCTATCACTGGCCAAAGATACTTCCGGAATATGGTCGGTAACGGTTCCCAATATCAAGCCCGATATTTACCCATATAGTTTTTATGTGGATAGCGTGCAGATTGCAGACCCAAGCAATACCTACATTTTTGCCAATGAGCGATTCAAGCGTAGCATCGTTGATGTTCCGGGTAATACTCCCCTGGTACACTCTTTACAAAATGTGCCACATGGCAAAATTCATTATCAGTATTATAATGCCAAGACGTTAGGCCGTACACGTGATTTACTGGTGTATACCCCACCTAATTTTGATGCCAGCGGCAAAACAAAATACCCGGTGCTTTATCTGATTCATGGAGGCTCTGATACACAGGAAACCTGGACGAAAGTAGGCAGGGCAAATCTGATTGCTGATAATCTGATAGCACAAGGGAAGGCGAAACCAATGATTATTGTCATGCCGTATGGCAATGTTCGCCCAAGTCCGATGCCTGATTTTACCAAAGAGATTGTCAATGACATTATTCCATTTATTGAGGCCAATTATCCGGTAGCCACTGATAGTAAAAACCGTGCAGTGGCAGGGTTTTCAGTGGGCGGCGGTCAGACATTGAATATAGGTTTTACGAATACTGATAAATTCGGATATATCTGTTCTTATGCCCCTTATACCGCTACCGACGAATTCAAGAAGAATTTTACAGACTGGAACCCCAACGCTGAGCTGATAAACAAGCACGTAAAGAAATTTACCATTAGTGTGGGCACCGAAGATTTTCTCTACGAAAGCGTAAAACAGAACATTGCGATGTTTCAGGAAAAGAAAATCAAAGTAGAACCTCTGATTGTATCTGGCGGACATACCTGGATGAACTGTAAGTTATTCCTAACCCATTCATTGCAGGAAATTTTCAAATAATATTCAAATCTTCACAGTATAATCAACCCATCAGACAATGAAAAACAGATTTTTAAAAATAGCACTTTTTACCGCCTTTTCCCGTAGTGCCTGTCTGGCACAAACACAGCAACCTGCCATCATCGAAGACTTTAAACCTTCTTCTTTAAATCAACCCGGACAAGAATACCCGATGGTCAATTCACAGCGCTATGCCCGATTTAAAATAGTGGCACCTGCGGCAGATAGCGTAAGAGTAAGTCTGGGCCTTGGCGGGCGAGGCGGTACAAAACTGAGTAAAGCAGAAGATGGCACCTGGGTGGGTACTACCGAAGGCCCGATGGACGAGGGTTTCCACTACTACAATGTAAGAATAGACGGGGGTAAATTCAATGACCCGGGCACGCTTAATTATTATGGTTCTGTTCGTTGGGAGAGTGGTATTGAAATACCTGCCCATGACCAGGATTTCTATGCGCTGAAGAATGTACCTCATGGACATGTGCAACAAGTGCTTTTCCCGTCGCCGAGTACAAATACATCCAGAAGAGCATTTGTTTACACGCCTCCGGGGTATGAGAAAGATAAAAAAGCCAAGTATCCTGTCCTGTATCTGCAACACGGCTGGGGCGAAGATGAAACGGCCTGGAGCAATCAGGGCCATGCAAACCTGATTATGGATAATCTGATTGCCGACGGAAAAATTAAACCTTTCATTATTGTAATGACCTATGGCATGACTAACGATGTAAAACCGGGCGGTATCCGCAATTTCAAAATTGAGCCATTTCAAACAGTGCTTATCAATGAACTGATTCCTTATGTCGATGCCAACTTCCGTACTATTGCCAACAAGAACAGTCGCGCGATGGCCGGGCTCTCAATGGGTGGTATGGAAACCAAAACCATTACGCTGAATAACCCTGATGTATTTTCTTATTATGGCTTACTAAGCGGGGGCCTTTATGCTTCTGCTGATATTAAAGATAAATCTAAGGTGAAACTCATTTTCTTGAGCTGTGGTAGCAAAGAGCGCCCGGATGGCGTAAGAAAAGCGGCAGAAGAACTCAAAAATGCGGGCTTCAATGCAGTATCGTATATCTCGGAAGGTACGGCCCATGAGTTCCAGACCTGGCGCCGAAGCCTGTATCAATTAGCGCCATTGCTTTTTCAAAAATAGTTTCTTCTAAAACAACTTTGCAGAGTAGTACCCTTGAAATTACATATT
Organism: Emticicia sp. C21; assembly: GCF_003418935.1. Classification (GTDB taxonomy): domain Bacteria; phylum Bacteroidota; class Bacteroidia; order Cytophagales; family Spirosomataceae; genus Emticicia. The sequence continues at coordinate 590,928 of NZ_QVMT01000001.1, read as the reverse complement.
TATAAATTGAAGATAAATTAATAGTACGCATGAAAAAACTCATATCACTTTTCGGCATTTTGAGCATAGTGATTTCTTCCTTTGCTCAAAACATCGAAAAAGAAGCACCCAAGGGATTTGATAAAGAACGCACAGGCATAACTAAAGGTAAACTGGATTCTGTATTATATGAATCAAAAACTGTGGGGGTCACTCGAAAAGCCTTGATTTATACTCCTCCGGGTTTTGATAAAAAGAAGAAATACCCGGTATTGTATCTTTTACATGGCATCGGCGGTGATGAAAAAGAATGGCTCAAAGGAGGTAATCCGCCTGTGATTCTTGATAATCTTTATGCTGATGGCAAGCTACAACCCATGATAGTAGTTATGCCAAACGGAAGAGCCATGAAAGATGACCGGGCTATTGGTAATGTATTTGACAAAGAAAAAGTAGAAGCTTTTGCCACGTTTGAGAAAGACTTACTGAACGACCTGATTCCGTTTATAGAAAAGAAATACCCTGTGCTTACCGACCGTGAAAACAGAGCTATTGCGGGGCTTTCGATGGGAGGCGGGCAGTCGCTCAATTTTGGTTTGGGCAATCTGGATAAATTTGCCTGGGTGGGAGGATTCTCTTCGGCACCTAATACCAAGCGCCCGGAAGAACTGGTTCCTAACCCTGATGAAGCCAGAAAAAAACTCAAATTGCTCTGGATTTCCTGTGGCGATAATGATGGCCTCATTACGTTCAGCAAGCGCACCCATGATTATCTGTACGAAAAGGATGTACCGCATATTTACTATGTGGAGCCGGGTGTACATGATTTTAAAGTCTGGAAAAATGGGCTATATATGTTTTCACAATTCCTGTTTAAACCGATAAGCACGAAAGATTTTACGAGGTACTCAGTATTGGGTACACCAGCGGCAAGCAATATCAGAAATGCAAAATATCCTCAGATTTTGCCTGATAACCGTGTGGTATTCAGGGTAAAAGCTCCGGAGGCACAAAAGGTACAGATTGATTTAGGAAAAAAATATGACATGGTAAAAGATACGAGTGGTTTCTGGATGGTTACTACCGATTCTATCAGCCGTGGATTTCATTATTATTCGCTTCTGATTGATGGCGTACCTGTGGCTGACCCCGCCAGCGAAAGTTTTTACGGCATGGGTCGTATGGCCAGTGGCATTGAAATTCCATACAAGGATGGTGGCTTTTACGCCTTGAAAGATGTACCGCATGGTGATATCCGTATCAAAAAATACTTTTCGAAAGCTTCTAATGCCTGGCGTGAAATGTATATCTATACGCCACCGGGATATGATGCCTCTACCAGCAAGTATCCGGTGCTATATCTTTTACACGGAGGTGGCGAAGACCAGCGCGGTTGGGCTACTCAGGGTAAAACCGATTTGATTCTGGATAACCTGATTGCTGAAAACAAAGCCAAACCTATGTTGATAGTAATGATGGATGGCAATATCGGCATGGGTGGAGGCGTAGCAGGTTTTGGTGAAAATGCCCTGAAAGCCTTTGAGAATGAATTGAAAAACGCAGTCATTCCTTTTGTGGAATCTAACTACCGGGTTTTAACTGATGGTAAAAACCGGGCTCTGGCCGGGCTTTCTATGGGTGGCTTGCAAACACTTCATGCAGGTGTCAGAAACTCTGACCTGTTTAATTACCTGGGTGTATTCAGTTCGGGTTGGTGGGCTAATAATACCAAATTATCAGACCCGCAGTATGAATTCATGAAGACTAACAGCGATAAAATCAATACCAATCTTAAAGAATTCTGGATTTCGCAAGGAGGTAAAGAAGACATTGCCCATGCCAATAATCAGATTATGATGAAAAAATTTGATGAGATGGGTATTAAGTATAAATATAGCGAATATGCCGGAGGTCATACCTGGCCGGTCTGGCGACATGATTTAATGATGTTTGCCCAATTACTTTTCAAATAGTAATATTGCCCTAAAGAATTTACAACCATAACTATCAGTAAAGTGAAAAAAGCCTTTCTTTCATTCATTATAGGGTGCGTAGTTTTTACAACTACCGCCCAGACCAGAATTACCTTGAATACCGATTTAGCCAAAACGCAAATCAATAAACATATCTATGGACATTTTGCCGAACATCTTGGGAGATGTATCTACGGAGGCATCTATGTAGGTGAAGGGAATACCAAAATACCGAATACTGCGGGTGTTCGGAACGATATAATCAAGGCATTGAAAGACCTGAAAATTCCTAACCTTCGTTGGCCGGGCGGTTGCTTTGCCGATACCTACCAATGGAAAGATGGCATTGGCCCTAAAGCCAATCGCCCTAAAATGGTGAATGTCTGGTGGGGCGGTGTAACTGAAGACAATAGCTTTGGTACGCATGATTTCCTCGACCTTTGTGAGCGGATTGGCGCAGAGCCTTATCTGGCCGGAAATGTCGGTAGCGGTTCTGTCAAAGATCTTTCGGATTGGGTAACTTATGTAAGTCATCCCGGTGGAAGTCCGATGTCTGAACTCCGCAAGCAAAATGGCCGTGAAAAACCCTGGAATGTTAAACTATGGGGCGTAGGTAATGAAGCATGGGGCTGTGGAGGTAATATGACAGCCGAATACTATGCCAATATCTATCGCCAATATGCTACATTCATGACTGACTGGGATAATAGCTCGCAGATTTTCAGGATTGCTTCCGGTGCAAGTGACGGAGATTATGCTTGGACAGAAACATTGATGAAAAATATTCCGCATAAAATGCTGGCAGGTGTAGCATTGCACCATTATTCAGTAATCAGCTGGACTGATAAAGGACCTTCTGTTGATTTTAATGAAGGTCATTATTTCAAGATTATGGAAGAGGCATGGCAAATGGACGAGTTCATTAAAGGACATAGTACCATTATGGATAAATATGATCCTCAGAAAAAAGTAGCTTTGATTGTAGACGAATGGGGTGGATGGTATAGCGTAGAGCCTGGCACAAATCCGGGTTTCTTATATCAGCAGAATACCATGCGTGATGCCATGATTGCAGGATTAACGCTTAATATTTTTAATAATCATGCCGACCGTGTGCGTGGAGCAAACCTGGCGCAGATTGTAAATGTATTACAATCAGTAATCCTGACCAATGAAGAAAAGATGCTGTTAACGCCTACTTATCATGTTATGAAAATGTACAATGTGCATCAGGATGCTATGCTTGTGCCTATCAGCATTGAGTCGCCATCGTATGATTATCAGGGCAAAAAACTGACAGCCGTTTCGGCATCAGCTTCAAAAGATGCTTCAGGCGCATTGAATATTTCGCTGACGAATATAGATTATAGTAAGTCACATGAGGTTACGATTAACCTGAGAGGGGAAGATTTTTCAAAAATTTCCGGGCAGATTCTGAGTTCAGCAAAAATTAACGACCATAATACATTTGAACAACCCAATAAGGTAGCCGTAAAAGACTTTAGTGGCGCAAAGCTCGAAAAAGGTGTATTAAAGCTGACCATACCTGCTTATTCGGTCATTGTTCTGAATGTGAAAAAGTAAATTTTTAAATACTTTAATACAATTTTTTGATTAAGAATAAATTGTGTTATATTTACACAATTCGATTGTGGATTGAATACTGAAATATGTTAGGTTAACATTTGATTTGATTCGTGAAAATCGTTGATTTTCACGAATTTTATTGATTTTGAGCATTGTAATATTAAAATTTGTGCAAACATTAGGCAGCACATTAAATAATGAATAAATACCCGCATTCAACCAGAATACTGGTTGCCCTTGATTGTTTAGTCTTTGGTTTTGATGGCGAAGAACTTAAGTTATTGTTGATTAAACGGAATTTCGAACCCGAAAAAGGAAAGTGGTCTTTGATGGGTGGTTTCTTAGAAGCCGAAGAAGACCTTGAAGTGGCAGCTAACCGTATTTTGTATGATTTGACGGGCTTAAAGGATATCTATTTTGAGGAGATTAAAACCTTTGGAAAAGTAGGAAGAGACCCGGTAGAACGGACAATCTCTATTTGTTTTTTTGCCCTCATAAACATCCATGACCATAATCAGGATCAGGCAAAAGCGCAAAATGCCTATTGGATAGATTTGAAAAACAGACCAGGTCTGATTTTTGATCATAACGAGATGGTAAATATGGCTTTAGAACAATTGCGTTACAAAGCTGCTTTACACCCGATAGGTTTTGAATTGTTACCCGAAAAATTTACTATTCCACAGCTTCAGAAATTATACGAGGCTATTTATGATACACCGCTTGACAGACGTAATTTTAGCCGTAAGATTCTGTCTACAAAACTTTTAATTGATACCGGAGAAAAAAACCAGAACTCCACTACTAAAAAGGCTATTCTTTACAGGTTAGACAAAGAGAAATACCAGAGCCAGTTCAACGCATTTCATAATTTCATGTCAGATGCGATGATATAGAAATGAGAGTTTATTGAATAAATGAGAGAAAGGTAATTAGAGAATTTCTGCTAAAATAAAATGTGTCAATTTAACACTTTTTAGTTTTGAAGTGCCTGTAAAAAATCACAATTAGCGGGAAAAAGAATATTCAGTTTAGGAAATTACTTATTATAAATTAAAAATGTGTCAATGTAACACATAAGAGATGAGTCAGAAATTTACATTAGGAATTGATTTTGGAACTGATTCTGTCCGGGCTTTATTAGTCAATACTTCTAACGGGCAATGTGTGAGCACGGCCGTCGAATATTATAAGCGATGGGCGACCGGAAAGTATTGTGACCCCTCAATTGCTCAGTTCAGACAACATCCGTTGGACTATCTGGAAGCGGTTGAAAGCGTCATTAAAGATACATTGACTAACGCTCTGGAAGATACTAAACAAAATATTGTAGGTATTTCCATTGATACTACCGGGTCTACACCAGTAGCGGTTGATGAAAACGGGACACCTTTAGCAATGTTACCGGAATTTTCCGATAACCCTAATGGCATGTTCATTCTCTGGAAAGACCATACAGCCAATGCGGAAGCAGAAGAGATTAACCATCTGGCACATCGGTGGGATACCGATTATACCAAATACGTCGGCGGCATTTATTCATCTGAATGGTTCTGGGCAAAGATACTTCATACGCTGAGGACTGATGCAAGCATACGCGAAAAAGCATTTTCGTGGGTAGAACATTGCGACTGGATTTCGGCAGTGCTGACAGGCAATACCAACCCACTTACCATGAAACGTTCCCGTTGTGCGGCAGGCCATAAAGCTATGTGGCACGAAGAATTCGAAGGGCTTCCGTGGGAAGAATTCCTCTATAAACTCGATCCTCTTTTGTCAGGATTACGGGAAAGACTTTTTAGAAATACCTATACTTCTGATGAACCCATGGGCCAGATTTCTGCTGAATGGGCTGAAAAATTTGGTCTTTCAACAAATGTAGTAATAGGTGTTGGGGCTTTTGATTGCCATATGGGAGCCGTGGGAGCAGAGATTGAACCCTACGACTTTGTGCGTGTAATGGGTACCTCAACCTGCGATATGCTCATTGCACCTAATGAAGAAATCGGGCATCTGCTGATTAAAGGTATTTGTGGGCAGGTCGACGGCTCCATTATTCCGGGTATGCTTGGCATGGAAGCCGGGCAATCAGCCTATGGCGATTATTACGCATGGTTTCAAAGAATCATTACTGAACCAGTCCGTGAACTATTAGGTGAAAAAGCAGCAGATGAATTAGCACAGAAACTCATTCCTCATCTATCAGAGAAAGCTTCTCTTTTACCCATTGCTGAAAATGACCCGGTAGCCACTGACTGGATTAATGGCCGACGCACACCGGATGCTAATCATTTACTGAAAGCCGCGTTCGTGGGTATGAATTTAGGAACAGATGCTGCAAAACTTTTCAAAATGGTTGTTGAGGCAACAGCTTATGGCTCAAAGGCCATTGTCGATAGATTCATAGAAGAGGGTGTACCCATTAAGCAGGTAATTGCTATCGGTGGCGTAGCTAAAAAATCACCATTTGTGATGCAAACCCTTGCTAATGTACTGAATATGCCTATAAAAGTAGCCAGTTCAGACCAGGCCTGTGCCTTGGGTGCTGCCATGAATGCCGCAGTAGCAGCGGGAGTGCATGCCAGTTTATTTGAGGCACAAAAAGCAATGGGTTCAGGGTTTGATGCCCGGTATGAGCCCCGGCCTGAGTGTGTAGAAGTATATCAGAAATTATATAAAAAATATCAGCGTTTAGGAAAATTCACAGAAAACAATGCTTAATCTAAAATCCTTTGAAGTTTGGTTTGTAACAGGTAGTCAGCATTTATACGGAGAGGAAACCCTCCGTCAGGTTGATGAACATTCTCAAATGATAGCCCAATCTCTGGATAGTGCATCAGCCATTCCTGTAAAAGTCATATTCAAACCCGTAGTAAAAACACCGGATGAGATACTTGCTATTTGCAAAGAAGCCAATTACACACCCAACTGTGTAGGTATCATCACTTGGATGCATACCTTTTCGCCTGCCAAAATGTGGATTCGTGGACTGAATGCCTTACAGATTCCAATTCTGCACCTGCATACGCAATTCAATAGGGATATTCCTTTTGATACCATTGATATGGATTTCATGAACCTTAACCAGTCAGCACATGGTGACCGGGAGTTTGGCCATATCATGTCAAAGATGCGACTAAACCGCAAAGTAGTAGTCGGGCATTGGCAGGATCATTCGGTACATGAAAAAATCAATATCTGGGCTCGCGTGGCGGTTGGCAAATACCAGATGCAACACATGAAACTCGTGCGCTTTGGCGACAATATGCGTCAGGTAGCTGTAACAGATGGCGATAAAGTATCTGCTGAAATGAAATTTGGTTTTTCAGTCAATACACATGCAGTAGGCGATTTAGTGGAAGTAATCAACCAGATCTCAGAAGCAGAAATTGCGCAACTTGTACAGGAATACGAAGATACTTATGAGCTGATGCCATCATTGGCTAAGAATGGAGAAAGACGTAGCGCCTTAATTGAAGCAGCCCGTATAGAATCAGGCTTGAAGGTTTTCCTGAAAGAGGGTAGCTATTCAGCTTATACCAATACTTTTGAAGATTTACACGGCATGCGCCAGTTGCCGGGCATTGGCTCACAACGCATGATGGCTGCCGGATATGGGTATGGCGGTGAAGGAGACTGGAAAACTTCTGCGATGGTACACGTTATAAAACTGATGGCCAGCGGCATGAAAGGTGGCAATACTTTTATGGAAGATTATACCTATCATTTTAATCCGAATAATGCTATGGTATTAGGTTCTCACATGCTTGAAATATGCCCGTCTATTGCAGCCGGTAAAGTAAAATGCGAGGTACATCCTTTAGGAATTGGTGGAAAAGAAGACCCCGTTCGTCTGGTATTCAATGCGTCTGCTGGCCCTGCTTTAAATGTATCATTGGTTGACTTAGGAAACCGTTTCCGACTGATTGTCAATGAGGTGGAAGCAGTAGAGGTCACAGAATCTTTCCCCAAGTTACCCACTGCCCGCGCTTTATGGAAGCCTCAGCCAAATATGAAAGTAGGCCTCGAAGCATGGATTATGGCAGGCGGCGCACATCACACGGTATATAGTCAGAACCTCACTGTTGAGTACATGGAAGACTTGGCAGAGATGCTGAACATAGAACTGGTAGTGATTGATCAGGAGACCACCATCAGAGCAATGAAAAACGAACTGAAAGTTAACGAAGTATTCTACCGATGAGCACCTATCAATCATTAAAAGAAGAATGCTACGAAGCCAATATGCTGCTTCCGAAGCTGGGGCTGGTTTTATTCACTTTTGGTAATGTGAGTACTGTAGACCGTGCCAAAGCCGTGTTTGCCATCAAACCTAGTGGTGTGCCTTATGAAATACTCAAAGCAGAAGATATAGTTATTGTGGACTATGATGCCAGACTTGTTGAGGGCAAACTTCGGCCGTCGTCAGATACAAAAACGCATGCCCAGCTTTATAAAAAATGGGATGATATTGGGGGCATTACCCATACCCATAGCACCTATGCTGTGGCTTGGGCGCAAGCAGGTTTAGATATTCCGATTTTTGGTACTACCCATGCCGACCATACGCATCAGGACATTCCCTGTGCGCCAGTATTGACCGATGAAATGATTGAGAGAGACTACGAATTTGAAACCGGGAATCAGATATTCGATGTGTTTAAGATAAAAGGCTTATCACATCACGAAGTAGAGATGGTTTTGCTACAGAATCATGGCCCGTTTACCTGGGGGAAAAACGCAGAGAAATCGGTCTACAATGCCGCAGTGCTGGAAGAAGTAGCGCGCATGGCTATGCTTACCTTACAGATTAATCCGGATACACCCCGGATAAAAGATACGTTGCGAATGAAACACTATGAGCGCAAACACGGTAAAAATGCCTACTACGGGCAAGGATGCTAATCAGGTTCCATATTTATTTTACTTTTAAACGTTAAGCAAATGCAATTCTTTATTGATACAGCCAATCTGGCTGAAATTCAGGAAGCGAATGATTTAGGTGTACTGGATGGGGTAACGACTAATCCGTCTCTCATGGCCAAAGAAGGAATATCAGGACATGAGAATATTCTGAACCACTATAGAGCCATCTGCGAAATTGTAAACGGACCTATCTCAGCAGAGGTGATTGCCACTGATTTTGCTGGCATTATCAGAGAGGGAGAGGAGTTAGCGGAAATCCATCCGAATATCGTGGTAAAAGTGCCAATGGTAAAAGATGGAATCAAGGCCATTAAGTATTTCAGTGAAAAGGGAATTCGAACCAACTGTACGCTCATATTTTCAGCAGGGCAGGCATTATTAGCCGCCAAAGCCGGAGCCAGTTATGTTTCGCCTTTTATTGGCAGATTAGATGATATTTCGGTAGATGGTGTGGAATTAATCCGCCAGATTCGTCTGATTTTTGATAACTATGGCTATAAAACCGAGATTTTAGCTGCCTCTGTCCGTCACCCAATGCATATCATTAAGTGTGCCGAGCTTGGTTCTGATGTCATGACCGGTCCATTGAGTGCTATTACAGCCTTACTGAAGCATCCGCTAACTGATATAGGGTTAGAGAAATTTTTAGCCGATTATAAAAAAGTTAATAGTTAAAATGCTATTTTACTACATCAATCATATTCAACCTAATAGTTTTACTTAAATGACTCTCGGACTCGACAACCTCGATTATCTCATCTTTTTGGTATACTTTATTATTGTTTCTTCTTACGGATATTGGATATACAAAAACAAAGGCAGGCAATCAGCCGATAGCAAAGATTTTTTTCTGGCTGAAGGTTCACTAACATGGTGGGCTATCGGTGCTTCAATCATTGCTTCCAATATTTCGGCAGAACAATTTATCGGGATGAGCGGGCAGGCGTTTCAGTTAGGTATTGCTATTTCGGTTTATGAATTACTGGGCGGCGTTTCGTTATTAATTGTGGCGGTTTACTTCCTGCCCATGTATCTTAATAACAAGATTTTTACAATGCCACAATTCCTTGCCAAGCGTTATGACGGGCGTTTGTCAACAATCATGGCAGTTTTCTGGCTTTTTCTTTATATTTTCGTAAATCTCACTTCCATTATCTATCTTGGTGGATTGAGTTTAGAGAAAATGACAGGCTTTAGCTTTATGTCCTGTGCCATTTTCCTGACGATTTTTGCCGTAATCATTACCTTGGGAGGTATGAAAGTAATCGGTTATACAGATGTTATTCAAGTGGTTTGCCTGATTTTTGGAGGATTAGCTACTACGTATCTGGCACTTGGTTTACTGTCTGATAAAGTAGGTACCGGTGCAGGTGTATGGGAAGGTATGAACCTGATTGCACAAAAAGCTGAGGGTCATTTACACATGATTTTCAAGCCTGATCAATATCAGGTACATGATGGGAAAGGCGGGTTTATAGATGCCTATCGTCAGGTGCCGGGTATTATGATGTTTATTATCGGTGGTCAATGGGTAAATAACCTGAACTATTTTGGCTGTAACCAATACATTACCCAACGAGCATTAGGAGCGGATATTTCTACTGCCCGAAAGGGTGTTTTGTTTGCAGCATTCATGAAAATGCTGATGCCGATTATTGTGGTGTTACCTGGTCTGGCTGCTTATGTTATCTTTCAGGAAAGTGCTGATGCTACAATAGTTAATGGAATTACCCAGAATGGAATTGTAAAGCCCGATAATGCTTATCCGGTATTATTGAATCTGCTACCGGTTGGCTTGAAAGGCCTGGCTTTTGCGGCACTCACGGCAGCTATTGTGGCCTCTTTAGCCGGAAAAGCTAACAGTATTTCAACGATTTATATGTTGGATATTCACAAGAAATTCTTCAATAAGAACCTTACCGAGAAACAAACTGTCTGGACAGGCCGGGTAGTAATTGTCATTGCCTTTATTATTGCCCTGATTGTGAGTCCGCTTCTAGCTAATTTCGGACAGGCATTTGAGTATATTCAGGTGTATACGGGCTATGTTTCGCCGGGTATTCTGAGTATCTTTCTGCTCGGCTTCTTCTGGAAAAAGGCTACCGCTAATGGAGCCTTGTCTGCCGCTGTGCTAAGTATTGTTTTATCGGCTATTATAGAAAGCCTATATCCTGAATTCCCGTTCATGAATCGTATGGGCGTGGTGTTCTGGATTTGTTCGCTGGTGCATATCGCCATCAGTTTGATTGAAGGAAAAGGCAAAAATCAGGAGAATGCATTTGAAGTAAAAAGAGAATGGTTTAAGGTTGAAACCCCTTTTGCTATCGGCGCGTTGCTCGTGATAGCCATATTTACAGTTGTTTATACAGTTTTCTGGTAAAATGGGTTAATATAAATCTGGAATTACCATCTATTTTCCATCTGATTATTAAAAATTTAGTATACACTTAACATTTAAAACTATGTTTACCCGACGTGATGCCATTAGATCTTTAGCAGTCGGAAGTGCTGCTACCTTATTTTCTCCTCATACTTTGTTAGCCGGTTTGGCCAAAAAGAAAGACAAGCTGGGTATTGCACTGGTTGGCCTGGGTTATTACAGTACCGACTTATTGGCTCCAGCCTTACAGATGACACAAAATTGTTACCTGGCTGGTATTGTAACAGGTACACCTGCCAAAGCCGAACAATGGAAAAAGAAATATAATATACCTGATAAAAACATTTATAATTATCAGAATTTTGATTCTATAGCTAATAACCCTGATATCGATGTGGTGTATGTGGTGCTTCCACCAAGTATGCACCGCGAATATGTAGTAAGGGCGGCAAAAGCAGGTAAACATGTATTCTGCGAAAAACCAATGGCTACCAGTGTGGCCGATTGCAAAGCAATGATTAAAGCTTGTGCAGATAACAAAGTGAAATTAGCCATTGGCTACCGATGCCAGCATGACCCCAATACACAGGAATATATGCGTATCGGCAGAGAAAAGGTATATGGTAAACCCATGATGATTGCCTGTGGCGCAGGCTATGTAGATGGCCGCACAACGCATTGGAAACAAAAAAAAGCTTTAGGCGGTGGTTGTATGCCTGACATGGGTGTTTATGCCTTGCAGGGCGCAAGACTGGCTACGGGTGAAGAGCCTATCAGTGTTACTGCTCAGGCGCATGTGATTCGCCCTGAGATATACAAAGAAGTAGAAGAAACTATGCTGTTTCAGTTACAGTTTCCGAGTGGCGCTGTGGCAGCTTGTCATACCAGTTTTGGCATTAATATGAACTACCTGCAAGTCAATTATGAGAAAGGCTGGTTAAAAATGGAGCCTTTTTCGGCGTATGGGGGTAATAAAGGAAGCCATTCAGGTGGAGTGATTGATTTTCCAATCAAAAGCCAGCAAGCTAAACAGTTGGATGAAGATTGCCTGGCATTAATGAATAATACACAATTGATAGCGCCCGGTGAAGAAGGATTGAGAGATATAAGAGTAGTAGAAGCTATCTATCAGGCAGCTAAGAGCGGAGGAACAGTGAAGATTTCTTCATAAATTGATGTCCCATTATTATAGCAAAAGACCATCCCCTCTAGTGAAAATTACTGAGAAGATGGTCTTTTTTATTTTATTCTTTCACTCTCTTTAATTTCATTTCGCCTCTTTCGTTTTTAACCACAATTTCATTCTCATTAATGAGCTCGCCTGTGCTATTGATCTTCATGTCATTAAACGAAATGCTATAAGAGATTTTTTTGCCATCTACTTTACCGTTTTCAATTTTGGCTTCTCCAAACTGTGTTTTCCAAGTACCTTTCAATTCGTTTCCTTCCACTTTGAATGTGTAGTTGACTTCAAAAGTACCGTTATCGGTTTCGCGCGTTCCCTTCCAATTGCCATCAATCGGATTTTGTGCAAAGGCCGTAAAGGTGCCTAAGAATAGAAGTAATACTAAAAACTGTTTCATAATGAATAAATTTTGGTTGAATAATTAAGTAAATACTTATACAATTTAAGTCTTAAGTTCCTTATTTGCAATAACTTAGGTAAGAATAAATCTTGCGCTCATCCTTACTCTTTTAGCCCTATCACTTTAAAATAAGCGGGCTTGGGTTGGTTATTTCTATCAAAGAGTAGCGGATAGTTGGTTCGGCCGCGAATAGGCCAATTATTCAGCCAGCTATCGCCATCATTTACTCCCCAGAAAGTAACTCTTGTAACCTTATCTTTATGTTTCAGAAATAGTTTGAAAAGCGCTTCATAATCATCCGCCAGTTGTTTTTGCATTTCATCGGGTAGTCCGTTCGGATAGGGATTCGATTCCGCATTGTTAGTCATGCGTTGACCTACATCTGCTCCCTGAAAATTGCGTGGCAATATTTCAATATCTAATTCAGTAATCATAACTTTCAGTCCTAATGCCGCATATTGAATAATGCTCTCTTCAATGTCTTTGAATGGTATTTTCCCAAGATGCCAATGCCCCTGAATACCCACACCATCAATCCGGACACCCGCTTGCTGAATCTTTTTAATCAGCCTGATACATCCGGCTCTTTTAGCAGGCTGTTCGTTATTATAATCGTTATAATATAACTCGGTGTTGGGTGATGCCTCTTGCGTGAGGCGAAAGGCCTCTGTAACATAGTTTTCTCCCAGTTTTTGAAGAAATACAGAGTTTCTTAATGTTCCATCTTCGTTCAGGGCTTCGTTTACCACATCCCAGGAAAATACTTTCCCTTTGTAGTGGGAGGCAACGGTTTTAATATGGTCTGTAAAAAAGGTTTTCACTGAATCGCTGCTTTGGATACGACGCATAAAACCGGGTAACTGGCTATGCCAGATAAGGGTATGTCCGTTGATTCTTATATTATGTTTATTGCCGAATGCTATCAGTTTATCAGCCATCGTAAAGTCAAAAGTATCCCATTTAGGGTGTAATAGGGCTGATTTCATGACATTTTCAGGAGTAGCAGCATTAAACTGTTGTACAATCAGGTCATTAGCTACCTGATTTCGTTCTTCAATCTGCGATGAATTAAGGGCAGTTCCAATCATAAAATCATTTTTAAAGGCTTTCTTTAAAGATTGTAATTTGTAATGATTGACCTGATTAGTGAAGTTTGAGAATAATAGAATGCCCCAAACAAGGAGAATGCATATTTTAATTTTCATAAACTAGTTGCTAATGGTAGAATGAATAACTGAAAATACTGAATGAGAACTTTGAAACAAAATCTAACGCCTGTAATATACAGACGTTAGACCAACCTTAGCGAAACAAAACTATCGTTTTTAATTAACCTATGATGCTTATCTAATAAAAATAATCTATTCCACCGTATTCGTTAAAGTGCCGATTCCCTCTATCATAATATGTATGGTATCTCCCTTTAGCAGGGTAAAACTATCCGGTGGAACAATACCTGTGCCTGTCATCAGAAAACAGCCATTGGCAAAAGTGCAATCGAAAGTCAGATATCTGACCAGTTCATCAAACGCTCTTTTCATCTGACTTAACTGAGTAGTTTGTGAGAAAATAGTAGCTCCGTTTCTTTCGATTTCAAGTTTAATTTCTGTCTCTTTTGCAATCGGTTGTTCTAAAACCAATATGCAAGGGCCAATGGCTGCACTTTTGTCATAAGATTTAGCCTGCGGCAGATACAATGGGTTTTCCCCTTCAATATCTCTCGAACTCATATCATTGCCAATGGTGTAGCCAGCAATCTCTCCACGCGAATTGACAAAGAGTGTCAACTCTGGCTCCGGTACATTCCATTTAGAGTCGCGTCGTATTTTTACACCCTGTTGATGGCCTACTGTACGGGCAGCAGTTGCTTTAAAGAATATCTCAGGACGCTCGGCAACATACACACGGTCATAAAAATCTCCGCCACCTGCATCTTTCGACTCTTCCATTCTGGCATTTTTACTACGCAGATAAGTAACACCCGATGCCCAGACTTCCTGAGAAACTATAGGAGGAAGTAGTACTTCCTCCAGGTTGAAATGCTGTTCAGGCGTTTTGTTAGCTATTGTTTGATTAAGAAACTCGTAAAGATCCGGTTGATTGATTAGTGAATCAAAAGTATACTCTATATATGTATAAAAACTTTCGTTGTGTTCAAGATAGGGGCCAAGTGTTGTATTGTAAATTTTCATCAGGTAATAAAAGAGTTGGTTTATATGTAAGCAAATAATTATTCAAAGAAAGGTACACCCGGCGTAGCATACTTTTTCATGCCTTCTTCATTGATTTCTACACCTATACCCGGCTCATCTCTTACTCTGATGAATCCATTTTTTTCAACCATCTCACCATTGAATGTTACAATTTCTTTAAACATAGGGTCTTTATGGAAATATATCTGCCATTCCATAATCATGAAATTAGGCACAGAGGCACAAACATGGGCACAAGCCATAGCTCCCAGATAAGAAGCAACCATGTGTGGAGCAAACGGCACATAATACAGGTTGGCCAGATTAGCAATGCGTTGACCTTCGCCTAAGCCACCGCATTTTTGTAAATCAGGCATAATAATATCTACCGCGCCGCTTTCAAGTAATGGTCTGAAGCCATAAGTAAGATAGTGATTTTCGCCCGCACAAATAGGCGTCGAGGTAGAGGCCGTTATTTTTTTATACGCATCCGTATTTTCGGCGGGGATTGGTTCTTCCAACCACATTAATCCAAGTGGTTCAAGTAATTTTGCTGCTCTTTCGCCTGTGGTAGCGTCATAGCGGCCATGCATATCGGCACAAATATCAATCTTAGTACCTACCTCTTTCCTGGCTGCGGCCATCTGGTCATACATTCGTTGAAGTTCGGCCGGACTAGCTGTCCAGTTAAAACGGTCATATTTATTAGGGTCATTGCCTTGGTCTAAATCAAACTTAACAGCCGTGAAACCCATATCAACGGCCTCACGGGCAGCCTTGGCAAAATCTTCTGGTTTGGGCAACTGATTCTGATAAAGAGCGGTATCCATATATACTCTTACTGTATCTCTGAATTTTCCACCCAAAAGCTGATAAACCGGTACTCCCAAAGCCTTTCCGGCAATATCCCAAAGCGCAGTTTCAACAGCTGTCAGTACTGCCACAAACATACCCGATTGGGCGCCTTCAAAAAAACCTGATTTTCTGATGGTTTCAAACAACCGATGTACGTTCAGAGGATTTTGCCCCTGAATCCTTCTGCCCATTGATTTAACCAGATGATAGGTGCCGGGGGTGGCATCTACTCCCTCACCATGCCCGATAATCCCTTGATTGGTGTAAATTTTTACAAATAAACTATGTCCGCCACGAATATATCCTGCCTTAATATCGGTTATTTTTAAATCAGATGGCGCCGAACTTTTAGGGGCTCTATCAATGGCGTTTATATATTCATTCCCGAAAGTTGAAAATGAAGTGGCAGCCAAGGCAGAGCTTACGGCTGCTTTCTGGAAAAAGTTTCTTCTGTTCACTGAAGTATAAAGGTTTTAGAGGGTCTGTCCTCAGGTTGAATACAAATGCATTAAAAATGGAAGTCTCAATTACCAGGTTCTTTGTTTCAGAATTTCCTGAATCTGAGCCGGGTCAACCGGTAATTTATTAATATGCTCGCGGAGCCATTGAGAGAAGTCTTTCTCAATTTCATCCGACCATCGGGTATCAATCTGCCCCGGAGTATATTTTTGTTCACGGAGCCTTTGATGCCCAAACATATCACGGAGCCTGACTACCTCAGAGACTTTAACTACTTCTTCGGCTAAATGCGGAGGAATAAACACAACTCCGCCTTCTCTCCCCAATACAATATCGCCGGGCATTACTGTGGCATTACCAATACGTGTAGGTTGATTGATACCCACTAGGGTAGTATTTAAAGCTCTTTTAGCTTCATTTAGATGATGGGAGGGATGATAGCTTCTGTAAAAAGAAGTAAAGCCGCCTATTTCTTTCAACCCACTTAAATCCCTGACGGCTCCATCGTATACAATTCCATTGCCCGTTTTGGCATAGATAGAGTTACCCAGATTATCACCAATAGTAGGTCCGTCTTCGTACGCATTAAACTGGTCAACTACATACACATCTCCTTTCACCAGCAAATCAATAGGCCAGGCATTCTGCGACTTGATACGGCCGTCTTTATCATGGCCTTTATCATCAATGGCCGTTTGTATATCTGGTCGTCCGGGGGTAAAAATGGCTGTTACGGCTCTACCAACCAGTACAGAATCAGGATTGATGGTTTGCCAGTTGCCTTCAAACTGGTATCTGTAATTATGATTTCTCAATACCGCCCAGGCCTCTTCCAGGGTTACTTTTTTCATACGTTTCAAAAGCTTATCATCCACTTTAGGCCTGCCATCAGGAAATCTTTCGCCTTTCCATTCACGGGTAAGGTGTAGCAGGTATTCTTTTGAAATTTGCTGGGCATGAAGGCTTGATATGCCTAAAAAAAGGAAAATACCTAAATAAATTTTTTTCATAGCTATCAGGGAGAATAGGGTTTTAAATTGGTTTCAATCATTTGTCTGTTTTTGAGATTGCTCATTCGGTGGGCGTTTACTCCAGAAATTTGCCAACATTGAGCCTGTAATATTCATTACCGGCCCGAAAATTGCCGCAGCCAGACCGACCGTAGCAATGCGCCCCATTTCATTGGCTAAAGCAGATGCCAGACCGGCATTCTGCATACCTACCTCAAAAGAAATAGCACGTGCATCTGATTCTGTGAATTTCAGCAATCGGGAGAAAAAATAACCAAGTGTATAGCCAAAAAGATTATGAATGATTACTACAATGACCAGCAATAACCCGACTGTTCTGAGAGAATTGGCACCACTGGCAGTCACCACAAGTATCACATAGGCAATACCTAACATGGAAAAAACAGGCAGAATTTTATTGAATCTGGCCATTACCTTGGGCATTATTTTATAAAGTGCCAGCCCCAGAATGATGGGTAAAATCACCATTTGAGACATATCCCAGAACATGGCCCAAAATTCTACTTCAATTAAGCCTCCTCCCAAAGCTTTCATCAGAAAAGGAGTCATAATCGGTGCCATCAGGGTAGATAAAGTAGTAATAGTAACTGACAGTGCGACGTTTGCTCTGGCCATAAGTGCCATTACATTGGAGGCAAGCCCACTGGGGCTACTGCCTATTAGAATAATTCCGGCTGCAATTTCAGGCGGGAAACTGAAAATTTTTGATAATGCCAGCCCTGAAAAAGGCATAATAGTAAAATGACAAACCAGGCCTATCAGTACTTTAAGCGGAGATTTAAAAACTTCCGCAAAATCATCAATGGTCATGGTTGCCCCCATTCCCAGCATAATAACCTGTAAAACGGGTTTAATAAATGTGTTAAGTTTAACTCCGAAAAGACTACTGAAGGTATCCGGAAAATTATAGCCAAGTATAACGAGCAGAATAATGCTCAATGTGTACCAATAGTCTTTTAATTTCATTAGTGGTAATAGAAAAGTGGTTAAATGATGAGGTAGTCTTAAAAATAATCAGAGTAGAATAGTATTTGACCTACCTGATAATCGGAAACTCAGATTGTATATAGAAAAAATAAAAGGGGGCTAAAAAATATTTTGCATACCTTGACTTTTTAGACCCCCTCTGTAGATTAAGTGCATCTAAATACCTTCAAACTATTGAATAGCTTAATTCGCAAAAGAAATACAGCTGGCAATTCATCTTTTTGATGATGTATTAGTTGATTATTTATCCCACCATACTCTGGAATCCAGATCATCATTTCCTTGTCTGCCAATGGCTTCCTTCACATTAACAGAATTAACTGAAATCTCAGAATTCGGATAGGTTAATCTTCTGATAAATTCTCCTTTAATACTTTTTCCCGGAAAAGGATTGGGCATTAGCTTAGGAAAACCACTTCTTCTGAAATTCGCAAATGCTTCCGGTCCATTTAAAAAAGAAGCAACCCAATACTGCGTGTTGATTTGCTCCAAAGCATTGGCAGTATCAAAAGGGTTGTTTTTCAGGTAAGTATCTATGGCCTCTGTGGCAATGGTAGAATTGGCATCATAAGCAGCCAGTTGCTCCATATGAGCCCTGACACCATTTTTATAATAATCCTCTATCGAACCAGTTGCCCAGCCCCTTTGCACGGCTTCGGCCAGTAACAATTGGGTTTGTGCATAAGTAACCAAAAACATGGGACTGGCTACTTTGGTCATACGGGTTCTGTCAACCTGGCTATATTCATAAAAGCTCGCCAGCCCTGCAGCAGCAGCAGGCGCTTTAACAGTATTATTATCATACCCTAAAGGCATACCTATCTGGATGGCAGGGTCGGTAGATGCTCTGGAAGCTACCTGGTCAGAACCTGAACCTGCCCCAACATACCTTACAGCAATAGCCTTCAATCTCGGGTCATTGGTTTTCTTCAGGTAATCTACAAATGGAGCGGCCAGAAAGAAGTTGGCAGCTTCGGTAGAATTAAGCATCTGACCCACACCATTCACATAATTGGCGTCATGTTTAATAAAAGCGTTATCAGCATTCGAACTGAATACGCCTCCCTGAATGGCCTTTTGCACCGTTTCTTTTGCCAGATTCGCATCAACTTTGCTTAGTCTCATGCCTACACGCAACAACAAAGAGTAGCCTAGTTTCTTCCATTTAGCAATATCTCCACCATATAAAATATCTGCTGTTTCACGCGTTTTGGCTGCATCGAGTGCGGCTGATGCTTCAGTGAGTTCTTTGATAATATCTGTATAAATGGCTTGCTGCGTATCATATTTTGGCAGCACTATCTGATCTGTAAAACCTTTACCGGCCTGAGCGTAAGGCACATCACCATACGTATCAGTCAGGATAGTAAAAGCATAAGCTTTCCAGATACGGGCCATGTTAAGCAGGTTACTTCTGGCAGGGACATCTTTTACTGTTTTGATGACATCGGTTGTATACAATACGACTGTTCTGTAATACCGTTGCCATGTTTGCTGCGTGGCATCTCTATTATCCTGGTTAAAATTGGCTCCGGCAACAACTCCCGAATTGGGTGTTACCATTTGTTGAACAATCCCCATTTCATATTGCACAATCCCTGCCGGAAAAGAAGCATTAATCAACGCATTATTGAATGTAAATACCGGATTAATGGCTGTGGCTGCTGTTTTATTGATATTCAGCTCATCAAAACCTTTGTCGCACGAAGAAGCCAATACAATAAAAAAGCTTATCAATAAATAACTATATATTTTTTTCATTTTTGATAGCATTAAAATTTAACATTTAAATTGACTCCTAGACTTCGGGTTGTAGGAAGACCAGTAGACTCCAGGCCGACAAGGTTGTCAGAAGAGTAGCCAAAAGACTCCGGATCTATATTAGGCACCCATTTCTTTAACATCAATACATTATTTGCCACAAAGCTTAGTTTCACTGCTTTTATTGGAGAATTCTGAGGTAAAAATCTAGTAAAATCGTACCCGGCAGTAATCTGGCGTAGTTTCCAGTAACCCCCATTATAAATGACCGGTTCAACCAAAGCAGCAGTTCTTACTATTTCCCAATAGGGTTGTATATTGGCTTTTACTGTATTTGGTTCTCCCTTTTCGTTGACTCCGTCACCTATGATACCATCTCTGCCTTGTAAAGTAATTTTATGCAAACCCTCTCTGATCAGGTTGAAATTAGTGCCTGACAACATCTTATTACCCAATTTGAAATCGATCAGGAATGAAAGATTGACGCCCTTGTAATTAAATGAATTATTGATGCCACCTACCCATTTTGGTAAAGCGCTTCCAAACGATATAAGGTCTGGTGTACGGATAGGAAGCCCACCCGTGCCGAATATTTTTCTGCCTTGTTCGTCTCTCTTATAACCAAATCCATAAATCTGAGCCATTTCCTGGCCCACTATCTGTCTTAATTCTCCATTGAATACGTGCGTACCTACCGTGATTCTTTCACCTGGTTTATCGGTCAGTAAGCTTAAGACTTTAGTAATATTATAAGAACCATTAAATGTCAGATCCCACTGAAAATTTCTGGTTCTTAAAGGCACCAAATTAAGCAGGAACTCAACGCCTTTGTTTTCGCTTTTGCCACTATTAATCAATGTATTAATAAAACCGGAGGCATCAGAAATCTGCGCAGAAACAATCTGATCATTGGTTATTTTTCTGTAAGCAGCAAAATCAAGACCCACACGATTCTTAAATAATTTCAGCTCTAGTCCAATTTCAGACTCAGCCGTTTGCATAGGTCTTAAACCAGCATTTGGTACTGTTGTGCCCTGCGAACCACCTACTGGTTGAGCGGCACCCGACGGATTAGGAAACAAGTTGGCATTGATCCCATAAAACAGATTGTTTGAATAAGGAGCTACATCTGTATCACTACCCACTTCGGCATAGGCCACTCGCAATTTTCCGAAGTTCAACCAGCTCGGTGCGGATTTAAATGCCTGAGAGAATACAAAACTACCTGAGACTGAAGGATAAAGAATACTTCTGTTTTCGGGAGAAAGCGTCGAAAACCAGTCGTTTCTGGCAGTAACATTTACAAAAAGAAAGTCTTTATAAGATAACTCCCCTGACCCATAGATTGAGTTAACAGCTCTCTCAGATAAACCATAAATCGGGTCTTTTACCCGGCCATTCATGACTGTATACAAGCCTCTTACGACAAAATCCTGAACGAGTACACTGTTCAGATCTGAACGACGATACATCTGATTACCCCCAGCATTAATATCCACACCAAAGTCACCGAACTTTCTACTTGCTGAAATCAATACATCAGCATTGGTCTCTCTGAATCTTCTCGATTCCTGTGTAAATGTCCCATTCACAAACCCGGCAGGTGCAGGGCTTAATGAAGCATGTCCCGTCGGGAAATTATTGAATTCCTGGTCACGCGACCAGAAATCCTGCCCGATACGTCCCTGAATGAACAACCACGGTAAAATGTTATATTTGGCAGTAATATTTCCAAAAATTCTGTCGCGGCGAATGTTCTGAAACTGTTCTGCCAGTACCCAGTAAGGATTGGTACGATTCTTAAATCTTGAATAAACAAACTCGTTTCCGTCTGCATCATATTTCTTCTGGTCCAGCAAATCTAAAGGCATAGAGTTGGCCATATTATAAAGCGCTGTCGGAATAGAGTTATCCTGATTGGCTATATTCGGAGGATTTTTGTTGAACTCGTTCGAATAATTTACATTGCCCGAAAAGCTCAGTTTTTTAGATAAATCATAAGCAAAACCAAGGTTAACCGTTTTGCGGCTGAAAGTATTATTGGGTACAATCCCTTTACTATCCATATTGGCAAACGAAAGGTTAAAGCCACCTTTGTCGCCACCGGCAGATAAACTGATTGTATTGGTAAAATTCGAGCCATTTCTAAAGAATTTCCTGATTCTGTTATATACAGGCTCATACGGAACCGTAACCCCATCAAATAATACCTGTGTCATACCGGGCTGAAATTTCTCACCAAAAGACCATTGGCCGGAAGTAGGATTAGGCGTAGTAGGCCGGACACCATTTTCTCCCTGACCATATTCGTACTGGAAATCTGTAAAATCCAGAGGTGTTTCGTTGGTGTAATTTGAATTGAAACTTACGCCAATCCCACGTCCACTGCCTTTGGTTTTAGTAGTAATCATAATTACACCATCTTTTGCACGCGAACCATACAACGCCGCTGCGGTGGCTCCTTTGAGCACAGTCATACTTTCAATATCATCAGGATTTACACTCGATAAACCATCACCACCATCAGAAGTATTTCCGCCACCTCTCACAGCAATCGAATTATCAGCACCCGCATTGTTGGGATTTGTACCAAAGTTGGTATTATCAATAGGAACCCCATTAATAACAATCAGCGGGTTATTCTGGCCTGCAAAGGAAGATTGCCCGCGTATCCTGATTTTTGATGTGCCATTAGGGCCTGTACCTAAGCCGGAAATATTTACACCGGCTATTTTGCCCTGCAGGGTATTCATAAAATTAGGAGAACGATTTTCTGTAATGGCCTCTGCCGAAATCGTAGAAGTAGCATAGCCCAGTTTTTTAGCATCTTTTTTGATACCTAAGGCCGTTACCACCACCTCTTCCAATGCCTGGGTATCCTCCAGTAAGTTTACTTCAATTGTCGACCTGTTGCCAACTTTAATTTCCTGGGCTAAATAACCGATAAAACTAAAAACCAGGGTTTCTTCGGAAGAAGCATCAATCTTAAAGTTTCCTGATGCATCTGTGGTAGTTCCCCGTTGAGTACCTTTAATCGTAATACCAACTCCCGGCATAGGGTCTTTGGAAGCTCCACCTATTACACGCCCGCTTATTGACCTGGTCTGTGCTAAAATCATTAAAGGGCTAAAGAATAGTAGTAATAATAAGATTTTCTGTTTAAAACTATGAGTTCTTAATGGGTAATTCTGTTTCATTTTTGTAGAAGTTTTATTTGATAAGTACAATTTTTTATGCTTGGAATACTAAAAAATCAGGTTGATTGAAAAAATAAGATTATCGAAACTATACGCAGGAATTTGATTTCCAAATAAACAGTGTCAATTTGACACCAACTTTTGAACGCCAACTATCAGAAACGTTTGTGATAAGCGTTTTTTTTAAGTTTTTTGTAATGAATTAGTGAGATAAAAGGAATATTAATTGTTATAAAGAAATTTTTGCGTAATTTGATTATTGATAAGTAATCTTAAAAAAGTGCAACACCAGGTATGCAAAAATGTATTAAATGTAATTCAGTAGATGGGGTAATAAGATCAGGTTTTTTAAGAGGAAAACAGCGCTTTTTTTGTAAACTGTGTAATTTCCATTTCATTTTGGAAAATGAAAACGCCAAATTGCCTCAGAAAGCTAACCAGGCTACTATTGTAGATCTGGCGAAGCACTTGGGTATTGCTGCTTCTACTGTTTCAAGAGCGTTGAATGGCAAAGCTGATATAAGTCCCTTTACTAGACAAGCGGTTATGCAAGCGGCTATTGACTTGGATTACAGACCTAATTTGTTAGCTCAGAGTCTGAATAAAGGTAAGACTAATACTATTGGTGTGGTGATTCCGAATGTGGAGCTTCCTTTTTTTGCAACAGCTTTAGCAAGTATGCAGCAAGTGGCTATTGATACAGGTTACAGAATTATGGTTTGTCATTCCAGCGAATCTCAATCTGTCGAAAAACTAAATATAGAGACACTCATTGCCTGCCGTGTAGATGGATTATTAGTAAGCCATTCTAAAGAAACTACTTCCTTTGAACATATTGAGCATGTGTTAGCGAAAAGTATTCCTATAGTACATTTTGACAGAGTTTGCAATGAAATAGACACACCCAAGGTAATTCATGAAGATTTTAAAGGAAGTTTTGACTTGGTAGAACATTTAATTGTTCAGGGGTGTCAGAAAATAGGAGTTATGCTTGGTCCAGAGAAGTTTTATATCTCTCAGATTCGCCTTGAAGGCTATAAAGCGGCACTTCAAAAATATGGTATTGAAGTAGACGAGAAATATATCTATTATTCAGAAATGAATAAAAATGATGGATCAAAAGCATTTGAGTATTTCATAAATATGCAGCAGCCACCAGATGGAGTCTTTGCTATGCTCTCAAGAAATGCCATAGAAATGATGGTAGAAGCTAAAAAAAGACAGGTTAAAATTCCGGAAGAAATGGCATTTGTTGGTTTTGGAGATGATATACTATGCGAATTATTTGAACCGTCTCTTACTGTCTTTAATCATTTCCCAAACAAAGTAGGCGAAGCTGCGATTAATTTACTTATTGAAAATATTAACAGTAAAAATACTCCCAATACTACTACTCAATCGGTTCGGGGAGAGTTAATCGTTAGAGCCTCCTCAATAAATATATTTGTTAAGCATTAGTGAATTCTATAAGGATTATGTTAAATATTAGAAACTTAATAGACTTGAGAAAGTTTATTTTGATATACTATGCTATAACCCTCACTTAGATAATCGCATTCTTCATTAATCTATTTAATTTATGAACTTGGTTAAAATTATCGTATAAGAAAATAGATGCTCAGGAAAAGGTAGTTTTGTTTTGTGAAGCAAATATCTGAATCAAATGAGCATCTGATTCGGTGGTTCGATTGAGCAAAGATAGAATTAGAACATTTTAAGCAAAGACAGATACAAGAGAGTTACATGGAATTATTAAAGTTATTACTACTAGCTATTATTATTGAGAATTTTGAGCTTACTTCTTATAAGGCTACGTCAGAAGTAATGCATTTATATCTGCAAGAGATTAATCAGATACCTAAAGAGTTTGAAGATCAGAAGTTAGAATCAAAGTCTACGCGGCTCGAGGCTTCTTTGATGAGATTACGATTCAGGACTTTCCAATCAGAGGGCATAAAGTTTTTCTACATATCAAGCGATGCAGGTGGTATAGTCATACTCTTGAAAAAGTAGTGTATCGTAATTGGGATTTAGTGGCAGATGGGACGCGGATAACTAAGGATTTCGCAGCTTTTTTTAAAGAACTCAATCGATTCTAGTACAGATGCTACACAATCTATTGCAGGCCATTATGGAGTGAATGGTAAACGCCTGCAAGAGCAATATAAAGATTATTTAAGCAATTTTAAGAGTTGG
Source organism: Emticicia sp. C21 (assembly GCF_003418935.1). Lineage (GTDB taxonomy): Bacteria > Bacteroidota > Bacteroidia > Cytophagales > Spirosomataceae > Emticicia. The sequence continues at coordinate 565,819 of NZ_QVMT01000001.1, read as the reverse complement.
TCTCAGCGAAGTCATGCGAAGAAATGGCTTCTTTTTCCAGAGAATACAGGTAAATATTTATCTATCGATGCCACTAGCTTGTCTGATGGAGAACTCTGCACAATTTTGACTAAATAAGTTATCTAAGGGGAAAAAAGGCAGCCTTGTAGCTATTGTCGCAGGTACTAGGAGACCCTCATTGATGTTTTACGGAAAATACCTATTAATCTTCGTAAGAAAGTCAAAGAAATTACTCTGGATATGGCTTCTAATATAGAGTTAATTGACAAAAGAGCATTCCCTAATGCTATAAGAGTAACAGACAGATTCCACGTCTAAAAGCTAGCCACAGAAGCTTTACAAGAAATCAGAATCAAACACAGATGAGAAGCATTGGATGCTAAAAATGATGCGATTGAGTTAGCTAAGAAGACGGATACAGACTATGTCACTAAAGTACTTCCGAATGGAGATACGATCAAACAACTCTTACCTAGAAGCAGATATGTCCTCTATAAAAAAGAAAAAGTCTGGACAGAAAATCAGAAGCAAAGAGCGGCTTTACTATTCGAATTATATCCAGACATCAAACAATCATACGATTTAACGATGAGTCTCTCTTATATCTTTGAAAATACAACTGATAAACTGTATGGATTAACCAGGTTAGCTAAATGGCACGAGAGAGTAAGACAGGCTAGGTTTAAAGCTTTTAACACCGTAGCCCGTTCAATTTAAAATCATTATAAAACCATTGTCAACTTCTTTGAGAACAGAAGCACTAATGCTTCGGCTGAATCTTTTAATGCTGAAGTTGTTTAGTATTAATAAAAGATTTCCAAATTAAGATGAATTTTGTGGTGCGAATCATAAAATTATCAAAAAGTGGAAATCTTAAACGGTTCGCCGCAGCGATAAAAGTACAATAGAGCGATACATATTACCAAATTTAAGTATTGGTTTACGAGGCAAAGAATGTGAAGCTGAATTATTAACAGAAATAGTTTCGGCGATATTATATCGGTTGAAGACAGGTTGCCAATGGAGATTTTTACCGGTAAATCAGTTTTTCAGTAGCCGTATTTTGACTTGGCAAGGGGTGTATTATCATTTCAGTAAGTGGGTCAAGAACGGCTCATGGAAAAAGGTTTGGCTTAATGTTTTAGCCTCAAACCGTTGCTTTTTGGACTTATCCTCTATTCAACTTGACGGGAGTCATACCCCTGCCAAACGAGGAGGAGAAGCAGTAAGCTATCAAGGGAGAAAATCTTCAGAAACAACCAATACTTTGTATTTAGCTGATAATCAGGGGCAAATGATAGCTTGTGCAAGCCCTCAGGCAGGAGGGCATCATGATTTATACAAGATAAATGAATTATTTGGAGAACTTTGCCAAATGCTTAAGAATGCAGGAATAAATATAAAAGGGTTGTTTCTAAATACTGATTCCGGATTCGATAGTAAAGAGTTTCGCCAAATTTGTAGACACAAAGGAATAGAAGCCAATATTGATACAAATTCGAGAAACTCAAAAAATGAATTATACGACGATAGCTATCAATACTTTGATGAAAAACTTTATAAGAGACGGAGTGTTATTGAACAGGCAAACGCTTGTTAGATAGTTTTAAAGCATTATTGATCAGATTTGAAACCAAAGCCGCAAATTGGATAGCTCTAACTTTAATCTCATTTACTGTGCGATTTTTACGTAAAATCCAAACAAAAATATAATACTAAACAAGTTCAAAATAATAAAAAGTAAAAAACGAGAAAATAATAAATTTAGAACAGAATTGTCGGGATATGGAATTCTAAAAATACTAGCAGAATCCTTTTACTTTAATGAACCTTTTCCAGAAGATTGGAGATGTTTATTTGATATATTTTGAATTAATAAAAATAGAAATTTCAAATTAAATCAAATGATGTTATGCAAAATGTTATGCAACTAAAACAAAAAAGCACTTAACATTACTGCTAAGTGCTTGATTATCAGGGCTCCCGAAGCTGGGCTCGAACCAGCGACCCTCTGATTAACAGTCAGATGCTCTAACCGACTGAGCTATTCGGGATCATTTTGCCGCGACTCCTTTGTCTGAAATCGTGGTGCAAAATTAGACTTTTCAGGTATATGTGTCAACTAAAAATTAAAAAATATTTTAAAATTTCTCTGGGCTTATTATTGTACTACACCTGAAGAGTCTTATGGTCAAGACTTTAGATGGTTAAGAAAATGTTAAATTTTTTTCTTTAAACGCCTACAAAAACTACATTTCCTTCCACTTTTACCGGATAGGTCATGATCTGGTAATCTTCATCACCCATACATTTTCCGGTTTCCAGCGAAAAAGTCTTTTTATGAAACGGACAAGCCACCTTTGGTTCTCCACCTTGTGTGCCTATCATGCCTCTCGACAAAACCATTTGCTGCTTGTGCGGACAAAGATTTTGTGTGGCAAACCATTCGTTGCGTCTCGAAAAATTGTAGATGGCTATTTGTTCGCCGTCTATTAATACACAAGCGCCTCCGTTTTCGGGTATGTCTTCAATTCTGCAGGCTTGTTTCCAACTAATCGCTATGGCTGTATCTGTAAGTACCATGTTTGTTCTATGTTTTGATGTTGATAAAGATTATGCTGTTACTTTGTTCCAATCGGTGGCCATTATCTGGTCTCTCAATGGTTCATATTTCACATTCGGGTCTTTTACCTCCGGAGCATTCACAAAATGTACAAAGCGCTTGCGGATTTCAGGCGTTTCAACAGCTTCTTTCCATTCGCATAGATAGTTATCTATCAAACCTTGCATTTCTTTTTCTAAATCATCACAAATACCTAAGGTATCATCTATAATCACTGATTTCAGATAGGCAATTCCACCTTCCATTTTGTTCAACCAGGTGGCTGTGCGGGTAAGTGGCTCGGCTGTTTTAATATAGAACATCAGGAAGCGGTCAATCAATTTCAAACACATTTCACTACTCAGATCAGTAGCCAATAAGAGGGCGTGCTGAGGTTTGGAACCACCATTGCCGCATACATATAAGTTCCAGCCTTTTTCGGTAGCTATAATACCAAAGTCTTTGCTTTGGGCCTCAGCACATTCACGAATACAACCGGAAACGGCAGATTTTAATTTATGTGGAGAACGAAGTCCCTTATACCGATTCTCTACTTCTATCGCGAAACTCACAGAATCCTGTACACCAAAGCGGCACCAGGTTGTGCCTACGCAGCTTTTTACGGTACGCAGCGATTTTCCATAGGCGTGTCCGCTTTCAAAACCTGCGGCTATCAGTTCTTCCCATATTTGAGGTAAATCACCTACATGGGCACCAAACAGGTCAATACGTTGTCCACCAGTAATCTTAGTATATAAGCCATATTTTTGCGCCACTTGTCCGATTACAATCAGCTTTTCTGGGGTTATTTCTCCACCTGGTATACGAGGGACAACTGAATAGGTTCCCCCACGCTGAATATTGGCTAAGAATCGGTCGTTTGAATCCTGTGCAGTGGCGTTATCTTTTTGCAGAATCATTTCGTTCCACAAACTGGCAAGAATAGAAGCAATGGCAGGTTTACAAACTTCACAACCATCGTCTTTACCAAATTTATCCAATACCTCATCGTAGGTTTTGAGGTTATTGATTTTTACCAGATTGAATAATTCCTGACGGGTATAATCAAAATGCTCACATAAGATATTTCTGATATAGATACCCTGTGCTTTCATGGTGCCTTGAACAAGGTCTTTTACCAAAGGCATACAACCTCCGCAACCTGTGCCAGCTTTGGTGCATTTTTTTATACCATCAGCTGTGGTAACCTTATTTTCAACAATTTCGTGGCAGATACGTCCTTTAGAAATAGCTTCGCACGAACAGATAAGTGCTTCGTCGGGCAAGGCCATTACACCTGCACCCCCGTCAGATTCTCCACCTCTGCTGCCTAAAATCAAGTCTTCAGGATCTTTTGGTATCACCAGATTATTGATGGTAGTCTGCAATAGCATATTGTATTGCTCTGCATCGCCTATCAGGATACCGCCAAGCAGACTTTTCCCATCAATAGAGATATTAATTCTTTTATAAACGCCTTTCGATTTGTTTTCATAAACAATAGTCTGGCAATCCGGCTCCTGAATGAATGGATTCCCGAAACTGGCCACGTCAACCCCGATAAGCTTTAATTTGGTTGACATGTCGAATGAAATAAACGATTTGCCTTCTGAGTTGGTAACTTTGCTGAGATTTTTTGCCACCACATCAGCCATATCATAACCGGGAGCAACCAGTCCATATATCATATGATTATGCAAGGCACATTCACCGATGGCAAAAATATCAGGGTCAGACGTTTGTAAGTGATTATTAACCACAATTCCACCACGGCTGCCAACTTCCAAACCCGCCAATCTTGCTACTTCGTCTCTCGGTTTGATACCTGCCGAAATCACCAGCATATCTACATCAAGTTTTGAGCCGTCGGCAAAACTCATGCCTTTAATAGCATCATCACCTATAATTTCCTGCGTATTCTTCGATAAATGAATTTTTAGTCCTAATGATTCCAGTTTGTTTTTAAGCATATCAGAACCCAGCTGGTCAATCTGGCGAGGCATCAATTTAGGAGCAAACTCTATGACATGTATCTCTTCTAATCCTAAATCTATCAATGCCTTGCCTGCCTCTAAGCCCAATAGTCCTCCACCTATTACAGCACCTTTTCTGGCTTTTGCTGCATGGCTCTGCATCATTTCCAGATCTTCTATGGTGCGATAAACAAAGACACCCTCTTTCTCTATACCCGGAATCGACGGCACAAAAGGTGCAGAACCCGTAGCAAGTATCAGGTAATCGTAAGGTACAGAAAGTCCATGATGTGATAAGACAGTTTTGTTTTCACGGTCGATATGCGTAACCGGGTCGGAGAGGTGAATCTGGATATTATTGTCGAAATACCAGTCTAATGGAGCGAGTGTGAGATCTTCGGCGGTTTTGCCTGCAAAATATTCACTCAGATGTACACGGTCGTAAGCAGGTCGCGGTTCTTCACCAAATACGGTGATATGGAAGAAATCAGGCGCTTTGGCTATGAGTTTTTCGCAAAACTTATAGCCCACCATACCGTTGCCCACCACAACGACACGGCGTTTAGTTCCGTTTGTCATTTTGAATTATGTTTACCTACGTTTGCCCGTTTTTAGCCCGAAATTTCCCCCAAGTCAGTCTAAAAACAGTGTTAATTGATTAATCAGAAAATGAGTATAAATACTTATTTCTACTCAAATATAGTCATGCAATTTTAATTTGCAAATTTTTATTTGGCAAAATTCGAAAATTTTATGTTTCTGTTTTGAGAATTGTACTTAATGCAGAATAAATAGGAATAAATAATAGGTCTGGCCTAAATGCCAATAAAATTTACAAGATTTCTCTCAACCGTTTTGCTAATTCTGCTGTCAATATAGAAAACTACGCTTGACTATATGAAAAAACGTTTTACTACTATTTTGCTAATCTTATGGGTTTGTTTAAAGGTTTCAGGGCAAGAACAACTGACTACTATAAGGAATACTTATGATATTGGCTATTATAATGTATTCAACCTGAATAAGAGAATTGTTTGGACATCTACCGAACAAAATGGCGTTAATCTTTACACATCAGACGGCACTAAAGAAGGAACAAAACTTCTGACTAATCTTTCTACAAGCATTCCCACAGTTCCAAACAGTTTTGATGAATGGTCTATAGCTGGAGATGAATTGCTTTATAGGCTAGCCACTGGTTCAGACAAAGCAGAGATGTATAAAAATTTTTCATTGCTTCAATTTGTCACTAACGGAAGTGATAAAACGATAAAACTCTTTGAGACGAAAGATTTCATTGAAGGGTCGAGTGCCTTAAAAGTCGGGAATGATTATTATTATATCTATGGACAAAAAGATAACAATGTACTTCTCTTGAAAATATTCAAAGTTTATCCTGACTCACGCCAGGAATTGATAAAAATTATAGATTTATCAAAAGAAGATGCTTCTATAATAGATGTAAGATGGATTGAGAATGCCGGGAATCTTTATTGTAAAGTGACTATAGCACCCGATTTTCTGCTTAGTAGTCAAAGGTACCTGATAATAAATCCAGTTAATGGGGAGATTGTTAATAAAAATCAGGAAGCTTACCTTACTAGCTTTCACGGAAAAGTTTTCTTTTCTAAATATGATGAATCTGGTAAAAAATATGCCACTTATGTAACCAGTGAAGCAGGTTTGGTGAAATTATTTGAATCGGATGATGAAACTAAATTTTTCCCTCCATTAGCTGATGAGGAGGAAATTATTTTTTTTGACAAGGAGAACTGGTGGATTACGGATGGTACTATTGCTAATACAAAATTTGTAAAGAGTTTGTATCCGGATTTAGACCCGGGTATGAGAAAGAAGATAAACAATAGTTATTTATTTTATGACATGAATTTCAGAAAATGGCAGATTTATGACAATGGGGTTATGAAAAAACCCGGCATAAGCATTGTTCCGCATATAGATTTTGATAATTATCCCAAGAGTTTTGTGTATGAAAATAAATTCTACTTTAATGCACTTAAACAGGTGGATGATAAATCAAGATTATGCGTATATGTTTTTGATGGCAATGATGTTGCCCTTGCAGCAGATTTAAGTGACTATGAGAGGAATGGCCCCGGAGCAGCCATAGTTATGAAAAACGGCGGAATGTTATTTCCAATTACCCCAATCGCCAGTAGCCGGGATAAGACTTTATTTTATTGGCATCCGACTCTGACAGATCCGGTAGTAATAGCTACTGGCCCCGAGATATACGTTTATCCATTTGAAACCAATAAAGTTATCATTGCAATAATGGATAAGAGAGGTACTATTTATGAGAGTATTAATTTTAGGTTTTACGTCTCTGATTTAAAATCTCCGGCTAGATTATTTTTTCCAATTGTTTTTTTGAGTGAAGCGCAAATTCCGGGACAAGAGAACCTTCGTGTACCAGATGCTGGTGTTTTAGGTGATAAACTCTATTTTTCAGCCTATACCCCTGATACCGGTTATGAACCATGGGTAACCGACGGTACTGCAGAAGGGACAAAAATGGTGGCCGATTTATGGCAAGGTCCGCAAAGTTCTCTGCCAGGCTTTTTTAGAATGGTAAATGGTATACCGGTTTGTCAGGCTTCAACACCTGACCTTGGGCGACAACTATTTTCTCTACTACCAAAACTTGATTCACCAGTATTGGTTGTACCTAATACACAATCCTGTGAGGGAGACACTATCGTGCTGACTGCTTCCAAAGGTTTTGATTCCTATAAATGGATAATTGATGACGGAAACGAAATAATTACCACTGATAATAAACTAAGCATAACAAAATCGGGCACTTATAAAGTGATTGTGAGCAAAAACAAGGCTACTAGTTTCCCTTCTAACGCCGTAAGTATTCATTTTATCCCTCTACCTGCCAAACCTTCAATTAAGCAGGAAAACAATCAGTTAGTTGTTACTGCCACCGGACAATTGCAATGGTATTTCAACGGAACTGCCATAGTCGGAGCTATCACGAATACTTTGACTTATGCCGGTGCTGGTGACTATACCGTGAAAGTAACAGAAAATACCTGTTCAGTTGTGTCTGATAAATTATTGGTAGCCATTACTTCAACCGAAGAACTCTGGGAGGAAAAGATATATCCAAACCCGGCTAGTCATAAACTGATAGTAAAAACAAATCAACAACAACCTGTGCATCTGGAGTTAATAACAATAGAAGGAAAGACACTTTTGCAACAAACCTTATCAGAGGCACAGAATGAAATCAATCTGAAAGGATTCAATAAAGGGGTATATATTCTTAAACTTAATCAGCATACAAGGAAAATAATTATTGAGTAAGATTTAAACCACATTCTGTCCTTTTGTGTCATCATTAAAAAAGACTTTGCTTTCATGTTTCGAAAGGTAAAAATATTCTTATTCCAGAAATTGGTTAACCAGATGCTCCTGAGCATTTGTTTGGTTGGGTTTCTTATGGGTGCTTGCGATAACGTAAATCTTGCCACTAATCCAGGTGCGGGGGTTGAGGAGAACCCTAATGATATTTTTTATACGACAAAAGACCCTATAACGATTAATCCGACGACTTTAGACGGACTCGAAAACGCAAGCCAGATTAGTATTGCAAAGAATCCATTATACGGGGAAGCAAAATTTACCGACAATGGGTTGGTGTATTATCGGTTTACGAGTACTACTACTGCTAATAAAGATAATCTCATCTTGAGAGGCAGAACCCAATCTGGTAGTATGATAGATAAAGAAGTACAATTTAATATTTTTCCTTCTGCACAAGATCTTCCCTGTTTTGCTGGGGCCATTGGCGACAGAATAGTGGTGGAGGCTTCATCAACCTCCACTCTCAACGTTACAGGCAATGATAAGACCTGTTCTACTATCAGTTCAATACAAATTGAAATTCCGCCAAAGCATGGTACAGTAAGTTTGCAGGACCAGAAGATTGTCTACACAGCAGAGAAAGACTTCGTAGGAGAAGATACTTTCCTTTATCGGATAGGGATACCCAATACCAAAAATCCGGTTGCTCCGGTTGAACTGACTATTATTGAGCCAAAGGCCTGCAAAGACGGTATTAAAGAGGATGTATTGAATCTATCAAATTACGTATTGGGTTCAAAGATAGCCATTGATATTTTGCAGAACGATGTCATCTGCTCCTTGTACAGCAATGCAACACTCAGAATTGTAGCTCAACCGCAAAATGGCAAGATAAGTATTGATACAACCAGCTTTGATAAACCGGGTATTTTATATCAGGCAGATAAGAGTTTTTCGGGGTATGACACTTTTAATTATGGTTTGTATCGTGATGAAACACATTTTGTGCAGGCAAAGGTATCGGTGTCAATTAAGCCTTAAACCAATACATAGCTATCTTAAACGTATAAGAATATTTAAATTTGCTTACTGACGAGGAGGTATTCAGAGGTTGTTTGAAAAACGACCGCAAAGCGCAGGCGACTTTTTATCAGCGATATAAAAGTCGTTTTTTTGGCGTTTGCTGGCGTTATGCTAATAGTCGTGAAGATGCTGAAGATATTTTTCAGGAAGCCTTAATTAAAGTATTCAAACATATAAAAGAAGTAAGGGATGCGAAGGATGTTTCGGCATGGGTCAGGAGAATAATTGTCAACACGGCCATCAATCATTACCGCAAACAAGTAGAGTTTGATGATATAGATGATTTAAGTGATGATGTATTATTGCCATTTGATAACAATGACGACATTCTGATGCAATTGAATAATAAGGAATTGATGGAGGTATTAAACTCAGTATTGTCAGAACTCCCCAACGGTGCAAGAATTGTATTTAATATGTATGTGATGGAGGGTTACACTCACCCTGAAATTGCTGCACAATTGCAAATTGCAGAAGGCACTTCGAAATCGCAATTGTTTTTTGCGAAGAAGTATTTACAGGAAAAATTAAAAAAAAAGGGATATAGTGCAGCAGATTCGATAAAAATGGCACAAGTATAAAGCAATGAACAAGCCTAAAGATAAAATAGAAGAACTTTTTCAGAGTCATATCGATGACTTTGATAAAATGCCTGATGATAACCTGTGGGCTGATATAGAGGCGAATCTTCCGCCAGTGCAGAGGCCTATGTACAGACTCAAAAGATGGACACTGGTAGCAGCCTTATTGCTGTTTTCGCTGATAGGCTATGTAGCTTATCAATCACTTGGTACACGCCAAAAAACTGATATAGTTGGATTAAAAGAAAATAAGTCAAAACCTGATAGTAAGTCTCCGGAAATAATTAGTAAAAAAGGCACAAAAGCAGCATCAGAAGCGAATGAAAGTAATTTAAGAGAAGAAGGCTCAATAAACAGCGTAATAGTAGGCAAAGATGCTAAAAATGATAAAGAAGCAGCAATTGAAAATAAAAATCAAAAAGATAAAGCGGAGAATAATAATAAAGTAAAAAGAAAGTCGGAGAATAAAATTTTCATTGCCTCTGATTCCGATACTAAATCGAATCAATTAATTACGAAAAAAGAAAGAATTTCGGATGTTGGTAAGAATAAAACAGTAAAAGGAAAAGAATCTGAAAAACAGGTAGTAGCTGCTGTAACCGAGGATAATCCAGGAAAAGAATTTCAATCAATAAATAGGGTAGAACAAGAAAACGGTAATCAGCAAAGTGCAATTGCTAAAACAGTAGATAGTGAGAGGCTTTCGGAGTTAGATTATTTATCCAGTAAACGTGATATTGCAGCCAATGAAATTCCATTAAATACGCATATTGCGTATGAAGCTGAGTATCATCCAAAAGAGCAGGAAGAAAGCTTTTTTAAAGTTCCAAGTGAGGTATATGTTTCAATAACTCCTTCGTTGAATTATTATCGGGTGTTTTCCAATACAGTTATTAATCAATTCAATGGAGCGAATAATGGTGGGAGAGTAGGTTGGGCCTTGCAGGCGGGAGCGGTTTATCCACTAAAATTCAAAAGAGTAAGTTATAGAGTAGGCTTGAGCTATTTTTCAGCACAGTCTAATTTCAGGTATAATGTAGTGAACAGAACTCAAATGCCTGTTCGCCTGAATAATAATACGTTCGAGTACGTAAATGTAGAAAGCTTACAATCTGAATCTAGAAAATGGCAGGTGCTCGAAATCCAGAACGACCTGATGTATAAAGTAAGACCCATGCAGGATTTCATTCTGGGCTTTAAGGCGGGTAGCAGTTTTACTGAGAAGCCTGTTTTTGATGCCTATACAGGTTACCGTTTTAGCAAGCAAGTCAGCAATCGCCAGATTTTGTGGATTGAAGCTGCTTATGCCTATGCCATCAATTCCCAGAAATCAAGCACGCATACGTTTTCTTATCATATGGATAAGTATAGTTTGAAGGTTGGTGTGAATTTCAGGTAGGGTTTATTCCACCGCCAATCGCACCAACTCTGCCGTATTCTTCACCTGCGTCTTCCGCAAAATATTTGCCCGATGATTTGAAACGGTGCGGACGCTCAGCTTGAGCTTCTCAGATATTTCCTGACTATTTAATCCTTCCACTATATAGTTCAGTATTACTTTCTCTTGTTTGGAAAGCGCATTGACAATGGCTGAAGTTTCTTTTTTTGTAGTTGAACTTCCACTTTTCTTTTGATTCAATAACCCATCAATAATCATAGCCGAAACAGTAGGCGGGAAGTACTTATTGCCATTGGCTACAGTATCTAATGCTTTCAGTATTTCTTCTTTGCTCGTATCTTTCAGTAAATATCCCATCGCTCCGTTCTCTACTGCCTGCACCATATATTCCTGATTGTTGTGCATTGAAAAAATAATAGACCGTACTGCTGAATGCTTTTGTGAGATAATTTTGGCTACCTCAAAACCTGTCATTCTGGGCATAGATAAATCGAGTAAAACAATATTGGGTTTTAGCTCTTTGATGCCTTCCAGCGCTTCTACGCCATCAGGGGCTTCACCGACAATTTCAATATTTTCCTCATCTTCTAATAGGTTAATAATTCCCTTACGAACCACTGCGTGGTCGTCTACAATCATTAGTTTAATTTTATTTGCCATGTTAATTCGGGATTTTCACGGTTATCCGGGTTCCTTTTGCGGATTTCGCTTGTATGTCCATTTGTCCACCCAATAAGCGCACACGGGTTTGCATATTGGGTAGTCCGTTATTGATGATAGTTTCTTTTTTTACATATTTCTCGTCAAATCCCACACCATTATCGCTGATATTCAATTCTATGTCAGCTTTGTTTTTCTTTAAAACTACTTTCGCTTCGGTGGCTTTTGAATGTTTTATCATATTATTCAAGGCCTCCTGTGCTATTCTGTAAAGGTTGACTTCCAGATTACTATTCAGCCTCGTTTGTCCGTAGTTACTCTCATAGCTTACCTGTATATTACTGGTCTGGCTTGTATATTCTGTTAATAAGCGAATGGCTGCACCAAGACCAAAATCTGTCAGAATAGGTGGCATCAGGTTGAACGATACCATTCGTGTAGCCTCTATCGTTTCTTCGATCAGTTTGCTATGTTCTTCAAAAGTCTTTCTTTGCTTATCATTGGCAAAGGGCAGGCTTTTCAGCTTTTCGCTATGGAGTCTTAGTCCAGTAAGCATTTGCCCAATTCCATCATGCAATTCTCTTGATAATCTCCGGCGTTCTTCTTCCTGCCCCTCCATTAATGCACTTGAACGTACATTGTCTTCCTTTCGCACTAATTCATATTTTTCTTCTGTAATCTTCACCAAATCTCTTTGCATTTCAGTCAATTTCTGATTAGAAATACTCAATTCCTGGTTCTTTTGTTGTAGTGCTTCTTCTGAATTTATTAACTTACTAATAACCTCTTTAATATAGGCGGCCAGTGGTTTAAATATCAATAATCCCTCTAATAGTAATATAGAAATAGTAAGAACAAACAAAAACAACTCGATGTTACGTACTCTGTTAACCCGTTCGTGCGACTCTAAATCGTATTGAAACACAATAAGGTCCATCTTATTCAGAAAAAGCCGCTCATTTGTCAGTATTTCCTCTAAAACTTTTTTCTTATCAGAAGCCTGATGATTCAGAATCAACTCTAATTGTGTTTTAATTTTCAGAAAGACCGGATTCAACTCATGGAGCATCTGATTAATTTTCGAAGAGTTTTTTACGCCCACTTCCCTTTCAACTTCCAGTTTCCCTTTCAGAAACCCTTCGTGGCATTTGCTCCAGAGCGCCAATGTCTCGCCAAAGTCTTTCTGATAAAATCTGGCCTCTTCCGAAAATCTATCCGTGTTGGTTAGCAAGATAGCCATCTTTGATAATCGCTGGCTCAACATACGTTGCCTTCCGGCTATATTTACTACATGCGCATCGTTGAGGGTATCTTCTAAAGACTCCTGTATGAGTACCTGTCCGGCTATCGAAAGTATGGCTACCGCTGTCAGGGCAAGAATATATAATCTGGTCAGACGTTGGGTAACCTGTTGTTCGAGTGTAAGCATTTTTATGGGTACTTTAGCTTAGATTTCATAGAAAATTAACTTAAAAAATTTCCTTTTCCAATCGTCATTTGTAGATTCTTGATAGTTTTTTATTATTTATCAGAAAAGTACCATTCATAAAATTGAGTATTTTTACTTATTTGTATTTTTCTTATTTTAATTTTGAATTATTCGAGTTTGTACAAATATTATTCTGAAATTATTTGTATTGATAGAATTATCTTCTACTTTTATTCATTATTAATAATTAGATAATCTGCCTTGTAAGAGGCATCTGATTAGACGACTAAATATAAATAACTAAAAATGCAAGCGAAACTGACACTCGTGGGGGCGGGTCCAGGCGATGCCGAACTCATTACACTCAAAGGTATCAAGGCCTTACAAAAGGCCGATGTGGTTTTATACGATGCTTTGGCCAATCATTCTTTACTGGAATATGTTTCTGACAACGCCATTGTTGTGAATGTAGGCAAACGCAAAGGGCAACATTCTTATGCCCAGTTTGAAATCAATGAAATGATTGTTGAGTATGCTCTTAAGTTCGGACATGTAGTGCGTCTGAAAGGGGGCGACCCTTTTGTGTTTGGCAGGGGTTATGAAGAACTGGAATATGCCCGTGCCTTTGGTATTGAAACCGAAGTAATACCGGGTGTATCAAGCAGTGTAGGAGTAGCAGGCGTGAATCAGATTCCGATTACGCACCGTGATATTGCCCGAAGTTTCTGGGTAGTAACAGGCCATACCAGCGATGGCTTATTGCCCAATGATTTAAAATTGGCAGCCCAATCTTCAGCTACTGTGGTGATATTGATGGGTATGAGTAAACTAGACGAAATTGTAGCCATTTTTAGTGAAAATGGTAAAAAAGATACACCTATTGCCATTATTCAACATGGTACTACACAAAAACAAAAATCTATATACGGACAGGTAAATGATATTCAGGCTAAAGTGAATGAGTCGGGCATAAGTAATCCGGCTGTCATTATCATAGGTGAAGTGGTAAGTCTGCATCCACAATATGTAGAGGCTTATGTAGAAAATTTAGTGATTGAGTGATTGAGCGAATGAGTGATTATTATTTCTTAATTGCTTTTGAATTTTAAATGTAAATACCTTATCAATCGTAATACTTTATTGATTGATTTTAATAGAATAGGTCGCGTATATTTGTCAGGAAAAATGCTTAGCTATTTTTGAGTAGTAATCAGCAAATATTTAGCTGAATTACTCTTTTCTTCTCTTTATTCTTTGTCGGAATTTGCATCTGAATATCTACCCATTTTTTGTTGTCGAATTGTATTTTTCTTATATGTATCTATTGGTATTGAAAAATAAGAAAATATTGAAAATTCAATTTTTTAGTTTAAAAATTGGTCATTTTGTAAAATAAAAATTGTATTTTTCTAAAAACAAGTTTCAGATTTAGAAGAATATTCATTAAAAATGGTAAAAATACCAAAAATATGTATAAAATGATTTTGAGTATAAAATATTATTTTTTACATTTGAATAAGTAAAGAAAATTATGGTATAAATAAGTATTTTTACTTACATAATATTTGGATAGTGGGGGCTATTAAAATATTATATTTCACAACCATTTCAAACAATTAACAATTTAAATGAACAAGCAAACGTAGGAAACAAAGCAACAAAAGCACAAATCAGGTTGATTATCGGGGTGGGGGCTCTGATTTTCGGCCAACAAAAAAGCCGATCTGACATGGGGGTGTCAGAATCGGCAACGAATCGCAAAACGTAGGTATTTATTCACAATTCAACATCAAAGCAAATGAAAAAAAATTTATTACGCAAATTTGCACTTGCACTTTTCTTCTTTGTTTTCTTTGCCGGGGTTTCGTATTCACAATTTTCACTCACAGGTCAACTTAGAACTCGTACCGAAATCAGAGACGGATTAGGTAATCTGGCTTTGATTGGTTCTAAACCTGCTGCTTTCACATCGCAACGAACCCGCCTGACTTTCGGCTACAAATGGGATAGAGTAAATCTGGGCGTGTCGGTACAAGACATCCGGGTATGGGGGCAGGATGCCTCCTCTATTTCAAACAGCGATGGTGCCAGATTAGCCGTGCATGAAGCCTGGGCAGAAATTGTTCTGGCCAATGCAGCCGACACCAGTTTCAAATTCAAAGCCTTACAGAATCTTTCTCTAAAAATCGGTCGTCAGGAATTGGTTTATGACGATGTACGTCTTTTGGGTAATCTGGATTGGCTGCAACAAGGTCGTCGGTTTGATGCTGCTTTACTCAAAGCTCAACATAAAGGCTGGGCATTGGATTTAGGCGGCGGATTTAATCAGAATTCTGATGCTTTCGGAGCAAACGGTACTTATTATGTTGGCGGAAACGTGCCGGCATCGGCATTATCTAACAAAGGTGTAAGCCTGGCAATTCCGACAGGGTTCCTGCCAACTGCTACTAAAGGTGGTAGCCCTGCATTACTCAATGCTGTGAGCACCAATGGACAGAATCAGATGTTTAAATCTTTTCAGATGGCTTATCTGGCACGCAAGTTCCAACAAACCAGATTATCGGTTCTGTTTTTCAAAGATGATTTTTCGAAATTTCGTATAGATAGTATCGGTAATGCAACCAGTGGCTATATATATGGCCGCCGATACGATGTGACAGGCGTTAATTCCCGCCTAACTTATGGAGCTATGCTCACGGGAACAAATAGCCTGAGCAAATTGCATAAAGTACAATGGCAACTATTTGGTTATCTTCAATCGGGCAAAGACCGTGATGGATTGGCAATTAAAGGTGCTTATCATTATGGCGGTAATTTCATGATTCAACGTGGAGCACTCAGCTTTGGGCCGGGTTATGAAGTGCTTTCCGGTAATGATGGCTTTAAGCTAAAAGCTGGTGAAACACGCCGTTTTGATCCATTATATGGTACGCCGCATAAGCATTGGGGTTATATGGATTATTTCTATGTTGGTACTGGCTCACCTGCCGGTGGATTGCAGGATGCTTTCTTTAAATTTAAGCATGTGAATAAGCGTCTGACTAGTACTTTAGACATTCATTATTTCGCTCTTGCTGCTGCTACGCCTAATAAAACATCTGATGCTCCCACAGGCGCTAAAGTTAGTCCGATGCTAGGTTTAGAATATGATTTAGTACTCAACTACACCCTCAATAAGTTTACAAACATTGAGGCAGGCTACGCCCTGATGCAAGGCAGCAATAGCCTTGAATATGTGAAACAAAGTTCGATGGATAAAACCCGCAAGACGGGTCAATGGGGCTACCTGATGCTCAATATCCGTCCTGAATTTTTTGCTTCTGCCAAAAAGTAGGCAATTGAAACAATCTCTCATTCTCTAAACGAACGAAATATCATGAAATCGACTATAAATAAACCATTAGAAAAACTAAATATTTTTGATTTTTCAAGCGTACAAATGCGTACTTTCCATGTTACCTGGCTTACTTTTTTCATGTGCTTTTTTGGCTGGTTTGGTCTGGCGCCTTTGATGCCAACTATCAGAGAAGATTTAGGATTAAGCAAGGCGCAGGTAGGAAATACTTTGATTGCAGCAGTATCTGCCACCATCATTGCCCGATTAATCATTGGTCGCCTTTGCGATACCTGGGGGCCTCGTAAAACTTATACGGCCTTATTGGTACTTTGCTCTATTCCGGTTTATCTGGTAGGTTTATCACATAGCTATGAGACCTTTTTATTGTTCCGTCTGGCTATTGGGGTTATCGGTGCTTCTTTTGTGATTACCCAATATCATACTTCGATGATGTTTGCCCCAAGCATTAAGGGTACCGCCAATGCAGTAGCAGGAGGTTGGGGAAATCTGGGAGGAGGTATCACCAATATGTTGATGCCTTTGATTTTTGCAGGTATTGTAGGTTTGGGCTACACCAAAGGTGAAGCATGGCGTTTAGCGATGATTGTACCGGGTACTTTATTATTAGTTTGTGCCTTTTTATACTACAAATTTACACAAGATACTCCTGCCGGGAACTATGAAGATATTCGCAGAGAAGTAGCTCAAAAAGAAAAACCAAATACCTGGGAAGTAGTAAAAGACTGGCGTGTATGGGCTTTGGCTATTTCGTATTCAATCTGTTTCGGTATGGAGATTACTTTTGATAACGTAGCGGCGCTACACTTTGTAGATAATTTCGGAGTTGACCAGAAATTAGCAGGACTACTAGCTGGTCTGTTTGGCTTCATGAATATTTTCGCCCGTGCTTTAGGGGGAATCTGGGCTGATAAAATCGGTAAAAAGAATGGTTTGACCGGAAAGGGTCGTTTATTGGCTATATTGATTGCTATTGAGGGTATTGGTCTTGTATTTTTTGCCAGTTCAGCTACATTACCCCTTGCTATTGCTTCTATGGTATTGTTTGCCCTATTCCTGAAAATGGCTAATGGTGCTACTTATGCGCTTACGCCTTTCATCAATGCAAAAAATGTAGGAATGGTAGCAGGTATTGTAGGCGCAGGCGGAAATATCGGTGGTATGTTGATGGGCTTCTTATTCAAATCAGAAAACCTTACTTATGCAGATGCTTTCAGATATATTGGTATAGCAGCTGTTGGAGCGGCTTTATTGATTGCTGTTACAAAATTCGGAAAGAAGGAAAAAGTAGGGAAAGCCGAGTTGGTGGAGGATTTGGTTTAACGTTTTTGTGTTCACGTAGAGACGCAATGCTTGCGTCTTCTGGGCTATGAAAACCAGAAATCTTTCTACTGGGAATATTACTTTCTCAATAAGAGCAAATTGGACAGGATATGCCCCTTGAGACGCAAGTATTGCGTCTCTACGAAAGCCATTTACTATAGAAATATTCGCTCGCAATAGAAATTAACGGAGAAAACATTTATTAATTCCTCTCTAGTCATGCAAACCTTAAAGAAATATAAAACCACTTGCTGTTATTGCGGCGTAGGTTGCGGGATTGTGGTAACAGATAATGGCAATGGCAAGATTCATGTAGAGGGCGATAAAGACCACCCGGTTAACAGAGGTATGCTTTGCTCAAAAGGCATGAATCTGCATTATACAGCCAATGATAAGTCTGACCGCCTGTTGTATCCTCAGATGCGTATGAATAGAAGCATGCCTATGCAGCAAGTAAGCTGGGATGCTGCTTTGGATCGTACAGCGGCTATTTTCAAGACTTTTATTGCCAAATATGGACCCGATTCGGTAGGGTTTTATGTTTCAGGGCAATGCCTGACAGAGGAGTATTATTTATGGAATAAATTAATGAAAGGCTTTATTGGATCTAATAATATAGATACCAATTCCCGCCTGTGCATGTCGTCGGCTGTGGTGGCTTATAAACTATCATTGGGTGAAGATGCTGTTCCGGTTTGTTATGATGATATTGAATTATCAGATTGTATTCTGGTTGAAGGGGCAAATCCGGCCTGGTGTCATCCGATATTATGGCGTAGGATTGAAACGCACAGAGCAGCTAATCCGGATTTAAAGATTATCACGGTTGACCCACGTCGTACACAAACGGCTACTTCATCAGACCTGCATTTACAGATTAATCCGGGTACAGATGTGACGCTTAACCATGCTATTGCAAGGGTTTTAATTGAGAATGGGGGAATAGATGATGAATTTATAGTCAATCACACAGATGGTTTCGACGAGTTCAGAATGAAAGTTTTTGAACGTACATTAGAAGAATCTGCATTGATATGTGGTGTTTCGGTAAAGGATATACAAAAGACCGCCTACTGGATTGCGAAAGCGAAAGGTTTTCTGTCTATGTGGACAATGGGCTTGAACCAATCGGTAATAGGCGTAAATAAAAACCTGTCTTTAATAAACCTGAGCTTAATTACAGGTAAGATTGGTAAGCCAGGTAACGGTCCGTTCTCATTAACAGGGCAACCTAATGCCATGGGTGGCAGAGAAGTAGGTGGATTAGCCAATATGCTGGCATCGCACCGTGATATTCTGAACCCAGATCATAGGGCGGAAATGGAAAACTTCTGGGGTGGTACTAAAATCTCAGATAAGATGGGATTAACCGCAACCGAAATGTTCAAAGGCTTAGAAAGCGGTAAATTGAAAGCTATCTGGATAGCCTGTACAAACCCAATGGTGAGTTTACCTGATGCGAAAATGGCAGAGCTGGCCTTGAAAAATGCAAAGTTTGTAGTGGTACAGGATATTTCAAACAGAGCAGATACTATCGGTTTTGCAGACGTGGTTTTACCCGCTGCTGCCTGGACAGAAAAAGAGGGTACTATGACCAATGCAGAGCGCAGAATATCTTATCTGCATAAAATAAGCGAAGCACCTGGTGAAACTTTACCCGACGCCGAAATTATCTGCCGCTTTGCCAAAAAAATGGGTTGGGGAGACAAGTTTAACTACAAAAACTTTGGTGAGATATATGAAGAATATACCCGTACCACGCAAGGAACCAATATTGATGTAACAGGTGTCAACTACGACTTATTAAAACAAAATACCGTGCAATGGCCATATCCGGCTAAGAATGGGCAAGCTAAAGGTACAGCTCGATTATTTGAAAATCATGAGTTTTATACAGCCAACCAAAGAGCAAAGATTCATGCAGTGCCGGATGAAAACGAATCAGAGCAAACCAATGAAGATTTTCCTTTGATTTTGTTGACAGGCAGAATCAGAGACCAGTGGCATACCATGACCAAAACAGGGCGGGTGAATAAATTGAAACAACATATTCCATCCCCATTTTTGGAGATTCATCCGAATGATGCTGCAAAAAGAGGGATTGAGAATGATACGGTGGTAGAAATACTAGGCAAGCGGGGAAGTGTAAAAGTAAAAGCCAAACTCACTGATGAAGTAAAAGAGGGCAATTGTTTTTTACCGATGCACTGGGGACGAATATTGGGTAGCGATTTTGGCAGAGCCAATAATCTGACAAACAATCTGGTAGACCCAAAATCAAAAGAACCTGATTTTAAATATGCGGCCGTTGAGGTAGTAAAATATCAGAAACCTAAAGAGAAAATTATTGTAATAGGGGCAGGTTCTGCCGGATTAGGTTTTATTTCTACTTACCGTGGCTTGAATCAGGTTGATGAAATTGAAGTTTTTTCAAAAGAACTCTATCCGTTTTACAACCGTGTAATGCTACCAGATTATATCAGTGGTACACAAACCTGGGAGCAGTTGGTAAAATTAAGAGAAGACCAGTTTGCAGAAAACAATATCAAGGTTCATAAAGGAATAGGCATTGAACACATCGACCGTAAAAACAAGGTTGTGGTTGATAGCAATGGAAATGAGCACCACTACGATAAACTGTTTTTAGGTACGGGCAGCCGTGCTTTTATGCCTAAGAATTTCCCAAGAATAGGAGGGGTATTTAATATGAGAAGCAGGCTTGATGCAGATGCGCTGATGCCCTATGTGCAAGCTAAAAGCCATGCTATAATAGTGGGCGGTGGGTTATTGGGTTTAGAAATGGCGGCATCTTTAAGAGAAATTGATGTAAACGTTACGGTTATCCAGAGAATTGGCCGATTTATGGACAGACAATTAGACCCGATAGGAAGCGATATTCTTCATGAAGAAATCATAGCCTTAGGCATTGATGTCTATTATAACGATGAGGTTGAACAGGTATATGGCAGCGAAAAAATTACAGGAATAAGATTGAAATCGGGGGTAAGACTCAACTGTGATGCCATGATTGTGGCGGCTGGTACTATTCCGAATATTGAGTTGGTGAAGGAAGCAGGCCTGGCCTGTAACAGGGGGGTAGTAGTAAACGACTATCTGCAAACCTCTGACCCTGATATTTTTGCTTGTGGAGAAATTGCCGAATGGCAGAAACAAATGTGGGGGATTACGGCAGCTGCTGAACAACAAGCGGGCATTGTAGCAAAATTCCTGGCAGGAGACCTGGCTACTTATTATACTGGCAGCCTATCGATGAATATTCTTAAAATGCAGGGTATTAATCTTTGTTCGTTGGGTATGATAGAAATACCTGCCGGAAGCACCGATTATGAAGAAATTATTTTTATCGATAAAGCCAAGCATTATTATAAAAAGTGTATTGTACATAACGACCGACTGGTTGGGGCAATTCTCATAGGTGATAAGTCAGAGTTTTTAGAGTTCAAAGATTTGATTATCAATGGTATTGAACTATCAGAGAAACGATTGGCATTGCTTCGCTCAGGCAAACCTGCTGAGCCGGTAATTGGTAAACTGGTATGTTCTTGTAATAATGTCGGCAAAGGCAACCTCGAAAATACTATTGCAAGAGGTTGCGGAGATTTAGCTCAACTATGCCAGCAAACAGGTGCAGGAATGGGATGTGGTTCTTGTAGGCCGGAAGTAAAATCGATTTTAGAAAATGTATTGGCAAAAAGTATGGCAATGGCAGAATGATTAAAAAAAGCTTAAAGGTGAATGCGATTCTAAACAAATGCCTGATAAACAAGGTATTTATGATTGTCTAATCATCCACCTTTAATTAAATGAAAAAGCTTTTGTTTTTGATGACTCTGGTGATGCCAATGTTTTTGTTGGCTCAGGAGAAAAAAAATATAAAAACCAGAAAGCAGACTGTTAATTTGTCCAGACCTGTTTCGCTAAAGCCTGACATTAAAATACGCCTTTTCAAAAAACTAAAGCATTTACCGGTTCGGATTGTACATGATGGTGCCACTAATACTTTTTACACATGTAATATAGACGGATGGGTCTTTAAGATTCGGATAGTTAAAGGAGTAGCACAGGATGAGATACCTTTTTTATCTCCGGAAGAGCACCATATCAATTACTTGCAGGGAATGGCTTTTTATGAAAATACATTTTTTCTGGTGGGTAATCATAATAATATTACAAATTCCAATGGTTATGGAGTAGTTGAAAAATGTACTATTTTACCTGATGGGAGTCGTAAATGGACAACCATGCTGACAACAGAAGTTTATCCTTCATCAGGAACACTTTTCGACCATGCTTTTTCAGGCGTTTGTTTATCGGCCGATAAAGATTCATTGTATGTAGCAAGTGGCTCAAGGACAGATCATGGTGAGGTGAAAAATTCTGGTGAATATAAGGGATTAAGAGAAATGCCATTAACAGCCCGGATTTTCAGAATACCAATTAATGCAGATAAGATTTATCTGCCTAACGATGAAGCCAAACTGGATGCAAGCGGATTTGTTTTTGCCAAAGGCGTAAGAAATGAATTTGATATGGCTTTAAATTCGGAGAAACGTTTATTTGGCATTGAAAACTCAGGAGATAGGGACGACCCCGAAGAATTGAACTGGCTGAGGCAGAATCATCATTATGGGTTTCCGTGGCGTATAGGGGGAAATGATACACCCATGCAATACACGCCTTATAAAGCCAATGAAGATAAACTGATTCCGGTAGAGGCCTTAAAAAGAAATATCTTTTTCAATGATCCTGATTACCCGAAAAGGCCAGATAATGTAACTTTTACTGAACCCATCAAAAACATTGGTCCTCATGCCAATTGGCTAAGAGATACGGCTACGGGCAAGATGTATCAAGCACATGAGATAAGTACTTTTACAGGGCATCGTGCTCCTGTTGGATTGGTTTTCGATGCAGATAGTACTTTATCGAAGGCATACAGAGGTTCGGGGTTTATGCTGGCTTATGCACCAGATGGGGAGGGCGGTTATTTACCCAAAGAGGATACAGGAGGTGATTTGTGCCAGTTAAAGCTAAAATATGATAATACTCCACAAAACTATCAGGTAAGTGTAATCAGACTCGTAAAAGGTTTTCAGCGATTGAGTGATGCAGAAAAAGTGAAGAATGACATTTATATTACCGACCTTCTGGGGAATATCTGGAAAGTTACGTTTTCAGGGAAAGGGTCAAAAATCAAGAAGTAATTTACCTCTCAATATAGGATTTTATGCGTGATTATTATTTAATACGAATTAATTTCAAGGGCGGTATTGCATCGCCTGCCGAAATGAAAGATATATTGACCGCTGCTGCACAGGCACAGGTGGAGAGTGTACGTTTTGGCCTGCGTCAGCAGATGTTGCTTTATGTGCCCCATAGTTTTGGTAAACAATTTGGCAAAGCTATGAAAGCCTTAGAAGTTGATTTTCAGGTAGATAATAATGAGTACCCTAATATTGTGAGCTCTTATGTAGCAGAAGAGGTATTTCAGAAAGGTAATTGGCTGACTGAGGGTATCTATAAGGATATTCTGGATACTTTTGAGCATCGGTCAAAACTGAAGATTAATATTTCTGATGCCGACCAAAGCTTCAGCCCTTTTTTCTCAGGTCATCTCAACTTTATAGCTTCTCCTACACCTAATTTCTGGTATCTATATGTCAGAATCCCGAAAAGCAATTCTTTAGTTAGTTTCAAAAGATTGGTTTTTTCAAACGAAATTGCCAAAATTTCACAATATTTAGAAGAGCAATTCCTTACGAATGAAAAAACGGAAGGCAAAGAAATAGAGACTTTACTGGAGAATCTCCCGATTGCCATTTCAGCACCTATCGAAGCCGAATTAGTGCCTGCTCGTTTTACTTTGCCTTATTATGAGGGATTTAACCGCTATGGAAAAAAAACCTGGTTGGGTATTTATCGCCGGAACGAATCGTTTTCAGTGGAATTCCTGATAAAAATCTGTAGGTTATGTCAGGAAACCAAAATAGGGGAGATATGTCTCACTCCGTTCAAATCTTTAATTATTAAAGGTATACAAGAAGTTGACAGATGGAAATGGAGTAATGTATTGTCAGAATTTAATATCAATGTCCGCCATGCAGCTAATGAGCTGAATTGGCAGATTGAAGATGATTCTGATGAGGCTCTGCAATTAAAATCGGCTTTGGTACGCGGTTTTGATGATATTGATTTAAGAACTTTTGGCTTATGTTTTGGTATTAAAACCCGCCCACGCACAGAGGTATATGCTTCTATTATGTTGATGAAAAGGAGTGTGAAACTCTTCAATCTAATTCCCTTATATTCGGTCTATGATATATCTTATACTGAAGATTTTAACCCCAATGGACGTACAAAGAAGTATTTTACCAAGGGAGTGTGGCGTTTTAATGTAGATGAGCAATTGAGAAGATGCGTATTAAAATACAATAAACTGATAGCAGACAATCAGGTGAAAGCAGCAGGTCTGAAAGATGACCATAAATCCAATGAGCTACAAGCGCCTGCTACTAAAACAGTGCATCAATGCCCATGTTGTTTCACTATTTATGACAAAGATTTCGGCGATTTATTGAATAATATTCCGGCTGGTGTGCCATTTGAAAACCTGCCTGATTCTTATACTTGTCCGACCTGTGAAACTGATAAGAAAGATTTTAAGGTATTGGAGGTAGACGTAAATCTGGTATAGAACGACATTTTTTTATTTTTTCTCAATCTTTGGCATAGATTTTCGTTAATTTGTTATTGAAGTTGTTTAGGATTGTTCCTTTCATTTAAAAATGTGTTGTTTTGGCTACGCCTGCATCAAATAATTTCAACGATAGCGATGCTATCCTTTTATTATTTGATTTGGCTCGCTCAAAACACCTCTATTTTTAAAAAGTAACGAAAATCCTAAACAACTTCATTGAATTTTGAGTGATAAGGACTTCACAATCTAACATGCTGGAGCTATGCTAAAGAAATTACTTTTATTTGTACTTATCCCCATTCTGTCTTCTGCACAAACTATCAGCTTCTCAAAAAGCGATAGTGTGGATATATTTTTGGAATCAGGCGAAACCGAATTGATTAATCAGTTGAAAGGCTTGATGCAAGCACCTGAAAGCCAGACTTTTATGGCTGAGTTTAGAAAGAAATTTCCTGAATCGTTTGAGAAAGAGATTCGCTACAAACAGTTATTATCGGCCAATGTCGATGATTGGGAAATGGGTTTATACGATGAACGCAAAAATCAATTGGATTTTCTGAAAAACTATCCTGCAAAAGACAAACTTTCTACCGATTTTCAGAAATTAGTTGAGAGCAATATCCGCTGGAACTACTGGCATTTATTATTGGCCTATTCTATCACGCGCAGCAATCTGGACACCAAACTTACCCGTGTGGTATCACTACCATCGGTGATGATTGAAAGTCTTGACCCGCAAAAAGTTCAGGATGAAAGCCTGCTGATTTCGGAGAGCTATCGTAATTTTCTGCCTTTTTTTATTACTTATTTTAATTCTCAGGAACAAAAGTTTGTTAAATATTCCGATCAGGTAAAAGCTATTTCAGATAAAAACAATTATGCCTTGAAATACCTGAAAGGCAAAGTTCTGGATTTTACCTTGTCTAAAGTGATCTATGATAACTGTGGACGTATCACTGCTTCGGGTGCTAAATATTGGATTAGTCAAGTATCATCAGAGAGCTATCGCAAATTGCTGATTAACCATTGCCAAGAGACGTTAAACAAGAAAGAAGAGATTGCGAAGAAGAAAGAAGAGAAAACACAATCGCAGAAAGAGTTATTAAATACAAGCGACTATCCTATATTAACTGATCTGAATGGCAAGCAGTTCAATTTTGCTAAGTATAAAGGCAAAGTAATTTACGTAGATTTCTGGGCTAGCTGGTGTGGCCCTTGTCGTCAGGAGTTCCCATTTTCCAAGAAAATTCATGCTGCGCTTACTGAAAAGCAGAAAAAGAATATAGTATTCTTATATATTTCTATTGATGAAGACCCTGTTAGCTGGAAAAATGCAGTTGAAAGATTACAACTGGATAATGGCGAGCACGGATATTCAGAGGGCGGCTGGGCATCGGAAGTAGTGAAGAAATACCAAATTAACGGTATTCCTCGTTATATGATAATAGATAAAAATGGTACAATTGTTCAGCCTGATGCCGTTCGACCAAGTGGCCCAACTACGTTAGATACTTTACTAAAACTGATTGGGGTTTCTTAGGCACCGTCTGCAGGGAATTAATTTTTAGTTTTGATTGTATTACATCTGTGAAAACAAATTACATTTGTACAATTATTTAGTTGTATTATTAAATTTCCCATCCGGGAATAAAGGTCATGTTTAAATACATTCTCATATTCACCCTACTGATTATCTTTGTTCCGGTATTCAGAAACTTCCTGTTCAATTTATTAGTAGGCAAACAAATTGCAAAAGAACAAAAGCGTTATAACGACATAGTGGAGAAGCAACGAGGAAAAGAGGGAGACATCAAAGTAAAGTCGACTGAATCAACCAGCAAAAAAGGTGGATACGAAGGTGGGCAGTACGTTGATTTTGAAGAAGTAAAATAACCTATTATATAATGCTTAAAAAGTTTCTTAAACCCATAACTTTAACAAATCAGGTAAGTTTAGCGATTTTTCTTCTAAGGTTAGGCTTTGCTGGCCTGTTAGCTACGCATGGTTACGATAAACTCCAAAGTTTTTTGGCCGGAGACCATGACTTTCCCGATCCTTTGAATGTCTCACCTGTAGTTTCGCATGGATTGACTGTTTTTGCAGAATTTTTCTGTTCTTTATTGTTAATTATGGGCTTATTTACCCGATTGGCATCTGCGGTTTTAATTATTTGTATGTTGGTAATTGCTTTTATAGTTCATGGTGCAGACCCCCTTGGCGATAAAGAACAGGCCTTGCTATATTTTATTGGTTTTCTTGTTATATTCCTCACCGGTCCGGGGAAGTATTCATTGGATGCCCGCTTTTATAAATAGTTTCTATGCTGAAAATAGCTTACGATTCTATCTATACCCACCCACTACCTGAGGGTCATCGATTCCCGATGCTCAAATATGAGTTAATTCATGAACAATTACTGTACGAAGGAACTTGTACAAAAGATAACTTTTTTGCACCTGCGCCAGTAGAATCGAAATGGGTGCTGGGTGTACACGATAAACAATATTTTGAAGATTTATTAAACCTACAGATTGATGCCAGGATGGAGCGCCGCATTGGCCTCCCTGTTTCTGATATGCTCGTAAATCGTGAACTAGTCATTACCCAAGGTACGATAGATTGTTGTCAATTTGCATTCGAATCAGGAATTTCGATGAATATTGCTGGTGGTACCCATCATGCCTATGCTGATAAGGGAGAAGGATTTTGTTTGTTGAATGATGTGGCAGTAGCCTCACATTACCTGCTTGCTAATAAACTGGTTGAACAGATTCTGGTAGTTGATTTAGATGTGCATCAGGGTAACGGAACAGCCTTGATTTTTGAAAATGATTCGAGAGTTTTCACTTTTTCTATGCACGGCAAAGAGAACTATCCATTAAAAAAAGAAAAGTCAGATTTAGATATAGAATTGCCAACCTATTGCGAGGATGATGAATATCTGAATATACTTTATCGTACATTACCTAAGCTAATTGAAGAAGAAAAACCACAATTTATTTTCTACATTTCGGGTGTAGATATTCTTGCTTCTGATAAATTGGGTAAATTGAAAGTGTCTATGGAGGGCTGCAAGCAACGGGATAAGTTTGTGTTTGAGCAAGTTATTAAAAACAAAATACCAATCGTAGTTTCAATGGGTGGTGGGTACTCTCCGCGTATTGCAGATATTGTAGAAGCCCATTGTAATACTTTTCGGTTGGCTGATAGGATGTTTTTTTAATTTTGTAGAAACGCTTTGAATGTCGTCTTATGCCTATCTAATCAAGAAAGTATATTTTAAAAGATAGTTAAAAAACCAGATCCGACGACAGGAGACGCCAGCATGTCGTCTCTACGAAAACTCAAAAACAATGCAAAACCTCGCCCAATACATAGACCATACTTTACTGAAACCAACAGCTACAGAAATGGATTTCCGAAAATTGTGTGAAGAAATCTATACGCATAATTTTTATTCTGCTTGTGTGCCACCACATTATGTCAATTTTGTGAAAGATATACTGGTTTATAGTCAGGCAAAGGTTTGTACGGTGATTGGTTTTCCTCTAGGTTATCAGACTACTAGCACAAAGCTGGCGGAAGCCGAAAGAGCACTAAAAGATGGGGCAGATGAGCTTGATGTGGTGATGAATATTAATGCATTTAAATCAATGGCTTATCTGACTGTAAAACAGGAGATAAGAGAAATGGCAGAATTAGTACATAGCAAAGAAGCCTTATTAAAGGTAATCGTTGAAACTGCTTATCTGGATAATTTTGATTTAAGCATTGCCTGCGAGATTTGTGAAGAAGCAGGTGCAGATTTTGTAAAGACTTCCACAGGTTTTGCCCCTAAAGGAGCTAATTTAGAACAGGTAAAGTTGATGAGGCATAATTTGCCTTCTACGGTTAGAATAAAGGCGTCAGGTGGTATACAAACTTATGAGCAAGCTATCGCTTTTATAGAAGCTGGAGCAGAGCGCCTTGGCACCTCATCCGGCGTTGCTATTTTGAAAGGTGGTGAGGGAGTGGCACAGTACTGAGAGGAGTTTTTACTTCTCTGGCAAATGCACTTCTGCCATCATACATCTGGCAGAGCCGCCACCACAGGTTTCAATGATATTCAAATCAAAGTGCATGATATCAGCATATTCACCTAATTGGTTCCTCTGTGCTTGAGTTAAAGACTCATAAGCTCGCGATGACATGACTAAAATAAGATGCCCTTTCTGATTAGTAATTAATAACATATTGCCAGCAAAGGCATTCATTTGTTCCAGACTTATTTCAATCACATTCTTACCTGTACTTTCCAGACTTTCTTTTACAGCTAATCTCTCATCAAGGTCTTTGATTGATTGAAGACAAACCACTGCAAAAGTATCTCCAATACACATCATCACATTGGTATGATAAATCTCTTTATCATGGGTATCAACCGCTCCGAATTTTACTATTTTGTAGCCATTCATCTGTTTCTCCCAAGCCTCCAAAACTTCTTCGTTGGTACGTGGTGAAATGCAGGCATAGGCAATGCGATGCATTCTATCCAGTACAAGACTTCCGGTTCCTTCCAGGAATTTGTTTTCATCCTCAAAAGCAGTCAAATCAATCACAGTCTCTACATGAAAATTCTTTCTTAAACCTTCAATAATATCAGGTCTTCGTTCTAAACGGCGGTTTTCAGCTTGCATAGGATACAAGCAAACTTTACCACTATGATGGAAAGACACCCAGTTGTTCGGAAAGATGCTATCGGGCGTATAAGGCTTTGGGGTATCTTCATACACCATTACATTCACACCAATGGCACGTAGTTGACTCACCATGATATCAAACTCTCTTAAGGCATTTTCTTGCGTAAGCTCAATAGCTAATGCTTGAGAATCAGTGTCCTGAAACGCATTGCTTTCAGCAGTTTGCAGATTAAAAGCAAAGTTCACCGGACGAATCATTAAGATATTTGAAGTAGCTTGGTCTTGCATGAAGTGTAAATTTTATTGAGTGAATGAGCGGCCTCTTTATATAATTGAGTGATTTAGTGAATGAGTGATTGAGTGAATAAAATAGAATATCTTAGCTAATCAAGCACATAGAAACAGAAGATGTTTACGCAACAGTTAATTAAAAAATAATAATAATCACTCATTCACTAAATCACACAATCACTCAATGATCCCTACGCCATTTCCATTTCATCTACTCTGATCCGATGGCCGTCTAAAAAGAAACGGATACGATTTGAGGCTGTTTCCAGTTCTTCAGCTGATGGCAGGAATACGATACGGAAATGGTCGTTTTTGACATAGTTAAAACCTGTTCCAGAAACGACCAGCACTTTTTGCTCTGATAACAGGTCAAAAACAAATTGCTCGTCATCTTTGAATGAGAATTTCCTCAAATCAATTTTCGGAAATAGGTATAAGGCACCTTTAGGCTTCACACAGGTGATACCCGGAATATCAGTTATTTTATAATGAATCAAATCACGTTGCTTGCATAATCTGCCTTCGGGTGCTACCAGGTCGTTAATACTCTGGTATCCACCTAAAGCTGTTTGAATAGCATATTGCGTTGGTACATTGGCACACAAACGCATACTTGCTAATAGGTTAAAGCCCTCTACAAAAGATTTTGCCTTTTGTACAGCTCCGCTCAGAATTACCCAACCTCCACGAAAACCTGCGGCACGGTAATTTTTAGATAAGCCGCCGTAGGTCATGATAAATACATCGTCACTCAAAGTAGCGATTGGCACGTGTTTGTTCCCGTCGTAAAGGATTTTATCGTAAATCTCATCAGAGAAGATAATCAGATTATGCTCTGCTGCCAGTTTTACAATGCCCTCCAAAACCTCTTTGCTATAAACCGCGCCCGTTGGATTGTTTGGATTAATAACAACAATCCCTTTGGTTTTGCGGTTGATTTTACGGCGAATATCATCTAAATCAGGATTCCAGTCAGATTCTTCATCGCAGATATAATGAACTGGTTTGCCACCTGACAGGGCCACAGAGGTTGTCCAGAGTGGATAGTCAGGGGAGGGGAGTAGAATTTCATCGCCCTCATTTAATAAAGCCTGCATAGTCATCACGATTAACTCGCTTACTCCATTGCCAATAAAAATATCGTCAATAGTTACGCCATGAATGCCAATTTGCTGGGTATAATGCATGATAGCCTTACGGGCGGGAAAAATACCCAAATGATGTGAATACCCTTGCGCATTGCGGATATTCATAATCATGTCATATATAATTTCGTCGGGAACGTCAAAACCAAATGGTGCAGGATTACCAATATTCAGATTGATAATTTTTTGCCCCATTGCTTCCAGTTGTTGGGCTTTCTCGAAAACAGGTCCACGGATAGCATAACTCAGGTTATTCAGGCGATTGCTTTTATTGATTGGCTGTTGCATACGCTTATGGGATAAAAATTCATACAAAATTAATAAAAATTTATGCGGCGTAAGACAAAAGAACACAAAAAAGGTCGGGAAGCAAGTACTTCCCGACCTTTTTATAATGATTATACAGATTTTACATCCTTTTTATACTATTCGCGTAACTTCTCTATCAATTTTTTGTTGAAACTCTGCTCAGTGCGTTTCAACTCTGCATACTGTTTAGGCGTAATTATTTTAAGCAATTTTGCCATATATTCTTCATCCAATTCTATCTCTTTTTTTCTGATAGCTAGCGCCTGACGTTGCGATGCAACGATTTTATCGTCACTTGTCCCGTTAGTTTCATCTAAGGTATTTTTGATACTTCTTCTGAGATCAAATTTCTTACCCTGGTATTCATTATATACCGACCAGAACTGCGGTGCCTGTTCTGTAGTAAGATTTAAATTTTCAGTAATCAGTCCAATCTTAGCAGTTTGTATCTTCTCGAATCTTTCGCCTCTTGACCCCTGGCGGTTTTGAGAGAAGGAAAACATTGGTATGGCTAAAATGATAATTATTAATTGTTTCATAACTGTTGGTTTTATCTTGTGTGTAATGGGTCACAGTACACTATATATCTTCTTCTAAATCCTGACTTTCAAGGTGCTCTAAAATATCTTTTTTATTAATATTCAGGTCATCTATAATTTTGGTTTCTGCTTCTTTTGGTAAAATAGAAGTGTTAGTTGTAATGGCCTCGTACTCAAGTAAACCTAAATCCTGGGTTGCCAGATAGCTGCTAATTTCGTCTTTACTCAATGACTCCATAGCCGATTCAGAATCTGACTTGCTAAATAGCGGAACAGATAAACCTAACCCAATTATCAATACGATACTCGCAGCCGCTGCCCACATGGTTCTTCCTTTCTGCCACCAGTTTACTTTAATTACTTTTGTTTCTTCTTGCGTTTTACTTAAAATACGACCTGGTAATTCGTGAAAGTAACTGGCAGGTACTTCAAAAATATTCTTGCGTTCAATGCTCTCAACTCTTACAGTTGCCCTGATGCTTTCTTCGGCATTTTCAAAATAGCCTTGCGGCACTTTAAAAACATTCACTTTGGGCAAATTCTCCAATCTGATTTCCTGTTTTTCAAGGTCTGCAATCCGATTCATAATTCTTGACGAAAGTGTATCGAAGTAATTATCAGGAACAGCAAAGTTTTGTTTTTTACCAAAATTCACTACAGGCTCCTCAGAGAATGCGATTCTTTCCTGAATAGACGTATACAAAGTATCGAAGTAACCTTCGGGTACTTTGAATATGTTCATTTTAGGAAGTTCTTCTATTTTGATTATCTCTTTCATACTATTACTTAGAGCCTGGTAGTGTTATCCTGCTCTTTTTAAGCCTTTTTAAAATTTCTTATTAATTGTTTTTTTGACAAGTTAATTTCTAAAAGGTTTAAAGAACTAGGTTTCTTTATTTAAAAAATCTTCAATTTTTTTCACAGCTAAGTGATATGATGCTTTCAATGCACCCACAGAAGTGCCTGTTATCTCGGCAATATCTTCATATTTCATGTCTTCATAGTATTTCATATTAAATACTAAGCGCTGCTTATCCGGTAATTGTAGTAGCGCTTTCTGGAGTTTTATCTGAATTTCATCGCCTGATATATAATCCTGTGAAATTGAACTCTCTAGCGTATTCAGTAAATCCATGCTATCTTCTGATTCAGTTTCGATAGGCACATGGTTACGGCGACGCTTCTTTTGTAGAAAATTTAATGATTCGTTGGTAGCTATGCGGTATACCCAGGTATACAATTGCGCATCGCCTCTGAAATTCTGTAGTCCCTGCCATACCTTAATAAAAGTTTCCTGCACCACATCGTCGGCATCGTCGTGGTCTATCACCATTTTGCGGATATGCCAGTAGATTTTCTGCTGATACTTTTTTATCAGCAACTCAAACGCATTCCGACGTTTATCCGGGTCTAATATTAAATTAACTAACTCTTGGTCTGAAATCTGCATTTTACAGAAAAATTGGTTGACTTATGTGAATTTGTTTCGTTATAACGACATTCGCCTCATTCTTAATATTTCCGTGTTAAAATAGCGGAAACTTCGAATGAGGCGGACGTCGCGCGGTAAAGTCCTCAAATTTATAAAACAACCTATATATTTTATTGTTTTCTTTGAATCACTTTTAATGATTTTTCAACAATATTTTTTGCTGAAAGGCCATATTTCTCCATCAATTGTGCAGGTGTACCTGATTCGCCGAATGAATTTTCTACAGCTATATACTCTTGTGGTGCTAAGAAATTCTTGGCTAAAGTTTGCGCCACTGCATCACCTAAGCCACCATTTGCCTGATGTTCTTCACAAGAAACCACACATCTGGTTTTACGAACGCTCTTTAAGATAGCTTTTTCGTCTAAAGGTTTAATGGTATGAATATTTAGGATTTCGGCACTAATGCCTTGTGCTTCTAAAATTTCAGCAGCCTGAATAGCTTCCCATACCAGGTGGCCGGTTGCAACGATAGTTACGTCTTTGCCTTCGTTTACCATCCATGCTTTACCAATTTCAAACTTCTGGTCTGGGGCTGTGAAAACAGGCACTACCGGACGGCCAAAACGTAAGTAGATTGGCCCTTTCCAGTTAGCAGCAGCAATTGTAGCTGCTTTGGTCTGATTGAAATCACAAGGGTTTATAACTGTCATATTTGGCATGGCACGCATCATAGCCAGATCTTCCAGAATCTGGTGCGTAGCACCGTCTTCCCCTAAAGTCAGACCTGCGTGAGATACCGCTATTTTTACATTTTTATCTGAATAAGCTACTGACTGACGGATCTGGTCGTAAACTCTACCTGAACCGAAATTGGCAAAAGTAGTAGCAAAAGGAATTTTACCTCCAATAGTTAGCCCTGCAGCTACACCAATCATGTTGGCTTCAGCAATACCACATTGGATAAATCTTTCAGGATTTTCTTTAATGAATGTATCTATTTTCAAAGAACCCACAAGGTCTGCGCAAAGTGTCACTACATTAGGGTTTGTTCTGCCCAATTCGGTCATACCCGCACCAAAGCCTGAACGTGTATCTTTTTTCTCGGTGAATGTGTATTTTGTCATAAACGCTGATTAGTCTGAATGTTAAATAATTTGCCTTGGTGCATTGATTAATAATCCCCAATAGTACCAGTAGTAACCAATTGATTCAATGCCGTTTGTAATTGTTCGTCATTAGGCGCAACACCATGCCATTTGTGGCTACCCATCATATAATCTACTCCTGCTCCCATTTCGGTTTTCATGAGTATCATAATTGGTTGGCCTTTACCTGTCAGACGTTTGGCTTTACGTAATCCTGCAACAACCTGGTCCATATCGTTACCATCTTTGATTTCCATTACATTCCAGCCGAAAGCTTTGTATTTAGCTTTCAAATCGCGGTTGTTCATGACCTTTTCAGTTGGGCCATCAATCTGCTGACCATTCAAATCTATTATGGCAATCAGATTATCTGTTTTGTGGTGAGGTGCTGCCTGAGCGGCTTCCCATACTTGTCCTTCTTGTTGTTCACCATCACCCATCAGGCAATACACCAGGTTTTTATCTCCATTCAGGCGTTTAGCTAAGGCTGCTCCGATAGCAACCGAAAGCCCTTGACCTAATGAACCTGACGCCACACGGATACCTGGAAGGTGCTCATGCGTAGTTGGGTGTCCTTGTAATCTTGAATCAATTTTACGGAATGTTGATAATTCTTTTACATCAAAATATCCTCTACGAGCTAGGGTTGAATAAAATACAGGCGAAATATGTCCGTTTGAAAGAAAAAATAAGTCTTCACCTTTTCCGTCCATATTAAAAGAGAGATAGGTGTCTTTACCTTTTCGGTTGTTAATTTTCATTTGTTGAAAATAGAGTGCAACAAATAAATCGGTACAACCTAAAGAGCCTCCCGGGTGTCCGGACTGGCAGGCATGCACCATTCTAACAATATCCCGGCGTACTTGTACCGCAATTGCTCGTAGTTCCTGGTTTTGCATTTAAAAAGATTTATTAAGTGTCAAAAAAACAATTAATACAAAGGTAGTTCAGAAATTGATTAAATTGTGGTTTTGTATTAATTTTTGCAAAAGTACATAATACATCTTGCTTTTTAAATAAAGAGTTGCTTTAAACTTGTGGTTTATAGGTAGAAATGGCCGTTTTTGCCAGTATTTCATTAAAAGTTGAGGTAATCGTTTATATGGGATAAATCTGTTGTAAAAGAATTTGTGGCGCTAACTAGAAGTTAGCGCCACAAAAAAAGAATAAAATATCTTTAGGAAAAAGGCAGTGTATTTTATTTCAACACTTGCTCAGCGTGGGTTTTCGATTTAACTTTTGTGATAATTTCCTCAATAATTCCGTTTTCATCAATAATAAAGGTGGTACGGAGCACGCCCATGTGTACATGACCCCACATTTTTTTTTCTGTCCATAAACCAAATTTTTCTAATACTATATGATCAGGATCACTTAATAAATCAAAGGGTAAGTTATATTTTTTTATAAATTTCTGATGCTTCGCTTCATCGTCAGGACTAATCCCCAATACTTTATAGCCCTTAGCTAATAGCGCCTCGTAATTATCTCTTAAATTACAGGCTGTTGCAGTGCAAGTGGGAGAGCCATCTTGTGGATAAAAGAATAGTACTATTTTTTGACCTTTATAATCGCTCAGGTCAATTTCAACGCCGTCTTGATTTTTTGCTTTTACTTCTGGAACCGGATTTCCTACTTGCAGGTGCATGTTTTTTCTTCGATTTTTTTACTTGTTTATGCTGTCTTTGATACTCCTCAATGTTTACCTGATAAGTACCTATGTTGCCTACATTATCTACGATTTCTAATTTTAAATCTCCACTGAACATTCTGTCTTCATCAAGCTTGATAGACCAGATTCTGCCATTTTTGTATTCATAATCCATCAGTACCCATTCGCCATCCACATAACAATTAAAAGCCTTTATACCTGATAAATTATCAGAAATCACAAAGCTCAGATAAGTGGAATCGATACGAGCCGGACGAATAGAGGGTGCTTCGCTGTCATTAATTAGCATAAAATCACCTAAGTACCGGGTTTTAAACTGTATCGCACTCCCAACCCATACACCACCCAGATAAGAACGCCCTTTACTGATATCATAAACTCCTGTTTTAGGAGACATAGAAATCCCGGATGGGGTCCATAGTACTGTTATCATATCTTTCAATGGAATCTTTTCAGTATTGAGTCTTAAACGATTTCCACTTAACCCGGTTGTAAGATAAAGCGTATCATATAACGCATTATTGAAATCTATCCGCAGATTAGGTTCTGTATAAAATTGTCCTATTTGAGGCAAGATTTCTCTTTTGATTCCTATTAAAGCCGAACTATTATCGACCTGAGCGAAATCGGCTACTCCTTTATTTAAATCATGGAGATAAACAGCTTCTTTATTATTTATGTAAGATAGAGGTACTTTAGTTGGTACGCCTTTGTTCTGTAAAACTGCAAAGGGTGTTCTGGTATTTTTAGCTCTGATAGCCAGTGTGTTTTCTGTAATGGAAGTGGAGATATTACCAGTAAAGTTACTTTCTTCAGCTAATTCTACTGCTCCTTCATTCTCCTGCAATGCAGATGCTTCACCTTGAATGGAAAATGTGAGAACAGAAGTGTTACCATAGGTATCTTTCACTTTTACATATACACTATGCAATTGATTATCACCAATATATATTTTGCCTTTGTTTTTATCAGTTTCATAAACAGAAATACGGTTGCCATCCGCCACATAGCATTTCTGGATACGTACCCCATCAGAACGAGAAATGTCGTAATCTATATGAACATTGATGTCTTTAGAAACATCAAAAGGCATTTTCTCCAGATTCAGTTTGTAAGTGCTTTTGCCATCTACTTCTACCTCTAATGCGGTGATTCCCATGCGGAATGGAGAGGTTTGGCTACGGTCGTAAGTATTGAGCTCTAAACCGATAATGCCCTGGGCTTTTACAATATTAGGTAAAATATAATCTCCTGATGCGGAGCGTTTAGGAGCCATTGATACTCGCCCAAATTCACCATTCACACGTGAATAGGCATTCAGAGTTTTCAGAATGACTCTTTCTATGACTGGTGCCTGTGAATCCTGAATTTCCGGAAAACCAAACTTCATAGGATTGATGGCATTTTCTAAAGCATCACGAATTTCGAAATGCAGGTGGGGGCCACCCGATGCACCCGTATTACCTGAAATAG
Organism: Emticicia sp. C21; assembly: GCF_003418935.1. Taxonomy (GTDB): domain Bacteria; phylum Bacteroidota; class Bacteroidia; order Cytophagales; family Spirosomataceae; genus Emticicia. The sequence continues at coordinate 528,672 of NZ_QVMT01000001.1, read as the reverse complement.
CTACAATCTCACCTTTACGGACTTTCAATTCGTTAGGACCTGGTGTAAGTTCTATCTCCCAGGTTTTCTGGCTGTATTCGCGTCGGCGAAGATAGTCTTCAATTACAGGATTATAGTTTTTCAAGTGTCCATATACAGTGGTGAATCCATTAGGGTGGGTAATATATAAAACATTGCCATAACCGCCACGCATAACTCTTATACGCGACACATAGCCATCGGCTGCAGCATACACATTATAGCCCTCCACGGCACCTGTACGGATATCAAGTCCTGCATGAAAGTGATTAGTACGTAAATCGCCGAAACCTCCTGAAAGAGATGCCTGTTTACCCGGTTGTATCGGAAACATAAAATATCCTTTCGGATAGGGGTCTCTGGCTTGACCGGCATCTTTCTGGGCATAAGTGAGATTCAGACAAGTATCAGAGATTAAGTAGACAATCAATAAGATAGCACTTAAAACTCTTGTAATAATCATAGCCTTATTATTCTTCACGTAATTTAGTAAGGGTTTGGGTGGATATGGGCAGCAATGCCTTATTGAATCAATAAACTTTATTCTGCATAGATTGTTATCACAAAAAGAAAAGACGAGTCACTTAAAAAATGAAAAATGTAGCATCAACCTCCACAGTCTTGCGATTTCACAAGGGTATTATTATGGCAGAAGTCTATCAGACAAATAGATGTCTGTTTATTTAATTTGATACATTTCTGCTAATTTATATTTTGCGAACAATCGTTAAACGAATTTATTGCGTTACTTCACTTCAAACTCAAGCATTTGGGTGCCTTCAATAAAGGCTGTTAGTTTATCGCCTACTTTTACTGGGCCTACACCTGCCGGTGTACCAGTAAAAATAATATCACCAGTTTTTAAAGTAAAGTATCTGGATACAAATGCAATGATAGAATCAAATGAAAAAAGCATCATTGATGTATTACCCTGCTGACGAGTTTGTGTCTCACCGTTAGCGTCTGTTATATCTAAATGAAAGTTTATATTCTTGAGGTCTTCAAATTTTGATTTGGCAACGAAATCTGAAATAGGAGCCGAACCATTGAATCCTTTAGCTAAATCCCAGGGTAGACCTTTGGATTTCAACTTTGATTGAATGTCTCTTGCCGTAAAATCTATACCGATACCCACTTCGTCATAATATTTGTGGGCAAATTTTTCCTCAATATTTTTGCCCATTTTGTTGATTTTAAGCAATATTTCTACCTCGTGGTGAATATCCTGCGAAAAATCAGGATAGTAAAATGGTTCACCGTCTTTCAGAATAGCGGTATCTGGTTTGGTAAATATAACAGGCTCGTCAGGACGTTCATTGTTTAATTCCTTGATATGTTCTGCATAATTGCGGCCAATTGCGATGATTTTCATACGATAAAAGCAGTATCTAAAGTTCAGATTTCGATTTGAGTTATTTAATTTTTATGTACTTTTGAAACGCTCAAAAGTCGAGAAATTTCACAAAAATAGGTAATTTCTATCCTTCACTCACAGATAATGGTCTGATTTTTTAGACATTATCTGAAAAATAAATATTTGTGATTCTGTTATATTCCCAACTATTTACGTCTAAAAAAATCGAGAACTTAATTTAACATACAATGAAAACCTTATTAAAATCTTCTGTTGCTGCTTGTTTATTGTTCGCCACAATCTGGTCTTGTCAGAAAGTACCACTTACCGGACGCAACCAATTTGTAGGTTTGGTTTCGAATGAGCAAATGATTCAAATGAGCTTTGCCGAATACAAAGGCTTTATGGATACTTCAAAAGTAGTATCTGCTGGTAGTAGTGATGCCCAAATGATCGCAAGGGTAGGGAATAGAATTAAGACAGCGGTAGAGAATTATCTGGTTCAGAATAATCTGGGCGATATTATTAATGGTTACCAATGGGAATTTAAACTGGTGCAAAGCAAGGAAGTAAATGCCTGGTGTATGCCGGGTGGTAAGGTTTGTTTTTATACAGGAATTTTGCCAATTTGTAAAGACGAAGCAGGGGTTGCTGTAGTAATGGGCCACGAGGTAGCACACGCTATCGCAAGCCACGGACGTGAACGTATGAGTCAAGCAATGGCCGCACAGGGAATTACTCAATTAGGTGCTGTAGGAGCAGGTTTATACACAGGAAACCAACAAACGATGGAACTGGTTGGACAAGTTTTAGGCGTAGGTACAACCCTTGGTTATGTATTACCTAATAGCCGTAAACAAGAATCGGAAGCTGATGAATTAGGTTTGATTTTTATGGCTATGGCAGGTTATGATCCACAAAATGCGGTAGCATTCTGGCAGAGAATGGCTGAGGCAGGTAAAAATTCATCGAAACCTCCGAAATTATTGTCAACTCACCCTACGGATTCAGATAGAATCGCCGATTTACAAAAGAAATTACCAAAAGCACAAAAATATTATAATACTTACGCTAGCAATAGCAATAGTAGAAGAAAATAAGCAATTCTTTAACTTCGAAAACAAAAGAGGCACTGATTATCAAATCAGTGCCTCTTTTGTTTTTGGGCCATCAGAAATAGGGGTAATATAAGGGCTATTTTATTAGATTTAAAAAAACGTACTACAAAAAATTTGTAAAGATTTTTTCTCTTGCTTACATTTGCTTGTATAGACAAGTTGGTGGGAAAATTTGCAAAACTTGTATAGAAGCGCATGCTAAAAAATAAGAAAATAGTCATTATCGGAGGAACAACGGGACTGGGCTTATCGGCTGCTAAAGCGTTTGTGAAAAATGGAGCAAAAGTAGTGGTAGTAGGCCGTAATCCTGAAAGTTGCGTAGCCGCGGAAATAGAATTGGGCGAGAATGCTCATGCCATGAGTGGTGATGCGGCTAATCCTGACACCGCCACTAAAGCAATTGACTTAGCTATTAATGATTTTGGAGGATTTGATGGGTTATATCACGTAGCTGGTGGCAGTGGACGTAAGTATGGCGATGGCCCATTGCACGAATTAACATTAGAGGGCTGGAACAAAACCTTTGAATTGAATCTGACAAGTCTGATGCTATCTAATCAGGCGGCTATCCGAAAATTTCTAGAATTAGGAAAAGGGGGTACTATCCTGAATATGGGTTCTGTATTAGGTGTTTCTCCTTCACCTAAATATTTTTCAACGCATGCTTATGCCGCTACTAAATCCGCCATCATTGGCTTTTCTAAATCTATTGCGGCTTATTATGCGTCTGATAATATCAGGATAAATGTTTTAGCACCTGCTTTGGTAGAAACTCCTATGTCTCAACGTGCTTCTAAAGATGAGGTAATTATGGATTTTGTTAAGACTAAGCAGCCTTTAGATGGCGGGCGTAATGGAGAGGCGAGTGATTTAGATGGTGCTGCGGTTTATTTCATGTCAGATAGTTCTAAATTTACAACCGGGCAAGCTTTATTTGTTGATGGCGGCTGGGGAGTAAGTGAGGGCCAGTATTAGTGTATTACGATTTTTTTTAAATCGTCTGAAGGCCGCTAAAAGATCATAAGACTATATTATACAGAGTTTCAAAAATCCGTGGTACGTTATCTCAGAAGTATTGATTTCAAAATTAATATTAACGAGTGTGGTTTATGAAATTCTATCGAATTTCGGCGATTTACAAAATCGCCATACATTACGCAATTGAAAATCGACAATAAAAATGTCTTACGTAATTGGTATAGACCTTGGGGGTACAAATATAAAAGGGCTAATCATCAACCAGAATGGTGATGTGTTGAAACAACATTATATTCCGACCAAAGACACAGAAGATGGTTCATGGCGAGAGAATGTAAAAGAGATGGTAGATTATCTGAAAAACTACCTGCAGCAACCTATTCTAGGCATCGGCATGTCAGCTCCAGGCTTGCCGAATGAGCAAAACCAGTGTATTGCCTACCTGCCTAATCGCCTGAAAGGGCTAGAGAATTTTATGTGGGGTGAATATCTGGGCGATGCTACCTATGTACTCAATGATGCCCACGCAGCCCTGATGGCAGAAGCAAAATTTGGTGTGGCCAGAGACAAGCGTAATGTGGTATTACTAACCCTGGGGACTGGAGTAGGAGGAGGGGTATTAATTAACGGACAATTGTATCAGGGGCTTTCGCAGATGGCAGGGCATTTAGGTCATATTTCACTTAATACCCATGAAGAGACCCAAAGTATTGTGGGTATGGTTGGGAGTTTAGAATATGCCATTGGGAACTATTCAATAGAAAAAAGAAGTCATAGTAAATATACTTCAACCTGGGAATTAGTAGAAGCTTTTCGTAAGGGAGATTATTTTGCTACTTATCTCTGGCTTTCATCGGTAAGGAAGTTGTCGATTGCTATTAGTTCTATCGCTAACCTTTTATCGCCTGAAATGGTGGTACTGGCAGGAGGAATTACCTTAGCTGAAAATTCTCTTTTTGAGCCTTTGGCCTCTTTTATGGAATTGTATGAATGGCGTCCGGGCAATAAAAAAACAGAAATTGTACAAGCCTATTTTGGCGATATGGCAGGTGCCATTGGTGCTGCCAGTTTTGTCTTATCTAAAACTAATTAAACAGAAATACTTTAATCAAGATGAGTGTTATACAAGATTACCTGAATAAGTGTACGAAAATTGTAGAAACAGTAAAGCAACAGGAAAACGAGATACAAACGGCTGCCCGATGGTTTGCTGATTCAATACTGGCGGGTCGAATGGTGCATGTGTTTGGGTCGGGGCATAGTCGGATTATGGTAGAAGAAATGTGGCCTCGTTATGGCTCTTTTCCGGGTTTTAATCCAATTGTAGAACTTTCATTGACTTTTCATAATCTGGTAGTGGGAGCCAACGGACAACGCCAGGCCATGTTTTTGGAGAATGTGAGTGGATTGGCTGACCGCATTTTACGAAACTTTGATTTATCTTCTGTTGATACTGCTTTAGTGATTTCGTCATCGGGTACTAATATAGTGCCAGTAGAAATGGCTGAGATTTTTCAGAAAAAAGGCATTAAAGTGGTAGCATTAGTAACGAAAGATCATCTGGAAGCCAGTACTACGAAACGTCCTGATGGACGAAAACTAAACGATTTTGCCGATTTGGTACTGGATACAGGCGCACCAGTCGGGGATTCAATGGTTTATGTGCCTAATCTTGATACGCCGGTATCCCCGGGCTCGACAGTAGGAGGGGCCATGTTAATCAATAGTATTAAAGCACAGGTGGCTGATTATCTAACGCAAGCCGGACATCCGCCTAAAGTATTAACTGCCAATGCATTGGTGGGTACAGAAAAAGCAACCGGATTATTTGAAGCCGCTTACGACGAACATGCCCATCGTATAGCTCATATGTATGCCAAAGTGGGTGTACCAAGCTATGTTTCTGACGATAAAACTCTTTAAACCATCTATTCAACTCAATAAATATATTTTAACCTATGAAAAAAATTATATTTCAGATTGCTCTGGCAGCCATCAGCCTGAGTGGATTTGCACAAAATTTCAAAGTACCAGAAACTACCGAAGTATGGGAGCCCAAACCCAAACTGGTTGTACCTGCCAAAACTCACGGAGGTGCGCCTTCTGATGCCATAATACTTTTTGATGGTACCAGCCTCAATGCCTGGCAACAGTCCAAAGATAAAGCTCCGGCTAAATGGCCTCTGAAAGATGGTGCTATGATTGCTAAGAATGGCACAGGTGAAATCAGGACTAAAGAGGAGTTCGGTAGTTTTCAGCTGCATGTAGAATTCAGTACGCCATTAGATTCTAAAAAAGCGGGCTACCCGAATGGAGGTAATAGTGGGGTGTTTCTTCATGGTAAATATGAGATTCAGATTTTTGACTCTTATAATAATGAAGTACCTATCTATGCTAATGGACAGGCAGGAAGCGTCTACAAGCAAGTAATACCTTTAGCCAATTCCATGCTGAAACCCGGCGAATGGAATGCCTATGATATTTTCTTCACAGCCCCCAAATTCAGATATAACGGTTCGGTTGAAACACCTGCCTATGTAACGGTATTGATGAATGGTGTTTTGATATTGAACCATTTTGAAATTCAGGGAACAATCCAGTATATCGGCATTCCATCGTATGAGTATTATTCAGGAAAAGGGCCGATTGCTTTGCAGGAGCATGGTTCAGAGGTATCGTTCCGAAATATCTGGATAAGAGAGTTATAAGCATTTTGATTGACCTTAAACAAATACAAGCGGATGAAACGTGGGCATTGCGTCACAAGGTCATGTGGCCTGATAAACCCCTTGACTTTGTGATTTTGCCCAATGATGCAGACGGATTACACTATGGATTGTTCGAAAATGGACAACTGGTATCTGTAATTTCCTTGTTTATCAAGGGCGATCATGCGCAGTTCAGAAAGTTTGCAACTGATACGGCATATCAGGGCAAGGGTTATGGTTCACAGCTATTGGAATTTCTGATTGATACGGCTAAAGGCTTAGATATCAAAGAATTGACCTGCGATGCGAGGGTTACAGCCATTAGATTTTACAAGAAATTCGGGATGAGAACAGATTCTGAAATATTTCAGAAAAGCGGCAAAGATTATGTTCGAATGAGTCTTAGAATTTAGCAACTGGACAATCTGACGCTTTAAAGAAAATGTGCGATTTGGCTACATTAATGAAACACAAAAATTCTGTTTTATGAAAAATACCGACCTATGGAAAAAAATATGCGAATTTAAATTAGACGATCCTGATGCCGAAGTTAAGTTTTCTGACAAGTTGTGTAAAGAAGAAAGTTGGTCAAAAACATTGGCAATCCTCGCCATCAGTGAATATAAGAAGTTTATCTATTTATGCTTAACACAGCCCAATGGAGCATCGCCCTCTGAAGATATTGATAAAGTATGGCATTTGCACCTGACGTATACAGATAATTACTGGAACGAATTCTGTAAAAAAACATTGGGGACAGAAGTACACCATTACCCTAGTAAAGGTGGTAAAGGAGAAAATATAAAGCATGTAAAATGGTATGACGAAACCATTATTGCTTATATAGAAGAGTTTGGAGAGATTCCGCCAGAGTCAATCTGGCCACTTCCAAAGAGCTTTGATTTAGAAAAATATCTTCCTCAAAATTCGCCTTTTAAACGTCCTGTTTATGACCCAATCGGAACTCCGTTCGATTTACCCTTTGTGAATCGAACCTTATTAGCTTGTGGTTTCAGCTTTGCGGTTCTTCTGTTTTTTACTAAAAATCCCTATCAATTGAGTGGTCTTGAATTTCTGGGATTCTATGCTTTCCTTATGGTTATCGGATTTGTTCTGGCCTATTGCAATAAACTATTTAAAGAACTCAATACCCTTAATCTAGTTAAGCAGCTTCACCCATTACATTTTTCAGCTATTTTTAAAGGTCTGGAAACTACTATGCGGATGCTGACTGTCAATTTTGTTGAAAAGGGTTATTTACGCTATAATGGCGAAGAGTTTGAACATAGATTTGATAAAAACGAGCCACTTTTTTATAGTATACAGGCACACGAAAACGAAAAAATCGGCATAAAATCAGTAAGACTCATCTTGCTCAATCACGCAGATTATTTTATAAAGCTAACCAGACCAATAAAGGAAGCGATTCAATCAAAAGGGCATTATTTTCTGATTTTTCATTTTATTATCATTTTAATGGGTGTAATTCGTATCATTCAGGGTTATGGTAACAAGAAACCTGTGGGTTTTCTGGTAGTGATGGTAATACTCTATATTCCAATTGCTTACTTTTTGAATGAATTTTCGATAAACAGCAAAGACAGTATAAAAGCAGCAGTAGAAGAAAACGCAAGTAGTTTTAATCTTGCTACGGTTGCCGGTGTTTTCCTCTTTACTAATTTTTATATGTTAAATGACGAAAATGGCATTTCTACTACATTTGAACCACATTATAGAGAAACAGGAAGAAACACCGGAGATTCTGGCAGTAGTAGTGCCTGTAGCAGCGACGGAGGAGGTGGTGGAGATGGTTGTGGCGGAGGCTGTGGTGGCTGCGGAGGTGGAGATTGAGGAATTAAAAAATATACATATGCTTACGAAAGAACTAATCAAATTATTCGACAGAGATTTACAAAAACTTAAAACTGAAATAGAAGCCTATAAAAGTGAAGAACTGATATGGGAGATAAGAGGAGAAATCAGTAATTCGGCAGGGAATTTATGCCTGCACCTAATGGGGAATCTGAATCATTATTTTGGTGCACAACTGGGTAATACAGGCTATGTGCGGAATAGGCCTCTGGAGTTTTCGGATAAAAATGTTCCCAGAGCAACCTTGATTCAAAAAATTGAAGAGGCAAGACAAATGTTTAAAGGTGTATTAGAAAATCTTACAGAGGAAGATTTAGCCCGTAATCATACAGAAGAATTCTACGGTGGGCATGATAGCAACGAATTTTTTCTGATTCACCTGTATGGACATTTTAATTATCATTTAGGACAAATCAATTACCATAGGAGACTTATTAATAATTGAGTGATTTAGTGATTGTGTGAATGAGTGATTAATAAATTGGGTTTTTAATAACAATTAACTATCTCAAAAGCATCTTCTAATTCACTAAATCACTCATTCACTAAATCACTAAATAGAAACAAATATGCAACCAAAACCTATTAGAACAACCGTTGTGGGTAGTTATCCTTTTCCGGGGTGGCTTGAATTTTCTTCTATGAACCTTGATAAATTTGGTGCAGCAGATATAGAAGAAATGATTGAAGATGCCGTGATTGCAGCCATTCACGACCAGACCACTGCTGGGCTTGATGTAATTACCGATGGCGAACAAACCCGCCTTGATTTTAATTTGTCTTTCTACGGCTTCATTAAAGGGCTTGAACCAAACCATTCGGAAACGCGTAAGTTTGGCCCTCCGGCGCACGACCAGCGGGGTAAACATTCTATTATTGAGCCATTGACTGCGCCTAAAGGGCTGGGAGCAGTTAAAGAATACCAACGTCTAGCTAAATTAGCACCACAGGGATATACCCTTAAAGCATCTGTACCTGGGCCTTATACACTCTCAGGGCGAATGTTGCCTGATGGGAAAATCTACAAAGACCGCTTTGAAGTAACCGAAGGACTTCTGCCTTATGTAAAAAAGGAATTAGAAGATTTGGTAGCTGCGGGTTGCACTGAAATTACGGTCGATGAACCATCGATGTCTTGTTATGCCTATAAAGAAGATACCAAAAGGTTTGTCGATATTTTCAATCGTACCATTGCAGGTGTAGTTGGTAAGGCCCGTGTTTCTACCCATTTATGCTTTGGTAATTTCAAGGGGCGTCCGGTAGGGTATCGTAAACTGCACCCGATGTTACCCGATTTTCTGGATATGAATGTTGATGAAATACACATCGAAATGGCCAACCGTGAGTTTGATGAAGTAGAGTTATTGGCTGAATTTGCCCAGAAAATGGATGTAGCAGTGGGTATAATTGATGTAAAGAACTATTACTGTGAATCGGTAAAGGACGTTATGGAACGCATTGAACTTTGCCTGAAGTATGTTCCTGCAGAAAAACTGGCCGTTGCCCCTGATTGCGGTTTAAGCCAAACTGCCCGTTGGGCATCACGCCAGAAATTGAAAGCCATGTGTGATGGGGCGAAAGCAATGAGGGAGAGGTTGGGGCTGGTTTAAGAATTGAGTGATTTAGTGATTGAGTGATTAGTCTTGAACTTTGATTTACCTGATTCAATGATTAAAATGATTTAGAATCAGATAAACCGCCACAATCAATTAAAACAGTATGTCGCTGTAGCATAGTTCCTGCAATTTAATCACTAAATCACTAAATCGCTCAATCACTCATTCACTAAATTACTCAATAAATTCTTCGCCAATTTCTTAGATATTTCAACCACACTCCCATGTCTCATGCCTTTGGGGAAGCTCATTTGTGCAGAAACTTCCTGCCAATCGTTGAGGTCTTTTGAGCGGTAAGCACCATAGTAATGGGGTTTGGTGTAGTGGTCGAAATAGACATAATAATAGTCTCCGATTTTAATGGCTGATGGACCTTCCACCCAACTGATAGTAAAAGCCGGAGAATCCTTAAATGGGCCTGTTGGGGTATCTCCGACAGCGAGTCTTAAATTCTTCTTTATCGGTTTTAGTCGCTCATCTTTCATAAAGAGATAAAACTTTCCCTTATCTTCCAGTAGAGTGGCGTCTATGCAATTGAAACCGGGGTCATAAAAAAGCCTGGTTTCACTGAAATGCTGAAAGTCTTTCGTACGAACATAATAAAAGCGATGATTATATTTACTCTCGCTCAGATTGGTAGTATCCTCTTCAAATTTACCCGTAATAGTTGACGACCAATAGATAATCCAGTCCTTCTGTTTTTTATCGTAAAATAGTTCCGGTGCCCATACATTTCTTACTTCATTTTCATGTTCCATAACCGAAATCGCCTTTTGGCTTGTCCAGTTAATGAGGTCTTTTGAGCTTGAATAACCAATGATTTTTCCGTTATCACCATTCCACGATACTGTCCAGACCATATGAAAAGTGCCATCAGGCCCTTGCTTAATAGCAGGGTCACGCATCAGATTATCAGGATGGTTAATCTGTGGTTTCAGAAACGACTGGTCATTTTTGAGGGGTTTCCAGATATAGCCATCTTCACTCAATGCCAGATGTAGGCCATCTTGTCCATTATCCCGGAATGATGTAAAGATGTAATAAGATTTTTTCTGTGCGACAATATGCGTGGTGCAAAGGAGTAGAAGAAACAGGAGTTTGGTTTTCATCAGGTGTGTCAGGTAATAAAAGGGAGAGAAGTATACGATAAGTCTCTCCCCAGAATAGAAATAATCAAATGGCACTATCTCTCAGAATCGGTAAGCTCATACAATGCGAGCCCCCTCTGGCTCTTGAAAGCTCTGCTGAGGGTAGCATAATAATAGTATCCGTTAGCTTTTCAGGAGATAACTCGTCATTCTCGAATTTTTCAAGTAATTCAATGGCATTAATGGTTTTAAAACCGGCATTTCTGAATGCCTCCGCTGTATGGTCATTTCGGTCATATCCAATGGCTACGCCTGATTTCAGGGCTAATAAATTACATGAATCAGTCCACTGCTCTCTTGCACCATAAGGAAACTGATTATTACCTGAATAAATGAACTTGATTTCATCATAGCAATTCAAATCATCTTTGGTAATTGAACTTAACAAGTCTTCTAAGTTCGCAAAATCTTTAACTTTCACCCCATCAGATTTATCTATGAATTGTTTGATAATTAAGGTCTCATAGCTAGGCTTTTGTCCGAGTTGCTCCCAGGTTTGTTGCTTTTCGGCTTCTTCCTGCACTCTGCCTAAGGAGCCAAGCAATACCCATACATTGCACTTGATTTGCGTAAAAATGGTATCAATATGCATATAATCCCGTTTTTGCGGAATTTTAATAATAGTTACCTTTTTTACTACTTTTTTAGCAAATAATAACTCAATGGCTTGACGTGCCGCTTCAACCGTAGTACGCTCACTGACACCTATCAGCAAATGGTTTGGCGCTACCATCATTACATCTCCGCCCTCCAGGGTATTCAAACGGTCTTCTTGTTCATCTTCAGCTAATAGAAAATGGTTTTCATCTTCTGTAATCTCAACAATCTTGCTTCTTAAATCAGCAAAAATTTCATGATTGAAGAATATATACTTAGCTAATAGAGACTCGCGCGTGCGGGCATATTTGGCAGGTTTATTCAGCAATAGATGGTCGTTTACTACAATACCAATATCACGGGTAAAAATCAGATTCGGAATCGGTGGGAAAAGCATTTTATTGCTCGGCATGGTGCCTGTTATTAGTACTTTTACCAAATCGCTTACCGATAATTTTGCCAGTTCTTTCTGAAACTGAAACGAACATTCTTCTACCGCACATACTGCCGCAGTTAGCTCAGTTCGCACTTCAGGCATCTGCAGAATATCTGCCAGTAGGGTTTCAAACTCTATGACTTTATCCGATTTGAAGTACTTTTCTTTTTCGGGTTTATAAAAATCACGGCTTGCATCAGCGTCAATTTCTTTCAGTTTCCCCTTTACTTTTTCTTTATCAAGAAAATATAACAAAATCTTTACATAGTAATCATATTCATCACGACGCATGGTTTCAAGATGTACAATGTCTTCAAACAACCAGTCCTGCGCTTTAGAGGGTACTACTTTGCCCAAACCACTATCAGGGCTATGAATAATGAGGCGACGCAATGTGCCTACCTCTGAGGAAACAAATATATTTTGCATGTTTTTTACAAATGAGTGTTTGAGCCTACGCGGCCCGGTGAATTAGTGATTGAGTGATTAGTCTTGACCTATCATTTGTACGCGCAGTATTTGCTGATTTGATTTTATTTCATTTACCTCATTATAAAATCAGTTAAATCAAAATAATCAGCCGCGACGGCGATCCGTTAAATAATAGTTCAGGCAAATCATCTCATTAGTAAAACCCGAATTGCGCCATGAAGAAGAGTAACTGGAAAAACGCTACTAAAATAGGCTGTGGCTGACGGAAATGGCGGTTATTTATGGCAAAGCCAAAGGCATAATCAGTTCGATAATGTCCGTTTTTTAAGAGTGCGATATTTTCGTTGAAAAATGCCATTTTAGTTTGCAATAATACAAGTTATCTAAAAGATTTCAAAATAGCCGGTTTTGTTGTGCTTCTTTCTTAGGGTCAAATTCGGAAACTTAACAAATCTTTAAAAAAACATTCCTAAATTGCGTTGTCCATTCTAAAATGCAAATGGTTGAAACTAAAAGTATGAGTGGGATAACCCAGACAGAAGAACGCCCGAGAGAATCAAGACTGCTTATATTATTTTTCCTACACAATTTCTTTATTAGTATAGGAACCGTTTTAGTATACGTTTCAGCGAATCTAATCTTACTCGAACACCATCCCGAAGTTTCATTACCTATTGCCTATATAGTTTCTACACTTGCCATGATGGGTGTAGGAAAGATTTATGAATATTATGAACATCATCTGGTTTTAAAGAAACTCAGTGTAAGGGTTTTGCTGGCAGTATTGGTGCTTTCTATTATTATAGGCACGATCCTGTTTTTCAATCATTCCACCATTGTTGCCATTGGTATTATGGTTGGATTTAGAGTAATTTACTTACTCGTAAACCTTGAATTCTGGGGGGTATCTGCTTTGGTTTTTGATGTGCGGCAAAGTAAACGATTATTTAGTGTAATCGGCTCCGGTGATGTACCAGCCAAGGCAATCGGGGCTATTCTGGCAGCAATTATTCACTCTACTTCAGTATTGGCTATTCTGGTGCTTGTGGCCTTTGTTATGTTTCTTCTAGCCTTTTTTACACAAAAACGTACGTTTGAGCTGACAGAAATTCCAAGCCATCACCAGAATAAAATCCGTCGCCATACTGAATCTAAAATGGTAGAAACACTTTTCGGGGGTAGCCAGTTAGTATTTGAAATGTGTGTGGGGCTGGTTGCTATTGCCGCCTCTGCTACCTGGGTAGAATATAATTTCTTCGTAAATGTCAAATACAAGTTTCATAGCCAGCATGATGTCATTCAGTTTGTCGGGTATTTATTAGCCATTACTTATGCTATTTCTACGGTTGTAAAACTGGCATTCTCAAGTAAAGTAATTGATAAATTTGGTTTGAAAAATGCGCTACTGCTATTGCCGATAGGTACTTTATTAATGTCAGTATTGCTGGTTGGTATGTCTTCTTATAACCATGATGAAAGTTCGCTCTTATTCGATTTCAGTGCGGCTTATCTCTGCTTTGAGGTACTAAGAAGAACTGCTTTTGACCCTGTTTTCCTGGTAATGTTTCAGCCGCTATCAACTCAGCAAAGATTGAAGGGGCATACATTGGCCAAAGGTTTTTATGAACCATTAGGTATGGGCGTGGCAGGAGTACTTTTATTGATTTCTTATTTTGTACATTCATCAGAAATCTGGATAGCCTTTGCTTTTACGGTTATTTTGTCGCTAGTGGCGTTGTTTTTCCTGAATAAAGCCTATAAGCGCTATATTATAGAGCTAAAAAATGCGCTAAGCAAGCGCTTTCTTAAAAGCAATGAATTAGTGGTGCAAGGTGATGCTTTGGGAATTATTCTTAAAAACCTGACGAGTGATAAGCCCGAAGAAGTAATCAGCGCGATTGACTGGATGGTAAAGTTTGAACCTAAAGTAATTCAGAATCAGGTATCAGTATTGTTGAAGAATAAATCAGATAAAGTTCGTTTACATATCTTGTCGGTTGTCAGAAACCTGCATTTAAACTTAGAACCACAGTTTTTGCAGATTTTCAACGAAAACGAAACCAGTCCGCTTGCGCGACGGATTTCGGCAGAAATAGCATGCGCATCAGCTACCACTCCCGAACAACGTTCGGTGTATCTGAACTCTAAGAATATTTATACAGTTCAGGGTGCTATTATCGCCTGTTGGAAGTTGCAAAGAGTAGAGGCAAAAGAAAAATTAGATGAGTTATGCGAAAGTACAAATCTTAGGGATACCCTTGTAGCCTTAGAAATCATAGAGTTTTTGCGTTTGAAAGAGTACGAAACTTTTGTGAGAATATGCCTTGAGAAAGGAACGGGTGAGATTAAAGAAAAAGCCATAGAAGTAGCAGGTTCCATTGATTCATCTGTTTTAATAAAAAGCCTTGTACATTTGTTGGAAGACCGTATCTGGGGTAAAAAAGCCATCAATAGTCTGATAAAATCAGGTGGACGTGGATTTGAAGAAGTAGAAGCATTAACCAAAGGTGGAGATATTGCCTTATTGCAGAAAGTAGTTTTGTTCAGTGAGAAATACCAAAGCCTTTCAAGCGAAAGATTATTGATACGCTTAGCCCAGAATGAATCACTCAATGTTCGTCAACTAGCCTTAAAGGTTTTAGGGAAACGCTCGACTACCGAAGACTATGAAGCCATGTTTGAAAAATTGCTTAATGAAGAATTGGCTCATGCTTATCAATTGTTACATGGCTTCGGCGTACTAGAAGATACATTATTGCAATACGAATTAGGGCAATCTTCTAACCGTATTTTCTATCTCCTGATGTTACTATATGATAGAGACATGGTGCAGGATGCTATGTTGGGGGTAGAACATTCGTCGAAGGAAAAAAGGGCAAATGCTTTGGAGATTCTGGATAATATCATTCCTAGAGATATTTATAAATGTTTACATGCCATACTTGATGAATCAGGTGTAGACAAGAAAATAACCATTTTTGAAGCCTATTTTGACAAAGACATTAAAGTAGTACCAATCGTACAGTACGTGCTGGAAAAAGGAAATCTGGCTTTTGGAGACTGGACCATTGTAGCTGCCTTACGCAAATGGGAGTTTAAATCGAACAAGAATCAGCTTTTTGAAAAATATATAGGTTTTCCGAAAAAGCTTTTTCATGAGGCTACCAAAGAAATAATATTCAAACAACCCAATTTAACGGAAAAATATAAAGATATTTTAGCTATGCAACATGGACATCATAACGAAAACGAAATATCTGAACTGGAGCGGGTAATTGTATTGAAAAATACACCCTTGTTCTCTGAAACCCCTGAAAACGTACTGACCTCTATTGTACCCATCATGAACGAAGTAACCTATCATGAAGGGCAGGAGATTTTCCAGAAAGGAGCAATAGGCAATTGCATGTATGTAATTTACTCAGGCGAAATCGGGATTGTTGATCATGATGTAATTTTTGCCACAATGGGTAAAGGAGATATTTTTGGAGAATTGGCGCTATTGGATTCAGAACCTCGTTCGGCCACAGCACTGGCTAAAAGCGACGTATTGCTATTCAGAATAGATCAGGACGATTTCTATGATTTGATGGAGGAGCGTGATGAATTGTTGCGGAGTGTATTAAGAATCTTATGCCAACGTATCCGTGCACAGAATGATAAGTTGAAGAGATTGTCGGGGCACTAGGAATCTATTGAGTGAATTAGTGATTTAGTGAATGAGTGATTATAACAATTAACTAATTCTAATCACTCAATCGCTCATTCACTAAATCATTCAATTATTTTTCTCAACTCCTCAATACGTTTCAACTTCGCGGGGTTGCGCCATTGTTTGGCGGTTTCTGTCCAGTATTGATGGTTTTCTAAGAAGCTTATCTGTATTTTATTCCAGCTATCTATATCTGTTACCATTTCTCGCGCATGCAATTCTTCATAAAGTGAACGGGAAATAGTCCAGAAATCCTCTCTTCCTAAATAATCAAGGTCGGCATCGGCAATGATTCTTTCTAAATGATTGGTTGGATTTTGAGGGATTTTAGTGGCCATTATCAAACCACATATTTTCTCAATCTGTTCGTCGGAATATTCAAAATCAGGTAAGGAGATTTTTGCTAATCGGCAACTTTCTTCTTCATGACCCTGATAAGTACTAATGAAACCCAGGTCGTGATAAAACGCGGCGGTTTGCAGGATATGCAATGTTTCTGTGTCGTGTATTCCCTCAGCTATGGCTATCTGTAAAACTGCATTGCTTACATCAATGGTATGATGTGGCCCATGATAAAACAAGGTATCAGATAAACTCTCATCGAGTTTGTCGAAAACATACTCTTCTGCCTTTTCAATATCCATTTGCGTGTAATTTTGGCTATTAGGAAAACTCAACTGATGCTTATAGGTTTCAGATTGCAAATATTACCACAAATTTTATTCAAATAATCCTAACATGTATCTTTTTTATCAGGAAAATCAGCATCTCTGCTTTGCTGATTCGATAAAATTGTATTTTGCAGGATTCTTCGTTATTTTTGGTTGAGAATGATTATTCGAATTAAATCATCTATTATTGCATAGCCGAATTAATTTAAGCATTTACCCCCGACTTACTCCTACAGCACTATGAAAGTTGACTACAGCGATATGGTGGAGAAAGGCATATTTACATTTTTTGTAATACGCTTTTTACGCAACTATTATGATACGCCTAACCGATTCCCGGAATATGATAAGATATTAAAAAAGACCTGGGTGTTTGTAGTGCCACTGTTTCTATTGGCAAGCTTGCCCGGTATGAAGTTTATCAGAGACTGGTACTACGAGGTTTTTATATTAATTGGGGCATTTCTCATTTACCGGGCTAGATATAATCGAAATACACGCACGCTGTTTACAGCAGTGTTACCGGTTGTCATCATGATTTTCATTAATGCCTTTTTTGAATTTATATTTCCATCGTTCTATAAAGAGTATGATGAAATATTTGGCACTGCCTATGGTTTTGCTTTTTTCTGGATGATTGGTTTCGGTATTTATGCGCATAGACAAAATAAAGAAGAACAAACGCAAAGGCAAAAAGCCGAAGACGAGAGGCTAAGAAATGAAGCTAAAAAGCAAGAACTGGAATATCAGGTAGCAGAACGAACGGCTGAACTGACAAAACAGAAAAATGAGTTAGAAGAAACCATTGCTGAACTAAAAGCTACTCAGAACCAGCTGGTGCAGGCTGAAAAAATGGCCTCATTGGGGGAACTAACTGCAGGTATTGCTCATGAAATACAAAACCCTCTGAACTTTGTCAATAATTTCTCAGAACTAAGTGTAGAATTAGCTAAAGAGTTACAGGAAGAATTAGACAGAGAAGACCAGGATAAAGATCTAATTGTGGACTTAGTAAGTGATCTTGTACAGAATCAGGAGAAAATCAACCATCATGGTAAGCGTGCTGCAAGCATTGTAAGAGGAATGTTGCAACACTCCCGGACAAGCACTGGGCAAAAAGAAGAAACGGATATGAATGATCTGGCTGATGAATACCTACGTCTTTCTTATCATGGTTTAAGAGCTAAGGACAAAACCTTCAATGCTGACTTTAAAACGCATCTGGATCCTAAAGTGCCCAAAGTAAAGATAATACCGCAGGATTTTGGTCGGGTATTGCTGAATCTTTTTAACAATGGCTTCTATGCAGTTCAGCAAAAAGCCAAAATGGGTATTGATGGCTATAAACCAATAGTAGAAGTGAGTACCGAATTTGTAGAAAAAGATAACGAGATTGTAATTAAAGTAACTGATAATGGCACGGGTATACCTGAAAGTGTAAAGAACAAGATTTTCCAACCATTCTTTACTACCAAACCAACAGGACAGGGCACAGGCTTAGGTTTATCTTTAGCTTTTGATATTATTACCAAAGGCCACGGAGGAGTATTAGAAGTAAATTCCAAAGAGGGCGAAGGAACTGAATTTGTGATTACGATACCTGTGAATTAAGAATTTAGTGAATGAGCGGCCGCCGCTGCGGTGATTGAGTGAGTAATTAGAATTATTTTCTTAGCTTAATCATTTCAATTAGCTAAAACGGTATGCCGTCGCGGCAAAGTTCAAGATAAATCAATTAATCAATAAATCACCGCAGCGGCGGCCGCTCATTCACACAATCACTCAATAATAATATTTTAAACACTACATGAAGCATTTTTATCTGTTTTTTATACTGCTTTTGAGCATAGAGGCGATTGGACAAAAACAAAAGAAATTTACACCACTTGATTCGATTCCAATTTATGGATTTACCCTTAGTAATCATTGGAAATGGCATGTGGGAGATAATCCGATTTGGTCGCAGTTAAATTTCGATGATAGTAAGTGGGAAAAACTGCCCGTAAGTGAATCTATCGAAGAGTTTCCCGAATTAAGGAATGCTGAAATAGCCTGGTTCAGAAGACCTATACAGGTTAAACAAAAATTGGTTAACCAACCGCTTTCTATTAGTGTCAAACAGATGGGGGCTTCTGAAATTTATCTCGATGGTAAACTCTTACATAAATTAGGGGTGGTAAGTAAAAGTCCGGATAAGGAAAAGACAGACGTCTACACTACCTCACTACCGATTATTTTTTCAGATACCAATAAGCATGTTTTAGCAGTAAGATATTCATTTACAAAGGATAATTTTTACTATCCGGGTACAAACTCTGAGACCTTTCATTTAAGGATTCATAATGCAAAAGATGTAGGCGAGTTTTTAGAAAGTCAAACTACTCGTACTGCCGGATTCTATTACTTTTTTACGGGTATTTTCCTGATTTTTGCCATTCTTCATTTCTCTTTTTATGCCTCAAATAGAGCCAGAAAAGTAAGTTTAAGTCTAGGGTTAACCATGTTTTTATTGACATTAGCCTTTTTCTTACGAAGTCTGGAAAGTTATCAGGAGGAAATTTCATCGAAGGAAGTATTTGGATTATTCTCTGTCATTACTACTTATTTAGGTATTTTCTTTATCAACGTATCTTTATACCAATACCTGAATCAGAAATTTGGTATCATATTTTACATACTGGGTTTTATGGTAATAGGTGGTATGTTCTGTTATATTTTTAACTGGAACCTGCCCTGGGCTATTGAATCATGGCCGCCTTTTCTCTTATTATTTGTCGATTTTATCAGAGTGAGCATCATAGCCGACCGTCGGAAAGATTCTAATGCCAAAGTGCCTATTTACTCATTGATTGTAGTGGCTGTCTGTGCTGCTATTGCCATCATATTTTTAATGATTGAAGGATCAACTGGTACCGGAACAGATAGCCTTATCCTGAATCTGGGTATATTTCTTATCATTATTATGTTCTTTAGTATTCCAATCGGTTTATCACTGTCATTGGTAAGAGAATATACCAGAACTCACCAGGCTTTGAGCAATAAACTCATTGAAATAGAAAAATTATCTGCTAAAAACCTGGCACATGAGCAAGAAAAACAACAGATACTGGCCGCGCAAAACGAGGTACTGGAGAAACAGGTAGCAGAACGCACGGCAGAATTAGCAAAATCTTTAGAAGAATTAAAAGCCACTCAAACGCAGTTGATTCAGAGCGAGAAACTAGCTTCATTAGGTGAACTGACAGCAGGTATTGCCCATGAAATACAGAATCCACTCAATTTTGTAAATAATTTCTCTGAATTAAGTAAAGAACTGATTGAAGAATTGGAAGAAGAAAGAAGCAAAGAAAAAGCCGAGCGGGATGAAGGACTGGAAGAAGAATTATTGGGCGATATTGCGCAGAACCTTGAAAAAATCAATCATCATGGCAAACGGGCGAGTAGTATTGTAAAAGGTATGCTCGAACATTCAAGGGCAAGTTCAGGTAAAAAAGAGCCTACCGATGTAAATGCTTTAGCCGATGAATACCTGCGTCTGGCTTACCATGGCATCAGAGCCAAAGACAAAAGTTTTAATGCCGACTTTAAAGCTAATTTAGATGAAAGCTTACCCAAGATTCCTCTAATTACTCAAGATTTTGGTAGAGTCTTACTCAATCTTATCAATAATGCCTTTTATGCCGTAAAAGATATGCAGGGCAAAGGACAGGTGATGGTTAGCACGAAGAAACTTTCTGACCAAGTTGAAATAAAAGTGTCCGATAATGGGACGGGTATTCCGGATCATGTGAAAGCCAAGATTTTCCAGCCCTTTTTTACGACTAAACCAACCGGACAAGGTACCGGATTGGGGCTTTCGTTGGCCTATGATATTGTTACCAAAGGCCATGGTGGCACTCTTGATGTAGAAACAAAAGAGGGAGAGGGAACGACGTTTATCATCAAATTGCCTTATCTTTGAAATATATTTATCGCTTAACCCAGAATTTATGAAAATATTAGTAGTTGACGACGAAGAAGATGTAAGAACTTTATTTGAACAGCGTTTTCGTCGGGAAATCAGAGCAGGCGAATTTGATTTTGCTTTTAGTGGCTCAGGTGAAGAGGCTTTAACCTATCTGTCAGGACAAGATTCGCAAGCGGTTTTGATTTTATCAGATATTAATATGCCAGGCATGAGTGGATTGGAACTGCTGAAACATATCCGTACTGCTTCGCCGAGTGCCCCGCCCATCATTATGATGATTACGGCTTATGGAGACGAAGAAAGCCATGCGCAAGCCCTTAATTTAGGGGCTAATGATTTCCTGACTAAGCCTTTAGATTTTTCAGAACTCAAACAAAAACTTAAAAGTTCTATATGAACGCCAAGATAATGGTTGTGGACGATGAGGCCGATTTAGAAACGCTCATCAAACAGAAATTCCGCCGACAGATTCGAGAGAAAACATATGAATTCAGCTTCGCACAAAATGGTGCTGAAGCCTTAAAAATATTACAGGAGTTTCCAGATATTGATATGGTATTGAGTGATATCAATATGCCAGAAATGGATGGACTGACTCTATTAAGTAAGATTTCTGACAATCATCCGCTATTAAAAGCTGTGATTGTATCGGCTTATGGCGATATGGACAATATCAGAGTTGCCATGAATCGTGGGGCATTCGATTTTTTAACTAAACCAATCAATTTCGAAGATTTAGAAGTAACGGTTGAGAAAACCATTAAGCACGTAACGCAGTTACGGCAGACCTTACAGGCTATCAAAGAGAATAATATCCTGAAAATGTATGTCGATGAAACGGTGCTCAAATTTATGAATAGTCATGAGTTTGAAAAATCGCTTACAGCTAACGAAACCATTGAAGCCACCGCGGTTTTCATTGATATTTGTGGTTTTACCTCAATTTCAGAAAAAGAATCACCTGATACGGTTGTAAACCTGATTAATAAGTATTTTGACGTGATGGTAAAAGGGATTATAGACCAGGGCGGACATGTAGATAAATTTATGGGCGATGCAGTTATGGCCGTTTTCAAAGGCGAATATCATATCGATCGTGCCATTGAAGCGTCTTTAGCTGTACGCTCGGCAATTGATAAGATTGAAGAGGTATTGCCTAATCATGCTACCTATCTACCTAAAGTATCAATAGGCATCAATACTGGTGAAATGATTTCGGGTAATATCGGTTCAGCCTCCTTGAAGCGTCTGGATTATACAGTTATAGGTGATGCTGTTAATACTGCCCAACGCTTGCAGTCGGCAGCCAAACCAAGCCAGATTATTATCAGTGAAGCCACCTATGAGAAAGTAAAAGAATCATTTAATTGTAAGGAAGTAGGAGAGGTGACATTGAAAAATAAAGCTAAGACTGTGAAATTGTATGAGGTTGTGGCGTGATGTTTAGAGACGTACGGTTCGCCACGCGATTGCAATAGATCTTCGAGGGATTATCCAATCCAACAAATGCAGTTTGAGATGTAAAAATCAAAGACATTCTTTTATATTCACAGACCTTTGGAGACGCCATGCATGTCGTCCTACAAATAATTAATCTCTTTTACGTACGTATATATCAAATTTTATAGGCTGAAAGGAACGCGCTACAACGATTTAGGGTTATTATAATTGAATAAGAATAGCATCTTGGCTATTTTGGTTGTATCTTTGCAGCCTAATTTTTTAGTATCTATCAGAGTATTTGACAATCAATAGTCAAGAATCATTTAAAATAAAGCTTAAAAATGCTCACTATCAGTAATTTACACGCGCGGATTGAGGAGAAAGAGATATTACGAGGAATAAATTTTGAAGTAAAACCGGGCGAAGTTCATGCCATTATGGGCCCAAACGGCTCTGGAAAAAGTACACTTGCTTCAGTTCTGGCAGGTAGAGAAGACTATGAAATAACTAATGGTACAGTTGATTTCAACGGTAAAGATTTATTAGATATGTCTCCGGAAGAAAGAGCCGCGGAAGGTATCTTTCTGGCATTTCAATATCCAGTGGAAATCCCTGGTGTAACCACCGTTAATTTCCTTAAAACTGCAATAAACGAAATCCGTAAGTATAACGGACAAGAGTCTTTAGACGCTGCGCAATTCCTGAAAAGAATGAAGGAAAAGGCGAAGTTGGTGAAGATTGACGATACTTTGTTGAGACGCTCATTGAATGAAGGGTTCTCTGGTGGAGAAAAGAAACGTAACGAGATTTTCCAGATGGCTATGTTAGAGCCACAATTATGTATTCTTGACGAAACTGATTCCGGTCTTGATATTGATGCCCTTAGAGTTGTAGCTGAAGGCGTAAACAAACTAAGAGACGAAAACCGCTCGTTCATCGTTGTAACCCACTACCAACGTTTGTTAGACTATATTGTACCTGACTTTGTACACGTATTATATAAAGGAAGAATTGTGAAATCGGGTACTAAAGAATTAGCACTTGAGTTGGAAGAAAAAGGTTATGACTGGATCAAAGCAGAAGTTGATTCGCTTGAAGTAGCTTAACCCATCTATCTATGACAATCATTCAGGTTCCTGACAGTCCAAAACCCGTAGGTCATTATTCGCACGCAATTGTGAGCAATGGTCAGGTGTTTACCTCAGGTATACTACCCATCAGAATAAAAACCTCTGAAAAATTAACTATTGATACTTCTATTGAAGAGCAACTGTCTGTGGTTTTTGATAACCTCACACAGATTCTGGCAGAAGCAGGTAGTAGCCTAGATAAAGTGGTTAAAACAACCGCTTATATCGTAGACGGGGAGCATTGGGGAATCGTTAATCAAATGTATGCCAGTTATTTCGGGAATCATAGACCAGCACGGTCAATCATTCCGGTAAAAGAATTACACTTTGGCTATAAAATAGAATTAGAAGCAGTAGCAGAATTATAAGATGAGTTCTATACATAATACAGACTTAAAAAGTCAATTAATTGCTGATTTTCAGACTTTGCAATTACAACTGAATGGCAAGAGTTTATTGCCTATCAATCAGTTGCGTAGCGAGGCCATGAATAATTTTGAGAAACTGGGTTTCCCGACAATTCGCCATGAAGAATGGAAGTACAGCAATGTTTCGGCTTTAGCCAAGCAAAATTTCAATTTTCAGGCAGGTTCCGATTTCAGCAATAAAGATTTAAAAGAAATACATCTGCCACACCTGAAAGGTAATGTATTATACTTTATTAATGGTGTATTTCATGCAGAATTATCGCATATCGAAAGTCCGGGTGACTATCTGAAAGTAGTGCCTTTTGCTGAAGCACAAGAGCAAATGCCAGAGGTAATCGATCAGTATTTTGCTCGATATGCCGACTACAAAAACGATGCTTTCACTGCTTTGAATACGGCTATGGCGAAGGATGGCGTCGTGGTACACATTGCTGATAATAAAACTCTGGAAGAACCTGTTATCCTTCGTTTCATTGGTGATACCCGTAAAGAAGATGTGGGCTCACAAGTAAGAAACCTGATTGTAGTTGGCAAAAATGCAGAAGTGAAAATAGCAGAAGCTTACCGCACTATTGGAGATAATAAGTATTTTATCAATACAGTTACAGAGTTTGTATTGTTTGAAGATGCCAGAGCAGATTATTATAAAGTACAGAACGAAAGCGATAAGACACACCATATCGGTACTACACAGGTGTACCAGAAAGACAGAAGCTATTTCTATGCGGCAACCGTCACAGTGAATGGTGGTTTTGTCAGAAATAACCTGAATATTGTTTTGGATGGTGAGCATATTGAAAGCCATATGTACGGTTTATATGTACCAACGGGTAAGCAACACATAGACAACCATACCCTGGTAGACCACAGAAAACCTAATTGTCAAAGCAATGAGCTATATAAAGGTATTCTGATGGATAAGTCGACAGGGGTTTTCAATGGCAAAATATTTGTGCAACAGGATGCGCAAAAAACCAATGCCTATCAGAACTGCCGCAATGTAGTAACCACTGATGAGGCAACCATGAATACCAAACCTCAGCTGGAAATCTGGGCTGATGACGTAAAATGTTCTCACGGTACTACCACTGGTAAACTGAACGACGAAGCGATTTTCTATATGCAATCGCGTGGTATTCCAAAAAAAGAAGCTATTCGTTTGCAATTATTAGCCTTTGCCGAAGATGTAGTATCCCAAATCAAAATTGATTCTATCAAAGAATATCTGGAAGGATTGATTGTTGATAAATTAGGAAGTTTAGGAAAGTAACTGATAGATATACTATATTGAAATCCTCATAGTTACTATGAGGATTTTTTTGTTGGTATATTGAATTAAGGAGGATTTTGCTATATTGTTATTCAAACTATAAAAATATATTTAAGCTACAATGGGCGCAAATTTACATGTTGAGGTTCATCTCAAATTAGCAGACAATACCGAAGAAAATTTCGATATTGATTCTGAAAATATTTATTATCTGTTTAATGGTGGTACTACTCATAGACATTACAATAAAGGTATCCATATATATTGGCCTTATACACTGACAAAACAGGAAATAAATACAATTAAGGTGCTAGAACTAACTGAAGATGATTATGAAGATTATAAAGGCATACCAGATCGGTTCTCGGATAGGTGGGCATCACCTGAAGAGTATGAAGCAATATTATATAAAGTTAGATTAACTTTATATAGTGAAGTTAAAAAGTATAAAGAAGAAAGCAGAGAGAATTATTCCAAAATTCCGCCTGAATTACAGAAAGCAGCACATGAATATTATTTAAGCCTTAATCGACTATTTTATGAATTGGCAGCTGTAGAACATTATGTAAATATGGCAAAGGAAAAGCAAGCAAAAATTATTCTTACAATAGAAGAGTCTTAATATTATATAGGAATTCATTCTTGATCAGAAAATTAGGACGAATTATTGTTATTTGTACAAATTCTCATGGTTAAGGCTATGGGAATTTTTTGTAAAGGAGATTGAATGTACTATCCATTTAATAAATAACCCATAACATAAGCCCAGCATTTTCGTTTGATAGAAAACTTCGATTAATTTCGCACAAAAAACAATCATATACCATGAAGAGCATCCTGTTTGTTGTATTAATAGCTTTACTCAATTTTTCAGCCAATGCCCAAAGTGCCGCCGACATTATTAACGGCATGAAAAGTGGTAAAAAAGTAAAACCCAAGCCTGAGTACAATTTTGCAGGTTCGCTTAAATTTCAGGTAACGGCAACCAATGATGGTAAGACTTCTAAGGGGCAACAAATGTGGTATTTTCCAGTAGGCAGTGAGAATATTTTCGGTATTGCAATGAATATGGGACAAGGCGGTAATATGCGTGGAGTATTTGATTATACCGGTAAATCAATGATAATGTTTATTGAAGACCAGAAAATGGTTATGGGTATCCCGCTTGATTTAGATAAAACCATGAAAGATATTCAGAATGACCCTAAAACAAAGGTTTCAACTCCAAAGAAAACGGGCAAAACAAAAACGGTTTTAGGCTATAAGTGCGAGGAGTGGATTACCGAAAATGCTGACTTTACCAGCTCAGTATGGATAAGTGATAAATTACCTATTAAATCAGGAAGCTTTTATAAAATTATGGCACAACAACTAGCCAAAAGCACAGGCACACCTATGCCCGCTGATATGAAAGGCGTGCCTCTTGAGATTCAGGCAACAAATAAGAAAGAAGGAGATAAATACAGTATGATTTGTACTGAAATAAGCACCAAACCGACCAAATTCTCAACTGCAGGTTATAAAACCATGTGAGACTGGCGTTGCAGGTAATTTTCAATTTTACCCAATATTTCTTTCTGACGGTAAGGTTTTGGCAGATAATCGTCAAAACCTGCCTCTTCCAAAGCAGTAGAATCTTTTAAGAACACGTCGGCTGTCAGGGCAATAATAAAAGGTTGGTCGGTATCCTGATAGGTTTCTCTGATGAGTTTTGAAGTCATGATACCATTGATGCCCGGCAATTGAATATCCATAAAAATCAAATCATATTTCTTATTCTTAGATTCTGCCACGGCTTTTTCCCCGGTATCTACTATATCAAATTCATCCATCACTCCCTCCAGAATTCGTTTCAATATTTTCTGATTAAACTCATTATCTTCTACCACTAAAACACTATGATCAGCTAAAATTTTCTGAGGCTTGTTCTCTTCAACCTGCTGAACCGGCTGATGCACCACAGTCTTGAATACCCATTTTTCAACCATTTTCATTAAATTCTTCAACTTCAATGGTTTAATCATCATGTCACTGTATCCAAATCTGGCGTATTCTTTGGTCTCCTTTTCATGGCTATATCCCATTACCACAATAGGCGTCTGCTCAGATATGCCATTTTCTCTGAATACTCTGATTGTTTTTTCTAATTCACCTTTTACCTGTATCGAATCAACCAATATGATTGATGGAGGTGTTTGAGGGACTTCAAAGAATTTTTCAGGTGAGCTAAGCGCAACTAATTCCAGTTTTTTGTCTTTAAAGTACTGGTCAAATGTCTCAACTGCTTCTCTTGAATCTATTGTCCAGATGCAAGCTTCTGTGTTAGCATATTTTGTGAATAAATCACCCAAAAGAATAGGCTTTGAGTCAGTATTTTCAAAAGGCACTTCGAAGAAAAACTCTGCGCCTTCGTTAACCTTACTCTTTACACCAATTACGCCCCCCATCATCTCGGTCAAACGCTTACAGATAGCCAACCCTAAGCCTGTTCCACCTGAATGCTTATTGGTTACTTGTTTGAAACGGTCAAATATCATCTCCTGCTCGTTGGCTTCAATACCTTTACCTTGATCTATTACCTTGCAGGATAGGGTAGGTTTGCCATCAATATTTCTTGCTGAAACCTTGATAGTTACCCAACTACCATTAGGCGAGAATTTAACCGCATTAGAAACGAAGTTCAGTATAATCTGGCGCAATCGGTTTCTGTCAGCTTTGATATACACCGGCAGATTAGGATTGAGCATGACCCTTAACTGAATAGATTTTTCGAGAGCTGTTGCATAGAATACATCCACACAATCATCAAATAACTCAACCGAAGAGAATACCTCAGGTTGAATCATCAATTCACCTGCTTCAATTTTCGAGTAATCTAAGATATCATTAATCAAGGAAATAAGGCTTTCGCCACTTTTC
Source organism: Emticicia sp. C21 (assembly GCF_003418935.1). Taxonomy (GTDB): domain Bacteria; phylum Bacteroidota; class Bacteroidia; order Cytophagales; family Spirosomataceae; genus Emticicia. Next base: position 500,855 of record NZ_QVMT01000001.1, on the reverse strand, counting down.
TTGATAATATTTACCAATTCAAATTGTTCGTTTGATAAAACCGTATTTTCCAGTAAGCTCACCGCACCAATTACTCCATTCATAGGTGTGCGAATCTCGTGGCTCATATTAGCAAGAAAAGTGGTCTTCATTACATTATCCCTTCTTTCCTTTTCAGCCAGATGAATCAACTGGTGATTGATTACCTGTAAACGTTCTTCGACCTGTTCTTCAATTGTTACATCTTCAAAAATCCAGATTCTACCTGTATAACTATTTACATGAATTAATTGTGTGATAACATTATACGTACGGTTGATCGGCAGCCCAAATTTCCATCTCCACCGGTCAATAGAATTTGAGAACATCAACTCCTGCATGCGGCCTTGAACTTCCTCCTTATTTTGTAATTTGTTAATAAGGTTACTGAAACCCTCAGCAATTTTTTGTGAAGTAACTGGTTCATCTGAAGAAAATCCGAATAAATCATAAGCCTTGGTATTCATAAACACCCCATTGGCGCTTTCATCAACAAATACCATTGGTATCGGACTTTTACTAAGGATAGATTCAAATCTAATGTTGAGTTCTGTTAAATCGGTAGTAGTCTGATACGTTGAAACAATTTCTTCAAACCTGATTTTGCAAAGCAATGAGAAGTAGCGATAAGCACTATGAATATTGGCATCTTCGGCACAAATCTTCACCAGAAGTCCTGTAGAATGGTCAGTTTTGATGGCTTGTACGATAACTTTCCTGGCTGATTTATCAAAACTAAAGTTAGCTGTCTCTTCTTCTATTACTTTGAAAGTACTCTCGGTAAGGTCTTGTGTCTTCAGAAATGGGATTTTCAGACCTACCAGCGATGCATCAGTGCTATAAGCTATCTCGGCTACATCAGAGGGCAGAAAATGTACATAGTATATTTTTTCGGCAATATCTAATTTTTTCAGCGACTGGAGCAATACACCCATCATGTGGTCGATGGTATTATGGATTCCTATAGTAGATTTGAAAAACCTGACATACTTATTCGACCAGATTGTTTGTTCATCTGTATCTATCATCTGTGTATTGCTCTGAAGGATCATAGTGGGTATCGTTGCCTGAAAATTTGAGACATCCTATTACCCGAAATAAAGCAAAAATCAAGCCAAGCAAATGATATAAACACGATGCTACCGCTTAATAATTATTTTTTTTAATAAGATTAAATTCAAATAAAAAACTGAAAAATATCGAAGAAAAGCACCCGGATTTTAGGCAATCGAGGTGCTTGTAAGGTTTTATATATAGTAGAAAAATTACTTAACTCAATTGATTATATTCTTCCTGAATGATACCAATAAAGGCATCTATTTCATTAACCAGTGCATTAGATTCTTGGTTTGTAATGTCAAAATCGGGGTCAGTTTTTGCTTTTACCTCAAATTTTTTCATACGATCTGATAACTCAATACCGCCTACAAAGCCTACAGCTGAGCTTATGGCATGAATTTTCTTTACTACTGTATCCTTATCTTTTTCAGCTTGTGCTGTCTTAATTTCCTCAATTTCTTCAGGCATAAGTGCTAAAAAATCGCCTAGAACTTCAACCAGATACTCAGTCGTATCATAATTTTCCATGAGAAATTCTTTGTCAAGAACCGGATTAAACTGATGTGTTTCGAACATAATAGATTGGTAAAGGACTTGGTCTATCCTATTTTAATTTTTGCAAAAAAATAAAACTCATTTTTTAGCATAAGCAAAAATTGTCTGTAAGTGTCAGGTATAACTAGGTCAAAAACTATACCATGTAAAGAATATGGTGGAGAAACTTGTGCAAAGTTATAAAAATTAATTTTAAGTATTGTTGTCATATCTTCTCAAATAAGCACTTGGTGTCATTTTAGTGCGGTTTTTGAACTGGCGGTTAAAATTGGACACGTTGTTAAATCCATTGGCAAAACAAACTTCCAGCACGCTATTATCGCTACTTTGCAACATACGGCAGGCATGACCAATACGAATATCATTCAAAAATTCTGAGAAAGTCTTTCGGGTTCTTAGTTTGAAAAAACGACAGAAAGCATTAGGAGTCATATTAGCGATTCCCGCTACTTCTTCCAGATTTACTTCACGCTCATAATTCCGCATCAAAAACTCAAATACATCATTTATCCGTTGATTATCAGTCTCTTTTTGCGTGCTTTGATATGTGATGCTTGAAAGATATTCTTTATCAGGGGATACTGAAAGTGCATTCAGTATTTCAAGAAAAGTCAGGAGTTTTTCAAATCCTTTTTTATGAATAATAGATTCAACTAAGGTTGTCAGTTCATTAGCTTCTTTATTTCTGATTCTGAATCCTCTTGATGCTTCGTTCAGCAGACTTTTTAGGTGAAGCGTTTCTGGAATATCAAAGAAGTTTTCGCCTAAAATATCACCTCTGAAATAGATTGATATAGAATAAGCCCTTAAATTATCATTATAATATTCAGCATCACTCCGAAAAACATGGGGTAAATTGCTACCTAAGAAATATATATCATAGGGCTGAAAACGTTCTACATTATCACCTACAAACTGTGTTCCTGTACCCTCCAGTATAAGCGTTATCTGCCATTCAGGATGAAAATGCAACGTATCATAAAAATAGGGCAAATCATCAATCTGCACACGAAACGATTCTGTTTCTGTTTTGGGGATTCGGAAGAGTAGAGGTTTCATGAAATTTTTGTAGAGACGTGGTAAACTTTAATTGACAAATACTAATTTACCCCAATATAAATTATGAAACAACTATTCGGGATAAAAAAGTATAACTAATAGTGAAACAAACATAGGTTTTTGTGATTTGTAAACTATAGCTTTGTATCATCAAATAGAATCATTTATTATCTTATACTACTCAATATGAAACCTTCCTGGACAGGCGTTTATCCGGCAGTAACTACTAATTTTTTTCAGGACGAAAGTCTTGATTTAAAAACTTTCTCTTTTAACATCGATGAACAAATCAAAGCAGGTGTGCATGGCATTATCATCTGTGGCTCTTTAGGTGAAAATGGTACTTTAACTAAAGAGGAGAAACTGACATTGCTTGAAACTGCTAAGAATACTATTGCGGGCAGAGTGCCTTTAGTGATTTGTATTGCTGAATGTGTTACCCGTGAGGCAATTGCTTTTGCCAAAGAATGTGAGCAAACGGGTGCAGAGGGTTTTATGTTGCTGCCACCGATGCGCTACCCATCTGACGATAGAGAGACTTTACATTATTTGCATAAAGTAGCTGATTCAACAGATTTACCGGTAATGGCTTATAACAACCCACTGGCCTATAAGACTTTTATCTCTATTCCGATGTTTCATGAACTGGCGGCAAATCCGCACTTTGAAGCCATGAAAGAGTCGACAGGTGATATTCGGTACATGACTGATATTATCAATTCATTAGGAGATAGATTCAAGATTCTCTCGGGTGTAGATGATTTAGCCTTTGAAAGTCTGGTAATGGGTGCTGATGGTTGGGTAGCAGGTTTAGTAGATGCTTTTCCGCGTGAAACTGTGGCGATTTATGAATTAGTAAAACAAGGCCGTATTGAAGAAGCCAGAGCGATTTATCGTTGGCATTTCCCATTGATGCATTTAGATGTTTCTACTAAATTTGTACAAAACATCAAATTAGCGGAGGTAGCAACAGGATTAGGCACAGAATGGGTGCGCGAGCCACGATTGCCATTAGTGGGTGAAGAACGCGAACGTGTATTGAAAGTTATTAACGATTCTTTGGCAACAAGACCTGTATTACCTCAATTCTGATTAAAGATATGGTAAAGAGCTTTTTTTGTATAGATGCCCATACCTGTGGAAATCCGGTGAGATTGGTTGCCGGAGGAGGGCCGATATTGGAAGGCAAAAATATGTCTGAAAAAAGACAGCATTTTTTGCGTGAATACGACTGGATACGCAAGGGATTAATGTTTGAACCTCGCGGACACGACATGATGTCGGGAAGTATCCTTTACCCACCTCATGACCCCGCAAACGACGTAGCTGTGTTGTTTATTGAAACCAGTGGCTGTTTACCAATGTGTGGACACGGCACAATTGGTACTATAACCATTGCCATTGAGCATGGATTGATTCAGCCTAAAAAGCCTGGGTTTGTGAGAATGGAAGCTCCGGCAGGTTTGGTCATGATTGAGTATAAGCAAGAAGGGAGTAAGGTAAAATCAGTAAAACTAACCAATGTAGCATCGTTTTTAGCTGCTGAAGCTATTGAAGTAGAATGCCCTGATTTGGGTACCTTGAAAGTGGATGTAGCCTATGGTGGAAACTACTATGCCATTGTTGATGTCCAGGAGAATTTCCCGGGCTTGGAATATTTCAAAGCAGATCAGCTAATTGCCTGGGCAAGAGTATTAAGAGACCGTATCAACGAAAAACATACGTTTGTGCACCCTGAAAATCCAACCATTAATGGCTTAAGCCATATTGAGTGGACAGGTAAAGTAATTGACCCGACTTCAACGGCTCGCAATGCGGTTTTTTATGGCGATAAAGCCATTGACCGCTCACCTTGTGGCACTGGTACATCAGCCCGTATGGCGCAATGGGCAGCCAAAGGTAAATTGAAAGCGGGGGATGAATTTGTGCATGAAAGTATTATTGGTAGTAAATTTATTGGGCGTATTGAGGGTACAACCAAAGTTGGTGATTTCGATGCCATTTACCCAAGTGTTGAGGGTTGGGCAAGAATCTATGGTAATAATACCATTATGATTGACGACCAGGACGACCCTTATGCCTTCGGTTTTCAGGTGATATAAGATATTTATAATAGACATATTCATGGCTACAAAAGCAAATGCTCCGCAGGTTATTGCGCCCCAGGTTGTCATCATAGGTAGTGGGATTATAGGGTTGTACTCAGCTTATTATCTACAACAAAAAGGACATAAGGTAACCATTATTGAGCGTACTGATGGCGCTGATGGTTGTTCATATGGCAATGCAGGTATGATAGTGCCCAGCCACTTCATTCCGCTGGCAGTACCGGGTATGATAGAGAAAGGTATTCGCTGGATGTTTAATTCAGAAAGCCCTTTCTATGTAAAACCCCGCTTGAATTGGGATTTAATTTCATGGGGACTTAAGTTTTCCAAGGCAGCTAATGCTAAGCAGGTAGAAAAAGCGATGCCTGCTCTGCGAGATATAAGCCTATTGGCTAAAAAACTCTACCAGGATTTTGCCAAAGATGAGAAAAACGACTTTTCATTTGAGGAGAAGGGCTTGATGATGCTTTGCAAAACCGAGCATAATTTTCATGAAGAAGCAGAAGTAGCCGAAACTGCTAATAAACTAGGTATTGAAGCAAGAGTCTTAGACAGAGCAGCTTTGAATCAGCTAGAGCCTGAAGTAAAACCAGATGTAGCAGGAGCAGTATATTATCCGGGTGATGCCAGTCTATACCCAAATGCTTTGGTAAAGAAACTGAAAGACTTATTGCAAAAACAAGGGGTTGAATTTCTGTATAATACTGAAGTAATAGCTTTTGAATCAGAAAATGGTACTATTAAAAGCATCAAAACGCAATCAGATAAAACGATTGCAGTTGGAGAGTTAATTATTGCAACTGGCTCTTGGTCACAGACATTGGCCAAGCAATTGAATATTAACTTACCTATGCAGGCAGGGAAGGGTTATAGTACTACGCTTCAACAACAGAAAGGTAAAAAACTAAATATTCCCTCTATTTTATTAGAAGCAAGAGTAGCCATTACCCCAATGGCTGATAACCTGATTCGCTTTGGCGGTACAATGGAAATCGGAGGCATCAATCAGGATATTAATATGAATCGGGTGAGGGGAATTATCAAAGCCGTTCCTGAGTTCTTTCCTGATTATTCCATAGAAGTACCTAAACAGGAGAAAGTCTGGTCTGGGCTAAGACCTTGTTCACCCGATGGATTACCTTATATCGGGCGTACTAAAAAATACAAAAACCTGATTATTGCTTCGGGTCATGCTATGATGGGATTGAGCCTTGCACCCGGCACTGGGAAATTAGTGCAGGAAATTGTTGATAATGAGCAAACAAGCATAGATATTTCGCTGTATAAGCCGGAAAGATATGACTAACCAGAAACATTTATTTGTATTAGAAGAAGGTATCACCTATCTCAACGGGGCTGCTTATGCTCCAATGCTTAAAACCTCGATAGAAAAGGGTAATGAGGGAATGCTCATGAAAGCAAGCCGACCTTTCATGATTGACCCCAAAAGCCACTTTGAACCCGCTGAAAGAGTGCAAAAACTATTTGCGAGGTTGCTTAATATAAAGAATCCACAACGGGTAGCGATTATTTCAGCGGTATCTTATGGGATGGCTGTAGTGGCTAGTAACCTGCATCGTCTGCCTGATATTTCAGCTAAAAAGCATATTATATTGATCCAGGACGAGTTTCCAAATAATGTATATGCTTTCGAGAGATTGAGTCAACAGTTGTCCTTAAGTTATAACACTATTGCCAAACCGGATACTTTAGAAAATCGTGGACAGCTATGGAATGAAAGGATATTGAATGAAATCACGCATGAAACCGCAATGGTAGTCGTACCGAATATCCATTGGATATATGGTGTAAAGTTCAATCTGGTAGAAATTTCCAAGCGTTGTAAAGAAGTAGGTGCTTTAATGATTGTGGATGCCACGCAATCGGTTGGAGCAATGGATTTTGATGTGCAAAGCATTCAACCGGATGCAGTAATTTGTGCCGGATATAAATGGTTGTTAGGGCCTTACAGTATTGGTTTGGCTTATTTCGGTGAGTTTTTTGATGAGGGTGTTCCAGTAGAAGAATCATGGTTGAACCGTGTAAACAGCGACAAATTTGCCCAATTAATCAACTATCAAAAAGATTATCGCCCTTTTGCACAACGATACAATGCCGGAGAGTATTCGCAATTCATTCAATTGCCGATGTTGGAAGATGCCCTTTCTTACATTGTTGATTTGGGTGTAGATAATATCCAGCAGTATTGCCAAACCATCACACAAAAACCTTTAGAAGCCTTAGTGAGCCTAGGTTGTAGCCTTGAAACTAAAGCTTATAGAGGACATCATTTGTTGGGCATCAGCTTACCACAAGGAGTAGATAATCAAAGTTTCACAGAGCAGTTATTAAGCAATAAAATCATTATTTCTAATAGAGGAGTAGCTATTCGGATATCTCTCAATGTTTATAATTCAGAAGAAGATATGTGGAATTTGGTTGAGGTACTAGATAAAAGTTTGAAATAAGTCTAACAAAAAATTCCATCGTCAAGATGGAATTTTTTGCTTATGATAAGTACGTAGTTTCTATATTATGCTGGCTGGGATGGCCCTAATTCATTCTCCCACTTGGCAACAATAGCAGTGGCAACGGCATTACCCGCAACTGATGTAGCAGAACGGCCCATATCTAATAACCAGTCAACAGCAAATAAAAGTATCAATCCCTCAGCAGGCAGGTTAAATAAAGACATTGTGCCAGCAATAACCACCAATGAGGCACGAGGTACTCCGGCGATACCTTTACTTGTTATCAATAAGGTAAGTAGCATTGTCACCTGCTGACCAATCGACAAATCAATGCTATAAGCTTGCGCAATAAATCCGGTAGCAAAAGTCATGTACATCATTGAGCCATCCAGATTGAAAGAATAACCTAATGGTAAGACAAAACTCACGATTCTTTCAGATACCCCGAATTTTTTCAATTGCTCAATCTGCAATGGCATTGATGCCTCTGAACTAGCTGTACTGAATGATAAAAACAAGGCATCTTTTACATACTTTAATAATTTCCAATACTGCACTTTCGTGAACAGACAAATAAGCGGTAAGACGACCAGTATAAAGAATGCCAGCGTAGCAAAGAAACAAATAATCAGATATAAATAACCCCCTAAAATACCTAAGCCTTTTTGTGCAATTACGGCTGCTACTGCACCAAAAACGGCATAGGGAGCAAAGCCCATTACGTAGCCTACAATTTTAAACATCACCTCGGCAACGGCGTCCAGACCTTTGATAATCACTTTGCCATGGTTGCCGATGGCGGCAGTGGCAATACCAAAAAAGATAGAGAATACTACTATCTGTAAGATTTCGTTCGTAGCTAATGCTTCAAAGAAACTTTGTGGGAAGAGATGCGTGAAGAAGTTTTCTAGAGTCATCTTTTTTGATTCAATTCCTGTTTCAGCTCCTGATTCCGGCAATGGTATTTCCATCATTTTGCCCGGTTTTAAGATATTAACTGCAATCAAGCCTGTTAACAAGGATAAAATGGTAGCAAAGTAGAAATAACCCAAAGTTTTTACTCCGATACGCCCTACCGTTTTAAAATCTCCTAATTTGGCAATACCTACGGTAAGTATCGAGAAAATCAAGGGCCCGATAATCATTTTTATCAAGCGTAAGAAGATTTTGCTTAACAGGTTTAAGTATACACTCCATGAGGCAAGTTCTTCGGGGTTAGATTTTAAATAGGTATTCATGAAGTATCCTACAATGATACCCAGGGTCATACCTATAAAAATTTTCCAGGTAATATTTAGTTTCATAATGAAGTTGTTTTCCCTGTCCCCACAGAGAAGCAATGTTTAGGTTAAGGCTCAGAATCTGGCACTCTATAGGGAGTAGAGCATAATCCGGAAATTTTATTTATTACAATAATGGTTAAAAAATATAAGTAGTCAAAATAGTGGTAGGTTGAATGTTGATTTATTTAATGATTTTCTCTCAAATTTTCAATTTTCAGGTTAAGTAGAAGGTGTAAAACCAGAAAATTTATTATTAAATGGTAATATGCAACCGTACAATAAAATTTTTCGTATATTCTGTATCATTCATAGAAATTTTACGTCTTAGTAGTAGTAATTTTGAATCCAGAGAATGGGAGTTTGCTTCTATGATCTTTATGTTTAGGTGTTTCGTACTAGCCTATTTTTTTTCAGAATATCTACTTTTTATTACATTCTGAAAAAGTTTTTGAAAAATACCGTAGAACACGTATAAAGATCAGGGGTTTTTACGCTAAAATATTCCAGGAGAGTTTCAGAACTTTGTATCGTTCATTCAACTTGATAATATATAAGAAAATGTTTACGCTTTTAGAAATTGGAAATAGTCTCAACAAAATAGCCATGATTTACCCGCTACAAATCCTTTTAGTTGGTGTATTGTTGTTGCTAGGTATATATGTACTGTATCACTCTACCGGATTAAGTGGAGGGTTTGGTCAACGTAAAAGATATTAAAGTAGAATTTTGTTTCATCATAGTGGTTAGGGTTGTAGCAAAAAGCCATCTTTATTAAGATGGCTTTTTTGTTTGTGCTTGTTGATACTTTCTGTCTACCCCTCCAAAAGTCTGATTATTCCAAAAAACTTCTCAAACGATTTGAAAAAACAAGCCAAAGTTGGAAATTTAGTAAACGCTCAGACGTGGCTGCCTGGTCTTGGATAACAACTAGCGGTCCACAACTAGCCATCCACATAATAAATATTTCAATGGAGGCAGAGAAAAGAAAGAACGCAACCGCAATGCAGGATTTAGCCACTAAAAAGGCATCAGAAACAGTAGCCAATATGGTGGGTGCTTTTTGAACGAAGACAGTGAGATTTTCCAAATACCAACCACTATATTGCTACCAATATGGTAGGAACCTTTTTGAACAAGGATTGCACCGGAAGCTTATTTAAAAGAGCGATTGGTTATACTTACCAGCGGGTATTCTCGGAGTTGGTGAAAGTACCAGCCACTTATGTAGCATTGAAAAAGGTTACCAATATGGTGGGAACCTTTTTGAACGTGGTTTGCACCGGAGACTTGTACAAAAGAGCGACTGGTTATAATTATCAGCAGGAAGTTTCGGAATTTGTTAGAGTTTCAGCCACTCAAACGGAATCGAAAAAGGTTACCTATATGGTGGGAACCTTTTTGATTAAGGATATTTACTGCTAAGACAGGTGGTTGTGAGAATTGATGCAGACGTCTAGTTATAGATGATACTAATGGTCTCATAGAATAATCTTCTGATTATCAGCGTTATCAATTGAGTTAGGAGTAGTTTTTTGAAATAAAAAGTTTTAGTATGTTAAATGACGTGGAAGGATTTTTCTGTTAAATGGTTGTATATTGTTAATGATTGTTAACGATATAAAGCAGATTAAACCATTTATGTAATATTAGCATCTATAAGCTATAATTAAGGAGAAAATGAAAGAAATGGAAAAAATCGCTATACAACCTGCGCTCTTATCGATGAAGAGGGGAGGTATTGCTGCATCACTCTTGTTGATGGCAGGTTTGAGTCTTAGCACTATCGATACCTTTGCTCAAGGCAGGAGAGGAGATAGAGAAGGCGGAAATGGGGGGAACGGTGGCGGTGGTAGAAGTGAAAGGAGCGAAAGAAGTGGTGGCTTTGAAAGAGGCTCCTCTGACCGAGGTAATAGAGGCAATGACAGAATCTCAATGAGTCGAGGTGGCAACGAAGGTGGTGGCTTTGGAAACAGAGGAGGTGAAAGCCGCGGAAGCAGAGTGGAAACACCAAGAGAATCACCAAGGTCAGAAAGCAGAGGTTCTTTTCCAGATAGAGGTTCAGTAGGAAGAGAAGATAGAGGAGGTATCAGCCTGAATCGTCCTGACAGAATTCAGACTCGCCCTGATGTTCATACGGAGGGTAGAAGAGTGGAGTCGCCAAGACCTGATAGTGACCGTGTTGGTAGAGGAAATGACAATATAGGTGATGATAACAACCGAAACGGTAGAGGCGGAAGAGATAACGATGGTGACAGGAACAGAACCTATGCTGACCGTAGTGGAAGAGATAACAACGATAGAAACCGTTGGGATAACAATACCAGAGGTAGTAGAGATAACAACGACAGAAGCAGAGTTTATACTGGCAGAGACAACAATTATGGCAGTAGAGGCGGCTGGGATAATAGAGGCGGAAGAGATAATAACAGATACGACCGCAGAGGATACGATGATAGACGTTATAGATATGATAACGATAGCAGAAGATTTAATGGTCGATATGGTAGCCCAAGCTGGAGATATTATAACCTGCCGCGTCGCAATAGTTATGTAAGAGTCTTGCCAACGTCTTGTTTACCAGTCTATTATGGTGGTATTAACTACAGTTACTACAATGGTATCTATTACAGACCTTATAGAGATACCTATGTTGTTTCGCTCCCACCAATTGGTTTAAGAATTGGTATGTTACCAATAGAGTGTCAGATATATACTTTCTTTGGTCGCCCTTATCATTATTACAATGGCACCTATTACAGACCAATCGGTAATGAGTATGAGGTAGTGCCACCGCCAGTAGGGGCTTTGGTTGAAAGTATTCCTGATGGATATGAACAAGTAATAATTGACGGAGAAACCTATTATATAGTAGATGGTGTGCAATATAAAGCAGTAGTGTATCAAGGAGAGATCTGGTACGAAGTAATCAAAATAGATTATAATTACTAAGCTACTTTGCATCTAAAACACGGGGAAATGCCGATTGGCGTTTCCCTATTTTTTTATCCAGGGTTCAAGTACTTTCAGCCAACCTTTCTTAATTTTCTGATAATCCTCTATACAACGGCTGGTCATTGACATAGGCAACATTTTCCTGCGAACCAAGGCCCTATTCTGTGTAGGATTAGAACCATACAACATACAAATAATATGATAAAAGCGCTGATGGTCAAGCGAATGTTCATCCCATAATTCCAGATTTTTCAACGGAATATTCTTTTCTGATTCACCCATCAGATAAAAGGCTATTGCGCCATCCAATACTGCTAAAGAGCCTTTTCTACTACCATCGGCCAACAGAAAGATAGAAAAGTTATCGACCGTATCTTCTTCCTTTCCGGTTACTGGCAAATCCATCAAATCTATCAAAGCATGCCCCATTTCGTGGTAGAAAATAAAAAGAGTGGTATTAATCACCATCTCTCTCAACTGTACCGGGTCTTGTGTTTTGGTTTTGAATAGTTCGTAGAGATAAGAAACCATTTCATAGCAAATGGTTACTTTTTTGCTGCTTTCATCATAAAAAGCATTACTACTCTGACACTCGTCAAAAGTAATGTACAAGTCTTCAGGCAAAGCCAGATAACCGTTGATGTCACTGGCGATGGCGTCTAATATTTTAGTGCGTTTGATGCCCTCCTGAAAATCTCTGAAAACAGAATCTTTGATATGGTTATTCCAGACTACCTTCACATCGCCATAGTCATTCATTTTAGCATGTTGAGCATTAGCAGTGAAAAAGCAGCAATAAATAAAAATAACAATCCAGAATTTCATAAACAAAATGTGGTGCGAGTCAAGTGACAGTTGTGTCCAACTCGCTTTTTTACATTTGATTTAATATAAAACATGCCTAATCTTCAAAACGTAAAAAAACATAATACTAACATTATGAACAAAGATATTTTGATTAAAGAACTGTTAAAATAAGTTAATCAAAGCAGATAATGACTATGATAACCACTCGTCGCATAAAATAGTTGTATAGACGAATTTTAACAATCGATTCAAAACCAACAAATCTAATCAATAAAGAAAAATAGTATATTTGTCTAAATCAATTCATTTAAAAAAAGTAAATCCCACCAACTATAAAAGATTACCAAGACTGAACTAATCAAACAATATAGCTGAAAATAACGACTTATTTAACCAATAAACCTACTATGAAAAAAATCCTCCTTTGTATTATGCTATTATCCATCTATCAATCAGCCCGTCCACAAGACCGTGTTTACGGGGGTGTCAAGGCCACTCGCTCCGAAGTAATTGCTCAGAATGGGGTAGCCTGTACCTCTCACCCCCTCAGCACACAAGCCGCTATCGAAGTTCTGAGAGCAGGAGGTACAGCCATTGATGCAGCTATCGCTGCCAATGCCATGGAGGGAGTAGTAGAACCGCATATGAATGGTATCGGTGGTGATTTATTTGCCATTGTGTGGGATGCCAAAACACAGAAATTATATGGGCTTAATGCATCTGGCCGCTCACCTTATAACCTTACCTTAGCAGAACTTAAAAAACGTGGATTAACACATTTACCCTCTACTGGTCCTCTACCAATTAACGTACCTGGTTGTGTAGATGGTTGGTTTGAATTGCATAAGAAATTCGGCAAACTGCCAATGGAGAAAATTCTATCTCACGCCATTTCTTACGGTAGAAATGGTTTTCCTGTACATGGGGAATTAGCTAGTTCGTTAGTGGCTGTACCACGTTTATATGGTAAGTTCCCGAATGTAAAAGAGCATTATTATCCGAATGGTGAAGTACCTAAAAAAGGCGATATATTCAGAAATCCTAATTTGGCCAATACCTTGGAGAAAATTGCCAAAGGTGGTCGTGATGCTTTTTACAAAGGTGAGATACCGCAAGGTATTGAAGCATTCATGAAGAAGAATGGTGGTTTTCTGACAGCCAAAGACTTCGCCGACCATACATCCACTTGGGTAGACCCAGTATCGACCAATTACCGAGGCTATGATGTTTGGGAACTACCACCAAATGGACAAGGTATCTGCGTACTTCAAATGCTGAATATTTTAGAGGGTTATGATTTTTCAAAAATACCATATGGCAGTACTGAACATGTGCATTTGTTTACGGAGGCCAAGAAATTAGCGTTTGAAGACCGTGCTAAATACTATGCCGACCCAGAGTATGCCAAAATTCCGGTTAAACAATTGATTTCAAAAGAGTATGCAGCTGAGAGACGTAAACTACTTAATCCGAATAAAGCCGCAGCTAATTATGAAGCGGGAAACCCTGCATTGAAAGATGGGGATACAATTTTCCTGACAGTAGCCGATAAAGAAGGCAATATGGTAGCATTGATTCAGAGTAATTATAGAGGTTTTGGCTCAGGTATGATGGCGGACGGTTTAGGTTTTATGTTTCAGGATAGAGGCGAAATGTATAGTTTGACAGAAGGAGAGAACAATACCTATGCACCGCACAAACGCCCTTTCCATACCATTATTCCAGCGTTTATTACAAAGGATGGCAAACCTTATATGAGTTTTGGTGTAATGGGAGGCGCTTTTCAACCACAAGGACATGTACAGATTGTAATGAATATCATAGACTTCGGTATGAATGTACAGGAAGCTGGTGATGCTCCTCGTTTGAATCACGAGGGCTCATCAGAGCCAACCGGAGAAAAAATGATTGATGGGGGCATGATTACCATGGAATCAGGATTCCCTTATTCCACCGTAAGAGGCCTTATGGAAAAAGGACATAAAGTTGGATATATTTTAGGCTTGTATGGGGGCTATCAGGCTATCCGCTATGACCCAGAACGAAAAACCTTTACCGGAGCATCTGACCCACGCAAAGACGGCCATGCCGCAGGGTTCTAGATAAGAATCTAAAAGAATCCTACCCCAGTAATAACTTCGGGATAGGATTCTTTTTTATAAGCTAATTTGAAGAATTAGTAATCAATAAGAATATCCCCGTTGCTAGACTCAATATACCCCAGATAAGTAGAAATTTCCTGCGCTCTTTCCTTTTCTCTTGCCCGGTCATAGTAGAGATAGGTTTCACAGGTTTATTAAACGCCTTAATCAGGAAGTAAAGCCCTCCGGAAAAGACACCCAGACTTGTTATAAAGACTAACAACGCTAGTACTCCATAGCCACTACATAAAATACCACAAGTTAGATATAAGCCCACATAAGTAAGTACCAAACTCAACAAAAATAATAATACATATCCAATTCGACGATTACTATAGGGGTCGTCATCAGCCGTTTTATTAGCAAATAAACGAAACTTATATTTGGCAGTCTGTTTCTTCTCTTTTGCCACTGTGGTTGTAGTTAGCACGCTATCAGCAGACATACTAACAGCAGCATTAGTCGCAAAAGGACTATTAATAGAATAACCTAATTCTTTAAAATGATTACCTGCCAGAATTGAAAGCAAAAGACTGCTTAAAAATAAAATACCAGTACTCCTTAACCGAAGTTGCCGATGTGCTTCTTTATTAAGATTTTGTATTTGATACTTATAATTGGCTTGAACAAATGTGATGAGAAAAACCAGACCTAAAACAGCTAATTCAATAAAGCCGGATGAGAAAGTAGGCAAGAAATTATGACCAATGTCAAACCCGATTATGCTTTTGACAAATTCAATAATAATAATAAATGTGATGGCCTTTTTGGTGTTACGGCTTGCCCATATAGAGATACGATTCATAAGATACAGTTTTCAGTGAGTGGACTTTATGCCTAAAAACTAAAAAGCCCATGCTTTTGTTTACCACAGGCTTTGTATCATTGATTCTCTCTTCTAATTTTCTTGTTCTTTCACCAGGTCAGTCAGTAAATCAATCCATTCTTTCGAATCATTCAGGCTTTCTACTAATTGCCAGTGCTCTCCACCATGTTCCTCAAACATTTCCCTATATTCTTCTGCTACTTCAATGGTTGTTTCTAAACAATCGGCCACAAAAGCAGGAGAGTAAGCTAATACTCTCTTTATTCCCTTTTGCGCTAATTCTTTCACTATATTATCAGTATATGGCTGAATCCAAGGTTCTTTACCTAAACGCGATTGGAAACTGGTTGTATATGTCCCCTCTTTCAAACCTAATTCTTTCACCAGTAATCGTGTTGTTTCATAACAAGAGGCACGATAACAATGCTGATTAAAGGCATGAATGGTATCGCAGCAGCTATTAAGCTTGCAGGTATTGCCTGTGCAATCAGCTTTAATCATCTGTCTTTCAGGCAAACCATGATAGCTAAAAACTACATATTCATAATTGCCCTTCTCCAGATGTCTCCTGCCATTATCAGCAAAGGCTTTGATGAATTTCGGATGATTATAGAAGTAGTTGACAAATTTGAGCTGTGGAATGACCTGCCATTGTCCAATAATCCGCATCACTTCCTCATAAACAGACCCAGTTGAAGCAGAGGCATACTGAGGGAAAAATGGCACGACAATAATTTTGCTTAAACCCATCAACTGCAATTCTTTCAGCCCTTTTTCTATACTGGGGTTCTGGTAGCGCATGGCTAATTTTACCACATATTCGTCGCCCAATGCTTCCTGCAATTGTTTTTCGTTTCTTTCACCATAAATTTTTAATGGCGAACCTTGCTCAGTCCATAACTCACGATATACCTTAGCAGATTTAGGCGAACGAAAAGGGGCAATAATTAGATTAATCAGAAACCAGCGGTTTGTATAAGGAATATCTATTACCCGACCATCCATTAAAAATTCACGTAGATATTTTCTTACATCAGGTACATTCGGAGTGTCAGGTGTACCTAAATTTACTATTAATACTCCGGTTTTTCCAAGCATATTTGAGATAACAAATTTTTGAAAAGCGCAGTGTCTTTTCTAAAGATTCAATAATTAATCGTAAATAAAATCAGTACGCAAAGGTAACTACAATTTTTAATAAATTGTGGAGCGAACTTCCAGTTCGCTGAAATTCGGAGAATTTCATAATAAACTAAGCAACTTCCGATTGAGATTTTACTTTATTCGTAAACTTTTATAAAACTCTCCGAGTTTTGACGAACTGGAAGTTCGTCCCAAAGCTATTACAAAGGAATATTCCCATGTTTCTTCCTCGGCAAACTATCTACTTTGTTTTCAAGCATCTTAAAAGCTTTCAACAACTTTTCTCTTGTATCTTCCGGTTTAATCACCTCGTCAATATAACCTCTGTGTGCAGCTTTATATGGGTTGGCGAATTTCTCGGTATATTCATCCACTTTATTCTGCAATTCTTCCTTCGGGTCTGATGCTTCGCTAATCTCTTTCCGGAAAATGATTTCTGCTGCCCCGGCTGCACCCATTACAGCAATTTCAGCCGATGTCCAGGCATAATTCATATCAGCGCCAATATGCTTAGAGTTCATCACACAGTATGCACCACCATAAGCCTTACGGGTAATAACTGTGATACGCGGAACAGTAGCCTCACAGAAAGCATAAAGCAGTTTCGCCCCATGCATAATAATGCCGTTCCATTCCTGGTCTGTACCGGGTAAAAATCCGGGTACGTCTTCCAGAACCAACAATGGAATATTAAAGCAATCGCAGAAACGAACGAATCTTGCCCCTTTGATACTCGCATCAATATCCAAAACCCCAGCTAATACAGAGGGTTGATTACCAACAATACCTATACTGCGTCCACCCATATGTGCAAAGCCTACCACAATATTTTCAGCAAAGCTTTTGTGTACTTCAAAAAAACTATCAGTATCAACTAATTCCTCAATTAATTCTCTGATGTCATAAGGCTGATTGGGGTTTTCAGGTAATAAGTTAGCCAACTTAAGGCGCTTTTCAATACCATCAGGCTCATACGGCACAAAAGGCGGCTGATCTTCGCAATTGGATGGAATATAACTGAATAATCTTTTGATGTCATTGATACATTGCACCTCGTTTGCTGCCACAAAATGTGTAACACCCGATTTAGTAGCATGGGTAATAGCCCCACCCAGTTCTTCTGATGTTACATCTTCATGCGTAACGGTTTTTACCACGTTTGGCCCTGTTACAAACATATATGAGGTATTTTCCACCATGAATATATAATCTGTCAAAGCAGGAGAATAAACAGCTCCACCGGCACAAGGTCCCATAATGGCCGAAATCTGAGGGATAACTCCCGATGCTAAGGTATTGCGGTAAAAAATATCTGCATAACCGGCCAATGAATTAACGCCCTCCTGAATCCTTGCTCCACCTGAATCATTTAAACCAATCACAGGTGCGCCATTTTTCATGGCCATATCCATAATTTTGCAGATTTTTTCGGCATAGGTTTCTGATAATGAGCCACCGAATACCGTAAAGTCCTGAGCAAAAACATAGACCAGGCGGCCTGCTATAGTACCATAACCTGTCACAACTCCATCACCTAGATAGTACTCTTTATCAAGCCCAAAATCTTTGCTTCGATGCATGACAAACTTGCCTATTTCCTCAAAAGAGCCCTCATCTAATAGCAATTCGATTCTTTCACGGGCAGTGAGTTTTCCTTTAGCGTGCTGACTTTCTATTCTTTTCTTTCCTCCACCTTGTTCGGCTTCAGCATTTTTACGGTCAAGTATTTGTAGCTTTTCGAGATTTGATTTTGATGGCATACCTGGTTCAGAGTCTTATGAATTGAGCAAAACTAAGAAAACTGAAATGAAAATGTCTCTTTTTGATATATTTTTATTTAGGTTTTCTCGGACGATTAATAATTATAATCTATAATTTCATGATAAAATGATGATTATATTAATTCTTCACCAACTTCTTCAACATATCATCAATATCATTTTTGGTTAACCAGCGCCCGTCAAGCATAACACCCTGTACCGAGCCAACAGCTGTTACGTCTTTCAAAGGATTCTCATTAAGTAAAACCAAATCAGCTAACGCTCCTTTTTTAATTACCCCAAGGTTATCATTCTTGAAAAACTTACCAATATTAACAGTTCCCGTTTGCAAAGCCTGATAATGTGTCAAACCTGATTGCACCAGATAATCTAATTCATGTTTTAAAGAAAACCCCGGCACACTAAATACCTGAGGAGCATCTGAACCCAATAATAACCCAACTCCCTGACGCTGACATTCGCGAATAATTCTACGTCTCACATCAATAAATTTCAATACCGACTCTGGTTTATATTGAGCATTTTTCATGGTACTATTCTTCGATCTTTCCCAACCATCAAGTGTCGGTTTGTCCATATATTTCATTTCTGGCCATGATAATAAGTCTTTAGATGTACGGTTAGGAGATTGCCAATGTTCTGCCAGTGTTTGGGTTGGCACTATCCATACATTATTATCTTTGATAGTTTTCAGAACCTTATCTAATCTTGATACATCCGCATTATGCCCTACATATAAGCCAAATAAACCTGCTTCTGCCTCTGTCAGGGTATCTAGTCGAGGCATCATGGCTTCTATAATACCATCCAGATGGTCGATAGTGGCATAACCTGCCTCAGCCGAGCGCCAGACACCTACACCAAAAGATACGTGGCCTGCAAAAGGTATATTTTCTTCTTTAGCGGTTTTCACAATCGCTTCAAAATTATTTTTGGTAATGCCCGGGTGCATTTTCATAAAGTCATAGCCAGCTTTTTTCTGGTTTCTTACTTTTTCAATGCCCTCTTCCGGAGTTTTTACACTTTGGCCACTGAAAGACGGGCCAGAAGTATACAAACGAGGCCCCAATATTTCTCCTGATTTTATCTGACTCCGCACCTCCAGATGAAGCGGATGCCCCAACATACTTCTGATGCTCGTAACCCCATTAGCTGCGAAGAGCAAAAGCACGTCTTTTATGGCCTTGATATCATCCGTAGGTGGCACGTGAGCGTGCATTTCGGCTAAGCCAGGCATCAGATATTTACCTTTGGCATCAATAACCAAGGCATTTTTATCATAACTGACCTTTGAACCTATGTTAGCTATCACACCATCTTTCACCACCACAGTCTGGTTGTTCAAAACGGTTTCAGAAGTCATAGGAATCACCGAAACATTGGTAAATACTATCTCTTTTTGGCGCGAATCAATCGGCTGTTGTGCCTGGCTGATAAATGAAACAAATAGAATGAATAGTAAGAGTTGTTTTTTCATGTTAATAGATGTTAGAGAATCATAAATGTAGAGTGGAGTAAGTTTCTTTTTTAGAAAATGTATTGCAATATAGAGAAAAATTAATGGCTATAAATCTATTCTTACTCCAAAATTGATTAACTTTTTTAATCTACCTAATATAAAATCACTTCTCATATTCCTGAAATCTCAATTGTTGTGACAACCGTCATTCAAAAAGGTTCCCTCCATATTGGTAACCTTTTTCGATGACATTTTAGTGGTTGGTATTCGGAAACCATTGCTGCCCTCGCTCAAAAAGGTTCCCACCATATTGGTAACCTTTTCTGATTCCAATTGAGTAGGTGGTATCTTAAAAGACTGCGGAACTACCCGTTTAAATCTATATTCCTTTATATCTCTATTAACTCTATTCTCTTCGTGCATGGCAATAATTGTTAACCAATAAATTTCGGCTTTCAGCTTCTGTTTTCAAAGCGTTTAGGGATGTTTTTGGTATAATCATACTGTTGTACTCAATCAAAACTTTAGTCGAAATTTGAAATTTTAAAGGTTTTGGCTTAATTTTCCCGCCTCAATCAACTTTATATCCCCACATGAAATCTAACAAATCCTACTTCTTGAAGTTCTTCGAGATCTTTTTTATGCTACTGGTTATCATTGGTCTTACCCAGTATTTCGATTTCGCTACCGGGATACAAATGCAGGTTGTTACCAATGCTAAACTCATCTGGATTGTTTGCGGAGTATTGCTTGCTTTGAGTGCGGGACTGGCTTATGTTTGGCATAAATTCATTAAGAAAACAGATTTACACCAATGGTTTCAGCCGATTATTGCCTTTTATGCGGCACATCAGATAGCCACTTACGGAGCAGCTAAGATATTAAAAACACAATTTCAGGCACCTAATTTTATTCTGGAAAGTCCGGTAGGAGAGTTAAACGGTTTCTGGCTTACCTGGACATACTTTGGCTATTCACCTACTTTTGCTTTTATTCTGGGAGCCATGCAGGTGGCTGGTGCCATTCTTCTGATTTTTCGTAAAACGCGGTTATTGGCAACCTTTATCTTATTGCCGATTCTGGTAAATATTGATTTTATAGATCATTTCTACCAGATTTCTCCGCTGGCTTATTATAATTCATTGCATTATACTTTTATCCTGATTTTCCTGATGTTTCTGGATGTAGATAAACTGGTCTATGCCTTTTTGTCTTACAAAGAGTACTTCTATTTCAATAAAAAGACGGTTGTTTTGAATCTAATTAGGGTAATTGTCATAGGTGGCGCTTTTTTACATATCTATCTGCTTAGGGGAAGTATTCAGCCTAAATCTGCTATTCATGGCGTATGGAAAGTAGATGAAATCACGATGCACAATAAAACAATGATTCCATCAATAGCAACAAGTGATTCAACTTGGTCTAAGATTTATTTTGAATGGCGGTATGGTTGCCTGATTAAATTCAATCCTTATCAATTCAATGATGCAAAAGATTTGCATGGCCAATACGAAGTAGATGAACCTAAACATCTGGTTAAAATTGGCCTTCAGAATGCCAACAACAAGGTTGATTCTATGAAACTCAATTATCAGATAAAAGACAGCACCATGGTAATGCGGGGAATGTACCAGAAAGATTCTTTGATTATGAAGCTAACACGGTTGAAATAGCCTTACAACATTTCAATCATATCCATAATGAGGTCAGGCTTAATAAACAGGTATACAAGGAGTACAATAAAAATAAGCAGGAAAACTCTCTTGGGTATATCCAGGCTGTAACGTCTGGCGCCACCTTTTGGGTCTTTGAAAATCATGTAGAAAGGTATTCTCAAATAATAGAATACCGAAATGGCTGTATTTAATAAACTGATAATTAAGATTATTAACAAAAGCTGATTACCTGAATCCTGATAGGAATCCCATAGCGCGGTAAATATCAGGAGCTTTCCTGTAAATCCAACAGTAGGAGGGAAGCCTACCAAAGCAATCATAATAACTACTGCAGATAAACCCAAAAAAATATTTTCTTGTCCTAATCCTTTCAGGCTTTCTAATTCATAACTCTCGGTTTTGAGTGCCAGTAAATCAACCAGAAGAAAGGCTGATAGAGTGATGAATAAATAAGTAGTTACATAAAAAATAGCTGATTGTACCCCAAACTGGCTAAGCGCTAAAAGCCCTACAAGCATAAACCCTGCATGTGCAATGGTAGAATAACCCAACATTCTTTTGGTATTATTCTGCCATAAAGCAGATAGGTTTCCAATAAATAAAGAGCCAATAATAACAATAGATAGAATCAATCTGAAATCAATACTCAATCCGCTTAGGAAACGAACCATCACAATGATAACTCCTACCTTAGGGGCTATTGAAAGAAAGGCCACAATAGGAGTAGGTGTGGCTTCGTAAACATCGGGTGTCCAGCTATGAAATGGCGCGGCAGATAATTTGAATAGCAAACCGCCAATAGTCATAAATGCGGCAACATTGGCTACCCATGAGGGATTCTGACCTAGAAAAGTAGCAAATTCCTGACTACCAAAATTCAACGTGCCTGTCATGCCATAGAGCAACGAAATTCCATATAACATAACTGCCGAACTCGTAGCACCTGTCAATAAGTACTTGATTCCCGCTTCCGAATTAGATTTCGACTTATTAATAGCTACCAGAATATAAGAGCAGATAGACACCATTTCTAAAGCTACGTAAAGCATCAGGAAGTGGGTAGTCATACTCATAACAAAAAGCCCCAGAATTAACGCCAGAAAAATAGCATAAAACTCACCAACCACTTTATAGCCAATAATCCATAAATGCAGTATTACTGCAATGGCCGAAACAGTAATGATGAGTTTAAAGAAAATGCTTAGCTTATCAAGGTAGATAAGGTTGTGAAACAACACTACCCCCGAATCAAAATACTGCTCTAAAAAACTCAGAAACACATAAAAAACAAAGCCAATTGTTATCAGAATGCTGATAGTAAGGGTATTGTACAGGTTATGACTATGGTAGGATTTTTTCGTAAAAGCAACAATCGTGACAATGATTAGAAATACCCCTGCAAAGACCAATTCCGGCAGCAACAGCCTTGTACTGAATAAAATATGTGAAAGTTTTTCGAGCATTACCTGTATTATCTACCAATACTAGCGCATGAGGCTACATTTTCTTTTAAAATTTTTGTAAAAATAGTTTGACGGTTTCGCCGCTAATATCAAAAATCAGATTCGGGAAAATACCAAATATCACAGCCAAGGCCGCTAAACCATAAAGCATTACCATTTCTCTGATATCCAGATCTTTCATATGGTTTTCATGATTGCGGTTGACCCAGAATTTCCCGAAGAACATCTTTTGTAATGTCCACAGAAAATAGCCTGCTGATAGCACTAAGCCTAAGGTAGCTAACATAGGTACCCAGTCAGGCAATACTTTTGATTGGAACCCACCCATCAGCGTAAAAAACTCACCCACAAAACCCGGTAGAGACGGTAGACCTAAAGCCCCAAAGAAACCGACTGTAACGGCCACTGTATAAAGAGGCATTCTGGAAGAAAGTCCTCTGAAATTATCTATCAAACGATTATGGGTACGGTCATAAATTACGCCGGCAATCAGAAATAGCATGGCAGATAAGATACCGTGCCCGAACATCTGATAAATAGCTCCATTGACACCCTCGGCTGTCATAGAAGATAAACCCAGCAATACAAAACCCATATGAGAGACCGATGAATAGGCTATCATTTTCTTTAAATCTTCTTGTGCCAAGGCATTAAAGGCTCCATAAATGATTGATAATACACCTGCGCCTGCCACAACATAGGTACATTCAAAAGCCATATCAGGAAAGAACCCATAAGCAATTCTTATAAAACCATAGGCACCGATTTTCAATAATACACCTGCCAGAATCACAGATACAGGAGTAGGAGCTTCTACGTGTGCATCAGGTAGCCATGTATGCAACGGTACTGTTGGCAACTTAATACCAAATCCTATCAGCAACAGAATAAAGGCAAACATACGTGCTGGAATGCCAAAAATCAGCTGTATGCTATCTGGCGAAAGCAATGAGCCTGAAATATAGTTTTTGAAATCTCCTAAAAATCTGAAATCGAAAGTATGAACAACCGTCCCTAATTCCTGTGAGAAGAAAGTATCGTTAACAGACATGGCCAGGCCAATCATTACAATCAGAATGAAAATTGAACCAACGAATGTATAAATGAAAAACTTAATGGCTGAATACTCCCTGCGTTCTCCACCCCATATTCCTATCAGAAAATACATCGGTAATAGCATGAACTCAAAGAAAATAAAGAACAAAAAGAAATCAAGTGCTACAAAACAACCAATTACAGTGCCCGATAGAAGAAGAAACAAGGAGTGATAAGCCTTAGGGCGATGCTCAATATTAAACGAAGCGACAGCACCCACCAGAAACACAATACCTGATAGTAATACCATCGACAGGTTGATACCATCTACACCCAGAATATAATTAATAGATATTATCCCCAGATTCCCCAGACCCATTCTTATCCATTCATATTGTTCCAGAAATTGAAAGGTAGAGAGTGAGCGGTTGAAAGTATTATATAGGGTGAAAATGTTTAAAAGATTGATAATGCTTACTAATATAGAAATCCATTTAAACGAATCTTTGTAAGCATTAGGCAATAACAACACCAAAGCTGCCGCAATTATCGGAAGAAAAATAAGTGTTGAAAGTAAAATATTATTCATGCCACGATTCTCAGAAAGAGAATTTGTTTTAGGTTATATAATTAATAAGACTATGATTAAAACCAGACAAACAAAAATCGTAATGATGTAGGTCTGTGCTTTCCCGTTCTGTATCTGTCTTGTATAATTTCCTGATTTCCCGGTCATATTCGCAAGGAAGTTGACAAAAGCATCCACAATATTCTCTTCAATCCAACGAACTATTACAGAAATGCCCACAAATATCTTAGCCATCAGATTCACAAATCCATCAATAATGATGCCGTCAAATTTGTGTAAAATAGGGCTGATCCACACCATAGGATTCACAAATATAGCCTGATAGAGTTGGCTTAGATAAAAGTTATGAAATACCAGCCTTGCAATAAATCCATCCGGCTGGGTTTTATATTTATCTAATCTATAGCTTTCTTCTTTGGTATAAATATAGCCTAGCAAAACTCCATTGAGCGATACAAGAATAGCCACATAGGCTATCCAGTGATAATTTTTAGATTCATGCGGGAAGGTCTCGAAAAACCAACTGCTCTCAGCATAAAAAGGGTTTATCGAAAAAACAAAGCCGATAGACGCAATAGCCATCACAATTACAGATAATTCCATGGGACCTATTACAGAAATTGCTTCATAAAATGACTCTATTGTAAGTTTGTCATCTTCATTAGTCTCATCCTCAACTTTTACAATTCCTTCAATGCGTTTAGCGATGTTTCTATAGAAATGTACTGCTCCTGATGAAATTAATTCTAATGGATTGTCTTCTCTTTCCAGAAAAACCAGATAAATCTGACGCATCATATAATAGGCACTCATACCTGATACAATCAGACAAACCGCGGGAATAATAAAATAGAGTTGCGAGGGTTGATTAGCTGCCCACTCAAAAGATGCTACAATGATTGCGTCTTTTGACAGGAAACCAGAAAATAACGGAATCCCAGCCAGAGCCGCTGCGCAGATAGTATAACAATAGAAAATGATGGGTATTTGCTTACGCATATTTCCCATATGTCTCATATCTTGCTGATGATGCGCATAATGAATGACAGCTCCTGCTGATAAAAACAAACCTGCTTTAAAAAACGCATGCGTCACCAGATGGAAAAGTGCCGCATTGACTGCGCCTATACCCAGACTAATTACCATCAATCCCAATTGAGAGATGGTAGAGTAGGCAAGAAGTTTTTTAATATCATATTGGTTAAGTGCTGAGCAAGCACCAAAAAATGCCGTGAGCGTTCCTACTATTGCCATCACCAGAAGTGCATCAGGCGTAAGAATCGGGAAAACCCTTGCCATCAAAAAAATCCCCGCAGCCACCATAGTAGCGGCATGAATCAATGCTGAAACAGGTGTTGGACCTTCCATAGCATCGGGCAACCATACTTGTAAAGGCAATTGGGCTGATTTGGCCACACAACCACAGAAAATCAATAAGCCTATAGTAGTTAAATAAGGATTATTGAATGAAGCCTGCGGAATTAACTTGGCTTTTTCAACAATCAAGCTAATATCAAAAGTGCCGAAATAACGGTAAATCAGAAATATACCAATCAGAAAGCCAATATCACCCACACGATTCACCAGAAAGGCTTTTTTTGCTGCATTGGTAGCTGATTGTTTTTCGTACCAGAAGCCAATCAGTAAATACGAACAAACTCCCACCAACTCCCAGAACATATAAATCATGAGCAGATTCCCCGATACAACTATACCTACCATTGCCAGAATAAACAGGTTGATATAGGCATAGTATCGCCCGAAGCTTGGGTCGCCCGACATATATTTCAATGAGAAAACCTGTACCCAAAGTGCTATAAACTGCACCAGAAAGTACATCAGAAAAGTTAGGTCGTTGAAGATAATATCAATACTGAAGAGCGTATCGCCGATATAAAACCAGTCGTAGTGTATTACGTCGCCCATAATATCACTCAGGCGAATACCCATCGAGAAAAGTACACCTATAACATTGAGCGTTACCGAAAGCAAACCAACAGATTGTTCACTTAAAGTGTTTCGTTTGAATAATAAAAACGAAAATCCTACTAAGTATAACAATAAGTTTATGAGTATAACTTGTTCGGCAGACATTAAGAGTAAATAGGTATTTTTGCAAATATCTTACCTAATGAGTTATAAAGCAACCGATGAAGCTAAAATTGTCTTTATTTTATCAACCCATAGCACTAAATCTATGGAACCGATGTTATCAATTTGACTAAAAACACTTCTATAATGGATACACAAAAAACGCTCGTCAAAGTTTTAGAATTATTCAAAACTTTAGCAATACTCTTTGGTCTTTCTTGGGTAATTTTCGCAGCCACCGCCTTCTATTATATCAATAATCAATCTCCTGAACCGCTACCTGGTTGTGCAACTGTCACAAATGAACCAAATATTAATGAACCATTATCTTCAATTGCTATTAAAGGTAAAGCCTTATTTAAAGATAATTGTGCCCAATGCCACGCACCAACTAATGAACAAATTGTAGGGCCGGGTTTAGCAGATATAGAAAGTAGAAGAGATATTGGTTGGCTAAGAAAATGGATAAGAAACCCGCAGAAAGTATTAGATAGCAAAGACAAATATGCTAATGCGCTTTACGAAAAGTTTAATAGAACCCAGATGACAGCTTTTCCCAATTTTACAGATGAAGACATCGATGCGATTCTGAAATATTTGGCTGAGAGCGATAAGGCTATGCCTTTGGCTTTACCGTAGGTAATCACTTATTTATTTAATAATTCGATAAGTAAATTTATCGGAATAGATTCCTATTTTTGAATTCTGAATTATGTTTTAATTATAGTTACACGAATCATTAATTCACTCATTCTCTCATTCAGTCAATCAAGAAAAACATGAACTCTCCATTATTAGGTCTAAGAACCACCATTTACAGAGTAAGCGATATCGACCAAGCCAAAGCCTGGTATAGCGAAGTATTTGGCATTGAACCTTATTTTGATGAACCATTCTACGTAGGTTTCAATGTAGGTGGCTACGAATTAGGTTTACAACCAGATGCCAAAAGCGATAGCAAAACAGATGGCGTAATAACCTATTGGGGTGTTGAAAATGTAGAAGAGATTTACAAAAAAGTAATAGACAATGGCGCAACATCTTTCGAAGAACCCACTGAGGTTGGTGGAGGCATTATAGTAAGTGCTGTAAAAGATTTATGGGGAAATGTAATCGGATTTATTTATAATCCTCACTTTTCGCTAGCGGGATAGAAATTCTTAAAGGTCTTAATAACACCCATAAAAGTAGCATATTGTGCAAAGTCGTAGATGATTTTAATAATAACAGAGCCGTAAGGAATCTTGAAAATAAAGGTAAAATAGACTTTGCAAACGGTAAGTACAGCAAACCCCAAAGCACCTGATAAAAACCATTGATAACTGCTTTTGTTGGTTTTTCGTAAAAGAGCCGAAGTATATAATAAAGCCAGAAAAACCATATAAAGCATAGAAGCAAAAAAATAATCAGAGGGAATTG
This sequence comes from Emticicia sp. C21, assembly GCF_003418935.1. Taxonomy (GTDB): domain Bacteria; phylum Bacteroidota; class Bacteroidia; order Cytophagales; family Spirosomataceae; genus Emticicia. The sequence goes on along the minus strand of NZ_QVMT01000001.1, from coordinate 472,920 downwards.
CTGAAAAGGCCAATAATATCGGAGAAATGATAAGCAGCATATTAACAACTACTTTTAAAACCTCTCTGGAAGAAGCCGTAAAGACGGTTTCTTTCCGAACAGTAGCAATGTAGAATGAATAGCTTAGCATATAAAAGACTAAGGCCAATACATTAGCCGTAACACTATTGAATTCAATAATAATATCGGCTACAATAGCTAATACAAGGCCAATTGTGTACGTATAATCTTTTAATTTGTATTCACCTTTGCGTCTTAAAGTATAAAAATTAAGTAAGCAAATCGGAGGCAATGCGCCAAGAAAGACGACCCAGTCCTGGTGAAAAGCGAAAGCAATGGCATCAATTAAGCAACAAAGTATATATATCAGTTTTAGTTTGAGAGGCATTTCAGGACATCAAGCAATTGTTAAACAAAAATAGTATTTTTTTGTGAAATGTAAAAAATCGTTCCAAACTTCTGGTTAAGAATTGCTTATGACTTGTTAATGATTACAAGCTATTTATTGAGATGTTTTTTTAATATAAAGACAATTTCTTTTGAAGAATTAATTGAAATAATAGGATTATTTCAATAATAGTGGTGAAAGATCCACAAATGAGATATGTGTAGAATTATCTGAAATCTTCATCTCTTACTGAAAATGCAGGAGAGTGCTTATAGGCTTTAATAACACCTACAAAAATAGCGTATTGAGCAAACTGATAAAGTAGTTTATTAATAAGGTCGGCGTAAGGGACTTTTATAACAAAAGCAAAATAAATGTCAGTAACAGATACTGAAACAAAAGCTAAGACACCTACCAAAAACCATATATAGCTTTTTTTGCTAGTTTTGCGTAATAGCGCATTTACATATAATAATGATAAAAATACCATATAAATGATAGAGGAAAAGAAGTAATCGGTAGGTATTTTTGAAAAGACAAGGAAAAAAGGAGACAAGATAAGCAAAAGATGCAGAATCATTTTTAATAACTCCTTTGAAGTGCCAGTAAAAACAGCTTCTTTGCGGATAGTAGCAGTAAAGAACGAAAAAGTAAATACATAGAGAATCATGGCTATCACTTTAGCGGTCATAGTTCTGAACTCGAATACTATATCTGCCATGGCTGCTGCTACAAGTGCAAAGGTATAAGTATAATCTTTCAATTTATATTCTCCTTTGCGTCTTAAAAAATAGAATGTAATTAAACACAGCACTGGTAAAGCGCCAAAAGGAATGAGCCATTTTTGATGAAATGAGAAAGCTAAAGCATCAATCAAACAACAGAGTAAATAGATTAGTTTTAGTCTAATAGGCATTTTAAATTCAGTCAAGTAGAATAATTGTTAATCGAAAATACCTTTTTTTTGCTAATTGTAAAAATTTCAGACTAAACTTCTTAGCTATTAGTCTAAAAACAGAAAAATAATTAGCAATAACTTTAAGCTAATTCTGATTGTTCAACCGACAAAAGTCTTACTTTTGCATCGCAAATTTTGTACATCTAAAAATTCAACAAAATGAAAAGAAACGCTACAGCCGTTTGGCAAGGAACAGGTAAAGAAGGCAACGGACACCTGACTACACAAAGTACAGTTTTAAATCAGACTCAATACTCGTTCAATTCCCGTTTTGCAGAAGGAGTTGGTACCAACCCTGAAGAATTAGTGGCAGCGGCTCATGCTGGTTGTTTTACCATGAAATTGAGCTTCAACCTTTCAGGTGCAGGCTTTACTCCTGAAAACCTGGAAACTAAATGTGAGATTACTTTTGAAAACGGAGAAATCACTCTTTCCCACCTTACTTTAACTGCTAAAGTTGCTGATATTTCGAAAGAAAAATTTGATGAATTGGTAGCGGATGCTGAAGCAAATTGCCCAATCTCTAAATTGTTGAATACCAAAATAACTGTTGATGCTACTTTGGCTTAAGCAGTAATCCTGATAGAGCCCGCAATACCAAAAGAGTATTGCGGGCTTTTTTTATTCTGCCAAAGGCAATTTCAATAAATACCCTGCCAGATCAGATAAATCTTTTTCTTTCAGTCCCATTGATGAGGGTTCAGGCATCAGGCTGTTTTTCAATTGCTTACGACTGGCTATATTAGCTTTTTTGATACTGGTAAGTTGCCCTGCCACGTCTTTTAGGGTAAGTGTTTCTCCATCACCTACCAGAAAACCATAATAGGTGTTTTTATCTTTAGTCGTTACAATCAATGGCTCATAGCCAAAAGCCATACTAGCCGATGGATTCACGATGGCATCCAACAAACCTGCTTTATCAAATTTCTTTCCTATCTGGGTTAATTCCGGACCTATTTCAGCCCCTTCTTTATCGAATTTATGGCAGGTTGCACAGTTTTTTCTGAAAACCTCATAACCTTTCTTCATATCCGATGGCATTTCAAGGGCTAGGTTTACTGAAATTTCTTTTCCACTTGGGCGTAAGAAATAATCGCTGGCCATCATACGTATAGATTTATCAGGATTATTAAAAATGTTTGCTGCTACAACGTTTCTTACTTCTTTTGGCAGGCGATTTTCTCCTGCCAAACTCAACAGCATTTTCCCGCCAATTCCATCATTTGCCAATTTCTCTGCCGCTTTTTCTCTGGTTGCCTGTGGCTGCTTTTTATCCAACATTTGTTTTTCTAAGCCTAGCATCTGTTTTTGCTGTGCCGACATTTGGGTATTTGCTGCCTTCTCCCAGTCCATTAAATCTGCCCAATCATTAGTCTTTCTGAAATTTACCCACCAGAAAGCTTGTTCCGATACATCTTTGAATGGATTTTTAGTTAAATCTAGCATCGCCATCACTGCACGTTTATCTTTGATAAAGGCTAAAGCTGTGAGCGCCTGCTTTCTTTGGGCTTCATTTAGATTACGGGCACTTGCTCTTAGTTTTAAATCATTGATGGCTTCTACCGGATGCAAACGCCAGATTAATGTAGCTGTAGGCTCATTCCAGGTGGTTGGGTCTTTTGATAAAGTAGGTTTGATAGATTGATAATAGGCATTTTCTTTACCATCTAATGCTTGTCCGATAGCTTCTATCTCAAAACGGTCTGTTCCATTATATGCCTTTACCAGATTATTAACAATTCCTTTGATAGAAGCCAGAGGTAAGTCACGTAAGGCAATAGCCACTTCACGTCTGACAGCCACATTTTTATCAGTCGATAATTTTTCAGCAATAGGTAAAATGTCTGTTTTTACTTGTCGCAATGCTCTGAAAGCAGTTATTTTTAGATTGATATCTTGATTATCCAATACTTTCTCTACTTCTTTTACACCCTCTTCATCCATTTTCGATAATAGCCATACGGCTCTTGCCTGTATATAAGGATTAGAATCTTTAAGTAATCTTTTAACCTCTGCTACATGACCACCTTTACGAAGTGCCTCAAATCCTAAATTGCGTACATTTATGGCAGGATTCTTTAAAGTTTCTATTTGTCCTCGTACGGTTGTTAAATCAATAGTTGGGGGAGTCAGTTTTTTGCCTTTAGGAGTGATTCTAAAAATACGACCGTGAGCCTTTTTATCGTGCATGGCATGGCCACCTACTACGGGGTCATACCAATCGGCTACATAAATGGCACCATCAGTACCCGCTACTACATCACTTGGGCGAAACCATTTTCTTACATCTTCACTGGTATCATGCCATATATAGTGGTCGTGAGTTTTAGGGAAAGAGCTAATCATATTATGGCGTTCCATCTTGAATCCACCACCCTGAATGGTAGGTTGGTAAGAGAAGACCACATTTCTACCCGCTTCACAACTCAATAAAGTACCTCTGTAGTTTTCACCAAGAGCATCACTCTCATAAAAAGCTATACCTGTTGGCGAACCTGCACCTGAATTATCAATCGCAGGTTGTACACCCGGGTCCTCCTGATGCCAATGGGCTGTAAACATCTCTTGTCCCGGTCGACGGTCCGCCTGCCAGAAACGTGTACCATCAGCGCTGAAATAGCCTGCATTACCTCCTTCCATTAAGTAACTCACGCGGCAGGTAATCACCTGATCATCGTTATCATTCTGCCACATATTGCCATAAGAGTCTAGGCCAACTTCATAGCTATTTCTGAAATTATGCCCCATTACTTTCAGATTTTTGCCTTCGGTATCCATTCTTAAAGCCAGACCTCCCACCCAAACTCTGCCATCATCTGATTTCTGATTTCCTTGATTAGACTTATTGTAAGGTGTACCGCCATAATAAGAGCTACCTGAGCGGAGTGTCCAACCGCCTTTATCGGTTACATTGTGCGGCCCCGCATTCCCTGTATTAAAATGCCAGTTACCATCCGGCCCTGCAGTAACCGAGTGTAAAGAATGGTCATGGTCGACACCTCCAAAACCTTTTAACAGGATTTCTTTTTTGTCAGGTACATCATCACCATTTTCATCGGTAAATACTATCAGATTAGGGGCGGCCGAAACAATAACCTTTTTACCAATTACGGCAATACCCAAAGGAGCTACCAAATCTTTATCCTGTACAAAAACCTTTGATTTATCTGCTTTTCCATCTCCATCTGTATCTTCCAGAATTACCACACGGTCACCCTGTTGTTCATTATTAATACGCTCTCCTGGCTTGGTATTAAAGTTTCGATAATCTACAGCCTCAGTAATCCAGATACGACCTTTGTAATCTACATCCATATTTGTCGGGTTATGTAGCATGGGTGTTTCGGCCCAAAGGGTGGCTTCAAGGTCGTCAGGTACATAGAGTTTGTTTTTGTCGTCGTCAGGGGTAGGCGCAAAGGCGGTAGCCAGTACTAAGGCAGCGCTAACCGAGAAGATAGCAGGGGCTTTCTTAGAGAAATACATAATTTATCAGCGGGGTTGAATGTGTACTTGTCTATACAAGTTACGAAATTAGGAAATTTGCTGATAAATACTAATATGCTGTTCTGTAAATTTTTTCCAGGAGAATTTTTGGGCTTGTAGGGAAGACTTTTTGCTTAAAATATTTCGTAAGCTTTTATCGGCGTAGAGCTGCAACATCGCTTCGGCAATGGCATTTTCGTCGGTTGGTTCAACCAATAGCCCGGCGTCTTCAACTACTTCAGGCAATGAACTTTTATTTGAGGTAATTACAGGTGTACCACATTGCATGGCTTCTAATGGTGGCAAACCAAAGCCCTCATAGAGAGATGGATACACAAAAGCCAAGGCAGCAGAATATAAAGCAGCTAAATCTTCATCAGCCACGAAACCTGTAACAATTATTTTCTCTTTTAAGACTGGATTAGCTTTTATTTCATCAAAAATAGTTTCAAAATCCCAGCCTTTGGAACCTACCAGTACTAGATTCAAATCCTCTATTTTTTCTTGTTGAATCAGTTTCAGAAAAGCCCTGATGGTACGCTCAATATTTTTGCGCGGTTCAAGCGTAGCAATTGATAATAAGTAGCGCTTATGAATATTAATATTATATTTCTGTAAAATACACTCAATTTCTTCGTTGTCACGCATCTGATAGAACTTATCTTCTGATGCTGCCAGCGGTACTACGAATACTCTGTCAGGCGAAATACCTGTTACCTCGCATAAATCATTCTTGGTTGCTTCTGAGACACAGATAGGATAGGTGTGATTATCTTCTAAGGAATCCAGAATCTTCTTCATCATATTTACATTCCATTCACCAAAATAAGACGGAAATAAATGCGGAATCAAATCATGAATTGTAATTACTTTAGTTGGCCTTGAAATCCCTCTTAACTCTTTCGGGATAGGCAGAAAAGGAGAATGATAAATATCATGCTTGCCCAGCGTATTGACATTAAAACTATAAAAAGGCTTAAATTTAGCACGCAGACGCGTAAAAATCTCTCGGACAACCTTTTGTGGCAAAGATTTGTAGGCAAAAGATGAAACAATTTTTTTTTCGAAACTGGCTAATCGAATATCTTTAGGCTTATTGACAATCGGAAAGTTGCAGTTCAGATGATGCTTTTCAAGATAAGCAATTGTTTCAGGCAGATGTTCAGTACTGGCTATAGCTACTTCAGCACGATTACCTTTCGATAATCCTTTAACCAGATTTTCGGCTACGCGATAAATGCCCGTACGGGATTGCTCATGGAAGAATCCCAGCCCTAAAACAGAGCCATCAATTACAACTTTATTCATGTACAATTACAGCGCTTACTCGATTTAAAATCAATTCTTTTACTTCAGGGGTTTCTAAATCTTCCTGATAGACTAATTCAACATTATCACGGTCGAAAGGCATGCCTACACTTGACAGATGGTTATGTATCAGATAAACCGGAAAATTCGCCAAAGGGAAAAACGGATAACCAGTACCTTTATAGACGGAAACAGTTTTGCAGAAGATGCAACACAAATGCTCCGGGAACGAATCAAGCGTAAGCGCAAAACTAGCTTTCTGTGATAAGAGCGCTATTTCATGAATACTGATTTTGCCCGAAGTATCAATTACTCTATTGAAAGTAGGTACTGTAACTAAATCCCAGATTTTCTTCGAAAGCCCGGTTTGGCCGCATAATAGAATATAATAACTCGTCTTTTCCAAAATCTCAGTCAGAATAGAAGCCCAGAATTGTGGTGAGAGTTGTTTATGTTCACCACCCGATTCCGGAAAAACCATCAGATAAGGCAATTTAGAAAAACCAGTTTTAGTCTTAATCTTTTCAAATGTTGCACCCGGAGAAATCGGAAAATAGGGTTCAATATCGGATAATTTGGCTTCTACGCCTATTTCTCGCAAAAGCATGAAATACATATCAAAATGATGAAACTCACCCTGCGGTACATCAAATTCTTTGTCTAATAATCCTCCTAAACCCCGTCGCGCAAACCCAAAAGCTTTACCGACCTCAATATAAGGCAAAACAAAATGCGCAACCGCATCACTGTAGCGAATGTCAATATAATAATCGTAAGACTCCTGCTTTAATAGTGGCAAAGCCTCCTTCAATGTCTTGTAATGCTCCTTTATTTTCTCCCAACGCGAAATCTTTTTTCGGTTGGTCTGATAATGATTGATGTAAATAGTACGATCTATATAAGGATTGTATTGATTAACTGCCTCACACCACTTAGGTGCCAGCAAATCAATTTTTACATCAGGGTATTTTTTCTTAATCAATGGAAATATATAAGTTACCGTCAAAGCATCGCCTAAATGCCCTAAAGAAGCAATCAGGATACGCTTAGGAGCAACTGAATCAAATTTTCTCGCACGTCTTTTAAAAAAAAGCTTGGCATAAATATCCACAAAGAAGTCCATTACGGTGAATGGAATAGTCTCCCGTGGAGTCCCACAATATTTCCTCATAAACAATTTCTTTAAATAAGAATTGAGCGACCGACGCCCGGCGAATGAGTGAGTTAGTGATTGAGTGATTAATTTAAAAGTAATACTCCTTCACCGCGCTATTCATTCAATAACAATTATCTAAATTTTAATCACTCATTCATTAAATCGCTCAATCACTCAATGGTTCAAATCTCATATCCAAATGCACGAATATGTTTTTTCCAGAAGTCTGTTTCGTAAATATCCCAGGCATGGCAACCAAAAGGTAATCCATTATTCAATTGATATGCTTTTTCAGGCATGTGTTCCACAGCAAATTTTAATGCCGTTCGCCAATCAGGAATATTCAGTTTCGGAAAATAACGATTCAACTCAATGCACCAGAACATATCTTCATTGTATGCCGGGTGAGTCTTGGCTAATTCTAAATATTTCTCAATTTTCTCCCGTTTTTTCGGAATCAGATTCAACAGCTTTTGGGTTTTTCTTAAAGAAAATCCACCATTACCAACCCCACGTTTCATAATTATCTCCTTAGGGCCATATTTACCATAACGCTCTTCTTTCAGATCAAACCAGATAGCTACTTTCTTTTTCAAATTCCATACCCATTCCTGCCATTTCGCATTAAAATCTATTTCAATCCGCCAGGGAGCGCCTATATAATCATAACACTGGCTACACCAGTAAGACAGTTCATCTTTAAACACAAAGGCATCCAGCTGATAAATCAGCATATATTCATAAGCAAGAAAACGCTCATAAAATTCTTCCGATAGCAAAAGTTTATTGTAGGTCAATGTGCTTTTAAAATAAGCATCATCAAAGTTCTGGGTTTGCAGTTGCGGATATTTTTCTAAAAGATGGTCTACATTGAGCGAAGCCGGTTTTACCAATATAATAGGATATTTCCCTAAAACTCTTACGCCTTGTTCAAGCGAAATGGCTTCGTAATTACTTAATTGCTTCTGGTAAATAGGTATTAGTACACAAACACTGGTCTTTTCCAAAACGAATAAGGGTTAATCTCAATAGTATTTTTATCTTATATAATCGTTCCGCCATCAATCGAAAACAATCCTCCGGTAGTATAGGCAGAAGCCGATGAAGCCAGATATAATGCCATCGGCGAAATTTCTTCAACTGACCCCATACGCGCAATTGGCAGGCGTTTGGTAAAATGCGCCAGTGTTTTCTCATTATCCCACAAAGCCTGACTGAATTTGGTCTTAATCAAACCCGGACAAATCGCATTCACTCTGATACCATCTTCACCCCATTCTTTAGCTAACACTTTAGTCAGCATATTTAATGAGGCCTTGCTCACACTATATATACCCAAGCCAGGGTCAGGCGTATGCCCTGCAATACTACTTATATTAATAACGCTACCACCGCCACGAGATTTCATAATAGGATGAACCATTTTTGCTAATTCAAAAGGCGCTTTCACATTTACCTGCATGATTTTATCAAAGGCACTTTCAGAGCAATCCAATGATGGCCCATAAACCGGATTAGTAGCGGCATTATTTACTAAAATATCAATGCCTCCATAAATCTCAACTGTTTTCTCCACCAATAGTTTCAGTTGAGCTATTTCTCCTGCATGAGCTGCTATGCCTGTGCACTCACCACCCAATGCTTTTATGTCATTGGCCAACTCGTCGAGGTCGGCTTGTTTTCTACTGCTGATTACTACTTTAGCGCCGTATTCGGCAAATATCCTCGCAATCGCTTCTCCAATTCCTTTACTTGCTCCGGTAATAAGGGCTACTTTATCGGTTAAATCAAAAACGTTTTTCATAAAATCTTATATAGAATAGGGTAGAAGTATTTTATTGCAAAATCAGGCCGCCATCAGCAATGACACTTTGTCCCGTTATAAACGATGCTTCATCTGCCGCCAGATATAAAATAGCACTGGCAATTTCTTCAGGCTTACCAAAGCGTTTCATAGGGGTTGCATATTGCAAAGCCTCCAGATAAGCTGCATCAGTATCTGCTCCCTCCAACATGGGTGTTTGTGTAAAACCCGGACAAACGGCATTGATTCTGATACCATGTTTGGCAAACTCAATAGCTGCAGTTTTGGTCATACCTACCACGGCATGTTTACTAGCCGCATAAGCAATATGACCTACCATACCCAGATGCCCTGCCACCGAGGCAATATTGACAATATTTCCACTGCGTTGTTCCACCAGATAGCGAAGCGCCACTTTCATGCAATGCCAGAGCCCTTTCACATTTACATCAATGATTTTATCAAAATCCTCTTCCGGATATTTTTCTGTACGAATACGTGGCCCTAAAACCCCAGCTGAATTAACTAATATATCAAACTTTCCCCAAAGACTGATAGTCTGCTCAATCATGTTTTCAATATCAGTCAGTTTTGTAACATTTACTTTAACAAAACTTACTTCTCCTTCAGATTGGCTTACAGCATAATCTAATTCAGTATCTAGTGAATCAGCTAAATCAGCCACCATTACCTTAGCACCCTCCTGAGCAAATAATAGAGCAGCAGCCTTGCCAATACCTGAATTACCACCTGTAATAATGACGATCTTATCTTTAAATTTCATAGAGTTGAATTATTTAGTGATTTAGTGAATGTGTGATTGAGTGAATAAAATTTAGCTGTTAGTGACATTAGCTCTTTCCTTTAAATCTAATCGATTAGGAAATTTTGTAAGAGAATGAGAAGTTGGCTTTTTTTTAATCACTCAATCGCTCATTCACTAAATCACTAAATAGCTTTACTTCTCACAAAAATAAATAATCTCTCCAGCCGGAAGGGCATATCTTTCTACTAATTCTTTAGGCATTGTCAGAACAAAATCATCTTCTTTTACTTTGAAACCTGCTTTTTCCAGTTCTCTGCCATAATCTCTTCCGAATAAACGTAAATGGTCGTTTTGCCAGAATATACGTTCACGTTCACGCGGGTCGGTGATGGTCGGGTCTTCAAAGGTATGTTCTTTTGTCCAGTCCTGTGGTGATTGAATGATTCCCCAGCCACCTGGTTTTAAAACTCTGTGTAATTCTGACATAGCTTTGTGGTAATCTTCTACGTGTTCCATCACGTGGTTACAGAAAACCACATCGAACGTATTAACTTCAAATGGTATTTGGTGAATATCCATTTTTACCTTTGCCAACGGCGATTCAATATCGGCCGTAATATAGTCCAGATTTTTCATGGCTTCAAAGCGGTCGATAAAACAATATTCGGGTGCTACGTGTAATACTTTTAATTGAGCGGCAGTGAAGAAATTAGTTTTCTCACGTAGATATAAAGCCATCAGGCGATGACGTTCTAAAGCCAGACAATTGGGACAAAGAGCATTCTTACGTGAAGATAAACGTCCATATGGAAGAAACTTGTCTAACTTAACCTCACAAACTGGACACTCAACAGTATTTCCTTTTAATAGAACAGTATAGACTTTCAGGGGAATATGGCTAAATAATTGCAGGTATTTTCTTGGTATGAAACGAAGTAAGAAACTAATAATTTTGCCCATGCTTTAAACTTATGAGTGTATATCGTTGTTATTTAAGCCCAAAATTAACTATTTTTGTCTTTGCATTTACACCAATATACATAAAGATTCGATAAATATGGAAATAAAAAAACAGAAGCCTCCGGGAAAAAGGTTAATTAAAAATATGCCTCTGCGTGTTAAGTGGTTTTTATCAGCTACCGTTGGTATGATGCTGGTAGGCTATGGACTAAGCGTTCTGAGTGAAGCCGGGCATCTGAAGCACACCAATGCGCCTTTTCTGAGATGGTTTTTGTTAGGTACGTATAGCCTTATCATGGTTAATTCAGGATTAGCTTTATTCGGACAAGCCATTATTTTCAGAATGAGAATTGAGAACCGCAAACTCATTAAAAATATTCTTAAAGACAGAGACAGAAAGCCAAAAAAGGTTTTGACTATCACAAAAATAGAGCCGCCAAAGGCAGAATAATATTTGGCGCCTATTGTGCTATTTTAACATTTTATTGAAGATAATTAACAAGTTTTGGATATTTTAGTATTCAAAACTTTTATTTTGAGTATTTATCGCTAGGTTTGTGGCGAAAATGATTAAAATCTGAACTGATACAATTTTATCAATTAAGATTAAGTGAAGTTTGCTACTAATGAAATTACCTCAATCTGAATTACCAGAGATTCAGCCAAGAAAAACGCTTGTTGCAATAGACTTAGGTGAATATTCTGAAAAAATTATTTCGTATTTATTTCTTCTTACCAGAGATATTCCTACTGAATATACTATTTTTCACTGTCTTGATGGGCCAATAGCTGAAAATCAGGCCCGGGAGAGTATCAATAGAATAGTAGAGCAATCGCTTAGCTTTCTGAATAAAGCTGTTAAGAGCACCATTAAAATTCATATTGCTCAGCATAACCTGATAGAAGAATTACAGCTTTTGCACACCAAAGAAAATTTTGGCACTATCTTCATGGGTACCAACAATAAACAAGGTTCTTGGCAAATGGGAGAGAATGCGGGAGCTATTCTGGCAAACCTCAAAGCGGGCATTGTGGCTATTCCACCTTCTATTGATTTAACCTTCCCAAGCAATGTGAGTATTCTGGTTGAGAAAGTGCAAAAATCAGGTTTTGATTTTTTTAGTACTTTTCAGGAATTTGTATCGCACTATGGTATTTTCCTGAATTTTGTTTTGTTTGCCAAAGACAAACATACTCTCGAAGAAGAGAAGAAACTGATAGGAGAGTATCAGGATTTTTTTGATTCTACCATTAGCTTCAATTTCATAGTAGAGCAGGAGCAAACGTACCTCAACTTCCTGAAATATATCAAGGGTATTCACTGTGAGTCTGCAGTCTTGGCCTGGTATGAAGGTACTACAGCGTATCAATCTACCATACAAAACAGTGTTACATATTGCAGTCCTGATATGCCAATTCTGTATATAAAACAAGATTGCAGAATAAATAAAAGAGAGATAGGTTTTAGCGATATATAAAAAAGAAAGAGACGCCCTCTAGCGTCTCTTTTAATTTCTTAGCAAGAATCAATATAAATTATTTTGCGAATTCTGCTTTCAATGCTTCAGCGTCAACTGCGTGAATATCTGTTTTTAAAGATAAGCGTTTGATTTCAGCTATTCTGTTTTTTGCAACCGCTTGATTTCTTTTTGCTTTACGTTTTAATCTAGTTACTGCCATTTTTTTACGTATTTTGTTCTCTATCACCCTGCGAAAAGGGTCGAGAGGTATTTAAAAGATTATATTCTAAAATCGTCTTTTCAGACTATGATTCCAAATCAGGGTGCAAAGTTAAGAAATTCAATTAATATTTAACAATTAACAATAAGTTTTTTACACTAATTTTGTGGCAGAAAATTTATGAGATTATTTATAGACCAATATAAGATAATGAGTAAACCCGGTTTAGTTAGAGGAACACGCGATTTTGGGCCATCAGTCATGGTAAAAAGAAATTTCATTTTTGATACCATCAAACATACTTTTCAGAAATTCGGATTCCAACCCTTAGAAACCCCAAGTCTTGAAACCCTGAATGTATTGATGGGAAAATACGGAGATGAGGGTGATCAACTACTTTTTAAAGTTTTAAATTCAGGTGATTTCTCAAAGGATTTATCTCAGGGAGATTTGGATCAGGGCTACAAAAAACTGACTCATAAAATTTCAGAAAAAGGATTGCGTTATGATTTAACCGTGCCATTTGCCCGTTATGTGGTAATGAATCGCAACGAACTGGCTATTCCTTTTAAACGTTATCAGATACAACCGGTATGGCGCGCCGACCGCCCGCAGAAGGGACGTTACCGTGAGTTTTATCAATGCGATGCTGATGTAGTAGGAACAGATTCATTGATTTGTGAGGCCGAAATCGTATTGATGTTACACGAAATTTTCCAGAATCTGGGTGTTAATGATTTCACCGTAAAAATCAATAACCGCAAAATTTTAACAGGTATTGCTGAAATCATTGGGATGAAAGGTAGTGAAGTGCCTTTGACGGTGGCGATTGATAAGTTGGATAAAATCGGCAAAGAAAAAGTAGAGGAGGAACTAATAGAAAGAGGATTTTCTGCTGAAGTAATCGAGAAATTACAACCGATTTTCAATTTGCAAGGTGATGCCAACGAAGTAATAAATGGCTTGAAAACATGGTTGAAAGATTCGGAAACAGGCTCAAAAGGCATAGAGGAAATAGAAAAAGTATGGAGTTTAGTTGACGGCTTTGGCCTACAAAATCCTAAAATCCAGTTAGATATTACTTTAGCCAGAGGTTTAAGCTATTACACTGGGGCTATTTTTGAAGTAAAGGCCAATGGCGTACAAATGGGAAGTATTTCCGGCGGTGGTCGTTATGATAACCTGACCGGAACATTCGGTCTGCCTGGTCTATCAGGTGTAGGTATATCTTTGGGGGTAGACCGCATCTATGATGTAATGGAAGAACTAGGCCTGTTTAGTGATAATCAAGGTGTTACCACACAGATATTACTAACTAACTTTGATGCTGAGGCTGAAGTTTACTCATTACCACTCCTGAAAAAACTACGTGATGCAGGCATCAATGCCGAGATTTATCCTGACCATGCCAAATTAAGAAAACAATTTGAGTATGCCGACCGAAAAAAAATTCCGTATGTTTGCGTAGTTGGTTCAGAAGAAATGTCGACGGGAGAGCTTACCCTGAAAAACATGCAATCGGGCGAACAAACCAAACATACCTTAGAAAGTATCATACAAAATTTGAAATAGCATTATGCTTAAAAACAGAAAATTTATTGCCTACGCACTGGTAACCGTAACAACTATTGTTGCTACTCTGGCTTTTTACTTCTGGCAGGTTTCCAGCAGTGATAACCTGAATGTAAAAGGCGAAAAAACATTTGTGTTGTATATTCCGACCGGCGGAACCTACAAAAATGTAGTAGACTCACTCCATAAATACAGAATGATTCATGACGAAATCTCATTTCAGTTTTTGTCTAAATGGGTGAAATATCCTGAAAACGTAAAGCCGGGCCGATATGAAATCAAACCAAATTCGGGTAATAAAGAGATTCTTTCTAAACTGAAAAGAGGGCAGCAAGATGATGTAAGGCTGACTTTTAATAATATCCGTCTGAAATCGGATTTGATTAAGAAAATCGGTAGCCGCTTCGAGTTCAGCAATGAAGAGTTATTGGAGAGGTTAAAAGACAAAGAAGTATGCGCCAAATATGGCTTCGATACCACGACTATCATGTGTATGTTCTTGCCTAATACCTATTTTGTGCGCTGGACAACCACACCGGATAAGTTTTTAGACCGTATGCACGATGAATACAAGAAATACTGGACAGCCGAAAAACTGCAAAAAGCCAAGTCAATTAATATGACGCCAGTAGAAGTGGCCGTTATGGCTTCAATTGTGCAGTCAGAAACTAACAAAAAAGACGAAATGCCACGTGTGGCTGGTTCTTATATCAACCGTCTAGGTATTGGTATGCCTTTACAAGCTGACCCGACCGTGAAATTTGCCGTAGGTGATTTCAGCATTAAACGTATCATGGAAAAACATTTAGCAATTAATTCTCCTTATAATACTTACCGCAATCCGGGTTTACCTCCCGGTCCTATAGCCTTGCCAGAGCCTGTGGCATTAGATGCCGTATTGAACTACGAGCGTCATAAGTATATCTATTTCTGTGCAAAAGAAGATTTTTCAGGCTATCATAATTTCGCAGAAACCTATAGCGAGCATTTAAATTATGCCCGTATGTATCAGGAAGCACTCAATAAAGCTAAGATTCACTAATGTATCAGTTTGACTGGCAGTACCGCATTCGCTATGCCGACATCGACCAGATGGGGTATATGTACTATGGCAATTATCCTCGTTTATATGAAATTGGTCGGGTAGAAGCACTCCGTTCATTGGGCTTACGTTACCGTACTTTAGAAGAAATGGGAGTGATGATGCCTGTGTATGAATGCAAGTGCCGATACATTCAACCTGCCAAATACGACGATTTAGTAACAATCCGTGTCATTATCAAAGAAATGCCACGTGCCCGCATTATTTTCTATTACGAAATATATAACGAAGAAAAGGTACTCCTGAACACCGGAGAAACCACACTAGTATTCGTGAAAATGGCATCTAATCGCATTACTACCTGCCCAAATGAGATTCTGGACAGATTAAAACCATATTTTGAATTTATTGAGTGATTGGTGATTTAGTGAATGAGTGATTGATTAATTGATTAAGGACATTCTAATATCTGATGATAAGCAAGTAAATCAAAATTCTTTGTTACTTTGTGCCAAACTTAGTGCAACCCCGTGGTAAAATGCAATCACTAAATCACTCATTCATACAATCACTCAATTCATATATCAAACGCCACTTCCTTAAAGCCAAAATACTGTATTTCCCCCTCAACTTCTATCATCAATTGGCCACTATCGGCAATATCAATAATCTTACCTGAAAATTGAGTGTCATCCTTACTGAATTTATGCATTTCTCCAAACCGATACAAGTGCTGCAGATATAGTTTTTTCTGATGCGCGGCATGGCGGTTCTTTAGTTGCAGATAATATTTTTCAAGACAAACGCAGAGTTCTTCTATTAGTTTTTCCAGATCAAATTCATCATGTTGGGTAGCCAGGCGTAAAGAGGTTATTTTAGGATTGCTAAAACTTAACTGGTTGATATTCACGCCTATACCAACAATGGCGTTACTTAAACGACTACCTGAAATAGTATTTTCTATGAGTATCCCAACAAGCTTTTTATTGCCTATATACATATCATTCGGCCATTTGATGCGTAAATTTTCTGCAACATATTTACTCAAAAATTCGTATACACCTAAAGAGATAGCAATATTCAGACTAAACTGTGAAGTAGCACTTAAAAAATCAGGTTTTAATATGACAGACATCGTGATGTTTTGTCCGGGTAGCGTCTCCCAGTTATTTCCTCGCTGTCCTCGTCCGGCAGTTTGGTCAGAAGTTATGACAAGAGTACCGTCAAAAGTTGGCCCATTTTGAATTTTTTCTGCGGCCACATCGTTAGTAGAATGACAACTTGGCAGATAAATGAGATTTTTACCAAGAAATAGCGTTTTGGGCTGAAAATTGTGCAATTTTTTATTAATTTAGCGTTTTGACTAAAAAATATAATTATATTATAGTAAATAACGCTTATATTTAGCTAGTAAACAATACCATATTCTGAACTATGCCGTAAATCTAACCACTTGGTGGCATCAGGCAAGGCATAATTCGTGCAAAATTATAAGATGATAAAAAAGAAAAAAGAACTTACAGGTGAAGAGTTAAGCCGCTTGGTAGTGCATGGCATGTTAGAAAAAAAGGCGGCAAATATAGTGGTGATGGATTTGAGAAATGTAAAAAATGCAATTACTGATTTTTTTGTAATCTGTTCGGGAAATACCGATACACAAATTGATGCGATTGCTACTTCAATTGACGAAGAAATATTCAAAGCTTCAGGAAAACACCCTTGGCATCAGGAGGGAAAACAAAACAAAGAATGGATTTTGTTAGACTATGTTGATGTGGTTGCTCACGTTTTCAGAAAAGACCGTCGTAAATTCTACGATTTAGAATCGTTATGGGGCGACGCTGAACTGACTGAGATTGCTGAAAGTATGGAACCAGAACCCCTTAAACAAATACTAATAGATTGATGTTTTAACATTGTGAACCTTTACAGTTTGAGCAATTTATGTAAAGGTTTTCTGTATTAATAATAATTGCGTTAAACTTTGAAAAAATAAAAAACATGGCAGAAAACAGTAACGACTCTCCAAGAAAAAAACCACAGAATAGTGGTGGAGGAGGTTTGCAGGGGTGGATTGTAGCGGCTATTATTATTGGTATTGTAGGCTTTTTACTTTATTCAAGGCAGGCAACCCTTGCCACTATCAAGTATAAAGACCTTGAGCAAATGATTTTGCAAAAAGATGTCCAAAGTGTAGCTGTTGTTGAAGGAAATAAGACCGTTGAAATCACCCTTACTCGTGAAGCACTCCAAAAACCTGAATATAGAAAAGAATTAGGTAATAATCGTTTTACAATCGGAGGCCCACACCTGAAATTAGATGTAGTATCGGTAGAGTCTTTTATGAGAGATTATACCGAGTTTTTGAAGTCTCAGCAGATTGACCCGAATTACCGAAACACACTTTACCCGGAAAGTATTGAGCGTCAGGATATTATGACGATGGTATGGCAACTATTGCCTTTCATTGTAGTACTTGGTTTGATGTATTTCTTAATGAGCCGTATGGCAGGTGGCGGAGGCCCGGGCGGTGCTATCTTCAATATCGGTAAATCAAGAGCAGCCTTATTTGATGCTGATAGCAAAGTAAAAATCACTTTTACTGATGTGGCAGGCCTCGAAGAAGCGAAGGAAGAATTACAAGAGATTGTTGATTTCTTGAAAACGCCTAAAAAATATACCGAGCTGGGGGGTAAAATCCCAAAAGGTGCTTTGTTAGTAGGCCCTCCCGGTACAGGTAAAACCCTTTTGGCAAAAGCCGTAGCCGGTGAAGCCAGCGTACCTTTCTTCTCATTGTCAGGTTCCGATTTCGTTGAGATGTTCGTAGGGGTAGGGGCAGCACGTGTGCGTGACCTATTTAAACAAGCTAAAGAAAAAGCGCCTTGTATTATCTTTATCGATGAGATTGATGCCGTTGGTCGTTCACGTGGACGTGGTGCAATGCCAGGTGCTAATGACGAACGCGAGAACACATTGAACTCATTACTAGTAGAGATGGATGGTTTTGGTTCTGACGCAGGTATTATCATTCTTGCAGCAACTAACCGCCCAGATGTATTAGATTCAGCCTTGATGCGTCCAGGCCGTTTCGACCGCCAGATTAGTGTTGATACACCAGATTTAATTGGTCGTGAAGCTATCTTTAAGGTTCACATGAGACCATTAAAGCTTTCTGACTCTATAGATATTAAGAAACTAGCTGCACAGACTCCAGGTTTTGCAGGGGCAGAAATTGCGAATGTTTGTAACGAAGCTGCTCTTTTAGCCGCCAGACGTGGTAAAAGTGCAATTGACATGACAGACTTCCATGATGCAATTGACCGTGAGATTGGTGGTTTAGAGAAGAAAAACAAATTGATTTCGCCGGAAGAGAAAGAAATCGTTGCTTATCACGAAGCAGGTCACGCCGTAGCAGGTTGGTTCCTGGAGCATGCTAACCCATTGGTAAAAGTAAGTATCGTACCTCGCGGTATTGCCGCTTTAGGTTATGCGCAATATTTGCCAAAAGAGCAATACTTGTACCGTACAGAACAACTCTTCGACGAAATGTGTATGACTCTTGGTGGTCGTGCTGCCGAGGATGTAGTATTTGGTAAAATCTCAACAGGTGCCCTAAGCGACCTTGAAAGAGTGACCAAAAGTGCTTATGGTATGACAACCGTATATGGTATGAACGACCGCATCGGTAATGTGTCTTTCTACGATTCTAAAGGACAAGGAGAGTATTCATTCACGAAACCTTATTCGGAAGAAACTGCAAAGATTATCGATGAAGAGGTGAAGAAATTGATTGAATCGGCTTATTCTCGTACCAGAGATCTTTTGATTGAAAAACGTGAAGAGTTAGAGAAAATCGCTCAGGAATTGTTGAAAAAAGAAATCATTTATCAATCTGACCTAGTAGAATTGATTGGTAAAAGGCCTTTTGAAAAACTAACCAACTATCAGGAGTTTATGGATAGTGACAGCGATAATCATATCAAAGAAAAAGAAGAGAAAGAAAAGAAGAGCGGTAAAAGTGAAAAGAAAGTAGAAGAAAACGTGTAATTACCGTATTGAAATAATAAAGAGTCTCTCTCTGTGAAAATGGAGGGAGATTTTTTTATGCCTGCATTTTTATATTATTAAGACCTTAAATATTGATTAGGAATATTTGGCAGGTTATAGTCAATGCCATAGGCAGACTTCAATAAAAATGATACAGTTTCAGCTATAGTGGTTTCGCTTCTATTCATTTGAGGAAGAAGACCTATCATAGTATAACTAATCGGATTAACAGCTGGAATAAACGTCTCCCAGGGATAACCTTTACCCCAAATCAAGCCTCTTACGGCAATGCTTAAATCTGCTGAATGAGATAAGAGAAAATGCAACATTTCCTGTGACTGATTTTGTAACTGGTTTACTGTATGAAAAACTGGAGTTTGCCCACCAAAACCATTTTCATCAATACCTGCTTTAGCATTTATATCTGCACCTTTGCGCAAAAGAACTGTTGCACAATTGACATGATTGAACTCTGCACAAATGTGCATAAGAGAAACTTTATCCAAAGGAGTAAAAGCACTTCGAAGAGTATAAGATTGATGAACTGCCTCCGGAATCTCATTCAGAAAATGTTCCAGAGCATGAGCGTCATCTAGTAGTACCGCCAATAGTACTTTATCTTCAAAAAACAGCCCATAATCCACAAAAGCTTTTACACATTCTTTAAAACTAGGGCCTCTCAGATATTCACTGGTAAGCTCATAAATAAGTGGCTCATTTCTGAATGAATCATTCGGGTTAACACCGTTTTCAAAGCAATCTTTTATGTCTTCAACAGAATGTTCTTCAATAGCCCCAACTAATTTCTCAAGGTAGTTCATGGATTCAAAAGATTTTCAGTGAAATGAATGAAAAATCTATGAATCGCTATATTGCCAGATTTATACCTGACAGTATAGCAATCTATCATCAATTTAAAAAAGAGACACGAGAAATAAAAGATTTTACAAGATTATATTATCATTTAATAAACCCAATCGATAAGACTAACGAACGGGTCGAAACCTGAAGGTTTTTGGAAGCATCGTTATTGTAGCTGATATTATAATTGATAGGGTTAGTTATTTCAAAGCGACCCTCGATAAAGAAATGATTGAACTCAAAACCTATCCCGGCACTTAAACCTACCGAGGGATGTTTAAACAGTTCTTTTTTAAAATCTATTACGCTTCCTTGCTCATCCTTTACTTTATACGTCTTCACCGCTGTAAGAAGCTCGTCATTAAAATTGATGGGAAATTCAATCATTGGGCCAGCAAAAATACGCCCTTGTCTGAAACGTATACCAAGCAGCACAGGTACGTCAATTACTGAGTAAGTGGCATTCACCCGTTTGTACAATTTGCCATCACTTTGCAGGATATCAAATCGGCCTCCTTTTCTATTGTAAAGTACCTCGGGCTGTAAATAAAAAGAACCGCGGGTCGTTCGGATAAAGAACCCACCAAGGTAGCCCATTACCATTTCACTGTTGGTTAATAGATTATCATTAACCGTACTGCCGTTGACCAATACAGGTGTGCCACTTGAAGTAACTCTGGTAACGGCTATCTCTTTAATAGAAAAACTATTTAAATTAACCCCACCTCTGATACCCCACTGAAATCCCAGATTGTCGCGTCTATATTCTTCCATAGACCTGTCAGTTGTATCTCGCTGTGGCTTTTTACGTTTTTTTTGTGGTTTTTCGTCGTTAATCACAAAAGGCGTAACCATTACCGAGTCTTTAGGGACTACTACTGTGTCTTTGGGTACTTGTGCGATTAGTGAAGTAGATATCAAACTCAAGAGTATTAATAATCTTAATTTCATAAATGGTTAATGAGTAGTGAGAATAAAAATTTAAAGGTTTAAAACGAAACAATTTACGCAAAAATCAAGCCATAAGGCAGTCCTAAGACGGGCTTATTTACCGCCAATAATGGCTACCGTAAAACGCACCACACATACCAGTTTTTGGTCTTCATTGGTAATTTTTATATCCCATATATGGGTAGTTCTGCCCAGGTGCAAAGGTATCGCTTTGGCATACACCCAATGGCCGCTACTAACAGAACGAATATGATTGGCATTAATTTCAAGACCTACAGCTTGTTGTTTGGTTGGGTCGTCTAAAGTCAGAAATGAAGCAATACTACCTAATGTTTCTGCCAGTGCTACTGATGCCCCACCATGTAAAATACCAAATGGCTGGGTAGTCCGTTCGTTAACAGGCATTCTGGCAGTTATATAATCTTCTCCGATTTCTACAAATTCAATTCCGAGGTGATCGCTCATCGAATTCGTGCCTAATGTTTTCAATTTTTCAAAATCAAGATGCTTTTTGAACATAGTGGTATGTTTGATTTACGTTGGTGTCTCCTTAAAAAATCCTGAAAAAGTGCAATATTTTACCTGGAATTTTCGTAAATTTGGAGACTTTTTATTATTGAAATTTAAAACTAAGTTTTGTTTTAGAAAATTCAATATTTTATTTGATTAATCTAAAAATTACCCAAATTGTCAACGAAAACGATTTATCTGATTCGCCACGGGGAGACTGAATATAACCGCATGGGGATAGTACAAGGAAGTGGCGTAGATTCTGACCTTAACGAATTAGGACTTTCACAGGCACGTGCTTTTTTTGAAGCTTACCAACATCTTCCTTTTCATAAAATCTATACTTCAAAACTCCGTCGCACCGTTCAAAGCGTGCAGCACTTTATTGATTCAGGTATATCATACGAAAGCTTTGAGGGCCTGAACGAGATATGTTGGGGCGAGAAAGAGGGCAAAGCGCCCAATTATCAGGAAGATGAGTTTTATCTGGATGTATTGCAGCGTTGGAGAAAAGGCGAAACCAATATTCCGGCAGCTAAAGGTGGTGAAACACCCGAAGAAGTAGCAGCCAGACAAAAAATCGCTTTCGAAGCAATATTATCCCGTCCGGAGGAAGAATTAGTATTGGTAGCTATGCACGGCCGTGCTATCAGAATTTTGTTGACTCATTTACTGAATCTTCCGCTTTCATCGATGGACGACTTTGAGCATACCAATCTTTGTTTATATAAACTTACTTATTCTTACGAAACAAAAGCATTTACTTTAGAAGTAAGAAATGATATATCTCACCTGATGGTTTTAGCTGAATAGACATATCTCCGTTTATAGAAGCATATCTCCATTGATGTAGAAAAAACGCACTTAGCCGCTTTTTACGTTATTTTTATGATATTTGAAAAGCTATTCAGTTTTAAAATAGAAACGATTCTTTTAAAACAGAGCCATATTTCTAATGAATAAAAATAAATTATATTGGTTTTTTCAGATAGTAGGGTGGTCATTGTACAATATTAACGAGATATTGCAGTATAGCTTGCAATATGGCTACGACAACTCTATGGTATTTAATGCCCTGGCTAATATTGTTCTTTCCATATTTGTTACTCATCTCTTTCGTATTGTTGTAAAAAAATTCAATTGGGTTAAATTTAATTTGCCGCAATTGGCGCTGAGAGTAGGCGTTGGGGTGTTTTTCATGACTATGATTCTGGTAACACTCAATCTGCCATTGGACGCTAAATATGTAGGAGAATTGCTAAATGAGAAACCCATTTTAGTCATAGAATACTTTATCAATCTTGCCAAACCTTTTTTGGTGTGGGCCTTGATTTATATGTTCTATAATTACTCTGAGGAAAAAAGGTTGCGAGAGATAGAGGAGCTTAAACTGAAATCATCCATCAAAGAAACAGAGGCGAAAGTATTAAGAGCCCAGATGAACCCCCACTTTATGTTCAATGCCCTTAATAGCATCAGAGCTTTAGTGCTCGAAGACCCCACAAGAGCCCAGCAAGGCATCACCCAATTATCTAATATATTAAGAAGTTCCCTTCTGGCGGATAGACGCAAGACTGTAGCCTTGAAAGAAGAACTACGTACGATAGAAGACTATCTGGCTCTGGAAAAAGTGCGTTATGAGGAGCGTCTGCAAATGAAATGGGATATTGCTCCCGAAACCCAGAATATTCAGGTGCCGCCTATGATGCTACAGACATTGGTAGAAAATGCTATCAAGCATGGAGTACAGAAAGCTATCAACTGGGGATTCGTAGAAATCAATACGAGTATAGCAGATCATAAGTTATATATTAAAATACGAAATACAGGACAATTGCAAGGTACTGAGTCGAAATCTGAATCAGGTGGATTTGGTTTGAAAAATACGGCTCAACGCTTAGATTTGCTTTATGGAAGTGATGCCTCATTTAAAATCTATCAGGAAGATAGCCTGACAGTTTGTGCCGAAATCATGATTCCATTAAGCAGTGCCGAGATTCGTACTGTGAGTTCAGATACCAAAAGTACTACGCCTGTTGTAACAGCCAGCTAATTTTATTCACCAATTAAATACTCATCGCACCGGCGACCCGGTCAAAATTTACGATGAAAGCACTTATTATAGATGATGAACGTTTAGCACGTAATGAATTGCGTCGTTTGTTAGAAAACTTTCCTAAGATTAATATAGTAGGAGAGGCCGCCAATGCAGAGGAAGCTCTCAACCAGATAGATGAATTACAGCCTGATTTGTTGTTTCTGGATATTCAGATGCCGGGTAAAAACGGTTTTGAATTGCTGGAAGCCATCGAGGGAAAAGTACCGGAAGTAATCTTTACAACTGCTTATGACGAATACGCACTTAAGGCTTTTGAATTTAATGCTCTTGACTACTTATTAAAACCGATAGATACACAACGTTTGGCAGAGGCGATTCAACGTGTAGAAGAAGAGCAATTGCATGAAATAGAACGTAAGGAAGGGGTTAAACTATTAGGCGAAAGCGATCAGGTATTTGTGAAAGACGGTGAAAAGTGCTGGTTCGTAAAACTAGGTAAAGTGCGCTTATTTGAATCGATGGGTAATTATGTTCGTCTGCATTTTGATGACCAGAAGCCTATGATTCTGAAATCATTAAATAGCCTGGAAGAACGCCTTGACCCTAAAATCTATTTCAGAGCTAACCGTAAGCATATCATTAATCTGGCCTGGATTGATAAAATAGAACCCTGGTTTTCAGGTGGTTTGTTGGTGACATTAAAACACGCCGAAAAAACATCAAACCCTGAAAAAATAGAAATTTCTCGTCGTCAAGCTATTAAATTTAAGGATTTAATGAGTTTGTAAAGAGAGAGTTTAAAATATCAGAAGTCGCCAATTTTATATTTTATTAAATTGGCGACTTCTTTGTTTAAATGTTAAGTTGATTTGTATTTTTTTTATAACGTACTTTCTAATTAGATAGAATTTTATACTGTTATTATTTTGTAATAAACATATAAAAAATAATTAAAATCTTAATTATGATTGGATTTTAAGAAGAATGACCGAATAATCTTTTAAATAAATGTAGCTACACAGATTATTTAATATTTCTGATGTTGTTCTTGTAGAATTTTAAATAATAGACTCAACTATTTTAATCAGGTTCGATTTTTGAAAGATGAATTTATTGCCGTAAAATTGCGTTATAATTTCATAAACGAATATATCGTTTAGAACAGTTTTTTACGTTAATTGTTTATTAAAGCAAAGCAGGTTTTTTAAGAATTTGATAATCAGAAGTTAACAAAAGTATTTTCTAAAATTTGTAGGAAATTCTTTGTTCAGAAGACTTATTCTTAAGAGATTTGTACAACACAATCTCCAATACTCCATAATGAGCGACGAAATAAAACACGAATGTGGCATTGCCCTTGTTCGTCTTCGTAAACCCCTCCAATACTATATTGATAAATACGGCACGCCCCTTTATGGCATTAAGCGGCTGTATGTTTTAATGGAAAAACAGTCAAACCGTGGTCAGGACGGGGCTGGTGTAGGTAATGTGAAACTAGACGTGCCACCGGGTAGCCGATATATCAGTCGCTATCGCTCGGTTGAGAATCGCCCGATTAACGATATTTTCAATAAGATCAATGAGAAGTATCGTGAGGTTATGCGAAACAATCCGGATAAGCTTAAAGATGCGAAATGGTTGCAGGAAAATGTGGCTTATTCAGGTGAAGTCTGGTTAGGACATCTTCGTTATGGTACGCATGGTAAAAATGAGATTGAAAACTGTCACCCGATGCTTCGTCAAAGTAACTGGCGCAGTAGAAATATGTTGATGGCCGGTAACTTCAATATGACCAATGCCGAAGAGCTTTTTAAGAAATTGGTAAAGTTGGGACAACACCCAAAAGATAAAGGTGATACAGTAACGGTAATGGAGAAAATCGGTCACTTCCTGGATGAAGAAAACCAAAGAGTATTCGACCGTTTCAAAGGCATTTACGAGAATCCGGCGCTTTCTGATATTATTGAAGATAATATGGATTTGCCAAGGGTATTATACAGAGCCTGTCGTGATTTTGATGGTGGCTATGCCATGGCAGGTATCACAGGTTTTGGCTCGTCGTTTGTCGTGAGAGACCCTGCCGGTATTCGTCCGGCTTATTATTGGGCTAATGACGAAGTAGTGGTTGTAGCGTCTGAAAAGCCGGCAATTAAAGCCGCTTTCAATGCGAACTATGAAGAGATAAAAGAGATTCAACCGGGCAATGCCCTGATTATTGATAAGCATGGCGAGTATAATGAGTTCCAGATAATGAAACCATTGGAGAAACGCTCATGTAGCTTCGAACGTATCTACTTCTCGCGTGGCTCAGATCCACAAATCTACGATGAGCGTAAACAATTAGGTCGTTTGCTGATTCCACAGATATTAGAGAAAATAGATTATGATTTAGAGAATACGGTCTTCTCTTATATTCCGAACACAGCCGAAATGGCTTTCTTTGGAATGGTGGAGGGACTGGAAGAGTATCTGGCCGACTGGCGACTGAAACGTATTACTGAAGGTAATCTGTCACAGGATGAAATCAAGCGGGTGCTTTCATTCCGACCAAGAATCGAGAAACTGGTATCTAAAGATGTTAAGTTACGTACTTTCATCACCAACGATGATGAGAGAGATGAGATGGTATCGCACGTGTACGAAATGACCTATGAGGTAATCAGAAAAGGAATTGATACTGTAGTAGTGATTGACGACTCGATTGTGCGTGGTACAACGTTAGAGAAGAGTATCCTGAAAATGCTCGACCGTCTTGGTCCTAAGAAAATCATCATTGTATCGTCAGCACCACAGATTCGTTATCCTGACTGCTATGGTATAGATATGTCGAAGATGAAAGAGTTTGTAGCTTTCAGAGCAATGCTTGATTTGTTGAAGCAAAATGGTATTGATTATATGAAGCAGGAAGTATACGCACAAAGCATGGGGGCCTTGCAGACCAATAATGCCTATGACGAGAACTTTGTAAAGCAACTATATAGCAAGTTTACCGACCAGGAGATTTCAGACAAAATCGCTGAAATTGTAACACCAGAAGGTATGAATGCGGAAGTGAATATGGTGTATCAGACCGTAGAAAACTTGCATAAGGCTTGTCCAAATCATGTAGGAGACTGGTATTTTACCGGAAACTACCCAACAAGAGGAGGAAATCGTGTGGTAAACCAAGCCTTTGTGAATTTTATGGAAGGCAAGTTGGTAAGAGCATATTAAGAATTGTCAAGTGTCGATTTCAGGCTGTTGAATATTTTTTCTTAATTCAACAACCTGAAATCGAAAATAAAAAATCAAAGGGTACAAATCAGCTATTCTGTTGATTTGTACCCTTTGATTTTTTATATGTTTAAAACTAAAATTTTGTAAATCACAAGAATCAGGCAGAAGCTTCACCTGCTTTCTTTTTTTTGTTTGGCAAGCTAAACACATTATTTGTCAGTTCTTTCATGCCAATCAAACGTAATACATCTCTTAAATCGACGGCCTCCTGAATGGGCAGAATCCCTTTTGGTTGCATAGCTATAGTTTTCATTCTAGTACTTTTTATAGTTTTCTGTTGATAAAATTTGTGATAACAAAGGTAACTTACAAAGCGAATATTCGCTACATATTTTACGCTATTTTTTACTTTTTTTTATCAAACGGTGATATATCAAAATCACACTTTATTAATGATTAGGAAAGTTCTATGCCATTTGAGAAAGGATATAAGTTCATTAGAAATTTTGAGACAATACAGATACTTTAAAAGCAAAATGGGGAAATTTTTCCATTTCATAATGACAAAGGGGCATTTTGTGGCATTGCCAAAAACAAAAAGCAACCACTCAAGGAGCAGTTGCTTTATTCATCACCTAACCACTAAAAAGTATTATGAATTATAATACCGTTAGTTTTTTTCCTTAGCTTCTATTGAGACGTGACCCAACAAGAAAAGTCTCTCAAGAACTATGAAAAAAAACAAGTTTATTTATTACGTTTTTCAACCTTCTTCTTGAAACCTCCAGATGCCCTCCTCCTTCAATTCTTAACTCTCCGGCATTATTCTGAATATCCACTCCTTTAACAAACATCATATTCACTATATGCGACTTATGAACTCTGAGAAAAGTATCTTCTCCCAAAAGTTTTTCGAAATTTTTTAGCGTTCGTGCTGCAATGTATTCTCTGTTTTCAGTATACACATAGGTATAATTGCACTCACCCTGTAAACGTACAATATTTTTCAGTGGAATTTTTATCCATCTATTTGAATAATGTACCTTGATTTGCTGATTGGTCGTTAGTTGACCGAAGGCGGTTTTTACTTTTTGCTGTATAAAATCAATGCTGTTCATGAGTTTTTAGTAGAGTTTCCTGACTCAAACATAATCGGTTAAAACAGATTATGCAACCCAACGAAAAGAGGAGATTTTATATAAAGTACTGAAAATGAATTGGTTATATTGTTAATAATAGGCTAAGTTCAGTAATTACCCCTAAGGATTTGCGTAAAACTACGCGGGCATGTCTGAGGCAATTCTGATAATAGAACAAGGAGTTCTTATGTAAAAGTATACCATATTCTAACAATATGCATATATTTGTAAAAATTTTTATTAAACGGCAGAAAAGTGTTAGATAGAATTAAAGAAGTAATAGATGAAGTAACCACTGCTACAGTTGGCAGCAAGGAAGACTTAGAAAATTTTCGCCTAAAGTACATTAGTCGTAAAGGTATTTTAAATGACTTGTTTGAGCAATTCAAGACAGTTGCTAATGAGCAGAAACGTGCAGTAGGGCAGGAGTTGAACAAGTTAAAGAATTTTACGGAACAACGATTTAAGGATTTTACAGAAGATGTAGAAAACTCTTCTGAAGATTCAGCCAATAGTTCTAAATTAGACTTGACTCTTCCGGTTGCCCCTAATTTTGCAGGCACCGTACACCCTTTGACCTTAACCCGCCAAAGAGTATTAGAAGTTTTTGCCCGTATGGGTTTTAGTCATGAAGATGGGCCAGAGGTTGAAACAGACTGGTATAATTTCACAGCCCTTAATTTCGCTGAAAACCATCCTGCCCGTGAGATGCAGGATACATTCTTCGTAGAGAAAAAAGGGGTTCAGAAAGACGATGTATTACTTCGCACGCATACTTCTAACGTGCAGGTACGCTTAATGGAGCGTAAAAAGCCACCTATTCGCTCAATTATGATTGGTAGGGTATATCGCAACGAGGCTATCTCAGCAAGAGCGCACTGTCAGTTTCATCAGATAGAAGGTTTATATGTTGATAAAAATGTGTCGTTTAAAGACCTGAAAGACACTTTGTATCATTTCGCTAAGGAAATGTTCGGAAAAGATACAAAGATTCGTCTTCGTCCAAGTTATTTCCCATTTACCGAACCGAGTGCTGAGATTGATGTGACCTGTTTCATTTGTGGTGGTTCAGGTTGTAATATCTGTAAACATAGCGGATGGGTAGAAATTGCAGGTTCAGGTATGGTTGACCCAAATGTATTAATCAATAGCGGTATCGACCCCGAAGAATATACAGGCTTTGCTTTTGGTATGGGTGTAGAGCGTATCACAATGCTTCGCTATGGTATCAACGACTTACGCTTATTCTTTGAGAACGATGTCCGTTTCTTACGCCAGTTTGAGGGAGCGTAAGCAATTACTTTGCATAATTAATAATCCATGTAAATACAAAAAACTCCCTTCGGTTGAGGGGAGTTTTTTTGATGCACATCATTCAATCTTTGAATGATCACTGTTTAAAAGTTTCCTGACAAATTTAATTGAATCCCTTCACAAAAGCCGGATAACCTAAATTTTCAATTTGCTTTTGTGTATTTTTAGCATTTACCTCTGAACTATAAACACCATAAATAACCCGATAAACCATAGCCTTATCGGCTGCTTTACTTACTTGTATAAAAATTTTATTGTTTTCTATTTCTCCCTTTTGAGTTAACTGATTGGCGAAATCCTTTGCTGCTTTTAATTGACCAAATGCGCCTAATTGTAAGCCATAACCATTTGGCTCCTGCATTTTACCATTCAGGTCATATACGTGGTTTACATCAAAATTCTCAATTTTGGTCGTTTCAATCTTAATCTCTTTTTCTTTAGTGGTTTTCTTCAGCGGTGCATAACTTTTCACGTGAGCAGCTACTTCGGCTGTTGCCCAAAGTACTTCTACTTCATCATCTTCTACTTCCTGGATTTTTACTTTGGTGTTAGCAGTCTTAAAATCAACTTTATCAGATAGATAGGCCACTTTATTGCTGCTTTTACCTTTAGTTGCATCAGCAATAGAAACTACTACAGATTTGTCTGTTTCTAAGTTGGTTATTTTTACTTTCTTGGTTCCTGACTCCTTTTTCGAGGATTTGTTAAGGGCATCAGCAAAGTTAGTAGAGGTTTGAGCAAGCGCCTGGCTCACCGCAAAGCATAGGAATAAAATTCCTTTTAAAGTTAAAGGGGCACGTAATTTCATTTTAATGGTCGTTTATGGGTAGGTTACTGCGGTGAATTATTTTAGCACGCCACCATCAGTGTTTTTACAATAAAGAAGGGCAAATAATGTGCCAATCGTAGCCTTAAATAGCAAATAAAAAGCCTTAAAACAAAGCAGCAGAAAGATATTTTTTCTTTCTGCTGCTAACTCATTGATAATGAGATCTTATGTGTATTTCGTTAATTACTTAAATTCTCGTACAAACGCATACTGTCCATTTTCGAGGAAATATTTTTGTTTTCCACGAATCGAATCATCGGTTTTAGTGATACCAAAATAGACCTTATAGAAAGTTTTACCATCTATATTCTTGCTACAGATAAATACCTGTTTCTTATCAGCATCGCCTTGTTTAATTATACCTCTGGCAAATGACTTGGCATTATCTAAACTGCTGAATGAAGCCAGTTGTAAACCGAAGCCCTCTAAATCGCTTTTCTCTTTTACATAAATAAAATTAGCACGCATTTCTTTCGAATCTCCATTGTCTTTCGCACGTCCTCTGGTTTTTCCACCATTTCTATCAGGATTCAACTCATCATTTGCCAAAGCAAGGTTAAGCACGCAAAGCATTGTAATTGTGGATATGATACTCTTTTTCATGTTATTGTAATTGATAGTAATGATTTTTTAAATTTCAAATTTCGTGCTAAACTTTTTTTTGAAGCAAAAAAACATCAAATTTGGAACAGAATCTTTAACCTCAAAAGCGTTTTTAAACGTAAAATAGCATCAGACGAGCCAATTTGGCTGTTTTCCAATTGTATGAAAAATCATTTTTCTTTCCCGGATAATGGGCAAACCCGCGCAGTAGTGGAACGTGTAACTCCTGAAATTGATGGTGGACGATACGCTATTAAAGCCATAGTCGGCGAAAGTATTACTGTGGAAGCAGATATTCTCGTTGATGGTCATGATAAGTTGTCGGCTCGTTTACTATTCAAACATGAGTCAGATAAGGAATGGAGCGAGACATTGATGCAGTTGTTTGATAACAACCGCTGGATTGGACATTTTTCGGTAGAGAAACAAGGATTCTACACTTATACTATTGAGGCATGGGCAGATCATATTGCTAGTTGGATGCACGAAGTAGATGCGAAAGTACGTGATGGGCAACACTTGAAAGTGGAGTTGATGCAAGGAGAACTCTTCCTGAACGATATGGCTAAAAAAGCCAAAGGCGATGATAAAAAGGTGATTCAGGAAGCTGCCAGAGCCATGAAGGGGGCTTATTCCAAAGGAGAAGAAAGATATGGCGAGGCTATCCAGATTGCCATGAGCCAGCAAATGCTTGATTGGGCAACCAAATACCCGGAACGGCAGGATGCTTTCAGATACAAAGAGTTAAAGATATATGTAGATAGAAAAGCCGCAGGGTTCTCATCGTGGTATTCCATATTCCCACGCTCAGCCTCCAGAGAATATGGCAAACATGGTACTTTCAAAGATGTTGAAAATCTCTTGCCTCGCATTGCCGAAATGGGTTTTGATGTGCTCTACCTGCCACCCATTCATCCTATTGGTAAAACACATAGAAAAGGAAAAAATAACTCAGTAACCTGCGAAGAAGGCGAACCGGGCGTTCCTTATGGAATCGGTTCACAAGAAGGCGGACATGATACGATTCACTCCGAATTAGGTACTGTTGAAGACTTCAAACAACTGATTGGAGCCTGTAAAACCTTTGGAATGGAGATAGCTATGGATTTAGCCATCCAATGTTCTCCAGACCATCCTTGGGTAAAGAAACACCCTAATTGGTTTAAAATACTGCCTGATGGCACGATTAAATATGCCGAGAATCCTCCTAAGAAATATCAGGATATCTATCCGGTTAATTTTGAAACAGCCGATTGGCAAAACCTATGGCAGGAATTAAAAAGGATAATTTACCTTTGGGCAGAGTGGGGTATAAGAATTATCAGGGTAGATAATCCACACACCAAGTCATTTGGTTTCTGGGAATGGATAATTGCTGAAACCAAGAAAGATTATCCGGATATGATATTCTTGTCTGAAGCTTTTACGAAGCCTAAAGTAATGCAGCAACTGGCAAAATTGGGTTATACACAGTCCTATACTTATTATGTATGGCGCACCCATAAATGGGAAATTATCCAGTACATGGAAGAACTCACTAAGGGTGAGATGAAGTACTATTTCAGACCGAATTTCTGGCCTAATACGCATGATATAAACCCATACATGTTGCAGGGCCGTCATGAGCCGTTGTTTTTAATCCGCTATTTTATGGCTGCCACCTTGGTAAGTAACTATGGTATTTTCGGGCCTACGTATGAATATTTATATAATGAACCTTACCCGAATAAAGAAGAATATGGATTCTCGGAGAAATATGAAATAAAATGGTGGGATTGGGAGCATAGAAACAAATTGACTTATATTATTACCCAGGTAAACCGAATCAGAAAAGAGAATACAGCTTTTCATTCAACCAATAATATTGAGTTCTGCGAAGTGCATAACGACCAGTTATTGGCATACCTGAAAACGGCTCCTGATGGGAATAGAATTTTATGTATAGTCAATCTGGATGGCTATAATAAACAAAGTGGAACAGTAAAAGTGCCTTTATACAGGATTCATAAAAACGATTGGGAGACATACAGAGTACATGATTTAATTACAGGTGCTTCTTTCAGTTGGAAAGGAGAATACAATTTTATAGAGATCGATCCTTATATATTACCATTTCATTTATTTAGGATTGAGGATATATAACAATTGAATGAGTTAGTGATTGAGTGAATTAGTGATTTTTATTCTTTTAATTCACTCAATCGCTAACTCACTCAATCACTCAATAAGTTCACCGACTAAAAAAGAAACTAACCAGACTTATTTATGGAATACAAAAAACTATTGAAAACTCTGGTAGAGAAAGCGATTATTCCCGAAGAACAATTGGCAAAAATTGCAACCTACGAGCAAACCAAGCCTTTCTCGGTGCATTGGGAGTTGCGAACATTTTTGTATGTAGGTATCACGCTTTTAGGGGCAGGGCTAGGGGTAGTTATCTACGAAAACATCGATTCAATAGGTCATAATGTTTTGATTGGCTTAATCGTACTCGCTTTCTTAGGTTGTTTGTATTATGCGTTCAAACATCGTAAGCCTTTCACCTGGGATGAGGTAATAGAAACAGAAAAACTGGATGATTTTGCGCTTCTGGGCGCTTGCGTGATGTTTCTGACCCTGGAAGGCTATCTGCAATACCAATACAATGTTTTTGGTACACGCTATGGCTTAGCGGCATTTTTACCCGCAGTACTGTTTTTCTTTTTAGCTTATCGCTTCGACCACAGAGGGGTTCTTTCCATGGCTATTACAGCATTTGCCTCGTGGGTTGGGGTAAATATTGCCCCTATTAAACTCTGGCAACAAAAAAACTTCTCAACAGCAGATATTACTCATATATCCATCGTGCTGGGTGTAGTTTTGATACTCATGGGTGGCTTGAGTGAATATAAAAACTGGAAAAAACACTTTTCATTTACCTACTTCATCTTTGGCTTTAACATTGCTTTTGTAGCAACCCTGGCAGGATTATTTCAGTTTGATATGAAATTGGTTTATTTATTAGTAATGGCCGTTCTAAGCTATGGCAGTATCTGGTATGCCCGCCGAGCGCAATCCTATCTTTTTATGCTGATGGGCGTAATTTACGGGTATATAGCCATTACCTACTGGATTTTCCAGGCTGAATGGATAGAGAGGCTTGATTTTACCTTATATATGTTCTATTTTATGGCTTCTGCTGTTGGGATTGTGGTGTTCTTGATTAATATCAAACAAATGATTGGACTAAAAAAATGAAAAAGGCATATAACGAAACATGGGTTGATAATATAGATAATCAGGATATTATCAGAGAGTGGTATGATGAGAAAGTGTTGAGTAAGGAACAGTATGTCGAAGCTCAAAAGCTTTTTCCGGTAGAGTTTTATCAGCCCAATATCTTTATCGAGTTCGGACTTTTTATTTTTACCAACTTGGCTATTTCTGCTACTTTTGGTTTTCTGGCAGTAACACTCCTCTCATCTCTGATAGAAACAAGTATAGGATTAGGTGTTGTTTCCGTGATATATGGTGTTAGTTTGGTTTTTTTATTAGAGTACTTTATCAGAACCAGAAAACTCTATCGCTCCGGTACTGATAATGCTTTTCTTTATGTGGCGATTGGTTCATTTCTGACTGCCGTCTTTGCCTTTACCGATTTCAAATTGTCTCTTTATTCGTATTACTTTGTATCGTTACTTATTTTTATTCCTTTCCTGTTAAGATATGGCGATCCTTTTGTTGGTATTGCCATTTTTGTCGTATGGATATGTTTCTGGTTTACGCTTACTATTGAATGGCCCATTGGCAAACTAATTGTACCTTTTGTGATTATGGGGGCATCTGTCATTAGCTATGTTTTTGCCAATTGGTGGAAAAAGAAAGATAATTCATGCTATTATACCGATGCACAGATATGTATTGAAACAGGTAGCCTGATAACCTTTTATCTGGGTGGAAACTATATGGTGGTGCGAGAGGGCAATGCGCTTCTAAACGGTCTAACTGATTCATCGCAAATTTCGTTTGCATCATTATTCTATCTATTTACGGTTATTATTCCATTTGTCTATTTGTTCTTTGGCCTGAAAAATCAGGATAGAAAGATGGTAATGGTGGGCTTGGCAGCCTTTGGTTTTTCGATATTTACCTATCGCTACTATTTCTCTGTTATGCCACTAGAATGGGCGTTAACTTTAGGAGGTGCAGCTTTGGTAGGCTTTTCGGTGTGGGGAATATGGTTTTTGCGTACACCAAAATGGGGCTTAACTTACCAACAGACCCAAACTAGCAAATATCGAGATTTTGAGGCGTTCCTGGTTAGCCAGGCATTACCGCATCAAGGAGGACAAGGTGGAAAAATGAAATTCGGTGGTGGAGATTTTGGTGGTGGGGGGAGTGGAGATAAGTATTGAGTGAATGAGTGATTTAGTGAATGAGTAATTTAGTGATTACTTTAGTAGCTTACTTACTATTACGGCTGGTTTTGAATTATCACAAACTTATATTTTAGCTTAATGAGTGATTAAAATTTTAATCACTAAATCACTAAATCACTAAATCACTCATTTCTTCCGCAGGCTTCTCCCAATAAACCCTCAAAACCTTAGAATTCACACCAACCTCTTTAAAAAACTGTAGCCAGAATAATTGTTGATTCGATAGATTATCGGTAGGTGATTTCACCTCTACAAAGCAATATTCGTTATTATGCTCATCCCACATGAATAAGTCAGGGAAACCGCGTAAATTTTCTACCAGATTTTTAGACATTTCGTGCAAAATCTTCTTTAATGATTCAAAATTGATAACTTCCACCGCTTTTCTGACCATTATCCATATCTCTTCAAGCCAAGGCACAAAAGGATTAGCAATGCCAAATTTTGATTCGTATCGCTCGCCCATATATACCAGTAGTGTCTGGATATTATCAAAACTCTCTAAATGACTGATGATTAAATCCTGGCGTTTTTCATAAAAATCAGGAAGATATAAATCAGAAGGGCGGCGTTGAAAAGGGTGGTGGAAAGCAACCAGACTTGGGTCAAAGACAATATCCCAGAAGATTAAGCCAAAGATAGCCCTCCACGTATGATTTTCAGAAAAAATTGCCATTTTTCCCTGATTGATATAATAATCTGCCACACCCATTTCTACCTGATGCCGGAACTCTTCTGAAATCGTAATGGATTCGGACTGGTGTAGCCATGAGGTTGTACTCTTTTTATGTACTCGCTTTTTGCTGCTAATCTGATTCATGAAATCAGTCGCATAAAACCGCTCGTCAGCATTCTTCGGAAACTCTATCATTAATTGGCAAAGCGAAAGCGCTTCATCAATATACCCTAATTTTTGCAGTGTTCGCACCTGTCTTTCTCTGGATGGTACTTGTTCGGTAAGGCGGAAAGTATTTAATGCTTCATCATAAAGTTTACTCTTTTCAAGATACGTCCCGACTTTCAGGATAAGCCTCTCGTAGGAGGGCTTAGCTACTTCACTTAAATCATTAACTGAATCCGTAAAATTCATAAACCAGTCATAGACTTCGAGTGGTGAAGCAGTATCTTTTAATTGAGAGAAGAGGTCATTCTGGTCAGTAATCAACCATTTGTCTTCAGCATCTTTGCGGGTATTAAATCGGGCTACCAATTTATCATCATCGTGGCTTTCGTATTGTATTAAGCCTAAATCGCGTACCACAAACTCTGTCATATCCAGATAACGGTTGCCAAAGAAAAGAAACTTCATAAAAGTCACTTCAAACTCATAACATACTTTAACAACAGGCTCTAAATCTTTAATAGCATCTACAATTTCTTCAAAACTAAAGGCTTTCAGAAGTGTTTCTACCAGTTCATCTTTTTTGAGTTTTTTGTAAGAGATTCTTTCAGCTTTGGGGGTACTTTCTGCAGTTGCTGCTACTATTTTAGTAAAACGATTCACCAATTCATCTTTGCCAAAAATACCCAGCAATTCTTTGCTGAAAGTTTCATGCTTTTCGGCATGGATAGGCTCTATAAATCCTCTATCGAGCAACTCATTTAATAATGCAGGAATATCAGTTAATTCGGCATACGCTAATTTGTTGACTTTAAAGAATAAGCCTTTGCGATTGCTGAAACGAATAAATAAGCATTGAGCATCTTCGCTCAGGCAGTAATATTTACGCAAAAAACGCCATTCATTTTCATTAAGAATATGACGATACTTCTCCTGGACAAAATCCAACAGATAATTAAAGTATTCGAGATAATATTTTGGGGGAAGCTCGTTTTGCTCTGCCATACTCAAAAAACAATATACCTTTATAAAGGGTTCGGTAGGCTGATTTTCAGGCCGTCATAAGCTAAACGCATATTGGCAGGTAGTAGTTTTTCTACCTCTGCATGTAAGCCTAGTTTATGGCTGATATGTGTAAAATAAGTAGTAGAAGCATTAATTTTCTGAGCCACTTCAATAGCCTGACTTAAATTAAAATGAGAGATATGCGGCTCATGCTGCAAAGCACCTAAGACCAATACTTTACTTCCGTAAACCTTTTCCATTTCTTCTTCAGAAATGTAATTCACATCAGTAATATAAGTAAAATCACCTACCCGAAAGCCTAACACCGGCAAGCGATGATGAAGCACTTCAATAGGTGTAAATTCAACGCCTTCTATTACAAAAGGTTGCAAATCAGTTGAAATTTCTTGTAGATTGAGTAATGGCACGCCCGGATATTTTATGTCCTCAAAAGCGTAAGCAAACTCTCTTTTTAATTGATTTAATACCCTTGGATGCCCATAGAGATTAACGTGGCGCATACCGTTCAGATAATTAAATGGACGAACATCATCAAGTCCGGCAGTATGGTCTTTATGCTCGTGGGTATAGATAATGGCATCAAGCTGGGAGATTCGTTCGCGCAACGCCTGTTGCCTTAGATCGGGGCCGGTATCAATGATAAAACTCTTGCCATTCACTTCTATCCAAACAGATACGCGCAGACGCTTGTCTCTGAAATCGAGTGAATTGCAGACTTCGCATCTACATGTAAGTACGGGAACACCCGCCGAGGTACCTGTTCCGAGAAAAGTTACTTGCATGCTGAAGATTACGGTAGCAATCTCTGGAGATTACTACCGGATAATTAAAACTCTTGATAGCTACTCTGTTAAACCTTTTACCACTGTTACGAGTCTGTCAAAATTCAAAGGCTTCATTAAAGCGTCGTTGAATCCTGCATTTTTGAAATCGTCTTCAGAATAGTTTTTAGCATTTCCGGTGATAGCCACTGCTGGAACATTAGCCTTTTTCTTGTCGCTCAACTCACGAATAGCCTTGATACACTCCATACCATCCATGATAGGCATGTTAATGTCGAGAAGCAGAATGTCAAAGTCTTCTTTTTCAAGCAGTTGCATTACTTGTTCTCCATTTTTTACAGCGGTGATTTCAAAATTCTGGAACTCCAAAATTTTCTTGGCTAAGTTCTGAATTACTGAACTGTCTTCGGCTATCAATACTCGTTTCATTGAAGGCATATATGTTTTTAAGTTTGGTCTATGCTATTTTGGTGTAAAGATAAGGAAAGAAGATTTTTAACAAAGAAGTTGTTTAGGATTTTCGTTACTTTTTTAAAAATAGGGTGTTTTGAGCGAGACAAATCAAATAATGAAAACATAGCATCGCTATGGAATTCCTTTCGGGGTTTAAATTATTCGATGCAGGCGTAGCCAAAACAACATATTTTTAAATGTAAGGAATAATCCTAAACAACTTACAAATCAAATTTCACTAAAGCCTGATAAAATATGTACTTTTGCAAAGATATTTGAATTATAGATTTTCGACCTCCAAAATTATACGCTTGAATCGAAACTTATCGCTCGGAAAAAAGATATATTTTGCTTCTGACTTCCACTTAGGAGCACCCTCTCATACAGAAAGCCTTAATCGTGAAAAAAGAATTGTAGCCTGGCTGGATGACATTAAGCAAGATGCCGAAATTATTTTTCTGGTAGGTGATTTGTTTGATTTCTGGTTTGAATACAAAAGAGTAGTGCCTAAAGGTTATGTAAGATTTATGGGTAAACTGGCTGAACTAGCAGATTCAGGAATCGAAATAATTGTCTTCTTAGGTAATAGAGATATGTGGATGACCGATTATTTCGAAAAAGAATTAGGCGTAACGACTATACGTAGACCCAAGAGCTATGTATTTAATAATAAGAAGTTTTACATTGGACATGGTGACGGATTGGGCAAAGGCGATTACGGCTATAAGTTTTTACAGGTAATTTTTGAAGGCAAACTGCCTCGTTTTTTATTCGATAGAGTGATGCACCCAAATCTGGGATTATTCCTGGGCAATCTGTGGAGTAAGCATAGCTGGCGAAAAAAGAGAGAACCAGAACAGTATCTGGGCGATGATAAAGAGTTTTTGGTAGGCTACTCAAAAGAAATAGAAGCAAAAGAACACCACGACTATTATATCTTTGGGCACCGACATACCAAAGTTGATAAAAAAATCACTCCAACAGCCCGTTATATTAACCTCGGCGATTGGATATTTTATGACAGTTATGCTGTTTTTGATGGGAAAGATGTTGTGCTGACATCTGCAGAACCATAATACAGGGTGGTATCGGAACGCCTGGCTTGAGTCATAAAAATTTAAGATAATCTTCTATAGCATTTTCGATACAATAATGAGACATTAAATATCCTACAAATGACAATCCAGGTTAGTGAAAACTATTTTACGGAGCTTTATAATAAAGCTATACAAGGTTATATGTTATGTATTAATAACAAGGAGAACGAATTCCTAAAAGACGAAATTGGGGTGCCTTTAGAGTCTATTCAGGCATACAAAAGGGATATAAAAATTGTCTTTTCTAAAAACTTTGAACATGACCATAAATTCGAAGCGACTTTAAATCTTTCTCTTTCTCCAAGCAAAAACGAGATTGGCAGATATACTTATGTCAAAGACTTATCAGAAGAGTTTAGAGATGAATTTTTGGTTTTTTACTAAGAAACAGATTGTAGCACTTCTATAGATAGTTATGACAATCTTATTGAAAAAAAGCACGAAAACGAATATGGGATAAACGAATTCGTGCTTAAATAAGTTGACAGATACTACTTACTACACCATTAAATTCTGGCATACATCTTAGTCGACCAGTACTGTGTCTCACTTTCCATTAATGAGTTGTTCAATACGTTTTCTTTGGCTGCATATTGGAAATAAGGCAATTCATAGGCTGCTTTTATACCTTTCAACTGGCTTTCATTATGGCAGTTGGTGCCAAAAAATGCCACCATATTTTTCTTTACCAGAGTTTCTGCCATTTCCTGTGCTTGCTTAGAATAATATCCGGTTAATGACCCAATATTCACTTGAAAAAGAATTCCATTGAATAATAAACGGGTAAGCGTATCAATATTATTCAAACTAATATAGCGCTCAGGATGTGCCAATACCGGAATATAGCCTGCCTGTTGAATCCGATGAGCTGATTCAATCAGATAAGCTGGTTTGGCAATAAATGACGCTTCAAAGAGGAGATATTTCTTTTGATTGCCAAACGATAATATCTCTCCGCGTTCGATTGACCTGAATAAATTATCTTCTAAGTAATACTCTGCCGAGGCTTCTATCTCAACATTGATGTTGTTTCTCTTTAAAATACTTCTCAGAAGATGTAGCGATTGAAGAATGTCTTCATATGAGTTGTTATAAAAACCACTCATCACATGTGGCGTAGCAATAATCTTTTTGTACCCCAGGGCTTGCAAGCCTCGTATAATTGTAATACTTTGATCGACATTAGACGCTCCATCATCTAAGTGGGGTAGAATATGAGCGTGTACATCGACTGTCAAAGGGTGTTGGGTAAAAGCACTATTTTTTCCTAATAGAGGTTTTTTGAACAATGTTTCAAACATTGATTTGTCGTTGTTTTGTGGCTTAATTCAGGATTCAATCAAAGGAACTTCCTATTGATTACAAATGTAAACCAACACCGTGCCAAAGCACCCTATTTGCAGTAGAAATATACTAAGCGGTAGCAAACGCTCAATAACAGTAGCTTAAAAAAAAAATATTTGAAAGATGATAAAGTTGGTATCATTTATGACAAACTACCACCTGGATTTTTCTTAGAAAATATCCTTAAATTTAGGCAATTCAAGGTCTTTTTGAGAAATATTCGGGTTTTCAATCCCCCAGTCAATACCAAGGTCCGGGTCATTCCAGATAATACCGCCTTCAGAGGCTTTATTGTAGAAATTTGTACATTTATAAGTAAATAGACATTGCTCTAAGGCTAAAAATCCATGAGCGAAACCTGCGGGTATATATACCATATTCTGGGTTTTTGCATCTAATAGAAACTTCTCATGCTTTCCGAAGGTAGGGGAGCCCGGGCGTAAGTCTACAGCCACATCAAGTGCTTTGCCTATAATTACTCTTACCAGTTTTCCTTGTGCATGGGGCTCCGCCTGAAAATGCAGGCCTCTTAAAACGCCTGCCGAAGATAAAGATTGATTATCCTGTACGAATTCAAAAGGAATACCATTATTAGAAAAAGCCTCTTTATGGTAAGATTCTAAAAAATATCCTCTTTCATCGCCAAAAATACGAGGCAGAACTTCTATTAATCCTTCTATAGATGTTTTTCTAAACTCCATTATTCTTTATATTCGATTTTTAGATTACCGTATAGAACTATGTCAATTCGCGGTAGTAGCAATGTTAGCCACTGTTTATGCTTTCAATTAAGCAATAGTTTATGCAAAAGTAATATTTATTAAATAATTTCAAGGTACTTTCTTATTAAATCGACAGAATTAAGGAAATTTGTCAAAATTTTTCTACCGTATGACCAAACAACAACTCTTTGAGCAAATTTTAAAAAAGAAATCTTACTTGTGCGTAGGGCTTGACACTGATTTAAAAAAAATACCACAACACCTTTTACAAACCGAAGACCCAATTTTTGAATTCAATCGCCAGATTATAGATGCTACTGCCCAATATGCTGTAGCTTATAAACCAAATATTGCATTTTATGAGGCTATGGGGGTAAAAGGATGGGAGAGCCTGCAAAAAACGATGGATTATATTCCCAAAGAATGTTTTACCATAGCAGATGCTAAAAGAGGGGATATTGGGAATACTTCTGAACTATATGCACGTACGTTTTTTGATAAAAACTCTTCCTGCTTTGATTTTGACTCGGTAACGGTTGCACCTTACATGGGTCGCGACTCGGTACAGCCTTTTTTAGCATTTGATGGAAAGTGGGTGATATTGTTGGCATTGACCTCTAACATAGGCAGCAACGATTTCCAGCACCTGAAAGTGGAGGTTGATGGTGAGCAAAGAGCTTTATATGAACAGGTATTGACAAAATCGCAGGAGTGGGGTAATAGTGAATCGATGATGTACGTGGTAGGAGCTACCCAAGCCGATAAACTAGCAGAGATTCGTAAAATAGTTCCTGACCATTTTCTATTAGTACCGGGAGTAGGAGCACAGGGTGGAAGTCTTGAAGAGGTATCCCGCTATGGTATGAACAAGCAATGCGGGCTTTTAGTCAATTCATCAAGAGCGATTATTTATGCTTCGAGTGGAGAAGATTTTGCAGCTAGGGCTAGAAAAGAAGCACAAAAAGTACAACAAGAAATGGAAAAGTACCTTTCAGCAATTGTATAATATTTTAGTCAAAGGTTTATATTAACATGACAGAAGCTTTTATTCACTACCTCTGGCAATTTCAACAATTTAACAAATCTTTGCTGCGAACTACCAATCATGAATCTATTAAGGTTCTGAAAACTGGTATTTTGAATACCGACGCAGGCCCTGATTTTTCGCAGGCAAGAATACAGATTGGAGAAATAGAATGGGCAGGCAATATAGAGATTCATATTAAATCGTCAGATTGGAACAACCATAATCACCAGTATGATGGTGCCTATAACAATGTGATTTTGCATGTTGTATGGGAGCATGATAAGCCAATCTTAAGAAAAGATGGCAGTGAGATTCCAACTTTAGAGTTAAATCCAATAACTAATATTAATTTATTAACTAAATATCAGGCACTACTTGTTAATAAAAATATAATTCCTTGTGCACCACAGTTTAAGAGCGTCTCAGACTTGGCCAGAATTGCAACTTTAGATAAAGCTTTAACTAAAAGACTGATTCAAAAAGCAAAGATTGTAGGAGAATTGTTGGAGGCGAACCAGGGAGATTGGGAAGAAACCACCTATCAGTTATTGGCCAGAAACTTTGGGTTTAAAATAAATTCTGAAGCATTTCTGCGATTAGCTCAGAATCTTCCTTTAAAAGTATTACAGAAGCATCGGGATAATCTGACGCAAATTGAAGCTATATTTTTCGGACAATCAGGATTGTTGACAGAAGCCGATGATTATTCTAAGAA
Organism: Emticicia sp. C21; assembly: GCF_003418935.1. Lineage (GTDB taxonomy): Bacteria > Bacteroidota > Bacteroidia > Cytophagales > Spirosomataceae > Emticicia. The sequence goes on along the minus strand of NZ_QVMT01000001.1, from coordinate 429,849 downwards.
ATTAATTCAAGAGTATGAGTTTTTTTCCTCCAAGTTTTCTTTAAAAGACCAAATGCTTGACTCGCACGAATGGAAACTACTTCGTACTCGTCCTGCCAACTTCCCAACTATCAGAATTGCTCAGTTAGCAAAGCTAATTACCTTGCAAAAGAGCTTTTTCTCATTGTTTACCCAGACCGAATCTATTGAGGATTTGCGCATGACCTTACAAATTAAACAATCAGAATATTGGCTGGAACATTATCATTTTGATAAAAAGATAGAAAGAAAAAGTAAGGGCTTGGGTAAAGATTCAATAGATAATCTTTTAATTAATACGGTTATCCCTCTGTTGGCGTGCTACTCGCAGAAAATGGATAATCAGATATATATGGATAGAGCTATTGCATTTCTGGAATCATTCCCACCTGAGAGTAATCATATCATTGATATGTGGAAGAATCTTGGATTGGAAATAAAGTCAGCTTTTGATGCACAGGCAGGTATTGAATTATATAACAATTTCTGCAGCCAGAAGAAATGCCTGCAATGCAACATTGGAATAGAGATTTTGAAGAAGTAAGTTTTACATTTTCATAAACAAAATGCCTTATATACAACTTATAAGGCATTTTGTTTATTTCAGCTTTAATAAACTTAAGCCCTATTAATCAGACTAATCCCTGATATCATCAGAATAAAACCTAATATAGCAGGTGCAATTTTTCTGGCACCCTCTACATCAAATCCCATCAGTCTATTATTACTCGACATAAAAGCGGCACAGGCAAAAAGCAACAGTATTAAGCCTATCCCTGTTAATATTCCTCCTAAAGTTCTTTTAAACTTAGCGTTTTCATCATTATTCATAAAAAAATCAAGATTTGGGTTCAAGTGAATGTATGAATTCCTTTATATATTCTTTACTTTTTACTGGTTTAAAATTCAATTTCTCTCCTTCGGCAATCATAAAATCGTAAGCCGTATCAAAGTCATTCGGAATAGTACCATCCAGAATAGCCTCCCTGATAGCAACTTTTATATCACCTACTTCGCGGGATGGTTTTAAGTCAAACACTTCCATGATAATTTCTCCGGTAATGACTGGTTGGAAATTACGAAGCTTATCTTTGGCCTCCAACTCTATCAATAGTTCTTCCACTTTATCGAAGTTGCCCAAGTAGCGCTTTACTTTGCTCATATCCTTGGAAGTAATATCAGCCCGGCACAAAATCATCAGATATTCTATATCATCACCTGCTTCGAATAATAACCTACGCAGTGCTGAATCTGATACCCCATCTTTTGCCAAAGCAATGGGTCGTAAATGCAGTCTTACCAGGTTTTTCACCATCTTCATTTTAGCATCCAAAGGATGTTTTAATTTTCTGAAAATGGTTGGTGTCATCTTAGCCCCTAATTCTTCATGTCCATGAAATGTCCAACCCACTTTTGGATGAAAACGCTTGGTAGCGGGTTTAGCAATATCGTGCAAAATAGCTGCCCAACGCAACCACAAATCGTTTGATTTGAGAGCTACATTATCTAACACTTGCAAGGTATGATAGAAATTATCTTTATGCCCTTTACCATCCTGGGTTTCAACTCCCTGCAATTCACAGAATTCAGGAAAAATGATTTGTAGCAAGCCCGTATAAAACAAGAGTTTAAAGCCATACGATGGTGTTTTCGATAATACAATCTTATTAAGCTCCTCGGTAATACGTTCTTGCGAAACAATGCTGATACGATTTTTCATAGCCGAAATGGCATCGAAAGTTATACCTTCAATATCAAAGCCTAATTGCGAAGCAAATCTAATAGCACGCATCATGCGCAAAGGGTCATCAGAAAAGGTAATTTCCGGACTTAAAGGCGTACGGATGATTTTCTTCTGAATATCAGCCACTCCATCGAAAGGGTCAATCAATTGCCCGAAATCTTTGATATTCAAAGAGATACCTAGGGCATTAATCGTAAAGTCACGTCTGTTCTGGTCATCTTCAAGTGTACCGTCTTCTACCAAAGGCTTGCGTGATTCGTATCGGTAAGATTCTTTTCTGGCACCTACAAATTCTACCTCCAGATCATCAGATTTGATTTGTGCAGTGCCAAAGTTCTTAAAGAAACTTACATGTACATTATCGCCTAATTTGCTGGCTACTTTTTCTGCTAACCCGATACCGCTACCTAAACAAACCACGTCAATATCTTTATTGGGTCTGTTCAGTATCAAGTCTCTTACATATCCACCAATGACATACGCCTCTACTCCCAGTTCAGTAGCCGAACGGGCGATTACCTCAAAAATTGGTTCATTAGATATGTGTTCTTTAAAATTCATCATATAGTTGTGATTTTGTCCTAAACTTTGATTGACCTGATTAAATAATTAGACTGAAGTATAACATGCAATAATTATTTAGATCAAGATTTACTCTGATTATTTTGTCTAAATGAATCAGCAGAATCTTAAAATCAGTTAAAACGATACACCATCGCGGCATAGTTCAAGACATTAAAAACAGCAAGTTTGTCTTTAACATTTTAATAACTTAGAAAAGTTGCAATTTAATAAGGAATCGTGTTTAAATAGATAGATATAAAAAAAATAGCCGATATTTTTATCGGCTATTCAGTATGAGTATCAATTTAATGCTTATTGTTTGTTAAGTTCGGTAGCCAATACCATCCTTATTTTGAGCTTAGCTCCCAAAGACATAGCGTCAACCAGGTCCTGTACAGTTAGCGAGCTTTCTGCTCTTAAAACTACGGTTGGTTCTTCCATTTTTGCGGTGGCTGCTATTAATCTTTCTTCTAATTGAGGGAACGGCACAGGTGTACTATTAATATAATAAACTTTATCTTTAGTAATCGTCAAAGATATAGGTTGCTTGCTTACATCATGCGATGATTTTGATGATTTCGGTAAAAGCAACTTTATTACATTCGGATTTCCCAAAGTAGATATAATCAGGAAAAACAACAACAGGAAAAACATGATATCGTTCAACGACGCTGTTGAGATTTCAGCTTCAAATCGTCTTTGTCTTTTTAATTTCATTGGTATAGAAATCAGATGGGTGAAAAATTATCTTGCCGGCTCATTAAGCGTATCAAGAAAATCCATTACAGTTGCTTGTAAATGAATACCAAACTTATCAATCAGCATATTAATACCATGATAACCGGCATAAGCAATTACCCCTACGATAAGGCCCGTAAACGATGAAATCATTTTTTCGTATAAACCATTGGCAATGATTTCGATAGTAAAGTTTCCGGTAGTGGCAATATCATAGAAAATACGGATAATACCCGAAATAGTACCAATGAAACCGAGAATAGGAGCAACCCCGGCGATAAGCCCCAAGTAACCCATATTCTTTTCCATTTTGGAAATCTCCAGATTCGATTGAATCTCCATGGCACTTTCAATGTCTTTTACAGGGCGGCCAATGCGTGTGATACCTTTTTCCAATATACGTGAAATAGGTAGATTAGTGCTTTTACATAAGGTAATGGCTGTACGTAAGTCGCCGCGTAAGATATTGTCTTTTAATGTTCTCAGGAAGCCAAAATCAATATTAGAGGCAGCCTTGATAAATAGATAGCGCTCTACGATGAAAAATATGGCCAAAAACAGTAAGAATAATAATGGATAAACAACAATACCACCTTTCAATAATAAGCTTAAATAATTAATTGATTCGGCATTTGCTGCAGTTGAAGTTGAGTCTGGAACTTGAAGCAAAATTGGTTGTAGCATGAGGCAAAGAATATAGGTTTTCGTTATAAACATTAAGAAAGCTGAATTTAGTATGCAAGTTAGCGTTTTTTTTAAAGTATAGCAGAAGATTCATACTATTGTTGAGAATGAAATTAGTTTAGTACAAGATTTTATGTACAAATAAGCTCTTGTTTCTTGATTTCAATCAATTTCGAACGACAACAAAATAGTGTATTTATATTCTATTTACATTTGAGGAATTAATCAGATAATTAACGTAAATCTATTATTTATATGAATTTTACCAAACTGGTACCCAATATTTTTTACATCGATATACGTGATGCATTAATTACTTTTGTGGATTGTCTGGAATTTAGAATAGCATATGATGAGATAAATACTCGGAGACCATTTTGCGTAGTTTCAAAAGGTGATTTGAGCATAAATATTTTTCAGGACAAATTATTGGCAGAAGAACATAATCCTGAATTAAGATTGGTAACTGATAATATTGAGGAAGTTTATGCCAAAGTTTCGGCATCGCACCCGCATTTGCTTCATCCCAACCTCAGCAAAGTTACACTTCGCCCATGGGGGGCAAAAGAATTTGCATTGACAGATACACAATTGGGGATTGTTGTGCAGCAGTGGGGGAGTTGATGAATATTCAGTAACGTTTAGCCACATAAATTTACAAACCCTTGTAATCGACAATTTTCAACTACAAGGGTTTATAGTTATTTCTTCTTTTAAAAAATTCTGAAACCAAGTGTAGCTTGTACTACTACATTTTTATAACGTGGGTTGGTTGATGTACCATCGCCATTGTTATTTTGTAAGTCCCAAGCTGCTCTTGTGCCAAAAACAACTTTATCAAAATTGAAATCGACCCCGATAACTGCACCCAAGGTGTTTTTGCGGATATTATCATTATCAAAATCGTCTTCGTCTACAACAGTTCCCAAGCCGCTATTAATCGTCGTTTTCTGTCTCATCAGATAAGAGAGCTGCGGACCAACCTGAAAAGTTAAAACACTGGTAGGCTTAATAGAAACCAGTAGCGGAACATCAAGATAATGAGATGTACGGGTAAAGTCGTAACCACTGCCCAGAACACTGCCTGATTGCTTATAACCCTTTTGCGAGTATATTACTTCAGGCTGAATACCCAGAAATCTCCCAATCGGAATGGCAAGATACCCACCCGCTGCTAAGCCGAATTTCCCATTAGCATCGTACTCATCATTTTTTGAGTCGTAGATATTTGAGTAATTTAAACCCGCTTTTACCCCAAGATGGATGGAATTTGAACCTCCTTCCTGTGCATAAGAATTGATCCCCAAAAGCGCCATTGCTGCAATAAAAAATACTTTTTTCATGATTTTAGAATTAAAGCTTGTGAATTAATAATACATTGATTTCTGTTTTTTGGAAAGCTCCAGCATGAATTACAAAATATCTGTGCCAGCCTTTTTTCATCTAAATTCTTTATGCGGCAGAATTGGGCTAAAAGAACCGAATAAATAAAGATAATTATAAACTATTTTCTTATTGAGTGGTTATACTAAGAAAATCGACACAACTATGAAAGCACGCCCAATTATATTAATAGAAGACGATACCGATGATAAGGATGTCCTCGAAGAAGTTATAAATGAATTAAAACTTCCTAATGGCATTATCTGGTTTAAGAATTGTATTGATGCCTGGCAATATCTTATCACCACTAAAGACAGTCCGTTTATTATTATATGCGATATAAATCTGCCCTTACAAAATGGTATGGAATTTAAACGGCAGATAGATACTAACCTTGAATTACGTAGAAAGAGTATCCCCTTTGTGTTTTATTCTACTTCAGCTAGTCAGAAATTAGTGAATGAGGCGTATATGCAGTTTACGGTACAGGGTTTTTTTAAGAAAGAGTATGATTTTGAAGAAATAAAGAATCATATGCGCGTAATACTGACATATTGGGCTATTTGTAAACATCCCAATACTTAATCATAAATTACCTTATTTAGTAATTTCAGTAACTTATCAGGCTCTTTGAAGCGTTCTTTCCGATAAAAAGTATAATTCCTTTTTGGGAGTGAAGTTTTCTTTCCAATCCAGTTTCAAGGCTTTGTTCACCATTTTCAATAGATTACTGCCTTCATTAGGTTTGAGGATGTACAGGTTGGCTCCTGCGTGGTAGGTTTCTTCTATTTCTGTATGTGCAGAAGAAGTGCTCAGAATAATACAAGGAATAGAACAAAAGGTTTTGTCCATACGAATGAATTTTAAGCAATCTTTCCCATTCATTTTAGGCATATTCAAATCTAAAAAGATAATGTCAGGCTTGCTCTCTGCCTGTGTCAGTTTTTCAACAGCGTCTTTCCCATTGCTGGCAATGGTCAATTCTGTTGGGAACGGAAGTTCGGCAAGGGCATCAGAGAAAAAGAACTGGTCATCTTCATCATCTTCTGCCAATAAGACTTTTATAGGAGCGTAATTATCGGTTAATAAGTATTTCATACAAAGAGGAATTTACAGCAAGGTAATTATTTAAAAAACTGCCTTTATACACAGTTTGCATGCATTAATATCATTGGTAGGTGGTTTTGTAACTTTGATTGGGAGTAAAATACAAGCAATTATATATTTATAATTTTACCAGACGAGAGGTATCGTTTGGATATTGGGAATAAGTGAGGCTGGGAGCATTGGTTTTAAGCAAGGTCATTTCTCCAAGAATAAATGCCCTGATTTAAAACCTTTTCCAGGTCGTCAATTTTAAGTAAGTCTTCGATCGCTTTTTCAATACATTCTCTGGTAAGTTCTTTGACGAATAAATCCGGTGGTATCTGGTATAACCCATGTAAATTTTTACCTGATTTTTTATCATCGTTAATGGATGTTTTCAAAAACTTGTATGTCCAGACATTTAATCCATAATGTCTGCCATCTTCTAAATCTACATGTATATTGCAAAACTCATTTTCAATATCCCAATTAGTTGGGTCAACTGTCTCAAATTCCAGCCATAGTTTAAATTTAGGATTTTCAGTTTTTCTGGCTTTTAGGTTATTGTAGAGCTTCCTTAATTCTTTATTATTTTTCCAACCCTCACTCTCTTTCATGGCAATAATTAGCAAATCTCCTGCTTCTTCAATAGTGTTAGCTTGTGCTTTGATATTCGCATTCTTCCATGGACTTTTCGTTTCTGGTATTAAATATTCAAATTCAAAAATATTTTCAATGCTACGGACAGATATAAACCATTCGCTTTTCCAGTCATCAGCTTGCAAGATATTGAGTATACTAAATGATGTTAATCCATATAGTGGTGTTTCCAGAAAAGTTTTATTTACCATTGAAATAAAAGATAGCATAGATTTTACAGATTCGAAAACGAAATCAGTCGTTTCCTCATTAATAAATTCATTATAAAATTCTTCTAGAGTTTGACTCTTTTGTGCTGAACATCTAACAAGGGGCATAAATTTTACTATTTAATATGACAATAATAACCAAAAAAGCCCCAATAAAAAATTATCAGGGCTGCTAGTAAAATTTTTATTTGATCACCCCTCCATCGCTTTCAAGGCTTCTTTCATCTGCTTTATCTGGCGTTTTCTTTGCAGAATAACCGGAGCCGCAACACGTTCTTTGCAGTCAAATAGGCTACAGCGTTCGCAGGTTTGGTTTACGTCACGGGTGACAATCTTTGGGTCGTCTAAGAATTTGAGTTTGGTTCTCAAACCATCATTCATCTCAAAACCCATCGTTACGCTGATATTCAGATGTGAAATGATATTTAGCGGACGTGCCATCGACATCACAAAATACTGGCTTTTGGAGTCAACATAGTTGGATATTTGTACACCTACCAATGGCTCTTTTACTTCGCCTTTAAGTTGTGCATCCGACACATCATCCAGAATATTCAACGAAATCCAACGTCTACAATAATGCTCCTGTTGTGTTTCGTGGGGTGTGTGTCGTCGGGCCAGGTGCATTTCTTTGGTCAGGTGATAATCTTTCTTTCCAGTAGGTGCTTCAAAGCGCAGAAAGAAAATACCATCAATACCAAAGTATTTAGGCAATATATTGCTAATGCGGTGGTAAAGTGTTTCAGGTGTTGCCTGAAAATGTTCTGCCATATCAACCAATACTTTATCGTTCCAGGTAGTCTGGTTAAAGAGATATTCTAACTTCTCAATCAGTTTTTCTCTGCGGATCAGAATTGCCCCTGCAAAGTAAGAAGCATTAAAATTATTGAGTATTTCTTCAAACGATTTAACCTCTACCCACGACGACGTATAGGGACGGTCTTTCAGTTTCATATACAGAAAACCTAATTCACGTCCTAGTGTAAACGCTCGCTGGTCTGAAGTAATGCGTTTATTAATCAGAAGCGTATTAGTTTTAGGCAAAAAAACCGATCGTATATTAGCAATATGCGGATAATCTTCTTCGTCAAAGTACTTAATCGTAAATCCGTATTTATCGGTAAGCAGGTTAGATAAGAAAAACTCATCAACCTGTTGATCAGAGCCAATTTTATGTTCTGCTAAAAAACGGTCGACGTTATCTTCAATTTCCGGAAAATAATTATCGTGCATTTCCTGATACGACCTTAGCACGGCGAAATAAAACTGCTCAACAGTCATATTATAGTTACGACCAATCTCTATAATAGTGCTGATAAAAGCACTGAGTTTAGTCGGAGCACCTGAAAGCAATTCGAGGAGGTCAGCGGGGGAGATACCAAAAATTTCAAAGGGAAGCTCAGTCAGGAAGTTTGAAGCGAGCAGCTCAGAAATCGGTTCGAGTTTTTTATTGAGTTTCAACGAGACCAGACTATCGTAATCAACCCCCATTGCATCGGCCAGCGCCACAATTTTATCTGATTTGGGATATTTTTTCCCTTTTTCAATTTCATTAATATATGACATCGACAGCCCCGATTTTTGCGCCAGGTCGGTCAGTGACATACCTTTGTCAATTCGCAGTTGTTTTAATTTTAGTCCGAATACAAGGCGGATATTATCGGTATTAAGGCTCATTTAATAATCTCTGGTAATTTTAGTAGTTAAGTAAAAATACTTAATAGTTTGTCGTAGTGATGTTTGTGCTGTTAAAGATAGGTAAAAATTGACGACACGCCTAAATAATTGGATAAAAGAAAGACAATTTTATTAATTTACTAAGAAGAACTATTGAGTGATTGAGTGAATTGGTTAATCGTGAATGGTTTAATTGTGAACGGCGCGGCGTCCGCATTCACTAACTCGTAATTATTCACTAATTCAACATCCGCTAATTCACAATTGATCACTAACTCACCGCAGCGGCGGCGCTCAAGCGCTAAATCACTAAATAAATAAAAACCTCCATCGCCTTGGCAACAGAGGTTCGTGTTTATTTTAGATTAATTGAAGCTATATTAAACCAAATGGCGTTGTTTATCTCTCATTTTGAATCCTTTCAGCACTTGTTCTTTATTAAATGAGCCCTCTTTCTCTAGCACCTCTATATATTCTGCTAATAAATCAAGTAAGTTCTTTACATCATTCACAGTTTGATAAAGGCTTAAAGAAATTCGGAAGCCTGAGTGTTTTACAGGTACAGCAGGTACAGTTGACGGACTTAATAAGAAATCTTTACTCATCAGGAATTGTGAGAAACGAATCAATAATTCTACACTACCCAAACCTAAAAAGAATTGCGGGGTATGTGCATAATTGATGATCGGTAAATCTAACTCTTTAGACTTTTGCTTGAAAACAGTTATCAGCTCATTCAATCGCATTTGTCTTTCGTATATCTCGTCTGACAAGTGAATATCTGCAATGCAAGAGGCTGCTGTAATACCAGCATGCAAAGTAGGAGCAGAGAATCTTAAAGCACCTCCACAGTTGTAAACTGTCTGTTTTGTAAGCTTATTCGGGAAAACCAAAGCTGAACTAAATGCACCAAAACCTTTATTCAAAGAGGTAATCACATACATTTTTTCATGGCGTGGAATATGGTGCAAGGCATAACCTTTACCATGCTCTCCAATCCAACTCATACCATGAGCATCATCTATATACGCTTTAAATTTATCGTAAGTATTCAGTAAAGTTTCGATGTCTTTCATCGGAGCTGCGTCTCCATGCATGGAGTATACACTATCAGCCATGTACCAGATATTGTCATACTTTTCGCTCAACATTTTAATTCTTCTCTCTAACATGTCCATCTGGCTATGTTTTACCATTTCAACATGGTAGCCATCGGCTTTTAATGTGCTTACTGCCAGTTGAACGCTTTCATGAACAAACTGATCCATGATGATGGCATCGTTTCTGCCAATAATAACGGGAAGATAGGCAAAGTGCCCGAGTGTGGTGCTTGATGCAAGAAATGTGGGTAAGCCAAAAATCTTTTCCAGCTTGTCTTCTAATTCAAGATAGTGGTCAAACGACATATACATTCTTGAAATGGAAGTTTGCATACCGTATTTTCTAATGCCTTCAATAGCTGCTTCTTTCACTCTTTCGTCATTCTCAAAAGCAAGATAATTGTTAGACATAAAGCTGATGTAAGACTTACCATCTATTGAAATCTTACGACTTGACTCCTCATCTTGTTGCGCTTTTACCTGAATGAGTCCGAGGTCTCGAGCATTGCTGAAAACATCGTTCACATACAACATTTGTTTTGGCAAATCTTTCATAAAATTGATTTTTAGGTTATCGTAATGGCTAATTTTCCTGGAAAATAGGGACTTATTTTCGGATATAAAGATTGTCAAAAAATGTACCAATATTTAGGAAAACCTTTCGCAACCGATAAATGGAGTAAAATAATGGATAAGTGGGCGAAAAAAAAGACTTTTGAACATCCGCTTAAAAAGTTTTTTAAATATTTTTGAAAAAAATAAATTTAATGCTATATATTTAGCACGCGTTTTGATAGAATATAAGCCATGAAGCATTCTATTAAAAACGTCCGGATTAAAACCTCCCTTATTATTTGATATTCAAGTTTTAAATCTTATCATTGTCAGGAGAATCAGGACTTGTTAATAGCGGTGTTTTTTATTGTCCAAACCTTATATAATTGTTATTCTAACTCATGCAAAGGGTTATTACTATATTATTAGGAATATTAGTAATATTCAATATCTATGCGTTCTTAAATGAGCATCGCATAGCTCTGCTTGTGGGTACAACAATGTTGATGCCCATGATTGGCGTCTATTATGGGTTTGCCCGTAAATGGGAAACTACCGGCGTTGACAAGCTGATGTATTTTGCCTGTATTTTAGGCGGGTTCTCTGATATTTCTATTTACCTGAATTATAAAAATAACGGTGAGTTGACACAGATAACTCTGGCGTGTATAGTGCATCTGGTTTATATCATTATTTTTCAGAAAGAGGGAACACACGTATATAACCTGGAGCGCAAAAATTTGCTTAAATTAGCTATTCCTGCCGGATTCGTTTTCTTCTTCTTTGGCTTCGTTTTACTAAAAGTTATCCCGGATACAGTCTTCTTAATTACAGTACTATATGCTTTCGAGTTATTCGTATTGGTAGTATTAGGCTATTTCCGCCCGGTTACTAGAAAGAGCTATTGGATTGGATTTACAGGCGTAACCCTTATTCTGATAAAAGACGTCTTCTATAGCGAATTCCATTTTATCAATCAGAATCCGCTTGTTCACTCATTAATGGACATTACCAATGCATTGGCATATTTCTGTATTACCTGGAGCATTGCTATCAATCAGAATGATAAATCTTCTGTACCAAACTATGTAGGAATTGTTTCTAAATTCCTGAAATTCTTAAGAAATACGCATATTGTTAAGATGATTTCTCTGAGAATCCTTAATCTTCGCTATCAGCTAAGCATTATCTATCGTAATTACCTATCTTAGTTTACGCTTGTTATCAATATTGGTATCGAAACTTTTATGTATTCCTTTTGGTTTAGGAGATAGATTAAAAGTAGACTAACAATGAATTGGAATACCATCAACGACGAATTACAAATAGAAGAAATCAAACAAAAATCTTTTGAACGCCCCGTTTTAGTGTTTAAACATAGCACCAGTTGTTCTATCAGTGCAACATCTTTAAGTAGGATAGAGAGAGCCTGGGATGCAGATAAGGCAAAGAATATCGAACCGTTTTATTTAGATTTGATAAGATTCAGAAATATTTCTAATAAAATTGCAAAAGACTTTAACGTAGAGCATGAGTCGCCGCAGGTACTATTAATTCAGAATGGAGAATGCACCTACGATGCTTCGCATTTTGAAATCAGATTTGATGAGATTGTAAGCCAGGTGGCTTGATAAACGAAGAGGGAAGTCTGCCAACTTCCCTCTTTTTATGTTAAGCCGATTGGACCACATGCCATTTGAAATTGAAAACCTGCACTACATCCGGGTGTAAGCTCAAAGCTACCGGGCAGGTATGTGCAATACGTATATACTTTTGCTTTACTTCTTCATTCAGTTCTTCAGGAGTTTGCATCGTAAAATTTACTTCTATTTTTACGATTCTGCGAGGTAATTCTGCCGACATCACTTTGGTTACTTCTATCTCTGAACCTGCAAAATCGATTTCGTCTCTACGTGCAGCAATGCCCATTACAGTTATAGCACAGCTTCCTAATGAGGTTGCAGCAAGGTCTGTAGGAGAGAAAGCCTCACCTTTGCCATGATTATCAGTAGGGGCATCGGTAATAATTTCTGTACCAGATTGTGAATGAGTAGCTTGCGTGCGAAGCTCGCCAAGGTAGATGATTTTTGAAGTAGGCATTTTTATTAAATTTTAAAGAAATTATCCTATTATGTTGAATAATACCTCTCAAAAATACGTTGAAAATAAGTATTTCCAAAAAAATTAGCATTTGCCTAACAATTTAATTATTTTTAATGTTGCTATTTATAAAAAAAAATCTATCTTTAGCTATTCATATCGGTAATAGGAGGACTATAAATATTTCGCCCGTGAAAATAGGTATACTCAGTATGGTGCTTTTGCTTGTAGTTACGAGTAGTTTTGCACAAAGAAAATCTTCCAGAGCTCCTGCTCCGACCAATCCGGCGAATCAGACTAGCTCTAAGAAAACAGAGAAACAAAAGGAAGATTACAAGATGTTTGCTTATGGATTAACCACCAATACTAATTCTGGTTTGTTGGGTGGTTTGGTTGTGCGTCACTCTAAGGCTATTGGCACGTATAAATGGAATCCTGTTCATCAGTATATCGCATTTGAAGCAGTAAATATCAAGAACCCAAAAGAGAAATCAGAGCCTACTAGTATTGCCAATCGTTATATTTACGGAAAAAGAAATTATTTCTTCTCACTTCGTCCCGAGTATGGGAGAGAAGTAGTATTTTTTAAGAAAAATGGAGATGATGGCATCGGGATTAGTGTGATAGCGGCTGCAGGGCCATCTTTAGGAATTCAAAAACCGTATTATATCAAATATGACCGTAACGGACGGGGGGCTGTAGACGTAGTACAGTTTGACCCGAATATTCATAAGGAAATCAATCGCATTCAGGGCTCAGCAGGTATCTGGCAGGATTTCTTTTCTGGAATGAAAGTGATCCCCGGTGTGCATGTAAAATTAGCTGCAAATATCGACATGAATACTTTTGGAAATAATCTGACAGGCTTTGAGATTGGTATTACTACCGAGCTCTTCAGCAAAACTCCTGAGATTATGTCGAACCAATTGACTACCAATTCGCGTTTCTATAGTGCAGGTTATCTGACTATCTATTTTGGCAATAAAAAACAAAAGAAAGCTAAGTCGTAATCTGTGAGAAATTGTTTTTACAAAGTATGAAAAACTCATACTTTTGTAACTCCTTAGGGCTTTAGCCCACCACTTTAGTTTTTAAAAACATGATAGACACACCCGTTGTAAGTACCGAACAACGAACTCGCCGCCCGGACTGGTTGAGGGTAAAGCTACCTATTGGCGAAAATTTCAAAAAAGTACGTAGTTTAGTTGATGAGCATAAGCTGCACACCATCTGCCAGTCAGGTAATTGCCCGAATATGGGCGAATGCTGGGGAGAGGGTACGGCTACTTTTATGATTTTAGGTAATGTTTGTACACGTAGTTGTACATTCTGCGCAGTTGCTACTGGTCGCCCGAATGAATATGACACAGATGAACCTCGCCGTGTGGCAGAAGCTATTCAGCTAATGCAAGTTAAACATGCCGTAATTACCTCAGTAAATCGTGATGAATTAAAAGATAAGGGTGCTGAAGTCTGGTATCAGACGGTAAGAGCTGTAAAGACACAATCTCCACAGACGACTATTGAAACCTTGATTCCGGATACAAAAAGTAACTGGGAAGCACTTTATCGAATGATTTCTGGCGGACAAGAGGTTGTTTCGCATAATATGGAGACCGTTGAGCGTTTATACCGCAATGTGCGTCCTCAAGCCAAATATGCACGTAGTTTAGAGCAAACCCGTAGAACCAAAGAGTATGGTAAACGTACTAAATCAGGTATTATGTTAGGTTTGGGAGAAACCAAAGACGAGGTATTCAAAGCTATGGATGATTTAGCAGAAAACGGTCTAGATATTCTGACTTTAGGTCAATATCTGCAACCAACAAAAATGCACCACGAGGTAATAGAGTTTATACACCCAGATACCTTTGCCATGTATAAAGAAGAAGGTTTAAGAAGAGGCTTGAAGTATGTAGAGTCAGGGCCATTGGTTCGTTCAAGTTACCATGCCGAAAGACATGTTCATGTTTAGAGATTAATTACATCAAAATATAAACCTCACAAGCAATTGTGGGGTTTTTGTTTAATGAAACATTACGACTACATTATCTGCGGAGGCGGTATGGCCGGACTATCCTTAGCATACTATTTAAAGAAAAGTAGGCTGAATGAAAAGTCTATACTGATAATTGAACCTAAAGAGAAAAACACCAACGACCGAACCTGGGCTTTCTGGGAGAAAACACCCAACCCCTTTGAAGATATTCTCTTTCGTAAATGGGATGCAGTTCAATTAATTGATGTTGAAGGCAACTCGCAAAACTTGGATATGGGAGGCTATCAGTATAAATTATTGAGAGGAATTGACTTTTATAATTTTGTGATTAACGAACTGAAAAAGTATCAAGGAGTAGAATGGCTAAAAGATTTAACTGAAAGAATAAATGAGGATAAAGAAGGCGCAATAGTAGAAATGCAAAGTGGACTGAAATTCAAAGGAAGATACGTTTTTGATAGTACCTATCAATTAAACCTTACCCTCAAACACAATCATAACTTACTGCAACACTTTAAAGGCTACGTAATTCATACTGAAAAACCTTGCTTTAATCCTTCTTTGCCTGTTATGATGAACTTCAATATTGAGCAAAAAGGTGATTGTCGGTTTATTTATATCCTGCCTTTAGATGAACATACAGCATTAATAGAATACACACTTTTCAGTGAAACGCTATTGCCTAAAGAAGAATATGATACTGAGTTGAAGAAATACATTGCAGAACAATTACAGCTAACAAACTACAAAACCATAGAAAAAGAATTTGGCATAATACCCATGAGCGATGTAGCAACGCAAGAATTTCCAAGTGAGCACGTAATAAGAATCGGCACGTCTGGTGGTTATACAAATGCAGCTACAGGTTACACCTTTCAGAATACACAACGTAAGTTAAAAAGTTTAGTAGACTCCTTAGAAAAAACTGGATCACCAAAAACCAAAGAAAATTGGTTTAACGGACGCTTTAGATTTTATGCCAGTGTTCTATTAAATGTACTCGAACAAAAACGCCATACTGCGGCAGATATTTTTGCCACCCTATATCGTAAAAATCCACCTGCAAGAGTTTTCGCTTTTCTGGATGGCGACACCAATATTTGGGAAGAACTCAAATTGATGAATACCGTTCCAAAAACCAAATTTCTGGCAGCAGTAGGGGCAGTAATAATAAGAAAAATAAAAGCTAGTCTTAGCGGTCAACTTCTCCCATAACAATATCAATAGAACCGATAGCGGCTATTAAGTCAGCAATCATACCTCCTCGGGCAATTTCAGGTAAAACCGATAGATTATTAAACGAACAGGCGCGGGCTTTTACACGCACAGGTACGTCCGAACGTCCATCAGTTCGGAAAAAGAAACCCAACTCCCCCTTTGTACTCTCGGCACGGGTATAAAAATCCATCTTTGGCGGACGTATTTTTTTTGGCACCACAGCCTGTGGGTCAAATTCTTTAGTACGTTTGTGTTCTTTATTCAGTTTTTCTAAGCACTGCTCAATAATTCGGATAGACTCAAAGCATTCTAATACACGCACATTATTTCTGTCCCAGCAATCTCCTACTTTACCTGCTTCACCTTTGCCGATTGGTATATCAAAATCAATCTCAGGATATACCGAATACCCATCAACTTTGCGTAAATCCCAGCGTAAGCCAGAGCCTCGCAGCACAGGTCCGGTGCATCCATAGTTAATAGCAACGGGTAGCGGAAGCACGGCAACATTGGCAGTACGGTTAATGAAAATATGGTTTTCAATTACCAGTTGCTGTAATTCAACCAATTTAGGTTTCAGATATTCAATTAATGATTGACAACGCTCTTCAAAACCTACTGGTAAATCATAAAACAACCCACCAACCCAGATATAATTATATAACATACGCGCTCCGGTTGTCCATTCCAGCAAACGCATAATATGCTCACGATCGCGGAAAAGCCATAGAAATGGGGTATAAGCACCAATATCAAGGGCATAAGTACCGATAGCTATAAAGTGTGAAGCAATGCGATTCAACTCAGCTACTAGTACACGGATATATTCAACTCTTTTTGGAATCTCTTTATCAATACCCAACATTTTCTCTATTCCCATCACCCAGGCATGCTCTGAGTTCATAGCCCCCAGATAATCCATACGATCGACATAAGGGATAGTCTGATTAAAGGGCAGGCTTTGGGCATGTTTTTCAAAGCAGCGGTGCAGATACCCTAAGTGTGGAATCACATCTACTACAATCTCACCATCAGTAACCACTTCCAGACGCAAAACACCATGAGTAGAGGGGTGCTGAGGCCCTAAATTCAGAATCATTTCTTCCGATTGCAGATTCTCGGCTTTGTACTTGTTGGGTTCTGATATAGTGAGATACTCAGGACGATATTTATATTGGACAGACTTCAAAATACAATGGGAATAATAATCTAAACGAAAAAAATTAACGCAGCTCAGGCCATTACTTTTTCAAAAGTACAAAAATATTGCATACTGAACGCTCTCCGGCATGGTCAAATATTTTATTGTCTGATGGATAATTAACAACGCCATTCTCAGGTTGGTTCTGAATATACATAGTGGTTGAACCACCACCATCAAAATTAATGGCATCTTTGCAGTTCAGCGCTTTGGCAAGGGTGGTTAGTTCAGGCAGACTCATACCATAAGACTCTCTGCTTCGACCATCAACGGTAACCAATAATAGCTTTTTATCGTTAGTGATACAGGCACAGGTACGTGGATGACGATTATCATTAAAAGCGTTTTTCTCTAAAGTCTGTCTCTGGTTATCAAGTAAAAGCAAAGGACCTGTTAATAATACATTATCTTCTTTCAACTCCTTTTCCCAACCACTTCTATGTTCACCTTTAATAATCTTTACTTTATTTTTATGAATGGTCACTGCCGAAATAGCATGAGTAGGCAATCTTGGTACATTTACTACACGGGTAGAATCCGTTACCTTGCCATCAATTTTTAGGAAGTCAACTGCACCGCCATTTTTCGTATCAAAGAAACCTGCGTTTACTGCAGCAATAGCCTGGCTTTGCAAAGCCAGTTTACTGGTAGGCAATCGCAACCTTATAGCAGTAGTATCAGCTTTCTTTTCGTCAGCGGCAACAAAGCGAAATTTTATCTTTCTGTTTTTCAGAGGCGTTTCCAGAACATTAATCATCTGGTTACCTTCAAACAATTCTTTTTGGTTAAAATGATAACTCTTCCAGAGAATACGGTAACCAATATCCTGTGTTTTCCAGTTAGTAGAAGCGACAGTCATAGAGTCTTTTGATTTTATCTGCTGGGCGAGGCAAACTTGCGTCAGCAACAAAAGACATAAGATTTTGTTATACATGTAGATTTTTAATATTTCCTCAAAAGTACAGATGACGAATTTCCTTCCCAAAGAATTTTACGAAAAATATGATACCGTAACCTTATCGAAAAAACTGCTGGGTTGTACAATGGTACATGAAAGCCCTGAAGGACGCACCTCAGGTATCATCGTTGAAACAGAAGCCTATCTAAGTAACGACCCAGCCTGTCACGCCTATCGGAAGAAAAGCGCCAGAAATGCCGCCATGTTTGAGGGAGCCGGTATATCTTATGTGTATCTTATCTACGGCATGTATCATTGTTTCAATATTGTCAGTGGTGATAAAGGAGTAGGCGAAGCAGTATTAGTACGAGCGCTGGAGCCAGTTGAGGGGATAGAATTGATGCAAAAAAGACGGAATACCACTCAATTGAAAAATCTTTGTAGCGGCCCGGCTAAATTAGTAAAAGCGATGGGTATTACTCCGGAGTTCAATTTTTTGCCAGTTTATGAAGATGAATTTTATTGCATTCCACCCAAAGATGAAAATTTTGAGATAGTTACTACCACCCGAATTGGTATTACTCAGGGAGCAGATTTATTATATCGTTTTTATATTAAAGGGAATAAGTTTGTAAGTAAATTGGAGAAAAATCAGGGTGTATTATTTGCATAAAATGATAGAGACAGGGCATTGCCCTGTCTCTTTTCGCATAGAAATGTTTTTAATACTGTCTTTATCAGAATGATTGTAAGATAACTAAGCATTGATAAGAGGATTTGGAGCTAAGGCAATATAGGGATGCCTTGTATTTATGTCTATTTCTAATCTCATTCAGCCGTAACAAAGCCAGATTTTGGAGATTTAATTGTGTATTTTAAAGAAACCTTATATTCTATGGCAGGAGCCAGATTGAGCTTCCACTTGATTTTACCAGTCTCGGTATTAATTTCAGCTTCGGGTGCCTCTTTATCTTCAACATTCACCTCTTTATTTTCAGAGACAGGAAACTGGTCTTCAATAAGCAGATTAATAACTTCATTTTTGGTATTACGGGCTACAATTTCATAAGAAAACTGCTCAGATTTATTAGAGCCAATCAACTGTTTTTTCTGATAGCTTTTAAGCTTATTTCGGCTAATAATTACATTTTTATCGCGACCGAATGATAGACTCAACGTATCTTTATTGAAAAGATTCAGCTTAGATTTACCCAGAAAAGTATTGTCGATAAAAAGATTTGCCTCTCCCTGTAATAGTTTGTATTTCTCCCAACCAATAATATGTGCATGTAAGAATACATCAGTATCGATTTTAGGAATACAAAAATGTTCAAAAATAGCCGGAATACTTTCTTCTTTAATTTCTGCTGTATACACCTTGCCATCAGATGGAATTGTATAAGGAACCAGAATATCAAATACCTGACTCGTAGGAGCATCTCTTTCTGAAATATCTATCGGGATAGTTCTTTTATTATAGTCTCTATTGCTTTTCAAAGTTAGACCTCCTATTTCATAACCTGTCACAACTACTTCGTTCAATTGAGCAACAGATTCATCCAGAACTGCATCAGTTCGGCTAGAAGTAATAGTTTTTTCTATAGTTTGGTAACCAATAGCTGAAAAGACTAATGTAGATTGTTTATTATATAGTGTAGGTGGAACAGTAAGTCTATAATTACCATTAACATCAGATGCTATACCAAGAGTTGTTCCCTTCAGAGTAATTGAGACACCTGGTATCCCCAATTTGTCAGATTTTGTTGTTACCCTTCCCCATACTTCTGATTGGTTGGCGTTTATGCTTTCATTTTCGCCTTTTACAATATTGTTATAATAATCACTATAATCATTTTTTTCTCCAACCACCCATTTTTGCAGTACAGGCGCAGTACCACTTTTATAAGGATTTGCCGTTGAAAGACTCAATTTTACTTCTTTCCAGTCTTCACCAGAATACTGAAATATATTGGCTTTATAAGCAAGGCTAATAGGTTGATTAAGTTTCTCAACTCTGAAATCATAAGTAGGTGTCCAACCTGCGTTTTTTACAAAGTAAGAGATTGTGATAGGGGCATTATTGATAGTTTCCTTTGCCAAAACCTTAATAACTATTTCAGACATTTGCACATCTTTTTTAGCGTTGATTTCAGTCAATTGCTGATTGAGTTTTTTTACCTCATCTTCAAGCCTCTGAATATTCTTTTCATACTCTAATTTCTTCATCAATACTTCCTGCATGCGTTGGCGTTGATACTCTACACTTTCTTTTAAATCGGTCACTTTCATGCCTGCTTGTTGTCCGCCTACAACCTGATTTTTGAGTAGCATTTCTTCTTCGCGTTTGAAAAGCAGCAGGTAGTTTCTTTCTAAATTTATCTTGTCTTCAAGCTGTCGTTTCTGATTTTCAATTTTAGTAATTTCTTCCTGAATGGCTTTATCTAAAAGACTGCCCAATTGATGATTTACAGATAGAATAGTAAATTTACTTTCACTTTTTACCTGAATACTTTGCTTGTTAATCTGAGGAGAAATTCCCTTGAAGACTAATTCAGTTTTGCCAATAGGTAGAGAGGCATAAGCCGAACGGGTAACTTGTGCGCCATTTAGGAAAACAGTTACACTTTCGATTTTTGATTGAATAATGGTTGATTGTGCCCACAGCAATTGTGTAATCAAACAGAGTAAGAAGATTTTTTTCATAGGAATTGTTCTTTTTCTGTTTGATGCGGGGTCTTTGAATATTCCATAAAATTTAGGCTACTTTTTTTCTTATACGCATAAGTTTAGATTAGGTAATTTCTATCTTTACTATATCGTAACACTGTGATTAAACCTTTCAAAATATGCGTAGCATTTTAGTTTTGTTTTGTTTTCTAAATGCGGTGTATTGTTATGCACAACAAAATGTTGCTTATAAAATACCGAAAAAATCCTTTATAACTCTTTCTGATAGTATCCTTATAAAAAAAGATGTCCACAATGAATTAGCGGTTATTTATGAGCAAGCCAGAAACAAGAAAATTGTGGCTATAGGGGAAGTAACTCATGGGACAAAAGAGGTAATGGAATTTCAACATCTTATCGCCACCCAACTAGTAAAACTCCATCATTTTAATTGCATTGTTCTGGGAGAAATATCAATGCTGGACTCCTATAAAATTAACGACTATGTAGTAAATGAAAGAAGGAGTGTGGCCGATATAATGATAAAAAAGAAGATAAGAGCAAGAGATGCAGCGTATAGGCAGAGGGATATGATGCCACTTTATATCTGGATCAGAAATTTTAATAAACAGAGGCCATTCAAAGAGAAAATATGGGTAATTGGAACCGATATAGACCAACCTGAGGAAATTATAAGTTTTCTGAAAGAGCATTGTCTGAATCACGGGATAAATAAAGCAGTTCCTATTTTAGAAGAATTAAACAAGAATTTAAGGAAGTTACCTAATTCTGCTAAAATAAATATTAATACTATTGCTGACAGTGCCAATCAACTACTAAGCATCCTTGAAAATAGCAGAGTTAATTCAGATTCGACGAATATGAAGACGGATGTGATGGTGCGCGTTCTAAAGACTCTTCCCAACTCAATGGCATTTTGGTCTGATAATGATTTAAAATATAAAATGCGGGATAAATTTATTTTTGAGAATATAGAATGGTTAAGAGAAACCTGCAAAAAAGATAAACAGGTTATCATAAGAGCCCATAATATGCATATCAATAAAAAGACAATTTATACAGAGATATTCGGAAAGTTTCCGAGTTTTGGCGAATACTTAAGTAAACAATATCAGACCGATTATATGAGTATAGGAACAGAAGTGCAGAAGGGAAGATTTTATGCAGGATTTTCGGGTTCATCAAAAATTGCTCAACATAAAAATAAGTTGGGTACCATCATAGGTTGTCAAGCAAAGGCAAAATATGGAGTTTTACTTTGTGATAGTTCATCAAAAGAATTTTTAAACCAACCATCGCATACAATGACCTTTGGAACGATTAACTATCGCTCCTCAATACTAATAAATTGTAAAGGATTAATAGGAGATGCTTTCGACGCAATTGTTTTTATCAAAGATTCTACACCATATCAACTAGTACGGGATTATTTTATAGGCGAGCTCAATAAACAACCCTATTAATCCTTTGTTATATTACAGCCGCTCCATCACTTTTTTCACCATCACTTTCTTCCATTCAGCAAAATCTCCTGCTAGAATATGCTCACGAGCCTGACCTACCAGCCATAGATAAAAAGTAAGATTATGAACACTGGCCACCTGAGCAGCTAATATTTCATCACATTTTACGAGGTGGCGTAAATAAGCTTTGCTATAGAATGTACTCGTGTATCCGCCTAGGTTTTCATCAATCGGACTATAATCATCCTTCCATTTCTCGTTTCTGATATTGATGATGCCTTGTGTCGTAAAAAGCATACCATTACGGGCATTGCGAGTAGGCATTACGCAATCAAACATATCTATGCCTAAAGCTATGCTTTCAAGGATATTCTCAGGTGTACCCACACCCATCAGATAGCGAGGTTTGTCTTGTGGCAGAATATCATTCACATAGTCGATAGTTTCATACATCTTTTCGGCAGGCTCACCAACGGCTAAGCCACCAATGGCATTGCCATCCCGGTTTTGTCCGGCAATAAATTCGGCAGATTGAATACGTAAATCTTTATAAACACTACCTTGTACAATTGGGAAGAGTGTTTGCGAATAGCCATATAGCCCTTCGGTACTATCAAAACGGTCACAACAACGTTTTAGCCAACGATGTGTCATTTCCATAGATTTTTTGGCATAGCTATAATCGCAAGGGTAAGGAGCACACTCATCAAATGCCATAATAATGTCAGCACCAATTACCCGCTGAATATCCATTACACTTTCCGGAGTAAACAAATGCCTTGACCCATCAATATGCGATTGAAATTTTACACCCTCTTCCGAAATCTTCCGGATATCCTTTAATGAAAAAACCTGATATCCACCTGAATCTGTCAGGATAGGCTTATTCCATCCATTAAATTTATGTAAACCACCTGCGCGTTCCAGAATATCCAAGCCCGGGCGTAGGTATAAATGGTAAGTATTACCCAGAATTATCTGGGCATGAATATCGTTTTCTAATTCTCTCTGATGAACAGCTTTTACGGTTCCGGCCGTGCCCACAGGCATAAAAATAGGCGTCAATATTTCGCCGTGATCGGTCGTAATTTTACCGGCTCTGGCTTTAGAACCGTTATCAGTTTTTTGTAATTCATATTTCATCCTGCAAAAATACGAAAGATTCAGATTATTTGCAGTTTTATATGAGGCTGTAATACGTTAGAAATTCATACGTTTGTGAAATAGAATTATTATCTTTGTCTTGATTCTATTCAAGCCCTCATGGAAAAATTAATTAAAGAATTTCTTCATGCCGAAAACATGTTGCAGACGCGTCGGCATTTTCTGAATACTTGTACTACCGGATTAGGAGTAGCTGCTTTAAGCTCTTTGATGGGTGGGTGTTTTCCGAATAAATCAGGAGAGAATCAGGCAATGACTGATCCTACTTTACCTAAAACGCCACATTTTGCGCCAAAGGTAAAACGGGTAATCTACATACACATGGCTGGAGCTCCTTCTCAATTAGAGTTATTTGACTACAAGCCTGAATTACAGAAATATGATGGCAGAGACTGTCCACAAGAGTTTTTAGAGGGTAAAAAGTTTGCCTTTATCAGAGGAGTGCCTAAAATGCTGGGGCCATTGGCACAATTTAGCCAGCGTGGGCAATCAGGGGCTTATATTTCAGATTTTATGCCTTATCTGCCTGAAGTAGCTGATGATTTGACCTTCCTGAAAGCTATGTATACCGACCAGTTCAACCATGCGCCTGCCCAATTACTGATGCACACAGGAAGCCCTCGTCTGGGCCGTCCAAGTCTGGGCTCATGGGCTATGTATGGCTTAGGCACAGAAAATCAGAATCTACCGGGCTTTATCGTATTGGCATCAGGAGGAAGAAGCCCTGATGCAGGGAAAAGTGTTTGGGGAAATGGCTTCTTACCATCCATCTATCAAGGCGTACAATGCAGAACAGGAGCAGACCCGGTGCTATATGTATCAGACCCTCACGGAATGAGCCGCGATATCCGGAAGCAGACCATCGAGGCCATTAATGAGATTAACAGACAACAATACGAAGAGGTACAAGACCCTGAAATATTAACCCGTATCTCGCAATACGAAATGGCATTCAGAATGCAGATGTCTGTACCGGAAGTAATGGACATCAGCAAAGAACCTGAGTGGGTACGAAATATGTATGGGGCAGAAGTAGGAGATGCATCATTTGCTAATAATTGCCTTTTAGCTAGAAGATTGGTTGAAAACGGCGTGCGATTTGTGCAACTTTTCCATTGGGGTTGGGATGCACACGGAACTGATCAAAGACTATCATTAGACGGTGGCTTTAAAGATCTTTGTCAGATAACCGACCGTGCAGTAACAGGCTTAATAAAAGACCTGAAAATGCGTGGCTTGCTAGATGAAACCCTTGTAGTGTGGGGCGGAGAATTTGGAAGAACGCCCATGCAGGAAAACCGCGACGGACAAACCTTACCTTTCAAAGGCCGTGACCATCATTTAGATGCCTTTACAGTATTCATGGCGGGCGGTGGCTTGAAAAAAGGCATGAGTCTGGGAGAAACCGATCCATTAGGCTATTATGGCGTAAAAGACCGCACCCATGTGCATGATTTACAGGCGACTATTTTACATTTATTAGGTTTTGACCACGAAAAACTGACTTATTTCTTCCAGGGCCGTCCGTTCCGCTTGACAGATGTGGCAGGGAAGGTGATAAAGCCGATATTGAGTTAGATTTAAAATTGAGTGATTAGGTGAATGAGCGGCCGCCGCACGGTAATTAATTTTTAATCACATCTCACACAATTCAATATAATGCCCATCTGGGTCAGTCAAAAATAATTGTTTGACCCCATCAGGGCGAAGTTTAATAGGCATATAATCTATACCTAAATCCTTTATATACATTTCGGCTTGCAGAATATCTGTTACTTCTAAACAGAAATGATTCCCTCTTATGCCTGTTGAGGCACCATTTTCTTTTCTGCCAATGAGATGTAGCTCACGGTTAGCACCCAAACTAAACCATCTGACAGGATAATCAAAAGCCGGAATCTGGATTTCCTGCAGGTCAAGTACGTTTGCATAAAAATCTGCACTACGGTCAATATCGCTTACCTGCAATGCCACATGGTTGAATGCCTTGATAGATAGTTTATTATCCATAATGCAAAAGAAAAATCAAGAATTAATAACACAAAATTAACACGGCAAAGCTAAATAAATCTTGCGAATAGGGCTATCATTTTTGGTCGCCCTTTTGTTTTTTTGTAACTTGCACCATGGAAAAGTTTGTAGTTTCAGCGCGTAAGTATCGTCCTATTACCTTCGATGCCGTAGTAGGGCAGTCTCATATCACTACTACCCTGCAAAATGCTATCAGAACCAATCATTTGGCTCAGGCGTTTTTGTTTTGTGGGCCACGTGGGGTAGGGAAGACCACTTGTGCCAGAATTTTGGCTAAAACTATCAACTGTCAGAATCTGGGCGAAGATATTTCGCCTTGTAACGAATGTGAATCCTGTAAGAGTTTTAATAATAATGCCTCTTTCAATATTCATGAATTAGATGCGGCTTCAAACAACTCGGTAGAAGATATCAGAAACCTGACCGACCAGGTTCGTTTTCCTCCACAATACGGCAAATACAAAGTATATATCATTGATGAGGTTCACATGCTTTCACAGGCAGCATTTAATGCTTTTCTGAAAACATTAGAAGAACCACCAAGCTACGCTATTTTTATTCTGGCTACAACGGAGAAACATAAAATTCTGCCTACTATTCTAAGTCGTTGTCAGATTTTTGATTTCAATCGGATTCAGATAAAAGACATGGCCGACCATCTGGCTAATGTCGCTGATAAAGAGAACATCAAGGCTGATTATCAGGCTTTAGAACTGATTGCTCAGAAAGCTGATGGTGGTTTACGCGATGCTTTGTCAATGTTTGATCTGAACGTAACCTTTGCGGCAGGCAATGAATTGACTTATAAGTCGGTTTTAGATAATCTGCATATTCTGGATTATGATTATTATTTCAGAATGACAGATTCTCTATACAGTGGCGATATTGCAGGTTCTTTGCTATTATACAACGATGTTTTGGAAAAAGGCTTTGACGGACATCAGTTTGTAGTAGGCTTAAACGAACATTTCAGAAACTTGATGGTAAGTAAAGACCAGCAAACCGTAAAACTATTACAAGTAGCTGAATCAACCCAAAGACGCTATTTAGAACAATCAGGCAAATTGCCTTTAGGTTATATCTTATCGTCGTTAAGTGTTGGTAGCCATTTAGATATTAATTATAAATCTGCCAAAAACCAGCGATTACATGTGGAGATTGGCTTGATGAAACTTTCACAGATTCAACAGGTTTTAAATCTAAGTGAATTATCAGGTAGCACGGCTGACGAAAAAAAAAAGAGTAATGTAGCATCTGTGCCTAATCAGCCACAACCTGTAATACAGAATACAGTAAGCCAGCCTGTGAGTGTTACACCTACTATTACTCATATACCACCATCTACTCCGGCAGTTAGCACCCAAGTAAAGAATGAGCTACCGGTCATATCAACGTCAAGACCAAATTTTACACCGTCAAAGTTTAAATCGACAAATGTTGATGTAGAATTACCTTCTTCGGGTGGCCAGACTAATCAGGCTAACGAACCTGCTATTAGTAATATCAGTGCAAACAAGCCTTTTACTTTAGAGCAACTCAAAAGAGAGCTACACACTTTTGCGGATTCTCGTAACAATGCCACGATAGAGGTAATGCTGAAACGAGATTTTAATCTCGTAGAGGGCCATATCCTCAAATTAAGATTAGATAATCAGGTACAAATGGATTTGCTGACCCAAATGAAGCAGGATTTAGCTGTGTATCTTCGTCAGCAATTACAAAACAACACTATTCAGATTGCATCAGAAATTGTTGAGTCCCAAATCGAACGCCGCCCCTATACTGCACAGGAAAAATTTGAATACCTGGCCAACAAAAACCCAGCCCTTTGGGATTTAAAGGAGAAATTGGGTATGGAATTGGTGTTTTAAGTTGGACAAGACTTAATTGTAGAGACGCAGTAATTGCGTCTTCAAGATTCTATGAATGTTTTGAGAAAACTAAAAACCCATAGCAGTCAAAGCCGCTCTGGCCTTGTTATCTATCGAAGTTTTATACTCATGGCGTTTATAAGAAATAGCCTTCTCAAACTCACTTTTAGCCTTTAAATGCTGATTTTTCTCTTGATATATATAACCTAATTGTAAAGCTGCACTTGCCCCAAAATGCCATTGAAGATCTTTTGCTTTATCTGTCAATAAAATGGCTCTGTCATAATAAGCAATGGCTTTGTCCAATTGCTCAGTTTTATGATAAACCCTTGCGATTCTATAATTAAAATCAGCCTTATCTTTAGGTGAGGTAAAATTATTCTCCGATAAATTCTCAGCTTCATGTAAAGCTTTATCATAATAACCTGCATCAAAAGCTAACCTGACTTTAATCAATGACTTATTAGGTAAAGTATTCGTTTTAGTATAATTCTCATAGAACTTTTGTGCAGCCTTATCAGATTCTGCAATTGTACTACCCACTACTGGAATCTTCTGAATATAAGTTAAACCTTTCTTTTCATCTCCTGCCAACCAACTGCATAGGAATAATTTGTAGTAAGTGTCTTTTAGAAAGGCCTTCCCTTTAAAGTTACGGATATAGGTTTGATATGCCAAACTAGCCTGATAATAATTACCCTTAAACAGATTGATTTCACCTCTATATAACTCAAAGACGGGGAAATACAAATAAGAGGCATTATAAGGGTTTTTACGCATTAAAGAAGCCGCTTGTTCAGTGCGCCCACCTTTAAGGGAGATCGCTGTTGCTAGAAAATTTAGATTTAAATTATCTTCATGCAGATCTACCGCCCGTAGCAATGCTTCATTGACCTGCTCATTATATGGCAATATATAAGACTGAATAAAGAACTGGCAGAAACTAGTTTCCAGACCCCATATTTTATCATGAGAGGCCAATTCCAATTCTTTTAGCCCTTGCTGAATATTCCCTTTTAATCCTAAAAAACTAGTAACCCATTTCTGATTCTCAGGGATAGAACCCACCAGAATATGCAAACAACCAATTGATTTTAGATTAGGTAAGAATTTAGGGAATAGCTTCTGATTCTCTTCTAATAACCTATATGCCTGAATAATATTCCAGGCAGCTTTTACTTCATGCCCAAAACGGATTTTAAGCAATGCCCAATGGATTTTCAATTCTGCTCTCAGAAAACGATTATACGGCGATTTTTTATCTGTCTTCTCAATCAAATCCAATCGTTCACTTTCCTTATCTACTATTCGCTCATAAGCATCTTCATCTTCCGAATTAAGCAATTCCACCATATCAGCATAGTTTTCAGCATAAACTCTGAATGGATTCTTAGTACTCTCTTTGGTTAATAAATCTCTGCCCGTTTGCACTCTTAATTTGAAAATCTCGGCATATGCCTTTTGGAGATTAGAAGTGAATTCAGCCTCGAATGCAAAAGTGGGAAGGGAAAGCGCAAACAGCAAGGCCACTCTGCAAAAAGAGAGGAATGGCAATTGAGCAATATGACGATACTTAGGCACTAAACTTTAGTTTTGGTAAATAAAAAAGCCAAATCTTCGTTTGATTGAAAATTTGGCTTATCATGGCAATAAGAGTTATTATCTTCTACTAATCTCGATTGCATCAACATCGGCCAGGATACGGCCACAGTGTTCGCAAACGATGATTTTCTTCTTATCTTTAATATCAGCCTGACGTTGTGGAGGAACAATATTGAAACATCCACCGCAAGCACCGCGTCTTACCATTACAACCGCCAAGCCATTACCTGCATTACCACGAATACGGTTGTAAGCATTAATCAGACGTTCTTCAACATTAGTTGCTGCTTTGTCACGATTCCCAACCAAAGCCTTTTCCTCTTCCTGACTTTCAGCTACTAATACATCTAACTCTTTACGTTTGGCCTCAAGGTCTTTTTTACGGGCATTCATTGCTGATTCTACATCCGCAATTTCAGTATTTTTATTTCTGATTTTGAAATCAGCTTCTTTAATACGTTTGTCAGCCAACTGAATTTCCAGTTCCTGTAACTCCAACTCTTTTGAAATCGCGTCGTATTCACGGTTGTTACGAACGTTCATTTGTTGGTCTTTATACTTCTGAATCAACTTTTCAGCATCTTTTTTATTCAAACGATAGCCGTTGATTTCAGCATCTAAAGTATCTACTTCTCTTTTAAATTTTGAAATACGCGTTTCAAAGCCAACCACCTCATCTTCTAAGTCACGTACTTCGTCTGGCAAATCACCACGTAGCTTTTTAATTTCGTCTAATTCAGAATCAATCGATTGAAGATTAAGAAGAGCTTCTAATTTTTGTGCAACTGTTAATTCCATAATATATGAACCGCTACGGCGGAGCGTCTTGATTTTAAAGCTTTGTTTTTTGGTATAAAAGGTCAATGAACTCCAAGCCATTTTACCTCAATACTCCATTGATTAATAATAATATTTCACCGGATTTGTAGGTGTTTCCGACAAATGGACTGCAAAGTTAGTGAATTTTTTGCAAATATAATCTTTCAATAATTCTTTTGTAAAGTGCTCGCTTTCATAATGCCCGATATCGGCTATGATAATGCGATTTTCGGCATCAAAAAACTCGTGGTACTTGTAATCGGCCGTAATAAAGATGTCGGCACCAGACCGCATGGCATCACCCAATAGAAAACTTCCCGCTCCACCACATACGGCTACTTTTTTGATGGGTTTTTCAAGTAGGCTTGTATGTCGAATAACTGAAACCTGCATCTTTTGTTTCAAATAAGCCAAAAAATCTGTTTCAACCATCTCTTGTGGAAGAACTCCAATCGCTCCCGAGCCCACTTCCTGATTTTCGTTATCCAATGCAGTCAGGTAATACGCCACTTCTTCATATACATGTCCCTTACGCATGGCTGCTAAAATCGGGTTTTTAAGATAAGCCGGAAAAATGACTTCTACCCGATTCTCTTCTACCTCTTCCATCGGCCCTCCCGTCTGTCCGATGGTAGGATTCGCTTGCGAATTAGGTTTAAAAGTGCCTTTCCCTTCCACTCTGAAACTGCACTGACTATAATTACCGATTTCACCTGCTCCGGCGGCGTAGAGGGCATCTAATAGCTGTCCTGTGCTTTCAACCGGAACAAACACGACGAGTTTCATCAGCAAGTCGCTTTTTGGCGCCAAGATTTTTACCTGTTGCAAACCTAATAATTGAGCAATTTTGAAACTAACCCCATTCACCACATTATCCAGATTGGTATGGGTAGCATAAATAGCTATATCATTTTTGATGGCTTTTATGATGGTGCGTTCTACATAGTTTTTACCCGTGATTTTCTTTAAACCCTTAAACACAATTGGATGATGTGCCACAATCAGATTACAACCACGTTGAATGGCCTCTTCCACAACATCCTCAGTCGAATCAAGACTTACCAAGACACCAGTAATTATTTCGTTTGGGTTTCCAACAATTAAACCTGCATTATCGTAAGATTCCTGATAGGATAGGGGAGCTAATTTTTCAAGATGGGCTGTTAAATCTCTTATTCTCATTGTGTCAATCGATAAATTAATAAAGCTGTGCGCTGTGTTAAGCCTGGAAATTCTTTCAGATTAATGGTTTCACCAGGGGCATGTGCACCTTTGCCCGAAGCGCCCAACCCATCAAGACAAGGTACATATTGTGCAATGTATGATATATCTCCCGCGCCCCGTGAACCCGGGTCACCTGCTCTTACTTCTCCCATATTCAAATCCAGACTTACCTGATTCAGCACTTTTAATAGATCAGCATTTGCCTGCGTTGGTTCCATGGCAGGGATTCCGTCAATAAATTTTATTTCTGCATTGGTACCATTCAGATGCTTGGCTACAATCTCACGCATTTTAGTTCTGGCGTTTTCTTTCTGAACTTCACTAATAAAACGTAAATCACCAGTAACCATTACTTTCTGGGCAATAATATTCGTTTTCCCAACCGCTTCACCTTTATCTAATCCATGATCATAACTAACTGTTGTACCACCGGAAATCACTCCCGGATTAAAAGTAAGATATTTCTCACTACTCAGCGCTTCTCTGAATTCATCCAGAATTCTGGCCGCTTCATAAATCGCACCATAACCCATATTCTGGCTAAAGAGACCTGAAGAGTGTCCTGTTTTGCCCGTAGTTGTCAGTTCCCAACCACTGGCACCTCTGCGGGCGGTTGCTGCTATATTAAAGTTCACAGCAGTTTCATAAGCCAAAGCAATATCAGATGCTTTCGCACGGTCGATAAAATCTTTCCGACTGATGCTCGTAGGCTTGCCTGAGCTCTCTTCGTCACCAGTGAAATAAACAGTAATTGAGGTGTCGTCCAAAAGGTTTCGTCCATGTAAAGCTTTTAATGCAGAAATTATCATCACATCACCACCCTTCATATCGTTCACTCCCTGCCCTGTAGCAGTAGAATCATTGAGGCGAGTGAAAGGCGTAAAAGGCATGGATTTCTCAAAGACCGTGTCTAAATGACCTATCAGAAATAACTTTTTGCCTTTCTTTCCTTTGCGATAAGCCACCAGATGCCCAGCCCGATTTAGCGAATCAGGTAAAGAAACCCATTCGGTAGTAAAACCCATATCCTCAAATTCTTTTCTGAAAACCTGTCCGACTTGTTTTACTCCAGCATGATTGAGCGTACCACTATTGATGTTGACCACCTGCTCTAATAATTTCTCGGTCTTGGCAACGTTGGCTTTTATATCTTCAATGATTTGCTTTTCCGTTGAACTTATTTTCTGCGCAAACGAATGGAATCCTGCCAGCAGGAGAAAAAATAAGTAAGTTTTCTTCATGTTGATGATTTTACAGATAGCGTTCTTTCAGAATATTCAGATGGTGTAACTCATGTCCGGCAATAATCCATGCCAGGGCACGGGCTGTAGTAGGCCAGTTATTGGCCAGACCCAAACGAGACAATTCACGCTGACTGAAAGATTTGAATAGCAAGATAGTGGATTTTCTTTGCGCTTTGTATTGCAATAGTATGTTTCTGAGACTTTTTTTATTAAAGTTGGTTGCAGCCACATAATTGGCTTCATCAAAGCCTGGTAACGACTGTTTTTCGTTCCGTGCAATACACATAGCACGGTAAGCAAGGATTCTTTCACAATCCACAATATGCCCCAGAACTTCAATGGGAGTCCATTTTCCTTCAGCATAGCGGTAAAAATGCTTTTCCGGAGGCAATGATTTGAAAAAGTTATCCACAATCAAAATATTTTCAGCCATTGCCTGAAGTGCATTTTCTGCCGTAACTGTCTGAATATAACTCTTTTGAGGTGATTGGGTGTTGTACTCGTTGTCGGTAGGTTTAGAAATTTTCATATTTTTTTTGATTTAGGTCTTGACACGCAAATATAATCTCCCTACCTTTGCAGTCCCAAACGATGAGGGAAATAAAGTTTCAGCAACGTTTAGGAGACCCGGTTCGGTAGTTCAGTTGGTTAGAATACCTGCCTGTCACGCAGGGGGTCGCGGGTTCGAGCCCCGTCCGGACCGCAAAAAGCACTCAATTTTGAGTGCTTTTTTGTTTTTAGTCCTTTTAGTTCGGTAATTCAGTTGGCTAGAATACCTGCCTGTCATGAAGTGGGTCGCAGACGGTGCGACGTTTCGCTTCGAGCCCCGTCCGGACCGCAAAAAGCACTCAATATTGAGTGCTTTTTTTGCATTTAAGGGATTTTGATTCAATTGGTTAGAATACGTGCCTGTCACGCAGTGGGTTGCGGACGGTGCGACGTTTCGCTTCGAGCCCCGTCCGGACCGCAAAAAGCACTCAGAAATGAGTGCTTTTTTTGTTTTTGGAAAAATCGAATGGACAAAATCTAGTTAGGTTGCTCACTGTAAAAAACTATCCAAATAACCAAATATCGTTTTTGTCTGTGTCATCAAGCCAACATGGTCTTGATTGGGAACAATAGCCAGTTGTGATTTTGGCATTGGTTTAAAACCGGCAGCAATACCACCTCCCAACAATTGATAGGTTTTTGCCAATTCGACTTTATCCATACCATCATTGTCGCCTGATATGATTAATACCGGTGCAGTGATTTTCGCTATATTGTCATCACCCATATTAAATGGTTCTCCGGCCGAGGCAATCATTTGTTCCAGGAACTTGTTCCATTTCGTTTTATCAGGTGCTACTGCATCGTAGGCGACCTGTAGCGGTGAATCCGCAAAAAGTTCTGGCTTCATTATTTTAAACACATCGTTTATTTCGGGTAGCCAGCCTTCACTTTTATAAACAGAGGAAATAATCACCAGTTTTCTCAATCGTTCAGGACTTTGTATCGCAAACTGGTAGGCTACCTGACCTCCAAAACTATATCCGGCTATATCAGCGCTGTCAATTTTCAGGTAATCCATTACTTTCTCCACATCACTGGCTAAAGTGACCCTTGATAATTTTCTATCTGAATAGGGAGTGTGCCCATGTCCTTGCAATTCTAAAGCAATTACTTTTCTCGTTTTTGCCAATTCGGGAATTAACTCTCCCAATTCAACCCAATGGTATAGTAGGCGCCGTGTAGTAAAATAACAGGCTTGCCTTCGCCGTATACTTCATAATAAACTTTGGTACCATTAGCCGGTGCGTAGCCACTAAGAGTAGGTTTGATTTGTTGTGCATGAGATGAAGATGCTGCAGACATAATGATTGTGATTAAGAGCAAATGAATAAGATTCGTTGCATTGAATAAATTTTCCATAAACTTGCCAGGGTTTAGTTTAATTATTAATGACAATACAAAGGTGGAAAGTATTTCAGGATTCTGCGCTGTGCAGAAGCGACAATAGTAAGGGTAGTTTGCGCCAAAACATTATTGTTTTGGTCGCCTAATGTTTGTAATATAAAAATAAAAAATGATAAGGAAGCTTGAAAGATTATATTTATTGCATTAGACCTTAAACTAGCCAAAATATCAGAAAAGATTTTACTCTTTATAAAACACGTATAAAATGGCGGTTTGATAGCAATTCACCAACTTGCACAACTTTGAAAGAACTTGACAAGCTTTTGCATACCCTGATTTAAGGTGTTTCATCAATATTTGTGAATGAAAAAGAAGCTATAACTTTTAACTCACAAGTAAATTTATGAAAAGTTTAAATTGCCTTTTACTAGGTTTGTTTTTTGCCGTACCCTTATTTGCCTTTTCTCAAACGTCCACCATCAACGGTATACTCAGAGACAGTACCACCAATAATCCATTGCCTTTTGCCACTATCAGTCTTTTTAAGAACAATGCTAGCCAGCCTGTCAAAGCTACTTTCACTGATGAAACGGGGAAATTTTCTATTCCGACTGATACGGGTTCTTTCACCATTCTTTGCACATTTATTGGCTATGCCGACAAAAGAATTCCGGTGACTATCAGAAATAATGAATCCAGAGACCTGCAGACAATTTTCTTAGTTTCAACAACAAAATCTCTGGGAGCCGTAACTGTAACTGCAAGAAAACCTTTGATTGAGCAAACGGATGATAAAATTATTTTCAATACCGATGCCGACCCCTCAACAAAAACTGAAAACGCTTTAGACATCTTACGGAAGACCCCATTTGTTTCGGTTGATGGGAACGATAATATAACTGTCAATGGGCAGTCGAACTTTAGAATTTTACTAAATGGCAGAGAAACAGGTATGTTTTCGCAAAATGTTTCGCAAGCCTTGAAAAGCTTTCCCGGCGCCAGCATTGTAAAAATTGAAGTAATAACCAACCCTTCAGCAAAATATGATGCAGAAGGAGTAGGGGGTGTCCTTAACATCGTAACCCAGAAACAAATCATTGGCTATAACGGAAATGCATCGCTCACCTTGAGTTCGATTCATAATACTTTTGGTAATTTGAGTTTTAATCTAAAAAAAGGCAAGGTAGGCGTATCGCTTAATTATTTCTATAATGCCATAGGCTTGTTGGGCAACCAGGCCCCACCATTTTTCGCAGATTCAAGAACTGACGCGATTAATTCTCAGACTTACAGCAGTAGAATTTTAAATGGTATTACTATCCAGCAATTGTTTCAGAATTTCGGCAATGCAGAAATCAGCTACGATTTAGATAAGTACAAAACAATAAGTATATATGGTTCAGTTACAGGTGGGTTCAATAATCTCTCAACCACTACAAGCATCCATACTATATTTCCTACTACTACTACCACCAGTTTTCTCACGCTGCAAAATAATACCAATAGTCCTAATTATAATGTTGGTTCAGATTTCATCAAAAAATTCAAAGACATCCCCGAAAAAGAATTTTCAATAAGACTTTTCACCGAATATTCAAAGAATGACCGTTTTCTGGACAGTTATCAGGATAATACTGAAACTGATAGGTACATTATTAACAATAATTATGCACACAACACCCAGACAACTCTACAGACTGATTATATACTGCCCATGAAACGGAAGCAAAAAATAGAAACGGGCTTAAAGTTCATTCTGAGAAATGCAACTTCTGATTATGAAAGTTTAATAAAAACAAGCCCAACAGAAGAATACATGATATTACCAGCCAATACCAACAACTTCAATTATCTGCAACAGGTATATAGTGCATATGGCAGCTATAATTTCGCCCTAAAAAAGTTTCCGTTTCGTATTGGTCTCAGGATGGAACATACAGAAGTAGATGGAAACTTTAATGGTACTGAAACAGCTGTCAGGCAAAGCTATACCAATCTGATACCGAATATTCAGACCTCAACACAGATTACGAAAGAATACAAAATGGTTTTAAGCTATGGACAACGGATACAACGCCCGTTTATTAATAGTCTGAACCCATTCATTAATAATAATGATACGCTGAATATTAGTTATGGCAACCCTGCTCTTAGACCACAATTGATTCATAACCTGACACTTCAGAATAACTTTGCCAAAGGAAAGGTATTTGCAGGGCTTACATTAGGGGGCAGCTATAGTAACAATAAGATAATTCAGATAATCAATTTTAATAAAGAAACGGGCGTATCAACAACCACTAACGAAAATCTTGGAAAAGAATCACAGATAAGTCTGAATGGAAATATCACAGCTAATTTTAGTAAAGTCTGGAATATGTCTGTCAATTCTAATCTGAATTATACTTATATAAAGAATAGTTCTGATTTGGCTCAGCAGAACAGTGGACTGACGGGCTTCATCGGAGTTTCAAATAATTTTAAGGTAAACCCGAAATTTACTATTTCTACTTTCGTCGGAAATTTCAAACCACCTATTGGTTTACAGGGGTATACATCAAGCCAATGGTTTTATAATATTACCCCATCATATAAACTTTTTAAGGATAAAATCACCATTACCCTTGCCGCAGCCAGATTTATTACAAAATATGTGACGGTAAGAACCATTCAAAAGGATATCAATTTCCGTTCAGAAAATCTAAATTCATTTCAGGCCCGGAATTTCAGGATAGGCATCGTCTGGAATTTTGGTAAGTTAAAAGAAAATGTTTCGAAGAAAAAAGGAATAAATAATGATGATGTGCTTTGAAATGAGTTAAAATCAAGTATTAACTACAGTTTCGAAAAATAAAAAGACTCTGAGGGCCAATCGATCCTTAGAGTCTTTTAAAAGATTTCTATCCTCACTTTTTTACTTCTCCATCACAATATAAGCAGGATAAGACTCACGATTAGGCAATTCGAATGTTTCGTCATAAGGTTGTTTACCCTCACCATTGTTGTATAAAGCCACACGTTTTACGCCAGTTGCTGTGCTGCCACCAGTGCCATTAATCACATTCTGGATTTGACCCGGACCAGCAAAACGGGTTATACACATTTTTTCGAGTTTTACATTCGGGCTATTAGGTATTTCAAAACCATTACTCTTATTCACTTTACCATCTGTCCCCGTAAGAACTGCATAAGAACCCATACCGATGCCCTGATGCTCTTTTACCGTATTAGCTACCTTATATGCGGCATAACCATCAACTCTACCCCCCTGACTACTCCAGCTTGCCTGATTTGGCGCATCATAGGGTGGTTCGTTTTGTAAGAAATAGGTTCTGCCTCTTTCTCCTAACCATAATACTTCATATTCCTGATAGTGTTCGGCAAACAGGCCATAAAGCGTCACATCATCGCCGGTCACTGTAAGTCCGTTTTTACATCTATCCCTTGTCCAACGTAAATTTCCGCCACGTTGCGAGCCATGGTCAGCACGCCACAACCAGAAGTGGTCGCCCACCACATAGTTGCTGTTAATTTGCATAGAAGTATGTATCTGAATATTCTTTGATTGTACGCCACCTACTCTGCAAGTGATATCAGTAAGCAGAATGGGATCGGCAGAATGGTTAGCATTGGCATCTTCGTTACCAACTCTGATCTGATAAGTTGTGCTATTGAACGAATCCATCAGAAGTCCGGCAACAATAATTCCGTCCTTATCGTCAACATAGATACATCCCCAGGTATTTTTCTCAGTAGGCTCCAGTGTTACCGAAGCTATTCCCGCACCCAGCAATATGGCATCTTTTCTATTCACCTGAATAGGTGCATTCAATGCGTAATGACCAGGCGTGAAGAATATATTTTTGCCGGCTTTCAAGGCATTATTGATTTCTACATCAGTGTCGCCTTCCTTGGCCACATACCAGTCAGTAACCAAATCCTGAATTTTGCCTTGACCCATATCTGTCTCTGACCACGAAATTCCTACTCTGTCTTTTTTCCATGCAGGAACAAATACCTTGTATTCGCCATCTTTATCTATAAAAAGAAAAGGTTTTTCTCTGATGATTGGTGTAGTAGCAATGGGGGAGTTGGCATCATTCGCCTGTGGAGCATTGACGCAACCTTGCCAGACCATATTATACGAACCTCCCATAGTTCCCGAGCCTGCTGGAAAAACAGTATTTCTGGTATACCATTGTTGTTGACCACCCCAATTGGGTCTGGTTGTGGTGTAACGGGAGTCAGCAATAAAACCACCACTACCCCAGAAATTATTACTCCCAACATCCGAAATGTATTTTGACGTGCTTTCAATCTGCATTCTTCGTGCACTGGTCGATTGAGAAACTGTCCAGGCAAAATCCCGCATCACGGTCACATTTTCCATCGAACGCCAGAATGTACAAGTAGCATTGGCTCCACCAGAAAGATGAGGTCTGGTAAATACTGAACCTAATTTAACAGAAGTAGGTGTTTTGCCTAAACCACCAATATGAGAATAGAACCCTAGTTCTATCGAGTTAGCCTCTGCCGCTGAGGCAGAACCTAACCCACCCGAATCGTAAGTTTGTCCATCAACATTTGCTTTAAAATAATAAGCCTGACGTTTTACCGTCCACTCACCATTGGCTCCTGCCAGACCGGTGGTAGCAAAGTGGGCATTAATTTCGTTTCGTGCAGTTTCTGCTTTTTCATATTTTCTATCGTAAAAATACACATTATCGCCAAAAATCTGATTCTCTAATGAAACTACGATTGTTATGTCATTACGAGTAATTTTATAATAGTTTTCGTACTTGTCTTTATTGGGCTTTTTATCTGTAAATGTCAGTTTTGAAGTAGAACCTACCGACACAAAATCTGATGCTAAACGACTCCCTCCTCTCGTGATTACATAATTTCCCGAAGAACCGAAAGCTGGCCATGATATCGTGATGCTATGTTTTTTCTTGTTGTAAATAATCTTACCCTCTACCTTAATTTCCTGTTTCTTTACATCGGATGAGTGAGATATTACAAAACCGCATAGAACCGACATAAAAATCAACGCCATAAACAAAGAGACTACTTTTGTACGCATAAGAATATCCTTTTTCTAATTTTTTAAATAAATAATCTAAT
This sequence comes from Emticicia sp. C21, assembly GCF_003418935.1. GTDB lineage: Bacteria > Bacteroidota > Bacteroidia > Cytophagales > Spirosomataceae > Emticicia. The sequence continues at coordinate 390,889 of NZ_QVMT01000001.1, read as the reverse complement.
AAAATTCCATACACAAAGATGGTTCAAATTTTCTTTTCTATAATTGATTTTGCAAAGGATATTTACAGTTAAATTTCAAAAAGCGTATTGATTTAACTAAAGAACAAGTTTTTCAAACCATCTTTATTGGAGGTGATTAAATGAGTGAAACTGAAATTGCTTTAATTAAATAATCAGTAAACTTCATTTAAATTTGCTCAAGGAGATAAAACTCAATTAAAATGCAACCAAACAACTACAATTGGTTTGACCTGAATTTTCCCTGGATAGGGGTAGTAGGAGCAGTCATTATGCTTATGCTTCTCTTCGGAACCCGCTTACTTCGCAGCAATCAGCAAATTTCAAAGTGGAAAGATATTACGTGGCTTTCATGGTTAGGTGTTACAGCTTATCTGATACATAATGTTGAAGAATATGGAATAGATTTATATGGGCATACACATGCCTTTCCGGAACAATTTTGTGATACCATTGCAAGCGCCTTGGGTATTGGAGAATGCAAAGTTCCGCCTGCATTTTATCTGGCTGTAAATATTACTTTATTCTGGGTTATTGCTCCTTTGGGAGCGTTGCTTAGCCGCAGCTACCCTTTAGCAGGATTGGCTATTTATAGTATTATTTTTATTAATGGCCTAATCCATGTTTTACCTATGCTTAAAGGCTTAGGCTATGAGCCTGGTGCTTTAACCGCTATGACTATATTTTTGCCACTATCTGTCTGGGTAGGATATGCCAGCTTTGGAAAGAATAAGTTAACATATAGCGCAATGGTATTTTTGATTATTTTGGGCGTTCTTTCGCACGCTGTTCTCATAGGCTCTATGGTTGCTTTTTTAAAAGGAAAAATAAGTAGTTTGATGTTGGTAGGAATACAGATTATTAATGCAATCTTACTTCTGGCTATTACTTTGATTGCTGGAAAGCGATGGAGCAGAATTAAAAAGTCGGATTAAAATTAGATTTTTTGAAATATAAGCTATGAAAATCCAATACTGCTCAGATTTACATCTGGAAATGACAATCAACAAAGAGTATTTGTTGCAAAATCCTATTGAACCAGTAGGAGAGGTGCTGATATTGGCCGGAGATATTACTAACGCAAAATATTATGACGACCCTCGCCCAATTGAAAAGCAATTTTTCAAAACTTTATCAGAGCAGTTTGAACAAGTGTTTATTATTGCAGGTAATCATGAGTTTTACAGAAGCTGGGATATAAGTGTATTAGAAAAACCATTGCTGAAAGAGATTGTAAGTAATGTGTTTTTACTCAATAATCAAACGATAGATTATAAAGATGTTTCTTTTTTCTTTACAACACTTTGGTCAGAGATACATCAGTTAGATGAAGATTATATCAGAAGAAGCATGCCTGATTTTAGTCTGATTTCGTATCATAAGAAAACTTTTCTGGTTAAGCACTATAATGAATTACATAAGCAGGCTTTGAACTTTTTAGATTCTTCACTCCCCCAGTCTGAAAATACAAAAAAAGTGGTAATCAGTCATCATTTGCCTTCGTTACGATGCGTTCATTCTGACCATATAGGTAGTCGGTTAGGTTCCGCCTTTGCTACTGATTTAGACAAGTTTATATTAAAACACCAACCTGACTATTGGGTATATGGGCATAGTCATCGGAATAGGTCTGAAATACAAATAGGTAAAACTAAACTTGTTACTAATCAATTAGGCTATGTGCCCTATCAGGAGCATTATAACTGGGATAGCGCCAGATACTTTGAGTTATAAGCTCAAAAAATGCCGAAGAATAATCTCCGGCAGTAGCATATGGTTATTTTGAAAATTTTATTAAGAATCCTTATGGTCCAGACTTATCATCCAGTTAATCCCGAATTTATCGGTAAGCATACCATAACCCGGGCTCCAGAATGTTGGCATCAATGGCATAGTTGCCTGCCCACCTTCTGAAAGACCATTGTATAAATGTTGTGCTCTATCTATCGTGTCTGTATTGATGGAGATACTAAAATTAGTACCAAAAACAGTTTTTCCTGCCCATTCCCCGACTGCATCCGAACCCATCAAAGCGGTTTCAGCACTGATTGGTAACGCCATATGCATTATTTTGTTACCATCTTCTTCCGGTACTTCCATCCCTTCTTGCGGAGGCATATCTTTAAATCGGTTTACTCCTGAAAATTCGCCACCAAAAACAGACTTATAAAAGTTAAAGGCCTCTTCGCAATTGCCTTCAAAAGTGAGATAAACATTTACGGTAGTCATTTTTTTGTTGTTTATAAGTGTTAAAAATTAGTAAGCTTTCTTGTAATCAGAATTTCAGATTATCAGGTCTTTGAGTGGCAGGTAATTTTGATGTTCAAATTAATAGAAAACTTATTAGAATTCTGTTTATTCTACTTTAATTTTGTATTATCTTAATTTAAAACAGGAGCTATTGCTTAGAGTGGCGGAAAATTTCAGATACTTTTACTATAAGTAAGTATTTTATTGCTTTTTTTTGAATTTTATGGCTTTATGAGTAGCTTAAGGCCAGAATTAATACTACCCATGTTAGCAGAATTATATTACCCCTCGTCACTCGAACCAAAAGATTTAGATGCGCATCTGGAAGATGGTTGGTTCAGAATGGGGCAAGCTATTTTTACTACAAATTTCCTGAAATTTAAAGAGATACTCTACAGCGCTATCTGGCTCCGAATTGATTTAAACACTTTTGAGCCATCTAAAACCCAGCAGAAACTTTTAAAATTTAATTCGAGATTTATAATACAGATACGAGAGGCATATATTGATGAGTCAAAAGAAACGCTCTTTGCAAAGTATCAAAATCACGTTGCATTTGATACTGCCCCTAATTTACAGCAATTATTATTCGGGCACGGCGCTAACGATATTTATGAAACGTTGGAGATTTGTGTGTACGATGGCGCTAAACTAATAGCCTGTGGATTTTTTGATTTAGGCGAAAATACCTCCGCTGGAATTTCCTGTTTCTACGACCCTGAGTACAAAAAACATAGTTTGGGTAAATACCTGATGTATCTGAAAATGGACTTTTCGAAGGAGCGAGGACTTGATTTCTTTTACTTAGGTTATTTTGCGCCTGGTTATCCTTTGTTTGATTATAAGCTGGATTTAGCCAAGAAATCATTAGAATACCTTGATTTAGCCACTGATGTATGGCTACCCATTGAACAGTTTAGCTATGATGCCATTCCACTCGATTTAATGATTACTAAATTATTTCATCTGCAGAATGCAATGAAGAAAGAGGGTGTAAATAGTGTTTTCCAATGGTATGAATTCTTCGATGCCGATTTAATCAATAGCCTGAATGGTCTTCGTTTATTCGACTTTCCCGTCTTTTTATTCTGCTTTGGCAATAATACCTCAAACCCAATTGTAGTTTACGATTTACGGGATGAAAAGTATCATCTCATCACTTATCATTGCATCTACGAAACGATGTTTGAGCAAAAAGACAAAACACGTTTCAATACACATCTATTACAATTGTCAAAAGTTCTTTATTCTACTCCCTCTATTGAAATGATGGTAAAAGTCATCACCACCGCCTTACGCAAAAATGCTGTGGGAGAGTTTTATATTTTTGATCTGATGCTAAGAGAGGCCTGAGATATATAAAAACCGAAAAATGTAAAACTATGGAAATCAAATAGTTAAGGTTAAATCTATAAATTAGAATTTAGTTTTGTCTTAAAGCTTCTTACTTTTTATTAGTCATTTTTCGATTCAAGCAATCTCTTTGTTTCTTTCTCCAAACGGTCTGGCACATTATTTTAGGCTTTCATAATATAATATGAACCAAACTATGAAAGCCAAATCGTATCTTCTCTTAAATATTCTATTAATCCTTTCTATAGGTAGCACTTGCGCACAAGTGCAACCACTTGACCTGAATTTAGAAAATTATAAATATCCTTTTCCGGTGCGTTCTATCACCATTAATTCCCAGAAACAGGAATTACAAATGGTTTATATGGATGTGAAACCTGTTAAACCCAATGGAAAAGTGATCATGCTACTGCACGGGAAAAACTTTAACGGAGCCTATTGGCGACAAACGGCTGATGCCTTAACCAAAGCTGGGTATCGTGTAATTATCCCTGACCAGATAGGCTTTGGCAAATCATCTAAACCATTAAATTATCAATATTCATTTCAGGATTTAGCCAAAAATACCAGACAGATATTAGATGGCCTGGGTATTACAAATGTTTCTGTATTAGGCCATTCAATGGGAGGAATGCTGGCTACTCGTTTCGTACTAATGTATCCGGATATTATTGAGAAGTTCATTCTGGTAAACCCCATTGGTCTGGAAGATTATAAGCTGAAAGTACCTTATGCTGGCATAGATGTAACTTATCAGAAAGAATTGAAACAGACATATGAATCTTTGAAAAAATATCAGCAGACCAATTATTATGATGGACAATGGAAACCTGCGTATGAAGAATGGCTGGCACTGATAGCAGGTTGGACATTAAACAAGGATTACCCCATTATCGCCTGGAATTCAGCCTTGACTTCAGATATGATTATGACTCAACCGGTAGTCTATGAATTTGGAAAAGTAAAAGCACCTACATTGCTAATTATCGGTCAGAGAGACAGAACCGCTATTGGTAAAGATAGTGCTCCTAAGGAATTACAGTCCACCATGGGTAATTATCCTGAGCTCGGCAGACAAACCCAAGCCAAAATAGCCAATAGTAAATTAGTCCCTATTAACGGGGTTGGGCATCTGCCACATATTGAGGCTTTCGACCAGTTTATTAAGCCATTGTTAGATTTTCTGAAAGAATAGTCCATCTGTTGGTTTTAGAAGTATAGGTATTGAAGTAAAGATATTGTTAATAATTGCTTCTATCAGGATGCAGAAGTGCATATTAACTTTATATTTACAGCCAGATTTTATACATACACACCCTACATACTTCGACAGCCTTTATGGAGACCAGAAGAGAATTTATTCAGAAAGCATCTATATTAGCCAGCGGCACAGGTTTAGCAGGCATGTTACCTCCGGTTATTCAAAAAGCCTTGACAATTGACCCTAAAGCGGGAAGTACCTATCTTGATGCCGAGCATGTGGTGATTCTGATGCAGGAAAACCGTTCGTTCGACCACTCTTATGGCACTCTGCAAGGTGTTCGAGGGTTCAATGACCCAAGAGCAATTTCGCTTCCCAATAAAAATAAGGTATGGCTCCAGCCCAATGCTGCCGGAGAAACATACGCCCCATTCAGACTCGATTTAAAAGATACCAAGGCTACCTGGATGAGCTCATTGCCACATTCGTGGGAAAATCAGGTAGATGCCCGTAACGAGGGGAAATACAATAAATGGTTAGATGTAAAACAATCAGGCAATAAGGATTTCAAAAAAATGCCCTTGACGATGGGCTACTATAACCGTGAGGATATTCCGTTTTATTATGCCCTGGCCGATGCCTTTACCGTTTGCGACCAGAATTTCTGTTCTTCATTGACAGGCACAACGCCTAATCGCTTGTATTTATGGACAGGAACCATCAAAGAAGAACAAAATGAAACTTCTAAAGCTAATGTAAAAAACGAAGACGTCGACTACGACAGATGGGCACATTGGAAGACTTTCCCTGAGAGGCTGGAAGAAAACAATGTTTCATGGAAAATATATCAGAACGAAATAAGTCTTGATACAGGCCTGGAGGGTGAAGAAGATGCCTGGTTAGCTAATTTTACAGATAATCCGATTGAATGGTTTGAGCAATATCATGTAAAATTCCACCCGGAATTTTATCAGTATTTACTAAAAATGGAAAAACTTCTGCCTGAGCAGATAGCAGCAGCCAAAACTAAATTGAGTACATTAACAGCAGGAACACCAGACTACGAAAAAGCACAAAAAGACCTTACTCAGAAAGAAGCTTATCTGGTGCGAGCTAAAAAAGAATTAGAAGAATGGATACCTGAAAAGTTTGAAAAACTATCAGATTTTCATAAAAACATCCATAAAAAGGCCTTTACTAATAATAGAAAAGACCCTCATTACCACGAACTGACTACCTTAGAATATGAAGACAATGGGGTGAAACGTCAGGTACAAGTACCTAAAGGAGATGTTTTATATCAGTTTCGTGAAGATGTAAATACTGGAAAATTACCTCAGGTATCATGGATTGTGGCTCCAGAAAATTTCTCCGACCACCCCGGAGCTCCCTGGTATGGCGCCTGGTATTTATCAGAAGTAATGGATATTCTGACCAAGAACCCTGAAGTTTGGAAGAAAACTGTCTTTATTTTATGCTATGATGAAAACGATGGTTATTTCGACCACGTACCACCTTTTGTCCCACCGAATCCTCATCAGACACATGCAGGTAAAGTATCTAAAGGCATAGATGCTGGAGTAGAACAGGTAAGCCTTGCCCAGGAATTAAAACGTAAACGTGCCAACCCTGAAAGAGATTCCCGTGCAAGCCCAATCGGTTTAGGTTTTCGGGTACCATTGGTAATTGCTTCACCTTGGAGCCGTGGTGGGAATGTCTGTTCAGAAGTATTCGACCATACCTCTATCTTACAGTTTTTAGAGAAATTCGTAAGTCATAAGACTGGTAAAAATATCAAAGAAACCAATATCAGTGAGTGGCGCAGAGCCATTTGTGGTGACCTTACATCAAGTTTTGAGCCTTATAATGGTGAAAAAATTAAGTTGCCCACTTTCGTTCAGAAAGAAGCCTTCATTAAAACTGTGTACAATGCCAAGTTTAAGAGCTTGCCATCAAACTTTAAGAAGCTGAGTGAAAGTGAAATTGAGCAATTGAATGCAGGTAAAGATTTGGGTATTTTGCCTAAGCAAGAGCCGGGTATCAGAAAATCGTTGGCTATTCCGTACCAGTCTTATGTAGATGGTAAATTGAGTGCTGATAAAAAGAGTTTTGGGATAAACTTGCATTCATCTGATGAAATTTTTGGTACTCAGGCAGGAGGAACACCTTTCATTGTGTATGCACCGGGCAAATATGCCGTTCGAGATAAAAACAACCAGAAAACAGGTTGGGAAGACGTAAGAACATGGAACTATGCCGTAGCCAATGGCGACCAACTTTCGGATGAATGGGCATTAGACAACTTCGAAAACGAACAATATCACCTGATTGCTTATGGGCCTAATGGTTATATGAGAGAGTTTAAAGGTAGCGCCTTGAATCCGATGCTGGAAATCAGCTGTGAATACCAACGTGTAAAAGGTAGTCCTAAGAAATTGACAGGTAATATAGAGGTAAAGATAAAAAACCTGCATACACAAACCCCGGTAAGTATCGAAATTATCGACCAATCATATAAAAAAGGTAATCATAGTAAAACTATAGCGGCAGGTAGTAGTTCAACTATAGTAATTGACCTGGCTAAAAGCTTTAACTGGTACGATTTCAGCGTGAAAGTGAAAGGTAACACCACTTTCGAAAAACGCTATGCCGGACATGTAGAAACCGGAAAAGCAAGCTTTACCGACCCTGCAATGGGGAAAGTTGTCGCATGAAACCCCACACCCCTTGCCCCTCTCCCCAACAATGTGGAGAGGGGAGTCAAAGTCCCTTTCCACATTGTTGAGGAAAGGGATTTAGGGATAGGGGTTGACCTCTCAAAAACTTCACTTTTGGTCTATAATATGACATCTCAATTGGCTTAATCAGATTATTTATGTACTTTGTGAAGCAATACATCTAAACAAACTACAAATGATATGAAGCGTTTAGTATTCTTCCTTTTATTTCCTTTATCCTTATTTGCTCAAAAAGTTTCTAAATCGTTTTCACCTGCCGAAATCAAACGTTTCGAACAACAAGCCCAACAGGTTACAATTATCCGTGATAATTGGGGAATCCCGCATATTTATGGTAAGACCGATGCCAATGCGGTTTTTGGCTTATTATATGCCCAATGCGAAGATGATTTCAAGCGGGTGGAAATGAATTATATTGAGAAATTGGGCAGAATGGCAGAATTGAAAGGAGAATCTGAATTGTACGATGATTTACAGATACGCTTACTAATTGATACTACCGAAGCCATTGCAGATTATAGCAAATCCGAACCCTGGCTCAAAAAATTAATGAATGCCTACGCCGATGGCATTAATTACTATCTCTACAAGCATCCCGAAGTAAAACCAGCCATGATTACCCGTTTCAAACCTTGGTATACCTTACTTTGGACTGATGGAAGCATCGGCGCCATCAGTACAGCAGATGCAACTATCAGTGAACTAAAGAATTTCTATTCAGGCGATAAAGTTACTTATGTAGACGAGCCCAAAGACCCTGAGAATCAGACGGGTTCTAATGGCTTTGCTATTGCACCATCCAAAACGGCATCGGGTAATTCTATTTTATACATCAATCCTCATGTAACGTTTTATTTCCGCCCGGAGGTTCAGGTAGTTAGCGAAGAGGGTTTGAATGCTTATGGAGCAGTTACCTGGGGGCAATTCTTTGTTTATCAGGGCTTTAATCCCTATTGCGGGTGGATGCATACCTCAAGTGCGGTTGATGTTTCAGACCTATATACAGAGAAAATCAGCAAGAAAGATAACAAGTTTTATTATGAATATGATAGACAACAAAAGCCTGTAACAGAAAAGAAAATTGCCATTAAATATCTTAAAGACGGACAACTTCAAACCAAGGCGTTTACTACTTATTTTACACATCATGGCCCGGTGATAGCCAAGCGTAATGGCCAATGGATGAGCCTGCGTTCCTATAATCGCTCAATGGTAAGCCTGATACAAAGCTGGAAACGTACCAAAGCTAAAGGCTTTGAAGAGTATAAGAAAGTAATGGATTTAAAGGCGAATACATCTAATAATACTGTATTTGCTGATAACAAAGGCAATATCGCCTATTGGCATGGCAATTATGTCCCAGTAAGAGATAAATCATTAAATTGGTCGAAACCTGTGGATGGTAGTGTGAGCACAACCGAATGGAAAGGCTTACATAGTGTTGACGAATCTGTGCATTCCTACAATCCGGCTAGTGGTTGGTTACAGAATTGTAATTCTACGCCTTTTACAGTAGCTGGAGAAAGCAGCCCTAAAAAGGCTAATTACCCACCTTACATGGCACCTGATGGCGAGAATTTCAGGGGAGTAAATGCCACAAGAGTTTTAAGTAACGGTAGCGGATTTACGATTGATAAAGTAATTGCTGCAGGTTACGATACTTATCTGTCTGCTTTTGAAGTATTGATACCAGCTTTGATAAAATCGTTTGAAACCAATGTGAAGTCTCAGGACACGCTTTATAGCCAATTAATTGACCCTATTTCACTCTTAAAAAAATGGGATTATCGCACCGGAGAAAACTCTGTTGAAACGACAATGGCCATTGAGTGGGCGCAGAAACTGGGCGGTGAAATACAAAAGATTTATATCGATGAGGGAGAAGACGACCAGGTAACCCGCACAAAGAAATTTGCGGCTATGGCAACAGGCGACCAATTATTAAAACCTTTCGCACAAGCTATTAAAGACTTAAAAACCAAATACGGTACCTGGCAGAAGCCTTGGGGCGATATTAACCGTTTTCAGCGCTTAACCGGTGATTTACAAGGGAGATATGATGATGCTCAGCCGAGTATTCCTATGGGTTATGCTTCTGCTTTATGGGGTATGTTGCCCTCATACAATAGTCGGGTATATCCAAATACTAAAAAGAGATACGGTATCAGTGGCAACAGTTTTATATGTGCTGTAGAATTTGGCCCTAAAATAAAAGCTAAATCTCTATTGGCAGGTGGTGAGAGTGGCGATCCGAAATCGCCACATTTTAAAGACCAGGCCGAAATGTATACCAAAGGCCAGTTTAAAGATATATTGTTTTATAAAGAGGATGTTTTGAAGAATGCCGAGAGAAGTTATCATCCCGGGGAGTAATTTGCTTTCAATATCAACTTATATATTTCTTTGCCATGAAATCTACTGGATTAATTTGTCTGGCTACACTGTTTATTTGCTTAATAGGACATACCCTTTTTGCTCAAAGAGTCCTTATCATTGGGTTGGATGGTTTTGGCGCAGAGGGTTACAAGATAGCTAAGCATCCCAATATTGATGCGTTGGTAGCGGATGGTACGTTATCACTAACCACCCGACCTGTGATGCCATCGGTAACTATGCCAAACTGGACCAGCCACCTGTCAGGAGCGGGCCCTGAGGAACATGGTGTTGTTAATAATAATTGGACGATAGATAAGCATGAATTACAACCAATAGAGGCAGACCAGGAGGGCTTTTATCCATCTATATTCAAATTACTGAAAGATCAGGTACCGAATGTAAAAACAGCTTTTTATTATAATTGGGCAAACCTGATTAAATCTTTCAATAAAAAATATCTGGATGAAGTCTCATTTGAAGACAATTTCGGGTATGCCAATAATTATCAGAAAGCTTATGATTTTATGTTGAAAAATCAGAAAGAACCGACAATGACTTTCTTATATACCGTGCATATTGACCACGCAGGACACGACCATAAGTGGCTTTCGCCACAATATATAACTGCCATAGAAGAGGCTGATGTAGAGATTGGCAAACTGATGAACAAACTAAAGGTTGAAAATTTATATAATGATACGCACTTTATATTAATTGCTGACCACGGCGGTATTCCATCAGGGCACGGTGGGGTTTCAATGTCAGAAATGCAGGTGCCATGGGCAGCAACAGGGTCTCAAATCAATAAACTGGGTTTGGTTGATTATCCGAATAGCAATAAAAATACCTCGTTAGTAGTGGCTAATATCTTTGGCTTAAAAGATATTCCAACTTCATGGTCGGGCGTTTTACCAGAACTGATTTTGAAGAAGAAAAATAACAAGATGAAGAAGTATTTCAGATAGGAGAGAGATTTATCTAACATTTACTAAAGCCGTATGCATGTGGCTTTTTTTATTAGTTTTTCCTTTAAACTAATTGCTTCACTGGTAGAACTACATTGAATGTAGCACCACCATTGCTATTATTTTCAATACTAATGTCCCCGTGATGATTCTGGGCAATTTTTTTGCAGATAGCCAAGCCAATGCCAGTTCCCTCATATTCTGATTTTCGGTGAAGACGCTGGAAAATATGGAATACTTTTTCGATATATTCCGGTGGAATACCAATGCCATTATCGGCAAATTTAATAAGGTAGTAAGTATAATTAGCAGATAAACCGAATGATTGAGCCTCTGCTTCATTTAACATTCTGGTATTAATACTGATAACGGGCTTCACATCTTTTGGCGTAAATTTCAGAGCATTGCTCAATAGATTAGCAAAAAGCTGACTCATCTGAAGCGGAATGGCATCAATAGTAGGCAATTCATCCTGATTGATAGTTGCTCCTTTTTGCTCAATTAATAGTTCATAATCTGCCAGTACATTCTCAAAAATCTGATTCAGATTTACAGGTTGATAAGTATCATTTTCTTTTACTAATTGCGAGTACATCAATACATCACGGATAAGGGCTGTCATCCGTGAGGATGAATTTCTGATTTTACCCAGAAAATTCTTTGATTCATCAGAGGGATTAGCTCCTAAACTGCGCTCCAGTAATTGAGAAAAAGTACTGATTTTGCGAAGAGGCTCCTGTAAATCGTGCGAAGCAATGTAGGCAAACTGAGCCAACTCTGCATTAGATTGTATTAACTTGGTATTAGACTCCGCCAGTTCTTCTACGGTAGTCTGTAATTTTTCAATGGCCGCGTCCAACTCTTTGGTTCTTTGTTTTACTTCCTCTTCTAAGGCCAATTGCATTTCTCGTTGCAAGGTAATATCTTGAGCTATTCCACTCAAAAAAGCAGGGTTACCCGCAGCATCATAAAATACTTGTGCTTGTGCGTGTATTAAACGTACTTGTCCGGTCTTATGATTCACTATCGGATGTTCGTTTTCATAAAAACCTGAACCTCCTGGAGCAATTGCCTCTGTCACCCGTGCAGGAACTGTCTCCTTGTATTCGCCGGGTAAAGGATTATATGCTGCTATAAGGTCTTGTGTATCTTCATTAAACCCTAACCACTCCATAAAACGTGGAGAATAACTATAGGTTTGATTCTTTACATTTAGTTTCCAGGTAACCAGACCTGCTAATTCTATAGCTACACGTAGTTCAGCTTCTGCTTTTTCTAATGCTTGTTGAGACTTTATTTGTTCTGTCACATCAACACCTATTTCTAATATCGCGTATACTTCACCATCAGCATTGAATACTGGGGTGTAAGTAATATTATAATATCCATCAGTCATCACGCCATTTTTCATAATCTTAGCCAATGAGCCTGACGAATGATATTCTTTCCCTGTAGCAAATACATTCTCTAATATCTGTAGAAAAGGCTGATTTTCGCTTATCAATTCAGGCATTACTTCTCTCAGCGCCTTGCCAACGATATCAGGTCCTTTACCCATCAAATCTATAAAAGTCTGATTAGGATTTTCAATAATAAATTCAGGTCCTACGTAGAGACCGATACCCGCAGGAGCTGAGGAAATAATTGTACGTAATTTAGTTTCGCTTTCTTCTATTTTCCGGCGTGCCAATACCTGCTCTGTTACATCAGTAGCAACTACCAGTACTCCTACAATTTTGTTGGTTCCTTCATAACGAGGTTGGTAGCTCAAATCTACGTAAATAGTTTCTTCTTTGTTTTCGCGTATGAGATTCACCGACACCTCTTTGGCAATATAGGGCACCCCTGTACTAATTACACCTTTTAAAAGATTATCAAAACCCTGGCCTTTCAGTTCAGGCAAGGCATCCAGCAGTGGCTTGTCAATAATTTCTTCTCTTCTTCTGCCTACTAAATCGGCATAAAAAGGATTACAATTTCTGAATGTCAGATTTTCTTCATTGATAATAGCAATCGCTACCGGAGCCTGCTCAAAAGATGTTAATAGTTCCCGCTGGGTTTTTTCAATGCGTTGCTGTGCTAATACCTGCTCGGTTACGTCTACAGCCATATCCATGATAGCATACACTTCACCACTGGCGTTGAGAAGAGGCTGATATGTAAAATCAAAATAATAAGTACCGAGTAGTCCATCTACTTCAAGGTCGGCACGCATACCTAATCCAGAATAAGCTACACCTGTAGTAAAAATAGTATCCAGAATATCCAGAAAAGGTTGGCCTATCAATTCAGGTACAGCTTCGGCTAAAGGTTTTCCAATTGCTGATGTATTTTTACCCCATACTGCCAGCATTTTTTCGTTGGCCACCTCAATTTTCAGTTCCCTGCCTACAAACAGACAGGTGGCTATTGGAGATTCATCAACCAGAGAGCGAAAGCGTGCCTCACTTTCTGCCAACTGCTGTGTTGCTTTCATCTGCTCGGTAATTTCTAATACAGAGCCTATAAAGCGAATAGGCTTATCACTAATATCAAAGAAGACTTTGCCCTTTGCCTTCACCCACCTGATAGTCCCATCTTCAACCCCAACTGTTCTATATTCTACATCATAATCGCCATTGCTGATTGCTTTCGTAAACGATTTATCTATGATATCCAATACTCGCTCACGGTCGTCAGGATGTAACCCCGTTACAAAATCCTTTTCATAAGTTACTATGTCTTTATGGCTGATACCAAAAAGAGTCCGGCAACGCTCATCCCAATCTAATGTGCCTGCTTCAAGGTCTAAATCAAAAGTACCTAATTGTGCTGCCTCTTTTGACAAATGCAATTGCTCAAATGCCCGTTCAAGTTCCCGCTGATGTTCGGCACGTTCTGTTATCTCTGTACATGAACCCAGATACCCTTGAAACATCCCATCTTTGTCAAAACGTGGGGTATTTTGAGTTAAGAACAAGCGATACTTTCCCTCTTTTCCGAGAATCCTGAATTCATCCTTAAATGGCTCCTTCAATTGAAAAGACTTCATAGCAGAAGTTCTGTATTTTGCCAGGTCCTCTGGGTGAATGGTACTTGCCCAACCGTTATTATGCAATTCATCGGCAGATTTTCCAGTCAGGTCGCTCCAGGCTTTATTAAAATAGATGGTATTTCCGGCAGGGTCGCCCAGTGCAATAAGTACGTTACTTTGCTCAGCCATTGTCCGGAAAAGCTCTTCACTTTCAGAAATTCGCTTAAGCCAACTGACTTTCTCAGTAGTTTCATTGCAAATGACTAAAATACCTTGAATAGCTCCATTCTCATCTTTAATCGGACTGTAAGAAAAATCAAAAAATACTTCTTCCAGATACCCAGCTCTATTCATTTCCAATCTGAAATCCTGAAAATGAGCAGGCTCACCCTGCATTACTTGCTTAAATAAAGGTTCGATAGTTTCCCAAATTTCAGAGTAAGTTCTTTCTGCACTGATACCTAAAGCTTCCGGATGTTTATTAGTGCCCAGAATAGGACGAAAAGCAGTATTGTATAATTGTATAAATTCTTCTCCCCAGCAGATAAGCATGGGTGAAGATGTGCTCAGAATAGTTGCAGTCAGTTGCTTTAACTGAACAGGCCACTGGTCAGGTGTACCTAAAGATGTTTTCGACCAGTCTTTATCACGCATCAAAGCACCCATCTCACCACCTCCGTCTAAAAAAATGGATTTATTGAGAGAGTTATTTGATGTACTCATAAAGACTATCTGATTAAGGGCTTCAACAAATCAATCAATTCATTGAAATCTCCGGGTTTAGTTATAAAATCGTAAGCGCCTAAATCTTTTGTTAACTCTTTTGTGGCTGAATCAGAAGCAGTAGAAAAAATAATAATAGGAATATGGGCAAGATATTGATTTTGTTTAATATGAAATAAAAACTCCTGGCCTGTCATTAAGGGCATATTAAGGTCAAGAAAAATTACTTCGGGCAAGCGCTCACTTAAAGCTAATTTCGCCAAGGCTTCTCTGGCACTATTAAAATAATTGTATTGTACGGTAGAAGATATCTGTTGAATAGCCGTCTGAAAAATTTCCTGATCGTCGTCATCATCATCAATCAATAAAATATTGCTAAATATCATACGGCAATTTCATAAAGCTTATACTTAGTTTTAAATTTATTCAGGTTGACTTTTCGGTTGTAGGTTTAGTGAATTTAATACTATCGTATAAAGGTAAAGATAAAAATAAATAATGCAAAAATTATTAATTCTCGGTGTGTATATTCTGTAATTTTTTGTTCAGAATAGCTTTTTTAATAAAAAATACTGAAAAATCTTTCTTTTTTAATGCATAAAACCCAATTAAAAGCAAATTTTTTGCAGTATAAAGTTAAGATTTACAGCTCATTAATTTACAATGTTTATGAGAAAATGCCTATAGGAAAATAAAAAGAGACAACGCATTGCGTTGTCTCTAAATAGAATAATAAGTAACCTCTGCTATTCTGTTTTCAATGATTTCACCGGATTCAACAATGCTGCTTTAATGGTGTTATAACTGACGGTAAGGATAGCAATTAAAATAGCCATTAAACCACCCGTTATAGGCATCCACCAGGCAATATCTATGTGGTAGGCATATTCTTTCAGCCAGGCATTAGCGCCCCACCAGGCTAAAGGAGCGGCAACGATAATAGAAATGAGTACTAATTTTAAGAAATCTTTGGTCAGTAAAGTTGTTAAGCTGAAAACCGATGCACCTAATACTTTTCTTACGCCAATTTCTTTAATACGTAGCTCCGCCGCATAAGTAGCCAGGCCAAATAAACCCAGGCAAGCAATGAAAATAGTCGATAATGCTGCCCAGATCAATATTTTCTGTCTGCGTGCATCTTCCATATAAAATAACTTCAATTGTTCGTCTAAAAAATGGTATTCAAAAGGATCATCTTTATCATTATTTACCAATACAGCCTTTAATTTATCTAGAGTACTTTGAATATTCATACTTTCGATTCTGGCAGTATAATAATCAACACTATGTATGGGATTTTTAATATAGCCTAGCACCAATGGTTCAATTTTAGATTTCAAAGACTGAAAATGAAAATCTTTTACAATGCCCACTACACGCATTTGTATAGGATTATCTAAAGTGTTAAATATCTCTGCTTGAGCAATAGATGGGATCGTAATCAGTTGGTTATTAGCTTCCTGAATGTTTAATGCTTTTGCAGCAGTTTCATTAAGAATAACAGCCCCTGAATCAGCCACTTGCTCAAAATTTCTACCACTCAAGAGTTTAACATTAAAAGTTTCTATGAATTTTTCATCGGCAGCAAAGTAATAAGATTGCTTTTCTGCCTCCACACGATTGTCAGTATAGGCTTTTATTTTTCTATAGGTTTTCCATTCGCCCGGTACTCTCGAAGTGGCAGATACACTTTTTACACCACTTATTTTTGCCATTTCTTCCTTGATACTAATCATGTTTTTACGGGCGGCACCAGTATTCACATCAATCACCACCATCTGGTCTTTTCTGAAACCCAGGTTAGTATTATTCAGGTATTTAACCTGCTCATAAACTACCAATGTACAGATAATCAAGACTGTAGAAATAGTAAATTGGGTAAAAACCAATCCTTTCCGAAGATTAGATGCCAGATTACTGTTCATTTTCATTCCTTTCAGCAAATTCAAAGGTTTGAAGCTTGACAATAAGAAAGCAGGATAAAATCCTGAAAACAAGCTGGTGAAAATGCAAGCGCCAATAGCTAAAAGCCAGATGCGGTAATCGGTATTGAAATTGAGCGAGAGTTCTTTATTAGTAAACTGATTGAACAGGGGTATAATAACCTGTAAAAGCAGAACCGATAAAACAAAAGAAACTGTAGTAATAATAAAGGCTTCAAGTAAAAACTGAGTGACAAGGCTTCCTTTTTCTGCGCCTAAAGATTTGCGTACACCAATTTCTTTGCTTCTGTTAGAGGCCTTAGCTGTAGATAAATTAATATAATTAATTCCTGCAATCAACAGCACAAAAAGTGCAATGTAAATGAATATTTTTATATATAAAGGATTACCCTGAGCCATTGCAGACACATTTGAATTTCTGGCTCCATCGTAAATTCCCTCAGATTGTAAATGAACATCTTTCAGGTTTTGTAAACCATAAGAAAAAGTAGTGCCTGCTTCTGGCTTAAAGTTTTTAAGCACAAGGTTTTTCAGGTTGAGTGCAACTCTCTCAGGGTCTGACTGAGGTTTCAATAAAAAATACACTGAGAAATTGCTCGAAAGCCAATCATTCTGCATCATATCTTTGAAATAGGAGGCAGAGTGATTTGTAGCTTCTGATAACAGATTATTAAAATTGAAGCTTGAATTTTTTTTATGATTTTTCAGAACACCCGTGATTTTTAAGGGTGAATCGATAAAGCTGAATTTTAGTGTTTTGCCCAACACTTTGGTCGTATTAAATCTGTTAAGTGCCAATTCTTCGGTAATTACAATAGTATTGGGTTCAACGAGTGCAGTTTCTCTATTCCCTTCAACAAGTGGGAAATCAAATATTTTCAAAAAGTTGCCATCAACTACCGTTACATCTTCCTGAAAATTAATTTCAGGTTTATCGGGGTTAATCAGGTTTGCTCTGCCTATTCGGCTTATGCGGGTAGAGTTTTCAACTTCACCGATTGCTTTTTTTGATTCTTCTGAAATTTTGAAAGAGCCGCCTGCAATAACGGTTTGTTCACCTTTCTCGCTTTTATGCTCAATCAAACGATAGATGCGGTCAGCATTGCTGTGCTGTTCATCAAAAGTCAATTCGTCGAAAACAAATAAACCAATCAGAAAGAAACAAATCAGACCAAAAGTAAGGCCGGCAATGTTAAGTAAGCTATACAGCTTATTTTTGAAGAGGGTTCTCCAGGCGATTTTTACATAATTCCGAAACATATGCTAAAATATTTAAGTGGGGGTTTAATTCTATATCCGAAAATTTATGCCAAATAATTAATCATTTGATAATCAGTGTTTTGTGTGGGGGTAGCTATAGTTTTTGTCCGAAAATGGACAAGCACACGTCCGCTTTTAATACTTTATTTTTAACGTATATTTACTATAGATTTAACATTTTTAAATCCCCCCAAATTGGGTGAGATTCAGATAGGTATTATATTCGTACATTAGCAGTTCAATTAGTGTGTATGTTATCGAGACTGTTTACTATTTTCTTTTTATTGGGTTTTAAAGTGATGGCTGAGCCAAGTTTAGACCAGATTGGTCTGAAAGAGGGGTTAAGTCAGAGTGAAGTTCGTACGATTCTTCAGGATAAAGAGGGTTATATGTGGTTTGGTACACAGAATGGGCTAAACCGCTACGACGGCTCTCAGATGAAGCATCATTATAATAATCCTTTTGAAAAAAACACCTTATCAAGCGATGATGTGACTTTTTTATATGAAGATTCGGGACAAAAAATCTGGATAGGTACAAAGCACGGGCTGAACAGCTTTAACAAAATCTCAAAGGATTTTGAACGACATACCGATTTGTTTGGCAAGAATAAACCCGACTACAGCTATGTCATTACAGGTATTGTAGAAGACCAACAAAAAACACTTTGGGTAAGTACTTATGATGGGCTTTGGCGTTTGGTACCTAAAGGAAAATCATACAAAGCTATACACTACGAGCATGACTCTACCAATCGAAAAAGTTTAGGTAGCTATGGTGTTGGTTATGTAGTGAAAGATAAAAAAGGAGGAATTTGGCTTACCACAAGGATTGGTTTAAGCAAAGTCTCTATCAGGAACCCTGATAAACAACCTGAGCAACAACAGGTTGAGTTTATACATGCCAGAAATGCCTCACAGGATTTTTACAAAAAGCTGAATTTTCCGATACAAAGGATTTTCTGCGATGAACAAAATAACCTTTGGGTAGCGGCGCAGGAAAGGTTGTTCAGACTAAACCTCAATAACTCGGAATTACAGGATTTTTCAGACCAGCTAATCCATTCTGATGTATTCATATCGGCTATTATGGTCGATAGGTTTAATACAGTATGGGTGGGTACTATGGCAAGGGGTGTGTTTAGATATCGGGTAAAAGGCAATGCCATTGAACTGATTGAACATATTGAAGAAGATGCTCTTAGTAAAAAAGGTTTAAAAAGTAGCGCCATTTTTTCCATTTATGAGGGCAAGGAGGCCAATGAAGATATTGTTTGGATAGGTACCCGCGAAGCAGGGGTGCATTTATTCAGTCATTCCAAGAATAGTTTCAGACAGTGGGATAAGATTCTGGCCAGAGAAAATTCGATAGCGGCTACTTCGGTTTTTGGCATATGTAAAGACAGCTATGGCGATATTTGGGTAGGTACCTATGAGGGGCTTTTCAGGATAAACTCTCGTACTACAGACTATAAAAAGTATCTTTTTAGCACAACCAATAACCGATTAAATTCTCATCAGGTCATTTTTGAAGATTCGGGTAAAAACCTCTGGGTCGGAAGCAACGAGGGTGTATTTAAGTATAACCGTGCAGCCGATAAGTTTTACAATTTCCCGATTCCAAAAATAAAAGGCCGCGAACCAACAGTTATCCATTTTCTTGAAGATAGGAATCATTCAATATGGATAGGCACAGGTGGGTATTTACTAAATATTAAAGGCAATACTTTTAAAAGGTATGACCAGACTCCGGATGGTGTGATGCTTTCAGTAGCAGCTTTGCAGGAAGACAGTAAAGGCAACCTGTGGATTGGTACGTATAATGGATTAGTGAAGTTCAATCCGGCAACCGAAACTTTTAAGACTTATTCCAACAATCCGAGCCAGCCTAAAAGCCTGATCAGTGACTTAATACTCTCTATATTATACGATAAAAACAATCAGATATGGGTAGGAAGTCCTAAAGGATTAAGCAAACTGGTAGTAGAAAATGGCAAAGAGAGTTTTATTCATTATACCGAAAAAGATGGCTTGCCTAATAGCTTTGTATATTCAACATTAGCTGATGCCAAAGGTAGAATCTGGATGAGTACCAACAACGGGATTTCTTGTTTTGATCCTACAAAAAAAACTTTTCAGAATTATTCATCTGATGATGGGCTATCCAATCGTGAGTTTAATTCAGGTGCTTATTTTCAGACCAAATCGGGGGAGATTTTCTTTGGTGGGCTAGGGGTTTTTGTAAGTTTTCATCCCTTGCAAATGACAAGCAACCGGCATTTACCCAAAACAGTGATTACTTCATTCATGAAGTTTGAAAAAGAGCAGAATCTGGATAGTTTACTGATGCGCGATGGGAAGATAAAGCTGAATTATAACGAAAACTTCTTTGCTTTCCGCTTTGCTTCACTTGATTTTACAAACCCTGAAAAGAATCAGATAGCCTATAAATTAGAGAATTTTGATAAAGACTGGATTTATTATGGTACTCGTCGCTACATCAACTTTACGAATTTAAGAGCCGGAGATTATGTATTAAAAATAAAAAGTGCTAACAATCAAGGTTTCTGGAATGAGAAAGATATTCTGACTATACCGATTTCAATAGCGCCTCCTTTCTGGCAAAAATGGTGGTTTTATCTGCTATCTTTTGTGATTTTAGGCAGTGTGGTAATGACGTTCTATCGTGTCAGAGTTAATCGTATTTTGGAGATTGAGCGAGTAAAATCAGAGGAAAACGAAAGGGTGAGAAAGATTGCCGCACAGGATATGCACGATGAATTTGGTAATTCATTGACTCGTATCTCATTATTGACCGAACTGATAAAGAATAAACTAAAAAAATCAGAAAGTGAAGAGGCTTTGGTTTTACTTTCGAAAATCGGCGATAATGCCGGACGATTGTATCAGGGAACTAAAGATTTTATATGGGCTATTAACCCCGAACACGATAATTTGTTTGAAATTGCTATCAGAATCAAGGATTTTTGCGATGAGATATTAGATAAACGGGATATACGCTTTATATGCGAGGGTATTTCAGAAGATTTCGAAGCCATTAAACTACCTATGGGTGCCAGCCGACATCTGGTTATGCTGTTTAAAGAAGCCATTATGAATACCCTGAAACATGCCAATGCTACAGAAGTGAAGCTGAATTTTAAACAGGAAAACAGAAAACTAACAATTTGCTGGCAGGACAATGGAATAGGTATTCAGGCAAATAAGCCTAATAATGGCAATGGTCTGGGAAACATCAGAAGCCGTGCCGAGAAAATTGGAGCAGAAGTAGAAATAATTTCAAAAAATAACGAAGGAACAACTGTGAAGCTGGTCATCAACAAATAAAAAAATGAGCTACCAAAATACAAGCCTTATCAAAATCTGCCTGGTAGAAGATGATAATATTATTCGGGAAGGATTTGTCATGCTTTTAAACGAAAATCAAGGATTTAAAGTAGTAAGTGCCTATAATAACTGCGAAGATTTTCTGAGAAACGTGCAGACCGACAAACCCAATGTGGTATTAATGGATATTGAATTGCCGGGTATGAATGGCATAGAAGGCATAGAACGTACAAAGAAGATATACCCACATGCGCAGATTATTGTAGTAACGGTTTATGAAAACGACGATTTGGTTTTTAAAGCCCTATGTGCCGGAGCAGGTGGTTATCTCACAAAAAATATGCCCTCGCAAAGACTGATAGAAGCTATCAGAGAGATTATGGGCGGTGGAGCACCGATGAGCACCAACATTGCCCGATTGGTAGTAGCTTCTTTTCAGAAAAACCATAATTCACCGCTATCATCCAGAGAAACAGAGGTACTGGAATTGCTATCCAGAGGCAAAAGCTATAGTAATATAGCTGAGGGTTTATTTATAGATAAAGAAACCGTAAGAACCCATATCAAGAATATTTACTGGAAACTGGAAGTACATTCGAAAGCAGAGGCTATTGAGAAAGCCATGAAAGAGAAACTAATTTAAGCTTTACAAAACCATATAAAATTATGAAAATGAAAATTACACTACTGACACTATTCATTATTAGTGTCAGTAGTGCACAGGCACAAACCAGTCAGGATTCTGAGCTTGTTACGCAAGCCTGTATGAATTATATTGATGGGTTTTATCAAGGAGATACCCTCAAAATCAAAGCCTCGTTAAGACCTACCTTGACGAAATTCGGCTACTTTAAAAATAAACAAACAGGCAAGTTTGCAGAAGATGGTTATATGACCTATAAACAAGCCATAGACTATGCAGCCAATGTAAGTGCAAAGAAAAGATTCCCCAAACCAGATGCTCCTAAAATAGTAAAAGTATTAGATATTTCTAACCATACCGCGGCGGCTAAAATCACCGCCTGGTGGGGAACAGATTATTTGCTGTTATCAAGAGAGGGCGATGGCTGGAAGATGGATCAGGTACTTTGGGAGGGGCCTTTAGTTAAATAGTAAGTAGTGCCTTATTGCTCCATAAATTGTATGATAAATTAAAAAGTAGAGCCAGGGCATTGCGGCGACGCCAAGTCCCTGGCTTCAAGTTTTTTATGGTATCTTACCTTTAGTGTTTAATTCAAAGGCGTAAAAATCTGAAAAGTAGCCCCCTTACCCGGCTCGCCTGCAGCAATAATAAACCCATTATGGTTCTGAATAATCTTCTTACAGATAGCCAGGCCGATTCCTGTGCCTGAGTATTCATTTTTATTATGCAAGCGTTGGAAAAGCTCAAATATTTTCTGAGCGTATTGCTGGTCGAAACCTATGCCATTATCACTAATGCTTAGCATATTATAATTTTTTCCTGCCACACCCCCTTGATTTACATAGTTTTTGCCCGCTACTGTTTTCGAACTAATCTTTATTTCCACGGCAATATCTGGTTTACTGTATTTAATAGCATTGCCAACAATGTTTTCTAGCAATTGCTGAAACTGGAAAGAAATAAGATTCAATTCGGGAAGCTTAGCATGCGTAATAGACACCTGCTTTTCTTCGATGCTTTCTTTCAAAGTGTTCTTAACCTCATCCAATAATAGGTTCAAATCTGTTTTTTCAAAGACTTTATCGGCAGAAGTAGCACGAGAGAAAGCCAGTAAATCATTGATAAGTTTCTGCATCTGCGTAGCCGAAGTAATAATACGTGGCAAAAACTCTTTAGCAGAAGGAGAGAGGTTCTCAAAATCTTTCTCAAAAATACGATTGCTGAATAGCTTGATTTTCCTTAATGGCTCTTGCAAATCATGGCTAGCGATATAATTAAATGAGGTCAGTTCCTCATTACTTCTCTGTAATTCAATATTTTTCTGCTCTAACTGCTGATTAATATGATACTGCTCAGTAACATCCTGACAAGTACCAGTTAGCTTACAAGGTTTATTAAATTCATCTAATATTATTTCACCCTTTCCTTGTAATACTCTGGTAGTGCCATTGTCCCAAACAATTCGGATTACATAATCTTCTGCTACATATGTTTCTAATGCCTTATGAATCTCTGCTAATCTACGTTCCCGATCTTCCGGATGAACCAATGAAATGAAGCGCTCAAAATGTATTTCTTCCGATTGGGGCTCAAGACCATAAATACGGTACATTTCATCACTCCAATCAATTTTATTGTTGGGTATATCCCAGCTCCAGTTACCAATATGTGTCAGCGCTTGTGCCTGTTTGTGTAACTCAATAGTATGTTCCAGTTGATTAAGCATCTGGTTCCGCTCGGTAACATCCATCACCGTGCCTCGCATTTTGTATGGCTTCCCATCCTGAAAACTAACTACCCCACGTGACCATATTATTTTTTCTTTCCCTTTTTGGTAGCGGTATTCACATTCATATTTACCGTCGCCAGTTATAGCTTCATTAATTGCCGCAGTGAGTCGGTTCTGATCGGCAGGGTGCACATATTGTAAAAATGTGAGGTAGTCTTTGCTTTCTTCTAATTCAAATATTTTTAGTAATTGATCTGAAGAAAGAGAATTATGGGATTGTAAATCCCATTCAAAACTACCCAATCCTGCTATTTCTTGCGCTTCACTTAGCTGTTGTTCGCGTAATTGTAGTTTCTGTGAAGCATCTTTTTCCTTATTGATGTCGAGTGACATACCAATAATCTGTGACGGTATGCCTTCTTCGTTTCTTTTAAAGATTGTTTCATAAACCCGTTGCCAATAGTATCCACCTTTTTTGTGTTTAAGCCGATATTCCATACTACGGATCTCCCCATCGTTGGCTGTAGAAAAATTACCGAGATGTTCGAGTCTGTTCTCTAAATCTTCAGGATGGAGCAACGCTGCAAATACATTGCTACCAAAGCTCTGGATTTCTTCGCTTGAATAGCCAATCAACTCTTCTCTTTTGTTAGTAGAATAAATCTCTTTCTGCTCCAGTAAATCATAAACATACACAACACCCGGTAAGGTATTGTTTACCTTTTCGATAAAATAGAGATGTTCATTAATTTTCCGTTGCTGGATACTGAATAACGTATTGTATGACTTTTCTTCAACCGTCATTATAAAGAGGTCTATCTCATCTAAAATATGATTGTAGAGTCTTAAATCATTGGTATAATCTGGTAAGAAATGGCGTAAGGCTTTTCTTCGCGTAAAGCTAACCGTAGAAATATCCTGGGCTACAACCTCATCGTCCTGTACCAGAGGAAGCTGGTTTTCTTCCCATCTTTTTATTGATAAGTCAATAAACTCTTCTATCGAATTATTGGCAAAATAGCCTAGATAATCTTGTGTACCCTGAATAGACAATTTTATCAGTTCGTCTTCCGGCAGGCCCTCAAAGAATCTTAATAAGGGTACTTTTACCTCGCGGGAGATAGCCAGGGATGTTCGCGTAAAATCTTCCAGTTTATTGGTAAGAAGATATTGTGCGTAGGCAGGAATATGTTTAAAATGTAATAGGTTAGGCGTAGCAACCTCGGGTATAGAAAGGCTCACTTCTGCCTTGTCTTGGGAAAGAGACATGCTTCAAAATGTTAATACTTTAAAACAAATTTTTCTTTATCAGGTTGTGGTTTATACTCTTCGCATTTGAGAGTAAAAACTTTCTTTAGGATAATTTTTAGTTTTAGGTATGAGTCAGGCTTAGAAATATATAGATTAGCCCCTGCTTTAAAGGTGGAATTTATCTGGTCGACATTCGAACTGGTAGAATAAATAACCACAGGAATATTCTTATATCGCCTATTGTTTTTTATTTCAGACAAGCATTCTTGTCCGTTTTTGAAAGGCATGTTTAAATCAAGGAAAATAGCATCGGGTAACGTATGCGAGAGCAGATTCATTAGCTCTATCCCGTCACTAGCAGTATTAACTGTCACCGAGCTTTCTGTTTCAAGCAGTGCCTCTTTAAAAAAAGTCCGGTCGTCTTCATCATCGTCAGCAAGAATAATATGATAGTTAAGCTTTGTCATGCAGTTTCGTTAAATAGTTAGGTTTTAGTAATCGTTAAACTCATTTTCTTACCTGTAAAGCAAAAATAACAGGCAGCAAGTAAAACTTTATTGAATATCTTCGATTAATTGTGAATGATTTCCAGCAAATGCTATAATTATCCTATTTCGTCTTGTTTTGACGAAAGTTACGTTAAAATTAGACACATTTATTGAATTATCTTTTTTTTATTTTGTATTCTTACCATTTCAAATGAAATAACTATTTAACCTCCAGAACTATTATGACAAAATCTATGAATAGAAATAGATTCTTAAGTTTTTTTGTACTCTCACTAGCCATGAGTACTTATGCCCAGGCACAGATAGGAGTAGGCGCAAAAGCCCCAAAAGATGCAGAAGTATATTTTGATGGCACCCGTAAAATGCTTGATGAGAAGTGGACTTACTGGGAAGGTCCAAGATTAGCAGCTACTTTACCCATCAAATGGTTTATAGTAGATGATCCTGCCGGTAAAGGCACTGCCATGAATACAAATGATCCGGCCGCTGCAGGTGGTAAATATGGCGCCGCAGATATTGTAACCAAAGATACTTTCCGTGATTTCAGAGCACACGTAGAATTTTACATCAGCAAGCCGGGTGGCAACAGTGGTGTATATTTGCAGAACCGCTATGAAATTCAGGTATTAGATGGAGATACTACCTCGCATGGTTTAGGTGCGGTAATCAACGAAACCAAATCACCTTACTATGCTTATAATGGGGTAGGGAAGTGGAACGCCTATGATATAGTTTTCAGAGCGGCTCGTTTTAAAGATGGCAAATTGGTAGAGCAACCGATGGTGACGATGTATTTCAATGGGAAGAAAGTACATGTCAACCAAAAGATCAGTCAGGTTTGGGGTGGCCCGAATTCAGGTATCGATGGTGGAAATAATGGTGGAAAAGGCATCACTGATACTCCGGGAGGCTTAAAATTACAAGCCGAAGGACATGATGTGCTATACCGTAATATTTGGATTAAAAGACTGGATTTGAAAACGGCCAATACGGATTTTTGACAGTATTGAATAATTAAGAACAGCCGCTTTATCTATGCTGATAGAGTGGCTGTTTTGTTTTTAATAAAATAGAACGGAAAAATATTTTTCAATTTATGAATATTACTATTGACAGTTAATAGAGAAAATGAGTAATTTTAATCCTCATCACCGACACAAATAACAACTAATATGAAAAAACTGTATTTTATTTTATCGATAGCTTGTTTGCTATTGGCCTGTAAAAAAGAAACTACACCTGTCACTCCGGAAGTCACTGACTTTATCCAGTCGCTTAAAAGTGCTACTTACGAAGAAAATGCCGGGGTAGTGATACACCTTAAAGTGTTTCCATATAAATATACTACTCAAGTAAGTATTGACTGGGGAGATGGCAAAACTGAAAATAAACAATTTGAGCCTAAAGAAATTTCAGCCGATGCCATTTTTACTTTTTCTCATAAATATGCAAAAAACGGAATTTACAAAGTCGGCATTAAAGCTATTAATACCGCCACATCGAACGCAGTAGAAACAGAAGTAAATATTACTAATAAGGTAGCTGAACCAAAAGCCGATTTCTCCTATGAAATTGCAGAAAACGGTAAAGTAAGACTTAAAAATTTGTCCACAGATACTGGTTTGTCGTATTATTGGAGCGATGCAAAAACACCAAACAGAAGCCGTTTGACAAACCCTGAGTTTATGTATGAAAGAAACGACACCTATCCGGTGTTTTTAACAGTTGAAGATAAGTATGGTCAAAAAACTACTGTTACTAAAGATGTGAAAATTACCAATGCTACTACTAAAGAAACAGCTTCATTTAAGGGCACAATTTTTAATGAGCACTATGAGCTTAGCGAGAATGGCAATGAGATTAAAACCCTACTTTCTGAAACAGATCCTATATCAACTAAGATTTTAAATACTATAGTCTCAAATGCTGCAGGTAAGAAAATAGAAATGAATGTTGGTGGGATGTTTCATGTATTGGGTTCAGCTAATCCGGATTTTACAATCTCAGAGAGAGTTGATAAATTCAGACAATATCTCACTGCTGGTGTTAAGAAAATAGGTGTACAAACGCATGACCAATGGAATGCTTCAATAAAATATGAAACAAAAGATGGTACCGTAGTAAAACAATTTACTGAAGTGCCTAATTCATATATTGAAATTACAGATGTGAAAGAAGTAGAGCAAGCCACCTTATTTGATGGTTTGCATAAGCAATCATTCTGGGTTACATTCAGATTAAAAGCAGATTTTCAAGGACTTGGTAAAATTGACGGTACACTAAAAATCAGGTATCTGGTTTATCGAATGATTTAATTGTATTCTTCTTTGTAATGAATTTTATACTTAATCGTCTTAAAGAAAAAGACGATTAAGTATGATTAAAAATTTAATAAGGTTTTCTGTAACCTTTCTTCCCTGCATAAGTTTCCACTTCGGCAAACTAAAAACCATTGCCATTTATCCCTATAATTTACCATCTACGAAATTTTTCGTAATAAATTTTGGAAGATTAAGCAAGGAGAAATATATTTGCTACGAAATTATTCGTAGTTAAAAAGTGTTAAACGCAAATTGGGTGATTCTTAAGTAAACATTAATACTTATCTTTGCCCCAATGAAATTGCATAGTTATCGCACAACCGGATAATCTATAATCATTTAGGTCTTTTGTGTCTGAGACCATTCACAAAATTATTGAAAAGCTATAACAAGTATCATGAAAAATTTATTACTCGTATTACTCTTTACGAGCATATCACAGTTGCTGTATGCTCAAACTTTCTCAGTTAAAGGTCAGGTAAAAAATCAGCAGAATGAGGTAGTTTCGTTTGCCACCATAGCCGTACACGCAACCAAAGATTCTTCGCTTGTAAAAGCTGACATAGCCGATGAAAATGGCAGTTTTAAAATCAATAACATTCTTGTCGGAAAGTATTTTATTAAAGTAACTGCCGTAAGTTACAGTGCTTTCAAATCACCTGTTTTTGAGGTGGTAGATAAAGATGTCGAGTTTCAGGCATTTACAGTATCATCTGATACCAAGCAATTAGGGGAAGTGAAAGTAGTAGCCACTAAACCTCTCATAGAAGTACAAAACGACAAAATAGTATTCAATGTAGAGGGGAGCGTGAATGCCACCGGATTAAATGCATTAGAATTGCTGCAAAAATCGCCTGGGGTGCAAGTAGATAAGGACGAAAATATTCTGGTGAAAGGCAAGGCCGGAGTAAGAATCTTTATTGATGGCCGCCCGTCGCCAATGAGCGGAAAAGACCTTGCATCTGTTTTAAAAAGTATGAATTCAGCGGATATTGAAGCCATTGAAGTTATTACTAACCCCTCAGCCAAATATGATGCTGCGGGAGATTTAGGCATTGTGAATATCCGTTTGAAAAAGAATAAAAAAATTGGTACTAATGGCAATGTAGCGTTAGGCTCTAACTTTGGTATTACGCCTAAAGTGAATGGTTCTATCAATTTGAATCATCGTGATAAGAAAATCAATGTATTTGGTAATTATAGCTATAACCAGGGAGCATGGCATAACCGCACACTTGACGACCAGATATTGAATAATATTGCCTACAACAAAACCTGGAGGGGTATCTATCGCGATACTTCTCACAATGCCAAGGTGGGTATAGATTATTTTATCAATTCAAAAAATACTTTGGGTTTTAGTGCCAACGGCAGAGTAAGTGACCACAATGGCGGTGGTGAAAGTCAGACATTGATTGGTGACCGATACAGTGCACAGCCGGATTCAGCTATTCTTAACTCACGGACTTCAAATCCTGAGAAAAACAAAAATCTGAACTTCAACCTGAATTATCGCTATACCGATACTACAGGCCGCGAACTGAATATAGATGCCGATTATGGTATTTTTACTTCAAGAGGGGTAAGTTATCAGCCCAACACCTACGAGTTTCCGAATTCTGACAGACCCTCTTTCAGCAGAAATTTCGTAACCAAGACACCGATTGATATTAGCATTAAATCATTCAAGATAGATTATGAACAACCTTTCAAGAAAGGAAAACTAGGCTATGGAATTAAGCTGTCAGATGTGAAATCTGATAATACTTTCGATTTCTTTAATGTGTTGAATGATACCGAGGTCAGAGACTTTGAAAGAAGCAATAACTTTGTATATACTGAACGTGTGTATGCAGCCTACATTAATTATAACAAATCATTAAGTAAAAAATGGGATTTGCAACTAGGATTGAGAGCCGAGCGTACGCAATCGTTAGGTAAACTCACCAGTTACAAGCAGAATGATCTGGATAAGGTAGATACAAGCTATATTAATCTTTTCCCGAGTGGTGCTATTTCTTATAAGTTATCGGAGCACCATAACCTGAATCTGAACTATAGCCGTCGTATTAACCGCCCAAGCTACCAGAATCTAAATCCATTTGAATACCGCGTCGATGAGTTGGTATATTCAAAAGGTAACCCTTTCTTACGCCCTGAATATGCCAATAATTTTAAACTAACGCACGTCTATAAAGGTAAACTCACTACGTCTTTAGGCTATTGGCGCACAAGATTCCCGGTAGTAGGATTGAGACTACCTTACGATGAGAGTCGTACCTACTTCATTGCTCAAAACTTAGATTATACCCAAGGATTCAGCCTTGATGTAAGCCTGGCAACAGATATTACTAAATGGTGGAATATATATGTGAATGTAAGTGGCTATAACAATATATTCCGTGGTGACCTAAAGAATGGACTTAAAGTCAATAATAGTACTATTGCGGCTAATGCCAATGCGCAAAGCACCTTTAAACTCAAAAATAACTGGACAATCGAACTTTCTGGCTGGTATAATTCACCTTATCGTCGCATAGATTATAACAGAGCGATGGGCACAATGGATGCAGGTGTGCAAAAGAAATTCTGGAAAGATAACGCTACTTTAAAAGTCAGCTTTACTGATGTACTAAACACAGGTAGAGGAGGGTATCATTCTGAATATGCCGGTGTTTATACCAATCTTCGTTTCAAATGGGAATCTCAACAGTTGAGAGTTAACTTTACCTACCGTTTCGGTAGTAAAGAAATTAAAGGTGCCCGCAACCGAAGAAGTGGCTCAGAAGACGAATTAAATCGTATTAAAGGAGGTTGATAGGTATCATGATTTTTCAAATCGTATCTAAATAAACTTTTAATTCTTTGGAATTGCCTCAGTTTTACTGGGACAATTCCTTTTTGTTATTATTCTATATCTTTTTAAACCAATTAAAAGCACTATCAAAGAGATAATAATTCCTACATCTTCGTTATTTTATCTCAACTTATACCTAAATCATCTGATTTTGTAGTGCTCCACGCGATTTTATTGTAAATTTAAAGGTTAATCAACAAGCTATTAGTAGTAATGAAAAAATCGCTTTTAACCTCAACAATTACCTTTTTAACTGTTTTTTGCCTGCAAGCACAAAATACTCTGTTGCTTCGTCAGCCCGCCATTAATAAAGATGGTTCTTTAGTGGCTTTTTCATTTCAGGGAGACATCTGGACAGTCCCGGGTTCAGGCGGCAAAGCTACCCGTTTAACAATTCATGACGCCTATGAATCAAATCCTGTTTTTAGCCCCGATGGTAAACAAATCGCTTTTTCTGGTGCCAGATTTGGTAACAACGACATATTTGTGATGTCGGCAGAGGGTAGCATGCCTAAGCGTCTCACTTTCCATTCAGGGGCAGATAATATTTCAAGCTGGACTCAAGCCGATAAAATCTTATTTTCGACCAATCGTGAGTTCAGACAAATCGAACGCCCAAATGAAGTATATGCCATCAGCCCAAAAGGAGGTACAGAATCAAGAATTTTAGATGCGGTGGGTTTCTATCCGGTTCTTTCACCTGATGGTCGTTTCTTGGCCTTTGAGCGTGGTGATATTAACCCTGTAGCCCGTCAGGCATATAAAGGAAGTTCTGACCGTGACATCTGGATTTATGATACCAAAAACAAAACCTACCAACAATTGCCTGGTTTCGAAACCAACGATGTTTTTCCTCAATGGGGCAGCAATAATACCTTGTATTTCCTGAGCAGTGAATCAGGGGCTTACAATATCTATCGTCTGAAACTGGACGCAAACGGAAAAGCAAGCAACACGCCTGAAAAACTGACTAATTATAAAGATGAGTCAATCCGTGCATTCAGTATATCAGCTGATGGGAATTCTATTGTTTTTGAGAAAGATATGAACCTTTATATAATGAAAACTGAAAGAGGTTCGTCTCAAAAATTAAATGTTGTTATTAGTGCTGATGACCGCCTGGATGCTACCGAGCAAAAAACTTTGACCACTGGTGCAAGCGATTATGCCGTTTCACCTAATGGAAAACTGCTAGCTTTTTCGATAAGAGGGGAGATATTTCTGAAAGAAGCTGATAAAGAAAAAGCAAGAAGCATTAATGTTTCAGAGCATGCTTTCAGAGACATAGAGCCAACATGGTTGAATGACTCAACTTTATTGTTTACGAGTGATAGAGTCAATGGTAATTTCGATATTTATATGGTTCGTTCCATTGATACAACCCAACGCAATGTGTTCAAATCGATGAAACATGGCTTAGTACAAGTTACCAAAACTGCAGGAGATGAAACCAATCTGGTAGTATCACCTGATAATAAGAAAATCGCCTATGTGCGTGGTAGAGGAACATTTGTTGTAGCTGATATTAATCCTGATGGAAAATTATCGAACGAGAAAGTACTAAGTGATAGTTGGGATAGTCCGGGTGGCATTGCCTGGAGTCCTGATAGTAAATGGCTGGCTTATGCTATGAGCGATTTATACTTTAATCAGGAGATTTTTATTCAGGCGGCAGATAATTCAACAAAGCCTGTCAACGTCACGATGCATCCGCGTACCGATGGTCGCCCATTCTGGAGTGCTGATGGTTCTAAACTAGGCTTTATTTCAGGGCGTAGTGCAGGCCGCAGCAACGATGTTTGGTTTGTGTGGTTGAAAAAAGAAGATTGGGAAAAAGAGACACAAGATTGGCAGGAGAGAGATGCACCTGCGCCAGAGCCTGCTACTCCGGCAAAAGGAGCCGATAAAAAAGGTCCCAAACCAGTCAGAATAGACTTCGATAAAATTCATGAGCGTACTGTGCAGGTAACCAGTTTCCCGGGCGAAGAAAGTGAGTTAGTGATTTCGAAAGACGGTGAAACTTTCTATTATACAACTTCTACAAGTGTAGCTAAGGGTAGAGATTTGTATAGTGTTAAATGGGACGGCAAAGATTTGAAAGAAATCACCAAAGGTGGTGCTAACCCCAGCAATGTAACGATGGATAGAGAAGGTAAATACCTGTATTATACACGTATGGGGGCTTTAGGAAGAATTGATATGAAATCAAACGCTACTGAAACACTACCATATACGGCTAAGATGAAGATTGATTATAATGCCGAGCGTACACAGGTATTTGAGGAAGCATGGCGCACGATTCGCGATGGTTTCTACGATCCTAAGTTTCATGGCAACGACTGGACAAAACTGCACGATAAATACAAAGAGCGAGCTATCAATGCCAGCACCAGCAATGATTTCAGAGATATGTTTAACCTCTTGCTAGGTGAGCTAAACTCCAGCCACATGGGTATGACAGTTACTGACCGTATTGATACGCAAAAAGAAGCTACCGGACTTATAGGGACAGAATTATCACCTGTAAGCGGAGGCGTAAAGGTTGCACACGTAGTTCCTGGCACACCTGCCGACAAAGAAAAAAGCAAGTTGAACGAGGGTGACGTGATTACGGCGGTAAACGGGCAGGCCGTAAGTGACAATGATAATTTCTATGATTTATTGAACGGATTAGTAAACGAAAGAGTGTTATTAAATGTACGTGGGGCAGATGGAAAATCAAGAGAAGTGGTGATTCGTCTGACAGCGAGCATTACCAATAATTTATACGAAGAATGGGTAGAAAACCGTAAAAAGTTAGTTGATAAATATTCTAATGGTCGTTTGGGCTATATCCATATCAGAAGTATGGACTTCCAAAGCTTTGAGGTGGTAGAAAGAGAATTTACTGCTGCAGGTTTTGGCAAAGAGGGGCTGGTAATCGATGTGCGTTATAACGGTGGCGGTTCAACTACCGATTATTTAATGACGATTCTGAATTACAAACAACATGCTTATACCATTCCAAGAGGGGCAAGTGAAGATTTAGAAAAAGATAAACTGAAATTCAAAAGTTATTACCCGATTGGTGAACGTCTGGTATATGCCGCCTGGACGAAACCTTCTATTGCCTTATGTAATGAGGGTAGCTATTCAAATGCCGAAATTTTCTCTCATGCCTATAAAACTTTAGGCGTTGGTAAATTGGTAGGTGTACCAACCAATGGTTCGGTGATTTCAACGGGTGGTAAATCATTAATGGACGGTTCATTTGTTCGTTTGCCAGGTCGTGGCTGGTTTACAAAGGCAACAGATAAAAATCAGGAATTAGGAGCTGCCATACCAGATATCATTGTAGAAAATCAACCTGACTGGCTAGCCAAAGGTACCGACGACCAATTGAAGGCAGCGGTTGATGAACTACTGAAGGAGATAAAACGCCCCTAACCCCTAAAGGGGAACGACAGGTTCTACTATAACTAAAACTCCATTCAAATTAAAATTTGAATGGAGTTTTTTGTTTTTGTACCCCTTTAGGGGCTAGGGGCGGGTGTTTTTTTCTAAATCCCCCAAAATGGGGTAAAACAATCAGGCAATAGCGCTCTATTTTTGCTTTACCGAATATGAAAAAGCATTATTATGAAAAAGCTATTAACTGTTTACTTGCTGAATATTACTATACCCATATACGCCCAGACTCTAACTGGCAAGGTAGAGGGACAGGTAAATGACGATGCAAAGAAATTAGTGGAATTTGCTAACGTTACACTTCACCGCGAAAAAGATTCAACACTTGTTAAAGCAGCTATTACAGACCAGCTAGGGAATTTTGGTTTTGAAAACATTGCCGAAGGACGTTATTTCGTAAAGGTTTCACAAGTGGGGTATCAGAAGTTCAAATCTCCGACTTTTGGGTTAAGTACTGATAATAAAAACATCAAACTTTCTGCAATTGAGTTAATGACTGACGCCAAGGCCTTAGGCGAAGTGACCGTTCGCTCCACCAAGCCTTTCATTGAGCGTGAGATTGATAAAATTGTGCTGAATGTAGAGAATAGCATTACCTCAGCAGGCAATAGCGTAATTGAAGTATTAGAAAAAGCACCGGGTGTCACAGTAGACGCCGATGGTAATATTTCGCTGAAAGGCAAGCAAGGGGTCTTAATATTGATGGATGGCAAACCTACTAACCTCTCAACTACAGATTTAGCTAATATGCTTCGTGGAATGGCTGCTAATCAGATTGAGAAAATAGAACTCATTACCAATCCATCTGCAAAGTATGATGCCACAGGCAATGCTGGTATTATCAATATTCGTATGAAACGGGATAAAAAACTGGGCATGAATGGCAGTGTCAATCTGAGTGTTGGGCAAGGTTTACGTTTTAAGCAAAATGCAGGATTAAATTTGAATTACCGTGACAAAAAATGGAATTTATTCGGCAATCTTACTCAGGTAAACAGGGCAGGAGAAAACAGATCGGTTATTAACCGGAAGTTTGTTGCAGGAGATGGAAGTGTCTCGACCTTGACCCAGAGACCTACCCAATTACCTCATTTCAGTTCTCAGAATTTAAAAATAGGAGTAGATTATTTCTTAAGCCGTAAAACTACCATAGGGGCAAATGTAAATGGCATACTAAATAATATTTTGGTAAAAGCCAGTACGCCAAGCGATTTCAGAGATCCAAATGGTACTATTACCAATAGTAATGTTACCAATAACTCGAACCGTGACCGTTGGCGAAACTATACCCTGAATCTGAACCTGAAACATACTTTTGACAGCACCGGCAAAGAACTAACTGCCGACTTTGATTATGCAAGCTATAATCAGCAGATAATTCAAAATTCCACCACCGAGACCACTTATATGCCCGGACAAAACCTGCCATCACCCTATATTTTGAGAGGTGATTTGCCATCGGATATTGATATAAAAACATTTAAAGTGGATTACATACATCCATTGGGTAAGGAAACTAAATTTGAAATAGGGGCAAAAAGCAGTTTCGTAAGCAATGATGGCAATGCCCAGTATTATCTGGTACAGGATGGGGTAGAGGTAGTGGATTTGACTCGTACCAATCATTTTATTTATCACGAGAATATCAATGCAGGGTATGTGAATTTTAATACCAAGTTTCAGAAAACGGGTATTCAATTAGGGCTACGTGGAGAGCAGACTATTGCAGATGGCAAACAATTATCAACTAATGCAACTTTTAGCCGTAAATATTTCCAGTTGTTTCCAACGGTTTTTATTCGTCAGGAAATTAACAAAAACCATGAGTTAAGCTTGAATGTTGGCAGGCGTATCCAACGCCCCAACTATCAGGACTTAAATCCGTTTAAATTCTTTTTAGACATCTATGTCTATCGTGAGGGAAACCCTCAGTTACAGCCACAATTTACCTTTAATTCAGAGCTGACATATGCTTTTAAGCAACAGTACAACATTACCTTTTACCATAGCCGCACCAGAGACATTATCTCAACGGTATTGATTCAGAACGATGTCACTAAAGTAGCAGCGCAGTCGCAACAAAACCTCAATAACCTGGAAACTATCGGATATAATATCTCTATTCCAGTGAAATACACTAAATGGTGGAATGGTAACCTGTATTTTGAGAATTATAACAACCGATATTGGGGCAAATTCCTGGATGGAGAATTCAGGCAGCAACTCACGACTTTCTTTTTTAACTCAACCAATACATTTACTATTGGTAAGAACTGGAATGCCGAGTTGACAGGATATTACCAGTCACCATTTCTGTTCGGAACATTCAAGATACTTTCGCAGGCACAAATAGCTTTAGGTGTGCAAAGGCAGCTATGGCAACGCAAAGGCACGCTGAAATTGAGTGTTAGCGACCCATTCTTAACCCAAAGAAATAACATGATTGTGAAATACCAGAATATGGATATGACCCTTCGCCGCCGCTTGGATAGTAGAGTGGTAACGGTGGCATTCAACTATCGTTTTGGTAAATCAACAGTAGCCCCTGCACGCAGAAGAAACGGAGGATCGGAAGAAGAAAATCGCAGGATTCAGACCAACGGATAATCCCTCAATTTTGAGGCTTACATACAGTTTGTTAGTTTTAAAATCCTATCCGCTTGAGATAGGATTTTTTTTGAATAATCTAATCCTTAATCCTCTCAATTGTGGAGAGAGGGGTTAGGGAGTGGAGTTATTTTTTAACAAATTTTAACAAATCCATTGTTCGCCGTTCATCACAATCACCCAAATTGGGTTACTATACAACCCCACTAGATTAGTATGTTTGTATTACGATTATGAAAAGCATATTATGAAAAAGCTATTTACTATTTCCTGGCGTAATAATGCCCAGACTAGCTATAAGTGTCTTCTCCAAAGACATAAGCTGGTAGTAGTAGATAGCAATTTTCTTCAGAGTAGAGTGTCAAATCTTGTTTTTAACTATGGTTTTAAACCGGAGGTTAATATCCGATTAATTTCTTTTAATTTTTTTATTCCTTTTGCAACATATAGAAGAATAAATCCGTTACTATTAACGTATAGTGCTGAAATCACACACACGTATAGACAAACGCTTACTACTTCGTTTAATTTCAGTCGTCCGACTGATACGTTGCCCTCAGTACTTTTTGGGAATGTTCCCAGATCTTTTGTCAATAATTGTGTTCGTTGTAATTCTTATTCTTCTGTGATAAAGAAAGGATAAGTGTGGTGGTTGGCGTGCAAATAAGTGACAAAAGAGGACAATTGATAGGGAGGAATAGAGGTGTATTTGGATTATATGGCATAAACTTATTTACTTTGCGCTTGGAAAGAGTTTAAGAGAAAAATGAAAATGATTCATTAAAATAAAATTTTCATTTCTTTACTGTCGGCAGAGAAAAGGTTAAAATTGAAGTTTTGAACCAGGTTGAAAAATCTGGAATAATCAGGTGAAAAATAAAGAAAATTTTGCCTACAAAATTTTATACGGCAAAGCTGGAGTTTTGCCAAACAGGCAAATGGGTTTTAAAATAAATAAAATAGAAACATTGCCGCTCAAAATTCTATTAATCGAATTTAGAATGTCAAAATAAGCCAGGTTCAGTTTATTACTGACGGGAATAAGACAAAAAAGATATACCCGTTTAAAACAACGGAAAAGATTTTATACAGTTTAGTTTAGTTTATTGAGATAAAAACCGGCCGCATTGAGTCGGTTTTTTTTATGCCTGCTTGTGTGATTTTAGCCGGTAAAAATCTATTTTTTCTGCTAGTGTGTGGAAGAATTAGAAAAATTAATATTTTCTTAATGTCAATGTATTATTAAACTGAAATTAACGCAGAATGTTTTTTCACAACAAGATTTTAATCCCTCCAATCTTTTTTAATTTTCTACTTTGTTCTTTATCATAACCAGGGTTGTCTTCCAGTAAAATTCAAGATGTTTGCGGATACTTTCAGTTGGGAAATTTTGGATGTTAAGAGTCAAATGAGTACTTTCATCAATAGGCTCAAAAGTAAATGTAAGAGTTGAATAACTTTCAGGTATATCAGGTAGGTCTGAGACAGAATCGAGGTGAGTAAAACTTAATTTCCTTTCCTTGTCAAAGACCAATACAACCCCTTTATTCTTAAATTGAACATGATGGAAACCTTTAATGATAATAGGAGAGTTAATCTGCCATGTTGTGTGCACTTCTATCTCCATATCTGAATCACCTAACCATTGGGTCATGATTTTAGTATCGGTTAAAGTTTGCCAGACTTTGGCGGGAGCAGCGTTGATGGTGATGTTGGCTGAGAAACTGTCAGACATTTATGAAATTATTAGGCAGTGTATCAACATAGCTAGGGTTAGAAAAGTTTAAGAAAGAGGTGAAATTAAAGATAAAGTATAATTTTCGATTAAAAAGTAAAATATATTATATTAGGTCCAAATATTTGGACGTAGTATTTGTAATTTTACAGCTGTTTAGCAGTATAACATAACTTAAGTTTTTGTTTTTCGCCCATGAGTAGTACGTACGGAACAATTTTTAAGATTTCAACATTTGGTGAATCGCATGGTAAAGCCATTGGTGTAGTGATAGATGGTTACCCCGCAGGAGTAGAATTTGACGAAGCATTTATTCAGAATGAACTAGACCGTCGCAAACCTGGACAATCGCGCATTACTACGCAACGCAAAGAAGCGGATGAATTTCAGGTATTGTCTGGCATATTTGAGGGGAAAACAACAGGTACCCCTATCGCACTGCTGATTCCAAACGAAGACCAACGCTCTAAAGATTATGGCCATATAGCCCATCAATTTCGCCCTTCTCATGCCGATTATACTTATACGGCTAAATATGGGGTACGTGATTACCGTGGTGGGGGGCGTAGTTCTGCCCGTGAAACGGCGGCACGTGTAGCTGCAGGAGCATTGGCCAAGATTTTATTGTCTTCTCAACAAATTACTATACAAGCGTATGTATCTCAGGTAGGAAAAATCAAATTAGGCAAAGAATACTGGGAATTAGACCTTTCAAAAACCGACGATAATGCCGTGCGATGCCCTGATGAAGTAGTGGCACAAGAAATGTTTGATTTTATTGATGAAACCCGTAAAAAAGGTGATTCGATAGGAGGGATTATTACCTGTGTGATTAAGGGCGTTCCGGCAGGTTGGGGAGAACCAGTATTTGATAAACTCCATGCAGAGTTAGGCAAAGCCATGTTAGGTATCAATGCTGTAAAAGGCTTTGAATATGGCAGTGGCTTTGATGGCGTTGAGTTATATGGCTCAGAGCACAATGATGAGTTTTACATGGGTGAAGATGGTAAAGTACATACTAAAACCAATCACTCAGGCGGTATTCAGGGTGGTATTTCTAATGGAGAAGATATTTATTTCAGAGTGGCTTTCAAACCAGTGGCTACTATTATGCAAGACCAGGAGAGTGTGAATGACGAAGGTGAAAAAGTAACAGTATCAGGCAAAGGTCGCCATGATCCTTGTGTATTACCACGTGCTGTACCGATTGTAGAAGCAATGGCAGCCTTAGTATTAGCCGATTTTAGTTTGAGAAGTAGGACCAATAAGTTATAAAAAACAATCTTTATAAAAAGACCGTTTAATAGGTATTAGGGCAAAAAAAGGCCGTGTAATACTTGGTTTTTTCAGAATTGTTCTATTTTTGTATAAAAATGCTTTCCTGATGGAATTTATTCCCTCCGATATTGACAAATATTGCGTAGAACACACTACGCCTGAAAATGACCTTTTGGGTAAACTGAACCGTGAAACTCATGCCAAGGTCTTACAGTCCCGGATGCTTTCGGGGCATCTGCAAGGGCGTTTTCTGTCGATGTTGTCACATATGATTCAGCCAAAGCTTATTCTTGAAATTGGTACCTACACTGGTTATTCTGCCTTATGTCTGGCTGAGGGTTTAGCAGAAAACGGGAAAATCATCACGATTGATGTCAATGAAGAATTAGAGGAATTTGTACGGGATTTCTTCAAAGAATCTCCGTTAAACGATAAAATTGATTTCCGAATCGGAAATGCGATGCAGATTATCCCGCTTATAGCCGATTCATTTGATATTGTTTTCATAGACGCTGACAAACTGAATTATACCAATTATTACGATCTGGTTTTCGATAAGGTACGTTCCGGCGGATATATCATTGCCGACAATGTATTATGGAGTGGAAAAGTGAGCAACCCATCGGCGAAAGATAAAGATACATTGGCCATCAGAGATTTCAATAAGAAAATTCAGGATGATGAGCGTGTGGAAAATATCCTTCTTCCTATTCGTGATGGATTGATGGTGTTAAGGAAGAAGTAGTAGCGTTTTCAAAATAGCGAGCCCGGCCGGTGAGTGGACGTCGCACAACCAAAGGCATTGTATAGCAAGATTTCAAAAAAGTAATTAAGAGGTCTCCAAACACCTCATTTTATATAAATTGTGCTTTAAATTATAATTTCCTAATTCCATGAAAAAAACGCTAGCTTTCTCGTTTTTTCTGGTAAGCATGTATGCGGCTATTGCTCAACAGCCCGGCTTACCTGAGGTATCCAGAAAAGTTGATTTTGCGGGTATAACCGTAGAACTAGATGCCGATGCCCAAAAACTCGTTCAAAAAGAAGTCTCTACTTTATTAATTCCCGAGAATAAATATGTATTGGATAAACTTCAGAGAATCCAATGGTATTTTCCGGTAATTGAACGTATTCTCGAACTGGAAAAAGTACCTGACGATTTCAAGTATCTGGCCGTAGTTGAAAGTTCTTTATTGCCTGATGCTGTTTCTAGTTCCAATGCCGTTGGATTTTGGCAAATGAAAGCCAGCACTGCCCAGGAAATGGGCTTGCGGGTAGACAGTGATATTGATGAAAGAAAAAATATTTACGCTTCCACCAGAGCTGCGGCAGCTTATCTGAAACGCAATAATCAGATTTACAAAAACTGGATTTCTACGCTTTATTCTTATATGTTGGGTGCGGGTGGTATCAGTAAAATAGTGCCCTCAGAATGGAACAATGCCTCAAAGGTTGAATTTGATGGTCGTACAGACCGCTACTTACTAAAGACTGTTGCGGCACGCATTGCCTTTGAATACCGTATGAACCGAATGAAAGATAATTCCTTTGCTTTCGTGGAATACCGTAAAGGTAAAGGAAAAACTTTATCACAGGTGGCTTCAATGGCTGATGTAGATGTAACAGACCTTAAAAAGCATAATTCGTGGTTGCAAACCAATACTATCCCTGATGATTATTCAGTGGCTATACTAGTACCTGTGACAAGATTGGATGAAGTACAATCTAAAATTGGTCGTCAGCCGGATGTGGTGGCAAGTAAGGGTTCCAAAACTAAGCAAGAGGAAATTAAGCATAGAGATTATCCGGTATTGGAGCGTGTCACTATGCAGGTTAATAATGAAGAAGATCCTGTTTTCTATACTATCAATGAAATGAAAGGGATTCTTGCTAAACCTGGTGATGATATTGCTTCCTTGGCTAGAGGAGGAAAGTTAAAAATCAAGGACTTTTTGCTTTTCAATGATATGAACGATAGAGATGCTGTGGAAGAAGGGCAAGTATACTATCTACAAAGAAAACTGCGTAAAGGGCCAATAGAAAAGCATCAGGTCCAATCTGGTGAAACCATGTGGAGTATTTCGCAGATGTTTGGTGTGAAACTGAAAAATCTGTTGAAATTTAACCGGTTGAGAACCTCACAATCTTTGCAGGAAGGGCAAGTTGTATATTTGCAAAAGAAACGCCCAAAAAATGACCCACTAGAGGGCAGTGGTGTTAAAGGTATAAAAGAACAGGAACCTGAACGTAAAATACCTGTAATGGAAAATTACGGAGAGGAAACTGTGGCAAAAAATAACAAATCTAAGAAAACACCAAGTCCGGAAGAAGCCATGACAAATCCAGGGGAAACGGTTGTAATCGAGAGGACTACTAAAAGACCACAGCCTAAGAGCGAACCTGTAAAGGAAACTACCAGTGCCGAAACAGTAAACACAAAAGAGGAAAGTGGGGAAGACGATATAGTGGTGATTGCAGAAGATGAAGATAATACTGGTTATGCTTCTTCTACCACAACGCCAGTGAAGCCAGCAGCTGTAAATCCGAATGTTACGATTAAGAATTCTCCCGCTACAACAGAAGTAAAGAAAACTTCACCTGCAACTACAGCAACTTCCTCAGCTTCTAAAACTTCTGTACATACAGTTGATGTAGGCCAAACGCTTTACAGCATCGCACGCCAGTATAAAGTGTCTGTAAAAGACTTAGCTGCATGGAATGGCTTCGGTACTGATGAACGTGTAAAAGTAGGCCAGGAAATCATTGTAAGTAGTAAAGGAAGGACGGGCTCTGTAAGTGCATCAAATGAGGTGTCTACAGCACCAACAAGAACTGAAAAGACAGGGGGTGTGGCTACGCATCAGGTAGTAAAAGGTGAAACGCTATTTAGTATTTCTAAGCGTTATAGTGTAGCCATGAAGCAAATTCAGGAATGGAACAATATGAACGACAAGAACGTTAAGATAGGGCAGAAGCTAATTATCAGAAAGATTTAACGTATCTTTGTAAGTTAAAATAATTTTACAGTTTAAGTATGCCATGCTTCTTAGTATGGCATATTTTATTGCATTTAGAGTAATGATATTAATAGACAACACTTGTATTAGTGATGATGTGGCAGAGAAATTCTTTGTTTGCAATTTAGAAAAATGTAAAGGCGCTTGCTGTGTGGAGGGAGATTTAGGGGCACCCTTAGAAGAATCTGAACTACCGATACTCGAAGAGATATACGAACAAGTAAAACCTTATCTTTCTGAAGCCGGAATAAAAGCCATTGAGGAGCAAGGGAAATATATTAAAGATTGGGAAGATGACTTCTCAACACCTACCATCGGCGACCGTGAGTGTGCATACGCAATATACGATGAAAGAGGTATTCTGAAATGCGGTATTGAACAGGCCTATCTGGATGGTAAAATTTCATGGAAGAAACCAATCTCCTGTCATTTGTATCCGATCCGTATTACTAAATACGATAAGTTTCATGCTGTTAACTATGACCGCTGGACTATCTGCAGTGATGCCTGTGAATTAGGTGATAAGCTAGGTGTGCCTGTCTACAAATTCCTTAAAGAGCCTCTAACGAGGTTTTATGGAGAAGAATGGTATAAGACTCTGGAGAAGGAGATAGAAGAGAAGACTTGAGTGATTTAGTAGCTGTGCGATTAATGTCTTGAACTTTGATTTAACTGATTTAATGATTAATAGGATTTTTGAATTAGTAATCAAATAATAGTATTTAAATCATACGCATTCAATCTAATTAGTTATCTGTTCAAATTAATCACTACAATCAGGTTAATCAGTTAAATCAAAGTTCAAGACAACGTCCACTCAATGGCAACATCTCAAGAAAATCTTTTCGATGATATATATCAGGTCGTTCGGTTGATACCAGTGGGCCGAGTAACCAATTATGGGGCTATAGCACAGTATCTGGGCTCTAGGACAGAAGC
The DNA here is from genome assembly GCF_003418935.1 of Emticicia sp. C21. Classification (GTDB taxonomy): domain Bacteria; phylum Bacteroidota; class Bacteroidia; order Cytophagales; family Spirosomataceae; genus Emticicia. The sequence goes on along the minus strand of NZ_QVMT01000001.1, from coordinate 347,369 downwards.
AAGGATGGTTGGTTGGGCGATGAATGCTTGTCATAATATGCCTGACGTACCTGCACATAGGGTAGTAAATCGTAATGGGGTTTTAAGCGGTAAACATCACTTTGGAGGCAACGTAATGCAGGAGAGATTAGAGGAAGAAGGAGTAAAAGTAGAAAACGATAAGGTGGTTGATTTTAATAAGCTTTTCTGGAATCCTTTAACAGAACTATTGTAGACTGTATACAAAGAAAAAACCCCCGAAGCTCGGGGGTATTTCTCAACTTTATAGCCATGAAAACTAATTTCTTTATAACATAATGCAATATTTATGCTAATGTTAGTTTCAAATCATTTAATTTCTTTCTGATAGAAGTATCTACTTGTCTGTCCTCTAATTTCAACACATAACCTCCAATCAGTTCTTCATTGATTTTCTCCTCTAAAATTACATCTTTTTTGGTAGCTTTTGCAACCAAATCTGTAAATTCTTTACGTTGGGCATCTGTCAATGGTGAAACAGTAGTAATTGTAGCTTTTTGGATACCTTTTTGATCGTTATACAGTTTCTGAAATTCTTCGGCGATCGGGTATATCAAATTCTCTCTATGTTTCTTTGTTAAGACGTTGAATATTGAATATGTCACATCGTTGACGCGATTTTCGAAAATATTTTTCAATATTCCTAATTTTTTGTCGTGACGAACAATCGGATTATTCATAACAACAGCAAATTGTCTATTTTCGTCGCAAATTTTCTGAAACAACAACATGTCGTCGTTTACTTTATCTACAACTTTTTTTTCTGTTGCCAAATCAAATAATGACTTAGCGTATCGGTATGCAACTATTGAATCTGCCATTTTTTCTATGTAAAAAACTAAATTCTCGGTTGCAACATATATTTATACAAAAATACAACCGACTCTATCAAAAAAACAAATTTTGGAACACTTATTTTGCAATAGCTTAACAACAAAATAGCAAAAAAGTAACATTTTTTATTTAACGGCGATAAGTAAACTGATAGACTAAGCCGATTAATTCAATTTCGCTTCCGAAATAAGATTTGTTACTAATGACTCTTGTGCCTTTTTGTCTGTCAATTCTTTACGTAAAACCTTTTCTGCGATTTCGATAGAGAACGCAGCTACATCTTTTTTCATTTGAGCAACCATAGCCGTTTTTTCTTGTTGAATCGCTTCACGCGCATCAGCAATAATTTTAGCACCTTCCGTTACTGCTTTTTCTCTGGCCTCAGCCAACATATTATCAGAAGCATTTTTAGCTTCACGGATAATCTTATCACGTTCTAAACGAGCTTCAGCAATAATTCTATCGTTGTCAGCTTTCAATTTAGCCATTTCTGCACGTGTTTCCTCTGCCATTCTTAAAGCCGACTCAATTGAATCTTCACGTTCTTTCAAGGCACTTAAGATAGGTTTCCATGCAAACTTCGCTAAGAAGAAAACTAAAATACCAAAAACCAAAAGCATCCAGAAAATCAATCCCGGGCTGGGGGTTAGTAATTCCATATCAGTTAAAAGATTTTATTTTAATTATTTGATTTGTAAAGACTTCTTATCTATAACAACTATTTTATTATAAACTACTTTACACTTGCCGTCAGATGTTAGATTGAATCCTGTACTAACGCCTAATGCGAATAGTACAGGATTTTAATCAGAGTCGTTTACTTTTGATTCTTACACTAATTTGAAAGAGATCAAAAGACAAATTACGGCTGCAAAAAGCGCTACGGCTTCTACAAGGGCAGCGATGATGATCATCATCGTTTGGATTTTGTTAGCTGCTTCTGGTTGACGAGCTACACCTTCCAACGCGCTACCACCGATACGGCCAAGACCTACACCAGCACCGATAGCTGCAAGACCAGCACCAATTGCTGCGCCCATTACTGCGAAACCACGAGTTGCATCAGCACCTGCTTGTAAAAGAACTTGTAATAAAGACATGATTAAACAATTTATATGAGTGAAACAATAAATACAAAACAATTATCAATGACCGTGGTCTGCATGATGATGCTCTTCAATAGCACTACCAATGTACATTGACGATAATAAGGTAAAAATAAAAGCCTGCAAGAACGCAACCAATAACTCGATGGCATTCATAAACAAGGTGAATACAGTAACTACACCACCTACAGCAAAGCTTTTGAAGATGAAAATCAGACCTAATAAACTTAGAATGATAATGTGACCAGCCGTGATATTGGCGAAAAGTCGAATCATTAAAGACATAGGTTTCATAAATACACCGGCAATCTCAACCACCCACATCAACGGCAACATCAATACAGGTACACCCTCAGGTTTTACCAAGTGCAACCAGTAATGTTTGTTTGCATTAATATGTGTGATGATAAATGTAATAAGTGCAAGAATCATCGTAATGGCAATGTTACCAGTTACGTTAGCACCACCAGGTAATAAACCTAAAAGGTTATTAATTAATACAAAGAAGAATAAAGTCAATAAATATGGCAGATATTTGGCATATCTTGGGCCAACATTTGGTATAACTACTTCATCTCTTATAAAGAGTACAATCGGCTCTATAAATGATTGAATACCTTTAGGAGCTTTACCTCTGTTAGTATTAAAACTTTTGGCTACTGTTGACATTAACACAATCAGAATGATAGCACTTAAAATCAATGAAGCTACGTTTTTAGTAATGGAAAAATCCCATACGTGGATATTTTCATCTATTGTGCCATCAGGGCTTAATCTGTGAATGTGTTCGTGTAGGTTGATATAACCATTGTAAACGTTGTTTCCTTCTTTAAATCTGGCTGAAGAAAATACTTCTAAACCATATTCTTTTGTGTAAAGGATAACCGGAAGCGGAAGAGTGGCACCGTGCGAAAATTCCCATTCATGAGAATCAGAAATGTGGTGCATGATCATTTCTCCGATGTTAAAAGCTTCTTCTTCGTGTGCAGCTCCTTCTTTAGCTTCATGATGGCCTTCATGCCCTTCTTGTGCGAATGAAAAAGTCAGAGAAAAGATTGATAATGAGGCTATTAATAAGAATTTATTTGTAAGTAAACGCAACATAATTTTTGATTTATTCGGTCGACCGACGTTTCAGGATAATCACTTTTCTGAATTTTGGCGCAAGTTACTATTTAAATTCCAAATCTCAAAGATTGTATAAAATAAATATAATACAAAAAAGTTTGCCACGAACAATTCCTGCTGCTCTAAACCTCTATATAATTCGATGCCAATGAAGATAATACTCAAAATAAGACGTAAAGCCACTGTAGCCAGATAAAACGGGATAAAGTTTTTACGTTTTTCTTTAAAACCTAATTCAATGATGCGGTTAAAGAGGAAAGAATAAGCTACAAAAAAGCTCAGAATAACCCATTTCTGCTGATGTAAGAGATAACCTAGTCCGATAGCGTCAGCTAAAAAAAATACAATTATGAGTACGCCGGTAAGTATAAGAGTTTTTGACATAAAAGACTGTGTAAATGTAAATAAGCCATTATTTTATTGCTTAGGGAGCTGTCTTATTACATTATATAGAGATACCCCGATAGAAGTAAGCGATAAAACAAGTGTCCAGACCGGTGTTTTATGAGCGACTCTTTCATCAAGCCAATAGCCAAACCATGTCCCTAAACCAATGGTCAGAATCATCTGCAAGCCAATCTGGGTAAATTTCAGCCAGGTCTTGGTGTTTTTCATGTCATTGTTCTCTTCCATGCATTTAGTTTTTTTGTGCAAAATTACGATTTAATCGCAGAAGTATGATAAATCATATTCACTAAATAATAGGTGGCATCTCTTACGCCCTCATACGCCGATTTCAAGGCATCCTCTAAAGTCTGTGGTTTATTAAGAATAGAACTTGCATATAGAATACCGATCTCCTGCATTTGTTGAAGGCTGGCATCTAAAGTACCACAAATAGCTGCAACCGCAATTTGTTGTGCTTTACTAGTAATACCCTTAATCAATTTACCTTGTAACGTTTGATTATCAATTTTTCCCTCACCTGTAATAATCAAATCAACGTTAGTTAAGTGTTTATCAAAATCGCAGAATTCCATCAGGAGTTTTACACCTTCTTTTAATTCAGCATTCAGAAAAAAAACACAACCAAAACCCAATCCACCTGCTGCTCCAAACCCCGGACTATTGAATATTTTTTCTGATAAACCTGTAATTCTGGCAAAATCCCGTAAACCTTTATCTAATATTTCTACGACCTTTGCATCAGCCCCTTTTTGTGGACCATAGACATGTGCTGCCCCATTAATTCCATATAAAGGATTAGTAACATCACAAGCAACCTGAATTTTTGGTAATTGAGAAACAGTAGGAGAGGGAATGATTTTCTTGATCAATGATAAGTTACCACCTATGGCCTCTACTTCTTTAGCATCGGCACCAAGAAACTGCCAGCCTAAAGCTTTTGCCATTCCTATCCCTGCATCAGTTGTAGCACTCCCTCCAATACCTAAGATAATTTGCTCTACGCCGAGTTCAATAGCAATCTTAACCAACTCGCCTGTGCCATAAGTACTCGTTAATAAGGGATTTCTTTCTTCAATTTTTAATAAAGGCAGACCCGAAGCCGTAGCCATTTCAATAAAAGCGGTCTTGCCATCGGCTGAAATACCATATTGGGCTTCAATGATTCTGCCTAGTGGGTCATGTACTTGCGCCGTTTTCTTCTGTCCACCCGAATACCACAATAGTAAATCTAAAGTACCTTCTCCACCATCAGCCATAGGAACACTAACAGTCTCAATATCAGTTGAGACCATTTTTATGCCCTCTATCATGGCTTGGCATACCTGAGGAGCATCCAATGAACCTTTAAATTTATCAGGAGCTAAAAGTATTTTCATTCGAAAATTGAAGCGATTCTTCTGTTGGGTAAGAAATGTTTATCAGTTTTGGCTTGAGCAAGAGCTTGCCCGGGATTATCCTTAGGTGATATAAATTTATTCACTCCCACCATAATTCTACCGTTTTGCAAAGCCTCTGCTTTCAGTTGATAAGCTTTTTCTATTTCGGTTTGTATAAATTCTTCTTTAAAGGCTTTCAAAATACCTCCTTTTTGTTCGATGATAAGAAATAATTCCCACGCCTTGGCTGATAAATCGTTCGTAAGGTTTTCTATATAATAAGACCCGGCAGAGATATCAACACTTTTGCCTAAATAACTTTCATCACTTAATAAGATTGAAATGTTTCGGGCCATTCTCTCACTCATTTCACTGTACCCTCTATTAAAGACAGCATCATACCCATGAGTAGTCAACGAGTCACAACCGCCGATTACTGCCGACATCGCTTCTGTTGTGGCTCTTAGCATATTAGTATGCGCATCGAGCGTAGAATCATAAAAATAAGATGTCTGACAGTTAATCTGACAAGCCGTAACAGGACTTTGATAAGCCTCTAAAATCTTGCTCCAAAGAAAACGCAGACTTCTGATTTTGGCAATCTCCATAAAGTAATTAGTTCCGACTGCCAAAGAAAATTCTAGCTTCGTTGCTATGTGTTCAATGTTTATTCCGAGACTTGTTAATTTGTCCAAATATGTGGTAGCAGTGGCTAATGTAAAGGCCAGTTCCTGTACGGCATTTGCGCCAGCATTATGGAATACATCAGACCGAATAGCAATGACACTAAAAGCCGGATAATCAGTACAAAATTCAAGACAGTTTTTTGTACTTTCCCAAGTTGTATCATCCATTTCGGACTCCCCTGTAAAGAAAGCACCTAACGAATCGTAGATAAGTCCTCCTTTAGGCTGATAATGAACATACCTGCGAAGAGCAGTAAGTAAAGCTTTGTTAACAGATGACCGGAAATAAATAGGCGTATTACTTAATTTGATTTTATCTAATAGTTTCGCAAAATCAACCTGATTTATATCAGTATTACCAAAGTCTATGGCCACAGCATCAGCACCACTACTCAATAGCTCAATAACTAAGCTATTAGTCGGTTTTTCCTGCCAAAACTTCACTATTGGCCTATTTTGCCAGTTCAGTGCCTTTCTGGTAGATTGAGCTTGCTGAATTTCTTTGAGTGGGAGAGGAGTTAAATCTTCTTCCGAATAATAAGGGTGTACAGGAATTTCTTCCAGTGTTTTCCAGACTAGGGTATCTTCAAAACTTTTTCCTTTAAGATCTTTAGCTACTTGTGCTTCCCAATTTTTTTTTGTCGATTTCCCAAATTCCTCAAAGAATTTTTTTGCCATAATAGAATTGTATTTTTCGGTGAAAAAATTCAGCTATCAAAGTAATTGTAAAGGTACATTTTGTATTTTTATAAGGCAAATCAAATTTGGTAAAATAATGTTTGGGATTTACTTTGAAAATACATGAAAAATCTCAAAATTCACTTCTTGGTAGATACATAAATTTTAGTATCTTTGCACCCCCCTTTAAGAATCCCAATGTAGCCAAATGACTATTTTAGAAACTCCTAAAGTCCAACGAGATGTTGATGTAGTATGGCAGAATTGCCTCAAGGTTATCCGCGATAGTATCTCGGAACAAAGTTATAAGACTTGGTTCGAACCTATTATTCCGGGTAAACTAGAGGGAAAGAAGTTGACTATTCAGGTCCCGAGCCAATTCTTCTACGAGTGGCTGGAGGAGAATTATGTGCATCTGTTGAGAAAATCTTTGGATTATGCCATTGGTCGCGATGGAATGTTGGAGTATTCTATTATAGTTGATAGTGGGGATCAAAAGAAAAAAGAACCGCCAATTGCCATCAATATGCCTCAGCATAGTTCTCCTGTGGGGCGGGTAGATAATAATAATCATAATAATAACCAGGAACAGGTAAGAAACCCTTTCGAAATGAAAGATTTAGATTCTCTGAATCTGGATTCTTATCTGAACCCGAATTATACTTTTGACAACTTTGTAGAGGGAGATTGTAATCGTCTGGCCAGAGCAGCAGGATTTGCAGTAGCATCTAAACCGGGCGTTACTTCTTTTAATCCCCTGATGATTTATGGAGGAGTTGGGCTTGGCAAAACACATCTGGTACAGGCTATCGGTAATTTCATGAAAAACAGGGCAGCCAATAAGTTTGTATTATATGTTTCTTCTGAAAAGTTTACCAGTCAGTTTATCAATGCTATCAGAAATAACAGCCTGCAGGATTTCATGAATTTCTATATGCAGGTAGATATTCTGATTATTGATGATGTGCAGTTTTTGTCGGGCAAAGAGAAAACACAGGAGACTTTCTTCCATATATTTAATCATCTGCATCAATCTGGTAAACAAATTGTAATGACTTCTGACCGCCCACCACGTGAGTTAGAAGGAGTAGAAGACCGTTTGTTATCTCGTTTCAAATGGGGTTTAACGGCAGACTTGCAAACACCGGACTTTGAAACACGTATTGCCATTATTCAGAAAAAAGTTCATGCTGAGGGTATCTCTATTGCCTATGAAGTAATTGAATATTTAGCTCACAGCATTGATACCAATGTCCGTGAGTTAGAGGGGGTAATGATTTCGCTATTGGCGCAGGCTTCCTTAACCCGTAGAGACATAGATGTTGAATTAGCTAAAAGTACGCTTCGGCATTTAATAAAAGATTCTGAAAAAGAGGTGACTATTGATACCATTATTGAATCAGTAACTGAACATTTCAAAGTACGGATACCTGATCTGAAAGGTAAAAGTCGCCTTCGTGAGATTGTATTGCCACGCCAGATTGCCATGTATCTGGCAAAAGAATTAACCAACTTATCACTAAAATCTATTGGTTATCATTTTGGTGGGCGCGACCACAGCACAGTAATCCACGCCATTCAGACTGTAAATGATTTGATGGATACAGATAAAGACATCAGTGGCGCAGTAAATAAACTATTGAAGGTTTTTAGAAAATAAGTTAAGCCAGCTTGCTTAATTTTTCATGCAATACCAATACCTGCGGTATCAACAGGTGCTCATCATCATTAATTATAGTGTAGTTAGCAATTGAAGCAAACTGCTCTTCGTTTTTTTGTCGGGCTATAATAGCCTTTATTTCTTCTTCGTTTCTTTGCGGGTCTCTTTTTTTAATACGGGCTATTCTTGTATCTACCGGAGCATTCACTACTATCACGGCATCAAAATCATTTCTATCACCTGCGGCATTCATTAAAGCCGCTTCTCTTAAAGTATAGGTAGCATCCTGATGTGATAGGAACCATTGGTCGGTATCGGCAAATACGCGTGGGTGAATGAGAGAGTTGAGCATTTTTAAGAGTTCAGGATTATCAAATACCTGTGCTGCTACCCATTTGCGGTTATATTGTCCTTGCTCGTCATAAGCCTGCCTTCCTAACAATTCCTTGATTTCCTTGCGGAGTTGTAAATCATTATTCGTGAGCCATTTGGCACGTTCATCGGCATAATATACCGGAACACCCAGGAGTTCAAACATTTGACAAACAATGGTCTTGCCAGACCCGATCCCACCTGTAATACCTATTTTAAGCAATGTTGATTTGGTTTTTGTTGGGCAAAGATAGGGGAAAAATTGAAGCGCTCATCTTTTAAATATTCTCCTATAAATTAGAATAAAGTATCGTATTAATAAGGGGTAATTTTTAGAAAGTAACACTTTTATTCCAAAAGGTCCTGAACCCCTCTGATAATAATAGTAGTCAGTTTTTTTATCTGAATAACGTTCAGCGCATATTAATTCAAATGTAGTAAATTGCCTATCCGAGGCTATAACGTAAATGTCAATCCATACAGGTATTTTATTATTTCTACACAAAAGATTCATTACTTCAATATCTGTGAGTCCGTTATGAACAACATTATTATCTTCGGGATAGACAGTCAAATCGGTACCATTATTAACAGAACTATTAAGTAGAACATTATATCTGAAATTAGGTACTAAATTTTTCTTTTTCTGCTCTATTTTAGCTCTATAGCCAGCATAACTGGCACCCAATAATAGAAATAAAAATTCTTCTTTTTCCATACCTTTTATTGTCACAAAATAAATCGTATAAAATCCCTCACAGCTCCCCAAACCGCTTCTTCCCCCTCAAAAAATACTGCAACACAATGCTTCTAGGATAAATGTTTTTCAGATGTTTGGAAGATTTTCTTTCTAATGTAGGAATCATACCATAAAAAGCAAAATGTGCTTTCAATATAGCCCAGATATCTTTGAAAGAACCTGCCAGCAGAAATTTGATACTTGAAACACCATCTAATACTAATCGGGCAAAAATAGTGGTGAATAGCTGATTGGCAGGTAAGTTTTTGTACATCATCGCCAAACCATTCCTATAATTTAGGAAAGTTTTACGAGGATTAGATTTATGAAGTGTTCCCCCACCTACATGATATACAGTAGAAGCAGGAGAGTAGAATATTTGGTAGCCTGCGTTTTTCATGCGCCAGCACAAATCTATTTCTTCCATGTGAGCAAAGAATTTGGTGTCGAATCCACCTAATTGATGGAAAACAGCGGCTCGCACAAACATACAGGCACCTGTTGCCCAGAATATCTCCCGCGTATTATCATATTGTCCGGTGTCTTCCTCGCAAGTATCAAAAATACGACCTCTGCAAAACGGATATCCCAGCCAATCAATAAAACCACCTGCTGCACCGGCATATTCGAAATAGGTGGGTTTGTAATAATCTTTAATTTTAGGCTGACAAGCTGCAATTTTTGGATTAGTATCCATTAACTCAATAATAGGATCAACCCAATTGGGTGTAACCTCAATATCAGAATTCAATAAAACGTAATAGGTAGTCTGTACCTGTTTGAGTGCTTGGTTATAGCCTCCTGTAAAACCACCATTATGAGGCAATTGAATCAGTCGGATATTCGGGTAGTTTTGTTTTAAGAAAGTAACAGAAGTATCAGTAGAGGCATTATCGGCCACGACGACTTCGTGACCAGAAGAGTGTTGAATAACAGATGGCAAGAACCTCTCAAGAAATCCTTGCCCATTATAATTCAGAATAACGATAGCAACTTTTGGCATGAATGGAGAATTGAGTGAATAAGTGAATTAGTGGTTGAGTGATTATTATCTTTAGTCTATAACAAAATTAATTTAATCACTAATTCACTCAATCGCTAAATCACTCAATTATTTATTAAACATCTTGTCAAAGTCCATACCGGGTATATTAGGCATCATACCTTCGGTGCTTTTTTTCAATTCTTCCTTAGCTTTCTCCTCTACTTTTTCGAGCGCTTTGTTGGTAGCAGCCACGATTAAATCCTGTAAAATCTCGCGTTGGTCTTTACTGATTAAATCTTCATCTATTTCAATTTTTATCAATTGTTTTTTGCCATTAACAGTTGCGCGTACCATCCCTGCGCCGGCTTCTCCTGTTTCGGTAATTTTACCTAAATTCTCCTGTGCTTCCTGCATGCGGGTCTGCATCTCTTTCATTTTACCTGCCAACCCGAAAATATCTCCCATGTTCATAATTATAGTTCGATTAAGTGATGTACATTTTCAATGACAAAACTACAAAAAAAGGCAGTCGGTTCAGACTGCCTTAAAAAATATCGTACTAGATACCGTCTTTATTTCAATAAAACTACGGAACCTACCTTCTTAAACTCTTGTCCGGCATGATCGAGTCCAAAAATTTTATAACTATAATTACCAGGCGGTGCAGGAGTTCCATTGTCTTTTCCATCCCAACCTTCATCCATATTTTTTGATTCAAAAATCGGTGCACCCCAGCGATTGTAAATAACCATATTAAATTCAGAGATAAACTTTCCATTTGCCTTAAATACATCATTAAAAGTATCGTCATTGGGAGTGAAAGCCGTTGGAACGTATAAAAGTGCCGGAGTTACAAAAGTATACGGATTGGAATAACTGAAAAATGGAAAAGAAATGGGGTTGCCATTTAAAACTAAATTAGCATCCTGAGTAGCCAGAATCCTGAAAGTAACCCGTCCGTTCATAGCAGGATCATTCAAATACCTGTCAATTGCCATTTGTACATCAAATTCTGTTGCTAAGGTATTGCCCGGAGTGTTTATTACAGTTCCGCTTGCGTCGATAATCTGTATAACATATTCGGTAGCTTGTACATTTTGCAATACATTTGGTGAACCACTTACCGTGAAAGGAGTCCAGTTTAATGTATTAGATTGGGCAGATGTCAAAAATATTGTACAAAAGGCTTCTGATAAATCAGATGTATTCCCACAGTCGTCTTGATAATCTACTTTATAGCAATATTGTTGCTTATCTAACTGTACAGCATAATCAGAATGAGTATTTGTAGTAACAGTTGTGAGTGGCTGGAAATTAGTTGAGTTTCCCTCTGCTTTGTAGATATTGTATTTGTTAATTAATGCATTTGAAAAATTATTCATACTAAGCCTTACAAAATCATCCCCAACCGAAGCAACTCCTACCATCGCACTTGGAAATCTTCCGCCCGTAGCAGGATTAACTTGAAAAGGTGGTGATAATATCTGAACCTTGTCGTTTCCTACACCCCAGCCTCCTTCTATATAGAATTCATATTTCGTACTGCAAATCATCTGATCAAAAATAAAACTTGGCGTGGCCGATACGTTAATATTTACACAATTGCCGTTTATATTGGCGGGTACTTCTTTATAGCATACCTTATAACGGGTAATAACTTCACTAGTAGCAGAGCTGGAATAAGAATTGGACGTCCACTTGACTTCTACCTCTTTAGGTGTAAGTACTTGATAGCTAGATTTGATAGTACATACCGGCGCAGAAGTGATAGGCGTATTACAAACACCTGTTTTTTGTAGACGGAAGCAATAATCATTTGTGCCCGTTAAGCCATTAATTATGATAGAAACAGGAGAGTTAGCAGCGGCGGCTGTGATTATCTTCCCAGTAGAAGTCCAGACACCATTTCCTGTTTTCATTTCAACAGTGTAGTCACTGCCTTCATGTCCATCCTTTACTGTAATTTTATTTTCATTTCCGCCATTTAAGCCTTCTAATATGGTTATTTTAGGTATATTCGAACTAGTTACCGGGATAGTAAAGGGACTTCCGAAACAAGCAGGTATGTTGTCTCGAATATGAAGACCTTGTATTTTAGGATTAACAATAGCACCTGTATAAGTATGTGTTAAAGATATTCCGGTGCTAGGTATCGGATTAGGAATTGTATGTCGTGTGGCAGGGCCGTCACCCCAATCAAGACTAACTGCATTGTATACCTGATTTTCTGGTGTAGGTAAAATTTTGATTGTTACTGTATTGGTTGTACAAATGTCGTAATCTAAGCTAAGTTTAGGAGTTTGTAAGACTTCAACGCTTTTACACTTAATATATGAATTACCCCCCTTTTTTATAAGCATCATAATCCAGTAAGTACCTGGCTTGGTGTAAGTAGTATCAAATGTGGCTAAAACAGGAAACTTAGGAGGGCCAGATGAATCTTTATAGTTAAATAAGAACCAGGTGCTATTAAAAGCCGGTGCGTTACCATCCGGGGTAGTATAATCATATACTACTATTTTACTAGTGGTTGTTGCATAGTTAAGGCATGCCGCCAGATTGGGATTTATCTCAAAATCACCGCCAATAGGAATTGAACCAGATGGATTTCTACATTCTTGCGGCTCGGTTATCTGATCCTGTCCAAAAGCAGTTATAGTGGTGCATAAGATTATGAATCCAAGCAAAGATGATTTAATGCGGGACATAAATTAAATAGTTTCTATTGTATTCACTCAATGTAATGATTCAAAAATCATGCCCGATAAAGAGAGGTCCTGACATTTTACGGGCTTGTGGTGCAGTTTGTCTAACAAATAAGGGTAATTATTGAAGAAAAAGCAAGTTTTTTAACAAAAAAAATATTTATATAGCCTTGAAAATCAATTAGTTATAAATTATTTCTCGGGATAAGTATAGCTTTGGCGTGAAATTTGTACATACTTAAAACGAAAGTTTGGAAAGTTTTCAAGCGGTAGCATTTGTATAGTCTAAAATAGGCTTTTCATTTAAATTTCCCTCTATTCTGATAGGAATAAAACGGGCAAATAGCTCTTCCGAATACCAATCTTCTTTTCGGGTTCTTTTAATTACATCAGCATGCTCTCGTTGTCTATAGGCAAATTGTTTCACATCATCAAGACTTTCCCAGATTGAAAATGTTGCTTGCCTGATAAACGGCATCTCTCCAATACCTATTGAGGTAATAAAACCTTTGGCTTGCTGCAGATTACTGGCAACTTGGGGCACATTGCTCCAAAAGCCTTTCAATTTTGATAAACGAATACTGGCTCTTGTGAGAACCGCAATTTTACCCTGATAATTTTTGTCGGTTACGTGTGTATGAAATGGATTTTTTCCATCCCACTTACCATGTGATTCATAGGCTTGGCAAACGACAGTCCATTGATTTTTGGTAAAAACTTTCCACCACTTTTGCAGGAAAGAATTTTGCTGAAATCTATTAAAATCCTCCTCTTTTTCCCATACTGCTAATAATCCCCACTGAGTCAAGTCAGGTTGAATATCAAAAGAACCATTTTTGCCACACCCAAGTAGTTTCCAGAATGTAATGCCTTGAGTTAACCACAACGGAAGCCGAAATAGCGCCATTGATAAAATGGCGAAAGGAATAGAATACTTAGGGTATCGGACTATAGTAAGAGTAATAATCATAGATAACTAATGGCTTATTTTTCAACAATAATCAACCAGCGGAATGCCCATTTCCATTGGATAGTATAATGCCTGATTCCGGCGTGATGTAAAAGTACTTTCCATTCTTTTCGGCTGAACCCTCTTAAAACTGACAACGGCGCATCATTTTTTACTAAATATGATTTCGAGCAAAGCCAGGTTAAAAACTTAATAGAATAATAAGCCAAAGCATGGCGGTGTAAATCGGCTATAAAGAAACCTTTTTCTGAATTCTGATACATCCATTGAAGCATTTTTATTAATTGCTCATCTTTAAAGTGATGACAGAACAAAGAATTGAAAATATAATGCGGCTTCTGCGTTTGGGTATCAGCCAATTGATAATCACAGATTTGATAGGTAATGGGTATAAGTTTTTGACGCTGGGCAAACCGAACACAATCCTGTTTTAAATCTACCCCCTCCAACCGATAGACCATTTTCTTTTTGTTCAATAAAATACCCGTTTCTCTCAGATTATCGCCACCACCACTGCCAATTTCCATAATTGATAGTGAATTATTGACTGGATTCTTTTTGAGTAAAGCCTTGATACCATCCAATACTACCTTATGCCCGCCTAACCAACGATTGATGAAATCTAATTCATGAAGGTTCTGATATAGGTCTTCGGTAGGAATATCATCATTATCTAATAATTCTGGTGTATAGGAGCGATTGCTGAAATTCATAGGGTAAGCATAACGGTTTCTATAGTAATACCTGGTCCAAAAGCTACTGTAAAAATATTGCCCTTTGTAGAAGGATTCTGCATCATTTGCTTAAGTACAAACAAAATAGTAGCTGACGACATATTGCCATAGTTGCGGAGTACTTCATAAGAGGTGGCCAAGTCTGAACTATCAAGCACCAAAGAGCTTTCTACTGCTTCTAATATATTTTTACCTCCCGGATGAATAGCCCATTCAGCCACATCATTGATTGATATGTTGAGTTGCTTTAAAGCTGAATCTAATAAACCACCAATCTCTTCTTTAATCAGCTTAGGCACATGATTGGTCAGAGTCATTAGAAAGCCATTCCCTGATAATTGCCAGGCCATATCAGGCTGACCTGCTAAGGCTATTTTTGAGAAAAATTGTTGAATGCTTAAGCCTTTTGTTTTTTCATCACCAACTACCAGACAAGCTGCTGAACCATCTGCAAATAGGGTAGAGGAAAGAATAGAGTCAGTATCATTTGACTTCTGAAAATGTAAAGTGCATAATTCGGTACAAACTATCAGGACTTTGGCAGAGGCATCAGCTCTACAAAACGCATCAGCTATTTTAAGTGCATGCAAAGCAGCATAACAACCCATAAAGTTGACAGAAGTACGAATAATATTAGAAGGAAGATTCAATTTTTCAGCCAATAATATATCTAAACCCGGTGCAGAAAGACCTGTGCAGGTAACGGTTATCAAATGTGTAATTTCCTGTAAATTATTATCAGGCATGCAATCTCGTATAGACTTTTCAGATAATGCTACTACTTCTTCGTTGAAAAGTTTCATCCGTTGTTCAAGAGATGGAGCAGTACAGTTATTGCCAAAAAAATGCCAGTTGCCGCGTAACAAAGAAAAATCAGGGAAAACCGAATATCGGGTGTCAATGCCACTACGCTTATAGAGAATAGGAAGAAGTTTTTTGTTTTTTTCATCAGGATTTGTGGCATCAAGCATAAAACGCATGATGTCTTCCTGTTTGTGTGCATAGCGAGGCACGGCAGTTCCGATAGAAACAATTTTCGGCATTATAGTTTGGGCTTTATTTATAGGTTGGCGTGGATTCTTTCAGCATTTGACAAACCTTTGATAGATACGTAGGTAAAAGCATTTGGGTTGCTTTCAAAGAGTTATCTATTGATTAAGCCAATTTGAGTACCTGCTATTACAACTTCGTAATTAATGATTTTGTTTTATATTCTGTATCCATCAGTGGTAATTTTAATAATTTAAAACTTTAGATTGGAAAAAGACTGGAAGAGGTATGTAGATTATTGTGTAATATTCTCTGCTAAGGCATTAACTGTGAACTATCTGAAACCATTGAATAGGTAACTAGTTGCCACTTTTTATTAATTATTGCCATATGTCCAATAAAATTAATGTGCGACCTGCTTCCGTGTAAGACAGCCTTAAAAGAAGCAGTATCTTTAACGCTTGGATTATAAAAGTATTCAATATTAGAACCCCTAAATGAGCCAAAACTTTGTTGCATTTCTTTATTTCTTTCAATGATTAATAGAAGTTCTTTGTCTATATTCGCGTCATCCTTACTTTGTATAATCCCTGTGAGTTCCATAATACCCACACCAACTAGGAAAATACAAATCAATATAATTATTTCTTTTCGATTAAGAGGTTTATACTTATTCATTTAAACAGGCTCTAAGACTTTTCAATAATCATTCTGAAAATGCTAAAGTAAATAGCGCTTAAAGATAATTAAATCAATACATAAAACTTTAGAACTTTTATAGTAATTTCGATTGAAAGCTGAGTGGTTTCGTAGCTAAATTTATAATGATTCTATATGACTAAAATTCATTAACTATGAATATAGAAATAATTAATAATAGTCTTCAATTAGATATTTATGGCTTCGGAGGCATTGCTATCGATAAAGATTTTGTAGGTGCCGCCTTTCAATTGAGTGGTAAAATGTGGGAGGTAGTTAAAGCTAATGAACTAGGAAATAGTGGGATGAATATCTGGGTGTATGAAACTGAAGATGAGGTTTTTGCAGGTGTCGAATTGCATAATCCATCTATTGGACTAAGCTCAGGGCTTGAAGAAAAGAGAATAAGCTTAGAAAAATATGCTTATTATAAACATATTGGTCCTTATCATCTCATTAAGCCAGCAGGGCAGAAAATGACCAGCGAATTAATAGAAAAAGGATTTGAGGTTATACTTCTATACATTGAAATATACGGGCATTGGACAAATGATGAATCTAAATTAGAGACTGAATTGTTGATGAGGCTTAAATAAGAACGAGTGAAATTTAAAAATTAGTAATTAACTCAGAAGTTGTGAATGACTATTTCTTTCTTCTAAAGAACAGGCATTGTAGAGGAGAACACAACAGTGTGATTTTACCAAAAAACAACCCACATACTTTGAAAACTAAAACCAAAGTGGGAAGTTTATGGGACGTCCAGTATTGAATTACAATCTGCATAATAACTATCGAAAAGGTAGCCAATATGGCGGGTACCTTTTTGAATCAGGAGAGCTAAAGCAAATCCGGAAAAGGTTACCTGTACGGTGGGAACCTTTTTACATAGGGCAGCAGGAGCTCCGGATTATTAAAAATAACAACATTTAGTAGCTTGATGATAGTCGCGTCAATTAAAATTGTTAACCAATTATAAAAATGGAGAAAAAATACTTTGCATTGCATTTACTTCCGTCAAGGCCGGACTTTGCTCAAACTATGAGTGAAGAAGAAAGAGCGATTATGATGAAGCATGTAGGATATTGGACCGAATTGATGAACCAGGGAAAAGTAGTAGTTTTTGGCCCTGTAATGGCTCCTGATGCTGTTTATGGTCTTGGAGTCATCTGTGTAGAGGATGAGCAGGAAGTAAAAGATTTTATTGCAAATGACCCAGCGACAACAATTAATCGCTATGAATACTTTCCGATGCGGGCGATAGTTCCGGCAAAATGAAATATATTCTTAGCGAGTAAAAACGTTCAAAACGTCACAATTCTATCATAAATTTGCAGAAAAAAGAGTTTCATGAGAAAATTGCAAATGGAAGAACTGAATCGTCTGTCAGTAGAAGAGTTTCAGGAGGTTGAGAAAAAGAATTTTTGTCTGATATTAGATGATGTCAGAAGTATGAATAATGTTGGCTCGGCTTTTCGTACAGGAGACGCTTTTTTGGTTGAAAAAATCTATCTATGTGGTATAACAGGTACACCCCCGCATCGTGAAATTGAGAAAACCGCTTTAGGCTCCACTGATTCAGTAGCATGGGAGCATAGGACTAATATAGTTGAATTAATTACAGAATTAAAGCAAAATGGCTATACAGTTCTGGCAATAGAACAGGTAGAAAATAGCCTTAGTTTAACAGACTTTAAACCTGAGCCTTCGAGGAAATATGCCTTTGTATTTGGTAATGAAGTATTTGGCGTAAATGATGCTGCCATAGTTGCCGCAGACCATTGTCTGGAGATACCTCAATTTGGTACAAAGCACTCTCTTAATATTGCCGTAACAATAGGAATTATCTGTTGGGATTACGTCTCAAAAGTCATGGCGCGATAATTGCTTTTTGTGTATGCAATTTTTTTACACCTTTTAACGTCTTAGTATAAGAAGAATTTAGTGAATGAGTGAGTAAATGAGTGATTAAAAATGAAGGTTTTAAAAGTAATCACTCATTCACTAAATAAAAAGCAAAACGACCTAAACATTTACCAATGCGTCTGTTAGGGAAAATCTTTATTTTTTTATTGGCTTATCAAACAGTGCTTGCGCAGACTGAATCTATGCCTGCTGAGTCGGTTATCTGTCATTATACAGAAGAGGATAGTTTTACACAGATTCTACCGGATGAGAAATTGGCCTCCAATGCACGGGTTTTAGCTACTTCTACCATTCAGGTCACTTATGTGGATTTTCCAGCCGCAGCCAAGACAGCTTATGAAAAAGCCATGAGCCTGTGGGCGAAATACCTATATTCTTCTCAGCCTATCAAAATTAAAGCTACCTGGACTTCTCTATCAACCGGTGTATTAGCTGTCACAGGAGCAACTCGTATTTACAAGAACTTTCAGAACGCTCCCTATCAGAATGTCTGGTATCCTGCTTCGTTAGCAGAAGCAATCTCTGGAAAAAATCTTAATGACAACGATTTTGAAATTGAGATGAAAATCAATAGTGGCATGAACTGGTACTATGGGGTAGATGGGAAATCTCAATCGGGTAAATACGATTTGATTACGGTTGTAATGCATGAAATAGCCCATGGTTTAGGTTTTTCGTCATCCTTTAAATTAGTGAATAGCAATACGCAGGGGCAATATGGCCAGTCGGGTAGTAATTATATCTACGATATGTTTCTACAAAATACAGGAAAAATAAAGCTGACGAACAGTGGTGTTTTTGGAAATCCCTCAACTGATTTAAAAACTGCTTTAACGGGTAATGCCATATATTTTGGTTTAAGGAATAGTTCATACGCTAATTTTTTACCAAAACTTTATGCGCCGAGTGCTTTCAATGATGGTTCGAGTATTTCACATTTTGATGAATCCTATTATCCGCAAGGAAACCCTAACTCGTTGATGTCGCCTAATGTACGTTCAGCAGAAGTAAATCAGAGTCCCGGTGATTTATTGCTGCGTTGCTTACAAGATATGGGTTGGCAGATTGTAGGTATAGAAGGTAATTTGATTACGGCAAATGAATATACAGTAGAGCCAATATTAAGTGCTATTGTATTCCCGAATCCGGTAACTGATATTGTAAAGGTTGCCTTTCCCTTACGAAATCAGGGACGTGATATAAGCATAGAATTGTTTGATGTTAAAGGCCGAACACTTCAACGTATAGAAAGCCAATCTATTACTTCTGAGACCATTCCCGTTGACTTAAGTCAGTTACCTGATGGTATCTATCTGATGAAAATTGTAGATGGTACACAGGTTATGACCAAAAAACTGGTAAAATCTCCCAATTAATATCCGAATTTCTCTTTCCATTGATTAATGGGCTTCTCAATCAAAAACCACGAAATAGTAGCTACCCCAATAGTTAATGCATATAGAAAAATGAATTTCAGAGGCAAATTACTAGCAATAAAAGGCAGTTTATTTAGCAGTTTTATAGTAGGATGGTTGGGTGAGGAATGGTAGAAATTATAGACAAAATTATGGTAGATATAAACACCATAGCTGATGCGCCCGATATAGATAGCTACTTTGTTTTCTAATACACTTTTCATAATTCCTCCGAAATTATAGGCAGCATTACCTACTAAAAACAACGAAAGCAAAGACTCAAAAACACGCAGAAATACAATTGTTACAATACTTTGTCCCTCAGAGATCCATTTGCTTAGTGCAATTACTCCTGCATAAAGCAATAAACTTAGTACCAGCCATACTTTATTGGTGATAAATTTTTTTACTTTCTCATTTTTATGATAGAAAGCGTACGCCAATAATCCACCCATACCAAAAGCATCCAAACAAGTAGGCATTAGTACATAGGAGGCCATCCAGGCTATACCATTGAGATAAAGAACCAAGCGAAGCAATACCGAAAGGCCTATAAAACCAAACAGTACTTTTACTAAATAGCGGGATGGAATAAAGAAGATCACAAAAGGGAAAAATAGATAGAATTGTTCTTCTACAGCAAGAGACCATAGGTGATCTATCACGCCCAGCCATGATTCATGAATGGCAATATAAATATTGGTTGAGTAGGTCAGGCACCAGACAATTTTGTCGCGTACAGGTGGAACATTAAGAATATAGAGAATAAAAATAGTCAGGTAATAAATAGGAAAAATACGGATAGTACGACGGATATAAAACTGTTTCAATGAGAAGCCATGTGAGCGGTTGAGGGCTTCATCTTTATCTTTGGCATTGAGCAAAATTCGAGTAATCAGGAAACCGCTTAGTACAAAAAACAGACATACACCTAAAAAACCTAAAGGTAATTTCAATTTTTCGTCAGACCAATGGTCGACTAATACCATTGTTACTGCTAAGAACCGTATGCCATCTAATTGTTTTAGGTAGGAGGTGTTTTGTGCCGACATCAGGATTATAATTCTACAGAAATTTACCAGTTTTGCTTAGGTTTTTCTTTCTGTACTGCTTGAATATTGATTGATTGATTTGTCCACGTAACAATAGGTCTCTCATTTTCTATACGAATAATGCCTATCTGATATGCGCCCGATTGAATATAAAATTTAGTAAAATCACACACAAAGCTACCGAGGTTCAGTTGATTTCTGAAAAGAAATCCGATATTAATATAATCTTTTAATGGAATGGTGCTGGCAGTAATGGTTCTGGATGGAAACAAATAGATATTCTGAGCAGAACGTAAGGCTATGTATTGTCCAGCATCAGCCAAACTTATATCAAGCTTCCCAGCCTGTTTATCAGTTAATATAAACCCTACCTGATTCTCAACAATATTAATTTTTGTTTTTACTGAATCTTCCGATTTTAATAATGTAGGCATCAAGGCATCATAAAAAGCCGAGGCAGGTTGTTGCAATTGGGCATATATACCACTTGTTGGCATTTCTTTATCACTGTGCTGTATTTTAAACTGGTCAGTAATGCGTTCATGTCTTAAATGACTCACATGCTGAAATTCAGCCAGATAAGTATAGAGGTTGAAGCAAATGCTCAATATAATAGCTACTGTAATAGTCCTCTGCTTTCTTTCGTTGATTACTGAGTTAAGAATAATCAGATAGCAAATACTGAGTATCAACACCGAATTGATTTTGTATTTACTTGTCAGTAAAACCTCAATACCATAAGAAATGCGACCAATGACAATGCCGACACAGGTTATTCCTAAAAACACCAGACAGCTTAGGAGGAATAAGTCATTGTTTCGTTGGTTGATGTCGTATTTTCTGAATAATACCTGAAAACTGAATAAAGCAATAATTATAAGCATAATAATACCAGTAGCCATTGATAGGTCAAGGTGCTTATTAGGAGCTATAAATGAAACATCAACGGCATTGCCAATTACTGCCAATATCCCTTTTAAAAGGAGATCGGGTGAGGAAAAGTCGACTTTAGCCGCTTTATCAGGTGATGTTTGGTATTGGAAAAAATAGATGAATAAAAATAATGCTGATGTTATGCCCCAAATGGTAAGTTCACGATAGCGCTTCTGAAATAGCAAAATACTTAATCCAATTATTGGAATCAGGATGCCATTGCTACTTGTAAAAACACCTAAGAAACTAAAAGCAATAGCCAGGTAAAAGTAGGTTTTAGCAGGTTTCCCAAATGAAAAAATAAGAAAATATAGAGTGGCAAAGGCTAGCAAAATTACCCAGAAATTCTGCACAGAAGCCATCCCCCAGAACACATTTTCATATAACCCAGTATTGAAAATTAAATAACCTAAAGGGACTAAAGCCAATAACTCCAGATTATTGCGGAGACTGAACCGATAGAAAATAAATAAGATACCCACCAGGCTTAAATTTCCTAACAACATTAGCGCTTTTAAATCTAAAGTACCTTTTATTGAATAGATGAAAAGAGCGAGTAGACGAGTAAGAAAAATGCGATGTTCGTTATGCTGAGCAAAAAGAATGCTGATTTTGTTGAAGAAAGAGTCTGTTGTCAGAAAATCAGCTAATGAGTTTCTAACAGCTAAATCGTCCCAATGAGGAATGTTAATAGCATATTTCTGAAAAATATATCCAAAAAGCGCAAGCGGAATCAGTATCAGGCAAAACGTGAACGCTCTGCGAACCAATAAATTTCTTAGTAGCATTGATTACAATTTCAAAATCGAAAATTCGACTCTACGATTTTTCTTTCTCGTTTCCTCAGTAGCATTGCTGGCAATAGGTCTTGATGGCCCCCAACCCTTGGTCTGTATATGACTACCATTTATACCTCCCTTTTCCACCAGATATTTCTTTACCTCATTAGCTCTTTCCTGAGAGAGCTTTACGTTCAGCATCAGGTTATCGTCTGCACCGTCAGTATGCCCTTCAATCATTACTTCCATTGTTGGGTATTCCTTCATCAGTTCGATGATTCTGTTCAGCTCTGGGTAAGAGGGTGGTAAAATATCATATTTACTCTGGTTAAAGAAGAGATTATTCAGTATAATCGTCTGCCCTTCTTTGACTGGGATCAGGCTGATATTCCGTCTGATTTCTCTGAAACGACTGTCTTTAGTTAAATCAATATTGTCACTTACAGCTATAAAACCTTTTTTAGAAGCACTCAAACTGTAATTTTTCTTCAAAGGTACAACAAATTTGTATTCGCCTGTCTCCGGATCAAACTCTGATACAATTTTATCTTTCTTATCTTTATTTGTCGTATCATTCAAAGCTTCCAGCAATACATCCGCTGCAATCGGTTTTTTATCAAGCGCATTAATGACTGTTCCTGAAATAATAGCTACAGGGTCTGGTTTAATTGATGGAAAAAGTTTGATTCTGAAAATATCTTCTGCACCCATCGACCTTTCTTCTGAGCTCAGATACGCGTATTCACCAGAGGCAGGAATAGTAAAATAACCATCCCATTTAGCTGTATTAATCAATGACCCTAAGTTTTCAGGTTCACTCCACTTGGTCCATGTACTATCTAAGCGGCGACTCAGAAAAATATCATTATCCCCATATCCCGGAAATCCAGCCGTTGAAAAGTAAATCGTTTTTGAATCAGCGGCTACAAAAGGGCCTCCCTCATCTTCTACTGTATTAATGTTACTACCCATATTTACGGGTTTCGACCATGTGCCATTTTCATTCAAAAACGATACATATAAATCCTTACCTCCCCGGGTATCATTTCGTTTACAAGCAATAATCATTACCTTATTGTTTGGTGCCAGCGAAAATTCGGTATAAGAAGCATTATTATAATAATCTGTAATCTTTACTTCTTTCGGAAATTCCCAACCTGTGCGCGTCTTTTTGGATTTAGAAAGACCCGGGCGATGTGAACCATCTGGTTGATAAGTATTTAATAGAAAAACCGTTTTACCATCGGCCGAAATCGTACTTACCGCATTGTGTTCTTCGGTGTTGATAGGGGTTTGTACATTCTCTGCTTCACCCCATGTGCCATCTGACTGCATTTTTGAAATCCAGACATCCTGCTTTTTTTCTCTGCCCATATTGCCATTATGCCCCTGTCTTGTAAAAAATAACGTTTTGCCATCAGGAGTAATGATTGGGGCTACTTCCCGCTCTTTAGAGTTAACCCCCTTTCCTAAATTCTCTTTAATAATCTCTTTAGGCATATTTTTAGACAGATTGATTTTGGTTTCGTAAGGCGTAGACAACGCTGACATACCGATGGCATCAATCTGATTATAGCCCGGTACCCGTGAGGGTGAAAGAACTATCTTAATAGCATGTACTGAATAAGCAGTTTGCGGAATAACAATGTTCCACATACGGCCTGGTATTTTGGGTACATCATTTACGTTTTCGTGTATCAAATGTTCGGTATCGGTTGAATCATAGGCAAATACCCTGATAATAGCGCCCGGATTATGGTTTTCACCGATAGAGACCTGTTTGATTTTCATAGGTTTTTCGAACCCTACTTTTATCCACTCGTCGCCATTAGTATCGGCTCCTGCCGGAGACCAGGCGGCTTTAGAGTCACCAGTTTGAGGTAGCTTACTAGGACTCCCTAAAACCTGAACAGCTCTGAATTCAAGTCCCTGATTGGTCGGGTCAGTACGTTCAGAAGAAAACCCAATGACTTTATTGGCCCACTGTATCAATTGGGCAGATGTATTAAAAGAGTTAAAAAACAGCAAGAAGATAACCCCAAAACCTGCCAGCTTTTTTCGAAGAAACAGGAATCTTTTTATAGTTTTTAGGGTGGTTAATACGTTCATACAATTTAAATACTTTTGCAATAGCGGATATTCGCTTGTAATTAAACGAAAGTAAAAGAAAATTATTAAACTTTCAAGCAAACAAACCTTAGTAATGTTTGGAAAAAATGCTTTAGGTCAGGAGTAAAACTCATTTAACTTTTCATTAACAAAATAATGTATTAAAAATTTAACAAATATTTTCATTCTAACGTTTTGTTTACGTATTTAGCGGAAGATTTTCCTCCTCGACTTAAGTATTATTTTTAATCTTTATAAGTAAACAATGAAAAAAACATTCTTGACCGTTGCCGTTGTACTTGGAATAGCTTCGGTATCGAAAGCCCAAACCAAAATCCCTCCTGACGTAGAAAAGTTATTGCAAAAAAATACCTGTTTGGCTTGCCATAAAGTAGATACTCGTTTAGTAGGGCCTGCTTACAAGGAGGTAATGAAGAAGAAAAGATATAAACCAGAACAAATAGTTGAATTGATTTATAAACCAAATCCGGCTAACTGGGAAGGTTATCCTCCAATGGCTCCAATGACACAAGTTCCAAAAGACGAGGCATTGAAAATTGCAAAATGGATTACTACATTGAAGTAATCTTTGGTTAATTCAACGACAGTTATATAAAATAAAACCCCTCTATTGGCTTTGGCTAATAGAGGGGTTTTGTTTTAATAGGTTTTTATTCAAGCACCCTGACTTTCAAGTGACTGGCATTTTTCTTTTCATGATAAATAGTATGCGTGGCAGTCTGAAAATCCGAATAGTCGGCAAAATGAATATTTGGTAAAAATTTCTGTGGATTACGGTCGATAATCGGGAAGAATGTGCTCTGAATCTGAACCATTATACGGTGTCCTTTCTGGAATGTATGCAGTACATCCTGTAATTCGAATGAGACATCTTCTATCTTATTAGGCTTAAATGGTACAGGAGTTTCAAAGCTTTTACGGAATTTACCGCGCATAGCCTCACTTCTCACCATTTGCTGATAGCCGGCCATTTTCATCTTTTTATCAGTATTCGCATTATCCTTGGCATCGTCAGGATATACATCAATCACTTTTACAATAAAATCAGCATCGGTACCTGTGATAGCTACTTTCAGGTTAGCCCAGATATTACCTGCCAGTGTCACATCTTTATCTAGAATATCAGTCTGGAAAGTCAATACATCCGGACGACGGCTGGCATGACGTTGGTCATCTACCATATACTCACGTGGCATGCCTGATGTAATATAATCTGATGATGGTACAGGTTTGCTTGGGTCTGAAACATAAGAAGTCATACTCTTTTTCTCATCTGGCTCGCTGAATGATAATTTGCCATTTGCCCCAAAATACAGATTTCTTTCTTTAGCTACTTTAGGAGGCCATTCTGTAAAATTACGCCATTTATTAGTACCAGTTTCATACATCAGAGCCTCTGCAAAAACATTATCGCCTTGTCCTTTCAGGTAATAATTAAAGAATTTACGTTCGATATTTTCTCTGTAGTACAAACTGGTTTTTTGACCGAAATTCACATTGCCCAGTATATCGCCATCACCTCGTGCCCAACCTCCATGCACCCAGGGGCCGACTACAAAAATATTATTGATACCTGGATTCTTCTGTTCGATTGACTGATAGGTTTTGAAAGTACCATATAAATCTTCAGCATCATACCAGCCACCAACAACCATGACGGCATGTTTAATGCCATTATGGTGATTCAAGATATTGCGGGCTTTCCAGAATTCATCGTAATTCGGATGTTCAAGATTAGCCCGCCAGTAAGGGTCTTTGCCAAGGCTTTCGGTATAATTCAATGAGTTTTTGATAGGGCCTAGATTCAGATAAAATTTATAGCCATCAGGTGTACCAAAATCAAACCGTTTGCCGGGAGACTGAGTTGGTTTAGTATCTGTCCGATTAGTAAAACTAGGGTAAAAACCTAAGTTATGGGGCAACATAAAAGCACCGTTATGGTAGCTATCATCACGCCATAAATCAGCCATTGGCGCTTGTGGAGAAGAGGCCACTAAAGCCGGGTGGGTCGACATTAAACCAGCAGAGGCATAGAAACCCGGATAGCTAATACCCCACATGCCTACTTTGCCTGAATCATAAGAAAGGTTTTTTATAAGCCAATCTATCGTATCATATGTGTCAGTCGATTCGTCAATAGCAGTATTGCCGCTCTTATTATCTAAATGCGGGCGCATTTCTACAAATTCTCCCTCTGACATCCACCGTCCGCGAACATCCTGATAAACAAATATGTAGCCATCGTGCATAAGTTCAGCACTTGGTCCTACCAGTGTTTTTAATTTGCCCTCGCCATACGGAGCAACAGAATAAGGAGTACGTTGCAATAGAATCGGGTAGTTTTTTGTAGAATCTTTGGGTAAGTAGAGAGAAGTAAACAGACGAACACCATCACGCATGGTTATATATAGTTCTCGTTTTTTATAGTTGTCACGAACATAATCGGCATCAGCATTCTGGGCAAAAGTCAGGCCCGAACACAAGAGTAAACAGATAAGAATAAAGCTACGCATCGTTTGTTGATTGTTTGGAGGAAAATAGATTTATGAAATGAATGTTTTGGCATTAATTCAGATTCGTAAATATAGTAAAGAATACAGGTTTGTATCAATTCCATTGGAGCCATTTTTAAATCGTCGTTACAAATAAACTTGTATAGTAAAATTTTGTTAACTACTAAGTTGTTTCAATGGACGATTTTTAAAATTGTTCCGCAATGGAATTGATGCATAATTATTTGAACTTTTTTAATATTTTTTTACTTTTGTATATAGAAAAAATCCTAAAGGAGGGATTTGGCTTTAATATGGAAAATTTAATAGAAAGAGTAGAAACTGCTTTAAACACAGTAAGACCTTATTTACAAACCGATGGTGGTAATGTGAAAGTGATAGAGATTACTGATGATTATACTGTGAGACTTGAATTGATGGGTGCTTGTGGTTCATGCCCTATGTCTTCTATGACTTTTAAGGCAGGTTTAGAAGAAGCCATTTTAAAGGCTGTACCCGAAATACGCAAAGTAGAAGCATTGAACCTGACACCTGCTTTTTAATAGGTGTAAGAATTGACAAATAGCTAAAAATATAGTGCCACTTGTATCTACAAGTGGCTTTTTTATTTATCTTGCACGCAAATTAGTTTTCGCATACTACGCACAATAAACTATCAGCTATCTTACATAATGGTAAACAAGATCAGAGTCGGGATTTTCTTTGGTGGACAAGCCAGAGAGAGAGAAATATCATACTTAGGGGGGAAAACAGCCTTTGAGCACATCGACAAGGCTTTATTTGAACCTGTTCCGATATTTGTAGATAGCTTGGGGCATTTTATTCAAATTAACCCCGAACTGCTCTACGAAGAATCTATTCGTGACTTTTTTCCATCAAAAAATCTCAATCGCGGGTTCAGGGTGTATATCGAATCCTTAGGAGAGCTGAATGAAACCCAACTCTACAAGCTCATTTATAAAGTAGGAAAGCAGGTTCAACCAACTGATTTTCCTCAGATTATGGATTTCGCTTTTACTATTATGCATGGCCCACAGGCTGAAGATGGCAGTGTGCAAGGTTTATTAGAATGGTATGGTATCCCTTATATGGGCCCGGGTCTGATGGGTTCTGCAGTAGGTATTGACAAACCGATGCAAAACAAACTGATTTCCTTAGTAACGGGTCAGAAGAAAAAGTCAGTGACTTTTACCCGTGAAGAATGGACAGTGGCCGACCGCTCAAAATTGTTTACAGATTTGATTAATAATATAGGCTTCCCATTTGTCGTAAAAGCACCACATCAGGGTTCTTCTATTGGGGTAGCTATCGTCAGAAAAAGAAGTTTAGAGGAGTTTACACGGGCGGTCAACCAATGCTTTTTTGAAGTAACTTTCAAGAAAAGTGAATGGGAGAAAATGACCGAGCGCCAGAAACGCCACATGATGGAGAAGACTTCGAATTTGGATGAGGGTATTGGTTTTCCAGTGATGGTGAATGGTAAAATACTAGCTCACCCTGCCGACTTAATGGAGGAACTGGACGCTGTTTTATTTACTTCTGAAACCGTAACAGTCGTATCTGCTCATGCAGAAGACTATGTGATGATTGAAGAATTTGTAGTGGGGCAGGAGTTTTCATGCGGGGTTATTCAGCAGGATGATGGTAAAGCCATAGCCTTACCACCGACCGAAATTTACGGAGAGATACAAACTTTCGACTTTAAGTCTAAATACAAATCAAACGTGACCAAAAAGCGGATTCCGGTTGATACCAGTCTTGAGAATCTGCATAAAATACATGAAAGCTTATTGAAGACTTTCACTACACTGGGCTTTTGTGTGGTAACTCGCATTGACGGTTTCCTTACGCCTGATAGCAGGGTATTATTACACGATCCAAATACCATTCCCGGTATGTCGCCATCGTCTTTGATATTTAAACAAATGGCTGAGATAGGATTGACAGTCACCCAATCGATTACTTATTTTATTCGTCAGTCTATCCGCGAGCGTATCAGAAGTGGTAAAAATACCGTGCAATTCCGTCAACTTTTAGAAAGACTGGATGGGATGATTAATGAACGTACTAATAGTACTCGTAAGAAAGTAGCCGTTGTGTTTGGTGAGTCTGACGACCAATACAAAATAGCGCAAAAGAAAATGGGAGAGTATTCGTCTTCACCTGTTTATGAACCAGTACCTGTATGTGCTGCTCGTAACGGACAGATGTATAGGATTCCTGTTAACTTGATGTTTAAGGCTGATATTCAGGATTTTGGACAAGCGATTGGTAAACCAAAACACCCGTTTATTATTGAGATAATAGAGAAAGCTAAAAGCATTACCAAGAAGTATGCGGGAAGCTTTGATACACAAATGAAGAAGCTTTCAGAAGCTGAATTGGCAGAAAACGTTCAATTTATCTATCAATGTGATTCAGAAACTCTGATTGAGTTATAAAGATATAATGCTATACATAAGAAAGCAGCCGGTTGGAATTAACAGGCTGCTTTCTTATATATAATATCTACGCCGCTGATAAACGCTCTTTTAGTTCATTCCTCTTTCTGCGAGAAATTTTAATAGCAATATTCTTTTGAGACAGGATCTGATTATTAGTTAATAAAGAACTGTCTGCATAGCTCATATTCAATAAGAAACTTTTATGGATACGCATAAAACCATGGTCTTTCAATAAAGACTCTACTTTCTTTAATGTAAGGGCAATTAATAAAGGACTTTTTTCTTTCAAATGAACAATAGTATAATTAATGTTCCCCTCCAGAAGTAATATCTCGTTGATACAAACTTTTGTTTTTTTGTTGAAAAAGACCATTGAACTGGTCGGAAGCTGAGTCATAGCATAAGTGTGTTAAGTCACAATAGCAGTAAATATACTACTAATTGCTGAAGAAACAATACTTATTCAGCTTTACGAATAAAGATATTTAAAGAGAGAGAGTTTAACAGATTCAAGGTAAATAATAGGTTAAATTTCGGATACAGAATTAACCTATTATTCACTGATTCTTGCATTTACTTTTGTTTCTTTAAATTCTTCCTTAAAGTACTCCTTTTTCTACGGGAAACTTTTATTGATACATTACCCGGGAAATTAATAGTTTCGTTTTTTAAAAGAGCGGAATTGGCATAGCTGAGGTTGATAAGGAATTTCTTGTGAATGCGAAGAAACCCATGCTCTTCAAATAATGACTCAATTTTTTTAAGAGTAACAGCTATCATTAAAGGTGCTTTTTCTTCAAAATGAATTTTGATATAATTAACATCGGCTTCCACCAATGTTATTTCGTTGGCATATACCATTGTTCTTTTGTTAAGAAAAATAACGGGATTAGGTAAAGGAGTAGTCATAGTAAAAGTGTTTTAGGTAAAAATCAGGTATAAAAAGGCATATCTATTCTGTGCCATGTAGCAAGAAAATAGATTTGAGTTTATAAGAAGTGGGAGAGACTAACGACCCATAGGTTCAATACGGCATGCATTAACCAATGCTTTTCCGATTGAAGGGAACAACAGTTTTAAGCAGGTATTTAGTCATAGAAAAGTTATTTGATAACAATACTACTAAAATTGCATGAAATTATCAAACGGTATCAGTTTATTTTTTAACCAACTAATATTATTCCTTTTTAAAATCGGAGAATGGCTTTACGAGTGAATAGAAGTATGCTCGTGGGCTTTATTCAGAATATCAGTAGATAAATCTGAAAGCTAAAGAAATTTGTAGTGTAAGTAATATTATTTAATCACTTGAGAGGGAGTCTTTCAGAAGTTTAGTCTTTTCGCCATTTCCATCAGATATCCAAACATTTGATGGTTTAAAGGAACCTTAGTCATTAATATTAATTCCAGAGTAGATGATTTTCTGGTTCATCTTGCCTACACCCTCAATAAATCGATAAGAAAGTTCGTTTAAAAAAGAATTCTTTCTGAATCAGTTGTTCCTGCTGGGGAAAACCTCGAACTGAAATAAAAAATAACAGGCATAAAAGGATTCCGTAGTGCCAGGTAAAAATAGTTTTATGGAATTTTGAAGGAAAAGTAACAGGCAGTAAATATTTAGTCATTTTGGGTAGCTTAACATTTAATAATCAATTATACAGTAAATTTCTGTGATTAATATGATTTCTGTTAAAGAATCATTTGAAAAAGCCTTCAAAATTAAAAGCCCCACCAAAAGGCAGGGCTAAATGATACTTTAATAAGCAAAAAATCTTAGTTACAATATTCGCGTATTACATTGTAAGCGGCTGAATATCCTAATTCTCCGGCACGGCTTAAATCGTAGCAGCCACCGTTTTCATCGCCTAAAGCGTGTTTGATGATTCCTCTTACATAGAAAGCTTCGCTATATTTAGGATTTAATTTAATAGCGTTTGAACAATCTTGTAAGGCTTCCTTTTGTGCACCAGTTGATGAGCGTACAAACCCACGATAGAAATAAGCTTCGGCATATGTAGGGTTCAATTCAATTGATTTGTTCAAATCTGTAATAGCCCCCTTAGCATCACCATTTTTGAATTTGGCTACACTACGGCTATAATAAGCTTCGGAGCGGTCGTCTGAAAACTCATTGATTTTACCTTTTTCCTGAACTACATTACGCAATTCATCTAGGATGTTTTTATTGATACGTCCGCTATAAACTACTTTCGAATCAATATTTACATTATTGATTTCGATAGCTTTAGTCAGGTCATTAATAGCATCTTTCTGGTTATTTAATTTACTGTTAGCAAAACCACGTCCATAGAAAGCTCTTACATTTTGTGGGTCAAGTACAATGGCTTTGTCGTAATCACTAATGGCTCCTCTGAAATCGTCAATTTTAGTTTTGCTGAAACCACGGTTGTATAATGACTCACCATCTTCAGGATTCAGTTTAATAGCTTCATCAAAATCTTTAATGGCTCCTGTAAAGTCATTGATCCGCAAACGGCTGAAACCACGGCTGGCAAAAGTCTGTGAACGCTTAGGGTTCATGTCGATTGCCTTAGTAAAATCAGCAATACTGCCTTGAAAATCTTCTAAACGTGATTTGCAGGCGCCACGAGAATAATATGCCTGAAATTTATTGATATCTTCTGTATTTACTTCAATCACTTTGCTGAAATCCTGAATAGCACGGCGGTAATCCAATAGTTTGGCTCTAGTGGTGCCTCTAGCCAAATAAGCAAGGGCATCTTCAGGACTCAATTCAATGGTACGATTATAATCTTGTAAGGCGGATCTATGGTCATCCTGTTCACCTTTACTTTTGCCCCGATATAGATAGGCTAAAGAATTTTTAGGGTCAAGATCAATAGTTTTATCAAAATCAAGAATTGCCCCACGGTGGTCTTTTAGTTGTTGTTTAGCCAACCCACGGTTGAAATAGCTGCTTGGATTGTCTGGATTCATAGCGATAGCTGTGCTATAGGCTTGGGAAGCACCTACAAAGTCGCCGGCTTTACTTTTGTTGACACCAATATCAAAATACTCAGAGGCAGTCTGCTGTGCATAAGTTTGAGACACACATAAAACTGCTATTAGGAAGCATAAGGAGAAAAAACGGTTTTTCATAGAGAGTTTAAGCGTTTTGGAGGAAGTAATTACGATGCGATTGAACATAATTTGAACAACAAAGATAAATTTTAAAGGGCTTTACTCAATGAATTTTCTGAAAAGAATTTGTTAAGAATACCACTTAATCAGCAAAACTTAAATTTTATCGGTAAATACTTGCAATTTTCAATTGTTTTTTAGCAATTTTACTTTAATTTAAGTTTTGCCCAGTGCAGAACTCCTTACTTACGTTGCTAAAAATTTCCTAAAATCATGAAAGTACTCCGTCTTTTGTCAGGCGTGGCTATTGTTATAGTGTTATTCGCCTCATGCAATTCAGCCAAAAAAACTTCACAAGACACAGCGAGTGGTCGTAAAAAAGACCCGGAAGCAGCAGATGCAGCTTCAAAAATTGCCAAGATGCTTGACAAACTATCTACTGATTTAGTCAGCGCTACTACAGGTAAAGCAGAGGTTTTCCGAACAGGAGAAGGGATTAATATTACCTTTCAACCGGATTTTTACTTTGAGTCAAACTCAGAGCAACTGACACCTGATGCCAAGAATTTATTGAATGAGGTATCAGGTGTTTTAAATCGATATCCTTATACAGAGGTATTTATTGAAGGACATGCTGATAGTAGTGGTAATCAGTTGAAAAACAAGAAATTGTCAGAAAACCGAGCCAAATCAGTAGCCTTATATATGAAATCGCAGGGATTAGTATCAGATAGGCTGGCAATTGCCGGATATGGAGCTACTCGACCGGTAGAAAGCAATGAAACACCAGAGGGTCGTCGCAAAAACAGACGTGTATTGGTAAAAATCAGAGCTAACGAAAAGAAATTTTTAGCATCTAAAATTCAGGTTGCAAGTAAATAGTTTATTTTTGAGGTTTTAATCTAAAAGAAGCTGCCCTTTTGAGGCAGCTTTCTTCATATAATCCGGTAAAGGTTCAATTTCTTACAAAAGCAACTGCCCAATACCAAATAATAACACAAATGCCAGAGTAGAAAGAGACATTTGCTTCAACATTGGGTCTGGATTTGGAAGTTTTGATACCTTAATACCATTAATGAAGAACAACGGGAAACAAAGCACATAAAGAATGGCATATTGCTCTTTTAAAAGGCTGAAAATTAATATACTAACCATGCCTGCAATCAACAGAAACCAATGATATTTGATGGCAGTTTCCCGTCCTAAACGGGCAGGAATAGTCTTTTTACCCGCACGGGTATCAGACTCAATATCTCTGATATTATTGATGTTTAATACCCCAGTGGCAAAGAAACCACAGCTTAAGGCAGGAAGAAGATTAACCCAATCGAAAGTTTTGGTATATAAATAATTACTGCCCAATACGCCAACCAATCCAAAAAATATTAATACAGATATGTCCCCTAAGCCTGCGTAACCATAAGGCTTTTTGCCTGCAGTATAGGTATAAGCAGCTAGCATACAAAGTAAACCAAGCCCCAAAAAGCCCCAGAATTGATTGGCAGATGCACCTCTGAACGCAAAATATAAAAGTGATATGCCAAAACCCAAACAGATGATAGCCAATACTATAATGCCGTTAAGCATTTGCTTGGGTGTAATAGCCCCAGATTGCACCGCTCTTTGCGGACCAACACGTCCGGCTAAATCTGCACCATTCTGGGTATCGCCATAATCATTGGCGAAGTTTGAGAGTACTTGCAAGGCTATGGTAGTGAGGCAACAGAAAGCGAAAATAAGCCAGTTGAATTGTCCGGCAGAAGCAGCCAGAAAACTGCCCATCAGAATACTTGACAGTGATAAAGGTAATGTTCGGGGGCGGGCAGCAGAGAGCCAGTTTTTCATGATACAAGCATATAAAATGACAACAGCGTGAAAGAACATTCACGCTGTTGCAAAATTACACAAATGTGTTGCAATATTATTAAATTCCAACGGCTTTCTTAAACTCTTCGTTAGCAGGAGTTACTTTAGAGTTGAAGAAATTAGTCAATTCACCTTTTTCGTTGATTACATATTTACAGAAATTCCAGGTTGGTGCGCTATCATTCCATCCGTTCAAATCTTTGTGGCTCAACCATTTGTACAATGGGTGTTGGTCTTCTCCCAAAACACTCACTTTCTCTAGCATCTGGAATGTTACGCCATAGTTCTTTTCGCAGAAAGTAGCGATTTCTTCGTTAGAACCCGGTTCTTGAGATTTAAAGTTGTTGGCCGGAATACCCAAAACCACAATCTTGTCACCATATTGTTTATGAAAAGCCTGCCAGTCGGCATATTGTGGTGTAAATCCACATTTAGATGCTACGTTCAATACCACAACTTTTTTGCCTTTATATTTGCTAAAATCGATGGTTTGTTTGCCATCAAGCGATTTCAACGAATAATCATAAAACGAACCTTTTGCCTCCGCTGATGCCGGACGTCCTAGTCCCTTACTAGAGTAAATATTACTGATAGTACGGAAACTCATAACTCCGACAATAGTGATAAGGGCTAATGATGCTAAAATGAGTGTCTTTTTCATTGGTTTGAATTATTTAGAACGGATTGAAAGATTTAGGTATTACATTCGGTTCGGTACTTCTATGCCTAATAACGCAGTTGCTTTGCGAATTGTTTCCGAAACCGATTTTATTAATGCCAGACGGAATAATTTTTTACCAAGGTCTTCTTCATGCATAACATATACGTTTTGTAGGAATTGATTACCGGATTTAGCTAGTTCATAAACATAATTGGCAATTGCGGATGGTTCATACTCTTCACCTGCTTTCTTAACTGCATTCGGATAATCATTTAAAACGAAAATTAAATCGGACTCATATTTATTAATATCAACAACCTTTACCTTACTACTTGCTTCTAAACCCTGAGAAGCAGCTTTACGTAAAATAGAACAGATACGTGCATGGGTATACTGAATAAATGGCCCTGTATTCCCTTCAAAACTAATTGAATCTGCCGGGTTAAATAGCATTTTTTTCTTCGGATCCACCTTTAATAAAAAGTATTTCAAAGCACCTAAGGCAATCATCCGGAATAAGGCATCAGCTTCTTCTTTCGTAAAATCATCAATCTTGCCACGCTCACGGGTTGTCACTTCGGCTGTTTCTATCATTTCAGCTACCAGATCATCCGCATCTACTACAGTACCTTCACGAGATTTCATTTTGCCTTGAGGTAATTCCACCATTCCGTAGCTCAGGTGATAACAACCATCTGCATAATTGCGACCCAGTTTTTTCATGATAGCAAAAAGTACCTCAAAGTGGTAATCCTGTTCATTACCTACTACCCAGATAGCTTTGCTGATATTATAGTCTTTAAACTTTAAATCGGTGGTACCTAAATCCTGTGTAATATATACCGAAGTACCGTCCGCACGAAGCACCAGTTTCTCATCAAGTCCTTCTTCTTTCAAATCAATCCATACGCTACCATTATCTTTTTTGAAGAAAACGCCATAAGCTAAACCTTCTTCTACAATATCTTTCCCTAATAGATAGGTATTTGATTCATAATAGGTTTTATCAAACGATACACCGATTTTTTGGTAAGTTTCGTTGAATCCTGCAAATACCCAGTCGTTCATTTTACGCCATAGCGCTATTGTTTCTTCATCACCTTGTTCCCATTTAATCAGCATTTCTTGTACGGCTTTCATGGCCGGCGCATTTTTCTTGGCTTCTTCTTCGCTCAAACCGCCTTTCACCAAGGCTTCAATCTCAACTTTATAATGCTTGTCGAAAATAACATAGTATTTACCAGCCAGATGGTCACCTTTTAAGCCAGATGACTCGGGCGTTTCGCCATTACCAAATTGCTGATAAGCCCACATAGACTTACAGATGTGTACCCCACGGTCATTTACCAGACAGGTTTTTACTACATCGTAGCCATTAGCTTCTAATATTCTAGATACCGAAAACCCTAAAAAATTATTTCTTAAGTGTCCTAAGTGCAGTGGTTTATTAGTATTAGGCGATGAATACTCAACCATTACTGATTGGTTATTCTTAGGTAAAACACCGAAGCTTTCTTCGGCTAGAATACCGTTTAATGTATTAAACCATACTTCATCGGCCAAAACCAGGTTCAGAAAGCCCTGAACTACATTATAACTCTTAATATAATTTGTGTTGGTTTTTAGATAATCTGCAATGGCATTGGCAATATCAGCCGGACTTTTTCGGAGTTGTTTTACTAAAGGAAAAACCACATAGGTATAGTTTCCTTCAAAATCACTCTTGGTAGGTTGTAAAACTACTTCTTCTTCAACTTGAAATAGCGCTGATAAGGCTTGCTTGATAGCAGACTTTAATGATGATTCGATATTCATAGATTGTGAAATGCGCTTCTGTCTGAAGCGGATTTTTTCTGCAAAAGTAATGTTTTTTGTGCAAAATAACGTATTCATAAACAAAAAAGTGCGGACTACTGTATACAAAAATGCGTATATTTTTTAACGAATTTTGGACAATTATTAAATAATAGGATTATTAAACAACCAGCCAATATATTAGCATTTATCCATCTATTTACCATCCGATAAAATTCTCTTCTAATGCCTTAAACTCTTATGTACCAACCGATAAAATTATGAAATGATAATTCAAAGATTTTAGAAATGGGGCAAAAACTCACCATAGTTTTGATGAGTTTTTTAATAAAATCTTTTCTAAACTTATGAAATCTCTATTACAAGCTGTTTGTTTTTGTTTACTGAGTTTGTGCAGTTTAGCACAGAATGTTACTATTCTACCCAGTGGTATTACGCCTGCCGGGAGTAGTTGGCCTAGCCTGAGTTATGAGGATATTCTGGCATTACCAGCTCCTCAAAAAGGTAATATGGCTATTGATCTGACTTTTGATTGTCTGCGTTTTTATAATGGCAAAAAATGGGTAAAATTATTAACCGAAACAGATAGCAATATGCCTTCTGTTAAAGCCTGGTCGGAAGGTGGTATAGGTAATGACAGAGGAGAAGCTATAGCTGTAGATAGTTTTGGGAATATCTATGTAACCGGAACTTTTGATAATACCATTACAATTGGTAATACTACCTTTACCGATGGCGGACAAACTGACATTTTTATTGCCAAATATAATAAAAATGGAGAACTGCTTTGGGCGAAAAAAGAGGGGCAATCAGACGCTGAGGGTACTTATGGCATAACAGTGGATGCAAACGGAAATGTATTTATAGCAGGCTATTTTTATAATTCAACAAGTATAGGCAATACTACTTTAACAAGTGCAGGAAATCAGGATTTTTTTGTAGCTAAATATAGTACTAACGGGGTGTTTCAATGGGTACAAAAAGGAGGAGGTAACCAACCAGATTTAATTAGTAGCTTAGTTACAGATGCTAACGGAAACGTATATGTAGGAGGATATTTTAGAAATACAGCTACATTTAATAATATTTCAGTGGTAAGTGAAGGGCTTGATGATATTTTTTTAGCTAAATATGCAAGTACCGGTGATATACAATGGGTACGAAGAGCAGGAGGCCCAAATTCTGATAAATGTGGAAAGATTGCCATTGATATGGATGAAAATATCTATATGACAGGTAGTTTTCAGGGTACAGTCAACTTTGGTAATATTACTATAACGGGTGGTGGATTTGCTGATATGTTTATTGCTAAGTGTAATACAACTACTGCGGCTTGGGAATGGGTAAAAAGGGGAGGAGGAGGAGGAAATGATTATGGAAAAGCTTTAGCTATTTCTGTAACAGGAGATATTATAGTGGCTGGAACTTTTGAGGGGACTGCTACTTTTGGAACTACCACTTTTATAAGTGCTGGTCCATCTGATATTGTTATTGCCAGATATAATAATAATGGCGTGGAGCAATCTTTCAAAAAAGAAGGTGGAACTGGTACTGAAACACCAAAATATCTAGGTATTGATGCCAACGACAATATTTATTTAATCGGAGATTTTTATGGTATTGCAGATTTTTCAGGTATTCCTTTAACAGGCTTTGCAAATTCTATCGATGGATTTATTGCTAAATATAAATCAAATAATACTATACAATGGGCACAAAGATTAGGAGGTTCAACAGAAGAAATTTTAGGAGGGGCAACTGTACAGGCAAATGGAAATATTTACCTGACAGGTTATTTTAATTATGACACAAGCTTTGGAAATA
The DNA here is from genome assembly GCF_003418935.1 of Emticicia sp. C21. GTDB lineage: Bacteria > Bacteroidota > Bacteroidia > Cytophagales > Spirosomataceae > Emticicia. Next base: position 308,821 of record NZ_QVMT01000001.1, on the reverse strand, counting down.
TGCCGATAAGTGGTGCCGGCAATCTAGATGTTTTTATTGTAAGAGTAAGAGATTAATATAGATTAATTAAAGTAGAAAAGGGTAATCAAAGGCTTCAGAATTTCTGAAGCCTTTATTTTTTAATCTTTTGGGTAAATAAACAGTTTGGCTTCCTTAAAAAAACAATGTACCAACCAATAAGATTATGAACTGATAATGTAGGCATTTTGAAAAGGACATATAATTTGAAGGTAATTTTGATGAAACCTTATACGAAATTTATGAAATCGCTATTAAAAATTGTTTGTCTCTGTTTTTTAAGTTTGGTCACTTTAGCGCAAAGTGTAACCATTCTACCAGGAGGAATTACTCCTGCAATGGCTGGTAATATTCCATCACTTACTAACGAGCAAATTGAGGCTTTGCCATCACCAAGTATTGGTAGTCTGGCTAATGATTTAACATTCAAATGCTTGCGTTACTATGATGGGAGTAGCTGGGCAAAAGTCTTAACCAATAAAGATTCAAGTCCGGTGGCTGCAGCAGCCTGGGTAGAGAAGGGCTCAGAAATGGAAAGAGGGTATGATATAAAAACAGACGCGAATGGAAATGTTTATTTAACAGGCATTTTTTTTCAGAATCTGACTATCGGTAACCAGACTATCTCAAACAGTGGTGGTGCCGATATTTTTTTGGTAAAATATGACAAAAATGGCAACTTTTTATGGCTAAAAAAGGCAGGCGCCTCAGGCTATGATGTTGTCGAAGAAATAGAGGTAGATGAGAGTGGCAATATATATATGACAGGGAATTTCACTGGTACGACCAATTTTAATAATCTATCACTAACTAGTGGAGGAGTATCAGATGTTTTTCTTGCCAAATATGATACTAACGGTGAAATTGTTTGGGTGCAGAAGGCCGGAGGTGTAAATAGTGATAACGGAAAAAGTTTGTTTCTTGGAAATAATGGAGAAGTATACCTGGTAGGTGATTTTAGTAATGTTGCTTCATTTAACAACACCTCAATTACAAGTGTAGGCAGCACTGATGTATTTATTGCTAAATATGATACTGACGGAGTTTTGGAATGGGTAAAGAGTGCAGGGGGAACAAGTGACGATTCTGTTGAAGGCGTTGCAGTCGATAATACTGGTTGTGTGTATATTATAGGTAATTTTAATAGCACCATGAATTTCGGAAATACTTCCTTAACTAGTGCAGGAAGTTCGGATCTTTTTATTGCCAAATACAATCCAATAAATACTACATGGGTATGGGCAAAACGGGGAGGAGGGACTGGAGGTGACTTTGGAAGAGCTATTATCATTGCTTCAGGTGATAAGATTTTGATTACAGGCACGTTTGAAAATACGGCTACGTTTGAAGGTAAAACAATAATAAGCGAAGGTGACGATGATATTTATATTGCAGAATACTATCCAAGTGGAAATAATAATTGGGTTAGAAGAGAAGGAGGAAAATATTCTGATCATGTTATGAAAATAGGATTAGATAGTGAAAACAATATTTATATAACCGGAGGCTTTTATGGCTTAACTAACTTTGGTAGTACTTGGCTCAGTAACGATGGTTCAAATAATGCATATATTGCTAAACTAAATACCAATGGCACAAGCCAATGGGTTCAAAAAATAGGAGGCAGAGCGAGTATTGATGTATATGGTATGGATGTGGAGGCTAATGGGAATATATATCACTGGAAGGTTTAATGGAGAGCTTAAGTTTGGTAGTAGCTCATTTTCAAGTACAACAGGTACTGATATTTTCGTTGTCAGGGCAAAAGAATAATATTAATTAAAGTAGAAGAGTGTAAACAAAGGTTTTAGAAAGTCTGAAACCTTTGTTATTTATTATTATCTCATATGTTGAAACAGCTCCGACATCTCTTTAGAATAAGTATGTACCAACCGATAAAATTATAAATTGATAATGCCTGAAATATGAAAATGCCATTGGGTTTGGAGGTAATTTTGAAGAAATTTTATATAAAATTCATGAAATCGCTATTAAAAATTGTTTCTCTATGTTTTTTAGGTTTGGGTTGTTTTGCACAAAGTGTTACTATTTTACCGGGCGGAATAACTCCTGCAATGGCTGGTAATATTCCAAGTCTGAGTTATGATGCCATCATGGCCTTGCCATCTCCAGGTATAGGTAGTTTGGCTACTGATTTAACCTACAAGTGTTTGCGTTTTTATGATGGTAAAAAATGGGCAAAATTACTAACAAACCAAGACACTGATTATGCAGGAGTTAACGCATGGTCTGCGGGCGGTTCATTAGGGGATATGGGCCAGGGTATTGCTCTTGATGCTAATGGAAACATCTATTTGACCGGTCATTTTTCAGGTACAGCCAGTTTTGGTAATATTTCCCATACCAGCGAAGGGGGTACGGATATTTTTTTTGCCAAGTATAACAAAGCCGGAGTTGCACAGTGGGTTCGCAAAGCCGGTGGTTTATTATCCGACACGGGTAATAGTGTAGCAGTAGATAATAGCGGAAATGTATTTGTAACAGGAAGTTTTCAGGGAACTGCTACTTTTGATAACACCAGTCTGATAAGTACCGGAAAAGAAGACATTTTTATTGCTAAATATAGCAGTATTGGTACACTGGAATGGGTAAGAAAAGCCGGAGGTGTAAATGAAGACATAGGAGTTGATTTGGTGACTGATGCAAGTGGGAATGTATATGTAACAGGGAATTATGAAGGAGGGAGCATTTTTGGTAGTAAAATAGTATCAGGTTTTGGAGATTCTGATGTTTTTATTGTTAAATATTCAGCTGAGGGTGACTATACTTGGGTAAAAACATTTGGTGGGCAATCAACCGATAATAGTAAGGGTATTGGAATAGATGCCAGTGGAGCCATTTATTTAACTGGAAATTTTAAGAACACAATTACCATTGGGAATACTTCGCTGACAAGTAAAGGGGGCGTTGATATTTTTTTTAGTAAATACAACAATGTCAATGATACATGGGTATGGGCAAAGCAAATCGGAGGAACAAATAATGATTACATTAATGATATTGCTATTGATGCCCAGGGGAGCCTATGGTTGGGTGGAGGTTTTCAGGATATCGCCAGTTTTGGTAGTATATCATTGGAAAGCGAAGGTAATTATGATATCTTTCTAGCTCAGTATAATGTTAATGGTAACTTGCTTTGGGTAAAAAGATATGGAGGAGAACGAGATGAATATATTATAAGTCTGGCACTTGATGCCCAGGGTAATATATATGCTTCAGGTTTTTTTGGAGGTGTAATCAATCTAGGAAAAACATTACTTGAAAGTTTTGCTAATAATGATATGTTCTTTGCAAAGTTTAAACCAAATGGAATGGTCGAATGGGCACAGAGTGCAGGTGGGGTAGGTGAAGATTATCCAACTGACGTGGTAGTTGACCCTAATGGTAATATGTATGTAACGGGTTACTTTTATGATTCAATACATTTCAATAATACTTCAGTAGTTGGGGCCGGAGCTTATGATATTCTTTTATTAAAGCTTAGAGATTAATATGGATTAATTAAAATAGAAGAGTGCAAACAAAGGTTTCGGATTTCCGGAGCCTTTTTTATTTGCCCTTACACTTCCTGAAACTGATGAATTAAACTATATTTGAGCATAAAGTCATAGCCTGAACTATACTTATGCAACAAAAACGCATATACGCCTTTCTGATAGATTTTCTCATTGCTACAGTACCAGCAGTCTTACTGATGGACTTAGGGATATTTGTCTGGAAACTCGGCTTTGAGACAATGATTTATCCCGCCTTGGGACTAATGACTGTCTTGCTGATTATCAAAGATAGTAGAAAGGGACAGAGTCCGGGTAAGTATTTTATGGGGCTTACTGTGCACAGTAAATCTGGCAGTGCAATTAGTTTTATTCTGCGTAATATCAGCCTGATTTTGTTACCTGTGGAAGTATTCATTTTCTTCCTTTTAGAGAAACGTATCGGCGATATGCTATTTAAAACAGATGTACTATCAACAGAGCAGACAACTATCAAGAGAAGCACGGAATTGTTTGCAGGTATTTTTGTAATTCTCTTGGTTTTGTACCTGTCAGGCACTAATCTGATAGCATTATATATCCGTCAGAAACAGGAATATATCCTGATGGAAGCCTTTGTTATTGGCAGCAAAGCCATACAACAGAAAACAGGTGAAATCGTTAGAATGGGCAAAATACCAAGATATAATATCAGCAAGCGTGACGGACAGACCAATGTGCGTATAGAAACAAAAGTCTACGGTAAAAAAGAAAACGCCGACTTGATTATATTCTTAACGAAGAAAGAAGGAGGGGAGTGGGTAGTTAAGGATTATAAGTATGCTGAGAAGTAGTTGATAATCTGAAATAAGGCTGAGACTATAAAATGATCATAACATCAATGAAAGTATATATATTCTTCCTTTTAGCGTTTGGTTTTATTTCTTGTCACAACAATGAAATAAAGGTAGTGGTAATTGGGATAGAAGATAAAGTAAAAATAAAGCTAAGAACTGAGTCTGAAAAAAATATTTATGATGCTTCAAAACAAGTAAATATTATACCTGAAAGGCATGGTGAAAATGATTGGAGTTTGATTTATGCAGATTCGCTTTGTGCGAGGTTCAGACATATTAAATTCAATTTAAATGATAAGCATTCGTACTTTTTTTATTTTTTTTAAAAGTGGAAAAGATATTTATTGCAGAGTTGCAATTAAGGGAGATTCGCCGATTAATGATACGTTAAAATTAGAGGATTGCAGACTTCTGAAGCTTCAGAGTAAATAGATGTATTTTAACCTAACAGAGACTTTATATTTATGCAGCATACCGAACAATCAATTAAAATAAGAATTTTTGTTTTGATTATCTATGTTTTAATGGGTTGCTATTGGTATTTGGATAATTTTTCTAGCATGGGTCCTGGGCCTTTTGGTGTATCGGATATTTTATTTCAATGGAATATTGTTGATTTTGATACCTTTTATATCATTCGCAGATGGGAATACGGGTTAATGAGTAGCACCCTACTTTTAATTGCATTATTGGTTGGAAAAAAATACCTGAAATGGATATTACAATTTGAATCAATATTTACACTTTTGAGGTATCTTTTTACTAAAGTTATTGATATTAACAGTTATGCAGGTATGGCAGTAGTTGAAGACGTTGTGATATATGATTTTGTTGGTTTCTTAATGCGTTATTTATTGGTTTTAATGGCATTTGGCTTTTATAAGAGTTATAAGCCTTATAAATTGATAGCAGTCATAATTGGAGTAATAAGTACAATTACATTGAAAATACTGTTTTTTAGATTTGATTATTAGTATTGAAAGTTAAAGAAATGCCTATCTATACACTAATTTTTGTTTTGCTAATTAAAATGACTGAAGGACAGTATGGTCATTCAGGAACGGAATCTTTATATGGACTTTTAGTAGACAAACCTATAGTTTTCAAGCCTGATAGCTCTATCAATAAATGTCTGTTTTTAGAAGATTATGAGTCTTATTTTTTAAAATTTTTTCCTAACAAAAAGAGGCAGAGAACACACGACTTTATTAGAAGTAGTCCGGTAATGATTTTTAGTGACCAACTGAAAGAGGAGTATTTAATAGCTTACAGGTATGAAGGTGGTAATGAATATGCATTTGACTGTTTTGAAATCGGCTATTTTGAAGACGATAAAAAACTGAATAAAAAATTGGCAGTAATCAGTAAAGAAACAATTTTCATGACAGAGTCAGGTTTGGGATTAGGTAGTACATTAGAAGAGGTTACCAATACAAAAGGAAAGAATTTTAAAGTGAAACGGAAAGGTAATGATATGACTCTTACCTATTATCTTAGTGATAAACACGCTTTTGTAAAAAGATACTACATGCTCGCCTATTTTATGGAATTCAGACTTCGAGAGAATAAAGTAAGGCAAATTACATTTGGTTTTGAATATCCCTGAAACAATTTCAATATAATTTCTAATAATTTGCCATAAATTTCATTATTTAAGAACCAATAGAAAACTTTAAGAAAAGTATTGGGGTTATTGCTCTGATTACCCAGCCCAAAAATCATAACGTATGAAATTAATTGCCGTTTTGTTACTAATGACCTCTTTTTTTATAGAAGCAGGTTTTGTCCATAAAATTGAAAACAATGAAGAGAATTTTGACAAGTTTTTCAAGAACTTTTGTAAAGATGATAAATTTCAGCTAAGTAGAATTAAGTTTCCATTGAAAGTTGTAGTAGTTGATGAGGAGAAAAGAAATGAAAAAACGATTCAACAGAACGACTGGCGACATACCGATTTATTGAAATTGAAAAAGGAGCATTCAAAAAATAAATTAGAGACTTTAGATAAAGCTATGGATTCAAAAGATGTGGTATTTACCAATAAAGACAATGGTGAGATAGTACATCATCTTTTTTCAAATATTGATAATCAATGGTATCTGACTAGTATCGTTGATGAATCTGAGTAGAGATCTCTAAAGTAGTAGTCATATAGATAGGCTAAAAAGTAAAATACCTCATAAGCATAATAAAACTTTGACGAAATCGGCTAAGGAAATTATTCTTTCAGAGTAAGTCTGAAGGATGAGTAAAATGATTAATCATTTAATTTTACGCCGATGAAAAATATAGTAATTCTTTTTATACTGGTTTTTCTTAAACCACTTGATACTGTTGCATGTAAGTGCATGAGTATACCTGCTCTAAGTTATTTCGACATCCAGAAATCAGATTTAGCATTTATTGGTACCTGCCAGAAGATTATTACTTTAAAAGACCACAATTATGCGATTTTTAATGTAAGCATCTTACTAAAAGGCAATCTAAAATTTCAAACCAAAGTTACTGTTTTATCAAGTAATAATGGTTCGGGCGATTGTATGCAGGCTTTTTATGTAGGACAAAAATGGCTCGTAATAGCAAAAAGAACCATGTTTGGTTATTATCCGAGTCATTGTGATAACAATGAATTAGTTACAGGTGATGCACTTACTAAGATAAGAGAGGCTGCACCCGGCTATCCATTTTCTGATAAGGCAGACACTGATTTCTTCTTTGATAAAAATGAGATAAGAATCAAAGGGAAATTTATAGAAGGCAAAGAGGAGGGCTATTGGTATTATTATTATCGTAATCAGTTAAGATATAAAGTTCTGTATCATAAAGGGCGGATAAGAGAATTACATAATATTGACAAAAACTCTTATAAATTGGTACTATTAAAGAATGGAGATATTATTAAAGTTAAAGATGTATTTAACAATGAAAGTAGAGAAGCATATTTTAAATATACTTCTGGTAGGACTATTATTAGAAACTTCATCAATGGAAAGTTTGATTATAAATTAACTATTGATTTAGAGACTAAAGATATGGTTGTTGTCAATAAGAAAGGAGCAATTGTGGGCCGCAATAATTACTTTGAAGAGTTTAAATACTATCCGGGTGGACATATTGATCCGGTCTATCAATTTTTCATGCGTGATTGTTTGTATTTAGATAAGAGTTAATAGCTACTGTGTTTTTAATAGGGCAAGTAGTAGTAATTTTACTCGCCCTCCCTTTTTAATTTTACATCTCCAATTCCCTCAATAGTTCCTCTGACTGCTGTAAGGATTTGCTATAGTATTTAATAACCCATCTAGAAAAAAACGATAGAAAAACATAGCCCACAGCTATAGCACCTGACCAGAAAAATTTGTTTTCGTTAAGACTTTTACCTGCTGTAAATTTAGGCATCAACAGAATTACGAATACTAACAGAATGTAAGCCGCTAATACATTTGCCTGCTGAAACCTGATGAAGCGCAGCTTTTGTGTCGCAAAGGTTTTCAGAGTTTCGGCATAGGGGCGGCTTACATCGCCTACTGAATTAATCTGACTAAGCAAGACAAGACTAATAGTTGGCAGAACTACTAATATGATAATGGTGATGATCCCTATCCCTTGAAAGAATGGAGTAGTTAGTTTGTTGAAATTCATAATCATATATACTACAGCGCCAAAGGCAAAGAGGGTACCAAGTGCTTCATGATAGATTACTTTTTTTAGTTTCGATTTGTATCCGGTTTTTGTCATTTTTTCAATGGTTAATGGTTTTAAAAAAGATTGTTTTTCTGCGGGATTACTTGCTTCATCCCATATATTTTTTAGTTCGTCAAGTTCCATGACTTTGGTTATTTATAGTTTGTTTCCTTAATTTTTCTTTGATACGTTGTAGTTTAGTGCCCACATTGCTTACCGTTATACCGATTATCTCGGCGATTTCGTCATAACTTTTATTGTCTAAATAAAGCATCACAATTGCTTTGTCAAGTAAGTTAAGGCTCTCTATCTGCTGTCTGAACAATTCCCATTTCTGTTCAATTGCACTATTGTCTTCATCCTGATAATTTAATATATGTTCATCAATCTCAACTGTAAAAACTCTTCTCTTCGCAATCTTTAACTGATAAATAGCCACATTTAATGCCACCCGATACATCCAGGTACTTAAACTAGATTGTTGATTGAAAGAATCAAAAGATTTCCAGAGCTGATAAATGATTTCCTGCACCAGGTCTTCTTTATCGTCGGTATTATTCGTATATACCGAAGTAATCTTGAAAATCAGACTTTCATTCTCTTTGATGGCTTTTATAAATTTTTCCTTTTTGTCCACGTAACGGTGAGCGATTTTTATTTTCTTACTCTATTAGTATACAGATTTATGAAAAAATCACAGCGGGAGAAAAAAGATTTTATTTTTTTATGTTTTTTGAAATACTTGTAAATTAACTGCAACATTTTTCGGGCTTTTCTGTCTCATGCCTAAGTGAACACTATCAGAGAAAATAATGTGTCAGACCAGGTTTTGGTCGGTAGAGTGTTAGGCGGAGATACTAATGCTTTCAGGCTTATCATGAAAAATACTGAAGGCCTGGTAGGACAGATTGTCTTCAAGATGGTGAAGAATCCGGCTGATAGGAAAGATATTGCGCAGGATATTTATTTAAGAACATTTCAGAAACTGAATACCTTTCAGTTTCAATCAAAACTTTCGACCTGGATAGGCCAGATTGCTTATAATAGTTGTCTGGGATACCTTGAAAAAAAGAAATTAGTTTTACTGGATAGTGTCAATGATGAAGAAGAAAACGAAATTTTAGAGAAGCTCAATTACGCGATTGACCCGTTTGTGAGTGAAACAGAAAGTATTTTTTTTAAACAGGAGCTTTCTGCCATTCTGAAAATAGAAATTGACAAACTTTCGCCCATTTATAAAACGTTGATTACACTTTATCATAACGAAGAATTGAGCTATGCTGAAATAACAGAAATAACGCAGTTGCCGGAAGGGACTGTGAAAAGCTATTTATCGAGAGCCCGAAAATTACTAAAAGATAATTTATTGCTCACTTATAAAAAGGAAGCATTATGAAAAATATACATCTGACTGATGAAGAAATTCAACGATATGCCTTAGAGACTGAAAATTGCCCTAAGGTATGGACTGACCACATACAGCATTGCCCACATTGCCAGCAGCAAGTGCAGGCATATCAACTATTGTTTGAGGGCATTGAATCTCAAGAGCAAGTAATGTTTGATTTTGATTTGGCCGATTTGGTAATTGAGCAGTTACCACAATCAAAACCAGTGCAGGACAAACCATTTGTATTTTCGATTGCTGCTGTAGTGGCTTTAATGATTGGCGTTGCAGGATATGTGTTTGGTAATAGCCTGACAAACCTATTCTTTTACCTACAACCTATTCTTGTAGGTTTAGTGATTTTAACCTCTTTTGGAGTGATGGTTTTCTTGGGTATAGACATGTATCAGCGATATAAAGTACAAATGAAAGTACTAAATTTTTATTAATCATTGCAACAAATAAGGGAGTTAGCTATCTAATCTGATATAAAACATTAACATAAATATAAAATATGAAAAAGCCAGTTATCATTTTATTAGCCAGCCTCTGTCCTGTTTTTGCATATGCACAAGACGGGCTCTATGCACCAGAAGTTTTCAGAGTGGCCTCCATGATTTTTACCTTAGGTCTGTTTATGTGGTTTATTCTGGCCATTATGAAACGCCTGATGGATAATAAACTGAAAAATAAAATTGTCGACAAGGGTGTGCCTGATAGCGTTGTTGCGTCTGTCTTGAAGACTAATCCAAAAGAAGACCTGAATGCCAACGTAAAATGGTTTGCTATTCTTGCGGGCTTAGGTGTGGCTTTAACAGCCATTCATTATACCCAGCCTTTGGGTATCCATTCTCTGGCTATTATGGCGTTCAGTATTGCCGTAAGCTTTCTGGGTTATTTCCTTTTCTTGAAACAATCTGAGAAAAACGCTGATTGATTATGAAATACCTTATTTTTCTGGCAATTAATCTGCTGTTTATTCAGTGTGATTATGCCCAATCTTTGCCTGTTATCAAGGCAAAATCGAAGAAAGTAGATGTACGTGATGGAAAGATTTTCCAGAAAGGGGTCTGGAATCTCACACCGGAAGCAAAGCCTGATATATATCAGGCTTTGGAACCTATCGTTGAAAAACGCATTACGTTTTATACCGATGTTGACTCTATTACATTTGATGTATCACCCAATAAAACCTACGATTTTTTGATTGTACTAAATGGTAAGGATACTTGCTATACCCGAATTTCAACCATCGTAAAAGCCAGTCAGATTGCCACCGAAGCGAAACCAAATAAGCTGATTGCACCTACCCAGTTACAGCAGGACTTCAAAGCTTTCAGGGAAGGACTGGAAAAAGATCATGCAGGACTCTACACCTATAAAAGCAAGCAACAAATGGATAGGTTTATGGATAGTTGTTATGCAACATTGAACCAGTCTATGACAGCGCTAGAATTCGGCAAATTGATTCTGGAGGTAATAAGTACTTTAGAGGATGGACATACAAGGAGTAATATACCTAACCTGTTGATGATCTATTATAACGATCATGAAAAGGTATTTCCATTGTACCCATATTTTGTCAATGATAAAGCTTATGTACTTTGCGGAGGGGTAGAAGGCTTAATTGCCAGAACTGAAATAGTAAAAATTGATGGTAAAACCATTAAAGAAATTACAGACAAAATTTACAGATATCTGCCGTCTGACGGTACAATCAGAACTAAAAAACGGCAACAATTGAACGATGGAGCTTTCCCGATTCTATACCATTGGATTTTCGGAAACAAAGATACTTTCGAAGTGCAATATAAGTCTAAAAACGGGACAGTAGAAACCCTGACAATTGCCAGCAAAGCTACAAAAGACTTTGCCTGTGAATATCAAAAGAAACAAAGCAACCCAAGACCTTTGCAATTAGCTTTTTTGAATACTTCATCTGCACTATTGACTGTTAAAACATTTGATGAAGGTAGACTCGGTCGGGCAAATATAGATTTTGGTGGCTTTCTTGATAGTGCTTTTACAGCGATAAAGAATAAAAAAATCAGTAGTCTGATTGTGGATGTGAGAGATAATGGAGGAGGGGCAGACGATTATGGTGCATTGTTGTACAGTTATCTGAGCCAGAAATCTTTCAGGTATTTTTTCTCTAAAGCTTCAAATACACATGTAGTAAAAGTAGATGAAAATCCTTTATTGGGTGCTCAAAAACCACAACCAAATAGTTTCAAAGGCAAAGTTTTTATCCTGACTAATGGATTTAGTTTTTCAACCACAGCGGATTTCTGCGCTACTGCCCGTAGTAATGACAGAGCAATTTTTATCGGCGAAGAAACGGGTGGTGGATACTATGGCAATACATCAGGCGGAAGCACAGAAATCATTCTTTCTAATAGCCAGATTTCAGTTAGTATTCCGCTCTATAAATACATTAATGCTGTAAAAAAAGCGCAATATCCTGATAGAGGCACCATACCTGATTATCAGATTATACCATCTATTGAAGATGTATTGCAACATAAGAATGTAGAGTTAGACTTTGCTTTGGGGTTGATAAATACGTCTAAGTAAGATCAAAGAATAGCTCGAAACTTTTTGCAAGAGAAGAGCGCACTTAGTGATTAATTATTTCGCTGACTTAAGTCCGCTTATTACAGAAGTAAATAGATTGTACAATTGTACAGGAGAGAATGCTGAACTAGCAGCATTCTCTCTTCATTTCTATCTATCCCCTCCAAAAGAATCATTCTTACCGTTCTGCCATTGCCCTATTTGCTTCTATATTAACTTACCGTTAAATTATATTATTTTGAGAGTTTATGTAAACAATTCTACATTTTATTTGTTTACATTTGTATTAGTGGTAAAAAAATGCTCTTTTCTGTCAATTTTACTTTGGCATATTTTTTTTTTCTACTATTTAATTAATAGCTGTATTCTTTTATTATAAAGTGCTTCTATTTATAAAACACCATTAGAACCTTCTTCCTTTCCCTTTTAAAAGTTTGTGCTTTTCTCTTATATAACGTCAGTGCTTTACATTTTACTGGTAGCTATATTGTCAGAACTAAATACGTATGTTTGTATGTATATTAATATTGTTTTAGCCGAAAAAGATGCAGAATATCAGGAGATATTTCAGGAAGCCTTAGAAGAAGCACATATCTCAGCTATGCTTACGATTGTAAATGATGGGAAAGAATTGATGGATAAGCTCAAATCTCCTCAATCGCCGACATACAATGTAGTAGTATTGGATATGAATATACCCAAAAAGAGCGGTATTCAGTGTTTAAAAGAAATCAGAAAAGATAATAAATGGAATAATACTTTTTCTGTAGTATTAACCAGCGATAAAAATAAAAATCAGGTAGAGAAAGCCTATCTCGCAGGTGCCAATCTATTTGTAACTAAACCTGATTCTTACAATGATTACATTGAAACCATAAAAAAAATACTTACTTCAGAACGAGAAATGAGCCTGCCTATTTATTTTAAATAGCATTTCAAATAAAGGAGGAAGGCTTCTCTAAATTTTGTCTGCTTAGTATAATCCTATAGAATCATTAGTTTTCTAATGCCCTGATTATAGTCATATGCCAGGTTTTATACTTTATACTATTAATCGTTGACAATTACTAATGTCAACCGACTCAAACTTGTGAGTCTGATTGCACCAAAAACTCTTCTTCATACATTTACTCATTTAGAGTGACTCAAGCAAAAATTCACAAAATTCGCTATATTTGTATTAAAATTAATGTTAACCTTAGCATTTTTGAATTTTAACCGGATTCACTACCATGAGTATTCAATCATCGTTAGTAATACCTGATGATTCACAACTAGCTGTTCAATTAGACTTCCAACAGGCTATTTATAATTTTTTCAAGCAGGCATCGGGTATTTTCTGTGTGTTACGGGGTGCTGACTATACTTATGATCTGGCAAATCCATCTTATCTACACTTTGTCGGACAACGAGAATTAATCGGAAAAACAGTTGAAGAAACGCTACCAGAGCTGAGGGAACAAGGTTTCCTGGATATTTTAGATAAGGTATATACCTCAAAAATAACTTATGTAGGTAATGAAATACATTTTAGCTTTAAGCAGGAAGATGGTAAAGCAAGAGAGGCTTATGGCAATTTTACATTTCAACCTGTATTAAATTCAAAAGGTGAAACCATAGGCATCATTCTATCAGGCTATGATATTACAGAACAAATTATTACTCGTAAAAAAGTAGAAGAGTTGGAAGAAAGAATGCGTTTGGCGGTCGATGCAAGTAATATTGGTATCTACGATTATAATATATTGACAGGAGAAGTACTTTCATCTGACATTATGAATAATATGTTTGACTTAGAAGGATCTATTAGCCTGGAGAAGTATTTGGAAATATTGAAACTGAACGATGAGGAAAATCGTAAACTAATTTACCAGCAATCTTTAAAATCAGGGCTTTTAAGTTACCAGTTTGTTATTAATCAGCAGGATGGAACGAAAAAATGGATAGAAACCAGTGCTAAAGTATATTATAATCAAGAGGGTATGCCTGTCAGGCTTTTAGGGACAGTTAAAGATATTACTGAGAATAAGGCCACTGAAGAAAAAATGGCTACTTTGGCTGCCATTGTGGAGTCATCGGATGATTTGATTCTAAGTAAAAGTTTAGATGGTATTGTAACTAGTTGGAATGAAGCCGGACACAGAATTATGGGTTATGAAGCTTCCGAAATGATAGGTCAAAATGTCTCTAAACTAATACCAGAAAACCGATTACAAGAAGAAGACGAGATTACTAGCCTTTTGAAAAAAGGCGAAAGGATAGAACATTTTGAGACCCAGCGGGTCAGGAAGGATGGCCAGATAATAGATATTTCTCTGACCATTTCACCAGTGAAAAATAAGGATGGAGAAATAATCGGAGCTTCGAAGATTGCGCGCGATATTACCGCCCAAAAGCATAATGAACGTATAATTACTGAAAATGAAGAAAGGCTGAAAATATTGATTGAAGCCAGTGATCTGGGTACTTGGGATCTTAATCTGATAACAAGAGAAGTAGAGTACTCAACAAGGTATCTTGAAATATTTGGCTATCCACAAGATGCTGTATTAACTCATGAGCAATTGGTGGCACACTTGCATCCTGATGATTTGCCAGTAAGAAAAAGGGCTTTTGAGGAGGCTTATCGTACAGGGATTTTACATTATATCTCAAGACTTGTATGGAAAGATAAGAGTGTTCACTGGATGGAGGGTAAAGGAAAGGTATTATATAACGAAAGTGGCATCCCTTACAAAATGATGGGAACGCTTCGGGATATAACCAGTGAAATGAACTACCAGAAAGAGCTGGAGAAAAGAGAGGAAGTGTTCAGATTGTTGGCTGATTCTATGCCACAGCATATCTGGACAAGTGATGCTGAAGGAAAAATGCACTATTTTAATCAGTCAGTATACGATTATTCTGGTCTTACAGCTGAAGAATTGGGGCAGGAGGGATGGTTAAAGTTGGTGCACTCTGAAGAGAAAGAAAGCATTAATAAAGCCTGGCTTGCAGCCATAGAAGAAGGAGATTTATTTAAGGCTGAACATCGGTTAAGAAGAAATGATGGGAACTATCGTTGGCAGTTAAGCCGTGCCGTTCCACAGAAAGATGAAGATGGTAACATCATTATGTGGGTAGGAACCAGTACTGATGTGCATGACTGGAAGTTGTTTACTGATGAATTGGAGGAACAGGTAAAACAGCGTACGCAACAATTAGAGGAATCAAATGAGGGGCTAAGCAAACTCAATAATGAATTGGCTCAGTTTGCTTATGTAGCGAGTCATGATTTACAAGAACCCCTGCGTAAAATTCAGACTTTCTCAGCCCGTATTCTGGAAATTGAAAAAGACAGTCTGTCAGATAAAGGTAAAGATTATTTTGGGCGACTGCAAAATGCTTCCAAACGCATGCAGCAATTGATACTAGATTTACTAGCCTATTCTCGTGCCAACACTGCAGAAAGACATTTTGAAGAGACAGATCTAAATGACTTGTTGGAGGGCATATTAGAACAACTAAAAGAGTCTATTCAACAAAAAGATGCCATTATTGAATCGCCTGCATTACCGGCATTGCGTATAGTGCGGTATCAGTTTGAACAATTATTTACTAATTTATTGACTAATGCCTTGAAGTTTTCAAAGACTGACGAGAATCCAATAATTAAAATTGACTATGAATTGTTGCCTGGTGGTGCTATCGATAAACCTGGTATTGATAAGAATTTAGATTATTATCATATTAGTTTTAAAGATAATGGTATTGGCTTTGAGTCTGAATATAATGAGGCTGTTTTTCAAGTATTCAAACGTCTACATGGCAAAGATGAATACCCAGGCACAGGTATTGGCCTTGCCATTGTAAAGAAAATTGTTGAAAACCACAACGGAATTATTACCGCTTCCGGCGAATTAGGGCAAGGCGCATCGTTTGACATGTATTTTCCGATAGGAGACTGAAGAATTAAGTGATTGAGCGCTTTAGTGAATGAGTGATTAGTAACGATAGTAAAATTCATATAATCACTCATTCACTAAATCATTCAATCACTCAATATAAAATCGCATAATTCAGATGGCCTAATTCAGTCAGGATAACGTCCTTAGTAAGAAAGGCAAACATAGCGAATGTGCCTATAAATGCAATGATGCTGATAATTACCGACAGAGCGAAATAGCTCGATGAAAATACAGGTAATCTTTTTTTGAAAAAGTGATTGTAAACAATAAAAGACTCCAGAATCATTAAGCCTCCGAAAAACAAGGCAACTAAGGCAATTGTAAAATTGTTGGCTGCCAAGGCCGATGCCTTTGACACTACACCAAATATTGTAATCCAGATAGGAAGGGCATAAAATGCCAGCCAAACGATGATGAGAAAGGCTATCCAACTGGAAATTTTTCCAAATGTGCTATAATGCGGATACCGTGGCTGAATCTGCCAGAAAAGATAATGAACACCGCAAAGATGCGCTAAAATGACATGCGGAATAACGAGATAAAACTCAGTCGGGAATAGGCTGGCTTGTAGAAAAATCATAAAAGTAGAGGAGGTTATAATGTTCGATAATGATTACAGTATAGCAGTTGTTTATAAAGAGGTAGTAAACGACTTTAGCAGATAAAATTATATTCGGGATCTTGAAAAACTAAATAGAAAGAATAATACAAGCGATGATGAATTTTCGACGAATAAGTCAGACTCCTATAGCATATACATGCCAGAAATTTCTTTCGGAAAGAGAGATTCAGATTCATAAACTACAGCAAATGCCTTTTAGCGGTTTTTAAATAACGATGGTTGTGAAATACTATGCTAAGGTAGTAAAGAAACCGATATATCCTAGTAAATCTGATTATTTTATTTACAAGTGTATATAAAAAAACACCCTTGAGACATGGCTCAAAGGTGCATTTGCTTAGAATAATTTAGGTCAATTTATTTTAATCTCGTTCCTTCTACCTCAATCATATCCATTAGCTTACCTACAAAGTGTTCTTCATCTTTCTTTGATATAACCATAGTCAGGTCATAGCCACCAGCTGAAAAAGCAGCATGTAATTCTTCCCCTTTCACTTCAACCGAAGTCATGGTAGCTACTTCTTTGGTTTCAGGGTTAGTAATTTTTCCTACAAGTTTATCATCTTTTAATTCGAATGACATAGGCATTTTAATATCGCCTTGTGGTGTGCCTTTTACTAATACCTCCCAGTTACCAACGTAGAAATTTTGATTAGTTTGCGCTTTTGCCAAAGACATGGCAGTCATTAATACAACTAAAGAAAGAACCGATTTCAGATTTTTCATTGATTATTGATTTTGAATTTAAATATAAAATTATTGTTTTTTGCCTTCAAAGGTCGAGCCCATAGCTTCAACCTTAATTTTGCTTACTTTACCGCTAGCATCCCTTATAAAACTGGCTTTAGATTGAGTGCCATTGATAAAACTATCTGGAGTACCTGATGGCTCCAAAAGTGTTATCTGGTCTGCAACTTTCGAGTATAATTTACCTTCTTTTTCCTCAAACTCAATATAGTCAATAGGTAAGCCTTCCATTTTGTATTTACCAATATAGTCACCGATATTTGCTTTTGGTAAAGCACCTGTATCAGTATTTGTTTTTGGTTCTTCCGGTAGATTCAATTTAAACTCTAAGCCTGTTACAATCATGAGTGTACCGGCTTCAGCTTTCGGATTTACAAATACTACATATACATCGTGAAGACCTTCTACATTGCCGATAGGTACTTTCAAGATATTTGGTGCCATACTCATTTTTTCTGTTGGCTCTAAGAATTCAGACTCACCTACCAATTTGCCCTTAGGACCATCCAAACGGAGTTCTACTTTTCCACCCAAAGCATTCACTTGTGGTTTTGGCGCCATCGCCTGTATCTGTAATTCAGTGATGCCACTTAAATCAACCTGATTCAAGACCATGTAAGCACCTGATTTGGCAGGCATTGCCAGGTTACGGCCGCTGAATGCCATCTTGTTGATATCTTCGTATCTATCAAAATCATGCGCACCTAATGAGGCATTTCTTAAAGTAAATGTTTGTTCTGATTTCAAGGATGGTAAGCCATTAGCACCCTGATCTTCGTAAGCGGCTCTTACAATATAAATCCCTTTGCCTTTATCGTTCGCTGGCAGTTTGGCTGTATATTTACCTTGCAATGGCAACGATTTTGCTTTAGGCTTTTCGTTGGCAATGTTCAGAATATATTTCACCATTTCAGTAGCATCAGATGTTGATACCTGTGGATGGCCTGCCATAGCAGTTTCTCCCCAAACACCACTACCACCACTGATTACTTTCTTTGCCAAACGATCAATAGCTTCTTTATCACCTTTGTACTTCATGGCTACTTCACGATAGGCAGGCCCGATAGATTTTTTCTCTACACTGTGGCAGGCTTTGCAATCACTGGCTTCAATCAATTTTTTACCTGTAGTAAATGCCGCACTGGCATCTGCTGAACGGTGTCCTTGTGCGATGGCTATTTTGTCAAAACCTTCAGCCAAGTAGTCAATATTTACTGCTACATTTTCAGCATCAATACCATTACCTAAAGTACCATCTTCTTTGTCCTTTACTTTAATATCGTACTCAAAAGATTTATTGGCAACATAAAACGACTTATTACCTTTTGGCATATCAAAACTCAATACCGGAGGTTCGTTACCTGCTACCAATTCTAAAGATTGGGTATTAGTGCCACCTTTGCCATCATTGATAGTTAAGGTCGCTTTATAAATACCGGGTTTCGTTAATGTTACACTGGCATCAGGAGTAGCAATAACTTTATTAAAACCATTTTTTGAGGTGATTTGCCAGCTATATTTCAAGGCGTCTCCATCTGCATCAGTCGAGCCTTTTGAGCTTAGTTTTACTGTAAATGGCACTGCGCCACCTGATTGGTTGGCCGCTACAGCAATCTGTGGTTTACGATTACCTCCATTGTATTCGATACGAATCAATCGGGCATCATCATTGCCTGTGAACCAGCCAGAGCCGTATTCTAACATATATAAGTCGCCATTTTCTGCAAATTCCATATCCATTGGGTTGCTGAATTTATAGCTTGGCATAAAGCGCTCCATTGATACATAATTACCATCTTTGTCCATGGTTACCGCCATGATCCAACCACGCATCCACTCATAAATCAATAGCTTACCATTATAATATTGTGGAAATGCACGAGTAGCAGCTTTAAAATTATCAGAATAGAATACAGGCCCTGCCATGGCATTTCTACCACCACTACCCACTAATGGGAACTCCTTAGAAGCAGCATAAGGGTACCAGATAAAGGCTTTTTGCGCAGGAGGTAATACTTTCAAACCGGTATTGCTTGGCGAAGTATTGGTAGGGGCATTCACCTCCCATTTCTCCAGTGATTTGTTATTGGCAAAATCATATTTATTGTATGCTTTGTTGTCGCCAACAAAATGAGGCCAACCGAAGTTACCTGCTTTACGGGCCTGGCCTACTTCATCGTGCCCTGCCGGGCCTCTGTCGTCAGCAGGTTTGCTGCCATCCGGACCAACTTCTCCCCAATACACAAATCCGGTTTTATTATCCACTGCAATTCTGAATGGGTTTCTGTGACCCATCGTATAGATTTCAGGACGAGTACCTGCTGTACCTTTAGGGAATAGGTTTCCTTCAGGAATAGAATAACCCCCATCAGCCGTTGGTTTGATTCGGATGATTTTTCCTCTCAAATCGTTGGTATTAGCCGATGATTTCTGTGCATCCCAGGATTCTCTACCGGGTCTTTCATCACTTGGGCTATAGCCATTCGAGCCATGAGGGTTGGTATTATCACCTGTCGATAGATAAAGATTACCTACTTTATCCCAGGCAATAGAACCGGCGGTATGGCAACATTCTTCACGTTGAGTCGAAATCTCCAGCAATACTTTTTTAGATGAAAGCACCAGTTCATCACCCTTCAATTCGTAACGAGTAAGGATATTCGATGATTTTTCAGGTGTTGAGTAATATAGATATATCCAGTGATTCTGTGCAAAATTCGGGTCTTTACTCATTCCCAATAATCCATCCTCTGCTGTCGATTCTTTGCCTTCTTTGTTTTTGTATTTAGTACTTACAGGTATGTTAGCAATAGTTTTCAGTTGCTTGGTTTTGGTATTGTAAATCCTTACAGCTCCTTTACGCTCTATAAATAAAATACGGCCATCGTTCAGCACGCTCAACTCCATTGGCTCGTCCAGTTTTTCTTCTAAAACCACTTTTGTAAAGCGGTTTTCTTCCGGACGAGCATTGGCATAGTTTAAAGGTTTAGGGTTTGGTCCACCCATGGCATAGTTAATACCAGCATATAGGTGATTTAAGAATAAAGGCTCTACAAAAGTTTCGTCAGTGTGTCCCATCGCTGTATAGAACGAACGCCCACCGTCAAATTCCTGATACCAGCTCATCGGGTGATAATCAGGGTTTTTGCCCCCTTGATAAGTCTTTTCATCAATGGTTATCAAAACATTGATTTTAGGCGAAATATCTTTAAAGCTATAAAACTCATCGCTTCTTTCAAAGGTTTCAGGCATACCTTGTGTTGCCCAGTTTTTCTGCACAACTGTATACTTCCCTTTTTGCACGTTGCTTGGCACCATCGGATGGTCAAGGAAATAGGCACCTGCCAGCTTACCATACCAAGGCCACTCATATTCAGTATCAGTAGCTGCATGGATACCCACATAGCCGCCACCTGCCTGGATGAAGCGCTCAAAAACAGCTTGTTGTTTGTCGTTCAATACATCTCCGGTAGTGCTTAGGAAGAGTACTGCATTGTATTTCTTTAAATCGGTTTCATTAAACGCCTCGGCGTCTTCGGTAAAGGTTACAGCAAAGCCTTTTTCAGTAGCCATTTTAGCAAGAGCTTTTTTTCCAGCCTCAATAGAAGCATGTCTGAATGCGGCAGTTTTGCTGAAAACCAAAAGATTAGGCTTTTTGACTTGTGCCTGAACTCCTACAAAGGAGAGAAGCACAGCCAAAAGAAGAGTAAAGGTCTTTAAGCGTTTCATCATGATTGAATACATTGATTTTGAAGTTTGATTAACAGCCCGTACGCGATGAGGTACCTGAGAAAAGGAGTTGATACATTCCCGTAGTTGCTCAGTTCTCTTTAGATAGAAGACAGATGACTAATAGGTTAGTTTCAGGACGAAATTCTTTTCTGGTACAAATGTGATTACTTAAAAAATATAAAACAAGATATAATGTCTTTTTTTTAGACAATAATGAAATTTTGACTACTTTTGTATCAATCGGAGAACAAATAGTACCCATTTTAGAAAAATTAGTCTAAACACCTATTTCTAACGTATTTTACACAACACCAAGTATCAGCCTGATGAACATACTTAATAAAGAAGACTATATAGAACAGGTATCCATAGATTGCGTTATTCTCGGATTTCATGACAGACAATTGCGGGTATTGTTGCCGAAAATCAAGATTCTTAAAAATATCTGGACACTTCCCGGAGGCTTCATTTTACAAAACGAAAGTCTGGATGATGCCGCTTTGAGAATCCTGGCCGAACGAACAGGCATACGTGATATTTATTTAGAGCAATTCAGGGTATTTGGCAGCCTCGAACGTTCTTCTCCAGGACTGATGCAAGATGTGTTAGATTTTCATTGGGATAAGTTTTTAGAATCAGGCTTAACGGCCGAAGATGTTGCCTGGGTGCAGCGTCGGTTTATCTCGATAGGCTATTATGCTTTGGTAGATATTCATAAAGTAGTACCGGTTTGCTCTGAATTAGATGAGTCGTGCGAGTGGTATGATATTAAAGAACTGCCACCTTTAGCATTTGACCATGCAGAAATTGTCATGAAAGCACTTGGTTACCTGAGACTCATGCTGAACCATAAGCTGATAGGTTTTAATTTGCTACCTGAAACATTTACGATGAAAGAAGTACAGGATTTATACGAAACAGTATTAGATAAACCTTTTCGCCGGAATAATTTTCAGAAAATGATACTGGATCTGGATATACTTGAACGTCTTGAAAAGAAATTTACGGGAGCTGCTAATAAAGCACCGTATTTGTATCGATTTAAGAATAATATTGGAGAAGCTGATTTACATCTTGAATAGTTCAGATTTAATTGATGGGTTAGAGCATGAGCAGATGACACCTCACTGTAATATCCTCAATTATTTAGCCATTAATTAAGCCTTTCAAATCACTAAATCACCGGGCCACGTAGTCTAAATCGCTAAATTCACATCAATCTTAATTCGGTTTCTGGTAGGGCAGAAGTAAGAATTGTATTTGAAGCCCTCTTGTTTAATAAACTGAATGAAATCTTCGAATAGAACAGGGCAGTTCTTTTTGGCTAATACTATAGTTTTACCTTCATCGGTGCTACTCGCTGTGATTTCTTCGTAATGTATGCCAAACCTTTGTAAAGCATCTTTGATTATCTCTCTGATGTTATGCATTAGTATCATATTGGGTAAGTTAGTGACTTAACAAATGTGTTAAATCTGTTAATTAGGTTAATATAAAGGGGTAGGAGATGAGAGCTTTCTAGTGCAGTATAGTTTAATAACAGATAAGTAGAGCAGTTTAGTATATTTGAGGGGGAAAATGTCTGGTATAATAAACTAGTAAAGCTCTATAAATACTAAAAAGGGTGATATATCCTTGCTTTGAATATATCACCCTTAGAGAATTTATTATATCTTGCTAATATCTAAATTTATTTAAAGCAGCTACAGATTTTAAAAGAAAATCGGCAACTTCAATTGCCAGTCAGAAGTTAATATTTTTCTGACTGTTTCGACATATTCATCAAAATCCTCAGGTTTGGTCAGAAACAAATTAGCTCCGGCATCATAAGCAGTTTGTTTCATCACTGTATCCTGGCTTGATGTCAGGATAACCGAAAAAGTACTACTTAGATTTTTGTCTTTCCTGATTTCTTTCAGGCACTCAATCCCATCTTTTTTAGGCATATTAATGTCTAATACAACAATATTATATGCTGGAGATTCAGGAGATTGCAAGGTTTGCATCAATTCCACACCATCGCTTACAACTGTCAGCTTTGTTGGAATATTTACTTCTGTGAGTGCATTGTTAAATATTTCCTGATAGTCTTTATCGTCTTCCGCCAAGACTACATTCAATGATACGTGCATAGTAAGGTCTTTTATAGTATGTGTAAATTTTTTATAGATGGGACTAACACATAAACCCTCCACAAAATCTGCCTTTTTTACAAAACAGCTTCTGTGTTTACATGGTTCAGATGATTTTCAGTAAATCACCTTTAACGCTTTTAGGTATTGAATTAAAGGAGCGAAGTTTAGTTTTCTTTGGCTATATAAACTTCCTTTTCTATTAATTGATTCATGCGTTATGTTGGGTTTAGTAAGTTATCTATAAAAATAGCTTTTTTCTATTAAAAATTGCCTTTTGGGGTGAAAAAAATCTGGTTTTAACTGAAATTTAATAGAAAATTTAATTTTTTACACATTCTGCCTATCATTTTCTATCCATTTACGATAGTTCCGCCATTTATATGAATGACCTGACCTGTAATATAACTGGCATCGTCTGAAGCCAGAAAAACGTAAGCCGGAGCTACTTCGGCTGGTTGCCCTGCTCTTTGCATAGGGGTATCTTTTCCAAAAGTATCTAAGGTTTCATCCGGGAAAGTAGCAGCAATCAATGGAGTCCAGATAGGCCCTGGCGCTACAGCATTGACCCTTATTTTTTTGCCATTCAGAATGCCTGAGAGGGAACGAGTAAATGTCACGATTGCTCCTTTGGTAGCAGAATAATCTAACAGAAAAGGATTGCCCGTATAGGCTGTACTCGAAGTCGTATTAATGATAGAACTGCCCTCTTTCAAATGCGGTAGTGCAGCCTGTACCAGAAAAATCTGTGAAAATATATTTGTTCTGAATGTTTTGAGTAAGTTTTTTTCTTCAATTTTTTCAATAGCTGCCGGAAACTGCACAGCGGCATTATTAACTAAAATATCTAGCCGTTTCCATTTATCTATTACTTTCTGTACAATCTTCTTACAATTTTTTTCAATACTTATATCAGTATTTATTAGTAGGGCCTCACTTCCTTTTTCTTCTACTAGCTTTTTGGTTTCTTTAGCATCGGTATCATCATCAATATAAACAATAGCTACTTTGGCACCCTCTCGCGCAAAAGCTATACATATAGCCCTTCCTATCCCACTGTCGCCTCCCGTCACAATCGCTACTTTATCCGCTAGTTTCTTATCGGCTGTGTCATATTCTCTTTCAAAAATGGGTTTTACTTTCATGTCCGCCTCTCCTGAAGAAGCTTTGTCAATTTGCTCTTTATCTGATTTCATTGCGTAGATTTTTTAGTTTTTTATATTTTATAGATTTAATTTTCTTTCAAAACCCAGACAGATACCGATTTTTTATTAACAGGAAAGGTGCCTGTACCATTTTCATCAATTATTACTTCTTCATTGACATTCTGTAGAAAATCTACATAGTGCTTACCACTATGCTGCTTGCCCACTTCCATATTTTTCTCGCTATTCTCACCATTTGATAAAATCACTACACAGCCGGGATGTTCGTCATTACCCTCTCTTACCCATCCAATACAATTGCTGTTATCGAAATAATCTTTCTGATCTCCATAGGCATAATGCTTACGAATTACCAGTAGCTTAGGTAGCTCTTTAATTTTAGGCATTTCTATTTTATGATATTTGCCATCTTTGCCTTTGTCTTCATAGCTTGTACCATAAAAATCTGCATAGAAAACACATGGATAACCTTCTTTTCTTAATAATATAAGGGCATAAGCCAAAGGTTTAAACCACGGCTCAACTCCTGATTCTAAAGATTGAATAGGCTGTGTATCATGGTTTTCTACAAAAGTTACGGCTAACGAGGGCTGTGTACTTACTAAAGAATTGTCGAAAATAGTACTAAGGTTGTACTCTTGATTGCACTTAGATGCAACACTTAGATTATAGTGAAGCGGCACATCAAACATGTGTATTTTGCCTTGTGTTGCCTTAATATATTTTTCTAACTGATCAAGCTTTTTATCAGTCCAGTATTCTCCCACTGCAAACAGGTCAGACTTAAAATTCTCTCTCATAAAATCTAGCCACTCTGGTGGGAAATCAGGTGTAATATGTTTAAGGGCATCCAGTCTCACGCCATCGAAACCAGCAGTTTCATAATACCATTTTCCCCATTGCTTCATTTCTTCCCGTACAACCGGGTTGCGATACTCAATATCAGAAAGCATCAGAAAATCATAATTAGCTTTATCGTTTCCAATCACTTCCTCCCATTTGGTATCGTATTCATTCTGAATTTTGAAAACACCTTTTTCCTGTAAATCAGCGGCATAACCTACACCACTAAAGCAATGATAGTCCCAAACAAAATCAGAATATTTACCCCCTCTGCCCGGATAAGTAAAACGAGTTGACGCTTCTATTTGTATTGGCTCAGATATGGGGTCAACATTGGTTTCAGGATCCATTTTTTTTACCCATACTTTTTCATTCTCATCAGCCCCTGCCAGATGATTAAGCACTATATCAGCATATACCTGGATACCGTTTTCATGTAACTTTTTAATCATATTCAGGTATTGTTCTTTGGTACCATATTTGGTTCTGACGGTGTCTTTCTGGTTAAACTCGCCTAAGTCATAATGGTCATAAATATCATAGCCTCTTGATTTAGCACCCTCTGCACCTTTACAGGCTGATGGTACCCAAACGGCAGTTATGCCTAAGGCAGGCAAATGTTCAGCTTCATCGGCTAATTTATTCCATAATGTACCATCAGCCGGATAGTACCATTCAAAGTATTGTAGTATTACTCCATTTGTTTCCATAGGACTTACAAAATCACAGTAAAATATAGAATATTAGCATGTGGTGTAGAATAGCACCTGATTAGTTTGACAATTTTAGTCACAGCAAAAAAATAGTCACAACAAAACTGTAGTACATCTCCATTTTATTTACAAACAAATTTAATTGAGTCTTTACATTGGTGTTAAGTGAATACACATTCCATCATGTATTTTGTTTAATAAATGAGTTTGAAAATATTGATATTGTTAAACAAAAAAGCGTACCATTGAGCAATTGGTGATTTTTATCCTACTTATGAGGCTATAAATGGATTTTTAATCTCATTTAGTTATTTGATGAGTAATACGCTCCACGTAATTATTTATGGCGCAGAATTTTTATTCAGTAAAGTATATATACGAACAAACACTTTAAAAGTCTGTAGAGATGAAAAAGGCGTCTTTTCTTAAAAAAAATGGTCTTTCTATTTCATTGCTAGTATTATTTCTGGTTTTCTGGGCAGGGCAAGCCCTTACAGGTTGGAAAGTGTATAATGAAGAACTGCTCGAGGATAATGGGAAGCCTATTCCTTTTTTTGATTATCTGACAAGTGGACATTTTGTATCGGCCACTTTCGAAAACTGGGAAAGTGAGTTCTTACAGATGTTTATTTTTGTGGTGTTCAGCATATTCCTCTATCAGCATGGCTCTCCTGAATCGAATCCTATTGGAGAAAAAGACAAGAAGCCAGACGAGCATAAGAGCCCGCATTGGGCAGTCAGACAAGGCGGATTAATTAAATGGCTTTATGCCAATTCTTTAAGTCTTACACTTTTTACTTTCTTCTTGTTGTCATTTGCCGCACATAGTTGGGGAAGTTTCAGACATCATCAGACTGAACAATTGTTAAAAAATGAAAACCCTGATTTCTATTTTGACTACATAGGAAGCACCGACTTCTGGTTTGAATCATTTCAGAACTGGCAGAGTGAGTTTCTGGCAGTATTTGTAATCGTATATTTTACCGTTTTTCTTCGTCAACATGGGTCTCCACAATCGAAAAAAGTTGATTCAAAAGACGATGCCTATGAATAAACTGAACCAGATGATAAATGGAGGTATAGCAATTGTGCAGAGTAATAAAGTAATGCTTGTTGTATTGCTTAGATTTCTCTGTTACTTTTTTGCCACATTTCTTCACCTCACTCTTTTGATTTTCAGGTAACGCAATGCTCAAAACTTACTATTTGGTTTCCGTTTTGGGGTGGTATAATTTTTTAGCGTTTTTAGGCAATTCCTCTTTTTATTTTTAAAATTAAAACAACCAGACTGTCATGAGAAATTACACAACTTCAGAGCAAGAAGGTGAAAAACTAAAAGAATTATTTGTAGATGGCCTCAAAGACATCTATTGGGCAGAAAAAAATTTAACAAAAGCGCTGCCTAAATTAGCCAAAGCAGCCACATCTGAAGATTTAAGAGACGCCTTTGAAATGCATCTGAGTGAGACAGAAGGCCACGTGGAAAAAGTAGAAGAAGTATTTGAAATTATAGGTGAAAAAGCTCAAGCCAAAGTTTGTCCGGCTATGGAAGGCCTGATAAAAGAAGGAGAAGAAGTAATAGAATCTACAGATAAGGGAACAGTAGTTCGCGATTGCGGCTTGATTATGGCTGCGCAAAAGGTGGAGCATTATGAAATAGCTTCTTATGGTACGTTAAGAACATTGGCACGAATGCTTGGTCACAACGATGCGGCCGATGTACTGCAAGAGATTCTTGATGAAGAAGGAGCAGCAGATAAAAAATTAACAGACCTGGCAGAGTCTCATATTAATGAAGAAGCCGCTCAGGAATAAAGATAAGAAAGAAAGAAGTAAAAGTTTGTTTATTTGAAATGGGCTTTGCGTAATGCAAAGCTTATTTTTTTTATCAGATATTATTAGTTGTCTGAAAATCTATATGCCCGATTAATGCCAGATTTTTAAGCGCCTGTACCCGGGCTTTCAGAGCAGATGCTTTCATCTTTATTATCTGAACCTGTGCCTCAAGAACTAAAGCTTTGGTTTTGATGAGTTGGAGATGCGCTTCTTCCCGTATTTTTTTTATTTCGTTAAGTTGTGTTGTCATGATTTTAATAATTTTAATGATAACAGCGTTTAAAATATATTATTGCCTACTCACAGTCATATCCTGACAAAACCTATGCCATAATTTACTGAGCGGTCGGAGACATGAATAGAAACCTATAAAAGCTTATTAAAGAGATGTCCATTAATGATATTTTATCTGATTGAGACTGCTTTACAGTTTTCTAAGTTAAAATGGGCTGCTTAAGCCGCTTTACCAGCTAAGCTATCTATCATCATCCTGAATTGTTTATTGATGGGTATTTTAAACCCCAACATTTCATTGATATTCCCCATCAAAATAAAGTATAACTCTTAAACACGAGTAATTTGCCTCAATAGATAGAGGAACATTTATTTAAACTTTCGCTAAGACTTAAACAGTAAAATCATGAAAAGTTTCGACACCGGAGAATACTCGTTTCCACATGATAAACAAATTGTAGAAATTCACGAGGAAGATAATATTGATACATTACTTTGTTTTGCACCCTTCAAATGGGAGTCTGTCTTTCAACGGCCTCAACATCTGATGAGCTATGCCGCTAAGAAATGGCGGGTTTTTTATATTCAGGAACCTGAATTTGAACAGAATGTTTCAGAGCCGGACATGGATGTAAAAGAACTGAAAAAGCATAAGAATCTGTTTGTGGTAAGTCCGAAATTGCCTCAGGACTTATCGAGAAACGACGCAGAAAAAGCTATGCAGAATTTGCTAGCCAAACTATGTTATGAGTATAGCATTGAAAATTATGGTACATGGTATTACACACCTGTTAGTAACCATTATACTACTGATTTATATCCGAGAGTGGTAGTGTATGATTGTGTAACGCCGATAAGAACCACACAGCCAGCTTTAACAGATATAGAAAATGAATTAATCTCCCAAAGCGATTTGGTATTTACCAATGGTAAAACACTATTCGAAGCCAAACGTAACTGGCATCCGCAGGTCTATAATTTCCCGAGTAGTATTGACAAAGAGCATTTTATTCAGGCTCGTTTGGAATTACCAGAGCCAGCAGATCAGGAAGAAATTTTACATCCAAGACTTGGTTTATATGGAGCCATTGATGAATGTTTCGATTTAGAGCTTCTTAGAGCACTTTCGGCTCGTCGACCTGACTGGCAATTTGTTTTAATAGGACCAGTCATTGGTATTGATGAAGACACGCTGCCAAAAGCTGAAAATATTCATTATCTGGGCGAAAAATCGTATCAGGAATTACCCTCTTATATCAGTGGCTGGAATGCTGCGCTATTGCTTGTATCGACTGAGAAAGCAACACAGGCACATGTACCAACCAGAACCCCTGAGTATCTAGCGGCATTTAAACCTATAGTGTCTACACTGGTGCCTGATATTATCAGCCCTTATGAAGAAATGGGATTAGTAAATACAGCGAGCAATGTGTTTGAATTTGAAGCCGCTATTGAAGAGGTTCTTTCTTACGACAAACGCAAAGAGTGGAAGAAAACCATAGATGAATTTCTTAAAACCCATTCATGGGATGTGACCTGGCAACAAATGCGCCATCTCATCAAAACACACATCATTGCCTAGTGCTTAGCTATTTATTGAGTGCTTTAATATTTTTATTAAAGCACTCAATAAATAGCTAAGCATCAACGTTTTAGTGGTTAGAGATGTAATTATTATTTATCCTACCGAAGGATAAATTTTTTGTTTTGAACTTTCGCCAAAAGTAGTTCAGAAAATCTCAAAAAAGCTTTCGAATTAAAATTTGGTTCTTATATTTGCTGTATAGAATTATTTTTTTGCTGTAAAACGACTTCACAAGTAAAAAAGAAACTCCGGCTAATAAGATTATATCATCGACTTATTATAAGCTACTATCTGACCAGGCTTATATGATAATAAGTTGTATTGATTACCTGTAAACAAATTTCTATCACAGTTATTAGAAATCGCTTAATAAATTATTAGATTTTTATTAGAGGAGTTATTTTCCCATGAGATTATTATTGATTGAAGATGACTTCAAGACCGTACAGTTAGTTAAGCAAGGTCTTGAAGAGAATTTTTATGAAGTTGATATAGCCTATGATGGCTTAATAGGCAAGCAATTAGCCTTACGCAATAAATACGCTGTTATTATTACTGATATTATACTACCTGGCATAAATGGTCACATGCTCATTCGTGAGTTGAGAGAAGCAGGTATAAAAGCACCGATTCTCATACTTTCAGCTATGGGAGACACAAACGACAGAGTAGCCGGATTTGATGCTGGAGCCGATCAGTATCTGGTTAAGCCTTTTAGTTTTTTAGAATTACTGGCAAGGATACGCTCACTCATTAAGCGTAGCTCAGAGGTACAAATGACCCACGATGTATTGAAGTTTGAAGATTTAGAGGCAAATCTAGATACTAAGTGCGTTAAAAGAGGCAATGAGGTTATAGAATTGACGGCACAAGAGTTTAAATTATTGGAATATTTCTTGAGGAATCAGGGAAGAGTACTTTCAAAGGCACAGATAGCCGAAAAAGTATGGGATGTTGATTTTGATAGGAGAACAAACTATGTTGAGGTCTATATTAATTATCTGAGAAAGAAAATTGATAAGAATTTTGAGAGAAAATTAATTCATACCGTATTTGGAATGGGGTATGTGTTGAGATAAATTTTAAAAGCGAACATAAGTACTATTTTCGAACGTTGCAGAATGTTGAATTTAAAACCATATTCGACATTCTGCAACCGAAAATCGACAATATTAAATCATTTGTTCTACCTTTACAGGAGTATTGACAATTGCTCTGAAATTAGAAGCGATTCAGCAATAACCTCTTTTAGATGGCAAATACTCCCGAAGAAAAAGCATTAAAAGCTACCTACTTTAGTATTTTTGGCAATATAGGCTTAGCTGTTACTAAATGGCTAGCTGGGTTTTTTGGTAATTCTTATGCCCTGATTGCCGATGCCATCGAATCAACCACTGATATTTTTGCGTCTCTTTTTGTACTTCTTGGAATAAAGTATGCCAGCCGTCCCGCTGATAAGAATCATCCTTACGGGCATGGACGCATCGAGCCATTGATTACCTTTCTGGTAGTAGGTTTTCTGATTATTTCAGCTACCTTGATAGCGTATGAAAGTATTAAAAAAATCAGAACCCCTCATGAACTTCCCCGAACCTGGACCTTAATAGTACTAGGAGTAATAATAATCTGGAAAGAAGCTTCTTATCAGATTGTTATCAGAAGAAGTAAAGAAACAAATAGTTCATCTTTAAAAGCCGATGCCTGGCACCACCGGAGCGATGCAATCACTTCTGTAGCGGCATTTATTGGTATCTCAATCGCTTTAATTTTAGGTAAAGGATATGAGTCAGCTGATGATTGGGCAGCTTTGTTTGCCTCAGGATTTATCCTCTACAATTGCTACCTGATTTTTCGCCCGGCTCTAAGCGAAATTATGGATGAAAATCTCTATGATCATGTAATAGATACTATCAGAGAGAAGTCTTTAGAAGTAAAAGGCGTGATTGATACCGAAAAGTGTTTTGTGAGAAAGGCTGGTATGAAATTTCATGTAGATTTGCATATTGTAGTTGATGCCAATATGACTGTAAAAGATGGCCATACGGTAGCGCATAACCTAAAAGATTATCTACAA
Source organism: Emticicia sp. C21 (assembly GCF_003418935.1). Lineage (GTDB taxonomy): Bacteria > Bacteroidota > Bacteroidia > Cytophagales > Spirosomataceae > Emticicia. The sequence goes on along the minus strand of NZ_QVMT01000001.1, from coordinate 277,176 downwards.
ACCCAAATGCCGGAATTAGAGCAGATACTGATACATGTAGAGCCACATGAATAAGTATTTGGCTAGGAGGGGAGGCAGAGAGAATCAATAATCCTGTTTTATATATGTACAATCGCTTCAATATCCCTATGTATAGATATAGACACTTTGAAAATTCCAATTTGCTGTTAACAACAAATTCGATATTCCGCAACTGACAATCGACATTCAAGACCATGCTTCAGGCATCATTAAAGAAAATAGGAAGATTCACGGCTGAAGATATTGCCACACTTGAAAAGCTGTTGGTACGAAAACAGTTTAAAAAGAATGAGTTGTTATTGACCGAGGGTGCTATCTGTCAATCGGTTTTTCTTTTGGTATCGGGGGCGGTTTATCAATTCTCTGTTAATGATATTGAAGAGAATGTCATTGATTTTTATATTCAAAGCGACTGGATAATGAACTACGCGAGCTTTGTCGGACAGAAGCCTTCTACTACACAAATGAAGGCTTATACTGATTGCGAGGTTTTAGAACTTACTATCCATAAAATACATCATCTTATCGAAGTATCACCCGCCTTTTTTCAATTAGGTAAATTGATGGAACAAAGCATGGCTCGCATGCACTACTTTGATAATTCTCTCACACCGCTACAAAAATACAACTATCTCGTTGAAACAAAGCCTCAATTACTTCAGGAATTTCCGTTGAAAATGATAGCTTCCTATCTAAAAATTACTCCTGAAACTTTAAGCAGAGTGCGAGGAATCTATTAATAATTTACATTTCTTGATTTGAATCAAGTGATGGTTTTATTGAGATAAATCATTTTTGTGACTTATCCCGGACAAACAATCATATGGAACCTCAATTCAGAAAAACTACTGCTTTATGCCTTTTAGTTGGCTCGTTATTAGCTACCATCACCATGATATTACACCCTAGTGGTGGAAGCATGGAGCATATCACTCATATTAAAGAAACTATTATATTCTCGCACTCGATGGCTATTTTTTGCTTACCTTTTATAGGATTTGGCAGCTGGGGATTAACCGTACACTTGCAAACATCAGGCAGAGTTTCAATGCTTTCTTTCTTCGTTTTTTGCTCAGGGTTAATCGCTGCCATGATAGCGGCCTCTATAAACGGTATAGTGTTACCTTATTTTGTAGAAAGATATTATAAGTCAGGCGTTGACGAGGCAGTACTGAAAACCATCTTAGGCTATGGCAGATATATGAATGCTGCTATGGATTATATTTTCATTGCTGCTTGTGTTTTCGCCATTGGTATATGGTCTTTAATAATTGTAACTAAAACGCTTTTACCCAAATGGATAGGCTATTATGGCTTTATTATCATTGCTTTCGGCATGATTGGTATTTTTACAAACTTCAATTTTATCAGTGTTTTGGGCTTTAGAATCTTTATTTTTAGTTTAGTGAGCTGGTTAGTATTGGTAGCATTGATCATGATTTGGGCAAAGCGCACAGAGCAGAATTAGTTGTTAATGATGCTCTGAATATTTAAAATACTTATTTTCTCCTTTCTGCATATAACCATAAAAATATGAAAACCTCCAAAGTAATCTATAAAAACGCATGGCCCTATCAGCAGGATAGTATGAATCTACCAGTTGAAGATGTAGATTTCGCACTTCCATTTTATGAAAATATATTGGGTTTTAAGAGAACATCTCAAAGTAATTCTCCTCATAAATCAGTAGTATTAAAAAGAAATGATATAGAAATAGGTTTAGTAGAAAATGGAGGCGACCCGACTCAGGATGGCTGTTTCTTTGAAGTAAACGATGTAGAAGATGCTTTTGAAGAACTGAAGGCCAATGGCTTTAGCAAAGTAGACCCAGATTTCAGTTTGCAGCGACATGGCACAACCTCATGGAAAGTTTTCTTTATAGTGGCCCCTGATGGCTTATGCTATTGTATTGGTGAGAGGCAGAATTAATTAGCATACAGAGCCAGGAGACTAGAAAAAGGAGAAAGAAAAGAACTCTATTAAGATTGGAACAAACCTAAATATTTTGGTTTATATGTAGAATGTTTCACAGATTTACGTTGACAATACTATGTTAAGCGAAATAATTTTATGATTCAATATCTTCATTTTGCTTTCTTCGTATATAAAAATAAATTCCTACTTTCGCAGCAAGAAAAGCAGCTAAAGTATGAAACTGACACAACTATTCAGAGATTTTTTTGAAAGCGAAAAAGCAGGGGGACTTATCCTGATTGCCTGTACCATTATTTCTTTATTCTTAGCTAATTCAAGCTTTGCAGATAATTATGCGCATATATGGCATGCACCAATAGCCGGGCAATCTACAGAATATTGGATAAATGATGGACTAATGACTATCTTCTTCCTGCTGATTGGCTTAGAACTGGAAAGAGAAGTTTATTTAGGTGAACTCTCTAATTTAAAAGATGCCTTATTACCAATTTTCGGAGCATTGGGCGGTATGCTTGTACCTGCCTTATTGTATCTGTTTTTTAACTGGGGTACAGCAACACAACCAGGAGCAGGTATACCGATGGCTACTGATATTGCCTTTGCCTTAGGAGTACTTTCGTTGCTTAGCAATAGAGTGCCTGCTTCACTGAAAATTTTCCTGACTGCTTTAGCTGTTATTGATGATCTTGGGGCAATATTAGTGATTGCTATTTTTTATACCAAAACCTTACTTTGGAGTAATTTGCTCATAGCTTTTGGCATTTTTGCTCTCTTATTATTATTGAATCGGTTAAAAGTAAGAAACCTGATCCCTTATCTGATTGGAGGCATAGCTATGTGGTATTTTATGCTTCATTCTGGCGTACATGCTACTATTACAGGTGTATTGGTGGCCTTTGCTATACCATTTGGTAATGGCGATGAAAAATCGACTTCTTATGTTTTGCAGCATTTTCTGCATAAACCCGTAGCTTTTTTAATACTCCCCATTTTCGCATTGGCTAATACCGCAATCAGTATTAGTGGCAATATCGGTGATATACTATCCCGGAATTATAGCTTAGGTATTGCAACAGGTCTGATTATAGGCAAACCTTTGGGTATTTTTCTGATAGCCTTTATAGCAGTAAAACTCAATATCTGCAAACTACCCAATGATCTTGACTGGAAAGTTCTAGGCAGTGTAGGCTTTTTGGGTGGTATAGGTTTTACAATGTCTATATTTATTACATTATTGGCTTTTGACGCTGTCAACATTATCAATAATGCCAAATTTATAATTCTGCTCTCCTCCTTGGTTGCAGGCATCATTGGCTATTTTTTTCTGAAATTAACTTTGAAGAAAGAGATAGCCTTATCAGAGTAACTAAACCTGAAAAATCTATTACCTATAAACACTATGACAAAAGAATTGAAACCATTCTGGAATAAATTTTTCTCTTTTAACTGGAAATTTGGGCTTTTCTTGATTTTTGTTATCTGTGTCCCTCGTTTTATATTGGTTTTGCATGCCAATGCAACTGCAAATTACAAGTATATAGGATTAATAATGATCATTTCGGCCATTGCGCCATTTATATTCATAAATAAATATGGTCGAAAAGTAATAGGACTCACCAAACCCCAAAAATACTCATGGCTTTTAGCTGCTTTTATTGCTGGGCTTGCTGCCAGCTTACTTTTATATTGGATAGGACAAACGCTATATGGGAATACCGATAAAAACTGGTATCAATACATTGCTAAATCTTATAATATACCATGGGGTATCAACAAAAAAGATAAAGCAGTTTTATTTGCCATTATGGCAACAACAGCCATGATATTCAGCCCAATTGGCGAAGAACTATTCTTTAGAGGTCTTGTTCATACAAGTTTTGCCCAATCAGTAGGTGAAAAAAAAGCATCGTGGGTTGATGGTACTGCTTTTGCTCTTACACATATTTCACATTTTGGATTGGTTTTTATTAATAAGCAATGGCATTTCTTCACTATCCCAACTTTCCTATGGGTTTTAAGTATGTTTTTGGTAAGTCTTTTGTTCTATAGCTACAGAAAAAATGTGGGTTCAATTCTAGGAGCAATCGTTTGTCATGCAGCCTTTAATTTAGGAATGGTCTATTGTATATTTTATTTGTGACCTGTTTGAAACTGAAGGAAAGGGAAATTTTTCTTCGCAAAAAATAGGAGCTACTAAAATTAAGTAGCCCTATCCAAAACAACTTTTGCTGTAATTGGCTGGCAAGATAAGTCCTAAGGCGCAGATGGTCAAAAAAATTTATCCAATGGTAAATTGGAGTGATCTCGGCATTTTTTGATGTTGTTTTGGAAGGAACGATCTTCACCAAATTCAATTAATTCAGGCTCTCTGAACGCAAGAAAGCAGGGTGTGGTTAATAGACGAGGTATTAAGACTTTTATATAAATTACTAAAATTCTTATTCTTCAAAATCTTTGATCCACTCATCAAATTCGGCTTGGACTACTAGTTGACCATAACAAGAGTTATTGTTAAAATATACATCATCCGTCTTTGACCTTACAAATTGTGAACTTTCAATACAAACATTTTCAAATATGGCATTATTTAAGTCAGCTTCTCTAAAATCACAGGTTTTAATCCCACCATTTATAAATTTCGCATTTCTTAAATTAGCTCCTCTAAAACTTATATAAAGATTACAACCATCAAAGACTATGTCTTCAAGATTTTCATTATCAAAACTTTCATTATACATATCCAAGTCACAGAAATATCGTTTGCCTTTCTTATAATCTTCCAAAACATAGGTAACTAAATTAGTCTTTTCCATCAAATATCAATCAAATCGATTTACAACCTTTTTTTACTACTAATAAATTCTTATTTAACATATATAATTATTCCCATATCACAGAACGATCAATACTTGCTAAACTAGTCTTCCCTGTAAGTATCATAGCTAATAATAGTTCGTCTTTAAGTATCTGTATTACTTTTGCTACACCGTCGGCTCCACCACAGGCTAATCCATAGCAGATGGGTTTCCCAACTAAAACAGCTTTAGCGCCCAAAGCAATGGCTTTCATTACATCGGTACCTCGTCTGATTCCTCCATCTAATAATATCGGTATCTGCTGATTTACTTTGTCAGCAATACGTGGAAGTACCTCAATTGTCGAAGGAACTGTATCTAAGTTTCTTGCACCGTGGTTAGATACAATAATGCCATCTACATTTGTTTGAACAGCCTTGACCGCATCTTCATGATTTAGAATACCTTTCAGGATTACAGGGATTTTAGTAAATGATTGCAGCCATTCAATATCTTTCCAGGTAATCGGATTTTTTGGCGCACCTATTTCGCCAAGAGAATAATGAGCAATTACATCTTCAGGCAAGGCAAAGCCTACTCTGGCTTGTCTGTCGCGGATTCCGGGAGTTGGGGTGTCAACGGTTACACAAAGGGCTTGGTAGCCCAAAGATTCTGCTTTTTGAATCAGGTCTTTTGTATAAGCACGATCGTCTCTTACATATAACTGAAACCATAGAGGCTGAGTAGCTATTTCAGCTATTTCTTCGAGTGGAGTGGTTGTAAAGGAGCTGACTACATAAGTGGCAGACGCTAGCCCTGCACCTTTAGCAGTGGCAGCCTCAGCCTCTGAGTGCATGAGTCTGTGAAAAGCAGTAGGAGCAATGAGTATAGGATGGGCTAACTCTTTACCGAAAAGAGACAGACTTGTATCTAGCTTGGTTACATCATTCAATACAGTAGTATTGAGTTTGATGTTATCAAAAGCTTCCCGATTCCATCGGAGTGTTACTTCGTCAGCTGCACCGCTGGCTACATATTCGTAGGCCATGCGGGTCATTTTAGAAGCAGCCATTTGCTCAAAATCAAACAAATTAATAAGTTCAGATAAATCGGTTGGGTAGCTATTGCTCCGAGTCATTGGTAAGTATCAGGTTGAATTAGTAATTCAAAGATAATGAAAGTATTGAAGATTCAGGAGGAATGACAAATTTCGCATAATACACAGCTGAGATAATAAATTTTTAAATGATTTTCATGCTTTTATCTCGAAAATCCTGTCAAAAATTGAAGATTATGTTAGTGGTTTTTATTCTAATTGTTTTTATTTTTGAATAAGGTATTCGTGATCTTTCAATCTAATCGTTTCACATATATCACCTATGAATAATACCATATTTTTTGCTCCCGAACTTTTTATCAATAATGGTGTAAAAGATGTCTCTTTTTATGAAAAAGCATTTGGAGCAATAGAACAAATGCGCTTTTCTAATGATGATGGCAGCATTCATGTAGTGGAGTTTTCTATTGGAGGAATGTTATTTCATATTCATGAAATAACTGCAAACAAGCATTTTTTCTCGCCTGACAAAAATAATGGCACTACTGTTACGATTGGTTTATTTGCGCCCGATGTAGACAAACTAATGGCGCAGGCCATTGAGGCTGGTGCTAGTGAAATAAGTCCGGCACAGGATTATGATTATGGGTACAGACAGGGAATATTAAAGACCCGTTTGGACATTACTGGCAAATACAGAAGAAAATCTAAAAGGATAGTCCAATTTTGCTATAGAAGAATGATTCTAATCAAACAATTTAAACACTAGCACAATGAAGACACTTATCTGTCTCCTGACTCTTGTCTTAATATTCACAAATGTAGCTGACGATAATCTTACTCAGGTTCAGTTTTTAGAGGGTACCTGGAAAACCGAGAATAAGGAAACCTACGAAGTATGGAAAAAGAATGATGATGGTACACTGAATGGAAACTCTTATAAAATAAAAGCAGGTGAGAAAGTAGTATCAGAATACCTGAGTATAAAAATGATTAATGGCAATCTTACATATCAAGCAAGAGTACCACATCAGAATAATGGGCAAACCATTCCTTTTGTTTTAAATAGAGCCGTAGAAGACCAACTTTCATTTGAAAACCTAAGCCACGATTTTCCCAAAAAGATTCAGTATAAACCTATTGATGCACAGAGTATCTTAATAAGTGTTTTAGGGGATGGAGATAAAGGGTTTAAGTATAAGATAGTAAAGCAATAGCCCCCGATCCCTAAAGGGGAGTAAAGACAAATATTCTTGTCGAAGCTATCTATGCTTCATCAAAATCAGGCTGGATTTTTTAAACTAGTAGAATTGTAAACTATGTATATTCCTTATGACAAAGTCTTCTTGTCTGAGATAGTAGACAGGACGACTTTACCGCACGTGAGTTAATCCCCTTTAAGAGACGAGGTCTACCTCCTTATAGAGATGACAACCCGTTGATATTTGGTAAGGGATGGTGTCCCGTTATCGTTTGCTTCAAATATAAGGTGTATGGTTTGCCCTGCTTCAGCATCTTTTGGTATCTGAATTTCTGTCTGCAACGCATCCGGTTTTGTGATTGTTACACCTTTTGCGAAGTTACCTACCTGGAACTGCCACCATTTAGTAGTAACTGAATTTCCATCAGGGTCTGCTGCAAAGCCATTTATACGTATTTTTCCTCCTGCTGAAGCTACCAGAGCTAATGGGCCCTCAATCCTGACATTAGGTGAATGATTAGCATTCGCATATTTGGGAGTTACAGCCCACTGTATTCTGACAGCAAAATCCCGTTGTGCTTGAGGAAAGAAATCAGGGAAAGGGTTTTCTTTTATTCTGTCATTCATTGTACTCAGGGCTGTGGCCATGGCAGTAGCACTGGTATCAGCCAATCCGAAACCAAAATTATCTCTTCTCATGGCTGCACCTCCTCCCCAACCACCATAGTATCCGGCTTCGTAGGCGCGTAATCCATTGCCAAGCATATTCATAAATGTATGATTATCGCCTTCGCCTAACCATGAGCCTTTTGCTTGCGGGGGCATCCACACCACATAGCCCATTTTCTTCAACTCGTCTGTGGTTTTTCCAGCTACGCCAAAATAGTCCATTATATCTCCTTTTACCATTTGCTTGCCATCACCCCAGACACGGTATAATCCGCCAAGAGGACCGCGGTCCAATACGTTTTCTTTCATCCACTCTGTAGTCAAATAAAATGCATTTGTTGGAGTGGCTCTCAATTGAGCGCCGTAGCCATAGTTAGGCCCACTACTGAACTGGCGGTATTCAATTTCGGGCCAGTAAGGTTTGATATAATTAGCATAGGTATCGTCCTGGTCGCCGGATGGCAGAAGAACTACTTTTTTGGCAATTTTCTTTTTAATAGCATCCCATTGCGTAGTGTATTCATATTGATCCTGAATTGATTTCAAGGCACGGGCGATTGAGCTCTGTCCTCCCCAGGCGGTGATGTATAACTGACCCGGTTTATCATCCATAATAGCAGCTCTGATTAATTCTGAACCCGGTGTATCTTCAGAAAAGTCACCATCAAATTTGATATTGCCAAAACGGATTTTTGATTTCAACACACTTGGCGCTGGATACTCAGGATTATGGATTTTAAGGTTTGGATACGATTTTTCGTAGGCCTCTACAATATCGTGAATGAAGCGCTCACCTTTAGCCCAACGCCACGATTCACATGGACATAAATTAAGTCCGAATCGTGAGTACTCTCTGTTGGGCATAGACCATTTGGTTCCTTTACCGTCTCCTGTCCAGTGAAACTGACTGCTGTTGTATACGAGTCCTTCAATATTTAGGTCGCTACTATATAAGATTAGACGTATCAGAGAGTTGTTATCATCAAGCTCCGGGTCGGCAGTGATGATAATTCGGGGCTTTTTTTCTTTGAAAGAAACCTGCGCATTGGCCTGCTGAAAAAGAAACAGGATAAATAAGCTTAAGATGGTTGGAATCCGCAAATAGTTAATCATAGGGAGAATTTTGGAAGTAATTATTTCATTGTTTCTTACTTGAAACAAAAATAAAAGAAAATAAACGAAATAAAAAGAAAATAAATGAAATAATTATCTTCGATTTCTTTTATCGTATTCAGTGAATAATTAAATTTATTTTTTGAATAATGCAATATTTCTGAAAATATAAGAAGGGCTTATTCTGATTTCGAAAAGAAATAAATTTTAACTTCTCTTTGAGATAACTACAAAGATAGAGTAGAAATTCTTGGAGATATTATTAATATAAGATAAATAATACGTCAAGAAATTGCTTATTAGAAATTAAGAAAATAATAATATCACATCTTTTATAAACAAGTAAAGGCAGGGTTTCTTTATAAACTTGTTATTGAGCTAATCGCCCCGTCGCATAATCAACCCCCACAACAGCCTTAGCCACTTTAGCCTGCAAAGAAATCAATTTCTGCTGTGCTTCGAAGAGTTTGTTTTCGCGGCTATTGACTAAGAATAAACTGCTTTCACCATTATTGAATTTGGTGAGTTCGGCCTGGTAGAGTCGGCGATAGTTATTTACTGTTTGCTGGTAAATCTCTAATTGTCGCTGTAGTTGCACTGCATCGTTGAAGTATTTATTTACTTTGTTTTGTTGCTCCGTAAATAGAATGCGGTTTTCCCATGTTTGCTGAGTTATTTTCAGATTAGCCTTGCGATATTCTGCGCGAGCTTCACGAAGAAATAGGGGCAGTCCTATGGTAAATCCCCACTTATAGTTGTTCTGAAAAAGATGGGGCTCAGCAAAGAATGTATAATCTTTATTTAATAAATTATAGTTCAGATTAAAAGTAGGCAGCAGACTCTGAAATTTGAGTTGTCTTTCAATGCCCAACACATTGCTTTTTATTTGTGCCTGTTGCAATTTGGGGTGCATGGCTGCTTCGTTCAGGTAATCACTCAGCGGTAATAAAGGTCTGTTGATGAGACTAATATCAGGTTGAACAAAAGTGGGTAGCTGATACGCCTGTTCGTTTTCCTGCCACAAAAAATTGCCCAGTTCAAAACCAGCATTGTTAAGGTTCTGCTGCGCTTCGGTTTGCAAAAACTCAAAACTCTGCAATTGCGCTAACGTTTCTACCGTATCGATAGCAGGACGGTCGCCAAGTGTTACGCCGTTTTTGATAAATTGATAACGCTGTTGGTTGGTTTGTAAAAGACTGTCGGCCAGTTGTTTCAGAAAAAAAGCATTCTGCCATTCATAATAAGCTGCCGTAGCTTCGTATAACAATTCATTGAGCATCAATCGGCGTTCCTGGTCTGAATAGGCCACCATTTCTCGTGCCTGTTTTACAGCCGCTCTGCGTTTGTCTATCAATAAGCCTTTACCTAATGCTACCGAAGCCCCTACGAAACTGCTACGCCCTTTGCTTATTTCAGGGTTGGTATAGTATCCCTGATTGTTTTCGGTACCTGCCTTAAAGTCTATACCATACCATGTAGGCACTTTCAGCTCTGAGGTAAGGTAGGTATAGTAGTTTTTGCTGTCGAATTGCTTTTCGTTTTTATTCAGATAAACTGAAGGCTCAAAAGCACCACGTGCACTCAGTAATTCTGCTTTGGCTATGTCGGTTTGAAGATAGGCTTGTTGTGCCACAGGGTGGAATTTCCTGACAATATTTATAAACTCGTCATAGGCCAGCCTTTCCTGTGCTAAGGCAGGTGACACACAGCTGAGGAATGTAAGTATATAAGGCAGTAACTTTTGCATGTTTTCAAATGGAGTGAGTTAGTGATTGAGTGGCCGGTGCTGCGGTGAATGAGTGATTATTGAGATATTTATCAACTTTAATCATTGCATAGCACTTAATATAACTCAATTGATTATGAAATGAGAAATCACTTCACATAAATTATTTCTTCGCCGATTTATCAGCACTTGGCTGAACATAATATTCAGGTGGAAAACCGTTGATATTTCGCCAGATTTCGTAGCCCAGGGGTACATCTTTCAATAAAATAAAAGTATCTGTTGCTGTCCCTAAACGTAAACCAACCGGCCATGGCCTTTCGGTAGGATCTGGTTTTACCAATACCCTGAAATTACCACTGGCCGCATCTACATTATTAGAGATAGCCGTGATAACTCCTCTGAAAGTACCATATGATTGCGTAGGCCATCCACTGAATACAATGGCCGGAAATCCGTCAAAAATGACGTTCACTTTTCTGCCTGGCTGCAATAGGGTAATATCAAGTGGTTTTACAAATATCTCAATGGCCATAGCACTTTGGTCAGGCACAATCTGTGCCAATTCTTCACCTTCTTTCACAATTTCGCCAATACCTGCTTTATTGGCTCTGGTAACCTGTCCGCTTTGTGGAGCAATTACATAATATAACTCGTTACGTAGTTTATAGCTATTGTATTGGTTTTCAAGCTTGGCAATATCGGCTTCTCCACTGGCAATTTGCGAAAGCGACTGGAAACGTTCTCCTCTGATTTTAGAAATTTTCTCAATATACTCCTGATTCGTAGAATTCAACTCCAACGAAAGGTTAATTAAATCCTGCTTTGAATTCATGAATTTAATTTCGCTTCCGGTGCGTTTGGCCAAAGAATTCTGATAGGCCTGATTTCTTTGCTCGTATTGGGTGAGCGATACCAACCCTTGATCATACATTTGTTTCTGGCGTTTCAACTGCTCACTGGCAATGGCAAAGTCATTTCTTGCCGCCAACATTTCCATACTATCTGCTTGTATTTTAGCTCTTGTTTGAGATATCTTGTTGTTTATCTGAGCTACTTTCAAGCGTTGGGCTTCCTCCATGGCCTTTGTCTGTTCATTGGTTGTATTAGCCTTACTCATATAGTTTTCATTAGCCAGTTCTTTAGCAGTAATCTGCTGGCGGGTACGCTCAATTAGGTTAGGATCAAGATACTCTACTTTTACCTCTTGCAGGCGGGCAATGGTATCATCTTGCTTTATCATATCTCCTTCTTTTACATACCATTGTATGACCCGTCCGGTAATAGCGCTATAAACTCCCTGTTGTCTTTGTTCCTGGCGAAGCGTAGTTACTTTTCCACGGCTCTTAATATTCTGAGTCCAGGGCAGGAAAGCAGCCAGAACTATCAGACCCAGAAGCGCGTATACCCAATATTTTATCTTGCTTTGCCGGTCGATAAAATAAATGTCACGAAACGATTTAGGCTGTTTCTTTAAATCTTCCTGTTCAAAAACTGTATCTATGTATTTCATGGATCTATCTATTTAGTAATTTAGTGAGGGAGAGATGTAGTGATTAGTTAGTAACTTATTTTTTAATCACTCAATCGCTCATTCACTAAATTTTACTTCAGTTCTATAATTCTATTAAAATATGTCTGGATTCCGTCCTGATCTGCAGCAACGATAACTGTCATTGGCAAGCGGCTTATATATTCAGCTACTTTCAGGCGTTTAGTTTTGTTCAGACTCTTAAATGGTTCATCAAGAATCATTAACTGACAAGGCTGTACGAATGTTCGTAGCAAAAGAATTTCCTGCACCAGATGCGATGGTAATTTGGCACCTTTGGTGAATAAAACGGTCGCAAAACCTTTCTCAAATTCTTCAATAAATCCATTAAAGGCTAATTCCTTAATTAAATAGTTAACGTTTTCAGGTTTTACATCAGGGTTCCCAATCGTAATATTTTCCCAAAGAGTACCGTTAAAGATTTCGTTTTGCCCACTCAGATAATTGACATTTTTACGAAAACTTAACATCTCATAATTATCAACTGGAATATCGTTCACGAGGATGCTTCCTGTATGCTGCGATAAGTTATTGCTAATTAATTTCAGAATTGTACTTGTACCTGCACCCGAGGCCGTTTTATTCAAAAGGGCTTTTTCGCCAGGCTCAACAAGAAACGAAATGTTGTTAAGTAATATATTATTGGCAGTGTAGGAAAAATCCACTTTTTTAAATTCTACTCGTAGTGGCCCTTTTGTATTAAGTACCAGATTCCCATTTGATTCAGTTGGTGTTTGCAGCACTTTGTTAAGTTTCTCAACGGCTGTTAATACATCATATACAATATCAATGCTGGTAATCAGTTTTTCGACCGATGCCATGATGGCGATAATTACAATCTCTGCTGCAATAAACTGACCGATATTGATAAGATTATTGAGTAGGAGTATACAGCCAATAATGAGCATCGCTGCTGTGAGGACTACTTTAAATACTACTAAACTCCAATATTGCGTAGCCAGAATACCAAAATGGCGGGTACGGTTCTGGAGGTAGCCTTGGGTATATTCATCGGTTTTCTGAATATTCAGTTGAGTATATTCAAAGTTTTTGAAAGTATTCTGCGTGCGGCTGATTTCCTGCAACCAGGCAGCCACCTTATATTTATAATCGCTTTCTTTCAAACTTGTTTCCAGACCCTTTTCTGAGCTAAGCCTGAAAATCAGGTAGACAATTAGTAGGAGTAATGCTCCGAATGCGATGAAGATAGAATGATAAAATGATAATAAGAGAATACCAAAAAGAATCTGTATAAAGGCTGTAGGTACATCAAGTAATAATTTTGATAAACCCTTTTGTAAATTTAGCGTATCAAAAAAACGATTGGTAACTTCTGGTAAATAATAACCCTCTGTAGCCTCCGGGCGTATTTTGGGCAATATATCTGAATAAGCAAAAGCATACCGAACAAAGATTTTCTGCTGAATTTTTTCACTAAGCCTCATTTGACTGATCTGTAAAAAACCGACAAAGAAAACACTGATAATAACCAAACAGATAAGCACTACTAATGAAGTAGATGCCGTATTGTACATCACAAAATTGATAATTGATTGTATACCAAGTGGCAATACCAACTGAATAATTCCGGCCAGAATGGCATAGAAATATAATGCGCTAATGTCTTGTTTATCAAGCTTTAGCAGGTTTACTATTCTTATAAAGGGGTGGACGGCATGATTTTCTGGCATGTGATTTTAATAATTTTTGCAAAGGTACTAAAACTTTTTTTTATGATAGTAATACTATTATTAAAAGATGTAATGTTATTAAATATTGTATAGTCACTATTATTTTTTACTTTTGTTTAAAATTTCTTAACATGGAATATCAGCTAAATTTTAGCGTAAATAATAAAATATATATTCGAGATCCCGAAAGTAGTGAACTTGGTAAAGAAATCGTAAGAAAAGCGATAGAATTAATCTACGAAGTTGGCTATGAGCATTTTACTTTCAAGAAACTGGCGCTTGAAATAGGCACTACGGAAGCGAGTATTTACCGCTATTTTAAGAATAAACACTTATTATTAGTTTATATTCTGAACTGGTACTGGAGTTATCTGGAGTATCTGGTAATGTTTCAGCTGAAGAATATTGGTGACTCAAAACAGAAAATCAGGAAAATAATAGAAATACTTACCCGTGAAATGCCTATCGACTCCGGCAAGATGAAATATGATATTCCTTATCTGAATCAAATTGTTATTACCGAGAGCAGTAAGGGGTATCTGGTAAAAGAGATTAAGGAAATTAATCAGGCGGAGGTATTTAAACCCTTTAAGGATTTATGCAATACTATAGCCAATATTATTCTGGAACTTGACTCAGAGTATCCCTATCCTCATTCGCTGAGTAGTATGCTGATTGAAACTTCTCATAATCAGCAGTTTTTCAGTTCTCATCTCAAGCGTCTGACAGACGTAAAAAACGACGAAGATGCCTCGGCATATGTTGCTGCGTATCTGGAAGATTTGGTTTTTAGGGTGTTGGGGTGATTTAGAGTTATATTTAGATAGATTGGGCAATTAAATTAGCATTTTAGAAATGTCCAAATTATTATCTTGTTTGCGGATTATTTTAAACTTCAGGTCACAAACTAATTCTAACGTATAGCCGTTGTAAGAGAAATACTAAAAACACAAATTGAGAATGAAAACAATCTTCGGAATTTTATTGATGGCCTTCATGATGGCCGTAGCTTCTTGTACTAAACCTGCACCTGACTCATTTAGCGGCACAATTGAAAGCATTGAAAATGGTAAAGATGGGTATGTAGCTACTTTAAAAGATAAGGATGGTGAGAAATTTGAAGCGATTTTTTCTATTCCGAATATGGGAACAAATTATAAGCGATGGGAAATAGGCGATGAGCTAAGTATCAAAGGCGATACAATGCATCTCAATAATACTTATCGGGTGATAGCCAGGGAGGTGGAGAAGAAATAAAAATTTTGTCTTGAACTTTGATTTATCTGATTGAAATTATTCAACTGACTTCCATCAGAGAAATCAATTAATCAGCGGACATCGCGCGGGCAAATCAAAGTTCAAGACTATCAAAGGCTTTTCTCCGCATAAGCCTTAAAATTATTCAAAATTGCCTGCCAGCCTTGCTGTTGCATTTCAACCGGGTTTTGGTCTTCAGCCTCAAAAATAGTTTCTACATCTGTTGAACTACCATTATCTGAAAACATAACTATTACCTTTCTGCCATCTCCGATAGTATATTCAACCAACTGGTTCTCTACAATCTTATCATATACCCCACCAAAATCAAAGCTGAAACTTCCATCTTTAGCTGCCATTGTATAGCAAAATTCACCGCCTTCTCTAAAATCGTTAGTTGCCTTTGGTGTATGCCAATCAGGTGAGGCATTATTCCATTCTTTAACAGATTCAGGTGTATTATAGTCTTTCCATACTTTTTCAATTGGGGCATTGATAGTTGCCACTACTGTAATTTTTGTAGGTTGGTTGCTCATAGTATTGTTTTTATAAATGGTTTTTAATAGACTATTAAAACACATGGTATTAACAGAATGTTTATATTACCATTACAGGTAATTATCAAAATCACCCGGCAACTAAAACGTTCTTTTTAGGACTTTGAAAATCTTATGCACATCATTAAGAGATAGTACAAAATCACAGTATTCAGGGCTATCATTTCGACTATGACAGGTGATAGTAGCTGTTTCCCGATCAAAAGCGATAATGTCTTTAAATAATACATTGCGTTTGGTTAAAATAATCCATCCAAACCTTGATTCTCCAAAGCCATCCATCCATAAATCCATGGGCAGTTCTTTTCCTAAAACAGTAGCTCTATCAGGAGTGTCATCTATTCTACCTCCATTCATACTATCGCCTGAAATCCGGAAAGCCAGGAAATGCCCTCTATCTATTTTATCAACAACAAAAGGTACTCTTTCTTCATACTGAAAAGTGCCGGCGTCACTTAGCTCATCAAGGTAACGGGCAAAGGCTTCAGTAGTGAGCAAAGGTACTTCTACAATCAAATCGCCCTCATTATTACTGGTAAATTTATTGCCACTACTATTTATATAAGCATTCTCCATTCCTGCTTTCTTATAATTCAGAAAGACCTCTCGAATCGTCTTTTCGGCAAGACTTGATACGTTTCTATCTCCACTTTCCCATAACTGCACTGCACGCATAGATACACCAACAAGTTCGGCGAACTCTGTCTGCGAAAGCTTGTTTTTTTTTCGAAAACTCTTGATTTCAGTCCCACTCACCGGAGGTATGCCAATAGTCATTGTATGTTTAAATTTAAAGAATAAAAATAAATTTCACTTTTTGTTTGTAATATATGAACTTGTTCGCTATTTTTGTCATGCTAATTACGAACAAATAAGTTTTTACAAAACAAAAGTACTAAAAATACGTAATTGTGCAACAAATTTTTTAAGATTCGGAAAAAAACTGAATCCACACGACAAAAAAATATTACTCAATTAAAGCAAATGTAAATGCTTTGCAACAATCTTAGTTTGAAATGTCAATTTATGTAAAGTCCACACTTACTCAATTCTGACATTTTCAAACTAAGGTATCCAAAATGGAATATAGAATGACATGAGGGACTACATCTGATTACGATAACAGGGAATTATCCCACGACTCAAAGTAATAATAGCTTAGTCAATAGTTACAGCGCGATTTGAAATCCGCTGCACGATTACCTATTGTCGAAAGATTTAGGCTTAATGAATCATATTGTAACTGGAGAATTTTTATTGATGCGTATGTAGTGTTAAATCCTCCTCTGTTTAGAGGAGGTGTTTTTAACCAAAGCATCAAAAAATTTAAGATGCATTTATTTCATGACTAATATTTAATCAGAAAAGCCTCCTCTATCTGGAGGAGGTATTTTTTCGGGATATTGATTGCTGTGACTATTCATATATTGATTTTTAGGGTTAGAATAGAAGGATTGAAACCCTCCTCCACTCGGAGGAGGTGTTTTTAAAAAGAATAGTACACATTGATAATGGCTTATTTAGTAAGGTTAGGATAGATAGGGCAAAACCCTCCTTCATTTGAAGGAGGTGTTTTCCTAAAAATGGAGTATGTTAAACACGTTTAGTAAATAGATTAAAATCCTCCTTCGTTTTGGAGGAGGTATTTTTTGAGGGTACTGATTGCTGTGACTTTATTGGTTTGTCAGGAATAAGATTTGAAAAGTGGCTGAATTCGTTCATGTAATAATGATTTTTAAGGTCATTTTATTCAATCATAATAGTTTATAGGTTTAGTATTTTTAGGGGGACCATCAAACCCTCCTCCATTTGGAGGAGGTGTTTTTTTAGAACATCCCAATAGAAAATTATAAGACGATTGATGCTCAATAAATAGGGTATTTAAAACGTTTAATGATAGTCTTCTATCGATAATACTATGATGTCTGAAATCTGGTTTTAACTATAAATCAGACCTATGAGATTAGTGTTTATATCTCAGAATTATAATGTGCCGGAGGTAATTCCTAGCAGCAAAACAATCCCAAATTATAACAGATTAAGCAAATATGTCAGAACAGTTAACGACCAAAGATTTTTTTGGTAAAACTTCGGTAAAACAGAAATTTGAGGAATTATTAGGTAAAAGGGCTCCTGCGTTTATGACCTCGGTTCTACAAATTGTAGCCAGCAATGAATTACTGAAAAGAGCAGACCCGACCAGTGTGTATCATGCTGCAGCTACAGCAGCCACTTTAGATTTACCTTTAAGCAATAACCTGGGTTTTGCCTATCTGGTACCCTATAACGACAGAAAAAGCGGCAGGCAATTAGCACAGTTTCTGATTGGCTATAAAGGTTTTAAACAATTGGCTATCAGGAGCGGACAATACCGGACACTTGATGCCAAGATAGTATATGAAGGACAAAAGATTGACGATGAATCGTTTCAGGGTTTTCATTTTGAATGGGATAAGAAAATAAGCGATAAGGTAATTGGCTATGCCAGTAATTTTAAATTATTGAATGGCTATGAAAGTACTTTTTTTATGGATGCAGATTCAGTGCATCGACACGGCAAACGATATTCACAGACTTTTAAGAATGGAAAAGGTCTATGGACTGAGGATTTTGACAAGATGGCTTTGAAGACAGTCACAAAGTTGCACCTAAATAGTGGTGATGCACCTCTTTCTGTTGAAATGCAAAAGGCAGTCATTACCGACCAATCAGTCATCCATAATGTAGAAGGTACAGAGATAGAGTACATCGATAACCAGGCTGATAATGCCGACCCTGAAGAGACAAGCAAAGAAAGAGAACTACAACGCATTGCTAATTTTATATCTAGTGCAATGACATTGGAGCAATTAGAACTGGTTGATGAGCATGTATATGACTTTGGGCTTGTAGAAATGTATGAATCAAGGAAGCAGGAATTATATAGAAAATCGGCTTAAATTAGAAACTACTGAATCCACATAAGAACAAAATTTATTACTTAAATTTACGTATACCTATTGGCGTCAATAAATCGGTGCTTTAGAAAACAAGCCTGGCGTTAGGAATAGACTTTTAGAAGCCTATTGATATTTTAAGCAGATTTATCAATTTTGAGTAGAGCTTCATATGCTTTACTCACGCGTATCTCTGTCTGGATATTGTTTTCTTGTAAAACCTGTTGAATCGATAAAAGTTTCTTATAGCTTCCGTTATTCACTAATCGGTTATCCTGTTTCCTTCGCTCATTTAACTCATGCATTGACCAACCCAAAGTTTTTCTTAAAGAACTCATTTTTTGTAAATCTTTGAAGCTTTCATCTACTATAAATAACTGCCAGATTAGGTTTTCTTCTTCATATAACTCTATCATTTCTTCTTCACTATGCGCGGTACTATATCGAAAGATACTCCCATCAGTTTTTGCAATAAGAAATGGGGAGTTTCCACCAAGCATATAACTCATCTTTCCGGTTTTAAGAAATTTTTCTGATTGGTAGAAGAAAATCTAAAGGAAGGGTGTCTGTACAAAATAATCTTCAAGAAGTGCTACCTTGATTGCGCCATTTAATGCATTCATTTGGCTAATTTGTCCTTCAGCAATCTCTCGGGCCTGATGATAGTTTACCATTTGTGTTTTTGCTTATTTCACTTCCTCACTCACCCGTTTTCCTACCGATTGTGAATGGCTTGTGTGCCAAAGCAAACTCTGGAAATGAAATCCCTGCATTTTATGAAACGAAATCCATGGGTCCAGGCCAGGTGCATAAAAGGTCTTGTCATCGACGGGTAAGATTCTGTACTCCATTTCATTTTGTAGTCGGAGATAAGGGGAATTGTCTTTCAGAAAGATTTCAACAGGACCAACTTTATCTACTGTATACTTACCGGTGATGGATTGCATCTGCGCTTTTTCGGATTGTGGCTCCACTATTGGTTGTTCTTTTCGGCCTTCCATAATATCTATCAGATCAGAGGTAAGCTGGGGTCTGACCCACTGTGGTATATTGGTATTACTCACAAAAGCGATGGTGAATTGCTGCGCAGCATCCCAGTAAACGAAGCTATAAAATCCTGCAACGCTACCCCAATAATAATAGGCATGTTCATTTCTTCCCTGATACCAACCTCCTAAACGCAATTGAGATAGCTTACCCTGAATAGAAACCCAGGAGGTAATAATGTTGATAAGCGATTCGTCGAGAATAGGTTGATGATAAAAAGACTTACCCCAGCGGTATAAATCCTGGGCCGAAAACCAGATATTACTTCCGCCATAAAAGCCTTCTCGGTCACTAATATCGGCTAATTCTAAAGCATCATTTTCATAACTATAACCTTTTATTCTCTCACCGGGCCATTGATTGAGTAGGGGAGGTCTTATGAAAGATTGATTCATTTTAAGTGGAACAAAGAAATTGGTACTCAGAAAGGTCTGATAGGATTCTCCAGTGACACGCTCTACAATAGTGGCAGCTATATCAAAACCCGGACTATCATAGCTGAAGTTGGTATATGGCTTGTATTGTAAGGCAGGCTTTTGCTCATTCAAAACACTAAGAATTGTCTTGACATTTAGCACATAAGAGGCAGGTATTTTCTCGAAATAATAACTGTAGTCGGGCAAACCTCCGGTGCTATGTGTCAGCAGATTCCAGATTTGAGTATTTGCATAAGGATACTCAGGAATGTATTGTTGGACTGAATCTAAGAGACTGAGTTTTTGCTGCCCGGCCAATAATAGAATTGCGGTAGCCGTCAGGGTTTCTGCTATTGACCCACCGTCTGCTGGCATATCAGAAGTAAAGGGAGTGGCATTTGAAAAATTGGCGTATCCATATCCTTTGCTTAATAGAATACTATCCCGCTGACCGACAACTATGGCTCCATTGAAGAGGTTTTTCTGATTTAATCGACTTAAAAGGGTATCAATAGTTACTGATTTATTTTGTGCCATTAGTTGCTGATGAACTAAAAGCAGAGGAAAAAGTATACATAGAGAGATACGCTTCATAAATTGTCTGGCCAGATAAAATAAACGTTGAATATACGCTTATTTTTTTAATCTGATGAAAGACTGATAATTTTGTTAAGAGATTGACAATCGTAGACGATGAATTGTTGCTTAGCGTATATCTTTCGCTTTAAAATATCCACTCCACGATGGCCGGTCCCCAATAGAACTTAGTAAAATAATAAGTTCCTAAAAGTAAGAAGCCAGTCATACTTAATAAAACTATTGTAAAAATCAAATTGATCCATAAAGAGGTTTTACGGGTATTCTGTGAACGGATGAATATTTCAGCTACAAGCAGGTTAGGTAGATAAAAGAAAAATGCCATTACATAATCAAAAGGGCCTGTAAATGTATTGTTATGCCCTGCTTTATCGGCCAGAAGAAACCAGAATCCATAGTCCATACGATATAACCACGAACCAATGGCCAAGGCATATAAACGTAAAGCCCAGGCTCTATGTGTTGCAGTGTTTTTAGCAACAGCATGTCGATAGGTTTCAATGGCTGTTACTAACATTAAAATGCCATATAGACCAAAGCCAACATTCATGACCGGGCCACCGATAGTACCTTTGATTACAATGAATGTAAGCCCACCAATGGCTACTAATATAGAAGCAACTACATAAATTCGCCCTACCCAACGATGAAAAGTCAGGTATTTGATTCTGATTGCATCAATCAGCTGAATACTCCCCAATATCAGAATGATGCCACCCATAGCAAAATGTAAACCAATACCCATTGTAGCCTTTTGTGTGGTTTTGTCGTACAGTCCGGGTAGGACTTCATTCCATCGTCCTAAATTGCCTTGATACAAAGCTGAAGCATAAAAAGCCAGAATATAAAAGCCAAAAAGTCCGGCACTTACCCATACGGTGGTCATCAGTAAAATCCGTGTCCAACGAAAAACTGTGGCAATAATTTTTTCAGGTTTCGAAAGTGGTGAGGGTTGGGCAATATCAATTGCGCTTGCATCAGACATAAGTAAAAAAGCTAAGATAGTGGTGATTGAAGAGGTTGGCGTAAAATTAAGGATTTTGCCGAAGAAATAAATCAAAATTATAAGATTGGTATTATATTATTAGATTCATTTTGAAATGGAATATTTGTATTGCCACATAAAAGGGCATGCGTATGAAAATGTATATTTTAATCAATGATGACGTAACCGATAATTTTGTACCTGTTATTACTGCGCATGCCTCGTTGGCTTGTTACAAAAATATGAGACCGATGCTGATATGCAAACCTGGATTAACAGCATTTTCAAAAAAGTAGTTTGTAAGGTAAATCTCAAAGAATTGGAAAATGCAAAAAATGAGTATAAGCATGTAGTAATTACAGAGTCAGCCTTAAATAACCAGGAGATTTGTATTGTTTTTTGTCCAAGAGATGAATACACTAAAGCTTTTAAGTTCTTCAAGGTGTGGACACCAACATGCTCTTAAGACTAACTATTTGCAAAATTTTTGCAAATTTTATACCTTTGCATCAAAATAAAACCATACTCAATGTAAGATACTAAGTTTGAGAGCACTCTGGCTCTCATGGATTCCAAACCGGAATGTTTTGATAAATCTCATTGTCAATTCGCCAGCAACGCTTTGCTATGTGTTGTGGTCAAACTTAGTAATCATGTAATACCTTCTCATTCATAGGCCTTTTGAGGCTTTTCAGCAGACATACACCTTTGTGAATTGTCTGGTTCTTCCTGTTTTATTTTTCACAAACTGTTTAACACTGGATTTACAGTTTTTATACATTGAGTTATGAGTATTATTATCAGATCATTATCCTATATACACTCTGACAGGGAAACCCTGTTTCAAAATATCAGTTTTGCTATTAATAAAGGCGAAAAAGCGGCATTAGTAGGCAGTAACGGCATAGGTAAATCAACCTTATTACAAATCATAGCCGGACAATTACAAGCTTCAGCAGGTGAAGTTGTATGTGGTGAGAAACCCTATTATGTGCCGCAACACTTGGGGCAGTATGATGATTTTAGCATTGCCCAAGCATTGGGCATCGAACACAAGCTAAATGCCTATGAAGCTATTTTGCAGGGGGATACCTCTGCTGACAACTTTACACTATTAAATGACGATTGGACGATTGAAGAACGCACTCAAAGCGCCTTTGACTATTGGCATTTGCAACATTTATCGCTTCATCAGCCTATGCACCTGCTAAGTGGGGGTGAGAAAACCAAAGTTTTTCTTGCCGGTATACTGATACAAGAGCCCGGTATTGTCTTGCTTGATGAACCCTCTAATCATCTGGACATACTAAGTCGTGAGTTGTTGTATGAGTTTATCAAAAAAAGCAAAGAGACAATTTTATTAGTAAGTCATGACAGAACCTTGCTGAATCTAATTGCCCTAACGCTTGAACTCAGCAAGAATGCAGTTGAGACTTTTGGAGGCAATTATGATTTTTATAAAGCACAAAAGGAAACCAAACTAGAGGCACTCGAAGTTCAATTAAGTGAAAAGGAAAAAAAACTCAAACAGACCCAACAAAAGGCCAGAGAGTTGATTGAACAACGCCAGAAACAAGAATTAAGGGGTAAATCACATGGGCAAAAACAGAATTTACCCAAAATAGTAGCGGGTAATCTCAAAAGCAAAGCTGAAGTAAGTACTGCTAAAGCAAAGGGCATTCAGCAAGAGAAAATGAATGAAATCAGTAACAACCTGCGCGAGATTCGGACGCAGATACAGGAGCAGCAAGTATTAAAAATTGACTTAAAAAAATCTGATTTACATAAGGGTAAAATTCTGGTGGATGCTAAAGAGGTTAATTATGGCTATTCAGATGCTCTACTTTGGCATTTTCCTTTATCTTTTCAGATTCGTTCTGGTGATAAAATCAGGATTGAAGGGGCCAATGGTTCAGGAAAAACTACACTTCTGAAATTAATTACAGGAATTTTGGAACCATCCATAGGGGAAGTTTATCGGGCAGAGTTTAAATACCTCTATATCGATCAGAACTACTCCATTATTAATAATCAACAGACAGTTTTTGAGCAGACACAGCAATTTAATAAACGTCGTCTTCCCGAGCATGAGCTGAAAATGCTGTTGCATTATCATCAATTTCCACATGAGGTATGGGATAGAAAATGTGCAGGCTTAAGTGGGGGCGAGAAGATGAAACTGCTCTTATGCTGTCTGGCTATCAGCAATAATACGCCTGACGTACTAATATTGGATGAACCTACCAATAATCTGGATGTATATAGCCAGAAGGTACTCACAGAAGCTATCAGAAATTTCAGCGGCACGCTGTTGGTTATTTCTCATGACCAGTATTTTATTCAGGAAATTGATTTAGAAAAGAGGATAGAAGTGCAAAGGATTTAGAGATAAGAAGTGCACATAGTTAATCTAAAAGAATATATCTCTTCTCTTGAAATGTAGAAGTATGCCTGACTTGTTTTATGCCTGCCGTAATTTAATTAAAACAATTAAATTACGGCATTCTGACAACTCAGTTATGAGATTCTCGCTATTCATTGGACTCTTTTCGCACTTCAATCAGGTATTTTTTATAATCATTTTGGGCGGCTATAGTTTTGTATCAGGAATTAAACATCTTAAATAAAATTGCCGTCTATGAAAAAATTTACTATTCTTCTGATTTGTATAGCTAATCTCGCTTATGCTCAAAGCACTGAAATATTACCTGGATTAGTCTTGCCGCAAATGACTACTGCTCAACGAACTGCTATGTCAACCCCAACTAATGGAACATTGGTTTTTGATACAGGTAGCCAAAGCTATTGGTACAGACAAAATGGTGTATGGACTGAGATAACTAATGGCTCAACTAACTATTGGCAATTGGCCGGAACCGGTAATGAAATACAAAATACCAATACAGGGGGTTTCTGGTCAAAAAATCCTACTCAGGTAGCTTATAATTCTCCTGTATCTCCGGTACCTATAAATGAAGCAGGTACGCGCTTAATGTGGTTACCTGCCCGCTCAGCTTTCAGGGTTGGTACAGTTGATAACTTAAACAATTGGTACGCAGACAGTATTGGAGTTTTTTCGTTTGCAACAGGATTTAATCCACAAGCAAAGGGAGCCTATTCTGTTGCAATGGGTAGAGATGTAAGCGCCTCAGGCGAATACTCTATCAGTCTGGGAATCAATTCAATGGCAAAGAATACCGCAAACATTGCCGCAGGATATGCTGCTATTGCCAGTGGTCTCTATTCTGTAGCGTTGGGATATAATGTTCAGGCAAAAGGAAACAGTTCATTAGCTGCGGGAAAAAATACAATTGCCAGTGGGCCTAACTCTTTTTCAGCAGGCGTTAGTACAGAGGCCACTAGCGACGGCTCGGTTGCCATAGGAAATGGTGCCAAAGCCGAGGCCTTGGCTTCTGTTGCTTTAGGTGCTTCTACAACAGCCAAAGGCGCAGCTTCCATTGCCGCGGGCTTTTTCACCAGAGCCACTGGTGATTATTCAACTGCTTTTGGGAATAATACCAGAGCATCGGGGCCTACTGCTACTGCATTAGGCAGTGAAACATTAGCAAATGGAGACATTTCATTGGCCACCGGATATAAGACTATCGCAAGTGGTGACAAATCTACAGTAATGGGAAGTCTGATGAACGCCAATGGTTTTAAGGGCGTATTTATGATAGGCGACTCTGATCCGGATAACGAAGGGGTAACCGGAGGCGGTATAACAGACCAATTCGTAGCCCGTTTCAAAAATGGGTATTATTTACTTACCAGCGGTAGTGGTAATCCTCGTACAGGTGTCATGATTGCTAATGGCCAAACCGCCTGGAGTGCAATCAGTGACTCAACACGTAAAGAGAGATTTATTGGTGCAGATGGAGAAGTTTTTTTGAACAGATTAAGAAGTCTTCGCTTAGGTTCATGGAATTATAAAGGTCAGAAATCTGCAAAACCTGAGCGTTTCTATGGCCCGATGGCGCAGGAAATCTTTGCGGCCTTTGGTAAGGATAAATATGGGACCATTGGTACAGACACAACTGTAAGCACTATCAATATGGATGGACTATTGTTTATTTTCTCGCAGGCTCTGGAGAAACGCACGGCAGATTTGCAGGCTGAGAATAGTCAGTTAAAACAGATAGTTCAGCAGCATACATCAGATGTGTCGACCGGAAAACAACAATTGGCAGACATACAAACTGAAAACCAAAGGCTGAGAAATATCATTGAAAAAATGGATGCACGCTTAAGCAAAATGGAAACGAATGATGAGGTGAACGGGAATTTAATCCATAATAAAGCAAGAAAATAAAAATAGACTGAATGAGTTTTACAGGAGTTTAGTTATCCACTAAGCTCCTGTTTTAAGAACGCATTCGATTATTGCTGTTGTTTATTATTAACCATTCGTTAAAAAAACATCACCATTCGTTATAAGATTTCATCCCTTTAAAGGGATATTTTTTTTTTAGATTATACCCAGACATAGTTTTGCTAAGGTTTAAAAATGCCACTTAAAACAAAACAATTGTCCATGAAAAAACTTTCTCTTCTTTTCATAACGCTATTTTCTGTCAGTATAACTTTCGCGCAAAGTACTGAAATACTACCCGGTTTGGTACTACCACAAATGACTACCGCACAACGCATGAGCATTATAGATCCTGCGAATGGAATGTTGGTTTTTGATAAAAATACCAAGAGCTATTGGTATTGGCAAAATGATGATTGGACTGAATTACCTAAAGGTGGAAGTACCTCCAATTACTGGAATTTATCTGGCAATGCGATTTCTAATACAAATACAGGTGGTTTCTGGTCAAAAAATCCGGTAGGAGTAAGCTATTATGCCGATAATGTAAGCAATCCACCTACTGTGCCTGCCAATGAATTCGGTACCAGGCTTATGTGGATACCAAGCCGCTCAGCATTCAGGGTAGGTACTGCCAACGATACTATTGCCTGGTCTGCCAATAATATCGGTATTTTTTCTTTTGCCACAGGATTCAATACCAGAGCCAGTGGCAAAATCTCAACAGCTATGGGATTTCAGGCGCAAGCTACTAATCTTGCTGCTGTATCAATAGGTTTTCAGTCAAAAGCTATTGGTAGTTATACAACTGCCATTGGTAATACAGTAAGTGCTGAAGGAGAAAATTCGATAGCCATAGGCTACTATGCCAAAACACTTGGTATTAAGTCGATAGCATTAGGTTCTGAAACTACCGCAGAAGGCGACTTCTCTACAGCTATGGGAGAAAGTACAATTGCCAGTGGGAAAAGGTCAACGGCTATGGGAGATGAGACATTTGCTACAGCAGATGCCAGTACATCAACAGGCTATCATACTTTAGCATCCGGATACGCCTCCTTTGCAACGGGATATACTTCAAAAGCAAAAGGCTCTTCAGCTTTCGCATCAGGTTTTTTTACAGAGGCAAGTGGCAATTATTCTTTATCAAGTGGATATCTGACAGTAGCCAGCGGTAATAAATCGACAGCTCTTGGAGCTCATGTAAATACTGCAGGTAAAGAGGGTTCTTTTATTATTGGTGATAGTGATCCGCTTGATCAGGGTACTACCAGCAATACTGTAAACGACCAATTTATGGCACGTTTTAAAAATGGATATTATTTATTGACTAGTGGTGATAAAAATCGCACAGGTGTTTATCTTTCTAATGGGCAAACTGCCTGGAACAGCATTAGCGATTCGACCAGAAAAGAAAGATATGTCAAGGCAGACGGAGAATCCTTTCTGACAAAATTAAAAAATCTGCGCTTGGGTTCATGGAATTATAAGAATGAGGGTATTAAAGCAGAGCGTTTCTACGGCCCGATGGCACAAGAAATCTTTGCAGCTTTTGGCAAAGATACTTACGGAACTATTGGCACCGATACAACCGTAAGCACTATCAATATGGATGGGTTATTGTTCATATTTTCACAAGCTTTGGAAAAACGAACAACAGATTTACAAACAGAAAATCAACAATTAAAAGCAGAATTGCTGGCACTGAAAGATGAGGCTAAAACTTTTAAGGATTTGCTTCATAAATTAGATGGACGTTTAGCTTCTATTGAATTACAGGATGTAAAAGCAGAAATACAAAGTTCAAAAATGAAAGCTGGTTTAGCAAAAAAAGATATACCGAATGAAGAGAAAATAGTTAATGATAAATGACACTATATTTCATTAAGTTAAAAGTAATAAACAAAAAGGGCATCAACTATTTAGCTGATGCCCTTAATGATTCAAAATCTATATCAATTATACTGTCCAGCCTTCGCGGTAGGTTGCTCTGCCTACAAACTGGTTGGCTTCTTCAAGGTTAGTGATTCTCATGTTTTCACCGTCCCACAAAAGTTTTTTGCGAGCGAAGAATTCTGACTGACCTTTGCCATTGTCTCTCTTCAACAGATAACTTCTGATAGCCAGATTACCCATCAATACCGTTTCCGTCATTGGGCCTGCATAATCAAAAGACGAGGTTAATTCTTTATGCTCTTTGCTATTGAAACCTGCTTTACAAGCATCAACCCATCTGCGTTGATGACCGTATTCCGGTTCAATATCTTTTGGTAATTCAGGACCCACTTCTCTGGTTCCATCACTTAGGTACAATTTCGGCATCATTGGAGAACTATCATTGATATTGGTGGTGATAATTCCCTTTTCACCAATGATCATTACACCATTAGCACCATTAGTTCCGCCCATATCTTCATTTGCCGGAATAAGATCCGGGTGTGAAGGTCTGATACCACCATCCATCCAGGTCATTTCAATACGTGACTGGCTCTTCTTCGTGGCATCAAAATGAAGCGTAATCATTGATGAAGCTGGGCAGCCTTCAGGGTTATACTCGGGTGATCTTTTAGTGTAGAGAGTTCCCACGCTACATTCGGCATCAGTAGGATATTTCAGACCCAATGTTCTGAATGGAATATCTATCAGGTGACAACCCACATCACCCAAAGCACCTGTGCCGTAATCCCACCAACCACGCCAGCCAAATGGATGCATGCCAGGTACATAAGGTTTAAATTCATTAGGGCCAAGCCATAAATTCCAGTCTAAATCTTTTGGTTTTAAGGCTTCATCAGGTTTTGGCATGGCATTACCCTGAGGCCACACAGGGCGGTTTGTCCAGATTTGTACTTTCGCAATTTTACCCATCTTACCCGAATCAATCCAGCCTTGTACTGTTTTCAATAATGGGTTTGATGCTCCCTGGTTACCCATCTGACTCACTATCTTGTTCGTTCTGGCCATCTGAGTCAGCATACGTGCCTCACGGATATTGTGTGTCATTGGTTTTTGCACATATACGTGTTTGCCACGCTCCATGGCAAATTTAGCTGCCGGACCATGCACGTGGTCGGGTGTAGAGATAGTAACAGCGTCGATGTCTTTTTCTTTATCAAACATCTCGCGGTAGTCAGCATACAATTTAGCATTTGGAAACTGCTTTACTGTCTGAGCGGCAGAACCCGAAAAGTCAACATCGCAAAGGGCTACCACGCGCTCTCTACCTTTCACAGATGCATTGGTTATATCGCTGCGGCCTTTACCTCCCGAACCGATAGCAGCCAGATTCAACTGGTCGCTTGGAGAGATAAATCCGACGCCACCCAATACGTTTCTGGGAACGATAAAGAAAGAAGAAGCAATAGCGCTTTTTTTGATAAACGATCTCCTGGATTCGTCTGATTTCTCTTTCATGTTTAGATTGTCTATTTAGGATTGAATAAGCAAGATTTAGGAAGCTATGATACGTTGAGTTTTAACTCATTACGAATCTACTTCTTAAGCTTTTGCGAAAGTAAAGAATTTACGGCACATCCATTCAAAAGCAGAATAAATTTATTGCAAAATTTGCTGTCGATTCATTAGGGGAGAATTGTGCATAATATTTTATTGGTAAATAGAAAACAGTAAATTATTTTCGGGACTCTGAAAATACTATTAATTGGTTTTACAGTAAAACCATTTTATGAGTAACCATTTAATAATTTGGAGTTTGGATAAATTGGATAAATATGAAACACAAGGTCAAAGAAATATTTGTTATGTCGAATGGCAGCACACTACTGATAATTGATGATAATGAACAATTACCAAAATCGCTTCTGGGCGAATGGCAAATATGGAAAGACTATACTTTTTATGATACCGTTCATATTATTGCTGAAAATATACCTGTACCGCGTCTGAAAAAAGAACGAGTGTTGGAAACAAAAGCTTTATTGAATAAAATAGATCTAGATACTGAAAAGCATCTTATTGAATTAGTATTTTTCCAACGGATTGCTTCTTAAAGTCCTGAAAGTATTTATACAAGAGTATATTTTTACTTTATATTACAATCTAAAGAATGTCAGACAAGATTATACCTTTTGAAATCCATATTACTGTTGAAATTTTTTCTCTATCTCAACAAAACGATTTTGTGCTTTTTTGCAAGCTTAATGAAGCAAAACCATTATTGATAGAACTATCAAGGGGAGAATTTGTTAGTCAACCCATGTTAAGTAAAATTATAGAATCCAACGATTTTGCCATTATCCTGTCAGCGGCTAATCAACTATCTCAATTACTAACAACTAATCATTTTATAGTTCGCCGTCTCAAAATTGAAGTACCTGCTGATGAGGCTGCACTTTTTTCTGATTTTTCGACCAGTTTTGAAAAATACTTTGAATGGCATGGAAAAGTAAGTTATACAGCTATTGAAAAACTTGAAGAGATTTGTGAAGCACATCAAGTCCATTTATCACGTAATGCCCTCAAAAATGAAAATGAGTTTCGTTTTATTACACTAAGAGAATACGGCACGAAAGCGACCTTTGAAGATAGAATAAAACAGTTATCTATAAGTCTGAAAAAAGAGAACCGAATTATCTATAAACCACAATCAGAATATTGTATTTTTGATAACCACCAATACCTGGATAATGGCTGGTTATTGAAATAAAAAAGAATAATGGAAA
Organism: Emticicia sp. C21; assembly: GCF_003418935.1. Lineage (GTDB taxonomy): Bacteria > Bacteroidota > Bacteroidia > Cytophagales > Spirosomataceae > Emticicia. The sequence goes on along the minus strand of NZ_QVMT01000001.1, from coordinate 246,627 downwards.
GAGAAGAATACGCCAGACTATTGATGATTGCCCAGGAAGCCTTTATTCGCAGGGCTTCGGCAGTTGACCACCCTTTTATGCTTAAAGGAAGTTTTGTGACAAGGCAATATTTTCCCAAGGGAGTTCTACGAATTCCGGCCGATCTAGACTGGGTTTATTTACAACCGATTCATGACGATGAGACTGCCAGACAGATATTTGACGATTGGCTGATAACTATTACTGAAAAAAAAGAGAATGATGGAGTAGAATTCAGAAGTTTTACACTCAATCAGTTTTGGAGAAGAATAGATTATGCCATGTCAGATGATTTTCCGACTGTAAATACTGATTTATTATGTTGGGTAGAGGGTGAAGAAATACAATTATTTATTGATTTATCTTTCAACCTTGATTTAGAGAGTCTGCCAATTCCTTTAAAATATGAGCCCATATCCGGAGAAAGTTTTATAGTACCCAGAACAGTGCCACTAAACTTACAAGTATCATGGAAAATCCATCAGACTTTAGTGAGACCAAGATTTAAAGATTTATTTGATTTAACCTATTTAGTACAAAACCCTGAGTTTACAAATGAAACTTTAGCGCTAACATTACAAGCTTTAGTAAATGAATGTAGTGCCGACAATATAGATTTGAAAAGATTAGACTTTTTTTTGAAATATGACTTAGCAACTTTCTTTACACAGGAGAATATAAGAGATTCCTGGGCTGTGTGGAGATTTGAAAAATGGAATCGTAAGAGAGACTTTACTCTTATTTTCGGCATTGCCAAGTATATAACTGATGTATCAGTATTACCTGAAAATGTAAACGACTTCATAGATAAATTTAAAAGTGCAATGGAAAAGGCAGGTTTTGGCATTCATCTAATAGAAAACTTACCTAAACCCACGCACAAGAAAAGAATACCTTATGCAGGCCAACCAGCTCAAGTGCTGATTAACGAAAACAAAGAGAAGAAGAAAACTGAAATAGAAATAAAGAATAGACTACTAATAACAGATGAGAATAAAATACCAATTGAGGAGAAAGCTATTGTTAAAACTAAAAGGTCCAATTCAATTTTTGATTCAATCCTCAAGCTTTTTAATAAGTAGGCGCATCTAAAAATTAAAAAACAGACCTGGCTAAAGCTAGGCCTGTTATATAGGTTTCATGTTTGAAATAAAAAGAGTACTTCAATTAATAAAGTTGAGAAGTCCGGAGCAACGATTGATTATACATTTTTCAATACAGCATAAAATCCGGTATTAAATCACCAGATAATTTAAATTTAGTTAAAAACTCACTTTTTCTTGATTGGTCACGTCTGAATTTACTTTAGAATAAATACTCATTAAAGGTACTAAAGGATTCAAGGCTAATTTGCTCGAAACCGAACGATTGAAAAGCCCCTCCAGAAACGAACGTTGCCGGGTAATGGTTACCAACATATCTGCTTCGTGAAAATTTAGATATTTTGTGATACCCTCTTCAAGATTTTTAGCATAGATTGGATAATCTATCACCTCAATGTCTTTGAAAAAATAATGATAGTCATAAGTTGGGAGAGGAGCTTTACCAAGGGCTTTATCTTTCGACACACTTAATAAAATAAGCTTAGAACCATTTTTTTGTAAAATGGCTTTCAATCCTGCAAGTTCATTAAACGAACACGCACTTTGTTCATCAACGGCCATCACCACATTTTTTGGAGGTGCCATATTTGCTCTTTCTGGTACGATTATCGCATTAGCAGGCACGTTACGAACTATGTCTGTGGCAACATTGCCAAAGAAAATATCTTCACGCTTATTTCTGGCGCCTGTAACTATTAGATCAAAATCACGCTGATAACTTAAAAAATGCATGGCACCTGCCGGTGAAGCAGGCAGTAACAAACTTTTGAAAGTATGAATATGATTAACATCTAATTGCTCTGCCAATGCAATAAACTGCCTCATGTTGGCTTTCGAACGACTATAAATAGCTTCGAAAGAGTTAAACGACACCTCTGCCGAACTTTCTTTTGGAAAAGAATAATATGCATGTAAAAAGGTAAATTCGCTGGAATGATTACCTATCAAATTGAGTACATAATGTACCGCTTTTTCTGATACTATCGAAAAATCGGTGGCAAGAAGTATCCTTTTCATAAATTCCACTCAAAACTTTAAAGTAAATGTATTAATCCCTGAAAATTTTTAAAAAAAGACAAGGTAAAACCTTGCCTTTTTCATGATTACCTAACCACTTGAGTTCAATTCTATTAACTCAAAAATATCAGTTTAACCTGATATCATGAAAATGTGTAAAACGTTTTTAGTGTACCTAAAACAGGTTTGGCAACAATAGACCAGCTACTGAGTTTATTGCATATAGCAATGTTTTCAGACCAATAGAAAATACTACGCTGATTCCGGATGCCAAAAAAAAGCATAACAGATGCAATCTGATTCAACAGCAGTTTGCAAGCATTTCTAATTAAATCTTAGGTTTCGATGGATTAATTTTAGTGTGAAGTCAAAAGGAAAAAACTATTGGAGAGACTTACAACAAAAAAATGCTGCGCGTTTATTCGCAATAGGGTTAATTTACCAAATGTTCAGTTGATTTTAACAAGCAAGAAGATTCTTTCCTGAGTAAATAAAGAGACATAATCGGTAAATATCTAGGTTTTATAATAGTTAGTATATTAAAACAAATGTAGTATAAATTTAAAATATAAAACAGGTTTTGAGATGTTTTTTTTCTGAGATTTTATCAGGATTAAAAGTAAATTAATTTAACTGCCGAAAAGCCTGATTCGCAATAAACTACTTTCATCCTACGTTGAATATTTATATATGATTTTAATTAGAGAAGTCTAGCCAAAATCCTATATTTACTCAATTCAGTGGCTGCACTATAAATTTTCGTCCCAAACGGTCTCCCTTTTTTCAAGTGTTTTCCTTTTCTATAAGCAGACTTTGCCATTAATCAATCAGTTTTACCTAAATTAAAGACGCAATGAGAACATTAAATGAACTTAGTAACGACATTACCCGAGCTTTAGGGAGATGCGACATTGCTTATACTGATATGAGCACTAGTGCTTTACAGACAGCCTTGACTGTTTCTATCAGCAAAGAGGTTTGCCAGAAGAAAATGAATGATTTTGTCGATTATCTTAACGATTTAAAAGTAATGTATCAATCGACTCTTACACCCGGCTCGGGCTTTATCAAGCTGACGATTTTTAGTAATTTTATACTTTGATAATTAGCCGATGTATAAGGGTAATTATCATTTTTCTTGTATTAAATGAAAGGGCATTAGTTGAAATTCCCTTTTAGATTAAATATTTGTGTTCTTCATAAAATATCAGCAATAAATCTTCGGATAGAATAGTATACGTTTTTGTGTGTATTGCCTCGCACAAATAATAATTGTATTCAATAAAAAAGTGCCCCAAATGAGGCACTCTGTCAGACAAATTAAGCGAACAAATGGGAACATCGCTTTGAATCAATTATTATAATCCACCATAATCTCGTTTTCTATCTCTATATACAGAACGGTACTGCACTTCGGCAGTATTCACTACCCCAGGTCTCACTATAAACTCTATCCAGACACTTGGTCCATCAATCCGGACATAATCACCACTTTGGGTAAGTGCAGCATTACCCGAATAAGAAATGTAGGTATTATTCAATTCCTGTTCATAGATTTTTAGCATAGCTTCACCCGTAACGTCATCAGCATCAAGTGTCCAGGGTTTGATGGCTGCCAATACGAGGGCTTTTTGAGTAGCATTTAAGGAACCGACTTGAATTCCGGCTTTAGTTGTCGGAAATTGCCCGTCTTTACCTGTTCCTAAACTTACTTCTGTAAAAGTAGTAGCCAGTTTAGCAGATGATAGTTGCGCGGTCGTTAAACCAGCCAACATGGCTGCCATACTATTTTTTTCATTATCGAGTGGAGCATAGGCCACACCAGCCTGTAACCATGTGCGAGGCTCAACTGCCTGCAAAGAGGGGGTTGAACCCACTACAGCCCCATTATCAAAGCTGATATTTTGTAGATAATTATGCCCTCCGAATTGTATAGCCCACTTACCTGTCTGGCTTGGCGTACCGATAAAAGCAATACTGTATTTTTTAGATGAATAGTTTCCTTCTGAATTAGCTGCAAGAACTTCTTCAGCCATATTAATTTGCAAAAACTCTTCGTAGCCCTCGTCGGCAGTAGTACCTAAAGCAGCTTGAATTACTTTTTTGGCTGCAATAATCTGAGGTTCGGTCATGGTACTGAACTCTAAGCCATTTCGGGTTATGTTGCCAGCCTGAACCGACCAGTTGATTGCATTGGCTTTTGTATATGGTAGTTGTACGGCTGTCCACTGTGCGGTTGTTAAAGTAGTCTTAAAGGTATCAATTGCTGCCATAATTCTACTTGCCGCACCTGTTGATGGCTTAGGGATGGTGGTATCCGCAGAGACAGACACTTCTATATTACAGGTTTGACCGCCAAAAGAAATAGGAAAAGTGGCTTTCCCCACAGAGGTAGGTGTACCTGTGATGGCATAAGCAATTGTCCCCTCACCGTGTGTCAGAAAACCTGCCACCAAATGCGCTTTAAGTCCAGTTACACCAGTAGAGCCAATGGTGTCTTTTGATGTATAGGCAATGCCGTTCCCACCTGAATACCCAATAGTTGCTCTACCGGAAAAATTAACGCCATTCATAGGCATTGATGAAATAGTAGTGGTAGCGCAATTTAATCCTGAAACAAGGGGTGTAGTCACAATTTCGTCAGGTTCGCAGGCTTGAAAGATAAGCATAGGTATCAACAGAAGTCCTAGCCAATAGAATCTAATTGTCTTCATGGTAAGTAAAATTAAAGTTGTATGGATCGTTCGCTTGAATACAAGTAAACTATTAATTCCTTACGGAATTAAAGAACTGTACACAATATAGGGTATGAGAAAGCAAAAAAAGTGAAGCGTATAGGTTACTCGGTGAGTATGACTTTAAAACGAGAAAAGATAGCATTTAGTTTAAAAATGAGATTAAAAATAAGAAATGAACAGAAGATATGTTTCAGCTTATTGTGTTAAAGAAAAAACTGATTGAATATTAAGTAATTGAGAAGTGATCGGAGCAAGCATTTTCTTGCGACGATATAAAAAAAAAGCAGGACAAAATCCTGCTTTTTTAAGTATGTTTTGCTGTGACTAAAAAAGTTTACAAATTTTGCGATAATTAATTATAAAAGTCAAGTCATAAAGCAAAAAGTTTAATTAAAATTACATTAGAATTTACTAATACCATGCTGTTTAAGCTATTAAATACCAATATTGATTAAAGAAGCTTTAAAAATGAACCAGACAGCAAGCGAAATTGAAAAATATGGACTTTCGATAATACTTATTGAGGCGACCGATTATCTACTTGCGTTTGCTTATTAGAAACTTCTGTATGGCAAATAATAATACTCCAACCCCCCAACAGAAAAGCTTCATAAAAACTATCAGCACTTTGCTGCTATGGGGCTTGGCTATTGCAGTGATGAGCTATTTTTCATGGTTATATTATGGCAATACCCCGGGTGAATCCGGGAATCTCAATGGTGTGATAAAAATGAAAAATGTTACCCCTTCCACTTTCCCGAAAATTGAAGCTAATAAAGCAGAGCGGATAATAATGAATGGTAATGTTTACTCAACCTATACAGTCGATTTAAAGGTATCAAAGCTAACATTCTATCATAAAACCCCGGAAGGGAGATCAATTGGTACTTTCAAATATCTTTACGAATACCTCGACCAACAATCAAAAAGCTTGGTTTTTGCTACGAATGGCGGTATTTATACCAAAGCTCTGGAGCCATTAGGATTATATATCGAAAATGGAAAAGAAATTGTACCGATTAATCGCAAAAAAGGAACAGATAATTTCTATTTGGAACCTAACGGAATTTTTTATATTAAAAATGGAGACGCTAATATTGAAGCTTCTGATGATTTTAATGAAAAGAGCAGCAAATTAAATTTTGCAACTCAATCAGGCCCTTTGTTGGTAATTGAGGGGAATATTCATCCTCGATTTGTGGCGGGTTCTGCCAATAAAACTATTAGAAGTGGAGTAGGTATTATTGACGAAGATAAGGTAGTTTTTGCTATTTCTGACCAAGCAGTTAATTTTTACGATTTCGCTACCTTGTTTAAAGAAAAATTCAATTGCCAGCACGCTCTCTATCTGGATGGTACTATCTCAAAAATGTATCTCCCTGAATTGAATCGTAAAGAACTTGATAATACGATTGGCTTTGGGACTTTTATTTGTGTGGAGGAGAGATAAAATATGGATTTTGCTGGTTGAAATAAACAAAGCATAAAATAGGAACATGAAACGCTAAGTAAATTATGAAACCCACAATTAATGATATAACAGGAATAATAGAACGTAATAAAGATGTTCTTGATATTCAGTTTAATGATGGAGCTTCTATGAAAATTGTTAATTTCTTTGAGCAGACGATAAACGTTTCGCTTCCAGAAGATTTTGTTAATTTCTATCTATTCTGCAATGGATTCACCTGTGAAAATCAAATTATATTTAATTTTCTTTCATTACAAGGAATAGTAAAAGAATGGAAACTATCAAAAGAAATTGTTTTAGCAGAGTATATGATTTTTAGTGAAACCTGGTATCTTAGAATAGATGAATCTGACAAAAATAAGTATGTCATTTATACTGATGGAGATATAGCAGTAACTAATTCACTAGCAGAGTTTTTAGATAAATTCCTGATTGGAGGTGTTATGGGATTAAGTGAGTGGGGAAGAGGAGTTATTTAAGAATGCGAGATAAGATATATCTTTGCATTTTAAAAAATGAAAATATACACAGCACTACAAAAAGGTGAGCATCACCCCATTTATTGCGAAGACTATTATTTTGTTGGTAAAATTGGTGACGACATGGTTGTTTGCGCCGTAATGGACGGTTGCACAATGGCTACCGATAGCTATTTCGCTTCTACATTAGTAGGTAAATTACTGCGAAAAATAACTAAAGAAAAGTCTTATAAGGCATTTTATGGTTTAGATTCCTATACTACACCTGAAAGCTATCTGAAAGCCATATTAGCCGATTTATTTAATGAATTAAGCTTTATCAGGAATCAGCTGATGCTTGAAACAGCCGAACTTCTTACTACTTTGGTTATTATGCTTGTTGACAAAAAAGAAAAACAAGGAATTGTCATGGCTATCGGAGATGGATTGGTATGCATCAACGGACAAATAACCGACTTTGACCAGAATAATGTTCCTGATTATGTAGGGTATCATTTGCACAAAGATTTTGAGGAGTGGTATAGTGCTCAGCAACAGAAAATATTATTTCATGAGATACAGGATATAATTGTAGCGACTGACGGTATTTTTACGTTTATGCCAATAAATAAAACTAATTATGCATCGGCCATTGACCCAATGAATTTTTTGCTATTTGATAAAGCTAATAAACAAAATAGTGAAATGTTGAGTTGGCAATTAAAGCATCTGGAATTTGAATATGGTTTAAAACCAACAGATGACTTGGCTATGATTAGAATATTACTGTGATAAAAGGAACATTCAACCCACATTTTTATGAACAATCCATACGATAACGAATTCCAGAATAAGTTCAGTGAAAATAGCGAGCTACTAGAAGTTTTAGAAGTAGGTACCGTTAAGGAAAAAGAACATACATTATTGAATGTCGCTTTGGGAGGCTACGATGGCGAAGAAGTATTAGAACTATTTACATTCTACCTCACCGAGCCTGAAATGGAGGCAATTGCGTATATGTGTATTGATAAGTTTCTAGAAAACTATCGGCAATATCCATTATTAAAAGTCCTACCAATACTTATTGATGGTTTAGAACATGAGCAAGAGTCTATTCGTCATCATTGCGAGTCAGGTTTAGATAATCTGGTAAGTCCCACTAAATTAAAAGAAGAAGTATTAAATTTTGAGTCATTCCAGATACCTTTTGAATATGATTCCCTACAACCTTCCCTGAATTCAGATTCAGCTCAGGAAATTATTATAGCACTACTGTATTTGTATCACCATCCTCACAAAAATGAAGATTTATTCAAAATACTTGATGACCAATTAACTAAACATATTCCAGCGGTGAATTGCATTAGCGGAGCTATTATTGATACCAAACTAGCTCATATTATCGAACGCATCAACGAAATAGGCGAGCTTAGTCTTGTGTCCTATACTTTGGCAAAAAGCTCCGGACTAAAATCGAAGGCCTCATGGGTTTACGACCGTTTTGATTCTATAAATGAACTGGCTCGTGAACATATGAAAGTAATCGTTGCCGAAGACCAGGAAAGTAATTAAACAACAGCCTAACGATTCTGTAATTCGCTAATATATTTTACTTCCAACGGCGATTCATATAAGCGGCTTCCCAGAAATCATATTCCAGTCGAGATGACATAATGAAAGCTTCTGTCATTTTATCCTGAATCGCAACGGTGGTTTGAGCGGCATTATTATCACAGATACTGATGGCTGATTTTACAGCAATACCAAATTCTTCTCCGGCATAGGTGTTAATCCATTCCTGGTAGGGATTATTGTTGCCATTCTGACGTTGGTAAATATAATCTCCAACGGCTTTGTAAATCCAGAAGCAGGGGAGAACTGCGGCCATACCTACCTCAACAGCTTCCAAGGCCGTAGTACTTTTCAGGAAATGAGAATAATGATGGCACGCAGGTTGTATCCCATCTCTATTGTCAATACCAAAATCTTTGAAATAAGATTCATGTAAGGCATTTTCTACAATAATGGTAGTTTCCGCAAAACGAAAAAAAGCCAGCATATCAGCAATAGTATTTGCCCTTGAGCCAATAATTGCCAATGCTCTGCCAAAATGTTCGAGATAGATAGAATCCTGCATCAGATAATACTGAAATTTCTCTAAGGGTAGCGTGCCCTCTATCAGTTCCTGAATAAAAGGCATTTGCAGAATAGATTCATAAATAGGCTCTATGCTTAGCCAGGCTTGTTCAGACCATTTCATTTTTAATGAGTTTTTGTGGGTTAAAGAAGTGATTTAGAGGGCCATTACCTTTGCCAATAGCCACATCAGCGCCATGTTTGATAGCTTGATGTACATAGGTTTGTCCCCGCGAAACAGCTTCATGCAGGCTTTTTCCTTGTGCTATATAAGCCGCAATCGCTGAGGATAAAGTACAGCCTGAACCATGTGTATTATTGGTCGGAAATTTCTCAAACTCATAAGAATATACCTGCCCCTCGGCATCGAAATATAGGGAGGTTATCTGGGGCAAATCCAGATGCCCGCCTTTTAGCAAAACTGATTGGCAGCCCAGAGCTAAAATCTTTTCACCTGCCATATACATATCATCTAGTGTACGAATGGGCATTTGAGCTAAGATAGCAGCCTCATCCATATTGGGTGTTATAACCGATGCTATCGGAAACAATTCCTCAATAATGGTTTGAATCGTTGATTCTTCAATAAGTTTATGCCCACTGGTAGCCACCATCACCGGGTCGAAAACAAGCGGTATACTCGGGTATTTTCTAAGTGTCGAAACAATAGTTGACACTAATTCAGAAGTATGCACCATTCCTATCTTAATGGCATCAGGAAATATATCATCTAAAATTGTTTCTATCTGCTCAGCTACAGCCTGGTATGGAATAGGGTAGATGGTGCGTACACCCTGTGTATTTTGCACAGGTAGGGCTGTAAGAACAGAGGTAGCAAAGCAACCCAAAGAAGAGAAAGTTTTAATGTCTGCCTGAATACCTGCTCCGCCGCTTCCATCGAATCCTGCAATGGTCAAAACCGATGGATAGGTGTATTTTTTATTCATTGTGTGATGAGGTTTCTAAGTTCATAAGCTGCCTTTTGTGGATTCTCTGCTGAACAAATAGCCGATACTACCGCTATAGAATCAGCCCCGGCTTGTACTACTGAAACGGCATTGGTTTTATTCATATTGCCAATGGCAATGAGGGGCTTATCTGTCAGACTTCTGATTAGCCTGATGCCTTCTAATCCCCATTCTGTAACGGTATCGGTTTTGGTGGCAGTTGAGAAAATCGGACTGATACCCAGATGATTGGCAGTAGCTGTTTCCATTGTTTCCAACTGACTCAGGTATTCAATCGAATAACCAATCTGCAATTGATTTCCCCATCTTGATCGGATTTCAGTTGGAGGTGTATCAGTATTGCCCACATGTATACCAAATGCCTGCACGGCATTGGCAACTTCAAGATTGTCATTAATAATTAGCGGTACATTGTATCGTTCGGTGATTTCCTTTAATCGCAGGGCTTTTTCAATAAAAATGGGAGTATCAGTATTTTTTTCTCGCAGTTGAATAATTTCTACCCCGCCAATGATGGCTTGTTCAGCTACTTTCAGAAAATCTCGCCCCTGGCAAGCTTCCTCTGAAATAACCAGGTACAATTGATAAGGAAACAAAGGGTGCTTAGCCATTTGATGAGATTTTCAAAGTCTGTAAAAACTCTTCCTGTGTAATATTGTGCAACTTATCCAATAATTGCATTTGCAAGCTACCCGGCCCTACAGATTGTTTAGCTGCCAATTCTCCGACAATGCTGAACAATGCCATTGCTGCTGTCACTGCCTCTGCTTTATCTTCAATCACGGCTATAAATGCACCAATAACAGCAGTTGACGAGCAACCCAAACCAGTTACTTTGGTCATCAGGGCATCACCATTATCAATATAAACTAGGGTATCTTTACCAACCACAATATCTGTTTTGCCTGAAATACATACCAATGTTTCGTATTCATTGGCAATCATTTTGGCAGCCACAATAGCTTCATTGCTTTCGGCAGTACTATCTACACCTTTGGTAGGAGTAGTGTTATCTTTTGCCAATGCCATTATTTCAGACGCATTTCCACGAATAACAGTTGGTTTATAACCCAATAAAGCACTTATGGTATGATTACGGTAACTGGTTGCACCTGCGCCCACGGGGTCAAGTATCCAAGGCTTGTTAAGTTGGTGTGCTTTTTCGGCTGCTAAAAGCATTGATTTTACCCAATATTCATCTAAAGTACCAATATTAACAACCAATGACTGGCAGATGCTCGTCATATCTTGTACCTCCGAATGAGCATGAGCCATAATAGGAGAGGCCCCAACGGCTAACAAGGCATTAGCCGTGTTGTTCATAACTACAAAATTGGTGATATTGTGCACTAAAGGTGACTGTGCACGGACCCTTTCAATGTGTTTCCAAAGATTTTTTTCCATTGTTTTTGATTTTAAATACAATGGCTAAAGAAGATTGCTTTGAAATAAAAGCCGATAATATATATTGCGCGAAGCTATAGATTATTCGCTTTTCCCTACGTCGGTATCAACCGTATCAGGTTCAAAGGGACTCTCTCAATTCTTTTCAGAATACCCCTAAAGCCGTGGCAAAGGTAGGAGGAATTACTAGGATTGTCAAGCGTCGATTGCAGATTGTCGAATATACTTTGAAGGGCGAACTGAACTACAGTCGCTTCTTGATTGCTTGTAATAATGTACAGAGAGTTAAGCTTTCTATATAATAATAGGATAATACTGCTTAAATCACCCCTGCCTCTTCACCATTTCATTAATCCAGATAGGAACAAAAGGGGAGGTGCAACCTTTTGAAACGGGATAATCTCTATAGATACCTAGTTTCTCTCCAATGGACAAAGCTCTTTCACGGTATTCGGGGTGATAAATGCCAATGTTGGCTAGAGTAGAATTCATGGTCCATTGTATCAATGGGTCGGCCGTTGGCATTTCAGTTTCTATTCTGTCAAGTAAGGCTTTAATATCTATTCCCTCGGGCTCTCTGGCTACTCTACCGCTTGTCAGACTCCAACCTAATCGTTGAGACATAGGGTCAGTTGACAACATCCAGGGTTCCCGAAGCTTATCTTTATCAGGATGTAGTTTAATGATATAAGCATAGAGCCATTCGGACTCGTAGGTGAATCTGATAGAGCGTACCATATTATCCAGTTCAGCAATAGAAAAAAGTTTTGGTTTCATTATTAAGGTGGAGAGCAACCTTGCGTCAATATTACCAGTCGCCCATAACTCTAAACCTAAGGCATGATCAATTTTTATTTTATTGGCTACTGTGCGGATGTCTCCTAGTTTTACACCAAATTGATTATCATGTGCTCCATTCTTTTTATTCATTTGAAGCACTTTCTCATTGGAAAGTGCCTTCAATTCTAGCATTGTCTGGTCAAGAGTCATAAGATTGATAATTTTATTGCCAATTTATTTAATCTTTCTGATTTACGCTACAGGATTTTTGATTTGCTAAAATTCCATTAATTTTTCTTATATACTAAGCCATACTCCTTTAGATTTGTTCTTTAGAATTATTCTAAATAGTAGAAGTTTATATCTTGGATGCCCAAGCTGGGTTTCTCACTCAACGGCAACAGGCGCCATACCGGGTTAGGTGTATCAGTCTGATTTCATTAAAAAGCTCCCTATTCATTTTGAAAGCATCATCTAAAACCGGAAATTTAGATGACGCTCATTCTGGGGTAATATTTTACTTAATAACTATTGCCATGAATGAAGAGAAGGAGACACTCAGTCAAAGAAAATTAATAGCGATGATAGAGGTATTAATGACTATTAAAGTGCTACTGAAAAAGGTTACCAATAGTGGGAACCTTTTTCACCTAGGAGCGAACCAAAGCCTCTTTAAAAGAGCGATTGGCCTTATTTCCAGCAGGAATTTCACAGTTTTTCAAAATTACAGCCACGAAAATGAGCTGAAAAAGGTTACCAATATGGTGGGAACCTTTACGATTGAGGACTGCAGCGGAAGCATGATAAAAGAGCAATTGGCTATATATCAGCAGGTTATCAAAATAGAGGCCACGAAAAGGGAGCTAAAAAAGGTTACCAATATAGTGGGAACCTTTTTGACCAAGGAACACACCAGACGCCTGTTTAAAAAAGCGATTGGTCTACTTTTCAGCAGGAATTTGGGAGTTTGCTAAAGTTCCATCCATAAAAACGGAACCTAAAAAAGTTACCGATACGGTGGGAACCTTTTTTACCAAGGATATCGATATAGTCAAAAAGATTAGAGTTAAAATTAAACAGTTCTGTAAATACAATTTAAATCAACAATCATTTACCTCAAAATACTAATAGAATGAAGAAAAATATTTTTGTAATCATGGCCCTATTAATAATGGGGCTATCTTCTTTCACAATGGCACAAAATACCTCTTTTGCCGATAATTCTCATGCTTATTCTTTACCTACATTTACCAAAAACACACAAGGTGAACCGGTATTGTACTGGACAGAAAAAGACGAAAAAAACGTATTATCACTCTATTTCTCAACTTCAAAAGATGGTGGGAAGAAGTTTAGTGATAAAAAACTGATTTTTGCCGATGCAAGCTTGGGTAGCAGTCGCCTGATGCGCCCGAGATTATTGTTTAAGAAGGATGGTACAATGGCAGCAGTTTTCTCTTATCGTACAATTGTAGTTGCACCTGTGGCACCAACAGCTCATAAAGGGGGACATGGTAATCACAATCCTACTCCTGCACCTAAGCGAGAAATTCAAATCAAGTACATGGTTTCGAAAGACAATGGAAATACGTGGACAGCTCCAACTTCGGTTGATTCAGATACTTCAAGATTGGTGAGAGGTTTTTTTGATGCTGTTGTATTGGCAAACGATGAAATTGCGGTGGCTTATCTGAAAGATGTAAAAGGCAGCACCAAACACGAAGAAAGAGATTTACGCATGGTAATTACCAAAAATGGTGTCTTTCAACCCGAAAAACTCATTGACCCTGTAGTATGCGATTGTTGTAATATCAGCCTTCTGGTAGATAATAAAGGTACACTGAATGTATTCTATCGTGATAATAACGATGATATACGTGACATTGCACGTATGACATCCTCAAATAATGGCGCGAGTTTCTCAAAACCTCAGATTCTGCATAACGATAAATGGGAGGTTAAAGGTTGTCCACATTCAGGGGTTACTTCTGTAGCAACTCCCAATGGAACTCTGGCTACCTGGTTTTCGGGAGCTAATGAGAAATCAGGCGTAAGATTAGTAGATGCCAATGGTAAATTATTAAAAGTTTTAAGCGCCAGTGCTAAAAATGGCCATGTAGCCGCCGATGATAAACAAGGCGTTTTTGTATGGGAACAAACTACCGAAGGTGGTACCAGCCAGATTTTCTACAGTAAAGTAGTGGGTGGCAAAGTACTCGACAATCAACAATTAAGCGGCTCAGACTACGGCCAGAATGCGACAAGTCTCATTGCCAACGGCAAATTGTTGATAGCTTATGAAGTAGCTAAACCTAACTCTAAAACTGCTTTGAGCGTAAGAGTGGTTGATTAGGGGATTGGTATTGTAAGAGATTGAGAGCCAATGCGAAGCATTGGCTCTTTTTGGTTGATTATAAATGTATTAGGGTACAGTAAACTATGTAAAAGCTTATAGATGCTACAAGGGAATATTATAAAGCCTCTTTCTAGAAGCAGCATGCTTATGTTAGTCTTTTATTCTGGTTACGAAGACATCCTGTCCGCCTGCGCTAATGAGGTTCTTACTGCCAAATTTTGCAGTATTCTGGAAGTAACCACTCAAGTAAATATTATTATCTGCATCTAGTGCTAAGTCCACACCGTAATCAATTTCTGTATTACCAGAACTTTGTACCCACTGAACTACACCAGCACTATTATATTTGGCAATGAAAATATCATTTAATCCGGCGCTGGTAACCTGTTTATTACTAAATGAGACGGTTTCAGCAAAATATCCGGTTGTAAAAACATTTCCATCTGTGTCAACTACTATATCAAAACCTACATCACTACCCGTTCCACCAGCAGTTTTAACCCATACTAACATAGGAGTAGCATTGAATTTAGCTACAAAAACATCTAATGAGCCTGAACTATTCACAACTGTGCCCGCTAAAGTGAATGTATTGGAAAAGTAACCTGTCATATAAGTATTTCCATCTAAGTCTGTTGTTATTCCTACTCCACTATCATTTCCCGAACCCAGCCCATAGCCGTGCCACACATACGTGCTTGTAAATGGGCTGTATTTTGCGCAAAAAAAATCTGTCCCACCACCAACTACAAAAGGAACATTGGCGATATTGGTTGCTCCGGTAGTATAACCGGTAAGATATACATACCCGCTAATATCAACACAAATGCCTCTACCCACATCATCATTCGGTCCACCAGTTATTTGTATCCATTGAAGTGAGCCACTTGTATTATATTTAGCAAAAAAAACATCGGCATTGCCAGCACTTGTAACGTTTGTTCCGGAAAATGAAGACAAATCTTTGCAATATCCGGTTATATAAACATTGTTGCCTGAATCTATCGCAATACTAAAAGCAAGGTCATTTAGAGTACTACCTCCACGATTTACCCATTGAAAAACGCCAGTACTACTATACTTGGCAATAAAAACATCTGTACTTCCTGAGCTGATAAGGGTAGACCCATTAAAATGGGCAGTTGCTTCAATATAGCCTGTTATGTAAACATCTCCATTACTATCAACAGCAACATCATTACTTGCGTCAGTACCTGATCCCCCCGCTGTCGTTATCCATATTAAAGTACCTGTACTTGTATATTTAGCCAGAAAAATGTCAGCACCTCCGCTACTTGTTACGATTGTGTCTCCAAAAGTAGCACTACTATGAAAATATCCGGTTACAAAAACATTACCACTATTATCTGTAGCTATTCCTAGGCCCTGGTCATTGCCCGTACCTCCTGCCGCCCATCCTGTCATAGATGGTATATTTAAATCTTGGTCACTGACAAGTCTTACCCATTTAGTACCATTATAAAGGCGCATACATTTAAAAGTTATATCATAAGCAATATCTCCATCCTGTGGGGAAGTAAGCGCAGCAATTTCATCATAACTTAATCGGGGATAAGTAGTTGATTGCATAGGTGTAATTCCACCCGGAAGGATAGTTACATTTTGAGAGAATCCTGATAAATAGAGGAAACAGAAACCAAGCAGGAATAGAGTTGTACGAAGTAAAGTCATAGCTAAATTGTTTATTATTTGAATGAATAAGCAAAAGTAGCTTAAACCCACAGGCTATAAGTTTCTTTAAATATCTTTTTATTTGCCGGTACCTCGCGTTGATATAAAAGTATTATCTACCCGTCGTCCTTTCTTTCAATTGTCCGTAGCTGTTGTGATATTCCTTGCCTTTCTTGGGATGAGTAAATTTAATAGCCGACCAGACTGAATTAATGCTTAGGGCAGTACTTTCTACCAGACCTGATTCGTAACCTATTTCTATAACCTTAGTTATTGAAAGATCGGTACCTAATTGTTTATTTTTGGGCCATGAGACCCACAACATGCCATCAAGTTTTAGATGAGGCTTTAATTGAGGAAACTTTTCTCTGAATTCTGTCTGACTTTTGACAAATAAGTGGATATAATCAAATTCTTCTGATTGTTTTGTTGTGCTGTCAATTTTCGGAAGATTTATGCCTTCTAAAACATCAATCGGAGCATTGATAAATAAGGCTTTACTATTGGCTTTAATACCCATTTTTTGCGCTACTGTTCTGGTCATTGTTGTGTGATTTTGCATATGTTTAGTAAACCTACACCATAGCTGTTTTGTTTGCCATATTGCCTGTTTTACTCCTGGCACCCGCCCAAAAACGGACAGACAACTGTACGATTTCGGACACTTCTCTTTTGCCAAAACCGCTTTAATGAGTCTCCCGATAGGTTTTTTACACTTGGCATTTGATTTGTTTAACAAAATATAATGAAATAAATCTCGGCCAGTCATTTTTATTAATCGCATAATGTCGGCCTGATTTGTTTAGCAAATAATAATGAAATGAGTCGTTGCCCGATCTTTATATAAATTGCAAATGTTCGGCTTGATTTGTTTAGCAAATGATAATCAAATAACCTAATTAAATACATATATTATGGGACGTCCATACTTAGGAGAATTTGAAGAACTGGTTTTGCTGACCGTAGCAGTACTTGAAGGAGGTGCTTATGGTGTTACGATTGCGGCTGAACTTAAAAAGCGCACCGACCGTGTCATTAGTCTAAGCGGTGTGCATATTGCCTTATATCGACTGGAAGAAAAAGGTTTTGTAAGCTCAGCATTAGGCGGAGCAACGAACGAACGTGGTGGCCGCCGGAAAAGATTATTCAGTATAACCGGATTGGGTAAGCGCACACTCGATGAAATGCGAGATATGCGTAACGACCTATGGAGTGCTATTCCGAAACTTTCGTTCAATTAAAGAATTGTGCGATTTAGTGATTAAAGTTTAAAAACAATCACTCAATCGCCAACTCACTCATTCACGCAATAAATATACAATTATGAAAAAGCAACCCCCTATAATACCATTACCTCCCCGTTGGGCAGATAAACTGCTGTCGGCGGTGCTACCGTATGAGTTATTTGAGGAACTGCAGGGCGACATGCACGAGCAATTTGAGAGACAGGTAGAAGAAATAGGAGAGAGCAAAGCCCGATTGTTATATGCTTTAGAAGTATTACGCTTTTGTCGGCCTTATTTTTTGAAGCGTCGGTTTATGTCTAAATCATATGATAATTCTATATACAATTCTTTAATAAACATCAATATGCTACGAAACTATCTGAAAATTGCCTGGAGAAACTTTACTAAAAATAAGGCTTATTCAGCCATTAATATTAGTGGATTGGCTTTGGGGATGGCAGTAACAATATTGATTGGTATCTGGATGCAGGATGAACTTTCGGCCAATAAGCACCATGTCAATTATGATAGGTTATATAAGGTGATGTCGCATCAGACTTATTCCGACATCAGGTCTACTGTAGAAGCATCTCCTATGCCCATGATTGATGCCTTACAACATAATTATCCCGATTTTCAGGCAGTAGCCATTTGCGACTGGAATTATGAAAGAGTACTGAGTGTCGGCGAAAAACGTATTCGGAAGCAAGGGAATATGATAGGAAGTCAGGCAATTGGTATGTTCTCTTTCAAAATTCTGAAAGGCGATAAAGACCCTTTGAAAGAGCCCAATGCCATTGTATTGACTGATGAAACAGCACACGACCTGTTTGGGGATGAAGAACCAATTGGCAAGATTATAAAGGTTGATAATAAAATAGATGTAAAAGTAGCGGCCGTAGTTGCCAAACAACCTGCCAGTGCCAGCCTTCAATTTGATTATTTGCTCCCCTGGGAACTGACAAAAACTTTTAATCCTGATGCGATTAATCTGGTTAAAAACCATTGGGATTATAATGTATTTGTCATTTATGTGCTGTTGAAAGATGGTGTTGATATAAGTAAAGTCAATAGCAAAATAAAAGATGAAATGCTACGGCATGCAGAGGCAAATTCTTTGGTTAGCACAAGTGTAAAGCCTGAGGTATTCCTGCATCCCATGTCTGACTGGCGATTGTATTCTGACTTTGCCAATGGCAAAAACACAGGAGGGTTTATTAGATACGTCATTCTATTCGCCATTATAGGATTCTTTATTCTGATAATTGCCTGCATCAATTTCATGAATCTCAGCACCGCACGTTCTGAGAAACGTGCCAAGGAAGTAGGTGTAAGGAAAGTGATGGGCTCATTGAGAAAACAATTGATTGGTCAGTTCTTATCAGAATCCCTTATGTTAGCCTTTTTGTCTTTGGCAGTAGCCCTACTGATAAGTTATTTATCTTTACCCTATTTTAATAGCCTGACACAGAAAACGATGCAATTGCCTTGGTCTGACCCTGTTTTCTGGGGTATTACTTTGATATTTACATGCTTAACCGGGCTTTTAGCAGGTAGCTATCCTGCACTTTATTTATCCTCATTTAATCCTATAAGAATTCTGAAAGGTATTGTATATAGCGGGAAAAATGTCTCTATACCACGCAAGGTTTTAGTGGTAGTGCAATTCAGCTTTTCTATTGTTTTGATTATTGCTACAGTTGTGATATACCAACAGATTGAGCATGGCAAAAACAGACCTATTGGTTTTACAAGCCAGGGGCTTATCTCAATGAATGCTACGGAAGATCTGGTGAAGAATTTTGAACCGCTCCGTCATGAAATGGTATCTAAAGGCTTGGCTGTTTCCGTAGCCAAGACCAATTCTCCACCAACCCAGATTTGGGGTGATAGAGTAGGATGGGAGTGGAAAAACTCTACCCCTGCAGATAAAGGCGTGCCCTTTAACTGGATTGAAACCAATTATGATTATATCCGGACATTGGGTATAAAATTAAGACAAGGGAGAGACTTCTCCCGACAATTTTCTACTGATTCATCTGGGGTAATTCTGAATGAATCGGCGGTTAAGAAAATGAACCTGAAAAATCCGGTGGGTGAATTGTTAAAGTTTGAAGGCAAACCTATGCATGTAATCGGGGTAATACCTGATATACAAATGGGGTCTCCATTTGAAGCTATTAAACCTTTGACAATTGTTTTTAATAAGGAAGTAAACTTCCTGAATGTCAGAATCAACCCTGCTTTATCAGCTGATGAAGCAATTATCCAGATAGGGAAAGTCTTTCAAAAGCATAACCCGGCGTTTCCTTTCGAATATGAATTTGCCGATGTAGAATATGCAAGGAAATTTAACTACGAACAACTCATCGGTAATTTAACGCTTCTGATAGCCAGCCTCGCTATTTTTATTTCATGCCTGGGCCTCTTCGGGTTAACTTCATTCATAGCCGAGCAACGCACAAAAGAGATTGGAGTACGAAAAGTACTTGGGGCAAGTGTAATTAATCTATGGGGTTTACTCTCAAAAGACTTCGTAATATTGGTTTTGATTGCTTTTATCATCGCTGCTCCAACGGCCTGGTATTTTCTCAGTAACTGGTTACAGAATTATCCTTATCGTATTAGTTTATCAATATGGGTCTTTGCCGTCACAGGTATTGGTTCTGTAATGATTGCCTTAGTGACAGTCAGTTATCAGACTATTAAAGCGGCTTTGGTAAATCCTGTGAAGAGTTTGAAGAGTGAATAGAAGAATTAGTGATTGAATGATTTAGTGAATGAGTGATTGATAAAATAAGCACTAGAGAAAAGTAAATAATAGTGTAGCTCGACCTTAATCACTAAATCACACATTCACTCGATTACTCAAACCAAACAAATATGAAAGAGCAAAAAAACTCTCCCCCAAAATGGGCAGATAAGCTCCTTATGGTTTTTCTTCCTGAGGATCTCGCAGAAGAACTGCAAGGGGATATGCACGAGCAATTTGAGGTGCAGGTGGAAGAGGTGGGATTTACTAAAGCACGATGGCTGTATCTGGCAGAAGTACTAAAATTTTGTCGGCCTTATTATTTAAAGCGTCGCTGGGTGCAGCAAACAGATAATTATAACACTAGTTCTATATTCTCACTAATTATGATAAGCAATTACTTAAAAATCGCCTGGAGAAATTTACTCAAATATAAGAACTATTCTCTCATCAATATTGGGGGCCTGGCCGTTGGCCTCACCGTTATAATGCTGATTGGCTTATGGATTTATGATGAGTTCTCTTATAACAAATCTTTTAAAAATTACGACAGGATTGCTCAGGTAATGCAATCTCAGACTGTGAATGGAGAAGTTGGAACTGGTGTAGCAGTGCCTATCCCGACAGCTAAAGAACTGCGCGATAGCTATGGGGGGGATTTTAAATATATCATTCTTTCTTCCTGGACAGAAGGGCATACGATTTCGATAGGAGATAAAAAAATCTGGAAAGAAGGAAATTATATAGGACCTGATGCCACAGAAATGCTATCACTCACAATGCTGAAAGGAACAAGAGCAGGTTTACAGGAACCTAATTCGATGTTGATTTCTGAAAGTATGGCCGAAGACCTGTTTGGAAATAGCAACCCGCTGAATCGGACAGTGAAAATTGATAATATGATTTCCGTCAAGGTAACAGGTGTTTATGAGGATTTGCCACATAATACTCAGTTCCATAATATGGATTATATGGTGCCCTGGAAGGTTAATGTGGACATCAGAGATTGGGTGAAATTTTCTGAAACTAAATGGGATAACAATTCATTTCAGGTATTTGTGCAACTGGCAGAGAAGGCTGATATGGCAAGCGTATCTGCCAGAATAAAAGATCTTAAGTTGCGCAAAGTAGATGATTTTCAGAAATCGTTTAAGCCTGAAATTTTTCTGCAACCCATGAGTAAATGGCATTTATATGCAGAGTTTAAGAACGGTATGAATGTTGGCGGTCAAATCCAGTTTGTATGGCTTTTTGGTATTATTGGTGTTTTTGTATTGCTGCTGGCCTGCATCAATTTTATGAATTTAAGCACTGCCCGTTCTGAAAAACGAGCCAAAGAAGTAGGTGTGCGTAAGGCAGTTGGCTCATTACGAGGGCAATTAATCGGTCAGTTTCTGAGCGAATCCTTATTGGTTGTCTTTATTGCTTTTGCCATAGCATTAATAGGCGTTCAATTATTATTGCCATTATTTAACCAATTGGCCGATAAGCAAATGACTATGCTTTGGACTAACCCTGTTTTTTGGACAGTAGGGTTAGCTTTTTGCCTCCTTACGGGATTAATTGCCGGAAGCTATCCTGCTTTTTATTTGTCATCTTTTCAGGCAGTCAGCATTCTCAAAGGTACTTTTCGGGTTGGGCGCTTTGCGGCTTTGCCTCGTAAAGTGATGGTAGTGGTTCAGTTTACAGTATCCGTTACCCTAATTATTGGCACTTTTATGGTTTTCAGACAGATTCAATTTGCCAAAAACCGTCCGATAGGTTATAACCGGAATGGATTGCTCTATGTACAAACAACCACTTCAGACATCCATAACCATTTCGATGTTTTCCGTACAGAACTGAAAGCGTCAGGAGTGGTGACAGAAGTGGCGGAATCAGAAAGCCCGCTTACAGGTGTATGGCATGTAAACGGAGGTTTTAGCTGGGAGGGGAAAGACCCGGCCCAAAGCCCCGACTTTGCTGTGATTGGTGTATCTCATCAATTCGGCAAAACAATAGACTGGGAATTAAAAGCAGGCAGAGATTTCTCCGAAGAGTATAGCACCGATTCATCAAGTCTGATAGTGAATGAGGCAGCTGTGAAATTTATGGGTTTAAAGAACCCGATCGGTACGGTTGTCAGAGAAGGGAGCGGTAAAAATGCATTGCAATATAAAATAATCGGGGTTATTAAGGATATGGTGATGGAGTCACCCTATACACCTGCCCGTCAGTCGTTTTTTTACCTCTCAAAGTATACCGGCAATTTTGTCAATTTCAAAATCAATCCAAATGTAAGTGCCAGTGAGGCATTAGGTACGATTGAATCAATTTTCAGGAAGTATAACCCGGCTTCGATATTCAACTACAAGTTTGCCGACGAGGAATACGCCAGGAAATTTGCAGCCGAAGAACGTATTGGAACGTTAGCCCTCTATTTTGCCATACTCACCATTTTTATCTCCTGCTTAGGCCTTTTCGGTCTGGCATCCTTTGTAGCCGAGCAACGTACCAAAGAAATTGGTGTACGTAAAGTATTAGGCGCCAGTGTATTCAACCTCTGGAGGTTATTATCTAAAGAATTTGTGATATTGGTACTTATTGCCTTTGCCATTGCTACTCCTGTTGCCTGGTATTTCTTAAATAACTGGCTTCAGGAATACAAATACCATACTGAATTATCATGGTGGATTTTTGCTGTTTCGGGTATTGGAGCCTTATTAATCACGCTATTAACCGTAAGTTTTCAGAGTATTAAAGCTGCACTGATAAATCCGGTGAAAAGCCTGCGAAGTGAGTAATCGCATGGGGCATGGTGCAGAGGGCATGGAGTTTTGGGACTGAAAAATGCTGCAGCCGTTGCCGTAAAAGGGCCGAATTATTATGCTATCCGAGTGGCAGACGCTTCCAGATCGCAGTGAACCAATTGTGTAACATCGTGCCATTTGTGTACATCGTAGCAAATAAAAAACTATTTTAAATGCTTAAACAGCCCAACAATCTCACTCCACCCAAATGGGCAGATAAACTCTTAAAGGTTTTTCTACCGCAAGATTTGGCGGAAGAACTGCAGGGTGATATGCACGAGCAGTTTGAGATGCAAGTGGAAGAGTTTGGATTGACCAAAGCCAGGTGGCAGTATGTCTGGGAAGTACTGAGGTTTTGCCGACCTTATTTTTTAAAGCGTCGTTTATCAGCGCAGGCTGATGATTTCAATAATATTTACTCTTTAATAAACCCCATTATGCTAAGAAATTATCTGAAAATCGCTTTTCGTAGCCTGATGCGTGCTAAAAGCTATATGTTTATCAATATCAGTGGTTTGGCTGTTGGTCTGGCAGCTTGTACACTGATTATCCTTTGGATACAAGATGAGTTGCAATACGACAGATTTTATAGCAAAACTGACCGATTATATCAGGTCTACAACAAAGACATTTTCAGTGGAACGCCTCAAACATGGGAAACAACTCCAAGACTTCTGGCACCAACCCTAAAACAGAATTATGCCGAAATAGAAGAAACATCCAGATTCCGCTCCACCGGGTTAACTTTAACTGTCGGTGATACAAAAATGAATGCAAGCGGGGCTTTTGTCGATCCTTCTTTTCTGAATTTATTTGATTTTCCATTGAAATCAGGCAATGTGCAAAGCGTGTTGGCAGGAAATAATGGTATTGTGATTACTGAAGCTTTAGCTGAAAAATTATTTGGTACTAAGCTAGCTATAGGTAAGGTAGTTCAGGTAAATAATAAAGAAAGTTTTTCAGTGACCGGGGTATTAGAGAATTTACCTGATAACACCAGATTTAACTACATCTCTTATTTGTTACCTTATAATTACTTTGTAAATCTTGGTTGGGGGTCTGATGCCTGGGAGTCAAACAATGATTTTACTTATATTTTATTGAAAGAGCATGCGGATGAAGGTGCAGTAAATCAGAAAATCAAAAGTGTAACAGCCGAGCATCTGAAAGGAATATTGGATGATGTGAAAAATCGTCAGATTTATCTGCATCCTGCCAGTAAATGGTATTTGCATTCAAAACAGGAAAACGGTCAATTAGTAGAAGGACGCATTGTAACCGTGCGCCTATTTGGCCTGATTGCCATCTTTATTTTGCTGATAGCCGCTGTTAATTTCATTAACCTAAGCACCGCCAGAAGTGAAAAAAGAGCTAAGGAAGTAGGGGTTCGTAAGGTAGCGGGAGCACAGAAAACATCTCTGATTCTGCAGTTCATAGGAGAGTCGGTACTGCTAACGTTCTTTGCAGGAATTGTTGCTCTACTAATTGTTCTGCTTAGCTTGCCGATGTTCAATCAATTGACGGGTAAATCACTTTCTCTGAATTTTACTTCAACCTATTTCTGGTTGGCTGCCCTTGGGATGTTAATATTTACAGGTGTGCTTGCCGGGTCTTACCCAGCCTTCTTCCTTGCCAATTTTCAGCCATCTAAGGTACTAAAAGGCATGCTTCGTTCGCAGAGAGCGGCTTTTACACCCAGAAAAATTCTGGTAGTCATGCAATTTACCTTTGCCATTGTACTCATTGTTTCAACTCTAATTATTAGCCAACAAATAGATTATGCACAAATTCGAGACAAAGGCTTTAATCAGAATCACCTGCTTTTCACTGATTTACCTGGTGATTTAGCCAGCCATTATGAACCACTACAACAGGAATTATTGGCGAGTGGTGCAGTGGTTTCCATGGGTAAATCTTTAGGGCCAATCAGTACTATAAACCTTCGCCAATGGGGTGTAACCTGGCCCGGCAGTACACCGAGTGATAAAGATATCGAGTTTGACAGATTTGGTACAGATGCCAATTTCCTGAAAACAACCGGAACAACCTTAGTGGCAGGAAGAGAAATTGATGTGCGAAAATATCCAACCGATTCAAGCGCAGTACTATTGAACGAAACAGCTGTAAAAACCATGCATATGAAAAGTCCTGTAGGAACTACCATTAAATTCGGTAATGCAGAATGGCATATAGTAGGGGTGGTGAAGGATTTTATTTATGCATCTCCTTTCGACCGCATCAATCCTGCATTGATTGAAGGACCCGGTGGTCCGATTGGTTTGGGCTGGATAAGCATGAGGCTAAATCCTGCTAAACCGATGGCTGACAATCTGGCAACTTTAGAGAAAATTTTTGCCAAATATAATCCTGCCTATCCGTTTGAATACATGTTTGCGGATGACTCTTATAAAGCAAAATTTGAAAATGAAGAACGAACAGGCACTTTAACGAGTCTCTTTACAGGGCTTACCATTTTCATTGCCTGTCTTGGCTTATTTGGTTTGGCAGCATATACAGCACAACAACGTACCAAAGAAATTGGCATACGCAAGGCTCTGGGTGCACCTGTTTTTAGTGTAGTACAACTATTAACCAAAGATTTCATCCGCTTATTATTGATTGCCTTTTTTATAGGTGCGCCAATCGGCTGGTATGTAATGGAGCAATGGCTAAAGGATTATAATTACCGCATCACTATCGGAATAGGGATATTTATCGTTACCCTTGCATCAGCCATTTTTATTGTATTGGTATCTGTAAGTTCTCAGGCCATTAAAGCGGCTTTGGTAAACCCGGTGAAAAGCCTAAGGAGTGAGTGATACATTTAAACAGAAAAATGTAAAACTGAGAAATGTAAAACGGAATGTTGGTGCGAACTTTTGCATGGGAAGACTACCATTTCGAAGAGAGTCAATTGTGAAACATCGTGCTTGTAGTGTGCATTGTGGCAAACCGATTATATACACACAAACAAGTAAGTAAATAAAAACGATTGAAAATGACTGAAAAACCTCATTATTTAACTCCTCCTAAATGGGCAGATAAACTCTTAAATGCTTTCCTACCAGATGATTTGGCAGAAGAACTGCAGGGAGATATTCATGAACAGTTTGAGATACATATAGAAGAAGTCGGATTAACCAAAGCAAAGCTCCTTTATGTGTGGGAAGTACTGAGATTTTGCAGACCCTATTTTTTGAAACGACGCCTTTCAGCAAAGGCTGATAATATGAATAATTATTCCTTATTAAACCCCATTATGCTAAGAAATTATATAAAAATCGCCTGGCGAAACCTGATTAAACAGAAAGGCTATTCAGCTATAAATATAGTTGGTTTAGCCATTGGAATGACCGTTACGATATTAATTGGTCTTTGGCTGCACGATGAATTGACTTTCGATAAATACCACAAGAACTATAATCGCATTGCTCAGGTAATGCAGAATCAGACCAATAATAATGGACAAATCACTACTCAAAAGGCTGTACCTGCTCCTTTGGGTGAAGAACTAAGACAAGTTTATGGAAACGATTTCTCTCATGTGTTGATGGCTTCGTGGAATACCAATCGGGTATTGGCTTATGGAGATTTGAAACTCAGAAAAAGAGGAACCTACATAGAACCAGATGCCCCGGAAGTATTTGGTCTGAAAATGCTAAGAGGTTCACGTGCCGGACTCACTGACCCTCATTCAATTCTCTTATCAGAATCAGTGGCTCAGGTGTATTTTGGCAATGAAAACCCATTAGGCAAAATAATGAAAATTGATGCCAGACACGATGTAAAAGTAACAGGTGTTTATGAAGACCTCCCTGATAATTCTTCTTTGGCTGACATCGGTTTTTTTGCACCATGGAAATTGTTTTATGATAGTGAAAAATGGATTAGTCAGATGAATTCACCCTGGAATAGTAGTACTGTAATGACTTACGTGCAACTGGCAGATAAGGCTGATTTGTCAAGAGTGTCGGCAAAAATCAAAAATGTAAAACGCAATCATGTCGACGATGCTGAAGTGGCACAAAGTAAACCCGAGCTCTTCTTACACCCCATGTCAGACTGGCATTTGCGTTCAAATTTTGAAAATGGCATCAGTCATGGCGGAAAAATAACGCAGCTATGGATAGTAAGCCTGATAGGTATTTTTGTCTTGCTTCTGGCTTGTATCAATTTCATGAACCTTTCAACGGCCCGTACCGAAAAAAGAGCTAAAGAAGTGGGTATCCGTAAAGCTATCGGCTCGATTCGTGGACAATTAATTATCCAGTTCATTAGCGAGTCTGTATTAGTTACAATGATAGCCTTTGCGATTGCTATTGTTGCGGCCTATTTGCTTCTACCTATATTTAATGAAATAGCTGATAAAAAATTGACACTTTTATGGGCTAACCCAATTTTCTGGGGTTTGGGTATAGGCTTTGCTCTATTTACAGGCTTGCTGGCAGGTAGCTATCCTGCTTTTTATTTGTCTTCATTTCAGCCTATCAAAGTGCTGAAAGGTACATTCAAGACAGGACGATTGGCGAGTATTCCCCGCAAAGTATTGGTAGTTTCACAATTTACAGTATCCATTACATTAATCGTTGGCACATGGGTGATTTATCGCCAGATTCAATTTGCCGAAAGTCGCCCGATTGGCTATAATCGTAATGATGTGATTATGCTGGGAATGACTATGCCGGATATTCATCAGCATTTTAGCGCTGTAAGAGAAGAACTCAAAAGTAGCGGAGCCATACTGGAAGTAGCTGAATCTGGTAGTCCAACCACAGAAATCTGGTATTCTACTGGCGGTTATAGCTGGAAAGGTAAAGACCCCACGCAGCAGGCGGTATTCTGCTCCATTGATGTAACACCTGATTTTGGTAAAACAATCAGCTGGCAAATCAGAGAAGGCCGTGATTTCGCCAGCAATTCCCGTGCTGATTCCTCCGGCATGATATTCAACGAAGCAGCGATTAAATTAATGGGCATGAAAAACCCTATTGGTCAGCAGGTAACTTGGAATGATAAAACATATACCATTATCGGTGTTATTAAAGATATGGTAATGGAATCCCCTTTTGAACCTGTTCGACCTACGTCTTTCTTTCTGGATAAAAATGCAGGGAATGTACTAAATATCAAGCTCAATCCTGCTTCTAATAAAGCTAAAAGTCTGAAAATAATTGAACAGATACTGAAAAAATATAGCCCCAATGCTCCTTTCGAATATCAGTTTATTGAAGAGGCCTATAATAAGAAATTTGGCAATACACAGCAGTTTGCTAAACTCATTAACCTGTTCACGGTCCTGGCTATTTTTATCTCATGTTTAGGATTATTCGGGCTGGCATCTTTCGTTGCCGAACAACGAACCAAAGAAATAGGCGTACGTAAGGTACTAGGCGCTACAGTATTAGCCATCTGGAAAATGCTCTCCAAAGACTTTGCCTTGTTGGTAATATTGTCTTTGATGATTGCTACACCGATTGCCTACTATTTACTATCCGGTTGGCTAGCTAAATTTACTTATCGTACCGAAATATCATGGTGGATTTTTGTTCTGACAGGTGCAGGGGTGCTATTACTCACTATATTAACAGTTAGCTACCATACAGTTAGAGCTGCACTAATGAATCCGGTAAAAAGTTTAAAAAACGAATAAATCACAGTTCAAGACAAAATTAATCACTCAATCACTAACTCGCTAAATCACTCAATGGCCTCGCCAACACCTCCCAAATGGGCAGATAAACTCCTGAATACTTTTCTGCCTGATGATCTGGCAGAAGAACTGCAAGGAGATATGCATGAGCAATTTGAAGTGCAGGCAGGAGAGCTTGGGCTCAGAAAAGCTCAATGGTTATATATATGGGAGGTGCTCCGGTTTTTTCGGCCTTACTTCCTGAAGCGTCGTTTCGTCGAACAATCACAATATGCAAATTATTCTCATCCAGTTTCAATATTTTCACCCATTATGATTCGCAATTACTTCACCATCGCCTGGCGAAATCTGACTCGTAGCAAAGCATTTTCTGCCATTAATATTTTCGGATTAGCCATCGGTATCAGCTGTTTTATGCTTATCGCCGTATTTGTTTACAGTGAATTAAGCTACGACCGACATGTGGCTAATGCCGAACAAA
Source organism: Emticicia sp. C21 (assembly GCF_003418935.1). Classification (GTDB taxonomy): domain Bacteria; phylum Bacteroidota; class Bacteroidia; order Cytophagales; family Spirosomataceae; genus Emticicia. Next base: position 217,588 of record NZ_QVMT01000001.1, on the reverse strand, counting down.
TTTATCGGGTTAACCTGGCAGTTACCGGAAACGGCAATATTGCCTTATATCCTAATGCAGACTACGCTGTAGGAGATGGTATGAAAAATACTTTTCCGGAGATTAAGGACTTTACCAGGGTATCACAAGCTGTCGACTTTGTAAAGTACGAAAACAATCAGTTTAAAGAGCAGCACATGGCATTTGCCGAAGCCAATTTTATGAAAATGTTCTCTATTCCCTTATTAGAGGGTAATATTGATAAGGCATTGGTTGAGCCCAATAGCATTGTGATTTCTAAAGCCATGGCTACTAAATACTTTGGTGACCAGGACCCTGTTGGCAAGTCATTAAAGATTGGAACACAACAGACCGAATATAAAATTACAGGCTTGTTTGATAAAGTACCAGATAACTCGCATTTCCATTTCGATGCGTTTTTGAGTATGTCGACATGGCATATAACTAATCCAACCTGGAGTAACCTGGGTCCTTATACCTATATTGAACTGGAGAAAAATGCCGATGCTAAGAAGCTGGAAGCGAAATTCCCACAATTGGTGATGAAATATGTGGTGCCAGAGATTCAGAAAGATATGGGTATCAGTCTGGCAGAAGCAAAGAAATCGGTTGACACCTTTCGCTTTTTGCTGCAGCCACTTACTGAATTGCATTTATATGGCGGTACTAAGTACGAAATTGAACCAAGTGGTGATATACAATATATCTATATTTTCTCGGCATTGGCAGTATTTATTCTTTTGTTGGCCTGCGTTAATTTTACCAATTTATCAACGGCACAATCGGCTAAGCGTTCTAAAGAAGTCGGCATTCGAAAGGTATTGGGTTCGGTCAAAAAGCAGTTGATATTGCAGTTTCTGGCCGAATCAGTGTTACTGACCTTTTTTGCCATGGTGTTCGCCTATTTGCTTATCTTCTTATTCTTACCTTATTTCAATCAACTAGCTGTTAAAAATGTCAGTTTCTGGTTTTTCCTTGATTATAAAGTCATTGCGGCAATCTTCCTTGTTAGTTTTATATCAGGTATTATTGCAGGTATCTATCCGGCTTTCTTCTTATCGTCATTTGGTATCATCAAGACTTTAAAGGGCATGCTTTTCACAGGTGGCAAACAGAAAAAACCTTTGCAAAGCAGCCTGATAGTATTTCAGTTTACAGTTTCTACCTTATTAATTATAGCTACAATCGTAGTCTATCAGCAATTGCAACATATGCAGAACAAAAAGCTGGGCTATGATAAAGATCAGGTCATATTTATGCCTGATGCCCGTGTATTAGGTAGCAATCAGTTGGCCTTTCAGGAGCAATTGAAACGAGATAACCGGGTAGTTTCGGCCAGCATTTCCCGAATGGTGCCAGGTAATAATAACCTAAACGGTACACAGATTTATCCAAAAAATGAGAATGGTAATGGCGTAGAGATTCATATCGATATTTTTAATATTGACTACGATTACATCAATACCCTGGGGATGAAAATTAAACAGGGACGAGCTTTTTCGAAAGATTTTTCGACTGACTCCTCAGGCGTAATTATCAATGAGTCTGCCGTTCGTGAGTTAGGTTGGAAAGGTAAGAATCCGATTGGCAGAAGCATTGTGCGTTCGGGCAATGTAGAGTTTAAGGTTTTGGGTATTGTGCAGGATTTTAATTATACATCTGTCAAGCAAAAAGTAGCACCTGCCATGATGATGCTTGGTAGAAACTACGGGGGTATGGTTATTAAAATCAAAACGGCGGATGTAAACGGGTTCATAGCCGACCTCAAAAAACAATGGGATAGTTTCAATCCTGCAGGACCAATGGAATATTATTTCTTAGACGAGAAATTTGCTGCGCTTTATGCGAGTGAGCAACGCACGCAACAGATATTTTCTGCTTTTGCGGTATTGGCGATTATCATTGCCAGTCTGGGATTATTTGCTTTGTCCACCTTTATTATGGAGCAACGTAAAAAAGAAGTAGGGATCAGAAAAGTATTAGGCGCATCAGTAAGCGGTATTGTGCAATTATTGGTAAAAGACTTCCTGATATTGGTAATAATCTCTATTCTGATTGCTTCTCCATTGGCTTGGTATGGTATGAATCAATGGCTGCAAGACTTTGCCTACAAAATAGATTTGCAATGGTGGATGTTTGCGCTGGCAGGCATACTAGCTATTGTTATTGCTTTGCTCACCGTTAGTTTTCAGGGTATCAAGGCCGCGTTGATGAATCCGGTGAAGAGTCTGAAGAGCGAGTAGGGGTATTGGGCAGAGGGCATGGGGCTAGGGGCATAGGGTCAAGGAGTCGGGAGCTTTTTTTTTCTTGACCCCCTGCTCCATGTCCTTTGCTTTTCTCAATTTTTAAATTTTTTTAATAATTTATATTTGATTTTATAATTTTTTAATATTAATTCGTTTATATATGAGTACTTTAGCAAGACTTTTAGTTAAAAAGTAAAATAAATTGTAATTAAAGCAAAAATCCCCTTGTTTTAGGGGTTTTTTTGTATGAAGATTCCTGATTTTAAAGTCTTCTTTTAATTATTTCAGTTAAATGATAGGATATTCGTATCCTATAGCATCAGAGAATAATATCCGCAAATATCTTGCTTTTGTTAAAGAGATAAAAAAAAGCGAAGTTTGGGGTAAGAAAAGAGAATTGAATTTCAAGCAACTATGCTTAAAACTCCTAACCTCCGTCAGCTTTACACTCCGATACAGCCCACTGTGAGACAGGCTAGTGAAAACGTTACCTATTATGAGTTTCTACCCCATGATAGTTTATTGCCTTTTATTTATTGCTACTGGGAGTTAAAAACAACTCAACCTTTGAGCGAGCAATTTCAGTATAGAGTGGTGGCCGATGGGTGCGTCGATATTTACTTTGAGTTGAATAATCCGGTTGATAGTTATGTTATGGGGTTTTGTAAGAAATATACAGAGTTTCCTTTAGGTAATGAATTTCATTATATTGGTATTCGTTTCCTACCTACTATGTTTCCTCAGTTGTTTAGGGTTGACGCCGCCGAATTGAGTAACAGGTATTTATTACTTTCAGCCGTTGTTCCGCAGACCGCTGAGTTTATTGCCGGGCATTTGACTGGTTTGCCCGCCCAAATCGAAATTAAAAGATTATTTGATAAGTATTTTATCAGTGAATTGGCTAAGGCAAGATTTGATAGCGATAATCGCTTATACAATGCAATTAGCATTATTCTTCAGAACTTTGGTGTATTGAATATCGAAACCGATTTAAATACAGGGATCAGTTCAAGGCAATTAAGAAGGCTTTTTGAGTTTTATATTGGTGATACAGCTAAGACATTTGCTAAAGTAGTACGTTTTCAGAATATCTTAAGGGCAAAGCCCTCCTCCCAGAGTTTGCGGCAGAACAAACTTTTTTTTGATGCCGGATATTACGACCAGGCCCATTTTATCAAAGAATTCAGGAATTTCTACGGAGTATCCCCAGGCAAAGCATTTGGGTGTTGATTATGTCCGATTTTTACAAGGTTTGAGAGGGTAAAACAAACGAGCTTTGTATCATTAATCAATCGATATAATTATGAAACAGATACTTCACACCGTAATTCTCCTGAGCTTGTGGAGTCATGGCTATTCACAATCTACTTCATTTAAAAACCAGAAAAAAATGAAACTAAATGCAGGAATTGTCACCCAGAAACTGGCTGAAACCAAGGCTTTTTATACAAAGAATCTAGATTTTGGGCTAACATTTGAAAATGAATTTTATCTGCTCATGCATACACCTGACAAAGAAGCAGAAATCAGTTTTTTATTGCCCAACCATCCAAGCCAACAACCGCTTTTTCATAAGCCTTTTCAAGGGCAAGGTATGTACCTGACTATTGAAGTGGATGATGTAGATGCACTGTACCAGACCCTAAAAAAGAAAGGAGTGCAGATTAAAATAGAACTAAGAGACGAGCCTTGGGGAGACAGGCACTTTGCCATTGAAGACCCAAATGGTATTGGAATTGATATTGTTAAGTATAAGGCCCCCGGTCCCTAAAGAGGAGTGAAAAGTTCGGAAGAGGATTATAATTCCAGAAGTATAATCCTCTTCCGAGCCAATGGTTATCTTAGTACCTTTGCCCGAAGCTCCATCCTAATCTCACTTTGTCCGATTTACCCCTCTTTTTGGCCTTTTTACCCCACTGCTATCTGAATAACTCTTTGTAGTTTTGTAGCACCAAAAAACTATTTTTCAGATACATGCAAGCAATAGAAGTTAACCAGCCCAAACCCACAACAAAAGACATCAGCCGCACTGAATTTATTACCATGATGGCTTGTATAGAGCTACTCACGGCTTTGGCTATAGATATTATGCTACCCACTTTTGATAGTCTCCGCCAACATTTTCATTTAGGTACAGAATCAACCGCCACGGCACGACTTGTTACATTTTTCTTTTTCGGGCAATTCTTTCAATTGGTTTTCGGGCCGATGGCTGATAAGTATGGGCGTATTCCTGTGATAAGAATAGGCTTTTTACTCTATCTGAGTGGGTGTATAGCTACAGTTCTGGCACCGAGCATGTTCTGGCTCCTGATGGCTCGTTTCGTGATGGGAATAGGCTCTTCGGCGATGTTTGTGAGTGTGATGGCCTGTGTAAGAGATAGATTTGTAGGCAATGAGATGGCTCGTGCCATGTCATTAATCTTTACTATTTTTTTGATTGTTCCGGTAGTAGCGCCTTTGTTGGGAGCGGCTATATTATCGGTAAGCAACTGGCAGGTAGTTTTTCTGACACCTGCACTCTTTGCTACTATCGTATTTATATGGTCGTTACGTTTGAAAGAATCTAAACCAACTGGTGAGCAGGTAGGTGCTAATCCATTTGCTGTTTTTCAGTCTTTCAGGGAAGTATTTGCCAATCGAACATTTATCAGGTATACAGCCATATCAACCATTCTTTTTGCTGCTTTCAGTTCTTATGTAAGCAGTTCGGAGCGAATAATTGGGACAATCTACGGCAAGCCTAATCTCTTCGTATACATCTTCGGAATTATCGGATTTTGCATGAGTGTCTTTACTTTTATAAACGCACGTCTGGTGCAGAAGTTAGGGGCCCGTCGAACACTGAGCTTGCTTCTATTCATATATGTTATTCTGGCTATCTTGTTACTTATCTTAACGCTTAGCTCAGAAGCGCATATTCATTTGTTTGTTCTATTTACCATTGTTGGCCTTTTGCAGAGTGTGAATATTGCTATCGAACCCAATAGTAGTTCGCTAGCCCTCGAACCTATGGGCGATAAAGCAGGTATGGCGGCATCAATCTATGGCACTTCCTATCTGGTAGTAGGGGCTTTCGGGGGATCTTTGATTGATAGCTTATTAGTTCATTCAGTTGTGCCGCTTACGATAGCTTATTGCATAGGTGGCTTGGTTGCTCTTGTGCTTTTTAGCATAGGGCAGAGGGGGAATAGCAAGGGTAGTTATGAATAATAAAACTCCTTTTGGTAAATGATGTTCCTCTTGGTGGATGTTTTAAATATATAATCTTAGTATATTACCCTAAATTTAAACAATTTAAAATCCATTATTTGTCAATGGGTAAAAGCAAATCTTTATCAAAGCCATTGTGCGTAAAGTTTGCGGCATCAACTAATTTGGCAAAGGCAGCTTTTTTCTCATTACTTTCTCCTTTGTTGAAAACCGAAAAGGTTTTCCAATCCACTATTGCAATGTTTCTCAGTCTATCAATAATACCCCCACAATCCAGTTTCAAGGCATCCAACCTATAATCATAGATAAGTTCGAGAGATACTGAAGGTTGATTTTTTGGATAAAACGTCCAGGTAATTTTCATGAAAAAGTATTTTACGGGTAAAGATAAGAAATTCAACAGCTACTGCTCATTGCATAAAAGTTTTCTCTACAGGTTTAATTAAGCCATTTCCAAACCACCGGATAACAATTAATCATTTAATATGTGACAAACTCAAAATAAAGGTAGAAAATTTTTAAAGTGTTATGCCGAACAATTAATTTTGGAGGTGGTTATTACAAAGATATGTCCACAACGGCTATTTACCTATACTTTTATGATGCGAATTATTTCCTTAGTGCTGGGGCTTTCTTTTCTGTCGTTCACACTTTCTGCACAAGAAGTCAGCGCTTTCCTTTTTAAAAAACTGATACGAGTAAAGTCTGTTATAGTAGACGATAAAGGAAAACAATATACTATTTATGGTGGGGGATTTATCGTAAATGGCAAATATCTCGCTACTTCATATAGTATTTATCGTCCCGCTGGCTTTAGCAAAAAGCCTAAGCGAATGGTTGTCTATTATAATTATAGTCTTGATGAAAAAAGTAATATAAAGTACGATTCGGTTGATATAGATTTATTGTATAAGTATGTGCCCGGTAAGCAGTATGATTTTTCGAAGCATGTGTTTCAAGAGGGGAAATTAGAAACAGATTTTATTGTGCTGAAATTGAAGCGGGTGATTCCGGTAAAAACCAGTGATTTTAATACAGAAGCCAATCTCCCAAAGTATTATCAATTACCAACAATGGCTTTTGACAATGTAGATGGTCGGTTGAGGAATGATACTCTGATTTATCTATTGCCACAGTTTTATAATAATGTAAAAGAATCTTATCAGTTGGTAATGTTCGGCCCGTCTAAAGTTGGTTTTTCCGGCTCGCCCATTTATAATATGAAAGGTGAAATAGTAGGGGTGATACAATTTGGTTTAGGTGAATTGAACGAAACCTATATCACCTCATTAAACAAAGCAGGCTGGCTTACGGATGAAGACGTACAAGCCATAAGAAAAGGCTATGTAGAACTTGACCCCCGCAACTTCGTTTTTGGCACAAATATAAAGTATTTTCTGGATAAGTATCTGAAAGGATTTAAATAAGGTAGCATCATCATTGAAAAGTATCTCACAATTTATCTGGGAAATTCATAATAAAACTGTAATACCTTATCTCAATATTCCCTGAGAGCAATAATAATTACTCATAAAAATGTAGAATACCTACCCCTCATTATCTATGGCATAGATATTTTTTGTTGATGTGTATCCATACAACATAAAATTATACATGTCATGAGAACAATAAAATTATTTGGTTTAGGTTTGATCACTCTATTGGGTTTTCAGGCTTGTGAAAAAGAAGAAGAATCAGTATCTGTAGAACCCGTAACCATTTCAGACCTTACTTGTCCAAGTGCGGTTTTTTCAGGAGTAGCCAGGGCGGGGGTTACTTATAATGGGGTTTTCACCGTACCTTATAGTGGCGGCGATGGTAGTAGCTATACATCAGATAATGGAGTGTCTTCTACCGGTGTTACAGGATTATCAGCCGTTTTAGTGCCTGGTACTTTGGCTGTAGGTTCAGGTATGATTACTTATGCTGTGGGTGGTACCCCACAAACAGGAGGAGTTGCTTCCTTTGTGATTAATTTTGGGGGGCAATCATGTACAGTTGCCTTTCCGGTTACTGATTCACCAACTGCCCCAGAGCCACCAGTTGGAGAATAAGCCTAATTGATTTATTAGCGAATGAAAGCTCCTTTTGGAAGGAGCTTTTTTGTTGATAGAGGTTCCAAGATTTTATTCGCTATTAGGTAGAATTATCTGCAAAATTGGAAGTATATTTATTAAACGAAATCTGATTCAGAATAAACTTTCATACTATGGCTACCTGTCTTTCTTTTCTTCGAGTGCCTGACATTGAAAAAACACTCGACTGGTATGTTGATTTAGGCTTCAAATGCCTCGGTACAAATGCCGAACCCGGTTGTGGTTTAGACTGGGCACTACTAGATTGGGAGGGAGCAAGATTTATGTTATACCCTGATGGTAGGGCAGATAGGGGCGTTGTGAAAGATGCAGGCTTATATATAACGGTCGATTCGATTGATGAATTGATTGAACCTGTTAAAGCCAGGGCCGAGGTAATAGAGATAAATCCTGAAACTTTTTATGGGATGAAAGAAATCGTTTTTAAAGACCTGAATGGTTTTCAAGTAACATTTGGTTGTGAGGTGGAGACTGAGAATAAATAATAATAAGATATTTAAAGAGCGATTGTCTTATTTAAAACCATTTGGTCATATTTATCGTAAGTAAAAAAATCGTGCGATACTATCACACGATTTTCGCATAGTATTACAATAAATAAATCAATCCATGTACCCATGGAATTTGACCACAAATTTTAAAAGTTTTTTAGCTTAATTGCAAGAAAAAGAATTGAAAATTGCTAATGTGTAGACGAACAACCCCGATTCAATCGGGGTTGTTCTCATTAAGTAGAGGGACGATCCTTTGGCTTAATGAAAAAATGTATTGATTAGCTTAAAAAATCAGAGCATTCTAAAGCATTTCAAGCCAACATTTTGCCTTATAATTTCTTCTTTTGCTCCAGATCTACAATAGCTTTCTCAATTCTCCTATTTCGAGCCTCTGGTGTTTTGGCTTGTTCAATAGAAGCAATGAAATATTTTTTATTGCTGTTAGATAAGATTGCAAAGTGTTGCTTAGCATCTGGACTTTTATCTAAAGCATCCCGAAAATCAGTAGGTACTTCGATTACTCTTGGCTGATTGTCAAGGATTACACCAACTTCAATCATTTCACCGCTTTTGATACCTGCATTTTCTCTTACTTCAGCACTAACCGGAATCATGAAGATACCATTCCTGACAGATATACTGCTTGGATAGGTATAGCCATTAATAGTAACCTTTACAAGTGGGTTTTTAGTATTGCCTAGTTTATTAACCACTTCTGCTGGAACTTCAACACCTGTGGCTGTTTTTCCGGCAAGTAATAATTCTGTTTTAAATATAAGCTGTTGATTTTCCATAGACCTGTTTTTTATTTACAAATTAAGCAGAAAATCTGTAATTGAGAAGTGTGTAGAAACGACAATTAACGGGTGTATTCAAGACAAGTATGAAAACTGATTTCTATTTTAAATCTATTTTATAGGTTTTTGTTTTACAAAATTTAGAAATAGGAATAGTTGTGAGAAATCATCGTTAAAATAAAAAAGAAGCCTTGGTTTAAAGCTTCTTCATTTCCTGTGATATATTGTTAATTAAAAATCAGAGGTAATTTTTTTATATTCAAAAAAGCTGTCAAAGTTTTTATTAAGAATTGGTTCGTCAATCTTAAAGAAACTTGGACGAGCAGTTTTTTTACTAAGCATCTTAAAATACAAAGTTTCGAAATCTACTATTCCCAAGCCATCTGTTGCTTTGATATTAGAGAGTGTGACTCTATATTTATTTTCCTTAATTTCAATTCTGGCATCAGCAAAAATCATCGCCGTGAATAAATAAATTGGTGATGACATCCGTGCTGCTCCGTAAGTATTTGGTTTAAAACCTTTTAATTTTCCAATTATTGTAGTTTGAACAGTATCAATACCCTCAAGACAGTTTTTAAGTTTGATAAAGGTTAAATATTCTTTCGCTGAAACATTTAAATCATATATTTTTTGCCATATCACAGCATCATTTTCAACTTTAAATAATGATGTTTCTGGAATTGAGGAGTCTTGTGCACTAATAGTAAGTGAGGAAAATACAGACAGCAATAGTAAGTAAAGTACTTTTTTCATACAACAATTTTTAGTTAGTGAATAGTTAATTGCTAGTTATTAAGACAAAGATTATTAAAATTGTTGAAGAAACCAAAGTAGACTTATTTAAAGGAAAATTTTGTTTGATAATTCTAATTACTTCTTACAATTAATAAAAAAGGCACAAACCAGCGCCTGTGCCTTTCATTAATCCATCTAAACTATTCCATCATCATTTCAGCATGCTCTGAGGCTTCTATCTTCTTGCCACCCACAAATAGTAAGAGTAGAGGTAAACAGAGTAAGAAAAAAGCACCTATAATCAGAAAAGTATCTGAATACGTCAATACTAATGCCTGACGAACTACACTTCCATATAACATTTTGTATGCTTTTTCAGTGGCTGTTACCAGAGCATCACCTTTCGACATGAACAAAGCTGTATATTGTTTCAGTCGTTCGGCAGATATAGGATTATAGATTGACAGGTTATCAGCTAAACGATTGGTGTGGAATACCGTACGTGTAGAGATATATGTTGTCATGATGGCGGTTCCGAATGTGCCACCTAACTGGCGAACCATACTCGATAAGGCAGAGCCTTGCGGCATCTTGGCTGGTTCAAGGTCAGCCACTGTAATGGTCATGAGAGGAATGAAAATTAACCCCATCCCTATACCGCGAATCATCAATGGCCAGAAGAAATCATGTGGGCCTGTGGTGAGACTCAAACTTGATAAATCATAGCAGAAGCCCACAAACAGAGCAAAACCAATAGCTGCATACCAGATGGGCGACATGATGTTTTTACGCATCACAACCCCCACAACCAACATCATAATGCCGGTCATAATAGAGCCGGGCATTAGCAATAAACCTGTCTGACTGGCAGTGAAGCCTAAGATGGTCTGACAAAACACAGGTATAATAAATACTGAGGCAAACAAACCAAAACCCAGAATAAAGTTGAACAGGTTGGCTACGGCAAAACGCCGTTGGGCTAATAGTTTTAAATCCAGTATCGGGATTTTTACGATGAGTTGTCGCCAGATAAAGCCCAATAAGCCTACTACAGCCAGAATGGTCATCACCGTGATGAAGTTCGAGTCGAACCAATCTTCTTCATGTCCTTTTTCCAGAATAATCTGCAAGCCACCAATACCCACCACTAATAGTACCAACGCCAGCCAGTCCATCTTACCCGCGGGTATGGGTTCGGAGGGCTCTGTAATATAACTGAACGTCAGAAAGGTAGCCAGTATACCAAAAGGAATATTGATGTAAAACACCCAGCTCCAGGATAAATGATCGGTAATGTATCCTCCTAAAGTGGGTCCGATGGATGGCCCGATAATAACGCCCATCCCAAAAATAGCATTGGCCAGACCCAGGTCTTCTTTCGGGAAAGTCTGAATCAGAATAGATTGTGCAGTGGTCAATAATCCACCACCACCGATGCCTTGCACTACCCGAAAGAATACCAGTTCCCAGACATTGGTTGACAGTCCGCAAAAAACGGAGGCAATCGTAAATAATATGATGGATGCAGCAAAGTAATTCTTACGGCCCAGCTTGGCGCTTAACCAACCCGACATAGTAATCATAACAGCACTGGCAGCGGCATAGCCAGTTACCACCCAGCTGATATCACCGAGTGATGCCCCCAGGTTCCCCATCATCTGGTTCAATGTTACATTGACAATAGATGAGTCGATGGTCTGGAGTAAGGCAGCTGTGGTAACAGTGATTACGATTATCCATTTATCAAATCCTAACTTCATAATTTCTTTATTTTTTTTGTATGTCTACGGCCACCGCTACACTTAAACCGGGGCGTAATTTGGCAAAAACCGGACTGGTTTTATCAATCTCTATTTTTACAGGTACACGTTGCACTACTTTTACGTAGTTTCCGGTAGCATTATCAGGTGGAATCAAAGAGAATTTAGCTCCTGTTGCTCCGGCAAATGATTCTACTTTACCAGTTAATTTCTCTTTACCGTAAGCATCTACATCAATATCAACGGGTTGTCCTAATTGCATTTCTGTCAATTGTGTTTCTTTGAAATTGGCGGTTACCCATAACTTCTCAGTATTTACAATCGAGCAAAGGGCTTGTCCAGGCTGAATTAACTGACCAACTTGTACCGAACGTCTTGATACCACACCGGAAGCGGGAGTCACTACCACTGTATAAGACAATTGTAATTTAGCTAAATCTAACTCTGCCTGGCGTTGTTTGGCGGTTGCCTGTGCTACGCCTATCTGGCTTTCAACAGCCTTGCGTTGCGAACTCGTTACTCCTGTTTGAGTATTCGCAGCATTTACCTGCAATTGAGCAGTTTCCAGTTGCGATTGCGCAGCCTGAAGAGCAGCCTGTGCGGCATCACGCTCTGCCTGCACATTATCAAACTGCTGTTGCGGAATGGTTTTTTCGGCGAGCAATCTGCTGTAACGCTCAAAATCTGTATTGGCTTTGCGTACTCTTACCTGTGCAGCAGCTATATTAGCCTGTGCTGTTGTTACCTGATTGCGGGCTGTTTGAACATTGGCTTGCGAACTCTGGATAGTTGCAGATGCCACACCAATATTAAACTGGCTTACACCACCACTGGCTACAGCTGTTTGTAATGCCGCTTCTGCTTGTGCTACACGAATTTTGTAGTCGGCATCATCAATGATAAAAAGGGTATCACCAGCTTTTACGACCTGGTTGTCCTGAAAGCGAATGGCTTTAATATAACCTCCTATTTTAGGAGTAACTGCATTCACATCTCCATCAATTTGTGCGTCGTCGGTGGTTTCGTAGCGTTGTAAGTACTGGATTTCTTTATATCCATAAATAAGTGCGGCAATTAATGCAATGACACCCACTACTCTGATAATTATCTTGGTATTCATGATTGTTTATATGAAATAATGTGTTTTTGAATGTTGTTCTCTCCCTCTCCCCATTGTTGCAGAGAGGGTCGGGGTGAGGGTTTAATTCCCACCCGTTGCTTTCAAAAGTCTTTGATAGGCTAGTTGGCCATCAACTTTCGAATTAATCAGGTTTAATTGTGCTTGTAATAAAAATGTATTGGCATCGAGCAATTCGGTTGAACCTACCAGACCATTGCGGAATCGGGATTCTGTCAGGCGATAATTCTCCTGTGCCTGCTCAAGTGCGGTCCTGATTACCTTTTGTTGTTCAATCGCTAATTCGTAATTATGATAGGCTGTTACCACTTCTGAGCGAATCTGGTCGCTTTGTTGTTGTCCCTGCAGAATGCTCTCATTGATGGCATTTTGTGCTGTGTTAAGACGTCCCTTCAGGTTATATAATGAACCAATATTATAGGAGATACCTAAACCAATATTCCAGGCGTTGATAAAAGTTTTAGCCTCAGGTATAAGACTGGCATTCGGATTTACATAATTGTAACCTGCCGATAATCCAATGTGCGGATACTTATTGCTTTTAACCAGACGTAATTGCGCATCGGCTGACTGTTGGCGTAAAACATTGGCCTGTAACTCAGGCCGCACCTGAATGGCCTGGTCTACAAAACTATTCAGCGTTTCAAGCGCTATTGCATTGTTACTTAATGTGGTATCAACTGCAATACTCATCGCATTTTCAGCGCCAATCAGTAAACCAAAATTGAAAAGTGCCGTCTCTTTGGCTTTTTCTACCTGCAAGCGGCTTAGTTCAAGATTATGTTTTTGTAATTGTAGTTTCAGAACTTCGTTTGACAGTATTACCCCTTCCTTCTCTAAGTTGCGGGCATCTTTTTCCCGCTCATCGAACTGCTGGATATTCTGGTTGAGAACATCGGTTGAGCGCATGAGTTTTACAATAGTATAGTAGGCATCAGTAACCGTATAAACCAATTCCTGACGATTACGCTGCGCATCTAATTTACTGGCACGAAGCAATAAATCAGCTGATTGCTGGGCTGCTTTTTCAGCAAAGCCTCCGAATAATTCTTTTTTAACAGAGACTGCTCCCATAGTAGCACTGAAGCCTCCGGCCGGAAGCCCGAACAAAGGTTTGCCATCTTCGCCTTCGCCAAAAGCAAAAGGTGTAATCAGGCTAAAACGCGAATAGGAGAGAGAGGCACTGGCTTGTGGTAAGTTGCGGTCTTTTACTTCCTGCACACGGGCTTCGGCCCCTTTCGTGCGCAGGTCGGCTGCTTTAAGCCCTTTATTATTCTGAATAGCCATGTCAATGGCTTTACTCAGTGGCATTGGTGTCGACTGAGCGAAGGAGTTTCCTATGCTCAACCCAATCAATCCAATGGCTGTGATGTACTTCTTCATTGTTATTTGTTTCTTATTTTGGTCAAAAGTGTGTTTAATGTTTTTACCTCTTCGTCATTCAGGTGACTGACAATTGATTCGAAATTCTGAAATTCAACGGCTACCTTTTTTACAAATTCATTCGATTCTTCTGTCAGGCGGAGCTTTACCCGACGGCGATTTTCAGGGTCTACTTCGCGAACAATCAGGTTTTTGCTGATGAGTCGGTCTGTCAGGCGTGTCATATCCGAATTCAATTCGTGCATTTTGTTTTTAAGCTCTCCTGCATTCAGGCTTCCCGGAAAGACCTCCTGTAACTGGCGCAACACAGAATATTGCTGAACCGACAATTTGAAAGGAGCAAGCTTCTGATCGAAATAATTAAAGATATAGCCATCTGTTATGTGCAGGTTAGCTATTAGCTCGTGATATTGATTTTTATATTGTTTACCCATGTTTTTCTGAAATGTTGCACAAATGTATATTCTATATTTGTTTAAACAAATAATGTTTGAACGAGTGTAAATGTTAATATAATTATTTCAGGATTGTTTAGTTTTTTATGGAGGAGAAGCTGAGAATTTAAACGTAGTTATTAAAGAATTTTAATTTTGTATGTATCTTAAATTCAGGTAGTTATAGACAAAACTAAATAGGTAGAAGCGTAGTTTATTAAAATGTGATTAAAGTTGTATTTAAAGGATATAAGAACAAGGGGAAATAACATTTGACAGGAAGCATAGGGTAGTGGAACAGAAAAGTAATGGTAAGTAAACAATTCCTTTACTCTCCGGAAACTATTTCCATAGCAAACAATTTACTTATGCCTTTATCCATGCCATCTGCCCCGGGCATTGGAAACAGCTCTTCAACAACTATTAAGTAATGCTCAAAAAATAACTTATAAAATTCACTCATAAATTTTACAAACGCTGCGTGAAAAAATCCCGCGCGGCGTCCGCTCATTACGCGCTGCGTAACTGCGGTTTTTACACTTGATTTTGTAGAATTTATTTCTTGATTTTTTTATAATTTATTTTCTCCCATTAATAAGTAAATTAAGCTAGGTTTTTTGGGAATTTTGTCGTAAAATTCACACAAATTTCACCCACATAATTATAAGTCATGAATAACCTCACACTAAACCTGAAAAACTGTATTAAAGCCCATCGCTTCAACCCTGTAAATAAGTCTTCTTGTTCCAATAAAAATTCTCTTAGCTGAATTTCCGTTTTTCTTCAATATCGATTTTAAAGGTAAAGTCGCCGTTTAAATCCACTGTGTATTATTTATTGTGAATCAATAAATAATACTAAGTAATCTTTATTACTCACTAAATTCTACTCCTATGCCTAAAAATTTATTTTTTAATGTCCATAAGTTTCAAAGATTTTATCTGCTTTGTCTAACTATTACTCTATCATTGACAGGACATGCTCAAAAAGAAGTGGAGAAAGTAAAAACTTATCTCAAAACTCATGCTACACAATATCATCTATCAAATAAAGATATTGATGAAATGGTTATTTCGAGCGATTACGTCTCACCTACCACAGGGTGGTATCATGGGTATTTTGTTCAAAAGCATCAATCTATTGAAGTATACAATGGTATTCTGAACACTTTGATTGTAAAGGAAAATGTGGAGCACGTAGCGAATAATTTTGTAACTGATATTGCCTTAAAAGTGCCTGTAATTACAATCATACCTGTTTCGCCTCTCAATGCAATAAGCCGGGCGGCTACAAGCCTGAAACTTCCCGGCAATGCTGCAAACTCGGTAGAGGTAAGTACAAACAGATTAGCTAACGGGCAAATAGAAAAAGGAGTTTATGCCAATGCTGATTTATCTAAAGAGAGTATTCCTGTAAAGCTGTACTGGCTTCCTTATGATACAATAGCGGGGAGAAAAAAAGTATCAAAGGTAAGTCTGGTCTGGAATGTGCAGATTTATACTAAAGATTATAAAAATAGCTGGAGTGTTCAGGTTGATGCCCTAACAGGTGATATCATCGATACAAAAGATTTGGTAATTCATTGCCATTTCGGAGTTCCTGGACATACACATGAATCAGGTTTAACGCATAAAAAGTCAAATCCGGTAAGAGAAAATACCAGTATTTTACAGCCGTTTGCTGCCAATAGTTATAATGTATTTGATTATCCGCTCGAAAGCCCCAATCATGGTACCCGAACCATAGTAGCAAATCCTTATACTAAATTTGTCTCTAATGGTACAGGGCCGGGAGCCACTAATGGCTGGCATAATGATAGTACAGCAAATTATACAAATACACGTGGGAATAATGTCTGGGCTAAAGACGATATAGCAAACGACAACGAAACCACAGCCGGTAGTAGCCCATCATCTGCTACCTTAGAATTTAATTATCCGTATACCCAGGCAACCGGAACTGCTGCGGCCAATCTCGATGCTGCTATTACTAATCTGTTTTACTGGAATAACCTGATTCATGATGTATTATATAAGTACGGACTCGACGAACCAAGTGGTAACTTTCAGAAAGCTAATCTGGGTAGAGGAGGTGGAGGAAACGATTTTGTTTATGCCGACGCACAAGATGGCTCCGGTACAAATAATGCCAATTTCCGTACCCCAATTGATGGACAAAACCCCCGTATGCAGATGTTTCTATTCGGTGATTCCGGTAACCCTGCTTATACACCTGACTCAGATTTTGACAATGGCATAATTGCACATGAATACGGGCATGGCTGGTCAAACCGATTAACAGGTGGCAGGAATAACGTAACCTGTTTAGAAAATGCAGAGCAGGGAGGAGAAGGATGGAGTGATTACCTGGCATTGATGTTGACAACAGACTGGTCAGCATTGTCTGCATCAGTTGCCAGCGCAAATATATCCAGAGTTACGAGCACTTATGTACTGGGTAAGCCTACTACGGGCCCTGGTGCCAGGCCATTTCCTTATTCTTATGATAAGGCAAATGTAAATAATGAGGTTACTTATGGTAAAGTAGCTTCCTATACTATCCCTCATGGTATAGGCTCTATCTGGGCTACTATGCTTTGGGATATGACCTGGGAAATTATTTTGCAAGACGGACAGATTGTCAATAATATCTACACCATTCCTGCAAGTATTACAGATATGAGGGGAAATATAGCTGCACTTAAACTAGTAAACGAAGGCTTAAGATTGCAGCCTTGTAGCCCAAGTTTTATAGATGCACGTAATGCTATTCTGAAAGCAGATTCACTCTTGTTTAATCAAAGATACAGATGCGCTATCTGGAAAGCCTTTGCTCGTCGTGGTCTGGGCTTTAATGCCTCTACCGGTGTTAGTTCTAACGACCGTATAGTATTTGAAGATTTTACTATCGGTACTGATAGAACTTTATCTTCAGCAAAGAATCTGACGGCATGCTCAGGAAACGCTTTTACTTACACAGCTACAACGGCAGCAGAAGGTACAACTACTTATAGCTGGTGACGTGTAGCAGTTGCAGGAATCAGCAATACGGCATCAAGCGGGAAGACAGCTACTATAAATGAGACACTGATTAATACTACCTCTTATCCAATTACCGTTACTTATCTTTTTAATTTAACACCAAATGCCTGTGGCTCTACTGTGTGGCAAACGGTAAAAGTAGTAGTAAATCCGTCACCTACTCCGCTAGTTGGGACTTATGCTCTTTGTAAGGATGGAGTAGTTCCGGCTGGAGAAGGACTCTCAGTTACTAATATCGCTGACTCAAATATTTTAAGCGGAACACTATCTTCAAATTCTCCTGTTTACAGAAGAGGGCAAGGCGACAACCAGACTGCTTATAATCCTTCAACGGTTGGCACTGGGGTGTATTTTGGCGCTCATACATTTGTAGCCGCTTCAAGTGGTACATTTGATATTCATACCCATCCTTCAACCTTGCTTTCTAGTCCTGACAGTTATGATACCTATTTTACGCTTTATCAGGGTTCTTTTGACCCTAACTCTCCTGCTACCAATTTTTTAGTAGGAGATGATGACAGTTATGACGCTGTTTTTCAATATAGCTCAAAAATTACATATAATTTCACCGCAGGTTCTACTTATGTATTAGTAGTTTCTCCTTATGGTAATGATGTAACAGGTAATTATACCGTAGAAGCTTCAACCAATCTGTTCAAAAACATAGGCTGGTATGCTAATAGCTCAGGGGGTAATGCATTGGCCACTACCAATATTTTTAACCCGGTTGGCATATCTGGTTCAGGTATGCCCAATACTTCAACACCCGGAACATATAATTTTTATTTGAACACTTCTCAGCAAAATAGTTGCCGTGCTCAGACCCGCTTTATTATCAATGCAACATCTGTTGGAGGCAATATTGCAGGGAGTACTTCGGTTTGTACACCAACTAATACTGGTACGCTCGCACTAAGCGGGCATACAGGTTCGATTGTAAGATGGGAATCTTCTACCGATAATTTTGTAGGTAATATTGTACCTATTGCTAATACAACCACTACTTTATCATTCTCTAACCTGGCACAGACAACTAAATATAGAGCAGTAGTGAAAAATGGCAATTGTACACAGGTTTACTCGGCTTTAGCTACCATTACTGTAGTAGTTACTGCCAGCGCGCCAACACCTGTTGGGAATAGCCGCTGTGGCACTGGTACAGTAACTCTTACGGCTACAGGTTGTGCAGGAGGCACTATTAACTGGTATGCAGGCGTAAATGGTGGTATTTCTTTAGCTACAGGAACGACTTACACAACACCGGTTATCTCAAATAATACTACCTATTATGTGGCATGTACAATCGGAAGTTGTACGTCTGCCAGAGCCGCCGTGCAGGCAATTATTTACGTAAATCCAATAATGAGTGGCAATCAGGCTGCAGGAGATTACCGGGCATCGCAATCGATTACAAGCACGGCCAACGTAGCTACAGGAGTGAATTATTTTGCAGCAAAATCTATTTTGCTCAACCCGGGCTTTCAGGCCGGAGCAAGTGAGGTATTTTTGGCTAAGATAGAAGACTGTCCATAGGGATAGTCAGAATAACGTATTACATTATTTATACTATTAATGAATTGTGTCTGACTATCTCAGGCACAATCAATTTGTCATGCCTTCTACATTAAAAATTAAATTCTACTGACCGTTTAGTAAATAATTGTAGGTTTTCTGAGGTTTTCGCTGTAAATAGATGAGAATTTTACTCAATTGACTATACGTCATTAATTATTATAAAACATGCCTGAGAACTGAATGCTACCGCCTGATAAGTATCCGCACTGTCTTTGAGAATTAATTGCTTTCCTCTTTTATAAATTTCAGATCTTGATTGAGGTATTTAAATCCACAGGTTTTATTATAAGTTGATTCCCAGTTTAAATAAGTTACTCACTTAATTGAATTCCTATGCTTAAACATTTATTTTTTAGTAACATAAGGTTTCAGAGATGCTATCTGCTGTTGATGGTGCTTGGCCTATCGTTTGGAGCTATAGCCCAGAAGGAAGTAGAAAAAGCGAAAACGTATCTGAATGCTAATGCGGCACATTATCATTTATCGAATAATGATATTAGCGAAATCGGTATCTCCAGCGAGTACCTTTCACCTTCAACAGGTTGGTATCATATCTATTTTGTTCAGAAACAC
This sequence comes from Emticicia sp. C21, assembly GCF_003418935.1. Classification (GTDB taxonomy): domain Bacteria; phylum Bacteroidota; class Bacteroidia; order Cytophagales; family Spirosomataceae; genus Emticicia. The sequence goes on along the minus strand of NZ_QVMT01000001.1, from coordinate 198,100 downwards.
CAATCAATTGAAGTGTATAACGGTATACTGAACGTGACATTGGCAAATGACAATGTGATGAATGTAGGAAATACCTTTGTGCGTGATATTGCTTTGAAAGTACCTGCCTTTACGCTGATTCCGCTGACGCCACTTGATGCTGTCAGCAAAGCAGCTACAAGTTTAAACTTACCCGGCAATGCAGCTAATACACAGGAAGTAAGTATTAACAGGTTGCCTAACGGACAGATTGAAAAAGCGGTTTATAAGAATAGCGATTTGTCAAACGAGAACATTTATGTGAAGCTCTACTGGCTTCCCAAAGATTCAATTTCAGCTAAAAGCAAGGCAGCTCAGGTAAATCTTGTCTGGAATGTACAGATATCTACCAAAGATTTCAAAAATAAATGGAGTGTACAGGTAGATGCCATGACCGGCGATATTCTTGATACGAAAGATATGGTGATTCATTGCAACTTTGGAATACCTGAACACACGCATGACCATGATCATGGTATTATGCATGAACCAATAAATAAGGCAAGAGAAAACATAAGTTTTCTACAACCACTAGCTGCTAATAGTTATAATGTATTTGATTATCCGCTTGAAAGCCCGAATCATGGAGCCCGAACAATTGTTACTAACCCTTACACTAAATTTGTGCCTGCCGGCACGGGTCCTGGCGCTACTAATGGATGGCATAATGATGGTACAACAAACTTTACGAATACACAAGGAAACAATGTATGGGCTAAAGACGATATAGCAAATGATAATGAAGGAACAATCGGGAGTAATCCGGTTTCGCCTACTTTAGATTTTAATTATTCTTATACGCAGTCTACAGGAACTGCAGCTGCAAACCGTAACGCAGCTATTACTAACCTTTTTTACTGGAATAACCTGATTCATGATGTACTCTGGAAATACGGATTTGATGAGCCAAGTGGTAACTATCAGGAAACTAATATGAGCAGAGGCGGATTAGGCAGTGATTATGTTTATGCAGATGCACAGGATGGCTCGGGTACAAGTAACGCGAACTTCAGGCCCGAAGTTGATGGAGTAAACGGACGAATGCAGATGTATTTGTGGTCTAACGGGGGAAATCCGCAGTATCAACCTGATTCTGATTTTGACAATGGTGTTATTACTCATGAATATGGGCATGGTTGGTCGACCCGGTTAACAGGTGGCCCGGCCAATTCCAGCTGTCTTCAAAACGTTGAACAAGGTGGTGAGGGCTGGAGTGATTATCTGGCATTGATGCTCACCACTAACTGGGCTTCATTGTCGCCTAATTTGGCCAGTGCCAATTTAGCCAAAGGTATCGGAACATACTCTCTCGCACAAACAACAACCGATATTGGGATTCGAACCTTCAAGTATTCGTATGATATGGCCAATGTAAATCCCGGTATAACTTATGGCAAAGTAGCTACTATGGCACAGCCACATGGTATCGGTTCTATTTGGGCTGCCATGCTTTGGGATATGACATGGGAAATCATTATGCAGGATGCCCAGATCGTTAATAATATCTATACAACGCCTGCTGTAGTAACAAATATGAGAGGCAACATCGCTGCACTTAAATTGGTAAATGAAGGTCTGAGATTACAACCTTGTAGCCCAAGTTTTGTAGATGCCCGCGACGCTATTCTGAAAGCAGATTCTGCCTTGTTTAACAAACGTTACAGATGTTCTATCTGGAAGGCGTTTGCCCGTCGTGGTTTGGGTCTTTATGCTTCTACCGGAGCTTCTTCCAATGACCGTTATGTATATGAAGATTTTACTCCTTATACAGACAGACAATTATCTTCTCCACGACTTTATTCAGCCTGCTCTCGTAGTCCTTTTATTTATACAGCTACTACGGCTGCAGCCGGTACTACTACTTTCAACTGGACGCGCGCGGCAGTGGCAGGTATCAGTAATCCAGCTTCAAGTGGCAATACTGCTAACATTAACGAGACTTTAATCAATACTACCAGTAATCCGATTATAGTTACTTATCTTTTCAATTTAACTCCAAATGTCTGTGGTACTGTTGTACTACAACCGGTAAGGGTAATTATAAACCCTTCGCCTGTACCATTGGTGGGCACTTATAATATTTGTAAAAATGGAAATGTACCTAATGGGGAAGGCCTATCGGTTACCAATATTCCTAATTCAAGTAGCTTAAGTGGCACATTGACCACAAGTCATCCATACTATATGAGAGGAAGCGGAGATAATACTACTACTTATACGCCATCAAATCTCTATGTCTATTATGGCGCACATACCTTTGTGGCTGACGTCAGCGGTACATTTGATATTCATACAGGTCCTGCTACAAACCTTAGCCCAGATAAATACGATACTTATCTAACCCTATATCAAGGTACCTTTAACCCGAATTCTCCGTCTACTAATTTTTTAAAAGGAGATGATGATGGCTATAATTCTACTTTAGCCTGGGGTTCTAAACTCACCTATAATTTTACTGCCGGAACTACGTATGTACTGGTAGTTTCTACTTATACCAGTGGTGCAACAGGTAGTTATACAGTAGAAACCTCAACCAATCTATTCAGAAATATAGGTTGGTATACTGCTCCTTCGAGTCCAACTGCTATATGGACGGGTTCTGTTTTTAATCCTGTAGGAACCTTTGGCTCGGGTCTGCCAAATACTGCAACAGCAGGTACTTATAATTATTTCCTGAGTACCTCTCAACAGAGTGTCTGCCGTGCGCAAACCAGCTTTATTGTCAATGAAACGTCGATAGGAGGAAGCGTTGCAGGAAGTACAACGGCTTGTTCAAATACCAATTCAGGTACTCTTACTTTGAGTGGGCATACGGGGGCTATACTGAGGTGGGAATCGTCTACAGATAATTTTGCAAGCAACATTGTAAATATTAACAATACTACTACTACTTTACCTTACTCAAACTTAACACAAACAACCAAGTTCAGAGCTGTTGTGAAAAACGGGGTTTGTGCACAGGTTTATTCTGGCATTGCGACCATTACAAGAGCTAATGCCACCCCACCATCACCAACAGGCAACAGCAGATGTGGTACCGGAACGGTAACATTAACAGCTACAGGTTGTGCAGGTGGTACTATCAACTGGTATGCAAGCGCAACTGGTACTGCTATATTAGCTACAGGCACAACCTATACCACTCCTAGTATATCAAGTTCAACAACTTATTATGTGAGTTGTATTATAAGCGGATGTACCTCTACCAGAGCAACTGTAACGGCTACTGTTAACCCGACACCGGGTCTGCCAACGCCAACAGGTGCAAGTCGGTGCGGCCCAGGAACAGTAACACTTACGGCGAGTGGTTGTGCAGGCGGCTCTGTTAACTGGTATACTGTGTCGACAGGAGGAACCTCAGTTGGCACAGGCGGTACTTACACAACACCTAGTATTTCGACAACTACAACTTATTATGTAAGTTGCACGGTTAATGGTTGTACTTCTGCTAGCAGAGCTCCGGTACAGGCAGTTATTAATGCCAATCTCACAATGTCAGGTAACCAACCGGCAGGGAATTATCGTGCTTCACAGAGCATAACCAGTACGGCAAATGTAGCATCAGGAGTAAATTATTATGCGGGTAAGCATATATTACTGAATCCGGGTTTTCAGGCGGGAGGAAGTAAAGTATTTCAAGCTAAGATAGAGAATTGCCCTTAAACTGAGATTTGGAGTATTATGCTCTAGTTAAATACACCAGATAGCATGGTTTTCTAAGAAGAAGGTCATGTTATCTGGTGTTTATTTATCTCTTTTAGCAAATAAATAATAATTATGGGGATGGCTACCCATAAAGCAATACTTTTTGACAGAACTGATGTTTTCATGCCCTCTTATTGACCATTCAATAATGATTAAGCATATTTCTTCTATTTAAGAGTTATTATCATTAAATTTGTTTAGAGGTATTTATACCTTGCCAAACTACCTATTATGTTAATATAATAGTCTGATGAAGACAAATCTTTGTATTACTCTTATTATTCTGCTGAATACTTGTGTACTTATAGCACAAGATAATCCAAAAAATATGGGTGTAAGTGATTTGGCGAATGCAGTGGTGATGTTATATGAACGAAAAAACGGTCAGAATGAGAGTCGGGGTACAGGAAATATTGTGAGCTATCATAACAAATATCTACTGATAACAGCACGCCATATTGCAGAACAAATGAGTAGTACCGCTAAGATTGTATTTATGGTTCCGGATAGTTCGGCTATAGAAGAAGACCTGATTTTTCTTACAAGTAGTATTGCAGGAATCCCTTGGATTCATCATCCCTTAGCTGATATATCTATACTCGAAATTGCCCCGTTTAATGATTTTCAGAAAGACCGTTTTCTGAGTTCATCAATTAAATTAGATTGGGTGGCTAGTCAGAAAATCAGTTTCCCAATTGGCACTGAAGCCCTTTTCTTCGGATTTCCTATGTACGTTCTCAATCATTACTTTTCTCCTATTGCCCTTTGGTGTAATACAGCGAGCAAGTTAATTACTCATTCAGATAAAGTTAATTATATTTATTTAGACCGACCCAGCATTCAGAGTTGTAGCGGATCGGGAGTATTTATTACCATAAGAAAAGGAAGCTTTTCAAGAGCTACTTATATGGTTGGAATTATTTCAGCAACACTTTCAGATGATACCGGAGGGAAACTAGCTGCCGTGGTTCCGATAAGTTATTTAAAAGAATTGTTGCTAACGATAAGATAATTGAGTGATTAATTGCGAATTAGCAAATGGTGAATTAGCGAATAATTGCTTTGAATTGATTATTCATGATTAAATTAATCACTAAATCACTAAATCACTAAATCACTAAATCACTAAATCACTAAATCACTAAATCACTAAATCACTAAATCACTAAATCACTAAATCACGGGCCGTCCAGGCTCAATCACTCAATTATTCTCCATAAACCCCAGCTAAAAAATCTTTCACAGAACCGGGTTTTCTGCCTAGAAGTTTTTCTAAATCGGTTTCAGGAGAAGAAAATTCTCCTTGTTTAAAGCCTTCAGCAAAAGCTGCTGAAACACCTATAATTTCTGCCGGAAGACCTGCGTTAGTTAATACTTCAACAAATGTTGCTGAATCAGGGCTTACATAACCTATTTCTTTACCTGCTGCCTGGCTAATAAATTGTGCTATTTCATGAAAAGTAACAGCCTCGGTATTTGATAGAGTATAGTCTTTATTTTCATGTCCGTCACTAGACAGGATATTAGCGGCTGCCTCTGCCATATCGTTACGAAGCGTGAAAGCTACAGGAGAATCTCCAGCTGGAAAGAATATACCAGTTTCGGTTACATTCTGTCCAATAAACATTGGAATATAATCGGTATAGATATTATTACGGAGAATGGTATAAGTTAAACCACTTTCCCTAAGGGCTTTCTCAGTTGATAAGTGAGACTTAGCCACAATATAAATAGGGGAGGTCTCAGTTTCGTTTTTGCGTACAAAACTTGTGTAAACTACATGCCCAACACCTGCCTCTTTCGCTGCTTTTACTACGTTATCTTGTTGCTGCACACGATTTACTATATCATTGCCTGATATAAAAAGCAACTTGTCAACACCTTTGAATGATTTTACTAAAGACTCATAATTATTATAATCACCTGAAAGAATAGTAATACCTTTTGCTTTTAAATCGCCTGCTTTAGCCTCGTCTCTTACTAATGCTGCTATTTCTCTGGCAGGGGTACCTTTTTTTAATAAGAAATCTATAGTTGCCGCACCAAAATGCCCTGTTGCGCCTGTTATTAAAATCATGATAGAAAAAATTTATTTAGAAAATATATTATTGACGCAAAAGTAAATACATTTGCTATATAAAATATAGTGATATACTTTTGTATAGCACTATACAAAAGTATAGTAAACATACGATTATGACAGTATCAAAAAAAATAATGGATTTTGCCGATGCAAAATCATGTCCTGAACAGTTTGTTTTAGCTTTGAATGATACGCTGAATGTATTGACAGGCAAATGGAAATTACCTATTCTGGGTTCTTTAATGTTTGGTATCAAGAGGTTTACGGAGATTCAGCGGAATATACCGAAAATTACCCCACGTATGTTGTCGAAAGAATTAAAAGAACTTGAACTCAATGGCATGGTAAAACGAATGGTGTATGATGCTACACCTGTATTGGTAGAGTATGAATTAACTGAATCGGCTCAAAGACTATCAGATGTAATAGATAGCATGCTAAACTGGGGCTTGAATCATAGAAAAGCGACTATGGGCTAAAGTAATGATTAATTGCAGCCACCAATAGCACTTGTAAATACTTCATTAGGCCCCGCTGAAAAGCCCGGTAAAAGGATAACGAATTGTCCTGCCAGATAAGCCGTTGGGGTGCTGATATTAGCTCTACTGCTTACACTGGTAGTTGCCTCATATATACCTGCATTCTGATTGATATTTTCATAGCTGAGAGCATTCGGACAAACCGTAATATTGACAGCATAATCTTCCGTTTCTCCAAATCCATAAATGGTGCATGGAGTAATAGATGATATATTACCAGTTTCTACAGTAATAACACGCATACGGGTTATTCCTAAAAGAGCATTTGCCGGAATCAGGATTGTACCGCTTTCAATGTGAGGCCCTTGTTGAGAAAGAGATGATGCATATACTTCTTCTCCGACATCATTGAAATCTTTGTCCTGATTAAAATCAATGAAAATCTTCGTCATATTATTATAAAATCCACCACAGGTGCCAATCTGGACCGAAAAGGGATACGAGTTATTTTTACGGACTTCCACCGGAGTTGATAAGGTATAATTTGAGTAAGCTCTGTTTAAAGAGCCTGGCCCACCTGTAGTACTACAAGTAGAAGAACTGCTTAGATTGGCAAAATTAACCTTTAGTATTTCTTCATCGCCAAGATAGGTGGCATAAGAGTCACAATAACATTCATTAATTGGAGTAATGATAGCCTGGACGGGTACTCTGACGGAGGCGGCACAGGTAGCTACTTTGCAATCGACATAGTAGGTAGTCGTGGTTTCAATCACCGGAGTGGTAAAATTTTTCCCTGTGGCTAAGGTGTCACCTCCTGTATTGGTGCTATACCAACTATAAGTACCTAAGCAGCCATTGGCTGATAAACTAAGCGTACCTGTACTACATTTAAGGTTAGAAGTCCCGGTAGGAGGGTTGGTCTGACCTGATAGATAAGGAGAATTAAACCAGCTAGGTTTGATGGCTTCCACACTGATTCTGGCGCGTAAAATTTGTCTCGGAGTAAATTTATGCCAGCAATATTGACTGTAAGATAAAAAGTTTTCGAAAATATCACCATATTCAAGACTATCACAAGGATTAATAGACGTAGATGGTGTGTTAAAACAAGTTTGCCAGCTTTTATGAGGCGGGGTATCACTGATCATGTCACCGTCTGCATCAGGATTATCATTCACAGGGCATTGCGTTCCGAAAACATCTCCTTCAAAGGTATGTTTCAGATTCATTACGTGCCCTAACTCGTGCGCCATAATACCAAATCCAAATGAGCGCACATCAATAAAAGTAAAACCTTCAAGATATCCGGCAAATCCTCCGGCGCCATTCATTTTATGAACTAGCTCTATAGTAATATAATTATCACGGTCATTCCAGTTATGTAAAGCTCTTAACTGGAACATCATTATTAAATCATTGTAGTCAAGACCATTATCAACATAATTAGGTACGCTTGTGGCATTCACTCTTACGATACTATTCAAGTCGCCGCAATTGGCCAGAGCAAACTCTACTTTCATATCATTATAGGGGCTAAAGCCATTTTTTGCTCTGAATGCATCATTCAATGTATTAAGTTCCTGCAGAATAGTTTCAGTAGAAATATTAGAGCCCTCACCCACGAGCTCACCTTTATTGTATACAATAAATACCACCGGAATAGTGAATACGGTATTCGGGTCAACTAAATTTCCGGATTTCTCAATACGTTTGATTTTCTCCTGAATTTGCTTTTGCAGTTCCGGATTGTTCTTATTGATTTCCTCAGTACCACACTGGATTTGAGAAAATACAGTTAGAGAGAGTAAACAGAAAAGAATAGTGACGACTGTAAAAATGCGGGTTTTCATAAAAGAAGTAGCTTTTGAAATAATAGGTCTTACGTGGGTGCTTATATGTTGACAATAAATTTCAGATTCTTTAAAGAATTTTGCTAATAATGAGTAAGAAATTTATTTAAAGGAGATAGGGATTTGTGTTTTAATAGGAGTACTTTAAAGGTTTCTCTGAATAGATGGTATGAATAATTTGGTGAGTTATCATAAGCTCAAATAGCTAGCCACTTTAGCTGAATTCTATCAGCCAAAGTAATAATTAGGTAAAATAAAATCTATGATTCTAGGCGATTCAGAAAACCAATAAATTGTTACAGACAACTAGTAATTGTGAAGCATCAAAAATCTTTCTTCTTCACCTCATCATTATGTTTCATGTACAAAGGAAGAGCCGCAGAGCCGTACCACGGAAAGATATCGGCCTCTAAAACTTTGGCTTTTATGGCAGGATCAGTATCTAAAAGCACTTTAGCTTCTTCCGGAGTTTTAGCGTTTAGAATGAAAATCCCGCGATAGGCTTTATCGTTTTTACCTATAGGCCCTGCTACTATCAATTTCCCCATTGATTCCATTCTGCCCATATTCGTCATATGGCCTCTGAACAGACTGTCTAAAACAGCTTTATCAGTAGTAGTATTGGTTCCGGTTTTCAATATCACCAGTGAGTACATTTTCATGCCATATTCATCGGCACCTAACGAGTCGGCTAAGGCTTGTTTGAATTTTGGATTGGGGTTTTGGGCTTGTACCGTAGCAGCACATACAACCAGTAATAAGAGTAGGAAAGATTTATACATAAGCAATAGGTTTTATGAAGTAAATATTAAAAAAATCTTATGTATAACCTAATAAATTATTGAGCGATTGAGTGAATTAGTAAACTAGATTGTTAACAGATATAAAAAAAATGAAAAGGGTAAAAAGCTGTTTTGTGAATTTCTACGGGTGACTGTTAATTCTCATAATTATATTTATAAGTAAAGCCGTTATCTTCTGATACTTCGGTTGGGTAACCTTCTTCATCATATTTGAATGTACGTTTAAAAATATAGCGATTAGAGGCTTTTATTACATTGTTAGGGCTTTTGTTGAAAGGACTTATCCAGGCTGGTCGTTGATTCATTAGATAATAAGGGTTGATTTTATTATCATATTCGTAGTTAGTAACCTGGCCATCAGGATCTGTCTGCTTAATTAAGTTTCCCGTAGCATCATATTCAAAGGTAGTTACCAATGAATTTGTACCACCAAGTATTATTTGTTTTTCAACAAAACCTTTGGCATTATATACATATTCAGTGGTTGTGTTAAAAGAACTGAAACCGCCATTGTTTCTGGTAGCTTTTACTATTTTTCCCTGAGTATTATATTCGAAAATTTCTTCACCTTTTAATCCTGCTGCGGGGTCACATGAGGCCGAGGAACTTGAATACATACTGCGGAGCGTAGTTTTTAAGCCGCTTAGCTTTGCGTTTTTGTACTCATAATTAAATTCATCAGTAGGATTGGTCTCACAAAAACCAAAGTAGTTTTCTTTTATTAGTAAGTTTTTATCATACTGAAACGAATGGTTTACTTTACCATTAACAGTAATACTGACCAGTTTTTTACCGGAGGAGGGCGTCTGCGGGTCGGCCGCTTCTTTCTTGCAACCTAAGCCGAGCGCAATGAGCAGGATAATTGCTAGTTTTTTCATTTTTTGTTATTTAGTAATAATGACATGGAGCCATGACAAATATAAATAAAAAATGAAAGAAACGAGTCATAATTTGCTGATAGAAAGCGATAAAGAGGAAAATGCAATAACAAATCTCTGTGTTAATACTTTATATTATCTGAAGCATTAACACAGAGATTAAATGACTTTGGAAAGATTATAACATTACTTACTCAATCTCTCCAATATCTGTTTACCCCCGTTATTATTAGGGTTCAGCTCTACAGATTTCTGATACATTTTTTTTGCTTCTTCCTTATTCCCCAGTCTCAGTAATGCCTCTCCTAAACTGTCATACGTATTCCAGCTATCAGGATATAGTGCTGCGTTTAGTTTAAAGAGTTCAAGTGCCTCTTTGTTTTTGTCCTTGCTCATGACCCGATAGGCCCAATCGTTGAGTTCGTTTTCATCTGGTTTAAAACCATGGTCTTTTTTACGGGCTTCTTCTACTACTTGCATGGCTTTGTCATAGCCGCGTTTATCAAGTTCAATTCTCAATAAAGTAATTGGGTCAGAGGCGGGAATTTCAGGGTTAAAAAAGCCTGCGAGTTCTTCTATCCAGTTTTCAGGAGAAGAGCCTTGCAAATTTGTCAATACAATAACAGCCATCTCATCGTCCGGATAAACTAAAAAGGCTGAACGACCACCTCCAGTCATTCCGACCGCCCAGTGTTTCGGACGGAATTTGTTTACACCCCAACCCAAAGCCCAGTTAGTAGGCTTGCCGTTGTTAAAAGTTATCGGCGACCACATGGTTTTAAGAGTCTCTTTTTTGAGTAATTTACCTTGCTGTAAGGCAATTACCCACTTAGCCATGTCTTCTGCTGTACTATTTAAGCCAGTACCTCCACGGCGAGAGGGTGGAACTTCCGCATAATTAATCGTGAGTTTCTCTTCTGGCAGTCGTTGCCCATCCATTGCTTTTTTTAAGGAGTAAGTTGGGGCATAATGTGGGATTATGTCACGAGAATCTCCAAAAACTGTGTGTGGCATCCCAACTACATCAAACTGTTTTTCCTGAAATACCTGTGTGAAATCCTTTCCTCTTAATTTACTAATCACCTTGCCCAGGAGTACATAATTAGTCTGGTTATAGCTGAACTGACTACCGGTAGGAAAATCCATGGGTAAAGTCATCACTTTCTGCCATGATTTTGCTTCATTGAATGCACCAGCACTAGTGTTTTCCTGAATGCGCAAAATATCTGGTAAACCAGAAATATGGGCTAATAATTGCTGAATCTTAATGGGTTGCCACTGAGCCGGCAGACTATCAATATAGTGAGAGATTGGAGCATTTAAGTCGAGTTTACCCTCTTCAACCAATTGCATAGCAGCTACGCCTGTAAAAGACTTGGTACAGGAATTAATGGCAAAAATACTTTGGTCATCAACCGCAATATTATCCTGAATATAGGCCTTGCCCAATGACTTACTAAATACAATTTTGCCCCTTTGAACTACTGCCACCTGCATACCTGGAATCTTGAAGTCTTTCATCTGCTTAAGCAGGAAATCTTCTACTTGTTTTTCTTTGGATTGTGCGAACCCCAGCTGACTAATCAGCATTAATACAGTTATAAGCTTTTTCATGAATAAATTTAAAAGTGATTTTTGTGTGGATACTTAGGTTCTGAAAAAAGGTTACAGTGAACTTGTTTTAATTTCACTACAATGGAATAACTTCTGCTAACCATCCCGTAATCTAGGTATATTAATTATTTACGGCTGTCTTCATGCAAAAAGGTTCCCACCATAATGGTAACCTTTTCCGGTTCCGATTTAGGATTCGTAATTCTGATATTCTGTAAACTATCTCTGCTCTCTTTGAAAAAGGTTTCCACCATATTGGGAACCTTTTCCGGTTTCAATTTAGGAGTAGTAATTCTGATTTTCTGTAAACTATCTCTGCTCTCTTTGAAAAAGGTTCCCACCATAATGGTAACCTTTTCTGGCTTCGATTTAGGATTCGTAATTCTGATTTTCTGTAAACTATCTCTGCTCTCTTTGAAAAAGGTTCCCACCATAATGGTAACCTTTTCCGGTTTCGATTTAGGAGTAGTAATTCTGTTTTTCTCTATACCATCTCTGTTCTCTTTGAAAAAGGTTTCCACTATATTGGTAACCTTTTTAGGTTTCTTTTTGGTAGTTGGAGACACCCAAAAAAGACGGGTAATGTTCTTTTGAGTGGCACTCAATGGACAGTAATTGTAGGCTTTCTTTTTATTATTCATGGCAATAGTTGTTATGCAGGCAGCTAGTTGCGAACTACTTGTTGTGTGTTGTTATCCATGTCTTGGCACTACCAACCTGGCATCCTCATAAATTTCTGGTTTTGGATTATGCTTTCAAAATGTTTGGGAAGGTTTTCGATAGAATCAGACTATTGAGGGTTATATCGAATGTGGTAGATGGTCATATCAAATTTTAAGGAATACACATACTCAGCATTTATTTCCTGAATCTTAATCAGTTTCGACAATATACTTTTTTAGTTGAATAGTTTATTTATTCTTTACTTCCTGGTTTATATATACTATAAATGCTTTGGCTAGTGCTTTCACTTTGCTTTGATGCATGCTTTATAAGTGCTTTGTCAGATTTTGATAGGGCAATTATTGTAAATGAAGGGTTTAAGATTATTCCCTTACCATCCTCACCATATCCTTAATCGCCTCAACCACTACATCAGGTTCATCAAGTTGAATGTGGTGACCGCTATTCCGGGCTATGATTTGCTTACTATTGCTCGAAAGTCTAGTAAGTTCTTTCTGGTCTTGCAGGCGTTTTTGTTCTTCGGCTTCATTATCATTTGAGAAGGCTTTCCCTCTCGAAATAACAATCAAAGGTTTATTGCCTAATGGTTGCGGATTCTTCTGTTTCGCTTTAACCATTTGCAATAATTCATCCATCAGGTAAATATTATCGCTGGTGGCATAATACTCGTACTTACCTAAGGCCCATAAACGTATTTTTTGTATGGAATCAGGCAATAGAGCAAAAGAACCATGTACCTGCTTGGCTGGTAACCCCATTTTATTTAAAGCATCGCCAATCGCTTTTATGGCTTCGGGTGTTCTGGCTAAGTTATTATCTTCGGGTGTTGCAACAGTTTTTATAGGAGGAATAGACTTTCCGGTAGCATCTTTTTCAGGTGTTAACATTCGGCCATTAATGAAAAATCGGCCAGTTTCACTACCTGAATCAACTAATACAATTCCGGCTACTTCATCAGGATATGTCTGTTCAAAAAGCCTGACTAATAAGCCGCCATATGATGCGCCAACTAAAACATAAGGCTTGGGAACTCGCGCTTTAAGCAAAAGTGTATGCAAATCATAAACAGCCTGTTGCATAGTATGTGGCCGTGGCCCTAAATCACTCCAGGCTAAACCTGCTCTGTCGTAGGCATATACGCGGGTAAAAACAGCTACTTTGGTTTGCACCATTAGCCAATCGAACGAAAAATCTCCGCTTCCTGCTTCTAAAACGACACTTGGTCCCTGGGCGTGATGTGTACCTTGTTTGAAAAGATGTAATCGCCACCCACCTATATCAATTAATTGTCCTAAGGAGCGAGGCGATTCTGTAACTTGTGCCTGTGTAGTGATAGTAAGCCCAAACCCGAATACAATCACAAAAGCAGTTTTGATAAAGGCTTCTGGTCTTTTAGAAATCGAAAAGATTCTGGAATAAAAGGGCTGCCTGCCACGTCTGAGCTGAAATGAGGCAATAAGGATAAGCACAGTATTGAGTAATAGAAGAAACCCAATGATAGCCACAGCGTAAATTGGAAAAAAAGGATTCATGCCTTCAGGGCGAATGAGCGCTATAACTATGGTAGCGGCTAGAACACCATAGGTCAGGCATGTCCAGATGAGTTGAAATTTGAGTAGCTGACGGCCTAATTCTCTGACACCAACAATCTTGTCCCGGTATCTCCACCAGAGAATAAGGGGTAGAATTAAATTGCCAAAAGGAATCAGCCAGATTGTTAAAGCAGAGAGGTTCAGTAATTGCAGAAAACTTGGGTCTTCTTTTAAATCAAGCGATATATTTAAGCTCAATAAATCTTCGGGAGACTGTCCCAGTGCGTTAGCTATCAACCGGAGAGTTAGTCCTCTGGGTTCGGTATGTCCTTGTTCAATCCTTTGTAAAGTTCGCAGATTGATAGAAGCCTTATCTGCTAATTCTTCCTGTGATAAGCCCTGACTTTTACGTAAGTTGAGAATTTTTTTAGCTATTGTCATGATTTTGTAATTTTGATTTATATGACAAAATTAGCCTGCACTCTAAACAAAGATAACGGTTTTTAGCCGACTTTTATACGGCATTTGAGTAGATTAAGTGATTGGTGATTTAGCGATTTAGTGATTATGTTCTAATAAATGGATATTATCAAATAAATTTTGAAACTGTAAATTTAATAATTGACTTAACAAATTAATTCCTGCAACTTTGTCAATATACTAATCTGATTTTTAAAATCCCCTTTAGGGCGGTCCGACGTTTCGGTTAAGGGTGTGCGTTTATGTCTTCTTTTAAAGTAACCATAGCCGGAAGTGGCCTTACCGGCCTCACACTTGCTTTACTCCTTGCCAAAAGGGGAGTAGAAGTTTTGCTATTGGACGAAAAAAGTGAGATAGGTAAGGGCAGCAAAGCCATTTGTTTTTCGAGACGTACTTTAGAAATTTTTGATAAACTAGGCGTGGTGAAACCTGTTTTTGGGCAAGGGGTACAATGGAATAAGGGAAGAATATTTTTTAGAAATCAGGAGATTCATAGCTTTGATTTGCTGCCTGATAAGTACGCCAAGTATCCTGCTTTTGTGAATATCTCTCAATATGAGGTAGAAAAGATATTAGTGGCGGCAGTTCAGCAGGAAAAATTGATAGATATGCGATGGCAGCACCGGATAAAATCTCTGGAGACGAGTATTGAAGGCAATACTATTCAAATAATAACGCCCGAAGGAGAACAAGCTTTAACCAGTGACTTTTTAATAGCCTGCGACGGTAGTAAAAGTACAATCAGGCGACTGATGAATCTGGAAATGACTGGGTCGAGGTCGGAAGAGAAATTTCTTATCATCGATTTCAGAATGGAGGCAGATTTTCCATCAGAACGATGGTTCTGGTTTGCACCACCACACAATGAACAGGAAACTATTTTACTACATAAGCAACCGAACAATATCTGGCGACTGGATGTGAAATTAGGAAAAGAAGTGCCTGAGACTATAGTAAATGACCATGATTTTGTGATAAAAAAGATAAAGCAGGTAGTAAGAGATAAACCTGTTAGTATTGATTGGGTGAGCCTGTATAGATTCAGCAACAAAATGTTAGAGAATTTTGTACATGGCAGTGTAGTTTTTGCAGGAGATGCAGCCCATGTCTTTAGTCCATTTGGTGCCAGAGGAGCTAATTCAGGCATGCACGATGCTGATAATTTAGCATGGAAGCTGGCTGAGATAGTAAACAATAAGGCAACAGCAAAATTATTGCAAACTTATAACCATGAGCGTTTAGGAGCTTGCAAACAAAATATTACCTGCACAATTAATTCTACTCAATTTATTAGTCCGCCAACGGTTAAGGCAATATCTGTAAGAGATTCTATTTTACTACAGGCTGTTGGAGACGTTGTTGCCAAAAAACAAATCAATTGTGGGCGACTAAGTGTGCCCAATGCGTATAGCAGCTATAGTCACAGTGAGGAGGGTGAGTGGAATTCAATAGAAACATCGCCCGGACGTTGTATAAAAGACTGTTTGATGTATGATGGTTATCTGATAGAAAAATTGAATTCTGAGTTTACTTTACTCATAAATTCAGATAACCATTCTGCTAATATTGATACAGATTTTGCTGCAAATAATATTCATATACTAGCGATTACGAATGATGGTAGTCCGGCCTTAATTGACTTGTATGAACTTACACCAGATGCTGCCTACCTTATCACTCCCGACCAATATATTTTAGGAAGATGGAAAAACTTCACTCCTGATCTGGCAATCAGCCTTAAAGAAATTTATCTATCAGGTTCCTTAACTGATATGATTTCTCACACACCATCAGAGCAAGATTTAATAGATAATGAAGTGGCTATACTATTAGCAGAAGAATAAGAAAGCTTAATAAAGTCCCCCTTTAGGTGTTAGGGGTGCCTTACTTTTCTCACCGTAAAATAATAAAAAAACCGTACAATCATGAATCGGATTGAAGGCTCTTTTGTATACGTAAAATTCCCGATAAATTTCCTCTTTCAGATGTCGCTAAGACTGATGAAAACCAAGGGAGGATATGTTGAGGCTAAGAAAATGTATCCGTAAACTCGTTGAACTGCTAACCCCTGGCCTCTAAAGGGAGACTATAGTTGAGCTAGAATGTTTTACTATCTAAAAACATTAGTGTTTTAGCAGAGAAACTTTCTACTCTTAAAATAGTCCCCTTTTAGGGGTTAGGGGTTAAAATTGTATCTGCAAAAATGCTCTGGCATTAAATGGAGTGCCCGGCGTAAAATGTATTTCTTCTACTGGTTGACTTTCATCTTTCAGACGGCTTTCTGTAGCAAACTGGGTTTCTTTCCAGCGGGTATTAAAAAGATTCTGAATATTTAGTCCTAAAGTGTAACGGCTTTTGGTATAGCTCAACAAAGCGTCTGTTACGAAATAACCTTTGGCAACAATACTACTATCTTCGTTAGCCGGCCTATCACCTACGTATCTATAGCGCAAGCTGCCGCTAAAGCCATTTTTATTTTTTAGTGTCAACCCTCCAATACTTGTAAATTTTACAGCCAGTGGTAGGAAGTTTTGTCCTTCGGCTTCGCCTACAGCGCGGGGCTTAGCCCAGTTGGCATCAAAATCGGCAAATAGATTTCTGGTCAATTGATAACGCACAGATACATCAAAGCCGCTTCTGACCGATTGCCCGGATGGTTCTACCACACCTGCATCGCCCACGTAAACGAACTCCTGTTGTAGCCATAAGTACCAATAAGCCGCATTGATAAGCACTTTTGGAAAAGGCTTCCAGTTGGTTCCAAAATCAGCCCCATAGGCGGGAGGTAGTATATCGAGACCATTTTGTGCTACCACCACTCGAGTATCGTTAGAATGGAACCCTTTGCCCAGATTGAGATACAATTGTAGTTTGTTATTCTGTGTATAATACAGATTCAACTTAGGCGATAGTATAGAAGCCTGCGCCTTACTTTTCGTATTGGTTTGCAGATGGTCAAGGTATTGGTTATGAAAATAATCAAAACGAACACCTACGGTTGCCGTAAGCTTATTGCTCAATTGAATGTTTTCATCGGCATAAATACCAAGATTCGCTTCATTAATATCTCCCAACTTAATGGCCTCTAATAACTCTGAACGGTTTTGGGTGTGTGATAATTCTGAATCATTCGTCAAATCATGTCTATAATTTACTCCAATATTAAAGGTGGCTTGTTTTTGACCTATACCATGGGCAATGGAATAATTGCTATTATATCCCCACAGATTCCGCGCTTCTTTTTGTTTAATCTGGTCGCCATTTATAGGGTCTTCCAAAAAGAAAGTAAAGTTAGAGTAAAGTTCAAAGTTATAATTGGCATAGTAGAACTGGTTTTTCCAGACATGATTACGTTTAGTAAGCGTCACAAACTGGGCATTCAAGTTTGTTCGATTGGTCTCGCCGCCTTCATTTGGGTCAATAGCCCCAAAGAAACCGATTGAACCATCAGCAACCGCACGATCTGGAATTTGTCCTGAGGCATTCCATTTGCTCCAGAAAGTAGAAGCAGTAAAAGTAAGGTTTGTATTAGCACTTAGGTGCCCGTGATATTTGCCTAATAAATTCAGTCGTTTAAAATGCTGTGGTACATCAAAATAGGCATCAGAATAATTATACTCTCCGGCCAGATAAGCATTCTGGTTCTTATCCTGTGCTTTTTTGAGTAAGATATTGGCTCCGCCTACCAATCGATACGTATTAAACTGCCCTGCTTCGGCTTTTACAAAATTCTGGTCTAAAACAGATTTGGTTCTGAAATTGGCCCAACCTGCGGTACTGAAATTACCTTTATCGGCATCATACAAACCCTTTTTGAAATCAACACCATCAATTAATTCGGGAATAATGAAGTGGGCATCGGCATAGCCTTGTCCGTGCGCATGTGAAACCATATTAATAGGCATGCCATCTACTGTCAGACGAATATCTGTGCCATGGTCAATGTCAAAACCCCGTAAGAAAATCTGTTCGGCTTTACCACCTCCGGCATGTTGCCCGATCACTACTCCTGGAATAATACGGAGTACCTCCTGTGAATTATTGATGTTACGAAGCTTAATATCTATATTAGAAATAACCTGCTGATGCTGTGGGTTGGCAGCAGAAACCTTTACTTCTTCTAAGGATACCTCGGTGCTGGTGAGTATAAAATTAATTACCGAAGCCTCGTCAGCTTTCACTATTACTGCCTGTGCTTGTGCCAGATAGCCCATAAAAGATACCTCTACATTATAAGGGGCAGGAGAGAGGTTGTTAATCTGGAAATAGCCGGCATCATCAGAGATTGCTCCACGATTCAGTCCTGTCAGCACAATATTTGCTCCCCGGATAGGTTGTTTGGTTTTACTATCGGTAATTTTACCTACAATAGTACCTAAGTGAGCAAAAGTCGTAGAAATGGTGAGTAGCTGTATAAAAAGTATACGTTTCAGTAAATTCATGAGTGGTTTGCTTTCGAATGTCGATGAAATAAGTTTACAAATATAACATACTATACTCAAAAGCAACTGTACTGTATTTTTAGAGTCAGAATTTGATAACTCAACATTCCTTGCTTTTAATAGCTGGATAATTTACTTTCGAAAAATAAATGGGAGATTTGAAAAATCATATTAAAATAAAAGTTCCCCTTTAGGGGTTAGGGTTTTATGAAAATCTGTCTTGCACAAACAAAGTCCGTAAAAGGTGATATTTTGGCTAATATTGCGAAACATCAACATTTTATTCAACAAGCTATAGTTGAAAAGGCTGAAGCTATCTTTTTTCATGAACTTTCATTGACAGGTTATGAACCTGAGTTGGCTGAATCATTAGCTACCACACCTGATGATAATCGTTTTGCTATTTTCCAGCAAATGAGTGATAATCATGGTATTACTATAGGGCTTGGCATGCCTATCAGAACAGCTAAAGGTATAGAGATCACAATGTTGATTTTTCAAACTAATCAGCCTTTACAGTCCTATGCCAAGCAACAATTACATGCCGATGAATTGCCTTATTTTGTAGAAGGACACGAACAACTTATACTTTGGCCTGAAACATTGAAAGTTGCTCCGGCTATTTGCTATGAGTCATTACAAGCCAGCCATGTTCAAACTGCTCATGCCCTTGGCGCAAGAGTCTATCTGGCAAGTGTAGCCAAATCTCAAAAAGGAGTTGATAAAGCCTATATTCATTATCCTATTATTGCCCGACAATACCAAATGCCTGTGTTGATGGTAAATTGCGTAGGCTACTGCGATAATTTTGTAAGCATGGGAAGCAGTGGATTCTGGAATGCAAAAGGAGAATTGGTAGCGGCTTTGGATCATGTGAGGGAGGGACTACTCACGGTGGATTTACAAAGAGAGCAAATGGCTCTAAAGTAATTATTAGCGTTTATATTTAATGTACACTTTGCAGGAAACCTTACTAATCATTGAAAACGGATTCCCTTCTCACCTATATGTCACAGTCATTTACTATCAGATATGGAAACCTAGCTGATTTAGCAGACCTCCAACAATTGTTTAAAGAAACGATTACTACTATTTGTAAGGCTGATTACAATGATAAACAGATACAAGTTTGGGTGATGGGAGTAGAGAATATAACTCGCTGGCAGACAATCCTTTCAGAGCAATATGTGTTAATTGCCGAAATGGATAATATAATTGTAGGTTTTGGAACTTTAGATAAAGGGAATTATATAGATATGTTCTATGTCCATAAAGATTATCAGGGAAGAGGCGTTGCTTCAGCATTATATAATTCTCTTGAAACCGAAGCCAGACATCAAAGGCAAAAAAGCCTGACGGCTGATGTAAGCAAAACTGCCAGACCCTTTTTTGAAAAAAAAGGTTTTCAGATAGTTACTGAGCAAACGGTTATAAGACAAGGGGTAGAACTGACTAATTACAAGATGAAAAAGTTGATTGATAATGAATCAAAAGAGTCTGTTGAATAAACTCCTTTGATTCTTATCTTTATCGCTTTTATCCTTATTCTTTCATGCGGGCTATAAACACATCAATACCTCCGGCACTGGTAATAATTGTATTGCCAAAAGTAGCAGACCCCGAAAAATATCCTGTTAAATAGAGATTGGCTGCATTGTCAATGGCTACTGCCTGAGATACGTCAGCACCAGCACCCCCTGCTTTTTGGGCCCATTGCACAGCTCCATCTGAAGTAAATTTGGCAACAAAAACATCAGTATCTCCATTGCTTGTGAGCGAAACACCTCCAAAATTACCAGTACTCTCAAAAGACCCGGTCACGTATACATTATTATTAGCATCACGCGTGAGACCGTAACCTATATCTAAGCCTGTACCGCCTAATTGTTTTACCCATTGCATATCTCCATCTGTATTGTACTTAACCAGAAAAGCATCAGCAGCTCCATAAACGGTAAGATCTGTACCACTAAAATTGGCAGTTCCTGCAAAATTTCCTGTCACAAATACATCTCCTGTGCTACTGGCAACTATCCCATGGCCCTCTTCAGTAATCGGACCACTCCCTTTTTTTGCCCATTGAAACACTTTGTCAGCATTGTATTTAACAACAAACATATCACTACTACCACCATTATTTGTCAGACCACCTTCACTGAAAACCAAATTACCCCGATAATAGCCTGTAGCATAAATATTTAAGTTGTCTACCGCAATGGCATAGCCTTCGTCGTCCATAGGACTGCCACCTGTCTGAACCCACCAGTTCTCTCCTTCAGAACTGCAACCGGCAATAAAAATGTCTCCATTGCCCTGGCTTGTAACAGTTGTATCTCCAAAAGTGGCCACGTTAGTAAAAGATCCCGTAACAAAGACACCAGAGCCATTATTACTAAGACAAATACCTCTGCCAGTATCATAACCTGGACTTCCTGCATTTTTTACCCATTGCAATGTGCCGCTTGTATTATACTTGGCAATAAAAACATCCTGTTGTCCTGCACCTACCAGATTGGTAGCGCCAAAAGTGGCAGTGCCCGTAAAACGGCCAGTAATATACGCATTGCCACTGGCATCTACGGCAACGGCGTTAGCACGGTCATCACTGCTTCCACCGGCTTTTCTCACCCATTGCAAGGCTCCGGCTCTATTGTATTTAGCCAGGAAAATATCTTCTCCGCCAGTGGTTACAATACTGGTGCTTTCAAAGGTGGCCGTACCAGTAAACCGTCCGGCTACATAAATGTTACCATTATTATCTGTTGCTACGCCGTAGCCATAATCGTTACCAGTGCCTCCTTCTGCCCATGCTGTAATGGCCGGAAGATTAATATCATCATCGTTAATGAGTCTGGCCCAACGGTCTCCTGTATAAAAACGAAGACATTTGAAAGTTAAGTCAACGGCCATATCCCCGGTTGTAGGTGAAGGCAAGGCCAGAATGGCATCATAACTTAAACGAGGTAATGCACCAGCAGGAAGTGGGGTAATACCACTAGGTAAGATGGTAACATTCTGTGCATAAGTTGTAAAAGTAGCCATTAATATAGCTACCATAAGGCATAGTCTTTTCAGCCCGGCTATATAGTCGGGTAAGGACTTTAAAGTATTGATTTTCATGTATTTAGAGAGAAAAAAATGATAAATGATGTATCAAAAGTATAGCATAGAAAATTCAGGAAAAAGTAAACCCGAGTGAAACATGCTATAATTTTATTCAGTGGACAAAAAATAAATTGAATGGCTAAACAAACTCAGGATAGGGGCAAAAAGTAGTTAATTCAGACGATTTTAAAGAAATTTAGCTATTTTTTTCAAACTTGCCAATCAGATATTCTATAGAAAGCTTTTCACTAATGCTAATGGAGATTTTCTTCTGAATAACAAAAAATGTTGCCCTGATCCAGGGCAACATTTAGCTTTTACTTCAACTAACTCTACTTTTATATTTAATTTATCATTATTGAGATCACGCCTAATCAATCAAAAACTACATCTGCAAACGAGCTATCAGAATATCTTCATTTCCTGCGGAGGTATAGTTGATATTATTGATTTGGGCTATCTGTCTGAAAAATCCAGTTATATAGATATTTTTGTTAGTATCTATGGCCAAATCAAGAATTTCTTCAGAACCGCTTCCACTAATAATTTCAGCCCAGTATAAATTCCCCTTATGATTATACTTAGCAACAAAAGCATCCTGCTCACCCACAGGAAGTCTGGTTTTATTCCCAAGCACAAGTATATCGGTAAAATAGCCTGTGACATAAAGAGTATTATCAGAGCTTAGTGACATGCTTTTTACCCAATCAGTGCCAACACCATCAATGGTTTGTAACCATTCCAACTCCCTGCTATTTTTAAGCTTCAGAATAAAAATATCTGTGCTTCCACGGGCAGTTTTTGTAATGCCTTTGAAATTAACTGTATAAAGGAAATTGCCTGTACAATACACGTTATTATTCTCATCAACGGCAACGCTCATAGCATAGTCATGTCCGACGCCTCCAAAGTTCTCCACCCACTGGATATTCCCATCATTACTATATCTGGCAATAAAGGCATCGCTTGCACCAAAAGAAGTTTTAGTAAGCTGATTAAAATAGGCCGTATTGCTAAAGTAGCCTGTCAGGTATATATTCTGGTTGGCATCAATGGCCAGATGATTTCCACCATCGTCAAGATTACCTCCGGCTGTTTGTACCCATTTAATATTACCATTGCTGTCATACTTCGCCAGCAATAGGTCATTATACCCTCTGGAAGTTTTGGTGATACCGTCTACAGTTAGCGTATTCATAAAAGTACCTGTAATGTAGATATTATTATTATTGTCTAGCGCCAACTTATTATACACACCACCAGTTCCGGTTTTTACCCATTGAAAACTACCGCTGTTAGTATATTTAGCTATAAAACAATTGGTGCCACTAGCTGTGACAGGGCTACCGTTGAAAGAAACTGTACCAAAAAAATAGCCCGTAATAATAACGTTTCCATAAGTATCAAGTCCAATATCAAGTGCATAGGCCTGACCAGTACCACCCGTGATCTGAATCCACTGTAAAATACCGCTTTTATTGTATTTGGCTACAAACAAACAACGAAAGCTCTCACTGATTTTGGTTATATTACCAAAAGTAGCGGTATCGCCAAAGAACCCTGTTATATATATATTACCATTAGCATCGGTAGCTATCCCTTGCCCCTGGTCATAACTTTTACTGCCGGGCGTATCAATAGTGGAGGCAATAGGTGTTTTATTGGCAGAAGACCGATTGACGCTTACCCATTGCTGCCCATTATAAACACGCAAACAGTCAAAAGTCAGATCGTAGGCTATATCACCTGTCTGAGGATTTGACAAAGCCAGGATAGACTCATAACTTAAGCGCGGATAGCTCATGGTGCTAGCCGGAGTAATGCCATTGGGTGTGACGGTAACACTCTGGGCGCATGTATAGATACTTTTGCCAAGCAATAGCAAGGCAAAAGCAAATTTTAGAATATTCTTTTTCATGATGTACCTGTAAAATAAGTAAAATAAAAATCTACATTTGCAGGCGAGCAATAAAGATATCTTCCCGCCCGGCTGAAATGAAAGAAATATCTGCAAAACTGGTAGTTTGTCTGAAGAACCCTGTTAGATATACGTTTCCGTTGTTATCGGTAGCTATAGCCTGTGCTTGCTGTGTGTCAGGGCCTTCGATGGTCTGTACCCATAGCAGAATTCCTTTTTTATGATATTTTGCTACATAAACATCCTCATCACCTACCGGAATTTTGTTGGTAGTTCCAAAATCAATTGAGTCATTGAAATTACCTGTTATATATACATTGCTTTCATTATCCAGAGTTAGTTTGCAGACAACCTCATTGCCAATTCCGCCAATAGTTTCTATCCATGCTACATCTCTGTTCGGATGTAATTTCAAAATAAAAATATCTCGTAAACCTTTGGATTGTTTGTAGGTACCTTTAAAATTGGCCGAAGCGTCAAATGAGCCTATACAATAGACAAAGTTATGTTCATCAATGGCTATATCAGAAGCTTCGTCATCGTTTTCACCTCCAAATGATTCAGCCCATTGAATTGCACCATCAGGCGAATATTTTGCAATAAAGGCATCACTTGCCCCTTGAGAGACTTTTGTGAGGTCAAAAAATGTAATAACCCCTTGAAATTTGCCTGCTATATACACATTATTGTTTGCGTCTACGGCTATACCGAAAGCGGCGTCATAATTGCCACTTCCGGCAGTTTTATACCATTTATAATTCCCTTCGCTATCATATTTGGCCAGGAATGCATCAAAATTACCTTGTGAATTTCTACTTCGGCCCTCTATATTAAGAGTATTACTAAAAGCCCCTGCTATATAGACATTGTTATTTTTATCCAGCGTTACTTTATATGGTACACCTCCAATCCCGGTTTTTACCCATTGAAAATCTCCGTCGGTATTATATTTAGCTATGAAAAAATTAACAGGTGAAGCAGTCATAGTAGTATTGCCTATCATAACTGTACCGGTAAAATAGCCAACTGCATAAGAGTTGCCAACACTATCTACAGTAAGTCCAGTAGTATAGGTATAACCTGTTCCTCCAGCTGTTTGTACCCATTGCAAAGTACCGCTACTGTTGTATTTGCTGACAAATAAACAATGCGCAGCCCTCGTGATTTTAGTAGTATTCTGAAAAGTTATAGTGTCAGCAAAGAACCCAGCTACATAGACATTCCCCATAGCATCAGTGCCGATGCCTTGTCCTTGGTCATTTCCCCGACCACCATGAGTAGCTGTTGCAGCCAGGTTGGGTGTGCTGGTAGCGGCAATTGATTGATTAGTGCATATCCATTTCTGACCATTATAGGCGCGTAAACAGCCAAAGGTGAGGTCGTAGGCAATATCACCTTTTTGTGGATTTGGTAGGGTCAGGAGTGCATCATATGCAAGCCGTGGATACGTGCTGTTACTGGCAGGTGTGATGCCATCAGGCGTGATGGTTACATTTTGTGCATACGTGCAGATGCTTTTGGCGAGCAGTAGCAAGCCAAAAATGAATTTTAAAGTAGCTTTTTGCATAATTTTATTAAATAATCTAATACGAGGCGAACTTAGAGAAACAGGCGTATCAAAGGAAGATTATTATGTATGAATTGTAAGATACGATTCATCAATTGTTATTGTGAAAATATTATCGCTTTGGCAGTGAAATAGTTTTTCATAAAGCAATTGGGTTAAGTGCTAAAATAAAATACCCGTCTTATCAGATAAATAGAACAGGTATTCCAATTTTGACCTGATAAGTTCTACTTTCTCACTCTTTCTCTTTCTTCGTCGTCAGTATTTCTGCTGATGTTTTTTGTGTTTCTACCGAAACTTCTTGAATAGGTAAGTTTAACAACTCTGTAAAGTGCAGTTTCGTCTTTGAAATTTGACTCGCTTCTGATATTGAAAGCAATAGGTGTCATACTACCTATATGTGTGTAGTAAGAGGTAGTCTGAAACAAGTCGGGCAGTGATAGCTGAAAAGTACCTTTGTCGTTTTTGAGTTTTTTGGCAATCCCTAAATTCATGACACCGAAACCATTCAGACGATTGGCCCCATCAAAGAACGGGAAATTCTGCCAGCCTGATAATTCTATTTCAAAGTTTTTCGGCAAAGAAATCGTTTGGGTAAAATTCAGGTTCTGGAAAAGATAAGTTTTTACGGCAGGATTAAGGCTGTAGGATATTTTATAGCGTCTTAGCGCCGTAGTACTACCTAAAGTAAACTTCCACCAGGATGCAATCTGGACAGGTGCGCTGATAAACAGATTCATACTTTTTTGATAATCAAGGTTTTGTGGGGATGACACACCAATATCTTTTTGAGGGTTGGATGTAATCTGATAGCGTAGAATAGGGTGCAAATCATATTGAAAGGATAAACCTACATTATACCCTTTTTTATTAAATTCTGCTTTTACAGCATCAGTAATCGTTGGTTTTAGTAGCGGATTGCCCGAGAAAACAAAGGTGGCATCATTATAAAAGAGGTTAGAAATCAGGTCGGTATAAGCCGGACGGGTAATACGACGACTATAACTCAGACTGAGGTTACTCTTATCGTTAATGGCATAAGTATAGAGCAGGGAAGGGAAAAATTGGGCTATAGTAAATGCTTCCTTGTAAATAGTAATATTGCGTTGCCAGTATTCATAACGAAGACCTGCGTGCAGATTCGATTTAGAATTAAGCAGAAACCGGAATTGCGAGTAGCCTGCTATTATTTTCTCATCTCCGCTAATAGTGCTTTGGGTACGTGGATCAATCTCCCACACATCACTCACTTTGCGCTCTACATTGCTAGTATTGGCGTTCGTCGTATAACTGCCTTTAAAACCTAACTCTGCTTGTATTTTAGGGGTGAGTTGCAAGCTATAATCTGCCTTGATAACACCTACATGAATGGTAGAATGGCTTTGTCCACGATTACCATAATTAAATATAGGGTTGGTAGGAGGGATGTCTTTACCGTCTTCATTGAAATACCGATACGTGACCAGATTAGGACTATCGTTGTTATACCCGATATAACTCAGGTCAAAATTTAATTGAGATTTTGTTGAAAGCTTCTGATTGAGATAGAGGGATGAAATAAAGTTCTGCCGTTGATTGGTACCATCAGATAATCCTCGTGAACCTAAAAAGCTACCATCAGGCATAATACGGTCGCCAATAATCTCAACCAGATTATGCGTTTTGCTAGATGAAAACGATAACTCACCTCCAAAAGAGGTTTTATTAGTAGGGCGGAACTCGGCCAGGACATTTGCATTGTGCACTTGTTGAATACGGTCAGTCAATCCTCCAAAAATAGTACTATTATAACCACCCATAAAAGGGAAATTTGAGGTACCATGACCTTTATAACCCGAGTAGTCATGATTATGCCCAAAAGAATAAGAAGCATTTATATGGGCTTTTTTGAAACCATGTGATAAGCCAATGGAAGTAAGGGCCTTTTCCCGATAACCATAACCTGCTGTAACTGATAGATTAAGCCGCGTGCCCTCGTTTTCCTTTTTCTTAAAGATTATATTGATAATACCAGCCCCACCATCGGCATCGTATTGCGCAGTAGGAGAGGTAATCAACTCTATTTTTTCGATGTTGTCTGCGATTGTACTCTCTAGCAGATTCATTAATTCTTCCATCGACATTGGCACTCTACGTCCATTGAAAAGAATAGTCACGCCACTTTGTCCGTTCAGACTAAACTGATTATTGCGTCTATCTGAAATAACACCTGGCAGCCGCTCCAATACCTGTAAGGCATTACTCCCCTTAGTCATGAGGCTGCTTTGGATATTAATAACTTTACCAATAGGAGTATTTTGGATAAGATCTTTCTTAGCCGAAACCGTAACTTCATTAAGCGCATTATTTTCTTCGGCTAAGTAGATGGAGGTGATTTGAATTGGAGAGTTATTAAAAGCAAAGGATTTAGATTGATAATTTTGATAGCCTATGCTACTGACACGGAGGAAAAACTCACCCGTTCGGGTAGGGTTTAGTTGAAAATCTCCGTTTTCATTAGTAGCTGCACCCGTATTTATGCTTGAATCTTTAGCAGAAAGTAATACTACATTAGCAAAGGGAACGGCTTCTGATTTAGCTGTAATTATTTTACCTGTGATTTGCCCAAAGAGATTAAACGAAAATAAGGATATTAGTAATAGCAATAGCGTTTTCATTGTTTATTGAATTTTCCAATGAATTTATGTATATGCTAAATACATCCATTTAAGAATTGATAAACTGTAAATAATACTTGATTAAGTGTAAAGAATGATGGATAACTCCCCCTAACCCCCAGAGGGAAATAACCGTAAAACTTTACGTGCACTCCGCTTTCCATTCTCCGTCCTCCTTTTTCCACACTTTGGATACAATACGCAGGGTTTTGGATACATTTATGTGAAGTAGATACAAGACCTTTGTTCTGTATTTAATAGCAAAGGAAAAAATATGAAAGTTACATTATTGACTGGGGCCTCAAGCGGTATTGGTGAGGCCTGGGCAAAGAGTTTAGCAGCAGAAAAACATAATCTGGTTTTGGTGGCTCGTTCCGAAAATAAATTAAAAACATTGTGTAATCAATCGAGTCAGCAATACGGTATTTCGGTGCAATACATTGTTATAGATTTGACTCAACCGAATGCTGATTTACTCATCTTTGAAGAAACTGAGAAAAGAAAACTGATTGTAGATTGTCTGATAAACAATGCAGGCATAGGCACCGCAGGTGATTTTACTCAGATAGAACTAGCTGACGAACAAGCGATGATGCAACTGAATATGATTACTCTGGTTTCACTGACACATCGCTATCTGAAGCAAATGCGCGAACGAAATAGTGGTACAATTATCAATGTGGCATCTATGGCAGCTTTTATGCCTGCGCCATTTATGGCCGCTTATGCTGCCAGTAAAGTATTTGTAAAATCATTCACAGAGGCACTTAGCGAAGAAAACCGTCCGTTTAATATCCGTATTATGCTATTATGCCCCGGAGCTACTGAAACCAGGTTTTTTGAGACGGCCAAAATCAATCAGGAAGATAAAAAAGCTTTATTGGGTAATGCAAATATACAGACGCCTGCCATGGTAGTAGAAGAAGCCATGAAAGGAATGAAATCGAATAAAACGATTATTATTTCAGGTCTGACTAATAAAATAGGAGCAAAGCTTGGGGCTTTGATACCAAATTCGATGATTATGAAATTTATTGCTAATAATGCGCGTTCAACCTTACAAAAGATAAAGTAATGAGACCGAAAGCAAGTAAGCTGTTTACAATTGAGTCGATTGCTATGCAACACCATCTCATGGGGCTGCCACAACCGCAGCACCCACTCATGAGTATTGCCCGATTTGAAGATTCTAGAGGTGCTACAACAAAAGAAACCGGACACTTTACGAACAAGTTTTATGCAATAGCCATTAAGAGAAAATGTACCTGCCGAACCCGATACGGGCAAAACGATTATGACTATGACCAGGGCATGATGTCTTTTTTTGCGCCGGAACAAATATTGAGTTGGAATGCTGACGACGAAATGCCATCAACGGGTTGGGCAGTCAGTATTCATCCTGATTTTCTGAGAGGTAACCCACTTGAACAGAAAATCAAAGAGTATGGCTTTTTTCAGTATGCTGTCAATGAAGCTTTGCATTTATCTCCTAAGGAAGAAAAAATGATAGAACGCCTGCTGAAAATCATATATGAAGAATACCATACTAGTATTGACCATTTCAGCCAGGAAATCATTCTTTCGCACTTGTCGCTTCTTTTAAGTTATGCCAATCGCTTCTATAATCGTCAGTTTATCACACGTAAACATGTCAGTAGTGACTTATTGGTAAAGTTAGAATTATTACTGAATGATTATTTCAGCAGCAACCAAATAGAAGAACAGGGCTTACCAACAGTAAAATATATCTCCGATCAACTAAATCTTTCTCCCAATTACCTGAGTGATCTATTACGAAATCTGACAGGGCAGAATACTCAACAACACATCCATAGCAAATTGATTGAGAAGGCCAAAGAAATGCTAGCCTCATCAAACCTGACTGTCAGTGAGATTGCCTATTATCTGGGTTTTGAGTATTCGCAATCTTTCAATAAGTTATTCAAAAGCAAGACCAACTTTACACCTTTAGAATTTAGAGCCTCGTTTAATTAGCATAGGATACGAGGTACAGGGCAAAGGATTAAAAATTTATATTAGTAGACTGACTTAACCACAAGTAAATTAAACATAAAATATAAAGACAGATAGGTTACTTAATCACCAATTTTCCAAGTAAATATTCATTCTTTTATCCGTTGGTACATGTAAAATTTTGGGTGGCCAACCGATAAAATAATGAGTAATTATGTGCTGCTTTTTTATTCTTGCTCCTATTCTCCGCTTATTATTGCAACCGTTTTTACATATATGAAAAGCTATCACTTAAATTATGTCTTTTATGAAAACGGTTTTATTCTTCTCACTTCTGCTTCTCAGCTCTTATCTGACAGTAGCACAATCTATCTCTTTAGAACCAGTAAATCCCAACAATCCTAGTAAGGGAGCAATGGTTTTTGATAAAAATACCAATCAACTTAAATACTGGAATGGCTCTGTCTGGATACCCATGATTAACGGTGCGGCAGGTACAGGCTGGGCAGCTAATGGGACACATATCTATAATGCCAATACGGGTAATGTAGGAATCGGTACAACCACACCTAAGGCACACTTGAATGTGGGATTAGGCAAAACTGTTTTATTCGGTGCCGATACGATGGGTTTAGGCTCCAAGTTTATGTGGATCCCGGTCAAGGCAGCTTTAAGATCAGGCATGATCAGCTCCCAGAATATGCAATGGGATTTTAATAAAATTGGGCATAGTTCAGTTGCTTTTGGTATTAATACTCTCGCTTCAGGTGTAGCCTCGATTGCTTTAGGTGGTGGAGCAGAAGCCACTGGCAGTTATACAGTAGCTTTAGGTACACAATCAAAAGCAACTGGCCCATTTTCAACCGCACTTGGTTATCAAACAATTGCTGACGGACAATATTCAACAGCAATGGGATACAGAACTATTGCTAATGGGAATTATTCAACAGCTTCAGGATATGAAACTCACACTAATAGTCAGTATGCTACAGCAATTGGATATAATAACTTTGATGCTGCTGACGCCTTGTTTATGGTAGGGGACGGTTTCACAATCGGTAACGGCCACAATGCGCTTTTAGTGTTAAAAAATGGGAATGTTAGCATAGGAGGTTTAAATTCTCCTGATGCTCCACTACATGTAGGACAAGGTTTGAATGGTCAGTTAAATTTAAAAACCAATAAGTATTTTAATCATTCAACAGATGAGCAAATACATAATCTAGCGAACAATAATTATTATGTGAGTATTTTAGCCAATAATAATATCGTAACGGAGGGAGCTTTTGTTTCTTCACAAACAGTTACTTCTTCTGATCAGCGTATCAAAAATATTATTGGTATATCAGATGCAGCAAAAGACCTGGCACTTCTGCAAAAAATAAAGATAACAGATTATACCTATAAAGATGAGGTTACGATGGGCGCACAGGTTTATAAAAAAGTAATTGCGCAAGAAGTAGAAGCTGTGTACCCTGAAGCAGTAAAGCAGATTAGTTCTATCATACCTGATATTTATAGTCTTGCTGAAAAGACAGAATATGATGCCGCCAGCAAGCGTTTGACTCTTACTATGGCAAAAGATTATCAGTTAAAACCCGGAGACAAAATAAAACTGGTACACCCAACCTATGGTGAGGTAACAACAACTATTGAAACGGTAACAGGTAAGAATTTTACGGTAGCAAACTGGCAATATGCAGGCGACAAAGTATTTGTATATGGCAGAGAGGTAAAAGATTTCAGAACGGTTGATTATGAAGCTCTTTCAATGTTAGGCATCAGTGCCATCCAACAATTGGCTAAAGAAGTAGAAGAATTAAAGAAACAAAACAGTGAAATAGAGGAATTGAAAAAACAAAACAAAGCTCTTAAAATTGATTTTACTGCACGATTGGAAGCACTAGAAAGCCGATTAATGAAATAGCTGGAAATTAGCTGAAAGAGTAGGGGTGAGAAAATAAACTGATTTTTAATCTTTCATACTTGTTCGTTTAAATAATCAATCCTACCTTTGTCATCAGATGATATGATGACCACACCCATACATAAACGCTCATTGGCCGAAGAGGTAGCCAACCAGATTAATACTTATATTCAGTCGGGTCATTATGTGGTAAATCAGAAATTACCTACAGAACCTGAACTGATGAAGCAATTTGGTGTGGGGCGTTCTACTATTCGCGAAGCAGTGCGTATGTTGGCAAACTCAGGTTTTTTGCGTGTACAACAGGGGGTAGGCACGTTTATCGAAGAATATTCGTCGGGCAATGAGTCTTTAAATCAGCGATTGAAACGTGCGCAAGCCAAAGACATTGACGAGGTAAGGCAGATGTTGGAGATTAAAATTGCCCAGAAAGCAGCTGAAAACCGCAATGTTCAGCAGTTATTTCAGATAGAAATGTTTCTGAATCAAAGGATTCAGACATCACGTGCCGGACTATTGGAAGAATGTATTACAGCGGATATTAATTTTCATGTGAGTATAGCTAAAGCCTCGGGCAATGAGATTCTGGCAGATATGTACGAGGCTTTTTCAACCCATCTTAAAAGTTGGTTTTTGCAAGTACACCCAGATACAAAAGCATTTATACTGACTAATGACCTGCACGCTTCTTTATTTGAAAGTATCAAAGAACGTAAGGCAGATAAAGCCTTGCATTATGCCACGCTGATTCTCAGACATTAATCAGAATTGAATTAATTTTTTTTACTAAAAATCATCAGATGATATGATGAATAAAACAGACCAAACAACTACTACACAACCAGGGATAGCTCAACAGACAGTCTACACAGTTTTATATTCCATTAGTTTTGCGCATTTACTCAATGATATGATTCAGGCGGTTATTCCAGCTATTTATCCACTCATTAAAGAAAGCTTTCATCTTGATTTTACCCAGATTGGTTTGGTTACTTTGGCTTATCAATTAACAGCTTCTATCCTGCAACCTTTTGTCGGGCTATATACTGATAAATACCCCAAGCCATTTTCTTTAGCTATTGGGATGGGTATTTCCTTATTTGGGTTGTTTAACCTGGCCTTTGCCTCTGATTTTTACTGGATTCTCCTGTCTGTCAGCGTCATTGGTGTTGGTTCGTCTATTTTTCATCCTGATTCTTCACGCGTGGCCTATCTCGCATCGGGTGGTAAGCGTGGAATGGCGCAGGCAGTTTTTCAGTTGGGAGGCAATGCAGGGAGTGCTTTAGGCCCTTTACTGGCAGCTCTGATTGTAGTGCCTTACGGGCAGCATAGTGTCTTATGGTTTGGGATTGCTGCGCTCATTGGTATTATATTATTATATAATATCGGCAGCTGGTATAAAAGAGTGGCATTACCTAAAGTAAATAAAGCAGTACAGGAAACAAGTGTGGGGCTGAGTAAAAACCGTATAGCAATCTCACTGTTTATATTGCTCTTGTTAATATTCTCGAAGTTTTTCTATATGGCGGGTATGACCAGTTATTATACTTTTTACCTGATGGATAAGTTTCACCTAAGCGTAAAAGATGCACAGATACAGCTATTTATCTTTCTGGCTGCGGTTGCCGTTGGTACCTTTGCCGGAGGGCCATTAGGAGATAAATTCGGACGAAAATATATAATCTGGATTTCTATTTTAGGAGCTGCGCCGTTTACTTTATTGTTGCCTTATGCCAATCTGTTTTTTACACCAATTCTTGCTATCTGTATTGGTCTGTTAATTTCATCAGCATTTTCGGCTATTCTGGTATATGCACAAGAATTAATGCCCGGCAAAGTAGGTATGATTTCAGGATTATTCTTTGGCCTTGCTTTTGGAATGGGCGGTCTCGGCTCAGCACTTTTAGGTACACTGGCCGACCACACAAGCATCAGTTATATGTTTGATGTTTGTTCTTATTTACCGTTGATAGGTATTCTGACAGGTTTTTTGCCTGATGTAGAGAATAAAAAGAAATAATCGTATTATGCCATTGCTATACTACCTCATGATGTTTGGGGTAGTATAACAAGGAAACATAACTTCTGAAAACCATTACTTCTCATCAATATCATTCGGTTCAAAATTGCTTTCTTCCCTTTCAGGTGGAATGCTTTTATCTTCATTTACATAACTAAAATCATCTTCAGGTGGAGTAGGGGCTTCATCCGGTAATTCCTCGTCCTCCAGATTTTCATCTTCTAGCACATCTTCATCATCCACATCACCGCCATTATAAGAAGTACCATCTCCCGGATTCAAAAAAAAGTTGAGAAATTGGAAGTTATACATAACCGCAGGCGCTATCGCCAATACTTGCATCATTTTCATAGCTGTATCATTTTATGAGAAATACTGCTAAAAAACTGTTCCAGAGATTGGAAAAAGGAAAACTGAAACGAGCCCATTGTGAAATTTGATTGCATACAATTTGTCGTTAAATTGTTGCTCCCAAAATCTGTGTGGCACGGCCATACTCAGACGAATATAACCGTGCCACACTGGGTTTTACTCTCCTTTACGGTCGGGGGCATTTGTTCTATTCCCTAAATCCAATCCCCATCTGATTCGCTCTATAAGATTCTTCTGTACCATGAAATTCGATAATCGCACTGCTTGCATAAGGGTCATCATTCCAGGCATCTTTTACTTTCAATGCTTTGCCAGTTGGTAAATAAACTGCCGATACTTTATAACGACCAATCGGAATATCTACCAATCTGTTGCGGTTTTGCGTACCTGCTTTACCCCCTCTTAATTTCAGGGTTTTGCCTTGCGAGCCATCAATCAAGGCGCCATCTGGCTGAAAAGTAAATTCTACGTTTTCTGTATCATTCATGTCTTCAACATTCGGGTCTTTGTACAATTCTGCTGAACCTCCATAGTATAAATTCAGACTTAAATCGGGTACATGTCCTTGCAATTTCCATTGAAAATTTCTGACCGGTTTTTCTTCTTGTGTAAAAGAATCGTCATTTTCAGGGTCGAGTAACAATTTGTATACTCTACCATTATATTGCTTCAGAATATACCCTTTGGCAATCCATTGACCTAAACCGGCTACCATCGCTATTTTATAAGACCCGTCGCCTGCTGAAGTAGTTTCTGCTCCACGATCTTTGATAACAGTGTTGTTGGTGTAGATAGTTGCTTTTGAAAGAGGCTTGCCGCTTGGATCGGTTACTTTTCCTATCAGGTAGCCTGATTGCTCTACACCTAAATCAGGGTCCGGCTCTATTTGGCCGACCGATAGTGTGCATGAATTTGTACTGATTATTAAACAGGTTGAAGCAACGAAAGCGCGGAGATTAAATAAGATTGACATGGCTATAATTAAAAAGTGTGCTTATGATTGAATGAATATTGAGATATTATAGGATTGCTTTGTGCACGCATGACAGCAACAGCAAACAACGACCAGATAAGTGTAGAATAAATACCACCGAAATAGAGAGCAAAATCATTTCTGCCCAGGAGCATACAAACCGGAAACCATAATCCCATAAGTAAGGGCAAGTATTGTCTGTAACCTTTCAACAGGTTTCCTTTGATAACAGCCCACGCCACAGGAAGCATCAGTAGATGACTTACAGGCCAGCCAGCATCCAGAATATAATAAAGGGCTGGTTTAGCAGGAGTTGTAATAGCCCAGATATTTGAGATATCGGCAATAATAAGTGTAAACATGACAATGCGGATAGCATACCAGCTAAAATCTCGTTTATTGGTTTCGGTTGTCTGTCTCAGATTTTCCATAGAAGCCAGCCAGCCAGTAATATACAGCAGTCCGCAAAAGCCAGAGAGCCAGGGAGCCGATTCAGCAAAGTCAGGGAACCTGGCGCCAACAAGCATGTCGATAAAGAGGAAAGGAGCACCTATCAGCCCAATAATTCCTAAGGTTTTCTTTTTCATAAATTTGTTTTTTAGTAATAAGCTCATGTGAAATGGCTGCTTTTCATAATTAATGTTTCAAAGCTACAGCCTGCCATTACCGCGAAAAATGTACCGTGCCATGAATTGTAAAATCAGGGTGTTGATATGTAACAATGCGGCGGTGAAATGTGCTTAACCGTGCATCATAAATCCTTACCAAATTGCACTCGTGGCACTTACATCAGAAAATTATCCGTACTTTTGCACTCTTCAATAATTAAAGAATACTATGTCAGCATTTCCGCCTTGTCCAAAATGTAAAAGTGAGTATGTGTATCCGAGCGATGGATTATTGATATGTCCGGAATGCTTTTATGAATGGAATCCTGACGAAGTCGTAATCGAAGAGTCAGGCATGAAAGTATTAGACGCCAATGGAAATGAACTAAAAGACGGCGATACGGTAGTAGTAATCAAAGACTTACCCGTAAAAGGCGCGCCTAAACCCGTGAAAGCAGGTACAAAGGTAAAAAACATTCGCCTGACCGGCGGTGACCATAATATAGACTGCAAAATAGAGGGCTTTGGAGCAATGGGCTTAAAATCTGAATTTGTGAGGAAAGCTTAGAAGAATTGAGTGATTAGTCTTGAACTATGATTTAGCTGATTAATTTGATTTCATGATTTACATATTATCATTATAAATCATGCAATCAGGTTAATCAAAATTCAGACAACATAATCACTCAATCACTCAATTTCAAAATCACTCAATTATCCCCTCCTCCCAAACAATATAAGCCTCATTGAGTTGTTAATAATAATAACCACAGACTTGATATACGTTAACAGCCATGAAACGACTAATCATTTTACTATTGATTACTGGGCATGCCATACAGGCACAAACCATTGCCGAATTCAGGCAATGGTATCTTGATAAACAAATAAGTAATCCGGCCTTATTAGTCAATGCTTCTGACAATAATGCCCTGCTTTCTTTTTCTCCGGGAAGTTATACCATTAAACATCCACGCGATACCTATACTTTTAATAATTATCAGTTTCTGGCATCGGGTACGTATCATCCCGACAAAAGTCCGCATCATTTCGGCGCTTATATCTGGGGACAACAGCAGGCAAGTAATTCGCTGGTGCTCGACTATGCCTACGAAATGCCTATTAACAGGCATACCAATATTGCTTTCGGCGCAAATCTTGGCATGTATAATCCTTTGGAGTTTAAGGATGGGAAAATATTCAGGTATGGCCTGGGCATAGCCTTGCAGAATAAGAATAAAGAGAATTATATAGGGCTTTCGTTTCCACATATAGTGACTTCCGTTGATAAGGGCGAGTTCACACAAGGAGCCTATAATGCCTTGATTCTTCAGGGAGGTTACACCTTTTATTTACCCTACGATATAAAGTTTATACCATCAGCCTACTTACAGGTGGGCACTACCAAAAAATATGGTAATGCAAGTCCGGGACATTTGTTTGCGGGTGATGTGGCTTTCAGATATAAAGAACTAGTATATGTGAATGCGGCAGTAAGTGTAAAAAACTTTAATTTCAGCACCACAGGTCTCCAACGATTGGGCGTAGGTATAAAGCCTAAACCTGAGATTATGTTCGGGTATCAATGGGATGCCTTGGATGCTGCCGATTTTAAATACCATAGCATCTGGGTAAGGTATTTCTTCTTATCCAGAAGTAAAGGTAAGTCGGTAGGGAATACTTCTCGACCTGTTAATAATATACCTAAGCCCACAACAAGTACTACAAAACCAACAAGTGCTAAGCCCAAACCGGCAGTAATCAAGCCTAAAACAACCGTTAAAAAGAAACCATAGTCTTGATTACTTGGCATGAATTTTTTGCATTTATTCTTGAACAAAATAGAAAGCCATGAAAACCGGAAAGTCAATCCTCATCTTATCTATGTTGCTTACTTGCCTTTGTTGTAACAAAAAAGCAAGCTCACCCGGACAGTGCGTAGAAAAGCCCAGCGACGGAAGAATGTGCACCGCTATTTATCAACCCGTGTGCGGGTGTAATAATAAAACTTATGGTAATTCCTGCGAAGCTGAGGCAAGAGGAATAACTAAGTATACTGAGGGAGAGTGTAAGAAAGCCGCCCCTAACCCCTAAAGGGGGACTTTTAAGCCCTTCCCCAACAACGGGGAAGGGTTGGAATGGGGTTCACCTACTCCTTTATCCAGATTGCTCCGTTTTTAGTAACAAACTTTTTGAGTTTATTACCTGCTACTAACTTCTCCAGCGTTTCCTCTGCTTCCTGAAAAGAGATATCTCCAAGCTCGGCAAATTCTCTTAGGGTAAGGGTAGGGTACTTGCCAAACAGACTTTCCCAGTCTTTTTTATAAGCCTTTTTGTGGGCTGCCGGATAGATTTTCTGAATGCCATTTTCGTATTGTAAATAGGGTTTTGTACCATAAATAAATTCAGAATTACCGGTAGCATTACTAACAAAAATAGAAGGAAACCCTCTTACGCCCATTTTCTTCGCAAGGCCTAAATCTGCCTGAAAAAGTTCTTTTGCTTTACCCTCATAATCTTTCCGTAATTGAGCAGCATCTAAGCCTGTTTTAAGTGCTGCTTGCGCTATTACCTCCCATTTGGTAATGTTTTTCTTTTGCAAAAACACCATTTCGCGCAAATGCCGCAGAAAAACAATGGCCTTTTTTTCGTCCTGCAATTGAGCAGCCTTAAAAGCAATAGAGGGCGGGTACGATGAATCCAGAGGATCTTCCAACCATACATCACCATCGATAGGCATTTTATAATGCAGACTTACCTCATCCCAGTGGTGCGCTACATCTGATGGTTTGCTGATACCACCGCTATTATAACTCCAGTCTGGCAGAAGCCCGCCCATATGGTATTCAACCTCTACATCGTGGCCATATTCCAGTTTTAATCTTCTCAATTGTGGTTCTATACCCCAGCAAGAAGAACAGATAGGGTCTGTAAAATAGATAATTTTTACTGGCTTATTCACAGCATTTATCTCTTGATTATCAGCAACATTTGCCGCACCGGGAATCTCACAAATGCCCGTTTCCGGGTTACAAAGGAGTGGATTAATGTTTGTAGTCATTTCTTTTTGATTTTGAGCCAGGCAACTAAAGAAGCTGGCTGTTAATAGAAAAATTAAGGCTTTACTTTGCATGTCTCTGAATTTGTTGAACCATTTTCAGTTAATTTATTTTATATCCTTGTGCAAAGGTCTGAAACCTTATCAGCCCATACAATAAGTCAAAAAAACATGACTACTAAAAAGATTGAAGAAAATACAGAAACATGCCCTGCGCAGACATTATTAAAGCTTTTGGCAGGAAAATGGAAGCCGGAAATCTTTCGTCTGGCTATGCAGGGGCCACTACGTTTCAGTAGTTTATTACGCCAACTGGAGGGCTCAAACAAGCAAACGCTAGCGTTAGCATTAAAAGAACTGGAAGAAGCAGGCTTGCTCGAAAAAGTAACAATTAAGCTAAAGCCCCTGCACATTGAGCATTATCTGACAGAAAAAGGCAAAACAATGATTCCTGTTTTTGAGACATTGGAAGCGCTAGTTGTGTAAATGAATCATACACTCCAAATTTAGCTTCCATAAAGTCACCTCTTTTAGCCTGATAATCTCAATCGTTGCGGTGGTCATTGGGTAATTCAAATATCCTTATGTATGACCGATTTTCGCTCTCCGGTGTATCCTTCACTTCCCGTTTGTCCCGCCACAAGTCAGGCCGACGATTTTTGAGCCAGAATATCTGAGCCCTGGTATCAGGTATTACTTCCTTGGTTGTTATTCTGATTTTCTTTAAACCATCGCTTGGCTCATTCAAAAAGGTTCCTACCATGTGGGTAACCTTTTCAAGCTCCGTTTCAGTAACGGGTACATTCACAGTCTCCTTTTTCAAAAAGGTTCCCACCATATCGGTAACCTTTTCAGGTTCTGTTTGAGTAGCCGGTGCTTCCAAAGACTCCTCATTCAAAAAGGTTCCCACCGTATCGGTAACCTTTTTCGGTTTCGTTTGGGTAGGGGGTGCTTTCACAAACTCCAAGGCTACTTGCAGGTAATTATAGCCAATGGCTCTCTTATACAGGCTTGCGGCTACTTTCATATCAGTCAGTTCTTTCCCTCTTCTGACAGATTCCTTAAAACCCGGATACTTCTTCATCCATTTTTTCAGGGTAGTAGTAGACACCCCGAAAAACTCGGCGAGTGACTCGTTGGTTGCCCCCAAAAGGCAATAATTGTAGGCTTGCTCTTCAAAGTCAGGTAGGTAGTCAGTGATGCCTCTACCCCCTAGATTGATTTTGTTTTTCTCTTTTTCCATGATATTAATTTGTGTGGACAACTAGTTACGCACGCCTAATTGTGAATGTTTATCCAAAAAACAGGCGTTCCTTAAATTTCCTACTTAGGTTTGTGTTTTCAAAGTTTTTGGAGAAGACTTTGGTAAAATCAGACAGTTAGACCATGTGGAGAAAGTCATAAGGGGTATAACCTGGGCAAAGGCTGTTCTGCTGGAAAATAACGATTAAACTAAAATCCCTGTATACTGAATACTATCTGACTGAAAAAGGCAAAATCATGATTCCTGTTTTTGAGAGATTAGAGGCATTGGCGTAGTGTTTAGTTGCCAATATTTCTATTCCTCAATGGTGCGATTAAAAGCGGAAACGCTAACAGAGGAAAAGGATCCTGAGTAGAATTTCAATTCCTCAATGGTGCGATTAAAAGTTTCATCTAATTCTGGTGTATTAATACCGAAACCATATTTCAATTCCTCAATGGTGCGATTAAAAGTTCAGGTTCAGTAGCATCACAAATGGGTTTTTCAGTATTTCAATTCCTCAATGGTGCGATTAAAAGTCAAACCCTTGTAATAGATTCAACTGGTAGCAATTAATTTCAACTCCTCAATGGTGCGATTAAAAGCAGCTGTATTAAATGAAATGTATTTTGTTATAAAAATTTCAATTCCTCAATGGTGCGATTAAAAGTATTAGCTAGAGCTATTTGTAATTGCCCAGTTCTAGATTTCAATTCCTCAATGGTGCGATTAAAAGTTCTAAACAAAATAGATGAGGCAATAAAATCTTTATATTTCAATTCCTCAATGGTGCGATTAAAAGCATCTGATAACTATAGCCTTTACCATTATTCTCCGTATTTCAATTCCTCAATGGTGCGATTAAAAGATGCTTTCTATAATACCTATACGCTAATACTGCAAAATTTCAATTCCTCAATGGTGCGATTAAAAGTTACCTCCAATATCTGCCTTTTAGTATCGGCTCTGAATTTCAATTCCTCAATGGTGCGATTAAAAGGGGGGTGTTTTTTTTATTGTGGGGTTGCGTCCTGTATATTTCAATTCCTCAATGGTGCGATTAAAAGGAAATTGGAAGCCTTGAAGGAGTAGTTTTTAATAATATTTCAATTCCTCAATGGTGCGATTAAAAGGCAAGAAATGTAAAGCCAGGTACTCCGGTCATTCTAATTTCAATTCCTCAATGGTGCGATTAAAAGGTCGCCTTTTTTAAAGCCTTTGGTATTGGTTTGTGCATTTCAATTCCTCAATGGTGCGATTAAAAGTGCCTACAATGCTCAATCAGGTGGTACGGGTACAGGATTTCAATTCCTCAATGGTGCGATTAAAAGTCGACCGTTTACTACTCTTTTTTCCTTTTGCTTTTATTTCAATTCCTCAATGGTGCGATTAAAAGGCTGTACCGTTTAGCCATCTTTACAATTTAACGGCAATTTCAATTCCTCAATGGTGCGATTAAAAGGTGATGTGTTGATGAAAAAGATGTTTGATTTCCAGGATTTCAATTCCTCAATGGTGCGATTAAAAGCTGGACTTTTAGATAAACATGGAAAAGAAATTTATGAATTTCAATTCCTCAATGGTGCGATTAAAAGTTTATAATGAATGTAGCAGAAGCAGTGGCCGAGAAATTTCAATTCCTCAATGGTGCGATTAAAAGTTAACTCCTTTACTGTTATTCCTAATGCTTCTGCTAATTTCAATTCCTCAATGGTGCGATTAAAAGGTGCTGACAGGAG
Organism: Emticicia sp. C21; assembly: GCF_003418935.1. Classification (GTDB taxonomy): domain Bacteria; phylum Bacteroidota; class Bacteroidia; order Cytophagales; family Spirosomataceae; genus Emticicia. The sequence continues at coordinate 156,368 of NZ_QVMT01000001.1, read as the reverse complement.
CGATACGCAAAGGGGGCTTAACCATTTCAATTCCTCAATGGTGCGATTAAAAGCTGTTGAACTTGTGGTTGAGCCCGTGGTTGAACCTGATTTCAATTCCTCAATGGTGCGATTAAAAGCCAAACGCATAGTGTTACACAAAAGGTTGTCAGCTTATTTCAATTCCTCAATGGTGCGATTAAAAGTTAATTTTTCTGCTATTGTAAAAAACGCATGGAAAATTTCAATTCCTCAATGGTGCGATTAAAAGCCGTTTAAAAATATGCTTTGCAGTGGCTATATTAAGGCTTTTTATGGGAAAATACAAATAAAAAAATCGTCGATGTATAAAAGCAAGATTTTGCCGGGACATCGACGACAATTTTATATATAGATTCAATAATCAATGTAAATATAGAGACTTTCCCCTGCATTTCATCAATTATTTCTTACCTTACGTCAAGCAGGGTTTGATAACCATTGAGATTAGCGGTATATTTCGGTATTAGATAACCTGGTCGCTATTTCTTTATTTGATGCAAAACTGGTTTTTTCGATATAAACTTCACCATATTGTTTTCTGGATAGGCTATCATTTATTATGGATGTGGATTAACATCGGTAATCTGAGCGATGCCTATGCTTATCTTTTTCTAGGGGCCTTTCCTGTTAAATTCTATGGTTATATCATTTTTCAGGCCTTAGCCGCTTATTTTAACCTGTATTACCTCATGCCCAGGTTTTTGCTTGTAGGCAAGTACAAAACTTACATTGCTTTGGTAATTCTCACTATTCTGGTTTGTTCGGCTTTTATTGTGGGTGGTTATTATCTCGCTCCTTATTTCTCTGATTTGACCTTTGAACAGATATTCGGACGTCGGCCAGACCAATACCTGCTTATTTTTAGCACCAATGCTTTTCCCTCAACAGTCGGAAGCATGACTTTTGCCATGAGTATAAAATTGGGCAAAAACTGGCTGGAAACCGAGAAAAAACGACGGGATTTAGAAAAAGACAATCTGGAAACGGAACTCAAATACCTTAAATCACAGATAAATCCGCATTTTCTGTTTAATACCATCAACTCTATTTTTGTACTCATCCATAAAAACCCCGATTTGGCTTCCGAGTCGCTGGCGTCGTTTTCAGATATGTTGCGGTATCAATTATACGAATGCAACGACCAGGAGATTCCCCTAAGCAAGGAGCTACATTTTTTAGAGAATTTCATCGAACTGGAATCTCTCCGACTCAACGAAAATCAGACCGAATTGCAGTTCGAAATCAACCATGCCTCTGCGCAGGGCGTGAGTATTTCACCTTTTATTCTGCTGCCGTTCGTCGAAAATACATTCAAGCATGTATCAAAAGGCAAAACACAGAAGAATTTTATCAGGATGTGTCTGGCCGTAAAAGACAATAAACAATTGGAGATGCATATAGAAAACAGTCGGGGAGGGGAGTCAAACTCACCCTCGTCAGGAATAGGATTGAAGAACGCCCGGCGACGCTTAAACCTCATTTATCCGCATCAGCATCAATTACATATTGACGCCGATGCCAAAACCTTTAAAGTAGATTTAGCCATAGATTTGAAATGAAACTCAGGTGTGTCATAGTAGACGATGAGCCGCTGGCAAGCGAGGGCTTAACAAAATACATTGAGGTAATAGACTACCTCGAACCCGCCTTTGTTGCCGAAAATCCAATCGAACTGAATAAAATACTCGAAAACGAACGCATTGACCTCATTTTTCTGGATATTCAGATGCCCCACATGACAGGGCTCGAATTTTTAAAAATCAAGGCAAATCTGCCTATGGTAATCATCACAACCGCATACCCCAATTATGCCCTTGAGGGTTTTCAGTTCGATGTGGTCGACTATCTGCTGAAACCCATCACTTTCAATCGCTTTTTCAAAGCTACCAATAAGGCCAAAGAACTTTTCTGGCTCAAAAACCAGAAACCCGAAAACCCGACCCAGCAAACCGAGCCTGACTATCTGTTTATCAAATGCGAAAGTAAATATGAAAAGATATTGATTGACGAAATACTCTTTGTACAAGCCCTCCAAAACTACGTTATTATCTTCACCACCCGAGGCAAATACATGACCCTCTTACCCCTCAAAACCGTCGAAGAATACCTCGACCCCAATCGTTTCCTGCGCGTACACAAATCTTATCTGGTGGCCATCGCCAAAATCGGCAGTATCGAAAACAACGACATCACCATTCAAACCCACCTCATCCCTATCAGCCGCACCATGCGCGAGCAGGTAATAGAGATTGTGGTGAAACGGAAGTTGTTGAGTAGATAAAGAATTATTGAATTTTCTGGAGGATAGAATGCAGAAAGTATTTTAAATGATAAAACACTGCCATACTACACTCGAATAGTAAAACTGCATTACGGCAATGTTTCATTGGTTTTTTCAGATGGTTTAATTCCCTTAAAATCTTCTTACGGCTCTGGCTCTGTGAGCATAGTAAGGAAAATCACCTGCTGTATGATAAGTTGAAGATTTATTATAATTACTAACTTCGCCATCTACAAGATTTACCATAACAGCTTCAGTCTGTGAGCCCTCATTGGAAGACCAGTAATAGGCATCCAATTTTACAGTTTTTGATAAGCCGGTTAAAATATTTTTATTTTCATAAATAAGTAAAAGCTCTGCCAGAGAAGGTAAGTACCAGCCACCATATCTATTAAAATTCATCTGACGGCATAGAAAAGCTGCATAAGAGTCCCAGCCAAGTTTATTAACAATCACATCCGTATTTTTTTCGCCATCATAAACCCCCGGACCCATCGCACCAACATGGAGAGGCTCATTTTGATTAACATCCTCTGCCTTATAAAGCATATTCCCCCACTTTATACCTTTGTTGCCGTATGGAAACCCAAAATTTACAACTGGAACATCTTCAGGCGCAGCCACCAATCCATGCTGACCTGAGTCATCAACCCAGATAACAGTTCCTCCCTGTGCCTGTTGCCCAACCGAATAAATAGTCGTGTTTCCGTTGGCTATATTAAACATAGCTTTCCATTGTGTGCCATCATAGACATATGGCCCTACGGGTGAACAATTGTTGCAAAAGACCTGTAAACCGGGCTTAGGAGTTAAAGCCCCTCGTTGAGACATGTTCATGTTGGGAAGTGTAGTGCCTCCGGTTGTACTTTTAGCATCAATCAAAGCCGATGTACCTGAGGGACTTATAGTAACACTTTGAGCAAAAAGTTGGCTGGAAAATAGAAAAATGGTAAATGCAAAGTGGATAATTAATTTCATTACTTAATAGAATTATGATGGATAATGAACCAAAGCTACTTCTTAAATAGTCGGTATTTTTCCTGCAATGTAATTCTGGCAGAAAAGGCACTAAAGTCGGCGAACATGAATTGATAAGCGGAGATTTGAAAAATGATTCAATAGCAGATAAGAACTCAAAACATACCATCAGCTATATAAATTTTAATTCTTGAATATACAGGCATCCATCGCACATCGCAGATTGTCGAATTTAGAAAAGGACGTTAAATGGTGCTGTGATTGACTAAAATCAGTCAAGTATGTGTCTTCATTCGACAATCCGCAACCGAAAATCGACAATCTTCCAAATGTCCCATTTTTGTCCAACCCCTTTTTTTGGTGTTTCACGGGTATTCTGCCAGTTTTACTGCCCGATAACACAACGCAGTGTTGTCAGTAAAATATTAAAACCTTAGTAAGTCTATGCGACCTGAATTTCTATTCCTATCCACTCAATTACCCTCTATGGCTAAAGGCAAGTCTGATTCTGCATGTATCAGAAAACTGCTTTGCCTTTGTTTTGCCAGCATTCTCTTCACACAGGTAAATGGCCAGAATGTAACCATCACCCCTAATGGCATTACCCCGGCTATGGCAGGCGGTTACCAACGGCTTAGCTACGAAGCTATGTTGGCTATACAATCGCCACAAAAAGGTGATCTGGTCTATGATACCACCTACGATTGCCTACGGGTTTTTGATGGCAAATGGAAACGCACAAACCCCGAAAATGAGCCTGGTAAAACAGTACCGATAATGGCCGCAGGAGAAGCAGGCGAAGACTATATCAGAGGCATAGCTGCCGATAAAAATTTTACTTATATGATAGGAGGTTTTGAAAATAGTATAAATTTCGGGCCCGTTCAACTACTTTCTAGAGGAGGAACCGATATCTATATCGCTAAGTATGATAGGAATGGCGAAGTGCAATGGGCACAGGGAATAGGAGGTCCAAATTCTGAAGGGAGTAGCAATATTGCAATAGATAATCAGGGTAATATATATGTATGTGGCACTTCATCTGGGTCTATGTATTTTAGTATGCTCCAGTCCTTACCTGACCTTGGCCTGTTTTTAGCCAAGTATAATAAAGATGGCGTATTGCTTTGGGCCAAAATGCTGGCAAAAAATCCATATAATATATCGCCTAAGATTAAATTAGATAATGCAGGGAATGTATTTATTGCTGGTACTTTCTACGGAGATTTAGATTTCGGTAATACTAAACTGACTTCCAGAGGCAATGAAGATATTTTTATTGCCAAACACACAAATGATGGTAATTTTTTGTGGGCAAATTCCGGTGGCGGACCCGGTAACGAACGCCTCTATGGGTTCACTGTTGATAACAACGGAGCATATCTTACTGGCTTTGGTTATGGTATAGTTACGTTTGGCGCAATCGTTAAAAATCTGACTAAAAGCTCTTCTTCAGACCTTAACGGAATTACGGTTAAGTTTAACCCTACTAATGGAGAATGGCGATGGGTACAGGGCCTTAATGAAGATCCCAACACTGACACAAGCATTTATCTCTGTGGCGTAGGGACGGATACCTCTGGTAATGTTTATTCGGTAGGTACTTTTACTGGTACAATCAAAGTTGGTTTGTTTACCTACACCAGTCAGAATTTTTATCGTATATTAACCATATTGAAATATGATAGTACCGGTTATTTACAAAATTTTTACTATGTCAATAGCAAGGTTTACCCTAGTGCTGCAACTGTAGATAATGACGGCAATATTTATATTATAGGTTCTCGTAGCCCGGATGGAGTTTTAGGCGATAAAACATTTATTGCTTACGATAATTTTAGCAAAACCTTTATTGCCAAATATAATAAGAATTCAAACCTGCAATGGGTAACTGAAATAAGAGGTCAAGGTTATAATACCGGAAGTGTTATTGCACTTGACCCCAATAATGGTATTCATGTAGGGGGCATTTATCAGGATGGCAGTATAAAGATTGACAATTTATCCAGAGCTTCCAAAGGCTTCTTTGATATTTTTGCAGTCAGAATTGATCCTTAAATTGTTGGAGAACGGTTAAAGGAACAAGTAGAAAGGAAAACGTTTTTTCATTATGAAACATTGCCGCAATGGAATTGTGTACTTTGAGTACATAGTGGCAATGTTTCATAATTTTATTTATCTTACTCATATTTCATCTTCACAGCATTAATCTTCCCTTTGCCTGAGGTTTTACCGGATACTTTCAACCCGACTCTTACTCCTCTTTCGCAGCGGGAAGCCATAAGTTTTCTAATTGATTAACTTTATTTGCACTGTCAAAACAACGACATCATCATTCAAAACCACCTCATCTCCATCAGCCGCAACATGCGCGAGCAGGTGATTGAGATTGTGGTAAAAAGAAAATTATTAGGCAAGTGATTTGTATTGTCAAGTGTCAACGATCCATCGCACAGCGCAGATTGTCGAATTTAGAAAAGGAAGTTAAATGGTGCTGTGATTGACTAAAATCAGTCAAGTATGTGTCTTCATTCGACAATCCGCAATCGAAAATCGACAATCTTCCAAATGTCCCATTTTTGTCCAACCCCTTTTTTTGGTGTTTCAGGGGTATTCTGCCAGTTTTACTGCCCGATAACACAACGCAGTGTTGTCAGTAAAATATTAAAACCTTAGTAAGTCTATGCGACCTGAATTTCTATTCCTATCCACTCAATTGTCTCCGATGGATAAAGGCAAGTATGTTTCTGCATGTATCAGAAAACTGCTTTGCCTTTGTTTTGCCAGCATTCTCTTCACACAGGCATACGGCCAGAATGTAACCATCACCCCTAATGGCATTACCCCAGCTATGGCAGGTGGTTACCAACGGCTTAGCTACGAAGCTATGTTGGCTATACAATCGCCACAAAAAGGTGATCAGGTGTATGATACCACCTACGATTGCCTACGGGTTTTTGATGGCAAATGGAAACGCACAAACCCCGAAAATGAGCCTGGTAAAACAGTACCGATAATGGCCACAGGAGAAGCAGGCGAAGACTATATCAAAGGTATAGCTGCCGATAAAAATTTTACTTATATGATAGGAGGTTTTGAAAGTAGTATAAATTTCGGGCCCGTTCAACTACTTTCTAGAGGAGGAACCGATATCTATATCGCTAAGTATGATAGGAATGGCGAAGTGCAATGGGCTCAGGGAATAGGAGGTCCGGGTACTGATGGGGGGGGCAGCATAACAGTAGATAATCAGGGTAATATATATGTATGTGGCACTTCATTTGGGTCTATGTATTTTAGTATGCTCCAGTCCTTACCTGACCCTGGCCTGTTTTTAGCCAAGTATAATAAAGATGGCGTATTGCTTTGGGCCAAAATGCTGGCAAAACATCCAAGTATTTATGGGGATAAGATCAAATTAGATAATGCAGGGAATGTATTCATTGCTGGTGGTTTCTCCGGAGAGTTAGATTACGGTAGTACTAAACTGACTTCCAGAGGCAGGGCTGATTTTTTTTTAGCCAAACATACAAATGATGGTAATTTTTTGTGGGCAAATTCCGGTGGTGGTTCTGAATATGAGGTGTTAACTGGACTGGCCGTGGATAACAACGGTGTATATGTTACCGGTTACGGCGGGCTAACAGTTACTTTCGGCACAATTGTTAAACATATTTCAAATCAGGGCGAATATACTCTTAACAATAATACAATTACGGCTAAATGTAACCCCGCGACGGGCGAATGGCTCTGGGTACAGGCACTGAATGAAAATCCCGGAAATGATGGAAGGTGTTACAGCAAAGGCATAGGAACAGATGCCTCAGGTAATGTTTATATAGTAGGTACTTTCAAGTATACAATCAAAGTTGGTTTGCTTTCCTACACCAATTCGGAGTTTGATGATATGTTAACCATAGTGAAATATGATAGTACTGGTTATTTACAAAATTTTTACTATGTGAAAAGCAAGGTTGGCCCTAATGCTGTAGCTGTAGATAATGACGGCAATATATATATAACAGGCTATCGCTATGGGGACTTAGGCGATAAAAGATTTATTATACACGAAAATTTTAGCAAAACTTTTATTGCCAAATATAATAAGAATTTAGACCTGCAATGGGTAACTGACATAAGAGGTGAAGGTTATAATACCGGGAGTGTTATCACACTTGACCCCAATAATGGTATTCATGTAGGAGGCATTTATCAGGATGGCATTATAAAGATTGGCAATTTATCCAGAGCTTCCAAAGGCTTCCGTGATATTTTTGCAGTCAGAATTGATCCTTAAATTGTTGGAGAACGGTTAAAGGAACAAGTAGAAAGGAAAACGTTTTTTCATTATGAAATATTGCCGCCATGGAATTGTATCTAAACTGTGCACATTGCGACTAAGATTTTACTGCCACTATGTACACAAATAACACAATTCCATTGCGGCAATGTTTCACAATTTTATATATACTATTACTCATACTTCATCTCCACAGCCTTTATCTCACTTTTTCCAGCCGCCTTACCCGATACATTCAATCCCACTCTGGCCGCTCTGTCCCAACGGGGCAGCCATAAATTATCCAGTTGGGCAACTTTATTGGCCGCATCAGCCTTTTCTCCTTTCTGTTCATAGCTGAACTCATAGAAACGGCCATTATAGCTTTGTAACTTTAGCTTAACATCCTTATTTGCCTGAATCTCCTGTGTTTTTACCACTTCATGCGCACCATCTTTTATGCGCCATAATTCTACTCTAGACCCTCGCACACCATAACCAATGGCATTTTTAGCATCACCATAAACAACAATATTCTGCATAATGTCTTCTTTCGGGCTTACCTCTGCCGAAAAAGTATAACTACCTTTTTTGATATTGAAACCTATAAAATTCCCTGTTTCAGTCAGGTTGGTATTCTCAATCTGCAATGCGCCGTTCTGTACCGTATAAATTGGTTTAGAGTAATGTACATCATGTATCCAGCGTAAATTTGGCATAGGTTGAGCAAAATTGACTGCAAAGCTAGAGTTATAAGGGGTACTGGTACCAGACGGAGATTCGGCTTGCTGTGGAGTAGTTTTACCATATCTGAAAACAGGCCATTTGGTGGCTTCATCCCATACGAGTTCGCTCAATACGGCCTGTCTGCCCACAAAAGTAAAATCGGTGCCACTATAGGCATGATGCAAAAAGAAATAACGATTATCAGGCGTCGTAACAACCGTACCATGTCCCGGACATTTCCAGACATCATCGCCCACCAATATCGGATTGCCCGAATACTTTACCCAAGGGCCTTGTATCTTTTCGGCTCTAGCCACGCCTACCATATAGTTGCATCTGCTTCCACAACATGAATTACCCGAATAGAGCATATACCAGTAATTGCCTCTTTTAAAAATGGCTTGTCCTTCTGCACCGCCTGCTTCCCAATCTTCTTTGTTAGCCGTAATGAGATTAAACTCTTTGCTTATAACCTTTAATCCATCGGCCGATAGCTCCGCACCCAATAACTCTATGGTTTTACCTTTATCAAGTCCGTAGGCTTTCCAGGTAATATACAATTTTCCTTTATCTTCTATCACAAAGGCATCAATGGCCTCGCTTGTCCATTCAATAATTACGCCATGGTCTGTAAAACCTTTTTTCAGATCTTTGGTAGTGGCTACACCGATATAAGAATGCTTGTCCGATTTTCTGCGTGCAGTATAATAGCAATAGTAAGTACCATTACGGTAGAATAACTCCGGAGCCCAGAAACTTCCCATAGTCCATTCGGGTAATTCAGCGAATACAGGACCCACATATTCCCAGTCAACCAGGTTTTTTGATGAGTAAATCGGATAAGCAGGCCCCCATTCTGACGATGTTCCGGCAGCATAATAGGTATCACCTACGCGAATTACCGATGGGTCGGCAAAATCTCCTGCAATGACAGGGTTTCTATAAGTATTAACAGGGCGAGGACTAAATTTTTGAGCCCATGAGGTTCCGGCACTCAAGAGAGTAAATAGACAAAGGAGCTTAATTAATTTCATTCGTATTCAGGTTAAATAGTATGACGAAGAAAAGGAATTATTTTGATATAATAAACCCGGAGGTCAATATTTGAAAAATCGAACTACAAATACAACCAATCAGGCCATCTTGAAGTCATGCCAATAAATAAAATTAAACCATGAAAAGACTGTTGACTTTTGCTTGCTGGTTATTGGGATATACGGCTGTGGCACAACAGCAGGTATCCAAATTTGAGAACAGAGGTTTTGAAACTCCGAATAAAGCTCAAAAAGTAGACACAATTAATGGAAAACTGGTTTTTACAATAAACCGACCAGAAATTGATGGGCATAAATTATGGATAACCGACGGTAAACCTGAAAATACACATTTGCTCAAAGATGAGGAAGACAATGCCGTAGAGGCATATCCGTATACAGCTAAAGCGTATGGCTATTTATATTTAAAATATTCTGGTTCATATCTCTACCGCACGAAAGGCGATTTTCTGGAAAAGGTATTATCACGACCAGATTCCCTCTACTCTTATCATAACTTCAATGGTAAGTTACTGCTCTATTTTACCAATAAAGGGAGTTATTCCCCTTATTACCCCGGTAAGCCGCTGTATGCTAATTTAATATGGCTGAATGCCGATAATACCATCACCCATCTGGCAGATAATGTATTAGATTTTCAAATTATTGATTCCACTTTGCATTATACCCGTACCGATTATCAGAGCGGAAACATTGAGTTGTACAAACTGAATAAGTATGGCCAACTTACAAAAAATCTATTGGTTGCCAATAATAGTAAAATGTTTATTGGTACTTTCAGATACTACGCTATAGATGGCTACGACTTCTATTTTTTCTTTACAGGTAATGGAAGAAAACTAATAGTTAAGCCCAGTAATAGTAACGAGACTTTGCCTTTCATTGACTGGGGTGACAATTCTGAATTACCAATGGTAGTTCGTGATACGCTAGGGCAGGTATATTTTCTCAAACAGTCAGAAAAACTCGAAATATTTGCCTTACAGAACAATCATACGCTTAAGAAAAAATGGACAGTGCCTATTGAAAGTCAATTAAATAAAAAGCCTGAAGATTACAGCCCTTTCATACTGTATCGGAATTTCCGCATTATCGGTGATGAACTTGTTTTTAACTCAGCAGCCAGCACTATCAGCAATCTCTCTTTTAATCTCCATGTGTACAATCTGAAAAGCGGATATATGAAACGCAGTAAAAATCTGGTCGCATACCTTTTGGATAGCCCTGTAACAATCAACAGCTGTAAAACTGATACGAGTGTTTTTACTATCGATAATAATATAAACAGAAAAATTACTTACAGTTTTTCAAAAGACACCGTAACAAATCTAAAAGATTATCCATACGAGAATCCGCAGTTAAAAGATACCCTGATTTCAATTAACCACAACACACTGTATATAAAAGACAATATTTATACGGTTACCAATGGGCTTAAAACATCTTTATTTCCCACCAGAAAGATATTTGACCCAACATACCCGACTGACTTTAGCTATAGAATATTGGGTGATAAAATAATATACCTTTTAACCAGTCCTTTAACCGGGAAAAGGGAAATCTGGGCGAGTAAAGGTGAAAAGAATGAGGCAACAATGATATTGAGTGATTCCGGATATGCTAATTATATAAATAACTGGGCTATGGGGGCCAATGGTAAATTTTATTTTTACCTGAACTCACCGCAAAACCAGAAGGTATTTTATGAGTCTGATGGAACGGAAGCAGGTACACAAAAAATATATAAATCTACTGAAGTGCTGAATGTTAATCCCTGGCTAACCAGAGTTAATGAGAAATCCGTTGTATTCGAGCTGAGAAACACCCACAATGAGCTAAAGTTACTGGTGATTGATAATGGAAATGCCAGACTTATTGACTTCCCTGTATCTAATAGCATGGAAATTTACCAGACTAAAACCGAAACCTATGTATATGCCACTGTATATAAAAAAAACAACTGGATTAAAGAATTATATAAGGTCGAAGGAATAGAAGCAAGACTAATAGACAGAAATATTAGAGATTTAAATGTATATAAAAACCGTATTTTTTATTCAAAAACTATTGGTACCGGTATAGATAAATTTGGCTTATTTACAGTTGATGCTAACGCCAGACCTCTGAAATTTTTGAATCAGAATATGTATTATTATACCATCGTTGAAGACAAGCTGATATTCAACCAAAGGGCAAATGATTTATTCGTTTTTTCTGTTTTAGATATGGTATCCGGTAAACTTGAGATAGATAAACATATAGGATTTTATGAAGCTACGCTTTATATCAAAAATACATTGGTATTATTAAACAATAACCAGGCTTTATTTATCAAAGGAAGTCGTTTGCAGGTTTTTAAAATTGGTTTTAAGGTCTCACAAGGTATGTTGGCTTTTGGTAATGGTATTTTATTTCTCGGGCAGAAAGACGTTGTATATTATAATTTTGATTCTGATAAAACTTCAGTAATAATTAAGAACCAATCATATGATGCTGATTTTATCAGGAGTTCAATCATGCGCGAAAGTGGATATTTCCTAACCTCTATATACGAAAATAATTCAATAGGTAAATGGGCATATTGGACGCTTGGCGAAAAACAATTGAATTATTTTGACGGACAACTACAATGGATTCCTGCTAAAGCTGCTACAGGATTAGTCTCAGCAGATACTGAAAACAGCATGTGGTACTGGCACTTTAATGGAATCCGGTTTATAAAAGCATATCCTTTGTCGCAAATTTCCCCGAGCCATCTTTTTCACGCCAACGATCAAATATTTGCTACCTTCAAAACACCAGAAAAGGGGTATGAACTATATCAATTAGGAATAGATTCACTAGTGGCATATCCTGAAATAGTAAAAGGGAATGAAGGGATTGAGGCTAAAGCGCTATTTGAATTCAGAAGCCAGATATATCTCTACGGTTTCACCTATACTCACGGCTGGCAAGTCTGGAAGATGTCGAAACCAAAGGCGATAGCTATAGAGCCACAAGCTCCATTAGCCAACGAACCTGTTGTAGAGGAACCTGTTATCTACCCCAATCCCGCACAAGACCAGCTATACATCAATACCGATAAATCTTTGCCCTATAAACTAATCAATACCAGAGGACACTTGCTAATGCAGGGCAATCTATCATCTCAGGAAGGAATTAATATGAAATCCTTGCCACAAGGAATTTATCTTATTCAGTTGCTTGATGGGAGTAAGGCTTATGTGCTAAAAATCGTAAAAGAATAAACTTATCTACAGTTTAAATTCAATCTTCTTACTAACGATTTTTAAAATCGTTATACATCTTCATCGTCCACCAACGTACATCCAACCGTCCGATTTCGGACAATGAACTCTACTAAATAGCCCGAATTTAACCAGAATAAGCAGTTTTGGCACATGGAATAGTATTTGCTATACAAATGTGGAGGATATAAATTAGACCCATCAGAATTATGAAAGGAGACCAATTAGGCGAGTTTGAAGAATTAGTATTACTGACTATTGCTCTGCTGTACGACGATGCCTATAGCGTGGCAGTAGTTGAAGAATTATCCAAGCGGTTGCAGCGCCCTATGAGCCTGGGAGCCGTGCACCGAACTATGCAAAGGCTGGAAGAAAAGGGACTTGTAGCATCCCGTTTCGGAGAAGCACTGGCCGAAAGGGGAGGGCGCAGGAAACGATTGTTTACGGTTACTACCTCGGGAGAACAAGCCTTGCAGGAAGCCCGCCAGATTCGGAATGATTTATGGGCCGGTATTCCTAAAGTAGCCTTCGGAGGGGCTATGTCATGAAAAATTCTCCCCGCCCTTACCGCTGGGCAGAAAAACTATTCAGTTGCATTGCCGCCCCACATCTCAGAGAAGAATTGCTAGGTGATTTAGACGAACGCTTCTATAAACACGGGCAGCGTTATGGCTATGCCATCGCCAGATTATTGTATCTGATTGATATACTTTTACTGCTTCACCCACGCCTATGGCGACGAAAAGCAGATACTTATGAAACTATTACTTATTATTCATCATCCTTTATTCTTCACCCTGATATGTTACGCAACTATTTCAAAATCGCCTTTCGTAACCTCATTAAAAACAAGGTTTATTCGTTTATCAATATCAGCGGACTGGCCGTAGGCATGGCCTGCTGCCTGGCTATCTGCCTGTATGTATACGATGAATTCAGCTTTGACCGTTTTCATACCAATGCTCCGAACCTGTATAGGGTAGTAGAAAAACAGAACCAGGCAGGTACCTTGTATGATGTGGCCTCATCACCAGGTCCGTTGGCTCCCGCCTTAAAAGCTGAATTTGCCGAAATCAAACAATATTGTCGCTTTGACCGGTATTGGGGCATATTAAAACACGATTCTACTATCATTGAAGACATAGATATGCTGGGTGTCGACCATTCATTTTTCAATATGTTTAATTTCCCTTTACTCCGGGGTAACGTAAATCAGGCTTTATTGAACCCCAATGAAATTATTATTACTGAAAGCACGGCCGAGCGATTCTTTGGGAGTCAATGGAAACATTCAACCAATATATTAGGTCAGCCATTTCAATTCAAAGACAAAACCTTTACGCTAACCGGAATCGCCCAGAACCCTCCACATAATTCACATATTCAATTTGATATCCTGTTTTCTTACCTTTTGACAGAGAACGACAAAGACCAGTATAAATGGAATAATGATAGCCATTATAATTATCTTTTACTACAACCTAATACAGATATAGTAAGCCTCAATAAAAAGCTATTTGGCTTTATGGCTAAATACCGACCTTTCGACAAACCTACTATTAGTCTACAACCCATGTCAGATATTTATCTGAATCCGGCTTTTAGTTTTCAAACCGACTGGCAGACGAAAGGAAGTCGCTTATACATCTGGGTTTTCGTAGCCGTCGGAAGTATTGTATTGCTTATTGCCCTTTTCAATTTCATGAACCTGTCAACAGCAAGGGCTATGAAACGGGCACAGGAAGTAGGGGTTCGGAAAGCCATAGGTGCAGTACGTTTACAGTTGGTTGTGCAATTTTTAGGCGAATCATTATTATTAACGTTATTAGCGGTTATCTTCTCTATTGGCCTATTGATTCTGTTTCTGCCTTTACTGAATGAAATAGCCGCCAAATCATTAATAATACCATTTACTGAACCTTTGCTCTGGTTGGTGATTATGGGCTTTACTTTATTAATAAGTTTTCTGGCTGGTATATATCCTGCCTTTTACCTATCCGGTTTCCAACCCATAAAAGTGCTAAAAGGCGTATTTAATATACAGTCAGGACAACTTTTCCGTCGAACCTTAGTAGTCAGCCAGTTTACAATGTCTGTCGTCCTGGTAACTGGTGCTATTGTGATATACAAGCAACTGACATTTATGCAGAATCAAAACCTGGGCTTTGATCAATCACAATTACTATCAACCTGGATCCGACCTGAACTGCATAATAAAATAGAGATGATGAAAGCTGATTTAGAACAACAAAGTAGCATTGCTCAGGTAACCCTAACCACAGGGAATCTGGTAGATATGAACAATTCAACCTATGATTTTTCGTGGGAAGGACAAGCACCAGGAGAGGGGATGGTAATTACACATGCCAATGCCGATCCTCAATTTTTGAAAACAACTGGAATGAAACTGATTGCCGGAAGAAATTTCGACCCAAAAATTACAAGTGATACAGCCGAAGCCTATGTAATTAATGAAACTGCCGCCAAACGAATGCACTGGACACCCGAACAGGCTTTAGGCAAAACAATTACTTTCTGGCAAAAGAAAGGAAAGGTAATCGGTGTAGTTAAAGATTTTCACTTCCGTCCGCTTACGGCTGCTATAGAACCATTTTTGCTACGTTACTGGCCGGTTGGGCCATATAACTATAATAATTTCTTAATCAAGACACGTCCGAATCTCAATCATGAAGCAATTGCGGCTTTAGAACAGGTTTATAAGAAATATAAAAGCATTATGCCTCCATATTATGAATTTGTCGATCAGTCTTTAGAAAACCAGTATCGCACCGAGCAACGCACAGGTAAGGTAGTGTTTTATTTCTCTGCGCTGGCTATTTTCGTTTCATGTCTGGGATTATTTGGTCTGGTTACCTTTACAGCCGAGCAACGCACCAAAGAAATAGGCATCCGTAAAGTTTTAGGCGCAACTGTTACCAATATAGTCAACTTATTATCAAAGGATTTTCTGCAATTAGTTGTACTGGCCATCATCATTGCTTCGCCGCTCGCCTGGTTTCTGATGAACCAATGGCTCGCAGATTTCGCCTATAAAACCGACGTAGAATGGTGGATTTTTGCCTTATCAGGCATATTAGCCATTGGTATTGCCTTATTGACAGTCAGCTTTAAAGCCATCAGAGCAGCAGTAGTTAACCCAGTGAAGAGTTTGCGAAGCGAATAGCATAGGGCTTAGAGCAGAGCATAGGGTAGAAGGTAAAGAGCTTTTTGATATACAAGTAGTTGAGCGAATAAGCATATCAAAAAGCTCCAACCCTCTGCCCCATGCTCCATGCCTTCTGCTACTCGCTTTTCAAACTTTTGATAGGATTCATCAGCGCAGCTTTGATGCTTTGGAAACTTACGGTCAGTAGCGCTACGATTATTGCCAGTAGTCCCGCAACAGCAAATATCCACCAGCTAAGCTCAACGCGGTAAGCAAAATCCTGCAGCCATTGGTTCATGATGTACCAGGCTATTGGACTTACTATCAGAATGGCAATGAGAATTAGACGGATGAAATCTTTCGACATCAATACAATAATACTCATAACTGAGGCTCCTAACACTTTGCGGACACCGATTTCTTTGGTGCGTTGTTGGGCGGTAAACATGGCTAACCCAAATAAACCCAGACAAGAAATAATGATGGTAAGCGATGCAAAAACACTGAACAATTGTCCGGTACGTTGCTCTGACTGATAGGTTTTATTAAACCTATCATTTAAAAATGAATAAGAAAATGGATTATCAGTATGCGATTTCCATTTTTGCTCTAGTATATCCAGTAAACCTGGTATATCGCTGGTACGAACTCGAATTGCCATCTGATAGGTATCAGCGCCATAATACATGACCAATGGAGCAATGCGGTTATGAATAGATTCAAAATGGAAATCTTTTACCACGCCAATTATTGTAAAAGTTCGTTTGCTTGCCGGTGAATCACCCACACTTGTCAGCCGCTGCCCGATAGGATTCCTGAAACCAAATTCTTTAGCAGCAGCTTCATTAATCAAGATAGCGGCGGTATCGGATCGTACATTTCTTGAAAAGTTGCGTCCTGCCGCCAGCCCAATACCTAAAGTAGGTAGGTAATCATCATCTATGTAATAGGTTTGGTCGCGATAGGTAATCGGGTGGTCTGAACCATTGGCCAATTCAAATCCATCTGCAGCACCATTCGAAGCTCCTGCAGGAATATACCCCGCCATAGTGGCATTGGCAACCTGCGATAATTGTTTGATTTCGTTTTTTAAAGTATTCAGTTGTTGGCCAAGCACATAGGTATCATGCAGAACCAATATCTGCTCTTTATCAAAACCTACTTTTTTATTCTGAATATAATTTAATTGCCGATACACAACCATCGTGCTTATAATCATGCCGATAGAAACCACAAACTGAGTGGTAACCAAGGTACTACGCAGCCAACTGCTCTTGAATCCGGCATTGATTTTCCCTTTTAGCACACTTACAGGTTTGAATGCTGACAGGAAAAAAGCAGGATAGCTTCCGGCCAATAACCCAATAAACAGGCAGGCCGTTAAAATAAAAGGAATCATCATACCCTTTATTAAGACACTCACCTCAAATGATTTCCCTGATAGGTCGTTAAAGTAAGGTAACGCTATAGCTACTATTACTAAAGCAACCGATAAGGCCATGAAAGTAATCAATACCGACTCGCTCAAAAACTGCCCTATTAGTTGGCCTTGCAAAGAACCTAGTACTTTGCGCACACCCACCTCTTTAGCCCGATTGGCAGAACTAGCCGTAGATAGGTTCATAAAGTTAATACAAGCAATTAGCAGAATAAACAAAGCAATAGCCGAGAAGATATATACATACTTCGTATCACTATTGGCTTCAATTTCACCATCCAGATGAGAAGTCAAATGAATGTCTTTGATGGGTTGAAATTCAAAGCCAAAGGCATCGCCTCTTTTCTTGAATTCAGCCAAAGTAATGCCTAAAAATTCCTGAATTTCAGGAGCTACATACTTATCCACAATGGCAGGCATAGCTGCATTCAGTTTTTCCAGTGAGTAGCCATCACGAAGTACTATGTATGTATAAGCGCCACTGGCCAGCCATTTTTCACGCAATTTTATACCGTTAATAGAAGCAAATATATTATAATGAAAATGCGTATTGGATGGCACATCTTTACATACACCTGTTATCCGGTAAACATCCTTTTCGCCTAATGTCAGGGTTTTGCCGATAGGGTCGCTGTCTCCGAAATATTTGGTGGCAATGGTTTCTGTAATCACCATCGTATTAGGTTCTCTCAGAACTGTTTTCGGGTTGCCTTTCAACAACGGAACAGAGAATACCTCAAATAAATTAGAGTCCGGAAAAACAACGCGCTCTTCTTTAAAGCTCTCGGTAGCATTTTTTACAATGAATGTTCCATCATGATACAATCGGGTGAAAGCCTCAACCCCAGGGATTTCCCGAGCTAAGGCCGGCCCGGCTGGAACACTTGCATGAGCAGATTTTATCTCTTTCCCCCCAAGTGCACCACTAATAGTCATTCTGAAAGTTCGGTCAGCTTTTGCGTGATATTTATCATAGCTTAACTCATGTTGAATAAACAACACAATGAGCAGGCAGGAGGCCAGACCAATAGCAAGCCCAAGTATATTAATAGCCGTGTAAGCCTTGCGAAGCATCAGGTTACGCCAGGCGATTTTCAAATAGTTACGAAGCATAATAGGCGAGAGGGATATAGTTGAATTATGATTAGATGATTGATTGCTGAAAAAATAAGGTGTCAGGTACTGTAGTGCTGCGCGCCAATAATCTTTATCGGCCTGGCGTTTGCTCACTTGGGTAATGCGTTTCTGATAGAATTCATGTAAATCTCCCTGGACATCTTCTTTCATGTCGGGTGACAGAAACCATTCTAACAGGCGGTCAGGCCAGCGGGGCGGGGTTGGAAGTTTATTGTTAGTCATAATAGCTTTTTCATATTTATTTAATAATCACCTGCAGTTTACCAGCCGGAATCTCCTGCCAGAGATTTGCCCGCATTTCCTGTATTTCAAGTAATGCTTTACTTCCTGTTGCGGTAAGGGCGAAGAAACGTTTACGTCGGCCACCGCGCTCGGCTGTTGCACCGCCTAACTCAGATGCCAGATAGCCTTTCTCTTCCAGGCGGTAAAGAGTAGCATGCACAGCGCTCATTGTAATAGCACGTCCGGTTTGCTGTTGTAACCGCTCCCAGATAGTTACCCCATAGGCTTCTTCCGTACAGCCTGCTATCACCAGTAATACTACTTCTTCAAACTCTCCTAAAAAGGTTCTTTTCATAAATTCTCAGGTTATTAATGATTTGTTATAATAATAGAAAACAAATAGAATGCCAGAATTAAAAAACGCCTCACAACCCTCAGAATGGCTGATTTTAGATTTTTAGGTAGTAAAAACTTGTCCAGAAACGGACAAATTTCGTCCATTTCTGGACGAGCCTTTGCGGCGCGAACCACCCGTTTGGCCAACGAAAATCTTTGCTGATTAATTTTGGGTCAATCGGTAAAATACTCAAAAAAATAAAGACAAAATTGTTATTTTTGTCGACCAAAATATAAAGAAATGCAGTGCATATAGTGGTATGAAATTTGCCGTTAAAATGAAATGCTTTTACTAGGCATAACCTGACAAACTGCTGAATAACATAAAGCGATTATCATACATTCGCTAAAGATTTAACCTCATTTATGGATGACACAGACCTTTACCTTTAAGAATACGGTGTTTTTCTCTATTTGCTGTCTGATTAGTACGCTTAGCTTGGCTCAATCTTCTATAAGCTCCAGACAAAATAAGCCACTGAAAAAAGTTGTCAGAACGGAGTCAAAACAACTCAGAAATCCTATTTTGCGTCATGAAACAGAAAGCAAAAACCGGAAAGAGAATTCTGTGGCGATACCATCATTGACTGACCCAACTAATGTATGGGTTGATGCGACATTAATTGATAGTGGTTCTTCTGTTAACTTGGCTGCTACTTGCGCAGAGGGCACAGTTACCTGGTACAATCAGGCTTCTGCTGGCTCTGCTATAGGCACAGGCTCACCTTTGACTGTGGCCCCAACTTCTACCACAACTTATTACGCTGCTTGTGAAAGTGAAAGCATGACTAGTAACAGAGTGGCTACAGAAGAGGTAAGAGTAAGAATCGTATTGGGCAATCCAACAGGTGTAGCAGTGAGTCTGACAGATGTCTGTGTTGGTGAAAATGTTTTATTAAGTGCCTCTTGCGAAGTGGGAACTGTTAAGTGGTATAATGCGGCTGAACATGGTTTGCTTATAGGAACAGGGTCGCCGTTGTTAGTCACTGTAAGTTCAACCTCCCGATATTATGCCGCCTGCGAAAGAGAAGTTGATTTGAGTGCCAGGGAACCAACAAATGAAGTAACTGTGAGAATTATACCTGACCCAACAGCCGTATCAGTAGATAAAATAAGTATCTGTGCCGGGGCGTCAGTAACATTAGCAGCCACCTGCTCCTCAGGGAGCTTGCGTTGGTACACTGACCTTAATGGCACAACTTCTATTGGCAGCGCATCTTTGTTAACCCATATTCCTGTAAGTGATATAACTTATTATGCGGCCTGCCTGAGCGATGGTTGTTTAAGCAATAAAGTAAATGCAGGCCGGGTTGTAATTAATGCAATACCCGGCAATCCAACGGGGATTATAGCTGATAACACTACTATTGTCAATGGTAGAGTTGTGACTTTAAACGCTACCTGTGCTACAGGTATACTTCGCTGGTACAATCAGGCAACAGATGGTATGCTTATAGGAGAGGCTTCTCCATTTAAATACTACCCGGCAAATACCACTACATTCTATGCAAGTTGCCGTAATGGTGCCTGCGAGAGTAGCCGTCTGGCAACCAGTGAGGTTACAGTGTCTGCTCTCAATCAGTTGCCATATATGGTGAAAAACATCAGCGCAGGGGCTAATAGTTCGAGCCCATACAATTTTGTAAAACTTAACGACAAGTTGTATTTTTTTGCCAATGATGGAGAAAACGGCGTTGAACTATGGGAGAGTAATGGAACTGATGGTGGAACAAAAATAGTGAAAAACATCAACCCGAATAGTAATTCTAACCCTGAGGAATTGATTGTTGTCAATAATACTTTATACTTCGTTACCGATGATGGGGTTCATGGAACTGAATTGTGGAGGAGCGATGGAACCGACTCAGGAACAGTACTGGTAGAAGATATAAATCCGTCAGGAGATGGACAAATAAGCAACCTGACCAATATTAACGGAAATCTGTATTTCAGTGCCTTTGATGGAACGACTATGGGAGGATTATGGAAAGTTGATGGTATAACAGGGGAAACTTCAAAAGTTACCGAAAAGGTTTCAAATGCAAGCACTTTTGTGAACGTAAATGGAACTTTGCTGTTTCAGGCTTTCAATTCAGGAGGAATTGACTTATGGAAAAGTGATGGAACTGATGACGGCACAGTGCGATTGAAGACAGGCAGTGCTTTCCCTATGAGCGGATTTTTGAATATAAATGGAACCATATATTTTGCGGCTGGTGATTATACTAATGGAAAAGAATTATGGAAAACAGATGGCACTGCTGACGGGGCTGAATTAGTAGCAGATATAGCACCTGATATTGCAAGTTCAAACCCGAGTAATCTGATTGATTTGAATGGTACTTTATATTTTATTGCTGATGCTGGTATGTATGGATATGAATTATGGAAAAGTGATGGCACAGCAGGTGGAACCACTGTGATAAAAGACATTAATGATAATTCTGTGAATTCAATTATTAATAATGTCTTCAATCTGAATGGTACATTGTATTTTGCTGCTAATGATGGTGTAAATGGGTATGAATTATGGAAAAGCAATGGAACTATCGCAGAACTGGTAAAAGATATTAATCCTACAGGAAATTCTGTTCCAGGAGTGTTCACCGAACTTAATGGTGCTTTTTACTTTATAGCCGACGATGGTGTTCATGGTAAAGAATTGTGGAAAAGTGATGGCACTGAGGGCGGAACATCTATGGTGAAAGATATTAATATTTCCGGCGACGCAAATATTATGAGCCTGACTAATTTTGATGGAGTCTTGTATTTTCAGGCTGAGAACGGAACAAACGGTAAAGAGCTCTG
Source organism: Emticicia sp. C21 (assembly GCF_003418935.1). Taxonomy (GTDB): domain Bacteria; phylum Bacteroidota; class Bacteroidia; order Cytophagales; family Spirosomataceae; genus Emticicia. The sequence continues at coordinate 134,613 of NZ_QVMT01000001.1, read as the reverse complement.
GAAAAGTGATGGAACAGAGAGTGGAACAGTTCCGATAAGTGACATTGATAATCAGGACAACTTTGAGGGTCTGACCAAGATAAACGGCATTGTATACTTTGGTGCCAATACTAATTCAACCGGAAGCGAATTATGGAAGACTAACGGTACATTAGCCGGTACTTCATTGGTTAAAGACATCCACTCTGGCGATGGAACTGCTTCACTAGGGTCAATGACCAATGTCAATGGTACCTTGTATTTTACTTCAAATTCAGGTGAACTATGGAAGACAGATGGGACAGATGCAGGAACAAGTATGCTTCAGAGTATAGACCTTATAAGTAGTGGTGGTGGTAGCATTAATAGTCTTACGAACGTAAACGGGCTATTATATTTTACAGCGCCGGGTGCGTTTAGTAGCTTCAACTTATGGAAGAGTGATGGTTCGCTAGGGGGTACAATGTCAATATTTGAGTCAAAAGGCTCAAATATGAGTTTCATGAATAACCTGACGAGTATGGGTGGTAATTTATATTTCAAAGGATACGATGGTATAGGGAGGAGCGAATTATGGAAAAGTGATGGTACAGAGCAAGGAACTATCATTGTAAAATACATAAATCCTTCAGGTAACTCATTGCCAGATAATCTTTTAAATGTCGGTGAAGTATTATACTTTGCTGCCAATGATGGTACAAATGGTACCGAATTATGGAGAAGTAATGGCACCGAAGAGGGGACAGTGATGGTAAAAGATATTAACCCTTCCGGTAGTTCATCCCCCTCTAATCTGGTTAATGTAAATGGTACATTATACTTTACTGCCTACGACGAAACCCATGGAATAGAACTATGGAAAAGCGATGGTACACCAAACGGAACTGTTCTGGTAAAAAACATCAATACTTCGAGCAGTTCATCTCCTTCTAATCTGGTTAATGTAAATGGCACCTTATATTTCACAGCTAACGACGGAGACATTGGAATAGAACTCTGGAAAAGCGATGGTTCTGACATTGGCACGGTGAGAGTAAAAGATGTAAATCCTGTGGGCGATTCCTCTCCGAACTATTTAACCAATGTAAATGGTGTCTTATATTTCACAGCTAATGACGGAACAAATGGAATAGAATTATGGAAAAGTGATGGGTCTGATGATGGTACAGTATTAGTGAAAGACATCAATGTTTTAGAGAACTCATCATCTCCGACTAATTTAGTGAATGTAAATGGTACTTTATATTTTACAGCTGATGATGGCGTAAATGGAGTCAGATTATGGAAAAGTGACAGCAATGGCATAGCAATGGTTGACAATGCTACTCATATCACAGATGTGAATAATTTATTAAATGTAGGAGGAAAATTATATTTTATTGCCAGTATCACACTTGATGGCTTTAAATATGGTAATGAACTATGGAGCCTGGGAAGCTGTACCACTGATAATGATGTGGTGACTGAGTATGGAAAAACGAACAAGTTTAACAGTGCAAAGCATACTACTCCAAGCCTTACTACCTGCCATTGTGATGTGTTCAATAAACTTATCACTGCAATTGATTCCACAGGTTTAAGCCCGGTTAGTAATCCGGTAAATGTCAAAGAATGGATTGAAAATACAGCAATAGAAGGTTTTGTAAGACGTCATTTTGAAATGAGGCCTGCCAACAATCCTTCAATTGCCACAGGAAAAGTAACACTTTATTTTACACAGGCAGATTTTGATGCCTATAATACATCTAGTAATTCAAATGTTCTGAAACTTCCTGCAGGTGGTGATGATACTGAAAGTATGGCTTATATCATTATTCAGAAATTTGGAGGTGTAAGTGACGATGAAACCGGGCTCCCATCTACCTACACATCTGACCCTTTAGATATTAACCCGGATATGGCAGATATAGTCTGGGATAGTACAGCCAATCGTTGGGAGATAAGTTTTACCACAAGAGGTTTTGGCGGCTACTTTTTAAAGACCGAAGTACTTGCTAAACCGACGGGAGTATCGGTAAATCTGACAAGCATTTGTAGGGGCACGAATGTTTCATTAAGTGCTACCTGTGCCAAAGGTATTATTGCCTGGTATAATCAAACCACCGGAGGTACTGCAATTGGTACGGGCTCTCCACTATCAGTTATACCAGATACAACAACGACTTACTATGCCACCTGTCAGGTAGGTGAAACCAATAGCGAGAGAGTTGCTACTAGTGAAATAACTGTCAAAGCCATTCCGGATAACCCGACTCTTGTTTCAGTTAATAAAACCGATATCTGCGTAGGCGAATCGGTTTCTTTAACAGCGACTTGCGCCACAGGCACTATCCGTTGGTATGCACAAGCCAGTGGCTCTACACCAATCGGAACGGTTTCTTCTTTAATTCAGACACCTGCCTCTACTATTACTTATTATGCAGCTTGTATAAGTAATGATTGTGAGAGTAACAGAGTAGCCACCAGTCAGGTAGTAGTCCATGCCATACCTGTTAACCCAACCACTGTGACTCTTGGCAATACAGCTATTTGTAGTGGTACAGCAGTTTCTCTGACGGCTACTTGTATCACGGGAACGATCACCTGGTATAATCAGGCAACAGGAGGTATAGCTATTGGCACTGGTAACGGATTAAGCCAGAGCCCGATTGTAAATACTAACTATTATGCGAGCTGTAAGAGTAGTTTTTGCGAGAGTGGTCGTGTACTTATCAATCAGGTTACTGTAACTATTCAACCCACAAATCCGACAAGCGTTTCTGTCAGTAAAACAAGTATTTGTAATGGTACTTCTGTTTCTTTGGCAGCCACATGTTCTATAGGTACAGTTACCTGGTATAGTCAACTATCAGGAGGTTCATCCATCGGCACAGGCACAGGGCTCAGTAAAACTCCGACAGTAAATACCACTTACTATGCCTCATGTAAAAATGGTAATTGTGAAAGTGCCAGAGTAGCCACCAGTACCGTTGGGGTATGGGCACAAGTAACTGACCCCACAAGTGTTTCTGTTACTAATGATACTATTTGCCAGGGCAGTTCGATATTATTAACAGCTACCTGTGCTACAGGAACTCTCACCTGGTATAATCAGGCAACAGGGGGCACGGCATTAGGTACCGGGTCATCCCTCAGCCAGACTCCTGCTATAAGTACTACATTTTATGCCAGTTGTATCAATGGTGCGTGTATAAGCAATAGAGTGGCAACTGGGGTGGTAGTAACAACATTACCAATGACACCAATTATATCAGGAACTAATGAAATATGTGCAGGTGAAACAGTGCTCTTGACGGCTTCAACGCTGTTGCCGGATGTGGATGGTGTTTCAACGTATCATTGGACTGGTGGATTAACCGGAAACAGTATAAGCGTCTCGCCCACAACCAGTAAGAGTTATAGAGCCATTGCCAGTCTTAACGGTTGCTACAGCGATTCTTCTGAGGTTTTCACTATTATGGTAAATATAGTTCCTGTTGCTCCGGATATTACAACAGATAATTCAACGATTTGTAGTGGCGATATAGCCATTATAACTGCACAATGCGCTAGCCAGTCAGAAGCTTTCTATTGGTCAGTTGCCCAGGCCCGAACAAATGATGAGATTAATCCTGCCTATATAAATGTACGGACTATTACAGCTCCCGGTACTTATAAAGGGTATTGTCTATCGAGTGCAGGCTGTAGAGGGCCTGAGGCAAGTATCACTATTACTCAGGATAGCAATTGTGGCGGGCAAAAGTTTATTACAATTACTCCAGAAAAGCCTGTGATTTGCCCTGGTACTTCTGTAAAATTATCTGCTAGTGGATGCAGTGGGACTGTAACCTGGACTGGTGGGCCTACCGTTCTAACAGGAACTTCGGCCACTTTCAATCCGACTACCAGCACAACTTATTTAATACAATGCAGTACGGGAGGGAACGCAAATATTACTGTAGCAGTAGCCGAAACGAATACAATCGTTACCAGAAATGTCTCAACCGGAGAAAGCACTGTGAAAGCAGTAAACAAAATAGAGTCAGCCAAGAAAGTCGGTGATATAAATTACACGCCAGGGCCTAGGGTAAGTTTTGAAGCAGGAAATTCAATTTTATTAAAACCCGGTTTTGCAGCCGAAAAAAGTGCCGTTTTCACTGCACAAATAAAGGCTTGTAATTAGCGCGTAGAGAGATAAGGGAGCTTAATATTTATACTCTCTCAGCCAAATCAGCTCTTTATTCTGGCATTTTCTGGATAGGAACTGATTTGGCTTTTTATTTGAAAATTTGTTATAGAATAATTCTTTACCTACAATAATATCTCCGATATTTGCCTTGCTTCAAAACCTACCTATTCAGCATGGAAAAAATTAACTGGGGAATTATCGGTTGCGGTGATGTGACCGAACTCAAAAGCGGCCCTGCTTTTAATAAAGTACCAAACTCATCATTAATAGCTGTGATGCGTCGCGATGCAGCCAAGGCAGAAGATTATGCCCGCCGACACGGTGTGCCCAAATGGTATAGTGATGCACAGCAATTAATTGACGACCCCGAAATAAATGCGATTTATGTGGCTACGCCTCCTTCTACGCATGAAGAATATACTCTTGCTGCCATCAAAGCCGGAAAACCTGTTTATGTGGAAAAACCTATGACGGGCGATTATGCCTCTGCTCTACATATGGCAGAAACAGCCAGAGACAAGAACATCAAACTGGTAGTAGCACACTATCGTCGTGAGCAGCAGCGATTCAAAAAAGTAAAACAATTAATTGCAGAAAAAGCCATTGGAGAGGTAAGATTAGTGAGGCTCGAATTAGCCAAAACTCCTTTAACTCCCGAAGAATTTGCAGACCCTAAAACTGCCTGGCGTATCGACCCTGCCATAGCAGGTGGGGGCTTATTCAATGACCTTTCTCCACATCAATTAGATCTGATGTATTATTTCTTTGGCGAGGTAGCGAAAGTAACAGGTCTGGCCACTAACCAGGGAGGCTTCTATAAGGCTGATGATATGGTAATAACTAATATCTTGTTTAAAAGCGGGGTTGTTTTTAACGGAACCTGGTGCTTTAATGCCGGAAAAGCCGCGGATTATTGTGAGATTCAAGGAACAAAGGGTAAGATAAGTTTTACTGTTTTCAGCACTGATAGTATTACTGTTGAGATAGATGGCAAAGCCGAAGTGCTCACATTTGAACCGCTTCTGCACGTGCAACAACCCATGATTGAAGCGGTAGTAAACTATTTCTTAGACAAAGGCCCAAATCCGGATAGTGGTTTTGAGGGGGCAGAGGTAATGCGCCTGATTGAAACAAGTGTAAAACGCTGGGGATAAACTTAAAGAGCAGAGGGGTCAGTAATTAGAGGAACTACTGTATAACTTTTAATGCCAGTCATACCCGCAATGTTTGCATTGGTGCGCTAGGGGAGTTCGGGCTAATTGATGACATTTCGGACAATTATTGATATAGACTTTGTCGGCATATTTTTTTAGAACATAGGCGGCTACTTTTTCTTCAAAAGCCGTGATACCCTCTTTGTGCAGGTCTCGTAATTCCTGGCCGGAAGCTATAAATCCGCGCTTGATTAAAATGTCTTTAACGGTTACAAAAGGTAGAAATTCATTATTGTTTTTTAATTGGCTCATGATGTAAAATATGGACAAACGTTCATCTGCTGGCAATACATCCAAAAAATAATCAATGATATATCTGACCTTTTCCTGACTCATTATGTCTTATTTTTTCGATAACATTGCCTATTGAATTAATTTTAAAAGGAATTGTCTCCTTAATAATCAATAACTAGAAAAATAAAACAAAGTTTTGTCATATATCTCTCATAAGATTTCTTGAAAAAAATCTTTTACTAGATAACTTTCATTCCAGAAACAAATCATTGCACCACAACCTCTGTTAAACCAGCATGACCTTTGCCACCTGTTAACAATTGATTTGCAGGATAATGGGGTCGGCAGCCCAATCTCCGTCAATAATGTATTTGTAAAAATATCTACCGGTCTCAAATCTAACTGGCATTTCCATCCACCATTTACTTTGGCAAGCGAAGTGCCAAACATATTCCAGTGGTTGAAATCACTTATGATGATACTACCAAAAAAATACTCCTAATCTCAAACCAACGCTTTTCTATAAACGAACATAACTAACGGAAATATATTCATTGAAAAAGAAATTTATAGGAGTTAATAAACATTTAAAAGGGATTTTGATTATACAGTTAGATATTCATAGGAGCAGAGGAGTTGCTTTTCAATAATCCGTTATTTTTGTTTCATGCTTGAACAAGTAAAAGATATTATCCAGCGAGAAGCTAAACAGTTTTTTCAGCTAAAGAAATCGGAACGTTTGTGGCATATTCCGGTTTTAGCTTCTTTGTGCACGGGTTTGCCTTTGCTCGTAGGCTATTATGTGGGTCGGCTCGATTTTGGTACTTTGGCGTGTATAGGTGGGCTGGTGATTCTATATTTACCATCCACGAGTCTTGAAAACCGCATGCTCACTCTATTGGTATGTGCATTTGGGTTTATTATGAGTTTTACGGTGGGCATTGCTTTTAGTTTTAATCATTATGTTTCGGCCGTAATAGTAGGTTTATATGCCTTTGGTGTTAACTGGCTGACTAATTATTTCAGATTGCCACCTCCGGGAAATTTCTTCTTTATCATGCTTGCTTCGATGGCTAGTTGTATGCCATTCGACCTGTTGGCTATTCCGACTAAGATTGGCTTAGTAGCGCTTGGAACAATGGGAGGTTTTGTGCTTGCTATGGCATTTAGCTTGTATATTATCAGAAAATACCCTGATAAAATGAAAGACCCCGGCACCAGGAAAAGAATCTATACAAACCTGACTGAGTCTTTTATCATGGGGTTGTTCATTGCTATTTCTCTGCTAACAGGGCATATTTTTCAATTAGATAATCCCTACTGGATACCCATTTCGTGTCTGGCTATTATGCAGGGCATGAACGCCACACAAGTAGGGCAGAGAAGCTTCCACAGGATTATAGGAACTTTCATCGGCATGGGTTTTTCGTGGCTTTTATTGCAACTCAATCTCAGTACCCTGCAAATCTGTATCAGCATTATCCTATTGCAATATATCATTGAGATATTAGTGGTCAGGCATTATGCATTGGCAGTAATATTTATTACACCCATGACCGTATTTCTGATAGAGTTGAGCCGGGGGGCTGGGATAGATGCCAATCTGGTAATTGCTACTCGATTTTTAGATATTACTATTGGCAGCCTGATTGGCGCACTGGGCGGCTGGCTACTGCATAATCAGAAGCTACATCAGAAAGCTGAAAGGCAGATAAGAAAAACGAGGGTGGCGATTTTGAGGAAGTAAATGTTATCAATGAAAGCTTGTAAGATTAAAGTCGAGAATTGTTCCGTAAAATAAAAAAAACATTCACTACTTTCTAAAGGACATAAGAGTTGGGAACTGTTAAAAAAACAAAAATATTTAGTAAAAAAAGCTTAAACAGCTCCCATTAATTAAACGGTTATCGGGTTTAATATTTTAAAATCTTGATATTTCTATACCAAACCGTACTACCCCAATCCTGCAGACCTATTCTTCCGGTATAGCTTCCTTTTCCGATAGGGGCTTTTGCCAGACCACTTTTCGCAATTTTATCTTTCCATTCCTGGCTATTCAAATCATGTTCCTGCACTGTAAACCCGTTCTGAGTGACGGTCAACTTACCTTTCTTTACAATGAAATGAATCTGATTCCATTCGCCTTGTGGATTACTTTCGCGTAAGCGGGCATTGGCAATTCCGAAGAAATCACTGGCACGGTGGGTATTCTCTGCTGCTCCTTCGTAAATCTTATCGTCTATAACCTGAAGCTCTAAACCAGTGTGATGCATAAACTTATATTCCGGTGCCTCTTTCACAAAAAAGAAAATACCACTGTTGGCAAATTTGCTCACTTTCCATTCAGCTTTCAGTTCGAAATCGCCTTTTATTTCTTCGTCTGTTACAATATCGCCTCCGTTTTTGGCTTTATTACCAGCTCTTTCGGGTACATTTAGTTTAATGGCTCCTTGCTCAATTACCCAAGCAGATCCGGGTTCTTTGGCACCATAAGCGTGCCAGCCTTTAAAATCTTTTCCATCGAATAGCAATTTCCACCCTGCTTTCTTTTCTTCTGCGCTTAATGTATTCTGTGCATTGGTATGAATTAGTGTGCAACTAAGTAATAATAAGAGGAGTAGCTTGTTCATTTGTATAGTGTTAAAGGTTGAAAAACAAATATAAGGGTAATTGTAGATTGGCAAAAGTAAATGGAGAAATACACATCAAATTATCAACATATATTTATATAGAAAAGCGATTACCCCCATTATTTATACGAATGGATTCTCATTATTGCTGTTTAATATAAGTCGCTAGTTTTCTATTAGCATCATTTTTATGGGGCAATTCCTAAAGGTTATGAATAAAGTGATGTAAATTAGCGCTTTCCTACCACAAAAAGATATAACTATGCATTTCAGAGACTTAAAAACCGCGCCAAAAGAAGAGTGGGAATTTATTTATAGTCAATATTGCCTCACCTTCCCGAGTGATGAGCGACGCACTGAAGAGCAGTTCTATAAACTGTTTACTAATGAAAACACACGCATTTTCGGAATCGATGCAAACAATAATGCTATGGGGTATTTTGTTACCTGGCCCATGAGCAATTTTTTGTTTGTCGAGTTTTTTGAAATCTATCAGATATTCAGAAGTACAGGCTTAGGGGCAAGGGCACTGGCCGAACTACAAAATCAGTATAAAATACTGGTTCTAGAAACCGAACCTCCGTCAATGGGTAGTGTTGCCAAAAAACGCATAGAGTTTTATGAAAGAAATGGTTTTCAGATTGCTGACCCTGATTATATTCAGCCTGCTTATGATGTTACAAAAAATAGCATTAATTTATACCTGATGGCTACAGAAGAAATTGACCTGAACGCCGTGAAAGTCGAAATCTACAATAAAGTATATGGTGTACAAATTTGAGAAATTCGTTGGCCAGAAGCCGTCTGTAAAAGTGGCTTCTGGATTATCAATTAACAAGAAAAACTCCATTTCCTTCAACCATCCTCCTTGTTCCTTTCTCCATTTACTCAGGCCACTTACCGGTTTGTTTGGCAATATCTATAAATTTCTGGCCGTGTTCTGTCATTAACCCTTGTGCAATCATTCTGCCTACTCTTTCTACATTAGTTTTGCTCCAATTGCTTTTGGGTTTGCGGGGAGTAAATTGCAAATAGAAACTTTCAGCATCTCTTTTATTAGCCTTAGAATCTATCCATCCATAACATAGGGCTTCTTCTATAGATTCGGCATAATTAATACTGTTAGTTGAACTCTTTTTATGATGAATAATCAGGCAGATTGCCTTTTTTGATTGACTATTTTCTGCCAACCAATGACGCCACTCCTGGCGGGTTGAGGCATAAACTGCTTCGATTCCTTTATTATTTTCCATGAAATATGAATTGAGTGATTGAGCGAATTAGTGATTGAATGATTATTTTTATCACGAACTAGTAATGTCATCAATGGGGCATTAGACCGTGGATAAATTAAAATAATTTGACAATTTTAATTTATTCACTCAACACCAGGCTGCGCAGGTTCAATCACTAATTCACTCAATTGTTTCAAATAGTGCCGATTATACATAATGCCCAGAATATTTCCGAATGGGTCGATGACTGCTGCGGTAATGAAGCCTTCACCCCATTTAGTAATTGACTGATAAGGTTGAGCACCTAAGGTTAGTAATCGTTCTAAAGATTGTTCAATATGATCAACATGCCAGTATAAAATGGCTCCACCTGGTGTATCTGGAGCGGGTTGGGGTCTGAATTTTTTATTGATAATACCTACTTCGTGTTGATAGTCCCCTGTGCGATATTCGATATACGCAGGATTTTCTGCGTCAGGTCTTTGGAAATAAGGCTCAATACCAAATACTTCGTTATACCATTCACGAGCCGCTTTTACATCATCTGCCCAGTAGCTTACATTGGCCATTCCGCGTAATTTTGTTTGTGCTTCCATCTGAGTATTGTGTTCGATTTGATTGATGAAACAAAATTAAAGAGAGGTTATGACAGAGGTATGTCAGGGGTAAAAAAAGATTTAAAAATATTTAAGATAAAGAAAGGTGCCCTTTATATTCGAACGAATGCTAGAGAACACCTTTGGTATAAATAAGTGTAGTTTACTAAAATATTGAGTTACTCTATTTCATTTAATAAATGAGTGGTTAAGTCAATTCATAGAATCGCTCAATAGCTAAATATATTTTCTAGAACTTATAAATAAAGCTCGCTACTGCTGTTCTTGGTTTTTGTGGGTTGATAGACCAATAACCGATATAGTATTGCGTATTGGTAATATTATTTACGTTCAGACCTATACGATATTTAGGTGCGCTATAAAATAAGCTTCCGTTCAACAAGGTATAGCTTGGTAAAGTAAACACACCTGTGGCAGCGTTATCGATTACTTTGTATTCTCCACCATAATTAAGCCCAAGACCGATTCCGAAACCATTTGGGTTCTGAGGTTTAAACTTATAGTTTGCCCAGAAATTAGCATTGTCTTGTGGGCCTTGTCCACCAGGAGCTCTGCCTGGTTGCAGATAGAAATTATCCGGCTCACCTTTGATAACCTTGGTCTCGTTATGGCTATAACCTGCTACCAGATTTAAGCCTAAAACAGGGCTTGCAGTAATATCTAATTCAAAGCCTTTGCTACCAACTTCACCGCCTTGCAATTGATTATTGATATTGGTAGGGTCAGAGGTTACTTTGTTACGTACTTTTATATCATAATATGATACTGTAGCATATAATTTGTCTGAAATCAGATTGGTTTTAACACCTACTTCCCATTGGGTTGAATGCTCAGGTTTAAAAGCTTTCACTTTTGGATTTGAACCATCAGGGTCAGCTACCGTAGCCGGAGCAACATTCACAAAACCATCCATAAAGTTGGCGAATATAGAAACCTTATCCAAAACAGGCTGATAAACCAAACCGAATTTAGGCGATAATGCCCATTGATTATAATCATCGTCTGGTGTTGTCTTATCAGCTTTCGTATCAAAATAATCAGCACGGAGGCTAAACATGGCCGATAGTTTAGGTGTGATATTCAGTACATCAGAAGCATAGATACTGAAGGTATTGCTTTCGGTAAGAGTCTGCCAACCGTTTATACCTGAGTTTGCCAGAAGCTGGTCGATGGATGATCTGGTTAATGATGACTGAGGAATCGCTTCTTCTGTTTCAGGGTCGGTAAAGCTTGCTTCACCTTGTGGCGTTACATAGCGTGCCAATGCATAGCCCGAGGCATTATTAACCGTATTACGTGTCAGGTAATCAAGCCCCAGTACTACCCGATTTCTCATATTGCCGAGTTTAAAATCTCCGTTGAAATTCTGCTGAATGTCGGTAGTATTAATTGTATATTGCTCGTTGGTAAAATATTGTGCAAAGCGGTTATCACCTGCTTTATTTCCATAAATATACCCATAATATCCGGCAGATTTTGAACTGCCTCTGGCAATAACAGATTGAGAAGTCCATTTGTCTGATAACTTATAAGTCATTTGTCCCTGCATATTGAAGCGAGGGTTTCTGATGCTTAAATCATTGCTGGTAAACGATAAATCATATCTTAAGTTTAAGTCTTTTACGGTTTTAAAAGTCAATGGATCTGCACGATTAGAATGGAAGAACACGGGAGGAACCGCACGTTCTTCCTCTAATATTTCGGCCAGGAAATTGAAAGTTAATCTATCATTGACCTGATATAATAAGCTTGGGGCTATAAAGTACGATTTCTTGAAGCCTGCATCCTGCCAGCTACCTTCGTTATGAAAAGCCGTATTGATACGCATAGCAATTTTTTCTGTCTTGCTCAAAGGCGTATTTATATCAGCCGTAATACGGTTCAATCCATAGCTGCCTGCATTATAAGCCACTTCTCCGCCAAAAGTAAAATAAGGTTTTTTGGTAATAGTGTTAATCATACCACCATAAGCATAAAAACTTCCCCCAAATAAAGTACCCGACGGTCCTTTAATCACCTGAATCTCTTCGATATTGGCAGGGTCAAGGTTTCCATTAGTGAGACCGGGTAGACCATTATATAGTACAGTCTGTGCTTCAAAGCCTCTGAGTGCAAAATAAGAGGCGCCATCACCTGCACGTCCGGTCGATTCCCATGTTCTTGAGATACCGGGCACATTGCGCATGGCATCATCATAGTTAGTCACTGCCTGTTGTTTCATTAATTCAGACGAAACCGTATTATATACCTGTGGATTTTCGATATACTTCAAAGGCATTTTGGCAACAATTTCACTCTCTTTATTCATGAAGCGTGTCGTTCCTGATTTGATGACCACTTCCTGCAATTGTGTAGCGTTTTCATTCAGTATTATTTCGCCTACTTGTGTTACTTCACCTGCTTTTACTTCTACACTTTGTTCTTTTGTTTCCAAACCAACAAAAAATATACGTAGTGTATAAGTACCGGGTGCTACATTCTTAATTTCAAACCCACCACTTTTGTTAGATGCTACACCTTTGTTAGTGCCTTTCAATCCCACATTCACAAATTCTGCGACTTGTCCGTCTGATGTTTTAACAGTACCTCTGATTGAACCTGTTTGATTCTGTGCATTTGCCAGCATTGATACAAGGCTTAAAGCCATCAAGAGTATTGCTTTAAGCTTCCTTGCAGTTTTTTTCATGCAATATTTATTTAGATTAATTATAAATAAGTAAATTCGCTGCAAAATTACAAGCACAACATGGAGTATGTTAACGCCAAAAGAAGTTTTAATGCCGCCAAAAGAAGTTTGATTCTTGATACGCTCAATCAACATCAGGATTATTGCGGTCATTATCCGATTATTCAACAGCATTCGGGAGATGTGCAGGAATATTATCTGGAGATTAAAGGTGGGTCATTAGCTATTTGCAAGGAAATTGTACTTCCCGGCTTCTGGATGCAGATTTCGAACTTGTGTTTACCATATCAACTATGCCTACACACTAGAAAGCAAGAAGATGCCTTTCAGATGCACTTTAGCTTATCGGCGGAACTGTCTGGCTATAGCCAGGAGTCTCAGTTGGATATTAGAAACGGAACAGGTAATTTCTTATTCTTACCCAAGCATCTATCTGATTATAAAAAAAATGGAGATTTATCTAATTGCATCAATTTTGAAGTAAATTTTTCACCAGAATATTTCTATCGCCAATTCGCAAGTTTTTCTGATTACTATCCTGAATTTTTTGCAAGAGTAAATAGAGGTGAAGTTGCACTTCTCAATAGTATAGGCATGATGATGTTGCCCAGAATGAAACAGATTGTAGTTGATATTATTCAATGTCGACTGAGAGGACCCTTTAATAAAATTTATATAGAAGCTAAAGTCCATGAATTATTGGTATTGCAAATGGATCAATTCAGTCAGCAGATTCAGGAGAATCACCAATTGAATCAGGTAGATAAAGCAAAATTTGCTTTGGTGAAAGATCTATTATTAAGCAGACGAAAAACCCCAAGTTTGCATGAATTATCCCTCGAATCAGGCTTGAATTTAGATAAACTGAAAAAGGGATTTAAAGCAATCTATGGTGCTACTATATTTGGATACCTCAACGATATAAAAATGGAAGAAGCCCGCCAGCAACTACTCTCAATGGATGCAACAGTTTCAGAAATAGCCGAAAAAGCAGGCTATAAAAACCCACAACATTTCACGGCAGCCTTTAAGCGAAAATATGGAGTATTGCCAAGAGATATGAGACATTAAGCATTAAGAGATTTAGTGCGATTTGTTCAGAAATATTTTAATTAACTCAAGTTGCTACTTATAAAAATAGTGTTATCCCTAGCAAGGATGTATTTTTGAAATCACGACAAATCAAAATTACTATGCTAAAAGATAACACCATTGCAATATATATTATTATTGATGATATTTTACAAAAAGCAGCTTATAAAGAAGATAGTCAGCGTCGAGTAAATGATGCGATGCTACTGACGACAGTTTTGGTAAGTGGTTGGTATTTTGGAGGGAACTGGGATGTTGCCAGAGGTTATATGCTTCAGCATCATTGCGATTATATGTTGGATAAATCTCGATTTTGTCGCCGTATCCATAGTTGTCGAGAATTAGCTAAATGGCTTTTCAATATTCTTGGGTGGATAGCTAAAACGTTGAATCATCGTCAGCGCTACATACTTGACACTTTTCCTGTAGCGGTTTGTCATAACATACGCATTAAGAACTGTCGTTTACTAAATGATGAAGATTTTAGAGGTAAAAGCGTATCAAAAAGAGGATATTTCTACGGATTTAAAGTGGCTCTACTGATAGATGAACATGGCAATCCAATAGAATTAGCTATGTATGCAGGAGGGTATAGCGAGAAATCTGCCTTAAACCGACTGGCTTTTGATCTGCCATCAGGTAGTATTGTTTGGTTAGATAGCGGATTTACAGATTATGAATGGGAGGATTTTTACGGAGAATATGAAGGAATTGAATTTGCTACTCAACGAAAGAAAAACTCTCACAGAGGAGATAGTTTTATTGATGAAATAGCAAAAAAATACAATAGAAAAATTGTAGAAACGGCATACAGCATTATTACATCAAGGTTTCCCAAAAGAATCCACGCTGTTAGTATAGAAGGATTTCAGTTGAAAGTCTTTTTTGTCATCCTTGCTTATGCCATTATCAAATATCTATAACATAAAATAAGTAGCAACTTGAGTTAATTAGTAGATTTTTCTTAATTTAAGCTGGTTTTAACTCTCAATTATAATATGCGACTATTTGACTATCTTTTGCTATTGACTATTTTTACTTCTTGTAATACTTCTCAAACCTCAGAGAAATCCTTTAATCCTAAAATTATAAATGCCAAATTTCCTTTAAAATTAACAGAAATTGATTGGGGAAATCCGAACAATATATTTCGGGAAAATGACGAGAAAGAGGCAAAAATTGAGGAGACTATTAAAGAATATTATAGGGAGGATAATTTACCTGATAAACTTCTAGAAAATTACCATATATCAACCATTCGTTTAAAAGCTGAATTTCAAACTATTTATCTAATACTATTAAGGCATTATCCTACTGGATACACCAATGGTAAAGTTTTATTCTACGAGAATGAAACGAGAGAGTTTATTCCTGCAGTATTTAACTTCAACCTTTTTGCCCTCTACAATAATTTAGATGGTAAATTGAAAGCTTCAAATTTAAAAGAACAATTTAAAGTTGAAACGCCTGAAATACAATTAGTCGATGTGAATGGTGATAATATTAAAGATTTTCAATTCACCAGATTGGCGCATAATGGAACATATAATGCTATTCAGACTACAGTTGTCAGTGTAAAAAATATGAAAATAGACACTCTTATTGCTACTGAAAACCCAATTGGATTCGAACCTTGATAAATTAAGCTTGCCACGCAAGATATTTATTCCCCCAACCAACTCTTTAATATCTTGCTTTGAAGAGGAGTCGGATTTTCAACAGGCGTAATAGCATAAGAACTTTCTTTCTTGATAGCAAAAATCAATTCCTCCTCCTTAATGCCATTCGCTGTCTCAAATCTGATCTTTATTTTATCACCTGCTTGCGCTTTGCTGACAATTTCGTTCAGTGTCTTAGCATTTATCTTTTGACCATCTACCTCTAAAATAGTATTTCTTCTTCGTAAACCACTATTCCAGGCAGGTGATAGCCAGTCCACATTATTTACTATCAAGCTATCATTTCTGTCTCTTACACTCAAACCTGCCCAAGCTGTTGGAAGTGCATGAGCAACCGTGTCAATCTTCAATCCTGCATAGTTCAGATAAGTCGGGTAATCGACAGTCTTCAAGGTATAGATATAATCGAAGAAATCCTGTAAGGAGGTTTTCGCTAATTTCTCAGCCTCAGTTCTGAACTCGTCTTCAGTAAAACCTCTGTTTTTCTGTTTGTAATATTTGTTGTAAAGCAAACGCATTAAATCATCCAGAGACTTCTCATTTTTAGTCGATTGTCTGATTTTGAAATCGAGCAACATACCCAGTAAAGCGCCTTTATCATAGGGTGAAATCGTTTTGTTCACTTCATCGCTTGTTCGTCCGAAAGGCCCTTCATCCCAGGTTTTCCAGCTTGCATCTGCAGGCGTCTGAAACTGACGGCCTGGTTTGCTTTCGTAAGCTTTAATGCTTTCCTGAAAAGTTTTCAATATTTCGTCAGTAGTCGTTAATCCTGCTCTCTTCAGAATCAGATATTCATAATAAACTGTTAAGCCTTCCGATAACCAAAGCATTTTTGTTCGGCTACCTTTTTCATAATCAAAAGGTCCTAATTCAATGGGTCTGATGCGCTTCACATTGTAATGATGAAAGTACTCATGCGCCAGAAAATTATAGGTTCTTATTCTCGACTCACGATTATTCAGTTCATCTCCACTAAAAGCAATAGAAGTAGAATTCAGGTGCTCGATGCCTCCACCACCTGGCCCGATTGCTATAAAAGTATAATCAGTATAAGGTATATCTCCGATAATGCCCGAAGCCGTACTGACAATCTTCTGCAAATCGTTCATGAATTGCTGCCGATCGAATTTACCTGCTTTGTATGCCTCAAAATAATGCGGAATACCTTTTACTGTAAATGACGGGAAAGATTCTAAATTCCCTATCAGAATCGGACTATCATAAAGCACATCATAGTCTTTAGCATAATAAGTATTTTCTGTTCCTTTAACTTTGGGTAATCCGGTAGCAATTTTCGACCAGTTTTTATATTTCTCAATGCTTACGGTCACTTCATTTTTTATCAGTCCTTTCGGGTACATAAATATACCTGCTGGCGAAATATATCCTCTTTCTTCATCCAGATAATTACCTGCGACAAAATTCCTTGTAGCTTTTACATCATAGGTCACTTTAATATCAATGTATTTCAATGAATGAATTCTCCAGGTATTGTCTCCAGTTTTTTTCCATCTCAATTCTCTTCCGTCACCACTAAAAGCCTGAAAATTTTCAACATTGTTGGCAAAATTCATTAACTGGTAATATCCGGTTGTCCAGGCAGGCATACCCAATTCAAGAAACCCTTCCTTAAATCCTTTGCCATTAAAAACTACATGGTATTGATGAGTAGAAGGGGCGTTCATCGAAACCTCAAATGCCAGTGAAACCTTATTTTTTTGCGAATAGATACTTAAACTTGCGAAGCAAAAGCAAATCAGCATAACCAGTCGTGAAGAGACCTTTGATGACAAAAACGGGAACAGAATATATTTCATAAATGCCGGAGAAGTTTGCGATGATTCTAAACAACGGCAATATAGAGTTTGAAAAGTAGAAAAGCAAAAGGGCAGGAGAGGAAAAGGTATTAATGAAAAGTCATCCAAACGTAATCGTTTGTAATTCAAGAAATGCCATTCAGGAGAATTTTATTACAATAAGAATGCCCATAAGTAGGCTGCTAATTGAGGCAAAAAGTATAGTGCGGGTAGAAAGTGTATTAGTTTTCATGAATTAGATATTTGTTTTTCGGTTGATGAAACAAAAATAGATATAACCGCTGCGTGATTCAAAAATATCCTAATGACAAGTGGAATAATTGAACTGAGTGGAGGAATAAAAGAAATGAAGCGTTAATGATGAAAAATGGAAAAGGAGAATAAACATAGAGGTGAATATAAAATAATAAGGCACGCCCATGCTCATCTGAGTTTAGGCGTGCCTTATATAAATCACTAAACACCGGGCCGCGTAGGTTAATTCTCTCAATCACCGCAGCGACGGCCGCTAAATTTTTAATTGAACGTATATCTCAACGTTACACCTTGCGTACGAGGGTCACCTATGATACCTGCATAGTTACCTGCGCTACCCGGAGCAGCCAATAATTGCTCGTAATATTCAGTATTAAACAGGTTTCTGCTCCATACATAGAAAGTAACACCATTAGATGCTCTGAAGCCTAAACGGGCATTAGTCAGGTTATAACCATCAATGTTCAGGTATTTAGACGGTGATGGACTTGATGAAAATTGTGTACGGAAATAGGTATCAACACCTAAGAAGTAATTACCTTTAAAGCCTAGTAAATTGCCTTTTACGGTTCCTTCAGCTCCTAATGAACCTGCCCATTTAGAGATACCCGGCAATTGACCGCCAGAAACATCTTTAAACGCTTGCTCTCCACCTACTTCTTCTAAAGGCACAGGCGCATTTTTGAAAGAAACATATTTACCATTGGTATAAGCAACAGCACCATTGAACGATAAATTGTTATTTACACGTAGACTTGCATCTAATTCAGCACCAAATACTCTTACTTTCTCGGCATTCGCCAGATAACCTCTGTTTACACCAGGTTCAGGTGTTTGTACTTGTGTCTGATAATCCT
Source organism: Emticicia sp. C21 (assembly GCF_003418935.1). Lineage (GTDB taxonomy): Bacteria > Bacteroidota > Bacteroidia > Cytophagales > Spirosomataceae > Emticicia. The sequence continues at coordinate 116,150 of NZ_QVMT01000001.1, read as the reverse complement.
TGATGTCGGTATCGTAGATAGTAAAGTTGACAATCGAGTTGGGCGTTGGCTTGGTTTTGATACCAATTTCTTTGTGCGTTACAAATTCCGGTTTTACAGTAGCCAATTCGATAAGTACTTTGCCGCTGGCTGTTGGTAATCCACCGATATTAATTCCAACTGGTTTGTAACTTACTGAATAAGTTGCAAAAGCATTGAATCTATCGCTTGATTTGTATTGTGCTGTCAATCCACCTGAGAAATTACCTGCCTCTGCGGTAGTATTAAATGCCTGGTTGGTATAGACACCATTTTTAAGGGCAATCAAAGCAGGATCTGTTGTTTGTAAGCCACCGTAAGTTTCACGTTTATAATCAGCTACTTTCTTATCATAGTTATATCTGATACCCGGTAAGATATGGAATTTTTCTGTAACAGCCCAGTCTACCTGAGTAAATACTGCTAAACTTGTGCTCTGGATACGGTTAGTGGTACGGATACCGAAATTATCAAACAAACCCGGTGTTTTCCAAAGCGCACTGGTTGAGCTTTGCGCAAAACGCCATTGTGCCGAACCTGCTTCTTCTGTTTGTACAGGGTCTGAGTTCAAATCCTGCCAAAGACCGAAAACACCAATTACGCCACTCACTTTTGATGAAACTTTACCGGCATATCTGATTTCCTGCGACCATTGGTCATGGAATGAGTTTCCTGATGAAATCGTGAAAATCGGTAAACCAGTGTAATCACGGTCATTTAATGGAGTCCAATGCCAGTAACGATAAGCCGTAGTTGAAGTCAAGGTACCATTACCGATTTTGATATCTGCATTTGCCGAAACACCACCCAGTTGATTGTCTGCTTTTGATTGCGTATCTAAGTCAACTTTTCTTTCAAATGCGCTCGAATAAGGCAACTGATAGTTCAGATCAGCCAGAATAGCATTGAACTGACGATAAGCAGCACGTTTGGTTGTTACCACGCCAGCCACAGCCCAGCCATAGCCATTTGGTTTCTGGTCTGTTATATCACCAATCAATGTGATTTTTACTTTATCGCTTGGTGTATATAGAATTTGACCTCTTACACCAATATTATTAATGTCGTTGATATATTGGTTGTTGCGCACATTCAATATGGTACCATTGCGTTGTGTACCTGTGAACGAGATTCTTGCAGCTAGTTTTTTGCCCAAAGGTCCTGTTAATGACCCTTTAGCCTGAATATAGCCATAATTACCATAGCTTAGCTCAAAACTTGCACCAGGGTCGAAACTTGCCGGACGAGAGCTGATATTAAATGCACCCGAAGTAGTGTTTTTACCAAAAAGCGTTCCTTGTGGTCCACGTAAAACCTCCACTTGATCAATATCAATAAAATCAAGCGCTGTAGCTGCCGGACGAGCATAGTACACACCATCAACATAGTAGCCTACACCCGGGTCAATTCCATCGTTGGTTAATCCATAGGTAGAACCTAAACCACGGATATTCAAGGTAGTATTACGGGCATTTGAGGCATATAACTGCACACTTGGTACTAATTCTTTCAAACGGTTCACATTGAATGCGCCAGCATCTTCTACACTTACACCTCTGATAATAGAGATTGGAAGAGGTACGTTCTGCGCCGATTCAGAGCGACGACGAGAAGTAATCACAACATCATTCAGTTGATTAGGCGTAGCATCCAATCTGATTTCCACTTTATCTCCTTCAATTACTAATTCTTTCTTAATGTAGCCGATATAAGACACAATTAAAGTAAAAGGGAGTTTCTGGCCTGTAATCAAGGCAAACTCTCCGTTGGCATCGGTAGCAGCGCCGTTGGTTGTACCTTTGATAGTTACGGTAGCGCCAATAAGTGGCTCGTTGGTACTTCCATCAATTACCTTACCGGTAATGGTGGCATTAACAATTGGTTGATTTTGTGCTGATAAAAGGAATGGTAACAGCAGCAGACCTATCAGAAAAGAGGATTTCATAAGTTTCATTAGTATAATAAAATTTTTTCGCATGGTTGATGATTTATTTTTGTTAGCCCGTATTAGGTTTTTTCTATTGGTTTTTATTAGTAAAAAATTCAGTAATCAGACAACAGAAATTATTAAAATCAGATGTGATTAGCTGTTTGATGATGCAAAAATATAAAACCCATATAGTATACCAAATTAGTAGAGTAGTAATTTTTAATTTTCTTTGATAAATTATATAGGTTCTTTAAAAAAGGAAGTTTTTAGGCCTGAGAATGTAAAATGGAAAACCGAAAAAGGGATTATTGAAAATAATAGACTAATGCGTTATGCTTAACACAAATAATACTTCACTATTTATAATCTTCACTTTCACATTTTTCGGTTTTACATTTTACATTTTTCGGTTTCTACAATCCTTCAAGCACATCCCGATACCCACGCCCAATTGGGATAGAGAAACCACTAAGCTCAACCATCTCGGCCGTATAAGAATCTATTTTATTGATGGAGACAATAAATGAACGATGTATACGCTTGAAAAGAGCAGGAGGGAGCAAGGCTTCAATTTCATGCGTACTCATTTTAGATAAGAAAGTATTTTTGGTGGTAACAATCCTGATATATTCGCGTTGACTTTCGATATAGAGAATATCAGCAAACAGGATTTTTACTTTTTTCTTCTGCACATGCAGAAAAATAAAATCTTTGGACTCCAGCGTTTCAATTGCTTTCTCTCTTTGCGCTGCTTTTACTTTATTGACTGCGACGAGAAAGCGCTCAAATTCAAAGGGTTTTAACAGGTAATCAGTTACATTCAGATTGAATCCTTCCACTGCATATTGGTGATAGGCAGTGGTAATAATTACAGCAGGAGGATCGGTAAGGGTTTTTAAAAATGCCATACCTTTGAGCTTAGGCAGATGAATATCTAAGAAAATAAGGTCGGGGGTATGTTCGTGTAAATATTCTGTAGCAAGGATTGCATCTTTGAAAGTGGCCTGTAAGGACAAGGAAGGTATTTCGGCGATATAATCAGTCAGGATTTTTACAGCCAATGGCTCATCTTCTATAATAATGCAATTGAGTCTAGACATGGCTTGCTAAGTTGATTTTTAAAATAGAAGTAAATACAGAGTCACCTTGTTGAACAGACAGTTTGTAATCAGTATACAATAACTCCAGTTGCCGACGCAGATTTGATAGCCCAATGTTTTCTTTCACCTTTCCTTCATCAGAGATTTCAGAAGAGTTTTTGACATGAAAAACCAATTCCCTATTTCTGACTGATAAATGAATATCTACAAAAGGTTGACTGCGGGTCTCTGAAACACCGTGCTTGAAAGCATTTTCTACAAGTGGCATCAGCAGGAGTGGAGGCACAGCCTGTTTCATGTCCTCAATATCATAATTAAAACTCACATTCAGGGTTTCATCATAGCGTAATTGTTCAAGCGCTATATAATCGTTGATGATTTTGAGCTCCTGCTCAATGGCTATGTAGGCCCCTGAGGTCTCATATAGCATAAAGCGTAATATCTTTGATAGCCGCAAAATTGATTCAGGTGCAAGGTCAGATTTGTCTCTTGCCAGAGAGTAAATATTATTGAGTGTATTAAATAAAAAATGCGGATTAGTCTGTGATTTCAGATAGTTTAGTTCTGCTTCTTGCTTTTCAATTCTTAACTGTTGGGCTATCCGCCGAAGTTGAAAATGATTATAGGTATGACTGATGATACCAAAGAAAATGACAGAAAATAAACTAAGACCAAACAATTCAGAAGTTCCTTCGGATAATGAATTAAATTCTTCAAGTGGAGTAAATATATGCAATACAATTCCAATACCACGCCAGGCATAGATACCAACTGTAAAGAAGAAAATATACAGAAATATGGTGAAAAAAGATAATATAGTTTTTCTGAAGAAACCTTTTCTCTTTCTTATATAAGGAATGATATATTCATAAAGCAGATTGCAAATAGCAACTATATACATGGTACGCCATAAGTCATTCCTGAATGCTATGCCAATGGTCTTATGATCACGTACTAGATCTGATAGTGTCGCCATTCCCAGATAAACTGCTCCAATCCACAGATATAGCCGGAGGTTTTTTATGTTGATTTTATTTTGCATTCTAAATCTTAGAGACGTAACGGTTCGCCGTTGCGATGCATTACGTCTTTATTGGTTTGTCCATATCAAGAACATTCTGTTGTGGTTTTATAATCATCCATCTAAATACATTAAAAAGCACGCTTAAATCAACGAAGACGCAATGCGTTGCGTCTATACTATAACCTCATGCTTCTTCCACAAATAACAGAAAAAAACTCCATCGAAAAAACAGAAAGAATACATAACCATGTGTAAATCAGTGATTTTCGTTTACTGAATTCCTGCTCTCATTGACCTAATTCCACCGTTTGTTTACGCTAATCCGTAGTGTATTGACATCCCCATTATGGCTTCATTTTATTGATTTATTATTGCATCAGCATAGCTAACAAACCTATTTAAAACAATTTAAAAGCTTTACTTATGAAACATTTGACTTTCACTATTGTATTGAGTTTATTTCACATTTGCACAATGGGGCAGAAGCCCGTCTCTTATGAAGCCGCTAACTGGAAACTCTGGCAATTAGATAACCCACAGAAGATAAGCATAAGCTCACCAGTTTTGCAATCTAAAGCTGAAATACAAGCTGTTAAACAGGCAATGAACACACTGAATAACAAAAAGCGAGAAGCAATCCGATATTGGAATGCCGGAGCACCAGCTTACAGATGGAATCAGATAATTATTGAGGTGGTAGACAAAAATCCAGAATCAATGCTCAGAATTCCGGGATCATGGGTGAATCTGGCTATCTATGATGCTACAGTTCTTGCCTGGAAAGAAAAACTGAAATATAGACGTAAACGTCCATCAGAAACTGATACTTCTATTAAAACCATTATAGATGCTCCTAAAACTTTTAGTTACCCTTGCGAGCATTCTGTAACTGCCTCGGCCGCAGCGCATGTATTGGCTTATTTCTTTCCTAAGCAAGCTGATTCTGTGATAAAATTGGCAAAATCTGCCATGCAATCTCGTATTGATGCAGGTGTTCAATTCCCAAGTGATACAGAAGCAGGTTGGAAATTAGGTGAACAAGTAGCTTTGCAAATCATAGAAAAAGCCAAATACGATGGCTCGGATAAGCCATGGGATGGGCAAATGAACAAAGACCCTAAAAAATGGACAGGGAAATATCCGGTGGGTATTACACTGGCTTCATTTACGCCTATGTTTTTGCAGACTAATAATCAATTCAGACCATTGCCACCACCTGATTTTGAGAAAGAAATGCAGGAGATGAAAAATTTTAAACAAACCTTCAGAAGTGCGTCTATTGCCTACTATTGGGCGAATACCTCCACTAACTGGGTTGAGCTTGCCGGTCAGAAAATGTTTGAATATGGTATAGATGAAGATGCTCCTTTGGCGGCTCGTATTTATGCCGTTTTAGCTACCGCCTCTCACGAATCTGCCATTGCTATTATGGATGCCAAGTACGCCTACTGGGGTATCAGACCTAATCAATATGATACCAGTTATAAACCCTTAATTTCCACCCCTCCGTTTCCGGGTTATCCCTCAGGACATGCGGCAGGTGGGGCAACAGCCAGCGTAATTATGACATATTTCTTTCCTGCTGATGCAAAATTATTCCAGCAAATGGCTGAAGAATGTGCCGAGTCTCGTTTCTACGCAGGCATCCACTTCCGAACCGACAATGAAGTGGGTCTGGAATTAGGAAGAAATGTAGGAAAGTATGTGGTTGAAAAATGGATGGAAAAATAAGGAAAATGTCGATTTTCGAACGGTACACCGTCGCGGTGCAGATTGTCGAATGAAGTTATTTTATAAATTCGACAATCCGAAATCGAAAATCGACAATTTAATAAAATGCATTTTTATTAACTGCCACAATCTCATTTTGCTGCAAGGCCAGATACAAATCAGATATTGTAAATTTCGTTTTAGGAGAAGTTTTAAGGCTAATGGAATACTTTACACTATCATTGCCGGGGGCCTTAAAAACGTCTTCAACGATTAATCTTTTATTGGTCCACATAGCAGGAATACCTTTGGTATCTTCAGTTATGATATAAGTGAAAGTTCCTTTATTCCCCGAACCCTTGCCTAGTTTTATACTATCACCTTTTTTTATAGTAATACCCTCTATCCACACCGAAGGGATTTTTGTTTTGGAGTCTTGAAAGAATCCGCTTAGAGAACAGGAAATCAGTATTAAACAAAATAAGTATTTCATGGCATCAAAGTTTAAAATTAAAAACAATGTACCAAGATATACTTATCAGGAGCGTCCCAAATTGAAATGTTAGAAAAAGCGGCAAAATTTTTATTAAAAGAAAGAGAACGGATTGTCGATTTTCAATTGCAGATTGTCGAATTGGTACAAAATTCGACATTCTGTACCATGCGACGGACCGTTCAACAATTGACAGTTTTTTCACATTCTCTTCTCAAACTTAATATTCTGTATCCGTCCTCCGGATAATTTAAAACCTGCTATTTTGTTCTGATTATCCTTGTAAAATTTAATGGCACCGATGCTTGCTGAAAATTGATTCTCGGTAGTGGGATCGATGCCTAAATTAGACTCTCCTAATCGGAAACTGCTTATCAACAATTGCCCTTTACTATTGCTGATTATATATTCAGTCTTTAATTCAGGGCTATAATAAGTACCGACATATTGTTCCAACAATTTAAAATCAGGTTGCCAGGGAGTAATTCTCGGAGCTAATTGTATATGTTTGTACCTCAATGAATTAATCTCACCTTTGCTATCTTTCTGGAATGTCATAGAGGCACCATAAGCATTTATCCAGAAAGTAGAATCAGATTTACTATCCATCGGGAATTTACTTTCTCCATTGGCCTGGGTTTGAAGCTGTCCATTTTCGAGCGTAATAGTGACCGCCCAACCTGGCCCAAGTTGGTAAGAACCTGTATATTTTTTCAGCATATCTTCACTTACTTTTACATTCGGAGTGTCTTTATTCACAAGAGCCGTTGATGTTGTATTATTTGCAGGCTTTGTACGATAGGTCAGCAAAGCCCGGGCTACTTCTCTGGTAGCACCACCCAAATCAAAATCACCAGAATTGCCAAGAATAATAAAAGATAATTGCTGGTCTGGATAGTGCATTAAAACAGTTTGATAACTTGCCCAACCTCCATTATGCGAAATAGTTCTGAAACCCTCATCGAATCCATAAGCGAGGCCATAGCCATATTTTACTTTGGAGCTATTATTAAGCGTTCCCTCTTCGAGCATTTGCATAAATACGGGATTCTTTTCTGTAATAGATTGAGTGAAATGAATCGCCCATTTACTCAGATCCTCAACTGTTGTAAACAAAGAACTTGAACCATAGGCAGTTAGTGAATTCAGGCTTTTCTTAAAACCTTTGTCGCTCGAATAATAAGAATAAGCCATATTCTTTATCACCTCTGTATGATCATCTGAAAAATGAGACGAACTCATGGCTAAGGGTTTAAAAATATTCATCTCTGTCCATTCTCTGAACGATTGTCCGCTTACTTTCGCAACAATGGCGGCTAAAAGATTGTAGCCTGTATTAGAATAAGAATACTTGAAGCCCGGCTCAAAATCAAGGTCCTGCTGGTTTTTAACCATGCGCATAATATCTTCAAAAGAGAATGCCTCATCCCAACGCCAACCTGCGGCATGCAAAGTTTGTGGCCAGTCTCTTAGTCCACTGGTATGATGCACTAAATGGCGGATAGTGATTTTCTTGCCAAAATTTGGTACCTCAGGCAGGTATTGACGAACATCATCGTCTAAGGCAATCTTTTTTTCAGTTAGAAGCTTAGCAATAGCATATCCGGCAAATTGTTTGGATACAGACGCAATGTCAAATACGCTGGTAGAAGTATTCGGAATATCATATTCGAGATTAGCCATACCATAACCTTTCTTGAAAACCAACTGATTGTTTTTGATGATTCCTACCGCACAACCGGGCCTATCTTTGGCATCATATTTTTTGAAAATAGCGTCTATTTTGATTGCGATAGAATCAGCATTCTTTTGCTGCCCTAATAAAGTTGTAAGCGTGAGTATTGTTAGTAGGCTACTAAGTAATAGTTTTTTCATAGAATAAGATTGAGAGTAGTAAATATAGTGCGTTAATTAAGAGACAATATACGCAATATTTTGTTGCATTTCCTGATTAGGAAATTTAGGAGACAATTGATGCATTTGAAGCTTAGGGCAAGACTCATTTATTGACATAAGGTTAGAAATAAAGAAAATCAGTAAACTACTTAATCGCATTAAAAGGGTAGCCTGGTAAACCAAAAATAAAAAAAGTAAACATATACCGGTATTCGTTTGTTTAAGAGTTATCAGTACAAAAAGCGGTCTCCTTAAACAAATGCTATGCAAAAGAACATACTCTGGAAAGGGATAGAATATGAGTCTTTAGAGAATTGTCTGATAACCTCATCAGAAGAGGGAACAGAGATAAGCTCGACTATAGTAGGGCAATATGAAGGCAAAGTCTATCTGATAGATTATCAGATAAAAACCAATCCGGCTTGGGAAACCATATTTGTATCTATTGAAAGTCGTATAAACTTTCGAACACAGCATTGGCAGTTTGAAGGAGATTGTCAGGGTAACTGGCGAAAGAATGGTAAGGTAGTGGCACAATATGGAGAGTGCATAGATGTCGATATTCCCTTGACGCCCTTTACTAATACCTTGCCTATCAATAGATTAAAATTAGCTATTGGTGAAACGCAGTTCATCAAAGTAATTTATCTTGATTTATTGGCGGATGAATTTAAGCCGGTTCAGCAGAAGTACACCCGCCTGCAAGAAGATATTTATCATTACGAAAATGTGCCCAATGATTTCGAAGCAGATATTATAGTAGATAAACAAGGCCTGGTTGTTGATTATCCCCAACTATTTACACGTCGTTAAGATACTTGGAAAAAGGAAATAAATTATATACATCCATTTTCCTTTCTCTGTTTTCCCTGTTCCAGCTTATTCTGTCTTCAGATTCTTCACCGGATTACTCCTTGCCGCTTTCAGCGTTTGAGAGCCTATTAATATAGACGCTAAAACCATTAGAACTAACAGTGGCAAAAGAAATTCATAGACCTGCATGGGCAGATGATAGGCAAACTTGGTCAGTATTACTTTATCGAAGAAAAGATAAGTGGCAGGCAATGCAATTAAAGCAGCAATCCCTAATAGTATCGCAAAGCCTTTGCTCAATAAATAGATAAGCCCTCCCTCTGTTGCCCCTAAAACCTTACGGATACTGATTTCTTTCAGACGGGTTTCTGTAGTAAATACTACCATACCAAACAGCCCTAAAGAAGCAATACAAATAGCTAAGAAACTGATGAAGCCGATTACTTTTACCATCACCGAAAACTGAGCATAGGCCTTCTCAATCTGGTCGTTATAAAAATGAGCTTCTATTGGATGAACCTTATCAATTTTCCGCCAGGCATCTTCAATACTTGCCATAGTGGCAGGTAAATCATTTGATACAATCTTTGCATTTATCCATCCTCCCTGAGGTTCGGCTGAATAACGTAGAATCACTGGTTCAATCTTGTTTTCTACAGTTCCATAATGGAAATCTTTAAGTATACCTATAATTGTAAGTGTTTTGCCGTCTACCACTACTTGCTCGCCCAAAGCTTTTTGTGGATTTTGTCTGGCAATATTAAATCGTTTTAATATCTGCTCGTTTACAATTACCTCACTTTCTTCTCCGGTCTTAGGGCGTAACTTAAAATTTGTTCCGGCTAAAAGCTTGTGCTGATGGATGGGCAAATAGTTTTCATCTACCAGATTTAACCACACCATAGCCGAATCTTTTGTATTGTCTTTGGCATTGATGTATTTCAATTGAGTACCATGCATACTGCCGAGACTTGTGAGCATCAACGATTTAGAAACTTTTTGAACGGCCGGAACTTCAGCTAATTCTTTAATAAGCAAATCAGGTTTATTACCCTGCAAACGAATGTTAAGAATGTTTTCGGTCTGAAAACCTAAATCGAAATTCAGAAAGCCTTTATACTGGCGATAGCCTATGATGGTTGTGGCGATAAAAACCAACGAGAGTGTGTATTGAACTACAATTAATGCTTTGCGGATATTAATATGACGGAATACCTTGAATTTGGAGTTGTCTTTAACAACCTGCAAGGCATTAATGCGGGAGAAAAATATAGCAGGAAAGAAACCAGCTACTATCCCAACAGAGACCGCCAGTAACAGAAAATAACCAATTAGTTTGAAAGAAAGTTCTAATGAAACCAAATCACTTAGATGTGGGTCAAGCCCTAAGAATTGTCTTCGAAGAAAAAGAAAGAACAAAAAGGCAAAAATCAGAGATAATAAGGCCGTAAATATAGATTCACTTATAAACTGACCGAATATATGGCTCACAGGCGCGCCAATAATTTTACGGATACCGACCTCACGTGCCCGGCGTAACGAACGGGCAATTGATAAATTCATGTAATTGAAACACGCCGATAAGATAATAACCAGCGCGAGTCCACCTAATACCCACAGCACAACAGGGGACATGGTAGGCCCTATGGAGTTAGAAAGGTCTTTGCCCAAAGCAATATCTTTAAGAGGTTGTAAACTTACATGAACTGTTTTATCATCATAAGCTTTGCTCTCCTGGGCAGATAATCGGTCGAGGTTGGTTTGTACGGCTTTGGTATTACCATTTTCGGGGAGAGTAAGATATACATAATTTTGCCAGATATTATCCCAGCTATAAAAATAAGGGTCTCCCTTGCCAAAGGTAGCATCGGCTGTAGAAAAAGACACAAGGGCATCGAAACGAATGTGAGAAAATTTGGTTATATCTTCTGCCACACCTGTTACTACATAATTTACAGTATCAAATTTTACAACTTTACCTAGTGCCTCGGCCTTGCCAAATAACTTTTCAGCAGTTTTTTCGGTCAGTACCAAAGAATAGGGTTCTTTCAGGGCAGTAGCAGGCTCGCCTTTGAGTAATGGAAATGAAAACACCTTAAAAAAAGACGCATCAGCGTAAGTTCCGTTTAAGGGTAAATAATTGTCGCCTACCTGCGCATCACCATAAAAACCATTCCTCAGAATAGTTACGTCTTCTACACCAGTAATAGACTCACGGATTTTTCTGCCAACTTTTACGGAAGTAGAGGCCAGGTCCATAGGTGATTGGCCTTTGGGCTGATTGGTAGTCATTATCCGGTAGAGGCGGTCTTTTTTTACCTGAGCATCATCGTATGAACGTAAATCAATCAATAATGCCACTACAAGCAAGCCCACCGAAATGCTGACGGCAAGCCCGAAAATGTTGATAAACGAGAATAGTTTGTTCCTTACTAAACTACGTTTGAATGTTTTAAAATAGCTGCTAATCATAATTAAGTATATATATAAATTGGTAAAACTCGGTTCACGAACAGTATATAGTCGGAAGAATTTCAGCACATCAATCCAATAGATAAGTTTAGCTCGCGTAACACCTTTGGTTTTCAGATTCCGATCAAAATATTCATTTAAATCCCCCTGTAAATCTTCAACTATATCACCTCTGCAATACCAGTTCAGTAGCCTTTGGGCTAATTTGGGCGGGTCTATTTGCTCAAAGGGTCTTTCTTTTTTTGGAGTGGGACTAGTGTTGAACTGTTTCATATCGAGCCCTCCAGATTAAAGCCGGGTATAATACGCCAGAGTGCTTCACGGGCATCTTTAGCTTTAAGCAATGACGCCTTTCCGGCATGGGTCACTTCATAAAAGCGTTTACGTTTGCCGCCACGGGTATTGGTAGCTTCACCTAGGCGACTGTTTACCAGCCCTTTTTCTTCCAGACGATTGAGCACGGCATGCACAATGCCTAATCGGACCGTGCGCCCTGTATGTTTGCTCAACTCATCACAGATAGCTACGCTGTAGGCATCGCTCACTAACGCAGCAATACATAGAAGTACCAATTCTTCAAACTCACCCAGGTTTGTTCCTTTCATAGAATCAATTAAAATGATTTATTCTGTAAATGTATGTAAAATAAAGTGATTAATTCTGCCTTTGTATGTAAAATAGTTTGGCAAAGGGAAAGTGCATTGGACATAGTTAACTAAAAATAAGATTTTATACCCCTTTGCAGTAAAATCTTATATAATTTCCTGTCCAAAATTATCTTCAAAATAAATCTTTAATTCTCTAAAACATCTTATCAGATTTTTTAGTTAATATTACGAAACTGTTAAATAATCCATCATAACAATGACAACTGTTGATACTATACTTTCCATTGCTGTTTTCTGCTTTATTATTGGTGCCGTCCGTTACATTTATGTGAAAAGAACTCGCAGAAGTTACTATGATAAGTTTCTTCGTCGCAGAGTTGTGAAGGAGGTTTAAAAACACCAGAACATAGCTAATCAGCACTTTAAGGTAAAAGAAGCAAAAGTAATTTTGCCCTGATAGCTTTTTCTCTGATTATTCGATAGGATTCGAATAATCCATCAATTTTTTTTCTTGCACCAAATAACTTTCTGACCTCTCGTAAACAATTGAATAGGAGTGGTTCAGGCTCTTGCTACCTTTGATTCAGAATTTTATTTCTGAACAATTAAAAACATTAATACTATGCAGGATTTAAAGAAATTTGGTGGTTTTTTAGGTGCTATGGCTTCTTTTACTCCCTCGTTTGTCTTGGGTGGTATGCATTATACCATCAGTCTTTTAGAAGGTAAAGAAAATAAAGAGGCAAATGCTGACTTTAAGCGGACTTTTGATAAACTTTTTAATCTGGGTGAGCAGATAGGTTCGGAACTGACAGAAGGGGTAGTAAATGTAGGTTCAAAAATATTCAATGGAGATAAAGACACTAAGCAAGAGCCAGCTAAATAAGAAAAGCCCCGTAAGGGGCTTTTTTGTTGACAAAATTAAAATTCTCTATCAATTACTTAATAACTTAAGCATTTTCTTCGAACTCTCTTTTTTAGGATTTATATCCAATGCTTTCTGGTAATTAGCTATCGCCAGATCTTTCTGCCCCGCTTTTACATAAGCATCGCCCAGACTATCATATACATTTTCACTATTCGGATGAAGCAAAACATTTAGTTTAAAAATTTCTATAGCTTCCAGTATCTCCTGTCGCTTAAGCATAGCATAACCCCACTCATTCAAATCATTTTCAGAATGCGCATATTTCATCTGATTGCGTCTGTCTTCATTGGCTGCTACTTGTTCCTGCTTATAACCTCGTTTAAAAATAGCTGCTTTGGCTCCGGGCCTTACTTTATTGGCATATTGGGTAACAATAGTATTAATAACCAATTGGGGATTTGATAAAAAAACATAGTGCCCGGTCTGATAGGCAACCAATGAGGTACGGTTAGCATAAGCGGCCACAAAATCATTATGACAGTCTTTCCATCGCTGAGCATCGGGTGTGCCTTCAAATAGCGTTTGCTCTGAAACTATATCTACTACCGGAATTTTAAGCGGCAATGGATTCTGCTTCACGACTTCAATTGTATGACGAAAATTGTCAGAAGCCTTCATTTTAACCAATTGTTCTTCGGTAAAAAAGCAAGGCAAATTAGTATCAATCATTACCATCGCTTTTATGCGTTTAGCGTTCTGATTAGCAAAAAGAGTCTGATAAAATCCACCTATGGAATGCGAAACAAGCATAAGGTCTTTGGTAAATCCTAGTTTTTTAAGAGCAGTGTTGAGTACTTCTACTTCTTTTTCAATATTTATTGTCGCATTGTCTTTAGTACTCTTACCTAAGCCAATTCTATCATAAGTAATAATCGGGGCTTGCGTTATTTCTGAGATAGGCTTGGTAATTCGGCTCCAAACCTGGCCATCGTTGCCGCCACCAGCTTCGAACAAAATGGGTGTGCCTTTGCCCGGAATAACCATAAAATGCAGCTGATAATCGCCCACATTAACTAGTGTATCAATTGTAGTTTTTTGTGCAATTGTTGATGAACTGAGAGTTAAGAAAAACAGTAATCCTACAAATACTGTCCATTTAAAAGGATTAATCGAGAGAATTGTAAAAGAATTAGTAAAGTGGAAGTTGAATTTTTTAAGGCTTATTTTCATAATTACAATTTTAATGTTGGGCTAATGACAAGGAAAGGATGTTTGTGTTGCATGATGACAGTAAAATCAATTGAACTTGTATTTTACTTAACAACTTTATGAGCCTATGGGTTATTATAAGGCTTAAGAAAAATAAACATCAAAAGTCTCAATAGAATACACCTTAACCCGAAAAAATCCCATAAAAGACAATATTTTCTGCTAAATTGCAGTATATTCAATTGTTGTCTGATTTTCGTAGCCACATGCAAGGATTAATAGTTTTAGGTGTTTTTGTGCTGGTAATAGCCGTTTGCTTTTTTATATATTCCCGACAAAAAAATGCTTTTGTGCTGACTGATGAGTTCAAGGATATTCTGCATATGCTGAACGATACCAGGGAGTCTATCTTTATCAGTGGTAAGGCCGGTACAGGCAAATCAAGCCTTTTGCAATATTTTACAGCCCACACTTCCAAAAAGTATGTAATACTTGCCCCCACAGGCATTGCTGCCATGAACGTGAAAGGGCAGACAGTCCACTCGTTTTTTAAATTGCCTCCAAGATTCATTCAGGTTGATAAACTGAAACCTGAGTATTCAAAGAATGCTCTCTACGAAAACCTTGATATGGTAATTATTGATGAGGTATCAATGATTAGCGCTAATCTGATGGAAGCCATTGACACTTCTTTGCGGTTGAACCGCAATAAACCTCACGAACCCTTTGGCGGTGTGCAGATGGTTTTTATCGGTGATTTGTTTCAGTTACCTCCGGTAGTGAAAAATGATTTGCAGGAATATTTTACTATTACTTACGGCGGTAATTACTTCTTTGACAGTCCAGTATTTAAGACCGATTTTACCTATCACAGAAAAGAACTCACACATATTTTTCGTCAGAAAGATGAGAAATTTAAAAAAGTACTTAACCGCATACGGGTAAACGAAGCAAAATTTGAGGATTTTGTATTGCTGAATGCCCGTCATCGCGATAATGTGGGTGATAAAAATAACGCTATTTTCCTGACAACCACCAATAAAAACGTCAAGAAAATCAATAAAGAAAACCTGGAAAATCTGCAAGGTAAAGAAGAAGTATTTGAAGCAGTACTGACAGGCAAAATCAGAGAAGAGTTTGAGAAGCTGAAAGAGCTACTGGCTAATAAAAAGATTAGCGAAAGCGAGTTTGAAGATGAAATTGAAATTAAGTTTCCAACCAATGTGTTTCTGAAACTCAAAATAGGAGCACAGGTAATGATGATAAAAAATGACAGCCTGAAACGGTGGGTAAATGGAACTGTAGGAGTTATCAGCCGATTAAACGACCATGAAATATGGGTAGAGATTGACGGTCATAGCTACAAAATGGAGCAGGAGACATGGCAGGAAATTACGTACCAGTACGATGCAAAGCGCAAAGAAATCAAAGAAAGTATACAAGGCACTTTTACACAATTTCCGATTAAACTAGCCTGGGCAATGACCATCCATAAGAGCCAGGGCAAAACCTTTGACAAAGTAGTAATTGATATTGGTTACGGGGCCTTCAGCCACGGACAAACTTACGTAGCCCTTAGCCGTTGCAAAACCTTAGAAGGCATTGTGCTCAACAAAGAAATCCGTCCCAGTGATGTGATTGTGGATGATCGGGTGATTGCTTATTATAAGGAGGAGTAGGGAAGTTATATTTCATTAAGAATATCTAATTCCTCAATACGGTAATCTTTACTTTTTATATAGTCTTTTTCTTCCTGGCTAAGACCGGTTATGCCAAGTGAAACATATCCTTCTCTTTGTTTAGTTGCAATTTCCACTGCTTCAATAGTAAATTTCTTCTTGATTCCGATTCTGCTTAGGTCGATATAATTACCCTTGTCAACCCTACCTACAATTAATTTCCCTATTATAAAAAATGGTCTACCTGTTATCTGGAAGGCATCATCTATTATAAATTGAGCGACTACTTTGTGGTGCCATTGATAGCCACAACGGCATTGGTGTGCATAGGGAGTTCTGGCCAGTTGCCCACAAGCAGGGCAATTATTGAAATATACCTTTTCAGGAGTTTCTTTCATAATTCTTTGAACCACATTTAGTTCAAACGATTCATCACCATCTTTTAATAAATCAAGTACAATCGGGTCTTTGCTAAGCCAACCTTTTTCATAATAAATATTTGCCCTTCTTGAGCTTTCAGAAATTTCATAGTTAAGCTTCATGAGACTTTGAGAGTGCCTCAGAGCTTTCTTCTCGATTTCTGTCAAAAGATGAGAAAAGTAGCCGAAAATATATCTTATCGTTTCTTTGTTCATGATTTATAAGATTAGTCACATAGTAATACTATTACACTGATTTCTTAAAACTCCACAACAACAAATTACGGCACAGAAACCAGAAATTGATAAAGAAAAATGCAAAATTGATAAGAAAGATATTATCAAAAAAATAAGAAAATATACGGAATTCTATACTGTTATCCCCTGGATTTCTCCATGAATTCATATTAGAATAAAAGTAGAGAATAAAAACCGAAACAAGAGCCAGCACTATAAAATGAATAGTATTCAACATCAAAGCTCTCTGCTTTTGCTGGAATTGTTTTTTTAAGATAAGTATGATGTGTAGCCCCTCTAATAATGCGAATGCCGCATAAAAACTGATAGTTAATTTTCCCCACTCAAAGGTATACATAGCCATAGCAAAAATGGCTGCCGAAACGAACGAAATAATAACATAACAGACGTGGTATAGAGCTTTGTAGGGCATAGTGATTTTATTTTTGCAAACTTAATAAGTTTCATCAAAATCTATTACTAAAGGTACTCTTCATTTTTAGTAGATGTATACGAAGTCTACGAGAAACTACTGTTTATCTCAATTATAAGCCATTTCTTGCTTTAATACAAAACAATCATTCCAAGTCTTGATACATTCAGTTGAAATAGTTAACTTTGTAGTACCATCCGGTTATTTATTAACCAAACTACTACTCAATAATATATATCGTTAAATCACCTATAGTTAAGAATTTGCCTTGAAGCCAAGACAGTATAAAACCTTAAATTATAGTTTCTTTTAATGAGTACCCATTTTAATCGTAACGAGGAAGTGTTGCACGCCTTGCAGAAGTATAAAGTTGCTTATACAAATATTGCTGTATCTGAGGGTCAGAAAGACCTCACTATTACGCTGGAAAAAGAAGCAGACCCATCAAATCTACGACAGTTTATTTCTTATCTGTCGGCATTAAATCTGCATTTCAAATCTTCTTTTCAATCCCAAACCGGATTACTCAATATCATTGTTTACTGATTTTTAAAAAGGTGTATTTAGCCTGAATTTCAGCTAAATACACCCAGCCTATTATTTTTAACTACTTTTTCGGACTCGCACCCGTTATTTGGGGGCGAGAATCGGAACCGCTATTCATCTGATTAGTTCCTTTCTGAACACTATTAGCTGCATTCGAACTCTGCGAGGCTGAGTTTCGGGCACCTTCTTTTTTCTTTCCTTGCAACGTTGCCATATTTTTTTTCGTATTAATGTGGACATTGATTTATCTGCAATTACTAAAAAAATAGTATGCCAGACAGTTAACCCAACTGCGCTGCTAAGGTTAGCTATGAATTTTACCTAAGCTTTCATTTAAATACTTTCCTTCCTTTTTATCACTATATAAAATTTAATACATACCTAAGTGATTGACTTTCAGTGATTTGTAAAAAAAAGAAAAAAATAATTTACCAATTCTTATTTAGATTAAGTCTAATTATACTAGTTTTGCAGTGTAATCTAATCTTTTAATAAACTATTATTTCCATGTTTAAACGTTTCGGTAAAACACAAATCCTCTTAGCTTCGGTAATTATGGCTGGTGTTTCTTCTTGTAAAGATTCAGAAGAAGTAACTCCGCTTCGTACCAAAATTGATTATGCCAATGTAACGCCTACAACTCCTTACAAAAAGTTGTTTGTAAGTGCAACAGGAGACACCACCGTTGATTTGACTTCTGGTAATAATCGCTACAAAATCTATCAGGCATTGAATTATTACCTGGGTGGAGCCGTAAGAGACAGTAAGGCAATTGATGCCGCTGTAATGAAAAACATGTATGCTAATACCGCAAATCCTTTCGTAGATGTACCATCTTTGAACATTTCTGGTTCAGTATTAAATGCCTCAGGAGTACAATTACGCAGCCTTACCGCTTCATCTAAATCCACATCAGAAGCTGAAGTTGAACGTGTTAGAGTAGAAACTGCTTTCGCACAAATGGCCGAAGCTAGTAAATCGGTTGGTGCAACAGCATCTAAAGGAGTGGCCGGAAAAGCAGGTACTTATTTATTAGACGCCAAAGGAATTGAGATTGCGCAAATCATACAAAAATCTTTAATTGGTGCTTATCAACTAGATTATATCGGTAATGTATTGTTAAACAAAGGCTTAGAAGCCGATAACACCACGCTTGTATCTGGTAAAAAATATTCTCAATTAGAACATAACTGGGATGAAGCCTATGCTTCGTTGACTTTGAATCCTATCTACCTGGCAAATTCTACAGATGCTACCAGAGGTACTTCTGAGTCTTTCTTAGGTTCTTATATCTGGGAATATAACAAAGCGAATTATGCAAAAATCTATCCGGCTTTTTTAAGAGGACGTGTAGCTATTGTAAATAATGATATGGCTGAAGTAAAAACACAGGCTACATTTATCAGAACTGAAATGGAGAAAGCGATTGCTGCTGCCGCTATCGGATATTTAGGAAAATGGAAAACAGGAACTACTGATGCTGCCCGTGCACATGCCATAGGCGAGGGTCTTGGTTTTATTTACTCGTTGCGTTATTGTACAATCAATGGGGCTGATGCTACTTTCTCTGAAAATATCTTAGCCGGACTTGTTGGTTCAGCTAACGGTTTCTGGGATTTGACTAACGAAAAAGTCAACGCAGCGGCTGATGCGATCAATGCGAAATTCAAATTAGGCAATTAATATTTGTCATATTCTCTTAATGAGTGGATTGATAGCCAAGAGGGTTGTCAATCCACTATTTCATTTAAAATCATGACGGCTTATCTAAGGAAAAAGCAAATCTTATTATTGGTATTGACAGCACTTTTATGGGCTTGTGGCAGCGGTGGCGAAACAACAGACCCGCCAACACCTGTAGATGAGGGCAAAGATAGAAAAGTGATACTTACTCATCTGGCTGATAATGTCATTATTCCGGCGTACGGTAATTTCAAAGCGAAACTAGACCTGATGGTAACTAGAGGTGATGCTTTTACTGCCAAGCCTGATGCCGCAACCTTAACTGAGTTTCGTACGGCATGGGTAGAGGCTTACACCGAATGGCAGAAAGTAGAATTGTTTGATTTTGGCCCTGCTGAAAGACAAACCCTTCGTAATTTTTTCAATATTTATCCTGCCAGCGAAAAAGGGATTAACGATAATATAGCTGACCCATCTGCTAATCTGGAAGTTCCTGCTTCTTTTGCCCAACAAGGTTTTCCGGCTTTAGATTACCTGCTCAATGGCTTAGGTAGCACTGATGCAACTATTCTTGGATTTTATACTACTGCCCCTGATGCCGATAAACGAATTGCCTATGTAAAACGCCTGACAGGCCGTATGAAAACGCTGTTAGATAAGGTAACAACCGAGTGGACAACCTATCGTGAGACTTTTATCACAAAAACAGGCCTTGATATTGGCTCTTCCACTTCTTTGATGGTCAATGGTTTTGTATTACATTATGAGCGTTTTATCCGTTCGGGCAAGTTTGGTATTCCATCGGGTGCTATGTTGAATGGCGTAATATCTCCCGATAAAGTAGAGGCATTTTACAAAAAAGATATATCTAAAACACTGGCTCAAACAGCACATCAGGCATTTATAGATTTCTTTAATGGGAAAAATATCAAAACAGGTGCAGAAGGGCCATCTTTTAAAACCTATCTGGTGGCCTTGGGTGCTAAAGATAGTGCCACAGGGCAGTCATTAGCCGAAATTATTAACAATCAGTTTGCCTCTAGCAAGAGCAAAATGGAGGTTTTGAAACCAAATTTATACGAGGAAGTAAAAACCAATAATCAGGCAATGATTGCGGTATATACCGAAATGCAGAAAGCAGTACGTATGCTCAAAGTAGACATGACCTCAGCTATGAGCATTACTATTACTTATACTGATAATGATGGGGATTGAGACCTCGTATAAATTAATGTTTTAGTAGAGACGTATTGCTATACGTCTCCAATGGACTATGCAATCCAATATAAAGCTGTAAATTTAAGTATATAAATATTATTTACTACCGATAGGCGGCCTTTGGAAACAAAATGCATTGTGTGGCGAACCCATATGTCTCTACTATAGAAACCACGCCTCAAATTGCAACAATATCTTAAACAAAAAATATCTGCTGCACCCTTAGCGGTTTTCAGAATTGGCTTTGGGCTGATGTTGTTGGGTAGTATCATCCGGTTCTGGAGCAAGGGCTGGATTTTTGATTTATATATCAAGCCCAAATACTTCTTTCCTTTTTATGGGTTTGAGTTTGTAAAACCGCTTGGTAATTATACCTACATCTTATTTTTTATTTGTGCGCTTTGTGCTTTACTGGTCGCTTTGGGTTTGTTCTATCGTATTGCAATTATAGGTTTGTTTCTAAGTTTCACTTATATAGAGTTGATAGATAAATCAACCTATCTCAATCACTATTATTTCATCAGTCTGGTTTGTTTGCTGATGATTTTCTTGCCTGCTCACGTCTATTTTTCGGTGGATTCGTATCGTAATCGACAAATATCTGCTCAGTATATTCCACAATGGTGCATTGATGCCATTAAGCTGATGATTTGTATACTCTACTTTTATGCAGGTCTTGCCAAACTAAATTCTGACTGGCTATTGCATGCCCAACCATTAAAAATATGGTTGCCTGCCCGCAACGACATGCCAATTATCGGTTCACTATTCAATAAAGACTGGGTACCATATGCTTTTAGCTGGTTTGGCTGTCTTTACGATCTCACTATCCCGTTTTTATTGTGGCGTTCATCCAGTCGTTGGTTGGCTTATCTGGCAGTAATTGTGTTTCATATACTTACAGCATTGCTTTTCCCGATTGGTATGTTTCCGCATATTATGATAGTGGCAGCCTTGATATTTTTCTCACCCAATTTTCATAAGAATATCATTCGGGGCATAAGTCATTGGTTAAAAATTTCATCAGATTTGACGGAGACTACCCGTCAGTACATAGCTCCGTCATTTATTCTACCTGTTTTTGTAGTCTTTTTCTCTTTTCAGCTATTGTTCCCATTCAGATATTTATTATACCCTGGAGAATTATTCTGGACAGAGCAAGGCTATCGGTTTTCGTGGCGGGTAATGCTAATGGAAAAGGCTGGCTATACACAGTTTACTGTAAAAGGTAAAAATGGTAAGCAGGTAGTTGTGAATAACAACGATTTCTTATCAACTTTGCAGGAAAAAATGATGTCGACTCAGCCAGATATGTTGCTGCAATATGCACATATTCTGTGTGACTATTATAAACAGCATGGCTTTGAATCGCCGCAAGTTTATGTCGACTCTTATGTAACGCTCAATGGTAGGATGGGTAAGCCTCTGATAAGCCCAAATACTGATTTAGCCAAAGAGCACGATTCTTTTCAACATAAATCATGGATTTTACCATTCAATGACACTATCAAAGGTTTTTAATACATTTATATTCTGTTTAATTATTTCGGCTTCTTTTGCGCAGTATCAACTTACGGGTACAGTCCGCTTCCGGAAAGATAGTACAGTAGCAAAAGAATGTCGCATTATTCTTAATGCAGGCTCACCTTTTACAAGCACCGACGAACAGGGTAATTTCAGATTCAGAAACCTGGCTAAACGTACTTATAAAGTGCAAGCCTCACTCACCGACTATCAATCCCATCAGCAGGAAGTTAATATTACAGATAAAGATATTCATCTCACAATCTATCTCGATTTATTGAATACTACCCTCAACGAAGTAGTGGTAAAAGACAAGCAAAGCGATT
The DNA here is from genome assembly GCF_003418935.1 of Emticicia sp. C21. Classification (GTDB taxonomy): domain Bacteria; phylum Bacteroidota; class Bacteroidia; order Cytophagales; family Spirosomataceae; genus Emticicia. The sequence goes on along the minus strand of NZ_QVMT01000001.1, from coordinate 93,944 downwards.
TTGGTTTTACACGCATGCGTGCCGTAGAAAGTATGGGTATTTATGAAGGCAAGAAAACAGAAGTGATTTTACCCGAACAACTAGTGGCAAACCTGGCAACCAACAATGCCCGTCAGGTATATGCTCGTGTGGCTGGGTTAAATATCTGGGAAAACGATGGCGCTGGTTTACAACTAAGCATCGGTGGGAGAGGGCTTGACCCTAACCGGAGTTCGAACTTCAACGTTCGTCAGAATGGATATGATATTAGTGCCGATGCTTTGGGTTATCCGGAAAGTTATTATACCCCACCGATTGAAGCTGTGGGGCGTATTCAGATAGTACGTGGAGCAGCCTCCTTGCAATATGGTACTCAGTTTGGCGGTCTTATCAATTTTGTCATGAAAAAGCCCGTCACTGACCGAAAAATTGAACTGATAGCTCGTCAAAGTGTGGGTTCATTTGGCTTTTATAATGCCTTTACAAGTGCTAGCGGTACAGTCGGTAAATTAAGTTATTATACATACTTTCAATACAAAACAGGCAATGGCTGGCGAGCCAATTCTGATTTCGATAGTTATAATTATTATGCAGATATTGATTATCAATTGAGTGAGAAAACAACCGTAGGAATAGATTTTACGCATATGAGTTATCTGGCTCACCAACCCGGTGGCCTGACCGACGCCATGTTTGCGGCAAATCCACGCCAGACCAATCGTGAGCGTAACTGGTTTAAAGTGAACTGGAATCTGTGGGCAGCCCATTTCGATCATAAATTTAATGCCTTAAATGAGTTTAACCTTAGAGTTTTTGGCTTATCGGCTTATCGTTATTCAGTAGGTTTTCGGCCAAATAGGGTGGCAAGCATTGATGATAATAGTGAGCGGGATTTAATCAAGGGAGATTTTAATAACTGGGGAGCAGAAGCTCGCTACCTGAAACGCTATTTTATTAAAGAAAAATTATCGGTTTTCCTGGCAGGCACTCGTTATTATCACGGCTTTAATCACAGCATTCAGGGTTTGGGTACTAAGGGTAAAGATGCTGATTTTACTTTTATCAATCATGAAGAGGGTATTGCCAACGATTACGTTTTTCCGAATAATAACGTATCAGTATTTGCTGAAAATATTTTCTATGTAAACGATAAGATTTCTATTACACCGGGTGTACGTTTTGAATATATTCATACAAAAGCTGATGGTTTTTATGGCACTATCTTATTTGACTTGGCAGGGAACATTATCAGTGCTACACGCACCAATGAAGTGCGTACTAATGGACGCCAATTTGTATTGGCAGGCGTGGGCTTAAGTTATAAACCAACCAGGAGTTTAGATATTTATGGAAATATTTCACAAAATTACCGCTCTATCACATTCAGTGATATGCGCACAGCCAATCCATCGTCTGTAATTGACCCGAATATGAAAGACGAACGAGGTTACTCAATTGATTTAGGTATCAGAACACATCAGACCACCCTCTATAATTTCGATGTAAGTGCTTTCTATCTCAATTATGATAACCGCATAGGTGAAGTACAGTTTTATGATGAGAGCAACAGGGTATTACGCCGAAGAGGCAATATAGGGCAGGCAGTTATTGTAGGCTTAGAGTCTTATGCCGAGGCTGATATATTAAAACTCGCTCAGTCTAAAGCAGAATCGTGGAGTGGAGTAATATTTGGTAATGTTGCATTTATCCATTCTACCTATAAAAGAAGTGAACTGCCGGGGATTAAAGGCAAACAAGTAGAGTTTGTGCCGAATGTAAATTTAAAAAGTGGGGTACGTTTAGCCTATAAAAATCTGAAAGCCTCATTCCAATATACTTATCTGTCAGACCAATATTCAGAAGCAACCAATGCCGTTGATGGCGGTGTATCGGCCGTTGTAGGGTTAATTCCGGCTTATGCTATTATGGATGTCAGTGGTTCCTATCAATTTAAGCGCTTTAAGCTAGAGGGTAGTCTTAACAATTTGGCTAATCGCATGTATTTTACCCGTCGTGCTACAGGATACCCGGGCCCCGGCATTTTGCCATCTGATGGGAGAAGTTTTTATCTGACTTTGCAGGTGAAGATATAATTTAATTTGTGGGGTTCAAATTCTGAACCCCTACAATAGAATTTTATACGTTTGGATACGCTGGAAAATACTCATCAGAATCTTTTGAAATGCCAATAGTCCTTTGTTAATTTGATATGAATCCCAGACATAAATATCCCTGATATTTATAGAAGATAGACGTTTCAAAAACTTTTACTTTTCTTGTCGAGATGTACCTCTCTGCATAATCTTGTAGAAAAAATGCTAATCTATAAGAATCGAATTACTATCGTGAGTCTGGTTGGGAACTAACCACTCCTCCTGAGACCTGAGCTGGCGAGCTTGGGTCTTTTTTTTAAGATAGTTGTGAATGATGTAAAAGGTTCTCTCATAATGTTCATTAAAAGTGTACAATGTTATAATTACTTAAAAAATGAATTTTGATTTTTCTTCACAAAAAGCATTTAATGGTCTACTGTTTGGCAAGCATGGATATATAGTTAAACAGTTGGAAAGCGACGATGTTAATTTTGATAAATGGATAGGTATTTATAATATATTAGAAATGAATAAATTTCCGGGTCAGCATGATTTTATTAATAGTTGTACTACCAAATTCTGTTTTATTATTTTGTACTATTGGAAGGATACTGAACTAGAAAAGGAGGGCTTTCTAAATAAGTATTTTAAATCTAGTGTAATTGAATATTTTGATGAAATTGAGGATTTAAATTTGTTATCTGAGAAATATAGGTTTACTCTGACTGATTTTGTGCCATCTTGGAAAGTATTATATCCGATAGGATGATACTCGGTAGAGCAGGGAAAAAAATAATAGAATAAATATGCATTTTATATACTAAAGGAAATTTTTTAAACAAAAATGCCCCTAAAATAAGGGGCATTTTGCTACAAGCGTATGAAAGATTCATGTAGAATCTAACGTCCTGATGAGCCAGTAAAGGCCCAAATATCTGTTGTTTTATGGCTGATTTCTAAGGATACTACATCCGATGAGAACTCCATCGGCTTTATCTTTTATGGCTTTATAGGATTGACTTACATGACAGTTTTTCTTGTGCGAAGTAGCCAATAACTTTTTCATTTATATTTGTCACAGGTCTTAGATAACCTTTATTGTATCATTTTGATACATAAAAAAGATATATTAAGTGTCATTTGTACAAATATAATAGATTTAACCTTAAAAAAGAATTAAAATTATTCCTACAAGTTAATTTTGAAACGCTTTTTTTGAAAATATGAATGATGTACACTTGTTTTTTAGTGATATTCTAGGTTCATCATTTGTTTTTTGAGATAAATCACGATTTAATTTTTTTTGTAAAAAGGATAAAAGATGAAAAAACCAGATAAAGCAAAGATTGAAATTGATTGGATACGGGAATTAATCTTCTTCTGGGGCTTTTTCATTCTGATGTCGTTGAGTCACTGGAACTTTCTTTCATCGGTCAAAGAAATCACCGAGGGTTTTCTGCATTTTCTTATCCTCTATACCTTTGCTATCTTTTATCGGATAATTGTATTCCCACTTTTTACCAAGGGCCAACTCAATCGGTTTTTGATTGTCACAATTCTGGTTTTGCTCTCCGCAGGCATCTTTCTTTTTGTTGCCGATTATTTCTGGTTTTTCCCAGAATTTCATCAGTCGCAGAGCTGGATGAAAATGTGTCTACTTTATATAGTGAATACGGCCGTGAGCCTGATTACAATGGAGGCTATTTTCCTGCTCGAATATTTCTACAGGCAGCAAATCAGAAGCAGTAATCAGATGCTACAATTGAGCGAGGCCCAGACCAAATTGCTTCAAGCACAATTAAATCCACATTTTTTGTTCAATACCCTCAATAATCTCTATGGCATTAGTATTCAGGAGCCTAACCGGATGCCAGTAATGATTATGCAATTATCTCAACTGATGCGATATCAGGTAGAATCAGCCTCTAAACAGCAGGTGAAATTGAATGAAGAAATAGAATATTTAAATAGCTATATTCATTTAGAAAAAGAGAGGATAGGGCAGCGATGTACTGTAACCTATCAATATCCAAAACCGTTTGAATCACTGGCAACATATCAGATTGTGCCTTTACTCTTACTACCGCTTATCGAAAATGCCTTTAAGCATAGCAGTGGAACAGTGAAAAGCTGTTTTGTATCAATCAATATTTCGATGATGGGTAATACCTTAGCTCTAGATATTCTGAACTCGGTGCCGGTACATAGACCAAAACTGGTTTCAACAGGTGTAGGGATACCCAATACTAAGAAGACATTAGAAGCCTTTTATCAGGGAAGATATATACTTATTTTAGAGGAAGCCGACAGCCAGTATCGAACCCGATTGTCTCTAGACCTAAAACCTAAAACGCATGACTGAAATTACCGCTATCAGGAGTTTAAAGTGTATCATTGTTGATGATGAACGAGGGGCACATCTGGTATTGCAGCATTACATTTCGCAGATAGATAGATTAGAATTGGTAGGCAGTTGTGAAAATGCTCTGGAAGCTATCAACCTGATGCACAACATTAAAGTAGATCTGATGTTTCTGGATATTAACATGCCTCAGATGAGTGGTCTGGAAATGTTAAGTACCTTAAAAACTAAGCCCTTGGTCATATTTACTACTGCCCATTCTGATTATGCCCTGGAAAGCTATACCTATGATGTAGTTGACTATCTGCTAAAACCTATTCAGTTTACTCGTTTTCTGAAAGCAGTTGATAAGGCATTTTATCATTATGGGTTAGGTTTACCTGATAAAACAATCAACACACCGCCATCAGCGCAATTTGAAGCTTCTATCGTGATTCGGGTGGATGGTGATTGGCTAAGGGTAGAAATGGAAGAAATTAAATACGCCCAGAGCTGGGGTAATTATGTAAAAATTTTTACAGATTCTCATATTTATCTTACAGCCTTAACACTATCAGAACTTGACCAACGATTGCCGAATTCACAATTTGTGCGTGTGCATAAATCTTATTTAGTATCCATCAAACGTGTAACCCGTATCAGCGGTAATGCTTTGTATATCAACGATATTTCTTTACCTGTAGGGCTTACTTATAGAAGAGAATTGCTGGAGCAGTTTAAATGAAGATTGAGGAATTAGAATGTAGACAAACTTTGGACTGGAAACTAGTCATGTATCACGATTTTTTAACTCGTGACGCAGAAAAAAAAGTTGTTAGTTGAACAAATAGCTTAAAATTTCTGAGGTATTTTACTAAGCGTTGCAGCTTCTTCCGCCACTTCCAACTCCACATTTAGACGCACATACTTTTTTATTAACATTACCACTTGAAGCACCTCTCTTAGAAATACAGATATTTCTTCCACCGCTTCCTACCCCACCTTTGTTTTTTCTTTGAGAACCATTTTCTTTAACTGCAATTACTTTTTTATTTACGCTACTTGAAGACCCGCTTTTTGATAAAAAGACATTTTTTGCAGATCGTTTTTTTGTATATACTGTATTATCAGAAGCAAAAGTATCATCAGCATAATATGAATTTGATAACACTATCAAAACAAAAAGAGAGGTTAAAACCTGTTTCATTTTTTAGAATTTAATATAATAATTAAGAAATATCGTTTGAAGAAAACCAATATCGACTTTATCGCCAGATAGGAATCAATAATAAGTTAGAATAGACTTCAGTTTCATAATTTATAAGTATAAATTGTTTTCCAACAATCTATGAAACAAATATAGCCATATATATTAACAAGCAATATGCCATTCATTAACTTAACATATATTAACAATAAGATATTTCAATGATAAACGCTTTTAGTACAAGAATCAAGATTACAAATCATGATTAGTTATAATATAAGGCAATGATAGATTGAATATTTTTTGTGTACTTTGCAGCCGAACTTTTACAACAGAGATAGTAAAATTTTTAATGCAAGATTTTATTATCTCTTTGAAAGTATAGACTATATGAAACATCTCTTATTGTTTTTTACCCTCATTGTTGGCTTAAATACCTACGCCAGAAAAATAGAGGGATATATTGTAACAAAAGACGCTGATACAGTAAAATGCGAAGTCGTTCAGAATTTTGCCGTAATTAGTGGTATCGACATCGCTTCTTTTCAATATGGCATCAGAGTAGTATTAGAAGATGGCAAAAAACGCAACTTCATGCCGGAAGATATTAAGGCTTTTGGGATATATATCAAAAAAGATACACTCCATTTTGTTTCGGTCCGAGTTGAATCTCCCGGCTTGTTCGGAGGAAGAGACCAACGGCAAGTCTTTATGCATATCATCCAGCGCGGGCACATAAAAGTCTATTACTTTATCGACCTTATGAATGGGCCAAATGGCGCAATAAGAACGCCAGTCTATGCTGTTCAGCTAAGTTATAATGAGAATGCTCATTGGTTAGAAGCCAAGAAAAACGACTCTGGCAGATACGATTTCAAGGCATTTTTTAAGTCATTTATCCCAGAGTATTCTACCTTTTTTGATTCAATGTCTGACAAAGCCAGATTAGATGAGGTACTGGACAAAATCAGAAAATTTAATAGAGCAATGGTGAAGTAGGGAGTTTTTGTCTTATAGGGAATAATCCTATTAGAAATCAGACTTCTCAAAAATATAGACTTTGCCATTCGCCGGATTTCTGAATAGCTCTCCTGTAAAGCCTCTTGCTATTAATTCCTGTTGCAATAGCATCATGATAAATCCATGACTTACAATCAGAATTTCTTTTTCCGGCTTTGTGAGAAGTTTATCTACAAAATCAGCTAATTTCTTTTTGGTAGATTCTGTTATTTCATTCGCAGAAAGTGTTTTTCTTTTTATCAGAATAGCCCAAAGAATAATCGGAAGCCGGCGTTTTTTGTTCATCAGATTCAATACGCTTACTTCTCGCAAATCATCATGCACTTCTATTTCACCTTTAAAAATATGCCGGGCAGTTTTATAGGCTCTGCTCATGGTGCTGGCATAGCAAAGCTCCCAGTTGATGGCGCGCATATCTATGGTGGTATAGTTCACTTCAGCATGATCATATTGTGCAAACCAATCGGTTAGCGCGTCATGTCCTATCAGAAAACCTCTGGGTAATGACTGTTTTACTTTAAAATGCCTTACTAATCCTATTTTCATACTTGAGTAGTATAATTATATGCAATAAAGGCTACTGGTATAAATGCAAAGCCTTGAAAACAAAGATAACGAGTACTTTTAACTTTAATCGTTTTTATACCAAAATTGCTTTTCTTGACGCAATCAGTCAAAAATAGATTAGCCCTTGTTAAAGCCAAAAACAAGTAGAATTGATTCAGTAATTTTATTTACTAACACAAAATAATTGCCCAAACTTACTTTCGAATCGAAGCGGAATAAAGTTTTTTGCAATTATATTGTATACAATATAATTGTATGATGTATATTGCAGGCGTAAATTTTTAATGCATGACCAATTCATTGTTTTTAAAGAATCAGATTTGTTTTCCGGTGTATGCACTGGCACGAGAAATTATCAACCATTATCGACCCATATTAGATGAAATAGATTTGACTTATCCACAATATCTGGTTATGATGGTGCTTTGGGAGGAACGTATACAAACGGTTAATCAATTAGGGAGTAAGCTAATGCTAGACACCGGTACTCTCACTCCTCTGCTGAAACGGCTTCAACAAAAGGGTTTGGTTAACCGCGAAAGAAGCTCAGCAGATGAAAGAGTAGTATCTGTTTCACTCACTGATAGTGGAATGGCTCTTTTAGATAAGGCTGCTTGTATCCCTGAAAAGATGACAAATTCACTCGGTATATCACATGAAGATTTAGTACAATTGAAAAGTATAACAGATAAAATTTTAAATCAACAACAAAAAAAAAGTAATTAATAATGAAAGCCTTATACACAGCAAACGCAACGGCAACCGGGGGGAGAAACGGACACGTAAAAACTGATAATGGCATATTGGATTTACAAGTAAGATCACCAAAAGCTTTAGGTGGTGCCAATGATGATTATACTAATCCGGAACAATTATTCGCAGCGGGGTATTCAGCCTGTTTTGACAGTGCTTTAAACCGTGTTATCAGATTATCGAAGATACAAACAGGCGAAACATCAGTAACGGCTAAAGTAAGTCTTGGTCAAATAGAAAACGGGAGATTTGGATTAGCAGTTGAACTGGCCGTAAATGTTCCGGGAGTAAGCCATGAAGAGGCAACCAAACTTGTAGAACAAGCTCATCAGGTATGTCCATATTCCAATGCTACCAGAGGCAATATTGAGGTAATTTTAACAGTAACAAATAATTAAGAAAATATATTATTCTCATTATTCTAATCAGATAGGTATACCAGATTGTCGTAAATGTTCTCTCATTGTTGAATGCGATGAGAGAACATTTGTTTTTAAGCCTACTCAGCCACATTGGATTTGGTAGGAATTTCGCTTTTATGATAATTCAAATCTGATTCTCACCTATGGTTGAGGAATATAATGCTTGATACAGAAATATCTTCCTCATGATAACTCTCTTTACCCAACAATTGCACAGACAAAAAAATGGTACGGCTTTTTGCGATTTTTTAATACACTATTAGTATGGAGTATTATTAAATGCTAAAACGATGACTAAAAAAGTTTTTCTTCTTATTCTATCCATTATCTCATGGCAGACAGCAAAAGCTCAAGATAGTAAATCTCAATACTGGACGCGATATTTTAATGAATTGAGTACCAGATTGTGGGAGGTTGACACTGAATTGGAAAACAGAAGACTTTTCTTCCCAAATAAACAAAAGCAATTGATACTAAGAACGGCAATACTTTATAAATTTAATGATAAAGTGAAAGCCGGAGCAGGCTTCTTATATTCCAGAACGAATGATGAAGAGCAAAATGACCTGGCTATTCCTGAATTAAGGCCTTTTCAGCAATTAGACATCAAGCATAAAGCAGGGAAACTGAATTTTGACCATCAGTTAAGAATTGAGCAGCGTTTTGAGCAGGAAAGTGTTCATCAGCAGTTAATAAATAACTATGATTTTACACTAAGAACCCGTTATCGGATTCAGGCAGGATACCCGTTTCTGAAAAAAGAGAAAGAAAAAGGGCATTTGGCCGTACAAGTCAGTGAAGAAGTTTTTGCGAATATTGCTAATTCTAAGAGTTTTTTTGACCAGAATAGATTATATGCAGGTTTAGTATTCCAGCCTGCAAAATCAATTGCTTTAGAGTTAGGCTATATGTGGATGTTTCAGAAAGAAACTGATAAACCCGATGAAAACTGGGATATTCTGCGATTCACGTTACGGCATTATCTGGATTTTTAATACACTTCTTTATCCGATAAAAAAAGCCACCCAAAGAGCGGCTTTTTCTTACTAAAACAAAACTATTGAAATAATAGTAACCTTAATAAACCATTCAGCGCATGATGGTACATGCACTCAATAAAACTTACTTTAATTAGTAATAAAATTAAACAAAAATGGTGTCAGCAAAAAAACGAATCTGCTGAATGCCGGAATTGCCCGGATGAGTGTAGATGATTGTCGAATGAAATATTTACCGGCCCAGCCAATCTTTGAAATCAGGTACTTTATGAACACTCACAAAAACTTCTTTACGAGACACAGGCGCCAAATCTAACTTAATTTTAGTGGGTGAGTATATCTGAATAGACTTGATAGCTTTGCGCGCTACCAGAAATTGTCTGTTCATCCGAAAGAAATTGACAGGGTTTAACTGGTTTTCCAGATTATCAAGACTGTGTTCTAAAGTGAGCAGTTGGCCGGCCTTAGTCATAAGAAACGTAGCTTTTTCTTCAGAGTAAAAAAATGCAATATCTTCGGTTTCAATACTATAAATTTTGGTGCCAACAGTCACCATAAATCGGTCTTTAAAGGTTGGTTCTTTGGGTTTTTGTACCAATTGTAAAAGGGCATTCATATCAAAGCTTGGGTTTACCTGCAAAGATTTGAATTTTTCCAGCGCTCGTACAAGATCATCATAATCTATAGGTTTCAGCAAATAATCAATACTGTTCACCTTAAAGGCCTTTAACATGTATTCATCGTAAGCTGTAGTAAATATTACAGGCACAGTAAGATTAACTTGCTCAAAAATACTGAACGCCTGTCCATCCTCCAGATGAATATCCATAAAGGCAATATCAGGCATAGGATTCTGCTTAAACCAGTTTACTGCTTCTTTCACTGAGGGTAAAAGTGCTAATACTTCAATCGTAGGGTCATAGTTCAGAAGCATTCTGACTAGCTGTCGCGCAGTGCGTTCCTCATCTTCTATTATTATTACTTTCATCGCAGTAAGGGAATCTTGACAACATAAGATTGATTTATGATTTCGTGGGTAACTTTCATATCAGTGAGTAGTGCATATCGGTTTATGATATTGCTTAAGCCCACACCTGTAGATACATCCGGTTGGTCTCGTAATTGCAAAGGATTTTCGACCACCAGAAAAGGTGCATTATAAGAAATATTTACAAGAAGTGGCTCACTGACCGACATCCGGTTGTGTTTTACGGCATTTTCAACCAGCATCTGCAAAGCTAGTGGGGTGATCTGGTAATTATTTTTGATTTCGTCAGGTATATTGATAAGCACATCAAATTTATTTTCGAAGCGTATTTTAAGCAGAAAGGTATAAGACTCTATAAAATCCAACTCTGTTTTGAGTGAAATAAGCTCTTGATCACGTTGCTCCAGAATATATCGGTAGGCTTTGGATAATTGTTGCACAAATCTGGCCGAGAGATTAACATCTTCATAAATCAACGAATTAAGGATACTTAAGGAATTAAACAAAAAATGAGGATTTACCTGACTCTTTAAGGCTGCGAACTGTGCCAGCACCGCTTCTTTCTCTAGTTGTTCACTTTTTATCTGTACATCTTTTAACTGTTGATAGGCTCTGAAATTGAGTGTGAGATAAAAAGCTGAAAACATAATAACTACTGTAAAACCCTGATTGAACCGGGTAATGTAAGACCACATATCAGGTGAAAATTCAGTAGGTTTTCTCTGTGGAATTAACGAGGGCCACAAGGGGAAAACTACATTTAAAATGCCTTTGATGGTATACCTTAGTGTAAAGGTATAAGCTATAGATAAACCCAATGCGATGACTATAGAGACCATTAAAGCCATGATACTGAATTTCATCAGAAAATCTTTACCTAACCATATACCTATTTGATACTGAATCCAGTCGGTGAAAGTAATCCAGATAAAATACATAAGCATGGTTAATGAAAGAAAGGCAATTGCTATACCCAGAAACAGGGGCGAGAACACATGACTCTTTTCAGTATTAGGCATATTTACATAAAACAAAACCGGAGAATAAAATATCAATAAGCGAAGAGCTAACTGCCACTTTTGCCTGGATGTTAATAAATTAGCCATACATACACGTTTAAGAAGTGGCAAAGGTAGAGAGGGAGTTCTGGTATTTCAAAGAAAATAAGAAGAGCAGACAATTCAAAGGAATGAACGTAGCTTTTTTGGGGATGAGTGTATCAGGAAGAGTAAATATAGAGAACTTTGGAAGAAAAGACGTTTTGACAGGAAATAGAATTACACAAACTTATCATTTGTATAGAAACAGAAGCTTCTGTTTCTATACAAATGAATTGATTTTACTTAATTACAAGCCTGAATCTCGGCTTTAAATGTGCTTCTATATTCAGCCACAAAACCTGGATTAAGCGTGATTGACTTACCCGCCTGGAAACTCACATTAGCAGAAGGTGAATAATTAGGATCTCCAACTTTCTTTGATGATTCGATGGTATCCAAAGCCTTGATATCATTCGTACCCGTAGCTATATGTGCTGATACTACTGTATTGGCAGTAGCAATCGTTACATTCACATTTGCCGCACCTCCGGTACTGCATCTGGCTACATATGTTGTAGCAGTAGTCGGTTTAACGGTTATGGCCGTGCCGGCTGTGCCTTGCTGCCCTGAAACACCTGCATACCAGTTAATAGTACCTGAGCAACCACTAGCATTAAGGGTAACCGAACTACCAGGACAAATTAAGGCTTTGGCAGGAGAGATAGTAATTGTTGCCTGGCCCTCGCAATTGGCTGATTGAGCAATAACAATACTGACTTCTGCACTTATGCAACCATTTTTAGATTTACAATAGCCTTTATAGGTACCTGGGTTATTGACTGCTCGGGCAACTGTACTTAAAGGATTAAAACCGGAACCCGAATTTGGTTGGGTCGTGGTTGTGCTCCAGTAAAAAGCATCTAATTTTGAGGTACATGTACCTGTTAATAAAGCCACTTCATCTTTACAGATAGTCTCATTGTCTGTTGTAATTGTAGCAACAGGCATCGGATTTACCGTCAGAATAAATACATCAGATGAATCGCTAGAACAGCCATCGTGGCTTGCTAATACCTTGTAGGTACGGCTGATTGTAGGAGAAACCGTGATAGCCTGACCTGTTAACCCACCAGTCCAATTGAAAGTAGGTAAATCAGCGATATTGCTATTAACTGAAGAAGCTGTAAGTAAAACATTCTCTCCTCCACATATTTTATTAGTTCCGGTAATAACAGGCTTACTTGGGGTAGGCTTTACTATTAACTCAGTACTTGCTACTCTCTCACTCACGCAATTGCCGCTCCTACATTCAACAATATAGGTTGTTGTAATGGTCGGGTGAAGAACCAGACTACTTCCGGTTCCAATACTTGTCCCTAAACTATCTAGTCTGCCTGTTTCAGTATTATACCAGGTCGGTGTTCCTACCCCACAATTAGCTGATACAGTTACGCTCTCACCACTACAAATGATTGATTTATTAACCGAAACACTGGTTGGTGTAATGGGCTGAGCAGTCAACACCACCTGGCTGGTTGCCACTCTGTTACTAAAACAGTCACCACTTTTACAGGTGGCATAATAGGTAGTAGCAATGTTTGGTGACTGGCTTAAGGTATTACCCGTTCCGATAGCTGTTCCTCCTGTTGCCTGATTATACCAGGTAATAGTTCCCGCTGCACAGGTAGCAGATAATATAACACTTTTACCTGAACAAATAGCTATTGAATCAACTGAAACTCCGGTTGGTATGGCTGGTAGCGAAGTTACCGTAACAGCATTTGTAGCTAATCTGTTACTAATACAGGTTCCATTCTGGCAAGCCGCGTAATAAGTAGTAGCAATAGTAGGATTCTGACTTAAACTATTTCCGGTACCGATAGCCGTTCCACCAGTTGCCTGATTATACCAGGTAATAGTTCCGGTAGCACAAGTAGCTGTAAGTATAACCGGACTTCCGCTACAAATAGTGGTTTTATCTACCGCTACACTTGTTGGAGTGCCAGGTTGTGAAGTTACCACTACCTGACTTGTGGCTACTCTACTACTGATACAAACACCACTCTCGCAAGAGGCATAGTACGTAGTAGTAGTAGCAGGGTTTTGGTTCAGACTATTACCAGTGCCGATGGCAGTTCCGCCAGTGGCTTGGTTATACCAGGTAATAGTGCCGGTAGCACAAGTAGCAGCTAAAGAAACCGTAGTACCACTGCAAATAGCTGTATTATTAACAGAAACACTTGTTGGTATAGTAGTTTGAGTGCTAACTACTACTTCATTGGTAGCTTCTCTGGCGCTTACACAATTGCCACTTTCACAAGAGACATAGTAAGTGGTATTGGTAGTCGGGCTTTGACTAAAACCAGTGCCAATGCCTATGGGTGCTCCGCCTGTTGCCTGCTTGTACCAGGTGATAGTACCTGTAGCACAAGTAGCTGATAAAGAAATACCTGAACCAATACAAATAGCTGATTTATCAACAGATACACCTGAAGCTACCGTTGGTTGGGCAGTTACTATTATTGCGCTTGTAGCCTTTCTACCACTAATACATTCTCCATTTTCACAGGCGGCATAGTAAATTGCATTGGTAGTCGGGCTTTGGGTTAAATCATTGCCAGTTCCAATAATTGTTCCTCCACTTGCCTGATTATACCAGATTACAGTTCCGATAGTACATACAGAACTTAAAGAAATACTTGTTCCGCTACAGATGATTGTTTTATCCACTGCGGTAATGGGTGGCGTAGTAGGTTGTGGTGTAACCACTACTTGTTCTGTAGCTACTCTGCTTCTTACGCAGTTGCCAGTTTCGCAAGAGGCATAGTAAGTAGTAGAAGTTGTTGGGGTTTGGTTCAGGCTATTACCTGTCCCGATGGCAGTTCCTCCGGTTGCCTGATTATACCAGGTAATGGTTCCGGTAGCGCAAGTCGCATTTAAAGACACAGTTGTACTCAGACAAATGGCTGTTTTATTAACTGAAACATTGGTTGGGATTTCAGGAACGGGAACTACTGTAACTGCTTGAATAGCCACACGCTCACTTACTGAAGTACCGCTTCCGCAGGTAGCGTAGTAAGTTGTAGTTTCGGTTGGAGTTTCGCCAAACAGACCTATTCCAACAGATGTGCCACCGGTTGCCTGTTTATACCAGATCACTTGTGGTTCACCACAAGTGATAGAAAGAAAAATATCGGTACCAGCACAAATAGTTTTTTCAGCCGGATACGAAGAAACTGGATTTAATGCGCGTGTTTTTACAAAAAATCCACCAAATCCTGTGGTTTCAAAAGTTACTTCCCAACGGTTCAAAGTACCATTCCACACAATATTATTATCGTCAATCTCAATAGTAGAAATAGCTCCACTATAAGTTGTTTCGGCGCCAGTAGTATTATTGCTGGTTGTACCAGCGCGTTTTTCAATATATAAATTACTAATTGCTTGTGTATCACTACTGTTGGCAGGTAACTTCCTTCTTCTTGTATTTATCTGAGTATTATACGAGTTAAAATCTCCCTGAGTGAAATAAAGTGTTACAGTTCCTGTTGCTGTAGTATCATTTACAGAAGAATTAATTTCGTAGTGACGTTTTACATAAGTATTTGTTTCTGAATTATCCAGCCACATTTTAGCGTCAATCGTACCATTTACAGGGTTAGCACCTGATGGTTTTACTGTACTGATAAGCTTGTTATAAACATCACAATTGCAAGTAGTTTGATCTGTAATATTCTGTATAGCTGAATTAAAAGTGTTTGATAGCCCTGTTGTGATACCAATCTGATTAGTGGGACTACAATAGCCCATCGTCCATATTCTTTTGTTATTGGAAGCATTAGTGAAAAATAACTTTTCATCAACCAGTGCAAAATTTGTGTTATTATCAGAAGTACTCGCCGCATCTATATCCTTTACCAATTTGGTGCCGTTGGCCGTTCCGTCGGTTTTCCATAATTTATATCCATCAGTGCCGGTCGTAGCCATAAAGTATAAGGCACCATTTGCTTTTGCAAAATAGCTATTTGTATTATTTGTCGACATAAAGCTACCCGAACCACCATTAATTTCCTTTAAAAGGGTTGCCGTCGTACCATTAGTTGTCCACAGTTCTTTGCCATGTACGCCATCATCAGCGATAAAACAGATGATGCCATTGATACTGGTAATATTAGAAGGATTGCTACTACCTGTAGCATGAATGTTTTGGATCATGACTGTGCTGGCCTCGGTTCCATTGGTTTTCCATAATTCTCTGCCATTGGTTCCATCCTCAGCTACAAAATACAAGGTATTATTAATATCGGTTAAATTAGTCGGTGCAGCACTACTTGCATTAGGGTTGATATTTTTTACCATTACTGTTCCGCCAGCAGTGCCATTACTTTTCCATAATTCAGTTCCGTTGACACCATCATTCACTATAAAATATAAAACGCCATTTGAAACAGTTAAAAGAGGCCCGAGATTCCAGGTAAATTGTTTAATGAGTGTGGTGGTAGTTCCATCACTTTTATATAAACCATATATAGAACCAGTATATCCGTAAAAGTATATGATTCCTGCCATTTCAGTAAAGTCATATATGTCTGACATTCCAGTTGTCACAGCTACTGTACCATCATTCGTACCGTTGGTTTTCCATATTTTCCTACCGCCTCCATCATTAGCGAGAAAATATAGAGTACCGTTTAAGAATTTAAACTTGTTAGGGTAGCTGCTATAAGCACCATAACTAAAAGGACCATCACTATAGCCAGGATATATATCTTTTAATAAATTGGTAGAGGTACCATCACTTTTGTATAATTCTATTTCCTCATCATAGTCGCTATAACCGCCAGGAGAATATAGATTACCACCCACATTTATAGATTCAGTAGGGTAGTCCTCAAAAAAATAGCCAACATTTTTTCTCACATTTCCTGTTAAGGGATTAAGAGTATTTAAACTATAATAACTATAATCAGGATGTTCTAAAAAATATAATACACCTGTACCACCGACTATACTTGTAATGCCATATGAATTGTAATAACTATCTTCATAAGCTACATAAGGGAATAGTTCCGGTACAAAAACACTTATCTGGTTTGTAGCTACTCGGTTACTGGTGCAGGTGACACTTTCGCAGGCAACATAGTAAGTAATATTAGTAGCAGGGGTTTGGCTTAAAGAATTGCCTGTCCCAATGGCCGTTCCTCCAGCAGACTGGTTATACCAGGTGATAGTTCCTGTCGCACAGTTAGCTGTTAGCGAAACACTTGCCCCACTTGTAATGGAGGTTTTATCAACCGAAACATCGGTTGGGTTAGCCGGAACTGAATTAATTATTACCTCGTTTGTAGCTACTCTGCTGCTGGTGCAGTTGGCATTCTCGCAGGAAACAAAATAGGTAGTATTTACCTCAGGAGTTTGATTTAGACCATTGCCCGTCCCGAGGGCAATTCCACCCGTAGTCTGATTATACCATGTAATCGTTCCGATAGTACAGGTAGCACTTAAAGAAATGCCCGAACCCACGCAAACGTTGGTTTTGTTCACTGAAACGGCAGTTGGGTTAACAGGTTGAATTGTCACTACTACCTGGTTTGTGGCTACCCGGTTGCTAAAGCAATTCTCGCTCTCACAAGCAGCATAGTAAGTTGTATTTTCGGTAGGACTTTGGCTTAGTGTAGCACCCGTTCCGATTGCTGATCCTCCGGTAGCCTGATTATACCAGTTGATAGTTCCGGTAGCGCAGGTAGCACTTAAAGAAACGCTTGTACCAGAACAGATAGCTGAATTACTAACAGACACCCCTGTTGGTATAGCGGGTATTGGTTTTATATTTACTTCGCTGGTTGCCACTCTGGGACTTACGGAAGTACCATCTTCGCAGGCTGCATAATAAGTAGTAGCCATTGATGGGCTTTGACTAAGGTTATTGCCAGTACCAAGCGCTGTTCCTCCGGTAACTTGATTATACCAGGTAATAGTACCGGTACTACACGTAGCCGTTAGTGCTACAGGGCTACCACTACAGATAGCCGACGAACCAGCAGCTACAGCAGTAGGTTCGGCCATTGGTACTGTTTTTAGAAAAAATCCACCGAACCCTGTGGTTTCAAAAGTTACCTCCCAGCGGCTGGCTGTATTATTCCAGGTGGTAGTCAAATTCTGGGATTCGATAGTACTTATATTCCCGGAATAAGTATCCGGTAAGCCTGTATTGTCACTACTTGTACCGATATGTTGCTCAATCTTTAAATTACTTTTGCGGGCATTATCACTGCTGCTGGTCGGGAGTTTGGCAGTAGGAGTAATAGCGTTGTAGGCATCAAAATCTGCCTGCGTGAAATAAAGCGTTATGGTACCTGTGGTAGTAGAGGCATCAGTAACAGGGTTTATTTCATAATGTCGCCTTGCATAAGTGACAGGTGCTGATGATTCTATCCATGCTTTAGCATCGATTGAAGAGGTATAAGGGGTGACACCTGAAGATTTAGTAGTGGTGATAAGATTTTTATAAATATCACAAGCACAAGTAGTTGAAGCCGGAGAGCTTTGCAGTTCTGTAGCATAAGTACCTGATTCACCTGTGGTAGTACCAATAGTATTGGTAATGGTGCAATTACCCATTCCCCACAGCTCATTACCCGTGATAGTACTTGTACCATCGGCACTGAAATATAAAACGTTATTGACATTAGTTAATAATGTTGGAGAAGAACTAGTGCTGCCTGTATTTATATCTTTTACCAGTTTAGTATTGGCTTCAGTGCCATCGGTTTGCCATAATTCAATGCCGTTAGTACCATCAGTTGCTGTAAAGTACAGGATACCATTGACTATTGTCAGGTTAGCCGGAGAAGAACTGCCCGCATTAGGATTAATATCTGTAATGCGCACGGTTCCGGCATCAGTACCAGTTGTTTTCCATAATTCTGTACCATTCGTGGCATTAGTAGCTGTAAAATATACAGCATTATTAAAATAGATAAAGTTACTCGGATTACTATCTCCGGAACCATGAATATCTTTTACCATCACAGTATTTGCAGATGTCCCATCACTTTTCCACAATTCAACACCATTTGTACCATCGTTGGCAGTAAAATACAAAGTGCCGTTCATGTCGGCTAGATTAGCCGGAGAAGAACCACCTGATCCGGTAACGATATTTTTTACAATTGATGTACCAGCAGATGTGCCATTACTTTTCCATAATTCTTTACCATTGGTAGCATCAGTTTTTGTAAAAAAGACAAACTATTAGAAGAGACCGCTTCACCGATAGTTTCAGTACTGGGATAGCTTGTTATAGTAGTAACTGTTGTACCATTCGTTTTTCTTAATCTAACAGGGGCTACTCCTTCATCAGAAAATTCATCATTAAAATAATATATATCTGTCCCAACATAATCAAAAGTATTCCTTATATAATAACCTTGAGTATCAACTTCAAGACGTGTTCCTGTAGTTGTTGCTTCTATTTTCCAGAAAACGAAATAATAATTATTGCCATTGAGTTCAGAATAAGCTCTAAAATATAAACTATTACCAATAACCTTAAAACCAGATAAATTACTAAAAGTTTTACCGCTGGCATTCATCACCTCTATAGTGCCAGCTGATGTGCCATCGCTTTTCCATAGATTATAATTATTGACAAAAAATAAAGTACCATTTACCGCTGTCAATAGCCTTGAACTGCCAGAACCCAATTGTTTAACCAATTGAGGTGATGATGAAGAACTGGCCTTCCAAAGAGAAGACTCTCCGCTATTTTCCACCGTATAATACAAAGTGCCATTGACATTGACCAGATTCGATGGATTCTGAACAACCTCAGTACTGCTGTTTTTCACTAGGTAAGGCACTTGAGCAAGTGCCAATTGCGTTGAAAATAACAAAAAGGCTATAAAGAGCCCCTTCTTTAAGTTAAATAGAAGTCTTCTCATTTAATTTATGGGACAAGAGTTATGAAAATACAAAGGGAATTGCAGACAAGAAAACGGCAGCCCTACCAGGTTAGGAGGGAGTGTACTATACGTAGTTTGAAGAGTTTGCTTGATTACAATTTTAATAACAGCACAGCAGCGTGCTAAAATTTTTTAACTTTTTATTCTGATTTTCTACATTTTGGATTTTAAGATCAAATATCCTCTGAGAGTAGCAGGAAGATATTCTGGGTAAATAATTAATGATACAAAAATTTAATACTTAAGTGTTTACTTCTCTTATTGAACATTTCTAACATTCTTCTGGAGTGTCAGAAACAAAAGTTATGGTGATTTTAAATGTATTAAATTTGGCCTAATTATTTACTGTGGATTGCGCGCAAAAAGAAGCGCTGCTAAGATTTGGAATTCAAAGATAATGAAAGATTGGATTAATAGAAAATAAATTTTTTATTAAGCGGCTACATTTCGTGATTTTCGTATAAGATTCAGAAATGTAGCCTGTATGTTTGTAGAGAGACTTTTGCTACCCCTTTTCTATTTCTTAGCTCTTTTGGCTCTTACATATTGCACCGGCCAGGTTGTTTCCTGTTCCAATTCTGTAGCTGCGCGTAGTGGGAAATATGGGTCACGGAGTAATTCTCTAGCCAGAAATACCAAATCGGCTTTGCCTGAGGTGATGATTTCATCCGCTTGTTCGGCCGTAACAATTAAACCAACTGCTCCTGTTTTGATGCCTGTTTCGGCCTTGATAGTTTCTGCAAAAGGTACCTGATAACCAAGGCCTACAGGGATATTAGCCGGAGCAGTTAAACCACCTGAAGAGCAATCTATTACGTCTACTCCTTTGTCTTTAAGAATAGCAGCCAGACGGACAGAGTCATCAGATGTCCATCCGTTTTGTTCCCAATCAGTAGACGAAATACGAACGAATAGGGGATAGTCTTCTGGTAAAATAGTTCGTACTTTATCAACCAGAGTCAGTAAAAGCCTGATTCGATTTTCAAAACTCCCACCATATTCATCAGTTCTTTTATTGATTAGTGGAGATAGAAACTCATGAATCAGATAACCGTGAGCTGCATGTATCTCAATAACTTTAAAACCTGCTTCCAATGCACGATGTGTAGCCGCTTTGAAATCGTTAATTACCTGTTGGATACCCTCAAAAGTTAAAGCTTCTGCTCTGCTTTTGCCATCACTCAATATCACCTCACTTGAAGAAAAATTTTGCCAGCCACCGTCTGATTCTGGAATGAACTTGCCGCCTTTCCAAGGACTTTGTGTGCTGGCCTTATGCCCTGCATGTGCCAGTTGAATACCTGCTATTGCTCCTTGCTGATGGATAAAGTCGGTTATTCTTTTAAGAAAAGGAATATGTTCATCTTTCCAGATGCCTAAATCATCAGGTGAAATACGGCCATCTGGAGAGACTGCCGTTGCTTCGGTTAATATTAAAGCAGCACCACCCACAGCACGGCTCCCTAAATGCACTAAATGCCAATCATTAGCAAAACCATCTTCGCTTGAATATTGACACATCGGAGAAACAACAATTCGATTTTTTAGGGTAAGACCTCTGATTGTTAATGGAGAAAAAAGATTTGGATTCATATAACGGATATAATATTTCTGATAAAATTCAAACGCCTGACAGTTGTTTTATGTTCCAGTAAAAGATAGAATCAGCTATTACTTATATTTTTGCTTAGAAAATTCAGATTCTATACAAAATTTTCACCCTGATTTATAAGTTAGCATAAGGATAAATTACCTCATAAATGGCATGACAGTAAACAGAGATATTTTAAAACGATTTATTATTCCACCGCTTCTATTTATTATCTCATTGGGCTTATTCAGTATCATTACGCACGAAATAGTGTATGAACAGGAAGATTGGTTTGACACTAAAGTCTTTACATTTATCAAAACTTATTCTTCTGCTTTTGTCATCAGTTTTTTCAAGTTCCTTACTTTTTTTGGCTCAAGTACTTTCTTATTTCCGGCCTATGTTATCATGGTTATTACATTGGTATATATTGGCCGCAGGGCTGATGCCATCCATGTAAGTATTTTGGGTATTACTAGTACGGTGATTATCTATACTTCTAAATTATTTTTTGCTCGCCCTCGCCCGGATCTGCCATTATTTGATAAACTGGATAGCTTTAGCTTTCCAAGCGGGCATTCTATGGGCTCGTTTGTTTTTGTATGTATATTAATCCGTGAGTTGTGGGAGTGTGCCATAGCTATTTATTGGAAGTGGATAATAAGCTTTTGTTTACTCGCTACCACTTTTGCCATTGGAATAAGTAGAATTGTATTAAGGTATCATTACGCAAGTGATGTAGTGGGAGGCTTCTGCCTGGGATTAGCGTATGTGCTGTTTTATTTTAGAATGCAGAAATTGGTCAGGAAAGTAAGATAGATTTACTGCAAATTTGAGCCATCAAAAGTATGCAACCGCCTGAATACAAAGCTCGATAAGATACTGATAAGGCCAATGATTACGAATGTATATCTGAAAGTCGTATGCATACTATTATCCATCATCGCTTTGTTGTATTCAAAATACTTCAGTATCAACAAACCACTCGAAATACCAAAACCTATAGCTAATTGTTGGTTCACTGCCAGCAGTGAATTACCGCTACTGGTATGATACTTTCGCAGGTCTGCAATGGCTATTGTATTCATTGAGGTGAACTGAATAGAGTTAAAGAAACCGAGAGTAATAATAATAGGTACAAACCAGTAAATAGAAGTATGAACACCAGGAATAGCTAATGAACATATCAACAGGCCAATAATGATGGTATTGACTACCAGCGTATTTCTATAACCAAATTTACTGAGAATATTGATTACCCTCGATTTGGCAAAGATTGCCATGAGCGCCATCGGAGCAATCATCCAGCCAGATACAATAGCCGATTGACCAAAAACGGTTTGTATCATAAGAGGTAAGAGCAAGGGCACAGAACTAATACCTAATCGGGTGGCAAAATTTCCCAGAATCCCTACTCTGAAAGTACGAACCATAAATAAATTGGTAGGGAAAATAGCATTCTGCGACTTTCGGGCATAGATAAAATACACAATAAGCGATAGGATTCCGATAATAAAAATAGTAAATACCAGAGTAAGATTTTCAATATCGCCCAAAAATTCAAGAGATAAAGACAAAAGCAGTGATGCCAGGGAAAAATAGACAAAGCCTCTTAAATCGAACTTGGGAGATTCTGATTTATAGTTAGGCATATAGTTTTTTGCCAGTATAATTCCCAATACGCCAATCGGGATATTAATCAAGAATATCCAGTGCCATGAAAGATAGACTGACATATAGCCACCCACCAAAGGCCCCATCACAGGTCCAATCAAGGCTGGTACAATGGCAAAATTCATGGCCTTTACTATTTCTTTGGTATCAAATGTCTTGATAATGGCCAATTTTCCTACAGGTGTCATCAAACTACCACCTGCGCCCTGAATAATGCGGGCTATGATAAGATGCGTGAGATTTTTAGACAGCGCACAAAACAATGAACCGAGGCTGAAAATGATAAGAGCAAAAATGAAAACCCGCTTTGTTCCGAATTTATCTGCCAGAAAACCACTTACTGGCATCAGCACGGCTAAGGTTAATACATAGGCCACAATGGCATAATGCATATTAATGGCCGACTGGTTGAGGTCTTTGGCAATTGCAGGCAAAGCTGTATTCAGAATGGTAGAATCCAGCATTTGCATAAAGATGGCAATCGCCAAGGTTATAGGTAACCTTTCTTTTACTTCATTGCTTTGAGTCATTATTTTATAGTTGGATGGATATATCAAATTTAAGGCTATTAATTCATGTATTCAAGTAGAATTGAAGTTGATTTATCCAAAAGATAGAGACTGGAACTCGTTATGCATTTACCTCCTTGTTCCCTGATCTAAATAATTATGACACTCAAAGTAGAACTTAAATCTCATCTCCAATCAACAGCCTTAAACACAATCTGAGAATACCGGTCTTTCTCATACAAAATACCCACCGTTTTCTTACCAAGCTTTACAATGTCAGAATAAGCCGTATAATCTTTGGCCTGACTATCGGGGCTTTTGTCGATTACCTTACTGATACTCCAGGTTTTTCCTTCGTCAAAGCTAATTCTAAGCGTTAGATTATCTCTCTTGGTTTGGCTGTCATTATTCGTAAATGCTAATATATGTTTTCCCTTTTTAGTGCCGACTGACAAAATACTTCCTTCGCAAACTGGGTCCGGGAGGTTTTCATCAAAATAGATATTATTCCATGTTTCACCACCATCTTCGCTGATGGCTACAATTCTAGCCTTTTTATCACCTTTTTGGTTGCGTGCATTGAGTAGCAAACCATTGTTTGAAATTTCAGTTGCTGTTGCTTCATTACTCCCGGGTATACTAACAGTTTGGCTGAGTTTAAAAGTTCTGCCGTGGTCATCACTGTAGAAACCATGCGCAAAATAATCTTCCGATTGTTTATTGGGCTCTCCTTCCGACCGATTAGCAGCTATATATATACGACCTTTATATTTGCCATTCTGTATCTGAGTAGCATGTCCGGGAGTATTAGCATAGTGCCGCCAGTCTTCCTTGAAATTATAGGCAGAATTAATGTCAGGCTGTTTTGGTTTATGTACTTGTGGTGTGATATTAATAGCCTCACTCCAGGTTTTCCCTCCATCTAATGATGTCTTGTACCATACCTCACGCAAACCTTTTCCTTTACGTACCTCACTTTCATGGTTATTGCCTGTATTATAAAAGAGAAATAGACGACCTTTAGGAAAAGCGGGGTCACTTTCATCAAAAACTGGTGCAGGATTGCCCGCTTGCAAAGCTTCATAATCAACTATAGTTGAGATACTGCTCCATGTTTTGCCTTTATCAGTACTTCTTTTCATCACAATATTAATATCACCAAAATCCGCCCCACCGTTGACACGGCCTTCGGCAAAGGCTAATAATTCTCCATTAGGCAATTTGATGATAGCCGGAATGCGGTAAATTTTATGGCCTTCAGTGCCTGAAATAAAAACAGGTATAGATGGTTTTTGTGCTTGTGCGCTGCGAAAGATAATCAGTAGCAGAAGTAAGATTTTCTTCATTTAATGGCTGATAGTGTATTTTTTTACTTCCACAATTTCAAAAGCTCACCCTCTTTCCCAAAAACAGGATCGGATTGGGGTACAGGTAATTTCTCAATCCGAGGAATAGCTTTCTCTCTTTCATCGGCCGTTCCAGTTAGCAGGTCCCAATCTCTGCCATCTGGGTAGCCACCAACAATTTCATAGTTCTTATGCTCTGATACGGCACAATGTCCGACTCCGGCTGGCAAAATCAATACATCTCCGGCAGACACCTCTATCGATATACCTTTTTCCCCACCAATATGTAAGGTAACAGTTCCCTCACCAACACCTAACACTTCATGAGTAGTGCTATGAAAATGGTCATAGTGCAAAACTATATCTCTCCAGTTATTTGTCCATCCATTGGCTTTGAATGTTTCCTCCATCCAATCTGACATTTCTGTTGATGCAATTACCTGACGATAGACAATAACCGGCAAACGATTGTTGGGGATAGTAGCTGTATCGGCAAAATGATATTTTTCGAATTGATAGTCCATCTTCTTATTGATTGTTTTTTAAAGTAAAAGAAGATAAATAACTATACCAAGTAATTGAGTAAATATCCTGACAAAGTAAACATCAGGCTAATTTGCTATCCGATATTGGGTAGGTGATTGACCTACCCATTGTTTAAACAATCGTGTAAAGTGGGGCGGATACTTAAAGCCCATTTCATAAGAAACCTCACTGATAGATTTGCTGATATCTATGATCTTTTCTTTTGCAAGGTCTATTACTTTCGAATGGATATATTCCTGAGCCGATTTGCCTGTTTCTTTCTTGATTAAATCACCAAAATAATTAGCTGATAAATTCAGTTGCTCGGCACAATATGCCACCGATGGTAAACCGATTATTTGTGGTTTATCTGACTGAAAATAATCGGTTAATAATTCTTCAAATTTTACCAATATGTTTTTATTAATGTTTTCTCTGGTAATAAACTGACGGCCATAAAATCGAGTACAATAGTTTAGAAATAGCTCAATATTGCTTATAATTAGTGTTTTGCTGTATTTATCTATCCCATGTTCCAGTTCATCTTTTATCTTTCTGAAACACTCTAGTACAATCTGCCTTTCACGTGCTGAAAGATGTAGGGCTTCGTTTGAGTCATAAGAGAAAAAGCCATATTCTTTCATTTGTTTGCTTAAACTAGTACCTTTTATAAAATCAGGATGAAACACCAATGTCCAACCCTTAGGTTGTACCAATGTTTCAGCGGATAAATCAATCCCATAGACTTGTCCGGGAGCTATAAAAATCAAGGTCTCATCTTCATAATCATAATGGCTTCGGCCATACGTCATAGGCCCACATTTCACATCTTTCAAAAAGACAATGTATAATTCAGAAATAAACCGATTGGATTGAATCAGCTTTGATTTCGATTGGTCGAGCAAGCTTACCAAAGGATGCAATGTCTCTTGTCCTCTTTTAGTATTAAACTGCGCAACGCTGGATAATCTTTCTATTTTTTCCATAAACTATACTTTAGTATTACATCAAAATTAACTGGAAAAACTGAAGTTTTAATCTTTGCGCAGCCGAATCAGTAATAATGGTAAGAGATACCGTAATCTGTATAAGTATCTGACAAAAAAATAGGAAGAACTTTGCCTCTCATGAAAGCACACATATCAAATCAATATATGAAAAGCATTTACAGCGCCTTAGCGACAGATTGTATAAGCCCAATACTCATGCATAAATCTATAAATCAGATAAAACTATCCTGTGGAGAAAATGTATTAATAGGCAAACTTAATGAGAGTAAGGCATCAAAAGATTTAATCGAACTGTTACCACTATCTATAAAATTGACGGATTTGTTTGGCGTAAAAAAATATAGCCTTCTGCCTGAATATCTATCAGAATCAGGTCAGCAAATGCACCAGTTTGAGGTAGGAGATATAGCTTATTGGTCGCCCGGCCCGGGAATCGTTATTTTTTACAGACAGTACAAGGCAATGGTTGATAGCGGTTTATATAAGGTAGGCCGGATAGAATCGGGTATTCAACTTCTAAGATTCGAGCAATTTAGTGCACTTCAAATTGAGCTTATCTGATAAATTCTAAATAATTAAATCAATACACGAAAATGCGTAACTTTAGAGTCATTCAGCTGATAAGCTTCTGTTTTGGTATTTTGTTTAATCTACAAGCACAAACACAAATGTATACAAATACAATTTTTCCGAAAGGTGATAAACTCACCAGTGAATATTTTACAGGTGATGCCTTTTTAAAACTCTTGATGGCCAGAGACAAAAACAATGATTTTCTGTTAGGAAATGTAACATTCGAACCAGGTGCAAGAACAAACTGGCATACGCACCCCAAAGGACAGGTACTCATTGTTATAGAAGGGGAAGGTTTCTTTCAGGAAAAAGGCAAATCAGCACAAATTATAAGAAAAGGCGATGTAGTGAATATACCGGAAAATACAGAGCATTGGCATGGTGCTTCGGCTAAAACCGGAATGATACATATTGCTATCACTCATTTTAAAGACGATGTAAATGTGGTATGGTTGAAACCTGTTACCGATGAAGAATATGCCGGAGTCAATAAAAATACTCGACCTTAAGATGAGAAAGACCAAATTCCTGCCATGGATAATCTTTATTTTTATGATGGCAATTGCCAGTAAAATGAATGCACAAGAGAAAGCACAGGTTCAGGTTATATCAAAGCCACTGGATACAGATATGATGGTACGTATAGCGGAGATAGAAATTTTGCCCGAATATTTAGAAGAATACAAAGCTATTCTGAAAGAAGAATCATCAGAGTCCGTAAAAATTGAGCCGGGTGTTATTTGTATTTTTCCGATGTATCAGAAAGAGAACCCGACACAAATTCGGCTGGTGGAAATATATGCCAGTAAAGCAGCTTATCAGGCTCATATTCAATCTCCCCATTTTCAACACTATAAAACTGCGACTCTTAAAATGGTAAAATCGCTGAAGTTGATTGAAATGGGTACCATTGATTCTGAATCAATGCAGGAGATATTTAAGAAGTTGAAATAAAAAGTAAGGTCTAAGAGAGATTTTTCTAAACTTATCTCAGACCTTATTGATGATTTTGAAAGTTTTAATTGCAATTATTCAGACTTATTTACTTTTCACCTGCGTCCATTTTATGGCATTTTCAATCAGTTTGACAAAGTTTTCATTTTTCCATGCCTTATGATTGTGACCAATTGAGGTATAGAATGTTTTTCCTTTACCGATTTGTTTGCACCATGCCACAGCGTGGTCTTTACCCATGCCAAAGTTTTTATCTTTTACGAACAGAATATTTCCACTTGGATTGATGGTTTCGCCATTAATCGTAAACTGAATATTGAAACCTTTCTCACGGGGATTTTTGAAAAATACATACCATTCATCCGAATGAGTCCATGTTTTTGGGATACCTGCAGTAATTGAACTATCAGCTTGATTATCCAGTATCACATCAGTTTTCTGAAATTGAGGGTCAATAGGGTGATGAGAGAATTTAGACCCCAGAAGATTATTCTCATACCAATCCCAATGA
Organism: Emticicia sp. C21; assembly: GCF_003418935.1. Taxonomy (GTDB): domain Bacteria; phylum Bacteroidota; class Bacteroidia; order Cytophagales; family Spirosomataceae; genus Emticicia. The sequence goes on along the minus strand of NZ_QVMT01000001.1, from coordinate 65,879 downwards.
TGTGAATCATCTCCTGCACCATGAATACCTATCAGGCTGCCACCATTCTCTACATATTTTTCAAGTGCTCGCTTTTGCTCATCATTAATCACTTCACCAGTCGAATTATTAAAAATCACGGTACTGAACTTAGCTAATTGTGCTTCATTGAAAACCCCACCTTCTTCGGTTTCATAGACAAACCAATTGTTTTTCTTTGCCAAATCGGCAATGATCGGTTTTGATGCGTCAATAGACTCGCCATGACGGAAGCCGGTGGTTTTTGAAAATAGTAGAATTGCGGGTTTATCGGTCGGAAATTCTATTTTGGGAGCTTCGGTTTCATAAGAAACAGGGAAACCATATTTGACTTTGTAAATGAATGCACCTAGTAGTCCGCCAAGTACGACCACAATGCCTAATATTGTCCAAAGAACTATTTTAATAATTTTCTTCATGGAGTAAGGTAATTTTAGGTGAAAGATAATACATTGAGACAAATGTAAAAATAAAGATATTATTGTCTAAAAAATAGACAATAAATTTTAGTAATATTTTTCTTAGGATAGTGATATTTTTTTGATGGAGAAAGGAAAATGGAACACGGAAACAGGTATACAAAACCATTATTAGATTGGGAGGGGTTCAAAATTTTGAACCCCTCCAATTGCGGAATATTTTTAATCCCTTTTGTTTTTATCCAAAAAATTTCCCCAATTCCTCTAAATTAGCAGCAAGCATTTAATTGTATTATGGAAAGAAATGTAAGAATAAGCCTCAGCCACTGGATTTTTATAGATGATACCAAGTTTTTTGGCCCGGGCAGGGTCCAGCTATTAGAGAATATTGAGAAAACGGGCTCTATTGTAAAGGCTGCCCAGGAAATGGAAATGTCATACAAAAAAGCCTGGGATATGGTGGTTGCTTTAAATACGCTGGGCAAAAGTCCATATGTGGTTACCCACAAAGGCGGACAAAAGGGGGGAGGTGCTGAACTCACCGAAACTGGTAAACAAGTGCTGGCTGCCTATAAAAAGCTAGGTGAGAAACTCAAAGCTGTCGCCGACGCTGAGCAGGAATTAATTAATCTTATATAAGCTGAACAAATTGAGCTTTTAGATAAATATTTTTCTCTATATTTACGATATGTTTTTAAATATATATCGCATTTTAATGAGAGAAGTAAAAAATAGTACCCTGCTTTTTCTAGGTCTGTTGTTCTGTGCTCCACTATTTGGTCTTGCTCAAAATACAACATCCATCAATATAAGTGGTGAGGTTTTGATACCTCTTACTCTGACCATGAAAGACTTGTCAAGCTATAAAGCATTGACTTATACAGCTAAAGACAAAGATGGCAAAGAACATGAGTATAAGGGTGTGGCGCTGGTTGAAGTGCTTGAAAAAGCCGGAGTAACCCTTGGTGGAAAATTAAGAGGTGAAAATCTGACTAAAGTTGTATTGGTTCAGGCAGCAGATGGTTACGAAGCGGTATATTCCTTACCTGAACTTGACCCTGAGTTTACCAGTAATACGGTGCTTTTGGTGGCCGAAAAAGATGGCGCACCATTGGCAACTGGAGAGGGGCCATTCAGATTGGTTGTTCCGCAAGACAAAAAACAAGCCCGTTGGGTAAGAGAAATCCGTTCGATTAAGGTGGTATTTGTGAAAAATTGATTTTAGGTTAGGTTCTACAGAGGGGCTCAAAATTTTGAACCCCTACAATTGCAATTGACTAAACCATCTTTGCCAAAGTTCCCAATTGCTGTAATTTAGATTTTAATTGTTCTGTCCAGGGCAGGCCGATACAAAGCCGCATACAATTTTCAAACTGGTTTTGAAGCGTAAACATTCGTCCGGGCGCGATACTTATCTGGTGTTTAATGGCCAGATCATATAATTTTACGGTATCAATACTTTTATCAAATTCTACCCATAACGAAACTCCACCTTGTGGCCTGCTTGTTTTAGTACCCTCCGGGAAATACTGGGCTATGGTTTGCACATATCGATGATAGTTTTCCTGTAGCGTTTTTCGAAGCTGCCGTAGATGATTCTCATATCTGCCTGTTTTTAGAAAATTGGCAATGGCTTCTTGTGTAATAGAAGCCGAGGAAATAGAATGAACCAATTTTAATTTTATTATCTGGTCTTTAAAACTGCCAGGAGCCACCCAACCGACCCGATACCCGGGTGCAATAGTTTTGGAGGCCGAACTACACCAAAGTACATTTCCGGTAGTATCGAATGATTTACAGCATTTAGGTCGCTGAGAACCAAAATAGAGATCGCCATAAATATCATCTTCAATCAACGGAATACGATGATTTGCTAGCAAAGCCACCACTTCTTTTTTGTTTTTATCAGACATAAAACTCCCTAAAGGTGTATTGAAATTCGGAACGAGCAGGCATACATTAATCTGGGATATGACTTTCTTTAATTCTTCAATTTCAATGCCATTCGTTGGATGAGTAGGTAATTCCAGTATCCTTAGCCCAAGACTAATGGCTAATTGCAAAGTACCCGGAAAACATGGACTCTCCATCGCCACTGTATCTCCCGGTTTTGTGAGTGCCATCAGGCAGAATGAGAGAGCATTCATTCCGCCGCTGGTAGTTATCAAATCATTCTCATGCAAGTTACCACCCCATGCCAATGAGCGAAAAGCAATCATTCGTCGGAGCTTTATATTACCTTGCACCGATTCGTATTCAGAGCCACCCTCTTTAAGCTCTCGCGTGGCAAGCACAATCTCTTTTTTTAGTTTAGCTAATGGCAATAGATCACCAGATGGCACACCAATCGAAAAAAGCGCCAGGTCTTTGCGGCCCATATTCGCATATACCTTATTAATGAGTTCGTCAGGCTCATGGTCATTGGCAATTAACGAGGGGCGACTAACCTCAGGCAAAGGCGATTTTGCATAGGGTAACTGACTAACAAAATAGCCCGACTGTGGCTTTGAATCAACCAGCGATTGATATTCAAGTTCGAGAAAAACTCTTTTGGCCGTATTCATACTGATGCCATGTTCCTGACATAGCACCCTTACCGATGGTAATCGGTCTCCAGCCTTTAGTATACCGCTTTTAATCTGTCCGGCAATTCCGCTGGCAATCTGGTGGTAAATAAAATCTTTGTTCATGCCACAAATATAACTGTGTCCGTCGAAATATACAAAACTGATACTGTGTTTATCAAAAAGCCCTCTTTACCTTTGCTATTATAACAAAACAAAGAAAATTATGGCAGAAATAAGCATTACCAAAATCACAGAAAACACTACCAGCGGATTAATTAACGGCCTTATCGGAGTATTGGTATTCAGTGTTTCTTTACCTGCAACCAGAATAGCCGTTCAGGATTTATCACCTGTTTTTGTAACGGTAGCTCGTGCAAGCATGGCTGGCTTGTTGGCGTTGGGTCTTTTACTGATTGGTAAGGAGAAACGACCTACCCGCCAACAGACCCTTTCGCTTATCATTGTGGCATTTGGTGTAGTGTTAGGTTTCCCTTTATTGTCTGCTTTGGCCTTGCAGTATGTACCTTCGGCGCATTCAATTGTTTTTCTGGGCTTATTGCCGCTTTCAACAGCAATTTTCGGGGTAATACGCGGCGGAGAACGTCCTCGTCCGGTTTTCTGGTTGTTTTCAATTATTGGTAGTTTGTTGGTAGTTGGCTATGCCATATCGCAAGGATTATCAGCCTCCTTTTTGAGTGATACTCTCATGTTACTAGCCATACTTGTTTGTGGATTAGGCTATGCCGAAGGAGCAAAACTTTCAAAAACACTGGGAGGGTGGCAGGTTATTTCGTGGGCACTGGTGTTGTCGTTGCCTGTTATGCTGGGGTTTACCTTTTGGTTTTTTCCAACCTCTGTAGCGCATGTTCGGACTGAAGCATGGATGAGTCTGGGCTATGTTTCTGTATTCAGCATGCTGGTGGGCTTTATATTCTGGTATCGGGGACTGGCGCAAGGAGGCATTACGGTTGTGGGACAATTACAATTATTGCAGCCCTTGTTTGGCTTAGTAATGGCTGCGACTCTGGCACATGAAGAAGTAAATACTAGTATGTTAGGCGTTACAGTAGGGGTTATTCTATGCGTAGCCGGAGCAAAGAAATTTGCCAAATAAAGATGAGTTTTATTGTTGTTTATATTGGTATATTTCGAAAAGGGATTCATAGTTATGGATCCCTATTTTTGTGAAATAAAGTTTATCTTTACAAAGTTTAAAGATATATCGCAGTGGAAATTAATCTGATAACATTAGACCAAATCATTAATAGTCTGAATAGCAAACCTTTTGTTGCTGATATTCAGGTAAGTAATTTAGAAAACCTTAATTTATGCAAAATAGAAGAGTACTTTATTGAGACATATCAGCCAGAAAAAGTATTGATTGTTTACGGAACACTTGCACCGGGTAAACCTAATCACTCAAAAATTGAACATATTAAAGGAGAATGGGAAAAGATAATCGTAAAAGGTAAACTTGTCAAAGAGGGCTGGGGAGCAGAGCTAGGATATTATGGATTTACCCATGCAGCTCCAGAAGAACAGATAACGATAGAGGCTTATGTACTTTTCTCGGATGAGTTACCAGCTAACTGGCAATACCTTGACGATTTTGAAGGCAATGGTTACAAACGCATTATAGCCAAATACGAATTGGGAAATGGTAAAATAGGTGTAGGATATATTTATGCGATTAATGATAGAAATTAGAGAAGCAAGGGTTCAAAATTTTGAACCCTTGCAGGCGCATCAATGTAAACCTATTTCACATTTTCTTCTAAAGCTTTCTCATACACATCCAGACATTTATTCAGTGGTTTGCCCTGGTTATGAATACAATCGCAGAAATCATCAACAGCTTTAGGATTTTTACTTTTCTTTGCCTGTCTTTCGCAGTCTTTAAGCGTATTGTAAGGTTCGATATTATACATATTCAGGAGGAAGACTATAAGTCCTACCAATGCAGCAAAAGAACCCACAGCAAATTTAACCGGAAAAGCCCTGATGCGTTCGTTTTTATCTCTTAAAACTTTGTGTTCCGGCGGCTCATTAAATGGGAGAATATGTTTGATTTTATGGTAATCCCATAGAATCAGAAACAGACAGGCCAGAACCATTAAAGGAGAGCTTAAATGCGAGCCTACAAATCGAACGGCAAGAGATAGGATTGTAATATTTAAGATAATCGGAAAATAAAGAAGTGCGCCGAGCGTGGCTGTGCGAGGAATTAATAGCAAAACCGCTGCCGTTACCTGCATAATGCCGATAAATGTATAATAGTATTCTGTATAATAAATAGCTTCCAAATAATGACCCATCGGATGATTAACAGAAAGGTCTGTAAATCGCTCATCCATAATTTTTACCAATCCTGAAGGGATAAAACCTGCCGCAAGGGCAAACCGACAAAAGATAGAAAAGTATTGTAACCAGATGTTCTTTCTAAGGTTTGCATGAATCTGGTCGAGTGTAGCATAAAAGCCCATAAATCAAAAGAATAATAAATAATTTAAAAGTACTTTTTATTTCAAAGTAAATGTAAATTTATTAATCATGCAAATGAATTCTCGATAAATCTTTAATTAAATGAAGCCCTGAACTCTAATGGCGAAAGATTGGTATTGGTTTTGAAGAATTTGCTGAATGATTGTGGGTTCCTGATTGAGAAGTTGGTTGCTGGAGGAAACGAGAAACTAATTGTTGACATCATTCCCAAAATGTTTCAATTCGCTCTAGAAAAGAAGCTCAGAGTGGGTATCATTAATATTGATTTGAAATATATACAAAAAATGTAAAATATTGAGGTAATTGACAGAAAAAAGGAGATATTAAAAATCTAATGAAGAAAATAGTGCTTTTTCTATTTAAGAAATATAATCAGGTGGAACAAATAATTACTGACTCATTATCTTACTTATAAAGGCAGAAATACTACCTGAAAACCGAAATATAAGTCACACTCATATCAGGAAAAGTATTCGTATTACATTTCAAGTCCTGTTCCTGAATAAGTTTGACAAACATGTTTAATTGCGCAGGCAGAATAGTTTCGTTGATTAAGACAGATAGGCTACTTACTTCCTGATTGTCTATAAATTCTTCAGAGTGGATGTTACTTTTATGCAGCGCTTCTTCAACAGTGTGTCTTAAATCATTTCTTTGTATAGCTATCTTCATAATAATCTACCAAATAATAGGTTAGTGAGACAAAGGTACAAAATGTTTCGATGACTTAAGATTAAAATTTTCTAAATGTTTTAGACAATTTTCAAAACTGATGGTGTAAAGTATATGAGAAATTCCAGTCTTTTATCAAAGACTTCGTTTAACGGGATATACACACGTAATGAGTGTAAAAGTTGTATAAAATTAGCTTTTTTGTGTCTTAAACTGTAGGGTAACATAAAATCATAGTATCTGCTCTTGGTACTTACTTTAAAAAGCAGGGAAAGTTACAAATAAGTTGATTTTTTGCGCGGAGCAGAGAGATTAAGCAGGGAGCGTTTAAGGAAAGAATAGTAATTGACAAGACAATGGAGTTGATTAAAATCAATGCCTTTAATTGCTCACTTACACCAATTCCATTTTCATTACTTTAATAATAATATCTTCTTGTCTGAAAATGACCTTGAGTTCTTCTTTGTAGTCTTGCCACCAGCCTTTTTTAATGGTGGGAGTGAGCACTTCAAATATAATTATATCATCATGGGTTGCCTTACTGCCTTTACTTTGCTTCCATAGCCCCTCGGCTGGAGTTCTGGTAAAGGCAGTAAGACCACCGAATTTTTCTGTGAGGTGTTGTTGCACTTGTTCAAAATATTCCGACTTAAAAGGTTTATCTTTGTTGTCGGCTAAAGGCAATAAAATCTCAATCTGATACATAGGGTACTATTTCTTATTATTATTACCCTTATTGTTTTTGCCCGAATCACGGCCACCATGATTCGCGTTTTTATGTGAGGAGCCTTTTAACTGTCCTGTTCTCTTATCTTCAGGCGCTTCACTGGCCATTGTATTTTCGGTATTGGGTGACTTGTCCATAATGCTATTTATTTTTAATTGTTAATACTGATTGTAGAAGCAGTTGATAAAAAAGCAAGTAGAAAAACAAGGAATCTTTTAGTTTCCTTATTACTAAATTGCCTGACATTCTGCTTTTTTGTATCTTTTATGGCAAGGATATAAATTATAATAGCCACAAAATACAGTATAAGCAAGATGCTACAGAGCTTTAGTTGCCTGAGTGTCTGGGTATCTCCACTCCATATGTTGTGTCCTCTTTTCATTATAATTCTGTTTTTTAAATACGGCAAATATTAGAATTAATTTAACAGGACTTACTATCCATATGTGTGTTGACCAAACCGATGCTTTATAAAATTATGTCATATTTACTAGGCAAGACTAGTAAGACATAGCGCACTCAGGAAGAGTAAAAAAATGCTGATAGTAAGTAGAATAAGGGTATTTTTTCTCATGACAATTGGGATTTTTTAAAGCAGTGAAAAAATATATACCAAATATTAGATGGCTACATTAATATCTCTGGCGAGTACATTTTTACACAGGTGTGGAAAGTTGTGGAAAATTGATCGATCATTTGTTACTTTGTCCATTTTCCTATTTTCTGGCTATTAAAAAATGGTGAACCCTGAAATTCAGGATTTCACCATCTTCTCGTGTGTGGAATAATAGCTAAACTCTTTTATCTATTAAAATTACTATTTGGTGCTCTATCACCGGGATTGATATTCTGATTTGAGTCACGTTGAGATTCTATATCTCTGTCTCCTACATTTCCCTCTATATCTTCTGTATCCTCCTCTATGGCTACTTCCTGACCCCCCATAAATTCTGTGTCGTCATCAAGTGTCGAATCTTCAATATCTCTTTCACTATTACCTGAGTAATCAGCCTGACGGTTTACTGCATCGCTGGCGTCTACATCATACTCTTGTCCTCCCTGGCCTCTGTAGGTGCTGCTTTGGTCAGCCTGGTCGCTGCTATTCTGATTGCTGCCTTGCTGAGTAGATTCACTATATCCTTGACCTTGTTGTCCCTGGTTACGGTTCTCCTGTCCTTGTTGACCTTGATTCTGGCTGTTTTGTTGCCCTTGTTGACTACTATTTTGGTTGCCTTGTTGTTGAGTTGCAGGAATCTCGTCCTCGCGTCTCGGTGTATTTTCTACAGTATTCATAAGTTGTAATGGTTTAATTGTTTGTTTTAATAGAAAAAACTATGTGCCAGTTAAACCTCTCTCATTTATAAAAAAAAATAATGGCAGAGATTACTCGAATAGTTTAAGAGGCGTGGTGCAGAATCCTCATTTTGTGTCAAGAGTGTACATGTCTTAATTTATGTGATTTCTGATGAGATGCTTTCAAAGCACCAGTGCTCCACAAAGCCCACATAATGAGCAAAGGCTGAAAAAACAAACGTACCAAACGTTTGGTATCAGTGTCTAATCCAAACGCATCTTTATGATTTACATACTGGGCAATATTTCCCGGAAAAATCAATACAAAAAACGCAGCCACAATCCAGCCCACTTGTACTTGCTTAGATTTAAGAAAAATTAGGGCGAGACCTAGTAAAATTTCTGTAATACCCGACAGCACTACGACCAGATCTGTGTTCATAGGCACCCAATCAGGCACTTGTGCAGGAAATTCAGCTCTTAAAAAAGTAAGGTGACCAGTACCTGTATAAATGAGTATAAGCCCCAATAATACCCGGAAAATCTTCTGAAATATGGTTGTTTGTATCATAAAATTGTTATTTAAAATGAATCTTTTATTTACTATAGGAAGCTGTTTTGCTTCTTTCCATTCATTTCGATAATACCTGAAACTCTATGCGCATTGCTAAAACCCTATGCCAAGGCATGTTTAGTATTTACAGTTCCAGGTTGTCAAATTCAACTTTTTGCCTGATGATGTACTGAACTCTCCTTTTGGGTTGGGGCCTTTTTTACCACTCGCTCAAATTGTAAAAACCTCTTTTGCCGCTAAGTAAAATTAGAGGTAAATAAATGGCAGAGATGTACCACCTGATAAAATTCTTGCAATACATTTGTATCGAAATAATCAGAAACATGAAAAGACCATTGTGGATGATAGGGCTTTGTATAGCCTTGTCGAGGCTTGCTTTTGCCCAATCGGCTACCTTATTACCCACTGCATCAGAATTTAACAATGATAGTGCAGACGAATCGGCGTTTGCTGTTAAGGCAACCATGAGTAATGTAACGCCCGGTAAATATTCTGCAGCTATCCGTGCCTTTAATTCTGGTACTAATTCAAGCGCAATGGCTATCTGGGCTATTAATATGGGTTCAGGCATGGGTATAAGAGTCAGTTCAGAACAAGGCCTTGGTATCTCGACCTCTTCTTATGAGGGTGTCGGCTTATATGCTGAATCTCAGAAAGAATCTGCCGCTCATTTTGCCACAAGTCTTTCTGATAATGTGAATGATGCAGTAATAATTGATTCTAAAGGCTTGGGGTCAGGTCTGAGTATTAGTGTGAAAAACACGCTTAGTACCAACCCGGCGCTATGGTCATATACTGTCGGTACAGGTGCAGGAGCCATAATCAAAAATGCTAATGCAGATGGTAAAGGAGCGGGGCTAATAGCAGGGAAGGATAAACCTTTTACACAAGCGTTTTCATTGGATGCTCACGCTGATTTAGAGGTACGACACCCGATAGAAAATTCTACTGGTATGACCGGACTAAGAATTATGAATACAGGAGTAAATAAGCAGAACTGGACATTTTATACCACAAATAACCTTGGCTACTTAAACTTATATTGCAATGGTACATTGAGAGGTAATTTTAATCCGAATACCGGAGCGTATACCGCTACTTCCGACTTCCGTTTGAAAACCGCCATTAAGGATTATGACAATACGCTGGATAGAGTTTTGAAAATGCAGGTAAAATCATATCAGTTGTTTAAATCTGATAAAACCGAAATTGGTCTGGTCGCACAGGAAACACTTAAGCTTTTTCCAGAAGTAGTATATGATAATATGAATGATAAAGGCGAGCAGTTTTATACGATGGATTACTCACGTATAGGGGTTGTCGCTATCAAGGCTATTCAAGAACAGCAAAGTATAATAACTCAACAACAACAAGCTCTTCAACAACATGAGGAAGCTATTGCAATATTGAAAAATGAAATAAGTGAATTGAAAAAAGCATTAGGAAAATAATCTTTAAATCAGACTTAGCCGTTGATTAACTCATTTCTGCTTTTATAACACGATTATAATTTTATTGAAACCATGAAAAAAACACTATTGATGATAGGCTTCTTCATAAGTCTGTCAAGGCTAGCTTTTGCGCAATCAGCCACTATTTTACCCAATTCCTCTGATTTCCTGAATGATAATTCTGCTGATTACTCTTATGCAATCAGAGGCATTCTGACAAGCCTGGCACCTGGCATATATACTGCTGCTGTACGAGGAGAAAATAAAGGAACAAATGATAAGGGCATCGGCGTATGGGGTTCACACGACGGTGGTGGCTGGGGAGTATTTGGTTCTTCTGAGACCGGAATGGGCACCGTAGGAAGATCCATGAATGGCATTGGGTTAAATGGCATTTCTCTTAATGGTTCGGGACTGGTGACCGAATCGGCCACTGGTAACGCAGCAGTATTTAATAATACCAATAGCGCTAATAAAAATGAGACAGTAAAAATCAATACAAATGGCAAGGGGGTTGGTTTAGATATCGCCATAACTAATCCGCTTAATTCAAATGAGGCGTTAAAAATTCTTCATTCCGGCAAAGGAAGCGGTATTTATGTAGAGGGCCTTGACTATGCCATGAAAGCCAAAAGTACTACAGCTTTGGGTGCAACAATATTGGCAGACAATGAGTTGGGTATTGGTATTATAGGGCGTAATAAAAGCACAACTTATAGTGCTGCTGCTGTGGTAGGTCAGAATGAAAGCTCGGGTGCAGGAATAAGAGGTTTTAATACCGGAACCGGGATTGGCATACTTGGGCAATCAAAAACAAATTATGGAGTGAAAGCTATTTCAGAAACCGGAACGGCATTTTATGCAGAATCAACTACAGGACGTGCTGGCTATTTTGTCAATATTGGAGATGATCCAGGTGAGGTGGTTTATATACATAATCTTGGTAAAGGACATGGCTTAGAAATTGATAATTTAATGCCTTATAATGAGAAAGATGTATTAAAGGTAGTTACACAGGGGACAGGTGCAGGTATAAATGTGGCAGGATCCAATTCTGATGGCGACGGTGCTGGATTAGTAGTTGGGAAAAAGAAGCCATATACCAAAATTTTTACTACTAACCCTCAGGTTGACTTTGAAGTACGCCACCCATTGGAAAATACAATGGGAATGAGTGGGTTAAGGATTCTTAACACTGGGCCGAATTTATCAAACTGGACATTTTATTCAGTTAATAACAATGGTGATTTAATTTTATATGCTGATGGAGTTACGAAAGGTATTTTCAATGGGAACACTGGAGCTTATACCACTGTTTCAGATAAGCGATTGAAAACAAACATTAAAGATTACAACACTACTCTAGCCAATATTATGAAAATGGAGGTAAAATCCTATCAAAGATTTAATTCAAATAAAAACGAAGTAGGTTTGATGGCGCAGGATGCCTTGAAATATTTCCCTGAAATTGTGTATGATAATACTAACGATAAAGGCGAACAGTTTTATACGATGGATTATTCTCGCATTGGCGTTATAGCTATCAAAGCTGTTCAGGAGCAGCAAACTCTGATTGATAAGCAGCAAGTAGAGATTAAGGAATTGCAAAAGCAATTAAAAAAACAGGAAGCAGCTATTGAATTGCTAACGAATACAGTGAATAAACTCATTAATAAGTAGCAATATTGAAGAATGCCGCCACCTTAAATTGTCGAAAACTATGAAAATACATGTTATATTCTTTAGCTTTCTTTTAAGTTTATCTAATCAAATTTTTGCCCAATCATCAACTGTTTCGCCAAATCAAATAGATGTTTCAAGTGTGTTGAATGATACATATGGATATTCTATCAGAGGAGTACTCGATAATGCGGCACCAGGTAATAATTCTGCTGCTATAATCGGGCGTAATAAAAGAACTTCGAGTGGTGGGCTGGGCGTTTGGGGTATTCATGACGGTTATGGTTGGGGAGTATTGGGGCAGTCAAAAGCTGGAATTGGAGTATTTGGGTATTCCGAGGATGGAATCGCATTACTAGGTTCATCAAATAGTAAAGTAGCGCGCTTTGAGAGCTTTTCTCAGACTAATCCTTACACTATTTTTGAAATTTATAATAGTGGCACAGGTGGAGGGATTGATTTGATACTTGGAAATACTAATAGTTCAAGCAAGGGTATAGCAATCAATCATTTAGGTGATATGAACTCAACGGGTTTATATGTAAGTACGAACGGTACATCAGTATGGGCAAATTCTAAAGGCGGTATTGGGATATTTAGCCAGGTAGGAACTGACAATAGTCTGGGTATTGCAGGTAAATTTGAAAACATAAATTCAGCCAATAGTAATAATGCTTTAGAGGCTTTTACTATTGGCACAGGTGCTGCTGCTTCCTTTAAGAATTTGAATAGTGATGGCCTGGGGTCTGGTCTGGTTGTAGGTAAGTCTATGGCTTATAAAACTGCTTTCACAACAAATGCTCACGTTGATTTTGAAGTACGCCACCCGATTGAGGAAGTAAATGGTATGACTGGACTACGGATTCTGAATAACGGACCGAATCTTTCAAACTGGACACTATATACAGCCAATAGCACAGGTGATTTAATTTTATATGCTGATGGAATAATAAAAGGTACTTTCAATGGTAGCACGGGTGCCTATACAGCTATATCAGATAAACGTCTCAAAACCAATATCAAAGATTACACTACTACGCTGGCTAATGTGATGAAATTGGAGGTGAAATCGTACCAACGGCTAAACTCTACTAAAACCGAAATAGGGTTGATGGCGCAGGATGCCCTAAAATATTTCCCTGAAATTGTCTATGATAATACCAACGATAAAGGCGAACAGTTTTATACGATGGATTACTGTCGCCTTGGTGTTATAGCCATTAAAGCTGTTCAGGAACAGCAAAAAGAAATAGAATTATTGAAAAATGAAATTGCTGAATTGAAAAAGCTAATGAAGAAATAGGTTTTCTTGTATATTTACAGGCAAAACCTTCTCTATGAGCGAAATCCTCCGGCAACATATTGAAAAAATTGTACCGCTGACTGATGTTGAGTTTGAACATATTCTCTCGCATTTTATCAGGAAAAAATTCAAAAAACATCAGTTTGTTGTGCAGGAGGGGCAAAAAGTAGACTATGATTTTTTTATCCTAGATGGCTGCCTGAAATCTTATAGTACCGATGCCAATGGCAAAGAGCATATTATTCAATTTGGTATGCAAAACTGGTGGATAACCGATTATCAGGCTTATTATGGACAATTGTTGGCTACAGTAAATATCGACTGTATTGAGGCCAGCGAATTGTTGTGTTTATCGTATGCCAATCGAGAGAAACTCTGTTCCGAATATCATAAAATAGAACATTTTTTCAGAAGGAAAACTAATAAGCGTAACGTAGCTTTGCAACAAAGAATCTTGTCTTTGTTGAGTAGCAGCGCCAAAGAGCGCTACGACCAACTGCTGCAACAATATCCCGAACTTTTTCAGAAAGTACCTAAGCACCTCATTGCTTCCTATCTCGGTGTCACCCGTGAAACCCTTAGCCGCTTTAACCAATCTGATAAATAATGTGAGGTATATCACATAAAATCGTTGAGCTATGTCCTCGCACAAGGATTTTTCATGACCGAACTTTGTAGCAGTTTTAATCAAATGAGTATTGCTATGAAAAGAAGAAATGCCATAAAAACCTTGTCTATCTCAACTTTAGGGGCTAATATTAGCACACTAAAGGATACAACAAAAAACGATAAAAAGATGTGGAATCAAACTAAATTCACCGACTTACTAGGCATTCAATATCCCATAGTTCAAGGGCCATTCGGAGGTGGTTTATCATCTGTTGAATTGACAACAACTGTCTCAAATGCAGGAGCTTTAGGCTCGTTTGGTATGCAACCTTTTACACCGGAGCAAATCGTAGAAACTAGCCTGGCGATACGGAAGCAAACCAATAAGCCATTCAACCTAAATCTATGGGTAAACGACCGGGATGCCCGTCTGGCAGATTTTGATGACAAAGATTATCAGACTCTTACAGAAATATTCAAGCCTTATTTTGATGAATTAGGTTTGCCTATTCCTGAAAGACCTCAAAATCTTGGTCCAAAGTATGAAGACCAGTTGCAGGCAATTTTTGAAGTAAAACCTGCTGTTTTCAGTTTCGTGTTTGGGATTCCAAACGAGAATGATATGGAAAAATTGCGTAGTTTAGGCATAAAGACTGTCGGCACAGCTACAACTGTTGACGAAGCCATTGCCCTGGAAAAAGCCGGAGTAGATGCCATAGTAGCCACTGGGATGGAAGCAGGGGGACACAGAGTATCTTTTCTGAAATCAGCAGAAGATTCATTAACAGGTTTGTTTTCATTGATTCCACAGGTGGCTGATGCGGTAAAAGTGCCAATAATTGCTGCAGGTGGCATTGTTGATGCCAGAGGTATTAAAGCAGCAGTAGCTTTGGGAGCTCATGCCGTACAGATGGGCACGGCTTTTCTGGCAACTGCACAATCAAACGCTAGTGCAGACCATAAAGAGCGATTATTTGACCCTGATGCCAAGTATACCATACTCACTAAAGTCTTCACAGGCAGATTATCTCGAGGATTAAAAAACCGATTGACCGAAGAATTGAAAGAAAAAGGAAATCTGATGGCACCGTACCCACTGCAAGGCAAATTTATGGGCCATCTCAAAGCTTATCCGGCCACTTCAAGCAGTAATCCTGATTTCAAATCGTTCTGGGCAGGGCAATCAGCATCTCTACTTAAATACAAGGATGCTAAAGTATTAATGGAGTCTTTGGTGCATGAAATGGGAAAGGTATAAAGAAAGAATTTTAAGTGTGCTTATTTCAAACAATGCCCTATAGATAAGTGTTAAATGCAAGAACATACAATTAAACACAACAATGGAAACTCAAGAAATAGCACACAACCATTTAGACAAATTTGTAGGTAAATGGAATACCCAGGGATTGGTTTTACCTACGAATACCAGTGCAGGCATTGAAGTAAAAGGATCGGATACTTACGAGTGGCTGCCGGGTGGATACTTCCTTCTACATAAAGTAGATGTAAGCATAGGAGACGATAAAGTTCAGACTTTTGAAGTAATAGGTTTGGATAAAGACGCCAATCACTATACCATGCAGCATTACGACAATAAGGGTAATTCGGGCTCTATGACTGCGACACTGGCGGACGATCTTTGGATATTTAAAGGGGAGTCACTGTTGTTTAAAGGCAGATTCAGTGAGGAAGATACTGTGTTTTCGGGAGTCTGGGAGCAGTTAAATAAAGAGAAAGTCTGGACACCTTATATGAATATCAAGCTGAGCAGGGATTTAAGTTGAGTGTAGATTTTAAGAAAATTTTAAGAAAAAGCTTGTTTGGTTCATAAAAAATATTTTACCTTTGTGATATGAAAAATCAAATGGCATATAATACTAATTGTTGTTGGTACGGGCAAAGTCCGCATCAGGCAAGGTAGTTATATCCATTTCTCAAGATATTCTGAGCCGCTTGGTGTGTACACTAAGCGGCTTTTTTATTGCCGCTTATCTTGCCAAATCGACTCTGCATTTTATACACATCGGTAGTTTAATGGTAAAACCTACGTCTCCAAAACGTAATTTGTAGGTTCGATTCCTACCCGATGTGCCAATAAGTCCGGTATGCTCAATGGATGGGTATTTGTCTGCAAAACAAATGTAGTCGGTTTGATTCCGACACCGGACTCTTAGGGAATTGAAACGCCTTAATACTGTAATTGAGTCTCCTGCGAAAATGCTTTTAATGAGCAGGAGATTCAATTAATGACTCGATTTTAAGCTAGTTTAATCCTCAATTCCTCACTCTATTTCTTTTTGGTATGTGCGGATTTTTCTAAATAGGCAATTAAGTCAAAATGTTCTGTTAAAGTTATTTCAGCAAATTGAGTAGTTTCCTGAGGTCTTGAACCAATAGAACGAAAACCTGATATTGTAGGCAATATGTTTCGTATATCCTTATTTCTTAAATCAACGATAAAATCTTTATACTTAGCTTTAGAAAAAATATATTCATAAGTGCCAACAAAAGAGGGATGAACCTCATAAAATTCTTTATCTCCATAAGCACTATATGTCCCTGAGTTAAAAGTAGTGCCTACAACAAGGTAATCATTCCCTAGTGCTTTAGATAAGTAATTACCCATTTTACCACTTGCCTTGGTTACATGGGTATTATCTGCAGAAACTATAATTTTAACATCTTTATCTTGTTCCACCAACCACTTTATATTCTCGGCCATATAATAATCTCTATCCCTGACCCCTGATTTCAAGTGGATATTCTGAACCAATACAGTTGCATATTTTTTAATAGATTGTAGATAGCTGAAATTAATACCTGTGTAATCTGCCGCTGATTTTTGCTGTAAATAAGCGGATAGGGTAAAAGCTTCGTTTAATACCGATTGCCAATCGTTCTTTTTTAAAGCGGTGTCATAATGTAAGGCCAATTCTTTTAATTTTGGAACCAGTAATGTATCATATTGTGCAGCAAATTGTTGCAAAGCGTTTAGCGAAGGTAGTCCATCCTGTATATCAATTCCTCTAAATGAAACCTTACGTCGGGCTTTTATATTATAAGCCTTTAACCATTCAATGATGTGAAGCATATCTGCGTTTTGCCAGCTTGGATATACCAGATTTTTCATAACATCTGTTTTTGTACCAGTATTTTTTAATACATAGTCGTTGATTTTATCTGCTTCAACAACTGGAGATTCAAGCGCAAAAACAGTAAATCCCTCCTTTTCTACCAGATACTTTACGAATTTTAATTTTAGTTTGAACAAAGAAGCAGAGCCATGAGAGTTTTCTCCCAGAGCAAAAATTCGGGCATTTGAAATGACATTTCTTAAAGGCTTTAAATCATCAATAATCTGGTCATTTTCGATATTTTTTATGGGAAAACAGTGTGTATTTATTATAGCGAGCGCAATTTGAGAAGGTTCTGCAAAATCCGGTTTACCATTTCCAAATTCTTTTCCATCGATTTTTAAAGAAACATCATCAAACCACACATCGCCACTTCCAACAACTATAAGAGCTATTAATAATCTATCCGAAGAATAATCGGTGGGATAGGTAGCTTCATTTGAAATTAGATTCCAATTATCAAGAGTCATACTTTTAGTTTGAGATACCTGAGGTTTTCCGGCTGGGTCTTTAAAAGCTAACATAACTTGTAAAGAATCAAGATTAGAGAGTTTGATATACCCACTTATCTGAATTTTTTTTCCTTCTATTTTCTCCTTAGGTAATGATAAAAAAGTGTAAGTCTCTGCATCTTTTAAGTGAATATGCAAACTTTTCTGGCCGCTGTGTTTATCGGTATTAACTACCTCAGCACTAAAATTGCCTTCACCTTCGATAGACCATTTTCGGGGTTGAGCTTTGTAGGTTTCATGTTCAAAATCAAGATTCAGAAAGGATTGAGCATAGGTATTGCTTACCAATAAACTGGTGATTATAATAAGTATTTGCTTTTTCATAAATCAGGTAGTTAATAAAATTAAATAATTGCTATTTCATTGAGTAGATGCACAAATGATACAGAAGGTTATAGAAGAAGTGAAATTATTTGCAAATATTCTGATGAATAAAATAAAATCATGATTTCATGTATGGTAATCCCGAAAAAAAGCGAATTTTAGAAAAAAAACACAAACTGTAAATAAATGCTTCTTAAAGAAATTATTGGGAAGAGAATAACAAATATCTATTGTTTATATGGTAAATATGACGAATGGCTTGATACAGCCGAATGCTTTATTGAACTTGATAAGCAATGGATAATTGATATACCAAGGGGTTGGTTCGAAGGAGATTATGAAATAGAATTGTTAGAAGTAAAACCCGGTGCTTTAAGTTTCTTTGGAAAGAAATATGATTATCATTTTAAATCTGAAAGTAAACCAACCGATGAAATTGTAGAAGATAATAAGAACTTCCTTCATAAATTATTTAGTAGATTATTTGGACATAAACCTATCAAGAAAGAGAACGGATTTTATGATATGGATGCGGACGATGATTTTAAGCATTTTAAAGACAGGGTAATTGTTGATTTTATCTGGTATAATAGGATAGATGAGAAAGGTTTTTTTCTATTAGACAGCGGTTATTTGATTACACATACATTAACGTCTCCGGAGGGGACAGGGCTTGCAGGAATAAATATTTTTGAAAGTATTGAAGAACTTACTGAATTAAGCGGAAGCGATTATGAAAAAATATCAGACAAATAGAGAAATTACTAAATCCGATAGAGTCTAAAAAAACACACCCATGGTTCAGAAACACTTGATTGTTATTTGTCTGGCTTTGGCGGTTGTATTGTTATTCATAGCTACTCTTTTATACCCCGGAGGTTCACAGGCTAGCTTACAATCGAGCGGATACGACTGGGCAAATAACTACCTCTGTAATTTATTTGATGCAAAAGGGATGAATGGGATTTCAAATCCTGGTATGCTTTGGGCTTTTGCAGGTATGTTTTTCTTATGTCTGGGCTTAGGCATCTTTTTTTATAGAACTTCTGCTAAAATACAACACCTGAGTAGTGCAATGATAATCCGTTATGCGGGAATGACTGCCATGTTTTTTGCTTTTTTTGTAGTTACCCGCTACCATGATATAATGGTAACTATCTCATGTACATTTGCCATGTTGGCCATCTTCTATTTGTCGGTATTTGTGTTTACTTCCCGTTCATTATTTTTTAAGATACTCACCACTCTTTGCCTGATAACTCTGTATTTTAGTGATTTTGTATATTATTCGAGTACATGGCTTGAAATTCTTCCCATCACACAGAAAGCTACTTATTTGCTTATCATTATATGGGTATTAGGTTTGGAGTATTACACAACAGCAGAAGATTTTCCATATAAAGCTAAACAACCTGAATCATGAAGCTGAAAGCACTAAGACCTGTTTCACTGCAACTGTTGAATAGTATGACAAAATCTCCAAATAAAATAAGATTTTAAAAATCGTGGCACAAAAAAGTGCTATATCCAGACCAGGGTACAGCACTCTTCTTTTCTACTTATTTTTCTAATAATGTCTCATGGCTATATTAATAAGCCCCTGCTAATAACTATAAATAGATATATTCATGATTCCCATTTTTGAGGAAAATGAAGAAACATAACGTAGACGTTCTTTTTCTAAAAAATCCTTGAATTTTTTGAGTGAACTCATGGTTGGTTCACCATCAACCTTGATTTTTATCATCACAAAAAAATCGTTACCAAAGGTATTCTGAGCCATCAATTTGCTCAATTGGAGTGCTTCTGATACCTTACTTTTGAGATTAAAAACAGTTGCCATCAGTGTGTAGTTAGGAGATTAAAATTGAAGAGATGCTTTTATCGTACAGATAATTAAGCTGTAAATGATACAGCCACTAAGTTTACAGGCTATTACCTAAGAAAACAGACAGTCTGTTAAACTGATGAACGAAAATTTTTCCAGGCTATTTTATTATGCAAGGAAAGTTACAATATATTCCTCGAATTGTCAAAATTTTTCTTAAAATATTTAGGAATGCTTATACGTTAATTAACGGTTTTACTACAGTAGTGTAGTATTTCATAGCCTTAAAAATGAATTGGAGTAGTGTATTTAAAAAAAACTATAATAAGTATTTATACTTATATAAAAAATCACTAAATATGTAGTGCGTATTAACCTATTATAAGAATACTTTCTACAGTGGCTGATTATCACTAATCAAACCTTTCTGTTTTCATGATAGAGGCTATTAGTTTATTCATTAAAAATTGATTTTTTGTTAGTATATTTGAGAATTAACCTGACTTTTAGCGAAACACTTTAAAAGCTACCCATCAATTTAAACAGTACCAATGCCGGAAATATTGAAAATTGTATTAGCCGACGATGATGAAGACGATAGAGACTTCTTTCAGGAGGCAACCCAACTCACACAAATACCCATTTTGCTGACAACCGTGAAAAACGGTTTAGAATTGATGCATTTACTGCAAACTTCAGATAAGTTTGACATGATTGTATTAGATGTGAATATGCACCTGAAAAATGGTATAGAAGCACTGGTAGAAATCCGTGCTGACAAAAAACACAGAGATACGTTTTGTGCAATTCTGACTACTGCCAGCAATAAACATTTAGAAGAAGATACGATTAGCAAAGGAGCAAATATATTCAAAACAAAACCATATAATTTTGATGAATATGCCGCTAATGTAAAAAGTATTATTCAGGCGTATCAGAACACCTTGCAGTCTTAATAATGTAAGTGTATTGGAAAACTAGCTTACTCGGTCTGGACAGGTGCTGCAGCCTCTTTTTTGTCAAGTACGATTACTATTTATGAATTTAGTATTGATAACCTGATAGATGCCAAAAGAAGATAGATTAGTGGCATATTTTTATAAATCAGAAGTTGGAGAGAAATAAAGAGTTGCATAGCTTCTGCAAAAAAATCTAGTTTAATAGTTACATTTTCTACTAATAACTTAAATTTGTTTTTGGCATACACTCAGAAACTCTTTGATTTAAATTTTTTGAACAAAACAAGACTAACTCAAACAGTTTCTTATTACCCTAAAAACCAATTTAATGAAAAAAAATCTGCTTTTTCTTCTAGTTCTGATTGCTTCCTGCAAAAATAAACCAACACAAGATCAACAAATCAAAGGCTTAAGCGAATATGCAGTAGATGTGCCAGGTATTCAGACTTTTTATGATAAAAAAGGCGTACTAGCCGATAATGGCATGGTAGCTTCTGCACATCCGATAGCCTCACAGGTAGGAGTTGATATACTAAAAGCAGGCGGCAATGCCATTGATGCAGCTGTGGCTACTCACTTTGCTTTGGCAGTGGTGTATCCGTGGGCAGGTAATTTGGGTGGAGGTGGTTTTTTGGTATACCGTGATAAAAAAGGCGGTACCTATACACTCGATTTTCGTGAAAAAGCCCCTATGAAAGCTCATCGTGATATGTACCTCGATGCCAACGGAAATCCAATTGCTGGTTTAAGTATCTTAGGGCATTTAGCCAGTGGTGTTCCGGGCTCTGTAGATGGGATGGTAAGCATGCACGAAAAATTCGGTAAGCTCTCATGGAAGAAAGTGGTGGCTCCGTCTATTGTCTTAGCTGAAAATGGAATAGTGTTAACCGAAAGAGAAGCAGTTGGATTAAACAGAGTGAAAGCAGATGTAATGAAAGTAAACGCCACTGATTCGCCCTATTATATCCGTCCGGATAAACAGGCGTGGAAACAGGGTGATACGTTGGTTCAAAAAGATTTGGGTAGAATATTGACTTTAATTCAGGCAAAAAAACGGGCTGGTTTTTATGAAGGCGAATGTGCCGACCTATTGGTAAAAGAAATGGAACGTGGCAAAGGAATTATCACGCATGAAGACTTGAAAAACTATCATTCAGTCTGGCGTCATGCCATTGTTGATCAATACAAAGACTTTAAGATTATTACCATGCCACCCACCTCAAGTGGGGGAGTAGCCTTGATGCAATTAATGAAATTTGTAGAGCCATATCCGTTGAAACGCTGGGGTTGGAACTCAGATTCAACAGTGCAGGTAATGATTGAAGCCGAACGTCGGGTGTATGCCGATCGTGCAAAATGGTTAGGCGACCCTGATTTCGTAAAGGTGCCTGTAAAAGAGTTGACAGATAAAGGATACCTGAAAAATCGTATGAGTGATTTCTCATTTGCAAAAGCCACAGATAGCAAAGCGATTAGTAGCGGCGCAGTGCCAGGCTATGAAAGCAATGAGACTACGCATTATTCGGTGGTAGATAAAGAGGGGAATGCAGTATCTATCACTACCACTCTTAACGGAGGATTTGGCAGTAAAGTAGTTGTGCAAGGTGGTGGATTTTTGATGAACAACGAAATGGATGATTTCAGTATCAAACCAGGTGTACCTAATATGTTTGGTCTGATTGGCAATAAAGCCAATGAGATTGTACCGGGTAAACGCATGCTTTCATCAATGACACCGACTATTGTGGAGAAAGATGGTAAATTATTTATGGTAGTGGGGACTCCCGGCGGCTCAACTATCATTACTTCTGTTTATCAGACGATTTTGAATGTATTAGAGCACGGTATGACCATGCAACAGGCGGTTAATGCCCTGAAATTTCACCACCAATGGTTGCCAGATAATACAACTTTCGAGAAAAATGCTTTCAGTGAAGCAACTATTAATAACCTGAAGACTAAAGGTTATAATCTTGTACCCATGGTGGGTTCATTAGGTCGTATGGATTGCATCATGCTTCGTCCGGATGGTAAATTAGAAGGCGGCTCTGACCCCAGAGGGGATAATACGAGTGTAGGGTATTGATTTATTTAAAGATATAGAGAAAGCAAAGCTGTTTCATGGCAGCTTTGCTTTTTACAAAACACTATATTTTTAGTATTTGCTGAGTTAAGTAAAATCACTTCACAAATTCAATTCCCTCTATAGTTTCTAATCTTGCAATAATTCCCCAGCCATAAAAATCATTGGCAACGGCAATCAGTAGTTCATTTTCTCCTTGCTTTAGATTAAGATTTACTTTGGCATTCTGGATTGAAATGCGGCCCTCCGGATATTTGCGCATAGGTGGTTGCAAATAAGTATTCTTATCTAAATACACCATTTGGTTATTCAAAAATATCCATACATCATCACTAAAACCTAATTGCATGACATTCTTCTGATTTTCAGTAGCTTTTATTTTAGCTTTTAACCATACTACTTTTCGGGTATTATTACCGCCGAACTTTCTGGTAAGGTTAATCATTCCTTTTCGCTCGGCTTCAATAGTTTCTGTAAATGCTTCTGGTTTAGGTAGATTTGCAGGAGTAACTTCATTACCTGCTGGTAAGTTTGTTGGTTTTGTCAAAGACCAGTTTCGCAGATATTGCGCATCATGGTCAGTTAAATCAGGACCTGCAATACCTGATAAATCATCTGTCATATTAGGCTTTATCTGCATATTAGATACTACCATTCCGCCATCCAAAGCTATCATTCCCTCTGTAGAATTACCCTCTAGCTTTAGAATTTGTAATGCCGGACGATTCATGTCATTTACATACACACGCATTTGCTGGCCAGAAACTACCATTTTCAAATGATTGACTTTATCAGCTTCAAAGAATGCCGGAGCCTGATATTCAGGGTAAATATCCCACATATTTACCCCACCTAAAATAGGGCAATATTGAATACCGTCATTAGCAGTAGGTTTATTTGGCCGGGCTCTTATATAAAAAATCTCGGTATCATTTTTTTGTAGATTTCCTCTGAAATATACTGTTGGCGATGACCCCAAAGTCATTGGCGAAGCAGGCTCAAAATCAAACTCGATAATACCATTTTTAAATGTCATATCCTTTAGCAAAACTGCTCCCTGATTGCCTTGTTTAATGCGCATGACTTTCGTACCATTTTTATCGAAAAACTCAACTTTATTTTCTTTAAACTCCCATTTTTCCGGAATAAGCTTAATAGTATAATCAACCGGAGCCGAAGTATGATTTTGTGTTTTGGTTTTGGTCTTTTGGGCAAAAACCACATTGCTAGTACATAGAAGAATAATCAATAACTTTTTCATATTTGCTTGATTTTTTGCAGCAAATAAATGAAAATGATGTTTATATCAGGTGTTCAAAGCAATATCAAGTTTGTTCAATTCGGAGTCAAGAGCAATATGAACGAGAATTTTTTCACAAGTGCATTGATATGAAGATTTTGATTTAAGAACAGTCTGTTGCATTATCAGGGATTTGCTTTTTTAAAAGCATTAAACTCACTGGTTAGGCTTACTAAAGATGGATTAATCCTGGATAGGGTAATAGGAATGCTTTCGCCAGTTTTATACTGATTATATACTTCTTTTTTTACTTTCATAACTTCGCCATATGATTTGCCTCTAAACTGATATTCAATTTCAAAACCGCCTCCCATAGCATATTTGTCGGTAATTTTTGCAGAGCTCTCGTATGGGCTATTCATAATCATTCCCAGCTTGTACTCATGGTACTTGTTATTTGTAAATTTGATCGAGTAGACCAGCGTTCCTAATAACAGGAGCACAAAGAGGCCCACTACACACGCCAATATTCCAGACGAAGAGAGTTTAAATGTCATCAATCCAATTATTTAGTAGTCAGAATATTCTTTTAATCTATTCGTCTAAAATTTTATACCAGCAGAATTTAACAACAGCGTTATTAGGCATAATTTCGTCTTTATTAATGTACTTGCTATAAACTATTTACTAAAAATAATGGTTATTTAATCCATCAATGCTTAGTCAATAGTGCTGTGGCAGTCGCACTTTAACAACAAACTTAACTTATTACCATAAATTCACACTTTATGCGCATCGACAGCTATTTAGCTCGTATCAGCTATCCTGATTTCCATCAGCTAAGCTTAACAAACCTTTTTAAACTTCACCAGTTGCACGTATATAGCGTTCCGTTTGAGTGCCTGGATATTCATTTAGGTATGCCTATATCTTTGAATGTGGAGTCTATTTATAAAAAGGTGGTCAATTACTTTCGTGGAGGATTTTGCTACGAACTGAATACTTTATTCAATTGGTTACTGAATCAATTAGGTTATGAGGCCAGTATTATTTCTGCGCAGATTGTGAATGATAATCAGCCCGGCCCTCAATATGATCATATGGCTATAAGAGTAAGACTGGAGTCTGATTGGCTGCTGGATGTGGGGTATGGAGATTTATTCATCAATCCAATTGAAATTAAGCCTGATGTAGTACAGTTCGACGGAGCAAATTATTTTTTGATTAAACAGGTAAGTGAAGATACATATAGTTTGTCTATGTCAAGCACCGGAGCGAACTTTAAAGAAAGGTATGTGTTTAACCTGTCTGATGCTCCGATTGAAAAATTTGAACCACAATGCGAATTAAAACAAACGTCGGAGGACTCTCATTTTGTAAAAAATCTGATTTGTACTAAGCCGACAGAAAATGGTAGAAAAACCATTTTTAATAATAAGTTTTTAGAAAGAAATCATACCGGAAGACATTTTTTTACTTTCGAAAGCGAGGTTGATTTGGTGCAGTGCCTGAAAGATGAATTTGGAATTGATATTAAAAAATATCAGGAAAGATTGGCAGATATGTTTCAATTTAGCCTATAAAGTAATTGTCGATTTTCAATTGCAGATTGTTTAGTACATTCATTCGACAATCTGCACCGTGCAACGAACCGATCTACAATCGACAATTATCTGATTTTTCTTTTCCAGAAAATTACTCCACCCAGTAGTACCAATAAGACAACGATATCTCGGACTACGATAAAAGTTCTATCTGAAGAAATATCATAACCACTTGAAAATAATGAGATGGTAAGCGTCAGTTGTATGACCAATGCTACAATAATTACCCATTTTAATATATTGAGAAATATTTTCATGTTGATTTTAGCGGCTAATTTAAGCCTATTCTTAATTCACTAATCAGTAGATTTTCTACTCCTTTTCCAAAAAAATAATCCTATTATTATTACAATCAAGATTATAACATTTATAGAAAAGATATTAGTGGTTTTTTGAGGAATTTGATGGCCACTTCCAATAGCCATAAACCACCAGAGCAATTGCAATGCAAGCAAGACAAAAGCAATTCCTTGTAAAACTGTTAGTATGATTCTCATCGAAGCAGGCAGTTATAATGTTAAATCAAGCACAATTATATTATAATATCTTTAAAAACAAAATCATTCGGGATTTTCAGAATCCCGAATGATTTATTAAGATTTAAAATGTATTTTACTCTTTTATCTCAAATACGTAGCTACCGCTCTTAAGAGTAATTCTCGCTTCGCCATTTTCGTAACTTGTTCCATTATTTTGTGTAAGCGCTTTACCACTTTCACTGATTTGAGCTAAGGCCTTGGCTGGTAAATAAAGTGTAGCTGTAGTATTTGGAGGTATCGTAGTTTTATAAATCCACTTACCGATTTCATATTTCCATTCACTATTGATTCTTCCATAAATACTGTCATAATAGCCCTTAGCCCAGGTCATTTTTTTGTCAGGGTCAGGAGTTGGTTTTAATACAAACTGTTTGAAACCTGCAACCTCCGGACTGCGCTGGATACCCAAAGAGTAATTATACATCCAGGCTGCTACTGATCCAAATGAATAATGGTTGAATGAGTTCATACTATTGTTACCTCCAAATCCATTTTCAACAGTATAAGAATTCAAACGCTCCCAGATAGAAGTAGCGCCATTGACAACCGAATATAACCACGATGGATAACTTTGCTGTTGAACCAATCGATAGGCGGTTGCATTATGGCCATTGTCGGAAAGTGCCTGCATGATAGAAGCAGTACCAATAAATCCAGTCATGAGCGAATAGGAGGGACGTTCCACGCCACTATCATCTTTGTTTGGTCTTGCAATGCTTTCATTCAGATTTTTGATTGCATCAGCTTTATTAGCTTCATTAAAAACGCCTAATGCCAAAGGAATAGCATACGAACCTTGCGTATCAATCACTTGTCCTTTATCGGATAGTTGATTTGCATTGCGCTCATTCGGTGGCCCCATAAAACCGGTTTTTATGCCTGATTTGATGGTTTTATGTGTTGTTTTATCAATGTATATATTGTTGAAATTTTCCTTAACTCTATTATGCTGAACCATAAATTCTTCAACATCGCTAATTTTGCCTAAAAGTTTGGCTGTTTTTGCCATTATCTCTATATCATACGCATAGTAAGCCATCCAGAAAAGTGTATTGTCGTTTTTATTACCCTCTGGGCTCAACCAGTCACCTAATGGGCCTTCGTTCAGAATGCCTTGTTCATTTACTTTGGTTTTCAGGAATGCCATATAGCGTTTCATAGCTTCATAATTTTCTTCCAGAATTACAATATCTCCATATTGCTGATACGTTTCCCACGGAACTACAATACCTGCGCTACCCCAAAGCGTGCCTCCAAAACCACCACCAACGGGTGCTACATCAGTAAACCGACCAATCTCTGGTTGAATATCCCTCATTCCTAACATATGTCTTCTTAAAAACAAATCTGCATCGGCTAAATAGGTTGCACTTCTAGAAAACACCGAAATATCTCCAGACCAACCCATACGTTCATTACGCGCAGGCGTATCAGTCGGAATCGACAAGAAGTTACTTCTTAACGACCAGGTGATATTCTGCCATAATTTATTCACCAAATCATTGGAGGTAGTGTATGATGATGAAATTCCGGTAATAGAACTCACTACCATTCCCCTAACTTCATAGATTGGAACAGCGCTGGCAATACCAGTGATTTCAATATAACGGTAACCATGAAAAGTAAAGCGTGGCTGTATTGTTTCATCGCCACCTTTCAGTGTATAAGTATCTGTAGTCAAGGCAGCTCTGATATTTTCCATCATAATCATGCCCTCATTGCCCTTATAATCAGGTAGTTTGGGATATTTTACTTCGGCATAGCGTAGCGTAATTACCTGCCCTTTTTTACCATTCTTGATTTTTATTTGTGGAAAGCCCACCATGTTCTGTCCCATATCATAAACAAAAACTTTCGGGCGTACTTCTTCAACCGATTTGGCTGTGAGTGTCATCACGATACTTGGGTTTTCACCCATTTGCCCTACAATTTTCAGATTACTGTACTCTACCTGAGTTCTTCTACCACTTGGGTCTGGTTTTTGGTCAATATAAGCGGTGCCTTCCAAGGGTACTTCTGTAACCTTATTCCAGTTCTTATCATTATAAATGGCAGTTGACCAGCCTCTAACAGCCTGTTCTTTGTTTGCGTCATAAAACTCTCCCTGAAAAAAACTACCATAGCGAATAGGACCATCAGTAAATAATTTCCAGTCTTTGGTATTAGAAGTTATGGTTTGTTTGCTACCATCGGTATAGCTGATTACCAGCTTACACAAAAGTGATTGACGGTCGCCAAAGTAATTCCAGTTTTCACCCGAATAAGTAATATTGCCCGACCACCAACCTTCACTCAACCATGCGCCAATACCATTAGGTTTTCCTTGTTGTATATCTTTAGTGACATCATATGTCTGATACATCTGATGCTTGTTATACTGTGTAAGCCCCGGATTAAAGTAATCGTTACTGATGCGCTTGCCATTGATATACATTTCATAAATACCTCTGGCGGTTACATATAACCTTGCACCACGAATAGTTTTATTTGTTGTGGCGAAAGTACTCCGCAACATCGGAGCTGCATTACGGCTTGGGTCAGCTAATATCAAGGCGTTACCACTTACTTTATAGGCATTATTAGCAATAGTTAGCTTTTCATTATTAAAAATACCCTTATAAGGCTGCGCATGAAGATTTTCGGAGAAGAGAGGGTTAGATGGCAAACGATAATTTCGGATAATTAAACCCGAAAAATAGGCAGTCTGATTAGCATTAGTCTGAAAACCAATATCAGCCAGCATCGGGAAACTGATGTAGTTGTTTCCTTTTCCAACAGGATTCAGGTTAATACCATTGTTTCCGAATGGAGAGGGCGCTTCTGTGGTCTTTTCTGTAATTTTATTTTTACCATTAACGTAAAAATCGAATAAGCCAAAGTTACATTCTGCCACAATAGTATGTTTATCATATTTATTAGCCTGATTGATAACAGTCTGCGGAATATCCAGGCTTTTAAATGGCTTGCCCTTAGTATCAGTTTTATCATATCCAACCCGATAGATATTGAGTTTAGCCAAGTCATTTGGGGAGTCAGATACACCCGAGATATCTAATTCAAGTGTAATATAATTTTCGCCTTTCCGTGTTTCAACGCCCATTAAATTCAGATCTTTGTCCATCAAACGGGCGTCATTACCACCAAATACAAAGGCAGCTTTGGTGCTGTTGGTGCTTTTATCCAACTGAATACCAAATTCAAACTTAAATACTGAAAGTGCATGTGCATTCAAAACTAAGTCTTCGGAACTGCCGCCAATCCATTGCGCGCCATTCCATGCCGATATATCAGTATTCATGAGCCCGGTTTCGAACCAGGCAGTCTTGGAAACTACTTCATTGAAATTATCCCATACAGTAAGTTTCCAGGTATAATGGGTAGTAGCTTGTAGGGGCATGCCCTCATAAGCAATGCCATGCGAAATGTCACTACTTACTTTCTTTGAATCCCAGACTTTTTGGTTTTTGTCATCAGTTACTACAATTTGATAGGCAATTTGTACATATCCTCTTCTGGCATCTAAGGCTTTCATTTGCCAACTGAAATGAGGAGTGGTGATATCAATGCCTAATGGATTGGTCTGGTAATCAACCTGCAGTTTTTCTAAAGAGATTTTGCCAAAGGACAAAGTGGTACACAGCAAAATCAGGAATAGGGTAAAGGAAAGTTTTTCTTTCATCATAGGGGATAATTTTATTAATAATAGGCACAATTGATTAGGGAGTAAAATAAGAAAAAAAAATGAATGCAGCATTCATGGAGCAACCCGTGTGAAGATAAATGATGTATTAGTGCATGATGAATTAGCGGATAGGGTAGAGGAAGAGGAGCGCATAGGGGTTGAGGCAGGGCGAATAGAGAAGGTCTTATTTATTTTTTGGATAATCAACTTTCCTTGTTCCATTCTCCTTTCTACTTTTCCAATACCACCGGAAAAAAACCCCAATCTTTGGTGAGGTTTCTATACGTGTTCACTTTTAGAGGTTAGTGCAAACCTTAGAGTAAAGGTTGTTCCGACATCAACAGTACTATCTACGTCGATGCTTCCGCCCAGGCTTTCCATTTGTGATTTAATGAGATATAAACCCAGTCCTTTGCTGTTTGGGCGGTCGTGGAAACGTTGGTATAAACCAAATACTTTTGACTTATGCCTTTCTACATCAAAGCCAATGCCATTATCACTAAAAGTCATGATTATACCGTCTTTTTCCTTATGAGCCTCGATATTGATTTTAAGTTTTCTGTCATACGACCGATATTTGATAGAATTGGTTAACAGATTCATAAAAATACTTTCGAGATAGGTTTCATTAAAAATTATTGTAGGGGCTTCTGAAAAATTTACTTTAATTTCAGGTGCTACCTCTTCAATTAAATTCTTCAACTGACCTTTTACCTGCGTAAATATCTGACCGAAGAAAATCTCTTTTTGCTCAATAGAATCACTGTCTCTGATAATCAGAATTTTCACCAGATCATTAACTGTATTATTCAGCTGAATAGTTGATGCCTTAAAACCATCAATCATCGTTTTTAAAGTTGGGTCTTTAATGGGCATATCCTCTAATAAATCAATAAAACCCATCAGGTTTGATAATGGTGCTTTCAGGTTATGAGAGGTGATATACGAGAAATTCCGTAAGTCGTTATTGTTTTGATGGAGCGTTTTTATTAACTGTTCGCGTTCCATCTCCTGATTCTTCCGTTCGGTAATGTCTCTGTAATTGATAACAATAGCGCCAACAGTAGGTTCGTGTAAAAGGTTCTGGCAACAGGCTTCTAACCATTTGTAGGTACCGTCTTTGCTTAGGCTGCGGTATTGAAAATTTTTGGTTTTACTTGGGTCTTCTATCACATCAATAAATGCCTGAGATACATTTTCCAAATCATCGGGATGAATCAGGTCATATCGTGCCTGACCAATCATCTCATTGTCATCATAGCCTGTAATTCGTTTGCCAGCAGGGCTTATTTCAAGCATTACGCCATCTATTGACATCAGGCTTAATCCATCGTTACTATTCTGCAACAGACTCCTGAAACGTTTTTCATTGTTTCTGATAGCATCCTCTGCTTTCTTTTTGTCTGATACATCGCGCGCGATTTTAGAGGCTCCTGTAATGTTTCCTTTACTGTCTCTGATAGGTGAAACCGTCAATGAAATATAGATTAATTCACCTGTTTTCTTTCTTCTTTGGGTTTCGAAATGTTCTACAGATATTCCCTGATTTATTTTGTCAAAAATCTCTTCTTCCTCGTGTAAACGATTAGATGGAATAATAATACTGCAATTGTTGCCAATAGCTTCTTCAGAAGTATAGCCAAATAATTTGGCAGCACCTTTATTCCAGGTAACAATTTTATTGTCGAGAGCCTGACTAAAAATAGCATCTTCTGAAGAGTTGACAATAGAAACAAACATGGCTTGCTCTTCTTCAAAACGCTTTCTTTCGGTTACATCTTTAAAATTGGCTACTATTACTTTTATATCGGGCACATGCAGCATATTAGTAAGCGTCCCTTCCAGCCATATATACTTACCATCTTTATTCTTTTTTCGGAATGTAATAGAAACAGGTAATTCAGGTATTTGAAATACGTGTTTCAGTTGCGTGATCGTGTGCTCCAGATCGTCTGGATGGATACTGTCTAATATATTATGTATCTCGTCCTCTCCGTTAGTATAACCAAATGCCTTTTCAATGGCCGGGCTCAGGAACTCTATTTTGCCTTCTATATCAAACAGAAACAGCATGTCATGGCTGTTTTCAAGAATAGACCTGAAACGCAACTCACGTTTTCTTAATTCCTCTACGGCTAGTTTACGGGCAGTAACGTCGCGCCCTGTTACACAAATACCGGTTACCTTTCCCTCTTCTTCAACAGGCCTTATTGAAAAGTCAATCCATACTTTGCCATTTTCTTTTTCGTACAAACGGTCGAATTGTATACTTTCTCCTGAGAAAACTTTTTCAAAGAGAGTGACAATCGCTTCTTTTCGGTCGTCTTCTATGAAATTCAGTACATCTTTACCGATTGCTATTTCGTTGGCCGTATTGAGGAAAGCAAATGCTCTGGCATTGCTGTTAAATGCTTTTACTTTACCATGTCTATCTATTAGTAAAAAAGCTTCTGAAGTATTTTCGAAAATGGTTTTCAGATTGGTTTCAGATTGTTTCAATTCTTCGGCTGCCTGTAAGCGCTCAGTAATGTCGTGATAATTAGACACAATGGCGTTTACGTTCTCATCATGTAATAAATTGGTAACACAACCCTCCACCCAGATAAAGGATCCATTTTTATGAACAATCCGATTGAGACGTGGAATTGATAAGCCAGGCGTTTCCAATAACCTTTTGGTTATTTCTACGGTTTCTTCAGCCTGTTGTGGGTGCATAAATATCATATTGCGCTTGCCAATCACTTCTGATGGATGATAGCCTGTGAGTTTCTCAAAAGCCGGACTTACATATTGTATATACCCTTCACTATTTGATAAGACAATAATATCAGCTAAGTTTTCAACCAATGCCTGAAACCTTTTTTCACTTTTTACTGCTTTTGCTTCGGCAGTTTTCCTGCGGCTTACATCCCGGTAATTAGACACAATAGCAGATACGTTCTCATCATTCAATTGGTTTGTAATTACCCCCTCTAACCAAATATAATTGCCATTTTTGTGCTGAAACTGCATCAGAATAGAAAGCGGTACGTTAGGTCTGTTCAGACTTTCCGTGAGTGTTTTTTTTACTTCAGCCAGGTATTCAGGATGTATGCGAGACTTTACAAGGTTTTGGTCACTTAATACTTCATCTAAAGAAAACCCTGTAATGCGCTCAAAAGCCGGGCTAACGTACTGAATAATGCCTTCTATATCTGATAAGATAATAATATCAGTAGCATTCTCAACCAATGCCCTGAATCGTCTTTCATTTAATTCAACTTTCTTCTCAGCATTTTTACGAGCCGAAATATCACTGATAAATGTACCTACCTTTATTGCATTATTAATATCTGTATAGAAAATCGAAGAGAACTCAATTGGAAAATGCTCGCCATTTTTACGAATACCGATGGCTTCCCCTTTCATTTTGCCTGTTTTTTCTCTTTCTGCCAGATGATTAATAAATCGATTATCTGAATGGTCTATTATATGTGTGCGGTTGAGCTGCTTAAATTCTTCTAAACTATAGCCAAATATTTCAACAGCGGCACCATTGACATCAATAACAGAGCCATCATAATTACTAAAGAAAAAAGCATCTATTGAGTTTTCAACAATCGCACGGTATTTATCTTCGCTCTGACGTGTTTCTAATTGAGCTTTGCGGGTTGGAGTTACATCAAAACATGAGACAAAAACACCTATAATATGCTTATGGTTATCATAGACAGGTTTATATTTATTAAGTGTTGAATAAAAGGTATTATCAGGGGCAGGAATTGCCACTTCTACTTCAAGTGTTTCGCCTTTTAATACCTGCTGGTAGATATTCCTGGCAATTTCAATTCTTTTAGGAGGGGCATAGTTAAGAATATTCTGCCCTTTGATGATTTCTTTGCCTAAATAGTAGGTATATTTTTCTTTAAATTTATTATTAAAGTTGACAATTTTTAAGTCAGCATCTACTACTACAAAGCTCTCTTCGGTATAATGCAGTAATAAGTCCTTACTATCCAGAGGCTTTTCTTGCCAATGTAAATTTTTAGCTTGCTGCTTTTTAGAAAATCGATTCTCTAATATTAATTCCTTGTTACTCATAATAGCTCAAAGTTGTTTCATCTTTTAAATACCATTATAACCTACCCTGAAATGTGGATATATAATAAGTATCTAAGTTATAGAAAAGGTTAAGTATCTAGCAATTAGTAATAAAGGAGGTGAAAAAGTAGCAGGAATAATAAGACTGATGTATTATATGGTTATATTTTTTAAAGCGTTTATTGTTAGCGGTTTTGATAAATAGTCAATAATCATTGGGTACTTATGCATTTTGGCTTTTTCTTCCGGGTCTGTCGATGACGAAAGAATGATTATCTTGGTTTGATTGAATTTTTTATAAAATGTTTTAACAAATTCATCTAAAAAATCCCATCCACCCATAATCGGCATATTCAGGTCTAAAAAAATCAGTTCAGGATAATCTTCTTTGGCTGTGCTCTCTGATAAATCACCATAGTACTCCAGGGCCTCTTTGCCGTTCATTTTTGTAATAATCTCTTCAGCAAAAGATGCTTTACTCACTATTAATTTAATCAAGGTTAAAGTAATTTTATCATCGTCAACACAAAGAAGTTTTTTTATCATAAGTATATAAGTAAGGTATGGGCTAAGTCACAATTACTTTGTAATAACTCTTTTATTGCGGACTAATTATTTATAAAACTTTAAAAATACCAATAGCGCATGGTTTTTACGAATAAGACAGAAGATTACAACAAAGTTATTTTAATGTTAAAATAGCAAAATCAATGCCAGCTTTAGGCTAAAATCAAGAGTATACATACCGATTTATTAATTTCTAAGGAATTTCTAATAAGTATAAACTATTGTGTTTTCAGTATATTTATGTGTATAACCTATGCTGTTTTAACTTATTTAGAAATAGTAACAGCTAACTCCCAGGTTTCGGGATTAAACGAGCAAAGACAGTTAAGCTGTTTCGCTTTTAGTGAATGAATCAGTTTTTTGAGTTTTGATGAATGCGTTTTATGGTCGAAAATAACAGTCAGGCTATTGCCAATAGTATTGTCTGTCATTTGTACATAGATAATTTCATATTCATGCAACGTATGTATAACATTCTTTTTAAGATGTGTGATTGATTTCATGCGTACATATTTAAAAAGCGGCATGGGTTGCTTATTTAGCAAAAGTTCTAAGGTTTGCCTGAGGCAAGTGTAGGTAATAAGGTGTAAACTCAACCAAAAATAGAAGATTGAAAAGAGGTTATCAAGCAGAAGAGACTAAACTTATTAAACGGAGGCATTCACAAGAAATCGTGCTTCAAAACACAATCTCCTTAATTAAGGAAATTAACGGTTGAATATCGAAATACTAATCGTTTGAATATGGGAAGGAATTGAAACCGACGATTTGAACCGAAGATGCTGCGCTACTAGTATATTACTTAAATTTCTTAAGTATTCAGGCATTTCTTCGTCATTAGACATAGAAACCGTGATACCCGCATCATGTTCAACAATTTCTTCAGGAATGATATGACTGCTTTCTAAGGCATGATAGACAGTGCTTTTAAACTCTTCATATGATTTCATGGCAGTATAATTTAAGTAAAGGGAAATTATATCACTAAAGTGATTTATAGGTATCGGGAAAGAGAATTTTAAAGGATTATAATCAACAGGATTATTAGGAGGGGGCCATTAGTCTTTTACAAATGTAAACTATTGTTTAGACTTTTCCTAGAAAAAAATGTTAAAAATATCAACAAAAAGCGAAATTGACTTTGGCTCTACTTTAAATGGCTGTTTAAACATATTATCAGGATTTTAAAACCTGAGATAAAAATGCTCCAAATATCATTTGGCGCATTCCGTAACTTTTTTGATATATTATATCTTAAGCTAAATCAATTTCTTTTGTAGTTCCCGACGGTTGGTGTCTTAATAATTTTGGTGTTTTCATTTTGATATATTATCAGGAATATTCTAATTTTGTTTAAAGCTATTGTAATGCTTTGTTTTCTTTACCTCTATTATCTATCCCATCTTATAAGTGCTTTTCTCGATATGACACGTCCAATGAATGGTTTTTTAATTAGAGACCGCTAAATAATATTGGCTATGAAAAGAACGATAAATGGTTTAAGAGGTGAAGTAACGTTTATGTTAGAGAAATACGATTTACTTCATGAAGAAATTACCCCCAGTACTACAAAAGATGGGGTAACTATCACTCTCACGCGCA
Source organism: Emticicia sp. C21 (assembly GCF_003418935.1). Taxonomy (GTDB): domain Bacteria; phylum Bacteroidota; class Bacteroidia; order Cytophagales; family Spirosomataceae; genus Emticicia. The sequence goes on along the minus strand of NZ_QVMT01000001.1, from coordinate 29,910 downwards.
AAAATGATTCACGCAAGTTTCAATACTTTATTCATTACCTGAATACAGAAAATATAGATTACTATGCATATTTCTGCCCCATTGTGAAACGCATTAAAGTGAATATATTCCTGGAATAGACTAATCTCATTTATTATCTTTTCTACTCGTAATTTTCATGAGGTCCTGGGTATTTATTATCGTAGAACTACTATCCTTTAGATTTCAAGCTTTAGCAATAGCAAATAAATTTAAAATATCATTATCTTGCGCGAGTTGTGAACGGATAGGAGCTATGAAATAATAGAATTAACAGCACCAATAAAATGGATGATTTCCTGAAAAGTATAGAGAAGAAAATAGTTAAGTTATCTTTTAAACAGCAGGTTTTATTTGCCGTGCTAACCTGTGAAAAACTCTTACCTAATTACAGACAGTTCAGCAATATTGAAAAATGGGGAGATATAGAAGTACTGGAAGAAGCCATTGTGATGATATACCAATATCTGCAGGATATTGAGCTAAATGATACAGAATTGGATGGTATTTATGAGAAAATTACAGAAATTACTCCAAATGTAGAGCAATTTAAAGGAGATCTGGCTTCTTATGCGTTAGACGCTTGCTCTGCTGTATCAGATGCTGTAGAGTTTCTATTAAGCGAAGACCAGAGTTATCTCATAAATATTGTATCCATAGCTCAGGAGACAATCGATATGTTTGTACAAGAATCAGAAGACTTGGATATTACGGACGAAGATTTAGAAAATAAAATTGCACAGAATGTTTTTGTGAAAAGAGAATATAAGCGTCAGCAAGATATTCTACGCAAATTGTTGGGAGCAGAGATTAATTTACCTTTTATATCAGCCATGAGAGATTTTAATAATGAAAGCGGTGCCATAATAGAACTTTCATCGGTAACTTGATTAATTCAGCTCATTCGACAAGCTGCTTGAAAAAATAATGACCAAAACCGATCAATTATCTATTATGCCGGTATCGTACTTACTACTTAAACCCTTATCGTTTGCCAATAGTGGTTCTTCAATAAGAATAGATAGAAAGATATTAAAAATCGATAGTTTAAATGAATATATTGATAAGGTTGAAATAAAAGTTTGACTCTTATTTCAATTTTATTAAGAGGCTTTCTGTGCCTGTGTGTTTCATCTCAATAGTAGTATTAAAAACCATTACTTTTATATCTCCGTCAGGGGTAACGGCTGTAATTACTTCTTTACCGTCTTCAAATGTAATAACAACCATTTCTTTTCCATTCTGGTCTTTTCTGATTGCAATTGTGGGATTCATAAATGTAAAGTTTTGTGTGAATGAATACTTAGTAATAACTATTAAGCCTAAGATTTGTTTGAGGAGATTTGGAAATTCTTAATATTGAATTTCACCTACTTAGAACTCTGTGTATAAACAAAATAGCCTCAACTGTAAGGTTGAGGCTGTAATCTATCAGAAGTCTCTTAAAAACAATTACTAGTCAGCCCATTGGCATCAAAGGTTGTTGTATAAGTGCCTTTTTTAGCATCATATGATACCACCAAAATTAAACCCACCTTTCCGGCTCTTTTAGGAGAGCAATATTCAAACAGATAATAACTGTTAGCTTCTCCTTTTACTACTCTGGCTAATTCAATGAATTTAGCTTCCAGTTCGTTTTTATTTTGAGGGAAAACTGCCCCATTTTTACCAATAGAAGTCAATACGGGTTTATCAATTTCAGTACCTAAGCCGATGGTAAATAATGATATTTTAGCGTTAGCTTTGCTTACTTTGTCTAATGCTACTTGTTTAGAATAGCGCGCCGCCTGATCAGTTCCGTCAGTGAATACAACTATAGAAAACGCTGAGATATAACTCTCTTTCTGTAAATCTTTTAAGCGCTGCTCAGCTCGATCAACCGATTTGATAACCGCACCATATAAATCAGTCGATGGGTCTTTCGAGATACTCGCACTCAGGTTTTGCACTGCATTGGTTAACTGACTTTTATTAGAGGTAAAATCAACCAATGTATTCAATTTATCTTCTCCATCAAACCAGGCGATACTCACCAGATATGAATCATCGCCTGAGGTAGTAATGATATTATTGATAAAACTAATAGTTGAGCTTTTAAGCTGAGTCAGGGCGGTAGAGGTAACGCTGGCACTTAAATCAAGCACAATCAGCGTATTATGTCTGAATTTCTGCGGGCTTGGTGAAAATTGCTTATTGGCCTCACTTTCAGAAATGGCATTCGCACATTCGTCATTAGAGCCTTGCTCATATACTTTAAAATTTCCTGTTGTTAAACCTGAAACTGGTAGAAACTTGCTTGAATTCTCGTTTACCTTCAAAATCATACTTAATTTGCTACTGCCGGGTACAATTTTAGGCGCTGAAATAGCCGTGATAACCAGGTCTTCGTAGAAAATATCAGGACAATTGCGGTTGGGATCTTGTTCGCATGAATTAAAAAGGAAGGCACAAATGATTAGTAATCCGCCAAGGAAAATCTTCTTTGTCATGGTGAAAATAGGTTTTATTTAGTATAAGCACGTAAAAGTCTTGCAAATTAAGTATTTCTATTGGTTGGTCTTTGCATTTCTAACGAAAAATAACTGCAAATGTGATAAGGTGAGAAGAATATTAAATTTATGATACAGGTTGCCTATTTGATATAAAGACGATTAACTAACAGATTTTGAGCTTCTGATAGAATTTAATTTTAGGGATAAATAATTGACTTTCACCCTCTTAATGTTTTTTTAATTGGTAGTCTCGGCTTGATTCGATAAGTTTGAAAAAGTTTAGAAGATAAAATCATTACCGGAAGATTTGTTTGCCATATTCTTTTAAAAATAAGGTGGCATTGAAGATATAGTCTGAAAAGATTGAAAAAAACTTAATAAACGTACGCTTATTAAGCCTGTTCGTTCCATAGGACAGTTAAATTGTTAATTGTTTGATTAAGGAAATACCTCTGCTCATGGCGGAGGTATTTTTATTTAAAATAAACTCCTCTGCCATAATAAATCTTGTCATTCACTAGAAATCCATTGTCTGAATCTCAAGGTATTTCCGCTAGGGTCTGTTACATAAAACTCTCTTGCACCCCAGGTTTGGTCTACCGGGCCTTGGTGAACCGGTGAGTTTGGCTTACCAGAAATATTCAAACCTCGATCAAGATAACATTGAAACCTTTCGTCAATATCAGTAACAGGAATATTCACCACACTACCGTAGAGAGTTTCACTTTCATGTTCGGTTAATTGTAATTCAGCGCCATCATTGATTAAATCTACTACCGGATCATCAGCCGTTTCTTCCGGATATTTCTGTTTGAAATCTAATACCTTAGTATAGAAGTCGATAGCTTCCTGCATATTACGGACTTTGAATAGGGGGATGAGTTTCATGGGTGATTGGATGAGTTGGTGACTGATTTGTTTTCAGATAATGTTGCTGATATAAATTTATTGAGAATTCCTTTATTCTAAAATGCCTCTTTATCCAAATTTATTCTCTAATTGTTTTCGGGGATTTGTGAGATTTTATTTTTATCATATATAAGTATTGTATCAGTTATTAATCAACCAAATTAAAAATAGTCTCAATCTGAAAATGTAAACCAATATTTTTTGAAAGTTAAATAATATTGGTTTATATTTCGGGAGTTATCTTGTAAAACCTGAAAAATTATTAGTCAACAAAAAGTATGAAAAATCTGACTATTATTATCTTCTTACTATTAAGTACTATTAAAATATTTGCTCAAAATGATGCAATTTATTCATATCAGGGGAGTGTACTTAAAATTAAGCCTTCTCCGACTAAAGAATTCACGGAATGGATAGCTGCTAATAATGAGAAATTGGGCAAAGCTGCTCCGGCAAGTTCAAAAAAAGATTCCAAAGTGACTTTAGTATTTGTAGTTGCCAAAGACGGTAACGTGATAGACCCTAAAATCTGGCGAGGTATTGGACAGGGGTATGATGAATATGCATATAAATTAATAAAAGCCAATCCATTCAAGTGGATACCAGGAGAGACCTCGGGTAAAGAGATTGTAAATACAGAAGTTTATTACCAACTAGATTATATCAAGAATAATAACAGAATTATGACTAAAGATAATCATCCACTTGATTGAGGTGTTGGTTATTGAGCAACAAAAAAAAGCCAAGATTTCTCTTGGCTTTTTAATTTTCTGAGCCCCCAGCCGGGATCAAACCAGCGACCTACTGATTACAAGTCAGTTGCTCTATCAGCTGAGCTATGGAGGCATTTATTTCTGATTTCAGCGCTTCGTGTTACCGTTGTTCTGATTTCGTGATGCAAAATTACGGCTTTCAGCTATACTACGCAAGCGTTTTTTTGAAATATTTTTTAACAATTTCTTAACTCGTTGACGACCAACGAGTTAAGAAATAATATTTTTTTAATTAGCTGCTACAATGATTTTCAACTTCTGCTTCAACTCAGCCAATTCTTTTTCAGCGCCTTTAATCTTCTCTTCGTACTCAGTACGAACAGCAGCAGCGTTTTTAGAACGTGCAAAGAACTCGATATTGTTTTGCCATAAGTTGATATCGTCTTCCACTTTCTTCATCTTGCGGCGGATATCGTTTTCTTTCTTGTCCAGTTCTTTCGAGTTGCCTTTGTCGCCTTTCAAGGTTACGTCTACCTCGTTTTGTAACAGCATCTTCTCTTTTTCAGAGCCACTTACACCTGAGCTTGCTTTAACATAAGCATTAATGGCATCTACAAATCGGCGTTGAATGTTCTGCATTTCTTTACGCGGCACAAAACCTATCTCGTTATAACGAGACTTAAAGCCACCCAGCTTGCTCAAATCTGCCTCACCTGCTTTAGCTGCTGCTTCAATCTCATCGCAAAGGGCTGCTTTCTGTTGCAGATTCGCTTCGTATTCTTTTTCTACCTCGTTTCCTTTGGCACGTTTGCCATTAAAGAAGGCATCACAAGCTTTTTTAAAACGGTCGTAAATTTTATCCTTGAATTTCTCAGGTACATGCCCAATCGTTTTCCAGGTTTTTTGTAATTCCACAACTCTGTCTGTATTGGCAGGAGAGAAGTCGCCCGATTCCAATAAAACTTCCACTTGCTCGCACAATGAAGTTTTGGCTTTCAGGTTGCTTTCTCTTTCCGCTTCCAGTTTGTTAAAGAACTCGCCTTTATTACGGAAGAAAGTCTTTAAAGACGACCAGAATTCGCGGCTGATATCTTTACCTTTTTCTTTAGGCATGGCACCTTTAATGCCGTTCCATTGGTCTTGAATCGCCAATATCTCTTTGGTTTTGGCATTCCATTCGTTAATACTATCAGTATTGAAAGAGATATATGGTTTCAGATTTTCTACCAGACGAGATTTTGCCTGGAATATTTCTTCCTGCAAAGCCCCTGCCTGAGACGATTGCTCACGACGTTTGTTATGAATAATATCGAAAGCAGCTTTCAGACGCTTCCATAGTTCGTCTTGTGCTTCACGTTGTGCCGGGCCAATGTGTTTATACTCTTCCAGCAAATCATTTGCCTGACGCAAAGTAGTATTGCTCAGTCCGCTTTCTTCCAGAGTCTTGGCAATCGCTTCAATACGCTCTACTATTTCGGTTTTAGCAGTCAGGTTCTTCTTACGGTCAAGATCTTTCAATTCGTTCTGGATATGACGGATACTGAAATACCTGTCAACCAAAGCGTTATAAGCCGACCATAAAGAGGTATTATGCGGAGAATTAACGTTCCCTGCCGCTTTCCAGTCTTCCTGTAATTTTTTGAATTCCTGCCAGTTGCTTTTAGAACCACCTTGTTCTTCCTGCTCTACTATTTCACGCAAACGTTGCAATAAATTGGTTTTGCGTTCGAAATAATCTTCTTTCTGACGTTCTATTTTCTGGAAGAAATTGTTTTTTGCATCACGGATTTGCGCGCTCAATGATTCAAAACGAACGACATAATTGTCATTCTTGAATTCAAAGCCCTCGTTATTACCGTTATCTGCAATATATTTTTTCAATGCCTCCGATTTATCACGTGCTTTCAGGTCATCAAATATCGGTTTGATTTCCTTCATTACGTTGTCGGCATTTTTTACATCTGAAATATTTACGCCGTCAGCCTTAATAGAAGCCAATAGTTTCTCACCAAGGTCTACGAAATCCTTTTTAGAAAAAGTACTGTAATCAGCCTCTTCACCATGATGTCCAGTAGCCTCTTCTTCAATTAAATCTACAGTTTGAGGAAGCTCTTCAATCGCAGCTTCTTCCGGCTCAACAGGTTTTGGCGATACTTCTACCATTACGGTTGGGTCGTTACTTACAACAATTTCCTCCATCGGGCTTTCGTCTTCGCCTAAAATAGGTTTTGAGGTTTCATCAGTTGCTTCATCAGGATTGGTTGTGATGGCAACATTTTCAATAGGAGTATCCACAATATCCAAAGCAGCTGTCTCAGGCTCGTCAGTAGAAGTATCTACCGCAGAAGGTTCAGTTGTTGTGGATACTGGATTTTCTTGTGTGCTTTCAGCAACGGGCGCTTCATCTTTCACCTCTTTTGTGCTGTCTTCAACAGTTTCATCAGTCGAAGTGTCGATGGAATCTTTCGGTTCGTTCATAATTTCTTTAGAGTCTTGAGTATTGGCCGAAGCCTCTGCCTCTGTTAAAGACGAATCTTTCACTTCAGCAGCATCAGTAACGGGTTCTGCTAAATCCAATTCTTTATGCGTCATTTGTAATTGTTACGATTCGTAGTAACGTGGAATGTTTTCATTAGATTTGCAAATGTAATAAATATACAAATACTTTTGCCTAACAATCCACGCAGAGTAGGTCTAAAAATTATTATTCGGAAAAAAAGGTGCTTTTTCACCCGAAAAGACAATATTTATCCTGACTCTGTTATGCTTAAAAATAAATCCGCTTATATTTATATACGTAAAAAAAGCCTAAAACGTTGCAAAAATGAATAAAAAAACAGACGTAGCCGCGCTTCGACTCAATTATGTACTCAACGAATTAGTTGAAGAAAATGTTTTAGAAAACCCTATTAAACAATTCGAAAAATGGTTTAATGAGGCCGTAGATGCCAAGGTACTAGAGCCCAATGCTATGCACCTGGCTACCATATCTAACGGCAAGCCGCATGGACGAATTGTATTGCTGAAAGGATTTGATGAGAGTGGATTTACTTTTTTTACGAATTATGAAAGTAATAAAGGAAAAGAGATAGCCGAAGTGCCTTTTGCTTCATTGACTTTTTTCTGGGGAGCAATGGAAAGGCAAGTACGTATTGAGGGTGAAATTGTAAAGACAACTCCCATTGAATCAGACGAATATTTTCAGGTGAGGCCACGTGGCAGCCAGATTGGAGCATGGGTTTCTCATCAATCAAAAGTAGTGACGAGAGAAGAATTAGAAAACAGACAAAAGGAACTGGAAGCAAAGTATGGAGATGGTTTTATTCCCCGTCCACCTTATTGGGGTGGCTATCGGGTAATACCTGAAAGAATAGAATTCTGGCAAGGCCGTCCAAGTCGTTTGCATGACAGAATCCTATTTACAGATACTAATGGAGATTGGAGAATGGAGCGTTTGAGCCCTTGATTTTATAGAGAGGTAGAAATGTTTTGATAAAGAGTTTTAAGAATCAGTTTTAAGATACACATTTATTAGTAGGGGTTCAAAATTTTGAACCCCTACTAATTGCCCTTGGAGTTTCATAGCCTTTGGAGACAAGGCGGTGCCATTGTCTCTACTATTTAATTAAGATATATTCGATAATTTACTTAGTTGTAATTGACCTTTGACTAACCTAAAACTTATTCACTTATATGACCTTCGACTACATTATTATTGGTGCCGGTTCTGCAGGCTGTGTGCTGGCTAATCGTCTTTCAGGAAATCCAAATCATAAAGTTTTGTTGATTGAAGCCGGAGGGCCGGATAAGAAAATGGAAATTCATATTCCGGCCGGCTATGCAAAACTGCATCGGAGTGAGGTTGATTGGGGTTATTGGACAGAGCCACAAGCCCATGTACTGAATCGGAGGTTATATCAGCCGAGAGGAAAAACTTTGGGAGGTTGCAGCTCAACCAATGCCATGGCTTATGTGCGTGGGAATAAAGAAGATTATAATGATTGGGCTGATTTGGGTAATGAAGGCTGGAATTATGAAGAAATATTGCCCTATTTCAAAAAATCGGAACATAACGAGCAAATCAATAATGTTTTTCATGGCAAAGATGGCTTGTTGAATGTGACCTATGCCAAACATTATAAAACGCCTTTTACTGATGCCTTTGTGCAAGGTTGCATTGAGAATGGTTTTAAAGAAAATAAAGATTATAACGGTGATAAGCAAGAAGGAGTTGGACTTCTGCAATTTACTATAAAGGATGCTAAGCGACATAGTGCCGCCACTGCTTTCCTGAAACCCGTCATGAGCCGACCGAACCTGACCGTATATACCCGCACGATAGTAAAACAGGTGCTGATTGAGAATGAAAAGGCTATTGGGGTAGAAGTAATCAGAGGAAAAAACACTACTGAAAAAATCTTAGCCAATAAAGAGGTAATTCTCTCCGCTGGGTCTTTTAATTCTCCACAGTTATTAATGCTTTCAGGTATAGGCGATAAAGATGAACTCAAAAAAGCAGGAATAAGTTGCAAGAAGGAATTACCCGGCGTTGGTAAAAATCTGCAAGACCATTTGTTTATGGGTGTTACGGCATTGTCTCGTCAGCAATTCGGGCAAAACCATTATTTATCTAAATGGAATCAGGCTAAGGCATTAATGCAATATCTTTTTACAAAAAAAGGTATCCTGACAATTGGTCCACTAGAGGCTGCAGCGTTTGGCATGACAGATGATAGCCCAGATAGAGTAGATTATCAGTTTCATTATGCTTCTCTGCAAATTGGGGATGATTATTCGGTTGATATGTATGATATTAATACGTTTCCGCAAAATGATGGTTTTACAATCCTGCCTACTTTATTAAGACCTAGAAGTAGAGGATATGTGGGGTTAAGAAGTAATAATCCACTGGATGCTCCTGTTATTCAACCTAATTTTTTATCTGACGAGCAAGATAGTACTACGCTTATAAAAGCTACCAGAAAAGCTATTGATGTAATCAACTCCAAAGCATTTGAGCCATATAGAGATAGACTCATTACCCCACCTGATTGTAGCTCAGATGAGGCTATTCTGCTTCATATTCAAAAGCAACTGGAAACGGTTTATCATCCGGTAGGTACCTGTAAAATGGGGAATGATGAAATGGCGGTAGTGGATAATCAACTTCGGGTAAAAGGTATAGAAGGCTTAAGGGTAATTGATTCCAGTATTATGCCGACTATTGTATCAGGTAATACGAATGCTCCTGTATATATGATTGCTGAGAAAGGAGCTGATTTGGTGCTCAAATAGATTTCTAATTTTTGATTAAAAACAATGAACAAAGACTTAAAAGCACATTGGGAGAAAGTATATCAAACTAAAAGTTTTGAAGAATTAAGCTGGTTTCAGGAAAAACCTGAAACTTCTATACAATTTTTTGAGAAATTGAATTTGCCTAAAACTGACAGTATTATTGATATGGGATCAGGTGAAAGCCGTTTTGTTGATTATCTGCTTGATAAAGGGTACGAGCATATTACTTTGGTAGATATTTCAGAAGAAGCATTGAGTAAAACTAAAGCTAGATTAGGAGAGAAAGGTAAGTCTGTGAAGTATATCATAGCAGATGCCGGGACATTTAAAGCTATTGAAAAATATGATTTCTGGCATGACAGAGCTACATTTCATTTCCTGACCGAGATTACAGAAATTGAGCATTATACCCAAAATATTTGTCGGTCGCTTAATGCTGGCGCACATTTTCTGATTGGAACATTTGCAGAAGGTGGTCCTAAAAAATGTAGTGGACTGGAGATTACCCAATATTCAGCCGATGATTTAAGCGAAGTATTTGCCCGTTGTCTGACGCAGAAAAAGTCTAACAAAGTAAATCACACAACATCTGATGGAACTGTGCAAAAGTTTACTTTTTGTCTTTTTAAATATGATGGGTAATGGTGGAATTAGCCTTTGATTAAGTCCTGTTAATCAATACTTAATCATATATTGGTAGAGACAACGCACTGCGTTGACTTTTTTATTAAGATTAAGGATAAACCTTTAAGAAATAAGAGAAAAAGGATTTTCTTTACATATATTCTATAGAATCAAATCCAAATTAAATTGCTGAGATGAAGAAAGTATTAAGTTTGCTGCTTATCCTATCTGTTTTTTCAAGCTGTCAACAAAAGCTTACCCGTCCTTTAAAAGGTAATTATCCAACCGATTATACTATAATTTCGGAAAAATCTTCTGACGAGCTATGGAATGATATAATTGCATATTGCTCAGAAAGTGGAATAAAATTAAAAATAATTGATAGAAAAAGTGGATTAATAGTTTCTCAATGGTATAAACTTGGAACTTATACATTTGAGAATCAAGACGGAACACTTCGGGAAAACGGTGCTAATGTGGTTCTGGGCTGTGAAACGCCAGGAAAATTTATAGCAGATTGCCAGCCACCTACCATTATCTGGACTTTTATAAATTTTAAATTAAATGAAAAAAACAATAAAATCTCATTGACTGTTAGATTATCTGATCTAAAGGCATGGTATTCTGAATGGGAATATCTAAAGCAAGTCAAATCTACTGGTTTTTTAGAGAAGCAGATTATTGACAAAATATTTAATGCCCATAATTAACCAAACTACTCGCAGTAATGAAGCAGACATTAATATTTCTAACAATAGTATTTTTGACGTCGGCCTGTCGAATAGACTATATTCCTTTAAAAGGCAATTATCCGAGCGATTATACAGTAGTTTTCGATAAATCTGCTGACCAGGTAATGACAAATATTATTGAGTATTGTCTAAAAAATAACATCTCCTTAAAGGTAATAGATAGAAAAAATGGGCTAATCATGTCCGAACCTTATAGAATCAATACTTTCACGTTTGAAAGCGCTAATGGAATTCCGGAGGATAGTAGTTCTCGTGTAATTGTTGGCCGGGAAAAATTAAAGAATTATTCCTATGAACCTGAACTTGTCTTGACTGATATTATTTTTCAAGTAAAGGAAGAAGAAAACAGAACCTCGATGACTGTAATGCTAGCTAATATGGTGGCTTATATTACTGAAAAAGCGGCCTATACTCATGTGAGGGGATTATGTTTAAAAGAGGTCAGATCTACCGGGTTTTTAGAGAAACAGATCATTGAGAGAATGAAATAATTCTGCTTAATCTATATTAGAGACAAGGTATTATCGCGAGTTAAATCCTTGTCTCTAGCTAAACTCTTTTCAGCTACTTTATCTCATCACTACTAAAATAACCCCTACAAGTATTATCCCCACCAAATGATAAGCCCCACTAATAACACTATATAAGATAGGTCTTGGAATATTTGGATTTATGGCAATATTGGTTGTATTCGCAACCAGATAGCCGAAACCAATCATTAAAGAAAATACTAGTGCATCATTAATGGATTGAATATTAAGCGCATATATTAAGACAGTAGTTACAACTGTAATAACAAGTGTACAGATTGCAGGACCAACTATAAAAATCGGTTTATTTGGCAATGTTTCGTTTTCTTTGCCCAAAGAAATTTTGTAGGGCTTAGGAAAGAGTAAAGTAAACCATAGGGCTCCTAATACAAAATATACGACAAAGGCGATGGCAACGCTAATCCAATTTAAGTTTGCTACTTGATTAATCATAAAATTATGTTTTTAAGTTTATGATGCAAACTTAAATGGCGCGCGCGACAACCATATGTCAAAGGTATTTTGGGTACTAATAATTTTTATCAAAAAATTCCTGTAAGGTCATTTTATGAGGTGAGAATTTTTCAGGAAGTACTTCTAAATGCTTTATTCTATCAAGGCGGAAATATCTAAAGTCTTTTCGGAGTCTGCACCAGGCTATCAATAGCCAGTTATCTGTGGTACTAACTAAGGCAAATGGTTCTATTAATCGCGAGGAAGCTTCGTTAGCTTCATTGGAATATTCAATTCTGGTAAGGCTGAAATTGGTGAGGGCAGATTGCAAATCTGATAAAACATGACTATTTCTTTGCCTATTCAGATTTAAGTCGAACCTGGTTCGCTCAGATAATAAATTGGCCTTGTCTTTATCACTATGTTTAAGCACTGCTTTTATCTTATCTACTGCCTCTATATAATCTATTATAAATGCAGCATCAGGATTTTTCAGAACCAATTGTTCTGCCAATATCAAAGCATTAGCCTGATTTTCTGTAAACATTATGGGTGGCACCCGATAATCTTCCATTAATGAATAACCTCTGCCATCTTCAGTCACAATCGGAACACCCGCTTGCTCTAGTGCTTTAATATCCCTGTAAATTGTACGGGTGCTTACATCGAATTTATGAGCTAGTTCTGCAGCAGTCAAAAGCCGCTTCGTCTGCAACTGTATGAGAGTTGCAGTTAACCTTGAAAGACGTTTGGTATCCTGGCGGCTCATTTTTTAGAATCTTTGTGAGGTGTCTTTTTGAAATTAGATTTATCCTTTTAACCTTTCAGATATCGCTTCCTCAATAAATCCTTCATATACACATTAATACCCCATTGATCAGCCAAAGGCTGTTTAGTATAAGGAAGAGTAGGCAAATAGTTAGGTGGACCAAATTCTGTAAGAATCGTCAACGTATCACCAGACTTTAGTTTATATTCTACTACTTTATCCCACCAGGCCAGATGTGCTTTTACCACACTTTCCCACTCAGGCGCTCGTGGGTCATTTACCTGAGGCCCTTCCTGATGGCCAATTCTTGAATGAATATGATCAACCCTTGCCAAAGCGGCTTGCACAGCTTCGGTTTGGTCTTCCAACAAAGATTCATGCACATTACACCAATGGGATATATCTAAAGTAAGACGCAGGGCAGGGTTCTTCTCTATAAAATTATGCGCAATATGCGCTGCAAAAAGCATTCGCCCACGGTGAGTTTCATGCAGAATTTTGATACCGCTCTTTTGGCTTGCTTCGGTAGTATGGTCTATGAATAATTTGTTTTGCTCGTAAGTAAAATAATCGCGCCCGCTATGACAATTAATGTACAGAGGTTTCTTGACAGATTGGGTAGCTGCATTGATAGCTTTCCTGAAAGTCTCCAGATGATCTTTTGGGTCTTTCTGATAGCCACCACAAAGAAACCCAACTTCTAACTGGTGTTTGTCTAAGGCAGCAAATAATTCCTGTTGGTCTTTCTTTTCGTTCGGCCACCATACTTCTATGCCATCATAATTTTCTTTTCTGGCAGCTTCACAAAAAGCATCGGTGTTCCCAGAGAAGCCCCAGTTAGTAGCCAGCACTTTTAATTTCAGGTCTGCATTAGGTATGGCTTGATAAGGGCTTTGTTGGGCAGCGGTTTGAATAGCATTTAGCATGATTCCTCCTCCGGAGCTTGCGCCTAAAAAATCTCTACGGTTCATAGTAAATATGGTAGCTGTTAAAATAGGCTTGAATTTAATAAAAACAGACGTAAAGTGAAATTATATTTCGACATGCTTCGTGTAAATCAATTTATTCGTTTTTCGGTATAATTCTGGCTGGTCCACCATTATACTATAGAAAAATGGCAATTACCAATTACCAGATTTTTCTACCATTTACCAAAGCTTGCTTGCCACTTATCGGTATGGACTGCCACTTGTCGAGAATTAACTGCCACTTACCGTTTAGTGCTGCCAATTAACCGTCATTTCCTACCATTCACCGAAACTTTCCGCCAGTTTTCCGATATTTCCTGCCACTTGTCGATATAATCTGCCAGTTATCCCCTTAATGCTGTCATTCGTCGCCGTTTAATACCAATTATCTTGCAAATGTCTCCAAAAATACTTTAAATTTGTCAATTCATCGAAAAGGTCCCAAATCCGTCTGAGATTGATGTAATTTTGAATCATCAAACCAAGAGGGAAAAAATAACCCGATAACTATTGAGTAAAAATGAAAAAGATTCTGACAATTGCTATTGTAACAATTTTAACTTCAAGTGCCGCTTTTGCTAACGATGACACTAACAAATCAACTACTTCTGATTCTACTAAAGAATCTTCTAAAGTGGTAATTACAAAAGAGACAATGAAGTTGATCAAGAAAGAAAGAAAGAAAATGGCTAAGATGTTTAAAGAAAAAAATCTTGTTTGCTAATCGAGAATTTGGAGAACGGAACAAGAAAACAAAACAACAAAGCTGAGAGTAAAAGAAAAAGATTAAAGAGAAAGAAGGAGGAAATGGGACAGAAAAACCGAAAAAGGTCGGGTGGGGGAGATAGTGAAGAGAGAAGAAGTTTTGAAGAATAAATGATAAATTTAAAACCAAAAAAGTAAAGAAATAACAACCACTATAGAGTTAATCACTCAATCGCTCATTCACTAAATAAAAAAGCGAAGCACCTCTCGATACCTCGCTCATTCATTTAAACAAAACCTACGAACTCAATTTAATCTGTTACACTAGATAACACACTTTTTGACAATTGATTATCAGGAAAGACTTCACGTCCATTTTTGTTAATGAAGCCACTTTTGCCGAAAAGACTGATTCTTGCCAATCCTTCTGAAAAGTTATAAGCATCGTCATAAATCAACGGAATAACTTCTTGTCCGTTTTTGTCAATATATCCGTATTTTCCATTATTAATAGCTCTTGCATATCCATCTGAATAGCCCCAAAGATTATCATACTTTAGAGGCACAATTTCTTTTCCGGTTTTGTCAATCACACCGAATTTCTTGTTGGCAAACACAATAATCATTCCCTCAGAAACTCCCTGAATAAAATCATAGGTGCTGGCTACTAAATCGCTACCGGTTTTGTCAATTACTTTCCATTTATCTTTGTTACGAACAACTGCCAATCCTTCTGCATAATTATCAACTTCATCATATAAAGCCGGAATTACCTGATTGTTGTTGGCATCTATAAAACCCCATTTTTTAGCATCGTTTTTCACTGCTGCTCTACCTTCCATAAAACTCTTAGCACCCTTGTGCACCATCGGAATCACCTGGTTACCTTTAGCATCAATAAAACCGTATTTTCCAGCAACTGCTACCATAGCCAAGCCTTCAGAGAAACTTTCTACTTTATCAAACTGAGGTTTTACAATAGTATGATTTTTAGTGTCAATTACTCCCCATTTGCCTTCTTGTTTTACAAAAGCAAGGTTTTCTTTGAAATTCAATACTTTATCATAATCAAAAGGAACTTTCACTTTTCCTTTTTTATCAACAAATCCCCATTTGTCGCCTAGTTTAACTGCGGCCAACGATTGAGAGAAATTTTGTACTTCTTCGTATTCAAAAGGTATTACTTCTTTACCTGTTTTATTCATGAATCCCCACTTACCATCTTTACGAATCGCAGCCATATCTTCGGTCATATCATACGCACTTTCATATTTAATATCGGCTACCGGTTTGCCTTGTTTGTCAAGAAAACCAACTTTCTCACCTTTTTCAACGCGGACTACGCCAGATTGATAATCAGTAAAATTTACATCTGCGGGAAGCTGGGTTTTTGGAGTCGTTTGGGCGAAAGCAGTTTGCACAGCTAATAGGGATAAGCCTAAGATCAGACCTTTACCTTTTGTTATGTTCGTTCTCAAAGCCATTGATTTTTATAGAGTTAAAGCGCTATTCACTTAATATCTTGTTTTTATACTAATGCCAAACGCATGCCAATAAGTATAAATAAGCTGTAATGTTAGTAAACGGATACATTTTTTCTGTTTTCCTGATGAAATAATAGAAATCAAGAAAGGAAATACAAAAGCATAGTATACAGTATGGTTGCGTACAAACGAAATGCCAATATTTCGTTCTTACGTATAATATTATTGAGTGGATACAAAATAATTTTTTTAAGGTTTGTGTATTTGTGGCACGGGAGTAACATGTAAGGCTAAAAGGGTCTTCTTTAGTTAAAAGCCTGGAATTTGGTCATTTGAATTCTTGTTCAGGTAGATTTTTTGAGAAGTAAGCATTATACCTATACGGAAGCCTTTTTTATACTTCTTTACACACTATTTTAATCCTAAATTCCTATCTTTGCGAAAATTTGTGGCGGAATTAATCAGGTGAAATTGGTAGAGACTTTAAAAAGTTGTTTAATAAATAAATCACTAACTCACTCAATCACTAATTCACTCATTAACTCCTCCATTTCACTACAATTATTGTTTGCATGAAAATTTCGTATAATTGGTTAAAGAGTCTGATAGAGATTAACGAATCACCGGAGGAAATCGGAAAATTATTGACGGGCACAGGCTTAGAGGTAGAAGGGATTGAAGAAATAGAATCGGTAAAAGGCGGATTAAAAGGCTTTGTAGTAGGGGAAGTGCTTACCTGTGAAACCTTTATGGTAAAAGATAAACAATTGAGCCTGACTACTGTCGATATTGGTGCCGAAACACCTTCAACGATTGTTTGCGGAGCTTCCAATGTACGCGCAGGACAAAAAGTAATTGTAGCTACTCTCGGTACTACCATTTACTTTGCTGATGGGAAATCGTTTACAATTGATAAACGGAAAGTTTATGGTCACGCATCAGAAGGAATGATTTGTGCTGAAGATGAAATCGGTATTGGTACATCCCATGAAGGCATTCTGGTTTTAGATACTGATTTACCTAATGGCACGCCTGCGGCAAAGTATTTCTCATTAGAGCCAGATTTCCAGATTGAAATAGGTTTGACACCTAACCGCGCCGATGCGGCTTCACATTTTGGTGTAGCCCGTGATTTGAAAGCGGTATTAGGTAGAGAAATCAAGTTACCATCGATTGAGAAATTCACTCCAGCCGAACAGAAAACAGAATTCCATGTAATTGTTGAAAATACAGAGGCTTGTCCTCATTTCTGTGGTTTAGAGATTCAGGGTATCACAGTGAACGAATCACCTGAGTGGTTGAAAAAAGCTTTACAATCAATTGGATTGAATCCGATTAATAATATAGTTGATATTACTAACTATGTATGCCATACTTTAGGCCAGCCCATGCACGCATTTGATGCTGACGAAGTAAAAGGCAAAAAGATTGTAGTGCGAGTACCGGAGAAAGGAACGAAGTTCGTCACGCTTGATGGGACAGAAAGAACGCTTTCAGGGCACGACCTGATGGTTTGTAATGCCGAAGAGCCTATGGCGATAGCAGGGGTATTTGGCGGACAAAAATCGGGTATCAAATTAGGTACTGCCAGTGTATTTCTAGAGGTTGCTTATTTCAGCCCGGTATGGGTACGTCGTACTGCTACTTTTCATGGACTAAAAACAGATGCCTCATTCAGATATGAACGTGGCACTGATCCGAACATGCCTCCTTTCGCTATCAGATTAGCTGCTTTATTGATACAAGAATTGGCCGGAGGAACGATTCTCAATGGTGTAATTGACAACTATCCCGCACCCATTGAAAACCTGACTATTACCGTTAAGCACAAAAACATCAACCGTCTGATTGGTAAAAATCTGGAAGACGAATTGATTCATAAAATATTGGAGAGTCTTGACATAAAAGTCTTGAGTGATGATGCGTATGAAATGACTGTAAGCGTGCCGCCATACCGTGTAGATGTAACGAGAGAGGCTGATGTAATTGAAGAGATATTACGTATCTATGGTTTCGATAATATTGAGCTTTCAGAAAACTTGCAGGCTGATTATCTGTCGGGCTTCCCTGATAAAGATGCGGATAAATTGCAGATGCGTGTAATTGAGTTATTAGCAGCTAATGGCTTCAATGAGATTCAGACGCTCTCAATCACAAAGCCTGCTTACAACGAGGCAGTGCAAAGCATTGCCAAAGGTGGACAGGTAACTTTATTGAATCCATTAAGTGAAGAACTTTCAGTGATGCGCCAAAGTTTGTTGTTGACAGGTATGGAATCGGTGGCTTATAATATCAACCGTCGCCAGAAAGATCTGAAATTGTTTGAATTTGGTCGCTCATATTTCACTAAACAAGAAGAAGGACAAGATAAAAAATATAAAGAGAGTAAACATTTGGGGTTATGGCTTACGGGTAATCAACAGAATGAAAGTTGGTTGGCCGCAAATACACCTGTTACTTTCCATGATCTGGCTTTAGCTGTGCAAAAGGTACTAAAAGCCATGAAGGTAACTAAGTTTGATACGCAAGAACTAAGCTCTCCGATTTATCAATATGGGCTTACCTATATTGTTAACAAAAAGCCGGTAGTAAGTTTAGGTTTGGTAAAACCATCGGTGGCTAAACTGGCAGAGGTAAAGCAAGCCGTTTTCTATGCCGATTTCGACTGGGATTTCTTATTGAAACAATATTCTGATAAAGTTGAATACGTAGAGATACCAAAATTCCCGGAAGTGCGTAGAGATTTGTCTTTGGTATTAGACAGTACTACAAGCTTTGACCAAGTATCGGCTATTGCTTATAAAGTTGAAAGAAACTTGTTGAAAGCCGTGAATGTATTTGATATTTATGAAGGAGAGAAATTAGGTGAAGGCAAAAAATCTTACTCAGTTAGTTATACTCTTTTAGACAAAGAAAAAACACTGACCGACGAAAGCATTGATAAAACCATGCAACGCCTGATAGCGGCTTATGAGAAAGAATTGGGAGCGATTATTAGAAAATAAGAATGATCTAGTTATATGAACCACAGAGATGTTTTAGGCACTCTGTGGTTTTTTATTTAGTCTCTACGCTCCTGACACAATTCAACCAATACCCCATTACTACTCTTCGGATGTAGAAAACAAACCAGTTTATTATCGGCTCCCAGTTTTGGTTCTGCATTCAACAAAATAAAACCTTCACCCTCCAGACGCTTCATTTCTGCACGAATATCATCAACTTCAAAGGCAATGTGATGAATACCTTCACCTTTCTTTTCTATAAATTTGGCAATAGCACTATCAGCGTTACTGGCCTCTAATAGTTCAATTTTTGTTTCATTGACCTTAAAGAAAGATGTCAGAACACCTTCACTTTCTACCGATTCAGATTTATAGGGAGGTACATTTAATAGTTTTGAAAACAAGGTGTTGGAAGCCACTATATCTTTCACGGCAATGCCGATGTGTTCAACGTTAGTTAGCATAGAAATTGGTTTTTTATTTGTGACAAATTAGGGATTATTTTGGTAAAGAAAAAAGCTGAGAGGCAAATGAATAATTTGCCGCAATTTGATGTTATTTAAACTATAACTTTCTAATTTTAATGAATAACGATGCATTACAAGTCATAAATACGCTTTTTAATCTCCCGGCTAAAGGAGATGAACAAGATTGGGATATTGAACTGGCAGATAAAGATAGGGTAGAAGAGTTTATCAATGCTATGCATACTAATGATTTTAATAGCTCTGAAAAATATGCAGTTATGGGTTTAATTCTCGGTTCTTATGATGACTATTTGAGATGGGAGATTGATAAAGACAATAGGATATGGTTAAACATTATTAATATCTTAGAAGAAAATCGTGAAATTTATAGCAATATTTTGAATTATTGGGCTCTTTGGCATCATAAGCAGCAAGAATATTTATTTAATATTACTTTTCTCGTAAGAGAATACCGGAAAAATCCCATCTAAGTTAAAGTATTTTAAAGACTTAAAATTGTATGCTTATCTTAGAGCATTGTCTTTTGCCTGAACCACTCAAAAGCACTTGGAGCCCCCATAAATAGCCACAAAGCCAAAATAGGATCACAAATAGCACATCCGGCAGAAGAAGAAGGCGACATAGGTACAATCGGATTACCATACAAATGGTGAAGGACATCATAAAGTGTATGAACTAACCAGCCAAGTGCCAGGAATTTATAATCTTTAAGCCCTTTAAAAGCTAAATAAATCATAATTACACCTAAAGGAAATTCGTAGTAGCCGAGTCCGCCACTCCAATAGGTAGCACCAGCTCCTGCAATAATCAGGGCATTAATAATCTGCCTGTTAGGCTCTTTGACTAACGAGAAAATTGTGATGTACAGACCTGCAATAATTACTGCTCCTATAGCGGTCATCAAAGTAAATTCCTTTGCCATTTTTTAATGTTTTTAATACAAAGGCAAAGGTTCAAATTTATTGACCGATGAGTTAGGACGATTGACGCTATCTTTAGGATTTCTCAATCATTTGAAACCTAAATTACTACCACACTTCCGGATAGGGGTGATAAATCTTATAAATTCCCCAGACAATAGCACCAAGTCCGAAGCAGAATAAGGCAATGGTTTGCCATTTGAAGAAACTTCTGGCATCTATTTGCTCTATAATGGTTTCTGGGAGCATATAAAATCTTCTGATTAGCCAGTATTGAAAACTCAGAAATAAGCCAAAAGCCAGGCTGATAACAATATTGATGCTTAGTCGGCTCAGGATATAATTTTCTGGAGCACCAGTATATAGCTCAAACATGGCATCCGGCGATAGCAATGTGTCTGCAGAAATAAAGGCAGTATTAAGTAACAAAGCAACAAATCCCCAGGCAACAATTTCACAATAAGCAAAAGACATATATAAAATAATTCCTAAAACTGGCTTCATTGGGCTTCACTCGTTTCTTTATATTGTAAACAATCTTTTCTTCTTCTTAGTATATACCTTCTTTATATTTCGTTTGGCATCAGGGTGTTTAGGATTGAGTGCAAGTGTTTGATTGAAATCCTTAATGGCTTCATCAAATTTATTAAGACTTAGCCAGACAAGTCCTCGATTATTATAGGCATCAGCAAAGTCAGGCTCAATCTGAATGGCTGCATCAAAATCCCGGATAGCATCCTCAAAACGTTCAATTGCATTGTAGCTGCTTCCTCTATTATTGTAGAACAATACCAGATCATGACCCGGAAAAGATTTGCTAAGCCCGATTGCCTTACTATAGTCGCTGATGGCGGCTACAGGTAGTCCTTGTTTCTTAAAACAGTTGCCTCTATTATTGTAAGCATTAATAAAGGTTGAGTCAATAGCAATGGCTTGGGTAAAATCGTCTATCGCACATTTACAGCCGTCCATTAAAAGTCGGGTAGTGCCAATATTATAGTATGCCTCAGCATATTTTGAATCAATTCTGATAGCATCATAAAAATCGATTAACGCAAAGTAAAGTTTGCCTTTATTCTTATAGCACATACCCCTATTATTATATGCCTTTGCTTCAGTAGGGTCAAGCATTATAACCTCACTAAACTCATTTATGGCTTCTTTGTATTGGCTAATTTCGAATAGACTTATCCCTTTAAAATAGTGAGCTTCCTTGGTTTTTGGATTCAGCCCGATAGCCTTGTCATAGTCTTTAATCGCTTCTTCATTCTTATTTAAAGCATTGAAACAAACGCCTCTGAATACATACACATGTGCCTGATTAGGATTCAAAAGAATTGCCTGAGTAAAATCTTCAATGGCTTCGGCATAAGATTTAGCATCATATTTCTTTTCACCAGCCTTATAATAGTTCTCGGCAGTTTGGGCTGATGCAGTAGTTGAGATGAATAGTGCAATAAGGATTAAAATAGCACAGCGTGTCATATAGTGTATAGGTAAAATACAAATCTAATTACTTTTTTTATTCAGTTTCTGTTGAGCTTCCTTTAGTCCGCTTTTGGCTTCATCTAAATTCGGGTCAATAATAAGGGCCGTTTTATAATCATTAATGGCTTCTTTGTAGTTTCTCAAATGATTCAATGTATTTCCCCGATTATAGTAATAGTGGGCTTGCCTTGGCGTCATTTCTATGGCTTTGTTAAAATCTTGCAGAGCTTCGTCATAACGACCAATATTGTCTAAACAGACACCTCTGTAATAATAGGCCAAAGAGTTATTAATATTTAAAGCAATGGCTTTATCGAAATCTCTGATGGCTTCCGTATATTTTGTGAAATTCTTGTAACTTATCCCCCTGCTATGATAGGCTTCCACCGCTTTATCTTTTTCAATTTCTATAATCTTACTAAAATCACTAATAGCTTCATTGTAATGGCCTAAAGCGTCCATGCTGATACCTCTTTGGTAATAAGCCTTTGCTGAATTAGGAATCATCTCAATTGCTTTACTAAAGTATATTATTGCCCCTTCATAATCTCCTTTAACCTGTTTCTGTTCTCCGGCTTTATAATATTCTTCAGCCGTTTGAGCATTTAAAGAAGTAAAAGAAAAAAGAAAGAAAATAAGAAAAAACAGATTTTGGCTCATTTAGGCGGAAGTATTATTATAGGTAAATACCTAAGAAAAAATTAATCTTTTTTTAATTGATAATGAGCAAAGCTGACTCTCTGATAAACCAAGTAATTTTACCTGTTTATTACAAATAAAAATACGCAGTAAATTTCAACGAAAAAAGGGTATGCGCAAGAAATTGCACTAAAGAAAAAATTTATGCCGTTTAATCACGAAAAGCGGTATAGTATTTGTCTTATTAATAGCATACAATTACGCAGAAATACGGAAAAGAAGCGCTTATTCCGCGTTCATGAAGAAAGTAGAACTAATACACGATGAATTAACCCGATTGACAATCAGGCTCTATGTCAGAAATAATATTGACAAAGACCGTGCCAATCACACAAGGTACCCACAGCTTTTCATAAAGAGTGATTATCTATAAGAAATTGTTTGTAACTATCTATTCTTACTAAAAAAATAAGTCAGCGTTTAAGAAAACTTAGATGCGTGTTACTGATTTTTATTTCATTAGATACGGTATTAAGTTCCATAACAGGCTTATCACCATCACTCCATTTTGAATTTTTATAGAAAACGGCCATCCATTAAGAACTAAGGTAAAAAACAATCCATTCACTAAAAAAGTGCTTTTGTCCCTGTAATATTAGCGTGTGTGCGCTACTATTCTATTTGAATCATAATTACCCTCAAAATCTTTATTGTTAAAGAGTATGAAAAACGTTATGGATGCCGAAAATTACCATCAATTGCTCGCTGAACTGATTAACGATCATTTGCCCAAGAATCATTCAAGATATAAATTCATGGATGGGTTTTTGAAGTCGGTAAACGACCTGTGCTTCAGGTTCGAACATGAAAAAGAACAGTTGAAAGCTTTAGTACGCCCCAGTGAAAGAAAGTATGCCGAAATCAATCGTAAACTCAAGGAAGAGATTGAGCACAGACAAGAGTCTGTTCAGAAACTTTCAGAGGGCATTAGCAAGCTTGATTTGCCCAAAGATTACAAATTGCCTGATTTTGATGGAGATAACCTTTTTGAACTGGCAGTATTCATCAAAAAGCTGTTGATTTATCAACAAGGAATTGAAATTCAGCTGAGAAAAGCGAAAGAGGATGCCATTAAAGCATCTAATGCCAAGACTGAATTTTTATCAATGATGAGCCACGAGCTCAGAACACCTCTCAACGGCATTGTTGCGATGACCTACCTGATGCAGCAGGAAAATCATAGTGCCGAAATGCTTGAGAATATTAAAATTCTGCAGTTTTCTACCGAAAATCTTAATGTGCTTATCAATGATATTCTTGATTTCAACAAGATTGAAGCAGGTAAGGTTGAGCTGGAAAGTATTGATTTTAATATCAAAGACCTGGTTACAAACATCAAGAAATCGATTGAAGTACATGCGGCTTCTAAAGAAGTAGAAATTGATTTAGAGTATGACGAGAGTATTCCGGAACATTTAATCGGAGACCCACTGCGCCTGAGCCAGATCATGAACAATCTGGTGAATAATGCGGTGAAATTCACTGATCGTGGGCGTATCACAATCAAGGTTCAGTTGAATCATCTTTCCAATGATTCGGCAGCTATTGATGTCTCGGTTAAAGATACAGGTATAGGAATCGCTGAAGAGAATCTGCCAAGAATTTTCGAAAAATTTGCACAGGCCGACAAACAGATCACTCGTCGTTTTGGAGGAACTGGTTTAGGTTTAGGTATTACTAAAAAGTTGCTTGAACTTCATGGTAGTAAAATCCAGGTGGAAAGTCAGGTAGGCAATGGTTCTACTTTCTTCTTTACTATTCATTTGAAAACGGCTGTTCAGCCAAATACGATTGTGAGAAAAGAAGAGGTTTTTGACCAGCATACATTAAAAGGCACCAAGGTACTCTTAGTAGAAGATTACCCGATTAATATAAAAATCGCGACCCGGTTTTTAGAGAAATGGGGAATGCATTACGACACAGCCGCCAACGGACGTATTGCCGTTGAGAAGCTGGCCAAAAATGATTACCAGATTGTATTAATGGATCTTTTAATGCCAGAGATGGATGGTTATACAGCTACCGAAAATATCAGAAAATTCGACAAGAAAACCCCAATTATTGCCCTTACTGCATCGGTTTTAAACACACAGGACAGGGTTTATGAAGTAGGAATGAATGGTTTTGTAACCAAGCCTTTCAATCCCAAAGAATTGTTTCAAAAAATCAACAAGTACGCTTTAAGAGCCTGATAAAGGTTCAGTTACAGTTTTAACCCCCTTAGTATAGAAGAAATTTTACCCTATCAAAAGCCTCATTCTCTTGCAGAATTGAGGCTTTTTTGTTTTAAAAGTGTACTGTACATCGAAAACCATTTTCCCGATTCAATCTAGCTTTCCTCGTCAGAAATCCGTAAATTTGTAGTTTAAGGAGATAAAATTCGTATCAAGTGGCACGTCCGTCTAAAGAAGAATTAATTAAGCAAGCGAAAGAGACCCCTCTCAACCGACAATACAATCAAATCAAGTCTAAGTACCCCGGAGCAATGCTATTGTTTCGAGTGGGTGACTTCTATGAAACATTCGGAGAAGACGCCATTAAGGCTTCAAAAATACTAGGTATTGTACTAACCCGCCGTAATAATGGCGGTGCGCAGGAAGAATTGGCGGGATTCCCACACCACTCACTAGATACTTATTTACCCAAGCTGGTAAGGGCTGGCCAGCGTGTAGCCATCTGCGACCAACTGGAAGACCCGAGCACTGCTAAAGGTATCGTTAGGAGAGGTGTTACCGAGTTGGTTACTCCGGGAGTATCATTCAACGATAACGTACTGAATACCAAGCAGAATAACTATCTGGCATCTATCCACTTTACCAGACCTGATTATTTTGGAGTATCATTTTTAGATGTATCAACCGGAGAGTTTTTGACTACCGAGGGGAACACAGCCTACATTGATAAATTATTGCAAAGTTTTGCTCCGTCTGAAGTCTTGTACTGCAAAAAGCACCGTCACGATTTTCAAGGCACTTTTGGTGATAAATTCAATGAATTTTGTTTTGAAGACTGGGCTTATAAATATGATTTTGCTTATAATCTTCTTACTACTCATTTCAAAACTTCATCGCTGAAAGGTTTCGGGGTTGAAAACCTGACAGAGGGGATTATTGCCGCAGGTGTAATTCTGCGCTATCTATCAGATACAGAGCATAAAGAAATGGCCCATATCTCTCGCCTGACGCGTCTGGACGAAGATAAATATGTTTGGCTGGATAGATTCACTATTCGTAACCTGGAATTGGTTTTTCCTCAGCATGATGGAGGTGTGCCGTTGATTCAGGTATTAGACCATACTATCACACCGATGGGGGCGAGGCTGTTGCGTAAATGGCTGGTATTACCATTAAAAGAGAAGAGCCTGATACAGGAACGATTAGACACTGTAGAGTTTTTTGTGCAGAATGACGAGATGGCTGAGAATCTTTCGCAATTGTTGAAACCAATCGGTGATTTAGAAAGATTGATTTCTAAGGTTGCTGTACGTAGGATTAATCCTCGTGAAATGGTACAACTCAAACGCGCCTTGTCACAAATGCTGCCTATCAAAAAGTTATTGGAGGTGGGTAGTAAAGAGTTTGGCATTTTGCAGAAATATATTACTCAATTAACTGATTGCCAGTATTTAGTTGATAAGATTGAACGAGAAGTACGTGACGAAGCACCTGTGGTTACCAATCAGGGCAATATGATTGAATCGGGGGTTGATGTAGAATTAGACGAATTACATAAAATCGCTTTTTCAGGCAAAGATTTTCTGATTGAAATTCAGAATCGTGAAGCGCAGCGTACGGGTATTCCATCATTGAAAATCTCTTATAACAAAGTATTTGGTTATTATCTCGAAGTATCAAATGCACATAAAAGTAAAGTGCCAACAGAATGGATACGCAAGCAAACGCTGGTAAATGCAGAACGGTACATCACAGAAGAACTCAAAGTATATGAAGAGAAAATCCTGACTGCGGAGACCAAGATTTTTGAGATTGAGCAAAGATTATTCAACGATCTGGTAGCTACCGCAGGAGAGTTTGTAGCACAGATACAACAGAATGCCCGTATTGTTTCGATTCTTGATGCACTGTCTTCTTTTGCCAAAGTTGCCCGCAAAAACAACTATTGCAAGCCAAAGGTTACAGAGAATAAAGTTATTGATATAAAGGATGGCCGTCATGCTGTAATTGAACAACAATTACCTTTGGGAGAAAGCTATGTGCCTAATGATTTGTTTCTGGATGATGAAACTCAACAGATTATTATCATTACAGGCCCGAATATGGCCGGGAAATCGGCTCTGTTGCGTCAGACTGCCATTATTGTACTCATGGCGCAGGTAGGTAGTTTTGTGCCTGCCCAAAGCGCGGAATTAGGCCTGGTTGATAAAATTTTTACTCGTGTAGGGGCAAGCGATAATTTATCCAGAGGGGAATCAACGTTTATGGTAGAAATGACCGAAACCGCAAGTATCCTTAATAACCTAAGCGATAGAAGCTTAATAATTATGGATGAAATTGGGCGTGGGACTAGTACGTATGATGGGGTAAGTATTGCCTGGAGTATTGCGGAGTACCTGCACAATCATCCTAAAAGTAAGCCCTGGACATTGTTTGCCACCCATTACCATGAACTGAATCAGTTAACTGAAGATTTTGCCCGAATTAAAAATTTCAATGTAGCAGTAAAAGAGGTAGATAATAAAGTAGTGTTTTTGCGCAAATTGCAAGAGGGAGGAAGTGAGCATAGCTTTGGTATACACGTTGCACAAATGGCCGGAATGCCACAATCGGTAGTATTAAGAGCCAATGAGATACTTCATCACTTAGAGCAAGACCATATCAAGGAAGATAATAAAGAGAAAATACAGCAAGCGCCTAAAAATAACATTCAATTGAGCTTTTTTGAGCCACAAGATCCTAAACTGGAAGAGTTGAAGAATAAGCTGAAAGCGATAGATGTAAATACTTTATCGCCAATTGAGGCTTTATTAAAATTGAATGAATTGGTGAAATTGTTGTAAAATGATGACTGGCTGTCCGCGACTAGCCGTCCGCGACTAGCCATCCGCTTTGCAATCGTTTGTTTTATGTAAATTGATCTCCAGAATAAAATATACACAGGATAGATTTATTAAATTCAGCCTTAAAAAAAGGTATGACAATTTATCTGTCCTGTTCTTAAAAACTGCTTTCCTTCATATTAAGAAAAAATTATAAAAACCTAAATCCGGAACACTAAACGGAATTTTAGGGTTTTATATAAATAGTAAAATTTTATATATCCACAAAATCTTTTAAAATCTGCAGTGGCGGATTATTTTACATTTTAAACTCTAACTAACTATGGCATCATCTTTCAATATTGATTTCCCCGGCACGTCCAGTCAGTTTGTCGTTACAGCCAATAGTGCCATCACTGAAAAAGGTGGTATTTTCAACGGAGATAATAATAAGGGTACTTTCAGTCTTGATACACCTATTGGTGATATAAAAGGCAGTTATCTGGTGCTTTCAACCCAGGATAGCCCAGAAACCCATATAGAGGTAACTATTACCGATAAGCCTTTTCTGGTTCCCATGAAAAAAATAGAAAGTACTATTGCTCAGTTTCTAACATAAGCATCATTGAATTTTGATAAAAAAAGGGCTGAATAAGCCCTTTTAGTTTATAATGTCTATTCTTCTTTATAATTTATTTCAGTAAAATCTTTTCTATTATTGATTTCTGCTATTCGATCGTTTCTCACATATATCCTTTGCTGATCAATCTCAGCCAGAAAATGATATTTTTCGTCAATCACTCTTTTTAGTTCTGGAATAGTTTCATAACCACAATCTTTACGAACGATAAATGAGCCTTCTTTGGCATGAGTGTCTATAAATACAGGAGCAAGAATCATCTGAAATTGTTTAACATATTCTTGTCTGAAAAGCTTTCGTTGCTTGGCACTATACATCCCCCAATAAGTATGACTCCATCGGATGCCCTGAGTCCGTTTGCTTTCCAGATAATACCTGCCAGATTCTCCCCAGATAACCAGCGGTTCATTAGGTAATGAATATTTAAGGATTTCCTGGCTTATCGGTGAAATAGCCATTGACCTTTTAGTTGGGTTAACAGTGACAAACTCATTTTTGGCGTTAACCGACAAGGTAAAAGATAAGATTACTGTTAATATAGCACCAATGCTCAATTTTCTTAGATGAAGATTAGGCAAACCTAATAGCTCTTTGATAAAATAACCGAATAAAAGACTGGTTGGAAAAACCAGCAGTAACAAATAATGATGAAACATAAAGCCTGGCTTGAAAACAGAAAAAAGACTACTTGCCACAAATACCAGAATAAATAACGAAATCGGAGTAAGCTTGACTTCTTTTTTGTACAGCACTTTATGAGCTATAATAAATATGCTTAAAACCAATATAATTTTTGTGAAGATGTTAAGTGGGTCGCTAAAAGAACGAATAACACCCTCAAGTATCGATACATTACTGCCATAGCCGAGGTTGTTTTTTATATAAAACAGCCAGAAATCATCAAGGAAACCCAAAGAGATACCAGAAGCAACAAGAAGTAGAGGTACACATAGACCGCCTGCAGTAAGCACACCGAAATAAGGACTAAATTGTTGCTTCTTTTTTTGATAAATCAGCCAATAGGTTGTAATTCCTATCATCATAGAAATAGGGGCCGCCTGTAATTTAGCAAACGGAACCATGCCTGCAACAAAACCAAACCAGAAAAGATGCTCTTTTTTTAGCTCTGTATTTTTTGCCATAAGGGCATACAAAAGCCCTATGATACTTAGCAGGAATATAGGGAGATGCTCACTGCCAAAATGAACAAAATCATGGTGTCGGGTTGTGCTAAGAAATGCTACCACACAAAAACTGCTGATAGCTGCGCTGGTCGTGGAGAAAAACTTACGGAGTGTGAAGAAATTCAGAATCAGACTACCTAACATCAGCAATAATCCTACGATTCGAGCGGAAACATAGTCGTAAGGTTGTCTGAAAATTTCACAAAAAGCGGTGATGGCATAAAAACTAAATGGGCCACTGGTACAGCCATCTACCGACTCCCAATAAACGGGATTTTCCGCGAGAGTCATAGCACCAACAATAAATACACTTTCATCAGGATTAAGCGGAATGTTATACACTACAACAGGCAGACGAAAAACAACGAAAGTTACCAGAAAAACAGATAAAAGGACATATGCATACAATTTAAGCTTTTCTGAGGGATTTTTTAGCAAAGGATAAAAGCTTAAAAGCGCAGATGTAACAAGCAGTATATTACAAACTGCCCAATACAATTTGGGTTCTGAGTCAAAGTTTATCATGTGCAGTTTCAGGAAGAATAATGAAAGGGATACTACTAATTTAAATAAAACTTTTTACCGTAGAATAAGTTTTTGATTTTAAATGAAATTTTTTTTATTGAAAGGCGTTATAGAGGATTTTAAATCGGGTTATGTTCTTAAATGTATGATGGCATTTGGTTGAAATAGAAAATGAATATTTTCATCAAAAACCATTGAATAGTTAGCTTCTTTGAAAACTTGGTAGTGCGACGATGAAATCTAGCGATTT